>NZ_CP168523.1:5000-4585000 GCF_059492165.1 Pseudomonas sp. Pseusp15
AACGGATAAAAGGTACTCCGGGGATAACAGGCTGATACCGCCCAAGAGTTCATATCGACGGCGGTGTTTGGCACCTCGATGTCGGCTCATCACATCCTGGGGCTGAAGCCGGTCCCAAGGGTATGGCTGTTCGCCATTTAAAGTGGTACGCGAGCTGGGTTTAGAACGTCGTGAGACAGTTCGGTCCCTATCTGCCGTGGACGTTTGAGATTTGAGAGGGGCTGCTCCTAGTACGAGAGGACCGGAGTGGACGAACCTCTGGTGTTCCGGTTGTCACGCCAGTGGCATTGCCGGGTAGCTATGTTCGGAATAGATAACCGCTGAAAGCATCTAAGCGGGAAACTAGCCTCAAGATGAGATCTCACTGGGACCTTGAGTCCCCTGAAGGGCCGTCGAAGACTACGACGTTGATAGGTTGGGTGTGTAAGCGCTGTGAGGCGTTGAGCTAACCAATACTAATTGCCCGTGAGGCTTGACCATATAACACCCAAGCAATTTGTATGCTTCGAGCTGAAAAGCGAAAGGGCACCAGATTGCGGTGTGTGAAGACGCAATGAACCGAAAGTTCGCAAGCATTCACAAAAACCGCACAAACTATCGCATACCCAATTTGCTGAAGCGTCGAAAGACGGTTCGGTACCCGAATTTCTTGACGACCATAGAGCATTGGAACCACCTGATCCCATCCCGAACTCAGAAGTGAAACGATGCATCGCCGATGGTAGTGTGGGGTTTCCCCATGTGAGAGTAGGTCATCGTCAAGATTAAATTCCGAAACCCCTATCTGCGTATGCAGGTAGGGGTTTTGTTTTGCCCGCAGAAAAAGTCTACTTCGCTGGTAACACAAAATTGCACAGTTATTTTCGAGTCAGGGCACTAGAATAGGTCCAACTTTTTTGGAGCCAGAGCCTTTATGCCAGATCCGGTTGACGCCCCTGGGCTGTCAGATTTACCACTGGACGGTTTGGTGGCGTGTCATGAGTGCGACTTGCTGATGCGCAAGCCTGAACTCGCCCATGGTGAGAAGGCCATTTGTCCACGCTGCGGTTATGAGCTGTATGCCCATCGGCACAATGTCGTGCAGCGCAGTCTCGCCTTGGTCATTGCCGCCCTGTTGTTGTATATCCCCGCGAACTTTTTACCCATCATGCAGCTCCATCTACTCGGACAGTCATCGAATGACACCGTCTGGAGCGGTGTTGTCGGCTTGTTCGATACCGGTATGCAGGGCGTAGCAGCAGTCGTATTTCTCTGCAGCATGGGGATTCCGCTGCTCAAGCTGCTCTGCCAATTGGTGGTGCTGCTGAGTATCCGATTCAATATCGGACGCAGCTACGGTTTGCTGCTCTACCGCATTTATCACCATCTTCGGGATTGGGGGATGCTTGAGGTTTACCTCATGGGCGTGCTGGTCGCGATCGTCAAATTGGCCGATATGGCGGCGATTACCGTAGGTCTTGGTCTGGCGTGCTTTATCAGTTTGTTGTTGGTCCAGGTCTGGCTGGAAGTGGTGATGTCGCCGCACCAGATCTGGCAGGCATTATCAGGAGAAGATGCCCATGCGGGCGATTGATGCGGGCATTCTGATTTGTGCCGAATGCCACGAGTTGAACAAGCAGGAAGCTGGCACTGACGAGCAGGTCTGCACCCGCTGTGGTGCGTTGGTTCATGCGCGCCGACCGAACAGCCTGATGCGTACCTGGGCGCTGCTAGTCACCGCTGCGATTATTTATATCCCGGCCAATGTGCTGCCGATCATGACCGTCAGTTCCCTGGGGCAGGGCGATCCGAGCACCATCATGTCCGGCGTGATCCAACTGGTTCAGCACGGCATGATTCCAATCGCGGCTGTGGTTTTTATCGCCAGTATTCTGGTTCCTACGTTCAAACTGGTGGGCATCGGGTTGCTGCTGTTTTCGGTGCAGCGGCGCCAGCCACTCTCCGCACGCCAACGTATATGGATGTACCGCTTTATCGAGTTCATCGGCCGCTGGTCGATGCTGGATATTTTTGTGATCGCCATCCTGGTGGCGGTTGTGAATTTCGGACGGCTTGCCAGCGTCGAAGCCAATCTTGGCGCCATCGCCTTCGCCAGTGTGGTGATTCTGACGATGCTTGCCGCAGTAACTTTCGATCCCCGACTGATTTGGGATAACACGGAGTCGGACGACGACCATGACTGATTTGCCTACAGCGAAAACCCGACCGGCCTCTAACTGGTCTGCCATTTGGGTATTGCCCCTGATCGCCTTGCTCATTGGCGGTTGGCTCGCCTGGCGTGCCTATAGCGAGACAGGCATTGAGATCCATGTGCGCTTCGAAAGCGGCGAAGGTATTCAGGCCAACAAGACCGAAGTCGTTTACAAAGGTATGTCGGTCGGTAAGGTGAAAGCCCTCACACTCGATGACGAAGGCAGCGCCAAAGGCGTGATCGCCACCATCGAGATGAATAAGGACGTGGAGCAATACCTCAGAACCAGCACGCGTTTCTGGCTGGTCAAGCCGAGCGTAACCCTGGCCGGTATCACGGGCCTGGAGACGCTGGTCTCGGGTAACTATGTGGCTGTCAGCCCGGGAGAGGGCGAACCGACCCGCAAGTTCAAGGCCCTGGCCGAAGAGCCGCCGCTGTCGGACGCCAAGCCTGGTCTGCACCTGACCATCAAGGCTGATCGTCTTGGTTCGCTGAATCGCGGCAGCCCGGTGTTCTACAAGCAGATCCAGGTCGGTCAGATCAAAAGCTATTTGCTGTCCGCGGACCAGAACACCGTTGAACTCAAAGTCTTCATCGAACCGACCTATGCCAGCCTGGTACGCAAACACACGCGTTTCTGGAATGCCAGCGGCATCAGCATCGATGCCAACCTGTCCGGTGTGAAAGTGCGTAGCGAGTCCCTCGCCAGCATAGTCGCTGGTGGTATTGCATTTGCTACACCGGAAAACCGCAAGGACAGCCCGCCCACCGACCCAAGCCTGCCGTTCCGTCTCTATGAAGACTTCGATGCAGCCGCCGCCGGTATTCGGGTCAAGGTCAAACTCAGCGATTTCGAAGGCCTGCAGGCCGGTCGTACACCGGTGATGTACAAAGGCATTCAGGTCGGCAATCTGAAGGCGCTCAAGATTGACCCGGACCTCTCCAGTGCAACCGCCGAGCTGACGCTCGACCCATTGGCTGAGGATTATCTGGTCACCGGCACGCAGTTCTGGGTGGTCAAGCCATCGATTTCGCTGGCTGGTATCACCGGTCTGGAAGCATTGGTCAAAGGTAACTACATTGCCGTGCGCCCTGGTGACAAGGGGGGCGCACCGCAGCGCGAGTTCGAAGCACGGGCCAAGGCGCCGCCGCTGGATCTGCGTTCGCCGGGCCTGCATCTGGTGCTGTTCACCGAAAACCTCGGCTCACTGGAAGTCGGCAGTCCGATTCTCTACAAGCAGGTCAAGGTGGGTTCGGTGCAGAGCTACCAGTTCTCTCGCACTAAAAAACAGCTGGTGATCGGTGTGCACATCGAGAAGGAGTACGAGGGGCTGGTCAACGCCTCGACGCGCTTCTGGAATGCCAGCGGCATTACGCTGACAGGTGGGCTGACCGGTGGCATCCAGGTCAAAAGTGAGTCGTTGCAAAGCCTGATGGCTGGCGGCATTGCTTTCGAAACCCCAGAAGCCAAAGCGCCGTTGCGGAAGCGCATTCCACGTTTCCGTCTGTTCGCCAGTCATGAAGAGGCAAACCAGAAAGGCGCCGTGGTGACCATCAAGGTCGATCGCGCCGATGGTCTGCGCATGGGCACGCCGATCCGGTTCAAAGGCCTCGACGTCGGCAAGGTCGAAGACGTTGACCTCAGCGACGACCTGCAATCGGTGCTGCTGACTGCGCGAATCACGGAAGTGCCGGAGCGTATCGCTCGGGTGGGCAGTCAGTTCTGGGTGGTCAAACCTGAATTGGGTCTGATCAAGACGTCCAACCTTGAGACACTGGTGACCGGGCAGTACATCGAAGTGCAACCGGCGCCGAAGAATCTCGGTCCGCAAAAGGACTTCGTAGCGCTGACCAATCCTCCGGAAACCGCCAAGGAAGAGGCCGGTTTGAGCCTGGTATTGAGTGCTGCTCGTCGAGGCTCGCTGAAGACCGGTGTACCCGTCACCTATCGCGAAATCACGGTGGGCAAGGTGACTGGCTATGAACTGGGGCAGACGGCGGATCGAGTGTTGGTACACATCCTGATCGAGCCGAAGTACGCGCCATTGGTACGCAGTGGCACGCGGTTCTGGAACACCAGTGGTTTTGGTTTTGACTACGGCTTGTTCAAAGGCGCAACCATACGCACCGAATCGCTGGAGACGCTGATCCAGGGCGGTATCGCCTTTGCCACACCGGATGGCGACCGCATGGGTGTCCCGGCGCGGCCTGAACAAACGTTCCCGCTGTTCGACAAGTTTGAAGATGAATGGCTGACTTGGGCGCCGAAGATTTCTATCGGTAAGTAACCCGAGGTTAATTTGGCGCTTATCAGGACGTCTTCGCGGGCAAGCCCGCGAAGACGGTCTACCAGACGCCGACGTCTCCGGTGGCTTATCATTAGCCCCCTAACGACGCCCACCCAAGGTTCCCCCGGCATGCTGGCTATTTTCCTCGAAACCCTGAACATCACTGCGCCGGTGTTTGCCATGCTGTTTCTGGGTGTGCTGCTCAAGCGCATCGACTGGATCAACGACAACTTCATCCATACTGCATCGGCCCTGGTGTTCAATGTCACCATGCCGGCGTTGCTGTTTCTGGGCATCTTGCATGCCGACCTGCACGCTGCGTTGCAACCGGCGCTGCTGATCTACTTCTCGGTCGCGACCCTGATGTGCTTTGCAATTGCCTGGGGTTGGGCGATCTGGAAATGCCCGCGGGAAGATCGGGGCATCTACACCCAAGGCGCGTTTCGCGGCAATAACGGGGTAATCGGCCTGGCCCTGGCGGCGAGCATGTACGGCGACTATGGCATTTCCCTTGGGGCGATTCTCGCGGCGCTGGTGATCCTGTTTTACAACACGCTCTCAACCATTGTGCTGGCGGTCTATAGCCCGGTGATCAAGTCTGATCCGTGGAGTATCTGCAAAAGTGTGATGGCCAATCCGCTGGTCATCAGTGTGATAGCGGCCGCACCATTTGCCTGGTTCCAGATCGGCTTGCCGGGGTGGCTGGAGAGGTCCGGTCAATATTTGGCGCAAACCACCTTGCCATTGGCATTGATCTGCATCGGTGGCACGTTGTCGCTGGCGGCAATGCGCAAAAGCGGCACGATGGCGCTGAGTTCAAGTCTGGTGAAGATGATCGGCCTGCCGGTGCTGGCGACACTCGGCGCCTGGCTCTGGGGCTTTCGTGGGGCGGAGTTGGGGATTCTGTTTCTGTACTTCGGCAGCCCGACCGCCGCGGCCAGTTTCGTCATGGCCCGGCAGGCCAATGGCAATCATGAACTGGCGGCGGCGATCATCGTGATTACTACACTGATGGCGGCGGTCACCACCAATATCGGGATCTTTTTGTTGCAGTGGGGTGGGTGGATCTAACCTCGGGATTTGCGGCGTTCTTCAGGTCGTCTACTCCGGCTTCTGATAGGTATCGATCACTTCCTGCGCCGCCCGAAATGCATCGATCGCCGCCGGCACACCGGCATACACCGCGCAATGCAGCAGTGCTTCGCGAATCTCTTCCACCGTGCAACCGTTGTTCAACGCACCGCGCACATGGCCTTTCAATTCTTGCGGGCACTTCAACGCGGTCAGCGCAGCGAGAGTGATCAGGCTGCGGGTTTTCAGCGGCAAACCTTCGCGGTTCCACACGCCGCCCCAGGCGTGCTCATTGACGAAGTCCTGCAGCGGCTGGGTGAATTCGGTGGCGTTGCCCAGGGCGCGGTCGACGAACGCGTCGCCCATCACTTGGCGGCGGATTTCAACCCCAGGCTTCTTATCAGTGCTCATGGCAATTCCCTCTTGTGGTGTTGGCGACGCCAGGCGCGAAGAGAGGTGAACAGCAAAAACGCCACCAGCGCCGGCAGGACGAAAAACAGCATAAGGTGTTCAAGCTTGCCAGCCAGCGGCATGCCCGTGGTGAACGACACCACGTGCAGCCCATAGGCCAGGTACAAGCCCAAAAACAGCAGGCCTTCGGCGCGGGTCACCCGGTAGCCGGAATAGAACACAGGCAGGCACAGCACCGCGACTCCGAGCATCACCGGCAAATCGAAATCCAGCGCGTTGGGCGAGACCGACAATGGTGATGGCGCGATCAATGCGGTCAGCCCGAGCACGCCCAAAAGGTTGAACAGGTTGCTGCCGATCACGTTGCCCACCGCGATGTCCCGCTGACCGCGCAACGCGGCGATCAACGAAGTGGCCAGTTCCGGCAGGGAGGTGCTGACGGCGACGATGGTCAGGCCGATGATCCGCTCCGACAAACCCAGGTCGGTCGCGACCGCCACCGCGGCGCCGAGCAACAAGTGCCCGGCGAACACCAGCATCGCCAGCCCGGCGACAATCATCAGCAGGCTGCTGAACCACGGTGCCTGCGACGCTTCATGAGCCCCTGATGGCGGACGGGCCGAGTGCCGCGACTGGCGCAGCAGCAAGCCCAGGTACAGCACCAGCGCGGCCAGCAGCATCATGCCGTCGACTCGATTCAGTTCTTTGTTCCACGCCAGTACGAACACCAGCAGGCTGGCGCCGATCATCAGTGGAATATCCAGACGCACCAATTGTCGCGAAACCCGCAATGGAGTAATCAGCGCCGAGAGCCCGAGGGTGACGAGGATGTTGAAGATGCTGCTACCAATCACGCTACCGACGGCGATGTCGGCGTTTTGCGCCAGGGTGGCTTGCAAGCTGACCGCCATCTGCGGTGCGCTGCTGCCGAGGGCCACGATGGTCAGGCCGATGATCAGCGGCCGCACATGCAGGCGCGCGGCCAGGCGTACCGCGGCGCGCACCATCAGTTCGGCGCCGGCGATCAATAAAAACAGACCGCAGAGCAATTCAATCACGCTGATCAGGGGTAAATCGGCCAGTCCGAAAATAGTCAGCGCTCCGTCTATCAGTCGTCGAGGGCTTGCACGCGAACCTTCGCGGTGCCACTGCGCAGCATGCCCAACTGGTCGGCCGCTTCACGGGACACGTCGATCAGGCGCCCGCGAGAATACGGTCCGCGGTCGTTGATGCGTACCACGCAGGATCTGTCGTTATTCAGGTTGGTAATCTTCACCCGGGTGCCGAATGGCAACTGGCGATGGGCAGCGGTCAGGCCATGCTGATTGAAACGCTCACCGCTGGCGGTGCGTTTGCCATGGTGCTTGGCACCGTAATACGAGGCCAGGCCGGTCTTGTCGTAGCCGTGTGGATCGATGGTGTCGGTACTGGCACAACCGGCCAGCAGAGAGAGCAGGGCGCAAGCGCTGAGCAGACGTTTCATTTGGACGGCTCCCAAAATAAATGTGGCGAGGGAGCTTGCTCTCGCTCGACCGAGAAGCGGTCGCAAAATCGGCTGATGCATTCTCGCTGAAAGAGTGCGGTTGCCGATTTGGGCCTGCTTCGCAGACCAGCGGGAGCAAGCTCCCTCGCCACAAGGAATGGAGCCAATATTGAGAGTTGGCTCCATTCTCATCAGCCTTCGAGCTTGCTTTTAAGCAGTTCGTTGACCTGTTGCGGGTTGGCTTTGCCTTTGGAGGCTTTCATGGCCTGGCCGACGAAGAAGCCGAACATCTTGCCGCGTTTGGCTTCGTCTGCCGCGCGGTATTGTTCGACCTGTTCAGCGTTGGCTGCGAGCATTTCGTCCAGTACCGCCGAGATCGCGCCGGTGTCGGTCACTTGCTTGAGGCCGCGCTTGTCGATGATTTCGTCCGCGCTGCCTTCGCCGTTGGCCATGGCTTCAAACACCACTTTGGCGATCTTGCCGGAGATAGTGTTGTCCTTGATGCGCAGCAGCATGCCGCCCAGTTGCTCGGCCGAAACCGGCGACTGGTCGATGTCCAGGCCTTGCTTGTTCAACAGGCTGCCCAGTTCAACCATGACCCAGTTGGCCGCCAGTTTGGCGTCGCCACTGATGCTCACGACTTTCTCGAAGTAATCGGCTTGTTCGCGGCTGGTGGCCAGTACGCTGGCGTCATACACCGACAAACCGAACTGCTGCTGGAAACGCTCGCGTTTCTGCGGCGGCAGTTCCGGCAGGGTGGCGCGCACCTCGTTGAGGAACGAGTCCTCGATGACCACCGGCAGCAGGTCAGGGTCGGGGAAGTAACGGTAGTCGTTGGCTTCCTCTTTGCTGCGCATCGGACGGGTTTCGTCCTTGTTCGGATCGTACAGGCGAGTCTGCTGGATCACCTTGCCGCCGTCTTCGATCAGTTCGATCTGGCGTTGCACTTCGCTGTTGATCGCCTTCTCGATGAAGCGGAACGAGTTGACGTTCTTGATCTCGCAGCGAGTACCGAACTCGGCCTGGCCTTTCGGACGGATCGACACGTTGCAGTCGCAACGCAGCGAGCCTTCGGCCATGTTGCCGTCACAGATGCCCAGGTAGCGTACCAGCGCGTGGATAGCCTTGACGTAAGCCACGGCTTCCTTGGCGCTGCGCATGTCCGGCTCGGAAACGATTTCCAGCAACGGCGTGCCGGCACGGTTCAGGTCGATGCCGGTGGCGCCGCTGAATTCTTCGTGCAGGCTTTTACCGGCGTCTTCTTCCAGGTGCGCGCGAGTGATGCCGACGCGTTTGACCGTGCCGTCTTCGAGGGCGATGTCCAGGTGGCCCTTGCCGACGATCGGCAATTCCATCTGGCTGATCTGGTAGCCCTTGGGCAGGTCCGGGTAGAAGTAGTTTTTGCGGGCGAACACGTTGTGCTGACCGATCTCAGCATCGATGGCCAGGCCGAACATCACCGCCATGCGCACTGCTTCCTGGTTCAGCACCGGCAATACGCCGGGCATGCCGAGGTCAACCAGGCTGGCCTGGGTGTTCGGCTCGGAACCGAAGGTGGTGGAACTACCGGAAAAGATTTTCGACCGGGTGGTGAGCTGGGTATGAATCTCCAGCCCGATCACGACTTCCCATTGCATGTGTTTCTCCTCAGAAGCCGGTTGGGGTGCGGGTGTGCCAGTCAGTGTTTTGCTGATACTGATGGGCAACGTTCAACAGGCGACCTTCCTGGAAATACGGGGCGAGCAGTTGCACGCCGACCGGCAGGCCATCGACAAAACCTGCAGGCATGGACAAGCCCGGCAGACCGGCGAGGTTGGCGGTGATGGTGTAAACGTCTTCCAGGTACGCGGCGACCGGGTCGTTGTTCTTGGCGCCGAGCTTCCAGGCCGGGTTCGGCGTGGTTGGGCCGAGGATGATGTCGACCTCATTGAAGGCGGCCATGAAGTCGTTCTTGATCAAGCGACGGATCTTCTGCGCCTTGAGGTAGTAGGCGTCGTAGTAACCGGCCGACAGTGCATAGGCACCGACCATGATCCGGCGCTGTACTTCCGGGCCGAAACCTTCGCCACGGGAACGCTTGTACAGGTCTTCCAGGTTTTTCGGGTCTTCGCAGCGATAGCCGAAACGTACGCCATCGAAGCGCGACAGGTTGGAGGACGCTTCCGCCGGGGCGATCACGTAGTACGCAGGAATCGCGTGCTGCATGTTCGGCAGGCTGATTTCCTTGATCACGGCGCCGAGCTTTTTCAGCTCTTCAACGCTGGCCATGATCAGGTCGGCGATGCGCGGGTCCAGGCCTGCGCTGAAGTATTCCTTCGGCACGCCGATGCGCAGGCCTTGCAGCGAACCGTTGAGGCCGGCGCTGTAATCAGGCACGGGCTCGTCGATGCTGGTGGAGTCCTGCGGGTCGAAACCGGCCATGCCTTGCAGCAGGATCGCGCAGTCTTCGGCGGTACGGGCCAACGGGCCGCCCTGATCGAGGCTGGATGCGTAGGCGATCATGCCCCAGCGCGAAACACGACCGTACGTCGGTTTCAGGCCGGTTAGGTTGGTCAGCGCAGCGGGCTGACGAATGGAGCCGCCGGTGTCGGTGCCCGTTGCCGCCGGCAACAGACGAGCGGCCACCGCCGCCGCGGAACCGCCGGACGAACCGCCCGGAACATATTCCAGGTTCCACGGGTTTTTCACCGCGCCGTAGTAGCTCGACTCGTTGGCCGACCCCATGGCGAATTCGTCCATGTTGGTCTTGCCCAGAGTCACGGCCCCGGCAGCGGCCAGTTTGGCGACCACGGTGGCGTCGTACGGCGCCTTGAAGTTGTCGAGCATCTTCGAGCCGCAGCTGGTGCGGATGCCCTGGGTGCAGAACAGGTCTTTGTGGGCGATCGGCGCGCCGAGCAGGGCGCCGCTCTCACCGTTGGCCCGACGTGCGTCAGCGGCTTTCGCCTGCTGCAGTGCCAGGTCTTCGGTGAGGCTGATGAAACTGTTGAGCTGCGGGTCGAGCTGGGCGATGCGCGCCAGCAGGACTTTGGTCAGCTCTTCGGAGGAAAACTTTTTATCGGCGAGTCCGCGGGCGATCTCGGCCAGAGTCAATTGATGCATTGCAGGCTCTTTCCCTTTAGTCGATGACTTTCGGAACCAGGTACAGGCCGTTTTCGACCGCTGGTGCGATGGACTGATAGGCCTCGCGATGATTGGTCTCGGTCACGACGTCTGCACGCAGGCGCTGGCTGGCTTCCAGTGGGTGGGCCAGCGGCTCGATACCGTCGGTATTGACCGCTTGCATTTCGTCGACCAGCCCGAGAATGCTGTTCAGGGCCGAAGTGATGTGTGGAAGATCGGCATCATTGAGGCCAAGGCAGGCCAGATGAGCGATTTTTTCCACGTCGGAGCGTTCAAGCGCCATGGGAATCTCCAGTGGAAAACAAAACGGACCGCGTCCGTGTGTTAGATTGTCGGAACACTACCGCATATCTACGGTCTCAAGGCCGCGATTGTGGTGCTTGGTGCACAGAAAAGCAGCCAATTTAACATATTGGCGCCTTGCCCAAAATCCCTGTCGTTGTTAGAGTTTGCCGCACTTTTTTACCCACGCGTTGCCTAGGGTCCCTTTCCCATGTTCAAGAAACTGCGTGGCATGTTTTCCAGCGATCTTTCCATTGACCTGGGCACTGCCAACACCCTTATTTACGTGCGCGAGCGCGGTATCGTCCTGAATGAGCCATCGGTTGTGGCTATTCGGACACACGGTAACCAGAAAAGTGTCGTTGCTGTCGGCACCGAGGCCAAGCGCATGCTCGGTCGTACGCCGGGCAATATTGCAGCCATTCGTCCGATGAAGGACGGCGTGATCGCCGACTTCAGCGTTTGCGAAAAAATGCTGCAGTACTTTATCAACAAGGTTCACGAAAACAGCTTTTTGCAGCCTAGCCCTCGTGTGCTGATCTGCGTTCCATGCAAATCCACCCAGGTTGAGCGTCGTGCCATCCGTGAGTCGGCCCTCGGTGCCGGCGCCCGTGAAGTGTTCCTGATTGAAGAGCCAATGGCTGCTGCGATCGGTGCCGGCCTGCCGGTTGAAGAAGCTCGCGGTTCGATGGTTGTCGATATCGGTGGCGGTACCACTGAAATCGCGCTGATCTCCCTCAACGGTGTGGTCTATGCCGAATCCGTACGGGTTGGCGGCGACCGCTTCGACGAAGCGATCATCACCTACGTGCGTCGCAACTACGGCAGCCTGATCGGCGAATCCACCGCCGAGCGCATCAAGCAGGAAATTGGTACGGCCTACCCGGGCGGCGAAGTTCGTGAAGTCGACGTTCGTGGCCGTAACCTGGCCGAAGGCGTTCCACGCGCATTCACCCTGAACTCCAACGAAGTGCTGGAAGCTCTGCAAGAGTCGCTGGCCACTATCGTTCAGGCAGTGAAAAGTGCGCTGGAGCAATCGCCTCCGGAACTGGCTTCCGATATCGCCGAGCGTGGTCTGGTACTGACCGGTGGTGGCGCTTTGCTGCGCGACCTCGACAAGTTGCTGGCCCAGGAAACCGGTCTGCCGGTGATCGTCGCCGAAGACCCGCTGACCTGCGTTGCTCGCGGCGGTGGCCGTGCATTGGAAATGATGGATAAACACACCATGGACCTGCTGTCGAGCGAGTGATCTCGCCCGATGCATCTATGCTGGTGAGCCCGCAGGCAGCACTTTGCAGTGCTGCCTGTTGGCGTTTATCTTCTGTCAGTCTGCATCCAGGCCGGTTTGATGCCGTATGAATAAAGAGAACATTTGCCTGGGAGGAGCGGCTTATTAAACCGCTTTTCACCAAAGGCCCCTCACTGGGCGTGCGCTTGTTGGTGCTGGTCGTGCTATCGGTCGCGCTGATGGTGGTCGATGCCCGCTTCACACTGCTCAAGCCAGTGCGTAGCCAAATGTCGCTGGTGCTGATGCAGTCTTACTGGATCACCGACCTGCCACAGCGGCTATGGCAAGGTGTGGCCAGCCAATTCGGCAGCCGGACCGAGCTGGTCGCCGAAAACGAAAAACTCAAAACCGAAAACCTGCTGTTGCAGGGCCGCATGCAAAAGCTTGCCGCCCTCACCGAGCAGAACGTTCGGCTGCGGGAGTTGCTCAACTCTTCCGCGCTGGTCAACGAGAAGGTCGAAGTGGCCGAGTTGATCGGCATGGACCCCAACCCCTTTACCCATCGCATCATCATCAATAAAGGTGAGCGCGACGGTGTGATCCTCGGTCAGCCGGTGCTCGATGCCCGTGGCCTGATGGGGCAGGTGGTCGAGTTGATGCCGTACACCTCTCGGGTACTGTTGCTGACCGACACCACCCACAGCATTCCGGTGCAGGTGAACCGTAACGGTCTGCGTGCGATTGCCAGCGGCACCGGCAACCCGGAACGCCTTGAGCTGCGTCATGTGGCCGATACCGCCGATATTAAGGAAGGCGATCTGCTGGTCAGCTCCGGCCTCGGTCAGCGTTTCCCGGCGGGTTACCCGGTAGCGACGGTCAAGGAAGTGATCCACGATTCCGGTCAACCGTTTGCCATTGTGCGTGCGGTGCCGACTGCCGCGCTGAACCGCAGTCGTTATTTGCTGTTGGTGTTCAGTGATGGTCGCACAGCCGAGGAGCGCGCCAATGAAGCCGCTCAGGCTCAAGAGGCTCTGGACCGGCAAGGTGGCGGGCCGATCATTCCTGCAACCGTGCCGAAACCGGCCGCGTCGGTGGTACCGGCTGCCGCTGCAACTCCGGCTGCCGCACCTGCCGCACCTGCCGCCGCGACCCCAGTCAAACCTGCCGCGTCCCATCCTGCTGCCGCCAAGCCACCCGCGACGGCGACGGCCGCCAAACCCAAACCTGCGGCCGTGAAGCCTGCTGCCAAACCGCCTGTCGCTGCGCCGGCCACCACTGGGGGAACAGAATAATGGGCGGTGCAACTTCCTCCCGAAACGGCTGGATGGTCTGGCTGACGTTCGCCATCGGCATGTTGCTCAGCGTTTCACCGCTGCCGCAATTCATGGAGATCCTGCGTCCTTTGTGGCTGGCCTTGCTGTTGGCCTTCTGGGCGTTGGCCCTGCCGCATAAAGTCGGCATGGTCACCGCCTGGTGCCTGGGGTTGGCCGAAGACGTGCTGTATGGCACGTTGCTGGGCCAGAACGCATTGATCCTCACGCTCATTACGTTCCTGGTGCTGTCGCTGCAACAGCGCCTGCGCATGTTCCCGATGTGGCAACAGAGCCTGGTGATCCTGGTGATCTTCGGCCTCGCCCAACTGGTTCAGTTGTGGCTGAGCGCCCTGACCGGTAATCGTCAGCCGACCCTGGCTCTGGTGTTGCCGGCACTGGTCAGTGCGTTGCTCTGGCCTTGGATCAGCTTCGGTTTGCGCGGTTTGCGTCGACGCTACAAAATTAATTAATTCGGTCAGGCATGTGCTCGCACCCGGTGTCCTGTCTCGCCAAAAAGGAACAGTATTCGTGAGACAGGGCACTAGACAGGGAGATGTCTTGATGAAACAGCTGTACCTCGCCTCAGGCTCGCCGCGTCGGCGTGAACTGCTCACGCAGATCGGCGTGCCGTTCACCGCCATCAGCGCGGACATCGACGAAACCCCTTTCCCTGAAGAATCCCCATCGGCCTATGTCGAGCGTTTGGCGCGCGGCAAGGCCGAGGTCGGGCGCGGGGCGATCGTGTCCGACGCGGATTTCTGCGTGCTGGGCGCCGACACTGCCGTGGTGCTGGACGGGAAAATTCTCGGCAAACCAGTGGATGAAGCCGAAGCGTGCGCCATGCTTATGCTGTTGTCCGGGTGTGAGCATGAAGTCCTGACGGCGATTGCAGTGCACGATGGTGAACGTTGCGAGTCTCTGGTAGTGCGCAGTCTGGTGCGTTTTCGCACCATCGGCCGCGATGAAGCGGCGGCCTATTGGGCCAGCGGCGAACCCCGGGACAAGGCGGGCGGCTACGGGATTCAAGGGCTGGGCGCGGTGTTCGTCGTCGGGCTCAATGGCAGCTACTCGGCGGTGGTCGGTTTGCCGCTGTGCGAAACCGCAGAACTGCTCGGCCATTTCGGCATACCCTGTTGGCAAACCCTTAACGCGCACTGAGCGTCGTACTGACAAGATGCGGCCATTATCGTGAACATGCCTGAACGAGACCCTGCCATGAGTGAAGAGATCCTGATCAACATCACGCCGATGGAATCACGCGTGGCGGTGGTCGAAAACGGTGTTCTGCAAGAGGTCCATGTCGAACGCACGCAAAAACGCGGGATCGTCGGCAATATCTACAAAGGCAAGGTCGTTCGGGTATTGCCGGGCATGCAGGCCGCCTTCGTCGATATCGGGCTGGACCGCGCCGCATTCATTCACGCCTCGGAAATTTCCCTGCGCGAAGGCCCGGCGGTGGAGAGCATCAGCTCGCTGGTTCACGAAGGCCAAAGCCTGGTGGTGCAAGTCACCAAGGACCCGATCGGCTCCAAAGGCGCACGCCTGACCACGCAACTGTCGATCCCGTCGCGCTATCTGGTGTACATGCCGCGCACTGCCCACGTCGGTATTTCCCTGAAGATCGAAGACGAAGCCGAGCGCGAACGCCTCAAGCAAGTGGTCACCGACTGCGTGGAGAAAGAAGGTATCAAGGAAGCCGGCGGTTTCATTCTGCGTACCGCTGCCGAAGGGGCCGGAGCCGATGAAATCCTCATGGATATCCGCTACCTGCGCAGGCTTTGGGACCAGATCAACGCCCAGATCAAAACCATCAGCGCGCCGAGCGTGATCTACGAAGATCTTGGTCTGGCATTGCGTACCTTGCGTGACCTGGTGAGCCCGAAGATCGAAAAGATCCGCATCGACTCCCGGGAAACCTTCCAGAAAACCACACAGTTCGTCGCCGAACTGATGCCGGAAATCGCTGACCGTCTGGAGCATTATCCGGGCGAGCGGCCGATTTTCGACCTGTATGGCGTCGAAGACGAAATCCAGAAAGCCCTGGAGCGCAAAGTGCCGCTCAAGTCCGGCGGCTATCTGGTGGTCGACCCGGCGGAAGCCATGAGCACCATCGACGTCAACACCGGAGCCTTCGTCGGTCATCGCAATCTCGAAGAAACCATCTTCAAGACCAACCTCGAAGCCGCCACCGCCATTGCCCGTCAACTGCGTCTGCGCAACCTGGGCGGGATCATCATCATCGACTTCATCGACATGGAAGATGAAGAGCATCAGCGTCAGGTGTTGCGCACCCTCGAGAAGCAACTGGAGCGCGATCACGCCAAGACCAACATCATCGGCATCACCGAGCTGGGCCTGGTGCAGATGACCCGCAAGCGCACCCGCGAAAGTCTCGAGCAAGTGCTGTGCGAACCGTGCAGCAGCTGCCAGGGGCGCGGCAAGCTCAAGACCCCGGAAACCGTCTGCTACGAGATCTTCCGCGAAATCCTGCGTGAGGCCCGTGCCTATCAGGCCGAAGGCTATCGCGTGCTGGCGAACCAGAAAGTGGTCGACCGCTTGCTCGATGAAGAGTCGGGCAACGTCGCCGAGCTCGAAGGGTTTATCGGGCGCACCATTCGGTTTCAGGTAGAAACCATGTATTCCCAGGAACAATACGACGTGGTGCTGCTCTGAAGCGTTGTATTTCAATTCCACTAGAACGGCTGGCCTCAGCTTTTTGCAGTATTATTGCCATGGGAGCCAACTGACATGGACGGTCTGACACGCATTTTGGCCGCATTGACCCGCTGGGGTCTGGGCCTGTGCGCGTTGGTTTTGGTGTTGATGGCGCTGTTCGTCAGTCTCGGCCGGGAGCTGACACCGCTGGTGGCCGAATACCGTGCCGATGTCGAAGCCAAAGCCAGCGCCGCCGTGGGCATGCCGCTGCACATCGGCGAACTGGAGGGCAACTGGAGCGGCCTCGCCCCGGTGCTGCTGGCCCATGACGTGATGGTCGGCGAGGGCTCCAATACCTTACGCCTGGACAAGGTGCGCGCGGTGCCGGATCTGTGGGCCAGCCTGCTGGCGCGCGAAATACGCATCGCACATCTGGAGCTCAACGGCCTGAAGATCAGCCTCAAGGAAGGCGAGGACGGTCATTGGGCGCTGGAAGGGTTGCCGGTGCGGCAGGATCAGCCGCTGGACCCGGAGCAGTTGTTCAATAGTATGCAGATGGTCCAGCAATTGTCGGTGCTCGACAGTCAGGTGACCTTGCAGCCACTGGATCAGCCGCCGCTGACCCTGACCTACGTCGGCCTCAATCTGAGAACCGGTGTGTCGCGTCAGCGCCTCGACGCCCGCTTGACCCTGCCCGACGGTCAGCCGGTTGCGATGAGCCTGCGCACCCGTATCCGCGCCAGCCAGTGGCAGGATGGCGAGGTTGAGGCTTACTTGAGCCTGCCGCAAAGCGATTGGTCGAAATGGTTGCCTGAGCGCCTGACCCAACAATGGAATTTCTCCGAGATCAAGGCCGGTGGCGAGCTCTGGGTGAACTGGCGCGAGGGCGCCCTGCAAAGTGCGGCGATCCGTTTGAACGCGCCGCAACTCAACGGCGCCTACGCCGAGCGCAAGCCGATCCAGATCAACAATCTGGCGCTTAACGGCTATTTCCAGCGCAGCTCCACAGGCGTCCTGGTAACCCTGGATTCCCTGGCGATGAGCCTGGGTGAAACCCGCTGGGAATCGAAACTGCAATTTCAACAAACCGCGGCGACCGACGAGACGCCAGAGCTTTTGCATCTGCAAGCCGATCGCATCGACCTCACGCCGCTCACCCCGTTGCTGAACGCATTGGGGCCGCTTCCGGAAGGTGTCGCTACGGCCGTCGAGCGGCTCAAGGTCACCGGGGTATTGCGCAACGTGCTGATCGACTTGCGCCCTGCGGCTACCGATGACAGCAAATTCAGCTTTGCCGCCAATCTGGAGCGGGTCGGCTTCGACGCCTATCACGGTGCACCGGCGGCGCGAAACGTCAGTGGCAGCATCAGCGGCGATCTCGGGCAGGGTGAGTTGCGCATGGACAGCAAGGATTTCTCCCTGCACCTGGACCCGATTTTCGCCAAGCCATGGCAGTACATTCAGGCCAATGCGCGGTTGAACTGGAAGCTCGATAAAGAAGGTTTCACCCTGATCGCGCCGTACCTGAAGGTGCTGGGCGAAGAGGGCAAGATTGCCGGCGACTTCCTGATTCGCCTGCATTTCGATCACACCCAGGAAGACTACATGGACCTGCGGGTCGGCCTGGTCGACGGCGACGGTCGCTATACCGCCAAGTACCTGCCGGCCGTGTTGAGCCCGGCGCTGGACGAATGGCTGCGTACGGCGATTCTCAAAGGCGCGGTGGATGAAGGTTTCTTCCAGTATCAGGGATCGCTGAACCATGGCGCCCCGGAAACAGCTCGCAGCATCAGCCTGTTTTTCAAGGTTCACGATGCCGAGCTGGCGTTTCAACCGGGTTGGCCGCATGTCAGCAAGGTCAGTGGCGATGTGTTCATCGAAGACAGCGGCGTGCGGATTCTCGCGGACAAGGGCCAATTGCTCGACACCCAGGTCAACGACGTCTACGTCAATATTCCCCATGTGCCTGCCGGACAGAGTCCCCACCTGTTCCTCGATGGAGGGTTCGCTGGCGGATTGGGCGATGGCCTGAAGATTCTGCAGGAAGCACCGATCGGCACCGCCGACACGTTCGCCGGCTGGGAGGGCGAGGGCGATCTGCAAGGCAAGCTCAACCTGGATATCCCGCTGGTCAAAGGTGAACAACCGAAAATCCTCGTCGACTTCAAGACCGACAAGGCTCGCTTGAAACTTCGCGAGCCCGTCCTGGAACTGACACAGCTCAAGGGCGACTTCCGCTTCGACAGCGCCAAGGGGTTGAGTGGGCAGAAGATCACCGCGCGAGCGTTTGACAAGCCCGTGACCGCGCAGATTTTTGCCGATGGCAGCGCGGGCAAGCTCAACACTCGGGTCACTGCGGCGGGTCAGGTCGAAGTCAAGAAACTCACCGAGTGGCTGAACGTCACTCAGCCGCTGCCGGTGTCTGGTGTAGTCCCTTATCAGCTGCAACTGAATCTTGATGGCGCCGACAGCCAATTGATCGTCAGCTCCAATCTCAAAGGCGTGGCGGTGGATTTGCCGGCGCCGTTCGGCATGGCGGCGGATGTCGGCCGCGACACCGTGTTCCGCATGACCCTGCAAGGACCGGAGCGGCGTTACTGGGTCAACTACGGTGAGCTGGCGAACTTCACGTTTGCGGCTCCGACCGGCAATTTCGTCGACGGTCGCGGTGAGTTGTTTCTCGGCGGTGGTGATGCTGTGCTACCCGGCAACAAAGGCCTGCGCGTGCGCGGTGTACTGTCCGAGCTGGATGTGTCCCCCTGGCAGGATCTTGTCAGCAAGTATGCTGGCCAGGATCCAGGCGGCAGCGCCAAGCAATTGCTCAGCGGCGCGGATTTCAAGGTTGGCAAGCTCAGCGGTTTCGGCACCACCCTTGATCAGGCGTCGGTGCAGTTGACGCGCAAGCCGGCCGCCTGGGCGCTGCAACTCGACAGTCAGCAGGCCAAGGGCACCGTCGGTATTCCCGATGCCAAAGCCACACCGATTGCGGTCAATCTGCAGTACGTACGTTTGCCGGCCCCAGACCCGACGGTGCTGGCCGACGAGAATTCTCCGGATCCGCTGGCCACTGTGGACCCGACGAAAATCCCGGCGCTGGATATCACCATCAATCAACTGTTCCAGGGGCAGGACCTGGTGGGCGCCTGGCTATTGAAAGTTCGCCCGACCGGCAAAGGCATTGCCCTCAACTCCCTGGATATGGGCCTCAAGGGCATCTTCCTGCAGGGCAACGGGGGTTGGGAAGGCACGCCCGGCAATTCCAGCAGTTGGTACAAGGGCCGGGTCAGTGGCAAGAACCTCGCCGACGTGCTCAAGGGCTGGGGCTTTGCGCCGAGCGTTACCAGTGAAGAGTTTCACATGGATGTCGACGGTCGCTGGCCTGGCTCACCGGCGTGGCTGGCCACCAAGCGCTTCTCCGGCAGCCTCGATGCGTCGCTCAATAAAGGTCAGTTTGTTGAAGTCGAGGGCAGCGCCCAGGCTCTACGGGTATTTGGCCTGCTCAACTTCAACTCCATTGGCCGCCGCTTGCGCCTGGACTTTTCCGACCTGTTCGGCAAAGGCTTGAGCTATGACCGGGTCAAAGGGCTGTTGGTCGCGAGCAACGGGGTCTACGTGACCCGTGAGCCGATCCGGCTGACCGGGCCGTCGAGCAACCTGGAACTCAACGGCACCCTGGACCTGGTGGCTGATCAGGTCGATGCCAAGTTGCTGGTGACCTTGCCGGTGACCAACAATCTGCCGATTGCCGCGCTGATCGTCGGTGCGCCAGCCGTAGGTGGGGCGCTGTTCCTGATCGATAAGCTGATCGGTGACCGCGTGGCGCGCTTCGCCAGCGTCAGATACACGGTCAAAGGTCCGTGGAAAGAGCCGAAAATCACCTACGACAAGCCTTTTTGAAAAGCCACTTTCCAAGCCTATGGAGTAGCATGGCCGTAAGTCCCCTGCAGGAGCTGCCGCAGGCGGCTCCTACAGGTATGTGTTGATTCCAGATAAGGAAATGGCCATGTCTGTAGCAGTCATTCAAATGGTCAGCCAGAGCGACGTGCTGGCCAATCTGGCCCAGGCCCGTCGTCTGCTTGAGCAGGCAGCGTCCGGTGGCGCGCGGCTTGCCGTGCTGCCGGAAAACTTCGCAGCCATGGGGCGTCGCGACATTGGCGACATTGGTCGCGCCGAAGCGCTGGGCGAAGGCCCGATCCTGCCGTGGTTGAAACAGACCGCCCGCGACCTCAAGTTATGGATAGTGGCCGGCACGTTGCCGTTGCCGCCGGCGGATCAACCGATGGCCAAAGCGCATGCGTGCTCGTTGCTGGTGGATGACCAGGGCGAGACCGTGGCGCGGTACGACAAGCTGCACCTGTTCGACGTGGACGTGGCGGACAATCGCGGGCGTTATCGCGAATCCGATGACTATGCTTATGGCAGTGGCGTGGTGGTTGCCGATACGCCAGTCGGTCGAGTCGGCCTGACGGTGTGTTACGACTTGCGCTTCCCGGAGCTGTACAGCGAATTGCGTGCTGCCGGCGCGGAATTGATTACCGCCCCGTCGGCCTTTACCGCGGTGACCGGCGCGGCCCATTGGGACGTGCTGATTCGCGCGCGGGCCATCGAGACTCAATGTTACGTGCTCGCGGCCGCCCAGGGTGGCACTCATCCGGGACCGCGAGAAACCTTTGGTCATGCCGCGATAATCGATCCATGGGGGCGCGTGCTGGCACAACAGGATCAGGGCGAGGCCGTGCTGCTGGCCGAACGCGACAGCCGCGAACAGGCGTCCATCAGGGCGCGGATGCCGGTGTCCACTCACCGGCGCTTTTTCTCGCAGGGCGCTCAGCGACCTGCATCAGAACGACGAATTTAAGGCGTAAAGCATATGAGCGAGTTGTTGTCCTCTGTCAGTGAACACCTCCTGGCGCCCGGCGGCGTAACGATCGAGAGCCTGCAAGGTGTGCTCGGCGATCTGGCCGGCCCGGGGATCGATGCCGCCGACCTGTATTTCCAGGGGCAGATTTCCGAGTCCTGGGCGCTGGAAGACGGGATCGTCAAGGAAGGCAGCTTCAACCTCGACCAGGGTGTCGGCGTGCGTGCGCAATCGGGTGAAAAAACCGGTTTCGCCTACAGCAATGCGATCACCCTCGAAGCGCTGGGCGCGGCGGCCCGTGCGGCCCGTTCGATCTCCCGGGCCGGGCAGAATGGCACCGTGCAGGCGTTCACTACCCAGGATGTCGCTCAGTTGTACGGGCCGGACAACCCGCTGGAAGTGATGACCCGCGCCGAGAAAGTCGAGCTGCTCAAGCGTATCGACGTGGCGACCCGGGCCCTCGACCCGCGTATCCAGCAAGTCACCGTGAGCATGGCCGGAGTTTGGGAGCGGATTCTGATCGCCTCCACCGATGGCGGCCTGGCGGCAGATGTGCGGCCGTTGGTGCGTTTCAACGTCAGCGTGATCGTCGAGCAGAACGGTCGTCGTGAGCGCGGCGGCCATGGCGGTGGCGGTCGTACCGACTACCGCTATTTCCTCAGCGAAGACCGCGCCATGGGCTATGCCCGTGAAGCGCTGCGTCAGGCACTGGTGAATCTGGAAGCCATCCCGGCGCCGGCCGGTACGTTGCCGGTGGTGTTGGGTTCGGGTTGGTCCGGCGTGTTGCTGCACGAAGCCGTCGGGCACGGTCTGGAAGGGGATTTCAACCGCAAGGGCAGTTCGGCCTACAGCGGGCGCATGGGCGAGATGGTTGCATCGAAGCTTTGCACCATCGTCGATGACGGCACCCTCGCCGGCCGCCGAGGTTCACTGAGCGTCGACGACGAAGGCACGCCGACCGAGTGCACAACGCTGATCGAAAACGGCGTGCTCAAGGGGTATATGCAGGACAAGCTCAACGCGCGCCTGATGGGCGAGGCCCGCACCGGCAACGGTCGTCGCGAATCCTACGCGCACCTGCCGATGCCGCGCATGACCAACACTTACATGCTCGGTGGCGAAAGCGACCCGGCGGAAATCATCGCCTCGGTGAAAAAAGGCATCTACTGCGCCAACCTCGGCGGCGGTCAGGTGGACATCACCAGTGGCAAGTTCGTGTTCTCCACCAGCGAGGCGTACCTGATCGAAGACGGCAAGATTACTGCACCGGTCAAAGGCGCGACGTTGATCGGCAACGGGCCGGAAGCCATGAGCCGGGTGTCGATGGTTGGTAATGATCTGGCGCTGGACAGCGGTGTGGGAACGTGTGGCAAGGATGGGCAGTCGGTGCCGGTGGGTGTCGGCCAGCCAACGCTGAAAATCGATGCGATCACCGTGGGTGGCACAGGATCGTAAGGGGCTCTTGAGAACGTGAAGCTTCGGGTGAGTTGCGAGGCAACTCACCCGATTCGGGACTTAACGCAAACCGCGTTGAGTCTCGTCCAGCTCACGGATGTACTTGAAGATTTTACGGCTCGAAGCCGGTGGCTTGTTGGTCGCCAGTTCGTGCTGGGCCTGACGGATCAGGGAGCGCAATTGTTGACGATCGGCCTCCGGGTAATCGACGACGAACTTCTCCAGGACGGCGTCGTCGCCTGCGATCAAGCGATCGCGCCAGCGTTCCAGGCCGTGGAAACGTTCGTTGTACTGCCGGGTGGAGGCATCGAGTTGATCGAGCAGGGTGAGAATGGCGCCAGTGTCCTGATCGCGCATCAGCTTGCCGATAAACTGAAGGTGCCGTTTACGCGCGATGTTCGCGGTGTGCTTGGGCGCATCGGCCAGAGCCCGGCGCAAAGCGTCGGTCAACGGCAGTTTTGCCAGCAGGTCAGGCTTGAGTGTTGTAAGGCGCTCGCCGAGGTCAACCAGAGCATGCAGCTCGCGTTTGACCTGGGATTTGCTTTTTTCTCCCGTATCGAGGGAGTCGTCGTAAGAATCAACCATGGTGGCCGTCCGCAAAGAAACGCCGCCATGATAACCAGTCGGGGGCCGCTTGTCCGGCCCGGTCGCTCGATGACCGTTACCGAAAGCAGAATTTGAGTGGAGAACAGCATGAGTGCAGTTGAAAGCGTCGGCCCACAAGCGTTGCCGGCACTGCAAGAGCAAGTTGAGCAGATCATTGCTGAAGCCAAGCGCCAAGGCGCCAGTGCCTGTGAAGTGGCGGTGTCGCTGGAGCAGGGCCTGTCGACCACGGTGCGTCAGCGGGAAGTCGAAACCGTTGAGTTCAACCGCGACCAGGGCTTTGGCATCACCCTGTATGTAGGGCAGCGCAAAGGCTCGGCCAGCACCTCGGCCAGCGGTTCGGAAGCGATTCGCGAAACCGTCGCAGCTGCGCTGGCGATTGCCAAGCACACGTCCGAAGACGAAGCCGCAGGCTTGGCGGATGCCGCGCTGATGGCCAAGGAACTGCAGGATTTCGACCTGTTCCACCAATGGAGTATCACACCGGAGCGAGCCATCGAGCAGGCCCTGGCCTGTGAAGCGGCGGCGTTTGCCGCCGACAGTCGGATCAAGAACGCCGACGGCACCACCCTCAGCACTCATCAGGGTTGCCGTGTGTACGGCAACAGCCACGGTTTTATCGGCGGTTACGCCTCGACCCGTCACAGCCTCAGCTGCGTGATGATCGCCGAAGCCGATGGCCAGATGCAGCGTGATTACTGGTACGACGTGAACCGGCAGGGCAATTTGTTGGCCAGCCCGGAGAGCATCGGCCAGCGTGCCGCGCAACGGGCGGCGAGCCGCTTGGGCGCACGCCCGGTACCGACTTGCGAAGTGCCGGTGCTGTTTTCTGCGGAACTGGCCGGCGGTTTGTTCGGCAGTTTCCTCTCGGCGATTTCCGGCGGCAGTCTGTATCGCAAGTCTTCGTTCCTCGAAGGCACGCTGGGGCAGAAACTGTTCCCGCAATGGCTGACCATCGATGAACGTCCGCACTTGATGCGCGCTTTGGGCAGCTCTGCCTTCGACGGCGATGGCCTGGCGACCTACGCCAAGCCGTTCGTGGAAAACGGCGAGCTGGTGTCCTATGTGCTTGGCACCTATTCCGGCCGTAAGCTGGGCATGCCGAGCACCGCGAATGCGGGCGGCGTGCACAACCTGTTCGTCACCCATGGCGATGAAGATCAGGCGGCCCTGTTGCGCCGCATGGGTCGTGGTCTGCTGGTCACTGAATTGATGGGGCAGGGCCTGAACATGGTCACTGGCGATTACTCCCGTGGCGCAGCGGGTTTTTGGGTCGAGAACGGCGAAATCCAGTTCGCGGTCCAGGAAGTGACTATTGCCGGCAACATGCGCGACATGTTCAAGCAGATCATTGCGGTCGGTAATGACCTGGAATTGCGCAGCAACATTCGCACAGGTTCGGTGTTGATCGAGCGGATGACGGTGGCGGGTAGTTAAGCTGCGGTTGCTGCACAAAAAAATGCGCCACCCGATCGGGTGGCGCTTTTTTTTTTTGGATCAAAATATCGCAGTTTCGTCAGCGCCTACGCATCCGTGGGCGCAATCGAAAGCCGTAATTCATTGATCTTTATTCGCCTTCGTCGAAGAAGTTGTTGATCAGCGCCACCAGTGCATCCATAGCTTCCTGCTCTTGTTCACCTTCGGTTTTCAGGTGGATTTTGGTGCCCTTGCCGGCCGCGAGCATCATCATGGCCATGATGCTTTTGCCATCGACCATCGTTTCCGGTGTACGGCCAGCTCGGATCTGGCAAGGGAACTGCCCGGCGACGCCAACGAATTTTGCAGACGCGCGGGCATGCAGGCCCAGCTTGTTGATGATTTCGATTTCCAGAGCAGGCATCGCGATGTGAATCCTTTAGCTGAGGTCGCGGTGGCGAACCTGGACGTTCTTCAGGGATTGTTGCAGGACCTGGCCCAGACGTTCGGTCAGGTAGACAGAGCGGTGATGCCCGCCGGTGCAGCCAATGGCAATGGTGACATAGGCGCGGTTGCTGGCGGCAAAGCGGGGCAGCCACTTGAGCAGGTAGGAGGAAATGTCCTGGAACATTTCCTCGACATCCGGCTGCGCCGCCAGGTAGTCGGCCACCGGTTGATCGAGCCCGGACTGTGCCCGCAGCTCCGGTTTCCAGTAAGGGTTAGGCAGGCAGCGCACGTCGAACACCAGATCGGCGTCCACCGGCATGCCACGCTTGAACCCGAAAGACTCCACCAGAAACGCAGTACCGGGCTCCGGCTGATTCAGCAGGCGCAGCTTGATGGTATCGCGCAGCTGATACAGGTTCAGATTGGTGGTGTTGACCTTGAGGTCGGCCAGGTCGGCGATCGGCCCCAGCAGATTGGTTTCGTCCTCTATCGCCTCCGCCAGCGAGCGATTGGCACTGCTCAGCGGGTGACGACGGCGGGTTTCCGAAAATCGTTTGAGCAGGGTCTCTTCATCGGCGTCCAGATACAGCACATCGCACTGGATATGCCGGCTGCGGACTTCTTCCAGCAATTCGGGAAACCGTGACAGGTGGCTCGGCAAGTTGCGTGCATCGATGGACACGGCCACCAGAGGTTGTGCCAGTTCGGTGTGAATCAGTGCGCGTTCGGCCAGTTCCGGCAACAGACCGGCCGGCAGGTTGTCGATGCAGTAGTAGCCGTTGTCCTCGAGAACATCGAGGGCAGTGCTTTTACCTGAGCCGGAGCGGCCGCTGACGATGATCAGGCGCATGATTAGTGACCGTTTTGCTCGTCCAGGACAACCTGATACAAGGCTTCGTTGCTCGGGGCGCTGCGCAGTTTTTCACGCACTTCCTTGCGATCAAGCATGCTGGCGATCTGGCGCAGCAACTCCAGGTGCGCATCGGTGGCGGCTTCGGGGACCAGCAGTACAAACAGCAGGTCAACCGGGGCACCGTCGATGGCGTCGAAATCGATGGGTGCATCCAGGTGCATCAAGGCACTGATGGGCGATCCGCAGCCCTTGAGACGGCAGTGGGGGATGGCGATACCGTTGCCAAAGCCGGTGGAACCGAGTTTTTCACGGGCGACCAGACTCTCGAAGACATCCTGCATGGCCAGATCCGGCACTTCGCGATGGATGAGGTTGGCAATTTGCTCGAGGGCTTTCTTTTTACTGCCGCCCGGCACGTTCACCAGGGAACGGCCGGGGGTCAGGATGCTTTCAAGTCGGATCATGGGTTGGGAGTGTTAACGACCGGTCGCGCCCTGGAGGAGGCTCTGGGTCTTTTCCTTATGCTTTTTGAGTTGTTTATCCAGCTTGTCGGTCAGTGCGTCGATCGCTGCGTACATATCGGTATGTTCCGCGTTAGCGACCACCTCATTGCCGGGAATATGCAGCGTGGCTTCGATTTTCTGCTTGAGCTTCTCGACCGTCATCGTGACCTGCACGTTGGTGATCTTGTCGAAATGCCTCTCTAATCGTTCGAGTTTTTCGCCGATGTAGGTGCGAAGAGGTTCGGTCACTTCCAGTTGGTGTCCACTGATGTTGACTTGCATACAGCTTCTCCTTCGTTGCCAGTGCATAAAGCGGTAGATCCGATGATCTACCACTGGAACGCTGTGGCGTGGCTCTACATCAACCGCTTGCGTTCGCTCGAAGGCGCGATTCCTAGGGATTCGCGGTACTTGGCGACGGTGCGGCGAGCCACCTGAATGCCTTGTGCCTCCAGTAAACCAGCGATCTTGCTGTCACTCAACGGCTTTTTCTGATTTTCCGCGGCAACCAGTTTTTTGATGATCGCGCGGATCGCCGTAGACGAGCATTCACCGCCTTCGGAGGTGCTGACGTGGCTGGAAAAAAAGTATTTCAGTTCATAGATGCCCCGTGGGGTATGCATGAATTTTTGCGTGGTCACCCGTGAAATCGTCGATTCGTGCATGCCCACCGCTTCAGCGATGTCATGCAGCACCAGCGGTTTCATGGCCTCGTCGCCGTACTCCAGGAAGCCGCGTTGATGCTCGACGATCTGGGTGGCCACTTTCATCAGGGTTTCGTTGCGGCTTTGCAGGCTCTTGATGAACCAGCGAGCCTCCTGCAGTTGATTACGCATGAAGGTGTTGTCAGCGCTGGTATCGGCGCGGCGTACGAAGCCGGCGTATTGGGCGTTGACCCGCAGGCGCGGCACCGACTCCTGGTTCAGTTCCACCAGCCAGCGCTCGTTGTCCTTGCGCACGATCACGTCGGGAACGACGTATTCGGCTTCGGTGGACTCGATTTGCGAACCCGGGCGCGGGTTGAGGCTCTGGACCAGTTCGATCACCTGGCGCAGTTCATCTTCCTTGAGCTTCATGCGGCGCATCAGCTGGCTGTAGTCGCGGCTGCCGAGCAAGTCGATGTAATCGGTGACCAAGCGCTTGGCCTCGGTCAGCCAAGGGGTCTTGGCGGGCAGTTGGCGCAGTTGCAGCAGCAGGCATTCACCGAGGTTGCGGGCGCCGATACCGGCGGGCTCGAATTGCTGGATGCGGTGCAGGACGGCTTCGATTTCGTCCAGTTCGATGTCCAGTTCCGGATCGAAGGCCTCGAGGATTTCCTCGAGGGTTTCGTCCAGATAGCCCTGATTGTTGATGCAGTCGATCAGGGTCACGGCGATCAGGCGATCGGTGTCGGACATCGGTGCCAGGTTCAGTTGCCAGAGCAAATGGCTTTGCAGGCTTTCACCGGCCGAAGTACGGGTGGTGAAATCCCACTCGTCGTCATCGTTGCTCGGCAGGCTGCTGGCGCTGGTCTGGTAGACGTCTTCCCAGGCGGTATCGACAGGCAATTCGTTGGGAATGCGCTCGTTCCAGTCGCCTTCCTCAAGGTTATCCACCGTCGGGGCGGTTTCCTGGTAGGAGGGTTCCTGAATGTCGGTGTTGGGTTGCTGTTCGGCTTTGTCGGCCAAGGGGTCTGCGTTATCGAAGTCGTCGCCTTCTTCCTGGCGTTCGAGCATCGGATTGGACTCCAGGGCCTCCTGGATTTCCTGTTGCAGGTCCAGGGTCGACAATTGGAGCAGGCGGATGGCCTGTTGCAGCTGCGGTGTCATCGTCAGCTGCTGGCCCATTCTCAAGACTAGCGATGGTTTCATGGCAGGGGCTTAACACCTTATTCGCCGGCGCACATGCGCCATCCACTACAGGGCGCCGAAGCGCCAAACATAAGCAAATTATATGCCTGAAACTGAAGTGTTTGCCTAGAGCGCTGTAACAATAAAAAACTATTGATTTTTTATTGATATGAGCACCAAGGCGACTGGCCAGGCACCTCAGCGCTTACAGGCGGAACTCATGGCCCAGATACACTTCCTTGACCAGTTCGTTGGCCAGGATGGTGGCGGAGTCGCCTTCAGCGATCAGCTGGCCATCGTTGACGATGTAGGCGGTTTCGCAGATGTCCAGGGTTTCACGGACGTTGTGGTCAGTGATCAGCACGCCAATGCCTTTGGCCTTGAGGTGGTGGATGATCTGCTTGATGTCGCCCACCGAGATCGGGTCCACGCCGGCGAAGGGTTCGTCGAGGAGGATGAATTTCGGGTTGGTGGCCAGTGCCCGGGCGATTTCCACCCGACGGCGTTCACCACCGGACAGGCTCATGCCAAGGCTGTCACGAATGTGGTGGATGTGAAATTCCTGCAGCAGGCTTTCCAGCTCTTTGCGGCGACCGGCCTTGTCGAGCTCCTTGCGGGTCTCGAGGATGGCCATGATATTGTCGGTCACCGACAGCTTGCGGAAGATCGACGCTTCTTGCGGAAGATAGCCGATACCGGCCTTCGCGCGACCGTGCATCGGCTGGTGGCTGACGTCCAGGTCATCGATCAGTACGCGACCCTGATCGGCCTGTACCAGGCCCACGATCATGTAGAAACAGGTGGTTTTACCGGCGCCGTTGGGGCCAAGCAGGCCGACGATCTGGCCGCTGTCGATGGACAGGCTGACGTCACGCACGACCTGGCGGCTCTTGTAGCTCTTGGCCAGATGCTGAGCTTTCAGAGTTGCCATTACTGGGTTTTCTCGTCGGTTTTCTTCTTCGGCTGGATCACCATGTCGATACGCGGACGTGCCTCGGTGACCTTGCTGCCTGTGGCGCGACCGGCGCTGGCGAGTTTTTTCACCGTGTCATAGACGATTTTTTCGCCCTGGGTGACGTTGTTGTCCTTGTCGACAACTTTGGCCTTGTCGATCAGTACGACGCGGTTTTGCGCGGCGTGATATTGGATGGTCACGCCCCAGCCCTGAACAGGCTTGGTGTCGCCAGCTGTTTGCAATTGCTCGAAGTACGCCAGGTTGCCCACCGAGGTCACCACGTCGATGTCGCCAGTCGGGGTGCGAGTGATGGTCACGGTGTTGCCGGTGACCTTCATCGAGCCCTGAGTGATGATCACATCACCTTTATAGGTGGCAACACCATTCTTATCGTCCAGTTGGGCGTCGTCGGCCTGAATGCGGATAGGCTGCGCTTGATCGGTCGGCAGAGCCCAGGCGCTCACGCTTCCCAGTGCTGCGCTCAGACTGAGCAAAATAGGGAGGGTTTTAACGAGCCTCATACTGTCCTCTTACGTTCGATAGCAGGTGTATCCTGCTTTCTTTCAAGTACGCTTTCATTCCGTTGCCTGTCGATACACCGCCGGCGCCGTCGATTCTAACGGGTTGATCGGTCTGCGCATATTGCTGCTGCGGGAACACTGTCATACGGGTGGTGGTAATCAGGGTTTTACGGTTTTTTTCGTCGAAACGCGTGATACGTACCGAGTCGATCAACTCGACCTGGGTGCCGTCCGGGTTGACTTCGCCGCGATCGCTCTGGACGTGCCAGGGGAATTCGGTGCCGCGAAACATGTTCAGGTCAGGATTGGACAGCAACGTCACTTCGGTCGCTTTCAGGTGTTCGACCTTGTCGGACGTCATTTCGTACTGCAATTTGCCGTCCGGCAGGTACTGCACGCTGTGGGCATTGGTGGCGTAATAGTCGATCATGGCTTCATCGACATGCGCCACTGGCTTGTCGAGGAAGCGTTCCGGGCTGATGTTCCAGTAGCCGACCGCAGCGAATAGCGCCGCGATGCAACCGAATATCAGGATGTTGCGAATCTTTTTGCTCAGCATGATGGGCTCACAGGTACGCGGCGTTGGCCGCATCGAGGCGGCCCTGGGCGCGCAGGATCAATTCGCAGAATTCGCGCGCGGCACCCTCGCCGCCACGGGCCTGGGTGATGCCGTGGGCGTGTTCACGCACGAAGCTGGCGGCGTTGGCCACGGCCATGCCCAGACCGACGCGGCGAATCACCGGCAGGTCCGGCAGGTCGTCGCCGAGGTAGGCCACTTGTTCATAGTTCAGGTTGAGTTGGGCAAGGAGCTCGTCGAGCACCACCAGTTTGTCTTCGCGACCCTGGTACAGGTGTGGAATGCCGAGGTTCCTGGCTCGTCGTTCGACCACCGGGGTCTTGCGTCCGCTGATGATAGCGGTCTGCACGCCGGCTGCCATCAACATCTTGATGCCTTGGCCGTCGAGGGTGTTGAAAGTCTTGAATTCGCTGCCGTCTTCGAGGAAGTACAGGCGCCCGTCGGTCAGCACGCCGTCGACGTCGAATACCGCCAGTTTGATCTGTTTGCCGCGTTGCAGCAGGTCCGTGCTCATTACATTACTCCAGCGCGCAGCAAATCGTGCATGTTCAGGGCGCCGACCGGGCGGTCTTCGCTGTCGACAACGACCAGTGCATTGATCTTGTGGTCTTCCATGATTTTCAACGCCTCGGCAGCCAGCATCTCGGCACGTGCGGTCTTGCCGTGGGCGGTCATCACCTGCTCGATGGTGGCGCTGTGGATGTCGATGCTGCGGTCCAGGGTGCGACGCAGATCGCCGTCGGTGAAGATCCCGGCAAGTTTACCGTTGGCTTCCAGAATCACGGTCATGCCCAGGCCCTTGCGGGTCATTTCCATCAATGCGTCCTTGAGCAGGGTGCCGCGCTTAACCTGCGGCAGCTCTTGCCCGGCGTGCATGACGTTTTCCACTTTCAACAGCAGGCGTCGACCAAGTGCGCCGCCTGGGTGGGAAAAAGCGAAATCTTCAGCGGTAAAACCGCGGGCTTCCAGCAGCGCCACCGCCAGGGCATCGCCCATCACCAGAGCGGCGGTGGTCGATGAGGTTGGCGCCAGGTTCAGCGGGCAGGCTTCGTGCTCGACGTGAACGTTGAGGTTGACCTCGGCAGCCTTGGCCAGTGCCGAGTCGGGATTGCCGGTGACGCTGATCAATTTGATGCCCAGGCGCTTGATCAGTGGCAGCAGGGTAACGATTTCATTGGTGGAACCGGAGTTCGACAGTGCCAGGATGATGTCGTCACGCGTGATCATACCCATGTCGCCGTGGCTGGCTTCGGCTGGATGCACGAAGAACGCCGTGGTGCCGGTGCTGGCCAGGGTGGCGGCAATCTTGTTGCCGATGTGCCCCGATTTGCCCATGCCGACCACGACTACGCGGCCTTTGCTGGCCAGAATCATCTCGCAAGCGCGTACGAAATCCGCGTCGATATGGGGTAACAAGCCTTGCACGGCTTCCAGTTCGAGACGGATGGTGCGTTGTGCAGATTGAATCAGGTCGCTGGATTGGCTCATGTCAGAAATCGTATAGCCTGATGAAAAGGCGGCGATTATAACGGTAATGATCAAAACCCTCACGCAAGTTCGTCGCGGTTTGTCATTCCTTGTTACCGAGACCCTCTAAATAGATGATTTCAGGTGGTCATGTTGCTGAACGTGCCCGGCTTGGGCCTTGGGCGCTTGGCATTTGCAGTGATATAGTTCGCCGCCAGTTCGGCCTGCCCGGGAAGGTATGTGCTTTCGTCAGAAAGCCAGGCGTCCGAGTGAGAGGCTGCATCGCAAGGAGTTTAGATGAGTGCCGATAACGCCTACGCGGTCGAGCTGAAGGGACTGACCTTCAAGCGCGGTGCGCGCAGCATTTTCAATAACATCGATATCCGCATACCACGCGGCAAAGTCACCGGCATCATGGGGCCTTCCGGGTGTGGCAAGACCACGCTGTTGCGGTTGATGGGGGCCCAATTGCGCCCCACCAGCGGCGAAGTCTGGGTCAATGGCCAGAACCTGCCGACGTTGTCGCGCAGCGATTTGTTCGATGCGCGCAAGCACATGGGCGTGCTGTTTCAGAGCGGCGCGCTGTTTACCGATCTCGATGTATTCGAGAACGTCGCCTTTCCGCTGCGTGTTCATACCACACTGCCGGAAGAGATGATTCGCGATATTGTCCTGCTCAAATTGCAGGCCGTGGGCTTGCGTGGCGCCATTGACCTGATGCCTGACGAATTGTCCGGCGGCATGAAACGTCGAGTCGCGCTGGCCCGGGCGATTGCCCTCGATCCGCAAATTCTCATGTACGACGAGCCTTTTGTCGGCCAGGACCCGATCGCCATGGGCGTGCTGGTGCGCCTGATCCGCCTGCTCAACGATGCGCTGGGCATCACCAGCATCGTGGTCTCCCACGATCTGGCCGAGACCGCGAGCATCGCCGACTACATCATTGTGGTGGGTGACGGGCAAGTGTTGGGGCAGGGCACACCCAAGGAATTGATGACTTCGCAGGAACCACGGATTCGCCAGTTCATGACTGGCGAACCCGACGGCCCGGTCGCATACCACTTTCCAGCGACGGATTACCGCGCAGATCTTCTGGGGAAGCGCTGATGCGCAAGATTTCATTAATAGAAAGAGTGCGCCGTTTCGGCCACGCCGGCATCGATGTGCTGGCGGTATTCGGGCGTTCGGCGCTGTTCCTGTTTCATGCCTTGCTCGGTCGCGGTGGCATCGGCGGCAGTTTTGGCCTGCTGGTCAAGCAACTGCATTCGGTTGGCGTGATGTCCCTGGTGATCATCGTGGTCTCCGGGGTGTTCATCGGTATGGTGCTGGCGCTGCAGGGCTTCAATATCCTGTCCAGCTATGGCTCGGAGCAGGCTGTCGGGCAGATGGTTGCGCTGACACTGCTGCGTGAACTGGGGCCGGTCGTCACGGCCTTGCTGTTCGCCGGGCGTGCGGGTTCGGCGCTGACCGCCGAAATCGGCAACATGAAATCCACCGAGCAACTGTCCAGTCTGGAAATGATCGGGGTTGACCCGCTCAAGTACATTATTGCTCCGCGCCTGTGGGCCGGCTTCATTTCCCTGCCGGTGCTGGCAATGATTTTCAGCGTGGTGGGTATCTGGGGCGGTTCGTGGGTGGCCGTCGACTGGCTGGGTGTCTATGAAGGCTCCTACTGGTCGAACATGCAAAACAGCGTGACGTTTGTCGACGATGTGCTCAACGGCATTATCAAAAGCATCGTTTTTGCCTTCGTCGTGACCTGGATCGCCGTATTCCAAGGCTATGACTGCGAGCCCACTTCCGAGGGGATCAGTCGTGCCACTACCAAGACCGTGGTGTACGCCTCTTTGGCGGTACTCGGCCTGGACTTTATTCTGACCGCCTTGATGTTTGGAGATTTCTGATGCAAAACCGCACCCTGGAAATCGGTGTCGGCCTTTTCTTGCTGGCTGGCATCCTGGCTTTGCTGTTGCTTGCGTTGCGGGTCAGTGGCCTGTCCCCGAGCCCGAGCACCGATACTTATAAACTTTATGCATATTTCGATAATATCGCCGGTTTGACTGTCAGAGCTAAAGTGACCATGGCCGGTGTGACCATTGGCAAGGTCACTGCGATCGATCTGGATCGCGACAGCTTCACCGGTCGGGTGACCATGCAACTGGAAAAGCGCGTAGATAACCTGCCGACTGACTCCACTGCATCTATCCTGACCGCTGGCCTGTTGGGTGAGAAATACATCGGTATCAGTGTGGGTGGGGAACAAGCCCTGCTCAAGGATGGTGGAACCATCCACGACACGCAGTCGTCGCTGGTGCTCGAGGACCTGATCGGTAAATTTCTGCTCAATACCGTTAGCAAAGACGCCAAATGAGGAGCTTTTCAATGATCTCTATCTTGCGACGTGGCCTGTTGATATTGCTCGCAGCCTTGCCGTTGATGGCTAACGCCATCGCGGCGCAGTCGGCGCACGATCTGGTTCAGGACACCACGACCCGGATGCTCGCCGACCTGTCGGCCAATAAAGAGAAGTACAAGCAGGATCCACAAGACTTTTATACGGCGTTGAACACCATCGTCGGTCCTGTGGTGGATGCCGAGGGCATTTCCAAAAGCATCATGACCGTCAAATACTCGCGCAAAGCAACGCCCGAGCAAATGAAGACGTTTGAAGAAAACTTCAAAAAAGGTCTGTTCCAGTTTTATGGCAACGCATTGCTTGAATACAACAACCAGGGCATTACTGTTGAGCCTGCCAAGGATGAATCGGGAGACCGTACCAGCGTTGGCATGACGGTCAAAGGCAGCAGCGGCGCGATCTATCCCGTGTCTTACACACTCGAAAAGATCAACGGCGAATGGAAGCTGCGTAACGTCATCATCAACGGCATCAATATCGGCAAGCTATTCCGCGATCAGTTCGCTGATGCGATGCAGCGCAATGGCAACGACCTGGACAAGACCATCAATGGTTGGGCCGGGGAAGTCGCCAAAGCCAAGGAAAACACCGAAAAAGCTGTCGAGAAGAAAGCCCAATGAGTGAGTCGGCCATTCGCATGAGCGAAACCGGCGAGCTGCTGCTCAGCGGTGTGCTGGATTACCGGACCGGCCCGAACTTGCGCAAGCAGGGGCAGGTGCTGATCAAGTCCAGCAAGGCGCCTGCGCTGGTGGTCGATTGCTCCGCAGTGGAGAAGTCCAGCAGTGTCGGCTTGTCGCTGCTGCTGTGCTTCATGCGCGATGCCCAGGTGGCCGGCAAGGCCGTGAGCATTCGCGCGATGCCCGAAGACATGCGCAAAATCGCTCAGGTCAGCGAATTGACCGAGCTGTTGGCGCACCCCTGAACCGCATCTATAAAGAAGCCCCCCGTCAGAGTCCTGCTTCGCGGGGTTCGCAGGCGCGGGGCTTTTTTGTATGATGTCCGACCCGCGCGCACAGGGCGCCGATTGAGGTTGAGCATGCAGGCCGTAGAAGTGAAGAGCTTCCTTGAAGGAAAGCTGCCAAACACGAAGGTGGAAGTTGAAGGCGAAGGCTGCAATTTCCAGCTTAACGTGATTAGCGATGAACTGGCGGCGTTGAGCCCGGTGAAGCGCCAGCAGCAGGTCTATGCCCATTTGAACCCGTGGATTGTCGATGGCAGCATCCATGCGGTCACTATGAAATTTTTCAGCAGCGCGGCCTGGGCCGAGCGCACCTGAGCCCAAGGGCGTCGAGATTCTTATGGATAAATTGATTATTACTGGTGGCGCTCGTCTTGATGGCGAGATCCGCATCTCCGGGGCAAAGAACTCGGCCTTGCCGATCCTGGCTGCCACCTTGCTGTGCGATGGCCCGGTGACCGTGGCCAACCTGCCGCACCTGCACGACATCACCACCATGATCGAGCTGTTCGGTCGCATGGGCATTGAGCCGGTGATCGACGAGAAGCTCAGCGTCGAAATCGACCCACGCACCATCAAGACCCTGATCGCGCCGTACGAACTGGTTAAAACCATGCGCGCCTCGATCCTGGTGCTGGGCCCGATGGTTGCCCGTTTCGGTGAAGCCGAAGTTGCACTGCCTGGCGGTTGCGCCATCGGTTCGCGTCCGGTTGACCTGCACATCCGTGGTCTTGAAGCCATGGGCGCGGTCATCGATGTCGAAGGCGGCTACATCAAGGCCAAGGCCCCTGAAGGCGGCCTGCGCGGTGCGCACTTCTTCTTCGACACCGTCAGCGTGACCGGTACCGAGAACATCATGATGGCGGCCGCTCTGGCCAAGGGCCGCAGCGTTCTGGCCAACGCCGCTCGCGAGCCTGAAGTCGTCGACCTGGCGAACTTCCTGAACGCCATGGGCGCGAAGGTTTCCGGCGCCGGCACCGACACCATCACCATCGATGGCGTCGAGCGTCTGCACACGACCACTTACAAAGTGATGCCTGACCGTATCGAGACCGGCACCTATCTGGTGGCGGCAGCGGTCACCGGCGGGCGTGTGAAGGTCAAGGACACCGATCCGACCATACTCGAAGCCGTTCTGGAAAAACTTCGTGAATCCGGCGCCGAAATCACCACCGGTGAAGACTGGATCGAGCTGAACATGCACGGCAAGCGGCCGAAAGCCGTCAACGTGCGGACCGCTCCATACCCGGCGTTCCCGACCGACATGCAAGCGCAATTCATCTCCCTCAACGCCATTGCCGAAGGCACTGGTGCTGTGATCGAGACGATCTTCGAAAACCGTTTCATGCACGTTTACGAACTGCACCGCATGGGCGCGCACATTCAGGTTGAAGGCAACACCGCCATCGTCACCGGCATCGAAAAGCTCAAGGGCGCGCCAGTCATGGCCACCGACCTGCGTGCTTCGGCCAGCCTGGTGATCTCGGCGCTGATCGCCGAAGGCGATACCCTGATCGATCGCATCTACCACATCGACCGTGGTTATGAGTGCATCGAAGAGAAGCTGCAGATGCTCGGCGCCAAGATCCGCCGCGTACCGGGCTAGTTTCTGCTGCATGGGCGCAGGGACGCGTCCGTTGATTTGTTGAAGTCGAGCCGGTTTCCGGCTCGATGTGTGTCCGGCGCCGTTTGCGACCGGGCATGAGTACCTTGATAAGGACTGACGTTTCCCATGTTGACTATCGCACTGTCCAAGGGCCGCATCCTTGACGACACCCTGCCGCTTCTGGCTGAAGCGGGCATCGTGCCGACCGAGAATCCGGACAAGAGCCGCAAGCTGATCATCCCCACGACCCAGGCCGATGTGCGCTTGCTGATCGTGCGTGCCACCGATGTGCCGACCTATGTCGAGCATGGTGCCGCCGATCTGGGCGTCGCCGGTAAAGACGTGCTGATGGAATACGGCGGCCAGGGTCTGTACGAACCGCTGGACCTGCAAATCGCCCAGTGCAAACTGATGACGGCCGGTAAAGTCGGCGCAGTCGAGCCCAAGGGCCGTCTGCGCATTGCCACCAAGTTCGTCAACGTCGCCAAGCGCTACTATGCCGAACAGGGTCGTCAGGTCGACATCATCAAGCTCTACGGCTCGATGGAACTGGCGCCGCTGATCGGCCTGGCGGACAAGATCATCGACGTGGTCGACACCGGTAACACGCTGCGGGCCAATGGCCTGGAGCCACAGGATTTCATCGCTGCCATCAGCTCCCGTCTGATCGTCAACAAGGCGTCGATGAAAATGCAGCATGCCCGTATCCAGGCGTTGATCGACACCCTGCGCAAGGCAGTGGAGTCTCGACACCGCGGCTGATTCACCTGCGCGACCTTGAGTCGCGCCCGTCTATCCGCCTCATAGCCAGAATTCTCGGGTGCCCAAGCGGATCAACGGCTAGCTTAGGGCGCCCGAGTTTTTGCCAATCCTATGAGGCTCTCGCTATGACCGCACCGACTGCAATTCGCCGACTCAACGCTGCTGACCCGGATTTCGCACATCATCTGGATCATCTGCTGAGCTGGGAAAGTGTGTCTGACGACTCGGTCAATCAGCGGGTGCTGGACATCATCAAGGCCGTGCGCGAGCGTGGCGATGCGGCGGTGGTCGAGTTCACCCAGAAGTTCGATGGCCTGCAAGTGGCGTCCATGGCGGACTTGATCCTGCCGCGCGAACGCCTGGAACTGGCATTGACCCGCATCACCGTGCCTCAGCGCGAAGCCCTGGAAAAAGCCGCGACCCGTGTGCGCAGCTACCACGAAAAGCAGAAACAGGACTCCTGGAGCTACACCGAAGCCGATGGCACGGTGCTGGGCCAGAAGGTCACGCCACTGGATCGCGCCGGTCTGTACGTGCCGGGCGGCAAGGCGTCCTACCCGTCCTCGGTGCTGATGAACGCGATTCCGGCCAAGGTGGCGGGCGTGACCGAAGTGGTCATGGTCGTGCCGACCCCGCGCGGTGAAGTCAACGAACTGGTGCTGGCCGCAGCCTGCATCGCCGGCGTCGACCGGGTGTTCACCATCGGCGGTGCGCAGGCGGTTGCGGCGCTGGCTTACGGCACCGAAAGCGTGCCGAAGGTCGACAAAGTGGTTGGCCCGGGCAACATCTATGTCGCCACCGCCAAGCGCCACGTGTTCGGCCAGGTCGGCATCGACATGATCGCCGGCCCGTCGGAGATTCTGGTGGTGTGTGATGGCCAGACCGATCCGGACTGGATCGCCATGGACCTGTTCTCCCAGGCCGAGCACGACGAAGACGCCCAGGCGATTCTGGTCAGCCCGGACGCCGAGTTCCTCGACAAGGTCGCGGCAAGCATCGCCAAACTGCTGCCAACCATGGAACGCGCCGAGATCATCGAAACCTCGATCAATGGCCGTGGTGCGCTGATCAAGGTTCGCGACATGGAACAGGCCATCGAAGTGGCCAACCGCATTGCCCCAGAGCACCTGGAGCTGTCGGTCGCCGATCCACAGGCCTGGCTGCCGCAGATCCGTCACGCCGGCGCGATCTTCATGGGCCGCCACACTTCCGAAGCCCTGGGCGACTACTGCGCAGGTCCGAACCACGTATTGCCGACCTCCGGCACTGCGCGCTTCTCTTCGCCGCTGGGTGTTTACGACTTCCAGAAACGTTCGTCGATCATCTTCTGCTCCGAGCAGGGTGCCTCCGAACTGGGCAAGACCGCCTCCGTACTGGCCCGTGGCGAATCGCTGAGCGCTCACGCCCGCAGTGCTGAATACCGCATTCTTGATGACAAGCAGGGGAACTGAACATGAGTAAATTCTGGAGCCCGTTCGTCAAGAATCTGGTGCCTTACGTGCCGGGCGAGCAGCCGAAACTGGCAAAACTGGTGAAGCTCAACACCAACGAAAACCCGTACGGTCCATCGCCAAAAGCCCTGGCGGCGATGCAAACCGAACTGAACGACAACCTGCGTCTGTACCCGGACCCGAACAGCGACCTGCTCAAGCAAGCCGTTGCCAAGTACTACGGCGTGCAGGGCAATCAGGTGTTCCTCGGTAACGGTTCCGATGAAGTCCTGGCGCACATCTTTCACGGTTTGCTGCAGCACGATAAACCGCTGCTGTTCCCGGACATCAGCTACAGCTTCTACCCGGTTTACTGCGGGTTGTATGGCATCAAGTTCGATGCGGTTGCGCTGGACGAGCAGTTCCAGATCAACCCGGCGGACTATGCCAAGCCGAACGGCGGGATCATCTTCCCGAACCCGAATGCGCCGACCGGTTGCCTGTTGGCGCTGGATGCTGTTGAGCAAATCCTCAAGGCCAGCCCGGATTCGGTGGTCGTGGTGGATGAGGCTTACGTCGACTTCGGCGGTGAAACGGCGATCACGCTGGTGGACCGTTATCCGAACCTGTTGGTGACGCAGACCCTGTCCAAGTCCCGTTCCCTGGCCGGCCTGCGGGTTGGTCTGGCCGTGGGGCACCCGGATCTGATCGAGGCACTGGAGAGGATCAAGAACAGCTTCAACTCCTACCCGCTGGATCGTCTGGCGATTGTGGGGGCTGCGGCGGCGTTCGAAGATCGCGAGTATTTCGACAAGACTTGCCGGTTGGTCATCGAGAGTCGGGAGCAAGTGGTCGCGCAACTGGAAGCGAAAGGGTTTGAAGTGTTGCCGTCGGCGGCGAACTTCATTTTCGCCCGTCATCCGAAGCACGATGCTGCGGGGCTGGCGGCGAAGTTGCGTGAACAGGGCGTGATTGTTCGGCACTTCAAGCAAGAGCGGATTGCCCAGTTCCTGCGGATTTCCATCGGCACGCCGGAGCAGAATCAGGCACTGATCGACGGCCTCGGCGACCTCTAGACCAAAACTGTTCCTGTGGGAGATTCTATGGTTGAGGGGAAACCCTCAACTTGCTTTCGGCTGGTATTCGCTCTGCCCCTTCAGTAGTGCGAATACGACCCGAGCAAGTTTACGGGCCAGAATCACCAGTGCCTGAGTGGTGCTGAACCCTTTAGCTCGTTGCTCTTCATAAAAACCTTTCCAGGTTGCCGTTCGGCTGGCCGACATGGCTGCATTGTGCAAAAGTCGGCGCGCCTCCGGATCACCTCGTTTTGTCAGACTGCGGCGACCGTCCTTCTGTCCCGACTGTGAAACCCGTAAATCCATCCCCAAAAAAGCGATGAATGCGTCAGCGTTTTTAAACTCGCCCCGCTGAAACGCCGCGATCAGGCGAGCTCCAGTCAAAAAGCCTATGCCTTCAACTTTCATGCAGCGCCTTAGATGGGTAAGTAAACCGGCCTCTTTAAGGAGGTCGTTGATCATCTTCTCGACCAGCACTTCAAGCCTCTGCATTGAGGCTATTTGCTCGGCAAAAGCGGCTTTGAGCAGCGGCTCACTTGCCCAGCTCTGTACCAGGCCAACTCGTGCCTGAACCAGCGCGGCGCGCCGGCGGAAAAGGCTCAAGAGCTGACGATACAGCGGCGATGGTGGAGTCCATGGGTGAAGCTCTTCATATTCGTTTTTCAGATAACGGGCGAGCAGCTTTGCATCCAGCGCGTCGGTTTTGGCGCGAACCTTCACACCTTTGCGGTAGTGGCTTAGTTCATAGCCACCGACCATGTAAATCGTGCAGCCGGCATCATGGGCCAGGTCGGCGAATTCCAAGTGATAGATATTGGTCGACTCAATTGCTACGTCGACCGGTTCCGGCAAGGCTTTCAGCCATTTCTTGATGGCTGGCTTGTTATTGGGAAGCGTCTCCAGCAGATCCAGTTCGGTCTGGTAGATCACCAGTTCATTTTTGGCGACATCCACGCCCACGATTGGCTTGGAAACAGAAACCGACATTGCCATTGAACACCCCCCCGAGATATGGTTTTGAGCACTTGAAGGGCTCACCCAGAGGCGCAGGCTTGTTCCTATCGTCGGTCTAGCCAGATGCATTCTTTATCGGCGCTTGGGTGAAAGGAGGAGGGGCGAAATCTCCCACGGATCTGTACTGCGCCAACAGTCAGAATCGAGCCTTGTCCCTCCTCCTCCCTTCAAGTACCAGCATACAAGCGAGCGGTGCTGCTCGTTCCCACAGGGTCCCGCTTACTCTTCTTCTTTTTCCTGGATCGGCGCCGGCGGCGGACGCAGACCGATTTCTGCGGTGAGCTTGAGTTCTTTACCGTTGCGCATCACCTGAATCGTGACCTTGTCGGTCGGTTTGATGCGCGCCACCTGGTTCATTGACTTGCGACCATCGCCAGCCGGTTCACCGTCGATGCTGAGGATCACGTCGCCCAATTGCAGGCCGGCCTTTTGCGCCGGGCCGTCACGGAAAATCCCCGCGACCACAATTCCCGGGCGTCCCGACAGGCCAAACGATTCCGCCAGTTCCTGACTCAACGGTTGCACTTCGATGCCGAGCCAGCCGCGAATCACCTGGCCGTGTTCGATGATCGACTTCATCACTTCCATCGCCAGTTTGACCGGGATCGCGAAGCCGATGCCTTGCGAGCCACCGGACTTGGAGAAGATTGCCGTGTTGATGCCGGTCAGGTTGCCGTTGGCGTCCACCAGTGCACCGCCGGAGTTGCCGGGGTTGATCGCGGCATCGGTCTGGATGAAGTCTTCGTAGTTGTTCAGGCCCAACTGATTGCGCCCGGTGGCGCTGATGATCCCCATGGTCACGGTCTGGCCGACGCCGAACGGGTTGCCGATGGCCAGGGCCACGTCGCCGATGCGCAGGTTGTCGGAACGGCCGACGGTGATCGACGGCAGGTTTTTCAGGTCGATCTTCAATACCGCGAGGTCGGTTTCCGGGTCGCTGCCGATGACCCGGGCCAGGGTTTCACGACCATCCTTGAGGGCCACCACGATCTGGTCGGCACCGCTGGTCACGTGGTTGTTGGTCAGCAGGTAACCTTCCGGGCTCATGATCACGCCCGAACCGAGGCTCGACTCCATGCGCTTCTGCTTGGGCGAGTTGTCGCCGAAGAAGCGGCGGAACTGCGGGTCTTCAAACAGCGGATGGCTGGGTTTGTTGACCACTTTGGTGGTGTAAAGGTTGACCACCGACGGCGCAGCCGTGGTCACCGCATCGGCATAGGACACCGGGCCCTGCTGCACACCAAGGGTTTGCGGGGCTTGTTGCAGATTGACGTCGAGGCTTGGCAGCCCGACCCACTGCGGGTAACGCTGAATAATCAGTAGAGCGACAAGCACGCCGGCCAACAGCGGCCAGCCGGAAAAACGCAGCGCCTTGAGCATTAAGCACGTCCTGAGAGGTTGCAGGCGGTATGAGACCGCCCATAATGTCGCGCATTATACGAGGCCGCGCGCGCCTCTGAACGGGATATTTAGGAGTCTTTTATGGCCGTCGCCCTGAGCACCCTGGTCGAAGAAGCCGACCGTTACCTGGCAAGTGCGAAGATTGCCGATTACTGCCCCAACGGCTTGCAGGTCGAAGGCCGGCCGCAAGTAATGCGCATCGTCAGCGGTGTCACCGCCAGCCAGGCGTTGCTGGACGCCGCGGTGGAGGCCCAGGCCGATCTGGTGCTGGTGCATCACGGCTATTTCTGGAAAGGCGAGAACCCGTGCATCACCGGCATGAAGCAGCGCCGGTTGAAAACCCTGCTCAAGCACGACATCAGCCTGCTGTCCTATCACTTGCCGCTGGACCTGCACCCTGAAGTCGGCAACAACGTACAGCTTGCCCGGCAATTGGATATTACCGTCGAAGGCCCGCTGGATCCGGACAACCTGAAAATCGTCGGCCTGGTCGGCTCGTTGAGCGAACCGATGACCCCCCGCGATTTCGCCCGCCGAGTACAGGAAGTCATGGGGCGCGAGCCGTTACTGATCGAAGGCAGCGAGATGATTCGTCGGGTCGGCTGGTGCACCGGTGGTGGCCAGGGTTACATTGACCAGGCGGTGTTGGCCGGTGTCGATCTGTACCTCAGCGGCGAGGCCTCCGAGCAGACGTTCCACAGCGCCCGGGAAAACGACATCAGTTTCATCGCCGCCGGCCACCATGCCACCGAGCGTTACGGTGTACAGGCTTTGGGTGATTACCTGGCGCGACGTTTCGCCCTCGAGCACATCTTCATCGATTGCCCGAACCCGATTTGACTACAGGGCTGGAGCCCAAACGAGGGGGTATATTCATATACCCTTTCGATCTAGCCGCCGTCCTGATTAGAAGAGGGCGCTGTGCTAGGATTCCCCGCTCGAACACGGCCCGCAGGCCGTCCATAAGATCGTTTTCGTGAGTAGCCATGGTCGACAAACTGACGCATCTGAAACAGCTGGAGGCCGAAAGCATCCACATCATCCGCGAGGTCGCCGCCGAGTTCGATAACCCGGTGATGCTGTACTCCGTCGGTAAAGACTCCGCCGTGATGCTGCACCTTGCGCGCAAGGCATTCTTCCCGGGCAAACTTCCGTTTCCGGTGATGCACGTCGACACCCAGTGGAAGTTCAAGGAAATGTACGCGTTCCGCGACCGCATGGTCGAAGAGCTCGGCCTGGACCTGCTGGTACACGTCAACCCCGAGGGTGTTGCGCAGGGTATCAACCCGCTGACCCACGGCAGTGCCAAGCACACCGACATCATGAAGACCGAAGGCCTCAAGCAGGCCCTCGACAAGTACGGCTTCGACGCCGCATTCGGTGGCGCCCGTCGCGACGAAGAGAAGTCCCGTGCCAAAGAGCGCGTGTATTCCTTCCGTGACAGCAAGCACCGCTGGGACCCGAAAAACCAGCGCCCGGAGCTGTGGAACGTCTACAACGGCAAGGTCAACAAGGGTGAATCGATCCGCGTATTCCCGTTGTCGAACTGGACCGAACTGGACATCTGGCAGTACATCTACCTGGAAGGCATCCCGATCGTACCGCTGTATTTCGCAGCCGAGCGTGATGTCATCGAGATGAACGGCACCTGGATCATGATCGACGACGAACGCCTGCTCAATCACCTGAGCGACGAAGACAAGGCGCGCATCGTCAAGAAGAAGGTCCGTTTCCGTACACTGGGCGACTACCCGTTGACCGGTGCTGTCGAGTCTGAGGCCACCAGCCTGACCGACATCATTCAGGAAATGCTCCTGACGCGAACTTCCGAACGCCAGGGCCGAGTCATCGATCACGATGGCGCCGGTTCCATGGAAGAAAAGAAACGTCAGGGTTATTTCTAAGGGGTTGTCATGTCGCACGCATCTGATTTGATCAGCGAGGACATCCTCGCCTACCTGGGCCAGCATGAACGCAAGGAAATGCTGCGCTTTCTGACTTGTGGCAACGTCGACGACGGCAAGAGCACCTTGATCGGGCGCCTGCTGCACGACTCCAAAATGATCTACGAAGATCATCTGGAAGCCATTACCCGCGACTCGAAAAAAGTCGGCACCACCGGCGAAGACATCGACCTGGCGTTGCTGGTCGACGGCTTGCAGGCCGAGCGTGAGCAGGGCATCACCATCGATGTCGCCTACCGCTATTTCTCTACCGCCAAGCGCAAATTCATCATCGCCGATACCCCCGGCCATGAGCAGTACACCCGCAACATGGCCACCGGTGCATCCACCTGTGACCTGGCGATCATCCTGGTCGACGCCCGTTACGGCGTGCAGACCCAGACCCGTCGCCACAGCTTTATCGCCTCGTTGCTGGGCATCAAGCACATCGTGGTCGCCATCAACAAGATGGACCTCAACGGCTTCGACGAAAGCGTATTTGAGTCGATCAAGGCCGATTACCTGAAGTTCGCCGAAGGCATCGCGTTCAAGCCGAGCACCATGGCGTTCGTGCCGATGTCCGCGCTCAAGGGCGACAACGTGGTGAACAAGTCCGAGCGCTCGCCGTGGTACACCGGCCAGTCGCTGATGGAAATCCTTGAAACCGTCGAAATCGCCAGCGACCGCAACTACACCGATCTGCGTTTCCCGGTGCAGTACGTCAACCGTCCGAACCTGAACTTCCGTGGTTTCGCCGGCACCCTGGCCAGCGGCATCGTGCACAAGGGCGACGAAGTCGTTGTGTTGCCGTCGGGCAAGAGCAGCCGCGTGAAATCCATTGTCACCTTCGAAGGTGAGCTGGAGCACGCCGGTCCTGGTCAAGCGGTGACGCTGACCATGGAAGACGAGATCGACATTTCCCGTGGCGACTTGCTGGTGCACGCCGATAACCAGCCGCAAGTGACCGACGCCTTCGACGCCATGCTGGTGTGGATGGCCGAAGAGCCGATGCTGCCGGGCAAGAAGTACGACATCAAGCGCGCCACGACTTACGTGCCGGGCTCGATCACCAGCATCGTCAATCGCGTGGACGTGAACACCTTGGCCGAAGGCCCTGCCAGCTCGTTGCAGCTGAACGAGATCGGTCGGGTCAAGATCAGCCTCGACGCGGCCATTGCGCTGGACGGTTACGACAGCAACCGCACCACGGGTTCGTTCATCGTCATCGACCGTTTGACCAACGGCACGGTCGCGGCCGGCATGATCATCGCTCAGCCGCTGGCGCATGGCAGCAGCTCCCACCACGGCAAACTGGCCCATGTAGCCACCGAAGAACGCGCCCAGCGCTTCGGTCAGCAACCGGCCACCGTGTTGTTCAGCGGCCTGTCGGGCGCTGGCAAAAGCACCCTGGCGTATGCGGTTGAACGCAAGCTGTTCGACATGGGTCGCGCGGTGTTTGTACTCGATGGCCAGAACCTGCGTCATGACCTGAACAAAGGTCTGCCGCAGGATCGCGCCGGGCGCACCGAGAATTGGCGTCGTGCGGCGCACGTTGCGCGTCAGTTCAACGAAGCCGGCCTGCTGACACTGGCGGCGTTCGTTGCCCCGAGTGCCGAAGGTCGTGAGCAGGCCAAGGACCTGATCGGCAAGGAGCGTCTGCTGACGGTCTACGTCCAGGCCTCGCCGACGGTCTGCGCTGAGCGTGATCCGCAAGGTCTGTACGCGGCGGGTGGCGACAACATCCCGGGCGAATCCTTCCCGTACGACGTGCCGCTGGATGCCGATCTGGTGATCGACACCCAGTCGCTGTCGCTGGAAGAAAGCGTCAAGCAAGTGCTGGATCTGCTGCGCAAGCGTGGCGCGATCTAAGCATTAGCTGAAAACAAAAAGCCCGCAGATGAGTGATCATCTGCGGACTTTTTTGTGTCCGGGAGGACACTTTCGCGGGCACCTCAAGAATTCACTGGATACTCCCGGTGCATTTGTCCCAACAGCGCATCCTTGTCATTCCACAACTGATTGATCCACCCCTGAAACTCCAGGCGATACACCCCGTCCTGGTCGTAGTTCTTGCCAACGAACTGTGGTGGAATCTTCAGCTCCTGAAAGTGCACCACTACATCCTTCACATTGCCGCAGAGCAAATCCCAATAGCCTGGACGCCCGGCCGGGTAGTGGATGGTCACGTTGACGATGGCTTCCAGCTGGTCGCCCATGGCATCCAGCACAAAGGCAATGCCGCCCGCTTTCGGCTTCAGCAGGTAGCGGAACGGTGAACCCTGCTGGGCGTGTTTGCCCTCGGTAAAGCGTGTGCCTTCGACGAAGTTGAAAATCCCCACCGGGTTATTGCGGAACTTGTCGCAGGTCTTGCGGGTGGTCTCCAGGTCTTTGCCCTTCTTCTGCGGATGCTTTTCCAGATAGGCCTTGGAGTAACGCTTCATGAACGGAAAACCCAACGCCCACCACGCCAGGCCAATCACCGGTACCCAGATCAGTTCCTGTTTGAGGAAGAACTTCAGCGGGCGGATGCGACGGTTGAGCACGTACTGCAGCACCATGATGTCGACCCAGCTCTGGTGGTTGCTGGTGATCAGATAGGAGTGCCGATAGTCCAGGTCTTGCAAGCCGCTGAGGTGCCAGCGTGTGCGGCAAACCAGATTCATCCAGCCCTTGTTGTTACTGATCCACGCTTCGTGGGTATGACTCATCAGCCAGCGCGCGAAACGTTGGGTGAGGGCGAACGGCAACACTTTGAACAGCGCCACACAGAACAGAAACGAGCAGAGCAGAATCGTATTCAGCGCCAACAGCAGCGAGGCGATCACGCCGCGCACGGGTGCAGGTAGAAAATCCAGCATTTAAATATCCATAGGTCGGTTGGCCGCTTGAATCGCGGTCAACGCGATGGTGTACACGATGTCGTCGACTTGCGCGCCACGCGGCAGGTCGTTCACCGGTTTGCGCAGGCCTTGCAGCATTGGCCCGAGGCTGACGCAGTCGGCGCTACGTTGCACGGCTTTGTGGGTGGTATTGCCGGTGTTCAGGTCGGGGAACACGAACACCGTGGCACGACCGGCCACCTGACTGTTCGGCGCCAGTTGCCGGGCCACGGTTTCGTTGGCAGCGGCATCGTATTGCAACGGGCCGTCGATCAGCAGTGAGTGTTGCTGTTCGTGGGCGAGCAAGGTGGCCTCGCGAACCTTCTCGACTTCTTCGCCGCTGGCCGATTCACCGCTGGAGTAGCTGATCATCGCCACTCGCGGAGTGATGCCGAACGCCGCTGCCGAATCGGCGCTTTGCAAGGCGATCTCGGCCAGTTCGCTGGCGCTCGGGTGCGGGTTCATCACGCAGTCGCCGTAGACCAGCACTTCTTCGGGAAACAGCATGAAGAATACCGACGACACCAGGGTGCAACCCGGCGCGGTCTTGATCAGTTGCAGGGCCGGGCGGATGGTGTTGGCGGTGGAGTGAATGACCCCGGACACCAGCCCGTCGACTTCATCCAGCGCCAGCATCATGGTGCCGATCACCACGGTGTCTTCCAGTTGCTGCTCGGCCATCGGCGCGTTGAGGCTTTTGGTCTTGCGCAGCGCAACCATCGGCTCGACGTAACGCTCGCGGATCAGGTCCGGGTCGAGGATTTCCAGCCCCGGTGGCAACTCGATGCCTTGGGCGCGGGCGACCGCCTCGACGTCTGCCGGCTTGGCCAGCAACACGCAACGGGCGATGCCCCGTGCCTGGCAGATCGCGGCGGCCTGGACGGTCAACGGCTCGCTGCCCTCGGGCAACACGATGCGCTTGTTGGCGGCCTGGGCACGCTGGATCAGTTGATAGCGGAACACTGCAGGCGACAGGCGCATTTCCCGTGGTGTGCCGCAGCGCTGGTGCAGCCAGTTGGCGTCGAGGTGGCTGGCGACGAAATCGGTGATGATCTCCGCGCGCTCGCGGTCGTCGATCGGGATTTCCTTGTTCAAACCGTTCAACTGGTTGGCGGTGTCGTAGGAACCGGTACTCACCGACAACACCGGCAGACCGGCCTGCAAGGCGCCTCGGCACAGCTCCATGATGCGCGGGTCGGGCAGGGTGTCGCTGGTCAGCAGCAGGCCGGCCAGGGGCACACCGTTCATCGCCGCGAGGCTGACCGCGAGGATGATGTCGTCGCGATCGCCGGGGGTCACCACCAGCACGCCGGGCTTGAGCAGTTCCACGGTGTTGCGCACGGTGCGGGCGCAGATGATGATTTTGGTCATGCGCCGGGTTTCGTAGTCACCGGCATTGAGCACCTGAGCGCCCATCAACTCGGCCACGTCACGGGTGCGCGGCGCGTTCAGCTCCGGTTGAAACGGGATGCAGCCGAGCAGACGGAAGTCGCCACTGCGCAGCAACGGCGAGTGCTCTCTCAGGCGCGAGGCGAAGACGTCCATGCTTTCGTCGGTCTTGACCTTGTTGAGGATCACGCCCAGCACTTTCGGATCCTTCGGCCCGCCGAACAATTGCGCCTGCAATTCCACCCGGCCGGACAATTCGGTCAGCACTTCGTTTTCCGGCGCCGAAACCAGAATCACGTCGGCGTCGAGGCTCTTGGCCAAGTGCAGGTTGACCCGCGCGGCGTAGCTGGCGCTGCGGGTCGGGACCATGCCTTCGACAATCAGCACGTCCTTGCCGATAGCGGCTTGCTGGTAAAGGGTGATGATTTCTTCGAGCAATTCGTCCAGCTGACCGTCGCCGAGCATCCGCTCGACATGGGCCAGGCCCAATGGCTGAGGCGGTTTCAAACCGTGGGTGCGGGCCACCAGTTCGGTGGAGCGTTCAGGGCCGGTGTCGCCCGGGTGCGGTTGGGCAATCGGTTTGAAAAAGCCGACTTTGAGGCCGGCCCGCTCAAGGGTACGCACCAGCCCGAGGCTGATGGAGGTCAGACCCACACCAAAATCGGTGGGCGCGATAAAAAAAGTTTGCATGCGGATTCTCTAAGGGTGCATGGCAATGGTGAACGCCTATGGCTGGCGTTCTACCGATATTCAGTGGTCAAGGTTATCGCTAACCGAGCCTTGTGCGCACCAACCGCAATCAAAGGGCTGGCCTATTTTTTCATTGCGCAGCGCAGGGTCCAGCACCCAGGCCCGGGATTGCCACGGCGGCTGGTGCCGCAGGTGTTGGGTATGGCCGCAGGACAGCTCGGCCACCCAGTGCCCGTCCTCGTCCTGATGAAAACCTGTAATGGTCGAGGCTTTCATTGCACCCCGTTTGTCTGGGTTGTGTTCGCTTTCGGGCGATTGCTTCGCTAAACTTGGACATTCATCTTTCTTATGCAAAAGGTCTCGCCCCATGCTGATCGCCGCCAATAAGGCTGTCTCCATCGACTATACCCTGACCAACGACGCTGGTGAGGTCATCGACAGCTCCGCCGGCGGCGCGCCGCTGGTCTACCTGCAAGGCGCAGGTAACATCATTCCGGGCCTGGAGAAGGCGCTGGAAGGCAAAGCAGTCGGTGATGAACTGAAAGTCTCCGTAGAACCTGAAGATGCCTACGGCGAATACGCTGCCGAACTGGTCAGCACCCTGAGCCGCAGCATGTTCGAAGGCGTCGATGAACTGGAAGTGGGCATGCAGTTCCACGCTTCCGCTCCGGACGGCCAGATGCAGATCGTCACCATTCGCGATCTGGACGGCGACGATGTCACCGTCGACGGCAACCACCCGCTGGCCGGTCAGCGCCTGAATTTCCAGGTCAAGATCGTTGCCATCCGTGATGCCAGCCAGGAAGAAATCGCTCATGGTCACGTCCATGGCGAAGGTGGCCATCACCACTGATTTTCTGCGCTAAGCTTTCGAGAACTGGAGAGGCGCCCGAGGGCGCCTTTTTAGTCCGCGGCTGTCCTTGGCGACATGACCAAGTGGCTGTTTCGAGAAGAACACGGGAAATTTGGAGTCCGTCATGAGTGCTTTTCACGACCTTACATTGAAAACTTTGGATGGCCAGGAGTTACCTCTGGCGCCCTTCAAAGGGCACGTCGTGCTGGTGGTCAACGTCGCCTCCAAATGTGGCTTGACCCCACAGTACGCAGCTCTGGAAAACCTCTACCAGCAATACAAGGGCAAGGGTTTCAGCGTGCTGGGCTTGCCGTGCAACCAGTTTGCCGGGCAGGAACCGGGCACAGAGCAGGAAATCCAGGCGTTCTGCAGCCTCAACTATGGCGTGACCTTTCCGTTGTCCAGCAAGCTGGAAGTCAACGGTCACGAACGTCATCAGCTGTACCGCCTGCTGGCGGGCGAGGGTGCGGAGTTTCCGGGCGACATCACCTGGAACTTCGAAAAATTCCTGTTGGGCAAGGACGGTCGCGTATTGGCGCGGTTCTCGCCGCGTACGGCGCCGGATGATCCTTCTGTTATCCAGGCGATTGAAAAAGCTCTGAGTTAAAGCGCAGATCAAGATCAAAAGATCGCAGCCTTCGGCAGCTACAGGTATTCACATTCCTCTGTAGAAGCTGCCGAAGGCTGCGATCTTTTCGTTTCTAATCCTTAATCACTCAAATCAATAGTGCTGTTCAAGGCAGGGCGCCCTCCATATTATCGCCGTCATAAAGCCTATGTCCCGTGGAGCGTCCAATGCCTGTCAAAGCCCTGTTCAAGCCTTTTCACCTCGGCGCTCTCGAACTGCCGACCCGCGTCGTCATGGCACCGATGACCCGCTCGTTTTCGCCGGGCGGCGTGCCCAACTCCAAAGTGATTGAATACTACCGTCGCCGCGCTGCCGCCGGAGTTGGCCTGATCATCACCGAAGGCACCACGGTCGGTCACAAGGCCTCCAACGGTTACCCGAACGTGCCGCACTTCTACGGTGAAGACGCACTGGCCGGCTGGAAAAAAGTCGTCGATGCAGTGCATGCCGAAGGCGGCAAGATCGTTCCGCAGCTGTGGCATGTGGGCAGCGTGCGCCGTATCGGCACCGAGCCGGATGCCAGCGTGCCGGGTTATGGTCCGTCGGAAAAACTGAAAGACGGACAGGTCGTGGTTCACGGCATGACCCAGCAGGATATCCAGGAGGTGATCGCTGCGTTCGCCCAAGCCGCCAAAGACGCCCAGAGCATCGGCATGGACGGCGTGGAAATCCACGGTGCCCATGGTTATCTGGTGGACCAGTTCTTCTGGGAAGGCAGCAACCAGCGCACCGACGAATACGGTGGCAGCCTGGCCAACCGTTCGCGCTTCGCCATCGAATTGATTCAGGCGGTGCGTGCAGCAGTCGGCGAGGGATTCCCGATCATCTTCCGTTTCTCCCAGTGGAAGCAGCAGGACTACACCGCGCGTCTGGTGCAGACGTCAGAGGCGTTGGGCGAATTTCTCAAGCCGTTGTCCGACGCCGGCGTGGATATTTTCCACTGCTCGACACGCCGTTTCTGGGAGCCGGAGTTCGACGGTTCCGAACTGAACCTGGCCGGCTGGACCCGTAAGCTCACCGGCAAGCCGACCATCACCGTTGGCAGCGTCGGCCTGGATGGCGAGTTCCTGCAATTCATGGTCAACACCGACAAGATCGCACAGCCGGCCAGCCTGGAAAAACTGCTGGAACGTTTGAATAACGATGAGTTCGACCTGGTGGCGGTGGGGCGTGCGTTGTTGGTGGACCCGGACTGGGCGCAGAAAGTGCGTGACGGTCGTGAGCAGGACATCCTGCCATTCAGCCGTGATGCGTTGATGACGCTGGTGTAAATGGCGACTGAAAAGGCCTTTTCGCGGGCAAGCCTCGCTCCTACAAGGGCGAGGCTTGCCCGCGAAGCTTTTAAGGTAACAACGCTGCATCGGATAGAACTTGTTCCTGCGCACAAGCCCCCCGCAACTGCCCCTCGAACTGCTCGATAATCGCCGCCCAGCCCTGACGGCTTGCATGCTGGCGGGCATTGAGCCGCATGCAGCGCAAGGTTTCGCGCTCCTCCAGCAGCCAACGTGCCGCATCGCAGAACGCCTGTTCATCCCCGGGCATGGCCAATACGCCGTTATAGCCATGGCGAATATGCTGAGCCGCCGCAGCTTGATCGTACGCCACCACCCCCAGCCCTGAGGCCAATGCCTCAAGCACCACATTGCCGAAGGTTTCGGTCAGGCTCGGAAACAGAAACACATCCCCCGAGGCATAGTGACTGGCCAGCGCTTCGCCGCGTTGTGAGCCGCAAAAAATCGCCTCGGGCAATTCCTTTTCCAGCGTCGATCGTTGCGGACCGTCACCGACCACAATCAATTTCATGTTGCGCTGTGGATAAGTGGTTTTCAGCGCGTCGAAACTGCGCTTGAGCAGGCCAAGATTCTTCTCCTGGGCCAGGCGTCCTACGTGGATGAAGGCGATGTCATCCTCGGCCAGTCCCCATTGCTCACGCAGCGGTTTCAGTCGTTTGACCGGATGAAACAACTGGCTGTCGACGCCTCGAGAGAGTAACGCCAGACGCTCGAAACTGCGCCGCTCCAGCTCCAGTCGCTGGCTGGCGCTGGGCACCAGGGTCAGGGTCGAGCGATTGTGAAACCAGCGCAGGTAGTGGGTCAGCAAGCGCGTCAGCAACCCGAGCCCATACTGGCTGGAATACTGCTGAAAATTGGTATGAAAGCCGCTGACCACCGAAATCCCCAAACGTCGTGCCGCGCGTAACGCCGACAACCCCAGCGGTCCTTCGGTGGCGATGTACAACACGTCCGGGCGATGGCGCTTCCAGCGCCGCAGCAGCTTGTGCATCGACGACTGGCCCCATTGCAGGCCGGGATAACCCGGCAGCGGCCAGCCCCGACACAGCAGCAACTCATCATTGCTGCCCGTCAGCGGGTCGCCGCCCTGACGTGGCCGCACCAACTCGACCTGATGCCCGCGCGCGCGCAAACCGTCGAACAAGCGGCCAAGGGTATTGGCCACGCCGTTGATTTCCGGGGGGAAGGTTTCGGTGATCAGAGTAATATGCAGAGCTGTCGTCATGACCTCAGTGTCGGCTGAGGCCATGTCGTCATTGTGACGGTGGGATGATGGATATATGACGCGATTAACTGCGTTCCGCCACCAGATTCTCCGCGCCACGCTCACGCACCCAGAACAGCGTCGCACCAGCCACGGCCGCCGGCATCATCAAAATGTTCACCACCGGAATCAGCAGCACCAGATAAACGATCCCGCCAAAACTCATGCTCTGCCAGCGCTTCTTGCGCAGCCAGGCGAGCATCTCGTTCCAGCCCAGCTTGTGGTTGTCCGCCGGGTAGTCGATGTATTGGATCGCCATCATCCACACCCCGAACAGCAGCCACAGCGGTGCGGCAATGATGTTCACCACCGGGATGAAGGAGAGGATGAACAGCCCGATGGCCCTTGGCAGGAAGTAGCCGAGCTTGCGCATTTCCCGGGTCAGGGTACGGGGGATCATGGCGATCAGTTCGCCCCAGCTGAAGGTCGGGAAATCGTCGGTGCCGCGCACCACCACTTCGACTTTCTCCGCGAGGAAGCCGTTGAACGGTGCGGCAATAACGTTGGCGAGCATTGTGAAGGTGAAGAACACCATCAACACCACCAACACCACGAATATCGGCCAGAGGATATAGCTGAGGAAGCTCAGCCAATCGGGCAGGGACGGCATCAGCGTATCGACCCATAGGCTGAACTGATGACCGGCCAGATAGATCAATCCGACGAACAGCACAAGGTTGATCGCCAGCGGCAGCAACACGAACAGACGCAGACTTGGGCTCAGGACCAGATTGAGGCCTTCGCGCAGGTATTGCGGGCCGGACAGAACGGGGGCGGGCATAACGTGCTCCGAACAAGAGGGAAACGCGCCGACCTTACCGGCTTTGCCTGAGGTGCGAAAGCGCGGTAGCGGCATCGACATTAACTGTAACAAAGGCGTCTATACATTCACCGCAACGGAATAGAGACCGCCTATGAGCTGGATTGTTAAACCGTATTTCCTTAATCTTCGCCCCCTCGATACGCTGCACCCATTCTTTTACAGGACTGTCGAGCCCAAGCCTTCCCCAAGTGCTTTCAGCGGTCCTTTTTTATTCCCGCCGGCAATCCGGCGTTCCGCGCCCAGTGTTTCGGGCCGGTCAACAGGAGCAGGTCATGTCTGAAGTTCGTCATTCGCGAGTGATTATTCTCGGTTCCGGCCCTGCCGGTTACAGCGCCGCTGTCTATGCGGCCCGTGCCAACCTCAAGCCACTGCTGATCACCGGCATGCAAGCCGGCGGTCAACTGACCACCACCACCGAAGTCGACAACTGGCCGGGCGACGTCCACGGCCTGACCGGCCCGGCGCTGATGGAACGGATGAAAGAGCACGCCGAGCGCTTTGAAACCGAGATCGTGTTTGATCACATCAATGCCGTGGACTTCGCTGCCAAGCCGTACACCCTGATTGGCGACAGCGCGACTTACACCTGCGACGCCCTGATCATCGCTACCGGTGCCAGCGCTCGTTACCTGGGCCTGCCGTCGGAAGAAACGTTCATGGGCAAAGGCGTTTCGGCCTGCGCGACCTGTGACGGTTTCTTCTATCGCAACAAGCCAGTGGCTGTGGTCGGTGGCGGTAATACCGCTGTCGAAGAAGCGCTGTACCTGGCCAACATCGCCAGCACCGTGACCCTGATTCACCGTCGCGAAACGTTCCGCGCCGAGAAGATCCTGATCGACAAGCTCAATGCCCGGGTTGCCGAAGGCAAGATCATCCTGAAGCTGAACGCGACCCTGGACGAAGTGTTGGGCGACAACATGGGCGTGACCGGTGCTCGCCTGAAGAACAACGATGGCAGCTTCGACGAAATCAAAGTCGACGGCGTGTTCATCGCCATTGGCCACACCCCGAACACGTCGTTGTTCGAAGGTCAGCTGACGTTGAAAGACGGCTACCTGGTTGTACAGGGCGGCCGTGACGGCAACGCCACTGCCACCAGCGTCGAAGGTATCTTTGCTGCCGGTGACGTGGCCGACCACGTTTATCGTCAAGCCATCACCTCGGCCGGCGCCGGCTGCATGGCGGCACTGGACACTGAGCGTTACCTCGACGGCCTGCAGAACGTTTCGTTCTGATTCCTTAGAAAACAAAAAAACCGGCTTCGGCCGGTTTTTTTGTGGGCAGACGATTCTGCCTCAGGACAATTTCGCCAGGCACGCCTCAAGAATATCCAGCCCTTCTTCCAGCACGGCGGCCTCAGTGGTCAATGGCGCGAGCAGCCGAATGATGTGGCGCGACTTGCCGCTGGGCATCAGCAGCAAGCCCGAGTCTCGGGCCAGCGCCAGCAGTTGTGTCAATTGCGCCGAAGCCGGTGTGCCGTCGGCGTTGATCAGTTCGATGCCGCGCATCGCACCCACGCCGGTCAAACGGCCCAGATACGGTGACAGTCCGCGTGCCCGCCAGGCTTCGTAGCGGCTGACAATCGCTTCTTCCTGCTGCGTGCCCCAGGCATGCAGATGTGCATCACTCATTTCGTCCAGGGTCGCCAGCGCGGCGGCGCAGGCGATGGGATTGCCTGAGTAGGTGCCGCCCAATCCGCCCTTGGGCAAGTTGTCGACTAGCGACTTGCGCCCGACAACCGCACCCAGCGGCACGCCACCGGCAATGCTTTTACCCAGCAGGATCAGGTCCGGCTCAATGCCCAGTCGCGAAAACGCAAACCGCTGGCCGGTGCGGCCGAAGCCGGACTGGATTTCATCGGCAATCAGCAAAATGCCTTTGTCATCACAGAAACGCCGCAGCGCCTGGGCGAATTTCACATCCATCGCCAGAAACCCGCCTTCGCCCTGTACCGGTTCGACGATAAAACAGGCCACGTCATTCACGTCGATCTCGACGCTGAACAGCCGATCCATCGCCTTCAGGGCCTCGGCGCAGGTCACGTCATTGTCTTTGCTGGGGAAGGGCAGGTGGTACACCGGCCCCGGCAGCACGCCGACTTTCTGCTTGTAAGGCGCGACCTTGCCGTTGAGGTTGAGAGTGGCCAGCGTGCGGCCGTGGAAGGCGCCGTCAAAGGCAATGATCGCGGTGCGGCCGGTGGCGCCGCGGACGATCTTCAGGGCGTTTTCCGCCGCTTCCGCGCCGCTGTTGGTGAGCATGCCGCTGACCGGGTAATCCACTGGAATAAACGCGGCCAGGCGATCCATGAGTTCGATGTAAGGCACATGGGGAGCCGCGTTGAACGCGTAGTGGGTCAGGCGGGTGGCTTGTTCACGAATGGCCTCGACGATGCGTGGATGGCAATGGCCGAGGTTCAGTACGCCGATTCCCCCGACAAAGTCGATGTAGCGCTTGCCATCGGTGTCCCAGACTTCGGCATTTTTGCCGTGGCTGAGACTGATGGGGTGAACAATGGAAATCGACTGACTGATGGTTTCGCTGCGCATGAATGGCTGACTCTGAAGAAGGGATGCTTCTTTTTATCTAAGCCGCGAGCAGAGGTGTCCGGCAAACGAAATAAAGTTGCCGGGTCAATCTTAAAAGTCGGGATGTGCCCTGATACCGATCGATGGCGACGCATAATCTGTGGCGAGGGAGCAAGCCCCCTCGCCACAGGTTTAGCGACGAGTCAGTGGCTGCTGAGCGAACTTCACACCCGCCAAGCCATGGGCAATCAACGCCCGGATATTGCCGTGGTCGCTGCCTTCGGGCGTAGCTACCACCGAGCGATAATGCTCGCCAAACGCCAACAGCGCTTCTTCATCGCTCAGACCTTCCAGCAGCGCCAGGCCCAGTGTCTTGCACGAGCCTTCGTTCTGCCCGGCTGCGTTTTCCACGCCACCGTTGTTGAAAGCCTGGGGCTGGTAGTCATAACCGGCGGCAATGAACGCCAGGGTGTCGGCGAAAACGTGTTCGCCACTCTTGAGGCTGGCGCGCAGGGTGTTCAAATCACTCATTGGGTTTTCCTTTGGCGAACGCCGCTTGTTGGTCGGCGCTGGCTTCTTTCTGGTATTGGGCTTTCCACTCGGCGTACGGCATGCCGTAAACCACTTCGCGGGCTTCATCGAGGCTGACGTCGATCTGGCGTTCGTCAGCGGCGGCCTTGTACCACTTGGACAGGCAGTTGCGGCAGAAACCCGAGAGGTTCATCAGGTCGATGTTCTGCACGTCCTTGCGGCTGTCCAGGTGGGCAACCAGCCGGCGAAAGGCGGCGGCTTCAAGTTCCAGGCGTTGTTGATCGTTCATGATGGGCTCTGTGCAATCAAATCGTGGCGCGGATGATAAAAGCCTGGCGAGCGATACGCCAGACGCGGTCAGCGGCTGGCAGCCAGGGTAATCGACACCGACTCGGCGAAGCGCAGGGCGTGGGGCTTGTCGACTTCGACTTCGGCATACAGCACCGACTCGTTGGTCATGATCAGGTCCAGCAGCTCCTGGGTCAGGCGCTCGAGCAGGGCAAAGCGATTGCCTTCCACGTGGGCAATGATCGCCTTGGTGATGGTGCGGTAGTTCAGCGCGTGATCGATGTCGTTGTCACGCACGGCGTCCTGAGCGGCATACAGGATGGTCAGGTTGATCAGCACATCCTGCTTGTTGAGGATTTCGTCCTCGTTGATCCCGATGAAAGTTCGCAAACACAGGTCCTTGACCCGGATGCGTGCCATTCCTGGTTGAAGTTGTGGCATTGCTACTTGCTCCGTCCAATCAATTGCAGGAACTCCTGGCGGGTGTTGCTCGACTCGCGGAAGGCACCGAGCATCACCGAGGTGTTCATGGTCGAATTCTGTTTCTCGACGCCGCGCATCATCATGCACATGTGCTGGGCTTCGATGACCACCGCGACACCGGCGGCATCGGTCACTTGCTGCACGGCCTCGGCGATTTGCCGGGTGAGGTTCTCCTGGATTTGCAGGCGGCGGGCGAACATATCCACAAGCCGTGCAATCTTCGACAGGCCCAGCACCTTGCCCGTTGGAATATAAGCCACATGCGCCTTGCCGATGAAGGGCAACATGTGATGTTCACACAGCGAGTACAACTCGATGTTGTCGACAATGATCATTTCATCGTTGTCGGAGGCGAACAGTGCGCCGTTGACGATCTCTTCGACGCTCTGTTCGTAACCGTGACACAGGTATTGCATGGCCTTGGCGGCGCGCAACGGGGTGTCTTGCAGCCCTTCGCGGTCGGGGTTTTCACCCAGGCCGATAAGGATCTCGCGATAGCTCTGGGACAGGGCGCTGTGGGGCAGGGATAACGTCATGGGGACATCCTCGCGGGGGCGGCTTATTTGACGTGCCGTCCGCCATTGACGGTCAGGGTCGTGCCGGTGACATAAGGGTTGTCGAGCAAATAGCGCAGGCTCTGGTAGATCACTTCGCTGCCGGGCTCGATGCCCAGTGCGGATTTGGCCAGGACCCTGGCGCGGTACGCCGCGTCGTCGTCGGGATTGAACAGTAGCAGGGCTGGCGCGATACCGTTGACCTTGATGTCTGGCGCGTACTTGGCGGCAAAGGACAGGGTCAGGCTGTCGAGCCCGGCTTTGCTGGCGCAGTAGCCGATGTGCTTGCTGCTGCCCTTGCGGGTCACGTCATCGCTGATGTGCACGATGTCGGCGGGGCTTGAGCGTCTGAGTAAATCGGCACAGTGCAGGTTGATCAGGTAGGGCGCCAGCATGTGCACGCTGAACATGCGGGTGAAGGCATCGGCTTCGGCGCCCGGGTTTTCGGCCAGCCATTCGGAGGCGTTGTGGACTATCGCCCGCAGGCTGTCGGTGTGGTTCTTCAATTCACCGATGAACGCGAGAATCCCGGCCTCGCTGGAAAAGTCCGCGAACACCGCTGTTGCTCCCAGATCGCGCAGGGTCTTTACGCCGGGGCGTTCGCTGCGGTAGCTGAAAATGACCGGATGGCCGTCTTCGAGCAAACGCTGCGCACAGTGCAGGCCGACACGCTGGCCGGCACCGGTGATGAGGATGGGGGCTGCGGAAGAGGTCATGAACGGCTCGCGTCGCGGTTAGAGCAAAACTATACCAGCGACGGGAGTCGTGCACCTACGCTCCTGCAAGAGTTACTGATTTTGGGTAGTAGGCGTTGCGGGCAACGGTTGTTGCGGTGCGGTGTTCAGCCAGCCGGCCAACAGATGGGTCGACAATGGAATGAAGAAATAAACCATCAGTGGTGTCAGGCACAGGGTGCTGACGAACACCCGGGCCAGCAATCCCGTTTCAGCCAATAACGGTCCCAGCACAAAGTTGAACAGCAGGGACACCGGAAAGAACGCCAGCCAGATCGCCACGGCCTGCTTCCAGCGTGGCGGGCGTTGCCCTACCGCACCGAACCAGCCATCGATGCCACTGACCCGATGCTCCGAAGGATGGGCAAACAGATTGCTGCCGCGTCCCAGCCAAGCGGTACGCGACGCGGAATGCTCCCAGGCGTGCAGGGTCTGCTCGTCGGCGAAGCGGAAAATAATCTGGAATTCGTCATCCTCGGGCGGCGGAGCGAGCACGCCAGAACCGAGATAGCCGGGGAAGTCGGTGGCCAGTTGCTCGCCTTCGCGCAACCAGGCCATCAGGTCCTGATAACGCCCATCGGCGACACGACGCGCAACCATCAGCGTGACGGGTGAAGTAGACATTGTGTATCTCCGTAAGGCAAACGCGTCGCTCCGGATAGGAGTTTCGCCAGGCACAGCGCCGGGGTAGTGGGCTGCGTCTTGGGACAAGCAAGGATTATTCCTGATTGCGTCTGGAACTTTCGTTCCAATTAGTTCAGCGACGTGTTGAATATCACTGGGGTATGAGAGTAAAAATGTATCAAAATATTAATATGGATCCAAAATCCCTGTGCTGACCGACATTGCGCCTGGCTTGCCCCCCATTACCTCCCTGATTCGAGAAGAGCTGTTCCCGATTCGTGAGGTCGCGCGGATGACAGGGGTCAACCCGGTCACGCTCCGAGCCTGGGAGCGACGCTACGGGCTGATACAGCCCACCCGCACCGAAAGCGGGCACCGCTTGTATTCGATGACCGATATCGAGCGTGTCCGCAGCATCCTCGGCTGGATCGAGCGCGGTGTCGCGGTAAGCAAGGTTGGCAAGATACTGGCCAAGACCGAACCGCTCCAGGTGCTGGAGCGGATCATTCCCGACGAGCTCGTTCAAGCCGACTACAGCCAATGGCAGCAGCAGGTCAAGGCGGCAGTGAGTGTTTTTGACGAAGTTCAGCTGGAACACGTCTACGGTCAGATCTTTTCCAGTTATCCGCTGACAGTTGTGTTTCAGGACATCCTGGTTCCGATCTGGAAGCTATTGCTACAACGCCAAGATGCGTTCGGTCAGACCAGCGAGTGGCTTTTTCTGGATGGCTTTCTGCGGTCTCGAGTATTGCAACGCCTGCTGCTGGTGCGTGTCATGCAGCCGCGACGAGTGATTGTCTGCGCCTTGGCCGACCAATGTCGTGAGCTCGAAGTATTGGTCACGGCGCTCTATCTGAGCAGCATCGATTCGGCTATTCAGTTGTTGGCGATCGGGCAGCCCTTTGATGAGTTGATCTTGGTTTGTGAGAAGATCAAGCCCAGGGCGCTGGTGCTGATTTCCAATCACGCGCCGGCTGCCGAACTGCCTCGACGTTTGAACCGTCTGGCCATGGGCCTGGATTGTCAGCTGTTTCTGGCCGGGGATGCGTCCGACCTGGCGCAAGAAAGTCTGGCCGGGTCGTCGGTGGGTTGCCTTGGAAACGAGGGAGGGGTGATGCGCCAGCGTCTGAAACAGTTCCTGGCGGGAAACCTGGATACCTGAGATTCAAATATGCAAAGCAGGATGGGTCAGGCGATGTTGCTGAAGGATGTACTGACGCAGACGCTCGGTTTCGTCCTTGTCACTCTGGCTCAGCTCGTAGGCGTAGAAACCTTGCTCGGTCTCACGCTCCAGGGTGCCGCGCAACGCAATCCGCTCATAGCCTGACGGGCTGAACCACAGCGCGAAGTGCTTTGGCGCTTTGGTCTTGTTGCGAACTTCCAGCAAAACCCCTTTGAACGATATTTCGTGCACCCACATCGTGCCGGGTTGCCCCTTGGCATTTTCCAGCGCCACTGGCTCTTCGAGCGCCAGGCGCCATGGCCGAATCATTGGCCCGTCTTCATAAATGCTGGGGACACCGAGGCGTAGATGCATTGCGTGAAACTCATCTTCCACCAGGTGCAGCGGGAAGGTCATTTGCTGATTTTCGAAAGTGGCCTGGATGGTGACTTGCTCATGAGCGGCCAGGCGTGTGAGCAAATCACGGATCTGCGAGCCGCCATTGACCAGCAAACTCGACGTCGCATCCCGCACATTGAGTTGCGGGTTGTGTTGCATGGTCTGGATAAAGTCCAGCTCATCCTGGGTCAGGAGTGCGTCGCGCTGCATGATTTGCTCGAAAGAAATAATTACAAAGTCATCGGTGATTGTAGTAAATGACCACTAATTCGCAGATTGGTTTGATCCGTTCGTCGACTTGAGATCAGCAAGTTCTGCCTGTACCTCGGCCAATTGCGCTTCCAGCTGTGCAACTCGCTGCTGTGCCTTGACCTGAACCGTGACGTCTTTCTGCACACCGACAAAATAGGTTTGTCCGTCGTGCGGGTTTTTTACCGTGGAAAGCGACAGTTCGTTCCAGAACGGGGTGCCGTCCTTGCGGTAATTCCTGAGAATTTCCCGGCAGGAACCGCCATTGCCCAACGCCTGGCGAATCAATGCGAGGGCGGGCTGATCCCGGTCTCCTGCCTGCAAAAAGCGGCAATCCTGATAGAGGATTTCTTCACTGGTATAGCCCGTCAGGCGTTCGAACGCCGGGTTTACGTAAATCAGGATGTTGTCCTGTTCGCCTTCCTTTTCGGCAATCACGATGCCGTCGTTCGACGCGTCGATCACCATTTGCAGCAGTGAGGCATTGATCATCGCAGAGTCCTTTGCGTATTGATGGGGACGCTGCATTCTAAAAGATCAATGAGGGCTGTGCTGTTAATATCTTGGCCTTTTACTCAGCTTCAGGATCAGATTGATGAAAGTCGCCATCCTTTCCGGCTCGGTGTACGGCACGGCTGAAGAAGTCGCCCGCCACGCCGCAAGTCTATTGAACGCCGCCGGTTTCGAAACCTGGCACAACCCGCGCGCGACACTTGCCGATGTTCAGGCCTTTGGCCCAGAAGCATTTCTGGCGGTGACTTCGACCACCGGCATGGGTGAGTTGCCGGACAACCTGCAACCATTGTATTCGATGATCCGCGATCAATTGCCCGCCGCCTGGCGTGGCTTGCCGGGTGCCGTTATCGGGTTGGGCGACTCGAGTTACGGCGATACGTTCTGCGGTGGCGGTGAGCAAATGCGTGAGTTGTTCGGCGAACTGGGCGTGCATGAAGTGCTGCCGATGTTGCGTCTGGACGCCAGTGAAACGGTAACGCCGGAAACCGACGCCGAGCCTTGGCTGGCGGACCTGGTCAACGCTCTGCGGGGCTGACCGGCTTTTATTGGCGGCAGTGTTCTGACATGGATCCAGGCTCCCCCGCGCACTGACTCGCTCGGCCACCAAGCTGGCTGCCAATGCAACTAGCCGATCTCCGGGGGCTGACTAGACTGCTGTAACGTCAGTGAACATTAAGAACCCAGAACAATAAAAAGAGATCCTTGCCGTGAGCGTAACCCCCATCCAGTCGCCACACAGTCTCCAGGATAAAGTCAGTGCCGCCGAGTGGCAGACCCGCGTCGACCTGGCGGCCTGTTATCGTCTGGTCGCCCTCCACGGCTGGGACGATCTGATCTTCACGCACATTTCAGCCAAGGTGCCAGGCACTGAAGACTTCCTGATCAACCCGTTCGGGATGATGTTCCATGAAATCACCGCGTCGAGCCTGGTCAAGGTCGATCAGGCCGGCAACAAATTGATGGACAGCCCCTACGAGATCAACCCGGCGGGTTACACCATCCACAGCGCGGTGCATGAAGTCCGGCATGACGTCGTGTGTGTACTGCATACCCACACGGCGGCCGGCGTGGCGGTATCGGCGCAGAAACAGGGCATTTTGCCGATCAGTCAGCAGTCATTGTTCGTGCTGTCCAGCCTGGCTTATCACGCCTACGAAGGCGTGGCACTGAACCATGAAGAGAAGGCGCGGCTGCAAGCCGACCTGGGTGAAAACAACTTTCTGATGCTGCACAACCACGGTCTGCTGACCTGTGGCGGCACCATCGCCGACACGTTCCTGATGATGTTTACCTTTCAGCGCGCCTGCGAGATTCAGGTGCTGGCGCAGAACGGTGGCGCGGAGCTGATTGCCATTGAACCGCAGATTCTGGCGGGCGCCAAGGCGATGATCGCCGGCGTCACCAAAAGTGCTCAAGGGATGGGTGGCGCGCTGGCCTGGCCGGCGCTGCTGCGCAAACTCGATAAACAAGACCCGGGTTATAAACTCTAAATGGCACTCGCCGAAATTCCTCTGTGTGTCTGGCGTAAGCGCGGCCAGACGTTCGTCTTCCGCGATCAGACCATCCGCTATTGGGTAGCGGGGCAGGGCGAGCCGCTGTTGTTGATCCATGGCTTCCCGACCGCCAGTTGGGACTGGCATTACCTGTGGCAGCCGCTGGCGCAGCGCTATCGGGTGATTGCCTGCGACATGCTTGGCTTCGGCGATTCGGCCAAACCGGTGAACCACAACTACAGCCTGCTGGAGCAGGCCGATCTGCAACAAGCGTTATTGGCGCACTTGAACGTCGAGCAACCCGTTCACGTGTTGGCACACGATTATGGCGACAGCGTGGCCCAGGAGCTCTTGGCCCGGCACTACGAAGCACGCGCTCATATCGCCAGTTGCGTGTTCCTCAATGGCGGGTTGTTTCCCGAAACCCATCGCCCGGTGTTGATGCAAAAACTCCTGCTAAGCCCCTTGGGCTGGATGATCGGGCTAGCTTTTACCCGTGACGCTCTGGTGAAGAGTTTCAAGCAGATTTTCGGTCCGCAGACCCGGCCCACCGAAAGTGAGCTGGATGATTTCTGGAGCCTGGTCGATAGCAATCACGGGCAGCGGATCATGCATAAATTGATCGGTTATATCCCGCAGCGGCGGGTCCAGCGTGAGCGTTGGGTCAGCGCCATGCAGCGCGGCGAGGTGCCGCTGCGCGTTATCGATGGTGAGGTCGATCCGGTTTCCGGTGCGCACATGGTGGCGCGCTATCGGCAACTGATTCCCACCCCGGACACTGTCCTGCTGTCCGAGATCGGCCATTACCCACAGATCGAAGCGCCGGCGCAGGTGCTCAAGCACTATCTGGAATTTCGCGATCAGTTGATTTCACCGCCGCTCAAGTTGGCGTGTTCCTGACTATCCCGCTGCCTTATCGCGCACCATTCAGCCGCCCCCGTGTTCATTGTGACCGGCAGCCCCGTGCCCGACACTCGCACTAATAGTCCCTGGCCTGCTGGAGTTCCCCATGAATGAGTCTGTGCGCTTCGAAGATAAAGTCGTGATTGTCACCGGTGCAGGCGGCGGCTTGGGGCGAGCGCATGCATTGCTGTTCGCCAAACAGGGTGCCAGAGTGCTGGTCAATGATCTCGGCGGCTCGGCTCAGGGTGAAGGCGCCAATGCATCGGCGGCTGATCGGGTGGTGGCGGAAATTCGTGAAGCGGGTGGCATCGCCGAGGCTAATCATGACTCTGTCACCGACGGAGACAAAATCGTCCAGCATGCCCTTGATACGTTCGGTCGTATCGATGTCGTGGTGAACAACGCCGGCATCCTGCGCGACAAGACCTTTCACAAAATGGACGACAGCGATTGGGACCTGGTTTACCGCGTTCACGTCGAAGGCGCCTACAAGGTCACTCGCGCCGCCTGGCCACACATGCGTGAGCAAAACTATGGCCGCGTGATCTTCACCGCGTCGACCTCGGGCATCTATGGCAACTTCGGGCAGTCAAACTATGGCATGGCCAAACTCGGCCTCTACGGCCTGACCCGCACACTGGCTATCGAGGGCCGCAAGAACAATATCCTGGTCAATGCCATCGCCCCCACGGGTGGCACCCGCATGACCGAAGGCCTGATCCCGCCGCAAGTATTCGAGCAACTCAAACCGGAACTGGTCAGCCCATTGGTGGTATACCTGGCCAGCGCGCAATGCCAGGAAACGTCGGGGCTGTTCGAGGTCGGTGGCGGCTGGATGGGCAAGGTGCGCTGGGAGCGCAGCCTGGGCGCCGGGTTCGATCCGCGGGTCGGTTTCTCGCCGGAGGATGTGGCGGCGCATTGGCAGCAGATCTGCGATTTCGAAGGCGCGGCGCATCCGAAGGACAACATTGAGGCGCTGAAGGAAATGATGGAGAACTTGCAGAAGTATTCCCTCTGACGCTGATTGCGCGACATCTGGCGGGGCTTGCCTGAGCCCCGTCATCTCCTCCCGACTACTCCCTGCCTGAAAACCTTTCGCCCATAAAAAAGGCCGCTGCAAACGCAGCGGCCAAAGTAAGACGTGGATCCAGGAGCTACAAATCAACGTCAGTGAACACAGGGCGATGAGTCGAAAAAATACGCTTCAAATCATCTGGATTCTGTCGCCAACGGGGTGGTCTATCATCCCCGTTCTTTGTGCTTTCGGGCCGTTTTCCGTGAAAGCCAGGCAAGAATAAGGTATTGATCACAAAGGAAAAATAGCGATTTCTGACATGCACTGTTACAGTCTTGGCAACAGTCTTCGGCTGACCTTTTGTAACAGCTGCCGCTAGCTGCGCCAGCTGTTACACATCCAACTTCAACCATGTCCCATGCACTGCACTGATAACCCTCCATCCAGCCCATCCATACCCCGCGCAAAACCCCGCCCCATGCGGGCCTTCATCCTTTGGAGGTACATCGCGAATACCTCCTTGGTGCGCTTATCGCTCCCGGCGAGCGGCAGTAGGGTGGGGTCTTCTGTCACTCACCGGGGAAGACGCATGACAAAAACAACAATGCGCGCCATCTTCAAACCGCAAGCGCTGGCCGCTGCGGTGGCCTTGGGCTGCTGTGCCCAGGCGCAGGCTGTTTCATTCAACATCGGCGAAATCGAGGGGCAGTTCGATTCCTCGTTGTCCGTCGGCGCGAGCTGGGGCATGCGCGATGCCGACAAGTCGCTGGTGGGTACCGTCAATGGCGGGACAGGCCAGTCTTCGACCGGTGATGACGGACGCCTGAACTTCAAGAAAGGCGAAACCTTCTCCAAGATCTTCAAGGGCATCCACGACCTCGAATTGAAGTACGGCGACACGGGCGTTTTCGTCCGTGGCAAGTACTGGTACGACTTCGAGCTCAAAGACGAAGACCGCGAGTTCAAGCAGATCAGCGACAGCGGTCGCAAGGAAGGCGCCAAGTCTTCCGGGGCGGAGCTTCTCGATGCCTTCGTTTATCACAACTATTCCATCGCCGATCTGCCGGGCACCGTGCGTGCCGGTAAACAGGTGGTCAGCTGGGGTGAAAGCACCTTCATCGGTAACTCGATCAACAGCATCAACCCGGTCGACGTTTCGGCGTTCCGGCGTCCCGGCGCTGAGATCAAGGAAGGCCTGATTCCGGTCAACATGTTGTTCGCTTCCCAGGGCTTGACCGATCAACTCACGGTGGAAGGTTTCTACCAACTGGAGTGGGACCAGACCGTCGTAGACAACTGCGGCACCTTCTTCGGTAACGACGTGGTGGCGGACGGTTGCAACAACAACTACACCGTCGGCAGCCCGGCGATTGCACCGCTTGCACCACTGGCGGCAGCCTTTGGCCAACCTATCCAGGTCACCCGTGAGGGCGTGATCGTGCCCCGTGGCGGTGACCGCGATGCACGGGATTCGGGGCAGTGGGGCGCGGCTTTGCGCTGGCTCGGTGACGACACCGAATACGGCCTCTACTTCATGAACTACCACAGTCGCACACCGACCGTCGGCACCACCACCGCCGGGCTGTCCACATTGGCCAGCCTGCCGGGTATGGTCAGCACTGCCAACCGTCTGGCCCCGGGCAGCGGTTCGGGCCTGGCGCAAAGCGTAATGCTCGGGCGCGGCCAGTACTACCTCGAATACCCGGAAGACATTCGCCTGTACGGTGCGAGTTTTTCCACCACGTTGCCCACCGGCACTGCCTGGACCGGTGAAATCAGCTACCGGCCTAACGCTCCAGTGCAGGTCAACACCAACGACCTGACCCTGGCGTTGCTCAACCCGATCGCCGGCGGCGCGGCATCGCCTGTTGCGACCCGGCCTGGCGCCGACAATACCGGTTACCGCCGCAAGGAAGTGACCCAGGTGCAAAGCACCCTGACGCACTTCTTCGATCAAGTGCTGGGCGCCCAACGGCTGACCCTGGTCGGTGAAGCGGCGATGGTCCATGTCGGTGGTCTGGAACCGCGGAGCAAGCTGCGTTACGGCCGTGATTCGGTCTACGGCCAGTACGGTTTCGGTGGCGATACCGACGGCTTCGTCACCTCGACCTCCTGGGGCTATCGCGCCCGGGCGATCCTCGATTACGCCAACGTGATTGGCGGGATCAACCTCAAACCCAACCTGTCCTGGTCCCATGACGTCGCCGGCTACGGCCCCAACGGGCTGTTCAACGAAGGCGCCAAGGCGATCAGCGTCGGTGTCGATGCCGACTACCGCAACACCTATACCGCAAGCTTGAGTTACACCGACTTTTTCGGCGGGAATTACAACACCCTGACCGACCGCGACTTCCTGGCGCTGAGCTTCGGCGTGAACTTCTGATCTGGCTGAGAAGGATGATGTTAATGCGCAAGATGATTCTGCAATGCGGCGCTCTGGCACTGAGTCTGTTGGCCGCCAACGTGATGGCTGCGGTCTCGCCGGAAGAGGCCAATAAGCTCGGCACCACCCTCACGCCGCTGGGCGCCGAGAAGGCCGGCAACGCCGATGGGTCGATCCCGGCCTGGACCGGTGGCATCCCGAAAAACGCTGGTGCGGTCGACAACAAAGGCTTCCTGGCTGACCCGTTCGCCAGTGAAAAGCCGCTGTTCACCATCACCGCCGCAACGGTCGACAAGTACAAGGACAAGCTTTCGGACGGTCAGGTGGCGATGTTCAAGCGCTACCCGGAAACCTACAAGATTCCGGTCTACCCAACCCATCGCACCGTGGCCGTGCCGCCGGAAATCTACGAGTCGGCCAAGCGCAGCGCGCTGAACGTAACCAGCATCAACGACGGTAACGGCCTGGCCAATTTCACCGGCAATCGCTATTACGCGTTCCCGATTCCGAAGAATGGCGTCGAAGTGCTGTGGAACCACATCACCCGTTACCACGGCGGTAATCTGCGACGGATCATCACCCAGGTGACCCCGCAGACCAACGGCAGCTACACGCCGATTCGCTTCGAGGAAGAGATCGCCGTACCGCAACTGATGAAGGACCTGGACCCGGACAAAGCCGCCAATGTGCTGACCTTCTTCAAACAGTCGGTAACCGCGCCGGCGCGGCTGGCGGGTAACGTATTGCTGGTGCATGAAACCCTCGACCAGGTGAAAGAGCCGCGACTGGCGTGGATCTACAACGCCGGTCAACGTCGAGTGCGCCGTGCACCGCAAGTGGCCTACGACGGACCAGGCACCGCCGCTGACGGCCTGCGGACTTCGGATAACTTCGATATGTTCTCCGGTGCGCCAGATCGCTACGACTGGAAACTGATCGGCAAAAAGGAAATGTACATTCCCTACAACAGCTACAAACTCGATTCGCCGAGCCTCAAGTACGATGACGTGGTGAAAGCCGGGCACATCAACCAGGACCTGACCCGCTACGAGTTGCACCGGGTCTGGGAAGTGGTCGGCACGGTCAAGCCGAGTGAGCGGCACATCTACGCCAAACGCCACATGTACCTCGACGAAGACAGCTGGCAAGTGGCGCTGGTGGACCACTACGACGGTCGCGGCCAACTGTGGCGAGTGGCCGAAGGTCACGCCCAGTACTACTACGATCACCAGACTCCGGCCTACACCCTCGAGGCGCTCTACGACATCATCGCTGGCCGATACATTGCCCTGGGAATGAAGAACGAAGAGAAGCACAGTTTCATATTTGGCTTTGACGCCAAGGCTGCCGACTACACACCGTCGGCTCTGCGCGCCGAGGGCGTTCGGTAAGGGTTTTGATACATTGGCATCACAAAGGCGACCGCTGGGTCGCCTTTTTTATGGGCGCCAATCAGCGCGCTGAATACCTCTCAACAAGCGGGTTGGAGAGGGTTAGGGTTGTCGGACAATTATAAAAAGGCACGCTGCAATGACCGCCATGACCCCGTGTCTGGACCGTTCTGGATTCCTGCCCCGCCTGTCCTCTCATCACCTGTCGCGGGCTCGCTTGACCGAGCCGCTACTGACCTCAACGGCCCGGGTGAAATTACTCTGCGCCCCCGCCGGCAGCGGCAAGAGTGCGCTGCTCGCCGAGTGCCTGTTGCGGGCGCCATCCCGGTGCCGGGTGCATTGGCTGCCCTTGTCTGGCGTGGTGTCGAGCGCGGCCGATTTTCGTCATCGTCTGGCTGAGGTGCTGGGGTTGGCCTCGTCGGGTGAAACCGAATTGCTGAGCAATCTGGCGCGATTGCAGGCGCCGACCTGGCTGTTCCTCGATGACTACTGCCGTCTGCCGAACCCGGAGCTGGACTCGTTGCTGGATCGCATGTTGGCGATCGGCAGCCCGATGCTGACCTGGTGGCTCGGCACTCGCCGCCGGCCGCAATGCAACTGGCCACGGCTGTTGCTTGATGATGAATTGTACGAGTGCGAGAGCGCTTCGCTGGCTTTTACTTCAGGTGAAGTGGAGCAGCTGTTGCGTCCCTGGGTGCCGGATCAGGCCAACAAGGTGGTCAGTCGGGTCATCCAGCGCACCGGCGGCTGGTGTGCCGGTGTGCGGATCGCACTGTTGCAGAAGTGCGACTGGTCGCGTCAGGACACTCCCCAGGGACGGGCGGACACTTTGCTCGATTATCTGGAGCACGAGTTGTTCAGCTCGCTGACGCCTGAGTTGAGCGAGGCCTGGCGCGTGCTGGCCCACTTGCCACGCTTCAATGCCCGACTGTGCGATCACCTGTTTGGGGCCGGGGAGGGCGCGCAGTACCTGAGGACCTTGCAAGCACTGGGTTGTTTTATCGAACCCTGGCGCGACTCCACCGACTGGCTGCAGGTTTTCACCCCGTTCACCCAATTGCTGCGCGATGAGCAATGGCCGGCCGGACGCTCCTGGCATCGGCGGGCCTGCCAGTGGTTCTGCGCCGAGCAGGACTGGAAATCAGCCTTCGAACAGGCATTGCTCGCCGAGGAATACGAAGTGGCGGTCAGCCTGTTGCAGCACTTCAGTTTCGAGCATCTGTTCGAGGAGCAGACAGTGGTGCTGTTGTTGCGTCTGCATGAGCAACAAGGCGAGGAGCTGATGCTCGGCTCGCCGCAACTGATCGGGCTGATCACGGCGGCATCGCTGTTTGCGGGGCGGTTTGAGCAAGCCGGAGCCTGTATCGAGCAGTTGTCGCGATTCGTCCCGCAGCCGTCGGCGATTCTGCAACGGCAGCTGATCGCACGGTGGCAGGCCCAGCAGGGTTGGCTGTTGCATTTGCAGGGGCGGATGGAGGGCTCGCGTGCGCATTTTCTCGATGCGCTGAAGGACCTTGGTCCCGAACTCTGGACTGTACGTGTGATGTGCTTGTCGGGGCTGACCCAGCAAGCATTGCTGCGTGGGGAGCTGGAAGTCGCCCAGGCAATGAATCGTGAAGCGTTGTGCCTGGCGCGTGCGCAAGGTTCACTGGTTTTCGAAGGACTGCTGGAACTGGACCATGCGCAATTGCTGGAGCAGCGTGGTGCTCTCCAACGTGCCGAGGACTTGCTTGCCAATGTTCACGCCATGTTCACCAGGCAGCAACGCGATGCCGAACCTTTGCTCGGACGACTGGCGTTGCAGCGTGGCCGTTTGAATCTGTCCCTGGGACGCGATGCACAGGCGAGCGAGTTGTTTGAAAGTGGCTTGCGGATCTGCCTGCGCAATCACGACAAGCGGGTGCTGTACGGTTTTCTGGGGCTTGCGCAATTGGCGGCCAATCAACGTGACTATGACTTGGCATTTGCTCATCTGCGCGATGCTGAACGGTTGATGCAGCAGCGGCAGAGTCCTGACACCGTTTATCGTGGCGTACTGCTGCAAGTCAGCAGCCATTTCTGGCTGCAGCAGGGCCGGCCAGAACTCGCCTGTGAGGCGCTGAGTCGCGTCTTGCGCCACTATCTGGGCCAGGCGCGGCAAGCACCTCCGGCAACTTTGCTGCTGATTGCCCGGATTGAGTACCTACTGGTGTTGGCCCAAGTCTATTTGCACCGGAGCGAGGCCCCATTGAACATCCTCGCTCGCCTGCTTGATCAGTCGAAGCGCTCCGCTCAGTTGACGCTGGAGGTGGAACTGTTGTTCGCCAGGGCCGAAGTCGCCTGGTTGAATAGTGACCTGGTCAGTGCCAACGAGTTTTTACGCAGTGGATTAAATCTGGTGGAGCGATGTGGTTTGCGGCAGGCGCTGCGCGAACTTCAATTACGCCAGCCTGACCTGCTGTTGGCACTGGGAATGACGGAGCCGAACATTGAAGGCGTGGCATATACAGGAGGTAATAATCCGCTTAGTCAGCGCGAGGTCGAAGTACTAAAGTTGATTGCGTTGGGTAATTCGAATCAACAGATTGCCGAGCAATTATTCATCTCGTTACATACGGTCAAAACGCATGCTCGACGCATTCACGGTAAGTTGGGCGTTGAGCGCAGAACTCACGCAGTTGCCCAAGCACGATTGCTTGGGTTGTTGGCGTGATGTAACAATTGATTGGCTGTTTGTGGCACGACATTGTTGTCGCTGCAACATAAGTCGAAAAGAAATTCGACTGTGATGTTGGTTTTTTTTGATTTAGTTTCGCTGAAAGTTGGTGTGTGCAAAGTGCGCCGCTTTCAATTGACTAAATCAGGATTGTGTATTTATGGAAGGTAATAAACTCGAATCGGTTTCAAATAAATTTATCGGCGTAAACGAGGCCGTTGAACAATTGTCCGAGCAATTGAGCCTCATCCCGTCATTTGCGTCTTTGCTACAAGATTGTCTGGCGGAGGACATGTGGCGGTTGGTGCCGGAACTCTATGTTTCCAGGGTGTTTATCAATTATCGCGGTGCTGCGACTGCCCAAGAGCCGACAGGCTCACTGAATAATGTATTGATGGAGTGTCTGCTGCGCGGAAGTGCACCGAATTATAATCCAGACCAATATGGTGTGTACGATTGGCTGAACGATACGGACGAAAGCGCCCGACACGCTGATCTGGATATTGGGACAGTGAGTCAATTTATCGCCGAATTGCTCCGGACGTTGCCTGCAAAGTTTGTCGTGGCGCTGGATCAGTACTGGGCACGTAATATGGGCAACAACGTGATGCGTAAAGGCCTTCTGCGAAGTTATGCAGTCAAACTCTTCTGGCAGGAATTGAATAGCGTAACGCAAGAGGGCGGTGTCACACCGGAAGACGAAAAAAAGATTTTCGCGTTGACCGGTCCTCTGGTTCCCAGCGCATTTTATGGCGTTGCTGTCCAACTGCACGATGGCGTCTTCAAAACATTGGCTTCGGCTTTTGTCATGCGTCTGGATGGTCAGTCGTCAGGGGCGATTGTTCCTGCGGCGGACAGTGCCATGATTTTATATACGGCAAATGCAGGGGTGGAAAAGTTCGCTACGTCGGCAGCGCTGCATCAAGAAGTCCGGAAACGCCTGAGTACGCCAGCGAGTCGTGGCGAATTGCTGAAGGACTTGGCAGTTGAAGACGCGCAGAAGGTCGAGGCTGATCCAGAGATTCGTTATCCACGAATTGATACGGATATATTCGGTTTTGGCACAGACGCGCTGTTGGCAAAAAAACGTGCTGACATCAGTCGTCAACTCAAGGGGTTGAGTGGCTCGCGCACGGACAAGGAGAATGTGATCCGAGAAGTTAACGCCCTCCTGCCCTTGAAGGAGCTGCTTGAAAATGCGAAACATCGCACCGCCGCGCTGATCAAGTTGATCAGTAAAAATGCGTGGCCTGAATGGTTGAAGCGCAGTAGCGAAAGGGACCAGAAGATTTATGTCGATCTGGAGCGCACCCTGCTTCAAAGTGAAGTAGATCTGCATCAACGAGTGGGTCATGTCGCGTCGCTGAAAGCCTATACACGAAACAGTGTTCAAGACTTTATTTTTCGGCGTGCTGCACTGCATGTCGATCCTGATTTTGTCCTCGTGACCTTGAACTACAATTTCCGTATGGGCGTGAAGGAAATCAGGCATCAAGAAACGAAAACGTTAACCGAACTTTTTATGTACGGTTTGCATGATAAAGCCGCCCGCTATCAGCTCAAGATCAACGGCGAACATGCGCGGGATTTGACCCCTTCATTCATCGAGTCGGCCATCGAAACGCTCGATGTGCGGATGAAGTACGCAGCGCTGCGGAACGCTGCCTATAAAGAGCCAGAAGTACAAGACGCTATCCATGAAAACCTGGCAAGAGTGACGGCCTTGTCGGTATTCGCCGCCGGGCTGCAAGGTCATTTGAAGGCGCAAAGTCTGGATATGGTGAAACGTTGCAATCTCGGCGATACATCATTGACCACTCATGGTCTTTCTTTTCGTGATGATTATCAGGCATTCAAGGAACTCACCGTTTATACGTCTAAAAGCAATGGTGCGCTTGTTCCTTGTGTGTTATATGCGCCAGGCGCGCCGGGAGGTAAAGACTGGTTTGAGTTCGATAATGTTTGGTTGCTCAAGGAGCACGTTGCGAAATGGGTGCTTGTTCCGGGCGGTAAGGATTACTTGATCGATCAATGCCATTTGAAGGATCGCAGCAAGCTGGTTGACGAAATAGATAAATCTGGAGCAGCGGCCATAGCTGGTCAAGGGTCAAGAATCAATACTGTTACATGGCTGTCTCTTCCCCAAAGACGCTTCGAAGACAGTGTCAGGCAGTTACTGGCATGGGCGCAGTACGAGGTCGAATTTGTTACGCCTGGTTGGTTCAGGCAAGCGAAGCTGTCTGAACGGCAATGCCTGGCTCGACTGACTACTGAACAAAGCGCCATTTATGAACTGGCGAAAGATAAGGTGAATGTACAGCCGTTTCAGGTGTTTGCTCGGGAATTGGTGAAAAAGCAAGTCAATGACTATTTACGCCGCTCGGGGCCACACCCGGAAATCGATCCGGACCAGGTTGAGATCACAATTGCAGGTCATCAGCCAATGACCCTGACTCAACTGTTTATTAATTGGGAAATCTGGCGCAGCGACACCAGTTCTTTTGTAAAGGCTCTTGCGTGGTTTGACACGGTGGTCAAAAGTCTGGTCAATGTTCGTGATCAATTGAGAACGGCTACGTTCAGGTCAAGAGACGGCACCTCGGTGGGAAGGCTGAGTGCAACAGTGATCAACGACTTGATTGGAGTGTTGCCAGGGGATCAATACATCGATTATTTGAAGCGCACTTTCCTCAATCCCGGGGTCGGAGATCTGTCAACAAGACCTGAGGTGTATGGCAAGCTCAAGCAAAACAAACTCCAGTTCGATGCTCTGACTCAGAGAATGCAAGGCAATTTGAGCGTGGAGCAATATACCTGGCTGAATGCGGTGCTCGAAGAGTTGCACATTACTGCAAATACTGCCAATGGCGAAGTCTACAGGTTTGTCGTCAACGGCAAGCGCGTTGAAGGTGGGTACGTCTTTGCTCGCAAAGGCACAACTGAAAAGATTATTTATCTGCCAGCGGCTTACGATGGCAAGAACTTTGTTTCACTGGAATCTTATGCCGCGGAACTGAAGATGCACGCGCGATGGGATATTGTTAAAAGTGTCCGAAGTAGAGATCAAGAGGTTGTGCGCGCTTATTTGTTCGAGGTTCTGAAGGGATACCATGATTTCACGCTAACACCCGGACGGCCTATCCGCTTATCGGATGACTACGCGCCGATGATCGAGCTTTTCATCGCCGAGACGGATGACCAGACGACCAGTCTTTCCGAAGCATTCTGGCGCGACACGCTAATTGTTGCCGAATTTGCGGTGGACATTGTTTCGCTCTTCATTCCACCGGTCGGGGTCGCAGCCACGTTATTGAAGGCAACGCGATCAATTGTGCTAGGGGTAATCGCTCACCACAACGGGTATGAAAAACAGGCAAACGGGCATTTTTCAGCTGCATGGGTCGGGTTGATTTCTCTCTATGTGGGTACCGTTGCGGGCATTGGCGGTGCAAATGCCGGCCTGAGTCTCCTTTCCAGAATCAACGATTTTGCCGGAATCGTTTCAACCGTTACCGGTGTTGAGGTCGGCGTAAATTATCTGACCTATGTGGCGGGTCGGTCTCTCGCGAATACAACCGGTTCGGTAACAACCTCTATTCGCTGAGCAGGGAAAAGAGTGGATTAATAGCGGGCGGTGATATTTCCGCTTTATTACGTCACGTTTCAACCTGGTAACCCATCCGCCAACTCACGGCCCGCGTCGCTGCCAGCAATCGCTGCGCCGCCGGGCCGTTTTCGTCGGCATGGAACAACGAGGTCGGGCCGACGATGGTCATCACCGCCGCCACCTGGCCGACAGCGTTGAACACCGGTGCCGACAACGCATCCACTCCCGGCATCAGCAACCCATGCACATGATGCAGGCCGCGTTCGCGGATCTGTTCGCATAAGGCTGCATAGGTCTGATCGTCTGCCAAGATGTGGTCAGTGGCGTTGTGAAGTTCCTGATCGCGCAAGTCCACGGTTTCCCGCTTTGGTAGGTAAGCGCCAAATACCAGGCCAGTGGATGAACTGAGTAACGGCAATACCGAGCCCAATTGCGTGACCACCGTCACCGCTCGCACCGCCGGCTCGATGTGCACCACCGTCGCGCCCTGATTGCCCCACACCGCTAAAAAACAGGTTTCATTCAAGTCATCACGCAACTCGGCCAGAGGCAGAGCGGCGACTTTCAGCACGTCCATACTGTTCAGGGCAGCCAGGCCGACTCGCAGCGCTTCACGGCCCAGGCCGTAATGGTTGGTGGCGGGGTTCTGTTCGGCAAAACCGCTGGCGATCAGCGCTTGTAGATAACGGTGAACCTTGCTCGCCGGCATCTGCACGTGTTCGGCCAGACGCGACAGCGAGGTCGAGGGCGATAGCTCGGCCAGTGCCTTGAGAATGTCAGTACCGACCTCGGCCGAGCGGACTTTCTGTTTATCGTTATTGCGCGGCGTTTCCATGAAGGCGGTCTGATCCCGGGACGAATGGGCGTCTTTATATCTTGACGGTCAATACCAATCAAATTACGTTATGCGTAATTGAATTACGATAAAAATAACTTCCCGTTCAGGAGGCTCCATGAACCTCGATTCAACGGCGCCAGCGCTGGCTTATCAGTCAGGCTTTGGCAACGAATTCAGCAGCGAAGCGTTGCCCGGCGCACTGCCCATCGGCCAGAACTCCCCGCAAAAAGCCCCTTACGGCCTGTACACCGAGCTGTTCTCCGGCACTGCGTTCACCATGGCCCGCAGCGAAGCACGCCGGACCTGGATGTACCGCATTCAGCCGTCGGCCAATCACCCGGCATTCGTCAAACTGGATCGGCAACTGGCCGGTGGTCCGTTGGGTGAAGTGACCCCCAATCGCCTGCGCTGGAACCCCTTGGACATTCCGACCGAGCCCACCGATTTCATCGACGGGCTGGTGAGCATGGCCGCCAATTCGGGCGCGGATAAACCGGCCGGGATCAGCATCTACAACTACCGCGCCAACCGTTCCATGGAGCGAGTGTTCTTCAACGCCGACGGCGAACTGCTGCTGGTACCGGAACTGGGCCGCCTGCGCATCGCCACCGAACTGGGCGTGCTGGAACTGGAGCCGCTGGAAATCGCCGTGTTGCCTCGCGGGCTGAAATTCCGCATCGAACTGCTCGATCCGCAAGCGCGGGGCTACGTGGCCGAAAACCACGGCGCGCCACTGCGCCTGCCGGACCTGGGGCCGATCGGCAGCAACGGTCTGGCCAACCCTCGCGACTTCCTGACCCCGGTGGCGCATTACGAAAACCTCAAGCAACCGACCACCCTGGTGCAGAAATTCCTCGGCCAGTTGTGGGGCTGCGAGCTCGATCATTCGCCGCTGAACGTGGTCGCCTGGCACGGCAATAACGTGCCGTACAAATATGACCTGCGTCGCTTCAACACCATTGGCACGGTGAGTTTCGATCACCCGGATCCGTCGATTTTCACCGTCCTGACCTCGCCGACCAGCGTGCACGGTCTGGCCAACCTCGACTTCGTGATCTTCCCGCCACGCTGGATGGTGGCCGAGAAAACCTTCCGTCCGCCGTGGTTCCACCGCAACCTGATGAACGAATACATGGGCCTGATCAAGGGCGAGTACGATGCCAAAGCCGAAGGTTTCGTGCCGGGCGGCGCCTCGTTGCACAGCTGCATGAGCGCCCACGGCCCCGATGGCGAGACCTGCACCAAGGCAATCAACGCGGAACTGGCGCCGGCTAAAATCGACAACACCATGGCTTTCATGTTCGAGACCAGCCAGGTGCTGCGCCCGAGCCGATTCGCCCTGGATTGCCCGCAACTGCAAAACAATTACGACGCCTGCTGGGCCTCGCTGCCCGCCACTTTTGACCCGACCCGGAGATAACCCATGACTCAGACTTCCATCACTCGTAGCTGGGTTGCCTCCGCCAACGGCCACGCGGATTTCCCGCTGCAAAACCTGCCGTTGGGCGTGTTCAGCGTGAAGGGCGGGGCGCCGCGCAGTGGCGTGGCGATCGGCGACCATATCTTTGATCTGGGAGCGGCACTCGATGCCGGGCTGTTCGACGACGGTGCCGCGCGAACCGCCGTCGAAGCCACCCGTGGCGGCCAGTTGAATGCGTTTTTCGAGCTGGGTCGCGAGGCTCGCGTCGCCCTGCGTGAACGCTTGATCGAGTTGTTCAAGGAAGGCAGCACCCTGCACGGCAAGATCGAAGCCCAAGGCGCAAAACTGCTGCCGCTGGCGGCGGATTGCCAGATGCACCTGCCGGCGAAGATCAACGACTACACCGACTTCTACGTCGGCATCGAGCACGCGCAGAATGTCGGCAAACTGTTCCGCCCGGATAACCCGTTGCTGCCGAACTACAAGTACGTGCCGATCGGTTATCACGGCCGCGCCTCGACCATTCGCCCGTCCGGCACCGACGTGCGGCGTCCGAAAGGCCAGACCCTGCCGGCCGGTCAGACCGAGCCGACGTTTGGCCCGTGCGCACGCCTGGATTACGAACTGGAACTGGGTATCTGGATTGGCCCGGGCAATGCCATGGGCGACTCGATCGCCATCGGTGACGCCGCCGATCACATCGCCGGTTTCTGCCTGCTCAACGACTGGTCGGCGCGGGACATCCAGGCCTGGGAATACCAGCCGCTGGGGCCGTTCCTGTCCAAGAGTTTCATCACCAGCATTTCGCCGTGGGTGGTGACGGCCGAAGCGTTGGAACCGTTCCGTCGTGCGCAGCCGGCGCGCCCGGAAGGCGACCCGCAGCCGCTGCCTTACCTGTTCGACAAACGTGATCAGGCGGCCGGTGCCTTCGACATCGAACTCGAAGTGCTGCTGCTGACCGAATCGATGCGCGAACAGAATCTGCCGGCCCATCGCCTGACCCTCAGCAACACCCAACACATGTACTGGACCGTTGCGCAGATGGTGGCGCATCACAGCGTCAACGGCTGCCAGTTGCAGGCCGGCGACCTGTTCGGTTCGGGCACGTTGTCCGGCCCTGAAAGCGGTCAGTTCGGCAGCCTGCTGGAAATCACCGAGGGCGGTAAAAAGCCGATCGAACTGGCCTCGGGTGAGGTGCGTAAATTCCTCGAGGATGGCGACGAAATCATCCTGCGGGGACGTTGCAGCCGTGAGGGTTTTGCTTCCATCGGTTTCGGCGAGTGCCGCGGCAAAGTGCTGCCGGCGCGCTAAGAGGATCGGCCCATGGAACTCTATACCTATTACCGTTCGACCTCGTCTTTCCGGGTACGCATTGCGCTGGCGTTGAAGGGGCTGGATTACCAGGCACTGCCGGTCAACCTGATCGCGCCGCAGGGGGGCGAACATCGCCAGCCGGCGTATCTGGGCATCAACCCGCAAGGCCGGGTGCCGGCCTTGCGCACCGATGAAGGCGAATTGCTGATCCAGTCACCGGCGATCATCGAGTACCTGGAGGAACGTTATCCACAGGTGCGGCTGCTGTCCAAAGACCTCGCCGCCCGCGCCCACGAGCGTGGAGTGGCGGCGGTGATCGGCTGCGACGTTCACCCACTGCACAACGTCAGCGTGCTCAATAAGCTGCGGCAGTTGGGGCACGATGAGCCGCAAGTGGTCGAGTGGATCGGTCACTGGATCAGTCAAGGGTTGGCGACGGTGGAGCAGTTGATCGGTGACGCCGGTTATTGCTTCGGCGATCAACCGGGGCTGGCGGACGTTTACCTGATCCCGCAGCTGTATGCGGCCGAGCGTTTCAATATTTCACTGGACGCCTACCCGCGTATTCGTCGAGTGGCAGCGTTGGCGGCGCAACATCCGGCGTTCATCAAGGCGCATCCGGCGAATCAGCCCGATACCCCTTGATGGCTTCACAGTGACCCCTGTGGGATCAGTGGACGATGGCGTTGGGCGGCAAGTGCCCCAACCGTTCGGTCAGGCGAATCCGCTGGATCGGGTCGTCGCAGAGCAGCAGCGCGTGTTCCAGGTCAAAACGCTCGGCATTCGGGCAATCCAGCCGTTGATAGAGGCTGGCCCGGGCCAGGTAGTCGGAGGCGTTGGCGTTGCCCAGCTCCAGCACGCGCTCGGCGTCGATCAGGGCGTCGATGTAGTCATCGTTCGTGAGGTACAACTGGCGCAGGTTGCGTGACAGCCGTTGCAGCATCTGCGCAGGTTCGGCGGTCTGCAAATGCTCGGCGCTGAGCTGCATGTTCGGGCCGTACTGGCGTTGCAGCAGTTCACGGCAATCGTTGGGGTACAGCCGGCGCCCGCCGCACGGGTCGAGCAGGTGATCGGCGCCTTGCACCCGCAGCAGGAAATGCCCGGGGAAGTTGACCCCGACCATGGGGATTTCCAGTCTTCTGGCCAGCTCCAGGGCAATCAGGCCCAGCGCCAATGGCTGACCGCGCCGGCGTTCCAGCACTTTATGGAGCAACGCCACTTGCGGGCGCAAGGGCGTGAAGTCGTCCTGGGCGAACCCCAGGTCATTCATGCGCCGCAACAACGGTTGCGCCAACTCATTTACCGGCAGCATCGGTAATCCGTAGCTGACCCGCTGTTGCAGGTCCTTGAAGTCCGCCAGCACAGCTTCGGGATTCAGCTCTTTATCGTGTTCGGCGGCGATCCACAACGCCGCCTCGAACAGCGCGGGCGGTGATCGTTGCAGACAGTCGAAAAAGCGTTGGCGCGGGGTCATCAAAATCTCCGGGGAATGCCTCGTTTTAGCCCCGTCGCAGGCTTTCGTCCAGTGCTGAACACAGGCCGTAACAGGTTATGTCCGAAAACCTTTAAAGCCGCGCTGCTTATTCCTGTGCGCTTCTGCAATTTTTGTGCGCAAGCCTATACTGGCGACTACAAGAAGTGATTCGGGAGCCCTACGATGTTCGCTCTCATGCAAAGCACTCGCCTTGAATCGCTGCACCTGAGCGTCGATCCGGTCACCGGGTTGAAGGCGGTGATTGCCATCCATAACAGCCGCCTGGGACCTGCCTTGGGCGGGTGTCGTTACCTTGCCTACCCCAGCGATGAATCCGCGATCGAGGATGCTGTGCGCCTCGCCCAAGGCATGAGTTACAAGGCGGCCCTGGCTGGCCTGGCTCAGGGCGGTGGCGTTGCGGTGATTATTCGCCCGGCCCATGTGGAAAACCGCGCCGCAGTATTCGAAGCGTTCGGGCGCTGGATCAATCAGCTCGACGGTCGCTACATCACCGCCATCGACGCCGGCACCTCGGTGGCGGACATGGACTGCATCGCCCAACATACGCAATTCGTCACCAGCACCACCGCTGCGGGGGACCCAGCACCGCATGCCGCCATGGGCGTATTCGCCGGCATCCGCAGCACCGCCATGGCCCGCTTGGGCAGCGATAATCTGGAAGGGCTGCGCATTGCCGTTCAAGGCCTGGGCAATGTTGGTTATGCCCTGGCCGAGCAGCTGCACGCTGCCGGCGCCGAGCTGCTGGTCAGCGACATCGATCACGGCAAAGTACAACTGGCCATGGAGCAGTTGGGCGCTCATCCGATCGCCAACGAAGCGCTGCTCAGCACCCCTTGCGACATTCTCGCGCCTTGTGGCTTGGGCGGTGTGCTTAACAGGACCAGCGTGACGCAGTTGCGTTGCTCGGCGGTCGCAGGTTCGGCCAACAACCAACTGACCCATCTGGAAGTCGCCGATCAGCTGGAACGCCGGGGCATTCTGTATGCGCCGGATTACGTGATCAACGCCGGCGGGCTGATCTACGTGTCGCTCAAACACCGTGGGGAAGAGCTGACGACCATCACCGCGCACCTGTCGAAAATCAGTTCACGGCTGACCGAAGTCTTTGCCCATGCCCAGGCGGAAAAACGTTCTCCGGCCAGGGTAGCGGATGAGTTGGCAGAGAAAGTGCTGTACCGGTAAACGTTTGAATCGATAAAGGAGTGAGTACCTATCCGGCCAACTTGCTCCCCAAGCCCTGCGCCACAAACGTCGGGCCTGACAATCGCACGCCGACCCCGCGTGCCAGGAGCCCTGTGATGCTTCACAAGGTTGAGCTGCCCTACACCCGTTTTTTATCCCCTGACGGCCAGGTGCTCTGCGATCTCCCTCCCTGGGCCGACGACTTCAATCTGTTGACGCGCTTGTATCGGCAGATGGTCCTGACCCGCCTTTTTGACCAGAAAGCGGTCGCCCTGCAACGCACCGGGCGCATCGGTACCTACGCGCCGACCCTGGGCCAGGAAGCCATTGGCGTTGCGGTCGGCAGCCTGATGCACGCCGAAGACGTGCTGATCCCGTATTACCGCGACACCGCCGTGCAACTGATGCGTGGCGTGCGCATGGAAGAAATCCTGTTGTATTGGGGCGGCGATGAGCGTGGCAGCGACTTTGTCGACCCGGCGGTGGCGCAGGATTTCCCGATCTGTGTGCCGATTGCCACCCAGGCCCTGCATGCCTGCGGCGTCGCCAGCGCATTCAAGATCCGTGGCGAGCATCGGGTTGCCGTCACCACCTGCGGCGATGGCGGCACCAGCAAAGGTGATTTTCTCGAGGCCCTCAATGTCGCTGGCGCCTGGCAGTTGCCGGTGGTGTTCATGGTCAACAACAACCAATGGGCGATTTCGGTACCGCGACGAATTCAGTGCGGCGCTCCCACGTTGGCGCAGAAAGCCATTGGCGCCGGGTTCCACGGTGAGCAGGTCGACGGCAACGACATACTCGCCGTGTATGACCGCGTGCAAGCGGCCCTCGAACGGGCGCGCCACGGCAAAGGCCCGGTGTTGCTCGAATGCCTGAGTTATCGCCTCGGCGATCACACCACGGCCGACGATGCCACACGCTACCGGTCGGCGGACGAAGTCAAGCAAGCCTGGCTCGAAGAACCGATCAAACGTCTGCAGCGTTTTATGGTCGGGCAGGGCGTGTGGGATGAAAGTCGCGAGCAGGCGCTGATCAGCGAATGCCAGGGGTTGGTGCAGGTTGCTGTGGATAACTTCGAAGCGGCGGGCGTGCAGGCGCCGGCATCAGTGATCGATCATGTGTACGCCCAGTGGCCGCCAGCCCTGGCCGAGCAGCGTGAAGACTTTCTCGAACGAGTGGCGCGCCGGACGGGAGGTTCGGGCCATGAGTAACGGCAAGGTAACGCTGCTGGAGGCGGTGAATCTGGCGTTGCATCGGGCCATGCGCGAGGACGAGAACGTTATCGTCCTCGGTGAAGACGTCGGGGTGAACGGTGGCGTGTTTCGCGCCACGCTGGGCCTGCGCGACAGCTTTGGTTTCAAGCGGGTAATCGATTCACCGCTGGCCGAAACCATGATCGGCGGGCTGGCAGTGGGCATGGCGGCCCAAGGCTTGAAACCGGTGGTGGAAATCCAGTTCATGGGGTTTATCTACGCCACCATGGAGCACCTGGTGTCCCACGCCAGTCGCATGCGCAACCGCACGCGCGGGCGGCTCACCTGCCCGATGGTGCTGCGCTCGCCGATGGGCGCAGGGATTCGTGCGCCGGAACATCACAGCGAAAGCACCGAAGCACTGTTCGCGCACATTCCGGGGTTGCGGGTGGTGATCCCGTCCTCGCCGGCTCGGGCCTATGGTTTGTTGCTCGCGGCCATCGACGACCCGGACCCGGTGATCTTTCTCGAACCGACCCGACTCTATCGCATGAACCCGCAACCGTTGTTGGATGACGGTAAACGCTTGCCGCTGGACAGCTGCTTCACCCTGCGCGAAGGCAGCGACATCACCTTGATCAGTTGGGGCGCCAGTGTGATGGAAACCCTGCAAGCTGCCACGGCGTTGGCCGAGCAGGGCATCTCGGCGGAAGTGATCGATGTCGCCAGTATCAAACCGTTGGACCTCGACACGATGGAGGCCTCGGTGCGCAAGACCGGTCGCTGCGTGATCGTGCATGAGGCGCCGCGCTCCTGCGGGGTCGGCGCGGAAATCGCCGCCAGTCTCTACGAACGGGTGTTTCTGCAGTTGCAGGCACCGATCCAGCGAGTCACCGCGCCGGACATCCCGCCACCGCTGTATCGACTGGAATCGCTGTACATGCCCGGCGTCGAGGACATTCTTCACGCCTGTGACACCGTGCTGCGCCACGCCTGAAGAAGCCCTTGAAGAAACGCCAGAGGCCGAGGAGATTGCGATGAAATATTTCAAACTGCCGGATCTGGGCGAAGGCTTGCAGGAGGCGGAAATCGTCCGCTGGCACGTCAAGGTCGGCGATACCGTCAAGGCTGACCAATTGCTGGTGTCGGTGGAAACCGCCAAGGCGCTGGTGGACATTCCCGCGCCTTACGACGGCGTGGTGGCGAAAACCTTCGGCGGCGAGGGCGACATCCTGCATGTGGGGGAGCCGTTGCTCGGTTACGAAGGCGAAGCGGATGCGGGCACCGTGGTCGGACGGCTTGAGGGCGGCGGCACGAATCAGGAGGATGCCTTTTTTATCGGCACCGCACCTTCGACCCGCGAATACCTGGCGAACCGCGCCACGCCAGCAGTGCGTCAATTGGCGCGACAACTGGGCGTTGAACTGAGCGCCTTGGTCGGCTCCGGCCAGGACGGTCAGATCACCCGCAGCGATGTGGAAAATGCGGCCCAGACGGAGCGTGAGCGTTTCGGCGGTGAGAAGCTGCGCGGTGTGCGGCGCAGCATGGCGCTGAACATGGCCAGGTCCCATGCCGAAGTGGTGCCGGTGACGATTTTCGGCGATGCCGATCTGCATCGCTGGGGGCAGGCGCGAGAACCACTGATTCGTCTGGCCAAAGCCATGGCGGCGGCCTGCGCGGTGGAGCCAGTGCTCAATAGCGGCTTCGATGGCAAAACCCTGTCGCTCAAACAACACGAACGGCTCGACCTGGGCATTGCCGTGGATACACCGGACGGTTTGTTCGTGCCGGTGCTGCGCGATGTCGGCAATCGCACGTCGGCGGATTTGAAAGAAGGTGTGATGCGCCTGCGCGCCGATGTGCAGGCGCGTTCGATTCCGCCCAAGGAAATGATGGGTGCGACCCTGACTCTGTCGAATTTCGGCACCTTGTTCGGTCGCTACGCCAACCCGGTGGTGGTGCCGCCACAAGTGGCGATCCTCGCCGCCGGGGCGATCCGCGATGAACCGGTGGCGGTCGAGGGGGCGGTGGCGGTGCATCCGATCCTGCCGCTGTCCCTGACCTTCGATCACCGCGTGGTCACCGGCGGCGAGGCGGCGCGGTTCTTCAAGGCGTTGGTCGACGCACTGGAGCAGCCTGACGCCTGATTTTCTGCGAGCATGAAAAAGGCCCTGAGCCATTGGACTCAGGGCCTATTCAATTCGGGCATTGCTTACTTCGGCGTCTTGGCGGCTTTGGCTGGCTTGGTCGGCTCAGCTTGCTCCACTTCAACAGGTGCAGCCACTTCAACAGGTTTAGCGACTTCAGCCGGCACGTTGAGCAATTCGGACAGTGCGTCCGGCTGGCTCTTGAACGCCTTGGCGAACACGTCGCGGTTCTTCGCCATGTAGATCCCGGCTTCTTCCACTTGCTGCTCGGTCAGGGACGGAACGGCTTTTTGCAACACTTCAGCCAGCAATTCGGCCAGTTCGAGCATTTTGTCATGACGGTCAGCTTCGGCTTTATCCATGAACAAGCGCTCCAGATCTCGGCTGCTGCGGTATACCACTTCGACGGCCATTCACCACCTCACATGCCTTCACATTTAGTTGTCTTTGCGACTACTGTATCTATATACAGCGAAAAGGATAAGCGAATCCCTGAGCTTTGGGTAGTGGCTTTTTAATGTAGACCGGATTCGGGGTTTGTCAGGTGAACGATGGCGCTCCATTCGCGGCTACAGGTTTGGTGTTGACCTGCGACCAAACGCCACGGAGCGTGTTTTAAAGCACCTCGCCATCATGTGGCAGGCAACCCCTGGCCTTTTTTCTGCATGCAGAACAACCGTCACGTCCAACCCGCATCATCCGCTCGAACCGAGCTAAGGAACAATCATCGTGAAAATCAACTGGGCCGAGAACCTGCGGCAGAACGTGCACCAACTGGCCGAGTCCCTGGGCAACCTGTTCGTCGAGACCTTCCACTACCTGGCGCTGTTCGCCATCGGTGCGGTGACTGCCTGGGCGGCGGTCATGGAGTTCATCGGGATGCTGGAGCAGGGGCACATCAAGATCGATGACATCCTGTTGCTGTTCATCTACCTGGAACTGGGGGCGATGGTCGGGATTTACTTCAAAACCAATCACATGCCGGTGCGGTTCCTGATCTACGTGGCGATCACCGCGCTGACACGGCTACTGATCTCCAACGTCTCGCACCACAATCCGCCGGACCTGGGGATCATCTACCTGTGCGGCGGGATCCTGCTGCTGGCGTTTTCGATTCTGGTGGTGCGTTATGCCTCGTCGCAATTTCCTTCGGTGAAGATCGAACACCCGCAACGCAAGATCGGTGCGGGTTCCGGTGAACATCCCGAAGTGGAGAAGGGCGAACTTTAATACCCGATTTCAGGTCGGGGCCGGGCTTTGGCCTGTGGCGGCGGTAGCTTACGGTTGTCGCCGTCGGTCATGGCTTCGAGGATGGCCACGGCGCATTGACCCTGTTCGATGGCGATGCCGAATTGAATGCTTTGCACCAGGCGTTTGAGGCGCTTGGGGTCATTGCGTTGTTCGGCGCTGATCATCCGTTTAGCCACCACGCGGCCAGCGTTGGAGAGGGTCAGCATGATGCTGCCGTCCAGGCCCTGGATGCTCAGGTTGATTTGATAATCCGCTGCAAAAGCATCGGTAATGAGCTGAAAAGGGTTGTCCATAATGCGTCACCGCCTGATTGAACGTGCAGTTGTTGACGGCTGTGATCGGGATTAGTTCGCAATACCAGACCACCGGCCTTCCATGTTCATGCGCTTTCTTCCGTGCCGCACAAGGGAGATAGCAAGGGGCATGCCGGAAAAACTGTCGGACAATGTTTACGGCAAAAAAACGGCGGGCACTCTGGCCCGCCTGCTTTTTGCCTGCCCGTTTCAGGGCATAAATGAATAGATGATCGCAGACAGTGCAATCAGACCGACCAACACCACGAACACGTTCGAGGCCTGGCCCGAGTACTGGCGCAAGGCCGGTACACGGCGGATGGCGTACATCGGCATCAGGAACAACAGGCAGGCGATGATCGGCCCGCCGAGGGTTTCGATCATGCCCAGGATGCTCGGGTTGAAGGTCGCCACGGCCCAGCAACTGAGGATCATGAACAGCGCAGTGAGGCGGTTCAGCCAGCCGGCGGAGACGACTCGACCACGGCCACGCAGGCTTTTCACGATCAGGCCCTGAAAGCCTTCGCTGGCGCCGATGTAATGGCCCAGGAAGGATTTGGTGATTGCCACCAGCGCAATCAGCGGCGCGGCGTAAGCGATGACCGGTGTCTGGAAGTGGTTGGCCAGGTACGACAGGATCGAAATGTTCTGCGCCTTCGCCGCGGCCAAATCAGCCGGGGACAACGCCAGCACGCAGCTGAAGCAAAAGAACATCACCGTGACGACCATCATGGCGTGAGCGATCGCCAGAATGCCGCTGCTTTTGCGTTCGGCTTGCTTGCCGTAACGCTGCTTCTGATCGACGGCGAAAGCGGAAATGATCGGCGAATGGTTGAACGAGAACACCATCACCGGGATCGCCAGCCACAAGGTCTTGAAGAACAGCGGCAGCGGCATGCCTTCACTGGCGGTGGCGAAGAACGCGCCGTTCCAGTTCGGGATCAGGCTGATGCCCAGTAGCAGCAATGCCGCGACGAACGGGTAAACCAGCACACTCATGCACTTGACGATGACGCCCTGACCACAACGGACGATGGCCATCAGGCCGAGAATCAACCCCAGTGACAGGATCGCCCGAGGCGGTGGCGTCATGTGCAACTGGTGCTCCATGAGGCTGCTCAGGGTATTGGTCAGCGCTACGCTGTACACCAGCAGAATCGGGAAAATCGCGAAGAAATACAGCAGCGTGATCAGCTTGCCGGCACCGATGCCGAAGTGTTCTTCCACCACTTCAGTGATGTCCCCGGAACGGCCGGACAACACGAAACGAGTCAGACCGCGGTGTGCAAAGAATGTCATCGGAAACGCCAGCACTGCCAGGATCAGCAGCGGCCAGAAACCACCCACGCCGGCGTTGATCGGCAAAAACAGCGTGCCGGCGCCAATCGCTGTGCCATAGAGGCCAAGCATCCAGGTGGTGTCGTGTTTACTCCAGCCTTTGTGGGTTATTTCGTTATTGCGTGTGAGGTCTACAGCGGGATTATCGGCAGCAGGTGTACGTACATCGGTCATCGTTTTCGCCTCGTTATTATTATTACTCGGGCTCACGTGTTGCGAACGGTCAGGAAATGCTCCTCAGCACTCCACCCAGCTAACCGCCAGGCCGCCCCGTGAAGTTTCTTTGTATTTGTCGTGCATGTCGGCGCCGGTATCGCGCATGGTGCGGATCACCCGGTCCAGGGAAATGAAGTGTTTGCCGTCACCGCGCAGGGCCATTTGCGTGGCGTTGATCGCCTTCACCGCGGCAATCGCGTTGCGCTCGATGCACGGCACTTGCACCAGACCACCGACCGGATCGCAGGTCAGGCCGAGGTTGTGTTCCAGGCCGATTTCAGCGGCGTTTTCCAGTTGTTCCGGGGTGGCGCCGAGCACGTCGGCCAAACCGGCGGCGGCCATGGCACAGGCGGAGCCGACCTCGCCTTGGCAGCCGACTTCGGCGCCAGAAATCGAGGCGTTTTTCTTACAAAGAATGCCTACGGCAGCCGCGCCCAAAAAGAACGCCACGACGTCATCGTCCGACGCGTCCGGGTTGAATTTCATGTAGTAGTGCAGCACGGCCGGAATGATCCCCGCCGCCCCGTTTGTAGGCGCGGTGACCATCCGTCCGCCCGCGGCGTTTTCTTCGTTCACGGCGAGGGCGAACAGGTTCACCCACTCCATGGCCGACAGGGTGGAGCTGATGACGTTCGGTTTGCCGATTTCCAACAGGCTGCGATGCAATTTCGCGGCGCGGCGGGGAACATTCAGACCGCCGGGAAGGATGCCTTCGTGACGCAAGCCTTGCTCGACGCACTCGCGCATTACCGACCAGATGTGCAACAGGCCCTGACGGACTTCGGCTTCGCTGCGCCAGGCCAATTCATTGGCCATCATCAATTCGGACACCCGTAGACCGTGCTGTTTGCAGAGCTTGAGCAATTCGGCGGCGCTGGAGAAATCGTACGGCAGCACAACGTCGCTGGCCGGCGCAATGCCGGACTCGGCTTCGGCCGCGTCGATGATGAAACCGCCGCCCACCGAGTAGTACGTCTGCTCGAACAGCTCACCGGTTTCGCCGAAGGCTGTCAGGGACATGGCGTTAGGGTGGTAGGGCAGGCTCTCGTCGAGCAGCAGGAGATCGTGCTGCCAGTTGAAGGCGATGGTCGCTTTGCCGGCCAGGGACAGCTTGCCGGTTTCCCGCAGGTGCTGGATACGCGAATCGATGGTGGTCGGGTCGATGCTATCCGGCCATTCGCCCATCAGGCCCATGACACAGGCGCGGTCGGTGGCATGGCCGACGCCGGTGGCTGAAAGCGAACCGTAAAGGCGGATTTCGACCCGACGGACGGCGGCCAGCAAATTCTGCTCAATCAGTGCTTGGGCAAAGGTCGCTGCAGCGCGCATCGGGCCGACGGTGTGGGAACTGGACGGACCGATGCCGACTTTGAAGAGATCGAAAACACTGATAGCCATGCTAAAGCCTATACAAGCAATGGAAGAGAAATCGCCGCCATTTTTGTAGGCCAAGCGCAATGTCGGCGATACTGCCTACCTCGGTCCTACGTGACCAACGAAACTTCCTAAGACAGCCTTTAGCAGGACTAAACGATGAGTCGTCAATTGCACGCCCAGACTTATGTCTGGCTGCACGTGTTTTCCTGTGCCGCGCGGCACCTGTCGTTTACCCGTTGTGCCGAAGAACTGCACATCACGCCGGGTGCGGTCAGTCAGCAAATTCGGCAACTGGAAGAGCGGCTGGGTTTTCGCCTGTTCCACCGTCGCGCTCGTGGCGTGGAATTGAGTGCGCAAGGCCAGCGCCTGGCCATTACGGTCAACGAGGCTTACGGCAGCATCGACGCAGAATTGCGACGACTGGATGCGGGAATGATCAGCGGGATTTTGCGGGTGCGTTCGATTCCCTCGTTCCTGAGCAAATGGCTGACCCCGCGTTTGCCGCGTTTGCAGCAGCGTTTTCCGGACATTCAATTGCGCCTGGTGGCGGAGGACAGCAGCGTGCCGTTGCACGAGGGAGATTTCGACCTGGCGATCGATCTGAATGACGGCAGCTATCCCGGATTGTTATCCACAGCCTTGCTCGACGAGCAGATATTTCCGGTGTGCGCCCCGAGCCTGTTGCGAGGGCGGCCGCCGCTGCACGGCCCGGCAGACTTGATGCACTTTCCGTTGTTGCACGACATCACCGCCTGGCGCGGCAGTTACGAATACGCGGAATGGGAGTTTTACCTCAATGCCATCGGTTTCGAAGGCGCGGACGTGCGGCGCGGGCACACCTTCAACCGCAATCACCTGACCATCGAAGCGGCGATTGCCGGGATGGGCGTGGCGATTGCGCGGCGAACGCTGCTTAACGATGAGCTGGAACGGGGCACGCTGATCGTGCCGTTTGGCCTGGCAGTGCCTAATCACAAGCGCTACGTGCTGCTCTACGCGCCGGGTGCGCTGAGCCATCCGGGCGTACGCGCGGTGCATGACTGGCTGGTGGAAGAGGCGGGGATTTTTCGTGACCTGCATCCGTTGGGGGGAGCGGCAGATGTGACCATTTGTGACTGAAGACAGGGCCGACCCAACTCCCGACATTAACAGCGCTTTTGCTCGTTGTCCGGCTTTTTTTGCGTATGAATATTTATCTTTTTTTAGGGCTTGAAATGTTCCGCGCACACACCGATTGTGTAACCAAGAGGTTGCGGTGATGACGCCCAAGGGCCAGCCGATGCGCCTCTTGCGAGCTAGCTGAAATAAGGGAAGAACTATGCAAATCCAAGTCAATAGCGATAACCATATTCAAAGCAGTAAACGACTGGAGGAGTGGGTACGTACTACCATTGAGAGCACGCTCGAACGTTATGAAGAGGACCTGACCCGCGTCGAGGTCCATCTGCGGGACGAGAACGGCGACAAGCCTGGTCCCCATGACATGCGCTGCCAGCTGGAAGCGCGGCCAAAAGGCCATCAACCGATTTCCGTCACCCATAAAGCTGACTCCCTGGAACAGGCGATCGACGGGGCAGCCGAAAAACTTGAACATGCGCTGGAGCATATGTTTGGCAAATTACGCGGCAAACCACGCGCCGCTGTGGTGCCGTTCGATAGGGGCGCTCATGCCGATGCGCTGCTTGAGGATGAGTTTCTCGAGAACGAACAGGCTGCGCTCAATGGCTGAGGCCTGATTCACCTTTTACCTTCCTGATTAAAACGGGCCTGCGATTGCAGGCCCGTTTTGTTTCTGGCGCGAGAGCTGCCGAAGGCTGTGATCTTTTACTCTTTGTTCTAGCGTAAAAACGCCTGCCGATACTCCCCAGGCGTCCCACCCAACGCCTGTCGAAACCGGTTGGTGAAATGGCTCGCACTGGCAAACCCGCACGCCAGCGCAATCTCCCCCAACGGCTGCGACGATGCGCGCAACAACTCCCGCGCGCGGCTCAGACGCCGCGCCAACACATACTGATGCGGCGGCAAGCCGAAGCTCACACGAAACATCCGCGCAAAGTGATATTCCGACAGCGCGCACAAGCTCGCCAATTGCCCAAGGCTGATCGCCTCCGCCAACTGACTGTCGATGAACTCCACCAGTTGCCGCCGCTGATGCGCCGCCAATCCACCCTTGAGGCGCAGGCCCTGACGCACACCGACCTGGCTGAGCAAGGCGTGGCTGAGCATCTCGTGGGCCAGGCTGCTGGTGAGCAGGCGTTCGCCGGGTTCGTCCCAGTTGAGGCTGATCAACTGCCGAAAGTGCCGTACTTGCTGCGGGTCTTCGAGGAACGTGCGCTCGCGCAACTGCAATTCCCGTGGCTCGCGATCCAGCAACGTGACGCAACCAAGGGCAAATTGTTCGGGGCTGAAATACAGGTGGGCCAGGCGAATGTCGCCGTTGATCACCCAGCCTGACTGATGGTCGGCCGGCAGAATGCACAGCTTGTCCGGGCCGCCCTTGGTGCCGGGCTGGTCGCGGCGAAAGGTGCCGGTGCCGCCGGCGATGTAGCACGACAAAGTGTGATGGCTCGGCGCTTCGTAGTCCTGGGCGTCATGGTGGTTGCTCCACAAAGCCGCAGCCATGCCGTCACCGAGCTCGGCGCTGTGCTCCAGGCGAGCATTGGGCGAGCGGTTGAGGGCTTGAAAGACTTGCAACGTTTCCAGTGCGGCCATGATCGGTTCTCTCCAACGCCTTGCATCCTACTCCGTAGACGCTGGCCTGCCAGCCTGCCGACCGACAAAAGCGCAAGTTTATGCAAGTGCAAAAGGGTGTCGCGCCGGACACTGAAGGCCTATTCAGGAGCCTTCACCATGAACCTCTCGTTATACCTGCTGACCGTATTGATCTGGGGCACCACCTGGATTGCCTTGAAATGGCAATTGGGCGTGGTGGCGATTCCGGTGTCGATCGTCTATCGCTTCGGCCTCGCCGCGCTGGTGCTGTTCGTGATGTTGTTGCTTAGCCGGCGTCTGCAAGTGATGAACCGTCGTGGGCATCTGATTTGCCTGGCGCAGGGGCTGTGCCTGTTCTGTATCAATTTCATGTGCTTCCTCACCGCCAGCCAGTGGATCCCCAGCGGTCTGGTCGCCGTGGTGTTTTCCACCGCCACGTTGTGGAATGCCTTCAATGCGCGGGTGTTCTTCGGCCAGAAAATCGCCCGCAACGTGTTGATGGGCGGCGCGTTGGGCTTGCTCGGCTTGGGTCTGTTGTTCTGGCCGGAGCTGGCCGGTCATACCGCCAGCCCGGAAACCTTGCTCGGGTTGGCTCTGGCGTTGCTCGGAACCTTGTGCTTCTCGGCGGGCAACATGCTGTCGAGTCTGCAGCAGAGGGCCGGCCTGAAACCCCTGACCACCAATGCCTGGGGCATGGCTTATGGCGCAGCGATGTTGTCGGTGTGGTGCCTGGTCAAAGGTATCCCGTTCGACATGGAATGGAACGCCCGTTACATCGGCTCGTTGCTGTACCTGGTGATTCCGGGCTCGGTGATCGGCTTCACCGCCTACCTGACGCTGGTCGGGCGCATGGGGCCGGAGCGGGCGGCGTATTGCACCGTGTTATTCCCGGTGGTGGCGCTGAATGTGTCGGCGTTTGCCGAGGGCTATCAATGGACGGCGCCGGCATTGGTGGGGTTGGTGCTGGTGATGTTGGGCAATGTACTGGTGTTTCGTAAGCCCAAGGCACCGATGGTGCAGGGAAGCGGCAAATTGGCCTGATGCTTTGACCGAGCGCTGAACAACTCAGCGCTCGATTCTGATAGCGATATAAATCAGCAACGGCAATATGAAGTCGACAATATGCCGAGAACGGGCAGGTGTTTAAAACACCCGCCCTTTTTGATCAGCCTTTCCACACTTGTGGGTTCACCAGATCCTGCGGTCTTTCACCCAACAAGGCACTGCGCAAGTTAGCCAACGCACGGTTGGCCATGGCTTCGCGGGTTTCGTGCGTGGCCGAGCCGATATGCGGCAGGGTCACGGCGTTTTTCAGTTGGAACAGCGGTGATTCAGCCAGTGGTTCTTTCTCGTAAACGTCCAGCCCGGCGCCACGAATCCGGTTGTTTTGCAGTGCTTCGACCAGCGCCGGCTCGTCTACCACCGGGCCACGGGCGATGTTCACCAGAATGGCGCTCGGTTTCATCAGTGCCAGTTCGCGGTGGCTGATCAGGTGCCTGGTTTTTTCGCTGAGCGGCACCACCAGGCAGACGAAATCGGCTTCGGCCAGCAGTTGATCCAGGCTACGGAACTGTGCGCCGAGTTCCTGTTCCAGTGCGGTCTTGCGGCTGTTGCCGCTGTAGATGACCGGCATGTTGAAGCCCAGTCGACCACGACGGGCAATGGCCGCGCCGATGTTGCCCATGCCGACTATCCCTAAGGTTTTGCCATGCACATCGCTACCGAATAACGGTGCACCGACGGTGGCTTGCCATTGGCCAGCCTTGGTCCAGGCGTCCAGTTCGGCGACGCGGCGGGCGCTGCTCATGAGCAGGGCGAAGGCCAGGTCGGCGGTGCTTTCGGTGAGCACGTCGGGGGTGTTGGTGAGCATGATCCCGCGTTCGTTGAAGTAGGCGAGGTCATAGTTGTCGTAGCCGACGGAGACGCTGGACACCACTTCCAGTTTGCTGGCGTTCTCCAGTTGCGCCCGGCCGAGTTTGCGACCAACGCCGATCAGGCCGTGGGCGTGGGGCAGGGCTTCGTTGAACTGGGCGGCGATGTCGCCGTTTTTCGGATTCGGCACGATCACGTCGAAATCCTGTTGCAGGCGTTCGATCATGGGCGGAGTGATGCGGCTGAAGGCGAGGACGGTTTTTTTCATTGGAGAGGGGCTCGTCGGGCGTGGAGATTGCCAAGCAAGCTAACATTCTTCGCGGACATTATGCGAGGGTGTACGCCATCCAAAACTGTAGGAACGACCTGTGGCGAGGGGGCTTGCCCCCGTTGGGCTGCGAAGCAGCCCCAAAATCTCTGGTGGTCCAAAGATATTGTGAGTGCTACGCACTCAAACGGGGGCAAGCCCCCTCGCCACAGGTCATTCCTACAATGCGTCAGCTATGTGGCGCAGGCTTCGGTACGTCGACGTTATCCAGCACCCGGTTCACCGCCAGTTCGGCCAGCATGATGACCTGCTGAATCGCCAGGATCGTATGGCGCTGCGGGGCGTCGACATAGGCTGCAATGTCGCTGGTCATGACGCTGGCCGAGGCCAGGGATTCGCAGACATGGGCCAGCAGGCTCTCGTTGTCCATGTCCGGCGCGACCTGAAACATCCTGCTTGGCTTGCGGTCTTCTGGTTTTTTCGGAGTGGGCTTGAGGTAGTGATCGAGCGCTCGTTCGGCGGCTTCGTTGAGTTTTTTCGAATCGAGAGATTCGTAGGGGGAAACGTCGTCGGTTTCCGGAGGGTTCGGTGTTTCTTTAATCATGCGGAAGTTACTCATTGGCAGATGAAGTGGAACTGCCATCTTTCGTTTTCCAGACGAAAGGGTGGCAGCTGTGCGCGGACTGGAAAAACCGGAACACCCACCAAAACCCGGCAGACCCGAAGGTCTCCCGCGCACAGCCGCCATAACAAGGATTGCGTGCAGTAAAAAGCGCCGCAGTATGCCATGGGGTGTGGTCAGTGTTCGCCAGGTTTTCCAGACCTGATCGCTGATTTTGCAGCGACCCACAAAGCCTACCCACTTCGCTTCCGACCCAACAACCGACAGAACTCGTCGGAAACATCCCCCAAAATCACCGTGTCTGTAGGACCGTGAAATCAGTTCGCCAGCCGAGCCCCGCCCAAGCTGCCGCTCAATTCATACGCCGCCAATTCCGCCTGATGCGCCGCCAGAATCTCCGGCAACGATCCACGCAAGTATTCGACCCAGGTCTTGATCTTCGCGTCCAGATACTGCCGCGACGGGTAAATCGCATACAGATTCAATTCCTGCGAGCGGTACTTTGGCATCACCCGCACCAGCGTACCGTTGCGCAGCCCTTCAATCGCCGCATACACCGGCAACACCCCAACCCCCATGCCGCTGGTGATCGCTGTCTTCATCGCGTCAGCGGAGTTCACCAAGAACGGTGAGCTGTTGATGGTGACCATTTCCTGGCCTTCGGGGCCATCGAAAGCCCACTTTTCCAGCGGGATCACCGGGCTCACCAGGCGCAAGCACATGTGATTGAGCAAATCGCTGGGCTTCTGCGCGCAGCCGTTGGCTTTTACATAGGCGGGGGATGCGCAAACGATGCTGTAGGTGATGCCCAAACGCTGGGAGACGAAGCCCGAGTCGGGCAGTTCGCTGGCGAGCACGATGGACACGTCGTAGCCCTCGTCGAGCAAGTCCGGCACACGGTTGGCCATGGTCAGGTCGAAGGTCACGTCGGGGTGGGTCTTGCGGTAGCGAGCGATGGCGTCGATGACGAAGTGCTGACCGATGCCGGTCATGGTGTGCACCTTGAGTTGCCCGGCCGGGCGCGCGTGGGCGTCGCTGGCCTCGGCTTCGGCTTCTTCGACATAGGCCAGGATCTGCTCGCAGCGCAACAGATAGCGCTTGCCCGCTTCGGTCAAGGCAATGCGCCGGGTGGTGCGGTTGAGCAGGCGGGTTTGCAGGTGGGCCTCCAGGTTGGAGACCGCGCGCGAGACGTTGGCCGTGGTGGTGTCCAGTTGTACGGCGGCGGCGGTGAAGCTGCCGGCCTCGGCCACGTAACTGAAGGCGCGCATGTTTTGCAAAGTGTCCATGGGGTGCTCTCTTGGCGGATGGCAAATTGTGACACGAAGTTTCAGAGACTGAGACCCCGACCAAGGGATTATCTCGTTAACGGTAACAAAGATTCACAAGAATCCCGGCTTATCGCCAACAAGGCCCACCCCTAGAATTGCGCCGGCTCCTACAGGATCTCGTGACTCTCCCCCCTTTCAGGAATTTGCAGCAGTGCCGCGTCGCATCAACAGAGCGCTCAAGACGCTCAGTGTTTTGGCTTTAACCCTGGCAATCAGCGGCTGCATCGGAACCGGCGGTATTGCCCCACAAGGCAAGGCACTGGAGGCCAATTCACTGGCCACCGACGAAGCCATCCAGAGCGCCGCCCGGGACGCTCACTGGCCCACCGCCCAATGGTGGCAGGCCTACGGCGACCCGCAACTGAACCGCTGGATCTCCCTCGCCCTGCAAGACAGTCCGAACATGGCCATGGCCGCCGCGCGAGTGCGTCAGGCCCGTTCCATGGCGGGTATCGCCGAGTCCGCCGAGTCGCTGCAGATCAATGGCCAGTCGACCCTCAAACGCCACAACTGGCCCACCGATCAGTTCTACGGCCCCGGTGAGTTGGCCAACACCACCACTTGGGACAACAACGCCGCGCTGGGCTTCAGCTATGCCCTCGACCTCTGGGGACGCGAAAGCAACGCCACCGAGCGAGCGGTGGACATGGCGCACATGAGCGCTGCCGAAGCACGGCAGGCCCAGCTCGAATTGCAGAACAACATCGTGCGCGCCTACATCGAACTCTCGTTGCATTACGCGCAACGGGACATCGTCGCGGCCACCTTGAAGCAGCAACAACAAATCCTCGACCTGGCGCAAAAACGCCTGGACGGTGGCATCGGCACGCACTTCGAAGTCAGCCAGGCCGAAACGCCGCTACCGGAAACCCATCGCCAGCTTGATGCGCTGGATGAAGAAATCGCCCTCAGCCGTAACCAGCTCGCGGCCTTGGCCGGCAAGGGACCGGGGGAGGGCGCGCAGTTGCAACGGCCGACGCTGTCGTTGGGGACGGCGCTGAAGTTACCGTCGTCGCTGCCGGCGCAATTGCTCGGGCAACGCCCGGACGTGGTTGCCAGTCGCTGGCAAGTGGCGGCCCAGGCGCGGGGCATCGATGTCGCTCACGCAGGTTTCTACCCCAACGTCGATCTGGTGGGCAGCCTCGGTTACATGGCCACTGGCGGCGGTGCGCTGGAGTTCCTGACCGGCAAGAAGCTCAACTACAGCGTGGGGCCTGCGATCTCGCTGCCGATTTTCGATGGCGGCCGCTTGCGTTCCGAGCTGGGTGAAGCCTCGGCCGGTTATGACATTGCCGTGGGCAAATACAACCAGACGCTGGTCAATGCGCTGAAGAACATCTCCGACCAGTTGATCCGCCGCGAGTCGATGGACAAGCAGCAAACGTTCGCCGCCGAATCGGTGGCCACGGCGCAGAAGACCTACGACATCGCGATGATCGCCTATCAACGTGGGCTCACCGATTACCTCAACGTACTCAATGCGCAGACTTTGCTGTTCAAGCAACAGCAAGTGCAGCAGCAGGTTCAGGCTGCGCGGTTGAGTGCTCATGCTGAGCTGGTGACTGCTTTGGGCGGAGGCCTTGGCGCTGGCAACGACGTCCCGAGTGCCGAGAAAACCCTGCCCCCGAAAACCCCGAGCCTTTTGAAGTGAGCACGACGTTTCAGGCACACCCACAGTTCCTCAAGCCCTAGACCATTGAGCACGATTTCATGACTCCCTTGCCCGCACCTTTGCGCTGGCTGTATTCCCTTGAATGGCGCCGGGGTTTCTTCGACTGGGCGCGCAGCGACGGCGTGACCTGGGTCTACATTTTCAAGGTGCTGTTCGCCGCATTCCTCACGCTGTGGCTGGCCATGCGCCTTGAATTGCCGCAACCACGCACCGCGATGATCACCGTGTTCATCGTCATGCAACCGCAAAGCGGCCAGGTGTTCGCCAAGAGTTTCTATCGCTTTCTCGGCACGTTGGCCGGGTCGGCGGTGATGGTCGCGCTGATTGCCTTGTTCGCGCAGAACACCGAACTGTTCCTCGGCTCGCTGGCGATCTGGGTCGGCCTGTGCACGGCTGGCGCAGCGCGTTGTCGCAACTTTCGCGCCTATGGATTTGTGCTCGCCGGTTATACGGCGGCGATGGTTGGGCTGCCCGCTCTGGCTCACCCGGACGGCGCATTCATGGCTGCGGTCTGGCGAGTGCTGGAAATCTCTCTGGGGATTCTCTGCTCGACGCTGGTCAGCGCCGCGATCCTGCCGCAAACCGCCAGTGCGGCGATGCGCAATGCGTTGTATCAGCGCTTCGGCGTGTTCGCGTTGTTCGTCACCGATGGCTTGCGCGGTCGCAGTCGGCGCGAAGCGTTTGAAGCTAGTAATGTTCGGTTCATCGCCGAGGCGGTGGGCCTGGAAGGACTGCGCAGCGTCACGGTGTTCGAAGACCCGCACATGCGTCGGCGCAATGGCCGGCTCAGTCGCTTGAACAGCGAATTCATGGGCATCACCACGCGCTTCAATGCCCTGCATCAGTTGCTCGAGCGCCTGCGCAGCAGTGGCGCCGATCATGTTGTCGCGGCGATCAAACCAGGGTTGCAGGACTTGGCCGAAGTGCTCGACGGTTTCAGCGGCCGTGCGCTGACCAGCCCTGATGCCGCTCGCCTGACCAGCGCCTTGGCGACCTATAAGGACAACTTGCCGGCGCGGGTGCGCAAGCTGCGGGCGAGCTTTCAGGAGAACGATCCGAGCGACGCCGAGCAGTTGGATTTTCACACCGCTTACGAACTGCTTTATCGCTTCGTCGACGACTTGCACAGTTATGCACAGACCCACGCGTCCCTGGCCGATCACAGCCACGAACGGGAGCGTTGGGACGAACCCTTCACCCCGCAAACCAATTGGCTGGCCTCGGCCGCGTCGGGGATTCGCGCCGCGTTCATCCTTGTGGTGCTCGGCAGCTATTGGGTGGCCACCGCGTGGCCGAGCGGGGCGACCATGACCCTGATCGCCGCCGCCACAGTCGGCCTGTCAGCCGCGACGCCAAACCCCAAGCGCATGGCGTTTCAGATGGCCTGCGGGACGTTGCTCGGGGCACTGATCGGCTTCGTCGAGATGTTTTTCATCTTTCCCTGGATCGACGGTTTTCCATTGCTTTGCGTGATGCTCGCGCCGGTGATCGTGCTCGGCTCGTTCCTCACTTCTCGGCCGCAATACGCCGGTGTCGGCCTGGGGTTGCTGATCTTCTTCAGCACCGGTTCGGTGCCGGACAACCTTACGGTCTACAACCCTTACGCCTTTATCAACGACTACATCGCCATGGTCATGGGCATGCTGGTGTGCGCGGCGGCCGGGGCAATCATTCTGCCGCCCAACAGCCGCTGGCTGTGGCGGCGGCTGGAGCAGGACTTGCGCGGGCAAGTGGTGTACGCCATCAGCGGCAAACTCAAAGGGCTGGCGTCGAGTTTCGAAAGCCGTACGCGGGACTTGCTGCATCAGGCCTATGGCCTCGCCGCAGGACAGCCGCAGGTGCAGCGGGACTTGTTGCGCTGGATGTTGGTGGTGCTGGAAGTCGGCCACGCGATTATCGAACTGCGTAAGGAACAAGCGATTCTGCCGGTGCACCCGGCGTATGCCGAATCCCAGCCGTGGCGCCAGTCCATCCGGGTAATGGGGCGTTCGCTGGTACGGCTGTTTCTGCAACCGGGCCAGAGCAATCTGGAGCGGGCGCTGGTCGCCGTCGACCACGCGATCGGTCGCGTGCAGGCCACCGACGAACCCTTTGCGCCGCACTTTGATACCTCCGCATTACGCCGGGTGAAGAGTTACCTGCACTTCATCCGCACCTCGTTGCTCGACCCGCAATCGCCGCTGGCCTCATACACCACTGCCAAGCCCCAAGGACTTGAACATGCCTCGTGAAATCGCCTTCCACGGCGTGTACATGCCGACCATGACCCTGATGTTTTTCATTGCGGCGGCGCTGGCCTGGGCCCTTGACCGATTCTTGTCCGGGTTCGATCTGTACCGTTTCTTCTGGCACCCGGCGCTGCTGCGCCTGAGCCTGTTTACCTGTCTGTTCGGCGCCTTGGCGCTGACTGTCTACCGTTGACTCTCTATCACTGAAGAAGGCCTTGATGAAAAAGCTTTTCAGCCTGCTCGCGACCCTGCTGGTGCTGGCCCTTGCCCTGTGGATTGGCCGGACCTTGTGGGTGCATTACATGAACACGCCCTGGACCCGTGACGGCCGGGTGCGCGCCGACATCATCAACGTCGCCGCCGACGTGACCGGTGAGGTGGTGGAGGTGCCGGTACGCGACAACCAGTTGGTGAAAAAGGGCGACTTGCTGATGCGCATCGACCCCGAGCATTACCGCCTCGCGGTGAAACAGGCGCAGAGCCTGGTGGCCTCACGTAAGGCCACGTGGGAGATGCGCAAGGTCAACGCCCATCGCCGCGCCGACCTCGACAACCTGGTGATCTCCAGGGAAAACCGCGACGACGCCACCAACATCGCCGACTCGGCCCTGGCCGATTACCAGAACGCACAAGCGCAACTGGAAGCCGCCGAACTGAACCTCCAACGCACCGAAGTGCGGGCGGCGGTGGACGGCTACGTCACCAACCTCAACGTCCATCGCGGTGACTATGCGCGCATCGGCGAAGCGAAAATGGCGGTGGTCGACATGAATTCGTTCTGGGTTTATGGCTTCTTCGAAGAAACCAAACTGCCGCATGTTCGCGTGGGCGATAAAGCCGACATGCAATTGATGAGTGGCGAAGTGCTCAAGGGCCACGTGGAAAGTATTTCTCGCGGCATCTACGACCGCGATAACCCGGAGAGTCGCGAGCTGATCGCTGATGTGAACCCGACCTTTAACTGGGTGCGTCTGGCGCAGCGGGTGCCAGTAAGGATTCACATTGATGAAGTGCCGGAGGGCGTGCTGTTGGCGGCGGGGATTACGTGTACGGTGGTGGTGAACCCCCCGGCTGGCGAATAACCTGTGGCGAGGGGGCAAGCCCCCTCGCCACAAAAAGTGGCCGTGTCAGTCTTGGCAAAACGTCTCATGCAAATGCCGCCAAACCACCTTGCCATCGGCCTGTTTCTCAAACACCGCCGAGGACCGCCGATCAGAATGCAGCCCCGTCGCATCGGTCTGTTGCTCGCGGTAACTGACCACTGCGCCACCGTCATACAGCGCGACACCTCGCAGCTCGCTGAGCTCAATCCTGAACCCGAGCTTCTTCCCGCCCGCCAACAGAAACAATTCATTCAACGCCTCGAAATCCAGCACCCGGCCCAACGGCGAGACCATGGAAAACTGCGGCGAAAAACGCGTCAGCAATTGCTCAAGCTCGGCCTCGTCCCGTTCCTCGGCCAACCATTGCTCGATGGCTACGTGGGCCTGGATCACTTCGTCAAAGTATTCGGTGTAGTCGGTCATGCTGTTTCCTGAAAGTCTGAAAGTGTGTTTTGACGCCTTCGCGGTCTCAGAGCTGCCCGCGCAACCCGAACCGCTTCATCAACCCCGACTCCAGCAACCCTTTTGGCAATAACCCCGCCATCAATGGCAACGCCCGGCTGCCGTTACCCAAACGCACCAGACGCGGCGTTTTACTCTGCTGCACAGCCTTGAGCAAACCGGCGGCAAATTCACTGGCCGGCGTTGGTTTATCTTGAGAGGCCTTGGCCCGTGCACGAATACCTTCACGCAGCGGAAACCACGGTGATTGTTCGGTGATCAGTTGCTCGGCTTCGTGGCCGGCATTTTTCGCGAAGCTGGAGGCGATAGCACCGGGCTGAACTTCCATGACCCGCACGCCGAACGGCGCCAGTTCCATGCGCAACGCATCGCTCAAGGCATGCACGGCGGCTTTCGAGGCGCAGTAGGCACCGGCAAACGGCGTGACCAGAACCCCGGAAACGCTGCCGATGTTTATCACCAGCCCCCGGGCGCGACGCAGTACCGGGAACATCGCGCGAGTGACGCCGACAATCGCAAACACGTTAGTTTCGAACTGGCGCTGCATGGCCGGCACGCCGCCATCGAGCAGCGGCCCCATGGCGCCATAACCGGCATTGTTGATCAGCACGTCGAGGCCGCCGCGTTGCTGGTTGATCCGCTCGCTCAACTGTTCGAGGGCCGGGCCATCGTTAACGTCCAGCTGCACGGCGGTGAAACCGGCAGCAGTCAGAGCCGCGACGTCTTCAGCCTTGCGAGCACTGGCCCAGACTTCGTAACCGGCATTTTTGAAGGTGTCGGCAAGTGCGCGGCCAATGCCGCTGGAGCAACCGGTAATCAACGCAACAGGCATGGCGCGGTCCTTGTGCAAAAGAAAAAGGGGGATCAGTCGGAGAAACTACCCTGCAACCGTTCAGCGCGAAATTCCAGGGTTTGCGGGCGGTAGCCGGGGCGCAAGGGCGGTAGCGGCAAGCAGTCTTCCCAACTGCCGCCGGCCTGCAATTCGCCGGGGCCGCGATAACGTGGCGCGGCGTATTGATTGTCGGCCAGGTTCACCGTATCGCCCGGCGCATACGCCGCGATGCGCCAGCGCAACTCGATCAGTGGCACGTCGTTGCCGTTTTTCATCGTGAGCTTCAATGGCCGATCTGCCGGGCAGTGCTCGGGTGCGTAAGTGATGCGCAGCTCAAGGCGTGCCAGTTGCTTGATTTCGCGGTTGTCCATCCAGAACACCCACGTCGCCACCAGGCCCAATCCGACAGCGGCCGCCACGGAAACCGGCACGGCCTTGGCCGGGTAGCGCAGCAGCAGGATCAGCCAGGTGATGACCAGCAGGACGCCGATGAACATGTTTGAACGCTCCATGAACGGATAACCGACATCCTACCGAAGGGGCACGAGAATGGATATTCGGTGAGCAAGGGGTTGTACCGTTGGTCGGTACTGTAATTTCTGACAGTAGCCAGCCATGTTCTTGAAACGTTAGAAGACATTGGCCGACGGGGCTGTTATTCGATGGACAGAGGCGATGGAAATGCACCACAAGACGCCCACACTGAGGATCTTCGATCCGCGCGGCCTGTCGATTCGCTTGGTAGATTACTGGCGCGCCATCGAAAACCTGCCCGCTGAGGTCCGCATCAATCGCACTGCTCACAATGGCGCAGGACGTGCAGTCAAACAGTGGGATCCGCGGTTATGGGCGCTGCAAGAAGGCGATCCCCTGACCCCTCCCAATCTGATCACGGTGTATTCGCTGTCCGGGAACGCGTTGCGCACGGACAGCGTTGATGCCGGAACGCAGATCACCCTGCGTGGTCTGGCCGACGAAGTGTTGTCGGACTGGGACAGCCGCCAAACACGTCGCGAGGTCGAATATGACGATTTGCTGCGGCCCGTGGCGGTGTTCGAACAGGGCGCCGTGGAGCCCCGTCGCTGTGTCGAGCGCTTTACTTATGGCTACCCGGGCCAGGGTCATCAGGACCTTAACCAGTACGGCAAACTGATTCGCCATGACGACCCGGCGGGCAGCGTACTGTTCGACTCGTTTGCGATCAGCGGTGAAGGCATCGAAAACACCCGCCACTTCACCCTTGATCCGGTAACCCCCGATTGGCCGGAATCGATTGATGATCGCCGACGGCTGCTCGAACCGGGGACTGGGGCGACGTCCAGGTGGCGTTTCGGCCCGTTGGGTGATGTGCTGGAACAGACCGATGCCAAGGGTAATCGTCAGACTTTCGCTCTGACCGTCGATGGCCGATTGCGCGAAAGCCGACTGCAATTGAAGGATCAATCCATTTGGCAAACGTTGGTCAGCGAGATCCGCTACAGCGCCCAAGGGCAAGTCGAAGAGGAGGTCGCGGGTAACGGGGTGCGGACGACGCTGGCCTATCGACCCGAAGACGGTTTGTTGATGGAGCGTCGGGCACAGGATGCCAGTGCCCGAATGTTGCAGCATCTGATCTACGACTATGACCGGATGGGCAATGTCTTGAGCATCGAGGACAAGGCCCTGCCCGTGCGCTACTTCGCCAACCAGCGCATCGACCCGATCAGTCGCTTCATCTACAACAGCCTGTACCAGTTGATCGAAGCCTTTGGCTGGGAAGCGGGCGGTCCCGATCAAGGACCCGAGTCGGTTGGTCGCACCGATCCGGCGGCGGTTAGCAACTATCGGCAGATTTACCACTATGACGAGGGCAGCAATCTGCTGAAGGTGACCCACATCGGCGCGCAAAAACATGGGCGCGATTTGAAAGCTGCCCGCTACAGCAATCGCTGCCTGCCCTGGCGCAACGGCGTGCCGCCCACGGAAGAGGACATCGCCGCCGCATTCGACGCCAAAGGTAATTTGCTGGAGTTGGACCAGGGACGGTTGTTGACCTGGGATCTGCGCAATCAATTGCGCTCGGTCAGCCCGGTGGAACGCGCCTCCCGACGCAATGACGGTGAGTGCTATTTTTACGATGGCGCTGGCCAGCGGGTGCGCAAAATCCGCGCGTTGCAGACCAGGGCTCGCACCGTGATAGCTGAAGTGCGTTACTTGCAGGGTTTGGAACTTCGTACCGACAGTGGCACCGGGGTGGTGTTGCAGGTCATCACCGCGCAGGCTGGCCTCAACACCGTGCGGGTGTTGCATTGGGACAGCGAGCCACCGTCCGGTGTCAACGATCAGTACCGCTACACCCTGGTCGATCACCTGAGCTCCTGCACCGTGGAACTGGCCGATGACGCGCAAATCATCAGCCGGGAAATTTTTTATCCCTTTGGCGAGACCGCGTGGTACGACGCGATTGAAGTGGACTATAAAACCATTCGTTATTCGGGCAAGGAACAGGATGCCACGGGGCTTTATTGCTATGGCTTCCGGTACTACATACCGTGGTTGCGGCGATGGGCGAGTACCGATCCGGCAGGCGCTGTGGATGGCTTGAACCTGTATCGGATGGTTCGAAACAACCCGTTAACGTTCTTTGACGAGCAGGGTGAAAACTCAAAATCCAACTCGGCAGTGCGTACCGCGATCGAGATTTTTGAATCGTATAAGGACAATTACAGCGATACGGACAGAGTGACTCCTTACAACATGATGAACACAATCACTCAGGGCAAACTGAAGTTCAAAACAGCAAAGGCAACACCTGCGGTGCTTGAAAAGACCAAGCCCCAGAACTTTACCTTACGCCATTACACGGTCTACGGGAGCAGCGGCGAAACACCTCCCTTTATGGAAATCGCGTCTAACTTTTCTTTGGTTCACCAGAACTTGAAGACGTTGGGCGGAAAGGGCGGCAATACCAATGAAAAGGATTGGACCAAGGCCGGGAACATGGGCTTCACCTTCTTTCTTCTGGCGATAAATGGAGAAGTGAATGAACGCAAGTTTCTCGGCTCGATGACACACTTTACCGAATACGATCTTGAGGATGACAAGGTGCTGGAGGCAGCCTTGGGTAAAGATTTCGATAAGGTAGAGTTTTTTGCTTCTCCCGATGTACTCGATCCCAAACACTCTTCGGACCTGGGCGCGGTGCCAATGGTTAAAGGCCCACTGAAAGAATTGAAGGCGCTGCTGTTAGGCAACTCGGGAATCAGTCCGGTTCAGGTGGGAAGAATGAGTTCACGAGCATTACTTGACAGTATCGATAGTGCGTTTCATGGAACACTTGAGATCAAAATACCAGGATCAATAAAGGTCAGTGGCTGGCATAGAAAACCAGCCACAACCCGTAAGGCTGCATGAATGTGTAAAAAAGCCCCCGCCCAACCCGCTGCGGATAGGGAACGCAGCGGGCTGGACGAGGGCTTTTTGATTTGCTGATTGATTACTGCGCGATGGTTTTCACCGACACGCCGCGCTCGATCGGGGTGGAGCGACCGTAGATATCTTCAAACCGCTCGATATCGTCTTCGCCCAGGTAGCTGCCCGATTGCACTTCGATGATCTCGAGTGGAATCTTGCCCGGGTTGCGCAGACGGTGAACCGAGGCGATCGGGATGTAGGTCGACTGGTTTTCACAGAGCAGGAACACGTTTTCGTCGCAGGTCACTTCAGCGGTGCCGCTGACCACGATCCAGTGTTCGGCGCGGTGATGGTGCATCTGCAGCGACAGGCACGCGCCCGGCTTGACCGAGATGTGCTTGACCTGGAAACGACCGCCCATATCCACCGAGTCGTAGGAACCCCACGGACGATAGACTTCGCAGTGGTTCTGGGTTTCGCTGCGGCCCTGTTCGTTGAGGGTGTTGACCATCTGTTTGACGCCTTGGACCTTGTCCTTGTGGACGATCATCATGGCGTCCTTGGTTTCGACCACCACGATGTTTTCCAGGCCGATCACCGACACCAGTTTGCCGTTGCCGTGGATCATGCAGTTTTTGCTGTCCTGGATGACCACGTCGCCTTTGGTGACGTTGCCGTTGGCGTCCTTTTCATTGACTTCCCACAGCGACGACCAGCAACCGACATCGCTCCAGCCCGCGGTCAGCGGTACGACGCAGGCGCGCTGGGTTTTTTCCATCACCGAATAGTCAATGGAATTGTCCGGGCAGCAGGCAAAGGTGGCGGAGTCGATGTCGATGGTGTCGGCATCCTGCACGCTACGTTCCAGGGTCAGTACGCAGGTGTCGTAGATGTCCGGATCGTGCTTTTTCAGCTCTTCGAGGAAGCGGCTGGCGCGGAACAGGAACATGCCGCTGTTCCAGAAATAACCGCCGGACTGGACGAACTCGGTGGCGCGTTTCACGTCGGGTTTTTCGACGAAGTGCGAGACACGGCTGACGCCTTCCGGCAGCAGGGCATCGTTGGTGGATTTGATGTAGCCGTAACCGGTTTCCGGTTTGGTCGCCGGCACGCCGAACAGCACCATTTCGCCACGCTCGGCCGCCACAGTGGCCAGGGCCAGGGCGCGTTGCAGGGCTTTCTGGTCTTCCAGGACGTGGTCGGCCGGCAGCACCAGCATCAACTCGTCGCGACCTTCATTGACCAGCATCATCGCGGTCAGGGCCACGGCCGGCGCGGTGTTACGGCCGAACGGTTCCATCAGGATGCGCTGGGTTTCCAGTTTACGGGCGCTCAGCTGCTCGTTGACGATGAAGCGGTGATCCTTGTTGCAGACCACGATCGGGGTATCCATGCCTTCGAACACCAGGCGTTCCAGGGTTTGCTGGAACAGCGTGTGTTCGCCGGTCAGGGCGAGGAATTGCTTGGGGAATTGCTTTCGGGAAAGCGGCCAAAGACGTGAGCCGCTACCACCTGACAAGATCACCGGAATCATGTTGTTACTCCCTTAAATCGATTGGTTAGAGCCACGAACGTTCTGTCGTTTCACTCTTGTTTTTGTTCCGTAATCAGATCAGCTCACCGATTCTGTAGCAGCTGCCGAGCCTGCGAGGCTGCGTTCGGCGACGTAGTCGTCGTGAATCCCGTCAATGCGGTCATTCAGAAAGACCGAGTTGCTTGGATTGCGACTGCTTCGCAGTCGGACGCAGGCTTCGCCAGCTGCTACAGGGTGATCACCGTCCTGATGAATTAATCAGCGCGTCGACACCGGGCGCTTGACCCAGACTGGCGACAGGCTGCTGCCGTTGCCGGTGACGTACAGCACCGCCGCTTCACCGCGCTCCAGGGCAACCGGCTTCACGTCGCCGACTTTCTTGTCGCCTTCGTACAGCGCCAGGCTGACTTTCACCGGGTTGATTTCACGCTCGCCACGGCCCTTGGCGGCCACGTTCGGCACCACATCGGTCTTGCCGTCGGCGGTTTTCAGAGTCAGGGCCTTGTCGCTGAGGTTCTGCACGCGTACCAGGGATTTCTGTTTGTTCTTGAACGGCGGCTCTTCGATCAGTTGTGGCGCGCCGCTGGCGTTGTTGACCAGAGTGTAATAGTGATCGCCGGCCAGTTTCACCGGCAAGGTCTGGCTACCGACCTTGGCGCTGTAGTCGCCGCCCGGCATGAAGCTGAAGTCAGTGCTGGAAAGTGGCGCGACTTCGTTCAGGTTGGTGGTGCCGACTGTAGCACTGACTTCAGCGTTACCGGCGTTGTAGACCCGCACGAAGGTGGAGCCTTTCGGTGCGGTCGGGCCGTAGAGGGCGGCGTCGCCACCGGCAAAAGCCTGCATCGAGAGCACGCTCATGCCGGCAACGAGAGCGAAGGTCTTGGCGAGACGGCGAGGAGTAGTAGTGAAAGTCATGGGTGTACCTCTCTTTCAGTTTTGCGCCCGGTCGGGCGTCTCGGATTTGGTGTTTACAGCTACGTTTTGTTGGCGCGCGCCGGCTTGTTTAAGCTCTGCGACCCACTGCGGGTCGGCGTCACCGATTTCGTTGTTCACAGGCAGATATCGTTCAGGGAATTCCCAGATCAGCACTTGTGGCGGGCTGTTCTTGAAGGCATCGCTTTTCAGGTAGCTGAGCATCGGCAGAATCGGGCCATGGCCGTCTTCGGCGTAATTGACCACGTCGCTGTGCAGCGCTTCTTTCAGCGCACCGACGAAGTTCCAGTTAGGGTTGGCGCTGTAGCTGGTGCCGATCAGGGCCACCGGCACTTCCGTGTTGGCGAACAACGCGTCATCACCGGTCGGTTGATCCTGGGCCGCCACGGTGTTGCGCTTCTGCAAAGGTTCTGGCGCTGGCATCAGGTTTTCGAACAGCGGGTCCAGCGGCAGGAACAACCGCAGGTCGCCCTTGTGCGTCACCTTCTCCGCCGGTTCAGTGACGAAGTTTTGCGGTTCGCCGCTGAGCGGAGCCTTGTCGGCGATGGTTTTGGCCAAGGTCTGGGCAGCGACTTGTGCGCCTTCCGGGGTCCAGTGGGTGTCGGTACGCAGGAACACTTGCTGACCGTTGCGCTTGGCTTGTTGCAGCGGGCCGAGCAGGTCAGGGGCGAGGATCTTGTCGGCCGCCACGCGAGCGTGGAAGTCCTTGTACAGATTGGTGTGGATACTCGCCGGCTTCACTTCACCCAGGTGTTCCGGGTACAGACGCGTCTTGGCCGGCACGATCGCCATTACCAGTTGCACGCCTCGCTTTTTCAGTTCCTGGCGCACGCCTTCGACCAGCGCGTAGTTGCCTTGCAGGTTCAACTCTTCGTTGACGATCGGGTGGAACTCTTCATCGCTGTAGAGCCACTGATCGCGACCGAGCACCACGCCCGGACGACCTTCGTTGAACAGTTTGAAATCCAGCGCGGCCCAAAGGTTGGTGCCCAGGCGCTTGATCGGGAACTCGTCGTCATAGTGCGTCTCGACGGCTTTGGTCCAGCGCCCGTTGAGCACGGTGGCATCGGCGTTGGTACTGAAGCCGAAGAAGCTGCGTACCGACCACACGCCCAGGACCAGCAAGGTCACCAGGAACAGCGCGATGTAGAAGATGCGTAATGAGCGGGTCATGGTCAGATCCCTCAGAACTGGAAGTAAAGGAACGGCGAAAAGCTTTGCGCCGAGAGTTTGAGAATCGAGGCAATGAACAGCAGCAGTACCAGGGCGCGCATCACGTAACGGGACCAGTCGGCGGTCCAATAGGCCGGTTGCACAGTCGCTTCAACGCCAACGGTGTAACCCGGCTCGTGGATGCTGGCCGGGTTGTCGCCCGGTACGGCTTTGATCATTCCAGGCGTCGCCGCGGCCGGGCCGTCGGTTTCGATGTTCACCGCAGGTTTGGTCTTGACCGGCGGCTGGTTGGTGTAGAAATCACGCAGGCCGAAGAACGCCAGGGTCACGTAAGCCACCACCAGGGTTGCCACTTGCAGACCGGTGAGGCTGGCCTGGTTGAGTTCCGACAGCGACCATTCGCCGAAGCTGAACATTGCGCCGTACATGCGACCGGCGACGTGCAGGTTCTCTGCGCGGAAGATCACCCAGCCCATCACCACCAGCAGGAAGGTCAGGACCCAGCGGATCGGGTTGAAGCTGCGCGGCGAAGTGTTCAGGCCGATGGCTTTTTCGATTGCCAGCCACATGCCGTGCCAGGCGCCCCAGACGATGTAGGTGATGTTCGCGCCGTGCCACAGACCACCGAGCAGCATGGTCAGGAACAGGTTGCGATAGGTCATCAGCGTGCCTTTACGGTTACCGCCGAGGGTGATGTACAGGTAATCACGCAGCCAGGTGGAGAGGCTGATGTGCCAGCGCCGCCAGAACTCGGTGATCGACTGGCTGACGTACGGCTGTTTGAAGTTTTCCATGAAGCGGAAGCCCATCATCAAGCCCAGGCCAATCGCCATGTCGCTATAGCCGGAGAAGTCGAAGTACAGCTGCGCGGTGTAGGCCAGGGCGCCGAGCCAGGCATCGCCCGTGGTCGGGTTCTGCAAGGCGAAGCAATGGTCGGCGACCACCGCCAGGGTGTCGGCGATGAACACCTTCTTGATGAAACCCTGCATGAACCGCGTGGCACCTTCGGAGAACTTGTCGAGGGTGTGGGTGCGGTTGTTGAACTGGTCGGCCAGGTCGCGGAAACGCAGCACGGGGCCCGCGATCAAGTGCGGGAAGATCGCTACGAATGCGGCAAAGTCGATCAGGTTGCGGGTGGCCGGGGTATCGCCGCGGTAAACGTCGATGATGTAGCTGATGGACTCGAAGATGTAGAACGAGATCCCGATCGGCAACAGTACGTGGGTCAGGATGAACGGCGACAGACCGACCGAGGTCATCATCGCGTTGATGCTCTCCACGCCGAAGTTGGCGTACTTGAAGTAGCCCAGGATGCACAAGTCCACCGCGACGCCGAGCAGCAGCCAGCGCTGGGCCGGTTTGGTCCGGACACCAGCGGCGCCAACTTTCAGGCCGATCCAGTAGTTCCACAGCGTGACGGCTGCGAACAACGCAAGGAAGTCCACACGCCACCAGGCGTAGAACACGTAGCTGGCGATCAGCAGCAGCAAGTTGCGATAGCGTTGCCCGCTCAAGTAGTACAAGCCGAGAAAGATCGGCAAGAACAGAAACAGGAACACGTTGGATGAAAATACCATCCTGATCTCTCCATGTTTAACCAACAGTCAAGGGCCAACGGCCCCCCCAAACCCCCCACTGAAAACCGGGGTGGTTGTATTGCATGCTGTGCACTTACCTGTGGCGAGGGAGCTTGCTCCCGCTGGGGTGCGAAGCGCCCCTGAAACCTGATGACGCGGTGTCTCAATCAATCCGCGTTCACTGGGTTACGACTGCTTCGCAGCCGAGCGGGAGCAAGCTCCCTCGCCACAGGGGAATACAGTCAGCTTTAAGAACCTTTGCCTTTCTCGTTGGCCGGGTCGTAGACCTTGGTCAAGTCCCCGCCGAGGCGGAAAGACTTGAACGGCTGCATCTTGTGCTTGAGTTCCAGCACATTCGGCGCGCAGGTGTAGAGCGAGCAGAACGGTTCGAGCCAGGCGAATTTCGAGTCGATCTTGAGATCGGTCATGTCCTGGCCTTTACCGTTTTTCTTCTCGAATTGATCCGGGTCGTCCACGCCGGCCAGCACGCGATCACCCAGGCGTTTCAAGGCACCGTTGTTTTCCTGACGCAAATCCACACCGTTGGCCTGGGCGAAACTGGCGATCATCGCCAGCGGCGGCAGGGCATAGTTGTGGTAGGCGAGGGCGCGTTGCTGGCGCTTGAGTTCGTTAGGCAGGAAGCCTTGGGCATCGATCTGATTGGCGCCGACCTTGAATTCCTTCACGGCCCAGTCGAACAGGTCGCGGCGGTTGATGGCGACCGACGTGGCCATCACCGACCAGGCGGCCCAATACGAGTGGTTGTTGGTCTGTTCAAGCGGCAGGTTGTCCCAATCGCTGACCACCTGATCGGCCATTTTGCTGAACCAGGCTTCAATCACCTGCGCTTGTTCCTGGTGGGTGGCCAGGGGATGCGAGTCAGAGAATTTCAGGCGGATATAGGACGAAGCCATGCTGCCCAATGCCCATTTGCGCATGGACTTGCCGGTGTGGTTGAAGTCCTTGGACATCAATGCATCGGCCTTGGCCCAGGCGGTCAACCAGTCGAGGGTGCATTCCAGTTGTTCCGGGCGACCGTCACGCATGAACTGCATCACTCGCTTGCTGGTGCCGCGCTCGATCTTGGTGATGTCGGCGGTGGTGTCGCGGAAGGCCTTTTCCGACTCCTCGTTCAGAGTCGAACGGGCCTTGTCGGAGCCTTCGTATTTGCTGCGAAACTGCAGGGCGCCGGTGTAGGGCGTCGGCATTGCGTCGCAGCCTTCGCTCTTGTCGCCGGTCTTGAATTTATCCACTGGCGCAAAATACCCCTGAGGCGGGCGCAGTGGCGCGGCGGCCTGGGTGGCGCCAGCGAACATCGCCAGAGCCAGCAGGGAAGGCGCGAGTAACTGTTTCAAAGCTCGGGTTTGCATGCAGTTCATAAGAGGTAGCCTCATTGCCCGGCTTGAGCAGTACGCTGCCCGGTGCCGGAGAACACGTTACGTTTGCAGATTTTCGCTTCGACTTTCTGCGGCGCGGCACCTGGTGTTTCAGGCCCCTGGACTTCAACGGCCAGCAGATTCTGCGAGGCCCAGTCTTCGTCCGTGCGCAACTCGAAGGCGAAACGCCCGTCGGTTTCGGAGGTTTCCGGTTTCTCGATCTTGATGTCCTCATGACGCCCATTCATGTACCAGAGGGTGGCATGCAAGGTTTTCACCGACGTATCGGCGAAGCGGATGTCGACCTGGTGGTCGCTGTTGCGCAGGTCCAGGTTCTTGCTGTTGACCAACAGTTCGTTTTTGCCCGGCTTCACCATGGCGCTGCTGCTCATCTGTGCATCCTTGCCTTCGCAACCGTTGTCGAGCAGCGCCATCATCTGGCGGTAGATGGTTTCCTGGTCGAGGCGATAAAGCGGCGAGAATTCCCAGATGAGAATTTTCGGAGGCTTGGTCTGGAACTCCTGGCTGCCCAGGTACTGCAGCATCGAACCTTCCAGGCCACCGCCGGGGAATGCCACGTTGAGGATGTCGGCGCCGATGGCCTCTTCGAGGAAACCGGCGAAGTTGTAGTTCTTGCCACTGTGGCTGGTGCCGACCAGGGTGATTTCCGGGTTGCCGGATTCACCGAACAGATCGCCATCCGCTGCTTCGCCCTTGGGCTCGGTGGTGAACTGATCCATGTACTGGATCGCGTAGCTGGTGCCACAGAGTTGACCCGCCATGTTGTGTAACGTTCCGGTCTTGCCCATGCGACCCGACTTATGGGTCTCGAATTCACGCTTGGGAATGTCGGCGAAGGCCGGCAACTGCTTGACCTTCTCGGCGACGATCTTCGCGGTGCGCTGGGCGCCATACGGGGTCCAGTGCTGGTCGCCGCGGAAGTAGAAATCGTGGGCGGGCAGGGTGTCGGGCAGCGATTCGTTGGTCAGTGGTGACAGGTCGGGGACCACGTAGCCCATCTGCGCGAAGCGCCCGAGCATGGTCTTGTAGTTGGTCAGGGCCTTGTCGAAATCGTATTTGGCTTTTTCTTCCGGGTTCAGCTTGTTGCGGTTCACCAGGCCACGGGTCGGCTGGTAAACGATGACCAGCTCCACGCCTTTGCTCTTGAACGCATCGTGCAGTTGTTTCAGGCGTTTGTAGCCGGCGGGTGTGGTATCGAATTCGGTGCGCAGGTCTTCTTGGGTACGGAACAGCCAGTCGCCCTGGGCCTGCACCAGCGTGGTGAAGTTCTGCTGATAGCGGGTGGTGTAGTTCTTCGGGTCGTGGGCTGCCGGGCACAGGCTGCAGCACGGCTCGGCGCTGAAGCTCGGTGCCTTGGCGTCTTCGGCACGCACGCCAGTGCTGGCCGCGAGAATACCCGCGGTCAGGGCCGACAGGCTGAGTAATTTGATCAAGTGTGGGTGCATAAAATTATCCTCAGTCCCGCATTTCGGTCTGGCGTTCGACAGGGTCGATCAGCACGGCTTTCTGCTGGCGCACCAGCAGGTCGAGAATTTCATCCTGACGCTCGCCGAGAATTCCCGAGAAGCTGATGCCGCTGGTTTTGGTCGGTGCGAGCATCGACACGCGATACAACTCCACGCTCAGCGGCGAGTCGATCGACAGCGGTCCGCTGCCGTTGGCAGCCAGTTCACCACCGACCACGATCAGCGACACTTCGGCATCGAACGGGTCGAGCTTGATGTCCCGGTCGGTGTCGCTCAGGTCTTTGATGTGCCCGTAGACACCGGTCAGGCCGTTGGCCATCGAGACGTTTTCGTACAGGCGAATGTTCACGCTGTTACGAATCCGGATGCCGTGACGCTTATTGCTGATCACCTTGTTGCCCCACAACAGGTTGTCGGCACTCTCGTAGAGGGTGATGCCGTCGGTGTGGTTCTTGTAGATCTCGTTGTAGGCGATCAGGTTGTTCACGCTGTTACGGTCGATCACCAGGCCTGACAGGTGGTTGTCGTAGCTGCGGTTGTTGAAGATGAAGCTGTCGTTGACCTCACGGGAAATAATGATCCCGTGCTTCTTCTTGGTACCGTACACCGTGTTGTCGGCGATGATCAGACCGTGGGAACGGTCATGGGGGTCGATGCCGTAGACGATGTTGTCTTTGTAGGTGTTGCCCTTGACCACGAAGTCGCGGGTTTCGTAGCAGTAGAAGCCGTACCACATGTCCGAGAACTCGGAGCCGACGATCCAGCCGGTCGGTTCAGGGCGCTTGAGCACCTTGGCCATGTTCGGCGTGTACTGGGAAATACTCACGCCGTAGGACTTACTGTTGGCGTAACCGAAACTGGCGATCTTGCTGTTGGCGATGTAGGTCTCGGTGCCGCCCCAGGACAACAGGAACGGCCGGAATTCCTTGGGCGACGAGAAGGCCGCCGGGCCGTTGGCCTTCTCGCTCCAACCGGTGATCTTGGTATCACGCACAAACAGCTGACCGTCGTTGACCAGGAACGAGCCGGCCTCCTGGGACAGGCGCAGTTCCTGGGTCTGTTTGTCGATTTCCAGAATGCCGTGTCTGCCCACCACGATCGGCAACTTCGCCAGGAACACACCTGGCGACGTTTCGCTGAGGTACTGCTTGGGCAGCTTCTTGGTCAGGTCCTTGAGGTTCATGTAGCCGTCGTCGACGAAGATCGCCTGCGGGATGCCGTGCTGACGCACCACCCACTCGGCCATCTTGTTGTCGCCGCCGATGAAGTCCTTCAAGGCGTCTTCCTGCATCATCCGGCGTATGCTGATCTTGCCGGGCTTGGTGCGCACGATTTTCGCGGCAATGGCTTCGGCGGTGTAGCCAGAAGTGTCCGGCAGTTTCGGCTTGGCCAGGTCCAGCGGCGCAGTTGGCGCGCTGCTGACGGTGTAGGTCTTGGCCTGTTGCAGCCCCTTGGCTATGGTCGTCGATTTGCCCTGTTGCACAGACTTGGCCGGTTCGACGGTGGCGAAGGCGGCTGCGCTGGCCAGCAGCAGCGCGCCGGCCAGCAGGCTGATCGAGCCTTTCTTGGCGCTGTTCATGTCGGGCACTCCCTTCGCGGTTTGCATCAGAAGCGCCAGATCACGTCGATAAACGCACGGTGCATGTACGAGTCGACTTCTTTGCCATAGGCATCGCCGGGCTTGAACACACCGCCACGGAACCGCACCAGGGCCGAAGGCTCATCGATCGACTGGCTCAACGCTGCCGGCAACAGGCCTTGCTTGAAGTACTTGGTGACCACCAGATCCATTTCCTGACCGAGGTCCTTGTTGCCATCTTCCAGCGGCAAGGAGGTGCTGGAGAGGATCGCGCCGGTCGCGTCGTCGGTGTTGTTTTCAACAGCGTTGATGCCGTTGTTGCCCACCGGCTTGTTGCCGTCGACACGCCAGAACTTGTGGTAGATCAGGCTGGCGTCGTATTCGTCGTTGAGCATCCAGGAGCCGAACAGCGTAGCGGTCTGCATGTTGTTCATTTCGCCACGGAAGGCTTCGCCGAAACGGTGAACCCGCGAGCGAGTACCGGTGTAGTTCGAGCGGTTGCTTTCCAGGCCGTTCTGTTGGTACTCGGCGCTGGCGCGGGCATAGGCTGCACCGACTTGCCACTGCGGATCGAGACGCAGACGAACACCCAGGTCGGTAGCCCAGCCGTTCAGGTCTTCACCACGCTTGGCTTCTGCCGGGCGAGTGCCGTCGGCATTCAACGGGTTGACCGTGTCACGGTCGCCGTTCATGCCGGTGATGCTGCCCCAGTAATTGACGGTGTTGGTGTTGCGCCAGTTGTAGGCATCACTGTCGGCGGTGAGGCCGAGCCAGCTGATGTCGCCGTTCTGTTTCTTGTCCAGAGTATCGCCAGCCACGCCCGGCTCCGGATAGTCGAGCTTGCCGTTATCGTGGGTGTGATGACCGCGAATGCCGACCCAGTTACCGGGTGTCCACTGATACGCCGCATCGGCGTAGGCGTGCAGGCGATCCTTGTCTTTGGGGGACAGTTCTTTCAGGTCGGTGCGGTATTCGCTGAAGCGTTCGGCGATACCGACGTTGGCGCGCAACAGGGTGGTGTCGAAGGTCCAGTTCAGGGCTTCGATGTTGGTGTCGCGCCATTGGCCGTCGTCGTTTCGCAGGCGTTGGCGACCGAACTTGAGGATCTCGCCAGGGTAAGGCGTGAGGCCCTGGTAACCGACCCAGAACTCGCGCATCGCCAGGTAGTTTTTCCTGGTCTTGCGATCACCGCTGTCGGTGGTCTGGGTGCCGCTGTTGTCGGACTGCTGCAGGGTGTCGGTTTCGATGATGTCGGTGGACGTCACGGCCTGACCCATCGCGTAGGCGCTCCACGCGCCGCTTTCGCCATAGACCCAAGGGCGCAGGTCGAGGCCGACGCCGTTAACGTCGCCGCCACCGGCGGTGCCCAGGTCACTGTCGTTTTCGGACTGGCCGGTAACTTTGACTTCGAGACCGAAGTTCTTGTCTTCGGTCAGGGCCGCCAGGGTCGGGCACGACCACAGCAGGGCGAATGTCAGGCCAATACCGGCCTGCACGAATGGATTGAGTTTCATAGGGATTCCTCGCCGTCTTCTTCTTGCAAAGCGTGCAGTTCCAGCGTGTCCGGACTCACGGTGCTACGAATGGCTTGCTCTTGTTTGAGCAGGCGTTGGGCCTCGGCCAGCCGGTCAGGCGGCAGTTGCGCTTCGAGTGTTTGCGCAAGCTCAGTGGCTTGCGGGGTGTCTTGAGCCTTGGCCAATTGGCTGAAGACGTAAGCGTTGACCGGGTCGGGCCGGGTGCCCTTGCCTTGGGAGAACAGTTGGGCGATGGCGAAATCGGCGCTGTTCTGGCCGTTGCGCGCAGCGGTCAGCAGGTGATCCAGGGCTTTCTGCGGATAGACCTTGCCCAGGTAACCGCGACGGTAAATCTGGCCGAGGTAGTAATCGGCGGCGACTTCCCGGCCGAGGGCTTTCTTGAAGTGCTCTTCGGCGACCTTGGCGTCGGCCGGCACCATCTTGCCTTCGTAGTAGAGCTTGCCCAGCAACAGTTCGGCGCGCGGCTGGTCGGCGGCGCGGCCGTTGTCCAGGTACTTCATCATCGTGTCGACGTCGCCCAGTTCAGGGAAGTCGTAGAGCAACTGCGCCAGGCTGACCCAGGACGCCGGGTAGCCCGGGGCGATGCCTTCGAGCAGCGACTGAGCGGTTTTTTCGTCGGTCTTGCCCAGGCTCGCATCGCCCAGCACGCGGGCCACGCTGTCGACCCGTTGCGCGGAGACGGTGCCACGGCTGTGAGCGGCCTGCATCTGCTTGATCAGCTCGGCCTGTTGCTCGGGCTGGCCACGTTTCTGATAGACCGTGGCCAGTTCGACGTAGCAGATGTCGGTGGTGTTCAACGCCGCTTTGCAGATCTTTTCCACGTCATTCAGGTGTTGGTCGTAAGTGCCCTGGGTGCGATAGAGCAGCACCTGGGCCAGACCTGCTTCCGGTTTGCCTTCGGCGCGCCATTGGCTGATCTGCTGCTGTGCGTTGACGTTGGGGAAGCTGTGCGGGAATTGCAGATACAGCATCGCCAACGGGATCAGGGTGTTGCCTTCGCCATTGGTCGCGGCTTTCTTCAACAGTGCCTCGGCTTCGTGGTGTTCGGCTTCGGTGGCGCCAGGTTTGGCCACCAGCAGGCGACCCAGGCGAGCCTGAGCCCGCGGCGAGACGCTGGCTGCGGCGCGGTAAGTCGCCTCGGCCTTTTTGATCTGTGCCGGGTCGCGGCTGTCGACCTGAATGTCGGCCAGCCCAACCTGGGCTTCGCTGTAACCCAGGTCGGCCAGTTGCTGATAGTTCTGCGCCGCCAGCGTGGTATCACCGCGCTTGAGGGCTTCATTGGCCAGGCGCTGGTCGGGCAGGCCGGCGCAACCGGCCAGGCTTACGGCCAGTGCAACTGCACACAGTGATCCTATGTGGGTGCGCGGTGTTCTGAGGATTTGTGGAGTCGTCACGGGCATGTCCTCTGTTTAAAGACCGGCGGCCATGGCTTTGTTGATCAGCCAGTTCAGGTTCGGGCCACGGGTGCTGTTCACTTCCGCCGGGCGACCGGCGAGTGCGCTGTCCAGCGGCTCGTCAGGTTTGATCTGCACGCGGATATCGGATGACAGGTCTTCGCTTTTCAGGCTGGTGCTGCTGACGATCTTGCCGGTACGGGTCTGGTCTTCGCCGGCGATCTGGAAGCTGACCGTGGTGCCTGGGCGCACGTCGCCGAACTGGCGATAGGAGAAGCGTGCTTCAACGTTGGCTTCGGTATTGCGTGGCACCAGTTGGAAGATCACGTCACCTTTGTTGGCGTATTGACCGTTAGCCACCAGTTGCTGGGCCACGGTGCAATCGCACGGAGAGGTCAGGGTGCCGGTCATTTGCTTGCCGAAGAGCTCTTCAACCTTGGACGGTTGCAGTTGGTTTTCGTCCAGATGGCCTTTGAGTACGTCGAGCATGCTGGTGCTGAAGGTCGCCAGCGGGGCGCCTTTGGCGGCAACGCCGTCAGCCTTGATCAGGCTCTGCACGGTGCCGTCGCGCGGCATGGTGATGTTCATGCCTTGCACGCTGACCAGGCCAGCCTGGGCGTGGCTGACGAAGTACATGCCGTACACCGATTTGAAGATAAAACCGAACGCCACCAGGCCGACCACGAAGATACCGGCGCTGAAGGTCACCGCTTTCAGACGGCCGAGCGCGGTCATGCCATGACCGCCGTCCTTGACCTTGCGCGCCTTGGTGAAGTTGTCGCGTTGCAGGGTTGCGAGCATTTCACCCACGCTGACGATGTCACCGGCCAGGTGCGAAGTAATCAGGTGGCGCAGGGTGGAAATGTCCCGGGGTTCCAGGTTCTGGAACTGGCAACCTACGCGGCCGGTCTGGCGGTCGACGGAGCGGATCTGCAACTCCACGTCCATGGCCAGACCGAGGTTGTCGATGACGAATTGCAGGCGGGCCTTGTGCACATCGCCGACCTTCAGCGGCAACTGACCGGCGTTGAACGCCAGGCCGCCGGCGGAAAGGTCGATGACCCGGGCTTCGACCGGGGTCCGGTCAGGGCCGAAGAAACGCAGCTTGGCCGGAATTTTCACGCGGGCGTGTTGGCGCTGGGCTTCGGATTCGTGCACTACGTTGCTGTTGACGGCGGTATTCATATGGGCGATTTCCTAGTTAATTCAGGCGAGTTCGGTCAGACCATCATCAGCAGCACGGCGACAAAGATGCTGCCGGCGGAGAAGGTCATGGTCCGAGACGACCAGGTGTTGAACCAACGTTGAAAGCTGGCGAGATCACGGGTCAGAGAAGTGGGCTGGCGAGTCCAGGATTGTTGATCGAGGCGGAAGAACACGTAGATCTTCACCAGCGCGCCGACGATCTGGTTGTAATAGAGAATGGCCGGGTATGCCGGGCCGATCCGGTGACCGGAACAGGACAGCAACAGGGTCAGGATCAGGCGGGTGATGCCGATCCACAGCAGGTAAACCAGGATGAACGCGGTGCCGTACTTGAAGGTGGCGATGAGCGCCACCGTCAGGCCCAGCAGGGACGTCCACATCGACACGCGCTGATCGAACAGCACCACTGACGTGAACAGGCCGAGGCGTTTCATCCCCAGGCCCAGGGCGCGGGAGTTCTGCCGCAGGTTGTTGCCGTACCAACGGAACATCAGTTTGCGACTGGCCTTGATGAAGCTCTTTTCCGGCGGGTGTTCCACGGTATGGATCGCGGCGTCGGGCACGTAGAACGTGTCGTAACCCAGGCGCATCAGGCTGAACCAGCTCGACTTGTCGTCACCGGTCAGGAACTTGAAGCGGCCCAGGCGCCAGTGTTGCAGCGAGTCGCTTTCCACGTCGGCGATGAAGTCCGGGTTGGTGACCACGGTGGCGCGGAACACCGACATCCGGCCAGTCATGGTCAGCACGCGCTTGGACAGGGCCATGGAGCACATGTTGATGTGGCGCTGGGCGAATCGCAGTTTGTGCCATTCGCTCATGATGTAGCCGCCGCGCACTTCGCAGAACTCGTTGGTGGTCAGGCCGCCGACATTGCCGAACAGCTGGAACCACGGCACGGTCTTGAGCACGACGCCTTCGGCCAGCACGGTGTCGCCATCGATCACGGCAACCACGGCACGGTCGTCCGGCAGGTGGCGGGAGATGGCGCGGAAACCATAGGCCAGGCCGTCGCGCTTGCCGGTGCCGGGAATGCGCACGAAGTCGAGCTTGACCCGTGTCGGTGGGTTCATGCGTTTCCAGAGGCTCTTGACCAGCAGCTCATCGGACATTTCGACGATGGAGCACACCACGGTGGTCGGCAGGCCGCAGTCAATGGCCTCGCGGATCACCGAGCTGTAGACCTGCGCGGTGGTCAGCGCGTCGATACGGAAGCTGGTGACCATCAGGAACACGTGGGACGGGTCTGCCTCTTTGCCCAGCTTGCGCACTTTGCGCCGCAGGTGCGGGTAGACCACGTACAGAAACAGCATGCCGCGCAAAAAGTGCGTGGCACCCATCGAGTAGCGCCAGATACCGACGATACCGATCAGGAAGATGAAGTCCTTCGACTCGGAGTCGAATGTGGACGGAGGCAACGCCAGGGCGATGCCCATTAATAAACTTAGGTAAAACAGCCAACCGGCGGCCTGAAGTAGGCCGTGCTTTAGCCTGTGCATAATCTGCATCCGTCTCGATCTCGGGCGGAGCCCGATTGGGTTAAGGCAGGCTTGTGAAAACTGGCGCCACCCGGTTTGGATAACGCCAGAATCCCTGTAGGAGCTGGCGAAGCCTGCGATCTTTTGATCTTTCGCTTGGGATTCAAGTGAGCTGGGAAAGATCGCAGCCTCGTTTCACTCGACAGCTCCTACAGGCGTGTTACCAGCAGATACCTTCGGTGCGCTTGCTGACGCTGGTGGCTTGAGACATGAAGCCGACCAGGTCGACCACTTGCTTGCCGTGCGGTGCTTCCTGCGCCAGGGCGCGGAATTTCTCGTCACGGTTACCGAGGATGATCACGTCGGAGTTGTTGATCACGTCCTCGAAGTTCGAGTTGAGCAAGGAGGAGACGTGAGGGATCTTCGACTCGATGTAATCCTTGTTCGCACCGTGGACACGGGCGTACTCGACGTTGCTGTCGTAGATGCTCAGGTCGTAGCCCTTGCCGATCAGCATTTCCGCCAGATCGACCAGCGGGCTTTCGCGCAGGTCGTCGGTGCCGGCCTTGAAGCTCAGGCCCAGCAGGGCGACTTTGCGTTTGTCGTGGCTGGAGACGATGTCGAACGCGTTCTGTACCTGGGACTCGTTACTGCGCATCAGCGAGTTGAGCAGCGGTGCTTCGACGTCCAGGGAACCGGCGCGGTAGGTCAGGGCGCGCACATCTTTCGGCAGGCAGGAGCCGCCGAACGCGAAGCCAGGACGCATGTAGTACTGGGACAGGTTCAGTGTCTTGTCCTGGCAGACCACTTCCATCACTTCACGACCATCGACGCCGACAGCCTTGGCGATGTTGCCGATCTCGTTGGCGAAGGTCACCTTGGTGGCGTGCCACACGTTGCAGGTGTACTTGATCATCTCGGCAACGGCGATGTCCTTGCGGATGATCGGTGCGTCGAGTTCTTCGTACAGCGATTGCAGGACGTCGCCCGAAGCCTTGTCGAACTCGCCGATGACGGTCATTGGCGGCTGGTCGTAGTCGGCGATTGCGGTGCTTTCGCGCAGGAACTCAGGGTTCACGGCAACACCGAAGTCGACGCCGGCTTTCTTGCCGGAGCAGTCTTCGAGAATCGGGATGACCACGTTTGCCACGGTGCCCGGCAATACGGTGCTGCGCACGACGATGGTGTGGCGGGTGGTTTTGTCACGCAGAACAAAACCGATTTCGCGGCACACGGCCTCGATGTAGTTCAGTTCCAGGTCGCCGTTCTTTTTGCTCGGCGTGCCGACGCAGATCATCGACAGGTCGGTGTCGCGAATCGCCTCGGCGAAGTTGGTCGTGCCGCGCAGACGGCCAGTCTCGATGCCCTGTTTCAGAAGTTCGCCCAGACCGGGTTCAACGATCGGCGAACGACCGGCGTTGATCATATCGATCTTGTCTTTGGCAACATCGACGCCAACGACGTCATGGCCCCGTGCAGACAGGCAACCGGCACAGACTGCACCGACGTAACCCAAACCAAATATGCTGATGCGCATCGCATTTACCTCTCAGTTAATCAAGACTGTGTTCAACAAGCCATTACATGGCCGGAGTTAATGGTGTTCAGCGGTCATAATGCACTCGCAAGTGCGGCCTTAAAGGCGTCACAATGCCGGGTGCAGGCATACTAAGTTCCGAGTGTCTAAATAAGTGCACTCAAGAAGTGCGCAACCAGGCCTTATTGTTATGACGTGCCCTGTTATGCAGCCGACCCTCTAATCAGAGGACGTTCGTGCAAAGGTCTTGCGCGCTCAATGCCAGGCCAGAAGCCCGTAAATCAAGCGGTTGGGTGCTCGGGTGAGCACGTTTATAGGGGCGCAGCCGTGGCCTTGTAGGGGATATTAATGATGCGTTATCTCCTGTCCTTCATGTGTTGCCCAAACAAGTGATCCATAAGTTCAAGTTAATATGACAACTTCGCTATCGGGACCGCTTCTCTGTGTAAGTTATCTCGTACGTTCGCCGAGAGAATCGTTACGGGTGGTATGAGCGACGCATTTGGACATAGTTCCAGTCCACCCATCGCGATTTCTGGAATTTCTTGAAATATTGAAAAAGATGGCACTGCTTTCATATTGATAGCACTTGCCGTTTCGCCCTTTATATATAGGGTGATTATTGCCTTGGGTACTTTTTTGCCACTACTCACAAAAATTTTCAGTGCCACTACTGAAAAAAATCAGCAAAGTCGAGTGAAACAAAAGTTAGAAAATCGAGTGCTTGTTTTTTGGCGCCAATAAGTCGGCGAAAAGGGCGGGGATTGTTCGAGGATCGAAGGGGTAGCGCACGACGAAGTTGTTGGTGTCGTGCGCGAATTGAGTGCGGGTCTGGTTACTCCGGTGCGTGATCGCGCAGGAATACCAGATTGTCCGGTTTAGACTGTTCGTTGCTGTAGCGATAACCCTGAACATCGAACTGCTTGAGGGCGACCGGGTCATTGATGCGTTCTTCGATGACGAAGCGGCTCATCATCCCGCGGGCCTTTTTCGCGTAGAAGCTGATGATTTTGTACTGGCCGTTCTTCAAATCCTTGAACTCGGTATTGATGATGCGCGCGTTCAAGGCGCTGCGTTTGACCGCCGAGAAGTATTCGTTGGAGGCCAGGTTCAGCAGTACATCGTCGCCCTGATCGGCCAGCGCTTCGTTCAGCCATTCGCTGATCCGCGTGCCCCAGAAGGCATACAGATCCTTGCCACGGGCATTGGCCAGCTTGGTGCCCATCTCCAGCCGATAGGGCTGCATCAGGTCCAGAGGGCGAAGCAGGCCGTACAGGCCGGAGAGCATGCGCAAGTGCTGCTGGGCGTAATCGAAGTCGGCTTCGCTGAAGGTTTGTGCATTCAGGCCGGTGTACACGTCACCCTTGAATGCCAGCAAGGCCTGCTTGGCGTTGGCTGGGGTGAAGGCCGGGGTCCAGCTGCCGAAACGTGCGGCATTGAGGCCGCCAATCTTGTCGGAGACGTGCATCAGCTCGCTGATCTGCGCCGGTGTCAGGTCGCGCAGTTGCAGGATCAGTTCCTGGGAGTGGTCGAGGTATTGCGGCTGAGTGAAGCGCTGGGTCGCCGGCGGTGTTTCGTAATCGAGGGTCTTGGCGGGGGAAATCACCATCAGCATGAAGTCGGCTCCTTTAATCGTGGGGGCGATTCTAGGGGGTTGTCTGTGTTGACTCCAGCTATGGGTGTCATAGGTGATCGGTGGTGTCGCCAGGTTTTGTGGCAGAAGGCGATCCTGTGGCGAGGGAGCTTGCTCCCGCTTGAGCGCGAAGCGGTCGCAATACAGGCGCATGGATTTATCCAGAGAAAGTATTTGTCGGTTTGGGTCTGCTTCGCAGCCCTGCGGGAGCAAGCTCCCTCGCCACAATGAGTTCGGCGCAGATGCGGGAATTTGAACGCTATCGGCTATAGTGCCGCGCGGGTTTTGTTATGGAGACATCCCATTGCGTATCGTTTTTCTATTCTTCGCCTCGCTGTTGAGTTTCGTCGCCCAGGCGGCGCCGGGCGATGTGGCGACGCTGGATCGCAGCACCTGGCCTGAGCGGCTCAGCAACCCGACCCTGTTCGACGTTGCCTCCCGGGCCGAAATCCTCATGTTCGCCCGCGTCCTGCTCGCCAGCGAATCGCTCGATGAAGCAAGCCTGGCTCAACGCCTGGGCCTGCGCACCGTCAATCTGGAGTCGGTCAACCAGCTGCGCCAGCGCATGTGGCAGCGGTTGCTGAGCAACTACAACTTCGCCCAGCAGAGTTGCGATCAGGATGCCTCTTTCTGTTTCCTCGTCGAGGACATGGATACCTTGCGTGAGCAAGCGGCCAAGTTTCAGATCAGCAACGACAGCTACTACATCAAGTGGGCCGAGCCGAGCCGGTTGTTCCACGCCCAGTATCTGGACGAGCAATTGCGCAAGGCCGCGCTGTTCCCGCAGACCAGCAGCGAAGTCGATCGTTTTGGCGACTATGAGCGCAATGGCGATGCCATGAATGATCGCCTGTTCCTGCTGACTTTCGACAGCGCTGCCAATGCCGTGCCGGATAACACTGCCTGGGTCACCGAGTACCTGCGCAAATCGAACATGAGCGCGACGTTCTTCGTCCTCGGCAAGGACATCCAGGCCCGTCTGGCTGAAGGTTCGGCGACCAGTCTGCAAGGGACCTATTCGCAGCAATGCGTTGGTGTGCAGGGTTGGGAGTTCCGTTCCCACAGCCACTGGCAAGACTGGCAGGACTCGGTGCGGCGCAGCGCCGAGCTGGTCAAGGGCAAGCTGCCGGAGAATTACGTGCCGCTGTTTCGTCCGCCCGATGGCCAGCGTCGGTCCGATGCTGAAGGCTTCTTCAGGTCTCAGGGTTTGCAGGTGGCACTGTGGGACATCGATGCCCAGGACGGCGCCGGCAAGCTCAAGGGCAGCCAGAGTGCGCAACGGGTGCTGACCCTGATGCTGCTGTGGCGGCACGGGGTGATCAACTTCAATGTGAAGCAGGACGCGCTGAAAACCGCGATGCCCTGGCTCATCACGCAAACGGCGCCAAGCGGGATCGGTTGGGAAAACTGTCAGGACGCGTTTCGCTGAAACGGGGAAAGCCCGTAAACATTGGGGCAGGGACGTTTTTGGAGGAGATTTCGATGCAGGCGGACTTCCGACTTTAGCGGGGTGCTGGCAGTCCGCCAAGTGCTATTGGTCATTCTGAAAAATAAACTTCAAAAAAACGTCAAAGTGCTTTTTTCTGTCATGTGTTTTGGAGTATTACGAAGACAGACCGCCGAAACCTGCAACACAGGTGGCGTCTTCCAAGACTCCGTTTGGGTTGCAATCACTTGAGTCTGAGCAGGTGATTTCGGTGGCCACTTCGAGGCGCAGCACTGTCATGGTATTGCGTCGACTGGCTCCCACAAAGGTGACCGAGTATGGATGATCACGGACGTAGCCCTTCCAACCAGCCAATCCTTTATGTACTCGATACCAACGTATTGATTCACGATCCAAACGCCCTGCTTAACTTCGAAGAACACCACGTCGCGATCCCAATGACCGTGCTTGAAGAGCTGGACAAGCTCAAGAGCGGGCCTCACAGCGTTGCAGCGGAATGCCGCCAGGCCATTCGGCTGATCGACAAGACCCTGGGCGATGCCAGCCCTGAAGACGTCGAACTCGGCGTTCCGATCCAGCGTGGCAAGGGCGGGCCCAAGGGCTTGCTGTCAATTCTGATGAGCAAGCGTGCCGAGCCGAACATCATTCTGCCCGAGCACCTGAACGACAACATCATCATCAACCAGCTGATCGACCTGCGCGCGCGTGATGCAAAACTGCCCGTGGTGCTGGTCACAAAAGACATCAACATGCGCCTCAAGGCCCGGGCTTGTGGGATCGCGGCCGAGGACTACAGTACCGACCAACTGGTCGACGACGTTTCGTTGCTGCCCAACGGTTACCACAACATGACCGGCTCCTTCTGGGACCGGGTGAGTAAAGTCGAAACCCGGCAGGATCATGGTCGCACCTGGCATCAGGTGCAGCTGATCGACAACCTGCCTGCCGTGCACGTTAACGAGTTCATCATCGACGAACAGGGCTTTGTCGGCTGGATCAAGGAAATCCAGGTCGACAAATTGTTGATCCTCGACCTGCATCAGGAGCCTCTGTTGCACCAGGAAGCCTGGGGCCTGAAACCGCGTGACATCTATCAAAGCCTGGCGCTGTACGCCTTGCTCGATCCGGACATTCATCTGGTGAACCTGTCCGGCGCGGCCGGTTCCGGTAAAACCATCCTGGCCCTGGCGGCGGCCATCGAGCAGACCATGGTCAGCAAACGCTACCGGCGCATCATTGCCACCCGCAGCGTGCAGGGGCTCGACCAGGAAATCGGTTTCCTGCCCGGCACCGAAGCGGAAAAGATGGAGCCTTGGCTGGGCGCCATCACCGACAACCTCGAAGCCTTGCACATGGATGACGAAAACACCCATGGCAGCGTCGACTACATCCTCAGCAAAGTGCCGTTGCAGTTCAAATCCCTCAACTACATTCGAGGCCGTAGCTTCCAGCAGAGTCTGATCCTGATCGATGAATGCCAGAACCTCACGCCGCACCAGATGAAAACCATCATCACCCGTGCTGGCGCCGGTTCCAAAGTGGTGTGCCTGGGCAACCTGGCGCAAATCGACACCCCTTACCTGTCCGCGACCAGCTCCGGGCTGACGTACCTGACCGAACGCTTCAAAGACTTCCCCAACGGTGTACACATCACCCTGCAAGGGGTGCCACGTTCGATTCTGGCCGAATACGCCGAATCGCATCTGTAACCTTGAACCACAAAAACGGGGCGACCTCACGGGTCGCCCCGTTTTTTGTGTCCCGCATTTCCTCTGTAGGAGCGAGGCATGTCGATCGGATAATCGTGCGTGCGGAAAATTGACCCGCAGGTTTACAATCGATGCTCCTGATCAGGAGTAACGCTGTGCTGACTCATCTCGATTCCCAAGGTCGCGCCAATATGGTCGACGTCACCGAAAAAGCCGTGACGTTCCGCGAAGCGACGGCCCAAGCGCTGGTGCGCATGCTGCCCGAAACCCTGCAGTTGATCGTCAGCGGCGGTCATCCCAAGGGTGATGTGTTCGCCGTGGCGCGGATCGCCGGTATCCAGGCGGCGAAGAAAACCAGCGATCTGATTCCTCTGTGCCATCCGTTGATGCTCACCGGCGTCAAGGTCGAACTCAGTGCCGAAGGCGACGACACCGTGCGCATCGTGGCGCGCTGCAAGTTGTCCGGGCAGACCGGTGTCGAGATGGAAGCACTGACCGCCGCCAGTGTCGCGGCGTTGACCATCTATGACATGTGCAAGGCCGTGGACCGCGGCATGACCATCGAGAGCGTGCGGCTGCTGGAAAAACTCGGCGGCAAGAGCGGCCATTTTCAGGCGGAGCAGCCATGAACGTGACCGTGAAGTTTTTTGCCCGTTACCGTGAGGCGCTCGGCGTGGATTCAGTGAAGGTTGAAGGTGATTTCGCCACGGTTGACGATGTGCGTGCACTGCTGGCCCAACGTGAAGGCGCCGAAGTGTTGAGCGAGCAGAACCTGATGTGCGCCCGCAATGAAGACCTCTGCCAGCTCGATGAACCGGTCGGCGATGGCGATGAAGTGGCTTTCTTTCCAACCGTGACCGGGGGCTGAGCCATGGCGATTCGTGTGCAGCCCACGCCGTTCGACCCGGGCGCTGAGGTCAACGCCATGCACGCGGCCAATGTGGGCGTCGGTGCGGTGGTGAGTTTTGTCGGCTATGTACGCGACTTCAATGACGGCCTCGACGTCGCCGGGATGTTTCTGGAGCACTACCCGGGCATGACCGAAAAAGCCCTGGGCAAGATTGCCGCGGAGGCCGAGCAGCGCTGGCCGCTGTTGAAGCTGGAAGTGCTGCATCGCATCGGCGCGCTGGAGCCGGGCGAGCCGATCGTCTTCGTCGGTGCCGCCAGCGCCCATCGTCAGGCAGCGTTCGATGCCTGCGCCTTTGTCATGGACTACCTGAAAACCCGCGCGCCATTCTGGAAGAAAGAAAACACTAGTGATGGCGCGCGCTGGGTTGAAGGGCGCGACAGCGATCATGCGGCGGCGGATCGCTGGAAGCAGTAATTCCTCCAGTGCTTTCGAATACGCCTTCGCGGTCCGACCTGTCCGCGAAGAGGCCTTCTGCACCCAAAAATCCACTGATTCCCCTCCCGACCAGAGGCTGGAAGATCTGTATGCGCCCGATTGACGGGTAATACATAAAAGTCCAGTATGGATTTATAAGTACAAAAAAGGCGTTCCCTGTTTCAGCTTTTTCTTCTGTCTTGCCAAACCAACAACAACCCGCGAGAGAACGAACATGAAGAAATTCCCCCTCATCACCGGTCTGGCCCTGAGCCTGTTGGCGTGCAGTAGCGTGTTCGCTGCCGAGAAAAGCCTGCGTATCGGTATTGAAGCGGCTTATCCGCCGTTCGCATCGAAAACCGACAAAGGTGAAATTGTCGGTTTCGACTACGACATCGGCAACGCCCTGTGCGCGCAGATGAAGGTCAAGTGTGTATGGGTCGAAGGCGAATTCGACGGTCTGATTCCTTCCCTCAAAGTGAAGAAAATCGACATGGCGCTGTCGTCCATGACCATCAATGAAGACCGTAAGAAGTCGGTGGATTTCACCCACAAGTACTACTTCACCTCATCGCGACTGGTGATGAAGGAAGGCGCGGCGGTCGATGACCAGTACGCCAGCCTCAAGGGCAAGACAGTCGGCGTTCAACGCGCAACCACTACCGACCGTTACGCCACCGAGGTTTTCGAACCGAAGGGCATCAACGTCAAGCGTTACGGCAACAACGAAGAAATCTACATGGACCTGGCGGCAGGTCGCCTCGATGCCATTTTTGCCGACACCATTCCATTGAGTGATTTCCTGTCCATGCCGCGCGGCAAGGGTTACGCCTTTGTCGGGCCGGAACTCAAGGATCCGAAATACGTGGGTGAGGGCGCCGGGATTGCCGTGCGCAAGGGCAACACCGAGTTGGTCAGTGAACTGAACGCGGCCATCGACGGCATTCGCGCCAATGGCGAATACCAGAAGATTTCGGAGAAGTACTTCAAGTCCGACATCTACGGCGATTGATCGGAAAAAGATCGCAGCCTTCGGCAGCTCCTAAAGAGGACCACATTTCTCTGTAGGAGCTGGCGCAGCCTGCGATCTTTTGATTTTCAGCCCTTCAATTCCTTCAAATGCTTGTACACCGTCGCCCGGCCCATGTTCAGCACATTGGCCACGTAGTTGGAGGCGCTTTTGCCTTTGAAGGCGCCTTCGGCGTGCAGCGCCAGCACCAGTTCGCGTTTGTGGTCGCGGGTCAGCACATTAAGGCTCAACTGGCGCTCGCGCAGCCAGGCATGCAGAAAAGTGTTGATCCGTTCCTGCCAGTCATCGCGAAACAGTGAGTCCGGTTGCGGAATCAGCTTGGTCGGCGACAGGAACAAATCCAGCGCCGCCTTCGCGTTCTCGAACAACGAGATATTCAGGTTGATGCACAGCACTGCCAGCGGTTGCCCTTCGCTGTCGCGCAGCACGCTGCTGAGGCTGCGAATCTTCTGGCCGTCCCAGTTGAGCTTTTCGTACGGCCCGATGTTTCGTTCACTGACCTCTTCGCTGAGCATGTCCTCCAGCGACGAGTCGTCTCCAATTTCCCGTTTGGACAGGTTGTTGGCGATGTAGTCGACCTTTTGTGTGCGCAGGTCGTGCAGCACCACCTCGGCGTGAGGGAAGAACAACGTGGCGATGGCATCGGCAATCGCGCGGAAGTTGTCCATGGACACATTGTCCAGGGCCGAGTTTTTTTCAGGTGCGTTCATACAGTGGAGCTCCAGGCCAGCGTCAGTGCCCCTTTAAAAAGGGGCACTGGAAGTTTGCCGCAATCGTGTGGGCACGTCACCTGAGGATCAGGATCAACCCAGGCGGGCGGGGGAGAGCATCGCGGCGTCCAGACCGAAACGGGTGAGCTGTTCGGGCAAGGCTTCGCCGCGTACCAGTGCAGCACTGGCCTGGCCCATGGCCGGTGACGTCTGGATGCCGTAGCCGCCTTGTCCCGCCACCCAGAACAGGCCCGATACGTGTTGATCGAAGCCGGACAGCAAATCCCCGTCGTGCACGAAACTGCGCAAGCCGGCCCAGGTGCGGGTCGGGCGGCGGATGGTCAGGGTGGTGGCCTCTTCGATCTGGTAGATGCCCATGGCGATGTCCAGTTCTTCGGGCTGCACGTCGTGCGGTTCCACCGGGTCGGCGTTGGCCGGTGAGCCGAGGAACATGCCGGCGTCGGGTTTCATGTAGAACGATTCATCGAGACTGACCAGCATTGGCCAGTCATGGCTATCCAGGCCCTCGGGGCCGGCGAAGATAAAGGCTGTCCGGCGCTTGGGTTGCAGGCCCAGAGGCTGTGCGCCGGCCAGCTCGCCAACCTTGTCGGCCCAGGCGCCGGCGGCGTTGATGATGATCGGGGCGCTGAAGGTCTGAGTGGCGGTTTGAACCTGCCATAGCCCTTCGGTATCCCGGGCCAGGCTCAGCACTTCACTGTCGGTATGCACCTCGCCTTTATTGCGCCGGATACTGCGCAGATAGCCTTGGTGCAGGGCATCGGTATCGATGTCGCTGGCGGTTGGGTCGTAGATCGCGCCATGGACTTTTTCCCGACGCAGGATCGGCAGACGCGCACAGGCTTCGTCGGCGCTGAGCAGTTGCATCTGCGGCACGGTGGCTTTGGCGCTCAGGTATTGATTGTTCAACTCGGCCGGATCGCCAGTGAAGTCGACGGTCATCTCACCGCGCGGGGTCAGCAGCGGGTGTTCGCAGAAACCGGGCGGTGGTGCATCGAAGAAATCGCGGCTGGCCAGGGTCAATGCCCGAACCTGGGGCGTGCCGTAGGCGGCGGTGTAGAGCGCCGCCGAGCGTCCGGTGGAGTGATAGGCCGGATGGGATTCGCGCTCGAGCACAATCACCCGTCCGTGCTGCGACAGCCAGAAACCGGTGGAAGCACCGGCAATCCCGCCGCCGATAATGATGAAATCTGCCTGGCTCATGAACGTCTCCTGATGGGGCGTAAATGCCGAAATTGTTGGGGATCCCTGTGGGAGCGGGTGTTAGCCCAGTAGGCGGTAAATGGCATTGGCCAGTGCGATGTCTTCCAGGCCCAGGCCGATGGAGCGGAAAAACACAGGTCGGTCGTAGTCCGGGCGCTGCACTTTTTCGCTGAGCAAGTCGGGCAGGTCGCCGACTATCGAGCGCTTGTCCCAGCCATGCTGTTCACCGGCGATCAGCATTTCGCCGGCCGAGCCCGGGGTCGTCTGGCGATAGTCGCAGAATACCTGCATGTCATTGAGGCTCTGCGGCGGCACTTCATGGGCACGCGGAGCATTGGTGCTGATGGACGTGATCAGCGCCGGTTTGCTCAGAATAGACGGGTCGATCACCGGTCCGGCGGACGAAGTGCAAAGCATGATTACGTCAGCGTCTTGTATCGCGTTGTCGCAACTGTCGGCGAGGGTCAGCCGTGGATCGAGGCTTTCGAGTTGCGCCAGCGTTTCGGCGTTCTTGCCGCGCAAGCTCGGTGAATACAGGCTGATGCTTTGCCAGTCTCGCAGGTTCTTCACATAGTGCAGGTGCGCCTGGGCCACTTTGCCGCTGCCGATGATCGCCAGGCGTTGGACCTTCAGCGGTGCGAGGGCATCGACCGCCACCGCCGTCGTCGCCGCGGTGCGTGCGGTGGTCAGTTCACCGGCATCGCAGAGCAGCAGCGGCTGGCCGGTCTGCATCGACATCAGCAGCGTCCAGGCGGTCACCAATGGGCCTTGCTCACGCACGATGTAGGGCGACGTCTTGACGCCATACACGCCGTCTTCGGCCAGCACGCCCAAGTAGTTGATGAAGTCCCCGGCACCTTTCGGGAATTCCACCAACTGCTGGGCCGGTTGCACGGCTTGCCCGGCGGCCAGGTCGCGGAACAGCTTGCGCAGGATCTGCGGCACGTCGACTTGCGCCAACAGTTCGCGGGCCTGGGGTTGGGTGATCACGTAAGGCGTGCTGGGCATGGTCGACTCCGGGTGCTGAAAGTAAACTAATTTGTCCATTATGGACTTTTAGTTGTCTCGAGCAAGCTCCTGTTGAAAAAACCGGACGAAAAAAAAGCGCAGTCCGTCTCCGGCTGCGCCTTTTATTCTGCGACCTTTGTTATGGGCGCTTGCGCTCAACCGCCCGCAGCAGATGCGTCGGTGGCGTTTCACAACTGATCTTGCGACCCAGCAGCGCCTCGATGGACGGTAGCTGGTAGGAGTCGTCTTCACCGGCAAAGCTGATGGACACACCATCGGCGCCGGCACGGCCAGTACGACCGATGCGGTGCACGTAGTCGTCCGGGACTTCCGGCAGGGTGAAGTTGATCACGTGGCTGATGCCGTCGATGTGAATGCCGCGACCGGCCACGTCGGTGGCGACCAAAACCCGGATCTTGCCTTCGCGGAAACCTTCCAGGGTCTTGATACGCTTGTGCTGCGGCACATCGCCGGACAGTTGCGCGGCGTTGACGCCATCGCGCACCAGGCGTTCTTCGATGCGCCGCACTTCGTCCTTGCGGTTGGCGAAGACCATCACCCGTTCCCAGCCGTTATCGTTGACCAGGTTATAGAGCAGTTTGTACTTGTCGGCGCCGGCCACTGCGTAGATGTGTTGCTCGACGTTTTCGCTGGCCACGTTCTGCGCTTCGATCTCGACGATCGACGGGTCGGTGGTCCATTGCTTGGCCAGGTTCATCACGTCGTCGGTGAAGGTCGCGGAGAACAGCAGCGTCTGACGCTCGTTCTTCGGTGGAGTCTGGCGAATGATCTGACGCACCTGCGGGATGAAACCCATGTCGAGCATCCGGTCGGCTTCGTCCAGCACCATGACTTCGACCATGTCCAGGTGCACGTCGCCGCGCTGGTTGAAGTCGAGCAAGCGGCCCGGAGTGGCCACGAGGATGTCGCAGTGACGGGCTTCGAGGTGCTTGAGCTGCTTGTCGAAGTCCATGCCGCCGACAAACGTCATGACGTTGAGGCCGGTGTACTTGGTCAGGTCGGCCGCGTCCTTGGCGATTTGCACCACCAGTTCCCGGGTCGGGGCGATGATCAATGCTCGCGGTTCACCCATGTAGCGTTCTTTGGGTGGCGGGGTTTGCAGCAGCTGCGTGATGATCGAAATCAGGAACGCGGCGGTTTTGCCGGTACCGGTCTGGGCGCGACCGATGGCGTCTTTGCCCGCGAGGGTGAAGCCAAGCACCTGTGCCTGGATCGGCGTGCAATAAGGAAAGCCCAGGTCCTGAATGGCGTGCATCAGTTCGGGGGCGAGTTTGAAATCGTGGAAGCGGGTTTTGCCTTCCTGGGGTTCGACGACGAAGTCTTCGAGTTTCCAGGGGATGACCGGCGCCTTTGGCTTCGGTTCGCGGCGTGGTTTTGCCGGTTTCGGGGCTTCGCTGCGCGGCTGTTCAGAGGCAATGGCCGGAGCAGAGGGGGCGGTCGGTGTGGTCACCGGCTCGTGTTTCGGTGCCGCTACGGTTGCGGTCCGGCCAGGCTGATTACCGTCGGTACGGTGGCTGGGGGTATGAGAAGGAGCGCTGGAGCCTGGCGCGAGCTGCTCAGCCTCGCTTTTACCGAACATTTTCTTGAGTGCTTTGAGCACGGTCATCTCATCAATTGGTTAAGGAATGTACGCCGGCCAGTGTAATGCAAGAATCGGGCGCGGCGTAGTGCGATGGATCAAAGGGTAGCTTTTAGCGCAAACGCTCGGCGAGCCAGACGCCGATGTCGCGAATTTCTTCGGGTAACACTTCGTGGCCCATTGGGTATTCCTGCCATGTCACGGTGACACCATGCTGCTTTAAATACTCGTAGGCGGTCCGGCCCATGGAGTTTTGCACGACGTCATCATACTGACCATGCAACGACAACACGGGAATGCGCTGCTGGCTGGCGGAAAGCTCCAGTTCATCGCTGAATGTCGGGGCATAAGTCGAGAGCGCAAGTACACCGCCCAACGGTCCCTGCCATTTCAGGAAGGCTGTGTGCAAAACCACGGCGCCGCCCTGGGAAAAACCGGCGAGAAAGATCCGCGAGGCGTCTATTCCGCCGGCCTTCTGCACTTCAATCAAATTCACGACCCGTTGCGCGGACTCCTCCAACTGCTCGCGGCTGATGGCGCGTGCCGGGCTCATGGCCAATATGTCGTACCAGCTTGGCATCTCGTAGCCACCATTAATGGTGACGGCGCGGGTCGGAGCCTGGGGCAAAACGAAACGGGTAGTGAGCAGGTTTTCCTGTAACGCTTCAGCTACCGGCAAAAAATCGTAGCGGTCGGCACCCAGCCCATGCAGCCAGATTACGCAGGCGTCTGCGGGCTTGACGGGTTGAAGAATCAGGGGCTCGGTCATGTCTGCTCCATTGTTGTGCGTGCGCTCTCATTGTGTGCGAGGTTCGAGTGCGCCATCGGTTGATCAGTTAAGAAGATGTCGCAAGGTTGAAAGTTTTGCTATTGACCTGTCGCTGAATCGCTTTAGCGAGCGGTCTGGTACGGGCTTTGCTATGGGGAACCCTGTGCAACCAATCTCGTGCCTGGCGGTAACACTATCAGTGTATGGCTAGTCGTGGGATAGCAAAGAATCCGGTGATGGATGTTCGCCAGTGGCCGCTACGGGCTTCGCGAACGTGAAAGGGCTACAGCCCGTTCGGCCGATTGGTGAGAAGTGAGTTATCCATGATGTGGATTTTCTCCTACTAGACTCATAGCGACGGTCCTTACGTCGGTTGACCCTAAAAAAAGCCAACAAGGGTCAGCAACGCCTCAAAAGGGTGCGACAGGGCTCAAGCTCCGACACAACAAGAGCAAAACTGGAGGTTTGAATGAAGATGTTGAAATCCACCCTGGCCGTCGTGACTGCAGCTGCAGTGCTCGGTGTCAGTGGGTTCGCTCAGGCGGGTGCAACCCTGGATGCAGTGCAGAAGAAAGGTTTTGTACAGTGCGGTGTGAGTGACGGTTTGCCGGGTTTCTCGGTTCCGGACTCTACCGGCAAGATCGTTGGCATCGATGCTGACTTCTGCCGCGCTGTAGCTGCTGCAGTGTTTGGTGATGCGACCAAGGTCAAATTCAGCCAGTTGAATGCCAAGGAGCGTTTCACTGCTCTGCAATCCGGCGAAATCGACATGCTGTCGCGCAACTCCACCATGACCAGCTCCCGTGATGCGGGCATGGGCCTGAAGTTTCCTGGCTTCATCACCTATTACGACGGCGTAGGCTTCCTGGCCAACAGCAAGCTGGGCGTGAAAAGTGCCAAGGAACTGGATGGCGCGACCATCTGTATTCAAGCCGGTACCACCACCGAGCTGAACGTGTCCGACTACTTCCGCGCCAACGGCCTGAAGTACACCCCGATCACCTTCGACACTTCCGATGAAAGCGCCAAGTCGCTGGAATCCGGTCGTTGCGACGTGCTGACCTCCGACAAGTCCCAGTTGTATGCACAGCGCAGCAAACTGGCCTCGCCGAAAGATTACATCGTTCTGCCTGAAACCATCTCCAAAGAGCCTTTGGGGCCGGTCGTGCGTAACGGCGACGATGAGTGGCTGGCAATCGTTCGTTGGGTTGGCTACGCGATGCTCAACGCAGAAGAAGCCGGTATCTCTTCGAAGAACGTCGAGGCAGAAGCCAAGTCGACCAAGAACCCGGACGTTGCTCGTCTGCTGGGCGCCGACGGTGAGTACGGCAAGGATCTGAAGCTGCCGAAAGACTGGGTGGTGAAAATCGTCAAGCAGGTCGGTAACTACGGCGAAGTCTTCGAGAGAAACCTCGGCAAGGGCACTCCGCTGGAAATCGATCGTGGCTTGAACGCCCTGTGGACCAACGGCGGCATTCAATACGCACCACCAGTGCGCTGATGGTTCTATCGCCCGGTGGGCCAACCACCGGGTGATGTTCTGTTCCATTATTTCCGGGGCACTTCATGCAAAATTCAATCGGCGCACCAAAGCAGAGGTTCAGCCTCAGCGATCCGCGAGTGCGTGCGTGGCTGTTTCAGATCATTACGGTTCTCGCCGTGGTCGGGATGGGTTGGTACCTGTTCGACAACACTCAAACCAACCTGCAACACCGGGGCATTACCTCCGGTTTTAGCTTTCTTGAGCGCAGCGCCGGTTTCGGCATCGCTCAGCACCTGATCGACTACACCGAATCGGACAGTTATGCCCGGGTGTTTGTCATCGGCCTGCTCAACACCTTGCTGGTGACGTTCATCGGCGTGATCCTGGCGACGATCCTCGGTTTCATCGTCGGTGTGGCACGACTCTCGAAGAACTGGATCATTGCCAAGATGGCGACGGTTTATGTCGAGGTCTTCCGTAACATTCCGCCGCTGCTGCAAATCCTGTTCTGGTACTTCGCGGTGTTTCTCACCATGCCAGGGCCGCGCAATAGCCATAACTTCGGCGACACCTTCTTCGTCAGCAGCCGCGGCCTGAACATGCCGGCAGCGTTGACAGCGAACGGTTTCTGGCCGTTTGTGGTGAGCATCGTCGTGGCCATTGTCGCGATCGTGCTGATGTGCCGCTGGGCCAACAAGCGTTTCGAAGAGACCGGCGTACCGTTCCACAAATTCTGGGTAGGCCTGGCAATGTTCCTGGTGATCCCTGCGTTGTGCGCATTGATCTTCGGTGCGCCGCTGCATTGGGAAATGCCACAGCTGCAAGGTTTCAACTTTGTAGGCGGCTGGGTGCTGATCCCTGAACTGCTGGCACTGACCCTGGCCCTGACGGTGTACACCGCGGCGTTCATCGCCGAAATCGTGCGTTCGGGCATCAAGTCGGTCAGCCACGGCCAGACCGAAGCGGCTCACTCGCTGGGGCTGCGCAACGGTCCGACCCTGCGCAAGGTGATCATCCCGCAAGCCCTGCGTGTGATCATTCCGCCGCTGACCAGCCAATACCTGAACCTGGCGAAAAACTCCTCGCTGGCGGCCGGTATCGGTTATCCGGAGATGGTGTCGTTGTTTGCCGGTACGGTGCTGAACCAGACCGGACAGGCGATCGAAGTCATTGCCATCACCATGAGCGTGTACCTGGCGATCAGTATCAGCATTTCCCTGCTGATGAACTGGTACAACAAGCGCATTGCGCTGATCGAGCGGTAAGGAAGAGCGCATGACGACTCATACTTTCAAACCCGACATGCCTCCACCGAGCAGCAGCATCGGTGTCGTGGCGTGGATGCGGGCGCACATGTTTTCCAGCTGGATCAACACCCTGCTGACGTTGTTCGCGTTCTATCTGATTTACCTGATAGTTCCGCCTCTCGTGAGCTGGGCGATCCTCGACGCCAATTGGGTCGGCACCACCCGTGCCGATTGCACCAAGGCCGGCGCTTGCTGGGTGTTCATTGAGCAGCGCTTCGGCCAGTTCATGTATGGCTACTACCCGGTGGACTTGCGCTGGCGCGTGGACCTGACCGTGTGGCTGGCAGTTATCGGCGTGGCGCCGTTGTTCATCGCACGTGTTCCGCACAAGGCAATCTACGGCCTGAGCTTTCTGGTGCTCTATCCGATCATTGCCTACCTCCTGCTGCACGGTGGTGTATTCGGTCTGAGCCAGGTGGCGACCAGCCAGTGGGGCGGCCTGATGCTGACCCTGGTGATCGCTACCGTCGGTATCGTCGGCGCACTGCCGCTGGGTATCGTGCTGGCCCTGGGCCGTCGTTCGAACATGCCGGCGATTCGGGTGGTCTGCGTGACCTTCATCGAGTTCTGGCGCGGTGTGCCGTTGATCACGGTGCTGTTCATGTCGTCGGTGATGTTGCCGTTGTTCCTGCCCGAAGGCATGAACTTCGACAAATTGCTGCGGGCGTTGATCGGCGTGATCCTGTTCCAGTCGGCGTACATCGCCGAGGTGGTGCGTGGCGGTCTGCAAGCGATCCCTAAAGGTCAGTACGAAGCGGCTGCGGCAATGGGCCTCGGTTACTGGCGCAGTATGGGCCTGGTGATTTTGCCGCAAGCCCTGAAGCTGGTAATCCCTGGCATCGTCAACACCTTCATTGCGCTGTTCAAGGACACGAGCCTGGTGATCATCATCGGCCTGTTCGACTTGCTCAACAGCGTCAAGCAAGCCGCCGCCGACCCGAAATGGTTGGGCATGGCCACTGAAGGCTATGTGTTCGCGGCCCTGGTGTTCTGGATTTTCTGTTTTGGTATGTCCCGCTATTCCATGCATTTGGAACGCAAGCTGGACACTGGCCACAAGCGTTAGGAGCGTAGTTTATGAGTGAAGCGATCAAACAGCCTGTGAGTCCTCAAGGCATTATTCAGATGCAGGGCGTAAACAAGTGGTACGGCCAGTTCCACGTGTTGAAAGACATCAACCTGAACGTCAAGCAGGGCGAGCGTATCGTGCTGTGCGGCCCGTCGGGTTCCGGCAAATCCACCACCATCCGTTGCCTCAATCGCCTGGAAGAACACCAGCAGGGCCGTATCGTGGTCGATGGCGTGGAACTGACCAACGACCTCAAGCAGATCGAAGCGATCCGTCGTGAAGTCGGCATGGTGTTCCAGCACTTCAACCTGTTCCCGCACCTGACCATTCTGCAGAACTGCACCTTGGCGCCGATGTGGGTACGCAAGATGCCCAAGCGCAAGGCCGAAGAAATCGCCATGCATTACCTGGAGCGCGTACGCATTCCAGAGCAGGCGCATAAATACCCGGGGCAACTGTCCGGTGGTCAGCAACAGCGTGTGGCGATTGCCCGTGCCCTGTGCATGAAACCGAAAATCATGCTGTTCGACGAACCGACGTCGGCACTCGACCCGGAGATGGTGAAAGAGGTGTTGGACACCATGATCGGCCTGGCCGAAGACGGCATGACCATGCTCTGCGTGACCCACGAAATGGGCTTCGCCCGTACCGTGGCCAACCGCGTGATCTTCATGGACAAGGGTGAAATCGTCGAGCAGGCCGCGCCGAACGACTTTTTCGACAACCCGCAGAACGAGCGGACGAAGTTGTTCCTGAGCCAGATCCTGCATTGATAGGCGCTTGGCAGTGAAATAAACCCGGACTCTGTTCCGGGTTTTTTTTGCTCCAATGAAACGCTCCACCTGCTGACCGCGAACCCTGTAGGAGCCGGCTTGCTGGCGATGGCGGCATACCAGACGCCACCGAGTATCCCGGCTATAGCCATTTGGCATCCCACAATGGGTAATCGTGCACACGTGTGACAAGCCCCGCACGCAATGGATTGGCAACGATGTATCGGGCGACCGCTTGCAGATCCGCTTCACGGCGAATCGCGCGATCATGGAAACCTCTCTGCCATACCATCCCTCTGCGCTCCAGTCGCGCGTTTACCGCCCGCGCGCTGCGCGATTTGGTTGCCAGCACCAACGCCGACAACGAGTTGTTCTTCAGTTCGACCAGCCAATGAAAATGGCCGGGCATCACCACCCAGGCGAGGGAATCGACCCATTCTTCTGTCTGCGCCTGACGAAAGTGGTCTACCACCAGACGTCCTGCCCGCCAGTCAGTAAAAAACGGGGTGCGATTCCAGGTGACAGCTGTCAGCAGGTAGATTTGGCCGGTTTGGGAATAACGTCCGGCGCGTAAGCGATTGGCATGGGGAAGATCGGGCATTCCATTGCCCTCCTGTGTTTTGAGAGAAACAGAAGGCTAGTACGCAATAGTGAGGGGCATTGCCAAAGTTCAGTTCTGAATGTGTCGGTACGATCGCCATCGCCAGCAAGCCGGCTCCTACAGGGTTTGCGTGAGCCCGTTGCCTTGTCGGACGAAGCTGACTAACATGTCAGAAAATTCATCCTATGATTGGATGAAAGGGCGAATTCTATGTCAGATATTTCTCCATTAATTAAACGGTCCTTGGTCGATCAGGCCCTGGACCAGTTGCGCCTGCGCATTAATCAAGGTGTCTGGACGGTCGGCCAGCGCTTGCCCACCGAGCCGGAATTGGCGACGGAGCTGGGCATCAGTCGCAACACCGTGCGCGAAGCCATGCGCGTGTTGGCGTTTTCCGGGTTGATCGAGATCCGCCAGGGCGACGGCAGCTACGTGCGGGCGGTAGTCGATCCTTTGGATACGATGAAGGCGCTGTCCCGCTGCTCTCAGGAACAGGCTCGGGAAACCCGGCACATTCTGGAAGTCGAAGCCATCGGTCTGGCTGCATTACGCCGCACCGATGAAGACCTGGTGGCGTTGCGCGAGGCGCTGGGCGTCAGCGGCAGTCACTACCACGGCGATCTCGACACCTACATCGCCTGTGACCTAGTGTTCCACCGTCGTCTGGTGGACGCGGCGCACAACCCGACCCTCAGCGAGCTGTATCGCTATTTCTCCAGCGTCGTGGGCGCGCAGTTGCGTCAGACCCTGAACGTCACCCCCCGACGCCAAGCGGTGTTCGACCTGCATATCGAGCTGCTCGATGCCGTCGAACAACGCGACCCGGAACGGGCCAAAGCCCTGATGAGGCAATTGATCAATGAACCTTGAAACCGAGAATCCGATGTCCAGTCAGCAGGCGAGCCACAGCCGCACCACTGAGCTCAAGCGGACGGCGGAGCTCGAAGAGCTGTTGATCGATGCCGAGGCCGATGATGCAGAGGTTCAGCGAAGTCACCCGCTCCTGCGGCGTCCGTGGCTGTTGCTGCTGGGGCTGATTCTGGTGGCGCTGAACTTGCGTCCGGCGCTGTCGAGCATGGCGCCGATGCTCAGCGAGGTCTCGAAAACACTGGGGCTATCGGCTGCCCAGGCCGGTTTGCTGACCACCTTGCCGGTGCTTTGCCTTGGTCTGTTCGCGCCGTTGGCGCCGGTGCTTGCGCGACGTTTTGGTGCCGAGCGGGTGGTGCTGGGGATTCTCCTGATGCTGGCCAGCGGGATCATTTTGCGCAGTTCGTTCGGCGAGGTCGGCCTGTTCGCCGGTAGCGTGCTGGCTGGCGCCAGCATTGGGGTGATCGGCGTGCTGCTGCCCGGTATCGTCAAGCGCGACTTCCCGAAACAGGCCGGCACCATGACCGGCGTCTACACCATGGCCCTGTGCCTGGGCGCGGCCATGGCGGCTGGCGCGACCGTGCCGTTGAGCGAACATTTCGACAAGAGTTGGGCGCTGGGCCTTGGCTTCTGGGTGGTTCCGGCCTTGGTCGCGGCGATGTTCTGGCTGCCGCAAGTCGGTCAGAAACACGGCGCACATAACGTTGCCTATCGGGTCCGAGGCCTGTTGCGCGATCCGCTGGCCTGGCAAGTGACCTTGTACATGGGCCTGCAATCGTCTCTGGCTTACATCGTATTCGGTTGGCTGCCGTCGATTCTGATCGGTCGCGGTCTGACGCCAACCCAGGCCGGTCTGGTGCTGTCGGGGTCGGTGATTGTCCAGTTGATCAGCTCGTTGGCGGCACCGTGGCTGGCGACCCGTGGCAAGGATCAGCGACTGGCGATCGTGATCGTCATGGCAATGACCCTCGGCGGCTTGTTCGGTTGCCTGTATGCGCCGATCGAAGGTCTGTGGGGCTGGGCAATCCTGCTGGGACTGGGGCAGGGTGCTACGTTCAGCCTGGCATTGACCCTGATCGTGCTGCGCTCGAGGGATGCCCATGTCGCCGCCAACCTGTCGAGCATGGCCCAGGGTTTCGGCTACACCCTGGCATCCATGGGGCCGTTCGCAGTCGGTGTGGTGCATGACTGGACTGGCGGCTGGAGCGCCCTGGGCTGGATCTTCGGTGTCATTGGTCTCGGCGCGATCATCGCCGGCCTCGGCGCAGGGCGTTCGCTGTATGTGCAGGTCGAAAGCGAAAAGATCTGATTCGCACACACTGTCGGTATTCGGGGGGCGAATGCTGATGGTGTTTCGTCCGTTTGCAGATTATCGTGCTGGCAATCTGCCTATTTTCCGGAGCCTGCCCATGAGTGACGCCCACGACGCCTTGATCACCCGGTTCTATCAAGCCTTCCAGCGGCTGGATGCCGAGGCCATGAGCGCCTGCTACACCGACGACGTGGTGTTCAGTGATCCGGCGTTCGGCGAACTGCGCGGGCGCGATGCCGGCGATATGTGGCGCATGCTCACCACCCGCGCCAAGGACTTCTCCCTGACCTTCGATAACGTGCGCAGCGATGAGCGCACTGGTGGCGCCCATTGGGTGGCGACGTACCTGTTCAGCCAGACCGGCAATATCGTGGTCAATGACATTCAGGCGCGATTCGTGTTCCGCGACGGCAAGATCTGCGAGCACCACGACAGTTTTGATCTGTGGCGCTGGTCGCGTCAGGCACTGGGTTTCAAAGGGCTGTTGTTAGGCTGGACCCCGCTGGTAGGTAACGCCGTGCGTGCTCAGGCCTTGAAGGGGTTGAAGGCATTCCAGGCCAGTCGCTGATAAGATCGCAGCTTGTTTTCTTTCAAGCCTTGATCGTCACGTGAGCACCTCGAGCGAATCTTCCGTCATTGCCGCCGAACCGTCGGTGCCTGTCAGCAAACCCTGGTTCGTCTACCTCGTTCGCGCGGCCAATGGTTCGCTCTACTGCGGGATCAGCGACGATCCCGTACGTCGCTTCGCCACCCATCAGAGTGGCAAGGGCGCGCGCTTCTTCCTGTCGAGCCCGGCCGTGGCGCTGGTTTATACCGAGCGCTGCCGCGATAAAGGCGAAGCGCTGCGCCAGGAGCGTTTGATCAAGAAACTCAAGAAAAGCGCCAAGGAATGTCTGGTGGCGAGTGCGGCTGCGGGCTTATCAATCTGACTGATAGGCGCCCATCAGGCAGATGGGTAGGCTGCCTGCCGATTGCGCGTTAAGCTGCGGGCTCCTTATCCGAGCGGCGGAGCCGAGCATGTCCGAGTTGATTCTGCATCATTACCCGACGTCCCCTTTCGCCGAAAAGGCCCGCTTGCTGCTGGGCTTCAAGGGGTTGTCCTGGCGCTCTGTGATGATCTCGCCGGTGATGCCAAAACCCGACCTGACGGCCCTGACCGGCGGCTACCGCAAGACGCCGGTGTTGCAGATCGGTGCTGATGTCTATTGCGACACCGCGTTGATCGCTCGTCGTCTGGAGCAGGAAAAAGCTTCACCGGCGTTTTTCCCGGAAGGCCAGGAAATGGTCACGGCGACCTTTGCGGCGTGGGCCGATTCGGTGGTGTTCCAGCATGCGGTCAGTCTGGTGTTCCAGCCAGAATCGGTAGCGGTGCGCTTCGGCAAATTGTCGCCGGAAGCGATCAAGGCATTTCTGGCCGATCGCTCCGGCTTGTTCAGCGGTGGCAGTGCCACTCGGTTGTCGGCCGAGCAGGCAAAGCATCAGTGGCCAACGATCATGGCGCGTCTGGAGCAGCAGCTTGAGCGTGAGCAGGGGGACTTCCTGTTCGGCGAACCGTCGATTGCCGACTTTGCCCTGGCTCACTCGCTGTGGTTCCTCAAGGCGACGCACGTGACGTCACCGTTAGTGGATGCTTATCCGGCCGTTTCGGCGTGGTTTGGCCGCGTGATGGGTTTTGGTCATGGCGCATTCAGCGAGATGACGGCCGAGCAAGCGCTAGAGATTGCCCGCAATGCCACACCGGCCCCGTTGCCGGATGAGCAGTTCGATGAGCCGAACGGGTTCGAGGTTGGCCAGCAGGTGGTGATTGCAGCGACCGATTACGGGGTTGATCCGGTGGCGGGTGAGTTGATGTTTGCCGGCAGCGAAGAGTTGATTCTGCGCCGTGAAGACGAGCGGGCCGGTGTGGTGCATGTGCACTTTCCGCGGTTCGGGTTTCGTATCGAAGCGCAGTAACCTGGCATCACCGAAGATGGGATTGGTTACGATCTGTGGCGAGGGAGCAAGCCCCCTCGCCACAGGATTGTTTGAAGCTGATGGTTATTTCAGCGCCGCAAGCACCTGGTCCGGGTCATACCCGCGAATCAACGTTCCATTCACATCGATGATCGGAATCCCGCGTCCGCCGAGTGCCTCATAGGCTTTGCGCGCCACGGCATCCTTCTCGATATCGAATTCCTTGTACGGAATACCTTTCTGATCGAGGAAGCGCCGGGTCAGCTTGCAGTAGCCGCACCAGTCAGTGGCGTAGAGCACGACGTTGGCCTTGGCCTGGGTCTGCTCGGACACCACCTGCGAGGGGTGAAGCACCCGCTCGATCTTGCCCCAGTTCTGGTAAACCACGACCACCAGCAGGATCAGCAGGAATTTTTTCAACACGCCACCGAGCATCAGTTGCGTCGCTTGAGCTGGTCGGTCAGTTGGGTCGGCAGGCCTTTGATGATCAGCGTGCCGGCCTCCTCGTCGTATTCGATCTTCGAACCCAACAGGTGCGCTTCGAAGCTGATCGACAGGCCTTCGGCGCGGCCGGTGAAGCGGCGGAACTGGTTCAGGGTGCGCTTGTCCGCCGGGATCTCCGGGGACAGGCCGTAGTCCTTGTTGCGGATGTGATCGTAGAAGGCTTTCGGGCGATCTTCGTCGATCAGTTCGGACAACTCTTCCAGGCCCATGGGCTCGCCCATTTTGGCCTGGCTGCTGGCGTAATCCACCAGGGTCTTGGTCTTCTCACGCGCGGACTCTTCCGGCAAGTCTTCGCTTTCGACGAAGTCACTGAACGCCTTGAGCAGAGTGCGGGTTTCACCGGGGCCGTCGACGCCTTCCTGGCAGCCGATGAAGTCGCGGAAGTACTCCGAAACCTTTTTGCCATTCTTGCCTTTGATGAACGAGATGTACTGCTTGGACTGTTTGTTGTTCTGCCACTCGGAGACGTTTATCCGCGCTGCGAGGTGCAACTGGCCAAGGTCCAGATGTCGCGAAGGGGTCACGTCCAGCTGATCGGTCACCGCCACGCCTTCGCTGTGGTGCAGCAGGGCGATGGCCAGGTAATCGGTCATGCCTTGCTGGTAATGCGCGAACAGCACATGGCCACCGACCGAGAGGTTGGATTCTTCCATCAGCTTTTGCAGATGCTCGACCGCCACCCGGCTGAAGGCCGTGAAATCACGACCACCGTCGAGGTATTCCTTCAGCCAGCCGCTGAATGGAAACGCACCGGACTCCGGATGGAACAGCCCCCAGGCTTTGCCCTGTTTGGCGTTATAGCTTTCGTTCAAGTCGGCGAGCATGTTCTCGATGGCCGCGGACTCAGCCAGTTCAGAGTCGCGGGCGTGAAGAACTGCGGGTGTGCCGTCGGGTTTTTTGTCGATCAGGTGGACGATGCAATGACGGATCGGCATGGGCTTCTCGGCTGATTGGAGAGAGGAGGGCGTGCTCCCCCGAAAAAGCGCCCAGTGTACCGCAACCACTGGTTTTGGCGTGGTCCGAAGGGCAATTCGAAGCTCTGCGGCGACCCTGATGTGATTTTTTCCCGATTTAGAGCAATAAAGCTGACCAAATGGGTAGCTAGAGGCGGATATTTCCCCGTCTCTGTGCTAGTTTTGCCCGGTCTTACGCGAAGTCACTGCGTTAAGCGTGCATTCAGCATTTGTCAGGTCGAACCAAACCCTGATTTCGGTATCTATAACCCCGACTCGTCGTGGTTATGGCCGAGGGTGCCAGATCCAGAAGATCGGGCTCGATGGCTGACACTGCACTCTGCAATCCATATGAATTTGATAGGGAAGGAACACTACAATGGCTCTTACTAAAGACCAACTGATCGCCGACATCGCTGAAGCTATCGACGCGCCAAAAACCACCGCGCGTAACGCTCTGGACCAACTGGGCCAAATCGTTGCCGATCAGCTGGAAAACGGCGGCGAAATCACTCTGCCAGGTATCGGCAAGCTGAAAGTGACTGAGCGTCCTGCCCGTACCGGCCGCAACCCTTCGACTGGCGCTGCCATCGAAATCGCTGCCAAGAAAGTGATCAAGCTGGTTGTGGCCAAAGGCCTGACCGACGCTGTCAACAAGTAAGACTTGTTAAAAAAACCGTGCTCCGGAGCAATCCGGGCACGGTTTTTTTGTGTCTGCGATTCAGCGATTGATCAGGCTCAATCGCTGTCTCGGTTGTTACTCAGCTTTTGCGGGCCCAGCGCTCGCGCCAGACCTGTTGCTCGGATTTGGTCTGGAAGGTCCAGGCGACGAAGCGACTTTGCTTCTGCCCTTGGGACATTTCCACGACCTGGCTTTCCAATACGCCGGCCTTTTTCAGCGCCGTCTGGATCGCCGGCAGGTTCGAGGCTTTCGAGACCAGGGTGCTGAACCAAAGCACTTTGTGTTGAAAGTGCGCGCTCTCGGCGATCAGTTGCGTCACAAACCGTGCCTCGCCACCTTCACACCACAGTTCGGCCGATTGCCCACCAAAGTTCAGCACCGGCAGTTTGCGTTTTGGGTCGGCGCGGCCCAGCGCGCGCCATTTACGCACGCTACCCTTGGTCGCCTCGTCCATCGAGGCGTGGAACGGCGGGTTGCACATCGTCAGGTCAAAGCGTTCGCCGGGTTCGAGCAAGCCCAACAGAATGTGCTTGGGATTAGTTTGCTGGCGAAGCTGGATGGCTTTGTTCAGCCCGTTGGACTGCACGATGGCTTTGGCTGAGGCTACGGCTATCGGGTCGATTTCCGAGCCGAGGAAGTGCCAACGGTAGTCGCTGTAGCCGATCAGCGGATAGACGCAGTTGGCGCCCATGCCGATATCGAGCACCTTGACCGGCGCGCCGCGAGGGATCTCGCCGTCGTTGACGCTGGCCAGCAGGTCGGCCAGGAAGTGCACGTAGTCGGCACGGCCCGGAACCGGCGGGCACAGGTAGTCGGCCGGGATGTCCCAATGGGCGATGCCATAGAACGCCTTGAGCAGCGCCCGGTTGAACACTCGCACCGCGTCCGGGCTGGCGAAGTCGATGCTCTCCTTGCCGTACGGATTGATGATCACGAACTTCGCCAGTTCCGGCGTGCTCTTGATCAGCGCCGGGAAGTCGTAACGACCCTGATGGCGATTGCGCGGGTGCAGGCTGGCCTTCTCGCGTGGCTCCACGGCTTTGGCCGGGGTCGCGGGTTTAGGCTTTTTGCGCGCAGGTTTGGGTGTGCTGGGGGCGGTCATGGGCGAGGTCGATTCGGGTATGGCTAAAAGTGGCGGGTATTGTCCCACATCCAGCTGCTGCTCACCCAATTGTGAAGATCGCTGTATGTCCCTGTGGCAGCGGGTGTTTGGGAGTATGTGGCGGGCATAAAAAAGGGAGGCCGCTGGGGCCTCCCTGTTTTATTGCGATGTGCCGTTACAAACTGGCAATCCGCGCATGTTGCTCCGCCAGCTTGCCCAAAGCCTGTTCAGCTTCAGCCAGTTTGGCGCGTTCCTTCTCGATGACTTCGGCCGGGGCCTTGTCGACGAAACCGGCGTTGGACAGCTTGCCGCCGACGCGCTGAACCTCGCCCTGCAAACGCAGGATTTCCTTGTCCAGGCGCGCCAGTTCGGCGTCCTTGTCGATCAGGCCGGCCATCGGTACCAGCACTTCCATCTCGCCAACCAGTGCGGTGGCGGACAGTGGTGCTTCTTCGCCAGCCTTCAGAACAGTGATCGATTCCAGACGCGCCAGCTTCTTCAGCAGGGCTTCGTTCTCGGTGAGTCGACGCTGATCTTCGGCGCTGACGTTTTTCAGGAACAGGTTCAGCGGCTTGCCTGGACCGATGTTCATTTCACCGCGGATGTTACGGGTGCCGAGCATCAGACCCTTGAGCCATTCGATGTCGTCTTCGGCGGCCGGATCGATGCGTTCCTCGTTAGCCACTGGCCACGGTTGCAGCATGATCGTCTTGCCTTGGATACCGGCCAGCGGTGCGACGCGTTGCCAGATTTCTTCGGTGATGAATGGCATGAACGGGTGAGCCAGGCGCAAAGCGACTTCCAGCACTCGAACCAGGGTGCGACGGGTGCCGCGCTGACGCTCGACCGGCGCGTTTTCGTCCCACAGCACAGGCTTGGACAGTTCCAGGTACCAGTCGCAATACTGGTTCCAGATGAACTCGTACAAGGCTTGTGCCGCCAGGTCGAAACGGAACTGATCGAGTTGACGGGTCACTTCGACTTCGGTGCGTTGCAACTGCGAGATGATCCAGCGATCCGCCAGCGAGAGCTCGTAGGCTTCGCCGTTCTGGCCGCAGTCTTCGCCCTTGTCCAGTACGTAGCGCGCGGCGTTCCAGATCTTGTTGCAGAAGTTGCGATAGCCTTCGACGCGGCCCATGTCGAACTTGATGTCACGACCGGTGGACGCTAGCGAGCAGAAGGTGAAGCGCAGGGCGTCGGTGCCATAGCTGGCGATGCCTTCGGCGAACTCGTCGCGGGTCTGCTTCTCGATCTTCTTCGCCAGTTTCGGCTGCATCATGCCGGAGGTGCGTTTCTGCACCAGCTCTTCCAGCTCGATACCGTCGATGATGTCCAGGGGGTCCAGGACGTTGCCCTTGGACTTGGACATCTTCTGGCCCTGGCCGTCACGCACCAGGCCGTGCACATAAACAGTCTTGAACGGAACCTGCGGCGTGCCGTCTTCGTTTTTCACCAGGTGCATGGTGAGCATGATCATCCGGGCAACCCAGAAGAAAATGATGTCGAAACCGGTCACCAGCACGTCGGTGGAGTGGAATTTCTTCAGGAATTCGGTCTGCTCCGGCCAGCCAAGGGTGGAGAAGGTCCACAGGCCCGAACTGAACCAGGTATCCAGAACGTCGTTGTCTTGTTGCAGCGCAACGTCCGGCCCGAGGTTGTGCTTGGCACGCACTTCGGCTTCGTCGCGACCGACGTAGACCTTGCCCGACTCGTCGTACCAGGCCGGAATCCGGTGGCCCCACCACAGCTGACGGCTGATGCACCAGTCCTGGATATCGCGCATCCACGAGAAGTACATGTTTTCGTACTGCTTTGGCACGAACTGAATGCGGCCGTCTTCAACCGCGGCGATGGCCGGCTCGGCCAATGGCTTGGTGGACACGTACCACTGGTCGGTCAGCCACGGCTCGATGATGGTGCCGGAGCGGTCGCCTTTAGGCACTTTCAGGGCGTGGTCGTCGACGCTGACCAGCAGGCCGGCGGCTTCGAACGCTGCCACGATCTGCTTGCGCGCTTCGAAGCGGTCGAGGCCGGCGTATTCGGCCGGGATCTTGCCGTCGATGCTCTCGTTCAGTGTGCCGTCGAGATTGAACACCTGGGCCGCAGGCAGCACATGGGCGTTTTTGTCGAAGATGTTCAGCAGCGGCAGGTTGTGGCGCTTGCCGACTTCGTAGTCGTTGAAATCGTGGGCCGGGGTGATTTTCACGCAGCCGGTGCCGAATTCAGGGTCGCAGTAATCGTCGGCGATGATCGGGATGCGGCGGCCAACCAGCGGCAGCTCGACAAATTTGCCGATCAGGGCTTTGTAGCGTTCATCGTTCGGGTTAACGGCCACGGCGGCGTCGCCGAGCATGGTTTCCGGACGCGTGGTCGCGACGATCAGGTAGTCGTTGCCTTCAGCGGTTTTGGCGCCATCGGCCAGCGGGTACTTCAGGTTCCACAGGAAACCTTTCTCGTCGTGGTTTTCCACTTCAAGGTCGGAAATCGCCGTGTGCAGCTTGGTGTCCCAGTTGACCAGACGCTTGCCGCGATAGATCAGACCGTCTTCGTGCAGGCGCACGAAGGCTTCTTTCACCGCCTCCGAGAGGCCGTCGTCCATGGTGAAGCGCTCACGGCTCCAATCCACGGACGAGCCGAGGCGGCGGATCTGACGGCTGATGTTGCCGCCGGACTGATCCTTCCATTCCCAGACTTTCTCGAGGAATTTCTCACGGCCCAGATCGTGGCGATTCTGGCCCTGAGCTTCGAGTTGACGCTCCACCAGCATTTGCGTGGCGATACCGGCGTGGTCGGTGCCTGGCTGCCACAGGGTGTTGCGACCCTGCATACGGCGGAAACGGATCAGGGCGTCCATGATCGCGTTGTTGAAGCCGTGACCCATGTGCAGGCTGCCGGTGACGTTCGGCGGCGGGATCATGATGGTGTAGGACTCGCCCTCGCCTTGAGGGGCGAAGTAGTTCTCGGACTCCCAGGTGTTGTACCAGGAAGTTTCAATGGCGTGCGGCTGGTAGGTCTTATCCATGCGCGGCGGGACCCTATTGGCATTTATTCAGGAAAAGCCGGGAAGTATAGCGGGGCACGGGGCGTAGGGCGAGCAGGGGCGGACAGGGCGCAGATCAAATTGTGAAAGGGACTCGTGGCGAGGGAGCTTGCTCCCGTTGGGGCGCGAAGCGGCCCCGGACCATCAAGTCAGGTGTATCAGGTACACCGAGTGTTCGGGTTTTGCGGCTGCTTCGCAGCCGAGCGGGAGCAAGCTCCCTCGCCACAGAAGCCCGCTCGGCTCAGGGTTACTCGTACTGGCTAAGCAACCGTTCCATCCGTGCATCAAGGCGGCGTTTGATTTCGGTTTCGATGTGCGGGGCGAAGTCGTCGATCACGTCTTGCATGATCAATTGCGCGGCGGCGCGCAGCTCGCTATCCAGGTGCAACAGGGCATCGGGGCCCTTGTTGGCGGCAGGAGCCGGCTGGGCGGCCGGGGCGGGTGGTGGCGGTTCGGCCTGGGGCGCATGGCCGACGGTGTCGAACAGCATGGGAATCTGTTCCTGGTCGCCTTCAATGACGGCGTCGGTCAGCAACGGCGGTTGCAGGTTGTCATCGCCGAGCAGTTGGCGGATCGACTCAAGGTCTTCCAGCAGGTGCACGGACTTTTGCGGTGGTTTTGGAGTGTCCATCGGAATGCTCAGAGTCGCTGTAAACGGTGATCTTGCAGAGGATAGCCCTGTTCGCGGTAGAAACGAAAACTCTCCCGCGCAGCCGCACGAATCGCCGGGTCTTCCACCACCACTTCCGCCACGCGGGCGAATTGTCTGGCAAAGGCCGGGACTTTCAGGTCGAGATTGACCAGCAGATCCTGATGCTGACCGCAGTCATCGCCAAGACCCAACACAATCAAACCGTCCGGCTCGCTTTCGGCAGGACCGTGGGGCACGAAGCTTTCGCCCTTGAACGCCCACAACCGCGCATCGAGCGCATCACGCTGGGCGGCATCGCTGCAATGCAGGTAAATGCGGTGGCCCATGCGCCAGGCTTTTTCGGTGAGCTTGCAGGCGAAATCCAGCCGCGCCGAAGGATCGGCGCTGGGCAGGATATAGAAGTCGACTTTGGTCATTGCGGTTCCTGAGTTGCAAGCGGCGTCACCCCAGAGTGACGCCGCTGCAAGTCATCGGTTTCAGGCTTTGGCGCGGTCCAGCAGGTATTGGGTCAGCAGGGGAACCGGACGGCCAGTGGCGCCCTTGTCCTTGCCGCCGCTGGTCCAGGCTGTGCCGGCGATGTCCAGGTGTGCCCAGTTCAGGTTCTTGGTGAAGCGCGACAGGAAGCAGGCGGCGGTGATGGTGCCGGCTTTCGGGCCGCCGATGTTGGCGATGTCGGCGAACGGGCTGTCCAGCTGCTCTTGATACTCATCGAACAGCGGCAGTTGCCAGGCGCGGTCGTCGGCGGCTTGGCCGGCGCTCAGCAGCTGGCCGATCAGTTCGTCGTTGTTGCCCAGCAGGCCCGAGGTGTGGGCGCCCAGTGCCACGACACAAGCACCGGTCAGGGTGGCGATGTCGATCACCGCTTGCGGCTTGAAGCGTTGGGAGTAGGTCAGGGCATCGCACAGCACCAGACGGCCTTCGGCGTCGGTATTGAGGATTTCAACTGTCTGGCCGCTCATGGTGGTGACGATGTCGCCCGGACGCGAAGCGTTGCCGCTCGGCATGTTCTCGGCGCAGGCCAGGATGCACACCAGGTTGATCGGCAGTTTCAGCTCAAGCACGGCACGCAGGGTGCCGAACACGCTGGCGGCGCCGCCCATGTCGTACTTCATCTCATCCATGCCGGCGCCTGGCTTGAGGCTGATGCCGCCGGTGTCGAAGGTGATGCCTTTGCCGACGAGGGCGTACGGCTTCTCGGATTTCTTGCCGCCGTTGTATTGCATGACGATCAGGCGCGGTGGCTGGGCGCTGCCCTGGCCAACGGCGTAGAACGAACCCATGCCCAGGTCCTTGATCTTCTTCTCATCGAGGACTTCGACCTTCAGGCTTTTAAACTCTTTGCCCAGGTTCTTGGCTTGTTCGCCAAGGAACGTCGGGTGGCAGATGTTCGGCGGCAGGTTGCCCAGGTCACGGGTGAAGGCCATGCCGTTGGCGATCGCGGTGGCGTGGGCCACGGCGCGTTCGACTTCAGCCTGTGCCGCCTTGATGGTCACCAGAGTGACTTTCTTCAGGGAGCGCGGGTCAGCTTTCTGGCTCTTGAACTGTTCGAAGATGTACTCGCCGTCCACCAGTGTTTCGGCCAGCAGGCGGGTCTTGCCATAGCTGTCACGGCCCTTGACCACCACTTCGTCCAGGGCCAGCACTGCATCGCTGCCGCCCAGGCCTTTCAGGGTATTGAGGATGCCGGCGATGATTTTGCGGAACGGGCGATCGCCCAGTTCTTCATCCTTGCCCACGCCCACCAGCAGCACGCGTTCGGCCTTGAGGTTGGGCAGGCTGTGCAGCAACAGGCTTTGGCCGACTTTGCCGGCCAGGTCGCCGCGCTTGAGCACTGCGCTGATAGCGCCGCCGCTCAGTTCGTCGAGTTGTTTGGCAACGGTGCCAAGTTTGCGGCCTTCGCGGACGGAGACCACCAACGTGGCGGTCTTCAACGTTTCCGGGCTAACGCTTTTTACAACCAGTTCCATGTCCGGGTCCCTGAATTAATGGTCAAACTGCGCGACGCGCAGAGGCTTGCCTATAAGTAGAAAGGCGCCGGTGTGTTGCCAGCGACAAAGGCCGCAGTTTGAACCTCGCTGCCTGCGCCTGACAACCCTCGGTTATGCGAACTTCAGCGGTTCAGGTACCTGCTTGAGCATGCGCAGTGACAGGCGCACTCAATCACAGGATAATGCGCCATCTTTTTCGGCGGCCCTGCCCTGCGGGCCGGCTGATACGTTTGTTTGTTTGGCCGCTTAGCCTGACAACCCTGGAGTGTCTGGTTTGATTGTCTTCCGTTATCTATCCCGCGAAGTCCTGTTGACCTTGAGCGCCGTCAGCGCCGTGCTGCTGGTCATCATCATGAGCGGACGCTTCATCAAATACCTCGCCCAGGCGGCCTCTGGGCTCCTGGACCCGGGCTCGCTGTTCCTGATCATGGGCTTTCGTCTGCCGGGCTTCCTGCAGCTGATTCTGCCTTTGGGGCTGTTTCTCGGGATCCTGCTGGCCTATGGTCGTCTGTACCTTGAAAGCGAAATGACCGTGTTGTCTGCCACTGGCATGAGCCAGCAGCGTCTGTTTGCCATGACTCTTTTTCCGGCGACCCTGGTTGCCCTGATCGTGGCATGGCTGAGCCTGAGCCTGGCGCCACAAGGTGCCAACCAGTTCCAGCTGCTGCTGAACAAACAGGATGCACTGACCGAGTTCGACACCCTCGAGCCGGGTCGCTTCCAGGCCTTGCGCGACGGCACTCGGGTGACCTACACCGAGCAACTGTCGGATGACCGCATCAATCTGGGCGGCGTGTTCATTTCGCAAAAGAATGTCAGTTCCGACAACAAGGATCGGGGGATTTCCGTACTGGTGGCCGAGAAGGGCCGTCAGGAAATCAGGCCTGATGGCAACCGCTACCTGATTCTCGACAACGGCTACCGCTACGACGGTAATCCGGGTCTGGCCGACTACCGCGCCATCAAGTACGACGAGTACGGTGTATTGCTGCCAAAACCGGACGTCAGCGACGAAGTGACTGACCGTGATGCGATGACCACCAGTTCCTTGCTGGCCAGCGACGACATCCGTTCGCGTACCGAACTGCAATGGCGCCTGTCCTTGCCGTTGCTGGTCTTCATCGTGACCCTGATGGCGGTGCCGCTGTCGCGGGTCAATCCGCGCCAGGGCCGTTTCCTCAAGCTGCTGCCGGCGATTCTTCTTTATATGGCTTACCTGACCATCCTGATTGCCGCTCGCGGCGCCCTTGAAAAGGGCAAGATCCCGCCGGCATTGGGTTTGTGGTGGGTGCATGCAATCTTCCTGGCCATCGGTCTGGGCTTGCTGTACTGGGAGTCGCTGAACTTGAAGATGGCGAGTCGCCGCAGCGCGCTGGAGGTGGCCCGTGGATAAGCTCGATCGCTATATTGGTAGCAGCGTGTTCATCGCGATCCTGGCGGTGCTGGGGATCATTCTGGGCTTGGCAACGCTGTTCGCCTTCATCGATGAGATGAGCGAAGTCAGCGATACCTACACGCTGATGGATGTCCTGAGTTACGTGTTGCTGACCGCGCCGCGCCGCCTGTACGACATGTTACCGATGGCAGCGCTGATCGGTTGCCTGATTGGTCTCGGCAGTCTGGCCAGTCACAGCGAGCTGACCATCATGCGTGCCGCCGGTGTGTCCATTGGTCGGATCGTCTGGGCCGTGATGAAGCCGATGCTGATCCTGATGGTGGTAGGGCTGGTGATTGGCGAGTACGTCGCGCCGGCCACGGAAATCACCGCTCAAGCCAACCGCTCGCTGGCCCAGGGCAGTGGCGATGCGCAAAGCGCCAAGCACGGTTTGTGGCACCGTCAGGGTGATGAGTTCATTCACGTCAACTCCGTGCAGCCCAACGGTCTGTTGTACGGCGTGACCCGTTATCGTTTTGACGATCAACGCCACATGCTGTCTTCGAGCTTCGCCAAACGTGCGGAATTCGATACCGATCACTGGCAACTGACCGATGTCACGACCACGCTGTTCCATGACAAAAGTACCGAAGTGGTTACTGCCCCTGTGGAACGCTGGGAAATCGCCCTGAGCCCGCAACTGCTGAGTACCGTGGTGATGGCGCCCGAGTCGTTGTCGATCAGCGGTCTGTGGAATTACATCCACTACCTGGCTGACCAGGGCCTGAGCAACGGTCGTTACTGGCTGGCGTTTTGGGTAAAGGTGTTGCAGCCGCTGGTGACCGCTGCATTGGTGTTGATGGCGATTTCCTTCATCTTCGGTCCGCTGCGTTCGGTGACCCTCGGTCAGCGGGTCTTCACTGGCGTACTGGTGGGCTTCACTTTCCGTATCGTCCAGGATTTGCTCGGGCCTTCGAGCCTGGTGTTCGGTTTCTCGCCGCTGTTTGCGGTGCTGGTGCCGGCCGGTGTCTGCGCCCTGGCCGGGGTCTGGTTGCTGCGCCGGGCCGGTTGATTGTAGGAGCCGGCTTGCTGGCGATTGCATCGCTGCGGTCATCCAGACCCACCGCGGCGTCCCCATCGCCAGCAAGCCGGCTCCTACAAAAGTCGCCAAAAACGCCCCTGTCGCAAGACTGGGGCGTTTTTGTAGGCGCCGTCTGACCTGCAAACGTGACGCTTGCGCCGTGGATCAGGTACAATTCCCGGCTATTTTTCGGCGGGCTATGCCTGCAGCCTTTTTGAGTGTTGATCCGTGAGTGATTTGAGTCATATCCGCAATTTCTCCATCATCGCCCACATTGACCATGGCAAGTCGACGCTGGCCGATCGCTTCATCCAGATGTGCGGCGGCCTTGCCGAGCGCGAAATGGAAGCCCAGGTGCTGGATTCCATGGACCTGGAACGTGAACGCGGGATCACCATCAAGGCCCACAGCGTCACCCTGTATTACAAAGCCCGCGATGGCATTAACTACCAGCTGAACTTCATTGATACCCCGGGCCACGTCGACTTCACCTATGAAGTCAGCCGGTCGCTGGCGGCTTGTGAAGGTGCGTTGCTGGTGGTCGATGCCGGTCAGGGCGTCGAGGCGCAGTCGGTTGCCAACTGCTACACGGCGATCGAACAGGGCCTGGAAGTCATGCCGGTGCTGAACAAGATCGACCTGCCACAGGCCGATCCGGAGCGCGTCAAGGAAGAAATCGAAAAAATCATCGGCATCGATGCCACCGACGCGGTCGAGTGCAGTGCCAAGACCGGCCTGGGCGTCGATGAAGTGCTCGAGCGTCTGGTTCACACCATTCCCGCGCCGACCGGCAACATCGAAGATCCGTTGCAAGCGTTGATCATCGACTCCTGGTTCGACAACTACCTTGGCGTTGTTTCCCTGGTTCGTGTGCGCCACGGTCGGGTGAAGAAGGGCGACAAGATTCTGGTCAAGTCCACCGGCAAGATCCACCTGGTGGACAGCGTCGGTGTATTCAACCCGAAGCACACCCCTACCGTCGACCTGAAGGCCGGTGAAGTAGGCTTCATCATCGCCAGCATCAAGGACATTCACGGTGCGCCAGTGGGCGATACCCTGACCTTGAGCTCGACGCCGGACGTCGATGTGCTGCCAGGCTTCAAACGCATTCAGCCGCAGGTGTACGCCGGCCTGTTCCCGGTCAGCTCCGACGACTTCGAAGACTTCCGCGAGGCGCTGCAAAAGCTCACCCTCAACGATTCGTCGCTGCAATACACACCGGAAAGCTCAGACGCACTGGGTTTCGGCTTCCGTTGCGGCTTCCTCGGCATGCTGCACATGGAAATCATCCAGGAGCGCCTGGAGCGCGAATACAACCTGGACCTGATTACCACGGCGCCGACGGTAATCTTCGAGCTGCTGCTCAAGACCGGCGAGACGATCTACGTCGATAACCCGTCCAAGCTGCCAGACCTGTCTGCCATCGAAGACATGCGCGAGCCAATCGTGCGCGCCAATATTCTTGTGCCGCAAGAGCACTTGGGTAACGTCATTACCCTGTGTATCGAAAAACGTGGCGTACAGGTCGATATGCTGTTCCTCGGCTCCCAGGTACAAGTGACCTACGACCTGCCGATGAACGAAGTGGTGCTGGACTTCTTTGATCGTTTGAAATCCACCAGTCGCGGCTATGCTTCTCTGGACTACCATTTCGATCGTTACCAATCGGCCAGCCTGGTGAAACTGGACGTGCTGATCAACGGCGACAAGGTCGACGCTCTGGCGCTGATCGTGCACCGTGACAACTCGCACTACAAAGGTCGCCAGTTGACCGAGAAGATGAAAGACCTGATTCCGCGGCAGATGTTCGACGTGGCAATCCAGGCCGCCATTGGCGGTCAGATTGTGGCGCGTACAACCGTCAAGGCACTCAGAAAGAACGTATTGGCCAAATGCTACGGTGGTGACGTCAGCCGTAAGAAAAAGCTGCTGGAAAAGCAAAAGGCCGGTAAAAAACGCATGAAGCAGGTCGGTAACGTGGAAATTCCACAAGAAGCCTTCCTTGCCGTGCTCAGGTTGGATAGTTAGGTCCTATGTCACTAAATTTCCCGCTGTTGCTGGTCATCGCCGTGTTCGTCTGCGGCCTGTTGGCGTTGCTCGATCTGCTGTTCCTGGCGCCACGGCGCCGGGCTGCCATCAACTCCTATCAGGGGAGCGTCAGCCAGGCTGACATGGTAGTGATCGAGAAACTGAACAAAGAGCCGCTGCTGGTCGAATACGGCAAGTCGTTCTTCCCGGTGTTGTTCATCGTGCTGGTGCTGCGTTCGTTCCTGGTGGAACCGTTCCAGATTCCTTCCGGCTCGATGAAGCCAACCCTGGATGTCGGTGACTTCATTCTGGTGAACAAGTTTTCTTACGGGATCCGCTTGCCGGTGATCGACAAGAAAGTCATCGAAGTCGGTGATCCGCAGCGCGGCGATGTGATGGTGTTCCGCTACCCGAGCGACCCGAACGTCAACTACATCAAGCGTGTAGTGGGCCTGCCGGGCGATCAGATTCGCTACACCGCCGACAAGCGCCTGTTCGTCAATGGTGAGTCGATTGCCGAACAACTGGTCGGCTCCGAGCCGGGCACGTTGGGTAGCGCTGAGCTCTACAAGGAAAAACTTGGCGCCGCCGAGCACCTGATCCGCAAGGAAATGAGCCGCTACCGCGCAACGCCGGACCATTCGTGGACCGTGCCGGCCGGGCACTACTTCATGATGGGCGACAACCGCGACAACTCGAACGACAGTCGCTACTGGGATGATCCGAGCATTCCCAAGGATCTGCTGGGCATGGTTCCCGACAAGAATATCGTCGGCAAGGCCTTCGCAGTCTGGATGAGCTGGCCGGAACCCAAACTCGGTCACCTGCCGAATTTCTCGCGGGTTGGTCTGATCAAGTAATCACACACGGCGCTGTTGAACACAGCGCCGAATGCATTTCTGGAGTCGGCACAATCGGCGACAGGAGCATGAAAACAACGATATTCAGGACGTTATTTTTGAACACAGCGTTAATTGTCCCAAGCCTGCGCCGCATCAAGGCCCTGGCGGTGGAATCCAACCACGAACTCAGCGTGGGTAAACCGTGAGCGTCTCCTTAAGCCGTCTCGAGCGTCAGCTCGGTTACACCTTCAAGGATCAGGAACTGATGGTCCTGGCCCTGACTCACCGCAGTTTTGCCGGGCGCAACAACGAACGCCTGGAATTCCTCGGCGATGCCATCCTCAATTTCGTCGCCGGCGAGGCGTTGTTCGATCGCTTCCCGCTGGCCCGTGAAGGCCAGTTGTCGCGTTTGCGCGCACGCCTGGTGAAAGGTGAGACCCTGGCCGTACTGGCTCGTGGTTTCGACCTGGGTGAATACCTGCGCCTGGGCTCCGGCGAATTGAAAAGCGGCGGTTTCCGTCGCGAGTCGATTCTGGCCGATGCCCTCGAAGCGCTGATCGGTGCGATCTACCTGGACGCCGGCATGGAGGTGGCGCGCGAACGCGTGCTGGCCTGGCTGGCCGGAGAGTTCGAAGGCCTGACGCTGGTCGACACCAACAAAGATCCGAAAACCCGCCTGCAGGAATTCCTGCAGTCCCGTGGTTGTGAGCTGCCGCGTTACGAAGTGGTGGATATCCAGGGTGAGCCGCATTGCCGGACGTTCTTCGTCGAATGTGAAATCATCTTACTGAATGAAAAAAGCCGAGGTCAGGGTGTGAGTCGTCGTATTGCCGAACAGGTAGCGGCCGCCGCAGCACTGATTGCCCTGGGTGTGGAGAATGGCAATGACTGATTCAACCGCAACTCGCTGTGGCTATGTTGCCATCGTCGGTCGTCCCAACGTGGGCAAGTCCACGCTGCTGAACCACATTCTGGGTCAGAAACTGGCGATCACCTCACGCAAGCCGCAGACCACCCGCCACAACATGCTCGGCATCAAGACCGAGGGCGACGTTCAGGCGATCTACGTCGACACCCCGGGTATGCACAAGGGCGGCGAAAAGGCCCTGAACCGTTACATGAACAAGACCGCTTCGGCGGCGTTGAAAGACGTCGACGTGGTGATCTTCGTGGTTGACCGTACCAAGTGGACCGACGAAGACCAGATGGTCCTCGAGCGCGTTCAGTACGTGACCGGTCCGCTGATTGTGGCGCTGAACAAGACCGACCGCATCGAAGACAAATCCGAGCTGATGCCGCACCTGACCTGGTTGCAGGAACAGCTGCCGAACGCGCAGATCATGCCGATCTCTGCCCAGCACGGGCACAACCTTGACACGCTGGAGCGAGTGATCGCCGAGCACCTGCCGGAAAACGATCACTTCTTCCCGGAAGATCAGATCACCGACCGCAGCAGCCGCTTCCTTGCGGCTGAACTGGTACGCGAAAAAATCATGCGTCAGATGGGCGCCGAGCTGCCGTACCAGATCACCGTGGAAATCGAAGAGTTCAAGCAGCAGGGCAAAACCCTGCACATTCACGCTTTGATCCTCGTTGAACGTGACGGTCAGAAGAAAATCATCATTGGCGACAAGGGCGAGCGCATCAAGCGCATCGGCACCGAAGCGCGCAAGGACATGGAGCTGCTGTTCGACTCCAAGATCATGCTCAATCTGTGGGTCAAGGTGAAAGGTGGCTGGTCTGACGACGAGCGCGCCTTGCGTTCGCTGGGTTACGGCGACCTGTAAATCGTCCAGCAGCACATCGATTCAATTGCAAGAGCGAGCTTTTGTGGCGAGGGAGCAAGTTCCCTCGCCACAGTGGATCTCCAGAGATTCGGAAACTGATGTCATCCAGCCCGCCCATCGGCCAACCCGCCTACGTGCTCCATTCCCGCGCCTACCGCGAAAGCAGTGCGCTGGTGGATTTCCTCACGCCGCAAGGTCGGCTGCGGGCGGTGTTGCGCAGTGCGCGGGGCAAGGCCGGGACGTTGGCGCGGCCGTTCGTGCCGCTGGAAGTCGAGTTCCGTGGCCGGGGCGAACTGAAGAATGTCGGCCGCATGGAAAGCGCCGGCGTTTCCACCTGGCTCAATGGCGAAGCGCTGTTCAGTGGTCTCTACCTCAACGAATTGCTGATCCGCTTGCTGCCCGCCGAAGATCCTCATCCCGCGGTTTTCGATCACTACGCCGCGACCTTGCTTGCCCTGGCCGAAGGTCGACCACTGGAACCATTGCTGCGCTCCTTCGAATGGCGACTGCTCGATGATCTCGGTTATGGCTTCGCGCTGAATACCGACATCCATGGCGACCCCATTGCGCCGGACGGTCTCTACCGCTTGCAGGTGGATGCGGGTCTTGAGCGGGTTTACTTGTTGCAACCAGGCCTGTTCAACGGTACCGAACTGCTGGCCATGGCCGATGCCGACTGGTCCGCGCCCGGTGCGCTGTCCGCCGCCAAGCGCTTGATGCGTCAGGCGTTGGCCGTTCACTTGGGTGGACGTCCATTGGTTAGTCGTGAGTTGTTTCGAAAGCCGTAGTCTCCCCGTATGCTGTGCACCGAACTTCCCCCTTCTTCAGGAGCGCTTCCGTGACCACCAGCAATCGCATTCTTCTTGGCGTGAACATCGACCACGTTGCCACCCTGCGTCAGGCCCGGGGTACTCGTTACCCGGATCCGGTCAAGGCAGCGCTGGACGCGGAAGAGGCGGGCGCTGACGGCATCACCGTGCACCTGCGTGAAGACCGCCGGCACATTCAGGAGCGCGATGTCCTGCTGCTCAAGGACGTGCTGCAAACCCGCATGAATTTCGAAATGGGCGTCACCGAAGAAATGATGGCGTTCGCCGAGCGTATCCGCCCGGCGCACGTTTGCCTGGTGCCGGAAACCCGTCAGGAACTGACCACTGAAGGCGGTCTGGACGTAGCGGGGCAGGAAGCGCGGATCAAGGCGGCGGTGGATCGCCTGGCGAAGATTGGCTGCGAAGTGTCGCTGTTCATCGACGCTGACGAGCGGCAGATTGAGGCGTCCCGTCGTGTCGGCGCGCCGGCCATTGAATTGCACACCGGGCGTTACGCGGACGCCGAGACGCCAACCGAAGTTGCTGAAGAGCTCAAGCGTGTGGCCGATGGCGTGGCATTCGGTCTGGCCCAAGGCCTGATCGTCAACGCCGGCCATGGTTTGCACTATCACAACGTCGAGGCTGTTGCGGCAATCAAGGGCATCAACGAACTGAACATCGGCCATGCGCTGGTGGCCCATGCGTTGTTCGTCGGGTTCAAGTCGGCAGTGTCGGAGATGAAGGCGCTGATTCTGGCTGCTGCACTAAAGGGTTGAGATCGGCGGTGCTGCCTTCGCGGGCAAGCCTCGCTCCTACAGTTTCGTGTCGATACGCAATTGTGTGTTCGACGCAAACCTGTAGGAGCGAGGCTTGCCCGCGAAGGCGTCATCGGAGACAACAATAATTTAAAGCGGTGGGGTTTCCTGGCTCGGCTTGGTCTTGTCGACCCCCGGCACATGCAGGTTGCCCTCGGCGACCTGGGTGCCTTCGAGCTGCGGCTGCGTGACCCACGTCAGGATGTCGTAGTAGCGACGGATGTTCGCCACGAAATGCACCGGTTCGCCGCCACGGGCGTAGCCATAACGAGTCTTGCTGTACCACTGCTTCTGCGAAAGGCGGGGCAGTATTTTCTTCACGTCCAGCCATTTGTCCGGATTCAACCCTTCCTTGGCCGCCAGTTTTCGCGCGTCATCCAAGTGACCGCTGCCCACGTTGTAGGCGGCCAGCGCGAACCACGTACGATCCGGCTCCTGGATCGACTCGTCCAGTTGATCCTTCATGTAGACCAGGTATTTCGCGCCGCCCATGATGCTCTGCTTGGGGTCTAGGCGATTGGAAACGCCCATGGCTTGCGCCGTGTTCTGGGTCAGCATCATCAATCCGCGCACGCCGGTCTTGGACGTGACCGCCGCTTGCCACAGCGATTCCTGATAACCGATCGCCGCCAGCAGGCGCCAGTCGACTTTTTCTTTCTTGGCGGACGCCTTGAAGTGCTGTTCGTATTTGGGCAGTCGTTGCTGCAAGTGCTGGGCGAAGGTGGTGGCGCCCATATAGCCGAGTACGTCGACATGCCCGTAGTAGCGGTCTTTGAGGCGTTGCAGGGTGCCGTTTTGCTTTACTTTGTCGAGGTAGGTGTTGATTTCGTTGAGCAGGCTGTTGTCATCGCCGGCGGCCACGGCCCAGCTCTGGTTGCTGGCATCACCGAGGTCGAAGGCGACCCGCACGTTGGGGAAGTAGACCTGGTTCATCGCCACTTCGTTGGAGTCGACCAGGGTCAGGTCGATCTGACCTTCGTCGACCATGCGCAGCAGGTCGACGACTTCAACCGCGTCGGACTCTTCGTATTCAATGCCGGGATATTTCTTTTTCAGCTCTGCCAATTGCTCGGCGTGGGTGCTGCCCTTGAGCACGATGATCTTCTTGCCGACCAGATCGCCTGCGTCGGTCGGCCGCGACTGGCCGTTGCGATAGATGATCTGCGGGGTGACTTCGAGGTAGGAATGGGAAAACCGCACCTGCTTTTTGCGGTCCTCGCTGCTGACCAGGCCGGCAGCGGCCAGCACCGGGCCATTTGGCTTGCCCACCTGATTGAACAGGTCGTCGAGATTGTCGGCGGTTTCGATCTTGAGTTCGACCCCCAGATCGTCGGCGAAGCGCTTCACCAGCTCGTATTCGAAGCCGGTTTCACCATTGCGATCCTGAAAGTAGGTGGCGGGGCTGTTCCGGGTAACCACCCGCAGCACGCCATCCTCCTTTACGCGCTCCAGCGTGTTGGGTTTATCAACACAGCCACTGAGCATCAGGAAGAGTCCGGTTGCGATCAGCCATTTGGCGTACCGCGGACGCAAAGCCGTTGGGAAAAACATCTGCGCAGTATACGCAAAGGACCACGAGCGCCATATCTCGACAGAGAAGGGCTTGTCTGCTAGGGCTTCAAAAACCCGCTTGGAGCCCACAGGAATGGGCCCGAACAGCATTTTGTGACAGAAAAAATAACCCCCGGCGCGCACCTGTTCAGGGCCCGAATACCCGGCCCGACGTTCGGGTGCAACCGCGTGCACCGTTTCGGGTGATGTCGCGGGCGGTTTAGGCTAGAATGCACGGCCTCAAAGCACACCCCTTCCCGAGGCTGTCCCGAAGATGTTGATCCTGCGCGGCGCTCCTGCCCTTTCTGCCTTTCGCCACAGCAAACTCCTTGAGCAACTGAGCCAGAAGGTTCCAGCTGTCAGCGGCTTGTATGCTGAATTCGCTCACTTCGCCGAAGTTACCGGCGTCCTGACCGGCGACGAACAGCAGGTGCTCGCGCGCCTTCTGAAGTACGGCCCTAGCGTTCCGGTACAAGAGCCCACTGGTCGTCTGTTCCTGGTATTGCCGCGTTTCGGCACCATTTCGCCGTGGTCCAGTAAAGCCAGCGATATCGCTCGCAACTGCGGCCTGACCAAGATCCAGCGCCTGGAGCGCGGCATCGCGTTCTATGTCGCCGGCCAGTTCAGCGACGCCGAAGCGCAGCTGATTGCAGACGCGCTGCACGACCGCATGACCCAGATTGTGCTGGGCAACCTCGAACAAGCCTCCGGCCTGTTCAGCCACGCCGAACCCAAGCCCCTGACCGCGATCGACGTGCTGGGTGGCGGCCGCGCCGCGCTGGAAAAAGCCAACACCGAGCTGGGCCTGGCCCTGGCCGAAGACGAAATCGACTACCTGGTCAACGCCTTCCTTGGTTTGAAGCGCAACCCGCACGACATCGAACTGATGATGTTCGCCCAGGCGAACTCCGAGCACTGCCGTCACAAGATCTTCAACGCCAGTTGGGACATCGACGGTCAGAGCCAGGAAAAAAGCCTGTTCGGCATGATCAAGAACACCTATCAGATGCACAGCGAAGGTGTTCTGTCGGCTTATAAAGACAACGCATCGGTGATCGTCGGCTCCGTGGCCGGTCGTTTCTTCCCGGACCCTGAAACCCGCCAGTACGGCGCGGTGCAGGAACCGGTGCACATCCTGATGAAAGTCGAAACGCACAACCACCCAACCGCGATTGCCCCGTTCCCGGGCGCATCCACCGGTAGCGGCGGCGAGATTCGCGACGAAGGCGCCACCGGTCGCGGTGCCAAGCCAAAGGCTGGCCTGACCGGTTTCACCGTGTCGAACCTGCAGATCCCGGGCTTCGAACAGCCGTGGGAAGTGCCATACGGCAAGCCCGAGCGCATCGTTACCGCGCTGGACATCATGATCGAAGGCCCGTTGGGCGGCGCTGCATTCAACAATGAATTCGGCCGTCCGGCGCTGACGGGTTACTTCCGTACCTTCGAACAGTCGATCACCACCCCTCATGGTGACGAAGTTCGCGGTTACCACAAGCCGATCATGCTGGCTGGCGGCATGGGCAACATCCGTGAAGAACACGTCAAGAAAGGCGAAATCGTCGTTGGCTCCAAGCTGATCGTACTTGGCGGCCCGGCGATGCTGATCGGTCTGGGTGGCGGCGCGGCTTCCTCCATGGCCACCGGCACCAGCTCGGCGGACCTGGACTTCGCTTCCGTACAACGTGAAAACCCCGAGATGGAGCGTCGTTGCCAGGAAGTCATCGACCGTTGCTGGCAACTGGGCGACAAAAACCCGATCAGCTTCATCCACGACGTCGGCGCGGGCGGTCTGTCCAACGCCTTCCCGGAACTGGTCAACGATGGCGACCGTGGTGGCCGTTTCGAACTGCGCAACATTCCAAACGACGAGCCGGGCATGGCCCCGCACGAAATCTGGAGTAACGAATCCCAGGAACGCTACGTTCTGGCAGTCGGCCCGGCGGACTTCGAACGCTTCAAGGCGATCTGCGAGCGTGAGCGTTGCCCATTCGCGGTAGTCGGCGAAGCCACTGCCGAGCCGCAACTGACCGTGACCGACAGCCACTTCGGCAACAGCCCGGTGGACATGCCGCTCGAAGTGCTGCTGGGCAAAGCCCCGCGCATGCACCGTTCGGTGGTTCGTGAAAACGAGCTGGGCGACGATTTCGATCCGTCGACCCTCGACATCGCCAACTGCGTCGAGCGCGTCCTGCATCACCCGGCCGTGGCCAGCAAGAGCTTCCTGATCACCATCGGCGACCGCACCATCACCGGCCTCGTGGCCCGTGACCAGATGGTTGGCCCGTGGCAGGTTCCGGTGGCCGACGTTGCCGTTACCGCCACCAGCTTCGACGTTTATACCGGTGAAGCCATGGCCATGGGCGAGCGCACTCCGCTGGCCCTGCTGGACGCTCCGGCGTCGGGCCGCATGGCCATCGGCGAAACCCTGACCAACATCGCCGCCTCGCGCATCGCCAAGATCTCCGACATCAAACTGTCGGCGAACTGGATGTCCGCTGCCGGTCACCCAGGTGAAGACGCACGTCTGTATGACACCGTGAAAGCGGTCGGCATGGAACTGTGCCCTGAGCTGGGCATCACCATTCCGGTGGGCAAGGACTCCATGTCCATGGCCACTCGCTGGAACGACGAAGGTGTCGATAAGGCGGTCACTTCGCCGATGTCGCTGATCGTGACCGGTTTCGCGCCAGTGGCTGACATCCGTCAGACCCTGACTCCGCAACTGCGCATGGACAAGGGCACCACCGACCTGATCCTGATCGACCTCGGTCGCGGCCAGAACCGCATGGGTGCCTCGATCCTCGCGCAGGTTCACGGCAAGCTCGGCAAACAAGCCCCGGACGTCGATGACGCCGAAGACCTGAAAGCCTTCTTCGCGGTGATCCAGGGCCTCAACGCCGACGGTCACCTGCTGGCTTACCACGACCGTTCCGACGGTGGTCTGCTGACCAGCGTGGTGGAAATGGCGTTTGCCGGCCACTGCGGTCTGAGCCTGAACCTCGACGGTCTGGCAGAGACTTCCGCCGATATCGCCGCGATCCTGTTCAACGAAGAACTGGGCGCCGTGATTCAGGTTCGCCAGGACGCCACCGCGGATATCCTCGCGCAGTTCAGCGCTGCTGGCCTGGGCGACTGCGTATCGGTGATCGGTCAGCCGATGAACAACGGCGAGATCAGCATCACGTTTAACGGCGATACCGTATTCGAAGGTCAGCGTCGTCTGCTGCAACGTCAGTGGGCTGAAACCAGCTACCAGATCCAGCGTCTGCGTGATAACGCCGACTGCGCCGAACAAGAGTTCGACGTGCTGCTGGAAGAAGACAACCCGGGCCTGAGCGTCAAGCTCAGCTATGACGTCAACCAGGACGTCGCCGCGCCTTACATCAAGAAAGGCATTCGCCCACAGGTTGCCGTGCTGCGTGAGCAGGGCGTCAACGGTCAGGTGGAAATGGCGGCCGCGTTCGACCGTGCCGGTTTCAACGCGATCGACGTGCACATGAGCGACATCCTGGCTGGCCGTGTCGACCTGAACGACTTCAAGGGCATGGTCGCTTGCGGCGGTTTCTCCTACGGCGACGTACTGGGTGCCGGCGAAGGCTGGGCCAAGTCCGCGCTGTTCAACAGTCGCGCTCGCGATGCCTTCCAGGGCTTCTTCGAACGTACCGACAGCTTCACCCTCGGCGTGTGCAACGGTTGCCAGATGATGTCCAACCTGCACGAACTGATCCCGGGCAGCGAGTTCTGGCCGCACTTCGTGCGTAACCGTTCCGAGCAGTTCGAAGCCCGCGTGGCCATGGTTCAGATCCAGGAGTCGAACTCGATCTTCCTGCAGGGCATGGCCGGTTCGCGCATGCCGATCGCCATCGCCCACGGTGAAGGCCATGCCGAATTCGCCAGCGAAGAAGCGTTGCTGCAAGCCGATCTGTCGGGTTGCGTGGCGATGCGTTTCGTCGACAACCACGGTAAGGTCACCGAGAAATACCCGGCCAACCCGAACGGCTCGCCGCGCGGGATCACCGGTTTGACCAGTCGCGACGGTCGCGTGACCATCATGATGCCGCACCCGGAGCGTGTGTTCCGCGCGGTGCAGAACTCGTGGCGTTCGGAAGACTGGAACGAAGACGCACCTTGGATGCGTATGTTCCGTAACGCTCGCGTCTGGGTGAACTAAGAGCGGGGAGCTGATTGCCGTGTACAAGCTTTGCTTTTTTGTTCCGGCCAGTCATGTTGAAGTGGTCAAAAGCGCTGTATTCGCCGCCGGTGGCGGGCGGATCGGGGCTTATGACCACTGTGCGTGGCAGGTGTTTGGCTTGGGTCAGTTTCGTCCGCTGGAGGGCAGTCAGCCGTTCATTGGCGAGGCTGGGCAGGTCGAGCAGGTTGAGGAATGGAAGGTTGAGCTTGTGGTCAGCGATGAGTTGATCCGGGCGGTGGTGGTGGCTCTGAAAGAGAGCCATCCCTATGAGACGCCGGCTTACGAGGTATGGCGGTTAGAGGATTTTTGATTCTCTGGCCGCTGCAATGAGAAACCCGCTGATTCTTCAGCGGGTTTTTTATTGCTCGGGATTTAACCTCTGACCTGATCCGTGATCTTCTGATCTATTTTTTCGAAGCCGACCGAAGGTAGCAGCCAGAACACACTTGATCATTCCCACGCTCTGCGTGGGAGTGATCATTATGGGGGGAAGTTACGGGCGGATTTCGATCATCGTGCCGTCCGGTACCAGACCCCAGACTTCGCGCATGTCCATGTTGCGCATGGCGATGCAGCCATCGGTCCAGTCCAGCGTGTGGAACAAGTCTTCCGGATTGTCTTCGGTGTCCGGGGTACCGTGGATCATGATCATGCCGCCAGGCTCGACGCCTTCGCGTCGGGCGCGGGCGGAGTCGCTGATGTTGGGGTAGGAGATGTGCATCGCCAGGTTGAAACGGTCGCTGGTCTTGCGCCAGTCCAGCCAGTAAAGGCCTTCGGGGGTGCGTTTATCACCTTCCATCAGTTTTGGGCCAGTGGGGCGTTTGCCCAATGAAATGCGATAGGTCTTGAACGGCTTGCCGTCGTTGATCAACTGCAACTGATGGGCAGATTTGAGGACCAGAACTTTTTCGATGACTTTGCCGTCCGGGGCGGCCGCGACGGAAGCCTGGGAGACTGCGACGAACGATAAGCAAAACAGGGCAAGCAACCAGCGCATTGAAACGATATCCCTAAGAGGTGTCGCGACTATTTTATTTATAGATGGTTTTTTACTAACAAGTGCTTAGATGATGGCAGGCTGAGCGAGTGGCGGGATCGATTCGGACCGCACGGGGTAGACCTCGGCCCGCCGGTCAGCGAAGAAGCATTCTAATGTACGGCCCACCGTGCGGAAAGCCAGTTCGCCCCAAGGAATATCGGCCTCTTCGAACAGCTGCACTTCCAGGCTCTCGGGGCCTGCGCGAAAATCCAGATCCACAAGCTCGGCGCGAAAGAACACATGCACCTGACTGATGTGCGGCACATCGATCAGCGTATAGATGCTCAGGTTGCGTACCCGGGCGCAAGCTTCTTCGGCGGTCTCGCGAATGGCGGCCTGTTCGATGGTCTCACCATTTTCCATGAAACCGGCGGGCAGGGTCCAATAACCGAGCCGTGGCTCGATGGCGCGACGGCACAGCAATATCTTCGAACCCCAGGTCGGCACGCAACCGGCGACGATATTGGGGTTCTGGTAATGAATGGTATGACAGCTGTCGCAGACAAAACGCAGGCGCGAATCGCCTTCGGGAATGCGCTGGGTTACCGGGTTGCCGCATTGACTGCAATATTTCATGCTTGGGTTCCTGAATGCTGCGCCTATCTTGGCGTGCAGCGGTGTCGGTCGGCAAGTTGTCGTTTCGCGACATGAGGCTTTTCGGGGGTTGGGCGGCCGGTGCGATTGGTGCATGATGCAGGGTAAGGCACAGATCGAGAAGACTCATGCTGGACGAGCTACTGCACCGGGTAAGCAATCACACACCGCGTACGCTGGAAACCGACCGACGTTTCCCCGAAGCCGCGGTATTGGTGCCCATCACGCGCAGTGACGAACCTGAACTGGTCCTGACCCTTCGCGCCAGCGGGCTCTCGACCCATGGCGGTGAAGTCGCTTTTCCCGGCGGTCGACGCGACCCTGAAGACCCTGATCTGATCTTTACCGCTCTGCGCGAGGCCGAAGAAGAAATCGGCCTGCCGCCGGGGCTGGTCGAAGTGATCGGCCCACTGAGCCCGCTGATCTCCCTGCACGGCATCAAGGTCACGCCCTATGTCGGCGTGATTCCGGATTTCGTCGAATACCTGGCCAACGATGCCGAGATCGCCGCAGTGTTCAGCGTGCCTCTGGAATTCTTCCGCAAGGACCCGCGCGAGCACACCCACCGCATCGACTATCAGGGCCACAGTTGGTATGTGCCGAGCTATCGTTATGGCGAGTACAAGATCTGGGGGTTGACGGCGATCATGATCGTCGAGTTGATCAACCTGCTCTATGACGCGAAAATCAGCCTGCATCAACCGCCCAAGAGTTTTATCAACACCTGAAGCCATCGCTCGTATGGCGTGAATCCTGCTTTTCGCTAGTGAGCCAGCCTGGTCGTGAGGACAACAAGATGAAATACCGCCTGGGCGACGCCCGCGTCGAGACCCACCCGCAGAGCTGGGTCGCACCCAATGCCGTGCTGGTGGGCAAGGTCAAACTGGAAGAGGGCGCCAACGTCTGGTTCAACGCCGTGTTGCGTGGCGACAACGAATTGATCCTGATCGGCAAGAACAGCAACGTGCAGGACGGCACCGTGATGCACACCGACATGGGCTATCCACTGACCATCGGTACCGGCGTGACCATCGGTCACAATGCCATGCTCCACGGCTGCACGGTGGGCGATTACAGTCTGATCGGCATCAACGCAGTGATCCTCAACGGCGCGAAAATCGGCAAGAACTGCATCATCGGCGCCAACTCGCTGATCGGTGAAGGCAAGGAAATTCCGGACGGCTCGCTGGTCATGGGCTCGCCGGGCAAGGTGGTACGCGAACTGACCGAGCCGCAGAAGAAGATGCTCGAAGCCAGCGCCGCGCACTATGTGCACAACTCGCAGCGTTATGCCCGCGATCTGGTCGAGCAGGAACAATGAGCACACCTGAACGTGAGCGACCGGTCCCGTCGCCGTGCGTGAACATTTGTGCGCTGGATGAGGATGACATTTGCACCGGGTGTCAACGCACGGTGGAAGAGATCACCCGCTGGAGCCGGATGGACAACGAGGAGCGGCGCAAGGTGCTGGGGTTGTGTCATGAGCGGGCGAAGTCGAGTGGGCTGATCTGGATGTTGCCTTCCAAATCCGATTCCTGATTTTTTGTGGTAGCGCGGCTTTTGTGGCGAGGGGGCTTGCCCCCGTTGCGTTGCGAAGCGGCGCTAAACCTGCGACTTCATTCTTTCAGGCGTACGGCGTTTGCTGATTTCACGACTGCTGCGCAGCCGAAAGGGGGCAAGCCCCCTCGCCACAGGTTATCTGTGCGCTGAAGATGAAGTACCCTGTGCACAAAATTGACAGGTATCTCCCGTCCATGCTCTTCCTGATCGCCTACATCAGCAGCGTCGTGCTGATCAATTACGCCTTTTCCACCGCCCCGCACCTGGACATCATCTGGTCGGCCTGGGGTGGCCTGGTGTTCGTGCTGCGCGACATGGTGCAAACCCGCTTCGGCCATGGCGCGATCGCGGCGATGCTGGTGGCGCTGGGGCTGTCTTACGTTACCTCCGATCCCTCAATTGCTCTCGCCAGTGCCACGGCGTTCGCCGTGTCCGAGTGCATCGACTGGCTGGTGTTCAGCCTCACCAAGCGCCCGTTGCACGATCGCCTGTGGATAAGTTCGGCCCTGAGCATCCCGCTGGACACCTTCATCTTCTTCGGCATGATCGATGCGCTCACACCGGGCGTGATCTTCACTGCGCTGGGTTCGAAGTTCGCGGGCGTCACCGTGGTCTGGTTGGCCATGGCATGGCGCCTGCGCAAACAGGCTGTCGTCAGCTGAAGCCAAACCCTCAGGTTCATGTAAAATGCCGCGCTTTCTCCCCATGGGAAGCGCGCTTCCCTCGATGATCCGCTCCTTTGAGGACCTGAGATGACCCGTATCGGAACTCCATTGTCGCCAACCGCGACCCGCGTATTGATGTGTGGCTGTGGTGAGTTGGGCAAGGAAGTGGTGATCGAGCTGCAACGCCTGGGCGTTGAAGTGATTGCCGTGGATCGCTACGCCAATGCGCCGGCCATGCAAGTCGCCCATCGCAGCCATGTGATCAATATGCTCGACGGTGCCGCCCTGCGTGCGGTGATCGAAGCCGAGAAACCGCACTTCATCGTGCCGGAAATCGAAGCCATCGCCACCGCGACCCTGGTGGAGCTGGAGTCCGAAGGCTTCACCGTGATCCCGACTGCCCGCGCCGCACAGTTGACCATGAACCGCGAAGGCATCCGTCGCCTGGCCGCTGAAGAGCTGGACCTGCCGACATCGCCGTACCACTTCGCCGACACCTTCGAGGACTACCGCAAGGCAGTCGAAGACCTGGGCTTCCCGTGCGTGGTCAAACCGGTCATGAGTTCCTCGGGCAAGGGCCAGAGCCTGCTGCGCAGCGTCGATGACGTGCAGAAAGCCTGGGATTACGCTCAAGAAGGCGGCCGCGCCGGTAAAGGTCGCGTGATCATCGAAGGCTTCATCGACTTCGACTACGAAATCACTCTGCTGACTGTGCGTCACGTCGGCGGCACTACGTTCTGTGCGCCTGTCGGTCACCGTCAGGAGAAGGGCGACTACCAGGAATCCTGGCAGCCACAAGCCATGAGCCCGGTTGCTTTGGCCGAATCCGAGCGCGTCGCCAAAGCGGTCACCGAAGCCTTGGGCGGTCGTGGCCTGTTTGGCGTCGAGTTGTTCATCAAGGGTGATCAGGTGTGGTTCAGCGAAGTCTCGCCGCGCCCGCATGACACCGGTCTGGTGACCCTGATTTCCCAGGACCTGTCGCAGTTCGCACTGCACGCACGGGCGATCCTGGGCCTGCCGATTCCACTGATCCGTCAGTTCGGCCCATCGGCGTCGGCGGTGATTCTGGTGGAAGGGCAGTCGACTCAGACCGCTTTCGCCAACCTGGGTGCAGCGTTGAGCGAGCCGGATACTGCGTTGCGTCTGTTCGGCAAGCCTGAAGTCAATGGCCAGCGGCGGATGGGGGTTGCGTTGGCTCGCGACGAGTCTATCGAAGCTGCTCGTGCAAAAGCGACCCGTGCTGCTCAGGCTGTTGTAGTCGAGCTGTAAACCGAGGCGCGGCATTCGCGGGCAAGCCTCGCTCCTACAGGGATCACGTCAAGACGCAAGTGCGTTCGACAAATGACCCGTAGGAGCGAGGCTTGCCCGCGAAGCTTTTGGCTTCAGGCAACCCGATTCAAATCGTTATTGCGTGTCTCCTTCAGGCACAGCACTGCGACTAAGCTTAGTACTGCCGCCCCCGACACATACCCGCCGACATAACTCAAGCCACCCATCGCCACCAGTTTCTGCGCAAAGAACGGTGCCGCCGAGGCACCGACAATACCGCCCAGGTTGTAAGCCGCCGATGCGCCGGTATAGCGCACGTGGGTCGGAAACAGCTCCGGCAGCAGCGCGCCCATCGGCGCAAACGTCACGCCCATCAGAAACAGTTCTATGCACAGGAACAACGCCACGCCCCAGGTCGAGCCATGGGTCAGCAGCGGTTCCATCAAGAATCCGGACAGAATCGCCAGCACGCCGCCGATGATCAGCACCGGCTTACGCCCGAAACGGTCGCTGGCCCAGGCCGACAGCGGTGTTGCGGCCGCCATGAACAGCACCGCGAAACACAGCAGGGCGAGAAAGGTTTCCCGGGTGTAGCCAAGCGTCGACACACCGTAACTCAGCGAAAACACTGTCGAGATGTAAAACAGTGCATAGCACACCACCATCGACCCGGCGCCCAGCAGCATCGGTGCCCAGTATTGGCTGAACAGCTCGACCAGCGGAATCTTCACCCGCTCCTGGCGAGCCACGGCGTTGGCGAACACCGGGGTTTCGTGGAGCTTGAGGCGTACGTACAAGCCGACCATCACCAGCGCGGCACTGAGCAGGAACGGAATCCGCCAGCCCCACGAACGGAATTGCTCGTCGTTCAGGCTCATGGCCAGGGTCAGGAACAGGCCGTTGGCCGCCAGAAATCCGATCGATGGGCCGAGTTGCGGAAACATGCCGAACCAGGCGCGCTTGCCTTTGGGTGCGTTCTCCGTGGCCAGCAATGCGGCGCCGCCCCATTCGCCGCCCAGTCCCAGGCCTTGGCCGAAGCGCAGCACGCAAAGCAGGATCGGCGCCCAGGCGCCAATGCTGTCGTAACCCGGCAGTACGCCGATCAGCGTGGTGCACACGCCCATCAGCAGCAAGGACGCAACCAGTGTCGATTTGCGTCCGATGCGGTCACCAAAATGGCCGAACAACGCCGAACCCAGCGGCCGCGCAAGGAAAGCGATGCCGAAGGTGAGGAATGCCGACAGCATCTGCGCGGTGCCGGAGGTTTGTGGAAAGAACACCGGGCCGATCACCAATGCTGCGGCGGTGGCATAGACGTAGAAGTCGTAGAACTCGATGGCCGTGCCGATGAAACTCGCGGTAGCCACGCGGGTGGCGGAGTTCGTCGGTTGGGCAGGCGCGGTGTCGCTGAACGTTGTGCTGGTCGTCATGTCGTTATCCCTGACAGTCATGTGCCCCAGTGGAGCGAATTATTATGGTCGAATACCCAGGGATGTGGGTTGAGGATCGGTCGCTGTTCAAGGTAGGAACAGTCGCCGCAGTGGTACGGATGGTGTCGAAGATCTGGCCGGAACCTGCTGCATGCGGGGTAAGCATGTGGTTCGGTGGGAGGCTTGGGTAAGCCGGCTCGATTATAGGAAGGTGGCTAACTATCGAACAAGAGGGGCGGTTGTTTTAACCCGTTAACGGATAAACGCAGGCGCTGAGCTGGTATGCCAGATCAGCACGCGCGTGACGCGATTTTCTTCAGTCTCCAGAATCTCCAGCCGGTATCGTCCGATCTTCAGGCACACCGCACTGTCCGGAATCGTCTCCAACGCCTCGGTCACCAAGCCGTTGAGGGTTTTCGGACCATCGCTGGGCAAATGCCAGCCGAGGCTCTTGTTCAGTTCGCGGATGGACGCTGCGCCATCAATCACCAGTCGGCCATCGGCCTGCGGGTGAATGTGCGGGTTATCCAGGCTGTGCTGGCTTTCGAACTCTCCGACGATTTCTTCGAGAATATCTTCCAGGGTCACGATACCCAGTACTTCCCCGTACTCGTCGACCACCATGCCCAAGCGCCGCTGCTGCTTGTGGAAATTCAGCAATTGCAGTTGCAACGGTGTGCTTTCCGGCACGAAGTACGGTTCGTGACTGGCCGCCAGCAGCGCTTCCACAGTCAGGCTTGAATCCGGCAACAAATGACGGATCTGCCGGGTGTTGAGCACCGCTTCGACCTGGTTGATGTCGCTGTGGAATACCGGCAGGCGGGTGCGCCTGTTGTGGCGCAGTTGCTCGATGATTTCTTCGAGGGGGTCGTCCAGGTTGATCCCGTCGACGTCGCTGCGTGGCACCAGAATATCGTTGACCGTGATGTTATCCAGTGCGTGGATACCTGACAGTGGGCGATAGGCCGCGCGTTCGTGATCGTCGTGCCGATCTGCCGGTGTCTCGTCTTCGCTTTGCTGCACCACGTTGATTTTGCGGGCGAATGGCCGCATCAGCAGTTGGCTGATGCCATTGAGTAGCCATGCGGCGGGATAGACGATTTTCAGCGGTATGCCGAGCAGTGTGTTGCCCAAGGCCAGGACGGCATCCGGATAGCGTGCGGCGAGGGCGCGTGGCAGGTAGTCGGCGAACACCAGCAACACTGCGCCGGCACCGAGGCAGGCAATCCAGGGGCCGTTTTGCGCCCAGGTGAAAATCGCCAGCAAGGTGCTGATGACCACCACCAGCGCGCGGCACAAGGTGTTGCAGAGGATCAGGCTGTTGAGCGGGAAGCTCAGCTTGGCCACGGGTTTGTCGCTGGAGCGCGAGGCCGTGCGCTGGGCCAGTAATTGCTGTTGCGCAACTTCGATGGCGGTAAACAGCCCCGACCATAAAATCAGCAGGGCCAGCACCGCGAGCATCGGTCCTATGGGCAAGTCGTCCATTAATGCCGCCCGTCAGATGTGCAGAATGTATTCGCGGACCAGCTTGCTGCCGAAATACGCCAGCATCAGCAGGCAGAAACCGGCAAGGGTCCAGCGGATGGCTTTGTGTCCGCGCCAGCCGAGACGGTTGCGCCCCCAGAGCAGCACGCTGAACACGATCCAGGCCAGGCACGCCAGCAGGGTTTTATGCACCAGGTGCTGGGCGAACAGGTTCTCGACGAACAGCCAGCCGGAAATCAGCGACAACGACAGCAGGCTCCAGCCGGCCCAGAGGAAACCGAACAGCAGGCTTTCCATGGTTTGCAGCGGCGGGAAGTTCTTGATCAGCCCGGACGGATGCTTGTGCTTGAGCTGATGGTCCTGAACCAGCAGCAGCAAGGCCTGGAACACCGCGATGGTGAACATGCCATAAGCGAGGATCGACAAGAGAATGTGGGCGAGAATGCCTGGCTCTTCGTCGATGACCTGCACCGTGCCGGCGGGGGCGAACTGTGCCAGCAACACTGTTGCGGCGCCCAGCGGGAACAGCAATACAAGCAGGTTTTCCACTGGAATCCGTGAGCAGGCCAGCAGGGTCAGGGCGATGACCGCTGCGGCAATCAGGCTGGCGGCGCTGAAAAAGTCCAGGGCCAGGCCGACCGGAGTCAGCAGATAGCTGATCAGGCTGGCGCTGTGGGCCAGCACGGCCAGTACGCCGAGCGTGACCAGCAGGCGTTTGTTCGCCTTGGCACCGGTGGCCAGGCGAGTGCCTTGATAGAAGGTCGCAGCGGCATATAAGCAGGCGGCGGCGAGGGTGGTAAGCAAGCTGGGTGACAAGGGGAGCATAAATCCTGTTAGGCAGGCCCGAAAGGCGTTGAGTTTGGCATAGAACCCATACGGCACGAAAGACCATACAAGCTGACGGCGAGGTGTCCGCCAGACGCAGTCTTCGCTATAATCCGCGACCTGCCCACGCCGCAGGCTCGCCGAGCACATGTTGATTCCGGTCTGGGCCGCCATTATCCCGGTCTACACAGGGCCTGAAAGGATCGCGCAATGTTTGAAAACTTAACCGACCGTCTCTCACAGACGCTGCGCCATGTCACCGGCAAGGCCAAGCTGACCGAAGACAACATCAAAGACACCCTGCGTGAAGTGCGCATGGCGTTGCTCGAAGCCGACGTCGCCTTGCCGGTGGTCAAAGACTTCGTCAATTCGGTCAAGGAACGCGCTGTCGGCACCGAGGTGTCGCGCAGCCTGACGCCGGGCCAGGCCTTCGTGAAGATCGTCCAGGCCGAACTCGAAAGCCTGATGGGCGCGGCCAACGAAGATTTGAACCTGAGCGCCGTTCCACCGGCCGTGGTTCTGATGGCCGGTTTGCAGGGTGCGGGTAAAACCACCACCGCCGGCAAACTGGCGCGCTTCCTTAAGGAGCGCAAGAAGAAGTCGGTCATGGTCGTGTCCGCGGACGTTTACCGTCCGGCGGCGATCAAGCAGCTGGAAACCCTGGCCAGCGACATCGGCGTGACGTTCTTCCCGTCCGACCTGAGCCAGAAGCCGGTTGACATCGCTCAAGCGGCTATTAAAGAAGCCAAGCTGAAATTCATCGACGTGGTCATCGTCGACACCGCCGGTCGTTTGCACATCGACGAAGAGATGATGGGCGAGATCAAGGCGCTGCACGCCGCGATCAATCCGGTCGAAACCCTGTTCGTGGTCGATGCCATGACCGGCCAGGACGCCGCCAACACGGCCAAGGCCTTCGGTGATGCATTGCCGCTGACCGGTGTGATCCTGACCAAGGTCGACGGTGATGCCCGTGGCGGTGCCGCACTGTCGGTACGTGCCATTACCGGCAAGCCGATCAAGTTCATCGGTATGGGCGAGAAGAGCGAAGCGCTCGAGCCGTTCCACCCTGAGCGTATCGCATCGCGCATCCTCGGCATGGGCGACGTGCTCAGCCTGATCGAACAGGCCGAAGCGACCCTCGACAAGGACAAGGCCGACAAGCTGGCCAAGAAGCTGAAGAAGGGCAAGGGCTTCGACCTCGAAGACTTCCGCGATCAGCTGCAACAGATGAAGAACATGGGCGGTCTCGGCGGCCTCATGGACAAACTGCCGAATATCGGTGGTGTGAACCTGGCGCAGATGGGCAATGCCCAGGGTGCGGCAGAGAAGCAATTCAAGCAGATGGAAGCCATCATCAATTCCATGACCCCGGCCGAGCGCCGCGACCCTGAGCTGATCAGTGGTTCGCGCAAGCGCCGGATCGCCATGGGTTCCGGCACCCAGGTGCAGGACATCGGTCGCTTGATCAAGCAGCACAAGCAGATGCAGAAGATGATGAAGAAATTCTCCGCGAAAGGCGGAATGGCCAAAATGATGCGCGGCATGGGCGGTATGTTGCCCGGCGGCGGCATGCCCAAGATGTAAAGAATTCGCGCAGGAGCTTGCTCCTGCGCCGACCCACACGGACGTGGGATCTCCAGCAAACCCGCACTTGGCGGGAGCTGACTGGCCATCTTCAGCGATGGCTCTATAGCAAATCTGGATGGCACGCCGATAGGCGCCGGAAAAAGACATTTGCAAAAGTCCGGATATTCCTTAGAATATGCGGCCTTTCGGGCACCTATGCCCGCTGTGCATTTAGATTTGCAGCACCGACTACAGGAACGATGTTCACATGCTAACAATCCGTCTTGCCCTTGGCGGCTCCAAAAAGCGCCCGTTTTACCACTTGACCGTAACCGACAGCCGCAACCCGCGTGACGGTTCGCACAAGGAACAGGTTGGTTTCTTCAACCCTGTTGCTCGTGGTCAAGAAGTTCGTCTGTCCGTGAACCAAGAGCGCGTAGCCTACTGGCTGAGCGTTGGTGCACAGCCTTCTGAGCGCGTTGCTCAGTTGTTGAAGGAATCTGCTAAGGCTGCGGCCTGAGCAATATGAACGCGACGCCAGCTGTTGCTGATGATTTGATCGTTATCGGCAAGATTTATTCTGTTCACGGCGTTCGCGGCGAAGTGAAGGTGTATTCCTTTACTGATCCGATTAAAAACCTGTTGGACTACAAAACCTGGACGCTCAGGCGCGAAGGCAACGTAAAACAGGTCGAGCTGGTCAGCGGACGCGGGAACGACAAGTTCCTGGTCGCAAAGCTCAAGGGTCTTGATGATCGTGAAGAAGCTCGTCTTCTGGCTGGTTATGAGATCTGCGTGCCGCGCAACCTGTTCCCTGAATTGACCGATGGCGAGTACTACTGGTACCAGCTGGAAGGTCTGAAGGTCATCGATACTCGCGGGCAATTGTTCGGGAAAATCGATCATCTTCTGGAAACCGGCGCCAATGATGTAATGGTGGTCAAGCCTTGCGCTGGCAGCCTGGATGATCGCGAACGCCTGTTGCCGTATACCGAGCAATGCGTGTTGGCCGTCGATCTGGCAGCGGGCGAGATGAAGGTGGAATGGGATGCGGACTTCTAAACGTGGCTAACCTGCGCGTAGAAGTGATCAGTTTGTTTCCCGAGATGTTCTCCGCCATCAGCGAGTACGGCATCACCAGTCGGGCGGTGAAACAGGGGTTGTTGCAGCTTACCTGTTGGAATCCGCGAGACTACACGACGGATCGACATCACACTGTGGATGATCGCCCATTTGGCGGTGGTCCGGGCATGGTGATGAAGATCAAGCCCCTGGAAGATGCTCTGGTTCAGGCCAAGGCAGCAGCCGGGGAGGCGGCGAAGGTAATTTACCTGTCCCCCCAAGGCCGTCAACTGACACAGTCGGCGGTGCGCGAGTTGGCGAATCTGGATGCATTGATCCTGATTGCCGGCCGCTATGAAGGCATTGACGAGCGTTTTATTGATGCTCATGTCGATGAAGAGTGGTCGATTGGCGACTATGTACTGTCTGGCGGCGAGCTGCCGGCGATGGTCCTGATCGATGCGGTTACACGACTGCTGCCTGGAGCTTTAGGGCATGCGGACTCCGCTGAGGAAGATTCCTTTACGGATGGTTTGCTGGATTGCCCGCACTACACCCGACCGGAGGTGTATGCGGATCAGCGTGTTCCCGACGTATTGCTAAGTGGCAATCACGCGCACATCCGGCGTTGGCGTTTACAGCAGTCCCTTGGTCGGACCTATGAACGACGCGCCGATCTTCTGGAAAGCCGCTCGCTTTCTGGAGAAGAGAAGAAGCTGCTCGAGGAATACATCCGCGAGCGGGACGATAGTTAACAACGTATCGATGGTAGATCCGACGATTTACCTTAGGAGCACAGCATGACTAACAAAATCATCCTTGCACTCGAAGCAGAGCAGATGACTAAAGAGATCCCTACCTTTGCCCCGGGCGACACCATTGTCGTTCAGGTGAAAGTGAAGGAAGGCGATCGTTCGCGTCTGCAAGCGTTCGAAGGCGTAGTTATCGCCAAGCGTAACCGCGGCGTAAACAGTGCTTTCACCGTTCGTAAAATCTCCAACGGTGTTGGCGTAGAGCGTACTTTCCAGACCTACAGCCCGCAAATCGACAGCATGGCTGTCAAGCGTCGCGGTGATGTACGTAAGGCCAAGCTGTACTACCTGCGTGACCTGTCCGGTAAAGCAGCTCGCATCAAGGAAAAACTGGCTTAAGTCCAGCTTCCGATGCCGAAAGGCCGGCCTGCTCAGGTTGGCTTTTCAAGAAAATGCCTCGTATCGAAAGATGCGGGGCATTTTTCGTTATGGCTGCATATATAAAAAACTGCGGCGCTCTTTCTGTAGCTGCTGCCGAAGGCTGCGTCTGGCTGTAGCAGCTGTCGAGCTCCAGCGAGGCTGCGTCCGGCTGCGAAGCAGTCGTGAATCCGGCTAATGCGGTCTGTCTGGCGTGCCGTAATCTCTGATTATGCGACTGCTGCGTCCGAGCGCAGGCTTCGCCAGCTGCTACGGATTGCGTTACGGCTTAACTTGGTCGTATTAGTCGCACAAAAGAAAACGCCCCGAACCAGTCGGGGCGTTTGCTTTAAGTGTTGCGGCTTTTTGGGCTTGGGTGCTTAGCGCTTCAGCGAAGCTGGCAGGTGTGGCTGGATCGCTGTCAGTACTGCCTTGAAGCACTTGGTGTTGCCGGCAACGACGTGACCCTTCTCCAGGAAGTCGTGACCGCCGGTGAAGTCGCTCACCAAGCCACCGGCTTCCTGGATCAACAGGGCGCCTGCAGCCATATCCCACTCGGACAGGCCTGACTCCCAGAAGGCGTCGAAGCGGCCGGCGGCCACGTAGGCCAGGTCGAGGCTTGCCGAGCCGGCGCGGCGGATGCCGGCGGTCTGGCCGACCAGGGCGCGGAACATGCCCAGGTAGTTGTCGAGGTTGTCCATCTGGTCGTCACGGAACGGGAAGCCGGTACCCAGCAGGGCGCCGTCCAGGCTGGTACGGCCGCTAACGCGCAGGCGACGACCGTTCAGTTGAGCGCCGCGACCACGGCTGGCGGTGAATTCTTCCTGGCGAACCGGGTCCAGAACAACAGCGTGTTCCAGGCGGCCGCGGTATTTGCAGGCGATGCTGACAGCGAAGTGAGGAATGCCGCGCAGGAAGTTGGTGGTGCCGTCCAGTGGGTCGATGATCCACAGGTATTCTTCGCCTTCGATGCCGGTGCCGGCGTGCAGGCCGGTTTCTTCACCCATGATCGAGTGATTCGGGTAGGCCTTGCGCAGTGCGTCGATGATTTTCTGTTCGGCGGCGCGATCCACCTCGGATACATAATCCTTGGCGTCTTTTTCGTCGACCTTGATGGTATCCAGGCGCTCGATGGAGCGGAAGATCAATTCACTGGCGCTGCGGGCGGCGCGCAGCGCGATATTCAGCATGGGCTGCATGGATGTGTCACCTAAGGTTGTTAAAGAAAGCCGGGCATTCTATCAGAAAGTTTCTACAGGAGAAGGTCGACGTTCGCTTTCATGGCTTAACGGTAGGAGGAGCTGTAAGATTCGGCTCCCCCATTCAATGTTCGAGAGCGCCTCCCTTGCTGCAAAACATTCGTGTCGTCCTGGTCAATACCAGTCATCCCGGAAATATCGGTGGTGCTGCGCGTGCCATGAAGAACATGGGCCTGTCGCGACTGGTGCTGGTCGAGCCGCGGTTGTTCCCGCACCACGAGGCCGATGCGCGTGCGTCCGGCGCCGGGGACATCCTTGAAAACGCGCAAGTCGTCGCCACCTTGGAAGATGCCTTGGTCGGCTGCAATCTGGTGCTGGGTACCAGTGCTCGTGATCGTCGCATTCCCTGGCCGTTGCTCGATCCCCGTGAGTGCGGTGCAAGGGTGGTCGAGGAGGCGGGGCAGGGTGCCGAGATCGCATTGGTGTTCGGTCGTGAAGATTCCGGCCTGACCAACGAAGAGCTGCAGCGATGTCATTATCACGTGCACATTCCATCAGACCCCGAGTTCAGTTCGCTGAACCTCGGGGCGGCGGTGCAGGTGTTGAGCTATGAAGTGCGCATGTCCTGGCTGGCGGCCCAAGGTCAGCCGAGCAAGGTCGAGAAGGAGGAAGTGGCGTCCACCAAGAGTGGTGAGCTGGCGACCATGGATGAGCTGGAGCGATTCTATGAGCATCTGGAGCAAACCCTGGTGGCCATCGAATTCCTCGATCCGGAAAAGCCACGGCACTTGATGGCGCGCCTGCGCCGGTTGTACGGACGCAGCTCGGTCAGCCGGGCGGAAATGAATATATTGCGTGGCATCCTCACGGAAACCCAGAAGGCGGCCCGTGGCGAGCTTCTAAAGCGGAAGGATTAATGATGTTCGAGCGTTTGCGTGAAGATATCCAAAGTGTTTTTCATCGTGACCCGGCGGCGCGTAATGCTTTTGAGGTCCTGACCTGCTATCCGGGCATGCATGCCATCTGGATCCATCGCCTGTCGTCGCTCCTGTGGCGCACAGAGCTGAAATGGCTGGCGCGGCTGGTGTCGAACTTCGGTCGCTGGTTGACCGGGATCGAGATTCATCCGGGGGCCAAGGTTGGTCGTCGCTTCTTTATCGACCATGGCATGGGCATCGTTATTGGTGAGACTGCCGAGATCGGCAACGACGTCACCCTTTATCAGGGCGTGACCCTCGGTGGCACCAGCTGGAACAAGGGTAAGCGTCACCCGACCCTGGAAGACGGCGTGGTGGTTGGCGCGGGCGCCAAGGTGCTCGGCCCATTCACTGTCGGTGCCGGGGCCAAGGTGGGTTCCAATGCCGTGGTCACCAAGGCAGTTCCGCCGGGTGCGACGGTGGTGGGGATTCCGGGGCGGATTATCGTCAAGTCCGACGATGAGCAGGATGCCAAGCGCAAGGCCATGGCCGAGAAGATCGGCTTCGATGCCTACGGTGTCGGCGAAGACATGCCGGACCCGGTGGCCCGGGCGATTGGTCAGTTGCTCGATCACTTGCAGGCGGTCGATGGGCGTCTGGAGGGTATGTGTGGAGCGCTGAAGGATCTGGGCAGTAATTACTGTGCCAAGGATCTGCCTGAACTGCGTGAAGAAGACTTTGCCTGTGTGAAGGGCAAGGACGAAAGCAGGGCCAGCTGATTCACGGCAGGGTCGCATTCAGGCATTTGCACCGCGCTGGTTGGTGTGCCATTGCGCCGCAGACCCTGCTATGATGCGCGCGCTCTTTTGCGGGTAAACCTGAGTAATACGCTAGGTCTTATAGTTGACTTAAATACTCGGGAATTGCATACTCGCCCCATTCCGAACTCCGTGGTAATTGTCCATGCGACTGACTACAAAAGGCCGATACGCCGTGACCGCCATGCTTGACCTGGCGTTGCACGCGCAGCACGGGCCGGTGTCCCTGGCCGATATCTCCGAGCGCCAAGGCATCTCCCTGTCCTACCTCGAGCAGCTTTTCGCCAAATTGCGCCGTAGCAATCTGGTGTCCAGTGTTCGCGGTCCGGGCGGTGGCTACCAATTGTCCCGCGACATGCAGGGCATCCAGGTCGCCCAGGTAATCGATGCGGTCAACGAATCGGTCGATGCAACCAAGTGCCAGGGCCAGGGCGATTGCCATTCCGGCGACACCTGTCTGACTCACCATTTGTGGTGCGATCTTAGCCTGCAGATTCACGAATTTCTGAGCGGTATCAGCTTGGCTGACCTTGTAACTCGCCGTGAGGTGCAAGAAGTAGCCCAGCGTCAGGACCAGCGTCGTTGCAACAGCAAGGCGCCACGCCTGGACAAGATTGAAGCGTCCGCCGTCGAATGACAGCCAAAGAGCTAGCGGCACGCCAGCCAGCCTGATTTAGGAGATAGTCCATGAAATTGCCGATTTACCTTGATTACTCTGCGACCACCCCGGTTGATCCGCGTGTCGCGCAAAAGATGAGTGAATGCCTGCTGGTCGACGGAAACTTCGGTAACCCGGCGTCCCGTTCCCACGTGTTCGGCTGGAAAGCCGAAGAGTCCGTCGAGAACGCTCGTCGTCAAGTCGCTGACCTGGTTAACGCCGACCCGCGTGAAATCGTCTGGACCTCCGGTGCCACCGAGTCCGACAACCTGGCAATCAAGGGTGCGGCGCATTTCTACTCCACCAAAGGCAAGCACCTGATCACCACCAAGATTGAGCACAAGGCTGTCCTCGACACCATGCGCCAACTGGAGCGTGAAGGTTTCGAAGTGACCTACCTCGATCCTCGTGAAGATGGCCTGGTCACTCCGGAAATGGTCGAAGCTGCCCTGCGTGACGACACCATTCTGGTATCGGTCATGCACGTGAACAACGAAATCGGCACCATCAACGACATCGCTGCCATCGGTGAGCTGACCCGCTCCCGGGGTATTCTGTTCCACGTCGACGCTGCTCAGTCCACCGGCAAGGTCGAGATCGACCTGTCGAAACTGAAAGTTGACCTGATGTCGTTCTCTGCCCACAAAACCTATGGCCCTAAAGGCATCGGCGCGCTGTACGTCAGCCGCAAGCCGCGTGTGCGCATCGAAGCGACCATGCACGGCGGCGGTCATGAGCGTGGCATGCGTTCCGGCACCCTGGCGACTCACCAGATCGTCGGCATGGGCGAAGCGTTCCGTGTGGCCAAGGAAGACATGGCTGCCGAGAATGCACGCATCAAAGCGCTGAGCGACCGTTTCTTCAAGCAGGTTGAAGGCCTGGAAGAGTTGTACGTCAACGGCAGCATGACCGCCCGCGTACCGCACAACCTGAACCTGAGCTTCAACTACGTCGAAGGCGAGTCGCTGATCATGGCGCTCAAGGATCTGGCGGTTTCGTCGGGTTCGGCCTGCACCTCGGCATCGCTTGAGCCTTCGTACGTGCTGCGCGCCCTGGGCCGCAACGACGAACTGGCACACAGCTCGATTCGCTTCACCTTCGGCCGTTTCACCACCGAAGAAGAAATCGACTACGCCGCGCAGAAAGTCTGCGAGGCCGTCACCAAGCTGCGCACTCTGTCGCCGCTGTGGGACATGTACAAAGACGGCGTCGACATTTCGAAAATCGAGTGGGCGGCACACTGATATTCAAGTCGCCGCAACCGGGCCCTGCGAATCCACGATTGGCAGGGCTTCAAGAGCGACTCCTGATGAGTGAGGATTAAGAATCATGGCTTACAGCGAAAAGGTCATCGACCACTACGAGAACCCGCGCAACGTCGGCAAGATGGATGCAGAAGATCCTGATGTCGGCACCGGCATGGTCGGCGCTCCGGCGTGCGGTGACGTGATGCGTCTGCAGATCAAGGTCAACGAACAAGGCATCATCGAAGACGCCAAGTTCAAGACTTACGGTTGCGGTTCGGCAATCGCCTCCAGCTCCCTGGCGACCGAGTGGATGAAAGGCAAGACTCTGGATGAAGCAGAGACCATCAAGAACACTCAACTGGCCGAAGAACTGGCCCTGCCGCCAGTGAAAATTCACTGCTCTGTACTCGCTGAAGACGCTATCAAGGCGGCCGTTCGCGACTACAAGCAGAAGAAAGGCTTGATCTGACTTTCAAGATTTGGCGACGAGTAAGGAGTCACCGATGGCTATCAGCATGACAGAAGCGGCTGCTCAACACGTGCGACGCTCCCTCAACGGGCGCGGCAAGGGTGATGGGATTCGTCTGGGTGTTCGCACCACGGGCTGTTCCGGCCTTGCCTATGTGCTGGAGTTTGTCGACGAGGTGGGCGCGGACGATCAGGTGTTCGAAAGTCACGGCGAGAAAGTGATCATCGACCCGAAAAGCCTGGCCTACCTGGACGGCACCGAGCTTGATTTCGTCAAGGAAGGGTTGAACGAAGGCTTCAAGTTCAACAACCCCAACGTACGCGGTGAGTGTGGCTGCGGCGAAAGCTTCAACATCTGAGGCTGCTCGTGGGTACTCCTTGTCATTTCGCTTTATTTGAGCTGCAACCGAGTTTCAATCTGGACCTCGATCAGCTGGCTACGCGCTACCGTGAGTTGGCGCGCGGCGTTCATCCGGACCGCTTTGCCGACGCTTCCGAGCGTGAGCAGCGGCTGGCGCTCGAGCAATCCGCGAGCCTCAACGAGGCCTACCAGACGCTCAAAAGCCCCCCCAAGCGCGCGCGATACTTGCTCGCATTGAGTGGTGGCGAGTTGCCGCTGGAGGTCACGGTGCATGATCCGGAGTTTCTTCTGCAGCAGATGGAGTTGCGTGAAGAGCTCGAGGATCTGCAGGACAGCGCCGACATGGCGGGTATTGCCACGTTCAAGCGCCGCCTCAAGGCAGCTCAGGATGAACTGAACCAAAGCTTCGCAGCTTGCTGGAATGATGCGGCGCAACGCGAACGGGCCGAACGCCTGATGCGGCGCATGCAGTTCCTCGACAAGCTCACCTACGAAGTGCGCCAGTTAGAAGAGCGCCTCGACGATTAACCCAGTGCCGCTCCGGTCGCACGCCTGATATACAGATAAGTCCTGATCACGATGGCCCTACTGCAGATCGCCGAACCCGGCCAAAGTCCTCAACCGCACCAGCGTCGTCTGGCTGTGGGGATCGACTTGGGCACTACCAATTCGCTGGTCGCTGCATTGCGCAGTGGTCTTTCCGAGCCTCTGGCCGATGCGCAAGGGCGGGTTATCCTGCCGTCTGCCGTGCGCTATCACGTCGATCGCGTCGAGGTCGGCGAATCGGCCAAACTGGCTGCCGCTACCGATCCTCTGAACACTGTGCTGTCGGTCAAGCGCTTGATGGGACGTGGTTTGTCCGACGTCAAGCAATTGGGCGATCAGCTGCCATACCGTTTTGTCGACGGCGAGTCGCACATGCCGTTCATCGACACGGTGCAAGGCCCGAAAAGCCCGGTCGAAGTTTCCGCCGATATCCTCAAGGTGCTGCGTCAGCGTGCCGAAGCGACCTTGGGTGGCGAACTGGTCGGCGCAGTGATCACCGTTCCGGCCTATTTCGATGATGCTCAGCGTCAAGCCACCAAGGATGCGGCCAAGCTGGCCGGCCTGAACGTGCTGCGCTTGCTCAATGAACCGACCGCTGCTGCGGTGGCTTACGGTCTGGATCAGCAGGCTGAAGGCCTGGTTGCCATTTATGACCTGGGCGGCGGCACCTTCGATATTTCGATTCTGCGTCTGACCGGCGGTGTGTTCGAAGTGCTGGCTACCGGCGGCGACAGCGCTTTGGGTGGTGATGACTTCGATCACGCCATTGCTGGCTGGATCATCGAGAGTGCTGGTCTGTCGGCCGACCTCGATCCGGGCGAGCAGCGCAATCTGCTGCAAACCGCGTGTGCGGCCAAAGAAGCCCTGACTAGTGCCTCGTCCGTCGAAGTCGCATATGGCGACTGGAAGGCGGGGTTGACCCGTGAAGCGTTCAATGCGCTGATCGAGCCGATGGTTGCCCGCAGCCTGAAAGCCTGTCGTCGCGCGGTGCGTGATTCCGGCATTGAGCTGGAAGACGTTCATGCGGTGGTCATGGTCGGCGGCTCGACTCGCGTACCGCGCGTTCGCGAAGCCGTTGCGCAAGCCTTCGGTCGCGAACCGCTGACCGAAATCGACCCGGACCAAGTCGTGGCCATCGGTGCCGCGATCCAGGCCGATACCCTGGCTGGCAATAAGCGTGACGGCGGCGAACTGTTGTTGCTCGACGTGATTCCGTTGTCCCTGGGGCTGGAAACCATGGGCGGCCTGATGGAGAAGGTGATTCCGCGCAACACCACCATCCCTGTCGCCCGGGCCCAGGACTTCACCACTTATAAAGACGGCCAGTCGGCCATGGCGATCCACGTATTGCAGGGCGAGCGTGAGTTGATCAGCGACTGCCGCTCCCTGGCACGCTTCGAATTGCGCGGTATTCCAGCGATGGTTGCTGGTGCGGCGAAAATTCGCGTGACCTTCCAGGTCGACGCCGACGGTCTGCTCAGTGTCTCGGCCCGCGAATTGGGTTCGGGTGTCGAAGCCAGCATTCAGGTCAAACCGTCCTACGGCCTGACCGACGGCGAAATCGCCAAAATGCTCAAGGACTCGTTCCAGCATGCCAATGACGACAAGGTTGCCCGCGTATTGCGTGAACAGCAGGTCGATGCCCAGCGCCTGATCGAAGCAGTGCAGGGCGCTCTGGATGTCGACGGCGAACGCTTGCTCGACGCCGAAGAGCGCATGGTCATCGAATTGCAGATGCAGGAACTGACCGAATTGATGAAAGGCACCGATGGTTACGCCATTGAGCAGCAGACCAAACGTCTGTCGCAAGTGACCGATGCCTTTGCTGCCCGCCGCCTGGACTCGACGGTGAAAGCCGCTCTGGCGGGGCGCAATCTGAATGAAATCGAGGAATAATTGATGCCGCAGGTCATTTTTCTGCCACACGAGAAGTTCTGTCCGGAAGGCATGGTTGTGGAGGCTGAGCCTGGCATATCCATTCTCGAGCTGGCCCATGAACACCATATCGAGATGGAAAGCGCTTGCGGCGGCGTCTGCGCGTGCACCACTTGTCACTGCATCATTCGTGAGGGTTTCGACTCGCTGGAAGAGGCTGATGAGCTGGAGGAAGACTATCTTGATAAGGCTTGGGGGCTGGAAGCCCAGTCGCGTCTGGCCTGTCAGGCAAAAGTCGGGACTGAAGACCTGACCGTCGAAATTCCGAAATACTCGCTCAACCATGCCGCCGAAGCGCCGCACTGATTCAAGGAACTTTCATGAGCCTGAAATGGGTTGATGTGCTGGAAATCGCGATCCAGCTGGCTGAGTCAAAGCCGGATGTGGACCCGCGTTACGTGAACTTCGTCGATCTGCACCAGTGGGTGCTGGCATTGCCGGAGTTCAGTGATGATCCGACACGCGGTGGCGAGAAGGTGCTTGAAGCCATTCAGGCCGCCTGGATCGAAGAAGCAGACTGAGTCTGCACCGTACGCAGTTAGGCAATACCAAAGAACCCGCGTATAATTCGCGGGTTTAATTTTTCGCAAATTACCGTTTCTGGAGTTACACCATGGCTGTTCAACGTACTTTCTCCATCATCAAGCCTGACGCTGTTGCTAAAAATGTCATCGGCGAGATCACCACTCGTTTCGAAAAAGCAGGCCTGCGCGTTGTAGCTTCGAAACTGAAGCAACTGTCCAAAGCCGAAGCTGAAGGCTTCTACGCTGAGCACAGCGCTCGTGGTTTCTTCAACGACCTGGTTGCTTTCATGATTTCCGGTCCGGTTGTCGTTCAGGTTCTGGAAGGCGAAAACGCTATCGCTCTGAACCGTGAGCTGATGGGCGCTACCAACCCTAAAGAAGCTGCTCCTGGCACCATCCGCGCTGACTTCGCTGATTCCATCGACGCCAACGCCGTACACGGTTCGGACTCCGAAGCCGCTGCTGCTCGCGAAATCTCGTACTTCTTCGCAGCTACTGAAGTAACCACTCGCTAAGCATTGGCTTAAGAGTGAAGGTGAATCCATGACTACATCGACTGTAAAAACCAACCTGCTGGGTCTGACTCAACAGGAAATGGAAAAATTCTTCGACTCGATCGGGGAGAAGCGTTTCCGTGCCGGTCAGGTAATGAAATGGATTCACCACTTTGGCGTCGATGATTTCGACGCCATGACGAACGTCAGCAAGGCCCTGCGCGAAAAGCTCAAGGCTGTTGCTGAAATTCGTGGTCCGGAAGTGGTCAGCGAGGACATCTCCAGCGACGGTACCCGTAAGTGGGTGGTGCGCGTGGCGTCCGGCAGCTGCGTCGAGACCGTTTACATTCCCCAGGGCAAACGCGGCACCTTGTGCGTTTCGTCCCAGGCAGGCTGTGCCCTGGACTGCAGTTTCTGCTCCACCGGCAAGCAAGGTTTCAATAGCAACCTCACCGCCGCGGAAGTCATCGGCCAGGTGTGGATTGCCAACAAATCCTTTGGCAGCGTCCCGGCAACCGTCGACCGTGCCATCACCAACGTGGTGATGATGGGCATGGGTGAGCCGCTGCTGAACTTCGACAACGTCGTGGCCGCCATGCATCTGATGATGGATGACCTGGGCTATGGCATCTCCAAGCGCCGCGTAACCCTGTCGACTTCGGGTGTGGTGCCGATGATCGATGAGCTGTCCAAGCACATCGATGTTTCCCTGGCGTTGTCCCTGCACGCACCAAATGACGCATTGCGTAACCAATTGGTGCCGATCAACAAGAAGTATCCGCTTAAGATGCTGCTGGAATCGTGTCAGCGCTACATGTCGTCCCTGGGCGAAAAGCGCGTACTGACCATCGAGTACACCTTGCTCAAGGACATCAATGACAAGGTCGAACACGCGGTCGAAATGATCGAGTTGCTCAAGAATGTTCCGTGCAAGATCAACCTGATTCCGTTCAACCCGTTCCCGCACTCCGGTTACGAGCGTCCGAGCAACAATGCGATTCGCCGTTTCCAGGATCAGCTTCACCATGCAGGCTTCAACGTCACCGTGCGTACCACTCGCGGTGAAGACATCGATGCCGCGTGTGGCCAATTGGTAGGGCAGGTGCTGGATCGCACCCGTCGCAGCGAACGTTATATCGCCGTGCGTGAGTTGAGCGCCGACAACGATATGCCGCAAAACGCTGCGAACAATAATTAAGAGAGGATCTCTATGTCCCTGCGCTTCGCGCTGCTTGTGCTGTTGGCCAGCCTGTGTGCTGGTTGTGTCCTGTCGGGCGATTTCAACCCGATGAAGACCAGCAAGGGTCGTGATGAAGCGCGTGCCGCCTACGTGCAGCTGGGCCTGGGGTACTTGCAGCAGGGCATGACCGAGCGCGCCAAGGTCCCGCTGAAGAAGGCGTTGGAACTGGATGACTCGGATGCTGACGCCAACGCGGCCTTGGGGCTGGTGTTCCAGGCCGAGATGGAGCCGGAACTGGCCGATCAGCATTTTCGCAAGGCGCTGTCTTCCCGTCCCGCCGATGCGCGAATCCTGAACAACTACGGCAGTTTTCTGTTCGAAGAAAAACGTTACAAAGAGGCGTACGAGCGCTTTGAACAGGCGGCCGCCGATACTCTGTATCCTGAGCGTTCGCGGGTTTTCGAGAACCTCGGCATGACCGCTTCAAAGCTGGGCCAGCGTGACCTGGCTCGCCAGCAACTGGAAAAAGCCCTGCGTTTGAACCGCCAACAGCCACGTGCCTTGCTGGAAATGGCTGAGTTGTCATTCGAAGACAGGCATTATGTGCCCGCGCGTGACTATTACGATCGTTTTAGCCTGCTCACCGAGCAAAATGCACGTAGTCTATTGCTCGGCGTTCGGCTGGCAAAAGTGTTTGAAGATCGCGACAAGGCCGCCAGTTATGGCCTGCAATTAAAACGACTCTATCCCGGTACGCCGGAATATCAGCAATACCTGTCGGAGCAATGATGAAAGCGGCGCATCCCGAAGTTGTAGCAGCGAATCGCGTTAACCCCGGTGAGACTTTGCGCCAGGCCCGCGAAAGCAATGGCTGGTCGCTGGCCGAAGTGGCCCTCAAGCTCAACCTCACCGTCAATTCCCTGAGTAATCTGGAAGCCGGCGCTTTTGACAAGCTGCCTGGCCACACCTTTGCTCGTGGCTATATTCGCGCGTACGCCAAATTGCTGGGCATGGACCAGGCTGTTCTGGTTCAGCAGTTCGACCAATCCACCGGCACCGACTCCCAGGGCAGCAACGTCCACAGCCTGGGGCGTATCGAAGAGCCGGTTCGGGTTTCCCACACCATTTTGCGAATTGTCAGCCTGCTGTTGCTGATCGCGGTGATTGGTGGTGGTTTTGTCTGGTGGCAGGATCAAACCTCATCGCGCACCAAGGACCTGGTCAGCCTGGCTCCGGAACACGTTGAAGTCGAAGGCGCCGATGGCACCACCCAGATCCATCCGCTGGACGAGCCGGAAGACCAGGCGGTTGCGCAGGGTGAGTCTGAAGGTGAAACGCCTCTGGCGTTGCCGCAGGCGGAGGAGCCTGCCAACGCCGAAGCAAGCGCGCCGGCGCCAACACCCGCTCCAGCAGCCCCGGTAGCAACACCTGCGGCTCTGGCCCACAATACTGCTCCGGTTGTCGCGACACCGGCAGCGCCAGTTGTTGCCGCTGTACCGGCAGCGGTTGCGACGGCTCCGATTGCGCCGGCCGTTGCAGCTGCTGCTCCAGCAGCTCCGGTTGCGGGCCAGGGCCAGGTTCAACTGCAATTCAGCGCCGATTGCTGGACTCAAGTGACCGACGGCACGGGTAAAGTGTTGTTGAGTGGTCTCAAGCGTAAAGGCGAAAGTGTTTCCGTCAGCGGCAAGCCGCCCTTTGCCGTGCGTCTGGGCTTTGCCCGTGGCGCGCAGGTCAGCTACAACGGGCAGGTGGTTGATGTCGCTCCGTTCACCAGTGGCGAGACTGCTCGCCTGAAGTTAGGTCAATAAGTCATGCACGGCGAATCTCCAATCAAGCGTCGCGAATCCCGGAAAATCTGGGTCGGTAACGTGCCTGTTGGCGGCGATGCGCCCATCGCTGTGCAGAGCATGACCAACAGCGACACCAATGACGTGGCCGCCACCGTGGCCCAGATCAATCGTCTGGAAGCCGCCGGCGTCGATATCGTTCGGGTTTCGGTGCCGGACATGGACGCCGCCGAAGCCTTCGGCAAGATCAAGCAACTGGTCAAGGTGCCGTTGGTGGCTGACATCCACTTCGACTACAGGATCGCTCTGCGCGTAGCCGAACTGGGCGTCGATTGCCTGCGCATCAACCCAGGCAACATCGGTCGTGAAGACCGCGTACGTGCGGTGGTCGATGCCGCCCGTGATCGCGGGATTCCAATCCGTATCGGCGTGAACGCCGGTTCCCTGGAAAAAGACCTGCAAAAGAAATATGGTGAGCCGACTCCGGCCGCGCTGGTCGAGTCCGCCCTGCGTCACGTCGAACACCTCGAACGCCTCAATTTCCAGGACTTCAAGGTCAGCGTAAAAGCTTCCGACGTGTTCATGGCCGTTGAAGCCTACCGCTTGCTGGCCAAGGAAATCGTCCAGCCGTTGCACCTGGGCATCACCGAAGCCGGTGGTTTGCGTTCAGGCACAGTGAAATCCGCCGTGGGCCTCGGTATGCTGCTCGCTGAAGGGATTGGCGATACTATTCGCATCTCGTTGGCGGCCGACCCGGTCGAGGAAGTGAAAGTCGGCTACGACATTCTCAAATCCCTGCACCTGCGTTCCCGTGGCATCAACTTCATCGCCTGCCCGAGCTGCTCGCGGCAGAACTTCGATGTGGTCAAAACCATGAACGAGCTGGAAGGGCGCCTCGAAGACTTGCTGGTGCCGCTGGATGTCGCGGTAATCGGTTGCGTGGTCAACGGGCCGGGCGAAGCCAAGGAAGCCCATATCGGCTTGACCGGCGGCACGCCAAACCTGATTTACATCGACGGCAAGCCGTCGCAGAAACTGACGAATGACAATCTGGTGGATGAGCTTGAACGCTTGATCCGCCAGAAAGCGGCCGAAAAGGTCGAAGCCGACGCGGCTGTAATCGCTCGCGGCTGAGCCTGACTGAAGAGCCGAACGAATTTAAGGATTTAAAGTGAGCAAGTCTCTGCAAGCCATTCGTGGCATGAACGACATCCTGCCCGAACAGACTCCCCTGTGGCGTCATTTCGAAGGCACCGTTTCGCGTTTGCTGGATAACTACGGTTACAAGCAGATCCGCATGCCGATCGTTGAGTTCACCGAGCTGTTCAAGCGGTCCATCGGTGAAGTGACCGACATCGTCGAAAAAGAGATGTACACCTTCGAAGACCGCAACGGCGATTCCCTGACCCTGCGCCCTGAAGGCACAGCGGCCTGCGTGCGTGCAGTGCTCGAACACGGCATTACCGGCGGCGGCCAGGTGCAGAAACTCTGGTACATCGGCCCGATGTTCCGCCACGAACGTCCGCAGAAAGGCCGTTATCGCCAGTTCCACCAGATTGGTTGTGAAGTCTTCAACCTCGACGGTCCGGACATCGACGCCGAGCTGATCGTGCTGACCTGGCGCCTGTGGGGCGAGCTGGGTATCCGCGATGCGGTCAAGCTCGAACTCAACAGCCTGGGCACTGCCGAATCCCGTGGTCGTTATCGCGAAGCACTGGTCGAGTACCTGACCGCTCGCCTGGATCAACTGGACGAAGACAGCCAGCGCCGTCTGAAGACCAACCCGCTGCGGGTCCTGGATACCAAGAACGCCGACACTCAAGCAGTGCTGGCCGACGCGCCGAAAATGGCCGATTACCTCGACGAAGAATCCCGCGTGCACTTCGAGGGCCTCAAGGCTCGCCTGGACGCCGCCGGCATTCCTTATGTGATCAACCCGAAGCTGGTTCGCGGGCTGGATTACTACAGCAAGACTGTATTCGAATGGGTCACCGACCAATTGGGCGCCCAGGGCACGGTATGTGCCGGTGGTCGTTACGACGGTCTGGTGGAGCAGATGGGCGGCAAGCCGACCCCGGGCGTAGGTTTCGCCATGGGCATCGAGCGTCTGGTGCTGTTGCTTGAAACCCTGGAGCAGATCCCCGAAGAGATCTCCCGTCAGGTCGACGTCTACCTCTGCGCCTTCGGTGAAGCTGCCGAGCTGGCCGGTCTGACCCTGAGCGAGCGTGTTCGTGATCAACTGCCCAACCTGCGCCTGCAAATCAATGCCGGGGGCGGCAGCTTCAAAAGCCAGTTCAAGAAAGCCGACAAGAGCGGTGCGCTATACGCATTGATCCTCGGTGACGACGAAATGGCCCAGCAAGTGGTAGGTTTCAAACCCCTGCGTGGCCAGGGCGAACAACAAAGCATTGCCTGGGATGCGCTTGCTGCACACCTGGCCACCTGCGTCGTGCAGGGTTGAAGCTGTCAAACAGCCGATTTAGCGATTAAGGAGTATTGGGGTGTCGAGTACCGAAGACGAACATGTGGCGGAGTTGAAGGAGTGGTGGACACGCAACGGCAAGCCCCTGGTTACTGGCGGCCTGTTGGCGCTGGTCATCGTGTTCGGCTGGCAGGCCTTTCAGAAGTATCAGAGCAATCAGTCGCAAGGCGCCTCGATTCTCTACCAGCAATTGCTGGAAACCACGCTGACGCCTGACGGCAAGCCTGATGCTGCACGTGTTTCGGATCTGGCCGGCAAGCTCAACAGCGAGTTCGGCGGCACTGCCTACGCGCAATACGGCAGCCTGTTCGTGGCGAAAGTCGCGGTCGACAGCGGCAAGCTGGACGACGCAGCCAGCGAGCTGAAAGCCATTGTCGACAAACCGGCCAACCCGGCTCTGGGTGAAATCGCCCGTCAGCGCCTGGCGCAGGTGCTGGCCGCGCAGAACAAGGTCGATGAAGCCCTGAAACTGCTCGAAGGCGATGCCGACAAGGCCTTCCTGGCCACTCGCGAAGAACTCAAGGGCGACTTGCTGGTGCAACTGGGTCGTACCGACGAAGCGAACGCAGCGTATCAAAAAGCCAAGGCGGCACTGTCGGATGAAGCGGCGGTCGGTGGCCTACAAATCAAGCTGGACGACCTGGCCAAAGGGGATGCGTGACGTGATCCGTTGGAAACATGCAGCATTGCTGGCTCTGGCCATTCTGGCCGCGGGTTGCAGCAGCAACAGCAAAAAAGAGTTGCCACCGGCCGAGCTGACCGACTTCAAGGAAGAAGTGGTTCTGCACAAGCAGTGGAGTCGTTCGATCGGTAACGGTCAGGGCGAAACCTACAACATGCTGGTTCCGGCGATCGATGGCGATACCATCTATGCCGCCGACGTCACCGGTGTGGTGATGGCGATGGATCGCAGCAATGGCGACGTCAAGTGGAAGAAAGATCTCAAACTGCCTGTCTCCGGCGCCGTTGGCGTGGGTTACGGTCTGGTCATTATCGGCACGCTCAAGGGTGAAATCGTTGCCCTGGATGCCAGCAGCGGTGAAGAGAAATGGCGCGCTCGCGTGACCAGCGAAGTTCTCGCACCACCGGCCACCAACGGTGACGTTGTTGTGGTTCAGACCCAGGATGACCGTCTGATCGGTCTGGATGCCTCTACCGGCAACCAGCGCTGGTTGTATGACAGCACGCCAGCGGTCCTGACCCTGCGCGGCACCAGCGCACCGATCGTCACCAACCGCCTCGCGGTGGCTGGCCTGTCGACCGGTAAAGTGGTTGCTCTTGATGTGTCCAACGGCGTGCCGGTTTGGGAACAGCGTGTAGCGATTCCACAAGGTCGTTCGGAGCTGGAGCGTGTGGTCGATATCGACGGTGGCTTGCTGCTGTCCGGCGGTACGCTGTATGTCGCCAGCTACCAGGGTCGCGTCGCGGCACTGGACCTGGAAAGCGGTCGTCAGCTCTGGCAGCGTGATGCTTCCAGCTATGCCGGCGTCGCCCAGGGTTTTGGCAGCGTCTATGTGAGCCTGTCTTCGGGCACTGTTGAAGGCGTCGACGAGCGTTCCACCACTGCATTGTGGAGCAACGATTCGCTGGCCCGCCGCCAACTGTCGGCTCCGGAAGTGTTCTCCAGCTACGTTGCAGTCGGTGACCTGGAAGGTTACCTGCACCTGCTGAGTCAGGTGGACGGTCGTTTCGTCGGCCGCGAGCGCATCGACAGCGACGGCCTGCGTGCCCGTCCGCTGGTGGTGGGTGACACGATTTATGTGTATGGCAACAGCGGCAAACTGGAAGCCCTGACCATCAAGTAAAGACTATGCTTGGGGTTTAACCCCCAAGCGGCCTTGTTCTGCAAGGCTCGCAGCGCTTTCAAGCGCTGCCCCGAGCACCAGCCGCTGCCTCGCAGCGGCTTTTGTATTTTCTGAAATAACGAAGTGGAGAGCCGCATGGTTCCCGTAATCGCCCTGGTGGGCCGACCGAACGTCGGCAAGTCCACCTTGTTCAACCGCCTGACCAGGACTCGCGACGCCATCGTCGGCGACTTGTCCGGTCTGACCCGTGATCGCCAATACGGTGAGGCCAAGTGGCAAGGGCGTTCCTACATTCTGGTCGACACTGGCGGTATCTCCGGTGACGAGCACGGTATGGACGAAAAAATGGCCGAGCAGTCGCTGCTGGCCATTGAAGAAGCGGATGTCGTTCTGTTCCTGGTAGATGCCAAGGCCGGTTTTACCGCCGCCGACCAGATGATCGCCGAGCACTTGCGCAAGCGTAACAAGCGTTCCTACGTGGTCGCCAACAAGGTCGACAACATCGACCCTGAAATGGCCCGCGCCGAATTCGCCCCGTTGGGCATGGGCCACGCGATCCCGATCGCCGGTGCCCATGGTCGTGGCATCACCCAGATGCTGGAAATCGCCCTGAGCGACTTCCCGAAAGACGAAGAAGAACCGCAAGAAGGCGAAGAGGAAGAGATCGTTGCCGAAGGTGAGGAAGCCAAGCGCATTCCTGGCCCAAGCGAAAAAGACGGTATCAAGATCGCCATCATTGGTCGTCCGAACGTCGGCAAGTCCACCCTGGTCAACCGCATGCTCGGTGAAGACCGGGTGATCGTGTATGACCAGCCCGGTACTACCCGCGACAGTATCTACATCCCGTTTGAGCGTAACGATGAGAAGTACACGCTGATCGACACCGCTGGTGTGCGCAAGCGCGGCAAGATTCACGAAGAAGTCGAAAAGTTCTCCGTGGTCAAAACCCTGCAGGCGATCAAAGACGCCAACGTGGTGATCTTCGTGATGGACGCCCGCGAAGGCGTGGTGGACCACGACCTCAACCTGCTGGGCTTTGCCCTTGAAGCCGGTCGTGCGCTGGTGATCGCGATCAACAAGTGGGACGGCATGACGCCGAGCGAGCGCGACTTCGTGAAGGTCGAGCTGCAACGTCGACTGTTCTTCGTCGACTTCGCCGACATCCACTTCATCTCGGCCCTGCACGGCACTGGCGTAGGTAATCTCTACGCGTCGGTACAGAACTCGTTCAAGTCCGCGGTCACCCGCTGGCCGACCAACCGCCTGACCCAGATTCTGGAAGATGCGGTCGGCGAGCACGCGCCACCGATGGTCAACAACCGCCGGATCAAACTGCGTTATGCCCACTTGGGTGGTGCGAACCCGCCGATCATCGTGATCCACGGTAACCAGATCGAGAAGGTGCCGAAGTCTTACGTCCGTTACCTGGAAAACACTTACCGTCGTGTGCTCAAGCTGGTCGGTACGCCGATCCGCATCGAGTTCAAGGGCGGCGAGAACCCGTACGAAGGCAACAAGAACTCGCTCACCGACCGTCAGGTCAACAAGAAGCGTCGTTTGATGTCGCACCATAAGAAGGCTGACAAGAAGCGCCGCGACAAGCGCTGATTCAAGGCCTCACTCTTTTTGTGAGGGCTTGTTGTGGCGAGGGAGCTTGCTCCCGCTGGACTGCGAAGCGGCCCCAGTATCTGCAACCGAGATCGTTCAGTTGGAATGCATCGGCTGTTTTGCGACTGCTGCGCAGCCGAGCGGGACGGTGCGGCGTTCCGACAAGCTCCCTCGCCACAAGTTATGCGGTGTACATTAGAAGAAGGGTGCCGGTTGGCGCCCTTTTTTTGTGGGCGTCGTTTGGGCTATCCTCGGGCTCTCCCGTGCCGCCGTTAGAGCCGGGTGTAGCCCAGGGAATCACCGATGATCACCAGTAAGCTGCCGAATGTCGGCATCACTATTTTCACGCAGATGTCTCAGCTCGCGACGCAAACCGGGGCGATCAACCTGTCCCAGGGTTTTCCCGATTTCGACGGCCCGCAGGCCCTGCGCGATGCGGTCGGTCGGCATATCGCCAGTGGCCACAACCAGTATTCGCCGATGACCGGCTTACCGGCGTTGCGTCAGCAGATCGCGGCGAAGATCGCTCGCAGCTACGGCGCGCATGTTGATGCCGACAGCGAAGTGACGGTCACCCCCGGCGCGACCCAGGCGATCTTCTGCGCGATTCAGGCGGTGATCCACAGCGGCGATGAAGTGATCGTGTTCGATCCGTGCTACGACAGCTACGAGCCCTCGGTCGAGCTGGCCGGTGGTCGCTGTGTGCATGTGCAACTCGGCCTGAAGGACTTCGCCATCGACTTCCAGAAGCTCGCCGAAGCCCTGAGCCCGCGCACGCGGATGATCATCCTCAATACCCCGCACAACCCAAGCGGTGCGCTGATCAGCCGTGCCGAGCTGGATCAGCTGGCGGCGTTGATCCGCGACCGCGACATCTATGTGATCAGCGACGAAGTCTATGAACACCTGGTGTTCGACGGTGTGTCTCACGCCAGCGTATTGGCCCATGAAGAGCTGTATCAGCGCGCTTTCGTGGTCAGTTCGTTCGGCAAGACGTACCACGTCACTGGTTGGAAAACCGGTTATGTCGTGGCGCCGCCGGCCCTTAGCGCGGAGCTGCGCAAGGTGCACCAGTACGTCAGTTTCTGCGGCGTGACGCCGTTGCAGTACGCGTTGGCCGATTACATGGCCGAGCACCCGGAACACGTCGAAGAGCTGCCGGGCTTCTATCAGGCCAAGCGCGATCTGTTCTGCGATCTGCTGACGCCGTCGCGCTTCAGTTTTACCCGCGTGGCCGGTACTTATTTCCAGTTGGTCGATTACTCGCAGATTCGCCCGGACCTCAATGACGTCGAGATGGCGCTGTGGATGACCCGCGAGCATGGCGTCGCGAGCATTCCGATCTCGGTGTTCTACCAGACTCCACCTGAAGGTCAGCGCCTGGTGCGTCTGTGCTTTGCCAAGCGCGAGGAGACCCTGCGTGAAGCAGCGGCAAAACTATGCCTGATCTGAGTACTCTGCCCAATCTGAATCTTGCGCTGATCCAGACCACCTTGGCCTGGCACGATCGTCAGGCCAATCTGGAGCATTTCGAGCCGTTGCTGGAACAGGCTCGCGGTGCGGACCTGATCATCCTGCCGGAGATGTTCACCACCGGTTTCTCCATGGAATCGGAAACCCTCGCCGAGCCGGAAAATGGCCCCACCAGTAAATGGATGCGGGCTCAGGCAGCGAAGCTGGGCGCGGTGGTGACCGGCAGCATCATCGTCCAGGCGGCTGACGGTAGCCATCGCAATCGTCTGTTGTGGGTACGGCCGGACGGGGAGGTGTGGCACTACGACAAGCGTCACCTGTTCCGCATGGCCGGGGAGAACAATCACTACACCCCGGGCGAGCGTCAGGTGCAGTTCGAATTGAAGGGTTGGCGAGTGCGGCCGCTGATTTGCTACGACCTGCGCTTCCCGGTCTGGAGTCGCGATCCGCAAGACACTGACTTGCTGCTGTACACCGCCAACTGGCCGGGCGCACGGCGTCAGCACTGGAACCGATTGCTGCCGGCACGGGCGATCGAAAACCTCTGCTATGTGGCGGCGGTGAACCGTATCGGTACCGATGGCAAAGGCTTCGCGTATACCGGTGACAGTCAGGTCCTGGATTTTCAGGGCGAGACGTTGCTCGGTGCAGGCGATGCCGATGGCGTATTCAAGGTCGTGCTCGACGCGGCGGAACTGGCGGCATATCGCAAACGGTTCCCGGCGAATCTGGATGCGGATACCTTCGAGTTCACCTGACCGATCGTTGAGCAACAAAAAAGGCCCCGAGGTTTTCACCCCGGGGCCTTTTGCATTTGCAGCGAAGCTTACGCCGCTTTCGCTTCCGGCTGGCTCAGGGAGCGGTTCAGTGCGCTGAACAGGGCCTTGAAGCTGGCAGTGGTGATGTTTTCATCGATGCCGACGCCATGTACCGCACGCTCACCATTCACCCGCAATTCAATGTAGGCCGCGGCCTTGGCATTGGTGCCCGCGCCGATGGCGTGTTCGTTGTAGTCCATGATTTCCACCGGGATCGGCAGGCCGGCCACCAGTGCTTCCAGGGCACCGTTGCCCTTGCCGCGCCAGTGCAGGTTGGTTTCGCCCTGACCTTTGCTGGAAACTTCGACTTCCACGGCGCTGTGTCCGTTTTCTTCCTGCAGGCGATGGCTGACCAGCGCGTACGGGGTGTTGGCCTGCAAGTACTCGCTGTGCAGCAGCGCGTGGATCTGCTGGGCGGTCATCTCCAGGCCCAGGCGATCGGTTTCACGCTGCACGACCTGGCTGAACTCGATTTGCATACGGCGCGGCAAGCTGATGCCGTATTCCTGTTCCAGCAGATAAGCGATACCGCCCTTGCCCGACTGGCTGTTGACGCGAATCACCGCCTCGTAGCTGCGGCCGATGTCGGCCGGGTCGATCGGCAGGTACGGCACTTCCCACAGGGCGTCCGGTTGCTGCTGGGCGAAGCCCTTGCGGATTGCATCCTGGTGCGAGCCGGAGAACGCGGTGTGAACCAGGTCGCCGACGTACGGGTGACGTGGGTGCACCGCAATCTGGTTGCACTCTTCGACGACTTTGCGCACGCCATCGATATCGGAGAAATCCAGCTCAGGGTTGACGCCCTGGGTGTAGAGGTTCAATGCCACGGTGACGAGATCGACGTTACCGGTACGCTCGCCGTTGCCGAACAGGCAGCCTTCGACACGGTCGGCGCCGGCCATCAGGCCCAGCTCGGTGGCGGCCACGCCGGTGCCACGGTCGTTGTGGGTGTGCAGGCTGATGATCACGCTGTCACGACGGTTGATGTGACGACCGAACCATTCGATCTGGTCGGCATAGATGTTCGGGGTCGCGCATTCGACGGTGGCGGGCAGGTTGAGGATCACCTTGTGCTCAGGCGTCGGGTTCCACACCTCGATCACCGCGTCGCAGACTTCCTTGGCGAATTCCAGTTCGGTGGCGCTGAAGGTTTCTGGCGAGTATTCGAAGGTCCACTCGGTGTCCGGCTGCTGGGCGGCATATTTGACGAACAGCTTGGCGGCGTTTACGGCGATGGCCTTGATCCCGTCCTTGTCCTGGTTGAAGACAATGCGGCGGAAGGAAGGGGAGGTCGCGTTGTACAGGTGAACGATGGCCTTCTTGGCACCGCGCAGGGATTCAAACGTGCGCGCGATCAAGTCTTCACGGCCCTGGGTCAGCACCTGAATGGTGGTGTCGTCCGGGATGTGGCCGCCTTCGATCAGGGTACGCACGAAGTCGAAGTCGGTTTGCGAAGCAGCCGGGAACGAGGCTTCGATTTCTTTCACACCGACTTGCACCAGGGTCTTCCAGAAACGCAGCTTCTTGACCGCGTCCATTGGCTCGATCAACGACTGGTTGCCGTCACGAAGGTCCGAGCTGCACCAGATCGGCGCTGCAGTGATGGTCTTCGATGGCCAGGTGCGATCCGGCAGGTTGATGGTCGGGAACGCGCGGTATTTCGAAGACGGGTCTTTGAGCATGCTCATTGGAAAATCCTTATTGTGTGGGCCGAAAAAAGGCGGCCTGCCGGTGGATCAAATGTTCTGGTAAAGCATCAGACGAGGCACCGCGATTCAGCCTGGCAGTCGTGCACTGACGAGGCACAGGCTGCGGTGCTGGCGGAGCTGAATGAGGGTGTGAGAGGTTTTCATGCCTTCAACCCTAACCGTGGGGAGAAAGGATGGCAAGCAGTCGAAAAACTTTGAGAGGAATACTCGAAAAGCGGGTTTTTGCGAGATTTTATTGCTTGTAATAAGCGGGATCGTTTTGTCGCTTGCGCAGTGCCTCAGCCATGCGCAATCGATAGAAGAGGGATTGAGTAGGTTGGGAGTGTTCGGTTTACCTGCGGGTTTCGGTGATGCTCAGGCCGTCTTCGCGGGCTCGCCCGCGAAGAGGCCATCTGCCTCAACCACTGCTTATGGCTGAAACGCACCAATGAAAATCGCCGGGTCCACCCGCGCATCGTTCAAGCTGACGTTCCAGTGCATATGCGGCCCGGTCGCGCGGCCAGTTGAGCCGACTTTCCCGACCACCTCACCACGCGCCAGTTGCTGGCCGACTTTCACGTCGATCTTCGACATGTGGCAGAACATGCTGATAAAGCCCTGGCCGTGGTCGACGAACACCGTATTGCCGTTGAAGAAGTAATTCCCGATCAGGATTACCTTGCCGGCGGCCGGGGTTTTGATCGGCGTGCCAGCGGGTACGGCAAAGTCGAGGCCCGCATGGGGATTGCGCTCTTCGCCATTGAAAAAGCGGCGCACGCCGAACTTGCTCGACAGCGGCCCATCGACTGGTTTGTCCAGCAACAGGTTGCTCGGGGTATTCGGGCTGAAGCTGCGGTAAGCCTGGATCTGCTCGGCCAACTCGCCCTCGATGCGCTTGAGATTCGCCGGGTTCGGATTGACCTGCTGCGTATTCTTCAGGGTGATGTGCTGTTCCGGGTATTTCTTGTTGCCGACGGTGAAGCTCAGGTTGCGACCACCGCTGCTCAGCGACTGGCTGCCCGGTTTGACCGTCAGCGGCACGCCGACGATGGCCAGCCAGTTGTTCTGCTCTCTGACCACCAATACGGGTTTGCCTTGATAACTGGCTTTCGGCGCCTGGGCGGAGCTGCCCAGATCAACCACTGCCACACCGCCCGGCACCGGTTTGTTCAACAGGCGGGTGATGTAACTGTCGGCGTGGGCGTTGAAGGTCAGGCACAGCAACAGCAATGGAGCAAAAAAGCGCGGCATGGATCAATCCAGTAAAGAAAGGGTGACAGGCGTCAGGTGATTGTCTTCGACCCGCACTTGCAGTTCGCCATCGCCGAGTTTGGCTTTCAGGCGCTGGCCGGTGTGGGTTTGCGCGGCGCTGCGGATCGCGTTGCCGCGCTCGTCCAGCAGAATGCTGTAGCCACGAGCGAGGGTCGCCAACGGGCTGACCACATGCAGCGTCTGCATCTGACTTTGCAGTTGCAGGCGACGGGATTTAAGCCCTTCGCGCATGGCCCGGGGCAGGCGCTCGGCGAGGCTGTCGAGGCGCTGGCGAAGCATCGCCAGTTGTCGCCCGGGATGTTGCCCGGCGAGGCGGGTTTCCAGGCGGATCAAGCGCTCGCGACGGGTGTTGAGGCTACGTTCGAAAGCGCGGCGCAGGCGCATGTCCAGATCATCCAGGCGTTGCGCTTGCTGACGCAGGCGTTCGCCGGGATGGCGCAAGCGCCGAGAGATGCCTTCCAGACGCAGCCGATCGCGCATCAAGCGGTCACGCATGCGCATCACCAGTCGTCGGTGCAGGCTTTCGACCCGACGCACCAGATCGCTGGAGTCAGGCGCCAGCAGTTCGGCGGCGGCGGACGGAGTCGGGGCACGAACGTCGGCGACGAAGTCACTGATCGATACATCGGTTTCATGGCCGACGGCGCTGACGATTGGCGTCACACAGGCGTCCACGGCGCGGGCCACGGCTTCTTCGTTGAAACACCAGAGGTCTTCCAGCGAGCCGCCGCCACGGGCCAGGATCAGCGCATCGAAACCACGTGCGTCCGCCAGTTTCAGCGCGCGGACAATTTGCGCAGTGGCTTCGCGACCTTGTACGGCGGTAGGGATCAGCGTCAGTTGCACCTGCGGCGCACGGCGGCGGAACACACTGATGATGTCGCGGATCACCGCGCCGGTGGGTGAACTGATGATGCCGATGCGTTGCGGGTGCGCCGGCAGCGGCACTTTGCGCTCGGCACTGAACAGGCCTTCGGCGCTGAGTTTTTCCTTCAAAGCATCGAAGGCCAGACGCAGGGCGCCGTCACCAGCCGGCTCCACGGTGTCGAGAATCAGTTGGTAGTCACCACGGCCTTCAAACAGCGAAACCTTGCCACGAACCTTGACCGCCAGGCCGTCCTTCAGCGCCTGGCGAACCCGCGCGGCGTTCTGCCGGAACAGTGCACAACGCACCTGGGCGCCGCTGTCCTTGAGGGTGAAATACACATGGCCGGACGCCGGGCGGGCGAGGTTGGAGATTTCGCCTTCGACCCAGATGTTGCTGAAAACGTCTTCGAGCAACACCCGCGCGCGGCCGTTGAGCTGGCTGACAGTCAGGACTTCCCGGTCCAGGCCGAGTCTTGCAAAGGGATCTTTAATCATGGGGCGCAGTTTAAAGGCATTCGGCGATCAATCTCCATGATCCGGCGAAAATCCCCTGTGGGAGCCCCCTCGCCACAGGTCGCTCCCCACAGGTTTGCTACGGCAGCCGGGTGAAGTGTTCAACGAATTGCTGAACCAGCGCGGCGGGATCTTGCCGGCAGGCGAGGGCGACGGTGCTGTGGCAATCCGGATCGGCCAAGGGGAGAAAATGGATATCCGGCGGCGCAATGTCCTGCATTGATTCCGGTAATAGCGCGATGCCGAACCCGGCCTGGATCAATTGCAGTTGCGTGGTTTTGCGTGACACCACCCGAGCCGCCCGGGGAAAGAACCCTTGGCGCATGCACAACTCGGCAGATAGATAGCTCAGGCCGCCACGCTGTGGATGAGGGATGGAAATAAACGCTTCATCCTTCAACTGTGCCAGATCGATGCCGTGTGCGGACTTTTCCACAGCCAGCCGATGATTCGGCGGCACTGCCAACAACAGACGCTCGCTGTACAGCGGAACAATCTGCACCCCTTCACGCTGGCGCAGCACCGGCAGGCGCAACAGACCCACATCGAGGCGACCTTCGGCCAATTCTTCCAGTTGTGCCTCCGAGGACAGCTTGACGATATCCATCGACACCCCGGCATGCAGATCCAGATAAACGCTGATGCCGCGCAGCAGTCGACCACTCATGGGCACGGTGCTTGAGTGGCTCAGGCGCACGACGCCCAGTTGACCGGTGCCCACTTGAGTGGCCATTTCGCTGGCCTTGGTCAGTTCGTTCAGCAGGTTTCTGGCCCGAGGCAAAAAGGCTTCACCCGCTGCCGTCAGGCGGGGCTGGCGGGCGGTTCGTTCGAACAGCGGCGTTTGCAGGCGGGTTTCCATGTCCTTGATCTGTCGGCTCAAGGCTGACTGAGCAATAAACAGTCGTTCGGCCGCCGCGCTGAAGCTGCCGCTCTCGGCGATTTCCACGAAGTAACGCAATTGGCGGGTTGAAAGCACCAGATATGCCTTTTTGAGATGGGTGATCGATTTTGAAGATATTAGTCGCAACGCCCGGCGCTGGCTAAAGTCATCACAGGAATAAAAGGAAGCCGTGTCGATGAATGTGCTGGAGTTGTTGAGCCAATGGCCGTGGGGTGCGGTGGATTGGTTGGTGATCGGATTGGGTGTTGCCCTGGCCTACATCGTGTTCGGCATTGCCGGTTTTGGCACCGCGCTGGTGGCGGGGCCGATTCTGATTCTGTTCATGCCACTGTCGAAAATCGTGCCGCTGCTGGTGCTGCTGGATTTCGTCGCCGCGTTCGGCAATCTGCTGCCCTCGCGCCGAGATGTGGAGCGGTCCGAGTTGCTGCGACTGCTGCCGTGCATGGCGGTGGGTTGCACATTGGGGGTGATTTTTCTGCTGAACCTGAAATCCGATGTATTGCTGCTATTGATGGGGCTGTTTATCAGCGCCTATGCGATTTACAGCCTGTGGATCAAAACCCGTCCGACACAATTATCCGCCGGGTGGGCGGTGCCGATGGGCACGGTGGGCGGGATGTTCGGGGCGCTGTTTGGCAGCGGCGGCTTTCTATATGCGATCTATTTGAACAGTCGCTTACCCAAGGATAAGGCCCGAGCCACCCAGAGTGCGCTGATCAGTTGCAGCACCGTGGTGCGTTTGAGCCTGTTTGCCGTCGCCGGTGTGTATGCCGAGCTACCCTTGTTGGTATTGGCGCTGTGTTTGTTGCCGGCGATGGCGCTGGGGCTGTGGATCGGTCGGCGATTGACCATGAAATTGTCCCGCGAGGCCTTCGTGCGGCTGGTGACCTGGCTGGTGCTGGCCAGCGGGATTGCCTTGATCGGGCGTTATTTGAGTACTTGACCGGATTTCGTCAGGGATTAAGCTGCCGGCCGCCCTGACAATCGGCGCACCGCAGTAACATCCATTTGACGCAGTAGGCTTGCACCATGAATTCGCAAAGCATCATTGTCCCGAAAATCTCCACACTGCCGGTACACGAACCCCGGGCCCGGGCGGTCGTGCGGTGGCTGGTGCGCAAGAACATCATTAAAGAAGAGCTGACCACCTGTGGCCGCACCGGCAATCACATGGCCCACGCCATCGCCGATGGCGCCCGCGCCGTGGTGCTGCACCCTGAGGCGCTGCCGTTCGGCGAACCGATCAATGGCCTGGAGATCATCACCAAGCGTTGCATCTATACACCGGCCAAGGGGTTCCTCGAAGAAGCCGGTTGTGCCGAGTGCCGCAAGGAGATCGGCGAAGCGCTGTTCGAAAGCCTGGAAGACTGGATGCCGGGGCGCACCGATAACTTCACTTGCCCTGAGTGCGGGCATGAAGACGACATCAACGGCTTTCTGTTTTTGCAGGAATGCGGCTTTTCCAACCTGGGGTTCATCTTCAACAATTGGCTCGAGGCCGGGTTCAAGCAGGACTTTATCGATGAGTTTGCCGATTGGCTGGATCAGCCCGTGAGTTGGGTCAAAGTCGAACTCTAAATGCCGGCGTTGGTCCCCTACGGGGGACAATGTTTCTCCGTATGTCAGTAATGCCAATAATAGACAGAGTTTTACATTGAACCCGAGGGGGTGTCTGACTATAATGGCGCGCTTCCATTTTCCCGCTCGGGAGCCCCCGCGATGCTGCGTATCAGCCAAGAAGCTCTGACATTCGACGACATTCTCCTAGTGCCCGGTTATTCCGAGGTGCTTCCTAACGAAGTCAGTCTCAAGACCCGCCTTACCCGTGGCATCGAGCTGAATATTCCACTGGTTTCCGCCGCTATGGACACTGTTACTGAAGCCCGTCTGGCAATCGCCATGGCTCAGGAAGGTGGCATCGGCATCATCCACAAGAACATGACCATCGAGCAGCAAGCTGCCGAAGTGCGCAAGGTCAAGCGTTACGAAGCCGGTGTGGTCAAGGACCCGATCACCATCGAGGCCGATGCCACGGTGCGTGAACTGTTCGAACTGACCCGCCTGCACAACATCTCCGGCGTTCCGGTACTGCACGATGGCGACCTGGTCGGCATCGTCACTTCCCGTGACGTGCGTTTCGAAAACCGCATGGACGTCAGTGTCCGTGAAGTGATGACGCCTAAAGAGCGTCTGGTCACGGTCAAGGAAGGCGCCAACAAGAACGATGTGCGTGAATTGCTGCACAAGCACCGCATCGAGCGCGTGCTGATCGTCGACGACAAATTTGCCCTCAAAGGCATGATGACCGTCAACGACATCGAAAAAGCCAAGGCTTATCCGCTGGCCAGCAAGGACGATCAAGGTCGTCTGCGCGTTGGCGCTGCAGTCGGTACCGGTAAAGACACCGGTGACCGTGTAGCTGCCCTGGTCCATGCAGGTGTTGACGTGGTGGTGGTCGACACTGCCCACGGTCACTCCAAAGGTGTGATCGACCGCGTTCGCTGGGTCAAGCAGAACTTCCCTGAAGTGCAGGTCATCGGCGGCAACATCGCCACCGGCGCTGCCGCCAAGGCCCTGGCCGAAGCCGGCGCTGACGCAGTCAAGGTCGGTATCGGCCCAGGCTCGATCTGCACCACCCGTATCGTCGCCGGTGTCGGCGTTCCGCAAATCAGTGCCATCGCCAACGTTGCCGCTGCCCTTGAAGGCACCGGTGTTCCGTTGATCGCCGACGGCGGCATCCGTTTCTCCGGTGACCTGTCCAAGGCCATCGTGGCCGGTGCCTCCTGCGTGATGATGGGCTCGATGTTCGCCGGTACTGAAGAAGCGCCAGGCGAGATCGAACTGTTCCAGGGCCGTTCGTACAAGGCTTATCGCGGCATGGGTTCGCTGGGCGCCATGTCCCAGGCTCAAGGTTCCTCCGACCGTTACTTCCAGGACTCCTCCGCGGGTGCCGAGAAGCTGGTTCCGGAAGGTATCGAAGGGCGTGTTCCTTACAAGGGCACCCTGAGCGCCATCATCCATCAACTGATGGGCGGCCTGCGTTCCTCGATGGGTTACACCGGCAGCGCCGACATCGAAGAAATGCGCACCAAGCCTGAGTTCGTGCGGATCACCGGTGCTGGCATGGCCGAGTCCCACGTCCACGACGTACAGATCACCAAAGAAGCGCCAAACTACCGCGTAGGTTGAGGCTTCAAGCAAATCGTTAAGCAACCGGGGCTGTTCTATTCAGCCCCGAGTTGTTTCTGAATCACGACTGTTTCTGAATTACTTAGACGAGACTGAATCATGGCCCTCGACATTCACGCTCACCGCATCCTGATCCTCGACTTCGGTTCCCAGTACACCCAACTGATCGCCCGCCGCGTGCGTGAAATCGGCGTTTACTGCGAACTGCATCCGTTCGACATGGACGAGGAAGCCATTCGCGAATTCGCTCCAAAAGGTGTGATCCTCGCCGGCGGCCCCGAGTCCGTGCACGAAGCTGACAGCCCTCGCTGCCCGCAAGCGGTGTTTGACCTGGGCGTGCCAGTCTTCGGTATCTGCTATGGCATGCAGACCATGGCCGAGCAACTGGGCGGCAAGGTTGAAGGTTCCGACCTGCGTGAGTTCGGTTACGCCCGTGTCGACGTGGTCGGCAAGAGCCGCCTGCTCGACGGCATCGAAGACCATATCGACGCTGATGGCCTGTTCGGCCTCGACGTATGGATGAGCCACGGTGACAAGGTCACCAAGATGCCGGAAGACTTCCACATCCTGGCCAGCACCCCGAGCTGCCCGATTGCCGGTATGTTCAACGATGACCGTGCCTACTACGGCGTGCAGTTCCACCCGGAAGTGACCCACACCAAGCAGGGCGGTCGCATCCTGTCGCGCTTCATCCTCGACATCTGTGGCTGTGAAGCCCTGTGGACGCCGTCGAAGATTGCCGAAGACGCCATCGCCCAGGTCCGTGCCCAGGTTGGCACCGACAACGTTCTGCTCGGTCTGTCCGGCGGCGTGGACTCCTCGGTGGTTGCCGCGCTGCTGCACAAGGCCATTGGCGATCAGCTGACCTGCGTATTCGTCGACAACGGCCTGCTGCGTCTGCACGAAGGCGAGCAAGTGATGGCCATGTTCGCCGAGAACATGGGCGTCAAAGTGATCCGCGCCAACGCCGAGGACCAGTTCCTCAACAACTTGGCTGGCGAGTCCGATCCAGAGAAGAAGCGCAAGATCATCGGCCGTACCTTCATCGATGTGTTCGATGCCGAATCCTGCAAGCTGGACAACATCAAGTACCTGGCCCAGGGCACCATCTACCCGGACGTGATCGAGTCGGCTGGCGCGAAAAGCGGCAAGGCGCACGTGATCAAGTCGCACCACAACGTGGGTGGCCTGCCGGAAGAAATGAACCTCAAGCTGGTTGAGCCGCTGCGCGAACTGTTCAAGGACGAAGTCCGTCGTCTGGGCCTGGAACTCGGCCTGCCGTACGACATGGTCTACCGTCACCCGTTCCCGGGTCCGGGCCTGGGCGTGCGGATCCTCGGTGAAGTGAAGAAGGAATACGCCGACCTGCTGCGTCGTGCCGACCACATCTTCATCGAAGAACTGCGCAAGGCCGACTGGTACCACAAGGTCAGCCAGGCGTTCGTGGTGTTCCAGCCGGTGAAGTCGGTTGGCGTTGTCGGCGATGGCCGTCGTTACGCCTGGGTCGTTGCCCTGCGTGCCGTGGAAACCATCGACTTCATGACCGCGCGTTGGGCACACCTGCCTTACGAACTGCTGGAAACCGTCAGCGGCCGCATCATCAATGAAATCGAAGGCATCTCCCGCGTCACCTATGACGTGTCGAGCAAGCCGCCAGCGACGATTGAGTGGGAGTGATCCCGCTCTGACTGATTGTCGGTAACAACCGAAAGGCCCCGTGAATGTGAGTTCACGGGGCCTTTCGCGTTTCACGGTGCGGTATTTTTCTACACTGGCAAGCGTCCTTCGAGTTTCATGCCCATGCCGGTGAGCGCATGGGAAAGGCTGATCAGGTTGGGGTAAGGTTTTTGATGGATGTCAGTCCAGGCGGGGCGATTGACCAGGTATTGCCCATCGGCCGTTCGTTCAACCAGAGTCTCTGTGATCAGGCCGGTTCTGCTGCGATGGACCAATGTCCAGGTTCCGTCAGATTCCTTGAAAGTGAACATTCCCTGGCGGAACAGCAGTTGAGCGATTTCGTCCGGGGTTCGTTGCAGCATGGGCATCGGTACTTGCAGGTTGATATCGGCATACAAGGTGTCGAAATCTCCATGAAAGTTAACGGGGGGCGGGCTGGCATTGCGGCCCACCTCTATGCCGTGGTCTATCTCCATATGCAGGCTGCGCTCGGGAAGTACTTCCTCGATACGCAAGCCGATACCGCCATTCAGTTCGCTGAGGCCGGCAATGCCTCTAAAGGTATTGGTGTTTTCCTGGCCCGTCAGCACGACCCATTTACCTGATCTGCCAAGCGCTTCATTGGCACGCATGATCGTGGTGGTGAGGTAGTTTTTAATGGATTGTTCCTGAACATCAATGAGGGACGATTCTGGATATCGGTAACTTGCCAGGCAATCGGTCGACTGGATCCGGATACCGTTCTCGCGAGCCACCTTGACGACCTCAAGAGGGGTGAGCTGCCCGGCAGGATCGCTTTGTAACTGTTTCAAATACTTTTCGAGCATGCCGTCCATCTTTGCGCCTCTGCCGAAAATATTCAGGTCCATTTGATTGAAGTCATTGAGCAAGCGATGCATATAGATCGTCTTGACGCCTTGCCTGGCCAACGTCTGCATGTTCTCGATGAGGAACCGCATGCTGGCAATACGATCCTGGCTTTCTCCAATCACTAATCCCGGCGAAGCATCGAATATTTCCTGAATGAGTTCCGGGACAGTCATCGACGGCGTGATGACGGGTTGTACCGGGCGTGTCGGCAATGAGGCAAAAAAGTTTTCTTTGGAGAAGAAAGCACGAGCATCTCTCAATAGAGCTGTGCGATGTCCCGCGACGAACTCTTCATAGGGTGTCACCCCTTGTATGCGTCCGTTGGGAAGGTTGATTATTTTTATGTGCGTTTCTTTCTTACCTAGCCCCAGGAAGTTGAGCGACCGCCCATTGGAGGTGTCGTACTTCGTCGAGGGCACGCTAAATGATTCCGGTGGTCGGACATGGTCGGGAAACCGGGAAGGACCCGGAACAGCGGCGAGGTCGTCGTTGCCACCACCCTTCAAACCGGATTTGGGCGTCAACTCCCACTCGCCATCGGCGTTCAAACGCACGGGGATCGATCCTGAGGACGCGTGAGGGTTTGCCGGGTCGATGATGGCCCAGGTGCCACCGCCGTTGATGTCGGTTTCGTAACGCACGTAATAGGCTGCGTCGTTCATCATGATGGCAGTCGAGGGGTTGGAGTTGAGCGAGTAGATGCCCTGGAACTTGCCGCTGGTGGCAAGTGGCGCCTCACTTTCCAGAATCTCGTTACTTTGCCAGTGCTCCGGTACTTCAAGGTTCTGTGCCGGCGCCGGTTTCAGGGGGATGAACTCTGGAAGTTGAGTGGTTGCGCGCCCTGAACCGTCGGACAGCTCCTGTTCTTGCGTACCGATCGGTTCGGCAGGATTGTTGGCCTCCCGCAGCCTGGCCATTTCGGCGGCTTCGGCGGCCTCGGCCGAAGCGCCGACCTCTTCCAGAACATCGACCTCCTTGAGCAGCGGAAGGTTGAACAGAAGGTTGATTCCAGCCAGTACGGCGCCTTTTACGCCGGCCTTGCGCTCCGCCACCGTTTTGCCGTTCACGGCCTTGTCGATGTTCAAGCCCATTGAGGCGATGCTGGCGCCAATCACCGGCAGTGCAATCGGCCAGCCGAGCAGCGCCAGCGGCCCGAAGACGTGCAGACCGGCGCTCAGGTAACCCAGCCACATGCCTTTACGCAGTTGTCCGTTGGTTACCAGAGACAGATCGGCCTCTTGCGACATTGCGCTCTGCACATTACGGCTCAACCAGGAGAACGCGTCACCACTGATGGTGATGTTTTTCTGATTGATCAGATGGTGATCGTATTTGCCCCACGTGCCCACCAACTGGTTCATCAGGGGCGTAATGTTGTCGTGGATCTCCTGACGCACCGACAGCGGGAAGTGAGTCATGAACTCGGTATAGCGCGCGTCATCATTCATTTGCAGCAGGATCCACCAGTGCATGTCCGTCAACGTCGGGTGCACGTGAAACGCTTCTGTGGCCCCCGGGACATAGGTGATTTGCCGTCCGCTACCGTCATCGATACGCAGAATATCCGTGGCGACATGCCCCACGACGTCCAGGGCGCACACCCGCAGATCTGCTGGTGCAGAGGTTTGCGCACGCAAGGTCTCCAGGGAGATCGGCCAGCATTTGTCAGCGGCGACGGCCCGGATGACGGTTTGGAACTCTTCCTCCTGCAGCGTACCGTTTTCCCGCGCCTCGATGGCTTTACTCAGATAGTTGCATTTCGCCAAGGTCCGGTAGTCATCGAAATGCGCGCTCCAGTAGGCGTTCAGCTTGTCCCGGTAACGGTCACTGAAGGTCTCGTGCCAGAAATCCTTGAGCACTGCGCTGGGGTACATCCGGACTTCGTTGGTTTCGTTGTAAATGCTGGCGGTTGCGTCGGCGGTGTAAAACCCGCCGTAACAGTCCAGCTGATCGAAATAGTCCTGATCAGTGACGTAGTACCGATGAATCACCAGCTGCGTCAGGGTCATTGACTGACTGGGTTTAGGGTAGTGCTCCCAACCCAGGAAGGTCTGGGTGCTGCTGGCCGTGACATTGCCAAAGCGATGCCACCAGACCTGATCCGGGTCCAGGCCGGTAATGCCGTGTTTTTTCAGGATTTCAGTGGCCATCACATGGGCTTCTTCGTGCAAATCGGGACAGGCAGTCACGATGACGGGTGCGATGGTCAGCAGGTGCTGTTTGTCTGCGGTATCGGGCAGCGTTTCACTTGTTTGATCGGTAGGCATGTTCTCGCTCCTTGAGAAATGGGCTGAGAGGATTGCCCATTTGCTCGAGGGAGGTGCACTACATAGTTATGTACAAACACGATTCTGGAACGTGTAGGGTCAGCGCCGTGCCACATCCGAAAAGTAGAACTTGTCGAGGGTATGCCGCGATTCGGTGTACTCGAACTGGCGGCCGTCCTGCAGGAAGGTCTGGTTGCTGACCACAATCACATGGCTCTGGCCGTCGAGGTCCAGGTGTTGCTGGTCGTCCTTGCTGCGCGGCACCGCTTCGATGGTGCGCTGGGCATAGGCGATCTGCAGTTGCAGGGTTTGCTCGATGAAGGCATAGATCGAGTGCTCGGCGATTTCGCGGGACAAGCCGGGAATCACGTCGCTGACGAAATGGTTGATGTCCAGGATCACGCGTTTGCCGTCGATCCGCCGCACGCGCTTGATCCGCGTGATCACGCTGCCCTCAGCCGCCTTGATGTGTTCGAGCAGCGGGCCTTCGAGAGGAATCTGGGTGAATTCGACCACTTCGGTGCTGACGTCGTTGCCCAGTCGCGGGTAGGTTTCCTGGAAGCTGACGATGCCGCCGAGCTGAAACTCGATCGGGTTGGTGGACAGCACGAAGGTGCCTTTGCCATGGACTTTCTGGGCGAAACCGCGCTCCTGCAATTGCTCGATGGCCTTGCGCACGGTGCCGCGACTGGCTTGATAGCTGTCCATCAGTTCGGTTTCGGAAGGCAATCGGGCGCCGCGTTCCAGACGTTCGGTGGTAATGCTGGCAAGCAGATCGCTGTAGATCTGGTTGTATTTACTCATGGGGATGGCTCTGTGCCGCGTTGTGCTCAAGGTTTTGAACCTTAAGGGCAGGGTAGGGGTTTGTCCATGCGGCTTTGGGTTTCTTTGACTTAGGGGGTAGGAAATATCGCCGCCTGTCGGGTTCAGGATAAACAAAATCAAACTCGTCTGTACGAGTTGTTGCTTTAACTCGTACAGACGAGTATTTTTCGCTTCGGCGTGCTGCCAATAACAAAAAACTACAGCGGAAGAACAAGCATGAGCCATGACTATCCGAACATCGTCACCGAGCTGCTGCACAGCCTCGGTGGCAGCGACAACCTCGAGCAGGCCGCGCACTGTGTCACACGGCTGCGCCTGGCCCTCAAGGACCCGAGCCTGGTCGACAGCGCCACGCTGAACCGGATCGATCTGGTCAAGGGTTCGTTCTATACCGGCGGCCTGTTCCAGGTGGTGATCGGCCCTGGCGAAGTGGAAAAGGTCTACGCCGAGCTGCGCCGACAGACCGGTCTCGCCGTCTCGACCATCGCCGACGTCAAACAGAAAAGCGCCGACAAGATCAACGCCATGCAGCGACTGGTGCGGGTGTTTTCCGACGTATTCATGCCGATTCTCCCGGCGCTGATCATTGCCGGCCTGCTGATGGGCATCAACAACCTGATCGGCGCCAAGGGCATGTTCATCGAGGGCAAGACCCTGCTGGACGCCTATCCGACGCTGGACGGGCTCTGGAGCCTGATCAACCTGATGGCCAACACGTCCTTCGTGTTCCTCCCGGCGCTGGTGGGCTGGTCGGCGGCCAAGCGCTTTGGCGGCAGCGAAATCCTCGGCATTGTGCTCGGCCTGATGCTGGTGCACCCGGATCTGCTCAACGCCTGGAACTACGGCAAAGCGGTGGCCGGGCTTGAGGGGCAGAGCTTGCCGTACTTCGACATCCTCGGTGTGTTCCAGATCGAGAAAGTCGGTTATCAGGGCCAGATCCTGCCGATCCTGCTGGCGGCCTATGTGATGAGCGTCATCGAAAAGTGGTTGCGGGCACGGGTGCCGAACGCCATTCAACTGCTGGTGGTGCCGATCACCACCATCGTCGTCACCGGTGTGCTGGCGCTGGCGGTAATTGGTCCGGTGACCCGCCATCTGGGGATTCTCATCACTGAAGGCGTGGTCACCCTGTTCGACCTGGCGCCGATGGTTGGCGGGGCGATTTTCGGCCTGCTCTACGCACCACTGGTGATCACCGGCATGCACCACATGTTTCTCGCAGTCGACCTGCAACTGATCTCCACCCAGGGTGGCACGTTCATCTGGCCGATGATCGTCATGTCCAACCTCGCCCAGGGCAGCGCGGCACTGGGGGTGTTCTACATGACCCGTAATGTACGGGACAAAAGCATGGCCTCGACCTCGGCGATTTCCGCCTACTTCGGCATCACCGAACCGGCCATGTTCGGGGTCAACCTGCGCTACAAGTTTCCGTTCTATGCGGCCCTGATCGGTTCCGCCCTGGGCTGCATTTTCCTGTCGCTGAACAAGGTCCAGGCCTCGGCGATCGGCGTTGGCGGCTTGCCCGGTTTCATCTCGATCATCCCGCAGTTCATTCCGATGTTCGTGGTCGGGATGGTGATTGCCATGGTCGTGCCGTTTGTTTTGACCTGCGGGTTGAGCATGAAGATTGTCCGGCCCGGGTATCGGGTCGCCTGATAGATCGCATTCGCAGTACCTATTCAAAAAGGAATCCGCCATGCAAGACTGGCAACGTTCGGTGATCTACCAGATCTATCCGAAGAGTTTTCACAGCCACGCCGGCAACCCCACGGGGGATTTGCTCGGCGTCGTGGCCAAGCTCGATTACCTGCACTGGCTGGGTGTCGATTGCCTGTGGATTACGCCGTTCCTGCGTTCGCCCCAGCGTGACAACGGTTACGACATCAGCGATTACTACGCCATCGACCCGAGTTACGGGACCATGGCTGACTGCGAGTTGCTGATTGCCGAAGCCGCCAAGCGCGGGATCAAGCTGATGCTCGACATCGTGGTCAACCACACCTCGATCGAACACACCTGGTTCCAGCAGGCCCGAAGCAGCCTCGATAGCCCTTACCGCGACTTCTATATCTGGCGCGACCAGCCGAACAACTGGGAATCCAAGTTCGGCGGTTCGGCTTGGGAGTACGAAGCCCAGACCGGTCAGTATTACCTGCACTTGTTCGACCACACGCAGGCCGACCTGAACTGGGACAACCCCAGGGTGCGCGCTGAAGTCTTCAAGATGATGCGGTTCTGGCGCGACAAAGGCGTGGGCGGTTTCCGTCTGGATGTGATCAACCTGATTTCCAAACCGGCGGATTTCCCTGAGGACAACACTGACGGTCGACGTTTTTACACCGATGGCCCGAACGTCCACGAGTACTTGCAGCAGATGCACCGCGAAGTGTTCGAAGGTCATGACCTGATCAACGTCGGCGAGATGTCGTCCACCAGTCTGGAACACTGCATTCGCTACTCGCGGCCGGAGTCGAAAGAGCTGTCGATGACCTTCAACTTTCATCACTTGAAGGTTGATTACCCGAACCTGCAAAAGTGGATTCGTGCCGATTTCGATTTCCTCGAACTCAAGCGCATCCTCTCCGACTGGCAGACCGGCATGCAGGCCGGCGGTGGCTGGAACGCGCTGTTCTGGTGTAACCACGACCAGCCGCGGGTGGTTTCGCGGTTTGGTGATGACGGCGAGCATCGGGTGGTGTCGGCGAAGATGCTCGGCACCGCGCTGCATTTCCTCCAGGGCACGCCGTTTGTGTATCAAGGCGAAGAGCTGGGCATGACCAATCCGGGGTTCGATCACATCGATCAGTACCGCGATGTCGAGACTCTGAACATCTTCCGGCTCAAGCGCGAGGCCGGTGCCAGCGACGCCGACAACATGGCGGCGATCATGCAGAAGTCCCGGGACAACAGTCGCACGCCGATGCACTGGAGCGCCGAGCCGAACGCCGGTTTCAGCGCTGTCGAACCGTGGATCGGGGTGCCGGCCAATGCCGCGCAAATCAACGTCGCCCACCAACTCGACGACCCGGATTCGGTGCTGCATCACTACCGTCAGCTGATTGCCCTGCGCCGCAGTGAAGCGCTGATGTCCGATGGCGTGTACCGGCAGTTGTTGCCTGAACACACGCAAATCTGGGCGTACGTGCGTGAAGGCAATGGTGAGCGTTTGCTGGTGCTGAATAACTTTTATGGCACACCGTGCGAAGTTGAACTGCCGCCGGAGGTGATCAGCGAAGCGATGGCACAACGTCTGGTGATCAGCAATTACCCGGACTGTCCGCCACAACATCGGCAGGTCTTTTTACGGCCCTATGAGTCGTTCGTTCTGCACCTGACCAACATTTAAAAACACTGTTTCGAACAACACGCAGAACACTGCGCGGGGGAGTTTTGCGCGCTGGTTTTGCTGCATCACACAATAAAAATAATGAGGTGGTTCTTGAAAACAACAATAAATCGCAGTCTTGTAGCGGCGGGCATGTGCCTGGCGTTACCACTGTCAGCCCAGGCGCTGGAATTCGCCGGTTACTTGCGCAGCGGCGTCGGGACCTCGGTTAACAGCGGTAAACAGCAGTGTTTCCAGCTACCGGGAGCGCAGACCAAATACCGCTTGGGTAACGAGTGTGAACAGTACGCTGAACTTGAATTGCGCCAGGATCTGTACACCCTGGACGATGGTTCGGTGCTCAGCGTCGACGGCATGGCATCGCTGTATAACCAGTACGACAAGGACCTGACGTTCAACGGTGACAACGGCTCGGTGCGCATGCCGCAGCTGTATGCGCAATGGTCGAACATGCCCAGCCTCAATGGTGGTTCGCTGTGGGCCGGTCGGCGTTACTACAAACGTAACGACATCCATATTTCCGACTTCTACTACTGGAACCAGAGCGCCACCGGCGGCGGTATCGAAGACGTGCTGATCGGTGATCTGAAGTACAGCTACGCCTTCTCGCGCAAGGACAACCTGTACCAGAAGGACTACATCAACCGTCACGATTTCAACGTCGCCGGCTTCAACACCAACCCCGGCGGTGAGTTGGAGTTCGGCTTGAGCTACATCGACAAGCCCGACAGCCGCGACGCTCACCGTGGCTGGGCGATCACCACCCAGCATGTGCAGAAGGGCTTTCTGGGCGGCAAGAACAAACTGGCCTTTCAGTACGGCGAAGGCCCCGGCACGGGGTTGGGCTATACCGGTAACGTGAAGCTGGACGACAGCAGTAAAAGTTATCGCGTGGTGGAGTTCTTCGACTGGCAAGTGACGCCGCGCTTCGGCGGGCAGGTCGAGGCGGTTTATCAGAAGGACATTCGCCCCGACGGCGCTGACCAGAACTGGATTTCCCTCGGGATTCGCCCGGCCTATGCGATCACCGAGCAAATCAAACTGGTGACCGAGCTGGGCCATGATCAGGTCGAGGCCACAGGCGGCACGCGCAAACTGAGCAAGTTCACCATCGCTCCGACCTGGTCACCCAAGGGCCCGGAATTCTGGGCGCGCCCCGAGGTGCGTCTGTATTACACCTATGCCAGCTGGAACGAGGCGGCCAAACGGGCGGCCAATGAACTGGCGGCAGGTTCGGCGTTATCCGACACCGGTGCCTTCGGCACGGCGCGGCATGGTTCGAACGTCGGATTGCAGGTCGAGTACTGGTGGAAATAAGCGATGCTGTCGGGGCCTCGCGCTCCATCGGCACTTCAAAGAACAAAACAGCAGGTGACGTCATGGCCACACCCCAACAATTGCAACTGCTGGCACCCTTGTCCGGCGTGCTGATGCCGCTGGACCAGGTGCCTGATCAGGTGTTTTCCAGTCGCGTGATCGGTGACGGTCTGTGCATCGACCCGACCTCGTCCACCTTGTGCGCACCGCTGGCTGGAGTGATCAGCAATGTGCAGGCCAGCGGGCATGCCGTCAGCATCACTGACGACAACGGCGTGCAGGTGTTGATGCACATTGGCCTCGACACCGTGAACCTGGCCGGCAAGGGCTTCACCCGATTGGTGGAGGAAGGTCAGCGGGTTGAGGTGGGGCAGGCGCTGATCGAGTTCGATGCCGATTACATTGCCTTGAACGCCCGCAGTTTGTTGACCTTGATGTTGGTGGTCAGCGGTGAGCCGTTCACTTGGCTGACGACTGAAACGGGCGTAGTGGAAAGTGGTCAGTTGCTGCTGAGTTTGAGTCCGTCTGAAGTAGCGGCCGATGAGCTGGAGGAAGGCGAGGCACTGTTCTCAAAACCGCTGACGCTGCCCAATCTCAATGGCTTGCACGCCCGCCCTGCGGCAGTGTTTGCCCAGGCGGCGAAAGGTTTTTCGGCGAGTATTTGTTTGCATAAACAGCAGGACAGCGCGAACGCCAAATCCCTGGTGGCGATCATGGCGTTGCAGACCGCTCACGGCGACATCGTGCAAGTCAGCGCGGCGGGCGCGGATGCCGAAGTGGCGATCAAGACCCTGGTCGAGTTGCTGGCCGCCGGGTGCGGAGAAGCCGTGACAGTGATGGCAGAGGTTGAAACGGTTGCGGCTGATGCTTCATCGCTGAAGGTGCTGCACGGCGTCTGTGCATCGGCGGGGTCGGCGTTTGGTCAGGTGGTGCAGATCGCGCAGCAGACCCTTGAAGTCATTGAGTCCGGTCGGGGCGCGCAAGTTGAGCGCGAGCACCTGTCCCAGGCGTTGGCGACGGCGGTCCTGGACCTGCAGCAGTTGCGTGACCAGGCCACGGGTGACGCCCAGGCAGATATCTTCAAGGCGCATCAGGAACTGCTCGAAGACCCAAGCCTGCTGGATCAGGCCCTGGCACTGATCGACGCCGGAAAAAGCGCCGGTTTCGCCTGGCGGGCTGCCACAGAGTCGACGGCTACCTTGTTCAAAAAACTGGGCAATGCCTTGCTGGCCGAACGGGCAGCGGATTTGGCCGACGTTGGTCAACGGGTGCTCAAGTTGATTCTCGGCGTAGAGGATCAAGCGATGGAGTTGCCGGAAGGGGCGATTCTGATTGCCGAGCAACTGACGCCCTCCCAGACCGCTGGCCTGGACACGCGCAAGGTGCTGGGGTTCGCGACGGTCGGCGGTGGCGCCACCAGCCACGTGGCGATTCTCGCCCGGGCCTTCGGCTTGCCGGCGATCTGCGGTTTGCCGGTTCAGGTGCTGACACTGGCCAATGGCACCCGGGTTTTGCTCGATGCCGACCAGGGCGAGTTGCAGCTGGATCCCGAGCTGGCCGCCATCGAGCAGTTGCAAGCCAATCGTCAGCGACAAAAAAAACGCCGGCAATATGAATTGGAAAATGCCGCGCTGGCTGCCTGTACCCGCGATGGTCATCACGTTGAAATCACCGCCAACATCGCTTCGCTGGCCGAAGCCGAACAGGCCATGACACTGGGTGGCGAAGGCGTCGGTCTGTTGCGTTCGGAGTTTCTTTATCTGGATCGCAACCATGCACCGAGCCATGACGAGCAAGCGTCCACCTACAGCGCTATCGCCCGAGCATTGGGGCCAGCGCGCAGTCTGGTGGTGCGGACCCTGGATGTCGGCGGCGATAAACCATTGGCCTACGTGCCGATGGACCGCGAAACCAACCCGTTCCTGGGCATGCGCGGCATTCGTTTGTGCCTGGAGCGTCCGCAGCTGTTGCGCGATCAGTTCAAGGCGATCCTGAGCAGCGCCGGGTTGGCTCGGCTGCACATCATGTTGCCGATGGTCACGCAGTTGTCGGAGTTGCGGCTGGCCCGTCAGCTGCTTGAAGAGGAAGCGCTGGCAGCAGGGCTCACGGAACTGCCGAAACTGGGGATCATGATCGAAGTACCGGCCGCGGCGCTGATGGCGGATCTGTTTGCGCCCGAGGTGGATTTCTTCTCCATTGGCACCAACGACCTGACCCAATACACCCTGGCCATGGACCGCGATCACCCGCGACTGGCCAGTCAGGCGGATAGCTTTCATCCATCGGTGCTGCGCTTGATCGCCGGTACAGTGAAAGCTGCCCATGCCCATGGCAAATGGGTCGGTGTGTGCGGTGCCTTGGCTTCGGAACATCTGGCGGTGCCGTTGTTGCTGGGGCTTGGCGTGGATGAGTTGTCGGTGAGCGTGCCGCTGATTCCGGCGATCAAGGCGGCGGTTCGCGAAGTGGACCTGCTGGACTGTCAGGCCATCGCCCAGCAAGTGCTGGGGCTGGAAAGTGCCGAGCAGGTACGCGAGGCATTGCGGCTGCACCACGAGGCGACGGTCGATACTTCACTGGTTCTGGAGAACTGAGCATGTTCGAGAAAATGCAGCGGGCGTTCTGGAAAGCGTTGACCCCGGATCTGGTGGTAGATGAGCCAAAACCGGTGGCTCAAGCCGTTTCCGGTCTGGCACCGAATGTCGTGGCCGCACTGGGCGGTGCGGATAACCTCAAGTCACATCAGTCCGTGGCGCTGACCCGGATGCGGGTGGAGTTACGGGATGTGGCGCGGATGGATCGGCAGGCGTTGACGGCTGCTGGAGTGCCAGGCGTGATGATGCTGGACGGTGGAGTGGTGCATCTGCTCACCGGTTTGCAGTGATCGTTCCCACGCGTTGCCCTTACTGTTTCTCATCCGCAGGTGTATCGTATTCGCCTTTTGCAGGCACCGCGCCTGTGGCTGATACGTGAGGTAGTTGAGTTCATGTCCTTTACCCGTCGACAAATACTCGGTGGTCTGGCCGGTCTTGTGGTGGTTGGCGTGGGGGCCGGTGGCGCGTCGCGTTACTGGCTGGGCAAGATGGGCGACGCTGAGGCCGGCCACGACTATGAGCTGATCGCCGCCCCGCTGGACGTCGAACTGGTGGCCGGGCACAAGACCGAGGCCTGGGCGTTCGGCCCCTCGGCGCCGGGCACTGAGTTGCGCGTGCGTCAGGGCGAATGGCTGCGGGTGCGCTTCATCAACCACTTGCCAGTGGCGACCACCATTCACTGGCACGGCATCCGTCTGCCGCTGGAAATGGACGGCGTGCCCTACGTGTCGCAATTGCCGGTACTGCCGGGCGAATACTTCGACTACAAGTTCCGTGTGCCCGACGCCGGCAGCTATTGGTATCACCCGCACGTGAACAGCAGCGAAGAACTCGGTCGCGGGCTGGTCGGTCCGCTGATCATCGAAGAGCGCGAGCCCACCGGTTTCAAGTACGAAAAGACCTTGAGCCTCAAGAGCTGGCATGTCGATGAAGAAGGCGCTTTCGTGCCGTTCAGCATTCCTCGTGAAGCAGCCCGTGGCGGTACGGCTGGGCGCCTGTCGACCATCAATGGCATCTCGCAAGCGGTGATCGACTTGCCTGCCGGGCAGATCACCCGCGTACGCCTGCTCAACCTCGACAACACCCTGACTTATCGCCTCAACATCCCCGGCGTCGAAGCGCAGATCTATGCGCTGGATGGTAATCCCATCGAACCGCGCCCACTGGGCAAGGAATACTGGCTCGGCCCGGGCATGCGCATTTGCCTGGCAATCAAGGCTCCGCCGGCCGGCGAAGAACTGTCCCTGCGCAATGGTCCAGTACGCCTGGGCACCTTGCGCTCAGTGGCCAATACCGACGCGCCGACCGAGTGGCCGCCGGCACTGCCCGCCAACCCGGTGGCCGAGCCAGACCTGGCCAATGCCGAGAAACTCAACTTCAATTTTGAATGGGTGGGCTCGGTGTCGGTCAACGTCGACAATGGCAAGCCGCCCAGCCTGTGGCAGATCAACGGCAAGGCCTGGGATATCACCGACAAGACCTGCGCCGACCGACCGATTGCCAAGCTCGAAAAGGGCAAAAGCTATATTTTCGAATTGAAAAACATGACTCAGTATCAGCACCCGGTCCATTTGCACGGCATGAGCTTCAAGGTTATTTCTTCGAACCGGCACAAGGTTATCCCGTACTTCACCGACACTTACCTGTTGGGCAAGAACGAGCGCGCGCAAGTGGCGCTGGTGGCGGATAACCCGGGCGTCTGGATGTTCCACTGCCATGTGATCGACCACATGGAAACCGGCCTGATGGCCGCCATCGAGGTGGCGTGATGCGTCAGATACGCCCCGCGGCAATTATCGACCGCAGCCGTGATCGTGATTTCATGCGCGAAGCCCTGGCCCTCGCCGCCGAAGGCGCGGCGCTGGGTGAAGTGCCGGTGGGTGCTGTGCTGGTGCAGGACGGTGAAATCATCGGGCGCGGTTTCAATTGCCCGATCAGCGGCAATGACCCCAGCGCCCACGCCGAGATGGTCGCGATCCGCGCCGCCGCCCAGGCCGCCAGCAACTATCGCCTGCCGGGCAGTACGCTATACGTGACGCTGGAGCCGTGCAGCATGTGCGCCGGGCTGATCGTGCATTCGCGGATTGCGCGGGTGGTGTATGGCGCGCTGGAGCCCAAGGCCGGAATTGTGCAGAGCCAGGGGCAGTTTTTTACCCAGGGCTTTTTGAATCACCGGGTGCTGTACGAAGGCGGGGTGTTGGCCGAGGAGTGCGGGGCAGTATTGAGCGAGTTCTTCAAGGCCCGTAGGGCCAAGCCAGCGGATTAGGCGGCGACAGGTAGGCCGCCTTGCCCGCGAAGCTTTTACTTGCGGGCAACAATCACCGCACGCATCGGCGCCGGCAGCCCTTCGATCGTTTTGCTGTGATCATCCGGATCAAGGAAATCGCTCAACGACTGATACTTCATCCATTCCGTCCCGCGTTGTTCCTCGACCGTGGTCATGCTCACATCCACGCAACGCACATCGCTGAACCCGGCGCGACGCAGCCACAGCTCCAGCGCCGGCACCGACGGCAGGAACCAGACATTGCGCATCTGTGCGTAACGGTCTTCCGGCACCAATACCTGTTGTTGATCGCCTTCGATCACCAGCGTCTCCAGCACCAGTTCACCGCCCTTGACTAGGCAATCCTTCAGCGCCAGCAAATGCTCGATCGGCGAACGACGGTGGTAAAACACGCCCATGGAAAACACGGTGTCGAACCCTTCCAGATTCGGCGGCAGGTCTTCGAAAGGGAAGGGCAGGTGCCAGGCATTGGGCTCGGACAGGTAACGCTGTACGGCCTGGAACTGGCAGAAGAACAGCCAGTTCGGATCGACACCAATTACGCTGTCGGCCCCGGCGCCGAGCATACGCCACATGTAATAGCCGTTGCCGCAGCCGACATCGAGGATGCGTTTGCCCTTCAGGTCCAAATGTGGAGACACCCGGGACCACTTCCAGTCCGAGCGCCATTCGGTGTCGACATGCACGCCGAACAGGTCAAACGGCCCTTTGCGCCAAGGTGACAAGCCCATCAGCGCGGTGCGCATTTGCGCGCGGGTTTCATCGTCGCAATCGGTGTCCAGCTTAAGGCCGTTCAACAAGTCGACTTCGCTCGGCTGGATCTTCGGCAACGCATCCAGAGCGCTCTGCCAGCGCTCCAGATCGCCGTGACCTTTTTCCATTTTCTTGTCGAGTTGCACTTGCAGGGTGTTGGCCCATTCGGCCAGCGGAGTACCGGCCAGACGGCGGGCGAGGGGGGACAAATCAATCATGGCAAGGCAATCAACGAGGCAAAATTAAGACACTGGAACCACGGCACGACTTTCGAGAAACCGGCGGCCAACAGGCGTTCGCGATGTTCTTCGAGGCTGTCGGGCTTCATGACATTTTCGATGGCGCTGCGCTTCTGGGCGATTTCCAGTTCGCTGTAGCCGTTGGCGCGTTTGAAGGCCACGTGCAGGTCAGTGAGCAGCGCGTGTTCTTCGGGGTCATTGAAGCGCAGCTTCTCCGAGAGAATCAGCGCGCCACCGGGCAACAGCGATTGGCGGATGCGCGCGAGCAGCGCGGTGCGCTGGTCCGGGGCGATGAATTGCAGGGTGAAGTTCAGCGCCACCACCGAGGCCGGCTGAAATTCCAGGGCAAGGATGTCGCCTTCGATCACTTCCACCGGCAGCAACTCCTGGAACATCGAGTCCTGGCCGTTGAGGTATTCGCGGCAACGCTCGACCATGGCCGCGGAGTTATCCACAGCGATGACGCGGCAGCCGTCGGTGCGCACGTGGCGGCGCAAGGCCTGGGTCACGGCACCCAGCGACGAGCCCAAATCGTAGAGCACGCTGTTTGGCTGAGCGAATTGCGCGGCGAGCACGCCGAGGTTTTCAACGATGGTCGGATAACCCGGCACCGAGCGCTTGATCATGTCCGGGAACACCCGCACCACGTCCTCGTTAAAGGCGAAGTCAGGCACCTGGGCCAAAGGCTGGGCGAAAAGGCGATCGGATTCTTTGCTCACGGCGGTTCCAGCGGTGTAGGTGGAAAAGGCCGGCATTTTAGCCAACTTGGCGCGGGGATGCGCGGGTTTGCTGATAAACCGCCGGACTAACCTCGGTTAATGCAGAGACATGCTGTTGTGGCGAGGGAGCTTGCTCGCGCTCGGCTGCGCAGCAGTCGTCATCCGGTAAGTGGGTTTTGTCTGGGAAGTTGGTGTCGCCTGGGTTGGGGCTGCTTCGCAGCCCCGCGGGAGCAAGCTCCCTCGCCACAGGATTCAGCGCGGTTCCTGGGTGAACGCCGACGCCGCAATCCCCCATTGCCCCAGCCAGTAACTCAGGATGATCACGTAAGGCGCGGCATGAAATGGCATCACAAACCGGTTAATGCCAATCACGCTGTCAGAACACACAAACGCCACCGCGCCCGCCGCAGCCAGCAGCGCCGAGCGTTTGGGTACATCGGTGCCGAGTCGGGCCAGGGCGCGCCAGAGCATGGCGCTGATGGCCAGGCCGTAGACGATCACTGGGACCAGCAGCGGCCCCAAGCCATTGGAAATCAGAATCCCCAGCAGCACGGCACCCACGCCGAAGGCGAGGATCAGCGGCAACACAGCCAGACGCCGGCAATCGCTCAAGTAAGCCTTCAGATACGCCAGATGCGCGAGCAAAAATGCTCCAAGTCCAAACACGAACAAGTCTTGTGGCCATGCCAGCAACACATCGCCGACCAAGGAGAAAATCAAACCCAGGCTGATCCAGCGCCGATACTCGCTGGGCGGTGCATCGTGCAACCAGCCGAGCAGCGCCAGCACAGGCATCGGTTTGACCAGCAGGCAGAGCAGCGCGGCATGCACGCTCAGGCCATACACAAAGGTCACCGCGCCCATCAGCGCCAGAATCAGCCAGCCCACGATCAGTTAACCGCGATGGCGCAGTCGAAGGTTTGCACCGCCGGTACTTCCGGTGCCCACGGTTGTGAGTAAGTCAGCCGCAGGCGGCCAGTGCCGGTGGCGAAGGCCTGGAAACGCCAGGTCGAGACGCCAGCACTGCCGACGATCCCGGCGTCTTCCGGGTTGCTGTAAACCTCGGGGCTGAGCGCGCGCAACACACCACCGGCCGAATCCTGGATCGCCCAGCGGTAACCCGTGGTCGGGTTGCTCGGCAGCGTCAGGATCAGGGTTTGCCCGTTGTGCAGTTTCGCCGGGCATTCGCTTTGTTTTTCCACGGTCAGGTTCTGTTTCGGTTGCGAGGCGCAAGCACTCAGCAGAGCAAGGGCGAGGGGGACAAACAGGCGAGTGGGGGACATAAGATCAGCGGCTCCGGCGTTCACGACGAACGGCGAGCATAACTGAAGATGAGACAAATTGTGACGAGGGGCTGAGTCTCAGGTGAAATCGTTGGCTCGGCAAAGGATTCTTCTATGAATCCCGGACGCTATGCCAACGATTTACCTGTTGCACACGTCTGATCGCTAACTCGAAGTGAGGTCAAAACTCCCTTCAATGTGCAATCGAAGGTTAGGAGGGTAGTCGGCCTTTACATCAAAAGACATTTTGAAGTGCTGAGTGGCCTTATCGAAATCCACGGTGCAGGTGCCCTCAGAGATTTTCGCCTTGTCGGTAATTTGGCCTTTTTTGGTGATACAGACCAGGGTATCAATCCCCTTGGGATAAGTATGTGATCCGTTTTCCACATCCTTTTTAGTGGTTATGTAAATGGACTGGAAATCATCATTAGGTAACTCGCTACCCATCGAGCCACTGAAATGATGAATGTCATCTGCATCTGAATAGATATTGACGCGGGCCGCAATGAAGTCGCTGCCATCGATAGTTGCGGTAAAAGTGCCAGTTGTTGCGCTGGTAATGGTGGACGGAGTCATTTCCAAACCTTTTAGTTGTAGAGAGGGATAGTGTCGGGATGAATGTCACTCGCAGTCAGCATGCCCAGTAGGCGGAGAGAAATGAACTGTCAGAGTTGACAGTTTTTTAGACTGTTTTTTCTGTGGTTACTGTTTTTTTGGATATAAAATAGTCGCCGCAAGTCGAGAGTTTTGAGGGGGCTGGATCATCTGGTGCCGCAGCATAGCAAACTAAAAAGCCCGCTGAACCTGTGCAGATCAGCGGGCTTTGTGTAATGAGTTGCGTTTGAAAAATTACAACGTGCCGAAGACTTTCTTTGCCAAACTGGTCGCCGCTGCCGCAGGGTTCTTGCGAATGGTTTCTTCCTGTTTGCCAATCATCTCGAACAACCCGTTCAACGCCTGCTCGGTGACGTAGCTTTCGATGTTGGCGTTTTTCGCATCCAGTACACCCAGCGTCGCGGCTTGCCCGGCGAACGCGTTGTATTGCTGAGCCAAGCCCACTTGGTCGGTGGCTTGCTTGACGATCGGCAAGAACTTGGTGCGGATCTGTTCGCGGCTGGTTTTGCTAAGGTACTGAGTGGCCGAATCCTGGCCGCCGCTGAGAATCCCCTTGGCATCTTCCACGGTCATCTTCTTCACCGCATCCACCAGAATCGGCTGAGCCTGCGTTACCGCCGCTTCAGCTGCCTTGTTCATGCTGGTTTCCAGTTGATCGACCTGATCGCCCATGCCGAACTGTTTCATTTTCTTGGCGACCTTGCCCAGTTTCCCCGGCAGTTCGATTTTCACGTCCGGGTTGTTGCTGAAGCCGCCGGGTGTGCCCAGTTGTTTAACGGCCAGCTGCGCGCCTTGGGTCAGGGCGTCCTTGAGCCCTCCGGTGGCGTCTTGTTGCGACAGGTCACTGAGTGACAGTGCCAGGGCGTTGGCGCAAATCATCAAGCCTGCGCACAGGCCGGCGAAGCGAAGGGTAGGGCGGAGCATGGTGGCTTCCTTGTTCAGAAAAAAAGGTTCAGAAAAGAAGGTTCAGAAAAGTGAATTAACGGACCGCGTCCACACGGATTTTCAGGGGCTGCGGATCGCTGCCATCAAGTTGCACGGCGTGATGTTCAGTGGTGATGAACATCAGTTTGCCATTTATTTCTATGCGCGCGCTGACGGAATAGCGATGGCCGGGTTTAATCTGGGCCGGATCGAAACTCAGATGAAACGGCAGCGGCACCTGGCTTTTGACCGGGCCTTTCTGTTCGTCGAGCACTACCGCTGGTGCGTCGGCCAGAGACACATCTTGCAAGCTGACGCCCAAGGTCGCGCTCGGTGGCAGAGCGAGGCGTTGCAGATAGAACACTTCTCCGTCGAGGCTGGCGTTGGCGGTCGGCTGCGGTGACTGACAGGCGCCCAGCAGCGCTGCGACGGCGAGAATGGACAGTCTCTTCATTGTCGAACTCCGTAGCGAAGGCACCAGAAGATGCTGGTGCCAAAACCAATTTAACGGAATTTTACGCTGGATTCTCGGTTGTGTTTGCTCGCTGTCCAGTGATTACACGATGAAGAACGCTACTGGAAAGACAACTTCACGATGCGTGTCACTATTTTGCAGGTCGACGGTAAAGTAATGATCGGCTTTTACCATTAGGGTTGCGTCAGGATCATCTGTGCGATTCAGATACCTTCCATCGTCTGGTTGGTTGTGGCCAGGTTGCCAAATGTTCATAACAACGCGATAAGTTTTTTGCGCATCTTCGGGGTCTTGATTTAGTTCAAGGCCGCTGACGGATACACCCTCTTCGAGGCTCTCTTCAAAGGATGTGCTGATAAGGTTTTCTTCCGAGTCGCTGGCAACTTCGTAGAGATATTCCTCCAGAGCGAAATGCTTTTCGATTTTATAGGGTACATATTTTAGATCGTATTGGATTTCTATTTTCTTGGTCATTTTAACTTCCTTGTTGAGGTGTTGCTGCGTGTCATTAAGGCTAACACCGTTGTTTAGTGCTTGACGGTACAGAGTTGTATATGGGTATTTGTTTGGCGAAAGTTTTCTGGGGCGTATGGCGGTCTTGATGTGTGTAAAACGGAAAGAGCATCCTTGTTCTTTCCGTTTATTACCTTTAAGGGGTGATCACATCGGTTTCTGCCGCATCTTCACTGCGATGCAATGCCACCTGACGGATCGACAAACGAATCTCCGCCGGCAATACCCGTTTGGCCGCGCCTTCGGCCAGTTCACCCAGCAGTTCGTGATAGCTCAGTTTGCCGGCTTCGTCGCGGCGCAGCACGTCGAGATCCAGCATCGTCTGGATGAAGTGCCGGAACAGGCTCTTGTCGAAAAACTCCGGGGCATTCAGGCCGTGGAGGATCGACAGGCGCTGGGCCATGACGGTGCACAGGTCTTCCAGTTCTTCGGCGCTGATGCTGTTCTGGCCGCTGTTGAGCAGCAGGGAAACGGTCATGTAGAAGCGTTGCAAGGTCTGGGCGATGCTTTTCGACAGCAGCGTCAGCAACACGAAATGTCGCGAACTTGGCGCCGGACGCAGGTACACGTCCTTCTCGAAACGCAGCAGGCCTTGCTCGACGAAGGCTTCGAGCCACTGATCGATCACGCCATCGAGTTCGTCCAGTGTCCAGCGAATGAACAGCTCCGATTGCAAGTACGGGTACAGCGCACGGGTGTAGCGCAGGATCTGCTCGCGGCTCATGCGCGACGCGCTCTGGAAGAAACTCGCCAGCAGCGACGGCAACGCGAAGATATGCAGCACGTTGTTGCGATAGTAGGTCATCAGGACGGCGTTCTGTTCGTCCAGGTACAGAATTTTGCCCAGCGCATCGTTCTGCTCAGACAGCAGGTCCATGTCTTTCACATGCTCGATCAGTGCGCGGCCGTCACCGTCCGGCAGGGTGGTGTGCGGCGAGTAGGGAACCTTGCGCAACAGCGCCAGATACAAATCGAGCACCCGCGCCATGGCGCGATCGTCCAGGGCCAGGCGGCTGGTGGACAGCAACGCCAGGGCTACCAGATTCACCGGGTTGATCGCCGCCGCTTCGTTCAGATGCTGTGCGACTTTCTCGCCGAGGCGGTTGGTGGTTTCGTTGAGCCAGGCCGGTTTGAATTGCGGGCCGTGTGCCTGTTGGCGCCAGTCTGGCTGTTCGCTGTCGAGGAACTCCGCCAGTTTGATCGGCTCACCGAAGTTCACCGCGACCTGACCGAAACGCTGTTTGAGCGCGCCGATGACTTTGAAGATGTCGAAGATCGATTCTTTCTTCTTGCTCGCGCCACGCAATTCGCCGAGGTAGGTACGGCCTTCCAGCACGCGCTCGTAACCGATGTACACCGGCACGAACACGATCGGCATGCGCGACGAACGCAGGAAGCTGCGCAGCGTGATCGCGAGCATCCCGGTTTTCGGTTGCAGCATGCGCCCGGTGCGCGAACGGCCGCCTTCGACGAAGTATTCGACTGGGAAGCCTTTAGTGAACAGAGTGTGCAGGTATTCGTTGAACACCGAGGTATAGAGCGGATTGCCCTTGAACGTGCGGCGCATGAAGAACGCACCGCCGCGACGCAACAGACCGCCGATCCCCGGCATGTTGAGGTTGATCCCGGCGGCGATGTGCGGCGGGGTCAGGCCGTTGCGGAACAGCAGATAGGACAGCAGCAGGTAGTCGATGTGGCTACGGTGGCAGGGGACGTAGATCACTTCGTAACCCGGGGCGACCTTTTGCACGCCTTCGATGTTGTTGACCTTGATCCCGTCGTAGATCTTGTTCCAGAACCAGCTCAGCACCACTTCCATGAAGCGGATCGCGGTGTAGGTGTAGTCGGAGGCGATTTCGTTTCCGTAGCGCAAGGCCTGGGCCTTGGCTTTTTCCGGGGAGATGTTTTCGCGCTCGGCTTCGTCGAGGATCGCTTGCTTGACCAGCGGCTGGTTGAGCAGGCCTTTGACCAGGTTGCGCCGGTGGGAAATGTCCGGGCCGATCACCGCGGCTTTCAGATTGCGGAAGTGCACCCGCAGAATCCGCTGGGCCATGCGCACCGTGCGCTCGTGGCCCTTGTTGTGTTCGATCAGTTCGCGCAGATGGATCGGTGCCGAGAACTGCACCCGGGTCTTGCGCCCCAGTACGATGATGCTCAGCAACCGGCGCAACCGTCCGGTGACCGCCCAGCTGTCGGCGAACAGCAGCTTCCATGGGCTCGACTCGCTGTCTGGCGACTGGCCCCAGAACACGCTGACCGGGATGATCTGCGCGTCTTCGGCGGCGTTCTGGCTCAGGGCGCTGACCAGACGGGTCAGGGTTGGCGGCGCACCGCGTTTGTCCTGACGGCCGAGCCAGTCGGGATCCGGTGTCAGGTAAAAGAACGCGGCGGGCTCCACCAGCGCACCCACTGCTACCGGCAATACCGGACGGGGAAGGCCGGCCTTGCTGCATTCGGTATCGACCACGGCAAGGTCGGTCAACGAAGGATTTTGCAGGACGTAGAACACCGGCCGGCTGCGGTCGAGGTTAAGGGTGAACGACGACTGGTTGATCGTCTCTGAGCGAACCCAGAGGTACAGCAGTCGGCGCAGGGTGCCAAACACAAGACGGCGGAACGGGGAACGGGTCATACGGCTTCTGCGTGAGTGAATAAAACCGAGCAGTTGCTCGGGCGGGCGATAGTGTGCCGTATTCGCTGAAAATCGGCAAAAAAGCAGCGAAGTAAACTCCTGTTGAGAGTTTTTGCGCCTGTCATATACTCGGCGAGCCCGCACTGGCCAGACAGTGGCACCTTTCAGTGCAAGCGATGTTCCCGAGGCTTTCCTGCGAAAAGCCCGATCAATAATAAAAGAGGAGTATGAACAGATGGCAACACGCGAAACCGGCAACGTGAAGTGGTTCAACGACGCCAAGGGTTATGGCTTCATTCAGCGCCAGGACGGGGTGGACGTGTTCGTGCACTACCGCGCGATTCGCGGCGAAGGGCATCGCTCGCTGACTGAAGGTCAGCAGGTTGAGTATGCGGTGGTGGAAGGGCAGAAGGGGTTGCAGGCTGAGGATGTTGTAGGTCTGTAAACCTTAAGATCAAAAGATCGCAGCCTTCGGCAGCTCCTACAGGGGTACACAAAACTCTGTAGGAGAGCTGCCGAAGGCTGCGATCTTTTTCGTTTTACGCGGTTTTCCAGGTGATCTCTTCTTCGCCATCGACGCTGATGCGAATCCAGCGATCTGCCGTTTCCTCACCTTCTTCCTCGACCCAGCTACCCGGCGCGCAACGCACTTCGACGTTCAGTGCGGCAAATGCGGCGCGGGCGCAAGCGATGTCGTCTTCCCATGGGGTCTGGTCGCTTTCCAGGTACAGGCTGTTCCATTTTCCGACGGCTTTGGGCAGCCAGGTCACTGGCACGCTACCAGCCTTGCACTTGTAGGTCTGGCCTTTCTGAACCCAGTCGGTGCACGGGCCTAGAGCCGCGCCGAGCCAGGCCGCGATGGCTTTGTGATCGACGTCGGCGTCTTTCAGGTAAATCTCGATGTCCGGTTGGCGCATGGATGTCCTCACTGCGGGTCTGAAAAATCCATTCGCGGATTTAGCCGGCCTTGAGCCTTTACTCAAGACCAAAAATTAAAGTTGTTCTCTAACTACTACTGCAGAACGAAATAATCGTAGCGCATCGAAACGGTGACCTCGAACGGTTCCACTTGTTCAATGACCGCCGTCCGGCGTTCGGCACTGGCGCGCCAGCCGTGAGGTGTCATCGCCAAGAGGTTCGCGCGATCCTGACCATTGACCAGCGTCAGTTTGAATTCCAGGGTTTCGCTGTGTTGCAACGCCATGCCTTCCGGCACCAGCGCCAGGTGCTTGTCGTCGGTGTACTCGCGCACTTCGTCGTACAGCCGCTCACGCAATTCCATCAGATGGCCGCTGGTCGGCCCGACTTTCATCAAGCCGCCACCGGGGCTGAGCAGACGTTTGGCTTCTTCCCAGTCCAGCGGGCTGAACACGCTGGCCAGAAACTGGCAGCTGCCCGAGGCCAATGGCACCCGCGCCATGCTGGCGATCAACCAGGTCAGCGCAGGGTTGCGTTTGCAGGCGCGTTTGACCGCTTCCCGGGAAATGTCCAGGGCATAGCCATCGGCGTTGGGCAAGGCTTCGGCGATTTGCGCGGTGTAATAACCCTCGCCACAACCGATGTCCAGCCAGCGCTGGGGCGCATAACCGGCCGCCAGTTCCGCCAGACGCTTGGCCACCGGCGCGTAATGGCCGGCGTTCAGAAAGTCGCGACGGGCTTCGACCATCGCCTGGTTATCCCCAGGGTCACGGCTGTTCTTGTGCTGCACCGGCAGCAGGTTCAGGTAACCCTGCCGTGCGCGGTCGAAACGATGCCCGGCGGGACAGGCCACGCCGTTGTCCACCGCGTTCAGCGGTTCGCTGCAGATCGGGCAGGCGAGCATCAGGCGAGCAACTTGATCAGGGTTTGGTAGTAGATTTCGGTCAGCACGTCGAGGTCGGCCGCCAGTACACGCTCGTTGACCTGGTGGATCGTCGCGTTGACCGGGCCCAGTTCAACCACTTGGGTGCCCATGGTCGCGATGAAGCGCCCATCTGAAGTGCCGCCGCTGGTGGAGGCTTTGGTGTCACGACCGGTGATGTCCTTGATGCTCGCCGACACCGCGTCGAGCAGCGCGCCCGGCTCGGTGAGGAACGGCAGGCCGGACAGCGCCCAGTCGATGTGCCAGTCCAGGCCATGCTTGTCGAGAATGTCGGCGACGCGCTTTTGCAGGCCTTCGACGGTGGACTCGGTGGAGAAGCGGAAGTTGAACACCGCCACCAGATCACCCGGAATCACGTTGGTCGCGCCGGTGCCGGAATTGACGTTGGAGATCTGGAAACTGGTCGGCGGGAAGAAATCGTTGCCGTGGTCCCAGTGCTCGGCGGCAAGTTCGGCCAGCGCCGGGGCGGCGAGGTGGATCGGGTTCTTCGCCAGGTGCGGATACGCCACGTGGCCCTGCACACCGCGCACGGTCAATTTGGCGCCGAGGGAGCCGCGACGGCCGTTCTTGACCACGTCACCCACCAGGGTCGTGCTCGACGGCTCGCCGACGATGCACCAGTCCAGACGTTCCTTGCGGGCGGCAAGGCGCTCGACCACAGCCTTGGTGCCATGGTGCGCCGGGCCTTCTTCGTCACTGGTGATCAGGAACGCGACCTTGCCCTTGTGATCCGGATAGTCGGCGACGAAACGCTCGGCTGCCACGGTCATGGACGCAAGGCTGCCTTTCATGTCTGCCGCGCCACGGCCGCAGAGCATGCCGTGTTCGTCGATCACCGCGTTGAACGGATCGATCTGCCAGGCAGCCACCGGACCGGTCGGCACCACGTCGGTGTGACCGGCGAAGCACAGCACCGGACCGTCATGTTTGCCGTGGGTCGCCCAGAAGTTATCCACATCTTCGATGCGCATCGGTTCCAGCATAAAACCGGCATCGCCCAGGCGCTGCATCATCTGCTTCTGGCAATCGGCGTCGACCGGCGTCACGGATGGACGACGGATCAGGTCGATGGCGAGTTGAAGGGTCGGCGAAAGGTCGGCGTGGGCCGTCATGTAAGAACTCCGAGGTGCGCACGGTAAACATGTAGGGGCTGCCGAAGCAGCTCCTACCGAGTTTGTTGGCATTGAAAAAGGCGATCATTCTAAAGCAAAACGGCGGCCCGAAGGCCGCCGTTTGACGTTATCTAATAACGGATTACGCCGGTACCGGCGCAGCTTCTACCGAAGGTTTGGGCAGCGACGACAGGAACGCCATGATCAGCGCCGCCAGGTACGGCAGCGACTGTACCAGCAGCATGGTCACCCAGAAGCGCATGTCGTTGCTCGGTATACCCTGCACCAGGAAGATCCCCAGCGCCGCGCCCCACAGCAGCAGCATGATGAACAGCTCTTCGCGAGCCTCCGAAATCGCCACCCAGAAGCCGTGGTTATCGGCATTTTTCGGTGTGCGGAAGAACGGAATGCTGCTGGTGAAGAAGCCGTACAGCACCGCTTTGGCGATGGTGTGCGACAACGCCAGCCCGGCCAACGCGGCGCAGAAGGCGTCTTTCAGGTTGACCCCGACCGCACGGCGGTACAGGAAGATGATCTTGCCCACCTTGAACACGAACAGCGCCAATGGCGGGATCGCGAAAATCAGCAGCGGTGGATCGACCCGTTGCGGCACGATGATCATCGCCGCCGACCACAACAGTGCGCCGATGGTGAAGAAGATGTTCATGCCGTCCGCCACCCACGGCAACCAGCCCGCGAGGAAGTGGTAACGCTGGCCACGGGTCAGCTCGGTGTCCTTGCCGCGCAGCAGGCTGGCGGTGTGACGCTTGATGATCTGGATCGCGCCATAGGCCCAGCGGAAACGCTGTTTCTTGAAGTCGATAAAGGTATCGGGCATCAGGCCTTTGCCGTAGCTGTCGTGGTAATACGCTGCCGACAGACCTTTTTCGAATACACGCAGACCCAGCTCGGCGTCTTCACAGATACACCAGTCGGCCCAGCCCAGTTCCTCGAGCACCGAGCGACGGGTCATGGTCATGGTGCCGTGCTGGATGATCGCGTCGCGGTCGTTGCGGGTGACCATGCCGATATGGAAGAAGCCTTTGTATTCGGCGTAGCAGAGCTTCTTGAAGGTGCTTTCGTTCTGGTCGCGGTAATCCTGTGGCGATTGCACCACGGCGATTTTCGGGTCGGCGAAGTGCGGCACCATGTGCTTGAGCCAATTCGGGTGCACGCAGTAGTCCGAGTCGATCACCGCAATCACTTCGGCGTCCTTGGCGGTGTGCGGAATCAGGTAATTCAGTGCGCCGCCCTTGAAACCGGCCAATGGCGCGACGTGGAAGAACTTGAAGCGCGGGCCGAGGGTTTCGCAATAATCACGCACCGGTTCCCAGACGGCCGGGTCCTTGGTGTTGTTGTCGATGATCAGGACTTCGAAGTCCGGATAGTCGAGGTTGGCCAGGGCGTTGAGGGTCTGTTTGACCATCTCCGGCGGCTCGTTGTAGCACGGTACGTGAATCGACACTTTCGGTCGGTAGTCCGAATCGCCCACCACTGGCAGGAATTCACGCCGGCGTTTGTGGGTCCAGACTGCTTCGGCGAGCTCATGGGCTTCAGTCAGCAGAACGATGAACACTCCGAGCGCACCGAGGGCAAGCAGGAAACCCACCGTCAGACTGAACCAGGTGCTGTATTGCTGGCTGTAGTCGTAACCGATCCACACCAGCACCGAACCGCAGAGGAACGCGATAAAGGTCAGGAAGGTACGGCCGCGTTGACGCAGGGCCGAACCGTCGATCATCAGCAGGGTCAGGGACAGCAGCGCCAGCACTACCGAGCCGATAGCCAGTACGCGCCATTGCGGGATCGCGACAACCGGGCCTTCGAAGTTGAATTTCTGCTGACGCGCGGCGTTGAACACGCCCCAGTATGCGCCCACCGAGCCTTCGTCACTGGCCTTCCACGGTTGGTCAAACGCTTCGATCACGAAGTAGTTGAAACCCTGGCGGTTGAGCTTGTTAACCAGCGTGCGCAGGTAAATCGCCTGGTCTGCCGGCGACGCATCGGCGCCACCGCGCATGCGGCCGTTGCTCGGCCAGCCGACTTCGGAGAGCAGCAACGGTTTTTTCGGGAACATCTTTTTCAGGTCACGGGCGCGGTCGAGAACGAACTGGCCGGCCTTGTCCACAGGGATGAACTCCCAGTAGGGCAGGACGTGAGCTGCGATCAGGTCGACGTGCTTGGCCAGTTCCGGGTGTTCTTCCCAGACGTGCCACTGTTCGGAGGTGGTGACCGGAACCTTAACGGCTGCGCGCACACGATCCAGGATCACGCTCAACTCGGCAGCGGTGATTTCCTTGCGGAAGATCGCCTCGTTACCGACCACAACGCGAACCACGCTGCGGGAGGTGTTGGCCAGTTGGATGGCGCGCTGAATCTCGCGCTCGTTGCGTTCCTGGTCCGGGCTGATCCAGATCCCCAGGGTCACCCGCAGGCCGAACTCTTCCGCCAGTTTGGGAATGTCCTCCAGCGTGCCGTCGACCGAGTAGGTCCGGATGTTGTCCGTCAGCTTGCTCATGATCTCCAGGTCGCGACGCATTTCATCGTCGGTCGGATACTGGTCTTTCTGCGGGTACTGGCCTTGTTGAAACGGCGAGTACGAGAAGCCGGAGATCTGTTCAGGCCAGTTGGGGGCGGTGACCGGGCGATTGACCAACGCCCAGAAACCGGTGAACAAGGCGGCGATTGCTAGAACCACTACCAGGTTGAGTCCAAATTTACGCGATGACATAGCTTTTTCGGGTTCCAAAGGCTGTGGAACGAAGGAACGGTTGGCGGCCGGCTGCCAGGTGGCAGGGGCGCGCATCCTACACTGGAGGTTCTCTGACCGTACAGCGAACAGGGAAACGCCCGACATTGGGCAATCCAGGTCGACTTAAGTTCTTCGACCGGGATGATGTAGCCCAATTCCAATAAATTTGTAGTCAATTGAAGCCGTCAAGTCTGTCGTCCATAGCACCAAAGGTGCTCTTGACCGCCGACAGCCCTATAATGCGCGCCGGTTTTTGGGGTAATGGTCATGAGTACAGAAGATCCGCGGTTTGCTGGTATTGCCCGCTTGTATGGCATTGAAGGCATGGAGCGCTTGCGCGCGGCCCATGTGGCGATCGTCGGCGTCGGTGGTGTCGGCTCCTGGGCAGCGGAAGCGGTTGCCCGGTGTGGCGTGGGCGAGATATCGCTGTTCGACCTGGACGACGTCTGCGTCAGCAACGTCAACCGTCAGCTGCATGCGCTGGACAGCACCGTTGGCAAGCCCAAGGTCGAGGTGATGGCCGAGCGCCTGCGCGGGATCAACCCGGACTGCACGGTGCATGCGGTGGCGGACTTCGTCACCCGCGAAACCATGGCCGAGTACATCACGCCGAACATCGATTGCGTGATCGACTGCATCGACAGTGTCAACGCCAAGGCGGCGCTGATCGCCTGGTGCAAGCGGCGCAAGATCCAGATCATCACCACCGGCGGCGCGGGCGGGCAGATCGACCCGACGCTGATCCAGGTCTGCGACCTGAATCGCACGTTCAACGATCCGCTGGCGTCGAAAGTGCGCTCTACATTGCGCCGCGACTACGGCTTCTCCCGTACCGTGACCCGTCACTACAGCGTGCCGTGCGTGTTTTCCACCGAGCAACTGCGCTACCCGAAACCCGATGGCAGCATTTGCCTGCAGAAGAGTTTTGTCGGGGACGGCGTGAAGCTCGACTGCGCCGGGGGCTTTGGCGCGGTGATGATGGTGACGGCGACGTTTGGCATGGTCGCGGCGACCAAGGCTGTGGATAAGATTGTGGCGGGCGTGCGGCGTCCGGCGGATCGGATCAAACCTCAGGTTTAATGGTTGTGGTTCGATCGTTCCCACGCAGAGCGTGGGAACGATCAGTGCGCTAGCTCACGCATCCGCTGCAACACCGCATTCAAGCCATTGCTACGGGACTGGGACAACTGGCGACCCAGCCCCAGCTGACTGAACCAATCCGCCAAATCCACCTGTTGCAACTCAACTGCGGACAACCCGTTGACCCGCGCCAGCAGCAACGCCACCAACCCGCGAATCAATCGCGCATCGCTGCTGGCGCTAAATTGCCAGTGCCCGTCCTGCAACGTGCCGACCAGCCAGACCTGGCTTTCACAACCATGCACGCGGTTGGCGTCGACTTTATCCACATCGCTCAACGCTGGCAGACGGTCGCCCCACTGCATCAACAGTCGCGCCCGCTGTTCCCAGCTCGCCGCCTGCTGAAACGTGTCCAGCGCTGTAACGGCATCGACGGGCAAGGTCATCGCAACAACTCCAGGGCCTGATCCAGTGCTTCGAAAAAGCGCTCAAGGTCTTCGGAATTGTTGTACAGCGCCAACGACACCCGAATCGCCCCGGCCAGTTCAAAGCTTTTGAGCAACGGCATGGCGCAATGATGACCGGCGCGCACGGCGATGCCCTGTTCGGTCAGCAAATGCGCCAAATCAGAGTTATGCACACCCTCGACGACAAAACTGGCCAGCGCCAGCTGCGGTTTGCCCAGCAGGCGAATGCCGTTGCGCGCTTCCAGGCCTTTGAGCAGATAGTCATGCAGCGCCGCTTCGTGGGCGGACACGGCGTCCTGATCCAGCCCGGTCAGGTAGTCCAGCGTTGCGCCCAGACCGATCACACTGGCGATCGGCGGCGTACCGGCCTCGAACCCCAGCGGTGCGGACCGAAAACGAGCATCGTGGTAGTTGGCGTCCAGCACCATTTCGCCGCCGAACTGCCAGGGGCGCAGCTGTAGCAGCGCTTCGTTGCGCCCGAACAGCACGCCCAGGCCATCGGGGCCATAGAGTTTGTGGCTGGAAAACACGTAGAAGTCGCAGCCCAGTGCCTGCACGTCGTGCCGACCATGAACCACGCCTTGAGCGCCATCGACCACGGTCAGCGCGTTGTGTGCCTTGGCCATCGCCAACAGCGCGGGCAACGGTTGCCAGGCGCCCAGCACGTTGGACAGCTGGCTGACCGCCAGCAAACGGGTTCGCGGACCGATCAATTGCGCGGCGACATCCAGGTCGATCAAACCATCGACATTCAGCGGCAGGATCACCAGTTTCAGGTCGCGACGGTGGGCCAGTTGCTGCCACGGCAACAGGTTGGCGTGATGCTCCAGAGCGCTGATGACAATTTCATCGCCTGGATTGAAAAGGTGTTCCAGGCCATAGGCCAGGAGGTTCAGCGCGGAAGTCGCACCGTGGGTAAAGATAATCTGTCCGCAATCGCCGGCATTGAGCCATTGTGCAACTTTGCGGCGGCTGTCCTCGAACGCCTGGGTGGCATGGGCGCCGGGCAAGTGTTGCGCCCGATGCACGTTGGCCGCGCCGTTGGCGTAGTAATGCGCCAGGGCATCCAGCAGGGCTTGAGGTTTTTGCGTGGTGGCGGCGTTGTCCAGATAGGTCTGGTCTTGCCGTTGCAGTGCGGCGATGGCCGGAAAATCGGCGCGCCAGGGAGAAGGAATCATCATGTTGTTCGGCCCTGGTGACATGGGCGGGTGTACGCCTGACCTTGTAGGAGCGAGCGATGCGGCGCTCCTACAAGGTGATCGTTTGACGCTCTGCTTAGTTGTGAGCGTGCAGCGCTTCGTTCAGTTCGATGGCCGACTTGTGGGTTTTGCACTCCACGGCACCGGTTTCCGAATTGCGACGGAACAACAGGTCAGGTTGACCGGCCAGTTCACGGGCCTTGACCACTTTGACCAGCTGATTCTTTTCGTCGAGCAGCGCCACCTTGGTGCCGGCTGTCACGTACAGGCCCGACTCAACGGTGTTGCGATCGCCCAACGGGATGCCGATACCGGCATTGGCGCCGATCAGGCAGCCTTCGCCCACCTTGATCACGATGTTGCCGCCGCCCGACAGGGTGCCCATGGTCGAGCAGCCGCCGCCCAGGTCCGAACCCTTGCCGACGAACACGCCAGCCGACACGCGGCCTTCGATCATGCCCGGGCCTTCGGTGCCAGCGTTGAAGTTAACGAAACCTTCGTGCATTACGGTGGTGCCTTCGCCCACGTAGGCGCCCAGACGAATACGTGCCGCGTCAGCGATACGCACGCCGGCCGGTACCACGTAGTCGGTCATTTTCGGGAACTTGTCCACCGAGAACACTTCCAGCAGCTCGCCGCGCAAGCGGGCTTCCAGTTGATGCTCGGCCAGTTCGGACAGGTCGATCGCACCCTGGCTGGTCCAGGCCACGTTCGGCAGCAGCGGGAAGATTCCGGCCAGGTTCAGGCCGTGCGGCTTGACCAGACGGTGGGACAGCAGGTGCAGCTTGAGGTAAGCCTCAGGCGTGGAGCTCAGCTGTGCGTCTTCGGCCAACAGCGTGGCGACCAGCGGCTTGTGGCTCTCGGCCAGACGGGTCAGCAAGGCAGCCTGAGCTGCGTCGACGCCTTTGAGCGCTTCAGCCAGTTGCGAAGCCTGCGTCGTGCTGAAGGCGATGGCCTGATTGCCGTCGGTGTAGTCCAGGATCGGGGCAATGGCCGCGACCAGTTCGGCTGAAGGGTTGAGCAGTGGCTGCGCATAAAACACTTCCAGCCATGCGCCTTGACGGTTTTGAGTGCCGACACCAAAGGCCAGGCTGAACAGGGTAGTGGACATGTTGATACCTCTAACAAAATGGAACGGGCTGCCTTACTTGAGTGCGGCCGCGTAGATATCTGGCTTGAAGCCAATCAGGGTTCTGTCACCGAGATCGAGCACCGGGCGCTTGATCATCGAGGGTTGTGCGAGCATCAGTTCGATGGCTTTCGGCTGGTCGAGATCGGCTTTGCGTTCGTCGTCGAGCTTGCGAAAGGTCGTGCCTGCACGGTTCAACACCACTTGCCAGCCGTGCTCCTCGCACCATTGGGTCAGGTGTTCACGGTCGATTCCGACCGCTTTGTAATCATGGAAGTCATAGCCGACAGCGTGTTCATCGAGCCAGGTGCGCGCCTTTTTCATGGTGTCGCAGGCTTTGATGCCGAAAAGGTGCAACGTTTTGCTTGAAACGGTCAAGGAATTGCCCCCTTTGCAGGTGCTGAAAATAAAAGGTGACGGATTATGCCATGACCGGACGGTTTCGCGTCGGCTGTGGTCGGGTTTGTCTGTTTGAAGTGTTCAACGATTCGGCGAGAAGCGCAGGCGGTGGCGTTTCGGATGGGGTTGTTGGAGCTCTACAGCCTGAGTTGGCATCTGCTCGGTGATGGTTTTTGGCGATGTTTTTTGGTGAGGGGGGGGCTGAAAAGATTGCAGGCAACTTGATATGCGAAGTGCCCGCGCCAGATTGCCTGGCACGGGCATTCAGGGGTTACTTGTGGCGGGTAATGAAGGCGCGAATCCGTTCAGCCGCCTCAATGCACTCCGCCAGTGGCGCGACCAGCGCCATCCGCACACGCCCGGCTCCCGGGTTGACGCCATCTACTTCACGGGACAGGTAGGAGCCTGGTACTACGGTCACGTGTTCCTCGGCAAACAGATCCCGGCAGAACGCCGCGTCGTCGCCATTTACGTTTGGCCACAGATAGAAACCGCCATCCGGGCGCTGCACATCCATCACCGGGCTGAGGATTTCCAATACCGCATCGTATTTCTCACGGTACAGCGCACGGTTGGCCCGCACATGCACTTCGTCGTTCCACGCGGCAACGCTGGCCAGTTGCGTTTGAACCGGCATCGCACAGCCGTGGTAAGTGCGATACAGCAGGAACCCCTTGAGGATGTCTGCATCGCCGGCCACAAAGCCCGAACGCAGGCCTGGCAGGTTGGAACGCTTGGACAGGCTATGAAACACCACGCAACGCTTGAAATCTTTGCGGCCTAGTTCAACGCAGGCGCTGAGCAGGCCGGGTGGTGGGGTCTGTTCATCGAAGTACAGTTCGCTGTAGCACTCGTCAGCGGCGATCACGAAATCGTATTCGTCGGCCAGGGCGATCAGTTTTTTCAGGGTTTCAACCGGGATCAACGCGCCGGTCGGGTTGCCCGGCGAGCACAGGAACAGGATCTGGCAACGCTTCCAGATGTCTGGCGAAACAGCGTCGAAATCCGGGTTGAAGCCGTTTTCGTCAAGGCATGGCAGGTAATGCGGCTTGGCTCCGGCCAGGAACGCCGCGCCTTCGTAGATCTGATAGAACGGGTTCGGGCTGACCACCAGCGCGTCTTCACCACGGTTGACCACGGTCTGGGTGAATGCGAACAACGCTTCGCGGGTGCCGTTGACCGGCAGCACGTTGCGCGCGGGGTCGAGCCAGCCATTTGGAACGCTGAAACGGCGTTCGCACCATGCGGCGATCGCTTCACGCAGGGCCGGGATGCCGAGGGTGGTCGGGTATACGGCCATCTGATCCAGATTGCTTGCCAAGGCTTCGGCGACAAAGCTTGGCGAGCGATGCTTCGGTTCGCCGATGGACAACGCGATGGCGCGTTTGTCCGGGTTTGGCGTGACGCTGCCGAGCAGGGCGCGGAGCTTTTCGAACGGGTAGGGCTGCAACTGGTTCAGAGCGTTGTTCATGGGGGCCTCGTTCAATATGGGAGCGGGCCTGTGTGGCGAGGGAGCTTGCTCCCGTTGGACTGCGCAGCAGTCGCAAGCTTTTGGGGTCGCTTCGCGACCCAGCGGGAGCAAGCTCCCTCGCCACACAAGCCCGCTCCCACAGGGGGATTGGGTTGATTCAGATGCTGATGCGCGAATGTTTGATATCGGGTTCCTGGTTGACGCTCAGCTGTTTGACGATTGCGTCCTGCAAGCGGCTGCACAGCAAGGGGTCGGACAGCGGCTGATTGTTGGCGTCGGTGATAAAGAACACGTCTTCCACGCGCTCGCCCAAGGTGGCGATCTTGGCGTTCTGCAGCGACAGGTCGAACTCGAGGAAGATCGTGCCGATCCGCGCCAGTAACCCAGGACGGTCGGGTGCGCTGAGTTCCAGCACGGTCACCGGACGCTGGGCATCATTGTGGATTGTCACCTGTGGCGCAAAGGTAAAATGTTTGAGCTGACGCGGCACCCGACGCTGGATAATCGTTGGGTAGTTGTCCGGATTGCGCAGGGCTTCGGTCAGGCCTTCGCGGATCTGCTTGACCCGCGCCGGGTTGTCGCCGATCGAGTCGCCATCGGTGTCGAGCACGATATAGGTGTCGAGGGTGAACTGGCTGCTGGAGGTGATGACCCGGGCGTCGTGAATGTTCAGGTTGAGCTGGTCCATCGCCGCCACGGTCACGGCGAAGAAGTCGTGCTGGTCCGGCGCATAAATGAAGATCTGCGTACCGCCCTCGAACTCGCGCTGGGTGGTTTCCTTGATCAGCACCAGCGGGCCGCCGTCGGCCGGCTGCTGCAAGATTGCATCAGTGTGCCAGGCTACGTCGCCGGCGGTGTGACGCAGGAAGTAGTCATCGCCCAGTTGTGCCCACAACTGCTCGACGTCGTCCGGGTCGGTGCCGCCGCGTACCAGAATGTCCAGCGCTGCGCTTTGGGTCTGGCGGATCTGTTCTTCGCGATCCACCGGGTTTTCCAGGCCGCGACGCAAGGCGCGCTTGGTCTCGGTGTAGAGCTGGCGCAACAGGCTCGCGCGCCAGGAGTTCCATAGCGTCGGGTTGGTCGCGTTGATGTCGGCCACGGTCAGCACATACAGATAATCGAGGCGGGTTTCATCGCCGACAATCTGCGCGAAATCGTGGATCACATGCGGGTCGGACAAGTCCTTGCGCTGGGCAGTGGTCGACATTACGAGATGGTTTTGCACCAGCCAGACGATCAGGCGGCTGTCCCAGATCGGCAACTGATGGCGCTGACAAAAGGCTTCGGCGTCCACTGCGCCGATTTCCGAGTGGTCGCCATGCCGGCCCTTGCCGATGTCGTGGTACAGGCCGGCCAGGTAAATCAACTCCGGCTTGGGCAGTTTGGCCATGAGCTTGCTGGCCAGCGGGAATTTTTCCGACACCTGGGTGTACTGCAACTTACGCAGGTGCTTGATCAGGTTCAGGGTGTGCGCGTCGACCGTATAGATGTGGAACAGGTCGTGCTGCATCTGCCCGACAATAAAGCCGAACTCTGGCAGATAACGCCCAAGGATCCCGTAACGGTTCATCCGCCGTAGGTTGCGGTGGATACCGATCTTGCACTTGAACAATTCGATGAACAGGCTGGTATTGCGAATATCGTTGCGGAAGTCGTCGTCGATCAAATGACGGTTCTCGCGCAGCAGGCGGATGGTGTCGGCGCGTACGCCTTTGATCTCCGGCTGCTGGGCCATCAGCACGAAGATTTCGAGCATGGCGAACGGCGTGCGGCGGAACACATTGTTGTTGCGCGCCTCGATGTAGCCGTCGTGCAGCTGGAATCGCGAGTTGATCGGCTGGGGCGGTGCTTCGTCTTCGGGGGCCAGGATCACTTCTTCGAAGTGCTGGATGATCAAGTCGCTGAGCTGGGCAATGCTCATGACCACCCGGTAGTACTGCTGCATGAAGTTTTCGATGGCGTGCTTGGCGTCATTGCCGACGAAACCCAGCAGCCCGGCAATTGTGCGCTGGTGATCGAACAGCAGGCGGTCTTCGGCGCGGCCGGCGAGCATGTGCAGCGCATAACGCACTTTCCACAGGAATTCCTGGGACGAAGCCAGCAGGGCGTTCTCGCTCTCCACCAGGAAACCTTCGCCGGCCAGGGCCCGCAGATTGAGGGTGCCGTACTCACGACGGGCAACCCACAGAATCGTCTGGATATCCCGCAGGCCACCGGGCGAGCCCTTGACGTTGGGTTCCAGGTTGTACTCGGTGTCGTTGTACTTGTGGTGACGGGCTTTCTGTTCGGCGCGCTTGGCCAGGAAGAACTCCTTGCTGGGCCACATGTGTTCTGTGCTGGTCACGTCCAGCATGCGCTGGCGCAGGCGCTCGGGACCGGCAATGGTGCGGCTTTCCATCAGGTTGGTGATCACCGTCAGGTCGGCGCGGGCTTCCTCGGCGCATTCGTCAACCGAGCGAACGCTCTGGCCGACTTCCAGGCCGATGTCCCACAGCAACGTCAGAAAACGCTCGATTGAATCACGGAAAATTTCGTGGTCGGCGCCGCCCAGCAGGATCAGCAGGTCGATGTCAGAGTAGGGGTGCAACTCGCCACGACCGTAGCCGCCGACCGCGACCAGCGCGATGTCGGCTTCGAAGTTCCAGTTGAATTGCTCCCAGGCCTTTTGCAGGATGTTATCGACGAACCAGGCACGATCCTCGATCAGCCGGCGAATCTCCCGGCCGCTGCGAAACCGCTCGTCGAGCACTTCGCGGGCCTGACGGATCGCCTTCTTGAAAGCAGCGATAGGGCTTGCCTTCAGGGCCAGTTCAGCCTGGAACTGGCCGCGGTCGAAGAGTTCGGGATCCACCTGCGGCATCGATTGGCTTTCCTTTCTATAAGGCTGGGAACGGCGCGGGCGGGATCAGGCCGAAACGCGCGGGATGGTATCGTCGCTGCGCAGGGTGAAGATCTCGTAGCCGGTATCGGTCACCAGCAGAGTGTGTTCCCATTGCGCCGACAACTTGCGGTCCTTGGTGATCGCGGTCCAGCCATCGCCCAGCACCTTGGTGTCGGCCTTGCCCTGGTTGATCATCGGCTCGATGGTGAAGGTCATGCCGGCTTTCAGTTCCATGCCGGTGCCGGCGCGGCCGTAGTGCAGGATCTGCGGTTCTTCGTGGAACACCTTGCCAATGCCGTGGCCGCAGAACTCGCGAACCACCGAGAAACCGTTCTTTTCCGCGTGCTTCTGGATCACTTCACCGATATCGCCCAGGCGGCAGCCGGGTTTCACCAGTTCGATGGCCTTGTACATGCATTCCTGTGTCACCTGGGACAGACGCTCGGCCCAGACTGGCACGGTGCCGACGTGGAACATGCGGCTGGTATCGCCGTGGTAGCCGTCCTTGATCACTGTGACGTCGATGTTCAGCGTGTCGCCATCCTTCAACGGCTTCTCGTTCGGGATGCCATGGCAGACCACGTGGTTGATCGAGGTGCAGATCGACTTCGGAAAGCCCTTGTAGTTGAGCGGGGCAGGAATGGCTTTCTGCTCGTTGACGATGTAGTCGTGGCAGATGCGGTCCAGCTCTTCGGTGGTAACGCCCGGCTTGACATAATCGGCAATCATTTCCAGCACATCGGCGGCCAATTTGCCGGCGATCCGCATTTTTGCGATGTCCTCTGGGGTTTTGAGGGTGACGGTCATACAGGCTCTCTCTGCGCTCAATGGCGCCTTCTAAAACGAAATGGGCATTGCGCGAACGATCGTCGCGGCCCTGAAAAACGCAATTCTACCAGACGATCAGGGCAAATCTGAGCTTCTGTGCATCGCTTCTCTCTATAGGATGGCGCATTCTTGGGGGATTCCAAGGGCGGGATCAAAAGCATTCGCCAGGTTTTCAGAATGCGGGTTCCGTTTTTTCCGGCCTTGTGATATAAAATGCGCCGCTTTCCGGGGTACCCTGAAAAGCTTAAATCCACACACGTGTCGACACGATGACCTGGGTGCCTTCAGCTGATGCTGCTGGTTGGTCATTGGGATACGTGGAGGCCAAACCCGACTTATTAAGGAACTATCATGTCCCAAGTCAACATGCGCGATATGCTGAAGGCCGGTGTGCACTTCGGTCACCAAACCCGTTACTGGAATCCGAAAATGGGTAAGTACATTTTCGGCGCGCGTAACAAGATTCACATCATCAACCTTGAAAAAACCCTGCCAATGTTCAACGAAGCTCTGACTTTCGTAGAGCGTCTGGCCCAGGGCAAAAACAAGATTCTGTTCGTCGGCACCAAGCGTTCCGCTGGCAAGATCGTTGCTGAAGAAGCAGCACGTTGCGGTTCGCCGTACGTCGATCACCGCTGGTTGGGCGGCATGCTGACCAACTTCAAAACCATCCGTGCTTCCATCAAGCGTCTGCGTGACCTTGAAGTGCAAGCTGAAGACGGTACTTTCGCCAAGCTGACCAAGAAAGAAGCGCTGATGCGCACTCGCGATCTTGAGAAGCTGGATCGTTCCCTGGGTGGTATCAAGGACATGGGCGGTCTGCCAGACGCTCTGTTCGTTATCGACGTTGATCACGAGCGCATCGCGATCACCGAAGCCAACAAGCTGGGCATCCCGGTTATCGGCGTAGTCGATACCAACAGCAGCCCGGAAGGCGTTGACTACATCATCCCAGGCAACGATGACGCAATCCGCGCTATCCAGCTGTACATGGGTTCGATGGCTGACGCTGTTATCCGTGGTCGCAACAATGTTGCTGGCGGCACTGTAGAATTCGTAGCTGAAGAAACTCAGGCTGCAGCTGAGTAATTGACGCCCTGGCGTTGACTCAGTAAGCAAAAAGGGGGCTTGGCCCCCTTTTTGCCACCTCGAAAACCATTTGTCGGCGCCCACTGCTTTATCTGTAACGTGCGGCAGCTAACAAGGGTGGTTCGGGAAGAATTGATCGCCCGTTCGATCGGGTGGAATGGTTGAAAACCTATCCAAGAGGAATTTGAAAATGGCAGAGATTACTGCAGCGTTGGTCAAAGAACTGCGCGAGCGTACCGGCGAAGGCATGATGGACTGCAAAAAGGCCTTGACCAAGGCTGGCGGCGACATCGAAAAAGCCATTGATGACATGCGCGCTTCGGGCGCCATCAAGGCTGCCAAGAAAGCCGGCAACGTTGCCGCTGAAGGCGCAATCGCTCTCAAGGAAGACGGTAAATCCGCCGTTCTGCTGGAAGTGAACTCGCAGACCGACTTCCTGGCTCTGCAGGACGACTTCAAGGCATTTGTTGCTGCCAGCATTGAAAAAGCGTTCGCTGACAAACTGACCGATGCTGCTCCGCTGATCGAAGCGCGTGAAGCTGATCGTCTGGTTCTGGTTGGCAAGGTTGGCGAAAACGTCAACATTCGTCGCCTGGCTCGCGTTGAAGGCGATGTTGTTGGTGGCTACCTGCACGGCAACAAGATTGGTGTTGCGGTTGTTCTCAAGGGCGGCGACGTTGAGCTGGCCAAAGACATCGCTATGCACGTAGCGGCTACCAACCCTGAATTCCTGCTGCCGTCGGAAGTTTCCGCTGAAGCGATCGAGCGCGAGAAAGGCGTGTTCCTGACCCTCAACGCTGACAAGATTGCCGGCAAGCCAGAAAACATCGTTGAAAACATGGTCAAAGGCCGTATCAGCAAGTTCCTGGCTGAAGCGAGCCTGGTTGAGCAGGCGTTCGTCAAGAACCCTGAAATCAAGGTCGGCGACCTGGCCAAGAAAGCCGGTGCTGAAATCGTTTCTTTCACCTACTTCAAAGTAGGCGAAGGCATCGAGAAGCCAGTAGACAACTTCGCAGAAGAAGTTGCTGCCCAGCTGGCTGCCAGCAAGCAATAAGACGGTTTTTTAACTGTCGCCCTGAAGAGGCTGCCCGCTTACGCGCGCAGCCTCTTTTCAGATGGGGTTGCCAATTTTATTTGGTTTCCTTTTGGAACTGGCTTACAAAGCCATGTTCCGATGGCGCTGAAGCAGCGCCAAGCTAGAGTGAACGCCAGCTGTAAACAGCTCGCAAAGAATTTTTAAAATACGCCGCAGGAGAGATTCGCAATGGCTCAGCAGGGCAGTGGTTATCAGGCTCGCTATAAACGCATTCTACTCAAGCTTAGCGGCGAGGCCCTGATGGGCTCGGAAGAGTTCGGGATCGATCCGAAAGTTCTGGATCGCATGGCACTGGAAGTTGGCCAACTGGTTGGCATCGGTGTTCAGGTCGGTCTGGTGATCGGCGGGGGTAACCTGTTCCGTGGCGCAGCGCTCAGCGCCGCCGGCATGGATCGGGTCACTGGCGACCACATGGGCATGCTGGCCACTGTGATGAACGCCCTGGCGATGCGCGATGCGCTGGAACGTGCCAATATCTCGGCCATCGTGATGTCGGCCATTTCCATGGTTGGCGTGACCGATCACTATGATCGCCGCAAAGCCATGCGCCACCTGAACTCCAAGGAAGTCGTGATTTTCGCGGCCGGTACTGGCAATCCGTTCTTTACAACGGACTCGGCTGCCTGCCTGCGCGCAATCGAAATCGATGCCGATGTGGTGCTCAAGGCAACGAAGGTTGATGGCGTCTACACCGCTGACCCGTTCAAAGACCCGCATGCCGAGAAGTTCGATCATCTGACCTACGATGAAGTGCTGGATCGCAAGCTGGGTGTGATGGATCTGACGGCCATTTGCCTGTGCCGCGACCACAAGATGCCGCTGCGCGTGTTTAATATGAACAAACCCGGTGCCCTGTTGAATATCGTACATGGCGGCGCTGAAGGAACCCTGATCGAGGAAGTTCAACAATGATCAACGAAATCAAGAAAGACGCTAAAGAGCGCATGCAGAAATCCGTAGAATCGCTGGCGCACAACTTCGGGCGTATCCGTACCGGCCAGGCGCACCCAAGCATTCTGGAAGGTGTGATGGTTCCGTACTACGGCGCCGACACTCCGATCAAGCAAGTGGCGAACATTACCGTTAAAGACGCCCGTACCCTGCAAGTCGTTGCCTTTGAGCGCAACATGCTGGGCGCGGTCGACAAGGCTATCGGTAGCGCTGGCCTGAATCTCAACCCGACCAACCTGGGTGAGTTGCTGCTGATCTCCATGCCGGCCCTGACTGAAGAAACCCGCCGGGGCTTCACCAAGCAGGCTCGTGATGTCGCTGAGGATGCCCGTGTTGCCGTGCGTAACATCCGTCGCGATGCAAACAGCTCGCTGAAGGACCTGGTCAAGGAAAAGGAAATCAGCGAAGACGAAGAGCGTCGTGCCACTGGCGAGATCGACGATCTGACCAAGAAATTCGTGGCTGAAATCGACGCTAAGTTGGCGGAGAAAGAAAAAGACCTGATGGCCGTATAAGGGTCGAGTTTCAAATGGACAAGACCAAGCAGACTGCGCCGTCCGCGGTGCCGCGCCATGTCGCGATCATCATGGATGGTAATAATCGTTGGGCGAAAAAACGCTTTATGCCGGGTGTCGCCGGGCATAAAGCGGGTGTGGATGCTGTTCGTGCGGTCATCGAGGTGTGTGCGGAGTCCGGGGTTGAGGTATTGACCCTGTTTGCGTTCTCCAGTGAGAACTGGCAACGCCCGGCCGATGAGGTCAGTGCCTTGATGGATCTGTTCTTCAGGGCGCTGCGTCGCGAGGCCAAGCGCCTGAACGACAACAACATCAGTTTGCGCATCATCGGCGACCGTTCGCGTTTTCATCCAGAGCTTCAAGCTGCCATGCGTGAAGCCGAGGCTATGACTGCCGGCGTCAATCGTTTTATCCTGCAGATCGCCGCCAACTACGGTGGTCAGTGGGACATCGCGCAAGCTGCGCAACGTCTGGCGCGCGAAGTTCAGGCCGGGCATCTGCGCCCTGAAGACATCACTCCCGAGCTGTTGCAAACCTGTCTGGCGACCGGCGATCTGCCGTTGCCGGACTTGTGCATCCGTACCGGTGGCGAGCATCGCATCAGTAACTTCCTGCTGTGGCAACTGGCTTACGCCGAGTTGTACTTCTCCGACCTGTTCTGGCCGGACTTCAAACACGACGCCATGCGCAATGCGCTGGCTGATTTCGCTTCTCGCCAGCGTCGCTTCGGTAAAACGAGCGAGCAGGTCGAGTCTGGAGCCCGGGTTTAATGCTTAAACAACGAATCATCACGGCACTGATTCTGCTGCCGATTGCCCTGTGCGGGTTTTTCCTGCTTGAAGGGTCCGGTTTTGCACTGTTTATCGGGCTGGTGGTGACGCTGGGGGCATGGGAATGGGCGCGCCTGGCGGGTTTCGCTGGCCAGGCGATCCGTGTTGCTTTTGCAGCTGTGGTCGCGCTGATGCTGTTTGTCATGCACATCCTGCCGGGGCTCGCGCCTTGGGTGCTGGGTGCCTCGGTGCTCTGGTGGGGCGTGGCCACCTATCTGGTGCTGACTTATCCGCGGTCCAGCGAACACTGGGCCAGCGCTGCCTGCAAGCTGGCGATCGGTTTGTTGATTCTGTTGCCGGCCTGGCAAGGTCTGATCCTGATCAAGCAGGAACCCTTGGGCAACTGGCTGATCATGGCCGTGATGGTGCTGGTCTGGGGCGCCGATATCGGTGCGTACTTTTCCGGCCGAGCCTTCGGCAAGCGCAAGCTTGCACCACAAGTCAGCCCTGGCAAGAGCTGGGAAGGCGTGTACGGCGGCTTGCTGCTGAGCCTGGTGATCACGGCAATCGTCGGTTTTGCGCGGGACTGGAGTTTCGCTCAGATGCTGATGGGCCTGTTCGGTGCCGCGATCATCGTGTTCATTTCGGTGGTGGGCGACCTCACCGAAAGTATGTTCAAGCGCCAGTCGGGGATCAAGGACAGCAGTAATCTGCTGCCGGGGCACGGCGGCGTGCTGGACCGCATCGACAGTCTGACAGCGGCGATTCCGGTGTTCGCCGTGCTGCTGTGGATGGCGGCATCGTGAGTCGCCCACAACAGATTACCGTGTTGGGGGCGACCGGCTCGATTGGTCTGAGCACTCTGGACGTCATCGCCCGTCACCCCGAACGCTATCAGGTATTCGCCTTGAGCGGTTTCACTCGTTTGAGTGAGCTGCTGGCGCTGTGCGTGCGTCATACGCCGCGTTTCGCGGTCGTGCCGGAATCTGGCGCTGCCCGAGGCTTGCAGGACGAATTGCATGCGGCTGGCCTGTCGACCCGTGTTCTGGTGGGAGAGGAGGGCTTGTGTCAGATCGCCTCGGATCCGGAAGTCGATGCGGTAATGGCGGCGATCGTCGGGGCGGCGGGTTTGCGTCCGACCCTAGCGGCGGTCGAGGCCGGCAAAAAGATTCTTTTGGCCAATAAAGAAGCGCTGGTGATGTCCGGTGCGCTGTTCATGCAGGCCGTGCGTAAAAGCGGTTCGGTACTGCTGCCTATCGACAGCGAACACAACGCGATTTTCCAGTGCATGCCGCAGGACTTCTCTCGTGGTTTGGGCGCGGTCGGTGTACGCCGGATTCTACTGACAGCCTCTGGTGGCCCGTTCCGGCAGACGCCCCTGGCCGAACTGGCGCATGTTACCCCCGAGCAAGCGTGTGCTCACCCGAATTGGTCCATGGGGCGCAAGATTTCGGTGGATTCGGCCAGCATGATGAACAAAGGGCTCGAGCTGATCGAGGCCTGCTGGCTGTTCGACGCTACGCCCTCTCAGGTCGAAGTGGTGATTCACCCGCAAAGCGTGATTCATTCGCTGGTCGACTATGTCGATGGTTCGGTGCTGGCGCAGCTGGGTAATCCGGATATGCGCACACCAATTGCCAATGCCCTGGCGTGGCCGGAGCGGATCGACTCGGGCGTTGCGCCGTTGGATCTGTTCGCCATCGCTCGCCTGGATTTCCAGGCACCCGATGAAGAGCGTTTCCCTTGCCTGCGCCTTGCGCGTCAAGCCGCCGAGGCTGGTAACAGCGCGCCGGCCATGCTCAATGCCGCGAATGAAGTGGCTGTGGCGGCCTTTCTCGACGGACGGGTTCGCTATCTGGAAATCGCGAGTATTATCGAGGAAGTATTGAACCTCGAGCCTGTGGTTGCGGTTGATGATCTCGAGGCAGTGTTTACGGCCGATGCGAAAGCACGGGTACTGGCCGGGCAATGGTTGAGTCGTCACGGCCGATAAGTGCTGCAATACGTTGGCCCATGCAGCACCGATAGGATTGCGGAGAAAGTAGATGAGCGCGCTCTATATGATTGTCGGCACCCTGGTAGCGCTGGGCGTGCTGGTCACCTTCCACGAATTCGGCCATTTCTGGGTCGCACGTCGCTGTGGGGTCAAAGTGCTGCGTTTCTCCGTGGGCTTCGGCATGCCGCTGCTGCGCTGGCACGACAGCAAAGGCACTGAATTCGTGGTTGCCGCCATCCCGCTGGGTGGCTACGTGAAAATGCTCGACGAGCGCGAAGGTGAGGTGCCGGCCGATCAGCTCGATCACGCCTTCAATCGCAAGTCCGTCCGTCAGCGCGTTGCTATCGTGGCAGCCGGTCCGATTGCCAACTTTCTATTGGCGATGGTGTTTTTCTGGGCATTGGCAATGCTGGGCAGCGAGCAGGTGCGCCCGGTTATCGGCGCGGTCGAATCCGGCAGTATCGCCTCCAGGGCAGGTTTGAGTCCGGGGCAGGAAATTATTGCCATCGATGGCGAGCCCACTTCCGGCTGGGCTGCGGTGAACCTGCAACTGGTCCGCCGCCTGGGCGAGAGCGGTTCCCTGCAAGTGCTGGTCCGCGACCAGGGCTCCACCGTGGATTCGCCTCGTGAGCTGGTGCTGGACAAGTGGCTCAAGGGGGCTAACGAGCCGGATCCTATTCACTCGCTGGGTATTCGCCCCTGGCGTCCGGCATTGCCGCCGGTGCTGGCCGAAATTGATCCGAAAGGGCCGGCGAAGGCTGCGGGTTTGAAGGCTGGAGACCGCCTGTTGACCTTTGATGGCAAGGCACTGGATGACTGGCAGCAAGTAGTCGACATCGTCCGTTTGCATCCGGATACCAAAATCATGCTGCGCGTTGAGCGCGACGGTGCTCAAATCGACGTCCCTGTGACGCTGGCCGCGCGCGGCGAGAGCAAGGCACCCACTGGCTATCTGGGCGCAGGGGTGAAAGCGGTCGATTGGCCACCAGAGATGATTCGCGAAGTCAGTTACGGTCCGGTGGCCGCGATTGGGGAGGGTGCCCGACGCACCTGGACCATGAGCGTACTGACCCTCGACTCGCTCAAGAAAATGTTGTTCGGCGAGCTCTCGGTAAAAAACTTGAGTGGACCGATAACCATTGCTAAAGTGGCGGGCGCTTCTGCCCAGTCGGGCATCGCTGATTTCCTGAATTTCCTTGCTTATCTGAGTATTAGCCTGGGTGTTCTGAATTTGCTGCCCATTCCTGTACTGGATGGGGGGCATTTGTTGTTTTATCTGATCGAGTGGGCGCGTGGTCGTCCCTTGTCGGATCGGGTGCAAGGTTGGGGGATACAGATCGGTATCAGTTTGGTGGTCGGGGTGATGTTGCTTGCTCTGGTCAATGATCTGGGTCGACTGTAACGCTTCGCTGAATTGCGAATCTGCCGCATTTTGCGGCAGTTTTTATTGCCAGTTGGAATAAGAAAGGACTTCATGAAACGTCTGCTGCTAACTGCGGTTCTCACCGTATTGATGATCGCCGAAGTTCACGCCGAGTCCTTCACTATCTCTGATATTCGCGTCAATGGCCTCCAGCGGGTCTCCGCGGGTAGTGTCTTTGGTGCCTTGCCGTTGAACGTCGGCGAGCAGGCGGATGATCGTCGCCTGGTGGAATCCACTCGTGCGCTGTTCAAAACCGGGTTCTTTCAAGATATCCAGCTGGGCCGTGAAGGCAACGTCCTGGTCATTACTGTAGTCGAGCGTCCGTCGGTCGCCAGTATCGAGATCGAAGGCAACAAGGCGATCTCCACTGAAGACCTGATGAAGGGCCTCAAACAGTCCGGTCTGGCCGAAGGCGAGATCTTCCAGCGCGCGACCCTCGAAGGTGTGCGTAACGAGCTGCAGCGTCAATACGTCGCTCAGGGCCGCTACTCGGCTACCGTCGACACCGAAGTGGTGCCGCAGCCGCGTAACCGCGTTGCCCTGAAGGTCAACATCAACGAAGGTACCGTAGCGGCGATCCAGCACATCAACGTGGTGGGCAACACTGTCTTTCCTGATGAAGACCTGATCGACCTGTTCGAACTCAAGACCAGCAACTGGCTGTCGTTCTTCAAGAACGATGACAAGTACGCTCGTGAAAAGCTCTCCGGTGACCTGGAGCGTCTGCGTTCCTATTACCTGGACCGTGGCTATATCAATATGGATATCGCTTCGACCCAGGTGTCCATCACCCCGGACAAGAAACACGTCTATATCACCGTCAACGTCAACGAAGGCGAGAAGTACACCGTTCGTGACGTGAAACTCAGCGGCGACCTGAAAGTGCCTGAAGACCAGGTCAAGTCCCTGCTGCTGGTTCAGAAAGGCCAGGTGTTCTCGCGCAAGCTGATGACCACCACCTCCGAACTGATCACCCGCCGCCTGGGTAACGAGGGTTACACCTTCGCTAACGTCAACGGCGTGCCTCAGCCTCACGATGAAGACCACACGGTCGATATCACATTCGCTGTCGATCCGGGCAAGCGTGCTTACGTGAACCGCATCAACTTCCGTGGCAACACCAAGTCCGAAGACGAAGTGCTGCGCCGTGAAATGCGTCAGATGGAAGGCGGCTGGGCTTCGACCTACCTGATCGACCAATCCAAGACCCGCCTGGAACGTCTGGGCTTCTTCAAGGAAGTCAACGTCGAGACGCCGGCCGTGCCGGGTGTCGATGATCAGGTTGACGTGAACTACAGCGTTGAAGAGCAGGCTTCCGGTTCGATTACCGCCAGCGTTGGTTTCGCCCAGAGCGCCGGTCTGATCCTTGGTGGTTCGATCACTCAGAACAACTTCCTGGGTACCGGTAACAAGGTCAGCATCGGCTTGACTCGCAGTCAGTATCAAAGCCGTTATAACTTCGGTTATGTCGACCCCTACTGGACAGCTGACGGTGTGAGCCTGGGTTACAACGCTTTCTATCGTACGACCGACTACAAAGACCTCGATGTCAACGTAGCCAGCTACGCCGTAGACAGCCTGGGCGCAGGTGTCAACGTTGGTTATCCGATCAGCGAGACTTCGCGTCTGACGTTTGGTTTGTCTGCACAACAAGACAAGATCAAGACGGGTCTTTACACCGTCGACGAAATCTTCGACTTCGTTAACAAGGAAGGTGATCAGTACCTCAACTTCAAGGCATCGGCCGGTTGGTCTGAATCCACCTTGAACAAAGGGGTACTGGCGACCCGTGGTCACTCCCAGAGCTTGACTGCGGAAGCCACGACACCGGGCAGCGACTTGTCGTTCTTCAAGCTCGATTATCGCGGTCAATTGTTCCAGCCGTTGTCTGAAAACTACACCATGCGCCTCCACACCGAGCTGGGCTATGGCGATGGTTATGGTTCGACCGACGGCTTGCCGTTCTATGAAAACTATTACGCCGGTGGTTTCAACTCGGTTCGTGGCTTCAAGGACAGCACCCTGGGGCCTCGTAGTACGCCGAGCCGGGGCGTGAACCCGGGCACCGCAACCGACCCGGACCAGGATCCACTGCCGTTTGGTGGTAACGTCCTGATTCAGGGTGGTGTAGAAGTTCTATTCCCTATGCCGTTCGTGAAAGATCAGCGTTCCTTGCGCACTTCGGTATTCTGGGACGTGGGTAATGTGTTCGATTCGACTTGCAAGCAGAGCACCAACGCCGATGGTTCCAAGTCCAACACTCAGTGTAACGACGTCAGCCTGAGCAATATGGCCAGTTCGGTGGGTGTCGGTGTGACATGGGTTACCGCCCTTGGTCCGTTGAGCTTCGCCTTGGCGATGCCAGTCAAAAAACCGGACAGCAATGCCGAGACTCAAGTGTTCCAATTCTCCCTCGGCCAGACGTTCTAAGCGTCTGACCCAAGATAATGACAATGGATTTTGTAGGAGTGCATCGTGCGTAAGTTGACTCAATTGGTTCTCCTGGCGACCGTGCTGGTTGCAGGTCCGGCTTTTGCCGACATGAAAATCGCCGTTCTGAACTATCAGATGGCACTGCTGGAATCCGATGCGGCAAAGAAATACGCCGTGGATGCCGAGAAAAAATTCGGCCCGCAACTGACCAAGCTCAAGAGCCTGGAAAGCAGCGCCAAGGGTATCCAGGACCGTCTGATGGCCGGTGGCGACAAGATGCAGCAAGGCGAGCGTGAACGTCTGGAGCTCGAGTTCAAGCAAAAGGCCCGTGATTTCCAGTTCCAGTCCAAGGAGCTGAACGAAGCCAAAGCCGTTGCCGACCGTGAAATGCTGAAGCAGCTCAAGCCGAAACTGGACAGCGCTGTGGAAGAAGTCATCAAGAAAGGTGCTTATGACCTGGTCTTCGAGCGTGGCGCAGTGATTGATGTCAAGCCTCAGTACGACATCACTCGCCAGGTTATCGAGCGCATGAATCAGCTGAAGTAACCCATGACAGCGACTATAAAGCTCGGCCAGTTGGCCGAGTTCCTCGGCGCCACCTTACGTGGCGACCCGGAGAAAGAAATTACTGGGCTGGCCACTTTGCAAGAGGCTGGCCCAGCTCAGTTGAGCTTTCTGGCAAATCCTCAATACCGTAAATACCTGGCTGACAGTCAGGCCGCAGCCGTGCTGCTGAAGGCCGCTGACGCTGAAGGTTTTGTCGGTGATGCGCTGGTGGTGGCTGATCCATATCTGTCTTATGCCCGCATTTCCCACCTGTTCGATCCCAAGCCCAAGGCGCCGGCCGGTATTCATCCGACAGCGGTAGTGGCAGCGGATGCGGTGGTCGATCCGGCGGCGAGCATCGGTGCCTTTGCGGTCATCGAAAGTGCAGCGCGCATTGGCGCCGGTGTGACCGTTGGTGCGCATTGCTTCATCGGTGCACGCTGCGAAATTGGCGAGGGCGGCTGGTTGGCCCCGCGCGTCACGCTGTATCACGACGTGCGCATCGGCAAACGGGTGGTGATTCAATCCGGTGCCGTGCTCGGTGGTGAAGGCTTCGGTTTTGCCAACGAGAAAGGTATCTGGCAGAAAATTGCCCAGATCGGCGGCGTCTCGATCGGAGACGACGTGGAAATAGGCGTAAATACCGCTATCGATCGTGGCGCGCTGGCCGATACCGTCATTGGTAATGGTGTGAAGCTCGACAATCAGATTCAGATTGCCCACAACGTCCAGGTTGGTGACCACACGGCCATGGCCGCGTGCGTGGGAATTTCCGGCAGCACCAAAATCGGCAAGCATTGCATGCTTGCCGGTGGCGTAGGGCTGGTGGGGCATATCGACATTTGCGACAACGTTTTCCTGACCGGGATGACCATGGTGACCCACTCGATTACCGAGCCGGGCTCCTATTCTTCCGGTACGGCGATGCAACCGGCAGCCGAATGGCGCAAAAGCGCGGCACGTATCCGTCAGCTCGATGACATCGCGCGACGTCTGCGACAGCTGGAAAAGCGTGTAGGGGACGTGACCCCTGACGGTAATGCTTCATCAGATGGCTGATACCATTTCCATATCAAGTGTGCACAGCCGCTAGACTGCCTCCCTTGATTTGCTAGAGGAGTGCGCGTCAGTCGCGCGCTCCCAATCTTTACATAGGCTTCCCCCCGAAATGATGGACATCAACGAGATTCGCGAATACCTGCCTCACCGTTACCCGTTCCTGCTGGTGGACCGGGTCGTGGATCTGGATGTGGAAGGCAAGCGCATTCGCGCCTACAAGAATGTCAGCATCAACGAACCGTTCTTCAATGGTCACTTCCCTGCGCATCCAATCATGCCGGGCGTACTGATCATCGAAGCGATGGCTCAGGCTGCCGGGATCCTTGGTTTCAAAATGCTCGACGTGAAACCGGCCGATGGCACGCTTTACTACTTCGTCGGCTCCGACAAACTGCGCTTCCGTCAGCCGGTGCTGCCGGGCGATCAATTGATCCTTGAAGCCAAGTTCATCAGCTGCAAGCGTCAGATCTGGAAGTTCGAATGCCAGGCTTCGGTCGATGGCAAGCCAGTCTGCTCCGCTGAAATCATCTGTGCGGAACGCAAACTATGAGTTTGATTGACCCTCGCGCAATCATCGATCCGACGGCCATCCTGGCCGACGACGTCGAAGTCGGCCCTTGGTCGATTGTCGGCGCAGGTGTGGAAATCGGCGAGGGGACAGTGATCGGGCCGCATGTGATTCTCAAGGGCCCGACCCGAATCGGTAAGCACAACCGCATCTACCAGTTTTCTTCGGTAGGTGAGGACACGCCCGATCTGAAATACAAGGGCGAGGAAACCCGTCTGGTCATCGGTGACCACAACGTCATCCGTGAAGGCGTGACGATTCACCGCGGGACCATTCAGGACCGTTCGGAAACGACCCTGGGCGATCACAACCTGATCATGGCCTATGCCCACATCGGTCACGACAGCGTTATCGGCAATCATTGCATCCTGGTCAACAACACCGCGTTGGCAGGGCATGTGCACGTTGAAGACTGGGCGATCCTGTCCGGCTTCACCCTGGTTCACCAGTATTGCCACATTGGCGCCCACAGCTTTTCCGGCATGGGCACAGCCATTGGCAAAGACGTTCCAGCGTACGTCACGGTATTCGGCAACCCCGCTGAAGCTCGCAGCATGAACTTCGAAGGCATGCGCCGTCGGGGCTTCAGCGAAGAGGCGATCCACGCGCTGCGTCGTGCCTACAAGGTGGTTTACCGCCAGGGCCTGACAGTCGAGCAAGCGCTCGCCGAGCTGGCCGAACCCTCGCTGCAGTTCCCGGAAGTCGCGGTGTTCCGTGATTCCATCCAGTCTTCGACCCGCGGCATCACCCGCTAATCATGGCCAATCTGCGTATTGCGCTGGTGGCGGGTGAGGCTTCCGGTGACATTCTGGGTGCGGGTCTCATGCGTGCGCTCAAGGCACAGCATCCGGCGGTCGAGTTCATTGGTGTCGGCGGTCCGCTGATGCAGGCCGAAGGCCTGACCTCGTATTTCCCGATGGAACGCCTTTCTGTCATGGGGCTGGTGGAAGTGCTGGGCCGTTTGCGCGAGCTGTTGGCCCGTCGCAAGAAACTGGTTGCGGACCTGATCGCCGCGAAGCCGGACGTGTTCATCGGTATCGATGCCCCGGACTTCAACCTCAATATCGAACTCAAGCTGCGTCAGGCCGGGATCAAGACCGTGCATTACGTCAGCCCGTCGGTCTGGGCCTGGCGACAGAAGCGGGTGCTGAAGATTCGCGAAGGTTGCGACCTGATGCTGACGCTGTTCCCGTTCGAAGCTAAATTTTATGAAGAGAAGGGCGTGCCGGTACGGTTTGTCGGGCATTCCCTGGCCGATGCGATCCCGCTTGAGGCCGATCGCACCGCCGCGCGGGCCGAACTCGGTTTGCCGCAAGGGCCGTTGGTTGCCCTGATGCCGGGTAGTCGTGGCGGTGAAGTCGGGCGCCTCGGTGCGTTGTTCCTCGACACCGCCCAGCGCCTGCGGGCCATGCGTCCGGGCGTGCGATTCGTTATGCCGTGCGCCAGTCCGGAGCGTCGGGCCCAGTTGGAAGAGTTGTTGGTTGGTCGCGATCTGCCGCTGACCTTGCTCGACGGCAAATCCCATCTGGCGCTGGCGGCGTGCGACGCGGTGTTGATCGCTTCGGGCACCGCGACCCTGGAAGCATTGCTGTACAAGCGGCCGATGGTGGTCGCTTATCGCCTGGCACCGCTGACGTTCTGGATTCTCAAACGGATGGTGAAGAGTCCCTACGTCTCGTTGCCGAATTTGCTGGCCCAGCGCCTGCTGGTGCCAGAGTTGTTGCAGGACGATGCGACAGTCGAAGCCCTGGCCCAGACTCTGTCGCCGCTGATCGAAGGTGGCGAGGAGCAGACCCGAGGCTTTGACGAAATCCACCGAACCCTGCGACTGGACGCCTCCAATCAGGCAGCGGACGCGGTACTGAACCTGATTGGCAGAGCATAATGAGCAAAGCAAGCAAGCAACTGGGCCTGGATTTTATGCTGGTCGATGAAGTTGAAGATCTGGTGGCAGGTGTTGATGAAGTCGGTCGCGGCCCGCTGTGCGGTGCCGTGGTGACCGCCGCGGTGATCCTTGATCCGAGCCGGCCGATTCTCGGCCTCAACGATTCGAAGAAACTCACCGAAGCCCGCCGCGAAAAACTCTACGACGAAATCTGCGAAAAAGCCCTGAGCTGGTGCATTGCTCGCGCCGAAGTCGAAGAAATTGACGAGTTGAACATCCTTCATGCCACCATGCTGGCCATGCAGCGCGCGGTCGAGGGCCTGCACATTCAGCCGAAGCTGGCGATGATCGACGGCAACCGTTGCCCGAAACTCTCGATGCGCGCCGAAGCGGTGGTGCAAGGCGACAGCAAAGTGCCGGCCATCGCTGCGGCGTCAATTCTGGCCAAGGTCAGCCGTGATCGTGAAATGGCGGCGTTCGAACTGATTTACCCGGGTTACGGCATCGGTGGCCACAAAGGCTACCCGACGCCCGTTCATCTGGAGGCGCTGACGCGTCTGGGGCCGACACCGATTCACCGCCGCTCGTTCGCCCCGGTACGCCTGGCGTATGAAGCGCGGGAAAACCTGATCGAGGGTTAGTCGCAGGCTGATGTTTTACTCAAGGCCCGGTACAATCCGGGCCTTGTTGTCTTCACGTTTCTAGTTTCTAGACAGGATCACTATGCCGGCTTCATTCGTTCATCTACGCCTGCACACTGAATATTCCCTGGTCGACGGTCTGGTGCGGATCAAACCGCTGGTCAAGACCCTGGTCGGCATGAACATGCCTGCCGTGGCGGTCACTGACCAGAACAACATGTGTTCCCTGGTCAAATTCTATAAAGCCGCCATGGGCGCCGGGATCAAGCCGATTTGTGGCGCCGACCTGTGGCTGTCGAACAAGGATCCGGACAACCCCTTGAGCCGGATCAGCCTGCTGGCGATGAACGCCACAGGTTATCGCAACCTCACCGAACTGATCTCCCGTGGTTTCATCGACGGCCAGCGCAATGGTTCGATCATCATCGAGCGCGAGTGGGTGGCCGAAGCCAGCGAAGGCTTGATCATGCTGTCGGCGGCGAAAGAGGGCGAAATCGGTCTGGCGATGCTCGGCGGCAACCCGGACGAAGCCGAAACCCTGGCTCGCGAGTGGATGGCGGTGTTCCCGGATCGTTTCTATCTGGAAGTCCAGCGCACCAACCGCCCCAACGACGAAGAGCAACTGCACGGCGCCGTGGCCCTGGCCGAGAAAATCGGCGCGCCGCTGGTGGCGACCAACGACGTGCGCTTCATCAAGCAGGAAGACTTCGAAGCCCACGAAACCCGCGTTTGCATCGGTGAAGGCCGCGCCCTCGACGATCCGCGGCGTTCGAAGAATTACAGCGATCAGCAATACCTCAAAAGCGCCGAGGAAATGGCCGAGCTGTTCAGCGACCTGCCTGAGGCGCTGGAGAACACAGTCGAGATCGCCAAGCGCTGCAACATCGAAGTGAAGCTGGGCAAGCACTTCCTGCCCAACTTCCCGATTCCCGATGGCATGACCATCGACGAATATTTCCGCAAGGTTTCCTTCGACGGTCTGGAAGAACGCCTCAGCGTTCTGCTGCCCAAGGACACCACCGAAGACTACGAAGCCAAGCGCCAAGTCTATGTCGACCGGCTGAATTTCGAGCTGGATATCATCATCCAGATGGGCTTCCCCGGTTACTTCCTGATCGTGATGGACTTTATCCAGTGGGCCAAGAACAACGGCGTACCGGTGGGGCCTGGCCGTGGGTCGGGTGCCGGGTCGCTGGTGGCCTATGTGCAGAAGATCACCGACCTCGACCCGCTGGAATATGACCTGCTGTTCGAACGTTTCCTTAACCCGGAACGGGTTTCCATGCCCGACTTCGACGTCGACTTCTGCATGGACGGTCGCGACCGCGTGATCGATTACGTGGCCGAGAAATACGGCCGTAACGCGGTAAGCCAGATCATCACCTTCGGTTCCATGGCGGCCAAGGCTGTGGTCCGTGACGTGGCGCGGGTGCAGGGCAAGTCCTACGGACTGGCGGATCGTCTGTCGAAGATGATTCCGTTCGAAGTCGGCATGACCCTGGAAAAAGCCTACGAACAGGAAGAAATCCTGCGCGACTTCATCAAGGTCGATGAAGAAGCCGCGGAAATCTGGGAAATGGCGCGCAAGCTCGAAGGCGTTGTGCGTAACGTCGGTAAACACGCCGGTGGCGTGGTGATTGCGCCGACCAAGCTGACCGACTTCTCGCCGATCTATTGCGACGAAGCGGGCGACGGTCTGGTAACCCAGTTCGACAAGGATGACGTTGAGGCTGCCGGTCTGGTGAAGTTCGACTTCCTGGGGCTTCGGACCCTGACGATCATCGACTGGGCGCTGAAAACCATCAACCGCGACCGCGCCAAGGTCAACGAACCGCCGCTGGACATCGCGTTCATCCCGCTGGATGACAAACCGACTTACACGCTACTGCAAAAAGCCGAAACCACCGCGGTGTTCCAGCTCGAGTCGCGCGGCATGAAAGAGCTGATCAAAAAGCTCAAGCCCGACTGCCTGGAAGACTTGATCGCACTGGTGGCCCTGTTCCGTCCGGGCCCGCTGCAATCGGGCATGGTGGACGACTTCATCAACCGTAAGCACGGTCGCGCCGAACTCGCGTACCCGCACTCGGACTACCAGTACGACGGCCTCAAGCCGGTATTGGCGCCGACTTACGGCATCATCCTGTATCAGGAACAGGTGATGCAGATTGCCCAGGTCATGGCCGGTTACACCCTCGGCGGCGCGGACATGCTGCGTCGAGCCATGGGTAAGAAAAAACCCGAAGAAATGGCCAAGCAGCGCGGCGGTTTCATTGAAGGTTGCGCCACCAACAATATCGACGCTGACCTTGCCGGTAACATTTTCGACCTGGTAGAAAAATTCGCCGGTTACGGTTTCAACAAATCCCACTCCGCGGCCTACGGCCTGGTGTCGTACCAGACCGCGTGGCTGAAAGCCCACTATCCGGCGCCGTTCATGGCCGCGGTACTGTCGGCGGATATGCACAACACCGACAAGGTCGTGACCTTGATCGAAGAAGTGCGGACCATGAAGCTGCGCCTCGACGCGCCAGACGTGAACACCTCGGAGTTCAAGTTCACGGTGAACGACGAAGGCCGCATCATTTACGGTTTGGGCGCGATCAAGGGCGTGGGCGAAGGCCCGGTCGAAGCGATTACCGAGGCGCGGCAAGACGGGCCGTTCAAGGACCTGTTCGATTTTTGCGCGCGGGTCGACCTCAAGCGTATCAACAAACGCACCCTCGACGGCTTGATCCGCAGTGGTGCCCTGGACCGCCTTGGCCCGTATTTCCACGATGAGCAGAAAGCCTATCAGGCCAACATCGACCGCAACCGCGCGGTGTTGTTGACGGCCATGGAAGAGGCGATCAAGGCTGCCGAACAAACCGCTCGTACCCACGACAGTGGGCATGCCGATCTGTTTGGCGGTCTGTTCGTTGAAGAAGACGCCGACGTCTACGCCAATCACCGCAAGGCCAAGGAGCTGACCCTCAAGGAACGCCTGAAAGGCGAGAAAGATACCTTGGGCCTGTACCTCACCGGCCACCCGATCGACGAATACGAGGGCGAGATCCGTCGCTTCGCCCGTCAGCGCATCATCGACCTGAAGCCGGCTCGCGACACGCAAACGGTCGCGGGCATGATCATCGCCCTGCGAGTGATGAAGAACAAAAAGGGCGACAAGATGGGCTTCATCACCCTCGACGACCGCTCCGGGCGGATCGAAGCCTCGTTGTTCGCCGATGCGTTCCATTCCGCACAGTCGCTGTTGCAGACCGATGCGATGGTGGTGGTCGAAGGCGAAGTCAGCAACGACGACTTCTCCGGTGGCCTGCGGTTGCGGGTCAAGCGGGTGATGAGCATGGAAGATGCGCGCACCAACCTGGCCGAAAGCCTGCGCCTGAAGTTGCATGCAAAGGATCTCAAGGGCGATCAGCTACGCTGGTTGGGCGAGTTGTTGAAGCGTCATCGCGGTGCGTGCCCGATCACCATGGACTACACCAGCCCCGATGCGAAGGCCTTGTTGCAGTTTGGCGAGACCTGGCGGATCGACCCGGCGGATGCCTTGATTCAAGCCCTGCGTGACCAGTTCGGGCGAGACAACGTCTTCCTCCAATACCGTTGACGGTCAGGCGCCATTCCTTACCATGGGAACGCGCCTGATCCCGACCCGAATTTTTAATCTCGACCTGAACGCGCCTGTCCCTTAAGGTAGGGCGCGAATAGACAACCGGCCGGCCCAAGCTCTCTTGGACGCGACCCTAGACGGACGCCTATGAACCCGAATTTTCTAGATTTCGAACAGCCGATCGCCGACCTGCAAGCCAAGATCGAAGAGTTGCGCTTGGTCGGTAATGACAATTCGCTGAATATCGGCGATGAGATCTCCCGCCTACAGGACAAGAGCAGCACGCTGACCGAAGACATCTTCGGCAAGCTGACCAGCTGGCAGATCGCGCGTCTGGCGCGTCACCCGAAACGTCCATACACCCTGGACTACATCGAACACATCTTCACCGAGTTCGATGAGTTGCACGGCGACCGTCACTTCTCCGACGACGCTGCCATCGTTGGCGGTGTTGCCCGTCTGGACGACCAGCCGGTGATGGTTATCGGTCACCAGAAAGGTCGCGAAGTGCGCGAGAAGGTTCGCCGCAACTTCGGCATGCCGCGCCCTGAGGGCTACCGCAAGGCGTGTCGCCTGATGGAAATGGCCGAGCGTTTCAAAATGCCGATCCTGACCTTCATCGACACCCCGGGCGCTTACCCTGGCATCGACGCCGAAGAGCGCAACCAGAGCGAAGCGATTGCCTGGAACCTGCGCGTCATGGCTCGCCTGAAAACCCCAATCATCGCCACCGTGATCGGTGAGGGTGGTTCCGGTGGTGCGCTGGCAATTGGCGTCTGCGATCAGCTGAACATGCTGCAATATTCGACCTACGCGGTGATTTCGCCGGAAGGTTGCGCCTCGATTCTGTGGAAAACTTCCGAGAAAGCCCCGGATGCCGCTGAAGCGATGGGCATCACTGCCGAGCGTCTGAAGGGCCTGGGCATCGTCGATAAAGTGATCGGCGAGCCGTTGGGCGGCGCTCATCGTGATCCGGCGGCTGCCGCTGCCTCGATCCGCGCCGAGCTGAGCTCGCAACTGGCGATGTTGAAGAAGTTCGACAACGACGCGCTGCTGGCCCGTCGTTACGAGCGTCTGATGAGCTACGGTCTCTGATCTGATCGCGCTATAGCCTTGTGGGAAGAGCCGGGCGACGTTCGTCTGCTCGCGATTGCGGTATAACAATCAACAAATAGGTTGAATGTTAAGCAGCCTTCGCGAGCAGGCTCGCTCCCACAATGGGTCTATGTGAAGCGACTGACGTCTATGAGCCCTAAGACGATTGATCTGCCAGCCAGGCTTCTCCATGGGCTGGTTCCGTGGCGTAACGCCACAACCTGGCGCATAGCCTTCTCCGGTGGTCTCGATTCCACCGTCCTGCTGCACCTTCTCGCACACCTCGCAAAAACCGAATCCTTGCCGGCATTGACCGCCATTCACGTCCACCACGGCCTGCAGGCTGCGGCTGATGCGTGGCCGGAACATTGTCAGTCGGTCTGTGATGCGTTGGGTGTACCGCTGGAGGTTGTGCGTGTTCAGGTTGAGCGCGGCGCTAGCCTCGAGCGTGCGGCGCGGGATGCGCGTTACGGCGCCTTCATCGCGGCGACTCACGCCGGTGAAGTACTGCTCACAGGTCAGCACCGTGACGATCAAGCGGAAACCCTGTTGTTTCGGCTGATGCGCGGGGCAGGGGTGAGAGGTTTGTCGGGGATGCCGAGTGAGCGTCCTTTGGGGTGTGGGCATCTGCTGCGACCACTGCTTGATGTCACTCGCGCCGAGCTTGAGGCCTACGCCACTGAATATCAGCTGAACTGGATCGAAGATCCGTCGAATCAGGACCGGCAGTTCTCGCGCAATTACCTGCGTCATCAGGTGTTCCCCGTGTTGACCGCGCGCTGGCCGCAAGCAGTGGCGACCATGGCTCGCAGCGCTGCGCATCTGAGTGAGGCGCAGGGGTTGCTCGACGATCTGGCGCAAATTGATCTGGCCCAGGCCGGCACCGACAGTGATTTCGATTGGCTGGGGTTGCCGTCGCTGGAGCTGGCGCCCCTGGAAAAGCTCTCTGATGCACGCCAGCGCAATGCGCTGAGTCATTGGCTCAAACCGCTGACGTCTTTGCCGGACAGTGACCATTGGTCGGGTTGGCAGGATTTGCGCGATGCGACTAGCGACGCACGTCCGGTCTGGCGATTGGCGGCGGGCGAACTGCATCGCGCTGGTGGGCGTCTCTGGTGGTTGTCAGGTGGATGGTTGCGCACTCCGCCATCCCCGGTGTCCTGGGCTGCCCCCGCGGTATTGCTGGCGTTACCGGATAATGGCGTGCTCACACTCACCGGCCAGATCCCCGATGGCCCGTTGCAGATCCGCTATCGTGAGGGCGGCGAAGTCATGAGTTTGCCCGATCGCGGTCACCGTGACTTGAAGCGTTTGCTCAACGAAAGCGGTGTGCCGGGCTTCGCCCGTGGCAGATTGCCGCTGGTCTACAGGGGCCAGCAATTGCTGGCGGTGGCGAACCTGCGGGGGCTGAATGGCAGTGAGCGCAGTGGCTGGTATTTGCATTGGCAGCCGCCGATCGAAGATCAAGGTTTGAGCTGAAAGGGGCTTTCCGGTAGACTACGCTCCCTTCTTGATACAACTTCTGTGGATTCGCCTGAATCGCAGGAGTTGCCGATTACCAAGCAGTCTTTGCTGGGCGATTCCAAAAAATGTGTAGCGAGCAACCTACCGGTGTTTCATCTTCCGGTCTGTCCCAACGCGGCGGTTTTTTTGAAAGGTGCACTGTGATTAATGCAGGTGATCGGGGGCTTCGGCCTTCCTTCGCTTTCCCCGGCGGCTCGGACCGCTTTAACGCAGACTTCTAGGGTTTTTCATGACGCGCTACATATTCGTCACGGGCGGTGTTGTTTCTTCATTGGGGAAAGGCATTGCCTCGGCTTCATTGGCGGCCATCCTGGAGGCGCGGGGACTTAAGGTCACCATGCTGAAGCTGGACCCGTACATCAACGTTGACCCGGGCACCATGAGCCCGTTCCAGCACGGTGAAGTGTTCGTCACCCACGACGGCGCCGAGACCGACCTGGACCTGGGCCACTACGAGCGGTTCATCCGCACGACCATGACCCAGAACAACAACTTCACCACTGGCCGTGTCTACGAACACGTCCTGCGCAAAGAGCGCCGTGGTGATTACCTGGGCGCAACCATTCAGGTGATCCCGCACATCACCGACGAAATCAAGCGCCGGATCATCAAGGGCGCTGGCGATGCCGACGTGGCCATGGTCGAGATCGGTGGCACCGTGGGTGACATCGAGTCGCAACCGTTCCTCGAGGCGATCCGTCAATTGCGTTTCGAAGTCGGCGCCAAGCGCGCGATGCTGATGCACCTGACACTGGTGCCGTACATCGCCACTGCCGGCGAAACCAAAACCAAGCCAACCCAGCACTCGGTCAAGGAGCTGCGCTCCATCGGCCTGCAGCCTGACGTGCTGGTGTGCCGCTCCGATCACCCGATCGACATTTCTTCGCGTCGCAAGATCGCGCAGTTCACCAACGTTGAAGAGCGTGCGGTGATTGCGCTGGAAGACGCCGACACCATCTACAAGATCCCGGGCATTCTGCACTCCCAGGGCCTGGATGATTTCGTCGTCGAGCGTTTCGGCCTGCAATGCGACAGCGCCGATCTGTCCGAGTGGGAAGCGGTGGTTGATGCCAAGCTGAACCCGGAGCACGAAGTCACCATCGCCATGGTCGGCAAGTACATGGAACTGCTGGACGCCTACAAGTCGTTGATCGAGGCGATGAGTCACGCTGGCATCAGCAACCGCACCAAGGTCAACCTGCGCTACATCGATTCCGAAGACATCGAAAACCAGGGCACCGCGCTGCTGGAAGGCGTCGACGCGATTCTGGTACCGGGCGGCTTCGGTCTGCGTGGTGTTGAAGGCAAGATCACTGCCGTTCAATACGCTCGCGAAAACAAGGTTCCATACCTGGGTATCTGCCTGGGCATGCAAGTGGCCGTTATCGAGTTCGCTCGTAACGTAATGGGCTGGAAAGATGCCAACTCCACTGAGTTCGATCGTACCAGCGGTCACCCGGTGGTGGGTCTGATCACCGAGTGGGAAGATGCCACCGGCGCCGTCGAAATCCGTACCGAATCGTCCGATCTGGGTGGCACCATGCGCCTTGGCGCTCAGGACTGCCTGCTTGAGCCAGGTTCCCTGGTGCACGATTGCTACGCCAAGGATGTGATCGTCGAGCGTCACCGTCATCGCTACGAAGTGAACAACAACCTGCTGCCGCAAATCATCGAGGCCGGCCTGAAAATCTCTGGTCGTTCCGGTGATGGCGCGCTGGTGGAAGTGGTTGAAGCACCGGATCACCCATGGTTCGTCGCTTGCCAGTTCCACCCAGAGTTCACCTCGACGCCACGCGACGGTCACCCGTTGTTCAGCGGTTTCGTTAAAGCCGCTTTGGCTCAACACCAGAAGAAGGCGTAATCCTGATGGCGCAGAAGATCATCCGCGTAGGCGATATCGAGATTGCCAACGACAAGCCAATGGTGCTGTTCGGTGGCATGAACGTGCTGGAAAGCCGTGACATGGCGATGCAGGTCTGCGAAGAGTACGTAAAGGTCACCGAAAAACTCGGTATCCCTTACGTGTTCAAGGCCAGTTTCGACAAGGCGAACCGTTCTTCTGTGACCTCTTATCGTGGCCCCGGGCTGGAAGAGGGCATGCGGATTTTCCAGGACATCAAGCAAGCCTTTGGCGTACCGATCATCACCGACGTCCACGAGCCTGATCAGGCCGCGGTCGTCGCTGAAGTCTGCGACATCATCCAGTTGCCGGCCTTCCTGTCGCGCCAGACCGATCTCGTGGTCGCGATGGCCAAGACCGGCGCGGTGATCAACATCAAGAAAGCCCAGTTCCTCGCGCCCCAGGAAATGAAACACATCCTGAACAAATGCGTGGAAGCCGGTAACGATCAGTTGATTCTCTGCGAGCGTGGTTCGAGCTTCGGCTACAACAATCTCGTGGTCGACATGCTCGGCTTCGGCATCATGAAGCAGTTCGAATACCCGGTGTTCTTCGACGTGACCCACGCGCTGCAAATGCCCGGCGGTCGCTCCGATTCCGCCGGTGGTCGTCGTGCCCAGGTCACTGACCTGGCCAAGGCCGGCATGAGCCAGTCGCTGGCCGGGCTGTTCCTCGAAGCCCACCCGGACCCGGACAACGCCAAATGCGACGGCCCTTGCGCCCTGCGTCTGGACAAACTGGAGCCATTCCTGGCCCAGCTCAAAGCACTGGACGAACTGGTGAAGAGTTTTCCGACGGTAGAAACCGCGTAAACCTCAATTCTCCGGTAAAGTACCGCACGGTTTAAATGCTCAGGCCCTCGGGCTTGAGCCTTATCGTCCGCAAGCCTGCCCGCTGTCTGTCACTTGCCGACGATAAAAGATTTCCTTCAGCTGCGTCGTTTTCGTCAACTTTGGAGTGTTTACAACAATGGCAAAAATCGTCGACATCAAAGGTCGTGAAGTTCTCGACTCCCGTGGCAATCCCACTGTGGAAGCAGACGTGCTTCTCGATAACGGCATCATCGGCAGCGCATGCGCGCCATCCGGTGCTTCCACTGGCTCGCGTGAAGCGCTCGAGCTGCGTGATGGCGACAAGAGCCGTTATCTGGGTAAAGGCGTGCTTAAGGCCGTAGCCAACATCAACGGTCCGATCCGCGACCTGTTGCTGGGCAAAGACCCAAGCGACCAGAAAGCGCTGGATCACGCGATGATCAAGCTCGATGGCACTGAGAACAAAGCGACCCTGGGCGCCAACGCGATCCTCGCCGTTTCCCTGGCCGCGGCCAAGGCAGCAGCACAGGACCAGGACCTGCCGCTGTACGCTCACATTGCCAACCTGAACGGTACCCCGGGTGTTTACTCGATGCCGGTTCCGATGATGAACATCATCAACGGTGGCGAGCACGCCGATAACAACGTCGACATCCAGGAATTCATGGTTCAGCCGGTTGGCGCCAAGTCTTTCTCGGAAGGTCTGCGCATGGGCACCGAGATTTTCCATCACCTCAAAGCCGTTCTGAAGGCCCGTGGCCTGAGCACTGCCGTCGGTGATGAAGGTGGTTTTGCGCCGAACCTGGCGTCCAACGAAGACGCTTTGAAAGTGATCTCCGAAGCCGTAGCCAACGCCGGTTACAAGCTGGGCACCGACGTGACCCTGGCCCTGGACTGCGCGGCCAGCGAATTCTATGAAGATGGCAAGTACAACCTGTCCGGCGAAGGCCAGGTGTTCACTGCTGAAGGTTTCGCCGACTACCTGAAAGGTCTGACCGAGCGTTACCCGATCATCTCCATCGAAGACGGTCTGGACGAGTCCGACTGGGCAGGCTGGAAAATCCTCACCGACAAGATCGGCGAGAAGACTCAGCTGGTAGGCGACGACCTGTTCGTGACCAACACCAAGATCCTGAAAGAAGGCATCGACAAAAAGATCGCCAACTCGATCCTGATCAAGTTCAACCAGATCGGCACCCTGACCGAAACCCTGGAAGCCATCCAGATGGCCAAGGCCGCTGGTTACACCGCCGTGATCTCGCACCGCTCCGGCGAAACCGAAGATTCGACCATTGCCGACCTGGCCGTGGGCACCTCGGCTGGCCAGATCAAGACCGGTTCGCTGTGCCGTTCCGACCGCGTTTCCAAGTACAACCAACTGCTGCGTATCGAAGAGCAGTTGAATGGCAAAGCCAAGTACAACGGCCGTAGCGAATTCCGCGGCTGAGTGGTAAACGATAAAAAGACACCGGATTGTGTCGGAAAAATCGCGACAGCGACGGATTTGCCACTAATCTGATGCCTTAAGAGCACAAGCCTGGTTCTTCCAGGCTTCGTGCTATCAGAAGCTTCAAAGTTTGGCATGGCTGTCTTTTTTCACTGGATACCTGATATTCGATGCGCAGTCCCAATTGGTTGTTCCTCGTCTTGCTCTTGCTGCTGGCCGGCCTGCAGTATCGCCTGTGGGTGGGTAATGGCAGTCTGGCGCAAGTGGCCGAGCTGAAGCAGCAGATTGCGGATCAGCACGCCGAGAACGAGGCGTTGCTGGAGCGCAATCGGGTGATGGACGCCGAAGTCAGTGAGTTGAAAAAGGGCATGGAGACCGTTGAAGAACGGGCTCGCCATGAGTTGGGCATGGTCAAGGATGGTGAAACCCTTTACCAGTTGGCCCAATGATTGAGTCGTTACCGGCCTTCTGGGCCGTGATTCCTGCCGCGGGCGTCGGTGCCCGTATGGCCGCGGACCGTCCCAAGCAATACTTGCAACTGGGCGGGCGCACTATTCTCGAACACAGCCTTGGCTGTTTCCTCGATCATCCTGCCCTGAAGGGGTTGGTGGTCAGTCTTGCCATCGACGATCCTTACTGGCCGAATCTGGCCTGTGCTGCCGATCCGCGTATTCAGCGGGTTGAAGGCGGCGCCGAGCGTTCCGGATCAGTGCTCAACGCCTTGCTGCATCTGCATGCCCAGGGTGCTGACGATGAGGATTGGGTGTTGGTTCACGATGCCGCGCGACCGAATCTGGCGCGCGATGATCTTGATAAATTGCTCAGTGAATTGGCTGACGACCCGGTGGGCGGCCTATTGGCGGTGCCTGCGCGCGACACCCTCAAACGGGTCGACAAGCACGGGCGTGTGCTGGAAACGGTGGATCGCAGTGTGATCTGGCAGGCTTATACACCGCAGATGTTTCGCCTTGGAGCATTGCATCGGGCGTTGGCGGACAGCCTGGTGGCGGATGCTGTCATCACCGATGAAGCCTCGGCGATGGAGTGGGCAGGTATGGCACCCCGTTTGATCGAAGGTCGATCCGATAACATCAAAGTCACTCGCCCCGAAGACCTTGAGTGGTTGCGCCAGCGTTGGGTGAACCGCCGTTAAAAGATCGCAGCCTATGCCGGCTGCGATCTTTTTCTCTTAAACCCGATATTCCGGCCGTTCGGCCAACCCTTCCTTCAAATAATCCACTAACTTGCGTACTTTCGGTGACAGATGCCGCTGCTGTGGATAAAGCGCCCAAACCGCTGTGTTCGGTGGTTGGTGGGCTTCCAGCAGCGAGATCAATTCGCCGTTTTTCAGGTGCTCCAGCACGTAGTAGTCCGGCAACTGACACAACCCAACCCCCTGTAGCGCGGCATCCAGCACCGCCTGCCCACTGTTGCAGCGCCAGTTTCCCTGTACTCGCTGGGAAAATTCCCGCCCGTTCTGTTCCAGTTGCCAGATATCCGAGCTGCCGATGAGGCAGTTGTGGCGACTCAGTTCCGACAAACTGTGTGGGCGACCATACCGTTCCAGGTAGGACGGCGAGGCGCACAGGTACATGCGCCGTGGTGCCAAACGAGTCGCGACCAATCTTGAATCCTGCAGGCGGCCGAGGCGGATGGCCAGGTCCAGCCCTTCGTGCACCAGATCGAGCGGGCGGTTGCTCAGTTCGATGTCGACACGCAGTTGCGGATACAGCCCCATGAAACGAGTCACCAGCGGCACAATGAATCGTTCGCCGTAGGCCACGGCACAGGTCATGCGCAGCATGCCCTTGGGTTCGCTGGTCAGGTCGCCGACAGCGCGCAACGCTTCTTCGCGGCCGTCCTGCAAACGTTGGCAATGTTGCAGAAAGGTTTGTCCGGCTTCGGTCAGCGTGACCCGGCGGGTGCTGCGATAGAGCAAGCGGGTTTGCAGTCGCTCTTCCAGTCGTACGATTTGGCGACTGATGTGGGAGGAAGACACCCCAAGGCGTTCAGCCGCGGCGGTGAATTGGTTGCACTCTGCGACGGCGACGAACTCGTCGATGCCTTCCCAGCGGTTTTCGGACATCAGGATTATCCCTGCATGGCAATAATGTTTTGCTTTTGTCCCGATTATTCATCGTATGCCGCTGTATTACACTCCCTGTCTCGTTTTTATTCACTGGAGAGTCAGCATGATCAAGTCGCGCGCCGCCGTTGCCTTCGAGGCCAAGAAGCCCCTCGAGATCGTTGAAGTCGATGTCGCCATGCCCAAGGCGGGCGAAGTCCTGCTGCGCGTCGTCGCTTCCGGTGTCTGCCATACCGATGCCTACACCCTCTCGGGCGCGGACCCGGAAGGTATCTTCCCGTCGATCCTGGGCCACGAAGGTGGCGCGGTGGTCGAAGCGATCGGCGAGGGCGTGACCTCGGTTGCGGTGGGCGATCATGTGATTCCGCTGTACACCCCGGAATGTGGCAAGTGCAAATTCTGTCTGTCGGGCAAAACCAACCTCTGCCAGGCGATTCGTGCAACCCAGGGTAAAGGCCTGATGCCGGACGGCACTTCGCGCTTCTCCTACAAGGGCGAAACGATTTTCCACTACATGGGCACCTCGACGTTTTCCGAGTACACCGTGCTGCCGGAAATCTCTGTCGCCAAAATTCCTAAAGAAGCACCGCTGGAAAAAGTCTGCCTGCTGGGCTGTGGCGTCACCACCGGCATCGGTGCGGTGATCAACACTGCCAAGGTCAAACCGGGTGACACCGTTGCCATCTTCGGCCTGGGTGGCATCGGACTGTCTGCCGTTATCGGCGCAGTCAAAGCCAAGGCTGGCCGGATCATCGCCATTGACATCAACCCGGCCAAGTTCGAAGTCGCCAGGCAATTGGGCGCCACGGACTGCGTGAACCCGAAAGACTTCGATCGTCCGATTCAGGAAGTGATCGTCGACATGACCGATGGCGGCGTCGACTTCTCGTTCGAATGCATCGGCAACGTGCAGTTGATGCGTGCCGCACTTGAGTGCTGCCACAAAGGTTGGGGCGAGTCGGTCATCATCGGTGTGGCCGGCGCAGGCCAGGAAATCTCCACCCGTCCATTCCAGTTGGTCACCGGTCGCGTCTGGCGCGGTTCGGCGTTCGGTGGCGTGCGTGGCCGTACCGAGTTGCCAAGCTATGTCGAAATGGCCCAGACCGGCGAGATCCCGTTGGATACCTTCATCACCCACACCATGGGCCTGGAAGATATCAACAAGGCGTTTGACTTGATGCATGAAGGCAAAAGCATCCGTAGCGTCATTCATTTCTGAGGTCGCTTATGAGCCTGGAAAATATCTCCTGCCAGAAAAGCTTCGGCGGCTGGCACAAGCGCTACCGGCACCGCTCCGACGTGCTCGGTTGCGACATGGTGTTTGCCGTGTACCTGCCGCCGCAAGCGGAGCAGGGCGGTAAACTGCCAGTGTTGTACTGGTTGTCTGGCCTGACCTGTACCGACGAGAACTTCATGCAGAAGGCCGGTGCCATGCGCATGGCTGCCGAGCTGGGGCTGATTATCGTCGCACCGGACACCAGCCCACGCGGTCCCGAAGTGCCGGGCGATCCGGATGGTGCCTGGGACTTCGGTCTCGGTGCCGGTTTTTATCTGAATGCCACGCAGGAACCGTGGTCGCGGCACTATCGGATGCATGACTATGTCGTGCAGGAATTGCCGGCATTGGTTGAGGCGCATTTCCCGGCATCGGAAAAGCGTGGCATCAGCGGCCACTCCATGGGTGGTCACGGTGCGCTGGTCTGCGCCTTGCGCAATCCGGGGCGTTACCAGTCGGTGTCGGCGTTCTCGCCGATCAACAATCCGATCGATTGCCCATGGGGGCAGAAAGCCTTTTCCCGCTACTTGGGGGAAGACCGGTCGAAATGGCGCGAGTGGGATGCCTGTGCATTGATCGCCGAAGCCGACGAGAAACTGCCGCTGCTGGTGGATCAGGGTGATCGCGACGATTTCCTCGCCACCCAGCTTAAGCCTGAAGCCCTGCAACAGGCAGCGAAACTTGCCGGTCATCCGCTGACGTTGCGTTTGCAACCCGGCTACGACCACAGTTATTTCTTCATCGCCAGTTTCATCGACGACCACTTGCAGCATCACGCGCGCGCTCTAAGCGCCTAATGTCTGACAAAGCAGGTAGAATCACGCCCTGACAAAAATCGGGGCGTTTTTTTATGCGTATTGGCCACGGCTATGATGTGCACCGTTTCGGTGAAGGCGATTTCATCACGCTGGGCGGTGTGCGGATTGCACACAGCTTCGGGCTGCTTGCCCATTCCGACGGTGATGTCCTGCTGCACGCCTTGAGCGATGCGTTGCTCGGCGCTGCCGCGCTGGGTGATATCGGCAAGCATTTTCCGGACACCGATCCGCAATTCAAGGGCGCCGACAGCCGCGCGCTGTTGCGTCATGTCGTCGCACTGATCCACGCCAAGGGCTGGAAAGTCGGCAACGTCGATAACACCATCGTCGCCCAGGCCCCGAAAATGGCCCCGCATATCGAATCGATGCGCGCGCTGATTGCCGCGGATCTTCAAGTTGAGTTGGATCAAGTGAACGTGAAAGCTACCACCACCGAAAAGCTTGGCTTTGTCGGTCGCGAAGAAGGTATTGCCGTGCACTCCGTTGCCTTGTTGCTGCGCGCATGAACGAGGCGCAATTGCTCGGCCCACGGGCCTACGGTGACGCTCTCGGCAGCGCGGTGCTGAAAGCCACGGCGGAAGATTTCCAGGTTGATGAAGTCCTCGATATTCCCCTGAGCGGCGACGGCGAACACCTATGGATCTGGGTGGAAAAGCGCGGTCTGAATACCGAAGAAGCGGCACGGCGGATTGCCAAGGCTGCGGGCGTGCCATTGCGTACCGTCAGCTACGCGGGCCTCAAGGACCGTCAGGCGTTGACTCGCCAGTGGTTCAGCGTGCAACTGCCCGGCAAGGCTGATCCAGATCTGTCGGCAGCGGAAAACGACACGCTGAAGATTCTCAAGACCGGTCGGCACAGACGCAAGCTGCAACGCGGTGCCCATTCGGCCAACGGCTTCACGTTGCGCCTGACTCAATTCGCTGGCGACAAGGCCGCGATCGAAGAGCGTCTGCAACTGATCGCCAGGCAAGGTATTCCCAATTATTTCGGCGCCCAGCGTTTCGGGCATGACGGCGGCAACGTCGTCGACGCCCGTGCCTGGGCTGCGCGCAAAGCCCTGCCGGAACAACGCAATGTGCGTTCGCGCCTGCTCTCCACTGCGCGTAGCTTTCTGTTTAATCAGGTGCTGGCGGCACGCGTCGCCGATGGTACCTGGCAGCGTGCTCAGGTCGGCGATCTGCTGGCGTTCACTGACAGCCGCAGTTTCTTCCCGGCAGGTGAAGCCGAGTGCAGTGACCCGCGTCTGGCGATTCTCGACTTGCACCCGACCGGCCCACAGTGGGGCGAAGGTGACTCGCCGGCGTCGGGGGCTGTCCATGAACTGGAGCAGGCAATCGCCGCGCGCGAAGCGGATCTGCGTGATTGGTTGATTAACGCCGGTATGAGCCACGAACGTCGCATCCTGCGGCTGCCCATTGGCGGGTTGACGTGGCATTATCCCGAGCCTGACATTCTGCAACTGGAATTCGTCCTCCCGGCCGGATGCTTCGCCACCGTATTGGTGCGTGAACTCGTCGATCTGGTGCCGGTGGGGCAGACGGACAGCCCATGCGTATTCTGATTTCTAACGACGATGGGGTAACCGCACCCGGTCTCGCCGCGCTTTATGCTGCGCTGGCGGATTACACCGAATGCGTGGTTATCGCCCCGGACCAGGACAAAAGCGGCGCCAGCAGCTCGCTGACGCTCGACCGTCCGTTGCACCCGCATACCTTGGCCAATGGCTTTATCAGCCTCAACGGAACGCCTACCGATTGCGTGCACCTGGGCCTTAACGGCTTGCTGGAGTTTGAACCGGACATGGTGGTTTCCGGTATTAACCTGGGTGCGAACCTGGGGGACGACGTGCTGTATTCCGGTACTGTGGCGGCGGCCCTTGAGGGACGTTTCCTGGAGCGTCCTTCGTTTGCCTTTTCGTTTGTCTCACGGCAAGTGGAGAACCTTCCCACGGCGGCCTATTTTGCGCGCAAACTGGTAGAGGCCCACGCGGACCTCGATCTGCCACCGCGCACGGTACTGAACGTGAACATTCCCAACTTGCCGCTGGAGCATATCCGCGGTATCCAGCTGACCCGCCTGGGCCATCGCGCCCGCGCCGCTGCGCCGATAAAAGTGGTCGATCCGCGTGGTAAATCCGGTTACTGGATCGCTGCGGCGGGTGACGCCGAAGATGGCGGCCCGGGCACTGATTTCCATGCGGTGATGCAAGGCTATGTTTCAATCACGCCACTGCAACTGGATCGCACCTTTAATGATGCCTTCAGAAGTCTCGATGGCTGGCTGGAGGGGCTGCGCTAATGGCTCGTGAACAAGACGATATTCTGCACCGCGGCATCGGGATGACCTCCCAGCGGACCCGTGAGCGTCTGATTCAGCGCCTCTATGAAGAAGGGGTGTCCAACGCCAAGGTGCTGGAAGTCATCCGCCGCACACCGCGTCACCTGTTCGTCGATGAGGCGCTGGCCCACCGCGCTTATGAAGATACGGCGCTACCGATTGGCCATAACCAGACCATCTCCCAGCCTTATATGGTGGCGCGCATGAGCGAGCTGCTGCTGGAAGCCGGCCCGTTGGACAAGGTGCTGGAAATCGGTACTGGTTCGGGTTACCAGACAGCGGTGCTGTCGCAACTGGTCGAGCGGGTTTTTTCCGTCGAGCGCATCAAGGTTCTGCAAGATCGAGCCAAGGAGCGCCTGGTGGAGCTGAACCTGCGCAATGTGGTATTTCGCTGGGGCGATGGCTGGGAAGGCTGGCCGGCGCTGGCGCCTTACAACGGCATCATTGTGACCGCCGTGGCCACCGACGTGCCTCAGGCGCTGCTCGATCAATTGGCACCGGGCGGGCGATTGGTGATTCCGGTCGGCTCTGGTGAAGTTCAACAATTGATGCTGATCATCCGTGAAGAACAAGGCTTTTCCAGGCGTGTTCTGGGGGCAGTGCGCTTTGTGCCACTACTCAACGGGCCGCTGGCCTGAGCATTTGTTTCAACGTGCTGAATTCTCTTCGATTGCCCGGGTCTTACAGCGGCATCGATGGGTTAAACAGAATTCATCATCAGGCAGCAAACGTGTGCGTGAAGCGAATCCGCTTCATTAAAGGTAAAGCCTGTTCGGCCCGTTATACTTGCGACATTTCGTGCCGAAACACGGCAATTCATATTTTCAGCCACCACAAAGGGAGCGGCGGGTGAGTCTCACAGTCGTTGCGCAGCGAATGGGTATAACGAGCTTTCAGCGTCTGGTGACTGGTCTTGTCTTGAGTACCTTGCTGGTCGGTTGCTCCAGCACCAAATCGAGTAGCGCGGGAGTTGTCGATCGCAACAACGCGGTCGCCCAGCGTCCGGCCGTAACCACCGGCCAGTACATTGTTCGACCCAAGGACACGTTGTTTTCCATCGCCTTTCGCTACGGCTGGGACTACAAAGCCCTCGCGGCAAGGAACAACATTCCTACGCCTTACACGATCCATCCGGGTCAGACGATTCGCTTCGACGGTCGCAACGATTCAACGCCGGCAGCGGTGGTGAGTTCGTCCAGTTCCTCGCCTTCGTCGTCGAGCAAAACCACGGTAATTCGGCGTCAGGCAAATGGCACAACGACCAGTACAACGGTGCTCGCACCGTCCGTCGCCAGCAAACCGGCACCCGCTCCACTGCCTCCTGCCGGTCCGGCCCCGACGGGCTGGGGGTGGCCTTCTAATGGCATTCTGATTGGAAAATTCTCTTCAAACGGTAGTTTGAATAAAGGAATTGATATCGCCGGAGATTTGGGACAGCCTGTTTTAGCTGCGTCTGATGGGACGGTGGTATACGCCGGGAGTGGCTTAAGGGGCTACGGCGAATTAGTCATCATCAAACACAGCGATACCTACGTCAGTGCCTACGGTCACAACCGCAGGCTGTTGGTTCGGGAGGGGCAGCAGGTCAAAGTCGGACAGACAATTGCCGAAATGGGGTCAACGGGTACAGACCGGGTGAAACTGCATTTTGAGATTCGCCGACAAGGTAAACCTGTAGATCCGCTGCAGTTCCTGCCACGTCGTTGATTTGTTAGCCAAGCCTGTTCCGTCACGTAGAGGGAACAGGCTCCAGCGTTGCCAGGGATCAAGGCGCCGCTTGAGCTTGAGGTCGAACTCACCAAAGGACTATAACAATGGCTCTCAGTAAAGAAGTGCCGGAGTTTGACATCGACGATGAGGTTCTCCTTATGGAGACCGGCATCGCTATGGATTCGATGTCGAATGATGAAGGGGATGCACCACCTTCCGTTCGTGCCAAATCCAGACACTCCGCTTCGTTAAAGCAACACAAGTACATCGACTACACCCGGGCACTCGATGCCACGCAGCTGTACCTCAATGAAATCGGCTTTTCCCCATTGCTCTCCCCGGAAGAAGAAGTTCATTTTGCACGCCTGTCGCAAAGTGGTGATCCGGCCGGACGCAAGCGCATGATTGAAAGCAACCTGCGGCTGGTGGTGAAAATCGCCCGGCGTTACGTCAATCGTGGGCTGTCGCTGCTGGACCTGATCGAAGAGGGTAACCTCGGCCTGATCCGGGCAGTGGAAAAGTTCGATCCAGAACGCGGCTTCCGCTTTTCGACCTACGCCACCTGGTGGATTCGTCAGACCATCGAACGCGCGATCATGAATCAGACCCGGACCATCCGGCTACCTATTCATGTGGTCAAAGAGCTCAACGTGTACTTGCGGGCTGCACGGGAGCTGACTCAAAAGCTCGACCATGAACCCTCACCCGAAGAAATTGCCAACCTGCTGGAGAAACCGGTAGGCGAGGTCAAGCGCATGCTTGGCCTGAACGAGCGGGTTTCTTCGGTCGACGTCTCGCTGGGTCCGGATTCGGATAAAACCCTGCTGGACACCCTGACCGACGACCGCCCGACCGATCCATGTGAACTGTTGCAGGATGACGACCTGTCGCAGAGCATCGATCAATGGCTTTCGGAGCTGACCGACAAGCAACGCGAGGTGGTCGTACGCCGCTTCGGCTTGCGAGGTCACGAGAGCAGTACGCTTGAAGATGTCGGCCTGGAAATCGGCCTTACCCGGGAGCGGGTCAGGCAAATCCAGGTTGAAGGCCTCAAGCGTCTTCGGGAGATTCTCGAGAAAAACGGCCTGTCGAGTGAGTCGCTGTTCCAATAAGCCATTCGCTCAACCGTCAACCAAAAGCCCCGACTGGTTCGGGGCTTTTTGTTGTCGGCAAGATGAGAGAGGCGCGTTGGTATTGGCGCCACCTCAGGTTTGTAGTCTCGTGGTGTAAGTCTTTGCTTACTCTTTCGTAAGTGTTCATTATTTTTACACCCTGGTAGTTGTCTATTCGAAGGATGCTGTATTTATAAGTTATTGATTTATATGATTATTTTATTGAGTTAACAGCATATTACAGATGATTTCAGTCATGGAGGCCGATTGCTCTTGGTGGGGAATCCTCTAGTATTTGAACTGTGTCGACGGATAGACACGCCCTTCAAGGAAGAGGGGAACGGACATCGCAGGATGCGATTCATCAGGACGATGAAAAGGAACACATGGAATAGGGAAAAAATGTGGGCGGGTCAAACCGCCCCTTTTTTTTGCCTGCAGAAAAGCAAAAAGGCCCGCAAGGGGCCTTTTCGGGAACGCGAGGGAAATCAGCGTTCGAGGTGTTCGATCTTGCCTGGCTTGCCATCCCATTCAGCGGAATCGGGCAATGGATCTTTCCGTTCAGTGATGTTTGGCCATACCTCGGCCAATTCCATGTTCAGCTGAATGAAGTTTTCCATACCGGCGGGAACTTCATCTTCAGAGAAGATGGCCACGGCAGGGCATTCTGGTTCGCACAGTGCGCAGTCGATGCACTCATCCGGGTGAATCACCAGGAAGTTCGGGCCTTCGTAAAAGCAGTCCACCGGACAGACTTCTACGCAGTCGGTGTACTTGCACTTGATGCAGTTGTCGGTGACGACGAAGGTCATTTCTAATTTTCTCCTCAGGCGGCGGCAGCGGAGCCCCTTCAGGACGGGGTCGCCAGGTTCGGGAGCGATAGTCTGCAGGCCAGGCTATGAGCCTGCAGCATCCCAAACCGCGCGAGATTCTAACAGCTTGCAGGCAAGTGCGTTAGATCCGTGTCTTTAATGTATAGAGCATTTCCAAAGCCCTGCGTGGTGTCAGGTCATCCAGATCAAGTTTGGCCAGTTCATCCAGCACCGGATGCGGCAGGCTGGCGAACATGTCGCTCTGTTGCGGCGCAACGGATTTGCCTTTGGCCGGCGTCGGCACTTCATGGGGCAGCGCCGTGGATTCCAGCCGGCTCAAGTGTTCACGGGCACGCACGATCACTTCGCTCGGCACCCCGGCCAACTGTGCAACCGCCAGGCCATAGCTCTGGCTGGCAGGCCCAGGCAGAACGTGGTGCAGGAACACGATGCGTTCGTTGTGCTCGGTGGCATTGAGGTGCACGTTGGCTACTAGCGGCTGGGCTTCCGGCAGCACCGTCAGCTCGAAATAGTGCGTGGCGAACAGTGTATAGGCCCGTAGTTGTGCCAGACGCTCGGCCGCGGCCCACGCCAGGGACAGGCCGTCGAAGGTGCTGGTGCCGCGACCGACTTCGTCCATCAGTACCAGACTGCGCTCGGTGGCGTTGTGCAGGATGTTCGCGGTTTCGCTCATTTCGACCATGAACGTCGAGCGTCCGCCCGCCAAGTCATCGCTGGAACCGATCCGGGTGAAGATCCGGTCGACCAGGGACAATTCGCAACTGGCCGCCGGCACGAAGCTACCGATGTGCGCCAGCAGCACGATCAACGCGGTCTGGCGCATGTAGGTGGATTTACCGCCCATGTTCGGACCGGTGATCACCAGCATGCGGGTGCTGTCATCGAGGCTCAGGTCGTTGGCCACGAACGGTGTGGTGAGTACTTGCTCGACCACCGGGTGACGACCCTGGCTGATGCGCATGCATGGCTCGCTGACGAAGCGCGGGCAGTTCAGGTCCAGATTCAGTGCACGCTCGGCGAGGTTGCTCAGCACGTCCAGCTCGGCCAGTGCGGCAGCGGTGTCCTGCAAGGGCGGCAATTGAGCGATCAGGTCTTCGAGCAGTGCTTCGTAGAGCATCTTCTCGCGCGCCAGGGCACGGCTCTTGGCCGACAGCGCCTTGTCTTCGAACGCTTTCAGTTCCGGGGTGATGAAGCGCTCGGCACCCTTGAGGGTCTGGCGACGGATATAGTCTGCCGGTGCCGATTCGGCCTGCTTGCTCGGCAACTCAATGAAGTAACCGTGAATGCGGTTGTAACCCACTTTCAGGTTGGCCAGGCCGGTGCGGGCCTTCTCCCGGGCTTCCAGATCGATCAGGAACTGCCCGGCGTTTTCGCTGAGCGATTGCAGCTCGTCGAGTTCGCTGTCGTAACCGGTTTTCAACACGCCGCCGTCACGGATCACCGCTGGCGGGTTGTCGATGATGGCTTTTTCCAGCAGCGCCGCGAGTTCCGGATAGGTGCTGGTGGTCGTCGCCAATTGCATGATGTGCGGAGCTTCAAGCTCGGCCATCGCCACCTGCAACTCTGGCAGTGCGCCGAGGGCATCGCGCAGGCGCGCCAGGTCACGAGGACGGGCATTGCGCAGGCCGATCCGCGCCAGAATCCGCTCGATGTCGCCGATTTCCTTGAGCTGCGGCTGCAATTTCTCGAAACGATAACGGTCCAGCAGGCAGGTGATCGACGTCTGGCGTGCCAGTAGTACAGTCAAATCCCGCAGCGGACGGTTCAGCCAGCGGGTCAGCAAACGGCTGCCCATGGCGGTCTGGCAGCGGTCGACCACCGATTGCAACGTGTTGTCGCGACCACCGGCCAGGTTGGTGTCCAGTTCCAGGTTGCGGCGGCTCGCGCCGTCCAGCACCACGGTGTCGTCCAGGCGTTCATGACGCAGGCTGCGCAAATGCGGCAGGGCGGTGCGCTGGGTTTCCTTGGCGTAGCTGAGCAGGCAGCCAGCAGCGCCGATGGCCAGGGTCAGGTTCTCGCAGCCGAAGCCTTTCAGGTCTTGAGTGGAAAACTGCTGGCAAAGACTTTTCAACGCCGAGTCGCGCTCGAAATCCCACGGCGCACGGCGACGAACCCCACGGCGTTTTTCCGCCGGCAAATCCTTCGGCCAGTCATCCGGGATCATCAGCTCCACCGGATTGACCCGCTCCAGCTCCGCCAGCAGGTTTTCCCAGCCCTTGATCTCCAGCACCGTGAAGTTGCCGCTGGTGATATCGAGCACAGCCAGGCCGAACAGGCGCTCGTCACCCAGCACCGCCGCGATCAGGTTGTCCCGGCGCTCATCGAGCAGCGCTTCATCACTGACCGTACCCGGCGTGATGATGCGCACCACCTGACGATCCACCGGCCCTTTGCTGGTGGCCGGGTCGCCGACCTGCTCACAGATCACCACCGATTCGCCAAGCTTCACCAGTTTCGCCAGGTAACCTTCCGCAGCGTGGTAAGGAATCCCACACATCGGAATCGCCTGACCCGCCGATTGCCCACGAGCCGTCAGGGTGATGTCCAGCAACTTGGCGGCCTTCTTCGCGTCTTCATAGAAGATCTCGTAGAAGTCGCCCATGCGATAGAACATCAGCTGGTCGGGGTGCTGGTTCTTCAGGCGCCAGTATTGCTGCATCATTGGCGTGTGGGAGGACAGATCGGAGACGGCTTTATTCATCGGATATAGGCAAATTCGTTGAAAGGTGTGGGGCAAAGGAGGGGCATCGGCCCGGCTTTTCCGCGATGGGCGCAAGGTTACCATGGGCGGTCCGCCCGACGCAGGCATGAAAGCCTTAAGGCTATTTTTCGTGGGTCTATGCACAAATTATGCAATTTGGCATTTGTCTTCCGAAAAAAGATCAAGCACTATTCGCGTTATGCAAAAACGCAATGTTTCTACCGTCTTAAGAGCGCTGCTCGATCAGCACGGGATCTCCCCCACGGAGCTTCACCGTCGCACTGGCGTGCCTCAATCCACTCTCTCGCGCATCCTCAGCGGGAAGATCGTCGATCCTTCGGATAAACATATCTCGAAGATTGCCGAATACTTTGCTGTGAGCACCGATCAGTTGCGGGGCCGCGCGGATGTCGCGCCGGCTGCCGGCGCCGGGCGTGATGAATTGCATTCGGAACTCAAGGACATAAGCCTGTGGGACGACGACACGCCTGTCGATGACGACGAGGTGTCGGTCCCCTTTCTTCGCGAGGTTGAATTGGCTGCTGGATCAGGAAGATTCGTCATCGAAGAGAGCGAGCGCTCTAGCCTGCGCTTCGGCAAGCGCAGTTTGCGCCATAACGGTGTGCAGTTCGACCAGGCCAAATGCGTGACTGTGCGTGGCAACAGCATGTTGCCGGTACTGCGCGACGGTGCCACGGTGGGGGTGAATGCCGGTAAATGCGGGATTGGCGACATCATCGACGGCGACCTGTACGCCATCAACCACAACGGCCAGTTGCGGGTGAAACAGCTTTATCGCCTGCCGACCGGGATTCGCCTGCGCAGCTTCAATCGCGATGAGCATCCGGACGAGGACTACAGCTTCCAAGAAATCCAGGAAGAGCAAATCGTCATCCTTGGTCACGTCTTCTGGTGGGGCATGTACGCCCGCTAACCTCACCACTGTCAGATTAAACCCGTCGCCCGACGGGTTTTTTTTCGCCTGCCAAAAACCGCCAACGCCTTTGTCTGTGGGACTTTCATGCGCCTGTGCATTTATTGCGCATAAATAAATGCATTTATGCATTGACTGTATATGCATCCATGCATATTCTTTGTCTCAAGCCGCTCAACAAAGCGGCTCGAAACGAAGCTCTTTAGTTCCACCACAAAGGCAGCGATGAATCGGCCTCAACGGTTCAGAGGGTTGGCAACTGACCCGGGTGTGCAGCGTAAAGCACCAGAAGCAGTTATCCGGCGGGCAGGGACCGCGGTCGGAAAAACAATTTGAATGGACTCGTACCGCGCCAGTAGCGCCGAAAAGTCAGCTTCCTTTTTGACACGGGATTAAAGGAAGGCGAAGGAGCGCATTACTGAAAAGCCCGGTTTCACACTGGGCTTTTTGGAATGCCTACCTGATGCAGGCAGATCAACGTGTGCCGGGATGCCCGGCGATCAATAAGGATATGAAAATGAAGAAATACGCACGTGTAGTAAACGGAAAAGTCGACAACATCTACGAGACGGTCAATCCGATCACTGACGAGTTCCCAGTCGATCAACTCTGGGTCGACGTCACCGGCAGTTCGAGCAATCAGGTTGACTACGGCTACAACGCAGTCAACAGCGATGGCCTCTGGTCGTTCAATTCCGGGTTCCCTTGGCCGCAATCTGCGCTAGGTGAACAAATGCGCAATGAAAAAACCAAGCGGCTCGACAGTGTCATGACCAGCGTGGCGTCGTCGGGATTGCAATTCAAAGTTGATCTGGGCGTGGCCACTGCTGCCGAGCAGGCTTACCTGACTGCCTTCAAGGAGTATTGCGTTGCCTTTACTCAGGTCAACAAACAGCCAGGTTTTCCGCTGACCATCGTTTGGCCTGAGCTGCCGTAAAAACGGAGCGCATTACTGAAAAGCCCGGAATGCTCCGGGCTTTTTGGAATGCCTACCTCAAGAGACATCGATTGAATCCAACACACATCACTCATCAATCACCCCAGGAGGCGTGACATGACAAACGAGCAACAAGCGTTGCTGGACATGCCGATCTGGCTGGTCATCCTCCTCGCCGTGGCGGGCGGGGTGTCCGGCGAAATGTGGCGCGCCGACAAGGAGGGCGCCCGTGGCTGGTCACTGCTGCGGCGCCTGGCCCTGCGGTCCGGGGCCTGCATGATCTGCGGCGTCTCGGCGATCATGCTGTTGTACGCCGCGGGCCTGTCGATCTGGGCCGCCGGCGCCTTTGGCTGCCTGACGGCGATGGCCGGGGCGGACGTGGCCATCGGACTTTACGAACGTTGGGCCGCCAAGCGGATTGGCGTTTGTGAAGTGCCACCGCGCGATTCTCGTCCCGATCAACAGTGAACCGGCGTCGCTGATCTTCGTATTGCCATAGGAATAGGAGGCCATTGATGCCTGCTGTCATCGAAAAACCGTCGCAGCTGTTTTCTGCCATTGCCGAGACGTTGCGTACCGCCATTCCCGGCTTGAAGGTCGGGAGTCATCAAGACTTCGACGGCACTGTCGATCTGCCCTGGGTGCTGATCGCCATCGAACGCGATGCGCCGGGCATCCGTGCCAACGACGGACGTATCGCTCATGTCCTGACGGTTTCCTTGCAAGCCGTGTTGCCCGGTGCAGGGTTGGCGGCGTGCGATCTGGCCAGTGAGTTGAAAAGCCTGGTCGTCGATAACCGCTGGAAACTGCCGGGCGAGCAATGCGATCTGCCGATGAACATTGATGGCATCCCGTCCACGTTTATCAGCGATGCACGGGAGTACACCGCCTGGACCGTTTCATTTACCCAAACCCTGTACCTCGGCCCGACGCTGCTCGAAGACCCGTTGGGCATCCCGAAATTTGCCCGTACCTGGGAGGTGTCGAACATCGACGACCCGGATCAATACACCGCACTCGAGGGCTGATCCATGTTTGATGCGCTGTTACGTATGCAACTGGGGCCGATCATCGAGCGTTTGGCCGAGATGGAAACCGAGCTCGAAGACTTGCACCGGCGTGCCGACAGTTTCTGTCGTATCGGCGTGTGTCAGGAAGTCGATGCGGCCAGCAATACCTGCAAGGTCCGTCATGGGGAACTGCTCACCCCGGCGATCCGGTTTTTCAACCCAAGCGCCGGGGCACAGAGCGAGTCGCGGATTCCTTCCGTGGGTGAGCAGTGTTTGCTGCTGAACCACGGCGGTGGCGAGGGCGGCGGGCAGTCGGTGGCGTTGTTCGGTCTCAACGGCGGTCAGTTCCCGCCCGTCTCGACACAGGCATCGCTGACGCGTCGCCTCTATCAAGACGGCACGGAAAGCGGTTACGACCACGCCAGTCATGTCTTGCGCTGGAAGAACGGCCCGGCGGCGTTCACCGGTTCCCGTGAATCCCTCGAGTTGAACATCGGCCCGGCGAGGCTGGCGATGAGGCCTGAGGCCATCGAATTGCAACTGGGCGCCGTCGGCCTGCGGCTCGACGCTTCCGGTGTGCATCTGAGCGGCCCGTTGGTGGATCACCAGGGTCGCGTCATCAGTACTGCATAAAGAGCTTCCCATGATCGGAATCGATAGAAACACCGGCGCAACGGTCGACGACTGGCTGCAGTTCGTGCAGCGCGCCACCCGGGCACTGACCACGCCGTTGGGCACGCGTCAGAAGCGCCCTTTGTATGGTTGCGCACTCACTGAGTTGCTGGGGCAGAACCTCGGCGACGATCTGCTGATTCTCGCCCAGAGCCATGCGGCCCAAGCGTTTTACAACAAGTACAACGGCATCGACGATTTTGAGCCGCAGGTCATTGTGGCCAGCCGCTACGGTGCCGGGTTGTTGTTGCGTTTCGCCGGCACCTGGAAAAACCGCCAACAGACCTTCGAGGTGGTGGCATGAGTATGTTGATACCTGGCCAGAACCAGTTGGCCGAACCGGCCATCGTCACGGTCGAAGCGTTCGAGGATCTGCTCGCAGAGTTTAAGACCTTCGTTGTCGAGTACGTCGGCGCCCGTTCCCCCGAGCGCGCGGCCAAGCTTGCAGTCAGCCTGGAAAACGAAAGCGAGTTGCTGACCCTGGCACTTGAGGCGTTTTGTGTACGGCTGCAAACCCACGAACGCAAATACAACGCCCGCATCAAGCAGATGCTGGCGTGGTGGGCCACCGGCACCAACCTCGACGCCCGCCTCGCGGACATGGGGCTTGAGCGCCAGTTGCTGGACCCGGGCGATCCGGCGGCATTCCCGCCTATCGATCCGGTCTACGAGAGCGATGACGACGCCCGGTTGCGTTATTACCTGGCGCCCCATGCACCGGCGGCGGGCTCGCGGATGCAGTATCGGCGTGAGATCTTCACCCTTGGCGAACGGCCTGCCGTGAAGGTGGAAACCACCGCGGCGGGAGTGGTGACGGTCACTTACACCTTCGACCCGGACGGCTATGTCGCGCAGGTCAAGGACGGCAACGGGCGCCGGACCGCGCCCGGCGAAGTCACGGTCACGGTGCTTTCCCGAGAGGGCGATGGCACGCCATCCCAAGCGCTGCTCGACGATGTTCGCCAGCATTTCGCCCGGCCTGATGTCCGGCCCGAAACGGACCTGGTCACTGTGCAGGGCGCGCAAATCAAGAACTACAAAATCCGGGTGATCGCGAAGATCAACCCGGGCCCCGATTCAGGGCTGACCAAGGTTGCCGCGCAACAGCAACTGCAGGCGTATGCCGATGCCTGTCATCGCCTGGAAGGGCGAGTGGACCCGAGCTGGATCGACTACACGCTGCACAGCGCCGGGGCGGTTCAGTTGCAAATTCTTGAGCCAGTGGCGCCGATTGTGACGAGTGCTTTTCAAGCGCCGTATTGCACGGGCGTCGAGGTCGAGGTGGATACGTTATGAGTGACGACACACCTCGCCCGAGCCTGTTGCCGGCCAACAGCTCACCGCTGGAAAAGGCACTTGATCTCGGTTTCGCCCGATTGCTTGAGCGCATCGACCCGCCGTTCCCCGAACTGATGAACCCCGCCAAAACACCGCTGGCATTCCTGCCGTACCTGGGCGCGGATCGCGGGGTCAGCGAATGGAGCTCCGAGGCGACCGAGGCGGAAAAACGCCTGACGGTGGAACTCGCCTGGCCTACCGCACGGCAGGCCGGGACGCGAAAAGCACTGGAAAACGCGGCCAAGGGTTTGCAATTGATGCCTGAGGTGCGCGCCTGGTACGAACAAACACCACCCGGCCCGCCTTACAGCTTTTCCGTCAGGGCCTTCACCGAACAGCCCTACAGCGAAGAAATCGACGCCCGTCTCGACCGACGCCTGGCCGATGCCAAAAGCGAACGCGACACCTTGAAGGTTTCCGTCGGCTTGAGCGCATTCGGCAGTCACGTCATCGGCGCCGCCACCGTATGCGGCGAGCTGACCACGGTTTATCCGATCGTCATCGAAGGGCTTGAAGCCTCGGGTCAGGCCTTTATGGCCGCTGGGCTCTACACCGTCGAAACCTCCACAATTTATCCTCAGGGGTCCTAAATGGCCGACTATTACACCCTGCTCACCAATGCGGGGATCGCCTACGAAACCGCCTGCAAGGCGGCGGGCACACCGATCAAGCTGTCGCAGATTTCCGTCGGCGACGGCGGCGGCGCGGTTTACAACCCGGCCGCAACCGCCACGGCGCTCAAGCGCGAAGTGTGGCGCGGGCCACTCAATGCACTGTTCCAGGATGAGAAGAATCCGAGCTGGTTGCTGGCCGAAGTGACTATCCCGCCTGAAGTGGGCGGCTGGTATGTGCGTGAGGCCGGGCTCTGGACCGATACCGGGATTCTTTACGCCATCGTCAAATATCCGGAGTCGTTCAAGCCGGTGCTGGCGACTTCGGGCTCGGGGAAAGAGTTCTACATTCGTTCGATTTTCGAGACCAGTAATGCGGCGCTGGTGACGTTGTTGATTGATGACACGGTTGTGAAAGCGACGCGTGCGTGGGTGATGAGTTACCTCGCTGAAGAGCTCGGCAAACTTGATGGCAAGCAGTCCGTGCGTGTCGCGGCAACCGGCAACGTGGTGTTGAACGGTGCAAAGCAGGTCGACGGAGTTGCAGTGATTGCCGGTGACCGGGTTCTGCTGCCGAATCAGACGTTGGCCAAGGATAACGGTCTGTGGATCGTGGCCAACGGTGACTGGGTTCGGGCGAACGATGCCAACGTCAGCGCCAAGGTCACGCCGGGCCTGACCGTGATGGTAGAAGAGGGCACGCAGAATGGTGATTCGCTGTGGCACCTGACTACTAACGGGCCGATCACTCTCGGCACCACCGCGCTGACTTTTGAGATGCTGGCCGGTCGTACCGGCATTGCACCGGGGACTTACAAAAGCCTGACCGTGGACAAATACGGTCGAGCGACGGCGGGCGCGAACCCCGAAACGCTGGCTGGGTTCGGGATCAAGGACAGCTACACCAAAACTGAAATCGAGGGGATGATTGCCAGCGCCTCGATGTTGCCGGTGGGGGCGATTGTCGCGTTTCCCGGTGATACGCCACCGATGGGCTTTCTTGAGCTGGATAACAGCGTCAAGAGTGCTGCGCTTTATCCGGATCTGAGTGCTTATCTCGCCGGCAAGTACAACAAGGGCGACGAGGGCGCTGGAAATTTTCGTTTGCCGGATGGACGCGGCGAATTCCTGCGCGGTTGGGATCATGGACGCGGTGTTGATGGCGGCCGGACAATCGGCAGTTATCAGGTTGATACCTTACAGAACATCACTGGTACGTTTGACGGCTATCTCGATATCACCACGGCAGGCGGCGCGTTCACGTTAAGCAACATGAGCACGTCCTCAACTCCGCTCAACCAGAAAGGCGCCTACCATGGCGTGTATTTTGATGCTTCGAAAGTGGCGCGCACCTCCGCGGAAACGCGTCCCCGTAACCTCGCCGTCATGTGGTGCATCAAGGCTTGGAACGCGCCGATCAATCAGGGAAACATTGATATCGCCGCGCTGGCCGCTTTGGCACAGCAGGCCACGGAAATAAACCAAGGCACGGCGAAAATTGCAATGCAGCCGTTTGTCGATGCTGGCGTGGACGATGCAACGATTGTCACCCCCAAGAAGCTACGGTTCGGCTTTTCGATCAGTCTTGGCACCAATGGCTATATCGCGCTGCCGAGTTGGCTAGGCAGTTTTATTTTTCAGTGGGGAACATCGGCTTCAATCGCTAGCGGCGCCGGGGTTTCTGTTTCGCTTCCAATCGCATTTCCAAATGCAATTCTGAATGCATTCGTCTCAGCAAATGCCGTCTCGGGTATCGGGACGGCATTTTGCGGGGGCGTGAATGCGACTAGCAAAACAGCCATCAGTATTTATCATTATTCCGCTGGTGGTGGTGCTGCTAACTACCGCTGGTTGGCCGTAGGCCACTGAGGTTATGTCTATGAAATACGCAGTATTTAACGAAGACTTCACCTTGATGACCTGTCTGGTCGAGGGGATTCATGAGATCCCAAGCTCCGCCGTCGCACTCGATGCGGATCTATTTCTTAAGATCACCCAAGAAACGGATGGGGTGTGGGGGCTCGGCGCAAACGGCGAAATCACCAAACAACCGTTTCCCGAGGTTGCACCAGACTACCCGGCAATGATTGCCAGCGAGCGCTACAAGCGCGAAGGCGTGGGCATTACCGTCGATGGTTCTGTAATCGACACCACCCGAGACGGGCAGGCCTTGATTGCCGGTGCTGCTGTGTCGGCGATTCTTGATCCGGCCTACAGGTGCAACTGGAAAACCGCCGCCGGTTTTATCGAGCTGAACGCGCCGCAACTGATCGCAATCGCGACGGCGGTGCGGGAGCATGTCCAGGCCTGCTTTGATCGAGAGCTAGCGTTGTTGCGCGCGATCGAGACAGGGAGTTACAGCAGCGACATGCTGACCGAGGGTTGGCCGGATTCACTGACACCGCCTGAGCCAGAGCCTTTAGAGCCCCAATAAACGCCCCGCACCCCCGGGGCGTTTTCTTTTCCGCCAAACACCCAACAACACCCGACAGCCCCTTCCTCCAAAGGGGCTTTTTCATTTCTGGAGAAACCCAAATGGCACTACGCCAAACCTACACCGTGCTCGTCCCATTCCCCACCGGGGGTGGCCACTGGTCGAGCGTCGGTCAAGAACTCGACCTGCTTGATGTGGAGGCCAGTGCGTTGCGCAGCGCTGGTCGTCTGGAGCTGAAAAAAACCGAGGCTGCCGAGTCGGCCTCTACAACCAACAAGGCCTTGAAGGCCGCTGCCAAGAAGGCTGAATAACCATGGCTGAGGTTTTGAACTTCGAGCACAACGGCATTACCGTCAATGCCACTGAATCCCCCGAGGCCATGGGTGGCCTGGGTGACAACGTCATCGGTCTGGTCGGCACTGCGCCGAAAGCGGATCTGCTGATTCCGCGTAACGCCCCGTTCCGCATCAACAGCTTCACCACCCAGGCGCTGCTGGACCCGACCGGCACCGAGTCGGGCACGTTGTTCCACGCGGTGTTCCAGATCCTCAAAGTGGTCAAGGTGCCGGTCTACGTGGTCATCGTCGAAGAGGGCGCAACCCCCGCCGACACCCTGAATAACGTGATCGGCGGCATCGAGCCAGTGACCGGTCGCAAACTGGGTCTGGCCGCACTTGGTGGTGTGCCGGAAGACCTGACGATCATCGGTGCGCCGGGTTTCACCGGCACCAAAGCAGTGGCCAGTGAGTTCGCCTCGTTCGGCAAACGCATCAAGGCTCGCGTGGTACTCGACGGCAAGGATGCCGCAGTCGCCGATCAAGTGACTTACAGCAAGGAGCTGGGCGGCGCGGACCTCGGTTTCGACCGCTGCCTGCTGGTGCACAACATGCCGTCGGTGTACTCCAAGGCTGCGAAGAAAAACGTGTTCCTGGCGCCATCGAGCCTGGCCATCGCCGCGCTCGCCAAGGTCAAGCAATGGGAGAGCCCGGGCAACCAGGTGACCTACGCCGAAGACGTTTCGCGAGTCGTGGAATACAACATCCTCGACACCTCCACCGAAGGCGATCTGCTCAACCGTTACGGCATCAGCTACTACGCCCGGACCATCCTCGGCGGCTTCTCGCTGCTGGGTAACCGCTCCGTCACCGGCAAGTTCATCAGCTACGTAGGCCTTGAAGATGCGATCAGCCGCAAGCTGGTGAAGGCCGGTCAGAAAGCCATGGCCAAGAACCTGACCAAGTCGTTCATGGATCAGGAGGTCAAGCGCATCAACGACTGGCTGCAAACCCTGGTCGCCGACGAAACCATCCCCGGCGGCAGCGTGTACCTGCACCCGGAATTGAACAGCGTCGAGAAGTACAAAAACGGTACCTGGTATGTGGTCATCGACTACGGCCGCTACGCACCGAACGAACACATGATTTATCAACTCAACGCCCGCGATGAAATCATCGAGCAGTTCCTGGAGGACGTTCTCTAATGTTTACCAACCGCGTAAGACAGGCCATCGCGGCCACCCTGCAAGGCCTGCCGTTGTCGGCGACCGTGGAAGAGTTCACACCGCCGAAGATCGAGTTCGACATGGAAAACATGGTCGGCGGCCGCTTCATCGTCGAGGAGATGGCCAAGAGCGCCAAGGCCCTGGGCGCCAAGTTGATCCTGCAGGGCGCCGGTCCCGAAGTGATGCTGGCGCTGGGCGTGAAGCTGGGCGACGACATCCTGCTGAACGTGCGTGAAGCCGGTCAGGATCAGGACGGTAACACCTGGTTCACCTACCACACCGTCGGCGGCAAGCTGAAGGTCCTCGAGGAAGCCATCGTGAAAATGGGTGAAAAACCCAAGACCACCCTGGAGCTCTCCTGCCGCACCTACAACCGCCTGGAAAACGGCGTTCCAGTGATCGATGTCGACGTGCGCACCCAGAAGTTCGTGCTCAACGGCGTCGACATTCTCGGTGATGCCCGCCGCGCCGTGTTGCTGCCGTAACACGAAGGCCAACCAAGGCGCACAACCTGTGGGAGCGGGCAGGCTCGCTCCCACAAGGATTGTGGCAAACAGATCCCTGCGCAGCAGCCTTTCATGAATCACCAAGGAATTTCTTACATGTCCTGGATACCTCCCAAGCATGTCCTGTTGTCACCAATTACCGGTGATGACGGATCCGAGATCGAGCAGATCCAACTCAAACCGTTGTACTACGCCGCGCAAAAAGAGGCCCTGGCCCGTGCCGGCGATGATGAGGACGATCAGTTCTTCGAGCTGGCCAGATTGGCCACGGGGTTGTCGGTCAAGGAACTGGACCAGCTCAAACGCCCGGACTACGTGAGCATCGCGCAGTACGTGCATGAGATGTCGACTCGCCCGGCTTCGTACTTTCTGGAACAGCAAGCGCAGGGCGAACAATCGGTAGACCCCGATCAAGTGTCACTGCTGCAACCGCTCAACGTGGCAGGCCGCAGCATGACCTCGCTGACCCTGGAAATGCCGGTGCTGCGCGCCACCAAAGCAATGAAAAAACTGAAGACGGCCAAGGAACGCGCCGAGTTCATCACCGCTCATTGCACCGGGCTGATGTTGCCCGATCTGGACCTGCTGACCGTGCCCGACTGGACACAGCTTCAGGTACGCATCGACGATTTTTTAAACAAACCGGCGGACTTCTTTCGGAGCGCGACATCGAAGTAATCCTCGATGTGGTGCCGCTCATTTACTCGGTAAGTGAGGCGGAGATTCTGGAGTGGGACGCCGGCAAGGCCTTGCGCCGCTACGACATCGCGATCACTCGCCTTGGCGTGAAACAGGAGTAGAGCAGGATGGCAGGCAGTAAGTATTCACTGTCCGGTGCGGCAAGCATCGAATTGCCGCAACTGGGCAGCGCCTCTGAAACGTCGGGCCTGAACCTGGCACTGACCACGGCCAGCCTCGACATCCGTCTGCTGGTGTCGGAACAGGTCAAGCTTCGCGAAGCGCTGGCGTTGCTGAACATTGCCCTGTCGTCGCAGCAGTCGCTGCTCAAGGCGAGTGCTTCGATGCCCGCGGCAAGCAGTGAACCAAAGTCCAAGTTAAAGGCTGAGGTTGATCAGCGCACGCCGCCGGATTTGCTCAAGTCGGCGATGGCGACCGAATTGGCGATGGTTGAGCTCAACCAAGTGCTGAAACTGGACAACGTCCAGTTGCAGAAACTGTCGCAGGCCAACCTGAAAATGGCCACTGACAAGCAGGTTGCTCCGAGCGGGGCAACGGCGGTTCAACTGGCTCAGGTCGAGTTGGTGGCGGCGAAGGCGGGTATCGGGGACGGGCTCGACCCGGCTAAAAAGCAGGACGAACTGCTGAACTTCACCCGAGATAGCGCGGTGACGGCGTCGGCGTTCAATCTCGACGTCAAGGCCGCCAGCGAGATGCTGTTGGGTTGGCGTAATTCGATGAAGCTGGATCGCGGACAAAGCCTGAGTCTGGCGGATGCAACCAACCATCTCGGCAACAGCGGTCTGAATGTCAAAGCGGCAGACATCGGTTCTGTGGTGCAACGCAGTGGCGAGGCGGGCATCGCTGCGGGCATGACGCCGGAACAGATGGCGGCGCTCGCGGCGGCGTTCTTGAACAGCGGCGCGGACAAGGCCGGTGCCGGTGAAGCTTTGAAAGGTTTCACCACGGTTTTGGCCAAGGGGGACGCGGCTTCACCGGAACAGCGCAAGGCTTGGTCTGACCTGGACGGCAAATTCAATCCAGGGATGTTGGCTGATGGCCTGCGCAAGGACGCGCCGGGAACGATCAACCTGGTGCTTGAAGCACTGAAGAAAAAACCTGCAGAAGAACAGCAGTCACTGACCAAGACATTGTTTGGTGATAACGCGGCGATTCTTGAACTGTTGAAAAAACCGGAAGACGTCCAAAAGGCTTTTTTACTGGTGTCCGAGCGGACATCCGACGGGACGTTGCCGAAGTTCAACGGTTCCGTAGCGAAATCCGCCGAGGCGCTTGGGGAAACCTCGCAAGGGCGCTGGAATGCGCTGGATGCGAGTAAGAACCGGATGTTCGCGGCGGGCGGCAATGCCCTGGCGCCGTTGACTGATGGTTTGATGGTGTCGCTCGGCGCATTGGCCGATGGCTTGAGCGGGGTCGCTGAAGCACAACCGAAAGCTACTGCAGGATTGCTGGTGCTCGCGGGAGCCATTGCGTTGGCGCGTGGTGCTGAAATCAAGGTCGCGATGGCCTCGGCCATCACCGCCGCAGCAACAAAACTTCTGGTCCTGGCAGGTGCGCGACCGATTCCCGAAACGGGGGATCTGACAGCCGATGCCAAGGAGCGCGGTCGTAAGGGCAAAAAGCAATCCCGAGGCGCAAGGGCCGGAAAAAGCGCAGCTCCTGGAAAAGCCGCGATCAAGCCCATCCCAAAAAGCGCAGCCAAACTGCCACGTATGTCGACGGGGAGTCGCTTGCTGGGTGCCGCCAGAATGGGCTCGGCAGTCACCAAGCGGGTCGCGCCGCTGATGCTGCTCAGTGCTGGTTACGATGCCGTCAAAGGCTTGCAGGCGGGTGATACCAAAGCGGTCGGCGGGGCGCTGGGCTCGGCCGGTGGCGGACTCGCCGGTACTTATGCTGGCGCTGCTGCCGGCGCCCTGATCGGCAGCGTGGTGCCTGTTCTGGGCACGGCGGTCGGTGGCGTAATCGGTGGTTTGTTGGGGGGAATGGCGGGCAGTTGGGGAGGGGAATGGCTGGGTGAGAAACTCGCTACACCCGCCGACAAGCTCGCCGCTCCAGATCAGGTCAGCAAAGACCTGACCAACGCCCAGACGAGTAATCAACAGAACACGGTTAACGCGAACATCTACATCAACGGCCAGGATCAGGCCAGCGCCAGTCAATTGGCGAACCTGGTTGTGCAACAGATCACGGGTCAATTCGGACTCATGACCATGCCCAACTCACTCGCCATGCGAAGTGATGCGGCCCTGACTGATGGAGGTACGTGATGCGTCAGCAAATGGCACTCGGCAGTTTCATTTTCGGCCTGTCCAGAAGCTTCGCTTACCACAGCCTGGTGCGCACCTCGGACGGCGGCTGGAAGAGCATCGACATCCTCACCAGCAAACCCAAATCCAGTCAGGTCGGCCAAGGCCTGCAAGGGCTGACGATAACAGGCAAGTCGATGTACGCGACCGCCATGGATCGGCTCGATGAGCTGCGTGCCTTGCAGGCGCTGCGCATCCCTTTGCCCTTGGTTGACGGCATCGGCCGCAACTGGGGTCTGTGGCAGATCAACAAGGTGTCGGAAACCCAAAACAACATCCTTGATGACGGCACCGCGATGGTGGTCGATTGGATTATCGAGTTGACGGAGTTCGCCAATGCGTAGGGTTCGAAGTATCGCCGGTGATTCGGTGAATCTGTTGCTGTACCGCGAGCTTGAGCGTGGTGACGATGCCACCGAAGAAGCGCTTTGGCGTCTTAATCCGGAGCTTGCCGAATGGGGGGCAATATTGCCGGCGGGGTTGTGGGTTGTGCTGCCGGAAGTGGATTCGAAACCCGTCGCACCCACACCGGTTTCGGCCTGGGATTAAGGAGGCAGCATGTCACTGGGTTTCACGCCTGCTGTGGAAATTTACGGCGCGAATGCTGCGCTGCTCAACGAACGATTAATCAGTTGGACACACATCGACGCAGCGGGAATTGAATCCGATCAACTGACGCTCGTGATCAGTCTGGATGGGCTTGAAGGGTTGCCCAGCCTGGGCGGAAAAATCGGCCTGCGGGTCGGTTATCTGGAATCGGGGCTGGTGGATAAAGGCGAGTTCGTCATTACCCGGCGCACGCCGACTCTGTTTCCCCTGCGTCTGACGCTGGTGGCCACGGCGGCGCCGTTCAGTGCGACGGATCAGACCGGGTTCAAACAGCGCCGATCGGTCAGCCATGGTCCGACGACCTTGGGTGCCTTGTTCCGCCAGTTGACATCCAGGCACGGGTTTTCCCCTCGTGTGGCCCCGGACCTGTCGCTGATAAAAATCGCGCACATCGACCAGTCCAACGAAACCGACATGGGTTTTCTGACGCGACTGGCCTACCTGCATGATGCCGTCGCCAAACCGGTCAACGAGCTGTATGTGCTGGCACGGCGCGGTCAGGCGAAATCGTTATCGGGCAAAGTTCTGCCGACCATAAAGCTGTCGGTGACGACCAACAATCGCCCAGGCGATCACGCCTTTATCTCCGCCGTCCTGGATGAAACCGCCCGGGCGAAATACCAGGGCTGCAAGACCAGTTGGTGGGACGCGGCGGCCGGTAAAGTGCGGGTCGAGGAGAGCGGCATCGCGCCGTTCAAGACCCTTCGCCAGCGGTTTCAGAGCGCAGACGATGCCCGGGCCGCCGCCGAAGGCGAGACCCGTCGGATGATGCGCGAAGCACTCAAGGTGACGATCGAATGCCCTGGCAATCCGGGGTTGTCCGCTGAAGGGGTCGTGCTGCTGGACCCCACCTGGCCGGATTTCATGCGCGGGCGTTGGTCGATCGACAAGGTCACCGCCACCGGCGACCGAGAAAAAAGCTATCGCTGCAAGATTGACGCGACCTGCCTGGACGCCAAGGCATAGCCCACACCCAAAATCACCCCCGCCCCGTAGCAGCCTTCGGCAGCTGCTACAAAAATTTGCGTCGCTGCTCACTCATTTCATTCGATTCTGGAGCGCCCTCATGAAGATCACGCCGATCCTCACGCAGCTGCGTGAGCAATGCCCGAGCCTGGCCAATCGTGTGGCGGCGGGCATTGACCTCACCACCCTGCAAGCCAACAACCCGCTCGCCACGCCTTGCGCCTACGTCGTCCCCATCGCCGATGTGGCGAGCAAAAGCGTGGCGCAAAACCTGATGCTGCAACCGATCCGCGACCGCTTCGAAGTCACCCTGGTGCTCGACACCACGGACGCTACAAAAGCGCTGGATCTGTTGCACGACCTGCGCGCCGAACTGTGGCGCGCACTGGTGGGTTTCAAGCCTGGCAACGACTACAACGCCATCGCTTACGACGGCGGTGAGCTGGTTTCCATCAACAGCAGCCGCGTGCTCTATCGCCTGCGCTTTTTCGCCGAATTCCAGCTCGGCCGCAATTTGCCGGGGCAACCGGCGCAGAGCTGGCACGAGCGTGAACTGGACGGCTTGTCGTCCTTTACCGGGGTCACCGTGCGGGTCGATGCGATCGACCCGGCGGACCCCAATCTGCAACGCCCAGGCCCCGACGGGCGCCTGGAACTGACTTTCTCTGGAGACGTAACCCCATGAGCAAACGCATCACCGTGCTGCCGGCCCCGGGCCGTGTCGTGCCGGACCCGGAAGCGGGCGATCTGTTGCCCCTCGAGGGCCGTGAAGTGCCGGACAACGCCTGGTGGCGTCGACGTCTGGCCGATGGCGATATCACTACCAAAGCCGTGAAAGCGGCGAAACCACAGGGAGCCAAATAATGGCGATCGGATTCAGCAACATCCCCGCGGACATTCGTGTTCCGCTGTTCTATGCCGAAATGGACAACTCGGCCGCCAATAGCGCGTCGTCGGCCATGCGCCGTCTGATTGTCGCTCAGGTCAACGACAACATCGCGCCAGCCGATGCCGGCAAACTGGTGCTGGTGTCCAGCGTGGCGCTGGCCAAAAGCATTGGCGGCCAGGGCTCGATGCTCGCCTCGATGTACGAAACCTGGCGCAAGACCGACCCGATCGGCGAGATCTGGTGCCTGCCGCTGCACAGCACCGAAGGCAGCATTGCCAAAGGCGTGCTGACTCTGACCGGTGCGGCGACCCAAAGCGGCGTGCTCAACCTGTACGTCGGCGGAGTTCGCGTTCAGGCAGCCATCGTCAACGGCGCCACCGCGGCGCAAGCGGCCACCGCCCTGGCCCTGAAAATCAATGCCAGCGCTGATCTGCCAGTCACTGCGGCGGCGGTCGGAGGCGTGGTCACCCTGAGTGCCAAATGGACTGGTGACAGCGGCAACGACATCAGCCTGCAATTCAATCGCCTGGGCAAGAGCAACGGCGAAGAAACCCCGGCGGGCCTGACCTCGGCCATCACCGCCATGACCGGCGGTGCCGGTGTGCCGGATCAAGTGGCTGCCGTGGCGGCGCTGGGCGATGAACCGTTCGAGTTCATCTGCATGCCGTGGTCGGATCTGTCGACGCTCAACACCTGGCAAGCGGTCATGGATGACAGCACCGGTCGTTGGTCCTGGGCCAAGCAATTGTTCGGTCACGTCTATAGCGCCAAGCGCGGCACCGTCGGCACTCTGGTGGCGGCAGGGCAAGCGCGTAACGACCAGCACATGACCATCCAGGCGCTGGAACCGGGTGTACCGCAACCGTTCTGGGTGCAGGCGGCCGCACTGGCTGCGCGCACCTCGGTGTTCATCTCGGCCGACGCCAGCCGTCCGACCCAAAGCGGCAGCCTGCCAGGTCTCGACCCGGCTCCGGCGAGCGAGCGGTTCACCCTGACCGAGCGTCAGTCGCTGCTCAACTACGGCATCGCCACCGCGTATTACGAAGGCGGCTACGTGCGCATTCAGCGTTCGATCACCACCTATCAGAAGAACGCCTACGGCCAGGCAGACAACTCCTACCTGGACAGCGAAACCATGCACCAGTCGGCGTTCATCGTGCGTCGTCTGCAAAGCGTGATCACCAGCAAATACGGTCGCCACAAACTGGCCTCCGACGGCACCCGTTTCGGCGCCGGCCAGCCAATAGTTACCCCGAGCACCATTCGCGGTGAGCTGATCGCCCAGTACGCCAAGCTCGAACTGGAAGGCCATGTGGAAAACGCCGAGCTGTTCGCCGAACACCTGATCGTCGAGCGCGACACCCAGGACCCGAGTCGGGTCAATGTGCTGTTCCCGCCGGACTACATCAACGGCCTGCGCGTGTTCGCGCTGCTCAACCAGTTCCGTCTGCAGTACGACGACGCAGCCTGATCGCTGCCTTTGACTGTGTGAATTCGGCCCACCGCGCGTGGGCTTTTTATTTGAAGGGAGAAACACCATGGGTCAACTGATTGCGGGCACCTGCTACGTCAAAGTGGACGGCGCTCAATTGACCATCAACGGCGGCTGCGAAGCACCATTGATGGCCGTAAAACGGGAAACCGTCGTGCCGGGCTTCTACAAGGAAACCGACATCGCGCCGTCGTTCAAAGTGACGGCGCTGCACACCGCGGACTTCCCGCTCAAGCAACTGATCGCAGGCTCCGACATGACCGTCACCTGCGAATTCAGCAACGGCAAAGTCTACGTACTGGCCGGCGCCTACCTGGTGGAAGAGCCGGTATCCAAAGGCGACGACGCCACCATCGAACTGAAATTCGAAGGCATCAAGGGGACCTGGCAATGAGCAACGCCGTGAAGCTTCAAGTTGCGATCGAAGCCCACGGCGAGCCCTTGACCGAGCTCAACCTGCGCCGCCCGACGGTGCAGGAAGTGCGAGCGATCAAGGCGCTGCCGTACAAGATCGACAAGAGCGAAGAGGTCAGCCTCGACATGGACGTCGCGGCCAAATACATCGCCGTGTGCGCCGGCATCCCGCCGTCGTCGGTCAACCAGCTGGATCTGGCTGACCTCAATACGCTGAGTTGGGCGGTCGCGAGTTTTTTCATGAGTGCGGCGTCGGAGCCATCACCGACCTGATCGCAGTCGCCTATGACCTGGCCTGGTTCTGGAAGGTTGACCCCGAACAGATGATGGCCAGGCCACTGGATGTGCTCCGCGAATCGCTGGAGCACGCGCAACGGATCAATGCGATGCAGCAGGTGCAGTGATGGCAGACACACAAACGAAAGGGAAAACATCGGTGCTGCTCACGGGCATCGATGAACTGTCACCCAAACTCGGCGCCCTTCGGGAAAAAGTCGAGAGCTTCAAGAAAAATCTGGAGCAGACAGGCCTCGGCAAACTGGACATCAGCGGCTTGTTCAAGGGCGGTAGCGTGATCACGCCGTTCATGGATGCGATCAAGGTGTCCGACGCGTTCAAGGGCAAATTGACCGAAGTCAATGAAGCAGCCGAAGGCGTTGATTTGCCGAAAGCGCCGGTGAGCGCTACGCAAAACATGAATGTGTTCAGTCGCTCGATGGAGCAGGTGTCGATCGCGGCCAACACGGCCTTGCAGCCTGCTGTCGCGACCATAACGGCAGGTCTTCAACCGTTGTTGGTAGGATTTGGCAGCCTGCTTGATGACAACCCGAAACTGGTCGAAGGGTTGGCGGCAGGTGCCATCGCATTTTCGGCAATGCAAACGGCCGTGACCGGCGCGACGCAAGTGTTCGATCTGATGAGCATGGTGCTCAAGACCAATCCCATCATGCTGATTGCCATGGGCATTGCCATGGCGGCCGGTGTGATCATTACCAACTGGGAGCCGATTTCGACGTTTTTCGCCGGGCTCTGGCAAAAGGTTGTCGGTTATTGGGCTCCGATCAGCGGCGTTTTCTCGGCAATTTTTGATCAAGTCAAGGCAGTCGTGAGTGCAGGATTCGACTTCCTCAAGGCGTGGTTTGCCTGGACGCCCTACGGAATGATCCTGAACAACTGGGGGGCCGTTGTCGGTTTGTTTGCGGCGATCTGGGATCTGCTCGTGGCACTGACTGTGCCGGTGAAGGAGAAACTGCGCAGCCTGTTCGACTGGGTGCCGCTGGACGCCATTGCCGCCGCTTGGGATCAGGTCCCTGCCATGTTCTCGGGCTACTGGGAGTCGATCAAGCTTGGAGCGCAGGCGTTCTTTTCCTACCTCAGCGGGCTGTTCACTTGGTCGCCCTTGGATGCACTGAGCGAAACATGGGCATCCGTGGTTCAGTTTTTCAGTGAAAAAGCGGAAAAGCTCCGGGCCATTCTGGCGCCCATCCAGGAGATGCTTGGCGGTAGCTTTGGTGGTTTTATCGCCCAAATTACCGGCAAGGTCGAAAGCTTCACCGAGGTGCAAAAGAAAACCAATGCTGAAGGCAAGGGGGAGTTTGCGCCGGTGGCGGCGTTCATCAATGCCGCTTCCGAGCAGCCCTCAAACGCGCTGGCGACTCCCGGCAGTTTGCCGCTCAAGTCGTCGTTGTTGCAGCCCGGTTCTCTGACTCAAAACTCCAACGCCTTGATCCAACAAAGCGCCGCCAACAATCGCACGCAACTCGAAGGCGGCCTGACGGTTCGCTTCGAAAACGCGCCGGCCGGGCTGCGCACCGATCAACCGCAAACCAATCAACCGGGGCTGTCGCTCAACTCGCGCATCGGCTACCGCTCACTTTCCCTGGGAGGCTCCAATGAGTTGGCGTGACCGTTTGTTGCCGGCGTCCTTTCGCGGTGTCGGTTTCTGGGTCGATCAGGCGAAAACCCCGGTCGGTAAAAAGGGCCAGTTGCACGAGTATCCGCAGCGGGACCTGCCGTTTTTCGAGAGCCTTGGCCAACAGGCGAAGATCCATGATCTGACGGCGTTCATCGTCGGCCCCGATTGCCTGGAGCAACGCGACAAGCTGCTCAAGGCGTTGGAACAGGGCAGTGGTGAACTGGTCCACCCGTGGCTGGGACGGCTACAAGTCAAGGTCGGCGAATGCGACATGACCCATACCCGCCAGGACGGCGGGTTGGTGACGTTCACGCTGAAGTTTTACCCCGATGAACCGCTGCCGTTTCCGACGGCCACGGTCAGCACGCAGAAGGTGCTGCTGGCCAAGGCCGACACTTTGCTGGGTTCGGCGGTGGCGCGGTTCGAAGAGGTCATGATCCGGATCCAGGCTGCGCGGATCGGTATCAACAATCTGCGCAACAGCCTGACCGGGGTGTATGACGTGATCAAGGAACAGCTCAAACCGTTGATCGAGGAGTACCGGCAGATCACCGAGCTGGTCAAGGCGGTCAAGGAGTTGCCCAAGGAAGTGGCGGCGGAATTCAAGGGCTTGCTCGGCGATATCAAATCGCTCAAGGACTTCGCGAAGGAGGGTTATCGCGGCGTGATTGCCGACGTGTCCCAACAGCTCGAAGCCATCCGCAAGGCCGATGCGCCGAAGCTCACCACCGGCAAGGACACCACGGCCGCGGCGCAAGCCATGGCCGATCTGGTACAGGACACGCTGCTGGTCAAAGTGGCGCAATGGGTCGCCTCGATGCCGGTCGCGTCGACACCGGTGAAACTGTCGTCGACACCATCGCTGGAGCAGCAGGCGAACCTGCCGGTCACCCGGCAGGAAGTGCCGGTCACCGACGATTTGAAAGCGCTGCAAAAGGCGCTTGTCGAGGCGATCAACCCGATGCTGGACAAGGCCAGTCCCGCGCACTATCTGGCCATCGACGATGTGAAGCAGGCGCTGCTTGCGCATCTCAAGGCAGTGGCTTCGTCGGGTGTACGACAGGTCAGCAAGTCTTTTCAGGAAAGCCTTCCGGCGCTGGTCGTGGCGTACAAGCAATTTGCCGACGCAACGCGGGTCACCGAAGTGATTCAGCGCAACGGGATTACCCATCCAGGGTACGCGCCGAACGATGTGAAAGTCTCCGGGAAGTGAACCATGAACGAGATGGATAACCGCGTCACGTTGACGGTCGGCGGCCTGGAATACGGTGGCTGGAAAAGCGTGGAAATCACGGCGGATCTGGAGCGTCAGTTCCGCACCTTTAAGCTCAATATCACCTGGCAATGGCCGGGGCAGACCGTAGACAAGCGGATCCAGCCCGGTGACGCCTGTGAAGTGCGCATCGGCCAGGATCTGGTGCTGACCGGGTATGTGTTCAAGGCGCCGATCAGTTATGACGGGCGACAGATCAGCCTGAACATCGAAGGCAGTTCTTGTACTCAGGACCTGGTGGATTGCGCCGCGACCAACCGCCCGAACCAATGGCATGAGCAATCGCTGTTGAGCATCGTCGAAGCGCTGGCGATCAACTACAAGGTCTTTGTGGTCAGCGAAATTCCCGAGACCGCCCGGCTCAGCAGTCACACCATCGTGCCGGGGGAAACGGTGTTTCAATCCATCGATCGCTTGCTGACGTTGTTCCGGGTGTTTTCTACCGATGATGCCCAGGGCCGGTTGGTGTTGGCCCAGCCTGGCAGTGGTGGCCGGGCCAGCGATGCGCTGGAGTTGGGCAAGAATATTCTGTCGGCCAACGCGCCGATGGATTACAGCCAGGTGTTTTCCGAATACCGGGTCATCGGTCAGCAAAAGGGCACGGACAAGAAGAGCGGGGCGGCGGTCAGCGAGGTTGAATCGGTGTCTGCCGACCTGAGCTACAAGCGTCGGCGGGTCACGGTGATCAACGAAGGCATACAGATCAATCCCGATCTCGCCTTGCAACGGGCCAACTGGGAAAGCGCCACCCGCGTCGGCAAGGCTTTAACCACCACCTACCAAGTGCAGGGTTGGCGGCAATCGAACGGCGATCTGTGGCGTCATAACACGCAGGTCAGGGTCAAGGATCCGGTGCTGGGATTCGATGACGACATGCTGATTTCCAAGGTGACCTACTCGCTGTCGGCGCAAGGTTCGATCACCACCCTGCAAGTCGCACCGCCGCACACCTTCGATGCCAATCCCGAGCCCCCGAAGAAAACCTGATAGCCCCTTAAAAGGTAGCCCCTTAAAAGGTCGCAGCCTTCGGCCTCGCTCCTCCAAGGAATTCAACATGAGCCTACTGACACGCCTCCTGGCGCGCGGCACTGTCGTGCTCGCCAACTCGGCCACCAAGCTTCAATCGCTGCAAATGCGCCTCACCGCCGGCGAAGTGAACGACGACATGGAGCACTTCGAACCCTACGGTTTCACCAGCAATCCGCTGGCCGGCGCCGAAGGTGTCGCCACGTTTCTGGGCGGTGATCGCTCCCACGCCATCGTGCTAGTGGTCGCCGACCGTCGTTATCGCCTCCAGTCTCTGGCCCCTGGCGAAGTGGCGATCTACACCGACGAAGGCGACAAGATCCACTTCAAGCGCGGGCGGATCATCGACATCGAAACCGCCACCCTGAATATCCGCGCCAGCAGTGCGGTGAACATCGACAGCCCGGTGATCAACCAGACCGGAAAAATCGTCTCCACCGGCGATCAGATTGCCGGTGGCATCAGCCAGATCAAACACGTGCATGGCGGCGTGCAAGCGGGCAACGGCCAGACCGGTGTACCGGCGGGAGGGCAGTGATGTTGATCAGCCAAAACCTCCACGCCGCACTGACCCGTTCAGTGCTGATCAGCCTGTTCACCTGGCGCCGTGCCGCCGATGACGATGCCCTCGACGACGAAGAGCGTTTCGGCTGGTGGGGCGACAGCTTTCCTACGGTGGCCGACGACCGCATCGGTTCGCGGCTGTGGCTGTTGCGCCGGGTCAAGCTGACCCGCCAGACCCAGATGGACGCCGAGTTCTACGCCCGCGAAGCCCTGCAATGGCTGATCGACGACGGCCACTGCAGCGCCATCGACATCATCAGCGAACGCCTCGACGCCCAGCGCCTGAACCTGCGCACGGTCCTGACCCTGGCCGATGGCGAACGCCTGGACATCAACCCTGATAACAGTTGGCAGGTGATCTATGCCGTTTGAAACCCCTTCGCTGCCGGTGCTGATCAAGCGCACCCAAAGCGACCTGGCCAGCGATTCGCTGCGCCAGTCCGATGCGCAAGTGCTGGCCCGCACCCTCGGTGGCGCCGCCTATGGCCTGTATGGCTACCTGGACTGGATCGCCGAGCAGATCCTCCCGGACAAGGCCGATGAATCGACCCTGGAACGGATCGCCGCACTGCGTTTGAACCAGCCGCGCAAATCCGCACAAGCGGCCAGCGGCAGCGTCAGCTTTACCGCCAGCGCCGGTGCCGTGCTGGACGTCGACACCCTGCTGCAATCGAGCGACGGTCGCACCTATAAAGTGACCGCCGCTGGCACCACCAGCAACGGCCTCAACAGCACCACCATCGCCGCGCTCGAGGCCGGCAGCCTGGGCAATGCCGAGGCCGGCATGACGCTGATTCCGGTACAGCCGATTGCGGGGATCGTCGGCAATAGCTTTACCGTACTGGCGCCGGGGCTCAACGGTGGTGTGGCGCGAGAAAGCCTGGAGTCGCTGCGCTCCCGGGTTATTAGTTCCTATCGCATCATTCCCCATGGCGGCTCGGCGCAAGACTACGAAACCTGGGCGCTGGAATGCCCCGGCGTGACTCGCGCGTGGTGTCTCGGCAGCTACCTTGGTCCTGGCACCGTCGGGCTGTTCATCATGCGCGATAACGACCCGGAACCCGTCCCGACCGCCGCGCAACTGGCCGAAGTTCAGGCTTACATCGAACCGCTGCGCCCGGTTACTGCCGAGTTGCACGTGCTGGCACCAGTGCAAGTGCCTGTCACTTACCGATTGAGCCTGACCCCGGACACCACCGCTGTGCGCACCACTGTCGAGGCGCAACTACGCGATCTGCATAACCGCGAGGCGGGCCTCGGCGACACGTTGCTGCTGACCCACATCGCCGAAGCCATCAGCAGCGCCACCGGCGAAAACGACCACAAACTCTTGTCGCCGATCGCCGATGTAGCAGCAGCCAACAACCAGTTGCTGACCTTTGGAGGTTGCGTATGGCAGGCATAAGAACCGCCGCGCAATACCACACCCAACTGCGCAGCCTGCTGCCCAGCGGCCCAGCCTGGGACCCCGAGCGGGTGCCGAAACTCGAAGATGTCCTTGCAGGCGTCGCCCAGGAACTGGCCCGCCTCGACGCCCGCGCCGCCGACCTGCTCAATGAAATGGACCCGGCCGGTGTCAGCGAGCTGGTGCCTGATTGGGAACGGGTAATGAACCTGCCGGACCCGTGCCTGGGCGCAACCCCTCTGTTCGACGATCGCCGTCTCGCCGTACGCCGGCGACTGCTCGCGGTCGGCAGCCAGACCATCGGCTATTTCGTCGAGATTGCCCGCACCCAAGGCTACCCGAACGCCACCATCACCGAACTCAGGGCGCCGCGTATGGGGCGCTCGCGTTTCGGTGCGGCGCACTTCGGTACCTTGCAGGCGCAGTTCATGTGGACCCTCAACACCGGCGGCCGCCTGCTGCTTGGGCGGCGTTTCGGCGCCAGCTACTGGGGCGAGCGTTTTGGCATGAACCCGGGCAATGCCTTGGAATGCTTGATACACCGCAGCGCACCAGCGCATACGCTGGTTTACATCAATTATGACTAGAGGATAGAAAAGTGGATTATCCAAAGAGTGTGCCCGGCGTTGGGCTAGTGAATGGACAGTTTGTGGATGAGAGCCCGGTCACCGGGACGCCGGGATCTTTGATTCCGTCGACATGGGGCAACGCAATCACGAGCGAGGTGTTGAATGTGATTGCAGCGGCGGGAATGGCACCCAGTGAAGTTGACCTGACGCAGTTACTGAAAGCCATCGGTACCCTTGGCCAATCTGCTGCAAGCAGCTTTGCCATCGACACCGGCACGGCCAATAACTACGTCTGCAACTTCACGCCGGCGATCACCGCCCGCGTCGAAGGCCAGCCCCTGCGCTTCAAGGTCAAGACGGCGAACACTGGTGCCTGCACGATCAACGACGGCCTGGGGGCCGTCGCTATGGTTGGGGGTGCCCATTCAGCCCTTCGAGGTGGCGAGCTGGTCGCCAACGGTGACGCATGGGTGCAGTGGAACACCTCTATCGGCGGAGGCTCATACATCCTGCTGTTCTGCACTGGCGCGGCTGAGCAAATCGCTCCAGCAACGCAAAGCCAGCACGCGGCCCAACTGGGCCAGATAACCGGCAATGTCACCAGTATCAGTGCGGATACCACGCTGACCGCCGCGCAGAGGGGGTTGGTCATTATTGACGCGACGGCGTCTAACCGGACGATCACGCTGCCTACCTCTAACACGGCACTTGGCGTGACTGACTTCATTGTTCGTCGCTTGGATAACACCACCAATACCCTTGTTGTCACTGCGTCAGGGACCGACAAAATCAAATTTCACACCCACCTGAATGCGGCTGGATATTCATTCTTGGTCCTGATGGGGGCGTGCGATTACTGGCATTTGCGCAGTGATGGCGCGGGCAACTGGTGGCCGATAAGTCGTTACGACGGTACTCCGCTGGGTCGGTCGGTACTTGAAACCACGTCCTCGTTTAATCCCGGTGGTTACGGCGCCATGAACGGCGCGCTGTTGACGCGGGCCTCCTTCCCCTGGTTGTGGGACCACGCGCAACAGTCAGGAATGCTGACCACGGAAGCCGCTCGCGCCGGCATGGAGGGTGGATGGACTTCTGGCGACGGTGCCACCACGTTCCGTTGTCCAGATGCCCGGGGTCGATTCCAGCGCCCCGCTGATGAGTCTCTCGGAATTGACCTGAATCGTGCGGCGGGTAGCTCGCAGGCCAGCCAATTCGGATCTCACAACCACTCCCTGCCTGGTGCAGGTACATTTGGCACGACAATGATGGGGGGTGGTACTAACAACTACGCGCAGTGGGTTGCCGGGGCCTCGGGGTACGCCGGAGGTTCTGAGACTCGCCCGATAAACATTGCCTACCCGGGCCGAATTAAATTGATCTGAGGTGTTTTATGTCCATTTACGTGTTTGATGCACTGGGTGTCTTGGTTGGCCCGGTTTCTCTTCCCGAAGTTCCTGGCTTGGGCTGTCAGTTGCCGAGCAATGCCGTCGAGCTGGCCGACTTGTTGCCGACGCCTGATCCGGGCAATGTTTGGGTGCTCGTCAACGCTGCGCCGGTTCAACTCGCCGATCATCGCGGGACGGTGTACAGCGTGACCACCGGCGCAGCGCAGGAGTGGTCCGAGCTTGGCGAGCTCCCCAGCGAATATACGTTGCTCCCTTGTCCCGGTGCTTACTACGTCTGGAGCGGTACTGAGTGGCTGCTTGATGCCGCTGCAGTCGCTCAGGCTCAGTGCAATGCGCTAATGTCGGCGGCCAATCAAGTCACTGCCGGCATGGTTAACGCCTACATTGCCGGGTTGCTCGATGCTGCGGATACGGCGACCTTCGAGGCCTACGCGGCCTACCAGTTAGCGCTGAAAAAGATTGAGCAGCAACCAGGTTACCCAACCACTATTGCGTGGCCGACCTCTCCATAGCCGAGAGCGCAATTCCGATGCCCGCCAAGTGCCGGATTATTTTTTCCCGGAGAAAAGTATGCCCATCACCCAGCAGCAGTTGCTGCAGATCCTCCCGAACGCCGGCCCAGTTGCCGGCGTTTTTGTTCCTGTCCTGAATACAGCCATGGTGCGGTTTCAGATCATCACGGCTAGGCGTATTGCGGCCTTCATCGCGCAGATAGGACATGAGTCCGGACAACTCACCCGCGTCGTTGAGAACTTGAACTACGATGCGCCGGGTCTGATGGCGACGTGGCCAAGCCGGTTCCCGGCTGATTTGGCAGCTGCGCGCGCGCGTCAGCCGGAGAAGATCGCGAACATTGCCTATGCCTCGCGCATGGGTAATGGCAATGCCGCGAGCAGTGATGGGTGGACATATCGCGGTCGCGGCCTGATCCAGATCACCGGTCGAGCAAACTATCAGGAGTGCGGTGATGACCTCGGTATCGACCTTATCGGCAATCCAGATCTCCTGATACAACCGCAGTACGCCGCGCTGTCTGCGGCCTGGTTCTGGGAACTGAACGGTTTGAATGAACTGGCGGACCGCGACCAGTTCAACAGCATCACTCGTCGCATCAACAGTGGGCTCAACGGCCTGCAAGATCGTCTGTTGTTGTGGGCGCGGGCGAGGGCGGTGCTATGCCAGTCCTCGGTCTGAACGGCTGGCGATTGATCGGTCTGCTGGTGCTGGCCGGTTGTTCGGCGGCGCTGGCCTGGCAGTTTCAGGATTGGCGCTACGGCCGGCAACTGGCGGAACAGGCCAGGGTGCACGCCGAGAGCCTTAATCAACTGACCCTGGCGGCCGCCACCGAGCAACAGGCCGAACAAAACAGGCGTCTGGACCTGGAGCAGCGACTGTCGGCCAGTGAACAAACCCATTATCGAGCGCTTAGCGATGCCGAACGTGATCAAGGTCGCCTGCGCGATCGTCTTGCCACTGCTGATGTGCGCCTGTCAGTCCTCCTCGATGCCCATGACGCTGCCTCAACCTGTGCAGTGCCAGCTGCCTCCGGCACCGGCGGCGTGGATCATGGCGCCGCGAGAGCCCGACTTGACCCGGCGCATGCTCAACGAATTATCGCCATCACCGACGCCGGTGACAGCGGATTGATTGCCTTGCAGGCCTGTCAGGCCTATGTCAGGGCTCTGGCTCACTAACATTTTGATCGATCCTGAACCTTGCAAGTGCGATTCGCTCGTGTACGGTAGGCCTCATTCCGCTCGATCAGGAGAGAGCCGTGAAAGAGATCACTCATCTGGCCGATCTACTCGGCAGACGCTTGCAGCTTCTCAATGCCCACGTCACTGCCGCCGAGTCCTGCACCGGCGGTGGGATCAGCGAGGCGATCACCCGCATTCCGGGGAGCTCGGCGTGGTTCGAGGCCGGTTATGTCACCTACTCAAACCGTCAGAAAACCCAGCAATTGAATGTCCCGACCGAGTTGTTTTCAACCGTCGGGGCGGTCAGTCGTGAGGTGGTCGAGGCCATGGTCCGAGGCGCCCAGGAAAAAAGCCGGGCGCGTTTTGCCGTGGCGGTCAGCGGTGTGGCGGGGCCGGATGGCGGCTCGCCGAACAAGCCCGTGGGCACGGTGTGGTTGGCCTGGGGCGTCGGTGAGCAGGTATTCAGCGAGGTCCAGCACTTTGCCGGTAACCGCGACGAGGTCCGCCGACAAACGGTGAAGGCCGCGCTAGAGGGGCTGCTGCGGCATACCGCTGGAGAAATCTCAAATCAGGGGTAGGCGATCCTGAAACGCTGTGGAATAATACTGGCTACTTATACAGGTGTTGGCCGTCAGGCCTTATTGATTACGTGAGGACTTTAATGGACGACAACAAGAAGAAAGCCTTGGCTGCGGCCCTGGGTCAGATCGAACGTCAATTCGGCAAGGGTGCCGTAATGCGTATGGGCGATCAGGACCGTCAGGCGATCCCGGCCATTTCCACTGGCTCTCTGGGTCTGGACATCGCGCTCGGCATTGGCGGCCTGCCAAAAGGCCGTATCGTTGAAATCTACGGTCCTGAATCCTCCGGTAAAACCACCCTGACATTGTCGGTGATCGCCCAGGCTCAAAAAGCCGGCGCGACCTGCGCATTCGTCGACGCCGAACACGCTCTCGACCCTGAGTACGCCGGCAAACTGGGCGTCAACGTCGACGACCTGCTGGTTTCCCAGCCGGACACCGGCGAGCAGGCCCTGGAAATCACCGACATGCTGGTGCGTTCCAACGCCGTTGACGTGATCATCGTCGACTCCGTGGCCGCTCTGGTGCCAAAGGCTGAAATCGAAGGCGAAATGGGCGACATGCACGTGGGCCTGCAAGCCCGTCTGATGTCCCAGGCGCTGCGTAAAATCACCGGTAACATCAAGAACGCCAACTGCCTGGTGATCTTCATCAACCAGATCCGCATGAAAATCGGCGTGATGTTCGGCAGCCCGGAAACCACCACCGGTGGTAACGCGCTGAAGTTCTACGCATCGGTTCGTCTGGACATCCGTCGTACTGGCGCGGTGAAAGAAGGTGATGAAGTCGTCGGTAGTGAAACTCGCGTCAAAGTCGTGAAGAACAAGGTGGCTTCGCCGTTCCGTCAGGCCGAGTTCCAGATTCTTTACGGCAAGGGCATCTACCTCAACGGTGAGATGATCGACCTGGGTGTGCTGCACGGTTTCGTCGAGAAGTCCGGTGCCTGGTATGCCTACAACGGCACCAAGATCGGTCAGGGCAAGGCCAACTCGGCCAAGTTCCTGGCAGACAATCCGGAAATCGCCGCGACTCTCGAGAAGCAGTTGCGCGACAAGCTGCTGACCCCGGCACCGGACGTCAAGGCTTCGGCCGTCAGAGAGACCGAAGACGACCTGGCTGACGCTGATATCTGATCGATCCGATGACCGCCGTACTCGATACACTCGTCGCGGTGCGGCGAACTGCAATGGACCTGCTCGCGCGACGCGAGCACGGTCGAGTCGAGCTGACGCGTAAACTGCGTCAGCGCGGCGCCCCCCCTGAAATGATCGACACAGCACTCGACCGCTTGACGGAAGAGGGCTTGTTGTCCGAATCCCGTTACCTCGAAAGCTTTGTTTCCTACCGTGCCCGTTCCGGTTATGGCCCTTTGCGCATTCGCGAAGAGCTGAGCCAGCGTGGCCTGCAACGTACCGACATTGAGCTCGCCTTGCGCGAGAGTGGTATCGATTGGCAGGAGCAACTGGAAGACACCTGGCGGCGCAAGTTTTCCGGGCATTTACCGATAGACGCCCGAGAACGTGCCAAACAGGGCAGGTTCCTGAGTTATCGGGGATATTCCATGGAAATGATCAGCCGCTTGTTCAGCGGCCGAGGGATGGACGATTGACTGAAACGGCTCGCTATTTCGATAACGGGCCGTTTTTTTGCATCACGTTACCTTGGACGGTTGCCGTATGCGTTGTTGCGCCTGGGGTTTGGACTGGGTCCAGTTTTCCGGCAGGTTGATGTAATCCACCAATTCCCGCAGACGGCCATGATCACGAGCGTTGAAGGTGAAGGACAAGCGCGCCAGATGGCTGAACTGCGCTTCGTCGTGCTCCTCGCCACTGTAGGCATGCTGATGGAAATGATCGCTCAGGCACAGGTCGGCGAATGCCTCCTGCATGTGTTCAAGCGCCCGGTCGCTGAGTGTGTGGTTCATGCGAATCACGAACTGATGCTTGAGCCAGCGGCTGGAGTGGAAGTTGCTGTAGAACTGGTTGATCTGCTCCACGGCCTCTTCGACGCTGTAGACCAGGCTCAACAGCTTCATGTCGGTCGGCAGGATATAGCGATTTTCCTCCAGTTGATGGTGAATGAAGTCCAGCGCGCCTTGCCAGAATGTGCCGCCTGGCGCATCCAGTAGCACCACGGGCACCAGCGGGCTTTTGCCGGTCTGGATCAGGGTCAGCACCTCCAGTGCTTCATCCAGCGTACCGAAACCGCCTGGGCACAGGACCAGCGCATCGGCTTCCTTGACGAAGAACAGCTTGCGGGTAAAGAAAAAGTGGAAGGGCAGCAAGTTGGCGGTGCCATTGACCGTGGGGTTGGCATGTTGCTCGAAGGGCAGGGTGATATTGAATCCCAGGCTGTGTTCCAGGCCGGCACCTTCATGGGCCGCCGCCATGATGCCGCCACCGGCACCGGTGATGACCATCAGGTCCGAGCGCGCCAGGGCGGCGCCCAGTTCTCGGGCCAGGCCATATAGCGGGTGTTCTATCGGCGTGCGGGCCGAGCCGAAAACGGTAACTTTACGCCGTCCCTTGAACTGCTCCAGCACACGGAAAGCGTGCTCGAGTTCACGCAGGGTTTGCAGGGTGATCTTGGCATTCCAGCGGTTGTGATCTTCCTGAGCCATGCGCAGCACGGTCAGGATCATGTCGCGGTAAATCGGGATGTTGGGGCTGTTGGGTGAAACCAGGTTGAGTTGTTCTTCGACCTTGCTGGTGAGGTCGTGGCCGCTTTCTTGAAAATGACGGCTCAGTAGGTCATTCGGTTGGTAAGGCATTCAACTTCTCCTTCTGCACAGAACCCTCGGCCCCGACAAAACAATTGTCGGCGCCGCGACACCCCTTGTGTCGCTGTCTGCCCAAGCCCATGCCTGGGCGCTCTACTTGACTCGGTTGCAATCGAGCCATCCATACGGGCTCTGCTTATCCCTTGAATGAAAGAAACGTTCGCACAATAAGACACCGTAATGGGCAGCCCCTTTTCTGCCCTTAAAAAAACAACATGAACACTTTGAATTTAGACCCTCGCAACGATTTTCGCTGGCTTGATCATTGCGCCGCAAAGTCTTTCCTGGCAACCGCTTATTGACGATTTGCAAGGTGCTTTCACCGCTCGTCTGAACGCAAGCCGCATGTCTCGCGCTCTGATTTACTAAGTTACAGGCGTGACACGACAACTTTGCGTCAACGGCAGGACGCGACGTTCAAGCAATTCAGGGATTTATCGCGTGATCAACGGCGATCAATGCATGCAGGGAGGCGGGAAACCATGCCCAGAGTGACTCTGGAGATCGATGCGCAACTGTATCGATTGCTGAAAGCATCGGCCGAGACCCATCATTTGAGTCTCGAAGAAGAGTGCTGTCGACGTCTGGAGGGTGGGGAGCGACGTTCGCGTTACTTGCAGGCGCTGTTGGCAGAGCTGCGCGCCGAGGATGAACAGCGGCGCGCCAATGCCAGGTAATTATTTCTTCTTCGCGGGAGTCTCTTTCGGGCAGTCCGAGTCCTGGAAGCTTGCGGAGCCGACCGGACGGTTGGTCTTCACCTCGGTGAAGTCGTAACGCATGATCGCGCCCTTGGCCATCAGCTTGCGGAACCCTGGGTTTCTGCATACGGAGGCGCCAAGCTGGAAGTACACCGCTTTGGGATCGGCGCGCATTTTTTCGGCGTGGCTGCTTTGCACGCTCAAGTGGTTGATCAGCACTTTTCCTTCGGCAGTGTAGCCCTGATCAAGAATGTCTTCGTTGATCGCCCGTGGAGTGCCAACGCTGCTTTGTACGGCGACGTTTCGCAGCTCTCTGTTGAGATTCTGCTCACTCAAGGATGCAGCCTGAGCGCTAAAGGACGACGCCAGCAAAATGGCAGCGGTGGGAACGATAAGGCGCAGCATGAAACTCTCCTGGTTCAGTGACTGGTGGTTCGACCAGACACATGACTGTGCGTTCAGTGGCGGCGAATTATAGGGGAGGAGGTCTGAGCGGTACAGGCTTGCACCGGCTGCTCTGATAAACTGCCGCGACTTTTTGCCCTTGCGAGTGTTTTTCGTGTCGATTTTCCATCCACTACGGTGCTGCCTGCGATGAACCCTGTCACCCCGCGCTTTGCCGCAAACGCCGTCGCCCGCTTGCGCGATCAGCGAGAGGAGGAGGGCATCAAGCCGATTCAGGCCCGTGGCTGGAGAGCGCCGCGATGCCGTGATTGCCGCGTGATTGAAAGTCATTGCCTGTGTGCCTGGCGCCCGTCGGTCGAGGCCCGCTCGGGCGTGTGCCTGATCATGACCAACAAAGAAGTATTCAAGCCAAGTAACACCGGTTGGCTGATCGCTGATGTGGTGCGCGACAATCATGCATTCATCTGGTCGCGTACCGAGACTGATGAGCAACTGCTGGCGCTGTTGGCCGATCCGCAATGGCAACCGTACCTGGTGTTTCCGGGCGAATACGTCGAACCCGAGCGAGTTACCCACAGTGTCGCGGTCGATAGCACCAAGCGCCCGCTGTTCATTCTGCTGGACGCCACCTGGACCGAAGCCCGTAAGATCTTTCGCAAGAGCCCGTATTTTGATCGCTTGCCGATCTTGAGCCTGCTGCCCGAAAAACTGTCACGTTATCGACTGCGCCGCTCCACCCGTAGCGAACATTTATGCACCGCTGAAGTGGCTGCACTGTGTCTCGATCTGGCCGGTGATACCGAGGCTGCGTCAGCGCTGGACGCTTATTTTGACGTGTTCAGTCAGCATTATCTGGATGCGAAAAAACAGCTGGACATGAACCTCGCCACACCGGCCCACGCCGAGCTGATGCGGTTTGTTCATAACGACGTCCCCGCCATGTTCTGATTGTCGCCCATACTGCAAAGAACTGTACCGGTTATGTATCTTGACCACCCCGGTTTCGCTGGGCATGCTTGGCGCCGATTGGGGCGCGGCCATCGTTTGATACGCCGTATTTTTACGTGAATAGCCATGTGATTGGCGTTGAACGTGCCCTGTTGGTGCATCTGCGTGGCTGCACCTGGAGTTGTTTGAAAAACAGGATCATTTGAAAAATGGCCACATACGAAATCCTGATTGCCGATGACCACCCTCTTTTTCGTAGTGCCTTGCATCAAGCATTGACCCTGGGCCTGGGCCCGGATGTCCGGCTGGTGGAAGTGGCGAGCATTGCCGAGCTGGAAAGTCGTCTGACCGAAAAGGCCGATTGGGACCTGGTGTTGCTGGACCTGAACATGCCAGGGGCCTACGGTTTTTCCGGGCTGGTGCTGTTGCGCGGTCAGTACCCGCAGATTCCAGTGGTGATGGTGTCGGCGCAGGAAGAAGCGTCGATCATGGTGAAGTCCCGTGAATTCGGCGCCAGCGGTTTCATTCCCAAGTCCAGTGACTTGAGTGTCATTCAAAAAGCCGTACGCGCGGTGCTCGATGGTGATGTTTTCTGGCCGCCCCAGGCCTTCGAAGCCGTCAGCGTTTCCGACGAAGCCAAGGCTGCCAGTGAAGGCCTGGCCAGCCTGACGCCCCAGCAGTTCCGGGTGTTGACCATGGTCTGTGAAGGTTTGCTGAACAAGCAGATTGCTTACGAATTGAGCGTTTCCGAAGCGACGATCAAGGCCCACGTCACCGCGATTTTCCGTAAGCTGAATGTACGGACCCGGACTCAGGCGGCGCTGCTCTTGCAACAACTTGAGTCAATTTCGAGCCACTAAGGTGTTATGTATTCACGCTTTTTTGACTTTGCTTAATCTAGCTTTCCCACTCCTTTTTGGTCAGTTGCTTACTCTATGTCACCTTTCAAAGGCCAGACCGGCCTAAAACGCATCCTCAACGCCTCCGGCTATTCCTTTGACGGCCTGCGCGCGGCCTTCACTGGCGAGGCGGCCTTCCGGCAACTGGTGTTGCTCAATGCCATCCTGATTCCGCTGTCGTTCTTCCTGAATGTCAGCCGTGTCGAGCAGGCGCTGCTGATTGCAGTCTGCCTGTTGGCGCTGATCGTCGAATTGCTCAACTCGGCGGTCGAAGCGGCCATCGACCGCATTTCCCTGGAGCGGCACCCACTGTCCAAGAACGCCAAGGACATGGGCAGTGCCGCTCAACTCGTGGCATTGAGCATGATCGCGCTGGTATGGGCGGTGATCCTGCTTTAAGCGATGGCAGGCAGAACGATCTCGTCGCTGCGCTGAACCCCGGCGGTGAAGGCGCGGCACAGTTCGAGGAACTCGCGCATCGCCGAGGTCTGATATTTCTGTTTGTGCCAGATGAAATAGAACTGCCGCGCCAGGTCCAGATCCGGTGTTTCTACCGGCACCAGGCTGCCACGACGGAACGCATCGCGCAGCGCCAGGCGCGAAATGCAGCCAATCCCCAAACCCGATTCCACCGCGCGCTTGATCGCTTCGGTGTGTTCCAGTTCCAGGCGAATGTTTAGCGCGCTGCGGTGGTGACGCATGGCCTGGTCAAAGGTCAGCCGCGTGCCCGAGCCTTGTTCTCGGAGAATCCACGCCTCATGACTCAGCTCCTCCATAGTGGCAATACCGCGTTGAGCCAGCGGATGCTGGGGCGCGCAGAACACCACCAGTTCATCTTCGACCCAGCTCTGCACTTCGATGTCCGGATGGCTGCAGTCGCCTTCGATTAGACCCAGATCAATTTCATAGTGAGCCACCTGTTGCACGATGTTGGCGGTGTTCTGCACATGCAGCTTCACCTGGCTTTCCGGATGGCGCTGCATGAAGCTGCCGATCAGCAGGGTGGCCAGGTAATTGCCGATGGTCAGGGTCGCGCCGACCGCCAGGGAGCCGAAACCGGACTTGCCGTTGAGCAAGTCTTCGATTTCCTTGGCCTGATCGAGCAGGGCCACCGCTTGCGGCAATAGCTGTTTGCCGAGGGCGTTGAGGCTCAGCCGTTTGCCGGCGCGATCGAACAGCTGACAGCTGCACTGGCGCTCCAGCTCGGTGATCGAGGTGCTCGCCGCCGATTGCGAGAGGTTGAGCAGGCCCGCGGCACGGGATACGCTTTCCTGCTGGGCGACGGCGACGAATACTTGAAGTTGACGGAGAGTAAATCGCATATCGATATAACCGATAACCCTTATCTTAATAATCCATTTAACAGATATTGTCGCTGCCATTAGAATGCGATGCAATTGTGCACATCATTGGCGCAGGCAAAATCTCCAGGAGTCCCACGTACATGAGCAACATGAACCACGAGCGTGTCCTCAGTGTTCATCACTGGAACGACACTCTGTTCAGCTTCAAGTGCACCCGCGATCCGGGCCTGCGCTTCGAGAACGGTCAGTTCGTGATGATCGGCCTGCAACAGCCCAACGGCCGGCCGCTCATGCGCGCTTACTCGATTGCCAGCCCGAACTGGGAAGAGCATCTCGAGTTCTTCAGCATCAAAGTGCCTGATGGCCCGCTGACTTCCCAGTTGCAGCATCTGAAGGAAGGCGACGAGATCATCATCAGCAAGAAGCCTACCGGCACCCTGGTGCTGGATGACTTGAAGCCTGGCAAGCATTTGTACCTGCTCAGCACCGGTACCGGTCTGGCGCCGTTCATGAGCGTCATCCAGGACCCCGAAACCTACGAGCGTTTCGAAAAGGTGATCCTGTGCCACGGCGTGCGTTACGTCAACGAAGTCGCTTACCGCGAATTCATCACCGAGCACCTGCCGCAGAACGAGTTCTTCGGTGAGGCCCTGCGTGACAAGTTGATCTACTACCCGACCGTGACCCGCGAGCCGTTCGAAAACGAAGGCCGCCTGACCGACCTGATGCGCAGCGGCAAGCTGTTCAGCGACATCGGCCTGCCGCCGATCAACCCGCAGGACGACCGCGCCATGCTGTGCGGCAGCCCGAGCATGCTCGACGAGACCAGCGAAGTGTTGAACAGCTTCGGCCTGACTGTTTCGCCGCGGATGCGCGAGCCGGGTGATTACCTGATCGAGCGTGCGTTCGTCGAGAAGTGACCGAAGGTCACTTGTAGGAGCCGGCTTGCTGGCGATGGCAAACTTCAAAGCGCTATCGCCAGCAAGCCGGCTCCTACATTCAATGGCGTAGTGCACAGAAAAGCCCGCATGACCTGAGAAGGTCATGCGGGCTTTTTCGTTTCCGGGGTTCAGGCTTTTGCGGGAATGACTTCCAGGACGCGGATCACGCCCGTCTCAGGATAATGCCAGCGCACATCCAGATCCCAGAACTGCGCGCCGTATTCGCGCTCAGGCGTAGGAATCTGGTACGCCGGGCGTGGGTCTTGTGCCAGGCATTGCTCGATCAACTCGACCAGAGGCTCGCCAAGCCGCTGAGCGTGGCCGTGGGCCTGTTGCAGAGCCGAGTCCGTCCACTGCACGGGAATCAGCAGCGGCGGGGCGCTGGCGATGTCGTTGGACGCCGTGTCGATGATGTCGGCGTAGGGCACGTAAGGTTTGATGTCGAGAACTGGCGTGCCGTCCAGCAAGTCGATGCCGGAGATCCACAGTCGATTGGCTTCGACCTTGTCCAGTTTGACCACCGACTGGCCGATGCCATTAGGACGATGCGTTGCGCGGGTGGCGAACACGCCCATGGATTTGTTACCGCCCAGGCGCGGCGGGCGGACTTTGAGGCGTGGCTTTTCTTCCAGCGCTTGATGGAACAGGAACAGCAGCCACACATGGCTGACCTGCTCCAGCCCCTGTACCGCATCACCCTGATCGAACGGCGCCACCAGCTCCAGTACGCCCCGAGCAGCCGGGGCCAGTTGCGGTTGACGCGGAATGGCGAACTTCTCCTTGAAGCAGGAGCGCACGAAGCCGATGGGGGAAACGCTGTAGGTCATGGTCTGGGGTCGAGGCCGGGATTAGGGCGGCATGATAACCCGAGCGGCCTCGAGATCGGTGCTGCCTATTACTCCGTCATCGCGGGCAAGCCACGCTCCCACAAGGTTCTCGAGTGAACGCAAATGTTGTGTACGGCATAAAACCTGTGGGAGCGTGGCTTGCCCGCGATAGCCGCGCCGCCGATCTAGAGACTAAACCCGCCATCCAAAGGAATGACATTCCCGGTCATATACGCCCCGGCCGTGCTCGCCAGGCTAATCGCCAGCGCCGCCATTTCTTCCTCCCGGCCCCAGCGCTTCATCGGAATCAACGCCGTGTCCTCGGCCAGCGCCTGCTCATCGTTGCCGATGTGCTGAGTCATCTTGCTCGGGAAACGTCCCGGTGCGATTACGTTGACGTTGATGTGCTGGCTCACCAACTCTCGCGCCAGAATCCGCGACAGTTGATGCAGGGCGGCTTTGCTCGGGCCGTAGGCATACGCCTGTTCGCCGAAGGAAGAAATCCCGGCCACCGAGCCAATGTTGATGATCCGTGCCGGATTCGCCGCCGAACCGGCCTTGCGCAGCAGCGGTAGAAATTGCTGGATGCAGTTGAACACCGAGGTGACGTTGAGCTGCATGACTTTTTCCCAGCCCTTGACCGGGTAACTCTCCAGCGGCGCACCCCAGGTGGTACCGGCATTGTTCACCAGAATATCCAGCTGACCGATCTGTTCGCTCAATTGCGCGGCCAGTTGTTGAACGCCTTCTTCATTAGCCAGGTTGGCGGCCACGGCGTGGCAAATCCCGAAGGCACTCAGCTCATCGGCAGTTTGCTGACAGGCTTCGGCATCCCGGGCGCACACGTACACGATGGCGCCGGCCTCGACATAAGCCTTGGCGATCATTTTGCCGATACCGCGGGTGCCGCCGGTCACCAGAGCGGTGCGGCCTTGCAGAGAGAAGTAGGGATGCATGGCGAGTCCTGAGAGCTGAGGGTCAATACACCCTAGTCTTCAGCCGCCGGAAGCGGAGCCACTATTTTTGCGCGGAATGAACATCTATACAGATTGGTCTGCGACCGCGCTTGTAGGAGCCGGCTTGCTGGCGATGGCGTTCTCAAGATCGCCATCGCCAGCAAGCCGGCTCCTACAGGGCGCGCGGCGCGATTTACTGCGGGCGCACGCGCAGGGTCAGGCCCTTGAGGAAGTTGCGCAGCAATTGATCGCCGCACGGGCGGTAGTTAGTGTGGCCGAACTTGCGGAACAGCGCGCTCAGCTCAGGCTTGGACACCGGGAACTCGGCGGCCTTGAGGATGGCGTGCATGTCGTCTTCCTTCAGTTCGAAGGCGACGCGCAATTTCTTCAGGATGATGTTGTTGGTCACCGGCACTTCGATCGGCTGCGGCGGACGGCTTTCGTCCTTGCCACGCTTGAAGATCACCAGGCCATCAAGGAAATGCGCCATGACTTCGTCCGGGCAGCGTACGAAACCTTCCTCGTCTTCTTCTTTCTTGTCGAGGTACGTCACCAGGTCTTCCAGAGTGACGTCCATGCCGCCGAGCTTGATGATCTCGATGACTTTCTTGTCGCTGATGTCGAGCATGTAGCGCACGCTGCGCAGTACGTCGTTATGAATCATGTGTGCAGTCCTGATATTTCGCTGTGGGCGCCGCATGAAGCTGCGGCGCCGAAATGTATGGCGGCGGGAAAAGCCTTAGAACTTCTCTTTGCCGGACAGGTAGCGCCATTGCCCCAACGGCACTTTGCCGATGGACACACCGCCGATGCGGATGCGGCGGATGGCGACGACCTTGAGGCCGACGGCCTGGCAGAACAGGGCGATCACACCCGGTTGTGGGTTTTTCATGGCAAAGCGCAGACGGTTTTCGTTCTGCCAGCTGGCCTTGACCGGCGGCAGTTCCTTGCCCTTGTACGTCAGGCCGTGGTTCAGGCGGTTGAGGCCGTGAGCCACCATGTCGCCTTCGACCTCGACCACATATTCCTGCTCGATCTTGCTGGCATCGGCGGTGAGTTTGCGCAGAATCTTCCAGTCCTGGGTGAACACCAGCAGACCGCTGGCGTTGGCCTGCAGGTCGGCGCTGGCGGTCAGGCGCAGAAAGTGGCCCTTGAGCGGACGTTTGCCGTAGCGGTGTTCTTCGCTCAGGGTCGCGGCGCTGAGGGTCGCCATGGCGCTGTCCGCGTCCATGCCCGCCGGGACGTTCATCAGGATGGTCACCGGCTCCGGCGCAGTGGCCTTGGCCTCTGGGTCGAGCTCGACTTTCTGGGTGTCCACCTTGAACTGCGGCTCGTCGATGACTTCACCGTCGACGGTGACCCAGCCGCCCTCGATGAATAGCTCAGCCTCCCGACGGGAGCAGCCGACGAGTTCGATGAGGCGTTTGGAGAGACGAATCGGGTCAGTCATGACAGGGCCGTAACAAAAAAGGGGTGGGCATTGTACCTGCTGGGCGCGGGTTAATCGCGAGTCCATTTGCCTCATGTGTTTTTAATGTGGGAGCGAGCAAGCCCGTTCCCACATGGCGCCATGGTGTGTCAGCCATTGCGCGCCAGTTGCTGGCCCTGGCGCAAACGCATGTGCAGCAACGGGTAAGGCTGGCCCATACCGTCATGTTCCGAACGACCAATTACCTCGAAGCCCTGCTTGAAGTAAAAACCCAGGGCCTGTGGGTTCTGCTCGTTGACGTCCAGCTCATCGGCGTTCAGGTGTTCCAGGGCATAGCGCAGTAATTGCTTGCCCAGGCCTTGGCCACGGTGATCCGGATCGATGAACAGCATTTCGATCTTGCCCGCCGCCACGCCGGCGAACCCGGTGATGCGCTGGCGCGAGTCTTTGGTGCAGATCAGCATGACGGCGTCGAGGTAGCGGGTCAGGACCAGGTTCTTCAGCAGTTCGATGTAGCTGTCGGGCAGAAAGTCATGGGTAGCGCGCACCGAGGCTTCCCACACGCGGGTGAGTTCTTCGTAGTCGCTCTGTTTCGGTGTGTAAATGACCGAATGTTGGCGCATGGCCGCTTGCTCCTTCTGTTAAGAGCCGTTCCTGTAAGGCTGCGAGTTTTTTCTCCCACAAAACGATAGACGTAAAAAAGCCCCGCATCTCGTCAAGAGAGCAGGGCTTTTCGTATTTTTTGCGTTTAGATCTGTTCAGCCCACAGGTCGTATTCGTCGGCGTCAGTCACTTTGCACCAGACCTTGTCGCCCGGCTTCAGGTTGCTGCCATTGTCGATGAACACGTTGCCGTCGATTTCCGGGGCATCGAAGAAGCAGCGGCCAACCGCGCCTTGCTCGTCGACTTCGTCCACCAGCACTTCGATCTCACGGCCGATGCGCATTTGCAGGCGTGCCGAGCTGATGGCCTGCTGGTGCGCCATGAAGCGATCCCAGCGGTCTTGCTTGACGTCGTCCGGAACGATCTCCAGGTCCAGATCGTTGGCCGGTGCGCCTTCGACCGGCGAGTACTGGAAGCAGCCGACGCGGTCCAGCTGGGCTTCGGTCAGCCAGTTCAACAGGTACTGGAAGTCTTCTTCGGTTTCGCCGGGGAAGCCGACGATGAAGGTCGAACGGATGATCAGGTCCGGGCAGATTTCGCGCCAGTTCTTGATGCGCGCCAGGGTCTTGTCTTCGAAAGCCGGGCGTTTCATGGCTTTGAGGACTTTCGGGCTGGCGTGCTGGAACGGGATGTCCAGGTACGGCAGGATTTTCCCGGCGGCCATCAGCGGGATCAGCTCGTCGACGTGCGGGTACGGGTAAACGTAGTGCAGGCGCACCCAGACACCGAGGGTGCTCAGGGCTTCGCAGAGTTCGGTCATGCGGGTTTTCACCGGCGCGCCGTTCCAGAAACCGGTGCGGTATTTCACGTCGACGCCATAGGCGCTGGTGTCCTGGGAAATCACCAGCAGCTCTTTGACGCCGGACTTGACCAGGCGTTGGGCCTCGTCGAGCACGTCACCGACCGGGCGGCTGACCAGTTTGCCGCGCATCGACGGGATGATGCAGAAGCTGCAGCTGTGGTTGCAGCCTTCGGAAATCTTCAGGTAGGCGTAGTGGCGCGGGGTCAGTTTGATCCCTTGCGGCGGCACCAGGTCGATCAGCGGGTTGTGATCCTGACGCGGCGGCACGACGTCGTGCACGGCGTTGACCACTTGCTCGTACTGCTGCGGACCGGTCACGGCCAGCACACTCGGGTGCACGTTACGGATATTGCCTTCTTCGACGCCCATGCAGCCGGTCACGATGACCTTGCCGTTTTCCTTGATGGCTTCGCCGATCACTTCCAGGGACTCAGCCTTGGCCGAGTCGATAAAGCCGCAGGTATTGACCACCACGACGTCGGCGTCCTGATAAGTGGACACAACGTCATAGCCTTCCATGCGCAGCTGGGTAAGGATGCGCTCGGAGTCGACCAGTGCTTTCGGGCAACCCAGGGATACGAAGCCAACCTTTGGATTGGCCGGCGCAGGAGTGGTGGACATGTCTAACCTCGGTATTTGTGACGCCTCCAGCCGATGACGGCAAGGCGACAGACGGGCGCTATGTTGCACCCTCTGGTCAAAAAGTGCGCAATTCTAACGATGGGCGGCGCACTTGACCAGCTTTATGCAGGGAAATACGACGAGTGCTGCGCTATGCTTCGCGCCTTTACGCTTTACCGATTTTTTACAGTCAATAAATCGTCTGTAACAACAAGTAAAACAGTGCATGCTGCACCACAAATCATAGTGCTTCTTTGAAGAAGCCCGGATCTGAGTAGTAGGAGTGATGGATGGGGCAGGCAAGTAGTCAGGCGATAGCCGGCGGACATTCGGCGGCGAAGCCGATCAGCATGCTGGTTGCGGCGGTCGGAGTGGTTTATGGCGACATCGGCACGAGCCCGTTGTACACCCTAAAAGAAGTGTTTTCCGGTGGCTATGGCGTGCCCGTCAACCATGACGGCGTGCTGGGCATTCTGGCGCTGATCTTCTGGTCGCTGATCTGGGTCGTGTCGATCAAATACATGATGTTCGTGCTGCGTGCCGACAACCAGGGCGAAGGCGGGATCATGGCCTTGACCGCGCTGGCACGACGAGCGGCGGGGGGGCATGCAAAATTGCGCACGCTGCTGGTTGTCTGCGGGCTGATCGGCACGGCGCTGTTCTACGGCGACAGCATGATCACCCCGGCGATTTCCGTTCTTTCGGCGATCGAAGGGCTGGGGCTGGCCTTCGAAGGCATTGACCATTGGGTGGTGCCGCTGTCGTTGATCGTGCTGGTGGCGCTGTTTCTGATCCAGCGTCATGGTACGGCCCGGATCGGCATTCTGTTCGGGCCGATCATGGTCACCTGGTTTCTGGTACTCGGCGCGCTGGGCGTGTACGGCATCAACCAACACCCGGAAGTGTTGCAGGCGATAAACCCGGTCTGGGGCGTACGCTTCTTCATGGACCATCCAGGCATGGGGATCACGATTCTTGGCGCCGTGGTGCTGGCGTTGACCGGTGCCGAGGCGCTGTACGCGGACATGGGCCACTTCGGTCGCAAGCCGATCGCTCGGGCCTGGTTCATCCTGGTATTGCCCGCACTGGTACTGAACTACTTCGGTCAGGGCGCATTGCTGCTCGGTGATCCGGAAGCGGCCCGCAACCCGTTCTATCTGCTGGCGCCAAGCTGGGCGCTGATCCCGTTGGTCGCGTTGTCGACCATGGCCACGGTGATTGCCTCGCAAGCGGTCATCTCCGGTGCATTCTCCCTGACCCGCCAGGCGATCCAGCTCGGCTACATTCCGCGCATGCGCATTCAGCACACCTCCAGTGCCGAACAAGGGCAGATTTACATCGGCGCGGTGAACTGGGCGCTAATGGTCGGCGTGATCCTGCTGGTACTGGGCTTCGAGTCCTCCGGCGCCCTGGCCTCGGCCTACGGCGTGGCGGTGACCGGGACCATGCTGATGACCACGATTCTGGTGTCGGCGGTGATGTTGCTGCTGTGGAAGTGGCCACCGGTTCTTGCGGTCCCGGTGTTACTCGGCTTCCTGTTGGTGGACGGTCTGTACTTCGCCGCCAACGTGCCAAAAATCGTTCAGGGTGGTGCATTCCCGGTGATCGCCGGTATCGCACTGTTCGTCCTGATGACCACCTGGAAACGCGGCAAGCAACTGCTGGTCGATCGCCTGGACGAAGGCGGGTTGCCGCTGCCGATCTTCATCAGCAGTATCCGCGTGCAACCGCCACATCGGGTCCAGGGCACCGCTGTGTTCCTTACCGCTCGCCCGGATGCCGTGCCCCACGCGCTGTTGCACAATCTGCTGCATAACCAGGTGCTGCACGAGCAAGTGGTGTTGCTGACAGTGGTGTACGAAGACATCCCGCGCGTCCCGCCGCAACGACGTTTCGAGGTCGATTCTTACGGCGAAGGCTTCTTCCGGGTCATCCTGCACTTCGGTTTCACCGACGAGCCGGACGTGCCGCAAGCACTGAAGCTGTGTCATCTCGATAACCTGGACTTCAGCCCGATGCGCACCACGTACTTCCTCAGCCGCGAGACAGTCATCGCCTCCAAGCTCGAAGGCATGGCCCGCTGGCGCGAGGCGTTGTTCGCCTTCATGCTGAAAAACGCCAATGGCAACCTGCGTTTCTTCAATCTGCCGCTGAACCGGGTGATTGAACTAGGTACCCAGGTCGAGATGTAAGCCCCATGAAAAAGCCCCCGTTGCCATGAAGGTAGCGGGGGCTTTTTTGTGTCTGTGCCTTTACTTGCTTTCAGGCAACTCTTCTTCAGATTCGGTCTTTGTTCGGGCGGGTCGCGGTGTCAGCACCTTCACCACATCATCAATCACGGCCTTACTCATCGCCGTCAGGTAATGCGCGGCCCAGGCGTGGCGGTCGGTGTCTTTTGCGTAGGCTGCATCCTCGGTAAATGATCTGACGAGGAACAGCAGGTCGGAGGCTTGTGACAAGGCATCAACGATGGGGACGCCGGCGCGGACGTTGAATAGCGCCTGATCCGAGCAGTAGATGAGAGGGGTGAAGCCGAGGGTTTTTAGTTCTGAAATCGCGCTTGAATCTGTTTTAGTCATGTCTATTTCCTAAGCCTGAGGAGCTGCCACGTTCGTTTCCAAGCGAATGGGTGGCAGCTGTGCGCAGGTTGGAAAACCGGGAGCCTAGGAAACCGGCACGTCCGAAGACGTCCCACGCACAACCGCCATGACACAAGATTGCAGCCGTAAAGGTCCGCGGTCATGTTGGGCACGTTGTTGCTATTCGCTCGACGGGTTTCCAAGCCCGATCGCTGAATGGTCAGCGACGTCCGAGAGTATCCCGTCGAAGAAAAACGCAACAAGACGGCAAAGTGCCCAAAAAGAAAGATTCGGAGTTTGCCTACAAGGTCTGCGGGCGTCATCCGATATTGTGACACCTTCTGTAAACGAGACTAAACATGTCCCCATTTATCTGAGTTCAGCGCAGCCCCCTGTGGTGCGGTTAAATTGCGTGCTAATGAAAAAGCCCCCGCAACCATAAGGTGTCGGGGGCTTTTTTGTGTACGGGGACTCAGATCACTCCTGAGCCGCCGTCTCCTTCGCTTGACGCTTCACGATGGCATCCACCAATCGCTGCGCCAACGCCGGGTAGTTCTCGTCGAAGTGATGGCCGCCAGGCAGTTTCATCGCTTCGCCCACGGCGGTCTTGTCGGTGCAGCCGCTCTCGTCGACTTCTTCCTCTCCGTAGATGCACACCACTTTCGCCGGCGGCAGCTTGGCCATTTCCGGGCCGGTGGCGGCTTCTTTGCCGGCGTTGCCGAGCCAGCCTTCGACTTCGATCTCGAAGCTGCCGGTGCGGGCGAAGGCCAGCAGGATGATTGCGTCGACCCGCTGCTGTTCGGCTTCCGGCAGGCGGTTGTAGATGGCTGGCAGAACGTCGGCGCCGAATGAGTAGCCGGTCAGGATGAAGCGCTTGGTGCCCCATTTCTGCCGGTAGTGCTGCATCAGTTCGGTCAGGTCCAGGGCGCTTTGTTCCGGGCTCTTGTGCTGCCAGTAGTAGCGCAGGGTGTCGATGCCGACCACTGGGTAGCCGATCTTGGCCATCTCGCCGGCCACGTCGCGGTCCAGGTCGCGCCAGCCGCCGTCGCCGGAGAGGAATAGGGTCACGGTGTCCTTGGCTTGGCCGGCTGGCACTTCGACCACCGGAATCTGCAGGCCGCCAGCGGCTTTATCGCCACCGACGAGGGTTTTGCGCAGTTCGTTGTTCAGCACTTGCGGCAGGTTGATGTCGTAGTCGCTGATGCTGGTTTCGGCGTTGGGCTGGTCACGCACGAAGCCGGCGCTGGTGTCGTCCGGGTTGTCGTTCCAGGCCACCAGCCAGTGACCGTGGGCGGCACTTTTTGGCAGCAGATGAGTGCAGCCAGGTTTCTCCAGGGCCAGGTCAACCGAAATGGCCTGGGCCTTGTCGTCCTTCTGCTCGGCCAGCCAGCGCCACGCCAGCACGGCGCCAGGGCCGATGCCGCTGACCAGGGTTGCCGGGCCTTTGAGCTCTCTGAGGCCTGCCTGCAGAGCGCGACTTTGCTGGATGCAGTCCTTGGGCAGGATCACCTGGACGATCTGCGCAGAGCCGCTGCGGCTCAGGGTCATCAATTGTTTATCGCTGAGCTTCTGCTCTTCATTGACCGCCACCAGCACCTGCGCGCGCGGCGTGGTGCCGGGGATGACGCGGGTCATCGCGGCGCCATCGGCTGGCGTCAGCAGTTCGAGGGTCGGTTCGGGTGCCGGGCGTTTCAGGTACCAGTAACCGCTACCGACAATCAGGGCCAGCACTACCAGTGTGGCCAGTACGTACCGCAGGGAGCGTTGAATCATCAGCGTTTCACCAATCCAGTCAAGCCGCCCGCAATCAGGGCGGCAGTATCGGCCAGGGCCACCAGCGGATCGAGTCCGGCGGGCACGGCCATATAACGGGGTTCCCAGTCAGGCTGGAACTTGTCTTTGAAGCGGCGCAAACCTTGGAAGTTATACAGCTGCTCACCACGGCGGAACACCATCGAGCCCAAGCGCTGGGTCAGTGGTGCGCCGCGCCGGGGTTGCAACCCCGACAATGGCACCATGCCCAGGCTGAAGCGCGCGTATCCATGATTTTTATAATGTTGAATCAGGCCGACCATCATGAATTCCATGGTCAGCTTAGGGGCGTCGGGGTGTGCGCGCATCAGGTCGAGGCTGGCCAGTTCATGGCCGTAGGTCTCGAGCAGGTTGGCGAACGCCACCGGGCGCCCTTCGAAACGAATCACCGCAACGCGGAAGTGCTTGAGGTAGTCATCACTGAAACGTCCGAGCGAGAAGCCTTTCTCGCGCACATTCTTGCCGGTCAGCCAGGCATCGGAAATCACCTTGAGCTCGTCCATCGGCGCTTGCCCCGGCTCATGGATCTCCAGCGAAAGGCCGTCACGGGTGCCACGGTTCCAGGTGTAGCGCAGGTCCTTCATCTCTTTGCCTTTGGCTTCGAGATCGAAACGCTTGAGGTCGACCCGGGCTTCTTCGCCGAGCTTGATCGCAGTCAGGCCGATGTCCATGTAGTACGGCAAGTTCTCGGCACGCACTTGATAAAACACAGGGCGGGCGTGGTGGATATCGCACAGGTCACGGAACTGCCAGATCATTTCCGCCCGTTGCTGGGTCGGGCCGATCGGGTCATACAGCGCTACCAGGCTGCGGCCACGGCGGGCGTACATCAGGAACGCCTCGTCGTTGGGGTGAAACAGCAGCGCCTTGTCACCGGTCAGGGCCAGGCCGCCATCCGGTTGGGACGAGGCCATGAGGATATTAGCCGCGCGCTCCAGTTCATCGGAGGTTGGCAGGTGGATTATCGGACGCGCGGTACGCAGCAGCCACGTCAGGGACACCACCACCAGCAGCACCGCGGCACCCAGCAACGAACGCAAGCCTCGCGGGGCGTCGGCGTCGAGGGTGAACTGCCACCAGAGTTGATGGCTGTACGGAACGTCCTGATAGGCGAACAGCAGCAACCAGATCGATGCGCCGAGTACGCAAAGACTCGACACCAGATACAGCGGCGAAAACGGCAGCTCGGTCAGGCGGCTGGGACGGTAAAACGAACGCCGGAAAACCCCCAGCAAACTTGCTGTCAGGGTCATCAGGCTGGCTTCTTCCCAATCGAAGCCTTTGAGCAGAGAGAGCACGGCGCCGACCAACAACAGAATGGTGGTCAGCATCCACGCGGCCGACAGGCGGCGACGCAAGCCCTGAGCCAGCAGCAGGCAGAGCACGCCCACCAGGCTGGCGCCGAAGTGCGAGGCGTCGACCAGTCGATGCGGGATCAGAAAGCCGATGTGTTCAAGGCGCGTATCGATCTCCGGCGTTACGCCAGAGAACAGCAACACCACGCCGGACAGGAACACCAGCACCGCCAGAATCGGTGCGGCCAGGCCTGAGGCGGCGCGTAGCGTCTGGCGTGTCTGAAACAGGCGCTGGCCTTCGTTGATCAGCAGCAGTACGCAAGCCACCAGCAGCGGCAAGATCACGTAGATCAGGCGGTAGAGCAGCAGGGCGGCAGCCAGTGGCGCGGCACCGAGCTTGTCGGCGAAGGCCGCCAGCAAAATCGCTTCGAACACCCCGACACCGCCGGGTACATGGCTGAGCACGCCAGCGGCCAGGGCCAATAGATAGACCAGCAGGAACGCACCGAAGGGTGGCGCTTCGGGCAGCAACAGATAGAGCACTGTCGCGGCGGCGGCCACGTCCAGGGCGGTGATGACCAGTTGCAGGAAGGTCAGGCGGCGGCCCGGCAGGCGCAAGGTGCGGCGGCCGACCTTGACCAGCAGGTTGTCCGGGTAAGGCTGTTCCGGCAAGCGACGGCGGTAGATACCGATCGCCAGTACCGTGGCGAGCAGCAGCACGGCCCCTGCAATCGCACCCAGCAACGTCTCGGAGAAACCCAGGGCCAGCGAGGCGGCGGGCAGGTTGCTGAGGGTGGCGAGGGCGGCCAGGGGCGGGAGGGCGCAGCCGAGCGAGAGGCTGGCAAACAGCGTCATGTGCGCGACTTCCGAAGCCCCCACGCCATGCCGTGCATATAGACGGTAGCGAACCGAGCCCCCCGACAGCAGCGACAGACCGATGGCATTGCCGATGGCGAAGGCGGTGAAGCCCCCCAGCGCCACGACTCGCGGCGCCAGTGTCACGCCGGCATAACGGCTGGCCGACCATTCGTAACCCAGCAGAATGATGAAGCCGACGACGGTCGCGCCTAACGCTCCCAGCAAGGCCGGTCTCGGCACTTCCAGGATCGAGTCGTGCAGCGCGTACAGGTCGAGTTCGCTCAGCAGGTGACGACAGGCAATCAGCGCGATGGCGAACAGCAGCAAAGTGACCGCCAGACCGATGGGTTGACGGTATTTGCTGATTCGATCCAGCAAGCGCAGACGCTCAGCTTTGATCGGTTGTGTCGCTGTGACGGTGTCTTGTGGATCAGACGAGTTGGCGCGCATCAATCACCTCTTGGATTGTGCGCGACAGGATGGGGGTATCCAGCCAAGTTACCAATCCCTGTAGAAAAAAATAATCACAAATATTAACGCGTCTCACCGGGTATCGGCGATGGCGCATCACCAGTCGTCGAGGGTTTTCCTTGCGGTTCAGCCTAGGTCTGAACTCACAGTCTGGCGACCCTGAACGGCTCACTGCACAGTGACAGATCATTGTTGCGAAAGGACTTTTTCAACAGATACAAAAAAGGCCACTCTTTCGAGTAGCCTTTTTTGATGTTTGGTTGCGGGAGCCGGATTTGAACCGACGACCTTCGGGTTATGAGCCCGACGAGCTACCAGACTGCTCCATCCCGCGTCTGTGTGGCGGCATTCTACAGGCGAACGCCGTAGTGTCAACCGTTAATCCAAGTATGGGTCAAATAAACCAGAATCAGCGCTGAACGGTCGCCGAGGAACGCTAAGTTTCGGAATCAGAAGGATTTCTCGTTTCTGCTCGGTAAAGCATGAAACGCTGATTCTTTATAAAACAGGCACGCACAAAAAAGGCCACTCTTTCGAGTAGCCTTTTTCGATGTTTGGTTGCGGGAGCCGGATTTGAACCGACGACCTTCGGGTTATGAGCCCGACGAGCTACCAGACTGCTCCATCCCGCGTCTGTGTGTCGGCATTCTACAGAGGATCGCCGGGCTGTCAACCTTCAATCTCGGTAAAATCTGTTCCTGTTCAATCGCTTAGGTGAAAACAGAGGGTGTGGATCGGGCTGAAACGCAGGCAGGGCAAGGCTTTTGGCTCTATCGGTAGGTGGCTTTCGATTGAGAAAATAAATTCCTCCGGTACTTTTCCTACCGCTTGAAAAGAAGATTCAGACTACTGGTGCTATATACAGGTGTCAGTGAGATACTGCCGGTACGACACGCCGATACTTCATTTCTTCGCCATGAACACCGCTTTTATATGACGCAGCGAAAAATCATCCACGTCGATTGTGATTGCTTCTATGCCGCCATCGAGATGCGTGACGACCCGCGCCTGGCCGGTAAGCCTTTGGCGGTGGGCGGCTCGGCGGATCGGCGTGGGGTGATTGCTACCTGTAACTATGAAGCTCGGGCGTATGGCGTGCGCTCGGCCATGTCTTCCGGACATGCCTTGAAACTGTGTCCGGACCTGACCATCGTCAAGCCGCGCATGGAGGCCTATAGAGAAGCGTCGAAGGAAATACATACGATCTTTCGCGATTATACCGACCTGATCGAGCCGCTTTCCCTGGACGAGGCTTACCTCGACGTGTCGGAGAGTGCGCATTTTGGTGGCAGCGCCACGCGAATCGCCCAGGATATTCGTCGCCGGGTGTCCAATCAGTTGCACATCACCGTGTCGGCCGGTGTGGCGCCGAACAAGTTTCTTGCCAAGATCGCCAGCGACTGGAAGAAGCCCAATGGCCTATTTGTGATCACGCCTGATCAGGTGGACGACTTTGTCAGCGGCTTGCCGGTGAGCAAACTGCATGGTGTTGGCAAAGTGACCGCTGACAAACTGGGCAAGCTCGGCATCATCGATTGCGCGCAATTACGCGAGTGGAACAAATTGGCGCTGGTGCGTGAATTCGGCAGCTTCGGCGAGCGACTCTGGAGCCTGGCCCGTGGGATCGATGAGCGGTTGGTGCACAACGACAGTCGTCGGCAGTCGATCAGCGTTGAAAACACCTATGACGTGGACCTGCCGGATCTGGTGAGTTGTCTGGATAAATTGCCGGAGCTGCTGGAGTCCCTGAATGGCCGAATGGCGCGGATCGACAGCAGCTATCGCCCGGGCAAACCGTTCGTCAAAGTGAAATTCCACGATTTTACCCAGACTACGTTGGAGCAGGCCGGGGCAGGGCGGGATCTGGGGAGTTATCAGCTGTTGTTGACCCAGGCCTTCAATCGCGGTGGGAAACCGGTGCGGTTGTTGGGGATTGGGGTGAGGCTGGAGGATTTGCGGGGCGGGTTTGAGCAGTTGGAGTTGTTTGAGCGGTGAGATTTTAAAATCAAAAGATCGCAGCCTTCGGCAGCTCCTGCAGGGTGTACTCCATCCAATGTAGGAGCCGCCGAAGGCTGCGATCTTTTAATAGGCCTTAATTCGGCCCCGGATCCGCCACCAGTCGCCCGGCATCCTTGGTCAGTGACTTGAGAAACTCAGCCTGCAACTCGGGATCGTTGCGGGTCAGTTCGATCAGGCTCTGTTCCAATTCGCTGGCCTCTTCTTCCAGACCCAGTTCCGACAGGCGCTTGACCCGGTGCACCCACTGGCTCACCTCGTCGTCTTCGAGATCGTCGTAAATCAGCCCATGGGCTTCGAGCAGCTTGCCGCGCAAGTTGTTACTGATCGCCAGTGACGAGTTGGTGTGCACATCGTCCTTGTTGTCCTCGACACTGATCTGCAGCTTGCCCAGATGATTGAGGTCATGTTCGGCGAACGGGCTGTCCAGCAGGTTCAGGCGCAACACACCGTTGCGGTCGGTGCTCAACTCGAACGTGTCCTTGCCGGCCTTCACCTGCACCGGACGCTCGCTCCAGGGCAGACTCGAGTATTCCGTGCGCTTGTCACGCTGGACTTCGTCGATGCCCGCCAGGTTCTGCTGCGCGCGACCGTGAGACTGCACGTTCATGAACGGGTTGAGCCCGGCAAAACCATAGCTGAGCCAATCCTTCGTCACGCTGTCCGGCAGATTACCGAGGGCGAACACGTTGACCACGTTCGCACCGATGCCGGCCACTACGGCCACCGCCCCCAGTGGGATCTCATAGATCTCCCTCCAGGGTTGGTAAGGCGTGTAGCGGTCATAGTGGCGTGTGACTTCGAACTCGGTGACTTCGAAGGTCTTCTGCTCGTGGATTTTCACCCGGCGTTGCGGCAGCTCCAGCACTTTGGGCTCGCCGACATCGATCTGCAGGCTGTGATCGAGCAACTTACGCTCGACCCGCTCCTCGTGCTCGCTGCGTTGTGACATGTGATTGGCACAGCCGCTGACCAGCAGGGTGCCGCACAGGGCGGCACCACCGAGGCCTAAGGTGTTTCGCTTGAACATGACGTCTCTATCTGGTGTCAGCGGCGGATGCGGGCCTGGAGGAAAGACAGCACGTCAGCAACCGGCAGCGCTTGCGCCTCGGCTTCGGTACGGCTCTTGTATTCCAGATTGCCGTCGGCTAGGCCGCGGTCACTGACCACGATCCGGTGTGGAATGCCGATCAGCTCCATGTCCGCGAACTTGATGCCCGGGCTGGTTTTCTTGTCGCGGTCGTCCAGCAGCACGTCGAAGCCGGCGGCAGTCAGTTCTGCGTAAAGCTTGTCGGTGGCTTCGCGAACCTGTTCGGTTTCGTAGCGCAGCGGTACCAGAGCAATCTGGAACGGGGCCAGAGCGTCGCTCCAGATGATCCCGTTCTCGTCGTTGTTCTGTTCGATGGCGGCAGCTACTACGCGGGATACACCAATGCCGTAGCAGCCCATTTCCAGGGTGACCGGTTTGCCGTTCTCGCCCAGCACTTCGCACTTCATCGCTTTGCTGTACTTGTTGCCCAGCTGGAAGATGTGCCCGACTTCGATGCCGCGCTTGATTTCCAACGTGCCTTTGCCGTCAGGGCTTGGGTCGCCGGAGACAACGTTGCGCAGGTCGGCAACGGTCGGAACCGGCAGATCGCGCTCCCAGTTCACGCCAAAGTAGTGCTTGTCGTCGATGTTGGCACCGATGCCGAAGTCGCTCATCAGTTCGACGGAACGGTCGATGATGATCGGCAGCGGCAGGTTCAGCGGGCCGAGGGAACCGGCGCCGGCGCCAATGGCGTCGCGCAGTTCGGCTTCGGAAGCCATGACCAGCGGGCTGGCAACGCCAGGCTGGTTGGCGGCCTTGATTTCGTTCAGTTCGTGGTCGCCACGGATGATCAGGGCAATCAGCTTGCCTTTCTCTTCAGCGTGCACCACCAGGGTCTTGATGGTTTTTTCGATCGGCAGGTTGAAGCCTTCGACCAGTTGCGCAATGGTCTTGGCGTTCGGCGTGTCGACCAGACGCAGCTCTTCGGTAGGCAGTGGACGAGAGGTTTCCCGCGGTACGGCTTCGGCTTTCTCGATGTTCGCGGCGTAGTCGGAACCGTTGCTGAAGACGATGTCGTCTTCGCCGGACTCGGCCAGTACGTGGAACTCGTGGGAACCGGCGCCACCGATGGAGCCGTTGTCGGCTTCAACCGGACGGAATTTCAGGCCCAGGCGGGTGAACACGTTGCAGTACGCCTGGTGCATGCGGTCGTAGGTGACCTGCAGCGATGCCTGGTCGGCGTGGAACGAGTAGGCGTCCTTCATGATGAATTCGCGGCCACGCATCAAACCGAAGCGCGGGCGGATTTCGTCACGGAACTTGGTCTGGATCTGATACAGGTTGATCGGCAGCTGTTTGTAGCTGCTCAACTCGTTGCGCATCAGGTCGGTGATGACCTCTTCGTGAGTCGGGCCGGCGCAGAAGTCGCGACCGTGGCGATCCTTGAAGCGCAGCAATTCAGGGCCGTATTCTTCCCAGCGACCCGATTCCTGCCATAGCTCAGCCGGTTGAGTGCTCGGCATCAACACTTCGAGAGAACCGGCGGCGTTCATTTCTTCACGCACGATGGCTTCGACCTTGCGCATCACTCGCAAGCCCATCGGCAGCCAGGTGTACAGGCCCGAGGCGAGTTTGCGGATCATGCCGGCGCGCAGCATCAGCTGATGGCTGATGACGACCGCGTCGGAAGGCGTTTCTTTCTGTGTGGCGAGCAAAAATTGACTGGTGCGCATGGTTGGCCGTTGTCGGTTGCTGATAACGAGAAGTAATGGGGCATTGTACGGGCGAGATCTGCTGGCGTACAGGCGTGCGGCCGGCTGTGTGGCTGGAGGGCGAGAATCTGCTCGCCCCCTGCGACCTGTATCAAAGAGGCTGCGATTCTTCCGTGACCGGGGTCTGAGCCGGTTCAGGTGTCGGGGTCGGACCGGCACGGCGGTTTTCCTGGAACCAGTGCAAGGCGATCAACAGCAGCGTCGGAACGCCCAGCAGGGCAGTGATCAGGAAGAAGTTGTGGTAGCCGAATTTTTCCACCATGACCCCTGAATAGCCGCCGATCAGGCGAGGCAACAAGAGCATGATCGAGCTGAGCAGGGCGTACTGGGTCGCGGAGAATTTGAGGTTGGTCAGGCTCGACAGGTAAGCGACGAACGCCGAAGTCGCCAGGCCCGAGCTGAAGTTGTCCAGGGAAATGGTGACGATCAGCATCCGCAGATTGGCGCCCATGTCCGTGAGCATCAGGAACAGCAGGTTAGTGGCCGCCGATGCGGCACCGCCGATGAACAGAATGGGCAGAATGCCGAAGCGCACGATGAGCAGGCCGCCCATACCGGCGCCGACCAATGTCATGATCAGGCCGAAAATCTTGCTGACACTGGCAATCTGATCCTTGGTGAACCCTTGGTCGATGTAGAACACGTTGGCCATCACGCCCATGACCGTATCGGACATCCGGTAGGTGGCGATCAGCCCAAGCAGCAGCAGGGCTTGCCAGCGGTAACGCAGAATGAAGTCGTTGACCGGCGTCAGCACCGGCGCCAGGCCACGGCGGCCCATGGCCGACAAGCACAGGGCGGTGAGCGTGGTATAGAGGATTGCCCGCAGGAATGCGCGGTCTTCGAGCAACAGGTCGAGCAGGCTGACGCCGTTGAATAGCACGCTGGCGAAGTCGGTGTTGTAGAACTGGGTGAACATGGCCGGTACGGACACCAGCAGTACGATCAGCACGAACACCGACGCCAGCTGGTGCACGAAGCTGTAGCGTCCGGCCTGAAGCTGAGTGCGCAGTGGCACCGGCGGTTCGCGCATGAAGAGGGAGGTCAGCAGCGCCGGGATCATCAAGATGCCGAACAGCAGATAGGTGCCAGTCCACGCCGCATGTTTGTAGTTGAAACCGGTGGAGCCGAAGCCTTCGGCAAAAAACAGCGCGCCCGCCGTTGCCAGCAGGGCCGCGACCCGATAACCGGCCATGTAGCTGGCCGCCAGTGCAGCCTGGCGGGTATCGTCGACGATTTCCAGGCGATAGGCGTCGATGGCAATGTCTTGCGTTGCCGAAGCAAAGGCGACTACCACAGCGATGGCGATCAGCCAGGACAGGTGTTTTTGCGGGTCGCAGAAACCCATGCCGATCAGGCCGAGGATCACCAGTGCCTGGGCCAGCACCAGCCAGGAGCGTCGTCGGCCCAGCTTGCCGAGCAGGGGTAGGCGCCACTGGTCGAGCAGCGGGGACCAGACCCATTTAAAGGCGTAGGCCAGGCCGATCAGGCTTGCATAGCCGATGGTTTCGCGGGCAACACCGGCCTCGCGCAGCCAGACTGAAAGCGTCGAAAACACCAGCATGTAGGGCAGGCCGGCGGCGAAACCAAGCAGCAACAGCACGAGCGTCGAGGGGCTGGCATAGGCGGCGAGCGCGGCGCGCCAGGTTTTACGGGGCATGGGCTGGAGTCTGCCTCAAGAATTACGGAAACAAAGCGCGCACTCTAACCGCTGTGCTCTACCGGGCGCCAGCCATGGCGCTGAATATCAACACGATTGTTCAGAACACTGATGCCTTCCATGCGCAATCGGGCCCGCTGTTCATCCCCTGAAGGGCTGCCTGCAGGCAGGCTGATCCGACCGCCGGCACCCAGCACGCGATGCCAGGGCAATTTAGTGTCACCGGGCAGTTGGCTCAATGTTCGCCCGACCCAGCGGGCGGCGCGACCCAGTCCCGCCAGCTCGGCGAGCTGACCGTAACTCACGACTTTGCCCTCGGGCACTTGTGCCAGGGTCAGGTAGAGCGCCGTGCGTCGGATTTGCGCTGCGCTTTCGGTTTCAGCGGTTGAGTCGGTCACGTCCGGGTTCCTGAAAAAAATACGCATTGACCGTCTGTAGGGTAAATCCTGGATTGTCAGTTGAGAAATGAACTCAATAGAAATAGCCGGGTCAGTCCTTGCCAGGGCCTTATTTCCAAGAATAATGCCGATTTTTTTTCGCAAAGTTGAGCTTTTGATTCGCTTATGTTGCCCAGAACCTTGCTGTGCCTCGCTGTCGTCAGTGCATCCACTCCCTTGCTCGCCGATACGGTCTGGTTGAAGAACGGTGACAAGCTGAGCGGCAAGATTACGCTCTTCGATGGCGGCAAGCTGTTGATCCAGACCCCGTATGCCGGTGCGGTTCCGATTGACTGGAAAGAGGTCAAAACCCTGGAAAGCGATCAGCAAATGTTGGTCAAACAGGATGCTTACACTGGCGAGAAGGCCAAGTCGCTGCATGCGGCGGAGGACGGCAAGGTCATCCTGGCCAACGGCGATGGCCCCAAGACTGTGGAGTTGGCCAGCATTCAGCAGATGCTCAAGCCCAAGCCGGTGGTCGAGGATTTGGTGTGGAAGGGTAATGTCGACATGGCCCTGGATTATCGGCGGGCCGAAAAAGATACCGATGATTATGATGTCGGCTTCAAAACCAGCGCGCGTCATGGTCGGTGGCGTCATACGGCGGAAGGTGAGTACAACCGCGAGTTCCAGGATAGCGTCGTTACCACTGATAACTGGCGTGCCGAGTATTCTCTGGACCGATTCCTTACCGATAAGTGGTTCTGGCAAGGTCGTTTGAATTACAAGCGCGACAAGGTCGAAGAGCTGTCCCGGCAGCGCACCATCGGTACCGGCCCCGGTTATCAGTTCTGGGATGACGAACTGGGCGCCTTCTCTCTAGGGTCGCTCTTGAATAACACCGATTATGAGTATTCCAATGGCCGCAAGGAAAATTTCTATTCCTTGGCGATGAAGTGGGACTACAACCGTTATCTGGTCGGCAAGAAGGTTGAGTTCTTCACCAAGGGTGAGGTGGGTAAGCCTTTGTCGGGTGTCGCGGATTACGCCCTCGATGCCGAGGTCGGTCTGCGCTACAAAGTCACTGATTGGGCATCGCTGAATCTGAAGGCTGAGAGAGACATTATCAGTGGTAGCGATGAGGCTGACCTGAGCAAGACCCGATATACCGCAGGGTTTGGCGTGGCCTGGTAACACGCTGGAAGATCAAAAGATCGCAGTCTTCGGCAGCTCCACACTTGTGGGTGCCGCCGAAGGGTGCGATTTTTTGTTGCCTCACAAAACACACAGGCACAAAAAAGCCCCGCTTTTAAGGGCGGGGCCTTTTACTAAAGCAAGTACAAGTTAGATAACTTGAACTTCTTCAGCTTGCATGCCTTTCTGACCGCGGGTAGCGATGAAAGAAACCTGTTGGCCTTCTTTCAGGCTTTTGAAGCCGTCGGATTGGATAGCTTTGAAGTGAACGAACAGGTCGTCACCGGATTGTGGAGTGATGAAGCCGAAGCCTTTTTCATCGTTGAACCACTTAACGGTACCGGTTTGGCGATTAGACATGGTGTAACTCCTTGAACAAAGATAACTGCGACTCAGGAAGAACCCTGGCCGAGACTGAGTGCAAAGAGCAGGAAAAATTCTTGTAGATGGTTGGATCGAAATTCAACATATCGTGTAGAGATTCTCAGTGACACAAGCAGCACAGTGGCGCCACCTTAACCCTTTTTCCGGAACGTGCCAATGGTTCTTGCGAAGGTTTCTCTTTTTTAATGACTGACGGTTAATAACATGGCGGTGAGGCCCCGGAATTCACGGGGGAACGGCGAGAATTGTCTCCCAGACTTTGAACCCGGAGCGCCTGCCCGGTAAGATGCCGGACAGAATTTTTCCGCCTCGCTATTCAGGACACCCGCCATGAGCATCAAATCGGACAAGTGGATTCGCCGCATGGCGCAAGAGCACGGCATGATCGAGCCTTTCGTGGAACGTCAGGTGCGCGGTAGTGACGACAGTCGTGTGATCTCCTATGGTGTGTCGAGCTACGGCTACGATGTGCGTTGCACCAATCATTTCAAGGTGTTCACCAACATCAATTCGGCCATCGTCGATCCGAAAAACTTCGACGCTGGCAGCTTCGTCGACATCCACAGCGACGTGTGCATCATCCCACCAAACTCTTTCGCCCTGGCCAGTACCGTCGAATACTTCCGCATTCCGCGCAACGTATTGACCATCTGTCTGGGCAAGAGCACCTACGCCCGCTGCGGCATCATCGTCAACGTGACTCCGCTCGAGCCCGAGTGGGAAGGCCATGTGACCCTGGAGTTCTCGAACACCACCAACCTGCCGGCGAAGATCTACGCCAACGAAGGCGTGGCGCAGATGCTGTTCCTCGAGTCCGACGAGGAATGTGAAGTGTCCTACAAGGACCGTGGTGGCAAGTATCAGGGCCAGCGCGGCGTGACCCTGCCGCGTACCTGAGTCAACCGTCTGACAAACCGTTGGAATTCCTGGGCGGGCGTACACTCTATGGGGTGTACTGCTCCGATTCGCGCAAGGCGGATCGGGCCATCGCTCAGGAGTGCTTCATGAAGATCGATCCGCGAATAAGTGCCGAACTGGCAAGGCTCGAGCCCAATCAGGTTGGTGTGCTGGCCTGGTCCTTGTTGGCGCATCCGCCAGTCAGCATGGCAGGGGGCATCCCCCATCAGCCTGATCCCGACACCCCCAATGAAGATCCGACAGAACCCGGAGAGCCCACCCTGCCGGATGAGCCACCTCCCGCACCTGTGGTCTGATACCCGCTTTTGTGGGCGCGAGCATCGCTCGCTCCCACGGGAAGGTGGCGTTTTACTTGAGGTTGCCGCTCAAGAACTGCTTCAACCGCTCACTCTTCGGATTGCCCAGCACGTCTTCCGGCGCGCCTTCTTCTTCCACCAGCCCCTGATGCAGGAACAGCACCTGGCTCGACACTTTGCGGGCGAAGCTCATTTCATGGGTGACCATGATCATGGTCCGGCCTTCCTCGGCCAGGCCCTGAATTACCTTGAGCACTTCGCCCACCAGTTCCGGGTCGAGTGCTGAGGTTGGTTCGTCGAACAGCATGACTTCAGGTTCCATGGCCAGCGCACGGGCAATGGCTACCCGTTGTTGCTGACCGCCCGACAGGAACGCCGGGTACTGATCCGCCACACGCGGCGCCAGGCCAACCTTGTCGAGGTAACGTCGGGCGCGGTCCTCGGCTTCTGCCTTGGTGCAACCGAGCACCCGCCGCGGGGCCATGGTGATGTTTTCCAGCACCGTCATGTGGCTCCACAGGTTGAAGTGCTGGAACACCATGGCCAGGCGGGTGCGGATCCGTTGCAGCTCATCGGGGTCGGCCACATGGATGCCGTGACGGTCCTTGGCCATGCGGATGTTCTGGCCGTCCATGCTCATGGTGCCGTCGTTGGGTTGCTCTAGAAAGTTGATGCAGCGCAAAAAGGTGCTTTTGCCCGAGCCGCTGGCGCCGATCAGGCTGATAACGTCGCCGGTTTTGGCCTTGAGCGAAACGCCTTTGAGCACCTGATGATCGCCATAGCTTTTATGCAGGCCTTCGATGGTCAGTTTGTACATGGGGCATGCATCCTCAAGGCGAAAGTAGATAGCCGCTGCGATAGGCTTCGGTGCCCGCGACGTGGGCGATTACCATGCCGGCAGTGGCCATGCGCCGCAGCGAACGGGCGTACATCAGCCCGGCGACGGTGCAATGAACAGGGGTGACGCGATCATTGATCGGGTCGATGACTTCGGCGATCAGTTGCCCGGCCTCCAGGTATTCCCCGGGCAGGACTGTAAACACCAGCAGTCCGCCCACGGGTGTCGCGACCGGTTCGACGCCGGCCAGCGGCGTGGCCGGGTAGGGCAGTTCCGGTAAGGGCGCCGGCTCACCGGCAATCGCGCCGAAGTGAATCAGATAATCGATCAGCGCTTGGCAGTCGAGGCTGGCCAACGGGTGATTAACGTCGCCCTGACCGCGCAATTCGACGGTGACCGAAAAGCTGCCCAGCGGAATATCGAAATGCTCGCCGAAGCGTTCTTTCAACTGCCACCAGAGCAGGGTGAAGCATTCATCGAATGACTGGCCACCAGAGTCGGTGGCCAACAGGCTGGCTTCGGCACCGATGTAACGCGCCAGCGGCTCGACCTGAGGCCAGGCTTCGGGCGTGGTGTAGAGGTGTGCCACGGCTTCGAAATCGCAATGCAGGTCCAGCACCATGTCCGCATCGCAAGCCAGTCGTTGCAGGGTCAGGCGTTGGGATTGCAGTTGCGTGCTGGCGGTATGGCGCGCCAATACGTCGCGCAGGCTGCTGCGGATCAGTTCGAGGTTGCGTTGTGGATTGTCGCCCAGCAAGCCTTCGATCTCGTTGCCGACTTCTTCACTCAAGTCGACGAACCAGCGATTGAAGTTCTGCCCGCTTTCCAGCTCGTAACGGCCCAATGGAACGTCCATCAACACTTGTTCCAGGCCGACCGGGTTGGCCACGGGCACCAGCACGATTTCGCTGCGCAGCCGACCGGCGGCTTCCAGCTCCGCCAGACGCTGTTTGAGGTGCCAGGCCACCAGCATGCCGGGCAGTTCATCGGCGTGCAGGGAGGACTGGATGTAGATCTTGCCTTTGGCCGCCTGGGGGCCGAAGTGAAAGCTGTGGATCTGTCGCACGGTCCCCGGCAGTGGGGCCAGCAGGTCATGAATCTGGTGGCGCATGTACGAATTGTCCTAGTGAGTCGGCCCGAGGAAGGCCAGCCATCGGCGTTCGGCGAGGCGGAACAGGCCGACCAGCGCAAAGGTAACGGTCAGGTAGATCAGCGCGGCGATGCCGAACGACTGGAAGGTCAGGAAGGTCGCCGAGTTGGCGTCGCGCGCGACTTTCAGGACATCCGGGATGGTCGCGGTGAACGCCACGGTGGTCGAGTGCAGCATCAGGATCACTTCGTTGCTGTAGTAAGGCAACGAGCGACGCAGCGCCGACGGCATGATCACGTAGGTGTACAGCTTCCAGCCGGTCAGCCCGTAGGCTTTGGCCGCTTCGACTTCACCGTGGTTCATGCTGCGAATCGCACCGGCGAAGATCTCCGTGGTGTAGGCGCAGGTGTTCAGGGCGAAGGCGAGGATGGTGCAGTTCATCGCATCGCGAAAGAACGCATCAAGGACGGGCTGCGCGCGCACGGCCGCCAGACTGTAGATGCCGGTGTAACAGATCAGCAGCTGAATATAGAGCGGCGTACCCCGAAACAGATAGGTGTAGAACTGCACCGGCCAGCGTAGGTAGAGCTTGGGGGAAACCCGGGCGATGGACAGCGGGATCGACACCAGAAAGCCGATGAAGATCGACGCACTGAGCAGCCACATGGTCATGGCCAGGCCGGTGATGTTGTAGCCGTCGGTATAAAGGAAGGGTTTCCAGTATTCCTGCAAGAGTTCGATCATCGTACGGCCTCCCGGGCACCGGCGGCGTAGCGGCGTTCGAGCCAGCGCAGGACGACGTTGGAGGCACTGGTGATCAGCAAGTAGATCAATGCGGCCAGCACCAGGAAATAGAACAGTTGATAGGTGCTTTTACCGGCGTCCTGCGCCGCCTTGACCAGGTCGGCCAAGCCGATGATCGAGACCAGCGCGGTGGCCTTGAGCATCACCATCCAGTTGTTGCCGATGCCCGGCAGGGCGAAGCGCATCATTTGCGGGAACACCACGAAACGGAAACGCTGGCCACGTTTGAGGCCATAGGCGGTGGCGGCTTCGACCTGGCCCCGTGGCACGGCGAGGATCGCCCCGCGGAACGTTTCGGTGAAGTACGCGCCATAAATGAAGCCCAGGGTGATGACCCCGGCGCTGAACGGGTTGATCTCGATGTATTCCCATTCCATGAGGTCGGTTAACGAGGTCAGCCAGGTTTGCAGGCTGTAGAAGATCAGCAGCATCAGCACCAGGTCTGGTACCCCGCGAATCAGCGTGGTGTAGATCTGCGCCGGCACGCGCAGCAGTTTGACTTTTGACAGCTTGGCACTGGCGCCCAGCAGGCCGAGCAACACGGCCACCAACAGCGACAACACCGATAATTTGATGGTCATCCAAGTGCCTTCCAACAGCAACGGACCGAAGCCCTGAAGGCTGAAGGCTGAGAGCCCCAGGTTTTGTAATAGGTTTTCAAACATAAATCAGCAACCTGATCGGGTGAAAAAAGCGCCCATCGCGAGATGGGCGCCGGGCATTACTTGCCGCTGTACAGATTCAGATCGCCAAAGTGTTTCTTCTGAATGGTGGCGTAGGTGCCATCGTCGTGTAACGCTTTGATACCTTTGTCCAGAAGTGCCTTGAGGTCTTTGTTACCTTTCGAGATACCGACAGCAGTTTTGGCTGGCAGCAATTCGCTGTCGACAGGCTTGCTGACTTCGTAATCGGCGCCTTTTGGCGACTTCAGGAAGCCCAGTTCGGCTTGCAGCATGTCCTGGATCGCGGCGTCGAGACGACCGGAAGTCAGGTCGGAATACACCTGATCCTGGTTGGCGTAGGCCTGGGTTTTCACGCCGGCCTTGTCCAGCACGGCTTTGGCATAGGCCTCCTGAATGGTGCCTTGCTCGTAACCGACGGTTTTACCCTTCAGCGTGGCGACGTCAGTGGTGAGGCCGGAGCCCTTCTTGAACACGTAGGCGGTAGGGCCGGAGAACAGCTCACTGGAGAAGTCGATGACTTTTTCGCGAGCCGGCGTGACGGTCATCGAAGAGATCACACCGTCGAATTTATTGGCCTTGAGGCCTGGAATCATGCCGTCGAAATCGCTTTCGACCCATTTGCACTTGACCTTCAGCTCGGCGCAGATTGCATTGCCCAGGTCGATGTCGAAGCCCACCAGGCTGCCGTCGGCTGCCTTGGATTCGAACGGCGCATAGGAAGGGTCAACACCAAAACGCAATTCTTTGTATTCCTTTGCCAGCGCGGAGCCGGCAGCCATGCACAACGCCAGTGCAGAAAGGGTCAGCAATGCTTTTTTCATTATTCAATCCCTAAGAACCAATATGAGCGCTTGTGGCGCAGAAGTACTGTTACTGAAAAGCGTAAGACCTATTAAAAGTAGCAATTTCCGAACCAGAGTCCCGAACAAGCGTTTTAAAAGGTGGCACAGGAAATGGCAAAGCGCGATTTGTGCACGAAAACGGGCGCTGCCAGATTCTTGCGTCTGGATGGTGCACAGGGAAGCTGATACCCATTAAATCTTGATGCTATTTGTGTAGCAGCTGTCGAGCCTGCGAGGCTGCGTTCGGCTGCGCAGCAGTCGCAAAATCAGAACTTGCGGTGCGTCAGGCGGACCGCATCAGCTGGATGCACGACGGCTGCGCCGCCGAACGCAGGCTTCGCCAGCTGCTACAAAGGCAGGGCCACAAGAGTCGGGTCAAGCCAGTAAATCCCGCAACGTCGCCAGGCTGTTAGCTTCTTCCACCGACTTGTCCTGCCGCCAACGCAATATCCGGGGAAACCGCACTGCAATCCCGCTCGGGTGCCGTTTCGACGGGGCAATGCTCTCGAATCCCAGCTCAAACACCAGGCTTGGTTTCACACGGATCACAGATCCGGACTTTTCCACCGTGGTCTTGCGCACGAGGCTGTCGATCTGGCGGATTTCTTCGTTGGTCAACCCGGAGTAGGCCTTGGCGAAAGGCACCAGTGTCCGCTCGCAGGCACAGGGTGGGCCGTCCCAAACGGCGAAAGTGTAATCAGTGTAGAGACTGGCCTGGCGGCCATGACCCTGCTGCGCATGGATCAGCACCGCATCGACACTGAAGGGGTCGACTTTCCATTTCCACCACACGCCCGTGTCTTTGTTCCGCCCGACGCCATACTGCGCATCGCGGGCCTTGAGCATCATGCCTTCGACCTTCAGTTTGCGAGAGGCTTCCCGTTGGCGGGCGAGGTCGAACCAGTCTTCGCCGATCAACATGGGCGAGGCAAGTAACACCGGGTTTGCGCAGGTGGTGACGAGGTGTTCCAACTGAGTGCGGCGCATGGCCTGAGTCTGGTTGCGCAAATCCTGGCCCTGCCATTCGAGCAGGTCAAAGGCCTGAATGACCACGGGCACCTCATCGAGGATTTTCTTGTCCAGCGTGTGACGGCTGCTGCGTTTTTGCAGCAGGGCGAAAGGCTGCACCGCCAGCGACGCAGGCGATTGCCGCTCGCAAGCGTTCCCAGAGCCCGAGGGCGCGGTTTTCCAGGCGACGATTTCACCGTCGATCACCGTGCCGTCGGGCAAGTCGTGAATCAGGCTGCCCAGTTCGGGGAACCGTTCGGTCACCAGTTCTTCGCCTCGCGACCAGACCCACAAGCGCCCATCGCGCTTGACCACTTGGGCGCGGATGCCGTCCCATTTCCACTCCACTTGCCATTGGCTGGCCGGGCCGAGCAGCGCTTCGAACTGCTCAACCGGTTGCGACAACGCATGGGCAAGGAAGAACGGGTAGGGTTGGCCACCCCGTTGGTCGTGTTCATCGGGTGCTTCGGGGGCAATCAGCTTCAGGTAACTGGCGGCATTCGGGCGGTGCGACGGGTCGGTGTAACCCACCAGTCGCTGGGCCACGCGTTTGCCGTCGAGCCCGGCCATTGCTGCCACGGCGCGGGTGACCAGCGATTTGGAGACACCGACACGGAAACTGCCGGTGATCAGTTTGATGCACAGCATCAGGCCCTGGCGATCCAGTTGCGCCCACAGCGCGGGCAGGCGTTCAGCGAGGACCCGCGGGGGCGCGCTGCGCAGTGGCAACAGTTTGTCCTCAATCCACACCGTCAGTCTGTCAGTAGACGTGTGAGGCGTTTCGGGCAGCACCAGCGAAATGGTTTCCGCCAGATCACCCACCGCCTGGTAGCTTTCCTCGAACAACCAGGGCGAGAGCCCGGAACACGCGATTGCCATGTCGCGCAGCACCCGTACCGGCACCCATTGCCGAAGCCGCCCGCCGGCCAGCAAATACACCGCCCAGGCGGCATCTTCAGGCGTGGCCTGGGCGAAGTAATGCTGCATCGCCGCCAGTTTGGCGTCGCTTGAGGTGGTGGCATCGAGTTCGGCATACAGCTCGGCGAAGGCTTTCATGCCTGCACCTCGGCGCTCTCGGGTTCGAAGGTTGCATTGTTCTCGTCGTCGCCATATTCGGTGCGCAACCCCATGGCATCGAGGCCCTGTTCGCGCAGATGCCGTACCAGCACTCCGATCGATCCATGGGTGACCTTCACCCGCTCGGCCCCGGACTGTTCGATGGCCCAGAGCAGGCCGGGCCAATCGGCGTGATCGGACAACACGAAACCACGATCCACGCCATGCCGCCGCTGCGTGCCGCGCAAACGCATCCAACCGCTGGCGAGGGCATCGCTGTAGTCGCCGAAGCGCCGTACCCAATTGCTGGTACCCGTTGCTGGCGGCGCGAGGACCAGAGCTTTGCGCCTCATCGGGTCCTGCTTTTTTACTTCGCTGGCATAAATCGTCGGCGGTAAATGAATGCCGCTCTGACGATAAAACTGATTGATCGGTTCAACCGCGCCATGCACCAGGATGGGGCCCAGGCTGGCATCGAGGCCATGAAGAATCCGCTGAGCCTTGCCGAAAGCATGACAGAGCAGCACGCTGGTTTTATCGACTGCGGCGTTGGACTGCCACCACTGATTGATCTCGGCAAGGATCTGCGCCTGGGGTTGCCAACGGTAAATTGGCAGGCCGTACGTCGATTCTGTGATGAAGGTGTGACAGCGCACCGGTTCGAACGGTGCACAGGTGCCGTCGGGCTCTGTTTTGTAATCACCGGAGGCAACCCAAACCTCACCGCCGCATTCCAGCCGCACCTGGGCTGAGCCGAGCATGTGGCCTGCGGGGTGAAAACTCAGTTTTACGCCATGGTGCAGCAATGGCTCGCCATAGGGCAGCGTTTGCAGGTTGATGTCCTGGCCCAGCTGCGCGCGCAGAATACCCGCACCCGGTGCCGCCGCCAGATAGTGTTGGTTGCCACGGCGAGCATGGTCGCTATGAGCGTGGGTGATGACTGAGCGCTCGACGGGGCGCCACGGGTCGATATAGAAATCCCCGGGCGGGCAGTACAAACCTTCAGGACGTGCGATAACAAGGTCCATATTGTTACCAGAATGGAGAGGCCTGTTAGCTAGGAGGTTTGCCCGAAACGAGAAGTTCTATTTATTTTCACAGAGATTAATAACAAAAGATCGCAGCCTGCGGCAGCGCTTACAGATGGGTGCGAATCCCCTGTAGGCGCTGCCGCAGGCTGCGATCTTTTGATGTTACTTGCCAGGCGTCAGCGTCAACCGCGTCTTGCCATACACCTTGTCAAAGTTCTGCGGCTGCATCGGCAGGCTCATGTATTGACCCTTGAGCCATGGATCGACGCTGTCGAGATAGTGCGGGCTGGCCGGGTTGCCGGATTGGCCGGTAGCGTTCTGGCCCATCAGCGGTTCGGCCTGGCCGAAGTCGACAATAAAGCGCATGGCCGGGGCCTGCGTGGTGTTGAAGTCCTGACCCCAGGCGAACGAGGCGGTGTTGAGCGTAGTGTGATCGCCGCCGGCCGCCAGCGGACCGCGCACGGTCTGGCCGCTGGCGTTTTTCCACTCGTAGCGGTGCAGTTTGCCCCACTGCCAGGCTTTGTGATCGCCGCCCAACTGGCTGTCACCCGCGCTGATCGCAGCCGCCAGGCTACGGGCCAGGATCGCCGGTTTGTCTTCCTTCTGCGCGGTGCGCACGTCATCCCAGAACGGACTGTCCTCACGCCCAAGCAGGTGATCGGCCTGGGCCGCGTAGGATAATTTGCCGTTGGCGATAAAGGCTTTCCACGCCGGGCTGCTTTCCGGGCCCAGTTCGTCGAGGAAAATCTGTTTGGTACTTTCCTGCAGGAACAGCTCGTAAATCGCCGCGTCGGCGGAGGTCGGGCTGAGTTTGCCGTCGAAGGCCATCAAGCGGGTATACGCCTCGCGAGCCTTGCCGCGATCGGCCACCGGCAACGCTTCGATGGCCTGCTTGAGTGGCTGGGCCATGCCCGGCGCTTCAAACATCTTCTTCAGCTTGGCGGCGAAGGTGGTGGTCTGGTCGTATTGCATGGCGATCAGGCTGCGGGTGTCGTGTTTGCCCACGCCCGCCAGTTCGGCCATGCGTTCGCCACGCTCCGGCGCCGCCCAGGAATTGGACAGCTGCATGCCGTAGCCATGGGGAATGACCCGCTGGTTGGCGGTGCCGAGCCAGCCCTGCGCCGGGTCCTGGTCATACGGATGGAGCATCGGGTCGGCGTAACCGTCCCAGTCGTAGCGACCTTCCCAGCCCGGCGACGGCAGCAAGCCTTCGCCTTCGCGACGGTTCGGGTAGCGACCGGTGACTTGCCAGCCGATATTGCTGGCATCGGCAAACACCAGATTCAGGGCGATGGCGCGGATTTCACGGCTAGCGTCCGACGCTCTCTCGGTACTCTGCGCCCGGGACAGGTCGAAAAAGGCGTCCAGGGTTTTGTCATCGGTGAAGTCCGGCGCCTGCAGGGCCAGGCCGAAACCATTCGCCAGCGCCGTGCCCTGAGCGCTGTTGAGCAGTGGCCCATGGCGGGTTTCGTACACCGCTTCGCGAATCGGCCGCTGGCCTTTGACGAAATAGGTTTCGTTGCGCACGATCGCCGGCTGCCATTTGCCGCCCACTTCGTAGGAAAGGCCATTGCCCTGGCGTTTGATTTTTTCCAGGAACACGTCCTGGTTGTCGCCCATGACCGAGGTCATGCTCCACGCCACTTTGCCGTTGAAACCAGCGAGCACCATCGGTAACCCGGCAATGGTTACGCCGGAGGCCTGGTATTTCGGCGCGCGAATCTGCACGTAACTGAACAGCGACGGGACGCCCAGCGGTCCATGGCTGTCGCTGGCCAGCAGGCTCTTACCGCTGCGGCTGCGTTGCGGGGCGATCGCCCAGTTGTTCGAGGAGGTAGCGCCCAGCAGATTCAGATCCGACAGTTGACCAGTGGCTTTGCTGATTTCGCTCAGCCCCGGGATTTGCCCGGTGAGTTTGATGCCCTGAAGTTTTTCAGCTTCAGCCACCGGCAGTTTTTCGTCGGGAGCGGACGGGGTCAGCCACGCCAGTTTGTCGGTGCTGACAGTCTGGGCCAGCATCAGCGAGGAAATTTCTTCCGGCAGGTTCGCCGACTGGCTGAAGTTCAGCAGGCAGAACATCAGCGCCGAATCTTCCGGTTTCCAGTATTCAGGTTTGTAGCCAGTGGCCGCGAGGTCCGCCGGCAGCTTGTCGCGGTAGCGGAACAGGTAGGCGTTGACCCCGCGGGCATAGACTTCGAAGAAACGCTTGAGGCGTGGCGACGAGGCCTTATACAGCTCATCCGCGCTTTTCTTCAGGTTGACCGCACGCATGTAGCGGTCGGCATCGAGCAGGTCCGCGCCGGACATTTCCGCCAGACGGCCCTGGGCCAACAGGCGCAGAGTGACCATTTGGCTGATGCGGTCGCTGGCGTGCACGTAGCCGAGGGTGAACAGCGCATCGTGGAAGCTGTTGCTCTCGATCAGCGGCATGCCCATGGCATTGCGGCGAACCGAAACGTTTTGCGCCAGGCCCTTCAGCGCTTGCACGCCGGAGGTGGGCGGGAGGGTGTCCTGGGCGTTCCATGTCTGACAACCGGTCAGGCTCAAAACACCGGCCACTGCTGCGGCAACGCCGAACCGGGGAAGAAAATGTGTAAGGGCTGGCGAGGCCATGGCAAAGCTCCTGCGGGGGTAGTGACGCGACAAAGGCGCTACGTTAGTGAGCAGGAGGTGGACGCGCAAGCGGCGGCTGGGTTATTTCTTTTCGGTGATCGTCGGCATCAGGTCGTCCTGTTTGCGTTTGATGGCTTGCCGGTAGCAAGAGGCGATGCTGAAGTGCGGCAAATTCAATGGCCTCGCATGGGAAAAGTCGGCATGGAACTTAAGACAAACGCGGCGCTGATCATCATCGATCAACAAAAAGGCATCCTGCATCCCAAGTTGGGCCGTCGAAACAACCCTCAGGCCGAAGAGCGCATCCTGGAGTTATTGGGGCATTGGCGTCGCACCGGGCGGCCGGTGATTCATGTGCAGCACCTTTCCCGCTCTGTGGATTCGGTGTTCTGGCCGCAGCAATCGGGGGTGGAGTTTCAGGAGCGCTTCCAGCCATCGATCGGTGAGTGGCTGATACAGAAACAAGTGCCGGATGCGTTTTGCTCGACCGGGCTGGAAGCGAGTTTGCGCGAGGCGGGGATCGATCAGTTGATCATCGTTGGCGTGGCGACGCACAACTCGGTGGAATCCACGGCGCGAACGGCTGGGAATCTGGGGTTTGAGGCGTGGGTTGTGGAGGATGCGTGCTTTACCTTCGACAAGGCGGACTTTTTCGGCAATGCCCATTCAGCTGAAGAAGTGCATGCGATGTCGCTGGGGAATCTGCATGGGGAATATGCGACGGTCGTTAGCGCCGCGAGCATTCTCATGATCGACTGAAACCTTGAACTGACCCCAAAATTAGGATTGGTGTCCAACTTTTGGGGTGCAGATCAACTTGTAGGAGCGAGGCTTGCCCGCGAAGAACGATGACGCGGTTTTTCTGATTGATCGTGGCGCCCTTTTCGCGGGCAAGCCTCGCTCCTACAGGGATTTGCGATTCAACAGGCGAAGAAGTTATTCGCCCGAATCCTCAAGCCCCGTGGCACTTCTTGAATTTCTTGCCGTTGCCGCAGGGGCAAGGGTCGTTGCGACCGACGTCTTTCAGGGCGTTGCGCACCGGTTCCTGGTGGGCGTGGCCGCAGTTTGGGCCGTGGACATGGCCATGGTCGTGATCATGGTGGTCGTGATGGTCATGATCGTGGTTGCAGTCAGGGCCATGGACGTGGGGTTGCTGGGTCATCGGGGTCACTCCGGAATTAAATCGGCGGCGATTATCACGCCATTGCGCGCCAGGTGCACGTAGTGCGCGATGAATAAACCGGTTTCAAGTGTGCCTTCCAGACGATAGGGAATCGGTTGCTCGGGTTTTTTCAGCAGTTTCACCACATCCCGAACCCTGGGCCACAGGTTGGTTCGGATCGGCACCTTGAAGTAGGCACTGTGCCTGGGGCCGACGGTGAACCAATGTTCGTGCTCGCCTTCGGTCAGCAGGACGTCCCCCAGATGAATGCGATATTCCAGGGCGCGCACCGTCAGGTCTTCGTCATTGGGGTTGTCGACGCGAAAATGCAGCAGGAATTTCTGCTCCAGCAACTTGGCCCGGACCACCTCGACCTTGACCAGATGCACTTGCGGGTCTGGCAAGTCGTTGCTGAACCATGAGGCGCAGCCGCCGACTCCTGAAAACAGAAGCAGCAAAGTGAACAAATAGAGCGCGAATCGTCCGGTGATCATGGTCGTGTTTCTCCCTTTGTAGCAGCTGCCTCGCTGTAGCAGCTGCTACGGCCGAACGCAGCTTTCGGCAGCTGCTACAGGGGGCACCTCAAGCGCCGAAATAACTCGCGCAGCACTTCTTGAACTTCTGCCCGCTGGCGCACGGGCACGCATCGTTGCGCCCGGCCTTGAGCGGCACCGTAGGGTCGATGAAGTACCAGCGGCCGGCGTTCTGCACGAATGACGAACGTTCGCGGTGGCTGTGTTCGCCGCTGCCGTCGTGCCAGCGAGCGGTGAAGGTGACGAAGGCGTGCTCCGGCTGGCCGCCGAAGACCTCGGCGCCTTCCACTTCCAGGCCCAGCCAGGTGCTCTGGGCGCTCCAGTCGCTGATCGACTGGCGATCCAGGCCGGCCTGTTGCGCGGGCAGGGTGGTGGCCACCAGATAGTCGACCAGCCCCAGCACATAGGCGCTGTAGCGCGAACGCATCAGGACTTCGGCGCTGGGGGCCGGATGGCCGGCATGGTAATGACCGCAGCAGGCATCGAGCAGCGTGCCGCTGCCGCAAGGGCAAATGGATGTACTCATTGCGTTACCACCAGTATTTCCCGAAGTTTTCCGGATTGGCCCAGAAGCGTGAGTTGAGCCAGTCGGGTACCTGTTTGTAGTCAAGCAGATCGTAGGTAAACAACGTCAACACTTGATCGTCGCGCTGGAAGCGTTCGCTGGCTTGCAGGGCCAGGGAGAAAAAATCCGTCTCCTGCCAACCGCTGGCGGGCAAGTCGGCCAACACCGCAATGCGACTGGCATTGAGGTTGCGTATCCCGCCGAGCAGATTCAGGCCGTCGCGCTTGGGTAAGTGTTCGAGGCAATCGACCACCAGCGCCAGATCAAACCGCTGCGCCGCCAGTTCGGCCGGCAATGCTCCGGGTGCGGCAAAAGCCACGATGCTATCCGGGTGCGCGAGTTTGAATGCCTCGAGCGCGGGGAACTCACTGGCGCCAATCAGCAACAGACGCGTCGGGGCGTAACGATCAAGCAATGCGGCCAACGCCTGCTGGGGCGTGCGCGAAGAAATACTTGCAGTCATCGAAGATCCTCAATCAGAACGCCAAGATTAACGTGTCTTGTCGAGCGTGTTTAAGCAAAAAAGCGCCGATCTTCCGTGAACATAAGGCAAAACAGCAATGGCCTATTGCTGGCGGAGATTAAAAGTCCGGTCTTTACTCCTTGAAATCGGTTATTAGCCGATCCCTCAGGAGAAAACTAGATGAGCATAGTTCGGACAGCATTACCTTTGGTTCTGCTAACCAGTGTGTTAACTGGTTGCGCAGGTTTGCAGAAAACCGACTGGCCGACCTGTGCGGCGGTCGGTGGTGTCGTCGGTGCAGGGCTCGGTGCGACAGAGAGCTCTTCATGGGCGGGGTATGGCGCGCTGCTGGTCGGCGGCACGGCAGCGGCTTATTGCTGGGTGCATGGCGATGGCGACGAAGACGGCGATGGTGTGCCGGACAGCCGCGACAAGTGCCCTCACACACCGAGAGGCGTGCGAGTCGATGCCGACGGCTGTCCTCCACCCGCGCCTGCGCCGGTGGTCGAAGAGAAGGCGGTGGTCAAGGAAGAAGTCATCGTTATCCGTGATGTTCACTTCCAGTTCGACTCGTCCAAGCTCACTCCTTCCGATAAAGAGGTACTCAACACCGTTGCTACGCGCCTGAAACAGGAGCCCGCCAGCGCCCGGTTGACCGTGACCGGTCATACCGACAGCGTCGGCAGCGATAAATACAACCAGAAACTGTCGGACAAACGCGCCCATTCGGTGGTGGAGTACCTGATTTCCCAAGGCGTGCCACGCAGCAGTTTCGTGTCTGTGACCGGTGCCGGTGAAAGCCAGCCGGTGGCCGATAACAAAACCGCTGAAGGCCGTGCGCTGAACCGGCGTACGGAAATCAAAATCGACCGCTAACCCCCTTGTATTCCGCGGCTTGTGCAGTCGCGGATGCGGGTCTTTACTCCTGTGTGACCGGTATGGGCCGGTGACACAGGAGCATTCACAATGAGCGTTCTCACAAGGACCGTCTTGCCGGTTCTACTGCTTGGTAGTCTTCTGACTGGCTGCGCGACTCACAGCGATGGCACCGCCCCCTTGAATCAACGAACCTGGCCGATCTGCAGTGTCATTGGCGGACTGGTTGGCGGCGGTCTGGGCGCGATCGAAAGTGGCGGTTGGGCGGCAGGTGGAGCGGCGCTCGGTATCTTGACCGGTGGCTTGGTCTGTTACGCCCAGGATGGCGACGAGGACGGTGATGGTGTTTTCGATCGACGCGATCGTTGCCCCGATACGCCTGCCAATACACCTGTCGATCATCACGGTTGCCCGCTACCGCAATATCCGGCCAGCGTAAAACCTGCTGAACCGCCGGTATCCGAAGTCATCACTCTGAGCAGTAATGTGTTGTTCGCGTACAACAAATCCGACCTGACGCCCGAGGCACGCAGCGAGCTGGATTCGTTGATGCCCAAATTGCAGAGTGCCGATGTGGTGAGCGTCAAGGTCGTCGGCCATACCGACAGTCAGGGTTCGGACGCCTATAACCAGAAGCTGTCGGAACGTCGTGCCAGTAGCGTGGCGGCCTACCTGTTGAGCCGGGGGCTGGCGCCGAACAAACTCACCAGCGAAGGACGGGGTGAAACCCAGCCGGTGGCTGACAATGATACGGAAGAAGGGCGGGCAAAAAACCGTCGTGTGGAGTTGCACATCAATCGCTAGGCTCCGTGATCAAGAGGCCCGTGATAGAGCCGTCGGATGACCATCAAGGTTGATCCGGCGGCCATTCGATGCCTTTCGGAAGAATTTTCTGCTGCCCTCTGGCTTATCCCGCGTGTAAGCCGTTATGGTGCGTGCAAATAATAATTCTCGACGGGGGAGCGTATGAAGGTGTTTTGGGGGCTGGGGAAGTTGTTGACCCTGCTGTTCTGGTTGGTGGTGCTGGTCAATCTGCTCATACCGTTTGTTCGTCCACTGCACCTGTTGGTCGATCTGGCTGGCAGCCTGTTGGCGCTGGCTCATCTTCTGGAGCTGGTGTTCTGCAATCGCAGCCTCAAAGGTCGAGCCCACCCCTGGCGTGATCGCCTGAAGATTGTCTTTTTCGGCGTTTTCCACCTGCAAACCATTCCGGCCCCGGCCACTGCGAAGGCTTCCCATGCGTAAAATCTGTCTGCTCGCCGCACTCATCAGCCCATTGGCCTGCGCTCAGGTGGTGAGTGTTGAAACCAACTCGCTGATGCGCTTGCCCAACACCGCCAGCTCCCTGCAACTGGAACGACTGGAAGTCGCCGATTACGGCACCTTGCTGATTCCCTCGAACGTGACCGAAGTGACGGTCGGCGAGCTGCACCTGGGACGCGAAGCGCGGATCGCCATTGTGCCGAGCGAACAGGCTCTGGCGTTGAAGGTCAGCCGGGCCGAGTTGGCCGAAGGCAGCCAGATCACCGCGCGGGGCGCCCCCGGGACTTATCTCAAGGCTGCCCGCTCCGGGCGCAATCTGAATTTGCAGATCAAAGCGCTGAAGGCGCAGCAATTGTCGGTAGACGCTCGCGGTGGCGCGGGCGCCCCGGGTTTTGTCGGTCTTGACGGGGCCAACGGCCAAGCACCGGGTTGCACCTGGGGCCAGGCCGGTCGCGGCTTCGATGGCAGTGACGGCAGCGACGGCCAACCCGGTGCGCCGGGGGCGCTGGTTCGACTGGAAGTGCCGCGTGACTATCCGGCGGAGCAGATCAAGGTCGAGGTGGCGGGCGGAGTCGGTGGCGCGGCCGGACCGGGTGGCAAACCGGGGGCGGGCGGCAAGGCCAAGGGCTGTATTGTCTATAAAGCCGATGGCGGCAAGAGCGGTCGCCCCGGTGCCGATGGCCAGCCTGGGCCTGCCGGGGCGGCAGGCTCGGTGAGCATTCAGCGGTTGTAAGAACGACCGAGAACCCCTGTGGCGAGGGAGCTTGCTCCCGCTGGGTCGCGAAGCGGCCCCAAAGCCGGCGACCCTGTTCTTTCAGAACGTGCGCAGTGATCGATTACGACTGCTACGCAGCCGAGCGTGAGCAAGCTCCCTCGCCACAGAGACTATGCATTGCTCAGAACATCGGCCGAGCCGCAGCAATCGCCACCAGCACCAACCCGACCATCAGGTTAATCCCCACCAACCGGCGAATCTTGCCCAGCGTCGCCGCGCCCGTCGGCCAATCCTCAGCCGCCACCGCCGTGCGCAGTTCCGGCAGCAGCAACGCCTGAATCCGGATAAACAACGCGGTCATCACCACATACAATCCCATCATCGCCTGCACATACCGCGGTGCCGCTTCAAACCCGGCGAACTGCAAATGAATCATGCCCACACCGCTGATCGGCAAAAGCACCACCGCGACCCAGACCCAGCGGAAAAAACCTTGAAACACTTCCACCCACAGCTTCAACCGGGCAGGGCCTTCCAGCGCCTTCATCGCCGCAGGGCGAAGGACCATCCAGGCGAAAAACATGCCGCCGACCCAGACCAGGGCGGCCAGGACATGCAGGGTATAAACGATGCCAAAAGGTGTCATTGGGGTACTCCGTTCTGCGCGGGATTAATTAGCGGGGTATGATAGCGGCCGATCCGAACCACTGAAAATTTATCCAGCGTTTTTTGCGCCCGACAATCAATGATCAGCACTGAACTCAAAACCACGATCCAGGGCGCCTACTCGCGTTTTCTCGAAGCCAAGAGCCTCAAACCGCGCTACGGCCAACGCCTGATGATCGCCGAAATCGCCAAAGTCCTCGGTGACATCGACACCGACGACGAAGGCCGGCGCAGTGGCGACCCCGCGATTGTCGCGGTGGAAGCCGGCACCGGTACCGGCAAAACCGTGGCCTACAGCCTGGCGGCGATCCCCGCCGCCAAGGCCGCTGGCAAGCGTCTGGTGATCGCCACGGCCACCGTGGCCCTGCAAGAACAGATCGTCTACAAGGATTTGCCCGACCTGATGCGCAATAGCGGGCTGAATTTCAGCTTCGCCCTGGCCAAGGGCCGGGGGCGCTACATGTGCCTGTCCAAGCTCGACATGTTGCTCCAGGAAGGTCACGCGCAAACCGCCACCGCCCAGCTGTTCGAAGAAGAAGGCTTCAAGATCGAGGTCGATGAGGCCAGTCAGAAGCTGTTCACCAGCATGATCGAGAAACTTGCCGGCAATAAGTGGGACGGCGACCGTGACAGTTGGTCCACCGCGCTCGAAGACGCCGACTGGGCGCGCCTGACCACCGATCACAGCCAGTGCACCAACCGCCATTGCCCCAACTTCGGCCAGTGCGCCTTCTACAAGGCCCGCGAAGGCATGGGCAAGGTCGACGTGATCGTCACCAACCACGACATGGTCCTGGCCGACCTGGCCCTGGGCGGCGGCGCGGTTCTGCCGGACCCGCGCGACACGATCTACGTGTTCGACGAAGGCCATCACCTGCCAGACAAGGCCATCGGCCACTTCGCTCATTACACGCGCCTGCGCTCCACTGCCGACTGGCTGGAGACCACCGCCAAGAACCTCACCAAATTGCTCGCCCAGCACCCGTTGCCGGGGGATCTGGGCAAGTTGATCGAGCAGGTGCCGGAACTGGCCCGGGAGATCAAGACCCAGCAGCAGTTCATGTTCAGTGCCTGTGAGCAAGTCGCCGACTTCAAGCCCGGCGAAGACGTCGAAGGTCGCGAGCGGCCGCGTCACCGTTTCGTCGGCGGGGTGATTCCCGAACACATGCGTGAGATGGGCATCGAGTTGAAAAAGGGCTTTGCCCGACTGACCGACCTGTTCACCCGGCTTACCGAACTGCTCAAGGAAGGCATGGACGGTGAGGTCAACATCGGCATCGCCAGCAACCAGGCCGAAGAGTGGTATCCGCTGTTCGGTAGCCTGCTGTCGCGTTCTTCGGGCAACTGGGAGTTGTGGACCGCCTTCACCGTCGAAGACCCGGAAGACAACCCGCCCATGGCCCGTTGGCTGACGCTGGCCGAAAGCGGTTCGTTGTTCGACATCGAGGTCAATGCCAGCCCGATCCTCGCGGCGGAAATGCTCCGGCGCAACCTGTGGAACGTGGCTTACGGGGCGCTGGTGACCTCGGCGACCCTGACCGCTCTCGGCACCTTCGACCGTTTCCGCATGCGCGCCGGCCTGCCGAAAACCGCCGTGACCGCCGTGGTCCCGAGCCCGTTCCATCATGCCGATGCCGGCGTTCTGCGGGTGCCGGACCTGAAAGCCGACCCGCGCGATGCGCCGGCTCATACGGCGGCGATCATTCGCGACTTGCCGGAACTGGTCGAGGGCTCCCGTGGCACTCTGGTGCTGTTCTCCTCGCGCAAACAGATGCAGGACGTATTCGACGGGCTGGATCGCGACTGGCGCAAGCAAGTGTTCATTCAAGGCAACCTGTCGAAGCAGGAAACCCTGAACAAGCACAAGGCGCGGGTCGATGGCGGGGATTCCAGCGTGCTGTTCGGCCTGGCGAGTTTTGCCGAAGGCGTGGATTTGCCCGGTGCCTACTGCGAGCACGTGGTGATCGCCAAGATCCCGTTCTCGGTGCCCGACGATCCGGTCGAAGCCGCGCTGGCTGAGTGGATCGAGGCTCGCGGCGGCAATCCTTTCATGGAAATCTCCGTGCCGGACGCCTCGCTGAAACTGGTCCAGGCCTGCGGTCGCCTGCTGCGAACCGAAGAAGACCGCGGCACCATCACCTTGCTTGACCGTCGTTTGGTCACGCAGCGCTACGGTAAAGCTATTCTCAATGCGTTACCGCCATTTCGTCGTGAAATTTCCTGATGCGCCAGTGGGCAAATTTGCCCACTGCGTTGTCTACCTCACTGCCACCGCTTTTCCATTGGCTCATTAATGGTCGTAAGGGAGAACCACGTTCCTATGATTCGCCGTTCGTTGCCCGCTGTTTTTGCCTTGATGTTTGCAGCCCCTTTGCTGGCGGCCCCTGAAGGCCAGCAGACGCTGTTCAACTTTGTGCGTCCCGCCGATGTGGTTCAAGTGGCGACCCAGGACGCCAGCCTGCCGCAATCCAACGCGGAGCAAACGGCCGAAGGCGAAGTGTTGCGTCGCGTGACCTTCAACCCGGCTGCCCAGCCGACCTTGCGCCTGACGCCGCAGACCGGTGCCTGGGACTGGTCGCAGTCGGGCGTCATGAGCCTGCGGATCCAGAGCGCGATGAACTGGGCCGTGACCTTGTACGTGAGAATCCAGAGTAACGACGGCAAGACTCTGGTCAGCCGTGTCGATCTGCCGGCCGGCCCGGCGCAGACCTTACTGGTACCGCTGCAGCCGAGTTCGCCGCTGAGCCAGGGCATGAAAGCTGGCCCGCCGATGCCGATCAATTTCGAAGGGCAGCGTGTATTGCTGGCCAGCAGTACCGGTGAGCTGGACCGCAGCCAGGTGGTGTCGGTGACCTTGTCGATGGATCAGCCGAAAGTCGCCCAAAGCATTCTGCTCGAGCGCTTCGGCGTGCAGGACGGCGAGGCCGTGACCAAAGCCGCTTATGGCGGTCTGGTGGACGCTTACGGTCAATCGACCCGGGCCAAATGGCCGGAGAAGATCAGCAGCGACGAACAACTGAAATCCGCCGCTGGCAAAGAGCAGCAACAACTGAAAACCTGGCTGGCGGAGCGCGAGAAGGCGCCTCTGGACAAGTTCGGCGGCTTGAACAAAGGTCCGGTGTTCAAGGCCAGCGGCTTTTTCCGCACCGAAAAGCGTGATGGCCGCTGGTACCTGGTGACTCCGGAGGGGCATCCGTTCTATTCCCTCGGCGTCAACACCGTGACCCCGAGCGTCAACCAGACCTACGTCGCCGGGCGCGAGTGGATGTTCGAGTCCCTGCCCAAACCCGAAGAACCCTTGGCCAGTCACTATGGCGAAGGCGATAACCGTGGCGGCAACGGTGTTGATCAGGGCCGAGCCTACAACGCCGGTCGTTGGTACGATTTCTATGGCGCCAACCTGCAGCGGCTGTACGGCGATCCTTGCGCACCGGGCAGTGGCACCAAGGCCGGTATTGCCGAAGCCGCCAAGGCCGATGCGGTTGAGGCTTCGGTCGATAAGGCCGCCGAACAATCAGCCGCTCCAGCACCTACCGAGTCCAGTACCGGTGTTGCCGAAGCGGCCAAGACCGGCGTGGTTGAAGCGACAGTCGAAAAGGCGGCCGCCGAACCCTGCAAAGTAACTGTCGACGAACAACGTTGGGCCAGTCATACCCTCGATCGCCTGCAAGCCTGGGGTTTCAACACCCTCGGCAACTGGAGCGCACCGGTGTTGGGCAACGCTGACCGTGTGCCGTACACCTTGCCGCTATCGATCGTCGGCGATTACGCCAGCATCAGCACTGGCACCGATTGGTGGGGCGGCATGCCTGACCCGTTCGATCCACGTTTCGCCATGGCCACCGAACGCGCCGTGGCCATCGCCGCCCGCGACCATCGCGACGATCCGTGGCTGATCGGTTACTTCGCCGACAACGAACTGGCCTGGGCCGGTCCCGGCGATGACCCGAAGGCTCGCTATGCGCTGGCCTACGGCACCTTGAAAATGACCACCGACGTGCCGGCCAAACGTGCCTTCCTCAAGCAGCTGCGCGACAAGTACCGCAACCAGGCGGGGTTGTCGAAAGCCTGGGGCATTGATCTGCCGGTTTGGGAATTGATGGAAGACCCAGGCTTCGTGCCGCCGGAGCCGAGCGCCGAACACCCGGAAATCGAAGCCGACTTCAAATACTTCCAGAAGGTCTTTGCCGACACCTACTTCAAGACTGTTTCAGACTCGCTCAAATGGCACGCGCCGAACCAGTTGTTGCTGGGTGGTCGCTTTGCCGTCAGTTCCCCGGAGGCAGTCGAGTCCTGTGCACAATACTGCGACGTGTTGAGCTTCAACATGTACACCCTGCAACCCCAGGACGGTTACGACTTCGCCAAACTGCGCAGTCTGGACAAACCGGTGCTGATCACCGAATTCAACTTCGGCTCGGCAGATCGCGGCCCGTTCTGGGGTGGCGTGACGCAATTGGCGAAGGAGGAAGACCGCGGCACGGCTTACGCTCACTTCCTCAAACAGGCGATGAGCGAACCGTCGATTGTCGGGGTGCACTGGTTCCAGTACCTCGACCAGCCGGTGACCGGTCGTCTGCTGGATGGCGAGAACGGGCACTTCGGTCTGGTGGGCATTACTGATTTGCCGTTCCAGGGCTTTGTCGACAGTGTGCGTAAAAGCAATGTGCAGATCATCGATCAGCTTGGCAAAGAGGCGGAGAAGGCCAGCGCTGAGGCGGATAAAGCCAGTCACGATGTCGAGGGTGGCAGGAAGGGCGAGGCAGGCAAAGGCCCGGGCAAGGGCGCTGGGCATGCGGGTGGGCATTCGGGCAATGGCCATTGATTCCTGATACACCTGTGGCGAGGGGGCTTGCCCCCGTTGGGCCGCGAAGCGGCCCCCATGCCTACAGATGCACCGCAAATACAGGTTTTTGCGACCGCTTCGCAGTCGAACGGGGGCAAGCCCCCCTCGTCACGGGGATCGCATCGTTGATGTCTGCGGCATTTCCATAACCGGGCGACCATCCGACCCGATCCTGTTCCCAAATCCCTCAAGGGCTGGAACAATGCGGGCCACTTTGTAGAGCGTTTATCCGGGAGAGTTGCGGGTGCAGATTCAGGGTCATTACGAGCTTAAGTTCGAAGCGGTGCGTGAAGCGTTTGCAGCGCTGTTCGACGATCCTCAGGAACGCGGCGCGGCGTTGTGCATCCGGATCGGTGGTGAAACCGTCCTCGACCTTTGGGCCGGTACCGCCGACAAGGACGGCCATGAGGCTTGGCACAGCGATACCATCGCCAACCTGTTCTCCTGCACCAAAACCTTCACCGCCGTGACGGCGCTGCAATTGGTGGCTGAAGGCAAGCTGCAACTCGATGCCCCGGTCGCCCGCTACTGGCCCGAATTTGCCGCCGCCGGTAAAGAATCCGTGACGCTGCGCCACTTGCTCTGCCATCAGGCGGGTCTGCCGGCCTTGCGCGAGTTGCTGCCTCCTGAGGCACTTTACGACTGGCAGACCATGGTCAATGCTTTGGCCGCCGAAGCACCCTGGTGGACGCCGGGCCAAGGTCACGGTTATGCGGCGATCACCTATGGCTGGCTCGTCGGTGAATTGCTGCGGCGCGCCGACGGTCGTGGGCCGGGCGAGTCCATCGTGGCGCGGGTTGCCAAGCCCTTGGGGCTAGATTTCCACGTCGGCCTGGCCGATTCAGAATTCCATCGCGTGGCGCACATCGCCCGCAGCAAGGGCAACGTCGGCGATGCCGCGGCCCAGCGCTTGCTGCAGGTGACCATGCGCGAACCGACGGCCATGACCACTCGGGCCTTCACCAACCCGCCGTCGATCATGACCAGCACCAACAAACCGGAATGGCGGCGCATGCAGCAGCCGGCCGCCAATGGCCACGGCAACGCCCGCAGCCTGGCCGGTTTCTACGCCGGACTGCTCGATGGCAGCCTGCTGGAAAGCGAAATGCTCGACGAGCTGACCCGCGAACACAGCGTTGGCGAAGACAAGACTTTATTGACCCGGACCCGCTTCGGTCTGGGTTGCATGCTCGATCAACCGGACGTACCCAACGCCACCTACGGCCTCGGCCCACGGGCGTTCGGTCACCCGGGTGCTGGCGGCTCCATCGGTTTTGCTGATCCGGAACATGATGTGGCCTTCGGTTTTGTGACAAATACCCTTGGGCCGTACGTCTTGATGGATCCACGAGCGCAAAAGCTTGTGCGAGTACTGGCCACTTGTCTGTAAATCACGCTTAAGGGGGCCAGGGCTGGAACCCGAAAGCCTTTGTGGTTTCAAAGCGTCTGTTTAGCCGGGGGCACCCTGGCTGACTTTTCATTACCTCATTTTGTGGATACCCAATGTCGTCCAATAAAACTCTCGCCCTGGCCCTGTGCTTCGCTATCACCGGTTGTGCACAAACCCCACAAAATGATGCCGCAGGTGGCAGCAGTTGGTGGCCGTTCGGCTCTTCCGACAAGGTCGCGACTAAAGAACCCGCCCCGGCTCCGGCTCCCCTGAAACCTGCTGCCGCAGTACCCGTCGCCAAGGCTGAAGCCGATGCCGGTGGCAAATGGTGGTGGCCGTTCGGCGGTAAGGAGCAGAGCACCAGCACTGCCAAAGCAGCCGTGCCGATGCCCGATCCGAAAATCACCCAAGCCTGGCTTGACGACTATGAACCGCGCCTGCGCGAGGCGGTGAAGGGCAGCAACCTGCAACTCGAGCGCCGTGAAAATGTGCTGGTCGTCACGGCTCCGGTGGAAGGCTCGTTCAACCCGGACCGCCCGGCCATGCTGCTGCCGGTGACCCTCGCTCCGTTCACCCGTGTCGCGAAAATCCTCGAAGCCGATCCAAAGACTGCCGTGCTGGTACTCGGCCACAGTGATACGTCGGGTGCGGCACCGGCCAACGTGAAACTGAGCCAGGAACGCGCCCAGGCGGTGGCAGCGATCTTCCGTCTCAGCGGTCTGCAGCGTGATCGCCTGATGTTGCGTGGCATGGGCGGTGACGCACCGCGCGCCGCCAACGACAGTGCTGAAGGTCGTGCCTTGAACCGTCGCGTCGAGCTGTTGTTGACGCCGCAAAACACCATGGCCGCACTGCTGAGCAAGTACAATATGCCGGCTCCGGCACCGGTAACCAAAGTCGTCGCGCAAGACGTCAAGCCAGTGGCCAAGCCTGTGACCCCGGAACCGGCTGCGAAAAAAACGGCTGCCTCGTCGAAGAAAAAGGCACCGGCCAAGAAAGCGGCCGCCAAGGCTCCAGCCAAAAAGGCTCCCGCGAAAAAGACCGCACCGGCTAAAACCGCTGTCGATTCGAAGAGCACCACCGCCACCGATGCCACAAAGCAGTGATTCATTAACCAAAAGGAATGCGCCATGACCCGGCCCTTGGCAGATATGCGTCGCGATTACACCCGAGATGGCTTGACCGAGGCGCAAGCCCCGGCCGAGCCGTTCGCACTGTTCCATCAGTGGTTTGCCGATGCGGTGAAAACCGAGCAGGTACCGGTGGAGGCGAATGCCATGACGTTGGCCACCGTCGATCAGGACGGTCGGCCGCATTGCCGCATTCTGCTGCTCAAGGGCCTGGACGAGCAGGGCTTCACCTTCTTCACCAACTACGAGAGCGATAAGGGTCAGCAATTGGCAGCCAATCCATTTGCTGCCATGACGTTCTTCTGGCCGGCCCTGGAGCGCCAGGTGCGCATCGAAGGGAGGGTGGTGAAGGTCACGCCTGAAGAGTCCGACGCCTACTATCAGGTTCGCCCTCTGGGTAGTCGTCTCGGTGCCTGGGCGTCGCCCCAGAGCCGGGTGATCGCCGATCGCGGCGAACTGGAAGCGCTGCTCAAGGACACCGAGCAGCGTTTCAGCGATAGCCAGCCGCACTGCCCCGAACACTGGGGCGGTTATCGTTTGCTACCGGAGCGCATCGAATTCTGGCAGGGCCGTCCGAGCCGTCTGCACGATCGCCTCAACTACCGCTTGCAGGGTGCTGACTGGGTGCGTGAGCGCCTGGCCCCGTAAACGGTCTACTGATCGGGATACCCTGCCGCAGCGGCCTCAAGCCACTGTGGCAGGTCCCGACGCTTGATCTTCTGCGCTTGAGCGTTCGCCAGTTGCTGGAGCATGAAGGCTCTTTTTTGTTCGTCTTTACCCGCCAGTGACAACGCCAGATCGCGGTCCATCCAGCGTTTGATCCGCACGTACAACCACCAATGGAAGTACAAACCGGCGACGGTCGTGACGACAATGATGAAGTAATCCATGATAATCCTTGGGTCAGCGGCGCAGATTTTGTAATTTGACGCTACTGTGGTGAGTTCGAGAAGTGCCTGTACCAGGCCTGAATGAAACCAATTTTATCCGGGCGATGCCGTGACAGGCGTCAAGCTGCGGGTTTTAATGGATACCTGTCCTATGGAGTTTGATGCTATGCGTAAGTCTGTTTTGCTGGTTGCTTCCTTTTCCACGATGGCGATGTTGCTCTCCGGTTGCCAATCGAGCCTGACCGGTGACTCCTACTCCCGTGACGAAGCGCGTCGCGTGCAGACGATTCGCATGGGCACCATCGAATCCCTGCGTCCGGTGAAAATCGAAGGCACCAAAACCCCAATCGGCAGCGCTGCGGGCGCAGTCGTGGGTGGCGTCGGCGGTAGCGCCGTCGGCGGCGGTCGCGGCAGCATCGTTGCAGCGGTCATCGGCGCGGTAGCGGGTGGCCTGGTGGGCTCGGCTGCCGAAGAAGGCCTGACCCGCACTCAAGGCGTTGAAATCACCGTGCGCGAAGACGATGGCAGCATGCGCGCCTACGTGCAGGAAGTTCAGCCAAACGAAGTGTTCCGTGTGGGTGAGCGTGTTCGGATCTCCACTGTGGGTGGGACCAGCCGCGTTTCGCACTAAGCGGAAACGAAAGGTAAAACAAAACCCCGATCAGGTGAGCTGGTCGGGGTTTTCTTTTTGGCTGTGGAGTTGAACCAGAGCATTTACTTGCTTGCATAACAACCGAGCTGAAAATCGTATTGTGGATCGTAAAATGATCGACCGACTAATGTTTCCAGTTTTGTTATCTGCTGGGAATCAAGGTCATAGCCATAGATTTCTTCTTCAGCCTCAGTCCAACTCATTATCGCCCTCAGCTGTGCAATGCCGTCTGCCGGGACAGGCACTTCGAATACCAACGCTTCTGTTTCTTTATCAAAAGCATAAATTACGTGGTTCACGGTTCTATCCTTCTTTTCGGATCCGCCGGCTTGTTTTGATTACCTGTTTCAGCGTCAAACTCACCCAGATGGCGACCTCGTTTGTCATACATTTCTACTGCTCCATGCTGATAATCCCATTCTAGAATTCGCCCTTCAGCCGTTCTCCAGCGCATTCGGGTGCCTCTACCTTTGACCCGAGTCTTCTGTTTTGCCGGTGTGGCATCAGGAAAAGCGGTAAGCCCGTTTGGCGCCGGATGATATTTGTGGTCCGCAACACTCACCACAATATAAACCGGCAACACCCCCGAATCCGCCGGAAACACCAGAATGAAATCCTTGTACTCCGGCGGATACACCGGGTTCACGATGATGCTGTCAGCCGCTTTCGTCGGCGGGTAAACCCAGATGTGCGGCGCTTGTGGCGCAGATTCCAAAGCGGGGATGCCGAGAATTTCTGAACCGTCCTCGGTCGGTGTCCATATCAGCTCAACGCCATCCCCGAGATCAGCCACTTGCTGACCGCCGCGCAAGGTGAACTGCACGACATCGACCATCTCCCAGTCACGGTTTTTGCCAGTGTAAAAACCGTATCCCTTGAGACTGCCGTCAGCCTGTTGCTCGACTCTGAGGCGAACGCGAGTGCGGGCCTGTTTGAGTGATCGCAATTGATCTTCGGTGTAGAGCGAGCTGTCGCCAAGGCTCGACGGCATGACCAGGGCCACCAGACCTGCCAGGGTGGCCGCAGCGGTGCTGACTGCGACGGCGGGTAATGCGGCGAACGCTGAGCCACTCAGGGCGAAGCTGCCGAAACCCACCGGAATGGCCGTACCACTGATTTTCTTCAGCGGCACGACACCGCTTTCATCGGCCTCGCGAGCGCCGAGTAGAACCAGTTCGCCGTAGTCTTTCAGGCTGTCGGTGGGAACAACGCCGGAGGGATTCGTGTAGTCGATGATTGCATCGGGCAGTTTGCAGGACTTGGCGAATACGCAACCCGCGCGGACAACGTTGTCCTTTTTCGCTGCGACTTGAAGGCTGTCTTCGAAGGCTTGCTGCCTCGCGAGCATGGCGTCGTAGGCGTCTTGTCTGGCATCACGCTCGGCCAATTCGGTGGCCGTCATGAATCGGTGGGTGACGTGATGCCCGTCGCCCGACGGTGGGTTTTGCACCCGTGGGATGTCCTTGTTGCCAGCCACTGATTGTCCTTTCGCTCGTCCATCGGCAACCCCCGAAGAGGGGGCTGCGCGACGCTATCGAACGTGGCTAATCGTGGCTGTAGGACGAGTCCTCAATGTCGCTAAGAGTGTTCTCTATCGCTCAGGAAGGCAGCGCAGCGCTCTTGCGACTCGCCGCCGCCGTCACTGCATAACCGATCAATGCCGCCAGGATCGAGCCGGTCAAAATCCCCATCCGATCCATCCCGGCGTATTCACTGGCGCCGGGCACGAAGGCCAGGGAGCCGACAAACAAACTCATGGTGAAGCCGATACCGCAGAGGATCGCCACCCCCATGATCTGGCCCCAGTTGGCGCCTTGGGGCAGGGCGGCGATGCCGATTTTTACCGCCAGCCAGGTCAGGCCGAAAACACCGACGGTCTTGCCCAGCAGCAGGCCGACGGCGATGCCCATCGGTACATGGTGGGTGAAGCTTTCGACGGTCACACCGCTCAGGGACAAGCCAGCGTTGGCGAAGGCAAACAGCGGCAGGATGCCGTAGGCCACCCACGGATGCAGGGCATGCTCCAGGATCAGCAGCGGCGAAGGCTCGGCGTTTTTCGTGCGCAGTGGAATGCAGAAGGCCAGGGTCACACCCGCCAGCGTCGCATGCACGCCGCTCTTGAGTACGCAGACCCAAAGGATCAGCCCGATGATCATGTACGGCCCGAGTTTCACCACACCAAGTCGGTTCATCCCGATCAAGGCCGCGATGCAGGCCGCGGCCAGCGCCAGGGACAGGGTCGACAGAGCGCCGGAATAGAAGATCGCAATGATGATGATTGCGCCAAGGTCATCGATGATCGCCAGGGTCATCAGGAACAGTTTCAGCGACACTGGCACGCGTTTACCCAGCAGGGCCAGCACGCCAAGGGCGAAGGCAATGTCGGTAGCCGTCGGGATGGCCCAGCCGCTCAGGGCGGACGGGTTATCGCGGTTGAGGAACCAGTAGATCAGCGCCGGCACCACCATGCCGCCAATTGCGGCCGCGCCGGGCAGGACGATCTGCGACGGTTTCGACAGTTGGCCGTCGAGGACTTCGCGCTTCACTTCCAGGCCGATCAACAGGAAGAACAGGGCCATCAGGCCGTCGTTGATCCACAGCAGCAATGGCTTGGCGATTTTCAGCGCGCCGATCTGAGCCACCACGGGGGTGTCCAGCAGGCCGTTATAGAGCCACGACAGCGATGAGTTGTTGATGATCAGGGCCAGGACAGCTGCGGCGATCAATAGCAGACCGCTGGCAGCTTCCAACTGAAAGAAACGCGTGAACGTGCTACGCAGAGGCAAGGTCGCTCTCCATCGATGAATTCAAAAGGTGGCACACCCTAACCCGTACCGTTGGTTGTTAAAACAAAAGTTATATTCTTTTTTGTTATATACCGTTACAACGTGTCCGGTCAGCAAAGGCCTAAGCCTAGCAGTTGCCGGACGTATTGAACCCCAGCTGTATCTGTGCGTGATGTAGGTTTTTTCCTAAGCTTGTGGACTGAGCCTTGCGACAAGGCCGACTCTTGCCTGATTCAACGAGAAAACCATCATGAGCGACAACCGACAGTGGGCCCGCGAAGCTATCCGGATCATCGAAGCCGACTTCCAGCGCAGCGCCGACACCCACCTGATCCCCTTGCCGCTGCCGGGGTTGCCGGGCATCGAGTTGTACTTCAAGGATGAGTCGAGCCATCCCACCGGCAGCCTGAAACATCGGTTGGCCCGCTCATTGTTCCTCTATGCACTGTGTAACGGCTGGCTCAAACCCGGTGCGCCGGTGATTGAAGCGTCCAGCGGTTCGACGGCGATTTCCGAGGCGTACTTCGCCCGGTTGCTGGGTTTGCCGTTCATTGCGGTGATGCCCGCGAGCACGTCCAAGGAAAAGATCGCGCAAATTGCTTTCTACGGTGGCAAGAGCCATCTGGTGGACGATCCGACGCAGATTTACGCTGAGTCCGAACGCCTGGCTCACGAACACGACGGGCATTTCATCGACCAGTTCACCTACGCCGAACGCGCCACCGACTGGCGAGCGAACAACAACATCGCCGAATCGATCTTCCATCAGATGCGCTTCGAGCAGCACCCGGAACCCAGCTGGCTGATCTCCAGCCCTGGCACCGGCGGCACCACCGCGACGCTGGGCCGTTACGTGCGCTATCGCCAGCATTGCACCCGTGTGCTGTGCGCCGATGCCGAGCGTTCGGTGTTTTTCGATTACTACAAGACCGGCGACGCCAGCCTGCGCCTCGATCACGGGTCACGGATTGAAGGCATTGGCCGGCCGCGTGTCGAGGCGTCGTTCCTGCCTAAGGTCATCGATGCAATGGTCAAGGTGCCGGACGCCTTGTCACTGGCAGCCATGCATTACCTGGCGCAACGTTTGGGGCGACGGGTTGGCGGTTCGAGCGGGACCAACCTGATCGGCGCCTTGATGGCGGCCCAGCAGATGGCGACGGCGGGGGAGTCGGGGTCGATTGTGGCGATTTTGTGCGATGGTGGCGAGCGCTATGCCGACACCTATTACGATCAGGCCTGGCTCAAGGCCCAAGGGTATGAGTTGAGTGGTCTGATGGATGCCGTGGCGGCCAGCGTTGAGCGCGGAGAGCCGCTGCCGGCCAGCGTGTTGCGCGCCAATATCTGAGATATTTGATCGTTCCCACGCTCTGCGTGGGAACGATCATCTGGGTCAGGCTTCTAGGCCAAGGATATCCCGGGCAACCGCTTCGGCAATCCGAATCCCGTCGACACCCGCCGACAGAATCCCGCCCGCATAACCCGCGCCTTCACCCGCCGGGAACAACCCCTTCACGTTCAGGCTCTGCATCGACTCGTTACGGGTAATGCGCAGCGGCGATGAGGTGCGCGTCTCGATCCCGGTCAACACGGCGTCGTGCAGCGAGTAACCACGAATCTGCTTCTCGAATGCCGGCAAGGCTTCGCGAATCGCTTCGATGGCGAACGCCGGCAGGGCCAGGGCCAAATCACCCAAGGCAACGCCCGGTTTGTAGGACGGCTCGACGCTGCCCAATTCGGTGGACGGCTTGCCGGCAATGAAGTCGCCGACCAGTTGCGCCGGTGCTTCGTAGTTGCTGCCGCCCAGCACAAAGGCGTGGGATTCCAGGCGTTCCTGCAACTCGATGCCGGCCAGTGGGCCGCCCGGATAATCGACTTCCGGGGTGATGCCGACGACGATCCCGGAGTTGGCGTTGCGCTCGTTACGCGAGTATTGGCTCATGCCGTTGGTGACCACGCGGTTCGGCTCGGAGGTCGCCGCCACTACGGTGCCGCCCGGGCACATGCAGAAGCTGTAGACCGATCGACCGTTCTTGGCGTGGTGCACCAGTTTGTAGTCGGCAGCGCCGAGTTTCGGGTGGCCGGCGTATTTGCCAAGGCGCGCGCGGTCGATCAGCGACTGCGGGTGTTCGATGCGGAACCCCACCGAGAACGGCTTGGCTTCCATGTACACACCACGGCCGTGCAGCATGCGGAAGGTGTCCCGGGCGCTGTGGCCGAGGGCCAGAATCACGTGCTTCGAATGGATCTGTTCGCCGCCATGGAGTTCGACGCCCACCAGTTGGCCGTCGTCGATCAGCACATCGGTAACCCGCTGCTGGAAGCGCACTTCGCCGCCCAGGGCGCGAATCTGCTCACGCATGTTTTCCACCACACCGGTCAGACGGAACGTCCCGATGTGCGGCTTGCTGACGTAGAGGATTTCTTCCGGCGCACCGGCCTTGACGAACTCATGCAGAACCTTGCGACCGAGGAATTTCGGGTCCTTGATCTGGCTGTAGAGCTTGCCGTCGGAGAATGTCCCCGCGCCACCTTCACCGAACTGCACGTTGGATTCGGGGTTGAGCACACTTTTACGCCACAGGCCCCAGGTGTCTTTGGTGCGCTGGCGCACTTCGGTACCGCGTTCGAGGATGATCGGCTTGAAGCCCATCTGCGCCAGCACCAGGCCGGCGAAGATCCCGCACGGGCCGAAGCCGACCACGATCGGACGCTGGCTCAGGTCGGCCGGCGCCTGGCCGACCACTTTGTAGCTGACATCCGGCGCCACGTTGACGTTACGGTCATCGGCGAACGTGCGCAGCACCGCCGCCTCATCGCGAACGTTGAGGTCGATGGTGTAGATGAAACACAGTTCGGAGGACTTTTTGCGCGCATCGTAGCTGCGCTTGAACAAGGTGAAGTCGAGCAGGTCATCACTGGCGATGCCCAGGCGCTGCACGATGGCAGGGCGCAGGTCTTCTTCGGGATGGTCGATCGGCAACTTGAGTTCGGTGATTCGTAACATGGCGGGATCCGGTTCGCGGGGCGCACAACTGCGCCAAGGCGTTTGAAGCCCGCGATTATAAGCCTCAAAGGATGATTCCCGTGAGGCTAAAACGATCAGTCGTTACGCGATCCGCCAAAATACCCGCAGCCGCGTTGCACCTGGCCGTCGATACGCAACTCGGCGCTCATGTGCTGCACGCTGCCGGTGCTGCTGTCGACGCAACGTCGCGGCGCGACCCAGAGCTCGATGCGCTGATTATTGGCTTCGGTACTGAGGTTGAAGCGGCCATCGCCCAGTTGTTCTTCAACGTACGGCAGGGCCAGGGGCGGCTGACCAGCGCGGTCGACGATCATGCCCTTGCCACTGACCTTGACGTTCCACTCCGGGCCATGGCCGGCGGCGCGCAGGATCAGCTGCTTGAAATTGGGATCGTCGCACGCCGTGCCCGAGCGCTCGACGCGGTACAGCTGCGTAAGGTCGAGTTGGCTGTCAGCACCACTGGCAACGATCCGGCCGCGCACATCGGCGAACAGCTTGCCCTGATCATCGGCCAGGGTCGCGGCCTCTTGCAGGATGCTGGTGCCACCGATGTCATTGACTACGAAACTGCGTTGCTCATTACATGGCTGGAACAGCAGCTTGCCGTCGGCCGCCGTCAATTGGCCCTGCATGCGGGTCTGGCCCACATGGGAAGCACTTTGCCGTGGGCCATCGAGCAGTTGGCAAGCGGCGAACAACGGAAGCAGGGCAACAAGTACCAGGGAACGGGCAACACGCATCTTTGAGTCTCCAGACAAGTGTCGCCACGTTACTCAGCCTGACCGTTCATCACAACCCTGCGATGTTCTCGGTTGCCTCTACGGGGGGCGGTTTAACCGACGCGATAGGTCTGGCCGGTCTGCAGGCCTTCCACGCTTTTGGCGTAGGCCAGCGCCACCTCGGCGGCGGGAACCGGTTTGAAACCACGGAAGTACGGCGCATAGCTCCCCATGGCTTCGACCAGCACGTTCGGGCTGACCGAGTTGATGCGCAGACCGCGTGGCAGTTCGATCGCCGCCGCACGGACGAAGGCGTCGAGGGCGCCGTTGACCAGGGACGCGGAGCTGCCGGTACGAATCGGATCGTGGCTGAGGATGCCGGTGGTGAAGGTGAAAGACGCACCGTCATTGGCGAATTCCCGGCCGATCAGCAGCAGGTTGACCTGGCCCATCAGCTTGTCCCGCAAGCCGAGTTCGAAGTCTTGTGCGGTCATGGTGGCCAGCGGCACGAAGTTGACACTGCCGGCGGCGCAGATCAGTGCATCGAAGTTGCCGGTCTGTTCGAACAGTTTGCGGATCGAGGCGCTGTCACTGATGTCGACCTGGAAATCACCGCTTTTACGGCCGATACGGACGATTTTGTGGCGCTGGGACAGTTCATGGTCAATGGCCGAACCGACGGTGCCGGAGGCGCCAATCAACAGAATTTTCATCGTGCAGTTCCTCAAGTGGGTTGGATTTAAAGTTAAGTCTAGTGTGGTTTTTTTTATAAATAAGCGTGCTAATGGGCAACCTTTGGTTTTCAAATGGAAACAATCCATGAGTGAAATGGACGATCTGTCGGCGTTCGCGGTATTGATCGAGGCGGGCAGTTTCACCCTGGCCGCCCAGCAACTGGGGTGCAGCAAGGGGCAACTCTCCAAGCGCATCAGCCTGCTGGAAACGCGCTTTGGCGTGGTGTTGCTGCAACGCACCACACGTCGCTTGAGCCTGACGGCGGCGGGTGCGGCGTTGTTGCCGCAAGCCCAGGCGCTGGTGGTGCAAGTGGAGCGTGCGCGTCAGGCGTTGGCGCGGCTGAAAGACGACATGGCCGGCCCTGTGCGGATGACGGTGCCGGTTTCACTGGGGGAAACGTTCTTTGACGGCGCACTGCTGGAATTTTCCCGGCAGTACCCCGAGGTGCAGATCGAGCTGGAACTCAACAACCACTACCGCGACTTGTCCCGGGACGGTTTCGACCTGGCGATCCGCTCGGAAGTGGCCAACGACGAACGTCTGGTGGCCCGACCGTTGCTGGCCTGGCACGAAATGACCTGTGCCAGCCCCGCGTATCTTGAGCGATTCGGTGAGCCGCTGACGCCACAGGCCTTGGCCGAACACCGTTGTCTTCTCAACAGCCATTACAGCGGTCGCGAAGAATGGCTCTATCACCAACAGCACGAATTAACGCGGGTGCGTGTGTCGGGTCCGTTCGCCAGCAACCATTACAACCTCTTGAAGAAAGCTGCACTGACCGGTGCGGGCATTGCGCGTTTGCCGTCGTATCTGTTGCAAGAGGAATTGGCTGATGGACGTTTACGCTGGCTCCTGCGTGATTATCAAACCCGCAGCATGCCGATGTATCTGGTGCATCCGTATCAGGGCGGGTTGCCGAAGCGTACCCAAGTGCTGGCGGACTATTTGATCGGTTGGTTCAAGCGCAGTGGTGAGGCGTTGGATCGGCTTCAACGATAACGTCTCACCACACAACCTTTATGGGAGTTCTGAGGTTGGTATCAGCGGGCATAACGCCGGGCAAGCAGGTGATCGATCGACAACTTGCCAGGTCCAGTCGCCATCAAGTACAGCAACACCGCCGCCCAGGTGCCGTGGGTCGGATACGCATCGGGGTACACGAACAGTTGAATGGTCAGGGTCATACCCAGCAGCGCCAGGGCCGAAAAGCGCGTGGCGAAGCCGATCAGGATCAGTATCGGAAAGAAATGCTCGGCGAAGGCCGCCAGGTGCGCCGCCAGTTCCGGGGAGAGCAACGGCAGGTGATATTCGCTCTGGAATAACGGAATGGTCGAGTCCGCCAGCCTTGGCACACCGAGTTCAAAGGTGCCGTCGATCAAGTCGATGGCCAAGCCTTCCACCTTGGTTTGCCCGGACTTCCAGAACACCGCGGCAATGGAAAAACGCGCGATAAAGGCGATCAGGCTGTGGGGGATTTTTTCCAGCAGCGTGATGGCGCGGGTAATGGGGTTTGTGTTCATGGCGATACCTGGTTGTGGTGTAAATGAGTGATGGCGTTGTGGCTGATCAGCAGCGCCAGGGTTTGGCTGAGATCGAAGGCCGGCGCGTTTTCCAGCGCTTGGCTCAGGGGCTGGCCGAGTCGCAGGCTCTGAATGAAGATTCTGGCGCCGTGGTCGATGGCGAAGACCTCAACCTCCAGTTCGTTACGCAGCACCAGCGCGTTTTGCCCGTGGCCGAGGTCGATCCCGGCCAGCGTCGCGTCCTGTTGATGCGCCGCCCAGATTGCGACCACGGCGAAGGCTGAAGTCAGCAGATTGAGGGAGGGATGAAGCCCAAGCGTCAGCTCGCTCAATGCCTGTGGGTCCGACAGCACGGCGGCGATTTGCTCATGGCCCAAAGGCTGCGCATCAGCGGCGTGATAGGCCTGAACGCGCAAGCGCTCCAGCCGCGCCACATCGGCCAGATAAGGCACGCTGGCTGCCGGTTCAAAATTGTCGATGAACTCGGCGAAGTCCTTGCCGTAGTCGTTGATGAGCGGGCTTTGCGGTGGGCAACTTTGCACATACAACCCTGCCATCGCCCGGAAAAATTCATCACCGACCAACTGCATAACCACCGGATAGCTGTCGGCCAAGGCGTTGATCAGCGAGCTCTGCACATTGTTGCGATACACCGCGAAACGGCTGGCCGGATCGGCACCGTTGGCACTGAACACGCCCTCGGGGCAGGGCCGTTGCGGATCGAGCAGGGCGGCGGAAAAAGCGGCTTGAGTGCTCATGGCCGGCTCCCTGCGCGGTGCAGCAACTCATCGGCATGACGGGCTTCGGCGTGCAACACACTGAAGGCCGGTAACCGGTTGTCGCGTTCGATCAACGTGGCGATCGGGCCGACCCGCTCCAGCACCTGCGAGTACAGCGCCCACACCGCGTTATCGACGGGCGCACCGTGATCGTCGATCAGTAGTCGGTCACCAAGGCTGTCGGTGTCTTCGGCAAACCCCGCCAGATGAATCTCTCCCACCGCGTGCAGTGGCAGGGCGTCGATGTAGGCCCGCGGATCTCTTTGGTGATTGATGCAGGAGACGTAAACGTTGTTGACGTCCAGCAGCAGGCCGCAGCCGGTGCGGCGAATGACTTCACCGATGAAGTCGGCTTCATCGATTGTCGAGTTCTGGAACGCCAGGTATGTCGCCGGGTTTTCCAGCAGCATCGGGCGTTTGAGGGTGTTCTGTACCTGATCGATGTGCTCGCAGACACGGTTCAGCGTCGGCGCATCGTAGGCCAGGGGCAGCAGGTCATTGAGAAACACCGGGCCATGGCTGGACCAGGCCAGGTGTTCGGAAAAGGAGTGGGGTTGATAGCGCTCGATCAGCGCGGCCAGCCTTTGCAGGTGCTGACCATCCAGCGGACCTTCGGCACCGATGGACAGGCCAACACCGTGCAGCGACAGCGGATACTGCTCACGGATCAATCCCAGAAAATGATGAAACGGGCCGCCGGCCACCATGTAGTTTTCGGCGTGGACTTCGAAGAAACCGATGTCCGGTTGTGCACCGAGCACTTCACGAAAGTGCTCGGTCTTGAGCCCCAGCCCGGAGCGGGGCGGGAGCCCGGAGAATGAATGGTTCATGGTCGACACTCTGGCTGGGGGACTGATTACGACTTGGCTTTGTAGGCTTCCATCTGGCCGAAACCGGTTGGCGAGGTCTTGCTCATTGTGGTGGCGCAGGTGCCCTTGGGGACGAGCTTCCAGGCGTTGGCCTGGTAGTCGGTTTTGGCGGTGCCAGCGCAAGTGGTACCAGCACCAGCGGCGCAATCGTTATGACCTTTCATGGCCACGCCGAAGCATTTTTCCATGTTGGCGTCAGCGGCATGGGCCGTGGAGACCGCGGCGATGCTCAGGGCAGAACCAAGTGCCAGAACCAGGGCGGTGGCGGACAGGGTGCGGGTGGTAGCAGTCATGATGTTTCTCCGAAATTGAGCTTGGTATGGCAAGCGTTTGTGCTTGCTTACCGCTCTAGAGAAACGACAGGGCGGGGTGTTACAGCTGACTGCAGATTTTTTTCAAAAATCCTCAAAACACCATCAATCCCCTGTGGGAGGGCGCGCGATAGCGTCATGACATTTAGCACTGATGCTGACTGACAACGGATTCGTGCTATCGCGCCGATAAGACAGTCATGCAATGCTGATTTTATTAACGCTAGTGATCTGACCGTTCCAGATCATCTCGTAGTGGGCTGTTTGAATGACTGATGAGACTGGTCTGGGAGTCATCAGCGCCCAGCAGTAGTTGCCATGCATACGCACGGAGTTGTATCGCAGGCCAAGGCCCCCTGCATCCTTGACTGCCTTACCCAAGCGATGTGAGTGCGTGTAGTCGACGGGATCGTAGATAGGATCGTGCATCGGAATGGATACGGCATCCCTCATTGCTTCGTCAACGAAAGTGCAGGATAACCCCCGGAAAACAAACCTCTCGTAATTGAGATTCTGGACATTCGACCAATACTGATTTTGGTGATGCTGTACCTCAGCCAGAGCAGTTTCCATCGAGGCAGCCAAGTACAACACGCCGAAACTGCCATCGCTGAAACGCGAGCCAGTTGGGTTGACGTGGGTGAAAGGGGCTGTCGCATAAGAGCATCCAGGGATGCCAAAGGGAATTTCCGCACGCGGTATCAGCTCAAGCCGACCTACCTCATTTTGCAGCCTCGGATTTGTGAGGGCCTGTATCTGATACAGAACATCAAATTCGTTCGCGTCCGCCACGTCGTCAAACAACGCAATGGGCGGAAACTTTGAATTGATCAATCGGTAGGCCTGCAACTGCTCACCGGCCAATACTGGCAACTGGCTCACCATTACCATTGTGCGCCTCGCAGCACGTCGATCCGCCGAAACGTCTCGTACAAGGAAATCATATCCCCCTGGGACATGATTTCGAGCGGGGTACGCCCGTTGAAGAACTCGTTTTCGTTCGCCATTGTCGGAAAACCATAGACGTTCTCAGGGTTATCAAAGACAAGACGCAGAACGGCATGGATGTTGAGAATAAAACTGATGCGCTGCATCTGGTCTGAATCCAGGTTTACGGACCAATCGGGATCGCGTTGCTTTGCCCGTGAGTACGTACTGCGGGAAATGCGCAGGATACGACAGGCCTGATCGCCCGATGCCTGCCACTTTTCGAGTATGCCTACAGCTGCTCGCAAACCAGTCACGCACTGGTCTTTGGTGAATCCTTGTGCCTGGGAGGTTGCTGTCATGTTGATCACTTCTTGTTTGTCTGTAGATACAAATATATGCAAGATGACTCTATAGATCAATGACGTTTATGAGGCGGGACTCCTCCGACAGGGCTTCTTCTTTATCATTCAGGTTGTGCTAAAGATACACAGCCCCGTAGGAGCGGCCTTCGGTGAGGTTTGTGCCAGGCACAAAAAAACGGCCCGAAGGCCGTTTTTTGTTTACCGCAAAGGCTTAACCGCCGAGGTACGCTTCGCGTACTTTCGGGTCGGTCAACAGCGCTTCACCGGTCCCGCTCATCACCACCCGGCCGTTTTCCAGCACGTAGGCACGGTCGGCGATTTTCAGGGCCTGGTTGGCGTTCTGCTCCACCAGGAACACCGTCACACCGTCCTTACGCAGTTGTTCGATGATGTCGAAGATCTGCTGGATGATGATCGGTGCCAGGCCCAGCGATGGCTCGTCAAGCAGCAGCAGCTTGGGCTTGCTCATCAGCGCGCGGCCGATGGCGAGCATTTGCTGTTCGCCGCCGGACATGGTGCCGCCGCGTTGGGCAAAGCGTTCTTTCAGGCGTGGGAAAAGTCCCAGAACCTTGTCCATCTGTTCCTGATAATCGCCCTTGTCGGTGAAGAACCCGCCCATGGCGAGGTTTTCTTCCACGGTCAGGCGGGCAAACACCCGACGGCCTTCCGGAACCACGGCGATGCTTTTACGCATGATCTGCGACGAGTCCTGGCCAACGAGCTCTTCGCCCATGTAGCGGATGCTGCCGCTGTGGGCTTGCGGCGAACCGCAGAGGGTCATCAGCAGGGTCGACTTGCCGGCACCGTTGGCGCCGATCAGGGTCACGATCTCGCCCTGGCGGACTTCGACGTTGACGCTGTGCAGCGCCTGGATCTTGCCGTAGAAGGTGGAAACGTTTTCGAACTGCAGCATTTACGCTTCCCCCAGGTAGGCTTTGATCACTTCAGGATTGTCGCGGATCTGCTCCGGCGTGCCGTTGGCCAACGGTGTGCCCTGGTTGATCACGAAGATATGGTCGGAAATGCTCATGACCAGTTTCATGTCGTGTTCGATCAACAGCACCGTCACATTATGCTCTTCACGCAGGGTGCCGATCAGCGCCTTGAGGTCGTCGGTTTCCCGCGGGTTGAGGCCGGCGGCCGGTTCGTCGAGCATGAGGATGCTTGGACGGGTCATCATGCAGCGGGCGATTTCCAGGCGGCGCTGCTGACCATAAGCCAGGGTGCCGGCCGGGCGGTTGGCGAACTCCTTGAGGTTGACCTTTTCCAGCCAGAACTCGGCGTATTCCATCGCCTCGCGTTCGCTGCGGCGAAACGCCGGGGTCTTGAACAGGCCTGCCAGGAAGTTGGTGTTCAGGTGCCGGTGCTGAGCAATCAGCAGGTTTTCCACGGCGGTCATGTCCTTGAACAGCCGCACGTTCTGGAACGTCCGCACCACGCCTTTGCCGGCGATCTTGTGGCCGGGCAGGCCTTCGATCGCTTCACCGTTGAGCTGGATAGTGCCGGCGGTGGGTTTGTAGAACCCGGTCAGGCAGTTGAATACAGTGGTCTTGCCGGCGCCGTTGGGGCCGATCATCGAGACCACTTGTTTCTCTTTGACGCTCAAGGCTACGCCGTTGACCGCCAACAGGCCGCCGAAGCGCATGCTCAGGCCATCTACTTTCAGGATCTCTCTGCTCATTTACGCAGCTCCATGTGAGGACGTTGCATGGGCAGCAGACCTTGAGGACGCCAGATCATCATCAGCACCATCAAGGCGCCGAACATCAACATGCGGTATTCGCTGAAGTCACGCATCAGTTCGGGCAACAGGATCATCACGACAGCCGCGAGAACCACGCCCAACTGCGAGCCCATGCCGCCCAACACCACGATGGCGAGGATGGTGGCCGACTCGATGAAGGTGAACGACTCCGGCGTGACCAGCCCTTGGCGCGCGGCGAAGAAGCTACCGGCGAAACCAGCGAAGCAGGCACCCAGGGTGAAGGCCGACAGCTTGATCACGGTCGGGTTCAGGCCCAGGGCACGGCAGGCGATTTCGTCTTCGCGCAAGGCTTCCCAGGCACGGCCGATCGGCATGCGCAGCAGGCGGTTGATCACGAACAGCGCGAACAGTGCCAGCAACAGCGCCACCAGGTAGAGGAAAACCACCTTGCTGACCGGGTTGTACGTCAGGCCGAAGAACTCGTGGAAGGTCTGCATGCCTTCGGCGGCCGTTCTTTCGAAGGTCAGGCCGAACAGCGACGGTTTGGGAATGTTGCTGATGCCGTTCGGTCCGCCGGTGAGGCCCGTCAGGTTACGCAGGAACAGACGGATGATCTCACCGAAGCCCAGGGTCACGATCGCCAGATAGTCACCGCGCAGGCGCAGCACCGGGAAACCGAGCAGGAAGCCGAATGTGGCCGCCATCAGGCCGGCGATTGGCAGGCAGATCCAGAAGCTCAGGCCGTAGTAGTGCGACAGCAGCGCATAGCTGTAGGCACCCACGGCGTAGAAGCCGACGTAACCGAGGTCGAGCAGGCCGGCCAGACCGACCACGATGTTCAGGCCCAGGCCGAGCAGCACGTAGATCAGGATCAGCGTGGCGATGTCCACCGCACCGCGTGAACCGAAGAACGGCCAGACCAGTGCCACGACGATCAACGCCATGATGATCCAGCGCTGGGTGGTCGGCAGGGTCAGGAAGTGGCTCGCGCTGGCCGGGATCAGTTTGCCCTTGGGCACGGAGCTCATGGCCGCCGAGTATTCGCGGTCGAACAGCACACGCAGGAACATCAGCACCGAGCAGGTGGCGATGATGATCAGCGTGGAGGTGCTGGCGCCTTCCACTTCGAGGTTGATCCCGGCGATGGACAGTTTCAGGCCGAGTACCGGATAGGCCACGGCCCATACCAGCAGGGCGCTGAACAGCGCCTGTTTAAGATTCCTAGTCATACTTTCTCAACCTCCGGACGACCCAGCAGGCCGGTTGGCCGGAATAACAGCACCAGGACCAGAAGGCCGAAAGCCACCACGTCCTTGTACTGGTCACCGAATATATCGGCGCCGAATGCTTCGGCTACCCCCAGCACCAGACCACCGAGCATGGCGCCCGGAATGCTGCCGATGCCACCCAGCACCGCCGCGGTAAAGGCTTTGAGGCCTACCAGGAATCCGGCGTTAGGGTTGATCACGCCGTACTGCATGCTCAACAGTACTGCCGCCACGGCCGCCAGGGCGGCACCGATGACGAAGGTCAGGGCGATGATGTTGTTGGTGTTGATGCCCAGCAGGTTGGCCATCTTGATGTCTTCGGCACAGGCCCGACAGGCGCGTCCCAGACGTGAACGCGAGATGAACTGGGTGAGACAGAGCATCACCACCAGGGTCACCACGAACACCAGGATCTGCATGTAGGAGATCAGCACTTCCTGTGCGCCGCCTGGACCGAAGCTGAAGCTGCCCGGAATCAGGTTAGGGATCGATTTGTCCTTGGAGTCCTGCGAGAGCAGTACGGAGTTCTGCAGGAAGATCGACATGCCGATGGCGGAGATCAGCGGGATCAGACGGTTACTGCCCCGCAGAGGGCGGTAGGCGATCCGTTCGATACTGTAGCCGTAGGCACTGGTCACGACGATGGTCGCCAGGAAAGCGGCGGTCATCAACAACGGCAGAGAATGGATACCCAGCATGGCCAGTCCGGCAAGGACGATGAAGGCCACGTAGGAACCGATCATGTAGACCTCGCCATGGGCGAAGTTAATCATTCCAATAATGCCGTAAACCATTGTGTAGCCAATGGCTATAAGGGCATAGGTGCTGCCAATGGTCATCCCATTAACCAGCTGTTGGAAGAAGTGATAGATCTCAGGCATTACAGCGCTCCTAAAAACCTGATACGCATTTCACTGGTGGAGTCATGTTCCGGCCCGGGCTGTGTGGTCTGTGGCCACCTTCGCACGAGCGTTTGCCAGCGAACCGCTGGTGACGGTTTTAAGATTTTCAGGTAAGCCAACTCCCGGATCGCGGGACTCTGACTCATTAATCTCGTAAAACAAAGCCCACTGCTTGCGCAGTGGGCTTTATTAATCATGGAGCTAGCTTACTGAGGGGAAACTTCGGTTTTTGGTTTGCCGAAGTGCCACTCATAGACCACGAATTTGAAGTCTTTCAGGTCGCCCTTGCTGTCGAACGACAGATCACCGGTCGGGGTCTTGAAGGTGCCTTTGTGAATGGCTTCAGCCACCTTGGCGGTGTCTTCGCTCTTGGCAGCCTTGATACCTTCGGCAATCACTTCGACAGCCGAGTAGGCCGGGAACACGAACGGACCGCTTGGGTCCTGCTTCTTGTCGGCAAAGGCTTGTACCAGGGCTTTGTTGGCTGGGTCCTGGTCGAAGGATTTCGGCAGGGTGACCAACAGGCCTTCGGAAGCATTCTGGGCAATTTGCGAGATGGAGTCGTTGCCGACGCCTTCAGGCCCCATGAACTTGGCTTTCAGGCCTTTTTCCTGGGACTGACGCAGGATCAGGCCCAGCTCCGGGTGGTAGCCGCCGTAGTAGACGAAGTCGACGTTGGCTTGCTTGAGCTTCTGGATGATCGAGGAGAAGTCCTTGTCACCGGCGTTGAGGCCTTCGAACACGGCAACCTTAACGCCTTTCTTCTCAAGGGTCTGTTTCACGGCGGTGGCGATGCCTTCACCGTATTGCTGTTTGTCGTGCAGCACGGCAACGATTTTCGGTTTTACGTGATCGGCAATGTAGTTACCGGCGGCAGGGCCCTGGGCGCTGTCCAGGCCGATGGTGCGGAACACCAGCTTGTAACCACGGGTGGTGATGTCCGGGTTGGTGGCGGCCGGGGTGATCATGATCACGCCTTCGTCTTCGTAGATGTCCGAAGCTGGCTGGGTGGAGCTGGAGCACAGGTGGCCGACCACGAATTTCACACCATCGTTGACCACTTTGTTGGCGACGGCCACGGCTTGTTTAGGGTCGCACGCGTCGTCGTATTCCTTGGCTTCGAGCATCTTGCCGTCGACGCCGCCCTTCGCGTTGATCTGCTCGATGGCCATCTTGGCGCCGATGAACTGCATGTCACCGTATTGAGTGACCGGGCCGGTTTTAGGGCCGGCGATGCCGATCTTGATGGTGTCGGCGGCGAACGAATGGCTGGCAACCCCGGCCAGAACCATAGCGGCAAACAGTTTTGAAATCTGCTTAGTAGCCTTAGTCATAGTGCTCCACTCTTACTGTTGTAGTTTTTATAGTCCTGGCGCCGTAGCAGCAGAACCGGGTCAGATATCGTCGATATCCTCCGGAAAATGCCCCCGGCAACTGTACCGGTACAGTGTAGAGCGCCGATTGTTAGCCTGGGAAGCTGGCGCCAGGGGGCAAAACCTGAGGGTGTCGCTTTGTTGAAAGAAAAAGACAGAATCGCGGCAGGATGTTAGCTGGCTAATACTTGAAGCAGCAGCATTCCCTGGCTTTCCCGGGTTTTTCAATCGGTAACGCAATTGCATCCGGGTTTTTCTGGCGCAACACCGACGTTATCATTCACATCGATTTCTTTTGCGGACAGGAACCCATGACTCAAGAACCTAGCACCCTCTATGCCAAGCTGCTTGGTGAAACCGCATCTATTACCTGGAAAGAGTTGGAGCCGTTCTTCGCCAAGGGTGCCCTATTGTGGGTCGACCCAGGCCTGGATTTGATTGCTGCGGCGGAGGCGGTGGCGACCGATGAAGGCGAGAAAGTCGCTGCCTGGCTGGCCGCCGACAAGGTCGCCAAGCTGTCTGAAACGCGGGCGCTGGATCTTTTCGAGCGTGATCCGGAGCTGTGGGCCGTGGTTGTTTCGCCGTGGATTATGATCCAGGAAAGGGCGAAGGCTTGAATGCTTGCACCGATTTGGTGCTTTGTTTTGTCGGGCAAAAGTGTGTAGCCGAGTAGCGTGATGGCACGTTGCCGTGGAGAAAGGCCACAGAAAGGCCGGTATAACGGTGACGTAAACGTAACGGGAACAGTTTATTGAGCAGCCGATGGGCTGCTCAATTGTTTCTGGGTGTTGTGATAGTTCCCACGCTCTGCGTGGGAATGCAGCCCGGGACGCTCTGCGCCCCAAAAGCGGACGCGGAGCGTCCATTGAGGCGTTCCCACGCGGAGCGTGGAAACGATCATCACAAGGCTGCGATCGTTAAAGGCTCGACCTCAATAAGCCGTCTTGCCCGTATGGTTATTCAGCGAAATAACCTTGGTCTTGCCAATCCGGTGACGGTAGATCTCGCGCAGGTACTTGATCGCCTTCTTCACGCAATCGCGCGACAAACGAATGTCATTGATCGAGACGAACTTGTCCTTGTCGTTGATCAGCTCGCGGTACTTCTTCTCGTACATCGGTTTGATCGCGTACCAGTTGGTGTCGAGGATCTTCGCCGGGTTTTCGAATTCGTTGAGCAGATCGTCGATCCGGTCTTCGTCGAAGTCTTCATGGATGATGAAGTCCAGGATCGAGTTATCCAGCGTTTCGTCGAAGCGATACGGATTTTTTGCGAAGCAACGCTTGATGAACGCCACGATCAGCGTCAGGAAGTCGTCCGACAGGCACGGGCTCTTGGCGATCAGGGTGGTCAGCGACAGGTTGGCCGAGGCGCCGATCACCAGTGCATAACGCTTGAGCGTGGTGTTGGGGAACAGGCTGTTGAGGTGAGTCTTCAACCGGTTCAGGTCCATGTAGGACAGTTTGTAGTCTTTAGGCAGGGACACGATCGACACCACCGAGGAGCAATTCTTGAAGAAGTGCAGGTCGTGCAAGGCGGCCGCGTCATAGCCCGAATTCTTGTACTGCTCGAGCGAGGCGCGGTAGCGCTTGGACTCGATTGGCAACAGGCTGATGCCTTCAATCGCCTGAGTGACTTTGTTGAAGTGCGGCAGGTCGATGGAACGGAAGAACAGATCGTCGATGTTCAAGCGCTGCGGCTCTTTGTCGAACACCTTGAATTTGTCACTGCTCGGTGGCGGGGTTTCCGGCACCACGGACTCGGCGTAGGCAATTGCCACCGGGCCGGCCAGGCTCATGAACAGATCGTTGGCGTCCAGGCGAATGGTTTCGCCGATGTCGATGCCTGCGCGACGGAAATAGTTCTGGTCGTAGTCGGTGGTGACCGCCTGCGCCGTCAGAATGTTGAAGATCTGCTGTGAGATGTACTGGTTGGCGTGCTTTTCCATCGCGTTGACGTCGATATTCTGGATGTTGCCGTCATCGCTTTCTTCGGCATAACGCATGATGTCGTTGGAGATCAGCATCATCGCGTTCCATGGGCGGATACGGCCCATGACACTGGCTTCGCTGCTGTCTTCGTTGGCGAAGTTGTAGGAGAAGTCCCACTCTTCCGACAGGTATTTGCACAGCAGGCGACCGGCGTTGATGTGCAGCGCTTCGGACATTTCACTGCGGTGATCGGAAATGTTCGGCAGTACGCAGATGCCGCTGGTGAAGATCGGCTCGAAGACGAAGGAATGGCCGCTCTTGCCGTCGTGTTCGTCCATCGGCTTGGTGTCGAACGTCTTGTTCATGTACGAGTGCTGCTGGGCCAGGCCGAATTCCGAGGCCATGCCCGAACCGGTACCGCCGCCGGCACTGAAGATCGAGAAGTACAGGCGCGACTGGTTGGCCTTGATCCCGCAGCTGTCGATCAGGTACGAGTGAATCATCTTCCAGTCGGGGCTGGAGAAGCGCTGGGTGTCCTTGTTCAGGATGATCTTGGCCAGGTACTGGCCGAGGATCGGCGCGTTACCGGCGCCACCGGCGTGGACTTCCGACAAGTCCATGATTTTCATTTTGCTGTAGTCGCGCAAAAAGCCGCTTTTTTCGCCCTTGCGCGAGAAACGGATGCGACCGGCGATGTCCTTGTCCAGGTCGCCGAGCATCACCAGCGGTTCCACCAGGAATACCGGTTTGGTGGCCTTGTTCGGCCCCAGGCGCAGGTTGTTGCGAATCCACTGCGCCGGGCTGTAGCCCTTTTCGGCGTAGCGTTTATCCGGCGACGGACGGTCTTCGTTGTTGAATTCGTTGAGGTAGAACTTGCGGGCGTTGTACACCAGCTCCGCCACGTCCAGCGCGATGTTCGAACCGCAGCGGCCCAGGCCGATCAGGCACACCGAGGGGAATTCCTGGTCGTTGTGCTGTTCGTTGTCGCCTTCCAGATGGGGCGGGCGCGGGAACACCAGGTCGCGCAGGCCGTCGAGGTTGTCGAGGATGCGGTCGGTATTGGTTTCGGTGAAGTACAGGTATTGCTGAGTCGACAGCGGACGCGACGGGGGCAATGGCTTCGACGATGAGGGGCTGTTCGCCGCGGGGCTCAGGGTCAGGTCGGATACCGCGGTGGCCGGATTGTTTTTAGAAGTCATTGTGCGCCATATACCTGGACTGGTCGGCTCGGCGACAAGTGTCATCGAGTCATCACGGAATGGGATCTCGCGTCTTTTTTTAGCGCGAATGTAGCCCAAGCGTCAGGGCCTTGGCCTGAACATCGCTCGGGGGAATCCTTTCCTTAACCATGATGAATCGGCCAATATTCGATGATCTTTAATCAAGGGGAGGCTAAATGATGGCAACGTTGCCTGCGCTGGGGTTCGCCGGAATCGGGCTGATGGGTTTGCCGATGTGCCGACGCCTGTTAGCGGCCGGTTACCCGCTGACGGTGTGGAACCGCAACCCGGCCAAGTGTGCAGTGCTGGTCGAGGCTGGTGCGCGGCAAGTGGCGACACCGGCCGAGCTGTGTCAGCACGCCGACGTGGTGATGTTGTGCCTGGCCGATACCGCGGTGGTTCGTGAGGTGGTGTTTGGCGCGGCTGGCGTTGCCAAGGGGGCGAAAAGCGGCCAGTTGCTGGTGGATTTTTCCAGCCTGGAGCCCACCGCAACGCGGGAAATGGCCACAGCACTGGCCAATAAAACCGGGATGGGTTGGCTCGATGCGCCAGTGTCCGGCGGGGTGGTCGGCGCCGAGGCCGGCAGTCTGGCGATCATGGTTGGTGGCGAGGCGGCAGACCTGGCGCGCGTGCGGCCGGTGTTGCTGACCCTTGGCCAGCGCGTGACCCACATGGGCGCGATCGGCGCGGGGCAGGTGACCAAGGCCTGCAATCAGATGATCGTCGCCTGCAATGCCTTGGTCATTGCTGAAGTGGTGAGCCTGGCCGAGCGCTCCGGGGTCGATGCCAGCCTCATTGCCGAGGCGCTGGCCGGTGGTTTCGCCGATTCAAAACCGTTGCAGATTCTCGCGCCGCAAATGGCCGAAAGCCGTTTCGAGCCCGTGAAATGGCACGTACGTACGTTGCTGAAGGATCTCGATACCGCCGTGAAGTTTTCCCGCGAACAGGGTTCGGCCACGCCGATCAGCGGATTGGCCGCACAACTGATGCGCCTCCATGGGGGGCAGGGGTTCCTGGAAAAGGATCCTTCGACGTTAGTGCAGTTGTACCGTGAGCCAGACTCAACGGATTGACGGCATGCGTGTGCTGGTTGATTTCGGCCAGTACCGGCCGCAACTCAGCCAGCGGCACCGGATGGCTAAGCAGGTAGCCCTGGACGAAATCGCAGCCGTGGCGTTGGAGAAAGTCGTATTGCTCGAGGGTCTCGACGCCTTCGGTGACGACCTGCAAATGCAGGGTGTGGGCCATGACGATAATGGCCTGGACGATTTCCATGTCCTGGGTGGCCTTGGGGATGTCCTGAATGAACGAGCGGTCGATCTTCAGCGTGTTTAATGGCAGGCGCCTGAGGTAGGCCAGGGATGAATAGCCGGTGCCGAAGTCGTCGATCGACAACGAAACGCCAAGGGCGCGAATCTGCCGCAGCAACACCAGGGTATTGGAAATATTGCCCATCAGCGCATTCTCGGTCACCTCCAGCTCCAGTCGCTGGGGCGTCACCCCGTAGATGCGCAGGGCGTGTTCGATTTCATCGGCCAGTTCTTCTCGCGCCAGGTTCAGGGGCGAGCAATTCACTGCGATCTTGAGGTCTTCGCAATCGTGGCGGGACAGTTCGCCCAGGTCTGCGCAGGCTTTGCGCAATACCCAATTGTCCAGTTCGGCGATCAGGCCGTTGGCCTCGGCGATGGCGATGAACCGGTCCGGCGTCAGCAATCCGTGAACCGGGTGTTGCCAGCGGACCAGCGCTTCCAGTTTGGTGACTCGGCCGATTCTCAGGTCATAGATCGGCTGGTAATACAGCATCAATCCGGAGTCTTCGCGCAGGGCGTGACGCAGTTCTTCTTCGAGTTGCAACTCCAGGGTGGCGCGGGCTTTCAGGTTGGAACTGAAAAAGTGCAACCCGTTACGACCGCTGCCCTTGGACTGATACAGCGCCAGGTCGGCGTGCTTCAGCAGTTCTTCGCAGGTCTTGCCGTCTTCCGGAAACAGACTGATACCGATGCTGGTGGTCATGACCATGCGCCGTCCGGACAGCTCGATGGGGTCCTTCATTTTCAGCATGATGCGCTGGGCCATATGCCGCGCTTCTTCACGGTCGTACAGGTTGATGAGGAGGCAGAATTCGTCGCCTCCGAAACGCGCCACCACGTCTTCGTGGCTGCGCACCGAAGCCTTGATATGGCTGGCGAGGACTTTGAGCAATTCGTCGCCGGCGTCATGGCCAAGGCTGTCGTTGATTCGCTTGAAGTGGTCGATGTCGAGGAATATCACCGCGAGCATGCCGCCTTCGTTGGTTTTTTCGATGAGTTTTTCGGCGAAGAGCTGGTTGAAGCCCCGGCGGTTGAGCAGGTTGGTCAAGGGGTCGTAATGCGCCACCTGTTGCAGCGACATGCGTGCCTGATCCAGTTGACCGAGCAGGGCGTTGACCCGCTGCAGGTCGGACTCCTTATGTTGCAGCTTCTTGTCCGCCAGTGCGGCACTGATGCTGCTGCCGATGATCAACAGCGCCATCACTGCCACTGTCAGCCCCAGTTGCAGGTGATTGTTGTCACCGGGCAGCGGTTGAAGGCTGTCGTCGGGCAGCACCAGGTTGAGCGATGCCATGCCGGTGAAATGCATGCTGACAATGCCGGCCCCGAGCACCAGGCTGGCGGTGTATTTGAGCAGTAGATGATACGCACCGGTGTCATCGCGCAAGTGACTGGAAATCAACAGGGCAGCCAGGCTGGCACCGATGGCGATCACCACGGAGAGCACGAACAGAGCGGGTTGGTAATAGACCAGCGCATTCGATCGCAGTGCGGCCATGCCCACGTAGTGCATGGTCGCGATACCCAGGCCGATCCACACCGCGGCCCGCAGGTATTGCCAGAAATTCAGTTGGGGATGGCTCAGGGTGTACATGGCCAGCCACGAGGCGGTCAGGGCGAACAACAGCGAGATCAGGGTGGTGGGCAGGTGGTAATGGATTTCGATCGGCACCTGGAACGCCAGCATGCTGATGAAGTGCATGGACCAGATACCGCCCGCCAGACACCCGGCGCCGACCCAGCGCCAGAGTCGTTGAGAGGCGGACTTTTCCACATGACCCACCCGCTCGGTCATGTCCAGCGTGGCGAAACCGGCCGTGCAGGCGACCAGATAGGCCAGCAACACCAGAAACGGGTTATGGGTGCAATTGAGTATGACCTGCCCGCTGTCCGGCAGCCCGGTCATGAAATGCAAACCAAGCCACTCCATAGCATGTCCCGTCTGTGAGTCATCTTGGCCTGCGTCATGCGCGCTGGCGAATGCTGGCAGTATAGAGGGCTTACACGGAGCGCAAGGGATGATAGCGCAATGATGTCAAATATTTTTCGAATGGCTTGATTGCGGTCGCTGCCAAGCCTTAGGCGATCTGCTCAAAAGGCGTTTCGAATTCAGGCTGCAGGGCGGGCAGCCCGAACGCGGCCCTTGCCGCATCGCAATCCACGTTCGCCTCGCCATTGGCCCAAGAGGCGTCGAACTCCCGACAAGTGCTGGAGCGCTGATCATAAATCGAGCACTGCACGGTGCTGCCCACTTCACCCACCAGACCGACACAGCGAACAGGTTTGCAGTCTGTGCCCAGCATGGCCACCCGGCTGGGGCTGATGGACGTGACCAGTTCGTCAGGCACCGTGCCCCCGGCCGAGGTGCATTCACCCCAGAAAAAAGACACGCGGAAATGAGAACAGCAGGCACCGCAATTCAGACACGGACTGGCTTCGGACATGGGCAATGATCAAAGGAGGAATGGGAACGGGGTGGGCAGACAAGGCCGCTATTCTAGGCTTCGCCATGCCGTTGGGAAGGGGGGCGCAGAGGTATTTTTCCAGCCTGCGACTGATGGTGAAAAACCTGGCTTCCTGACAGCACTGATCCCACAGGTTATGTGTGGCGCCATGGGCTGATATCAGCCTTGCGAATAATGACAGACAGCCCTGACGGGCCTGACTAGATTGGAGGTTCCGGGGACAGTGACGGCCCCAACAACAATAAAAAGAGACGGACCCATGCAGAACTCGACCCAAGCGGCGAATGCCTGGCGCATTCTGTTCCTGTTGTTCCTGGCCAACCTGTTCAACTTCTTCGATCGCACCATTCCGGCGATCATCATCGAGCCGATCCGCATGGAATGGCACCTCAGCGACTTTCAGCTGGGGATCATCGGGACTGCATTCACCATCGTTTACGCCATTGCCGGCCTGCCTCTGGGGCGATTGGCCGATACTGGCTCGCGCAGCAAACTGATGGGCTGGGGCCTGGCGGCATGGAGCGGGCTGACCGCGGTCAACGGGTTGGTGGGCAGTTTCTGGAGTTTCCTGATCGTGCGGATGGGCATCGGCATCGGTGAAGCCAGTTACGCGCCGGCTGCCAACTCGCTGATCGGCGACTTGTTCCCGGCGCATCGTCGGGCGCGGGCCATGGGCATTTTCATGCTCGGCTTGCCGTTGGGCCTGCTGCTGGCGTTCTTCACCATTGGTGCGATGGTGAAGGCGTTCGACAGCTGGCGTGCGCCGTTCTTTATCGCGGCGGTGCCGGGGTTGATCCTGGCGGTCTTCATGTTCTTCATCAAAGAGCCGAAACGTGGCGCGGCGGAAAGCGTGCAGGTTTCACAGGAGCGTGTGGACCGGCCGATCCGTCGAGTGCTGGCGGTACCGACTTTTCTGTGGCTGGTGATGGCGGGGCTTTGTTTCAACTTCGCCACCTATGCCTGCAACTCGTTTCTGGTGCCGATGCTGCAGCGTTATTTTCTGATGCCGTTACAGGACGCGGCGGTGGCGACCGGGGTGATCGTCGGAGTGACCGGGTTGTTCGGCCTGACATTAGGCGGATGGATTGCCGACAAGATTCACCAGCGGGTGGCCAACGGGCGACTGCTGTTCGCCGCGTTCAGCCTGATCATTTCGACGTTGTGCACGGCTTGGGCGCTGCATGCCGGGCGGATCGAGATCGGGGTATTTGTCGCGGTATTCAGCCTGGGGTGGTTATTCGCCTACAACTTCTACACCTGCGTGTACACGGCGATTCAGGACGTGGTCGAACCACGCCTGCGGGCGACGGCGATGGCGTTGTTCTTTGCCGGGTTGTATCTGTTGGGCGGTGGTTTGGGGCCGGTGGTGGTGGGCGGTCTGTCCGATCACTTCGCCCATACCGCGATGCTCTCGGCGGGTGCCGAGCAGATGACCGAGGCATTCAAGGCTGTCGGCCTGCATGACGCGATGTACCTGATCCCGGTGGCGCTGTTTTTCACCATGGTGTTTCTGTTTTTGGCATCGCGGTGTTTTGTGCGGGATGCCAAGCGGATGAAAGAAGGGTTGGTGGCGGTGGTTGAGCCAAAGGGTGCTGCGGTCACGGCCTGAGGATTGATCGTTCCCACGCTCTGCGTGGGAATGATCGGCGGGCGGGACAAGGCAAACAAAAAGGCCCGCATCGCTGCGGGCCTTTTCACTTTTGGCGATGGAGCAGGGCGGTTTAGCCCGCTACCAACACCCGAATCGCTTCCAGTCGCAATGCCGCTTTGTCGAGCATGGCCAGGCCTTGCTCGCGCTGCTTGCGCAGGGCAACCAGTTCGCTGTCGCGCACGGTCGGGTTGACCGCTTGCAAGGCGGTCAGGCGCGCCAGTTCTTCGTCGGTATCGGCCGCCAGGCGACGTTGTGCCTCGGCCACGCGCTCGGCGTGACGCGGGGTGATCTTCTCTTCGCCGGCGTTGATCCGTGGCGTCAGCTGGTCGCGCTGGGCCTGGATGAACTTGTTGGCGCTGGCGCGGGGCACGCTTTCCAGTTGATCGTTCAGGGTTTCGAACGACACCCGGGCCGACAGGTCATTGCCATTGGCATCAAGCAGGCAGCGCAGGGCGGCCGGCGGCAGGTAACGGCCCAGTTGCAGCGAACGCGGGGCAACCACTTCGCTGACATAGAGCAGTTCCAGCAACACGGTGCCCGGTTTCAGCGCCTTGTTCTTGATCAGCGCCACGGCGGTGTTGCCCATCGAGCCGGACAGGACCAGGTCCATGCCGCCCTGAACCATCGGGTGCTCCCAGGTGATGAACTGCATGTCTTCACGAGACAGCGCCTGGTTGCGGTCGTAGGTGATGGTCACGCCTTCGTCGTCGCCCAGCGGGAAGCTGGCGTCGAGCATTTTTTCGCTGGGCTTGAGGATCAGCGCGTTTTCCGAATGGTCTTCGCTGTCGATGCCGAAGGCGTCGAACAGGGTTTCCATGTAGATCGGCAGGGCGAACTGATCGTCCTGTTCGAGAATCGCTTCGACCAGCGCATCGCCTTCACCCGCGCCGCCGGAGTTGAGTTCCAGCAAGCGGTCGCGACCGGTGTGCAGTTCGTCTTCCAGACGCTCACGCTCGGCGCGGGCCTCGTCGATCAGTGCTTTCCACTCACCATCGTCGGTCTCTTCCAGCAGCGGCAGCAGGCGCGGGCCGAACTGATGCTGCAAGGCGTTGCCGGTCGGGCAGGTGTTGAGGAATGCGTTCAGCGCTTCGTGGTACCACTGGAACAGCCGCTCTTGCGGGCTGGTTTCCAGGTATGGCACGTGCAGTTCGATGACGTGCTTCTGGCCGATCCGGTCGAGACGACCGATGCGTTGCTCCAGCAGGTCCGGGTGCGACGGCAGGTCGAACAGCACCAGATGGTGCGAGAACTGGAAGTTACGGCCTTCACTGCCGATTTCCGAGCAGATCAGCACCTGGGCGCCGAATTCTTCGTCCGCGAAGTAGGCGGCGGCGCGGTCACGCTCAAGGATGTTCATGCCTTCGTGGAACACCGTGGCCGGAATGCCGGAACGCACGCGCAGGGCGTCTTCCAGGTCCATGGCTGTTTCGGCGTGGGCACAGATCACCAGCACTTTGGTGCGCTTGAGCATTTTCAGGGTGTCGATCAGCCATTCGACGCGCGGGTCGAATTTCCACCAGCGTTCTTCTTCGTTGGCGTCCGGCTGGGACTGGAAGCTGACTTCCGGGTACAGCTCGATGTGATCGCCCAACGGCAGTTCGAGGTATTCGGCCGGGCACGGCAGCGGGTACGGGTGCAGTTTGCGCTCCGGGAAACCCTGCACGGCGGCGCGGGTATTACGGAACAGCACGCGGCCAGTGCCATGGCGGTCCAGCAGTTCGCGGACCAGACGGGCGCAGGCTTCGGTATCGCCATCGTTGACTGCGCTCAGCAGGGCTTCGCCTTCGTTACCGAGGAAGCCGTGAATGGTCTTGTGCGCTTCAGGCGACAGGCGCCCTTTGTCCAGCAACTCCTGAACGGCTTCGGCCACCGGGCGATAGTTTTCGCTCTCGGCGCGGAAGGCATGCAGGTCATGGAAACGATTCGGGTCGAGCAGGCGCAGACGGGCGAAGTGGCTGTCCTGGCCCAGTTGTTCCGGGGTTGCGGTCAGCAGCAATACGCCCGGGATCGTTTCAGCAAGCTGCTCCACCAGGGAGTACTCAGGGCTGACCTGGTCTTCGTGCCACACCAGGTGGTGCGCTTCGTCGACCACCATCAAATCCCAGCCGGCGGCGAACAACGCGTCCTGGGCTTTCTCGTCTTCCACCAGCCATTCGAGCGCCACCAGGGCAAGCTGGGTGTCTTCGAACGGGTTGGTGGCATCGCTTTCGATGAAGCGTTCTTCATCGAACAGTGCAACTTGCAGGTTGAAGCGGCGGCGCATCTCCACCAGCCACTGGTGCTGGAGGTTTTCCGGCACCAGGATCAGCACGCGGTTGGCGCGGCCCGAGAGCAGTTGGCGATGGATCACCAGACCGGCTTCGATGGTCTTGCCCAGGCCCACTTCGTCGGCCAGCAGAACGCGCGGCGCGATACGGTCGGCGACTTCACGGGCGATGTGCAACTGGTGCGCGATCGGTTGCGCGCGCACACCGCCCAGGCCCCAGAGCGACGATTGCAACTGGCGGCTGGTGTGTTCCAGGGTGTGATAACGCAGGGAGAACCAGGCCAGCGGGTCGATCTGGCCGGCGAACAGACGGTCGCTCGCCAGTCGGAACTGAATGAAGTTCGACAGTTGGGTTTCCGGCAGGGTGACCACTTCGTTCTGCCCATTGAGGCCGTGGTAGACCAGCAGGCCGTCAATGTCGTCGACTTCCTGTACGGTCAGTTTCCAGCCCTCGAAGTGAGTAATCGAGTCACCCGGCGAAAACCGCACGCGGGTGAGGGGCGCATTCCGTAGCGCATACTGGCGAGTGTCGCCAGTGGCCGGGTAGAGCACGGTCAACAAGCGGCCGTCCTGTGCCAGAACGGTGCCTAAACCCAGCTCGGCTTCGCTGTCACTGATCCAGCGTTGCCCCGGTTGATACTGCTGCGCCATGCTGCCTGACTCCCACCTTGAAAAAGCGGGCTATCTTAACGGAATGAGCCTTCAGGGCCAAAGGATTACTCAATAGGAGCTACCGAAGGTTGCGATCTTTTGATCTTCAAGTCCTGAAAAGATCGCAGCCTTCGGCAGCTCCTGTCTGTGCGTTGGGTCACAAGTTTTCGACCGATGGCTCAAGTCGCCATCCCCGCAGCCGACAGCCTGCTGACAGGAGACCAAAAATATGCTGCCACCGATGCTCCCCTTGAGCGCCGTGCCGATCACTTCACAGCAGGATCCGATCCGCCAGCGCCCGGATATTCCCCCCGTGGTGTCGGTGCAGGAAAGCTCCAATGAAAGCACCATCGACCTGCAAAACCGCGACCCGGAAGAGGCGGGCCTGCAGCTGCGCGAGGAGCAGCGTCGGCAACAGGAACGGGAGCGGCGCCGTCGCGAGGCCGATGAGGATCCTGAAGAGCATTTGGCGATCCCCGGTAATGAGCTCAATGCCGACAATACCGTGCCGGTGGTGCCGTTGATGGAGAGTCAGCCACGTCAGGGGTTGTGGGTCGATATCGAGATCTGAAGTGTCGGAGACTGGTCAGCGCCCGCGCCAGACCGCATTATTGGCGCAATCCTGTCGCCTTTAGCCGGCAGCTGAATTCATTTCCAAGCGATGCACTGAACGCCATGAGCCAAGATGACAAGCTGATCGACCTCAATTCTGAACGTGCCAAACGGGTTCATGACCTAAATGAAAAGCGCCTGAACGAAGTGCGCCAGGCATTTGAGCAGGCCATGCCGTTGGGTAAAGCGAAGAAAAAGCCGAAGAACAAACCGAAAAAGCGTTGAAACACCCTGCATCCGTTGATGCAGGTCAGTTATTTCCCTTCCTTTACGCCCAGTCTCGGGCGGCATTGATCCCGGTCAATTTTCTCTCCTGCCCGATTGGTTAACTTAGCCCCATCGCAACAGGGCAAGTCCAGGAGGCCAGTCATGTTTTTCGATAACGTGGTGATCGCCGGAGTGCTGACAGTCGGCCTCATGGTTCTGTTTTTTGCAGGGTTTGGATTTTTTATCTGGAAGGATTCGCATAAGCGGAGAAAACCGTAGTTCTTTCTGGAGCAATGAGCACGCAAGGCATTTTGGGCGACTTCGGTCGCCCTTTTTTTTGTGCGATCGAAAGGGACGCGGAGCGTCCCGGGCTGCATTCCCACGCAGAGCGTGGGAACGATCTAATACCGAAATGCGGGCAATAAAAAAGGCGCGAACCTCACGGAACGCGCCTTTTTCAGTAGCGGTGTATCAGCTACCCAGTGCCTTGGAGGCCAGCCAGAACAGGCCGGCCGACAGGGCTACGGTGGCTGGCAGGGTCAGGACCCAGGCCAGCAGGATGGTTCTGACAGTACCGCCTTGCAGGCCGCTTTTGTTCGCGACCATGGTGCCGGCCACGCCTGAGGACAGGACGTGGGTAGTGGAGACGGGCAGGCTGAAGATGTTGGCCAGGCCGATCATGCTCGCGGTGGTGATCTGCGCCGACATGCCTTGGGCATAGGTCATGCCTTGCTTGCCGATTTTCTCGCCGATGGTCAGTACCACGCGCTTCCAGCCGACCATGGTACCCAGGCCGAGGGCCAGTGCGACCGCCAGAATCACCCAGAACGGGGCGTATTCAGTGGTGGTGGTCAGGTCCTTGCGCAGTTTGTCCAGGTCAGCCTTTTCACGGGCAGCTAGGCCAGGCAGCTTGCTGACTTTCTTCGCCGTGTCGTCCAGGCAGAGCAGGTAACGACGCACTTCGATGCGGCTTTCCGCCGGCAGCGAGTGGTAGTCAGCTACACCCTTGAGGGTGTCGAGCAGGGCGGCGATGGTCGGTTCGGTCTGTTGCGGGTTGCAACGGAATTTCTCCGGCAGATCACCTTCCACGCTTTTGCCCAGGGCCAGGAACTCACCCAGCGTATCGGCATTGCGCTTGTAGAACTGGCTCAGGTGCAGGGTCGCATCGCGCGTCCGTTCGATCTGGTAGGTGGTGCTGCCCAGGTCGAGTACGAACTGCGCCGGGACGATACCGATCAGCACCAGCATGATCAGGCCGATACCTTTCTGGCCATCGTTCGAGCCGTGCACGAAGCTGACCGCCATGGCCGAAATCACCAGTACCAGACGGTTCCAGAACGGCGGGTGTTTCTTGTCGTCGATCTTGCGGCGCTGTTCCGGTGTCTTGTGCATCTTGGACAGCGGACGCCACCATTTAAGGCCGATCAGCACCAGGGCGGCAACGAGGAAGCCGGCCATCGGCGAGAACACCAGGGACGCGCCGATGTCGATCGCTTTCTGCCAGTTCACGCCGTCGGCCAACGGAATGTCGTTGATCAGGGCGTTGGCCAGGCCGACACCGAGGATCGAACCGATAAGCGTATGGGAACTGGAGGCCGGAATACCGAAGTACCAGGTGCCCAGGTTCCAGGTGATGGCGGCGGCGAGTAACGAGAACACCATGGCCAGCCCGTGACCGGTGTTCACATTGATCAACAGTTCTACCGGCAGCAGATGGACGATGGCATACGCCACCCCCACACCGCCCAGCAGCACGCCGAGGAAGTTGAACACACCGGAAAAGAACACCGCCAGATGAGGCGGCATGGCTTTGGTGTAGATAACAGTGGCCACCGCGTTTGCGGTGTCATGAAAGCCGTTGATGAACTCGAAGGCGAGGACAAAGGCCAGGGCGAGCAAGAGGCTCACAAGCACCCAAGCATCCAGTCCGCTGAATAAATCGATCATGAAGGTTTTCTGACCCGTTCGTAAGGGGGCGCGATTATGCCAGAAAAGACTGATAATCGATGCACTTGCTGCTCATCGGTTACATTCTTCAATGAATTAGTGGATGGCAATCCCCTGAATCCCAGGGTTTTTCAGGGGCCTACAAGTCATTGAATTCGCTTGGAAAGGCAGCTGCCACAAGGGTTTCTCTCGTTGGGACGAGAGGCTTGAACGCTTGTGTGAAATATCTGAGAAGAAGGTCAGGCAAGAGCCGTTTGCCTCATCGAATGGATGAGGAAGCCGCTGCCCGCTTGTAGCGGGCGCGAAAAGCACCATCGATACAACCCGTTTTTAACGGGTGCAGACGCAGGCTCTTGAAAGGATTCAAGTCGAGGCGGTCATGGCTCTTCGGCTTTGAGTTCCTTTTCCATCTTCTGCAATTCCTGGGTGAAGGCCTGATCCTGAACGGTGGCGCGTTTACGCCAGGGTTTGCGTTCGGGTTCGGGCTGAGCGGCGTAGGTGGTGATTTCCCCGCCGTAAACTTCCTTGTAACGTTGTTCCTGGCGCTCAAGTTCCGCGCGCAGTTCGTCTTTCGTCACAGTGCTACCTAATTGAGTTGAGATTAATTCTGGTGAAACGCGCTGCATCGATCTATTGACCATGCTCGTCGAAAGGGCAATGCCTGATACGACATCGTTCCCACGGCATAATCAATACTTCAATGTTGCAGGCGGCCACGGCACCAGAGAAAAACAGCTGACGCAGCATCAGTCTCCTGTTTCAGCGAGCGCGTTGGCGGAACATATTAAATGAGCGTCAAGCGCTTGCTGCGGACAGCGGCGATGGATATCGCGCTGCCGGCGGGCGGAATCGGTACAAAAAAACCGGTCGCCTCTGAAATGCATTATAGCGGTCGATTCGAAGAACACTATCTCTTGGCAGTTAAAAGTAGTTCCTCATGTGTGATTGTTTTGTTGCTCGCAACTTGCCGGTAACTACGGTGGACTGATGCCAGTTGCAGTGGTGACTTTCTGGCGCCATTAAGCCGGACAAATTATTACATCGTTCTCCTTTAAACCAGTGACCGAAAATAACAACCGTATTGTGGGTGAGTGAAAGCAGGATGGCTGAATGCACGCAGCACGATTGCGATTATCGGTCTGTGGTTCGATAATCGCCCAATCCTGGCAGCCGCTGGCTTGTGTGTCAGACCGGGGCCGCTTGTAATAGTCGCTGATCCGTGTGGGGAACCTGATATGAACGATCAAATGCGCAATTCCTTCGCTTCAGTGGCGCCGCCGATCGTCGCCTCGCCCGCCAAGCGAATCCAGGCCCTGACCGGTGACCCGGATTTCATGACTTCCCTGGCCCGTGGCCTGGCGGTGGTGCAAGCGTTCCAGGAGCGCAAGCGGCACCTGACCATTGCACAGATCAGCCACCGCACGGAAATTCCCCGCGCCGCTGTGCGACGTTGCCTGCATACGCTGATCAAGCTCGGCTACGCCACCACCGACGGGCGCACCTATTCGCTGCTGCCCAAAGTCTTGACCCTGGGCCATGCCTATCTGTCGTCGACTCCACTGGCGGTGTCTGCCCAGCCGTACCTGGACCGCATGAGCGAGCAACTGCACGAGGCCTGCAACATGGCCACGCTGGAGGGTGATGACATTTTGTACATTGCGCGCTCGGCGACTACCCAGCGGCTGATTTCCGTCGACCTCTCGGTGGGTGGGCGCTTGCCGGCCTATTGCACCTCCATGGGCCGGATTCTGCTCGCCGCGCTGGACGACACGTCGCTGCGCGAATACCTCGACCATGCAGACTTGCAAGCCAAGACCAGTCGCACCCTGCACACCCCCGAGGCCTTGCTCGAATGCTTGCAAGAAGTACGGCGACAAGGCTGGTGCATCGTCGATCAGGAACTGGAGCAAGGCCTGCGCTCGATTGCCGTGCCGGTGTATGACGCTTCTGGCCAGGTAGTGGCGGCGCTGAACGTCAGCACCCATGCCGGCCGGGTCAGCCGCAGCGAGCTGGAGCAACGTTTCCTGCCAGGTCTGTTGAGTGCCAGCCGCGACTTGAGTGCGCAGCTGTTCGCCTAAGCTGTTCGATAAACGCACAGAGTCGCGTTTATCGAATTGACGCTGTTTCTCTCGGATCATTAATGTCGCGGCAGCGTCATCCGGCGCTGCTGGCCTTCAGCCGGTTACCGGACGACGACCCAATAATAATGAGAAGAGGCATCGTCATGTGCACGTTTCCCCACTGTCGCTGTTCCCACCGGCTTAGCTGCCGAAACCGGATCGCCTGATCCCGACCTTCTTTTCTTGTGACAGCGTCAGCCTCGGCTGGCACTTGTTCGACTGCGTTCTTTGCGTGGAATAAAAATAATGAACCAGCCTCAGTCTGCTGTAGGGAACTGCCTCGATGTGCAGTCCTTCATCAACGCTCAACCCATTTCGCGCTACCAATGGCGGGTGGTGATCCTGTGTTTCCTGATCGTCTTCCTCGATGGCCTCGACACCGCGGCCATGGGGTTTATCGCGCCGGCATTGTCCCAGGACTGGGGCATCGATCGCGCCAGCCTCGGCCCGGTGATGAGTGCGGCACTGATCGGCATGGTCTTTGGCGCCTTGGGTTCCGGGCCGTTGGCTGACCGCTTCGGGCGAAAAGTCGTACTGGTAGGCGCGGTGTTGTTGTTCGGTGCGTTCAGCCTGGCATCGGCTTACAGCACCAATGTCGATCAACTGCTGGTGCTGCGTTTCCTCACCGGCCTGGGCCTGGGCGCCGGCATGCCGAACGCGACCACGCTGCTGTCCGAATACACCCCGGAACGCAAGAAGTCCCTGCTGGTGACCAGCATGTTCTGCGGCTTCAACCTCGGCATGGCCGGGGGCGGTTTCATCTCGGCCAAACTGATCCCGGCCTTCGGCTGGCACAGCCTGTTGATGATCGGCGGGATTTTACCGCTGATACTCACCGTCGTTTTGCTGTTGTGGTTGCCTGAATCGGCGCGCTATCTGGTGGTGCGCAATCGCGGTACCGACAAAGTGCGCAAGGCTCTGGCACCGATCGACCCAGCGCTGGTGGCCCAGGCTTCGAGCTTCAGCGTGCCGGAACAGAAAACCGTGAAGGCACGCAATGTGTTCGCGGTGATCTTCTCCGGCACTTACAGCACCGGCACATTGTTGCTGTGGCTGACGTACTTCATGGGGCTGGTGATTGTTTATCTGCTGACCAGTTGGTTGCCGACGCTGATGCGTGACAGCGGCGCGAGCATGGAGCAGGCCGCATTCATTGGTGCGCTGTTCCAGCTGGGTGGGGTGTTGAGCGCAGTGGGCGTGGGTTGGGCGATGGACCGGTTCAATCCGCACAAGGTCATCGGCACTTTCTACCTATTGGCTGGGGTGTTTGCCTACGCGGTAGGGCAGAGCCTGGGCAACATCGCCGTGCTGGCGACCCTGGTGCTGGTGGCCGGGATGTGTGTCAACGGCGCGCAATCGGCAATGCCGTCGCTGGCGGCGCGTTTTTACCCGACGCAAGGGCGGGCGACCGGTGTGTCGTGGATGCTTGGGATTGGCCGCTTCGGCGCGATCCTCGGGGCGTGGATGGGCGCGACGTTGCTGGGCCTGGGCTGGAACTTCGAGCAGGTGTTGACGGCTCTGGTGATTCCGGCCGCGTTGGCGACCACGGCGGTGGTGATCAAGGGCATGGTCAGCCATGCGGATGCGACCTGATCCGGCTTGAGAGTGATCGTTCCCACGCCGAGCGTGGGAACGATCTGAAATGCTTTTTTGGGATCGGTAGTGAGGTAACAATCTGTTCGATAAACGAACACTCAGTCGATTATCGGATTGTTTGGGTTGTTCCAGGGGCTTAATCTTCAGTCATTCCGGCGCTGCGCATCGGCGCCTTTTTCCCACACTGTCGGTTCATAACAAAACGGGAGCCTGCCCCATGGCTGAAATCCTTTCGCTGCATGACGCGGTGAAGCAGTTCGTCAACGACGGCGATACCGTCGCGCTCGAAGGCTTCACTCACCTGATTCCTACGGCGGCCGGTCACGAAATCATTCGCCAGGGCAAGAAAGACCTGACCCTGGTGCGGATGACGCCTGACCTGATCTACGACCAGTTGATCGGTGCCGGTTGTGCTCGCAAACTGATTTTCTCCTGGGGCGGCAACCCTGGCGTCGGTTCGCTGCACCGTCTGCGCGACGCAGTCGAGCGGCAGTGGCCGCATGCGCTGGAAATCGAAGAGCACAGCCACGCCGACCTGGCCAATGCCTACGTCGCGGGCGCTTCGGGCTTACCGTTCGCGGTGCTGCGAGCCTACGCCGGTTCCGACCTGCCGAAGGTCAACCCGCTGATCAAGACCGTCACGTGCCCGTTCACCGGCGAAGTGCTGGCGGCGGTGCCGTCGGTGCGCCCGGACATCACCGTGATTCACGCGCAGAAAGCCGACCGCCAAGGCAACGTGCTGCTCTGGGGCATTCTCGGGGTGCAAAAAGAAGCGACGCTGGCGGCCAAGCGTTGCATCGTCACCGTCGAAGAAATCGTCGATGACCTCAATGCACCGATGAACGCTTGCGTGCTGCCGACCTGGGCTCTGAGCGCGGTCTGCCACGTACCGGGCGGCGCGCATCCGTCCTACGCCCACGGTTACACCGAGCGTGACAACCGCTTCTACCAGGCCTGGGACCCGATTGCCCGCGACCGTGAAACCTTCACCGCGTGGATCAACGAGTACATCCACGGCTGCGCTGACTTCAGCGAGTTCCAGGCCAAGCTGGCCGCTGCTTCGGAGGCCAAGTAATGACTTACACCACCAATGAAATGATGACCGTCGCCGCCGCCCGCCGCCTGAAAAACGGTTCGGTGTGCTTCGTTGGTATCGGCCTGCCGTCGAAAGCCGCCAACCTGGCGCGACTGACGTCCTCGCCCGATGTAGTCCTGATCTACGAATCGGGTCCGATCGGTGCCAAGCCAAGCGTACTGCCATTGTCGATCGGTGACGGCGAGCTGGCGGAAACCGCCGACACCGTCGTCCCGACCGGTGAGATTTTTCGCTACTGGCTGCAGGGCGGGCGCATTGACGTCGGTTTCCTCGGCGCCGCGCAAGTCGACCGTTTCGGCAACATCAACACCACTGTGGTCGGCGACTACCATCAGCCGAAAGTTCGTCTGCCAGGTGCCGGTGGCGCGCCGGAGATTGCCGGTTCCGCCAAGAGCGTGTTGATCATCCTCAAGCAGTCGGCGCGCTCCTTTGTCGACAAGCTCGACTTCATTACCTCGGTTGGTCATGGCGAGGGCGGTGATTCGCGCAAACGTCTCGGCCTGCCAGGCGCCGGTCCTGTCGGCATTATTACCGACCTGTGCATCATGGAACCGGAAGCCGGCACCCATGAATTCGTGGTCACCGCGCTGCACCCAGGGGTGACCCGCGAGCAAGTGATCGCGGCCACCGGTTGGCCGATTCGTTTTGCCGACGCCGTTGAAAACACTGCCGAGCCAACCGAAGTCGAGTTGACCGCGCTGCGTGATCTGGAAGCCCGCACTGCGGCGGCCCACGGCCAAGCACCCGGAGAAGCCTGATGCGCGACGTTTATATCTGTGACGCGATTCGTACCCCCATCGGCCGTTTCGGCGGTGGCCTGTCGGCGGTTCGCGCCGATGACCTGGCCGCCGTGCCGATCAAGGCGCTGATGGCGCGCAACCCGTCGGTGGACTGGAACGCGGTGGACGAGGTGTTCCTCGGCTGCGCCAACCAGGCCGGCGAAGACAACCGCAACGTGGCTCGCATGGCGTTGCTGCTGGCGGGGCTGCCGGAAACCATTCCTGGCGTCACCCTCAATCGCCTCTGCGCTTCGGGCATGGACGCTATCGGCACTGCGTTTCGGGCTATCGCCAGCGGTGAGATGGAGTTGGCGATTGCCGGTGGCGTCGAATCGATGTCCCGCGCGCCATTCGTGATGGGCAAGGCGGACGCGGCGTTTTCGCGCAACATGAAGCTGGAAGACACCACCATCGGCTGGCGTTTCATCAATCCGTTGATGAAAGCCCAGTACGGCGTCGATGCTATGCCGCAAACCGCTGATAACGTGGCCGACGATTACCAGGTTTCCCGCGAGGATCAGGACGCTTTCGCACTGCGCAGTCAGCAACGGACAGCCGCCGCGCAAGCCGCAGGATTTTTCGCCGAAGAAATCGTTGAAGTGCGCATTGCCCACAAGAAGGGTGAAACAGTGGTCAGCCAGGACGAACATCCTCGCGCCGACACTACACTCGAAACCCTGGCCAAACTCAAACCGGTCAACGGCCCCGACAAAACCGTCACCGCCGGCAATGCCTCCGGTGTGAACGACGGTGCCGCAGCGCTGATTTTGGCTTCGGCCGAAGCCGTGAAGAAACACGGCCTGACCGCCCGCGCCAAAGTGCTCGGCATGGCCAGCGCCGGTGTCGCACCACGGGTGATGGGTATCGGCCCGGTGCCGGCGGTGCGTAAATTGACTGAGCGCCTGGGCGTGGCGGTCAACGATTTCGACGTGATCGAACTCAACGAAGCCTTCGCCAGCCAGGGTCTGGCGGTGCTGCGTGAACTGGGACTGGCGGATGACGCGGCCCAGGTCAACCCGAACGGTGGCGCCATTGCCTTGGGCCATCCGCTGGGCATGAGCGGTGCGCGTCTGGTGCTGACTGCACTGCATCAACTGGAAAAGACGGGCGGCAAGAAAGGCTTGGCGACCATGTGTGTCGGTGTCGGTCAGGGCCTGGCCCTGGCGATCGAACGGGTCTGACGCACAGAAGCGACTAATAAGAATTGAGGAAAGCGCAATGACTGACAAACCAGGTTACCGTCGCCCGCAGGCGGGCACTCAGCCGGAATACCTGCACCCTCCTTATCAATCCACCAACCTTCGCTCGCCGTCCAAGCCGTTGGTGTTTTTGCCTCATTCGCTGTCGGAAATCACCGGCCCGACCATCGGCGCCGAGCGTATTCAGGAGCGGGACAACGACTTGACCGCCCAGCACTCGGGCGAGCCATTGGGTGAACGGATCATCATCCACGGCCGTGTGCTGGATGAAGACGGTCTGCCGGTGCCGGGCATTCTGGTGGAGATCTGGCAGGCCAACGCCGCCGGTCGTTACAACCATGCCCGCGATCTGCACGACGCACCGATGGACCCGAACTTCACCGGTACCGGCCGCACCGTGACTGACGCCGATGGCTGGTATCAATTCCAGACCATCAAGCCTGGCGCCTACCCGTGGGGTAACCACCACAATGCCTGGCGTCCGGCGCACGTCCATTTCTCCCTGTTCGGACCGAGCATTCTGACGCGCCTGGTGACCCAGATGTATTTCCCGGGTGACCCGTTGCTGGCTTACGACCCGATCTACAACTGCGTGCCCGATACCAGCGCCAAAGAGCGTCTGATCGCCAGTTTCGATCTGGAAAAAACCATCCCTTCCTATGCCCTCGCTTATCGTTGGGACATCGTTTTGCGCGGCCGCGACGCCACGCCGATGGAGAAATAAGATGACGCTGAACGCGACCACGTCCCACACCGTCGGACCGTACTACCACATCGGCCTGACCTGGCTGAACCGTGAAGACTTGACCGTTGAACAGACCCTCGGCGAGCGTGTGGCGATCACCGGGCAAGTCGTCGACGGCAATGGCGACTTCGTCAACGACGCCATGCTCGAAGTCTGGCAAGCCAACGCCGCTGGCAAGTACGACCACCCCGAAGACGATCAGGACAAACCTCTGGACCCGAACTTCGAAGGGTTTGGTCGGGTGCCGGTGGATGCGCAAGGGCGCTTTCGTTTTACCACGATCAAGCCGGGCACTGTGGAAGGCCTGAAGGGCACGACCCAGGCGCCGCACCTGGTGGTGCTGGTGTTTGCTCGCGGGTTGGTGAAGCACTTGCTGACGCGGATTTACTTCGATGGTGAGCCAGCCAACGTGGCGGACCCACTGCTCGAATGCGTGCCCGCCGAACGTCGTGGCACCTTGTTGGCGAAGCAGGATGCTGCGGGTGTTTATCAGTGGAATGTGATTCTGCAGGGGACGGATGCGGAGACCGTGTTCTTCGATTATTGAGTGATCGTTGCTCTTGTGGCGAGGGAGCTTGCTCCCGCTGGTTTGCGAAGCAAGCCCAAACCCGGCTGACATGATGTATCAGGCAAACCGCGCCAACCGGTTTTACGACTGCTTCGCAGCCGAGCGGGAGCAAGCTTCCTCGCCACAGAGATTGCATAGCTCTCAGGTCATGCATCTGCGGAACGGGACTATTGCGAAATATGTCTAGACTCTCACGGTCCCCACAGAGTGAAAAAACAATGACAACCTCCACAGCTGTCTACACCGGTGAAGAACGCAGCAAAAGAATCTTTGCGATTGTCGGCGCCTCGTCCGGCAATCTGGTCGAGTGGTTCGACTTCTACGTCTACGCCTTCTGTGCGATCTACTTTGCCCCGGCCTTTTTCCCGTCCGATAACCCCACGGTGCAGTTGGTCAATACCGCGGGCGTGTTTGCCGCCGGGTTTCTGATGCGCCCCATCGGCGGCTGGATCTTCGGTCGGCTGGCGGACAAGCACGGGCGCAAGAATTCGATGCTGATCTCGATTCTGATGATGTGCTTCGGTTCGTTGCTCATCGCTTGCCTGCCGACCTACAACAGTATCGGTGTCTGGGCGCCGATCCTGCTGCTGTTCGCGCGCTTGCTGCAGGGTTTGTCGGTGGGCGGCGAATACGGCACCACCGCGACTTACATGAGCGAAGTCGCCCTCAAGGGCCAGCGCGGGTTCTTCGCGTCGTTCCAGTACGTGACGCTGATTGGCGGACAGTTGCTGGCGGTGTCGCTGGTGGTGATCCTGCAGCAGTTCCTCAATGAGGATGAGTTGCGTGCCTACGGCTGGCGGATTCCGTTCGTGGTCGGTGCAGTGGCTGCGTTGATTTCATTGTTCCTGCGTCGTGCGCTCAAGGAAACCAGCAGTAAGGAAATGCGCGAAAGCAAGGATGCCGGCAGCATTGGTGCGCTGTTCCGCGATCACAAGGCAGCCTTCATCACCGTGCTGGGTTACACCGCCGGCGGTTCGCTGATTTTCTACACCTTCACCACGTACATGCAGAAGTACCTGGTGAACACCGCTGGCATGCACGCCAAGACCGCCAGCTACATCATGACCGGTGCACTGTTCCTTTATATGTGCATGCAGCCGCTGTTCGGCATGCTCGCCGACAAGATTGGCCGGCGCAATTCGATGCTCTGGTTCGGCGCCCTCGGGACGTTGTTCACCGTACCGATCCTGTTGAGCCTGAAAAGTGTCAGCAGTCCGTTCCTGGCGTTTGTGCTGATTACCGTGGCGCTGGCGATCGTCAGTTTCTACACCTCGATCAGCGGTCTGGTGAAAGCCGAAATGTTCCCGCCAGAGGTGCGCGCCTTGGGCGTCGGCCTGGCGTATGCAGTGGCCAATGCGATCTTCGGCGGTTCGGCGGAATATGTAGCGCTGAGCCTTAAAGCCGGGGGCATGGAAAACTCGTTCTACTGGTACGTGACGGTGATGATGGCGGTGGCGTTCCTGTTCAGCCTGCGACTGCCGAAACAGCCGAAGTATCTGGAAAACGACCTTTGATCTTTCCGCGGGGGGCCTCACAGGCCCTCGCCTGTAAGGACTGTTTATGAATCAGCGACCGGGCAATCAATTGTTCGATGCCTACTTCACCGCACGCAACATGCGTGAGGTGTTCTGCGATCAGGGCCGGGTTCAGGCCATGCTGGATTTCGAAGCCGCACTGGCCCGGGCCGAAGCGCGGGTTGGCCTGATTCCGCAAGCGGCTGTCGTGTCTATCGAAGCGGCCTGCCGGGCTGAGCATTATGACTTCGCCGCCCTCGGTGAGGCGATTGCCACGGCGGGCAATTCGGCGATCCCTTTGGTCAAGGCGCTGGGCAAGCAGATCGCCAAAAGCGATGCCGAAGCCGAGCGCTACGTGCATCTGGGCGCGACCAGCCAGGACGTGATGGACACGGGCCTGGTGTTGCAATTGCGCCGCGCGCTGCAACTGATCGAAGCTGATCTGGCGCAGCTGGGGGAAACCCTCGCGACCCAGGCCAAGCGATACGTCGCCACGCCGCTGGCCGGGCGCACCTGGTTGCAACACGCGACACCGGTCACCCTTGGCATGAAGATCGCCGGTTGGCTGGGCGCGGTAACCCGCAGCCGCCAGCGTTTGCTGGAACTCAAGCCGCGCCTGCTGGTGCTGCAATTCGGTGGCGCCTCCGGCACCCTCGCAGCCCTTGGCGATCAGGCGATGCCGATTGCCGAAGTCTTGGCCGCGGAACTGCAACTGACCTTGCCGGAACAACCCTGGCACACCCAGCGTGATCGTCTGGTGGAGTTCGGCGCGGTGCTTGGCTTGATCGCCGGCAGCCTCGGCAAACTCGGCCGCGACATCAGCCTGTTGATGCAGACCGAAGCCGGCGAAGTGTTCGAACCGTCGGCGCCGGGCAAGGGCGGTTCCTCGACCATGCCGCACAAACGCAACCCGGTGGGCGCGGCGGTGCTGATCGGTGCGGCGACGCGGGTGCCGGGTTTGCTTTCGACTTTGTTCAGCGCGATGCCCCAGGAACACGAGCGCAGCCTGGGCCTGTGGCATGCCGAATGGGAAACCCTGCCGGAGATCTGCTGCTTGGTGTCGGGCAGCCTGCAGCAAGCGCTATTGGTGGCCGACGGACTGGAAGTGGACGCGATGCGCATGACCCGCAACCTCGACCTGACCCAGGGCCTGGTGCTCGCCGAAGCCGTGAGCATCGTCCTGGCGCAACGGGTCGGTCGCGACACCGCGCATCATCTGCTGGAGCAATGCTGCAAGCGTGCTGTGGCCGAGCAGCGTCATCTGCGCGCGGTACTCGGCGATGAGCCGCAAGTGACCGCCGAGTTGTCGGACGCTGAACTCGATCATCTGCTGGACCCCGCCCATTACCTCGGTCAGGCCCATACCTGGGTCGAGCGAGCGGTGGCTGAACATTTTGCGTTGACTGCCTGAAGGAGACTGCTGTGGCATTCGTACAACTCGCCGAGGGCGAACTGCACTACCAAATTCAAGGGCCGCAACTCGATGGACCGGTGGATGCGCCGGTACTGGTGCTGTCCAACTCACTGGGCACCGACCTGCACATGTGGGACGCGCAGATCCCGGCGTTCACCGAGCATTTTCGGGTGCTGCGTTTTGACACCCGTGGTCACGGCAAGTCATTGGTGACGCCAGGGCCGTACAGCATCGAGCAACTGGGCCGCGACGTGCTGGCGCTGCTGGATGCGTTGCACATCGAGCGCGCACATTTCTGCGGTCTGTCCATGGGCGGGTTGATAGGCCAATGGCTGGGGATCAATGCCGGTCAGCGTTTGAACAAACTGATCGTGTGCAATACCGCGGCGAAAATCGGCGATCCATCAGTGTGGAACCCACGGATCGAAACCGTGCTGCGTGACGGCGCGGCGGCAATGGTGGCATTGCGTGATGCGTCGATTGCACGCTGGTTTACCCCGGATTTTTCCGCTGCCAATCCGGCAGCGGCGAAGCAGATCACCGACATGCTCGCGGCTACCTCGCCTGAAGGTTACGCGGCCAATTGCGCGGCGGTGCGCGATGCCGATTTCCGTGATCAGTTGTCCTCGATCAAGGTGCCGCTACTGGTGATCGCCGGTACTGAAGACGCGGTAACGCCACCGTCCGGCGGGCATTTCATTCAGGAACATGTGCGGGGCGCCGAGTACGCCGAGTTCTACGCCGCGCACCTGTCCAACGTCCAGGCCGGCGCTGCGTTCAGCGAGCGGGTGCTGGCGTTTCTTTCAGGTCATTGAGGAATTTTTTGTGGACGAGAAACAACGTTACGACGAGGGCATGAAAGTCCGTCGCGCAGTGCTCGGTGACGCCCACGTCGACCGCAGCCTGAGCGCGCTGACCGAGTTCAACTCGGAGTTCCAGGAGATGATCACCCGCCACGCCTGGGGCGACATCTGGACCCGTCCGGGCCTGCCGCGCCACACCCGCAGCCTGATCACCATCGCCATGCTGATCGGCATGAACCGCAACGAAGAACTCAAACTGCACCTGCGCGCCGCCGCCAACAATGGCGTAACCCGTGGCGAGATCAAGGAAGTGATCATGCAGAGCGCGATCTATTGCGGCATTCCGGCGGCCAACGCGACGTTCCACCTGGCCGAGTCGGTGTGGGATGAGTTGGGGGTTGAGTCGCGGGAGTGATCCGCGAAAGTTGTGTTGCTTGAGCTGACGTCTTCGCGGGCAAGCCTCGCTCCTACAGGTGGTGTGATCTGTAGGAGCGAGGCTTGCCCGCGAAGGCGTTTTAGAGTCTTACAGCAGGCTGATCGGATAGCTGACGATCAACCGGTTCTCATCGAACTCGTTGTTGCTGAAGTCACGGCGGATGGTGGAGTTGCGCCATTTGACGTTGAGGTCTTTGAGTGCGCCGCTTTGTACGGTGTAACCCAGTTCGCTTTCGCGGCCCCACTCCTTGCCGTCGCTGGTGGTGGCGGTGTGGACGTTGTCGCCGCTGATGTAGCGGTTCATCAGGGTCAGGCCCGGCACGCCCAGAGCGGCGAAGTTGTAGTCGTGGCGCACTTGCCAGGATTTTTCCCTGGCGTTGTCATAGCTGGAGTTGTAGCTGTCGTTGGCCAAAGTGCCGCCGCTGGTGCCGTTGACCCGCATCCAGGCGTTGTCGCCGGTGAGTTTTTGCAGGCCGACGTAAAAGGTGTTGCCACCGTATTTGGCCGAGAACAGACCCGACCAGGTCTTGTTGTCCAGCTCGCCCGCCCGGGCGCTGCCGTCATCCTTGCCGTAGAAGAACCCGAGATTGGCGCCCAGCGTCCAGTCACCCAGCGGTTGGGTGTGGATCAGGTTGACGTATTGCTGGCTGTAGATGTCCTTGAGTTCAGCATTCCACAGGCCGATCTGAGTACGCTTGTCGTTGAAGACGTATTCACCGCCCTGGAAGTTGAAGCGGTCTGAGGTGAACGCCGCTTTGCCGGTCATCGACATGTCATTCATGCTGCTATCGTCGCGCGGGCTGTTGGCGCGGAACTGGCCGCCGTAGAGCGTCAGGCCATTGATTTCCTTCGAGGTGATCTGGCCGCCACGGAAGGTTTGTGGCAGCGAGCGACCGTCGTCCGAACGCAGGATCGGCAGCACCGGCATCCATTCGCCGACCTTCACTTCGGTCTGGGACAACTTCGCCTTGAACGCCACGTTGGCGCGACCGAAGTTGTCCGCCGGGCGGCCATCGTGATCCAGCGGCAGCAATTGCGTCCCGCCGGTGCCTTTACCGCCGTCGAGCTTGACCGAATACAACCCCAGCACGTCCATGCCGAACCCGACGGTGCCCTGGGTGAACCCGGATTTGGCGTCGAGGATAAAGCTTTGCGTCCATTCTTCAGCCTTGCCCTGGCTCTTGGTCGGATTGGTGAAGTTACGGTTGATGTAGAAGTTACGCAGGTTCAGGTTGACCTTGGCACCTTCGACAAAGCCTGCTTCCTCGGCCAAGGCGGGCAGGGCCGCGCCGGCCAGTGCGATGGCGATCAGACTGGGGAACAAATACTGCGTGGTGGAGGAAGTCATGGACTCGGGTCTCTCTAATTGTCAGGGATAAGGCAGTACACAGCCGCAACCAAGGGGTCGCAGACAAAAAATCGAATTCGGATAAGGGGGCGGGCGAGATCAGCCGGAGCGCAGAGGGCGCGTAGTCATGGTGTCGGACCTTGTTGTTATTGATTTTTGCAGGTGCGGACAATGGTGCGAGGGATGGGCGGGGGATTCAATTGGGGGGGATGGGGTTTTGGGCGATTAACGAACACTAATCGACGTCAGCGTGGGCGCGGACGGTATGAGGCATTCCTAATAAAATCCCATAGTTATTCGGGTTGATAAGGGGCATCCGCAGGTGTGTTCTATTAATGGCGCCTTGTTGTTTTGTTGATGTTAGATGGAAGTGTTTATTGCTTTAGTTGTAAGACGTTTCCTACAGTGTTGGCTGTCATTAAAGGTAGATCAATAGTCGCCGGTTAAACTTAAGAATTGGTGTTGTCGGTTATCGTAAAAAGATTTAAAGAGAGCCATGGGCTTGGCTGGAAAAGAAAAGAGGCCTTGCTATATTCAAATTCCTCAGGCGGGCAAAAGAAACTCTCTTGCTTCGTCAGGGGATGTTTTTCGTCATGCCGAAATAACAAGGAGAAGTACCATGGGTAATAAAGTCAATCAGGAACGTTTGGCCTCGGTTCTGGGACGGGCCGTGCTGGACGAAAAATTTGCCAACGCCTTACACAGTGATCCGGCAGGGGCGGCTAAAAATATTGGCGTGCACTTAAGTACTGACGAGATCGCGGCGGTTAAAGGTATTGATGCTGCAAAACTGACGGCAGCTTCCTCCAGCATTCGGAGCAACCTGGGGATACGCGCGGTATTCGATACACAGAACCAGCAGCAACAAGCGCGCATGGATTAACGGTGGGTGATGCCATTTGGCGTGCCACGAAAGGTGGGCTTTTACGGTGGTACGCCGAATGGCCTTATCAGACTCATGACCTGAAGCATTCGGGCACGGAGTGAATGACGCATGTCTGTCACCTTGGCTCCAATGAATGACGCGGACTTTGCTACGTTCGCTGACAGAGCGCTTGCTGAATATGGCGACGGGATGGTCGCCGCCGGCGAGTGGGGCCAGGAGGAGGCGTCGCAAAGGGCACGAAGCGTCTTCGAGCAATTGTTGCCGCAAGGGCGATTGACTGAAAAGAATCAACTCTGGGTAATCCAGGATCAAGCGCGGCGCATCGGTGAATTATGGGTTGCCGAACGACACGCTGGCGCCGGTCGGATCGCCTTCATTCTGGATATTTACATTGACCCCGGCGAGCGCCGCCAGGGTTATGCAAAACAATCGCTGCTGGCCCTGGAATCATGGGCGAGCCAGGCGGGATGCAAGGAAGTGCGGTTGCATGTCTTTGGTCGCAACGATGCGGCGCGTCGTCTTTATGAACAACTGGGTTATGGCATTGCCAGTCTGACAATGGCGAAGCCGTTGCCGCCAACCTAAGGGAAGGTTGAGAAATGGACATCGGTAACAGTGGTCAACGTGAGCTCTCGGTCGAGGATTTATTTCAGGGCACGACCTTCCTTGCGGATTCGGAGCCTTCGCGATTTGAAGTCTTGCTGGAGCGTGTCAGTCGAAATCGATACACCAGCTTTGTTGCGCTGTACACCGAACTTTTTCAGTTGTTTCCCAACGCGCCACATCTTGCAGAGTTTTTTGAACAGGCATTTAATCTTATCGTCCCTCCGACCCGTGAACAGCGCTTGATTATTAATGATCCGGTGTTTCAAGTGTGGAATGTACTGACGGCTCATTATGCCAATCTGGTCATCACGAAAAAGACCGAGGACAGGAGTGAGCTGGAAAAAATGCTGTGCGAATTTCCTGAGATGTTAGTGCGTGTCAAAGCATCCGACAGTTCCCGCGTGAATCATTATTGCCCCCCTGTGCATCGGTTTGATGTCGATCCGCTGGTAGCGATAGTAATGCCGCCCAGTTATGAGTTTCCGGAGGATGAAGCCGTCCGCAAACAGTTGGAGCGTAGCGGTTACTCCGTACGTTTTTTTTGCGACGTGGTGAATATTGCCCTGTTGCGCATAGAGCACACATGGCCCGCCTGCCGTGAGCAAATCAAAAAACTGGTCAAGTCGATTTTCTATTTACCCGATGGTTCATTTCGAAGCTGTTCGGCGTCCCGTTTCACCGGAATCATCCTGTTGTCGAGCCGGGATGATTCGATACTCGATCTGGAAGAGTCCCTGGTGCATGAGGCCACCCATCAGTTGCTCTATCACATTGTCGAGGCGTGCCCGGTCGTTAAGGAAGAGACCTCGCGGGAGCCGTTGTACACCTTGCCGTGGTCGGGACAGAAGCGTGACTTTTATGGCTACTTCCACGCGTTTTACGTGTACATCGCGTTGGTCAAATACCTGGGGCGGGTTCGTTCGCGTTCGACCGATGAGCTGCAACGGGCGCAAAACCGTCTTCTGTACATTCTGCGAGGCTTGATCAAGGCATTGCCGGACTTTGAGGCCAGCACTGAATTCACCCCACAAGGACGTCAACTTCTGGAAAACCTCGCCAAAGAGGTCAGAGCGCAGGAAAACCAATATGCCGGGCTGTTGGCGATATCGGGGACTGATACTGAGCAACAACGCTTGCTGGGTCTGACCGCCTGAAGCCGGGGAGGCTCACATGGGGATGTTTGATGCCTCGTCCTATCCCGAGGCCGGAGTAGGGCTGGAATACCATTTGCCACGGCGCAGGGCACAGGATGACCGGTCGGAGGATGGACTTGACCCGACGGTCGAGCGAATTCTCGCTGAGGGTTTGCCGCATTTCGATTACGTCGAGTTTCAGCCGACCCACTGCATCCTGCAGCCTCGTTTACTTGACGTCAGCGCTCGAGTACCGAGCCTGCTGCACTCGTCCAGTTTGTCCCTGGGCAGCGTGGGCATCGCGATGGATCGCGAATTTCTGAACATGACGCGGAGACTGTGCGACAAAACCCGCTCGCCGTGGCTGGCCGAGCATATTTCCTGGTCGCGTTTCCACGGTGGCGACACGCAGCATTTCATTTTGCCGACCCTGGCCCAAGAGGTGGCTGACACGGTGGTGGCCAATGCCATCGAATTGCGCGAGCTCACGGCCACACTGCTGGTGCTGGAAAACGCACCGCGGTTGTTTTCATTGCCGGGCGCACAAGAGCAGTCCGAAGGCGAGTTCATTTCCAGTGTGGTGGAGCGCAGCGGCTCGGGATTTTTGCTGGATCTCGACAGCGCGATCACGACCGCCAGAACCCAGGGTTACGACCTGAACGACTATTTGCGTTCGTTGCCGCTGGACCGGTTGATTGAAATTCACACCAGCCATCCACGGCGGGATTGGGACATTTTGCGTGAGCTGTTCAGATCATCCCCGGTGAAAGCGATTACCCTGGAGTGGGATATTTCGCGCAAAACCGATGACGCGGAACTGTTGACCTTGATCAAGGCCATCAAGTCCTTGAGGCCCAAGGCCCTGTTCTGGCAGGAGCTTGATCAACAGGGTGATCAACAGACGCCGTCGGAGGACGCGCAGACCCTGCTGAAACTCAGGGAAAGCACCTGGCTCAGCGTTGGCTCGGCGTCGTTTTTTATCCGAGACCGGCAGCAGGACTTGAGCCTGGAGTTTGACGTGACGTTGCTGCCGTTACTGCGCCATTTCCTGAGCCCGCAAACGCTGGAAAGTGCCTTGTTGCTGCCGGGGGTTTTGCAAAGTCCTGCACAGGACGACAACCTGGCGTTTCTGAGAACACTGGTCAGCCATGGTGTTTTGCTGCCCGTGGTGAATCAATCGGGTTCGGTCACGTATAACCAGGGTAAGCATTCGCTCAACCTTTGGACCCGTTGGGATGCAGCGCTGGAGTTTTACCTGAGTACCCGGACCGGCTCGCACACGCCCTACATCAGCGTCGCCGAGCTGGAAACGGAGCTGGAGCAAAAGGCCTCGGCGCAACCTCAGCCGTCGGCGTTCAAGGACTACTGGTCCCATCCGTTCATCGCCCTGGAAAACCCGCTGTTGCCTGCCTGTGCGATTGCTCAGCCGACGCTGCTGGACTCGCTGTGCAATCGCCGTACGTCGCGAACCTTCAGTGATCAGCCGTTGAGTTCGGAACAACTGTCTTTGTTGCTCTACTACACCTGGGGCGCGACCGTCGTGCAGCACAACCGCATGGGTGACTATTTCCTGAAGAAAACCTCGCCGGCCGGCGGTTCGCTGCAGGGCACCGAGGTGTATGCGGTGCTGATGAACGTGCAGGGTTTCGAGCGGGGGCTTTACCACTATTCGGTACGCCGTCATGGGCTTGAGCTGATTTCCCTGGAAGATCCGCGAGCCTGGATCAGCGAGGCTTGTGGTGGACAGGCGTGGATCAAGGATGCGGCAGCGGTGTTCGTTTCCACGGCGCGGGTCGAGCGAATGGCCTGGAAATACGAATTCAGCCGCGCATTGCGGGTGGCGCTGATGGATGCCGGGCATCTGAGTCAGACCTTTTCCCTGCTGGCCACCGCGCTGGGCCTGGGCAGTTTCACTACCGCAGCGTTACGCGACGAAATGTTCGAAAACCGCTTGGGGCTCGATTATCTGGAAGAGCCGGTGTTTCTGGTCAATGGAGTCGGAGGGTGAAGCGAACAGGCTGGTTTTTTTCATGACCAACAAAAAGCCCACCAAACGGTGGGCTTCGTATTTGCGGAGCTATCAGAACAACTTCATCTTCGGCGCTTCTTCTTTCAACGGCTCGTTCTTCGCCGTCTGTTCATTCCAGCCACCGCCCAACGCCTTGTACAGGTTGACCGCGCTGGTCAGCTGCGCCAGGCGGTCGGTGATCAGCGCCTGTTGGGCACTGAACAGCTGGCGCTGGGCGTCGAGGAAGGTCAGGTTGCTGTCGACCCCGATGCGATAACGACGCTCGGCCAGACGGTAGTAGTCCTGGTTGGCGCTGACGAAATCACGCTGAGCCTGCAACTGCTCGGTGTAGGTCTGGCGTGCGGCCAGGCCATCGGCGACTTCCTGGAAGGCTGTTTGAATGGACTTCTCGTAGTTCGCCACGCTGATGTCTTTCTGGATCTTGGAGTAATCCAGGCTGGCACGCAGGCTGCCGGCGTTGAAGATCGGCAGGTTGATTTGCGGCTGGAACAACCAGGTGCCCGAACCACCCTTGAACAGACCGGACAGGTCCGGGCTCAGGGAGCCGGCATTGGCGGTCAGGCTGATGCTCGGGAAGAATGCAGCCCGCGCCGCGCCGATGTTGGCGTTGGCGGCCTTGAGGTTGTATTCGGCCTGGAGGATGTCCGGGCGACGTTGCAGCAAGTCCGACGGCAGGCCGGCCGGCACGTCGCTCAGCAGGTCGTCCGACAGTGGCTTGGCTGCTTGCAGATTGGCCGGGATGCCGGTGCCGAGCAGCAACACCAGGCTGTTTTCATCTTGGGCGACCTGACGGGTGTATTTGGCCTGTTGCGCACGGGCGTTTTCCACCGAGGTACGTGACTGGGCCAGATCCAGCGCCGAGGCTACGCCCACTTCGTTGCTGCGCGAGGTGAGCTTGTAGCTCTCCTCGAAGGCACCGAGGGTTTCCTGGGTCAGTTTCAGCAGTTCCTTGTCGGCCTGCCAGGTCAGATAGGCATTGGCCACGCTGGCCACCAGACTGATCTGCGTGCTGCGCCGTGCTTCTTCAGTGGCGAAGTACTTCTGCAGGGCCTCTTCGCTCAGGCTGCGCACCCGACCGAACAGGTCGAGTTCGTAGGCGCTGATGCCGACGGTGGCCGAGTAGGAACTGTTGATGTTCGCTTCGCCGGTTTGCGAGGCCCGTGCCGGAACCCGCTGACGACTGCCGCTGCCGGTGGCCGAAACCGCCGGGAACAGGTCGGCGCGCTGGATGCGGTATTGAGCCGCATAAGCGTCGATGTTCAGCGCCGCGACACGCAGGTCACGGTTGTTCTCCAGCGCGGTCTGAATCACCTGCTGCAGCGCAGGGTCGTGGAAAAACTGCTTCCAGCCCTGTTCGGCGGCGGCCTGGTTGGGCGCCTGGGCCGGCGAATACGCCGGGCCTTGCGGGTATTGGCCTGCCACCGGTGCTTCAGGCCGCTGATAATCGGGTATCAGCGAGCAGCCACTCAGCACGAAAGCGGTGACTGCCAGGGAGAGTAGCGACTTGCTCATTAGCCAGCCTCTTGAGGAGTTTCAATGGCGTCATCCTGGTCGGCGACTTTGCGCTGGCCCATGGACGACACGGTGACGAAGAACAACGGAACCCAGAAGATCGCCAGGATTGTGGCCGTGAGCATACCGCCAATCACCCCGGTACCGATCGCATGTTGGCTACCCGAACCTGCGCCCGTGGAAATGGCCAGCGGTACCACGCCGAGCACGAATGCGAGCGAGGTCATGATGATCGGTCGCAGACGCATCCGGCAGGCTTCGATCGCTGCATCGCGCAGGCTACGCCCTTGCTCATGCAGTTCCTTGGCGAACTCGACGATCAGAATGGCGTTTTTCGCCGCCAGACCGATGGTGGTCAACAGCCCCACCTGGAAGTACACGTCGTTGGACAGGCCGCGCAGGCTGGTCGCCATCAGCGCACCGATGATCCCCAGCGGCACGACCAGCATGACCGCGATCGGGATCGACCAGCTTTCATACAACGCCGCCAGACACAGGAACACCATCAACAGCGACAAGGCGTACAGCGCTGGTGCTTGCGAGCCGGACAGACGTTCCTCGTACGACAGACCGGTCCAGGAAATACCGACACCGGCCGGCAGTTTCTTGGCCAGGGCTTCGACTTCGGCCATGGCCTCACCGGTGGAATAGCCGGGCGCCGGGGCACCGAGGATTTCTATCGCTTCCACGCCGTTGTAACGGGCCAGTTTCGGTGAACCGTAGATCCATTCACCCCTGGCGAACGCCGAGAACGGAACCATGGTGCCGGCGCTGTTGCGCACGTACCACTTCTTCAGGTCTTCAGGACTCATGCGAGCGCCGGGCAGGCCTTGCACGTAAACCTTCTTCACACGACCGCGGTCGATGAAGTCGTTCACATAGCTACTGCCCAGGGCAATCGACAGGGTGTTGTTGATGTCGGTGAGGGTCACGCCCAGGGCGCTGGCCTTCTCATCGTCGATTTCCAGCTGGTACTGCGGCTCGTCATTCAGGCCGTTCGGACGGACTTGCGACAGGACCTTGCTTTGCGCCGCCATGCCGAGGAACTGGTTACGGGCTTCCATCAGCTTGTTGTGACCGATGCCGGCACGGTCCTGAAGGAATACGTCGAAACCGGTGGCGTTACCCAGTTCCAGTACCGCTGGTGGCGCAAAGGCAAACACCATGGCGTCGCGGAAGGTAAAGAAGTGCTGTTGGGCACGGGCCGCCAGTTTGAACACGCTGTTGTCGGCGTTACGTTCGTCCCATGGTTTGAGCATGATGAACGCCATGCCCGAACTCTGGCCACGGCCGGCGAAGTTGAAGCCGGTCACTGTAAACACCGAGGCCACTGCATCGCCTTCGCCGCCATCCTTGCTCGGACGCAGCAGGAACTCGCGCATTTCATCCACGACCACTTGCGTGCGCTGGGAGCTGGAACCGGCCGGGGTTTGCACCTGGGCAAACAGTACGCCCTGGTCTTCTTCCGGCAGGAACGCCGTTGGAATGCGGGTGAACAGCCAGATCATGCCGACCACGATAATCAGGTACGCCAGCAGGTACGGAGCCTTGTACGCGAGCATGTTGCCGACGCCGCGCTCGTAGCTTTTGACGCCACGGTCGAAGTTGCGGTTGAACCAGCCGAAGAAGCCGCGTTTCGGCGTGCCGTGCTCGCCTTTCGGAATCGCCTTGAGCATGGTGGCGCAAAGCGCCGGGGTGAAGATCAATGCAACCAGCACCGACAAGGCCATGGCCGAAACGATGGTGATCGAGAACTGCTTGTAGATCACACCGGTGGAGCCACTGAAGAACGCCATCGGCAGCAGTACCGCGGACAGCACCAGAGCAATACCGACCAGCGCACCCTGGATCTGCCCCATGGATTTCTTGGTGGCCTCCTTGGGTGACAGGCCTTCTTCGCTCATGACCCGTTCGACGTTTTCCACCACGACGATGGCATCGTCCACCAACAAGCCGATGGCCAGCACCATGCCGAACATGGTCAGGGTGTTGATGCTGAAGCCGAATGCCGCGAGGATCCCGAATGTACCCAGCAATACCACCGGCACGGTCATCGTGGTGATGACGGTGGCGCGGAAGTTTTGCAGGAACAGGAACATCACCAGGAACACCAGCACGATCGCTTCGACCAGGGTTTCAACCACACCCTTGATCGACTCGGTCACCACCGGAGTGGTGTCATACGGGAACACCACTTCCATCCCTTGCGGGAAGAACGGCTTCAGGTCATCGATGGTTTTGCGCAGGGCCTTGGCGGTATCGAGGGCGTTGGCACCGTTGGCCAGTTTCACTGCCAGACCAGAGGCCGGGCTGCCGTTGAACTGTGCGCTGACGCTGTAGTTCTCGCCCCCCAGGCCTACTTCGGCGACGTCTTTGAGGCGAACCTGCGAGCCGTCCTTGTTGACCTTGAGCAGGATTTCCTTGAACTGCTCGGCAGTCTGCAGGCGGGTCTTGCCGATGATCGTAGCGTTCAGTTGCTGGCCGGGCAGGGCGGGCAAGCCGCCGAGTTGACCGGACGAGATCTGGACGTTCTGCGCCGCGATGGCGGTTTTCACGTCCACCGGGGTCAGGTTGAAGTTGTTCAACTTGGCCGGGTCGAGCCAGATCCGCATCGCGTACTGGGCGCCGAAGACCTGGAAGTCACCGACACCGGCGGTCCGCGAGATCGGGTCCTGCATGTTCGACACGATGTAGTTGGACAGGTCGTCCTTGGTCATGCTGCCGTCGCGCGACACCACACCGATGACCATCAGGAAGTTTTTCACCGACTTGGTCACGCGGATACCCTGCTGCTGCACTTCTTGCGGCAGCAGCGGGGTGGCCAGGTTCAGTTTGTTCTGGACCTGAACCTGCGCGGTATCGGAGCTGGTGCCCTGCTCGAAGGTCGCGGTAATGGTCATGCTGCCGTCGGAGTTACTTTCCGACGAGACATAACGCAGGTTGTCGATACCGTTGAGCTGTTGCTCGATCACCTGCACCACGGTGTCCTGCACGGTTTGTGCAGACGCGCCAGGGTAAGTCACGGAGATCGCAATGGCCGGAGGCGCAATGCTCGGGTATTGGTTGATGGGCAGCTTGAGGATCGATAAAGCCCCGACCAGCATGATCACCAGGGCAATTACCCAGGCGAAAATCGGACGGTCGATAAAAAATTTCGACATGGTTTACTCCCCTTTGCCGCCGACAGCGACTTTGGCTGCCTGTGCGGGGACCGGGCTCTTGGCGTTGACGTTGGTGGCTTCAGTGGCCTTGACTTCAACACCAGGTCTGACGAATTGCAGCCCTTCAGTGATCAGGCGATCGCCTGCCTTCAAGCCGTCTTCAATCAACCATTGGTTGCCGACAGTACGGCTGGCCTTGAGCTGACGCAGTTCGACCTTGTTGTCCGGACCCACGACCAGCGCGGTCGGGGTGCCTTTGAGGTCGCGGGTCACGCCTTGTTGCGGCGCCAGAATCGCCGCGCTGTTCACGCCGGATTGCAACTGAGCGTGAACGAACATGCCCGGCAGCAGGGTGTGATCAGGGTTGGGGAACACCGCGCGCAGAGTCACGGAACCAGTGGTCTGGTCTACCGAGACTTCAGAGAACTCGAGCTTGCCGTCCACGGCGTACTGGCTGCCGTCTTCCAGGGTCAGCTTGACCGCGGCGGCATTGTCGCCCGCCTTTTGCAGACGACCGCTTTCCAGTTCGCGGCGCAGCTCAAGCAGCTCCACCGAGGACTGGGTCACGTCGACATAGATCGGGTCCAGTTGCTGGATGACCGCCATGGCGTCGCTCTGGCCGCTGCTGACCAGCGCGCCTTCCGTCACCGACGAACGGCCGATTCGACCGGAGATCGGTGCGTAGACCTTGGTGTAGCGCACGTTGATCTGGGCGGTCTGCAGGGAGGCTTCCGATTGCAGGCGGTTGGCCAGTGCCGTGTCGTACTCCTGACGGCTGACGGCCTGTTCGTCGACCAGTTGCTTGTAGCGATCGGAGATCGACTTGGTCGAACGCAGGTTGGCTTCGGCGCTTTTCAGGGTCGCGTCATAGACCGACGGGTCGATCTGATACAGCTGCTGACCGGCCTTGACGTCGCCGCCTTCCTTGAACAGTCGTTTGAGAATGATGCCGTTGACCTGTGGGCGAACTTCGGCAATACGGAACGCACTGGTGCGCCCTGGAAGTTCGGACGTCAGGGTGAAGGCTTGTGGTTGCAGGGTTACGACGCCGACCTGAGGGGTGGGTGCGGCAGGTGCCGCCTCTTCCTTTTTACATCCACTGAGCAGCGATGCCAGGGCGAGGGCAGTAACCAGAGCGGTAACAGCTGGCTTGAATTGCATGAAGATCCTCGGGTCAGGCGCGCAAGTTGCGCACAAGAAAGGTGGAAGGTTAAAAAATTTTACCGGGTGGATAAGTAGCTTGCTAAGGAATATACTTACATTCATGCTTGTTTGTAAATACCTTGGCGGCGTACCCACACCGTTACAAAAGCCGTCCAAAGATTTGAATTGTAGGCCTGAGACGAAGCCCGAAAGCGCTCGCCTCACTTCTATTCAGCGGATGCTCAGACATCGCTGAGGCACCCTGATTGAGGTTTTACTGCCATGGTCCGTCGCACCAAAGAGGAAGCTCAAGAAACCCGAAGCCAGATACTCGAAGCGGCAGAAAAAGCCTTTTTCGAGCGGGGCGTGGCACGCACGACGCTGGCGGATATCGCTACCCTGGCCGGGGTGACTCGCGGGGCTATCTACTGGCATTTCAGTAACAAGGCGGATCTGCTGCAGGCGATGCTCGATACCCTGCACGAGCCGCTGAATGAAATGGCCAAGGCCAGTGAAAGCCAGGACGAACTCGACCCGCTGGGCTGCATGCGCAAACTGCTGATTCATTTGTTTCATCAAGTTGCACTGGACCCGAAAACCCGACGCATCAACGAGATTCTGTTTCATAAGTGCGAATTCACCGATGAAATGTGCGACCTGCGCCAGCAGCGCCGAACGGTCAGCCTCGATTGCAATGTGCGAATCGCGCTGGCCCTGAGTAATGCGGTGAATCGCGGGCAGTTACCGGAAAACCTCGACGCTGCCCGCGCGGCCATCAGCTTGCATGCCTACATCGATGGCATCCTGTATCAGTGGCTGTTGGCGCCCGACAGTTTTCAACTGCACATCGAAGCCGAGCGTTGGGTCGACACAGGTTTGGATATGCTGCGCTTGAGTCCCAGCCTGCGCAATTGAAACAAAATGCGTAATTGGATCCGTTTTTGTCAAGGCATGACGCGGGGAATGTCCCTGCTTCGCGCGCCTTTTTGCAATGGGATGCTTTTATATACGTACGTTCGCCAGGTTGATAGGTAGCGAGCTACGTATTTTGTAGGGATTTTGTGTCGAGTATGTGAATGAGTGTGAACGCCCCGGCTACAAGGGCGCCGAATAGCCGACCAAAGGCATCGCATTTGCCTCGGTGACCTTTGATCTTCCATACGCAAAAGCCCCGGCTCTTTCGAGTCGGGGCTTTTGCATTTCAACGGTCGAGGCTTACAGCGTCGGATAGTCGATATAACCGACCGGGCCCTTGCCGTAGAACAGTTCCGGACGCGGCTCGTTCAGCGGTGCATCGGCCTTCAAGCGCGCTGGCAGGTCCGGGTTGGCGATGAACGGCACACCAAACGCCACCGCGTCGGCCTTGCCGCTGGCCAGCCACTCGTTGGCGCTGTCCTTGGTGAAGCGTTCGTTGGCGATGTACGGGCCGCCGAAGGCTTCTTTCAATTGCGGGCCGAGGCTGTCGGCGCCTTCTTTTTCGCGCGAGCAGATGAACGCGATGCCGCGTTTTCCCAGTTCGCGAGCGACGTAGGTGAAGGTCTCGGACAGGTTGTCGTCGCCCATGTCATGGGAGTCGGCGCGCGGTGCCAGGTGCATGCCGACGCGGCCAGCGCCCCAGACTTCGATCACGGCGTCAGTCACTTCCAGCAACAGGCGCGCACGGTTTTCCAGGGAGCCACCGTAGTTGTCGGTGCGCTGGTTGGTGCTGCTTTGCAGGAACTGGTCGAGCAGGTAACCGTTGGCACCGTGGATTTCCACGCCGTCGAAACCGGCGGCCTTGGCATTCTCGGCCCCCACGCGGTAAGCGTCGACGATGTCGGCGATTTCAGCGGTTTCCAGGGCGCGCGGAGTTGGGTAGTCGGCCAATGGACGAACCAGGCTGACATGGCCTTTAGGCTGGATGGCACTCGGTGCGACCGGTGCTTCGCCGTTCAGGTACGAAGGGTGGGAAACCCGACCCACGTGCCACAGTTGCAGGAAGATTTTGCCGCCCGCGCCGTGAATCGCTTTGGTCACGTTGCTCCAGCCGCGCACCTGGTCGTTGGACCAGATGCCGGGAGTGTCCGGGTAACCGACGCCCATCGGCGTGACCGACGTGGCCTCGCTGAGGATCAGGCCGGCAGAGGCGCGCTGCACGTAATACTCGGCCATCAGCGCGTTCGGCACACGGCCTTCGTCGGCGCGGCAGCGGGTCAACGGTGCCATGATGATGCGGTTGGCCAACTCGAGGTCGCCCAGTTTGATCGGATCGAAAATTGTCGTCATTTAATAGCTCTCTTTTAGCGATTAATGGGTAGCGGGGGCCAGCTCGGCATCGCCGCTCTGACGGAAAGTAATCAGGGTCACCAGCAGGGCGAGCACCGCCAGTGCGGCTGCCGCGAGTGGCACGCGGGTCAGGCCGAAGCCGTGGGCGATGACGCTGCCGCCGACCCAGGCACCGAGTGCGTTGCCGACGTTGAAGGCGCCGATGTTCAGGGTCGACACCAGGTTCGGTGCAGCCTTGCCGAAGGTCACCACGTTGACTTGCAGTGCCGGCACGGCGGCAAAGCACGCGGTGGCCCAGAGGAACAGGGTGATTTCGGTCGGGATCAGGGCCACGCTGGTCCAGGTCAGCACGGTGGAGACCACCGCCATGGTGATGAACACACCGATCAGCGTCGCCGCCATGCCTTTGTCAGCCAGCTTGCCGCCGATGATGTTGCCGACTGTCAGGCCCAGGCCGATGAGCACCAGGGTCCAGGTCACGCCACGCGGGGAAACACCGGTGACTTCGCCCAGCAGCGGCGCGACATAGGTGAACAAGGTGAAGACCGACGCGGCGAACAAGGCGGTCATGCTCAGGGATAACCAGATACCGGCCCCCTTGAGGGCGCGCAGTTCGGCGCGCATGTCGAGTTTCTCTTCATCGCGCTTGGCCGGCAGAAAGCGAATCAAACCGATCAGCGCAATCACACCGATCACGGTCACTGCCCAGAAGGTCGAACGCCAGCCGGCTTCCTGGCCGAGCGCGGTGCCCAGCGGTACGCCGAGGACGTTGGCCAGGGTCAGGCCGGTGAACATCAGGGCCACGGCCGACGCACGTTTGTTGGCCGGCACCAGGCCTGCCGCCACCACCGAACCGATGCCGAAGAACGCGCCATGGCACAAGGCGGTGACCACACGGGCAAACATCAGGACGTTGTAGTCACTGGCCAGGGCGCAGAGCAGGTTGCCGATGATGAAAATCCCCATCAACGCTACCAGCGCGGCCTTGCGCGGCAGCCTGGCGGTGGCCAGTGCCATGAACGGCGCACCGATGGCCACGCCCAGGGCGTAACCGGTCACCAGCCAGCCGGCGCCGGGGATCGACACACCGAGGTCCGCCGCCACATCGGGCAGCAAGCCCATGATGACGAACTCGGTGGTGCCGATGGCGAAGGCGCTCAAGGCCAGAATGAGTAGCGAGAGGGGCATGATTGATTCCTTATCGGCCAAAGGGTCAGAGCTCTTTGCTGAAGGTGCGAAGGAACTCCTGGATGGTTTCCTCGTTGCGTTTGAAAAAATGCCACTGGCCGACTTTGCGGCTGCTGATCAGGCCGGCGCGTTGCAGGGTCGCCAGGTGTGCGGACACCGTGGACTGCGACAAACCGCAACGTTGATCGATCTGCCCGGCGCAGACGCCGTGCTCGTTGCTGTGGGTCTGGTCGGGAAATTCGACGGCCGGGTCTTTGAGCCAGTGCAGGATTTCTCGCCGTACCGGATGTGCCAGGGCTTTTATTATTTCGTCGAGGTCGAGGTTCATGGCTTGGGGCTCGTGATGAGTAAAACGTTATATCGCGATGGGGCGAACTTTAAATCGGTATTTCGCGATATACCAATATGATTTCGGTCTGATGACTGCGTAAATCGGTATATCGGGTTATAACGATATTAGTGAGGCAGTGCTAAGCTGCGTCCATGAACTATCTCGCACATCTGCACCTCGGTGGCCAACGCCCCGGTCAAATGCTCGGCAGTCTGTATGGCGACTTCGTCAAGGGACGGCTGCAGGGGCAGTTCGATCCGGAGGTCGAGGCGGCCATCCAGTTGCATCGCAGCATCGATGTCTTCACCGACCGTCATCCGTTGGTGGATGTCTCGTTGTCACGGTTTTCCATCACGCGCAGGCGTTACGCCGGGATCGTGCTCGATGTGTTTTTCGACCATTGCCTGGCGCGGGACTGGGCGCTGTACGCCGACCGTCCGCTGGGGCAATTCACCTCGGATGTTTACCGGGTGCTGCTGGCCGAGCCGCAGTTGCCGGAGCGCCTGGCGAAGATTGCGCCGCACATGGTGGCCAATGACTGGTTGGGGGCTTATCAGGAATTCGAAGTGCTGGAGCAGGTACTGCGGGGGATTTCACGCAGGCTGACGCGGCCCGAGGAACTGGCCGCGGCAATGCAGGAGTTGCGGCGGTTGTATGAACCGTTGAGCGAGGATTTCCGGTTGTTCTATCCGCAGCTTCAAGACTTCGCACAAAACCGCTGACACCAATCCTTCTTTGTAGGAGCGAGCGGTGCGGCGATCCGACTTGCCCGAGAAGCGGTCCTCGAGGGCGCCAAAAGCTTCGCGGGCAAGCCTCGCTCCTACAAACGCAAAATCAGGCGGCGATCAGTTCGCCGGCACGCCGTGGCTCGGCAGGTTTCGCGACTTCACCAAACAACGCCTTCTGCACCGCCTGCTGCGCCTCGAACGCCAGCGCCGCGCGTTCCCGGTCCTGGCACTCGATCGGCTTGAGCAGGTGAATCTCCACCTCACCCCGATCATTGGCGAACAAGCGCATCAGGTGTGACAGCAAATCATCATCGCCAATGAACGGTGCCAGGGTATCCAGCTCGCCGTTGCGCAGATAACGAATCGCCACCGGTTGCAGCGCCACTTCGGAATCGATCGCCGCTGACAGCAAACGACCATGAAACGTGCGCAGCGAACGCCCATCGGTGGTGGTGCCTTCCGGGAACATCAGCAGCGGGTGTTCCTGTTCCAGATGGCGAGTCATCTGTTTGCGGATCAACTGACTGTCGCCTGAACCACGGCGAATGAACAGGCTGCCAGCCTTGGCCGCCAACCAGCCCGCCACCGGCCAGGTGCGCACTTCAGCCTTGGACAGGAATGACAGCGGCGTGAGCATGCCCAGCAGCGGAATGTCGGTCCAGGACACATGGTTGCTGACCCAGAGCATCGGCGCCTTCGGCAATTGACCATTGACGGTGACATGAAAGGGCAGGGCATTGCTCAGCCGCGCCATGAAAAACCGCGACCAGCGCTGGCGACGGACCATCGAATGGGCAATCCCCAGTCGTTCGAACGCGCCGAACACACTGGCCATGGTCAAGCCCAGCGCCACCACCATCAGCACTCGCGCAATTCGCGCGTACACCCGCAAGCGGCTCATTACACAGCCGCCTTGAAGTGCTTGGCGTAACGCGGGCAGAGCTCGTCGCGCTTGAGCAGGATGAACACGTCGGCCACCTGGAAGTCTTCGTCCCAGCACGGCTCGCCGCAGATTTTTGCGCCCAGGCGCATGTAGGCCTTGAGCAGCGGCGGCATTTCGGCGATGACGTTCGATGGAATGTCCAGCGTCGGCAATGGCTTCTTCGGCTCGGCCCGCAGGTGTTCGGTGCACAGGTAACGTTCGCGCAGGCGTTGCATGATCGCGTGGGCCTGGATGCCGCCGTCCTGCATCGGAATGCTCGCGCAACCCATCAGATAGCTGTAGCCGCCCTGGTTCAGCACTTCGGCCAGTTCACCCCAGAGCACGGCGATGGTGCCGCCGTTGCGGTAGGCCGGGTCGACGCAGGTGCGACCGATTTCCAGGATCGGGCCTTTCAGATGAACCAGGCCATGCAGGCTGAATTCTTCTTCGCTGTAGAACTTGCCCAGGCTGCTGGCGGCTGTGTGGTCGAGCAAACGAGTGGTCGCAACCAGGCGCCCGGTGTTCAAGTCACGTACGCCGATGTGGGCGCAGTGAACATCATAGTCATCCATGTCCAGACCCAATTCCGCGCCTTTCAGCCTGGCGTTGAATTCGCCGCTGAACACGTTGAAGCGCAAGGCCTGGGCTTCCTGCAGTGCCTCGGCGCCCACCAGGCGTTCGGCTTGCAGGCGGCGTTCATTGCCGGTGTCGCTGATGCGGGCGATCTGAGTCATTGCGAATCTCCGTACGGGCTGGCCACCCGTCTTGGGTTGCAGCCGATCGACTTTCTTTATGCAGCCGTGTTGTGCAAAGTCAGGCTATGTAGCCCCGGTGTCATCGCCATGAAGCTTTGGTGATGCTTATATGACAGCCCACAAGGAGCCTCTTATGCCCTGGCAAACCCTGTTGAACCGCAGCGATCGCCTGCCCGCCGACCCCGATCTTGGCGAAGGCTTCGCGACCTTGTTGCACCGCTTGGGCACGGTCACCCCGTTTGAATTGGCGGTGAACGGCGGACGGCTGATGGCGACTCCGGGGTTGGCGTTTCTGGTGGGGTATCAAGCGGCGCTGCGGATGCTCTGGCCGAGCGCGCCGCTGAGCCTCGGTGCGTTGTGCGCGACCGAGCAACGCAGCTTGCGGGTGGCGGACATGCAGACCCGGCTGCGGGATCTGCGTCTGAGCGGACGCAAGGATTTCGTCACCGCCGGCGATGCCTCCGACTGGCTGCTGGTCGCCGCTCGCAGCGAAGAGCCAGGCAGCGATCCGCGCCTGAGTCTGGCGGTGGTTTACCCCGGCGAACCGGGCGTGCGTCTGGAGAAACTCGCGCCGTTGCCGTTGATGCCCGAGATCAGCCACGGTCGGCTGTTTCTCGACAACGCGCTGTGCGAATTGTTGGCGGGGGACGGCTGGGATGCTTACGTCAAACCGTTCCGCACCCTGGAAGACATTTATGTGCTGAGTGCGATGACCGCGTGGCTGTTCGGCATTGGCCAGGACAACGACTGGCCGCACACCTTGCAACTGCGTTTGCTGGCGCTGCTGGCCGGGTGCGCGGAAGTCAGCCGCCAGGCGCCGAACAATCCGGCCGGGCATGTGTTGCTGGGCGGTTTGTTTGCTCAGTTCGACGGGCTCAAGGCTGAAGTGAATCAGGCCATGACCGACGGCCCGCCGCAGTGGGCGGCGATGTGGCAGCGCGATCAGGCCGTGATGGATCTGGCGGCAGGGGCGCGGGGCAAGCGGTTGGCCAAGGCGTTGGCGGGATCTTCGTTAGGGTGACGGGCCTCCCAAAACTGTCATCAACCTCGACTAGGCTCAGCAGGTTCATCCTCCGAGCGTCCTCCATGTTCAAAGGCTTGTCGCTGATTTCCATCCTGCTGTTCAGCTTCACGGCCCAGGCCGAAAACTGGCCGGCCGAGCAATGGTTGCCCGGCCCGACAGTCACCGGTCCGGCCGTTCAAGCCCTGGAAAACTACGCTTTCCCACTCCGCAACGACACCACCCGCGAGGGCATCCGCACCGATGCCTTGCTGGTGATCCATGACGGCCAACTCGTCTACGAGCGCTACGCCGACCCGACCCGTGCCGACACCCCGCACCTGACCTGGTCGATCAGCAAAAGCCTGATGGCCACGGTGCTCGGCGTGGCCTATGGCGAAGGTCTGTTCAACTTGCAGGACCCGGCGGTGCAGTTCTATCCAGCGCTGGAAAAACACCCCGCCATGACCATGGCCGACTTGCTGCATTGGGCCTCGGGCCTGGATTGGCAGGAAGACTATGAGTACGCACCGTTGAAGTCCTCGGTGGTAGCGATGCTCTACACCCGAGGTCATCGCGACATGGCTGCGTTTACCGCCGACCATGACGCGTACGCCAGGCCCGGTCAGGCCTTCCGCTACTCCAGCGGCGACAGCAATCTGCTTTCCGTCGCGTTGAAAGCCATTGTTGGCCCGGCCCGATATCCGGATTATCCGTGGACCGCATTGTTCGAACCCTTGGGCATTCGCGGCGCGGTTTGGGAAGCGGATGCCACGGGGACATTTGTCGCTTCGTCCTATGCCTACCTCACCGCCCGGGACCTGGCACGGGTCGGCCTGTTGATGGCGCGCGACGGTCGCTGGCGCGAGCGGCAGCTGCTGCCCAAGGCGTGGGTCGACTTCAGCCGTGAGCCGTTCGCCCGCTACCGAGCCAACCAGGATGAAGCGGTGCCCGGCGGGCATTGGTGGCTCAATCGAGCGGTGGATGGTGCGGCACAACCCTGGCCCGATGCGCCCGTCGACACCTTCGCCGCGCTGGGCCATTGGGGCCAGGCGATGTACGTGATTCCCAGCGAAAAACTGGTGATCGTCCGCTACGGCGATGATCGCGATGGAAGTTACCGGCATAACGAACTGCTCAAACTCGCGCTCCAGGCGTTTGCCATGAAGGTGCAGCCATGAGCCGTCGCAGTTTCATTCGCCGTCGGCCGTTCAGCACATTGTTGCTGGTGCTGCTGACCGCTTTGCTCGGCTGGGGCTGGCAGGAACGCGTGGCGCTGTGGGCTTTTCCCGACATCATCAGCGCTTACACCGCCAAGGAATACTGCTCGTGCCGGTATGTGATGAACAATCCGGCGGCGTATTGCCAGGGTTATGTGAAGCAGTATTTACCCACCAGCGGTTTCGTCGATGATGCCGCGAGCAAGCGGGTGACGGTCGGCGGATTGGGGCGCAGCAACAGCGCACAGTGGATCGGCGAGCGCCAGGGCTGCCGCCTGCAACCCTGACGTGGTCGTACTCGTTGTGGCGAGGGAGCTTGCTCCCGCTCGGCTGCGAAGCAGTCGTAATGCCAGCGGCGGAGATCTGATTGGAGGAACTCATTGTCTGATTTCGGGAGCGCTTCGCACTCCAGCGGGAGCAAGCTCCCTCGCCACAAAGATTGGGGCGAAGTCACAGAAAGTTTGCAACCTGCCTCAAGCCAGTTAAGGTTCGCTCAGGTTTATCTGCCCCCGAGTTTCTATGTTCAAGCGGTTCATCTACAAAACCCTCGCTTCCCTGCTGCTGGCCGGTGTCACCGTGTCGGCCCAGGCCAATTGGTATCTGGACGGCGAGTCCTCGCGGCTGTCGTTTGTCAGCACCAAAAACGCCAACATCTCCGAAGTGCAGCGCTTTCTGGTGCTGCATGGCAAGGTCGACCCCAAGGGGCTGGCCGAGGTGGAAGTCGAGCTGGAGTCGGTTAATAGCGGCATTCCGCTGCGTGACGAACGCATGCGCAAGGAACTGTTCCAGATCCAGACGTTTCCCGAAGCGCTGATCACCACGCAGATCGACCTGCGGCCAATCAACGATCTGGCGCCTGGTGCACAACTGGAATTGCGCTTGCCGGTGACCGTCGGCCTGCATGGCAAGCAACACCAATACAACGCCGAACTGCTGGCGACCCGTCTCGATGACCGGCGCTTTCAAGTGGTGACCCTCGAGCCTTTGGTGATCAGCGCCGAAGATTTCGACCTGGCCCCAGGCCTGGAAAGCTTGCGCAAGCTCGCCGGTTTGTCGGCCATCAGTCTGTCGGTACCGGTGGGTGCGGTGCTGATTTTCACGGCGCGCTGAAATGCGTGGTGCAATTTTTCCGTGGCGCGAAGGCAATCGCTTCGAACTGCTGATCGACGGCCCGCAGTTTTTCCCGCGCATGCTGGTGGCGATTGCCCGCGCCGAAGAACAAGTCGAGCTGGAGCTGTACCTGGTGGAGGCAGGGGCCTGCGCCGAGGCGATGGTTCAGGCGCTGGTCCAGGCGGCCGAGCGTGGCGTGCGGGTACGCTGTCTGTTCGATGACTATGGCAGCCTGGCCTTCACCCTGACTTTGCGTCAGCGCCTGATGGCCGCCGGGGTCGAGTTGCGTTTTTACAATCGGCTGAGCTGGCGACGCTGGGTGGGCAACTTCTATCGCGATCACCGCAAGTTGCTGCTGGTGGATCAATCCCTGGCGGTCGTTGGTGGCACCGGGGTCACCGATGAGTTCTGGTCGCCGGGCGAAGACACCTGCGAATGGCACGAAGTGATGGTGGAAATCACCGGTCCCCTGGTCATCGACTGGCAATTGCTGTTCGACCGCCAATGGATCGCCAACCGCTATCGGCGTGCCTGGAAACCCGTTTCACACTTCGGTCTACCGCGCCTGCCGCGAGTGCCGGTGATGGGCGAGGGCATGGGCCGGGTCGCTTATGCCGACGCCCGCCAGCACCGGGACATTCTGCAATCGCTGATTCGCGCGCTGAACAGCGGCAAGCAGCGAATCTGGCTGGCCACGCCCTATTTCCTGCCAACCTGGAAAGTCCGCCGCTCGCTGCGCCGGGCGGCGAATCGCGGCGTCGATGTGCGTCTGCTGCTGACCGGGCCGCGTACTGATCACCCGTCGGTGCGCTACGCCGGGCATCGCTACTACCCGCGACTGCTCAGGGCCGGGGTGAAGATCTTCGAATACCAGCCGTGTTTCCTGCACCTGAAAATGGTGTTGATCGACGATTGGGTGAGTATCGGCTCATGTAATTTCGATCACTGGAATCTGCGCTTCAATCTGGAGGCCAACCTCGAAGCCCTGGACCCAGGGCTGACCCGAGCGGTGGCGGCGAGTTTCGAGAATGACTTTGCCTTGAGCCAGGAAGTCAGTCTTGAGGCGTGGAAGCGCCGACCGTTGTGGCGGCGGGTCAAGCAGAGGGTTTGGGGATGGGTGGATCGGGTGGTGGTGAATCTGCTGGATCGGCGGGGCTGAACACTTTTTCAGATCGTTCCCACGCAGAGCGTGGGAACGATCATCTTTTGCTTTCAGGCGGGGTTACAGCAACTCAAAGCTCTGCTGCGTCACGTCCTGTGAGTCCAGGCCGATCTCCACGTTGAACTTGCCCGGTTCCGCAGCGTACTTGAGCTGGGCGTTGTAGAACTTCAGGTCATCCTCGGTGATGGTGAAGTGCACGACTTTCTGTTCGCCGGCCTTGAGCAGCACTTTCTGGAAGTTCTTCAGTTCCTTGACCGGGCGGATCATCGAGCCGGTCACGTCCTGGATGTACAACTGCACCACGGTTTCGCCGTCACGCTTGCCGGTGTTCTTCACCACGACGCTGGCGTCGAGCTTGCCGGTCTTGTTCAGCGTGGTCGACGACAATGCCATGTCGGTCAGGCTGAACTGGGTGTAGCTCAGGCCGAAGCCGAACGGGAACAGTGGCCCGGTGGTGTCTTCGAAATACTGCGAGGTGTAGTTGCCCGGTTTGCCGGGAGTGAACGGCCGGCCAATGCTCAGGTGGTTGTAGTAGGTCGGAATCTGACCCACCGAGCGCGGAACGGTGATCGGCAGCTTGCCCGACGGGTTGTAGTCGCCGAACAGTACGTCAGCGATAGCGTTACCGCCTTCGGTGCCACTGAACCAGGTTTCCAGAATCGCGTCAGCCTGCTCTTTCTCTTCGAGAATCGACAGCGGACGACCGTTCATCAACACCAGCACCAGCGGTTTGCCGGTGGCTTTCAACGCCCTGATCAGCTCGCGCTGGTTGCCCGGGATGTTCAGGTCGGTGCGGCTCGACGATTCGTGGGACATGCCACGGGATTCGCCCACTGCGGCCACTACCACATCGGCATCTTTGGCGGCTTTTACCGCTTCGTCGATCAACACGTTGGCCGGGCGCGGATCGTCCACCACTTCCGGGGCATCGAAGTTGAGGAAGTTCAGGTAATCGAGGATTTTCTTGTCGTCGGTGATGTTCGCGCCACGGGCGTAGATCAACGTCGACTGCGCGCCGAGGGCATTTGTCATGCCGTCGAACAGGGTGACCGATTGCGCAGGTTTACCGGCGGCAGCCCAACTGCCCATCATGTCGATCGGTGCTTTTGCCAAAGGGCCGACCAGGGCGATTTTCGCGGTTTTCTTCAGGGGCAGGGTATCGCCCTGGTTCTTCAGCAACACCAGGCTGCGGCGCGCGACATCACGGGCCTCGGCGCGGTGCAGGCGGCTTTCGGCGTAGGTGTCGGCCGGGTCATCCTCTGCCTTGCCGATGCGCAGGTACGGGTCTTTGAACAGGCCCATGTCGTACTTGGCGGCGAGCACTTCGCGCACGGCGTTGTCGATGTCTTTCTGTTCGATCTCGCCGGATTTGAGCAGCCCCGGCAGCTCTTTGCCGTAGAGCGTGTCGTTCATACTCATGTCGATGCCGGCCTTGATCGCCAGCTTCGCCGCTTCACGACCGTCGCGGGCGACGCCGTGTTTGATCAGCTCGAAAATCGCCCCGTGGTCGCTGACTGCCAGGCCCTTGAAGCCCCATTCCTTGCGCAGCAGGTCGTTCATCAGCCAGGTGTTGGCGGTGGCCGGTACGCCGTTGATCGAGTTCAGCGCAACCATCACCCCGCCGGCACCGGCGTCGATGGCGGCGCGGTACGGCGGCAGGTAATCCTGGTACATCTTGACCGGGCTCATGTCGACGACGTTGTAGTCGCGACCGCCCTCGACCGCGCCGTACAAGGCAAAATGCTTGACGCTGGCCATGATGCTGTCAGCCGCGTTCGCACCGCTGCCCTGCAAGGCCTTGACCATCACACCGGCAATTCGCGAAACCAGGTAGGTGTCTTCGCCGAAGCCTTCGGAGGTGCGGCCCCAGCGTGGGTCGCGGGAGATGTCGACCATCGGCGCGAAAGTGATGTCGAGGCTGTCAGCCGCGGCTTCCTGGGCGGCGATGCGCCCGGACCGGCCAATGGCGTCCATGTCCCAGCTCGAGGCCAGGGCCAGGGGAATCGGGAAAATGGTGCGGTGGCCGTGGATCACGTCATAGGCGAAGAACATCGGGATCTTCAACCGGCTGCGCATGGCCGCGTCCTGCATCGGACGGTTTTCGGCGCGGGTGATCGAGTTGAAGGTGCCACCGATATTACCGGCCGCGATTTCCTTGCGGATCAGCTCCCGAGGCATTTCCGGGCCGATGCTGATCAGGCGCAACTGGCCGATCTTTTCATCGAGAGTCATTTGTTTCATCAGATGGCTGATGAAGGCGTCCTTGTTTTCTATCGGTGCGGGCGTCGTGGCGGCCAATACGGTATGACTGGCCAGGCTGACGAACAGGCCCAGCAAACACAGCTTCTTCATGAATATTCTTCTCAAAAGGCCCAAGCGGCAGTGAATACGCGCCGGTCAGCCAAAATTTTGGGAGCGACTATTGTTGTTTGGGTGTTGCTTAGAAAAATGCAGCACACTTCTTACTGTTTTTTCGCTGGGCATCTTTTAGCCCATTGGCTCGATGCAATCCAGTAGCGGCGCAGATTATGCCCCAAGAGCCGGGGTCAAAGTTCGCCGGTTGTTTTATCAACGCAATGTGCAAGGGAGCATCAACCAGATGAATGTACGACACCCCTATCGGTCGAGCCTGCAGGTTGCAGCCTTGATGTTGCTGACCGCTTTGCTGGCCGGTTGCGGCATCAACACTATCCCGACCCTCGACGAACAGGCCAAGGCCGCGTGGGGCCAGGTGCAGAACCAGTACCAGCGCCGCGCCGACCTGATCCCCAACCTGGTGGAAACCGTCAAGGGCTACGCCAAACACGAGGAAGAAACCCTGACCGCAGTGGTTGAAGCCCGGGCCAAGGCGACGTCGATCCAGGTGGATGCGAGCACGCTGGATAATCCGGAAAAACTCAAACAGTTCCAGCAGGCGCAGGATCAGCTGACCGGCGCGCTGAGTCGGTTGATGGTGGTGTCCGAGCGTTATCCTGACCTCAAGGCCAACCAGAACTTCCTGGCGCTGCAATCGCAACTTGAAGGCACCGAGAACCGCATCGCCGTGGCGCGTCGCGACTTCATCCTCGCGGTGCAGAAATACAACACCGAGCTTCGCACCTTCCCCGGTCGCTTGTGGCACACCGTGTTGTACAGCGACTTGCCGATCCGCGAAACTTTCGAGGCCACCAGCCCCGGTGCCGAAAAAGCGCCTGAAGTGAAGTTCCAGTAGGCGCCGGACCGGGTTTGAAGTGCCACCAAGGAAGAGGTTGCCAATGCGCGTGATGAAAGTGGGCCTGATGCTGTTGTTCTGGGTCTTTGCCCTGACGGCCCAGGCCGGGTTGAAGTTTCCGGAACTGACCGGACGGGTGGTGGACAACGCCCAAATGATCGAGCCAGCGGTGCGCGAGCAGCTGGTTCAGCAGCTTAATGCCCACGAGAAGTCCACCGGCGAGCAGTTGGTGGTGGTCACGTTGCCGGACCTGCAGGGCGCCGACATCGCGGATTTCGGTTATCAGCTGGGACGCTACTGGGGCATTGGCCAGAAGGACAAGAACAACGGCGCGCTGCTGATTGTCGCGCGTGCCGAGCGAAAATTGCGGATCGAAGTCGGTTATGGCCTGGAAGATCGCCTGACCGATGCGCAGAGTTCGGTGATCATCAATCAGGTGATCACACCGGCGTTCAAGGCCGGCAATTTCAGCAAGGGCATCAGCGATGGCGTTTCGGCGATGCTGGTGGTGCTGGGGGGCAATCCGCTGAACGAGCCGTCGACGGTGTATGAGCCGCGTGGCAATCAGGAGAGCGATTTCGTTGCGCGGCATCCGGGAATATTCGTGTTCCTGGTGCTGCTGTTTATCCTGACGATCTTCGTCGGCCAGATGTTCGGTATTCTGCCAAGTGGAGGGGGTAGAGGCCGGGGTGGTTTCGGTGGCGGGGGGTTTGGCGGCGGTGGCGGGGGCTTCGGTGGCGGCGGGGGCAGTTTCGGCGGCGGTGGTTCGTCGGGCGGCTGGTGATGACACGGCAGGAAACACAACAACAATAGCGAGCAGGCATTCATAAACATGGCATTACTGACTGAACACGAACAACGCAAAGTCGCCGAGGCGATTGCCCGGGTCGAGCGCGACACCGACGCCGAACTGGTGACAGTGCTCGCGGCCCGCGCCGACGACTATGCGTATATCCCGCTGCTCTGGGCCAGCCTGTTGGCGCTGGTGGTGCCGGGTATCGTGCATTACCTGACCGGTTGGCTGACCATGCACAGTCTGTTGCTGGTGCAATGGGTCAGCTTCATCGTGTTGTGCCTGGTGTTCCGGATTCCGAAAGTCACCACGCGCCTGATCCCGCGCTCGGTCCGTCACTGGCGTGCGTCGAACCTGGCGCGTCGGCAGTTCCTGGAGCAGAACCTGCACCACACCGTGGGCGGCACCGGCATGCTGATTTTTGTCTCCGAGGCCGAGCGTTACGTGGAAATTCTGGTGGATGAAGGGATTTCCAAACGGCTGGACAACAAGAATTGGGACGCGATTGTGGCGACGTTTACCCAGCAGGTGAAGCAGGGGCAGACGTTGCAGGGGTTTGTGACGTGCATCGAGGCGTGCGGCGAGTTGCTCAAGGTGCACGTGCCGGTGACCCAGGTGCGCAATGAATTGCCGAATCGGTTGGTGGTGTTGAGCTGAATCAAAAAATCGTCCGAACGCGGCCCGAGCTTTCGGCAGCTTTTGTGGCGAGGGAGCTTGCTCCCGCTGGGCTGCGAAGCGGCCCCAAAACCGGCAAACACACGCTGTCAGACACACCTCGTTGTCTGCTTTGCGACTGCTGCGCAGCCGAGCGGGAGCAAGCTCCCTCGCCACAGAATCTTTGCCGTTTGGCAAATAACAGTGTTCCTGAACCGCATCCCCCCTAAAATACCCGCCATTCCCCGATTCGCACCGCCCGAGGCCGTTTTTTCCATGTCTGTCACCGCCACTCCCGCCAGCCTCGCGCCGGATCACCACGCCCAGTTCATCGACCTGCTGCAAACCAGCCTGGATGCCAATGCCTTCATCAAACTGGTGCTGGCCAAGTACGTTGGTGGCGAAGCGGACTTGCAGCGGTTGATCATCAAGCAGCTGACGGTCAAGGATCAGCCGTGCCTGTCCTTCGTCTACCGCTACAAGACCCGCGACATCACCAAGAACCTGCCGATTGCCGAAGGTGTGGCGACCATTGCCGCGCTGTTGCCGGCATCGTTCAAAAATGCGCATTTACTGTCACTGACCGACGAAGCCCAGCTCGAATACAGCAAAAAGGGCAAATCTTCGCTGTTCAAGAGCAAACCTCAGCAATTGCGTGAAGTGCCGTCCGCCGAGCACAACCGCGAGAAGAACCGCTTCCTCGACCTGAACCGGCCGTTCCTCAAAGACCTCGGCGTGACCAACGCCCAGCATGAGCTGATCCCGGCGATGTCGCGCAAGTGGAAGCAGATCAACAAGTTCATCGAAGTCTTCAGCCATGCGCTGACCTCCTCGCCGCTGGCGCTGGACAAACCGGTGCGAGTGGCGGATTTCGGCTCGGGCAAGGGTTACCTGACGTTCGCGATCCATGACTACCTGCGCAACACCCTGAAAACCGAGGGCGAGGTGACCGGTGTCGAGCTGCGCGAAGACATGGTCAAGCTGTGCAACAGCGCGGCGGCGAAGCTGGAACATCCGGGGCTGGTGTTCAAATGCGGTGACGTGCGCAGCGTGGCGCCGAGCGAGCTGGACGTGATGATCGCGTTGCATGCCTGCGACATCGCCACCGACTATGCGATTCACACCGGCATCCGTTCCGGCGCTGCGATCATCATGTGCTCGCCGTGCTGCCACAAGCAGATACGCCTGCAGATCCAGAGCCCGGCATTGCTCAAGCCGATGCTGCAATACGGCCTGCACCTGGGCCAGCAGGCGGAAATGGTCACCGACAGTTTACGTGCGTTGTTTCTGGAAGCCTGCGGCTACGAGACCAAGGTGTTCGAGTTCATCTCACTGGACCACACCAACAAGAACAAGATGATTCTGGCGGTCAAACGCGCCGAGCCGGTGGACCCGGCTCAGCTGTTGGTGAAGATTCAGGAGCTGAAGGATTTCTACCACATCAGCGAACATTGCCTGGAAACCCTGCTGCGGGCTGACGGGTTCCTGGTCGCTAAGGCTTGAGCTGAACCCCCGCCGGTAACGTGTCCGGTTGCGCCGGGCGCACTGCGGTCTTGCGCCCGAGCATCACCGTCACGATCACCCCGGCCGCAAACAGCCAGGTAATCGGCTCGACGTGCTCACCGAAGAACAACGCCGAAAACGCGATGGTGAAGAAGATCTGCAGCAACTGGATCTGACTGACCCGGGCGATGCCGCCCATGGCCAGCCCGGCGTACCAGGCAAAGAAGCCGATGAACTGCGAAAACAGCGAGACATAACCGAAGGCCCACCAGGTCCTGGCCGAAATCTCGCCCTGATGTTGCAGCGCCAGGTACAACACCGGCCCAATCAGCAACGGCGTCGACAGCACCAACGCCCAGCAGATCACCTGCCAGCCGCCCATCTCCCTGGCCAACCGGCCGCCTTCGGCATAGCCCAACCCACCCACGGCAATCGCCCCGAGCATCAGCAAGTCACCGGCCTGAATACTGCCGGCGCCGCTGATCAGCGCATAGCCGAGCACCAGCGCACTGCCCAGCGCGGCGCAGGCCCAGAAGGCTTTCGACGGACGCTCATGGGACAGCCACGCGGCATACAGCGCCACGCACAGTGGTTGCAAACCGTTGACCAGTGCGCCGTGGGAGGCGGGCAGTGTCTGCATGGCCCAGGCCGACAGCACCGGGAAGCCGAGGATGACCCCGGCGATCACCAGTGTCAGGCCTTTGACCTGTTTCCAGGTGGGCCATTTTTCCCGGCGCCACAGCAATAACAGCGCAGCCGGAATCGCCGCGAACAGCGCCCGCCCGAGGCCATTGAGCAGCGGATGGAGTTCCTGCACGACGATCCGTGTGAAGGGCAGGGTCAGGCTGAAGATAACGACGCCGATCAGGCCGAGGGCCATGCCGGTGTTTTCGCGCGAGGACATGATGGCAACCAGAATCGAGGGTGGCGGGAAGAGCCTTCATCTAGCCATAAACCGGCGTTTTTCGCGCTTACAGCTGAGTTCAGAAATATCAGTACAGTTGATGTAATCCTGTGGTGAGGGAGCTTGTCGGATCGCCGCACCATCCCGTTCGGCTGCAAAGCAGCCGTAAACCTGCTCAAGTGGTGTCTCCGAAGGAATGCAGGGGGCCGCTTCGCAGCCCAGCGGGAGCAAGCTCCCTCGCCACAAAAAGCCAATCCAGTTCATATCGTCCGTAGTAGTCGGTTATTACCCGACCCGCCGGATAAGGACTACCTTGAATACTCCTGCAGGCCCACGCATTTTCCAGAGGAGTCCTCCCCATGGCTGCTAAAAAAATCCTGATGCTGGTTGGCGATTACGTCGAAGACTACGAAGTGATGGTGCCCTTCCAGGCGCTGCTGATGGTCGGCCACACGGTGCATGCCGTTTGCCCGGACAAAACCGCCGGCCAGACCGTGCGCACGGCGATTCATGACTTCGAAGGCGACCAGACCTACAGCGAAAAACCCGGTCATCTGTTTGCCCTGAACTTTGATTTCACCAAGGTCGATGCGGCGGACTACGACGCGCTGCTGATCCCGGGCGGTCGTGCGCCGGAGTACCTGCGCCTGAACGAAAAAGTCCTGGCTCTGGTGCAAGCGTTCGACAAGGCTGGCAAACCGATCGCCGCCGTATGTCACGGCGCGCAATTGCTGGCCGCCGCCGGTATTCTTGAAGGTCGCGAGTGCAGCGCCTACCCGGCCTGTGCCCCGGAAGTGCGCCTGGCTGGCGGCACGTACATCGATATCCCGGTGACGGAAGGCCACGTTCAAGGCAATCTGGCCACAGCCCCGGCCTGGCCGGCGCACCCGAGCTGGCTGGCCGGTTTTCTCGGGTTGCTGGGCACCAAAATCACGCTGTAACGAGGGACCTGCCCATGTGCGAGCTCTACGTCAAGGCCGATCCGATTCTCTACGAATCGCGCTCCCGCTCGCTGCGCATCTGCGGGGTGGTGACCACCCTGCGGCTGGAGAACCAGTTCTGGGACATCCTCAGCGAAATCGCCGAGGTCGACGGCATGACCACCAATCAGTTGATCGCCAAACTGTATGAAGAGGTGATGGACTACCGCGGCGAGGTGGTGAATTTCGCCTCGTTCTTGCGGGTCAGTTGCATGCGCTATTTGAGCCAGCGCCGGGTGCAGGCACCTGAGTTGTCGGTGGTGCGGACGGGGGTGAAGTAGGGCGGTTTTGTTTGGACCTTACCGGCGACAGAAAACCTGGCTTGGTCTTTACTCTGAAGCGCGAAACCTCTCAATCGCCAAGGAGAACAAGCATGTCTGGATGGTACGAAGTGAGCAAAACCAGCAATGGTCAGTTCAAGTTTGTGTTGAAAGCGGCCAACGCCGAAACCATTCTGGTCAGTGAGCTGTACACCACGCGCGGTGCGGTCGATAGCGGAATCGCCTCGGTCCAGGCCAATAGCCCGCTGGACGAACGCTACGAGAAAAAAGCCACCAAGGATGGCCATCCTTACTTCAATCTGAAGGCCGGTAACCACGAGATCATTGGCAGCAGCGAGTCTTATTCATCCGATGCCGCGAGGGAAAAAGGCATCGCCAGCGTCAAGGCCAACGGTCCGACCACGGTGATCAAGGACAAGACCTTGCCGGTGTTTTAAACACACCGCATACCCACTGCGGGAGCGAGCCTGACGGCTCGCTCCCGCAGTGGTTTTGTGTGTTCCCGACGATCAGCGCAACGCGTTCAACAAACCCTGCAACTGACTGCGGCCAGTCTCGCCGAGTGCAAACACCGGCAACCGCGGGTCGCCCGCTTCCAGCCCGACCAGGCGCAAACCAGCCTTGATGGTCGCCGGCAGACCGCCCTTGAGGATGAAGTCCAACAACGGCAACTGGCGATAGAACAGTTCGCGAGCCTTGCTCAGATCATTGGCCAATACCGCTTCGTACAAGTCGAGATTGAGCTGCGGGATCAGGTTCGGCGCCGCTGTGCACCAGCCTTTGGCGCCGGCCGCGAACGCTTCCAGTGCCAAGGGATTGCAGCCGTTATAGAACGGCACCCGGCCTTCGCCCAGCAGTTGCAGTTTGTGCATGCGCTGAATGTCGCCGGTGCTCTCCTTGACCATGGTGACGTTGTCGACCGCGTTGAAAATCCGCAGGATCAACTCCACCGACATGTCGGTGCCGCTGGTGGCCGGGTTGTTGTAGAGCATGATCGGCACGCCGATGCTCTCGCCGATGGCGCGGTAGTGGGCGAGGATTTCCGCCTCGCTGAGTTTCCAGTACGAGGCCGGCAGCACCATCACCACATCGGCGCCGTGGGCCTCGGCGAAACGCGCGCGGCGCACGGCTTTGGCGGTGGTCAGGTCGGACACGCTGACGATGGTCGGGACGCGTTTGGCGACGTGGCGGATGCTGAATTCGCTGACTTGATCCCATTCCGCGTCGCTCAGGTAAGCGCCTTCGCCGGTGCTGCCCAATGGGGCGATGGCGTGGACACCGCTGTCGATCAGGCGGTCGATGGAACGCCCGAGCGCGTCGAGATCAACACCTTCGCCCTGGGCGGTGAACGGGGTGATGGTGTAGCCGATGATGCCGTGAATGTTTACGGTCGACATGGCGTCTCTCCTTTCAAGAATGAGTGGGGTCAGTTCAGGCAATCGGCGTGTTGGCGCAGGTTCTGCCGGGCGTAGTAGTTGAACGCGGCGGCGTGGCGCTTGGGCTTGGATATCCAGTCGTGGGCTTCACGGCCCAGCTCGGGAAGAATCGGTTTGATGACACCGGTGGCCATGGCCAGCAACTGCAACTTCGCTGCGCGTTCGATCAGTTGCGCAATGACACAGGCCTCTTCGATGGTCGCGCCGGTGGACAACTGGCCATGGTGGGAAAGCAGGATCGCCCGCTTGTCGCCCAAGGCCCCGGCAATCAGTTCGCCTTCTTCATTGCCCACGGGCACCCCCGGCCAGCCTTCGAGAAACGCGCAGTCGTCGTAGAGCGGGCAGAGGTCCATGTGGGAAATCTTCAGCGGTACTTCCAGCATCGACAGCGCCGCGACGTGAGTCGGGTGCGTGTGAATGATGCAGTTCACGTCCGGTCGGGCGCGGTACACCCAGCTATGGAAGCGGTTGGCCGGGTTGGGCATGCCGTGGCCTTCAAGCACTTCCAGGTCTTCGTTGACCAGCAACAGATTGCCTGAAGTGATCTCGTCGAAACCCAGGCCCAGTTGCTGGGTGTAATAGGTGCCCGGTTGCGGGCCGCGAGCGGTGATTTGCCCGGCCAGGCCGGAGTCGTGGCCGTTTTCGAACAGAATGCGGCAGGTCAGGGCCAGCTTTTGCCGGTCGGTCCACGTATTATCCGCCAGGGTGTTTTGCATCTGTGTCAGCGCTTGCTTGACCAGTTGCTCTTTGGGTAGTGCTAATGTCTTGGCCATATCGGTGTCCTTTGGGTGGGGCATGCAAATGACACTAAAGAGGCTATATGACACTTTGTGTCATTGGCAAGGATAAATCGTTGCCTCCTTGATGGGTTAATCGCTCTACATGTCTATCCGTTTGAAATTATTGAGAAAAAAACTTGGCGTGACGCTGGAGGCCCTGGCCGAAAAATCCGGCATGACCAAGAGCTATCTGTCGAAAGTCGAGCGCGGGTTGAATACCCCGTCGATCGCCGCCGCGCTGAAACTGGCCAGGGCGCTGAACGTGAAGGTCGAGGAATTGTTTTCCGAAGACAACGTCAGCCTCGACAGCTACAGCCTGGTGCGCAACGACGAACGCCAGTCCCTGGCCGCCAACGACCAGAGCCCGGGTTATGCGGTGTTGGCCCATCAGATCAGTGAGCGCAGCCTGTTGCCGTTCATCATTTACCCGCCGAGCGAGTTCACCGACAAAACCTTCAAGGAACACCTGGGGGAAGAGTTTCTGTTCGTCCATGAAGGGCAGGTGGAAGTGGACTTCATGAACGAGCGGGTGCTGCTCAATCGTGGGGATGCGCTGCACTTCAACGCGCAGAAACCGCATCGCCTCAGGTCAGTGGGCGAGGTGCAGGCGCAGTTGTTGGTGGTGGTGCATAGCAGCGAGGAATGAGGTTATCGGGCCTTCGTGGCGAGGGGGCTTGTCGGAACGCCGCACCGCCCCGTTCGGCTGCGCAGCAGTCGTAAAACCAGAGAACTCGGTGTGACTGAAGATACTAGGGGGCTGCTTCGCAACCCAACGGGGGCGAGCCCCCTCGCCACAGGTCAGACCTCGACCGGCACGGTCAGCTTAGGGTTACCGAGCGCATGCGTCTTCGAATCAAAAAAACGCAACGCCACACCCGTCCCCTCGAACACCTTCGCGTAATGCCGCTTTTGATGCTGGATGAACGCCTTGCTGCGCGGGTAAATCGAGATCGCTACCACCTTCGGCTTCGCCTGTCGCAGTGCATGAGCGATGTGACTGTCCTGCTCGCCAAGGGCATGCCCGAAGATGCACAACCCGTCACCGTGGCCGAGTAACTGGTCGTAGCAGAACGACAGGTAATCCGAACTGCGAATGGTCTTGAGTTTGTCTTGCGCCGGGCCTTCGTTGACGAACAGCGGCACGTCGTCGAGGGTCTTGATCGTATTGTTGATCGCGAAATTACCGAGCAACGTTCCCTCGGTCGACATCAACTTGCGCGCGGTGCCGTCCTGATTGCGCACCAGATGCAGGCCGCCGTGCAGGTACAGCAAACGTGGTTTGTCGGTGGCGCTGGCGCTCAGATCGAAGCCGGGTTCGGCACCCTGGAACAGGTCGGTCACGACGTCCGGCCGATGCTGGATCGCCCAATAGCTGAGCAAGTCGTAGTTGGTGGTGAACACCGTCCGATAGCTGCCCAGTTCCTGATTGATCGTCGCCAGCGTCGAAGGCTTCACCAGCCGCCACGGGATATGCACCGCGTGCACGGTGTTGATCAGCGCTTCCTTGATCGCGTAGTAGCGATTGCGCGGTGCCGCAGAGCTGACGGCCAGGGCCTTGTTGACCCGGCTGGTGGTCTTCAGCGCCCCAAGCACTTGTTCAAAACTGCGCGTCTGCATCGCGTCGAACACGCTCAGCTCGGACTGGCTCAGCGGTTTTTCTTCGACGGTGCGGGCATTTTCGAACAGCGAGTCGTAGCCGAAGTCGTCCCACACGGCGCGGCTGGCGCCGTTACCCACCAGCAGGCCGCCGAATGAGGCGGTGGTGCGCAAGGCGTTCCAGTCTTCAAGTTGGGCATCGACATCCTGGAAATCGGTCATTGCGTTTGTCGTCTCGAAGCAAAAGGTCTGATGGACGGCGACTTTATCACGCCCGGGCGTTGAGCCAGATCAACATACCGCGTGACTGATCGGTCGACCCTGTGCGCACCCGCCGAATCGGCATTGCCGATTCGGTTTCAGCCAGGAGACTCGCGCATGAGCAGTACGTTTTTCATCCCCGCCGTGAACATCATGGGCACCGGTTGCCTCGACGAAGCCATGGACGCCATTGGCAAGTATGGTTTTCGCAAGGCGCTGATAGTCACTGACGCCGGGCTGGCCAAGGCTGGCGTGGCATCGAGGATTGCCGAGAAACTGGCGTTGCAGGACATCGACTCGGTGATCTTCGACGGCGCCAAGCCGAATCCGAGCATCGCCAACGTCGAGCACGGCCTGGGCCTGCTCAAGGAAAGTCGCTGTGATTTCGTGGTGTCTCTGGGCGGCGGTTCGCCTCACGACTGCGCCAAGGGCATCGCCTTGTGCGCCACAAACGGTGGGACGATCCGTGACTACGAAGGTGTCGATCAGTCGGCCAAACCCCAGCTACCGTTGATCGCGATCAACACCACCGCCGGCACTGCCAGCGAGATGACCCGTTTTTGCATCATCACGGATGAATCGCGCCACGTAAAAATGGCCATCGTCGACCGCAACGTTACGCCGCTGCTGTCAGTCAACGACCCAGAACTGATGGTCGCCATGCCCAAGGGCCTGACCGCCGCCACCGGCATGGACGCATTGACCCATGCCGTCGAAGCCTACGTCTCCACGGCAGCCAACCCGATTACCGATGCCTGTGCGCTGAAAGCCATCACATTGATCAGCGACAACCTGCGCCAAGCCGTGCAGGACGGCAGTGACATGATCGCGCGGGAAAACATGGCCTACGCGCAATTTATGGCGGGCATGGCGTTCAACAATGCGTCCCTTGGTTACGTTCACGCGATGGCCCATCAGTTAGGCGGGTTCTACGACCTGCCCCATGGTGTGTGTAACGCGGTGCTGCTACCTCACGTGCAGAGCTTCAACGCGCTGGTGTGCGCCCCTCGCCTGACCGACGTTGCCCACGCGATGGGGGCCGACATTCGCGGGCTCAGTCCGGAAGAGGGCGCGCAGGCGGCGATCGCGGCGATCCGCAGCCTGGCCAGGGATGTGGACATTCCCGCCGGTTTGCGTGAGCTCGGTGCCAGGCTCAATGACATCCCGGTCCTTGCCAGCAATGCCCTGAAAGACGCCTGTGGACTGACCAACCCACGGGCGGCGGATCAGCGGCAGATCGAGGAGATTTTCCGCAGCGCGTTCTAAGCGGTTCGACGGCCGGGCGCGAGCACTACGCAAAGCAGCGCGCCCAAGGCCAGCAAGGTGCATAACAGCGACAAAGGCCATGCCTGCTGGCTGGCTATCAGGCTGGCGATACCGCCGATAACGGCGGCCATCAGTTGATGAATGAAACCGCTCAACGCCATCGCATAAGCACCGCTGACCGGGGAGCCGTGGTTGGCCAGGGACAAGCTGATTGGGTAAATCAGCGATTGGCCGAATACTGCAAAACAATAGGGCAACCAGAACAGCAGCGCGATAGACGTGCCTGCGAGGCTACCCAGCAACATGACTGCGCTGCCGGCCAGTATCAGCCCGACGCCCGCCGTCATCAGCCATTGCTGACCGGTATGCAGTACGAAGCGATTGACCGCCACGGCCCCGAGAAAGTACGCCGCGCTGATGGGCCAGCCCAACAAGCCGTATTCCACTGCCGACCACTTGAAGGCGCCTTGCAGAATCAGCGGTGCAGCGGTGTTGAACGCGACAATCACCCCATACCCCAAGCCACCGGCGAGGGCCGGTAACAGGAAGGCCCGATGCCGCAGAATGTGCCCGTAGCTCGTCCAGGCGGATGATGGTGTGTTCTCTTCTGCCAGCATCGGGAACGTGACCCGCACCACCACCAGCGCCATCAACAGGCTCACACCACCCAATAAGTAGAAAATCGCTGACCAGCCCAGTGTCACCTGGATGATCGACCCCAGGTATTGACCGATACCCAGCGCCACCACAAAGGAAATCGATATCCAGGACAACGCCTTGGCCAGCAGATCGCCGCGAAAACTGTCGCGGATCAGCACCCGGGCCATGACTGAAATCCCGCTGGCGCCAATCCCCTGAATCAGGCGAAAAACCAGGAACGATTCAAGTGTCTGGCCCAGAGGCAGGGCCAGGTTGCCCAGCCCATAGAGGCCGAGCGCCGCGAGCAATACCGGCTTGCGGCCAATGCGTTGGCCCAGGCTGCCCCAGAACAGCATCGGCAGCGCCATGCCGATCAGATACACCGCCAATCCCCATGAAACCTGTGAGGCATCTGCGGACAGATCCCGGGCAATATCCGGCAGCGCCGACAGATAAATGCTCATGCCCAATTGGGCGAGAAAAACCGTACAGCAGGTGATCAGGAGGGTGGTGCTGCTCTTCATTTAATCTTCCCTGTTTTTTCAGCCGCCGATGTCCCGGCCGTGAGCACGTAAAAGCTCGGTGATGAGTCCACAGAAATGGCGGATCAGCGTCGTCCCCATGTCGGCGCGCAGGGTGATTCTGATGGCTGCCTTGCCTTGTGCAACCACCGGGAAAAAGACTGCCGAGGTGAAGAATCCGTGATTGGCCAGTTCAATGGCGATGTGGTTGGCCAGCGATGCCTCACCGCAATTGACCAGTCGAATCGCCATGTTGCTGTTGTGTTGTGCGGTTCGTATGAGGCTGTCAAAGAGGCGGATATTAACCTGAAGCTTTTCCTGCAGCTCGGCGAATTCCAGGGTGTGGTGTAGCTGGATGGATGCCCGGCCCGCGCCAATGGCTGCACTGTTCAGGCTTTGCGACCAGTTGCTGGGGCCGCCGTAACGCGCAATGAGCTTCTTCTGCCGTTCACTGCCCAGCATCACCAGACCGCCGCTGGCGCCGAACGACTTGGCCAGCGAGGCGACGATGAGGCAGTCATCATCCAGGGTATGCAGCCTGGGACGCACAAGACCGGCGCCGAATGTTCCTACAGAGGAAAGCGCGTGGGAGTCGTCCAGATAGAGAAACAGCCCATAGCGGTCCTTCAGATACAAAAGGCTGTCCATGTCCGCAACCCCGCCCATGCTGTAGGCGCCGTCGGCGACATACGCGACCCTGGTGTGCTGTTGACACAGCGTCTCGAGGAAGTCCATGTCGTTATGCGGGCACGTCACGACCTTCGTTTCATCGGCACAGGCGGCTTTGAGGTGACTCATCGAGTAATGCGCCAACCGGTCGAAAGCCATCACCGGAGGGCTATTTTCCGTGAATACGCCGCTGGCCAGCAGCGGCAGGATCCCGGCACTTGCCGCGCTGCACGACAGGGCGCTCAGGCAACTGGCGCCGAACAACTCGGACAGTTCGGATTCGTATTGGTCCAGAATCGCCAGTTTGCAGCGGTTCCTGGAATTGGCGATGCGAAGTGTGCCGGTTTCCCACAGCGTGGTCATGGCGCCGTCGAGAATATCGGGATGGTGATCCAGACCCAGGTATGACGTCGTACAGAAATCATGAAACGCTCTCCCGTACTGATCGAGCATGCGGTTGGCACTTTTTATCTCAACGTTGAGCCCCGCGATTTTTCCGGTTTCGGCGGCCTCCCAATCATGGTCAGCCAATGAAACGAGTTTGCGGTAGTTGGTGAAGGTGTGCGCCGTGTACGGTATCTGGCTCATGTGTAAGTGACATTCCTTGAATGAATCTATCCGTGGGTTTGTTGCAGTTTGTGTGTGTTGCCAGACTTTACAGAGAGTCCCGATGGGCTTTGAATCGGCTGTTTCCGGTAGTACTGAGAGTTGTAAGAGAATTAGTTGTAGGGCGATGCCCTGGGGTGCTGTGGGTAATTGGATGGCGGGCACGAATCGAATCCGGGCTATCCTGCCGACTCAGTCGAACCGAAATCATCGAGCCCTGCCATGCTGCAAAAAAGCCTGATCCGCCGTCTCGACCTGATCACTCTCCAGCTGTTTGTGGCCGTTCACGAAGAGGGCACCTTGACCCGTGCTGCCGCCCGCGAAGCGATCGCGGTGTCGGCGGCCAGCAAGCGGTTGATGGAGTTGGAGGAGGCGCTGGGCATCAGCCTGTTCGTACGCCAGGCCAAGGGCATGACGCTGACACCGGCCGGTGAAACCCTGCTGCACCATGCCCGGCAGATGCTGTTCAACGTCGAGAAAATGGGCCTCGAACTGGGCGAACACAGCCACGGTGTACGCGGTTATGTGCGGATGCTCGCCAACCTGTCGGCGATCATTCAATTCCTGCCCGAAGACCTGCGGGACTTTTCCGCGCGCCATCCGCAAGTCAAGACCGACCTCGAAGAGCGCCCCAGCAGCGGGGTGATTCAAGGCGTGCTCGATGGCGTGGCGGACCTCGGGATCTGCTCCAGCGACAGCGACGTCAAAGGGCTGCACAGCGTTGTTTATCGCCAGGACAAACTGGTCGTGCTGATGCCGGCCGATCATCCGCTGGCGAGTCGTTCGGCCTTGGCTTTTGCCGACACGCTGGACAGCGATTACGTCGGTCTGCATTCGGCCAGTTCCATCAACATGCGCACCCATGCGGCCGCGCGCAAGGCCGGCAAGGTGCTGAGGTTGCGGATCCATGTGCCGGGGTTCGACGCCATGTGCCGGATGGTCCAGGCCAACATGGGCATCGGCATCCTGCCGCTAAAGGCCTACGAACTGTTTGGCCGGGCGCTGGGGTTGCACGCGGTGCCGCTGACGGATGACTGGTCGGATCGTGCGTTGATTCTGGTGGTGCGCGATGAAGTGGCGCTGTCGCCGGTGAGCCGGATGTTGTTTGAGCATTTGCGCGGCCAGACCTGACAGTTCTCGATTGCATGGACGGGCATTCGCGTTTCGCGAACGGTCGTTGCCAACAGAAGGTTGGATTCCATGCCACTCGGTCCTCTAGCCTTGGCGCATATTCCAAGAACAAGAGGTACCCCCGCGATGACTGCCCCCTTGAGTGCAATCAAAGTGATCGAGATCGGCACGCTGATCGCCGCGCCGTTTGCCGCGCGCATGCTGGCCGAGTTCGGCGCCGAAGTGATCAAGATCGAAGCCATGGGTCAGGGCGATCCTCTGCGTAAATGGCGCAAGCTGCACGAAGGCACTTCGTTGTGGTGGTACCTGCAATCGCGAAACAAGAAGTCCCTGGCGCTGAATCTGAAATCCCCTGAAGGCATCGAACTGGTCAAGCAACTGGCGACCGATGCCGATGTGCTGATCGAAAACCTGCGCCCCGGCGCCCTGGAGAAACTCGGCCTGGGCTGGGACGTGCTGCACGCCCTCAATCCCAACCTGACGCTGGTGCGCATTTCCGGTTACGGCCAGACCGGCCCGTACCGTGATCGTCCGGGTTTCGGGGCGATCGGCGAGGCGATGGGCGGGATTCGCTACACCACCGGTACTCCCGGTTCGCCGCCGGCCCGAGTGGGGGTCAGCCTCGGTGATTCCCTGGCTTCGCTGCACGCGGTCATCGGTGCCTTGATGTCGCTGCTGCGGGTCAAGACCGGGCAGGGCGGCGGGCAAGTGGTCGATGTGTCGTTGGCCGAAAGCGTGTTCAACGTCATGGAAAGCCTGGTGCCGGAATACGACATGCTCGGTCATGTGCGTGAGCGCAGCGGCGGGGCGTTACCGGGTATTGCGCCGTCCAATACCTACCTGACTGCCGACGGTGCCTACGTGGTGATCGCCGGCAACAGCGACCCGATCTACAAGCGTCTGATGGCGGTGATTGGCCGGGCCGACCTGGCCGAAGCGCCGGAGTTTGCGCATAACGATGGCCGCGCCGCCAAAAGTAATGTGCTCGACGCAGCCATTACTCACTGGACCAGCAGCCTGCCCATCGATGAGGTGTTGGCGGCTCTGGAAGCTGCCGAAGTCCCGGCCGGGCGCATCTATTCGGTGGCCGACATCGTTGCCGATCCTCACTATCAAGCGCGGGGCATGCTGCTCAACGCCGAACTGCCGGGTGGTGCCTCGGTGAAGATGCCGGGCATCGTTCCGAAACTGTCAGAGACCCCCGGTGGCGTGAACTGGTCGGGGCCGAGTCTGGGTCAGCACACCGACGGCATCCTCGCGGGGCTGGGCCTGACTGACCAGGACATCGAACGGTTGAAAGCTGAAGGGGTGGTGCAATGATCACTGATTATTCCCAGACGCTGATCGTTCAGGAGGTTTCCCCGCGTGACGGCTTGCAGATCGAGCCTACCTGGGTCGAAACCGCCGACAAGATTGCGTTGATCGATCAGTTGTCGCTGGCGGGTTTCAGCCGCATCGAAGCCGGTTCGTTCGTGTCGCCCAAGGCGATTCCGGCGCTGCGCGATGGCGAGCCAGTGTTCAAGGGCATCGCCCGACAGCCGGGCGTGATCTATGTCGCGTTGATCCCTAACCTCAAAGGCGCACAACGAGCACTGGACTCGGGGGCTGACGAGCTGAACCTGGTGATGTCCGCCAGCCAGACCCATAACCTGGCAAACATGCGGATGCGTTGCGAGGCGTCATTGGCCGCGTTTGGCGAGATCGTCGAGTTCGTTCGCAGCACGCCGGTGCGGCTCAACGGCAGCATCGCCACGACCTTCGGATGCCCGTTTGAAGGCACGATCGATGAGGATCGCGTGCTGCAGATTGTCGAGGCTTATCAGGAGCTCGGCATTACGGGCATTACCCTGGCCGACACCACCGGCATGGCCAATCCACGCCAGGTCGACCGTGTGGTGCGACGGGTGTTGCAACGGGTTTCACCGGCTGATCTGACCCTGCATTTCCACAACACGCGCGGCCTCGGTCTGTGCAACGTATTGGCAGCTTACGAGGCCGGAGCCCGGCGCTTTGACGCAGCCCTCGGTGGTCTTGGCGGTTGCCCGTTTGCACCGGGTGCCTCGGGCAATATCTGCACCGAAGATTTGGTCAACCTGTGCGATGAAGTCGGCATTCGCACCGGCATCGACTTGCCGTTGTTGCTGCGATTGTCGCGAGGCTTACCCGCATTGCTGGGCCATGAAGTGCCCGGGCAGCTCGCCAAGGCCGGACGTAACTGCGACCTGCACCCGACACCGTCCTGAACCACCGAACAAACACTGTAGGAGCGAGGCTTGCCCGCGAAAGCGGTCTGACATTCAGCATCGATGGAGGCCGACACACCGCCTTCGCGGGCAAGCCTCGCTCCTACAAAAGCCGCAACGAACCAGACAACAAAAACAATCGGACGCCCACGGGACGTCTGCCTGGAGAAACCACGATGAGCCTCAATGTTCTGGAGGCGGGCGTGAGCCCGTCCGTTAGTCACGACGCCGAAAAAGCCCTGGTCCGCAAAGTCGCCTGGCGACTGATGCCGCTGATCATGGTCTGCTACCTGTTCGCATTTTTCGACCGCATCAACATCAGCTTCGCCAAGTTCCAGTTGCAGGCCGACCTGAGCCTGAGCGATACCGCTTACGGCCTCGGCGCCGGGCTGTTTGTAGTCGGTTATGTGATCTTTGAAGTGCCGAGCAACATGATGCTTTACAAGGTGGGTGCCCGGCGCTGGATCGCCCGGATCATGATGTCGTGGGGGCTCGCGACGGCGGCCATGGTCTTCGTCAACAGCGAATGGCAGTTCTACGCCCTGCGTTTCGTGATCGGCGCGATGGAGGCGGGTTTTGCGCCGGGCGTGCTGTATTACCTGACGCTGTGGTTCCCGCAGCACTATCGCGGGCGCATCACCTCGATGCTGTTTCTCGCGTCGGCGTTTGCCGGGCTGGTTGGCGCACCGTTCTCCGGGTTGGTGCTGCAACACCTTGATGGCTTCCTCGATATGCGCGGCTGGCATTGGCTGTTTCTGCTCGGTGGCGTGCCTTGCATCGGCCTCGGTTTGTTGGTGCTGACCGTGCTCAAGGACCGCATCGAAGATGCCCATTGGTTGACCCCGTCGGAGAAGACACTGCTCGCCAGCCGTATCGCGCACCACGAACCCCACAAGAGCGGCGGCTCCTTGCTGGCCGCACTCCGGATTCCGGGTTTCCTGATGCTGGGGCTGATCTACTTTCTGATTCAGGTGGCGTCCTACGGCTTGAATTTCTGGGCGCCGCAACTGATCCGTAGTGCCGGCACCGAGAGCCCGGTGATGATCGGCTTGCTGACCGCCATTCCCTACATCTGCGGCGCCATCAGCATGGTGGTGATCGGGCGGTTATCCGATGCCACCGGCGAGCGGCGCAAGTTTGTCGCAGGTCTGGTGGTGGCAGGCGCGGTGGGATTCTTCTGCGCAGGAATTTTCGCCAACCACACGACTTTCCTGATTGTTGCCCTGGGCTTGCTCGGTGCCGGGATCATCGCGTCCATCCCGAGCTTCTGGACCCTGCCACCGAAACTGCTGGCCGGTGCCGGGGCAGGCGCCGCTGGCGGGATCGCGGTGATCAATACCCTTGGCCAGTTCGGTGGGATCGTCAGCCCGGTCATGGTCGGGCGGATCAAAGACCTGACCGGCAGCACCACCCCGGCGCTGTACGTCATCGGCGTCGCCGCGCTGATCGCCGCTGCGTTGTTGCTGTGGGGGTTGCCGCAGAAGCTGCGCACGCTCGACAAGTTCTGAAGTTCGCGGCGTCAGAAATACCGCTTTCGCGAGCAAGCCCGCTCCCACATTGACCGCGTCGGGCACAGGATTCGTGCCCGCCGCCACTCCCTGTGGGAGCGGGCTTGCTCGCGAAGACTGACTATCAGCCAACAAAGCCCCCGTCGGCTGTACGCTCAAGGATGTTTAAGCTTTACTCTCCGCTCGCGACCACCCAGAGAGACTCAAGGTTACCCAACCCATGCTAACCGGCCTCAACCACCTGACCCTCGCCGTCACTGACCTGAACCGCAGCGTGGCGTTCTATCGCGATCTGCTGCAGCTTCAGCTTTCAGCCACTTGGGACACCGGCGCCTATCTCTCGCTACCCGGTCTGTGGCTGTGCCTTTCTTTCGATCCACTGCGCGAATCCACGCCCGCCGCCGACTACACCCATTACGCCTTCAGCCTCGAAGCTGTGGACTTCCTGCCGTTCGTCGAACGCCTGCGATCCGCCAACGTGCGGGAATGGCGGGATAACCGCAGCGAAGGTGCGTCGTTCTATTTTCTCGACCCGGACGGGCACAAGCTCGAGGCGCATGTCGGGTCTCTGGCGTCGCGGCTGGCGGCTTGTCGGCAGCGACCCTATGCGGGGATGAAGTTCTTCGACGATCAGTGAGTCGATATTCGGCGTCCTGAGATAGAATTGCGCCCCTTCACCCGGCGTCCTCAGGAATTTCCATGACACCATCGCTGCTAATGGCCGTTCTCGCCTCGGGTTTCATTTATGGCATTACGCCGGGGCCCGGTGTGCTGGCGGTGTTCGGCATCGGCGCGGCACGCGGACGGCGGGCCGGGGCGGGGTTTCTGTGCGGGCATTTGCTGGGCGACGTGGTCTGGTGCAGCACTGCACTGATCGCGATTGTCGGTGCGCGGGAAATCGGCAGCACTGCCTTCGATGTGCTGGGTGTGCTCAGCGGGCTTTACTTGTTCTGGCTGGGCCTGCGCGCGGTTCGCGCTCGTCGCGCCAGTGCCGAGGCGCCTCAGGGCCCGGCGCGGCAGCCATTCTGGCACGGCATCCTGTTCGGCCTGACCAACCCCAAGGCATACCCGGTGGCGGTGGCGACCTTTACTGCGCTGTTGTCCAGCCGTGCAGAGTTGCTGCATTGGTCAATGTTGCCCTGGTTGATCATCTTGAGCTTCATTGGTGGCCTTTTGGCCTACGCTATTCTCATTGGCATCGTCGGTGCGCGTCAGGTGCGCACGTTGTATCAGCGTCATGAACTGGCGATCACCCGCTTGTGCGGGGTCATGTTCATCGGTTTCGCCATCAATGCCCTGGTGCATGCGCTTCCGGGGTTGGTGACGAACAAGGCTTGAGGCTGAACGCAGGGAAGCGTCGGCTGCACAGTCATCGCTCGGGCGTATGACCGGTCAGGGAGGGTTGTTCAATGTTGCATTGTCCGGACATGCTCTCGGCATCATGGAAACCAGAAATTCCGCGCCACTGGCGAGCTACATCGATCTCTTGCTGGACGCCGTCTGTGCGGTGGACAAACAAGGTCGCTTCGTATTTGTCAGCGCGGCCTGCGAGCGCATTTTCGGTTACACCCCCGACGAGCTGATCGGCCAGTCGATGATCGACCTGGTTCACCCTGCCGACCGACAGCGTACCCTCGACGCCGCGCGGGAGATCATGGGGGGCGAACCCAAGCTCAACTTTGAAAATCGTTACCTGCGCAAGGACGGTCGGGTGGCGCACATTCTCTGGTCGGCACGTTGGTCGGAGGTCGATCAGTTGCGTATCGCCGTGGCGCGCGACATCACCGAGCGCAAACAGGCCGAGTCCCGACAAGCGGCGCTGTATGCGATCTCCGAAGCGGCCCACGCGGCGGAAGATTTGCTGGCGCTGTTCAAACGCATCCATTCGATCATCGGCGAATGGCTGCCGGCGTTGAATTTCTCCGTAGCACTGTATGACGAACACTGCGCGCAGCTGAATTTCCCCTATCACGTCGACGACCATGAGCTGCAACCCGAGGATCCCGGGACTGTTACCGGGCGTTTGTGCGCAGAAGTGATTCGCAGTGGCTTGCCGATCCTGCTGACCCCGGATCAGGACAATCTGCCGGAGGGGTTTGCAGCGTTGGTCGAGGGCCAGGATTCACCCTGCTGGCTGGGCGTGCCATTGAGTTCGCAGAACGGCACCATTGGCGCGCTGATCGTCAAAAGCGTGCCGGGTGGCGAGCGCTACACCGAACAAGACAAGGAGTTGCTGCAGTATGTTTGCGCCCAAGTCGCGACCGCGATCGAACGCAAGCAATTGCACGCCCGGCTCCAGCGCATGGCCCAGTACGATCAACTGACTCAGCTGCCCAATCGCGAATTGCTGCGTGAACGCCTCAAAGCTTCGCTGGCGCTGGCCCGGGCAGACTCCGGTCGAATGGCGTTGCTCTATGTCGACCTCGACCGCTTCAAGCAAGTCAATGACACCTTCGGTCATGCGGTCGGCGACATGCTGCTGCAAGCGGTCTCCAATCGGCTCAAGGGCTGCGTGCGCGAAACCGACACGGTGGCGCGCATTGGTGGTGATGAATTTGTCGTGTTGTTGCACAACATCCACGCCGCCGAAGATGCCGAGAATGTGGCGGGGAAAATCCGCCAAGTGCTGGTTCAGCCCCTGCGTCTGGACGGGCACAACCTGACGATCCAGCCGAGCATCGGCGTCGCGCGATACCCCGAACATGGCACCGAAGAAAAGCAGCTGTTCAGGCATGCCGATGAGGCAATGTACGCTGCCAAGCGCCAGCACCATTCACGTCTCGGTGTCTGAAAATCCGTCACCGTTCGTCGCGGCGCTGCCAGGTTTTCTAAACCTTTTTGGGCATGGAAATTCATATCCTATGCGGGCGATTGCTCGCCGTGATCATCACCAAGAGGATGAGAACCATGCCTACTTCAAAAAATCCGAACCCGGGAGGCTTCGCCAACGATCGAACCAAGGCGTCTGAAGCGGGTCGCAAAGGTGGGAAAACCACCACGACGACCGTTGATAAAGACCCTTCGAAAGGAAGCATGGGCCGCAAAGGCGGTCAGAAGTCTCGGTAATAGGTGAAGGTGGTTTTGTTTAATAGACGGGGGCGCAAGCTCCCGTTTGAATTTCAAGAAGGAGGGCGCGACCATGAGCTGGATGGCCACCCGTTTACGCAATGCCGGTTTTGCCACGTTACTGGGCCTGTGCGCCAGCAGTGCCTTTGCCCAGTCTCCCGCCGAATTCGTCAATGAGGCGTCGGCCCAAGGCATGGCCGACATCGAAGCCAGCCGCCTGGCGCACCAGAAAACCGCATCCAAAGAGGTCAAGGATTACACCATCGTGGTGATCAACGATCGCACCACCGCCAACCAGCATCTGGCGAAAATTGCCAAGCAACTCGATTTACCGGTCGCACCACGCGAAGAAGTGGTCGACAAGGCCAAAGCCTTGATACCGGAGATTAAGGACGATACCTCTTTCGATCAGGCGTACGTCGACAGTCAGGTAAAGACCACCCAGGAAGCCATCGAGCAACTTCAACAACAAGCGCAGACAACGGACGTGCCGCAAATCAAAGCGTTCGCCGAAGAAACCCTGCCCAAGCTGCAAAACCATCTGCAAATGGCCAGGGCGCTGCAAGCCAGTCGTTAGCTGCATGCCCGCGATTGACGTTGGTCACTCGCGGGGGCATGGCTCAGCATTGATTCAAATCCTGCCTCTTTATTTCCTCGACGACGGTGCTGTCCAGGGAAATCGACCGTACGGGCATGATGAGAGTTCTGCTTGAAAATCCCGTGTTTGATGAAAAGCCAATGCTCTGAAGGGCACTTGCTGCGTTTGGAATCTTTCTTTGTGCCGGTTTGTGTCTAGTATCAATAGAGGTCAATTTGCCAGCACGCAAACACACGGATCGACATCAAGTAAGAGGTCACTCATGGAATTCTTTGAGAAGTTAGCAAGTCTAGCCGCCAAGGTTCGTTTGCAAAGCGCTGCCATTCAGACAGAGGAGGCCACCAAGAATGCTTTCGTCATGCCCTTTATCAGTACAGTGCTGGGCTACGATGTCTTTGATCCGAGTGAGGTGACTCCGGAATTCGTTTGCGATATCGGAACGAAAAAAGGAGAAAAAATTGACTACGCGATCATGAAAGAAGGGGAGGTACAGATCCTCATCGAGTGCAAAAAAATCGGCGAGCCGCTGCACATCAATCATGCCTCCCAGCTGTTTCGCTATTTCCATGTCACCAGCGCTCGAATCTCCATCCTCACCAACGGCCAGGTCTACAAATTCTTCACCGACCTGGATGCGCCCAACAAGATGGATGAAAAACCGTTTCTTGAACTCGATCTTCTGGATATCGACGAGTACTCCGTCCCCGAATTGATCAAGCTCACCAAGTCTGCATTCGATGTGGATTCGATCATCAACGCCGCGGGTGAGTTGAAATACGTCAGTCAGATCAAGAAGGTCATTGCTTCGCAGGTCCTCAAGCCTGATGACGACTTTGTAAAAGTCTTTGCCTCTCGAGTGTATGACGGGGTCATCACCCAGAAAGTCCGTGAGCAGTTTCAAGAGCTGACGAGAAAAGCGGTCGTGCAGTTTCTCAATGATCAGATCAATGACCGACTCAAATCAGCTATGAGTGGTGCCATTCAGCCTGCGCTGGCATCGGTACCGGTTCCTGCTGGCGGCAGTGATCAGACAGGTCAACGTGATGAATCAGAGGATAAAGTACTGACGACTCTGGAGGAGTTGGAGGGGTATCACATTGTCCGGGCAGTGGTTCGTTCGGTTGTGGATGCTAAACGGATAGTGCAACGCGACACGCAAAGCTACTTTGGCATTTTGCTGGATGACAACAATCGCAAACCGATTTGTCGCCTTCACTTCAATCGTTCACAAAAGTACATTGGGATTTTTGACGAAGAAAAAAACGAGACGCGACATCCGATTGGATCGGTTGATGAGATTTACAATTATTCGGACCACTTGAAGAAGACTGTTGGCTATTACGACTAGCACTGTTGGATACGTACCATAAAAAGAACCGGCCTTTGAGGCCGGTTTTTTGTGGCGCGCCGTAGAGATATTGAATGCATCTTAGAGGCCTGACGTTTGACATGAGAGGCTTGGCCAGGCTTGCCAGAACAGCCTTCGATGGAAGGGTTAGACCTCAGGGGGGCAGACAGCGCTCAGCCTTAGGGGCAGGTAGCCAGAGGCCAACCGATGCGCGCAGCACTGAGGAGGCTGGCCTTAACAACCAAGCGGTGAAATGGGGCAATAACGAAGATATAGGCCCGGCCTAGACGGTTGTGGCACTGGACCACGGTTGAAAAAACGAGTTGGCGACTGCCTTCTGGCCCTGTCTCTCCAGAACATAGGATCGATATCCGGAAGTCGAGGTGCTTGTCGTCCTCTCCCAACACGATTTCAGTCTGGTTCGTGCTGTAGACCTTGAAGATTCCAATCCGATTAGCAAGTGATGCTAAATGTTTGGCTGTCTTGAGACCAAAACAGGCAGCGATAGTGTCTCGGACTTTCATGAGCCATCCGATCCAGGATGGCTGGTGGGAAAGGATGAATCGAGCTAGCAAATCTGGATTGCTGGATGTGCCCGCAGGGAGCCGAATCGCAAAAGCGTCCGCCAGGTTCATCGACTTGTAAAGGTGGGTGATGCCGGACCTCGAGGGGACTGGCACGGACATAATGAGCTCAAATTCTCGGGGCATCGGGGATCTCTCCTGAGTTCTAACTACCAATTAGACGACATGCCATGTCGCGTCTCTTGTTGCGATGGTTTGTCGTGTAACGCTCCTTGTCGCCCTGTAAGTGCTTGTCGGATACTGAACCCGATCAAGGCATCATAGAGCTCTTGCTGCCCGGCTGGCAGAACAGGGAGCAACGTCGCACGGCGCTTGTCGACATCGAACCAGGATTCAACCAACCATCCCACCAGATAGAGCGCCGAAAGGCATCCGCCAGCGGTTGCAACGTTCCCCTGGCATACAAGAGGCTGGTCCAGGGGCTCAAGTCCCAGAGCTTGCAAGCTCGATCGTGCATCCGGATGTGTAGTTGCTTGGCCGCTGAGTAGCCCAAGCCGTTCGAGAATGAAAGCTCCGGCGCATATGGAGCCGATTCGCTGGCGTCTGGAGTCAAGTTCAAACGACGGCAGGAAATCTGGGGCGGCAAGTGCAGCGGGTATCCCTTCCTTGCCGCTGACGAACAATACCGCGTCGGCGCTATTGGCCTCGGAAAGCGGACCGTGCACCGAAACAGGCAGGCCGTGCGCCGATCGCACGATAGAGCTGGAACCCAATATTCGGACGTGCCAGTCCTCGGTGTTGCGGCCTAAGATGTCCCACATCAGGAATAGGTCGATATCAGTGAATTGGTCGAAAGCAACCAGAACGATTTTCTTCAAGGCGAGCTCCATGAAAAGTGCTGGCGTGCAAAACGCAACGGCCATCTTTGCTGGTGTTCGCAGCGTATCAATCGGTTGCGCACCATACACAGTCTGTATGGCGCTAAACATGGAGCGAAATAACGGGTGAGAAAACTAACTCGTAACCATTGGATCGCGGCTGGTTTTGAGGCTCTCGACCAAATCGGGCACATTGGCGTTTCGGCCGAGAGTCTATCGCGCCGATTGAATGTGACCCGCGGATCGTTTTATCACCATTTCCGCAATCGCGAAGACTTTGTCCGCACCTTGCTGGCCGCTTGGGAAGAAGACTACACGGAGCGCATGCTCGCTTATGCGGCGCAGGGTCGTAGCGCGGGCGAAACCTTGAAACGCTACTTGAGTATTGCCGCTGAGAAACAACCTGGGCGGGAAATTTCCATCCGAGCCTGGTCGCTGCATGATCCGTTGGTAGGCGAGTTTCAGCAGCGTGTTGATACAAGACGACTGGACTTCGCGATACGCACGTGCCGCCGCTTGGTCCATATGCCAGGCCAAGCAGAAGTGATTGGTCAGGTGGCCCATCTGTGCCTGATTGGTGGTCAACAGGCAGGGCTGCGGCGTGATGCTGCTCGCTTCAACGGTTTCTTGCATCGAGCCTTTTCACTTTTCGAAGGGGCTCTTCCACCGTGGCGGGCCTAAGTCATGAGTTAAATGGGGTAACTGAATAAATAGAGTTCGCGTGCCACTGCCAATGCGCGCCACTGGTCTCCTAGGGCTAAAAACAGGACAAATGAGGTGAGGATTGACAGGCGAATGTAATCAGGTGCGCAACTGGAATGCAGTTTCGCACCTGAAAACTATTGGAGGTTGATTGATACTCCAGACCTGACGAAATGCTGGATTAATGCAATAACGAGCGGCGCCTCGCATAGGCAAAGTAGATCACCAGGCCAATTGCCAACCACGCCCCAAATGCCAGCCAGGTCGTCTGCTTGAGGAAGGTCATCAAGGTTACGCAGAACGCGATGGCGAGCAATGGAACAATGGGCACGCCCGGGCATCTGAATGCGCGAGGAAGATCAGGTCGGGTCTTGCGCAATACGATCACTGCCACCGAGATCAGACTGAATGCGGCCAACGTACCGATGTTGATCAACTCGGCGAGGACGTTCAGCGGAATCAGTGCCGAGATCAGCCCGAAGACTATTCCGACCATCCAGGTGGCGAAAAATGGGGTGCCGAATCGTGTATGAACCCTGGAAAGGCGCTGGGGAAGCAGTCCGTCGCGCGACATTGCGTAGATGATCCTGGTTTGACCGTAAGCCATCACCAGAATGACAGTCGTCATGCCAACGATCGCGCCTAAATCAACGAACCCGGCAACCCAGCTTTCACCGGCATGTTGCAACGCCAATGAAACCGGATGATCAACGCCAAGGAATTGGGCATAGGGCACGATGCCGGTCATGATCATTGAAACGGCAACGTACAACACCGCACAAACGGCCAAGGAACCGATAATACCGATGGGGAGGTCACGCGCCGGTTTTTTCACTTCTTCGGCGGCAGAGGAAACCGCATCGAAACCAATAAAAGCAAAAAAAACCAAGGCAGAAGCACTCAAAATGCCATTGACGCCGAAGGGAGAGAAAGGTTGCCAGTTAGCCGGCTGAACATGTCGCACACCAACGGCGATGAAGAGCAGCACCACGGCGATTTTGATGATCACCATCACGTTGTTTACGCGCGCGGATTCCTTGATGCCTATAGAAAGCATCCAGGTAATCGCCAGCATAATCACCAGCGCGGGTAGGTTGAACCAGGTTTCCACGCCAGGCAAAGAGCCTGGAGCCGCCGTAAGCACAACCGGAAGATTCAGTCCAAATCCGCTCAGCAGGGACTGGAAGTAACCCGACCACCCAACAGACACAGCCGAGCTGGCCAGTCCGTATTCGAGCATCAGATCCCAGCCGATCATCCAGGCCACCAACTCTCCCAGCGTCGCGTAGCTGTAGGTGTAAATCGAGCCTGCTACCGGTACAGATGAGGCGAACTCGGCATAACAGAGCGCTGCAAATGCACAGGCCAACGCTGCTAACAGGAATGAAACCGTGAGGGCTGGTCCCGCAGTCAATGCGCCGGTTCCGGTCAATACAAAGATGCCCGTCCCCACGATTGCACCGATACCAATCAGGACCAAATCCATCGGCCCCAGCACTTTTTTCAACCCGGCAGGCGCTCGGGCAGCAGCAATCATTGCGTCCAGGTCTTTTGTTCTGAAAATGCTCAATATTGCCTCCGTTGTTACTTATTTTTATTGTCAGAGCCAGTGGCTTTGGTGTCGGAAATGACAAGAAATTGTATTTCAGTGCCTCGAAAATTAGTTTTCGAAACGGGTCTGTATTTAGTTATTTTTCAGTCGTTAATTATCCAAAATGTGTTCTTTATGTAATTTTCTTTCTAGTATTTGTAGTTTCTAGAAATGGATGCTTGATCAAGGACCTGCGGGATGGGGCCAATCGCCCTACCGCGTACGCATTGTTAAAGGGAGAGAACACATGGCGGAAATGGATAAGGTTGATCGTTCAATTCTGGAAATTCTGCAAATGAATGGTCGCCTGACGAACGCCGAGATCGCCGCTCGTGTTTGCCTGTCAGCGCCAGCCTGCTGGAAGCGCCTGAAGCGCCTGGAAGAGGAGGTGATTGTCGGGTATCACGCGCACTTGAACCCGAAGACCATAGGGCTGGGACTTTTCGCTTTCATCAGCGTCACCCTCGATAGTCACTCCGAGCAAGCCATGGAACATTTCGAAGCGGGCGTCCTGGCGCTGCCCAACATTATTGCCTGTCACAAAGTGTCGGGGAAATACGACTACCTCCTGCAGGTAGTCGTCAAAGACATGGAGGCATTCCATGAAGTCGCCATGCATCGCATACGTACGCTCGGCAATATCAAGGAAATGTACACCGGTTTTTCGCTCAAGGAGATCAAGCACTGCAATACCTTGCCACTGTAAATGCCTGGACTTGCTTGTTTCTGTACCTACGGTGGTGTGAGAGGACGACGGCTGTGAAGCCGCCTCCTACTCGATAATCTTTATTCACGCCGACAGCGTCACCTCAGTCTTCCACCTGAAATACCCGAGCGCTTCGCAGCGCTGGTTGATCAGCATGAAGCTCAGTTCGCAAGTTGCCACGCCCGTGCTCAGTTGCGAGCACTCCCAATAATGATCATCGGCCTTGTGGCTGCCCGGCTGGTTCGGGTTGGCGGGGTCGGGCGCGGGGACGGTCTGCTCGCCATGGACGATCAGCTTGGGCGGAGAAAGGATCCCGGTATCGTCCACCGTAATGTTGTGGAATACCACGCTGTGTTCGGCGAGCAAACTGACGGTCCTGCCGCGAATATGAAAGACTTTTCCGTTGTGGGTGGTCAGTGTGATATTGCTGTCGTTTTTAACATTTTTCGTTTTTGGTGTAGCGCTGATGCCGAAGATGAAGCCATCTTCAATCACGGTCGGCTTTTGCGGGTCAAGGCTGGGTTGCGGATAGCGCGAAAGCAGCGATTCGGCATCGACGACCAGCAGCACGCTATTGGCGGTCAGGTTACTCGCCGAAGGGGGGGTAATCGGTTCGGAAGTCATCATGGATTCCTTTCATGATGTTGACGCAAAACGGTAGCCGCTTCGGTTTCAAGCAAGACATCCTGTTCCAGCCGAGGCGGCAACGGACTGGGGTGACCCCTCGTTGCCGAGGGGTCGATTCCATCATCAGTTATGGATGGAAATGAATGGGTCCCACGAGCAGCAGCCGACGATCTGGCAGTTGCGGTCGACGATCAGGAAGTTGAAGTGGTAGGTCACACGACCACACGCCAGGGTTTCCGAGGACCAGTAATGGTTGTCGACTTTCTGGCAGCTAGGCACTGACGGATTGCTGGTGTTGGGGACTGCAACGCAAGCGGTAGCGCGGCGCGGCGAGGGTGGGGAGATCAGCTCGTTGCCTGCGTTGCCGATGAACTTGTAGAAAATTACGGCGTTTTCGAAGCTCTGGGACAGGCTGGTTTCACGCCAGCGAATCAGATCGCCAACCTGGGCCTTGAGGTCCAGCTCGCCACCGGCCTGGCCGCTGACCACGTTGTCCTGATTGGTGACCATGTAGACGTGCTTCCAGTCGATCAGAGTCGGCGAAGCAGGGTTTTTGCTGATGTTCGGGTAGTTTTTCAGAATGGTTTCAGTGTCGATGGAAACAAGTACATCCGTGACTCGAGACATAGTGAAGCTCCTTTTAACATAGTGATTGTCTGGCTACTTACCAGGCACGACAACGCTTGCTTGCCTTGTGGCCGTTGCGAACACACTACTGGGGAACCCACTCGATCACGGGGACGAGCTGGCCTTGCTCCTTGCCTTGAAATGACGGGTTGGGTTCCTTCCAACAGGCCGCGATAGGACTATAGATGCCATTTTTATACTGTCAAAACTGCTTTGATGGTCGGTCGACGAACGGTCATTTAGGTTATGACTTCCTACGATTTGGCGATAAAAAAGGCTCATCCAGATCCTCTGTGTTTTCCGATCGTCAAGTGATCCGGGTTCAGGCAATAGACAGACAAGACCTGTTAAAAAAGCAGTGAGCCAGGCAGGAGCATGGTGGAAAAGGGGGCGTTTTTTTGCTGGTTCACTCAACTTGGCTTTCAAGCCAGAGGAGGCGGCATGTTGTTACGTTACATGGTGTTGCTGGCAGTGGTGGTTACCGCAGCGGGTTGTGTGCAGGAACGGGTCGTTCATGACCGGCGTCCGGTGGAGCGTGAATATGTTGAGGTCATCGCACCGCAGCCGCCGCCGGAACGCGTTGTCGAGGTAGAGCCCGCGGGGCGACCGGGTTACCTCTGGTCCAGGGGGTACTGGCGTTGGGAAGGCGGGCGTTATGTCGCGGTTCATGGCCATTGGGTCCCGGAGCGACCGGGGTATCGTTATGTGCATCCGCACTGGGAGCAACGTAACGATGGCTGGCATTGGCGGGTGGGGGCGTGGGTTAACTGACGCGGACGATGTATCGTAGCCAACCGGTTGTCTGCCCCTGGCGACAACAATGCACCCGACAGGAGAGCGATATGAGTTGGTCCGCCAAACAATACGTAGCTTTCGAAGATGAGCGCACGCGCCCGGCGCGTGACTTGCTGGCCGCCATCCCAGCGGTGGACGTCCGTTCGGCCATCGACATCGGTTGCGGCCCCGGCAATTCGACCGAGTTGCTGGTGCAGCGTTTTCCCGATGCCGCGGTGCGTGGGTTGGACAGTTCGACCGATATGATCGAGGCCGCCCGCAAGCGTTTGCCTCAGGTGTGTTTCGACGTCGCTGACATTGATACCTGGAGCGACACCGGCCCGTTTGACGTGATTTTCGCCAATGCGGTGCTGCAGTGGGTGCCGGATCACGCCAGGCTGCTGCCGTCGCTGGTAAACAGGCTCACACCCGGCGGCAGCCTGGCGATCCAGATGCCCGATAACCTCAACGAACCGTCGCACCGGTTGATGCGCGAGGTCGCAGCGAACGGCCCTTGGGCTGACAAGCTGGCAAGGGCTGCTGGCCAGCGAACGGAAATGGAGGGTGCAAGCGGCTACTACTCAATGCTGCGTGGCCACTGCACTCGCGTCGATGTATGGCGCACCACTTACTATCATCCGCTCGCGGACGGCGCATCGGGCGTGGTCGAGTGGTTCAAAGGCTCCGGTTTGCGGCCTTTTCTCGAACCATTGGATGACGTGGAACGGGCGCACTATCTCAAGCAGTATCAGGCGGCAATCGAGCAGGCCTATCCGGCGCTGAGTGATGGTTCGGTGCTGCTGCCGTTTCCGCGGTTGTTCATGGTGGCAACGCGCTGACGAATCAAAGGGGACACATTCGTCCCCTTGATTGATCCGATTTTCAGGCTATCAACTTTGCTGCAAGACCTTGAGCGCCGCCGAGGCCAGAAACCCGGAGCGACTTTTCTCTTCCGGATGGTGCAATACGTACTCATCGATGCGGTTGAGCAGATAGCCGGGCAGGGTGATGTTGAGTTTCTGCGCCTTGCCCAGGTATTTGGTGACATCGATATCCACCACGGCCCACGTGCACCCTGCGTACTGTGGATTAGCCGCATGCAGGGTCACTTTGTTGGCGGGCGGAATTGGTGATCCGTCTTCGGCCAGAATCTCGAAATGACCTTCGATGGCTTCGCGAGCCATGGCCATGGCGTCATCCAGATCTTCACCGGCGGAGAAGCAACCCGGAATATCCGGAACTTCTACGCCCCAGGCGTGTTCGTCATCACCCATGGAAATCGCGATGGGGTAAAGCATGTTCGTTATCCTCCGAGGGCGCAGTCCATCGGTTCGTCAGAGCAGCGCCTGTTGCAAAATACTAATGGCCGTTTTCTTGAGCAGGTCCTTTTTCGGGTGAGGAACCGTCACCAGTCCAGGCTTGGTCGGATGCTTGAAGTGGTGATGACTCCCCCTGATTCGTACCAGATACCAGCCGTCCGCAACGATTTGGCTTATCAAAAAACGGCTATTCACATCACCTCCCTGTGGTGTGCTTATGGTTACTATACCTACTGAAAATCACTAATCAACACTATAACCACCAACGCACCCTGGATACGGATGGAAGAGCTGCATGAAACGAGTCTAGGAGGGCATGTCGCGATGGTTTGGGTAGACCCCGTTTTCTGTATTGCAGGGTTTTGCCGCAGCGCCGAAGCGCCAGGAATGCTCAAATTTCAGGCATAAAAAACCGGCCGCTGCGGACCGGTTTTTTGCGTTCCCGCGCATCATGCGGCGTTTTTAAAGCAACTGATCAATCAAAACCGCATTGGTGTAGATCAAGCTTCCATCGCTCGCTCGATGCCCGACCAAATGGAACTGACCGCGCTCGTAATGCAGATAGACGCGCATCTGGCAGTCGGACAAGGGGCCATATCCCTCTGGCAAGACCAAATCCATTGTGCTCATGTCGACATCGACCATGGCTTCGGGCTCATGGGTCTCTTGTAGACGTTCTTCAGCTTGCTCCAGACGCAGATGAAGGGGGTCATCGACGTCAAAATGGATCTCACCGATCGGGATGGACTTCTGGTCGGGGCTGGGCTTGCACCAGCCTTCGATCGTCAGGGCACTCATGACGAAACCTCCGTCGTGGACTGCTGGATTTTGTGGCTGTTGTTCTCAATACCATCACTTATCTGACTGCTACGCACAGGCAGGGTTCGTCTTTTGGGCCGCTTCTGGCCGATCCCTGCCGTCCGTAATCTGAAATTGAGTATAGCTGGCAACCGGGCCTCGCTTGCCCGCCTCACGGTACAGCCCGATGGCTCTATACTTCTTACTGGCTTTGCCACCGGGATGGGTGGCAGTTGTCTGCCCTGCTTGGACGTCAGTGGCGATGCTTTGGCATAACCAATGAGCAACAGGAACAGGATGAAGAGAACATGGCAATAGCAATTATCTTGATACTAATCGTTATTGCATCAGTACTCTTCCATATACTCGCGCCTTGGCATGCAACACCGGCAGCTTCCAACTGGGGATCCATAGACACCACCCTGTTTATCACCCTGATCATTAGCGGAATATTCTTCATCGCCATCACGGTTTTTATGGCGGTGGCGGTGATGCGTTATCGTCACAAGGAGGGATCCAGGGCGCACTACCAACCAGAAAGTAAAAAACTGGAACTATGGTTAATTATCGTTACTTCGGTAGGTATTGTCGCCATGTTGGCGCCAGGCCTGGTTGTTTACGATGATTTTATCCGGGTACCGAAAAATGCCTATGAGCTTGAAGTGATCGCCCAGCAGTGGCAGTGGGCCTTTCGCTTCCCTGGCCAAGACGGGAAGTTGGGTAAGTCAGATATCAAATTTGTTGATTCCACCAACCCCCTCGGCCTTGATCCCAATGATCCTGCCGGGCAGGACGATGTACTGATAAAAAGCAATGAAGTTCGTCTTCCGCTCGATAAGCCGGTGAAAGTTTTACTGCGATCCAAAGATGTGCTGCACGATTTCTATGTTCCGCAAATCCGCAGCAAGATGGACATGGTGCCGGGGATGGTGTCGTACTTTTGGTTTACTCCGACCAAAACCGGAAAGTATGAAATTCTTTGCGCTGAATATTGTGGTGTCGGTCATTACAACATGCGCGGCCAGATGATCGTGGAAGAGCAGGGCGCCTTCGATCAATGGCTGAAAAGCCAACCGACGTTTGCACAGACATTAGCCACGGCTGCCAAGCCCAGTCAGGACAGCGTGCTGGAAAAAGGCCGCCAGTTGGTCGAAAAATACGGTTGCGGGGCCTGCCATAGCCAGGATGGCAGTGCCAGTCTCGGCCCGGGATGGAAGGGCTTGTATGGCCGCACTGAACAGCTTGCCGATGGCAGCAGTGTGCAGGTCGATGAGGCTTACCTGAAAGAGTCGATCCTCGATCCGAAGGCCCGTCTGGTACAAGGCTACCCGCCGGTCATGGTGACCTATACTCTCAATGACGATGAACTGGGTGCACTCATCGCCCTGATCAAATCACTGGGTGCTGCGCGACAAGGCGACGAATCTGCTGCCGGCCAAGCGCCGGGCCCAGGTGAGGACCTGGCGGCGCAGGGACAGCAGTTGGCTGAATCGCTCGGCTGCCTGGCCTGCCACAGTGTCGATGGCAGCAAGGGCATCGGTCCCAGCTGGCAGGGTCTGTACGGTAAGACCGAAACCCTTGCCGACGGTACGAGCATCAAGGTCGATGAGGGCTATATAAAAGACTCGGTTCTTAATCCCGCTGCCAAAATCGTCAAGGGGTATGCACCCGTCATGCCGGTCTTTGCTCCCAGCGATAAGGAGTTGAATGCACTGATCGCTTTTATCAAATCCAAAGCGAATGCCGACGCTGATACGAGCAAGGCGCAGCCAGGGAAATAGCCGTAAGCAGCCAGCAGTACACCGAAACTTCGACAGGAGGATGACGTGATGGCCTATGCGGAGCAAGCCGAAACAGAAGCACTGCACGAGCCTAAAAGTTTCCTGACCAAATATATCTGGAGTCAGGACCACAAGGTCATAGCCATTCAATATTCCTTGACGGCTCTGTTCGTGGGGCTTATCGCCGTGGTGTTGTCCGACTTGATGCGCTTACAGATAGGCTTCCCCGGCAGTTTGGCGTTCATGGACGCCAATACTTACTATCAGGCGATGACCATGCACGGCATGATCATGGTCATTTATTTGCTGACGGCTCTGTTTCTGGGCGGCTTCGGTAACTATCTGATCCCACTGATGGTGGGCGCCCGCGACATGGTCTTCCCCTACGTCAACATGCTGAGCTACTGGTTCTACCTGGTGGCGGTACTGGTATTGCTCGCCGGTTTCTTTGTGCCGGGCGGTCCCACCGGTTCGGGCTGGACGCTCTATCCGCCGCAGTCCATCACCAAGGGGACACCGGGGGTCGAGTGGGGCATTGTCCTGATGCTCATCTCACTGGCGATTTTTATTGTCGCCGCCACCATGGGCGGTTTGAACTACGTCACCACGGTGTTGCAGGCGCGCACGCACGGCATGACCTTGTTTCGCATGCCGCTCTCCGTATGGGGAATCTTCATGGCCTCGATCATGGCCTTGCTGGCCTTCCCGGCGCTGTTTGTCAGTGCGGTCATGATGCTGTTCGACAAGCTGTTGGGCACCAGCTTCTTTATGCCGGCGATCATCTCGCTGGGGCAGCAGCTCAATCATCAGGGCGGCAGCCCGATATTATTCCAGCACCTGTTCTGGTTCTTCGGCCACCCGGAAGTCTACATCGTGGCTCTTCCTGCATTTGGCCTGGTCTCCGACTTGATCAGCACCCATGCGCGTAAAAATATCTTCGGCTACCGAATGATGGTGTGGGCGATTATTGCGATTGGCGTGCTCAGCTTTGTGGTCTGGGCGCACCATATGTATGTCAGCGGGATGAACCCGTACTTTGGCTTTTTCTTCGCCGTCACCACCTTGATCATCGCAGTGCCGACTGCACTGAAAGTCTATAACTGGGTGTTGACCCTGTGGCGGGGCGACATTCATCTGACCGTGCCGATGCTGTTTGCCCTGGCCTTTATCGTCACCTTCCTGGTGGGCGGTCTGACCGGGTTGTTTCTCGGCAATGTGATCGTGGACATTCCGCTCTCGGACACCTATTTCGTCGTCGCCCATTTCCATATGGTCATGGGGGTCGCACCGGTACTGGTGGTGTTCGGCGGCATCTATCATTGGTTTCCGAAAGTCACCGGGCGCATGTTTAACGACACCCTGGGCAAGCTGCATTTCTGGATTACCTTTCTGGGTACCTACGCCATTTTCTTCCCCATGCACTACTTGGGTTTCCAGGGTATGCCGCGCCGTTACTACGCCTATGAAAACTACGCGTTCATCCCGCAGTCGGCGCAAGAGTTGAATGCCTTCATTACGGTGGTCGCATTGACCGTCGGCGTTTCCCAGTTGCTGTTCGTGTTCAACCTGGCCTGGAGTGTATTTAAAGGCAAACCCGCGGGCAGTAACCCTTGGGGGGCGGCCAGTCTGGAATGGCAAACGCCGAACACCCCACCGGTACACGGTAACTGGGGAGCGAAGCTGCCGGTGGTGCATCGCTGGGCCTATGACTACAGCGTGCCGGGGATAGAGCAGGATTTCGTGCCGCAAACGGTCTCTTCCGAGGAGCTGGAGCAAATGCGGCAACTCAGTGCCGGAACCAAGATAGCGGACGTTAAAACATGAACAGACTGCTATTGAGAAACGCCGACGACGCTGACCCCGGCGGCAGTTGGAATCGCGATCCTGAAGGTATTCAGGCCGACGCCGATAGAAGCCGAACCGCAAGGGTAGGCCTGCGCTTGTTTCTGGCTGTGGTGAGTTCGTTATTCTTTCTCTTCCTGCTCGCCTTCATTGCCCGCTCACAAATGGCCGACTGGCTACCCCTGACAGACCCCTTGGCGCCTTTAGCCAACCCATGGCCGTTGTGGGTGAATTCGGCTTTTCTGGTACTGAGTTGCATCGCACTGCAGTGGTCGCGCATGGCCGCCCGACAGGCTCGACTGGACGCAACGGTCATGGGTTTTGTCGTGGGGGGGGTATTTGCAATTGCCTTTCTGACGGGACAAGTCTGGGTCTGGCAGCAGTTTGTCGCCTGGGGCTACTTTGTCGCCAGCAATCCGGCCAACAGTTTCTTCTACCTGTTGACCGGTGTGCATGGCCTTCACCTGCTGGGCGGGTTGATTGCCTGGGGCATAACCGTCGTTAAATTCCTGCGTCACGTGCCGTTGCCGCAACTGCGCGTCAGCGTAGAGCTCTGTACCACCTATTGGCACTACTTATTGGGTCTTTGGTTCGTGCTCTTCGCGCTGCTGACCAGCACGCCGCAAACCTATGAAGCCATCGCCAGATTCTGCGGCCTGAGGTGAAAAGCCATGGCATCGCACCCATTAGCACCGGCCGAGTCAAGTTCATCCAATCCACCAAGCCCGCCGCCTGCCCCGGGATGGCAGGGCATCGCCAGCGACTGGGCCTCGGATAGGGAGGCTTTCAGGCAGGTCCCCTGGGGCAAGGCGATGATGTGGATATTCCTGCTCAGCGACACGTTTATATTCACCTGTTTTTTAACCGGCTACATGTCGGTCCGCATGACCATCACCGCCCCCTGGCCGAACCCCAGTGAAGTGTTCGCATTGACAATCGGCGGCAGAGAAATCCCGCTTATTCTGATCGCCATCATGACCTTTGTACTGATCAGCAGCAGCGGCACCATGGCCATGGCCGTTAACTTCGCCTATCGCCGTGATCGTGCGAAAACCACGGCCCTGATGCTGGCGACCGCGGCCTTGGGCGTGACCTTCGTCAGCATGCAGGCATTTGAATGGAGCAAGCTCATCGCCGAAGGCGTGCGTCCCTGGGGGAATCCCATGGGGGCGGCGCAATTCGGGGCCAGCTTCTTCATGATTACCGGTTTCCACGGGCTGCATGTGTCCATCGGCGCCATCTATCTCAGCATTGTGGCGATGAAAGTCATGCGAGGAGATTATGAGCGCTCCGGAAACTATCAGAACGTTGAGATAGCCGGGCTTTACTGGCACTTCGTGGATTTGGTGTGGGTGTTTATTTTTGCTTTCTTCTATTTATGGTAGAGGAGCACGGGTGATGGCGCATGCTCAGGGTCAACAACATCCGATCAGTTTGTACCTCAAAATCTGGGGGCTGTTATTCGTCCTCAGCACGATGTCGTATCTGGTCGATTACTTTCACTTCCATGGCTACCTTCGGTGGGCCCTGATTATCACTTTCATGTTGTTGAAGGCAGGTTTAATTGTCTCCATCTTCATGCACATGGCCTGGGAACGGTTGGCCATGGTCTACGCCATATTGGTGCCACCGTTGTGTTTGCTGGTGCTCGTCGGGCTGATGGCCACCGAGGCGGATTATGTTTTCCTCAGCCGGGTCATCTTCTTCGGTCAATAAACAGCTTACGGAGGGCTTTGAGCCTCCGGGGTCAACCCGCAATAAATGGCGTTATATCGTTCGCTTGAACTGATGCCATTTGTGCAGCCAGGCGACTGTCCAGTGAGGGGATGCCGTACCCGTGCCGGCGATCTTCAGTTTTGGATGATGTTCAATGACCCGATCCAATACCGGCTCCTGATTCGGATCAACATCCACGAAGAAGATATGTTTGCCGTCTTCCACCATCTGTTTAAAGTTGCGGAAGTGCGCGTTAGGTACCTGAATACCAAAAAAGCCGCCTTCCCAGATGCAGAAGCCAAATATAACAATGGCAAGGAAGATAAAAGGTACCCAGCCTGCGGCGGTTTCGGTCCAGCCCAGCCAATAGGCACCGCCAAGGATCAGCGCTGCGAGTGGCACACCAACCACTGCACCAATCTCGCCAGAGTGAACAACATCCTGTTTCATCAACGAGTTGACCTCGTGGAGATGATGTTCTTCAACATCAGCCACTTGTTCGCTGAGCACATGAATTTGTTCGGTATTGATGCCGTTGGCTTCCAGTTCGGTTTCAAGGGCTTCGAGATCGTCGAGATTGTCACTGATGTAATAGTGTCGGTTCATGCCACACCTCCCATCTCGTGTTGGCCGTAGGCCTCCTCTGTCCCGCAGCCGTAAACTGAGATTTGCAGTCGGTATCTGCGCCCGTGGGGAACGTTGCACACTTCATGCAATCCGTAGGAAGTATAGCATTCGCTAGTATGCGGGGCCGGAGGTGTCAAGGACTGGAGAGCCCCCAAATCCCAGGCACAAAAAAACCGGCCATCAAGGCCGGTTTTTTCTTTACTTGCATCCCCCGTCAAGAAACGACGTGAGACTGAAATCTGATTGGAGCGGGTGAAGGGAATCGAACCCTCGTTATCAGCTTGGGAAGCTGGAGTAATGCCATTATACGACACCCGCTCAGAGCGGCTGACTTTGTACCAGATGTGAGCGCGGATTTGAAGTTTTTCTTTATGCGCGATGGCTTTAGCGCCGGGTGAAACACAAACAGGGACCGCTTGGCGGTCATTCGCGGGCAAGCCTCGCGCCTACGGGAGTGCGTTCAACACAGTAGGGCGGGACTTGCTCGCGATGACTCTGTTTCAGATTGCAAATGCATGGTGGTCCTGGACGTACTGGTAACGCGGTCGGCTTTCGAGTTGCGTCGGTTTCAGGAAGCCCAGCAGTGCGTTACGGCTGTCTTGGCAAGCGGTTTTGTGTTCCATGTCGAGGAAGTGGCCGGTGGCCTGAAGGGTGCTGAAGGTGCTGTGTTGTACATGGCCGGCGAACAGCCTGGCATCGGCGGGGGCGGTGTACTCGTCCCATTCGCCGTTCATGAACAGCACTGGCACATTGATTTTCTTTGCCGCGTTCAGGTAGCAGTTGCGGTCGCTGTTGAGCACGTCGCTGATGTGGAAGTGCATCTGCCCGTATTCGTGTTCGGCCAACGAACTGACGTGACGGTGGTTGAAGCGCTTGAACAGCGAAGGCAGGTGTTTGCCGATGGTGCTGTTCACCAGATGGCCGACGCGGTCACCGTCCCGGTTGCCGAGGTAATCGACACCGCGCTGAAGGTAGTCGAGCATGTGCTCGTTGACCACCGGCGAGAACGAGCTGATCACAGCCTTTTCGATGCGCCGTGGCCGGTGGGCTAGGGCGACGAGCGTGGCGGCGCCACCAAAGGAGAACGACAGCACGTGTTCGGCGGCGAAGTGGTCGATCAGCTCCAGGAGGATCTGCCCTTCGATTTCCTTGGTCAGCATTTTCTCATGCAGGTTGTGAGCCTTGGACTTGCCCGCGTAGGGCTGGTCGTAGCACACCACATTGAACTGCGGATAAAGGTTTTTCACGGTTTGGGCAAACGACGCAGTCGTGGACATCGAGCCGTTGACCAGAATGATGGTCTTTTCTGCGGCGTCTGCGCGATAGAACTCCGTGTAAACCCGATACTGACCCTGTATATCCAGCACAGCGATTTCTGGCCTCATGACATAAGACTCCTGGCAAGCGGGTATGCGCGCAAATCAGATTGCACGAGCTTTGTGACAGGTAGGCATACGCCTGGAATTTTTGAAGGCCCATGTCGATCCATTGCACGCCGGTCGACGGGTATTGTTATAAGCGGGCAGTTTGCCGGGGGAAGGCGGAACCTGAGGGTTCTCTGCCGGCAAAAAGTTTCTTAGAGTAGTTTTGGTGACTCGTCGGTCACATTTCGCGCCGACGTCCTGATTCAAGCAGGGGTCACGTCATCGCGCAAGTATCTTTCGAAAAATGTTCGACAACTTCTGCTGAGCGGTCGTCGGCTTAGATCAATCGGATCTCTTCGATGCTCAACGGCCGGTATTCGCCGGGCTTCAGCGCGTCGTCGAGCAGCAGCGGCCCCATGCGTTCGCGGTGCAGGCGCAATACCTTGTTGTCGAAGTGGCCGAACATCCGTTTTACCTGATGATAACGGCCCTCGACGATGCTCAGGCGCGCCGATTTTGCCCCGAGCAAGACCAGTTCGGCAGGTTGGGTTGTGAGGTCTTCGAAGGCGAAGTACAGGCCTTTGGCGAACGTGATCGCGTAGTCGGCAGTGATCTCCTGCTCCGTCTCGACGTAGTACACCTTGGGCAGTTTGGTCTGTGGCTGGGTCAGGCGTCGCGACCAGGTGCCGTCGTTGGTGATCAGCATCAGGCCGGTGGTGTTGAAGTCCAGGCGACCGGCGATGTGCAGGTCATCCTTGTCCGCTTCATGGATCAGGTCGAGCACCGTCGGGTGTTGCGGGTCGCGGGTCGCACTGACGCAGCCGGGCGGTTTGTGCAGCATGAAGTAGCGGGCCGGTTTACCGACCTGCAGCACTTCGTCGTCGACTTCTACGCGGCTGAACTCGAGAACCTCGGCGTGAGGGTCGCTGACGATAGTTCCGTCGACTCTGACGCGCTTTTCCACCAGCAACAGGCGTACCTGCTTGCGGTTGAAGCGGGGCAGGTTGCTGAGGAAACGGTCAACGCGCATGGCCAGGGATCGGTGGGAAAAGGGCTGCGTATGTTACGTGATCGGCCAGGCGGTTGCTTGCAACTGTGCCTCGACCCGGGCGCAGGCCGGGCACAGGCAGGACTTGTCGCGCAGCTCGGCCGGCAGCGTTTCGAACACCGCCGGGTCGATGCTGACGCCGTAGCACCAGCAGGCACGATCGACGGTTCGTGGATCGGCCAGGCTGCAGTCGTTGGAAGCGCCGCAGGCCGGGCAGAGGTCTGGCTTATTCATGAAAGGGTCATTCGGTAATGGCCGGTTTGCTTGGCCCGAGCTGCGCATGATCGTCCCGCAAGCTGCCATGTGCAAGCTAACGCTCGCACATTCCTGAAGGAGCCTTGCCGGTGATCAGGCGATCAACCCAGGCTTTTCAAATACGCCCGCCACCCGCCCAAATGACTGATTTCCACCGCCCCGTCCAACCCATACGGCTCACAGATAAACCCGCTCTCCCAACGCCCATCCGCCAGTTGCACCTTGCCCAATCCCAGTGGAGCGGGAATCCCGGTGAGGAACGACCCCAGCTCACTGCTCGGCAATTCCCATACTTCCACCGCAATCGCCACGCCGCCCTCTTTAACGCGGACCATGCCGGGGCGATACGGTGGGCCGCCGGCCAAGGCATACAGCTGATAATCGGGAGAACTCTGAGTTGTTTCTACCAGCCGCGCTCCACGCTGTTTGAGTTGCCAGTTCAGCGCCAGCCCCTCCAGGTGCGCGCCGCAGACCACCAGTCGTGCCCGGTCATTGTGCGCGATGGCGGCCGGTGCGGGTGACGCCAGGCCCTGCTGACGTTGCAGGGCATCTGCCACGCTCAACAGATACTGATCGGTAAACGCGCGACCAAACAAGGTCACTCCCCATGGCAAACCATTGCCCATCAATCCGCTGGGCACGGCGACGGCAGCGTAATCGAGCAGGTTCATGAAGTTGGTGTAGTAGCCCAGTTCCGAGTTGCGCAGTACCGGTTCGGCGGCAAGTTCCGCCAATGTCACCGGACGGCCAATGGTTGGCGTCAGCACGCAGTCGAGGCCCACCAATGCTCTGTCGCACAGCGCCTTCAAGACTTGCAGCCGGTAGTGGGCGCGGAAGGTTTGCACGCCGGTCACCGCCGGGGCCTTGGCCAGCACGGCACGAATCACTGGCAACACGGCTTGAGGATTTTGCTCCATCAATTTGCCGGCCACGCTGTAACGCTCAGCCACCCATGGTCCTTCGTAGAGCAACCGCGCCGCTTCAAGGAAGGGCGACAAATCCAGTTCGACCGCTTCACCGCCCAGGGCTTTAAGCTGGTCGATGGCGTCGCCAAACAACAACGGGCCTTCAGGGCAGCCGAAGAACGCCAGGTCCTGCGCACGGGGCACACCGAAACGAAACGCGCGCGGCGTGCCGAAGGCCGAGCCGTCATTCCACAGCGGATTGCTGCGGCTGTATTCATCCCGTGGGTCGAGATGAGCGGTCAGTGCCAACAACTGACTGGCTTCCCGAGCCGTGGCCGTAAAGGTCGTGACGCAATCGAGCGTGCGACAGGCCGGAACCACCCCGGCCGTGGAGATCAGCCCTTTGGTGGCTTTCAAACCGACCAGATTGTTCAGCGCCGCCGGTACGCGTCCGGAACCTGCGGTGTCGGTGCCCAGGGCAAAACTCGCCACGCCGAGCGCCACCGCCAGTGAAGAGCCGGCGCTGGAACCGCCCGACGGATACTCCGGCAACACGCTGTTCGGGCAAGCGCCATACGGCGAGCGGCTGCCGTTGAGGCCGGTGGCGAACTGGTCGAGATTGGTCTTGCCCAGCGGGATCGCGCCCAGCGCCAGCAGTTGCTCGACGATGGTTGCCGAACGCTCCGGCACGTAGGCAAACGCCGGGCACGCCGCGGTGGTCGGAATGCCCGCCAGATCGATATTGTCCTTGATCGCGAACGGCACGCCGTACAGCGGCAGGCTGCCTGGGTCACGACCATCGAGGGCGGCGAGGTACGGTTCCAGTTCCTCGGCGCTGAGTAAATGGATGAACAAGTGATAGTCCGGGTTCAGCGCCGCGGCTTTTTCCCGCAGGCTCGGCAGCAGTTGCCGAGGCGTGATGTGGCCGTCACGGTAAGCGTTGCGCAGGGCGTCGAGTTGCAGATTGATGTTCATGGTTCAGATCCTTGTTGAAATGGCTTCAGTCGAGTTCCAGCACCACGACGCGCTGTCCGGCGCGCACTGGCGAGCCCGGTTGCACACGAATCTCGCGCACCACACCGGCCATGGGCGCGAGCAGCGGGATTTCCATCTTCATCGACTCCAGAATCACTAGCACATCTCCGGCGACCACTTGGCTGCCGACCTCCACCTGAACCTGCCAGAGGTTGCCGGCGATGTGGCTGTCGATGCTCTGCTGACCGTCGGCCAACAGTGCCTCTTCGGTCACTTGCGGCGCCGGTTCTTCACTGTCGAAATGCGCCTGACCGCTGGCAATCCAGCGCTCGCGCTCGGCGTTGAACGCACCTTTTTGCTGATCCCGAAACGCCGCAATGCTGTTGGCTTCCTTCGCCAGAAACGCCTGGTAATCCGCCAGGTTCAACTGACTGTGCTCGATGTTCAGAGCGAAGCGCCCGAGCGGGAAATCCCGTCGAATGCGCAGCAGTTCGTCGGCGCTTACCGGGTAGAAGCGGATTTGATCGAAGAACCGTAGCAGCCACGGTTTGCCATCGAACGCGGCGACCTCACGGTAGCGATTCCACATCTGCAAGGTCCGGCCGACGAATTGATAACCACCGGGGCCTTCCATGCCGTATACGCACATATAGGCGCCACCGATGCCCACCGAGTTTTCGGCGGTCCAGGTGCGGGCCGGGTTGTACTTGGTCGTCACCAGGCGATGCCGTGGGTCGAGCGGGGTGGCGACCGGAGCGCCGAGGTAGACATCGCCCAGCCCCATCACCAGATAGCGGGCGTCGAACACCGTGCGCTGCACTTCGTCGAGGTTCGGCAGGTCGTTGATGCGCCGGATGAACTCCAGATTGCTCGGGCACCATGGGGCGTCCTTGCGCACGGTGGTCATGTATTTCTCGATGGCCAACTGGCAAGCCGGGTCATCCCAGGACAGCGGCAGGTGCACGATGCGCGAGGGAACCTGCAAGTCTTTGGCGGCGCACACGGCGTCCCACTCACCGGCGACGATGCCCAGCAGATCGGCGAGCGGCAGTTGCTCCGGTTGGTAATGCACTTGCAGCGAACGGATGCCCGGCGTCAGGTCGATCACCCCGTGCAGCTGTTTGCTTTCCAATGCCTGCATCAGCGCGTGGGCGCGGAAGCGCAGTACCAGGTCCAGTTCCGGTGCGCCGATTTCCAGTAACAGGTGAGTATCCCCCGACAACCGGGCGACCAACCGTGTATCTCCCTGGCCGATATCCAGCATCACAGGCGACACAACCCCCTGTGGGAGCTGGCTTGCCTGCGATGAAGTTGATGCGGTGTCTGATCGGGCCTCATCGCAGGCAAGCCAGCTCCCACAGGAATCCCATTTCAAGGCGAGGTTACGGGCGGTCTCGAGATCGACTGGTTGGAACTGCACCTTGTCTCCAGCCTTGAGCTGCCCGAGCTGCCAAAGATCCGCTTCGATCACCGTCACCGGGCAGACGAACCCACCGAGGCTCGGACCATCTGGACCGAGGATTACCGGCATATCACCGGTGAAATCCACCGCGCCAATGGCGTACGGATTGTCGTGAATATTCGAGGGATGCAACCCGGCTTCGCCACCGTCGGCCCGTACCCATTCCGGCTTCGGCCCGATCAGCCGCACACCGGTGCGGCTGGAGTTGAAATGCACTTCCCATTGAGTGGCGAAGAAGGTGCCGATGTAGTGTTCGGTGAAGTATTCCGGCGCGCCATGGGGGCCGTAGATCACCCGAATTTGCCGCACGGCCGGCAACTCGGTGACCTGCTCATCAGGCAATTGGACACCCGCGCTACGGTCGATCAAGGCTGGCACATGCAACACGTCCCCGGCACGCAACGCACGACCGCCATGGCCACCGAACTGACCGAGGGTGAAGGTACTTTTGCTGCCCAGGTAATCCGGTACTTGCAGGCCGCCGCGCAGGCACAGATAGCTGCGAGCGCCTGCACCGGCGATTGTGCCGAGATGCACTGTGGCCCCGGCCGGAATCAGCAGCGCAGTGTTCATCGGTGCCGCTTCGCCGTTCAGCGTCAATGGAATCTGCGCACCGGTCACTGCCACAACCGCATCACAATTGAAGCGCAGCATCGGCCCGCTCATGGTGATTTCCAGGGCCGCTGCGCCTTCATCGTTACCCAGTAAAAGATTACCCAAACGCAATGCACGACTGTCCATCGGCCCCGACGGCGGCACGCCCACCGCCCAGTAACCAAGACGCCCCGGATAGTCCTGAACGCTGGTCTGGGTGCCGGCGCTGATCACCTCGAAGGTGTTGGCCTGGTAGACCAGCGCTTCCAGACAACGGGTCCATGGCTGGCCGCTGGCAAAGGGCGCATCGAGCAGAATCTGTCGCAGGTAATCGCGGTTAGTTTCCACGCCGTACAACAGGCTGTCGCCCAAGGTTTGGAGCAGGTCAGCGCGGGCTTCTTCGCGAGTCGGCGCCCAGCGGATGACCTTGGCAATCATCGGGTCGAAGTACGGCGGGATCTCGCAACCGGCCTCGACCCACGTGTCGATGCGCAGGTGTTTGCCATCGGCGACGGGGAAACTTACCGCCGTCAGCAGGCCGGGGCTCGGTTGAAAATCGCGCCCCGGATCTTCGGCGTAGAGCCTTGCCTGGATCGCGTGGCCGTTGGTTTTCAAGCCTTGGCTCAATGCGTTCAATGGCGGTAAATCTCCGGCCGCCAGTTCCACCATCCAGCGCACCAGATCCACGCCCCACACTTGCTCGGTGACACCGTGCTCCACCTGCAAACGGGTGTTCACTTCAAGAAAATAGAAACGCTGGGCGTCACTGTCGAAGACGAACTCCACGGTGCCGGCGCTGCGGTAATTCACTGCCTTGGCGAGTTTGATCGCGGCAAGGCAGAGCGCTTCGGCCATGCCGTCGGGCAGGTTGGGTGCCGGGGTTTCTTCAAGGACTTTCTGGTTGCGCCGCTGCACCGAACAGTCGCGCACGCCGAGGGCAATCACCTCGCCCTGGCCGTCGCCGAACACCTGCACTTCCAGATGTCGCGCGCGCTGGATGTACTTCTCGATGAACACACCGGCGTCGCTGAAGTTGTTCTGCCCGAGGCGTTTGACCGCTTCGAAGGATTCGCCCAATTCGGCGGCGCTGCGGCACACGCGCATACCGATGCCGCCACCGCCGGCGGTGCTTTTGAGCATCACCGGGTAGCCGACCTGTTCGCCGGCGATCAATGCCGCGTCAAGGCTGTCGAGCAGCTCGGTGCCTTCGAGCATCGGCACGCCGTGTTGTTTGGCCAGGGCGCGGGCGGTGTGTTTGAGGCCAAACACGCGCAGTTGCTCTGGCGTGGGGCCGATGAAGGCGATATCGGCTGCTTCGCAGGCCTCGGCGAACGCGGCGTTTTCCGAGAGGAATCCGTAGCCGGGATGGATCGCCGTAGCGCCGGCGGATTTGGCGATGGCGAGGATTTTGTCCACGGCAAGGTAAGTGCCGACCGCGGCGCCTTCACCCAGGCTGTGAGCTTCATCGGCGTGCAGGATATGCAGGCTGGCGGCGTCGGCTTCGGAGTAAACGGCGACGCCCTTGACCTGCAACTCTCGCAGGGTCCGCAGGATGCGGCAGGCAATGGCGCCACGGTTGGCGATGAGGACTTTTTCGAACATGGCATAACCCCTGGAGGCGATAGCGCATCAGCCTCGACCTGGGATGCGGGCCGTCCCGCAGTTTTTCGAGATGCACCCGGGCCGTCCCGGATGAACAAAATTCACGCTTTTTTGTGGCGAGGGAGCTTGCTCCCGCTCGGCTGCGCAGCAGTCGCAAAACCTGCTGCTGTGGTCCGTCAGACATAGCGCGATAGCAGGGTTTGGGGCCGCTTCGCGACCCAGCGGGAGCAAGCTCCCTCGCCACAGGGATCAGCGTTGTTTGAGGCACTGGCCGGAGCGGGCCTGACACAGGGCAAATAACCACCGCCGCAAACGCGCAAGTTTCAGTTCCATACCAAAAGCTCCGCAGGCGTGGGGTTGTAGGCGTTGCACGGGTTGTTCAGTTGCGGGCAGTTGGAGATCAACACGATCACGTCCATCTCGGCGCGCAGGTCGACGTATTTGCCGGGCGCTGAAATCCCGTCTTCAAACGTCAGCCCGCCATCGGCCGTCACCGGCACATTCATGAAGAAATTGATGTTCGGCCCGATGTCGCCCTTACCCAGGCGCCCGTCGTGGGCGCAGGCGCGCAGGTAGTTGTCGCGGCAGCTGTGCATGTAGCGTTTTTCCAGGGCGTAACGCACGGTGTTGCTCTCTTGCGCGCAGGCACCGCCGAGGGTGTCGTGACGCCCGCAGGTGTCTTCGACGATGGTCAGCATTGGCTTGCCGAGGTTGGAATAGAGCACGCTGCCGGTGCTCAGGTAGACGCTGTTCTGCCGACGCAACGTGCGTTGCACGTCATAGCGCTCCTTGGGATTGGCGAGGCTGTAGAACAAGGTGTCGACCGCCTGATTGCCTTCCAGGTCGAGGATACGCAGGGTCTGGCCGGCCTTGACCTCCATCAACCAGGGTTCGCCGGCCGGGATGGTGGCGCGGTAGACCGCTGTTTCTGGTTGCTTGTGAGCGGTGGCGATAGCGAGTGACATGGCAGCGATCCTCAGGCGAACAGACGGTCGGTGTTGATGAAGCCGCGCTCGTTTTCCGGGCGCGAGGTGCGGCAGTGTTCGGCGACGCTGGCATCGGCGTTCATCCAGCTCAGCTTCAGCGGTTTCGGTGCGTATTCCGGCGACGGATCCATCGGGTGTTGCAAGGCAGTGAGCACCACCAGGGTGTCCATCGGCGCGTACAACTCGATGTAATCACCGGCCTTGGAATTGCCTTCGACGAAGTGGAGGCGGCCAGCCTCATCGACGTTCACCCGGCTGAACAGGTTGAGCGTCATCAGCAGGTCGGACAGGCCCAGTCCCCACTTGCCCAGCTCCACCAACAAGTTGTCGGTGCCGTTGCGGAAGAAACCGTTGCGCAGCTCTTGATAGCGGCCCTGGCCATATTTTTGTGCGACTTCTTCAGCGCAGAGCACGCCGCCGAGGCTGTCGCTCCAGCCACAGGTGTCGGCGGTGATGGCCGCCAGCACGCGGCCCATGTCCGAGTACAGGCAATGGCCGCTGGTGAGCTTGGCGGTGTGTTGGCATTTGAGGCTGTCGGGCAGATTCAGGCGTTCGGTTTTTTCGTTGGCGTTGAGCAACGTCAGGCTGACGTTGGCACCGCCGCGCAGGTCGGTCAGGCGCAGCAACTGGTCGCGTTTCAGGACGAATGAACGATGGCCGCCGCCGGGGAGCATTTCTTCGGCGAACGGCGGGAACAGTTGGGTCGAATCAGTCATGTGCAGATTCCTCTAAGCGATACGAAGCGTGCCTGCCAACTGAGCTGGCAGGGCGTCGACGGCGGCGCGGTTGGCGCGGCGGTCGCTGTTCAAAGGGATGTCGTAGGTGATGCGTGCGCCATAGGCGCCGGGGGCGTGCGGGTCGACGCGGACCTTGTCGAACACCAGCAAACGGGTGCCGAGACTGAAACCTTCGGACAGGTCGTGGGTGACCATGAACACCGTCAGTTGCGTCTCGCGCCACAGCTCCAGCAGCAGGCTGTGCATGTCTTTGCGGATGCCCGGATCGAGGGCGCCGAACGGTTCGTCGAGGAGCAAGACCCGCGGCTTCATGATCAATGCCTGGGCAATCGCCAGCCGTTGCTGCATGCCACCGGAGAGTTGCGCCGGATACTTGTCCAGCGAATGGCCGAGGCCGACTTTGTGCAGCAACACTGAGGCGTGTTCGTGTGCCTCTTTTTTAGCGCTGCCGAACAACCGCCCCAGTAAAGGCGAGCGCGGCAGTTCGAGGCCGAGGGCGACGTTGTCCAGCACGGTCAGGTGCGGGAACACCGAATAGCGCTGGAACACCACGCCACGGCTCGAATCCGGTTCGCCAGCCAATGCCTGACCGTCCAACAGAATCTCGCCACGACTGGCGCGTTCCTGGCCGAGCAATAGCCGCAGGAAGGTCGATTTGCCGCAACCCGACGCGCCGACCAAGGTGCAGAACTCACCTTCGTTGACGCTCAGGTTCAGCCCTTCAAGCACCACCTGATCGGCGTATTGCTGCCAGACGTTTTTCACTGTGATGAAGCTCATGCCCGCGCCTCTTCATAACTCATTTGGAGGCACCTTGGTGCCAGGGAAAGGCCCGTTGGGTCAGGCGTTTGAGGCCCCAGTCCATCAGCCAGGCGAGCAGGGTGATCCACGCCACGTAGGGCAGAATCACGTCCATCGCCAGGTAGCGGCGCACCAGGAAGATCCGGTAACCCAAACCGTCCGTGGAGGCGATGGCTTCGGCGGCGATCAAAAACAACCACGCCGAGCCGAGCATCAGTCGCAACGAGATCAGCAGGCGCGGCAGCAATTGCGGCAGCACCACGCGCAGCATCAGAGTCCAGGTTGAAGCACCGAGGGTCTGCGCCTTGATCAGCAATTCCAGCGGAATTTCCCGAGCGCGCTGTTCCAGATCACGGGCCAGGCATGGGGTGATGCCGATCACGATCAGCATCACTTTCGACAACTCCCCCAACCCGAACACGATGAACAGAATCGGCAGGATCGCCAGCGGCGGCACCATCGACAGCACTGTCAGCACGGGCGATAACGGTGTGCCAAACAGCGGTAGCGTACCGGCGGCGATGCCCAGGCACAGCCCGGCCAACGCACTGATGCCGAGGCCGATGGTCAACCGCCGCAGGCTGGAGGCGGTGTCTTGCCAGAGCAGGTATTCACCAGTGCGGGCGTCGGCGGTGAAGGCCAGGCGTTTCACCGCGTCGGTCATCTGCACGGCACTGGGCAGCAGTTTGTCGTTGGGGTTGTCCATCAGCCGTTCGGCCGAGCCCATGAAGTAGGCGAACAGCACCAGGGCGAACGGCAGGATCACCAACAGCAGGCGACTCGGGCGATCCGGGTGGCGATTGATCAGGCGCATGGCCAGCTCCTCCTGTCTTACAGCTTGGCGTCGGCGGCCATCTGCACGTAAGTCGGATCGAAGCGCAGCTTGAGGTTGCCTTTATCGCCGCTGGTCACGCCATTGGCGAAGGCCATGCCGATGGCGCTGGTGTCCTTGGCGCCTTCACCCAGCAAGCCGTGCTGGAACGAGAACTCGGCGACCTTGCGCATGGTGTCGGGCAGTTGCTTGCTGGTGGAGAACGCCAGGGCTTCTTTGGGCGTGGCGAACAGTTTGGTGGTGTCTAGTTGCGCCTGGAAACCGGCCAGGTCGGTGCCCGAAGCTTTGGCCATGTGTTCGAGGGCGGCCTGGCTGGTGGCGTTTTTCGCGTTCATCAACGCGACCACTTCGAACCAGGCGCCGGTCAGGGCTTTGCCCAGGGCCGGGTTGTCTTTGAGGGTGGCGCTGTTGACCACCATCATGTCCATGATTTCGCCGGGGATCTGGCTGGAATTGAACACTTCAGTTACCGCAGGCTTGGCCTTGATGTCCGAGAGCATCGGGTTCCAGGTGGTGACAGCGTTGACCTGCTCGGTGTTGAAGGCGGCGGAGATGTCGGCGTCGGAGGTGTTGACCACTTTCAGGTCCTTCTCGGTGAGGTCTACCGAATCCAGAGCACGGGCCAATAGATAGTGGGACACGGACAGCTCCACCAGATTGACGTCCATGCCTTTGAGGTCAGCGACTTTCTTGCCTTCGCCTTTGAGCACGATGCCGTCGTTGCCGTTGGAGAAGTCGCTGACGATCAGCGCCGTACTGTCGACGCCACCGGCAGCCGGAATGGTCAGCGCGTCCATGTTGGTCATGGTGCAGCCGTCGAACTGGCCGGCGGTGTATTGGTTGATGGATTCGACGTAGTCGTTGAGCTGCACCACATCGATCTTGATGCCGTACTTTTTCGCCCATTTGTCGACGATGCCCTGGCTGCCGGCATATTCCCAGGGCATCCAGCCGGCATAAATCGTCCAGCAGACGCTGAAATGGTCTTTCTGTGCGGCGTGGGACGAGACGCTCACGAGGGCTGCAAAAGCAGCGGCGAGCAGGGCGGGTAAACGAAGTCGGGACATGGGATGGTTCTCCAGTTGATCAAGGGCGGACAGGAAGGCAGCGGCACCGCGAACGGTGGCTTGTCTCCCGGGCTTTTGTCCCGCCGTGTAACCTCAACTGGAGGTCGCCAACTCTCGGACCAGTCACTCGCGATTGCGAGCCGGAACCCTAGTCAGCCATTGCAAATTGTGGTGCCGCGAACCTGTGATGACTCCTGCACGTCTTTGGTTAAGCGAGAGCCGTGCCAAGTTGACTTGAGCGCTCTGGCTGGGGGCATGGAAGGGAGGGCGAGACAAACAGGGGAGGGGCGCTTTGCCTTGTCATGGTGCGCAGCGCATGGGTATGCACCGTAGAAGGACAGCTAGCCGCTGATCTGAAGGTCGATGCGATCAGGCACTCGGTGCCTGTTTTAAAGTCAAAACAGGTGTGACTCGACTGCCGTTGCAGGTCTTTCAGGAGGCCTCCATGTTCTGTCAGAAAAAGCTCCGCCAAATACTGCTCAGTGTGTTTTTTGGTTTGGGTCTGTCCGGGTGTTACTACTATGTAGGGGGCGCCGATGTTTATCCGGCACCTTATTACTACCCCGGCTATTACTACTCACCTTACTACTACGGCGGCCCACGCTTTTACGGGGGTTATCGTTACTACTATTTCAGTGGGCCTCGCTATTACCATGGTGATCACGATCGCGGGCATCGCTAAACGGCTCATGAGCACAACGGCGCCTGCGGCTTACGCAGGCGCCGTTTTCTTTTGCGCAGGATGAAAAACCTTTCATCGGCTACTTGTTTCGGCGTGTTACAGAAACGCACCAGATCCCGATTTCACTGTCTGATCTTTCGACAGTCGCCGAACAATTGACTGTCGCCTGCCAGCGTCGCTGGCGTGGCTCACTCGCGGTCCAGGAGGCCGCTATGCTCTGTCGAAAACAGCTCCGCCATATTCTGCTGATCGTTCTATCGGGATTGTTTCTTGGTGCGTGCGTGCCCTATTCCGATGGCGACAGCTACTACCGCTCGGATGTCTACACGTCCCCAGCGCCGTATTACTCCGATGGTGGTTACTACACAGCTCCGCGCAGGTATTACTCGCCGCCTGCACGGTATTACCAGCCATCGCCACGTTATTACTACCAGCCGCGGGTTTATCAACCGGCACCGCGCTATTACGACTACCGCGGCAACCAGAATCGCGGATGGGACCGTCATGACCGCGGTGGTTGGGATGGTCGTCGCGACGGTTGGGATGGTCGTAGTCGCGGCAACTGGAACGACGATTCCCGGGGCCACAGTGGACGGGATCACCATGGCGGAAGAGGCGATCATGGCGATAATGATGGTCGAGGCGGCCGTCGCTAACTCCTCAATAGAAAGCGGCGCATGAAGCGCCGCTTTTTTGTGCCCGGATTTCAGTATTCCGACAGATCGGCCAACGGATGCCGACCTTCCCAGACCTTGTGAAAATGCGCTTCCACCGCCGCCTCCGGCACCGTGTTGATATCCGGCCAGTGCCAGTGAGGTTTCTGGTCCTTGTCGATCAACCGCGCGCGCACGCCCTCGCTGAATTCCGGATGACGGCAGCAATTGAGGCTCATGGTGTATTCCATCTGAAAGACTTGAGCCAGCGACAGGTGCCGGGCGCGGGCGATCTGTTCCCACACCAGATGAGCGGTCAGGGGCGAGCCTTCAATCATGGTGCAGGCCGCACGACTGAGCAGCGGGTCTTTATGAACGCGTAGCGCACTGATGGCCTTCCAGGCACAACGAACGTCGCTGACATCCAGCAACTCGTCGATCTGCTGGCGTCGCGGCAGCCACTGCGCTTCGGGCATTTTTACGAGCGCTTCTTGTTGCAAGGCCTTGAGCAGACTGTTGAGCTGCATGGCGGTCTGTTCCTGCCAGTTCAATTGCAGCAAACCTTCGATCAGCTCCGGCTGTTGTTGATCGAGCAAAAAGCGGTCCGCGAGGTCCAGATCGATTGCATCGCGACCGTTCATCCGGGCGCCGGTCAAGCCGAGAAACAACCCGAGCTTGCCGGGCAACCGCGACAGAAACCAGCTGGCGCCGACGTCCGGGTACAAACCGATACTGATCTCCGGCATCGCCAATCGGCTGCTCGGCGTGACAACCCGAATGCTCGCCCCTTGCAGCAGCCCCATGCCGCCACCCAACACGTAACCATGACCCCAGCAGATCAACGGTTTCGGGTAGGTGTGCAACTTGAAGTCGAGGCGATATTCTGCCGCGAAGAAGTGCGCAGCCAAGGGCGGTACTTCTCCGGGATGGGCGCGACACGCTTCCACCAGACTGCGCACTTCACCGCCGGCGCAAAAGGCCTTGTCGCCATTGCCGCGCAGCAGTACACAAACGATCTGTGGTTCCTTGGCCCAGGCGTCCAGTTGATCGCGCAAGGCGTTGATCATCGGCAAGGAGAGGGCGTTGAGGGACTTTTCGGCATCCAGGCTGGCGATGCCGATGCGTGCGCCGTCGGTGCCGGTGAGTTCTTCGAAGTGCAGATTCATCATGACCTCGATCGGGAATTTGAGCGTTCAGTATGATCGCTCTATAGGAAAATGCCGGATCTGCGTCAGATCAATTGACAAGCGTGATGGGCTTTCCTAGGGTTCGCCCCATTGTTTTTGCCGGATGTAACCATGACTGCTGACGACCGTATCAAACTCGAACCGAGCTGGAAGGAGGCCCTGCGTGCCGAATTCGACCAGCCTTACATGGCAGAGTTGCGCACATTCCTGCAACAGGAGCGCGCGGCGGGCAAGGAGATCTATCCGCCGGGACCGTTGATTTTCAACGCGCTCAACTCCACGCCGCTGGACAAGGTCAAGGTGGTCATCCTCGGGCAGGATCCATACCACGGCCCGGGCCAGGCCCATGGGCTGTGCTTCTCGGTGCAACCGGGTGTACCGGCGCCGCCGTCGCTGGTGAACATCTATAAAGAGTTGAAACGCGACCTGAACATCGACATCCCCAACCATGGCTACCTGCAGAGTTGGGCGGAGCAGGGCGTGTTGATGCTCAATACCACCATGACCGTGGAGCGGGCGAATGCCAACGCCCACGCGGGCAAGGGCTGGCAGCACTTTACCGACCGGATTATCGAAGTGGTCAGCGAGCGCCAGCCGCATCTGGTGTTTTTACTGTGGGGCGCGCATGCCCAGAGCAAGCAGAAACTCATCGACGCTACCAAGCATTTGGTATTGACGTCGGTTCACCCGTCACCGCTGTCGGCTTATCGCGGCTTCCTCGGGTGCGGGCATTTCAGTCGGGCGAACAAGTTTCTGGAACAGAATGGCGAGACGCCGATCGAGTGGCGGTTGCCGCCGGTGTGAAGAGTGTGAAGAGTGTGAAGAGTGTGAAGAGTGTGGCGAGGGGGCTCATATCAGACGGAATCCGGCTCCCGGTTCCAATACCTGAACAACGGCTCCGCTAAAAACAACACGAACAACAGCCGCATCACCTGCATCGCCGTCACCAGCGGTACCGATAGTTGCAGGGTTTCAGCCGTCAAACTCATCTCGGCAATCCCGCCGGGCATCATGCCCAGCGTCAGCGAACGCAGATCCAGATGGGTCAATACACTCAACCCCAGTGCCGCCAGCGTGGCGATCAACATGGTCAAGACCGTGCCGATCAGGGTCCGGCCCATGAAGGACGGTGCCCGTCGGAAGAACTGTCGATTGAAGTGGCAGCCCAACCCGCTGCCGATCAGCCACTGGCCGATCTGACTGCCGCCGTTGGGCAGGCCGATGTGCAGGTCCCAACCAATGCTCACTGCCGCACTCACCAGCAACGGCCCGAACAGCCAGGGGTTGGGTTGCCGCAGGCGCTCCCAGATCCAGGCGGCCAGGGCGCCCGCCGGGAACAGAAGGGCCAGCCACCACCAGTTGACGGTCGCTGCATGCAAGGCCGGCGCACCATCGCCCAACAGATACTTGAACGCCGCTGGCACACACAGCACCACCACCAGCACCCGCAAGCTTTGTCCCGCCGCGACACGGCTGAGCACCGCGCCATTGCGGGCGCCGAGGTTGACCATCTCCCCGGAGCCACCGGGCATGCTGGAAAAGAACGCCGTGGCGCGATCTTCGCCGGTACGCCGCATCAACCAGACCCCGACCACCGCGGACAGGCTGGTGACCAACGCACCGAAGAAGATCAGACCGAAGTGGCTCAGCACCTGCTCCATCACCACCGGGGTGAAGTGCAGGCCGATGCCGATGCCGACAACCCACTGGCCGCACTTGCGCCCGCCAGGGATTTCCGCCAGTTGCCAGGGTGTCAGGCAGCGCACGAGGATGATCGCCAGTAACGAGCCGACCATCCACGGTAGAGGCCAGCCGATCTGGCTGGCGAGGTAACCGCCCAGCAGACCGACCAGCGGTGTTCCCCACCAGGCTTTGAAGGGTGTTCGATCAGGCATCGGCGATAGCGCGCCGGGCGACCGAACGTTTGCGCCAGATGCGCAGCAGCGGCATCAGCAACATGATGGCAGTCAGCACCCAGCAACCGAACGTGATCGGGCTCGACCAGAGGATTTCCAGTGCACCGTTGGAAATCGACAGCGCGCGACGCAGGTTCTGTTCCATCAGGCCACCGAGGATGAAGCCCAGCAGTACCGGCGACAACGGGAAGTCCAGCTTGCGCAGGATGTAGCCGAAGATGCCGATGCCGATCATCAGGAACAGGTCGAAGGTGGTGGCGTGTACGGCGTAGACGCCGATCCCGGTGATGATCGCGATCACCGGCACCAGTGCCCAGTTCGGCACGGCGAGGATGCGGGTGAAGATGCGGATCATCGGGATGTTGAGGATCACCAGCATCACGTTGGCGACGAACAACGACGCGATCAGGCCCCAGACGATGTCTGGCTGCTGCTGGAATAACAGCGGGCCCGGGGTGATGTTGTACAGCGACAGTGCGCCGATCATCACCGCCGTGGTACCCGAGCCTGGAACACCGAGGGTCAGCATCGGCACCAGGGCACCGCAGGCTGCGCCACCGATGGCGGTTTCCGGAGCCGCGAGGCCACGCATGTCGCCTTGGCCGAAAGTGCCCTTGGCACCGGCGATACGTTTCTCGGTCATGTAGGCCACCGCGCTGGCCAGCGTCGCGCCGGCACCCGGCAACACGCCCATGATGAAGCCCAGCAAACCGCAACGGACGTTCACCACGAACACCGCCGAAGCTTCCTTGAAGTTGAACATCATGCGCCCGGTGGCTTTCACCGCTTCCTGGCCACGGTGGGTTTTTTCCAGCAGCAAGAGGATTTCGCTGATGGAGAACAGGCCCAATACCAGCACGACGAACTGAATGCCGTCTGTCAGATGAATGTTATCCCCGGTGAAGCGGTATACGCCGCTGTTGGCATCGATGCCGACGCTCGACAGAAACAGACCGATCAGCGCTGCAATGAAGGTCTTCAGCGGTCGGTCGCCGGCCATGCCGCCGAGACAGACAATCGCAAACACCATCAGTACGAAATACTCCGCCGGTCCGAAGGCAATCGCCCATTTCGCCAGCAGCGGGGCGAACAGCACCATGCCGCAAGTCGCGATGAAGGCACCGATGAACGAACTCCACGCCGACAGCGACAGCGCTACACCGGCCAGACCCTTGCGGGCCATCGGGTAACCGTCGAGGGTGGTCATGACGGTGGAGGCTTCGCCCGGAATGTTCAGCAGGATGGAGCTGATCCGGCCGCCGTATTCGCAACCCAGGTACACCGCCGCCAGCAGGATCAACGCCGACTCCGGTGGCAGGCCGAGGGCGAACGCGATCGGAATCAGCAACGCCACGCCGTTGATCGGCCCCAGCCCCGGCAGCAGCCCGACGACGGTCCCGATCAAGGTGCCGCACAGTGCGGTCACCAGGTTGTACGGGCTCAGCGCAACGCCGAAGCCCTGACCCAAATAGCCAAGAGTATCCATATCAGTTCTCCAGAACGTCGAGCACGCCCAACGGCAGTGGCACGTCCATCAACTTGTCGAACAGCAGATAAAGACCGATGGCCATCAGGCTGATGATCACCGCGCTGGGCAGCCAGCGGCCGCCATACAGGCGTGCCATCGGGACCCCGATCAGAATGCTGGCGACGATGAAACCAAGGGGTTCGAAGGCCCCTGCGAACACCAGCAACAGCGCCACGCAGATGCCGATCTTGATCAGGGTTTCGCGGTCCAGTTTCGGGTCGTCATCGCTGTGCACGATCGGCGCCGGCCGAAACACCATGTACAGCAAAGCCAGGCCCATCAGGCCGAGCATCAGCAGGGGGAAGGCGCGAGGCCCGACCGGTTCGTAGGAAAAAGCCGCTTGATACGGCCACGCCATCAGCGCCAGGCCGACACAGGCCAGCAACAGCACCGAAGCAAAAATGCGTTGTATGAGCATGGGGAACTCCTGGGCCACGACCCCGAGAACCGGGGCCGCAGCCGCTAGACAGAGGCGATCACTGGATCAGGCCGAACTCTTTGGCCAGCACTTTGTAGTCCGCGACCTGCTTCTTCACGTAGGTGTCGAGCTCCGGGCCGGTCATGGCGAACGGGAACAGTTCACGCTGATCGCGCAGCTTGGCGAAATCCTCGGAGGCCAGCAGTTTGTCGAAGGCGTTTTTCCACCAGGCGTAGTCTTCGTCGCTGACTTTTGGCCCGAGGTAGAAGCCGCGAACCACCGGCCAGACGATGTTGTAGCCTTGCTCTTTAGCGGTCGGAATGTCTTTCATTTCCGGCTCGTCCAGACGCTTCTCGGAGAACACCGCCAGCAGACGCATGTCACCGCTCAGGATGTGTGGCATGGAGTCGGAGATGTCGGTGCTGCCAACCTGGATGTGGCCGCCGAGCAGGGCGGTGGCGATTTCACCGCCGCCTTCGAGGGCGACGTAACGCAGGTCGCGCGGGTTGATCCCGGCCGCTTTGGCGATCAGGGCGGTTTGCATCCAGTCCTGGCTGCCGACGGTGCCGCCGGAACCGATCACCACCGAGCTTGGGTCTTTCTTCAGGGCTTTGACCAGATCGTCCAGGGTCTTGTAGGGCGAATCGCTTTTCACCGCGATGGCGCCATAACTGGTGCCAACGGCCGCCAACCAGCGCACGGCGCTTTCATCGAAACGCCCGAATTTGCCTTGCGCCAGGTTCAGCAGCGAACCGCTGGACCAGGCCACCAGCGTACCGGCATCGGCCGGGCGCTGAGCGACCACAGCGTTGTACGCCACCGCGCCGACACCGCCGGGCATGTAGGTCACGCGCATTGGTTTGGTCAGCAGTTTTTCGTTGACCAGCGCGCTTTGCGCCAGTTTGCAGGTGAGGTCGAAACCGCCGCCCGGCGAGGCCGGGGCGATGCATTCCGGGCGTTTGGGTTCGGCCAGCAATTGGCCGGCGAACAGCATGATGCCGGTGGCCAGAGCAACTTTTCGCAGTGACAGGTTCATTCAAGTCTCCTTAAGAGTTTTTGTTATGGACGTACTGAATTACCAAAGGGCAACGCTATAGCTCACCAGCAGACGCACTTCATCGGCATCGCGAGCGGAGTAGTTGGAACGGTAGGTGGCATTGCGCAGGCGTACGGCAACGTCCTTGAGGGCGCCGCTTTGTACGACGTATTTGATCTCGGTGTTGCGTTCCCACTCTTTGCCTTCATCGCCGTTCTTGAGCTTGATGTTGTCGCCGCTCACGTAACGGCTCATGAAGCTCAGGCCGGGAACGCCGAGTTTGGCGAAATCATAGTCGTAACGTGCCTGCCAGGAGTGTTCTTCGGCGCCGGCAAAGTCATTGATCTGCACGAAGTTGACCAGGTACGGATCGCTGCCATCGACGTAGGGGAAGGCGCTGTCACCGGACATGCGCTGATAGCCGGCGCTGAGTTTATGCCCGCTCAAGGCGTAGCTCACCAGCCCGTTCAGGGATTTGTTGTCGATCTTGCCGCCACGGGCCGCGCCCTCATCGTCACTGATGGCAAACCGCAGGTCGGTACCGAAAGTGCCGGGGCCGAACGGTTGCGAAGCGACAACACCGAGGAAGTGCTGGTTGTAGACTTCATCGAGTTGAGCGAAGTGGTAGCTGCCGGTGATCTTGTCGGTGAACTTGTAGTCCACGCCGCCAAAGTCAAAATGCTTGCCTGCCACGGTGCCGGCGAAGCGGCTGTTCTTGTTGTTGAGGGCGATGTCTTCGAAGTCGGTGCTGTCGCGGTCCTTGGCTTTCTCCAGACGCCCGCCGGTGAAGGTCAGGTTCTTGATCTCTTTGGAGGTCAGCATCCCGCCTTCAAAGGTCTGCGGCAGAATGCGGCCGTCGTTGGGCTTGAGGATCGGCAGTTCCGGAATCAGGCTGCCGATTTTCAGTTCCGTGGCGGAGATCTTCACTTTGCCGGTCAGGCCGAGCTTGGAATACTCGTTCGCCGCGCGCCCGTCGTCATGGGTTGGCAGCAGGCCGGTACCGGTGCGGTCCGGACTCGAATCGAGTTTTACCCCCAGCATGCCCAGCGTATCGACACCAAACCCCACGGTGCCGTCGGTGTAACCCGATTGCAGATTGAGCATGAACCCCTGGGCCCATTCGTCCCGCTTGGATTGCTGGGCGCTGGTGCCATCGCGAAAGTCGCGGTTGAAATACATGTTGCGGGTTTCGAAGGTTGCCTTACTGTCTTCGAAGAAGGCAGCCTGGCTCAACGGCGAAAAGCCGGCGAGGGCGGCGGCGCTGACAAGGGCGGTGTGGTTGAGGCGGGAAAAACGAACAGGCGGGCGAGCCTGAAGCTGCATGGACAGCATGGTGACATACTCCGTTTATTATTCTTATTGGCGAAAACGCTTCGGGGCGTTTTTCGTATCGCTATGTGCTCTGACTACGGCAGTGAAAGCTGTCCGTAGCGGGACTCTAACCGGCCAACCTTTCGCTAACCTTTCAGCTGACTTTCACGGTTTTCGGGCTTCACAGCGACGGATGCGGCTGTAAACTCCGCGCCAAAGAATGGCGTCGACCATCCCTGAATGAGGTAAAGATCCATGCGTGTTCTGCTCGTCGAAGACCATCTGCAGCTTGCCGAAAGTGTCGCTCAGGCGCTCAAGAGCACCGGGCTGACCGTGGATGTGCTGCACGACGGTGTGGCGGCCGACCTGGCCTTGAGCAGCGAGGAATACGCCATGGCGATCCTCGATGTCGGCCTGCCGCGCATGGACGGTTTCGAAGTGCTGGCGCGCTTGCGGGCCCGGGGCAAGAACCTGCCGGTGCTGATGTTGACCGCCCGCAGCGACGTCAAGGATCGGGTCCATGGCCTGAACCTGGGGGCTGACGATTATCTGGCCAAACCTTTCGAACTGACCGAACTCGAAGCCCGGGTCAAAGCCTTGCTGCGCCGCAGTGTGCTCGGCGGTGAACGCCAGCAGCGCTGTGGCGTGCTGGCTTACGATCTGGACACCCGGCGCTTCACCCTCGGCGAAGAATTGCTGACCCTGACCTCCCGCGAGCAGGCAGTGCTCGAAGCCCTGATCGCCCGTCCCGGCCGGGTGATGAGCAAGGAGCAATTGGCGGCTCAGGTCTTCGGCCTGGATGAGGAGGCCAGTCCCGATGCCATCGAGATCTACGTCCACCGCTTGCGCAAAAAACTCGACGGCCAACCGGTGGCCATCGTGACCTTCCGTGGCCTTGGCTATTTGCTGGAAAGCCGCGATGCATAAGCTCAGCAGCCTGCGTTGGCGGTTGCTGTGGAACCTCGCGCTGCTGCTGGTGGTGTTGATGCTCGCCAGTGGTTTGAGTGCGTATTGGAACGGTCGCGAAGCCGCCGACACCGCGTATGACCGGACCTTGCTGGCCTCGGCGCGGACCATCGCCGCCGGCCTGTCCCAGCGCGACGGCAGCCTCAGCGCCAACGTGCCTTACGTGGCCCTCGACACGTTCGCCTACGACAGCGCCGGGCGGATTTTTTACCTGGTCAACGACATCAATCAGAAGCTGATTTCGGGCTACGAAAACCTGCCGCCACCTCCACCGGGAACGCCGCGCACCGATGACTATCCGGCGCTGGCGCGTTTCTACAATGCCACTTATCAAGGGCAGAACGTGCGGGTGGTCAGCCTGCTCAAAGCGGTCAGCGAACCGAACATGAACGGCATGGCGGAGATCCGCGTGGCGGAAACCGATGAGGCGCGGGTCCGCATGGCGCGCAGCCTGATGGCTGACACCTTGTTGCGGCTGGGCATGCTGGCGATCGGTGCGTTGTTGCTGGTGTGGTTTGCGGTCAGTGCGGCGCTGCGTCCACTGGAGCGCTTGCGTACCGCGGTGGAAGAGCGTCAACCCGATGACTTGCGCCCCTTGCCGCTGGTGGAAGTGCAGCACGAGCTGGGGCCGCTGGTGCGTGCGCTCAATCACTTTACCGAGCGGTTGCGCGGGCAGTTCGAGCGCCAGGCGCAATTCATCGCCGATGCCGCCCATGAACTGCGCACGCCGCTGGCGGCGCTCAAGGCTCGCCTCGAACTGGGCTTGCGCTCGAACGAACCCGAAATCTGGCGCAGCACCCTGGAAACGGCCGCCCAGGGTACGGATCGCCTGACCCATCTGGCCAATCAATTGCTCTCGCTGGCACGGGTCGAGAATGGCGCCCGGGCCATCGCCGAGGGCGGTGCGCAGTTGCTCGATCTCAGTCAATTGGCCCGTGAACTGGGCATGGCCATGGCGCCGCTGGCCCATGCACGTGGCGTGGCACTGGCGCTGGAAGCTGACGAGCCGGTGTGGATGCGTGGTGAGCCGACGCTGCTGAACGAGCTGTTGAGCAATCTGGTGGACAACGCACTGGCCCACACGCCACCGGGCGGCAATGTGATTCTGCGGGTCACGGCGCCGGCGGTGCTGGAGGTCGAGGACGATGGTCCGGGAATTCCCCTTGAAGAGCGGGAACGGGTGTTCGAGCGCTTTTACCGGCGCAACCAGCAGGTGGCGGGATCGGGATTGGGGCTGGCGATTGTCGGCGAGATCTGCCGCGCCCATCTGGCGCAGATCAGCCTGCACGATGGCGAGTTGGCGGGGCTGAAAGTGCGGGTAAGTTTTATTGCGGGGGAGTGAACACACTCACACCTGTGGAGAGAGGCTTGTTGTGGTGAGGGAGCAAGCTCCCTCGCCACAGAAATCAGTAAAACATCGACCGCGACTCTTCCAGATCCTTGCACATTGCTTCGTTCTCCGGATCGATTCCCAGCTTCTTGAAGGCTGGCACACTGAACGGGTCGATACGGGCCAGGGGATGATCGGTGTCCTTGTGGCAATACAGGCTGGCCACTTGCACCAGATCGACATAGTCGACCCGCGCCGATTGCCGCTTGAAATCCAGATACAGCCCCGGCAATTGCACCAGCATTTCCGGAAAATCCCAGACCCTGAGCAATTTATCGCCGAGCAGCGGATGGATGCGCTCGATCACATGGTTGAGGCTGACCGGGTCTGACAGCAATTCATAGTGATCTTCGGCGTAGGTCAGGATCGGCAGCACGCCAATCTGATGCACCAGCCCGCCGAGCGCCGCTTGATCAGGCTTGAGTTGTGTGTAGCTGCGGCACAACGCATAGCTGACGCCGGCGATTTCCAGGCTTTTGCGCCAGACCTCGCGCATTTTCTGTTCCACCACTTCGGAACGGGCATTGAAAATCTGTTCCATCACCAGGCCGATGGCCAGGTTGCTGCTGTAATTGACGCCCAGCCGGGTGATGGCCGTGTGCAAGTCAGTCACTTCCTGGGTCGCGCGCAGCAACGGGCTATTGACCACTTTGATCAGTCGCGCCGACAGCGCGGTGTCACGGCCGATCACTTTGCTCAGGGTACTGACACTGATTTCCGGGTCTTCGGCGGCCTTGCGAATCTGCAGGGCCACTTCCGGTAATGTTGGCAGAACCAGGTCATCATTATCGATGGCCTCAACCAAATCCTGTTGGACCTTATCCGCCAGCTCACTCATTTCTTTTCTCTAGGGTATTGCGACAAGTGCTGCTGTTAACGCTGGATTTCGCGATCACGATCCAGTTGGTAAGGCAGGTCGAGCAAATGCAGGCCCGGACCTTCGAGTGCGCCAAGGTGCAGGTTGCCATCTTCTGCAGCTTCGGCTTGCAGCACGGCCAGGAGTTCAATGTTTTGATCGGTGCGAGCAGCGATCACCACTTCACCGATCGAACTGCCGTGAGTCGGGGAGAACAGTGGCGTGCCGGGTTCAGGCAGTTCACTACCTTCCAGTTGCAAGCGATACAGACGACGCTTGAGTTTGCCCAGGTATTGCATGCGCGCAACGATTTCCTGGCCAGTGTAGCAACCCTTCTTGAAGCTCACGCCGCCGACGGCTTGCAGATTGAGCATCTGCGGGATGAACAGCTCGCGGGTGCTGGGCATGACCTGGCCGATCCCAGCGCGGATCTGGCCCAGCAGCCATTGATTCAGTTCGCCTTCGGCCAGCAGGGCGGACAGCTTGCCCTTGATGGTGTCGGCTTGATCGGCGTTCACCCAGAGTTCAGCGCGCTCAGGCGAGACGCGAAGGGCGATCAGGCCGTCATTACGCACGACGCTGTCGGTGTCGACCGGTAGCGCCAGGCCCAGGCTGGCCAGTGCCGCATCGCCATGCTCAAGGCCAAAACGAACCCAGCCGGCACTTTCGTCGGTCAGTTTCGATTTGGAGAACACCGCGTACTTTTTCAGGTCCGCCAATTGCGGCTCCAGCAGCTCGCTGGCCATCGCCATGAGCACACCGTCGCCTTCCAGCAGAATGCGGAAACTCGACTGCATCCGGCCTTTCTGCGTGCAACGCGCGCCAAGGCTGGCCTGGGTTTCGCTCAGGTAATTGAGGTTGCAAGTCAATTGGCCTTGCAGGAATTTGCTGGCATCCGAGCCGCGTACCGCGAGAACGCCTTCGTGAGACAGGGTGCAGAAAAAAGCAGAATCGGCCATGGGTCATCGCAGGGTAAAGAGTCTGAGGGACATCATAAGGGGGCGCCCTTGAAATGGGTAGTTCACAAAGGATCGTCAGTGCCGACCAAAGCCGACTGTTCGGCTCGCCTCGGGGCTGTATACTTGCGGCCTATTTGAGGAGCGCTCCATGGTCGATAACGTTGAACTGAACCGCCTCTTTTGGCACAGCCGTCGCGGCATGCTGGAACTTGACGTGCTTCTGGTGCCGTTCGTGAAAGAGGTTTACGCGAATCTGAACGAGGTAGATCGCGCGCTGTATGTCCGCCTGCTGGAGTGCGAGGATCAGGACATGTTCGGCTGGTTCATGGAACGCGCCGAATCGGAAGATCCGGAGCTGCAGCGCATGGTTCGCATGATCCTGGATCGTGTCCAGCCCAAGTAACGCGTTCGAATGCCGCTGGCATGCCTCACGGCAGTTGCTGGCGGCCTATCTTCTCGCCCAGCTGTTCGCGTTGGGTTCGCTGTTTCTTCTCTCGATACCGCTCTGGGCCAACCTGCTCGGCGTAGCGTTGTGCGTGGCTCACAGCATGTGGGTATTGCCGCGACAGATTCTGCTGACACACCCACAGGCTTTTCGCGGCTTGCGTCGCGATGCCGATGGCTGGCAGTTGTGGAGTCAGGCGCAAGGTTGGCAACCCGTACAGCTACGGCCGGACAGCCTGGCGCTGCCGTTGGTTGTGGTGCTGCGCTTTCGCCTGCGGGGCGAGCGAGGTGTCAGGGCGATATGCGTGCCGCGGGATTCGCAGGCGGCGGATGTGCACCGACGCCTGCGGGTTCGGCTCAAGTTCAGTCGGCGTAGGTGGGCGGCACCAGAATAGTGTCCAGGGCGACCGGCAGCAGGTTCGGGTAGTCGAGGGTGTAATGCAGGCCGCGACTTTCCTTGCGTTCCATGGCCGACCGGATCATCAGGTCTGCTACCTGAGCCAGGTTCCTCAGCTCGATCAGGTCTCGGCTCACTTTATAGTTGCTGTAGAACTCGTCGATTTCGTCCAGCAATAACTGCACTCGGTGCTGGGCGCGTTGCAGGCGCTTGTTGGTGCGCACGATGCCCACATAGTCCCACATGAATCGCCGCAGTTCGTCCCAGTTGTGCGCGATGATCACGTCTTCGTCGGAGTCGGTGACCTGGCTGGCATCCCAGACGGGCAGGGCGGTCGGAATCGACACCTCTGGCAACTGCTCAAGAATGTCCGTCGCCGCCGAACGGGCATAAACGAAACATTCCAGCAGCGAGTTGCTGGCCATGCGGTTGGCGCCATGCAGGCCGGTGAAGCTGGTTTCACCAATCGCATACAGGCCCGGCACGTCGGTGCGGCCCCGCTGATCGACCATCACGCCGCCGCAGGTGTAGTGCGCCGCCGGCACCACCGGAATCGGTTGTTTGGTGATGTCGATCGAGAATTCCAGGCAGCGTTCATAGACCGTCGGGAAGTGCGTCTTGATGAAGTCTTCAGGCTTGTGGCTGATGTCCAGGTAAACGCAGTCGATACCCAGGCGCTTCATCTCATGGTCGATGGCGCGGGCGACGATGTCCCGTGGTGCCAGTTCGGCCCGTGGATCGAAGCGCTGCATGAAGCGTTCGCCGTTAGGCAGCTTCAAGTGTCCGCCTTCGCCGCGCAGGGCTTCGGTGATCAGGAAACTCTTGGCTTGCGGGTGATAAAGGCAGGTCGGGTGGAACTGGTTGAACTCCAGGTTCGCCACCCGGCAGCCCGAACGCCAGGCCATGGCGATGCCATCACCGCAGGCGCCATCAGGGTTGCTGGTATAGAGGTAGACCTTCGCCGCGCCGCCCGACGCAAGGATCACGAAGCGCGCACCGTAAGTGTCGACTTCACCCGTGCTGCGGTTGAGGACGTAGGCACCGAGGCAGCGGTCGCCTTCAAGGCCCAGGCGCTTTTCGGTGATCAGATCGATTGCGACCCGCTGTTCCAGCAGCTCGATGTTGGGCCGCTGTATGGCCTGGTCGAGCAGGGTTCTGAAGATCGCCGCACCTGTCGCATCGGCGGCGTGGATGATGCGTCGATGGCTGTGACCGCCTTCGCGGGTCAGGTGAAACTCGAAACCGCCGTCTTCGGTGCCGGACTGTTCGTCACGGGTAAAGGGTACGCCTTGGTCGATCAGCCATTGAATCGCTTCTCTGCTGTGCTCGACGGTAAAGCGCACGGCGTCTTCATGGCACAGGCCACCCCCGGCGTTGAGGGTATCGTCGACGTGGGACTCGACAGTATCGGTGTCATCCAGGACGGCGGCGACACCGCCCTGGGCCCAGAAGGTCGAGCCATTGGCGAGGTCGCCTTTACTCAATACGGCGATGCGCAAATGACCGGGCAAGGTCAGCGCAAGACTCAAGCCGGCAGCACCGCTGCCAATTACCAGAACATCGTGTTGAAACTGTTGGCTCATTTCAGGATTCCGCTCAAAGCGACCCGGGTCGGGGGTGGCGCAAGACAGCTGGATCGGCGAGTCAGGACAGCCACACAGCCCACTAGTATATAGAGGGGGGGAGCGGCACAATAGCCGGGCCCACATGGCATTGTGAAACTACTGTGACGGAAAAGACTGGACTCTTCGTCGGAAGTTTTTTTGACTGTGTTGGCGACAAGGCGACTGTATCGTGGATTTAACAGTCTTTTTCGTTTCACGGTTGCACAATGTTGGTTTCAGGCGGCTATAAATATGGAACTTTTGCCAAAGGCTCAAGATCAATAGACGGTTGCCTGGAACAAGGGACAGTGTCGGTTTCGGTGCGGGACTTGCGGTTAGGTCCCTGCTGACGAATCCGATGACAAGATTATTCGCGCAGCCTGGGTTTCCCGCGCTGCGCTTTTCGTGCGTGCCAAATCAGAGCCCGCAGGAAACTTGCTTGGAGGGGGAGAACTTTTGCGAAAAGCCCGAGTCTATGTTTGCAAGTCTGGTCGTTCAGTAATGCAAGCCTCCTTCGAGCTTATCGAGGAGTGTTCATGCTAACCCAGGAAGAGGATCAGCAGCTGGTCGAGCGCGTTCAACGCGGCGACAAGCGAGCTTTCGATCTGCTAGTGCTGAAATACCAGCACAAAATTCTCGGGTTGATCGTGCGTTTCGTGCACGACACCCATGAAGCCCAGGATGTCGCACAGGAAGCCTTTATCAAGGCATACCGTGCACTTGGTAATTTTCGCGGAGATAGCGCGTTTTATACGTGGCTTTACCGTATCGCCATCAACACGGCGAAAAACTATCTGGTTTCACGCGGCCGTCGGCCGCCGGATAGCGATGTCAGTTCCGAGGATGCAGAGTTCTACGATGGCGATCATGGCCTCAAGGATCTCGAGTCGCCAGAACGTGCATTGCTGCGGGATGAGATCGAAGGCACCGTCCATCGAACCATTCAGCAACTGCCAGAAGATTTGCGTACGGCTTTAACTTTACGTGAATTCGATGGTCTGAGTTACGAGGACATTGCCAGCGTCATGCAGTGTCCGGTGGGTACCGTGCGCTCCCGGATCTTCCGCGCCCGGGAGGCCATCGATAAAGCCCTGCAGCCGTTGTTGCAGGAAAACTGAGACAGCGGCGACAGCCAAGAGAGGAACGCCATGAGTCGTGAAGCCCTGCAGGAATCGCTGTCCGCAGTGATGGATAACGAAGCGGACGAACTGGAATTGCGTCGGGTGTTGAATGCCTTCGACGATGTTGAAACCCGCGAAACCTGGGCTCGTTACCAGATCGCTCGGGCAGTCATGCACAAGGACCTGCTGCTCCCTCGTCTGGACATCGCTGCGGCAGTTTCTGCTGCGCTGGCTGACGAAGCCGTACCGGCAAAAACCTCTCGTGGTCCATGGCGCAGCCTGGGTCGTCTGGCAGTCGCTGCTTCGGTGACCATTGCCGTGCTGGCAGGTGTACGTCTGTACAACCAGGACGAGATCGCAGGTGTCGAACTGGCTCAGCATTCTAATCAGCCAAGTCTGACCACTCCTCAGGTCAAGGGTCCCGCTGTATTGGCAGGCTACAATGAGAGTTCGGACGCCACTGGCCCTATGGCCAACGGTGTATTGCAAGGTCAGCCAGGCTGGCACGATCAGCGTCTGCCAGGTTACTTGCGCCAACATGCTCAACAGGCTGCACTGAAAGGTACTGAGAGCGCTCTGCCTTACGCTCGTGCAGCAAGCCTGGAAAACCGTTAAGGAGGATCATGCGCGCCATACCTCTACTTACGCTTCTGCTCAGTGGCTGGTTTATTGTTCCAGCCCATGCCGATGAAGCCCAGGACTGGCTGAAGCGTCTGGGACAGGCGGAGCAAACGCAGAGCTTTCACGGTACTTTCGTCTACGAGCGTAACGGTAGTTTTTCTACCCATAACATCTGGCATCGCGTCCAGGATGGCAAAGTCCAAGAGCGTTTACTTCAGCTCGACGGTTCGGCCCAGGAAGTCGTGCGCATTGATGGGCATACTCAATGCGTCAGCGGCACCCTGATGGCAGGGCTGGGGGACTCACCCAACTCCGCTGCTCGTGCACTCGATCCACAAAAGCTAAAGAATTGGTATGACCTTGCCGTCATCGGCAAGTCGCGCGTGGCCGGGCGTTCGGCGGTGATCGTCTCGTTGACACCTCGCGATCAGCACCGCTATGGTTTTGAACTGCATCTGGACAAGGAAACAGGCTTGCCGTTGAAGTCATTGTTGCTCAATGACAAAGGGCAACTGCTGGAACGGTTCCAGTTCACCCGGCTGGATACTGCCGAGGTGCCTTCCGACAGCGATTTGCAGGCAGGTTCCGAGTGCAAGCCCATTAACCTGGACAGTGACAAGGCGTCCGCCGTCAAGACTGCGCAGGTCTGGCATTCTGACTGGTTGCCGCCAGGTTTCGAACTGACCAGCAGTAACTCTCACAAGGATCCGGATACCAAAGTCCAGGTCAACAGTCTGATGTTCGACGACGGTCTGGCCCGATTCTCGGTGTTCCTTGAGCCATTGAATGGGGCAACAGTCACCGACACCCGTACCCAGCTGGGGCCAACAGTCGCTGTGTCCCGTCGCTTGACCACTCCGCAAGGCGAAATAATGGTGACCGTGGTCGGTGAAATACCGATTGGTACCGCCGAACGGATTGCGCTGTCCATGCGCAACGATGCCGCGGCTACCAACAAGCAGTGAGCTGATCAGTCATGCTCATCAATCGGGGCTGTAGGGTGCGGGAGGTTGGCAATGGCTACCCCGTCGTTGAGGCCTCGAAATGTTTTGCCGAGCATTTTCATTTGCAAATATCCCGAAAATTTTTTATAGGTCAGAGCCCCTCGGCTCTGGCCTTGTTTGTTGTTCCCGGAACAAAAATACCGGCGTATCGTTTCCGGTGTTCCTTGCTCCATATCGCTTAACCATGCTCGTCGTAACGGGAGCCGTATGTCGATACCACGCTTGAAGTCTTATCTCTCCATTTTTGCCACCGTGTTGGTGCTCGGTCAGGCGGTCACTGCGCAAGCGGCCGACTTGCCTGACTTCACGCAACTGGTCGAGCAGGCCTCGCCCGCGGTGGTGAATATCAGTACTACCCAGAAGTTGCCAGAACGCAAAGTGTCCAGCGAGCAAATGCCTGATCTTGAAGGCTTGCCGCCGATGCTGCGCGAGTTCTTTGAACGTGGTATGCCGCAGCAGCCACGCTCACCTCGTGGCGATCGCCAGCGCGAAGCGCAGTCCCTGGGATCGGGTTTCATCATTTCGCCTGACGGCTACATCCTGACAAACAACCATGTGATCGCCGATGCCGACGAGATTCTCGTGCGCCTCGCCGATCGCAGTGAGTTGAAAGCCAAGCTGATCGGTACCGATCCGCGTTCCGACGTCGCCTTGCTGAAAATCGAAGGCAAGAACCTGCCGGTTCTGAAGCTCGGCAAATCGCAGGACCTGAAGGCCGGTCAGTGGGTCGTGGCCATCGGCTCGCCGTTCGGCTTTGATCACACAGTGACCCAAGGCATCGTCAGTGCCATTGGTCGCAGCCTGCCGAACGAAAACTATGTTCCGTTCATCCAGACCGACGTGCCGATCAACCCGGGTAACTCCGGTGGTCCGCTGTTCAACCTGGCCGGTGAAGTGGTCGGCATCAACTCGCAGATCTACACCCGTTCCGGCGGCTTCATGGGCGTGTCGTTCGCGATCCCTATCGATGTGGCGATGGACGTTTCCAATCAGCTGAAAAGCGGCGGTAAAGTCAGCCGTGGCTGGTTGGGTGTGGTGATCCAGGAAGTGAGCAAAGATCTGGCCGAGTCGTTCGGTCTTGAGAAACCGGCCGGTGCGCTGGTGGCTCAGATCCAGGATGACGGTCCGGCTGCCAAGGGTGGCCTGCAAGTGGGCGACGTGATCCTGAGCATGAACGGTCAACCGATCGTCATGTCCGCCGATCTGCCGCACTTGGTGGGTGCGCTGAAGGCCGGCTCGAAAGCCAATCTTGAGGTGATCCGCGAAGGCAAACGCAAGAATGTCGAGCTGACCGTCGGCGCTATCCCTGAAGAAGGCAAAGAGCTGGACGCCCAGCCTAAATCTGGCGCGGAGCGCAGCAGCAATCGCCTGGGTGTTTCCGTGGCCGAATTGACCGATGAGCAGAAGAAAGCCTACGACCTTAAAGGTGGTGTGGTAATCAAGGACGTGCAGGACGGTCCTGCTGCCCTGATCGGCTTGCAGCCTGGTGATGTGATCACTCACCTGAACAACCAGGCGATCGGCTCCACCAAGGAGTTCACCGAGATCGCCAAGGCGTTGCCGAAGAACCGCTCGGTGTCGATGCGGGTTCTGCGCCAGGGTCGCGCCAGCTTCATCACCTTCAAACTGGCTGAATAAACCGGTTGTCGGCTTAATAAAAAACCGCCTCGAAAGAGGCGGTTTTTTTGTACCTGAATTTTGACCTCGAAGCGGTCAGCCCATCATGTCCTTGACCATGCGTTCCTGCTCCATCAGCTCGCGTTGCCGTGCGTCGATCCGCGATGACAGCGGGAAGTTGCTGCCCGCCTTGCGTTTGGCGAAGTCCAGTTGCTGGATCGCCTGGCGATAATCGCCGATCAGTGCGAAGTACTCTGCACGAGCTTGATGCAGGCCGATGATGTTGCCCGACAGGCCGCGAGTCTCGGCCACCAGGTACCAGACGTCCGGATCTTCGGGGCGGGTCTTGAGCAGGTTCTCCAGCGCTTTTTCCGCATCGGCTGCTCGATTCTGCTTGAGCAGCAGATCGACACGCACCTGATTCAGTGGGTAGTTGCCCGGATACTGAGTCAGCATCCGGTCAACCCGTGACTGAGCATCGGGCAGACGATTATTGGTGATGTCCAGATCGACCTGCGCCAGGTTGTAGATGATCTCGTTCGGCGACTTGGTCAGCAGCTGCTTGAGGTTCTCGCGAGCTTCATTCAGCTGGCCGCCCTTGATCTGGGCGATTGCCAGGCCATAGCGCGCGACGTCGTTTTTCGGGTTTTCATCGAGTTGGGCGCGGAAGCGCTTGGCACCCAAGCCTGGGGTTTCTTCATAGATCAGCTGCACGCGTGCACGAATCAGCTGATAACGCATGCTGTCTTCGATACCGCCCGGTTTGGCCTGTTCGGCACGGTTGCGGGTGTCGGCGATACGCGATTCGGTCACCGGGTGAGTCAGCAGGAATTCCGGCGGCTTGGCATCGTAGCGGTACTGGCGCATCAGCCGTTCGAACATGGTCGGCATCGAGCGCGGATCGTAACCGGCCTTCTCCAGATTCATGATGCCGATACGGTCGGCTTCCTGTTCGTTCTGGCGCGAGAACCGTCGTTGTTCCTGCATCGCCGCCGCCTGGGTGCCGGCAATGGTTGCGATCCCGGCATCGCCTGCGCCGGCAGCGGCAATCACGATCCCGGCCAGCAATGCAGCCATCATAGGAACTTGCATGCGTTGCGAGGCTTCGACACCACGGGCGAAGTGACGCTGCGACAAGTGGGCCAGTTCGTGGGCCAGGACCGAGGCATATTCGCCTTCGGTCTGGGCGTTGAGGAACAAGCCCCCGTTGACGCCGACGATCCCACCCGGTGCGGCGAAAGCGTTGAGCTGTGGGCTGTTGATCAGGATGAACTCCAGGCGCCGGTCATTGACCTGGCTGGTCTCCACAAGCCGGTAGACGCTGGATTCGACGTAATCCTTGAGTTGCGGATCGTTGAGTTGCGACACCTGGCTGCGCAGCATCGCCAGCCACGCACGGCCCAGTTGGTATTCCTGTTGCGGCGAGACGATGGCAGAACTGGCGTCACCGAGTGACGGCAAGTCGTCGGCGAAGCCCGGTGAGGCGAGCAGGCAAGCGAGCGTCAGCAGGGTAGGGCGCAAAAAAGTCATGCACAAAGCCTTAGTCGACAAAGACGTTACTGTAGCCGGACACTACGCTTGGGACCAGATATTCTAAGCGACTCAACCCCTGCCCCGGAGTGATTCGATGACTGACGCTGTAACCCACGACGCCGAGCTGGACGCCAGCGGTCTGAATTGTCCGCTGCCGTTGCTCAAGGCCAAGATGGAACTCAACCGACTGGCCAGCGGGGCGGTGCTCAAGGTGATTGCCACCGATGCGGGCTCTCAGCGCGATTTTCGCACCTTTGCCCGATTGGCCGGTCATACGCTGCTTCGTGAAGAAGATGAGGCGGGCGTTTACCGCTATTGGTTGAAAAAAGCCTGAAACCTGCGGCGTTCGTTCCTAAGGATTATTGATGTTCAAAGTGTTACGCGACTGGATTCAGCGCTATTTCTCGGATGAAGAGGCCGTGGTGCTGGCGGTGCTGCTGTTTCTGGCATTTACCGCCGTACTCACCCTGGGTGGAATGCTTGCGCCAGTGCTGGCCGGGATGGTGCTGGCGTATCTGATGCAGGGGTTGGTGGTGATCCTCGAGCGCCTGCGTCTGCCGGGGGCCGCGGCGGTGGGGCTGGTCTTCGCGTTGTTCATGGGGGGGCTGCTGGTATTCATCCTCGTCGTGGTGCCATTGCTTTGGCATCAGTTGATCACGCTGTTCAACGAATTGCCCGGCATGCTCGCCAAGTGGCAATCACTGCTATTGCTGCTGCCCGAGCGTTATCCGCATCTGGTGTCGGATGAGCAAGTGCTACAGGCAATCGAAGTGGCGCGGGGCGAGATCGGCAAATTCGGCCAGTGGGCGCTGACGTTCTCGTTGTCGAGCTTGCCGCTGCTGGTGAACATCATGATCTACCTGGTGCTAGTGCCGATCCTGGTGTTCTTCTTCCTCAAGGACCGGGAGATGATCGGCCAGTGGGTGCGTGGTTACCTGCCGCGGGAGCGAGCGCTGATCACTCGAGTCGCCCAGGAAATGAACCGGCAGATTGCCAATTACATTCGTGGCAAGGTCATCGAAATCTTCATTTGTGGGGGCGTGACCTACATCGCTTTCGTGGCGCTGGGGCTCAACTATGCGGCGCTGCTGGCGTTGTTGGTGGGTGTGTCGGTAGTGGTGCCCTATGTCGGGGCGGTGGTGGTGACCGTGCCGGTGCTGCTGATTGCGCTGTTCCAATGGGGGTGGAGCGATCAGTTCATCTATTTGATGGCGGTCTACGGGATCATCCAGACGCTGGACGGTAACGTGCTGGTGCCGCTGCTGTTCTCGGAGGCGGTCAACCTGCACCCGGTGGCGATCATCTGCGCGGTGCTGCTGTTTGGCGGGTTGTGGGGCTTTTGGGGCGTGTTCTTTGCGATTCCCCTGGCGACGTTGTTCAAAGCCGTGCTGGATGCCTGGCCGCGCAAGGAGCCGGAGGTGTCGCCGCTGCTTTGATCGTCGATTTGAGGGCCTCTTTGCGGGCAAGCCCGCTCCCACAGGGTTCATACCATCCCTATGGGAGCGGGCTTGCCCGCGAAGGCGTCCGAATAGACGCCCAAAAAATCAGGCCTTGTTCAGCGCCTGAGCAGCCGCCAAAACCGCATCCACATGCCCCGGCACCTTCACGCCGCGCCATTCCTGACGCAGCACGCCATCCTTGTCGATCAGGAACGTGCTGCGATCAACACCCATATATTCCTTGCCGTAGAGCTTTTTAAGCTTGATCACGTCGAACAGCTGACAGATGGCTTCGTCCTTGTCGCTGATCAGCTCGAAGGGGAACTCCTGCTTGCACTTGAAGTTTTCGTGAGACTTCAGGCTGTCGCGAGATAGGCCGAACACCTCGGTGTTGGCCGCCTTGAACGCCGCGTACTGGTCGCGAAAACCCTGGCCTTCGGTGGTGCAGCCCGGCGTGCTGTCCTTCGGGTAGAAGTAAATCACCACTTGCTTGCCTTTGAGGGCCGCGAGGCTGACGGTCTGCCCGCTGGTGGCGGGTGCTTCGAAGTCGGCAACCGGTTGGTCGATGGCTACGGCCATGAAAGCTTCCTTACATTGGGTTTTGTGGGCGCCACGGTTCAATCAGTGCGTCCAGGTTCATGGCGTCGGCGAAATCCAGGAACTGGTCGCGCAGCCAGCTGATCTGGGTGCCGGCCGGCAAGGTCACGGTAAACGTGGCGTTGAGCATGGTGCCGCCGGTCTGCGGAGCCTGATAGGTGTCGCAGGTCAGATTCTCCAGCTCGACGTTGTGGTCCATGAAGAACTGGCACAGCTCGTTGATGATGTCCGGGCGGTAGGCCGAGCTGACGTAGGCGACGTACGGCAGGGCCTGGGGGCGGTTCTCCAGGGCTGCGCTGCGCACCACGTTGACAGTGAAAGCGTGTCGTTTGGCCAGTACTGGCAGACTGCCTTCGAGGCGCGCCAGGGCGTCCCAGCTGCCGGAGATCTCAAGGATCAGCGCGCTGCATTCGCCATGACGCGTCAGGCGAGAGGTGACCACGGCGCAGCGGTTTTCATGGCTGGCGCGGCACAGGACGTTAGTCAGCTCCATGGGGTTGGCGCCGAGGGCACTGATGACAAGGAATTGTTCGCGAACTGTGGGGGTGGACATGCAGCATTCCTAAAGCGATGAGCGGTCGATACTGTTTATGGGCTTTTTTGCCGGGACGAGCCTGCGGATGCGAATTCACAAACCCCCAGCCGAAGGTTGCAACGTGCTCCAGTATGGCAAGAGCGAGGGGTGGCAACGCTGGATCGGGGCTTGTGATGCCGAAAATGGAGGCTGGAAACCGGCGTACGAGCTTATCAGTACCGATCAAAGTCTGAAGGGTAGCGAAAAGCAGCGCCAAGGGGAATGGCGGCAGCGCAGTACTTCGCTTGTACAAGCATCTTGGCGCCAGTACCATTACCGCTCTCTTTTTCCGGCAGGAGCGGTTGCATGATTGCGGGCAGTATGGTGGCACTGGTCACACCCATGGATGCACAGGGTCGTCTCGACTGGGACAGCCTGAGCAAACTGGTGGACTTCCACCTGCAAGAGGGCACCAACGCCATCGTGGCGGTCGGCACTACGGGTGAGTCGGCCACGCTTGACGTGAACGAGCACATCGAAGTGATTCGTCGCGTGGTTGCCCAGGTTGCAGGGCGTATTCCGGTGATCGCCGGTACGGGCGCCAATTCGACGCGTGAAGCGATCGAACTGACGACCAACGCGAAGAACGCTGGCGCCGATGCGTGCCTGCTGGTAACCCCTTATTACAACAAGCCGACGCAAGAAGGCCTGTACCTGCACTTCCGCGCCATCGCCGAAGCGGTCGATATCCCGCAGATTCTTTACAATGTGCCGGGTCGTACCGCGTGCGACATGCAGGCCGAGACGGTAATCCGCCTGTCGACCGTGAAGAACATCATCGGCATCAAGGAAGCCACGGGCGACCTGCAGCGCGCCAAGGACATCCTGGCCGGCGTGAGCAGCGACTTCCTGGTCTATTCCGGCGACGATGCGACCGCGGTCGAGCTGATGCTGCTCGGTGGCAAGGGCAACATTTCGGTGACCGCCAACGTTGCGCCGCGCGCCATGAGCGAGCTGTGCGCCGCTGCGATGGCCGGTGATGCCGTCAAAGCCCGGGCGATCCACGAAAAGCTGATGCCACTCAATAAAACCCTGTTTATCGAATCCAACCCTATCCCCGTGAAATGGGCGCTGCATGAAATGGGCCTGATGCCGGACGGTATCCGTCTGCCGCTCACCTGGCTCAGTGCTGCCTGTCACGAACCGCTGCGGCAGGCCATGCGCCAGTCCGGCGTCCTGGTTTAATTGAGGAAGTACTACGCATGAAGCGAATGGCCGGACTTTCCGCACTTGCCTTGATTATCTCCAGCACCAGTGGCTGCGGATGGATCTGGGGCCCGGAAGGTTACTTCCGTGACCGTGGTAGCGATTACCTGGAAGCGCAACAGACTGCACCGATGCAACTGCCACCGAACGTCAGCACCTCCAAGCGTCTGGATCCACTGTTGCCGATCCCGCGCAATGTGGCCGACGATACCGCCAAGGGCGAATATGTCGTGCCTCGTCCGCAGCCGCTGTCGGCGGCGGCTGATATCAGCGCCTACTCGTTGCAGAAGAGCGGCGATTCGCGTTGGATCATGGCGCAGAACCCACCGGCCGAAGTCTGGCCAGTGGCCGTGCAGTTCTTCCAGGACAACGGTTTCCGTCTGGACGAACAGCGCCCGCAAACCGGTGAGTTCACTACCACTTGGCAGCATTCCGACGAACTGTCCGCAGCCATGGCCAAGCGCCTGAGCGCGGCCGGTGTCGGCGCCGACAGCGAAACCCGCGTACGGGTGCGTATCGAGCCAGGCGTGCAGCGCAACACCAGTGAAGTCTATGTGGTCAGCGCCGAGCGTCCTGCCGGCAGCACCGCCAACGTCGACTTCACCAATCGTTCGGTCAATACCGGCCTGGACGCAGCATTGGTCGACGACATGCTCGCGAGCATGAGCCGTACTTCGGAGAAGGGCGGTTCGGTCTCCATGCTGGCCTCGCGTGATTTCGATACGCCAAGCCGTGTCAGCCTGACCGAGGATGGCAGTGGCAACCCGGTGCTCAACGTCGGTACCGACCTGGATCGTGCCTGGTCGAGCGTCGGTCGTGCGCTGGAACAGGGCGAATGGCGTGTTGAGGACATCAACCGCAGCCTGGGCCTGTACTACATCAACCTCGCCGAAAAGGCCGAGAAGAAGGATGAGCAGCCAGGTTTCTTCGGCAGCCTGTTCGGCAGCAAGCCGAACAAGGAAGAAGTTGAAGCCCGTGCCGAGCGTTATCAGGTTCGCCTGAGCAAGGTCGGCGAGAACGTACAAGTTACCGTCGAGAAAAACATCAACACCGTGGCGCCAGCAGACGTGGCGCGCAAAGTGTTGACCGTGATTCAGGACAACCTGGGCTGATCGCATGCGTTTTGCCGTTCTCGGCAGCGGTAGCCAAGGGAACGGCACGCTGGTAGCCAGCGATGACACGTATGTGCTGGTGGATTGTGGTTTCTCCTTGCGGGAAACCGAAAAACGCCTGCTGCGCCTTGGGGTAAACCCTGCGCAGTTGAGCGCGATACTTGTGACCCACGAACATGCCGATCACGTGCATGGCGTGGGTTTGCTGTCTCGGCGTTACAATCTGCCTGTCTACCTCAGTCGCGGGACCTTGCGCGGGATGCGCAAACCGATTGAACCCGCAGGCCTTCTGGCTGGCGGCGAGCAACTGCAAATCGGCCCTCTGAGCATCGGCGTCATTGCCGTGGCCCATGATGCACAGGAGCCGACGCAGTATGTTTTCAGCGATGGTCAGCGGCGTTTCGGCCTGCTGACCGACCTGGGCTCGTACTGCAACAAGGTGCTGGACGGCTATCGGGACCTCGATGCGTTGATGATCGAGGCCAACCATTGCCGTGACATGCTGGCTCGCGGTCACTACCCGTACTTTCTCAAGCAGCGGGTGGGCGGTGAATTGGGACATTTGAACAACCATCAGGCGGCATTCCTGGTGGCCGAGTTGGGCTGGCAAGGCCTGCAACACCTGGTCCTGGCCCATCTGAGCAGCAAGAACAACCTGCCGCAGCTGGCCCGGCAATGTTTTGTCGACACCCTCGGGTGCGACCCGGACTGGCTGCAACTGGCCGATCAAGATTCAGGGCTCGACTGGCGACACATCGCCTAGCCCACCTACTTAGCAAGCGGAGCCCATCATGGAAAAACGTGAAGAACTCTACCGCGGCAAAGCCAAATCGGTTTACAAGACCGACGACGCTGACCGCTTGATCCTGCTGTTTCGCAACGACACCTCGGCGTTCGACGGCAAGCGTATCGAGCAGCTCGACCGCAAAGGCATGGTGAACAACAAGTTCAACGCTTTCATCATGCAGAAACTCGAAGCAGCCGGCGTGCCGACTCAATTCGACAAACTGCTGGGTGACAACGAATGCCTGGTGAAAAAACTCGACATGATTCCGGTCGAGTGCGTCGTGCGTAACTACGCCGCCGGCAGCCTGGTCAAGCGCCTGGGTGTTGAAGAGGGTATGAAGCTCAACCCTTACACCTTCGAACTGTTCCTGAAGGACGACGCCAAGGGCGACCCGTTCATCAACGAATCCCACGTAGTGGCATTCGGTTGGGGCACCGCCGAGCAACTGGTTCGCATGAAAGAACTGTCGCTCAAGGTCAACGAAGTACTGAGCAAACTGTTCGACGACGCCGGCCTGCTGCTGGTCGACTTCAAACTCGAATTTGGCGTGTTCTCCGACGGCTCCATCGTTCTGGGCGACGAATTCAGCCCGGACGGCTGCCGTCTGTGGGACAAGGCCACCAAGAAGAAAATGGACAAGGACCGCTTCCGTCAGGGCCTCGGTGACGTCATCGAAGCCTACGAAGAAGTCGCCAACCGTCTAGGCGTACCGCTTTAATCGACGCAAGCATCTGATAGCACGGAAAAAAATCGCTAAAGGGGGTTCGCTTCCGGCGATTGTGCTGTTATGATGCGCGCCGTTGGAGAGATGCCAGAGTGGCCGAATGGGACGGATTCGAAATCCGTTGTACCTTCACCGGTACCTAGGGTTCGAATCCCTATCTCTCCGCCATACATAGAAAAGCCCCGTAGATGAAAATCTACGGGGCTTTTTCGTTTCTGGTTTTTTGGTTTAGGGCATTTTTAGGGCAAGAGCGAAGGTTGGTTGGCTCGGTTACATCGCCGATAAAATAGAAGGCCCAAACATGATCCTAAACGGGTCAGCATCAGAGGATTGGGCGCATTTAAGATCGCATAAGCTAGTTGTGGATTACGGGTGGTTTGCCCGTCTCATAAGCAGCCGGAAGACTTTTCGGCTCTCTCTAAGCGCTCACCGCACATTTCATGGATCGCGCGTTTAAGTGCCCTTCTGCTCGCTTGGGGAGGAGGGCTCCGCATCCATACGTCGTGCGATGACATCAAACAAGTCGCAGTCATCACGCAGCGGAATGAAGCAGTGCGAAGTCGCCGCGAGCGACGTGATACTCCGGGCATTCCACCAATCCCAGCAACTCGCTAGAGAAAGTGAGCTACAGTTTGTGTAACCACGAAGTGGCGCTTTCAATTGGAGAGAATCATGCTCGCAAGCATTACCGATGGAGTCTCACCAATGAGAGCATTCATCGCGCTGGTAATGCTGTTGTTGGGCAGCGCGATGGCTTACGCAGCCACATTCGATGGCTATCAATGCCAGGGTGACTGCTCAGGGCATCAGGCTGGGTATAACTGGGCAGAGCAGAATGATATTGATGACGAGAACTCATGCAGCACGCCTTCTCAGTCATTCAACGAAGGTTGTCAGTCGTACGTTGAAGACGGCAGCGGAGTGGCCTCATCGGATGACGACGAAGAGGAATGAGTGACTTGATGACAGCATCGTTGAGCTCTCATTGATCTGAAACGGGAGGTTGTATGAGAAAGGCATTGTTTTTGGCGGCTGTGGTGGCGGCAGTAGCGCTTTCAGGGGATGCTTATGCTCGTGGTAGCAGTTACGGCGGGCATTCTTCGTACAAGTCTAGTTATTCTTACGGAAGTCGTTCTGATCATACCATCAGTGGGTATACGCGAAGTAACGGAACGTATGTCGGACCTTCCCACGCTACAAATCCAGATACCACTAGGAATAATAACTACAGTACGAAAGGGAATGTGAACCCGTACACTGGAAAATACGGCACCAAACCTCGTGATAGTAAGTAGTTGGGCGAGATGGACTCTTGACTATGAGCGCGTCAGGTGACGGCTAACAGCTAAGCTGCTAGCGTAGAGGTGGTGACGCGCCTTAATGATTATGCCGACGCAGCAGGCTAGTGAGATTACCGAACTGCTGCTGCATAAATGGGCGTGCCGTACAGGTGGCAATTGAGTGTCAATTCTCCATTGGCGCTTTAGCGAGACTAAGTCTTATAAATCCCAACGCATCTTTGTAAATCTGATGCCACGCTTCTGAGGGCTCACTCATTAATGGATGCCAAAAAAAAATGAACTCATGTCCTCCATCATCTTCAGTATGATGAACCCAGGTATCAGGCAGGTCTTGCGCAACATGACACTCATGGAATGCCCACATGTGTCCTGTTATATGCGAGCGCAACGTACCCAAATCTCGTATCACCTTGCCTTGAATCCCGGCTTCTTCGACCAGCTCTCGTGCAGAGGCCACTTCAGTTGACTCTCCGGATTCCACGCTACCTTTGACCAATTGCAGACCTGCCAGCGGATGCTCAAAAGCCAAAATTTCTAGCGTTTCACTTCTCCGTAGCACTACCGGGCAGGCTTTATCTACCGTCATGCCATCTTCTCCTTGGCTTGTAATTTCAGCTGTTGATCAGTTGGAAAGCCTAGGTGATATCAGCTAACAAGAAAACCCAATTGATATGTGGACATCGTTAAGGTGCATTAGCCATCCGCTTTTGAGCCTAGGGTGAACGAGTGATGTGATGGCAAGGTGCCCAGAGAGCAGCTAAGATCAGCCAATCTTTCCTAAGGATATCGACATGAAAGCAGGGATAGCGGCAACGGTTGTACTTATCGGTATTGCCATTTCATCTACTGCCAGCGCTCAATGGGATACAACCATTCAGGACGACATCTTCTCAGGCGACAAGAAAGCAATGCTTCTCGGCAACATCAGTCCGAGCCAAGCGGTTGCATTCGACTGCGATTCGGATGGCCTCTCCCTCGCACTCTTGCAAGAAGAAAAATGGGCTGATGGGCGGACCAGCTCAGAGTGGAAACTTCTCATCAAAGTAGACAAGGGTGAGATCCATCGCTTCACAGTAGAGAGCGCGAAACGCAATAACCAATACACCCAGTACGTCACTCGTGAGAAAGAGGAAATCCTCAAGGTTTTAGCTGATCTTCGTGAGGCGAAGTCAGTGATCCAACTTGGGCTCCAGTCGGAAGAGTTTGACTCTAAATGGTCTGGGACCGTGTCCGTAGGTGGATCTACACGAGAAACGGATAAATTCACACAAGCATGCAAATTGAAGTGAATGGACAACAGCGGCTGTGCGATCCGAGACCGCTTTTCACAACACCAAGAAAACTATCATGAAGGCGGGTATAGCGGCAGCAGTTGCACTGATTGGGACTCTATTAAGTAGTGGTGCCATGGAGTCAGACGGGAACCGGTTACTGCTAGCCTGTAAAGCCGGGATCAAAAGTGGCAATGGGTGGCGAGACCTAAATAGGTAGACGTCAGTCATTCTGCTTCTGATCATTTCTTGGCCAGCGCCAATTTTTTCGATGTACTTCAATTGCGTTCGGTTTTCGGGCTGAGAAAATAAATCTTGCTGTTTTTTGGGTGGTGCTAAAGCACGGCGTTTGTTGGAGGGGGATGTCGTTTAGGTGAGTCTCCATCTCTCCGCCATACATAGAAAGCCCCGTAGATGAAAATCTACGGGGTTTTTTCGTTTACGCAGTTTTTTCCGTCGGGCTATTTTCGCATTCGTCCTGCTTTCCCCCGAGTTTTTGGTGTCGGAAAAATCAGCACAACAGCGTAAGAAAGATATGTCCGTCCACAGGAAAAGTAACTCCACCAAGTCGTTCTGATTACCGTCCCCCGTATTCATTGATCGTTTCGGCAATCAAGGTTTTTCCTTCGAAATATCCCCTGACATTGAAAGACGTTGCCGCAAAAATTCCTCATCTACTCTGGTTTCGCAGGTCTCTGATCTGTCGTAATCAGCCATCGCAAGGAGCGATCAATGTACTTTGAGATTTACAGGCAAACCCGTGGCACCTCACAGACCGGCAAGGGCCAATGGCGCTGGCGTTTGCGAGCGGGGAATCATGAAACGATTGCCAGTGGGGAGGCTTACGTCAACAAGTCTGATTGCGTACATGCCATCGATTTGATCAAAGGGACTCAAGAGCAGACACCGGTCAAGGAGATATAGGTTCCAGGCGGTGAAGCTGCTCAATCAGAGCAGCTTCGTTTCAGTCGGGCGCTCCTGAGTGGTGAGTGCCCCCGGATTTTATGGATCGGGTCGTTTGCCAACCTGCATAGACGCCGATCGCGACACCTCCCTAAACTGTCATCCAGTCTTGGGGACCGGGGTGCAACGGATGAATCGCAACGAACTACGCAAGGCCGACATCAACCTGATGGTGGTGTTCGAGACATTGATGCTCGAACGCAACGTCACGCGGGTGGCGGAGAAGCTGTTCCTCGGTCAGCCGACCATCAGTGCGGCGCTGAACCGCTTGCGGACGATGTTCAACGATCCGCTGTTCATTCGGGTCGGCCATCGCATGGAGCCGACAGCGCGGGCCGAGGAGATTATTCAGCACCTGTCGCCGGCACTGGATTCGCTGTCGGTGGCCTTGAGCCTGACCCACGATTTCGATCCGCTCAGCAGCACCATGACGTTTCGCATCGGTCTGTCGGACGATGTCGAGTTCGGTCTGTTACCGCCACTGCTGCGTTCTTTGCGCCAGGAAGCGCCGAAGGTGGTGTTCGTGGTCCAGCATGTCGACTACTGGCGCATTCCCGACTTGCTGGCGTCTGGCGATATCACCGTTGGTATCAGCCAGACCCGCGGCCTGCCGGCCAACGCCAAACGCAAGTTGTTGCGACATATCCAGCCCAGTATCTTGCGTGCAGATGCGTCGGACACGCCGTTGACCCTCGATGAATATTGCGCGCGGCCGCACGTGCTGGTGTCCCACACCGCCAATGTCAGTGGTTACGCCGATGAATGGCTGGCGGAGATTGGCCGAACACGCCACGTCGTGCTGTCCGTTCCGCAATACAGCTCATTGCCGGCGTTGCTCGCCGGCACCGATCTGATCGCCAGCCTGCCTGACTACACGGCGGAGGCGATGGCTGCGTCAGGCCAACTGTTCAAGGAGCCGTTTCCGTTCAAGACGCCGACCCTGGACCTGTCCATGGTCTGGCTCAGCCATGTCGACAGCGACCCGGCTGAACGCTGGCTGCGCTCGCGCCTGGAGGCGTTCATGAGTGAACGTCCGATCCTTCCGCTGACAGAGTGAGCAGGGCGGTGTTATATCTACGACCTTTCTGCCAATCCTCAGGAACCCCGTCATGCCCCACCTGCACATGGAATACACCGCCAACCTGTCCGAACTGAATGCCGATGTGGCATTGATGCGACTCAACAACGCGCTGGTCGCTTCGGGGCAGTTTGAAGAGTTCGACATCAAGGCCCGTGCGGTGAAGGTCGAGACTTTCAGGGTGGGTACCGCACCGGGCGAGCGGGCGTTCATGCATGTAAAGCTGTCGTTATTGAGCGGTCGCTCGCCGCAGATCAAGAAGCAGTTGTCCGAAAGCCTGCTGGCCGTGGTGCAGGATGTGTGCGAATGGCCGGTCGGGGTTGAGGTTCAACTCTGTGTGGAAATCATCGACATCGATCGAGAGTCCTACACCAAGACTGCCATCGGCCTCTGAGTTTCAGGCCATTTCCTGCTCGGCGCAGGCCTTGATCACTTGCTCGCGCAGCCAGGTGTTGGCGCTGTCCTGGTCGACGCTTTGACTCCACTGCATGTCCAGGGTGAAGCCCGGTAAACCATTGGGCGCTTCGCAGTGATTGAAGATCGCCTCATTGGCCAGCAATTGCTGGATGCGCCGGGGCAAGGTCAGGATGAAGTCGGTGCCGGTGATCATCTTCAGTGCCGCGCTGTAGCTGTTGGAGCGCGCGACAATCTGGCGTTTGTGGGCCTGTTGAGCCAGCCAGCCGTCAACCATGTTGGTGGTGGACGTCCAGGGCGTCGGGAACACATGCCGACGTTCAGTGAACGCTTGCAGGCTCAAGCGCGGCTCCAGCGGCGTGGCGCGTTTGTCGAAGACGCAGACCAGATCGTCCTCCAGTAGTCGTCTGGAGTTGAAGTCGGTGTGGCTTCGATGAAAGTTCGGGCCGAAACAGACCACCAGGTCGAGGCTGCCGTCGCGCAGTTCTTCGGCCGGGATGTCGGTTTCGAACTTGTGCATGTTGACCATCACCGGCAGGTCGGCGAAATCGAAGCTCTTCAACAGGCGCGGCAGGATCAGTTGCTCGAAGTACTCCGGCGCACAGATATTGAAGGTGACTGGTTGCAAGGTCGGATCGAACGTTGGTGTCCCGGCGTGACACAGGTTGATGCTTTCGAGAATCTTCAGCACATGGGCATACATGGTGCTGGCTTTGTAGGTGGGGCGCATACCCGTGCGGGTATTGATGAATAACTCGTCTTCGAAACTGGTGCGCAGTTTTTTCAGGCAGTAACTCACGGTGGACTGGCTGACGCAAAGTGCCTCCGACACACCGGTGACGCTGCTTTGCTCATACACGGCAACAAACACCATGAGGTCTTGCATATCGAGCTTTCTAAGCAAGTTACTGTTCAGCATCCGTTCTGTCTCGCTGTGCTCCTTGCGCTGACCGTGCGCAAACGTGTGCGAATGATCTTAGCGGAACGATAGTACCAAGAGAATGCCTTGTAGGATGTTTCATGGTCAGTTGTGGGACAGATAGTGTTATGAACACGACTTGTGAGTTCAATCACCCGAAACATGGCCAGAGGCCTTTAGCGCTGATTGCTGTGCAGGCATCGCATCGCGGCTGGATATTAACAGCGCCAACATGCCGACGCCCACCAGCAACGCGCCGATGATTTCCAGGGCGCGTGGCGACTGGCGTAACCACAACCAGTGGAACAGTGTGATGAACAGGGTGCTCAGGTAGATGTAGGAAATGACTGAGGAAGGGGCGATCACGCCAATGGCTCGATGCAGCAGCCAGAAAGTCGCCAGGGTGGCAAACAGGGCCAGGTAGATCAACCACCAGAGATCGCTCGCGCTCAGCAACGACGCCGAACGCCAGCCGCCGCTGAATCCACAAAACGCCAATAGAAACAGTGCGCCGAACAGCATGTTCCAGAAGGTCATGCCCACCGGGCCGCGCCCCTTGAGGCTGCTGGCCTTGAGCCGTTGACTCAGGGGCGAGTAGAGCGCCATTGCCAGGCAACCGACCGCATACACCGATACCGCGTACAGCGACGGCAGTTCGCCGGGGCCTGCGCCTTTCAATACCAGCAGCATGGCGCCGGCCGCGGCAACCAGCATGGGCAACGCGCGTTGTTTCAGGCGGCTGTCGGGTGTCAGGATGGCTTCGAACAGCAGTGTCAGCAACGGCACCAGAGTGAACATCGTCCCGGTGTTCACCGCCGAAGTGTAACGCAGTGCTTCGAACAACGAGCCGAAGTACAGCGCCAGCAGCATGCCGAGCACGGCATGACCGAGCAGGCCGCGGGCGGTCATGGCGGTATCGCCCTTGAACAGCAGCAGGGGTAAAAACACCAGGGCGCAACACAACAAGCGCAACCCGGTCAGCAGAATCGGGTCGATGGCCTGGCTGACCTGGGCTGCCGCGGAAAACGAGACGGCAATCAACAGCGCCCAGAGCAACATGCCGACGTGAGCGGCAGCAAAACCTGTGCGTTTCATGGTGGGGGTTCCGGGTTAATGAATGTGTTTGGCGTAATGCCGCGGATCGAAGCGCAGAACCATCAGAATCATCAGTGCCATGACGCCCATCAGTGACCACCAGGCCCATTCGAAACTGCCCAGTTGATCGCGAATCATCCCGGCGATCAGCGGCGAGAGGCCGGCGATCAGGTAACCGATGCCTTGCACGAAGGCGGTCAACCCACCCGCGCGTTGGGGATTGTCCAGATGATCCAGCGACACGATCAGGCTCATCGGGAACAGCCCGCCGATGCCCAGTCCCAGCAGGCACGGCCACAGCAGGCTCAGGTGTTGCGGGCTCAGAATCAGACCGCAAAAACCGGCCATGATCAGTGCCAGTAACACCACCAGCACCAGGCGCCGGTCACGGCTGCGGTTGGCGATGGCGGGCGTCAGTAGCCCCGACAACACTTCCATGGCCGTCAAAAAGCCCAGTAGCAAGCCGGCCTGTTGTTCGCTCCAGCCTTTTTCCACGTAGTACGGTGCCAGCCAGGCCAGGACACAGGTGTAGGACGCCGTGCCCAGGCCGAAGAAGATTGCGAGTAACCAGGCGCGGGAATTGCGGAAAAAGGATTCTTTGCGGGACGACTTTTCCCCCAATGTCGGCATTCCCGTGTGTTGAACGCACCAGAACAGCAACGCCGCCAGCGCCAGTGCCGCCCAGATCGCCAACCCCACTCGCCAACTGCCGGTGCGGGTCATCACCAACGGCGCGAATGACGCCGCAATTGCCGCGCCGGCCATGATCGACGTCACGTAGAGACCCATGCACACGGAAACGTTGTCGCTGAAACGGGACTTGATCAGGGCCGGCATCAGCGCCTGAATCAGCGCAATGCCGACGCCGGCCAGCACGGCGCTCAGGATCAGTTCCGCCGCCGAATCAAGGAATAACCGCGACACCGTGGCCAGGCCGATGATCAGCAGCGACAGCACCACGGTGCGCTGCTCGCCCAAGCGCTGACTGATACCGATACCAGAGAACATTGCCAGTCCCATGGCCATGACTGGCAGCATGGTCAACAGCGAGGCCAGGCTGAAACTCAGCGGGATATCACCGCGAATGGCTGACAGCAACGGGCCGACAGCGGCCATGGACGGACGCAGATTCAGGGCGACAAGAATGATGCTGAACATCAGCCAGGGGGCAGGGCGGGAGGTTGCGCGAACGTTTTCCATAATCGGACCTTCAGGAACAAGGAGCCGATTAGGCGCGCGAGCCCTGGAGGCGGCAAATCAGAAAGTCTGGAGCAGTATTTAGAAATTAAATAACTGTACCGCTCGGCTAATCCCCTTTAGCGAATAATCGATTGTTTAGCCAATCCACACCCAAGGTTCTTCAAATCCCGATTTAACGGCTTAACCGCCCGTGTGACGCTGCTGCTCATCTGTTTATCGCGGTCTTCTCTATGGACGGTTGTCCAGTCGCACTCCCTTCCGAACTCGCCTTCTGGGCCTTGTGGCACTGCCGTCACGCGCGCCCGCCGGATTCTTGCATCTCCCGTTGATTGTTCTGACAGGTCCCGCGCCATGCGCCGGGATCAAACCGGCGGCGCCTGTGCGTTTGCCTGACGCGGATAGACGAGAATTCCCATGAGCTGTGCCAAGACATCCTTCGCTACCAAAGAGCAAGCCCTGACCTTTCTTGAGCAGAACCCGGATATCGAGATGTTCGAGCTGTTCATCCTCGACAATAACGGAGTGCCACGCGGCAAATTACTGCATCGCGATGAGTTGCTGGCGGTGTATGAAAGCGGTCGGCCACTACCGAGTACCATCCTGGGCCTGACCATCAATGGCGATGACGTGGAAAACTCCGGTCTGGTCTGGGACGTCGGTGATATCGATTGCCGCGCTTATCCCGTCAGCGGCAGTTTGCAGCGCATGCCGTGGCGATTGATTCCCACGGCGGCGGTGCAGGTCAGCATGCATCCGCAAGAGGGCATGCCCGCGACCATCGCCGACCCACGGCACCTGCTGGCCAAGGTCATCGAAGGCTTGCAGGCCGACGGTTATTACCCGGTGATGGCGGCGGAGCTGGAGTTCTATCTGCTGGATCAGCAGCGCGACGGCAACGGTCGGCCGCAACCGGCGCGGGATGTCGATGGCGGGCGGCCACGCGGGACTCAGGTCTACGGCTTGCGTGAACTGGAACAGATCGAGCCATTTCTGGCCGACCTCTACAGCGCCTGCAAGCTCCAGGGCATTCCGGCGCGCACGGCGATTTCCGAATACGCGCCGGGGCAAGTGGAAATCACCCTCGAACACCGCACCGACGCTTTGCAGGCGATGGACGAAGCCGTGCGCTACAAGCGGCTGGTCAAGGGCGTGGCGCACAAGCACGGGATGACGGCTTGTTTCATGGCCAAGCCGTTCGATGACCTGGCCGGCACCGGCATGCACATGCATGTCAGCCTGGCGGACAAGGACGGCAATAACCTGTTCGCCAGCGAGGCCCCGGTCGGCACGCCGCTGCTCAAACACGCGGTCGGCGGGATGCTCGCCACATTGCTCGATGCGTTGCTGTTGTTCTGTCCGAACGCCAACTCGTACCGTCGTTTCCAGACCAACAGCTACGCACCCCTGGCGGCCACTTGGGGCGTGGACAACCGCACCGTGAGTTTGCGAGTGCCCGGCGGGCCGGCATTCTCCCGGCATATCGAGCACCGTATTTGTGGTGCCGACGCCAACCCGTATCTGGCGGCGGCGGCGATCCTGGCCGGTATTCATCGCGGCATCCGCGAGCAACTTGACCCCGGGGCGCCGGTGGAGGGCAACGGTTACGCCCAGGCCGCGCAATTGTTGCCGACCGACTGGTTGACCACGTTGCGAGCGCTGGAAGGCTCGAATTGGGCCGGGGAAGCATTCGGCAGTGAGTTTCTAGGTGTCTATCTGGCAGTGAAACGAGCCGAATACCGGCAATTCATGGGCGAAGTCGGTGAGCAGGACTGGCGCTGGTATCTGCATCAGGCTTGAAACGGGTCGCCAGTGTTGGAAGTTTTGGCCTAATATCAGAAGCCAACTATTCGTTGGCTTCTTTTTCACGAAATATTGATGGTTGACTGATTAAGATTTGTGGCGTCTCGGTCAATGAAATTTTCACATTTGCCGCGGGCACTTCTTTTCAGGAACAGCCGATCACATGTTGAAGTTCAAAGCCGTGCGCCCCGAATGGGTGACGTTGGTTTCCAGTGCCTTTCTATTGGCAGGGTTCAATTTAGTTCTCTGGCAACACCTCTTCGATATCACCGCAGCAGACGGTCAAGGCATCGTCATGCGTGTCGCGTTCGGGCTGATGATCCTGGCGGCCTTCAACATTGTGCTGACCTTGCTGGCATTCCGACCCGTGATGAAACCCGTGTTGACGCTGATCTTTCTGATCAGTGCCGGTGTGGCGTACTTCATGAGCCAATATGGCGTGCTGATCGACGCCGGTATGTTGCGTAACTTCGCCGAAACCAATGCCACGGAAGTACGCGACTTACTCTCGCTAAAACTGTTTGTTTATATCGTGCTGCTCGGCGTCTTGCCGTCGTGGTTGTTGTGGAAAATCCCGGTTAATTATCGTCGCTGGCACCGTGAGTTATTAAGTAAAGTGCTGGTGAGTGTCGCGTCGGTTGCGGTGATCGGCGGTGTCGCATTGGTCAATTATCAAGGCCTGTCGTCGTTGTTTCGCAATCACCATGAATTGCGTCTGATGGTGGTGCCGAGCAACTACATCGGTGCCTCGTTCGGTTATCTGCGTGAGCAAGTGGTGTCTGCACGGCAACCTTTTGCCAAACTGGGTGAAGATGCCCAGAAAAAACCGGCCTGGCAGGCCCACGACCGTAAATCCCTGACGGTACTGGTGGTGGGCGAAAGTGCCCGGGCCGAGAACTTCGGCATCCTGGGTTATGACCGCGACACCACGCCGAAACTGAGTAAGGAATCCGGCCTGATTGCCTTCACCGATGTGCATTCGTGCGGGACGGAAACGGCGGTGTCGGTGCCCTGCATGTTCTCCAACATGGGTCGCAAGGATTACGACGCCAGCAAGGCGAAGAACCAGGAAGGCCTGCTGGACGTGCTCAAGCGTGCAGGTCTCGAGGTCATCTGGCGCGATAACCAGTCGGGCTGCAAAGGCACCTGCGATCGGGTCACTGTCGATGACGTGAGTGACCTGAAAGACCCTGTGCTGTGCGCCAACAGCGAGTGCCGCGATGAAATTCTCCTGCAAGGCATGCAGCACTTCATCGACACGCTGAATAAAGACACCGTGCTGGTCCTGCACCAAATGGGCAGTCACGGTCCGGAATACTTCAAGCGCTACCCGAAAGAATACGAACACTTCACACCTGTGTGTGAAAGCAATGCGCTGAACAATTGCAGCCGCGAAAGCATCGTCAATGGCTACGACAATACGCTGGTGTATACCGACCACGTGCTGTCGACCCTGATCGATCTGTTGCGCAGCAACCAGGGCAAAGTCGATACCGCGATGCTGTATCTGTCGGACCACGGCGAGTCGCTGGGCGAATACAACCTGTTCCTGCATGGCACGCCTTACATGCTCGCACCGGAACAACAGAAACATGTAGCGATGCTGGCGTGGTTCTCCGACAGCTATCAAAAGTCGTTCTCGGTGGACACCCATTGCCTGCAACTGAATCGTGAAAAACCCTTAAGCCAGGACAACCTGTTCCATTCGATGCTCGGTCTGCTGGAGGTCAACAGCACGGTCTACAACCCGGGTCTGGATATGTTCGCCGGATGCCGCGGCGCAATGGGCGACGGTGTGCTGGCCAAAAAATGAGCGACTCGAGCTTTTTTTCACGTAACGACCGCTAATCTGCGGCGCCTGGAACATCCAACAAGAGCCATTACACATGTCCGCGCAGCCCCCATCCGCCTTCGAGCTTGAGTTCGCCCGGCGCTACGATCAGGAACACGCCCGCGTCTGTAAACAGCCGCGACCGCGCGGCCTGGCGGGGCGTTTGACGTTCTGGCGCGAAGAGCAATTGGTGCGTAACGCGCTTCAGGTCGCTGGCGAACCGGGATTGATTCTTGATGTGGCCTGCGGGGTCGGGCGTTTCTGGCCAGTTCTGGCCGAGCATGCGAACCGGGTGATTCTCGCGACCGATCCGTCTCAGGACATGCTCGATCACGCCAGCACCCACCATCCGCAGAACCTGCTGAAACGGATCAAGACCTTTCAGAGTTCTGCCTTCACCATCGGCTTGTCGGCGAATGCGGTTGACTGCATTTTTTGCCTGCAACTGTTTCAACGCATCGCCTGTCCCGAGCATCGATTGTCCATGCTGGGCGAGTTCCACCGGGTCAGTCGCGATACCGTGATTGTGGCGGTGCGGGTTGATGGGCGTTTCAAGCTCGAGCGTTCGGACGTGGAGGGCGCACAGGCCCAGCCACAGGCCAGCAAGGCCGAGCTTGAGGCCGAGTTCAGGCAAGCGGGTTTCTGCTTGCTCAGTCATCAGGACTTGGTACCGGGTTGCACGCGGATGCGGGTCTACGTGTTGCGTAAGGACAGCTAGCCTTTCAGACAATTCTTGCTGTCCGGCAGGTATTTTCGCTAAAGCTCTTGTTCAGTGGATGCGCGGAAATCGCCGGGGGCGATATATACTGCGCGCCATTCTTCAAGGGAGAGCCGTGTGGCCATCGATATTCACTGGATTCGCGACAACGATAGCCTCGGTCAGTTTTGCACCGAGTGGCAGCAGCTGCCATTCGTTGCCCTCGACACCGAATTCATGCGGGTCGACACCTTTTACCCGATCGCAGGCCTGCTGCAGATCGGCGATGGCGTACGCGCTTACCTGATTGACCCACTGACCATCGACAACTGGCAGCCCTTGGCCGCGTTGCTGGAAAACCCGGCCGTGGTCAAGGTCGTGCATGCGTGCAGCGAAGACCTCGAAGTCCTGCTGCGCCTGACCGGCAGTCTGCCGGCGCCGCTGTTCGACACCCAACTGGCCGCTGCTTACCTGAACCTGGGTTTCTCCATGGGCTATTCGCGGCTGGTGCAGGACGTGCTCGGCATCGACCTGCCCAAGGGCGAGACCCGTTCCGACTGGCTGCAACGTCCACTGTCCGAGACTCAGATCAGTTACGCGGCCGAAGATGCCGTGCATCTGGCGGAGGTTTTCGTACAGCTGCGTCCGAAGCTTTCTGACGAAAAATACGCGTGGGTCCTGGAAGACGGTGCCGAGCTGGTCGCCAATCTGCGGCGCGAGGTCGACCCGTACGAGGTCTATCGCGACGCCAAACTGGCCTGGAAGCTGTCCCGCGCCCAACTCGCCGTGTTGCGTGAACTCTGCGCTTGGCGCGAGCGTGAAGCCCGCGCCCGTGATCTGCCGCGCAACCGCATTATCCGTGAACATTCACTGTGGCCGTTGGCACGCACCCAACCGGACAACCTCGGCGCACTGGCGAAAATCGAAGACATGCACCCGCGCACCGTGCGTCAGGACGGCGAATTTCTGCTTGATCTGATCAAGCGCTCTGGCAGTGTGTCGCCTGATCAGTGGCCGCCAGCGGTGCCGGAGCCATTGCCGGTGGAAGCCGCCGCGCTGGTCAAACAGCTGCGTGCCATCGGCCAGGCCGAAGCCGAGCGCCTGAACATCGCGCCGGAGCTGATGCTGCGCAAGAAAACCCTGGAAGCGCTGCTCAAGAGCGGCTTCCCCAATGGTCCTTACCAATTGCCTGATTCGCTGCGTGGCTGGCGCCGCGAATTGATGGGCCAGGCGCTGCTCGACAGCCTGGCCACCGCCGGAGAACAGCCTTGAAACGTATTTGCTCGATTTATCGAAGCTCGAAGAAAAGCGGGATGTACCTCTATGTGCTCAAAAGCGATGCACTGGAACGCGTGCCTGAACCCCTGATGGCGGCTTTCGGCAAAGCCATCCACGCTTTCGACCTGGTGTTGACCCCCGAGCGCAAGCTGTCGCGCGAAGATATTGCTGTAGTACTGGAGAACCTCGACAAGCAGGGCTACCACCTGCAAATGCCACCGGCCGAGGATGAATACATCGAACACTTGCCGGAAGAATTGCTGCGCCGCAACGACCCGATGTAATCGGCAGACAGGCTCTATTCAGAGCCTTATGAAACACTGGAATGATTTTGGCGATGGCCGTGACGATGGAGTGATCCTCTGTCGGCGGTCGTCTGCACTGCTTTTGAAAGGTTTGAAACATGCGCGTTCTGATTGCTGAACACGACCACCCTGTGTATGCCCAACTGTTGCGTCAGGCAGCGCCTGATCTGGAAGTATTGACCAGCGGTGACTCCGCCGAACTGGCCCGTCAGGCCGCCGACTGCCAGGTCTGGCTCGGTCAGCCGGACCTGCTGGCGACGCTGTTGCGTCAGGGCCATACGCCTGCATGGCTGCAGTCGACTTGGGCCGGTATCACGCCGCTGCTGGCCGATGGCTTGCCACGGCACTATCGGCTGACTCGCGCGGTAGGGATTTTTGGTCAGGTCATGGCTGAATACGTGCTGACTTACATGCTCGGCCACGAGCGCGAAGTGTTGGCGCGGCTGGTCAGCCAGGTCGAGCGCAAATGGGACAATCGCCAGGGTCAAAGCCTGGCTGGACGAAAGGTGCTGATTGTCGGCACCGGTGATATCGGTCAGACAGTGGCGCAGTTTCTGCTGCCGTTTGGCGTCGAGTTATACGGCATCGCCAGCACTGCCCGGGAGCAGGCGCCCTTTGTCGAAGTCGGCGCGCTGAGCGATTTGCCGCGCCTGGTCGGTGAGGTGGATTACGTGATCAATCTGCTGCCGAATACCCCCAATACGCACGACCTGTATGACGCTGCCCTGTTCAAGCAGTTCAAGGCGACGGGGTTGTTCATCAACGTCGGACGCGGCGTTGCGGTGGTCGATGCGGATCTGGTGGAAGCCTTGAAGGAAGGGCATCTGGCCGGGGCTGTGATCGACGTCTGCCGTCAGGAACCACTGCCGCAACGTCATCCGTTCTGGACCGCGTGGGGCCTGCTGCTGACCGGCCACAGCTCGGCACCGACTTCGCCACCGGCGATGGTGAAGCTGTTTGTCGAGAACCTGCGGGCGTATCAGGCGGGTGAAGCGTTGCGTGGGGAAGTGGATTTCGCGCGCGGGTATTGAGGCGCAGCTGAAAAGGTCGCAGCCTGCGGCAGCTCCTACAGGGCTTTGTGAACACCTGTAGGGAGCTGCCGCAGGCTGCGATCTTTTGTTTTTACAGGGTGAAATTACCTTCAGCCGCCAACTCGCTCAGCGGACGACGCGGGCTTGGCTCTTCACGTGCTTGCAGGTACTCGGCCAGTGTCGCCTTGTCGCCCAGCTTGCCGATCGCCACGGCGGCGTGCAGCGCGTAGCCTTCAGGAATGTTCAGCTCCTTGCGGGTCAGCTCCTGATCGAAACCGGCCATGCCGTGGGTGTGCCAGCCGCTGATGCTCGCTTGCAACGCCAGGTGGCCCCAGGCGGAACCTGTGTCGAAGGTGTGCCACAGCGCCGGGGTTTCTTCGCTGGCGCCAGGTGCCACGAAGGTGGTTTTCGAGATCACGATCACCAGTGCCGAGGCGTGCTGCGCCCAGCTGCGGTTGAACTCGTTCAGCAGGCCCAGGTAACGCTCCCAGTTCGGCGTGTCGCGACGCGCATAGAGAAACCGCCAAGGCTGCGAGTTGTACGCCGATGGTGCCCAGCGGGCGGCTTCGAAGAAGCTCAGCAGGGTCTCTTCGGGAATGGTTTCACCGGTGAAGGCGCGGGGCGACCAGCGATCGGTGAACTGAGGGTGAATGGCGTAATCGGCAACGCGTGGATTAGCACTCATCAAGAGATTCCTTTACGTTTGAAAGTGGGGGTCGTCGAAAAACCGGCGGGTACAGTTGAGCTGAGCGCCAGTTTTTTTGAGCCAGCAGTTCACCTGAATGCAACGCGGTTGAGCGTTAATGGCACTTGGGGAGGGCTCCTTGCGACTGGCAAAGCTACTGGGTGGCGCAAAAACTGACAAGTGCCGTCGTACCGGCAGTCGCCAATGCTTGGCCCGCCGATGCCTTGGCACTAGACTGGCGGCCTTTTCACCACCTGATGTTGATGCTTGAGCCATGGCCGCCAAAGTCGAACCGTTCTGGATACGCAAAACCCTCGATCAACTGGATCAAGAGGAATGGGAATCGCTGTGCGACGGCTGTGGCCTGTGCTGCCTGCAAAAGCTCGAGGATGAAGACGACAACGCCGTCTACTACACGCGTATCGCCTGCAAACTGCTGGACCTCAAAACCTGTCAGTGCACCGATTACCCCAACCGTCGCGACTTTGTCCCCGATTGCATCCAGCTCACGCCGGGCAAGGCCGATGAGTTCAAATGGTTGCCGCCGACCTGCGGTTATCGACTGGTCAGCGAAGGCAAGGACCTGCCGCTCTGGCATCACCTGGTATGCGGTGATCGTGATGCGGTGCATCACGAACGTATTTCCCAGTCCGGGCGCATGCTCGCCGAAGGCAGCGTGGCCGAAGACGATTGGGAAGATCATCTGATTTTTCGCGCGGGTTAATTCCCGATGCCATTTAGTCTGTGGCGAGGGAGCTTGCTCCCGCTTGACCGGGCTGGCGCTCCAGTGCGCAGCACTCACAAAATCGGCGGTGATCACAAGAATTTTGGGCCGCTACGCAGCCCGGCGCGAGCAAGCTCGCTCGCCACAATAGGAGTGTGTATGGTGGTGGGAGTGCTCCGGGCGTTGGCTGTCGGGCTGCTGGCCCTGAGTTCGCCCGTGTGGGCGGCGAAGAAAGTCGATCTGGATTATCACGTGCGCCTGTTGCCGCAAAGCGATCAGGCCGAAGTGCGCCTGACCCTGGCCCAAGGCTCGGCAGTGCGCAGTCTGGATTTCGACTTGGGCGACGGCAGTCACTACAGCGATTTCAAGGCCGACGGCCAATGGCAGCTCACACCGGGCACGCAGGTCCGTGGTGTCTGGCGCCCGGCCGCCGACAAGGCCAGCCTGACCTACCGCGTGCGCATCAGCCACGGGCGCAAGAGCGGCAGCTTCGATACACGCATGACGCCAACGTGGGCGCTGATGCGTGGCGATGACCTGGTGCCCGCGGCGAAACTCGATCAGCAGGACGGTATCGAGTTGGTGTCACGCCTGGAATTCGAATTGCCCACCGGTTGGAAAAGCGTCGAAACCGCCTGGCCGCGGATCGGCAAAAACAAGTTCCGCATCGATAACGTCTCGCGCCTGTTCGACCGTCCCACTGGCTGGATGCTCGCCGGTAACCTCGGCAGCCGTCGCACGCGGTTGGGGGAAACCGAAGTCACCGTGGCCTCGCCCCAAGGCCAGGGGATGCGCCGCATGGATGTGCTGACGCTGCTGACGTTCGTGTGGCCGCAAGTGCAGGAAGTTTTTCCGCGTCACCCCAGCAAATTGCTGATCGTCGGCGCCAATGACCCGATGTGGCGTGGCAGCCTGGCCGCGCGGGAATCGATCTATCTCAATAGCCGCCTGCCGCTGGTCAGCGAAAGCGGCACCAGTACCTTGATGCGTGAATTGGCTCAGGTGTTCGGGCGGATCAACGACAGCCAGCGCAGCGGCTGGATCAGCGAAGGGTTTGCCGAGTATTACGCCATCGAACTGGTGCGCCGTGCGGGCGGCATGAGTGATGAGCGGTATGAGAGCCTGCAGAGCAAGTTGGCCAAGGCCAGCCAGAAGGTCACCACCTTGCGCGGGGAGCAGATCAACCCGGCGCAGGTGGCCAAAGCGGTGGTGTTGCTGCAGGAACTGGATCGCGAGATTCGCCTGAAGACCCGCAACAAGCGTTCGCTGGATGATGTATTGCGTGGGGCGATGCGTTTGGAGAGTGTCGATACCAAGGAATTCGTTCAGCTCAGTGAGAGCGTTATTGGCGAGTCTTCCAAGGTGCTTGATACCGGGTTGCTTCAGTAATACCGCCTTCGCGGGCAAGTCGGGTCGCGAAGAGGCCCTGAGCCTCACCGCAAATGCCGGATCAAACCCCGGCTTTCGGCGACTTCAAAGAATCATTCCCGGTCACGGTGGCGGTTTTGGTCGCCGCCTCGGCATTGGCCTTCAACCGACTCAACTCTTCCCCGGCACGCTCAATCCTGGCCCGAGCGTTAACCATGTCCTGACGGCTCTTTTCCAGAAAGCTTTTCGCCGAACTGTGCCCGGTAATACCCCGCGCCATCGCTACGCCGCCAATGGCCACTTGAATCAACCCGAACACACCACCGCGCCGCAGGCCTTTGCCGACCATCACCACGCCGCCGGCCAGGGAACCGATGCGCTCCCAACCCTGGACGTTCTGCGCGGGCTGAGTCTGGAACGGGGTGGATTCGATGCGCTCTACGCGTTTGAGGTCGCTCATGATCTGTCTCCAGGCTTCAAGAATGGATAATTAAGCTGACTGCCGAGGCGGTCGGCTCGTTCCATCGGATGTGCGGTGATTCAGCGGAATTTCGGGCCTGAGCGGGTGTTGTTGCCCTTGGCCATGCGGTCGTACAGCACCACGTTGACCGTGGCCGCCAGGTTCATGCAGCCGGTGGTCGGGATATAGACCACGTCTTCGCACCAGTCTCGGATCTCTTTATCCAGTGAACCGTCTTCGGGGCCGAAGATGTAGAGGGCGCGATCCGGGTGCGTGTATTCCGGCAGCGAGCGGGCGCCGTCGACCAGTTCTACCGCGACCGGTACACAGCCCAGCGGCAGGATTTTCTTCAGGTCATCGATGCCGATCAGCGGAATGTCGTAGTGGACTTTCTTGGTGTCGGTGACGAAGTCGGCGGCGCGCTCATAGCGCTTGCCGGTGTAAAACACCGACGCCACGCCATAGCAACCGGCGGCGCGCATCACCGAACCGACGTTCTCCGGTGATTTGGGGTTATACAAACCAATGCAGCTGTACCGTTTGTCTGCCACGAGCGGGGTGCCTTCGGGAAAAAAGCGCGATTATACGGGGATTGGGGGAGGGGTGTTCAGTTTGGAGATGATCGTACCCACGGAGCGTGGGAACGATCAGCAGACCTTCAGTCTTCTTTCTTCATCAGTCCGGCCAACGCCGCAAACGGGTTATGCGTCGCCTTGGCAATCTTTGGCGTACTCAGCGAGCCTTCGTCGAAATACTGCTGATCGGTGTAACGCGAATGCTCGTTGTCATGGCAATACAGGCACAACAGCTCCCAGTTCGAGCCGTCCTGCGGGTTGTTGTCGTGGTTGTGGTCGCGGTGGTGCACGGTCAGTTCGCTCAGGCGTTTGCCGGAGAACTCACGGGCGCAGCGGCCGCACACGTGCGGGTACATCTTCAGGGCCTTGTCGCGGTAACCCATTTCCTTGTCGCGCTGGTTGTCGGCGAGGATGCGGTCCAACTTTGAGGTGTTGGTTGGAGGCGTTGACGAACTCATGGGTTCACCTTTGTAAAAGACTAATGACGGTTATGTGTTGAAGTTTAGCCTAGCCCTTGAGCTTCTCGGCAATCCAGATGGTGTGGCGGGTGCCTTTGTTGCCGTGGGCGAAGACCTGCACTTCTTCGGCCTTGAAGCCGGCCTTTTTCAGCTTGTCGGAAAACTGCCGGTCAGCGCTGGCCGACCACACCGCCAGCACGCCCTTGGGTCGCAGGGCCTTGGCGCAGGCGCTCAGGCCACCGGCGGAGTAGAGCCAGCTATTGGCTTTCTGGGTCAGGCCTTCGGGACCGTTGTCGACGTCGAGCATGATTGCGTCGAAACCCTGCGGCTCGGCTTGCAGCACCTTGGCCACGTCTTCCATGCGGATCACCGTACGCGGGTCGAGCAATGGGTTGCCGGCTTTTTCCCCCAACGGCCCACGGTTCCACTCCACCACGCCGGGCACCAGTTCGGCGACCACCACTTCAGCGGTCTTGCCCAAATGCTTGAGCGCCGAGGCGAGGGTGAAGCCCATGCCCAGGCCGCCGATCAATACCCGCGAATTCGGCCGGCCGGCGACCTTGCGGCAGGGGATTTGCGCCAGGGCATCTTCGGAGCCGTGCATGCGGGTGTTCATCAACTGCCCGCCATCGCCGCCCTGAATCTTGATGACGAAGTCCTCGCCGTATTCGAACAGGCACAGGGCACCGCCGTTTTCAGGAATGGGGGTGGTGTCGAGCAGAACGAAACGTTTCATGGGGCTCTCTTGAGGAGAAAATGACAGGCGGAAGAAGGCAAACGAACGCGGTTGGGAGTAGCCTGCAATTGACTACAAGGCCAACGGAGCCATTGATGAAGCGCACCATTCTAACGGTCATTGCCCTGGCCGCGCTCTCGATAACTGCAGTGCAGGCCCAGGAGCAGCAAACCATCCCTACCGGCCCCACGCCGATACCCGGTTCGCCCGGCACTGCCACGCCGACGCCGTACCCGCAGATTACCCCGACCACTGTGCCCAAGACCGGCAACGGTGGGCCACCGTTGTTGCCGCCGATCGAAATGCCCAACCCGCCCAAGGACCAGACCTTGCCGGGCCTTGAGCCGAGCACGACGAAAATCAAAACGCCGGGCGGATAGTGTCTAAATCTGCTGCGAGAGCAGTTGCCCGTCGGCCATGCGCAAGCGTTTGGAGAGGGAGACGGCGAGGGCGCGGATGATCTTGGCGGCGATTTTCGGCGCTTCGTTGAGCATCTTTTCCAGGGAGTCCTTGCCCAGGTTGAGCAACTGGCAGTTGCTCGCGGCCACACAACTGGCTGAGCGCCGTTCGCCGTCGAGCACGGCCATTTCGCCGAATGCCCGACCGCTGCGCAAGGTGGCCATGGTCACCGGTTGCCCTTCGCTGTTGGTCTTCTGCACCGCAACCTGGCCGGTGTGGATGATGCACATGAAACTGCCGGCATCGCCCTCATGGAAGATCTCTTCGCCTTCGGCGATGGTGCTGATGCTGAAGTAACCTGAAGCCGCCACGAAGTCGGCCGGCAGCAGTTGATCGAACAGGCCGCAGTCCATCAGCCAGTCGCGAATTTCTTTGTTCAGTAAGGTCGGTTCTGACATGTCGTCACGGTCTTTTTCTTGTGTCTGTTGCTGTTCCAGGCGCGCCCGGCGTCTGGTGTTAAGACCGGGACGCCGGGCCAAGTTCCTCAGGCAATGCCCAAAACCTTCAAAACAAATGCGTATTCGAGGGCTACGTCACGTAATCCCTGGTAGCGACCGCTCATCCCACCATGCCCGGCGCCCAATTCAGTCTTGAGCAGCAGGGGATTGGTGTCGGTTTTGGTCGCGCGCAATTTCGCCACCCACTTGGCCGCTTCCCAGTACTGCACGCGACTGTCGTTGTAGCCGGCGATCACCAGCGTTGCCGGATAGGCTTGCGCGGTGACGTTTTCATACGGGGCGTAGGCCTTGATCCGATCATAGACGTCTGGCTCTTGCGGGTTGCCCCATTCGTCGTATTCGGTGACGGTCAGCGGCAACTCTGGGTCGAGCATGGTGTTGAGCACGTCGACGAACGGCACTTCGGCTATTGCCGCACCGAACAGCTCCGGCCGCTGATTGAGCACCGCGCCGATCAGCAGGCCACCGGCGCTGCCGCCACTGATTGCCAGCTGCGATGAGGTGGTGAAACCGTTGGCGATCAGGTGTTCGGCGCAGGCGATGAAGTCGCTGAAAGTGTTGTGCTTGTGTTCCTGCTTGCCGGCGCGATACCAGGCTTCACCCAATTCACCGCCGCCGCGAACATGCGCGATGGCAAACGCCATGCCGCGATCCAGCAGGCTCAGGCGGGCGTGGGAGAACCACGGGTCGAGGCTTTCGCCGTAAGCGCCATATCCGTACAGATAAAGTGGCGTCGGTTTACCGAGGAATTCGCGTTTGACCACCAGGCTGATCGGCACTTGTGTACCGTCCGGCGCCGTCGCCCAAAGCCGCTGGCTGACGTACGCGTCGGCGTCGAACGGGCCGAGCACCGGGGTTTCCTTGAGGACTTTCTGCTCGCCGGTGGCCAGGATCAGTTGACGGATTTGCGCCGGACGGTTCAAGGCCTCGTAGCGCAGACGGATTCTGTCGCTGACAAATTCCAGGCTGTTCTGCACATGCAGGCTGTAGGCCGCATCCGGTAATTGCACGCGATACGGCGCCAGGCCTTGTGGGCGGACTTCAATGATCGGCAGGCCGCCTTCACGCAGGCTCAAGGTCATGGCCTCGGCGTTCAGGCTCATGCCATCGATCATCACCGCGTCGCTGTGGGGGATCAGGTTCTGCCAGTCGGCTTCGGTCGGCGCGACGCCGGTGTCGGCGGCCTGGTACAGGGCGAAGTTGATGCCGTCGCGGTTGGTGCGGATCAACCACGTCCACTCGCCATCGAGTTTGCCGTGGTCGACATCGTACTCATGGTCTTCGACCCGTGGTGCCAGGCAGGTAAAGGCCTGATGGGGCAGCGAGGCGTCGAGCACCCAGACTTCGCTGGTGGTCTTGCTGCCCAGCGACAGCAGCAATTGCCGTTCGGAACTTGAGCGGTAGCAATGCAGGAAGAATCGGCCGTCCGGTTCATGGAACACTTCTTCGGCGGCGGTGCCGTCCAGCCGATAGCGGAACAGTTTGTGCGGGCGATGGGTGTCGTCGAGTTCACCGAAGAACAGCGTCAGGCTGTCATTGGCCCAGGTCATGCTGCCGTCGCAGTCCTGGAATTCCAGTTCGCTGACGCGGCCGCTGGACAACTCCTTCACGAACAGCGTGTAAACCTCCTCGCCACTGGAATCGATGCTGTAGGCCAGGCGCTGGTGGTCCGGGCTGACGCTGAACGCGCCCAGGGAAAAGAAACCGCCCTTGGCCAGCACGTTCGGATCGAGTAGCAGGAGTTCCTGGCTTTCGTCGATGTGCAGGCTGCCATCGGTCGGAAGTGGGCAGCGGTAATGACGGGCGTATTCGTCGCCGGCCGTGGTGCGGGTGTAATACAGGTACGGGCCCCAGGGCGAGGGCAGCGACAGATCGGTTTCGAGAATCCGCCCCTTGATCTCTTCGAACAGGATTTCGCGCAGCCCGGCCTGATCGGCGGTTTGCGCCTCCTGATAGCGGTTTTCAGCTTTCAAGTAATCGAGCACTGCGTCGGTGTCGCGCTCCTGCAGCCAGGCATACGGGTCATCGCCGTCGGCCTTGTGGGCAATGGGCGCGTCGGAAACGTTGGCGGATAGGGGCATGAAGGACTCTCGAACGTTGTACGAAATTGGGGGATCGCAGACGGCGGGGCAGCCTGAAGTGCGAAAAGTCGTTACTATAAGCGCCTCTTTGCCTGCCTTGCCATGGACACCATGACCGAGAACGACTATCTGATCGCTTGGGGCCTCTACGCCTTTGCCGCTTTAGGCTGCCTGTTGGTGTGGATGCGCATCACCCGCTGGATGTGGCGCTGGCTGCGTGAGCCGCTGCGGCTGCTGATGGCGGTGTTGCTGTTTAGCCCGACCATCATCGACCCGGTGAAGGAAAAGGTTGCCCCGGCCATTGCCATTACTGCACTGGATCTACTGTTCAAGGTCGGCAACAACGCCTGGCGGGCGATTTCCGACCTGTTCATGTACGGCATGATTGCCTTCGGTCTTTATCTGGTGCTCGTGGCGATCCGTTTCCCGATCGAGCGCGCATCCAAGGCTCGTAAGGAGCGGGCGGAGGCCGCCAAGGCTGCGGCGCGGGCCGACGAGCCTGAAGGCGATCAACCGTTCGGCGGTGCCGGTGATGATCGTTACGGCCGGCCACCGGTGCCGAGCAACCCGCAGCGTTTGCGGGTTGAACCACGTCTGTAACAGTGCCCCTGCCTTTCATCGAGAGTCCGAGCATGTGTGAGTTATTGGGCATGAGCGCCAATGTCCCGACCGATATCGTGTTCAGCTTCACCGGGCTGATGCAGCGCGGCGGCCGCACCGGACCGCACCGTGACGGTTGGGGCATCGCTTTCTATGAAGGCCGTGGCCTGCGCCTGTTTCAGGACCCGGCGGCGAGCAGCGAGTCGGAAGTGGCGAACCTGGTGCAGCGCTATCCGATCAAGAGCGAAGTGGTGATCGGCCACATCCGCCAGGCCAATGTCGGCAAGGTCTGCCTGTCCAACACCCATCCGTTTGTGCGCGAGTTGTGGGGTCGCAACTGGTGTTTCGCCCACAACGGCCAGTTGGCCGACTTCAACCCGACCGCCAGTTTCTACCGCCCCGTCGGCGATACCGACAGCGAAGCGGCATTCTGCGATTTGCTCAACCGGGTGCGTGCTGCGTTCCCTGAGCCGGTAGAGATCGAAGAACTGCTGCCAGACCTGGTGGCCGCTTGTGCCGAGTACCGCAGCAAAGGCGTGTTCAACTGCTTGCTCAGCGACGGCGACTGGCTGTTCTGCTACTGCTCGACCAAACTGGCGCAAATCACTCGCCGTGCCCCGTTCGGCCCGGCACGCTTGAAGGACGTCGATGTGATCGTCGACTTCCAGGCCGAAACCACGCCCAACGACGTGGTTACGGTGATCGCCACCGAACCCTTGACCGAAAACGAAACCTGGACCCGCTACGAACCGGGCCAATGGAGCCTCTGGCGACGCGGTGAATGCGTCAGCCAGGGCAAGACCGAATAAGGATCTCTCCCCCCATGTTGCTCAGTTATCTACGGCTGGTGTTGTTTGCGGCAGGCCTGTTGATCGGTGTCCAGGTGCCTGGGTTCATCAGTGACTATGCCAAGCGGGTCGAAGCGCATCTGATCGAGGCGCAAAGCGGTTTGAGCGGTTTTCAGGGCACTGCCAATCAGTTTTTCAAGGGCGATATGCAGGCGCTGGTGGCCCATTACCGTGCCAGCGAAGACCCGATCTTTCGCAGCGATGCCGACAGCCTGAGCACCTTGCTCACCCGTCAACTGGCCCTCGACAAGCAATTCCAGGCCATGCAGGGACCGTGGTACATCCGCTTCCTGCAAGTGGTGCTGGCGGCCGACCCGGATATTCGCAAGGAAACCTGGAACGGCTACAGCTACCAGATCCTGCTGACGCCGGAAGCGATGATCTGGGGCATGAGCGGCGCGTTGCTGCTGTCGTTCGGCATTGAATGCCTGTTCCGACTGATCGACTGGGTGGTGCTGGGCGGCAAGCGCCTGCGCCAGAGCCGGCCGATCGAAGAGCGGGATTTGCGCGGGTTGTAACACTGGAGCCGACTTGCCGGCGATTGCCGCGAGATCGCATCGCTGGCAAGCCGGCTCCTGTTTTTACCAATCGACCGAGTAACTCATGCTCAGCGTGCGGCCTTCGGCATTGGCGTACGGCGCTCTGGCGTTGGCTTGGGTGAACAGGTTCTGGTACGTGCGATTGGTCAGGTTGTACACGCCGCCTTCAAGACGACCGACCGGCAGTTGCACGGAGCCGAGCAGGTCCACCAGCGTATAACCTTCGATGTCGCGTCCATTGTCGTCCTTGGCGGCGGCATCGTAATTGGCCAAACGCATGCCTTGCAGGCGCAGGCTGTAGTCGTCTTCGGTGTAGCCGACGAACAGTGTGGTCTTGGCGGGTGAGATGCGTGTGGCCGGCAGATCGATCCATTTGCCGTTCTGCTCGGTCTCGCCTTTGGCCCAGGCATAAGTGCCACCCACCGACCAGTGATCGGTCGCGCGGTAGGTCAGGCTGTTTTCGATGCCGCGAACTCGCTCTTTCTGGTTGATCAGGCGCAATACGCGATCATTGGCATCGTAGAATTGGGTCACGTCCGAGGTGTTTTCGTACACGGTGACGTCGGCTTGCCACTGGTCCCAATTGCCACGCCAGCCCAACTCGTAACTGTCGACCTTGATGGCCTGGGCGTTAAGACTCTGGATGTCGAAGGTGCTGCTGACGTCACGCATGAAGCGCTGGATATCCGGCAGCGAAAACCCCTGGCTGTAATTGGCGAAGACGTCCTGGTTTTCACTCAGGTGGTAGACCGCCCCCAGGTTGTACAGCGTGGCGTCGTATTTGAGGGTGTCACCGGGCAGCGTTGCGCGTATGCCGGTCTGGACGATCTGACCGTAGGCGATGCTGTCGGAGACGTCGCTTTCGATCCATTCACGGCGCACTCCGCCACGCAAGGTCCAGTCTCCGATGTCCCAGGACATCTGTCCGAACAGCGATTTAGTGGTGGTTTCGATGTCCGGGCCCAGCTCGTAGGTGGTGCCGGTCTTGGTGTAGTTCAGGCCATTGAGCGTGTATTGATCACCTCGTTGACGGGAGCGCTCATTGTCATAGTCGGCGCCCCAGACCAGATTGCCCGTGGCGCTTCCGATCGCCGGCAGCGGCGTGTCGATGGCCGCGCGCAGGCCGTAGACGTCCTGCACACTGTTGTTGTTGGAGATCCCGGCTCTGCCTCGCGACAGGTCTGGAAAGAACAGTGCATCGGCGCGGCGCCAGTAGCTTTCCAGTTGCAGGCCCTGACCGTAGAAGTCCTTGTCGGTGTAGTTGAGATTGACCGCCTGGTTATGGGTATAGGGTTGGTCGTCGAGTTTCAGCCCTTTGACGGCCACCGCTTGCTGCGAGTTTTTCGGGTCTTTGGTGTAGCCGGTGTCCTGCTGGTCCTTGTAGTCCTGCAGCGACAGGCTGATTTTCTTGTCGGCATCCAGTTCGTAACCGAAACGACCTTGCAGGTCATAGGTTTCGGTGTCCATGTTGCTGCCCTGGGAGGTGTCCTGGGGGATGCGGTTGCCATTGCCGTCGAACTGATCGTTGCGCTGGGTCAGGTCGGCGGACACATACCAGTCCAACGCATCCTTGCGCCCGGTGGCACTCTGGAAAGCTTCGTAGGCGAAGCCTTTTCTATTGAGGTTGTTACCGCTGGTCAGGCCCAGTTTGCTGCTGTAGGCAATGTCCTGGCCCTGATTGCGCTTGGTGATGATGTTGATGATGCCGCCTGAAGCACCGGCCCCGTAAATGCTGCTGGCGCCGGAGATCACTTCGATGCGTTCGATGCTGGCCGGGGCGATGCTGTTGAGCTGGCGGAAGTTGTCACGGGTGGCGTTCTGCGATACGCCGTCGATCAACACCAGCATGTTGCGCCCGCGCAGGGTCTGGCCGAAGTTGCTCATCCCGCCGCTGGATGGCGCAATACCCGGGACCAATTGCCCGAGGATGTCGGAGACCCGGCGACCCGCGCCGCTCTGCTCACGGACTTGCTGCTCGTCGATCACCTGGACCGAGCCCGGAATCGAAGCGATGCTTGCTTCGCTGCGAGTCGCGGACACGACGGTGGCTTGCATGTTCAAGGTGCCGGGCTGCTGTTCGGTGTCCTCGGCCCAGGCCTGGGCGCTGAAGGTGCCAAGTAGCGGGATCAGCAGGGAGAGTTTGGTTCGGGTCATGACGTGGTCTTTTTTAGTTGTGATAAGTGTGGGGCGATAAGGTCGAACGGTCAGGCGTAGCGTTGAACGACCGCACCCAGCGGATGCCGATGGCGGCTATGGCGTAGGTCAGTGCCACCAGCCAGAAACTGTGGGCCAGGCCCACCAGGCCCATGCCGATACCGCCAAGGACGACACCGAGCAGAGCACCAGCCTTTGCCGCACTGTTACCGAGGCCGAGCGCGAAGCCCTGCTGGGTGATGGAAACGGTGTTGGCGATCAGGGCATAGGCGACGGGCAGCAGGGCGCCTTGCCAGATGCCCCAGACGAGTCGGCTGACGAGAAAGCCCAGCCATTCATTGGCCAATGCCGTGGCCGCCAGCGTCAGGGCACATAACCAGGCCACGCCTTCGATGACGCGCAGGGTGTAGGCCGGCTGCCAGCGGTCGAACAGGCGTCCCCACAGCGGGGCGGAAATGGCCAGGGTCGCGGCGCTCGCCGCGTAGGTGGCGCCGATCAGCCAGCTTGGGGCATGCAGAATGTTCGCGACATATAGGGCGTAGAACGACTGCGGCATCATCTTCGCCGCCTGAATCAACACGATCACCAACAGGATTCCACTGAGCCAGCCTTTGGGCAGGGCCACCGGCTCAACAGGTTTTTTCTTCGCGGTTCGCGCCTTGTCGGCCGGCAGGAAAAAACTCCCCAGTGCGCACAGCAGGCAAATCGCCGTCGCGCCATAACACAGCAAGGCAAACCCCGAGACGTCCATCAGCCAGCCACCCAGCACCGGGCCGATCAACGAGCCGACGGCGGTTGCCGATTGCAGGCGGGCCAGGGTGTGACCCCGTCTGGCACTGTCGCAGCAGGCCAGGGCATAGGCTTGCGCGGCCGCGAGAAAACCGGCCAATGCGCCTTGCATCACGCGAATACCCACCAGCAGCCACGGGTCGAGGGTGATGGCTGCCAAGCCTTGGCACAGCGCGAGGGCCAGCAACGCCCGAACAATCATCGGTTTGTGCCCGGTGCGATCCCCCAGCCGACCCCACAGGGGGGTCAGCAACATGGCCGCCAGCATCGGGCCGGCATAGACCATCGCCGATAACAGCGCGGTGTAGCCGGCGCCTTCGGGCCCGAGCAGATGCTGGATCTGCAAGGGCCAGAACGGGCCGCTCATCTCCATGGCGCCCATGGAGACAAACTGGATGACGATCAGCAGTCGCAAGGCGCGACCGTCAGCGAGCATGGGTGTTGGGTCGCAGCGGGTTACTCAGGCGTCCGACGATGTCGGCATGACTGTCGAGCAAGCGCATGCGCATGAACGATTTGGCGGGCCAATCCTGTTCCAGCAAGGCCTGGCGTTCGCTTTCCCAGCGTGCCGGTTCAACGCGCTCGCGCAAGGTCTCGAAGCACTGTGCAACGTGCGCTGCCAATCGCTCCCACAGGATATTTTCCGGCACATTCCAGTGGCGGGCACAAAGCAAGGTCAGCTCACCGAGGTGGCACATGAAAGTGGTGTGCAGGAGTTTGTCGCGGACAAAGCCGGCGTCGTCATACAGGGTCATTTTCGGATCGTGCAGCTGGATATCCAGACCCTTGGCGTGCAGGGTTTTGCGATCGATACGAACGTCGCCGAAATCACGCAACAGCAGCCGATTCAGCTGCCCGTCAGCGCCCATCACCATGAAACTGTTTTGCTGGTGCGCTTCGAACGCCACGCCGTACATCAGATAGATGCCCAGCAGACTTGGTACGGCAATCGACAGGTAATCATCGAAGAACGTCAGCATGGCCTCGCTGTCGTCCCGGCCTTGAGCCAGTCTGACCCAATCACGCAGCAACGGTTGTTCGAATTCGTTGACGGCGAACAGGCTGCCGACCGGCACCGCCAACTCGCCTGCTTGCAGCAGGGTCAGCGGGTTGTCGCGATACAGCACGCCAGCATGCCGGGAGCGTTCGTCATCGGCCGGCAGTGGTGCGTAATGCACGCCGATGCGCTCTGGAACGATGTTCAGCAGGCGTTGAATCTGCGGTTCCTGATCGAGGATATCCAATACCAGTTGGCTGATGCGCGGACCCATCCGGGCCGAGCGCGGCGACACGGTGCGCTGCACGCTGGTCAGGCGCAAAGCCACCGGCAGTTTGACCATCGGTGCCGTGCGACTGGCCTGCGGCAGGACCGTGCGGAAGGACATGGTCGGGTGGCCGGTAAACGCCACGATGTCAGTGACGATCAGCAGGTTGTCGGCGATCTCGTTGGCGAATGAATGTGGCAGCTCTTCATGGGCTTGCCATGGGTGCGACGGCAGCGGGAGGTAGTCCTTTGCGTCCAGGCCCAGCTGCTGCAAATGGCGTTGCAATTGCTCGGCGGCTTGTGGGAAGTGACCTTGCCACCAATCCCAGTAGTCCGTGGTGCCAGCCAGCGCTTCAACATGTGCGTACTGGCGGTGCAGGGCGCACAGCACGATCGGAAAACTCGCTTCGAATTCTGGCGAGAAAGCGATGACCTGAGCGGCGCTCAAGCCCAGTTTGGTCTTGTAGTTCGGGTGCCACGGATGGCCGAGAGTCCCCCACTGTTCGAGCAGCGATGTAGGGTTCTGGTGGCAGGGGCTGGCTTTGAGCCAGGCGAGCAGATTGTCATCGTATCCGGTGTCGATCTGCTCTCTCAGGCGCTCGGTCCATCCGTGGTGAAACGCCAGGCACAGGGTGTCGTTGCTGAAGCTGTCATCCAGCTCCCGGGCCAGACGTTCCAGTACCTGCGGGGAGGCTGGCGGATTGAGCTGAGTGCTGAGGTGAGCGAGCAGTTCGCTGGGCAACTGGATTTTGTGCGGCAGTTTGTCGGGGGTGTGCAGGACGATGCTGCCGCGTACGTCCCAGCTGTTCATTCTGCTGCTGGACAAATGCTCGAAGCAAAGATGCGCGCCATCGCCAAGCGGCAGCCAGCAGCGGCTGGTGTCGTCGTATTCGCAGGTGTCGGGATCAATCAGCTCTTCACGGAACAGCGCCTGGATCAGGCGTTGGAAACAGCGCTGGGCGGCGGGCTCCAGGGCATTGCTCAAATGATCGAGCGTGATGCGGTGGGACTGGAAAGCCTGAGTACCGAGAGCTTCGCTCCAGTGAGCGAGCAATTGCTGCTGTTGTTGCGTGTAATCGCGCATCAGGTCCGACTCCTTCTGGACAATTGATTCTGAAAGCGCGCAAAGAATACCGTTTTGAAAAATTAATGCAAATGATAGTGGTTCATATTTACACTTCGGAAAATGCCTTTCAGGCTCTGGCCTGCGGTTTGCTCAAGACGATGTAGTGCTCGCCCACTTTCTGCGCATAACACTCCACGACTTGCTGACACAGCGCCACGATTTCTTCGACCCACTCCACACCCACCCGCCACGACACCACCACCGGCAAATTCGCTGGTCGCTGATCGATGGCCAGCAAGGTCAACTCTCCCCGGGCCAATTCCTCGGCCACCAGCACGGGCGACAGTGCGCCTATACCGAAACCGTCCCGCAGCAATCGGGTAATCGCCGACACCGAGTTCACGCAGTTCAGCCGTGGCGCCATGACCCCGTTGGCCTGCATCAGGCTCAAGATGTCCTGGTGCGGACGGGAGTTTTTCGAATAGGTGATGATCCGCTCCCGTGCCAGGTCGGCGACACCTGAATACTCACGGTTGTAGATGGAATTGCTGGCCACGATCCAGCCCATCGGATGACTGGCCAGCTCCAGGCTGCGCACGCTTTCCTGGCGCAGCAGGTCGGTTTGCAGGATCAGATCGAGAAAGCCTTTTTGCAGCTGATCGCAGAGGTTGAGCGCGGTATCGGCCACCAGCTCGATTTCCACCAGCGGATAGTGATCCATCATCTGTGCCACCAACGGGCTGAGCCAGGTGTGGATCACCGTGTCCATGACGCCGATCCGCACCCGCCCGGCCTTGCTCGAACGCGTTTCGATCGACTGCTTGAGCGACTGCATCGTCTCCATCATCTGCTCGGCATATTCGAGCACTTTCAGGCCTTCGGGGGTCAGGCTCACGCCGCGGGAGTCGCGCAGAAACAGCTTCACCCCAAGCTCGCTTTCGAGCACGGCGATGCGGCTGGAAATCGACGCCTGGGTGGTGAAGAGCTTGTCTGCCGTCAGGCGAAAACTCTTGAGTCGGGCAACCCAGACAAACGTCTCGAGAAACTTCAGGTTCATGGGGTCAGCTCGTGGATAAAGTTTTTCTTATGTCTAGGGCGGGTTTTTATTAGTTGGACGCAGCAGGGCCAACCGCCCAAAAATCAGGCCATCCGGTTCCCACGATAGGCGTCGTCGGGGCTCAGAACAATACCAATAAAATATGCACGGAGATTTTGCCATGAGTGCGCCCGACACCCTCGACATCCCCAAAACCACGGCTCGCCCGGGACCTTTTGACTGGTACCGCAACATCAACAAGCAGGAGCGTCGCACGTTCTGGAGCTGCAAGATCGGCTATGGCCTGGATGGCATGGACACCCAGATGCTCAGCTTCGTGGTACCGACCCTGATTGCCATGTGGGGCATCACCACCGGCCAGGCCGGGCTGATCCACACCAGCACCCTGATCGCCTCGGCCATCGGTGGTTGGGTGGCGGGGATTCTCTCCGACCGCATCGGTCGGGTGCGTACCTTGCAACTGACGGTGCTGTGGTTTGCGTTCTTCACTTTCCTCTGCGGCTTCGCCCAGAACTACGAGCAACTGTTGATTAGCCGCACGTTGATGGGCTTCGGTTTCGGTGGTGAATGGACCGCCGGCGCGGTGCTGATGGGCGAAGTGATCCGCGCCAAGGACCGTGGCAAAGCCGTCGGCATGGTGCAGTCGGGTTGGGCGTTGGGGTGGGGGCTGACAGCGATTCTGTATGCGCTGCTGTTCTCGCTGTTGCCGCCCGAAGACGCCTGGCGGGCACTGTTCATCCTCGGCATCGTGCCGGCGATTTTCGTGATCTTCGTCCGTCGCCTGGTCAAGGACCCAGAAATCTACCGCGAAGCCAAGGCCAGGCAAGAGCCAAGCAACCCGGCGAAGTTCTACGAGATTTTCGCCCCTGGCATCCTCTTCACCACGATTCGCGCTTCGATATTGACCACCGGCGCCCTCGGCGGTTACTACGCGATCACCTCCTGGCTGCCGACGTTTCTGAAGAACGAGCGGGGCTTGAGCGTACTCGGCACGGGCGGTTATCTGGCGATGGTGATCATCGGGTCTTACGTCGGTTATGTAATCAGCGCGTATCTGACTGACATCCTTGGTCGTAAAAAGAACTTCATTCTGTTTGCCGTCGGCTCGTTCACTATTGTTCTGCTGTACACCCAATTGCCGGTCAGCAACGGCGTGATGCTCTGGCTGGGCTTCCCCTTGGGCTTCTTCGCTTCGGGGATTTTCAGTGGCATGGGGTCGTTTCTGACCGAGTTGTTTCCAACGCGGATTCGCGGCTCGGGCCAGGGTTTTTGCTACAACATCGGTCGGGCACTGGCGGCGTTGTTTCCGCTGCTGATCGGCTTGCTCAGTCAGAAGGTGCCATTGAGCGTGGGAATCGGGGCTTTCGCGGCGGTGTCCTACGGGGTGGTGATCCTGGCGGCGCTCAGCTTGCCGGAAACCCGTGGCAAACAACTCGACGCCGAATAACCGAATGTCCGGTAACTGATAATCTGAGGGGCAGATGCCCTTCAGCTAAAAAGACAAAAGCCTACAGGAGTGTTCACCGTGAACCGCCTGCTATTGAACTGCGACATCGGCGAGAGTTTCGGCAACTGGACCATGGGTCTGGACGCCGAGGTCATGCCCTTCATCGACTGCGCCAACATCGCCTGCGGTTTCCATGCCGGCGACCCGAGCATCATGCGCAAGACCGTCAGCCTGGCCCTGAGCAACGGCGTGCAGATCGGCGCGCATCCGGCCTATCAGGATCTGGTCGGTTTCGGCCGCCGCTCCATGGCGTATACCGCCCAGGAACTGCAGGACCTGTTGCACTACCAGATCGGTGCCCTCGACGGCATTTGCCGGGCTCAGGGCGGGCGGGTGAGTTACGTCAAACCTCACGGCGCGATGTACAACGACATGATGGCCAACCCGGCGCAATTGCGCGCGGTGATCCAGGCCGTGGCGGCCTATGACCGGACGCTGCCGCTGATGCTGATGGCCACCCGCGACAACAGCGCGGCCCAGCAGTTGGGTGACGAATACGGTGTGACCCTGTGGTTTGAAGCCTTCGCCGATCGCGCTTACGACAGCGCCGGAATGCTGGTCTCGCGGCAACTGCCGGGGGCCGTGCATCACGATCCCGAGAAAATCATCGAACAGGCGCTGATCATTGCCCGCGGTGACAACCTCACGGCCAACGATGGCAGCGCCTTGCACTTGCAGGCCAATACCTTGTGCGTACACGGTGACAACGCCAGTTCGGTGGCCGCCGTGCGGCGCATTCGCGAGGCCTTGAATCAGCAGAGCGCATCATGAAACCACGGGTGGAAGTGGTGGCGCTCGATTGCCTGATGGTGCGCCTGTTCGATGAAATTGCCGAGGCCAACATGCCGTGGATGCTGGCCGCCAGTGAGCGTTTGCGAGAAGCATTCGCCAGCCATTTGATCGATCTGGTGCCGTCCTACACAACGTTGATGGTGCATTACGATCTGATGGCATTGAACCCGGCCCAGGCCCGGGAGTTGATCGCTCAAGCCCTGATCGATCTGACGCCCAACGCTCGGGCCAAGGGTAAATGCCATGTGCTGCCGGTCTGGTATGACTTGAGCGTTGGGCCGGAGTTGAACCTGTTGTCCCAGCGTAGCGGCTTGGCGGTGAATGAAGTGATCCGCCGTCACAGCGAACACGAGTATCAGGTGTTCGCGTTGGGCTTCGCGCCGGGGTTCGCGTTCATGGGGTTGGTGGAAGAAGTGTTGGCCGCACCGCGTCTGAGTACCCCGCGCAAAAAAGTCGCCGCCGGCAGTGTCGGCATCGCCGAACGCCAGACGGCGGCTTATCCGGTAGTGTCCCCCGGCGGCTGGAACCTGATCGGTCGCACACCGGCCAAATTGTTCGACCGTGAACGCGACGGCTACAGCTTGATGCAACCGGGCGATACGGTGCGCTTCGAGGCGGTCAGTCATGCCGAGTTCATCAACCTGGGCGGTGACGACACGCCGTTGGAGACCTTGGCATGAGCCGACTGACGATTGAAGCAAGTACACCGCTTTGCCTGTTGCAGGACGCCGGGCGATTTGGTGTGCGGCATCTGGGCGTGACCCAGGGCGGCGGACTGGATTGGCGATCGATGTCGTGGGCCAATTGGCTGTTGGGCAACGGGCTGGATGCGTCGGTGATCGAAATTACCCTCGGCGGGTTCAGTGTGGTGGCCGAGGACGATTGCTTGCTGGCATTGGCTGGTGCCGATCTTGGGGCGCAGATTGATGGCCAGCCCTTGGCGCCGTGGCGCAGTTTCAAACTGGGCAAAGGTCAACGATTGCAATTCACGCAACCGTTGCTTGGCGCTCGGGCGTACCTCGCGGCACCAGGCGGGTTTGATGCGCCGAAGGTGCTGGGCAGCACTGCGACTGTGGTGCGTGAGGAACTCGGCGGCCTCGACGGCATGGGCCGGGCGTTGGCCAAGGGATCGTCGTTGAAGTACTCCACCGAGGCGCCGCTGCTGGTACGGGAACTGCCTCGCGAGCACGTTCCGGATTTCAACCTCGATACGCCGCTGGACCTGGTGCTTGGTGCGCAAATCGGTGAATTCAGCGGGCAGAGTCTGTTTGACGCATTCAACAGCGCCTGGACCCTCGACAGTCGCGCCGATCGCATGGGCATTCGTCTGTTGGGAACGGCTTTGCAGTATCAGGGCAAGCCGATGATTTCCGAAGGCATCCCGCTGGGGGCGGTCCAGGTGCCGCCGGATGGGCAGCCGATTGTGCTGCTCAATGACCGGCAGACCATTGGCGGTTATCCGCGGTTGGGGGCGTTGACGCCGTTGGCATTGGCGCGTCTGGCGCAGTGTCTGCCGGGGGCGAAGGTGCGGTTGAAACCGGTGGTGCAGGACGTCGCGCATCGCGAACAAGTCGAGTATTTGCGCCGGTTTGTTAACCGTTAAAAGCTTCGCGGGCAAGCCTCGCTCCTACAGGTTCAATGCATGACGCACGAACACCGAAACCTGTAGGAGCGAGGCTTGCCCGCGAAGGCGGCATCACAGACAACAACAATCTTTATTTGGAAAGAAACCGCATCCCTTCCTCCAACCCCCGCAACGTCAGCGGATACATTTGATCATCGATCAAATCCCGCACGATGTTGGTCGACGAGGTGTAGCCCCAGGTGTCTTTCGGGTACGGGTTGATCCAGATGAGCTTCTTGTACTTTTCCTTGAAGCGCTGCATCCACACGTAACCGGCTTCTTCGTTCCAGTGCTCGACGCTGCCGCCGGCCTGGGTGATTTCATAGGGCGCCATGGCGGCGTCGCCGATGAAGATCACTTTGTAGTCGGCGCCGTACTTGTGCAGCAAGTCCTGGGTGGCGGTGCGCTCGGAGGTGCGGCGCATGTTGTTCTTCCACACCGATTCATAAATGAAGTTGTGGAAGTAGAAGTACTCCAGATGCTTGAACTCGGTCTTGCAGGCCGAGAACAGCTCTTCGCAGATCTTCACGTGGGCATCCATCGAGCCGCCGATGTCGAACAGCAGCAGCAACTTGACGGTGTTGCGCCGCTCCGGACGCATCTGGATGTTCAACAACCCGGCATCGCGCGCGGTGTGGTCGATGGTGCCGTCGATGTCCAGTTCTTCCGCCGCGCCCTGACGGGCGAATTTACGCAAGCGACGCAGGGCGACCTTGATGTTGCGCGTGCCCAGTTCCACCGAATCGTCGAGGTTCTTGTACTCGCGCTGATCCCAGACTTTCACCGCTTTGCCCTGACGCTTACCGGCATCGCCGACCCGAATGCCTTCCGGGTTGAAACCGCCGGAACCGAACGGGCTGGTGCCGCCGGTGCCGATCCATTTGTTGCCGCCGGCATGGCGTTCTTTCTGTTCTTCCAGGCGTTTCTTGAACTCTTCGATCAGCTTGTCCAGGCCGCCGAGGGACTGGATCGCGGCCCGCTCTTCGTCGGTCAGGGAGCGTTCGAATTCCTTGCGCAGCCAGTCTTCGGGGATCAACGCCTGAAGGTGATCGTCGAGCTTTTCCAGACCGTTGAAGTAGGCACCGAACGCTCGGTCGAACTTGTCGAAATGCCGTTCGTCCTTCACCAGGATCGCCCGCGACAAGTAATAAAACTCGTCCATGTCGGCGAAGGTCACGCGCTGTTTCAGCGCGTTGATCAGGTCCAGCAGCTCACGCACCGAGACCGGCACCTTGGCTGCGCGCATTTCGTTGAACAGATTGAGCAGCATGGCGATCGCCCTTATTGGTACTTAGCGAGTGCCGCGACGGCTCATGAACGCCAGACGTTCAAGCAATTGCACGTCCTGTTCGTTCTTCACCAGAGCGCCTGCCAGCGGCGGAATGGCCTTGGTCGGATCGCGTTCGCGCAGCACCGCTTCGCCGATGTTGTCGGCCATCAGCAGTTTCAGCCAGTCCACCAGTTCGGAGGTCGAGGGCTTCTTCTTCAGGCCCGGCACCTTGCGCACGTCGAAGAACACGTCCAGCGCTTCGCTGACCAGGTCTTTCTTGATGTCCGGGTAGTGCACGTCGACGATCTTCTGCAGCGTCACGCGATCGGGGAACGCGATGTAATGGAAGAAGCAGCGGCGCAGGAAGGCGTCCGGCAGTTCTTTTTCATTGTTGGAGGTAATGATGATGATCGGACGTTTCTTGGCCTTGATGGTCTCGTCGATCTCGTAAACGTAGAACTCCATCCTGTCGAGTTCTTGCAGCAAGTCGTTGGGGAACTCGATGTCGGCCTTGTCGATTTCGTCGATCAGCAGAATCACCCGCTCTTCGGACTCGAACGCCTCCCAGAGCTTGCCCTTTTTCAGGTAGTTGCGAACGTCGTGGACCTTGTCCACGCCCAGTTGCGAATCCCGCAGACGGCTGACCGCGTCGTACTCGTACAGGCCTTGATGCGCCTTGGTGGTGGACTTGATGTGCCAGGTAATCAACTTGGCGCCGAAGGACTCGGCCAGTTGCTCGGCGAGCATGGTCTTGCCGGTGCCTGGCTCACCCTTGACCAGCAGTGGCCGCTCCAGGGTGATAGCGGCGTTGACCGCCAGCTTCAGGTCATCGGTGGCGACGTAGGCCTGGGTGCCTTCGAACTTCATCTGCTAATCCTCAAACGGTAACGCCGACCTGAACGGAACAGGGCGGGGCGCAATAGTTGTAGTGTCCGACTATAACGCGCAGCCCGGTCGACTGTGAACGCAGACGGGTTATTCAGTCTCTGAATGGGGCGTCACTTCGTGACTCATCCCGCATCCGGTTTGGGTCGTTCGTACTGGGCATTGAACGCCTCAATGAAGCCATTACGCAAAATCTGCAAAAACGCTTCAAATGCGCTGATATCTCGCTGGTGCACGCTGCCCCTGAGCTCGACGCGCGTGGCGAACTGGTTTTTCGCCTGGTTCTTCAGCACGTTCTCGGTGCCGCCGACGAGCGCTTCCCAGATGGAGCGGAAAATCCCTTTGTCCTTGTTCTCCACATCCTGTTGCCAGTTGAACACTTCGACGTCCCGCAACAGTGGCTTGATATAGCCGGTGAGTTGACCCTTATTGGCTTTGGCCTCGATGACCACGTCGCCATGGCCGGCATTGAAGTCGAACTTGCCGTAGGCCGACGCGAAGTCGTTCAGGCGTTTGAGTTCAAGGTCCCTGGCGCGCAGGCGGAACTCGAAGTCTTCGAAATTGCTCAGCGGATCGAAGGTTGCCGTTGTTTCCAGCGGTGCATTCCCCGGTAACAGCGCCTTGCCATCGAAACGGGCATCGCGTTTGCCTTTGGTGTCGACTACGTTGGTCAGGTTGTAAATGTTGGCATTGACCTGAGTAGCGCTCAGGTTCACGGGTGGTTTTGAATTGAAGTTGTGAAAGGTGACCCGGCCATCGTTGATCCGCACTTCGTTCAGGGTAATCGGCAGCAATTTTTCCAACTGTGCCCGCCAGTCGGTGCCCTGACCGGTCTGGGAGTTTTTCTTGTTGGCGCCGCCATCGACGAAGTTCACCTCGGGTTTGTCGAACTGTGCCTTGGCCACCACGGCGTGGTCGTACCAAAGTGAGTGCCAGCTGACGGAGAGGTCGATCAATGGCGCGTTGACGAACGGCACCGGGACCTTGCCCTCGACCTTGACGATTTTCAGCCCGTTGATTTTGTAGGCGCCACGCCACAAGGCCAGGTCCACGTCGGTAACCTGCCCGCGATAGTCGCCCATGTTGGCCAATCGCTCGTTCAGGTAGTCACGCACGATGTAGGGCAGGGCGATATGCACGGCAACCAGCAACATGAGGAGGCCGGCGAGGGTCAACAGGGGCCAACTGTATCGACGCTTCATGGCGGCAAATCTCTGGCGGTGTAAAGCGGTTGACTGCTATGGCAGCCGGACGTTCGACTGACTGGACGACCACGAGCAACAGGCATACCTTGGAGGGCTAATTCAACGCGGTATAAGGACCCAGCCATGAGCCGTATCTATGCTGACAACGCCCATTCCATCGGCAATACGCCGCTGGTGCAGATCAACCGTATCGCCCCGCGCGGTGTCACCATTCTGGCCAAGATCGAAGGGCGCAACCCTGGATATTCGGTCAAGTGCCGAATCGGCGCGAACATGATCTGGGATGCTGAAAGCAGCGGTAAACTCAAGCCCGGCATGACCATCATCGAACCGACCTCGGGCAATACCGGTATCGGCCTGGCATTCGTTGCCGCCGCCCGTGGTTATCGGTTGATGTTGACCATGCCCGCGTCCATGAGCATCGAACGACGCAAGGTGCTCAAGGCCCTTGGCGCCGAACTGGTGTTGACGGAGCCGGCCAAGGGCATGAAAGGCGCGATCGAGAAAGCTGCCGAAATCCTCGCCAGTGATCCGTCCACCTACTTCATGCCGGGGCAGTTCGAAAACCCGGCCAACCCGGCCATCCACGAAAAAACCACCGGCCCGGAAATCTGGAACGACACCGACGGTGCGGTCGACGTGCTGGTAGCGGGCGTCGGAACGGGTGGAACCATTACCGGGGTTTCGCGGTATATCAAGAATACCCAGGGCAAACCGATTCTCTCGGTGGCGGTGGAGCCAATGGTGTCCCCGGTGATCACCCAGGCGATCGCCGGGGAAGAGATCAAACCGAGCCCCCACAAGATCCAGGGCATCGGCGCTGGTTTTGTGCCCAAGAACCTGGACCTGTCGATGGTCGACCGAGTGGAATTGGTCAGCGACGACGAATCCAAGGCGATGGCCCTGCGCCTGATGCAAGAAGAAGGGATTTTGAGTGGCATCTCTTGCGGCGCCGCCATGGCGGTGGCTGTACGCCTGGCCGAAACCCCGGAAATGCAGGGCAAAACCATCGTGGTGATCCTGCCCGACTCTGGCGAACGCTACCTGTCGAGCATGCTGTTCAGTGACTTGTTTACCGAACAGGAAAATCAGCAATAAGATTTTATGGCTGTTTTGAAGCCGATCAGGGGGTTGATTCAGGTCAGCCCCCGTTCAGGAACCCTATGTTAAGAAGTGCTTTATTGCACAATCCTTAACACTGAATGTTGAGTAATACGGGTTTTTCCCGAGGCCGGTAGTGTTTATCATGGCCGACTGCCACGTCGGGTAAAAGGCGTTGTGCGGAGTTTCCTATTCTCAAGGAGTCGTAGATGAGCTTTTCCTTTGTCGCGAAGGCGTCGGTGTTGCTGCTGTTCCTCGGCAGCACGCTCTATGTGCATTTGCGTGGCAAGGCGCGTTTGCCGGTCCTGCGTCAGTTCGTCAATCACTCGGCCCTGTTCGCGCCCTATAACGCCTTGATGTACCTGTTCTCCGGTGTGCCGTCCAAGCCCTATCTGGACCGCAGCAAGTTCCCGGAGCTCGACGTGCTCAGGGACAACTGGGAAGTTATCCGCGACGAAGCCATGCACCTGTTCGACGAGGGTTACATTCGCGCCGCCGAAAAGAACAACGACGCCGGTTTCGGTTCGTTCTTCAAGAAGGGCTGGAAGCGTTTCTACCTCAAGTGGTACGACAAACCGCTGCCATCGGCTGAATTGCTCTGCCCGAAAACCGTCGAGCTGGTCAGCCGCATCCCCAATGTGAAAGGCGCGATGTTTGCCCTGTTGCCGGGCGGTAGCCACCTCAACCCGCACCGTGACCCGTTCGCCGGTTCCCTGCGTTATCACCTGGGGTTGTCGACGCCGAACTCCGATGATTGCCGCATCTTCGTCGACGGTCAGGTCTACGCCTGGCGTGATGGCGAAGACGTGATGTTCGATGAAACCTACGTGCACTGGGTCAAGAACGAAACCGAGCAAACCCGCGTCATCCTGTTCTGCGACATCGAACGTCCCTTGAGCAACCGCCTGATGACCCGCATCAACCGCTGGATCAGCGGCTGGCTGGGGCGTGCTACTGCGCCGCAGAACCTTGACGATGAGCGCGTTGGCGGGATCAACCAGGCTTATGCCTGGAGCAAGACTTTCAGCGACAAATTCAGCGGTATGGTCAAGCAGTGGAAGCGCCGCAACCCCAAGGCCTATCGCGTGCTGCGACCGGTGCTGGCGGTGGTGGTGTTGACGTTGTTGGGGTATTGGTTGTTCGGTTGAGGCCGACCATGGAATGAAAAAACCGCTCCTTGGGAGCGGTTTTTTTATGCGCGCTTGCTCATGAGCTCCAGGCCTTGTAAGTGATCCGACTTGCCTGCGAAGGCGTTTTATCGGGCAACCACCTCAACCGGCTTCACCACTGCCGGCTTCAACACCAGCCACAACGCCGCCGCAATCAACACTCCGCCATAGAGGTGCGCCATCGACAGCGGCTCATCCAGCAACAGCGCGCCCCACAACACCCCGAACGGTGGAATCATGAAGGTCACGGTCATCGAGTTCACCGGGCCGATCGAGCTGAGCAAACGGAAGTAAACGATGTAGGCAAACGCGGTGCAGCCCAAGCCCAATCCCAGCAACGACAACCAGACACTCCAGCCGCCCCAGCTCGCCGGTGGCTGGCTGATCACGCTGTAGCCGAACAGCGGCAGCAAAAACAAGGTGGCGCCGAGCATGCTGCCCAGGGCCGACAGGCGACTGTCGAGGCCGCCGGCCTGGTCGAGCCAGCGGCGGGCGAGGAAGCCGGCAAAGCCATAACAGGTGGTAGCCATCAGGCACGCCAGTGCGCCCATCAGCAGTTGCATATCGAACGCCACCGGACCTGCACGGGTGAGGATGCCGACGCCAAACAGTCCGAGAAACACCCCGCAGACCTTCGCTCCGGTGAGTTTTTCACTGAAGAACAACCCGCCGATCAACACGCCCATCAACGGTGTGGTGGCGTTGAAAATCGCCGAATAGCCGGCCGGCAGCACTTGCGCGGCCACGGAATAGAGCGTCGCCGGAACCCCGGAGTTGATCACTCCGAGCAGCATCACCGTCTTGAGTTTGCCTTTGAAATCCCAGCTGATACGCAGCAGCCCGACGATCACCAGCAGCCCGACAGCGGCAATCGATACACGGAAAAAGGCAGTGGGGATTGTGCCAATCACTGGGGCGATAATGCGCATGAACAGAAAGCTCGCCCCCCAAATGGCGGCAAGTGACAACAAACGCAGGATATCGACGGGGTTCACAGCACTTTCCTTCCTTGATTGGCGCGCAAGTGTCGCGCCAGTCGGGGTACAAGGCAATGGTTGCGTTGCGTCACACGGGGCCACTAAGCTCAAGCTCCAACGATAAGAACAGCCGCAGAGGTTTCACCATGCCGCAGCAATGGCCAGCCGCCGACATCGCCCGAATGATCCTCGATGGCTTTGACGATTACCGCGAGCATTTCCGTCAGATCACCGACGGTGCCCGAGGCCGCTTCGAGCAAGCCCAGTGGCAGGCGACACAAGTCGCGTCGGCGGCGCGGATCAACCTCTACGAAGAGAAAGTCGGCGAAACGGTCGGGCGCCTGCATCAGTCGTTCGCCGCCGATGTGCTGATGGACGTCAGCAGCTGGCCGTTGGTCAAAAGCGCCTATATCAGCCTGATCGACCTGCGCTTCGACGATGAACTGTCCGAGACCTGGTACAACTCGATTTTCTGCGGGCTGTTCAGCCACGACCTGATCAGCGACGGCTGCATGTTCATCCACACTACACGGCCAAGCTTGCGCCGCGCCCGGGCGGCGCAAACCCGCACCTACAAGCCCCATGGCCAGTTGTCCGGCATGCTCGCGAGTATTTTTACCGACTATCGCTTCAGCGAGGATTACGCCGATTTGCCCGGCGACCTGCGCCGCCTCGAAGCGCAATTGCGCGAGAACCTGCCGGACTGGGTCTGCAAGGACCCGGAACTGAGTGTCGAGCTGTTTTCCTCGGTGCTTTACCGCAACAAAGGTGCCTATCTGGTGGGGCGCATCTTCACCCAGGACGATCAATGGCCACTGGTGATTCCGCTGCTGCACCGCGAAGGGCGGGGCATCCAGATCGATGCACTGATCACCGACGAGGCGGAGGTGTCGATCATCTTCTCCTTCACCCGTTCGTACTTCATGGTCGATGTGCCGGTACCGGCGGAGTTCATCGGCTTTCTCAAACGCATCCTGCCAGGCAAACACATCGCCGAGCTGTACACCTCGATCGGCTTCTACAAGCATGGCAAGTCCGAGTTCTACCGGGCGCTGATCAATCACCTGGCCAACACCGACGACCAGTTCATCATGGCCCCCGGCGTGCGCGGGATGGTCATGAGCGTGTTTACGCTGCCGGGCTTCAACACCGTATTCAAAATCATCAAGGACCGCTTCTCGCCGTCGAAAAACGTCGACCGCGCCACGGTGATCGAAAAGTATCGCCTGGTAAAAAGCGTCGACCGGGTCGGGCGCATGGCCGACACCCAGGAGTTCGCCGACTTCCGTTTCCCCCTGAGCAAGTTTGAGCCGGCATGCCTGGAAGAACTGCTTGAAGTGGCGCCGTCCACGGTGTCGGTGGAAGGCGATACGGTGCTGATTCGTCACTGCTGGACCGAACGCCGGATGACGCCGTTGAACCTTTATCTGGAACACGCCAACGAAGCGCAGGTGCGCGAGGCGCTGGAAGATTATGGCCTGGCGATCAAGCAACTGGCGGCGGCGAACATTTTCCCCGGCGACATGCTGTTGAAAAACTTTGGCGTCACCCGTCATGGTCGCGTGGTGTTCTATGACTACGACGAAATTTGCTTCCTGACCGAAGCCAACTTCCGCCACATCCCGCAACCGCGCACGCCGGAAGACGAAATGGCCTCCGAACCGTGGTACTCGATCGGGCCACTGGACGTGTTCCCCGAGGAGTTTCCACCGTTCCTGTTTGCCGATTCCGGGCAGCGAAAGTTGTTCGATCAGTTGCACGGCGAGCTGTACAACGCCGATTACTGGAAGGGGCTGCAGGAAGCGATTCGGGCGGGGAAGGTGATTGATGTGTTTCCGTATCGGCGCAAGGGGCTGGATAACGAATAGCTCGTCTGAGCGAACACACTGTGGCGAGGGAGCTTGCTCCCGCTGGGTTGCGAAGCGACCCCAAAACCATTCATCGCGCAGATTCAGACAGCCGCGATGACAGGTTTACGACTGCTTCGCAGCCGAACGGGAGCAAGCTCCCTCGCCACAAAAGCGCGTCACTCAGCAGCCCAAATCTGCGACAATCCGCCTCCTGCGCCACTAGACGACTTTTGCGTACCTGATGACTGACGAATCGCCTTCCATCGACAAACTGCTGAAAAACCTCGATCACGCCATGCTCGCCGACCGCCACCGGCTGCGGCGGCAGTTGCTTGAGCTGCGCAAGAAACCTGACGAGGCCAAGCTGGCCCAGTGGGTGACGCGCACACAGGCGTCCTGTGATCAGGTGTTGGCGCGGCGCGCCAGCCTGCCGGTGATTCGCTACGACGACAGCCTGCCGATCGCCGCCAAGCGCGACGAAATCAAAGCGGCATTGCTCAAACATCAGGTGCTGATCATTGCCGGCGAAACCGGTTCGGGTAAAACCACCCAGTTGCCGAAGATCTGCCTGGAAATCGGCCGCGGCCAGCACGGCCTGATCGGCCATACCCAGCCGCGTCGAATCGCCGCCCGCAGCGTGGCGAGCCGGGTCGCTGAAGAGTTGGCGACACCGTTGGGTGCGCTGGTGGGCTATCAGGTGCGGTTCGAGGACCAGAGCGATGCCAACACCCTGATCAAACTGATGACCGACGGCATCCTGCTGGCGGAAACCCAGAACGACCGCTACCTCGAACGCTACGACACGATCATCGTCGACGAAGCCCACGAACGCAGCCTGAACATCGACTTCCTGCTCGGTTACCTGAAAACCCTGCTGCCCCGTCGTCCGGACCTTAAGGTCATCATCACCTCGGCCACCATCGACCTGGAGCGTTTCTCCAAACACTTCGATGACGCGCCGATTGTCGAGGTCTCCGGTCGCACCTTCCCGGTGGAAACCTGGTATCGCCCGCTGACCCTGGAGCAGGACGAGGAGGGCAACCGTGTCGAGGATGACCTGACCGTGGATCAGGCGATCCTCGCCACCCTCGACGAAATCGCCGCGTTCGAACGCAGTGAGCGCAAGAGCCCCGGCGACGTGCTGGTGTTCCTGCCCGGCGAGCGCGAGATTCGCGACGCGGCGGACATGCTGCGCAAGGCACAGCTCAAACACACCGAGATTCTGCCGTTGTATGCGCGGTTGTCGCCGGCCGAACAGCAGCGGATTTTCCAGTCGCATCCGGGGCGTCGAGTGGTTCTGGCGACCAACGTTGCGGAAACCTCGTTGACGGTGCCGGGCATTCGTTACGTGATCGACAGCGGCACCGCGCGCATCAGTCGCTACAGCTATCGCGCCAAGGTCCAGCGTTTGCCGATCGAAGCGATTTCCCAGGCCAGTGCCAACCAGCGTAAAGGTCGCTGCGGGCGGGTCGAGCCGGGTATTTGCGTGCGCTTGTACAGCGAAGAAGATTTCATCGGCCGGCCGGAATTCACCGACCCGGAAATCCTGCGGACCAACCTCGCGGCGGTGATTTTGCAGATGCTCCATCTGCGCCTCGGCGAGATCACTGATTTCCCGTTTATCGAACCGCCGGATGGCAAGGCCATCAGCGACGGTTTCAACCTGCTGCAAGAACTCTCGGCGGTGGACCGCAACAGCCAGCTGACCCCGCTCGGCCGGCAACTGGCGCGGCTGCCGGTGGACCCGCGCATGGGCCGAATGCTGCTGGAAGCGGCCAAACTCGGCAGCTTGCAGGAAGTGCTGATTGTCGCCAGCGCCATGTCGATCCAGGACCCGCGCGAGCGTCCGCCGGAGCGTCAGCAAGCCGCCGATCAGGCCCACGCCCAGTGGAAAGACGTGGACTCGGACTTCGCCGGGCTGGTCAATCTGTGGCGGGGTTTTGAAGAACAGCGCCAGGCACTGACGGCCAGTCCGCTGCGTAACTGGTGCCGCAAGAACTTCCTCAATTACCTGCGCCTGCGCGAGTGGCGCGATTCCCATCGCCAGTTGAGCCTGATCTGCCGCGACATGCAGCTGAGCCTCAACAAAGAGCCGGCGGATTACCCGAAGCTGCACAAAGCCGTGCTGTCGGGGTTGCTCAGCCAGATCGGCCAGAAAACCGAAGACGGCGATTACCTCGGCGCCCGTCAGCGACGCTTCTGGATTCACCCGTCGTCGGGCCTGGGCAAGAAACGCCCGCAATGGCTGATGACCGCCGAACTGGTGGAAACCACCAAGCTGTACGCGCGGATGGTCGCCAAGATCGACGCCGACTGGATCGAGCCGCTGGCCGGGCACCTGATCAAGAAAAACCACTTCGAACCTCATTGGGAGAAGAGGCGTGGGCAGGTCGTGGCCTTCGAGCAAATCACCCTGTTCGGGCTGATCGTAGTCGGACGCCGGCCGGTGCATTACGGGCCGGTCGACCCGGTGGTGTCCCGCGAATTGTTTATTCGCGAAGCCTTGGTGCGTGGCGAGATTCAATCCAAAGCCAAGTGCCTGACGGCCAACAAGCAACTGCTGGAACAGCTCGACGAACTGGAAGCCAAGGCGCGTCGCCGAGACATTCTGGCCGACGAAGAAACCCTGTTCGCCTTCTACGATGCGCGCTTGCCGGCGGAGATCCACCAGACCGCGACCTTCGACAGTTGGTACCGGATCAACAGCCAGAAAGACCCGCAGCTGCTGATCATGCGCGAAGAAGACGTGCTGGCCCGCGAAGCCAGTGAAGTCACCGCCGCGCATTACCCCGACACCCTGCACATCGGCGACCTGGAACTGGCGCTGAGTTATCACTTCGAGCCCAACCATCCGCGTGACGGCGTGACCTTGCGCGTGCCAGCACCGCTGTTGCCGATGCTGCCGCCGGAACGCCTGGAATGGCTAGTGCCAGGCGTGATCGAGGCCAAGTGCATTGCGCTGGTGCGCAACCTGCCCAAGGCCCTGCGCAAGAATTTCGTGCCGGTGCCGGATTTCGTCAAAGCCGCGATGCAGCGCATGACTTTCGGCGAGGGCTCATTGCCTCTGGCGCTGGGCCGCGAGTTATTGCGCATGACCGGCGCACGGGTCAGCGATGAGGCCTGGGCCGAAGCGTCGCAGCAGGTCGAAAGCCATTTGCGGATGAATCTGGAAATCGTCGACGGCCAGGGCAAGTTCCTTGGCGAAGGGCGTGATTTGGCAGAGTTGACCGCACGCTTTGCCGAGGCCAGCCAGGCCGCCTTGGCCGTGCCGCAAACCGCGAAAAGCCAGCAACCGGTGGAGGCGAAAGTCTTTGCCGCCGTCGCCGAGAAAACCCAACAGAAGATCGCCGGGCTGTCGATGACGGTGTATCCGGCGCTGGTGGAAGAGGCCGGGACGGTCAAGGAAGGACGTTTCTCGACCCCGGCCGAAGCCGAGTTCCAGCATCGCCGGGCCTTGCAGCGCTTGCTGATGCAACAACTGGCGGAGCCGGCGAAGTTCTTGCGCGGCAAGTTGCCGGGGCTGACCGAGTTGGGCCTGATGTACCGCGAGCTGGGGCGCATCGACAGCCTGGTGGAAGACATTCTGCTGGCCAGTCTGGACAGTTGCATCCTCGACGGCGAAGACCCGTTGCCACGCGATGGTGCCGCACTGGCGTCCCTGGCCGAACGTAAACGCGGTGCCTGGACCGAGCACGCCGAGCGTCTGGCCAGGCTGACCCTGGAGATTCTCAAGCACTGGCACGGCCTGCAAAAACGCTTCAAGGGCAAGATCGACCTGGCGCAAGCCGTGGCCTTGAACGACATCAAGCAGCAGCTCAGCCATCTGGTGTACCCGGGGTTCGTGCGGGAAACGCCGATGCCGTGGCTCAAGGAACTGCCGCGTTACCTGAAAGCAGTCGAGCAGCGTTTCGAGAAACTCGGTGCTCAGGTGCAGAAGGACCGGGTCTGGAGCGGAGAATTGTCTGGCCTTTGGACCCAATACCAGACCCGCGCCAACAAACACGCCCAGGAAGGCAAGCGCGATCCGCAGCTGGAGCTTTATCGCTGGTGGCTGGAGGAATACCGGGTTTCGCTGTTCGCACAGCAATTGGGAACCAAGGTGCCGATCTCCGACAAGCGCTTGAGCAAGCAATGGACACAAGTCGAGCCCTGAACCCTGTGGGAGCGGGTATGAGTTCGACTCAGCAAAAGGCGCCAAAAGCCAGCGTTTATGGCAAACTTCGCGCCTATAAACGCCGGCCCCGCGGTTTTCAGCCTCCACGGGCCCAGGCGGATCGGAATAAAGCGATGCCAGGTTTGCGTCCGGAACCTGGAATAGACCCTTTGTGTGTTGGTACGTCGGTGCCAGCGCTTTCTGCCTGAACGGATTAGAGAAACGACCATGCATAACGTCGTCATCAGCGGCACCGGCTTGTACACCCCGGCCAACAGCATCTCCAACGAAGAGCTGGTGCAGTCTTTCAACGCTTACGTCGCGCAGTTCAACGCCGACAACGCCGAGGCCATTGAGCGCGGCGAAATCCAGGCATTGACCGAATCCAGCGCAGCGTTTATCGAAAAAGCCTCCGGCATCAAAAGCCGCTTTGTCATGGACAAAGAGGGTATCCTCGACCCGCAACGCATGACGCCACGCTTGCCCGAGCGCTCCAACGACGAGTGGTCGGTGCTGTGCCAGATGGCCATTGGCGCGGCCGAGCAAGCCTTGCAGCGTGCCGGCAAGACCGCCGCTGACATCGACGGTGTGATCGTCGCCTGCTCCAACCTGCAACGCGCCTACCCGGCCATCGCCATCGAAGTTCAGGAAGCGCTGGGTATCCAGGGTTTCGGTTACGACATGAACGTGGCGTGCTCCTCGGCTACCTTCGGTATCCAGGCCGCCGCCAACAGTGTGCAACTGGGCCAGGCCCGGGCGATCCTGATGGTTAACCCGGAAGTCTGCACCGGTCACCTGAATTTCCGTGACCGCGACAGCCACTTCATCTTCGGCGACGCCGCCACCGCGGTGATCATCGAGCGCGCCGATCTGGCGACCTCCAAGTACCAGTTCGACGTGGTCAGCACCAAACTGCTGACCAAGTTCTCCAACAACATCCGCAACAACTTCGGCTTCCTCAACCGCGCCGCGGAAGAGGGCATCGGTGCCCCCGACAAGCTGTTCGTCCAGGAAGGCCGCAAGGTGTTCCGCGATGTCTGCCCGATGGTTGCCGAGCTGATCGCCACGCACCTGGAAGAAAACCAGCTCAACGTCAGTGACGTGAAGCGTTTCTGGCTGCACCAGGCCAACCTCAGCATGAACCACCTGATCGTCAAGAAGCTGCTGGGCCGCGAAGCCACTGAAGCAGAAGCCCCGGTGATTCTCGACACCTACGCCAACACCAGCTCCGCCGGTTCGGTGATTTCGTTCCACAAGAATCAGGACGATCTGGTCAGCGGTTCGCTGGCTGTGCTCAGTTCGTTCGGCGCCGGTTATTCGATTGGCAGCGTGATATTGCGCAAACGTTGATCGAAGGGGTTGTTGTTCTTTCCTCTGGCTTGTGATGACTTTTCCTACATTCGAAATAGTCGGAAGGCTGTAATTTTCGGAAATTCCAGCAGGACGATGCCTACAGGCGAAGTCCTGCTGTTTTCATTTTCGAGGTCAGAACAAGGGGGTTGTTAATGGCGGCTGACGACGCGCAACTGCTTGAGCGCTTGCTGGCAGGTGAACAAAAGGCTTTCAAAGAGTTGGTCAGCACTTATCAGAGCGCCATGCGTGCGGTGGCCTACGCTATTGTGGGCAACCGGCATGCCGACGAAATCGTTCAGGATGCCTGGCTATCGGTTGTGCGTAACCTGAGCGGATTCGAGGGACGTTCGAGCCTCAAGACCTGGCTGCTGACTATCACCGCCAACTCGGCCAAGAGCCGCTACAAGCAAAACCGCCGGGAAGTGTTGCTCGATGACCTGCCGTCGCCCCATGGCACGATCGATGATGATCGTTTTTCATCGAGCGATGGTCATTGGCTGGTGGCGCCGTTTGCCTGGCATCAGGACACGCCAGAGGCGCTGTTGACTGAAAACGAACTGCGCGAATGCCTGGAGCACACGCTGCTCAGCCTGTCGGAACTGCAAAGCAGTGTTTTACTGTTGCGCGAGCGACAGGGGCTGGAGTTGGAGGAGATCTGTAATCTTCTGGAAATCTCGCTCTCCAATGTTCGTGTGCTGCTGCATCGGGCACGGTTGAAGGTCTTTGCGACCGTAGAACATTTTGAGGAAACCGGCGAATGCTGACCTGTAAGGAACAAGTGGCGCGCTCCAGTGATTATCTCGATGGCCAGTTGAGTTTTCGCGAGCGTCTGATGATGCGGCATCACTTGATGTTTTGCCCCAATTGTCGGCGATTCATTCGGCAGATGCGGTTGATGCAGGCGACCTTGCGGGTGATGCCGCAGAAGCCGGTCGAGGATGTGGAGGCGCTGGCCGAGCGGCTGGCGGCGCAGCGGCGTAAAGATCGTTCCTGAAGGAAAGCACAGGCCGGCGCGGGTGAAACGAACGGATGATGGGGGTCGTTGCCCCGCGCCAGACTGTTGAACCTCTTCAAACGACACGACCGTATGTAAACCGCATCGTTTGAAGTGTGTGGCTTCGCAGCTTAGAACTTCGCTTCCGCGTCCAGTTGCAGCGTGTTGGTGTTGGCATCACGCTGGGTACGGCTGGAGAAGTCGGCTTTAGTCAGGAAGTAAGTGGCACCGAGGGCGAAGTTCTTGTCGATGTCGTAACCGACTTTGAACTTGTGACCGCGAGAACCGGTGGTGCCGTTGGCGAAGTCCGAGTCGGTGAAGGCGCCGACCACGGCGTTACGCTGCACGTCGCGGTAGTTGTAGTCGAGGTTGAAACCGAAGACTTTCGACTTGGCACCGACCAGCCAGGCAGTGTCCTGATCGGTCACGGCATCGTTGTTCTTCACGTATTGGCCGTAGAACGACAGCGGCATCGGCAGGCCGCCGATATCGATCTGGCTGAAGCCTTCGTACAGGCGGAACTCGTTGTTGGCCGAGTTGCCGTTGACGGCCAGGGCGCAAGGTGTGGATGTGCCGGTGCAACGGCTGTCTTCGTCGTTCTGGTAGGCATAGACGCTGCCGCCGACGGTCAGTTTCAGGTTGTCGGTGATGGCGAAACGGCTGCCCAACTGGCCGGCGGTCAGACGCAGGTCGTGACGAAATTGCACGCCTTCGCCGTCGACGTTGTCCTTGAGGTTGTAGTTGCCCAGGCTACCGAACAGTTCGGCACTGCTGCCCAGCGGGTATTTGTAGGTCACTGCCAGACCTTCCGGGTTGATATCACTGTCCCAGATCACATCACCCATGCTGACCCACGGTTGCAGCATCTTGCCGCCGATCACATGCAGGTTTTTGATGGCGTCCGGGTGGTAGTCGATGTAGCCCAGATCCAGCCAGATCTGCTTCTTGTCGAAGTAGTTGTCCATGTCCTGGTTGGTCGAGCGAGCATCGTCACCGCCGCCGGTGGCAATGCGGATGCCGGTGTCCACTTGCGGGTTGATTTCGCTGTAGGCACCCAGACGGGCGCGGATGCGTTGACGATCCTTGTCACGGCCACCGTTGTTGGGTTCGCCGTCGATCTTGACCGTTTCCTGGCGTACGCGAACGTCGCCCTTGAACTGGGTCTTGGCGGCCCAGGCCAGCTTCTGGTCGAAGGCACTCAGCTCGTTGGCTTTCTTCGCGGCGACCGCTATTTGTTCGTTGGTCTCTTGCTGCGCCTGCTGCGCGATTTGCTGAGCCTTCTGATCCTTGGCCAGTTCGGCTTGCAGTTCAACGTACTGCGCCTGGGAAATAGAACCGTTAGCCTTGAGCATGTCGAGCAGTTTGGCGTCGACTGCGGCACTGGCTGGAACACTCATGGCCAGCAGCAGGCCACCACACAAGGCCGCCGCAGTTTTCGTGGAAGCAAGACGCATAGCAATCTCCGAAGATGAGAGGGATGGCTGAACCATCCTGGACACAACCGACAGTTGAAGGTCGGAAAACAGTGGCCGGGTAGAACCCGGCGCTCTAAAAACAGGCGCCAGTATCGCGATGGTTTATGACAGGTCAGTGGCGAAGTGATGGCAGGTCGATGACGATACAAACGTTTCCGAAATGCCCGATTCAGAGCCTTGTATCGGATTGACGCGTGTGGATCGCCCTGCGATCGGCGATACTCGCGGAGCTGTCACGCCAAGATGTGGAGAGGAAAATGCCGCTGCAACGTCTGCATACACTGTCGCAAATCGCAGCCCGTACCTGGGATGCCCTGGTGCCGGAGAATCAGCCGTTTCTGCGCCACGCGTTCCTCGGTTCACTGGAAGACAGCGGCAGCCTGGGCCCGCATTCCGGCTGGCAGCCCGAGCATCTGCTGCATGTCGAAGGCGAGCGCCTGATCGCCGCGCTGCCCAGTTACCGTAAATGGCACTCCTACGGCGAATACGTGTTCGACCATGCCTGGGCCGATGCCTGTGAGCGTGCGGGCATCGACTACTACCCCAAACTGTTGACGGCGGTGCCGTTCAGTCCGGTCAGCGGGCCGCGATTGCTGGCGGCGACGATCGAGGACGGTTTCGAACTCTTGCAGAGCCTGCCGGGTTATCTGGAGATAGAAAAACTTTCCAGTGCCCACATCAATTTCACCGATCCGTTCACCGACGCTGCATTGGCCGAACAGCCAGGCTGGTTGCAGCGCATTGGCTGTCAGTACCACTGGCAGAATCGTGATTACCGGGATTTTCAGGACTTTCTCGACGCCCTCAGTTCGCGTAAGCGCAAGCAAATGCGCAAGGAGCGTGAGCAAGTGGCGGGGCAGGGCATCGACTTCGAATGGCTGGAAGGCCGGCAGCTGACCCAGGCGCAGTGGGACTTTGTGTACGCCTGCTACGCCAATACCTACGCGGTGCGTCGGCAGACGCCTTACCTGACGCGGGAATTTTTCAGTCTGCTGGCCGAGCGCATGCCGGAGTCGATTCGCGTGGTGCTGGCCAAACAAGGTTCACGGCCGGTGGCCATGGCCTTCAGCCTGGTCGGCGGCGACAGCTTTTATGGCCGTTACTGGGGTTGCCTGGCGGAGTTCGATCGCCTGCACTTCGAGACCTGTTTCTATCAGGGTATGGATTACGCCATTGCCAACGGCTTTCAGCGTTTCGACGCCGGCGCCCAGGGCGAACACAAACTGATTCGTGGCTTTGAACCGGTGATCACCCATTCCTGGCATTACCTGCGCCATCCGGGCTTGAAGTCGGCGGTGAAAGACTTCCTCGAGCGCGAACGCGTCGGGGTGCTGGGGTATGCAGAAGAGGCGAAGACCGCCTTGCCTTACCGACAAGGTTGATCTTCGCCGTTGATTGCAGGCTCAGTCGCGCAGATTAACTGTCTTCTTTGCCCAGCCAGCGGTACATCACACCACCGATGACCGCCCCCAGAATCGGCGCCAGCCAGAATAGCCATAGCTGTTGAATCGCCCAGCCCCCGACAATAAGCGCCGGTCCGGTACTGCGGGCCGGGTTGACCGAGGTGTTGGTGACCGGAATCGAGATCAGATGGATCAGGGTCAGCGCCAGGCCGATGGCGATGGGCGCCAGCCCGGCCGGGGCGCGTTTATCGGTGGCGCCGAGAATGATCAGGATGAACATGGCGGTCATCACCAGTTCACTGACAAACCCCGCCGCCATCGAGTAGCCGCCTGGCGAGTGTTCGCCATAGCCATTGGACGCCAGGCCGCTGGCCAGTTCGAAGCCGGGTTTGCCACTGGCGATGAAGTACAGCAAGGCCGCTGCGATGATCCCGCCAATCACCTGGGCGATGATGTAGGCGGGCAGTTCTTTGGCAGGGAAGCGTCCGCCGACGACCAGTCCGACTGAAACCGCAGGGTTGAGATGACAACCCGAGATGTGGCCGATGGCGAAGGCCATCGTCAGTACCGTCAAACCGAATGCCAGGGACACCCCCAGTAAACCGATCCCCACGTTTGGAAACGCTGCCGCCAGGACCGCACTGCCGCACCCTCCCAATACCAGCCAGAACGTACCTACCAATTCTGTAGCCGAACGTTTGAACAAAGACATAGCGAGTTTCCCTATCGAGATAACACTGTCGTTGTGCATCCAGCAGATGGACTACGGAACCTCCAGTACCTTGGCTGAGTACAGCAGGATTTTTACGGAATTCCAGTGACTATAAAAAACCGCCAGAGCCCGTGGTTAGCGGGCTCTGGCGGTTTCTGGTGTTCTTCTGTGTGGCTGATGGCGCCAAGATCGCGGCTCAATCGATCCCGACAAACCCGCCGGTCTGGTGTTGCCATAACCGTGCATACAAACCGCCATGGGCCAGCAGTTCGGCGTGGCTGCCGGTTTCGGCGATCTTGCCGTTTTCCAGCACCACCAACCGGTCCATCCGGGCAATGGTCGAGAGACGGTGAGCGATGGCGATCACGGTTTTGCCCTGCATCAGGGTTTCGAGGCTTTCCTGGATTGCTGCTTCGACTTCCGAGTCCAGTGCCGAGGTCGCTTCGTCCATGATCAGGATCGGCGCGTCCTTGAGCAGCACCCGGGCGATGGCAATCCGCTGACGCTGGCCACCGGAGAGTTTCACCCCGCGCTCACCGACATGGGCATCGAATCCGGTGCGGCCTTCGGAGTCCGACAGCAGCGGGATGAACTCGTCGGCACGGGCCTTGCGCACCGCTTCCCAGAGTTCGGCGTCGGTGGCGTCGGGTTTGCCATACAGCAGATTGTCGCGGATCGAGCGGTGCAGCAGTGAGGTGTCCTGGGTGATCATGCCGATGCGTTCGCGCAGGCTTTCCTGCCCGACTTCGGCGATGTTCTGGCCGTCGATGAGGATCCGCCCGCCCTGCACGTCATACAGGCGCAGCAGCAGGTTGACCAACGTCGATTTGCCGGCGCCGGAGGGGCCGATCAGGCCGATTTTTTCGCCGGGCTTAATGGTCAGGTTGAGGCCGCCGATGATCCCGCTCTTCTTGCCGTAGTGGAAATCGACGTGTTCGAAACGCACCTCGCCACGGGCCACCGCCAAGGGTTTTGCCTGTTCGCGGTCGGTGACGCTGACCGGTTGGGCGATGGTCTGCAAACCGTCCTGGACCATGCCGATGTTTTCGAAAATGCCGTTGACCACCCACATGATCCAGCCGGACATGTTGACGATGCGGATCACCAGCCCGGTGGCCAAGGCAATCGCGCCCACGCTGATCAGTGACTGCGTCCACAGCCACAGGGCCAGCCCGGTGGTGCCGACGATCAAGAGGCCGTTCATGCTGGTGATGACCACGTCCATGCTGGTGACCACACGGCCGGCCAGTTGGGCTTTTTCGGTCTGTTCCGCAATGGCTTCGCGGGCGTACTGCTGTTCGAAGTTGGTGTGGGCGAACAGCTTGAGGGTAGTGATGTTGGTGTAGCCGTCGACGATCCGCCCCATGAGTTTGGAGCGCGCATCGGAGGACACCACCGAACGCTCTTTCACCCGCGGCACGAAGTAGTAGAGCGCGCCGATGTAGGCGGCGATCCAGATCAGCAGCGGGATCATCAGTCGCCAGTCGGCTTCGGCGAACAGCACCAGCGAGCTGATCGCATAGATCAGCACGTGCCACAGCGCATCCACCGCTTGCACGGCAGAGTCGCGCAGGGAGTTGCCGGTTTGCATGATGCGTTGGGCGATGCGCCCGGCGAAGTCGTTCTGGAAGAAATTCAGGCTCTGTTTGAGCACGTAACTGTGGTTCTGCCAGCGGATCAGGCTGGTCATGCCCGGACTCAAGGTCTGGTGCACCAGCATGTCATGCAGGGCGAGGAACAAGGGGCGCAGAATCAGCGCCACCGCTGCCATCCAGGCCAATTCCACGCCGTGGACCTTGAAGAAGTCGACGTTGGATGTGCTCTGGGTCAGGTCGATGATGCGACTCAGGTAGCTGAACAGCGCCACTTCGATCAGCGCGCCGAACAGGCCGACGACCAACAAAACGGCGAAGATTGGCCAGACCTGCTTGAGGTAGTAGGTATAGAAGGAGAGAACCCGACTCGGTGGAGCCGCCGTCGGGGCGTCGCGGAAAATGTCGATCAGTTTTTCGAAACGGCGATAAAGCATCGGTTCTCCGCCCGTGTACGGGCTCTCCTTTAAACGATATGAGCGGCGCCGGATATCGACCGGCAACCGCTCAAGACTGCCGGTGTACTCAGTCGATGCGCTTGGCCGACTTGATCAGCACCGGGTCGACAGGCACGTTCTGCATGCCTTGTTTGGTGGTGGTCTGAGAGTTGACGATGATGTCCACCACGTCCATGCCCTTGACCACTTTGGCGAAGACGGCGTAACCGGCGTCGCGACCCGGATCGAGGAAGGCGTTGTCGGCCACGTTGATGAAGAACTGGCTGGTGGCCGAATCCGGGTTTGAAGTACGCGCCATCGACAGCGTGCCACGCACGTTATGCAGGCCGTTGCTGGCTTCGTTTTTGATCGGTGCCTTGGTTTCCTTCTGTTGCATCTGTGCAGTGAAACCACCGCCCTGAGCCATGAAACCTGGAATCACACGGTGAAAAATCGTGTTGTTGTAGAAGCCACTGTCGACGTACTCAAGGAAGTTCTTGGTACTGATCGGCGCCTTGACCGGGTCCAGTTCGATTTCGATCTGGCCGTTGGTGGTCTCCAGCAGCACGTGGGGTGCCTTGGCCGGCGTAGCGGCCATCAGGTTGGCGGCAAACAGAACGGAGCCGGCGACGAGGGCGATTTTTTTCAGCATGGGTCAGTGATCCTGAGTGGTGGTGTCGACTGCGGTGAGAAACTCGAGCAGCGTTTGGTTGAAGCGTTCGGGTTGATCCAGCGGGGTGGCGTGGCGCGAATCGGCGATCACCACCAGCCGCGCATCGGGCAGCAGTTTTACATAGGTTTCTTTCAGCGCGACCGGGGTGTAGTCACGGTCGGCGCTGACGACGAGGGTTGGACAGGAAACCCTGGAAAGTCGTTCCTGAACCCCCCAGCCAACGATGGCATCGAAGCTGGCGAGATAAGCATGTTTGTCGTTTCTTGCCCAGCGCGCCGCTATTTTTTGTCGTAACGAAGCTTGTTCCGGCTTGGGAAACAGTTTGGCGCCCAGGGCCTTGCCGATGGTGCCCATGCTCAGCACGCGCATCAGGCTCCAGCGTTTGAACCACTGCCAATAGTCGTTGCGGCTGCGCCGTTTGACCTCGGGCGCGCTGTTGACGATGCACAGACTCTTGAGCAGTTGCGGCTGGTCCACTGCCAGTTGAAAAGCGATCATGCCGCCCATCGAAAGCCCCACAAGATGAGCAGGGCCAAGGTTCAAGTGTTCGATCAGCGCGATCAGGTCGGCGCTGAACCCGGCGATGCTGTAACGCTCGCGGGGCTTGTCGGAGCGCCCGTGGCCGCGCACATCCGGCACGATCACCCGATGGTGGGCGGCGAGCGCCGGGATCTGCATTTCCCAGTCCTGGGTGCTGGAGCCCAACCCGTGAACCAGCAGCAACGGAGTGCCGTGGCCATATTCCTCATAGTGCAGGTTGCAACCTTCATGTTCGAAATAGGCCATGGGTACACTCCGTGTCAGGCTTGTTCGGGCGCGGCGAAGGGCGCATCCAGCGGCGCGGTGTCAAAGGTGCGCAGCAGTTCGATGAGAATCTGCGTGGCCGGGCCCAAGGGTTTGTCCTTGTTCGAATACAGATAGAAACTCGGGTTGCGGCTTCCGCCCTGATCCAACGGTAGCACTTTGAGCGTGCCTTCTTTGAGTTCGCGCTCGATCATGTGCCGGGGTAGCCAGGCGAAGCCCAGACCGCTGCTGACGAAGGTCGCGGCAGTGGCCAGGCTGCCGACGGTCCAGCGCTGTTCGGCACCGAGCCAGCCGACATCTCGCGGTTGCTGACGGCCGGAGTCGCGGATCACCACTTGCATCTGGCTTTCCAGGTCCTGGAAGCTCAGCTCGCGATTCAGACGATGCAGGGCATGTTCGGGGTGGGCGACCGCGATGAATTCGACATCGCTCAGCTCCGCGCCCAGGTAGCCGGGAATACTGAAACTGGTAATGGCCAGATCGGCCACGCCTTCGAGCAATACTTCTTCCACCCCCGATAACACTTCTTCACGCAGCCGCACCCGGCAACCGCGACTTTGCGGCATGAACGCGGTCAAGGCGCGGACGAGGCGGGCGCTCGGGTATGCGGCGTCGACCACCAGCCGTACTTCCGCTTCCCAGCCTTGTTCCATGTGGTGGGCCAGGTCTTCAAGTTGGCTGGCCTGTTTCACCAGTTGCCGGGAGCGGCGCAGCAGCACGCCGCCGGCCTCGGTGAGCACCGCTTTGCGGCCATCGATGCGCAACAGCGGTACGCCGAGTTGGTCCTGCATGCGCGCTACGGTGTAGCTGACCGACGATTGCGAACGGTGCAGCACTTCGGCGGCCTGGGCGAAACCGCCGTGATCGACCACGGCCTGCAACGTTCGCCATTGATCAAGGGTCACGCGGGGCGCTTTCATGTTGAGCTCCTCTTGTCCTAAGCTGGCAGCTCTTATTGGAGACTGCCGAATGAAAAAAATCTGTTGTGTGATGGCGGGGTGTGCGGTGTTGGCGATGTTGCCTCTGACTGCGTTTGCCTATCCGATCGATGTCAATAAACAGCTCAACGGTTTGAAGGTCGACTACAACGCCTATGACACGGACGCCGACATCGGCTCCATTCAGGTCAACAACTACGGCGACACCGACGTCACTTGCAAAGTGGTTTTCAATAACGGTCCGGAAGCGCCACGCACCCGCAAGATCGACGTACCCGCCGGCAAACACAAAAACGCCACGGCCAAGTTCACCCGCACCATCATCAAGCTGCGTATCGACCTGACTTGCACCCCGAAATGACCTCAAGCGGAGCATGTCGCCTGGGCATGCTTCGCTTATAAACGAATTTATCGATGCTTTATAGCAGTTATTTGCGCTTTTTCATCGATATGACTCTGTTTAACCTTCACTCCATCGACCTACAGCATTCTCAGATGGAGGCTACATCCCATGTCCCGCGTTCTGATCATCGAAAGCAGCGCCCGTCAGCAAGACTCGGTTTCCCGCCAGCTGACCCAGACCTTCATCAGTCAGTGGAAAGCCGCACACCCGGCCGACCAGATCACCGTCCGTGACCTGGCCGTCAACCCGGTGCCGCACCTGGACATCAACCTGCTGGGCGGCTGGATGAAACCTGTCGATCAACGCAACGAGATCGAACAGGCCTCGCTGGAACGCTCCAACCAATTGACCGACGAACTGCTGGCCGCCGACGTGCTGGTGATGGCAGCGCCCATGTACAACTTCGCGATTCCGAGCACCCTGAAAGCCTGGCTTGACCACGTGCTGCGTGCCGGCGTGACTTTCAAATACACCGAGACCGGTCCGCAAGGTTTGCTCAGCGGCAAGCGCGCCTACGTGCTGACCGCTCGCGGCGGGATCTACGCCGGCAGCACCGCGGATCACCAGGAACCCTACCTGCGTCAGGTCATGGGCTTCATCGGCATCCACGACGTCACGTTCATTCACGCCGAAGGCATGAACCTGGGCGGCGACTTCCAGGAGAAAGGCCTGAACCAGGCCAACGCCAAACTGGCCCAGGTCGCCTGAGTCGTTAATCGCCAGATAATCGCTGGATGGTCTAGTGACCTGGCGCGACCCTTCAAGCCTGCACGCGCATCGAACCTCCCTTTGCACTTATTGCTCCTGAGTGCTCTAGCCCGATTGAACGCTTTAGCGAGATCGGGCTTTTTTTTGCCTGGGATTTAGTGGGCGCTGATGATTCTGTGGGACCGGGCTTGTTGTTGGCTGAGCGTTCGCGATAACGGGCAAAAACCGCTATCGTCGCCGCCATTCAAAACGAGGCGAGCATGGGCTATCTACTTTTTGTCACGCTGATCCAGGCGTTTTCCTTCAGTTTGATCGGCGAGTACCTGGCCGGTCATGTCGACAGCTACTTCGCGGTGCTTGTGCGAGTGCTGCTGGCGGGGCTGGTGTTCATTCCGCTGACACGCTGGCGTTCGGTCGAGCCGGTATTCATGCGCGGGATGTTGTTGATCGGCGCGCTGCAGTTCGGTGTGACCTATGTCTGTTTGTATTTGAGCTTCCGCGTGCTGACGGTGCCGGAAGTGCTGCTGTTCACCATCCTCACGCCGCTGCACGTGACCCTGATCGAAGACGCGCTGAACCGGCGCTTCAATCCGTGGGCCTTGATCGCGGCATTGGTGGCCGTGGCGGGTGCGGCAGTGATTCGCTACGACCGGATCAATCCGGACTTCTTCATGGGCTTTCTGTTGCTGCAACTGGCCAACTTCACCTACGCCGCCGGGCAGGTGCTCTATAAACATCTGGTGGCCCGCCATCCGAGCGATCTGCCGCATTATCGGCGATTCGGCTACTTCTATCTGGGCGCATTGGCGGTGGCGTTGCCGGCATTTCTGCTGTTCGGCAAACAAAACTTCCTGCCCGAAGCGCCGCTGCAATGGGGCGTGCTGCTGTTCCTCGGTCTGGTCTCGACCGCGCTGGGCTTGTACTGGTGGAACAAGGGCGCGTGCCTGGTGAATGGCGGGACGCTGGCGGTGATGAATAATCTGCATGTGCCGGTGGGGTTGCTGATCAATTTGCTGATCTGGAATCAGCATGAAGAGTTGGGGCGGTTGTTGTTGGGTGGATCGGTCATTCTGGCGGCGGTGTGGATCAGCCGGTTGGGTGTACGCCAACCCGTCATTGCACACTAAACCGGGTTAATTCGGCGCCAACTGCGCCACCATAAACTCAATAAACGCCCGGGTCTTTTGTGGTACGCGACGCGAGGAAGGGTAAACCGCGTTGATGGTAATCGCTGGTGCCTGCCACTCGCACAGCACCGGCACCAGGCGGCCTGCCGCCAACGCGCCTTCCACAATGAAATCAGGCAACAGGGCGATGCCCATCCCGGCTTCGGCGGCCTGAGCGAGCAAGTCGCCGTTGTTGGCGTGCAACGGGCCGGAAACGTTGACCCGTTGCGTCTCCTTGCCATTGCACAACTGCAGGCTCACGCCGCTTTGCAGATACCCGTAATTCAGGCATTGATGCGCGCGCAAGTCTTGCGGGGTCCGCGGTATGCCTGCACGCGCCAGATAGGCGGGGGAGGCCACCATGATCCGCGGTGCCGGTGCCAGTTGCCGGGCGATCATGGTCGAGTCTGGCATGCTGGCGATGCGAATCGTCACATCGAAGCCGCCACGCACTGGATCGACCTGTTGATCGCTGAGCACCAGTTGAAGCTCGATGTTCGGATGCTGCTCATGGAACAGCGGAATCAACCGTCCAAGGCGATGCAGGCCGAACGACATCGGCGCATTCACCCGCAACACCCCACGTAGCTCGCCGATGCCGTCTCGAGCGCGCTGCTCGGCCTCGTCCAGCGCGGACAACACCTCCCGCGCCGCCTCGAAATACTCGGCGCCAGCCTCGGTCAAGTGCAGGCTGCGCGTAGTGCGCTGCAGTAATTGCACGCCGATTGCTTCCTCCAACGCCTGAATCTGTTTACTCACCTTTGATCGCGGCACGTCCATCGCGCGAGCGGCAGCTGCGAAGCCGTTCTCGCCAACCGTCACGACAAAGGCGCGCATGCATTCGATCCGATCCACGATTGTCCCTTTTTTAGAATCAATTATTCTCGATTTTAGGGAATTGTCCCTTTTTTATCTAGCCCGTAAAGTTACTTCCAAGCCAGCAAGCAAACAGCTTGAGGCAAGTGACTCACCCAATACTCATTAAACAAATCGACATCAAAAGGAACGCGCCATGTCTAACCGTGAATTGCTCAACCCAACCAACTCCGCCCTGATCCTGATCGACCACCAGCCGCAAATGGCGTTCGGCGTGCAGTCGATCGACCGTCAGACCCTGAAGAACAACACCGTGGGTCTGGCGAAGGCCGCGAAGATTTTCAACGTGCCGACGATCTACACCTCAGTTGAAACCGAAAGCTTCAGCGGCTTCATCTGGCCGGAGTTGCTGGCTGTTCACCCAGAGCAGAAGCCGATCGAGCGCACCTCGATGAACTCCTGGGAAGACAAGGCGCTGGTTGACGCGGTGAAAGCCACCGGCCGCAAGAAGCTGATCATTGCCGCGCTCTGGACTGAAGTCTGCCTGACCTTCCCGGCGCTGGAAGCCCTGGCTGAGGGCTACGAGGTGTACATCGTGACCGACGCGTCTGGCGGCACCACCAAAGAAGCTCACGACATGTCGGTGCAGCGGATGATTCAGGCAGGCGCGGTGCCGGTCACCTGGCAACAAGTGCTGCTGGAATACCAGCGTGACTGGGCACACAAAGACACTTACGAGGCGGTGATGGAACTGGTGCTGGAGCACAGCGGCGCGTATGGCATGGGCGTGGATTACGCCTACACCATGGTGCACAAGGCGCCGCAGCGTCAGGTCAAATAACACCGTTACCCTTGTAGGCGCATGGCTTGCCCGCGAAGGCGGAGTATCAGTCGATAACTATGTTGACTGACACTCCGCCTTCGCGGGCAAGTCGGATCGCCGCACCGCTCGCTCAGGGGCGGTGTTTACATGATGTGTTTTTCCGGCTCCGGAATGTGGCTCGCGCCTAACATGGCCGGAAGCAATCCGGCCCTTAAATCCCCGCCACTCGGCTGCTGATAAAGACTCAATCCGAACTCCGGCAGTACCGCCAGCAGATAATCGAAAATATCCCCCTGAATCCGCTCGTAATCCGCCCACGCCGTGGTGCGGGTGAAACAATAGATTTCCAGCGGAATCCCCTGCGCCGTCGTCTGCATCTGCCGCACCATGCAGGTCATGTTCTGCTGAACCTCCGGGTGACTTTTCAGATACGCCAGCGCATAGGCGCGGAAGGTGCCGATGTTGGTCATCCGCCGACGGTTGGCCGCCATCGCCGCGACGTTGCCCTGGGCTTCGTTCCAGGCCTTGAGCTCGGCTGTCTTGCGGCTCATGTAGTCGGTCAGCAAATGCACCTGGGACAGTTTCTGCTCTTCATCATCGCGAATGAACCGCACGCCGCTGGCGTCGATGAACAGGCTGCGCTTGATCCGCCGTCCTCCGGACTGCTGCATGCCGCGCCAGTTCTTGAACGACTCGGACATCAGGCGCCAGGTCGGGATCGACACAATTGTCTTGTCGAAATTCTGCACCTTGACCGTGTGCAAAGTGATGTCCACCACGTCACCGTCGGCACCGACTTGCGGCATCTCGATCCAGTCGCCGACCCGCAGCATGTCGTTGCTGGTCAGTTGCACGCTGGCGACGAATGACAACAGGGTGTCCTTGTAGACCAACAGAATCACCGCCGACATGGCGCCCAGACCCGACAGCAGCAACAGTGGCGAACGGTCGATCAACGTGGCGACGATGATGATCGCGCCAAACACGAACAACACCATTTTCGCCAGTTGCACATAGCCTTTGATCGAGCGGGTGCGGGCGTGTTCGGTGCGGGCATAGATGTCCAGCAGGGCATTGAGCAACGCGCTGATGGACAGCACCAGGAACAGGATGGTGAACGCCAGCGCCACGTTGCCGAGGAAGTTCATGCTGGTCTTGCCCAACTCCGGCACCAGGTGCAGGCCGAACTGGATGACCAGCGATGGCGTCATTTGCGCCAGGCGATGAAACACTTTGTTGTGGCGAAAATCGTTGACCCAGTGCAACGCCGGCTGGCGGCCGAGCATTTTGGTCGCATGAAGAATGAGGTAACGCGCCACTCGTCCGAGCACCAGCGCCACCACCAGCAGCAACATCAGCGCGAGTGTGGAATGCAGGAGCGGGTGCTGATCAAGGGCACCCCAGAGGTCTTGGGCGTTGAGCCAGAGCTGTTTGATATCCATGAGTGAAAACGCTTCTTCTGTAGGGCGCGACGGGGCGATTAGAGCATTTAAGAGGTTGCGGATGACGTTTTGAGACAAATCAGGCAACAAAAAAGCCACTGTTTGCAGCCGTTTGTATAAAGAAACTCGGCCTTAGCGCTCGAAACCGTTACCCTATGCAGCTGTTTTTTTGTATTTCTTCGAGGTAGCACCCGTGTTTTCCCAATTCGCCCTGCACGAACGTCTGCTCAAAGCCGTGGCCGAGCTTAAATTTGTCGAGCCAACGCCTGTGCAAGCAGCGGCTATTCCGCTGGCGCTCCAAGGGCGTGATCTGCGGGTGACAGCGCAAACCGGCAGCGGCAAAACCGCAGCCTTCGTTTTGCCGATCCTCAACCGCTTGATCGGCCCGGCCAAAGTCCGCGTCAGCATCAAGACCCTGATCCTGCTGCCGACCCGCGAGCTGGCCCAGCAAACCATCAAGGAAGTCGAGCGCTTCGCGCAGTTCACTTTCATCAAGTCCGGTTTGATTACCGGCGGTGAAGACTTCAAGGTCCAGGCCGCCATGCTGCGCAAGGTGCCGGACATCCTGATCGGTACACCGGGCCGGATGATCGAGCAACTGAACGCCGGCAACCTCGACCTCAAGGAAGTCGAAGTGCTGGTGCTCGACGAAGCCGACCGCATGCTCGACATGGGTTTTGCCGAAGATGTGCAGCGTCTGGTGGATGAGTGCACCAACCGCCAGCAGACCATGCTGTTCTCCGCCACCACCGGCGGTTCGGGCCTGCGCGAGATGATCGCCAAGGTCCTGAACAACCCTGAGCACTTGCAGCTCAACGCGGTCAGCCAGCTGAACGACACCACGCGTCAGCAAATCATTACCGCTGACCACAACCAGCACAAAGAACAGATCGTGAACTGGCTGCTGGCCAACGAGACCTATCAGAAGGCCATCGTGTTCACCAACACCCGGGCCATGGCCGACCGTATCTACGGCCGCCTGGTGGCACAGGAATACAAAGCGTTCGTCCTGCACGGCGAGAAAGACCAGAAAGACCGCAAACTGGCCATCGACCGCCTGAAGCAGGGCGGGGTGAAAATCCTCGTGGCCACCGACGTCGCCGCCCGCGGTCTGGACGTGGAAGGCCTGGACTTGGTGATCAACTTCGACATGCCGCGCAGCGGCGACGAATACGTTCACCGCATCGGTCGCACCGGCCGCGCCGGCAACGATGGCCTGGCCATCTCGCTGATCTGCCACGGCGACTGGAACCTGATGTCGAGCATCGAACGCTACCTCAAGCAGAGCTTCGAGCGCCGCACCATCAAGGAAGTCAAAGGCACCTACGGCGGACCGAAAAAGGTCAAGGCCTCGGGCAAAGCCGTTGGCGTGAAGAAGAAAAAGGTCGACGCCAAGGGCGACAAGAAGAAAACCGGCGCCAAGGCCCCGACCAAGCGCAAGATCGCCAACCGCCCGAAGACCGACGCCCTGTCGCTGGTCAGCAAGGACGGCATGGCGCCTTTGAAACGTCGCAAGCCGGAAGCGCCGGCGGCTGAATAAAGCGTCGTAGCGATCCAATAAAAACCCGGACAGTGTCCGGGTTTTTTTACGTCAAAAGATCTTGCCATCTAACCCCCGGCTTTGTTCTTCGCCGATTCCAACTCCTTCAAACGCTGATCGATCACCTGGCACTTGTCCGGCAAATCCTTGCTGGCCGTCTCCAGGTCCATCTTCTGCAACTCGTCATTGATCTCCTTGGCCTTGGCCGGGTTCTGCTCAGTGATCTTGGCGACTTCCTTGGCCAGTTGTTCACGCTTGGCGGTGGCTTCCTCGGGAGGGCACGCCCAGACGGGGAGGGAGCAGGTGAGGGTGGCGGCGAGGGTGATTTTTAGCAGAGTTTTCATAGGTTGTGCCTCAGTTTCCGGTTAAGGCGGGTTATCCGGTTGAGGGGCGAGGGGTGTGAAAAGTTCAGCTTCCGAGAGCTACAGGCATGTTTGCGGGGTTGGCATAGGAGATTTACTAATGCTTATCGCCACCCCTACCGTTCGTCGGCCTCCCCACCAGAATGGATCCATTTATTGACGCCAAAATAGTGGCCATCTAATATCGCGCCACTATTGTGCTATCACTCTCCATTCGAGGGATCGAACATGTATCCACCCGCCCTCGTGGCGAGGTTGTGCCTGGCTTTGCTGTGCCTTTCTCCGCTGAATCTTGCTCACGCCGCCCCCACCCCCGGTGAAACCGATCTGATCCGCGAACGTCAGGACCGCTTGCTCGACGAGCAGCGTCGGCGTCTCGAGGAGCTCAAGGAATTACCCGGCAAGGCAGCCCAACCCGCGCCACCGACGGCCCCGGCCGACGCCCGTTGTTTCCCCATCAAGGACATCGAACTCAAAGGCGCCGACAGTCTTTCGGACAGCGAGAAAAATCGTCTGCTCAAGCCTTACATCGGTCAGTGCCTGGGCGTTACGCAGCTCAACGAGTTGCTGAAAGTCATCACCGATCTGTACATCGAGAAGGGCTTGGTCACCAGCCGGGCCTACTTGCCGCAGCAGGATTTGTCCGCTGGGCATCTGAAGGTGCTGGTGGTCGAGGGTCGGCTCGAAGGGTTGAAGGGCGCGCAGGATAGCAAGCTGTCGGACCGCGAATTGGCGATGGCTTTCCCCGGTAAGAGCGGGGAGCTGGTCAACCTGCGGGAAATCGAGCAGATGGTGGATCAGCTCAACCGTTTGCCGTCGAATCAGGCGCAGATGGAGTTGTCCCCGGGCAAGAACGTCGGTGGCAGCGAAGTGCTGGTCAAGAACACGCCGCAGAAGCCGTGGCGTGCCGGGTTGTCCCGCAGTAACGACGGCCAGCGCAGCACCGGCGAGCAGCAGTGGGGCACGACGTTCGATTGGGACAGCCCGCTGGGCCTGGCCGACCAGTTGATGCTGCGCGGCGGTCACGATGCGATGAGCGATCACCAGCACACCTCCAACAACGCCATGCTCAATTACAGCCTGCCGTGGGGCTGGTGGAACTTCAGTTACACCTACAGCCAGAGCGAATACCGCTCGCAAGCCCAGGCCAATGGTTTCAATTTCAAGCAGACCGGCGACAGCGAAAACCATCAGCTGCGCGCCGAGCGGGTGATCCATCGTGACGCCCTGAGCAAGACGTCTCTCAGCACCGGCCTCTCGTATCTGCGCACCAACAACTTCATCGAAGACAGCAAGCTCAGGTTGAGCAGCAACCGCATCAGCGAAGCGCAGTTCGGCATCAACCACGGTCGGCGCATCGGCACGGCCTTCGTCAACCTCGACCTGGGCATGCAGCAAGGCATCGGCGCGTTCGACGCCCAGGGTAACGGTGATCCGGGCCCCGGCGAGCCGAACGCCCGTTACCGCAAATACACCGCCACCGCGAGTTATCTGCAGCCGTTCAAGCTGTGGGGCGAGTCCTTCAGTTTCAGCAGCCTGATGACCGGCCAGCGCAGTGAAGACGTGCTGTTCAGCCCACAGCGCACCAGCCTCGGCGGGCAGTCGTCGATTCGCGGTTACAAGGACCAGTCCTTGTCCGGCGACAGCGGCGGCTACTGGCGCAACGACCTGCGCTGGAGCCGTCCGGTGACCCTGGAATGGCTGCGCCCGGTGTTCGCCGAATACGGCACCAGCCTCGGTTACGACCAGGGTGTGATCCGTGGCGACCGCTATAACGGCGATCAGCACGGGCGCATGTCCAGCGATTCCGTGGAGCTGTTTGCCCGGGGTCAGCATGTGGCCGCCAGCGTGACTTTTGCCCATTCCCTGGAACGCCCTGACGTGCTGACCGAGCGCGAAGCGCCGATCTACTTCCGCGTGGATTTCTTCCTCTAATTACGCCTCTTTGAGAACACTGACATGGACGTTCGCCATTACGCCTTCCTCGCTAGCCAGCCCTCGGCTGCGGTCAAAAATCGCGAGCACTTCTGGGGCATGCCCAAGCGCGGGTTGGCGTTCCTGTTGGCCAACGTCATGTTCTGGCAACCGATGTGGGCTCAGGCCGACGGGATCGTGGTGGCCACGCCCGGCACCAGCCTCGGCCAGGCGGGCAACGGCGTGCCGATCATCCAGATCGCCACGCCCAACGGCACGGGCCTGTCGCATAACCAGTTCCACGATTACAACGTCGGCAGCCAGGGGGTGATCCTCAACAACGTCGCCGCGCAGACCGGCGCGACGCAACTGGGCGGGATCATTGTCGGCAACCCGAACCTGACCAACGGGATCGCGGCGCAAACCATCCTCAACGAAGTGGTCGGCGGCAGTCCCAGCCAGTTGCGCGGCTACACCGAAGTGGCGGGGCAGTCGGCACGGGTCATCGTCGCCAACCCCTACGGCATCAGCTGCAACGGCTGCGGCTTCATCAATACCCCGCGCGTGACGTTGACCACCGGCAAGCCGGTGCTCGACGGTAGCGGTCGCCTCGATCGCTTCCAGGTCGATCAGGGCAGCGTCACCATCGACGGCGCCGGGCTGAACGCCAACAACGTCGACCAGTTTGAAATCATCACCCGCAGCGCGAAGATCAACGCCGAGATCCAGGCGAAAAACCTGACCATCGTTGCCGGTCGCAACGACGTCAATGCCGACAACCTCAACGCCACTGCTCGCGCCGATGACGGCAGCGCCAAACCACAACTGGCGATCGACTCTTCGGCCCTGGGCGGGATGTACGCCGGGGCGATCAAACTGGTCGGCACCGAAGCCGGGGTCGGGGTGAAACTCGACGGCAACCTGGCCGCCAGCGGTGGCGATATCCAGCTCGACGCCAACGGCCATCTCAGCCTGGCGCAAACCTCGGCCGCAGGCGCCGTCAATGTCAAAGCGGCCAGCCTCGATGCGCGCGGCCCGGTCTACGCCGGCACCGCCGTCAACGTGCAAACCCAGGGCAACCTGACCAACCAGCAAACCCTCGCGGCCCGGGACAGCATCGCGCTGACGGCCGGCGGTGTGCTGACCAACAACGGCATCATCGAAGCCGGGGTCAACGCCGACACCAGCCGCAATGCCAGCGGCGATGTGAATCTGAATGCGCAGAATTTCACCAACACCGGCAAGAGCGTGGTGGCTAGCCGCAACCTGACGGTCAATACCGCGCAGACGTTGAATAACCAGGGCGGCACTTTAAGCGGGCAGAAAAAAACCAGCATCACTGCTACTACGCTGGATAACCAGAACAAGGGCCGAGTATTGGGCAGCGGCACTCTGGAGCTGAAAGCCACGCAGGTTCTCAACACCCAGGGCGTCATTACCAGCAACGGCAACCTCACGGCCAATCTCGGCCACCTGAACAACCACAATGGTGAAGTTTCCAGCGCCGGCACCACCACCGTCACCGCCACAACACTGGACAACAGTGACGGCCAGGTCACGGGCGACGTAGCCCTGAACATTGGCTTGATCGGCGCCCTGAATAACCAGAACGGTGTGCTGGGCTCCGGCCAAAGCGTGAGCATCAGCGCCGCCAGCCTGGATAACAGTCATGGCGGCAGCCTGGTTAGCGACGGCAGCTTCACCGCACGCATCAATGGCTTGTTCGATAACCAAAATGGCGACCTGAGTGCCAAAGGCGTGGTCGACCTGCAAACCGGCAGCCTCGACAACCGCAATGGCAGCCTGACCGGCAAGGATCGCCTGACCCTGCGCAGCGATTCGCTGGACAACCGCACCGGCAAAGTACGCGCAGGCAAAGACCTGCAACTGACCGTCGGACAACTCGATAACCGCCAGCAAGGTCTGCTCAACAGCCAGGCGGCCATCAACTTCAATGGCACTCATCTGGATAACCGCGGCGGCTTGCTCAGCGCGGCGGGGGCGGTGCAACTGCAGGCGGCCAGCGTCGACAACAGCGGCGGTCGTATCTCCAGCACAACCGATCTGACGGCCAAGGTTGCGCAATTCACCAACCAAGGCGGCGAGCTAGTCGCTCAAGGAACGTTGAGCCTCAATGGCAACGGACTCGATAACCGCAACGGCGGACTGGTAGGCGCGACAAAAGCGCTGAAACTCAATGTCGATGAGGTGGACAACCGCGGCGGCGAAATCTCCAGCACCGTTGATGTGGCCATCGAAGGCCAAAGCCTGAACAACAGTGACAACGGCAAGATTCTGGCTGGCACCGAGCTGGGCCTGAAAGTGGCGCAGATCATCAACCAGACCAAGGGGCTGTTGTTCGGCAAGGGCGCCACGACGGTAACGGGGCAGAACCTGGACAACAGCGGTGGCAGCCTGGTCACTCAGCTTGGGCTGGATATCCGCCTCGACAACGCGCTAAGCAACATCGAAGGCCTGATCAGCAGCGAAGGCACCCTGACAGTTAACGCGGTCAGCCTCGACAATACCCGCGGCAGCGTGTCGAGCGCCGGTGCGTTGGCGCTAACGACGACGGGAGTGTTGAACAATCAGGGCGGGTCGATCACCACCGACAGCGGCCTGACCCTCAACAGTCAAAGCCTGAACAACAGCCAGAACGGCCTGATCAGTGGCAAGAGCGCGACCGCCGTCACCACGGGTACGTTCGACAACACTCAGGGCGGCCAATTGATCAGTGGCGATACGCTCGACCTGACCGCGACTCAAGTCAGCAACGGTGTTGCCAGCCGAATCGCCAGCGATAAGGCCCTGACTGCCAGTGTCACCGGTTTCGACCAACAGGGCGGTCAGCTGTTCAGCAAAACCGCCCTGAGCCTGGACTTGAATCACGGCCAACTGAACAACCAGAACGGGTTGATCAATGCACCGTTGCTGATGTTGAAAAACCTCACGGACGTCAACAACCGCAACGGTGAAATCTCCAGCGCCCAGGCCTTCACACTGGCCGCCCGGAACCTGGATAACGGTAACGGCAAGCTGATCAGTAATCAGGGTTTAACGCTGCACATCGATCAACTGCTCGCCAGCATCAAGGGCCTGATTTCCGCACAGACCCTGGAGGTGCACAGCGCGCGTCTGGACAACACCGGCGGCTTGATCAGCAGTCATGGCACCCTCGGGATGACGGTGGACGGTCAGATCGTCAATCAGGATGGCACTTTCATCGCTGACGGTGATGTGCATCTCAGCGCCGATAGCCTGGACAACACCCATGGCCAGATTGCCGGTAAAGCCGATGTCACGGCCAACGTTGCGACCCTGAACAATCAGGGCGGTCAACTGATTGCCACCGGTGGCCTGACACTGACCGGTACCAGCCTCGACAATCGCAACAGCGGACTAGTCGGCGCGACCAATGCGCTGCAACTGAACGTCGAATCGGTCGATAACCGCGGTGGTGAGTTGTCGAGCAAGTCAGATGTCACCCTGATCGGCAACCGTCTGGACAACAGCGATGGCGGCCAGGTATTCGCTGAAGGCGCACTGTCCCTGACAGTCGAAAACATCATCAACCGCGCCAAAGGCCTGCTCTCGGGCAAGGCCGACCTGACATTGACCGGACGCGATCTCGACAACAGTGGCGGCTCGCTGTTGAGTCAGAAAAACCTGAAGCTCGATCTCAAGGGTGATCTCAATAACAGCCAAGGCTTGCTCAGCGCTGAAGGCTCACTCGGGGTCACGGCCGCGAGCCTGACCAACACCCTGGGCAGTGTTTCCGCGGCAGGGCCGCTGACGTTGACCACCACCGGCGCCATTCTCAACCAGGGCGGCGAGATCGTCACGGATGCTGGCATCACACTCAACAGTGCCAGCCTCGACAACCGCAATAACGGCAGCATCAGTGGCAAGGGGGCGGTGATCGTCAACACCGGCGCACTGGATAACAGCCACGCCGGTCGCTTGAACAGCGGCGCCAGTCTGGACCTGACCACCACCCAACTGACCAACCAGGATGGCGGTCGTATCGCCAGCGTTGGTGCCCTGACTGCCAGCGTCACCGGCCTGGATCAGCAAGGCGGGCAACTGTTCAGCAACACGTCTCTGACACTGGATCTGAACCAGGGTCAGCTGAACAACCAGAATGGTCTGATCAGCGCGCCGTTGTTGATGCTCAAAAACCTCACCGACGTTCATAACAACGGCGGCGAAATCTCCAGCGCCGAGGCTTTCACCATCGCTGCTCGCAGCCTGGACAACAGCAACGGCAAACTGCTGAGCAATCAGCCCCTGACCCTGCGCATCGATCAGGCACTGACCAACCTCAAAGGCTTGATCGCCGCTGCAGCACTCGACGTCAAAGCCGCCAGCCTGGACAACAGCGGCGGCACGCTGACCAGCCGCGCCAACCTCGATCTGAACCTCGACGGGCTGCTGACGAACCAGAGCCAGGGACTGATCAACGCCACCACGGGGCTGACAATCAACAGCAGCGGTCTGAATAACCAGAACGGTTCTTTGCTGGGCAGCGCCATTGCCATCGACTTCGGGGCGGCTACCGGCGACCTGAACAACGGTGCCGGCCTGATCACCACCACGGGTTTGCTGAGTCTCAAGCACCTGCGTGACCTGAACAATCGGAACGGCGAAATCTCCAGCAGCCAGAGCCTCGATCTGACGGCCCGCGCACTGGATAACAACAACGGCAAATTGATCAGCAATAACCTGCTGACGGTCAACGCCGACACGGTACTCAACCAGGGCGGTCTGATCTCCGGCTGGCAAGGCCTGAGCCTCACCAGCAACAGCCTGGACAACCGCAACAAAGGCACGCTGTCGAGTCATGACAGCGATGTGGCCGTCACCGTAAGTGGTGCCATTCTCAACAGCGGCGAAGGTGCACTGGTCAGCCGGAAAACCCTGAGCGTCAACGCGTCGAGCCTGGACAACAGCAACGGCGGCATTCTCTCCAGCGGCGGCAATCAGACCCTGACCCTCAGCGGCCTGCTGAACAATGCTCAGGGCGGCTTGATCGACAGCGGCGCAACCCTGGCGATGCAGGCGATGACCCTGGGTAATGCCGGCGGTACCGTCAACGCAAAACAGGACCTCAGTTTCACCGGCACCACACTGGATAACACCGGCGGCAATCTGATCGGCAACGGTGCCGTGACCCTCGACCTGCTCGGCGCCCTGACCAACACCAACGGCAAACTGGCCAGCGCCGGCCCACTGCTGGTGCAACGCGCCACGCAGATCAATAACCAGGGCGGTCAAATCGCCAGCCAAGGCTTGATGACGTTGCTCACTGGTGGCCTGGACAACCGCAATCTCGGCACCATCGCGGCCAATGATCTACTGACCATCACCACGGGCGGCACGCTACAGAACAGCGCCGACGGCCAGATCTACAGCCAGAATGGCGACCTGCAAATCCAGGCCGCCAGCCTCGTCAACGCCAAGGGCACTCTGCAAAGCCAGGGCGCTTTGAACCTCACCATTGGCGGCGATATTGACAACCAGAGCGGCCGCATTGTCGCCAAGGACGGTGACCTGTCGATCAAGGCCGGCAATCTCGATAACCGCGGCGGGGTGCTCGCCAGCCTGCAAGCTGCGTTCACGGCCAACCTGACGGGTGTGTTGAAAAACGGCTATGACCTGAACAACAACCGCCGCAGCGGCGTCACCCAGGCCCAGCGCCTGAACCTGACTGCGCTGGCCGGTATCGACAACTACGGCGGGCGTATCGCTGCGCAAAGCGGCGACGCGATCATTGCCACCGGTAACTTCGACAACCGCAATGGCGGCCTCTATGCCAAAGGCAAGGTCAGCGTCACCGGCAACAACTTTGACAACAGCGGCGACAACGACGGCCAGATTGCCGGCCAACAGATCGACCTCACCCTCAGCGGTGCCCTGAACAACCGACTGGGCATCATCGAGAGCGACAGCACCCTGTCGATCAAGGCTGCCAGCCTCGACAACCAGACCGGCCAACTGCGCGCCCTCGGCGACAAAGGCAAAACCAGCTTCCAGATCGGTGGCCTGTTCGACAACCGCAACGGCACCCTGGAAAGCGCCAACACCGACCTGACCATGGCGGTGGGCGGCTTCCTCAACGGTGGCGGCAGTCTGCTGCACGTGGGCAACGGTACTTTCGACATTTCCACCGCCAACGTCACCGGCGCCGGCGGCACCATCGTTACTCGCGGCGGCCTGACCCTCAACGCCGACAGCTGGACCAACAGCAACGTCATCCAGGCTGGGCGCCTGACCGTTAACGTCAATAGTTTCACCCAGACGGCGAGTGGTCAGTTGCTGGCCTCGGATAGCCTCGTCGGTACCGGTGTCAACTGGTTCAACGAAGGATTGATTGCCAGTGACGGCAGCATGAACGTGGGGCTGAGCGGTGCTTACTGGGGGGCTGGTCGTCTTAGCAGCCAAGGGGCCCTTGGCCTGAATGCCGCGCAAGTGAGCCTCAATAGCGTCACCTCCAGCATCGCTGGCGGTGGCAACACCACGCTCAATGTCAGTGGTCAACTGGATAACGCCGGTCGCCTCACTTCGGGCGCCAACCTGACGGTTAACGCCGGCGGGATCAACAACTTCGGGACGCTGGCCAGCGCTCAACAACTGACCGTCACCACCGGTTCGCTGGTCAACAGTAACGGGCTGATCTTCAGTGGCGGCAACATGGGCCTGCGGGTCAATGCGCTGAACAACAGCTACGCCAACATCTACAGCCTGGGCAACCTGACGATCGACCGTAACGGTCAAGGCGCCCAGGCCGCCAGCATCGTCAACAGTTCGGCGTCGATTCAAAGCGACGGCAGCATGAGCCTGGCGGCGAGCACGATTCAGAACATCCGCGCGGTGCTGACCACCAATAACCAGGGTATCTACTACGCCCGAATCGGCGAAATCACCTGTATCGAAGGGGTGAACGCGGGCGACTGCAGCGGCAAGCAAAACCATGTTTGGGAGATCGTGCAGCGCGACAAATTTGAAGTCACTGATGCCAGTGCCGCGTCCAGCATCACGGCGGGCGGGGACCTTACCCTGACCGGTGGTGACCTGCTGAACCAGAGCAGCACCATAGCCACCGGCGGCAATCTGAGCGCCTCGCTGGTCAACCTGACCAACAGCGGCATCGAGACCGGCGAAACCGAGACCACCCGGGTATTTCGCTCCGAACGAACTCGCAACGCAGGCGGATGGTACAACGCGGCCAGTAATTTCACCGACAAGTACTGGTTCGAAAGCGCGGGCTACACCCCCAACGACCTGGGGGGGCTTGAGGCCGGGATGGCCAACTTTATCGGCATGACCGAAGCTGAACTGCCTCAGTTCGGTACGACCACAAAAATCTCGTCCAGCGACCAAAGTTACGCCGCCGTGATCCAGGCTGCTGGCGCGGTCAACATCAACGCCCAGAACAATATCGATAACAGTGTCGTACGCCCTGGCTACACCTACGTGGGCAGTGGTCCGCGCACGGGCACCGGTGCTGCGGGCAGCCAGTTCTCCACCCGCATCACCCTCAATCAACAATTGCCACCCAACCTGGCCCAACAGCAAGTCAACCCGCTGGCCTTGCCCGGCTTCGCTCTGCCCACCGGGCAAAACGGCCTGTTCCGCCTGAGCGGCCAAGACAGCAGCACTCCAGTGGCCAGCGGTCCGCAAAGCTGGACCATGGGCGGCGGCAGCGTCAGCACGACCCAGCGTCAGCAACCGCTGCAAAGCGTCCAGCCACGGAACATTCTACCGGTCAGCAACACTCAGGCCTCCGCCAGCAGCGTTGACCTGAAGCCCGTTGATTATGTGGTGTCGAACGTGGGCGCCGGTGCCAGCGCGATCAACGTCAGTGCACCGGCTGCCAATTCAACCGGCTCGGCACTGCCGGGTCGTTCTACGGCCTTTACCATCAATCGCGTCCAAGGGTTGCCGGCCAGCAGCGGCCAGTCCAAACCCCAGAAATACCTGATCGAAACCAACCCGGTACTCACCGACCTCAAGCAATTCATGAGCTCGGACTACCTGTTGTCGAACCTGGGTTACGACCCCGACCAAAGTGCCAAGCGTCTGGGCGATGGCCTTTATGAACAACGCCTGATCCAGCAAGCAGTAGTGGCCCGTACCGGTCAGCGCTTTATCGATGGCCAGACCAGCGACGAAGGCTTGTTCAAATACTTGATGAACAACGCCGTCGCCAGCAAAACAGAACTCAACCTGTCGCTGGGCGTCAGCCTGACCTCCGAACAAGTCGCGGCCCTGACCCACGACATTGTCTGGATGGAAAATGCCGAGGTAAATGGCGAGCAAGTACTGGTGCCGGTGCTGTACCTGGCCAACGCCAACAATCGCCTGGCCGCCAACGGTGCCTTGATCCAGGGCAGCGACGTGACCCTGATCGCCGGCAAAGACCTGAACAACGCCGGCACCTTGCGCGCCTCCAACAACCTGTCGGCCACCGCCACCAACGACCTGGTCAACAGCGGCCTGGTGGAAGCCGGCAATCGCCTCGATCTGAAAGCCGGCAACAACATAGTCAACAAGGCCGGCGGCATCATCGCCGGCCGTGACGTCACGTTGACCACCACCCGGGGCGACGTGATCAACGAACGCACCGTCACCACTCATGAAAGTGGCAGCGGTTATCGCAACGAGCGCACGGACTTCGTCGACAACGCCGCTCGCATCGAAGCCGGAAACTCGCTCACTCTCAATGCCGGACGCGATATCAACAACGTTGGCGGCGTGCTGAAAAGCGGTACTGATACCACGATCAAGGCCGGTCGCGATGTCAACCTCACTTCAGCCGAACAGATCGTCAGTGGTGAGCGGGGGCTGCATCGGGATCAGACCATTACCCAATATGGCTCAGACGTAGATGTGGGGCAGAGCCTGAAGGTCAATGCCGGACGGGATATCACCGCTATCGCCAGTCAGATCGACGCCAAACGCGATGTGAGCATGAGCGCTGTCGGCGACTTGACCCTGGCCTCGGCGGCGGATGAGCAGCACTCGTATGGCAAGAGCAAGAAGGTTACCAGTCAGGAAGATCATGTCCATCAGGTAGCCACCACCGTTACAGCAGGCGGCAATGTTGCGCTGAGCGCGGGTAACGACCTGACGCTTATCTCCAGCAAGATCGCCGCGGGGGACGAAGCCTACCTGGTGGCCGGCGATAAACTTCAGTTGCTGGCCGCGCAAGACAGCGATTATTCGCTGTACGACATGAAGAAAAAGGGTGGTTTCGGTAGCCTGAAGACCCAGCATGATGAAGTCACTGACGTAAAAAACGTGGGTAGTGAGATCCAGACCGGCGGTTCTTTGGCTCTGATCAGCGTTGGCGACCAGCGGTACCAAGGCGCCAAGCTCAACAGCGGTGGAGACCTGAACCTGAGCAGTGGAGGGAGCATCACCTTCGAAGCCGTCAAGGACCTGCATGACGAAAGCCACACCAAAAGTGATAACAACGCGTTCTGGGTATCAGCCAAAGGCAAAGGCAACACTGACGAGACCTTGCGCCAGAGTGAGTTGACCGCACAGGGGCAGGTGACGATTAACGCTGTCAACGGCCTGCACATCGACCTCAAGCAGATCGATCAAGACACGGTTGCACAAAGCATCGATGCGATGGTCAAGGCTGATCCGAGTCTGGCCTGGATAAAAGACGCCGAACAACGCGGCGATGTCGACTGGCGCCAGGTCAAGGAAATCCACGAGTCCTTTAAGTACAACACTTCGGGTCTTGGACCCGCATCGAAGGTGATCATCGCGATCCTCATGTCAGCCATTCTCGGCCCTGCCGGGCTGGGCCTGGGCGGGGTAGAGGGGGCGGCAGAGATCAGCCTGGCCACTACGGCAGTCACCAGTCTTATCGATGAAAAAGGCAATCTGGGCAGTGCGCTGAAGGACACCTTCAGCTCGGGTAGTTTGAAAAACGCGGCAGTCGCTGGCATTACCGCCGGAGTACTGGATTATGCCGACACCAACTGGTTCGGAGATGCCGGGGGCTCCACCGTCACCAGCGCCGGACCGCTTCAAGACGCCAATTACACAAGTGACATGCTCAGTTGGAGCAATGCTGAGCAGGCCTTACTGCGCGCTGGTGGGCATGCCCTGATCAACGGTGGGATTTCTACGGTGATCAATGGCGGAAGCTTCGGTAAGAATCTGAGTAGCGCGGCCTTGGGAGAGGCCATTAATCTTGGTGCGGCAGCCGGTAACAAAGCCATCGGCGATATAACGAATGACATCTCGAGCAAATTGATCATGCATGCCTTGCTCGGTGGCTTGCTATCGAAAGCTGCAGGTCAGGATTTTGCCAGTGGTGTTGTCGCTGGCGGCGTGGCCGAAGGCCTGACACCACTGGTCAATGCCGCGTTGTCCAACTATGTCAGCAAGATTTTTGACGCGAACAACCTGAGCCTCCAGGGTAGCCAGGCCAAAATCACCACGGCGCAATTGATTGGCTTGGTTTCGGGGGCTATGGCCGGCGGTGATCCCAATATCGGCGCGTTGATCGGTGGGACGGCGGAGAAGTACAACGATCAAGGGCACCCGTTTACCGATCCTACAGTGCTGTTTGGTGATGACGGCGCGCCTCTGCAAGGCGGCATGACTGCGCTGGATAAGGCTAAGGCACAGTTGTCATTGGCGATCTTGTTTACGTTGGCTCCGGAGCTTTTTTCGGAAGGGTTTATAGCCAAGATTGGCACAATGTTCAACGAGATGGGGGAGGGTGCGGGTGTAGGGGTAACGGCGTCGGGTGGGGGGGCTGTTGACGCGGGTGTGGGTGCAACGGCGTCGGGAGGTGGAGCGGGTGGGGCTGCTGTTGACGCGGGTGCAGGTGCAACGGCGTCGGGAGGTGGAGCGGGTGGGGCTGTCGTTGACGCGGGTGCTGGTGTAACAGGCAGTCTTCCAGAAATTAAGGTGGTTGATGGCTTCTACGAAGCGGAAGGAACTCCATTCAAATTTTCTGAGTATTACTATAATCGCTTATGGACAACTGGGCGTGGGGCACCCTTTGTTCAGGCGGATGAGGTCTTAAAAACAGCAACGACGGTGACCCCGGATAGGATGGCTGGATTCTATCGTTATACGAATGGTTCGATGGAGATGGTTTATAATCCTGTAACTAAAGAAGTTTGGCATATTCAGCCTTTAAGGTAGTTTATAAATGTGTGAAATCACCCTGCAGATTATTTATTTCTTGTTTTTGCATCAAAAAGGAAGGCGGCTTCCTGTTTTAGAATTCTGCATAAATTATATCGATGGGAGCTTCGTTTTTTCGGAGGATTTTGTACGTAACGAGCGTGCCATGTACCAGGAGCTTTTCTCTTCAGAGTGCAACGGTTATGTACTAAATTTGCTGAAAAATCTGATGGCGGAGATGAAGGTGTTAACTTTTGAAGGTTCAGAAGATATTTTAGATGGGCTGGAGTTTATTCAGAATGTTGGCGCAACGGCGTTGTGGAAGTTTAATTGTGATATGGCTTCTGAGATGGAGAATTTTGTCAGGGAGTTCGACCGGTTGGATGTCATTGGGGAAAGAGAAAGATTGTATTTGTTAACGCAATCTTAATGATGCAAAGACTAAAGGGGGTGGAATTATTTGAGTGCGCATTGAGGGCTCCCAAGTAAATCTGCCTACTTTGTAATACGCCTTTTACAGGAAGATGGAGCCCGCTTTTTGGCGAAGCTGGGTTGTTCAAATGGCGGATTGAATGGGGGGGTCAGAAATTTTGGGGGAGAAACGGGGACAGACCACGTTTATCCTGAGAATGGCAGAAAATGGGGGCAGACTACGTTTTCTGTGTCGCACTTTAGCGATATGAAATAGCGAGAAAAGGGGACGGATTTATTTGTCTGGTTCATGCGGTGGTGGCCAAAAAATTATGTTGTCTCGCTATTTATAAAGTCTATTGAGGTTAGGGTTCGTTTATGCGCGCTTTGTTAAATGGGTTCATTGTTTTATGTTGATCACATCTTCTCTCTCAGGCTGTTCTTCGCATAAAAAGTAGCTTCCCACAAAGACGGATGAAGAACCCATTGCGCTAATCGCGAACGAACATAATTCAAAGGTTATTTTCAAAGCGGTTAGCACCGAATCACCGGTGAGCTTCAAGATTGGGAAGCCCGGTAATCTGATCGCTGTAGGTGTTGTATATAACGATGCCCAAGAGCAGCAAATGCCTGCGTTTGCCAGGGGGTTGTACAAAGGGGTCATCAGGGGGATCTATGGCGCCAGGCCGAGCCGCGAAATTCTAGTGCCAGCAAGCCAACTGATTGAGGTCGAGGGTCAAGCAAATTGGCGCAACGACCGCGGAACGAGTTACCGAGTAGAAAAATGTGGCCCGCTGTCCCACACCTTCCTTGCGCAAGCCAATAAGACATATTTGGTTGAGTTCGATTTGCAGAGTTTCACCGTGTGCGACCAAAAGATTTTCGATATCACCAACGAAGGGCAGAAAGACCAAATTTCGCCGGCTATTCTTTAGTGCGGAGGTAGACGTGGCTGGCTTGCTGGAGTTTGTATTCGAGCTTGTGGATAAGGGATCGGTCTTGCCACTGCTGACGGAAGTAATCAATGGCGCCGATTCGGTAGTGAGTGCTCAATGTTCAGAAACGTTTCCGGTCTGGCGTGATTGTCAGATACAGCTCGATGCAATAAGTGCAGCAATGAGCTTTGAAGGTGAAGTTTGTGTGTTGGTTAATGTCCGTAATCTGAAAATTATGGAGCTAATAATTGGTTCTGTTCTTGTTAGGATTTTGAAATATGACGGAGTGTTCGATATTGATTTTAGCTTTGATGAGATCGATGTTGTATTAAGGGGCCAAGCAGCGGTCGACGTTCTGCTCACATACTCAAAAGAAATGGCTGATAAGTTTGAGGTTGCCGACTGTTTTTATGGAGCTGAGCCGGCTTCGGATGAAGATACTCGGTTTTCTACGAGCGGCGAGCTTGGGCCATTTGCGAGAAAATCGTTCTGAAAGCAAACCAATCAATTGACCGTAAAACGGGCCTGATCTAGCATGTGGCCATCATATTGATATCATTTTTGATTCAAGGATAGGACATGCTGTTTAGAGCTCTTGCGATAAGCGTTTTACTGACACTGACCGGGTGTACCAACATTAAAGTTGAGCCGGTGGACCGCCAATACCAAATCTCGAAACTCTGCATCGAAGAGAACCCGAAAGTGGTCGTTGGTGATTTCGTCGATGGTCTGCAATCCCTCCTGCGTAAGCACGGTATCGAGAGTCGCCTTTACGCCACGCCTGTGCCGAGTAGCTGTGAGTACCGGCTGAGCTACAACGCGACTCGCTCGTGGGACATTTCCGCATACATATCCGACGCCAGTGTCTGGCTCTACAAGGGCGATCAAAAAATCGGCTTTGCGCAATACCATCTGACGGCGGAGGGGGGACTCGATATGTCCAAATTGGCGACGGTCGAGGAAAAAATGGGGCCGGTGATCAACCAATTGTTGGGGCAAAGCAAATGAGTGCGGTGATGAAAAGTATTCCAGCTCTGTTGCTTATGCTGTTATTGGCCGGCTGCAGCCACACCTCTTCCAGCCAGCCCTATTTCGAGCCACCAGCGCCACCTCAAGGCAAGGCGTTGGTTTACATGATGCGAACCCAGGTTATTCAAGGCAGCTTTTATGACAGCGTGTTCAGCATCAATGACAGTGCGGTGGTGGGGCTCAATGAACATACCTACTCCTGGGTCTTTGTGAGCCCCGGCCTGCACAAGATATCTGCCGGGCAGCACGTCCATCCCAGAAACGTATACCTGAACCTGCAGGTCGAGCAGGGTAAAGCGTACTTCGTTGAATACACTCAGCAGAACATGGTTGAGTTGATCCGGGTACGGGATGCCAGGGAAGGGAAAGCAATGGTGACGGGATACTCTTACATCCCAGTCAAGTAGTGCATCCCTGTTTTTGCGGCCTGACTGTTCCCCTATAGCGAGCTCAGCATTTATGAAACGCCGCTTTGACAGATATTTTCTCATCAACTGAACATACGCTTTAAAGGATATTCAGACGTGAAAAAAACCACACTACTAGCACTGACCCTGATTCTGGCATTACCAGGCTGCCATTCCAACGTCCGGGACTCTTCCCCCAGCCTGTTGAAGGACGGTATTCAGCTGCACCAGAACAAGGTGGCTGTCGATGCGCAACATGCCAAGATCATCATGAAAGCATCAGGTAGTACTACCCCGGTAGAGTTCTCGATTCTTCGCGCAGCGGATCCCGACAAGCGTATGGAGGTGCTTGGAACCGTGGTGGATTCAGGTCAGGGCAAGGTCTTCGGCTGGATCGCCAAACTCAACGAAGCGGCCAACAGCGCCACGCTTAAACGCTTCCCGCAGCTGGAAGTGCAGGCGGATGTCGATCAGCCATTCCAGGTGTCGGGTTATTCGAATGGCGCGGGTGTTGGGAGTATCTATAGCTGCGGCCCGATCAAAACCACTTTCACACCAGAAAGAAGCAAGGTCTATTTGGTGGAGTTCCAGTTTGTTGGTAGCCGCTGTGAACAGCATGTCTACGATATAACTCAGCCTCAGGAACGCATTCCTGTGACGAGCGTGCCTTCTGCGTAAAGGACGCTCAGTTATTTGTAATCACTATGCAAATCGGGCGACCCATATATCTATCCATGGGTGGAATCTCTGTCATAGATAGGGACTCTTTGTGGTTGGGTTGCCAAACCCGGTCGCCTTTTGGGCTACCGGGCTGACTATAGTCTTCATCCTTCAAGCATTCCCCCCATGGCAGCAACTAGCTGACACCTTGTCTTCATACCGATCGTGATGCCTCACCCATTCCATGATTTCCTCTTCATTACGGCCCTTGGGCGTTAGGTCGAGGTAGTTGTAGGCACCGACCAGCAGATCCAGGCCTCTCGCATACGTTGAATAGGTGTGAAAAATCTCCCCCGCTTCATTGCGATAAAACACGCTGAGCCCTGGGAGTTCTTCCTCAACGCCGTCAGTTTTTTCGTAGTTGTAGGTAGCTTTTCCGGCGGCGACGTCTTCGGCCCGGGCGCAGACGCCGAAGTCGTAGTTGAAGTCGCAGCCTTCAGATGAGACCCAATCGAATTTCCAGCCCATGCGCTGTTTGAACGGTTGGAATTCGGCGAACGGTGCGTGGGAAACCGCGACCACGGCGACGTCGTGGTGGGCCAGGTGTTGGTTGGCGCCGTCGATGTGGTCGGAGAGGAACGAGCAGCCTGGGCAGCCTTCGTCCCAGCCAGCGGCGAACATGAAGTGGTAGACGATCAACTGGCTGCGGCCGCCGAACAGGTCGGTCAGGCTCAGTTCGCCGTTGGTGCCCTGAAAGCGGTAGGGTTTGTCGATTTTTACCCAGGGCAGGGCGCGGCGTTCGGCGCTGAGTTTGTCTCGTTCTTTGGTGAAGGCTTTTTCGTGGGCCAGGTGTTGTTTGCGGGCCGCGACCCATTCTTCCCGGGACACGACCGGATGATTCTGTATGTTCATGCTGATTTCTCCTGCTTGCTGTGGCGAAAGTCGATCCGCGCAGAGGGGTAAACCGTCTTACACAGCCTAGTCGTTTGGCCTGCGCTCAAATCGACAGGCCGCCGGTCGGTTGGGGGAGAGACCTCGGCTGAACGGCTGCACTCCCTGTCGGTCACAACCTATGAAGGCCATTTCACTCGTGGGCACTGGAGGTTGATCAGGATGACGACTTATAACTGGGATTTGATCGAGCATTTACTGCACGAAGTGCAGAACAGTGCTGGCCGCAGTTTCACTCCACGGCCTTATGCCGAGCAGTATGCGGCGGCGAAAGCCTCCGCGGGCGAGCCGTTCGAGAATCTGGATCGCCTGAAAACGATGGCCGGTGAGTACGAAAAAATACTGCTGTTGCGGGGGTATATCGAGCCTCGGCCGGAGGATCAGGGTGGCAATGGCGAGAATTACATATTGACACCCCGGGGCTCGAGTTTGTTGAGCCTGATCGACAGCAGCATCCCGGGAAATGAGCATCCGCGCCAGGTGCTGGATGAGCAGGAAGATGCGCTGGATGAATTGACGTTTGATGAAGTGGCGTCGAAGGCTCAGATTGCGTGAAGCTTGCAGCTTTAGAACCTATCCTCGTTGCGCCGCTTTCAGGCATTTCAAATCAGTGAAGTCCTTGCGCATGTCTTCAATCTTATGCAGCAACCGTTGACGCTGAAACGGCGTGCTCTCGGCCATCAAGTCCACCAGCAATGCCCGAGCCTGGGCTTCGGTGTTGGCATAGGCCACACGGTAAGCGGGGGTCCATAAACTCTCGCGATCAACCAGAAGTGTCTCGATTTGCTGTAGGAATTGCGGACTCTGACGTTGCGCGACCGCCGCGCTGAATTGCTGTTGCCAATGGACGCGGTTGGCAATCCATTCTTTGTTCTGATCCCCCAGGGCGTTCGACCAGGCCATCACCCGTTGCTGTTGGGTTGGGCTGAGTGGTCCGAGCCAGGCATTCAGGCGTTTTTCCATGCGCTTGCTTCGCTCTTTGATCTGTTGCTCGAGAGGTGGCTTCAGATATTCCTCCTGGCGTTTGCGCAGGTCCTTGGCGAAAGCGTCGTTCATTTCCGCGACTTGCTTGTCATCCAGCCCTTGCAACAGTTCGATGGCCGATGGGGTGATTTCCCGGGCGGTTTCGGCGATGGCTTGTTTGGCTTCCTGGGTACGGGCTTGCAGCTCGGCGTCGGTGATCTGGTTGGTCTCGATCATGGTCTGTAACCGATTCAGCCAGTCGAGGTAACCGGGCAGTTGCGTGGTGCAGTGCCAGCGCAGGTGTTCCTTGAGCCGCTCGTTCAACCAGTCTTTTTGCTGGCGGTTCATGTCCAGGTAGTCGCTGAGCGTCCAGGGAATGATCACGTCGAGGTTGCGGTAAGCCAGGCCCACGCGGGTGCAGGCGGCGATGGTGAGGCTGAGCGTGAGGATGACGGTGATCTGTTTCAACCAATGCGACATGGCAAGCCCTTGCGAAGACCTGGTTTTTTATTGGGTTCTTTTATGTGAACGCAGGACGAGCCTGGCAGTTCAGCCGATTAATAGAAGGCGCGTACAGCCTTGAGAGTGACCAGGCCGTCGCATTCGCTATTGTGGCCGGAATAGGCGGAGCAATCGCTGCCGCTCAGGCTTGAGTCACTGTAGATCAAGTCCAGGTCGATACCCATGAACGGCCGGGACAATTTCACCGACCAGTCGGTAAAACTGCCTACATATCCACCGTCAACGGACACCGGCGTATTGAGCTGGTGAGTGGTGTATTTCAGGCTGACCCCGATGCCGAACGGCTGATTGCCACTTAGGTCGGCGAACAGGGTGCTGTTCTGTTTGTCCGGGTCGTTGCTGAAGGCAGCGCCGAAGCGGCTGCCCAGCAGGGTCAGGCCGCCGAACAACTCCTGGCTGTCGAGGGTATCCACTTTGGGATAGCTGTAATGGATCATGCCCACTTCGTAGCCGAGGGAGTGATCGAAGGGCTGTTTAAAGCCCATGTAGGAGTCGACTTCAAGGTTGCTCGAAGGACTAAGCCCCATGCTGGGGGACCATTGGCCCACGTAGAAGCCGCTGTCGTGGCTCAGGTCGAGGCCACCGTGGAACGAGCCGGTCGTCGAGGGTTTGACCAACCCTTGGGCCATGCTGCGGCTGGGGGTGGTGGCGAGTTTGAGATCGAAGTCGCCCAATTCGCGCTGGAAGACTTGCGCATGGGCGAGCGAACACCACAACAGGCTGGCGAGCAGGAGAAAAGGGGGCTTGAGCATGCGTCACTCCATGAGCTGCGAGGAGCAGGTGGTGAAAACATGCTGAAACGCTTGATCCAGACACGTGCAAGCATACCGGCGAATGTTCGGCATCGAGGGCCGTTCGTCGATTGTTGAAATATTGATTTGTTTTATGGGGTGTTGCTGGAGGGTTCCAGTCCAAGCGCTTCGAAGCTCAAAGCGCTTAGGGACCAGTTAAAGCGGGGGAATTACTTTTTGCCCAGCGTGATCTGCTTGGACGGGCCGAACGTCTGGCCGCTGACGCCTTTGGCAATTTGCTGGATCTCGCCACCGGACTTGAGGAACGCAGCGATCTGATTGTTGATCGATTCGCTGGTTTCAACGGCTGGAGCTGGCTTTGCTTTGCTGTTGGATGCTTTTACACGCATGGCGGCCATTAACCTGTAGAAATTAACTTGGCCAGGCATCGTACAGGAAATACTTGACAATTGCTTGGTAAATATCCTTCCGAAATACACGCGGCAGGTGCGCGAATAATCGCAAGTTATTATTTGGAATAGTCCCCTAAGCTGCTGTTTTAACTAAAAACCTCAGTGGGGAAATAGTGCTTTTCGGATCGGCTGGCCACGGTCCAGACCGCCCGAACGGCCTGACGAGCGGCCAAACACGCCCGCCAAACCCAGGGAAATTAGGGCCTTGCGCGGATTTTCTCGCGCCACCGAGCCGGCCCGCCGAACGCAGCCCGCAAAACCGGGTAGAATGCCGCCCACGCAATGAGGGTATTGGACATGGCTTTAGTCGGGCGTTACAACAGTTTGCAAGTGGTTAAACACACTAACTTCGGTTTATATCTGGACGGTGGCGCGGATGGCGAAATCCTTCTGCCTAATCGTTATATTCCCAAAGATATTCCCAGCGAAGATGAAGATTGGCTCAACGTTTTTATTTATCTGGACAGCGATGACAAACTTATCGCCACCACCGAAAAGCCGAAAGTTCAGGTCGGTGAATTCGCCAGTTTGAAAGTCGTTGAAGTCAACAGCATCGGCGTGTTCCTGGATTGGGGGTTGCCGAAGGATCTGCTGCTGCCGTATTCCGAAGAAAAGCGCCAGATGACTGCCGGCGAGTATGTCGTGGTGCACGTCTACCTCGACAAACACACCCGGCGCATCACCGCGACGGCACGTCTGGACCGTTATCTGGACAAGACCCCGGCCAACTACACCCCGGGCCAGGAAGTTGATTTGCTGGTAGCCGAAGCGACCGATATGGGCTTCAAGGCAATCATCAACAACAAGCACTGGGGCTTGATCCACAAGAACGAAATCTTCAAGTTCATGCGCGCCGGTAAAGAAGAGAAGGGCTTTATCAAAGAAGTCCGTGCCGACGGCAAGATCAGCTTGAGCCTGCAGCCGGTGGGCGAAGCCGCTGCCACCAGTCTGAACTCGAAGATTCTCGCCAAGTTGCGCGACAACAACGGCACCCTGCCAGTCAGCGACAAGAGCGACCCGACACTGATCAGCAGTATGTTCGGCGTCAGCAAGGGCAACTTCAAAAAGGCCATCGGTGCGTTGTACAAGAACGGCCAGATCGTCATTCACGCTGATCGTATCGAACTCAGCTGACCTGCATCGGCCCCGGTAGGCGCTACCGCAGGTTGTGATCAAAAAAGGATCCAGCCTACGGTAGCCTTCTGCGCAGCAGTCACCCATCTCTTTGTATACATAACGCCCTGCACCGTTTGCAGGCGCGGACGCCCTGTTCATGGGCATTATCACCCCCTCTACGACTTGAAGGCTGTGCTCTGAACAGGGTCGAAAGCCAGATTTGTCACACCTTTAGATCGTATGGCACGCATTCTGCGTAGTAACTCGTATACAAACCATGCCGGCTCCCGTACGCAGTGTGGTCGCCGCATCAATCTCGGGGGCCGCGCCTGTACTTTCGAGGAGCCCCGCGATGACCGAACAATTGCCCAATGGCTACAGCCCGCGCCTGTATAACCAGGACCTGGGGCCACTGCCGCAGACATGGAATTGGTACAACATCTTTGCCTTCTGGATGAGCGACGTGCACAGCGTCGGCGGCTATGTGTTCGCCGCCAGCCTGTTTGCGCTTGGGCTGGCCAGTTGGCAGGTGTTGATTGCCTTGCTCGGCGGGATTTGCATCGTGCAGTTGATCGCCAACCTGGTGGCCAAGCCGAGTCAGCAAGCCGCAGTGCCTTACCCGGTGATCTGCCGACTGGCGTTCGGGGTGTTCGGGGCGAATATTCCTGCGGTTATTCGCGGCCTGATTGCGGTGGCCTGGTACGGGATTCAAACGTACCTGGCGTCCAGTGCACTCATTATCGTCGTGCTGCGGTTTTTTCCTTCGATGGCGACCTACGCCGAACCGCACTTTGCCGGTTTGTCCTACCTCGGCTGGTTCGGTTTCCTCAGCCTGTGGTTCGTCCAGGCGCTGGTGTTCTGGACCGGCATGGAGTCGATCCGCCGCTTCATCGACTGGGCCGGCCCCGTGGTGTACGGCGTGATGTTCCTGCTCGCCGGCTGGATCGTTTGGCAGGCCGGCTGGAGCAATATCAGCTTCACCCTGGCGGAGAAATCCCTGTCTGGCTGGGAAGCCTTCGGCCAGGTGATCGTGGCAACGGCATTGGTGGTGTCGTACTTTTCCGGTCCGACCCTGAACTTCGGTGATTTCAGTCGCTACTGCCGCAGCATGAATGACGTGCGTCGCGGCAATTTCTGGGGGCTGCCAGTAAACTTTCTGGCGTTCTCGCTGGTGACCGTGGTGATCGTTTCCGGCACCTTGCCGGTGTTTGGTGAAATGCTTCACGACCCGATCGCCACCGTGGCGCGCATCGACAACAGTGTGGCGGTGCTGCTCGGCGCCTTTGCCTTCGTTACCGCGACCGTCGGCATCAACATCGTCGCCAACTTCGTGTCCCCTGCATTCGACTTCGCCAACGTCGCCCCAAGCAAAATCAGTTGGCGTGCGGGTGGCATGATCGCCGCCATGGCGTCGATCTTCATCACCCCGTGGAACCTCTTCAACAACCCCGAAGTGATTCACTACACCCTCGACGTGCTGGCGGCGTTCATTGGCCCGCTGTTCGGGATTCTGCTGGTGGATTACTACCTGATCAAAAAGCAGCACATCGATGTCGATGCGCTGTTCAATGACGGCCCGAGCGGGCGTTATTACTACAGCGGCGGAATCAACTGGACGGCGGTCAAGGCGTTGATTCCTGCCACCCTGATGGGCGTTGCGATCACTTTCATCCCAGTGTTACAGCCGATGGCCAACTTCGCCTGGTTCACCGGTTGCTTCCTCGGCGGTGTCCTGTACTTCGCATTGGCCAGGCGCGAGCAGGCGCAGCAATCGGCGGCACTGGTTATCGCGGGATGACGCAAGCGGCGATTTAAAGGTCTTTTGCAGGCACCTTTTTCTGTCCATCCGGTTAATAATCGACAGCATAATTTTTCGCCCCGGCGCCCTCTGTTCAGCAGGAGGGCCGGGGCTTTGCTTTTACTGTCGAGTCACTGCCATGAATTGTGTTATCGAGGTGTTCCGGTGAGCGCCACCCGGCGTAGCGCCGATGGGTTTGCCCTGCAAGTGATGGTCGGGCTGTGCCTGATCTGGGGTGTGCAGCAGGTGATGATCAAATGGGCCGCGCCCGACATCGCACCGGTCATGCAGGCGGCGGGGCGCTCAGGTATTTCCGCGTTGCTCGTAGGATTGTTGATTTGCTGGAAGGGCGGTTGGGATCAGGTCGGCGCTACCTGGCGCGGTGGCTTGCTGGCCGGCGCGTTGTTTGGCCTGGAGTTCTTCTTCATTGCCGAAGGCCTGCAACTGACCACGGCGGCGCACATGTCGGTGTTTCTCTACACCGCGCCGATCTTTACCGCGTTGGGTGTGCACTGGCTGCTGCCGAGTGAGCGTTTAAGACCGGTGCAGTGGCTGGGGATTTTTCTGGCGTTCATTGGCATCGCCATTGCGTTTGCCGGTGGTGTGTCCTGGGACAACCTTGACCACCGCATGTTGCTGGGCGATGCCCTGGGTGTGCTGGCCGGCGCGTCGTGGGGCGCGACCACTGTGGTGGTACGCGCCTCGCGTCTGTCGGAAGCGCCGGTGACCCTGACGCTGTTTTATCAACTGATCGTCGGCTTTGTCGGTCTGCTGCTGATCGCGATCCTCAGCGGCCAGGTCACCCATGTCAGCCTGACCACGGTGGCGGTGGCCAGCGTGCTGTTTCAGGGATTGGTGGTGTCGTTCTTCAGCTACCTGACGTGGTTCTGGCTACTGCGCCGTTACCTGGCGGCGAACCTCGCGGTGTTTTCGTTCATGACGCCGTTGTTCGGCGTCACGTTCGGCGTGGTGCTGCTGGGTGAAGAGCTGAGCCTGAACTTTGTGATCGGCGCGGTACTGGTTTTGCTCGGGATCACTTTTGTGAGCGCAGAGCAGTGGGTGCGCCGTCGTTTGCGCAAAGCACTTGGGCAACCCTGATCGGGCGCAGCAGCAAACCTGCGGCAATGATAAAACCGCCGCCGGCGATCACCAGCGCGGGTTGCAAGCCACCGCTGAAATGGCTGCTCAACGCGGCTAGCAACGGCCCGCTGAGCTGACCCACGGCGAAGCACGCGGTCAGCAGCCCGGCATTGCGCTGGGTGGCGTGGGGCGCCAGTTCCCGGGAGCGCTGCATCACCAGTTGCATGCAGGCCAGGAACGGCCCACCACACAGGATCACCCCCAGCGCCAGGCCGGCACCGCTGCCCAACAGGCAAGCAAACACCCCGGCGGCCTGTAGCCATAGCGTCGCCATCAGCCAATGACGAGTTGCGTTCGGGTTGTGCCGACGCAGGCTCACCAACACGACCCCGGTCGCCGCCGCCAGACCAAAGCACGGCCAGAACAGATCGGCTTGCCATTGCCCATGGAACTGCGCGCTGGCCATTTGTGAGAGGAAAGTGGCCGGGATGATGTAGCCCAGACCGTACAACCCATAGATTACCGGTAAGCGTCCGACGCCTTGGGCGGCCGACTTGGTGGCAAGCGGTATCACCGTTGAAGTGTCGGCCGGCTGCGGCAGGAACGGCAGAATCGCCAGCAGCATCACCAGGCCGACAGCGGCATACACCAGCCACAAGGTTGCGGACGTCTGCCCCAGCAGGTTCGAGCCCAAGGCCAACAACCCTGTCAGAAAAATCCCCAGACCCGGTCCGGCAAACACCAAGGCGCCGAGTCGCGGACGACCGGCCGCCGCTGCCAGCGGTTGGCTCAACGCGGTAATCATCACCAGCACCCAGGCACTGGCCACGCCCGTGCCGAAACGCAGCGCCAGATGCGCCCAGAACCCGTTGGCCCAGAACGAGGCCAGGGTCAGCAATACACACAACCACAAACCGCCGAGCAGGCGCCTGCGAACCTGATCGGGGCGACGGGCGAACATCGCATCCACCGCGCCGACGAAGTAACCAAGGTAGTTGGCGGCGGCAATCAGACCAGCGGCAGTCAGGTCGATCTGACCTTCGCTGAGCAAGTGCGGCAGTTGTGGGGTGAGGGCGAAACGCCCGATGCCCATGGCCATCATCAGGGCGACAAAGCTGGCGGTTAAGCGAATCAGCGGGGACATGGTCTGAGTTCCGTTTCGAGGATCAATGACCGTCAGGCTAGGACTGATTGACTTTCTTTAAAAATGAATAATAGTGAGAAACTTGTTCTTATTTGGAGAATGGCGTGGAATTCAGCCAATTGCGGATCTTCCAAGCGGTGGCGGAGGAGGGTTCCATCACCCGAGCCGCCGAACGCCTGCATCGCGTGCCCTCCAACCTGTCGACCCGGCTTAAACAGCTCGAAGAGCAACTGGGTGTCGAACTGTTCGTGCGTGAGCGTCAGCGTTTGCAGTTATCACCTGCGGGAAAAGTCCTGTTGGACTACACGGCCAAGCTGTTCGCCTTGCATGACGAAGCTCACGCGGCGGTGCAGGGCGGGCAACCGGCCGGGGATTTCGTACTGGGCACCATGTACAGCACCGCCGCAATTCACTTGCCAGAGCTGTTGGCGCGTTATCACCGCCGCTACCCGGCGGTGAACCTGCAAGTGCAGTCGGGGCCCAGCGGTGAATTGCTCGAAGGGTTGCTCACCGGGCGCCTCGATGCGGCGCTGGTGGACGGCCCGCTGGAACTGGCCGGGCTCGACGGCGTGCCGTTGTGCGACGAACGGCTGGTGTTGATCAGCGAGGCCGATCATCCGCCGGTGCGCAGTGCGCTGGATGTCGAAGGGCGTTCGGTGTTCACGTTTCGCCAGGGCTGCTCCTACCGGATGCGCCTGGAAGCCTGGTTTGCCCATGACCATGCGGCTATGGGCCGACCCATGGAGATCGAGTCTTATCCGGGAATGCTGGCCTGCGTGATTGCCGGCTCTGGCGTGGCGCTGATGTCGGAGTCGATGCTCGCCAGTCTGCCGGGGCGTGAAAGCGTGGCGGTGCACCCGTTGGCCGAGCCGTTTGCCAGCGCGACCACCTGGCTGATGTGGCGCAAAGGCATGGTCGGGGCCAACCTGAATGCGTGGATCGAGCAGCAGCAGGCGGTGTATCCGTCGACCATGGTCCAGGCCCAGGCAATTTCTTGAACTAACGTCCAAGGATTTGGATCAATTCAGTAACAGATCATTGCGATCTTGAGCGAGCATTGCGTAGGACTTCGGACTATTATCAGTGCGAAGGGGCTACAGAACTTCGGCCGCTCGGCACGACCCTGAAGGGGGGCATCATGAAAGAGAAAATCCAAAACTGGCTGCATGACCTGGGTGTCGCACTCGGTTTGATTGAACCGCCTCTGCAACCGGTGCCAATTCGCACTGATGACGAACAACGTCGCCGCCAGCAGCGCCGTCGGTAAGTCTGGCAAATCACCTGTGGCGAGGGAGCTTGCTCCCGCTGGGGCGCGCAGCGGCCCCATTCATCGCCACTCAGGTGGGTCAGCTTGAGCGCGAGTGCAGCTTGCGATTGCTGCGCAATCGAGCGGGAGCAAGCTCCCTCGCCACAGAGGTTCGTTCGGCCCATCGGATGTATTTAGCAATCCGTTTCAATACCGCCCAATCTCAATCAAAAACCGGGTCAAGTCATTCGCCGTCCTGGCAGTCTTGAGCATCCGGTCTTCTTCGGCGGTAAACGCCGTCAACCCCAACTGATCCTCCAGGCGGAAGATCAGCTCTTCAATATCCTCTTTGTCCAATCCCAACTGCATCAGGTTGGTGTTGTCGTCGAAGTCATCCTGGTTTTCCAGCAGGCGGCGGATGCGACGATGCACGGCGGCACGAACGGCGGCTCTTGTCATGAGGTCCTTCTTCGAGAACGTTATGAGGTCCTTGACGCTGAGTACAGCAGGCTTCAGGCGTGTCGGCGCTGCCACTCGTCAATCATCGAGCGCAGATACTCTCCGGAAGGCTACCGAAATGTGTTCGATCTTGAACCACTGATCGCGGCTGACGATCTTCATGGGCAAATTCCTTCAGGCGAAAAAAAACGGGTGTGGCAACCGACGCCACACCCGCCGAAGAAAGCATCAGGTCGTTATAGAAATCTTAGGCAGCGCTCGCCACTACGGCCGGGCGACGGGACAGAAGGCTGACCACCACGAAACTCACCAGGCCCACGCCGAGGCTGTAGTAGATCGGAGTATTGGCGTCCATACCGTCCTTGATCATGAACAGCAGCGCAGTGGCAAAGCCCAGGCCCATGCTGGCGATGGCGCCGGCGGTGTTTGCGCGTTTCCAGAAGATCGCGCCGATCAGCGGGATCAGCATGCCGCCCACCAACAGGTTGTAAGCCAGGGTCAGCGCGCTGATCACGTCATGTACGACCAGAGCGATGCCGAGTACGACGATGCCGGTCAACAGGGTGAACAGGCGGTTCATGCCCAGGCTCGACTGTTTGCCTCCACGCAGTTTCGGCAGCAGGTCTTCGGTCAGTGTGGTGGCAGCGGCGAGCAGGCCGGCGCTGGCGGTGGACATCATGGCCGCCAGGGCCGCGGCGATCACCAGACCACGGATACCGTCCGGCAGGGACAGTTTGACGATGGCGGCGAAAGCGTTGTTGACGTTGTCCAGGTCCGGGATCAGCACGTGAGCGGCCATGCCGATCAGGGCGCAGGCCAGGCCGTAAAGGATGCAGTAGAAGCCTGCGAAGGTACCGGCGACCTGAGCCACTTTGGCGCTCTTGACGGTGAACACACGCTGCCAGATGTCTTGGCCGATCAGGATCCCGAAGAAGTAGATCATGAAGTAGGTGATGATGGTGTCCCAGCCAATCGTGGTGAAGCTGAAGGCAGTGGCCGGCAGTTTCAACACCAATTCATCCCAGCCGCCAACGCGGTACAGGCAGATCGGCAACAGGATGAACATCAGGCCCACGGTCTTGATCACGAACTGGACGATGTCGGTCAAGGTCAGGGACCACATGCCGCCGATCGCAGAGTAGATCACCACCACGCCACCGCCGAGCAATACCGAGACCCAGAACGGCAGGCCGAACAGCACTTGCAGTACGGTGCCGATTGCCAGGATAGAAACTACGCCGATCATCAGTGCATACGCCAGCATGATCACCGCGCTCGCGGAGCGGGCCATCGGGTTGTAGCGTTTTTCCAGCACTTGGGTAACGGTGTAGATTTTCAGTTTCAGCAGCGGTTTGGCGAGGAACAGGTTCAGCGCCACGATCCCGCAGCCGAGTGCCGCGCACAGCCAGAAACCGGAGATGCCATGGACGTAGCCCAGGCGCACGGTGCCGACGGTGGACGCGCCGCCCAGAACGGTGGCGGCCATGGTGCCCATGTACATGCTCGGGCCGAGGTTGCGACCGGCGACCAAAAAGTCTTCGTTGGTCTTGGCCTTGCGCATGCCGTAATAGCCGAGCATCAGCATCGCGGCGGCGTAGATGAGTACGACGAATAAATCCAAAGCCATGATGGCGTGTCTCCGATTGTCTTTTTTATGGTGAGGCTGAATAGCAATATGGCCATGAGACCGCTTTTTGTGGCGAGGGAGCTTGCTCCCGCTGGGCTGCGAAGCATCCCCAAATCCTGCAACCAGGTTTCTTCTGGAGAACGCCATTAACCTGTTTTGCGACTGCTGCGCAGTCGAGCGGGAGCAAGCTCCCTCGCCACGGAAGTTCTGTTGACCACCGTGTTGAATCAGGCGGCTTGTCGCATCGCCGGTTTACCGAGCGAATCCGTGCCCTTGCTGCGTGCATCGTTGGGGCCGAACACCGCAGCCGACTCCGGGAACAGGCTCAGCAGCGTCAGGTACACCAGCGAAGCCAGGCCGAGGGTTACCGGCAGGCTGATGTCGATCCCGCCGGCCAGATTGCCGAGCGGCCCGACAAACTGCCCCGGCAGGTTCACGAAGCACAAACCGACCGCGGCACTCGGGATCCAGGCGCCCAGACCACGCCAGTTCCAGCCGTGGGTGAACCAGTAGCGGCCACCTTTTTCGCCACGGGTGAACACTTGCAGGTCATCCGGGCAGTAGAAGCCGCGACGCACCAGCAGGCCGATGATCATGATCACCATCCATGGGGTGGTGCAGGTGATGATCAGCACGGCGAAGGTCGACACGCTCTGCACCAGGTTCGCTGCAAAGCGCCCGATGAAGATGAAGGCAATCGACATCACGCCGATCAGCAGCGTCGCTTTAACCCGCGACAGGACCCGTGGAAACACACTGGACATGTCCAGCCCGGTGCCATACAGCGACGTGGTGCCGGTGGACATGCCGCCAATCACCGCAATCAGGCACACCGGCAGGAAGAACCAGCTCGGCGATACCGCCAGCAGGCCGCCGACGTAGTTGTTGGCCGCGATGTAGTCCGGTGCCTTGATCGCTACGATGGTGGCGGTGGCCAGGCCGAACAGGAACGGGATGAAGGTCGCGATCTGCGAGATCACCACGGCAGCCATGATCCGGCGCTTGGAGGTGTCACGCGGGATGTAGCGCGACCAGTCGCCGAGGAACGCCCCGAAGGAAATCGGGTTACTCATCGCCACCAGCGCAGCGCCGATGAAAGCCGCCCAGAAACCCGGTTGACCGAGGCTGACGCTGCCGGCGTAGTTCACATCGAAAGGACCGGCGAAGGCGAAGACGCCCAGCAGAAACAGCAGGCTGGCGCTCCACACGGCGATCTTGTTGACCCACAGCAGGAAGCGGAAGCCGTAGATGCACACTGTCAGCACCAGGATCGCGAACAGACCGTAGGCCAGGCCCAGGGTCAGGTCGGTTTCCGGCAGGCCGATCAGGCGTTTCGCACCACCGATCAGCGCATCACCCGAACTCCATACCGAGAGCGAGAAGAAGGCGATAGCGGTCAACAGCGACAGGAACGAACCGACGATCCGCCCGTGCACGCCGAAGTGCGCACCGGACGACACGGCGTTGTTGGTGCCATTGAGTGGACCGAACAGGCCCATCGGCGCGAGGATCAGCGAGCCCAGCAACACGCCCAGCACAATCGCCCAGACGCCCGCCTGAAAAGACAGGCCGAACAGTACCGGGAAACTGCCGAGCACGGCGGTGGCGAAGGTGTTGGAACCGCCGAAGATCATCCGGAACAAGTCCGTCGGGCCTGCGGTGCGTTCGTTGTCCGGGATCTGCTCGACCCCGTAGGTTTCAATTTGCGTAAGGCTTTGGTCTTTGTTGTTGTTATTCATGATCTGCTCCGATCATAAAGGCGCGCTCATCGTGCGTGAGCGTCACCTGTTTGGCTAAGGGGGTGGCAGCCCTTCCGGCATTGCGGACAAATGTTCATGGCAGGCCAGCCAAAGGCCTTGTTGTTCTTGGCCAGACGCCTGTTTCTTGAAAACAATCGTCTCGCGTTCCTGGCTGAAGTGTTGCTCCCCTTGCATGCGCAGCTCGGTGGCCACGTCATGGATGAAAATCGCCACGTCACCCTGCAGGCTGACGAAGGCGTTGCTCGAGGTGCACGACAGCACCTCGAAGCCGTCCTCGGCACGCCAGCTGTCCCACAACGCCTGGTAGGCATCGCGCGACAGCAGGGGCTGCTCGAGGGTGTAGAACACGAAGCTGGCGTCGATGCTGAATGCGCCGAAGTAGGCTTCGCGATCGTTTCGGGCAAAGGCCGACACCAGTTCGGCGGCGGCATTGAGTACCTGATCACGTTCGTTCATGACCGATCCTCAGCGATGGACCACGCCTGGCAGTACGCAGAGCATTTCGTACAACAGGTTGGCGCCCAGCAGCGAGGTGTTGCCGGTGGTGTCGTACGCTGGCGAGACTTCTACCAAATCGCAGCCGACCAGGTCGAGGCCTTGGCAACCGCGCACGATTTCAATCGCCTGAATGGTCGTCAGACCGCCGATTTCCGGGGTGCCGGTGCCAGGTGCCCAGGCCGGATCGATGCCGTCGATATCGAAACTCAGGTACACCGGACCGTCGCCGACTTTCTCGCGAACTTCGGCCATCAGCGGCGCCAGGGATTTGTGCCAGCATTCTTCAGCCTGAACCACACGGAAGCCTTGATTGCGGCTCCAGTTGAAGTCATCAGCGGTGTAGCCCTGAGCCCGCAGGCCAATTTGCACTACACGGTCGCAATCCAGAAGACCTTCTTCTACCGCGCGACGGAAGGTGGTGCCGTGGGCGATTTTCTCGCCGAACATGTGATCGTTCACATCCGCGTGAGCGTCGATGTGCACCAGGCCGACCTTGCCGTGCTTTTTATGGATGGCACGCAGGATCGGCAGGGTGATGGTGTGGTCGCCGCCCAGCGTCAGGGGGATCACATCGTGTTCGAGGATATTGTCGTAGGCCTCTTCGATGATCCGCACGGCGTCCAGCAGGTTGAAGGTGTTGATCGCCACGTCACCGATGTCGGCAACCGACAGCGAATCGAACGGCGCAGCGCCGGTGGCCATGTTGTACGGACGGATCATCACCGATTCAGCGCGGATTTCACGCGGCCCGAAACGGGTGCCGGGGCGCAGGGACGTGCCGATGTCCAGCGGGATGCCGATAAAGGCAGCGTCCAGGCCGGCAGCGGATGGCAAATGGGGGAGTCGCAGCATGGTGGCGATGCCGCCGAAGCGCGGCATTTCATTGCCGCCCAGTGGTTGGTGAAGAATCTTGTCCACGGGTAAGGCCTCATCGTCGTTGTTTTATTTATGCAGGTAAGCCGCTCGGGGAGAGACGGGCACCGCTGTGGGCCGATTCTGCGAAATGCAGTGGCCGGGAAGAATCGCTACGGGCAAATACTTAGTTCAGATTTTTCTAAACTAATGGCGGGCGGGAAGATAGACTCCCCACCATGCACCGAACCCTTGTGGCGAGGGGGCTTGCTCCCGCTGGGCTGCGAAGCGGCCCCAAAACCATTAAGCCCGGTTGCATCGGGCAGACCGCATGAGTCGGGTTTACGACTGCTTCGCAGCCGAGCGGGAGCAAGCTCCCTCGCCACAAAAGCAACATGCACTACCTTGCAATGGAGCCCCCCCATGGCCAACGCTTTACCCGACCTGAAACTATTGCGCATCTTCGTCAGCGTGGTCCGCCATCAGGGGTTCGCCAACGCCCAGCACGAGCTCAATCTCTCGACGTCGGCCATCAGCACCTATATGAGCCAGCTCGAAGCGGCCCTCGGCCTGGTGCTGTGCCATCGTGGTCGCGGCGGTTTCAGCCTGACCAGCAAGGGCGAGCTGTTCCATCAGGAAACCCTGCGTCTGTTGGCCGAACTCGAAGGTTTCGAACAATACGCCGCCGCCCTCAAAGGCGAATTGCGCGGCACGTTGAACCTGGGGGTGATCGATTCCACCGTCAGCGACAAGGCCTTGCCGTTCGCCGAAGCCATCGGCGCCTACAGCCAGGAACACCCGGCGGTGCACTTGCATCTCTCGGTCATGAGCCCATACGAACTGCAACTCGGCGTGCAGGACAACCGCCTCGACCTGGCCATCGGTGCCTTTTCCACGCGCATGAGCGGTCTGGTCTACATGCCGCTCTACCGCGAACAGCACTGGCTGTATTGCAGCAGCCGTCATCCGCTGTTCAACGAGCGGCGCATCCCCGAACAGGTCATCACCCAACAACGCATGGTCGGTCGCGGCTATTGGAGCCAGGCCGAACTGGCGCGTCATGGTTTCAAGCACAGCGCGGCGACCGTGGAAAGTATGGAGGCCCAATTGATTCTGGTGCTGTCCGGCGCCTACATCGGTTACCTGCCGGAGCACTACGCCCAGGCCTGGGCCGACAAGGGGGATTTGCGCGTGCTGCTGCCGGCGACGTTCGGTTATCAGGCGCCATTCTCGATGATCGTGCGCCGTGGCCGTAGCCGCGAGCCGCTGATCCAGACCTTCCGTGATTTGCTCAAAGCACAGCTCAATCAGGCTTAAGAAAATGTCCAGAATCCAGTGCCCGCGCTGCCTGCGCCCGCAAACCCATTGTCTGTGCCCACTGATCCCAAGCCTGGATAGCCGCACGCGGGTGTTGCTGTTGCAGCATCCGAGTGAAGTGAACCATGCATTGAATACCGCACGATTGGCTGCGTTGGGACTCAAGAATGCCGAGTTGATCGTGGGCGAGGTGTTTGAGGATTTGCCGGCGTTGTTGCATCGGCCGGGCTATCAGGCGCGGCTGTTGTTTCCCGGTGAAGATGCGCAGCCGATGCAGGCGTACACCGCGAGTGATAAGCCGCTGCTGCTGGTGGTTCCGGACGGTACCTGGCGCAAGGCGCGCAAGATGCTGCACCTCAATCCGTTGCTGGCGGCGTTGCCGAGAGTGACCCTGGCTGAGGGCGGGGTGTCCCGTTATCGCTTGCGCAAGGCACCGGGGCCGGGGGCATTGTCGACGGTGGAGGCGATTGTGCAGGCGTTGCAGACCCTCGAAGCACCGAGCAGTTTCGAGCCGTTATTAAAGCCGTTCGAGGCGCTGATCGAGGGGCAGATCGCGGCGATGGGGGAGGAGACCTATCAGAAGAATCACGGCCGGTGATGACTTGTGGCGAGGGAGCTTGCTCCCGCTGGGCTGCGCAGCAGCCCCAAAACCATTCAGCCTGTGTGTCAGGGAAATCATGCTGACAGGTTTTGGGAGCGCTTCGCACTCCAGCGGGAGCAAGCTCCCTCGCCACAGGGACAGCGTGAGACTTAGCGTTCGCGCATCGCCTCGGTCCGTGCCTTCAACACCGGTTTAAGCAGGTAATCCAGCACGCTTTTCTCCCCGGTAATAATGTCCACCGTCGCCACCATCCCCGGAATGATCAGCAGCGGTTTCACATCCCCGCCCAAGTGATTCTTGTCGGTCCTGACTTGAATCAGATAAAAGCTGTTGCCCTTGTCATCGGTAATGGTGTCCGCCCCGATCAACTCAAGCCTGGCACTCAACCCGCCATAAATCGTGTAGTCATAAGCGCTGAACTTGACCATGGCTTTCTGGCCCGGGTGCAGGAACGCCACGTCCTGAGGGCGGACCTTGGCCTCGATCAGCAGATTGTCCTCCATGGGCACGATTTCCACCATGTCGCTGCCCGGCTGAACCACGCCGCCGATGGTATTGACCTTCAGCACTTTGATGATGCCGTGAACCGGCGACACCACGGTGGTGCGCGTTACCCGGTCGTCGATGGCAATGCTCGTGGCGGTGATTTTCGACAGGTCGGTGCGTTTTTCATTCAGCTCTTTCGCCGCGTCCGAGCGGAAGGATTGTTCGGACTCGTCGATCTTGCTTTTGATCTCATTGATCGCCGATTCCGCCCGGGGAATCGCCAGGGTCGTGGCGTTCAACGAGCCGCGGATTTCCACCGCGCTACGTTTGAGCCGCAGGATTTCCACCGGTGACACCGCCCCGGTGCCCACCAGCGGCGCCGACATGTTCATCTCTTGTTGCAGCAGCGCCAGGCTGGAGCTGAACTGCCCCTGTTTGGAACGGAATTCCGCCAGCTCCTGGGTTTTTTGCCGAAGTTGTTCGGTCAAGGTGCGCTGTTCGCTGGCCAGTCGGCGTTGGCGTTGTTCATACAGCGAGCGTTCGTCCTCGGCCACTTGCGGCGCCTTGGCGATCACTTCCTGCGACAGTGTGAATGGCCGGCCTTCCGCTTCGGCGGACAATCGTTCGACCTGCGCGATCAAGGCATAGCGGTCCGCTTCGCTTTCGCCCTTATTCGACAGGAATCGCGTGTCATCCAGGCGCAGCAAGGTGTCGCCCTTGTTCACCATTTGCCCTTCGCGAACGAAAATCTCGGTGACGATGCCGCCTTCCAGGTTCTGGATCACCTGTATCTTGCTCGACGGAATCGCCTTGCCTTCGCCCATGGTGACTTCCTGCAACACGGCGAATTTGGCCCAGACCAGCGCGCTGATCAGCAGCGCCGCCGCCAGCCACACGGTGATCCGCGACCAGCGCGGTGAATCCTGCAACGAGGCGCCGGCGGTTTCCGGCATGAACTCGCTCTCGGCACTTTTGCTGAAACTGCCGAAGTAGCTTCGGTCTTGCGCTGTGTCGGATGATGAACGGGCCATGGGGCGCTCCTAAACCGTCGCAGAGCCGACACGGCCCTTGCGCAATGCATCGATCACCGCTTCTTTCGGGCCGTCGGCGACGATCCGCCCGTTGTCCAGCACCACCAGCCGATCCACCAGGCTGAGCATCGAACTGCGGTGGGTGACCAACAGCACTGTTTTGCCCTGGACCCAGCCGTGGAGTTTCTGCCGCAGAAGGTCTTCGCTGCTGTTGTCCATGGCGCTGGTCGGTTCGTCGAGCAGCATGATTGGCGGATCAAGCAACAAGGCCCGCGCCAGCAACACCGCTTGCCGTTGCCCACCCGACAGCAGTTGACCACGCTCGCCCACCGGCCGATCAAACCCTTGTGGATGCTGACGCGCCAGTTCAGTCACGCCGGTCAGCTCAGCGACTTCAAGCATCCGGGCATCGCTGACATAACGGGCGCCGAGGGTCAGGTTGTCGCGCAGGCTGCCGGCCAACAAGGGCAGGTCGTGGGCGACGTAGCCGATCTGTTGACGCAGGTCGGCGACGTCCAGTTGCCGCAGGTCCAGGCCATCGAGCAGCAACTGGCCTTCTTCCGGCGCGTAGAAACCCATCACCAGCCGCGCCAAGGTGCTTTTGCCCGAGCCGCTACGGCCGATGATGCCGATCCGCTCGCCCGGTTTCATGCTGAAGCTGACGTTGGCCAGGGCCGGCGCGTTCTGGCCGTTGTAGTGGAACGTTACGCCGCAGACGTCCAGGGCGCCTTGCAGTTGCGTGCGCTCCAGTGGCCGCTGCCTGGCGTCGCGCTCTTGCGGCAACGACATCAGCGAATCGGTGCTTTTCATGGTCAGTTGCGCTTGCTGGTAACGGGTAATCAACCCGGCGATCTGCCCCAGCGGCGCGAGCACGCGGCTGCCGAGCATGTAGCTTGCCACCAGCGCACCGACGCTGAGGTTGCCGGCGATGATGCTATAGACCCCGGCGACGATGGTCGCCATGCCGGAAAACTGCTGAATGAACAGCGTGCCGTTGGTGGCCAGCGCGGAGAGGTTGCGCGCATGGCTGTCGAGGCGGGTGAGGGCGCCGTGGGTGCTTTCCCATTTGTGCTGGCGCTCGCTTTCAGCGCTGCAGGCCTTGAGGGTTTCCAGGCCGCCGAGGGTTTCGATCAGCAGGGCCTGGCGTTCGGCACCGAGGCTCAGACTCTTCTGCACGGTGTCGCGCAGGCGCGCCTGAATCACCATGGCGAAGAGAATCGTGATGGGGAAGGCCAGCAGTGGAATCACCACCAGCCAGCCGCCGAGCAGGCCGATGACTACCAGCATCAGCACAGCGAAGGGCATGTCGATCAGGCTGGTCAGCGTGACGGCGGTGAGAAACTCCCGCAGGCCCTGGAAGTCATGAATGCTCTGGGCGAAACCACCGATGGTCGCGGGTCGCGCTTTCATCGCCATGCCGGTGATGCGTTCGAACAGGGTCGCTGAAAGAATCACGTCGGTTTTCTTCCCGGCAGTGTCCAGCAAGTGCGCACGAACCACCCGCAGCACCAACTCAAAACCGGTGCCGATCAGCAGGCCGATCGACAGCACCCACAAGGTTGAAGTGGCCTGGTTCGGCACCACCCGGTCGTAGGTCTGCATCACGAACAGCGGCACCATCAGGCCCAGCAGGTTGATCAGGAAACTTGCCAGAATCGCATCGCTGTACAGCCATTTCGACAGCTTCAGCGTGTCGCGAAACCACGCCTCGACCCGCGGCACCAGCGGCGCGCGCAAGTCTTCGAGTTCATGCCGTGGCCGGGCGAACAAGGCCTGGCCGCTGTAGTTGGCGGCCAGCTCGTCCGTACTGACCCACTGTTCTCCGCCGTCGGCTTCGCTGGGCAGAATCAGCGCCTGACCATCGTCGCCCCAACGGCGCAAGACCGCGCAGCGGCCATGGTTGAGGATCAGCATCACCGGCAGGTTGAGCGCGGAAATATCCGCCAGTTCACGGCGCAGCACCCGCGCCTGCAAACTGGCCCGGGCCGCTGCGCGCGGCAGCAGGTCCAGGCTCAAGCGTTGGTGTGCCATTGGCAGCCCGGCACTCAGGCTGGCACGACTGACCGTCGCGCCGTGGAGTTTGCAGAGAATCAACAGGCCGTCCAGAAGCGGATCATCGAAACTAAGACGCGGATCGACACCCGTGTTGCCGGTTTCCATGCTGGTCACATTGATCGCTCCTACACGGCGTTACTTCATTTGAGTTCAGGCAAGCGCGCTTCGTTTTTCACTTCGGTGGCGGCGATCGCATCGGCGGGCAGCACCACCCGTTGCTTGCTCAACAACTGGCCCATGTTCGCCAGCACGCGGTACATCGAGAACTCCTCGGTGTAGCGCACTTCGGTGTAGCGGCGGTTGGCGTTGTAGAGCTCGTTCTCACTGTCGAGCAAGTCGAGCAGAGTCCGTTGGCCGAGACCGAACTGATCCTGATACGCCGCCCGTACTCGGGTGGTGGTTTCGGCGTATTCACGGGCGGTCGGGGTTTGTTTCTTGGCGTTTTGCATGGCGTTCCAGGCCAGGTGGATGTTCTCGTTGAGCTGGCGCAATGCGTTGTTGCGGATGTCCATCGCCTGGTTGATCTGATGCGCATCGGAGGCCAGCCGGGCCTTGTCGCTGCCGCCACGGAACAGGTTGTAGTTCATCACCACGCCCACTCGCCATTCGTTGTCGTGGCCTTGATCGCCCTGCACATTGTTGTTGGCGCCCACTGCCGCTTCGGCGTCGAAGCGTGGGTAGAACGGCGACTTGGCGACTTCGTACTGGCTCTCGGCCGATTGCACGTCAGCCTGGGCGGATTTCAGGTACGGGTTGTTTTCCACCATGCTCTGCTGGGCTTCGGGCAGGGTGGCGGGCAGTTCGCCACGGGTCGACGGCGGCGCTTCGAGTTCATCGGGCATGCGCCCCACGACGCTGTAGAAATTCGCTTCGGCATCGGCCAGATCGACTTCGGCGGTGTCGAGGTTGTTTTGCGCCAGTGCCCGGCGAGCGGTGGACTGGTCGGCGTCGGCGTTGCTGCCGATCCCACGCTGGGTACGCAGGCCGATCTGATCGTTGACCCGCATGTGCGCTTGCAGATTGTTCTTGGCCAGGGTCACCAGTTCGCGGCGCTTGAGCACTTCGAGGTACACCTCAATGGTGCGCAGGGCCAGGTCCTGGGCGGTGCCTTGAGCGTAATAGGCCCGCGAGTTGGACACGCCTTTGGTGCGCGCGACCTCGTTGGCGGTGTTGAAACCATCAAACAGCATTTGCCGCAGGCGCAGTTCCGACTGGGTGTAGGTGAGGATTTCGGTGTTGTGATTGCCTCGCGACCGGGTGGTGGTGTTATCGCTGTAGCCGCGACCATAGGCGGCGTTCAAATCCACCGATGGATAAAAGCCCCCTTTAGCGACTTTAATCTGCTCGTCGGCCGAGAGCCGGGCATCGACCCGAGACGCCAGTTCCGGGTGGGTCGCAATGGTGCTCTGGATCGCCTCGGTCAATGACATCGCCTGAGCCTGAGAAGCGCAGGCCATGGCCAGCAGAATCGCACTGCAAAGGGGGGTTAAAACGCGCATGGGTGCATCTCCCTGATTCCTGATGGTGCTTAGCGGTCGCCATTTTTTTGACGATATTTTTAGATGAAACCGTTTCATGCCTGTAACAACAGAGCTAAGAACATCCTGAAGCGTAGCTAAGAAAAATTTTTCATAAGGGCTATGCCAAAAAAAACTTATGCGGCCTGAAAAATCCAGCACATTGTTCAATGCGAAAGCCTTTGTTTTATTGGCTTTCTGGAGCATCAACAGGGTTTTGGAAAGTTCCATTCACTTTTCGACACAGGGCGAAGAAGTGCTGGAGGGGAGGAGAGCGAGACGGTTTAGAGGCGACATTTTTTTGTCACTCGAGTGATTCAGAACCGTTACGCATGCGTTTGCAGGCCGGTCGTTTTGGAAGTGGGTCCCGATGCCATTGATTGCAGAGGGTTTTATCCCGATCCCAAGACACCCCCCTCGCGAACGACACGCCTGGCGAGAGTGTCGGGAGGCAGCGGTTTACTTCAGGTAAACGCTTTCCGGCACGCGGGTCTCGGGCAACCTGCTTGAACCATGAGCACGTTTCTTCGCGCAAACAGGATGCCGACAGCAGTTGGCAGCGGAGGAATGCACATGGCAACGCTCATCGGTATCGTCAGTAAGGTCATCGGTCAGGTGTATGCAGTGGCGGGTGATGGCACTCGACGGGCACTGATCGAGGGCGATCGGCTGTTTGCCGGCGAGCAGCTGGTCACCGGGGCCGAAGGGGCGGTGGCGGTGCATATGCAAAATGGCCAGGAGCTGACGCTGGGGCGTGACAGCAGCCTGCAAATGAATGCCCAGTTACTGGCGCACCAGGTGCCGCACGTGGAGACCACTGATGCGGTAACGCCGAGCCAGGCGCAACTGACCGATGTCGAGCAACTGCAAAAAGCCATTGCCGCCGGTGCCGACCCGACCCAGACCGCTGAGGCCACCGCCGCCGGACCGGGCGCAACGGGCGCGCCCGGTGGTGCGCTGGGTGGTGGCCACAGTTTTGTGCTGTTGGAGGAAGTGGGCGGGCGGGTCGATCCCACGATTGGTTTCCCCACCGCCGGCTTCAACGGTATTCCCGAATTCCCCCTGGAGCGCCGGGACGCTGCGCCGGACAACGGCGATAAAGGCATCGTTACGCCGTTTGCCGCGAACGTGCCGAATCACCCGGTCATCCTCACCGGCCTGTCGGTGGCGGGCGGTGAACTGACCCTCAATGAAGCCAACCTGGCGGACGGGTCTGCCAGCAACCCGGGGGCACTGACTCAGCACAGCACGTTCACCGTGTCTGCGCCCGACGGGCTGAGCAGCCTGAGCATCGGCGGGATCAGCGTGATCAGTGGCGGGGTGCCCATCGGTTTTCCGCAGTCGATCACCACTCAACTGGGCAACACCCTGACGATCACCGGCTACAACCCGGCCACCGGCGTGGTCAGTTACAGCTACACCCTGGTCGGCAACGAAACCCATTCCGCCGGTGATGGCACCAACAATCTCAGTGAACAATTCACTGTGGTTGCGAACGACAGCAACGGCGATACCGCCACCGGTTCGCTGGATGTCAATATCACCGACGATGTGCCCAAGGCCATCGACGACAGCAACGCCCATACCGCGTCGGAAACCCTGCTGACCCTGACCGGCAGCGTGCTGCCCAACGACGTCCAGGGCGCCGACCGCATTGCCACCGGCCCCGACAGCGGGCCGATCATCGGCGGTACTTTCACCGGGACGTTCGGTACCCTGGTGTTGAACGCCAACGGCACGTACACCTACACCCTGAACACCAGCGACGCCGATTTCAAAGCCCTGCACGGCGGTGGCAACGGCACCGAAAATTTCGTCTACACCCTTACCGATTCCGATGGCGATACCAGCACCGCGACGCTGGTGCTGAACATCCATAACAACGACGACCTGGTGACGCTCAATGGCCTGAATGCCGAAGGTGGCGAGCTGACCGTCAACGAGAAAAACCTCAGCGACGGCAGCAACCCTGATGCATTGGCGCTGACCCAGAGCGGCACCTTCACCATTACTGCGCTGGACGGTGTGCAAACCCTGACGGTGGGCGGCATCGTGGTGGTTTCCGGTGACCTGATCACAGGCTTCCCGCATGCCATCGTCACGCCACTCGGCAACACGCTGACCATCACCGGTTACGACAATGCGACCGGCGTGGTCAGCTACAGCTACACCCTCGTCGACAACGAAATGCATCCGAATGCCAACGGCGCCAACAGTCTCTCCGAGCAGTTTGCGGTCACCGTAGTGGACGACAACGGCACCACCGCGACTGGCAGTCTTGATGTGAATATCGTCGATGACCTGCCTCATGCCGTAGATGACAGCAACGCCAATACGGCATCGGAAACCCTGCTGACCCTGACCGGCAGCGTGCTGCCCAACGACGTCCAGGGCGCCGACCGCATTGCCACCGGCCCCGATAGCGGGCCGATCATCGGCGGCACCTTCACCGGGACGTTCGGCACCCTGGTGTTGAACGCCAACGGCACCTACACCTACACCCTGAACACCAACGATGCCGATTTCAAAGCCTTGCACGGCGGCGGCAACGGCACCGAAAATTTCGTCTACACCCTTACCGATTCCGATGGCGATACCAGCACCGCGACGCTGGTGCTGAACATCCATAACAACGACGACCTGGTGACGCTCGATGGCCTGAACGTCAACGGCGGCGAACTGACCGTCTACGAAAAAAACCTCAGCGACGGCAGCAGCCCCAACACACCGGCGCTGACCCAGAGCGGCACCTTCACCGTCACCGCGCTCGACGGTTTGCAAACCCTGACGGTGGGCGGCATCGCGGTGGTCACCGGTGGCGTGGCCGCAGGCGTCCCGCAGTCGATCGTCACTCCGCTTGGCAGCACGCTGACCGTCACCGGTTACGACAGCGCGACCGGCGTGGTCAGCTACAGCTATACCCTGGTGGATAACGAAACCCACCCGAACGCCAACGGCACCAACAGCATCACCGAGAACCTCAACGTCGTCGCCACTGACGTCGACGGCAGCACGGCGTTGGGCCAGATCAACGTCAACATCGTCGATGACTTGCCCAACGCCAACCCTGATCACGCCTCAGTGGCCGAAGGCGCGACGGTCTCGGGCAACGTGCTGGGCAACGACATCGGCGGCGCCGACGGACCGGCCCTCGGCGGCGCGGTGGTCGGCGTGCGCGCCGGCAGCGACACCTCGACTTCAGCCATCGGTGGCTTGAACAGTCAAATCAACGGCACCTATGGCTACCTGACCCTGGATGCCAACGGCGATGCGGTCTATCACAGCAATCCAAATGCCGTGAACGGCCCTGGCGCGACCGATGTGTTCACTTACACCGTGCGCGATGCCGACGGTGATGAAAGCACCACCACCATTACCATTGACGTGGCCAACTGCACCCTCGTGGCTGCCACCGACACCGATGTGACGGTTAATGAAAAAGCGCTGGACCTGACCAAGGACGGGCAGGACCTGGCGGCGGGCACGGTCATCGGCAGCGAGCCTGGCAACACCGGCGAAACCGCCTCCGGCACGCTGGTGGGTTCAGTCACCGGCACCAGCGACACCATCACGTACAGCCTGGTCGGCAGCGCCAACGGAACCTACGGGCAAATCCTGCTCAATCCGGACGGCAGCTACACCTACACTCTGACCTCGCCTCCCGCGACTACACCTCACGCCAACGACGGGCCGAACACCCTGAGCGAAAGCTTCACCTATCAGGCCACCGATTCTCTGGGCAACAGCGTCACCGGCAGCATCGTGATCAACATCGTCGATGACGTGCCAACCGCTCATGCCGATGTCGTCTCAGTGGCGGAAGGCGGCACGGTTAGTGGCAATGTGTTGGGCAATGATGTGCTCGGTGCTGACGGCCCGGCCTTGGGTGGCGCGGTGGTTGGCGTGCGCGCCGGCGGCGATACCTCGACTTCGGCTATCGGTGGTTTGAATACGCACGTCAACGGCACCTACGGCTATCTCACCCTGGATGCCAACGGCAACGCCGTGTACCACAGCAATCCGAACTCGGTCGGTGAACCGGGCGCCACGGACGTGTTCACCTACACCGTGCGCGATGGCGACGGCGATGAAAGCACCACGACCATCACCATCGACATCTCCAACTGTTCCCTCGTGGTGGCCCCCGATAACGACGTGACCGTTTACGAAAAGGCGTTGGATCTGACCAAGGACGGCCAGGACCTGGCGGCGGGCACTGTCATCGGCAGCGAGCCTGACAACACCGGTGAAACCGCCTCCGGCACATTAGTCGGTTCAATCACTGGCGCCACGGGTGCAATCACTTACGCCCTGGTCGGCAGCGCCACCGGCACCTATGGGCAAATCCTGCTCAACCCGGACGGCTCCTACACCTACACCCTGACCTCGGCACCCACCTCCACGCCGCACGCCAACGACGGACCGAACACCCTGAGCGAGAGCTTCACCTACCAGGCCACCGACTCTGTGGGCAACAGCGTCACCAGTACCATCGTGATCAACATCGTCGATGACGTGCCGACGGCCCATTGCGATTCGGTTTCGGTGGTGGAGGGCGGCACGGTCAGCGGCAATGTGCTGGACAACGATGTGCTCGGCGCTGATGGCCCGGCCTTGGGTGGGGCAGTGGTCGGCGTGCGTGCCGGCAGCGACACCTCGACTTCGGCCATCGGCGGCTTGAACACGCAAATCAACGGCACTTACGGCTACTTGACCCTGGATGCCAGCGGCAATGCGGTGTACCACAGCAACCCGAATTCGGTCGGCGAAGCGGGCGCCACGGACACCTTCACCTACACCGTGCGCGATGCCGACGGCGATGAAAGCACTGCCACGATCACTGTTGACGTCTCCAACAACTGCCTCGTAGCCGCCACCGATACCGATGTGACCGTCTACGAAAAAGCGTTGGATCTGACCAAGGACGGCCAGGACCTGGCGGCGGGCAGCGTCACCGGCAGCGAGCCCGGCAACACCGGTGAAACCGGCTCAGGTACGTTGGCAGGCTCGGTCTCTGGCGCCACGGGTGCGATCACCTACACCCTGGTCGGCAGCGCCACCGGCACCTACGGGCAGATCCTGCTCAATCCCGACGGTTCCTACACGTACACTTTGACCTCGGCGCCGAAAACTTCGCCCAACGCCAACGACGGCGCGAACACCCTGAACGAAAGCTTCACCTACCAAGCCACCGATGCCATCGGCAACAGCACCACCGGCACCCTTGTGGTCAGCATCGTCGATGACGTGCCTCACGCCGTCGCCTCGGACCGTTCGGTGCCGGCGGTGCAGATCGACTCCAACCTGATGCTGGTGATCGATGTATCCGGGAGCATGGACGACCCCTCCGGCGTATCGGGCCTGTCGCGGCTGGACCTGGCCAAGCAGGCGATCAGCGCGCTGCTCGACAAGTACGACAATCTGGGTGACGTGAAGGTACAGATCGTCACCTTCAGCAGCAGCGCCACCGACCAGACGTCGATCTGGGTCGATGTGGCGACGGCCAAGTCGATCATCGCTACGCTGACGGCAGGTGGCGGCACCAACTACGACGCGGCCGTGGCAACCATGGAAACCGCATTCGACACCTCGGGCAAACTCATCGGGGCGCAGAACGTCGGCTACTTCTTCTCCGATGGCAAACCCAACGAAGGCGACATCGGCACTGCGGACGAGATCGCGCTCAAAGCCTTCCTCGACGCCAATGGCATCAAGAACTACGCCATCGGCCTGGGCAGCGGCGTCAATAACGCCAGCCTCGATCCGGTGGCCTATGACGGCAGCACGCACACCGACACCAACGCTGTGGTGGTGACCGACCTCAACCAACTCAACTCGGTACTTTCGGGCACCGTGCAAGGTGCGCCGGTCACCGGTTCGTTGCTGGGCGAGGGTGGTACATTTGGCGCCGATGGCGGTTTCATCAAAACCCTCACGGTCGACGGCACCACCTATACCTACGACCCGAAAGCCAACAGCAATCAGGGTTCGCTGAACTTCAGCGGCGGCGCCAACCACGGCACCTTCAACACCGTCGACAACACCCTGAGCATCGCCACCAACAACAGCGGCACGCTGCTGGTGAACCTCGACACCGGCGAGTACACCTACACCTCGCAGAAAACCACGGCCGTGCAGATCACCGAAAACATCGGCTTCACCGCCAGCGACAACGACGGCGACCTCACCAGTTCGACCCTGACAGTCAACGTGATTCCGAATTCGCCACCGGTGGCAGTCGATGATCACATCATCACCAACGTGCTGTCGGGCAGTATCGTGGTGCCGGGCGAGCTGCTATTGGCCAACGACACCGACCCCAACGGTGATGCGCTCACGGCATCGCCGACTACCTTCAACACGGGTTGGACGGCCAAGGGGGCGGACTTTACCGGCACCAACTCGAGCTTCAGTTTCACCGGCAATAACGTCCAGGCCGTGACTATCGCCCGCAGTGCATTCGTCGCCAACGCTGCCGCCATGACCGCCATGCTGGTGGTCAGCGGGGCCTTGGGGGCGGTCAGCACCAACAATACCAACGATGAGGACCGCATCACCGTCAACCTCAAACAGGGCGAGACCCTCAACCTGGACCACAACCTGGCGGCCGGCCACATCACCATGGAGTACTCGGTCAATGGCGGCGCTTACATGGCTCTCGCCGATGGCCAGACCATCACCGCCACGGCGGACGGCACGTACCAGATCCACATCACCAACATCGACGACGGGGGACCTGGCAACAGCGGGAAGGGGGCGGAAAACTATCAACTGACCATGACCGTCAACTACGCCGGAGCCCAGGACTCCACGCCAGACTTCCACGGCACCTACACCGCCAGCGACAACCACGGCGGCAGCGACAGCGCGGCAGTCGACATCACCTATCAGGCCGGCCATACACTGACCGGCACCTCGGGCGATGACGTGTTGATCGCGGGCACCGGCAACAACATTATCAATGCGGGTGACGGCAACGATGTGCTCACCGCAGGCTCAGGCAATAACGAGATGCATGGCGGCGCCGGCAACGATCTGCTGTTCAGCGGGCCGGGCAACGATTGGCTCGACGGCGGCACCGGTAACGACACCGTGAACTACGCCCATGCCACCGCCGGCGTGACTGTCGACCTCAGCCTGCTCACTGCGCAAAACACCGTTGGCGCAGGCACCGACACCCTGACCGGCATCGAAAACCTCACGGGCTCGAACTTCAACGACAGCCTCACGGGCGACAACAACGGCAACATCATCAACGGCGGTCTGGGTAACGATGTGCTCAACGGCGGAGGCGGCGACGACTTCCTGATCGGCGGCCTGGGCGACAACACCCTCACCGGCGGCAGCGGTGCCGACACCTTCCAGTGGCTCAAAGGCAACAGCGGCCACGACGTCATCACCGACTTCACCCCGGGCACCGACAAACTCGACCTGTCGCAACTGCTGCAAGGCGAGAACGGCACTGCGGCATCGCTGGATGACTACCTGCACTTCAAAGTCACCGGCAGCGGCGCGACCCTGGTCACCAGCATCGACATCAGCGCCATGGCCGGCGCCACGCCGAGCCAGACCATCGACCTGGCCGGTGTGAACCTGGCCAGTCACTACGGCGTCACCCCCGGAGCGAATGGTGTGATTGCCGGCGGTCACGATACCGCGACCATTATCAACGGCATGTTGAACGACCATTCGTTGAAGGTGGATACCGTGTGATCTGAAACGACAAAACCCGCCATTCCCGGTGAAAGGGGATGGCGGGTTTTTTGTTGGTTGAGGATTTATCTACCGGCCCTGTGCCCGGATACACCTCATGTGGCGAGGGGGCTTGGGGTCGGACGGTTTGAGGTAGTAATCGAGGGCGCTCGGCGGCTTCGTTGAGTTTTTTGGAGTCCGGGGTTTCGTAAGGGGAAACGTCGTCGGTTTCGGGTGGGTTGGGTGTGATTTTGAACATGGTGAAACTCCTACAGGAAATGGAGCCACCAAGACCTGTCGCTAAACAGGTAAGGGTGGCGGCTGCACGCAGGTTAGCGAACCGGGTGTAGGCGCCCGGCAGACCCGAAGGTCTCCCGCGCACAGCCGCCATGACATCAATCGCAGACATGAACAATCTGCAAGAGAGTTTGGAGCGCTGTTGCGCCTACAAAGGTTCGGGTCGCTAAACCCGATCGCTGATTTGTCAGCGACCGGGAAACAATAGAACCCGACCCTTAGGCGCACAAGCCGGCGGATTCTGGCGCAGTCGTAGGCAACGACGCAAGGATGTGTAGCCTGAGTGAGTGTCTGGAGATGTCTTTTAAACATCGTTGTTTATTTCTCATTCAGGCTTAGGAGAGGCAGGGCTGATAAATAATGGCGTGCCCTTTCTCCGAGTCCCTCATTTTTCGTCCTCTGTTTATATTGTGCGTACCAGTGGTCGCGAGTTTTTGATATTTATTTGCGACCCATGGTGAAGTGATCAAAGGTAATTAAATCCCAGACGCTTGTAATGATCTCTACATACCAAATGTCATTGTCTGAAGTAGAGAAGAATACACGGTGGGGGCCGGGACTATTGGCAAGGTACTGATAAGATAGTCTTGTTTTGTCCTTTCTTAAGAAATTAACCAGTATTCCGTTGCTTTGGACGAATCTGTAGTAAAACTCGACAGAGGAGTAGCCCCAGTTAAACTCGAGTTGCATGTATTGGCTCGTGCCACTGGCGTTTGTATGCATCTCTAGAACTTGCGCAGCGCTTTGGTTATGCACGGGAGGGTAAGGGCCAGTGAGAATGGTGTTTATTGAGTTTATACCCATAATGCCATTTCCTCCGAGAAAGCGAATGGTCATGCTAGGCAGTGATATGGTCTGGCCAAGTGATATAAAGCGTGAGTAGTGGCTATCGAAATTTTCCGACAAAATAGGCTGGATGTTCTTGACTGTATAGATTAAAGAACGCGGGAAGATAATCGTTATGGGCTTTTGCCCCTTGAAGTTGGCTTTGACTTCTACATGGAGGGTTGAACCATCCTGCAGCAGTAACAGTTGCGCACGTGACAGTGTTCTGGTGAATCCATTTGTCTCTTCCTCAGGTGTCAAGGAACCTCCTGTCACTACGGGAATAACAAGGGGGGTTCCATTGTTTTCGGTTCCGATGACCGTTATGTCAATAAGATAATTTCCACCCTGAAGCGGCCATGGAGTTTTAGTGATGGTGGCATCACCGTCGAATTCATTGATATCCAAGGCCCGTGCACTATCAGCCTGATCGATGATGGGAGCTCCCAATCGAACATCACCGTCGACGATCCGTTCAATCGTCAGTGCCAACGGCGACGATGTCCCTACCGGCTTCCCATCGCGAATCAACTCCCAATACAATTCGACATCGCGCCCCATCCACTCCAATAGAAGCTCGAAAGTTAATCTGAAGTTTGCCCTTTTGTTTTGATTGAATAGCTGCGCAGGAAACGTTTTGTCGCCTGCGATCGGATTCTTGATCATTAGACGCGCTCGATCATTCAACCCCGCTGTCAGGAATTCAATTCGAACCGTTGCTCCATTTGAGTGAGTCAACACATCAATGGGGCTCTTCGCCGGGGCTACCAAAGTTGGTGGGTTCAGATCGAGACGGCCGAGATGTATGTCCAGGCGCTTCTCCGGGGATTTGACCCGGTTGCCCAACTGGTCGACGACATAGAACTCGGCCACAGTACTCGGGTTGTCGCCCGCCTTCTGGAACATGTCGGTGAACAGTGTATGGGTGATCGGCGCCGTGCCGTCGGGGACGTCGAACCGGTCCTGGGTGTCGCCCAACAGAAATTCGATGCGGTCATAGTTGCGCCGATTGGCATAGGTGAACCCGAACTCCACCCCTTGCGCTGCCCGTGCGGCGCTGACGCCGTCCTTGAGCACGTCGGCCGGGATCACCAGATTCAGGTTGTCCGCAGACCGCAGGTGGTACAGCACCAGCAGATCCCGAGAGGGTTCACTGTTCCCGCTGACACGGGTGACCACGTAATGCAACCGATTGACGCCCTGGATCAGGTACCCGTGCGGCAGGTAAAGACGCTGGCGCAGTTGTTCCTCTCCGGGTTTGACGGTCTGGCCTGCTCCTGGGACGAGATTGCCGTTGCAATACAAATCCACGCGATCATCGACCGCCATGATCCAGGAGCGCAGCTGCAACTCCTCCCAGTAATCAACCAGGCATTCAAGGCCTTGGGCCTGGCCGTCATAAAGGGCTTTGGGAATACCGCCGTCAGCGATGCCGGCGGGTCTTATCGGGGATACCCAGCCCGGGATGATTATGGGAAACAGCGTAAACAGCTTCGTTAGCTCGGCGGACTGGATATCCATCAAATTCTCCGGGGGAGGCGACAAGTTTCAAGTCCACTCGGGACGAGTACTCATCACACCGCAGGGAAAACAGATTGGCTACTATCAGATCTGACAGGTATATGTGGATTTAAGACGAACGGTCATATCAGTTACATCGGCATCGGCTGCCTGACCAACCGTTTACGGGCGGGTGGTTGTGGGGGGCCACGATACAGCGACCATCATCAACGGCATGCGTGAGCTGAAACGACAAAACCTGCCATCCCTGTTGAAGGAATGGCAGTTTTTTTTGCCGGTGAGATCGTTTTCGCGAGCAAGCTCGCTCTCATACATTCGATCTTCAGTGAACACAAAACAGGCGAACAACCCGGATCGACTGTGGGAACGAGTCTGCTTGCGAAGAGGCCCGAAAGACCACCATAAAACTTGCAGCCTGAAGGGCTTTTGTGGCGAGGGAGCTTGCTCCCGCTGGGCTGCGAAGCGGCCCCAAAACCATTCGGCCCAATTGCATCAGGTAGACCGCATGTACAGGGTTTACGACTGCTGCGCAGCCGAGCGGGAGCAAGCTCCCTCGCCACAGGGGTCAGCGTTTGACCTCAGGTTACAGGGCCGGGTCAGCCTTCAGTTCCAGACTGTCCAGCGCCCGACTCACCGCCAGTTCACCAAACATGATGAGCTGCGCGACGCCCAATATCGTATTGCGCTGCGGCCCCTCCAGAAAACCGGCACAGTCACTGGCGATCACCTTGGCCGAGGCAAAGGACTCGCAGGCATTGGCCAGTAGCTCTTCGATGTCGATGTCCGGGGCAACGGTGTAAATCGTGCTCGGCTTGCGTGGGGGCTTGGGGGCGGACGGTTTGAGGTAGTAATCGAGGGCGCGCTCGGCGGCTTCGTTGAGTTTTTTGGAGTCCGGGGTTTCGTAGGGGGAAACGTCGTCGGTTTCGGGTGGGTTGGGTGTGATTTTGAACATGTTGAAGCTCCTTGATTAATGGAGCTGTCACTGCTCGCTGCGAAACGAGGGAGGTGGCAGCTGTACGCAGGTTCGCAGACCGGGAATCAAGGAACCCGGCAGACCCGAAGATCTCCCGCGCACAGCCGCCATAACGCAATCCAGTTGACGAAAAGAAGCGCCAACTGAAAGGGAACGGTGGCGCAGTGCGCCTTGATTGACCCGGGCTGCGAAACCCGATCGCTGATTCGTCAGCGACCGCGAAACGATAGAACCCGCCCCCAAAGCGCACAAGCCGGCGGATTCTGGCGCAGTCGTAGGCAACGGCGCAAGGATGTGTAGCCTGAGTGAGTGTCTGGAGATGTCTTTTAAACATCGCTGTTTATTTCTCACTCAGGTGTTGGAGTAGAGGCAGGGCAGATGAACAAATGTCCCCTTTTCCTCGTTTCTCTCTCAATAAGGTCTGGCGCACCACGGGTTCCAGACCACATGCGGGGGCGCATTCCCGGGAACTATTCCGGGACCGTTGCCATTGCCATGTTGGTAGATGAGCGAATAGCCCGGGGGGCACCCTCTGGAGTCGAGCATCCAGTTAACTGAATTGCCCAGAATCCAGGTGTGTGAAGGTCCATAGACCAGCACTATAAGTGACCACAGATCAGACAGTGGCATGGAGCCCGGAACAGAGATCATCCAGTTGACAGAGTTGGTCAACGTCATGGCCACTCCAGCGGATGCCGCGACAAAAACGTTCTTCACGTCCACATAGTAGGTAAGGGTGCTAAATCGATCCTGTGCGGTGATGTACGCGCCGCCGTTACGAAGACCGGTGACCTTTCCATTTGCATCGACCGAGACCTGAGCCGGATTGCTGGAGGTGTAGCGGATCGGGGGGACTCCATAGGATGCGGGACGATTTTCGGTATTGCCCGGGAAATCAGGCCCCACTTTCTGCCACCCCATCTCAATCCTGAGTCCGTGCAGGTTCATAGTGGTTTGGTTAACTTGCAGCGGTCGGCGCTGGGTGAAAGATCGTTCGTGTGATGTCAGGTTATCGCCGTACTTCGCTCGTAACCGGATTGTGTTCAGCGCGTCATACTTGGCAACCTTCACGGGCTCCGAACAATCGCCGTTAGCGTCTGTCGTTACCGTCGCCTCCACCACGCCATTCACCAGAATCTCGACTTGCTCCTGGATGCTTGCATGCCCGTGTACGGTGATAGTGGTGGCAATCGTAGTGTCGCCTTGTGGAATATCACGACCCTGCGGGTCTTTCAGCGCATCGATATGCGGCTGTAGTTCAATCAGCGAATCGACGATATACGCTTGCCCGGGAAATGCTACGGCCGTTTCCCTGTCAGGCTCTCGGTTCACATTCACCTGGAAGAAGATGTGTAAGGTGGTTTCATCTTTCAGATTGCGAAGCCAGTCGAGCGGCAATGCCAGTCTCAGGCCCCTCTCGGTACCCGTCAGTTCGCCTTTAAGGGCTTCATGCCGAACCACTTCACCTTGGGTGTTGGTTCCTTCAAACATCAGGTATTGAGGTTGTCCTGAACGTTGCCCCGGCCACTCATCCACTACCAGTTCATTGGCAGCCGTCAGTTTTTTTACTTCCACAATCCCGGATACTCCGCTGATCCGGGGCGTCGGAAGCCGACTGTCTTCGGGGGCGATCGGGGCGATCACAATTTCCACAGCCGGGGATGAAGCGGCTTTTTTCCCGTTGCGCCTCAAGTTCCAGCGCAGTTGTATCGTCTTTCCCTGGTTGGCAACAAGAAACCGAGGGTCGAGCACCCAGTTGGCGCGTTTGTTTTGGTTCAAAGGAATAAGCGAGAACAGTGGCGAGTCGTTTGGCGCCTTGATGTGTATCAGTCTCGCCCGGTCTTCCTTTATCGCCGCGAGGAATTCGGCCCTTATCGTCCGCTCCCCGTCCAAGGGGTGAATCGGCTGGGGGACTCCTACCAGAAACGGCAGCTCGAGGACGATGTCTTTCTCATCCCCAATCTTTAAACCCAGCAGATCGGAAACCACCTCGACTTTACCCGGGTTGGTGATTTTGCATTGCAGCGTCAATGGGGCACCGGCGTAAGGGGCTATGTATTTGGTTGGCACCTGGAAGATGAGCGGCAGCGTCGGGTCGGTGACGATCAGTTGGAAAATAAACAGGATCGCAATACCGTCCGAGTCAATGGTTTGCCAACATAATTCGGCCTTCGCGCCCGCTTTCATGGGCCAATACGTGGCGAACTCCACCTTCGCCAAGGTCGTATCCGCTGGCAGGGTATCGTTGCTCTCCAGCGGCTCGACCATCGGCAGGCCCAATGGCAGGGACGTACCGGTGATGGTGATACCCGCGTGTTTCGATGGTTGAGGGTTGCCTGTTCTGACCACTTGATAGAACGCTTGCGCCGAGCCTCGGATCAGGTTGCGAACCCACTCATTGGGAACCTCGAAGACCACGGTTCTGGTCGCGGCAGTCAGCGTCCTGCTGAAGGTGTGGGTGGCCAGGTCGCCACCATTCGTGATCCCTTCAAATGTCAGTTCGAGCAGTTCATCTTTTGCAAACACACCGGTGACCAGTATCCGCAGGGTACCGCCCACGAGCCAATCGTGATGAACCACATCGTCGGGATCGGCCTGTTCGAAAATCGGTGCGGTCAGCAGCACTATCCCTGGCTTGAAAACCAGGATCAGCGAGTCCGACCAGCCGCTCGAATTCTCCACGACATCGAACACCTCCCAGCGTACGATCACCGTAGAGGTGAGCGGCAGTTTGGCGAGCATTTCAGGTGTCAATTCAAAGACCACGTCACCCAACGCAGTGACGGTGGACTCGAGGAGCAGCGTTCCAAAGGCAAGGACGACCACATCACCGATTTTCTGGTTGTAATACGCCAGAACGGTCACGAACATACCTTCATTGACCACGGTTTTATCAATGACGGATTCCGAAGCGACGGGCAGCTTGAGGCCCTGGTTGAAGGGTTTTCCGCCGTCTGTGTCCGGTTCACCCGGCGCCGGGTGTTTATAAAACAGTGGCACAGGTGTCGATTGTTCGAGGCCGTTTCCGCTCACGCGCTCAACGTCGAACCAGAATTGCTTGTTCTCCGATAGCAGCGGCGCAAACCTGGCTTCCATGTCTTTGGCGGAAATATAGAAAGGAATGTTTTTCGCGTTGCCTTCGGCATCGAAGTGGGCTTCGGTGACGGAAAATTCAGCGACGGACGCGTTTTTTGTTTCGATGTAAACCTTGATGTAGTCGCCGATGGCCATGTTCAGATAGGCCAGGATGTAAACCAGCAAACCGTCTCGGTCGCCGTGCACCATGTTGATGTTGATCCCCAACGCACCGTCGCTCTGCGGTTTGTAGCCCGGCGGGTAGGGCGGGTCTACGGCCAGCACGCCGATGCCGCGATCGGGCGGGAATACAACGACTTGTCCATTGGAGGCGAGGTCAGCGTTTGTCAGGGGGCTGTTCATGAATGCGTACCTTCCTTAGAGGCGCCCGGCTTCCCGATTGGGCGGCACCGATACGGAAGGATTAGATAATCGGCGTGAGTGTTTGCCTACTGTCAGATCTGACAGGTGCGCACAGGTTTTAGACGAGTGGTCATACCGCTCACATCGGCTCCGGCGGCCCGATCAACCGCCCCATCACCCCAAATAGCCCCAACTCCCGGATCACCTCCAGCTCCCCTTTGGTCTCGACCATTTCCGCAATCAACGGCAGATCAATGCTGTTGGTCGCCCGGTATATCGCATCGATAAACAACCGCTTGTCACTCTGCTGATCGATACCCCGAATGTACGCCCCATCGATTTTCAAGTACGCCAACCCCAGCTGCGTCAGGTTGCCGATCTGGCTGAAGCTGCCGCCGAAATGCTGCAAACCGATGCGGTAACCGGTGTTGAGCAGGCTGTGGCTCAGGCGTTGCAGTTCTTCGGGGGGCGGCAGTTGGCGTTCGTCGATTTCCAGGGTCAGCAGAGGCGCCAGTTCCGGCAATGATTCGAGTATGTCGCAGATCAGTTTCAGCTGGGTCTGGTCGCGCAGGGTGCTGCCGGACAGGCTCAACGCGAGCGGCCAGCGGTTGGCGGCGAGGTATTCGAGGGTGGTTTCGAGCATCGCCAGATCGAACCGCGCCGACCAGCCGAGGCGTTCGATCCACGGCAGGAAATGCCCGGCGGCAACGGCCTCGCCTTGCGGGTCGAGCAAGCGCGCGAGGACTTTGTGGTGCAGAACCTGACTGGTGTCGGCGCATTGCACCACCGGTTGGAAATACAACTGCATCTTGCCTTCGGTCAGCGCATCGTCGATCCAGTTGCGCCAATCGTGCTGAGAATGATTCGGCGCAGTATCGACCTGGGCCTGGTATATCCATGGCCGCTCTGGATGTTGCCGGGCCTGGGTCAGCGCTTGGTCGAGGCGCAGCAGCACATCATTTGCCGGTTCGCCCGGGTGGTAGGCGACGATGCCCAGGTGCGCCACGGGCATGCAGTCGCTGGCGCCGGTCAGGCGCAGGTTTTCCAGGGTGGCGCTGATTTCGGAGGCCAGGCGCGCGGCCCCCCTACTGTCCAGACCCGGCGTCAGCAAGCTGAATTCGCCACCACGATTGCGCGCCGCGAGCCAGGTACGACGTTCTGCAGGTTGCGTCAGGCGCTTGAGCAACTCGCCGACGGCGCTGATCAGGGCATCGGTGCGCTGGCCACCCAGGCGTTGATTGAGGCCGATCAGGTCGTTGATCCGCAGCATCAGCAAATGACCGTCGCGGCTTTGCTCGGAATCCAGTAATTGGTCGGCCAGTTGTTCATCCAGCAAGCGCCGGTTGGCCAGGCCCGTAAGGTTGTCCTGATAGGATTCGGAGCGCAGTTTTTCGCTGCGCGCGGCCTCTTCGGCGAACAGCGCTTTGAGTTTTTCGACCATCTGGTTCATGGCCAGCACCACGCGTTTGAGCTCCGGCGTGCGCGGCAATTTTGGCAAGCTGCGGAACTCGCGTTTACTGATGGCTTCAGCCTGTTTGACCATGTTGTCGAGCGGGCGCAATTGCCGGCGTAATAGCCAGCCTCCGAACACGGCGCTGAGTAATCCGCAAATCAGCAGCCAGATCAGGCTGCCGAGGGAGCTGTCCCAGAGTTTGGCCAGGGCGAACTGCGGGTTGCTCAGCACTTCGACCCGGGCTGCCTGGTCCCAGCCACGCGTGACCAGTGCATCGCCACCTTGTGGGCGCAGGTTCACCAGACTGACGAACCAGCCGGGTACACCCTCGATTTGCGCTGGTACGCTGCGCTCCACCAGCACTTGTTCATTCTCGATGCTGATGACCCGGATGCTGCTGAAATAGCCACTGTCGAAAATCGAGCTGACCATCAATTCGATCATCGCCGGGTCGTCGATCTGCGCGGTCAACGACAGGCCCAGCGCCGTGGCGGCGTCCTGGGCGTGGGAGCGCAACTGACTGAGCATCTGTTCACGGGAGCTTTCCAGGCTGACAAAAAAACTGCCGCTGAAGGCCACCAGCAAGAACAGGCAAATGGCGAGGAACAACTGTTTGCGCAGTGACATGAAAACACTCCTTGCAGTGGCGGCTAGCCTTCGCCCACGGCGAACCCTTCGATTTGCATCTTTTTCAATACGTCTTGCCAGCGCGACAGTTTTTTCGAGTCGCTGCTGCGTTTACCACCATTGGCTCCCGGCAAATACAGGCCTTCGGCGTTGAAGGCGTACACCGGCAGCAAGTCTTTGCGTTGGGAGGCGGGGCGGATCTCGTCGATCAGGTTGTCCAGCACCAGCGGATCGGCCGTGGGGCTGCTGTAGAAGGTCAACACCATGTGCGCCTGGTTCTGGGTCAGGGCCTTGACGTAGGTGATGCGTAGTTTTTCGCTGGGAATCCCGAGGTGACGCAGGCTGAAGTATTTCGCCAGGGCGAAGTCTTCGCAGTCGCCTGCGGCTTTGATCAAGGACTCCACGGGCGTGGCCCAGTAATCGGTCTGATGCCAGATGCGCGTGTCATCCTGAAAACTCAGTTGCTGATTGAAGAAGTGATTGACCGCGTTCAGTTGTTCGCGCTCAGGCTGGTTGCGTTCGCTTTGCAGCATTTGGCTCCAGGCCTCGATCCGTCCCTGTGCCTCGCCAAGGGGGCCGTAGCGTTTTTCGGCCGTTTGCAGAACCTGCGCAAAATCCCAGTCGGCCCAGGCACTGCCCAACCCGGCCAGTAGAAAACTCGCCAGCAGCAGCCATCCGCCGAACCGAAGTCGGAGCGTTGACCATCCTGGACTACGCGGACTGCGGGGCATGTCTGGCTGCTCGGGTGCAGATGTCTGAAGTCTAGGCGGTGTTTACGGGGCGGTCGGGTAGGTCGTCGGACGAAAGGATGTCGGCGGGTTGTTTCCTGTGGCGAGGGAGCTTGCTCCCGTTCGGCTGCGCAGCAGTCGCCAAACCGATCAATGAGGTGTGTCAGGAGAAGGCGGGTTGCAGGTTTTGGGGCTGCTTCGCAACCCAGCGGGAGCAAGCTCCCTCGCCACAAAAGCCTCGAGCCATAGATAGGAATCAGGGTTTATGCAGGGTTTTCTGCTTGAGGATATAAACCGTCACCAGCACCGCACTGGTCAGCATGAACCCGCGCGCCCACGGCAGGGGCACCAGGTAGCAGGAGAACAGGATGCTCGTCCACATCAACCCGATGGTGTAGACCTTGCCCTTGAGCGGAATGCCGTTGCCGTCCAGATAGTCGCGAATCCAGGGTCCAAGCCGTGGATGTTCAACCAGCCAGTGATAGAAACGCGGCGAACTGCGGGCGAAGCAGGCTGCCGCCAACAGCAGGAACGGTGTGGTGGGCAGCACCGGCAGGAAAATCCCGATCACCCCCAGCGCTACGCTCAGCCAGCCGATGGCCAGCAGCACGTAGCGCAACATCAGGGGGCGGTTGCCTATGGGGTTGTCCATAGGCAAAACCTTAGTGGTGACGTGGCTTGAGGATCGCCGGTTTTTCGTCTGGCGCGTTGCACAGCAAGTACAGCGCGGTCAGGGCTTCCGGGATTTGCACGATCATGTCGTCCATCAGGTTGGCGTCGGCCGCGATGTCGGAGAACTCAGGCTGTTCGTCGAACAGACCCGAACCGACCATGATCGGCAGCAGCATTTCACTGACTTCGTCTTCGGCAGTTTCGAACCAGGCGGCTTCGCGCAGGAACACGCCTTCCATGAAACCGATGCACCAGCCACGCAGGTCGGAATCGTCCGGGTCATCGCCCAGGTCGAGGTCGCATGGCAGCTCGAACTCTTCGTCGGACGCCAGTTGGCGGGCGATGTGAGCCTTGAGCAGCACCAGGGTGGATTCGATCGCTTCACGCTCGGTGTCGTCGGCGTAATGCGGCTCTTCGGCGAACAGCGCGTCGATCCACTCACGGTCGGGAACGCTTTCGGAGCAGATCGACAGCGCAGTGAGGTAGCCGTGGGCGGCCACGTAGTCCAGCGCCTCGTCATGCAGCTCGTCGGCGTCGAGGAAGACTTGCAGGCGGGTTAGTTGCTCAGCGAAGGACATTAAAGGGCTACCTTGGGGAATATACGATGCGGGAATTCTAGGCCTTCTTGAGCGCTCAGGCCAGCCGCGCGGCATATTTGCTCCCGCGGTTGGCTTGTGTGCGTCTTATCAGCGGCGCCCTTTGCAAGGGAGGGCTCGGGTATACTCGCGCGTTTTGTGATGCCCTGCTGGCGTCACGGCTGAAATATGCAGCGTCATGCAATGCGCACTTACGATTTGTTTGTGCAGCTTTCGTGGTTCTGAACCAGCCTTGCAGGGATGTTTCGGTGATTTTTGGAGTTTTTATGCTCGAACAGGCTCAACGCGTCCTCAAGGACATCTTCGGCTACGACAGTTTCCGTGGCCGTCAGGGTGCAATCATTGAGCGCGTGGCCAGTGGCGGCGACGCCCTGGTGCTGATGCCTACCGGGGGCGGCAAGTCCTTGTGCTTCCAGGTGCCGGCGCTGCTGCGCGAAGGCCTGGCGGTGGTGGTGTCGCCGCTGATCGCGCTGATGGACGATCAGGTCGCCACCCTCGAAGAGCTGGGCGTCGCCGCGGCGTCGTTGAACTCCACCCTGAGCGCCGAGCAGCAGCGTGATCTTGCTGCACGGATCAAGCGCGGCGAGGTGAAAATGCTCTACCTGGCGCCCGAACGCCTGGTGCAGCCACGGATGCTGGCCTTCCTGCAAAGCCTCGAAATCGCCCTGTTCGCCATCGACGAAGCGCATTGCGTGTCCCAATGGGGCCACGACTTCCGTCGCGAATACCTGCAACTGGGCCAGTTGGCGGAATTGTTCCCCAACGTCCCGCGCATTGCCCTGACCGCCACCGCCGACAAGCGTACCCGGGAAGAAATCGTCGATCGCCTGCATTTGCAGGATGCCGAGCGTTTCCTGTCGAGTTTCGACCGTCCCAACATTTTTTATCGCATCGTGCCCAAGGAACAGCCGCGCAAGCAGTTGCTGGCGTTCCTCGCCGAGCGGCGCAGCGATGCCGGTATCGTCTACTGCCTGTCGCGCAAAAAGGTCGACGAAGTGGCGGTGTTCCTCAGTGAACAAGGCTTCCCGGCGCTGCCGTACCACGCCGGTCTGGCCAACGAAACCCGGGCGCATCACCAAAAACGCTTCCTCAACGAGGAAGGCCTGATCATGGTCGCCACCGTGGCGTTCGGCATGGGCATCGACAAGCCCAACGTGCGTTTTGTGGCTCACCTCGACTTGCCGAAGTCCCTTGAAGCGTATTACCAGGAAACCGGTCGCGGCGGTCGTGATGGTCTGCCGGCGGATGCCTGGATGGCGTACGGCCTGCAAGACGTGGTGATGCTCAAGCAGATGCTGCAAAACTCCGAAGGCGACGAACGCCACAAGCGTCTGGAGCAGCACAAACTCGACGCCATGCTCTCGCTCTGTGAGGAAACCCGCTGCCGCCGCCAGACCCTGCTGGCGTACTTCGACGAAGACATGCCCGAGCCCTGCGGCCACTGCGACAACTGTGTCGACGGCGTGCAGACCTGGGACGCCACCGAGCCGGCCCGCCAGGCGCTGTCGGCGATCTACCGCACCGGTCAGCGTTATGGCGTCGGCCATCTGGTGGACGTGTTGCTGGGCAAGGACAACGAAAAGGTCCGCAGTTTCGGTCATCAGCATTTGTCGGTATACGGCGTAGGCAAAGCGCTGGGCGAAAGTGAATGGCGCTCCTTGTTCCGACAACTTGTTGCTCGCGGTCTGGCGGACATCGACCTCGAAGGCTACGGCGGGCTGCGCCTGAGCGATACCTGCCGGCCGCTGCTCAAGGGCGAAGTGACCCTGGAACTGCGCCGCGACCTCAAGCCGCAAACCACCGCCAAAAGCAGTAAGAGCCAGGCGAGCCAACTGGTCCGCTTCGAGGAGCGCGAACAGTGGGAAGCCCTGCGTGCCTTGCGCCGCAAACTGGCCGAAGAACATGGCGTGCCGCCGTATGTCATCTTCCCCGATTCGACGTTGCTGGAAATGCTCCGCAGCCAGCCGACCTCGCTGGCGGAAATGGCCACGGTCAGCGGTGTCGGCGCGCGCAAACTGGAACGTTACGGCGAGGCTTTCCTCGAAGTGCTCGGCGGTCAGGTCGAGGCGCCGAAAGTGGTGGCCGATGTGCGCCACGAGTTGATCACGCTGGCCCGGGCCGGCATGACACCGCTGCAGATCGCCGGGCAGCTGCAATGCTCGGAAAAGAACGTCTACACGATGCTCGCCGAGGCCATCGGCAAGCAGCAGCTGTCACTGGAACAGGCGCTGGACCTGCCTGAAGAGTTGATGGGCGAAGTTCAGGACGCCTTCCTCGACGGCGAAGGCGAGTTGCCGCCGGTGGCGGAGATCGCCGCGTTGTTCGCAGGGCGGGTGCCGGAAGGCGTTTTGTATTGCGTACGTGCCGCGCTGCAATCGGAATTCGAAATTTGAATGACCTGTCGCGCAGATGTAACGATTCAGTACAGAGCAAACCTTGCCTATAGCCAAAGGTCATGCTTAGCTGACTAATAATTAGTTTTTCTCTATTTCAGTCTAACCATGAGTGTTTTATGCCGTTAACCGATCAACACCGCTTTGGCATGCAACTGGCCCAGATGTCTCGGGGCTGGCGTGCCGAACTGGACCGCCGACTGGCTGGCCTGGGCCTGTCCCAGGCGCGCTGGCTGGTGCTGCTGCACCTGGCGCGTTTCGATGATGCTCCCACCCAGCGTGAACTGGCGCAAAGCGTCGGCGTCGAAGGGCCTACCCTGGCTCGACTGCTCGATAGCCTGGAAAGTCAGGGCCTGGTGCAACGCCAATCGGTGCTGGAAGACCGTCGGGCGAAAAAAATCGTCCTCTGTGCCCCGGCCCGCCCCTTGATCGAACAAATTGAAACCATTGCCACGCAACTGCGCCACGAATTGTTCGAAGGCGTTGATGAGGCGGATTTGAAGGTCTGCATGCGTGTCCACGCGCACATCCTGGGCAACCTGGAAAAATCTTGAGGCACAACCACGCGTCGGACTTTTGAGATACCCCGTTGGGCAGACTATAAAGAACTACTAGGCAATATCGTGTTCGTACCGGATGTGCGAATGCATACAGGTTGGTTCTGGTTATCTAAGGGATGCTCATGCTCGAGAGTTGGCACGTTGTATTGCGGTGTTGCACCCGGCTGCTGCTGGTCGGTGGTGCCGTCACTTACTCGGCATTGGCCCCCGCGCTAGGCTTGGGTGAGATCACCCAGCATTCGGCGTTGAATCAGCCATTCAGCGCCGATATCGCCCTGCTGGATGTCGGTGGTCTGGAGGAGGGCGAGCTGTCGGTCAGCCTGGCGACGGCGGAAGAATTCAGCCGCGCCGGTGTCGAGCGGGTGTTCTTCCTCAATAACCTGAAGTTCACGCCGATCCTGCGGGGCAACCGCAACCTGATCCGGGTGACGTCCAGTAAGCCGGTCAAGGAACCCTTTCTGAATTTTCTGGTGCAGCTCAATCAGCCCAATGGGCGTTTGCTGCGCGAGTACACCGTGCTGATCGATCCGCCGGGTTCACCTGGGATTGTTCCCGTCAACGACGACCCCGCGCCGAGCCCTCAGGATTCCGCGTTCCCGTCTGTTGAACCGGCTGTTGCACCGCCACCTGCGGTGAATAGTTCGGCACCCAAGCCTGATGTCGATAAATCAGCCGCTACGCCGGCGAGTGATCCTGTTGCCGAACAACTGGCCACCAGCGTGCTGCAAAACCAGCAGCTGCAAAAGACCATCGATGAACTCAATGCGAAGCTGCAGGCGCAGGACGAGCAGATCGCCGTTCAGAAAAAACAGGTGTCTGAGCTGCAAACCCAACTGACGGAAGTCAAACAGGCGTCGGCGGCGCCTGCCGCACCCGAGGTGCCGGCGCCGGTTCCGGTGGTTGTCGAGACGTCCGAAGCATCCCATTGGCCGCTGATCATCGGGTTGCTGTTGTTGGTGGCCCTGGTGTCGCTCGCAGTGTTCATTCGCCGTCAACGACAGCAGGTTCAGGCCTTACCCGAGCTGCTACCCGTGCAGCCGTCGCGTCATGAGCCGGTGCTCAGCCGCACGGCAGAACCGGCCAGGCCAGCCACCCAGGCGCGATCGGTGGCCGGCTCGGCGGATGAGACTGTCGCAGGCGACGTGCTGGAGGGGGTTAGTATCTACCTCGCCTATGGCCGTTTGTCCGAGGCAGCCGGATTGTTGCGAGAGGCGTTGGTCAAGGAGCCCCAACGCACCGACCTGGCCGTGCAGCTGCTGGAGGTTCTTGGTAAGCAGGGTGACGTGCAAGCGTATGACGCGCAGGAAAGTAGCCTGCGTGACGCCGGGTTTGACACACAGCAACTTCAGGACATCCGCAGCCGCCATCCGAAACTGATCGATGCCGTGCCGGTGGCCACCGCGGTGGCAGTGGCTCCGTCCACGCCTGCAATCCCAGCGGCACCGAGCGATGAGTTTCAGCTGAACCTCGACGACCTGTCGATGGATGCGAACTGGGACCTGATCAGCCCCTTCGACAACTCACCGCCCAGCGCCAAACCATCGAATGAGCCATCACCGGCAGACGAGCCCGGGTTCACTTCGAATCTGCATGTGTTGCCCGATGTCTTCGAAATACCCGACGAGCCGACGCTGGATGAGCCCGAGCTTGAATGGGTCGCGGAACCTGAGTCGCAATCTCTGGACGAAACTTTTCTCAACGAATTCAGCGATCCCGGCCAGCCGCTGGAGCTTGAACCGCTGAATGCTGAGTTGATGGATCTTGAACCGGTCGAGCCGAGCAGCGCCGGCAAACTCGAACAGGCCCAGACCTGCATTGACGACGGCGACCTGGATAGCGCCATCGAGCTGCTGAACGAGTTGCTCAAGGAAGGCGACGAGCCACTGAAGGAGACGGCCCGAACGCTGTTGGCGGGTATTCGCTGAAGATCAAAAGATCGCAGCCTTTGCGGTTATTATGGCAACCCCTCAGGCAGAGGAGTTTTGCCAATCATGACCGCACGTAAACCGGAAATCGTCATCACCTACTGCACGCAATGCCAGTGGCTGTTGCGCGCCGCCTGGCTGGCCCAGGAACTGCTCAGCACCTTCGGCGACGACCTGGGCAAAGTATCCCTGGTGCCCGGCACCGGCGGGGTGTTCCACATTTTCTGCGACGATGTGCAGCTCTGGGAACGCAAGGCCGACGGCGGTTTCCCCGAGGCCAAGGTGCTCAAGCAGCGGGTCCGCGATCAGATCGATCCGGACCGCGACCTGGGCCACAACGACCGCACTCAGTGAGACGGCGCTTGCGCGGCAACGGTCTTGTGGCTTGAACCGCCGGACAACCGGCTGGAGACCACGATGGCCACGATGATCAACGCGCCGCCGATCAGCATGCGCAGCGTCGGGTTTTCATCGAACAACAACCAGGCCAGGGTGATGCCGTAAACCGGCTCCAGGGCAAACACCACTGACGCGGTCCGGGCCTTGATCACCGCCAGGCTGGCGACGAACAGGCTGTGAGCGACGCCGGTGCAGAACACCCCGAGCAGGCCAATCCACAGCCAGTCGATGGCGCGTACTTCGCTCAACTGCGGCATCGCCACCGGCAGCAGGCAGATCGCAACCACTACGTTCTGACACAGCGCCGCCTGCACCGGCGGGATTCGCCCGGAGCTGGCGCGGTTGGTCAGGGACAGCAGGGAGAACAGCAGGCCGGAGGCCACTGCCCACAACAGGCCGGTGGTGGCGCCGCTGGCCAGATCGAAGTCCGGTGTGACCAGTACCAAACCGATGCTGACCAGCACCACCAGCAAGATTTCATTGGCGCGGATGCGCTCGCGGAAAATCAGCCCTTCGAGGATCACGGTAAACGCCGGGAAACTGGCAAAGCCCAGGGTCGCGATCGCCACCCCGGCCACCTTCACCGCAATGAAGAAACTCACCCAGTGCCCGGTCAGCAGCAAGCCGCTGAGCAACAGGCGGCGCCAGTCCACGGCGTCGAGTGCCTGCCAACGGGTATTACTGGCGAACCGGGCGAAAAACGCCAGGGCGAGGACGGCAAACGCGGCACGACCGAACACGATGATCGCCGGTGAGGCGGCGGCAAGTTTGCCGAACACGCCGGTCAAGCCGAACATCAGTGCACCGATATGCAGAGCGCCAAGGGCAGTACGGGGAGTCATTGCAATCCTTGAATAACGTATCGAATTTGGCCGACGACACCGTCGACCTGTGTAGGAGCAGCCTTCGGCAACTCCTACACAATGAACGATGTGCTTGCGGGTGTCTGTCGCCAGACTCGCGTTATTTGTCGCCAGCCTCGCGGCGCAATTTACCGGGTGAGGCGCCGAATTCACGCAGCACTGCTGCGGCGAATGCGCTCTGGGAGCTGTAGCCGACCCGACACGCGATTTCGCCAATGGGTAGCGCCGAATCGCGTAACAAGCGCACGGCGATGTGCAGCCGGCGACTGCGGATGTAGTCCATCGGCGTTTGCCCGCATTCCGCCACGAACCGCGCGTGCAAGCGAGCGCTGGACAGGCCGGCAATGCGCGCCAGATCGGCGACTTGCAGTGGATAGGCCGCGTATTGATCGATGTGAGCATTGAGCGCCGCATACGGTAGACGCCGACCGCCGACCGTGTCGGGCTTGGCGTTGTTGAGGCTGGCCAGCAGCAACACCGCGCCTTGCTGGGCGATCAGCGGATCGCTGATCGGGCTGCCAGCCAGCCAGCTCACCAATTGGCTTTGTCCGGCGTCCAGCGACAGGCGCCCGGCATTGTCGAGCAAGCGGCGGCTGGCCTCGGCGTGGTCCCCCAGCGACTGAGACACCCACTGATCGCTCGGCACATCCAGCACCAGGCAACGGCTGCCATGGGCACTGTCGCAGGCATGATGCGCCCCGGACGGCACCACCACGAAACTCTGCTGAACCACCTGACTGCCAAGCCCCTCGACCTCGAAATCCAGTGCACCCGACAGCCCGAATACCAGTTGCGCGTGGTCGTGGCTGTGGACGATCAGGTCGTGGGTGTATTGGCGCAGGGTGAGGATCGGTCTCATCGCAGGTCTCGTGGCGATATTGATGAGTGAAGCCGCCAGTCTACACCGAGGCCCTGCGTTCGCGCGTTGTCACAGGACTGACTTGCGATTGTCATGGGCAATTAACCCGACCGGCGCAAGCTTGCCAAAACTTGTCCAGAGGGTTGCCCATGACCAGCGCCGAGCTCGCCAAACCCAGCCGTAAGCAACGTGTGCGGACCTTATGGATTTCCGACGTGCATTTGGGCACACGGGACTGCCAGGCCGAACACCTGTCGCAGTTTCTCAAGGGCTACCATGCCGACAGGATTTATCTGGTCGGTGACATCATCGACGGCTGGAAGCTGCGCAGCGGCATGTATTGGCCTCAGGCGCACACCAACGTGATTCGTCGCCTGTTGACCATGAGCAAGCGCGGCACGGAAGTGATCTACGTCACCGGCAACCATGACGAATTCCTGCGCCGTTATTCGAAACTGATGCTGGGCAATATCCAGCTGGTGGACGAAGCCGTGCACGTGACCGCCGATGGTCGTCATCTGCTGGTGATTCATGGCGATCAGTTCGACGTGATTACTCGCTATCACCGCTGGCTGGCGTTCCTCGGCGACTCGGCCTACGAATTTACCCTGACCCTCAACCGCTGGCTCAACCATTGGCGGGCCCGTTATGGCTACGGCTATTGGTCGTTGTCGGCGTACCTCAAGCACAAGGTCAAGACCGCCGTCAGTTTCATCAGCGATTTTGAGGAAGCCATTGCCCACGAATGCGTCAAACGCGAGTTGCATGGCGTGGTGTGTGGGCACATTCACCATGCCGAAATTCGCAAGGTTGGCGAGGTGGACTACCTCAATTGCGGGGATTGGGTGGAGTCGTGCACGGCGCTGATCGAGCATTGGGACGGCTCGATCGAGTTGTATCGGTTGGCCGATGCCCAAGCGCGGGAGGCAGAGTTGAAGGCAATTAAAGTCGCAGAGCCGGCTTAAACCGGAGGTTTAGCCTTTGTGGCGAGGGGGCTTGCCCCCGTTCGGCTGCGCAGCAGTCGTAAAACCTACACACACGATCTAGGGATAATGGTTTTGGGGCCGCTTCGCGACCCAACGGGGCAAGCCCCCTCGCCACAGTGTGGGGTCAGGCTGGCTCTTGTTCCTCCATCGCCGCCTTGTAGATCGAATGCTTCGGCTGCGCAAACAACCGCTCCATCATCGGTTCGAAAAAGCTCAGCGGCAGCGTGTCGTATGCCGGGTCAAACGCCGCCGCGTCGTACCGGGCGCAAAATTCGATGGTCGCCTGATACTGCGGATGAGCGCTGAATTGCTCGCGCAAATGCCGGTCCATGCCCAGGTGATGGAAGAAGTAATAGCCCTGGAAAATCCCGTGTTTCTCCACCATCCACAGGTTCTCGGCACTGACGAACGGCTTGAGAATCGCCGCGGCGATGTCCGGGTGGTTGTAGGACCCCAGTGTGTCGCCGATGTCATGGAGCAAAGCGCAGACCACGTACTCTTCGTCGCGGCCATCGCGCCAGGCGCGGCTGGCGGTTTGCAGCGAGTGGGTCAGGCGATCCACCGGGAATCCGCCGAAATCACCTTCCAGTAACTTCAAATGCGCCACGATCCTTGTAGGCAATTGCCGGGCATAGGCGCTGAAGTCTGTGGCGATGATCGCCCAGTCTTCCTGCGTGCCGTCCTGCATGTGGGTAAAACGGGCGCGGGCATTCATCGGCTATCCTCTTGTTCTTATCGAAAGGGATGTTTGGAGTGTAGGGCTTGGATCCAGAGCGCTGCACTGGCTGCACAGGACGCTTTTGTGGCCAAAGGAGCCTAGAACGGCACGCGACCTGCAATCATGTCGCGGTACATGACGAAATCGCCGAGCAGGCTGTAAAGAGGATGCTGAAAGGTTGCAGGACGATTCTTCTCGAAGAAGAAATGCCCGACCCAGGCGAAGCTGTAACCGGCCAGCGGCAGGGCCAGCAACAGCCACCATGCGCCTTTGGCGATGGTCAGCGCCAGAATGACAATAACCAGCGTGGTGCCGACAAAGTGCAGTCGTCGACAAGTGCTATTGCGGTGTTCGCTGAGGTAATACGGGTAAAACGCAGCGAAGCTGTTGAAACGTTTGATGTTTTCCACGACTGCGATCTCTGTGGTGTGTGCAGGCAACAAGTTGCGCTGCGGGTAGCCTATTTAAGTCTAGAGTGATCATAGGCATCAGCCAGTGACAATAGGCGCCACTTTAGTATCCTTGGGCATTGGGTCGTGGCATGCGGCCATCACGTAGTAAACGCCATGAGCGAACGAACGACTTCTGCAAGCTGGGCGATGGGGATTGTCAAAGCACTGGAAATGGACGGCCTGGATTGCCGGGTTTTGTTCAAGCAGCTAGGGCTCGACTATGCGGCACTGGATGATCCGGATGCGCGCTTCCCGCAAGATTCCATGACGCGGCTCTGGCAGCGCGCGGTCGAGTTGTCCGGCAACCCGGCGATCGGCCTGAACATGGGCAAGGTGGTGCGACCGGCGTCCCTGCACGTTGCCGGTTATGCCTTGATGTCCAGTCGAACCCTGGCCGAAGGCTTTCAACGTCTGGTGCGTTATCAGCGAATCATCGCCGAAAGTGCCGATCTGAGTTTTCGCATACTGGACGAGGGTTATGCGCTGATTCTGACGGTGCATGGCGACCACTTGCCGCCGACCCGACAAAGCGCTGAAGCATCGATGGCCTGTGCCCTGGCGTTTTGCGGGTGGCTGACCGGGAGCGCGCTGCATCCGCGCAAAGTGCTGCTGCAGGGCGATCAACCCGCCGACCTCGAACCGTATAAGCAAGCCTTCCACGCGCCGATGATGTTCAATGCGCCCTATGACGCCTTGATTTTCGAGCGCGCTGACCTGGAGGCACCGTTGCCCACCGCCAACGAGGCCATGGCGTTGCTGCACGATCGCTTTGCCGGTGAATACCTGGCGCGGTTTGCCGAGAGCCGCGTGACCCACAATGCGCGGCAGGTGTTGTGCCGCTTGCTGCCCCAGGGCGAACCCAAGCGCGATGCGGTAGCGCAGGCGCTGCACCTGTCGCAACGCACCTTGCAGCGACGCTTGCAGGAAGAGGGCACGAGTTTTCAGACGTTGCTGGATGACACGCGGCGTGAACTGGCCGAGCAATACCTGGCGCGACCGAGCATGACGCTGCTGGAAATTGCCTACCTGCTGGGGTTTGCCGATCCGAGCAACTTCTTCCGCGCTTTCCGACGCTGGTTCGACACCACCCCCGGCGAATACCGGGCGCGGCTGACGGAAGCGCTCAAGCCGGTCAGTGACGCCAGAACGCAGGGATACACAGAACAAACACCGTAATGATCTCCAGCCGACCCAACAGCATGCCGAACGAGAGAATCCACTTCGCGGCATCCGGCAGGCTGGCGAAGTTACCCGCCGGGCCAATGGTTTCGCCCAACCCCGGGCCGACGCCGGACACCGTGCTGGCCGCACCGGTAAGGGCGGTCATCCAGTCCACGCCGAGCAGCGACAGCAGTAGAGCGATCACGCAAATGGTGATGGCGAAAAAGAACGAAAAGGTCAGGATCGAACGTACGATTTCTTCGTCGAGACGGTGGCCGTTGTACTTCTGCTTGATCACCGCGCGTGGGTGAATCAACTGGTTAAGGTTGGCCTTGAGCAGAATGTAGGCCACCTGGAAGCGGAAAATCTTGATCCCGCCAGCGGTCGAACCCGAGCAGCCGCCAACAAACCCCAGGTAAAAGAACAGCATCAGCGAGAAGTTGCCCCAGAGGCTGTAGTCCCCCAGTGCAAAACCTGTCGTCGTCACCACCGAAGTGACGTTCAGCGCCACATGCCGCAAGGCGTCCAGCCAGTGCAACTGGGTGGTCCACCAGTACCAGGTGCCGAGCACCAGCCAGGTCACCAGCAACATGCCGAGCAAGCCTTGCACCTGTTCATCCTTGATCAGCGCCCGACGGTTACCGCGTAACGTGGCGACATACAAGGTGAACGGCAAGGCGCCGAGAATCATGATGACGATCGCGACCCAATGCACCGCAGGCTCCGGCCATTTGGCCAAAGACTGGTCGGAGGTGGAAAACCCGCCGGTGGAAATCGCCGACATCGCGTGGTTGATCGCATCGAACGGGCTCATCCCGGCCCACCAGAACGCCAGGCTGCCGAAAATGGTGATGCCGACGTAGGTCGCAACGATCAAGCGCGCCACCATGTGCGAACGGGGCATGACCTTTTCGGAACGGTCTGACGACTCGGTCTGAAACAGCCGCATGCCACCGATGCGCAGCAATGGCAGAATCGCGACCGCCATGCCGATAAAGCCGATCCCGCCGATCCAGTGCAGCAAGGAGCGCCATATCAGGATGCCGGGGGACATGGTGTCCAGGCCCGTGAGCACCGTCGAGCCGGTGGCGGTGATGCCGGACATGCTTTCGAAGAATGAGTCGGTGTAGCTGATGTTCTGGGTCAGCAGGAACGGCAGGGCGGCGAAGATGCACACCACCAGCCAGCTGCTGACGGTCAGCAGGTACATGTCTCGCGGGCGCAGATGGATGTGTTCGGGACGCCCTGGAATGACCAGGGCCAGGCCGGCGACAAAGGTAATCATGCTGGCCCAGAGGAATGACGGCAGGTCGCTGGTGCGCTCGAAGATCACCAGGGTAGCCATGGGCACGGCCATGGAAATGGCCAGCGTGATCAGGAAGATGCCGATGATGAAACCAATGATCCGTAAGGTCGGCAACGCCATGAAGTCCGCTCGGGCTGAAGTAGGGAGGGCGCCATTCTACCTGCGGGGCAGGGCATGTAAACCGACAGCCCTGTGCCGGATACCGCTAGAATAGGCAGACATTTTTTTCAGGAGGTGGCCGATGCAGGCTCTCGACGCTTTGCTCAACCGTGTTTCTGTTCCACGACTGCTCGATCCGGCGCCCACTGCCGAGCAACGCGAAGTGCTGTTTGCCGCCGCGATGCGTGCGCCAGACCACGGCCATTTGCAGCCTTGGCGCTTCCTGACAGTCGAAGGCGCGGCGCGCGAGCAAATGGGCGAGTTGCTGGCCGAAGCGGCGAAACTGCAAGACAGCGAGGTGTCAGAAGCCGCGCTGGACAAGGCCCGTAACGGCCCGCTGCGTGCACCGCTGGTGGTTGTGGTGATCGCGCGTTTGCAGGATCACGTCAAATACCCGAAATCCGAACAATTGTTGGCGGCAGGCTGCGCGGCTCACGGGATTTTGCTGGCCGCTTACGCGCAAGGTATTGGCGCGGTATGGCGCACCGGTGAGCTGGCCTATTCGCCGCATGTAGCCAAGGGGTTGGGTTTGGCCGAAGGGGAAGAGGTGATTGCGTTCCTTTATCTCGGTACGCCGCAGAAAGAACCGCGTGTGGCGGAGAAGGTTGATCTGGCCGAGTTTGTCAGCGCCTGGTCCGGTAAGGCCTGAAGATATAGGTCCATGTGGGAACGGGCAAGCCCGCTCCCACAGGGTTCAGGGTTGGACGACAGCCCCCGGCACCAACGGCAATTCCAGGCTGGCAATAAACCCGCCTCCAGGATGATTGGCCAGCACCAGACTGCCGCCATGCCGTTCCGCCGCACGACGTGCGATGGCCAGCCCCAAGCCATGCCCGGACGTTGTCTGCCCCGGTGCCCGATAGAACGGTTCACCCAGCTGATTCAAATGTTCGGCCTCTACGCCAGGGCCATGATCGCGCACGCTGACCACAATCCTGTCGCCCTGACGCGCCGCCTGCATTTCGATCGGTTGCCCGACCGGGTTAAAGCGTTGGGCATTGCGCAGCAGGTTGTCCACGGCCCGCTCGATCATGGTCGGCCAACCTCTGAGGTTCAGTTGCGGCTCGGCCTCAAGGCGCACGTTCTGCTCCGGCGAACTTAGCTGAGCATCCTTTTGCAGGGTATTGAGCAGCGCATTGAGATCCACCTCTTCGGCACTGGCGTTGTCGGCATCGACCCGCGCCAACACCAGGATTTCGCTGATCAGTGCTTCCAGTCGATCACATTCACGGGTCAGGCGCGGCCAGAGTTTTTCCCGCTCCTGGGGATTGGCCCGCTCGGCCAGTGCCAGCGCAATGCGCAGTCGGGCCAAGGGCGAACGCAACTCGTGGGACACATCGCGCAGCAATTGCCGCTGACTGCCGATCAGGCTTTGCAGACGCGCGCCCATGCGATTGAAGTCGTTGGCCAGCACACCGAATTCATCGCGGCGGTTAGCCAGTTGCGCCAGGCTGTTTTGCTGATACGTCGTCTGCCCCAACTCATGCACTGCGCCACGTAAACGGCTCAGCGGTCGGGTGATGGAAAAGGTCACCAACAGGCTGAACAGGGTCAGTACCACCAGGGCGATACCCAGCGCACTCAACGGCCAGAGCAGGCTCTCACGGTGCCAGGCGTCCAGTTCCGGGTGGGGAATGCGATAGATCAGCAGGTAGGTGTCGCCCGTCTTGGCGCTGGTGTATTCATCGGTCAGGCGTCGCCACGGCAGGCGCCGATCATCGTTTTGCTGCCGTGCTTCGAAGGCGGCTGCACGCCGAGGGAAGGTGCCGCGTACCACCGGGTCTCCTGCCTCGTTGAGCACCTGAACGTCGATGTGATATTGGCGCTTGCGCTGCTCCAGGATGTCCTGGGCGGCTTCCTCGCCTTGGCTTTCGTAGGTTTGCGTCCACTGTTCGGCCAGGGTATTGAGGCCCGGGTGGCGACTGAGAATCCACGCGTCCTGGTTGAGCATGTGTCCCAGCAAAATGGAAAGCCCTGCAACCAGAGCGATGGCCAGCCAGAAGCTGGCCAGGATACGCCAGAACAATGAGCGCACAGAAAATCCTCGAACAAGCTCAAATCAATGTGTGGCGAGGGGGCTTGTCGGAACGCCGCATCGCCCCGTTCGGCTGCGAAACAGTCGTAAACCCGTTACATACGGTTTAACTTTGAAATACCGGGGCCGCTTCGCGCCCCAACGGGAGCAAGCTCCCTCGCCACAAAGGCTCGCTCCCACAACGAACTGAGAGGCATCAGACCCAACGGTGATTAGCCGTTGGGTCCGGGGTTAACGCATTATTGCGCCTTTTGCGCTTGCTGCGCTTTCCAGGCCTTGAACTCGGCCCATTCGGCGCGACGCTCAGCTTGTTTCTTCTGGATCTCGTCGAATTGCTTCTGTTGATCCGGTTTCAGCAGGGCGCGAACGTCGGCTTCGGCTTTCTTGTGCTTGGCCTCCATCTCGTCTTTCAGGGCTTTCTGGTCGGCTGGCGAGAGTTTTTCCAGGTACTTGTCGACCAGTTGCTGACGCTCGTGCATTTGCTCGCCCATGATTTTGCGGATCTGCTCGCGCTGTTCGCGGCTCAGGTCCAGTTGGCTGTAAGGGCCTCTGCCGTGCATGCCGTGCATCTGACCGCCGTGGCGTGAGCCGTCCATGTGATCACCCATCGGGCCTGTGCCTTCAGGCATGGCCATGGCAACGGTCGGCAGGGCGGCAGCAAACATCAGAGCGATAAGAGTCTTGCGCATGGTGTATCTCCTTGTCTCGTTCCCGGTACGTTCCGGATGTGTGCAGATTACGCAGATCAAGGTCAACGGCGGTCAGCGGAGCGTAAAGCTTGGGTAAAGACGGTTTTCTGCCTTCCTGACAAAATTCCAGATGCAGGCACCAGACTGTGGCGAGGGAGCTTGCTCCCGCTGGACTGCACAGCAGTCCCCTTCTTTTTAGGTAAAGAGTGGGGCCGCTTCGCAGCCCAGCGGGAGCAAGCTCCCTCGCCACAGGTTGCTGTTATTCGGTTCTTTCTCGGTTCTTACAGGCTGTAGTAGTAACCGCGACTGCGCAGGGCCACGATGCGTGGGCGGCCGTCGGGGTGTGGGCCGATTTTTTTGCGCAGGTTGCTGACGTGCATGTCCAGGCTGCGGTCGTACAGGGTCAGTTTGCGACCGAGGGCGATTTGCGCCAGTTCCTGTTTATCCAGCGGTTCGCCGGGCTGCTTGAGCAGGGCTTCGAGCAGTCGGCTTTCGGAAACGGTGAGGGTGAATTCCTGTTCATCGATGCTGACCACCCCGCGCACCGGGCTGAAGCACAGGTCGCCCAGCTCGAGCTGGCTGGAGACCGCCGTCGGATGACTGCGGCGCAACACCGCGCGCAGGCGGGCGGTCAGTTCCCGTGGGTCGCATGGCTTGGCCAGGTAATCGTCGGCACCCAGTTCCAGGCCGAGGATGCGGTCCAGCGGTTCGCCACGGGCCGACAACATCAGCACCGGCAAATCCGGATGGTCGCTGCGCAGTTGCTTTAGCAGTTCCAGGCCGCTGCCGTCCGGCAGCATCACGTCCAGCACCACGGCCGCCGGAGACGTTTCGGCCAACGCGTGACGGGCGCTCTGGCCATCGTGGCAGGCGCGAACCTGAAAGCCTTCCTGGCTCAGCCAACTGCTCAGGAGCTCACACAGCTCCTGGTCATCATCAATTAGTAACAGCTCGCTCATGACTCACTCAATTTAGCCATTGCCTACGTTTTCTGGTGGCACCACTGGCGAAGATACCGCAGAGCAGGGCCAATAGCGCTACTGCCGCCCCAATAACGAACCACTGCTGCTGATCGGTCAGCAGGCGCGGTAGCGGGCTGCTGGCCAGGGTTTCCTTGAGTTGCAGCTTCAGGCGCTGATTCTCCTGGCGCAACCGGCTCAGCTGGGCGCTTTCGCGCTCGCCATCGGTGGTTTGCAATTGTTTGCTCAGTGTTTCTCGTTGCTGCTCGCTCTCTTTCAAGCGCTGCTGCAACTCGGTGATCTGGCTACCGGCGCTCAAGGACAGCGGCGTCGAATTACCGCCATTGGCGCTTTCTTCACCATGGGCTGGCGCCATGATCGACAACGTCACCAACATCAGACACAACGGACCTTTGCGCATCGCAACTCCTGATTCCAATACGAGTATTGGGCAGGTTGTCGGCCGGTAAACGAGAATAATGAGCGATTGAACGTGCGATGAATCGATAAGATTCACCGCACGCGAGAACTTTACGGCAGGACTTGCTTGAACGGCTTGACCAGAACATTGGCGTAGACGCCTGCGGCAACGTACGGATCGGCGTCGGCCCAGGCCTTGGCGGCGCTCAGGGACTCGAATTCGGCGACGATCAGGCTGCCAGTGAAACCGGCTGCGCCCGGATCATTGCTGTCGACCGCCGGGTGTGGACCGGCCAATACGATACGACCTTCGCCCTTGAGCACTTGCAGACGCTCAAGGTGTGCAGGCCGTGCGGCCAGTCGGGCTTCCAGGGAGTTGGCGACGTCTGTGGCAATGATTGCGTAAAGCATGTCAGTCCTCGGTTTTTGGCGTTGTGGTGTCGGCGTCGTGCAGGTGGCGGGACAGGTAGATGCCCTGGCCGACCAGGAACAGCAAAGTCATGCCCAGGCTGCCGAAGACCTTGAAGTCTACCCAGTAGCTCTGGAACGTGAACGCGACGAACAGGTTGGCGGCACCGCAAAACAGGAAAAAACCGATCCAGGCGATGTTCAGGCGGGTCCAGATTGGCTCCGGCAGGGTCAGCGCGTGGCCCATGATGCGTTTGATCAGCAGTTGGTCACCGACGAAATGGCTGCCGATGAACGCGAGGGCGAACAGCCAGTTGACCACCGGGGCTTTCCATTTCAGGAAGGTTTCGCTGTGGAACGCCAGGGTCAGGCTGCCGAAGACCAGGCAGGCAATGAGGGTCAGCCACTGGCTCTTCTCCAGCTTGCGCTGCTTGATGTACAGCGTGCCGTAGACCACCAGGGAGCTGATGATCAGCATCGCGGTGGCGCTGTAAATACCACCGACAGACAGTTGATGACCGCCAATGTCGACGACCCGCGGGTCGATTTTGAAGACGATGAAAAACAGCAGAAGCGGGATGAAGTCGATGAATTGTTTCACAGTGGCAGCCAGAAGCAGGATGTGGCGGCATAATAACAAACATATTGACGCGCGATAGCGTCAGCTGATTTGAGGTTACATAGTCCTGTGAATGTTGATTTGCACTGCCATAGCACGGCCTCCGATGGCGCCCTGGCGCCTGCGGCACTGGTTGCGCGTGCGTTCGAGAAAGGCGTGCGAGTCCTGGCCTTGACTGATCACGACACCCTTGAAGGCCTCGACGAGGCCCGTAGCGCCGCGACGGCGCTGGGGATGCAACTGGTCAACGGCGTCGAGTTGTCCTGCACCTGGGGCGGGGCGACCATTCATGTGCTGGGCTACGGTTTCGACGTCAATGCCGCGCCATTGGTCGAGGCCATCGCCAAATTGCACGATGGCCGCTGGCTACGGTCCGAAGAAATAAGCCGCAAGTTGGCGTTAAAAGGTATGCCGGGGGCGCTTGACGGCGCCCGCGCCATTCAGCAGGAACTGGGCGACAGCGGCAACGCGCCGGCCCGTCCGCACTTCGCCGACTGGATGGTGCGCGAAGGTTTCGTCAAGGATCGCGCCGAAGCGTTCCGCAAATGGCTGGGCGCCGGCAAGCTGGGAGACGTCAAGCTGCACTGGCCGACCCTCGAAGACACCGTCGAGACCCTGCGCGCCGCGGGTGCCTGGGTTAGCCTGGCGCACCCCTGGCACTACGATTTCACTCGTAGCAAGCGTCGCCGCCTGATTTCTGACTATATTCAAGCCGGGGGCCACGCGATTGAAGTGGTCAATGGCCATCAGCCCGCCGAGCAAGTGGGCAGCCTGGCGATTCTTGCCCGTGAGTTTGGTCTGCTGGTCAGCGCCGGCAGTGATTTTCATGGCCCTGGAGGCTGGTCCGAGATCGGTGAATACCGCCCGCTCCCGGAGGATCTGCCACCACTGTGGTGTCGATTCAAACATGACCCAATTATTGCCGCCGTCTGAACAGGTAGAAAATGTGAGTCAATTTTTCCAGATTCATCCGGAAAACCCGCAAGCGCGCCTGATCAAACAGGCTGTCGAGATCATCCGCAACGGCGGGGTGGTGATTTATCCCACAGACTCTTCCTACGCCATTGGTTGCCAGATCGGTGACAAGACCGCCGTGGAGCGTGTGCGTCGGTTGCGTCAGCTGGATGAGAAGCACAACTTCGCACTGATCTGCAGCGACCTGTCGCAGCTGGGGCTGTTCGCCAAGATCGACACCGGTACTTTCCGTCTGCTCAAGGCCCACTTGCCGGGGCCTTACACCTTCATCCTCAACGCCACCCGCGAAGTTCCGCGGCTGTTGCTGCACCCGAAAAAACGCACCATCGGCCTGCGCGTACCAAGCCACCCGATTGCGTTGGCGCTGCTGGAAGAGCTCGGCGAACCGCTGATGAGTGTGACCCTGATCATGCCCGGCGACACCGACCCGCTGACCGATCCCTACGAAATGCGCCAGTTGCTGGAGCATCAGGTGGACCTGATCATCGACGGCGGTTTCGGCGGAATCAAGGCGTCCACCGTGATCAACCTCGCTGACGGCGAGCCGGAAGTCATCCGCGTCGGTTGCGGCGACCCTACGCCATTCATGGCCGAGGCGTAGATGTCTGCAGTAGAACCAGAACCCGTCGACAGCCAGGCCGGCGCCCAGCAAGAACTGCCTTTCGCCATGGTCTATGGCCAGGCGGTCATGGAAATGCCGCTGGACCTGTACATCCCGCCGGATGCGCTCGAGGTCTTTCTGGAAGCCTTCGAAGGCCCGCTCGACCTGCTCCTGTACCTGATCCGCAAACAGAACATCAATATCCTCGACATACCGGTGGCGGAAATCACCCGCCAGTACATGGGCTATGTCGAGTTGATGCAGTCGGTGCGCCTGGAACTGGCCGCCGAGTACCTGGTGATGGCCGCGATGCTCGCCGAGATCAAGTCGCGGATGTTGCTGCCGCGGGCCGAAACCATTGAAGACGAGGAAGACGACCCTCGCGCCGAACTGATCCGCCGCTTGCAGGAATACGAGCGCTTCAAGGCCGCCGCCGAAGGCATCGATGGGCTGAGCCGCGTCGGCCGCGATGTCGTGGTGCCCAAGCTCGACGCGCCGGAAGCCCGGGCGCGCAAGCTGCTGCCGGACGTGAGCCTGGAAGAGTTGCTGATGTCCATGGCCGAGGTCTTGCGCCGGGGCGACATGTTCGAAAGCCACCAGGTCAGCCGCGAGGCACTGTCCACCCGCGAACGCATGAGCGATGTACTGGAGCGGCTCAAGGGCGGCGGTTTCGTGCCCTTTGTCGAGCTGTTCACCGCTGAAGAGGGGCGCTTGGGGGTGGTGGTGACCTTTATGGCGATCCTCGAACTGGTCAAGGAATCCTTGGTCGAGCTGGTGCAGAATGAGCCGTTCGCGGCGATACATGTGCGAGCCCGAGCCGAATAACGAGTTGAATCATGAACCTGACTGAACCCCGCGAGCTGGCGCCACTGCTTGAAGCCTTTCTGTTGGCCTCGGGAAAACCGCAATCGCTTGAGCGCCTGTTCGAACTCTTCGAAGAAGGCGAGCGGCCTGAACCAGCGGTTTTCAAGAAAGCGCTGACGATTCTGGGCAAATCCTGCGACGGCCGAGCCTTCGAACTGAAGGAAGTCGCCTCCGGGTATCGCCTGCAGATCCGCGAAAAGTTTGCGCCGTGGGTCGGGCGCCTGTGGGAAGAACGGCCACAGCGTTACTCGCGCGCCATGCTCGAAACCATGGCCCTGATTGCCTATCGCCAACCGATCACCCGGGGCGAGATCGAAGACGTGCGCGGCGTGGCGGTCAACAGCCACATCGTCAAAACCCTGCTGGAGCGTGAGTGGATCCGCATCGTCGGTTACCGCGACGTGCCCGGCAAACCGGCGATGTTTGCCACCACCAAAGCGTTTCTCGATCACTTCAACCTGAAGAACCTCGACGACCTGCCGCCGCTGGCGGAGCTGCGCGAGCTGGAGCCCGAACCGATGCTCGAGTTCGACGACGCACCGGTGCCGGCCGGGTTGCAAGAATTGGCGGATGCCAGCGCCGAGCCGGAAGAGCCCAAGGAAGAAACCAGCTTCCACACGCTGTTGCTGGAGCTGGACACCATGGAGGAGGGGCTCAAGACCGATTTCGACGATTTGTTGCGCGATGGCGAGTTGACCGAGACTGAAGAGGTATCGGAGCAGCCGGAGCCGGAGCCGGAGCCGGAGCCGGAGGCGGAGCCGGAAGTCGAGGTAGAGCTTCAGGTTGAGGCATCAGTTGCTGACGAAGAAGAGCAGGAACCAGAACCTGAGGATGACATTCTTGGCGTTGCCGAGGCTCGCGAGAAACTGCTGGCCGCGGTTGCCGCGCTTGAACAACCCAAGCCCGAACCTGAACTGAGCGATGAAGAAGCCGAAGCCCGGGCCCTGGCCGAAGCGATCGAGGCCGAACGCCGCCAGTTCGAGGATTGAACTCCGTCAGAAGATCGCAGCCACCACCGGCCGGCGGAAAAACCAATAACCGACGGTCGATCAGCTAGTCTCTGATGCGCGAACGCTTCCATGAGCGTATGATTCGCGACCCTTTGGCGATCCCTTCGTCAAACGACCAGATTTCACATCTTCAGGCCAAGGCCTGAACTTGATCACACCGGGAGGTGCCCAGATGAGTATCAACGACCAGAAAGACGACCAGGAAATCGGCCCAGCAGGCGAAAAACTGCAGAAAGTCCTCGCCCGTATCGGCGTCGGCTCGCGCCGTGACGTAGAAGCCTGGATCAGCCACGGCCGCATCAAGGTCAATGGCAAAGACGCCACCCTCGGCCTGCGCGTCGACCTGCATGACGCCATCACCATCGATGGCAAGGTGATCAAGCGCGAAGAAGCTGCCGAGTCGGTACGCCGCGTGATCATGTACAACAAACCCGACGGTGAAATCTGCACCCGTGACGACCCGGAAGGCCGTCCGACCGTGTTCGACAAGATGCCGCGCCCGAAAGAAGGTCGCTGGATCAACATCGGTCGCCTGGACATCAACACCACAGGTCTGCTGATGTTCACCACCGACGGTGAGCTGGCCAACCGCCTGATGCACCCGTCCTACGAAATGGACCGTGAATACGCCGTCCGTGTACGTGGTGAAGTCGACGACGAGATGATCGAGCGTCTGAAGGCAGGCGTGGTGCTCGAAGACGGCCCGGCCAAATTCACCGACATCAAGCAGGCACCAGGTGGCGAAGGTTTCAACCACTGGTACCACTGCGTGGTGATGGAAGGTCGTAACCGCGAAGTTCGTCGTCTGTGGGAATCCCAGGGCCTGGTGGTCAGCCGTCTGAAGCGCGTGCGTTTCGGTCCGGTGTTCCTCAACTCCGACCTGCCGATGGGTCGCTGGCGCGAAATGAGCCAGCAGGAAGTCGACATTCTGAGTGCTGAAGTCGGCCTGACGCCGGTGGCGATGCCGCAAATGAACGCCAAGAGCAAAGACAAGCTCGAGCGTATGCAGCGCAAATCGTCCCGCCCGGTGGGCAAGACCGAACGCGTACGGACCTTGCGTCCAGCCGCTGGCGCTCCAGCTGCCGGCCCGCGTCCATCTCGTGAGCCACAGATCGAAGGCGAGCGCCCGGCCCGCAAGCCAGCGCCACGCCAGGACGGCGAGCGCGGTCCACGCACGCCGCGTCCGGCCAACGGTCGTACTGAGCGTGGCGAAGGCCGTGGCGCTCCGTCCGGTGGTCGTAGCGATCGCGGTGCGCCTGCCGGCCGTGGTACGCCGGTGGCAGACCGCCCGGCCGACACCAAACGCCCGGCCAAGCCGGCGCCGAAGAAACGCCCAGGCATCGTGCTGGTCGACAAGGACGCGCCATCGGGCAAGCGCCGCGGTGCGCCAGCCGGCTCCGGCCAGCGTCCGGGCTTCGGTCGTCGCAAGCCTGAGTAATCGGTAAGCGCAGCATAAAAAACGCCATCCCTCGGGATGGCGTTTTTTTGTGTCTGGCAGAACCGGTTTTCAATATGCAGGTGGCGTTGTGGCGAGGGAGCTTGCTCCTCGCCACAGGGGGCGGTGTTGTTCAGAAGACAAACCGCCTATCAAACACCGGCTCATCATCCAGCGCCAACACGCCGCCAGAGAAGATCAGGTCCAGATGATGGCTGCCCTTGGCGCCTCCGCCCAACCCCAAGTGCAAACCGCAATGGCGCTCTTCGAAGCCGGCATTGCGCGCATACAACTCTTTCACACCTTCGTTGGTACCGATCCCCAGCTCCTCGATGCGTCGATTGGACGGATTGGCGTCCAGGTACTTGTTGAAGTCATGTTCCAGTCCCGGCACATCGGTGGCGATTTTGCTGATGGTCGAGTTCTCGATCCACAACTCCAGTGGTGACGCGAGTACGCCGTACTTGCGGGCAAACGGAATCGTGCTGAGGAACGTCCCCATGAACTTCACTCGGCCATTAATCGACTCGCTATGGGTGGCAATCTCGCCGGGCGCCAGGTCGAAGTTGCCGACACCGTTGATGTCGGTCCACTTCTTGATACTGCTCAACGGTGTTTCGAACCACGAGCCATGCTCATCTTTGAAACTTAAAGTGGTGGCCTGGGACATGCGCTGGATCAAGTGGCTGTTCAACCCGGCAATCCGCTGCGGGGTGACACTGAACGTGTCGTAGAAGTAATCGCCGTAATCCTTGAACAGCAGCGACTTCTTCCAGTTTTCCGCCATCACGCCTTGCAGCGCGCGGACAAAGTCCGGGCCGTCGGGACGCGGGTTGGGCAGGGTGGAAGAGTCGTAGAAGAAGATGTACAGATCGCTGTCGACAATCGCCTTGGCCAGCAATGCGGTGGGTTCGAGGTCCAGACGCATCGCGCTGAAGGCGAACCTTGGGCTGTTGCCGGCCTGTTCGACGATGGCGCCGGTCAGCGCCTCGTAATCAGCGGTATGGCCGAGCAAGACCTTCGCCGGGTTGATGCCGGCAACGGCTGGGTGATGTTCGAGGTAGTAAAGGAAATGCGAGATGGCACGCTGCTTATCCATGGAGTCCTCCCTGACAAACCTGGTAAGTGGCGGGCACGACCGGCCGGATCATGCCCGCCGGGATGTCTTACAGAGGCCACATCGCCGTGCCGAACGGAACAACCGCGTCGGCTTGCATCATTTCAACGGCGGCTTCATGGGTCGGTGCTTCAAACCAATCGTCGAGTTGCAGTTCAGTGTCCAAGTCTTTGTCCAGTGCTTGCATGTTGAATCTCCTAGATGACTTTTACGGTAAGAACAGCTTCGGTAAAAACAGTGGCGCGTTTTTCATTCATTGAAGAGCGCGTCGACTTGCCGGTCGATGCGGCTCGGCAAGTCGCTGAAAACCTAGTTCACAGGTTTTTGAATTGCAAAAAAATAATTAAACAATTTTCATTTGAACTAATTATTCCATTTTAAAAAAAGTAAATTTCCTAATAAAAAACAGAAAACTAAGTCGGAAAACTCCTTAGGAAGCTTCCTATCGTCAATTTACAGTCGACGGCTCTCTGGATCTGATTTGGAAAGCATGCGTTACGCGCTGTAAATAAATCCTTACGAAAAGCGTGCTCAAACCCCATGGAATGCCGCTGTGGAAAGGGCTGTAAGGAAAACCTGCCGTCCGCCGCCACGATGATGCTGTTCAAGGGCTCTGGCGCGCTTGTCTCGGCCTCGATTGAAAGGTGAGATGCGCCCCATGCCTGTCGTGCAGGTGCATAACAAGAAGGAGGCGCAATGAACGCCGTGACTCATCTCCATCTCTCTCCGTGGGGCGATTTTTCCGCTGCCCCCGTCGAAGACCTGCAAAGGTCTGACTCAATTTTTGCAGCCGCCCGAGACCTTCGAGGCGGACACAGGCAATCCCGGCAACCGACGCGCTGATCCAGCCGTGTCTGGCAGCAGGGGGTTACAGGTGTACAATGCGCCGCGTTTTAACTGTGACCCTCTGCGCAACAGCGCAAACCTCAAGGCTATCCGCCTTGTTCACTCCGCCGCGTCACGAGCGTGTCGGGTTCGATTTCGTCACAGATAAAAACAAACAGGTGACGCATGACTGTCGTAAAAACGCTGAACTCCTGGTGCCTGCGCTGGGGTTTGATCGGCGCTGCTTGAAATCGCAACCTTGCAGCAACGTCTACCGAACATCATCAAACCTTGCGTGAGACCCTTTTCATGAGTGGACAAAACTCGCATTCAGGCGAGCTTAAACGCGGCCTGAAAAATCGCCATATTCAACTGATCGCCCTCGGTGGCGCGATCGGTACCGGGTTGTTCCTCGGCTCGGCCGGCGTGCTCAAATCCGCCGGCCCGTCGATGATTCTCGGCTACGCCATTTGCGGCTTCATCGCCTTCATGATCATGCGCCAGCTGGGCGAAATGATCGTCGAAGAGCCGGTGGCCGGCTCCTTCAGCCACTTCGCGCACAAGTACTGGGGCGGTTTTGCCGGTTTTCTGTCGGGCTGGAACTGCTGGATTCTGTACATCCTGGTGGGGATGTCGGAGCTGACCGCTGTCGGCAAATACATCCACTATTGGGCGCCGGATATCCCGACCTGGGTCTCCGCCGCCGCGTTCTTCGTGCTGATCAACGCGATCAACCTGGCCAACGTCAAAGTCTTCGGTGAGGCCGAGTTCTGGTTCGCGATCATCAAGGTCGTGGCGATCGTCGGTATGATTGCCCTGGGCAGCTATTTGCTGGTCAGCGGTAACGGCGGCCCGCAAGCCTCGGTAACCAACCTGTGGTCCCACGGCGGCTTCTTCCCGAACGGTGTCAGCGGTCTGGTGATGGCCATGGCGATCATCATGTTCTCCTTCGGTGGCCTGGAAATGCTCGGTTTCACCGCCGCTGAAGCCGACAAGCCGAAAACCGTGATCCCGAAAGCCATCAACCAGGTGATCTACCGGATCCTGATTTTCTACATCGGTGCGCTGGTGGTCCTGTTGTCGCTGACCCCTTGGGACAGCCTGCTGACAACCCTGAATGCTTCCGGCGATGCCTATAGCGGCAGCCCGTTCGTGCAGGTGTTCTCGATGCTCGGCAGCAACACCGCCGCGCATATCCTCAACTTCGTGGTCCTGACCGCGGCGCTGTCGGTGTACAACAGCGGTACTTACTGCAACAGCCGCATGCTGCTGGGCATGGCCGAGCAGGGCGATGCGCCGAAAGCCTTGTCGAAGATCGACAAGCGTGGCGTGCCGGTACGTTCGATCCTGGCGTCGGCCGCTGTGACGTTGATCGCGGTGTTGCTGAACTACCTGATCCCGCAAAACGCGCTGGAACTGTTGATGTCGTTGGTGGTTGCGACCCTGGTGATCAACTGGGCGATGATCAGCTTCTCGCACTTCAAGTTCCGCCAGCACATGAACAAGACCCGGCAGACGCCGCTGTTCAAGGCCCTGTGGTACCCGTACGGCAACTACATCTGCCTGGCGTTCGTGGTGTTCATCCTGGGCGTGATGTTGCTGATCCCGGGCATCCAGGTCTCGGTGTATGCGATTCCGGTATGGGTCGCGTTCATGTGGATCTGCTACGGCATCAAGAACAAGCGCAGCGCCCAGCAGGCGTTGCAGGTCGCGGTGAAATAACGCAACGCGCAGAAACAACAAACCCGGCCAATGTGCCGGGTTTTTTGTGGAGGATGCGAAAGCCGGGGTATTCTGGCGGTCCTGATACCGGACCTTTTTCCATGCTGGTGATTTCCAACAACGTGCATCTGCCGGATGCCGAGATCGAGCTGACGGCCATTCGCGCCCAGGGCGCCGGTGGGCAGAACGTCAACAAGGTCTCCAGTGCGGTGCACCTGCGCTTCGACATTCCGGCCTCGTCCCTGCCCGAGTTCTACAAGGAACGGCTGCTGGCGTTGCGCGACAGTCGCATCACCAGCGAAGGGGTGTTGATCATCAAGGCCCAGCAATACCGCACGCAGGAGCAGAACCGCGCCGATGCGCTGGAGCGTCTGACCGAGTTGATCCTCAGCGCTACCAAAGTGGAAAAGAAACGCCGTCCGACCAAGCCGACGCTGGGCTCGAAAAAGCGTCGGCTCGAATCCAAGACCAAGCGCGGCAGCATCAAGGCCGGGCGGGGCAAGGTCGATTTTTAGCGTGCTTCACGCTCTTCCCGATACTTGGGCGCCTGTCGGTACAAGTAAACGCTCAACATCAATCCGCTCAAGGCGGCGAGGGCGGCGAACAGGAAGATCGAGGCAAACCCGAATCCTGCAGCAATCGCACCCGCCAGCGGTCCGGTAATCCCCAGTGACAAATCGATAAACAGCGAATAGGCCCCAACTGCTGCGCCACGGCTGGAGGCCGGCACCAGATTGACCGCTTCCACACCCAAGGCCGGGAACACCAGCGAAAAGCCGAAACCGCTCAGCGCCGCACCGGCCAGTGCCCAATGAGCATCCGGCGCCAGCCACAGCAGCAACAGCCCGAGGGTTTCCACCGAGAGGCAGGCAATCGCCACGCGAAAGCCGCCGAGGCGGTTGATCAGGTTGCCGAACAGTAGTCGCGCGCCAATGAAACTGGCGCCGAACAAACTCAGGGACAGCACCGCGTTGGACCAATGCTGAGTGGCGTAATACAGGGTGATGAAGGTCGCGATGGTGCCAAAGCCGATGGAGCCCAGTGCCAGGCCGCAGCCATGAGGGAACACCCGTCCCAGCACATGCATGAACGGCAAACGTTCGCCGGCGACAATCGGCGCCGCGGTTTTCGGCCAGGCCAGCGCCACGCCCAGCACCGCCAGCAGCATGATGCTCACGCCCATGCTCCACAAACCCAATTGACTCACCAGCAGCACCCCCAGTGGTGCGCCGACCGCCAACGCGCCGTAACTGGCGATGCCGTTCCAGGAGATGACCTTGGCGGTGTTCGCCGCGCCGACCCGGCCGATGCCCCAGCCGATCGACCCGGAGCCGACGAGGCTTTCCGCGCTGCCGAGTATCAGGCGGCCAATCAACAGGCTGATCAAACTCAGCATCGGCAGGCTTTGCGTCCAGGCTGAAATCAGCATGAACACGCCGCTCAAACCACAGCCGGCGAGGCCATACATCACCGCCAGTTTGCTGCCCTTGTTATCGATGATGCGCCCGGCATAAGGCCGGCTGAGCAGGGTGGCCAGGTATTGCACGCTGATCACCAGCCCGGCGATCACCGCGCCGAAGCCGAGGTCGCTGTGGACGTAGCCCGGCAATACGGCCAGGGGAATACCGATATTGAGGTAACCGATGAAAGTGAACAGGACGATGGAAACGACTTGCAGCGTGACCGCCAGGGGGCGCTGGGTTTCAGACATGGGTAAAAGGTCCACGGGGCAGCAGGATAGATAGGCTGCTTATGATAGCGGCGTGGACGGTCGCAGGGCGTGAAAAAGTAAAACTAATTGCCGAACGGGATGAATCAGGATTTTGCGGGGGCGACCAGTTGCGTCGTGACCAAGGCGGCCAGGGCATTTTCTTCGCTGCCGAAGCGGGCCAGCAGGGCGGCTTGTTTCTCGGGGGAAAGGCGATTCCAGATATCGATCATCTTCTCGGCGGTGCCGATCAGGACGCTGGCCTGGGCTTCAGTGAAATCATCGCTCATGGTGCGGGCTCGCGGTTCAGGCAGTGTGGAAAGCGCATGTTAGCGCTTTCCACACGGTCTGGCATTGCAGGTGTATCAGTCTTCTCTGTCGGCCTGGCGGCGTTCAGGTGCTTCTTTCGGCTCGGGCTGTTGGGCACCGGCTTGTTGCGTGGTTGTCTGCTCAGTTTCGTGCAGGCTTGGGAAGGGGAGATTAGGGATCTCGTGCATGTTTCGCGCTCCTCGCTAAGTCTGTTGATAGATCTGGTAGATCCGCGCTTTTAAAAAAGCCTGGGCAGGATACAGCAGGAAAAATGACAAATAGACTTTATATCCAATTGTTACGACGGATGGGATTGTCTAGACTGGTCAGCAGGAGGCGAAGACCCACTGTGGCGAGGGAGCAAGCTCCCTCGCCACAGGGAGCTCGCCATTGCATCGTGTTACTTGCAGACGTCAGCGATGGCCTCGGCCAGCAGGTCCAGGCGTGTCGCATCGATCCCCGCCACGTTCGCCCGGCCCGAGCTGACCATGTACACACTGTGATGTTCGCGCAGTTGCTTGACCTGCTCCGGCGACAAACCGGTGTAGGAAAACATCCCGCGTTGCACGCCAATGTGCGCAAACCGCTCGCGCAAGCCGTGGGGTTCAAGCGCTTCGACCAGGCCACTGCGCAGCTGGGCGATGCGCAAACGCATGGCTTCCACTTCGTCGGCCCAGCGGCTTTTCAGCTCTGGATCGCCAAGGATGGTCGCGACGACGGCGGCGCCGTGATCCGGCGGTGTCGACCACAGGTTGCGGGCGATGTTGGCCAGTTGGCTGCGGATGTCCACCAGCTTGCCGGCGGTTTGCGCGCAGACAATCAGCGCGCCGGTGCGGTCGCGGTACAGGCCGAAGTTCTTCGAGCAGGAACTGGTGATCAGCACTTCCGGCAACTCGGCGGCGAACAGCCGGGTCGACCAGGCATCTTGCTCCAGGCCGTCGCCGAAGCCCTGATAGGCGAAGTCGATCAGAGGCAGCAAGTCGCGACTGCGCACCACGTCCAGCACCCGGCGCCAATCGTCATGGGACAGGTCGAAACCGGTCGGGTTGTGGCAGCAGGCGTGCAGCAGCACCACATCGCCCTTCGGTGCTTGATTGAGCACTTCGAGCATCGCTTCGACGTCGAGACGGTTATCGCTGCCCACGTACGGGTAGTGACTGACCTTGACCCCGGCCGTCGCGAAAATCGTTTCGTGGATCGGCCAGGTCGGGCTGCTCAGCCACACGCCACGGCCCGGCAGGCATTGGGCGATGAAGTCGGCGCTCAAGCGCAGCGCACCGGTGCCGCCCGGCGTTTGCGTGACGCCGGCCCGTTGCTCGGCGATCAGCGCCGAATCAGCACCCAGCACAAGCTCGTTGATGACTTTGCCGAACGCCGCATCGCCGTGGCCGCCGATGTAAGTCTTGGTGGCCTGGCGATCCACCAGGCGCTGCTCGGCAAGCTTCACCGCTTCAAGGATCGGCGTCAGGCCCTGGGCGTCTTTGTAGACCCCCACGCCAAGGTCGAACTTGCGCGGATTGGGGTCCTGCGCATAGGCCTCCATCAGGCCGAGAATCGGGTCGCCGGGTACTCGGCCGATGGCGTCGAAATGCATTATTTGCGGCCCTCGGCGTCTTTGGCCACTTCGTCAGTGCGCGCGGCCATGATGAAGTCGTTGCGGTGCAGGCCCTTGATGGAGTGGCTCCACCAGGTCACGGTGACTTTGCCCCACTCGGTCAGCAGGCCCGGGTGGTGACCTTCGGCCTCGGAGATTTCGCCAACGGCGTTGGTGAACGCCAGCGCGTGCTTGAAGTTCTTGAACAGGAAAACTTTTTCCAACTGCATCACACCGTCGCGCACTTCGATGTTCCAGTCAGGGATCTGCTTGATCAGGATCGGCAGTTCTTCGTCGCTGACCTGAGGGGCGTCGGCGCGGCAGGCTTCGCAATGGGCTTGGTTCAATGTGGACATGATGTGTTCCTGAAATCGAGTGTTTTGAAAAACGGTCGTCAGTGGGACCACGCTAAAGCAAAGCGGCGATCCGTAACAGACTCACTTGATGCCAAAAGTCGCGGGTCACGCAGCTTTTGGCGGAAATTTCGGTGCGTGCAACCCAAGCTGCATGCCTTGTTTGACCATGCCCATGATGTCTTCGTGGGCCAGATCGAACAGGCGCTTGAGGTTCGGCAGGACAAAGTACAGCGGCTGCAGAATGTCGATGCGATACGGCGTACGCATGCATTCCAGTGGGTCGAAGGCCTGATGCTCAGGCGCATCCGACAGGGCGTAAACAGTTTCTTTCGGCGAGGACAGAATGCCGCCGCCATAGATGCGCAGGCCTTGCGGTGTGTCGACCAGGCCGAACTCAATGGTCATCCAGTACAGGCGCGCCAGGTACACGCGCTCTTCCTTGGAGGCCTGTAGGCCGAGTTTGCCGTAGGTGTGGGTGAATTCGGCGAACCAGGGGTTGGTCAGCAACGGGCAGTGGCCGAAGATCTCGTGGAAAATGTCCGGCTCTTGCAGGTAATCCAGTTCTTCGCGGGTACGAATAAAGGTCGCCACCGGAAACTGCTTGTTCGCCAGCAATTCGAAAAAGGTCTGGAAGGGAATCAGCGCGGGCACCCGGGCAACTTGCCAGCCGGTGGTTTCACCGAGGACTTTGTTGATTTCGCCGAGTTGCGGAATGCGGTCGTGGGGCAGACCGAGTTTTTCGATACCGTCCAGGTATTCCTGGCATGCACGACCCTCGACCACTTTCAGTTGGCGAGTGATCAGCGTATTCCACACCGCGTGTTCTTCAGCGGGGTAGTCGATAAAACCTTGCGCATCGGGCTCGCGAGCCACGTATTGCGTCTGCTTCATGCTGCTCTCCTGCTAGGGGAATCGTTCTTGTTGTGTGTACAGCTATGGACCTAGAAATACCCCAAGGTGTTCGGTGTTGCAGCAGGTGATCCGCGTCTTGCGTAGGAAAAATCCGCGCTCTTCGTAAAGTTTTCGTTACGTATTGGCTGCTGTGGCGCAAGTATTGATATTTACGGGTTTGAAATGGCCTACAGGTGTCACATAATCTTGACGACTAACTTGGTGCTCGCGCAGAAAATTCCTTGCGCCGGGCCTCGATCACCGCTGTTACGGGCCTTCATATGCGTATCAAAGTCCACTGCCAGAACCGCATCGGTATCCTGCGCGACATTCTCAACCTGTTGGTCGAGTACGGGATCAACGTCGCTCGCGGCGAGGTGGGGGGTGAGCATGGCAATGCGATCTATCTGCACTGCCCGAACCTGATCAACATTCAGTTCCAGGCGTTGCGGCCGAAGTTCGAGGCGATTGGTGGGGTATTCGGCGTCAAGCGTGTAGGGCTGATGCCCAGCGAGCGTCGGCACATGGAGCTCAATGCCTTGCTCGGTGCCCTGGAGTTTCCGGTGCTGTCGATCGACATGGGCGGTTCCATCGTCGCGGCCAACCGTGCGGCGGCGCAATTGCTCGGGGTGCGGGTGGATGAGGTGCCGGGGATTCCGCTGTCTCGGTACGCCGAAGACTTCGATTTGCCGGAACTGGTGCGCGCCAACAAGTCGCGGATCAACGGCTTGCGGGTGAAGGTCAAGGGTGACGTGTTTCTCGCCGACATCGCGCCGCTGCAATCGGAGCATGACGAAAGCGAGGCCATGGCCGGTGCGGTGTTGACGCTGCACCGGGCGGACCGGGTGGGCGAGCGCATCTATAACGTGCGCAAACAGGAGTTGCGCGGCTTCGACAGCATTTTCCAAAGCTCGAAAGTGATGGCGGCGGTGGTTCGCGAAGCGCGGCGCATGGCACCGCTGGATGCGCCGCTATTGATCGAAGGCGAAACCGGCACCGGCAAAGAGTTGTTGGCGCGGGCCTGTCACCTGGCGAGCCCGCGCGGGCAATCACCGCTGATGGCGCTCAACTGCGCCGGCCTGCCAGAGTCCATGGCCGAGACCGAATTGTTCGGCTACGGCCCCGGCGCCTTCGAAGGGGCGCGGGCCGAAGGCAAGCTCGGGCTCCTGGAGCTGACGGCGGGCGGTACGTTGTTTCTCGATGGCGTCGGCGAAATGAGCCCGCGCTTGCAGGTGAAATTACTGCGCTTTCTGCAGGACGGTTGCTTCCGTCGTGTCGGCAGCGATGAAGAGGTCTATCTGGATGTGCGGGTGATCTGCGCGACTCAGGTGGACTTGTCCGAGCTGTGTGCTCGCGGTGAATTTCGCCAGGACTTGTACCACCGCTTGAACGTGCTCTCGTTGCACATCCCGCCACTGCGCGAATGCCTCGACGGACTGGCGCCGCTGGTGGAGCACTTCCTCGATCAGGCCAGCCGACAGATCGGTTGCCCACTGCCGAAGCTGGCGCCGGCGGCGATGGAACGACTCAGTCACTATCACTGGCCGGGTAACGTGCGGCAGTTGGAGAACGTGCTGTTTCAGGCGGTTTCCCTGTGCGAAGGCGGCACCGTCAAAGCCGAGCACATTCGTCTGCCGGACTACGGCGTGCGTCAGCCGCTTGGCGATTTCTCCCTCGAGGGTGGGCTGGACGAGATTGTCGGGCGCTTCGAGAAAGCCGTGCTGGAGCGCTTGTATTCCGAGTATCCGAGCAGTCGGCAACTGGGCAAGCGACTGGGGGTTTCCCATACCACCATTGCCAATAAGTTGCGCGAGTATGAGGTGGGCAAGGAGCCGGGCTAAGCGGCTTCTGTGGCGAGGGAGCTTGCTCCCGCTGGGCTGCGCAGCAGCCCAAAAAATGACAACCGAATTATTGCAGGCAGATCGCGCAGGTAGGTTTTGCGGCCGCTTCGCGCCCGAGCGGGAGCAAGCTCCCTCGCCACAGGGGAACGATCAGCGTCCAGGCTGATCCTTGCCTCTTGGCGGCATGACACCGCCGGTTTTTCGTCTTCGATACATTCCCTCAATCCCCTCTAAATCCCTCAAGTCCTTTGTTTGCCGGGCCCGGCGCCGCCAGAAAAAAGTTGGTCTGCAAATTGCTTATGGCTCAGCAGTACAGCGGTGGGCGGCAAACGTCCGGCATGCAGAGGAAAGAGTGTGGACAAGTACCTTTATGTGGCAATGACCGGCGCCAGCCAGAATGCACTGGCGCAGAAGGCTCATGCCAACAACCTGGCGAACATCTCTACCAACGGTTTTCAGAAGGACCTGGAGCAGGCCCGTTCGATGCCGGTGTTTGGTGACAGCTTTCCGGCGCGTGCGTTTGCCATGAGCGAACGTCCGGCCACCGACTTCTCCCCGGGCGCCCTGGTGGAAACCGGCCGTGACCTCGATGTCGCGGTGCAAGGCAACGGCTGGATCGCCGTGCAGAACCCCGATGGCGGTGAGAGCTACGTGCGCACCGGCAGCCTGAACGTTGATGCGCTGGGCGTGCTGCGCGCCGGCAACGGCATGCCGGTGATGGGCAATGGCGGGCCGATTGCCGTGCCGCCCGAGCAGCAGATCGAAGTCGGCGAAGACGGCACCGTCAGCATCCGTGCGATGGGCGAAGGCCCGCGTGTGATGGCTGAAGTCGACCGCATCAAACTGGTCAACCCGGACTTCAAGAACATGACCAAAGGCCTGGACGGTTCGATCCACACCAAGGACGGCAAGCCGGCGCAAGCCGATGCCGGCGTCAAACTGGTGTCTGGGTTCCTCGAGTCGAGCAACGTCAATGCCGTGGAAGAAATGACTTCGGTACTGGCGCTGGCCAAGCAGTTCGAGCTGCACATCAAGATGATGAACACCGCCAAAGACGATGACCAGGCCATGGCTCGGGTCTTGCAGATCAGCTAATTATCAGAACGTCGCGCCGTAAAACAGGCGCACGAGGAGAAACGAATGCTTCCGGCTCTATGGGTTGCCAAAACAGGTCTGTCCGCCCAGGACACCAACCTCACCACCATTTCCAACAACCTGGCGAACGTATCGACCACGGGTTTCAAACGTGACCGCGCCGAGTTCCAGGACTTGCTGTATCAGATCAAACGCCAGCCAGGCGCCCAGTCGACCCAGGACAGCGAACTGCCGTCGGGTCTGCAAGTGGGTACCGGTGTGCGCATCGTCGGCACCCAGAAAAACTTCACCGCCGGCAGCCTGCAAACCACCGAGCAGCCATTGGATATGGCCATCGACGGTCGCGGTTTCTTCCAGATCCTGCAGCCCGATGGCACCACGTCCTACACCCGTGACGGTACCTTCCACCTGGATTCCAACGGTCAGATCGTCAACGCCAGCGGCTTTGCCCTGGAGCCGGCCATTGTCATTCCGAACAACGCCCAGACGTTCACCGTTGGTCGTGACGGCACCGTGTCCATCACCGTTGCCGGCAACCCCGCCTCCCAAGTGATCGGCAACCTGCAAACCGCCGACTTCATCAACCCGGCCGGTCTGCAAGCGGTGGGTAACAACCTGTTCCTGGAAACCGCTGCCAGTGGCGCGCCGCAAGTCGGCACCCCGGGCCTGGCCGGTTTTGGCACCACGCTGCAGAACACTCTGGAAACGTCCAACGTCAGCACCGTTGAAGAGATGGTCAACATGATCACCACTCAGCGCGCCTACGAGATGAACTCCAAAGTGATCTCCACCGCCGACCAGATGCTCTCGTTCGTAACGCAGAATCTGTAATCAAGTCTATGAGGCGGCCATGAGGTCGCCTGCAACACCGTGAGGTAGGGTCATGAATCGCTTCGTATCTGTTCTGGCACTGAGTGGGGTCGCCGCGCTGGCGGGGTGCGTCGGTCCGACGCCAAAGCCCAATGACCCTTACTACGCCCCGGTGTTGCCGCGCACGCCGCTGCCGGCTGCCGCCAATAACGGCTCGATCTACCAGGCCGGTTTCGAACAGAACCTGTACAGCGACCGCAAGGCATTCCGGGTCGGTGACATCATCACCATCACCCTGAACGAGCGCACCCAGGCGAGCAAGAACGCCAACTCGCAGATCGACAAGACCAGCGACACCAGCGTCGGCCTGACCTCGTTGTTCGGCTCCAGCCTGACCACCAACAACCCGATCGGTGGCAACGACTTGAGCCTGAACGCCGGCTACAAGGCTGATCGCGCAAGCAAAGGCGACAGCAAGACTGGCCAAAGCAACAGCTTGACCGGCTCGATCACTGTGACCGTTGCTGACGTGTTGCCCAACGGCATCATCGCTGTGCGCGGCGAGAAGTGGCTGACTCTCAACACCGGTGACGAATTGGTACGGATTGCCGGCCTCGTTCGTGCCGATGACATCGCCACCGATAACACCGTGTCGTCGACCCGTGTCGCCGATGCACGCATCACCTATTCGGGCACCGGTGCGTTTGCCGATGCGAGTCAGCCAGGCTGGTTCGACCGTTTCTTCCTCAGCCCGCTGTTCCCTTTCTAGGTGGCTATGTTGAATCTTAAACACCTGATGGTGGGCGCTCTTTTGCTGTGCGCAGCCTTCGATGCTCAAGCCGAACGGCTGAAGGACATCGCCAGTATTTCCGGCGTGCGTTCCAACCAATTGATCGGCTATGGCCTGGTGGTAGGGCTTAACGGCACCGGTGACCAGACGACCCAGACCCCGTTCACCCTGCAGACCTTCAACAACATGCTCTCGCAGTTCGGCATCAAGGTGCCGCCAGGTTCCGGCAACGTGCAATTGAAGAACGTCGCGGCCGTGTCGATCAGCGCCGATTTGCCAGCGTTCGCCAAGCCGGGTCAGCAGATAGACATCACCGTAGCGTCCATCGGTAACTCCAAGAGCCTGCGCGGCGGCACCTTGCTGTTGACGCCGCTCAAAGGTATCGATGGCAACGTCTATGCCGTGGCTCAGGGCAACCTGGTGGTCGGCGGCTTCGATGCCGAAGGTCGTGACGGTTCCAAGATCACCGTCAACGTTCCGTCGGCCGGTCGCATCCCCGGCGGTGCGTCGGTCGAGCGGGCAGTGCCGAGCGGCTTCAATCAGGGCAACAGCCTGACCCTGAACCTCAACCGTTCGGACTTCACCACGGCCAAGCGCATCGTCGACAAGATCAACGACATGCTTGGCCCTGGCGTCGCTCAGGCCATCGATGGCGGCTCGATCCGCGTGACTGCGCCACTCGATCCAAGCCAGCGGGTCGACTATTTGTCGATCCTGGAAAACCTCGAAGTCGATCCGGGTCAGGCGGTGGCGAAAGTCATCATCAACTCGCGCACCGGCACCATCGTGATCGGCCAGAACGTCAAGGTTTCCCCGGCCGCCGTGACCCACGGCAGCCTGACCGTGACCATCACCGAAGACCCGATCGTCAGCCAGCCCGGCCCTCTGTCCAACGGGCAGACGGCGGTCGTGCCGCGCTCGCGGGTCAACGCTCAGCAAGAAGCCAAGCCGATGTTCAAGTTCGGCCCGGGCACCACCCTCGACGAGATCGTTCGTGCGGTGAACCAGGTCGGCGCAGCACCGGGTGACTTGATGGCGATCCTCGAAGCGTTGAAACAGGCCGGCGCGTTGCAAGCCGACCTGATCGTGATCTGAGGACGGCGATCATGGATATGCGCAAAAGCGGTCTGGTCAGCAGCAGCGATTCGGGTTCCTACTCGGACCTGAATCGTTTGAATCAGCTCAAGGTCGGCGACAAGAACAGCGATGCGAACATGCGCAAAGTGGCGCAGGAATTCGAGTCGCTGTTCCTCGGCGAAATGCTCAAGTCCATGCGCTCGGCCACCGAAGCGCTGGGCAAGGATAATCCGCTCAACACGCCGGCAGCCAAGCAATACCAGGAAATGTACGACCAGCAGTTGGCCGTTTCCCTGTCTCGCGAAGGCGGCGGTATCGGCCTGGCTGACGTGCTGATGCGCCAGATGTCGAAGAACAAACCGTTGGCACCGGGTGAGGCTGCTGCAGCGTCTGCCGCCAAGCAAGCCGCCGCGAAGGCCGCCGTGGAAACACCGATTGCCGCCGGTACGGTCGCCACCAATGGGCCGCTGTCGCGCCTCAACGGCGAGCGCCCGTTGTGGGCTTCACGCGCGGTGAGGGCACCGGCAGGTGCGGGCGAGGGCGCACACCGCAACGACATGGCGCTGATCAATCAGCGGCGTCTGGCGCTGCCACCGAAACTGGCCGACCGTTTGCTCGCCGGGCTGGTGCCATCGGCATCGACCACGGCAACGACCGCCTCCGCAACGCAAAACAAAATCCAGGTGCCGCCGAGCACCGCGACCGGTTCCGGCCCGCTGTACAACGGCGATTGGCTGGCTTCGCAAACGGATACGACCTCCAGCGGGCGCCTGCAGATTTATGGTCGTGCCATGGCTCAAATCCCCTTGGCGCCGGCGAAAAAAGCCTTCAGTTCCGCCGACGAATTCGTCAACACCATGCTGCCGATGGCCAAAGAAGCCGCCGACCGTATCGGTGTCGATCCGCGTTACCTGGTGGCTCAGGCCGCCCTGGAAACCGGTTGGGGCAAATCAGTCATGCGCGCCCAGGATGGCAGCAGTAGCCACAACCTGTTCGGGATCAAGGCCAGTGGTAACTGGAAGGGCGATTCGGCGCGGGCGATCACCAGCGAATTCAGAAATGGCCAGATGGTCAAGGAGACGGCCGAGTTCCGTTCCTATGCCTCTTACAAGGACAGTTTCCATGACCTTGTGACGCTGCTGCAAAGCAACAATCGCTATCAAGATGTGCTGAAGTCGGCCGATAACCCAGAACAGTTTGTACGCGAGTTGCAAAAAGCCGGGTATGCAACCGACCCGGATTACGCAAGCAAGATCTCGCAGATAGCCAAGCAGATGACGAGTTACCAAAACTACGCTGCAGCGGGCGCTTCCACTACGCCTTTATAGGCACAAGGCATAAGGTTTGAATCATGAGTTTGCTCAACATCGGGATGTCGGGTTTATCCGCTGGCCAAAGCGCGTTGATGGTGACCGGTAACAACATTGCCAACGTCGACACCGCAGGCTACTCGCGTCAGCAAACCGTGCAGGGCAGCAAGGCCTCGAATCAGTTCGGCAATGTCTACATCGGCACCGGTACGACCCTGGCCGATGTGCGTCGGGTGTACAACAGCTACCTCGATGCGCAACTGCAAACCACCACCTCGCTCAACAGCGACTCGGCTGCCTATGCCGGGCAGATCAGCCCGCTCGATAAGTTGCTGTCGGACAGCGGCACCGGCCTCAACGGCGCCCTGACCAAGTTCTTCGCCTCGGTACAGAACGTCAACGCCAAACCGGGCGACGATGCTTCCCGCCAACTGCTGCTCAGCGATGCGCAAGCGGTGAGCAACCGTTTCAACTCGATCTCCAGCCAGTTGACCGCGCAGAACGCGGACATCAACGGCAACCTGGCGGACATGGCCGATCAGGTCAACAAACTGGCGGCCACCGTGGCCCAGTTGAACCAGAAGATCTCCGAAGTTTCCAACGCCGGCGGCCAGCCTAACGACTTGCTCGACGCGCGCAACGAGACCGTGCGCCAGTTGTCCACCTTCACCGGGGCGCAGGTGATCGAGCGTGACGGCAACCTCGACATTTACCTGGGCAGCGGTCAACCGCTGGTCATGGGCAGCACTGCCAGCAAGCTGGAAGTGGTGCCGAGCAAAGACGATCCGTCGCGTTCGGCCATTCAACTCAATCGCGGTTCGAGCACCATCGATATCACCTCGGTGATGACCGGTGGCGAGATGGGCGGCTTGCTGCGTTATCGCAGCACCGTGCTGGACCCGGCCATGAATGAACTGGGGCGTGTGGCGCTGGTCGTCGCCGATCAGATGAACACCGTCCAGGCCCAGGGCATCGACAAGAACGGTGACTTCGGTTCGAACCTGTTCAATAGCATCAACACCGCAGCGCAAATGGCTCAGCGCAGCGTTGCCACGGTCGGTAACAGCGCTGGCTCAGGCAACTTCGATGTGAGCATCGAGGACAGCGGCAAGCTGACCATCAACGATTACAAGGTCACCTTCACCAGCGCCACCAACTACACCGTGCAGCGTCTGCCAGAAGGCACCGCCATGGGCGCGTTCAGCACGCTGACCACGCCACCGCCGGTGATCGATGGTTTCTCCATGACACTTTCCGGTGGCACCGCAGCCGCCGGCGACACGTTCAAGATCACCCCGACCCGCAACGCGGCGACCAACATCAAGACCGAGATGACCGACTCCAAGCGTCTGGCCATCGCGGCACCGTTGGGCGCGGCCATTGCTGCGGGCGGCAGCGGCACACTGACGATTCCGGCCAGCGGTCAACCGACCCTGACCACCAAGTTCGATATCTACGACACGGCGACCACCACCACGCTCCAGAACGGCCTGAAGACGTCGACGCCGGTCAAGATCGTATTTGGTGCGGCCGGTGGTTCGACTCAGACTTACCAAATGCTCGATGCCCAAGGCAACGCGCTCAGCAGCGGCACCATCGTGCCGGGCCAGAACAATACGCTGAGCCTGACCATTCCGCTGGTCGACGGCACCGGCGCCGCGATCAATGATCCGGGACCGCCCATCGTGCAGCGCACTGTGTCGTTCGACATGACCGTGGCCGGTTCGCCAGGTAACGGCACTGCGATCAACGTATCGCTCAGCCAGCCGGGTTCGCTGGATAACCGTAACGGCACCACGCTGGCTGCCTTGCAGACCAAGCAGACCGTGGACACCGGTTCGGCCAGCAACGGTATTTCCCTGAACGATGCCTACGGCAAGCTGGTCTCGGGCGTCGGCGCCAAGGCCGCGCAAGGCAAGCTCGACAGTGCTGCGACCACCGCGATTTTGGCCAACGCCAAGGGCGCTCGCGACTCGTTGTCCGGTGTCGACCTCGATGAGGAAACCGGCAACCTGGTCAAGTACCAGCAGTACTACACCGCGTCTTCGCAGATCATCAAGGCTGCGCAGGAAATCTTCAGCACACTGATCAACAGTCTTTAAGGAGTCGTAGCCCATGCGCATTTCTACCGCCCAGTTTTACGAGTCCTCTGCTGCCAACTATCAGAAGAACTTTTCCAACGTGGTCAAGAGCAGCGAAGAGGCCAGCAGCCTGGTTCGCGTGAATACCGCGGCCGACGATCCGGTCGGCGCTTCGCGTTTGCTGCAATTGGGTCAGCAGGCTTCGATGCTTGACCAGTACTCGGCCAACATGACCACCATCAAAGGCACCCTAGGCCAGACCGAGTCGGTGATGACCAGTATTGGCAACGTGCTGCAGCGCGCCAAAGAGCTGGCGCTCGGCGCAGGCAACGCAGGCTATACCGATGCCGACCGTCAGGCGAACGCTTCCGAACTGGGGCAGATTGAAGAGCAACTGCTCAGCCTGATGAACACCAAGGATGAAAACGGCAAGTACATCTTCTCCGGGTCCAAGGGCGATGTGGTGCCGTTCACCCGCAACACCGATGGCAGCTACGCCTACAACGGTGATCAGGTCACGCTGGATCTGCCGATTGGCGATACCCAGTCGATGGCCACCAACAGCACCGGTTGGGATGTGTTCCAGCAGGCGATCAACACCAGCCGTACTCAGACCACGCTCACCGCGCCTGCGGTCGATGACGGTCGTGTGGTGTTGTCCAACGGTCAGGTCGGCTCCGATGTCACCTACAACGCCAAGTTCCGCAGCGGTGAGCCTTACACCGTGGATTTCGTCAGCGGCACGCAGTTGAAAATTACCGATTCCCTAGGTAACGACGTCACCGCCGAGGCCAGTCAGAATGGTGTGTTCAGCTCCACCAACGGTGCGGCCACACAGACTGTCAATTTCCGTGGCGTTGATCTGAAGTTGAACATCAACCTGCAAGCGGGTGACGTCCCGGGTACAGTGATCACCGGGCACAGTTTCACCCTGGCGGCCAAGCCGGACAGCTTCACTACGTCTCGCAGCCCGGGGAATCCTTCGGCGGCACTGGTCACCGGTACCGCGGTCACCAACAGCGCCAACTACCACGCCAGTTTCCCGAACGGTAGTGCGATCCTCAAGTTCACCAGCGCCACGAACTACGATTTGTACGCCGCGCCACTGACCGCCAGCAGCAAACCGGTGTCCAGCGGCACCATGGCCGGTGCCACGGCAACCGCGTCCGGCGTTACCTTTACGTTGGCCGGTACACCGGCTGCGGGTGACCAGTTCTCCGTTGCAGTCAACACACACCAGACACAGAACGTTCTGGATACCGTCAGCCAACTGAAGACCGCACTGGCGACACCGACCAACAACAACCCGATCGCCATCCAGCAATTAAACGCGGCGATCGGTTCAGGCATTGGCAATCTGTCCAGTGGCATCGACCAGTTGGCGGCCGGCATCAGTTCCGTGGGGGGGCGCGGTTCGTCATTGACCACTCAGACTGAGATCAACCAGAGTCTGGCGCTGGCCAATACCCAGACCCAGTCGTCGATTCGCGATTCCGATCCGGCCGAAGTGATGACCCGCCTGACCCTGCAGCAAACCATGTTGCAGGCCTCGCAATTGGCGTTCAGCAAGATCGCTCAGTTGGGGCTGTTCAACAAAGTCTGAATCCAGGCCTTCGCGATTTATCGCGAGGGTTGCAGATTGCCGAGTGCAAACCGTCTTTTTTCAGCGGTTCCGGGAGGCTCCACTCTTTTTAGAGTGAGCTTCCGCCGCTCGAGAGTTCCCCTGCCGTGAAACCAGTCCCTCTTGTCAGCATCGCCATCCCCGCCTTCAATCCGCTGTTCTTTCAGGCGGCGTTGCAAAGCGCGCTGAATCAAACCTACAGCAACCTCGAAGTGATTGTCTGCGACGACAGTGTCGGCGACGAAATCCGCCGGATCGTCGAGGATTGTGAGGTGCCGCAGTCGATCCGGTTACGTTATGTACGCAATGATCGACGCTTGGGATTTCAGGGTAACCTCATGGCTTGCGCACAAGAGGCCAGCGGCGATTATCTGAAGCTGCTGTGCGACGACGATCAACTGTTGCCTGAGTGCATCAAGCAGCAGATCGAAGGTTTTATCGATCGTGATGACGTGAATCTGGTCATCGCCCAGCGACAGTTTTGCGACGGCGATTACATCCTGTTGTCCGAGCGGCTGGAAAACTGCTGTTTTTCTACTGGCATCACGCTGTTCAAGGGTGAGGATCTGTTGGGGATTCTGGAAAGCACCCTGGTCAACTTCCTCAGCGGTTTGAGCGGGGCGCTGCTGCGTACCCGTCATGCGCTGGAGTATTTGCCGGCGTTGACCCAGGTCGGTGAAGGTTTCGTGGCTCGCCTGGACTTCGCCTTGTTTGCCTGTTTGTTGCGTCGCGGCAATCTGGTTGTCGTCAGTCAGGTTCTGAGTCTCGAGCGCCTGCACCCGGCGCGATTGAGTAATCAACCACACGTCAGGAATGCGCTGGCGACAGAGCTCGACTGGCTCAAACAGATGCTTGCATTGCGCAGTGGCGAGCCGGCACCTGCACCAGGCTGGGTGCGCTATATGGCTCTGGCCGATGCAGTCGATGGTCAGCCCTATGCCTGGGAAGAGTCGGGGTTGGGCCGATCCCTGAGTTTCATACACACCCTGGTGCTTTCCCGGGTGGGTGACGACTGCGACAGTTTTGTCGACCTGTATCGTGAATGGTTGTCTTGCCGCACATTGAACCCCGCTCAACAGCGTCTTTTGCCTGCCCGCCTGCAGGGGTGGGCCTGGCGTCCGCGGATTGTGCCGATCGTCATTGATAGCGAAGGTAATAGCGTAGCGCTGGAAGATACGCTCAAGAGTATTCGTCAGCAGGTTTATGCCGCCGAGCAGGTGGTGGTGATTTCCCGTTCGGAGCATGCGCCCTGCGAAGGTGTGCGTCATGTACGTTTGCATGAAGAACCGGTCGCTCAGTTCAATCGACTGCTGAGGCAACTGGATGAGGCAGACTGGATCTATCTGGTCCGGGCGGGCGATCGTTTGAACGAGCTGGCCTTGTTGCTGCTGGCCGAGCGCATGGTCGAAATGCCGGACGTGCGCTGTCTCTATAGCGATGAGGGAGGGCTGCGCGATGAGGTGTCGATCGAGCCCGTGTTCAAGCCGGACTTCAATCTTGACTTGATGCGTAGTTACCCTTACATCGGCCGGGTCCTCGCTTTACAGCGTCAGCGGGTTCTCGAGCTTGGCGGCATTGTTGCGGGCTACGATGAGCTCGGTGTTCACGATCTGGTCTGGCGTCTGGTGGAGAGCAATGGCCCGCACGCCATCGGCCATGTGAGCGAAGTGCTCGTGGAGTCTGCCTTGCGCCTGTCTCAGTGGCTCTCGCAACCCCAGGTCATCGAGCAGAATCCTCGGGTACTTGCCGCGCATCTACAGCGTATTGAGGCGCCACACCGCGTCCGTAGCGGCAGTCTGGCGCTGATCAATCGTGTTGACTACCTCCATGACCAGCAGCCTCTTGTATCGATCATCATCTCCACCAGGGACCAGATCGGTTCTTTGCAGCGCTGTGTTGAAAGTCTGTTGGAAAAAACGGCCTATTCGCGTTACGAGATTTTGATTGCCGATAACGCCAGCATTGCCGCAGATGCCTGTAGCTGGCTGGCGGCCATGGAGCAAATGGGCAGCGACAAACTGCGAGTGCTGCGCTGTGACTATGGCGACAACCAGGCAGCGGTGCATAACTTCGCCGCGGCCCAGGCGCGGGGCGACTATCTGCTGTTGCTCAGCCCCCATAACATCATCGTCAATGCCGATTGGCTGGACGAGTTGCTGAATCACGGCCTGCGCCCTGAGGTCGGTGTAGTTGGCGGGCGGATGCTGAGTCCGCAGGGCCGGATCGAGGGTTCGGCACTGGTTCTGGGGTTGCGGGGGGCCATTGGTGTCCCCAATCGCGGAGAGTTGCTCAACGCCCCTGGCTACATGCAGCGTCAGCAAACTGTACAGAACTTCAGTGCGGTCGGCGTCGATTGTCTCCTGGTACGCAAGCAGGTTTTCGACGAGTTGCAGGGGTTGGACGAACAACATTTGGCCCAGGCGCTTAATGGTCCTGATTTTTGTCTGCGTGTGCGGCAGGCCGGCTACCTGGTGGTATGGACGCCATACGCCGAGCTGGTGCAGGCGATCCCGGCTTCCACTGTCGGGCCCGCACCCAAAGTGCTGCAGGCTGAGCAGAAACACTTCTACCGGAACTGGTTGCCCCTGGTTGCCAGGGATCCGGCGTATAACCGGAACCTGAGTCTGGGCACCAGCAATTTCAGTCTGGAGCCTGGGTTCAAGGACGGGTGGGATCCCTTCACCCGTCAGCCCCTGCCCAAGATCCTGGCGATTCCGATCAACGCCACGGCGGTGGGGCATTATCGGGTCAGCCAGCCGTTCCTCGAGCTGGAGGCGGCGGGGCGAGTGGTAGGGCATATGACCTACCATACGCCGACGGACATTGAACTTGAGCGGTGCTCGCCCGACGTGATCATCCTGCAGGGGCGCTACAGCCAAGGGGCTGTCGATGAGGTCGAGCGAATCAAAAACTGTTCGCAAGCCTTCCGGATTTTTGAGCTCGACGATTACGTGATCGATGTGCCGAAAAAGAACGCACACATCCGCAAGGCCGAAGTGGGTGTCGACAAACTGGTGCGGCGTGGTGTCGGATTGTGTGATCGGGTCGTGGTATCGACTCAGCCGCTGGCGGATGCATTGCGTGACATGCATCACGATATTCGGGTGGTGCCGAACATGCTTGCACCGCATCTGTGGACGGGGCTCACCAGTCATCGTCGTACTTCGCGCAAACCCCGCGTAGGCTGGGGCGGTGGCACCAGTCATGATGGTGACCTGGCAATTATTGCGGATGTGGTGCGCCTGCTTGCCGATGAAGTCGAATGGGTATTTTTCGGAATGTGCCCCGAGGCTCTACGGCCATTTGTGCATGAGTTTCACACGGGCGTCGCTCTTGAGGCTTACCCCGCCAAACTGGCCAGCCTGAACCTCGACCTGGCACTGGCTCCTCTGGAGTTCCACATCTTCAACGACTGTAAGAGCAACTTGCGTCTGCTGGAGTACGGCGCCTGCGGTTACCCGGTGATTTGCACCGACACAGAAGCCTATCGCGGCTATCTGCCCTGCACCAAGGTCGTGAGCAACAGCACCGAGGAATGGCTCGAGGCAATCCGCATGCACCTGTCCGAGCCTGATGCGAGCTATCGCATGGGCGATGCGCTGCGTGAGGAAGTGCTGCGCGATTACATGCTCAAGGGCAACAACCTCAACTACTGGGCCGAGGGTTGGCTGCCAAACTGATCTAGCATGGATGTACACCTGCAGGCGGCCTTGGGCCGCCTGTTTTGTTTGTGCCGGGTGCGCTACAAATTTGCGGCGGCGGCTCAAGCTTTGTGTCGTTTATGTCGATAAATCGCCACAGCTTTGTTTATTGAAAGACTCGTCAGCGACCTGCGTTTGCAGGTCGTCGTGGCGGCAGGTATCTGGTTCAACAATATGGCAAGGAAGAAGTCGCAATGGCAGTGATAAACGGGACAAATGGCGTGGATACGCTGACAGGTACCAGTGGGGATGATGAGATCTATGCCTTGGGTGGCAATGATGTGATCAAAGGGAGTGCCGGTGCGGACAAGCTGGATGGCGGCACCGGTACTGATACCGTGGACTATTCGACGTCGGCCGCTGCGGTGAACGTTGATATTCGTCTGGGTACGGGGCTGGCCGGCACCGGCGGCGACGCCGAGGGTGACACCTTGGTCAACGTTGAAAAGGTCATCGGTTCGGCGTTCAACGACAGCTTCACCGTTGCACTGGGCGGGATAGCGTTCGAAGGCGGTGCCGGGGACGATATCTACTACATCAACACCAGTGCCACGCCGAGCATCGTCGAGCTGGCCGATGGCGGCAACGATGAAATGCGCGTGTCGGTGGTCAACCCCAGCCACACCTTCATGGCCGCTAACATCGAGCGCCTGACCTTCACCGGCAGTGGCGCGTACACCGGTTGGGGCAATGCCAGCGACAACATCATCACCGGCGGTTCGGGTGCCGACACGCTGTACGGTGGCGCGGGCGCCGACCAGTTCATCGGTGGTGCCGGTTTTGACACTGTCGGCTATACCGACAGCACCGTGGCGATGAACATCAATCTGAAGACCGGTGTGCATTCCGGAATCGGAGCGGGCGATACCTTCACCGACATCGAAGCGATCAAGGGTTCGAACTACAACGACACCTTTGTCGGCGACGGTCGAGGCACGGACTTCGACGGCGGAGTCGGTACCGATACGGTCGATTACTCGACGTCGGCCGCTGCGGTGAACGTTGATATTCGTCTGGGTACGGGCCTGGCGGGCACCGGCGGCGACGCCGAGGGCAGCACCCTGACCAACATCGAAAGAGTCATCGGTTCGGCGTTCAACGACAGCTTCACCGTTGCACTGGGCGGGATAGCGTTCGAGGGCGGTGCCGGGGACGATATCTACTACATCAACACCAGTGCCACGCCGAGCATCGTCGAGCTGGCCGATGGCGGCAACGATGAAATGCGCGTGTCGGTGGTCAACCCCAGCCACACCTTCATGGCCGCTAACATCGAGCGCCTGACCTTCACCGGCAGTGGTGCGTACACCGGTTGGGGCAATGCCAGCGACAACATCATCACCGGCGGTTCGGGTGCCGACACGCTGTACGGTGGCGCGGGCGCCGACCAGTTCATCGGCGGTGCCGGTTATGACACGGCAGGCTATACCGACAGCACCGTGGCGATGAACATCAATCTGAAGACCGGTGTGCATTCCGGAATCGGAGCGGGCGATACCTTCACCGACATCGAAGCGATCAAGGGTTCGAACTACAACGACACCTTTGTCGGCGACGGTCGAGGCACGGACTTCGACGGCGGAGTCGGTACCGATACGGTCGATTACTCGACGTCGGCCGCTGCGGTGAACGTTGATATTCGTCTGGGTACGGGCCTGGCGGGCACCGGCGGCGACGCCGAGGGCAGCACCCTGACCAACATCGAAAGAGTCATCGGTTCGGCGTTCAACGACAGCTTCACCGTTGCACTGGGCGGGATAGCGTTCGAAGGCGGTGCCGGGGACGATATCTACTACATCAACACCAGTGCCACGCCGAGCATCGTCGAGCTGGCCGATGGCGGCAACGATGAAATGCGCGTGTCGGTGGTCAACCCCAGCCACACCTTCATGGCCGCTAACATCGAGCGCCTGACCTTCACCGGCAGTGGCGCGTACACCGGTTGGGGCAATGCCAGCGACAACATCATCACCGGCGGTTCGGGTGCCGACACGCTGTACGGTGGCGCGGGCGCCGACCAGTTCATCGGTGGTGCCGGTTATGACACGGCAGGCTATAGCGACAGCACCGTGGCGATGATCATCAACCTGAAGGCCGGTGTGTACTCCGGGATCGGGGCAGGCGATACCTTCACCGACATCGAAGCGATCAAGGGTTCGAACTACAACGACACCTTTGTCGGCGACGGTCGAGGCACGGACTTCGACGGCGGAGTCGGTACCGATACGGTCGATTACTCGACGTCGACCGCTGCGGTGAACGTTGATATTCGTCTGGGTACGGGCCTGGCGGGCACCGGCGGCGACGCCGAGGGCAGCACCCTGACCAACATCGAAAGAGTCATCGGTTCGGCGTTCAACGACAGCTTCACCGTTGCACTGGGCGGGATAGCGTTCGAAGGCGGTGCCGGGGACGATATCTACTACATCAACACCAGTGCCACGCCGAGCATCGTCGAGCTGGCCGATGGCGGCAACGATGAAATGCGCGTGTCGGTGGTCAACCCCAGCCACACCTTCATGGCCGCTAACATCGAGCGCCTGACCTTCACCGGCAGTGGCGCGTACACCGGTTGGGGCAATGCCAGCGACAACATCATCACCGGCGGTTCGGGTGCCGACACGCTGTACGGTGGCGCGGGCGCCGACCAGTTCATCGGTGGTGCCGGTTATGACACGGCAGGCTATAGCGACAGCACCGTGGCGATGATCATCAACCTGAAGGCCGGTGTGTACTCCGGGATCGGGGCAGGCGATACCTTCACCGGCATCGAAGCGATCAAGGGGTCGAGCTACAACGACATTTTCTATGGCGGTACCACTGCCATGGGCCTGGACGGTGCCGTTGGGCAGGACCTGGTCAGTTACGAGCTTTCGGACTCTGCGGTGACCATCGACCTGACCACCAATGCCAACGCCGGAGATGCCGCGGGTGACACCTACACCAACATTGAGTTCTTCCAGGGCAGCAACTTTGATGACACGTTGTCGGGTTCGCGGTTCGGTGACGTCTTTATCGGTGGTGCAGGTGCGGATGTGATTGACGGCCGCGAGGGGCAGGACAGCGTCTTGTACATCACCAATACCACCGCTGTGGACATCAACTTGCAGACCAACGTCAACCAGGGCGGGGATGCCCAGGGCGATGTGCTGCGCAACATCGAGCGCGTAGTGGGCAGCCACTTCAATGACACCCTGACCGGTGATGCCAACGTCAACTACCTTGAAGGCGGGTTGGGTAATGACGTCGTCTACGGTGGCGACGGCAACGATTACCTCTACGGCGGGCTGGTGTCCCAGATCGGGCCATTCACCCTTGATGGTGTGATCAATGGGCCGCAGGCTGACACCTTGTATGGCGGCAATGGCAACGACACCATCGTCACCGCTGCCAGCGATGAGGGTAGCCGGGCCTATGGTGAAGCGGGGGGCGACGTCATCACGGTGACTCATGGCATGGCCGATGGTGGGGGCGGTGGCGACCTGCTGACCGGCACGGGCTTCGGTTTCTCGCTGTTTGGCGGTGCTGGAGATGACAATCTGGTGCTGCAAGCCAGCGGGTCGGCCTTTGGTGGCGAGGATGACGATACCTACAACGTCAACACCTCGGCATTGGTGACGATCCAGGATGACGGTACCAGCCGCTCCGACAAAATAGTGCTGTCGTACATCAGCAGTGCCGAGCTGCTGGTTGATCGTGTCGGTGATGACCTCTACCTGCACCGATCGAGTGTTAGTCCAGGACAGGTTCCGCAGGAAGGTGTACAGCTCAAGGACTGGTTCGCTGGCTCCGATACCATCGAGCAAATCCAGACGGCGGACGGACAGCTCTTCAACATGCCGGCCAATAGTGATGCGTTTGCCATGTTTGGCTGAGACCTGAATCAGGCGCCTTCTCTCCTGCAACGGGATGAAGGTGCCCGCTTTACACTTGGGGACGAACCCTGTCTGCATGATCCGGATTCGTCCCTTTTTTGTGCCTTCTATCTGGATTCATGAGCTGGCGCGTTTCCTGCAAGTCCTCCTCATATCGCCATAAAACGAGCGCTTGCGGCCGGTACGCCAGCGCCTGACACGGCAGAGCGTTTTAGCCAGACAGCCCGAAAAAGCTTGAAACAGCTTGGCCGAGCTCTGTGAAGAACAAGAGGGGAGACGATGAAGGCAGTAATTCTGGCGGGTGGCCTGGGCACGCGCATCAGCGAAGAATCGCACCTGAAGCCCAAGCCGATGATCGAGATCGGTGGCAAGCCAATTCTTTGGCACATCATGAAACAGTACTCCGCCCACGGGATTCATGACTTCGTGATCTGCCTTGGCTACAAGGGCTATGCGATCAAGGACTTCTTCGCCAACTACTTTCTGCACACCTCCGACGTCACTTTCGACATGTGCAACAACCGTATGGACGTTCACCAGAATTACAGTGAGCCGTGGCGCGTCACGCTGATCGACACCGGTGAGGAAACCATGACTGGTGGCCGTTTGCGACGGGCCGGCCGCTATCTGGAAAACGAAGAAGCGTTCTGCTTTACCTACGGCGACGGCGTGTCTGACTTGAACATCAGCGCCCTGGTGGACTTTCACCTTTCCCACGGCAAGCTTGCCACGGTCACGGCGGTCCAGCCGCCCGGTCGTTATGGCGCCCTGGAGCGCGAAGGTTATCTGGTTCGCGGTTTCACTGAAAAACCTCGTGGGGACGGTGGCTGGATCAATGGTGGTTTCTTTGTGCTGTCGCCTAAGGTGCTGCCGCTGATTACCGCGGATGAGACGGTTTGGGAGTCCGAACCTTTGACCGGCCTGGCCAGCGATGGCCAGCTTGCTGCTTTCCAGCACGACGGCTTTTGGCATCCGATGGACACCCTGCGCGACAAGAATCACCTTGAGGCGCTGTGGCAGAGCGGGGAGGCCCCATGGAAGCAATGGGACTGAGTCCGCAATTCTGGCGTGGCAAACGGGTGCTGCTGACCGGCCACACCGGTTTCAAGGGCAGCTGGTTGACGTTGTGGCTGCAAAGCCTCGGGGCCGAGGTCAGCGGGTTTTCGCTCGATCCGTCCACCGAGCCGAGCCTGTTCGAACTGGCGCGGGTACACGAGGGCATCAACGATCAGCGTGGTGATCTGCGTGATCTGGGCGCCTTGCTGGAACTGATCGTCGAAACCCAGCCGCAAATCGTCCTGCACCTGGCGGCCCAACCGCTGGTGCGCGAAGGCTATCGCGATCCGCTCGGCACCTATTCCAGTAACGTCATGGGCACGCTCAATCTGCTCGAAGCGATCCGCCAGGTCGGCGGCGTGCGTGCCTGTGTGTTAGTGACCACCGACAAGGTCTACGCCAACAAGGAATGGCTGTGGCCGTACCGCGAAGACGAAGCCCTGGGCGGTCACGATCCTTACAGCAGCAGCAAGGCTTGCTGCGAATTGTTGGCGCAGTCTTATGCCGCATCGTTTTTCCCGGCCGACAAGTACGCCGAGCATGGCTTGGCGTTGGCCACCGCCCGTGCTGGCAATGTGCTGGGCGGCGGTGACTTTGCGCCGGAACGCCTGATTCCCGATGTGCTCAAGGCCTGGTCGGCCGACCAGCCAGTGACCCTGCGCTACCCGCAGGCCGTGCGCCCATGGCAGCACGCTCTTGAGCCTTTGGCAGGTTACCTGCAATTGGCTGCCGGTCTCTACGAACAAGGCCCACAGTTTGCCGGCGCGTGGAACTTCGGTCCGAGCGAAGCGGACATGTGCAGCGTCGGCGAAGTGGTCGAGTTGCTTGCCAGCCGCTGGCCGCAAGCACGCGGATTGCGCATCGAGCCGAGTGATTTGCACGAAGCCGGCCTGTTGCGCCTGGACAGCAGTCGCGCCCGTCAACGGTTGGCCTGGCAACCGCGCTGGTCGTTGCAGCAGTGCCTGACCCAGACCCTCGATTGGCATCTGGCGTGGCAGAACGGTGATGACATGCGTGAAGTCACCCTGAACCAGTTGAACCTGTACCGAGGCGCGTTGTGAGCGAGTTTCTGTTGAAAGCCTTGCCGCTGGCCGGTCTGTTCAGCGTGCAGCACAAACGCTTCGAAGATGATCGTGGGCATTTCGCCCGGCTGTTTTGCGAAGGCAGCCTGAGCGCTTTCGGCCAGCCGTTTCATATCCGCCAGATCAACCACTCCTGCACCCGTGCGCGGGGCAGTGTGCGCGGTCTGCATTATCAAAATTCCAATGCGCCGGAAGCCAAGTTGATTACCTGCCTGCGCGGCGAAGTCTGGGATGTGGCGGTGGACTTGCGCCCCGATTCCGAAACCTTTCTGCACTGGCACGCCGAGCACCTGAAGGCCGGTGACGGTCGCAGCTTGCTGATCCCGTCCGGGTTCGCCCACGGCTTCCAGACGCTGACCGATGACGCCGAATTGCTCTACCTGCACAGCGCTGATTACACGCCTGCGTACGAGGGCGGGTTGTCGGTGAACGATCCACGGCTGGCGATTGCCTGGCCGTTGCCTGTCAATAATCTGTCGGCCAGGGATTCCAGCCATCCCTTGCTCGATGAACACTTCGCTGGAGTGCGTCTATGAACTGCCGTGGTTGCGGTACTCCTCTGGCCTTGCCGCTGATCGATCTCGGCACCTCGCCGCCATCCAACGCCTATGTGCACGCCGATCGCCTGGAACAAGCCGAGCAATGGGTGCCATTGAAGGTCGCGGTGTGTCAGCAGTGCTGGCTGGTGCAGACCGAGGATTACACCAGCGCCGACAGTCTGTTCGACGCCGAGTATGCGTATTTCAGTTCGTTCTCCAGCACCTGGCTGGCCCATGCCGAGCGCTATGTCGCCGAGATGGTCGAACGCTTCGGCCTGACTGCCGACAGTCGCGTGGTGGAAATCGCCGCCAACGACGGTTACCTGTTGCAGTACGTTGCCGGGCGCGGCATCCCCTGCCTGGGCGTTGAACCAACCCGCAGCACCGCGCAAGCGGCGCGGGAAAAAGGCCTGGAGATTCGCGAACTGTTCTTCGGTCGCGACACCGCCGCGCAGCTGAAAAGCGAAGGCTGGGCCGCCGACCTGATGGCCGCCAACAACGTGTTGGCGCATGTGCCGGACATTAATGATTTTCTCGGTGGGTTCTCCACCTTGCTCAAGCCGACCGGTGTGGCGACGTTCGAATTTCCGCAACTGCTGACGCTGATGGCCGGGCAGCAATTCGACACGCTGTATCACGAGCACTATTCCTACCTGTCCCTGACCGCCGTGCAGACCTTGTGCGAGCGCAATGGCCTGGAAGTGTTCGATGTCAGCCAGTTGTCGACCCATGGCGGTTCGTTGCGGGTGTTCGTCCAGCGGGCCGACGGTGTTCGCCGTGAGGTGCAGCCAGCCGTTCAACAGCAGTTGCAGGCCGAGCTGGCAGCGGGAGTGAAAACCCCCGAGTACTACGCGACCCTGGCGCCAGCGGCCGAGGGCATCAAGCACGAACTGCTGCGTTTCCTGCTGCAAGCCAAGGCCGACGGCAAGCGCGTGGTCGGTTATGGTGCGGCAGCCAAGGGCAACACCTTGCTCAACTACGCCGGGGTCAAACCGGACCTGTTGGCCTGGGTGGCCGATGCCAACCCGCACAAGCAGGGCAAGTACTTGCCGGGCAGTCGAATCCCGGTGGTTTCGCCCGACCGCATCGATCTTGAAAAACCCGACTACATCCTGGTTTTGCCCTGGAACCTGTTGACTGAGATCACCCAACAATTCGCCTCGGTCAAAGTGTGGGGCGCGCGGTTTGTTGTCGCCGTTCCGGAGTTGAGCATTCAATGAGCAGAATTCATTACACCAAGCCGAGCGTGGGCGAGTTGGAAGCCCGGTATGCCCTGGACGCCGTTCAGAACGGTTGGGGCGCACGTTGCTACGAATATCTGACGCGTTTCGAGCATGGTTTTGCCGAGCATCTTGGCGCCACCTACGCCATCGCGACCTCCAGCTGTACTGGCGCCTTGCACATGGGGATGGCGGCGTTGGACATTGGTGCTGGCGATGAGGTGATCCTGGGCAACACTAACTGGATCGCGTCGGCGGCGCCCATTACCTACCTGGGTGCCACGCCGGTATTCGTCGATGTTCTGGCGGATAGCTGGTGCCTGGACCCGGAGCAGGTCAGGCGTGCAATTACCCCGCGAACCAAAGCCATTCTCGCAGTGCACCTCTACGGTAACCTGTGTGATATGGACGCCTTGCTGGCGATCGGTCGGGAACACAATATTCCGGTGATCGAAGACGCCGCTGAGGCCATCGGCTCGCAATGGCGTGGTCGGGCGGCCGGTTCTCTAGGCGCATTCGGTGCGTTCTCGTTTCATGGCACCAAGACCATGACCACCGGCGAGGGCGGGATTTTCGTCACCTCGGACAAAGCCTTGTACGAGCGCGTCCTGACCTTATCCAACCATGGCCGGGTCGCTGGCAGCACCAAACAGTTCTGGCCGGAGTTCATCGGCTTCAAATACAAGATGAGCAACCTGCAGGCCGCCGTCGGTTGCGCTCAGGTCGAGCGTATCGATGAGCTGATCAGTCGCAAGCGTGAGATTTTCGCCAATTACGCCCGCGCCCTGACATTACTGCCGGGTGTTTCCCTGAACCCTGAGCCTGAGCACTCGCGTAACGGCTACTGGATGCCGACAGTGGTGTTCGATGCGGAGACCGGGATTCGCCGGGATGAGTTGATCGCCGCTTTCCAGGCTGCCGATATCGATGCCAGGGTGTTCTTCTGGCCGTTGTCGTCGTTGCCGATGTTCAGCGAACACTCTGTCGACACACCGGTGGCTTTCGCCTTGCCGGAGCGCGCATTCAACCTGCCGAGTTATCACGATATGACCGACGCCGATCAGCAACGAGTGGTGGATGTCGTGCGTGCCCTGCTCGCAAAAAGGCAGCTGTCGTGAAGATTTATTTGCTGGGCGCGGCCAACCCCGAAGCGGTGCGCATGCTTCACGCGGTGAAGCGCAGCACCCCCAACGTCGAATTCGCCTTTCTGGATAACGACCCGAGTAAGCAGGGCACGCTGTTTTATGGGGTACCGGTGATCGGCGGCTCGGATCGGGTGAGCGAACTCAAAGGGCCTCAGGCGCGCTTCGTGAACCTGATCACCGGCAGTACCCGGCTGCGCTACGAGACCACCCGCCAACTGGTCGAGGCCGGCGCCACCCTGGGCCAATTCGTTCACCCGGGTATCGACCTGACCATGATTCGCATGGGGCAGGGCAGTTATCTACAGGAAGGCGTGCTCATGCAGGCCGAAGTAACGCTGGGCGACAACACCAGTATCAGTGCCGGCAGCGTGGTGGGGCATGAAGGACGGATCGGCCACTCGGTTTTCATGGCACCAGGGGTGTGTATCGCCGGTTGCGTGGAAATCGGCGACGGGACATTTATCGGTACCAACGCCACCATCCTGCCGCGCCTGCGCATCGGTCGCTGGGTCACCATCGGCGCCGGCGCCGTTGTCACCAAAGATGTTCCGGATTATTCGGTCGTGGCGGGCAATCCCGCCAGGATCATCAAGACCAACGCGGTGCCTTACCCCGACGGTAAGGTATTCAAGTAAGCCGTTTCCCTTTTTTTTTGGAGAGTTGCGATGAATCCCCATGAGCAGTTTCGTGAAGAAGTAAAAGGCAACATCGAAGGTTTGAAGAAAGACAAAGCGCTGCAGGCCGAGTCCCTGGACTGGGTCGGCACCACGGCCAAACACAAGTACACCTACAACTTCAGCTGGATGGGCCGCCCGATCATTCAGTTCCCCCAGGACATGGTGGCCATGCAGGAAATCATCTGGAACTTGCGCCCGGATGTGATCGTGGAAACCGGGATCGCCCACGGCGGGTCGTTGGTGTTTTACGCCTCGATGCTGGAGCTGATCGGCCATGGTGAAGTACTGGGTGTCGACATCGATATTCGCCAGCACAACCGCGAAGCGATCGAAGCCCATCCGATGAGCAAACGAATCCAGATGATTCAGGGTTCGAGCATCGACACCGCGATCGTCGATCAGGTGCGCGAGCGCATTCAGGGCAAGAAAGTGCTGGTGGTGCTGGACTCCAATCACACCCATCAACACGTGCTGGAAGAGTTGCGCCTGTATGCACCGATGGTCTCGGTCGGCAGCTACTGCGTGGTCATGGACACGGTCGTCGAAGACATGCCGGAAGACGCCTTTCCGGACCGTCCATGGGGCAAGGGTGATAACCCTAAAACCGCCGTTTGGGCGTACCTGGAAGAAAACCGGGATTTCGAGATAGATCAGGCGATTCACAGCAAACTGCTGATCACCGTCGCGCCGGATGGCTACCTGCGCCGGGTGCGTTAAACGACAACTTCATTCAAGTGTTCATCAGGCAATAGGTCTGTGGCGGGGAAGGATATGCAAGGCATTTACGGTTCTGAAAACACGTTGCCCCTGAGTGAGCTGTTCACTCTGGTGCTGATTACGCACAATCGTCCGGCGTTTTTGCGCAGGGCGTTGCAGTTCTACAGCACGCTGCCTTGCAGGATTCTGGTCCTTGATTCGTCAGCCGTTGCTCTGGATGGCGCGGCGACGGTTGCAGACACCATCGACTATCGGCATTTGCCGCAGTTCGGCTATTGGGGCATCCAGGCCAAGCTGGTATACGGTGTCGAACAGGTCACCACGCCGTACATGGTGTTCGCCTCCGACGATGATTTCCTGTTGCACGGTGCTCTCACCGAATCGGTGAACTTCCTCGAAGCCAACCCCGACTACGGTTTGTGCCACGGCTATTGCCTGATGTACCTGACCCACGCCAATTATGTGCAGTACTACCGTCGCGACAAGAAGGTGCAGGAGGATTACAACGCCGAACAAGGCCAGGACCGTGTACTCGATTACATGGGGCAGTACATTCCGCCGTTCTATGCCGTGCATCGGACCTCGTTGTTGCGTGACTGGTACGAAGCGATGCCGGAAGGCACGATCTTCCAGTGGCAGGAAATCGGCCACGTGTACTACATGCTGGCACGGGCCAAGGCGCGAATTCTCCCGGCACCCTATGTGGTACGTGAAGTCAATTACGGGCGTTCGGATCACAACACTGAAATCATGACGACCTTGAGTTTCAAGGACGCCCGCTCTGTCGCCGAGCGCGAGCGCTTTGCCGGGTTCCTGTCATCGCTGCCGACGGGTATCACCGGTCTCGACCAACAGCAGACCGCCCAGTTGGCCCTGCAAAGCTTCGCCGCTTTGGCCGACAGCCTGACTGCCCGCAACGCGCTGACCATCGAACCGATATTCGAGTCTTACTGGACCGATCCGACGGTCGGCCCGAAGCGTGTCTTCGGCCCGGAGCAATACGTCGAGATGCCGTTCTACAACAGCGCCTTCTTCGAGCAACTGGCGGAGTGCGAGTTTCTGCTCCATGCAATGCCGGCCGGCCGTTTGCAACTTGAGGAAATGGAAGGGACATTGCTCAAGCAGCAGACACTGCAGCGTACTTACTCCAATGACAGTCCGGCGACGATCCAGACGCGCCTGCTTCAAGCCGTGGAACTCGGCGCCTTCAACCGTCGAGTCGTGCAAAAGCTCGCTCAGCAACTGGTGGACATGGGGGAAACGGCTGATGCCCAAGTGTTGGCCGATTGGGTGCAGCGCCTGGACAGTGTGCCGACCCACGATAGTCGTCAGTTGCTCGACACGATGCCGTCGGGACGTCTGCTCAACTGGTTGCAGGCACGGGAGCCAAATGAGACTGCGGTGAGGAAAATCAACCAGCATCTGGCAGCCAATGACGGTGGACCCCAGTTCGGCATTTTGTTGCTGGACCTGGACGCAGACATGGACAAGCTTCAGGCCAGCTTCGATAGTCTGATGGAGAGCGCGTTCCGGGCCTTCAAAGTGGTGGTCTTCACCACCGGCGATCTGCCGGCAGTCACCACCGAACAAAACACCCTGCATTTCGTCAAGGTCACCACGAGCAACTATGTCGATAAGCTGAACCAGATTGCTCGCCAGTCGACCTCGGACTGGTTGCTGCTGGCCGAGGCGGGCGACGAGTTCACCGCGGCGGGTCTGTTGCGTGCCAGCCTGGAGTTGCAGAACGCCGAGGGTTGCCGTGCGGTGGCGGTGGACGAGATTCATCGTCAGGCCAATGGCACGCTGGTCGATGTCTTCCGTCCCGCCTTCAACCTCGATTTGTTGCAGAGCCTGCCGGCGCTGACTGCGCGGCATTGGCTGATCCGGCGTGAGGTGTTGGTGGAGGTCGGCGGTTTTGCTCGTGAGTTCACTTCGGCGCTCGAGTTCGACCTGTTGCTGCGCCTGATCGAAGCCGGCGGCCTGGCCGGGCTCGCGCATCTGGCAGAGCCTTTGCTGATCACCCAGGCACCGCTGCCGGGGCCTATTGAACACGAACGCCAGACTCTGGTTCGTCATCTGGCGACCCGCGGATATCAGGCCCAGGTCAGTGCCGAAGCGTCGGGAGGCTACCGTATCGACTACCGTCACGCCGATCGTCCGAAGGTTTCGATCATCGTTCACAGCCAGGACAACCTGGAGTGTTTGCAGCGCTGCCTGGTCAGCGTGTTGCAACGCACGCGCTATCAGAACAATGAGATCGTGATCGTCGACAATCACAGCCAGTCCGCCGAACTGCTCGCCTGGCTGGAAAGCCTGGAGCAGAACGGTCGTGGCCGGGTTCGTCTGGTCAGGGCAGAGCAGCGTCTGAGCACTTCGGCACTACTTAACCTGGCTGTAGAACAGGCTCAGGGCGAATACCTGGTGCTGCTGGCGGCGGACGCCGAGGTCGTTAACGCCAACTGGATCGAGGCACTGCTTAACCAGGCGCAGCGTCCTGAGGTAGGAGTGGTCGGGGCCAAACTGGTGGATGCCAATGGCAATGTGACGGGGGCCGGTTTGATTCTGGGCCTCAATGGCGGGGTCGCTTCACCTTTCGCAGGCGAGAAAAAAGATGCCCAGGGCTACATGCGTCGCTTGGTCGTCGAACAGAACTATCAGGCTGTCTCTGGTGCTTGTCTGATGATTCGCAAGCAAGTGTTTGATGACGTCGGTGGATTGGACCAAGAGCATTTCGACGAGGCTTACGCCGATGTCGATCTGTGCCTGAAAGTTGCCGACGCAGGTTTGCTGACGGTCTGGACACCACAAGTGCAGATTACGCACCCCGGGACTTTGCCGGACAATCCGCAGGCGGCAGCTGCCCTGCGTGACAAGTGGCCCGCCCGTTTCGAGCAGGACTCAGCCTACAACCAGAACCTGGCCTTGACTGGCAAGGGCTTTACCCTCGGCGAACCGACCAGCATTGACTGGGCGCAGTTGCTCGCATAAGCCTGGCTGACAGGTAAAAGGACTCAAGGCATGTTCAACGGTAAATCGATTTTCATCTCTGGCGGCACCGGTTCGTTCGGACGCAACTTCATCCGCCGCTTGCTGGAGCAATACCAGCCCAAGCGTGTGGTGGTGTTTTCCCGCGATGAGCTTAAGCAGTACGAGATGCAGCAGACGTTCAACGCGCCGTGCATGCGTTACTTCATCGGTGATGTGCGCGACGCCGACCGTTTGCGTCAGGCCATGCGCGGTATCGATTATGTGGTGCACGCCGCGGCGCTGAAGCAAGTGCCAGCGGCGGAATACAACCCCACCGAATGCATCCGCACCAACGTCAACGGCGCGGAAAACATCATTGCCGCGGCCATCGACAACGGCGTGAAAAAAGTTGTCGCGCTGTCAACCGACAAGGCTGCCAGCCCGATCAACTTGTACGGCGCGACCAAGCTGCTGTCGGATAAATTGTTCGTGGCTGCCAACAACATTGCCGGCGAGCAACAAACCCGGTTTGCCGTGGTGCGCTATGGCAACGTCGCCGGCTCGCGGGGTTCGGTGGTGCCGTTCTTCAGCAAGCTGATTGCCGAGGGCGCCAAAGAGCTGCCGATCACCGATGAGCGCATGACGCGGTTCTGGATCACCCTCGATCACGGCGTGAAGTTTGTGCTCGACAGCTTCGCCCGCATGCACGGTGGTGAAGTGTTTGTGCCGAAGATCCCGTCGATTCGCATCGTCGATCTGGCGCAGGGCATGGCTGAACATTTGCCGCATAAACACGTCGGCATTCGTCCGGGGGAAAAACTCCATGAGCTGATGGTACCGCTGGACGACGCGCGCATGACCCTGGAGTTCGACGATCACTACACCATTCAGCCGTCGATCCGTTTCACCAGCGTCGACGTGGATTTTGCCGTCGACAAACTGGGCGAGCAGGGCCGGCCGGTGGGCGAAGATTTCGAGTACCGTTCCGATACCAACCCGCACTTCCTGTCAGTCGGCCAGATCGCCGACCTGCACGCGGAACTGTCGGCATGATTCCCTACGGTCGGCAAAGCCTCGATCAGGCGGATATCGATGCGGTGGTCGCCGTGTTGCAGTCCGACTGGCTGACCCAAGGGCCGACCATCGAGCGTTTCGAACAGGCGATGGCCGAGCGTTGCCAGGCCGATTTCGCGGTGGCGGTGTGCAATGCCACGGCGGCGTTGCACATTGCCTGCCTCGCGGCGGGCCTAGGGCCGGGCGATCGGTTATGGACCTCGCCGAACACCTTTCTGGCCTCGGCCAACTGCGGTCGCTACTGCGGCGCCGATGTCGATTTTGTCGACATTGACCCGCTGACCTGGAACCTCGATGCCTACGCCTTGGCGTCGAAGTTGGAAATCGCCGAGCGCGACGGCAAGCTGCCGAAAGTGCTGGTGGCGGTAGCGTTCTCCGGGCAGAGCTGCGATATGCGCATGATCGCCGAACTGGCTGAACGTTACGGTTTCACGGTGATCGAGGATGCCTCCCACGCGGTCGGCGCGTCCTATGCCGGGCGCCCGGTGGGTTGCGGTGAATTCGCGGCAATGACCGTGTTCAGTTTCCATCCAGTGAAGATTATCACCAGTGCCGAAGGCGGCATGGTGCTGACCAATCGCCCGGAACTGGCCGAGCGCTTGCAACGCCTGCGCAGCCACGGCATGACCCGTGACCCCGAACAGATGACCGAACCCAGCCACGGCCCCTGGTACTACCAGCAAGTGGAGCTGGGCTTCAATTACCGGATCACCGACCTGCAAGCGGCCCTCGGTCTGTCACAGCTGAACAAGCTCGATGGCTTTATTGAGCGTCGACGCGAACTGGCGGCGCGTTACGACCGGTTGCTGGCGTACTTGCCGCTGACCTTGCCCAGCACGCAGCCTGAAGCCGAATCGGCGTGGCATCTGTACGTGGTGCGCTTGCAGACGGAGCGGATCAACCTCAGTCATCGACAGGTGTTCGAAGGCTTGCGAGCGGCCGGTGTCGGGGTGAATCTGCACTATATTCCCGTGCACTTGCAGCCGTACTATCGCGACCTGGGTTTTGCCGAGGGTGATTTCCCCCAGGCCGAACGTTATTACGCCGAGGCCATCAGCCTGCCGCTGTTTCCTCTGCTGAGCGATGAACAACAGGACTATGTGGTCGAGCAATTGCGACGACTGATCCTTGAGGAGTAGTGACTCTTGAGCTGTGTTGCGATCATTCCGGCCCGTGGTGGCAGCAAGCGAATCCCGCGCAAGAACCTCAAGCCGTTCGACGGCGTGCCGATGATCGTCCGTTCGATTCGCACCGCGTTGGAGTCGCGCCTGTTCGACCAGGTGATCGTCAGTACCGACGATGAGGAAATCGCCGACGTCGCACGAGCCAATGGCGCTCAGGTGCCGTTCATGCGGCCAGGGGCACTGGCTGACGATTTCACCGGGACTGCGGCAGTGATTGTGCATGCCTTGAATCAATTGCCACCGTTCGACCATGCCTGCTGCATCTATGCGACGGCGCCGTTGTTGCAAGCGCGTTATCTGCGTCAGGGGCATGAGTTGCTGGTGCAGCACCCGGACAAGTCTTTCGCGTTTTCAGTCACCGGTTTTGGTTTTCCGGTGCAGCGGGCCTTGACCCTAGACGCGCAGGGCGCCCTGACCTCGCTCTATCCGGAGTTTCGTGACACCCGCTCCCAGGACTTGCCCGAAGCCTTTCAAGACGCCGGCCAGTTCTACTGGGGACGCAGCGAGGCCTGGTTGCGTGGTGATGCACTGTTCTCGCCAGCGAGCCTGCCGGTGATTTTGCCGCGCTACCTGGTACAGGACATCGACACCCTTGAAGACTGGAAACGCGCCGAATACCTTTACGCCGCATTGAAGGCTGGTGGTGAGTTGCAATGAGGATACTGATCCGCGCTGACGCGTCGCCAACGATTGGCAGCGGCCATATCGCCCGCTGCCTGACCCTGGCCAGGGTGTTGCGCAAGCAGGGCACGCACGTTGCCTTCGCCTGTCGCCTGCTGCCGGGGCATCGACTGGACAGCCTGGCCAGCGAGGGCTTCGAGACCTTCGCGCTGCCGGCGCGCTACCCCGATGAAGATCCGCAACAGGCCATCGAGTCGATGCTGCCGTGGCAGGCGGACATCGCCGCGCTGGCGCAAGCCCTGGAAAGCCATCCGGCTTTCGACTGGATCATCGTCGACCACTATGGCCTCGATCATCACTGGCAGACCGCGGCCCGTCGCTGGGCACCGAGGATCGCGGCGGTGGATGACCTGGCCACTCGGCAGTACCGCGTCGATCTGCTGCTCAATCAAAATCTGTCGGGCACCCCAGAGGCTTATGCCTCGCTGCTGACGCCCGACTGCCAGACCTTGCTCGGTCCACGTTTTGCGATGTTGCGCGATGAGTTCTGCTGCCCGGCGGTCGAGATCAAGCCTCGGGCCAGGCGAGTATTGGTGAACTTCGGCGGCTTCGATGTGGCCATGCAGACCCACCACGCGATGTTGGCGCTGGCGGACCTTCATGAGCTGGAGGTCGATTTCGTGGCGGGTGCCGACAACCCAGCCTGGGAGCAGATGCAGGCGCTGGCGGCGTATCGTCCGAACTGGCGCCTGCACAGTTTTGTCAGCGACTTCTACCGGCTGATGACCGAGGCTGACCTGTTTATCGGTGCCGGTGGCGGCACCAGTTGGGAGCGGGCGGCCATGGGGCTGCCGACGATTTGCATTGCGGTCTCGAATAATCAGCAGGCCAACGGTGAGGTGATGGCAACCTCGGGGGCTCATGTGTTCCTGGGCAACCGCGAGCATGTCAGCGTCGAACAATTGCGTCAGGCCATTGGTTTTGTCGTAGGCAATCAAGGTTTTCGTCAAAGTATGGCCGAACGCTCACGGCAGTTGGTCGATGGCCGTGGCGCGCAGCGGGTGGCGGCAGCACTGGCGGGAGCGGTACTGCAGGTGCGTCGAGCCGATCCGGACGATGCGCAATTGTTGTTCGAGGGACGTAATGCCGAGGCGGTACGGCGCTGGTCGCTGGACACCCACGCCATCGATTGGCAGCGGCATCAGGTCTGGTTGGCCGCGAGCCTGAACAACCCTCAGCGACTGCTGTTGATTGCCGAGGCGGATGACGGCCCGGTCGGTATGCTGCGCTATGACCTTGACGGTACTCGGGCCGAAGTCTCGATCTATCTGTTCGAAGGCCGATTCGGCCTGGGCTGGGGCAGGGCGCTGCTGGCGCGGGGCGAAGCGTTCGTCACGGTGCATTGGCCACAACTTGAGGCCATCACCGCTCAGGTGCTGCCGGCCAATCAGCCATCGCTGAAGGTTTTCCGCGAGGGTGGTTTTACTCAGAGTGCTTGCGCGTTCACGCGCGTGTTGAAGGATCCAGAACAATGACCAGTTTCAAGATCGGTAATCGCTCGATCGGTGCCGATGCGCCACCGTTCATCATTGCCGAGATGAGCGGCAACCATAACCAGTCGCTGGACATGGCGATAAAAATCGTCGAAGCCGCAGCCAAGGCCGGCGCCCATGCCTTGAAGCTGCAAACCTACACCGCCGAGACCATGACTCTGGACTTGTCCGAAGGCGAGTTCTTCATCAAGGACCCCAACAGCTTGTGGGCCGGTTCTTCGCTGTATGCGCTGTACGAAAAGGCCCACACGCCGTGGGAATGGCACGCGCCGATTTTCGCCCGGGCCAAAGAGCTGGGCATGCTGGCGTTCTCCACACCGTTCGATGACACCGCGGTGGACTTCCTTGAAAGCCTCGATGTGCCGGCCTACAAGATCGCCAGCTTCGAGAACACTGATCTGCCGTTGATTCGTCGGGTTGCGGCCACCGGCAAGCCGCTGATCATTTCCACCGGCATGGCCAGCATCGCCGAGCTCGATGAAACCGTGCGTGCCGCCCGTGAGGCCGGTTGCAAGGATCTGGTGTTGCTCAAGTGCACCAGCACTTACCCGGCGACGCCCGCCAACAGCAACGTGCGCACGATTCCTCATCTGCGTGAGTTGTTTGGCTGTGAAGTCGGTTTGTCCGACCATTCGATGGGTGTCGGGGTGTCTGTCGCCGCCGTAGCGCTGGGGGCGACGGTGGTGGAAAAACACTTCACCCTCGACCGTGCCGCCGGAGGCGTGGATGCCAGTTTCTCCCTGGAACCGGCCGAACTCGCCAGCCTGGTGGTCGAAACCGAGCGCGCCTGGCAGGCCATGGGCCAGGTGCATTACGGCGTGACTGACGCCGAGCGCAAGTCCCTGGTGTACCGCCGGTCGCTGTATGTCACCCAGGACATGATCGCCGGAGAGCCATTTACCGCCGCCAATCTGCGGGCCATCCGTCCGGGCCTGGGGCTGCCCCCGAAACACGCTGAAACCCTTCTGGGCCACCGTGCCCGCCAGGCCATCAAGCGCGGAACGCCGCTGGACTGGTCGCTGGTCGAATAACCGCTTGTGGGGCTGATTCGGCAAAATAGCGTGACCTGCGAGTCATTACGCGCATCTTCACTGTATTGTATAAATAGGGAAGAGGGCGCCTGGCCTGCTTTTGGCTCAGTGATGGCCTTTTACTCTTCCCGCTGTCACCTCGTTGAGGGCGACGTTATTCGTTGTTTGTCGGCGCCCCTCGATTCCTTGCGAGCGGTGGTATTGGGCTGTTTATTATTGGGAAGCCGTAATGATTGGCATAAAGAGCATTGCGAGCTACGTTCCTGTAGCCGGCGTGGACAATTACGCACAAGGTGCAAAATTCGAAAAGGATGAAGAGTTCATCCTGGGCAAGATCGGTTCGGCTTTCCTGCCGCGCAAAGACGCTGGGCAAGAAACCTCGGACCTGTGTGTCGAAGCAGTCAATGCGCTGTTCGCCAACAACCCTGAATTGAAGCGCGAAGCCATCGACGTGCTGATCGTCGTGACCCAGAACGGCGACGAAGAAGGCCTGCCGCACACCGCCGCCATCGTTCAGGACAAGCTGGGCCTGCCGACGACCGTGGCCGCGTTCGATATCTCCCTGGGCTGCTCCGGTTACGTCTACGGCATCTACGCCATCAAGGGCTTCATGGAAGCCGCAGGCCTGAAGAATGGCTTGCTGGTGACCGCCGATCCGTATTCGAAGATCGTCGACCCGGAAGATCGCAACACCACCATGCTGTTCGGCGATGCCGCCACCGCCACCTGGATGGGCGAAGACGCTCCATGGCAGTTGGGCAAGGCCAAGTTCGGCACCGACGGTTCCGGCGCGCCGCACCTGAAGGTCACCGATGGCGTGTTCTTCATGAATGGCCGTCAGGTCTTCAACTTCGCGCTGCTCAAAGTCCCTGCGCATTTGCACGAGCTGCTGGGCGACTCGGGCCTGACGGCCGACGATATCGATGCTTTCTGCATTCACCAGGGCAGCGCGGCGATTGTCGATGCCGTGGCGCGACGCTTCGAGGGCGAGCCCGAGAAGTTCCTCAAGGACATGGTCGAGACCGGTAACACCGTGTCGTCGAGCATTCCATTGCTGCTGGAAAAGCACGTGCTCGACTCCAAGTGGAAGCGTGTGGCACTCAGCGGTTTTGGTGTTGGTTTGTCCTGGGGTTCGGCGATCATCTATCGCCCTTGATCTTCTAAAAGCCGGACACAAAAAAAGCGCTCAAGGTGTAACCTTGAGCGCTATTTTTTTGCCCGAATCACAGCGAGGCGCCATGAGCGAGTTTTTTCAACCCAACGCCGAAATCATCCAGCGTCGCTGGCCGGCCGTGGCTGAGCGTCTGCTGTCTGAAGATCCGGGCCCGTTGCAGGCCGATCTGGTGGAAGGGCTCGGCTCGACCCTGAGCATCAACGGCATTCAGCTGACCAGTCGCCATGACCGTACCCGCGAAGCGCAGCTTCAAGCCGCAAGCCTGCCGGTCGACAGTCCGGTGTTGCACGTTTATGGCACAGGGCTGGGTGATCTGCAGCTGGAGCTGCTGCAGCGTTCGGGGCTGATTCAGTTACACGTACATATCCTTAACGGCGCAGTGTTTGCGCTGGTGTTGCAATTACTCGATCAGCAGCCGTGGCTCAGCGATTCGCGGGTCGAGCTGCACTACGCCGGTGATTTGGCTGAGATTTGTTTGCCGTTCTTTGCCCTGCCTTCGGAGCTGGTGCTGGCCGATGACTTCAACGCGAAGATTCGCGACCGCTTGGTCAGCGAAACCCATCTGACGTTCAACAACTGTGAGTTTGATCCGGACAATCCGGAAATCGCCGCGCGCTTGCTGGAAAGTGTCGAACAGATCCGCGTCGATAGCGACGCCGCACAATTGTTCGCCACACACGCTGGCCAGCCGATGTTCGTCATCGCCACCGGGCCGAGCCTGGAACAGCATTTCGTAACCTTGCGATCAATTCGCGGCCAGACCCAGCGACCGCTGTTCGTTTGTGTCGATACCGCTTACCGGCCGCTCATCGAGAACGGTATCAAACCGGATGTCGTCGTCACGATCGACCAGCGTATCTCGCAGCGCCATCTGCCGCCCGAGGACAGCGCAGACATTACGCTGGTCTACATGCCGCTGGTGGCTCCTGCGGTCTTGCAGGCCTGGCAAGGCAAACGCTATGTCGCCTACTCGGCAAGCCCGGTCTTTCGCGATCTGCGCAAGCAGCTCCCACGGGCAGGGTTGTTTGCAGGCGGCAGCGTGATTCATCCGGCGGTGGACCTGGCGGTGAAAATGGGTGCCAGTCAGATCACGCTGTTCGGGGCGGACTTCGCGTTCCCCAACAACAAAACCCATGCCGGTTGGGATGACGGCGACCTTGGCCCGCAATTGGTCGCGGCTCGTCATTGGGTGTTGGATGGGCATGGGCAGCGGGTCAAGACCCAGCTCAATTTCCGTAGTTACCTGTGTGAGCTGGAGCGCTATATCGCTGCGCATCCACACGTCGTCTTCTACAACAGCAGTCGAGCTGGGGCCATGATTGTCGGCACGACATTTCATCCGGAGTTCAGTCGATGAGCGAAGAGCTACTCGTTGATCAGGTCCGGCAATGTTCAGCGTTGTTTCGTCTGGGAAGGGATGTCGAGGCGGCGCTGGTCATGGTCGAGGTAGCGGAGCAGGTGCAGTCGCGGGTCGGCGGAGCAGACAGCCAGATCGCGGCCCGGTGGATGGCATTGCTGACAGGTATGCTGGATAGCCAGGAGCGACAGGACTGGCTGGCGCTCGCGGATTACCTTGAATACGAACTGGTTGATTTACTGATGGCTGTCAATTCCGCGTAATGCCGTGGCAGGTCAACGCAAGCGGGGCGTAAGGAAGGGTTGTGGCAGTTCTCTGGCGTCATTTTTTGGTGGCTGGATCGTCGCTATGGCTTGGTTTTACAGGGGGTGGCAGTGTGATGGCAAAAAATTTCAAAAATCCCCTCAAGCAACCTGCATTCGCGACGATAACTATTACGAAGGTTCTCTAGGCCATACCGGGCGGTTGCCAGGGCCGGAAGCCGTAGTACCCAACCAACGAGGAATTCGTCATGGCTTTAACAGTAAACACCAACACTACATCTCTGGGTGTTCAGAAGAACCTGAACCGTGCTTCCGACGCACTGTCGACTTCGATGACTCGCTTGTCTTCCGGCCTGAAAATCAACAGCGCCAAAGACGACGCCGCCGGCCTGCAGATCGCTACCCGTATGACCTCGCAGATCCGTGGTCAGACCATGGCTATCAAAAACGCCAACGACGGTGTTTCGATCGCTCAGACCGCTGAAGGCGCTCTGCAAGAATCGACCAACATCCTGCAGCGTATGCGTGAAATCGCAGTTCAGTCGCGTAACGACTCCAACGGCACTGCTGACCGTACCGCTCTGGACAAAGAATACCAACAGTCGGTTGCTGAACTGACTCGTATCGCTCAGTCGACTAACCTGAACGGCAAGGCGCTGCTGGACGGTACCGCTGGTGCGATGGAGTTCCAGGTTGGTTCCAACACCACCTCCGACAACCAGATCACTCTGACCCTGGCTTCGAGCTTCGACTCCAGCGCCCTGGGCATGACCGGTACTACCATTTCCGGTACCTCCAACGCAGCCAACCACTCTGCTGTAGCGTCGGCTATCTCGGCTATCGACGCCGCTCTGTCGCGAATCAACAGCACTCGTGCTGACCTGGGTGCTGCACAAAACCGTTTCTCCAGCACCATCTCCAACCTGCAAAACATCAACGAAAACGCCAGTGCTGCATTGAGCCGCGTACAAGATACCGACTTCGCTGCTGAAACTGCACAGCTGACCAAGCAACAAACTCTGCAACAAGCTTCCACCGCAGTTCTGGCTCAGGCCAACCAACTGCCATCCGCTGTACTGAAACTGCTTCAGTAATAGCTGATGAGTTTTAGCGGGGGAGCGCGCTTGTCGCGCTCTCTCGCTTTTTACTTTAAGAGGTGATGGACATGGATATGAGCGTCAAGCTGAACTTGTCTTATCCTGCGGCCCAGCAGGCGACGACTGTTGCCGATAAGCCTGCGGAAAAGCCTCGAGCGGAAACTGCGCCAGTGGTTGCCGTCAAGGAAGAAGGTAAAAAAGACCAGACCGAGCAGGAAAAACTGAAGATGGCCGTTCAGGAAATCGAAAAGTTCGTTCAGTCGGTCAAGCGTAACCTGGAGTTCTCGATTGACGAGCCTTCAGGCAAAGTTGTGGTCAAAGTGATTGCCAGTGACTCCGGTGAGGTGATTCGTCAAATCCCCAACGAAGAAGTCCTTAAGCTGGCGAACAGTTTGAATGATGCAAGCAGTCTGTTGTTCAGCGCAAAAGTCTGACAACTGGCACGAATTTTGTTGCTATGTTCTTTTGGGCGTTGTAGTGGTCAAAAGGCCGGCGACACACTGAAGGGAGTTCCACATGGCAAGTCCAATTCTACCGGGCACGGGCTTAGGCTCCGGTATTAATACCGGTGATATCGTCAAGGCTCTGGTCAACGCCGACAAGGCGGCCAAGCAGAATCAGATCGATCGTCAGACGACCACCAATACTGCGCAGATTTCCGGTATTGGTACTCTCAAAAGTGTCCTGGCGAACTTCCAGGCTGCAATCAAGAAGCTGCAAGATACGCAAGCTCCGCAGTTCCTGGGTTACAACGCCACGTCCGCCGACGCGAAAGTATTGACCGCTGTGGCGAGCAACACGGCTGTCAACGGTTCCTACGTGGTCAAGGTCAATAACCTTGCGACCTCGTCCAAAGTGGCCACCGCGGCCTTTGCCGGCGGTGCCAGCAGCGCCGTTGCGAGCGGCACGCTCAATATCACGCAAAATGGCGTATCCAGTTCTGTCACCATTCCGGCCGGCGCGACGTTGCAGTCGGTTCGCGATGCGATCAACACCCAGCAGGGCGCGAACGGTTTCAGCGCCAACATCGTGACCGACTCGTTTGGCTCACGTCTGGTGATGGGGTCCACGGCGACCGGTGCGGGCTCCGACATCACCCTCAGCGGTATCGCGGGTCTGGAGATCAATGCCGGCCAGCAAATGGGTGCAGCACCGACAGCGACTTCGGCGGGTGCCATCGGCGATTTCGCGGTGGACGCCAGTTTCACCGTGGACGGGCTCGCGCTGACTAGCAAAAGCAACAAGGTTGACTCGGCTATTTCCGGCTTGACCCTGAATTTGGTCGCCGGTGGTACCACGACGGTGACGGTTGGCCCGAACAGTGATGGCCTGAAAAAATCCATCCAAGCTTTCGTTGATGCTTATAACCAGGTTGTGACCAATGTCAATACGCTGACCAAGCCTTCCCTGGATAGCAATGGCAAGCCGACCGTTGCTGCAGCACTGACCGGTGACCCGTTGGCGCGCAGCGTTCTGGCATCGATTCGTACGCCGTTGGTCACAACGGGGGCGGGTGACAAACTCACTGTTCTGTCGCAATTGGGTATCACCACCAATCAGAAAACCGGTGCGCTGGATTTCGATAGCACCAAGTTCTCGACCGCGATGGATACCCAGAAGCTCGGTGGTGAAGTTCAGAAGCTGTTCCTGGGCGATCCGACGGCGACTGGCGATGCCTCCATGGGGCTGTTGACGCGCATGAACGATGCAATCACGCCTTACACGGTCACTGGCAGTGATGGGATCCTGGACACCCGTTCGACCAACCTGGCCAAGGCCAAGACGAATCTGGCCAGCCAGCAGGCAGCCCTGGATCGTCGGGTCGAGACGCTGACGGCGGTGTTGACCAAGAAGTACAACGATATGGATTCCCTTGTCGGCAAGCTGAAGGCAACGGCGAGCAATATTACTTCGATGTTCGATGCGATGAACGCACAGAAGAACGCTTCATAGCGCCTAAACGCCAAAAGCCCGGCAGCGGATTCCGCTTGTCGGGCTTTTTTAGTTTCGGATTAAAGATTTTTGACGCTATGTCGATAGCTTGATTATACGAATCACAGAGTTTTGGATGAGGTAAACATGAACCCGATGTTAGCCCTTCGGCAGTACCAGAAGATTGGCGCGCAAGCCCAGACTTCCGAGGCCAGTCCTCATCGTCTGGTGCAAATGCTCATGGAAGGCGGTCTGGATCGCATCGCTCAGGCCAAAGGTGCCATGGAGCGCAAGGATGTCGCCAATAAGGGTGTTTTTATCGGCAAGGCCATCGGCATTATCGGTGGTTTGCGAGAGGGGCTGGACCTGGAGAAACAGGCGGAGTCCGTCAGTGAGCTGGATAGTCTCTACGCTTACATGATGAAGCGTCTGGCGGAAGCCAACCTCAGGACCGATCCAAAAATCCTCGACGAAGTCGCCGACCTGCTTCGTACGGTCAAAGACGGTTGGGATGCCATTGGCGCACCTGCTCCCCAGTTTTAAGGAGATCACCATGAGTCTTGTATTGCAGCGAATCGAGCATACCCGGGACGCCCTGGTCGAGGCATTGGCCGAGCGTAACTGGGAAGCCATCGGTGAATTGGACCTGGCTTGCCGTTCCTGCATGGAAGACGTCTTGAGTGAAGCTACGGTGGACGAGACCGCGTTGCGCGAAAACCTGGAGGAGTTGCTGGGGGTGTATAAACAGCTCCTGGAAGCGGCGACGGGGGAGCGACAAGCGATAGTCGACGAGATGTCGCAGATCCACCAAGCACAGAACGCGGCAAAGGTTTACCATCTGTTTGGTTAATTAACCCTCAGTTAATCCAAACATAGTGCGCCATAAATTTGACTGTGCACGGTTTTTTGACTTAACTAGTGGCTGGTTCCAGATTTCAGGCGTCTACAGGCACAACGTGTCTGCAAGCGTCTAGCTTGCCCCTCATTTTGGGCATTGAGTTGACTAGGGAAGTTGCTATTGCATGTGGCGTGAAACCAAAATTCTGCTGATTGATGACGATAGCGTCCGCCGCCGCGATTTGGCGGTGATTTTAAATTTTCTCGGCGAAGAAAATTTACCCTGTGGCAGCCATGACTGGCAGCAGGCGGTCGGCTCTCTGTCATCAAGTCGTGAAGTAATCTGTGTCCTAATCGGGACGGTAAATGCTCCTGGTGCACTTTTGGGCCTGTTAAAGACACTCTCAACCTGGGATGAGTTCCTTCCAGTTTTGTTAATGGGCGATAATTCTTTCATTGACTTGCCGGAAGACCAGCGTCGCCGAGTGCTTTCGACGCTCGAAATGCCGCCCAGCTACAGCAAACTGCTCGATTCGTTGCACCGTGCCCAGGTCTATCGCGAGATGTATGACCAGGCCCGTGAGCGCGGTCGTCACCGTGAACCGAATCTTTTCCGCAGCCTTGTCGGCACCAGCCGGGCGATTCAACACGTCCGTCAGATGATGCAGCAAGTCGCCGACACCGACGCCAGCGTGCTGATCCTCGGTGAGTCCGGCACTGGCAAGGAAGTGGTCGCGCGCAATCTGCACTACCACTCCAAGCGTCGTGAAGCGCCGTTCGTTCCGGTCAACTGCGGGGCGATTCCGGCCGAGTTGCTGGAAAGCGAATTGTTCGGTCACGAGAAGGGTGCCTTCACCGGGGCGATCACCAGCCGTGCCGGGCGTTTCGAGCTGGCCAACGGCGGTACGCTGTTCCTCGACGAAATTGGCGACATGCCGTTGCCGATGCAGGTCAAGCTGTTGCGCGTCTTGCAGGAGCGCACGTTCGAGCGCGTGGGCAGCAACAAGACCCAAAGCGTCGATGTGCGGATCATCGCGGCAACCCACAAGAATCTCGAAAGCATGATCGAGATCGGCACGTTCCGCGAAGACCTCTACTATCGCCTGAACGTGTTCCCGATCGAGATGGCGCCACTGCGCGAGCGCGTCGAAGACATCCCGTTGCTGATGAACGAGTTGATCTCGCGCATGGAACACGAGAAGCGCGGCTCGATCCGGTTCAACTCGGCGGCGATCATGTCGCTGTGCCGTCACGGCTGGCCGGGCAACGTTCGCGAGCTGGCCAACCTGGTGGAGCGCATGGCGATCATGCACCCGTACGGGGTGATCGGCGTGGTCGAGTTGCCGAAGAAATTTCGCTACGTCGATGACGAAGACGAGCAGTTGGTCGACAGCCTGCGCAGTGATCTCGAAGAGCGGGTGGCCATCAACGGTCATACCCCGGACTTCACCGCCAATGCGCTGCTCCCGCCGGAGGGCCTGGACCTGAAAGACTACCTCGGCGGTCTGGAGCAAGGGTTGATTCAGCAGGCGCTGGATGACGCCAACGGCATTGTGGCGCGGGCGGCTGAACGGCTGCGTATTCGTCGCACGACCCTGGTGGAAAAGATGCGCAAGTACGGCATGAGTCGTCGAGATGGTGATGAACAGGCGGATGATTGACGCCTGTTTTTCAACCCCTTCATTTATAGGCAATTTTTTTTAGGCACGGGTATTGCTACGTCCCTCGCAACGTTCCGTTTAACTGACGGTCACCACGCGAGAGAGCACAATGCCCCAAGCCGCCCAGATGTCTCCTGTCCCTGATGTTTCGGGGCAACCGTCGTCCGTAGAGCAGGCAAGCCGGCTTGGCCTTGAGCAGGCGTTTGCGCTGTTCAACCAGATGTCGAGCCAATTGACCGATTCCTACAGCATGCTCGAAGCCCGGGTCACCGAGCTCAAGGGTGAGCTGGCGGTGGTCAGCGCCCAGCGCATGCAGGAGCTGGCGGAAAAAGAGCGTCTGGCCAACCGGCTGCAAAACCTCCTCGATCTATTGCCCGGCGGCGTCATCGTCATCGACGCCCAAGGCATCGTGCGTGAAGCCAATCCTGCTGCGTGTGAGCTGCTCGGCTTACCCCTCGAAGGTGAGCTGTGGCGCCACGTCATTGCGCGATGCTTTGCGCCGCGTGAAGACGACGGTCACGAAATCTCCCTCAAGGACGGTCGGCGCCTGTCGATCGCTACCCGCTCGCTGGATGCCGAACCCGGTCAGTTGGTGTTGCTCAACGACCTGACTGAAACCCGTCATCTGCAAGATCAACTCGCCCGCCACGAACGCCTGTCGTCTCTGGGGCGGATGGTCGCCTCGTTGGCCCATCAGATTCGTACGCCGTTGTCCGCCGCGTTGCTCTATGCCAGTCATTTGACTGAGCAGGAACTACCGGTCGCCACGCAGCAGCGTTTTGCCGGCCGCCTGAAAGAGCGACTGCATGAGCTGGAACACCAAGTGCGCGACATGCTGGTGTTCGCTCGCGGTGAGCTGCCGTTGACCGATCGTATCACTCCAAAAATGCTGATGCAGTCGCTGCAAGCGGCGGCGCTGACTCTTGTTCAGGATCTGCCGGTGCGCTGGCAATGCGACAGTCATGCCGGTGAGTTGCTGTGCAATCGCGATACGCTGGTCGGAGCGATCCTCAATCTAATCGAAAACGCCATTCAGGCCAGCGCCGGCGACGTCCGTTTGAAGGTTCACCTGTATACCCGCGACAACAACCTGCGCGTATCGGTCAGCGACAGCGGCAGTGGTATCGACACGAAGGTGTTGGCACGTTTGGGCGAGCCGTTTTTTACCACCAAAACTACCGGCACCGGTCTGGGTCTGACCGTGGTCAAGGCAGTGGCCCGTGCTCATCAGGGAGAATTGCAGTTACGTTCGCGGCCGGGGCGCGGTACTTGCGCGCAGGTGATCCTGCCGCTTTTTGCGGGTGAGCAGCCCTGCGCTCAGGGAGTGAAGTGAAGGACATGGCCATCAAGGTTTTACTGGTCGAGGACGATCGCGCGCTACGGGAAGCACTGGCCGATACGCTGGTGCTTGCCGGACACGCTTACAAGGCGGTCGGTTCGGCGGAAGAGGCGCTGGCTGCAGTGGGCGCCGAGGCATTTAGCCTGGTGGTCAGTGACGTCAACATGCCGGGCATGGACGGTCATCAGCTGCTTGGATTGCTGCGGGCTCGTCAGCCGCAACTGCCGGTGTTGTTGATGACCGCTCACGGTGCGGTCGAACGTGCGGTCGACGCCATGCGTCAGGGTGCGGCGGATTACCTGGTCAAGCCGTTCGAGCCCAAAGCCTTGCTCGACCTGGTGGCGCGTCACGCCTTGGGCAATCTCGGCGCGACCGAGAGCGAGGGGCCTGTGGCGTTCGAGCCGGCCAGTGCGCAATTGCTGGAATTGGCCGCGCGCGTGGCGCGCAGTGATTCCACGGTGTTGATCTCCGGTGAGTCCGGGACCGGCAAGGAAGTGCTGGCGCGTTACATCCATCAGCACTCCCATCGCGCCAGTCAGCCATTCATTGCGATCAACTGCGCAGCGATTCCGGACAACATGCTTGAAGCCACTTTGTTCGGTCACGAAAAAGGTTCGTTCACCGGCGCCATCGCGGCGCAGGCCGGCAAGTTCGAGCAGGCCGATGGTGGGACGATCCTGCTCGATGAAATTTCTGAAATGCCCCTCGGCCTGCAGGCTAAGTTACTGCGCGTATTGCAGGAGCGCGAAGTCGAACGAGTCGGCGCACGCAAGCCGATCACGCTGGATATTCGAGTGGTCGCTACCACTAACCGTGACCTGGCCGGTGAAGTGGCGGCGGGGCGTTTCCGCGAAGATCTTTACTATCGCCTGTCGGTGTTCCCGTTGGCCTGGCGTCCGCTGCGTGAGCGCACCGCCGACATCCTGCCGCTGGCCGAGCGCCTGCTGGCCAAACACGTCAATAAAATGAAGCATGCCGCGGCAAAGCTTTCGCCCGAGGCGCAGGCCTGCCTGATCGGCTATCCATGGCCGGGCAACGTGCGTGAGCTGGATAACGCGATCCAGCGGGCCTTGATTCTGCAGCAGGGCGGTTTGATCCAGCCGCAGGATTTTTGTCTGGCCGGGCCCGTGGCGTGTGCGCCATTGCCAGCATTGGCGCCGGCGCCTGCACGAGCAGTGGAAGTCGAAGCCGAATCGGCGGGCGCCCTCGGCGATGACCTGCGGCGCCGTGAGTTCCAAATGATCATCGACACCTTGCGCGCCGAGCGCGGCCGCCGCAAAGAAGCCGCCGAGCGACTGGGCATCAGCCCGCGCACCTTGCGCTACAAGCTGGCGCAGATGCGCGATGCCGGAATGGATGTGGAAGCGTATTTGTTCGCCACGTAACGGTCGGCATACAAAAGCACAGGAGAGCTTTTGTTTAGAGCGGCCACGGAGCTGGCACCCTTGTTGCTAACACCTCACTACTCGCCGAGTGAGTGTCAAAAAATTGCGAGTAGCCAAAGAGAGCAGACCATGAGCCAAGGTATTGAATTCAACCGGTTGATGCTGGATATGCGCGCCATGCAAATGGATGCCATGTCTGCGCCGAAATCGACTGCCGCAGTCCCTGAAGTGGGTGGCAGCAGCTTTGCCGACATGCTCGGTCAGGCCGTCAATAAAGTGAACGACACCCAGCAGGCGTCCAATCAGTTGGCCAGTGCCTTCGAGATCGGTAAAAGCGGCGTCGACCTGACGGACGTGATGATTTCCTCACAGAAGGCCAGCGTGTCTTTTCAGGCACTGACCCAAGTGCGTAACAAGCTGGTTCAGGCTTACCAAGACATCATGCAGATGCCGGTTTAAGGACGAGATTGAGTCATGGCAGAAGCAATCGCCGATAATGTTCCGGCCAAGGCCACTCCAATAGACGGTAAACCGCCGCTGTTCGGGTTGTCTTTCCTGGAAAACCTCTCCGAGATGACCATGTTGCGTCAGGTGGGCCTGTTGGTCGGCCTGGCTGCGAGCGTGGCGATTGGTTTTGCCGTGGTGTTGTGGTCCCAGCAGCCGGACTACCGGCCTCTATACGGCAGCCTTGCCGGCATGGACGCCAAACAGGTCATGGAAACCCTGGCCGCCGCCGACATTCCCTATACCGTCGAACCGAATTCCGGTGCCTTGCTGGTCAAGGCCGATGACCTGTCCCGTGCGCGGCTCAAGCTCGCGGCCGCTGGTGTCACTCCCAGCGACGGCAATATCGGTTTCGAGATTCTCGACAAGGAGCAGGGGCTGGGTACCAGTCAGTTCATGGAGGCGACCCGCTATCGTCGCGGCCTCGAAGGCGAACTGGCCCGGACCATCTCCAGCCTGAACAACGTCAAGGGTGCCCGCGTGCACCTGGCGATTCCGAAAAGTTCGGTGTTCGTGCGTGACGAGCGCAAGCCAAGCGCTTCGGTTCTGGTTGAACTGTATTCCGGTCGCTCGCTGGAGCCGGGCCAGGTCGTCGCCATCATCAATCTGGTGGCGACCAGCGTTCCCGAACTGAGCAAATCGCAGATCACTGTTGTCGACCAGAAGGGCAACCTGCTGTCGGATCAGGCGGAAAACTCCGAGCTGACCATGGCCGGCAAGCAGTTCGATTACAGCCGTCGCATGGAAAGCATGCTGACTCAGCGCGTGCATAACATCCTGCAACCGGTGCTGGGCAACGACCGCTATAAAGCCGAAGTCTCGGCCGATGTGGATTTCAGCGCCGTCGAATCGACTTCCGAGCAGTTCAACCCGGATCAACCGGCGTTGCGCAGCGAGCAGTCGGTCAACGAACAACGTACCGCCAGCAATGGCCCGCAAGGTGTGCCGGGTGCCTTGAGCAACCAGCCGCCGTCGCCTGCCTCGGCGCCGCAAACCACTGGTGGCGCCACTGCGTCGGCCGGCATGGTGCAGCCAGGCCAGCCACTGCTTGATGCCAACGGTCAGCAGATCATGGACCCGGCCACTGGTCAGCCGATGCTGGCGCCGTACCCGGCCGACAAGCGTCAACAATCCACCAAGAACTTCGAACTCGACCGTTCCATCAGTCACACCAAACAACAGCAGGGCCGTTTGAATCGCCTGTCGGTGTCGGTGGTGGTGGACGATCAGGTCAAGGTCAACGCAGCCAATGGCGAAACTACGCGGGCGCCGTGGAGCGCCGATGAATTGGCGCGCTTCACTCGCCTGGTGCAGGACGCGGTCGGTTTCGACGCCAGCCGTGGCGACAGCGTCAGCGTGATCAACATGCCGTTCTCCGCCGAGCGCGGTGAAGTGATCGCCGATATTCCGTTCTATTCCCAGCCGTGGTTCTGGGACATCGTCAAGCAAGTGCTGGGTGTGTTGTTCATCCTGGTGCTGGTGTTCGGTGTGCTGCGTCCGGTGCTCAACAACATCACCGGTGGCGGCAAAGGCAAGCAACTCGCGGCCTTTGGCAGCGACGTGGAACTCGGTGGCATGGGTGGCCTGGACGGCGAACTGGCCAACGACCGCGTCAGCCTCGGTGGCCCGACCAGCATCCTGCTGCCGAGCCCGAGCGAAGGCTATGACGCACAGTTGAACGCAATCAAGAGTCTGGTGGCAGAAGATCCGGGTCGCGTGGCCCAGGTCGTGAAAGAGTGGATTAACGCAGATGAGTGATAACCGAGCCGCTGTCGCCAAACTGTCCCGGGTTGATAAAGCCGCGATTCTGCTGCTGTCCCTGGGTTCTACGGATGCCGCACAAGTGCTGCGCCACATGGGGCCCAAAGAGGTCCAGCGTGTGGGCGTGGCCATGGCCCAGATGGGTAACGTGCACCGCGAGCAGGTCGAACAGGTCATGAGCGAGTTCGTCGACATCGTCGGCGACCAGACCAGCCTGGGCGTCGGCTCCGATGACTACGTGCGCAAAATGCTCACCCAGGCCCTGGGCGAAGACAAGGCCAACGGCCTGATCGACCGGATCCTGCTGGGCGGCAACACCAGTGGCCTCGACAGTCTGAAGTGGATGGAACCGCGCGCCGTCGCCGACGTGATCCGTTACGAGCACCCGCAGATCCAGGCGATCGTGGTGGCGTACCTTGATCCGGACCAGGCCGGTGAAGTGCTGGGCAACTTCGACCATAAGGTGCGGCTGGACATCATCCTGCGGGTGTCTTCGCTGAACACCGTGCAGCCGGCGGCCCTGAAAGAGCTCAACCAGATTCTCGAGAAGCAGTTCTCCGGCAACTCGAATGCCTCGCGCACCACCCTGGGTGGCATCAAGCGCGCGGCAGACATCATGAACTTCCTCGACAGCTCGATCGAAGGTCAGCTGATGGACTCGATCCGCGAAGTCGACGAAGACCTTTCCGGTCAGATCGAAGATCTCATGTTCGTGTTCAACAACCTGTCCGATGTCGACGACCGCGGTATTCAGGCGCTGTTGCGCGAAGTGTCCTCGGACGTCCTGGTGCTGGCCCTCAAAGGCTCGGACGAAGGCGTCAAGGAAAAGATCTTCAAGAACATGTCCAAACGAGCGGCCGAACTGTTGCGCGACGACCTCGAGGCCAAAGGCCCGGTGCGTGTCAGCGACGTGGAAACGGCGCAGAAAGAAATCCTCACCATTGCCCGCCGTATGGCCGAAGCCGGAGAAATCGTTCTCGGCGGGAAGGGCGGCGAAGAGATGATCTAAGGTCACTATGTCGTCCAAACATGATGAGTCCCAGACCGACCTGATCCGTGGCAAGGCCGTCGCAGGTTTCGATGTCTGGGCGCTGCCCAGCTTCGACCCGTTTGTGCCGGAACCCGAGCCGGAGCCTGAACCCGAACCGCCGGAAATGGAAGAAGTGCCGCTGGAAGAAGTCCAGCCACTGACCCTCGAAGAGCTCGAAAGCATTCGCCAGGAGGCTTACAACGAAGGCTTTGCGGTTGGCGAGAAAGAAGGTTTCCATAGCACCACGCTCAAGGTCCGTCAGGAAGCCGAAGTGGCCCTGACGGCCAAGATCGCGCACCTGGAACAGTTGATGGCCAACCTGTTCGAGCCCATTGCCGAGCAGGACACCCAGATCGAAAAGTCGCTGGTCGACCTTGTACAGCACATCACCAAACAGGTTATTCAGCGCGAGCTGGCCATCGACTCGACGCAGATCGAACACGTCATGCGTGAGGCGCTCAAGCTCTTGCCGCTGGGCGTGGGCAACGTGCGGCTGTACGTCAATCCGCAGGATTTCGAACAGGTCAAAGCCCTGCGCGAGCGCCATGAAGAAACCTGGCGCATCGTCGAGGACGAGTCCTTGTTGCCGGGCGGTTGCCGGGTCGAGACCGAACACAGCCGTATCGATGCGACCATCGAAACCCGTGTGACCCAGGTCATGGCCAAGCTGTTCGACCAATTGCACGATCAGGCGTTGCACCCGGCCGAGCCGGACCTCAGCCTGGAATTGCCGATCGACAAGAAGCCTGCCGTCATCCCGGTCGAACCGGAACTGGACCATCCCGATGCGCCTTGATCGCACCAGCTTCGCCAAACGCCTCGGCAGCTACGCCGAGGCCACGGAGCTGGCTGGCGCGCCGATCCTCGAAGGTCGCCTGTTGCGCATGGTCGGCCTGACCCTCGAAGCCGAAGGTTTGCGCGCCGCCATGGGCAGCCGCTGCATGGTCATCAACGATGACAGCTATCACCCGGTGCAGGTCGAAGCCGAAGTCATGGGCTTCTCCGGCAGCAAAGTCTTTCTGATGCCGGTCGGCAGCGTCGCCGGCATTGCGCCAGGCGCACGCGTGGTTCCCCTGGCGGACAACGGTCGCTTGCCGATGGGCATGAGCATGCTCGGGCGGGTGCTCGATGGCGCCGGTCGTGCGCTGGATGGCAAGGGCGGGATGAAGGCTGAAGACTGGGTGCCAATGGACGGCCCGACCATCAACCCGCTCAAGCGTGACCCGATCAGCCAGCCGCTTGACGTGGGCATTCGCTGCATCAACGGTTTGTTGACGGTCGGTCGCGGTCAGCGCCTCGGGCTGTTCGCCGGTACCGGCGTCGGCAAGAGTGTGCTGTTGGGCATGATGACCCGTTTCACCGAGGCCGACATTATCGTGGTCGGGCTGATCGGTGAGCGGGGTCGAGAAGTTAAAGAGTTCATCGAGCACATCCTCGGTGAAGAAGGGCTCAAGCGTTCGGTGGTGGTGGCTTCGCCGGCGGACGATGCGCCGCTGATGCGTTTGCGCGCGGCCATGTACTGCACGCGGATCGCCGAGTATTTCCGCGACAAGGGCAAGAATGTCCTGTTGCTGATGGATTCCCTGACCCGTTTCGCTCAGGCCCAGCGGGAAATCGCCCTGGCCATCGGCGAACCGCCGGCGACCAAGGGCTATCCGCCGTCGGTGTTTGCCAAGTTGCCGAAACTGGTGGAGCGGGCCGGTAACGCCGAAAAGGGCGGCGGCTCGATCACCGCGTTCTACACGGTATTGTCTGAAGGCGATGACCAACAGGACCCGATCGCCGACTCGGCGCGGGGCGTGCTTGACGGGCACATCGTGCTGTCCCGGCGTCTGGCCGAGGAAGGGCATTACCCGGCCATCGACATCGAAGCGTCCATCAGTCGGGTCATGCCGTCGGTGGTCGGTATCAAACACCTGAACCACGCGCAGATGTTCAAGCAATACTGGTCGCGCTACCAGCAGAGCCGCGACCTGATCAGTGTCGGCGCCTACGTGCCCGGCGGTGACCGGGAAACCGACACAGCGATCAATCTGCAACCGGCCATGTCCCTGTACCTGCGCCAGGGCTTGAACGACAACATCAGCATGGGCGCCAGCGAAAACCATCTTGCTTCGGTCTTCGCGCCAGCGCCAGGCGGTTAACCGGTCATGGCCTCGAGTCGCGCGGCACGCCTGGCGCCTGTGGTGGACATGGCTGAAAAGGCCGAGAAAACCGCCGTCCAGCGCCTGGGGCACTTCCAGGGCCAGGTTCGTTTGGCGGAAAGCAAACTCGCCGACCTCGAAGCCTTCCGTCTCGACTACCAGGAACAATGGATCGTGCGCGGCAGTGGCGGCGTTTCGGGTCAGTGGCTGCTGGGCTATCAGGGTTTTCTCGCGCAATTGGGCACGGCCATCGACCAGCAGCGCCAGAGCTTGAACTGGCATCAAAACAACCTGAACAAGGCCCGAGAAGCCTGGCAACAGGCATTTGCCAGGGTCGAAGGCTTGCGCAAACTGGTTCAGCGCTACATGGATGAGGCACGGCAACTGGAAGACAAGCGCGAGCAGAAGTTGCTGGATGAATTGTCCCAGCGGTTGCCGCGTCAGGATTCGTATTGAGTGTTGGTTTCAAAGGATTGCAGCCTACGGCAGCACCTGCACGGGTGCATGCAAACCTGATTCCGGAGACGCTGTCGAAGGCTGCGATCTTTTGACCTTGCCCCAGCCCCCGGCAAGTGCTAAACCTTGTACACGTACGTTCGCCAATGACAAGGAAGCCGTGAAATGTCAGTCGTTACAGAAGTATCCCCGGATGGGCAAAAGTTGACGATTTCGGTTAAGGGGCGATTCGATTTCGGTCGTCATCAGGAGTTTCGTGAGTCCTACGAGCGACTCAACCAGAAACCCGAGTCCATCGTCGTAGATCTGAAGGACGCCACGTATCTCGACAGTTCGGCGCTGGGCATGTTGCTTTTGCTGCGCGATCACGCCGGTGGCGACAACTCCGATATTCGTGTCGTCAACAGCAGTAGCGATGTGAAGAAAATCCTCGCCATCTCCAACTTCGACAAGCTGTTCGACATCAGTTGACTGTCATGCAGCCGCTCGAGCCGCTGACGATTCTGATCGCCGAAGACAGTGCGGCCGATCGTATGCTGCTGTCGACTATCGTCCGTCGTCAGGGTCATGAAGTGCTGACAGCCAGTAATGGCGCCGAGGCGGTCGAGGCGTTTCGCTCACAGCGGCCGCACCTGGTGCTGATGGACGCCATGATGCCGGTGATGGATGGCTTCGAGGCCGCGCAGCAGATCAAGGCGCTGGCCGGCGAAACCCTGGTGCCGATCATCTTTCTGACGTCGCTGACCGAAAGCGAAGCCCTGGCTCGTTGTCTGGAGGCCGGGGGCGACGACTTTCTGGCAAAGCCTTACAACCAGGTGATCCTCGCGGCCAAGATCAAGGCAATGGACCGCCTGCGGCGTTTGCAGGCCACGGTGCTGGAGCAGCGCGACCTGATCGCCAGGCACCATGATTACCTGCTCAACGAGCAGCGAGTGGCCAAAGCCGTGTTCGACAAGGTGGCCCACTCCGGTTGCCTGAATGCGCCGAACATCCGTTATCTGCAATCGCCCTATGCGCTGTTCAACGGCGATCTGTTGCTGGCCGCGTTTACCCCGGTCGGCGACATGCATGTGTTACTCGGTGATTTCACCGGCCATGGTTTGCCGGCCGCTGTCGGTGCCATGCCGTTGGCCGAAGTTTTCTATGGCATGACCGCCAAGGGTTATGGCTTGTCCGAAACCCTGCGCGAGATGAACGCCAAACTCAAACGTATCCTGCCGGTCGACATGTTCTGCTGCGCGACCCTGCTGCGCCTGAGCTTTCAGCGAGGGTCGGTGGAGGTCTGGAACGGCGGGATGCCGGACGGCTATTTGCACAACGCCACCAGCGGCGAGCGTACAGCGCTCACGGCACGGCACTTGCCGCTGGGTGTGCTGAGCCCGCAAACCTTCGATGACCGCACCGAGGTGTTCCCGATGGCTGTCGGGGATCGGGTGTTCCTGTTGTCTGATGGAGTGATCGATACTTGCGATGCCAATGAGCAGTTATTTGGCGTAGAGCGATTGGAGCAGGTGTTTGCAGCCAATCGTCAGCCCGATACGCTGTTCGAAGAAATCGAGCAGGCTCTGCGGGACTTTCGCGGCGAGGCTCGCGATGACGTGAGCATGGTTGAGGTCAGCCTGTTGGATGCGGCGCAACTGAGCCCGCCAGCACCGGTATATTCCGACAGCGGTCAGTCCTGCCCGCTGGACTGGTCGGTGAGTTTCGAATTTCGCGCCGCCACCCTCAAACGCTTCAACCCGCTGCCGTACCTGTTGCAATTGCTGTTTGAGGTGCACGGCCTGCGCGCTCAAAGTGGTGCGCTCTACAGTGTGCTGGCAGAGCTTTACTCCAACGCCCTGGAGCATGGCGTGCTAGGTCTGGATTCGAGTCTCAAGCGCGATGCTTCGGGTTTTGCGCGTTATTATCAGCAGCGCAGTGCGCGCCTGGACGAATTGCAGGACGGCTATGTGCGGGTACATTTGCAGGTGACGCCCAAAGGCGAAGGCGGTTGCCTGACTGTTCGAGTCGAAGACAGTGGCAAGGGCTTCGATGTGGTGCGGGTGATGGAGCGTCCCGTCGATGATGTCCGTTTGTCGGGACGTGGAGTCAGTTTGATCCGACAGTTGAGTCATCATGCGAGCTGGTCCGATAATGGGCGCAGTGCTCGCGTGGAGTTTTTCTGGGAGGCTCAGGCATAATCCCGGGCATTCTTGATCAAAGGAGTGAACAAGTGGACAACACACATCTGGATCGTGACGTGCTGAGCGCGTTGCAAGAAGTTATGGAGGATGGGTATCCAGAATTGCTCGATACCTTTCTCAGCGATTCCGAAGAGCGATTGAGCTTGCTGCGCAAGGCTGACGATGCCGATCGGTTAGGTGCCACGGCGCACAGTTTCAAGGGCAGCAGCAGCAACATGGGCGCGACTCGGTTGGCTGAGCTGTGCCATGAGCTGGAGCAGCGAGCCAAAGAGAAAAAACTCGAAGGCATAGAAGCGCTGGTTGGAGAGATCGACGGCGAATTCGCGATTGTTCGACCGCTTTTTGAGGCAGAGCGCCAACGTTCCCTGGCTGAATAAGACAACCATCCAGCGCTTTTGGCGGCCAGCGAACAAAGCTGGCTCGACCCTTGCAGTCAACTCACTCAACTGTACCTACGATCCCAGTGCAGCGGAGACCGTTCCATGCCCGTTACCCCCAACATTCTTATTCAGGCCGCTGCTGCGGCCAAGACTCAAGCCGCGTCCGCCAATACACCGGCGTCGACGGTTGAGCCCGGGGACAAGGCGTCCAGCTTCGCTGAGGTCTACGCCAATCAAGCCCAGAACAAGCCTTCGGCTACGGCGGACGGATCGGCTAAACCTGTACGTGACAAAGCCTCGGACAACACTGGCAAAAAGGACGTGGGCAACGACTCGTCTGCCGCCCAGGAACCGACGGTTGCCGATAGCGGCAAATCCTTGCCCGCCGATAAACCGGCGCAGGCCGATGCCAAGACCGCCAGCGATGACGCGCCGGATACCGCTGAGCCGACGACGCCGGTAGTCGATACCGCGACTGTCGATCCAGCCCTCGATCCGGCGTTGATGCAAGTGGTGCAGCCGGTGCTGCCAGCCCCTGTACCGGAAACCCCACCGGTTGTCGCCGCTGTGCAGTCAACCGTACAAGCACCCGTCGCGGCCGCCGTTACCGCAACAGCGACGCCGGCCGTTGCGACCACCGATCCTGATTTCGATCCCGAAGCCGATCCTCTTGATGCGCTGCCGGCCGTGCGTATGGCGTTGGAGCAGAGCGGGCACGTTTCGGCCGCCAGCCAGGCTCAGCCAAAAGCGGCGCCGACTCAGGCTCACGTCGACGGCGAGCTGACCTCGGCACAGAACTTTGCTGCAGGCATGGCGAGCATGCTCGACGTGCAGGCTGATCAGGACAGCACCAGCCAGGGCGGCGAGAAGGCGTTCAGTGGCCTGATCGATGACGGCCTCAAGGATCTCAAGTCCGCCAGCAGCGACACCCGTGTCGATGACTTCGCCAATCGTCTGGCGGCTCTGACCCAAGCGGCAACACCCAAGACTGCCAATGCATTGCCGGTGAACCAACCGATCGCCATGCATCAGAGCGGTTGGACCGAAGAGGTGGTCAACCGGGTCATGTACCTGTCCAGCGCCAATCTCAAGGCGGCGGATATCCAGTTGCAACCGGCCGAACTGGGACGCCTCGATATTCGGGTGAACATGGTTCCGGATCAGCAGACCCAAGTGACCTTCATGAGCGCTCACCCAAGCGTTCGCGAAGCACTCGACGGGCAAATGCATCGCCTGCGAGACATGTTCGCGCAGCAGGGCATGGGCCAGGTCGACGTCAACGTTTCCGATCAGTCCCGTGGCTGGCAGGGCCAGGGCCAGGGGCAGGAACAGGCTCAACAGGGGCAGGGCGGGCGCACCAATGCCAGTGGCGGTCGCCTCGATTCGATGGATGAAGAGCTTCCTGCGACGGTCGCTGATGTGGCCGCCAACACCACCAGCGTGATCGGCACCAGCGCGGTCGATTATTACGCCTGATAAATCAGGACGCCCCCTCAAAAGATCGCAGCCTTCGCCAGCTCCTTGTATCTACGGGTGTACACCATCCAAATGCAGGAGCTGCCGAAGGCTGCGATCTTTTGATTTTCGTTGCCTGCCTGCCGCCTCCACATAGCCCCAGACACTTCTGGCATAACACTTGCTCTTGCCTTGCCGTGCGACTGTGAAAACCCGAATAGTGACGGATTATTGGCATGGCGAAGAGTGAAGCAGTAGTAAAAGACCCCGCAACCAAAGGCAAAATCAAGCTGATCATTGTGATCGTCGTGGCCCTGCTGCTCGCGATCGGCTTGTCCGTGGGGGCGACCTGGTTCTTCATGCACGGCGCCCAGAGCAAGCCTGCCGCCGCGACTGAAACCGCTGTGGTCGGCAAGCAGCCGGCGATCTTCGAGCCAATGGCTCCAGCCTTCGTGGCCAACTACACCCAGAACGGCCGTCAGCGCTACATGCAGGTGAGCATCACCATGCAGGGGCGTAATCAGGCTGATCTGGAGGCGCTCAAAGTCCACATGCCAGTGATCCGCAATAACCTGGTCATGCTGTTTTCCGGTCAGGATTTCGCCACGCTGGCGACCCCGGTCGGCCAGGAGATGTTGCGTCAGAAAGCCACGGCCAGCGTTCAGGAAGTGGCGCAGAAAGAGCTGGGCAAAGTGGTGGTCGAACAGTTGCTTTTCACTAATTTCGTACTGCAGTAGGAACACGACATGGCCGTGCAGGACCTGCTGTCCCAGGATGAGATCGATGCGCTGTTGCATGGCGTCGACGATGGTCTGGTACAGACCGATAACGCTGCCGAACCCGGCAGTGTCAAAAGCTACGACCTGACCAGCCAGGATCGCATCGTCCGTGGACGCATGCCGACGCTGGAAATGATCAACGAGCGTTTCGCCCGCTACACCCGCATCAGCATGTTCAACATGCTGCGCCGCTCGGCGGACGTTGCCGTCGGTGGCGTGCAGGTGATGAAGTTCGGTGAATACGTGCACTCGCTGTACGTGCCGACCAGCCTCAACCTGGTCAAGATCAAACCGCTGCGCGGCACCGCGCTGTTCATCCTCGACGCCAAACTGGTGTTCAAGCTGGTGGACAACTTCTTCGGCGGCGACGGCCGTCACGCGAAGATCGAAGGGCGTGAATTCACCCCCACCGAACTGCGTGTGGTGCGCATGGTGCTGGAACAGGCTTTCGTCGATTTGAAGGAAGCCTGGCAGGCGATCATGGAAGTGAACTTCGAGTACATCAACTCGGAAGTGAACCCGGCCATGGCCAACATCGTCGGGCCGAGCGAAGCCATTGTGGTGTCGACGTTCCACATCGAACTCGATGGCGGTGGCGGCGACCTGCACGTGACCATGCCTTACTCGATGATCGAGCCGGTGCGCGAGATGCTCGATGCCGGCTTCCAGTCGGACCTCGACGATCAGGACGAGCGCTGGATCAACGCCTTGCGCCAGGACGTGCTGGACGTCGACGTACCGATCGGTGCCACCGTTGCCCGCCGCCAGCTGCGCCTTCGCGACATCCTGCACATGCAGCCCGGCGACGTGATCCCGGTCGAGATGCCGGAAGAAATGATCATGCGCGCCAACGGCGTGCCGGCCTTCAAGGTCAAGATGGGCTCGCACAAAGGCAACCTCGCGTTGCAAGTGATCGAGCCGATCGAGCGCCGCTGACAGGCGCTCGTACCCCCCCTACGCATTTAACTGAATTGTTGCCCGCCGAGGACAAATGATGAACGACGATATGAACGCCCAGGACGACCAGGCACTGGCCGACGAATGGGCTGCGGCCCTGGAAGAGACCGGTGACGCCGGGCAGGCTGACATTGATGCGCTGCTGGCGGCCGATGCCGGTACGTCGGGCTCCAACCGTCTGCCGATGGAAGAGTTCGGCAGCGTGCCGAAGAACAACGATCCAGTGACGCTGGACGGTCCGAACCTGGACGTGATCCTTGATATCCCGGTGTCGATTTCCATGGAAGTCGGCAGCACCGACATCAACATCCGCAACCTGCTGCAACTCAACCAGGGTTCGGTGATCGAGCTCGATCGCCTGGCCGGCGAGCCGCTGGACGTGCTGGTCAACGGCACGCTCATCGCCCACGGCGAAGTGGTAGTGGTCAACGAAAAGTTCGGCATCCGCCTGACCGACGTGATCAGCCCAAGCGAACGCATCAAGAAGCTGCGCTGAGTGAACAAGGTTCTTGCGGTTCTGTTGGCCTTGCCATCCAGCGTGCTGGCGGCCGAGTCGGTGACGACTGCTGCGACAGCGGCCGCCGCGCCAGCTGTCAGCAGTGGTGTGGCCGGGCAATTGACGCAATTGGTGTTCGGCTTGCTGCTGGTGTTGGGGTTGATCTTCTTCCTCGCCTGGCTGCTACGCCGGGTTCAGCAGGCCGGCCCGGCGGGCAAGGGGCAAGTGATCGAGTTGATCGGTTCCCGAGCCCTCGGCCCCCGTGACCGCTTGATGCTGGTACAGGTCGGCAACGAACAGATTCTGCTCGGCCTGAGCCCCGGCACCATCACCGCGTTGCATGTGCTCAAGGAGCCGGTACAAGTGCCGGGCGCAACCGAGAAAGCGACTCCGGAGTTTGCCCAGCGTCTGTTGGAGATGCTTGGCAAGGATCAGAAGGATAAGAAGTAATGGGTGCGTTACGCATCGTCTTGACGCTGGCCCTGATGCTGGCTGCGCCACTGGCGTTCGCCGCCGATCCGTTGTCGATCCCGGCGATCACCCTGGGCACCAATGCCAATGGCGCCCAGGAATACTCGGTCAGCCTGCAAATCCTGCTGATCATGACGGCGCTGAGTTTCATCCCGGCGTTCGTCATGCTGATGACCAGTTTTACCCGGATCATCATCGTGTTCTCGATCCTGCGTCAGGCTCTGGGCTTGCAGCAGACACCGTCGAACCAGATCCTCACCGGCATGGCGCTGTTCCTCACCATGTTTATCATGGCGCCGGTGTTCGATCGGGTGAATCAGGATGCCTTGCAGCCGTATCTGGCGGAGAAACTCACCGCTCAGGATGCTGTCGCCAAGGCTCAGGTGCCGATCAAGGACTTCATGCTGGCCCAGACTCGCAGCAGCGATCTGGAGCTGTTCATGCGCCTGTCCAAGCGCACTGATATTGCTACGCCGGATCAGGCGCCGCTGACGATTCTGGTGCCGGCGTTCGTGACCTCGGAACTGAAAACCGCGTTCCAGATTGGCTTCATGATCTTCATTCCGTTCCTGATCATCGACCTGGTGGTGGCCAGTGTGCTGATGGCGATGGGTATGATGATGCTCTCGCCACTGATCATTTCCCTGCCGTTCAAAATCATGCTGTTCGTGCTGGTGGATGGCTGGGCGTTGATCATCGGCACGTTGGCCAGCAGCTTCGGCGGTGTTTCACCATGACGCCCGAAGTTGCCGTGGACATCTTTCGCGAAGCGCTGTGGCTGACCACCATGATGGTCGCCGTGCTGGTGATTCCGAGCTTGCTGGTGGGGCTGTTGGTGGCGATGTTCCAGGCGGCCACGCAGATCAACGAACAGACCCTGAGCTTCCTGCCGCGTCTGCTGGTGATGCTGGTGACGCTGATCGTTGCCGGCCCGTGGCTGGTGCAGACTTTCATGGAATACATTCTTCAGCTGTACCACAGCATTCCTCAGGTCATCGGTTAAGCCATGTCGCTGCTGCAACTGACCGATACCCAGATCAGCACCTGGGTGGCGACGTTCATGTTGCCGCTGTTTCGCATCGGCTCGTTGCTGATGGTCATGCCGATTTTCGGCACGACGCTGGTGCCCAAACGCGTGCGTTTGTACTTCGCGCTGGCGATCACTGTGGTCATCGCACCGGGTCTGCCGCCCATGCCCGCGGTCAACGCGCTGGACTTGAGTGCGATGCTGCTGATTGCCGAGCAGATCATCATCGGTGCGGTTCTCGGTTTCTCCTTGCAACTGTTCTTCCAGGCGTTCGTGGTCGCCGGGCAAATTGTCGCGATCCAGATGGGCATGGGCTTCGCTTCGATGGTCGACCCTACGAACGGCGTGTCAGTGGCGGTGATCGGGCAGTTTTTCACCATGCTGGTGACGCTGTTGTTTCTGTCGATGAACGGCCACTTGGTGGTGTTCGAAGTCCTCACTGAAAGCTTCACCACGCTGCCGGTCGGTGGCGGGTTGATGGTCAATCATTTCTGGGAACTGGCCGGCAAGCTCGGCTGGGTGCTTGGTGCGGCGCTGTTGCTGGTGCTGCCGGCGATCACCGCGTTGCTGGTGGTCAACATTGCGTTTGGCGTGATGACCCGGGCGGCGCCGCAGCTGAACATCTTCTCGATCGGTTTCCCGCTGACCCTGGTACTTGGACTGTTCATCGTCTGGGTCGGCCTGGCGGACATTCTCAATCAGTATCAACCGCTGGCCGCCGAGGCCTTGCAGTTGTTACGCGAACTGGCACAGGCGCGCTGAGTCATGGCTGAGAGCGAAAGCGGTCAGGACAAAACAGAAGACCCCACGGAGAAACGCAAAAAGGACTCCCGTGAGAAGGGTGAGATTGCGCGCTCCAAGGAGCTCAACACCCTGGCGGTCATGCTCGCCGGCGCCGGTGGGCTGCTGATTTTTGGTGGCGCCCTGGCCCAGGATTTGATGGAGCTGATGCGCATGAACTTCTCGCTCTCGCGAGAGGTGATTCTGGATCAGCGCTCCATGGCGACTTATCTGCTGCATTCGGGACAGATCGCCTTGTTCGCGATTCAGCCGGTGATGATCACCTTGCTGCTGGCCGCGCTGATCGGCCCGATTTCCCTGGGGGGCTGGCTGTTTGCGGCTGGCTCCATGGCGCCCAAGTTCAGTCGCATGAATCCTGCCGCAGGGCTGAAACGAATGTTCTCGGCCAAGGCGCTGGTGGAGCTGCTCAAGGCTCTGGCGAAGTTTTTCATCGTGTTGTTCGTGGCGTTGGCGGTCTTGTCGTCGGACATCGACGATCTGCTGCGCATCGCTCATGAGCCGTTGGACATGGCGATCATTCACAGCCTGCAAGTGGTCGGCTGGAGCACCTTGTGGATGGCTTGCGGGCTGATCATCATCGCGGCGGTCGACGTGCCGGTGCAGCTCTGGGAAAGCCACAATAAGCTGCTGATGACCAAGCAGGAAGTGCGTGACGAGCACAAGGATCAGGAGGGGCGGCCGGAGGTCAAACAGCGCATTCGCCAGTTGCAGCGCGAGATGTCGCAGCGGCGAATGATGGCCGCGATCCCCGACGCCGACGTGGTCATCACCAACCCGACCCACTACGCCGTGGCGCTCAAGTACGATCCGGAGAAGGGTGGTGCGCCGATGCTGATCGCCAAGGGTAGCGACTTCCTGGCCTTGAAGATCCGCGAAATCGCCGTGGCCAACCAAGTGCAGTTACTCGAATCGCCCGCCCTGGCGCGTTCGATTTACTACTCCACGGAACTGGATCAGGAAATTCCAGGTGGGCTGTATCTGGCGGTGGCTCAGGTATTGGCGTACGTCTACCAGATCCGCCAGTACCGCGCGGGCAAGGGCAAACGTCCGGATCCGCTGAAAGATGATTTGCCGATTCCGCCGGATCTGCGGCGCGATTCCTGATCGGGTCTACGGTTCTGAAATCAAAAAGATCGCCGCCTTCGACAGCGCCTACGGGCGCTGATGCCGCCTCTTGGCTTTTTCATTGCCGGGCTCTTTCGCGATACTGTTTTCCTGTTTCTTCCTGTCGTCCTGTTGCTTGGGCGCAACCAGATCGAAGCCTTTGGCATCGTTGAATGACTTGACCGCTTTCTTGGGCATGATCGCTGCTCCGGCGCTTGGTATTACCAACGCTGATGATCACCATCCAATACCCATAAGGCCGTTTTGGCTACTATCAAAACTTACGGCTGTGCAGGTCTTTGGACGAATGGTGGGGCAGTGAACTTGAGCGATGTCATGTCCCGCCTCTGATCCACCTTGTTCGTAGCAGCTGCCGAGCTTGCGAGGCTGCGTTCGAGGACGCAGTCCTCGCACAGGATTTGCGACTGCTGCGCAGCCTCGCGCAGCTCGGCAGCTGCTACCCCGGGCTCAACAAATCTATCTATTTCCCTCCTTGGCAAAAGTTGGAAGGCTTCTTGCAATAGCCGCCCTGCGCCTGCTTCAGGCGTCAAAAGTTTGCTTTAAAGGAACGGGGAAAACCGGTGGATCGCTCTCAGTTAATCAACAGTGCCCGCACAAACGTCGCCGACCTCAGTCGGGGCAATCTGGGCGTGCCGCTGTTGCTGCTGGTCATGCTGGCCATGATGATGTTGCCGGTGCCGCCGTTCCTGCTGGACGTGTTTTTCACCTTCAACATTGCCTTGTCCATCGTCGTGTTGCTGGTCTGCGTGTACGCCTTGCGGCCGCTGGATTTTGCGGTGTTCCCGACCATTCTGCTGGTGGCGACATTGCTGCGACTGGCGCTGAACGTGGCCTCCACGCGGGTGGTGATGCTCCACGGTCAGGACGGCCATGCCGCCGCCGGTAAGGTGATCCAGGCCTTCGGTGAAGTGGTGATCGGCGGTAACTACGTGGTCGGTATCGTGGTCTTCGCGATTTTGATGATCATCAACTTCGTCGTGGTAACCAAGGGCGCCGGGCGGATTTCCGAGGTGAGCGCGCGTTTCACCCTCGACGCGATGCCCGGTAAACAGATGGCGATCGACGCCGACTTGAACGCCGGCCTGATCGATCAGAACCAGGCGAAACTGCGCCGGATGGAAGTCGCCCAGGAGGCCGAGTTCTACGGTTCCATGGACGGTGCCAGCAAATTCGTGCGCGGTGATGCCATCGCCGGTCTGCTGATTCTGTTCATCAACCTGATCGGCGGCATGGCGGTGGGTATCTTCCAGCACGGCATGAGCTTTGGTGATGCCGGCAAGGTTTATGCGCTGTTGACCATCGGTGACGGTTTGGTGGCGCAATTGCCATCACTGCTGTTGTCGACCGCCGCCGCGATCATGGTGACCCGTGCTTCCGGCTCGGAAGACATGGGTAAACAAATCAATCGTCAGATGTTCGCCTCGCCGAAAGCCTTGGCGGTGGCCGCAGGCTTGATGGCGGTGATGGGCCTGGTGCCCGGCATGCCACACGTCTCCTTTCTGTCCATGGCAGCCCTGGCGGCCGGTGGCGCTTACCTGTTCTGGAAGAAGCAGAACGCGGTCAAGGTTCAGGCCCTGCAAGAGGTCAAGCGTCAGCAGGAGTTGCTGCCGTCACCGGCCCGGGCTCAGGAAACCAAGGAGCTTGGCTGGGATGACGTGACGCCGATCGACATGATTGGCCTGGAAGTGGGCTACCGCCTGATTCCGCTGGTGGATCGCAACCAGGGTGGGCAGTTGCTGGCGCGGATCAAGGGGGTGCGTAAAAAGCTCTCCCAGGACCTGGGCTTCCTGATGCCGACTGTGCATATCCGTGACAACCTCGACCTGGCGCCTAGCGCCTATCGCCTGACCCTGATGGGCGTGATCCTGGCTGAAGCGGAGATTTACCCGGAGCGCGAACTGGCGATCAACCCGGGTCAGGTCTACGGCACGCTCAATGGCATCACCGCCAAAGATCCGGCTTTTGGCCTGGAAGCGGTGTGGATCGAAATCAGCCAGCGTGCCCAGGCGCAATCCCTCGGTTACACCGTGGTCGATGCCAGTACGGTGGTGGCGACCCACTTGAACCAGATTCTGTACAAGCACTCCAGCGAGCTGATCGGCCACGAAGAAGTCCAGCAACTCATGCAATTGCTGGCCAAAAGCTCACCGAAACTGGCCGAAGAGCTGGTGCCGGGGGTGGTTTCGCTGTCGCAACTGCTCAAAGTCTTGCAGGCGTTGCTGGCCGAACAGGTGCCGGTGCGGGACATCCGCAGCATCGCCGAAGCCATCGCGAACAACGCCGCCAAGAGTCAAGATACCGCCGCTTTGGTGGCCGCAGTGCGCGTCGGCGTATCCCGTGCAATCGTGCAAAGCATTGTAGGCACTGAGTCGGAGCTGCCTGTGATCACCTTGGAACCAAGGTTGGAACAAATATTGCTCAATAGTCTTCAGAAGGCAGGACAAGGCTCGGAAGAGGGTGTTCTGCTGGAGCCAAGCATGGCGGAAAAACTGCAACGCTCGTTGATCGATGCGGCGCAGCGTCAGGAAATGCAAGGTCAGCCGGTGATTCTGCTGGTGGCCGGTCCGGTTCGCGCGATGCTCTCGCGATTCGGTCGGCTGGCAGTGCCGGGTTTGCACGTGTTGGCTTACCAGGAAATTCCTGACAACAAGCAAGTGACCATCGTTGCGACAGTAGGGCCCAACGGCTGAGGTAGTGGTTTATGCAAGTTAAGCGTTTTTTCGCCGCCGATATGCGTCAGGCCATGAAACTGGTTCGTGATGAGCTGGGCGCTGATGCCGCCATCATTGGCAATCGCCGGATCGCCGGCGGTGTCGAGCTGACGGCTGCCCTGGATTACAAATTGTCGGCGCTGGCCCCGCGTGTTCCGAACATGGAACTCGAGGATGAGCTGCGCAAGACCCAGTCGCGGATCGTCACCGCCCAGGCCGAACTGAGCCTGCGCGGCGATGGCGAGAGCGACAAGACCACCAATCGCCAGTTGTTCGCCGGCCTGCCGTTGACCGCCGCCGAACCGCTGATCGAACCGGCGCTCGCCGAACCTCGGCGTCCGGCCCCCGCGCCTGCTGCGGCGACCGGTGTCGATCCGCGCGCATTCGATTCGATGCGTTTCGAGCTCAACAGCCTGCGTGAACTGATGGAAGTGCAGCTTGGCTCGCTGGCCTGGAATCAGCTGCAAGGCAGCCGTCCGGCCCAGGCCAACCTCTGGCGTCGCCTGCAACGCATCGGCCTGTCCGGCCCGTTGTCGCGCGATCTGCTGGCACTGATTACCGACATTGAAGAGCCTCGTCAGGCCTGGCGCATGTTGCTCGCGCACCTGGCGCGGATGATCGCCACCCCGGAAGTCGAGCCACTGGAAGAGGGCGGTGTGATTGCCATGGTCGGTCCGGCCGGCATGGGCAAGACCACCACGCTGGCCAAGCTCGCGGCCCGTTACGTGCTCAAGTACGGCGCGCAGAACATCGCGCTGGTGAGCATGGACAGCTATCGCATTGGTGCCCAGGAACAGCTCAAGACGCTGGGCCGGATCCTTAACGTGTCGGTGACCCACGTCGATCCGGGTCAATCCCTGGTGCAGGCGCTGGAGCCCTTGCTGCGCAAACGCGTGGTGCTGATCGATACCGCCGGCCTTCAGGCCAGCGATCCGGCACTGCGCATGCAGCTCGAAAGCCTGGCCGGGCGCGGCATCAAATCAAAAAATTATCTGGTCCTGGCAACCACCAGCCAGAAACAGGTTCTAACTGCCGCTTATCACAGTTACAAACGCTGCGGCCTCGCCGGCTGCATCCTGACTAAACTGGATGAAACGGCAAGTCTGGGCGAGGTGTTGAGCCTGGCGATCAGTCATGAGTTGCCGGTGGCTTACCTGACCGATGGTCCACGGATTCCGGATGATTTGCATCTGCCACGTCGTCATCAGTTGGTCAGCCGCGCCGTTAGCGTACAAATGCAGGAAGAACCCAGCGAAGAAGCCATGGCTGACATGTTCGCTGATATTTACCACAGCCCGACCAAGCAGGTTGGCTGAGGTGTTAATGAACATTTTTTGTACCTACATCGATGGTCTGCCATGCATTGTTCCGATGGTGAACGCGCAGCCAGTAATGTGGCCTCCGTCTAAGTAAGACAAGGTAAAGAAATAACATGGGCAGCATGCATCCCGTACAGGTGATCGCGGTGACCGGCGGCAAAGGTGGCGTCGGGAAGACTAACGTGTCAGTGAACTTGTCCCTGGCTCTAGCTGAGCTCGGCCGGCGCGTCATGCTGCTGGATGCCGATCTGGGGCTGGCGAACGTCGACGTTCTGTTGGGACTGACACCCAAACGCACGCTGGCCGACGTGATCGAAGGCCGCTGTGAGCTGCGCGACGTGCTGTTGCAAGGGCCTGGCGGTATCCGCATCGTCCCGGCCGCCTCCGGCACCCAGAGCATGGTTCATCTGAGCCCGGCCCAGCATGCCGGCCTGATCCAGGCGTTCAGTGATATCGGCGACAACCTCGACGTATTGGTGATCGACACCGCTGCGGGCATTGGTGACTCGGTAGTCAGCTTCGTGCGCGCCGCGCAGGAAGTCTTGCTGGTGGTGTGCGACGAACCGACCTCGATCACCGACGCCTACGCGCTGATCAAACTGCTTAACCGCGACTACGGCATGAACCGCTTCCGCGTCCTGGCCAACATGGCGCAGAGCCCGCAGGAAGGCCGCAACCTGTTCGCCAAGTTGACCAAGGTCACGGATCGCTTCCTCGACGTCGCCTTACAATACGTCGGCGCAGTGCCTTACGACGAAAGCGTACGCAAGGCCGTGCAGAAGCAACGCGCGGTGTATGAAGCCTTTCCGCGTTCCAAGTGCGCCCTGGCGTTCAAGGCCATTGCGCAGAAAGTCGATACCTGGCCACTGCCGGCCAACCCTCGTGGACATCTGGAGTTTTTCGTCGAGCGCCTCGTGCAACAAACTGCAGGACCCGTGCTATGACAGCCAGCGGTTACAACCTCTACAAGCAGTCGGCACGTGACGCGCAGTACGAGCTGATCGAGCGTTACGCGCCACTGGTCAAACGCATTGCCTACCACTTGCTGGCGCGTCTGCCGGCCAGTGTCCAGGTCGAAGACCTGATCCAGGCCGGGATGATCGGCCTGCTTGAAGTATCAACCAAATACGACGCCAGCAAAGGCGCGAGTTTCGAGACGTACGCGGGCATTCGAATCCGCGGCGCGATGCTCGATGAAGTGCGCAAGGGGGACTGGGCGCCACGTTCGGTCCACCGCAATACCCGCATGGTCAGCGACGCGATTCGCTCGATTGAAGCTAAAACCGGCCGTGACGCTAAAGATCACGAAGTTGCGGCCGAACTCCAATTGAGTCTCGACGATTATTACGGGATTTTGAACGACACCCTGGGCAGCCGGTTATTCAGTTTCGACGATCTGTTGCAGGACGGCGAACACGAAGGGCTGCATGAGGATGGCGCGAGTGCTCATCTCGAGCCGTCACGCGATCTGGAAGATGAACGCTTCCAGGCGGCGCTGGCGGACGCGATTGCCAATTTGCCGGAGCGTGAGCGACTGGTGTTGGCGCTGTACTACGACGAAGAGTTGAATCTCAAGGAAATCGGTGAGGTCCTGGGGGTCAGCGAGTCGCGGGTCAGCCAGTTACACAGCCAGTGCGCGGCCCGTTTGCGGGGGCGTTTGGGGGAGTGGCGAGCGCGCTGAAGGCAGTGTGGGGACACTGCGAATGGAGCTGGTGTGGTGTTGAACCGTACCGGTCTCGATCTGTTGTGCTCCAGACAGTCATTGAGTGCTTTGCCGGATTGATTGAAATGGCGCGTCCAGGTGCTGGGCGCGTTTAAGACTGCTTGGAGGTCGAATTGGACAAGAACATGAAAATCCTCATCGTTGATGACTTCTCAACGATGCGGCGGATCATAAAAAACCTGTTGCGTGACCTTGGGTTCACCAACACCGCCGAAGCCGATGACGGGCTGACCGGGTTGCCGATGCTGCAAAGCGGTAACTTCGATTTTCTGGTTACCGACTGGAACATGCCCGGTATGACCGGCATCGACCTGCTTCGTGCGGTGCGCGCCGATGAAAGGCTCAAGCACCTGCCGGTGCTGATGGTGACCGCCGAAGCCAAGCGCGAGCAAATCATCGAAGCGGCCCAGGCCGGTGTTAACGGCTATGTGGTCAAACCCTTCACAGCCCAGGCGTTGAAAGAAAAAATCGAGAAGATTTTCGAACGCATCGGCTGATGTACTGCGCACGGGGGAGCTATGGAGCATAACGAATCTTCACAGGGCGATTTTGAGTCGACCCTGAAAAAACACGCGGTCGAACTGGTCGACAGCCTTGAAAAAGGCAAGTTTGGCGACGCTGTGCAACTGATCCATGAGCTCAACCAGACCCGTGACCGCGGCCTGTATCAGGAAGTGGGCAAGCTCACCCGCGAGCTGCATAGCGCGATCGTCAATTTCCAGATTGACCCGCACATGCCGCAAGCTGAGGAAGTGTCTCAGATCACGGATGCCACCGAGCGCCTGTCCTATGTGGTCAAGCTGACCGAGGCCGCGGCCAACCGCACCATGGACCTGGTGGAAAACGCCACGCCGCTGATCAACAGCCTGAGCGATGAAGCCCAGGCGCTGAGCACGGATTGGGGGCGGTTCATGCGTCGCGAAGTCGGGGCTGAAGAGTTCCGCGAACTGGCCCGGCGGGTCGATGGTTTCCTGACACGCAGCAGTGAAGACAACCGCGTCGTGTCGAGCAACCTCAACGACATTCTGCTGGCCCAGGATTACCAGGACCTCACCGGTCAGGTGATCAAGCGTGTGACCCAATTGGTCACCGAAGTTGAAAGCAATCTGCTCAAGCTCGTGCTCATGGCCAGTCACGTAGACCGCTTTGCGGGTATCGAACACGACCGTGAGGCGATGCTTGCTGAAAAAGATCCACAAAAACATCTCTCTCAGGGTGAAGGTCCGCAGATTCATGCCGATAAAAGAGAAGACGTTGTGTCCGGTCAGGACGATGTGGACGATTTGTTATCCAGTCTTGGATTTTAGTTTTCTGGGTTTTTAGACCTGTAGGAGCACCCCCTTAATGAGCTTCGGCGCCGATGAAGAGATCCTTCAGGATTTCCTGGTTGAGGCCGGCGAGATTCTAGAGCAACTGTCCGAGCAGCTGGTCGAGCTGGAAAGCCGACCTGATGATGCGGACTTGCTCAATGCAATTTTTCGCGGTTTTCACACTGTAAAAGGGGGCGCCGGCTTCCTCCAGCTCAACGAGCTGGTGGAGTGCTGTCACATCGCCGAGAACGTGTTCGACATCCTGCGCAAGGGTGAGCGTCGCGTCGACTCGGAACTGATGGACGTGGTTCTCGAAGCGCTGGACGCGGTGAACAGCATGTTCAGCGAAGTCCGCGAACGCAGCCCGATCACGGCTGCCACGCCTGAATTACTCGCGGCGCTGGCCCGTCTGGCCGAGCCGCAAATGGAAGCTGCACCGGCGCCGGTCGCTGAAGTGGTTGAAGCACCGGTCGCCGAAAGCGAATCGGGCGACATTACCGATAACGAATTCGAACAACTGCTGGACTCGCTGAACGCCGTCAAGGCCCAGGCCGAGGCGCCCGTAGCGGCTGCGCAGCCTGTTTCGCAGCCTGCCGCCGATGCAGCCGCCAGTGACGAAATCACCGATGCCGAGTTCGAGTCGTTGCTCGATCAATTGCACGGCAAAGGCCAGTTCGCCGCCGATGCAGTAGCCGCTGCGCCTGCTGCGCCGGCTGCTCCGAAAGCCGCCGGCGACAGCTCCGACATCACCGACGACGAGTTCGAAGCACTGCTCGACCAGTTGCACGGCAAAGGCAACTTTGCGGTCGATGCGCTGGAATCGGCAATCGCTTCGGCGCCAGCCCCGGCAGCGCCAACCGCCGCTGCGGCCGGTAGCGATCTGATCTCCGATCATGAATTCGAATCGCTGCTCGACGAATTGCATGGCAAGGGCAAGTTCACTGAAGTGGGCACTGCGTCTGCTGTTGCTTCGGTAGCGACTCCGGTTGCCAAGGCACCAGCACCTGTGGGCAAGGCACCCGAGCCAAAAGCCCCCGAGCCCAAAGCAGAAGCACCGAAGCCTGCTGCCGCCGCAGCGCCGGCTCCTGCTCGTGCCCCGGCCGCGCCGCCCGCGGAAAAGCCAACCAGCGAAGCCGAGACCACCGTGCGGGTCGACACCGCGCGTCTCGACGAAATCATGAACATGGTCGGCGAGCTGGTACTGGTTCGTAACCGCCTGGTTCGTCTGGGCCTCAACAGCGGCGACGAAGCCATGTCCAAGGCCGTGTCGAACCTCGATGTGGTCACGGCTGACCTGCAAACCGCGGTCATGAAGACCCGGATGCAACCGATCAAGAAGGTCTTCGGGCGCTTCCCGCGTCTGGTTCGCGACCTGGCTCGCCAGCTCAAGAAAGAGATCAACCTGGAACTGGTCGGCGAAGAAACCGACCTCGACAAGAACCTCGTCGAGGCCCTGGCCGACCCGTTGGTCCACTTGGTGCGCAACTCGGTCGACCACGGTATCGAAGAGCCGGCTGATCGCGAAGCGATGGGCAAGCCTCGCAGCGGCAAAGTGATTCTGTCCGCTGAACAGGAAGGCGACCACATCCTGCTGTCCATCTCCGATGACGGCAAGGGCATGGACGCTGACGTTTTGCGCGGTATCGCCGTGAAAAAAGGTTTGATGGACAAGGATGCGGCGGACCGTCTCAGCGAGTCCGATTGCTTCAACCTGATCTTCGCGCCGGGCTTCTCGACCAAGACCGAGATCTCCGACGTGTCCGGTCGTGGCGTGGGCATGGACGTGGTGAAAACCAAGATCGCCCAGCTCAACGGCACCATCAATATCTACTCGACCAAGGGCAAAGGCTCGAAGATCGTCATCAAGGTCCCGTTGACCCTGGCGATCATGCCGACGCTGATGGTCATGCTCGGCAACCAGGCGTTCGCGTTCCCGCTGGTGAACGTCAACGAGATCTTCCACCTCGACCTGTCGCGCACCAACGTGGTGGACGGCCAGGAAGTGGTGATCGTGCGGGACAAGGCGCTGCCCTTGTTCTACCTCAAGCGCTGGCTGGTCAGCTCCGCCGCTCACGAAGAGCAGCGCGAGGGCCATGTGGTGATCCTTTCGGTGGGCACTCAACGGATCGGCTTCGTCGTCGATCAGTTGGTGGGCCAGGAAGAAGTGGTCATCAAGCCATTGGGCAAAATGCTCCAGGGAACCCCGGGCATGTCCGGTGCCACCATCACCGGTGACGGCCGCATTGCTCTGATTCTCGATGTTCCGAGCATGCTCAAGCGTTACGCCGCACGGCGTATTTGATTCTGGGGGAGCGGGGCGCCAGAGCCTCGCCCCGTCTAACGGAGTGTTTATGGTAGTCAAAGTCCTGGTGGTGGACGATTCGGGGTTTTTCCGCCGCCGCGTCTCGGAAATTCTTGCAGCGGATTCAAATATCCAGGTCGTCGGTACGGCGACCAACGGAAAAGAGGCGATCGATCAGGCCCTGGCCCTCAAGCCAGACGTGATCACCATGGACTACGAGATGCCAATGATGGATGGCATCACGGCGGTGCGGCACATCATGCAGCGCTGCCCGACCCCGGTGTTGATGTTCTCCTCGCTGACCCACGAAGGCGCCCGGGTCACCCTCGATGCGCTGGACGCCGGCGCGGTGGACTTCCTGCCGAAGAATTTCGAAGACATCTCCCGTAACCCGGAGAAGGTCAAGCAACTGCTGTGCGAGAAGATTCTCAGCATCTCGCGCAGTAACCGTCGTGTCAGCGCCTACACCCCTCCGGCACCGGTCGCTGCGCCAGCCCCGACGCCTGCGCCTTCGAGCGTCGGCAGCTACGGCAGCAGCGCGCCTGCGCGTCCGGCACCGGCACCGATTGCGGCGCGCCCCCATGCAGCGGCTCCGTCATCTCCCGCGCCGAAACGCAAAGCCTACAAATTGGTCGCCATCGGTACCTCCACCGGTGGCCCGGTTGCGCTGCAACGGGTTCTGACACAGTTGCCGGCCAACTTCCCGGCACCCATCGTGTTGATCCAGCACATGCCGGCAGCCTTCACCAAGGCCTTCGCCGAGCGCCTGGACAAGCTGTGCCGCATCAGTGTCAAGGAAGCCGAGGATGGCGACATCCTGCGTCCGGGCCTGGCGCTGCTCGCACCGGGTGGCAAGCAGATGATGATCGATGGCCGTGGCGCGGTGAAAATCCTGCCGGGCGACGAGCGTCTGAACTACAAGCCGTGCGTGGACATTACCTTCGGTTCCGCGGCCAAGTCCTACGGCGACAAAGTTCTGGCGGTGGTACTGACCGGCATGGGCGCCGACGGTCGCGAAGGCGCGCGTCTGCTCAAGCAGGGTGGCAGTGCGATCTGGGCCCAGGATGAAGCCAGTTGTGTGATCTACGGCATGCCAATGGCCATCGTCAAAGCCGAACTCGCGGACGCGGTGTACAGCCTCGACGACATCGGTCGGCACCTGGTTGAGGCTTGCATCTGATGGATGTGCTCAGCCTTATCGGGATCATCATGGCGTTCGTCGCCATCATCGGCGGCAACTACCTTGAAGGCGGTCACCTCGGCGCACTGGCCAACGGCCCGGCGGCGTTGATCGTACTCGGTGGCACCATCGGTGCCGCGCTGCTGCAATCGCCGATGAGTGCCTTCAAGCGTGCCATCCAGATTCTCGCCTGGATTCTGTTTCCGCCTCGCGTGGACCTGGCCGGCGGCATTGATCGCGTGGTGAACTGGAGTCTGACCGCTCGCAAGGAAGGTTTGCTCGGGCTGGAAGGGGTGGCCGACGCCGAACCTGACAGCTACTCGCGTAAAGGCCTGCAATTGCTGGTCGACGGTGCCGAGCCGGAAGCGATCCGCAGCATTCTGGAAGTGGATTTCTACACCCAGGAAAGCCGCGACATCGAAGCCGCCAAAGTCTTTGAAAGCATGGGCGGCTACGCGCCGACCATCGGTATCATCGGTGCGGTGATGGGCCTGATTCACGTCATGGGCAACCTGGGCGACCCATCGCAACTGGGCAGTGGCATCGCCGTCGCCTTCGTCGCTACCATCTACGGCGTGGCCAGTGCCAACCTGGTGCTGTTGCCGATTGCCGCCAAGCTCAAGTCCATCGCGTTACGGCAGTCGCGCTATCGCGAAATGTTGCTGGAAGGGATCCTGTCGATCGCCGAAGGTGAAAACCCTCGCTCTATTGAGTTGAAGCTTCAGGGCTTCATGGATTGATGGGGGAAATGGATCATGGCTCGTCGCAGGCAACATGAAGAACATGTGAACCATGAACGTTGGCTGGTTTCCTACGCCGACTTCATCACCTTGCTGTTCGCGTTCTTCGTGGTGATGTACTCGATCTCGTCGATCAACGAAGGCAAGTACAAGATCATTTCCGAGGCGTTGATCGGGGTGTTTACCGACTCTGACCGCGCCCTCAAGCCGATTCCCATTGGCGAAGAGAGACCGAAGACCGTGACCCCGGCCAAACCGCTGGTCAAGGACAGCGAGCAGATCGACGCCGGCATCGCCCAGGCCGCCAACGATCCACTCAAAAGCATCGCCGATGACATCAGCGCGGCGTTTGGCGACTTGATCAGTTCCAACCAGATGACCGTGCGCGGCAACGAGTTGTGGGTCGAGATCGAACTCAATTCCAGCCTGTTGTTCGGCAGCGGCGACGCCATGCCCAGCGACATTGCGTTCAACATCATCGACAAGGTCGCTGCGATCCTCCGGCCGTTCGACAACCCGATCCACGTCGAAGGTTTCACCGACGATCAACCGATCCGCACCGCGCAATACCCAACCAACTGGGAACTGTCCTCGGCCCGTTCGGCGAGCATCGTGCGGATGCTGGCGATGCAGGGCGTGAACCCTGGTCGCCTGGCATCGGTGGGTTATGGCGAATTCCAGCCAGTGGCCAACAACGCCACCGCCGAAGGCCGTGCGCGCAACCGTCGGGTGGTGCTGGTGGTGTCACGCAATCTTGATGTACGCCGTAGCCTCACCGGTACCGGAACGGCTCATGCACAACCGGATGCCGCATTGAAGCGGGCTGGCACACAAACTGCACCGACCCCGGTCAAGTCGCCGGGACGCGAGAGTGCCGTCAATTCTCCGTCACCCGCATTAATACGTTGAGCTATTTCTCGGTCGACGTTTTCGACCGGGAGGAACAATCCGAATGAGAGTCTGGGCAGTTGCCAATCAAAAGGGTGGTGTCGGTAAAACCACTTCCTCCATTGCTTTAGCCGGTTTACTGGCGGAGGCGGGCAAGCGCGTGGTTGTGGTCGATCTCGACCCCCACGGCTCCATGACCAGCTACTTCGGTTACGACCCCGACAGCCTGGAGCACAGCAGCTACGACCTGTTTCTGCACAAGGGCAACGTGCCGCAAGGCTTGCCCGGTCAGTTGTTGATGCCCACCAGCGACGAACGCATTTCCCTGTTGCCATCGAGCACCGCGCTGGCCACCCTTGAGCGCCAGTCGCCGGGCCAGAGCGGTTTGGGCCTGGTGATCGCCAAGAGTCTGGCGCAGTTGTGGCAAGACTTCGATTACGCCGTGATCGACAGCCCGCCGTTGCTCGGCGTGCTGATGGTCAATGCCTTGGCGGCCAGCCAGCAGTTGGTGATTCCGGTGCAGACCGAGCACCTGGCGGTCAAAGGCCTGGAACGCATGGTCAACACGCTGGCGATGATCAACCGCTCGCGCAAACTGGCGTTGCCGTTCAACATCGTGCCGACCCTGTTCGACCGCCGCACCCAGGCTTCGCTTGGCACTCTGCGCGTGCTGCGCGACAAGTACCCGGAAGAAATCTGGCAAGGCTACATCCCGATCGACACCCGCTTGCGTGACGCGAGCCGGGCAGGGCTGACGCCGTCGCAATTCGATGGCAAGAGTCGCGGCGTTCTCGCCTACCGCGCACTGCTCAAGCATCTGTTGGCCCAGCAACTTGTTCCGCAGGTGGCTTGAGATGAGCCTGATTCCTACGATGGTATTCGCATGACCCGGCCGGTGAAGATCACCTCGCGCCCGCAATTGGCCCTTCAGTCTTATCTGGATGGCTTGCTGCAGGACGCGACCGAAGAGCTGTTGCCTGAAGTCGAGGCGTTCCCTGAGGTTGTCGAGGCTGAAGCTGCGCTGGACGAGTTCCAGGCGGCGATGCTCGAAGAGCAGGCGCGCGATGCGCAGAAGCCGGCAGTGGTCGCGGCCCCCGTTGTTGCGCCAGTGGCGAAGGCACCGGTGGCCGTGATCGAAGCGCCGGCACCGATTCTGGCGTCCGTGTCGACGATTGCGCCGTTGCTGCAAGCGTTGGTGCCGCCGGTGGTGGAAGTTCATCTGCCGCCGAGCAACACGCCGCCTCCGGTGGAAAATGACGATCGTCCGGCCTGGGCGGCCGAGCCGTTCGAATGCCTGTTGTTCGATGTCGCCGGGTTGACCCTCGCGGTGCCGCTGGTGTGCCTGGGTTCGATTTATTCCCTGGCCGGCCACGAGCTGACGCCGTTGTTCGGTCAGCCGGAATGGTTCCTCGGGATCCTGCCAAGCCAGGCCGGCAACCTGAAGGTGCTGGATACCGCACGCTGGGTCATGCCGGACCGCTACCGCGACGATTTCCGCCAGGGCCTGCAATACGTTATTTCAGTTCAGGGCTATGAGTGGGGGCTGGCGGTGCATCAGGTCAGCCGCTCGTTGCGCCTGGACCCGAATGAAATCAAATGGAGAAGTCACCGGGGGCAGCGGCCATGGCTCGCCGGCACGGTGATTGAACACATGTGCGCTTTGCTCGATGTCGCCGCACTGGCCGAATTGATCGCCAGCGGCGGGGCGAAGCACATGGGCGGCAGTAAGCCGAACCACAAACCGACATAAAAAACACGCATCGGCATTCAAGTGCCGGTGCACTGAATACACACCGCTAGGGCGGTTTTTCGAGGGGTCAGGGTATGAATGACAAGGCGACGGCGGCAAAAGGTTCCGAAGATCCGATCCTGCAATGGGTCACCTTCAAGCTGGACAATGAAACCTACGGCATTAACGTGATGCGCGTTCAGGAAGTCCTGCGCTACACCGAAATCGCTCCGGTACCGGGTGCCCCGAGCTACGTGCTGGGTATCATCAACCTGCGCGGCAACGTGGTCACCGTGATCGACACCCGTCAGCGTTTCGGCCTGGGCACGGTCGACGTCAGTGACAACACCCGCATCGTCATCATCGAAGCCGACAAGCAAGTGGTCGGGATCATGGTCGATAGCGTGGCTGAAGTGGTTTATCTGCGTCAGTCGGAAATCGAGACCGCACCGAACGTCGGTAACGAAGAGTCCGCCAAGTTCATTCAAGGCGTGTGCAACAAGAACAATGAACTGCTGATCCTGGTCGAGCTGGACAAGATGATGAGCGAAGAAGAATGGTCGGAACTGGAGAGTATCTGATTGATTCTTGAGGTGGCTGTGATTGTCCTGTTCCTTTTGTGGGCAGGCACGCTGGCGATGTTCCTGGCGTACATCCGCGCTCAAAGGCAGGTCGCCGCACAACAGGCTCAGGGCGATGCGCTGCGCGATCAGCGCATCAAGGACCTGGCCAAGCGCGTCGACGACTACCAGAACGGCAACGTGCGCATGGGTGAAGACCTGCACGAACTGCGCGCGGTGGTCGGGCCGTTGCCGGACAAGCTGGCGCAGTTGGAGCAGCGTGATCCGTCGAGCCTTTCATTCGCCCAGGCCGCGCGTCTGGTGGGGATGGGGGCCAGCGTCGATGAGCTGACTCAGTCTTGCGGCTTGACCCAGGCTGAGGCGGAGTTGATGAGCAAGTTGCACAGAAACTGAGAAGAGCAAAAGATCGCAGCCTCGTTTCACTCGACAGCTCCTACATTGGGATGGTGTACGCCCTGTAGGAGCTGTCGAGTGAAACGGGGCTGCGATCTTTTTACATTCAACAAAGATTCAATAATCATCCCCGCGCTCGGTGACGTCCTTCTCCACCGTCACCGCATGCGGATCATGCCCCGCCGGAAACTTGCCTTTCAGATTCCAGGCAAATGCAATGATCTCGGCAATCGTGCGGTACAACTCCTCGGGAATACTCTCGCCCAATTCCATCCGCGCCAGCAGTTTCACCAGTTCGGCGTTCTCGTAAATCGGCACTTCGTAGTCACGGGCAATCCGTAGAATTTCTTCAGCCAGTTCTTCGTCACCTTTGGCCGTAAGGGTAGGTGCGTGGCTGCCGTCGTATTTGAGGGCGATGGCCTGGCGCGGTGCGGTGGATTCGTTCATGCGGTTTCGTCGACCCAGCGTTGTTCGAGACGGGTTTGAGGGCCTTGTGGCGGTGTGCCGAGGTGGCAATCCAGATCGCCGACGTTCAGCCCGGAATCCAGCAGGCGCTGGCGCAGCGCGGCCAGATTGCTTTCGATCAGGCTCGCGGTGTACGGCCGTTCGGCCCACAGCTGACTGGAGAGGCTGCCTTTGATCAGTTGGGCCTGAATCTGCAACGGCCCCAACGGTTCCATGTCGAATGCCAGCTCGACGCGCCATAGTGGTTGCTTGGGTTCGCGTTCGTCGCGGCGTTCGCGCGGTTGTTCTTTTTCGGGGGCTTCTTCGCGCTGGAATTTGACCTGCAACGGCACGATGTCCTGCAGGTTGCGCATGGGGATTTCCAGTTGCCAGGTGCTCATCAACCGCCCGTCACTGGTGACGCCAGTCTGCTCAAGGCTCGACAGCTGATGACTTTGCAAACGTGAAACCGCCGCCGCAGCCAGGCGCAGCAGGTGCTCGAGATCATCTTCGCCTTCCGCGCTTTGCAGCAGGCGCTCGGGCAGTGGGAAGCTGGTCGGCGACGGTTTGGCACTGACTTGCCCGAGCATGCCGAGGGCATTGCGCACGAAACTCGGCATGGCCTGGGCCAGGGTGTTGGCGGCGATGATTGCGTTGAGATTGGTGTTGGCCGGCAGGCCCGGCGTCAGTTGGGCGATCAGCTTGAGCAGGTCGCCTTTCATGTCTGGCACCAGCGTCGGGTTTTGTCCGGTCAGCAATTTGGCTTCGAGGAACAGGCCACTGTTGGCCAGCGCCTGGGCCAGGCCTTTGGGCGTACTCAATTGTTGGGCGTCCGGCAGGCCAGCGAGCAATTTGTCCACGGCGGCGCGCAGGTCGCTGGAGGTTTGATCCGACGGCGGCAGGTTTTGCAGGACCTTGATCAAGCCATCCAGAGAACCCTGGCGACTTTGCTGGCTGACCAATTGTTGCGTCACCGCCAACTGTTCCTGACGGCTGCTCAGCGGCACGAATTTGAGTGTATGGGTGTCCTGCACCAAGGCGCTCAGCAAGGTGCCGATGCGCAGCGGTGTCGGGCTGTCGATGCTCAACGTGTTGCCGCTCAGCGCGGTGTTGAGCAGGCTCACCATCGAGCGAAACACCGTCGGCTGGCCCGGCACCTGCGGCATCACCTGAGAGGTCAGCACTTTGCCTTGCAGCAGGGTGCCGACCGGCAGTTGCGCGGTATCGATACGGGTGAGGGTGGCGACGCTGGAGGCGATGGCCTGTTGCACCGTGACTGCCAGATTGCCCGCCGACGGCTGGGTGATCGACAGGCTGGTACCCTGGGGCAACGGCTGAGTGCTGGTGGCCTGGACCGTGGTCTGGCGGCCGCTGTCGAGAGTGACCTTGAGCAACAGTTGAAAGGTCTGATCCGCCTGCTTGAGCGACAGCACTTCAGCCTTGGCGGTCTGACCGGCCGTGATCAGGCCCTCCATCGGCGTCAGCAGCTTGAGCAACTCGCCGCTGATCACCAATGGACGCGAAGTCACCGGGGTGGTTGGCGGGAGCGGGAGGATGTTCATTTCGCCTGTCATACGCGGACACAACCTGAGGAAATTGCACTCTTGAGAGTGAGACACGGCATGTATAATGCCGCCCGTCTTCCGCTGAGTGGCGAAAACATTGCAATTGATTGACGCAGCTCTCTAGAACAAGCCGTCATAGCATCTATGCTGCATCTCTTTAACGGCCGCGCCAGAGCCGACTTGAACCGCATAAGGCCCGTGAACCCTTGACCAGTCCTGTCCTGCAAACCGTTGCCCTTGCCTGTGAGCGAGACCTTCGGCTGCTTTTCGAAAATCTCGAATTGCGACTGGCCAGTGGCGAAATGTTACAGATCAGCGGCCCCAACGGCAGTGGCAAGACCAGCCTGTTACGTCTGCTTTGCGGCTTGATGCACCCGACCGCCGGTCAAGTGTTGCTCAACGGCCAGCCACTAAACGAACAACGCAGCGAACTGGCGCGCAACCTGCTGTGGATCGGCCATGCCGCTGGCATCAAGGACCTGCTGACCCCCGAGGAAAACCTCAGCTGGCTCTGCGCCTTGCATCAACCGGCCTCCCATGAGGCGATCTGGCAAGCGCTGGCGGCGGTGGGGCTGCGCGGTTTCGAGGATGTTCCCTGTCACACCCTGTCTGCCGGCCAGCAACGTCGTGTGGCGTTGGCGCGGTTGTACCTGGACAGCCCGCCGCTGTGGATCCTCGACGAGCCATTCACCGCGCTCGACAAACAAGGCGTGGCGCAACTCGAAGAACACCTGGCCGCGCACTGCGAGCACGGCGGCATGGTGGTGCTGACCACTCACCACACGCTGAGCCGGATGCCGGCCGGTTATCGCGACATTGATTTGGGGAATTGGGCCGTATGAGTGTTTTCGGCCTGTTGGTCGCCCGTGAGGCTCGTTTGCTGTTCCGCCGTCCCGCCGAATTGGCGAACCCGTTGGTATTTTTCGCCATCGTCGTCTCCTTGTTCCCGCTGGCGGTTGGTCCCGAGACTCAATTGTTGCAAACCTTGTCTCCGGGGCTGGTCTGGGTGGCGGCGCTTTTATCGGTTTTACTCTCGCTGGACGGGCTCTTCCGCAGTGATTTCGAAGACGGATCCCTTGAACAGTGGGTCCTTTCGTCGCACCCCCTGCCTCTTCTGGTGCTGGCCAAGGTGCTGGCACACTGGGCCTTTTCCGGCCTGGCACTGGTTTTGCTCGCGCCATTGCTGGCGCTGATGCTCGGTTTGCCTGCCGCTTGTCTGCCGGTGTTGCTGCTTTCTTTATTGCTCGGTACACCGGTGTTGAGCCTGCTCGGTGCGGTGGGCGCGGCGCTGACGGTAGGATTGAAGCGTGGTGGCCTGTTGCTGGCGCTGCTGATTCTGCCGCTGTATATCCCGGTGTTGATTCTCGGCAGTGGCGCCTTGCAGGCGGCATTGCAGGGCATGCCGGCGACCGGTTATCTCTTGTGGCTTGGTAGCCTGACCGCCCTGGCGATAACCCTGGCACCTTTTGCAATAGCTGCTGGCCTGAAGATCAGTGTCGGCGAATAATGAGGTCTGGTTAAAATTTAACCAGTAAAGACCCTTTGGCTGTTTCGTGATAACGAACAGCAACCGTGATGGAAACAGCAATGAACTGGACCTGGTTTCATAAGCTCGGCTCGCCCAAATGGTTTTACGGCATCAGTGGCAAATTGCTGCCCTGGCTGAGCGTCGCGGCGTTGCTGCTGATTAGCGTCGGCGTGGTCTGGGGCCTGGCCTTCGCACCGCCGGACTACCAGCAAGGCAATAGCTTTCGAATCATCTATATCCACGTTCCTGCCGCCATGCTGGCGCAGTCGATCTACGTGATGCTGGCCGTGTGCGGCGTTGTCGGGCTGGTGTGGAAAATGAAACTGGCCGATGTCGCCCTGCAATGCGCCGCCCCGATCGGTGCCTGGATGACCGCCGTGGCGCTGGTTACCGGAGCGATCTGGGGCAAACCGACCTGGGGTTCGTGGTGGGTCTGGGATGCGCGACTTACGTCCATGTTGATTCTGCTGTTTCTGTACTTCGGTCTTATTGCGCTGGGCAACGCCATCAGCAATCGTGACAGCGCGGCCAAGGCCTGCGCGGTGCTGGCGATTGTCGGCGTGATCAACATCCCGATCATCAAATACTCGGTGGAGTGGTGGAACACCCTGCACCAGGGCGCGACGTTCACCCTCACCGAAAAACCGGCGATGCCTGCCGAAATGTGGCTGCCACTGCTGCTGACGGTGCTGGGTTTCTACTGTTTCTTCGGCGCGGTGCTGTTGCTGCGCATGCGCCTTGAAGTGCTCAAGCGCGAAGCCCGGGCGAGCTGGGTGAAATCCGAAGTGCAGAACAGTCTGGAGGCCGCTCGATGAGTTTCGCTTCATTCGGCGACTTTCTCGCCATGGGCCATCACGGCCTGTATGTCTGGTCAGCCTATGGCATTTGCCTGGCGGTGCTGGCCCTCAACGTGGCGGCGCCGATCCTGGCCCGCAAGCGGTATCTGCAACAAGAGGCGCGTCGTTTGCGCCGGGAGAACGGCCAGTGAATCCGCTGCGTAAAAAGCGTCTTGTCATCATTCTCGCGATCCTGGTCGGTGTCGGCGCTGCCGTCGGCCTGGCCCTGAGCGCCCTGCAGCAGAACATCAATCTGTTTTACACCCCGACCCAGATCGCCAATGGCGAAGCGCCGCAAGACACGCGCATCCGTGCGGGCGGCATGGTCGAAAAAGGCTCGCTGCAACGTTCCGGCGATTCCCTGGACGTGAAATTCATCGTCACCGACTTCAACAAATCCGTGACCATCAGCTATCGCGGCATCCTCCCGGACCTGTTCCGCGAAGGGCAGGGCATCGTTGCCCTCGGCAAGCTCAACGCTGATGGCGTGGTGGTGGCCGACGAAGTGCTGGCCAAGCACGACGAGAAGTACATGCCGCCGGAAGTGACCAAGGCGTTGAAAGACAGTGGTCAATCGGCACCTACGCCAGCCAAGGAGGGCTAACGGATGACTTCCGCACTTTACAGCTCGGGGCTGTTCATCCCCGAACTCGGCCATCTGGCCATGATCCTGGCGTTGTGTTTTGCGTTGGTGCAGGCCGTGGTGCCGTTGCTCGGTGCCTGGCGCGGCGACCGTTTGTGGATGAGCCTGGCCCAGCCGGCCGCGTGGGGGCAGTTCGCGTTTTTGCTGTTCGCCTTCGGTTGCCTGACCTATGCGTTCATGACGGACGACTTCTCCGTCGCCTACGTGGCCAGCAACTCCAACAGCGCGCTGCCGTGGTACTACAAGTTCAGCGCCGTGTGGGGCGCTCACGAAGGGTCGTTGCTGCTGTGGGCGTTGATTCTCGGCGGCTGGACCTTCGCGGTGTCGGTGTTCTCCCGACAGTTGCCGCAAGTGATGCTGGCCCGGGTGCTGGCGGTGATGGGCATGATCAGCACGGGTTTCCTGCTGTTCCTGATCCTGACGTCCAACCCTTTCGCCCGGATCTTGCCGCAGATGCCGGCGGACGGGCGCGATCTTAATCCTCTGCTGCAAGACATCGGCCTGATTGTTCATCCGCCGATGCTGTACATGGGTTACGTCGGTTTCTCCGTGGCCTTCGCCTTCGCCATCGCAGCGCTGTTGGGCGGTCGTCTCGATGCGGCGTGGGCGCGCTGGTCCCGCCCGTGGACAATCGTCGCCTGGGCCTTCCTTGGCATCGGTATCACGTTGGGCTCCTGGTGGGCCTACTACGAACTCGGCTGGGGCGGCTGGTGGTTCTGGGACCCGGTGGAAAACGCGTCCTTCATGCCTTGGCTGGTGGGTACGGCGCTGATTCACTCGTTGGCGGTCACGGAAAAACGTGGTGTGTTCAAGAGCTGGACCGTGCTGTTGGCCATTGCCGCATTCTCGTTGAGCCTGCTCGGGACCTTCCTGGTGCGTTCCGGCGTGCTGACCTCGGTTCACGCCTTTGCCTCCGACCCTGAGCGTGGCGTGTTCATTCTGGTCTTCCTGCTGTTTGTGGTCGGTGGTTCATTGACGCTGTTCGCCCTGCGCGCGCCGGTGGTCAAGAGCCATGTCGGCTTCAACCTCTGGTCCCGGGAAACCCTGCTTCTGGGCAACAACCTGGTGCTGGTGGTGGCTGCTTCGATGATTCTGCTGGGCACCCTGTATCCGCTGATCCTTGACGCGATGACCGGTGCCAAGCTGTCGGTCGGCCCGCCGTACTTCAACGCGCTGTTCATTCCGTTGATGGCGATCCTGATGATAGTGATGGCGGTCGGTGTGGTGGTGCGCTGGAAAGACACCCCGGTCAAATGGTTGGTGAGCATGCTGACCCCGGTATTACTCGGCAGCGCCGCGCTGGCCGTCGTGGCGGGTGTTGCTTACGGCGATTTCAACTGGGCGGTGCTGGCAACCTTCATGTTGGCTGCCTGGGTGTTGCTGGCCGGTGTGCGGGACATTTTCGACAAGACTCGCCACAAAGGCCTGATCAAAGGACTGCCGACCCTGACCCGCAGTTATTGGGGCATGCAACTCGCGCATTTGGGCATTGCCGTCTGCGCCCTGGGTGTCGTGTTGTCGAGCCAGAACAGTGCCGAGCGTGATCTGCGCCTGGCACCGGGTGAGTCCATGAGCCTGGCCGGTTACCAGTTTGTGTTCGAAGGCGCCAAGCACTTCGAAGGCCCGAACTTCACGTCCGACAAGGGCACCGTACGGGTGATCCGCGACGGTAAGGAAGTCAGCGTGCTGCACCCGGAAAAACGCCTGTACACGGTGCAGAACTCGATGATGACCGAGGCCGGGATCGACGCCGGTTTCACCCGTGACCTGTACGTCGCACTGGGCGAGCCGTTGGGCGAGGGCGCCTGGGCGGTTCGCGTGCACGTCAAACCGTTCGTGCGCTGGATCTGGTTCGGTGGGCTGCTCACAGGTGTAGGCGGGTTGCTGGCGGCGCTGGATCGCCGTTATCGGGTCAAGGTAAAAAGTCGTGTGCGTGAAGCGCTCGGCATGACGGGAGCCACCGCATGAGACGTTGGTTGATGCTGTTGCCGCTGGCGATTTTTCTGGTGGTTGCTGTTTTTCTGTATCGGGGGCTGTACCTGAACCCGGCCGAGTTGCCCTCGGCGATGATCGGCAAGCCGTTCCCGGAGTTTTCCCTGCTCTCGGTGCAGGGCGACAAAACCCTGACCAAAGCGGACATTCTGGGTAAACCGGCGCTGGTCAACGTCTGGGGCACCTGGTGCATTTCCTGCCGGGTCGAGCACCCGGTGTTGAACAAACTGGCCGAGAAGGGCGTGGTGATCTACGGCATCAACTACAAGGACACCAATGCAGACGCCTTGAAGTGGCTGGCCGAGTTCCACAACCCGTATCAACTGGACGTCCGTGACGATGAAGGCACCCTGGGCCTGAACCTCGGCGTGTATGGCGCACCGGAAACCTTCTTCATCGACGCCAAGGGCATCATCCGCGACAAATTCGTCGGGGTGATCGACGAACAGGTCTGGCGCGAAAAACTGGCGGCCAAGTATCAGGCGCTGGTCGACGAGGCCAAGCCATGAAGCGCTGGATTGCCGCCGCCGTTCTGGGGTTGAGCATGGCTGGCGTGGCCCACGCCGCCATCGATACCTATGAGTTCGCCAAAGAGGGTGATCGCGAGCGTTTTCGCGAGCTGACCAAAGAGCTGCGTTGCCCAAAGTGCCAGAATCAGGACATTGCCGATTCCAACGCACCGATCGCCGCCGACCTGCGCAAAGAGATTTTCCGCATGCTCGGCGAGGGCAAGGACAACCAGCAGATCATCGACTTCATGGTCGACCGCTATGGTGATTTCGTCCGTTATAAACCTGCTCTGAATGCCAAGACCGCATTGCTCTGGTTCGGCCCGGCCGGCCTGCTGCTGGGCGGTTTTGTGATCATCGCCGTGATCGTCCGCCGTCGTCGCGTGCAACGCGCTGACAGCCCGGACACGCTTTCTTTTGATGAGCGCGAGCGCCTCGACCACCTGTTGGATAAAACCAAGCATGATTGATTTCTGGCTCGCTGCAGGCCTGCTGCTTCTGGTAGCCCTGAGTTTTTTGCTGATCCCCGTTCTGCGCGGTCGTCGCGCCCAGCTTGAAGAGGATCGTACGGCGCTTAACGTCGCGCTGTATCAGGAGCGCGTGGCTGAGTTGCAGACTCAGCAGGAAGAAGGCGTACTCAACGCCGAGCAAATGAATGCCGGCCGCGCCGAAGCCGCCCGTGAACTGCTTGCCGACACCGAAGGCGTCGAGGCACCGCGAGTGTCGCGCCTGGGCAAGCCATTGCCATTGCTGGCGGCAATTCTGGTGCCTGTGCTGGGCCTTGGGCTGTACCTGCATTTCGGTGCCAGCGACAAAGTCGAGCTGACCCGCGAGTTCGCCCAGGCGCCGCAGTCGATGGAAGACATGACCCGTCGCCTGGAGCGTGCGGTTGCGGCCCAACCGGATTCGGCCGAAGGCCTGTATTTCCTTGGCCGCACTTACATGGCTCAGGACCGCCCTGGCGATGCGGCGAAGATCTTCGAACGCACCGTGAACCTGGCCGGTCGCCAGCCGGAACTGCTCGGGCAGTGGGCTCAGGCCCAATACTTCGCCGATGGCAAGAAGTGGTCGGGCAAGGTCCAGGCCCTGACTGACGAAGCACTGAAAGCCGATCCGAAGGAGGTCACCAGCCTCGGTCTGCTGGGCATCGCGGCCTTCGAAGGCGAGCGTTACCAGGAAGCTATCGACTACTGGAATCGTCTGTTGGTGCAACTGCCGCCGGATGACCAATCCCGTGTCGCACTGCAAGGCGGTATCGCCAAGGCCGCCGAGAAGCTTGAAGCCAGCGGTGGCAAGGTGGCTCAGGTTCAGGCGCCGGCAGTAAAGGTTGCAGCACTGCTCAAGGTGCGTGTCGATCTTGCACCGGACTTGAAAGCCAAGGTCCAGCCCGGCGACAGCGTGTTCATCTTCGCCCGCGCCACCGCAGGCCCGCCCGCACCATTGGCGGCCAAGCGTCTGACCGTTGCCGACCTGCCAGCGACCGTCGAGCTGGGCGATGCGGATGCAATGATGCCCCAGTTGAAACTGTCGAACTTCCCCGAAGTCCAACTGGTTGCGCGCATCTCCCGCGCCGGCCAACCGACTGCCGGCGAATGGATCGGTCGTAGCCAACCTTTGGCCACCAGCACCACCGCGCCACAAAAACTGACCATCGACAGCCCGGATAAATAACAGGAAACGCCACCATGACCGCCTTCGCTCGTATCACTCTCCTCAGCATGATGGTTTTGGGGCTAAGCGCTTGTGCGGTCCAGGAGCACGAGCCCGAACGGCTGCCGCCGATTCCGCCCTCACAGCCGAGCACCAAACCGACCACACCGAGCAAACCGGTCACGCCGAGCAAACCATCGAAGCCGGTGCAACGCACCTCCGCCAGCTTCGCCCCGCCACCGGGGGGCAACAGCCATTGGGATGCGAAACTCGGTGTTTACGTCCTCGACAATCAAACCAACACCTTCTATCGCCAGCGCACCTACTACCGCTGGGACAACGGCTGGAGCCGCTCGATCAGCCCGAACGGGCCGTGGGAAGAGACGGATATCCACGGTGTGCCGGGTGGGCTGGGCAGACAATTCGGGCAGTGAATGGAAACGGCGATCTGAGGATCGCCGTTTTGCTTTTTGGCATTTATGAAAGGCGATTAAAGAATGGCCTGATAGTGGGTCAACGCCTTGCTCGACCGAGTCAGGCCCAGGTGTAACAGCAGTTCGAGATAAGTGCTGACATCCATCGGCGGCGTCTTTAGCTGTTTGCGTTGTCGTTGTGCTGCCGCAACAACTGCTGCCGGGTCCAGATCGAAGAGGTTATCGACGAACTCGTCAGGATGCTGGGCCTCGATGCCAAAAGGTCCCAGTGTTTCGTCAGGAAAATCTTTCTGATTAAAGGTCACAATGACACTGGCATTGCAGCGTATAGCGGCAGCCAGAACATGTCGGTCATCGACGTCAGGCAGTGTTAGCCCTTCGATCAGCCTTTCGTAACCGTAGACGCAAGCATCAGGTATGGCCTGATCCATCAAGTCGGACGTGCGATCCAACTGCTCTGTTGTCAGGTCCGGGCGGTTCTTCAGTAGATTGCGCTTCCATTCGTTATGTATCTCCAGTGACCATCGCGCCCTGAAACGCCCGGAGAGCGCGAGCCACATCAAAAAATCTCTCAAGGGGGCGGGGTACAAAACACATGCGTCATATACAGCGGTAAAAGGGGAGTGCCTCACTCGTATCCTGTCCTTAACGCTTGTGCCTGCTCGGCGAGAAGCGTCATTGCTTGCTCGCTGGCTATGTCGCGCTGGGTTTTATAGTCCATCAAATCGGTAAAGCGCACACGTCGGTGCTTGCCGGTTTTGTGGTAGGACAACTCACCGGACTCCAGCAGTTTGATCAGGTGCGGGCGTGAGACATTGAGCAAGTCCGCCGCTTCCTGGGTGGTCAGTTCAGCGTGTACCGGGACCACTTTGACGGCGTTGCCTGCAGCGAGCTCTGCCAGGATGTCGACAAGCAACCGAAGCGCTGAGGTGGGAAGTTCGACGCTGTGTGCTTCATTCTGCTCATCGAAAATCTGGATATGCTGAGTTTCGAATTGGGTGGCGAGGTAGGCAGCCAAGGCGCGCTGACCTTCGATAGCGGCCTGGACCTCACGCTCCATGGGCAGGTTAAGGGGGGGATGGATAACTGGTGACATGATGCTTTCCAATATTCTGAATAATCGATATTGGAAGGCTATTCGAATCAAACGAAAATCGCAATAAACGAAACGACCGGCTTTTCAGCTCCTTATGCAGTCGCGTTAGTGCTGGAGATCGGGTGTGTAGGCTTGTTCGCGAAGGCGGTGTGACATTTAGCAGAAATGTCGACTGACCTGACGCTTTCGCGGGCAAGCCCGCTCACACAAGGACTTACGTTTGTTCACGATGTTTCTAACGTTGTTACGCCGTCGCCAGTGCCGGTTTCTCCGACACACTCAAAAACCGCAACAACGCCAGCAACGGAAACACGCTGCCGACGATCACGATCCACAACCAGCCACCGTGTTCGTACACCGCACTGGCCACTGATGAGCCGAACGCGCCGCCGATGAAGATGCTGGTCATGTACAGTGCATTCAGACGGCCGCGGCTCTTGGCGTCGAGGGTGTAGACCGCGCGCTGGCCGAGGACCATGTTCATTTGCACGCAGAAATCCAGTACCACGCCGGTCACGGCCAGGCCGATGACGCTGTACGCCGGGTGGATGAAGGCCGGCAGGAAGCTCAGGCTGGCGAACAGCATCACCAGCAGCGAGGCGAGGCGGGTGTGGCCGGCATCGGCCAGTCGACCAGCGATGGGTGCGGCAATCGCGCCGATGGCTCCGACCAGGGCGAAGATCGCGATCTGGGTTTGCGACAGACCGTGATTGCGCGCCAGTTCCAGCGGCACGGCGGTCCAGAACAGGCTGAACGTAGCGAACATGCAACCCTGATAAAACGCCCGTTGACGCAACACCGGTTGCTGGCGCAGCAGCGTCCAGAGCGAGCCCAGTAACTGGCCATAAGAGGCGCTGTGATCAGGCTGGCGCTTGGGCACCGTCAGGGCCAGTACGATGCTGATTGCAGCCATCAAAACTGCGGCAATGACGAACATAGCGCGCCAGCCGAAGTGGTCAGCCACTACGCTGGACACCGGCCGGGCCAGCAGAATCCCCAGCAGCAGACCGCCCATGATCCCGCCAACCACGCGGCCGCGCGACGCTTCCGGCGTCAGGTGGGCGGCCAGCGGAATCAGGATCTGTACCGACACCGAGCTGAAACCCACCAGCAACGAAATCAGCAGAAACACGTTCGGCTGATCGGTGAACGCCGCGCCCAGCAAACTGGCAATCGCCACCACGGTGGTGATGATCATCAAGCGACGGTTCTCCAGCAGATCACCCAGCGGTACCAGGAAGAACAGGCCCAGCGCATAACCAATCTGCGTCAGCGAAACGATCAGGCTGGCCATGGTGTCGGTCAGGCCGATGTCCGGCGCGATCAGGCCGATGATCGGCTGGGCGTAGTAGATGTTGGCGACGATCGCGCCGCAGCAGAAGGCGAAAAGCAGCACCATGCCCCGGGTCATTGTCGCGGCACCGTGGGGCGCCTGAGTCGCTGGATTCATAACATGGCTCGCTGAACAAGAAGGAATGCGCAGAGGCTAATCGGCTGGCTAGAGCGGCGGAAGAGGGTTTGGATTGATAGTAATCATTCTTTTGCGGAATGAGTGACGCCGGTATGCGCTGTCTGCCGATGAACCATGCGTCCAAACAGTGGGATCCGATGATACATTCACTGACATCCTCTTCGATAGCGTGCTTATGTTGTCCTGCGCTCCATAAACCGGAAGGTACTTCGATATGAATGCGATGTTCCGTCACCTGATCCGCGGCGCTTGCGTTGTTACCCTGATCAGCTTGTTCACGGCAGGTCTTGCCCAGGCCGCCGATGTGCCGCCGGGAATGCGCATTGGCGTGCGCGGCGAGATCACCGGCATCAGCGCCGACGTCATGAAAGTCCATGCCAACAGCGGCGAAAACGTGCTGATCAACCTGACCAAGGACACCAAAATCCGCGCCGTCACCCTGGCCAATATCGAAGACATCAAGCCCGGCAGCTACATCGGCTCGGCTGCCGTGCCGCAGGAGGATGGCACGCTCAAGGCGCTGGAAGTCCACGTCTTCCCGCCGGAACTGGCCGGCAGCGGCGACGGTCATCGGCCTTTTGATCTGGTCAAGGGCAGCAGCATGACCAATGGCAGCGTAGGCGATCTGGTGGTCAGCAACGGCCGGGTTTTGACAGTCAATTACAAGGGCGGCCAAAAGACGATTCTGGTGCCGGAGGATGTGCCAATCGTCAATCTGGTGCCGGGGGATCGCCGCTTGCTGAAGGTGGGCGTGAAGATCGTGACGTTTGTGACCCAGAGTGCCGACGGGACACTGACCGCTCAATCCATTTCGGCCGGCAAGGACGGTGTGACACCGCCGATGTAACGGTATCCCACAAAAAAGGCGACCTTCACAGGTCGCCTCTTTCATTGAACTCAGTGATTACTGACCGTTGTAAATCTGGTCGAAAACCCCACCATCATTGAAGTGAGTCTTCTGCACGGTGCGCCAGTCACCAAAGGTCTTCTCCACCGACAGGAAATCCACTTTCGGGAAGCGATCGGTGTATTTCGCCAGCACCGCCGGGTCACGCGGACGCAGGTAGTTGGCAGCCGCAATTTCCTGACCTTCCGGCGACCACAGGTATTTCAGATACTCCTCGGCAACCGTGCGAGTGCCTTTCTTGTCGACGGTTTTGTCGACCACCGACACCGGCGGCTCGGCTTCGGCGGAAACACTCGGGTAAATCACTTCGAACTGATCACGACCAAACTCGCGAGCAATCATTTCCGCTTCGTTTTCGAAGGTCACCAGCACGTCGCCGATCTGGTTGGTCATGAACGTAGTCGTGGCCGCGCGGCCACCGGTATCCAGCACCGGCGCTTGTTTGAACAGTTTTCCGACAAAGGCTTTTGCCTTGTTTTCGTCACCGCCATTTTTCAGCACATAGCCCCAGGCCGAGAGGTAGGTGTAGCGGCCGTTGCCCGAGGTTTTCGGGTTGGGGACGATCACCTGCACGCCGTCCTTGAGCAGGTCCGGCCAGTCTTTCAGGGCTTTCGGGTTACCTTTGCGCACGATGAATACGGTGGCCGAAGTGAACGGCGCGCTGTTGTTCGGCAGGCGTGTGACCCAGTTGTCCGGGACCAGTTTGCCGTTGTCCGCCAGGGCGTTGATGTCGGTGGCCATGTTCATGGTGATGACGTCAGCCGGCAGGCCATCGATCACCGAGCGCGCCTGTTTGCTGGAGCCGCCGAAGGACATCTGCAGCGTGATGTTTTCGTTGTGCTCGGCTTGCCAGTGTTTCTGGAAGGCAGCGTTGTAGTCCTTGTAGAAATCTCGCATCACGTCGTAGGAAACGTTAAGCAGGGTCGGTGCGGCCTGAGCCATGCTGCTCAAGGCCAGGCCAGCGGCCAGAAGTGAGGCGCCAAAGAGTTTTTTCACTGCGCATTCCTTGTTTTATCAAACGTGTTCGATGGAAATTGTTGGCAATTTGCCAGCGACTATAGCCGGACTCGCATAGTCGCTTAAAGATTAAAAAACACTTTGCTTATTCCATTTTCTTGAACAACGCATTGCCACAACGAGAGCAGAACGCCGCGCTGTGCTCGTGGCTGTTTTTCTTGCAGATCGGGCAATCGTGTTGCAGTTGTTCACCACGCATGGCGTTGGCCAGTTCCGCGGTGAAGATCCCCGTCGGCACGGCGATGATCGAATAACCGGTGATCATAACCAGGGATGAAATCACCTGGCCCAGCGGCGTCTTGGGCACGATGTCGCCAAAACCCACGGTGGTCAGCGTCACGATAGCCCAATAGATCCCTTTGGGAATGCTGGTGAAGCCGTGCTCCGGGCCTTCGATCACGTACATCAAGGTGCCGAACACCGTCACCAGGGTGCTGACGCTGAGCAGAAATACGACGATTTTCTGCTTGCTGCCGCGCAACGCCGACATCAAATAGTTGGCTTGTTTCAGATACGGGCTGAGCTTGAGGACGCGGAAAATCCGCAGCATTCGTATGATCCGGATGATCAGCAGGTACTGCGCATCGCTGTAATACAGCGCGAGGATACCCGGCACGATCGCGAGCAAATCCACCAGTCCATAGAAGCTGAACGCGTAGCGCAGCGGCTTGGGCGAGCAATACAGGCGCAGGCCGTATTCGATGACGAAAATGACGGTGAAGCCCCATTCGATGTACGCCAGCACGTCGGCGTAGTTCTGGTGAACGCTGTCGATACTGTCCAGAACCACGATCACCAGGCTGGCGAGGATGATCAACAGCAAGATGCTGTCGAAGCGCCGACCGGCCCGGGTGTCGGTCTGGAAGATCATGACGTAAAGCTCTTCACGCCAGTTTTTGCTGCTGTCCATGGATAACGCCTGAATCGAGAATCAGCGCAGCCTAGGGTGATTCTCCCCGCCAGCGCAAGGTGCGCTGTCCATGGCGGACTGACGCAACACCCGAATGCCAGCGCGAATCAGCCAGCAGGCAAGAATGAACGGCGCGGTCAGCGTTGCCAGGCCCAGTGCGGCGAACCCCGGCGTGAGCAATACCGCGAGCAGAATGCCGAGCAGCGGCAGCCAGGGTTGGCGGCGTTGCGGGCTGAAGGCGAGGGCGGCGAGTACCGCGTTGTAACCGCTCAAACCCTGCAAGGCATTTGAAGTTTCGCCATGCAGAAGGGCAAATCCGAGGCCGGCAGCGGAGCCCAGCAGCGCCCAGACAAAGGCGTGGCGATCGGCGATCAGTAATCCGGCGGCAATCAGCGCGCCGGCCAGGGGATGGCCGAGAAACATGACTTGCCCCAGGCCTTTCAATTCGGCAGCGAGCAGGTTGAGGGTGTTCAGTTCGATCAGCGGCGCGGGTTGCTGTGGTGCGGCAAAGCCGAGCAATAACCAGCTCAACCCAACGAAGGGTGCTGTGTACGCCGGTAGACATTGATGATCGCGAGCACCTTTGAGCCATTGCTGAGTGAGCATCGCACTCAGGCCGCCGCAGGCGATGATCAGCGGTGGCAACAGTGCTGACCATGGGAAATACAGGCTCAGCAGCAGGCCGAGCAAAATACCGTTGTAACTGAATAGTCCGGCCTGACGATCTGCCTTGGCATACCCGCGACGTTGCGCGGTAAGCAACCCGGCGACACCGCCCAGCAGCGCACCGCCGAGCAGAGCGGGCGCGGTGAAAAGAATCGCTAACAGACACAACAGCCCGCTCAGCGGATGGCGCTGGAGAAATATCTGGCTGAAGCCGTTGAGCAGGGCGGTCGTCCAGTCGGGGCAGTGGGTATTGAAGTGGTTGGCAGGCATGGGTGGGGTCTAGGGCAGAGGAAAATCCAGGGTCTTGCACAAATCTGTGGCGAGGGAGCTTGCTCCCGCTGGGCTGCGGAGCAGCCCTGAAATCAGCAATGCGGTCTTTCTGTTGAAACCGTCATGCCAAAGCGACGACTGCTTCGCAGCCGAGCGGGAGCAAGCTCCCTCGCCACAGGGGTAGTTCTTACCGGGGTAGCTCTTACAGGGGGAGTTCTTTAGAGCAATGTCTCGATGCGCAACGAATTGGTTGACCCCGGCTGCCCAAAGGGCACGCCCGCGGTAATCAGCAGCGTATCCCCGCGCTGAGCCATCCCCTGAGCCTGGGCGATTTCCAGCGCCGTCGAGCACACTTCATCCACCTGCCGCAGCCGATCGTTGACCACCGAGTGCACGCCCCACGCCACCGTCAATCGCCGGGCGGTTTGCAGGTTCGGCGTCAGGTTGAGGATCGGCACCGTCGGCCGCTCCCGCGCCGCCCGCAGGCTCGAGGTGCCGGACTCGCTGTAGTTCACCAGCACCGCCACCGGCAGCACGTTGCTGATGCGGCGGATCGCGCAACTGATGGCGTCCGACACCGTGGCCTCGGCTTTTGGCCGGCTCACGTCCAGTTGGGTCTGATAATCCGGGCCGTTTTCCACCTGGCGGATGATCTTGCTCATCATCTGCACGGCTTCCAGCGGGTACTCGCCAGACGCGGTTTCCGCCGACAGCATCACCGCATCCGCGCCTTCGGCCACCGCGTTGGCGACGTCGGTGACTTCGGCGCGGGTCGGGGCCGGGGAGAAGCGCATCGACTCCAGCATCTGCGTCGCCACCACCACCGGTTTGCCGAGTTGGCGGCAGGTGCCGATGATGTTTTTCTGAATCTGCGGCACGCTTTCGGCCGGCACTTCTACGCCCAGATCACCGCGAGCGACCATGATCGCATCGCTCAATTCAGCGATTTCCCGCAGCTGAGTCACGGCCGATGGCTTCTCGATCTTGGCCATCAAGAACGCTTTGTCGCCGATCAGCGCGCGGGCTTCGCGGATGTCTTCCGGGCGTTGCACGAACGACAGCGCGACCCAGTCCACCCCGAGCTCCAGACCGAAGTTCAAATCACGGCGGTCCTTGGCGGTCAGCGGGCTCAGGTCGAGCACCGCTTGCGGCACGTTGACGCCTTTGCGGTCCGACAGCTCGCCGCCGTTGAGCACCGTGGTGTCGATGGCGTCGGCGTACTTGGTCACCACCCGCAGGCGCAGCTTGCCGTCATCCAGCAGCAAGTCCATGCCGGGCTCCAGCGCGGCGATGATTTCCGGGTGGGGCAGGTTGACCCGGCGCTCGTCCCCCGGCGTTGCATCCAGATCCAGGCGCAGCGCCTGGCCGCGATACAGCTGCACTTTGCCCTGGGCGAATTTGCCGACCCGCAGTTTCGGGCCTTGCAGGTCCATCAGAATCCCCAGCGGATAACTCAGCTGGCGCTCGACTTCACGAATCCACTGATAGCGCTGCGCGTGGTCGGCGTGATCGCCGTGGCTGAAGTTCAGGCGAAAGATATTGACCCCGGCGCGCACCAGTTCACGGATATCGTCGATCCCGTCGGTGGCCGGGCCGAGGGTGGCGAGGATTTTGACCTTCTTGTCAGGCGTCATGTTTAGGGCTCTCGAGAATCAGAATGGCGCGGAAGTCGTTGACGTTGGTACGGGTCGGCTCGGTGACGATCAGTGCATCGAGCGCCGCGAAGTAGCCATAGCCATTGTTATTGTCCAGCTCATCGCAGGCAGTGAGGCCGAGGGCGGCGGCACGGGCATAGCTGTCCGGAGTCATGATGGCGCCGGCGTTGTCTTCGGAGCCGTCGATGCCGTCGGTGTCACCGGCCAGGGCGTAGACGCCGGGCAGGCCTTTGAGGCTGTCGGTCAGGCTCAACAGGAATTCGGCGTTGCGCCCGCCACGGCCATTGCCGCGCACGGTGACGGTGGTTTCGCCGCCGGACAGAATCACGCACGGCGCCGCCAGCGGCTGGCCGTGCTGGACGATCTGCCGCGCAATGCCGGCGTGGACCTTCGCCACTTCCCGGGATTCACCTTCCAGGTCGCCGAGAATCAACGGGCTGAAACCCGCCTGACGGGCTTTCACCGCCGCCGCTTCCAGTGACTGCTGTGGGCGGGCGATCAATTGGAAATGACTGCGGGCCAGGCTCGGATCGCCAGGTTTGACCGTCTCCGACTCAGGACTTTGCAGCCAGGTGCGCACCGAGGCCGGGACTTCGATGGCATAACGCTTGAGGATCGCCAACGCTTCAGCCGAGGTGCTCGGGTCGGCCACGGTGGGGCCGGAGGCGATGACCGTGGCGAGGTCGCCCGGCACATCGGAAATCGCATAGGTGTAAACCGTGGCGGGCCAGCAGGCTTTGCCCAGACGCCCACCCTTGATCGCCGAGAGGTGCTTGCGCACGCAGTTCATCTCGCCGATGGTCGCGCCGGATTTGAGCAGCGCTTTGTTGATCGATTGCTTGTCGGCGAGGGTGATGCCGGCGGCGGGCAAGGCGAGCAGGGCAGAGCCACCGCCCGAGAGCAGGAAGATCACGCGGTCGTCTTCGCTCAGGTTGCTGACCAGTTCCAGAACCCGTTTCGCGACGGCCAGACCGGCAGCGTCCGGCACCGGGTGCGCGGCTTCGACCACTTCGATTTTTTCGCACGGGGCGCCGTGGCCGTAGCGGGTCACCACCAGGCCAGACACTTCACCCTGCCAGCAGCGTTCGACCACCTGGGCCATGGCTGCGGCGGCTTTACCGGCGCCGATGACGATCACCCGACCGCTGCGGTCGGTTGGCAAATGGGCTTCAAGGACATGCTGCGGATGGGCCGCGTCGATGGCTGTGGCAAACAGCTCGCGCAGCAATTGTTGCGGATTGACCGACATGGCGGGCTCCCGGAATTCTTGTTATTGGGTTTGTCGCGGACCCTGTGGGAGCGACTCTGTGGCGAGGGGGCTTGCCCCCGTTGGGTTGCGAAGCAGCCCCAAAATCTGTGATGCACTGAAGATCTTGTGAGTGCTACGCACTCAAACGGGGGCAAGCCCCCTCGCCACAGGCTCGCTCCTGCAGGTTTGATGCGGTTTGGGGCAGGGCTTACTTCTTGTCGCGAATCGAGAAATTCGCCATGTGTTCCAGGCCCTTGATCAGCGCCGAGTGATCCCAGTTGCTGCCACCGATGGCCGCGCAGGTGCTGAACACCTGTTGGGTATTGGCGGTGTTCGGCAGGTTGATGTTCAGCTCGCGCGCACCGGCCAGGGCCAGGTTCAGGTCCTTCTGGTGCAGGCTGATGCGGAAGCCCGGGTCGAAGGTGCCCTTGATCATGCGCTCGCCGTGAACTTCCAGGATCTTCGACGAGGCGAAACCACCCATCAGCGCTTCACGCACTTTCGCTGGGTCGGCACCGTTTTTCGAGGCGAACAGCAGCGCTTCGGCCACGGCCTGGATGTTCAGCGCGACGATGATCTGGTTCGCCACTTTCGCGGTTTGCCCGTCGCCGTTGCCACCGACCAGGGTGATGTTCTTGCCCATGGCCTGGAACAGCGGCAGGGCGCGTTCGAAGGCATCGGCCTCACCACCGACCATGATGCTCAGGGTCGCAGCCTTGGCGCCGACTTCACCGCCGGAAACCGGTGCGTCGAGGTATTGCGCGCCTTTCTCGTTGATTTTGGCGGCGAAGGTTTTGGTGGCGGTCGGCGAGATCGAGCTCATGTCGATCACGACTTTGCCCTTGCTGACACCCGCCGCAACACCGTCGGCGCGGAACAGCACGTCATCGACCTGCGGGGTATCCGGCACCATGACGATGATGAATTCGGCTTCCTGGGCGACTTCTTTCGGGTTGGCCAGCGCAACGGCGCCAGCAGCCAGCAGATCGGCAGGGGCGGCGTCGTGGTGCGCCGACAGGAACAGGCTGTGACCGGCTTTCTGCAGGTTCAACGCCATTGGGTGGCCCATGATGCCGGTGCCGATAAATCCGATTTTAGCCATGAGAAAATCCTCTTGTTTTTGTGTCGCCAAATAATGTGCGCGTAGCGGAGGTAGACCACATTCTGTGGCGAGGGAGCTTGCTCCCGCTGGGTTGCGAAGCGACCCCAAACCAACCGCCGTGGTGTGCCAGATAAAACTTGCTCGCAGGTTTACGACTGCTTCGCAGCCGAACGGGGCGGTGCGGCGTTCCGACAAGCCCCCTCGCCACAATGGTTCTGTTTCAACATCAGATCGCGTTATGGGTTTTCAACCAGCCCAGGCCCGCTTCAGTCGTGGTCAGCGGCTTGTATTCACAGCCGACCCAACCCTGATAACCGATGCGGTCCAGGTGTTCGAACAGGAAGCGGTAGTTGATTTCACCTGTGCCCGGTTCGTTGCGCCCTGGGTTGTCTGCCAATTGCACGTGGTTGATCTCGTCCAGGTGCGCGGCCATGGTGCGGGCCAGGTCGCCCTCCATGATTTGCATGTGATAGATGTCGTATTGCAGGAACAGGTTGGCGCTGCCGACCTGTTCGCGAATCGACAGGGCTTGCGCCGTGTTGTTCAGGTAGAAGCCCGGAATGTCGCGGGTGTTGATCGCTTCCATCACCAGCTTGATGCCTGCCGCTTGCAGCTTGTCGGCCGCGTACTTGAGGTTGGCGACGAAGGTTTTTTCCACGGTGGCCTCGTCGACGCCTTGTGGACGAATACCGGCCAGGCAGTTGACCTGGGTGTTGCCCAGCACTTGGGCGTAGGCAATGGCCAGATCGACACCGGCGCGGAACTCTTCGACCCGATCCGGCAGGCACGCGATACCGCGTTCGCCCTTGGCCCAGTCACCGGCCGGCAGGTTGAACAACACCTGGGTCAGACCGTTGGCATCGAGCCTGGCCTTGATTTCGGCAGAGCTGAAGTCATAGGGGAACAGGTATTCGACACCACTGAAGCCGGCCTTGGCGGCAGCGTCGAAACGGGCAAGAAAATCCTGCTCGGTGAACAGCATGGACAGGTTGGCTGCGAAACGCGGCATGGTGGTCTCCTGTAAATGTGTGTAGGCCCTCTGTGGGAAGCAAGCCTGTGTGGCGAGGGAGCTTGCTCCCGTTGGGTCGCGAAGCGGCCCCAAAAACTTTGCGACTGCTTCGCAGCCGAGCGGGAGCAAGCTCCCTCGCCACATAGACTCGCTCACCACAGGGGGGATCAATCGAGCAACGAAATCGCCGTTGGCGCATCGTTGCCGACCAGCGCCAGGTCTTCGAATTCGTTGACGGCGTTGATCTCGGTGCCCATGGAAATGTTGGTCACGCGCTCCAGAATGATCTCGACGATTACCGGCACCTTGAACTCTTCGATCATCTCCTGAGCCTTGCGCAGGGCAGGCTGGATCTGGCCCGGTTCGAATACCCGCAGGGCCTTGCAACCCAGGCCTTCGGCGACCGCGACATGGTCGACACCGTAGCCGTTGAGCTCTGGAGCGTTGAGGTTGTCGAAGGACAGCTGCACGCAGTAGTCCATGTCGAAACCACGCTGCGCCTGACGGATCAGCCCCAGGTACGAGTTGTTCACCACGACGTGGATGTACGGCAGCTTGAACTGCGCGCCCACCGCCAGTTCTTCGATCATGAACTGGAAGTCGTAGTCGCCCGAGAGCGCCACCACCTTGCGGGTCGGATCGGCCTTGACCACGCCGAGCGCGGCCGGAATGGTCCAGCCCAACGGGCCGGCCTGGCCGCAGTTGATCCAGTGACGCGGTTTGTAGACGTGCAGGAACTGCGCGCCGGCAATCTGCGACAGACCGATGGTGCTGACGTAGCAGGTGTCCTTGCCGAACACCTGGTTCATCTCTTCGTAAACGCGCTGCGGCTTGACCGGCACGTTGTCGAAGTGAGTCTTGCGCTGCAGGCTGGCTTTGCGCTGCTGACAGTCTTGCAGCCAGGCGCTGCGGTTTTTCAGCTTGCCAGCGGCTTGCCACTCGCGAGCGACTTCGATGAACACGGTCAACGCGGCAGCGGCGTCGGACACGATGCCCAGGTCCGGGGTGAACACGCGGCCGATCTGGGTCGGTTCGATGTCGACGTGGATGAATTTGCGGCCTTCGGTGTAAACGTCGACCGAACCGGTGTGACGGTTGGCCCAGCGGTTACCGACGCCCAGCACCACGTCGGACTTCAACATCGTGGCGTTGCCATAGCGGTGCGAGGTTTGCAACCCGACCATGCCGACCATCAACGGGTGATCGTCCGGGATGGTGCCCCAGCCCATCAGGGTCGGGATGACCGGAATACCGGTCAGCTCGGCGAACTCCACCAGCAACTCGCTGGCGTCGGCATTGATGATGCCGCCACCGGCCACCAGCAATGGGCGTTCAGCCTGGTCGAGCATGGCCAGGGCTTTTTCCACCTGCACGCGGGTCGCGCTCGGCTTGGCCAATGGCAGCGGTTGGTAGGCGTCGATGTCGAATTCGATTTCGGCCATCTGCACATCGAACGGCAGGTCGATCAGCACTGGGCCCGGACGGCCGGAACGCATCTCATAGAAGGCTTTCTGGAACGCGTAAGGCACCTGGCCCGGCTCCAGAACCGTGGTCGCCCACTTGGTGACCGGCTTGACTATGCTGGTGATGTCGACGGCCTGGAAGTCTTCCTTGTGCATACGGGCCCGCGGTGCTTGCCCGGTGATGCACAGGATCGGGATCGAGTCGGCCGAAGCGCTGTAGAGCCCGGTGACCATGTCAGTACCGGCAGGTCCCGATGTGCCGATGCACACGCCGATGTTGCCGGCCTTGGTGCGGGTGTAACCCTCGGCCATGTGCGAGGCGCCTTCAACGTGGCGAGCGAGGACGTGATCGATGCCACCGACCTTCTGCAAGGCGGAGTACAGCGGGTTGATCGCGGCGCCCGGGATGCCAAAAGCGGTATCGACCCCTTCGCGGCGCATCACCAGAACGGCGGCTTCGATTGCTCTCATTTTGCTCATGGTTTTGTGCCTCTTACGTTTTGTAATTGTATACAAGTGGCTTTGCGCAGAGTGTATTCACGGCGGACGGCGCAGGTCAATCCATTTTCTCAAGCGGCTGTTTCATTCGTCGGAAGCCCGAATAACTGTGGCTTTTCGTCGCATGTCGCGCTTTTCGAAAATTATTGTATACAAAAAAATAATTCATTGTGTTCTATTTGTTGCATCGGATTGCGCAACACAAAGCAATCCAACGGCTTTCCCTATAACAAAATGAGGACGGCACCATGAGCGCTTTAACCTTGAAAGTCGCAGTCAACCTGGCCGATCAGGCCATCACCGCGGGGCGGGCGATCTCTGCCGCGCCATTGACCGTTGCAGTACTGGATGCCGGCGGGCACCTGATAACGCTGCAACGTGAAGACGGAGCCAGCCTGCTGCGTCCGCAGATCGCCATCGGCAAGGCCTGGGGCGCGATTGCCCTGGGCAAGGGCTCACGCCTGCTGGCACAGGACGCCCAACAACGCCCGGCCTTCTTCGCCGCGCTGAATAGTCTGGGGCAGGGCAGCGTCGTCCCGGTACCCGGCGGCGTGTTGGTTCGGGATCAGGACGGGACTGTGTTGGGAGCGGTGGGCATCAGCGGTGATCTGTCAGATGTCGATGAGCAATGTGCGATCCGCGCGATCGAGGGGCAGGGGTTGAAGGCGGATGCGGGGGTGGCTGGTTGATCTTCGGCGCCTGATTTACCGCTTTCGCGAGCTTGCTCGCGAAAGTGCCTTGCGGACGAAAACAGCTTTTTAGCTGCCTGCTTTCTCCGTTGAAATTTCCATCCGGTAAATTCCGGATTTTTAGAATTTTGTGCGAAACATTTGGCTGTTGCCGAATATTTTCGCAAGAAAATTCATAGGTATCACTCGTATCATTCTCTCGGAACATGCCGAGAGCTTTACAATGAAAACAACACTGTCGTGGTGGGATATCAGCCCGCCTCTGAGCACCGCTACACCTACCTGGCCGGGTGACACACCTTTCCAGGAAGAGCGCGTTTGGACGTTCGGACCCGAGTGTCCGGTGAATGTCGGGCGTATCACCCTGTCGCCTCACACGGGGGCCCATGTCGACGCGCCGCTGCATTACAGCGCTGATGGAGTGGCCATTGGCGATGTATCGCTCGATGTCTATATGGGGCCTTGCCGTGTGCTGCATTGCCTGAATAGCGGCCGGCTGGTACACCCCGAGCAGCTTGAAGGTCGCTTGCAAGACCTGCCTGAACGGGTGCTGCTGCGCACCTGGCAACAAGCGCCATTGAGCGCCTGGGATCCGGATTTCACCGCCGTCGCCAAAGAAACCGTCGACCTGCTGGCGAACCTCGGTGTGCGCTTGATCGGTATCGATACGCCGTCGCTGGACCCTCAGCAATCCAAAACCATGGATTCGCACAATGCCGTAGCCCGACATGGCATGGCCATCCTCGAGGGCATCGTGCTCGATGACGTCCCGGAAGGGGACTATGAATTGATCGCGCTGCCGCTGCGTTTTGCCCATCTGGACGCCAGTCCGGTCAGGGCAATTTTGCGTCCACTGAATAAACCGCAACTTGAGGAGCCGACTCAATGAGCCAATGCCCCTATTCAACTGCAAACCAGACGGAAGAATGGCATAACGCCGAGCTGAATTTTTCCGACTCCATGAGCTACGGCGACTACCTGGATCTGGGGCGCATTCTCAGCGCACAGCACCCGTTATCTCCGGACCATAACGAGATGCTGTTCATCATCCAGCATCAGACGTCAGAGCTGTGGATGAAGCTGATGCTGCACGAGCTCAAAGCCGCTCGTGAACACATTCGACAGGGAGAGTTGCCGCCCGCGTTCAAGATGCTGGCGCGGGTCTCGCGGATTTTTGATCAACTGGTGCATGCCTGGACGGTGCTGGCCACCATGACACCCACCGAGTACCACGCGATACGGCCGTTTCTGGGGCAGTCATCGGGCTTTCAGTCGTTCCAGTACCGCGAGATCGAATTCATTCTGGGCAACAAAAGCGCGACCCTGTTGCGCCCCCATGCGCATCGGCCGGAACTGTTGCAGGCGCTTGAAAAGGCGATCGCCACACCGTCGCTGTATGACGAGGCGATTCGCTTGATGGTCAGCGCAGGCTTGACCATCGACCCACAGCGTTTCGAGCGCGATCCGAGCAGTCCGACGGCGCATGACGCGTCGGTCGAAGCCGCCTGGCGCGAGGTCTACACTGACCCTTCGCGTTATTGGGATCTCTATCAGCTGGCGGAGAAACTCATCGACCTTGAGGACTCGTTCCGTCAATGGCGCTTCCGGCATGTGACCACGGTCGAGCGGATCATCGGCTTTCAACCAGGGACCGGTGGCACAGAAGGTGTCGGTTATCTGCGCAAGATGCTCGATACCGTGTTGTTCCCGGAGTTGTGGCGAGTGCGCTCAACTCTTTAATTTACCGAGAATGATGTTTGAACGCTTAAACCGAGCGGCAATTGAGTAAATTGACGCATTCAAACCATGCCTGACCATAACAATTAAAAGGTAACCAGATGGCGGATGAAATCTTGAGGCAAGGCGAGCTCAAGCGAGGGCTGAAAAATCGTCATATTCAGCTGATCGCATTGGGCGGAGCGATAGGGACCGGGTTGTTTCTCGGCTCTGCCGGAGTACTCAAATCGGCCGGGCCGTCGATGATCCTCGGCTATGCGATTGCCGGCTTCATCGCCTTTCTGATCATGCGCCAGCTGGGCGAGATGATTGTCGAGGAACCGGTGGCCGGCTCCTTCAGTCATTTTGCCCACAAGTACTGGGGCGGCTATGCCGGCTTTCTGTCCGGCTGGAACTACTGGGTGCTGTATGTGCTGGTGGGCATGGCCGAGTTGACGGCTGTCGGCAAGTACGTGCAGTTCTGGTGGCCGGAAGTCCCCTCCTGGGTCAGCGCGGCAGTGTTCTTCGTCCTGGTCAATTTGATCAATATGATGAACGTCAAAGTCTTCGGCGAAATGGAGTTCTGGTTCGCAATCATCAAGGTCGTCGCGATCATTGGCATGATTGTCCTGGGCTGCTACATGTTGTTCAGCGGAACAGGCGGCCCGCAGGCCTCGGTCAGCAATCTGTGGAGTCACGGCGGCTTCTTTCCCAACGGCACCACCGGATTGCTGATGTCCATGGCGTTCATCATGTTCTCCTTCGGCGGCCTGGAACTGGTCGGCATCACCGCCGCTGAAGCCAGCGAGCCGGGTAAGGTGATTCCCAAGGCGATCAACCAGGTGGTTTATCGCGTGCTGATCTTCTACGTCGGCGCACTCACCGTGTTGTTGTCGCTGTATCCGTGGGATCAACTGCTACAGACACTGGGCGCTTCGGGCGATGCCTATAGCGGCAGCCCGTTCGTGCAGATCTTCTCCTTGATCGGCAGCGACACCGCAGCGCACATCCTCAATTTCGTGGTGCTCACCGCGGCACTCTCTGTCTATAACAGTGGCGTCTACTGCAACAGCCGCATGCTCTATGGCCTGGCCGAACAGGGCGACGCACCCAAGGCGCTGATGAAACTGAACAAGCAGGGCGTGCCTCTACTGGCGCTGGGCGTATCTGCGTTGATCACCATGCTGTCCGTGCTGGTTAACTACCTCGCCCCGCATGAAGCGCTTGAGTTGCTCTTTGCGCTGGTGGTCGCATCGCTGATGATCAACTGGGCGATGATCAGCCTGACGCACCTGAAATTTCGCAAAATCATGGGCCAGCAAGGTATCGTGCCGGGCTTCAAGGCGTTCTGGTTCCCTTACAGCAATTACTTGTGCCTGGCCTTCATGGCCATGATTGTCTGCGTCATGCTGATGATTCCAGGGATACGCGCTTCAGTCTTCGCCATACCGGTGTGGGTGTTGATCATCTTCGGTTTTTACCGGATGCGTATGGCCAAGGATCGGGCCTTGCCGATAGTTCAATAGCCTTTGCCGTGGGTGCGCCGTGATGAGTAGCAACGCTGATCCGCAGTTTCGCGACATTCGTATCGATCACTATGACCTTGAGGGTGCAAGGAGCTGGATGTCTGGTATCTGCGGACCGCACCGCCTCCAGACTTCGACGCCCGAGCGGATCCGCTTTCATCACAGCGCCAATGTGTTCAAGTCGATGGCCACGACCCTGGGCACGCTCTCGTACGGCACCGATGTCACCATCGATATCGAAGACGCCGAGCACTTCAGCAGTTACAGCCTGAGTTTGCCTTTGGTGGGCGAGCAGGAGCTGAGCAAGAATGGCAGCGTGTCGAAATCCAACCGCGATCAAGGGGTGATCATTTCCCCGAACGAGAACCAGATGCTGGCGATCTCCGGCGACTGCTGCAAAGTTCAGGTGGTGATCACCCGCGTCGCCATGAGCGAGTCGCTGGAGGGCATGCTGCAGCGACCGTTGGATACGCCGCTGCGTTTCGAGCCGGTGATGGATGCGGTGGACGGCGCGTCGGCCTCGTGGTGGCGCATGGCGCGTTATTTCATCGCGGAGCTGGAACGCAGCAATGAACTGTACGAACAGGTGGTCTTCACTCGGGACATCGAAAGCTCATTGATCAAAGGCTTGATCCTCGCCCAGCCGAACAACTACTCCGAAGAATTGCGCAACGTGCTCGGCGTGAAACTGCCGCACTACCTGATCAGGGCCAAGCAATACATTCACGACAATGCTCGCGAAGCCTTGCACCTGGAGGATATCGAGGTCGCGGCCGGGGTCTCGCGTTTCAAGCTGTGCGAGGCGTTCAAGAAGTACTTCGCCCTGTCGCCGATGGTCTACCTGAAAAAATACCGGTTGAACGCTGTGCGCCAGGAAATCCTCGAACACGGCTCGGCGCGCAATATTTCCGCGATCGCCATGGGCTGGGGCTTTACGCATCTGGGACGTTTTTCCGCCGAATACCGCAAGTTGTTCGACGAGTCCCCCAGCATGACCTTGCAGCGTAACGAAGCCCGGCGCATGCGCGGGGTCTGAATATCCCGGTGTCCAGAATTGAATCAGATCTGCGACAGCAGCCTGATGAAGCTCTATTTGTGGCGAGGGAGCTTGCTCCCGCTGGGCTGCGAAGCAGCCCTAAAGCCTGCGGATGGGGGATCTCTGACAAACCTCGGTTGCGAATTTCAGGACCGCTTCGCGCTCCAGCGGGAGCAAGCTCCCTCGCCACAATTGATCACCTGATCATCGATATCCATTAACTGGCGCTCACTTACGCACCACCAAATCAAGCAACGTCTCCCGCTCCTTGATTTTCTGCAACACGATTTCCGAGCGGATATCAGTCACCCCCGCCGTGCGGTTCAGGTGGTTGACGATGAAGTCGGAGAAGTGCTTGACGTTACGCGCCTGGACCCGCAGTACATAGTTGCTCGCCCCGGTAATCACGTAGGCGGTGACCACTTCCGGCCACAACTGGACCTTCTTGATGAAGGTCTCGTGCCAGTCCTCGACGTCCTGTCGCAATGACACATGGACGATGGCTTCCAGTTCGACTCCCAGCTTCTCTGCGTTCAGCATCGCGCGATAGCCAGTGATGATTCCTTCACTTTCCAGCAAGCGTAAACGGCGCAAGCAGGCCGACGGAGACAGTGCGACTTTCTCTGCCATTTCGTGGTTGCTGATACGGCCATCTCGTTGCAAGAGGTGCAGGATCCGCAGGTCTGTGGGGTCGAGAGTCATGACTAGAATAAATCCGCGATATTTGGCGTTGGATTCGAATTTTCTTCGAGATAAATACTAGATGGCCGCTTACTTTGCACGAAAATTCTCTAAAGCTTCGTTCATTATTTCCTCACCGTGAAGGCGCAAATAACGCCTGAAACACGACACTCACACCCAACTATCGCGATCTGCCCGGACGGCACTTCTTTCAAAAAGCAGGACACCCAATGACTACAAGAAACGATTGTCTGACGCTTGATGCGCAGGACGCTCTGGCCCCTCTGCGTCAGCAGTTTGCGCTCCCCGAAGGGGTGATCTATCTCGACGGCAACTCCCTCGGCGCGCGCCCGGTCGCAGCGCTGGCGCGTGCTCAGGCCGTGATCGCCGATGAATGGGGCAATGGCCTGATCCGCAGTTGGAACAGCGCCGGCTGGCGCGACCTGCCTGAACGTCTGGGCAATCGACTGGCGGGGCTGATTGGCGCCGGTGACGGCGAAGTGGTGGTGACCGACACCACCTCGATCAACCTGTTCAAGGTGCTCAGCGCCGCCCTGCGCGTGCAGGCCATGCGGGCGCCGACGCGGCGGGTGATCGTCAGCGAGACCAGCAACTTTCCGACTGACCTGTATATCGCCGAAGGTCTGGCGGACATGCTGCAGCAGGGCTACAGCCTGCGTCTGGTCGACAGCCCGCAAAAGCTGGCGCAAGCGATTGACCAGGACACCGCGGTGGTCATGCTCACCCACGTCAACTACAAGACTGGCTACATGCACGACATGCAGGCCCTGACCGCGCTGACCCATGAATGCGGCGCGCTGGCCATCTGGGACCTGGCGCATTCCGCCGGGGCGGTGCCGGTCGATCTGCATCAGGCGCGCGCCGACTACGCCATCGGTTGCACCTACAAGTACCTCAATGGCGGTCCGGGCTCGCAAGCTTTCGTCTGGGTTTCCCCTGAGTTGTGCGATCTGGTGGCGCAACCGCTGTCCGGCTGGTTCGGTCATTCGCGGCAGTTCGCCATGGAGTCGCATTACCAGCCGAGCAGCGGAATCGCCCGCTATTTGTGCGGCACCCAGCCCATCACTTCATTGGCGATGATCGAGTGTGGTCTGGATGTCTTCGCCCAGACCGACATGGCCAGCCTGCGCAGCAAGTCCCTGGCGCTGACGGACCTGTTCATCCAGTTGGTCGAGCAGCGCTGCGCCGCTCACGAGCTGACCCTGGTCACTCCACGCGAACACGCCAAACGTGGCAGCCATGTCAGTTTCGAACATCCCCAAGGTTATGCGGTGATCCAGGCCTTGATCGCCCGTGGCGTGATCGGCGACTACCGCGAGCCGCGGATCATGCGGTTCGGCTTCACCCCGCTGTACACCAGCTTCACCGAGGTCTGGGATGCGGTGCAGATCCTCGGCGAAATACTTGATCAGAAAACCTGGTCGCAAGAGCAATTCCAGATCCGCCACAGCGTCACCTGATACCCCCCGACGCCTTTGTCTTGCTGCCGCGAATTTCCCGGCAGCAGGGCTTCGGTCGCCTCCGATAAGCACTTCTGTGAAAACACAATAATAAGGAACACGCAGAATGAAACTGTCCCTTTGGCCCGCCTTGCCGCTCGCCATTACCAGCTGTCTCGGCCAAGTGGCCCATGCCGCACCCGACAATGGATTCGTTGAAGACAGCAGCCTGACCCTGACCCATCGCAATTTCTATTTCTACCGCAACAACCTCAACAACCCGGGCGGCCAGAACTATCGGGAGGAGTGGGCGCACGGACTTATGCTCGATTACCGTTCAGGCTATACCCAGGGCACAGTGGGTTTCGGAGTCGACGCCTACGCGCAGTTGGGTCTCAAGCTCGACAGCGGCAGGGGGCGTACCGGCACCGGTTTGTTGCCGGTCGGTTCCGATGGACGCGCCGAGGATGAGTATTCCGAAGCGGGTGGCGCGCTCAAGGCGCGGATCTCGAAGACCGAACTCAAATACGGCAATCTGACACCGCTCAACCCGGTGTTCGGCACCGGCTCGGCGCGCCTGTTCACCACCTACGCCAATGGTTTCCAGCTGATCAGCAACGAGTTGAAAGGACTGCAACTCGATGCCGGGCACTTCACTTCGGGCAATGACAGTGCGTCGACCAACGACGATGGCGCCCTCAAGGCGCTGTATGCCGGGGTCGAGACTCGCAGCGTCGATTATCTGGGCGGCAGCTATGCCCTGAGCGATCAATTGAGCGTCAGCCTGTACGGTTCGCAGTTCGCTGATATCTGGCGGCAGTACTACGCCAACGCCAACTACAGCTATGCCCTGAGCGAAAACCAGTCGCTGAACCTGGATTTCAACCTCTATCGCACCAACGACTATGGCCAGCGCCTGGCCGGCAAGATCGACAACACCACTTGGTCGCTGGCCGCCGCTTACAAGGTGGGTGCACACCGCTTGACCCTGGCCTACCAACGGGTCGATGGCGATGAGCCGTTCGATTATCTCGGCTTCGATCAGCAGCCGGGCACCTCGGTATTCCTTGCCAACTCGGTACAGATCCTCGATTTCAACGCGCCCAATGAACGCTCCTGGCAGCTGCGTTATGACTTGGACATGGCGCCCTTTGGCGTTCCGGGCCTGAGCTTCATGTCGCGCTATGTGAGCGGTGACCATATCGACGACAGCCACTACGACGGCGGCCCCAATGGTGCCTATGGACGTTACGGCAGTGACGGCAAGCGCTGGGAACGCGACCTTGAAGCGCGCTACGTGGTGCAGGAGGGCAAGGCCAAGGACCTGTCGATACGTGTGCGCCAGGCCAGTATACGTTCCACCGCCCAGGTGGCCCGGGCGGACACCACCGACAACAACGAAGTCCGGGTGATCGTCGAGTATCCGCTGAATATTTTCTGATCCGTGGCTGATCCCCACCGGCAACCCAAACGATTTGCTCTCTTCAAGAAAGACAATATTCAGAGGAAAGAAAAATGACCGATAACGCCGGTTTTGAAAACATCTCCAAGCGTGAGCAGGGCCTCAGGCGCCAGCTCACCTCGGGTCAGATGAGCATGATCGCCATTGGCGGTGCGATTGGCACCGGGCTGTTCATGGGCAGTGCCTACGCCATTGGTTATGCCGGGCCGAGCGTGCTGCTCAGCTATGCGATTGGCGCGATCATCACCCTGCTGTTGATGGGCTGTCTGGCGGAAATGACGGTGGCCCATTCGACCTCCGGCTCGTTCGGCGCCTATGCCGAATTCTATGTCAGCCCATTGGCCGGGTTCCTGGTGCGCTATGCCTATTGGGCGGCGATTGTGCTGGCAGTGGGTACGGAAGTGACGGCGGTGGCGATGTACATGAAGTACTGGTTCGCCAACGTGCCGGAATGGATCTGGATTGTTTCGTTCTCGAGCATGCTGATCGTGCTCAACGCCATCAGCGTGAAAACCTTTGGCACCTTCGAGTACTGGTTCTCGACCATCAAGATCGGTGCGATTGTCGGCTTCATCATCCTCGCGGTGTATGTGGTGTTCGGATCCGGCAACGCGGATTACGGCGTGCACAATTACACCGCCCACGGCGGCTTCTTTCCCAATGGTCTGCAAGGCATGTGGATTGCGGTGATCGTCTCGATCTTCAGCTATCTGAGCGTGGAAATGATCGCAGTGGCCGCCGGCGAGGCGCAGGACCCGGAGCGGGCGGTGAAGAAGGCCTTTCGTGCGACCATCGTGCGGCTGGTGGTGTTCTACCTGCTGACCCTGGCCCTGATGCTGGCGATTGTGCCGTGGGTCCAGGCCGGTCAAGCGCAGAGCCCGTTCGTCACCGTCATGCAGACCATCGGCATTCCCGGCGCAACCGGCGTGATGAATTTCGTGATCCTGATTGCGGCGTTGTCGGCGATGAACAGTCAGCTCTACATCACCACCCGCATGATGTTCAGCCTGTCCCGCGGTGGTTATGCACCCAAGTCCATGGGGGTGTTGAGCAAGACCGGAATCCCGCTGAATGCCTTGTTGCTGTCGAGCTCCGGCATTGCCCTGGCAACGTTGCTCAATGTGCTGTACCCGGAAAGCTCCTTCACCTTGATGATGGCGATCTCGATGTTCGGCGCGATCTTCACCTGGTTCATGATCTTCCTGACCCACTACTGTTTCCGTCGCTACCACGAGCGCAACGGTGAACGGAAACTGTCCTTCCGCATGCGCCTGTTCCCGTACACCACGCTGTTGGGGCTGCTGCTGATGGGCGCGGTGATGATCACCACCTACTTCACCGATGCCTTCAAAATGACCTTGGTATTCGGTGTGCCTTTCCTGCTGATCCTCACGATCGTCTACTGGATCTTCTTCAGAAAACCCAAGGCAGCCGGGGTGTTGAATCCGCTGCCGAAGGTTTAGAGGGCGCAAACACGCAATCCCGACCGGCAGTTTTCATGGACTGCCGAGTCGGCATTGATCCTGGGCCGCTATCAGTCCGGCTCACACCCCTTGAGCACCAACCGGATAATCGTCTGTGCCGCCGCCTCATAATCAGCCTCATCCAGCTTGGCCTTGCCGGTCACTGCAGAAATCTGCCAGTCGAAATCGGCGTAGGTCTGGGTCGCGGCCCAGATGCTGAACATCAGGTGGTTGGGGTCGATCGGGGCGATCTGGCCGCGGTCGATCCAGGTCTGGATGCAGTCGATGTTGTGCCTGGCCTGGCCGTTGAGCTGCTCGACCAGGTCGGGGCTCAAATGCGGGGCGCCGTGCATGATTTCGCTGGCAAACACCTTGGAGGCGAAGGGCAGGTCGCGGGAGATGCGGATTTTCGAGCGGATGTAGCCACTGAGCACTTCGCTGGGCACGCCGTCGGCGTTGAACGGCGTCGAGGCTTGCAGGATAGGCTCGATGATGCTTTCCAGGACCTCGCGGTAGAGGTTTTCCTTGGATTTGAAGTAGTAGTAGACGTTAGGCTTGGGCAGCCCGGCCTTGGCCGCGATGTCACTGGTTTTGGTCGCAGCGAAGCCCTTGTCGGCAAATTCTTCACTGGCGGCACGCAGGATCAGTTCTTTGTTGCGCTCGCGGATAGTGCTCATAAACCAAGGGGTTCCTTGCCTGTTCTGGCGGTTGCGCATGGTAGCACCGGCCTCGCGCGACGCTCAAGAATGCCCCGTGTGGCCTCGGGTCGCGTTATGCTGCGCACCATTCATTCAAGAAGGAAACCCGATTCATGGCAGGAAGCAGTTTGCTGGTGCTGATCGACGACATCGCCACCGTACTGGACGATGTAGCGTTGATGACCAAAATGGCCGCGAAGAAGACCGCCGGTGTACTGGGCGACGATCTGGCGCTCAACGCCCAGCAGGTTTCCGGCGTGCGTGCGGAACGGGAAATCCCGGTGGTATGGGCGGTCGCCAAGGGCTCGTTTCTCAACAAGCTGATCCTGGTACCGTCGGCGTTGGCCATCAGTGCGTTCATTCCGTGGCTGGTCACACCGTTGCTGATGGTCGGTGGCGCTTACCTGTGCTTCGAAGGCTTCGAAAAACTCGCCCACAAATTTCTGCACAGCAAAGCCGAAGATCAGGCTGAACACGCAGAGCTGGTCGAGGCTGTGGCCAACCCGGCAGTCGATCTGGTGGCGTTCGAGAAGGACAAGATCAAAGGGGCGATTCGTACCGATTTCATTTTGTCGGCAGAAATCATCGCCATCACCCTGGGCACTGTGGCTGACGCTTCGCTGACCCAGCAAGTGATCGTGCTTTCGGGCATCGCCATCGTCATGACTATCGGCGTCTATGGCCTGGTAGCCGGCATCGTCAAGCTCGACGACCTTGGCCTGTGGCTGACCCAGGAGCCGGGCCAGATGGCTAAAAGCATCGGCGACGGGATTCTGCGCGCGGCGCCGTACATGATGAAAAGCCTGTCGGTGATCGGCACGGCGGCGATGTTTCTGGTCGGCGGCGGGATTCTGACCCATGGCGTGCCGGTGGTTCATCACTGGATCGAGAGTGTCACCGCTGCGTCTGGTGGCGCCGGGTTTATCGTGCCGACGTTGCTCAATGCAGTGGCCGGGATTGTCGCGGGCGCGGCGGTGTTGGTGGGGGTAATGGCGGTAGGCAAGCTCTGGAAAACGGTGAAAGCCTGAAGCTCTGGGAACTGGTGTTTGATACGCCGCGCATGAAAAAGGCCATTCGACGCAAATCGAATGGCCTTTTTTGTTGCCGACGAAGTTACTCGGCGATCTGCAGCTTGCGCGCCTCGGTATACACGTAACGCACTTTTTCATACTCGAACGGTGTGTTCATCTGCCCGTAGCGGAAGCCGTTCTGATAGCGCTTGTCGATGCCGCGCAGTACCCAGATTTCCGGGTGGTTGGAACTGACTTCGGACACGTTCAGGAAGTTGATCGCCGATTCGCCGGTGTAGTCGACCGCCAGGCCTGCGGTGTCACGCAGGTTCGACGGGCCGAGGATCGGCAGCACCAGGTAGGCGCCGCCCGGTACACCATAGAAGCCCAGGGTCTGGCCGAAGTCTTCATTGCGGCGCGGCAGGCCCATGGCGGTGGCCGGATCCCACAGGCCGGCGACACCGATGGTGGTGTTGAGCAGCAGGCGCGCGGTGGTGTCCAGCGAGCGCTGCCCCTTGAATTGCAGCAGGCTGTTCACCAGGTTCGGCACATCACCGAGGTTGTTGAAGAAGTTGCTGACGCCGGTGCGCAGGAAACTTGGGGTGACGTAGCGATAGCCGTTGACCACGGGCAGGAACACCCATTCGTCGAACCGGTAGTTGAAGTGGTAGACGCGGCGGTTCCACTCTTCCAGCGGGTCATAGACGTTCAGTGCGTTGAGCGATGAGCGTTCGAACTCGCGCTGGTCCAGCCCCGGGTTGAATTTGAGTTTGCTCAGCGGTTCCTTGAAGCCGTCTTTATCGATCACCACTGGGGCGTTGGCTTTGCTGTTGTCGGCATTGGCGACGCCTGCACAGAGTAACGCTGCGATCAGCAGGAGGTATTTAGCCACGGAAAAACTCCAGCATGGCGTCGCTGTTGACGCGATAGTTGAGGTTGCCGCAATGGCCGCCCAATGGATAAACAGTCAAACGGTCGCCAAAGGTGCGGCGCAGAAAGCCCAGGTCGCCAGGGCCGAGGATCACGTCGTCGGCGTTGTGCATGACGGCGATTTTCGGGCTGTCGTGCAGGTAGTCCTTCAGTGCATACAGGCTGACCTGATCGATCAGTTGCAGCAGGCTGCCACCATCGGTGCGGGCGCGCCACATCGGGATGACCTGCTCGGTGATGTAGCAGTCGAAGTCGCACTGCAGCGCGCGTTTAAGGAACGGCGTGAGGGTTGTGCCTTCGGTGATCGGGAATTTCGGTGGAGTGATCAGGCCGCGACGGTTGATCAGGTCCGAGGTAAAGGCGATGTCCGCCGCCGAGAAACGGAACGAAGTGCCGATCAGCATTGCCATCTGCTCGTTGCTCAGGTGTTGCTTGGACTGCTGGAAGTCGTAGAGCAGGGCATCGTTAAGGTCGATGTAGCCCTTTTGCTGGAAGTAGCGGGTCAGTTTCCCCAGCACCAGCTCATAGAAAGTGGTGGTGTTGTTGATGCCCTTGACCTCGGTCTGTACCAGCTTGTCCAGGTTGGTGACCGAGGTGTAAAGGTTGACCGGCGGGTTGAGCAGCAAGACTTTCTTGAAGTTGAAGCTGCGACGGGTTTCATCCAGGTGTGCAACAAAAGCCGCATCCAGGGCGCCGAGGCTATAACCGGTCAGGAAATAATCGGTGACCGGCAGCTTCGGGTTTTGCGCCCGCACGGCCTGCATCACCCGATACATGTCTTCGGCATCTTCCTTGGTTACGCCCGGGGTGGCGAAGCGCGAGGCGGCGCTCATGAAGTCGAAGCTGGTGGGCGACGACAGCTGCACCACGTGATAGCCGGCCTTGTAATAGAGCTTTTTCAGGTATTCGTTGAGGGTGCTGTCATAGCGTGCACCGGTGCCGGAGATCAGGAAGATCAACGGTGCGGCATGATCCTGCGTGGCGATGCGATAGGTGAGTTTTTTCACCGGCCAGAAGTTGTCCGGCAGATTGAACTCACGCTCCGGGCGCATCGTGACACTGCGGTCCGACTGATTGATGTCTTCATCCAGCGGCAATTCCGGGCGCAAGTCGGGCGGTGTCGTGGCGATGGTCGCCTCGAACGGGTTGGTCAGGGGGTAGCCATAACTGGCGGCGTCAATATCGGCCGCCAGTACGGACGCACTTAAAAGCAAGCCGCCAAACAGGGCGACGAAGCGCAAGGAACGGAGCATGACTAGATCCCTTAGAGGAAGGTGCCAGATGAAGTTCGCAGGCTATGACCATCGGATTTGGGCCAAAGTGCCATGCATCGGCCGCAAACAGGCCTGATTTCGGAGCAACGGTAGCGGGACGATACACTTTGCAGTTATTTCATGAACAGTTAATTGATGTTATTTGCTTACCAAGGGCGGGGGATTAAGCTGGCGACCGATTTCGTTTATTGGAGTGCTTCATGTCCCGCCGTCTGCCCGTGATTCTGCTGCTCGTTCTTCTGCCATTGTGGCTGGCCGCCAGTTATGGCGCGCGTTATGGCTTCATGGAGGATGCTCAATGGGTCGGCATCTGCGTTGACGAGGCCAGTCGCTGGGAATGCCTGGTGCGCTCGAACCTGGGTTTGATGATTCATTTCAAGGTGTTGGGCTGGGCGGCAGTGGCGGCAGCCGTGACCGGTTTTGTGCTGCCGGGGCGGGCAGGGTGGTGGCTGGCGGTACTGGCGCTGGTGCTCGGGTTTCCGGCGCTGGCGTTGTACACCACCACGTTGGCGGTGTTTGCGGTGGTGATTGCTGCTTTGCGTCTGGTTCGGGCATAAAAAAGATCGCAGCCTGCGGCAGCTCCTACACGGGGATATGCGTTTCCCTGTAGGAGCTGCCGCAGGCTGCGATCTTTTGATCTTGCTGTGTTGATTACCCTTTGCGAACCCGCAAGCTGCGCCACAACGCCGCGACCATCAACACACTCACCAGCGCCCAGCCCCAAGCCTGCTGATTCTGCAGACCTTCACGAAACAGCTGCGGCGCAATGCCGGCGCCGATGATGAAGGTCAGCACGGCGATTTCCCGACGAGGCACTCTCACCGGCCGGCACAGGTACACCAGCGCCGGCAGGATGAAGGCGACACTCGGGAAGCTGCGATAACGCGGGTCGAACACCAGTTCCAGCATCATCACCGCCGCGGCAAAACCTGTCGCTGCCAGCCACCAGCCGGCTCGACGTTCCAGTGCATTGAAGGCGCGTCCACGCCAACCGGTGCGGGCGCTCAAGGTCAGCGCGGCATGGGCCAGCACCAACAGGTTCAACCCCGTCAGCAACGCTACCCACAACCATTCACTGGCAAATCGGGTGGTGACGCGGGCCAGGTCGCCCCAGGCGCCAATCGAGCAGGCCGCCAGGGCACCGAGCAGTGGCAGCACCAACGCTGCGCGGGTGCTGCGAACCCGACCGCCGAGGATCAGCGTGCCGATGAAGATCAAGCCACCCACCGCCAGCCATTGCGACCAGTACGGCACGTTCGAGACCGGCCCGGCGAGCACGCCCTTGTCCTGGCGATCGGCATCGAACAGTCCCCAATAACCGCCCACCGCCCCTTCGCTGGCGCGTTTCCAGGGCTGGTCGAACGCCTCGATCAGGTTGTAATGCCAGCCTTGCTGCTCGGCCATGATCACAAAGCTGCGGATGAACTTGGCTTCATTGACCCGGCTCGGCAGCGCCGTTTCGCGCTGACGACCTTCGCTCGGCCAGCCGGTTTCGCCAATCATCACGTCCTTGGGCGCGAACTTGTTGCCGAACACCTGGCGCACTTCTGCCACATGTTGCAGCGCAGCATCGATGTTCGACGGATCGTCTTCCCAGTACGGCAATAAATGGATGGTCAGGAAATCCACTGCCGGGGCGACTTCCGGGTGTTTGAGCCAGAACTCCCAGACGTCGGCGTAGGTCACTGGTTGCTTGATCCGGCTTTTGACTTTATTGATCAGCGTTGCCAGTTGCGCGCCGGTGACTTCCTTGCGCAGCAGGGCTTCGTTGCCGACGATGACCGAGGTCACCACATCCGGGTTGGCATTGGCCGAGGCGATCAGCAGGTCGACTTCCTTGGCGGTGTCCACCGGGTTGCTGTTGACCCAGGCGCCGATCATCAGCTTCAAGCCGTGCTTGCGCGCCAGGTCGGGCAGATCCTGGAGGCCGGTCATGGAATAGGTGCGGATGCATTCGAAACGGGTCGCCAGCAGCGCGAGGTCGGCGTCCATGCGCTCGGGGCGCAGTTTGAACGGCACGTCGAATGGCGATTGGTCCTTGTCGAACGGGGTGTAGGAGGCGCATTGCAGCTTGTGCGTTGCGCTGGCCACGTCCGGCAGGATCACCGGTTTGCCGAGGCCGTACCAGAAGCCGCCGAGGGCAAACAGCCCCAGCAGGCAAGCGAAAAGATAAGCCAAAAAAGGAAAGCGTGATGTCGCGGGCATGTTCAGGCCGTCTGGGAGCAAAGCCGGGCATGTTACCTGCATTTGGCCTACGCTTGGTGGGCTGCTTGGTTTTGACATGCAAAGTTCAGGCGGGATGGCCTATGCATTTTTAGCGGTCGCGATTAATGGCCTTCTGATGTCGTTTCTCGATGCCTTGAGGTCGCTGGCAGAGCAGGTCACTGTTGGCGTCAGGTTGATGATCGACACGTCAGTACTCCACTGATAATCGAGCGAGTTTGCGGTCGGCGTGATGGGGGCGCTGTGCACCATAAAAATACGTTGAGCGACTCGGCATCCGTCGAGTGCAGCACTTTCGGGGAAGTAACGATGAAGATGCGACGACTCTTGGGCGCAGGTGCCGCTTTGGTGCTGGCAATCAGTTCTACCGTAGCCAGCGCTGAAGGCAAGGCAGTAACGATCGGTTATGTGGACGGCTGGTCGGACAGCGTCGCCACGACCAACGTGGCTGCTGAAGTGATCAAACAGAAACTCGGTTATGACGTGAAACTGCAAGCGGTTGCCACCGGGATCATGTGGCAAGGTGTGGCCACCGGCAAACTCGACGCCATGCTGTCGGCGTGGCTGCCTGTGACTCACGGCGAATACTGGGCGAAGAACAAGGATCAGGTCGTCGACTACGGCCCGAACTTCAAGGATGCGAAAATCGGTCTGATCGTGCCGGAGTACGTCAAGGCCAAGTCGATTGCGGACCTGAAAACCGACGAGAGCTTCAAGGGCCGTATCGTCGGCATCGACGCCGGTTCAGGCGTGATGCTCAAGACCGATCAGGCCATCAAGGATTACGGTCTGGACAATTACACCCTCAAGGCCAGTTCCGGCGCCGGCATGATTGCCGAGCTGACCCGTGCCGAGAAGAAAAACGAATCCATTGCCGTCACCGGTTGGGTGCCGCACTGGATGTTCGCCAAGTGGAAACTGCGCTTCCTGGAAGACCCGAAAGGCGTTTACGGTGCAGCTGAAACCGTGAACAGCATCGGCAGCAAAGAACTGGCAACCAAAGCGCCTGAAGTCGCGAAGTTCCTGAAGAACTTCCAGTGGGCGTCGAAAGACGAAATCGGCCAGGTCATGTTGGCGATTCAGGACGGTGCCAAGCCTGAAGCGGCAGCGAAAGATTGGGTGGCTAAACACCCGGATCGCGTTGCCGAATGGACCAAATGATTTGAGCTGAAGCGTCTGGTCAGCACCTCCCAAGGCCCCTTGGCTTAAATGCCAAGGGGCTTTTTGCTTTCTGTGGGAATTCGGCGGGGGAGAAGCCGTCATGTCGTTCTAATACTAAGGTCGTCTGGAACCTCTCCGGCAGCCGCATAGAGTGGATAACGTTCCAACTAAAATCTGTGCTGCGAGGATAAAAACAATGAACGACAGCATTTACCTCTCGATTCAAAACAGCCCGCGCTTCAAGGAGCTGGTTAGCAAGAGAGAACGATTCGCCTGGATTCTTTCAGCGATCATGCTTGGGCTGTACTCAGGATTCATCCTTTTGATTGCTTACGGGCCGCATATTCTGGGCGCAAAAATCAGCCCCGAGTCTTCGATTACCTGGGGCATTCCGATCGGTGTCGGGCTGATTGTTTCGGCCTTTGTCCTGACTGGCATCTACGTACGACGCGCCAACGGCGAATTCGACGACTTGAACAATGCGATTCTCAAGGAGGCTCAGCAATGATCCGGCGTCTAATCGCTCTCTTGAGCATCGCAGCCTTTGCACCGGGCGCCTGGGCGGCTGAGGCCCTGACAGGTGCAGTGCAGAAACAACCGCTCAACGTATCCGCGATCATGATGTTCGTGGTATTCGTCGGGGCAACCTTGTGCATCACCTATTGGGCGTCCAAGCGCAACAAATCGGCCGCCGACTACTATGCGGCGGGTGGCAAGATCACCGGTTTCCAGAACGGTCTGGCGATTGCCGGTGACTACATGTCCGCGGCGTCCTTCCTGGGTATCTCCGCCCTGGTGTTCACCTCCGGCTACGACGGCCTGATCTACTCGATCGGCTTCCTGGTGGGCTGGCCGATCATTCTGTTCCTGATCGCCGAACGCCTGCGTAACCTGGGCAAGTACACCTTTGCCGACGTGGCGTCCTATCGCCTGGGGCAAACCCAGATTCGCTCGCTGTCGGCGTGCGGTTCGCTGGTGGTGGTGGCGTTCTACCTGATCGCGCAAATGGTCGGTGCCGGCAAGCTGATTCAGCTGCTGTTCGGCCTGGACTACCACGTTGCGGTGATCCTGGTCGGTATCCTGATGTGCCTGTACGTGCTGTTCGGCGGCATGCTGGCGACTACTTGGGTGCAGATCATCAAGGCGGTGCTGTTGCTGTCCGGTGCCTCGTTCATGGCGCTGATGGTGATGAAGCACGTCAACTTCGACTTCAACACGCTGTTCTCCGAGGCGATAAAGGTTCACGCCAAAGGTGAAGCAATCATGAGCCCGGGCGGCCTGGTGAAAGACCCGATCTCGGCGTTCTCCCTCGGCCTGGCACTGATGTTCGGTACCGCTGGCCTGCCGCACATCCTGATGCGCTTCTTCACCGTGAGTGACGCGAAAGAAGCGCGTAAAAGCGTGCTGTATGCGACCGGCTTCATTGGTTACTTCTACATCCTGACCTTCATCATCGGTTTCGGCGCGATCCTGCTGGTCAGCACCAACCCGGCCTTTAAAGATGCGGCAGGTGCGCTATTGGGCGGCAACAACATGGCGGCGGTGCATTTGGCCAACGCGGTGGGTGGCAGTGTGTTCCTGGGCTTCATCTCGGCGGTGGCGTTCGCGACCATTCTGGCGGTGGTGGCCGGCCTGACCCTGGCCGGTGCCTCGGCAGTGTCCCATGACCTGTATGCCAGCGTGATCAAGAAGGGCAAGGCCAACGAGAAGGACGAAATCCGCGTCTCGAAAATCACCACCATCGCCCTGGCGGTGCTGGCGATCGGCCTGGGCATTCTGTTCGAGAAGCAGAACATCGCGTTCATGGTGGGCCTGGCGTTCTCCATCGCGGCGAGCTGTAACTTCCCGGTGCTGCTGCTTTCCATGTACTGGAAGAAACTGACGACTCGCGGTGCGATGATCGGCGGTTGGTTGGGGCTGGTCAGTGCTGTTGGCTTGATGGTGCTGGGGCCAACCATCTGGGTGCAGATCATGGGTCACGAGAAGGCGATCTTCCCGTATGAATACCCGGCGCTGTTCTCGATGATCATTGCCTTTATCGGGATCTGGTTCTTCTCGATCACTGACAAATCTGCTGCGGCTGACAATGAGCGGGCGCTGTTCTTCCCGCAGTTTGTCCGTTCGCAGACGGGGTTGGGGGCGAGTGGGGCGGTTTCGCACTAAGGCTTCTTATATATAAGCTGCGCTGACACGAATGCCCCGGTCGAGAGATCGGGGCATTTTTATTGGGCTTTTATGGGCGGTTATCGCCCTTTGTAGGGGCGAGGCTTGCCCGCGAAGGCTATATGCAAAAGCCAAAGCGAGGCGGCCGACCGGCCGGCCTGATCGGACGTGGGGATATATTCCTCCCGTAGGAACTGCCGAAAGCTGCGATCTTTTGATCTTGCCGTTGCTTTGGCTTTTGATCTGTCTGCACGTTTCCGGGAGGCCGAGCCGCCGTTACCGAAGAAACGGATATATACACAACCAAAGAGCACAAACAAAAACGGCCTCTATCTACATAGAGGCCGTTCTCGGTGCAACTTAAGACGTTATCGCAAGACAGGTCTTATTTGCGGTCTTCAAGCGGGGTGATGTCACGCGACTCGTAGCCGGTGTACAGCTGGCGCGGACGGCCGATCTTGTACGGGCTGGAGAGCATTTCTTTCCAGTGGGAGATCCAGCCGACGGTCCGCGCCAGGGCGAAGATCACGGTGAACATACTGGTTGGAATGCCGATCGCCTTGAGGATGATCCCCGAGTAGAAGTCGACGTTCGGGTACAGCGAGCGTTCGATGAAGTACGGGTCGGTCAGGGCGATCTCTTCCAGGCGCATGGCCAGTTCGAGTTGCGGATCGTTGGTGATGCCCAGTTCCTTCAATACTTCGTCGCAGGTCTGCTTCATGACGGTAGCGCGTGGGTCGCGGTTTTTGTAAACCCGGTGACCGAAGCCCATCAGTTTGAACGGATCGTTCTTGTCTTTGGCCTTGGCGATGTACTTGTCGATGTTCGAGACATCGCCAATTTCATCGAGCATGGTCAACACGGCTTCGTTCGCACCGCCGTGGGCAGGGCCCCACAGTGCAGCGATACCGGCGGCGATACAGGCGAACGGGTTGGCCCCCGAGGAACCTGCCAGACGTACGGTGGAGGTCGATGCGTTCTGTTCGTGGTCGGCATGGAGGATGAAGATCCGGTCCATGGCCTTGGCGAGTACCGGGCTGATCGGTTTGATCTCGCACGGGGTGTTGAACATCATGTGCAGGAAGTTTTCCGCGTACGACAGGTCGTTGCGCGGGTACATCATGGGTTGGCCCATGGAGTACTTGTAAACCATTGCAGCCAGGGTCGGCATCTTGGCAACCAGGCGGATCGCGGAAATTTCGCGATGCTGCGGGTTATTGATGTCGAGGGAGTCGTGGTAGAACGCCGAGAGGGCGCCAACTACACCGCACATGACGGCCATCGGGTGAGCGTCGCGACGGAAGCCGTTGAAGAAGGTCTTCAACTGCTCGTGGACCATGGTGTGGTTCTTCACGGTGCCGACGAACTGGGCCTTCTGTTCTGCGGTCGGCAGTTCGCCGTTGAGCAGCAGGTAGCAGGTTTCCAGATAGTCCGACTTTTCAGCCAGCTGTTCGATCGGGTAGCCGCGGTGCAGCAGAATACCGTTGTCGCCGTCGATGTAGGTGATCTTCGACTCGCAAGAGGCGGTCGACATGAAACCAGGGTCAAAGGTGAAACGGCCCGTGGCCGTCAGGCCCCGAACGTCGATAACATCGGGACCAACGGTGCCGGTTAAAATGGGCAGCTCGACGGGGGCTGCGCCCTCGATGATCAACTGCGCTTTTTTGTCAGCCATGTGGCCTCCTATTTATGCTTGAAATCATCAGACAGACCCCCCACGCAGGGCCCGCACCACTATAGTGAGATAAATTCGAATGTCAATTTGCCTAAAGTCTTGCTCCAGAAGGCTTTAACCGCACTTTTTTCTCGAAATTGTCTGCCGTTTACGCCTTTTATGTCACTTGTGCAATCCGCTATTAGGGGAAGGTGAACGCGTTGTCATTAGTAGCCTAACTGTCTATACTCGGCCACCGACCGCCAGGGGCTTTTGGGCCTGCTTTATTGGGGGTCGCATCCCTGGGTGGTGGTTACCTGACCAGTGCACTCCCCAACAACTTTGCCCTGATTGTTAGGGGCTCTTCAGTGTGAAAAAAAAGCCGTGAAAAGCCAACGACCTGTAAACCTAGACCTAAGGACCATCAAACTCCCCATCACCGGCGTTACGTCGTTTCTTCACCGTGTTTCCGGCATCATCCTCTTCCTGGGCCTTGGCTTCATGCTTTATGCATTGGGCAAGTCTCTGGGTTCCGAGGAAGGTTTTGCCGAGGTGAAGGCATGCTTGACCAGCCCGCTGGCCAAGTTCGTAGCATGGGGCCTCCTGTCCGCTCTTCTGTATCACCTGGTAGCCGGTGTGCGCCACTTGATCATGGACATGGGCATCGGTGAGACGCTGGAAGGCGGCCGCCTGGGCTCGAAAATTATCATCGCCGTTTCCGTGGTGTTGATCGTTCTGGCAGGAGTTTGGATATGGTAACCAGCGTTACGAACCTTTCGCGTTCGGGCCTCTATGACTGGATGGCGCAACGTGTGTCTGCGGTTGTTCTCGCGGCTTATTTCATTTTCCTGATCGGATACCTCGCTGCGAATCCTGGCATTGGCTACGCCCAATGGCATGGCCTGTTCGCCCACAACGGGATGCGTATCTTCAGTCTGCTGGCCCTTGTGGCCCTGGGCGCTCACGCCTGGGTCGGCATGTGGACCATCGCGACCGACTACCTGACGCCGATGGCGCTGGGCAAGTCCGCGACTGCAGTACGTTTCCTTTTCCAGGCGGTATGCGGCGTTGCGATGTTCGCTTACTTCGTCTGGGGTGTGCAGATTCTCTGGGGTATCTGATCCATGGCTAACATTCCAACGATTTCTTTCGACGCCATCATTATTGGTGGCGGCGGTGCCGGCATGCGCGCAGCGCTGCAACTGGCACAAGGCGGTCACAAGACTGCCGTGATCACCAAGGTTTTCCCGACTCGTTCGCACACCGTATCGGCCCAGGGCGGCATCACTTGCGCCATTGCATCTGCGGATCCGAACGATGACTGGCGCTGGCACATGTACGATACCGTCAAGGGTTCCGACTACATCGGTGACCAGGACGCTATCGAATACATGTGTCAGGAAGGTCCGGCCGCAGTTTTCGAACTGGACCACATGGGCCTGCCGTTCTCCCGTACCGAAACCGGTCGCATCTACCAGCGTCCGTTCGGCGGTCAGTCCAAGGACTACGGCAAGGGCGGCCAGGCTGCACGTACCTGCGCGGCGTCCGACCGTACCGGTCACGCGCTGCTGCACACCCTTTATCAGGGCAACCTGAAAGCCGGCACCACGTTCCTGAACGAATACTACGCTGTCGATCTGGTAAAGAACGGTCAAGGCGAGTTCGTCGGTGTGATCGCGATCTGCATCGAAACCGGTGAAACCACCTACATCCGTGCCAAGGCCACCGTACTGGCCACCGGCGGTGCAGGTCGTATCTACGCTTCGACCACCAACGCCCTGATCAACACCGGTGACGGCGTTGGCATGGCGCTGCGTGCCGGCGTACCGGTACAAGACATCGAAATGTGGCAGTTCCACCCGACCGGCATCGCCGGCGCCGGTGTACTGGTAACCGAAGGTTGCCGTGGTGAAGGTGGTTACCTGATCAACAAGCACGGCGAGCGTTTCATGGAGCGTTATGCTCCGAACGCCAAAGACCTTGCCGGTCGTGACGTGGTTGCCCGTTCGATGGTTAAGGAAATCATCGCCGGCAACGGTTGCGGTCCGAATGGCGACCACGTAATGCTCAAGCTCGACCACCTGGGCGAGGAAGTGCTGCACAGCCGTCTGCCAGGCATCTGCGAACTGTCCAAGACTTTCGCGCACGTTGATCCGGTCGTCGCTCCGGTTCCGGTTGTTCCGACTTGCCACTATATGATGGGCGGCGTTGCCACCAACATTCATGGCCAGGCGATCACTCAGGACGCCGAAGGCAAGGACACCATCATTCCTGGCCTGTTCGCGGTTGGTGAAGTGGCTTGCGTATCGGTTCACGGTGCCAACCGTCTGGGCGGCAACTCGTTGCTCGACCTGGTGGTTTTCGGTCGTGCGGCCGGTCTGCACCTGGAAAAAGCGCTGACCGACGGTATCGAATACGACGACGCCACCGACGCCGACATCAATGCGGCCCTGTCGCGTCTGTCCGCTCTGAACGAGCGTACCGATGGTGAAGACGTGGCAACCCTGCGTCGCGAGCTGCAAAGCTGCATGCAGAACTACTTCGGTGTATTCCGTACTGGCGAATACATGCAGAAGGGTATTGCTCAACTGGCTGATCTGCGTGGCCGTATCGCCAACGTCAAGATCAACGACAAGAGCCAGGCGTTCAACACCGCGCGTATCGAAGCGCTGGAGCTGCAGAACCTGCTGGAAGTGGCCGAAGCTACCGCCATCGCTGCAGAAGTACGTAAAGAGTCCCGCGGTGCTCACGCCCGTGAAGACTTTGAAGACCGTGACGACGAAAACTGGCTGTGCCACACCCTGTACTTCCCGGGTGAGAAGCGCGTTGCCAAGCGTGCAGTGAACTTCTCGCCGAAGACTGTTCCGACTTTTGAACCTAAGATTCGGACTTATTAAGGGTGGCCGCCATGTTGCAAGTCAGTGTTTATCGTTACAACCCTGATCAGGACGCTGCGCCGTTCATGCAGGAATTCCAGGTTGATACCGGTGGTAAAGACCTGATGGTGCTGGACGTGCTGGCCCTGATCAAAGAGCAGGACGAGGGTTTCTCCTATCGTCGCTCTTGCCGTGAAGGTGTTTGCGGTTCCGACGGCATGAACATCAACGGCAAAAACGGTCTGGCGTGCATCACGCCGCTGTCTGCCGTCGTAAAAGGTAACAAGCTGATCGTTCGTCCTCTGCCAGGTTTGCCGGTTATCCGTGACCTGGTCGTCGATATGAGCATCTTCTACAAGCAATACGAAAAGGTTAAGCCATACCTGCAGAACGACACGCCGGCTCCGGCCATCGAGCGTCTGCAGTCCCCTGAAGAGCGTGAAAAACTCGACGGTCTGTACGAGTGCATCCTGTGCGCTTGCTGCTCGACTTCGTGCCCGTCCTTCTGGTGGAACCCGGACAAGTTCCTGGGCCCGGCTGCCCTGCTGCAAGCGTACCGCTTCCTGGCAGACAGCCGCGACACCAAGACGTCCGAGCGTCTGGCTTCGCTGGATGACCCGTTCAGCGTATTCCGCTGCCGGGGCATCATGAACTGCGTCAACGTTTGTCCGAAAGGCCTGAACCCGACTAAGGCCATCGGTCACATCCGTAACATGCTGCTGCAAAGCGGCGTGTGATTCAGCTGCTGTACCCGTAGAACCGCTGTACCCGTAGATGCTACGGCGCAGGCTTCAACCGGCGCCGTAGTTTTAACCTGAGCAGCAGCCCATAAGGCTGCGGCTCTTATTTTGAAGAAATGAGACAAGCAGGGGCATCCGGGCTGGTACCCGGACTATCAGCGTGATCCTAAGTGGCTTGTTTTAGTCGCTGCATTCGGACTTCTGCAAGTTTGCTCGGTGTCGACGCCGGTGGTGTTCCCCTAACCGAGGGTGACCAAGCATGCAAGAAAGCGTGATGCAGCGCATGTGGAACAGCGCCTACCTTTCCGGTAGTAACGCTGCCTATGTGGAAGAGCTCTACGAGCTCTACCTGCACGACCCTAACGCTGTGCCAGAAGAGTGGCGCACCTACTTCCAGAAGTTGCCTGCTGATGGCAACACTGCCACCGATGTTTCGCACTCCACAATTCGCGATCATTTCGTCTTGCTGGCAAAGAACCAGCGCCGCGCCCAACCGGTTTCCGCCGGCAGCGTGAGCAGTGAGCACGAGAAGAAGCAAGTTGAAGTGCTGCGATTGATCCAGGCCTACCGTATGCGTGGCCACCAGGCAGCCCAGCTTGACCCGCTGGGGCTGTGGCAGCGTCCTGCACCTGCAGACCTGTCAATCAATCATTACGGCTTGACCAATGCCGATCTTGATACGACCTTCCGTGCCGGCGACCTGTTCATCGGCAAAGAGGAGGCGAGCCTACGCGAAATTCACGAAGCGTTGCAGCAGACATATTGCCGCACCATCGGCGCTGAATTTACGCACATCACCGATTCCGAGCAGCGCCAGTGGTTCCAGCAGCGTCTGGAAAGCGTGCGCGGCCGTCCGACGTACTCCGCCGACATCAAGAGTCACCTGCTCGAGCGCGTCACTGCCGGCGAAGGTCTTGAAAAATACCTTGGGACCAAGTATCCGGGTACCAAGCGTTTCGGTCTGGAAGGCGGCGAGAGCCTGATTCCGATGCTCGATGAACTGATCCAGCGTTCCGGCTCCTACGGCACCAAGGAAATCGTCATCGGCATGGCCCACCGTGGTCGTCTGAACGTGCTGGTCAACACCTTTGGCAAGAACCCGCGCGAGTTGTTCGACGAGTTCGAAGGCAAGAAGAAGGTCGAGCTGGGTTCCGGTGACGTTAAATATCACCAGGGCTTCTCGTCCAACGTCATGACCACCGGCGGTGAAGTTCACCTGGCCATGGCTTTCAACCCGTCTCACCTGGAAATCGTTTCTCCAGTGGTCGAAGGTTCGGTCCGTGCCCGTCAGGATCGTCGTAACGATCCTACCGGTGAAAAGGTTCTGCCGATCTCCATCCACGGTGACGCGGCATTCGCCGGTCAAGGCGTGGTCATGGAAACCTTCCAGATGTCGCAGACCCGCGGTTTCAAGACCGGCGGCACCGTGCACATCGTGATCAACAACCAGGTCGGCTTCACCATCAGCAACCCGCTGGACTCGCGCTCCACCGAGTACGCGACCGACGTTGCGAAGATGATCCAGGCGCCGATCCTCCATGTGAATGGTGATGATCCGGAAGCCGTGTTGTTCGTGACCCAGTTGGCCATCGACTACCGCATGCAGTTCAAGCGTGACGTGGTGATCGATCTGGTCTGCTACCGTCGTCGCGGCCACAACGAGGCTGACGAGCCAAGCGGTACCCAGCCTCTGATGTATCAGCAGATCACCAAGCAGCGCACCACCCGTGAGCTGTATGCCGATCGTCTGACCCAGAGTGGGGTGCTGGACGCTGAGCGTGTTCAGGCGAAAGTCGACGAATACCGCAACGCGCTGGACAACGGTCTGCACGTAGTAAAAAGCCTGGTCAAAGAGCCGAACAAAGAGTTGTTCGTGGACTGGCGTCCGTATCTGGGCCACGCCTGGACCGCGCGTCACGATACTCGCTTCGATCTGAAAACCTTGCAGGAACTGTCCGCCAAGCTGCTGGAAATTCCGGAAGGCTTCGTGGTTCAGCGCCAGGTCTCGAAAATCTACGAAGACCGTCAGAAGATGCAAGCCGGCGGCCTGCCGATCAACTGGGGTTACGCCGAAACCATGGCGTACGCGACCCTGGCGTTCGAAGGTCACCCGATTCGCATGACGGGTCAGGACATCGGTCGCGGTACGTTCTCGCACCGTCACGCTGTCTTGCACAACCAGAAAGACGCGGGTACCTATATCCCGCTGCAAAACCTGTACAAGGGTCAGCCACGTTTCGACCTGTACGATTCGTTCCTGTCCGAAGAAGCGGTTCTGGCGTTCGAATACGGTTATTCGACCACCGAGCCAAACGCTCTGGTTATCTGGGAAGCCCAGTTCGGCGACTTCGCCAACGGTGCCCAGGTGGTTATCGACCAGTTCATCACCAGTGGCGAGCACAAGTGGGGCCGTCTCTGCGGTCTGACCATGCTGTTGCCGCACGGTTATGAAGGTCAGGGTCCGGAGCACTCCTCGGCTCGTCTGGAGCGTTACCTGCAGCTGTGCGCCGAGCACAACATTCAGGTAGCCGTGCCGACTACGCCGGCCCAGATCTACCACTTGCTGCGTCGTCAGGTGATTCGCCCGCTGCGCAAACCATTGGTAGTCCTGACTCCGAAGTCGTTGCTGCGTCACAAGCTGGCCATCTCGACCCTGGAAGATCTGGCCGAAGGTTCGTTCCAGACCGTGATCCCGGAAATCGATGCGCTTGACCCGAAAAAGGTCACTCGCATGATCCTGTGCAGCGGCAAGGTCTACTATGACCTGCTGGAAAAACGCCGTGCCGAAGGTCGTGAAGACATCGCCATCGTGCGTATCGAGCAGCTGTATCCGTTCCCTGAGGACGACCTGATGGAGGCGCTCGCCCCTTACACCAACCTCGAAAACGTGGTTTGGTGCCAGGAAGAGCCGATGAACCAGGGCGCCTGGTACAGCAGCCAGCATCACATGCGTCGCAGCCTGACCAACCATAAACAAGGCCTGGTCCTGGAATACGCTGGTCGTGAGGCGTCTGCCGCACCTGCTTGCGGTTACGCTTCGATGCACGCCGAGCAGCAGGAACAACTGCTGCAAGATGCTTTCACTGTTTAACGCCTTCGCGCACCTGAAACCGAATTTAAGGACCCACAGATAATGGCTATCGAAATCAAAGCCCCCACTTTCCCGGAATCGGTTGCCGATGGCACCGTTGCCACCTGGCACAAAAAACCGGGCGACGCCGTCAAGCGTGACGAACTGATCGTCGACATCGAAACCGACAAAGTCGTACTGGAAGTTCTGGCCACTGCTGATGGCGTGCTGGGCGCGATCGTCAAGAACGAAGGCGACACCGTTCTGTCCGACGAAGTTCTGGGCTCCATCGGTGAGGGCGGTGCTGCCGCCGCTCCAGCCGCTGCTGCACCTGCCGCTGCTGCCGCTGCTCCTGCCGAAGCGGGCGAAGACGATCCTGTTGCTGCACCGGCTGCTCGCAAGCTGGCTGAAGAAAACGGCATCAACATCGCTTCCGTTGCCGGTACTGGCAAAGGCGGTCGTGTGACCAAGGAAGACGTGGTAGCAGCTGTTGCCGCCAAGAAAGCCGCTCCGGCTGCTGCACCTGCCAAGGCTGCTGCACCGGCTGCTTCGGCTCCGGTATTCGCTGCTGGCGACCGCGTAGAAAAACGCGTTCCGATGACCCGTCTGCGTGCCAAGGTTGCCGAGCGTCTGGTTGAAGCTCAATCGAACATGGCCATGCTGACCACTTTCAACGAAGTCGACATGACCGAAGTCATGGCCCTGCGTTCGAAGTACAAGGACCTGTTCGAGAAGTCCCACAATGGCGTACGCCTGGGCTTCATGTCGTTCTTCGTGAAAGCGGCTACCGAAGCGCTGAAACGCTTCCCGGCTGTCAACGCGTCGATCGACGGTGCCGACATCGTTTACCACGGCTACGCCGACGTTGGTGTGGCTGTTTCCAGCGACCGCGGTCTGGTTGTACCGGTTCTGCGTAACGCCGAACTGATGAGCCTGGCTGAAATCGAAGGCGGCATCGCTACCTTCGGCAAGAAAGCCCGTGACGGCAAACTGTCGATGGAAGAAATGACCGGCGGCACGTTCACCATCACCAACGGCGGTACTTTCGGTTCGATGATGTCGACTCCGATCGTCAACCCGCCGCAGGCTGCGATTCTGGGTATGCACAACATCATCCAGCGTCCTATGGCGATCAACGGTCAGGTAGTTATCCGTCCGATGATGTACCTGGCGCTGTCCTACGATCACCGTCTGATCGATGGCAAAGAAGCTGTGACCTTCCTGGTGACCATCAAGAACCTGCTGGAAGACCCGGCTCGTTTGCTGCTGGATATCTGATTTCGTTGCACGGGCCGTTCAGATGGACGGCCCTTCTGTAATGACCAGCTTCGTCCCACGACGGTCCTCAAAAGGGGCCGTCCGGTTTGATTCGAGAAGGAATGACACATGACTCAGAAATTCGACGTGGTAGTGATTGGCGCGGGTCCTGGCGGCTACGTGGCTGCCATTAAAGCAGCGCAACTGGGCCTCACCACTGCCTGCATCGAGAAATACACCGACAAGGAAGGCAAACTGGCCCTCGGCGGTACTTGCCTGAACGTCGGCTGCATTCCATCCAAGGCGCTGCTGGACAGCTCCTGGAAGTTTCACGAAGCGCAAGACGGCTTCGCGATCCACGGTATCAACCACGCTGGCGTGACCATGGACGTGCCAGCAATGGTCGGCCGTAAAGCCAACATCGTCAAAGGCCTGACCTCCGGCGTTGCAACGCTGTTCAAGGCTAACGGCGTCACTTCGATCCAGGGCCACGGCAAACTGCTGGCTGGCAAGAAAGTCGAAGTCACCAAGCCTGACGGTTCGGTTGAAGTCATCGAAGCCGAAAACGTCATCCTGGCTCCGGGCTCGCGTCCGATCGACATTCCACCGGCTCCGGTCGACCAGAATGTGATCGTCGATTCGACTGGCGCTCTGGAATTCCAATCCGTACCAAAACGCCTGGGTGTAATCGGCGCTGGTGTTATCGGTCTGGAACTGGGTTCGGTATGGTCCCGTCTGGGCGCTGAAGTCACCGTTCTCGAAGCACTGGATACCTTCCTGATGGCAGCGGACACCGCTGTTTCCAAGGAAGCGCTGAAAACCCTGACCAAACAGGGTCTGGACATCAAGCTGGGCGCTCGCGTGACCGGTTCCAAAGTGAACGGCGACGAAGTCGTTGTGAACTACACCGATGCCAACGGCGAACAGAACATCACTTTCGACAAGCTGATCGTAGCCGTTGGTCGCCGTCCGGTGACCACTGATCTGCTGGCTGCCGATTGCGGCGTGACCCTGGACGAGCGCGGTTTCGTGCACGTTGACGATCACTGCGCCACCACCGTGCCGGGCGTTTACGCCATCGGTGACGTGGTTCGCGGCATGATGCTGGCTCACAAAGCCTCGGAAGAGGGCATTATGGTTGTCGAGCGCATCAAGGGCCATAAAGCCCAGATGAACTATGACCTGATCCCTTCGGTTATTTATACTCACCCGGAAATCGCGTGGGTCGGTAAAACCGAGCAGGCCTTGAAAGCTGAAGGCGTAGAAGTTAACGTCGGCACCTTCCCGTTCGCAGCCTCTGGCCGTGCCATGGCCGCCAACGATACCGGTGGTTTCGTCAAGGTCATCGCTGATGCCAAGACTGACCGCGTATTGGGCGTCCACGTGATTGGCCCGAGCGCCGCAGAGCTGGTTCAGCAGGGCGCGATCGGCATGGAATTCGGCACCAGCGCTGAAGACCTGGGCATGATGGTTTTCTCCCATCCGACCCTGTCTGAAGCCTTGCACGAAGCAGCGTTGGCAGTGAATGGCGGCGCCATCCACATCGCCAACCGCAAGAAACGCTAAGCGGATAATAAGAAACCACGGCGGTACGGCCCGTCGTGAGCCTTGCGAGCAAGACTCACCGCGGAATGTCCGCTGGACGCAGTCTTGCGTAGCTGCACCGGGTACCCGGAAAGGTTACGCAAGCAGCAGTCACAGGTGGTGCGGCACTTGAATGAGTGCAGCACCGAATGCGCAGTACCTAACGAAGACGGTAATAAGCATGAATCTTCACGAGTATCAGGGTAAGCAGCTGTTCGCTGAGTACGGCCTGCCAGTATCCACCGGTTACGCGGTAGACACCCCGGAAGCAGCAGCAGAAGCTTGCGACAAAATCGGCGGCAGCGAATGGGTTGTCAAAGCCCAGGTTCACGCCGGTGGTCGCGGTAAAGCGGGCGGCGTAAAGCTGGTTCGCAGCAAAGAAGACGCTAAAGCATTCGCACAGCAGTGGCTGGGCAAGCGTCTGGTGACTTACCAGACTGACGCCAATGGTCAGCCAGTCACCAAAATCCTGGTTGAATCGTGCACTGATATCGCTAAAGAGCTGTACCTGGGCGCTGTCGTTGACCGTTCGAGCCGTCGCATCGTGTTCATGGCTTCCACCGAAGGTGGCGTGGACATCGAGAAAATTGCTCACGACACTCCAGAAAAAATTCTGAAGGCCACTATCGATCCACTGGTTGGCGCTCAGCCATTCCAGGGTCGCGAGCTGGCATTCCAGCTGGGTCTGGAAGGCAAGCAAGTTGCTCAGTTCGCCAAGATCTTCGTAGGTCTGGCCAAGCTGTTCAAGGATCACGACCTGGCTCTGCTGGAAGTGAACCCGCTGGTGATCAAGGCTGACGGCGATCTGCACTGCCTCGATGCCAAGATCAACATCGACGCCAACGCCATGTACCGTCAGCCTAAGCTGAAGACTTTCCACGATCCGTCGCAAGACGATCCGCGCGAAGCGCACGCTGCCAAGTTCGAACTGAACTACGTAGCACTGGAAGGCAACATCGGTTGCATGGTCAACGGTGCTGGCCTGGCCATGGGTACCATGGACATCGTCAACCTGCATGGCGGCAAACCAGCCAACTTCCTCGACGTGGGCGGCGGTGCTACCAAAGAACGCGTAACCGAAGCGTTCAAGATCATCCTGTCCGACACTAACGTCGCTGCAGTACTGGTCAACATCTTCGGCGGCATCGTTCGTTGCGACATGATTGCCGAAGGCATCATCGGCGCTGTGAAAGAAGTCGGCGTGAAAATCCCGGTTGTTGTTCGCCTTGAAGGCAACAACGCTGAGCTGGGCGCTAAAGTACTGGCAGAAAGCGGTTTGAACATCATCGCTGCTACCAGCCTGACCGACGCTGCTCAACAAGTTGTCAAAGCTGCGGAGGGCAAATAATGAGCGTCCTGATCAATAAAGACACCAAAGTTATCTGCCAGGGTATTACCGGTTCGCAAGGTAGTTTCCACACCCAGCAAGCCATCGAGTACGGCACCAAGATGGTTGGCGGCGTAACTCCAGGCAAAGGCGGCACCGAGCACCTGGGCCTGCCAGTGTTCAACACCGTGAAAGACGCTGTAGCTGCCACTGGCGCCACCGCCAGCGTGATCTACGTTCCAGCTCCTTTCTGCAAGGACTCCATCCTGGAAGCAGCCTTCGGCGGCATCAAGCTGATCGTTTGCATCACTGAAGGCATTCCTACCCTGGACATGCTGGATGCCAAGGTCAAGTGCGACGAGCTGGGCGTAGTCCTGATCGGTCCTAACTGCCCAGGCGTGATCACTCCAGGCGAATGCAAGATCGGCATCATGCCAGGTCACATTCACTTGCCAGGCAAGGTCGGTATCGTTTCCCGTTCCGGCACCCTGACCTACGAAGCTGTGAAGCAGACTACTGACGCCGGTTTCGGTCAGTCGACTTGCGTCGGCATCGGTGGTGACCCGATCCCGGGTTCGAACTTCATCGACATCCTGAAGCTGTTCCAGGAAGACCCGAAGACCGAAGCGATCGTGATGATCGGCGAGATCGGCGGTTCGGCTGAAGAAGAAGCGGCTGCCTACATCAAGGCACACGTGACCAAGCCGGTTGTTTCCTACATCGCTGGTGTGACTGCTCCTCCGGGCAAGCGCATGGGCCATGCTGGCGCAATCATCTCTGGCGGCAAAGGCACTGCAGACGAGAAATTCGCTGCTCTGCAAGACGCAGGCGTTAAAACCGTGCGTTCGCTGGCAGACATCGGCAAGGCCCTGGCCGAGCTGACCGGTTGGGCCGTCAAGTAAGCCTCGCGCTTAACTGACGCTCCACCAAACAAAGGCCACCTTCGGGTGGCCTTTGTCATTTCCGGGGTTTGAGATATTCGCAGCGCTTTTTGTAGCGAGGGAGGTTGTGAAAATTAGATATGTAAACACGACACTGAAATGTCGCGTATCGGATACTTCGCCCCGTAATAGTGCGTTTGGCGGGCAAATTCGGTAGGCTAGCCGCCATTTTGCGTTTGCGGCCCACAAGGCTGCGGCGCGCTAAACGGGTCAGTCCTATACGGATCGACAGCATTTCCCTCACCCATAAGGGAAATCCCTCTCTAAATTCCGATTCAGTAGTGTGGTATTTCCTTAATGAAAGTGTTGAAAGGCCAGGACATCCTGGCACTGGGCTTCATGACATTTGCCCTGTTCGTCGGGGCTGGCAACATCATCTTCCCGCCTATCGTCGGTTTGCAGTCCGGGCCTAATGTCTGGATGGCGGCGCTGGGTTTTCTGATCACCGCAGTCGGTCTGCCGGTGATCACCGTGGTCGCCCTGGCCAAGGTCGGCGGTGCAATGGATGCCTTGAGCAGCCCGATCGGTAAAATCGCCGGTGGCCTGCTGGCAGCCGCGTGCTACCTCGCTGTCGGCCCGTTGTTCGCGACACCGCGCACCGCGACCGTGTCGTTCGAAGTGGGTCTGGCGCCGCTGACCGGCGAGAGCCCGCTGGCGCTGTTTCTCTATAGCTCGGTGTACTTCCTGCTGGTGTTCTTCATCTCGCTCTATCCGGGCCGTCTGCTGGACACCGTAGGACGGTTCCTCGCACCGCTGAAGATCATCGCCCTGGCCGTTCTCGGTATAGCAGCGTTCGCGTTGCCGGCCGGTAACATTGGCGTGGCTACCCCTGAATATGTGGCGGCACCGTTCTCCCAGGGCTTCATCAATGGTTACCTGACCATGGATACCCTGGGTGCGCTGGTATTCGGCATTGTCATCGTCAATGCGATCCGCTCCCGTGGCGTGGAATCGCCGGTGTTGATCACCCGTTACGCGATCATCGCCGGGCTGATTGCCGGTGTAGGTCTGGCGCTGGTTTACGTCAGCCTGTTCCGTCTCGGCTCGGGCAGCCATGAAGTGGCCGCCGGTGCCACCAACGGCGCGGCGGTATTGCACGCCTACGTGCAGCACACCTTCGGTTCGCTCGGCAGCGGTTTCCTCGCGGTGCTGATCTCCCTGGCCTGCCTGGTGACTGCGGTCGGACTGACCTGCGCCTGTGCCGAATACTTCAGCCGTGTGCTGCCACTGTCCTACAAGACGCTGGTGATCATCCTGGCCGCGTTCTCCCTGCTGGTGTCCAACCTGGGCCTCACCAAGCTGATTGCGTTCTCGATTCCGGTACTGACCGCCATCTACCCGCCGTGCATCGCCCTGGTGGCCCTGAGCTTCTGCAAGGACTTCTGGCATGAGCAGGGTCGCATCGTCGGTCCGGTGATGCTGGTGTCGTTCATTTTCGGCATGATCGATGCCCTCAAGGGCGCCGGTCTGGCCGACTGGATGCCGGCTCAACTGGCTCACCTGCCGCTGAGCGAGCAGGGCCTGGCGTGGCTGGTGCCGTCGTTCATGACCCTGGTGGTTGCCGTGGTTTGCGACCGTCTGCTGGGCAAGCGCGAAGAAGCGCTGGCTTAAGCCGCTTCATGACCCGCCACAAGCGGGCTTGAGCTACAAATGGAAATGCCCCGTATCAATCGATACGGGGCATTTTTTATGCGTGTGATGCAGTGTCTTTTTCCTTGGGTTAACGTCGAAGCACTATCCGCAGGTTTCATCATCGTCTACACATCACAAGGAACTGCATGTCGTTCATTCACGCCAATCTGATCCACATCCTCGCCGCGCTCTGGTTTGTCGTCTGCTGGGGTGGCTACACCCGTTACGCGACATGGAAGGGCCGTGACACCGCATGCCTGGCCAGTGTGCTGCACCTGTACCGCGAAGACTGGATGCGCCGCATGCTGTTGCGCGACAACCGCATCGCCGATGCCAGCGTGATCGGTAACCTGGAGCGCAACGCCTCGTTCTTCGCTTCCAGCACGTTGATTATCCTGGCCGGTATTCTCACGGTGTTGGGGGCATCCGAAAGAGCCGTGTCGTTGCTTGCTGATATCCCGATGGTGCAACAGGCTTCCCAAGGCATGTCGGAGATCAAGTTGTTGTGCCTGGCGCTGGTGTTTGTCTATGCGTTCTTTACGTTCAGCTGGTGCATGCGTCAGTACAACTTTGCGGCCATTCTCGTGGGTTCGGCACCGATGATCGGTGAGCGGCATGTGTCCGAGCAAGAGCGTAACGCCTTTGCTTCCCGAGCCGCCCGTGTCATCTCCATGGCGGCCAACCAGTTCAACTTCGGTCTGCGTTCCTATTACTTCGGCATGAGCATGCTGGCGTGGTTTGTCAGCCCCTGGTTGTTCATGTTGATGAGCGCCGGTGTCGTGTTGGTATTGTATCGCCGCGAGTTTCACTCCGACGTTCTTGACGTGATGGTCTATACACCTACAGAGGCGCCATTGCCTGAGCTGAACAAAGAGGCGGCTTGATGAGTATTCCATTCTGGTGTGTGTTTATCAGCGCCTTGTTGATTTTCGTGGCGCGCATGCCGGTGGCCAAGGCGATGAAAGAGCAGGGCGGTTACAACAATCACCTGCCGCGTCAACAACAGGCGCAACTCACAGGTTTCGGCGCCCGCGCATTGGCGGCCCACCAGAACAGTTTCGAGGCGTTCATTTTGTTTGCGGTCGGGGTGTTGATGGCGCACACCACGCAAACGGCGGGATGGCTGATCGATGCGCTGGCGATCGCCTTCGTGATCGCGCGCGTTATCTATCTACTGTGTTATTGGGCTGATCTGGCCTGGCAGCGAAGTCTGGTGTGGTTCGTCGGATTAGTGTGTTCGTTGTTGCTGATGATTAGTCCGACTTTTAGGACTGTTTTGCTCTAAGGACGCGTTTCGAGCAAAATTTCAGATAAAAGAAAACCCGCACTTGGCGGGTTTTCTTTTATCACGCTAAAAACTGTTTTAGTTTTTAGGTGCTTCTGTAGGCGCTGCCGGAGCGGCTGCGTTCGATTCGGTCTGAGCTTTGGCAGCTTCAGCGTTTTCTTTTGCCGCCTCGTTCACTTTATCCTGAGCTTCGCTCATTTTTTCCTGAACTTGCTCGGTTTGTTTGGTGGCATCTTGAGCTTTGTCCTCGGGTTTTTTACCGCAGGCGGCGAGACCGAGGGAAGCGGTCAACATCAAGGCAATAGCTAAAGTCTTACGCATGGGGTGTTTCTCCTGATGGAAAATATCTACTGGCCTTTCGAGCACCGTTATCAGGGTTAAGTTCCTCAATTCACACAGATATATATGTTTGTTTTGCAACGGAACTTTTGCCCACTAGCCTGCTACTTTGTCCGGACACTAAGGAGAGTTTTATCAAATGGCCGAAAACCCCGTTTTTGAGCGTGCGACGCGATTCCTGTCGGCGTTGCGCCATTGTCAGGTACTCGGCATGCGCCTTCACAGCGCCAGCAGCGAAGGGCTGACGGTGATTCTGCCGTATAGCCCGCAGATCGTCGGCAACCCGCAAACGGGGGTGATTCATGGCGGTGCGCTGACCTCGCTGATGGACACCGCCTGCGGCATGGCCACCCTCTGCGTGCTGCCTGAGTTCGAAGTCTGCCCGACGCTCGACCTGCGCATCGACTACATGCATGCCGCCGAGCCACACAAAGACGTTTACGGCTTCGCCCAATGCTACCGAGTGACTACCGATGTAATTTTTGCGCGCGGTTTTGCCTATCAGGACGACCCCGAACAGCCCATCGCTCATGTAGTGGGCACCTTCATGCGCATGGGCAAGGGTCTCAAAGGCGCTAAAGGCTTTGGCGGCGCCATTTCCGGAGGTGCGAAATGACCGACACGTTCAAGGAACAGCTTCAACGGGCCCATGCGCAGGGGGACTACGCCGCGCTGCTGCAGCTGATTCCTTACGCCGAGCTGATCGGCGTTGAATGTTCGCGGGTAGGAGATGAGCTGCTGTTTCGTCTGCCGGCCAACAAGGACAACATTGGTAACCCTTTACTGCCAGCGATTCATGGTGGGGTGATTGCCGGGTTCATGGAACTCTCGGCGGCGCTGCATTTGTTGATTTTCACCGGCTCGCCCGGTGTGCCGAAGATTATCGACTTCTCCCTCGACTACCTGCGCGCGGGGCAGTTTCGCGATACCTGGGCCCGATGCCAGGTTTGTCGTCAGGGGCGGCGGGTGGCAAACGTGGCGATTACCGCCTGGCAAAGCACTGAAGCCGAGCCCATTGCCACGGCCCGGGCCCACTTCAAAATCGAAGAGCCCTTGAAATCCTGATCTCAGCCCCCAACTCTGAGGACAACCCGCCGCCGACCCTCAAGGTCGCGGCCACTGCCATCTGATTGGAGTTTGATGACCATGAGTGTGGAAACTCAAAAGGAAACCCTGGGCTTCCAGACCGAGGTGAAGCAGCTGCTGCACCTCATGATCCATTCGCTGTATTCCAACAAGGAAATCTTCCTTCGCGAATTGATCTCGAACGCCTCTGACGCTGTCGATAAATTACGTTTTGAAGCGCTGGCCAAGCCTGAATTGCTGGAAGGCGGCGCTGAACTGAAAATCCGTGTGAGCTTCGACAAGGACGCTAAAACCGTCACCCTCGAAGACAACGGCATCGGCATGAGCCGTGAAGATGCGGTCACTCACTTGGGCACCATCGCCAAGTCCGGTACCGCCGATTTCATGAAGCACCTGTCTGGTGATCAGAAAAAAGACTCGCACCTGATCGGTCAGTTCGGTGTTGGTTTCTACTCGGCGTTCATCGTCGCCGATAAAGTTGACGTATTCAGCCGCCGTGCCGGCCTCGCTGCCAGCGAAGGTGTGCACTGGTCGTCCAAGGGCGAAGGCGAATTTGAAATCGCCACCGTCGAAAAAGCTGATCGCGGCACCCGTATCGTTCTGCACCTGAAATCCGGCGAAGACGAGTTCGCCGATGGCTGGCGCCTGCGCAACATCATCAAGAAGTATTCCGACCACATCGCCTTGCCGATCGAGTTGCCGAAAGAAGTGGCAGCCGCCGAAGGCGAAGAGAAGCCTGCCGTTGAGTGGGAAACCGTCAACCGCGCCAGCGCCCTGTGGACTCGCCCTCGCACTGAAGTGAAGGACGAGGAATACCAGGAGTTCTACAAGCACGTCGCTCACGATTTCGAAAACCCGCTGAGCTGGAGCCACAACAAAGTCGAGGGCAAGCTCGAGTACACCTCGCTGCTTTATGTGCCGACCCGTGCTCCGTTCGATCTGTACCAGCGTGAAGCGCCGAAAGGCCTGAAACTGTACGTGCAGCGCGTGTTCGTCATGGATCAGGCTGAGTCGTTCCTGCCGCTGTACCTGCGCTTCATCAAAGGCGTGGTCGACTCCAACGACCTGTCGCTGAACGTGTCGCGGGAAATCCTGCAGAAAGACCCGATCATCGACTCCATGAAGTCGGCGCTGACCAAGCGCGTTCTGGACATGCTGGAAAAACTGGCGAAGAACGAGCCTGAGCAATACAAAGGCTTCTGGAAGAACTTCGGTCAGGTCATGAAAGAAGGCCCGGCAGAAGACTTCGCCAACAAAGAAAAAATTGCCGGTCTGCTGCGTTTCGCGTCCACTCAGGGCGACGACGGCGAGCAGGTTGTAGGTCTGGCCGACTACCTGGCCCGTACCAAGGAAGGTCAGGACAAGATCTACTACCTGACCGGCGAAACCTACGCGCAAGTCAAAAACAGCCCGCACCTGGAAGTTTTCCGCAAGAAAGGCATCGAAGTGCTGCTGCTGACCGACCGTATCGACGAGTGGCTGATGAGCTACCTCAGCGACTTCGACGGCAAGAGCTTTGTCGACGTGGCACGCGGTGACCTGGACCTCGGCAACCTGGATTCGGAAGAAGACAAGAAAGCCGCGGAAGAAGTCGCCAAGTCCAAGGAAGGCCTGGTTGAGCGTCTCAAGACCGCTCTGGGTGAGTCCGTTGCTGAAGTGCGGGTTTCCCATCGCCTGACCGACTCTCCGGCGATTCTGGCCATCGGCGAGCAGGACCTGGGCCTGCAAATGCGTCAGATCCTGGAGGCCAGCGGTCAGAAGGTTCCGGATTCGAAGCCGATCTTCGAATTCAACCCGGCTCACCCGCTGATCGAGAAGCTCGACAACGAGCAGAGCGACGAGCGCTTCGGCGACCTGTCGCACATTCTGTTCGATCAGGCGGCCCTGGCGGCCGGCGACAGCTTGAAAGACCCGGCCGCTTATGTGCGTCGTCTGAACAAGCTGCTGGTTGAACTGTCGGTTTAACCACGTTGTATAAAAACCCGCTTCGGCGGGTTTTTTCATTCTGGTGCTTTTTTACTGGGAGTCAGTCATGAGCCAAATCACTGTTCGATCCGTCGCCTATCAGATCGACGGCCAATCGTATGAAAGCCGTCTGGCCTTCGATGCCGACCATAAAGGCTCGCGTCCGGGTCTGTTGATGGCGCCGAACTGGATGGGTGTCAGCTTTGGCGCCGAGGAGATTGCCAAATCGGTGGCATCCAAGGGTTATGTGGTGCTGATCGCGGATCTGTACGGGCAATCGGTTCGTCCGCAGAACGGCGACGAGGCAGGCGCGGCGATGATGCCGCTGAAGAATGATCGCGCCTTACTGCGCAAACGCATGCAGGCAGCCTTCGAACAACTGCAAGGGCAGGGCGAGGCGGCGGTCGATACCTCGAAACTGGCGACCTTTGGTTTCTGCTTCGGTGGTTGCTGCGCGCTGGAGCTGGCGCGTAGCGGTGCGCCGGTGAAGGCTGCGGTGTCGTTCCACGGCACGCTCGATACGCCGAATGTGAACGATGCGAAAAACATCAAGGGTTCGGTGCTGGTGCTGCATGGCGCTGCCGATCCGCTGGTGCCGAAAGAGCAGCTGCCAGCGTTTGAAGCTGAGATGAATGCCGCCGGTGTGGATTGGCAATTGCTGAGCTATGGCGGCGCGGTGCATTCGTTCACCGACCCGCATGCCAACGTGCCGGGCATGATGATGTATGACGCGAAAACCGCGGCTCGCGCGTTCACGTCGATGCATAACTTGCTGGATGAAGTGTTCAAGGGTTGATTGCTGCTCTCGGTCCGGACGATGATCGTTCCCACGCTCTGCGTGGGAATGCCTCCAGGGAAGCTCGCGGCGTGGGAACGATCAGCCGATCAGTTACAGGGGCGTTGGCGGGCTTCGGTGTTTCGGCAACTCAATCCGCTCACTTTCCCCCGGCACCGTCGGCCAATCCCCGGCCGCCCAGCGCCGACGTGCTTCATCAATCAACGCCGGATCACTGGCCACGAAGTTCCAGTTGATCCGTCGTGGCCCGTCCAGTGGCGCTCCGCCAAACAGCACGGCATGGCAGTCACTCTCGGCGAACAGCGTCATCTCTTCCCCGGCCGGCAGCACTACTAGCGTGTAGGGCTCCAGCAGCTCGCCATCAAGCTGCGCCTCGCCGCTCAACACATACAACGCCCGTTCTTCATGCTCGGTGGGAATCAGCAGTGTGGTCGCCGTTTGCAGGTTCAATTCGGCATACAGCGTAGGCGAAAGTACCGGGACCGGTGATTCAAGGCAAAAGCCCGTCCCGGCGATCATTCGTATCTTCACGCCAAGGTTTTCGCTGACGGGCAGCGTGGCTGCTGGATGGTGGCTGTAGTGTCCTGGGCCGTGCTCACGGTCCTTGGGCGAAGCCAGCCAGATCTGTAAGCCGTGCATTGTACCGCCACTGTTCTTCAAGGCTTCGGGCGTGCGTTCGACGTGGGCAATCGCACTGCCGGCGGTCATCCAGCTGACATCGCCGGCTTTAACCACCTGATCGGAACCGAGGCTGTCCTTGTGCTGGATTTGCCCTTCGAACAGGTAGGTGAGGGTGGACAGGCCGATGTGCGGATGCTGACGGATGTTCATGCCTTTGCCCGGTGGATAACGGGTTTCGAGCATGTGGTCGAAAAACACGAAGGGCCCGACGTTGCGGCATTTGGCTGACGGCAAAGGGCGAAGGATCGGCTGGCCTTCGACATCTTCGGCGCGGGGGCGGATCACGAGCGGAGTGTTCATGGTGCGTTCCAGGCTGAGCGGGTGACGCAGGGAGCATAACCCGCTTGCGTAGCCGTTGCCGCTATTGGCTGAAGGCGCCTTCGGACAGATGAGTCTCGATGCTGACTTCAGAGGTGGTCATCAGCTTGTGTACCGGGCAGCGGTCGGCCACGCGGTGCAGCTCGTCGCGCTGGGCGTCGGTGAGTACGCCCTTGAGCGTGAGTTTGACGTGCAGGGCATATTTGCCTTTCTGCTCTTCACTGTTGTCGCGCTTGACCTCGACCCCGACGCCGGTCAGTGGAATGCCCTTTTTCTTCGCATACAGCTTCAGGGTCAGGGCCTTGCAGGCGCCGAGGGCCGCGTCGAAATAGTCATGGGGCTCTGGCGCGGTGCCTTCGCCACCGGACGACTTGGGAACATCGGCAAACAGTTCATGGTCATCGATCTGGACGCTGTGACGAAAACCTTCGGCGGAGACAGTATTGACGGTAACGGTCATGGGAAACCTCGCAGGGATCAGGAAAAGTCATTCGATCAAAAAAGACCCTGAATTTATAGAGTATTCCTTCACGTTCGCGTTCCTATTTTTTGCCGGACGATTTGGCCACAGCTCAAAGTTGTCATTGTCCTGTCCCCCCCGCTTAACGCCAGACGAAAAAAAGCCCCGCGTTTGCGGGGCTTTCATGTCGGTCCGGATCAGCTGCCTTTGACCGTCTTGCCGTTGACCGTACCGTCGAGGAGCATGATGTTGTACTCCTTGCCGTCGGTTTCGACCTGTTGCAGACGGACCAGCAGGTAATCCCAATCCTTGGCGAACCACAGCACGGTGATGCGCTTGCTTTGTGTCGGATCGCGCACGCGCTCGACCTTGACTGCATCGATCTGGCCTGCCTTTGTGTCGACTTTCTCCGAACCCAGCACGCGGAAGTCATAGGTATCGACTTCGCCGGCATCGACGACCTGATAGCTCATGCTTTTCTTGCCGGCGGCCACGTCATGCTGCAGCGCCAGTTGATAGGTGGACTTGTCGACCATGCCACGGTTGAGCGGGAGCTTGACGGCGTCACCGCGATCGGTGCCGGTGACCATCTTGTTGGTCCAGTCGAAATCCAGATCAGCCTTCTTGGCTTTGCCCAGGCCACCGCGTTCGAAGTGGTAGGACTGCGGCAGCAGCGTATCCTTGTCCAGGGTCAGGGTGCTTTCTTCGGTCAGGCTGGCAATCATCATCGACGCCTTGAAGCTGAGTTTCCAGACGCCGTTGGCTTCCTTGGTCAGGCTGCGTTCGGCGGTGCCGCTCATGGGCAGTTGCTTCCAGTCGGCGGTGTAGCTGGCGGAGAAGGGATGAAGGTCCGCGGCCTGCGCAAACGGCAGGGCGAGCAGAGCGCAAGCGAAGAGCAGGGCACGACGCATAAAATCTCCTAGGTTCGAATCAAGTGGCCGCTGGCCGCGAGTAACTGTCCGTCCAGTAAAGCACCTTGTTCGCCGAGTGATAAACGGCCTTCGGCAAACCAGCGTACGGCCATCGGGTAGATCAGGTGTTCCTGGGTGTGGACTCGCTGCGCCAGACTCTGCGGCGAATCGTGCAACTCTACCGGTATTACTGCCTGTACGACCAGTGGTCCGCCATCGAGTTCCTCGGTGACGAAGTGCACGGAGCAGCCGTGTTCCGTATCGCCGGCCTCCAGCGCGCGCTGATGAGTGTGTAACCCTTTGTATTTGGGCAGCAGCGAGGGATGGATATTGAGCAGGCGACCTTGGTAATGGCGCACGAAGTCAGCGCTGAGAATGCGCATGAAACCGGCCAGTACCACGAGTTTGGGGTTGAAGGCGTCGATCAGTTCGATCAGCGCGGCATCGAAGGCCTCGCGGCCCTCGAAAGCCTTGTGATCCAGGGTGCGGGTGTCGATACCCGCGTCCCTGGCGCGTTGCAGGCCGTAGGCGTCGGCGCGGTTGGAAATCACCGCAGCAATGCGGGCCGGGCTGTCGCCGGTCCGCGTGCTGTCGATCAAGGCCTGCAAGTTACTGCCGGTGCCGGACAGCAGCACCACCACATCACAGGTCTGGGACATTAATGAGCCTTGAGGTTCTTCAGTTCGACCTGAGCCGCGCCTTCGGCAGCGGTGGCGATCTGACCGATGACCCATGGCTGCTCGCCAGCTTCACGCAGGACGTTCAGCGCGGTTTCAACGTGCTCTTGAGCCACGCAGATGACCATGCCGACGCCGCAGTTCAGCACGCGGTGCATTTCGGTTTCGTCGACGTTGCCTTTCTCTTGCAGCCAGTCGAACACCGCAGGGCGGGTCCAGCTCGCGACGTCAACCACCGCTTGAGCGCCTTTTGGCAGTACGCGCGGGATGTTGTCCAGCAGGCCGCCACCGGTGATGTGGGCCATGGCTTTGACGGCGCCGGTGTCCTTGATCAGCTTGAGCAGCGGCTTCACGTAGATACGGGTCGGAGCCATCAGCAGGTCGGTCAGCGGTTTGCCGTCGAGCTGGATATTCTCGATGTCGGAACCCGACACTTCGATGATCTTGCGGATCAGCGAGTAGCCGTTGGAGTGCGGGCCGGAAGACGGCAGGGCGAGCAGGGCATCGCCGGCAGCGACTTTCGAACCGTCGATGATTTCGGATTTTTCCACGACGCCGACGCAGAAGCCGGCCAGGTCGTAGTCTTCACCTTCATACATGCCAGGCATTTCAGCGGTTTCGCCGCCGACCAGGGAGCAGCCGGACAGTTCACAGCCGGCGCCGATGCCGGTTACAACCTGAGCAGCGGTGTCGACGTTCAGTTTGCCAGTGGCGTAGTAGTCGAGGAAGAACAGCGGCTCAGCGCCGCAGACCACCAGGTCGTTCACGCACATGGCCACCAGGTCGATGCCGATGCTGTCGTGCTTGTTCAGGTTCAGCGCCAGGCGCAGCTTGGTGCCGACGCCGTCAGTGCCCGATACCAGCACCGGTTGTTTGTAACCGGCCGGGATTTCGCAGAGGGCGCCGAAACCGCCCAGGCCGCCCATGACTTCCGGGCGCGCAGTGCGCTTGGCGACGCTCTTGATGCGTTCGACCAATGCTTCACCGGCGTCGATGTCTACACCGGCGTCCTTGTAGCTCAGGGAGGGTTGCTTGCTCATGATCCAGGCCTTTAGGGGGGATTCAGGGGTAACGACCGAGTTCAGCGGGCCTGTCGAAATTGATGAGGCAATTGCCTCACGCGCTATTTCGACACTACCCGGCTGTAGCCGGTCTGCGAAGGCGCGCGATTTTATCAGGCTTGAGGGGCAGCGGCCATCCTCGTGCCGACGGGCAGGGGCATATCGCGTTAAAAAAACTGATATTGCCCGTGTTGGCGACGTCCCACATGGCTGTATAAGGTACGACGTTAACCGTCTATCGTTATGACAGTGCGAAAACTTACCGCGATCGTGTGAATGTTTTGCTTGGGCCTGCGGTCACAGCCCTGGCTCAATCGTCTTCATGCGGTCTGTTCCAGCCGCTCTTGTCGTCAGGAATCTTCCATGCGTTTTCTTAAATTCTTGTTCGTGGGCTGTTTATCCGTGGTCAGCCTGGCCAGCCATGCCGAAACCGTCAAAGGCCTCTATCAAGTGCGCCAACCGGTCAGCGGCCAGACACCGGAGGAGCGCGACCAGGCGACTCAGCAGGCGCTGGAAACGCTGGTGTTGCGCTTGACCGGCGATCCCAAGGCGGCGCAAAGCCCTGGCCTTGCGGCCGTGCGCAAAGACCCTCAGCAGATCATCAGTCAGTTCGGCTACGACGCCGGGCCACCGCAAGTGCTGAAAGTCGATTTCGACCCGGCCACCACCGAGCAGGCCTTGCGTCGTGCCGGGCTGGCCGTGTGGGGGGCCAATCGGCCGTCGATCCTCAGCTGGTGGTTGAACGATTCCACCGAAGGTTCGAGCCTGGTCGGCGATGGTCAGGCCAGTGCTGCGCCCTTGCGTCGGGCGGCTCAGCACCGAGGCCTGCCGCTGCGTTTGCCGCTGGCTGACCTGAATGAACAGATCGTCGCCACGGCACCGAATCTGGAAGGTGCCGACCCTGCGCCACTGCGCAGTGCCTCCGATCGTTACAATGCCGATGCCTTGCTGGCGGTGCATGCCCGTGAAGAAGGGGGGCAATGGCAAGCCAAGTGGCGACTGTGGCTGGGCGATCAGAAAGAGGCCGGTAGCGTGCAGGGCGCCGATACCGCCGCCGTGGCCGATGCGGTGATGCTGGCGGTCAGCGAGCGTCTGGCGTCGCGTTTCGTTGCCAAGCCAGGTGCGTCGGGTGAGCAATTGTTGGAAGTTCAGGGCATGAATCTGGAGCGTTATGCGACGCTTGGGCGTTTGTTGGAGCCTTTTGGCGCGCGTCTGCAAAGTGTCGATGGTGACCGCGTGCTTTATCGCGTCAACGGCAGTGCCGATCAGCTGCGAGCTCAGTTGTCCCTGGCGCAATTGCAGGAGGTTCCGGCCAGTCAGGTGCCGGCACCTGTTCAGCCGGTGACTGTGGGTTCTGCGCCGGCCGCAGCGCCAGCGCTTGCCCCGACGCCGCAGTTGCATTTCCGTTGGTGAGTTTTTTCTTTATATAGAAGCAGGAGTGGTACATGGCCGATACGCGGCGTTGGTTCTGGCTCGGTGGGGTGGCCCTGCTTTGCGCGTTTGTTTACCTGTTGCATCCGATCCTGACGCCGTTCCTGGTGGCGCTGTTGCTGGCCTATCTGTTCGACCCGCTGGTGGATCGGCTGGAGAAGCTCGGCTTGTCCCGGACATGGGGCGTGGTGGCGGTGTTCGCGTTGTTCACGATGGTCCTCACCACGCTATTGTTGGTGTTGGTGCCGATGCTCGCCAAGCAGCTGTTTCGCTTGTATGAACTGGCGCCGCAGATGCTCGACTGGTTGCAGCACACCGCGTTGCCGTGGGCGCAATCGAAGTTGGGTTTGTCGGAGGGCTTCTGGAAGTTCGACAAGCTCAAGGCTGCGATCAGCGAGCACATGGGCCAGACCACCGACATTGTCGGCGTGGTGCTGAGTCAGGCGACGGCTTCAGGCCTTGCGCTGATCGGCTGGCTGGCCAATCTGGTGCTGATCCCGGTGGTGAGTTTTTATCTGCTGCGCGACTGGGACCTGATGATGGCCAAGATCCGCAGCTTGCTGCCGCGTGATCGTGAAGAGCGTGTCATGACCCTGGCTGGGGAATGCCATGAAGTGCTTGGGGCGTTCGTGCGCGGACAGTTGCTGGTGATGCTGGCGCTGGGTGTGATCTACGCCGCTGGCTTGATGATCGTCGGGCTGGAGTTGGGGTTGTTGATCGGTCTGATTGCCGGTCTGGCGGCGATCGTGCCGTACATGGGGTTTGTCATCGGGATTGGCGCGGCGTTGATTGCCGGTCTGTTCCAGTTCGGTGGCGATCTGTATCCCATGATCGGTATCGTCGCGGTGTTCATGGTCGGCCAGGCGCTGGAAGGCATGGTTCTGACGCCGTTGCTGGTGGGTGACCGGATCGGCCTGCACCCGGTGGCGGTGATCTTTGCGATTCTGGCCGGCGGCGAGCTGTTTGGTTTTACCGGTGTGCTGCTGGCATTGCCGGTGGCGGCGGTGATCATGGTTCTGGTGCGCCATGTGCATGATTTGTATAAAGATTCGGATATCTACGGCGGTGTCGACGAGTCTGAGAAGTAAGGCTTCGAGATCGCTCGTCGCGGGCAGCCTGGTTTCACGCCGGGTTTGCCCGTATCCCTCGCGCGGCTGTCACATGCACCGCCAAAGAAACTGTCATAAAACCAGCACGTTAACGCAAACCTTTGATTTTGCTTGTGGTCTGTCGCATTGTGCCGTCAGCTTCACGGGTATAAACTTCGCAAACTTTACACAGAGGCCACTAACGGTTCCTTTGGAACTGTTCAGTCAGCATGAAACCGATTCAGCTGCCCCTAGGTGTGCGTCTGCGTGATGACGCCACCTTTATCAATTACTACCCAGGCGCCAATGCCGCTGCACTCGGCTATGTCGAGCGGCTGTGCGAAGCCGACGCCGGCTGGACGGAAAGCCTGATTTACCTCTGGGGCAAGCACGGGGTAGGGCGCACGCATTTGTTGCAGGCGGCTTGCCTGCGTTTCGAGCAGATGGGTGAACCGGCGGTGTATCTGCCGCTGGCCGAGTTGATGGACCGCGGCATCGAAATCCTCGACAACCTCGAACAATACGAACTGGTTTGCCTGGACGATTTGCAGGCGGTCGCCGGCAAGGCGGATTGGGAAGAGGCGTTGTTCCATCTGTTCAATCGTCTGCGTGACAGCGGTCGGCGTCTGCTGATCGCCGCCTCGACGTCCCCGCGCGAACTACCGGTGAAGCTGGCGGACCTCAAGTCTCGGCTGACACTGGCGCTCATCTTCCAGATGCGTCCGCTCTCTGACGAAGACAAATTGCGTGCCTTGCAGTTGCGTGCCTCCCGTCGTGGCCTGCACCTGACTGACGAAGTCGGTCATTTTATTTTGACTCGCGGTACTCGCAGCATGAGTGCGCTTTTCGAGCTGCTTGAGCGCCTCGATCAGGCCTCCCTTCAAGCTCAGCGCAAGCTGACAATCCCGTTCCTGAAAGAGACGTTGGGCTGGTAAAAGCCAGGTTTTTCGCGGGCTCCGGCATATTCCAGGCGTCAACAATTCCGCTTTCCTGCAGGGGAGCAGGCTGCGCAAAGGTTTAAAATGGGCTTAAGCGCTTAGATGGAAACGAGAAACCGATAAGTCACATAAAGATCGATTGAATTTGCAAATGAGATCGATAGCGGGCATAGTCTCGGCTTCTTTACAACTATCAGCCGCGGTCGTGCCCATGCTAAATCGCTTCGCACCCCTCGTGCCTCTCGCACTTGTCACCCTGTTGTTCGGTTGCGCTGCTCACTCTCCAGTGTCCCAGCAAGAGCCACAGCATCAGGTTTCAAATTCAGTTACCGCGCAGTCTTCTTCCGTTCTTTTCCAGGAAGAGCTAGCCACCAATAAAGAACTGGCAGACTTCGCCGGCGGCAAGTCGTACCAGCTTCCGGTTCTGGCTGACAGCATCCTCGAACGTGGCATGTCCCTGATCGGTACCCGTTACCGTTTCGGCGGCACCTCCGAGGCAGGCTTCGACTGCAGCGGCTTCATCGGTTATCTGTTTCGTGAAGAGGCTGGCATGAACCTGCCGCGCTCCACTCGCGAAATGATCAACGTTGACGCTCCGCTGGTGGCTCGCAGCGCCCTCAAGCCGGGTGACCTGCTGTTCTTCGCCACCAATGGCCGTCGCGGTCGTGTCAGTCACGCCGGGATCTACGTGGGTGACAACCAGTTCATCCACTCCAGCAGCCGCAAAAGCGGTGGTGTCCGGGTCGATAGCCTGGGCGACAGCTACTGGAGCAAGACCTTCATCGAAGCCAAGCGTGCGCTCGCAATGGCACCGGCTGCAGCGCCTATCGTCACTGCGCGCAAATAAGCGGACAGTTTACAAGGCGAACTTAAAGTCTTACTTGAAGTTTGCCGCGTAGCCGCTAGAATCCTGATCTATTATTGATGGCAAACCGCCTGCGTTCTGCGCAGGCGGTTTTCTTTTCTGTCTTTGTGGCAGAAAAAAAGCCGCAGCCAGATCAGGATGTTCTGTTTATGACGATGTCGGCCCGCCTCGCACTCATGTTCTTCGCAGCGCTGCTCAGCGCCTGCGCCAGCCGCACACCGCCACCTGCGCCGGTGGTTCGCGCACCGATTGTTTTCGGTTCTCCCCAAGCCTTTTCCCCTGCGGCAGAAGACGTACTGTTTCGCGCGCTCGGTCTGGTGGGGACGCCTTATCGTTGGGGCGGCAACACGCCGGATTCCGGGTTCGATTGCAGCGGTTTGATCGGTTACGTCTATCGCGATGTCGCAGGCATTTCCTTACCGCGGTCCACACGCGAGATGATCGGCATGCAGGCTCCCAACGTCGGCAAGGAAGGCCTGCAAACCGGCGACCTGATTTTCTTTGCCACCAATGGTGGCTCCCAGGTCAGCCATGCCGGGATCTATGTCGGCGAAGGGCGCTTCGTCCATGCTCCAGCCACGGGCGGCACGGTGAAACTGGACAGCTTGTCCAAGGCTTATTGGCAGAAGGCTTATCTGAGCGCCAAGCGCGTCCTGCAGCCCGAGCACTTGGCACATAATCCATAGCCCGGGTTGTCATGCCGGCTCGCACGTTCTGTCGTAAACGCTGATCCCCTGTGGGAGCTCCCACAGGATTATCGTCTTGCAGTAATCACATTATTTTGCCGCGCTAACGCGCCAAATCTTGTTCCCCACATCATCCGCCACCAACAAGCCGCCCTGCTGATCGATCACCACGCCCACCGGCCGCCCCATGGCTTTTCCCTCGTCGTTGAGGAAGCCGGTAAGCACATCCAGCGGCTGTCCGCTCGGTTTGCCGGCGCTGAACGGCACGAAAATTACTTTGTAGCCGCTGTGCGGTTTACGGTTCCACGAGCCATGCTGGCCGATGAAGGCGCCTTGGGTGAACGGCGCGGGCAACTTGCTGCCTTCGGCGAACGTCAGGCCCAGCGACGCGGTATGGGGCCCCACTGCGTAGTCCGGTGCAATGGCCTTGGCGACCAGATCAGGGTTTTGTGGCTCGACGCGAACATCGACATGTTGCCCGTAATAGCTGTAAGGCCAGCCATAGAACCCGCCGTCCTTCACTGAAGTGATGTAGTCCGGCACCAGGTCGCTGCCGATTTCGTCACGCTCGTTGACTGCGGTCCACAGTGCGCCGCTTTGTGGCTCCCAGGCCAGGCCGTTCGGGTTGCGAATCCCCGAGGCGAAGATTCGATGGTTGCCGGTGGCGCGATCGACTTCCCAGATCGCCGCGCGACCTTCCTCCTGATCCATGCCGTTTTCACCAACGTTGCTGTTCGAGCCCACGGTGACGTACAGCTTGCTGCCGTCCTTGCTGGCGATGACGTTTTTGGTCCAGTGGTGATTTCGCGTGCCGCCCGGCAAATCGACCACTTTGATTGGCTGTGACTTGATCGCTGTCTCGCCGTTTTCATAGTGAAAACGCAGCAAGCGGTCGGTGTCGGCGACATACAGGTCTTTGCCAACCAGGGTCATGCCGAAAGGCGAGTTGAGGTTTTCCAGGAACACCGTGCGGGTTTCGGCGACGCCGTCGTGGTCCTTGTCCCGCAGCAGAGTGATGCGGTTCGGGCTGGGGACGCCAGCCCCGGCGCGGCCCATGACTTTGCCCATGATCCAGCCGCGAATGCCATTGCTGTCATCGGATTTGGACGGCGCGTTGGTTTCGGCTACCAGTACGTCGCCGTTGGGCAGCACGTAGAGCCAGCGCGGGTGTTCGAGGTTTTCGGCAAACGCTGCTACTTGAGTGCCTGCGGCGGCGACGGGTTTTTTACCCTGAGGCCAGCCGATCGCCGGGGCGATGTTCACCGTCGGGATCAGGGTTTTGTTCGGTTCCGGCAGCTTGGGCGACGGTCCGGTGCCGTCCGAGACTTGCAGGCTGGAGGTTTCACCACAGGCGGCGAGCCCTCCGGCGAGCGCGATGATGAGAATGAGCTGGGGTTTGCGCATTACTGATCTTCCCTATGAATGCATTGACGTAATCATAGAGAAGCGTAAACACCCGATGGTTCAACCGGTCAGCCGCGGGCCTCCTTGAACAGCACGGCGATCCCCGGATGGTAGTTGCCGGCTTCATTGCGCAACTTGCGGTAGGCGTAGGGGAAATACCAGGCCACGGCGCAGGTGTGCTCCTTTTGCAGGTCGTCGAGCATGTCCTGGAGTTCTTCCGGGGTGGCGCTGTGCTGGGCTTTTTGCGGGGCGACAAACAGGCAGCCGAGTTTCAGGTCGCTGGCGTAGCTGATGCGCTTCGCGTCGCTGGTGATGTCCGCCAGTGCCTGGGTCAGGTTCAGGTTGTTGACCCGCGGCCAGCGCTGGGTGGCCTGCAGGTACGCGCGTTCTTCGCTGGTGGCGATAAACAGATCGGCGCGGGCGTTGCGTTCGCCTTCTTCGGTCTGTTTGCGCGACGGTGTTTGCTGCAGCGTGACCATTTCCGCCATCCAGGCTGCGGCAGAGAGCAGGCCGAGGTTGGCGTTTTCGTCGTACCAGTAAGGCGTATCGTTATCGCCGCGCACGGCGTTGTAGCGGTCGATACAGTCAAACCAGCGTTCCAGCACCGGGCGCAGGAATTCCAGCTTCGGATTGCTGATGATCATGCCTTGCATGTGGCTCACCCTTGTTATTGTGTTATGAGGTTGTGGCTCTTTGATATCACTGCTGGCAGTGTGGCACAAGATTGGCGTCAGATAATTGATCGGCGGCAGTTATTCGCCGGAAGGCGTCCCGTCTTTAATTGACGCTCCACCCCCAACCCTCTAACCTTCGCGGCTTGTTTCAGGTGCTCTGTGGCCTTGGTCGACAGAGTGAAACAGGGAAGCCGGTGAGTGGATTTCTTCCAGCGAAGAATGATCACGATCCCGGCGCTGCCCCCGCAACGGTAAATGAGTGAAGACTGTGCCTTGAGCCACTGTGTCGACTGTCGACATGGGAAGGCGCGCAGTTGGCCTTGAGGCCGCTCATGAGCCCGGAGACCGGCCTGATCCATTCAGCGGCATCACGGTGGGCGATGCCAGGCTTCTTGCCGTCTATTCTTGTGCCTGCCCGCCGTTATCCAGCCTCAACGGAGAGCTCCCCCATGACTGATACCCCCGATCGTGACGAACGCCATCTGGCGCGCATGCTGCGCAAAAAAGCCGTGATCGACGAACGCATCGCCAATTCGCCGAATGAATGCGGCCTGCTGCTGGTGCTGAGCGGCAACGGTAAAGGCAAAAGCAGTTCGGCGTTCGGCATGCTTGCGCGCTCCATGGGCCACGGCATGCAATGCGGTGTGGTGCAGTTCATCAAGGGGCGCAGCAGCACCGGCGAGGAGCTGTTCTTCCGGCGTTTCCCGGAGCAGGTGCGTTTTCATGTGATGGGCGAGGGCTTCACCTGGGAAACCCAGGACCGCCAGCGTGACATCGCCGCCGCCGAAGCTGCGTGGGCGGTGTCCCGCGAACTGCTGAGCGATCCGTCGATTGGCCTGGTGGTACTCGATGAATTGAACATCGCCCTCAAGCACGGTTACCTCGATCTCGATCAGGTGCTCAGCGACTTGCAGGCCCGTCCGCCGATGCAGCATGTGGTGGTCACTGGCCGTGGCGCCAAACCGGAGATGATCGAACTGGCTGACACCGTCACCGAAATGGGCATGATCAAGCACGCCTTCCAGGCCGGGATCAAGGCGCAAAAAGGCGTCGAGTTGTGAATCAACCACGTCAATGCCCGGCGGTACTGATTGCCGCGCCGGCCTCCGGTCAGGGCAAGACCACCGTCACCGCCGCGCTCGCCCGCTTGCACCGCAATCAGGGGCGCAAGGTGCGTGTGTTTAAATGCGGCCCGGACTTTCTCGATCCGATGATTCTCGAGCGCGCCAGCGGTGCGCCGGTCTATCAGCTGGACATGTGGATGGTTGGCGAGCAGGAAAGTCGTCGCCTGTTGTGGGAAGCCGCTGGCGAAGCTGACCTGATTCTCATCGAAGGCGTCATGGGGTTGTTCGACGGTACGCCGTCCAGTGCCGACCTGGCGCGGCATTTCGGTGTGCCGGTGCTCGGCGTGATTGACGGCACCGCGATGGCGCAGACGTTTGGCGCACTGGCCCTGGGGCTTGCGCGCTATCAGCCGGATTTGCCGTTTGCCGGTGTGTTGGCCAACCGGGTTGGCACCCTGCGTCATGCGCAATTGCTCGAAGGCAGTCTGACAGAAGGCTTGCGCTGGTACGGCGCGCTGTCCCGGGAAACCGGCATCGAATTGCCGAGTCGGCACCTCGGCCTGGTACAGGCCAGCGAATTGAATGATCTCGATCTGCGCCTCGATGCAGCCGCCGCCTCGCTGGCCAGCAGTTGCGACGTGGCTTTACCGCCTGCCGTGGAATTCGCCGCGCCTGAAGTGATCGCCGCCGAACCATTGCTGGCCGGTGTGCGGATTGCCGTGGCCCGGGACGAAGCCTTTGCATTTACCTACGGCGCGAGCCTGGATCTGCTGCGGGCGATGGGCGCCGAGTTGTCTTTCTTCTCGCCGATCCGCGACCGCGAGTTGCCGGCGGCAGACAGCCTTTATCTGCCGGGCGGTTACCCTGAATTGCACCATGTGGCGTTGTCACAAAACACGCCAATGCTGACCGCCATCCGCGCGCATCACTCGGCGGGCAAACCGTTGCTGGCCGAGTGTGGCGGCATGTTGTACCTGTTGGACTCGTTGACCGATGTCGAGGGTACTCGCGCTGAACTGGTTGGCTTGCTGACCGGTGATGCGGTGATGCAGAAGCGTTTGGCGGCGTTGGCCTTGCAGGCGGTGGAATTGCCCGAAGGTTTGCTGCGCGGGCACACCTATCACCACTCGCTGACCAGCACCGAGCTTGAGCCGATTGCGCGTGGCCTGAGCCCCAATGGCGGGCGAGGGGCGGAGGCGGTTTATCGTGAGGGGCGGATGACGGCCTCTTATGTGCACTTTTATTTTCCGTCCAATCCGGCGGCGATTGCTGCGTTGTTGGCGCCCGATCGTGAAGCCGTCATCGCGAGCAGGCCATGACAGAAAACGCCTTTTCCGAAGCCGAACGCGATGCGGTCTACCGAGCCATCGGCGAACGCCGTGACATGCGCCACTTCAGCGGCGGCACGGTCGAGCCCGAGTTACTGAGGCGCCTGCTCGAAGCCGCGCACCAGGCGCCGAGCGTCGGCCTGATGCAGCCCTGGCGGTTCATCCGCATCAGCGACCGGGCGCTGCGCGGACAGATCCAGCAACTGGTGGAGGAAGAGCGCGTCCGCACCGCCGAAGCCCTCGGCGAGCGCTCCGACGAATTCATGAAGCTCAAGGTCGAAGGCATCCAAGACTGCGCCGAAGTGCTGGTCGCTGCGCTGATGGACGATCGCGAACGGCATATCTTCGGCCGTCGTACGTTGCCGGAAATGGACATGGCCTCGCTGTCCTGTGCCATCCAGAACCTTTGGCTGGCATCCCGCGCCGAAGGCCTGGGCATGGGCTGGGTGTCGCTGTTCGAACCGCAAGCCTTGGCGAACCTGTTGGGTTTACCGGTCGGGGCCAAGCCTTTGGCCGTTCTTTGCCTGGGGCCGGTCAAGGAATTCTATCCAGCGCCGATGCTGGTACTCGAAGGCTGGGCGCAAGCGCGTCCGCTCAACGAGTTGCTGTATGAAAATTATTGGGGAGTGAGTCAATGAGTGTGGCGTTGTTGAGTGTCGCCGCGGTCGCGCTGGATGCGCTGCTGGGTGAACCCAAACGCTGGCATCCGCTGGTGGCGTTCGGTCGTTTTGCCGATCGCATCGAACAACGTTTCAACTCCGCTGGCCGCGGCTGGCGCAGTCACGGGGTGACGGCCTGGGTGATGGCGGTCGTGCCGCTGACCTTGCTGGTCACCGCGCTGTCCTGGGCACCTTATGTTGGCTGGATCGTCGAGATTCTCGCGCTCTATTGCGCGCTTGGCATGCGCAGCCTCGGCGAGCATGTCGAGCCGGTGGCTAAGGCCCTGCGCAGCGATGATCTGGTTGAGGCGCGCACACGTGTCGGTTATCTGGTCAGCCGCCAGACCAGCGAACTGGACAAAACCGAAGTCGCCCGCGCCGCCACCGAATCGGTGTTGGAGAACGGCAGCGATGCAGTGTTCGCCGCGCTGTTCTGGTTTGCCGTGGCGGGTGCGCCCGGTGTGGTGCTCTATCGTCTGAGCAACACCCTGGATGCGATGTGGGGTTATCGCAACGAACGCTTCGAGCGTTTCGGCTGGGCTGCCGCAAAGATCGACGATGTCCTCAACTACATTCCTGCACGCCTGGTGGCGTTGACCTACGCACTGTTGGGCAAAACCCGACTGGCGCTGAAATGCTGGCGCACCCAGGGGCCGACCTGGGACAGCCCGAATGCCGGGCCGGTGATGGCGGCTGGTGCTGGTGCGTTGGGTGTCGAGTTGGGCGGGGCGGCGATTTATCACGGCGAACTGCATCAGCGTCCGCAGTTGGGCGAAGGCGTGCCGGCGGATGCCGATTCCATCGACCGTGGCTGGCAATTGGTCCAGCGCGGGGTATGGTTATGGCTGCTGATTCTCTGCGTGGGGGCTGAATTCTATGCTTGAACACGGTGGCCGGTTGCGCAAGGCAGCACTTGAATACGGTATCGCCGAAGCCGATTGGCTCGACCTGTCCAGTGGTCTTGCGCCCTGGCCATTCCCGGTTCCGGATATCCCGCTGCGGGCCTGGGCACGTTTGCCGGAAACCGATGACGGTCTGGAGCAAGCCGCCTGCGACTATTACGGTGCGGCCCAGGTGTTGCCCGTGGCCGGTTCGCAAATGGCGATTCAGTTGCTGCCGCGTTTGCGCAGGGCCGGCAAGGTCGGTGTGCTGTCGCCGTGTTACGCCGAGCACGCCGAAGCCTGGCGTCGCAACGGTTATGTCGTGCGTGAAGTCCTGGAGTCGGAAGTCGATTTCTTTCTCGACAACCTGGACGTGCTGGTGGTGGTCAATCCGAACAATCCCACGGGTCTGAGCCTGACCCCGGCCCGCCTGCTGGATTGGCATGCGCGGCTGGCCCAGCGCGGTGGCTGGTTGGTGGTGGACGAGGCGTTCATGGACAACACACCGCATTTGAGTCTGGCGCCGTTCACCAACCAGATCGGCTTGATCGTGCTGCGTTCCTTCGGCAAGTTTTTCGGCCTGGCCGGTGTGCGGCTAGGGTTTGTGCTGGCCGAGCGCAAGTTGCTCAAACTGTTGGCCGAGCAGGTCGGGCCTTGGGCGGTCAGTGGGCCGACCCGCGTCCTGGGCCAGGCGTGCCTGACGGATACGGACGGGCACACCCGACAGCGCATTCGCACTGACGAAGCTGGCGAGCGTCTGGCGTTGCTGCTTGAGCGGTATGGTTTCAAACCTCAGGGCGGTTGCGCGTTGTTCCAGTGGCTGATCACCGAGCGCGCCCAAGCGCTGCATGAATTCATGGCCCGGCGTGGCATTCTGCTGCGGTTGTTCACCCACAACAGCAGCCTGCGTTTTGGTTTACCTGCGGATGAAGCGGACTGGTCGCGCCTCGAACAAGCCCTGCAAATCCATGCCAAGGAAAACCCATGACAACGTTGATGGTGCAAGGCACCACATCCGATGCCGGTAAAAGCACACTGGTGACGGCACTGTGTCGCTGGGTCACGCGCCAAGGCGTGAGCGTGGTGCCGTTCAAGCCGCAGAACATGGCCCTCAACAGTGCGGTGACCGCCGACGGTGGCGAGATAGGTCGCGCTCAGGCGGTGCAGGCCCAGGCTTCAAACCTTGAACCGCACACCGACATGAACCCGGTGCTGCTTAAACCCAACAGTGATACCGGCGCCCAAGTGATCATCCATGGCCGCGCCGTCACCACCATGAATGCGGTCGCCTATCACGACTACAAAGCCATCGCCATGCAGGCGGTGCTGGCCTCCCATGAACGGCTGAGCGCGGCGTATCCGCTGGTGATGGTTGAAGGGGCGGGCTCGCCGGCCGAGATCAACCTGCGCGCCGGCGACATCGCCAACATGGGGTTTGCCGAGGCGGTGGACTGCCCGGTGGTGCTGATTGCCGACATCAATCGCGGCGGAGTTTTCGCGCATTTGGTCGGTACGCTGGAGCTGCTGTCGCCGAGCGAACAGGCGCGGGTCAAAGGCTTCATCATCAACCGTTTTCGCGGCGATATCGCCTTGCTGCAACCGGGGCTGGACTGGCTGGAAGCGCGCACCGGCAAACCAGTGATCGGCGTGTTGCCTTATGTGATGGACCTGCATCTTGAGGCCGAGGACGGCCTCGATCAGCGTCAGACCGACAAGGCCGATCAAGTACTCAACGTGGTGGTGCCGGTACTGCCGCGCATCAGCAACCACACCGATTTCGATCCACTGCGCCTGCATCCGCAAGTGGACCTGCAATTCATCGGCCCTGGCCAGGCGATTCCACCGGCCGACCTGATGATTCTCCCGGGTTCGAAAAGCGTACGCAGCGACCTCGCGTACCTGCGGAGCAACGGCTGGGACTCGGCGATCGCGCGGCACTTGCGCTACGGCGGCAAAGTGCTGGGAATCTGCGGCGGCCTGCAAATGCTCGGTGAGCAGGTGCATGACCCGCTGGGCCTCGAAGGCGCGCCGGGTTCCAGTGCCGGTTTGGGTTTGCTGGCGTTCGAAACGCAGCTCGAAGAAGAGAAGCAGTTACGCAACGTACGTGGGCGTCTGGCGCTGGAAGATGCGCAGGTCAGCGGCTATGAAATTCATGCCGGCGTGACCACCGGGCCGGCGCTGGAAAACGCCGCCGTGCAGCTGGACGATGGTCGCAGCGATGGTGCGCAAAGTGCCGATGGGCAGATTTTCGGTACGTACCTGCATGGCCTGTTCGAATCACCGGCGGCGTGCAGTGCACTGTTGCGTTGGGCTGGTTTGCAGGAGGTGCAGGAGGTGGATTACCACGGGTTGCGCGAGCGCGATATCGAGCGGTTGGCGGATCTGGTGGAGAAGCATCTGGATACCTCGCTGTTGCGTGAACTCTGCGGGTTTTGAGGTGGCTGCACTGGCCTCATCGAAGATTTTAAGGAATGAACCATGCTGCAACTGATCCTCGGCGGCGCCCGCTCCGGCAAAAGTCGTCTGGCTGAAAAGCTGGCGACTGACAGTCAGCTCCACGTCACTTACATCGCCACCAGCCAACCCCTGGACGGTGAAATGAACGAGCGGGTGGCCCATCACCGTGCTCGTCGTCCGGCCGAATGGGCGTTGATCGAGGAACCGCTGGAGCTGGCCCGCGTACTGCGCGAAAGCGCCGGCGTCGACCGTTGCCTGCTGGTGGATTGCCTGACGCTGTGGCTGACCAATCTGCTGATGCTCGACGACGCCGAGTGCCTGTCGGCCGAGCGCGAGGCCCTGCTGGACTGCCTGGCATCGTTGCCGGGTGAAATCATTTTTGTCAGCAACGAGACCGGAATGGGTGTCGTGCCGCTGGGCGAATTGACTCGCCGCTATGTCGATGAAGCCGGTTGGCTGCATCAAGCCTTGGCCGAGCGCTGCCAACGTGTCGTCCTGACCGTCGCCGGCCTGCCCCTGACTTTGAAAGGAACTGCATTATGACTCACACCTGGTGGCTGAACCCGTGCAAGCCAATCGATGCACAAGTGGTCGAACAGGCGCAGGCGCGTCAACAGCAACTGACCAAGCCTGCCGGTTCCCTCGGCCAGCTCGAAGCGGTGGCGGTGCAACTGGCCGGGTTGCAGGGGCAGGTCAAGCCGACCCTCGATCAGCTGTGGATCGCGATTTTTGCCGGTGACCATGGCGTGGTCGCCGAAGGGGTGTCGGCGTTTCCGCAGGAAGTCACCGGACAGATGCTGCACAACTTCGTCAGCGGCGGCGCGGCGATCAGTGTGTTGGCGCGGCAGTTGGGCGCGTCCCTTGAAGTAGTCGACCTCGGCACCGTTACGCCGTCATTGAATCTGCCGGGTGTGCGTCACCTGAACGTCGGCCCGGGCACGGCGAATTTCGTCCAGGGCCCGGCGATGACTCAGGCCCAGGGCGAACTCGCCTTGCAGGCTGGTCGCGACAGTGTGCAGCGCGCCATCGCGGCAGGCGCGCAGTTGTTCATCGGCGGCGAAATGGGCATCGGCAATACCACGGCGGCCAGCGCCTTGGCCTGTGCTTTGCTCGATTGCCCGGTGGTGCACCTGGCCGGACCGGGCACTGGCCTGAACGCGGCGGGTGTCAGCCATAAAGCCCAGGTCATCGAGCGCGCCTTGGCGTTGCATGGTGCTCAGCGTGGCGATGCGCTGCAAACCTTGTTCAACCTCGGCGGTTTCGAAATCGCTGCGCTGGTTGGCGCGTACCTGGCTTGTGCTCAGGAAGGTGTCGCGGTGTTGGTCGACGGGTTTATTTGCAGCGTCGCCGCGCTGGTGGCGGTGCGTCTGAATCCGGCTTGTCGTGAGTGGTTGCTGTTCGGTCATCGTGGTGCCGAGCCAGGTCATCGCCATGTGCTGGAAACCCTGAACGCCGAACCGTTGCTGGACCTCGGTCTGCGGTTGGGCGAGGGCAGTGGTGCGGCGTTGGCCGTGCCATTGCTGCGCCTGGCCTGCGACCTGCACGGACAGATGGCAACATTCGCCGAAGCCGCAGTGGCGGATCGCCCGGCATGACCTTGCGCCTGGACCTGTTGCGTCATGGCGAAACCGAACTCGGTGGCGGCCTGCGCGGCAGCCTCGATGACGCGCTGACCGGCAAGGGCTGGGAGCAGATGCGCGCTGCGGTGGTTGAGCAGGGCCCTTGGGATCGCTTGGTCAGCTCGCCGTTGCAGCGTTGTGCACGCTTTGCTGAAGAGCTTGGGACGCAACTGGGGTTGCCGGTGCAGCTGGAAAAGGATCTGCAAGAGCTGCACTTCGGCGCTTGGGAAGGGCAGAGCGCCGCGGCGCTGATGGAAACCAGTGCCGAGGCATTGGGCTTGTTCTGGGCCGATCCCTATTCGTTTACGCCGCCTGATGGTGAGCCGGTTGCCGACTTTTCGACGCGGGTGTTGGCGGCCATTGAGCGGTTGCACGCGGCCTATGCGGGTGAGCGGGTTCTGCTGATCAGCCATGGCGGCGTCATGCGATTGTTACTGGCGCAAGCGCGCGGATTGCCGCGTGAGCAGCTGCTCAACGTTGAGGTTGGCCATGGCGCGTTGTTCTCGTTGACGGTTGAATCCGGCGCCTTGTTAAGGGAAGCGATCTGATCATGTTGCCGTTCTGGATCGCCCTGCAATTTCTCAGCAGCCTGCCGATTCGCCTGCCGGGCATGCCAACGCCCGAGGAATTGGGCCGGTCGCTGCTGTTTTATCCGCTGGTCGGCGTGCTGTTCGGCGCCATTCTGTGGGCGCTGAACGGGCTGTTGCAGGGCGCGCCATTGTTGCTTCACGCGGCGTTGCTGCTGACCGTGTGGGTGTTGCTCAGTGGCGCGTTGCACCTGGATGGCCTGGCCGATAGCGCCGATGCGTGGCTCGGCGGTTATGGCGACCGTGAGCGCACTCTCACGATCATGAAAGACCCGCGTAGCGGGCCGATCGCGGTGGTAACGCTGGTGCTGGTGCTGCTGCTCAAATTCGCCGCGTTGCTGGCGTTGATTGAGCAGCAGCACAGCGTGGTGTTGATCATTGTTCCACTGATTGCTCGCAGCGCGCTGTTGGGGTTATTCCTGACCACACCTTACGTGCGTCGCGGTGGATTGGGGCAGGCGCTGGCCGATCATCTGCCGCGTTTGGCCGGGAAACAGGTGTTGGTGATCAGTGCGGTGGCCTGTGTGTTGATCGCGGGCCTCAGCGGTGTGTGGGCGCTTGCGCTGGCAGCTGTGGTGTTTGTCTGGTTGCGGCAAGTCATGATGCGACGATTGGGCGGGACGACTGGCGACACTGCCGGGGCGTTGCTGGAATTGCTGGAAGTGGCGCTGCTGGTGGGGTTGGCGCTGCTGTGAATTCCTGTGGGGGAGCGGGCAAGTCGGATCGCGGCGCTGCTCGTTCTTACAGGTAAAATGTGTCGAAATATTTGCTTTCATTTAACCGCGGGTATATACACGCACCATGCTTCCTTCTCAATGTTTGTGCACTAACCTGCGTCGCGCCGCTCGTGGCGTCAGCAGGCATTACGACGGCGCGCTCGACGGCTTCGGGATCAACGTTGCCCAGTATTCTCTGCTGTGCAACCTGCAGCGTCTGGATCAGCCGAGCATCTCGACACTGGCCGAGGCCATGGGCCTGGATCGCAGCACCCTGGGGCGCAATCTACGGGTGCTGGAAGGTGAAGGTCTGGTGACGCTGGTCGAGGGCGAAGACATGCGCAATCGCATCGTCCTGCTCACCGAGACAGGGCGCGAACGTCTGGCAGCGGCCTTGCCGGCCTGGGAAGCGGCGCAACAGCGGTTGATCGACCGTCTGGGTGCCGAGAAGCGTGAAACCTTGCTGAAACTGCTGGACGAACTGGCTTGAGGCCAGTTTTTTCGATCTTAAGCGGGTATATACCCGCTACCGGAGAACAACAATGACATCGATGTGGCGTACGTGCGGTTGGGTGCTGTTGGGCAGTGCGCTGATTCTGGCGTTGTCCCTGGGGGTGCGACACGGCTTCGGGTTGTTTCTGGCACCGATGAGTGCCGAATTCGGCTGGGGCCGCGAAGTGTTTGCCTTCGCCATTGCCCTGCAGAACCTGATCTGGGGCCTGGCGCAGCCATTCACCGGCGCATTGGCCGACCGCTTTGGCGCCGCAAAGGTGGTGTTGATCGGTGGTGTTCTGTACGCCCTGGGCCTGATGTTCATGGGGTTGTCCGATTCGGCGGTGACCTTGTCCTTGAGCGCCGGGTTGTTGATCGGTATCGGTCTGTCCGGCACCTCGTTCTCGGTGATCCTTGGCGTGGTCGGCCGTGCCGTACCACCGGAAAAACGCAGTATGGGCATGGGGATCGCCAGTGCTGCCGGTTCCTTCGGTCAATTCGCCATGTTGCCCGGCACGCTGGGGCTGATCGGCTGGCTGGGCTGGTCTGCGGCATTGCTGGTGCTGGGCCTGCTGGTGGCGCTGATCGTGCCGCTGGTGAGCATGCTTAAAGACAAGCCGTTGCCGGTGCTCGGGCATGAGCAAACCCTCTCTGAAGCGCTACACGAAGCCTGCTCCCATTCAGGGTTTTGGTTGTTGGCGTTCGGCTTTTTTGTCTGCGGTTTTCAAGTGGTGTTCATCGGTGTGCACTTGCCGGCGTATCTAGTGGATCAACACCTGCCAGCCTCCGTCGGCACCACGGTGCTGGCGCTGATCGGGCTGTTCAATATCTTCGGTACCTATACCGCAGGCTGGCTCGGCGGACGGATGTCCAAACCACGCTTGCTCACCGGTCTGTATCTGTTGCGGGCGGTGGTGATTGCACTGTTCCTCTGGGCACCCGTCACTCAGATCACGGCCTATTTGTTCGGCATGGCCATGGGTTTCCTCTGGCTGTCGACGGTGCCCTTGACCAACGGCACGGTGGCAACCTTGTTTGGTGTCCGAAATCTGTCCATGCTCGGCGGGATTGTTTTCCTGTTCCACCAGCTGGGCTCGTTCCTCGGCGGCTGGTTGGGCGGGGTGGTGTATGACCGAACCGGGAGCTACGACTTGATCTGGCAGGTGGCGATTCTCTTGAGTCTGATGGCCGCAGCCCTGAACTGGCCAGTGCGCGAGCAGCCGGTGGCGCGCCTGCAAACTCAAGTGAGTGCCGCATGAACAGTCTTTGGCCGCGGATGGCAGCCATCGCCGTCGGCGTATTGCTGCTGGCCCTGGTTTGGTGGGGCTGGCATCAGGGTGGGCTGGCATTGATGCAGCTGGGCATGGGTGCTTGCTAGCGAGCTGCTTGCTAGCGAGCGGCGAAGGCGAGTAGTTTCGCGTTCTGACGATTGCTCAAGGATGCCCCGACATGCCGATGCGCTGGCTTGCAGTTCCTGCGTTGCTGATGTTTTTTTCCGGGCTGGCTCAGGCAGCAGAATGCCCGGAGCTGTTGCAAGGCTCATTGCCGAAGCTGCGCGCCAAGGAATCCATCGATTTGTGCCAGCGCTTCGCCGGCAAACCGTTGGTGGTGGTCAATACCGCAAGCTTCTGTGGCTTCGCCCCGCAGTTCAAAGGTCTTGAGGCGCTGTATCAGCGCTACAAGGATCAAGGGCTTGAGGTGGTCGGTGTTCCATCCAATGACTTCAGGCAAGAGTCCAAGGATGGCGCAGAGACTGCCAAGGTCTGTTACGTGAATTACGGCGTGACCTTCACCATGACCGAACCGCAGAAAGTCCGCGGCGATGACGCCACGCATTTGTTCAAGGTCCTTGCCGAGCAAAGCAGTTCGCCGAAGTGGAATTTCTACAAATACGTGGTCGATCGCCAAGGCAACGTGATCGCCAATTTCTCCAGCCTGACCAAGCCCGACAATCCCGAGTTCATCGAGGCGGTGGAGAAAGCCCTGGCCTCGAAGCCCTGATCGACGCGCACTAAAAAGCCCCGCCTCTGTACAAGAGTGCGGGGCTTTTTCAATTCAGGCGGCGAGGGGTTCAGGTTCGCCGTGAATGATCAGAAACGGTAGGTCGCGCCTACACCGAAACCGTTTGCCCAGTTTTCATACTTGGCGTTGTAGCTCTGGCGGCCGTTGCTGTTGTTGACCTTGACCGACTCTTCGCGCAGGTACGAGTACGCTACGTCGATGGTCAGGTCGTCGGTCGGACTCCAGCCCGCGCCCAGGCTGAAAATCTTGCGATCGCCAGTCGGAATGCGCGGGGAGCGGTTTTCGTTGTTGGTTGGTGCCTGGTCGACGGACAGACCGGTACGCAGAACCCATTGTTTGTTCAACTGGTACGAAGCACCGATGGCGTGAGCCCAGGTGTCATGCCAGTTCTGTTCTTCGGTGATGGTACCAAACCGGCTGTTCAGGGCTGCAGGGACGCCGCTGTTTTCGACGCTGATTTCTTTCAGGCGGCTCCAGCGAGTCCAGGTGCTGCCCGCGTAGAGGGTCCACTTGTCATCCAGTTGATGAGTGAGCGAGATATCAACCGATTCAGGAGTCGTTATGTCCAGGGATGCATCGTACTTCTGGTTAGGGTTCTGACCCAGAGCCCCGAGGAGACTGTAGTTGACCTTGGTGTCACCTTCGAGCTTGTACTTCACTTTCGAGTGGTAGGTCAGGCCAACGCGAGTGCTGTCGGTCGCTTGTACCAAGATGCCGATGTTATACCCCAGCGCGGTGTCGTCACCTTTGATCTTGACGTTACCGTCCGCTGCGCGCGGGTTTAGCGACAGGTTCGATTCCAGGGTGCCGTCAATGCGGTTGATGGTCGGACCGAAACCGATCGACACCTTGTCGTTGAAGGCGTAGCTGATGGTTGGCTGGAGAGTCACGATTTTGACTTCGCTTTTACTGCCGAAGTAACGGCCGGCGAAGCCGTTCTCGTAGTCGGTCACCAGACCGAATGGAGCATAGACGCCGAAACCGACTGCCCACTGGTCATCGAGTGGCTTTACGTAGTAGCCCATGGGCACGCCCATGAAAGGGACCATGTCACCTTTGTTGGTACCACCATTCGGGCGGGAGCTGGCATCACTGATGTCAGCGTGCGCGTCGATAAATGCAACACCACCGGTCACTTGTTCGCGCTTGAGGCGAGACATGCCGGCAGGGTTACCAAAAACAGTGGATGCGTCGTCGGCAGAAGAAGATCGCCCGGCAAAACCTGTCCCCATCCCGCTGATGCTTTGTTCGTTGAGGGCAAAGCCACTGGCGAAGATCTGGGTGGATGCCAAGGCAACGGCGAGGCTAAGGGTGGTTTTGAGCATTACTTTTTTCATTATTAGAACTCCTGGTGATCACCGGAGCGAAAATTACCAACATTTTCGTCCGGGCGCCATAGCCTGTATTGCTTGATTTAGAGCGGTTTTGTAGGACAATCCGACCAAAATCGCGACCTGTTGGGCGATCTTCTGAAATGGGTGAATCAGCAGGCGACCTGATTCAACGATGAAACACAGGTTTGCCAGGCGTAGGTGAAGTCTCGCAAACGACCTTGGGGCTGGAAGGTCTGGCGCCAGATTCGGGCCATTCCCAGCAAGTCATCGGAGGCGGGGAGGGGAGTGTTCTGTTCTTCTACCAGCAGCCAGGCGATGGCTGTGGCATAACGCAGGTTGACGGTCAATTCCAGGTGCGGCCCGCTGAGAAAAGCATGCTGGCTGGCCAGGCCGCGAACCAGGCTCGCCCGCTCCGGGTCCAGGGCCAGGTAGTGATCCCAGAGGGCCTGGTGGCGGGGCTCGGCGATCCGGTACAAGCCGTGTCCACGGCGGTCATGCAGGGCTGAACCAAGGGCTGACTGACTGGCGGCGATGCCCAGCAGCAGGGATTCGGCAGTCGCGCTATGGCGCCCGAGGTAGATCAATGTCGGACGGATCACATAACGGCACAGTTCGCTGGCAGCGATACCCATAAAGCCCTCGAAACATCAAGTGGTCGGCGATACCTGAAGAGGCCTTGGCAGCTGTGGATCGAATCAGGCTCGCCGTAAGCGGATCAAGCCGCTTGAGTTGAAGTGTAGTGTCATTATTTTGCTGTAAAGGACTGTTTTTAAAATATTTCCGGCTTCGAGTTATAACCGTTATATCGGTTGGTGCTTAGGCAATGGCGGCTAAAAGAGAAATATCGGGCGATAAAAACCCCGCTTTTCAGGGTGATGCTGTTCACCTAAGCGGAGCCGCCTTACCGTCCTTGGCCTGGAAGGCCTTGGACGGTGCAGACGCGACTCACTCTATGGGGGGGGTGGAGGAAGGTGCTCAGGAGCCGCGTACGCGACGGCGACGGGTCGATGATGTAAAGGCACAGTGCAACCACGTTCTACGTGGCGGCGAAGCCCTGGAAGGAGTTGTCCTTGCTCTTCATGTTGACATTGCAAAAGCAAACAGCGACGACACCAGAATCAGCGACACGGTCAGCAGCAGGGTGTCGTCAGGTAACTTGATCGGGCATTCATAGGGTTTGTTGATTTACGCGCCTTTTCATGAATATTTTTTTTCTTGGATAAAATGCAGGTGCTTCATTTGACATTTGGGATCCAATGTCTAGAATCGATCGCATGAGCCCCTCGGATGGGCCAAAAAGAATAAAAGTAAGAAGGAAGATACAATGCATGGAAGCTATCCGTATCAGCGTATTGCAGTCTGCAATACCTTCAAATTGCACCTCGCAAAAATCATCACTGAATTTCCCGCCTCGTCGCATTGTGCTGTGAATTATTTTGCTCGCGCACGGTTTTAATTAATTTCGACCTTCATGCATCTAACAGTTTGGATTGTTGATATCTCAAACTTATGGTGCCTGGCTTGCTGTGGGCCGTTATTGGCAGGTTCGCACTTTCGATATTGAATAATCGAAATAGACGTTCGTCCCAAAAAAAGTTGGCTGATCAAATGGAATTCCGATTCTCGCTAAAGGAGTGGCTTGGCCATGTTTAAAAGACGCAAGCGCATTGCGCTGGATGATCCCAGTCTGGAACGTGTGAAGTTAACACCCCAGATGCTCACCTACGATCAATTCGCCAGTCGCAGTCGTTCCCAGTACTTGCCTTATGTGATGGGTTTCAATGCCGCCGATTACCGTTCGGAAGCGATCAATACCGATCGGCTCGGATTTCGCCTGGCCTATGATGCGCAAGGTCGGCCGGTCAGTGTCGGCACCCTCGAGGCCAGCACGCTATCAGAGGTGAATTTACTGGTCGGGGCCTCGTCAGCCTTGGGTTACGGGGCTTCCAGTGATGCCGCCTCGGTAGCGAGCCGCCTGTCCACGCATGATCCTGATGCTACGCCATGGCTGAATTTCGCGGGGCATACCTTTAATGCGACCCAGGAATTGATGCTGTTCGTGCTGCATGCTCATCGACTGCCCAAAGTGCGACGCATCGTGATCATGGGCGGCTTCAATACTCTGGTCATGGCGCGTCTTCCTGAGTTCATTCGAGGTGATCTGCCACCGTTCTACTTCTGCGGTGACTATTACGAAAAGTTTGATGAAATTGCTGAGGAAAATGGTGCAGAACTGCCGCCTGGAAAACTTCCAAAATGGCCGGCCGAAACGACTGAGGTTCCGCCTGTTTCGCAAACTCTGGTACGCGCTCTGCAAGACACCATGAATTGTCTGACTACCTGGAAACGCCTCGCGGATTCTTTGGGTGCAGAACTTACGTTTGTTCTCCAGCCCTTGGCGACTTGGGTAAGAACGCCGTGTGCCGAAGAACAGAAGCTGTTTAATGAGCTTGATCAGATTTCCCGGTTTGGTACCTGGCAGCATTTATATGGCGATATATCCGCCCCCACGGTCGCGGAATATTACGCCGATAGTCTGGCCAACAGTTGTCATGACTTGGGTATTCGATTTGCCAGTTTGATCGATGATTTTAGAGAGCGTCCGGATGATGAATGGTTATACGTTGATCGCGCGCACTTTACCGACCTTGGCAGTGATGTCGTAGCACGCGCCATTCATCGATACCTGCAATGAAAGTTTAGGAGGCTCTATGTTAAAGCGAATTCGCAAAGCACTTGGTTCTTTGTTCAAGAAAAAGAAAAAAGCCAAGAAGAAAAACAATTCCTCCATATATCCAATGCACTGATGAAGACTAATAGGCAAATCTTTTCCAGCTTCCTCGGGGCAGAGACCGGGGGAGAGGCCAGGCGCATGTTCACGCCGGTCAGCCTGCGCACTTGCCTGGGTGAGGTGCATGGGACGGACTTGGTAGACGTCGACTTCACCAGCCCGGCGGCTTTGGCGGGGCTGGCGAGTGTTGCATGCGAGCGGCTTGGGCCGTTGCGCGACGGATTCCGAAGGTTGGCACAGACAATCGAGGGGAACGAAGCGGATGCCCAGGCGTTGCGTGCCAAGGCGGCGTTGGAGTCGGCTCCCTTTCTGATCGGCAGTCAGCACCTGATTCATGGGGTGTGCGGCAGCTGGAATAATGAAGCACGCCATGCCATGGCAGCGCTGAGTATCCATGCGGCGGATGTGGGTGCCGGTCAGCCAGGGGCCAGTCGTATCCAGCGCTACCTGGAATTGCTGCGTCAGCACGCGCTGGCAGATGCTGGCGAAGATCTCTTGCGAGCAGTGGCCGACCCAAGGATCTCGGACGGAGCCTTCAACTTTGCCTCGACCCTGCTCGTATTGGGGCATTTTCCGGAGTCGCTGACGGCCCAGATCCTGGGGATCAACCTTTACCTGCGTCATTGTGGGCTGTTGCCCTCGTTTGAGTTCATCGCCCATAACGAGCCGTCCGCCCGCCAGTTTCTCGATCTGCGTCGCGACCCCGCTGGTAGTGCCGACGATCTTGCCGTGCTCGCCGAAACGGCAGTCCGGGAATTTCTCGTGCAAATGGGCGCTGCCGGAAACGATGGGGTACGCCAAGGCTACCTGTGGGCGCGCCGGCAGGCCGAGGAGATGAACGAAGCGCTGCTCGATGTGCTTGAGCGCTGGCTCGATCCGAGAGAGGCGGCGCGCCACCTGATCAGCCGACGTCGGCTGGATGCTTGTCAATACCATGACAAGACTCAGTTGAATAAGGTGCCGATGAAGCCCTTGCTCGCAGTCGACGACTCCTTGAAGTTTCTCGACCATCTTGCCGCCAGCGCTTACGTGCGGGCGGGCAGGCCGGAATCGAGTCCACTGCTCACCAGCCTGATTTCGCCGCGGGGCAAGATGTTCCGAATCTTCAGTCGCGACGATATTGCCATTCTTCACCGCTGGATCTGCGGCTTGCCTTACTCCGATGCGCCCAGGCAGACCCCGGCTTTCCAGGTATGGAAAGACGACGGCAAACTCGCCGGGGCTCTTCGCGAGGTCGCTGAAACCCAAGCGTTGGTCGCCAGATTCAGCCCGCGACAGGCCTACCCGCGCCTGTTGCGAATAGAGCTCACGCCGTCGGAGGAATCCTATGCCGGTCACTACGTGAAGAGCTGGCTGGCCAGGGCCGCCCGTGGCGTCACCAAGGGGTATTGCTCGTTGCCGGAGCGTTGGGCTCCCGGTGTCCTGCAGCAGTGGTTGCAGGGCCAGCATGAAGCTTCCAACCAGGCACTGGAGCAGGACGAAGAGCTGCCGTCTCGCGATGAGGTGGTCGCCGATATCCTGTCCCTGGCGCCGCTGACAATGATCGACGGGGCCTGGCTGGCCGGGTTCGCCCACCCGGCGGTAGCCTCCACGGCGTACGGCAGCAGACTGTTCGAAACGCTTTTCGATGAGTTGGGCAACGGAATCGAGGCGCAGAACCATCCCGTCATCTACCGCCATCTGCTCAAGGCAGTACATGGCGAGTTGCCGGCCACCGCCGACCCTGGATACGCCAACGCCGCTTGTTTCAACGACGAGAACTTCGAGCTGCCCGTGTTCTGGTTGTCTATCGGGCGATATCCCCAAACCTACTGCCCGGAGATTCTCGGGCTGAACCTGGCGATGGAGCTGTCCGGAGTAGGGGGCGGTTATCGGCGTACCCACAAGGCGTTGGTTGCCTATGGCTATCCGACGATGTTCGTCGATCTGCACAACTCCATCGACAACATCTCCACCGGGCATACGGCATGGGCTGCCGCGAGTCTGGATACCTACCTTTGTGCTTTTTCTCGTAGTGACCGTGATGAACTCTGGGCGCGCGTCCGTAATGGATTCGTCGCGCTCAATCCACCCAGGGAGCAAACAATGCTGGATAAGTTTCGCGAAAAAGTGAGGTCGCTGCTATGACGATTACGCTTGGCATCTCTGCCTTTTATCACGACAGCGCGGCCAGTCTGATAGTGGACGGCAAGATCGTCGCCGCGGCCCAGGAAGAGCGTTTCAGCCGGATACGGCATGACCCGGGTTTTCCACGCAAGGCCATCGAGTACGTCCTGAGGAACGCAGGTAAAAACCTGGCCGATGTCGACCATGTCGCCTATTACGAAGACCCGGCACTGAAGTTCCGTCGGGTACTCTCGACGGCCGCCGTGGCCGGGCTTTCGGCAGCGCGCACCTACGCACCGGTGCTTGGCGAATGGCTATCAACCAAGCGCCGGATGGACCGTGAGGTCGTGCGTCATCTCAGAGCGATGGGAGACCGGGACGGTCGCCGAATCGAAGTGCATGGTCACCACGAGTCCCACGCTGCATCGGCATTTTTCCCCAGTCCTTTCGAGAGCGCCGCGATCCTGTGTATCGACAGTGTCGGCGAGTGGGCGACGACCACCGTCTGGCACGGCAGGCCAGAAGGTATCAAGCTGGTTGCCGAGTTGTCCTTTCCCCATTCGCTGGGCCTGCTCTATTCGGCCTTCACCTATTTCTGCGGCTTCAAGGTGGACTCCGGCGAATACAAACTCATGGGACTTGCGCCATATGGCAAGCCTCATTACGTCGACACGATCCTCTCGCATCTGATCGATGTGAAGCCCGATGGCAGCTTCAGGCTCGACTGGACCAAGTTTGAGTTCATCAAAGGCCAGGTCATGACGGGCGATGCCTTTGAGCAGCTGTTCGGTGGCCCCCGGCGCTTGCCCGAGGCCCCCCTTACCGATCGCGAGTTCGATTTGGCCGCATCGGTGCAGAAAGTCACGGAGATCGTCGTTTCGCGCCTGGCCAAGACCGCCCGTGAGCTCACTGGCGAGACCGCACTGTGCATGGCCGGGGGTGTTGCCCTCAACTGCGTAGCCAACGGCGTGATCTCGCGTGAGCGGATATTCGACCGTCTGTGGGTGCAACCGGCGGCTGGCGATGCGGGTGGCTCGCTGGGCGCCGCGCTGCTGACTGACCGCAAGTATCGCAGGGTAGCGAGCCGCGAACTGCCTGCTGGCGTGCGTGATGGCATGAGCGGAGCATTGCTTGGGCCGGAGTACAGCGAAGAGCAGATCAGGGACGAACTGGAAGCCTGCGGCGCTGTTTTTCACAGGCTTTCGCCGGAAGAGCTCGACCAGCGGGTGAGCACCAGCATCGAGGATGGCGGGGTCATCGGCTGGTTCCAGGGGCGAATGGAGTTCGGTCCGCGATCGCTTGGCAGCCGTTCGATCCTGGGTGATCCGCGCCGCTCGGACACCCAGTCAAACATGAACCTGCGCATCAAGTTCCGCGAGTCCTTCCGCCCCTTCGCTCCCGTGGTGCTTGAGGAAAAAGCGGCAGACTACTTCGACATCGTCGAGGAAAGCCCCTACATGCTGGTGGTCTCGCCCATTGCAACGGGCATTCGCAAGGCGATCCCACAGGAGAGTGCGCGGCTTACCGGGATCGACTTGCTCAAGTTGGTGCGTAGCGAGCTGCCGGCAATCACCCACGTGGACTTCTCGGCAAGGGTGCAGACCGTGGACCGGGAGCGCAACCCGCGGTTCCGGGCGCTGCTTGAACACTTCTATCAGCGTTCAGGGTGTCCTGTATTGGTCAACACCTCGTTCAACGTGCGTGGTGAGCCGATTGTGAACACGCCGTTCGAAGCCTATCGCTGCTTCATGCGTACCAACATGGATGTGCTGGCAATTGGCGACTTCTACCTCGATAAATCGGAGCAGCCTCAGTTCGAGGAGGCGGTCGACTGGCGCGAGACAGTACCGCTGGATTAACTCTTTCATACACTAGGGAAGGTGCACTATGGATTATGTTCTGCTCTACCTGATCCTGCCGTTGGGGATGTTTATCCGACGAACCAAGGCGTTCGCCCATCAGCCGGACCCCAAGGTCACCTCATACCTGAACCGCAAATCATGAGCGTCATGGCCATGGATGTTCAGGAGGCTTCATTGGTACAGGTGGTGGTCGTCAATGATCCCGACCTGACCGGGCTGGAGGGCTGTCGCGTGAGGCTGGCCGAAACGCCGCACTGCGCTGAGAGTGTGGGAGCAGTCGGCGGGGATTGGCTCGGCACAGTGTTGGGCCGGGATATCGTCGAGGCAATTCGCGCATTTCCTGACAGCCCGCACAAAGCGCTGCTCATCAGAGGCATTTCGCTCTCTACGGACGTCGCGACGCCGCGCAATGGTTTCCTGCCCAACGCCGAGTGTGTTCTTGACTTCGATCTGCTGCACTTTGGCATGTTGTGGCTGCTGGGTGTCAGGCCGCATGCAGTCGAGTATGAAAACTTCGGCAAGCTGGTCAGAAACGTCGTTCCGGTTCCGGAGGCCGCGGGCACCACCAGCTCTTGGGGCGCGGATGTGGAGTTTTTCTGGCACACCGACAATCCCAACTGGCCCTTCGCCGATCAAAGCCGAAATGTCGCGACCGCCGTGCCGAACTTCTTGGCCTTTACCGCCGTGCGCAACTTTGAAGGCGCCTCCACCGACATTGTTTGTGTGGATCATGTCCTTTCAAAGCTGCCCGGCTGGGCGATCGCCCAGTTGCAGAAGTCTGCCTACACCTTTGGTGCCCCTGCCTCCAACGAGGGCTTCGATGGCCAGCCGAGGGTGCTGCCGGTGCTGGAGCACGACGAGGGCGGTTATCGCCTGCGCTTTGACGATGGCATCGTGGCCGCCCTCGACCTGGACAGCGAAAAGGCACTTGGGCTCCTGCGCCAGTGCCTGCGCGATGCCCAGGGTATAGAGGTGGTGTTGCAACCAGGCGACTTCTTCATTTTCAAAAATGCCCGCGTGCTGCACCGCCGCAAGGCGTTCCAGCCTCTGCTCAACGGCAAGGCGCGCTGGCTGCGCCGGGTGTACGGCAGTTGAGCCTTTGCTTCAAGAACCATCACACAACAAACATCACAGTAGACAGGGAGTTCATGCATGAATAAGCGTATCGCAGTAGTCGGTGGTCGTCCCTCGCCCATTCACGGTGCCAAGGAGCTGGGCATCGACGTAGTGCTGGTGCATCAGGAGGGTGACTACGAGCAGGAAATCCTCGCCCATTGCGAACAGGTGGTGCATGCCAGGATTGACGACGCCGAGGCCATCATCAAGGTCCTCGAGCCCCTGCACCGCGACCGTCCGTTCGATCGCATCATGACCACTACCGAAGTGGCAGGCGAGTCAACGGGCAAAGTGGTCGATCACTTCGGTCTCACCGGGGTTTCCTATAAGACTGCGCGCCTGCTCAAGGACAAAGTGGCCATGCGCGAGTTGCTGGTCGAGCACAACCTGAGCCCGGTTGCCTATCGCCATGTCACCAGTGCGCAGGATGCCGTCGCGTTCGTCAAAGAGCATGGCAAGTCGGTTCTCAAACCCGCCGAAGGCGTGGCCAGCCTGCATATCCATCCCTGCGATGACGCAGCCTCTGCTTCCAAGGCCTGGCAGGCGCTTCAGGATGCCGACGTCAAGCACATTATCATCGAGGAGTACCTGGAGGGGCCGGTCGTCAGCGTCGACTCCTTCTCGTTCCAGGGGCGCCACCTTCCCATTGGTTACTCCCAGTACCGCATGAACGACAAATACGTTGAGTGGGAAGTCAGCACGCCGAGCACCGAGGCCAGGAAATGGCTGAGCGAGCTGAAGGAAATGACCTGCCGCCTGCTCGACGCGGTAGAACTGGAAGAGGGGCCCTCCCATAGTGAGTTCGTGCTGACCCCCAAGGGGCCTCGTGTACTCGAATCCCATGCTCGCCTGGCGGGCTCGGGTGCCCCTGAACTGGTGCGGCGTGCGTTCGGCCTGGACCTGAACCGCATGTTCCTGACTGTGCCGCTGGGTATCGACACTCTGCCGCAAGTGTCGCCCGAGCCGAAAGCGGGTGCCGCGATCCAGTTCTTCGTACCGACACCTGGCAAGGTCAGAAAGGTCGAGCTCGATCTCAAGCCTGACGTCGATGTGCGCCATACCAAGTCAGGCGAGACTCCACGGGTGTTCTTGCCGTTCCTGTTCGAACTGGGCGCAGCCGAGCGTGCCGTAGTCATCCAGAAGCATGAGGGCGATACGATTCCACCGCTCGACACCGTTGCCGACTGCGTTTCAGGGTATGTCCTGGCAACAGGCACCTCGCGCGAGGATGCCGTGCGTATCGGTGACGAACTGGTAGCGGCGGTCAACTTCATCGTGGATCCCACGGCATGAAATATGTCCTCTGCTTGCACCGTTGGGTCGGTAGCCAAGCGCTATACGACCGATACGAACTGCCGGCAGGAATGCAGATTCGGGCGATCTGTACGCCCGAATCCTGCGCGTCCCTGCCGAGCGAGCGCCTGGCGTCAAGCTCGGTGCTCGTCTCACTGGACGATGCTGAGGCGGTCATGGCTGAGGCCGAGCGTCTGGTCGAGCAACATGGGGTTCCAGCGCTGGTGGTTGCCCTCAATGAGGGCGACCTGCTCAATGCGGCTTCTATCCGTGAGCGATGGCAGGTACCGGGAGATCTTGTCGCGTGGACCGAGCGGTTCCGCGACAAGCTCACCATGCTGGAGGTCGCAGGCCGGCAATCGTCGATCGGCGTGTTGCCTGCTTCGCCTGCCGATTCCCGCGAAGCGGTAGAGCGACTGGCCGCTGAACACGGCTATCCGCTGGTGCTCAAGCCGCGCTACGGCACGGCGAGTCGCGGCGTAAAGTTTCTTCGCGGCCCAAGTGATCATGATCAGATCGGGCAGGCCACGGAGCCGATGATGGTCCAGGCTTGCTGCGCGGCCCCCATCCTGCACGTTGACGGCTGGTGGGATGGACAACGGATTGTGGTAGTCACGGCGTCGCGTTATGTGAACAGCTGTGCCGATTTCGGTCCGGATAGCCCGCTGGGCAGTATCGAACTCGAGGAGGGCGACGACGAACGGCGGATTGCGGGGCGCGTCGAACAACTGCTGGCGGTCTTCGCGCCTGAGCGAGAAATCGTCTTCCACCTCGAACTGTTCGACCTGGATGACAGATTGCTGTTCCTGGAAATCGGTGCCCGGGTCGGTGGCGCCGAAATCCCGTTCCTCTGGCGAGAGGTGAGGGATATCGACCTGCTGGGGATCGCTTGGGAAATCCAGACCGGGGCGTCTACCCGCTACCGGGACCTTGCGCGCAGCCTTAGCAAGGAGGGCAGGCCATTGCACCGCGAGCGGGGGGCATGGGTGATCGCCCGCCGCAACAGCTCGCCGCGTGAAGGCTTGGGTACCCTGTACTGGGCTCAACCGCAGAACCTGGATCGCTTCGCCAGCGGTGTTTATGAGGGCGCTGGCACGCGCCTTCGGCTGCGCAGCTTCGATCGTCCCGCGCTGGTACGTGACGTGGGGAAGATCTTCGAACAGTTATCCGAAGCATGGGGAGCTCAATCTTGAAAACAGCAGTTGTTACCGGTGCAAGCAGTGGCATTGGCGAGGCATGCGCTCGTACCTTGGCCAGTCGTGGTTGGCGGGTATTCCTTGTGGCGCGCAGGGGGGATCGGCTCGAGCAGATTGCCGGCGAAACCGGCGGACGCGCCATTGTGCTGGATGTGACACAGGCGCGAGAGGAGGACTTGGTGCAGGTTTTCGAGTGCGATCTTCTGGTGAACTGTGCGGGCGGGGCTATCGGCCTGGATGGGGTAGACGCGGCCAGTGCCGAGGACTGGACGAACATGTTCAACAGTAACGTCCTTGGGACTTTGCGGATGACCCAACTGCTATTGCCTCGGCTCATCGCGTCCCAAGGGTGCATCATCAATATCACCTCAACGGCTGCGCTAGCCGGATATGAGGGGGGAGGCGGCTATTGCGCGGCCAAGAGTGCCCAGCGCGCACTGACCCATTCCTTGCGACTGGAGATGAAGGGTATACCGGTGCGCATCACCGAAGTGCTCCCCGGCATGGTGCATACGCCAGAGTTTTCCTTGAATCGTTTTCGCGGCGACGCCGAACGGGTCAGTGCCCTCTACAAGGATGTCGACCGGCCTTTGAGCGCGGACGATGTCGCCCAGGTTGTGGCTTGGGTTGCCGATCAGCCTGCACATGTTAATGTCGATGAAATCGTGGTTCGGCCAGTGGCACAGCGTGCTCAGCATGCGCTGTTCCGCGGCAGCCTCGGCTGGTTCGAGCCGCAGCGGGCCGATACATCCCCTTTGAACGATGGAGCACGCCAATGATGGCGCTGGAAAGCCTGGCCGGTGTGGCCATCATCTCATTGGGCATGGTGCTGACACCGGGTCCCAACATGGTCTACCTGACCTCGCGGGCGATTTCCCAGGGGCGGCTGGCCGGGATGATTTCGCTGGCGGGTGTGGCGCTAGGCTTCGTGTGCTACTTGTTGGCGGCGGGACTGGGACTGGCCGCTTTGTTCAAGGCAGTGCCAGTCGCCTACGATGTCGTCAGGATCGCAGGCGCATTTTATCTGGGCTATCTGGCTTGGAACATGCTGAAGCCCAGGGGGAGTTCCCCCTTCGAGGCGCGGGAGCTGCCACCTCACTCGCGGAGACGGCTGTTCACCATGGGGCTTGTGACGAACCTGCTGAATCCGAAGATTGCGCTGATGTATTCCGCGCTGATCCCGCAGTTCATCGACCCTTCCGCAGGATCTACCTTCCAGCAATTCATCCAGATGGGGCTGGTACAGATCACCATTGCCGTCACCGTGAACGGCATGATCGTTCTCGCCGCCTCCCGGGTCAGTGGATTCCTGGCCAAGCGACCTTCTGCCATGCGCACCCAACGCTGGGTGTCCGGGACTGTCCTGGGCGTCTTCGCGGTCGATATCCTGCTGCGCAAACCGCTCACCTGATAGGGAGCGAGTGTTTCGCCTGACCGTAATGCTGTTCACTTGAGTATTTGAGCCTCAGACGGACTTCCTCGAAAATCCGATGCCAGACCTCTGGCATCGGATTTTTATGGTGCGCCCAGCATGGGCGTAATCTTGTGCGTAGATCCGGCGGTTGTGCGGGGACATTGTCGTGCAACTGATCGTGATGGCCGCGGACAACCCGATTTCAGGTGCAGGCGGATGATTGGCAGGGTTAAGAACCGGTATCGGAGGGGTGTTTCTGAATCACCGTCCAAGGCCTTCAAGGCCAGGGACGGTGAAAATATCAAAGCCCCGGTTTCCAGTGGACCGTAAGGCTGCTCCGCTTAAGTGAGCAGCATTACGCTTTTCAGCAGGGCTTTTGAGGTTTTCAGCCTTTCTGGCGTCTCAGGCAACCAGTGCCTGGCGAGTACGCTCGATCACAGCCTGCAGCGGTTCGGCGCTGGAGTATTGATCGGGGTACAGGCGTTCGCTGTGACGAGCGATGCCGTGTTCGTTGACCAGAGTGAAGCTGAAGCAGCCTTTGCGAGCGGCCATGATCAGGCAGTTCATTGGAGCAAAAGCGTTGGTTAGGGTGCGAATGGCATCCTGAGTGTGGATTTGAGTAGACATAATCGGGTGTTCCTACAAGCGACACGGATAAGAACCGTGCAAAATTAAAACGTTCCAGTGACGACGACCACCATTGGTCGAACGAAGAACCCGACTGGAACAAAGCAGCCAGTTTGAAGCGCTGATAAGTTGGCGCGCTTGGGCTGGCAGGTAGGTACTTAGGAGGGCAGGCAACACATCAGGGGCAAAGGTTCTGGGCCCGGGGTGAAGATCCTGATCAATTTGCAGGTTGGTTCGGTCAGAGTAAGTGAACTTCGCAACACCCTTTGCTTTCGATTCAAAGGCTGTGTTGACGCAAGATTTACCTGGAAACCATCGAGGTGGTCGATCCCGCTTTGTCGGTGAAGGCTTCTCTCAGGGAAGGCTGACCGGGGGGATTTGTTCGACCAGAATTGACTTTCAGCTTGGTACTAACGCCGCGGATACTAACGGATTGAATGGCCGAAGGGAAGCCTGCTCGCAAAAAAACACTGAAGTGCCGGCCGACCACATCCGCAAGTGCTGTCGGAAAATGTCATCGGCCGACACGTGCCCCGCAATTGCCCAAAAAACGGCCGTTGATCCGAGAGGGCGATCGAGCCAGGATCAATCTGCGGCGCGGGTTGCCGGGTTTATCCCCAGGCGTCACCGTAAAAACGCGCCGAAAAAGCGCACCGATATAACCGCCTCGCAGGTACTTGTGCACATTAGTTGCACGCACTGTCATCCCACTGTCATCCTCGCTTCACCGAGGGTGGGTGCCTGTAACGAAAATTTAAGTCAATGAAAAACATCGCTTTTTTTTACTGGTGAAAAAATCGTCAGTTTGACTGCGAGCCCCATTCCACACGGCTTTGCGCGACTTCAAGGGCGGTTGTCCACTGAGTTATCCACAGCTTCTGTGGATTGTCCCGAGCGCTTGCTCTAGGACGGGCGTGCAGGCTTTTCTCGACTTTACCTGTGCGAAAAAAAGAGTAGAGTGGCGCGCCTTCCGATCTGCCCCACAGTGCTTTATGAAGTTTCGCTCAGTACCAGTCTCTCCTGCCTCAGCACCCTCCAGCATTAACCCACCCAAGCGCTTTTCGATGCGTGTGGCCGAGTGGCTACTGGACAGCCCGCGCCTGGGCGAAAACCCCAACGTCAAACACTTCGCCGGACGTTTACTCAAGCAACCTGCCCGTGAAGGCGTAGTGGCCGCGCAAAGCCGCCTCGGCCAATTGATGTGCCGCGAATGCGGGAATGCCCGGGATCGCCGTATTGGCCAGAACCTGCTGCGCCAGGCTGCGCGCGCAGGGGACCGACGCGCCCAGCAGGAACTCGGCCTGATCGAAGACTGAGCTGTCCAAGACCTGACGCCTTGGTTAACCTTCACGCTTTATCTAATCGGCAGGAGTGGCTATGGCGATGGACTTGACCAGCGCATTGCTGGGGCTGGCGGGCGCTGCACTGCCATTGCTGGTACTGGCTTGGCAACTTCAGCGTCGGGCGAGTACGGGGCAGGCCGAACTGGCATTGCTGGAAGAGCGCCTGGCCATGGCCCAGCTGACGCAGGATGGCTTGAACGCCCAGCTCGACACCTGCCGTGATGAAGTCGCTGACCTGAGCCAGGCCAACGCCGCCAAACAAGCCGATCTGGCCGCCCTGCGCCGTGAAGTCGAATTGCTGCAGATCGAACGCGACGATGCCCGCGACGCAGCCCACGCCTGGAACATCGAACGTGCCGGCAAAGAAGCTGAGTTGCGTCGCCTGGACGCTCATGCTGCTTCCCTCAACGCCGAGTTGCGTGAGCAGCAGGAAAGCCATCAGCAGCGCCTCAACGACCTGCAAGGCTCGCGAGACGAGCTGCGAGCGCAATTCGCCGAGCTGGCGGGCAAGATCTTCGACGAGCGCGAACAGCGTTTTGCCGAAACCAGTCAGCAGCGTCTGGGGCAATTGCTCGATCCGTTGAAGGAGCGCATCCAGTCATTCGAAAAACGCGTCGAAGAAAGTTATCAGGCCGAAGCCCGCGAGCGCTTTTCCCTGGCCAAGGAACTGGAGCGTCTGCAACAACTGAACCTGCGCCTGAGCGACGAAGCCACCAACCTCACCCGCGCCTTGAAAGGGCAGAAAACCCAAGGCAACTGGGGTGAACTGATTCTTGAGCGGGTGCTTGAACACGCGGGCCTGGAGAAGGGGCGCGAGTACCAGACCCAGGTCAATCTGAAGGGGCCGGACGGTGAGCGATTCCAGCCGGACGTGATTATTTACCTGCCTGGCGACAAGCAGGTCGTGGTCGATTCCAAGGTCAGCCTCACGGCTTATCAGCAATATGTGGCCGCCGAAGACGACGGCATCGGCCAGATCGCCATCAAGCAGCACGTGCTGTCCCTGCGCAATCATGTGAAAGGCCTGGCCGGCAAGGACTACAAGCGGCTCGACGGGTTGCACAGCCTGGATTTCGTCCTGCTTTTCGTCCCGATCGAAGCGGCGTTTTCCGCGGCGTTACAGGCTGAGCCGACGTTGTTTCAGGAGGCCTTCGACCGCAACATCGTGATCGTCAGCCCGACCACGTTGCTGGCCACTTTGCGGGTCATCGACAGCCTGTGGAAGCAGGAGCGCCAGAGCCAGAACGCTCGGGAAATCGCCGAGCGCGCCGGGTGGCTGTACGACAAGTTCGTGTTGTTCATTCAGGATCTGGATGAGGTCGGCAATCGCTTGCAGCAGCTGGACAAAGCCTACAGCTCTGCCCGCAATAAGCTGACAGAAGGCCGCGGCAACCTGGTCAGTCGCAGCGAACAGCTCAAATTGCTTGGCGCGCGGGCCAGCAAGAGCTTGCCGGCGGACCTGCTGGAGCGGGCCATGACGGATGTCGATGGCTTGGCCGAATTGCCCGAATAAGCCATCTTTTACGATGGCATCTGTGGCGAGGGGGCTTGCTGTGGCGAGGAAGCTTGCTCCCGTTGGGCTGCGCAGCAGCCCCCGTTTCCCGTAAAGCAATCCGCGTTGCGTGTTTTGCGACTGCTGCGCAGTCTAGCGGGAGCAAGCTCCCTCGCCACAGGTTCTGGGCTAGCCAGACGCATTTATTACAACGGCAAATGCCGACTCAACAATGCCCGCAACGCCGCCGGCTTCACCGGTTTGGCCAGGTAATCCAGGCCCGCTGCATGCACCTGGGCCACGGTCTCCGGCCGTCCGTCGGCGCTGATCACCACCCCCGGCACCGGCTCGCCCAATTGCGTGCGCAACCACGCCATCAAGTCGGTTCCGGTCTCGCCATCGTCCAGGTGGTAATCCACCAGCGCCAACTGCGGGCGCATCCCGTCGTTGAGCAGCGTCGCGCATTCATCACGGTTGCGCGCGGTCCAGACCTGGCAACCCCAGCGCGTGAGCAGGCTGTTCATGCCGATCAGGATGCTGTCCTCGTTATCGATGCACAGCACCTGTGCGCCGCCGAGCAAATGGCCATTGAGTTCGGCAACCTTGGCCGGCACCGCGGCTTGTGCCCGAGCCAACGGCACGCTGACACTGAATACACTGCCGCGCCCCGGCCAGGAGCGTACGCGCAAAGTGTGACCGAGCACGCGGCACAGTCCATCGGCAATCGCCAGCCCCAGGCCCAGGCCTTTCTCGGCCCGGGTCTGGTGGCTGTCGAGGCGTTTGAACTCTTCGAAAATCACCTGTTGTTTGTCTTTCGGAATACCCGGTCCACGGTCCCAGACCTCCAGGCACAGCTCGCCGTTGCGCCGCCGAACGCCGAGCAGCACGGGGCCTCTGGCGTAGCGGAAGGCATTGGTCAGGAAGTTCTGCAAGATCCGTCGCAGCAGTTTGATGTCACTGTCGACCCGTAGCGTGCTGCCCCGGACGCGGAATTTCAGCCCCTGTTCCTGAGCAAGTGCCTTGAACTCGGCTCCCAGCGTGTCAAACAACTCATTGAGCACGAAGGGCCTGCGATCAGGGTTGATCTTGCCGCTTTCCAGACGGGAAATATCCAGCAGATCACTGATCAGGTCTTCGGCCGAACGCAGTGAGCTGTCCAGGTGATGAACCAGCTTCTGCGCTTCGCTGGACAAACCCTCTTCCTGATGGGAGAGGGCGGCGGAGAACAGCCGCGCGGCGTTCAGCGGTTGCATCAAGTCATGGCTGACGGCGGCCAGGAAACGGGTTTTCGACTGGTTGGCCGATTCGGCGGTGCCCTTGGCTTCGGTCAGGGCAAGGTTGAGTTGCGACAGTTCGTGGGTCCGTTCGGCGACCCGCCGCTCAAGGCCTTCATTGGCTTCGGTCAGCGCCTGCTCGGCTTCGCGGAACGCGGTAATGTCGGTGAAACTCATGACGAAACCGCCGCCGGGCATCGGGTTGCCGATCAGTTCGATCACTCGGCCGTTGGGGAACAGTCGCTCGGAGGTATGGGCGCGGCCCTGACGCATCCAGTGCAAGCGACGGGCGACATGCACTTCCGCTTCGCCGGGGCCACACAGGCCGCGTTCCGCGTTGTAGCGAATGATGTCGGCAATCGGTCGGCCGACGCTGATCAAACCGTCGGGGTAGTTGAACAGCTCCAGGTAGCGCCGGTTCCAGGCCACCAGTTTCAGCGACTGGTCGATCACGCTGATGCCCTGGGTGATGTTCTCGATGGCGCCTTGCAGCAGGGCGCGGTTGAATTGCAGCACTTCCGAGGTTTCGTCGGCGATCCGTACGACGTCCTCCAGTTGCATTTCCCGACCTTCGATGGCGGCTTTTACCACCGCCCGAGTCGAAGAGGCGCCGAGTACACCGGCCAGCAAGCGTTCGGTATGGGCGATCCATTCGCCGTCGGCGTTCTGGTTCGGGTTGAAGCCTTTGCCCTGGCGGTAGGCGAAACGGATGAAGCTCTGACGGGCCCGTTCTTCGCCGACAAACCGGGCAGCCAGTTGCAGCAAATCGTCGATCTGTACCGCCAGCATCGAGCGGGCGCTGGGGCGGGGGCTGATTTCCTGGCCGATGAAACGACCGGCCTGCCAGTGCTCCGAAACCCGTGTGCGTGACAGCACCGAGACCCAGGCGAACAAGGTGAAGTTACCCGCCAGGGACAACACCACGCCCTGAGTCAGCGGCGTGATCGGCAGGTTCAGCGGATTGCTTTGCAGCCAGGCCAGGCCCGGAAAACTGCTCAAGGGCAAGCCGAGGCTGTTGGCGGCAACCGGCAACACCAGGGTGTAGAACCAGAGGAATGTCCCGGTGGCCAGACCGGCGAACACGCCACGGCGGTTAGCCTGTTTCCAGTACAGCGCGCCGAGCATGGCCGGGGCCAGTTGGGTCACGGCGGCGAAGGCAATCTGGCCGATGGTCGCCAGGCTCGCGGTCGAGCCCAGCAGGCGATAGCTGACGTAGGCCAGCAGCAGAATGACCACAATGCTCACCCGGCGCACCGAAAGCATCCACTGGCGGAACACTTCGAATGGCCGTTCGGCGTTGTTGCGCCGCAGCAACCATGGCAGCAGCATGTCGTTGGAGAGCATGGTCGACAGCGCCACGCTGGCGACAATCACCATGCCGGTCGCCGCCGAAGCGCCGCCGATAAACGCCAGCATTGCCAGGGCAGGGTGAGATTGGGCCAGAGGCAGGCTGATAACGAATGAGTCCGGCAGCACCGAACTGGGTAGCAACATCTGACCGGCCAGTGCAATCGGCACCACAAAAAGCGCGGCCAGCGCCAGATACGTCGGGAACACCCACTTGGCCAGGCGTAAATCCTGGGGGTCGATGTTTTCCACCACGGTCACGTGGAACTGCCGGGGCAGGCAGATGATCGCCATCATCGCCACACCGGTCTGCACCACCATGGACGGCCAGTTGATGGTTTCCTTCCAGTACTCTTCCAGGCGCGGTGCGAGCATGGCCTGGTCGAACAGGTCGTCGAAACCGTCGTACAGGCCGTAGGTCACGAACGCGCCGACCGCGAGAAAAGCGAACAGCTTGACCAGCGATTCAAAGGCAATCGCCAGCACCATGCCGCGGTGGTGTTCCGTGGCGTCGAGGTTGCGGGTACCGAAAACGATGGTGAACAGCGCCAGTACCAGGGAGACGATCAGCGCCGTGTCCTGCGCGCGCGTGCCCATGGCGTCGGCGCCGGCGCCGATCAACAGGTTTACACCCAGCACGATGCCCTTGAGTTGCAAGGCAATGTAGGGCAGCACGCCGACCAGGCAGATCAGCGCGACGACTACCGCCAGGGACTGGGATTTACCGTAACGGGCGGCGATGAAGTCGGCGATGGAGGTGATGTTCTCCTGCTTGCTGATCATCACCATTTTTTGCAGGACCCACGGCGCGCACACCAGCAGCAGGATCGGCCCGAGGTAGATCGGCAGGAAGGACCAGAGTTGTTCGGCTGCCTGGCCCACGGCGCCAAAGAACGTCCAGCTGGTGCAATAAACCGCCAGCGACAGGCTGTACACCCAGGCACGCACCCGTGGCGGCAGCGGCGTGCTGCGACGGTCGCCGTAAAAGGCGATGGCGAACAGGATGGCCATATAGGCCAGGGCGACAATGGCGATCAGCCCGGTGGACAGCGACATGGGAACTCCAGACAAAGGACATCCGGGACTGCGCCCGATCCAGACAGTCTCGCATGACCGCCTGAGTTAGTCAGTGTCGACCAAGGTCGTGGCGTGGCGGGGTGTCGCAGGTTGTGTATCCGTCAGATCCTGGTCGTCATTGCGGGAGCGAGGCTTGCCTGCGAAGGCGGCGTTACTGACTCAACGCAATATCGATCAGCCGATGCAACTCTTCAACCTCCAGCGCCTGCGCCGCAAACAGGATGCGAAACACCGTCGGTGCCACCACCATATTGATCAACCGGTCGACACTTGGCCGTGATTGATCGGGATAACGATCCAGAATCGTCTGCAACTGCCCGCCAATGATCGTCACGCAATAGCCCGGCGTGGCACTGGATTGCACGTCGCGCATCATGTTGCGCCCGGGTTCGGAACTCATTTCGTCCAGATACTGCTCCGCCCAGGCCCGCACGTCCCCGCGCAAGCTGCCGGTATTGGCCGGCTCACTGTCGGGGCGCATGCGGGCGAGGGCGACATCGGCCAGCAGTGCTGACAAATCACCCCAGCGCCGGTAAATAGTCGACGGCGTCACTCCGGCCCGTGCAGCAATCTGCGGCACAGTCACGCAGGCGCGGTCCTGCTCTTCAAGGAGCGCGCGGACGGCCGAATGAATCGACTCTTGAACCCTGGCACTTCTGCCACCGGGACGTAAACCTTCTTTAATAGCCATGCAATGGACCTTAACACAAAGAATTTGCTTTAAGAGAAGGCCAGTAGCACACTCCGCAAAAGCAAAAAATTAGCTTTTGCGGAGTGTGCTCATGTCTCTTCCAGCGACAAATCGTTCCAGCCTGTGGTTTCTGGCGATCACCTTACTCAGTTTTCTCGCCGCTTCCACTGCGCCGACCCCGTTGTATCACCTCTATCAAGAGCACCTGCAGTTCTCAGCCGCCACCCTGACCCTGATTTTCGGTGTCTATGCCCTCAGCTTGCTGGCGGCGCTGCTCACGGTCGGTTCGCTGTCGGATTATCTGGGGCGCAAACCGGTGATTTTTACCGCCGTGTTGCTGAATATGCTGGCGATGTTGCTGTTCATCAACGCCGACAGCGTCGCCTGGTTGATCGGTGCGCGAGTACTTCAGGGGTTTGCGACGGGAATGGCCACCGCCGTCTTGAGTGCGGCGTTGCTGGACACCGATCGCCAGCAAGGGTCGATGGTCAACAGTGTTGCGCCGTTGCTGGGCATGGCGCTGGGGGCCATGGGCTGCGGATTATTGGCCGAGTTTGCGCCCCTGCCGTTGCAATTGACCTATTGGGTGTTGTTCGCGCTGTTTGCGATGCAAGCGCTGTACGTCTGGCGCCTGCCGGAAAGCGTCAGTCGACAACCGGGTGCCTGGGCCTCGCTGCGCCCGACCCTGCATGTGCCGATTCAGGCGCGGCGAATGTTGTGGCGGGTGCTGCCGATAGACCTCGCGGTGTGGGCGCTCGGCGGCTTTTTCGCCTCCCTGGCGCCGTCCCTGGTGCGGACAGCCACCGGGTCCACGTCGAACCTGATTGGCGGTGCGACGGTGGCCGTGTTGACGGTGACCGGTGCCTCGATGATCTACACCTTGCGCAATCGGCCGGCCGACAAGGTCTTGCTGCTGGGCGCGAGCTTGCTGCCCGCAGGCGTTGCGCTGATTCTGCTGGCGGTCCACAGCGCCAGCCTGCCATTGTTTTTCTTCGGCACGCTGGTGGCGGGCAGCGGATTCGGTACGGGTTTCCTTGGCGCCTTGCGCAGCATCGTGCCGCTGGCCTTGCCTCATGAGCGGGCCGGGTTGATGTCGGCGTTTTATGTGCTCAGTTATCTGGCGTTCTGCTTGCCGTCGTTGCTGGCCGGTAATCTGACCCGCAGCTTTGGGCTGGTGGCGACCACCGACGGTTACGGCGCGGTACTGATCATCCTGTCGCTCGGTGCGCTGATCGGGTTGCTTCGTGAGCGGTCTGTCAAAGTCTGTGGCGTCGATGTCAGATGACCGTTAGCCTTGGCACCGCCATTCATTTCGACGGACCGACCCATGAAGATCATCCGCAGCAAATCCTTCACCGGTGACCGCGCCTGGGCGGCGCTGGACATCGCCAACATGAACGGTATCACCACCCGTTTGCACTGGACCGATCAGCCGTATAAATGGCACGTCAACGATGGCCAGGAAGTGTTCGTGGTGCTCGACGGTCAGGTGCAGATGCGTTATCGCGAAGCAGGCCTCGAAAAGGAAACCCTGCTGGAGGTCGGCGATATTTTTTATGCCTCGGTGGGCACCGAACATGTGGCTCATCCGCAGGGCGTGGCGAGGATATTGGTGATCGAGACTGAAGGCAGCGTCTGATGCTATATCTGTAAAGCAGATAACAGTTAGAGATATTACCCGTTATATCGATATTCTATTCGGATCTATCATGAGCGCCTCCCTCATTAGAGGACAGGAGTTCGCCATGACCTGCACCCGTAGCGTTAAACCCGGTATCAAGCCGCTCAGTCATCTGCAGCACCCAAGAGAAGCCATCCGCCAATTCACCCCGAACTGGTTCGCGGCGACCATGGGCACTGGTGTATTGGCGCTTGCGCTTGCGCAACTGCCGGTGTCGACTCCCGGTCTGCATGCGTTGGCCGAAGGCTTGTGGCTATTAAATATTGGCCTGTTTGTGTTGTTCACGGCCATGTATGCCGCGCGTTGGGTCATGTTCTTCGACGAAGCGCGGCGGATTTTCGGCCACTCCACGGTTTCGATGTTTTTCGGCACCATTCCCATGGGCCTTGCGACCATCATCAATGGCGTTCTGTTGTTCGGCTTGCCGCGCTGGGGCGACGGTGTGATTCATGTCGCCGAAGTGCTGTGGTGGCTGGACGTGGCGATGTCGCTGGCCTGCGGCGTACTGATTCCCTACATGATGTTCACCCGTCAGGAGCACAGCATCGACCAGATGACCGCTGTCTGGCTGTTGCCGGTGGTGGCGGCGGAAGTGGCGGCTGCCAGTGGTGGCTTGCTGGCGCCGCACCTGGCCGATGCTCATTCGCAGTTAGTGGTGCTGGTGACCAGCTACGTGCTTTGGGCTTTTTCCCTGCCGGTGGCGTTCAGCATTCTGACCATCCTGTTGCTGCGCATGGCGTTGCATAAATTGCCCCACGAAAACATGGCCGCCTCGAGCTGGCTGGCGCTTGGGCCGATTGGCACGGGTGCGCTGGGCATGTTGTTGATGGGCGCCGACGCACCGGCGATCTTTGCCGCCAACAGTCTGCCGGGGATCGGTGAAATAGCTGAGGGCCTTGGGCTGGTGGCCGGGATCACGCTGTGGGGCTTCGGGCTTTGGTGGATGCTGATAGCACTGCTGATCACCGTGCGTTACTTGCGCGCCGGTATCCCGTTCAATCTCGGCTGGTGGGGTTTCACGTTCCCGCTGGGTGTCTATTCCCTGACTACGCTGAAACTGGCCAGCACCTTGAACCTGACGTTTTTCAGTGTCTTTGGTTGCGTGTTGGTGGCCATGCTGGCGGTGATGTGGCTGATTGTCGCCAAACGCACGGTGCAGGGCGCGTGGAAGGGCGAACTGTTTGTCTCACCGTGCATCGCAGGATTAAAGAAATAACCGGCAAAGATTAGGTAATGTGTGTGGCCTGGATCGACGTTCGACATTCCAATAACAGTATCCACGCCACCCTCTACCAAAAAAATCAGGGACACATGGAAGATGAGTCACCCCTCGCAGTTCACCTTGCTTCGCACTCGGCGCTTCCTGCCTTTTTTTGTCACGCAGTCCCTTGGGGCCTTTAACGACAACATCTTCAAGCAGTCGCTGATCCTCGCCATTCTGTACAAGCTGACCATCGAGGGTGACCGTTCGATCTGGGTCAACCTGTGTGCGCTGCTGTTTATCCTGCCGTTCTTCCTGTTCTCGGCGCTGGCCGGGCAGTTCGGGGAGAAGTTCGCCAAGGACGCGCTGATCCGTCTGATCAAGCTCGGGGAAATCGTCATCATGACGGTGGGCGCGGTCGGTTTCATGTTCGATCACCTGTCGCTGATGCTGTTGGCGCTGTTTGCCATGGGCACCCACTCGGCGCTGTTCGGGCCGGTGAAGTACTCGATCCTGCCGCAGGCCTTGCGCGAAGAAGAGCTGGTGGGTGGCAACGGGTTGGTGGAAATGGGCACCTTCCTGGCAATTCTCGCCGGGACGATTGGCGCCGGCATCATGATGTCCGCCAGCAACTACGCGCCGGTGGTGTCCACGGCAATCATCGGCATTGCGGTGCTCGGTTATCTGGCTAGCCGCAACATTCCCCGAGCTGCGGCGGCATCGCCGCAAATGCGCCTGAACTGGAATATCTTCAGCCAGTCCTGGGCCACGTTGAAGCTGGGCCTGGGGCAAACCCCTGCGGTCTCGCGTTCGATCGTCGGCAACTCATGGTTCTGGTTTGTCGGGGCGATTTATCTGACGCAAATCCCGGCGTATGCCAAGGAATGGATGCACGGCGACGAGACCGTGGTGACGCTGATTCTTACCGTGTTCTCGGTCGGTATTGCACTGGGTTCGATGCTTTGCGAGAAACTCTCCGGGCGCAAAGTCGAGATCGGTCTGGTGCCGTTCGGCTCATTCGGCCTGACCGTATTTGGCCTGTTGCTGTGGTGGCATTCCGGTGGAATTCCGGACAGCGTTACCGGCCATGGCTGGATCGAAATCCTTGGCTTCGGTCACACCTGGCTGGTGTTGATCGACATCCTCGGGCTGGGAGTCTTCGGCGGTTTCTACATCGTGCCGCTGTATGCGCTGATCCAGTCCCGCACCGTCGAGAACGAACGGGCCCGAGTGATTGCCGCCAACAACATTCTCAACGCCCTGTTCATGGTGGTGTCGGCGATTGTGTCGATCGTCTTGCTGAGCATTGCCAAGCTGTCGATCCCGCAGCTGTTCCTGGTGGTGTCGCTGCTGAACATCGGCGTCAACGCCTACATCTTCAAAATCGTCCCGGAATTCAGCATGCGTTTCATGATCTGGCTGCTCGGCCATTCCATGTACCGCGTCGAGCATCGCAACCTCGAGCTGATTCCCGATGAGGGCCCTGCGCTGCTGGTTTGCAACCATGTGTCGTTCGTCGATGCGTTGCTGATTGGTGGAGCCGTGCGTCGGCCGATTCGCTTTGTGATGTATTACAAAATCTACAACCTGCCGGTGCTGAACTTCATCTTCCGCACGGCCGGGGCAATTCCGATTGCCGGGCGCCAGGAAGACATTCAAATCTACGAAAAAGCCTTCACCCGCATTGCCCAGTATCTGAAGGATGGTGAGCTGGTGTGTATTTTCCCTGAAGGCAAGTTGACCGCTGATGGCGAGATCAACGAGTTCAAGGGCGGGCTGACGCGGATTCTCGAAGAAACGCCGGTGCCGGTGATTCCGCTGGCGTTGCAAGGGTTGTGGGGGAGTTTCTTCAGCCGCGATCCGAACAAGGGCTTGTTCCGTCGGTTGTGGTCGCGGGTGACGTTGGTGGCGGGGCCGGCGGTGGCCGTTGAAGTGGCTGAGCCAGCGAAGTTGCAGGCGATGGTGGGGGATTTGCGTGGCGCCGTTAGATAGTTGGTGACTTTGCGGGCGTCATCGCGGGCTTGCCCGCGATGACGTCAGTGGCCTAAGCGCTGACCTTGAGCCCAACCAACCCGGTAATGATCAGTGCCACACTGGCCAGCCGAAACAGTGCCATGGATTCACCAAACAGAATGATCCCGGCGATCACCGTGCCCACTGCACCCACGCCGGTCCAGATCGCATAGGCCGTGCCCAGCGGCAATTCCTTCATGGCAAGGCCCAGCAGGCCAAGGCTGATGGCCATGGCGGCAACGGTCAATGCGGTGGGAAGAGGGCGGCTGAAGCCGTCGGTGTATTTCAGGCCAACGGCCCAGCCGACTTCGAACAGACCGGCGAAAAACAGAATGATCCAGGACATGGAAGACCTCCATCGATGGATGGGGTCGTCCCCGGATTAAGCACTCGATCGAGCCGCGAGGTCGTCCCCGCGTTGCGCGATAGAGTGCCCATCATTAACCCGAGGATCAAGTTTTCGGATCAGTCAGCCACTTGCTGAGCAGCGATTTTCCGATCCTCTTTTTCGCTCATGCGACGGAAATACGTCGAGAGCAGCGCCCCCGAAATGTTGTGCCAGACGCTGAACAGCGCGCTCGGCACCGCCGCCAGCGGCGAGAAGTGCGCACTGGCCAGTGCCGCACCCAGACCGGAGTTCTGCATGCCGACTTCCAGTGCCAGGGATTTGCGCTGGGCCAGCGGCAGGTTGAACAGGCGCCCGGTGAAGTAACCCAACAAGTAGCCGAAGCTGTTGTGCAGCATCACCACGGCCATGATCAGCAGACCGGATTCGGCAATCTTCGCCTGGCTGGCAGCCACCACGGCCGTGACGATGATTACGATGCTCACCACCGACACCAGCGGCAACACTTCTACCGCGTGACGAACCCGATCACCGAGTACGCGTTGGGCAACCACGCCAAGTACGATCGGCAACAGCACGACTTGCAGGATCGACCAGAACAGCTCCATGAACGACACCGGCAACCAGGCCGAGGCCAGCAGCCAGATCAGCGCCGGTGTCAGCAATGGCGCGAGGAGGGTGGTGACGGCGGCGATGGCCACCGACAACGCCAGGTCGCCGCGAGCCAGCCAGGTCATCACGTTCGACGAGGTGCCGCTCGGGCAACAGCCGACCAGAATCACCCCGACGGCGATCTCTGGCGGCAGGTGGAATACCTGGCAGAGCAACCACGCCATGCCGGGCATGATCACGAAATGGGCAACCACGCCCAGGGCCACGCGCCACGGATGGCGAGCGACTTCGGCGAAGTCTTCGAGCTTGAGGGTCAGGCCCATGCCGAACATCACCAGCCCCAGCAGCGGCACAATGGCGCCTTTCAAACCGATGAACCAGGCCGGCTGCAGAAACGCCACGATGGCGAAAATCAGTACCCAGTAAGCGAAGGTGTTGCCGACAAAACGACTCAATGCAGCGAGTGCGCGCATGGCCTGATCCTTGTTATGTGTTTAAAAGCGGGTAGGGCTTGGAACTTGGGTTGCCTGCAAAAAGATCGCAGCCTTCGGCAGCTCCTACATTTGAAATGCGATCCTCTGTAGGAGCTGCTGAAGGCTGCGATCTTTTCTTACCAGGCGCCGCCGATCAAGGCCGGCGCCCTAAGGCAATCAGATACCCTGTGGGGTCTCTTCACCGCCCAACGCTTCAACCAGTGCCGGCAGGAAGTCGCCGAAGGTCAGCATCATCAGGGTGAAGCTGGCGTCCAGTTGGCCCAGTGCTTCGTCGCCACCGTCCTGCTCCGCCTGATCTTGCAGCAGGTCTTCGAACTTCAGGCGCTTGACCACCATTTTGTCGTCGAGCACGAAGGACAGTTTGTCCTGCCAGGCCAGCGACAGCTGAGTGACCACTTTACCGGTGCTCAGGTGCAGCTGGATTTCTTCGCTGGTCAGGTCCTGACGCTTGCAACGCACGATGCCACCGTCTTCGTGGGTGTCGCGCAGTTCGCACTCGTCCAGCACAAAGAAATCGTCTGCGGCTTTCTGAGTGGTAACCCACTCGGTCATGGTCGCGGTCGGGGACATCTTCACCGTCAGCGGACGTACCGGCAGCGAGCCGATCACTTCACGCAGGGTGGACAGCAGGTCTTCGGCGCGTTTCGGGCTGGCCGAGTTCACCAGGATCAGGCCCTGTTTTGGCGCAATGGCGGCGAAGGTCGACGAGCGACGGATAAAGGCGCGAGGCAGGAAGGCCTGGATGATTTCATCCTTGATCTGATCGCGTTCCTTTTTATAGACCTTGCGCATTTGTTCGGCTTCGATCTCTTCGACCTTTTCCTTCACTGCGTCACGCACGACGCTGCCCGGCAGAATGCGTTCTTCTTTACGGGCGGCGATCAGCAGGAAGTCTCCGCTGACGTGTACCAGCGGTGCATCTTCGCCTTTGCCGAAGGGCGCGACGAAACCGTAGGTGGTCAACTCCTGGCTTGCACATGGACGCGCCAGTTTGGTGGCCAGTGCAGTTTCCAACGCCTCGGCATCAAAAGGCAGATCTTGGGTCAGGCGATAGATAAGCAGGTTTTTGAACCACATGGGGTGAGTCTCTCCTTTATACAAAGGGGGCATTATTGTCTTCGCCGGGTCATAGGCCAACCCTTCTCTAAGCCTTTGGAAGGCCTGAGAAAATTATTTAAAAAAGTGCTTGCCAGAGGTTGGGTCGCTCCGTAGAATGCGCGCCACACCGAAGCGAAGGGTGATTAGCTCAGCTGGGAGAGCGTCTGCCTTACAAGCAGAATGTCGGCGGTTCGATCCCGTCATCACCCACCATTCGTTTCAAGTGTTTAGCGCAGCGGTAGTTCAGTCGGTTAGAATACCGGCCTGTCACGCCGGGGGTCGCGGGTTCGAGTCCCGTCCGCTGCGCCATATTCGGTAATCTGGACCACTGAACGCCAGGTCACCACGGAAAAACCCGCTGAGGCGGGTTTTTTTCTGTCTCAAGTTTGTACCTTGTTCCATCGGGTTGTGTCGTTTCACCGGTTTTCGGATTTTTTTGAAAAAAACTTCAATTAAATCAACACTTTACGAAAACTTGTGGCATAATGCGTCCCGTAACGAAGCGAAGGGTGATTAGCTCAGCTGGGAGAGCGTCTGCCTTACAAGCAGAATGTCGGCGGTTCGATCCCGTCATCACCCACCATTCGTTTCAAGCGTTTCGCGCAGCGGTAGTTCAGTCGGTTAGAATACCGGCCTGTCACGCCGGGGGTCGCGGGTTCGAGTCCCGTCCGCTGCGCCATATTCGGTATCTGGAACACTGAACGCCAGATCACCACAGAAAGCCCGCTTAATGCGGGCTTTTTGCTGTCTGGGATTTGGCTTTTTGCCGGACTCACTGAAGAAAGCGACCTGTTCGGGTCGCTTTTTTCGTTTCTGCCTTACTTATTGTTCGCCGTTGCGGCTGTGTCGGTAGTCGCTAACGGCCTCGTACACCGCTTTGCGCAACCGGTTGATCCCACCAATCGGCCGATGGGCTTCAAGGCCGAACCATGGATTGAACGACAGGTTGTCGCATTGCAGGTTCAGCGCCGGGGTGTCGAAATCCTGGGCAGGCAGCTTGATCCTGGCCACGGTTTCGAAGGGCGCGTCTCGTTCACGCCACTCGATGCTGGTGTCTTCGATCGGCATATATTGGCCCGGATCCTGACGCTGGACCTGTAACACGAAACAGGCCGGCACCCGATCAGTCGACAGCTGCTGGTTCAGCGCACTGCGCAGGAAGTTCGGCAGGTTTTGATTTTGCGTGGGCAGCGTGTAGGTCGGGCAGCTCTCCGGATCCGGGATTACCCGGAATTTGACGTTGGCCTCACCAAACTTGTACGGCGAAACCGAAAAGTAGGTGGTCTGGGTCGGACTTGCCGGGGCAGGGGAGAGTGTCGCCAGCGCAATAAACAGATGACGAACCTGCCAGGTGCGCGGATCCCAAGCCGGGAAGAACGCCATTATCGTTTTGCCGTCAGCCTGAGCGGCCACATTCTGACGATACTCGGCGACATCGCTGACAAAGAAGTTCGGATGGTTGAACATCACGAAATCCTGTTCGTTGCGCCCTTGTCGATCACTCAGCAACTGTTTACCCGGCACATCGAACAACTTGATCGCCATGCCCCGGGCATCGCGGATGCTGTCGAACTGCGGATAGGCATTGCCGTTGGACAGACGCATCGTCGCTTGCCAGGTTTTGCCGGGTTCGCTGAACACGCCTTGGCGCAACGCCGTCGCCAGATCCGGCAGCACCTGAACCTCGGCCTTCACGCAACCATGGGCCTTGGCGTGAGCATCGCGCAGATAGCGAGTACTTTCGCGGTGTTGATCGACGATCCGCACCGCTGTCTGAATGATGTCCCGGGTCATCGCCGCTTCGCCGTCCGGAATCAGTTCTTCAGCCGATACCGGGCCGCGATGTTGCCAGGCGAGCCATGCCATGGTCAGCGCCCAGCCGAGGACCCCCAAACCCAACATCCACAGCAGGGTTTTACCAAGGAAGGCACCCAGACGTAGCCAGAGCGTGATCAGCATGGGTCAATCCTTTTGACTGATGAGGTGGTCTGGCAATTGCGACTCCAGCGGGCCGCCCAACACTTTCAGGTATTCCAGCAGCGCCCAGCGCTCCTGCGGTTGCAGCAGGCGACCGATCACGCCATTACCGCGCTCGCCGTCGCGGAATTCGTGGCCGCTGTTGTGATTGCCGGTAATACGCGTGTCGAACACAAAACCGTTGGTGAAGGCTTCGGTGCGATAGCCCAGGTGTTTGGGATCGTATTCGAAGGTGCCCTTGTAGAACGTTGTTGCACGTTCATCCTGGGGCGAGAGCAGTTGATAAATGCTCGGCACCGAACCGTTGTGCAAAAACGGCGGCGTGGCCCAGACGCCCGCCAGCGGCCGGGCCTTATAGCTGCGTAATTCCTGGACGCCGATAGGCAAGCCGAAGCCGTCCAGGTTCGGGCGCTCCGCCGGCGTCACATTGGCTGCGCGATAGGCCTGGTTCCCCACGAAAGCAGTGACGTAGGCCAGCCCCTTGGCCACTGACAACTGGCTCAAATCCAAGGGCTCCGTGGGTTTTGGATGCAATTGCACGTCCAGTTGCGCAAGCTCTGCCGGATCCCACTGCAGGGCTGTCAGATCGAAGCGATGGTCGGCAATATTGTTGGCGGCGCCGGGGTCTGTGCCAATCACCTCCACGGGCAGTAAGTTCAGGTGGTGCACCGGTCTGCCGTCGCTTTGGGTGACGCGGGGGACGTGGCACCCAGCGCAGTTTTCAGCGAATAGTGCGCGGCCTTTTGCGGCCAACGGTTTGTCGATGGAGCCCAGCAAGGCTTCCGGCCAGACGGGCGGCTTGAGTCGTTGCAGGGTTTGTTCGATCCGGTGCAGATCGCGCACCCGGACGCTGGACGGGTAGCGATCGTCGCCCTTGAGGGGCTGCCCGCTGGCGTCGAAGAAATTCAGCGTGGCGCCGACACCCAGGGCCTCGCCGATGTTACGGGCCATCGGTTGCTGCGCCGAACCGTTCCACTGCACCCAGTCGAAGGTCCACATGTCCCACAGTTGCGGGTAGTCCACCGGCGCGTTGGCCACGCGGTAGTTGGCCGGCGAAATGGCGTCGCCGAAGCTGGCGTTGGCAATGCGCCCGAAGGCGTCGGTACGGCCGGGGCCTTCTTCGGTGGGGTAGAGCCCGCGATGGGTATCGTTCCAGGCCACTTTCAAGAAGGTATCGAGTGAGCTTTTGAAGTCCTGGCGTAGCTGTTGATGCCGGGCGTCATAGTCCTGGCCCAGGACGTTGCGTGCGAAACGTTCGAATTTCCACGGGTTGTAGTAAGTCGAGGCGAGGCTGGCCACCAGTGCCTGGCCGAAGCTGCCGCCGCGCAGGGTCGGGACGCTGGATGGCAACACATGCTGGGCCGAGCCGCCGTCGATGCGCACGGCCTGGCCGTTGAAACGCAATTCGCCGGTGTGGCAGGCGGAACAGGTGATGTCCAGAAACTCTTCCTGGCTGCCCGGATTCTGATGACGGGCGAAACCGACGGGCAGGTTGCCAGGGTTGTCTGGCGTGGCTTTCTGGCTCGGATCGATCAGAAAACCAAAGCGTGCGAGGTATTCGGGAGCGGCGAATCGTTTTTGCGAGAAGGGCAGTTCGAGGGCGTTGAACCAGTCATAGCGCAAGCCTTTGACCTGGGTGCCTTGAGGCGTGAAGTAGTAGGCCTGGCGGTCTGCGGCGCTCCATTGCTCCAGGTAATGCACCTGTTGCGCCGGTGACCAGGCCGGTAATTTCGGGTTGGCGACGTAGTACAGCACCACGGCGAGGCCCAGCCCCAGTAGTACTGCGATCAGAATCAGCAAGCGGATTATGAGGCGCACGATAAACATCCTTGTCAATTTGTAGCTCTCTTATGCCTCAGCTGATGAAGTGCGGCAAGAGGCCATTACGCCAAGGGCTATGGGAACCGGCATCGGGGGCTGTGAGAGCCAGATGACAGAAGCTTCATCGTTCTAATCCCGAAATGCGTTTAAACACCTGAACTTATCGGAAGTTTCCTGCTCTCATGCCGGTAGCCATTGGTCGTGGCCGCCTGATAAGCTCGCGGCTTTACTCGATTGCCCTTTAGGCGCATGAACAAGGAAATAGCATGAAACAGCATCGGTTGGCGGCGGCGGTGGCCCTGGTTGGCCTGGTACTTGCGGGTTGTGATTCGCAGACCAGCGTAGAGCTGAAAACCCCGGCGCAAAAAGCTTCCTACGGCATTGGCCTGAACATGGGCAAAAGTCTGGCTCAGGAAGGCATGGATGATCTGGACTCCAAAGCCGTAGCCCAAGGCATCGAAGATGCCGTCGGCAAGAAAGAACAGAAACTGAAGGATGAGGAACTGGTTGAAGCCTTCGCAGCGCTGCAGAAGCGTGCCGAAGAGCGTTTGGCCAAGATGAGCGAAGAGTCGGCAGCCGCCGGCAAGAAATTCCTCGAAGAGAATGGCAAGAAAGCCGGTGTCGTCACCACGGCTTCCGGCCTGCAATACGAAGTGGTCAAGAAGGCCGATGGCGCACAGCCTAAGCCGACCGACGTAGTGACTGTTCACTACACCGGTAAACTGACCAACGGCACCGTTTTCGACAGCTCCGTCGAGCGCGGCAGCCCGATCGATCTGCCGGTCAGCGGTGTGATTCCGGGTTGGGTCGAAGGCCTGCAACTGATGCACGTTGGCGAGAAGTACAAACTGTACATCCCTAGCGACCTGGCTTACGGCGCCCAAAGCCCTAGCCCGGCGATTCCAGCCAACTCGGTGCTGGTATTCGACCTGGAGCTGCTGGGCATCAAGGATCCAGCCAAACAAGACGACGCCAAGTAATCCGCGTCTGCTCGAAAAAACAACGCCTCGCTTATGCGGGGCGTTGTTGCATCTGGGGTTTGGTGAAGGTAAACAAAGCGAACGGATGCGGTACGCTGCAGTCATAGCCAGTGAGAGTGCCCGAGCTAGACGTACCGGTGCGCCAAGTCAATGAAATCTTGGGTTTTTTTATGTGAGTAAAAAACGCCCGATCTGAGCAAGACCCTTGTGAAACGGGGCCTCCAGCGGTGAAATGCAGCTCTGTTCACAAGGTTATCCACAATTTGTGTGGATAACATTTCAGTGGGAGGAAAAGATGAAAATGCCCTGGAATTTCGCCCGCTTCCTGCCAATGGCCGGGCGCCTGCTCGCCCGTGGTCGTTTGCCGACCCTGCTGTTCGCGGTTGCCAGCAAAGGCGCGAGCCAAGGTAATCGTCTGGGCAAACTTAAGGACGATCTGCGCTTGTTACAGGCACTCTGCCTGGCCTACTGGCGTGGCGAGTACCGGGCCATCAGCCCGAAAGCGATGGTTTCGGTGGTGGCCGGCCTGATGTATTTCCTGAGCCCGGTGGATGCGATCCCGGATTTCATCCCGGTGTTCGGCATGCTCGACGACATTGCCGTCCTGGCCTGGCTGATGAAAGTCCTCGATGACGAACTCAACGCCTTCCGCGCCTGGCGCAAGCGTCAGGCGCCGGAAAAACTCGCAGTGGTTGAACGCCTGCCCGATACCCCGGAACAGCTGCAACTTCAGGGCCCGAAAAAAAACTGAACCGATTCAGGATCATCCATATTCATACCCCCCGCGACCTTGGCCGCTGTTAGGATTACACTTCTAAGGAAAAGTGCCGACTCGCTACGTGTCGTTGTCCTACGGGGTAGTCATGGATATTCAGATAATTACACGCGAAGGCGAACCAGAATATGCGGTTCTGCCATGGGCTCAGTATCAGGCTCTACTGAAAGCAGCAGGCATCAACGAACAACCACCGCGCGAAGCCACAGTGCGTCCCGCGGCCACATCAGACCAGACTCTTCCGGGTCTGGATCAACTACGCAGTTTGCGCGAAGGGAAGGGCATCGCCATTGAGGCGCTTGCCCGCACGGTAGGCATCAGCCCGTCATATCTCGCCTTGATCGAAAGCGGTGAGCGTCAACCCGACGCTGCTATTCGCCGCAGCCTCGCCTGGGAGTTGACGGTGCCAGGATGGAGGGATGAATCGTGAGCGTACGCATCAGTCGTCAACATTGGGACGGATTGCTGGGGGAACTGGATCAGGCGCGCCGTCAGCGCCATCTTCTGACTTATCGGGCATTGCTGGAGCGATTGCAGCTACCCACGCCCGCCATGCAAACCCTGACCGCCGCCCTTGAGCACCTGGCCGCGCTGGACGCCAGGGCCGAGCAGCCACTGCGCAGCTCGCTGGTGATCAGCCAGGGCGCCAGTCGTTTGCCGCGCACCGGCTTCTTCGAATGCGTCGAGCGCCTCGGGCGCTTCTCCGGACCGTCCGACGGTGTGGCTGCCGCGTCCTGGCATGCCTCGGAGGTGGTGCGGGTGTTCGAATACGAGTACCCCGAGTCGGCGGAAGCCTGAGTGTTCCTACGACTCAAAGCGCGGGCCGGTTACTGGCTGGCCCGCCGGTTGTTCCACTGGTCGTGGTTTGTGCGCCAACCGCGCGGCTGGCGCTGGCTCGAGGGCCAGTTCGCGCGCATGGCCAACCTGGGCGATGTCGGCGCCCAGAGCTTCTACGGCCACATCCTGACCTTTCGCGGGGTCGGTCTTGGGGCTCGCGAGGAAGGCGTACGATTACTGCGCCTGGCCGCGTTGGCAGGGGATGGCAAGGCGGCGTATCAGGTGGGCGTGATCTGCCTCGCGGGGACGCCGAGCAAGGCGCCGGATCCGGTGGAAGCGGCGCGGTTTTGGCGTATTGCCTTGAAGGCCGGGCATCCGTTGGCTGAGATTAAGTTGAAAGGGGTGGAGGGCGGCGATGCTGAGCAGTGATTCGATGTTCTTCGATGAGCTAGAGTTGTGGGGGGCTAACGATGGTCAAATATAAATTCTATGGCGAGCTGCTTTCGGCCGATTGTGTTGAAAAAGTCGACCCGGCTTGGCCTGCCATACACTGAGCGGTGGAAACTCCTTTTTTGCACGCTGCTACGTCAAATCTGAGCCCAAACCCTTCTGCGCAAAACACGGATTTCAATCTCAGACGCATACTTTTCTGTCGTGATAACCGAAGCCGACTTTTTCAACAGAATCGGCCAAAAGCAGTCATTTCGACATGCCTAAGAAAGTCGGGCGATTCACCTTGAGCGTAGTTACGAATAAAGAACATGCTACGAACTGAAGGCATAGGTGGACAAATCGATCGTCATTCAGACGACCCTCAGCCAGGAAAGTACGTGCCCCAAGCTCACTTCAGAGATTCAATAGCATGTAATCATCTCGCTGATGCAGGCCGCTCAGCTAGATGTGACGAGGCATCGTCAGCTCCTTGAGCAGAAGCGGGGGTATGATGCCCATCGCGCTACGTCCCGCAAGAATGGATCCATTTGAGCATCCTCTTTGATGTCGATGTGCTATCTTCGATAGAACAATGGCGACTCAAGAGACTTGTTGTGTCCAATCTTAATTTTCAAAGCGAACATCCCGCACTTGAAGATGTCTTCCCAGGTGGAAGTCATGACAAGGTCGCTACGGCGATTTCTGATTATTTGTTAGGAGCAGATAACTCTCAAGTAATAGGCTTGGATGGTGAGTTTGGTTCCGGTAAAAGCTCCATTCTCAAGATGGTTGAGCAAAAGCTCGAGAAAGGAAATCCGAACTACAAAGTCTGGTTTTTTGATTGCGAACAAAATTATCAAGGCTCAATAAAAAGCAACTTCATCGAGTTGTTTACAGAGGAGCTATTGAGTTCAGTTGGAAGTAATAAGGCGACTAGGGAGGTCTTGACAAGTAGCCGCGATAAGGCCTTGGGTCGGCATTACACGTATACAAAAAACACAATCAGTCGAGTTAGTGTTTGGGCTCTACTTTTGATTGTTGCGCTTTTTTTCTGCTCCAGTTCATTCAAAGAGCTATTCACTTTATCAAGAAGCACTACTCCGGTGCCATTGTGGCTATATTTTTTGCATGGTTTTTCCCTTTTGAGCCCAGGCCTCATATTAGGGGCAGCATATCTAAAACTTAAGGATACGGAGGTTAATGGGGAGCCTTGGAGTATCTGGCATCTGTTTAAAGGGGGGACAGATGATACAGTTACTGAGAAAATTCGAATCTCGAAAGATGTGACGCCACTTGATCTAAAGAGAACGTTAACATCGCAACTTAGTCTGTTAGGTGATCGACATTACGTCGTTGTGCTGGACAATCTGGATCGTCTACCGAAAGACAGTCTCAGAGCAGTCTGGAGCGATTTGGAAATTTTTACTTGGGCATCAGAGGCGAAGAATTTAACGGTCATTGTTCCATTCTGTTCAAATAAGGTTGCGAAGTATCTTGGCTCTGACCAAGACGGCACTTACGATTCAAGGGATTTTATAGCTAAAAAATTCCCAATAGTTTTCCGTTCTCCCCCAGTTATCGCATCCGGATGGAAAACGGGATTCCAAAAGCTATGGGAGAGCACTTATCCCGCAGAGCACCATGCATTAGCGGATAAATGTGCCCAGCTTTTACAGCGGCATAGTCCTATGATGGGCAGGCTGGTTACTCCTCGGCTACAAAAAAGATTCATTAATGATATCGCGACCGCCTCACTTATACTGGGGGATTCTGCAAATTTAGTTTGTATCGCAGCGCACCTATTGCTCTGCAAATACACGGAGCATCCTCTAGCCGAAGTTATTAGAGTCGGAGGACTGTCCGAGATATACGGGAAAAATTTCGAAGATGGGGAGCTTAAGGATTTAGCCGCAACTCAGCAACTTCTGACCGATACGGTTGGGACTAACATGCATACTGGCTGGCAGATCCAGTTTTTGCAGATCCATTTCTTGACCAGTAGCGATATCGCAATTGCAGAGTTGATTGATGAGCCTCTTGCCGAGGCGATTGCTAGCGATGACGCGGAGAAATTTAAGTCACTGGTTTCGATGTTCGGTTTTTGGGATGCCTTCAAGCGCTACGTTGCGAAAAATCAGCTAAGCAAACATTTGATTTTGACTATTCAGCTAGTTGGAGAGCTCCTGGAAAATAGCGAATTAGTTAAAGTCATGGCAATTGTAAATTCGGAAGCGAAGAATTATGAAGGTGATGGTGGCTCAAATCAGGACGCCTTCTATGATGCGTTGGAATATTGTCGAGAGTCAGGGTTGCGTGTATCTCTTTTCGACGGTTTAAAGGATAAGCTCGAAACCGAAGTTTTTTCTGTCTTGAATGAGCCCGTTACGGTGGCGAGCATACCTAGTCGTAAAGCAGAGCTCATGGAATATGACAGATGCTTAGCCGCGCTGGGCCAGGACGTGGGTCAAGTCGATGTTGACTCAGCTGAATATTTATTCCATATCGTTATCCCTTCCGCTGATTTAAAAGTCATTGCCGGTAGCGATTTTACTTTATCAAAGTCTGCGAGGACTAGCGCTGTTCGTCAAATCGCAAGTTCCACGGAAGAGCCACTATCATTTATACCGTTGGAACCTGATCACCGGCTTTTGGCATTGAATTTCTTATGCGAGAACCGCCGGCTGGACGGAGATATTGTCGAAGGACTTAGCGCCGTTGACGTCGATAGTCTGATGACAGCTTTTAGTATCAATCCTAACAATGAAGGGGTGCTGATTGGTCTAGCATTGGCATCAAAAAAAATCGATCCTGCCCAAGTAGCCATAATCGCTGCTCAAACATTCGAAGGTAGGACAATGATAGGGGATGCCGCGATTGCGGCCATTTTCCTACGTGCTAACGATTTTGCAAATTTAGCTAAGGTTGAAAATCTTTCACAAGTTTCTAATACTGAAACTTTCAGACTGCTATTGCGAGCATGCGTGACCTCAGGCTCCTTAATTAGCGGCTTAACCAATGCAAGCGTTGCAAAAGAGATAGCCGGTATTTTTGCGTGGTGTATTCAGGAACGAGCCATTCATCGACTTAATACCGATTGGGTGGCGCAGAATTTCTCACTGCTTACTAATTTAACTCGGCAATTCGACGTTGATGAGGTCGATGTTTTAAATTGGTTTGGGGCTTGGGAGGTCCATATCAAGTATGAGCTTGATCAAATTGCTCTCATGGATATTGCGCTGATCAATTTGATCTTAGAAAATCAATCGGAGCTTTATAGTAACTTCGTTAAAAAAGCGGTAGATTTTTTTACAGCGAAGGATCGTAGTGAGGCTGACTGGAGCAAAGTGTTGCTAGGCGACTCTCCAAACTGCTCGGCAGTGCTAAATTATTTATCAGAAAAAGAATGTCGACTCGAATCAAGTTTGGCTGCAAAAAACTCTATTCTGAACCTGCTCAGCGGAGTTGTTACCGATGCGGAGTCAAGTTCGCTTACTGGAAATGTAATTAGAAATATTCGGTCGCTACTGAACGTGATAGAGCAAAGTATAAAGAATGCTCTAGGCACGGACTTGAGGACATTGATGTACTCTGATGCGGCGCTACCGGAGCGTAACACGGAAATGCTAGGCGAGTTTGGCGCGCTGATTGTCGAGCTCCAGCCAGCCGATCCAAGAGAAGTAGGTAGGTTAATGACACTGTTAGGATACCTCGCGCGGCACGTAGCAGTCTCCACGTCTACGATCCAGTATTTGGATAGTAGAGCGGAGCAAATCACTGCATATCGCTATTCGCAGGAACTTAAGCACGCAATGGCCATTGCCGTTGCTGAACTAGCAAACGAGGCTCCGAAGCTGTACAAGGCGTTCGCCAAAAAACGCGGTGTTGGTGCAATATTAAAATCGCTACTGAGTGGTCCCGATTCAGAGTCTGCACCCACGCCGTCAGCTGATTCAAAGAATGCAGCTTCGAGCGATTCATAGTTTCGGATCAGAGCGGAAAAAGGGAATGGATTTATTTCTCTGCAGTGTCAAAAAATGAACCCGTCTCCTTTTTCCCCTTTTTTTCTAGATTCAGGCGATATCTGTCCATTGGTTCCGGTCATGGTCGAATTTCCCTAAGTTTTGTAGACAAATTTCTTCTCCCGCTTCCGATCAGTTTTCGCCTTCGCACGACATCCCGTGGTCGGCCAAAAGCTGCTGTGGTGACGGGCAGCAGACGACCAATCGTCGACCTCCAAACCGTGACTGCTTCCAGTCTCAAGCAGCTTAGCTAATTCTACAGAAAGAGCGGACTGCCTCGGGGTGGCTTTGTGCTAGCCTTAAATCTACAGGTTTACTCGTCTGCTTTCCCGATGTGGATATTTCAGACCTGATTCTGACAGTATTATCAGGTGAGTGTTTTCGTAGCCAAGGGATTGAAAATGCCGGCTCTAAATATTTTTAAAATATATAACACTCAACTGAATAATTTAGAAGAGTCATTAACCGAAAACAATCTTACTTTAGTGCAGGAAGTTGAGCGAGAACACGAAGATAAACGTTTCAGTCTAAAGCTTTTCTTCACACAGAACCCGTATCCCACTTCCATAAAGTGGATAGCCGATCTGGCAAAAACTTTTAGAATCGAAGAAAAAAACGCTCATCATTACGCTGCTGCTGTGATCGTAATCTTCGATGATCAAGTATTTGTACTAAGCTACGGCGCGGCACACTTCTATATTTCGAAATTCGCAGATCTCGACTTTGGGATGGACGTAGCTGCCCGGCTACTAAGTTCGTTCAAAATTAAAAGCTCGCAAGAGCTGGCCGGAAGCCGCTTGAGAAGTATCGACACATACAAAATAATTTCAGATCTAGCCTATGAAGCCGGAGAAGCTGTGGATTACATCAGAGGTATTCCTATTGATATTGGAATGTGGGGTCGTAATATAAGTTGCGGGCATTCAGTTCATCTTAGGCACAGAAAATTCAGTGTAGAAAACTGTCATCTGATATGTCAGAGATTAGTTGGAGTGCTTGAGGGGGACGTCGTAAAACATATCCCTCGTCGCATTGTCATTAGTCAGGAAGACATAATTGCTGCACAAGATCAAAAGTTGATTGATGCGATTGAAAATAATCTATACATGGCCGACATTAGCCCAACCCAGCTATGCGGTATCGCTCTCATGTTTCCTGAAGAGCGGGACTACGTGCTCAGAACGGCCCGTCGACAGCTAATTCTTAACGACGAGTTGGACAGGACAACGCTTCGCACCATTGCACACGAAGACTTTAATGGGGATTATCAAGCATTATTCAATGCCAAAGTCGCAATCTTAGGTGATGACGACGAGAGGCAGATAGCAAGCCTCAAAACCATCTTAGATTACAAAGACGAAGAAGGCTACTATCTTGAGAATGGTAGATGGCATCGCTATGACCTAACTTACTTGAATACCATTCGCCATGAAGTCAATCGAATTGACATCCGATTTTCCGATGAAATGCCTTTCTTTGATCACGAGGCGTTCGCGGCCTGGAAAGCACAGCAAACGGGCAGCGTTAAATACGCTGAGCGTTTTGTTAATGTAACCCTGGCTGAAAATTTTGGGTATTTCGACGGGGACCGAAATCTCGATGCTCCCGAAGGTGCGGCAGTGGAAGTTGCTGATCTTTTTAGGGATGAAACAATTTTTATCGTAAAAATTGGAGAACCACAAAAGCTTAATTATGCCATTGATCAGGCGATGGCATCACTTAGCATCCTCGAGCGGAGCTCCTTTATTACGAGCGTTAATGGCGCAGAGTTTAACGTAAGACAAGTATGCCTATGGCTATTTATAGAGCGCCAAACAGAAATTGAGCAACTATCCGAACTGAATTCTCTAATTTTTCTAACCAAGCTGGCCAACTGGCGAAAATTCACACTTTTACGCGGGAGAATTCCTATAGTAAATATTAGCTATAAACGTAAGTTACAACAAAATACAACCGCTGCGCAGTGATGAAAGTTAAGAGCATTCTCAATTGCGCCCTCTGACCAGCCGCCCTGCCAAGCACTCGAAGCTGAAAGCAACTATACAAAAACCATCAGTAAAACGTTCGATTGTGCAACTGAATTACCGAAGTCATTGGGAGCATAATCCCGCTCGCGTATCTGGACCTCACTCCAACGTCTAAGCTTTAGAAATCCCGAGAATCATCATTCCAATTTGCGCCGGACTGGGCATTCCCGATCTTCCTTGACTTCGTCTGGACGTTGGATCGTGTCTGCCGCCCAAGCATCGATGTGGTACGCCTGGCCGTGGAGATGCAGTGGGCCCAGGATATTTGCGCGTCGCGCGAGGGTTTACCGAAACGACCGCGTCCATCTAGACTACCTTGCATTGCTGCCAGACATGGCTCCTTTAACTTCGACGCATGTTGAGGCCCGTATGAACATTGACACAAGCCATTTTCATAGACAGAGCATGAGTCGCCTGTCGTATGTTGGAGAGTACCTGGAGCGAGAAGGATATAATTTGAATGGCACTAGAGTTCAACATCACCTAAAGATTGTACGTGCTTTTTTGGATACCTCTGAACTTACCGACGAGGAGGCATGGGCCCTCGTCGAGCTAAACGAACTCTACGTCATAATAAAAGTGGCAGAGCGTCGTGGAGGAATTAGTCGAGAAGAAATATCGATATGCCTGAAGGGTGTTCACTACCTAGCAGATGAGACTTCCAACTCATCCGGGAACAAAGCAAGAAACTTCTGCTTCCAGCTATACGTTATATCTAATATGTTGGCCTTTGGTATGAAAGTCGATATTCCGTCTCATGGCGAGGAAGCCGATATTCGCTTCATGTATGATGACGTCAGCGTACCCGTCGAGTGTAAGAGGCTATTCGCGGAGCGCGGCGTCGAAAAGATTGCCAAAAAAACCTGCAGTCAGGTATCAAAACGTGTATCCAAAGGAAATCATGGTATCGCTGCGTTATCCTTGAGCAGAGAATTTTGGACAGCGGAAGAAGGGGCTGTCACTGAATCTATTCAAGATGCGAGAGATAAGGTCGAGAGGCTATATGGGCAGTGGCGCAATACGTTGGCAAAGGTTTTGAAGCAGTACCCGAAGGTAGCATTGATCTACATTAACATTCAGTTTCCATACATTGGCACCGACAACCTTTACTGTGTTTACGAGCGGAAGTTTTTCAGAACACGCAGCAACTACATTGATCTACCCGGAGGAGGAGTAGCGCAGCATTTCATTGAAAGCATGATGACACTGGGCCTAATGGAGGAGATCTCACATGATGACCAGTGAGTACTTTTAATTTTTTTGCTGGAGCCTATCTTTCCAGTGGAGCATGCTGATTTTTTAGGAACTAGTTCTACTTTATCCAAACGACAATTCCCATCTCGTAGTCTGATCGTGGTACTGAAGTTGGCTTTCAATTTGTTGAAATACTGTGTTACGTCAACTCGGTCTTGCTGGTGCGGAATATGTTGCTGAATCGTCCCCCCATTAGTAGACAAGTCGAACGCTATTGACCGAGGCTCCCTGGATCGAGCGTCCGCTATTGGCCGATTCTGTTGAAAAAGTCGGTCTGCCTAAACTGCCTGATCATTGACTGGTGAAAACGTTTTTTTTACGCGCTGCTACGTGAAATCCGCGTCCGAAGCCTCTGCCAAAAGTAAAGATTTCAATCTCAAACGCGTACTTTTCTAGCGTGGAAACCATGGCCGACTTTTTCAACAAAATCGGCCGATTTCTGCCTGTCGCCTCCGGCAGCTATAGCTCGAAAGCGGCTAACCCACGGTGGAGAAATCAAGCCAAGCTTCAGCGAAGCCTTCCACCACGTTTGCCTTTTTTGAACGAAATTTCTGGGCAAGGTCTTCGGAAGTTTCCTTCAAGTTGTGGCGGTTTTCGTGAACTGGTGCGCAGTGAGTTCGATCGCTAGGCTTTGGTGGTCACTGAATATCAGTGAGGGGGTGTAGGAACCCTTTAAGCATCGGTAATGCGTTAGCAATCGAAGTCAGATTTGCGGCCGTCAATGTGCGTCCGTAATATCTGTCGCGGCGGCTGTGCGCGGGCACGCTTCGGCGTGGTCGAGTTTCCGATGCTCGGTATTCCTACCCCGCGTATAGCTGCCACCCAAGCCTGTAGGAAGGCTTTTGGCAGCTCCCATTTTCATCGGAAGGTCTCAAATGCCAACACTTCATCCTGATCCACCCTACGAAAAACCAATTCCCCACCCCAAAAACCGCTTCATGGCGTTGACCAGCAACTGCACCGACATGCCCACCCTATTCGTCGACACCCACGCGCCGCTGGACATTCTGACCGAGGCCGCCAGCTATCGAATTCGCGCCGTCACCCAAGTGCTTGAGAACCTGTCCATGCGCGGTTCAGTCGAGTGCGATTCGATGATTCTCAGTGATTTTGCCTTGCTCTGCGCCATTCCACTGAGGGATGGCTGTGATGTGCTGGATGTGATTGGGCGGCGGTTGAGGGCTCGGTCTTCGGATTAGAGCCGAGTGGTTTTTGTGGCGAGGGGGCCTTGCCACAAAAGCAAGATCAAAAGATCGCAGCCTTCGGCGGCTCCTACGGATTCGGTGGGGCAAACAAATCCGCAAACATACAAGCGAGGCTTACCCGCGAAGGATGTACCGTGGTTTTTCAAGTATTACGCGTTATCGTTCTTCGCGGGCAAGCCTCGCTCCTACAGGTTTTGCGTTCAAGATCAAATACGGCAAATCACCGATGTCCGGCAACCAACGCTTCCTTAGTTGTCGGCACCGCCAGACAGTCAATCACATGCACGCTATACCCCGGCACATTCTTCGCGTGGTGTTTGGCCTGTGAGGCCATTTCCGCCAGTTGGCTCGCATCGAGCTGTCCGCAGGCCTGTGGATGCAGATGCACTACGCCGATGGACAGGGACAGCAGCGGAAACTCCTGGCGTACGCCCTGGCGGTTGGGGGCGATGAAGCAGCCGGCTTCCAGGTGTTCGCTGCGGTAGAAGCGTCGGCATTGGCTGTGGAAGTCGTCCAGCAGTTGGTTGAGGCGTTTGCGCCAGTCTTCCGGGCCGAGCACCAGCAGGAAGTCGTCGCCGCCGATATGGCCGACGAAGTCGCGGGATGGGTCGACGCGGTCGTTAAGGCATTGCGCCAGGCACAGTAGGACTTCGTCCCCGCGACCGTAGCCGTAGATGTCGTTGAAGGGTTTGAAGCTGTCGATGTCCACGTAGCAGATCACCGACTCCCGTTCCTGTTGTAGCAGGCGTGTCAGGCATTGCTGGATCGGCACGTTGCCTGGCAGCAGGGTTAGCGGGTTGGCGTAGCGGGCTTGCTGGATTTTCAGTTCGGTAATCAGTTTGAGTACGTCGATCACTCGACCCAGGCCCAGATAGCCGCCGTTGAGGGTGATGATGAAGTCTTCTTCGATGCGTTGGCGGGCGCGGCTGGTGATCAGGCGGCTGACCTGTTGCAGCGACTGGCTCAGTTCCACGGCGAGGAAGTCGTCGCTCATCAAGCGGCTGATGGGTTTGCGGGCGAACAGGTCGGTGGCAAACGGCTTGAGCAGGGCGTCGGAGAGTGAGTGACGGTGAACGATGCCGCACGGCCGGCCTTGCTTGTCGAGTACCGCCAGGGAGTTCAGGTTGGCCTGGCGGCGGAAGGCTTCCAGTACGGTGGCGGTCGGGGTGTCGCTGGCCATCGCCGGTTGGTCGTTGAGCAGGGCGCTGAGGTCACTGGCGTCCTCGTTCAGCATCGCTGCGGCGCTGGTTGGTTTGGGCATCAAGGTTCGGGCATCGCGGGGCGGATGCTCCTGGGGCCGGCAGAGCAGATAGCCTTGCACAAGATCGACGCCCATTTCGGTCAGCACGGCGAGTTCTTCTGGCAATTCGATGCCTTCGGCGATCACTTTTGCCCGCGAAGCCTTGGCGATCTGCAGGATCGAGCCGACGAATTCACGTTTGAGCGCGTCCTGATGGATGCCGTCGATGAAGTGCCGATCGATCTTGACGTAATCCGGCCGCAATTCAGACCACAGCCGCAAGCTCGAATAACCCGCACCCAGATCATCCAGCGCAATCGAAAAACCCATCGCCCGATAGTGATGCAGGGCGGTTTGCAGCAACTGGAAATCGTCGGTCGGGGTCTGTTCGGTGAGTTCGATCACCACCTGGCTCGGCGGTATGCCGAAATCCTGCAGCAGTTGCAGGGTGCGTCCGGGCTGGTGGGCGGCTTCGAGCAGGGATTCCGGGGATACATTGAGGAACAGTTTGCCGGGCAGTTGCTGTTCATTGAAACGTCGGCAAGCGCTTTGGCGGCAAGCGATTTCCAGTTCGCTGAGGCGACCGGCTTGGCGGGCTACCGCGAACAGGGCAATGGGGGAGTGCAGCGGGCTGTTGGAGGGGCCACGGCTGAGGGCTTCGTAGCCGATGATTTGTCGTTCGGAGAGAGAAATGATCGGCTGGAACAGGCTGTGCAAACCGCTTTGAGTCAGTATTGAGCTCAAGGCACTCAGCTGTTCGGTTGTGGTCATGGCGATCTCTGGCGATAAAAAAAGGACCGGGAGCGCAAAGCTCCCGGTCCTTTATTTCACGACAGAATGATGTCTATTTGATGACACTCCGGGGAGCGTCAGCACTAAATTGCCATCATCCTGATTGTAAGCACTTAGTGCTTGGCGACCGCAGTGTTGAGTTTCAAGTAATCCAGCAGAATCCGCCCGGTCTCGCTCAGGTAGGCGTCGTCTTCTGGTTTGGTCTTGTCCGGCTCGGCCGCGATGGCATCTTCGTCTTCTTTCTTCAGCTCTTTGAGCGGCTCTTCACCCTTGGCCTTGCGACGGATGTTTTCCATGGCCAGTTGCTTGGCTTCGATATCGGCGTGTTGTGCACGACGGTCGGCTTCATTGAGGCTGACGGTTTTTTCGGCCATCAGCTTCTGGGCCAGGGCCAGTTTGTCGCGGATGAACACGAACTCCGCGTCTTTGGCCGAGCGCATATCATGCTCGGACTTGAGCTGCGTGATGTACGGTTTGAACGGGTCGACCGCCGGCTTGATGGCCGCACGGATGGTGTCCCACGGCATCGCTTCCGGCAGGGCGCTTTCGCCGATTTCCTTGGTGTCGATGATCGACGGGTAATCGATGTCCGGCAGTACGCCCTGATGCTGGGTGCTCTGGCCGGAAACCCGGTAGAACTTGGCCAGGGTCAGTTTCAGTTCGCCATGGTTCAGCGGCTGAATGGTCTGCACGGTGCCTTTGCCGAAGGTCTGGCCGCCGATGATCAGTGCACGGTGGTAGTCCTGCATCGCACCGGCGAAGATCTCCGACGCCGAGGCGGACAAACGGTTGACCAGCAACGCCATCGGGCCTTTGTAGAACGCGCCCGGGTTTTCATCTTCCAGTACATCGACCCGGCCGTCGGCGTTACGCACCAGCACGGTCGGACCTTTGTCGATGAACAAGCTGGTCAGTTCGGTGGCTTCCTGCAGGGAACCGCCGCCGTTGTTGCGCAGGTCGATGACCACGCCGTCGACCTTGTCTTTCTGCAGTTCGGTCAGCAGCTTCTTGACGTCGCGGGTGGTGCTCTTGTAGTCCGGATCGCCGGCACGGAAGGCCTTGAAGTCCAGGTAGAAGGCCGGGATCTCGATGACGCCGAGCTTGTAGTCCTTGCCATCCTGCTTGAGGCTGAGGATCGACTTCTTCACCGCCTGATCTTCAAGCTTCACCGCTTCGCGGGTGATCGGCACGATCTTGCTGGTCTGGTCATTCGGCGCATTGCTGGCCGGAATCACTTCCAGGCGCACCACGGTGCCTTTCGGCCCACGAATCAGTTTGACCACTTCGTCCAGGCGCCAGCCGACCACGTCGACCATCTCTTTGTTACCCTGGGCTACGCCGATGATCTTGTCGGCCGGAGCGACCTGCTTGGTCTTGTCGGCCGGGCCGGCAGGCACCAGGCGCACGACTTTGACTTGATCGTTATCGCTCTGCAACACGGCGCCAATGCCCTCCAGGGACAGGCTCATGTTGATGTCGAAGTTCTCCGCGTTATCCGGCGACAGATAGTTGGTATGCGGGTCGTACGACATGGCGAAGGTGTTGATGTACGCCTGGAAGATATCTTCCGCGCGGGTCTGGTCCAGACGCACCAGCTGATTCTTGTAACGCTTGGTCAGGGTTTCCTGAATCTGCTTTGGCTCTTTGCCGGAAATCTTCATCCGCAGCACTTCGTCCTTGACGCGTTTGCGCCACAGGTCGTCGAGCTCGGCGGTGGTCTTGAGCCAAGGGGCATCCTTGCGGTCGACCAGCAAGGTTTCCTTGGTGGTGAAGTCGATCTTGTCGACGCCCTTGTTCAGCTCGGCAAGGGCAAAGTCCAGACGCGCCTTGACGCGATCCAGATAGCGCTTGTAGATGGTGAACCCGGCGTTGAGGTCGCCGCTCTTGAGGAAGTCGTCAAACTGGGTTTTCCATTTGTCGAATTCGGCAATGTCACTGGCCATGAAGTAGCTGCGCGATGGATCCAGCAGCTTGAGGTAGCTGTCGTAGATGATCGCGGAGCGCGCATCGTCGAGCGGCGGCTTGCTGTAATGGTGACGCTTGAGCAATTCGACGACGTTCAGACTGGCGATGACTTCGTCGCGATCGGGCTGAAGCTTGTCCCAGCTGTTGGCTGCGAACGAATTGCTCGACATCGGCAAAAGACCGAGACCAATGACAAGAGCGAGGGCGGTACTGGGGAAAAAATGCTTCATGCTGATTCGACGCGGGGACAATTGATCACGCATATTAGGCCGTCTTTGAAGTCGCCGGTTCCCACAAGGGCCGGTCGCATAATGCAAGAAAGCCCGGCGCTATAGCTTCGGGCTCAGTCCAGACTCACTATGGAGGCACTGTGAAAGCATTGCAAGGCGTTGAGGGGCGAGTGGAGTGGGTTGAGGAGCCGAGTCCTACGTGCGATGTAGGACAAGTTCGTATCCGAGTGGCGGCAGCGGGACTCAATCGAGCCGATTTGTTGCAGAAAGCGGGCCTGTATCCGCCGCCGCCGGGAGCCAGTCAAGCACTGGGTCTTGAGTGTTCGGGGGTGATCAGCGAGGTCGGCCCGGGCTCGTCCTGGCAGGTCGGAGATCGGGTTTGCGCCTTGCTGGCCGGGGGTGGGATGGCCGAAGAGGTAGTTGTCGACGGACGGCATGTGTTGCCGGTTCCCGAAGGTTTGTCCCTGGCCGAGGCCGCGGCGTTGCCGGAAGTGTATGCGACCGTTTGGCTGAATTTGTTTCAATTGGCTTCGCTCAAACCGGGTGAGAAAGTTCTTCTGCATGCCGGAGCAAGTGGAATCGGTTCAGCTGCCATTCAGCTGTGCAAGGCATTCGGCAACCCGTGCTGGGTCAGCGTCGGCTCCGAGGATCGTCTGGCCTACTGTGAAGCGCTGGGTGCCCAGGGTGGAGTGGTGCGCAATAAGGATCTGGACCGCCTGAACGATCTGGGGCCGTTCGATGTGATCCTGGATCCGGTGGGTGGCAACTATGCGGCGCTGAACCTCAAGTTGCTGGCTCGCGATGGCCGTTGGGTGTTGATCGGTTTGATGGGCGGTCGTGAAGCGCAGCTGGATCTGGCGCAGGTGCTGGCCAAGCGCGTGCAACTGCTGGGTTCGACCCTGCGCAATCGAGACGAGCAGTTCAAGGCCGATTTGTTCAGCGATCTCAGCCAGCACGTCTGGCCGCTGTTTGCCGAAGGGCGTTTGAGCCCGCAACTGGCCAGGACGTTTGCGATCGAGGACGCCGAAGCGGCGTTTGCGGAGCTGGCGACCAATCAGGTGTCGGGCAAGCTGGTGCTGGTGATTGACGACAGCCTGAGCTGACAACATGAACCTGTGAGTGCCTTTGTGGCGAGGGAGCTTGCTCCCGCTCGGTTGCGAAGCAGCCGCAAAACCTGAAAACCGGTTTTACCTGGCTAGCCACAGTGACTGATTTCAGGGCCGCTTCGCGGCCCAGCGGGAGCAAGCTCCCTCGCCACAGGGGACCCGGATTACTTCCAGATATGGATCGGCCAGCCGGCTTTTTCGGCGTGTTCGAGCAACACTGGATCCGGATTCACCACATGCGGGAAATCCACCTTCAGCAGCAGCGGCAAATCGTTGCGTGAGTCCGAGTAGAAACTCGCGCCTTCAAGGTTTTCCTCTTCGGCGTCCAGCCATTCCAGCAAGCGGGTGATCTTGCCTTCGCGGTAGGTCAGGGTGCCCACCGTGTTGCCGCTGTACACCCCGTGCGCCACTTCCAGCTCGATGCCGAGAATCTCGTCGATGCCCAGACGGTCGGCAATCGGCTTGACCAAATGCGTACCCGAGGCCGAGATCACCAGAATCCGGTCGCCGGCCTTGCGGTGGGCGGCGATGGCTTTGGTGGCGTCGCTGAAGATGATCGGCTCGATAAAGTCTTCCACCCAGGGCGCTACCAAGTGTTCGAGCTCTTGCGGCGTGCGACCGATCAACGGCTCCAGGCTGAAGGCCATGTAGTCTTCCATCGCCAAGTGGCCCCTGCCGTAGGCATCCATCAATTCCTTGTCACGACGCAGGAAGGATTCGCCATCGACCCAGCCGAGGCGGGCCATCTGTTCGCTCCATAGCGAGGCGCAGTCGCCGTGGATCAGGGTTTCGTCCAGATCAAAAATTGCCAGGGCCATCAGTACGGTTCTCTCTTCAACATCAGCAAGGTCATCAGGCTACCTCACACAGGGCTGTCGGATCGATGGAAAGTGCCAGGCGCTGACCATCGGGATGCAGATCGGACGCCGAGCGGTTCAGCACATCCACCACCAATTCCACCCCCCGAGCTTCCACCCGATAGCGAATCACGTTGCCCAACAGGCTGTGGCTGCGCACCTGCGCGTCGAGTTCGCCGTTCAGGCTTAGCTCAATGGCCTCCGGGCGAATCGCGATGCGGTGGGTGATCGGCCGCTGCAGCAGTTTGCTGGCGCTGTCGGCGTCCAGCAGGTTGTAGTTGCCGATGAAGCCTGCGGCGAACACGTCGACGGGCGCGGTGTAGAGGGTTTCGGCATCGCCACTCTGTACGATCTTTCCCTGATTCATCAGGAAGATTCGGTCAGACATGGTCAGGGCTTCTTCCTGATCGTGCGTGACGAAGATCGTGGTCAGGCCGAGTTCGCGCTGGATCTGACGGATCTGTTCGCGCAAGTGCTTGCGAATCCGAGCATCGAGCGCCGACAGCGGCTCATCCAGCAACAACAGCCGAGGCCGGGTCACCAACGAACGAGCGAGAGCGACACGCTGGCACTGGCCACCGGACAGCTGATGCGGGTAGCGGGCGGCGAAGTCATTGAGTTCTACCAGTCTCAGCACTTCGGCGACGCGTTTTTGGCTGTCGTCGGCGTTGACCTTCTGCATGCGCAAACCGAAGGCGACGTTCTGCTCCACGGTCATGTTCGGGAACAGCGCATAACTTTGGAACACCATGCCGATTCCGCGTTTCTGCGGGCTCAGTGGGACGAGGTCGTGACCTTCCAGCAGAATCTGGCCACCGTCCACCGAGGTCAGGCCGGCGATGCAACGCAGCAGCGTGGACTTGCCGCAACCGGACGGGCCGAGCAGGGTGACGAATTCGCCTTTCCTGATTTCGCAGTTGATGTCGCTGAAGACGGTGGTGCCTGAGTAATCTTTCTGAAGATGTTGGACGCTTACATAGCTCATTCGCTTTTGTCCTTGTTCAAGATATTGGCCACCCAGGTCAGAACCAGCACAAAGAAGAAGTAGGAAATCACCAGCGCACTGGTGAAGTGGCCGCTGCTGTTGCGCATGTTGTTGAGGTAGACCTGCAGGGTTTCGTAGCGGGTGCCGACGAGGATGTTGGCGAACACGAACTCACCGAACAGGAACGAGAAGGACAGCAGCAACGCGACCATCAGCCCCTTGCGCAGGTTCGGCAACACCACCAGGAAGGCTGCTTGCCAAGTGCTGGCGCCGAGCAGTTGCGCGGCGTCCATCAGGTCGCGCAGGTTGATCGCTTGCAGGTTGTTGGTGATCGCCCGGTACATGAACGGCAGCGCCACGGTGAAGTAGCAACCGATCAGAATCCACGGCGTACCCACCATCGCGAACGGCCCCGAACCGTAGAGCTGCAACAGCCCCACCGACGACACCACCGGCGGCACCGCGAAGGGCAGCAGGATCAGGATGTTCATCAGCGCGTCGAGCTTCGGGAAGTGGTAATGCACCACGAACAGCAGCGGCAGAATCAGCACCACCGACAGAATCAGCGAGCCGATACAAACCAGCAACGACTGACCGAATGCGTCGAGAAAGCGTGGATCGCTCCACAGCTGGATGTACCACTTGAAGGTAAAGCCGCTGGGCATAATCGTCGCCGACCAACTGCTGGCGATCGAGTAGATCAAGGTTCCGAGCAGCGGCAATAACAGAATGGCAAACAGCAAATACACGATGACCCGGTGGTAGACACCGACGGGCCCCAGTTCAGCGCGAGACATGGTAGCTCCTCTTCAACAGCAGCTGATGCACGATGGTCACCAGGGTCATCAACGCCACCAGCACCACGGCCAAGGCGCTGGCGAGGTTCGGGTCGAGGGAAATGTCGCCGGACACCATCGCCGCGATACGGATCGGCAACACGTTGAAGTTGCCGGTGGTCAGCGCGTAGACCGTGGCGTAGGCGCCAAGGGCGTTGGCCAGCAGAATCACGAATGTGCCCAGCAGTGCCGGGGTCAGCACCGGCAGACCGATGTGTCGCCAGAATTGCCAGCCGTTGGCCCCGAGCAAGGCGGCGGACTCACGCCAGTCTTCGCGCAGGGCATCGAAGGCCGGGTAGAGCAACAGCACGCCCAGGGGAATCTGGAAGTAGGTGTAGAGAATGATCAGCCCGGTTTTCGAGTACAGGTTGAAATCCTGAATGATTCCGGCCTGTTTCAGCATGATGGTGAAGGTGCCGTTGAACCCCAGCAAGATGATGAACGCGAAGGCCAGGGGCACACCGGCGAAGTTGCTGGTCATGTTGGCGAAGGCATTCACGAAGTTGCGCAGTTTCGAGTCGACCCGGCGCAGGGAGTAGGCGCCGAGCACGGCAATGACGATGCCGAATACGCTGGACCAGAAACTGATCTCGAGGCTGTACTGGATCGCCTGCAAATAGAACTTCGAGTTGAAGATTTTGCTGAAGTTGGCCAGGCCCCAACCGAACTCTTCCGATTGCAGGCTGTTGATCATCACCCAGAGCAGCGGGGCGATCTCGAACACGAAGAAGAAAATCGCGAAGGGCACCAGGCACAGAGCGGCCAGCCATTTACCGCGGGTCATGGCATTCACTTGAGCAGCTCCCGGCACACAGGTTTGTCGTGGGGCACGCCCAGCAGTTCGCAGACGGTGCCGCACAGTTCGGTTTGTTTCGGTGCAGCGCCTTGGTTGAAGCTGAAGGCGTCGCCGAGGACGAACAGCGGCACTTCGCGTTCTTCAGGCAGCAGGCCGTTGTGCGAGCGGTCGTTGTTCATGCCGTGGTCGGCAGTCACCAGCACTTGGTATCCGGCGTCGAGCCAGCCTTGCAGGTAGTCGGCGAGGATGACGTCCGCCGAGCGGGCGCTGTTGCGGTATTGCGGGGTGTCGAGGCCGTGCTTGTGCCCAGCGTCGTCGATGTTCATGGGGTGGACCAACAGAAAGTTCGGCGCGTGGCGCAGGCGCAGGTTTTCCGCGTCGGCGAACAGGTGCGAATCCGGGTAGTGGTCGTTCCAGTAGAAGTGACCGTGCTGGATCGGCAGTTTCGGGTCGTCGGTGTGACGGTCCCGGGCAGCCACGAACGGCGAACGGTTATACAACTCGCTGACCCAGTGATAGGCCGCGGCGGCGGTTTTCAGGCCGGCGTCGGTGGCGTAATGGTAGATGCTGCGCTGGTTGGACAGGCGTGAGACGTTGTTGTGAACGATGCCGCTGTCGATCGGCGCAACGCCGGTCAGGATGCATTCGTAAAGCGGTCGGGACAGAGCCGGCAGTGCACATTCCAGTTTGTAGAGCGCCGCGCGTCCTGCGCCAACGTAAGCCTGCAGATGCCCCATGGCGTGGCGCGCGACTTCGTAATTGAGGCCGTCGAGCACGACAAGGATGACGTTGTGCTTCATGGGGGGTGGGACTCCGCAAAAACAGATGATTCAAGTACGCAACCAATCCCTTGTGGGAGCGGGCTTGTGGCGAGGGGGCTTGTCGGACCGCCGCATCGCCCCGTTGGGCCGCGCAGCGGACCCAGTATCTACGAGCGCTGCGCACTCGAACGGGGGCAAGCCCCCTCGCCACAGGCCCGCTCCCCCATTTGGATCTCCATCAGATATCCAAATGGGGATCTACAGGTTTACGGCATATTGATGATGACTTCTTCCTGCCACTTCTGCGGCAGCGACTTGGAGGTCTTTTCCCACGCGTCGGCGTCTTTGATCGGCGTGACCTTTTTGTACTGCTCGTTAGGCAGCAGCTTGGCCTTGACCTCTTCCGGCAGAGTCAAATGCTCGGCGCGAATTGGACGGGCGTTGCCTTTTGCCAGGTTGATCTGGCCAGCGTCGCTGAAGATGTATTCGCGGGCCAGTTTGGCGGCGTTCGGGTGCTTGGCGTATTTGTTGATGATGGTGGTGTAGCCGGAAATCACCGAGCCATCGGATGGAATCAGCACGGTGTAGTCATCCGGATTGGCCATCTTGGCCTTGTAGCTCAGGCCGTTGAAGTCCCAGACCACGCCGACTTCGATTTCACCCTTTTCCATGGTGGCGATCGTCGGGTTGGCCATGGACAGGCGGCCTTGCTTGGCGATGTCTGCGAACAGCAACAGGGCCGGCTGAATGTTTTTCTCGTCACCGCCATTGGCGAGGGCGGCGGCCAGTACGCCGTTGGCAGCCTGGGCTGCGGTGCTTACGTCACCGATGGAGACTTTGTACTTGCCGCTCTTGAGGTCGGCCCATTTGGTCGGTGCTTCGGAACCGTGCAGCAGCTTTTTATTGATGATGAACGCGATGGAGCCGGTGTAGGCCAGTGCCCAGTTACCGTCCTTGTCCTTGGCCCAGTCCGGAACCTGTGCCCAAGTACTCGGCTTGTAAGGTTGCACCACGCCCTGCTTGACCGCGATCGGGCCGAAGGCGGCACCGACGTCGCCGATGTCGGCGGTGGCGTTGTCTTTTTCGGCGGCGAACTTGGCGATTTCCTGGGCCGAGCTCATGTCGGTGTCGATGTGTTTCAGGCCGTATTTCTTGGCCAGGTCTTCCCAGGTGCCTTTCCAGTTGGCCCAGTCATCGGGCATGCCGACGCTGTTGACGGCGCCTTCCGCTTTCGCAGCGGCTTCGAGTGTTTTCAGATCGGTATCCGCCGCCATGGCGGCAGTGCACAGGGCAATGGTCGAGCCTAACAGTGATGCCAGGAAAAACTGTTTCATCCGAAGCTCCTTTGGGCGTTTTCAACGCTGCGATTGCGGTTGTGTTGGTCTAGGTCAGCAATACCTGAGCCAATTTAGGCGTCCTGGATGACATTTTGATGTCGACGACCGGTCGGCCTGAATTTCCTGCGCTCGGATACGCGGGGTGCGAGATAAGCGTAGACCATGGCTAAAGGGCTGATATGAAAGGGACTTGGCCATGAAATTGCAGGTGTCTGAAGCAACCGTTCGGCGGCTTTGTCATCTGTCAGTCATCTGCAGTGCCTAGGCTTGCAGGCAATTGATGGAGCCCGGTTTCGATCGCGGTTCTGCCCTGAATCAGTGCTGGTCTAGTCCAGATAGGTAACGTTGATGCGCATCGAGACAACCAAAGCGGTGACAGCGATCGGGCAGGTTCTGCAAGAACAGCTCGACCACGGGCTGTTGGCGCCTGGGAGCAAGTTGCCGGCCGAGCGCAAGCTCAGTGAGTTGTTCGGTACCACGCGGATTACCGTGCGTGAGGCGTTGTTGCAGTTGGAGGCCCAGGGCCAGATTTATCGCGAGGAGCGGCGTGGCTGGTTCGTGTCGCCACCACGGCTGGCTTATAACCTGATGCAACGCAGCCACTTTCACGCGATGGTCAGCGCCCAGGGGCGGGTGCCGTCCACCGAGGTGATTTCCGCGCGTTTGCAACCGGCGTCAGCGGCGGTGTGTGCCTGGCTGCAGTTGCCGGCGCTGTCGAGCGTGATCCAGATCTGCCGCTCGCGACGGATTGACGGGCGATTGGTGCTGTATGTGGAGCACTACCTGAACCCGCAATATTTTCCGGGGATCCTGGATTTCGATCTGAATCAGTCGATGACCGAACTGTATGCGCGGCATTACGACTTGCACTACGGGCGGGTGCGCTTCGAGATCGTGCCGACCGCGTTGTCGGTGGACGCCGCGGCGGCTTTACGGGTGTCGGTGGGCAGCCCGGGGTTGCGGATTGCCCGGGTCAACTACGATCAGCATCAGCGGCTGATCGATTGTGACCTGGAGTTTTGGCGCCATGATGCGATTCATGTCGGGGTGGATGTGGTTTGAACCCCATCTACGCAGATTGTTCGCCACCGGGGGTGATCACCTGAATGCTCATGCGCGGTGTCGCCAGATCCAGCCCGGCCTCATCCAGATGCCGCTTCAGCGATAAATTGAATGCCCGGGACACTTCCCACTGCTTGATCGGCGCGGTCTTGAAGCGCGCGCGCAGAATCGCATTGCCTGACTCGAAACTTTCGACCCCCTGGATCTCCAGCGGCGACCAGATGTTGCGCCGTTGCAGCGGGTCGGTGCGCATTTTCTGGCCGACGTCGCGCATCAGCTTGATCGCCTCGTCGATGTCCATGTTTGAGGGCACCGCCACCCGGAAGATCGCGTAGCCGAACTCCCGGGAGTAGTTCTTGATGCTTTTGATTTCGCTGAACGGAATAGTGTGGACGATGCCGTCGATGTCCCGCAGGCGCACGGTGCGGATGGTCAGGCCTTCGACCGTGCCCAGGTGGCCGCCGACGTCCACGTAGTCGTCGATGGCCAGGGAGTCTTCGATGATGATGAACAGCCCGGTGATCAAGTCGGCCACCAGCGATTGCGCGCCGAAACCGATGGCCAGGCCGATGACACCGGCACCGGCCAGCAGCGGCGTGACGTTCATGCCCATGTTCGCCAGGGCGACGATCAGCGCAATGATGAAAATCGCCACGAACAGCACGTTGCGGATCAGCGGCATCATCGTCTGCGCGCGGGCGTTGGCCAGGCCTTTGCGTGAGCGGGTGAGGGCGTGATGCACGGCGGTGTCGCTGAGGATCCAGATCAGCCAGGCAAAAATCAGCGTGCCGCCGAGGCTGAACAGCTTGACGCTGACTTCATGGCCTTCGCCTTCGGTGAAGCGAATCAGCGACATGCCCCAGACCCGCAGGCCGAGTTCGATGAACGCCAGCCATACCAGCAGATGGGCGAGGGTGTAGAAGAAGCTTTTCAGGCGATCCGAATACAGCGCATGGCGCTTGGGGCCGCGTTGTGGCTTGAGTGCATGACGGCGCACCAGCCCGTTGATGACCATGCACAACACCAGCAGCACGGTGCAGATCAGCGACTGACGCAGCGCGGTGCTGGTGTCGCCGGCAGAGACGAAGGTGGCGAACAGTGAGATGCCCACCAGCACCAGCGCCGGCAGATACCAGAACGTCCCGAGGATTTCGATCGTGTCGCTCAAGGCGCGGCGGGTCAGGCGCCGAGACAGCGGCTGGTTGCGGATCAGGTGCGCGATAGGCCTGCGGAAACGCAGAATGAAAAAACCTGTGAAGATCGCCGCCAGTACATTGGCGAACGTCGCCGCCGTATGGGCCAGATGTTCACCGAGGCTGGCGATCAGGCGCGGGTCGTTCAGGGCTTCACCGAAGGCGGCGAAACTGCCGATCAGCCACAACGGGCGGAAGGCCTGATGCCGCAGGATGTACAGGGCGCGATGACGATGCGGGCCATCGAGCAGGGAAAACGCGATGACGCAGATCGCCGAGAAACAGGTACCGACCACCAGCGCATAAGCCAGCACCATGGCCAGGCTTTTGCCCAATGACGAGGGCAGGGCGTAGGTCATGTATACCGTCATGACCAGGGCGATCATCCACGGCCCGAGTTTGCGCAAGGCAAAGCGCAGCATGTCCAGGGCCTTGGGGTGTTGCGGCAGTTCTTCGGTGAGGCCGAAGCGCATGCGCACCCGGTGGCCGAGCCAGATCAGGGCGGCGGCCAGCAAGCTCCAGACCATCAGGATCATGGCGAAGGCAAAGATGATGGGCAGCCATTCATTGGCCGGCAGCATGAGTGCCACCAGTTCATCCTTGGCCAGGTTGACTTCTTCGGACCAGCGAGTGAGGGGGCTGTCGGCGCCGGAAAATTGCTTTTCGAAACTGGCCAGGGTGCCGCCGATCAGGCCCAGCACGCCTTCTTCTGTGGTCGGTTGGGCTTTTTTGCTGACGTCGCGCAGCTTTTTCAGGTCCGCCAGCAGTTTGGTCCGTTGCTGATCGTTTTCCAGCGACTTGATGACTTCGTCCAGCGACTGCCCCAGTGGAGCTTGCGCTTCGGGCTGGGTTTTCGCCGAGCCGCTGAGCAGCCCCGGCAAGCCGGCCGCCTGGGCAGGCGTCAGCGGCAGCAGCGTCATCAGGCAGACAAGGAACAAACAGTGCAGGGCAAAAAGACGAGCGAACACTAGGCGGTCAACCTCGGATGAGCGAATCGGCCGAGTGTACGAGCCCGTCAAAATCAATGCGAGCCGGGCGTAAGGATTTATTCGTTGAGTTTGGCGAGGATCTTGTAGATCACGGTGGCGAGGATCATCAGCATGCCGACCCACATCGCGAACACACCGGCGTTCTTGTCGCGAAAGTTGAAGCCGATGGCCAACATGATCATCCCGGAAAGAATCGGGATTAGCATGGCGTGAAACGAAGACATCGAGATCATGGTGACAGCCTTGTCGGAGGGGTTACTGCAAGTCTAGGCGGCTTTCGGGCGGGCGTTGGTGATGTGTGGCAGGAATGGATCGCAAGATCATTGTGGCGAGGGAGCTTGCTCCCGTTGGGCTGCGAAGCAGCCCCAAAACAAAGCAACATCGGCTAATCAGCCAGACCGAGTTTGCCAAGTTACGACTGCTTCGCAGCCGAGCGGGAGCAAGCTCCCTCGCCACAAAAGTTGCCTTTTAATCACAAGGGTTATGGCAACTCGCGGCAGGCGTAAAACGCGCTCAGCACTTTGACCAGGTGTGCCAGGTCATGGCTACCGCACAGCTCGCGGATCGAGTGCATGGCGAACGTCGGCAAACCGATGTCCACGGTGCGCACGCCCAGGTGGCTGGCGGTGATCGGGCCGATGGTCGAGCCGCAGCCCATGTCGCTGCGCACCACGAAGCTTTGCACCGGTACTTCTTCGGCCATGCACAAATGACGGAAGAACCCGGCGGTTTCGCTGTTGGTGGCGTAGCGCTGGTTGCTGTTGACCTTGATTACCGGGCCGGCGTTGAGTTTCGGGCCGTGGTTGGCATCGTGTTTATCGGCGTAGTTCGGGTGTACGCCGTGGGCGTTGTCGGCCGAGACCAGCAGGGATTTCTGAATGGTCCGTACGAATTCATCCCCTTCGGGCAACAGGCGACGCAGGGTTTGCTCAAGCATCGGACCGTCGGCGCCACAGGCCGAGCAGGAACCGACTTCTTCGTGATCGTTGCAGACCAGCACGCAGGTTTCGTCTGTTTCGGTCGTCAGCAATGCTTGCAGGCCGGCGTAGCACGACAACAGGTTGTCCAGGCGGGCGCCCGCGATGAAATCGCCATGCAGGCCAATGACCGCGGCGCTTTGGGTGTCGTAGAAGCTCAGCTCGTAATCGAGCACCACGTCGGCGTTCAGGCCATGTTCGCGGGCCAGCTGATCGGTGAGCACGGCGCGGAAGTCCACGCGTTCGTCACCGGCGAATTGCGCGAGAATCGGCGGCAGCTCGGTCTGGGCATTGATCGCCCAGCCCATGTTGGCTTCACGGTTGAGGTGAATGGCCAGGTTCGGAATGATTGCAACGGGAGCCTTGAAGTCGATCAACTGGCTCTCGACCTTGCCATCGCGACGGAAGGTCACGCGGCCGGCCAACGACAGATCGCGGTCGAACCACGGCGCCAGCAGCGCACCGCCATAGACTTCGACGCCCAATTGCCAGAAGCCCTGGCGTTGCAGTTCCGGCTGGGGTTTGACCCGCAGGCACGGGCTGTCGGTGTGCGCGCCAACCAGGCGAATGCCGCCATGCAGGGGCGAATGACGGCCCATTTTGAACGCGACGATCGAAGAGTCGTTACGGGTGACGTAGTAACGGCCATTGGCTTCGGTGGTCCATGGCTCGCGCTCGTCGAGGCGCACAAAACCGGCCGCTTCCAGGCGTTGGACAAGGCTGGCGGTGGCATGGAACGGGGTAGGGGAGGCCTTGAGGAAGTCGATCAGGCCTTGGTTCAACTCTTCGCGCATAAGAAGCTCCAGACAGCAGTGGCGCCAGTTTAACGTATTGAAAGCGCAAAGTGCGGCGGGCCTGATGTTGGCGGCGCGTGAGATTTAATGTGGCGAGGGAGCTTGCTCCCGCTCGGCGGCGCAGCGGCCGCAAATCCTGCTTGCGCGGTGTGCCCGACAGAATACGGTCGCTGGTTTTGGGAGTGCTCCGCACTCCAGCGGGAGCAAGCTCCCTCGCCACAACAGCCTCCTCGCCACAACAGCTCCCTCGACACCGAAGCCTGGGCACTACCGTTAGAACGGTGCCGGGCACTCGAAGCGCAGGCGTTCGCCGCTTTGCGGATGAGTGAAGCTCAGCATGCTCGCGTGCAGGCACAGGCGTGGCCAGGCAGCCAGGGCTTGCGGATGGGCATAGAGCCCGTCACCCAGCAGCGGGTGGCCGATGGAGAGCATGTGCACGCGCAACTGGTGAGAACGGCCGGTGATCGGCGTCAGCTCGACGCGGCACCAGTCGCCACAACGCTCCAGTACACGCCAGAAGGTCAGGGCGTGCTTGCCGAATTCGTGGTCCACCACATGCCGTGGCTTGGTCGGCGGATCGTAGCGCAGGGGCAAGTCGATGCTGCCACTGTCCAGTTCCGGTTGTCCCCAGCACAGGGCGGTGTAGGCCTTTTCGGTTTCGCGGTCGTGAAATTGCCGAGACAGCTCGCGATGAGTGTCCGGGTCACGGGCCAGCAGAATGATGCCGGAGGTTTCCCAGTCCAGCCGATGGACAATTCGCGCTTCCGGGTAGCCGTTTTCTTGCAGGCGCGTAATCAGGCAGTCCTTGTTGTCATCGGCCCGTCCGGGGACGGAGAGCAACAGGGTCGGTTTATCCACCACCAGTACGGCGGCGTCCTGATAGATGATGCGGATGTTGGACAACGGCATTAAAACAGCCTCGTAACAAACGCCAACGGCGACTCAGGCCCCCTCCAGTCATGGAAGGGCCCTGAGCCGCCGTGGCTCCCGCCGGATCGACTCAGCGATCGGGCAGGGTGATATTGAGTTCCAGAATCGAGCAGCTGCCCTGGTTTTCCAGAGCGACGTGCACGTCATCGGACCCGATATTGACGTACTTGCGGATCACTTCCACCAGTTCCTTCTGCAAGGCTGGCAAGTAGTCCGGCGTACTGCGTTGGCCGCGTTCATGCGCCACGATGATCTGTAGACGCTCTTTCGCTACCGAGGCGGTACTGGGCTTTTTGTTGGCACGAAAGAAGTCAAAAAGGTTCATTACCTACCTCCAAAAAGTCGCTCGAAGAATCCCTTCTTCTCGACATCGAGGAAACGATGGTCCACGGTCTTGCCCAACAGACGATCGACAGCATCGCTGTACGCCTGGCCGGCGTCGCTCTGGTCGTCGAGAATCACCGGCACGCCCTGGTTGGAGGCTTTGAGGACGGCTTGCGATTCCGGAATCACGCCCAGCAGGGTCACCGCGAGGATTTCCTTGACGTCTTCGACGCCGAGCATTTCGCCGTTGACGACGCGCGTAGGGTTGTAGCGGGTCAGCAACAGGTGTTCCTTGATCGGGTCTTCGCCGTTTTCGGCGCGACGGGACTTGCTGGCCAGCAGGCCCAGCATGCGGTCCGAGTCACGTACGGAGGAGACTTCCGGGTTGGTCACGACGATCGCTTCGTCAGCGAAGTACATGGCCAGGTGGGCACCTTTCTCGATACCGGCCGGGGAGTCGCAGACCACGAATTCGAAGTCTTCTTTCAACTGCATCAGGACTTTTTCTACGCCTTCCTGGGTCAGCGCGTCTTTGTCGCGGGTCTGACTGGCGGCTAGCACGTAGAGGTTTTCCAGGCGCTTGTCTTTGATCAGGGCCTGTTGCAGGTTGGCTTCGCCGTTCACCACGTTGACGAAGTCATACACCACGCGGCGCTCGCAACCCATGATCAGGTCGAGGTTACGCAAGCCGACGTCGAAGTCGACGATAACTGTTTTGTGACCACGCAGAGCGAGGCCGGTACCGATAGCGGCGCTGGTGGTGGTCTTACCCACACCACCCTTGCCGGATGTAACCACGAGAATCTTGGCCAAGGTGTTTTACCCCTAAGGAAAAAGGACGTTTAGCCCCTGAAAAACATCTCTTGAAAAACTACTGCAGTCGGACAGCCTTGGCTGGAATCCGGTTTTGAGCGGTATCTACCCCCGGTAAACACTGCTTTTAGCCTTTTTCCTACTTCGTTTGAGCCGTTTTCGCTACGTTTTAGAGATGCTTGGAAAATGCGGCAGTATCCGTTAAAGCCGAATGATGTTCAACACGTCACCCGACAGGCTGACTTGTACTCCGGCGCCCCACAATGGATCGCGGCGCAGGTCCTCGGAAACCTTGTAGTGACCGGCGATGGAGACCAGTTCAGCGGTCATTTGCTGACAGAAAATCCTGGCTTTCGTATCACCTTTGACGCCGGCCAGCACACGACCGCGCATCGCGCCGTATACATGGATGTTGCCGTCGGCGAGAAGTTCCGCCCCCGGGCTGACCGACGAAATCACCACCAGATCGCTGCCCTGGGCATAAATCTGCTGGCCACCACGTACTGGCGACGTGATGATTTTTGTCGGTTTGATGGTCGGCTCCGGTGGTTTTTCGGGTTTTTTCGCTACGACGCCTTCGAGCGGGTCGAGCGGGCGTTCCCGCGCGCCGGACGGCGGCAGCACTGGCAGATCGACCGCAATGGCGGCGGCGATGTCTTCAATGCGGCTGGCACGGATCGCCAGGGTGCGCAGGCCATGCTGGCGGCAGATGCGCATCAATCCCGGCAGGTCGACCGAGCCTTCGCTGGCCGGGAGTTTGTCCAGGGCCAGTACCAGCGGCGCATTACTGAAGAAGTTGGGCGCCTGGGCGACCTTGGCGGCCAGTTGCCGATCAAGGTTCACGAGGTCGTTACGGGCCAGTTCCAGCACCGTAATGGCCAGCATGCTGCCCTTCAACTGGAACACGGGATCTTGGTCTAGCGGTTCGGTTTGGCTCATGGTCGGCATACAACGGCTTGTCACTAAAAGTGCCGAGACTTATAACGAGAACGCCCGCAGGCCGCAAGCCGGGTCGAACGATGTAGAATGCGCGGCCATTAACTTTCCGGAACCTTTAATGGAACGCCCGCGATTTCGAACAGCATTTCTTTCTCCGCGTTTCTGGCCGCTGTGGTGTGGCCTGGGGCTGTTGTGGCTGATTGTGCAGTTGCCGTATCCGGCGTTACTGGCGATCGGTCGCGCCCTGGGCGCATTGATGTACCGAGTGGCCGGCGACCGACGGCGCATTGCCAAGCGCAATCTTGAGCTGTGTTTCCCTGAAAAATCCGCTGCCGAGCGCAAGCGCCTGCTCAAGGAAAACTTCGCGTCCACCGGCATCGCCTTCTTCGAGATGGCCATGAGCTGGTGGTGGTCGCGCAAGCGTCTGGCGAAACTGGCCCATGTCGAAGGCCTGGAGTATTTGAAACAGGCTCAGGCGCAAGGCAAGGGCGTGATTCTGATGGCTGTGCACTTCACCACGCTGGAGATCGGCGCAGCGTTGCTCGGTCAGCAACACACCATCGATGGCATGTACCGCGAACACAAGAATCCGCTGTTCGACTTCATCCAGCGCCGAGGCCGCGAGCGGCATAACCTCGACTCGCTGGCGGTGGAGCGCGACGACGTGCGTGGCATGCTCAAACTGCTGCGCGCAGGGAGAGCGATCTGGTACGCACCGGATCAGGACTATGGCGCCAAGCAAAGTATCTTCGTGCCGCTGTTCGGGATTCAGGCGGCGACTGTCACCGCCACCAGCAAATTCGCACGCTTGGGCAAAGCGCTGGTGGTGCCGTTCACCCAGGAGCGACTGGCTGACGGCAGCGGTTATCGACTGGTGATTCATGCCCCGCTCGAAGGCTTTCCCGGCGAGACGGAAGAGGCCGATTGCATTCGGATCAACCAATGGGTGGAGGGTGCGTTGCGCGAATGTCCGGAGCAATATCTCTGGGCGCATCGCCGCTTCAAGAGCCGCCCACCGGGCGAGCCGAAACTGTACGCCAAACGCGGTTGAGTCACCGATCCCTTTAAGCACCATGGAGTGTTGCAATGAGTCCTGCTGAACCGGTTACAGGGTTGATTCTTTCCGGCGGTGGGGCTCGTGCGGCCTATCAAGTAGGCGTGCTGGCAGCGATTGCCGAGCTGCTGCCGATGGGGGCGACGAATCCGTTTCCGGTGATCGTCGGCACCTCGGCCGGTGCGATCAATGCGGTCAGCCTGGCCAGTGGGGCGATGGATTTTCGGAGTGCGATCGAGCGTCTGACGGCCTTCTGGCAAGGTTTTCGCAGCCATCTGGTATTACGCAGCGATTGGCCGGGGGTGATTCATCAGGCCGCCCGTTTTGTCAGTCACAACCTGATGGGCATTGGCTCGCCGGTGCCGGTGGCCCTGCTTAACAGTTCGCCGCTGCGCCGCTTGCTTAATCACAAACTGCACATGCCCGGGATTGCCGAAGCGATTGCGCAAAAGCAATTGCGGGCCGTAGCGGTTACAGCGTTCGGCTACGAGTCCGGCCAGGCCGTCACGTTTTATCAGGGCGGCGGCACCATCGAATCCTGGTTGCGCCATCGGCGAGTCGGCGTGCCGACCCAACTGACTGTCGACCATCTGCTCGCCAGTTCCGCGATTCCGTTGCTGTTCGCACCGGTAAAAATCGGCGAAGAATATTTCGGCGATGGCGCGGTGCGTCAATCGGCACCGATCAGCCCGGCCCTGCACCTGGGCGCCAGTCGCGTGCTGGTAGTGGGCGTCAGCGGCAACCCGCGCGGGATCGATCCGCAACAGCCGCTGCAACGTGCCTACACCGGTCAGCAGCCGACCCTGGCGCAAGTCGGTGGGCACCTGCTCAACAGTACGTTCATTGACAGCCTGGAAAGTGACATCGAGTTGTTGCAGCGTCTGAACCAGTTCAGCCATCTGCTGCCCGACGGCATCTCGAGTCGTGCATTGGGGGCGGCGCCGGTGGATGTGTTGGTGATTTCACCGAGTCAGCCAATCGATGAAATTGCCGCGCGGCATCGCCAGGAACTGCCGGCAGCCTTGCGCCTGTTTTTACGCGGCCCGGGGGCGACCAAGACCAGCGGGGCAGGGGTGCTGAGTTATCTGCTGTTCGAGGCGGGGTATTGCAGCGAATTGATTGATCTGGGGCGGCGCGATGCGTTGGCCAAGCGCGATGAGCTGTGCCGGTTTCTGGGGTTGGTGGAGCCTGCGGTTCCGGCTTGAGATTTGCGGTGTGGCTGTTCGCGGGCAAGCCTCGCTTCTACGGATTTGAGTCGTTCACATAACCGGTGAACGACACAAGACCTGTAGGAGCGAGGCTTGCCCGCGAAGCTTTTACGATCAGAAGTGGAACTTCACCAGCAAGCTCGTGTTGCTCTGATCGGTCTTGAAGTACTGACTGTCCCTGATCCCGTACTTGTCCGACCAATAGTCGTACTCGACACCCACATACAACTGCTTCTCGCCAATGTTCAGCGCTTTGCCCAAGTCGTATTTGATCTGCGGGTTGAAGTGCAGGTTGGCGTGGTAGGTGCCTTTGCTGTTCTTGTCGTTGTCGACCACCCAGTCCATGAAGCCATCGATCAGGATGTTCGAATCGCCCACCGGAATGGTGTAGGACCAGACCGGGGTGATCTGCCAGACGTTGTCACCCGGGCGGCTGCCTTCGGTGTGACGCTGGTAGAAGTTCAGCTGGAAGTAGTCGAAACCAGGAATCGCCAGGTCGAAACCCGGACCGATCAGGTAAGACTCGGTATCGCCTTCACCGAACTCGTACGTCATGGCCAGCAGCACGTCCTTGACCGGGCCGAACTCCAGTTTCTGGTCGAAGATTTTGCCAAACGACAAGCGCGGGCTGATTTCGCCGTAGTAGGTGTTCGAACCGACGCCGGGGTCGTCCTTGCCGTTGTAGAAAATCTTGTCGACGAACATGAAGTTGTCGCCGTATTTCCATGCATCGGCGTGCTCGAAAGTGACGGTTTGCTGAATGCGCGGGTTGACCTGGAAGTCCTTGCCATAGAGGTAGGTCAGGCTGTTGTTCTGCCATTGCAGCAAGTCGCCGGCCATGGCCTGGCCCCCGGCCAGCAAGGATCCCGCGAGCATCAGGCTGGTGCACGTACGTTTCATTCGGTTGCTCCCAAAAAGTAGGTGGTTCCACGTTATTTTTCTAAGGTCGGCGCTCTGGTGTGGCGCCTTTTCTTGCTGCTGTAAAAAAATCATCCATTCGGTCAGCTTTGGTGCTGTTAGCAAGAGCTGAGCCAAGGCTTTCAAAAAGCCAAAAAATGCCCGTTCGGCTGTTCTAAAACAGTCGATTGAGCGTCTTTTCGGGAAGCCTTGATACTGCCCGGAGCCGGGGTAAGTTGGCTTTCCGGTCAGGAATTAAATCCGGGCTTTTTTTTAGACCGGATTCGGGCGGCCGCGGAGAATACTGACTCCTTGGCCAGGTCTCAAGTGCCCCGCAACAGAGCACTGGCGACAGGTGTGGGGCATTGCTGAACGACAGACTTGTCTGGGTACGAATCATCTGTTGCTCCCTCTTGTTTTTATTGTTTGAGGTGCAGGCAGCCACCCCTGTGGGAACTCGCCACAGGGTGTGTGCTTTGTACTGTGTCAGTGCGTGTGGGCGTGGCAGTCGTTGACGGCTGCGCGTTCGTGACCGCCGAGGATGTTGAACAACAGGTTCAATGCCAGGGCGCTAAGCGTGGCCATGGCGATGCCACTGTGGGTGATCGGGCTCATCCACATCGGCAGGTGGGCGAAGAATTCCGGACGCACCACCGGGATCAGCCCCATGCCGATACTCACCGCCACCAGCAACTGGTTGCGCCGGTCACCGATGTCGGCCTCCTGGAGAATCTTGATCCCGGTGGCGGCGACCATGCCGAACATCGCAATCGCCGCGCCGCCGAGTACCGCCGGAGGTATCGATGCCACCAGGAACGCGGCTTTCGGCAGCAGGCTCAGCACGATCAGTAAGCCACCGGCGACGATGGTCACCGAGCGGCAACGTACGCCGGTCATTTGTACCAGGCCGATGTTCTGAGCGAATGAGGAGTGGGTGAAGGTGTTGAAGAAGCCGGCGAAAAACGAAGCACCGGCATCGCACAGCAAGCCGCGACGCAGCATCCGCGGCGTGACGTCCTGGCCGGTGATTTTGCCCAGCGCGAGGAACATCCCGGTGGACTCGACGAAGATGATTACCACCACCAGGCACATGGACAGAATCGGTGCGAGCTCGAATTTCGGCATGCCGAAATGCAGCGGGGTGACGATTTGCAGCCACGGCGCCTGGTCCATGCCGCTGAGGTCGACCATGCCGATCACGCCGCAAATCGCGTAACCCAGGCACATGCCGATCAGCACCGAGATGTTGACCCAGAATCCGCGCATGAAGCGGTGGACCAGCAGAATGGTGGCCAACACCAGTGCAGCAATGGCCAGGTACACAGGCGAACCGAATTGGGCTGCGCCAGCGCCGCCACCGGCCCAGTTCACGGCTACAGGGAACAGCGATAAACCGATCGAGGTGATGACAGTGCCGGTCACCAGTGGCGGGAAGAAGCGCACGACCTTGGACATGAACGGTGCGATGAGCATGCCGAAGAAACCGGCGGCAATGGTCGCGCCGAAAATCCCTTGCAGGCCGATGCCGGGCATGCCGGCCATGGCCACCATGCTGCCGACCGCGGCGAAACTGGCGCCCATCATCACCGGCATGCGGATGCCCATCGGACCGATGCCCAGCGACTGGACGATGGTGGCGATGCCTGCCACCAGCAGGTCGGCGTTGATCAGGAAAGCGATTTCTTCACGGTTCAGGCCGGCGGCCTGCCCGATGATCAGCGGCACTGCAATGGCGCCGCCGTACATCAGCAGAACGTGTTGCAGACTGACCAGAATCAGTTGCACAAGGGGTAAACGTTGAATGGCGGGTGCGTCGGGGATGCGCGCTTCGGATAGCTCGGACATGCAACACCTCGGATCTTTTTTATTCTTGTGATTTTTGTATCAGGGGGACCGCAGTGCGGTCGTTCGCGGGCAAGCCTCGCTCCTACAGGGATTGTGTTGACCTTGTAGGAGCGAGCGGGCGGCGATCCGACTTGCCCGCGAAGCTTTTCAACGATTAATGGGTCGGAGCTCCCTGAACAATCCACGCGCCGATCAGGTCACGTTCCTGCTGGGTCATCTGGGTGATGTTGCCCAGTGGCATGATCTGGCTGGTGACCGCTTGAGCCTGGATGCGGGCAGCGTTTTGGCGGATCTGTTCTGGCGTATCGAACATCACGCCGGCCGGTGCGGCACTGAACAGCGGGCTGGTGGGTTTGGCCGAGTGACAGACCGCGCAACGTTCCTGAATCACGCTGTGAACCTTGTCGAACGTCGGGCCCTGATTCGAGGCCTGGGCCGGTGCAGCGGCAGGCGCATCAGGTTTCGCCGCTTCAGGTTTGGCACCACCGCCCAGGGCGGTTTCCGGCAGCGGCTGGTACTCGATGGTCCCAGGTGCCTTGGCCACTTCAGGTGCGCTGGACATCGGCGCCGGGCCGGTCACGTAGGCCAGGCAAATCATGCCGACCGCCGCAACGGGCAGGGTCCAGGCGAATTTGTGGCTGTCGTGACGGGTGTTGAAGTAGTGACGCACCAACACCGCCAGCACCGCGATCCCGGCCAGGATCAGCCAGTTGTATTGGCTGCCGTAGGTGCTCGGGAAGTGGTTGCTGATCATGATGAACAGCACCGGCAAGGTGAAGTAGTTGTTGTGCCGCGAACGCAGCAAACCTTTGGCCGGCAGCGCCGGATCGGGCGTGCGATTCTCGGCGATCGCCGCCACCAGGGCGCGCTGGGCCGGCATGATGATGCGGAACACGTTGCCGACCATGATGGTGCCGATGATCGCGCCGACGTGCAGGTATGCGCCACGACCGCTGAACACTTTGCTGAAGCCGTAGGCGGCGCCGATGATCAGCACGAACAGGATTGCGCCTAGCAGGGCAGGGCGTTTGCCCAGGGCCGAGTCGCAGAGGAAGGAGTAGATGAACCAGCTGATGAACAACGAGCCGAGGCCGATAGCCACGCCTTCAGGGCCGCTCAGGGTGCTGCCCGGAGCCAGCAGGTACAGCGTCGGGTTGGAGTAGAACACCACGCACAGCAGTGCGATCCCCGACAGCCAGGTGAAATAGGCTTCCCATTTGAACCAGTGCAGGTTGTCCGGCATGGTCGGTGGAGCCAGTTTGTATTTTTCCAGGTGGTAGATACCGCCGCCATGGATCGCCCACAAATCGCCCGCCAGCCCGTTTTTCGGGTTGACCCGGTTGAGGTTGTTTTCCAGCCAGACGAAATAGAACGACGCGCCGATCCAGGCCACGCCAGTGATCATGTGAACCCAGCGCACGCTCAGGTTCAGCCATTCCAACAGATGTGCTTCCACAGTCTTTACCTCTCGCCTGTCACCCTTGTTGTCGAGTGATCAGACCTTCTCTTATTGGTGGGGGGCGAGGATCAAACACTCATCCTCTTGGAAAAAATGCTCATCGCAGTTATTGCCTGTGCCACTGCGATCAACCACCAGGAAGTCATCCCGCTTTTCGATCGTCAGCACCGGGTGGTGCCAGACGCCGCGATGGTAATTAATGCCCTGCCTGCCGTTGGTGACGAAGGCGCGGACCAAGCCTGATACAGGTGCATCGCCAAGTGGCGCGACCACGATCAGAAAGGGGTTGCCGAGCAGCGGAATGAACGCCTGACTGCCCAGCGGATGGCGCTCCAGCATGCGTACCGTCAGCGGCATGTCCTGCGCGTCGGCGCGGAAGATGCTGATGATCGCCTTGTCCTCTGGCGTGGCGGTTTCCACCGTCGCCAGTTTGTGGAAGCGCATGGTCGAACCGTTGTTGATCATGAAGTGATCGCTGCCGTCGGTTTCGATCACGTCACCGAAAGGGGCGAAGGCTTCTTTGGTCAGCGGTTCAATCGTCAATGTGCGCATGCTGGTCTTCTTAATCTCGAATGTGTTGGGGTACTGCTTTTGTAGGAGCCGGCTTGCTGGCGATGGCGTCAGTGAGGGCGCTATCGCCAGCAAGCCGGCTCCTACAGGCTCAGCATTACTTCGCGACCTTGCCCAAAACGCGCAGGCGGCTCACACCACCATCCGGGAACACGTTCAGGCGGATGTGGGTGATCGGGCCCAGCGCCTTGATCTGCTCGGCGAAGGTGTGTTCGGCGTGCATTTCCAGCTTCTGGCTTGGCAGCAGTTCGCGCCAGAACAGCGATTGGGTTTCGATCTGGCTGTCGGTGCCGCCCTTCACGAAGGCACCCTGGATCGAGCAGCTGTCCGGGTAGTTGCCCTTGAAGTGCAGGGTGTCGACGATGACTTTCTCGACTTCACCCGCATGGCCCAGCGCGACGATCACCCAGTCATTGCCTGGGGTACGACGACGTGCGGTTTCCCAGCCATCGCCCATGTTGATGCCACGGCCCGGGTTGAGAATGTTGCTCATGCGGCCGAAGTGTTCATCGGAGCAGGCGAGGGCGCGACCGCCGTTCAGGGCTGCAGCCAGGTCGACTTGTTCGTTGTCGCCAACGGCCGACCAGTCGCGGAACGGAATGCCGTACACGCGCAGACGGGCCACGCCACCATCCGGATAGATGTTGAAGCGCAGGTGGCTGAACGCCTGGTCGTTATTGATTTCGTGGTAGTGATGGCTGTTGCCCTGCAGCTCGACGGCCGACAGCACTTCAGTCCACTGGGTGTTTTCGTCCGGCTCGCCCGAGGCCAGGAAGCAGGCTTCCAGGGAGGCCGATGGCGGGTAGTTGCCGGTGAAGAATGAAGTGTCGATGTCCACGCCTTTGATCGAACCCGGTACGCCCAGGCGGATCACCGCGCTGTCGTAGCCTTCGAAGCGCTTGCGGCGCGACTCCCAGCCGTCCATCCACTTGCCGTTGTCATCGAACACGCCCTCTTTCCACACGGCCGGGGTCGGCTGGAACAGACGGTTGGCGTCTGCGAACCAGTCATCGGTGACCGAGATGATTTTGGTGCCCAGACGGGCGTCGGCCAGGTTGACGAACTTCTCGAAAGGTACGGCGTAAGCTTTCATTCTTCTTGTCTGCCTTTAATAAGTTGGCTTGGGATGCTTGCAGTGCCCTGGGTGCTGTTTGCGTTTGAGAACACTCGGGCAAAGCTCGCTATAGGGTCAGTAATCGGAACAACGCGATCTTGTTGATCTCCGCCAGCGCGCATTTGAATTCGGTGTCGACCGAATTGTGAATGCGCGTTTCGAACGCCGCGAGGATCTGATGCCGGTTGCTGCCTTTTACCGCCATGATGAAGGGAAACTTGAACTTGGCCTTGTAGGCGTCGTTCAGCTCGGTGAAGCGCTCAAACTCTTCGGCCGTGCATTGGTGAATACCGGCGCCAGCTTGTTCATGGGTGCTGGCTTCGGTCAGTTGGCCCTGGACGGCAGCTTTGCCGGCCAGGTCCGGGTGCGCGTTGATCAGGGCCAGTTGGCTGGCGTGATCGGCGCTTAACAGGATGTCGCTCATGCGCTGGTGCAGGGTTTCGATCTGGTCGATCGAAGCGTCCTGGCCCAGGTCGAAGGCCTTCTCGGCCACCCATGGCGAGTGTTCGTAGATGTCGGCGAAGGCGGCGATAAATGCGTCGCGGCTCAGGGTCGAGGGCTTCAGTGTCTGGAAGTGGCTCATTTGGCAGCCCCTTGGTACGGATGGGTTTGCTGCCAGTGGCGAGCGATGTCGACACGGCGGCTGAACCACACCTGTTCATGACTTTTAGCGTATTCGATAAAGCGCTTGAGTGAGGCCAGGCGCGCCGGGCGGCCGATCAGCCGGCAGTGCAGGCCGATCGACAACATTTTCGGTGCCTCGGCGCCTTCGGCATATAGCACGTCGAAGGCGTCCTTCAGGTATTCGAAAAAGTCGTCGCCCTTGTTGAAACCCTGAACCTGGGTGAAGCGCATGTCGTTGGTGTCCAGGGTGTACGGAATCACCAGGTGTGGCTTGCCGGTCGGGTTGTTCGGTTCCCAGTAGGGCAGGTCGTCGTCGTAGGTGTCGCAGTCGTAGAGGAAACCGCCTTCCTCCATCACCAGCCGGCGGGTGTTCGGGCCGGTGCGGCCGGTGTACCAGCCCAGCGGGCGCTCGCCGGTGATTTCGGTGAGGATGCGGATCGCTTCGAGCATGTGCTCGCGTTCCTGCGCTTCGTCCATGTACTGGTAGTCGATCCAGCGATAGCCGTGGCTGCAGATCTCGTGGCCGGCCTCGACCATCGCGCGGATCACGTCCGGGTGACGCTGGGCGGCCATGGCCACGGCGAAGATGGTCAGCGGGATGTCGAATTCCTTGAACAGTTTCAGAATCCGCCAGACGCCGGCACGGCTGCCATACTCGTAAAGGGATTCCATGCTCATGTTGCGCTCGCCTTGCAGCGGCTGCGCCGAGACCATTTCCGAGAGGAAGGCTTCGGACTCTTTATCGCCGTGAAGGATATTGCGCTCGCCACCTTCCTCGTAGTTGAGCACGAAGGACAGGGCGATGCGGGCATTGCCCGGCCAGTGTGGGTGAGGAGGGTTACTGCCGTAACCGATCAGGTCGCGTGGGTAGTCAGCGCTCACTGCAGTCTTCCTTCTTGTTCGTGTCGACTTGTTCAAAGTCAGGGTGTGTGTGGCGGCCTGGCGATGAGAGGGCAGGCTGGCGTCACAGCGATGGAGTGATTGTATACAACTTTATATTCACTTTGTAAGCCTGATTTTTTGCATTTTTCACTGACTGCTCTCATTGGAGAGTACTGCAAGAAACCTGCCTGACTGGTCAGCTAATGGATGGAAGGTCCATTGATCTTATGGTTTTGCGCAAGATTCGCCCGCAAACCATGAATGCCGTTGGTGGCAGTAAAAATGTCGTTTTTATTGTGTACAATTTTTTTGAAAAATGTCTTAATCAGTCGCTCGCCGCAACTTTTCGTGCTCCGGAACGGTGCGGTCTCCTTTTCAACTGACTTCGGGAGGTGCGAGGTCTGACTGCTCCACGCAGGCAGGCGCGCAGAATCAATGGGACGTTTGACTACACACGTTTTGGACGCTGCTCACGGTTGCCCGGGCAGTTCGATCAAGGTCGAGCTGTACCGCGTCGAAGGCTCGCAGCTGGAGCTGGTCGCCACGGCGCTCACCAACAGCGACGGCCGGGTCGATGCGCCGTTGCTGCAAGGCGATGACTACCGTACCGGGGTCTATCAGCTGCAATTTCATGCGGGCGATTACTACCGCGCCCGTGGCGTTCAGTTGCCTGAGCCTGCGTTCCTCGACGTGGTGGTGCTGCGGTTCGGCATTTCTGCCGAACAGGATCACTACCATGTGCCTTTGCTGATTTCGCCATACAGCTATTCCACGTATCGCGGCAGCTGATCCCCCAAGCAGCTGCCTCAACCTGGAAGCGACTGCGCATATAGCTTCTTTGGTCTTTTGCCCGCTCACACTGCGGGCTTTTTTTCGCCTGGTGGAAAGTCAAAAGATCGCAGCCTTCGGCAGCTCCTACATGGAAACGCATTCCCCCTGTAGGAGCTGTCGAGTGCAACGAGGCTGCGATCTTTTGCCCTTAGCGGCTCAACAATGAGGCCGCGCCCGCACCGCTGAACAACCCGGCACTGACCCGGTTAAACCAGCTTTGCCCCTTGCCGCTACGCAGATACCGCGCCGCGCCATGAGCCCCCAGCCCATAAGCCAGCTTGCACAGCAGATCCAGCACGGTCCAGGTGGCAATCATCACCAGCAACTGCGGCAGGAACGGTTGTTCGGCACTCAAAAACTGCGGCAGGAACGCGGCAAAGAACAAAATGTCTTTCGGGTTGCTGGCGCCGAGCATGAATGCGCGCCCGAACAGTGCACGAAAGCGTGGCACCGGCGCAGCCTGGGGCACTTCGGCGCCCAGGGAGGGTTGGCGTGATTGCTGCCAGCTCTGCCAGGCGAGGTAGAACAGATACAGCGCGCCGACGATTTTCAGGGCGCTGAACAGCTGTTCCGACGCCAGCAGCAATGCACCCAGGCCGAGCGCCGAAGCGCTGAGCAGGCAGATCGAAGCAAACACCCCCCCGAGAAACGCCGGGTAAGAACGGCGCAAACCGTAATTCAGACTGTTGCTGATCATCAGCAAAGACAGTGGCCCCGGTATCAGGATCACCACCAGCGCAGCGCCGCTGAACAGCAGCCAGGTTTCCAGACTCATCACTTTCCTCCCTATGCACAAAAGCCCCACCCGACGGGGTGAGGCTGGTTTGAAACGCGTACCGCGTGACGCTTATAAGAAGATGAACTTGGCGATGAAGATCGCGCAGAGCACCCACAGGCTCACCGAAATTTCCTTGTACTTACCGGTGCCGGCCTTCAGCACCACGTAAGTGATGAAGCCCAGCGCGATGCCGTCGGCGACCGAGAAGGTCAGCGGCATCATGATCGCGGTGACGATCGCCGGAATGCTGTCGGTCGCTTCTTCCCATTCGATGTGCGCCATGCCGCCCATCATCAGCATCGCTACATAAATCAGCGCACCGGCGGTTGCATAAGCGGGGATCATGCCAGCCAGCGGTGCGAAAAACATTGCGGCAATAAATAGCACACCTACGGTCACGGCGGTAAGACCAGTCCGACCACCCGCCGCTACGCCAGCGGCACTTTCCACATAGCTGGTAACTGGCGGCACACCGACCACCGCCCCGAAAACACTGGATGCACTGTCGGCTTTCATGGCGCGGGACAGGTTTTCGATCCGGCCGTCAGCGTTCACCAGGTTGGCGCGCTGGGCGACGCCCATCAAGGTGCCGGCGGTGTCGAACATGTGCACAAAGAGGAAGGCCAGCACCACGCTGATCATGCTGACGTTGAACACGCCGGCGATGTTCATGGCCATCCAGGTCGGTGCCAGGCTTGGCGGGGCCGACATGATGCCCTCGTAGTGCACCAGGCCCAAGCCCCAGCCGGCCAGGGTCACGGTGATGATGCTGATGAGGATCGCGCCGAACACTTTGTGGTAGCTGAGCACGGCGATCATCAGGAAGCAGATGGCAGCCAGCAGCGGGCCGGGCTCGCGCAGGGAGCCGAGCTTGATCAGGGTGGCCGGGCTATCGACGACGATGCCCGAGGTTTTCAGGCCGATCAGCCCCAGAAACAGGCCCACACCCGCACCCATGGCGAAGCGCAGGCTCACCGGAATGCTATTGAGCAGCCATTCACGAATCCGGGAAAAGGTCAGGAACATGAACAACACGCCGGACACGAACACCGCGCCGAGAGCGGTTTCCCAGTTGTAGCCCATGGTGCCGACCACGGTGTAGGTGAAGAACGCGTTCAGGCCCATGCCCGGCGCCAGGCCCACCGGCCAGTTGGCGTACAGGCCCATCAACAGGCAACCCAGCGCGGCGGCGATGCAGGTGGCCACGAACGCGGCACCGTGATCGATCCCGGCATCGGCCATGATGTTGGGGTTGACGAAGATGATGTAGGCCATGGTGATGAAGGTTGTCAGACCGGCGATCAGCTCGGTCTTCACCGTGGTGCCGTGCAAGCTGAGTTTGAAGATGCGCTCCAGCCAGCCATTGCGTAACGGCGGCGAGAGTTCCAGCGTCGAGGCTTCGGATTTGCGGCTTTCCACAGCGAGTACTCCTCAAGAGTTTTATTGTTATTTCCAGGGCCGGACCCATGAGGGTGGCAGCGACCCTTTGAGGTGCTTGCGAATTTGTTGACCTGATGGTCAGGAACTCGCACGAAGCGAATTATGCTTTTGTATACAAATAAAGCAAATAATGTTTTTGATTTTGTAGACGAAAAAAATGGCAGGCGGGGTATATAGATATGAAATGTGATGTGTAGCGAGCTGTTTGTGGCGAGGGAGCTTGCTCCCGCTGGGGCGCGCAGCGGCCCGACTCAGGCGGTGGCAATTTTTCAGGCATACCGGCGTTATCGTTCTTTGCGACTGCTGCGCAGCCGAACGGGAGCAAGCTCCCTCGCCACAGTCAGGTGTCGTCCCGATCAACTCTGGTTACTTCCCCCAATGCCAGATTCACCGCCAACCACCCATTCACCGCCGTCTCCCCAGCTTCGGCAAACACCCGCTCGAGCAATTTCACCTGCTCGCGCCGTAACGACTGCTCGAACCGCGCGCCTTCCACAGTCAGTTCCAGCAGCCGCTTACGCTTGTCGGTCTGGGACGCGACGCTGTTCACCAAATGCATTTCCACCAACTGCCGCAGCGGAATGTTCAGCGCCTGCTTGGTCACGCCGAGCAACGCCAGCAACTCCTTGACACTCAGGTTCGGATAACGCGCGATGAAAAACACAATGCGCTGATGCACCCGGCTCAAGCCGCGCCGCTCGAGCATTTCATCAGCCTTGGCGGTGAAGGCCTGATAGCCGAAGAAAAACGCTTCCATGGCTTGTTGCTGGGTGGTGGGGTTTTTAAGGTCAAGCATGTTGACGTATCCGCTCGGTCTGTCGTAATTTCGGTCAATCAGTTTGACTCATTTTCCTCAGGCCTCGCTACCGGTGACCCCCATGGCTTTTTCCGAACGTGTCTCGCGCCTTAAAAGTTCTTTGATCCGTGAAATCCTCGCCGCCGCCCAGCGCCCGGAAGTGATGTCGTTCGCCGGCGGTTTGCCGGCCGAAGCCATGCTGCCGAAAGTCGAGTGGGCGCAGATGCCGCTGTCCATGGGCCAATACGGGATGAGCGAAGGCGAGCCGGCACTGCGTGAAGCGTTGGCGGCCGAAGCCCGGGCGTTGGGCGTGCCGTGTGAGGCGAGTCAGGTATTGGTGGTCAGCGGTTCGCAACAAACCCTCGATCTGGCGGCCAAGCTCCACATCGACAAAGGCACCGAAATCCTGCTTGAAGCGCCGACCTACCTGGCGGCGTTGCAGATTTTTCAGCTGTTTGGCGCCGATTGCATCACCGTCCCGCTGGAGGCTGATGGCCCGAACCTGGTGCAACTGCGCAGCCGTCTGGAACAACACAAGCCAGCGTTCATCTACCTGATCCCGACGTTTCAGAATCCGTCGGCGGTGCGCTACAGCGAAGCCAAGCGCGATGCGGTGGCAGCGTTGCTCGACGAGTTCGGCGTGACCCTGATCGAAGACGAACCCTATCGCGAACTGACCTTCGATGGCGGCAGCGCCACACCGATCGTCAGCCGCTTGACCAAGGCCAGTTGGATCTACACCGGCACCGTGTCGAAAACCCTGCTGCCGGGCCTGCGGGTTGGTTATTTGATTGCCAGTCCGGACCTGTTCCCGCATTTGCTGCGGCTCAAGCAATCGGCCGATCTGCACACCAACCGCATCGGGCAATGGCAAGCGCTGCAATGGATCGGTACTGAAAAATACCAGCAGCACTTGGGCGAGTTGCGGGACTTCTACCGGGTTCGTCGGGATGCGTTCCAGTCGGCACTGGAAAGGCATTTTTCCGATCTGGCGGATTGGAACGTGCCGCAGGGTGGGCTGTTTTTCTGGCTGACGCTCAAGCTGCCGCTGGATACCCGCACGCTGCTCAAAGCGGCGCTGGCAGCAGATGTGGCGTTCATGCCGGGCGAACCGTTTTTCCCTGAGCCGGATAACAACCCCGGCCATCTGCGGCTGAACTTCAGCCACATTGATCCGGCACGGCTGGACGAAGGGCTCAAGCGATTGGCAGCGGTGGTGCGTCAGGCCCAGGCGGCGCAAGCAGCCTGAGGCTGTTGGTGGGAGAGGGGGTAGAAACGAATAAACCGGCCAATCGGCCGGTTTATTTTTGTTCGGGTTTTGCGGTGTTTATACCGGCGCCACAGAAGCGTCAGACCGCAGCAAACCGCTTATCCAGATAATCAATGATCACCTTGGACTCATACATCCAGGTGGTCTGGCCATTCTCTTCGATGCGCAGGCACGGCACCTTGATCTTGCCGCCTTGCTCCAGCAGGGCCTGGCGATCCTGTTCGTTGTTCTTGGCATCGCGCAAGGCCACCGGAACGTTCAGGCGACGCAGGGTGCGACGGGTTTTCACGCAGAACGGGCAGGCGTGGAACTGATACAGCGTCAGGTCCTTGGCGGCCGCTTCGACCTGAGCCTGAGCGGCGGCGGGGCGCTGCTTCTTGCCAGGGCGGGTGATGAAATCGATGAAGATGATCAGTTGGCCGAGGCCGACACGAAGCGCTTTGACGAACACGGTATAAGTCTCTCAGGGCAAACAGAAGGCGCGCAGCTTACCTGATTTTTCGCAGGCGAAAAAAAACCGGCGATCAGTGCCGGTTTTCTTCTTGCTGCGCGTTACTTGATCAGGCTGAGAAACTCGCTGCGGGTGGCGGCGTTTTCGCGGAACTCACCGAGCATCACCGAGGTGATCATCGTCGAATTCTGTTTCTCCACACCGCGCATCATCATGCACATGTGCTTGGCCTCGATCACCACCGCCACGCCCAGGGCGCCGGTGACTTGCTGGACCGCATCGGCGATCTGGCGGCTGAGGTTTTCCTGGATCTGCAGGCGGCGGGCGTACATATCGACGATCCGCGCGACTTTCGACAGTCCCAGTACCTTGCCGCTCGGAATATAGGCAACGTGCGCCTTGCCGATGAACGGCAGCAGGTGATGCTCGCACAACGAGTAGAGCTCGATGTCCTTGACCAGCACCATCTCGCTGTTGTCGGAGCTGAACAAGGCACCGTTGGTGACCTCTTCCAGCGTCTGTTCATAACCGCGGCAGAGGTACTGCATGGCTTTGGCGGCACGTTTTGGCGTGTCGAGCAGGCCCTCGCGGGACACGTCCTCGCCCAATTGGCCGAGAATCGCGGTGTAATTCTGTTCCAGGGACATGAAACTACCTGTGGGATTTTACGCAAAGGGCAAGGGTACGGTGGCAAACACGGCGCTGCAAGCGTGAAGCGACAGCTTTACTCGTCGCGACCTTCCATCATGGTGCGTTTAAGCATCACGTAAACCGCTCCAGCGCCGCCGTGTTTCGGCTGGCACGAGGTGAAGCCGAGCACCTGTGGATGCTGACGTAGCCAGGTGTTGACGTGACTCTTGATCATCGGCCGCTTGCCGTCCAGACGCACGGCTTTGCCGTGGGTGACGCGCACGCAGCGGATTTCGAATTTAGTTGCTTCGGCCAGAAACGCCCAGAGGGTTTCACGGGCCTTTTCCACGTTCATGCCATGCAGGTCGAGGCTGCCTTCGAACGGAATCTGTCCGATCTTGAGCTTGCGCATCTGGCTTTCCTGAACACCGTCACGCGCCCACATCAGCTCGTCTTCCGGGCCGACATCAATCACAAACTGATCGGACAGCCCGTCAACGGTGGTCGCATCGGTGCGCACAGTGGCGGCCTGGCGCAGCTTGGCGATTTGCGCGCGGTCGGCCTTGGGTTTGCCGGTTTCGGCGCGATCGTGCTTGATCGGCTTGACGCCTTGGATCGCGCTTTTGAACAGGGAAAAATCGTCGTCTTGCATGTCAGCCTCCGCGAAGGGGGGGCAGTTTACCCAAGTCGGAGCGCTATCCATAACAATTGAGGCCCGTCAAAACGCCAGGCCTTTGATTCAGTCGTGTTTTTTCATCAGGTGCGGGGCTATGTTCAGCTCTCGCGACTGGCGCGAACGGCGACGGCAGCGGCGCCATAGCGACACGCCGAGGTACAGCACGAACACGCCCACCGCCAGAATGATCGACGAGCCCAGCGGGCTGGCATTCAACTCGCCCAACGCCGGTGGCCGCCCGAGCAGGCTGGCCGCGCCGGCCATCGCCAGCAATACACCGCACATCGCCAGCAGGGCAGCGAACGCTGCGCCGAAACGAAATCGCCAGTTGCGTTGGCCCTTGGGCCGCAAGCGGCGTGCATCAAAACCATCGGATAACTTCATTCCGACCTTCCTCAATGGGTATCGGCCCTTCGACCGGGAGTTGACCGGGATGTTCCTGAGGCTAGGGCAATTACGGCAAATGAGAGGCTTTTGCGGATGAGCGGCGGTTTGGGCCGCTCATCGACGGTCGATCAGATCAGGTCGCGGGTCAGGGCGAGGGTGGCGAAGTTGTCCGCCATGATCGCCATTTCGGTCTGCTGAACGTGTTCGGCGCTGAGGATCCCGCCCTTGCAAGGCAAATCCCGCGTCGCGCAGGCGTCTTCCACCAGGGTGCAGCGAAAGCCCAGGTTCTTCGCCGCACGCACGGTGGTGCTGACGCTGGAGTGACTCATGAAACCGCAAACGATCAGGTCGAGCGAGCCCAGTTGTTGCAGGCGATCGTACAGTTCGGTGCCGTGAAACGCGCTTGGCAGCAATTTGCCGATGACGGTTTCGTCGCCCTGTGGCTCCAGGCCCGGGATGAACTCACCGCGTTCGCCCTGGGGATCGAACAGCCCACCGACGGTGCCGAGGTGACGCACATGCACGATTGGCCGACCGGCTGCACGGGCAGCGGTCAGCAGGTGTTTGATGTTCGCGACGGCAGCATCCATGCCGCTCAGGGCCAGCGGACCACTGAGGTATTCTTTCTGGGCATCGATGATGACTAGGGTCGCATGACCCAGATTGGCCGCTGCATAACCACGGCCGCTGAGTTGAAACATCGTTTTTGGAACGGACATTCTGGGGCTCCTTCGGGTGGGGCTTTTGCGGCATTGTCCTCTGGCTGAGCGCTTCTGTGAATCGCTTCCATCGCAGGCACCGCCGTTGCTGGCTCGCAGCCTTGTCAAGATACTCGTTCTGTTCAATAGCTCGCTGAAAAAATAGAAGAGTCCTACATCTGATCCGGTGTTTTTCCTGCGTCGTCGCGGCGCCTTTTGGCTGTTAGAATCGTCAGTCGTTTTTTCTGGAGTTTACCCCGTGATCACTTCCCGCCTTCGTACCCTGCGTGACCATATCCGTTGGGCCGTCAGCCGCTTCCATGGGGAGGATCTGTTTTTCGGCCATGGGACCGACAACGCCTGGGACGAAGCCCGTCAACTGGTATTGGGTGCGCTGCACTTGCCGTGGGAAATCGCCGACAGCTATCTGGACTGCCGTCTGGAGGACGATGAGCTGGTCAATCTGCAACGCTTGCTCAAGCGCCGCATCGAAGAACGCATTCCGACCGCTTACCTGCTGGGCGAAGCCTGGTTCTGCGGCTTGTCGTTCATTGTCGACGAACGCGTGCTGATCCCGCGTTCGCCGATTGGCGAGCTGATCGAAAAACGTTTCGAGCCGTGGCTGGGTGCCGAACCTGCGCGCATTCTCGACTTGTGCACCGGTTCCGGTTGCATCGGTATCGCCTGTGCCTATGAGTTCCAGAACGCCGAAGTGGTTTTGGCCGACCTGTCGTTCGAAGCACTGGAAGTGGCTAACCAGAACATCGAGCGCCACGGTGTCGACGAGCGCGTGTTCACCGTTCAGGGCGATGGTTTCGATGGTTTGCCAGGGCAACGTTTCGACCTGATCGTGTCGAACCCGCCTTACGTCGATGCGGAAGATTTCGCCGACATGCCGGACGAATATCAACACGAACCCGAGCTGGGCCTGGCCTGTGGCGACGACGGTTTGAATCTGGTGCGCCGCATGCTCGCCGAAGCGGCGGATCATCTGACCGAGAAAGGTTTATTGATCGTCGAGGTGGGTAACAGCCAGGTTCACGTTGAGGCGTTGTACCCGGAAGTCGATTTCGCCTGGCTGGAGTTCGAGCGCGGTGGGCATGGGGTGTTCATGCTGACCGCCGAGCAGTGCCGCGATCATCAGGCGCTGTTCGCTTCTCGCATCTGACCCCGAATATTGTGGTGAGGGAGCAAGCTCCCTCACCACAATTGGGTTTGATGTCGGTTACCGATGCGTGGCAATCCAGATCAACAACCCCGCCTGAAACACCGCAAACGCCACCAGACAGGTAATGGTAAAACGCAGTCCAGCGTCTTCACGCTTGTACTTGCTGACCTTTTCTTCGTGTTTCTTCAGTTTGACTTCCTGTTCCGCCAGGTTCTGCTCGGCTTGCTGGAGCATCTGCGCGGCTTCGAGGATTTCCACCTGTTGCAGCTTTTCGCTGTTCCAGTCGCCCAGCAAATCACCGATCTGCACCTCTTTGACGCTGCCCTTCAAATGCTGGGCATCGGCGTAGGCCACGTCAAAACCGTGCACCCGCAGAAAGTGGTCGCGGCGCAGGCGCGTGTCTTCGTTCAACGCGTCCTTGTTGTTCAGGTCAGTGCCGTCGACGGTGTAGGCGGGCCATCGTTTCTTCGCCCAAGTGATGCCTTGAGCCGCCATATAGCGCCCGATGCCACGGTTCATCGGCTCTATCTGCAAGCCGCTTTCCGGAGCGAAATGCACGCGTTTGGCGGTGTGATCGACCCACACATCCAGATAATTCTGTTCTTTGCGCACCCGTTGGCCTGGCAGCTTGATGGCCATGCGCAGCAGGCTGTGCTCCTTGCTGTTGCGTTCGGCGTAACCGAATTCGACAAAGCGCAGCGGTCGGCCGCCGGTGTTACGGTCGGTTTGCAACGGCGCCAGGCGGAGCATTTTGTGGTGCTCGACGTGGACGTCCGCCCACGGCAGCTCGACCGCTGGCGGTGTGTCTTTTTCAGCGGTGGAGTCGGGTGAAGTCTGGGTATCAGTCATAACGGCGAGATCCTGTCCAAGCCCTGTTGCCACCAGTCATAGCGCTGGCGACAAAGGCTTATCGGCCGTTTTTTTCAGGACTGGAGCTTAACTGGGGCGAAGTCCGTCAATAAATCCGAGGATTCGTGCGCCGAGCTCCGCCGCCAGGGGCAATTGCGGATCTTTATAGGAGGCTAATTGCCGCTTCACGTCGTTGGGCACGATGCGCATGACGTGGTTCATGCCTTCGATCAGTGCCAGTTCGGCGTCCGGTTTGGCGGCTTTGAGCGCCCTGGCGTCACCCACGCCGACCTGGATGTCGTTGCTGCCCTGAATGATCAGTGCCGGCATCTTCAGTTTGGCGAAGGCGGCTGCCGGGTCCTGGCGGAACAGTGAAATCAGGTACGGCTGCACGCTGGGGCGGAAAATCACCTGCAACTGCGGCGGCACGTTGTCGTCAGTGTGGCCGGCCTTGAGGCTGTCGAGCAGTTCATTGCTGCGCAGCATCAAGGCCGGCGGCAAGCGATTGCTCAACTGCTGGCGCAGCACTTGATCGATCGGCCGCGCGCTGCCGGACAGGGAAATCACCGCCGCGGCGTCGACACTTGGCGCCGCCAGGCTGGCAATCAACGCACCTTCGCTGTGGCCCAGCAAAATCAGTTTGCCCAGGCGCGGGTCGGCCTTGAGCTTCTGCCCCCAGGCCACGGCATCGGCCACGTAGGCTTCCACCGACAGATTGCGTTCATCGGGCGTTGCCGCAAGGCTCGCCGCCACGCCGCGTTTGTCGTAACGCACACTGGCGATGTTGTGTTTGGCCAGCACCCAGGCCAGCCGTTTGAGGCTGTCGTTGCGCCCGCCGTCGGGGTTGTTTCCGTCACGATCCGTAGGGCCGGAGCCGGAAATGATCAGGACAACCGGTACCGGCGTGTCGGACTTGGGCAGCAACAGCGAGCCGAAAAGCTCGCCACTGTCGGTGTCCAGGGTGATCGGGCGTTGCAGGACGGAGGCCTGTACAAAACCGGTAAACAGGGTAAGGCTCAAGGCTAGAACTCGCAGCATCATCACGCCATCATCAACAAGGTGCCGGTTGGACTCGCAGGCACCCATAAGGTTCGAGGATGAACTACTTGGGTAGCCTGCGTATACTGGCGCGCATTACGTATTTTAGGTTCGATTTCACGGAGCGTCCTGCATGTCCGGCAATACCTACGGCAAGCTGTTCACTGTCACCACCGCGGGCGAAAGCCATGGTCCGGCGTTGGTCGCCATTGTCGATGGCTGCCCGCCGGGCCTGGAGATCTCCCTTGAGGACCTGCAGCGCGACCTGGACCGCCGCAAGCCCGGCACCAGCCGCCACACCACCCAGCGCCAGGAAGCCGACGAAGTCGAAATCCTTTCCGGCGTGTTCGAAGGCCGCACCACCGGTTGCGCCATCGGCCTGTTGATCCGCAACACCGACCAGAAGTCCAAGGACTACTCGGCGATCAAGGATCTGTTCCGTCCGGCCCACGCCGACTACACCTACCATCACAAATACGGTGAGCGCGATTACCGCGGCGGCGGTCGCAGTTCGGCCCGTGAAACCGCCATGCGCGTAGCCGCCGGCGCGATTGCCAAGAAATACCTGGCCACCCAGGGCATCGTCATTCGTGGCTACATGAGCCAGCTCGGCCCGATCGAAATCCCGTTCAAGACGTGGGATTCGGTGGAAGATAACGCCTTCTTCAGCCCCGACCCGGACAAAGTGCCGGAGCTGGAAGCCTATATGGACCAGTTGCGTCGCGACCAGGATTCGGTCGGCGCGAAGATCACCGTGGTCGCCGAAGGCGTGATGCCGGGCCTCGGCGAGCCGATCTTCGACCGCCTCGACGCCGAACTGGCCCATGCGCTGATGAGCATCAACGCGGTCAAGGGCGTGGAAATCGGTGCCGGTTTTGCCAGCATCGCCCAGCGTGGCACTGAACACCGCGATGAAATGACCCCGGAAGGTTTCCTCAGCAACAACGCCGGCGGCATTCTCGGTGGCATTTCGTCGGGTCAGCCGATCGTTGCGCACCTGGCGCTCAAGCCTACATCGAGCATCACCACGCCGGGCCGTTCCATCGATATCCATGGCAACCCGGTGGAGGTCGTCACCAAGGGCCGTCACGACCCGTGCGTCGGCATCCGCGCCACGCCAATCGCCGAAGCGATGATGGCCATCGTGCTGATGGACCACTTGCTGCGTCACCGCGGGCAGAACGCCGATGTGCGCGTGAGCACTCCGGTGTTGGGGCAGCTTTAATGGCTGATCTGAAAGCCGCTGCAGTCTGATGACGGTGGCGGCGCTCCCGTACTGGCGGCTTTCCAGCTTCTACCTGTTCTATTTCGCCTTGCTCGGTTCGACAGCGCCGTTTCTGGCGCTGTACTTCGATCATCTGGGCTTCAGCGCCGCGCGCATTGGCGAACTGGTGGCGATCCCGATGCTGATGCGCTGCGTGGCGCCGAATATCTGGGGCTGGCTCGGTGACTACACCGGGCGACGCCTGGCGATCGTGCGTTTCGGCGCCGCCTGCACCTTGCTGACCTTCTCGCTGATTTTCGTCAGCAAAAGCTACGCCTGGCTGGCGATGGTCATGGCCTTGCACGCGTTTTTCTGGCATGCGGTGTTGCCGCAGTTCGAGGTCATCACCCTGGCTCATTTGCGGGGACAGACCTCGCGTTACAGTCAGATTCGCCTGTGGGGCTCCATCGGTTTCATCATCACTGTCGTGGCGCTGGGCCGATTGTTCGAATGGCTCAGCCTCGACATTTACCCGGTGGCACTGGTGCTGATCATGGCCGGGATCGTCGTCAGCAGTCTCTGGGTGCCCAACGCGCAACCGGTTCAGGGTGAACGGTTGGCGGGGGACGGATTCCTCCAGCAATTGCGCAACCCCGGGGTGTTGGCGTTTTATGCGTGCGTGGCGCTGATGCAGATGAGTCACGGGCCGTATTACACCTTTCTGACCTTGCACCTTGAGCGACTCGGTTACAGTCGCGGGCTGATCGGCATGCTCTGGGCGGTCGGCGTGGTCGCCGAAGTCTTGATGTTTCTGTTCATGAGCAAGATTCTCGCGCGCTTCTCGGTACGCCGGGTGCTGCTGACGAGTTTCCTGCTGGCGGCTTTGCGTTGGTTGTTGCTCGGCTCGTTTGCCGAGTTCCTTTGGGTGTTGCTGTTCGCCCAGGTGCTGCACGCCGCCACCTTCGGCAGCTTTCACGCCGCTGCCATCCAGTTCGTGCAACGTAGCTTCGGCGCGCGCCAGCAAGGCCAGGGCCAGGCGTTGTATGCCGCGCTGGCCGGCACCGGCGGTGCACTGGGCGCGTTGTATTCCGGCTACAGCTGGAATGCCCTCGGCGCCACATTGACCTTTAGTATTGCCAGCCTCGCAGCCTTTGCCGCTGCCGTTATCATTGCCACACGTATGCAAGAGGACAGGCCATGAGCCTTACCCGTGAACACCTCGCCCAGGAAATCATCGACGCCGGGCGCTTTCTGTATGGCCGCGGCTGGTCGCCGGCCACCAGCAGCAATTACTCGACCCGCCTGTCGCCGACCGAAGCCTTGCTGACCGTGTCCGGCAAGCACAAGGGCCAACTGGGCCCGGACGATGTGCTGGCCACCGACTTGTCAGGCAACAGCCTGGAGCCAGGCAAGAAGCCGTCCGCCGAAACCCTGTTGCACACCCAGCTCTATAGCTGGCGTCCGGAGATCGGCGCGGTGCTGCACACCCATTCGGTGAACGCCACGGTGCTGTCGCGCCTGACGCCGGAAGATTTCATCGAGTTCGAAGACTACGAACTGCAAAAGGCCTTCAGCGGCGTGTCGACCCACGAGTCCCGGGTGCGCGTGCCGATTTTCGACAACGACCAGGACATTGCGCGGCTGGCCACCAAGGTGCAGCCTTGGCTCGACGCCCACCCTGATTGCGTCGGCTACCTGATTCGCGGTCATGGCCTCTACACGTGGGGCGCGCGCATGAGCGACGCACTGCGGCAGATCGAGGCTTTTGAATTTTTGTTCGAGTGCGAGTTGAAGACGCGCTCGCTCTTTAACCGTAATGCATGAACTGTTAAGGAGTTGCCCTGATGAGCAGCCTGTCCGTTTACCACGTCTCAAGCCCTGACATTCCGAACAAGGTGCTGACCCACTTTGAAGACATCGCCTCGACCCTGGCCGAGCAGGGCGTGCGTTTCGACCGTTGGCAAGCCGCAGCGAAAATCCAGCCAGGCGCTAGCCAGGAAGAAGTGATCGCCGCGTACCAGGAGCAAATCGACAAGCTGATGACCGAGCGCGGTTATATCACCGTCGATGTGGTCAGCTTGAACAGCGATCACCCGCAAAAAGCCGAGTTGCGTGCCAAGTTCCTCGATGAACACCGTCATGGCGAAGACGAAGTGCGATTTTTCGTCGCTGGCCGTGGCTTGTTCACCCTGCACATCGACGATTACGTGTACGCCGTGCTCTGCGAGAAGAACGACCTGATCTCGGTGCCAGCCGGCACAAAGCACTGGTTCGACATGGGTGAAAACCCGCATTTCGTCGCAATCCGCCTGTTCAACAACCCCGAAGGCTGGGTGGCCAACTTCACCGGCGATGACATCGCCAGCCACTTCCCGTGTCTTGAGGACTGAACCGATGCCGATCAAAGCGATTCTCACCGATATCGAAGGCACCACCAGCGCGGTGAGTTTTGTGTTCGACGTGTTGTTCCCGTACGCGGCCAAACACCTGCCGGACTTCGTTCGCGAAAATGCCGAACGTGCTGACGTCGCCGAACAGCTCGCCGCTGTTCGGCGTGACAGCGGTGAACCGCAAGCCGACGTCGAGCGGGTTATCGAAATCCTCTTGGGCTGGATCGCCGAAGACCGCAAGGCCACGCCGCTCAAGGCGTTGCAAGGCATGGTCTGGGAGCAGGGGTATCAGGCCGGGCAGTTGAAGGGCCATGTTTACCCGGACGCCGTTGAAGCGCTGAAGCGCTGGCATCAGGAAGGCTATCAACTGTTTGTTTATTCCTCGGGTTCGATTCAGGCGCAAAAACTGATTTTCGGTTGTTCGGAGGCGGGGGATCTGTCGCCACTGTTCAGTGGCTATTTCGACACCACTTCAGGGCCCAAGCGCGAAGCGCAGTCCTATGAGCGCATCACCCAGGCGATTGGTGTCGAGGCTTCGCAGATTCTGTTTTTGTCCGACATCGTTCAGGAACTCGACGCGGCGCGCACGGCAGGCATGGCAACCTGTGGCCTGGCCCGTGAAGGCGGGGAATTGGCAGGGCATGTGACGGTGGACAGTTTTGCGCGGATCAGTCCGTCTGCCTTTTAAACATCAGCCGTAGAAACAACTCAGGCCGTGAAGCGAAAGCTCTCACGGCCTGATCGTTTATAGCGCTGTGACGGTTTATGCCGAGTGATAGGTCGGCAGCGCGAACCGTTGCTGGCTTTGCAGCATGGAAATCTGCGGCAGTTCGCTGGCCTGTTCGGCGACGTCACGGCGAATCGCGCTGATGACCCATGACAGCTGATCGCCGGCATGCAATTGCTGGTAGGAAATCGAACGTTTGAAGACTTTACCGTCGTGGCTGCGCAGGGTCAGCAGAATGCCGCCATCCGGCCGGGGCTGGGTGGTCACTTCGAAGTTGGAGAACAGCGACGAAAATTTTTCCTGGATCAGGCTCATGTCTATCAGCTCCATTTTGTGCTTGAAGGGCAACATGGAGGGGTAGTTGCAGTGATTGTGCCAGTGTCGATACTTTTAAAATTCCATACAAATCAACAAGTTATATATTCATGATTTTCAGGGGGTCGTGCAATTTGCATGAATGGCCATCGTGCATCCTGCATTTTGCGAGGTTGGCGACAATTGGATGGAACCAATCGCAATCGCCGGAGTTCCGCTTTGCGAAGGCATCGGTCGCGGATACAAAACATTGCAAAAACCGCGTGTACAGCTCAAGAAGCCCTGACGTATTTTCGGCCTCAATCAACGCCACCCGACAATAAAAAGATCGAACGGGAGCAACCATGAGCCGCACACTGCACGACACGATTACCTGGGGCATGATGCTCCGCAAGCTGCCTTCCATTGCCAAAGCCATCCCCCGCGTGGTGAAGGGCATGAAAGTCGCCAACGTCAAGGACCCGACCCAACCGTGTGGTCTCGGCTGGAGCTTCGAGCAGGCGACGTTGCGCAATCCCGATGGCCCGGCATTGCTGCAGGGCGACGTGATGCTCACTTATGCACAGGCCAATCAGTGGGCCAATCGCATCGCCCATCACCTGATTGCCCAAGGCATCGGCAAGGGCGATGTGGTCGCGGTGTTTATCGAGAACCGTGTGGAACTGCTGGTGACGATATTGGCGGTGGCCAAGGTCGGTGCGATCAGCGCCTTGCTGAATACCTCCCAGACCCGCGATACCCTGGTTCATAGCCTGAATCTGGTGGCGCCTGTAGGGATTGTGGTCGGAGAAGAGCTGGTTCCGGCCTTCAATGCGGTCCGCGAGCGGGTGGCCATCGATGTGGCGCGCACCTGGTTTGTCGCCGATCAAGACACTTATCGCGATCCGGGCAAAACGCCCGATGGTTTCATTAACCTGATGACGGCCAGCTGCGACGCGCCCAGTGACAATCCCGTCAGCAGCCGGCAGGTTTTTCTCGACGACCCTTGTTTCTATATCTACACCTCGGGCACTACCGGGTTGCCCAAGGCCGGGGTGTTCAAACACGGCCGCTGGATGCGCAGCTCCGCCAGCTTCGGGCTGATCGCCCTGGACATGCAGCCGCAGGACGTCGTCTATTGCACCTTGCCGCTGTACCACGCCACCGGGCTTTGCGTGTGCTGGGGCTCGGCGATCAGCGGGGCGTCGGGGTTTGCCATCCGCCGCAAGTTCAGCGCCAGCCAGTTCTGGAGCGACGTGCGCAAATACCGGGCGACCACCCTCGGGTACGTTGGCGAATTGTGTCGCTACCTGGTGGATCAACCGCGCAGCGTCGACGACAGTCGGCACAGCGTGAGGAAGATGATCGGCAATGGTCTGCGCCCCGGCGCGTGGAACGAGTTCAAGACGCGATTTGCCGTCGACCACATCTGCGAGCTGTACGCCGCCAGCGACGGCAATATTGGTTTCACCAACATCCTCAACTTCGACAACACCATAGGCTTTTCCCTGATGTCCTGGGAGCTGGTGGCGTACGACCACGACAGCGGTGCCCCCACGCGGGATGCCAACGGCTTCATGCACAAAGTGGCCAAGGGCGAGCAGGGGCTGTTGTTGGCGAGGATCGACGATAAGGCGCCTCTGGACGGCTACACCGATCCGCAGAAGACCGCAAAAGTGGTGCTCCACGATGTGTTCGTGAAGGGCGACCGTTACTTCAATACCGGTGACCTGCTGCGCAACATCGGTTTCGGTCACGCGCAGTTTGTCGATCGCTTGGGGGACACCTACCGCTGGAAGGGCGAAAACGTCTCTACCACCGAGGTCGAGAACATCCTGTTGCAACACCCGCACATCGCCGAAGCCGTGGCCTATGGTGTGGAAATCCACAACACCAACGGGCGGGCAGGGATGGCGGCCATTACACCGGCCGAATCCCTGGCGACCCTGGATTTCAGTGAGTTGCTGGCGTTCGCCAGGCAACAAATGCCGGCCTATGCGGTGCCACTGTTCCTGCGGGTGAAAGTGAAAATGGAAACCACCGGGACCTTCAAGTACCAGAAGACCCGGCTCAAGGACGAAGCCTTCGACCCGAGCAAAACTGGCGATGACCCGATTTATGCCTGGCTGCCGGGCACCGAAACCTACGTGCGAGTCACCGAGCAGGTGCTGGCGGATATTTACGGAGGCAGGCATCGCTATTGAAAGGGTCGCTATTGAATATCGCTATGACCGTCCATGAGAAAAAACAAGTGACAGGTTCCGGGCTGCTCGGGAAACTATCGGCTTTCCGATTGACCGAATGTGGAGTCCCCAATGTCAGACAAAAGCCGCCAGATGACCCCCGAAGAGGCTGCTGAATTTGCCGAACAGGTGTTCAACAAAGCGCGCGATGGTGATGCGGTGATGCTGGACCGGTTGATCAGCTCCGGATTGCCGGTGAATCTGCGTAACAGCAAGGGCGATACCTTGCTGATGCTCGCCAGTTACTACGGGCATGTAGAGGCGGTGCAGGTGCTGCTCAAGCACAAGGCCGATCCCGAGTTGCGCAACGGCAACGGTCAGAGTCCGATTGCCGGTGCCGCATTCAAGGGCAACCTGGCGGTGGTCAAGGCGTTGGTTGAGGGGGGCGCTGAAGTGGAAGGTTCGTCCTTCGACGGACGCACTGCGTTGATGATGGCGGCGATGTTCAACCGCGTCGAAATCATCGACTACCTGATCAGCAAAGGCGCCGATCCAGCGGCCAAGGACGCCAACGGTGTGTCTGCGCTGGACGCGGCCAAGACCATGGGCGCGGCGGATACCACGGCTCAGCTGAAAAAACTCCTGGCCTGACCTCTGTAGTGTCGCGGGGCTTTTGTGGCGAGGGAGCTCTGTGGCGAGGGGGCTTGCCCCCGTTGGGCCGCGAAGCGGCCCCCTTCGGTATCTCATTCAAACCCAGTTCTCTGGTTTTACGACTGCTTCGCAGCCGAACGGGGGCAAGCCCCCTCGCCACAGGTTCCTGCCAGGTCCCGCAATCCGTTTCCGAATGCGGTATCCTTCGCGCCCTCAAAATTCCCTCGCTACAGGATCCACCTCATGAAAGCCGCACTCGTCGAACTCATCAGCAAAATCAGCTCCGGGTGCATGGGCGAGGACGAAATCCTGAAAATCGCTGACGAAGCGGCTCAGGCCTACGCCGATCCCGAGGCTTTTCTGGCGGCCAATCCAGATATCAACTACGACGACACCTTTCCGATCCCGTTGGGCGAGTGGGTTGTCGTCGGCAGTCTGCCGGAAACCGTGTTGTTCCAGGCCGACACCTACATGGACCTGTTCGCGCAGATCGTCGCCTCGTTCGGCCCCGGCGTTGAGTTCAACATCAAGCCCAAGCAACTGGCCAAAACCGAAGCCCTGACGGCACTCAATCGCATTCAGGTGCAGATGAGCAGCCTGAACAAGGAAAACGGTGGCTACACCTTGATGAATTTCAGCCAGTTGCTCGACGACGAACTGCAAGTGGTGCTGGTCTATGGCAACGACGTGCCACGGGTGCTGGAGTTGTGCGCCGAAGTCGGCATCGCCGCTGCGCCCTCCCTGGAAGCCCTGAAAGTGGCCATCCACGTCTGAAGCCGTCTACAACGGTAATAAAACGGAACCCTCGCCAGGCCCGACTATCCTAAGAGTGCCTACCATTTTTTTGGAGCGACACCATGGGTTCCACGTTCAACACCCTGATCGGCCTGATTATTTTTGCCCTGGATATCTGGGCCATCATTAACGTGCTTAAAAGTGGCGCCGAAACCGGGATGAAAGTCCTTTGGGTGCTTTTGATCCTGCTGCTGCCGGTGCTGGGCCTGATCATCTGGGCCATCGCCGGGCCAAGAGGCGATGTGCGGATCTGACGATCTTCATGGTAGGAGCGAGGCTTGCCCGCGAAAGGATCGCTGCGGTGTACCTGATAGACCGAGTCATCGTTCTTCGCGGGCAAGCCTCGCTCCTACCGGTGTGTGCATCAGAAGGTTCGACCTGTCATGTTCCGCGACGTAGAATGCGCGCCTTTCCCGGTCAATCGAGGCGATCGATTGGCCATCATGGGCGGGTAACCGTCCGTTGCCACCCGCATTCATCGGAGCACTTCCCATGAGCAATACCCCAACCAGCGAGTACCTGGAAACCCTCTACGAAGGCTATGGCCAGCGTTTTCGCATGGAAAAACTGCTGCACGAAGTGCGCACCGAACACCAGCACCTGGTGATTTTCGAAAACCCGCGCATGGGCCGGGTGATGGCGCTGGATGGCGTAATCCAGACCACCGAAGCCGACGAATTCATCTACCACGAAATGCTCACCCACGTGCCGATCCTCGCCCATGGCACCGCCAAGCGCGTGCTGATCATCGGTGGTGGCGACGGCGGCATGCTGCGTGAAGTGGCCAAGCACCGCAGCGTCGAACACATCACCATGGTCGAAATCGACGGCACCGTGGTCGACATGTGCAAGGAATTCCTGCCGAACCACTCCAAGGGTGCGTTCGATGATCCACGCCTGAACCTGGTGATCGACGACGGCATGCGTTTCGTCGCCACCACCACCGAAAAGTTCGACGTGATCATTTCCGACTCCACCGACCCGATCGGTCCGGGGGAAGTACTGTTCTCCGAAAACTTCTACCAGGCTTGCCACCGCTGCCTGAACGAGGGCGGCATTCTGGTGACCCAGAACGGCACCCCGTTCATGCAAATCGAAGAAGTCAAAACCACCGCCGGCCGCCTGCGCAGCCTGTTCCCGGACTGGCACTTCTATCAGGCGGCCGTGCCGACCTACATCGGCGGCGCAATGACCTTCGCCTGGGGCGCGACCGATACCGCTTATCGCAAATTGTCCCGCGAAACCCTGCAACAGCGCTTCGCCGGCAGCGGCATCATCACCCGCTACTACAACCCGGAAATCCATATTGGTGCCTTCGCGTTGCCGCAGTACGTGCTGCAAGCGGTGAACAAACCTAGCAACGACTGATGCTTCGTCGATAAGAAAGGCCGTCGCCGGTGTGTGAACACGCGGGTGACGGCCTTTTTTCATGTCTCGCTTTTAGGATCCCTTGGAACGATCGGCCAATGCACGAGTCGAGATAGATGTAAGCCCATCCATGGGTTTTACCGAGGAGGCACCGATGCAAAAGTGGAAAATCACTTTCGTGGATGAACACGGTGAATCAGTCGACGAACTCTTCGAGTGCGAGGAGTGCCCGAGCAACGAGCAAGCCGCCCAACTCATTCGCGACCGGCGACTGCCGGTGGCTGCGAAACTGGACCTCAATGATCTGGAGGGTCGTACCGATGATCCGACCGTCAAAAGTCTGAAATCCCAGCACAGCATTGAAATCCTCAGTATTACTCCGATTTGATACACCTCCTGTCACATTCACCACCAGGTCTTGGCAGCGGCTCTGTCTTGAGGCTACTCTGCAACCGAGATCAGCGAGTGACTCGCTAAGGTCTGGTCTTGTCAGCTACATGCTTGTTTCCCGGCGGCAACCTCTGTTGCCGCATCGAAAGTGCAGGGAATACGGAAAGTCTATCCATCAGTCTGAGGGGGACGTTTCATGAGCACAGCCTATCAAGAAGACATCAGCAGCAGCGTGCTGCGCCGCATGAAAGAAGGCGGTTTCGATTTTTCACGATTCCATCCCATCGAGTTCTACGCCATTTTCCCGGACGAGGAGCGGGCACGCAGGGCGGCAGGTCATTTTTGTGGTGAATCCTTGAATGCCCAGATCAGCGCGCGTGACGACGGCGCGTGGTCGCTGGAACTGAGTAAAGTGATGTACGCCACCTACGACGGGATCGGCGACTTCGAGCAGGACTTCGAGGCGGTGGTCGAGCCTCTGGGTGGCATCATCGAGGGATGGGGCGTCAAACAGGAGATACGAGGGCTACTCGCATAAGCTTATGAACAGTGACACTTAGTAACGGCTGACCTTTGGGTTGGCCGTTTTTTGTTTCGATCTTTTTATTTCGCCACATTTCAAACGGACAAAAAAAAGCCACCTGAACAGGCGGCTAAAGGGAAGAGCGATCAGTTTTCCAGCGAATGTACGGATTATCCGCATCTCCCTCCCGAGCAGTGAAATCAACTCTGACTATGCTGCTGATAGGCGACAGCATTGCTTCGCCATGAAGCGGGGGCGATCAGGGTGGGGCAATTACCGCACAGGATTGGTGCGGGGCGCGCAGCAACATTATTCAACTGATTGATATCAAAGCGTTTCTGCCTATGGCACGGGCCTTGCGAAGGCCTGGATGTCCGTGTGACAAGGAGTACGGCATGATCCGCACCTTTTTTGATGAGATGTACGATGCCGGCGGCCAGGTCCGTCCGCATTATCGGGAGTTTGCCCGTTGGTTGGCCGAAACGCCTGACGAGCTTTTGGCACAACGGCGACGCGAGGCCGATCTGTTATTTCATCGCGCCGGGATTACCTTCACGCTCTATGGTGATGAGCAGGGGACAGAGCGCCTGATTCCCTTCGACACCATTCCCCGCAGCATCCCCGCCAGTGAATGGCGGGTCGTCGAACGCGGCTGCATTCAGCGGGTCAAGGCATTGAACATGTTTCTTGCCGACCTCTATCACGAGCAGCGCATCATCAAGGCCGGCATCATTCCGGCCGAACAAGTGCTGGCCAACGAGCAATACCAGTTGGCGATGCAAGGGCTGGATCTGCACCGCGATATCTATTCGCACATTTCCGGTGTCGACCTGGTGCGCGATGGCGACGGCACCTACTACGTGCTCGAAGACAACCTGCGTACCCCCAGCGGCGTGAGCTATATGCTCGAAGACCGCAAGATGATGATGCGCCTGTTCCCCGAGTTGTTCGCGGCCCAGCGCATCGCGCCGATCGACCACTACCCGAACCTGTTGCTCGACACCCTGAAAAGCTCCAGCCCGATCGACAACCCGAGCGTGGTGGTGCTGACGCCGGGGCGTTTCAACAGTGCGTTTTTCGAGCATGCGTTCCTCGCTCGGGAAATGGGCGTTGAACTGGTGGAAGGCGCCGACCTGTTCGTGCGCGACGACAAGGTGTTCATGCGCACCACGGACGGGCCGAAAGCGGTCGACGTGATCTACCGTCGCCTCGACGATGCTTTCCTCGATCCGCTGGCGTTCAACCCCGATTCGATGCTTGGCGTTCCAGGGCTGCTGTCGTCCTACCGCTCCGGCAATGTGGTGCTGGCGAATGCCATCGGCACCGGGGTCGCGGACGACAAGTCGGTGTATCCCTTCGTCACGGACATGATTCGTTTCTACCTCGATGAAGAGCCGATCCTGAAGAACGTGCCGACGTGGCAGTGTCGTAATCCTTCTGAACTGTCCCACGTGCTGGCCAACCTTCCGGAGCTGGTGGTCAAGGAAACCCAAGGCTCCGGCGGTTACGGAATGCTGGTGGGGCCGGCGGCGACGGCGGCGGAGATCGAGTCTTTCCGCGAGCGGATCAAAGCCAAGCCCCACGCGTACATCGCGCAACCGACGTTGTCGTTGTCGACCTGTCCGACCTTTGTCGAAAACGGCATCGCACCGCGCCACATCGACCTGCGTCCGTTTGTATTGTCTGGCCGCGAAACCCGGGTTGTGCCCGGCGGTTTGACCCGTGTCGCCTTGCGTGAAGGCTCCCTGGTGGTGAACTCGTCCCAGGGCGGCGGAACCAAGGACACCTGGGTGGTCGAGGATTGAAGGAAGCTTGCCATGTTAAGTAGAACTGCCTCGGATCTGTACTGGATGTCGCGTTACCTGGAGCGGGCGGAAAACCTCGCGCGGATGCTCGACATCAGTTATTCGCTGTCGCTGATGCCCCAGGACGGTCGTGGTGACGGCTTGCACGAACTGGCCATGCCGTTGCTGATCACCGGCACCCTGGACGATTACCTCGCGCGCCACGGCGATCTGCATGCCGAACGGCTGCTGCATTTTTTCGCCCTGGACGCGGCCAACCCGGCGAGCATCTACAGCTGCCTCGGTGCCGCGCGAGCCAGCGCCCATGCGGTGCGTGGGCGAATCACCGCCGACATGTGGGAAAACATCAACGCCACCTGGCTGGAAATTCGCGGGATCGCCGAGCAGGGCTTGAGTCGCTACGGCATGAGCCGTTTCTGTGAGTGGATCAAGGAACGTTCCCACCTGTTCCGCGGCGCTTGCTACGGCACGATCATGCGTAACGACGCGTTCCGCTTCATTCGTCTGGGCACCTTTATCGAAAGGGCCGACAACACCTTGCGCCTGCTAGATGCTCGTTACGAAATGGCCGGCGATCAAGCCGAAGCAGTCAGTGACGGTACGGCCCACGCCTACTACCAATGGAGCGCCTTGTTGCGGGCCTTGTCATCGTTCGAGGCCTACACCGAAATCTACCGCGACGCCCCCGGCGCCCGGCATGTGGCCGAGCTGTTATTGCTGCGCGCCGATGTGCCGCGATCCCTGCGAGCCTGCACCGAAGAGGTCGATCAGATTCTCGCTCAACTACCGGGGGCCAACGGCCGTCCCGCACAACGCCTGGCGGCGGAAATGGACGCGCGCCTGCGCTACACCGGTATCAACGAAATCCTCGACGAAGGCCTGCACACCTGGCTGACCGAGTTCATCCCGCTGGTGCGCCAGTTGGGCAATGCCATACACAGTTCCTATCTGGAGGCTGCATGAGACTTTCCATTAGCCACGAGACCGCCTATCACTACGAAGATCAGGTGCGGGCGAGCATCCAGTACCTGCGACTGACACCCCACGACAGCGAGCGCCAGCACGTGCTGAGCTGGCAACTCGACCTGCCGCGCCCGGTGCGCGCGCAACTCGATCCGTTCGGCAACATCCTGCATGTGTTGACCCTGGATGAGCCGCATGAGGCGATCATCATCGGCGCCCGTGGCCAGGTCGACATCGACGAGCTGCGCGAAGCCGAGCACGAGAGTCAGTCGGCGCTGCCGTTCCTGCGTTTCACCCGGCTGACCGAAGCCGACGAAGCCCTGCGCGCGTTTGCCGAGAAGGCGTGCAAGCAACGGCGGGATCGCACGGCGCTGATCGATTTGATGCATGGCCTGAACCAGCACATGACCTACACGCCAGGTGCCACCGAAGTGGAGACCAGCGCCGCGCAAGCTTTCGCCGGGCGTTCCGGGGTCTGCCAGGACCATACCCATGCGTTTCTCGCCTGCGCCCGCAGCCTGGGCATCCCCTCGCGTTATGTGTCGGGGTATTTGTACAGCGAGAACAGTGAACACCTGGCCAGTCACGCCTGGGCGGAAGCCTGGCTGGATGACGCCTGGTATAGCTTCGATGTAACCAACGAACTGGCCCGGCCTGAACGTCACTTGAAACTGGCTGTGGGCCTGGACTACCTCGACGCCTGTCCGGTGCGCGGTATGCGCCGTGGCGGCGGGTATGAGCAGATGCATGCCAAGGTGTTGGTCGCGCCGACGCCTGCGCCGGTGATCTCCGTCCAACAGCAGTAGCAGTCATTCATTGTGGCGAGGGAGCTTGCTCCCGCTCGGCTGCGCAGCAGTCGCAAACCCGGCGAATGCGGTTTGCCTGACGGATCGCGTCGCCTGATTTGAGGGCCGCTTCGCGCCCCAGCGGGAGCGAGCTCCCTCGCCACAGGTGGATGTTTACTTGGCCGTAGACACCTTGCGTCCCGCCATGTGCTTCAAATACCCCACCAACAACTCCAGATCCCCCTCCGGCAACACCGTCGGCGAGAACCCGGGCATCTTCGCCTGCGGCCACTGGCGCAAGCTCTGCGGGTCACGGATGTAACGCTTGAGGAAGTCTGCGCCGAAATACTCGGTCGGGTTGAACGGAATATTCAGGTCCGGCCCGAACTGCGCGTCCCCCGCGCCATTGAGTCGATGACAGGCCAGGCAGTTCTTCTGAAACAGCGCAAAGCCCTTGTTCACCGGATGGTCCGCCTTCAATGCAGGATCGGGTAACAGGGCAGGGAAGCGCTCATCCACCGGGGCCATGCGCTTGATGCTCGCCACTTCGAACGGCCATTGCTCGGGACTGATATTGCCCGCCTGTGGATCGGTCCAGACCAGATAGAACGGCCCGGCACTGGGCTTGCCCTCGGACAGCGGCGGCCACGGCTTGGCCGGGTCTTCAATCGCCAGCCAGGCCTGCGCGCCCTGGGTATTGAGCAACGGTGCGGCGGCCAGTTCGGCGGCAAAACCGTCCAGGGCCACGGCTTGCAAGTGGTCGTCAGGCTTGATGCCCGTCAACAACGCTGCCAACGGCACGGCGCGATAGCTCATGTCCCGTTTGTAGGAAACGTCGTTAGTGATCGTGATGGTCTGAGCCTGAGGATGCTTGAGCAATTCCTCGGTCTGCCAGGTGCGAGGGCTCGCGCCCAACTCAAGATTCAGCTGCGCGGCAGACAGAGGCGTGCTGAGCAGCAAGGCCCCAAACAAAATGAGCGCTTTCAAGTGATCGTCGTCCATGTCGTGGAAGTGCCGCAAAGGTTGGCACAGCCACGCCGGCCCGGATAGCGAGCCAGTCACATTTTTATCAGGCGAAATGAAAACCCCCGCTGCTCGATCAGCCAAGCACCTTGGTCAGGTTCGGCAAAATCAACAACAGCGTAGTAGCAAATAGAATGAGCCCGGCTTGACGTACTTTCGAATGTTTGAACATGGCTTGACCGCCTTTTTTGTTATTTCCTGGTTGCCTGCCTGCATATCTCCATGACGGCAGAGCGCTGCACTTCCTGTAGGACGAGAGCCTCGGCAAAACCCGACGACAACTTCGTACAGGTTTACATTAGGGCCCGCGTCACGCTTGGCTTAGATCCATTTCGTATGGACTTAGCGCTGATCGCTGCCAAAAAGACATGAGGCCTATGGCCAGCTTCTTGGGCGCCCGTTGGCTAGACAGCTTGGTGACACGAATCGATTAATCCGATAGCTGACTACCGTTCGTCTGAGCGTGACCGTCAACGTCAATGAGCGGTGTGGTCATTGAATCCACGGCTGCTCGGCATAAGGTGAGGGTATAGAGATCACCCTCAGGTTCGAGAACGCCATGACCCAAGCTTTGATATTTGACGCGTTACGCACGCCCCGTGGCAAAGGCAAGGCCAATGGTGCCTTGCACAGCGTCAAGCCAGTGAACCTGGTGGCCGGGCTGCTGACGGCGTTGCAGCAGCGCACCTCCCTGGACACCAGTCAGGTCGACGACGTGGTGCTTGGCTGCGTGACGCCTATCGGTGATCAGGGCGCCGACATTGCCAAGACCGCCACACAAGTGGCCGATTGGGACGTCAGCGTGGCGGGTGTGCAACTCAATCGCTTCTGCGCGTCGGGGCTGGAAGCAGTGAACCTGGGTGCGATGAAAGTGCGTTCCGGCTTCGAAGATCTGGTGGTGGTCGGTGGCGTCGAGTCGATGTCCCGCGTGGCCATGGGCAGCGACGGCGGGGCCTGGGCGCTGGACCCGGAAACCAACTTGCACAGCCATTTCACACCCCAGGGCGTGGGTGCTGACCTGATCGCGACAATCGAAGGTTTCAGTCGTCAGGACGTCGATGCCTTCGCGTTGCACTCCCAGCAGAAAGCGGCGCGGGCGCGGGCGAATGGTTCCTTCAACAAGTCGCTGGTGCCGGTGCAGGACCAGAACGGCATCATCCTGCTTGATCACGATGAGTTCATTCGCGCCGATTCGACGATGGAAGGCCTGGGCAAGCTCAAGCCGAGTTTCGAAATGATCGGGCAAATGGGCTTCGACGCCACGGCATTGCGGGTGTACAGCCAGGTCGAGCGGATCAACCACGTTCACACGCCGGGCAACAGCTCCGGGATCGTCGATGGCGCGGCGCTGATGCTGATCGGCTCCGAAGCGAAGGGCCGGGCGCTGGGCTTGCAGCCACGGGCGCGGGTCGTCGCCACGGCGGTCACCAGCACCGACCCGACCATCATGCTCACCGGCCCGGCGCCGGCCACCCGCAAGGCACTGGCCAAGGCTGGGCTGCGGGTCGAAGACATCGACCTTTTCGAGGTCAATGAAGCGTTCGCCTCGGTCGTGTTGAAGTTCATCAAGGACATGGCCATCGACCCGGACAAGGTCAACGTCAACGGCGGCTCCATCGCCATGGGCCACCCGCTCGGCGCCACCGGTTGCGCGATTCTCGGCACGCTGCTCGATGAACTGGAAACCCGTCACCTGCGCTATGGCCTGGCGACATTGTGTGTCGGCGGCGGCATGGGCATTGCCACCATCATCGAACGCCTCTGAGCCTGCCTTTAAGAAAATCCGACTCAAGGAAAATTGCCATGACCCAAGCCATTCGTTACGAAAAGGGCCAGGACCGGATCGTCGTCCTGACCATCGACATGCCGGGCCAGAGCGCCAACACCATGAACGCGGTCTACCGCGAGGCCATGGCCACCTGTGTCGAGCGCCTGGTCGCCGACAAGGATGCGATTGCCGGCGTGATCATCACCTCGGCCAAGAAAACCTTCTTCGCCGGTGGCGACCTCAATGAACTGATCAAGGTCGGCAAGTCCGAAGCCCAAGCCTTTTACAACATGGTGCTGACCCTCAAGGGCCAGTTGCGCACCCTGGAAACCCTCGGTAAACCGGTGGTTGCCGCCATTAACGGTGCGGCGCTCGGCGGCGGTTGGGAAATCTGCCTGGCATGCCATCACCGTGTGGCGCTCGACAACCCGTCGGTGCTGCTTGGCCTGCCGGAAGTCACCCTCGGCCTGTTGCCGGGCGGCGGCGGGGTGGTGCGCATGGTGCGCATGCTGGGCATCGAAAAAGCTCTGCCGTATCTGCTGGAAGGCAAGAAAATCCGCCCGCAACAGGCGCTGCAAGCGAGGTTGATCGATGAGTTGGCTGTCGATCACGATGAGCTGATAGCCAAGGCGCGGGCGTGGATTGCTGCTCATCCGGTTGCTGTGCAGCGTTGGGATGTGAAGGGTTATCAGATCCCTGGCGGTACGCCGTCGGATCCGAAAGTCATGCAGATGCTGGCCATCACGCCGTCGATCCTACGTAGTAAAACCCAGGGGTGCCTGCCCGCGCCGGAGAAAATCCTCTGCGCCGCGGTGGAGGGCGCTCAGGTGGATTTCGACACCGCGCACCTGATCGAAACCCGCTATTTCACCGAACTGACTACGGGCCAGGTGTCGAAAAACCTCATCGGCACCTTTTGGTTCCAGCTCAATGAGATCAATGCCGGCGGTTCGCGACCTCAGGGCATAGCGCCTTACGTGACGAAGAAAGTCGGCGTGCTCGGCGCCGGGATGATGGGCGCGGGCATCGCGTTTGTCAGCGCCTCAGCCGGTATCGATGTGGTGCTCAAAGACATCAACCTCGCCGCGGCAGAGAAGGGCAAGGCTCACTCGGCGGCGCTGCTGGACAAGAAGGTTGCTCGGGGTCAGTTGAGCCGGGAGCAGCGCGAGGCGATTCTGACGCGAATCCATACCACCGAAAATGATGCGGATCTGGCTGGTTGCGATTTGATTATCGAAGCGGTGTTTGAAGATCGCGAGCTTAAAGCCAGGGTCTCATCGGCAGCGCAAACCGTCGTCGGCCCGGACGCGGTGATCGCCTCCAATACCTCGACGTTGCCGATCAGTGGCCTGGCCACCGCCGTGCCAGACCAGAGCAAATTCATCGGCCTGCATTTCTTCAGTCCCGTGGAGAAAATGCCGTTGGTGGAAATCATCAAAGGCGTCCATACCAGCGACGAAACCCTGGCTCGCGGTTTCGATTTCGTCCTGCAAATCAAGAAAACTCCGATTGTGGTCAATGACAGTCGTGGCTTTTTTACGTCGCGGGTGTTTGGCACCTTCACCAACGAAGGCATCGCGATGCTCGGCGAAGGCGTGAGCGCGCCGATGATCGAGACCGAAGCGCGCAAGGCCGGCATGCCCGTCGGGCCTCTGGCGATCTCCGACGAAGTTTCCCTCAGCCTCATGAGCCATATCCGCCAGCAAACCGCCAAAGACCTGCAAACGGAAGGGAAACCGCTGATTGAGCACCCGGCGTTTGCCGTGATTGACTTGTTGCTCAAGGAATTCAAGCGTCCGGGCAAGGCCGCTGGAGGTGGTTTCTACGATTACCCGGCCGCCGGGCAGAAACATTTGTGGCCGGAGCTGAAAACCCGTTTCGAGAAAACTGACGGGCAGATTTCGCCGAAGGATGTGCGTGATCGACTGCTGTTCATCCAAGCCATCGAAACCGTGCGTTGTGTAGAGGAGGGCGTGCTGACCTCGACAGCGGATGCCAACGTCGGCTCGATCTTCGGCATCGGCTTCGCAGCCTGGACCGGCGGTGCGCTGCAATTCATCAACCAGTACGGTGTGAAAGACTTTGTTGCCCGCGCCCAGTACCTGGCCGAGCAATATGGCGAACGCTTCACGCCGCCTGCGCTGTTGCTGGAGAAAGCCGCCAAGGACGCGCTGTTCTAAGGCGGCGTTCCAAGGGACCGATGACGCCTTCCGGGGCTTGCCTTGCCACCGTGTTTCAAGGCAGGCTCTGGGGTGTGCATTATTCCCACCATGTGTCAGGTATTTTTTATGTCGTTACGCATCTGCATTCTGGAAACCGACATCCTGCGTCCGGAACTGGTCGATCAATATCAGGGTTACGGGCAGATGTTCCAGCGTCTGTTTTCGCAGCAACCCATCGCGGCCGAATTCAGCGTGTACAACGTGATGCAGGGCGATTATCCCAGCGATGACCTGACCTTCGATGCGTATCTGGTCACCGGCAGCAAGGCCGATTCCTTCGGCACCGACCCATGGATTCAAACCCTCAAGACGTATCTGCTGAAGCGCTACGAGCGTGGCGACAAACTGCTGGGCGTGTGCTTCGGTCACCAACTGTTGGCGCTGCTATTGGGCGGCAAGAGCGAGCGGGCGACCCAGGGCTGGGGCGTCGGCACCCACAAATACAAACTCGCGGCCAAGGCGCCGTGGATGAGTCCGGTGAGGGAAGAACTGACGTTGCTGATCAGTCACCAGGATCAGGTCACCGCATTGCCGGAAAACGCGACGGTGATTGCTTCTAGCGATTTCTGCCCGTTCGCCGCGTACCACATCAACGATCAGGTGCTGTGCTTCCAGGGGCATCCGGAGTTCATTCACGATTACTCGCGGGCGCTGCTGGATATCCGCCAGGAGGCGCTGGGCGAGCAGATTTATTCGCAAGGTATGGCGAGTCTTGAACACGAGCATCACGGCACTACCGTCGCAGAGTGGATGATGCGGTTTGTGGCGCACAAGCCTGAGACTGACTCGGTTAAGCCTTAAAAGCTTCGCGGGCAAGCCTCGGTCCTACGGATAACCTGTAGGAGCGAGGCTGCCCGCGAATTTTGCAGACGCCTCGGTTCCGACTACAACCACCCAGACTTTTTGAAGCTCGCCCACAAACCGACGCACCCAACGGTAATAAACCCCAGCACCGCGAAATACCCGTAATGCCAGCTCAACTCCGGCATGTTCTGGAAGTTCATCCCATAGATCCCGGCCACCGCGGTCGGGAACGCCAGAATCGCCGCCCATGCCGCAAACTTGCGTTGCACCACGCTCTGGCGTGACGCCTCCAGCAACACCCCGACCTCGATGGTCTGGCTGGCAATGTCCGCCAGGGTCGTCAGGTCTTCCAGTTGCCGCGTGACATGAATCTGCACATCGCGGAAATACGGGCGCATATTTTTGTCGATAAACGGAAAGCTCAGCTTTTGCAATTCCTCACCGATCTCCACCATCGGTGCCGCATACCGGCGCAAGCGCAATACATCGCGGCGCAGGCCGTGGAGTTTCTGGATATCGCGCTCGTTCAGGGAACCGCAGAGGACATTGCTCTCCAGCTCATCGATCTCGGCATGAATCGCTTCGCCCATCGGCTGGTAGTTTTCAATCACGAAATCGAGGATGGCATAGAGTACGAAATCTTCCCCATGCTCCAGCAAAAGCGGGCGCGCCTCACAACGCTGTCGGACATGGGCGTAGGACGCCGAATGACCGTTACGTGCGGTAATGATGTAACCCTTGCCGGCGAAGATATGCGTCTCGATGAACTGCAATTTGCCTTCATGGCGGATCGGCGAATACGTGACGATGAACAGCGCATCGCCGAACGTTTCCAGCTTCGGTCGGCTGTGTTTTTCCAGGGCGTCTTCGATGGCCAGTTCGTGCAGGTTGAACTGGCGTTGCAGGTTGAACAGCTCCTGCGCATTGGGCTCTTCGAGGCCGATCCACACAAAGTGGCCAGGCTTGGCAGCCCAGGCAGCGCCTTCGTCGAGGGTGATGTTGGTGACTTTCTTACCGGCGCTGTAAACCGCAGCAGCAACGACTCTACCCATGATGATTCACTTCTTATCGGTCGCTTTCTATTGGTAAAGACTGGCGGTGCCAGGCAGGTTTCAGCTTAACCTTGTCTACTGCTTGAGAGTCAGCAAAATCGGTAGAGTTCGCAGGCAAAAGAAAACCCGCACAGGGCGGGTTTCATTCAGGCGGCTTGCAGCTGCCGATCCATCGAGTCGATGCACTCACGCATCTGTTCGCGGCACTGGGCGATCAACATCGGCATGTCATCCAGACTCAATCCAGCCGTAGGAATTGCCGGTAACGAACGGATCAGAATCTTCCCACTGCGCCAGCGGTTCAATCGCATGTGTTTGACGTAACTGCTGACACACACCGGCACGATTGGCACGCCGGCGGCGATCGCCATCTGGAACGCGCCTTTCTTGAACGGCAGCAGCTCTTCGCCCAAGTTGCGGGTGCCCTCGGGGAAGACCCAGATCGAGGTGTCTTCATTTTGCAAGGTGTGCGTGGTGGTCAGCATCGACTGGCGTGCCTTGTGCGCATTGCCGCGATCGATCAACACATTGCCGGCCAGCCAGAACAACTGCCCGAACAGCGGCACCCACTTCAGGCTCTTCTTGCCAATGCACACGGTACGGCGGGGCACCACGTTGCCGAACACAAACAGATCGTAGTTGGACTGGTGGTTGGCGATGATCACGCAGCTGTCGGGTTTATCCATCAACGGCCCGACATCGGCCTTAACCCGCAAGCGCAAAATACACATTGCCGGCCACGCATACAGACGGGCGCACAAACGGCTGTTGTCCGGATTGAACGGACGGCACAGCCCGAGAATCACTCCGAGCACACCGGCCAGAATAAAGTGCAGGCCCATCAACAACATACGAAACACAAACAGCATTTAAAGGCCCACCGGGACAAAAGGTGGCGCAGTGTACGGATGTGCACTGTTTTCGGCAATTGCCGCTATAGAAGTGGGAGATAGCCGATTTTTGAGCGCATGTTTCCGACTTGTGGGTCAGATGCGGCCTAGAGCGGTTGTAAGGTTTTAAACCAGACACCCAAGAAAAAGCCCGACACGACGGTCGGGCTTTTCGGTGCAACGCGTTCGGGCTTAGCCCATGTGCTCCTGATCCAGGATGATCGCGTTGTCCAGCGTCTCCAGCAGCGCCTTGCGCGTTTTCAACTTGGTGTTCTTGTGGGCGATCATGTTGAGCTTCTTCAACTGACGAGCCGCCGCCAGCGCCGCGCCTTGCAGCTCTTCGGCCGACACCACCTTATCGAGGAAGCCGGCATCCACGGCACTCTGCGGGTTGAACATCTCGGCGTTGATCACCGCGCGATGAAACGCCGACTTGCGCAGACGATCACGGGCCAGTTCGATACCGGCATGGTGCATGGTCATGCCGATCTGCACTTCGTTCAGGCCAATGCTGAACGGGCCATCGACACCGATGCGGTAGTCAGCCGACAACAGAAGAAACGCACCCTTGGCCACCGCATGCCCAGGACACGCCACGACCACCGGGAACGGATGCGACAGCAGGCGACGAGCCAGGGTCGAACCCGCAGCCACCAGCGCCATGGCCTCGTTAGGGCCGGCCGTCATCACCTTCAAATCATAACCACCCGACAAAATTCCCGGCTGACCGGTAATGATCACCACCGCCCGATCCGCTACCGCCCGATCCAGCGCAGCGTTAAACGCGACAATCACGTCTGGAGAGATGGCATTGACCTTGCCATTGCTCAAGGTCAGGGTCGCGATACCGTCTTCGAGATGGTAGGAAATCAACTCACTCATGACGCCAATCCTTCTAATAAAGTAGGGCAGACGTTACCCACCGCTGTAGGCCAGGTAAAGCGCTGTGACTGACCCGCCAGTCACCCTTTTCCGGCCCTCCAGGCATTGTCCGCCCCGCCCATCGTGCATTGGCTTCTATATAGAAGGGGAGGCGAAGCCGGAGATTGGCAGGTTTGCCATGCCCTTGAACGCCCCCAAAGCGTTAATCGCGTTAAGCGCATGAAAATTCTGAAAAAAATATTTGCCATCAGAAAAGCTTTCGACTACATTAGCGCGCCTCGACAGACTGAATAAGTTTGACGAGATACGGTGAAGTGTCCGAGTGGCTTAAGGAGCACGCCTGGAAAGTGTGTATACAGGAAACTGTATCGAGAGTTCGAATCTCTCCTTCACCGCCACATTCGATATACATAAAACCCCTGATTTCGAGAGAAGTCAGGGGTTTTGTGGTTTCTGGCGTCTGGATTTCATGCATTAGACTGCCAAACTCCTCGAGCGGAATCGACCTCGGTGCCCAAACCCTCGAGTCAGTTTCGTCGTTTCAGCCATTGATGACAGCTCTGAACAAGGACATCCCATGATCACCACCACTACCCACACCATCGAAGGTCGGCAAATCACCGCCTACCTGGACATCGTCAGCGCCGAGTCGGTGCAGGGCGTTAACGTGATTCGCGACATGTTCGCCGGGATGCGGGATTTTTTCGGTGGGCGTTCTCAGACGTTGGAGCGGGCATTGAAGGAGGCGCGGGTTCAGGCGACCGAGGAGATCAAGGAGCGGGCGCGGGTGCTTCAGGCGGATGCGGTGGTGGGGCTCGATTATGAGATCAGCATGCCTGCCGGCAAGGGTGGGATGGTGGTGGTGTTTGTGACCGGGACGGCGGTCAAGCTGAGGTAGGTTGCTCGGTACTGGCCATTCGTCGGGCATGTAACGATCTGAATCACAAGTCTGGGAATGACCGGCTAGTCTCAAAAACCAGGGTGGTCGATATTTTTCAGGCAAAAAGGGCTTGCCGGTATCGACCCGTTTTGAGAGGAGCGAAGATATGGCTGAGCCGTATATCGAAGACGACGGTGCAGAGTTTCCAATCAATGATTGCGTGCAGTGTGGTCAGACGGACTATGTGCCGAGCTTCGGCGAAGACCGTATCAAAATCAACAAAATCAAATCTGCAGTGCCTAGGACCCGAGGGCCGAAATCGAAATTTATGCCCAAGCTGGGGGCGCCCTCCAGGAAGTAAACCGATCACAGCACGAACCCCGTCATTGAGCGGGGTTTCTTGTTTCTGAAGGGCAGGAAGGGTGGCTCGGTGGCAATGCCGAGAAATGTCCTACAACTTTGCGAGCACTGGTATTTTTTTCACAAACTTTTCACACCGGCCTCCGTAGGCTCAGCTCATCCGTTAGAAAGCAGTACCCTGGCCCGTCTCCCCAGCGGGCTTTTTTTTGCCTGTCATAAAACCTTTTGCATAAACGCTGTCCAACCGTCGCCAATGGCGAGGTTGTTCTGGTTTTGTGTCTGGACTTTCCCTCCGCTAAAGCATTCAATCTCCGGCCTTTCGGTTCCCACTTTTTTGAGGTTCTTGTTATGCGTTTGACACTGCCTGCTCTGGTTCTGGGCCTTTTGGTTGCTCAAGGTGCGATGGCTGCCGGCGACGGCACAGCCGCGCTCGGTGGTGGTCTGGGTGGTGCGTTGGGTAACGTGGTTGGCCAGAAAATGGGCGGCAGCACTGGCGCAGCGATTGGTGCTGGCGTAGCGGGTGCAGCCGGCAGCGCTGTTGCCGCACGTAAAGGCAGCCGCACCAAAGCGGCCATCGGCGGCGGTGTTGGCGCGGCCGGCGGTTCGATAATCGGTAACAGCCTGGGCGGCAAGACCGGCTCCACCATCGGCGCAGGCCTGGGTGGCGCATTGGGTGGCGGCGTAGGCAGCAACCTGTCCAAAAAGCGTCATTGATTCTGAAGGTCAGCTGAAAAAGCCCGGCTTAATGCCGGGCTTTTTCGTTTTGGAACGTTTCTGCATCATGTGGCTCAAATCTCATACAGTCGGTATTGGTTTTCTGTATAACAGACCCAGATGCAGGCTGATGCCTATCCGCGGCACGTTTCTTCCCCCAATGCGGAAATTAGAGGTGCATATCATGCGTTTCATGCGTTTGACATTGTCCACGGTGTTTTTGGGGCTTTTGGTCGCTCAGGGCGCAATGGCGGGCGGCAACGGTGATGCTGCAGTCGGCGGTGGTCTTGGCGGTGTGTTGGGCAACGTAGTCGGCGGGCAGTTGGGCGGCAGCACCGGGGCCGCGGTGGGCGCTGGCGTCGGCGGTGCGGCAGGCAGTGCGGTCGGTGCGCGCAAGGGCAGTCGCACAGAAGCGGCCGTTGGCGGTGGTCTCGGCGCGGCGGGCGGTTCGGTGATCGGCAACAGCCTGGGTGGCTCCACGGGTTCGGCCATTGGCGCAGGCCTGGGCGGCGCAGCCGGTGGCGCGGTGGGCAGCAACATGGGTGATGACCGCGGCAGTTCGCATTCCGGTGGCGGCTACTACAAACACAAGCATAAAAATAAGTACAAGAATCACTAACTCGATATCGAGTTAAAGTAAAACCCGGCCGAGTGCCGGGTTTTTCGTTTCTATCGATAGGACGCTGGAACGATTTGCCGTAGGACCTCTCGAACTTTATATAACTCTGAACGTTGTGAGGCATGCCCATGAGTCCGGAAACCGAAGACAAGGAAGAAGAAGGCCCGATCAACGATCCTGGCAACGAAGATCCGGGGTCCCTGATGGACGACGCCACGGTACCGCTCAACGATGCCGATGACGCAGGCGATGTGGGCAATCTGGAGAATGATGAGTATGACGAGGAAGACGACGAGTGATTTTGCGGTCGGGCCGACCTCGATCCCTCTGATCGAACCGTGTCTGTCGTGTTGGCCTCGAAAGGCAAGGATCTGCTTTTCAGGTCCATTGAGAGGTGCGTTATGAACGCTGATCCGAAAGACTCCGATATCGACGATACCCCCGAATATCCGCTGCCTTCGCCCACCAATTCGCTGCGCCGTGACCAGCGCCCGCCCGACGATGACGACACCGCTGTGGAACAGGTGCCCGCCGATGATGTGAGGCGCGGTAATGTGGAAGCCGACCCGGAAGACCCGGACATCGCCGGCGATGACGCTTCGGGGGAACCGAGCTGAAACCTGTGTGGTGGTGCATCGCAGATTGTCGATTGAGCGACACCTTTTAAAAGCGATCACCGCCAGAGATCAGGTAAAGCACTCTTTAAAGGAGATGCACCATGATCAGATCAAAATGGATGGCGCTTACGATGGTCGGCTTTTTGTCGATCAGTTCATTGACGACGTTTGCTGAATCTACCGGTCGCGATGCGCCGGTCGACAAGGGCGGGATGCCGCCTTATTCGGAAATGAATGCGGGTACCTCGGATGGGAAGGCGCTGCCACCGGACACCCTTGGTGGTGGGAATGGTGGTGATACCAACGGGAGTAGCATCGACCCGGGGAAGGGCAGCGGGTCGGTGAGTGGTGGAAGTTCGATGGGGAGTGGTTCTGGAAGTGGGTCTGGAGGATCAGGTGGTTCTGGGAGTATTGGGACGGATAGGACAGATGATAGCGCGGGAGGTTAGAGTTCCTTAAGCTGATTTAGCCCGGACGTGAACCGGGCTTTTGATGGTTAGATCTTTTCTGATTCAATCCAGCATCTGTAGAAAGATCGCTGTTCATTTGGATCGTTTGTTAGATTGCTCTCATCATAATCAAAAATATAAACTACATCGGTGAGTGACGACGCTTTACCCAATGTCAATTCATATGCTTTCAACCCAAGAGACATTTGTGATGACATGCTGGAAGGATGTACGTTGATTTTTGATCCCTTGCAGAGAAATTGTATGTTGGGATTGTCCTCTCTGACACGTGCGAAGCATCTATAAAAGTCACTGTCCGAATATTTTTTGTTAAAGCCATTTTTCATTGTGAGAGTTATGGTTATTTCTTTGTTGTCGCATATAAGGTTGGCGACTTCCTTTATGCCGTCAATGCTTATGGTGATTTCAACCTTTGATATCATTTTTTTATTTTCCTGTACGGATTTGGTATGGAATAGCCGAGCTCTCGGCCGTCATCTATGATTAGCGTTGCGCCAAGTACGTCGACATTCTCTATACGGTTAGCTATGGCTATCTCTTTTTCTGGTCCGAAAAGATAAGCTTGTCCAAGCTCTTTTTGTAAGTCATACCCATCTATTTTTTGAAGGGTATAGAGGTAACCTACTTTTGTGTGATATCCAGTGGCGAAAAGCTTGCCAACATCTCGCGACGGTGATGTGCTGATAAAATTACTGGGTGGATTTTCACTGTCTATAGAGTGGAGCAATAAATCATTGCTTTTTCCTTTGCTTTTAAAACCATTTTGAAATACATCATCAGGCCCTCGCTCGTCCCCGCGATATAAGTAATCCTCTTCTCTTTTGGGGGAGGGAGTTTTTGGCTCCCCCTCATCAACCCCCGTCTTACCCGCCGGATCCTCATCCCCAAACGACGGCGTCTTACACCCATCCCCCCCAGGGCATTCACTCAACCCCAACGGATCAACCCAACCCGCCGGATTGCGCGTGTACTGATAGCCGTTTAACCCGCCCGCCAACTTGCTCGGGTCCGGCGTCAGGTACCGGCCGATATCCGGATTGTAGTAGCGATGCCGGTTGTAATGCAGGCCGGTTTCCGCGTCGTAATACTGCCCTTGAAAGCGCAGCGGTTGATCGAAGACCTGGTGGGTGTCGCGGTTGAGGCGGGTGAGGCGGCCATAGGCGGTGTATCGGGCGGCCCAGATGATGTCGCCACTGTAGTCCGTGAGTTCTTGCGGGGTGCCGAGGTGGTCGAGCTGGTAGTAGAAGGGACAAGCCTTACGCGGGCCTTTGCCGTCGAGCATCGCCAGCGGGCGGAAGCTGCCGGGTTCGTAGACGTAGCTGCGATGGTGGTCCTGGCTGTGTTCGGCGACGAGGTGGTCGCCTTGCCAGAAAAACTCGATGGTTTTGCCGTCGACGGTTTTGGCGATGCGGCGGCCGAAGGCGTCGTAGCGATAACTTGAACAACGACCATCCGGCGTAGTGACGCCGACCAGCCGATGCTGGCAGTCGTAGCGGTATTCGGTGACCAGTTTCTGCCCGGTGCCACGGCGCTCGCGGATCAGGTTGCCGAAGGTGTCGTAGTCGAAGTGGCGATCGCCCTGCATCAACAGGCGATTGCCTTTGACGGACGTCGGGCCGGGGCGGTCCTGCATCAGCAGGTTACCGGCTGGGTCGTGGGCGTAGCTTTCCGGCTGTTGGTCGCGGGAGTGGCGCACGCGGATCAGTCGATTGAGCGGGTCGTACTGATAGCTGCGCTGGCCATGGCGGGTGTCGGCGATGCTGTCGAGATTGCCATTGAGGCTATAGGCATAGTCGCGGCGGTAGAGCGGATGTTGGTGCTGGCCGACAGCGTGGGCCTTCAGACGGCCCTGTTCGTCGTAGGCATATTCACTGAGCAGCAGGCCCTGTTGGCGGTTTTGTTCGCGACCGGCGAGGAAAGTATGCGAGGTCAGTCGTGCGCCATTGAGGTCAATGGCCGTCAGCGCACCGCCCTTGGCGTGGCGGTAGTCGAGTTTGCTGCCGTCCGGCAGGCGCAGGCGGTTGAGCTGGCCGCAGGCGTCGTAGCCATAACGCAACGTGCCCCAGCCTTGGTGCTCGGTGATCAGCCGGTCCTGCTGGTCGTACTCGAACTCCAGCGGGTGATCGTGGCCGTCGTCGACGCGGGTCAGCCGGCCCAACGAGTCGTAGCGGTATTCGACCTGGATGCCGTCGGGCAAGGTCTTGACCAGCAAGCGCCCGGCCGAATCCCGCTTGTAAGCCGTCACCAGCTGCGAGCCGTCATCGCCGAACTCGGTTTTCTCCAGCAGGTGCCCATTGAGATCGTAGGCGTACGCGGTACGACGGCCGTCGAAGCCGGTTTCCTGTCGGATCAGGCCGCTGGGCGTGTAGTCCAGCCGATAGTGTTCGCCGGATTCGTTCTCGATTTCCGTCAGCAGCAGCTGCGCATTGTCATAGCGGTACTGGAGCTGGGTGCCGTCGGGATTGATCCGGCGGCTGACCAGGTGCAAATCGTCGACGTATTCGTAGCGGGTGATGCGGCCCAGTTCATCGCGTTCGGCGGTGATCTTGCCGTAGGCGTTGTAGCTGAACCCGCGGGTGGCTCCGGTAGGGAATGTTGTCTGGACCAGTCGGCCAATGGCGTCCCATTGGTACTGGGTGACGGCACCGTGTTCGTCCTGATGAGTCGTCTGCCGTCCCAGCGCATCGTAGGAAAAGCGCCGCTGCCCACCATCTGGCAGTGTTTCCTCAAGCAACTGACCCAGGGCATTCCAGACAAAGACATGTCGACTGGTGTCCGGGTAGCGGATCGACAGTAGCCGGCCTTGTTCGTCGTAGTGGTAATGGGTGATCTGACCGTCGGGATCGGTCGCCTCGGTGACATCGCCCTGGGCATTGCGCTGGTATTTCCACACCGCCTGACCGCGATAGCGCGCATGCAGGAAACCGTTGCGATACTCGTAGGCCGTCGGTTCGTCCTGCGGTGGAATCAGTGTCACCAGCCGTCCGACGTCGTCGTAACGGTATTCGGTGACGGCCCCCAACGGATCCTGCTCAGCAATCAACCGCCCGCTGTCGTCGTAGCTTTTGAGCTGCTCACCGCCATCCAGCTCGACCCGGCGCACCAGCCGCGCCCGCTCGTCGTGGGCGTAAACCTCTTCGCTGCCGTCGATGTTCCGGACGGTGACGCTGCCCTGGTCATCCCAGGCATACCGCGTGTCCATCTGCGCAAACGACGCCCAATGCCGCACGCAGCGTGCGGCCTTGCCAGACCGTTCCCACTCCCAGAAGAAACTCGCGCCACCGGCCAGCTGCCGCTGCAAAATGACGTGGTTGTCGTCGTAGTCGTAACGCTCGCTTTCCCCGGCGGCACTGGTCGCTTCGATCAAGCGCTGGCGGGCGTCGTAGCGGTAGAAAGCCAGCGTCTGCTCTGTACGCCAGGCTTCACCCAAGTCATCGCTGGGGTGAAACGACTGGTATTCGACGGCGATGAGGTGCCTGCGCTCGTAGCACAACAGCAGCGAACGACCGGCACCGTTGTCGAGGCGTTGAATACGTTCCTGGCGGTCGCGAGTGATGCGCAATCGGTTGTCGTAGGCGTCGCTGATCGCCGTCAGTCGACCGTTGTGAAAGTGGTAGAACCGGTTCGTCTCGCCGGCCAGCGCGAGGATCAGTTCCTCGGGGTCATCACCGAGGTAAATCGCCGCGCGCGACAGGCTGTTGTGGATCGCCGGGCGTTCGCTGCTCGGCAGCGGGAACGTGGTGCGACGGTTTTCATGGTCGATCCAGACGACCTGTTCAACGCCCAGCTCCAACCGCTGCGCCAGCGAATGGCTCCAGCCCCAGCCCAGCCCGCAATCGATCTCCACCGCGCTGGTGCGGTACAACCGGGTGAAGGCAAACGGCAGCAGCCCGTCCAGCGCACCGTCGGTCAGGGTCAGCAGTTCTTCGCCGCTGACCATCGACACAGGACAGCCGTTGGTGCAGGTCAGTGCCGAGCAATCGGCGCTGTCGCCATTGGGGTTTTTCGCTTGATTCGGTGCATCGTCGTGGGGTTCGTGACGGCCCAGCCGGGTCTTGGCTGCAGACTTGTCGCGGGCAATGGCGAGTGGATTGTTCACCTGCACAACCGGTGAGTTGCCGGCGCTGATCTGCAGTGGAACCGTCGGTGCAGGTTTCAGCGGTGCATTGCGCGCACTGACCACGAGCGGTTTGAGGACACCAGCGTGGGCTGTCAGGTCGGATTTGGCCGTCAGTTCGGCCAGTCGCGAACTGGCAGTCGCCAACCATTGTCGAGCCCGATGGGACTTGATCTTGTCCAGCACTTTGGCGCTCATGCCGAGCTTCAGGCCCGTAGGACCTGTGAGACGCACCAGCAGGAAGCTGATTAATATTTCCGTACGAACTTGTGCCACGACTTCGGCGATGAACTGCGGCGGCAACATCCTCAGCCAACTGGTGAAGGCGGCGAGATGGATGAACATCAACGGCTCATCGCTCAACATCAGCAACACATTGGCAATGGTTTCAGCCGAAGCGTTCAGCAGCGTCTCAAGCTCGCCTTGTGTCAGGTACTCAAGGAGTTTTTCGCTGCTGCCTTGCAGGTCCGCCACCAGTGCGTAGACCTGCTTCACGTCATCCCACAAGCCGTGCAGCGAACGCTCGAAACTGTGCCAGTCAGCCTGTTGCAGCAGGCCGTAGCGTTGAGTGAAACCAGCTTTGGAAAAATCTGCCCATAAAGGCTCGAATTCGCTCGTCCATTCGTTGCGCAACCAGCCTTCCAGCTCGCCGATCACGCCCTGATAGGAGGCGTAGAGCGCTTTGACGTGTTCAGTGGTGACATCGGGAAAGAAGGTGATGCGATAGCGATGGCCGCGCCAGCATTCGGGGATTTCGAGAATGCCGCTGGGGCCGATGGTTGCGTGGACGGGCTCACCGAACGTGAGCTCACCGTTGTGCTGGGAGATAACCGGCTCGAGCATCACCGGCGTATCGCCGATCGGCACGAAACGCGCGGCTTCAAACATATGCACCAGGGTCAACGGACCGCTGGCCGGGCACACGGCGAGTGTCGAACTGACAGGCGCGGTGGAGTCCTTCGGTGCGCTGAGTCGGACTTCGTTGCCGACCTTGAACACTTGCTCGACGTTCAGCGCGCCACCGGTCCAGAAGTTTTCCGCCCAGGCCTCGTAGTCGTTGAGGCAGAGTCGGAAATCACTGAGCAGCGCTTCGATGTTCGGCTGCTCGGGGTTCATGGCGGCGACCACCAACAGACCGATGGCGTTGTTCAAGGCCAGGACCTTGTCAGGTTCGAACATTCGCAATCCCTCGCGCAGATCAATGTGGAGCGAGAGACTTTGCGGGGGATCAAAAAGGAAAGAAGTCGGGAAAGGAGGTGTTTGGTGTAGGGGAAATCGCTAAATCATCACGGCGCCCTTGGCAGAGGATTTTGTATCCGCCAGGCATTGCCCGTTGCTCTCGACCAATCGCGCTCGCTATGCTGCTGAACCCTTTAATCCATCACGGATCCGGCCATACCTGAGCCGCCCTGAGATGTCGTGAGAAAACGGATCAGATGCGATGAGTGCACCCTTGGATGAGTTCGGTCCGATCAAGGCCGTGATTTTCGATATGGACGGTTTGCTGCTGGACACCGAGGGCATTTACACCGAGGTCACGTCCATCATTGCCGAGCGTTATGGGCGGACCTTCGACTGGAGCGTCAAACAGAACATCATTGGCCGTGGCGCGGGTGATCTGGCGCGCTATGTGGTCGAGGCGCTGGACCTGCCGATCACCGCCGAAGAGTTTTTGGTGATCCGCGAGCCCTTGATGCGCGAGCGTTTTCCGACGGCGCTGGCGATGCCCGGCGCGGAGGAACTGGTTCGGCACTTGAAAGCCAACAACATTCCTATCGCGGTGGGCACCAGTTCTTCGCGTCAGTCGTTTGGTCAGAAAACCACCTTGCACCGCGACTGGTTCGCGCTGTTCGACTTCATCGTCACCGCTGACGACCCGGAAGTGGGGGCGGCGAAACCGGCGCCGGATATTTTCCTGACGGCGGCACGACGCCTTGGGGTCGCGCCTCGGGATTGTCTGGTATTCGAAGATTCGCCGTTCGGCGTCACTGCAGCCAAAGCGGCAGGAATGACGGCGATTGCGGTCCCGGATGCGGCGATGGCCGACGAAAAGTACGCACACGCCGATGGCATTCTTCGTACGTTGAAGGCGTTCAAGCCCAGTGCATGTGGCTTGCCGGCGCTTGAATGGGGCTGATCATTCGGTAGTCCCTGAGACAAAAGTCCCTGACACAAAAAAACGCCGGCAATTGATTGCCGGCGTTTTTGTTTCAATCGAACGGTGTATCAGGCGCCGAAACCACCGTCGATGGTCAGGCTGGCACCGGTGATGTAGCCAGCTTCGGGACCTGCGAGGTAAGCGACGAAGCTGGCGATTTCTTCCACGTTGCCGTAACGACCCACCGCCATCAGCGGGATCAGGCTATCAGCGAAGTCGCCGCTGGCGGGGTTCATGTCAGTGTCCACCGGGCCTGGTTGTACGTTGTTGACGGTGATACCCCGCGGGCCGAGGTCGCGAGCCAGGCCTTTGGTCAGGCCGACCAGTGCCGATTTGCTCATGGCGTACGGGCCACCGCCGGCGAAAGGCATGCGCTCGGCATTGGTGCTGCCGATGTTGATGATGCGACCGCCTTCGGTCATGTGGCGGGCGGCTTCCTGGGTGGCGATGAACACACTGCGTACGTTGATGGCCAGGGTCTGGTCGAAGTCTTCGAGTTTAAAGTCCTCCAGCGGTGCGACGGCCAGAACGCCTGCGTTGTTGACCAGGATGTCCAGGCGGCCGAAGGTCTCGACGGTGGCGTTGACGGCATTGCGAATAGCAACGGCATCGGCGCTGTCGGCCTTGATGGCCAGGGCTTTGCCGCCGGCGGAGATGATGCTGTTTTGCAGGTCTTCGGCTTTGGCGGTAGAGCTGACATAGGTGAAGGCGACGGCTGCGCCTTCTGCGGCCAGGCGTTTGACGATGGCAGCACCGATACCGCGTGAACCGCCTTGAATCAGAGCTACTTTACCGCTGAGGTGTTGAGTGGTCATGTCGATCTCCAGAAGTTCAAGGCAGGCTGCCTTGTTGTCGGAGTCGAGTATCGGCTTCGCATTACCCGGCGGGTAGACCGTGATTGCTATAGTCTGTGTAAACCAGAAGTTTATAGTGGCGCTTATGGAAACCTTCAGCAGTATCGAATGCTTCGTGCGCAGCGCTGAGGTCGGCAGCTTCGCCGAGGCTGCGCGACGCTTGAGCCTGACGCCTGCTGCGGTGGGCAAGAGCGTCGCCAAGCTGGAGGCGCGGCTTGGTGTGCGGCTGTTCCAGCGCAGCACGCGTAGCCTGACGCTGACCGAGGCCGGTCAGCTGTTTCTCGGCGAAGTCAGCGCCAGCCTGCACACGATCCAGAATGCCGTGGCCAACCTGGCCAGCGCCGAAGGACGTCCGGCGGGAACGCTGAAGGTCAGCATGGGCACGGTGTTCGGGCGCTTGTACATCGTGCCGTTGCTCGGAGAGTTTTTGCGGCGCTTTCCGGCGATCAACCCGGACTGGCATTTCGATAACCGTCAGGTCGACCTGATCGGCCAGGGGTTCGATGCGGCGATTGGCGGTGGATTCGAACTGCCCCAGGGCGTGGTGGCGCGCAAGCTGACGCCCGCCCATCGAGTGTTGGTGGCTTCAGCCGGGTACCTGGCGGGGCACGAAGCGATCATCGAGCCCGATGACCTCCAGCGCCACGATGGCATCCTGATACGGTCGCCGCAGACGGGGCGCGTGCGTTCCTGGCAACTGACCTGTCGCAACCGGCAACACAGCCCGCTGACGCTCAAGGCGCGAATGACCATGAGCGATTCGGAAGCAGCCTGCGCGGCGGCGACCCAGGATTTGGGCATTGCATTGGTGAGCATGCCGTTCGCCGTTGGCTATCTGGACGCCGGGACCTTGCAGCGGGTGCTGCCCGACTGGTACGTCGACGATGGCAATATCTCCATCTATTACGCCGAGCACAAACTGCTGCCGGGCAAGACCCGGGCGTTTGTCGACTTCATCATTGAACAGTTTGCCGAGCAGGGGTTGGGGCAGCGGTTCAGTGCAGTTTGAGCCCGGCTTGGGACCGAGGGGAGGCCATCGCGGGCAAGCCACGCTCCCACAGAGTGATGCAAACCCCTGTAGGAGCGAGGCTTGCCCGCGAAGAACGATAACGCGGTCTAGCGCCCAAACCGCCCAGGCCAACCAATAATGGTCTTCGGCCGAGGCGTCGCATACGTCCGCACTTTCGACGTCGACAACCCCAACCGCACCAGTGATTCGGCAATGGTCACCGCCGCCGTCACGCCATCCACCACCGGTACGCCGGTGCGCTGACGAATCTGTTCATCCAGCCCGGCCATGCCGCCACAGCCCAGGCAAATCACCTCGGCCTTGTCCTCGCTCACCGCCAGTTCCGCCTGGCGGACGATCGCCTCCAGCGCACGCTCTGGATCGGACTCCAGCTCCAGCACCGCCAACCCACTGGCCCGCACCGACGCACAACGATCCCAGAGCCCGGAGAGTTTGAGGCGATCCTCGATCAGCGGCACGGTGCGGTCGAGGGTGGTGACCACCGAATAGGCATGGCCGAGGAACATCGCGGTGCTGGCGCCGGCATCGGTGATGTCCACCACCGGCACATTGAGCAACTCCTGCAAACCTTCGCGGCCGTGCTCGCCATAGCCGGCCTGGATTACCGCATCGAAGGGCTGATCGTAGGACATGACCCGGTCCATCACGGCGATGGCGGCCAGGTAGCTTTCGAAATTGCCTTCAATGGAGTCGGCGCCGAAATGCGGGGTCAGGCCAATGATTTCCGTGCCGGGCGCGGCCACGGACTGTGCTTGACGGGCGATGGCCTGGGTAATGGATTCGGTGGTGTTGACGTTGACCACGAGAATTCGCATGGGAGGTCCTTATAGCGAGTGGTTTGCGGCCCGATGTCACCGGGCCGCCAAGAGGATTAATGGCTGACGTTATCGACCGCGATGGCTTCTCCGCTGACATCGGCGTAGTAAGGCTGCCGTTTGGCGATGATCAGGTAGAGCATCCCTGCAATCCCGGCGCCAATCAGCCAGGAGAATGGCGAGACACTATCGAAACCTGGTACCAGGGCCAGGACAATGGCGATCAAGGCTGCCGGAATGAACGCCGCCACGGCGCGCAAATTGACCCCACGGCTGTAGTAATAATCGCCATCGGGATCTTCGCTGTACAACTGCGGCACGTTGATCCGGCCTTTTCGTACCTGCCAGTAGTCGACCATGATCACCCCGTACAGCGGGCCGAGCAGGGCGCCGAGGCCAGACAGGAAATACACGATCACCAGCGGGCTGTTGTAGAGGTTCCACGGCAGGATCAGCACCGCGATAGTCGCGCTGATCAGCCCGGCGCGGCGGAAGGTCAGGTATTTGGGCGCCAGATTGCTCAGGACAAAGGCCGGGGCCACGAAGTTGGCCATGATGTTCACCGCCACGGTGACAATCAGGAACGCCAGGCAACCGAGTACCAGAAAGAAGGTATTGGGAATCGACGCGATAATCTCGGTCGGGCTTTCGATGATCCGGCCGTTGATCTGAAATTGCGCACCGCACAGCAGGACGGTGATCCCGGCGAATACCAGAATGTTGACGGGCAGGCCCCAGAAATTTCCGACCCGGATGGTCTTGCGGCAGGGAGAAGAGCGGGCGAAGTCGCAGAAATTGAGGATTAGCGTGCCGTAGATCGACAGCCACAAGGCGCCGCCGGCAAAGATATTGCGCCACATCTCACCGCCACTCAGCGGTTCACGAATCGACCAGGCGATGGTGGCGTTGGCCTGGAAGTACATCCAGCCGGCGAGGGCGGCGACGGTCAACAAAATCACCGGGCCGGCAAACGCCTCGTAGCGTCGCACCATTTCCATGCCATAGGCCAGAATCGCCAACTGCACGAACCAGATCGCCACGAAACACACCCAGCCCAGGCTCGACAGTCCGAGTATCGAATTGTGGTCGTAATCGGCGAGTCCGGGATGCACCGCCGTCAGCAATACGCGAAAGACCACTGACGCCAGGTACGTCTGAATTCCGAACCAGGCAATGGCGATAACGGCGCGAATCAATGCAGGAATCTGCGCGCCATGGATGCCGAAACTGATCCGGCTGATCACCGGAAACGGCACCCCGGTTTTCTGGCCCATGTAACCGGAAAGGTTCATGAAGCAATACACCAGCGCAGCACCGATTCCCAAGGACAGCAGAATCTGCCAGCCGCTCAGGCCCAGTGCATACAAGCCAATGGCAAAGGAGTAGTTGGCAATGTTGTGCACATCGTTTGTCCACAGGGCAAAGATGCTGTAACGGCCCCAGCGCCGACCTTCGGCCTTGGTCGGCGCGAGGTCCTTGTTATGCAGGCGGGGGCTGAGCACGACGGGTGGTTGAAACGTTTGATCGTGAATCACGGAGGTAGAAAGAGGAGAGGGCAGATCCAGCGCAATATTGTTATTGGGGAGGCTAGTACGCATTCCGGCAGGCTCCTGAAGCTCGTTGCCGCGATGACTGTGCATGAGCGTGGGCTCGACAAATCTTCGTCGCGGGTGGGAGAGCATCATTGGTTACGGGGCATCTGCAGCCTGTACGGGATAGGGCGCTTCAGGCTTGCGGATATAAAGTGTGTGTATGTTTTTGTATTTATTGTATACAAAACATGTGTTCGCTTAAGCCAGATATGTGCCAGTCGGTGATCTATAAAATTTAAGGCTAATTTCGTTTTGTTATTGATTGAAGATAAGTATTTGAAAAAAAGACGATATAAATTGACCGATTGAACAGGTAATTATTTTGGGCAGGGTTTTGTCGGAGTGTTCGACTGAGGAAGTCAGGACAGGGGAATGTAACTTTCTGGGGCACTGAAACTAAAAGTGCACACAGATATGGCACTTATGGTGACATTTCTGTGTACACTTTTTTAAAGTAAAACCATCACAGGCTTCGCCAGCTCCTGCAGGAGCTGCTACGGGCTGCGATCTTTTAAGCTTTGGACTTGCTGATGATGTTCCCGGCATGCAGCCCGCATTCTTTCTGCGTGGCTTCTTCCCACCACCAACGACCTTCGCGCTCATGCTGGTTCGGCAGCACCGGACGGGTGCAAGGCTCGCAACCAATGCTGATGAATCCGCGTTCATGCAGGCTGTTGTACGGCAGCTCCAGCATGCGGATGTAACCCCAGATCTCTTCGCTGGTCATCTGTGCCAACGGGTTGAACTTGTACAGGGTACGTTCCGGGGTGGAAAACGCGGTGTCGATTTCCAGCACCGCGACGGCGCTGCGGGTGCCCGGGCTCTGGTCCCGACGCTGGCCGGTGGCCCAGGCGGTCACGCCAGACAGTTTGCGACGCAGCGGCTCGATCTTGCGAATGCCGCAGCACTCGCCATGGCCATCCTTGTAGAAACTGAACAGGCCTTTTTCCTTCACGAAAGGTTCGAGCTTGCTGTAGTCCGGCGACACCACTTCGATATCGATCTTGTAGTGCTCGCGCACCTGCTCGATGAAGCGGTAGGTCTCGGGATGCAAGCGGCCGGTGTCGAGGCTGAACACTTTGACGTTCTTGTTCAGCTTCCAGGCCATGTCCACCAGCACCACATCCTCGGCGCCGCTGAAAGATATCCACAGGTCATCGCCGAACTCGGCAAACGCGAGTTTCAGGATGTCCTGGGCGGATTTGTTGGCATAGGTCGTGGCGAGTTCCACGACGTCGAACGATGGGCTCATCAGGGCGGCTTCCTACAGGTCGGTGGCGCTGGGCGCTCTATATGCGTCGATGGTAACAAAATCCTGCGGTGGCTGGCGCGTCCTCTGCGTTGCACGGAGGGGGGCGAGTCGCTAGAGTTCGGCAGTCCTTTTGCTCGCTCGACTCATAAATAATACTAATGGGAGTGTCTTGTGGAAATTGCCTGTCTGGATCTTGAAGGTGTGCTGGTCCCGGAAATCTGGATCGCCTTTGCCGAAAAAACCGGGATCGAGTCCCTCCGGGCCACCACTCGGGACATTCCCGACTACGACGTGTTGATGAAGCAGCGCCTGCGGATTCTCGACGAGCATGGCCTGAAGCTCTCCGACATTCAGGAAGTGATCGCTACGCTCAAGCCTCTGGAAGGCGCCAGTGAATTTGTCGACTGGCTGCGTGAGCGCTTTCAGGTGGTGATTCTGTCGGACACCTTTTACGAATTTTCCCAGCCGCTGATGCGTCAACTGGGCTTCCCGACTTTGCTTTGTCATCGTCTGATTACTGACGATGCCGGTCGGGTCACGGGCTATCAGCTGCGTCAGAAAGATCCCAAGCGTCAGTCGGTTTTGGCGTTCAAGAGCCTCTACTACCGAGTGATTGCGGCGGGGGATTCCTACAACGACACCACGATGCTGGGCGAGGCGGATGCCGGGATTCTGTTCCACGCGCCGGACAACGTGATTCGCGAGTTCCCGCAGTTCCCGGCGGTGCACAGCTTTGCCGAGTTGAAGCAGGAATTCATCAAGGCTTCGAATCGCAATCTGAGCTTGTAAACCCGATCTGTGGCGAGGGAGCTTGCTCCCGCTCGGCTGCGCAGCAGTCGCATGCGTTATATTTGACGATATGCGGTGTCTGGTTTGGGGGGCGCTTCGCACTGGAGCGCCAGCCCGGCCCAGCGGGAGCAAGCTCCCTCGCCACATAAAAGTGCGGTATCAGAGGTTCTGCAACGTTTCGAGCAGCACCTTCACCTTGGTAATCGATTCCTGATACTCCGCCTGCCAATCCGAATCCGCGACGATCCCCCCGCCGCCCCAGCAGCACACCTGCCCATCCTTGACCAACAAACTGCGAATGGCGATGGAGCTGTCCATCTCCCCGCGCACGTCCAGATACAGCAATGAACCGCAATACAACCCGCGACGGGTCGGTTCCAGTTCATCGATGATCTGCATGGCGCGAATTTTTGGCGCGCCAGTAATCGAGCCGCCGGGGAAGCTGCCGGCGATCAAGTCCAGCGCGTCCTTGTCATCCGCCAGTTCGCCGGTAACGCTGCTCACCAGGTGATGCACGTTCGGATAGCTTTCCAGGCTGAACAGCTCCGGCACCCGTACCGAGCCGATACGGCAGGTACGACCCAGATCGTTGCGCAGCAAGTCGACGATCATCAGGTTTTCCGCGCGGTCCTTGGGGCTGGCCAGCAGTTCGGCGGCGTTCGCCGCATCTTCGGCAGCGGTCAGCCCGCGGGGGCGGGTGCCTTTGATCGGGCGGGTTTCGACGTGGCGCTCGCTGACTTTGACAAAGCGCTCCGGCGACAGGCTTAGCACCGCGTCGCCGTCGGGCAGGCTCTGGAAGCCGGAAAACGGTGTCGGGCAAGCCGCCCGCAGCGCGCAATAGGCCGCCCACGGATCGCCCTGGCATTGGGCGCGAAAGCGCTGGGCGAAGTTGACCTGATAGCAGTCGCCAGCCTGGATGTACTGCTGAATGCGTTCGAAGGCTTGCCGATAGTCGTCAGCGCTCAGGTCAGCACTCATCGGGCCGTCCAGTTTGAATGGCTGGATATTCTCGGTGGTGGGCTGAGTGAACAGTTCGATCAGCCGTTGTCGTTCGCTGTCGATCAGCGTCGGGTGGAACACCAGTTGACTGGTAGCCAGATGGTGATCGCTGATCAGTGCCCAGTCATACAGCCCGAAGCGTGCGTCGGGCAATTGCAGATCGTCCCGCGCCTGGCTCGGCAGGTTTTCCAGATGCCGGCCGAAGTCGTAGCTCAGGTAGCCGATCAGGCCGCCGGCGAAGGGCAAGTCGTCAGGGACGGTTGCTTCACCGAGCCGTGTAAGGTTCTTGCGAAGGCGTTGCAGGAAATGGCTGCCGCTTTCATCCGGCAACACGGCCAGTTGCTCCAGCGGCCAGGCGCTGAGCAGGTCAAAACGCCCACGTTCGGCACTCGGCCGGCCGCTGTCGAGCAGCACGGCACCGGGGGCATGACGAATCGCCGCGAAGTACTCGGCAGGGTTGGCGCGATAGGGCAGCGGGTGTACAGAACAGGTCAACATGGGCGGGGCAGATCAGCCAACGAGGCGGGGGAGCGATTGTAGTCCTCTGCAGGATTTGCTCCTAGAGGGGATGTCGGCAAGAGATACATCTGCGGCGAGGGAAGTTTGCCTGTGGCGAGGGAGCTTGCTCCCGGCGGACTGCGAAGCAGGCCCAAAAAAATCAGCCCCTCGGTTTTCAGAGAAACCGAGGATGCCGTTTTATGACTGCTGCGCAGTCAAGCGGGAGCAAGCTCCCTCGCCACAAAGAGCCAGAGGGGTCAGCCCTCAATCGTCGGAATATGCCCAAACAGTTCCTGAACGAACGCCACACGTTCCTGCGCCGTTTCGGTGATCCCGCGCGCCTTCAGCTCTTCGAGTCGCGCCTCGACCGCGTGGGTACGGGACGTCAGCCCGCAATCGTTGGCGATCTGAATGTTCAACCCAGGCCGGGCATTGAGCTCAAGAATCAGCGGCCCTTTCTCCTGGTCAAGCACCATGTCGACACCGATGTAGCCCAGCCCGCACAACTCGTAACAGCCGGCGGCCAGTTTCATGAAACCGTCCCAGTAGGGCAGTTGCACGCCGTCTACCGCGTTGGTGGTGTCCGGGTGTTTGTTGATGATGTTGTTCAACCAGGTGCCGCGCAATGTCAGGCCGGTGGCCAGGTCGACACCGACGCCGATGGCGCCCTGGTGCAGGTTGGCCTTGCCGCCGGACTGGCGGGTCGGCAGGCGCAGCATGGCCATCACCGGATAACCCATCAGCACGATGATGCGGATATCCGGCACACCTTCATAGCTGATGCTTTTGAAGATCTGGTCCGGGGTCACGCGGTATTCGATCAGCGCACGGTCGCGGTGCCCGCCCAGGGAATACAGGCCGGTGAGGATGCTCGAGATATGGTGCTCGAGTTCCTCATGGTCAATGATCTTGCCGGACACTGTGCGATAGCGCCCTTCGAACCGGTCGGCAACCACAATGATGCCGTCGCCGCCGGCGCCCTGGGCCGGTTTGATCACGAAGTCGGTGCGCCCGCCGATGATCTCCTTGAGGTTATCGATTTCCTTCTCGGTGGAGATCACGCCGTACAGTTCCGGCACGTGGATGCCGGCGGCGATGGCGCGTTCCTTGGTGATGATCTTGTCATCGACGATCGGGTACAGGCTGCGCTTGTTGTACTTGAGCACGTAGTCGGCGTTACGCCGATTGATCCCCATGATGCCCCGGGCCTCCAGGGCTTTCCAGGTCTTCCAGAGACCGAACATCAGGCGTCAGCCTCCTTCAGGAAAGCCTTGAAACGCACCAGTTCGGTCAGGCGGTAACCGCGATAGCGACCCATGGCCAGCATGAAAGCCACCAGAATCAGCAGGACCGCCGGGAAGGTGAACACGAAGTACACCAGCTCCGGCACGCTCATGATCAGGTGCGCCAGGGAGGCGGCGAACAGTGTGCCGATCGCCACTTTCATGGCATGGCCGCCACCGCGCTCTTCCCAGGTGATCGACAGGCGTTCGATGGTCATGGTCAGAATCACCATCGGGAACAGCGCCACCGACAACCCGCGCTCCAGGCCGAGTTTGTGGCTGAACAGGCTGATCGCCGCGATCAACACCACCACGAAGGTCAGCACCACCGACAATCTCGGCAGCATTTGCAGTTTCAAGTGCTCAAGGTAGGAACGCAGCGACAGCCCCAGCGCCGTGATGATGGTAAACAGCACGATGCCGAAGCCGAGTTGGGTTTCCCGGAAGGCGAGGGCGATCAGCACCGGGGTAAAGGTGCCGAGTGTCTGGATGCCGATCAGGTTGCGCAGGATCAGGATCACCAGCACGCCGATCGGGATCATCACCATGATCATGAAGGTCTGCTGGGTTTGCAGCGGCAGGCCGTACAGCGAGTAGTCGAGGAAATTGGCGTCGGAATTCTCGTCCGTCAGCTTGGCCAGGCGAATGGCGTTCATTTCGCTGTTGTTCAGGCTGAAGGTGACGTTGGCTTTCTTGCCGCCATCGACGGTGATCAGGTTTTCATCGCCGGTCCACCACAGCAAGCGGTCGGTGGGCAGGCCCTGTTCGCCGGTTTCCGGGTTGAAGTACAGCCAGTCGGTACCGTTGAAACTGCGCAACCAGAGTTCAGGCGTTTGCGGCTGATCGGCCACCAGGCGGATGGTGTGGACCTTTTCCACCGGCACGTGGGCGATGGACAGAACCAGCTCAACGATTTTGGCTTTGTTCGCGGTGGACGTATCGCCGGCCAGCAGCAGTTTCACGTTGTCGTCGTTGAGGTTGTTGACACGCTTGATGGCTTCGCCGATGAAAGTTTCGACGTCGGCCGAATGCTGGCGGATCGGCGCGAGCAAGGCTTCGGCGGCGATTTTTTCCGGACCTTCGACGGCGATGCTGTCGCGGAAGGTCGCCCCTTTGACCTTGGATTTTTCGCCGGTGTAGCGCTTGGTCAGCACCAGGCGGTAATAAAGGGTCTGGTTGCCCTTGGCCCGACGTGCCGACCAGGTGACCTTGCGGTTGCCGTCGACACGGTTCACTGCCACACCGTAGTTATTGGAAATGAAACTCTCGTTAAGGCTCACGTAGTCGCGGCTCAGCGGCGGCACGAACATCTGGATCTTGATCGGGTCTTTGGCGTTGGCGACGAACTCGACCTTGGCGTCGATGTTCCACAAGTCATCGGTGGCATCTTCAGTCACCGGAATACCGAGCACGAAAATCTGATAGGCCGTAACTGAAATGCCCAGCACCACCAGGATGGCGATCAGCAATTTCAGATGGAGGGTAAGAGAGCGCATTGGAATTACTCTGCGGTATGTGCGTCGGTGGCGCAGGCAGGTTTGCCAGCAGCGTATTTAAGACTTGGATCGACCAGCGCATCGAAACGCTTGAGTGCCTCGGAGCCGATCAAGAGCGGGTATTGGAAGGCGCTGCGGTCGGTCAGGTTCACTTCAATACTGCGTAAAGCCGACCCCATGCAGATATCCAGCTCGATGACCGGACGGGCGGTGTACTTCTTGCCTTCTTCCGGGTCGTAGTCGCCGGCCCGGCGCTTGATCTTGCTGACACGGGCCAGCGGTCGTTCGATCGGGTGCGAATGCGCGGCGTCGATGGCCAGATAGAAGCGCACCCAGGATTCGCCATTGCGTTTGAAACGTTTGATGTCGCGGGCGCTCAGCGAGGCGGTTTTCGCCCCGGTGTCGAGTTTGGCGGCAACTTCCAGGTTGATGCCATCCAGCGACGCGTACTCATTGAGGCCGTACACAGTCTTTTCCCCTGCCGCGGCAAAACCTGACAGGCCAAGAAGACAGAGAAATGTGGTGAAGAGCTTGAGTCTCATAAATCCTGATGCGCAGCGGTCCGTTCTTCAATTCAAGGCCCTGGCATTGCTGCACAAGCTCCCTCGTATGCCTATCCTTTTTTTATGACAGGCAATGCAGATGACAAGCAAATGCGGGCGGCATTCTAGCACGGTGGTTTTATGGCGCCAGCGCTGGCGGACGGCTGTAACCGGGGGTGCTGCTTCTTTATGGTGCAAGCGGTTATTAGACGATTGTCGACAATGTCTATTTATCCTTTGACGTAACCGGCCTTATTCGCTAATTTTTGCGGCATTGCTTTTAAAGGTGTCGACAATATGCTGGATCAACTCGATCCCCCGGTCACGGTTCAGGACGACTCGGAAACACTTTCCGAAAACGTCTTCCGACGCATTCAGGCGGCCATCGTCAAGGGTGAGATCGCCCCGGGCAGCAAGATCTCCGAGCCGGAGCTGGCGCGCACCTACGGCATCAGCCGCGGGCCGTTGCGTGAGGCGATCCACCGACTGGAAGGCCAGCGCCTGCTGGTTCGCGTGCCGCACGTCGGGGCGCGGGTGGTGTCGTTGAGTCACGCCGAATTGCTGGAACTCTACGAAATCCGCGAATCCCTGGAAGGCATGGCGTGCCGTCTGGCGGCTGAACGCATGACCGTTGAAGAAATCGACGAACTGCGCCGGGTGCTGGAAACCCACGAGCGTGATGCGGCGTTTCAGGCGGGCGTCGGCTATTACCAGCAGGAAGGCGATTTCGACTTTCATTACCGGATCATCCAGGGCAGCGGCAACCGCACCCTGACCCAGATGCTCTGCGGCGAGCTCTATCAACTGGTGCGCATGTACCGCATCCAGTTTTCCACCACGCCCAATCGGCCACGCCAGGCGTTTGCCGAGCACCACCGAATTCTCGATGCCATCGCCGACCGTGACGGTGAACTGGCCGAGTTGTTGATGCGCCGTCACATCGGCGCCTCCAAACGCAATATCGCCCGTCACTACCAGGACGGCGCTAACCCGACAGCCACTGAACGAGGTGAGTCATGAGTTCCAACAAGAGCACTCCAGGCCAGCGTTTCCGCGATGCGGTCGCCAGCGAGCATCCGCTGCAAGTGGTCGGCACGATCAACGCCAACCACGCGCTGTTGGCCAAGCGCGCCGGTTTCAAGGCTATCTACCTGTCGGGGGGCGGGGTGGCTGCCGGCTCCCTCGGCGTGCCGGACCTGGGCATTACCGGCCTGGATGACGTGCTGACCGACGTGCGCCGCATCACCGACGTTTGCGACCTGCCGCTGCTGGTGGACGTGGACACCGGTTTCGGTTCCTCGGCGTTCAACGTCGCCCGTACCGTCAAGTCGATGATCAAGTTCGGCGCGGCGGCAATTCACATCGAAGACCAGGTCGGCGCCAAGCGCTGCGGTCACCGTCCCAATAAAGAGATCGTTTCGCAGCAGGAAATGGTCGACCGCATCAAAGCCGCTGTTGATGCGCGCACCGACGACAGCTTCGTGATCATGGCCCGCACCGATGCCTTGGCGGTGGAAGGTCTGGAGTCTGCACTGGATCGCGCCGCCGCGTGCATCGAGGCCGGCGCCGACATGATCTTTCCGGAAGCCATCACTGAGCTTGAGATGTACAAATTGTTCGCCAGCCGCGTGAAAGCGCCGATCCTGGCCAACATCACCGAATTCGGCGCGACCCCGCTGTACACCACCGAGCAGCTCGCCGGTGCCGATGTGTCGCTGGTGTTGTACCCGCTGTCGGCGTTCCGCGCGATGAACAAGGCCGCCGAAAACGTCTACACCGCGATCCGCCGCGACGGCACGCAACAGAACGTCATCGACACCATGCAGACGCGCATGGAGCTTTACGATCGCATCGATTACCACACGTTCGAGCAGAAGCTCGATGCGTTGTTTGCGGCGAAGAAGTAAGGCGCAATCCCCCACAACTTGCCGATTCCCTAACAAATTCAAGATTGGAGACAGCAATGGCCGAAGCAAAAGTACTCAGTGGCGCCGGGCTCCGTGGCCAGGTTGCCGGGCAAACCGCACTGTCCACCGTGGGCCAGTCGGGTGCCGGCCTGACCTATCGCGGTTACGACGTGCGCGAACTGGCGGCTGACGCACAGTTCGAAGAAGTGGCTTACCTGCTGCTGTACGGCGAACTGCCGACCCAGTTACAACTGGCCGGCTATACCGAGAAACTAAGCAAGCTGCGCGACCTGCCGCAAGCGCTGAAAGAAGTGCTGGAGCGCATCCCCGCGGACGCCCATCCAATGGATGTGATGCGCACTGGCTGCTCGTTCCTGGGCAACATCGAGCCGGAGAAAGACTTCTCCGAGCAGCACGACAAAACCGACCGCCTGCTGGCCGCGTTCCCGGCGATCATGTGCTACTGGTATCGCTTCAGCCACGACGGCAAACGCATCAATTGCGTGACCGACGAAGCCTGCATCGGCGGCCATTTCCTGCACCTGTTGCACGACAAGAAACCGAGCGAATTGCACGTCAAGGTGATGAACGTTTCGCTGATCCTCTACGCGGAGCACGAATTCAACGCCTCGACCTTCACCGCCCGGGTGTGTGCCTCGACGCTGTCGGATCTGTATTCCTGCATCACGGCTGCCATCGGTTCCCTGCGCGGCCCGCTGCACGGCGGGGCCAACGAAGCGGCGATGGAAATGATCGAGCGCTTCAGCTCGCCGGAAGAGGCGGTTGAGGGCACCCTCGGTATGCTGGCACGCAAGGACAAGATCATGGGCTTCGGCCACGCGATCTATAAGGACAACGATCCGCGCAATGAGGTGATCAAGGGCTGGTCGAAAAAACTCGCCGACGAAGTGGGCGACACGGTGTTGTTCCCGGTTTCAGAAGCCATCGACGCAACCATGTGGGAACAGAAGAAACTGTTCCCGAACGCCGACTTCTACCACGCCTCGACGTACCACTTCATGGGCATCCCGACCAAGTTGTTCACACCGATCTTCGTCTGCTCGCGCCTGACCGGCTGGGCGGCTCACGTGTTCGAGCAACGTGCCAACAACCGCATCATCCGCCCGAGCGCCGAGTACGTCGGCGTCGAACAGCGCAAGTTCGTGCCAATCGAACAACGCTGACCGGGGAGGGCGCCGGTACTGGTTACTGAAGGAACCGGGAACCCTGCAGGTCAGGGTTCAGCCCGGTGCCAGGCGCCCACCTTTTGAAATTACCGCGACCGAGTCCTGACGATGAATACTGAATTCCGCAAACCGCTGCCCGGCAGCTCTCTGGATTATTTCGACGTCCGTGCGGCGGTCGATGCCATTGCGCCCGGCGCCTACGACACCCTGCCGTACACCTCCCGCGTGCTGGCGGAAAACCTCGTGCGTCGCTGTGACCCGGCCACGCTCACTGATTCCCTGAAACAACTGATCGAGCGCAAACGCGACCTCGACTTCCCATGGTTTCCGGCCCGCGTGGTGTGCCACGACATTCTCGGCCAGACCGCCCTGGTGGACCTTGCCGGCTTGCGCGATGCCATTGCCCTGCAAGGCGGCGACCCGGCGCAAGTGAACCCGGTGGTGCCGACGCAATTGATCGTCGACCATTCCCTGGCCGTCGAGCGTGGCGGCTTCGATCCCGAGGCCTTCGAAAAGAACCGCGCCATCGAAGACCGTCGCAACGAAGACCGTTTCCACTTCATCAACTGGACCAAGAAAGCCTTCAAGAACGTCGACGTGATCCCGCCGGGCAACGGGATCATGCACCAGATCAACCTGGAGAAAATGTCGCCGGTGATCCAGGTGTGCGACGGCGTGGCTTTCCCTGATACCTGCGTCGGCACCGACAGTCATACCCCGCATGTCGATGCACTGGGTGTGATCGCCATCGGCGTCGGCGGTCTGGAAGCGGAAAGCGTGATGCTCGGCCGCGCGTCGTGGATGCGTTTGCCGGAAAGCGTTGGCGTCGAGCTTACCGGCAAGCTGCAACCGGGCATCACCGCTACCGACATGGTGCTGGCGCTGACCGAATACCTGCGCAAACAGAAAGTCGTCGGCGCGTGGCTGGAGTTCTTTGGTGAAGGTGCGTCAAACCTGACCCTCGGCGACCGCGCGACCATTTCCAACATGGCCCCGGAATACGGCGCCACTGCGGCAATGTTCTACATCGACCAGCAGACCATCGACTACCTGAAACTCACCGGCCGTGAAGACGAGCAAGTGCAACTGGTCGAGAGCTACGCCAAACAGACCGGCCTGTGGGCCGATAGCCTCAAAGGCGCGCAATACGAGCGCGGGTTGAGCTTCGACCTGTCCTCGGTGGTGCGCAACATGGCCGGCCCGAGCAACCCGCATGCGCGTGTTGCGACCTCGGATCTGGCTGCCAAAGGCATCTCCGGCCAGTGGGAAGACGTGCCCGGCCAGATGCCGGACGGTGCGGTGATCATCGCCGCCATCACCAGTTGCACCAACACCAGTAACCCGCGCAACGTCATTGCCGCCGGCCTGCTGGCGCGCAATGCCAACCAGCTTGGGCTGACCCGCAAGCCATGGGTCAAGTCGTCCCTGGCACCCGGTTCGAAAACCGTGGCGCTGTATCTGGATGAAGCCGGCCTGACCAAAGAGCTGGAGCAACTCGGCTTCGGCGTCGTGGCCTTCGCTTGCACTACCTGCAACGGCATGTCTGGTGCGCTGGATCCGGTGATCCAGCAAGAGATCATCGACCGCGACCTGTATGCCACCGCCGTACTCTCTGGCAACCGCAACTTCGACGGGCGGATTCACCCGTACGCCAAGCAGGCGTTCCTCGCATCGCCGCCATTGGTGGTGGCTTATGCCATCGCCGGCACCATCCGTTTCGACATCGAAAAAGATGTACTGGGCGTGGTCGATGGCAAGGAAATCCGCCTGAAAGACATCTGGCCGAGCGACGAAGAAATCGACGCGGTGGTCAAGGCCTCGGTCAAGCCGGAGCAGTTCCGCCAAGTGTACATTCCGATGTTCGCCATCCACGAAGACACCGGCCCGAAAGTCACGCCGCTGTACGACTGGCGCGAGATGAGCACCTACATCCGTCGTCCGCCGTACTGGGAAGGCGCGCTGGCCGGCGCGCGTCCGCTCAAGGGCATGCGCCCGCTGGCGGTGCTGCCGGACAACATCACCACCGATCACCTGTCGCCTTCGAACGCGATCATGCTCGACAGCGCAGCGGGTGAGTACCTGGCGAAAATGGGCCTGCCGGAAGAGGACTTCAACTCCTACGCCACGCACCGCGGCGACCACTTGACCGCGCAGCGCGCAACCTTCGCCAACCCGAAACTGTTCAATGAAATGGTGCAGGAAAACGGCAAGGTCAAGCAGGGTTCTCTTGCCCGCGTGGAGCCGGAAGGCAAAGTGATGCGCATGTGGGAAGCCATCGAAACCTACATGGAACGCAAGCAGCCGCTGATCATCATTGCCGGTGCCGACTATGGCCAGGGTTCGTCCCGGGACTGGGCGGCCAAAGGCGTGCGTCTGGCGGGGGTGGAAGCGATTGCCGCCGAAGGTTTCGAGCGCATTCACCGCACCAACCTGGTGGGCATGGGCGTGTTGCCGCTGGAGTTCCTGCCGGGCACCAATCGTAAAACCTTAGGGATAGATGGCAGCGAAACCTATGACGTGATCGGCGATCGCACCCCGCGCGCGACGCTGACGCTGGTGATCAACCGCAAGAACGGTGAACGCGTCGAAGTGCCGGTGACCTGCCGCCTCGACACCGCCGAAGAAGTGTCGATCTACGAGGCCGGCGGCGTGTTGCAGCGTTTCGCTCAGGACTTCCTCGAAGAGTCGGCGGTTGCCGTTTAACACGACGAGCCGCGCGGGATTTCAAGTCCCGCGCTGGCCATACAGGATCAATATGGCTCACGCATCTCAGATAAAAATCCCTGCCACCTACATGCGCGGCGGCACCAGCAAAGGCGTGTTCTTCAGCCTCAAGGATTTGCCCGAAGCGGCGCAGATGCCAGGCACCGCCCGCGATGCCTTGTTGCTGCGCGTGATCGGCAGCCCCGATCCGTACGAGAAGCAAATCGACGGCATGGGCGGCGCGACGTCCAGCACCAGCAAAACCGTGATCCTGTCGAAAAGCATCAAGGCCGATCACGACGTCGATTACCTGTTCGGTCAGGTCGCCATCGACAAACCTTTCGTCGACTGGAGTGGCAACTGCGGCAACCTGTCGGCGGCGGTCGGTTCGTTCGCCATCAGCAATGGCCTGGTGGATGCCGGCCGCATTCCGCACAACGGTGTGGCGGTGGTGCGCGTGTGGCAGGCCAACATCGGCAAGACCATCATCGCTCATGTACCGATCACCAATGGCGAGGTGCAGGAAACCGGTGATTTTGAACTCGACGGCGTGACCTTTCCGGCCGCCGAAGTGCAGCTCGAATTCATGGATCCGGCGGCGGAAGAAGAGGGTGGCGGTGGCTCGATGTTCCCCACCGGCAATCTGGTGGACGACCTTGAAGTGCCAGGTGTCGGCACGCTCAAGGCTACCCTGATCAACGCTGGCATCCCGACCATATTCATCAACGCCGAAGACATCGGCTACACCGGCACCGAGTTGCAGGGCGCGATCAACAGTGACCTGGAGGCTTTGGCAATGTTCGAAACCATCCGCGCTTACGGTGCGCTGCGCATGGGGCTGATTGAACACCTGGATGAGGCCGCCAAGCGCCAGCACACGCCGAAGGTCGCGTTCGTCGCCCCACCTGCGGATTACATCGCGTCCAGCGGCAAGAAAATCGCAGCCGCCGACATCGACCTGCTGGTGCGCGCGTTGTCCATGGGCAAGCTGCACCACGCCATGATGGGCACGGCAGCGGTGGCGATCGGCACGGCGGCGGCGATTTCCGGCACCTTGGTCAACCTGGCAGCGGGCGGTATCGAACGCAACGCCGTGCGCTTCGGCCATCCGTCCGGCACCTTGCGCGTGGGCGCCGAGGCCGCAAAGGTCAACGGTGAGTGGAAGGTGAAAAAAGCCATCATGAGCCGCAGTGCGCGGGTGTTGATGGAAGGTTATGTCCGGGTGCCGGGGGATTGTTTCTAACCTCAATCCAGGCATACACAAATCCCTGTGGGAGCGCCGCTCCCATAGGTGATGCATTTCCAAAACAAGAGTGTTGTACCGACTGAGACTACCCTGAACCGAGGTCCCATCAACGAACCACTTCAAGAGTGAATCGAACATGAGCGCCAACGTCGACCTGAACACCCGCCCCGACTACGACACGGTTCTGCAGGACATCGCCGACTACGTCCTCAATTTCAACATCCAGTCGCCCGAGGCGCTTGATACTGCCCGCAATTGCCTGATGGACACCCTCGGCTGCGGCTTGCTGGCGCTGCGTTTCCCCGAATGCACCAAACACCTGGGTCCTATCGTCGAAGGCACTGTCGTCCCCTTCGGCGCCCGCGTGCCCGGCACCAGCTATCGTCTCGACCCGGTCAAGGCCGCTTGGGACATCGGTTGCATCGTCCGCTGGCTCGATTACAACGACACCTGGCTCGCCGCCGAATGGGGCCATCCGTCCGATAACCTCGGCGGTATTCTCGCGGTGGCCGACCACCTGTCGCAAAAGCGCCTGGCCAATGGCGACGCCCCGTTGACCATTCGCGCTGTGCTGGAAGCCATGATCATGGCGCACGAGATCCAGGGCGTGATCGCCCTGGAAAATTCGTTCAACCGCGTCGGTCTCGATCACGTGATTCTGGTGAAAGTCGCCTCGACCGCCGTTACTGCCAAACTCATGGGCGCCAATCGCGAGCAGCTGCTGTCGGCGTTGTCTCATGCCTTTGCCGACGGCCAGGCGCTGCGCACTTACCGACATGCGCCGAACGCCGGATCGCGTAAATCCTGGGCGGCCGGAGACGCGACCAGTCGGGGCGTGCGTCTGGCGGACATTGCGATGCGTGGTGAGATGGGCATCCCCGGCGTACTGACCGCCAAGCAATGGGGTTTCTACGATGTACTGTTCAGCCACACCAACAACGACCTGGGGCTCAAGCCTGAAGGCAAGCGAGCTTTCAGTTTTTCCCGGCCGTTCGGCAGCTATGTGATGGAAAACGTGCTGTTCAAGATCAGCTTCCCCGCTGAGTTCCACGCGCAAACGGCCTGCGAGGCTGCCGTCACCCTGCATCCATTGGTCAGGAATCGCCTGCATGAAATCGACAGGATCGTTATCACCACCCACGAATCAGCGATCCGCATCATCTCCAAGGTCGGCCCGCTGGCCAACGCTGCGGACCGCGATCACTGCCTCCAGTACATGACCGCCGTACCTCTGGTATTCGGCAATCTGGTGGCCGAGCAGTACGAAGACGACTTCCACGCCGCGCACCCGATTATCGATGTGCTGCGCGACAAAATGGTCATTGTCGAAGACCCGCGTTTCACCCGCGAATACCTGGAGGCGGACAAACGCTCCATCGCCAACGCGGTACAGGTGTTCTTCAAGGACGGTTCCAGCACCGATAACGTGATGGTGGAGTACCCGATCGGTCATCGCCGGCGCCGTGCCGATGGCATTCCGTTGCTGGAAGACAAGTTCAAGGTCAACCTGACGACGCGCTTCACGGCTCAGCGAAGCGCCGAGATCCTTGCGCTGTGCAAGGACCCGGCAGCACTTGAAGCGACGCCGGTGAACCGGTTTGTGGATTTGTTTGTGATCTAGCTGGCCGCGAAGGCGGCATAACTGCCGCCGACTATCTACTTGAACCGCCGTTCCACACCTTTCTCCACCAGAATCTTCGCCGAGATCTCTTCCACGGAGAAATGCGTGGAATTGATGTGGGGAATGTTCTCGCGTCGGAACAGATTCTCCACCTCGCGCACTTCGAATTCGCACTGCGCGTAGCTCGAATAGCGGCTGTTGGGCTTGCGTTCGTTGCGGATCGCGGTGAGGCGGTCCGGGTCGATGGTCAGGCCGAACAGCTTGTGATGATGGGCGCGCAGGGCGGTCGGCAGTTGCAGGCGCTCCATGTCGTCTTCGGTCAGCGGATAGTTGGCTGCGCGGATGCCGAATTGCATGGCCATGTACAAACACGTCGGTGTTTTGCCGCATCGCGACACGCCTACTAGTATCAAGTCAGCTTTGTCGTAATAGTGCGTGCGGGCGCCATCGTCATTGTCGAGGGCGAAGTTCACCGCCTCGATACGCTCCATGTAATTGGAGTTATGGCCGATGGAGTGGGATTTGCCGACGGTGTAGGAAGAATGCTCGGTCAGCTCCTGTTCAAGGGGCGCCAGGAAGGTCGAGAAAATGTCGATCATGAAACCATTCGACGTTGCGAGAATCTCACGAATGTCCTGATTGACAATGGTGTCGAAAATAATCGGACGAAAACCATCGTTTTCGGCGGCTTTGTTGATTTGTTGTACCATGGCCCGCGCTTTATCAGCGTCGTCGATGTACGGTCGTATGATTTTGCTGAAGGTAATGTTTTCGAACTGCGCCAGCAGGCTTTGGCCGAGGGTTTCGGCGGTAATGCCGGTGCCATCGGAGATAAAGAAAGCAGATCGTTTCATTTGCACCTTGGGCCTTAAGCTAGTGACGATTCTTGGATATAGTAGGCGCGATTTGTCGGCCACCGATGGCCCGCATTCTCACTTATTTTCCAGGTCCAGGCCATACAGCCGGCAAAGGCTCCCCCGAGTCGCCGGCTTCTGAGCTTTTCCAACACAGTTAGTGGAGAGATCACCTTGGTAGAGTACGTAGTTTCCCTCGATAAGCTCGGCGTCCATGATGTAGAGCATGTGGGGGGCAAGAACGCATCCCTGGGCGAGATGATCAGTAACCTTGCAGGCGCCGGTGTATCGGTGCCAGGTGGCTTTGCCACGACAGCTCAGGCTTATCGTGATTTTCTGGAACTGAGCGGCCTGAACGATCAGATCCATGCCGCCCTCGACGCCCTGGACGTCGATGATGTAAACGCCTTGGCCAAGACCGGCGCCCAGATCCGTCAATGGATCATGGAAGCCGAGTTCCCCGAGAAGCTCAACGCCGAGATCCGCACCGCGTTCGCCACGCTGTCGGCCGGCAACCCTGACATGGCCGTGGCCGTGCGCTCTTCCGCTACCGCCGAAGACCTGCCGGACGCTTCCTTCGCCGGTCAGCAGGAAACCTTCCTGAACATCCGTGGTGTCGAAAACGTCATTCGCGCCGCCAAAGAGGTGTTCGCCTCCCTGTTCAACGACCGCGCCATTTCCTACCGCGTCCACCAGGGCTTCGACCACAAGCTGGTGGCCTTGTCGGCTGGCGTGCAGCGCATGGTCCGCTCCGAAACCGGCACCGCCGGCGTGATGTTCACCCTCGATACCGAATCGGGCTTCCGTGACGTGGTGTTCATCACCGGCGCCTACGGCCTGGGTGAAACCGTCGTACAAGGCGCGGTGAACCCGGATGAGTTCTACGTCCACAAAGGCACGCTGGAAGCCGGTCGTCCGGCCATCCTGCGTCGCAACCTGGGCAGCAAAGCCATCAAGATGATCTACGGTGACGAAGCCAAGGCTGGTAAATCGGTCAAGACCGTCGACGTGGACAAGGCTGATCGCGCTCGTTTCTGCCTGACCGACGCCGAAGTCAGCGAACTGGCCAAGCAGGCGATGATCATCGAGAAGCACTACAAGTGCCCGATGGACATCGAATGGGCCAAAGACGGCGACGACGGCAAGCTCTACATCGTGCAGGCCCGTCCGGAAACCGTGAAGAGCCGCACCCAGGCCAACGTCATGGAACGTTACCTGTTGAAAGAAACCGGCACCGTGCTGGTGGAAGGTCGTGCCATCGGCCAGCGCATCGGCGCCGGCAAGGTGCGGATCATCAAGGACGTGTCCGAGATGGACAAAGTCCAGCCGGGCGACGTTCTGGTTTCCGATATGACCGACCCGGACTGGGAACCGGTCATGAAGCGCGCCAGCGCCATCGTCACCAACCGTGGCGGCCGTACCTGCCACGCGGCGATCATCGCTCGCGAGCTGGGCATCCCGGCCGTGGTCGGTTGCGGCAACGCCACCCAGCTGTTGAAAGACGGCCAGGGCGTGACCGTCTCCTGCGCTGAAGGCGACACCGGTTACATCTTCGAAGGCGAACTGGGCTTCGACATCAAGAAAAACTCCGTGGATGCCATGCCGGAGCTGCCGTTCAAGATCATGATGAACGTCGGCAACCCGGACCGCGCCTTCGACTTCGCGCAACTGCCGAACGCCGGTGTGGGCCTGGCCCGTCTGGAATTCATCATCAACCGCATGATCGGCGTGCACCCCAAGGCGCTGTTGAACTACGGTGGCCTGCCGCAGGAAATCAAGGACAGCGTCGACAAGCGCATTGCTGGTTACAACGACCCGGTTGGCTTCTATGTCGACAAACTGGTCGAAGGTATCAGCACCCTGGCGGCAGCGTTCTGGCCGAAAAAGGTCATCGTGCGTCTGTCGGACTTCAAGTCCAACGAATACGCAAACCTGATCGGCGGCAAACTCTACGAGCCGGAAGAAGAAAACCCGATGCTGGGTTTCCGTGGCGCTTCGCGTTACATCAGCGAATCGTTCCGTGACTGCTTCGAGCTCGAATGCCGCGCCCTCAAGCGCGTGCGTAACGAGATGGGCCTGACCAACGTTGAAATCATGGTGCCGTTCGTCCGTACCCTGGGCGAAGCGAGCCAGGTGGTCGATCTGCTGGCTGAAAACGGTCTGGCCCGTGGCGACAACGGTCTGCGCGTGATCATGATGTGCGAACTGCCGTCCAACGCGATCCTGGCTGAAGAGTTCCTCGAGTTCTTCGACGGTTTCTCCATCGGCTCCAACGACCTGACCCAGCTTACCCTGGGCCTGGACCGTGACTCCGGGATCATCGCGCACCTGTTCGACGAGCGTAACCCTGCAGTCAAGAAGCTGCTGGCCAACGCCATTGCCGCGTGCAACAAGGCCGGCAAGTACATCGGTATCTGCGGTCAGGGCCCTTCGGACCACCCGGACCTGGCCAAGTGGCTGATGGAGCAGGGCATCGAAAGCGTTTCGCTGAACCCCGATTCCGTACTGGAAACCTGGTTCTTCCTGGCTGAAGGTCAGGCTTCGGCCTGATGGTGTGAGTGAAAGGGCCGATCTGTGATCGGCCCTTTCAGAGATTCAAGTAGGGCGGGCTCCTCTGGATGCCGCCCTTTTTTGTGCAAGAGCATATGCAAAGTAGCAGCAACCTATTTCCTGTCGCCCTGATCAGCGCCGAGCGGCGCGGCGATCTGAGCGAAGACGTCTATCGTTTGAAACCCGGCAACAGCCCCGACGGCACCGTTGAGTTGGCTGTGACACGCCTGGGCCTGGCCGATGAGCCGGCGGTGCGTGGCGTGCCGGTGATTCTGCTGCATGGCAGTTTTTCCAATCGGCGGTTCTGGTTTTCTCCCAAAGGTTTGGGCCTGGGCGCTTACCTGACGCGTCTGGGATTCGATGTGTGGATTCCGGAAATGCGTGGTCACGGCCTGTCTCAGCGCAACCAGAACTATCGCCAGAACAGCGTCGCCGACTATGCGCGTTACGATTTGCCGGCCATTGGCGCGTTCGTGCGCGAGCAAAGCGGCCAGATCCCGCACTGGATCGGCCATTCGCTGGGCGGCATTACCCTCGCCGCGGCGTTGGGCGGCCAGTACCTGGGCGAGCCCGCCGTGGCTTCCGCGGCGTTTTTCGGCACGCAAGTCAGCCGTACTTACTGGCCGTTGAAGTTTCCACCGGTGGAGTGGAGCGGGCGCTTCATTCTCAAGCGTTTTGCCCAACTGTCGGGCTCTCGGCTCAAGCGCGGCCCGGAGGACGAGCCGATAGGCCTGGCTCTGGAAAGCATGCGTTGGTACGGGCTGTTCGGCCGCTTCGGCGATGCCGACAAAGACTGGTGGGCGGGTTTGGCCGAGGTGCAATTGCCGGTGCTGGCCGTGAGTGCCGCGGGCGATCATCAGGACCCGACCTGGGCCTGCCATAAGCTGTTCGATCAAGTCGGCTCCGAGCACAAGCAGTTCATCACCCTTGGCCGCGAGCAAGGCTTTGGCGATAATTTCGGTCACGTGGAAATGCTGGTCAGCAAGGCTGCGCAGGCTGAAGTCTGGCCGTTGGTGGCTCGCTGGCTGGCGGATCAACAGACGCCTTTACTGGGTGAAAAGCCGGATTTGGCCACAGCGATTTGAGCCTGATGCTCTAACAAGGGCATTTCTCTCTGGTCGGCTTGCGGCTAATATGTGACGCATTGAGTGGTTCTGGTCACTTTGAGTGATTGATGCGGTCGCTGTGTTCGTGCGTATGGAGCGATTTGCAACCGTCCAGCCTTGGCCCGAGTATGCTGCATACTCGATTGTCTTCCTTGTTACAGGAGTTTCTCGATGAACCATTACCTCACGCCTGACCTGTGCGACGCCTATCCGGAGCTGGTGCAGGTGCTGGAACCGATGTTCAGCAATTTCGGCGGCCGTGATTCTTTCGGCGGCGAAATCGTGACCATCAAATGTTTCGAAGACAACTCGCGGGTCAAGGAGCAAGTCGAGCTCAAGGGCAACGGCAAGGTGCTGGTGGTCGACGGTGGCGGTTCCCTGCGCCGCGCGCTGTTGGGCGACATGCTGGCCGAGAAAGCCGCGAACAACGGTTGGGAAGGGCTGGTGATCTACGGTTGCATCCGCGACGTCGACGTCATCGCGCAAACTGATCTGGGGGTTCAGGCCCTGGCCAGTCACCCGATGAAAACCGACAGGCGCGGTGTTGGCGATCTCAACGTTGCCGTGACCTTCGCGGGCGTGACCTTTCACCCGGGCCACTACGTTTATGCGGACAACAACGGCGTGATCATCTCGCCAAGCCCGCTGAAAATGCCTGAATAAGCGCTGCCGGCTTTTTGTTTCAAGAATAGGGGTGAGGATGTTCGAGGAAGAAAACGCGCAGTGGGGGCTGGTGCATGCCCTGGTGCTGGACGGTAAAGGCGGTGCGCGTTCGATAGCCCGGACTGAACTCGATGACTTGCAGCTGCAGGCCCACGAAAGCCTGTGGCTGCACTGGGATCGCAGTCACCCGCAAACCCAGACCTGGCTGCGCAAATCCAGCGGGCTGAGTGAATTTAGTTGCGATTTGTTGCTGGAAGAGAACACCCGACCGCGTCTTTTGCCGCTGCCGGACTCTGAACTGCTGCTGTTTCTGCGCGGGGTCAACCTGAATCCGGGCGCGGAGCCGGAAGACATGGTCTCGGTGCGGATCTTCGGTTCGGCTCAACGGGTGATTTCCCTGCGTTTGCGGCCGTTGCGTGCCACCGAAGAGTTGTTGGTGCAACTGGCCGACGGCAAAGGGCCGAGAAGCGCTTCCGAGCTGATCCTGTATATGGCGCAATACCTTACCCATAAAGTGCAGGATCTGGTCGGCGACCTCTCGGAAGTTGTCGATGAGGAAGAAGAAAAGCTGGATGCCGACGAACGGTATACACCTGAGCATGGGGCTGTTTTGCAGATCCGCCGCAGGGCCGCTGGGCTGAAGCGTTTTCTGGCGCCGCAGCGGGATATTTTCGGTCAGCTGACGCGGATAAAACTGCCGTGGTTCTGCGAAGACGATGGCGATTACTGGAACGAATTGAACAACAGCCTGACCCGTTACCTCGAGGAACTGGAATTGACCCGGGAGCGCGTGGGGCTGGTCCTGGAGGCTGAAGACCGGCGTTTGAGCGTGCGCATGAACCGCACGATGTATCGCTTCGGGATCATCACCGGAATCTTTTTGCCGATGAGTTTTCTGACCGGTCTTTTGGGCATCAACGTCGGCGGCATTCCGTTCTCTGCCAACCCCTACGGCTTCCTGATCGCCTGCCTGTTGATGGTCTTGGTGGCGCTGGGGCAGTGGTGGTTATTCCGACGTTTACGCTGGGTCTGACGATGAGCCATGTGACCCGACCAAATCTAACCGCGTCTTTGACAGACATCACGAGAGGTGCGTATGCACGATCCGTTTGAACAGTCTTTGCGTGACATGCTCAAAGCATCGCCGTCCAGCCGTGACGACGATGCCTGTCTGGGGCGTGTACTGAAAACCGCCAACCGCCAGGTCGGTGCCGGCGATCTGTTCAGCCTTCTGGGCCGTTGGCTGCCCGCGCTGATGATCGCCCTGAATAACGGATCGGCCCATGTAGCCCCGGTTTCTCGTCTGCGTAAACCTACCGCCCGCACTGCTGATAAGGCTGATTGAATATGGAACTTGATCTCTGGACTCAGAGCCTCGTCACTGCAATGACTGCGTTGTGGACCAAAGTTGCGAACTTCATTCCGAACCTGTTTGGCGCACTGGTTGTGCTGCTGCTGGGTTTTGTCGTGGCCAAGCTGCTGGACACGCTGCTCTCAAAATTGCTCGCCAAATTGGGCCTTGATCGCCTGATGGGTGGCACCGGACTGACCAAATTGCTGTCCCGCGCCGGCCTCCAGGTGCCTATTTCGACGCTGATCGGCAAAATTGTCTACTGGTTCGTCCTGCTGATTTTTCTCGTTTCTGCCGCAGAATCCCTTGGACTTGAACGAGTTTCGGCTACGCTGGACATGCTGGCGCTGTATGTTCCGAAAGTATTCGGCGCGGCGCTGGTGCTGCTGGTGGGTGTCTTGCTGGCGCAACTGGCCAATGGGCTGGTACGTGGCGCGGCAGAAGGTGTAGGGCTGGATTACGCCGCGGGCCTGGGGCGGATTGCCCAGGGCCTGGTGATCATCATCAGTATTTCGGTTGCGATCAGCCAGTTGGAGGTCAAGACAGACCTGCTCAACCACGTGATTGTGATCGTTTTGATTACCGTTGGTCTGGCGGTTGCGCTGGCCATGGGGTTGGGAAGCCGGGAAATTGCCGGTCAGATTCTTGCGGGAATCTATGTGCGTGAGTTGTATCAGGTTGGGCAACAAGTGCGTGTTGGCGAGGTCGAAGGGCAGATCGAAGAGATCGGCACGGTGAAAACCACGGTGCTGACCGACGAGGGTGAGCTAGTCTCTCTCTCGAATCGGATTCTCCTGGAGCAGCATGTGAGTAGCCGCTAACCCGGCAAATCCTGCTAATGTATGCCGCCGCAAATTGCCCTGAAGGGCAGCGGCGGACATTGACCTGACTGTCGGCCCGACTTGTTTTGAATAAAGCTCAATCGCTCTCCACGCGCTACGACCCCCGCGAGCTCTCTGATGAGGAGTTGGTCGCGCGCTCGCATACCGAGCTGTTTCACGTAACGCGCGCCTATGAAGAACTGATGCGGCGTTACCAGCGAACATTATTTAACGTTTGTGCACGGTACCTGGGGAACGATCGTGATGCAGACGATGTCTGTCAGGAAGTGATGTTGAAGGTGCTGTACGGCCTGAAGAACTTCGAGGGCAAATCGAAGTTCAAGACGTGGCTCTACAGCATTACGTACAACGAGTGCATCACGCAGTATCGGAAGGAACGGCGTAAGCGTCGCTTGATGGACGCTTTGAGTCTGGACCCCCTCGAGGAAGCGTCTGAAGAAAAGGCGCCGAAACCCGAGGAGAAGGGCGGACTTGATCGCTGGCTGGTGTATGTGAACCCGATTGACCGTGAAATTCTGGTGCTACGTTTTGTCGCAGAGCTGGAGTTTCAGGAGATCGCAGACATCATGCACATGGGTTTGAGTGCAACAAAAATGCGGTACAAACGCGCTCTAGACAAATTGCGTGAGAAATTTGCAGGCATTGCCGAAACTTAGTTTGGCGCAAATATCTCTTACGTGTAGGCAAGTTCTGATAGACTTGCCGCCGAGTTGTCCCCCGGTTTGCGGGACTGCTTCACAATCACCAGATGGGGATTTAACGGATGAAACTGAAAAACACCTTGGGCTTGGCCATTGGTTCTCTTATTGCCGCTACTTCGTTCGGCGCGCTGGCACAAGGCCAAGGCGCAGTTGAAATCGAAGGCTTCGCCAAGAAAGAACAGTACGACAGCGATCGTAACTTCAAGAACAACGGCAACCTGTTCGGCGGCTCGGTTGGTTACTTCCTGACCGACGACGTAGAACTGCGTCTGGCCTACGACGAAGTACACAACGTACGTGCAGATGATGGTCGCAACGTAAAGGGCGCTGATACCGCTCTGGACGCTCTGTACCACTTCAACAACCCAGGCGACATGATCCGTCCATACGTTTCTGCCGGTTTCTCGGACCAGAGCATTGGCCAGAACGGTTCGGGTCGTAACCGCTCCACTTTCGCCAACGTTGGCGGCGGTGCCAAGCTGTACTTCACTGAAAACTTCTACGCCCGTGCTGGCGTTGAAGCTCAGTACAACATCGACCAGGGCGACACCGAGTGGGCTCCTAGCGTCGGTATCGGTGTGAACTTCGGTGGCGGCTCCAAGCCTGCTGCTGCTCCAGTTCCAGCACCGGCTGAAGTTTGCTCCGACAGCGACAACGATGGCGTTTGCGACAACGTTGACAAGTGCCCAGACACCCCAGCCAACGTAACTGTTGACGCTGATGGCTGCCCAGCAGTTGCTGAAGTTGTTCGTGTTGAGCTGGACGTGAAATTCGACTTCAACAAGTCGGTAGTCAAGCCTAACAGCTACGGCGACATCAAAAACCTGGCTGACTTCATGAAGCAGTACCCATCCACCACTACTGTTGTTGAAGGTCACACTGACTCCGTCGGTCCTGACGCTTACAACCAGAAACTGTCCGAGCGTCGTGCAAACGCCGTTAAGCAAGTTCTGACCAACCAGTACGGTGTTTCGCCGTCCCGCGTTCAGTCTGTTGGCTACGGCGAATCCCGCCCAGTTGCTGACAACGCCACTGAAGCTGGTCGCGCTGTAAACCGTCGCGTAGAAGCGAAGGTTGAAGCTCAAGCTAAGTAATTAGCTCGCAGCTCAAGAAAAGCCCGGCTTAGGCCGGGCTTTTCTTTGTCTGCGATTTGGTGAAGAGGGAGTAATAGGTAGGGTTCAGGCTGATTGATCGGCCACCATCGCGGGCAAGTCGCGCTCCCACATCGATGAAGTTGCGCAGGCTGCCACGGCACCGATCACCAGGATCGCCGGGCTCTTCAACTGAAAGCTGAGGGCATCCTCTTCCATTGCTGTCAGGTCGCTCCGGCATTCCCGTTGGTGCGGCAGCGAAGCGTTTTCGATCATCGCCACGGGCGTATCGGCGGCCATTCCACCGGCCAGCAGTTGCTCACGAATCTCGCTCAGTTTTGCGACACCCATATAGACCACCAACGTGGTGCCGCCTTGAGCCAGGGCCTGCCAGTTCAGGCTGCTGTCATCCTGAGTGTGCGCCGTGACCAGTGTCACGCCACGGGCGACACCCCGCAGCGTCAGTGGAATATCACATTGGGTCGCGCCGGCAAGGCCAGCGGTGATGCCATTGACCAATTCAACCTCGACCCCTCGTTCACGTAACCACTGCGCCTCTTCACCGCCGCGTCCGAAGATGCACGGATCGCCACCCTTGAGCCGCACCACGCATTTGCCGTGGCGGGTATAACGCAGCATCAGGCGATGAATGAAGGCTTGAGGCGTGGAGCGACAGCCGCCGCGCTTGCCCACGGGAATAATTCGCGCATTCGGGCAATGCTCCAGTACCGCAGGATTGACCAGATCGTCGATCAACACCACGTCCGCTTCGCGCAACGCACGAACCGCCTTGAGGGTCAGCAATTCCGGATCGCCGGGACCCGCACCCACCAGCCAGACTTTTGCGCTCATAGTGTTTTCCTCACGAGGTGACGGCGACTGGCTGCGCAGTGGCGGCCAGTAAACGCTTGATTTCCGGGACGCAGGAGCCGCATTGCGTGCCGCAGCCCAATTCTTGTTTCAAACCTTGCAAGTCCAGGCCACGGCTGATTCCGGCACAGATTGCGTTCTGGCTGACGTTCATGCAGTTGCACAGGGTTTTGCTGCCGGATGCAGGGGCGCCAGCGTTGCCTGGTGGCGCACTCAACGGTGCCAGCAGCCAACGGCGCAGTTGTTCGTCGGCGCGACCTTCGAGCCACAGGCTTTGCAGCCAATGCTGGGCGAGTGTTTCACCGGCCAGGCGAATCGCGGTGATCCGGCCGTTCTCGATACGCACCCGTTTACCGATCGAGCGCCGGGGATCGTCATAGGCCAATACCGGGCCGTCGTTGAGCCCCAGGCATTGATCGATATCACGCAACAACTGTGGATCTGGCGCGGTGGCGCTGGCGGCGCGTATCAGCAGCGCGGGACGCTCACGGCCGGCCAAGCTGAGGCTGGCGTAGGAAAACGCCTCGCAGAGTGGTCGCAACGTCTCCAGGTGCTGTTGAACATCGCCTTCGATCAGGGCGAAAAGCTGCCAGGGCAAATGCACAGGCTCGAGCCGCACACCGCTGTGTTTGAGTTCCGGTTGCTTCGACAACGGATCGAAGGCGGGAAGGGTGAGGGTATTCACACCGCCCTTGAGAAAGCGGTCGCCCCAATGCATCGGCAGGAAAGCCTGGCCCGGACGTACGCTGTCGTCGCTGCTGACCGGCAGGATCACCGCGCCCCGGCGACTTTTCAGATTGATCAGGTCGCCAGGTTGCAGGCGATGCCGACGCAGTTCATCCGGGTGCAGGCTCAACACGGCTTCGCTGACATGGCCGAACAGCTGCGCGGCGGTGCCGGTGCGGCTCATGCCGTGCCATTGATCGCGCAGGCGGCCGGTGATCAAGGTCAGCGGGAAACGCGCATCGCGTTGTTCCTTGGCGGCGCGATAGGGGTCGGTCACGAACTGCGCACGCCCGCTGGCGGTCGGGAATACCCCGTCAAGGTACAACCGCGCGGTGCCTTCGCGGGCTCCGGCGGGGAAGGGCCATTGCTGCGGTCCGAGCTGGTCGATCAACTCATGACTGATCCCGGACAGGTCGAGGTCGCGGCCGCGAGTCAGTTGTTTGTATTCGTCGAAGACCTGTGCCGGGGTTTCAAAGGCAAACAGGCTGGAGGCTCCGGGACGCAGGTGTTTTTCCAGGCGCTGTGCGAAATCCACCGTGATCGCCCAATCGGGCCGTGCTTCACCGGGGGCGCCGATGGCTCGGCGGACGTGGGAAATGCGTCGCTCGGAGTTGGTAACCGTGCCGTCCTTTTCACCCCAACTGGCGGCGGGCAGCAACAGGTCGGCGAATGCGGCGGTTTCGGTGGTGTGGAAGGCTTCCTGCAACACCACGAACGGGCAGGCTTGCAGTGCCTCGCGCACAGTGGTCTGGTCCGGCAGCGACTGGGCAGGGTTGGTGCAGGCAATCCACAGGGCTTTGATCTTGCCGCTGCGCATCTGCTCGAACAGTTCGATGGCCGTGAGCCCGGTGTTTTCGGGCAGTTGATCGACGCCCCAGTAGGCGGCCACTTGCGCGCGGTGCTCGGCATTGGCCGCTTCGCGATGGCCTGGCAGCAGATTCGACAAGCTGCCGGTTTCCCGGCCGCCCATGGCATTGGGCTGACCGGTCAGCGAGAAAGGTCCTGCACCGGGCCGGCCGATTTGCCCGGTAGCCAAGTGCAGGTTGATCAGCGCGCTGTTCTTCGCGCTGCCGGCGGTGGACTGATTCAGCCCCATGCACCACAGCGACAGAAAGCTCGGTGACGTGCCGACCCATTCCGCGCATTGGTGCAGTTGCTCGACGCTGATGCCACAGAGTTGCGAAACCATTGTCGGGGTGTAGTCGCGCACCAGCTTTTTCAGCTCGGCCAGGCCTTCGGTGTGGGCCTTGATGAAGTCGCGGTCGATCCAGTCTTCCCACAGCAGCAAGTGCAAAATCCCATGGAACAACGCGACATCGGTACCGGGCAGAATCGCCAGGTGCAGGTCAGCCAGATCGCAGGTGTCAGTGCGCCGTGGGTCGATGACGATGACTTTCATCTGCGGACGATGGGATTTGGCTTCTTCCAGGCGACGAAACAGGATCGGGTGGGCGTAGGCCATGTTGCTGCCGACGATCATCACGCAGTCGCTCAGTTCCAGGTCTTCGTAGTTGCAGGGCGGAGCATCGGCGCCGAGGCTGCGCTTGTAGCCGACCACCGCTGAAGACATGCACAGCCGTGAATTGCTGTCGATGTTGTTGGTGCCCACCAGCGCCCGCGCCAGTTTGTTGAAGGCGTAGTAATCCTCGGTCAGCAATTGCCCGGAGATATAGAACGCGACGCTGTCCGGGCCGTGTTCGGCGATGGTCTTGGCGAAGACACTGGCGGCGTGATCGAGTGCGCTGTCCCAATCTGTGCGGCTGCGAGCCAGTCCTTTGCCCAGGCGCAGTTGCGGGTACAAGGCCCGCGCGGTCAGGTCGCCGGTCAAATGCAAGGTCGAACCTTTACTGCACAATTTGCCGAAGTTGGCCGGGTGCGCCGGATCGCCGCTGACGCCGAGAATGCGCTCGCCGTCATGCTCGATCAGCACGCCGCAGCCGACCCCGCAGTAGCAGCAGGTGGAGGCGGTGATTTGGCGGTCCATCAGCTTGCTTCCCGCAGAGCCAGCAACACCCGGCCATTTTCGACCCGTGCCGAATGATGGTGGGCGCAGCCGATATCGGGAGCCTGGGCTTCGCCGGTTTCCAGGTCGATCTGCCAGTTGTGCAGCGGGCAGGCGACCCGTTTGCCGTAGATCAAACCCTGGGACAGCGGCCCGCCCTTATGCGGGCAGCGGTCGTCGAGGGCGAAAACCTCATCGTCGCTCGTACGAAAAATCGCAATGTCGCCTTTCGGGCCGGCGACGATCCGCGAGCCAAGGGTGTTGATCTCTTCCAGTGCGCAGATATCCAGCCAGTTCATACCGACACCTCCAGGTTCTTCACGGGAATGACTTCGAATTCTTTTTTCAGCAGTGGTTGCTCGAGGCGTTCTTTCCACGGGTCCTGTTCGAACGACAGGGAGAATTGCAGGCGTTCGTTGAGTGCCTTGCGCCGTACCGGGTCTTCCAGCACGGCTTTCTTGATGTGTTCCATGCCGACTCGTTGCAGGTAATGCACGGTGCGCTCGAGGTAGAAGGCTTCTTCACGGTACAGCTGCAGGAAAGCGCCGTTGTATTCGCGCACCTCTTCAGCGGTTTTCAACTTGACGAAGAATTCAGCGACTTCGGTCTTGATCCCGCCGTTGCCACCGATGTACATCTCCCAGCCGGAATCCACGCCGATAATTCCGACGTCCTTGATCCCCGCTTCCGAGCAGTTGCGTGGGCAACCGGAGACAGCCAGTTTCACTTTGTGTGGCGACCACATGTTGAACAGGTCATGTTCGAGCTCGATGCCCAGTTGCGTGGAATTCTGGGTGCCGAAGCGGCAGAACTCACTGCCGACACAGGTTTTCACGGTGCGGATGGATTTGCCGTAGGCGTGGCCGGACGGCATGTCCAGGTCTTTCCAGACGCCCGGCAAGTCTTGCTTTTTGATCCCCAGCAAGTCGATGCGTTGGCCGCCGGTGACCTTGACCATCGGCACGTTGTACTTGTCGGCCACGTCGGCGATGCGCCGCAGTTCTGAAGGATTGGTCACACCGCCCCACATCCGCGGGACGACAGAGTAAGTGCCGTCTTTCTGAATGTTGGCGTGGGCGCGTTCGTTGATCAGGCGCGATTGCGGATCGTCCTTGGCTTCGCCGGGCCAGGTGGAAATCAGGTAGTAGTTGAGCGCCGGGCGGCAGGTGGCGCAGCCGTTCGGCGTGCGCCAGTTCAGGTAGCTCATGGTGCCGGCGATGGTCAGCAGATGCTGGTCGCGGATGGCCTGGCGGATTTGCCCGTGGTTGAGGTCGCTGCACCCGCAGATGGCTTTTTCGCTTTTCGGTTTGACGTCTGCCGCACCGCCCACGGTGTTGATCAGGATCTGTTCGACGAGGCCGGCACAAGAGCCGCAGGAGCTGGCGGCCTTGGTGTGTTTCTTCACGTCGTCGACGCTGAACAGCCCGTGTTCCTGAATGGCTTTGACGATGGTGCCTTTGCACACGCCGTTACAGCCGCAGACTTCGGCGGTGTCGGCCATGCTCATGGCTTTGTCCTGGCCTTGATGTCCTACATCGCCTAAAGCATTTTCGCCAAACATCAGGTGATCGCGGATCTCGCCGATGGCATGGTTCTCACGGATCTGCCGGAAATACCAGCCACCGTCTGCCGTATCGCCGTACAGACAGGCGCCGACCAGCACGTCATCCTTGATCACCAGTTTTTTGTACACCCCGCCAATCGGGTCGGAGAGGGTGATGGTCTCGGTGCCTTCGCCACCCATGAAGTCGCCGGCGGAGAACAGGTCGATGCCGGTGACTTTCAATTTGGTCGACGTCACCGAGCCCTTGTAAGTGGCGAAGCCCAGTTGGGCGAGGTGGTTGGCGCACACCTTGGCTTGTTCGAACAGCGGTGCGACCAGGCCGTAGGCGGTGCCGCGGTGGCTGGCGCATTCACCGATGGCGTACACCCGAGGGTCGTAGGTTTGCATCGTGTCGTTGACCAGAATCCCGCGGCTGCAAGGGATGCCGGCTTTTTCCGCCAGTTCGGTGTTGGGGCGAATGCCGGCGGCCATCACCACCAGATCGGCTGGGATAATGTCGCCGTTCTTGAACTGCACCGAGCCGACCCGGCCATTGCCGGCGTCGTGCAGGGCCTGGGTCTGTTCGCACAGGCGGAAATGCAGGCCACGGGCTTCCAGGGCGGTTTGCAGGAGTTGGCCGCTGGTTTTGTCCAGTTGGCGCTCCAGCAGCCATTCGCCGATGTGCACCACGGTGACGTGCATGCCCCGCAGCATCAGGCCGTTGGCGGCTTCAAGGCCCAGCAGGCCGCCACCGATGACCACGGCGTGCTTGTGGGTCTTGGCGGTGTCGATCATCACCTGGGTGTCGGCGATGTCGCGGTAGCCGATCACGCCCTGCAAGGTATTGCCGGGGATCGGCAGGATGAACGGGGTCGAGCCGGTGGCAATCAGCAGGCGGTCGTATTCGGCCTCTGTGCCGTCTTCGGCGATGACCCGGCGTTTGACCCGGTCGATCTCCACCACTTTGCGGTTAAGCAGCAGCTTGATGTTGTTTTCCAGGTACCAGTCCAGATCGTTGAGCACGATCTCTTCGAACGTCTGTTCGCCGGCCAGTACGGGGGACAGCAGGATGCGGTTGTAGTTGGTATGCGGTTCGGCGCCGAAGACCGTGATGTCGTACAGCTCATTACTCAGCTTGAGCAGTTCTTCCAGGGTACGAACCCCGGCCATGCCGTTGCCGATCATCACCAGTTTTAGTTTTTTCATCAGGTTCTCCGGGGAGCTCGGGCCTGCCTCATCAGGGCATTCAGGCCTTGCTCGACAAAATTTTGCGCAAACAAAAAAAGGCGTCCCGCTAGCTAACTAGCGAGGACGCCTTTGTCCTTGTCCCGTTCTCTCGGGCAGCGCAGCCTTCTACGTTGAAGGCCGGGCTTTATGTCTGTTGGGAAAGGTAATGCAGTGGTTGTGCCAAGTTCTTCAGACGCCAGAATTTGCTGGGGTTGGTCGCGGTCTCGGTATTTGATTGGGATGTTTGTGCACCGAAACAATGCATGTTGCCCGCAATTGGCGCGGTCTCTGTAGCAGCTGGCGAAGCCTGCGTTCGGCCGCGAAGTAGTCGCGATTTCAGGCACTGCGGTGTGACAGGTACATCGTGCATGCAGGATTTACGACTGCTTCGCAGCCGAACGCAGGCTTCGCCAGCTGCTACAAGGATTGGTGTTAGCCATGAAACAACAAAAACAGCAGCACCAGATTCACCAGCAACGACACCAGTGCCAACGTCCGCCAGACCTTCAACGGTTCGCGCTCCAGCAACGGTCTGGGGCGCACGCTCAAACTGCGTCGTTCCCCTTGTTCCAACACCAGCAACCATTCTTCTGCCGTTTCAAAGCGCTGATCCGGGGCTACCGCCACCGCGCGCTCCAGACTCTGCGCGATCCATTCCGGCAGGTCGGGTCGGTAGCGACTGGCGCTGACCGGCACACCAAACCGTGGACGCTGGAATGCTTCGATTTCGCCGTAGGGATAATGCCCGGTGAGCAGGTAATACAAGGTCACGCCGACTGCATACAAATCCTGTTGTGGTGTCGGCGGGTCGCCGCGAAAGGCTTCCGGCGCGATATAGCTGGGCGTTCCGGGCAGGGCGAAGGCTTGATCTTCGGACAGCCCCGGACAGTAGGCGAGGCCGAAATCCAGCAGACGCAACTCGCCGTCGTCCCCCAGCAGCAGGTTTTCCGGTTTGATATCGCGATGCAGGATCTGCCGTCGATGCAGGATGCCGACAGCCCGCAACAAGCGTTCGGCCAAGTCCTGCCATTGCGCCAGGGGCAGCGATGTGACGCGTTCATGCAACTCAGCCAGGGTCGACCCGGAGTATTCACGCATCACGTAGTACAAATGCTGACGCTGACTGGCGGCATGGACTTCAGGGAAGTGTCGACCGGCTACACGCTTGAGAAACCATTCCTCCGACAACAATGCCTGCCCGGCCTGGTGATCGTCACGTAGAGCACCGGGCAAGGTTTTCAGCAACCAGCGCTGTTGTTGTGCATCGCGCACCCGGTAGAGCAGCGATTGCTGGCTCTGGCCGAGAATCCCTTCGACCTGCCAGCCTTCGAAGGTCTGGCCCGGTTTCAGTGCAGGCGGGAGTGGCCATTGCTGCAGATGAATCAGTGCATCGCCGATGCTGGTTTCGCCAAGGGCATCGACCCGCACCAGCAGGGCGCTGGCATTGTCCTGGCTGCCGGCCAGGTGCGCGGCGCTGACCAGGGTCTGCGCGGCACTGTTGAGGTCAGGCTGATCGCGCAGAATCGCCGCGATGGCGGTGTCGCCCAGCACGGCCCAGATGCCGTCGCTGAGCAGCACGAAACTCTCGTTCAGGCGCAATTCGCCATCCAGAAAATCCAGCACCAGATGTTGATCCAGCCCCAGGGCCCGCTTGAGCACATGCTGCATGCCCGGCTGGTCCCAGACGTGATCTTCGCTCACCCGTTGCAAGGTGTCGGCGTGCCAGCGGTACACCCGGCAATCGCCGACATGCGCCAGGGTGAAACGTCTGCCGCGCATCACCAGGGCACTGACCGTGGTCAGCAGCGGTTGCCCGCCGCCGTTGGCCTGCAACCAGCGGTTTTGCGCCAGTAGCAGGCGATCGAGTGCCTGGGCGACACCCCAGGTTTCCGGGGTGGCGTAGTAGTCCAGCGCCAGGGCCTGCAAGGTCGAACGGGCCGCGAGCCCGCCATCGGCGCATTGGCTGACGCCGTCGGCGATGGCGAACAGGTAACCCTTGCTCGCCGCCAGTGCCGGGGCCGGAGTAACCAGGCGCAGAGCGTCCTGGTTCTCTTCGCGAGGGCCGATGGCGCTGGCTTCGGCAAAACTCAGTTGCAGGCTCATTCAATCCTCACACCCGAGCAGCGGTGACGGCTGCCGAACCCCAAGTGGTTCTCCAGCGACGTTTCACCCCGTGCAGACCGAACCAGGCGAGTACGCCGAGGCTGGCGAACAACCACAACGCCATTTGATAGCTGCCGGTACTTTGCTTGATTGCGCCCATGCCGGCCGCCAGTGCGAAGCCACCGATGCCACCGGCCATGCCGATCAAACCGGTCATCACACCGATCTCCCGACGAAAACGCTGTGGGACCAACTGGAATACGGCACCGTTACCTGCACCTAAACCGAGCATAGTGCAGACGAAAAGGGCCAACGCTGCGTAGGAACTCGGCAGATTGAAACCCACGGTCGCAATGCAGATCGCTGCCACGGTGTACATCGCCAACAGGGTGCGAATCCCGCCGAAGCGATCCGCCAGCGCGCCGCCCAGCGGACGCATCAGGCTGCCACCGAACACGCAAGCAGCGGTGTAGTAACCGGCAGTGACCGGGCTCAGGCCGTACTGGTCATTGAAGTAGCCGGGCAGGGCGCTGGCCAGGCCGATGAAGCCGCCGAAGGTCACGCTGTAGAAAAACATGAACCACCAGCTGTCGCGGTCACCCAGGGCCTTGAGGTAGTCGGCCATGGACTTGGCTTTCGGCCGCTCAGGGGCGTTCTTGGCCAGCCAGGCGAAGACGATCAGGGTCAGGATCAACGGAATCAGGGCGAAGCCGAACACGTTGCTCCAGCCATACGCGGCGGCCAGCACCGGAGCGATCAGGGCGGCCAGCACGGTGCCCGAGTTACCGGCACCGGCGATGCCCATGGCTTTGCCTTGGTGCTGCGGCGGATACCATTGCGAGGCCAGCGGCAGGGCGACGGCGAAGGACGCACCGGCCATGCCGAGGAACAGGCCCAGCAACAGCGCCTGCTCGTAACTGTGGATGCCGACTTTCCAGGCAACGAGCAGGGCGCTGATGACGATTATCTGGCCGATGATCCCGGCGGTTTTTGGCGACAGGCGATCAGCCAGCAGGCCCATCGCAAAGCGCAGTACGGCACCGGCCAGAATCGGCGTGGCCACCACCAGCCCGCGCTGTTGGGTGGTCAGGTGCAGGTCAGCGGCGATCTGCACCGCCAGGGGGCCGAGCAGGTACCAGACCATGAAGCTCAGATCGAAATAGAGGAAGGCTGCGAACAGTGTCGGGGTATGGCCGGATTTCCAGAAGCTTGAATTCATCGCGCACCTCAGCTGTCAGGCGTATCAAGAAGGAGTCATGAGCTTGCAGGTGGGGCGCCGCAACGGCCGCACCACCAGCCCCGGTCTCTGGGGCCAAAACGGAAAAACGCCGCTACCTGATTCGCAAAAGGGGGCGAATGAGGTGAGCGACGTCTTTGTCGTAGGTGGGGCAACCGCCGTTGGTTACCTTGCAGGGATTACTTAGCGAGATCTGTGCCAACAAGGGAAACCGAGTCGCGGCCTTCGCGGGCAAGCCTTGCTCCTACAGGTATTGTGCTTGCACTTGTAGGAGCGAGGCTTGCCCGCGATAGCGTCCTTCAGCCAAGCAACTCACTCATGGCAATGATTTGCTCTGCCACCTGTATCAGCTTCTGCTGGCGGCTCATGGCCTGGCGGCGCATCAGGGTGTAGGCCTCTTCTTCGTTGCAGTCCTTCATCTTCATCAGCAGCCCCTTGGCCAGCTCGATGCGCTTGCGCTCGGCCAGTTGCTGGTCGCGGGCGTGCAGTTGCGCGCGCAGGGCCTGATCGCTTTCAAAGCGAGCCATGGCCACGTCGAGAATCGGCTGCAAGCGTTGTGCGTGAATGCCTTCGACGATGTAGGCACTGACGCCGGACTTGATCGCCTGGCGCATCACGCCGGGATCGTGCTCGTCGGTGAACATCACGATTGGCCGTGGTTGGTCGCGAGTAACCAGCACCACTTGTTCCATCACATCGCGGCTCGGTGACTCGGTATCGATCAGAATCACGTCCGGACGCACCGTTTCGACGCGCGCGGGCAGGTCAATGGTCAGGCCGGACTCGTCGATGACTTCGAACCCGGCTTCGGTCAGGGCCGCTTTCAGACGCCCGACTTTTTTCGCGGTGTCATTGATCAGCAGGATACGCAACATATTCGCAGGCTCCTGTCAGCGGCTGGCGAGAAGGGGAGCGCTGTCGCTCATGGCGTGCAGCGTAAAACTGCGGGCATAGCCGGCCGGGTCCGAACCGTCCCAGATCTTGCCGTCGATCAGTTGACTGCTGCGCATTTCCTGACCACGGGCGGGCACGCCGACAGCGGCGGCGGCCTCACTGTATAAGTCTAGTTGCTGGACTTGGCGGGCCACGCCGAGGTAATCCGGGTCGTCACGCAGCAAACCCCAGCGACGGAACTGGGTCATGAACCACATGCCGTCGGACAGATACGGCAGATTGACCTCGCCGTCACTGTGGAAACGCACCGCGTGCGGGTCTTGCCAGCGATTGCCCAGGCCGTCGGCGTAGTCACCGAGCAAGCGCGGTTCGATGCAATCGAGCGGGGCATCCAGGTATTGGGGAGCGCTCAACAGTTGCGCGGTGCTGCGGCGATTTTCGCGGCTGGCTTCGATGAAGCGGCTGGCCTCGAGGATCGCCATCACCAAGGCCCGGGCGGTATTGGGGTATTGCTCGATAAAGGCCCGGGTGCAGCCGAGGACTTTTTCCGGGTGATCGGGCCAAATCGTCTGGGTGGTGGCCATGGTGAACCCGAGATTCTGTTGCACCGCACTGGCAGCCCACGGTTCGCCGACGCAGAACCCGTCGATGCGCCCGGCTTGCAGGTGCGCGACCATTTGCGGCGGGGGCACCACCACGCTGTCGACATCCTGCAACGGATGAATGCCCTGGCTCGCCAGCCAGTAATACAGCCACATGGCATGGGTGCCTGTGGGAAATGTCTGGGCGAAGGTTAGTTTTGGGCGACTTTGGTGCACGTGATGGTCCAGTGCTTCAGGACTGGTCACGCCCAGGGCCTGCAAGCCGTGGGAGAGGTTGATGCTCTGGCCATTCTGGTTCAGGCCCATGAGCACAGCCATATCGGTGGAGGCTACGCCGCCGATGCCCAGATGCACGGCGTAAATCAGGCCGTACAGGCTGTGGGCGGCGTCGAGTTCGCCGCTGACCAGTTTGTCCCGCAGGTTGGCCCAGGACGACTGGCGCTTGAGGTTCAGGGTCAGACCGTAAGGCTGGGCGAAGCCCTGGGTGGCGGCGACCACCACTGAGGCGCAGTCGCTCAGAGCCATGAAGCCAAGGTTGATTTCGGTTTTTTCCGGGGCATCGCTGCCGTTGACCCAGGCCAGTGGGCCGGCTGATGGTTCATTCATCGATTTGCACCTTCCAAAAAAAACGTCGTCCCATGGCCTCTGCGCGAGCAGAGCCGGTGACGACGCCATTGTCCTTCCACTCATTCCGTCGTTGGCATGAGTGCTGATGATCATGTTGGTGCAAGGCATATGCCATCGCTGGCTGATTTTGTCGTGCGCCTCGCCTGTGGACTCGATGCGCGGCTATAATCGCCGCCTCTCATCGCCACCCGAGTCAAGCCTGCCCATGTACACCCTGGCCCGTCAGCTGCTGTTCAAACTTTCCCCGGAAACCTCCCACGATCTGTCCCTGGACCTGATCGGCGCGGGCGGGCGTTTGGGCCTCAACGGCTTACTGTGCAAGGCACCGGCGAAAATGCCGGTGACGGTCATGGGCCTGGAATTCCCGAACCCGGTGGGTCTGGCGGCCGGTCTGGACAAGAACGGCGCGGCGATCGACGGGTTTGCCCAACTGGGTTTCGGTTTCGTCGAAATCGGTACCATTACCCCGCGTCCGCAACCGGGTAATCCGAAACCACGGATTTTCCGCTTGCCGCAAGCCGAGGCGATCATCAACCGCATGGGTTTCAACAACCTCGGCGTCGATCACTTGCTCGCTCGCGTGGCGGCGGCCAAGTACAAGGGCGTGCTGGGCATCAATATCGGCAAGAACTTTGATACGCCGGTTGAACGTGCGGTTGACGACTACCTGATCTGCCTGGACAAGGTCTATGCACACGCCAGCTACGTGACGGTCAATGTCAGTTCGCCGAACACACCGGGCCTGCGCAGCCTGCAATTCGGCGATTCGCTCAAGCAATTGCTTGCCGACCTGGCCACGCGCCGGGCGGAATTGGCCCTGCGCCACGGCAAACATGTGCCTTTGGCGATCAAGATCGCACCGGACATGAGCGATGAAGAAACCGCTCAAGTCGCCCAGGCGTTGATCGAAACCGGGATGGATGCGGTGATCGCCACCAACACCACCCTGAGCCGCGTCGGCGTCGAAGGCCTGGAGCACGGTGACGAGGCGGGCGGGTTGTCCGGCGCACCGGTTCGCGACAAGAGCACCCACACCGTGAAGGTGCTGGCGGCGGAACTGGCCGGTCGCTTGCCGATCATCGCGGTGGGCGGCATCACTGAAGGCAAGCACGCGGCTGAGAAAATCGCCGCGGGTGCGAGCCTGGTGCAGATCTATTCGGGCTTTATCTATAAAGGCCCTGCACTGATTCGTGAATCGGTAGATGCCATCGCCGCGTTGCGCTGAAGCCTGATTTGGGCCCTGATGGTGGGGGCTTTTGTGGCGAGGGAGCTTGCTCCCGCTCGGCTGCGAAGCAGTCGTAAATCCTGCAACCGCGTTTTACCTGACACTCCGGGTTGATTGGTTTTGGGGCCGCATCGCAGCCCAGCGGGAGCAAGCTCCCTCGCCACAGAAACGACCTCACCACCGTAGTTTCTTTGCAGGCATAAAAAAGGGCTCCCCGAAGGAGCCCCTGGGCCGAAGCCCGCCGTCCGGATAGGACGTGCGTGGTTAAGTCGTAGCGTAATCAGATTGTCGTGTCGGAGTGTGTGCCCTGTATTAGCCGACGGCGTGAAGTTCGTTGAGTCTGTGGATTCCCGCAGTGCCGGTCATACCGTCCCAATTGTCGCCGCGTCCTTCTCGCCAGCCATTGATCCAGGCTTGGCGTACCGACGGTAGAGTAAAAGGGCAAAGCTCACGGGATTTACCACCAACGCCATATTGATATCCGCGCAAAAATGCTCTTTCCAACGGATCACGCTTAAGTCTTCTCATAGGGTGTTTCCCTCACTTGTTGACTGTATGTATCGCGTCGACCTCAATCGAGGTCAGGCAGAAAAATTCTGCCGTTGGTGGCTCGCTGCCGGCGTCGCGAGCCAAGGTGTTGACGCCGTTGCGACGTCAACCTGAGTGGAGTTCTAACCAATGCGTCACATCGAGGGAATGACCGTTTTGTCATAAGAACGTAACCATAAAGATGGTATGGCCATAAGTAACACGATATTTGTGCCGTGTTGATTGGCCAAAGCCCGGTATGATCGGCCCTTCGCTGGGATGCTGGGGGTTGCGCCTTAACGAGAATGACACCCGTTGCTCTTGGGTATTATTCGACGAAGGGTCGACTTATGACATTTTGTTTCATCAACTTTTTTATCTGCCCTGGCATCTAAGCTCTTTTAACCCGAGCAGTCAGGGTGGGACGGCACACCTTCGTGCCACGCGGGCGTCTGTTAGAAAAACGCCTGATTGAAAACCGGATCGGCAACGCGTTGCCGGTTCACTTAGCTAAAGGCTCTGGAATTACCATGTCCGATCGTTTCGAACTCTTCCTCACTTGCCCCAAAGGCCTTGAAGGTCTGCTCATCGAGGAAGCCGTCGGGCTTGGCCTTGAGGAAGCACGCGAGCACACCTCGGCTGTGCGCGGCATGGCCACCATGGAAACCGCTTATCGCCTGTGCCTGTGGTCGCGTCTGGCGAACCGGGTGCTGTTGGTGCTCAAGCGCTTCCCGATGAAGGACGCCGAAGATCTCTATCACGGCGTGCTGGATATCGATTGGCAAGACCACATGCTCAACGACGGCACCCTGGCCGTCGAATTCAGCGGTCACGGCTCTGGCATCGACAACACGCACTTTGGCGCCTTGAAGGTCAAGGATGCCATCGTCGACAAACTGCGCACCCCGCAAGGCGATCGCCCGTCCATCGACAAGCTCAACCCGGACCTGCGCGTTCACCTGCGTCTGGACCGTGGCGAAGCCATCCTGTCCCTCGACCTGTCCGGGCACAGCCTGCACCAGCGCGGTTATCGCTTGCAGCAAGGCGCGGCGCCGCTGAAGGAAAACCTCGCGGCAGCGATTCTGATCCGTTCCGGCTGGCCGCGCATTGCCGCCGATGGTGGCGCGCTGGCTGACCCGATGTGCGGTGTCGGCACGTTCCTGGTGGAAGCCGCCATGATCGCCGCCGATATGGCGCCGAACCTGCGCCGTGAGCAGTGGGGCTTCACCGCCTGGCTCGGTCACGTGCCGGCGCTGTGGAAAAAACTCCACGAAGAAGCCACTGAACGCGCTGCGGCTGGCCTGGCCAAGCCACCGCTGTGGATTCGCGGTTACGAAGCCGACCCACGCCTGATTCAACCGGGCCGCAACAACGTCGAACGTGCCGGCCTGAGCGAGTGGATCAAGATTTACCAGGGCGAAGTGGCAACGTTCGAGCCGCGTCCGGACCAGAACCAGAAAGGCCTGGTGATCTGCAACCCTCCGTACGGCGAGCGTCTGGGCGATGAGGCGAGCCTGCTCTACCTCTACCAGAACCTCGGCGAGCGTCTGCGTCAGGCGTGCTTGAACTGGGAGGCGGCGGTGTTCACTGGCGCTCCGGACCTGGGCAAGCGCATGGGCATCCGCAGCCACAAACAGTATTCGTTCTGGAACGGCGCGTTGCCGTGCAAATTGCTGCTGATCAAGGTCACGCCAGACCAGTTCGTCACCGGCGAGCGTCGCACCCCGGAACAGCGTCAGGCCGAGCGTGAACAGGCGGCCTACGATGAAGCACCGAGTGAGCCGCAAGAGCGCAAGTACAACAAGAACGGCAATCCGATCAAACCGGCTCCGGCACCCGCCCCGGTGATTGAGCAACCGCGCTTGAGCGAAGGTGGGCAGATGTTTGCCAACCGTCTGCAAAAGAACGTCAAGGCGCTGGGCAAGTGGGTCAAGCGTGAAGGCATCGACTGCTACCGCGTCTACGATGCCGACATGCCGGAATATTCCATGGCCATCGACCTGTATCACGACTGGGTCCACGTTCAGGAATACGCCGCGCCGAAATCCATCGATCCGGAAAAAGCCTCGGCGCGGATGTTCGATGCCCTGGCGGCAATCCCGCAGGCGTTGAACATCGACAAGAGCCGCGTGGTGGTCAAGCGTCGCGAACGTCAGAGCGGCACCAAGCAGTACGAACGCCAGAGCGCCCAGGGCAAGTTCAACGAGGTCAACGAAGGCGGCGTGAAGCTGCTGGTGAACCTCACCGACTACCTCGACACCGGGTTGTTCCTCGACCACCGGCCGATGCGCATGCGGATTCAGAAAGAGGCGGCCGGCAAACGCTTCCTCAACCTGTATTGCTACACCGCGACCGCCAGCGTGCATGCGGCCAAGGGCGGTGCGCGCAGCACCACCAGCGTCGACCTGTCGAAAACTTACCTGGACTGGGCGCGGCGCAATCTGTCGCTGAACGGTTTCTCCGACAAGAATCGTCTGGAGCAGGGCGACGTGATGGCCTGGCTCGACGCCTGCCGTGACGAATACGACCTGATCTTCATCGACCCGCCGACCTTCTCCAACTCCAAGCGCATGGAAGGGATCTTCGACGTGCAGCGTGACCAGGTGCAGTTGATCGACCTGGCCATGGCGCGACTGGCACCGGGTGGGGTGTTGTACTTCTCCAACAACTTCCGCAAGTTCCAGCTCGAGGAAAACCTCACCGAGCGTTATGCCGTTGAAGAAATCACGGCCCAGACCATCGATCCGGATTTCGCCCGTAATGGCAAGATCCACCGTGCCTGGAAGATCACTGCTCGCTGACACTTGAGCCTGATTGGATCCACAGAGCCTTGATTTTTAAAGGCTCTTTGGTTCTTTCAGTGCTGGTCAAATTAGTGGCTAATAGCTATAACTCAACTCATGGCCAATGGGCTTTCCGGCACCTGGCGTTATGAGTTGCGTTTATGTCGTTACACGCCGTGCGCCCCAAGATCCTGGGTTTTATCAGCGAAGATGTCTCGGCCTGGCTGGTCGCGCTGCTGGTATTGCTCGTCGGCGGGATTCTTACGGGGTTGCTGGCCTGGGCCACGCTCAATCAGTTTCATCAGCAAATGCGGCAACGTTTCCAACTGCTCGCCAGTGAACGCTACAGCCGTATCGTAGAACGTTTCGAGGATCAGGAGCAGCGCCTTGATGGCCTGCGCCGGTTCTTCGCCAATTCCGAGTCGGTGTCCCGCGAGGAATTCGACGGTTACGCCAAACCTCTTTTGCGGCGCACTCAAGCCTATTCCTGGGCACCACGGGTTTCCCGCGCCGAACGCCCCTTGCTTGAACGCTTCGTGCATGACGAAGGCTTGAGCAATTTCACCTTTCGCGAACTCACCGCCGACGGCCAGTTGCAACCGGCCGCGGAACGGGACGAGTACGTGCCGGTGCTCTATACCCAAACCCAGAGCCGACTGCCCACGCCGCTGGGTTACGACCTGCTGGCCCAGCCCCTGCGCCGTTCGACCCTGGAGCGTGCCGATCGAACTGGCGGCATGGTTGTCTCGCAACCATTGCATCTGGTAGGCATTGAGCCTGCCTATTCACGGGGTGTGTTGCTGGTGGCACCGGTCAGCCGTCAGCAGCTGCCGGGCACCACGCCCGCCGGGTATGTGATGGCGGTGATCAGCATGCGCCAGCTGCTGGCGGACGGGCTGCCGGAAGAGAATCATGATTCTCTGTCGGTGCGCATTCTCGACTTGTCCACCGATGACCAACACGAAGTGCTGTACGAGTCGACCAACCCGGCGGGGGCCAGTGACTTATCCTCCACGCGCTTGCTGCGCCTGGCCGACCACGATTATCAAGTGGATATGCGCCCCAGTGCTGCGTTCCTGCAAGCCAACCATTCTTCAGTGACCAGCCAGGTGGTGCTGGGTGGTTTACTCAGCTTGTTGCTCAGTGTGTTTCTCTATGTGTTGGTCAGCCAGCGGCAACGGGCGCTGAAAATGGTCGAGCAACGGACCGAGGAACTGCACGCCCGTGAGCAAGAGCTGCGCGGCACGCATGGCCAATTGCGCGGCGTGCTGGATGCTGCGACTCAGGTGGCGATCATCGCCACCGACCTGCGGGGGATCGTCAGCACTTTCAATGCCGGTGCCGAGCACATGCTCGGTTACTCCAGTGCGCAGGCCGTGGGCCACATGACCCTGGAAAACCTGCACCTGCCCCGGGAGCTCGAGGCGCGGTCGGCGGAGTTGAGCGCGCGCTATGGCAAGCCGATTCCGACCTGTCAGGCCATGTTGGTCGAAGGCGGGGAAGAGGGCGGTCATGAAGCCCGGGAGTGGACGCTGGTGCGCCGCGACGGTAGCCATTTGACGGTGAACATGCTGGCGACCCCAGTTCTCGACGAACAAGGGCTGTGGGTTGGGCACCTGGCGATCTGTATCGACGTCACCGAGCGCAAGCGTGTCCACGAGGCTCTGGCGGCGCGGGACCTGTTGTTGAAGAAGCTCAGTGCCCATGTGCCCGGCGGGATTTACCAGTTCAAGATGGAGTTCGATGGGCGCTTCAGCATTATCTACGCCAGCGACGGGATGCGCGAGATCTACGAACTCGAATTGGAGGTGCTGCTGAGCAATGCCGAAGCGGTGTTCTCGCGGATTCATCCTCAGGACTCGCGCCGGGTCCGCGCGTCGATCCAGGTGTCGGCGGACAACCTCAGCCCCTGGCGCGAAGAGTATCGCGTGCAATTGCCCGAGCGTGGCCTGCGCTGGGTCCGCGGCGAAGCAACGCCGGAGGAACTGCCCGGTGGCGGTGTGCTGTGGCATGGCTACATTTCGGACATTTCCGACCTCAAGCGGGTGGAAGAGGAATTGCGCGCGCTGTCGGTGACCGACTCCTTGACCGGGATCCACAACCGCCGCTACTTCCAGGAGCGCCTGACCACCGAAATGGCCCGGGTCGAGCGCGGTGGTGGCGAGTTGTCGGTGATCATGCTCGACATCGACCACTTCAAACGCATCAATGACCAGCACGGCCATGCCGTGGGCGATCGGGTATTGCAGGCGGTGTGTGAGCGTATTGGCCGTCGCCTGCGGCGCACCGATGTGTTCTGTCGCCTGGGGGGCGAAGAGTTCATGGTGCTCTGTCCGGACATCGACGGCGAGCAGGCTCATGTGCTGGCCTTGGAACTGTGGCAAGGGTTGCGCAGTTCGCCGATCGACGAGGTGGGGATCGTTACCGCGAGTTTCGGGATTGCCAGCTGGCGGGCCGGGGAAGGCGCGGATGCGTTGCTGTTGCGGGCGGATTCGGGGGTTTACGCGGCGAAGCAGGCGGGAAGGGATAGGGTTGAGGGGCAGATGAGCTAGGTCAGGCGGGATGTTTGTGTGGACAGAAAAAGATCGCAGCCTTCGGCAGCTCCTACATGGGAATGTGTACACCCTGTAGGAGCTGCCGAAGGCTGCGATCTTTTGACTCTAAAGGCTTACAACACCGATGCCGTGGTCGGCAGCTTCGGCTGGCGATACAAGTCCAGCAGCACCTGATCCAGCACCGAAGACGCGCCAAACGGAGCCTTGTCGTTAAGGATCGCCACCACTGCCCAGGTATTGCCATTGACATCGCGGCTGAAGCCGGAGATGGCACGCACAGTGTTCAGGGTGCCGGTCTTGACGTGGGCTTCACCGGTCATGGCCGTGCGCTTCAGGCGTTTGCGCATGGTGCCGTCGGTGCCGGCAATCGGCATCGAACTGATGAACTCGGCGGCGTACGGGCTGCGCCAGGCGGCTTGCAGCATCGCGGCCATTTCACGCGCGCTTACCCGTTCGGCGCGGGACAGGCCGGAGCCGTTCTCCATCACCAGGTGCGGTGCGGTGATGCCTTTCTGCGCCAGCCACTGACGTACCACGCGCTGGGCCGCTTTGGCGTCATCACTGTCGGCGTCGGTGCGGAACTTCTGGCCCAGGCTCAGGAACAACTGCTGAGCCATAGTGTTGTTACTGTATTTGTTGATGTCGCGAATGATTTCCGCCAGGTCTGGCGAGTAGGCCCGGGCCAGCACCTTGGCGCTGCTCGGCGTCGGTGCCAGACGATCCTGGCCCTGGATACTGCCGCCCAGTTCCTTCCAGATCGCGCGCACGGCGCCGGCGGTGTAGGTCGCGTGGTCGAGTAGCGACAAGTAGGTCTGGGAGCTGCAACCTTCGCCCAACTGGCCGCCGACGGTCACGGTGACGCTGCCATCAGCCTGGGTCACCGGGTTGTAGCGCACGCCCCCGGTGCATTGCTTGGAGTTGAGCGCCTTGACCTGATTGTCGATGCGGATGCTGGCAATCGGCGGCTCGACCGACACCAGGACCTTGCCCGAGTCGTTGCGGGCCACGAAGCGCAGGGCCTTGAGGTTGACCAGCAGTGCGTCGGGCTTGACCAGGAACGGTTTGTTCTCGTCATTGCCGTCGTCGTTGAACTCGGGCAGTTGCGGCTGGACGAAGAAGCCGCGGTCCAGCACCAGGTCGCCGGTGACCTGGGTCACGCCATTGGCGCGCAAGTCGCGCATCAGCAGCCAGAGTTTTTCCATGTTCAGCTTCGGATCGCCGCCACCCTTGAGGTAGAGGTTACCGTTGAGGATGCCACCGCTGAGGGTGCCGTCGGTGTAGAACTCGGTTTTCCACTGATGGTTCGGGCCAAGCATTTCCAGCGCCGCATAGGTGGTGACCAGTTTCATGGTCGAGGCCGGGTTGACCGAAACGTCAGCGTTATAGACGGTTGGGGTGCCCGGGCCATTAAGCGGGATCATCACCAGCGACAAGGCACTGTCCGGCAATTTGCTGGCCTTGAGGGCCTTTTCAACGTTGGGCGACAGGGCGGTGTTGATCGGTGCGGCGGAAACGGGGAGGGCCAGGGGCAGAAGAAGGCTGGCCAGCAGCAATGGACGCAAAGATTTGATCATCTGAAATAAAACCCTACAGCCGAGGGGAAAAAAGACGAGGGCATGGTGATAAATTCCCTCAGCGGTCATGAAAGTGTCGGCATTATGCCCCAAGGTGCAAGGGCTTGTGCCGCACCTTGGTCGACTAATCCGCTATTTTTTTACCGACGGTAGACGTCGCGCCGTTCTGAGGCGGGTAATCGGCGCCTTAAACTGCTAAAGTGCCGCCCGTTATTACTTATGAGGATTGTTCCAATGGCGACTAACCGTTCCCAGCGTCTGCGCAAAAAACTGTGCGTCGATGAATTTCAAGAGCTGGGTTTCGAACTGAACCTGGATTTCAAAGAAGATTTGGCTGATGAAGCCATTGATGCTTTCCTCGACGCGTTCCTGAAAGAAGCCATGGAAGCCAACGGTCTGGGTTATGTGGGCGGCGATGACTTCGGTCTGGTTTGCCTGCAGAAGCGTGGCTCGGTGACCGAAGCACAGCGTGCCGCTGTTGAAGCCTGGCTCAAGGGCCGTAGTGAATTGACCAGCGCTGAAGTCAGCCCGCTGATCGACGTCTGGTACCCGGAAAAGCCGATCAATCCGGTAGCCTGATGTTCAAAAAAACGGCGACCCAAGGGTCGCCGTTTTTTTCAGGCCTTGCGCCAATTCAGAATCACCAGCGTCAACACCCCCGCGACAATCCCCCAGAACGCCGAACCGATGGAAAACAGCGTCAGCCCCGATGCCGTCACCATAAAGGTAATCAGCGCCGCTTCCCGTTCCTGCACTTGCGCCATGGCAATGCTCAGCCCGTTGATGATTGAGCCGAACAGCGCCAGCGCGGCAATCGACAGCACCAGTTCTTTAGGCAACGCGGCAAACAACGCCGCCAGTGTCGCGCCGAACACTCCGGCAATTCCGTAGAAAATCCCGCACCAGACCGCTGCCGTGTAGCGCTTGTTGCGATCCTCATGGGCGTGCGGCCCGGTGCAGATCGCTGCGCTGATGGCGGCCAGGTTGATGCCGTGGGAGCCGAACGGTGCCAACAGCAGCGAGGCAATCCCAGTGGTGGTGATCAGCGGCGAGGCCGGGACGTTGTAGCCGTCGGCGCGCAAAACGGCGATGCCCGGCATGTTCTGCGAGGTCATCGCCACCACGAACAGCGGGATGCCGATGCTGATGGTCGCGGCCAGGGAGAAATGCGGCGTGGTCCAGACCGGCGTCGCGACTTCCAGGTGAAAGCCACTGAAATCCAGCAACCCCATGAAACCAGCCAGCGCGGTGCCGATCAACAGTGCCGCAAGCACGGCGTAGCGTGGCGACAGGCGCTTGACCAGCAGATACGTGAAGAACATCCCCAGGACCAGCGCGGTGCGGTGCTGGGCGGCGACGAAAATCTCGCTGCCGATCTTGAACAGAATCCCCGCCAGCAACGCTGCCGCCAACGAGGCCGGAATCTTTTTCACCAGCCGTTCGAAACTGCCCGTCAGGCCGCACACGGTCACCAACACTGCGCAAGTAATGTAGGCGCCGATGGCCTCGCCATAGGAAACACCGCCCAGGCTGGTGATCAGCAACGCCGCGCCGGGGGTCGACCAGGCAATGGTAATCGGGGTGCGATAGCGCAAGGACAGGCCGATCGAGCACACCGCCATGCCGATGGAGATCGCCCAGATCCACGACGAAATCTGCCCGCTGCTCAGGCCCGCCGCTTGCCCGGCCTGGAACATCAGCACCAGCGAACTGGTGTAACCGGTCATCATGGCGATGAACCCGGCGACGATGGCCGAGGGCGACGTGTCGGTCAGGGGACGAAGCTGCGTGTGCGTGGCGTCGGTCATGACAGCGGTGTTCCTTGTTTTATAGAAATAATCAACTCCGGGGAGCTTTTGTGGCGAGGGAGCTTGCTCCCGCTGGGCTGCGAAGCGGCCCCCCAAACAATCCAATGCGCTCAGATAGATGAAGCGCGTTAGCAGCATCAACGACGGCTTCGCCGCCGAGCGGGAGCAAGCTCCCTCGCCACAATGGTCTCTTCACTTCAGTTCCCGCCCACAGGTTTGTGCGTTCAAGCCTAAACTGAAACGTAACCGGTCGTTGCAATACAGCAAAGGCGACAAACAGCCGTACAGTCGTGTTGCCACCCGCCATTGTGTACAATTGCAGTGTTTTTTACGCGATACTTGCCAGTGACCCACTGTGCCGTATTACAGTCACGGTCAATTCGCCGCAGTTCTCCCGACTCGAGTGCCCATGAACGAACAGTTGCAACCCCTCAAGAAACAACCGCGAGCAGGCAAAGCCGGCCGCAGCGGTACCCAGGACGATATTGTCTACGCGCATATCTTCGAGGCCATCCTCGAACAGCGTCTGGCTCCCGGCACCAAGTTGAGCGAAGAAGCGCTGGGGGAAATTTTCGGGGTCAGTCGCACCATCATTCGCCGCGCGCTGTCGCGTCTGGCCCATGAAGGCGTGGTGTTGCTGCGTCCGAATCGCGGCGCTGTCGTCGCCAGCCCGAGTGTTGAAGAGGCCCGTCAGGTGTTCATGGCGCGGCGTCTGGTGGAGCGGGCGATCACTGAATTGGCGGTGCAGCACGCCACTGCCGAGCAGATTGCCGACTTGCGGCAGATGGTCAACGACGAGCGCGACAGCTTCTCCCGTGGCGATCGCGGTGCCGGTATTCGTCTGTCGGGCGAGTTTCACTTGAAACTGGCCGAGGCGGCGAAGAACGCGCCGCTGATCAGCTTCCAGCGCAGCCTGGTGTCCCAGACATCGCTGATCATCGCCCAGTATGAGAGCGGCAACCGTTCCCACTGTTCCTACGATGAACACACCCAGCTGATCGACGCCATCGAAGCGCGGGACGCGACGCTGGCGGTGGATTTGATGATGCATCACATGGACCACATCGACAGCAAACTCAACCTCGACGAAGAAAGCGCGTCGGATGATTTGCATGCGGTGTTCTCGCATCTGTTGCAGACCAAGAAGCCAGGGCGCTCGACTGCCAAGCTATAAATCGGGCCGAGTCGCGATAGCGGTCTGACAGGCGACAAAAAAATCCCCCGCAATCAATGAATGCGGGGGATTTTTTATGCCCGAAAAACCTTAACGCTGATGCACCAGATTCCCCGCCGCGTACGTCTGCAGCACAGTCCGATCATCCCCCAGCGTCATCAACACAAACAACGTCTCGGCTATGTTATTGGCCTGCTTCAGGCGATAGCTCAGCAGCGGCGTCGCGTTGTAGTCCAGCACCAGGAAGTCCGCGTCGGAGCCCGGTTGCAGGGTGCCGATCTTGTCTTCCAGGCGCAGCGCGCGGGCACCGCCGAGGGTGGCGAGGTAAAGCGACTTGAACGGGCTCAGCCGTGCGCCTTGCAGCTGCATGACCTTGTACGCTTCGTTCAGGGTTTGCAGCAGCGAGAAACTGGTGCCGCCGCCGACGTCCGTGCCCAGTCCGACATTCAGTTTGTGCTTCTCGGCCATCGGCAGGTTGAACAAGCCGCTGCCGAGGAAGAAGTTCGAGGTCGGGCAGAACGCAATCGCCGATCCGGTCTGCGCCAGGCGCGCGCATTCGTCGTCGCACAGGTGCACGCCGTGGGCGAACACCGAGCGCTCGCCGAGCAGTTGGTAGTGATCGTAGACGTCCAGGTAGCCCTTGCGCTCCGGGAACAGTTCCTTGACCCACTCGACTTCCTTGAGGTTTTCGCTGATGTGGGTCTGCATGTACAGATCCGGGTATTCAGTGAGCAACTGCCCCGCCAGTGCAAGCTGTTCCGGGGTGCTGGTCGGGGCGAAGCGCGGCGTGACCGCGTAATGCAGGCGGCCCTTGCCGTGCCAGCGTTCGATCAGCGCCTTGCTTTCGACGTAGCTCGATTCGGCAGTGTCGGTCAGGTAGTCAGGCGCGTTGCGATCCATCATCACCTTGCCGGCGATCATCCGCAGATCCAGTTGCTCGGCAGCCTCGAAAAACGAGTTCACCGATTGCGGATGCACGCTGCCGAAGACCAGGGCGGTGGTGGTGCCGTTGCGCAGCAGTTCCTTGATGAAAATATCTGCGACTTCATCGGCGTGAACCTTGTCGGCAAACTGGCTTTCGCACGGAAAGGTGTAGGTGTTGAGCCAGTCCAGCAGTTGCTCGCCGTAGGCGCCGACCATGCCGGTTTGCGGCAGGTGAATATGGGTGTCGATGAAGCCGGGAGTGATCAGTGCGTCCTGATAATGGGTGATCTCGATGTCGGCCGGCAGCGTTGGCAGCAATTCGCTGGCGTGGCCGATGGCGTTGATCTGGCCGTTCTCGACCACCAGCAGGCCGTCTTCGAAATACTCATACGAGGCTTCGATACCCACTTCGGCAGGGTCGGCGATGCTGTGCAAAATGGCGGCGCGGTAGGCTTTGCGAGTCATTGGCTTGGGTTCTCAATTAGTTCGAAGCTTTGCAATTCGAGGCTTTTCAGTTCGAAGCTCTTCAGTTAAAAGCTTGGCTGCGGCGTGAAGCAGGCAGCAGTTTGGCGATCGATGATCCGGTGCTGGCGGTGTGCTGGCCGAAATTCGCGTTATAGGTGGCGATGATTTCGCCGGCGATGGAGATGGCGATTTCCACAGGCAACTTGCCTTTGACTTCGCCCAGCCCCATCGGGCAGCGCATGCGTTGCAGCACGGCACTGTCGAAACCACGATCACGCAGGCGGTGTTCGAACTTCACCCGTTTGGTTTTCGAACCGATCAGGCCGAAGTAGGCGAAGTCGTTGCGCTTGAGGATCGCGGCGGTGAGTTCGAGGTCGAGCTGGTGGTTGTGGGTCATGACAATGCAGTAGCTGCCAGCGGGCAGGTCATCGACTTCATCCAGCGGTTCTTCGGTGACGATTTTGCGCACACCGTGGGGGATCTGTTCGGGGAATTCGGCTTCCCGCGAATCGATCCAGCGCACCCGGCAGGGCAGGTTGGCGAGCAGCGGCACCAGCGCCCGACCGACGTGTCCGGCGCCGAATACAGCAATCTGCGCTTGCACCTGGCCCATCGGTTCGAACAGCAGCACGGTCACGCCGCCGCAGCACTGGCCCAGGCTGGCACCGAGGCTGAAGCGCTCCAGATGGGTGTCCTGCCGGCCGCTGGCAAGCATCTCGCGGCCGATCTGCATGGCCTTGTATTCCAGATGCCCGCCACCAATGGTGTCGAACGTTTGCGTGGCGCTGATGACCATCTTCGAGCCGGCATTGCGCGGCGTCGAGCCGAGCTCTTCGATGATGGTCACCAACACACAGGGTTCACCCCGGTTTTGCAGGTCGGCGAGGGCGTCGATCCAGTTATACATGTTCACCTCTCAAGATCGTTCCCACGCTCGGCGTGGGAATGCATCTCTGGACGCTCCGCGTCCGCTGTTCACAATGCGACGCAGAGCGTCGCGGGCTGTATTCCCACGCCGAGCGTGGGAACGATCAAACCACTACTTCCGACTCAGTTTCGACGGCCTTCACCGCCTTCAACTGACGCATCTGCTCACAGCCCCACAACACCCGCTCCGGCGTCGCCGGCGCGTCGATTTTCGGTTGATGCCGGTAGTCGCCCAAACTCGCCACGGCGTCCTTGATCGCGCACCAGACGGCGATGCCAAGCATGAACGGCGGCTCACCCACAGCCTTGGAATGGAACACCGTGTCTTCCGGGTTCTTGCGGTTTTCCACCAGTTTCACCCGCAGGTCCAACGGCATGTCCGCCACGGCCGGGATCTTGTAGCTGGCCGGGCCGTTGGTCATCAGTTTGCCTTTGTCGTTCCACACCAGTTCTTCCATGGTCAGCCAGCCCATGCCCTGGATGAAGCCGCCCTCGACCTGACCGATGTCGATGGCCGGGTTCAGCGAGGCGCCGACGTCGTGGAGGATGTCGGTACGCAGCATCTTGTACTCGCCAGTCAGGGTGTCGACGATCACCTCGGCGCAGGCCGCGCCGAAGGCGTAGTAGTAGAATGGCCGACCGCGAGCCTGACTGCGGTCGTAGTAGATTTTCGGAGTCTTGTAGAAGCCAGTGCTCGACAACGACACCTGGGCGAAATACGCCTGCTGGATCAGCGCTTCGAACGTCAGGATGTGATCGCGAACCCGCACATGACCGTTGTGGAATTCCACGTCTTCTTCGCTGACCTTGTATTGTCGCGCGGCAAATTCCACCAGGCGTTTCTTGATGATTTCCGCGGCATTCTGTGCGGCTTTACCGTTGAGGTCGGCGCCGCTGGAGGCGGCGGTCGGCGAGGTGTTCGGCACTTTGTCGGTGTTGGTCGCGGTGATCTGCACCCGGTCCATTTCCACCTGGAATACTTCAGCCACCACTTGTGCAACCTTGGTGTTGAGGCCCTGGCCCATCTCGGTGCCGCCGTGGTTCAGGTGGATGCTGCCGTCGGTGTAGACATGCACCAGCGCACCGGCCTGGTTGAGGAAACTGGCGGTGAAGGAAATACCGAATTTCACCGGGGTCAGCGCCAGGCCTTTTTTCAGGATCGGGCTGTTGGCGTTGTAGCGACGAATCGCTTCGCGACGCTCGGCGTACTGGCTGCTGGCTTCCAGTTCGGCGGTCATTTCCTCGAGCATGTTGTGCTCGACGGTCTGGTAGTAATGGGTGACGTTGCGCTCGGTCTTGCCGTAGTAGTTGGCCTTGCGCACCGCCAGCGGATCGAGGGCCAGATGACGGGCTATGGCGTCCATCACTTCTTCGATCGCAACCATGCCTTGCGGGCCACCGAAGCCACGGTAAGCGGTGTTCGATGCGGTGTTGGTCTTGCAGCGGTGACCATTGATGGTCGCATCGCCCAGGTAGTACGAGTTGTCGGCATGGAACATCGCGCGGTCGACAATCGACGCCGACAAATCCGGCGAGCAACCGCAGTTACCGGCCAGCTCCAGAGCGATGCCGTGCAGACGGCCGGTGCTGTCGAAGCCCACGTCGTACTCGACGTAGAACGGGTGACGCTTGCCGGTCATCAGCATGTCTTCGACACGCGGCAGGCGCATTTTGGTGGGTTGACCGGTCAGGTGCGCGATCACCGCGCACAGGCACGCCGGGCTTGCCGCCTGGGTTTCCTTGCCGCCGAAACCACCGCCCATGCGGCGCATGTCGACGACGATTTTGTTCATTGACACGTCCAGCACCTCGGCCACCAGTTTCTGCACTTCGGTGGGGTTCTGGGTCGAGCAGTAAACGATCATCCCGCCGTCTTCAGTCGGCATCACCGAGGATATCTGGGTTTCCAGATAAAAGTGTTCCTGGCCGCCGATGTGCAGCGTGCCCTGGATACGATGCTCGGCAGTGGCCAAGGCATTGGCCGAATCGCCGCGCTGGTGGGTATGGCTGTCGAGCACGAAATGGCGTTTGCGCAGGGCTTCGACCACGTCCAGAACCGGTTCGAGGTCTTCGTATTCGATGATCGCCGCCATCGCGGCTTTGCGCGCGGTTTCCAGGTCTTTCGCGGCGACTGCGAGCACCGGTTGGCCGACGAACTGCACATCATCGATGGCCAGCAGCGGATCGCCCGGCAACAGCGGGCCGATGTCTTTCAGGCCCGGCACGTCTTCGTGGGTGATGGCGATGCGCACGCCTTCGAAGGCGTAGCAGGGCTGGGTGTCGATGCTGATGATTTTCGCGTGGGCGCGATCCGACAGCCGTGCGTAAACGTGCAGCTGATTGGGGAATTCCAGCCGATCGTCGATGTACTGCGCTTCACCGGACACATGCTTGGCGGCGCTGTCGTGCTTGACGCTGCGGCCGACGCCGGTGGTCAGGTCCTTGGCGAACAATTCAGCCAGTTCGGCTTGGGTCTTCTCTACGGCGTGATGATTAGACATAAGCGGTCACCCGAGTCTCGATGTGCGGTGTTTGCAGTTCGATGAAGTATTTGCGCAGGAGGTTCTGCGCGCTGAGCAGGCGATATTCCTTGCTGGCGCGGAAGTCCGAGAGCGGTGTGAAATCTTCGGCCAGTGCGGCGCAGGCGCGTTCAATGGTGGCGTTGTTGAATGGTGCGCCAACCAGCGCGGCTTCGCAGTTCTTCGCGCGTTTCGGGATCGCCGCCATGCCGCCGAAAGCAACGCGGGCGTCGGCGACTACGCCATTGTCGATGCGCAGGTTGAAGGCTGCGCAGACTGCGGAAATGTCGTCGTCCAGACGCTTTGACACCTTGTAGGCGCGGAACAGTTGTTCAGCGCTGGCGCGGGGCACGATGATCTTCTCGATGAACTCGCTTTCCTGGCGCGCGGTGACCCGGTAATCGATGAAGTAATCTTCCAGGGCCAGGGTGCGGCGAGCCTCGCCTTTGCACAGCACGATCTTCGCGCCAAGGGCGATCAGCAGCGGTGGCGAGTCACCGATCGGCGAGGCGTTGCCGATATTGCCGCCGAGGGTGCCCTGGTTGCGAATCTGCAACGAAGCGAAGCGCTGCAGCAATTCGCCGAAGTCCGGGTACTCGGCCTTCAAAGCGTCGTAACAGTCGGAGAGGGCGGTGGCGGCGCCGATTTCCAGGCGATCGTCGAAGCGCTCGATGCGTTTCATTTCAGCGACGTTGCCGACGTAGATCATCACCGGCAAGGTGCGGTGGAATTGCGTGACTTCCAGCGCCAGGTCGGTACCGCCGGCCAGCAGGCGGGCCTGTGGATAAGCGTCGTAGAGGTCGGCCAGATCGGCCACGGTCAAGGGCACCAGACAACGTTTGTCGCCACTGTTGAGTTCACCGATGTCGGTGGGGGCGATGGCTTTCAGGCGAGCGATGGTTTGCGCTTCGCGAGCATCGAACTGGTCCGGTTGCTTGTCGCAGCAGGATTGCTCGGCGGCGGCCAGGATCGGCCGATAACCGGTACAGCGGCAGAGGTTGCCGGCCAGCGCTTCATGGGCCTTGTGGGAGTCCGGTTGATCGCTGTTCTTTTGCAGGGCGAACAACGACATGACAAAGCCCGGGGTGCAGAAGCCGCACTGCGAGCCGTGGCACTCGACCATGGCTTTTTGCACGCTGTGCAGTTGGCCTTGGTGCTTGAGGTCTTCGATGCTGATCAGTTGCTTGCCGTGCAGCGACGAAACAAAGGTCAGGCACGAGTTGAGGCTGCGATAGCGAATGTGTTCGCGGCCATCGTCATCCGTCTGCAGCTCGCCGACCACCACAGTGCACGCGCCACAGTCACCGCTGGCGCAGCCTTCTTTGGTGCCGGATTTGCCCACATGTTCGCGCAAGTAATTGAGCACAGTCAGGTTCGGGTCCAGGGCGTGCTCGCTACGGAGTTCCTGGTTGAGTAAAAACTGGATCACGGATGGCCTCGCAAACTCATTATTGTTGTTAACCGACATGAGCCGAATTTATCAGGTCTGACTTTCCGGTCAATGATTTTCTGACTTAAAGGTCAGGAAATGGCATTTTGTCGATCAACGACTCGTTCCTTCATTATTGACCCTCACGGGATAGCCTGCTTTTTGCTTGAATCGTGCCAAAAACCGCTGGGTGGGCACTCCGCCATGACCCCTCAATTGCGCTACACTGCGCCGCTTGTGCAGATCGAAGAGTTTGAAGGACAACCATGACGTTCAAGGCGCCGGACAGCCTCGCCGAGCAAATCGCTCACCACCTCGCCGAACGTATCATTCGCGGCGAAATGAAGCCGGGGGAGCGCATCCAGGAACAGAAGGTCACGCTGGCCCTCAATGTCAGCCGCGGTTCAGTCCGTGAGGCCTTGCTGATCCTCGAGCGCCGCCACTTGATCGCGATTTTGCCGCGACGTGGCGCCCACGTGACCGAACTGACGGCGCATAAGGTGCAGAGCCTGTGCACGCTGATGAGCGAGTTGTACATCTTGCTCGGCAACGCCGTGGCTAGCGGCTGGCAAGTCCAGGCCGACATGGCGCCGTTCCTGCAGATCCAGCAGCGCCTGACCGACAGCTACGAACGCCAAGACATCCGCACGTTCGTCGACGACAGCTTCAGCGTGATGCGTGCCGCGTATCCGTTCGCCAACAACCCGTACTTGCAGGAAACCGTCGAGAATCTGCAGCCGGCCATGAGCCGTGCGTATTTCCTTGCCTTGGAGCAGCGCAAGGCCTCGATGAGCGAGTTCCTTGAACTGTTCGAACGCCTGCTGGCCGCCGTGCTGGCCCGTGACTTTGCGCAGATTCGCGTGGTGCTGACGGCGTATGCCCAGCGCAGTTGCGATCTGGTGGTTTCTGCCTTGACGGTCGCTTAAGCGTGCGGCTCAAGTGCATCAAACTGGCGGGGTTCAAATCCTTCGTCGACCCGACCACGGTGAACTTCCCCAGTAACATGGCGGCGGTGGTCGGGCCCAATGGTTGCGGCAAGTCGAACATCATCGACGCCGTGCGTTGGGTGATGGGCGAGAGCTCGGCCAAGAACTTGCGCGGCGAGTCGATGACCGACGTCATCTTCAACGGCTCCACCAGCCGTAAACCGGTGAGCCAGGCGAGCATCGAGCTGGTGTTCGATAACTCCGATGGCACCTTGATCGGCGAATACGCCGCCTACGCGGAAATTTCCATCCGCCGCAAAGTGACCCGCGACAGCCAGAACAGTTATTTCCTCAACGGCGCCAAATGCCGTCGTCGTGACATCACTGACATTTTCCTCGGCACCGGTCTCGGCCCGCGCAGCTATTCGATCATCGAGCAGGGGATGATCTCCAAGCTGATCGAAGCCAAGCCGGAAGACCTGCGCAACTTTATCGAAGAAGCGGCGGGCATCTCCAAGTACAAGGAGCGTCGACGCGAAACCGAAAACCGCATCCGCCGCACCCACGAAAACCTGGCCCGCCTGACCGACCTGCGCGAAGAGCTCGAGCGTCAGCTTGAACGCTTGCACCGCCAGGCCGAGGCCGCCAAGAAGTATCAGGAATACAAGGGCGAAGAGCGTCAGCTCAAGGCCCAGTTGTCGGCCCTGCGCTGGCAGGCGCTGAACGAGCAGGTTGGCCAGCGCGAAGCAATCATCGGCACCCAGGAAATCACCTTCGAAGCCCTGGTGGCCGAGCAGCGCAATGCCGACGCGGCCATTGAACGCCTGCGTGACGGGCATCACGACCTGTCTGAGCGCTTCAATCTGGTGCAGGGGCGCTTCTATTCGGTCGGCGGTGACATCGCTCGGGTCGAGCAGAGCATCCAGCACGGTCAGCAGCGCTTGCGTCAATTGCAGGACGATCTAAAAGAAGCCGAGCGCGCGCGGCTGGAAACCGAATCGCACTTGGGCCATGACCGCACCTTACTGCTGACTTTGGGCGAAGAGCTGGACATGCTCACGCCGGAACAGGAAGTTACCAGCGCCGCCGCCGAAGAGGCCGCCGCCGCACTGGAAGAATCCGAAACCACCATGCATGGCTGGCAGGAGCAGTGGGACACCTTCAACCTCACCGCCGCCGAGCCGCGTCGCCAGGCTGAAGTTCAGCAGTCGCGGATCCAGCAGCTGGAAACCAGCATGGAGCGATTGGCCGATCGTCAGAAACGTCTGGCCGAAGAGCGCGCGTTGCTTTCGGCAGACCCGGAAGACGCGGCGATCATGGAACTCAGCGAGCAGTTGGCCGCGTCCGAGGCGACGCTGGAAGACTTGCAGGCCAGTGAAGAGGCGCAAGTCGAACGTCTCGAACAACTGCGTCAGGAGTTGCAGCAAGCCCTTTCGGCGCAGCAGCAGGCCCAGGGTGATTTGCAGCGGCTCAACGGTCGGCTGGCCTCGCTGGAAGCCTTGCAGCAAGCCGCGCTCGATCCGGGCACCGGCACCGCCGAATGGCTGCGCGAACAGCACCTGGCGGATCGTCCGCGTCTGGCCGAAGGCCTGAAGGTTGAGGCCGGGTGGGAGCTGGCGGTGGAAACCGTACTCGGTGCCGACCTGCAAGCAGTGCTGGTGGACGACTTCGGTGATTTCGATCTGGCCGGGTTTGCCCAAGGCGATTTGCGCCTGCTCAGTCCGGCCAGTGATGGCGTGCGCATGCCCGGCAGTTTGCTCGACAAGGTTGAGGCGCAGATCGATCTGTCGCCGTGGCTGGGGCAGGTCAAGCCGGTCGACAGCCTTGAGCAGGCCTTGGCCCTGCGCGGGCAATTGGCTGCCGGCCAAAGCCTGATTAGCCGCGACGGCTACTGGGTTGGCAGGCACTTTTTACGCGTACGTCGGGCTAGCGAGGCAGAAAGCGGCGTGCTCGCCCGTGGCCAGGAAATCCAACGGCTGGGCCTGGAGCGTGAAGAACGCGAAGCCACGGTTGAAACTCTGGAAACCCAACTTCAGAATCTCAGGGCGCAACAGCGTCAGCAGGAAAACGGCCGCGAACATTTGCGCCGTCTGCTGCAAGACGAAGCGCGTCAGCAGGGCGAATTGAAAGCCCAGTTGTCGGCTGGTAAAGCCAAGGTCGAACAGTTGACCCTGCGCCGCAGCCGTCTCGATGAAGAACTCACCGAGCTCAGCGAACAGCGCGCTCTGGAACACGAAAACATCGGCGAAGCGCGCCTGCAATTGCAGGAAGCCCTCGACAGCATGGCGCTGGATACCGAGCAGCGCGAGTTGCTGCTGGCCCAGCGCGACAGCCTGCGCGAACGCCTCGATCGGGTGCGCCAGGAAGCCCGGCAGCACAAGGACCATGCGCATCAATTGGCGGTGCGCCTGGGGTCGTTGAAGGCGCAACACGATTCCACCCGTCAGGCCCTTGAGCGGCTGGAAATGCAGGCAGAGCGCCTGACCGAGAAGCGCGAACAGCTGAGCCTCAATCTGGAAGAGGGCGAGGCACCGCTGGAAGAGCTGCGGCTGAAGCTCGAAGAGTTGCTCGACAAACGCATGACCGTCGACGAAGAGCTCAAGACCGCGCAAATCGCCATGGAAGACGCCGACCGTGAACTGCGCGATGCTGAAAAGCGCCGGACTCAGGCCGAGCAGCAATCCCAGTTGATTCGCAGCCAGCTCGAACAGCAACGCATGGAATGGCAAGCGTTGACGGTGCGGCGCAAGACCTTGCAGGATCAATTGCTCGAAGATGGCTACGACCTCAATGGCGTGCTCGCCACACTGGTAGCCGGGGCCAGCGAGAAAGACGCCGAAGAAGAACTCGAGCGTATTGCCGCGCGGATTCAGCGCCTCGGCGCGATCAACCTCGCGGCCATCGACGAATACCAGCAACAATCCGAGCGTAAACGTTATCTGGATGCCCAGAACGACGATCTGGTGGAAGCACTGGACACTCTCGAGAACGTGATTCGCAAGATCGACAAGGAAACCCGAAACCGCTTCAAAGATACCTTTGATCAGATCAATGGCGGTTTACAGGCCCTTTTCCCAAAAGTTTTCGGTGGAGGCAGCGCCTATTTGGAACTGACGGGCGAAGATCTACTCGATACAGGGGTAACGATCATGGCGCGGCCGCCAGGAAAGAAGAACAGCACCATCCATTTGCTCTCCGGTGGCGAAAAAGCCCTGACCGCATTGGCCCTGGTATTTGCCATCTTCAAGTTGAATCCGGCGCCGTTCTGCATGCTCGATGAAGTTGACGCGCCATTGGATGACGCTAACGTTGGACGCTACGCACGGCTGGTCAAAGAGATGTCGCAGACGGTGCAGTTCATCTATATCACCCACAACAAGATCGCCATGGAAATGGCCGATCAATTGATGGGGGTGACGATGCATGAGCCGGGTTGCTCGCGTCTGGTGGCAGTGGATGTGGAGGAGGCGATGGCCATGGTGGACGCCTGAGTCATTGCATGTAGGACAGGTAATTTTAAGCTGTAGGGCTTTTTTACCTGGCTTGACTTGCTGGCCAATCGACATATTCGCGCAAGCCATTGTGACAGACGGTGTAAAGTTATCTTTGGTCGTGCTAGTTTAATGTCAATTTTTCGTATACGTGGGCAAAACGCCTGTCAGAACATAGAGTTGGCGCCACGTTTTAAAGCGGTTTACACAATGTAAACCCCTTATTTTTCAGCATTTTTTATAGAGGCACGGGATTACATGGAAATCGGTCTGCGCGAGTGGCTGATCGTCATCGGCATTATTGTCATTGCCGGTATTCTTTTCGATGGCTGGCGTCGCATGCGCGGCGGCAAGGGAAAACTGAAATTCCGTCTTGACCGAAGTCTGTCCAACCTGCCGGACGAGGACACCAGCGCCGAGCTGTTGGGCCCGCCCCGCGTGCTGGACACCCAGAAAGAACCGCAACTGGACGAGCACGACTTGCCGTCGGTGAGCATGCCTGCCCGTGAACCGCGCGAATCGGGTTCCAAGCGCGGCAAGCGTGGCCATGGCGAGCCGTCGCAAGGCGATATGAACCTCAGCCTGGACCTGGACGGTGGCCCGAGCTTCAGCAGCCGTGACAACGATTTCCCGGATGACCGCAAGTCCGCCAGCTCACCTGAAAAAGATCAGCCACAAGCCGAAGAGGTGCTGGTGATCAGTGTGATCTGCCGCGACCCGGCCGGCTTCAAGGGCCCGGCGCTGTTGCAGAACATTCTGGAAAGCGGTCTGCGTTTCGGCGAGATGGACATTTTCCACCGCCACGAAAGCATGGCCGGTAACGGCGAAGTGCTGTTCTCGATGGCCAACGCGGTCAAGCCGGGCGTTTTCGATCTGGATGATATCGACCACTTCAGCACCCCGGCGGTGAGCTTCTTCCTCGGTCTGCCAGGCCCGCGTCATCCGAAGCAAGCCTTCGACGTGATGGTGGCGGCGGCACGCAAGCTGTCCCAGGAGCTGAACGGCGAACTGAAGGACGACCAGCGCAGCGTGCTGACCGCCCAGACGATTGAGCACTACCGTCAGCGCATCGTCGAGTTCGAACGCCGCGCATTGACCCAGAAGCGCTAAACGAATGACTGGGGCAGGCTTCTGTGGCGAGGGAGCTTGCTCCCGCTGGGCCGCGAAGCAGCCCCATCCAGATACACCGCATTCACTGGTTTTACGACGGCTTCGCCGCCGAGCGGGAGCAAGCTCCCTCGCCACAGTGTCCACAGCTTTGCGCTACCGTATTTAAAAGATTGAGCAGCCTCGGCTGCTCTTTTGCTTTATGAGAGAACACCCATGACTGCCGCCGAAACCCGCATTCTAGAGCTGCGCGCCGAGCTCGATCAGCACAACTATCGCTACCATGTGCTGGATGAGCCGAGCATTCCGGACGCCGAATACGATCGCTTGTTCCATGAACTCAAGGCGCTCGAAGCGGCCCATCCCGAACTGATCACCAGCGACTCGCCGACCCAGCGCGTCGGCAGTGCGGCGCTGTCGGCGTTCACTCAGGTGCGTCATGAAGTGCCGATGCTCAGCCTTGGCAACGCCTTCGAAGAAACCGACATGCGCGAATTCGATCGCCGGGTGACGGAAGGTCTGGACTTGCCGGTCGGCGACCTGTTCGGTGGCGGCGCAGCGGTGGAGTACAGCTGCGAACCCAAGCTCGATGGCCTGGCGGTCAGCCTGCTGTATCAGGACGGCATGCTGGTGCGCGGCGCCACTCGCGGCGATGGCACCACGGGCGAAGACATCAGCGTCAACGTGCGCACCGTGCGCAATATCCCGCTCAAGCTGCATGGCAGCGGCTGGCCGGCGACCCTGGAAGTGCGCGGCGAAGTGTTCATGTCCAAGGCCGGTTTCGAGCGGCTCAACGCCACGCAACTGGAAATGGGCGGCAAGACCTTCGCCAACCCGCGGAACGCGGCGGCAGGTAGCTTGCGGCAGCTGGATTCAAAGATCACCGCCAACCGTCCGCTGGAATTCTGCTGCTACGGCATCGGCCAGGTTTCCGCCGATATCGCCGACACGCACATTGGCAATCTGCAGCAACTCAAAGCCTGGGGTATGCCGATCAGTCATGAATTGAAATCGGCTCGTGGCATCGATGAGTGCCTGGATTACTACCGCGACATCGGCGAACGCCGCAATGCGCTGCCCTATGAAATCGACGGCGTGGTGTTCAAGGTCAACAGCATTGCCTCCCAGCGCGAGTTGGGTTTCCGTGCCCGCGAACCGCGTTGGGCCATCGCGCATAAATTCCCGGCGATGGAAGAGCTCACCGAGTTGCTCGATGTGGAGTTTCAGGTCGGTCGCACCGGTGCCGTGACGCCGGTGGCACGCTTGAAACCGGTCAAGGTCGCCGGTGTTACCGTGGCCAATGCGACGTTGCACAACATGGATGAGGTCGCGCGGTTGGGGCTGATGATCGGCGACACCGTGATCATCCGTCGCGCCGGTGACGTGATTCCGCAAGTGGTGCAAGTGGTCATCGAGCGTCGTCCTGAGGATGCACGACCGGTACAGATTCCCGAGCAGTGCCCGGTCTGCGGTTCGCATGTCGAGCGTACGCAACTGATCAAGCGCAGCAAGGGTCGCGAGACTGTCAGCGAAGGCGCGGTGTATCGCTGCGTCGGCCGTCTGGCCTGCGGTGCGCAACTCAAGCAGGCGATCATTCACTTCGTTTCGCGTCGCGCCATGGACATCGAAGGGCTGGGCGAGAAGAGTGTCGAGCAACTGGTGGACGAAGGTCTGGTGAATTCGCCAGCTGATTTGTACGCATTGACCTTCGAACAAATCGTCGACCTCGAAGGCTTTGCCGAGCTGTCGAGCAAGAACCTGCTCGGCGCCATCGAAGACAGCAAGCGCCCGAGCCTGGCGCGGTTCATCTACGCCTTGGGCATTCCTGATGTCGGCGAAGAGACGGCCAAGGTGCTCGCGCGTTCTCTCGGCTCGCTGGAGCGTGTTCAGCAGGCGTTGCCGCAAGTGCTCACGTACCTGCCGGATGTCGGGCTGGAAGTGGCTCACGAGATTCACAGCTTCTTTGAAGACCCGCATAACCAGCAGGTGATTGCCAATCTGTTGAAGCACGGCCTGCAGATTCAGGATCAGGGGGCGTTGGGTGCCGAATTCGCTGCAAGCACCACGCTTGGCGGTTTTCTCGACAAGCTGAACATTCCTTCGGTCGGGCCGGGCGGGGCGCAGAAGCTTGCCGACAAATTCGGCTCGCTTGAAACGGTGATGAATGCTGACTGGCTGGACATGCGCCAGGTGTTGCCGGAGAAGCAGGCGACCTCGGTGCGTGAGTTTTTTGCGGTCGCAGAAAACCGTCAGCTCGCCGAGTCCGCTGAAAAGCAGCTGCGCGATTTCGGCATGCATTGGCAGAGCGAGAAAAAAGTCGTCGAAGGATTGCCGCTGGCTGGGCAGACCTGGGTGCTGACCGGTTCGCTGGAACTGATGAGTCGCGACGTTGCCAAGGACAAACTTGAAAGCCTCGGGGCCAAGGTGGCCGGTTCGGTGTCGGCCAAGACCCATTGCGTGGTCGCCGGGCCGGGCGCAGGTTCGAAGCTGGCCAAGGCCAATGAGCTGGGGTTGAAAGTGCTGGATGAAGAGGCGTTTGTCGCTCGTCTGAAGGAATACAACATCCCGATCTAACCCGGGCCTGTGGCGAGGGAGCTTGCTCCCGTTGGGTCGCGTAGCGGCCCTGGAACCGGTACTCGCGATTTTTTAGGCGTACCATGCTGGCAGGATTTGCGACAGCTTCGCCGCCGAACCGGGCGATGCGGCGTTCCGACAAGCTCCCTCGCCACAAAAGCTGATCTTCATCAGGAGGCTGTTTGGTGCGGGAACGATCATGTCTGAGCAATGATCTAGTCTTGGCAGTCCCCAAAGAGAGATCGCCATGTACCGCTTCTTCGAACAGCTCAGTTCACGCATCGCCGCGCCCTTCATGGGTGAGCGTTCGCGCAACAGCAAGGTCTGGCATTGTCGCTGCGGGCAGTCGCTGTTCTTTCGCAACAGCCAGTGCCTGGCCTGTTCGGCGGCACTGGGCTATCAGCCGCAGCAAAGTCGCTTGTCATCGCTGCAACCCGGCCCGCAAGCGGATACCTGGTTGCTCGATGCCGACCCTGACGCCGGTATTTTCCGCCGTTGCGCCAATCTCGATTCCCCGGCTGCGTGCAACTGGTTATTGCCGGCCAATCATCACGATGGGTTGTGCATCGCCTGTAGCCTGAATCGCACCATCCCCGACCTGTCGATTCCCGAGAATCACGAACGCTGGCGCAAAGTGGAAACCGCCAAGCGTCGTCTGGTGGCGCAGTTGCTCAGCCTGGGCTTGCAGGTCATTCCCAAAACGGTGGACGAAGGGGCTGGTCTGGCCTTCGATTTCATCGGTATCGACCTCGAAGGCAAGCCGCCGACCACCGGGCACGCCAACGGCCTGATCACCCTCGATATCAAAGAAGCCGACGACGCTCACCGCGAGCAGGTTCGCGTGCAGATGCACGAACCCTATCGCACGCTACTCGGTCACTTTCGGCACGAGACAGGGCATTACTACTGGGACCGACTGATCGCCAACAGTGCCTGGCTGGAACCGTTCCGCGGCCTGTTCGGCGACGAGCGTGCCAGCTACGCCGAGGCTCTTGAGCAGCATTATCAACAAGGTGCGCCGCTCGACTGGCAGCAACATTACGTCAGCGCCTACGCCACCATGCACCCTTGGGAAGACTGGGCGGAAACCTGGGCTCACTACCTGCACATGATGGATGCGGTGGACACCGCTCTGTGTTTTGGCATGAGTGCCCAGGAAATGGAGTTCGACTATCAGCCGTTTCCACCTAGCACGCTGTTTGATCCGCAGCATCCCGGCGGGCCGGCGTTCCTGTCGTTCGTCAACGCGTGGATCGAACTGGCCGGCATGCTCAACGAGTTGTCACGCAGTATGGGCCAGCCGGACTTCTATCCGTTCGTCTTGCCGCCGGCGGTGATCGCCAGGCTGCACTTCATTCACCTGGTGATCCAGCAAGAGGGCGGCCGGGCGGATGAAGTGTTGGTGCAATAGGATCAAAGGATCGCGGCCTGGTCGCGATCTTTTGAAGGCCGGCGCATGTCCTTGAAGCAGCTCATGTTTTTTAATCCGCCCGAACGGTTGTAACTTCGTCTCAGATAGGTACAATGGCGCGGCTCGCCGTCAGGTGAGCGTCGTTATGGTGACCCCATCGGTCCCCCCGCAACGATTACCCGTGAACCTGGTCAGATCCGGAAGGAAGCAGCCACAGCGGGAACATTGTGTGCCGGGGTGTGGCTGGTGGGGTTGCCTCCATAACGCAACACGAACCCTCTCTCGTGTTTTCTATCTAAAAATACTGTTTTTCTTTACCTGCCATGGAGTTCATCCAGGGCGGCTTTTCGTCGTTTCCGAATGAAACAGCGGGATATATAAAAGGAGGCCGATCTGTCGCGTTCGACAGGTCGGCCTCCTTTTTTATTTGTTAGCATCAAGGCTTGGACAAGGCCTGGTCAACCGCTGCGATCAGCTTTCCCAGATCCTTCGGGGTGGCTTTGTGTATGACGTTGAACAGGTACGCTCGCTGTTCATCCTCGTCGCCTAGATCTGCGAAAAAGGCTTTCAGCTTCACACCCAGCACGTCGGCAAGCAGGAACAATGCTTCCACGCTGGGGGTATAGGTGCCAGTTTCGAAGCGGCTGATGGTTTTGGGGTCAAAACCGGTTTTTTCGCCGAGTTCAGCCTGAGTAAGCCCTGCGACCTTGCGGTAGCGTCGGATGGCTGGACCCAAACTTGAAATTTGCATCGCTCAATTCCCATTTAGAATCAAGAACTTAACGATAGATTTTTGCATTAGGCAACTGCATGATCCATCACCTTGCTTTGCAAAATGTGATGCATTTCGTAGAATCGCCGCTTCGGAGGGGGTTTTGGTGATCTGCTGTCTGAAGTTTAGGCGATATGAAACAGCCAGCATTGTCTTCCCTTGCCGGGTGTGCAGAGAAGTCGTTGGCGGTCTGAAACCCTCGCGAAATGTTACCAGAGTCGGTGTTGCTACCTTGCCCGAGACTAGTTGATCTTCGGCGGTCCAGGGGCCATCAAATGCTGTTCATGGAGTGATAACGTGTCTCTGCGCTGTACGTCTCAAAACATCTCTTCCGGGCATCCTGCACTGGTCGAGCGGTACCTCCGCTAGCGACAGTGAGCCTCACTCATGGATGAGAAATACCGCAGGGCCGTGGATGCCGCCGCAATTTTTTCCGAGACTGATCTGAACGGCCGGATTACTTACGTCAACGATCAATTCTGCGTCGTGTCCGGCTACAGCCGCGAGGAATTGCTGGGGCAAAACCATCGCCTGCTGAACTCCGGCCTGCATTCCGCCGATTTCTTCGCTGCCATGTGGCGCACCATTGCTCTGGGCAATGTCTGGAAGGGCGAAATCTGTAATCGCGCCAAGGATGGCAGGTTGTATTGGGTCGACAGCACAATGGTGCCGGTGCTCGACGACACCACCGGGCTCGTTGACCGATACCTGTCGATTCGTTTCGACATCAGCGAAAAACGCCAATTGCTGCAATCCCTGCAATGGCGGGTCGGGCATGACGTGCTGACCGGGCTGCCCAATCGCGCGTTCCTGTCGGATTTGCTGGATCAGGCGCTGGAGTTTTCCCGGCAGGAAAACATTCCGCTGGCAGTGTGCATGCTTGACCTCGACGGGTTCAAAGCGGTCAACGACGGCTACGGTCACGCCAGTGGCGATATGTTGCTGGTGGAAGTGGCCAAGCGTCTGCGTGACATTGTGCGCGGCGAAGATGTGGTGGCGCGATTGGCCGGTGACGAGTTCGTGCTGGTGTTGCGTTACGTGCGTGATCTGCCGGAATTGCGCGCGGCGTTGAGTCGCGTGCTGGGGGCGATCTCGGCGCCTTACACATTGCACGGCAAGGACATCAATGTGTTTGCCAGTATCGGCGTCACCCTGTTTCCCCACGACAACGAAGATGCCGAAACCCTGCTGCGCCACGCCGACCAGGCGATGTATGTGGCCAAACAGCGCGGGCGAAACCGCTTTCATCTGTTCGATGTGTCCCTGGATCAAGAGGTCAAGGCCACGCACCAGACCGTCGAGCGGGTGCGTCAGGCGCTGGTCGCCGGTGAATTTCGCCTGCACTTTCAGCCCAAGGTGAACATGCGTCGTGGCGAGGTTGTCGGTTTCGAGGCCTTGTTGCGTTGGCAGCACCCGCAAAACGGCATGGTGCCGCCCCGGGAGTTTTTGCCGCTGGTAGAGGATACCGACCTGATCATCGATATCGGCGAATGGGTGATGGACCAGGTGCTGGCGCAGTTGCACCGCTGGCAGCAAGTGGGGCAGGGCTGGCCGATCAGTATCAACATCGCGGCGCGACATTTTCAGCGCGCGGATTTCGTCGACCGGCTCAGACAGGTACTCGCTCGGCATGCTCAGGTTGCCCCGCGGATGCTCGACCTGGAAATCGTCGAGTCGGTGGCGATCGAGAATATCCAGCATGTCAGCGCCTGTTTGCAGGCCTGTCAGGCGTTGGGGGTGCAGTTTTCCCTGGGTGATTTCGGCACCGGTTATTCGTCCCTGAGTTATCTCAAGCGTTTACGCACCCAGACTATCAAGATCGACAAGTCATTTGTGCGTGACATTCTGAATGATCGGGATGACCTGGCCCTGACCACGGCGGTGATTGGCCTGGCCCGCGCATTCGGTCGGCAGGTGATTGCCGAGGGGCTGGAAAGCCTTGAGCACGGTGAGTTGTTGTTGCGGCTGGGGTGCGAAGTCGCTCAAGGCTATTTCATCGCCCGTCCGATGCCGCCCTCCGAGGTGCCGGCCTGGGTGGCGGGGTTTGTCGCCCCGTCGCAATGGCAGGCACTCGATCAAATAGCCTGACTCGCTCTATATGGCAGCCTTCGGCAGCTGCTACGGGGTCGGGTTGCCGGTATAGAGCCGGATGATGTCATTGATCTCCCCCGACGTTTTCATTTGCTGCAACGTACGCAAAATGCGTTGTACCGGCACTTTGGGGTCATTGCGCATGTAACAACTGATAGGCTGTTCCTGCACCAGCGCGACACTTTTCAGTTGCTGGTCGGGCAGCAGGCGCTGGTTGAACCAGTCCAGGGTCCATTGGTTGCTCACCGCGTAGCGATAGCGTCCAGCCAGCAGTTTTTCCAGCACCTGTTCCTGATTGCGTGCGTCCTCGCGGTGCAGCCGGTCGGCGTCGAACAGCGGTTGCAGGGTCGGGTAGCTATAGCCGAGCACGGTGCCGATCGACTGTCGTGGCAGGTCCGCTGGATTGACAGAGTCGGGTGGGCCTTGCCGGCCAATCAGCATGTCGCGCTGAACCAGCAGCGGAACGCTCCAGATATAGTCGCCGGACGGGGTCGACAACCAGTCTTGTGAGACGAAACAGCGCACATCGGCTTCGCCGTGCTCCATGGCGTTCTGTACTCGCGGCCGAGGCAACACGTGAAATTGCGCCGGCGCGCCGACCTGAGTCGCCAGGCTAAGCATGATGTCGTGCAGAATGCCCTGGGTCGGCCGGTCGCGCTCGATTTGCACCAAGGGCATGGCCCAGCTGTCCGGCACGACAAAGCGCAACGGCACTTCGGCGGCCGCGACGCTCAGGCTGACGAATAGCAGTGCCCCCAAGGCAAAGTGCATAAATGCTCCGGTACGGCTCAAGCCTGAGCTGATAAAAGCTCCTCAAAGTGCAGCTTAGCCAGAATAGACGAGCGCACCGGATGCAATTTTGGCCTTGCTCCGCTAGCATTAGCCGCTTCTGCTTCCTTCGCTGCGACGGTTTTCGATGAGTTATCAGGTTCTTGCACGTAAATGGCGTCCGCGCTCGTTCCGCGAAATGGTCGGCCAGACCCATGTGCTCAAGGCTCTGATCAATGCCTTGGACAGCCAGCGGCTGCACCACGCCTACCTGTTTACCGGTACCCGCGGGGTCGGCAAGACCACCATCGCGCGGATCATCGCCAAATGCCTGAATTGTGAAACAGGTATCACTTCGACGCCTTGTGGCGAGTGCTCGGTGTGCCGCGAAATCGATGAAGGCCGCTTCGTCGACCTGATCGAGATCGACGCCGCGAGCCGGACCAAGGTCGAAGACACCCGCGAACTGCTCGACAACGTGCAGTACGCGCCGAGCCGCGGGCGCTTCAAGGTCTACCTGATCGACGAAGTGCACATGCTTTCCAGCCATTCCTTCAATGCGCTGTTGAAAACCCTCGAAGAGCCGCCTCCCTACGTCAAGTTCATCCTGGCTACCACCGATCCGCAGAAACTTCCTGCAACGATTCTCTCGCGGTGCCTGCAGTTCTCCCTGAAGAACATGACCCCTGAGCGGGTGGTCGAGCATCTGAGCCATGTGCTGAGCGTCGAGAACGTGCCGTTCGAAGACGATGCGCTGTGGTTGCTGGGTCGCGCCGCCGACGGTTCGATGCGCGATGCCATGAGCCTGACCGACCAGGCCATCGCCTTCGGTGAAGGCAAGGTTCTGGCCGCCGACGTGCGGGCGATGCTCGGCACCCTCGATCACGGCCAGGTCTACGACGTCCTGCATGCGCTGATCGAAGGCGACGCCAAGGCGTTGCTCGAAGCCGTGCGCCATCTGGCCGAGCAAGGCCCGGACTGGAACGGCGTGCTCTCGGAAATTCTCAACGTGTTGCACCGTGTTGCCATCGCCCAGGCCCTGCCTGAAGGTGTCGACAACGGTCATGGCGACCGTGATCGAGTATTGGCACTGGCCCAGGCACTGCCGGCCGAAGATGTGCAGTTCTATTACCAGATGGGCCTGATTGGTCGCCGGGATTTGCCGCTGGCACCGGATCCGCGCGGCGGTTTCGAAATGGTCCTGCTGCGAATGCTCGCATTCAGGCCAGCAGACACCGAGGACGCTCCGAGGCAACCGCTAAAGCCAGTGGGGATCAGCCAGGCCACAGTTGATTCCGCAAACTCAGTGGCTGCCGCGCCGATTGTTGCGCCGGTAGTCGCTGCGGCCGTGGTACCGGTTCCAGTGGCGCCCGTGGTTGCACCCGCACCTGTCCCGGCCGTTGCGCCTGAACCTGTTGCGCTGGTGGCGGTGCCTGAGCCCGAGCCCGTGGTCGAGCCTGTAGCGGTCGAAGAAGTCGTCGATCTGCCCTGGAACGATCCGGTAGAGCCCGAGGTTGTCCAGCAGCCCGCCGTCGAGCCAATGCTGGAGACGGCCGGCGAACAACCCGAATTACCACCGATGCCCATGCCGACGCCGGACAGCGTGGTGCCGGATGCGCCTGAGTGGGCCGCTGCGCCGATTCCGGAACCGTCCGTGGCCGAAGTCGATGCCGCCACGCCAGGCATCGACCTGGATGACGAGCCGCCGCTGGACGAGGATTACATCGAGCCGGACATGGATTCGGCCTACAGCTACCTCGACGATCTGGCCAGTGAGCACACCGCCGAACCTGCGGCGCAGCCCGAGCCTGAACCGGCCGCGATGCCGGCCACCGGCCTGGCCCTGCAATGGCTGGAGTTGTTCCCGAAATTGCCGGTGTCCGGCATGACCGGCAGCATCGCCGCCAACTGCACGCTGATCGCCGTCGATGGCGACAATTGGCTGTTGCATCTGGACCCGGCTCACAGCGCCCTGTTCAACGCGACGCAACAACGTCGCCTCAACGATGCGCTGAACCAGCACCACGGGCGCACGCTGACCCTGAGCATCGAGCTGATCAAGCCTGAGCAGGAAACCCCGGCCCAGGCAGCGTCCCGGCGTCGTGCCGACCGTCAGCGCGAGGCCGAGGAGTCGATCCATGGCGATCCGTTCATCCAGCAAATGATGCAGCAGTTCGGGGCGGTGGTCCGTCACGATACTATTGAACCTGTCGAAGCCCTGGTCAGTCAGGGCTAATAACTGAAGGCGCTTGGCCGCACTCGCCGGGCGCTGTTTTTATCCAAGTACTTTTGAGGTGATTCCCATGATGAAAGGTGGCATGGCCGGCCTGATGAAGCAGGCGCAGCAGATGCAGGAAAAAATGGCCAAGATGCAGGAAGAGCTGGCCAACGCCGAAGTCACCGGTAAGGCCGGTGGCGATATGGTCACCGTGGTAATGACCGGTCGTCACGACGTCAAGCGCGTGACCATCGACCCAAGCCTGGTCGAAGGCCTGAGCGAAGACGACAAAGAGATGCTGGAGGCTGTATTTGCCGCCGCCGTCAACGATGCAGTGCGCAAGATCGAAGCCAACAGCCAGGAAAAAATGGGCAGCATGACCGCTGGCATGCAACTGCCACCGGGTATGAAATTGCCATTCTGATTCGCCAGCGCGCGTCGGATGGGTTAAAAAAATGCCAGGCATCGCGCCTGGCATTTTTGTTTCCGGCTGGTTTTTGCCAACCCCTGTGGCGAGGGAGCTTGCTCCCGTTGGACTGCGCAGCAGTCCCCCTCTTTTCAGGTAGAGAGAGTGGGGCCGCTACGCGCCCCAGCGGGAGCAAGCTCCCTCGCCACAGTGAAAAGTAGAAACATCGAACGCGCCATCCCCACAATGGTCTGCTCCCTATACCGCCGAAATTCATCGATCAAAGGAGACGCTCACATGCCACAAGCATTGACCCTCAACCAACGAATCGTCCTGGTGTCTCGCCCGGTGGGCGCGCCGACACCGGAGAATTTCCGCCTGGAACGGGTAGCGTTGCCGGATCTGGCCGACGGTCAGGTGCTGCTCAAGACGCTGTATCTGTCGCTGGATCCCTACATGCGCGGTCGTATGAGTGACGCGCCGTCCTACGCGGCACCGGTAGAAATCGGCGAAGTAATGACCGGTGGGGCTGTCAGTCGTGTCGAGCGTTCGCTGAATCCGAAATTCCAGGAGGGCGATCTGGTGGTCGGCGCCACGGGATGGCAGAGCCACAGCATCAGCGACGGGCGCAACATCATTCCGCTCCCGTCCGGGCTGCCAAGTCCATCGATGGCGCTGGGGGTGCTGGGCATGCCCGGCATGACCGCCTACATGGGGCTGATGGACATCGGCCAACCCAAAGAGGGCGAAACCCTGGTAGTGGCGGCCGCTTCCGGCGCGGTGGGTTCGGTGGTCGGCCAGGTGGCGAAGCTCAAAGGCCTGCGGGTGGTCGGCGTGGCCGGTGGTGCGGAAAAATGTCGTTACGTGGTCGAGGAGTTGGGCTTCGATGCCTGCATCGACCACAAGCGCCCGGACTTCGCCGACGAATTGGCGCTGGCCTGCTTCAAAGGCGTCGACATCTACTTTGAAAACGTCGGTGGCAAGGTGTTCGATGCGGTGTTGCCGCTGCTCAACCCCAAGGCGCGGATTCCTCTTTGTGGTCTGATCGCTTCCTACAATGCCCATGAAGCCCCGAGCGGGCCGGATCGCTTGCCACAATTGCAGCGCACGCTGCTGACCAAGCGCGTGCGGATTCAGGGGTTTATTGTGTTCGACGACTACGGCGACCGTCAGCCAGAGTTCATCAGCGCCATGGCGCCTTGGGTGCGTGACGGCAAGGTGAAATTCCGTGAAGACGTGGTCGACGGCCTGGAGAACGCGCCCGAGGCATTTATTGGCCTGCTGGAAGGACGCAACTTTGGCAAACTGGTGGTGCGGGTGGCGCCGACTGAGTAATTGGCGCTGCTATTTGACGCTAAACAGAGGCGAGGGTATAAACCGCGTCTCGTTGTTATGTCGGACTTTTTCCCCATGAGCTTCAGCCCTTTGATTCGCCAACTGATCGATGCCCTGCGAATTTTGCCGGGTGTGGGTCAGAAAACTGCCCAGCGCATGGCGTTGCAACTGCTTGAGCGCGATCGCAGCGGCGGTTCGCGACTGGCCCAGGCGCTGAGCCAGGCCATGGAAGGGGTGGGCCACTGCCGTTTGTGCCGCACGCTGACCGAAGACGATCTGTGCCCGCAATGCGCCGATTTACGCCGCGACGACACCTTGCTGTGTGTGGTGGAAGGTCCGATGGACGTTTACGCCGTGGAGCAGACCGGTTTTCGCGGTCGCTACTTCGTGCTCAAGGGCCACTTGTCGCCTCTGGACGGGTTGGGGCCGGAAGCCATCGGCATTCCACAACTGATGGCGCGGATCGAAGAGGCGGGCACGTTTACCGAAGTCATCCTCGCCACCAACCCGACGGTGGAAGGCGAGGCCACGGCGCATTACATCGCCCAGTTGCTCAGCAACAAGGGCCTGATTGCCTCGCGCATTGCCCACGGCGTGCCGTTGGGTGGCGAGCTGGAACTGGTGGATGGCGGGACATTGGCGCATTCGTTTGCCGGGCGTAAGCCGATTTCGCTGTAACGGTGCTGTCTGGGCTGACGCCTTCCAGGCGCTGCCTTACTTATCGCTCAACGCAAACTGCGTCAGACAGAAAGTCGCAATCCCCATGTCTTCCAGCCGTTGCGAACCACCCAGCTCCGGCAAGTCAATGATCGCCGCCGCTTCATGCACCCGCGCGCCCATGCGCCGAACCAGGTTGGCCGCCGCAATCAGCGTGCCGCCGGTGGCGATCAGGTCATCGAACAGCACCACCGAATCCCCCTCGCACAGGCTGTCGGCGTGGACTTCGAGGAAGGCTTCGCCGTATTCGGTCGCGTAACTTTCGGCCAGCACGTCGGCAGGCAATTTGCCCTGCTTGCGGAACAACACCAATGGCTTGTTCAGCTGATACGCCAATATCGAACCGATCAGGAACCCGCGCGCGTCCATGGCGCCGATGTGGGTGAAGTCGGCCTCGACGTAGCGATGGGCGAAGCTGTCCATCACCAGGCGCAGGGCCGTGGGCGACTGGAACAGCGGGGTGATGTCGCGAAAGATCACGCCCGGCTTGGGGAAGTCGATCACGGGGCGGATCAGTGATTTGATGTCGAAGGAGTCGATGACCATCGTCGAAGTGTCCTGGCGGGCTGCAAACGTCGCAGTATAACGGTGGCTGAACCGTTTCGCTCAGCCACCGTCAACAGGGTCAGCCTTCGATCGAGCCACCGGCCAGGGCGCAGAGCTGGATCGGGTCGAGGATGTGCACTTCCTTACCCTCGGCGGCGATCAGTTCGTTTTGCTGGAAGCGGGTGAACACCCGGGACACGGTTTCCACCGCCAGGCCCAGGTAATTGCCGATTTCGTTGCGCGACATGCTCAGCCGGAACTGGTTGGCCGAGAAGCCTCGGGCGCGGAAACGGGCCGACAGGTTGACCAGGAAGGTGGCGATGCGCTCGTCGGCGGTTTTCTTCGACAGCAGCAACATCATTTGCTGATCGTCACGAATCTCGCGGCTCATCACGCGCATCAACTGACGGCGTAGTTGTGGCAGTTGCAGGGCCAGTTCGTCGAGGCGCTCGAACGGGATCTCGCACACCGAAGTGGTTTCCAGGGCTTGCGCCGAGACCGGATGCTTTTCGGTGTCCATGCCCGACAGGCCGACCAATTCACTCGGCAAATGGAAACCGGTGAGTTGTTCTTCGCCGCCATCGCTCAGGCTGAAGGTCTTCAGGGCGCCGGAGCGTACTGCATAAACGGAATCGAACGTGTCGCCCTGGCGAAACAGGAATTCGCCTTTTTTCAGCGGGCGACCACGTTTGACGATATCGTCCAGCGCATCCATGTCTTCCAGATTCAGAGAAAGTGGCAGGCAGAGAGGGGCCAGGCTGCAATCCTTGCAATGGGCCTGGTTATGAGCGCGCAGTTTTACTGGCTCGGACATTTCTTTAATCCTTGTGGGAAAAAACACACATAAGCCGTAAGGGTACCCCACGGGAGGACATTCGGGCCAGCCTGCGACAATTTAACCGCAAGGCATTAAATCACTCGTGAAAAGCGCTGGCGATTGGTGTGTTCCAGGTATGCATCGAACACCATGCACACCGAGCGCACCAGCAGTCGGCCTGCGGGGAGTACGGTGATCCGTTCATTGTCGAGCTCGATCAACCCGTCCTTGGCCATGTCCTGCAGCTGTGGCCAGAGCTCGCCGAAGTAACCGCGAAAATCGATGTTGAAGGCCTGCTCGATTTCCGCGAATTCCAGGTTGAAATGGCAAATCAGTTGCTGAATCACCGCCCTGCGCAAGCGATCGTCGGCATTGCACAGCAGGCCACGGGCGGTGGCCAGTTGCGCGGACGCCAAAGCGTTCTGGTACTGGGTCAGGTCGCTGCTGTTCTGGCAGTACAGGTCGCCGATCTGGCTGATGGCCGATACCCCCAGACCGATCAGATCGCAATGACCGTGGGTGGTGTAGCCCTGGAAGTTGCGTTGCAAGGTCGACTCTTCCTGGGCAATCGCCAGTTCATCATCGGGCAGGGCGAAGTGGTCCATGCCGATGTAGCGGTAACCGGCGGCCGTCAGTTGTTCGATGGTGCGCTGGAGCATTTCCAGCTTCTGCGCCGGTTCCGGTAGATCGTTGCTGTTGATCCGCCGTTGCGGCATGAAGCGCTCTGGCAGATGGGCGTAGTTGAACACCGAGAGCCGGTCCGGTTGCAGGTTGATGACTTCGTCGACGGTGCGGGCGAAGTTCTCGGGCGTCTGCTTGGGCAGGCCGTAGATCAGATCGATGTTGATCGAGCGATATTGCAGAGTCCGGGCGGCGTCGATCACCGCGCGGGTTTCTTCCAGGCTTTGCAGGCGATTGACCGCCCGCTGTACCGCCGGGTCAAGGTCTTGCAGGCCGATGCTGACCCGGTTGAAGCCCAGTTCCCGGAGCAGGCCCATGGTCGACCAGTCGGCCTCGCGCGGGTCGATCTCGATGCCGTAGTCGCCGGAATCGTCGTCCAGCAGATTGAAATGCTTGCGCAGCCGGGCCATCAGCTGACGCAGTTCATCGTGGCTGAGAAAGGTCGGTGTGCCGCCGCCGAAATGCAGTTGCTCGACTTTTTGCATGGGGTCGAGGTGGCAGGCGATCAGCTGGATTTCCTGTTCCAGGCGCTGCAAATAGGGCAGGGCGCGGCCTCGGTCCTTGGTGATGACTTTGTTGCAGGCGCAGTAGTAGCAGATGTTCGCGCAGAACGGCACGTGCACATACAGGGATAACGGCCGCAACGCCTTGCGGCTGTCGCGCAGGGCATGAAACAGGTCGAAGGTGCCGACCTGGCTGTCGAATTGCACGGCCGTCGGATACGAGGTGTAGCGCGGCCCCGCCAGGTCGTAACGGCGGATCAGATCTGTGTCCCAACGAATGGCGTCGAGCATGCGGGCATTCCCCCGGATAGGCTGGCAGTGTCGGCGAGTCTAGGGGGTGCGGCGTTGCGGCATCTTGATTTGCATCAACGGTGATTGGCGATAGCGATAGTTTTTGTGGCGAGGGGGCTAATGCCCCATGAGCCAATGCTGATGCGGCCCCGGCAAGGTCCAGATGCCGAACACCATCACCAACAAGCCGCCGGTCATGCGCACGCTGCGTTTACGCAACAACGCCGTGACCCGCTCGGCGGCCAGGCCTGTGGCGAGCAGCACCGGCCAGGTGCCCAACCCGAACGCCAGCATCAGCAACGCACTGTCCAGCGCATTACCCTGACTCGCCGACCACAGCAATGTGCTGTAAACCAGCCCGCACGGCAGCCAGCCCCACAGCGCGCCGAGCAGCAAGGCGCGGGGCAGGTTCGACACTGGCAACAGTGTGTTGGCCACCGGCTGGATATGCCGCCACAGGCCGCGACCGAGGCTTTCGATGCGGGTCAAGCCGCTCCACCAACCGGCCAGGTACAGCCCCATGGCGATCAGCAGCAATCCGGCGAGGATGCGCATGAACATCGCCGCCGGGCTATTGGCCACGGCCCAGCCAGCCAGGCCGATCAGCAGGCCGGCCGCGGCGTAGCTGAGAATCCGCCCCAGGTTGTAGGCCAGCAACAAGCGCAAGCGTCGGCTGCGCTGTTCCTTGGGGATCGCCAGGGTCAACGCGCCCATCAAACCGCCGCACATGCCCAGGCAATGGCCGCCACCGAGCAGGCCGAGGATCAGCGCAGAGACCAACAGTGGCGCCAACTCAAGCATGGGGTGGCGCCTTGTCGTCGGGTTTGGCCGGATGGCCGCTGGCCTCGTCGACCGCTGCCGTGTGCTTCGGGTCCTGGTCGTCGAACAGGATGCTGTGGGCCGGGCCGTCGAGGTCGTCGTACTGACCGCTGTCGACCGCCCAGAAGAAGATGTAGATAGCGATGGCCACGATCAGCAGCGCGGCCGGGATCATCACGTAGAGAGCTGGCATCTGGACTCCATGCCCGCGCGGCTCAGGCCGGCAGCGGGCGGGTTTCTGGCGTGGCGCTGGTGGCTGGCGCGCTCGGCAGGCGAGTCAGGCGCAAAGCATTCAACACCACGGTCAACGAACTGATGGACATGCCGACCGCGGCCCACACCGGAGTGATCCAGCCGAGGGCGGCGAATGGCAACATGAGGCCATTGTACAGCGCTGCCCACAGCAAGTTCTCGATGATGACCCGACGGGTGCGACGGGCCAGGCTGAAGGCTTGCACCAGCGCGTCGAGGCGGTTCGACAGCAACACCGCGTCGGCACTGGTTTTTGCCAGATCGGTGGCCGAGCCCATCGCCACGCTGATGTCGGCGGCGGCCAGCACCGGCACGTCGTTGACCCCGTCACCGAGCATCAACACCTTGCGGCCTTCCTGGTGCAGTTGTTTCAGCACCTGCAATTTATCGTCCGGACGCAAACCGCCACGGGCCTCGTCGATGCCCAGTTCGGCGGCGACGCTGGCGACCATCGGCGAGCTGTCGCCGGACAGCAGCAAGGTGCGCCAGCCGCGAGCCTTGCAGGCCGCCAGCAGAGCGGGGGCGTCGGCGCGCAAACGGTCGTCGAGGACGAACCACGCCAGTGGTCCCTGGCTGTCGCCGAGCAGCAGCCATTGGCCGGGTTCATCGGGCATCATCGGCACTTGAGCACCGCTGAGCTCGCAGACAAAACCCGGTTGGCCAATGCGCAGGCGTTGCGCGCCGACCAAGCCTTCAAGGCCCAGGCCCGGCGTGCTGTGGACCTCTTCGGCGGCCAGCGGCGCGCGGCCAAAAGCCCGGGCGATCGGGTGTTCGGAACGGTTTTCCAGGGCGGCGGCGAGGCTCAGGCATTGATCGCTCGCCAGTGCCCCAAGCGGCCGGATCGAACGCAAGGCCAGCCGACCTTCGGTGAGGGTGCCGGTTTTGTCGAAAATCACCGTGTCGATCTGGTTCAGGCCTTCCAGTACATGGCCGCGCGTCAGCAAAAGCCCCAGTTTGTGCAGCGTGCCGGTGGCGGCGGTGAGAGCGGTCGGCGTGGCCAGGGACAAGGCGCACGGGCAGGTCGCAACCAGCATCGCCAGGACAATCCAGAACGCTCGCGATGAATCCAGCTCCCACCAGAGCAGGCCGATGGCGGCCACTGCGATAAGCGTCAGCAGCAAGAACCATTGCGCGGCGCGGTCGGCGATTTCCGCCAGCCGTGGCTTTTCGGCCTGGGCGCGATCCAGCAGGCGGACGATGGCCGACAGGCGCGTGTCCTGACCCAGCGCCAGGACCTCCACGGTCAACGCACCCTCGACGTTCAAGGTGCCAGCGGTGACAGCGTCGCCCAGGGTTCGTGGCTGCGGCAGGTATTCGCCGGTGAGCAGGGATTCGTCAATGCTCGACTGACCGTCGAGGATCTTGCCGTCGGCCGGCAGGATCGCACCGGGGTGCACCAACACCTGATCGCCCACGCGCAGCTCGCTGAGCAGAATCCGCTCGCTCTGGCCGTCGGCACTCAGCCGCAGGCAGGAGGCGGGCAACAGATTGACCAGTTGTGCGGTCGCGGCGGCGGTTCGTTCCCGGGCGCGGCGTTCCAGGTAGCGCCCAGCCAGCAGGAACAGCGCAAACATTCCCACCGCATCGAAATACAGCTCGCCGACCCCGGTGATCGAGGTCCAGATCCCGGCGATATAGGCACTGCCAATTGCCAGTGACACCGAGACGTCCATCGTCAGGTGCCGGGTGCGCAGATCGCGCATCGCCCCTTTGAAGAACGGCGCACAGCTGTAGAACACGATCGGCGTGGTGAGAAACAACGCGACCCAACGCAAGATGGTGTGCAGTTCGGGGCTGAGGTCAATGTTGAATTCCGGCCAGGTGGCCATGGTCGCCATCATCGCCTGGAACCACAGCAACCCGGCGACCCCGAGTTGGCGCAGGGCCAGACGGTTTTCGCTGGCCAGTTGTTCGCTGGCACGGTCGGCCTGATAAGGGTGAGCGGCGTAACCGATGTGGCGCAATTCGCTGAGCACCTGGCTTAACGGCAATTGCGCGTCGGCCCAGCGCACGTGCAGGCGATGGTTGGACAGGTTCAGGCGTGCTTCGGCCACCGCCGGCAGGCTGCGAAGATGCTTTTCGATCAGCCAGCCGCAGGCGGCGCAGCTGATGCCTTCCATCAACAGGGTGGTTTCGGCGAGTTCGCCTTCGTGACGGACAAAGGGTTGCTGCACGTCGGCGCGATCATACAGCGCCAACTCGTCGACCAACTGCACCGGCAAGGCTTCGGGGTTGGCCGAGGCTTCGCTGCGATGCTGGTAATAACTTTCCAGCCCACCGGCCACGATGGCCTCGGCCACCGCCTGGCAACCCGGGCAGCAGAATTCGCGGGTATCCCCGAGGACAGCGGCGGTGAAGCGGCTACCGGCCGGGACGGGCAGGGCGCAGTGGTAGCAGGGGGTTGGACTGGTCATGTTTGTTGCCATGAAAACCATTGTGGCAGGCCCAAAGGCCTCTGTGGCGAGGGGGCTTGCCCCCGTTGGACCGCGCAGCGGTCCCAAAGACAGTCAGCGCGAACTTCTCGATAGATCGAGTAGACAACTTGCGGCTGCTGCGCAACCGAACGCGGGCAAGCCCGCTCGCCACAGGAGATCGTTGTGACTATTTCTTCAGGTCTTCGGCACCTTGCAACGGCTCATCACCGAGCAACAGATCCTTGGCATGGCTGACCTGTTCTTCTTCGAACATGCGCCAGGTCTTGTCATCCTGCACACCCAGCAATTCGACGAAGCGGCGGCCTTCAACCTTGTCGCTCAACTGGCCAATGTAGCGGCCCTGTTCAGTTTCACTGCGGGCCAGGGTGATCTTGCGATCCTTCTCCGGCTGGGTCGGCGAAATCAGATTCAGCTCAAGGGTTTTCGGTTGGCTGTTGCCGCTCAGGCGCAGGTCGACTTCGCCGGTCAGCTCATCCAGGTGCACGCTGGCTCGCAGTTGCAGGGTCTGGGCCAGCAGTTCACGGTCCAGGGAGCGGTTGATGCCTTTGCCGGCCTCGTAATAGTTGTCGTTGACCAGGTTGTCCGGGTTGTTCACCGCGATGGTCACCATCGACAGGGTCAAGGTCACCGAGCAGGCCAGGATGGCGATGATGATCCACGGCCAAAGGTGCTTGTACCAGGGACTTGCGGCAGTTGCTGCGGGCATGATCACTTCTCTCAACGAATTTGTGGGCCGATGAATCGGCTCTTGGCTTCAACGTGGACGCTGGCGTCATCGGCATCCTTGAGGATGAACTTCACCTCGTTGGTGCTCGACGGCAGTTGCTCCGGCGAGCTGGACAACTCGACCGGCTGGCTGAAAATTTCCCCGGCGGCGACTTTGATCTCGCGCTTGCCTTGCAGCTTGAGGTCCGGCAGGCCGGTGGCTTCGAGCACGTAGGTGTGGTCGCGCTGGTCCTTGTTCATGATCTTCAGGCTGTAGACGTTTTCGATCCGGCCTTCGGCGTTCTCACGGTACAGCACGCGGTCTTTGCTGACATCGAAACCGACCAGCGAGCGCATGAAGAACGCGGTCACCAGCAACGCGATCATGGTCAGCAACACCAGGGCGTAGCCGATCAGGCGAGGGCGCAGTTTATGGGTTTTTTGCCCCGACAGGTTGTGCTCAGTGGTGTAGCTGATCAGGCCGCGCGGGTAATCCATCTTGTCCATGATGCTGTCGCAGGCGTCGATGCAGGCCGCACAGCCGATGCATTCGATTTGCAGGCCGTCGCGGATGTCGATGCCGGTGGGGCAGACCTGGACGCACATGGTGCAGTCGATGCAATCGCCCAGGCCCTGAGCCTTGTAGTCGATGCCTTTCTTGCGCGGGCCACGGCTTTCGCCACGGCGCGGGTCGTAGGAGACGATCAGCGTGTCCTTGTCGAACATCACGCTCTGGAAGCGTGCATACGGACACATGTAAATGCACACCTGTTCGCGTAGCCAGCCGGCGTTGCCGTAGGTGGCGAGGGTGAAGAAACCGACCCAGAAATACGACCAGCCATCGGCTTCACCGGTGAAGAAGTCGATCACCAGTTCACGAATCGGCGAGAAGTAGCCGACGAAGGTCATGCCAGTCACGAAGCCGATCAGCAGCCACATCGTGTGCTTGCTGAATTTGCGCAGGAATTTGTTGGCGCTCATCGGCGCCTTGTCGAGCTTGATGCGCTGGTTGCGGTCGCCTTCGGTGACCTTTTCGCACCACATGAAGATCCAGGTCCAGACGCTTTGCGGGCAGGTGTAGCCGCACCAGACCCGACCGGCATACACGGTAATGAAGAACAGGCCGAAGGCGCTGATGATCAGAATGCCTGAGAGCAGGATGAAATCCTGGGGCCAGAAGGTCGCGCCAAAAATGAAGAACTTACGCTCCGGCAGGTTCCACCAGACGGCCTGATGACCGCCCCAGCTCAGCCACACCGTGCCGAAATACAGCAGAAACAGTGCGGCACCACCCGTCATCCGCAGGTTGCGGAACAGACCGGTGAAGGCGCGGGTGTAGATCTTTTCTCGAGAGGCGTAGAGGTCGACGCTGTTGTTCGCGTTCTTGGCGGGTGGAGTGACGTCGTGTACCGGAATCTGATTGCTCATCATTGCATCCCACGGCAGTGGAAAAATGCCTCGGTCAGTACGTGCCGACCGCGGTCAAAAAGAGGTGTTGCAGTGGCGCAATGATACGCCTGTAGCTCTAACTCAAGGGTGCGACCTTTGGTCACGTTGGTGGAAATCAACTGACAGTGTAATGACTTGAATCAATTGACTTGTGAATTATGGACGGTTTTGTGGGGGCGGCGAGCTCATTCGAGCGCTACGGTGGCATCGACCGGCAAAATCCTGGCATCGAAGGCGGTATGACGCGGTGGCGCTTCAGCCGGGTGCGCATTACGTTCCCTGTACGGGATTCCTATGCTGCTGGCGAAAGCATCGACGTCAGTTGTTATAAGCAAGTCGGAAATATATTAACTGAATTGCCCGCTGTTTGATGTTTGCGGTTTTCTATTTTCTGGAATAAGTTGTTCTGGCATGCCGTTGTTATATAGCGGCGTGCCTATCTAATATTACGGAAATGGAATTCTATGAACATTGTAAAAGGTGCGAAGTTATTCGCATGCATGTGGATCCTGTCGCTGGCATCTGTCGCACATTCAAATGAAGGTACACCTATTCATATGGTCTTCGCGTCTGATCCGCAGTATCCGTGGACGGATAAAACGGACAGTGAGGAATATGAACCTGACAGCGAGTTTGAACAGCGTGCCAAATGGCTGGTGGAGACCCAGTTCGCGAGTATTGCGGATTTCAGAAGCAAGATGGGCGGGCACTCGCAGGTGCCATTGATGATCAACGGTGACATGACGGCGTTTGGTCATGGTTGGCAGCGTTCGTATATCAATTCGACGCTGCAGAAGTACTTTAATAAAGACTATCTGTACGGCTTGGGTAATCATGACTATCAGAACAATGTCGATGATTGTTTTACTAATAGTTGTGCGGCGGGCAGTATTGTCGAATATCAAGAGCATCATGCCGGCAAGGTAGATGATTTCGATTTGAAGATTACGGGCTTTTTGTTCAATAAGATGTATTCGGGCAGTCTTGCCTATTCCAAGAATATAGGGGAGGTTCATCTGGTCCAGCTTAATAATGAGCCGACTTACGCAACCAAAATTTCCCATCCCCTGAATCCTACAACTTTTAACATTACCGCTGCGCTGGATTGGCTTGAAAATGATTTACGAGTCGCCCGGGCCCAAGGTTACGCGATCATTATCAACATGCATAAACCCTATGACTGGCAGGGTGACTGGAGTCAGGAAAGTCGTTTCAGGGACATGATCGCAAAATATGAAGTGACGGCCATATTCGCCGGTCATCTTCATGAAAACGGCGGTTCCATGTCCTATAGGGGGAATGTGCCCGTTTTCCTCAGTGGCAGCGCTTCCCAGGAGACCTATCTGATTGCCAGTTTTTCCGCGGATCGCAAGCAACTGCAGGTCGATCTGGTCGAAAACAACCAGTGGCATAACCGCAAGCTTGTAGCGAAAGTGCCGGTGAAATCAATTTTCACCAGTCGCCCATGAAAAAGGCCCCGCCAGATCACTGGCGGGGCCTTTTTTGTTGCATCGAGCGTTTGCCTTACTGGGCGTCTGCCACCGGCGCTTTCTCACCGTGAGAGAGGCTGTAGACGTAAGCGGCCAGCAGGTGAACCTTGTCGTTGCCTTGCAGCTGTTCCTGCGCAGGCATCTGGCCCTGACGGCCGTAACGGATGGTCTGCTGCAGTTGAGCGAAGCTCGAACCGTAGATGAACGCTGCCGGGTGAGTCAGGTTAGGGGCGCCCATGGCCGGGGTGCCTTTGCCTTCCGGACCGTGGCAAGCCACGCAGTTGGCAGCGAACAGCTTCTGGCCGGCAACCGGGTCAGCCTTGGCGCCCTCCGGCAGTTTGCGGCCATCGAGGCTGGTCAGCACGTAAGCGGCAACGTCGCTGACGCCTTGTTCGCCGATCACTTCGGCCCAGGCCGGCATCACGGCGTGACGGCCGCCCATGATGGTGGTCTTGATGGTTGCCGCTTCACCGCCCCAGCGCCAGTCGGCGTCGGTCAGGTTAGGGAAGCCATAAGCGCCTTTGGCGTCGGAACCGTGGCAGACCGAGCAGTTGGAGGCGAACAGGCGGCCACCCATCTTCAGGGCTTGCGGGTCCTTGGCGACTTCTTCGATTGGCATGGAAGCGAACTTGGCGAAGATCGGGCCGAACTTGGCGTCCGACCTGGCCATTTCCTTTTCCCACTCGTGGACGCCGGTCCAGCCGGTCTGGCCGTTGGCGAACGCGGTCTGCTTCTCGTTATCCAGGTAGTTGTAACCTGGCAACAGGCCTTTCCAGTTACCCAGGCCCGGGTACAGGACCAGATAGCCAAGGGCGAAGATGATGGTGCCCACGAACAGCATGAACCACCATTTCGGCAGTGGGTTGTCGTACTCCTCGATCCCGTCGAAGGAGTGGCCGACCGTCTCGTCGGTCTGCTCGGCGCGCTGGCCCTTGCGGGTGGACAGCAGCAGCCAGGTCAGGGCGAAGATGGTGCCGAGACTGAGGACTGTGACGTACAGACTCCAGAACGTAGTCATTCTTTGTTACTCCTAGAAGCTTGCTCGACGTGCTTGATGGCTTCGGGATCATCCGCGAAAGGCAGCAAGGTCGCGTCTTCAAACTCCGACTTGCGCTTGGGGCTGAATACCCACAACGCCAGACCGATGAAGGCCACCATCACAACAACGGTGCCCAGGCCACGAATCATCCCGATATCCATCTAAATCACCGTTTGCTTTTGATGATGGTGCCCAGGCCTTGCAGATAGGCCACCAGCGCGTCCATTTCGGTTTTGCCCTTCACAGCATCCTTGGCGCCGGCGATGTCTTCGTCGGTGTAAGGGACGCCGAGCGTGCGCAAGACTTCCATTTTCTTGGCGGTGTCTTTGCCGTCGAGCTTGTTTTCCACGAGGAACGGGTAAGCCGGCATTTTCGACTCGGGCACCACGTTGCGCGGGTTGTACAAGTGCGCACGCTGCCAGTCATCGGAGTAACGACCGCCGACACGGGCCAGGTCCGGACCGGTACGCTTGGAACCCCACAGGAACGGGTGATCCCAGACGCTTTCACCGGCGACCGAGTAGTGGCCGTAGCGTTCGGTTTCAGCACGGAACGGGCGGATCATCTGCGAGTGGCAGCCGACACAACCGTTGGCGATGTAGATGTCGCGGCCTTCCAGTTCAAGGGCGGTACGAGGCTTCATGCCCTCGACCGGCTTGTTGGTAACGTCCTGGAAAAACAGCGGAACGATCTGGGTCAGGCCGCCGATGCTGACGGCGATAACCATGAAGAAGGCCAGCAGGCCAATATTCTTCTCGACTGCTTCATGCTTCATCAGTGAGCTCCAACTACAGCAATCTTGGCGGCGGCTTCAGCTTCAGCCGGGTCCGAGGCACGAACGGTACGGAACACGTTGTAGGCCATCAACAGCATGCCGCTGGCAAAGAACGCGCCGCCCAGGGCACGAACGATGAAACCAGGGTGGCTGGCTTGCAGCGCTTCCACGAACGAGTAGGTGAGGGTGCCGTCGTCGTTGATTGCACGCCACATCAGGCCCTGGGTGATGCCGTTGACCCACATCGAAGCGATGTACAACACGGTACCGATGGTCGCGAGCCAGAAGTGCGCGTTGATCAGACCGGTGCTGTGCATTTGTGCACGGCCGAACAGTTTCGGGATCATGTGGTAGATGGCGCCGATCGAGATCATCGCTACCCAGCCCAAGGCGCCGGCGTGTACGTGGCCGATGGTCCAGTCGGTGTAGTGCGAGAGCGAGTTGACGGTCTTGATGGCCATCATCGGGCCTTCGAAGGTCGACATGCCGTAGAACGCCAGCGATACCACGAGGAAGCGCAGGATCGGGTCGGTGCGCAGCTTATGCCAGGCGCCCGACAGGGTCATCATGCCGTTGATCATGCCGCCCCAGCTCGGAGCCAGCAGGATGATCGACATCGCCATGCCCAGGGACTGAGCCCAGTCCGGCAGTGCGGTGTAGTGCAGGTGGTGCGGACCGGCCCAGATGTACAGGGTGATCAGCGCCCAGAAGTGCACGATCGACAGGCGATAGGAGTAGATCGGACGCTCGGCCTGCTTCGGCACGAAGTAGTACATCATCCCCAGGAAACCGGTGGTCAGGAAGAAGCCCACGGCGTTGTGGCCGTACCACCACTGGATCATCGCGTCGGTCGCACCCGCGTAGGCCGAGTAGGACTTGAACAGGCTGACCGGTAGCGACATGTGGTTGACGATGTGCAGCATCGCGGTCACGACGATGAAGGCACCGTAGAACCAGTTACCGACATAGATGTGCTTGGTCTTGCGCTTGACGATGGTGCCGAAGAACACCAGACCGTAGGTGACCCAGACGATGGCCAGCAGAATAGCCAGGGGCCATTCCAGTTCCGCGTATTCCTTGGTGGTGGTGAAACCCATCGGCAAGGTCACGATCGCGCCGACGATCACCGCTTGCCAACCCCAGAAGGTGAAGGCCGCGAGGCTGTCGGAGATCAGTCGCGTTTGGCAGGTTCGCTGCACGACGTAATAAGAAGTGGCAAACAGAGCACAACCACCGAAGGCGAAAATCACCAGGTTGGTGTGCAACGGGCGTAAGCGTCCAAAAGTCGTCCACGGCAGACCGAAGTTCAATTCCGGCCATACGAGCTGTGAGGCGATGAAGACACCAAGCCCCATGCCAAGGATCCCCCAGACCACCGTCATGATGGCGAACTGGCGGACTACCTTATAGTTATAAGCAGTCGGACTGATTGCTGTGCTCATTCTAAGGTTCCACGGTTTGGGTGTTTTATTAGGAGTAAAAATCGGCCGCAAGTATGGAGAAAGCGGGGGGTCATTGCAACGCGCCATGACCTGGGTCAATGCTTTCAAAACCTGATTCTGCGGCCTTTCCATGCGCCGCGTAAGGACAAAATTGCCCTCTGACAAAATGTCGCAGCGGATGAAAAAGGCGAGGGGTTCAAGTCAGATGTAACGGGGTGTGTTCAAACGCAACGATCGAGGGACAGACGGCAATTTGCGCGACAGCCGGTATCTACCAGCCTTTGCGGCCTGTCATCGAACAGAATCGTCGAACACATCGGGTAAAATCGACCTGGAACCGGCTCATGCCAGTCCGCACCGAGGAAGCTTAGACCCGAATCTGGTGAACCGAAAGGAAGGGGAACGGCAGGGTGCGACAATGGGTCGCAAAGAGGCAGGGAACTGCCGCATTCCGCAGAATGCGGCAGCAGAGCGGTCAAAAATTATTCGCTTTTGCCTTGTGCCTGCAAACGCTCGGTGCCGACTCCGTGGGACAAGCTGTACACATAAGCGGCCAGCAATTGCACCTTGTCGTTGCCCAGCAGTTCGTTTTGCGCCGGCATATGGCCCTGGCGGCCATGGCGAATAGTCTGTTGCAGTTGCGCCAGGCTGGTACCGTAGATAAAACCGGCCGGGTGCGTCAGATTCGGCGCGCCCATGGCTTCAGTGCCCTGGCCGTTTGCCCCATGACAGGCTACGCAGGTGGTGCTGAACAGTTGCTGTCCGGCTTGCACGTTGGCACCACTGTCGGCTGGTAGCGGCAGGCCGGCCAATTCGTGACGCACGTACGCGGCGACGTTCTTCACCCCGGTCTCACCCAACACTTCACCCCAGGCCGGCATGGCCGCCATCCGGCCACCCATGATGGTGGTCTTGATGGTCTCGGCACTGCCGCCCCAGCGCCAATCGCTGTCAGCCAGGTTGGGAAAACCGAACGCGCCCTTGGCATCCGAGCCGTGGCACACCGAGCAGTTGGAGGCGAACAGGCGGCCGCCCATTTTCAGCGCTTGCGGGTCTTTCGCTACTTCTTCCACCGGCATTGCCGCGAATTTGGCGAAGATCGGTCCGAACTTCGCGTCTGCCTTGCTCATCTCCTTTTCCCATTCATGGACACCAGTCCAGCCGTTTTCATAACCGGGCAGGATGCCTTTCCAGTTGCCCAGGCCCGGATAAAGAATCAGGTAGCCGACCGAGAACACCAGGGTGCCGGCGAACAGCATGAACCACCACTGCGGCAGCGGGTTGTCGTACTCCTCGATGCCGTCGAAGCTGTGGCCCATGGTCTGGTCGACGCTGCCCTTGGTTTCGCCCCGGCGGGTGCCGATCAGCAGCCAGGTCAGGCCGATCAGGCTGCCGATGGTCAGTACGCAGATCCACGCACTCCAGAAGGTGGTCATGGCCGGGCGCTCCTTGTTGTTGCAGATTCTTGGGTAGTTTCGGGTTGCGGCTCGTCAGCGAACGGCAGCAGGCGCGCTTCGGCGAATTGCGGATTGCGCTTGCTGTTGAACACCCACAGTGTCAGGCCGACGAAGGCCACGAACACCACGACTGTGCCGAGGCCACGGATCAGGCCTGTGCTCATATCAATGACCATGACTCACCTCTTGCTCTTGATGGCAGTGCCGAGCACTTGCAGGTAGGCAACCAGCGCGTCCATCTCGGTCTTGCCCTTGAGCGAAGCGACTGAGCCTGCGATGTCTTCGTCGGTGTACGGCACGCCGAGGGTGCGCATGGCGCGGATCTTGGTTTCGGTGTGGCTGCTGTCGAGCGGGTTGGCCACCAGCCATGGATACGCCGGCATCTTCGATTCCGGCACCACGTTGCGCGGGTTGTACAAGTGCGCGCGGTGCCAGTCTTCGGAGTAGCGCCCGCCGACTCGCGCCAGGTCCGGCCCGGTGCGCTTGGAGCCCCAGAGGAACGGGTGATCCCACACGCTTTCCCCGGCCACCGAGTAATGGCCGTAGCGTTCGGTTTCGGCGCGGAACGGGCGGATCATCTGCGAGTGGCAACCGACGCAGCCTTCGCGGATGTAAATGTCGCGACCTTCCAGTTGCAGCGCGGTGTAGGGCTTCATGCCTTCCACCGGTTTGTTGGTCACGTCCTGGAAGAACAGCGGGACGATCTGGGTCAGGCCGCCGATGCTCACGGCGAACACCATCAGCAACATCAGCAGGCCGACGTTTTTCTCGATTGTTTCGTGTTTCATGGCGGACTCCTCAGGCGATCTGCGCGGCAGCGACGGCTTCGGCAGGCTGCGAGGCCCGCACGGTGCGCCAGGTGTTGTAAGCCATCAGCAGCATGCCGCTGAGGAAGATCGCGCCGCCCACCAGTCGCACGATGAAGCCAGGATGGCTGGCCACCAGGGTTTCGACGAAGGAGTAGGTCAGCGTGCCGTCCTCGTTGACTGCGCGCCACATCAAGCCCTGGGCGATGCCGTTGACCCACATCGAGGCGATGTACAGCACGGTGCCGATGGTGGCGAGCCAGAAGTGCGCGTTGATCAGGCCGATGCTGTGCATCTGCTCGCGGCCGAAGACTTTCGGGATCATGTGGTACAGCGCACCGATGGAAATCATCGCCACCCAGCCGAGCGCGCCGGCGTGAACGTGGCCGATGGTCCAGTCGGTGTAGTGGGAGAGGGCGTTGACCGTCTTGATTGCCATCATCGGCCCTTCGAAGGTCGACATGCCGTAGAACGCCAGGGACACCACGAGGAAACGCAGGATCGGGTCGCTGCGCAACTTATGCCAGGCACCCGACAGGGTCATCATGCCGTTGATCATCCCGCCCCAGCTCGGCGCCAGCAGGATCAGCGACATCACCATGCCCAGCGACTGTGCCCAGTCCGGCAGCGCGGTGTAGTGCAAGTGGTGGGGACCGGCCCAGATGTACAGGGTGATCAGCGCCCAGAAGTGCACGATCGACAAGCGATAGGAATACACCGGGCGTTCGGCCTGTTTCGGCACGAAGTAGTACATCATCCCGAGGAAACCGGCGGTGAGGAAAAAGCCTACGGCGTTGTGGCCGTACCACCACTGCACCATGGCATCGGTCGCACCGGAGTACAGCGAGTAGGACTTGGTCAGACTCACCGGCAATTCCAGGTTGTTGACGATGTGCAGGATTGCCACGGTGATGATGAATCCACCGAAGAACCAGTTACCGACATAGATGTGCTTGGTCTTGCGCTGCATGATCGTGCCGAAGAACACGATGGCGTAAGCCACCCAGACGATGGTGATCAGGATGTCGATCGGCCATTCCAGTTCGGCGTATTCCTTGGAGCTGGTGTAACCCAGCGGCAGGCTGATCGCCGCCAACAGGATCACCAGTTGCCAGCCCCAGAAGCAGAACGCGGCGATTTTCGGCGCAAACAATCGAGTCTGGCAGGTACGCTGTACCGAGTAGAACGAACTGGCGAACAACGCACAGCCGCCGAAGGCGAAGATCACCGCGTTGGTGTGCAGCGGGCGCAACCGGCCGAAACTGGTCCATGGCAGATTGAAGTTGAGTTCGGGCCAGACCAACTGGGCGGCGAGAAAAACCCCGAGCCCCATGCCGACGATGCCCCACACCACCGTCATAATGGCGAATTGGCGGACCACCTTGTAGTTGTAGGCGGTACTGATAGAAGTGTTCATGGTTCCCCATCCACGGTTCAGCCGAAGTGAGGGCCCGTCTTTGCGAGTAAGCCGCGCAAGGCAGACGCTCCCTTCGCCTGGAGTTATAGGCAGACTAAAAGCGAGGCAAGCATGGACAAACAGCACAAGGCCAGTATTGACGGGGATCAATGGGCGCAGTGCGTGCGGGATCACGGATGGTTGTGGAATGCCGCCTCGGTGCCGGCCTCGGCGACACTGATTCTCGCCCATGGCGCCGGTGCGCCGATGGACAGCGGCTGGATGAGCGACATGGCTGCGCGCCTTGCCACGCAAGGCGTCAACGTGCTGCGCTTCGAGTTTCCGTACATGGCCCAACGGCGAGTGGACGGCGGCAAGCGCCCACCGAACCCGGCGCCGAAACTGCTGGAGTGCTGGCGTGAGGTGTACGCCGTGGTGCGACGCCATGTCACTGGGCGTCTGGCCATTGGCGGCAAGTCCATGGGCGGGCGGATGGCCAGTCTTTTGGCCGATGAGCTGGAAGCGGATGCGCTGGTGTGCCTCGGTTATCCGTTTTATGCCGTCGGCAAACCGGAGAAACCTCGGGTTGAGCATTTGGCTGCGCTAAAGACACGGACGTTGATTGTGCAGGGTGAGCGCGATGCGCTGGGCAATCGTGAGGCCGTTGAGGCTTATACGTTGGCGCCGGGTATCGAGGTGTTCTGGCTTGAGGCGGCGGATCATGATTTGAAGCCGTTGAAGGCTTCAGGGTTTACGCATGAGCAGCATTTGGACGCGACAGCGAAGAAGGTCGCCGGGTTTCTGTGAGAAGCAAGATCAAAAGATCGCAGCCCTTGGCAGCTCCTACAGCGTGGACGCCGTTCAAATGTAGGAGCTGGCGCAGCCTGCGATCTTTTGACTTTGTTGTCAGCGGTTAAACCGCTCCACCAACGAATACTGGGTATTCGCCGTCTTGGTCAGTTCTTCACTCAGTAGCGCCGAGTTCTGTGCCTGTTCCGAGGTCTGATCAGCCAGTTGCGAGATGTTGCTGATGTTGCGGCTGATTTCTTCGGCCACCGAACTTTGCTCTTCGGTCGCGGCAGCGATCTGGGTGGTCATGTCGGTGATGTGGGCTACCGCTTCGCTGATGCCCACCAGCGCCTGATCCGCTTCCAATACCCGCGCCACACCTTCTTCAGCCTGGCGATGGCCGGCCTCCATGGTTTGCACCGCCGTGCTGGCGGTTTGTTGCAGCTTGGCGATCAGGGCGTGGATCTGCCCGGTGGATTCGCTGGTGCGCTGCGCCAATTGGCGCACTTCGTCGGCCACCACCGCAAAACCACGGCCCATCTCACCGGCACGCGCGGCTTCGATCGCAGCGTTCAAGGCGAGCAGGTTGGTCTGGTCGGCAATGCCTTTGATCACATCGACCACGCCACCGATTTCGTCGCTGTCCTTGGCCAGTTGAGTGACCGTCAGACCGGTTTCACCGACCACCACCGACAGGCGTTGAATGGCTTCGCGGGTTTCACCTGCGATGTCGCGACCGCGACCGGTCAGGCGATTGGCTTCCTGAGTGGCGTCGGCGGTGCGTTGCACGTGACTGGCGACTTCCTGAGTGGTAGCGGCCATCTGATTGACGGCGGTCGCCACTTGCTCGGTTTCGACGCGCTGACGTTCCAGACCGGTGGAGCTGTTATGGGCCAGCGTGTCGGACTGTTTCGCTTGTTCGTTCAGATGCTCGGCGGTGTCTTGCAGGCGCGTCAGGCAGGTTTTCAGGCGAGCTTCCTGGCTGAGAATGGACATTTCCAAGCGTGCCTGGGCACCGCGGCTGTCGGTGTACATCTGCGCGATCAGCGGGTCGGACGTGGTCTGTTCGGCCAGGCGCAGCAAGCGCTTGATGCCGCGCTGTTGCCAGCTCAAGCCCATCAAGCCCAACGGCACCGAAAGACCGGCGGCGAGGGCGAAGCCCCATTGCGACGTCAGGGTGGCGCCGATCATGAAGCTCAACTGGCTGACCAGAATGAACGGCAGCCAGTCCTGAAGCACCGGCAACCACTTATCCCTTTGAGGAACGGCTGACTTGCCCTGATTGATGCGTTGGTAGAGCGCTTCGGCACGGCGGATCTGCTCGGCGGTGGGCTTGACCCGCACCGACTCGTAACCGATCACCTGATTGCCTTCGAACACCGGTGTGACATAGGCGTTAACCCAGTAGTGGTCGCCGGTCTTGCAGCGATTCTTGACAATGCCCATCCATGGCAAGCCTTGTTTCAGTGTGCCCCACATGTGCGCGAACACCGCAGACGGGACGTCGGGATGACGAACCAGGTTATGCGGCGCACGGATCAGTTCTTCACGCGAAAACCCGCTGATTTCGACGAAAGCATCGTTGCAGTAGGTGATCATGCCCTTGGCATCGGTGGTGGAAATCAACCGTTGCTGCGCCGGGAAGGTCCGTTCGCGTTGTGTAATGGGCTGGTTGTTACGCATGGCTTTTTCAATCCGCAAGGCTTTGATGGTGTATCGGCATCGTTGGGCATTTATTGAAGTTTTTTTTCAATAAATCAGTAACGCGTCGCAAAACGACCGCTGCGTCATCATCCCGCGAGCATCGGATACGTGAACAAGCCGAAATGCAGCAGATTCAAACCAAAATGGGTGGCGATGGCCGCACCCAGCCCACCGAACCGGTAGGCCAGGCCATAGCCGACACCGGCCAGGCTGGCCAGCAACACCCATTGCCAGCCAGCGCCCAGATGAACGAGGCCAAATAGCAATGATGCGAGCACCAGCGCGAGGCTTTCGCCATAAGGCAGGTGTTTAAACTGCCGGCTCAGACCGCCCTGGATGTAGCCGCGAAACAGCGCTTCTTCCACCAGCGTCACCAGCAACAGATTGTTCAGCATCCACAGCCAGACCTGATCCGGCCATTTCGGTGCCCAACTGATCATCCCCAGCAACAGCGCACCACCCAGAGCCAGTACGGCACTCACGGTCAGGGCGAGGGCGGTGGCATACACGGACAGGCGCAGGGAGCGCCGACCGATGATCCACGGACAAACCAGCAACAGCCAGAAGCCGATCAGGGGTTTGTCCAGATTCAGGTACATGGCGAACCGCACGGCATCGTCGGTGAAACGCAGGGGATCGATAGCGCGACCGTTGTAGAAACCGGGAAGCCAGTGTGTCGCCAGCGCCACCGCCAGGACGATGAACAAGCCGTGGCCGAGGTAGCGGCCGAGGGGGATCTGTTGTTGGCGAACGGCGAAACCGGCGATCAGCAGTAACCCGAAAGAAATGGCAGCCAGCCAGCCGAGATGGCCGTAGATCAAAGCCAGGCTGTAGCCGAGCGAGAGAAGTGCCAGATAGATCCATGGCAGAGCGATCATTTGAAGTCCTTGAGGGCGGAGGTGCCTGTTTTCTTGGGGCGCGCAATTATAGAGACATACACCGCCCAAACAAAAACACCGCCCGAAGGCGGTGTCGTTGTCGGTGGAGGCGTTACGAGGCAATCAACTGCCGCAACACGTAATGCAAAATCCCTCCGGCCTTGAAGTACTCCACTTCGTTCAGGGTATCGATCCGGCACAATACCTCGACCTTCTCCTGGCTGCCGTCTTCACGGGTGATGACCAGCGTCAGGTTCATCCGCGGAGTCAGTTCGACGCCCGTCAGGCCAAGAATGTCCAGGGTTTCCTTGCCAGTGAGGTTCAGGCTCTTGCGGTTCTGATCCAGCTTGAACTGCAGCGGCAACACGCCCATGCCCACCAAATTTGAACGGTGAATCCGCTCGAAGCTTTCTGCGATGACGGCTTTGACCCCCAGCAGGTTGGTGCCCTTGGCCGCCCAGTCACGGCTCGATCCAGTGCCGTATTCTTGCCCGGCGATCACCACCAGCGGCGTGCCCGATGCCTGGTAACGCATGGCCGCGTCGTAGATCGGCAGTTTTTCCCCGGTCGGAATGTAAATCGTGTTGCCGCCTTCTTCACCACCGAGCATTTCGTTGCGAATGCGGATGTTGGCGAAGGTGCCGCGCATCATCACTTCGTGGTTACCGCGACGCGAGCCGTAGGAGTTGAAGTCCCGTGGTTCCACCCCTTGTTCGCGCAGGTAACGGCCGGCAGGGCTGTCGGTCTTGATGTTGCCGGCGGGGGATATGTGGTCGGTGGTTACCGAATCGCCGAGCAGCGCGAGGACTTTCGCCCCTTCGACATCCTTGACCACCGGCGCAGGGCCGCCAATGTCATCGAAGAAGGGCGGGTGCTGGATATACGTCGAATCGTTGTTCCAGACATAAGTCGCTGCTTGCGGCACTTCGATGGCTTGCCACTGCTCGTCGCCGGCGAACACTTCGGCGTACTCCTTGTGGAACATTGCGGTGTTCACCTGAGTTACCGCGTCGGCGATTTCCTTGGTGCTCGGCCAGATGTCTCGCAGGTAAACCGGGTGGCCGTCCTTGTCGTTTCCCAAGGGCTCGCTGCTGATGTCGATGCGCACCGTGCCGGCCAGCGCGTAGGCGACGACCAGGGGCGGGGAGGCCAGCCAGTTGGTTTTCACCAGCGGATGCACGCGGCCTTCGAAGTTGCGGTTGCCCGACAGCACCGAGGCGACGGTCAGGTCGGCTTTCTGGATGGCTTTTTCAATCGGCTCCGGCAACGGCCCGGAGTTGCCGATGCAGGTGGTGCAGCCATAACCGACCAGGGCAAAACCGAGTTGGTCGAGGTATTGGGTCAGGCCGGCTGCCTTGTAGTAGTCGGTGACCACTTTCGAACCGGGGGCCAGGGAGCTCTTGACCCAGGGTTTGCGCTTGAGGCCTTTTTCCACGGCTTTTTTCGCCACCAGCCCGGCCGCCATCATCACACTGGGATTGGAGGTGTTGGTGCAGGAGGTGATCGCGGCAATCACCACCGCACCGTTTTTCAGCCGATGCGTATGGCCTTCGTGGGCGTAGTCCGCTTCACCGATCAGATCGGCGTTGCCTACCGCGACGCCACCGCCGCCCTCACTTTCGAGGCGACCTTCTTCCTTGCTGGTCGGTTTGATTTGCAGGCCGAGAAAGTCAGTGAACGCTTGCGCCACATTCGGCAACGAGACGCGGTCTTGTGGGCGTTTCGGTCCGGCGAGGCTGGCCTCGACGCTGCCCATGTCCAGGGCCAGGCTGTCGGTGAACACTGGCTCTTTGCCGGGCAGGCGCCACAGGCCCTGGGTCTTGCTGTAGGCCTCCACCAGTTTCACGGTTTCCGAGGTACGGCCGGACAGGCGCAGGTACTCCAGGGTCACCTCGTCCACCGGGAAGAAGCCGCAGGTGGCGCCGTATTCCGGAGCCATGTTCGCAATGGTCGCGCGGTCGGCCAGCGGCAGGTCGGCGAGGCCGTCGCCGTAGAACTCGACGAATTTGCCGACCACGCCTTTCTTGCGCAGCATCTGGGTGACGGTCAGCACCAGGTCGGTGGCGGTGATGCCTTCCTTGAGCTTGCCAGTGAGTTTGAAGCCGATCACTTCCGGAATCAGCATCGACACCGGTTGACCCAGCATCGCCGCTTCCGCTTCGATCCCGCCGACGCCCCAGCCGAGTACGCCGAGGCCGTTGATCATGGTGGTGTGGGAGTCAGTGCCGACCAGGGTGTCGGGGAAAGCATAGGTGCGGCCGTCCTCATCCTTGGTCCAGACCGTGCGTCCTAGGTATTCAAGGTTGACCTGGTGACAGATACCGGTGCCCGGCGGCACCACGCTGAAGTTGGCGAAGGCGCTCTGACCCCAGCGCAGGAAGGCGTACCGCTCGTGGTTGCGCTGCATTTCGATGTCGACGTTCTGTTCGAAGGCGCTTGAGCTGGCGAACTTGTCGACCATCACCGAGTGGTCGATCACCAGGTCCACCGGCGACAGCGGATTGATGCGCTGTGGGTCGCCACCGGCCTTGGCCATGGCGGCGCGCATGGCGGCCAGGTCGACCACGGCGGGGACGCCGGTAAAGTCCTGCATCAATACCCGCGCGGGGCGGTATTGGATTTCGCGGTCGGAGCGACGCTCCTTGAGCCAGGCGGCAATCGCCTTGAGGTCGGCGCCGGTGACGGTTTTCTCGTCCTCCCAGCGCAGCAGGTTTTCCAGCAACACTTTCAACGACATGGGCAGCTTGTCGAGGTCACCCAGGCTCTTGGCGGCTTCGCGCAGGCTGAAATAGTGGTAGGTCTTGTCGTCGACTTGTAAGGTTTTAAGGGTTTTCAGGCTATCGAGGGACGGCATTGAAATGACTCCTTTAAGTCCGCACGGCTACGGACGGAGGGAAGGGCAGAGGTTTAAACCTAGTCCTGTTTGGTGCTTAAGGCTAATAACTGGACCCTAAGGGCAAGTCCAAGGTTCCGAACTCGGCTATCATGCGCCGGTTTTCGTGACAGGCTTTGCTTCAACGCAAGCCTGGGCATCGCGCAGTGGCGCAATTTTTCCGCCAACTGCCCAGGAGTAAGAATGAACACCCTCTTTATGCATTGCCGACCGGGCTTCGAAGGCGAAGTCTGTTCCGAGATTTCCGAACATGCCGCGCGGCTGAACGTGGCCGGTTATGCCAAGGCCAAAACCGCCAGCGCCTATGCCGAATTCATCTGCACCGAAGAAGACGGCGCCGAACGCCTGATGCGTGGCCAGCGTTTCGCCGACCTGATCTTCCCGCGCCAGTGGGCCCGTGGGATCTTTATTGATCTGCCGGAAACCGACCGCATCAGCGTGATCCTCGCCCACATGGCGGACTTCCCGCTGTGCGGCAGCCTGTGGCTGGAAATGGTCGACACCAACGATGGCAAAGAGCTGTCGAACTTCTGCAAGAAGTTTGAAGTGCACCTGCGCAAGGCGTTGATGGCGGCCGGCAAACTGGTGGAAGACCCCAACAAGCCGCGTCTGCTGCTGACCTTCAAGAGCGGCCGCGAAGTGTTCATGGGGCTGGCGGAGTCGAACAACTCGGCGATGTGGCCGATGGGCATTCCGCGCCTGAAGTTCCCCCGTGAAGCACCGAGCCGTTCGACGTTGAAGCTGGAAGAGGCGTGGCATCACTTCATTCCCCGCGACCAGTGGGATGAGCGTCTGCACAGCGACATGACCGGTGTCGACCTCGGCGCCGCCCCTGGCGGCTGGACCTGGCAACTGGTCAACCGCGGCATGCTGGTGACCGCCATCGACAACGGCCCGATGGCCGAAAGCCTGATGGATACCGGTCTGGTGCAGCACTTGATGGCCGACGGTTTCACCTTCAAGCCCAAACAGCCGGTGGACTGGATGGTCTGCGACATCGTCGAGAAGCCGGCGCGTAACGCGGCGATGCTGGAAGAATGGATTGGCGAGGGGCATTGCCGGGAAGCGGTGGTCAACCTCAAGCTGCCGATGAAACAGCGTTATGCCGAAGTGAAGCGCTTGCTGGAGCGTATTGCCGAGGGGTTCAAGGCGCGGGGCATTCGGGTTGAAATCGGCTGCAAGCAGCTGTATCACGACCGTGAAGAAGTGACCTGCCATTTGCGCCGGCTTGACGTGAAAAAACCGAAATCCCGCTGATTCATACGGTCCCGCTCCCATAGGTGACCGAACACCCGGCAATGCGCGACAATGCCGGCAAGTTTCAGGAGTAAACCATGAGTGAAATGATCGATACGCCGGTTGACGGCACCCTCGATGCCACCGGCCTCAATTGCCCGGAACCGGTGATGATGCTGCACCAGCACATCCGTGACCTGGTGCCTGGCGGCCTGCTGAAGGTGATCGCCACTGACCCGTCGACCCGTCGCGACATTCCCAAGTTCTGCGTGTTCCTCGACCACGAGTTGGTGGCGCAGCACGAAGAGGCAGGCACCTACCTGTACTGGATCCGCAAGAAGCTCGCTTAACGGGCACAAAAAAGGCCTGCATGTGCAGGCCCTTTTTTTGCGCTCGCTTAACCGGCCGAACGGCTGATGCGGATCCGCTTGCGTGCGCTGCGCGCCAGGCGGATCGACAGCATCAGCGCCGCGCAACTCAAACCGACGATCAAACCCTGCCACAGCCCGCTCGGGCCGCTCGGCGCGCCGAACCAATCGGTCAGGCCCAAGGCGTAACCCACCGGCAAACCGATGCCCCAATAAGCGAACAGCGTCAGGATCATCGTCACTCGCGTGTCTTGATAGCCGCGCAGTGCACCGGCCGCCGTCACCTGGATCGCATCGGAAAACTGGAACAGCGCCGAGTACACAATCAGCATCGCGGCCACGTGAATCACCGTCGGGTCGGCGGTGTAGATTGCGGCGATGGGTTCACGCAGCAACAGCATCATGCTTGCGGAAATACACGCATAAGCCAGTGCCGTGCCCATGCCGACTCCGGCGGCGAAGCGTGCTTCGCGTGGTTCTTCGCGGCCCAGTGCCTGGCCGACCCGCACGGTCACGGCCATGCCCAGGGAGTAGGGGATCATGAACACCAGTGAGCTGAAATTCAGGGCGATCTGGTGCCCGGCGACCACAGTGGCGCCGAGGCTGCCGATCAGCAGGGCGATCACCGCAAAGATGCTCGACTCGGCGAAAACGGCGATGCCGATCGGCAGGCCGATGCCCAGCAAGCGTTTGATCACCGCCCACTGGGGCCAGTCGAATCGGCTGAACAACTGGCTCGACTGATAGGCCGGCGCCCACCGTTCCCAGCCGGCCATCCCCAGCGCCATCACCCACATCACGATTGCCGTGGCCCAGCCGCAGCCGACACCGCCCATCGCCGGCACACCAAAGTGGCCATAGATGAAAATGTAATTTAGCGGAATATTCAGCGCGAGCCCGCACAAACCAAGGACCATGGCCGGGCGCGTGCGACCCAGGCCATCACTGAAACAGCGCAATACGTGATAGAGCGCGACGGCGGGCAGGCCGCTGGCGATGCCGTGCAGGTACTGCATGCACGGGCCGATCAGCTCGGGATCGACCTTCATGAAATGCAGGATCGGTTCGGCGCTGAACAGCAGGCCGGTCGCCATCAAACCCACCACCAGCGCCAACCACAAGGCCTGACGCACGATCGGGCCGATCTCGCTGTGAGTGCCGGCACCGAAGCGCTGGGCGACTTTCGGGGTGGTGGCCAGCAACGTACCGGTCATCAACAGAAACACCGGCACCCAGATCGAGTTGCCCAGCGCGACGGCCGCAAGATCGCGAGGCCCGACCCGTCCCGCCATCACCGCATCGACGAAGCCCATGGCGGTGGTCGCCAGTTGCGCGATCATGATCGGCAACGCCAGGCCGAGCAGGTTTTTCAGCTCCAGGCGAACCCGGGCCGGGCGGTTGAGGGAAATAGCGGCGGTGGGGTCAGTCACGGAATTCAAGGCGAAACGTCCAAAGGATTTTGATGCGCGAGGCGGCGCATTCTACGCCTTGACGCAATGGTCAGGAAAAATCCTGTGTTGCGGATTTGTAATCGGTTTTACAGGCATCCCCCACTCCCTCGCCACAGAGGGGGGGGCGACTAAGGTGCTTAATACCTGCTGGCCCATCACCTCCATCTGCGCCTAAACTGCCGGTCCGCCAAAGGAGCCTGCCATGTTGATTGTTGCCGACGAAAATATCCCGTTGCTCGATGCCTTCTTCGAAGGTTTCGGTGAAATCCGCCGAGTGCCGGGACGTTCCATCGACCGCGCCACCGTCGAGCAGGCCGATGTACTGCTGGTGCGCTCAGTGACCAACGTCAACCGTGCATTGCTCGAAGGCAGCAACGTGCGCTTTGTCGGCACGTGCACCATCGGCACCGATCATTTGGACCTGGACTACTTTCAGCAGGCCGGCATCACCTGGTCCAGTGCGCCAGGCTGCAATGCCCGGGGTGTAGTCGATTACGTGCTGGGCAGTCTGCTGACCCTGGCCGAAATCGAAGGGGTCGACCTGGCTCAGCGCACTTACGGCGTGGTCGGCGCCGGCGAGGTGGGCGGGCGGCTGGTCAAGGTTCTGCAAGGCCTGGGCTGGAATGTGCTGGTTTGCGATCCGCCACGGCAAGCCGCTGAAGGGGGCGATTACGTCAGTCTCGAGCAGATCATCGAGCAATGCGATGTCATCAGCCTGCATACGCCGCTGGACAAGCAAGGCCCTCAGGCAACCTGGCATCTGTTCGATAAAAACCGTTTGAACCAACTCAAACCCGGCACCTGGCTGATCAACGCAAGTCGTGGCCCGGTGATCGACAACGCCGCCCTGCGTCAGGTGCTGTTGCAACGTGAAGATCTGCAAGCGGTGCTGGATGTCTGGGAGGCTGAGCCTGAAGTCGATGTAGCGCTGGCGGAGTTGTGTGTCATCGCGACGCCGCACATTGCCGGCTACAGCCTCGACGGCAAACAGCGCGGGACGGCGCAGATCTATCAGGCGTTTTGCAAATTTCTTGGGCAACCGGAACAGGTCAGCCTGAACGATTTGCTGCCAGCGCCATGGCTGTCGGCTGTTACGTTGAATGCTGATACCGATCCGGCCTGGGCGCTGGCGATGTTGTGCCGTGGCGTGTACGACCCGCGCCGTGATGACGCGGATTTCCGTCGCAGCCTCGTAGGCAATGTGAGTGAACAGCGTGCGGCGTTCGATGCGCTGCGCAAGCATTACCCGCTGCGGCGTGAGATCGATGGGTTGAAAGTGCGAATTGAAGGGGATTCGCCGGCGTTGCAGCAGATCGTGGCGGCCTTAGGCGCAACCTCGGCCTAGCAAACTGACCGGATCCCTACAAAAGCCACACAAAACAGGCACCCATAAAAAACCCGGCCAACAGGGCCGGGTCAAGAAGACGGTGGCTATATCACTTTTGTTCGGCAGGCTTGACCAATCGCTTTTCCAGTTCGCGACAAGCGTCCTGGATCATGCTTTCAGTGATCGGTACTTCACGCCCATCCTCATCGATAATCGAGCAACCCAGAGACTGGTCTGGCTGTGTGCGGATCACTTGAATCTTGTCATCGCTGCTGTTTTGCAAGGACATGGCCTGTCTCCTCATCAGGTTGTGCGCTTACTGTAAAACCGCCAGGTGACCGGGCTGTGACAATTCCCTGCGATCTTTCAGGTCGGCCTCTTCAGTCCATCAGAAATACCCTGATGTTTCCACCCGGACTTTAGACCAATATTCTCTAGCCACTAGTCTAGGCGGTCATAATTAACCCGACTCATTGTGATTTACAGCGTTCAATCCGATTGAGCAGTGTAGGCTTGATCGGGTCAAAACCATGGGTTACGCCTTCGGATGATCTTCATGCTTTCTGCCCGTCACCGCCGCGCCATTCGCCTGGCCAGCCGTTTCATCACGCCTTATCGCTGGCCGGCCTTCGGCGCCTTGCTGGCGTTGATTGTCACTGCCGGCATCACCTTGTCCATGGGGCAGGGGATTCGCCTGTTGGTGGATCAGGGTTTCATGACCCAGTCGACGCATTTGCTCAATCAATCCATCGGCCTGTTCATGTTGCTGGTGATCGGTCTGGCGATTGGCACCTTTGTGCGCTTTTACCTGGTGTCGTGGATTGGCGAGCGCGTTGTCGCGGACATTCGCCGTCGGGTGTTCAACCACCTGGTCTATCTGCATCCGGGTTTTTATGAAGACAACCGCAGCTCCGAGATCCAGTCACGACTGACTGCCGACACCACGCTGCTGCAATCGGTGATCGGCTCTTCGCTATCGCTGTTCCTGCGCAACGGGCTGATGGTGATCGGCGGGATTGTCTTGTTGTTTATCACCAACCCCAAGCTGACCAGCATCGTAGTGGTCGCATTGCCGTTGGTGGTCGCGCCGATCCTGATTTTTGGCCGCCGGGTACGCACCCTGTCGCGCCAGAGCCAGGATCGGGTTGCCGATATCGGCAGTTATGTGTCCGAAACCCTGAGTCAGATCAAAACCGTGCAGGCCTACAACCATCAGGTGCAGGACGAGCAGCGTTTTGCCGCGACCGTGGAAGAGGCTTTCAATACCGCCCGCAAACGCATTTTCCAGCGAGCCTGGTTGATCACCCTGGTGATCCTGCTGGTGTTGGGCGCGGTCGGGGTGATGCTCTGGGTCGGCGGAATGGACGTCATCGCCGGGCGGATTTCCGCGGGTGAGTTGGCAGCGTTCGTCTTTTACAGCCTGATCGTCGGTGGCGCCTTTGGCACATTGAGTGAAGTGATCGGCGAACTGCAGCGAGCAGCAGGGGCGGCGGAGCGGATTGCCGAGCTGTTGCGTTCGGAAAACATCATCCAGCCACCGACCCATGGGCTGGTGACCCTGCCTGAACGGGTGAAGGGCGATCTGGTGCTGCAAGATGTGCGCTTTTCCTACCCGTCGCGTCCTGAGAGCTATGCCGTCGATGGTTTGAGTCTGACGATCAATGCCGGCGAAACGCTCGCTCTGGTCGGGCCGTCAGGTGCCGGCAAATCGACGGTGTATGACCTGCTGTTGCGCTTTTACGACCCCGCTGAAGGACGCATCCTGCTGGACGGTGTGCCGCTGACCCAACTCGACCCTCTGGACCTGCGTCGCTGCTTCGCCCTCGTCTCGCAAACCCCGGCGCTGTTCTTCGGCAGCATCGAAGAGAACATTCGCTACGGCCACCCGACGGCGACTTTGGCCCAGGTCCAGGAAGCCGCCAAAATTGCCTACGCCCACGACTTCATCGAGCAAATGCCCAACGGCTACCAGACCCACCTCGGCGACGCGGGTCTCGGTTTGTCCGGCGGTCAACGCCAACGCCTGGCGATCGCCCGGGCGCTGCTGGTGGACGCGCCGATCCTGCTGCTCGACGAAGCCACCAGCGCCCTCGACGCCCAGAGCGAGCACCTGATCCAGCAAGCCCTGCCCAGCCTGATGAAAAACCGCACCACACTGGTCATCGCCCATCGACTGGCGACAGTGAAAAACGCTGACCGAATCGCGGTGATGGACCAAGGGAAACTGGTGGCGGTGGGGACGCATCAGGAGTTGATTGCGAGCAATGCGTTGTATGCGCGATTGGCTGCGTTGCAGTTTAGTGATGGGCTCCATGCCCCAACCGACCAAGTAACCGAATAAGTAACCGACCAAGTCGAGCACCATAAAAAAAGCCCGCATCAATCGATGCGGGCATTTTTGTCAGCGTTTCAAAGCAGGCTCATTGATCGTCAAAGTAACGTTCATGCCAATCCACCAGCGGCTGCGGTGAATTGAGCTTCTGGCCGTAGATCACCGAATACGACAGCACGTTCTGCACGTACTGGCGGGTTTCGTCGAACGGGATGCTTTCCACCCACACATCGAAGCTCAGGTGGTCGGCGCCGCGCAGCCATTGACGCACGCGGCCGGGGCCGGCGTTGTAGGCAGCGGAGGCGAGCACGCGGTTGCCGTTGAATTGGCTATGGACCTGGCTCAGATAAGCGGCGCCGAGCTGGATATTCTTGTCCGGATCGAGCACTTGCTGCGGCGAGGCCAGGGGAATGCTGAACTTGCGCGCGGTTTCCTTGGCGGTGCCGGGCATCAGTTGCATCAGGCCGCTGGCGCCAACGCCGGAACGGGCGTCGTCCATGAAGGCGCTTTCCTGACGAGTGATCGCGAACACCCAGCTCGAGTGCAGGCCACGGACCTTGGCTTCACGCACCAGGGTATCGCGGTGAGCCATCGGGAAGCGGATGTCCAGGTCGTCCCAGTACTGCGCCTGACTGATGGTGCGGATCGCCGGGAAATACCATTTCAGGTCGTAAGCCAGTTTCGCCTGGGCAACCATTTCATCACGGCTGAAGTGCCGGCTGACGTGGTACCACTCGCGTCGGCCGTCGACGATCTGCCCGCGTGCATGGAACTCCAGCGCGCGGCGCACACCGGGGGTATTGCGTACCTTGTTGATCAGCGCCTGGCTGAGCATCAGCGGTTTGTTGATCAGCGAATAGGGAGACTGCGAGCGATCGGCCGCCAGGAAGCCGTAGAAGTCGCGTTCGCGAGCCAGGCCCTTGTAAAGCGTTTGCGCTTGCGGATTCTGTGGCTGCGCCAACTCCAGGGTGCGAGCCTGCCAATAACGCCAGCGGTTGGTGGTGGCCAGGTCCTGAGGCAGGCGGCGGGTCAACTGATAGGCGTCGTCCCAACGGGCCAGACGCAACAGCAGGCGCAAGCGCCATTCCGAAACGGTGTTGTCCCGCAGCTCCGGGTCGTATTTGGTCATCACGTCCAGCGCGCGACTGTCGAATCGTCGAGCGAGGGTCAGCCCGATTTCCCGGGCGATCGCGACTTTTTCGTCCCGGGAGAAGTGCATGCTGCTGGCGTAGCCGTCGAGCAGGGCCATGGCCCTGTCCGGATCCTGACGGGCCAGGCGGCGCAGGCCAAGGCTGACGATGTCGGACATCGGCTCATCGGCCGGGGTAAAGCGCGACGGCTGATTCAGCAGTTCGGGTTTCTGCGCCACATCCACCAGCAGGCGACCGCGCGGGGCGAGGGTCGTCAGGCCATTGATCAGGCTGTTGGCCAGCGGGTAGTTGCCGGCCTGGGCGGCGAGCTTGGTGCGTTCCCAGCGTTTCTGTTCAGTCAGTTGACCATCGGCGGCCCACATGCCGAACACTGCATCGCATGCCTCGGGCCGGGTTTTGCCGCTCAGCCAGAGTTTGTCGGCGTTGGCGTAACCTTCGGTCTTACGGTTATGGCTGATCTGATACTGCGCGTTCAGGCAGTCCAGTTCGGTGAAATTGAGCTTGGGGTCATAATATTTGACGAACGTTTCCCAATCGCCGCGTTCGGCCAGCCAGCGCAACCAGCGCAATTTCATCCAGTTGGCTTGTGGCAGGTCGCCGTGTTCGGCGAGGAAGTTCTCGATTTCGGCATTGTTTGCGGTTTTCAGCCGCGCGGTCAGTTCGTCATAAGCCAGGTAGGGGGTCAGCGGATAATCGCTGAGCGCCTGGCTATAACGGAAATAAGGGCCGGAATCGCCCTTGGCCAAGGCACGCTTGGCTTCGTCGTAATACTGGCGTTGGGTAGACAGGTCTACCGCCTGGGCGGATTGAACGGCAGCGGCTGTAAGAAGCAAACATGAAAAAAGACTGAAAAGGCGACTGCGCATGAGACATCCGGGCAGAAAAATCATGACAAGTGCTGGTAAGACCGGCACCTAATTATATGTAGCTTAGCCTTTTGCCAGCAGCGGGTGAAAGCTTTGCCGACATGCCAGCATAAGTTCGCAACAATTGTTGTGCAGAGTGCTTCGACATTGAAATTGCCGGCCTTCTGTAGCCTCAAGTCAGGTAGAATGCGCGCCCGGTTTTTGGAGAAGCTCATGACCCTGCTCAAATTCAGCGATGTGTCCCTTGCTTTCGGCGCTATGCCGTTGTTGGACAAGGTGTCCTGGCAGATCGCCCGTGGTGAGCGGGTGTGCATCATCGGCCGCAACGGCACTGGCAAGTCCAGCATGATGAAGCTCGTCAAGGGCGACCAGAAGCCCGACGATGGCTCCGTTTGGCGCGCACCTGGCCTCAAGATTGGTGAATTGCCGCAAGAATTGCCGGTAGCCGACGAGCGGACCGTGTTCGACGTGGTCGCCGAAGGCCTCGACGGCGTTGGTGCGTTGCTTGCCGAATATCACCATCTGAGCCAGAACATCGTCACTGACGCCGATCTGGACAAGCTGATGCACGTCCAGCACGACCTCGAAGCTCGAGATGGCTGGCGCTTGCAGCAACTGGTCGACAGCACCTTGAGCCGTCTGCAGTTGCCTGCCGACAAGACCCTCGCCGAATTGTCCGGCGGCTGGCGTCGTCGCGTCCTGTTGGCTCAGGCGCTGGTTTCCGAACCGGACCTGCTGCTGCTCGACGAACCGACCAACCACCTGGACATCGGTGCCATCGCCTGGCTTGAAGAAGCGCTGAAGGATTTCCAGGGCGCCGTACTGTTCATCACGCACGACCGTTCATTCCTGCAGAACCTTGCAACCCGTATCCTGGAACTGGATCGCGGCGGCTTGATCGACTGGAACGGCGATTACGCCAGCTTCCTCGTGCACAAAGAGGCCACACTGGCCGCTGAAGAAACCGCCAACGCGCTGTTCGATAAAAAACTGGCCCAGGAAGAAGTCTGGATCCGCCAGGGCATCAAGGCGCGTCGCACCCGTAACGAAGGCCGTGTCCGTGCACTGAAAGCCCTGCGCGTCGAGCGTAGCGAGCGTCGTGAGCGTACCGGCAAGGCCAACATTCAGCTCGATACCGCCGACAAGTCCGGCAAGCAGGTGATGGTGCTCGAGAATGTGAGCTTCGCTCACCCGGGCGGCCCGTTCCTGATCAAGGATTTCTCGATGGTCCTGCAGCGCGGCGACCGCATCGGTCTGCTCGGCGCCAACGGTACCGGCAAGACCACGCTGTTGAAGCTGATGCTCAACGGTCTGCAACCGACCAGCGGCACAGTGGAAGAGGGGACGCGCATCGACGTGGCCTATTTCGACCAGTTGCGCCATCAGTTGGACCTGGAAAAGACCGTGATCGACAACGTCGCTGAAGGTCGCGACTTCATCGATATCGATGGCCAGAGCCGTCACGTACTGAGCTACCTTGGCGACTTCCTGTTCAGCCCGCAGCGTGCCCGCACGCCGGTCAAGGCGTTGTCCGGTGGTGAGCGTGCGCGTCTGCTGCTGGCCAAACTGTTCAGCAAACCGGCGAACCTGCTGGTGCTCGACGAACCGACCAACGACCTCGACGTGGAAACCCTCGAACTGCTGGAAGAGGTCTTGCTGACCTTCAACGGCACTGTGCTGATGGTCAGCCACGACCGGGCATTCCTCGACAACGTGGTCACCAGCACCCTGGTCTTCGAAGGTGAAGGCAAGGTTCGCGAATACGTCGGTGGTTATCAGGACTGGCTGCGTCAGGGCGGCTCGCCGCGCCTGCTGGGTGTGACCGAGAGCAAGTCCGGCAAGGCCGACCTGAACTCGGCTGTCGTGACGGCCGAACCTGCGCCAGTTGCTGCAGTGGAAACGCCAGCGCCGGTGGCGAAAAAGAAACTCAGCTACAAATTGCAGCGTGAGCTGGAAGCCTTGCCTGGCCAGATCGAAGCCATGGAGCAGCAGATCGCGGTGGTTGAAGCGCAGATGGCGGACGCCGGCTTCTATCAGCGTCCTCCTGCCGAGACGGCTGCAGTGATCGCTCAGCTTGAGCAGTTACAGGCTGAACTCGACGTGATGGTCGAGCGCTGGGCCGAACTGGATGCCTGATTGATCCGGCTATAAAAAAGCCCGGCTTCACTCGTGTGAATGCCGGGCTTTTCGTAAGGGGTTTATTGTTGCTTGTTGTCAGCTTTTTTGCAGGCGCACGGCAAGTACATCGCAAGGCGCGCCGTGCAGCACGTCATTGGCAGTGGAGCCGAGCAACAGTGCCAGGCCATGCCGGCCATGACTGCCCACCACGATCAGGTCGCACGTTTGCTCCTTGGCGAGATGGTGAATCTCCTGTCGCGGCTGGCCGTAGGTCAAGTGGCTGTATTCCTTGGAGAGCTCCGGGTATTTCAGGATCAATCGCTCAAGGCGCTCCTTGGCCTGATCGAACTGTTGCTGTTGCAACTGGGAAAGGTCCATCGGCACGTCGCCGCCAAAGGCCATGGCCATCGGCTCGACGATATGCACCAGGGACAGCTTTGCGCCATTGCTCACCGAAAGTTCGCGGGCGCGGTGGATTACAGGATCGCACTCTTCGGTTAGATCTACAGCGACCAGAATATGGTGGTAGGGCATGAGGTGCTCCTCCTGAGGATTGCAATATTGGTAAGTATGGCTGGTTTCAAGCGCATTGGTTTCAACGTGACCCAATGGGCCCATCAAGAATCGGGAGTACAGATATGACGGTCTGGATAGTGGTGTCAATCCTGCTGGTGGTGCTGAGCCCGCTGGCCTGGTTGCGACCGTCTCGTGTCCAGAGCGGTCGCATGGCCCTGCGCATGGAGGCGCGGCGCATCGGCCTTGCCATGCAATTGGCGCCCCAGGAGTGGCCGCACTGGCTGAGCCAGGAGCCGCCAAGCCCTTGCGCCCAGTACCACCGACCGCGCCGTGGCACTCAGCCAGCGTGCTGGAGCTATTGGCAGAAGGCGCCGGGTGTGTGGGTCAATCAGTGGCAGGAAGTCTGCGAGGATGGAGTGCTTCTGAATCATTTCGAAAAACTGCCTGCCAACGTCTACAAGGTCGAGGCAGACAAGCAAATGATTGCCCTGTATTGGGGCGAGAAGGGCGAAGCCGAGGTTCTGCAACAGATCGACGCTACGCTCAAGGCGCTCGCCTGAACCCCGATCTGTTACGGAAGGCAATAAAAAGCCCGACATCATCATCGGGCTGGGGTTGGCCAGGCAGGCCGGTAATTCTTTGTGGCACAGATCTTACGCTGGGCATTCGTCAAAGCGTTCAAATTTTTTCTTCAGGGTCACGCCAGCGTAGCCTGTTAAACACAGGTTGCCGCGAATTAGGGCGACTTTTCTAACTATTGATTCTATGAATGGCCTCACATGCATCCGCATGTTGCAGGGCTTCGTGGTACGGAAGTGACCGGAAAGTCGCGTTTCAACCAGTATTTTGGGCGATTGACAATTGCCGGAAATTCCGTGAAGGTGACACACCCAAATCAAACGGGCGTATGAATTGAGCGTTTGTATTACAGACTGCTCCTACAGAATCCCGACTATCGCGTTGGCGGGTGTGCCGGGTGAGTTGGCGTTAGCATTGACGATAAACGTCCCTGCCGAGCCAGCCGCCTGCGTCCGACGTGTACTGTTCAGCTTCCATATCGTGGAGATCAGTTGATGATTTACGAAGGTAAAGCCATCACGGTTAAGGCTCTTGAAAGTGGCATCGTCGAACTGAAGTTCGACCTCAAGGGTGAGTCCGTCAACAAGTTCAACCGTCTTACCCTGAACGAGCTGCGTCAGGCTGTAGACACCATCAAGGCAGATGCTTCGATCAAGGGTGTGATCGTCAGCAGTGGCAAGGACGTATTCATCGTCGGCGCCGACATCACCGAATTCGTCGACAACTTCAAGCTGCCGGATGCCGAGCTTGTTGCTGGCAACCTCGAAGCCAACAAGATTTTCAGCGATTTCGAAGACCTCAACGTCCCGACTGTTGCCGCGATCAATGGCATCGCACTGGGTGGCGGTCTGGAAATGTGCCTGGCGGCGGATTTCCGCGTCATGGCCAGCACCGCCAAAATCGGTCTGCCGGAAGTCAAGCTGGGCATCTACCCAGGCTTCGGTGGTACCGTGCGCCTGCCGCGCATCATCGGTGCCGACAACGCCATCGAATGGATTGCCGCCGGTAAGGAAAACCGCGCTGAAGACGCACTGAAAGTCGGTGCCGTCGACGCGGTGGTCGACTCGCAGAAGTTGCACGAAGCGGCGCTGAACCTGATCAAAGGCGCCATCTCCGGTACGTTTGACTACAAGGCCAAGCGTCAGCCGAAGCTCGAAAAGCTCAAGCTCAACGCCATCGAACAAATGATGTCGTTCGAAACCGCCAAAGGTTTCGTGGCCGGCCAAGCGGGCCCGAACTACCCGGCGCCGGTCGAAGCGATCAAGACCATCCAGAAAGCTGCGAACTTCGGTCGCGACAAGGCCCTGGAAGTCGAAGCCGCCGGTTTCGTCAAACTGGCCAAGACCTCTGCCGCACAGAGCTTGATCGGTCTGTTCCTGAACGATCAGGAGCTGAAGAAAAAGGCCAAGGCCTACGACGAAATCGCCAAGGAAGTGAAGCAGGCCGCCGTATTGGGCGCCGGCATCATGGGTGGCGGTATCGCTTATCAGTCGGCCTCCAAAGGCACGCCGATCCTGATGAAGGACATCAACGAGCACGGTATCGAGCAAGGTCTGGCCGAAGCCGCCAAGCTGCTGGTTGGCCGCGTTGATAAAGGTCGAATGACCCCGGCGAAGATGGCCGAAGTGCTCAACGGCATTCGTCCGACCCTGTCCTACGGCGATTTCGGTCACGTCGATCTGGTGGTCGAAGCCGTGGTCGAGAACCCGAAGGTCAAGCAAGCCGTTCTGGCCGAAGTCGAAGACAAGGTCAAAGAGGACACCATTCTGGCGTCCAACACCTCGACCATTTCCATCACCTTGCTGGCCAAAGCCCTCAAGCGTCCGGAAAACTTCGTCGGCATGCACTTCTTCAACCCGGTGCACATGATGCCGCTGGTTGAAGTGATCCGTGGCGAGAAGTCCAGCGAAGTGGCCGTTGCCACCACCGTTGCCTACGCCAAGAAAATGGGCAAGAACCCGATCGTCGTCAACGACTGCCCGGGCTTCCTGGTCAACCGTGTGCTGTTCCCGTACTTCGGCGGTTTCGCCAAGCTGGTCAGCGCCGGCGTGGACTTCGTCCGCATCGACAAGGTCATGGAGAAGTTCGGCTGGCCAATGGGCCCGGCATACCTGATGGACGTGGTCGGCATCGACACCGGCCACCATGGTCGTGACGTCATGGCTGAAGGCTTCCCGGATCGCATGAAGGACGATCGCCGTTCGGCCGTCGACGTGCTCTATGAAGCCAAGCGCCTGGGCCAGAAAAATGGCAAGGGTTTCTACGCCTACGAGACCGACAAGCGCGGCAAGCAGAAGAAAGTCGCCGATCCGTCGGTGCTGGAAGTGCTCAAGCCGATCGTTTTCCAACAGCTCGAAGTCACTGACGAAGACATCATCAACTGGATGATGATCCCGCTGTGCCTGGAAACCGTGCGCTGCCTGGAAGACGGCATCGTCGAAACCGCCGCCGAAGCCGACATGGGTCTGGTCTACGGTATTGGTTTCCCTCCATTCCGTGGCGGTGCGCTGCGCTACATCGATTCGATCGGTGTTGCAGAGTTCGTTGCCCTGGCTGACCAGTACGCTGATTTGGGCGCGCTGTACCACCCGACCGCGAAGCTGCGTGAAATGGCCAAGAACGGTCAGAGCTTCTTCGGTTAAGCGCCCACACTAGAGCGAGAGTGAAAGTATATGAGCTTGAATCCTAGAGACGTCGTGATTGTCGACTTCGGTCGTACGCCGATGGGCCGCTCCAAGGGCGGCATGCACCGCAACACCCGCGCCGAAGACATGTCGGCACACCTGATCAGCAAATTGCTGGAACGCAACGTCAAGGTCGACCCGAGCGAAGTCGAAGACGTGATCTGGGGCTGCGTTAACCAGACCCTGGAACAGGGCTGGAACATCGCCCGCATGGCGTCCCTGATGACTCAGATTCCACACACCTCGGCCGGCCAGACCGTCAGCCGTCTGTGTGGCTCGTCGATGAGTGCGCTGCACACTGCCGCGCAAGCAATCATGACCGGCAACGGTGACGTGTTCGTCGTTGGCGGCGTCGAGCATATGGGTCATGTGAGCATGATGCACGGTGTCGATCCGAACCCGCACATGTCCCTGTACGCGGCGAAAGCCTCGGGCATGATGGGCCTGACTGCGGAAATGCTCGGCAAAATGCACGGCATTACTCGCGAACAGCAGGACGCCTTTGGCGTGCGCTCCCACCAACTCGCCCACAAGGCGACCGTGGAAGGCAAGTTCAAGGACGAAATCATCCCGATGCAGGGCTACGACGAGAACGGTTTCCTGAAACTGTTCGACTACGACGAAACCATTCGTCCGGAAACCACCCTGGAAAGCCTGGCGGCTCTGAAACCAGCGTTTAATCCGAAGGGCGGCACCGTGACCGCTGGTACTTCGTCGCAGATCACTGACGGTGCTTCGTGCATGATCGTGATGTCGGCACAGCGTGCCCAGGACCTGGGCATCCAGCCGCTGGCGGTGATTCGCTCGATGGCAGTGGCAGGTGTGGACCCGGCGATTATGGGCTATGGTCCAGTACCGGCAACGCAGAAAGCATTGAAGCGCGCGGGTCTTGGCATCAACGATATCGACTTCTTCGAGCTCAACGAAGCTTTCGCTGCACAGGCCCTGCCAGTGCTGAAAGATTTGAAAGTGCTCGACAAGATGAACGAGAAGGTTAACCTGCACGGCGGCGCGATCGCCCTGGGTCACCCGTTCGGTTGCTCCGGTGCACGTATTTCGGGCACCTTGCTGAACGTGATGAAGCAGAATGGCGGCACCTTCGGGGTGGCTACCATGTGCATTGGTCTCGGCCAAGGTATCTCCACCGTCTTCGAACGCGTTTAAGCGTTTCGTCGATGGAAGCCGGGGCCAAGTGCCCCGGTTTTTGTTTTTCCGGATTTATTTTTGTTTTTATTTTGAAAAAATTTGAGTGAGGGCCAAAGCATGCCGATACAACCTGGGCTCTACCAACATTACAAAGGTCCGCAGTACCGCGTATTCAGTGTTGCGCGGCATTCGGAGACCGAAGAAGAAGTAGTCTTCTACCAAGCCCTGTATGGCGATTACGGCTTTTGGGTACGTCCCTTGAGCATGTTCCTGGAGTCGGTCGAGGTTGACGGCGAACAGGTGCCACGCTTTGCTTTGGTGCAAGCCGAACCGAGCATTTTTCCGCAGCCATAAGGGGAGTGCGCGCAGAACCCTGCGCTTGACCTCACCTTGTAGCCACTATATATAGCGGTGCCGCGTCAGGCGCCAACCGCCTTTCACTTCTAGAATTCAGGAATTTTCTGATCCATGGGCAAATCGCTGGTCATTGTGGAATCCCCGGCTAAGGCCAAGACCATCAACAAGTATCTGGGTAACCAATACGTGGTGAAGTCGAGTATCGGCCATATCCGAGACCTGCCCACCAGCGGTTCGGCTAGCGCCAGCAAAGAGCCTGCCGCCAAGCGTGGCAAGGCCGCCGCAGGCGAAGGTCCGGTGCTCACGCCGAAAGAGAAAGCGCGCAAGCAGCTGGTCTCGCGCATGGGTGTCGATCCCGATCATGGCTGGAAAGCCAAGTACGAGATCCTCCCGGGCAAGGAAAAGGTTATCGAAGAGCTGCGCCGGCTCGCCAAAGATGCTGACACCATCTATCTCGCAACCGACTTGGATCGCGAGGGGGAAGCCATTGCCTGGCACCTGCGCGAAGCCATCGGTGGTGACGACAGCCGCTACAAGCGCGTGGTGTTCAACGAAATCACCAAAAAAGCGATCCAGGAAGCTTTCTCCCAGCCGGGCGAGCTGGACATCGATCGCGTAAACGCTCAGCAGGCGCGTCGCTTCCTCGACCGCGTGGTGGGTTACATGGTTTCGCCGCTGCTGTGGGCCAAGGTTGCTCGTGGCCTGTCCGCCGGTCGCGTGCAATCGGTTGCCGTGAAGCTGGTGGTTGAGCGTGAGCGCGAAATCCGCGCGTTCAACCCGGAAGAGTACTGGGAAGTTCACGCTGACCTCGGCACCGCCAAGGGCGCGACTGTGCGCTTCGACGTGGCTCGCGAGAAAGGCGAAGCCTTCAAGCCGCTCAACGAAGCCCAGGCCATGGCCGCGCTGGAGAAGCTCAAGGCTTCCAGCTACAGCATCGTCAAGCGCGAAGACAAACCGACCAGCAGCAAGCCGTCGGCACCGTTCATCACCTCCACCCTGCAGCAGGCCGCGAGCAACCGCCTGGGCTTCGGTGTGAAGAAAACCATGATGATGGCCCAGCGTCTGTACGAAGCCGGCTACATCACTTATATGCGTACCGACTCCACCAACCTCTCGGCCGATGCCGTGACGATGGCGCGTACTTATATTGAAGGCGAATTCGGCAAGAAGTACCTGCCGGAAACCCCGAACGTCTACAGCAGCAAGGAAGGCGCACAAGAGGCTCACGAAGCGATTCGTCCGTCTGACGCCAATACCGAGCCAAGCAAGCTGTCGGGCATGGAGCGTGATGCCGAGCGGCTTTACGAGCTGATCTGGCGCCAGTTCCTCGCCTGCCAGATGCTGCCGGCCCAATACCTGTCGACCACGGTCACCGTCGGTGCCGGTGACTTCGAGTTGCGCGCCAAGGGCCGCATCCTGAAGTTCGACGGTTACACCCGCGTCATGCCGCAAATCACCAAGCCTGGTGATGACGATGTGCTGCCGGACATGGCCCAGGGCGATGCGATGAAGCTGATCAAGCTTGATCCGACCCAGCACTTCACCAAGCCGCCGGCGCGTTACTCGGAAGCGAGCCTGGTAAAGGAAATGGAAAAACGCGGCATCGGTCGTCCTTCGACCTACGCGGCGATCATTTCGACCATCCAGGACCGCGGCTACGTGGCGCTGCACAACCGTCGTTTCTATTCGGAAAAGATGGGCGACATCGTCACCGAGCGTCTGGCCGAGAGCTTCTCCAATCTCATGGACTACGGCTTCACCGCCGGCATGGAAGAGAATCTCGATGACGTGGCCCAGGGCGAGCGCGACTGGAAAAACGTGCTCGACGAGTTCTACGGCGACTTCAAGAAGAAACTCGAAGTGGCCGAAAGCGCCGAAGGCGGCATGCGCGCCAACCAGCCGGTAATGACTGATATTCCATGTGTGGTGTGCGGTCGTCCGATGCAGATTCGTACTGCATCGACCGGCGTGTTCCTCGGTTGCTCGGGCTACAGCCTGCCGCCAAAAGAGCGCTGCAAGGCCACCGTCAACCTGGTGCCGGGCGACGAAATCGCTGCGGACGACGAGGGCGAGTCGGAGTCGCTGGTTCTGCGCGGCAAGCACCGTTGCCCGATCTGCAGCACGGCGATGGACGCTTACCTGCTCGACGAGAAGCGCAAGCTGCACATCTGCGGTAACAACCCGGATTGCGCAGGCTACGAGATCGAAGAGGGCGCTTACCGCATCAAGGGCTACGAAGGTCCGAGCCTGGAATGCGACAAGTGCGGCAGCGAGATGCAGCTCAAGACCGGCCGTTTCGGCAAGTTCTTCGGTTGCACCAACGCAACCTGCAAGAACACCCGCAAGCTGCTGAAAAGCGGTGATGCGGCGCCGCCGAAGATGGATCCGGTGAAGATGCCTGAGCTCAAATGCGAAAAGGTCAACGACACCTATATCCTGCGTGACGGTGCTTCCGGCCTGTTCCTGGCGGCCAGCCAGTTCCCGAAAAACCGCGAGACCCGTGCGCCATTGGTCGTCGAGATCGTGCCGCATAAGGATGAGATCGATCCGAAGTACCACTTCCTCTGCGAAGCACCGAAGAAAGATCCTGACGGTCTGCCAGCAGTGATCCGTTACAGCCGCAAGACCAAAGAGCAATACGTGCAGACGGAAGTCGACGGTAAGCCGACTGGCTGGAAAGCGTATTACGATGGTGGCAAGTGGACGGTTGAAGACAAGCGTCCAGCAGCCAAGGCTTAAAAGCCGCTGCACATAAAAAGGCCGCATGACAACCCTCGGGTTTTCATGCGGCCTTTTTGTTTTGGGCTTGCGGTGAGCTTGGGTGATCCATGACACTGTCAGACCTGCGTGAAGCAATTATTTCGTTGTGGAGGCTGCCGTCATGGCCCACGAACTCTATACCCGTACCAACCAGAAAATTTATTTCGCCGGCTTGTCGCTGGAAGCGCTCGCCAAGGCCGAAGAGGGGCGAGCGATGAACTCCCTGGCGCTGATTCAGGCCGGTCGCGAATCGGCGTTGTTTCACCTGTACGGGGCGCTGTTGGGGCTGTGCCATGAAATCGCCGGTTTCTATCGCTTGCCTCAGGCCAATGCGCCACGGGCAGAGATGCTGCTGACCCGCGAAGTACTCGAAACCATCGCTATTCCGGAAATGGCCGAGATGGTCGAGTTGGCGCAAAACCCTGAAACCTGGCTGGCCAAGCTGCTGTCGGCTTATGCCGCACTGTTTCAACCGCCTCGTGCTCCACACAAGCCCAAGGGTGATGTGACGCAGCCGCTTATTCTGGCCGTCAACCTGGACGAAGAAGAGGCGTCTGAAGAGCTGAGCCGGGAAGAGCTGGAGAGCTGGCGCCAGAATCTGAAAAGCTTGGCGATCCGGTTTCGCGACGGGCTGAACGAGTGCTGAAAGATTGAGTGCTCGGTGAATGGTCCGCTCAAGGAAGCGTGATGTCAGAAATTTCTCTTCGTGATGGCATCTGGTCAAGATCCTGAGCGAAGCTTGGCCGATGCCTATATAATCCCTGCCTTTCGTGGAGAACAGTCCTTTATGCCAACGTCCTTTCTAGAAATTGTCGAGTTACCAGACGGCCGAATCGAGCTGCGTAGGGCCGAGGACGAGGGTTCTCTGGTTACTTTGGATTTCTCCGAGGATGCCAAGGCTTTCCTGCAAGGCCAGCACGTGGAAGTCGCCAAGGCGATGTTGAGCGTCGGTGTTCAGATGGCAGGACGCCTGGTTGAAGGCGAATTTGATAAGGAAGAGGGGCCACGGGTTCTTCATTGATCCCGCCCGTCGGATTTTGCGGATACCTCTACAGACCGGCTTCTCTATCCTTGGAGAAGCCCCGCGCTGTTCAGTGCAAACACTGTTTTGTCAGTTAACCCAGCCGAATATTCAGACTTTGCGCATCCCCGGTACGGGCGGCGCTGATCAGCTGTTGCCGCGACGATGTGCTCAACGGGTTTAGCCAGCTGACGACCGTATGGCTGCGGCCAAGTCGCAAAGCTTCACAGGTCAGCTGCTGAGCGCTCTGTGTGCCGCGTGGTTGCAGCAGCAGAATGCGTTCACGGTTCAGGCCGGCGTCTCGCAGCCAGGCCTGGGTCAGGCTGGCGGGCGGGGCGATCAGCGTCAGCCAGCGAGCGTCCTGATCCTGGCTCAGCTCCCTGAGGATTGGTGCCAGAAGGTTCAGGCAGTTCCCGGCCGCGCCACGCAATGACAGCTCGCTGAAGACTTCGGGCTCGGCGCTCCAGGGCGACTCGACCACTTCTTTCAGGATCGGCGCCAGCGGCTGCGCCATGAATGCCTCGAACAACGGCAGTTGGGCTTGCTGTGAAGTGTGTGGGAACTGCATAAAGCCTCCTTTAGCGGCGAATCACGCCGACGCTCAAGCCTTCGATCACCAGTTCCTGATCTTTCAGGTTGACTTCGATAGGGGCAAATTCAGGGTTTTCGGCAATCAGCCAGACTTTGCTGCCGTCGCGCTTGAAGCGCTTGACGGTCACTTCGTCGCCAATCCGCGCCACCACGATCTGACCGTTACGGGCTTCGCGGGTGGTATGGACGGCCAGTAGGTCTCCGTCGAAAATGCCGACGTCCTTCATGCTCATGCCATGGACCCGCAACAGATAGTCAGCGCGAGGGTGGAAGAACGAAGGGTTGATGTTGCAGGATTCTTCGATGTGCTGCTGGGCGAGGATCGGAGCGCCTGCTGCCACTCGGCCGATGATCGGCAGGGTAGAATCGTCGGCCTTGGCTTCGAAGCCGGGGATGCGAATGCCACGGGAGGCGCCCGGGGTCATCTCGATCGCGCCCTTGCGGGCCAGTGCCTTGAGGTGTTCTTCCGCCGCGTTGGGCGACTTGAAGCCCAGTTCCTGAGCGATTTCCGCGCGGGTTGGCGGGTAGCCGTTGTCTTCGAGGCAGCGTTTGATGAAGGCCAGAATCTCTGCTTGGCGTGGCGTCAGCTTTAGCATATTGATCGCTCTGTCTTTTTATACAGTGACTGGGATTATATACAGTGAACCGGTCTTGGCAATGCCCCTTTTTTTGCCGGCCGCTGGACGGTCATTCAGCTCGCCGATTGAAGCGCCAGTGTTGTATGGTTAAATAGCTGACCGACCATTCCCAAAACGAACCCGCCAGACTTGACAAGGCCTGGGCTGAAACGTATGTTTCAAACAAGTGTTTGTCAGGCGGAGTAGCCATGGCCCAGTCGGAAACCGTTGAACGCATTCTCGATGCTGCCGAGCAATTGTTCGCGGAAAAAGGTTTCGCTGAAACCTCGTTGCGTCTGATCACCAGCAAGGCCGGTGTCAATCTGGCGGCGGTGAACTATCACTTCGGATCGAAGAAGGCGCTGATTCAAGCGGTCTTCTCGCGTTTTCTCGGGCCGTTCTGCCTCAGTCTCGATAAAGAGCTGGAGCGCCGTCAGGCCAAACCCGAGAACAAACCGACCCTCGAAGAATTGCTGGAGATCCTCGTCGAGCAAGCCTTGGTGGTGCAACCACGCAGCGGCAACGACCTATCCATCTTCATGCGTTTGCTGGGGCTGGCTTTCAGTCAGAGCCAAGGGCACTTGCGTCGTTATCTGGAAGACATGTACGGCAAGGTTTTCCGCCGCTACATGCTGCTGGTCAACGAAGCCGCGCCACGCATTCCTCCGATCGAACTGTTCTGGCGCGTGCACTTCATGCTCGGTGCAGCGGCATTCAGCATGTCGGGGATCAAGGCCTTGCGTGCGATTGCCGAGACCGATTTCGGCGTCAACACTTCCATCGAGCAAGTGATGCGTCTGATGGTGCCATTCCTGGCTGCGGGCATGCGTGCCGAAACCGGCGTCACCGACACCGCCATGGCCGCCGCGCAATTGCGTCCGCGCAGTAAATCGAGTCCGGTAGCCGCCAAGGTTTAACCGCACACGGGTGGGCGCGGTGGCGGACATCCGCTAAGCTAGGCGCCCATGCCGACTCTCGTTTTGAACCCCCTCATTGATATCGCCGACCTGCCGGGCTCAGCCCATGGCGGCGAATTCGCGCGAGCCGGGTTTATCGTATTCAAGGAACTTCCATGACTGCTGGCCTGCAAGGCTCGTTGATGGTGGACGTCGCCGGTACCTGGCTGACGTCTGAAGATCGCCAATTGTTGCGCCAGCCCGAAGTGGGCGGCCTGATCATTTTTGCCCGCAACATCGAACACCCGCGTCAGGTGCGCGAATTGAGCGCCGCGATCCGCGCCATTCGTCCCGATCTGCTGCTGGCGGTCGACCAGGAGGGCGGTCGGGTTCAGCGGCTGCGTCAGGGCTTCGTGCGACTGCCCGCCATGCGCGCCATCGCCGACAACCCGAATGCCGAATACCTGGCCGAACAGTGCGGCTGGATCATGGCGACCGAAGTGCTCGCGGTCGGTCTCGACCTGAGCTTCGCCCCGGTGCTGGATCTGGACTACCAACGCAGTGCGGTGGTTGGCACCCGTTCGTTCGAAGGTGATCCCGAGCGCGCAGCCTTGCTCGCCGGTGCATTCATCCGCGGCATGAACAGCGCCGGGATGGCTGCCACCGGCAAGCATTTCCCCGGTCATGGCTGGGCCGAGGCCGATTCCCACGTTGCGATTCCCAACGACGAGCGCAGCCTCGAAGAGATCCGCGCCAACGACCTGGTGCCATTCGCGCGATTGAGCAAGCAATTGGCCGCCGTCATGCCGGCCCACGTTATTTATCCACAAGTCGATTCCCAGCCTGCCGGCTTCTCCCGTCGCTGGTTGCAGGACATCCTGCGCGGCGAGCTGCAGTTTGATGGCGTGATCTTCAGTGACGACCTGTCGATGGCCGGTGCGCACGTGGTGGGCGATGCCGCCAGTCGCATCGAAGCGGCATTGACCGCCGGTTGCGACATGGGCCTGGTGTGCAACGACCGTGCGGCTGCCGAGTTGGCTTTGAGTGCCGCCCAGCGGTTGAAGGTCAAGCCTTCGGCGCGTATCGCGCGGATGCGTGGGCAGGCGTACGCCAGCACTGAATACCGTCAAGACCCGCGCTGGCTGACGGCCGTCGGCGCGCTCAAAGAAGCTCAATTGATTGATTAAGGACTTTTCGTTATGACGGTTTACGCGATTATCGGTGGCACCGGCCTGACTCAACTCGAAGGCTTGAGCATTCGTCAGTCATTGGCGGTGGACACCCCTTACGGTGCGCCTTCGGCCGAGGTGCAGATCGGTGAGTACGCCGGCAAGGAAGTACTGTTTCTCGCACGTCACGGCCACCCGCACCGCTTCCCGCCGCATCAGGTGAACTACCGCGCCAATCTGTGGGCCTTGAAGCAGGCCGGAGCTGAAGCGATTCTCGCGGTCAACGCCGTGGGCGGGATTCATGCCGCGATGGGCACCGGGCATTTCTGCGTGCCGCATCAATTGATCGACTACACCAGCGGTCGCGAACACACCTATTTCGCCGATGACCTGGAACACGTTACACACATCGACTTCAGCTATCCCTACAGCGAACCCCTGCGTCAGCGATTAATCGCGGCGTTGGCGGCTGAAGGCGTCGGCTATAGCAGCCATGGCGTGTACGCCTGCACTCAAGGGCCACGTCTGGAAACAGTTGCTGAAATCGCGAGGCTGGAACGTGACGGTTGCGACATCGTCGGCATGACCGGTATGCCAGAAGCTGCATTGGCGCGTGAACTGGAACTGGACTATGCCTGTCTGGCGCTGGTGGTGAACCCCGCGGCGGGCAAATCGACGGCGGTCATTACCATGGCCGAGATTGAACAGGCACTGCATGATGGCATGGGCAAAGTGAAGTCGACGCTGGCGCGGGTATTGAAAGGCTAAGCTCGACACTCTCGAGCGCCAGTCTCGACGGGCTGCTGGCGAGCAATCGGTTGTTGATCGATGCGGCGATGCCGGCCATCGACTATCTGGCCGATCGCCAAGGCAAGGAAGGGCTGATCATCCTCGCCAATTCCGACGCCACCATCCTCGCCGTCGAAGTTCGCGCCGACCGTATCAAGGGCAGCGGCCTGCAAGACATCACCCTTGGCGCAGGGGCATGGTCTGGCCGTCGGCGGCCTCGACCCAGTCACCGCCGATGAGCGTGCGCGGTGCGCGCTGGATGAACGCCGAGGTGGCGGGAAGCAGATAAGGGAGGGGCATGGCAAGACCTCTTGTTGTGCGTGAAAATGGGGGCTTGCTCAATGTTTGGCAATGGCTGTGCCAAGTGCCGGGAAGGGGCTGATCGCCCAGTGTCGGCGGGGTTTTGAGTGATGCGAGGGGGCGGGCGACTCGCTTGGAGGTGTCGCAAATCGCGACAGCCCGATGAGACGACGAGCAACCTGTCACAGCCTTGAGACACCCGCTAATGAGGATTAGAATTTTCAGGCTAAAGGGTGAAATGACGGAGCATTTGCCCGGCATCCATCTGGCGTGAGGGAGGTAGCGATGTTCCTATCACCCCTGGAAATCCAAAACATCATCGAGCAAAGTTTTCTGCCCGCCGTGTGCACCTGTAGCATGGAGGCAGACCAGTTCCTGACGATTCGGGTCTGCGATTGCATGACCGGCAAAGTGGATCTGGTGGCCACTCACGTACCGGTATGGACACTGGACAGTCCCCATGCAATTGCATCGCTGGTGGCTGATATGCGGTTGGAAATCGAGGCTCACAAAGGCGTTCACCCGACGTTCTACAGCTGAACCGATGTCACGCCGCACCTGTCGATGGTGCGGCGTGCGTCTGTCATGTCAGGACGGGATTTTTCGGGAAATCTCATCGAACGTGTCGTTGTCTACAGCCGCCAGCAACCTTCTTCCATCCTTGAGTGTGGCCAGAAAGGTTACCTCGGTTTCCTTGCCAGCCAACATGAAGCCGGCAATTGCGCCGATAGGCCCCAGCAACATGGCCCCCGCCACGCCGAAGCCGATGACATCCTTGATGTTGTTGATCGAATCCTCGTTGGCCACTTCTACACTCTTGAACAATGAGAGCGGGAGGGTGATGCCGGGCCACGGGTGAAGCGACGTCCTGAGCGTGAAAACGCCGTCTGTGTACTCTCCATCACCCTGCAGAAAGTCCCCCGCCAGGACCGTTATGCTTGCCATGTTCTTACCCTCTGACTGGCAATCGGTGAACCCACATTTCGCGCCTGCACTGCAGCATCGTCAATCGCCGGGCGATGAAGTGTTCCGGCCGGGGGCCTCTATGCTTGTCTCACACTGCAACAGGTATCGCGATATTAGACGCGGGCGATCTCGTTCAGACGCGCCCATAAGCCAGTTATTTCAAGTAACTGATTGATTTTTATAGTGATCGTTAAGCTGGCACGCGGCGGCATCAAGAACGCCGCAGCATCACGCCTCAGGCACCGGGCAACTCAAATCCCCTTCCTTACACTTCAAGTAAGTCTTGAAGGCTTCGACCCGCGCCTTGGTCAGCGCCGTGGTGCAGTTGCTATAGATCAGCGGGTAAACACTGCCTCCCTCCACTCCGGACGCCGAGAACTTGCACTCGGCATCGCGAAACGCAATCCATGAGCGCTGGGCACCGACCAACAGCTTCTTGGCGTCAGGGCTGTCCTTCAATCGCGTGGTGATCTGCTGGTAAAGCGCATTCAGCTCCTTGTCGGCGGCCTTGTTCTGCTGCGCTGCGCACTGATTCATCGTCGTCTGGTCGGTGGCGTTGTCGCAGTCGACGGCATGCGCAAGAGGGGTGAACAGCAGCGGCGTCAGTGCCAGGAGCAAGCGTGGGTGCATGGGAATTCTCGCTGTGACAATTGAAAAGAGGAGGTTGCAGTGTAGCGAAGACGCAGGCTTCAGCTTGTAGAAAGGGCGCCTGAAGCCGCGAGTAACTGGTCCGCACAAACCTGGATGTCAGCGCGCCTGTGCAACTTCGCCAGCCAGCCTTCAGGGATGGCCTGCGCACCATAGTGAGCCCCGGCCAACTGACCGACGATGGCGGCAGTGGTATCGGCGTCGTCACCCAGGTTCGCGGCTTCGAGGATGGCGGCTGCAAAACTGTCAGTGTGGTGAAAGCACCACAAGGCCGCTTCCAGTGATGCAACGCAGTAGCCGCTGCCCCGGATATCGTCTTTGGACTTGTCGAGGTAGTCGCCTCGGGCGATGGCCATGACTTTTGGTTCCAGGAATATTGTCTCTGGCAGGCGCTGCAAATCCGGCTTGGTGGCGCCTAGCAATGCCTTGCGGAGCAGTTCGGCAAGCAACTGACAGCATTCAAGTGCCTCCGGCGCGGCATGGGTAGTACGCGAACTGTCTACGGAAAACGTCCTGATCCGGTCGCGGTCGGGAAAGTAGTACAAGACTACCGGCGCCAGCCGCATCAGCGAACCGTTGCCCGCCGTGTCGGGATCGGAGGAGCCTGCGAATGGCTGACCGGTTTTCTGATAACGAGCCAGCGCGTCACGTACGGTCATGCCAATGTCGAAGCATTCGCCGGTCGAACTCTGGTAACCCCATTGCCACCAGTTGAGGTAACGGCCCATCTGGTCAGCCGCATCAAAACCTTTTTTGTTCAGCAGACTTTCAGCCAGGCAAAGTGCCATGGATGTGTCATCGGTCCATTGCCCCGGCTTCAGATTGAACGGGCCGCCGCCAACCATATCGGTCAGGGGCTCGAACGAGCCGCGTGGCTGGAATTCGACACTGGTGCCGATAGCATCTGCGCAAGCAAGCCCAAACAGGGTTGCGCGATAACGCTCCGTGAGTGAAGGCTGCATGAATCTTCCTTGTAAGGTTGCACGTCGTTGCAAACGTTAGCAGTTTCAATCCGTTGACTGTGCCTTTCAAACCAGAACTTATGGCCAAAATCGAGGCCGAATATTTCAGGTACGGTTGATTGCATCAGCCGTTTGATACAACTTTTAGGTTGGTCTTCTGGTCTTTACGGGCCTACTGTTCAATACAGGAGGTGACTTATGAACCCAGCATCAGATCGCATCGAAAGGAAGATCCTGCTCAAGGCGCCGCGCTCGCGGGTCTGGCGCATGCTGGCCAATGCCGAAATGTTCGGACAATGGTTCGGCGTGGCACTCGAAGGCAAGCGCTTTGTCGCCGGCGAGTGGACCCAGGGGCAGATTACGTATCCTGGTTATGAGCACTTGTTGTGGAATGTACTGGTGGAGCGGGTCGAGCCGGAGCGGGTGTTTTCGTTTCGCTGGCACCCGTATGCGGTGGAGCCGGAAGTCGATTACTCTCAGGAGCCCACCACGCTGGTGAAATTCGAACTCCAGGACATGGACGAAGGCACGCTGTTGACGGTCGTCGAGTCCGGTTTCGATCACGTTCCCCAGTCGCGCAGGCTCAAGGCTTTCCGCATGGACAGCCGTGGCTGGGATGAGCAGATGAACAACATCGAACAGTTTCTGGCAGAAAACACCAAGGCCCACGAGCGTCAGGGAAGTTGATGGCTGCAAGCCGCGAAATTCGCGGCTTCGGCCCATGATGGTTGATACGTCCAAGGGTTTTCGGAAGGGTGGCTATAGCGAATGTCTTACACGCGGTAGTAGCTATATCGTCTATTGCTGATTGGATCCGAAGCGTAATCTAGCCCCATCAACTGAAGCACAGGAAGTGCTCAGGGTCACGGATGATCGACCATAAGCAAGGATTGCTGCCGACAGGGAGTCGATATGGTCTTGGGAAAACCCGCTTCGGCGGGTTTTTTTTCGTCTGCAGGAAACTGCGACCGATCTCCCGTACCTGTACCCGTACTAGTAGCAGCTGCCGAACGCAGCCTTCGGCAGCTGCTACAGGGGCTGCTTTCAGGTGCTGAATGGTCAATGGCTTACACGCAGCCGCTGTTATGTCGTCTTTTGAAGCTTCATCGATGTGTTTAATCTGGATCCATCAACTGAACACAGGACGTGTTCAGGATCACGGATGATCGACCATACGCCAGGATGGCTACCGACAGGATGTCGCAATGGTCTTGAGAAACCCGCTTAGGCGGGTTTTTTTATGGGTGTCAGAAAAGTCCGTCAGATGTCCACGGCTTCACGCAGAGTCTCCAGGGCGCGCTTCAATACGTCGAGGCTGATCGATCCCATGGCCACCCGCAGTGCAGGAGGCACGTGAGTCGTCGTGGCAAAGGGATCGGCGCTGGTCACCTGCACGCCTTTACGTTTCAGCTCGGCAACCACCGTTTCGGCCCGCAAGCCTTCGGGCAATCTGAGCCAGAGGTAGTAGGAAGCGGGATGCGCCACCAATTCGCAGTTTTTCAGGATTTGCCGAGCCAGGTCCTGTCGCTGCCGGGCGTCCAGGCGTTTTTGCTCTTCGAGGTTGTCGACTTCGCCGCTATCGATCCAGCGGCAGGCCAGCGCGACGGTCAGCGACGGGGTGCTCCATGTCGACACTCGGATGGCTTGCTCCAGCGCCGGCATCATCGCTTTCGGTGCAACGATGAAACCGATGCGCAGGCCCGAGGCAACGCTTTTCGACAGGCCGCTGATGTACAGCGTGCGCTGCGGGGCCAGGGTAAACAGCGGTTTGGGGGCCGGTTCTGCGAGGAAGGCATAGGCGCCGTCTTCGATGATCAGAAAGTCGTATCGCTCGGCCAATTGCACCAGGCGTTCACGGTCGGCGATGGACATCACCGTCCCCAACGGATTGTGCATCGTCGGCATGCTGTAGAGCGCCCGCACGGGGCGCCGCTTGCACAGCGCTTCCAGGGCGTCGAGGTCGGTGTGCCCGGCGATTTGCGGGAGGGCTTCGAGGTCCAGCCGATGGGCCTGGGCCAAGGTTTTCAGGCCGGGGTAGGTGAGGGCGTCGAGGGCCAGAATATCTCCCGGCTTGAGCAGTGCCATCAGCGTCACGGCAAGACCTTGCTGGGCGCCGTTGACGATCAGAACCTGATCGCCCCCCACCCGAATGTCCCGATTGCGTAAATGCCGGGCCGCCGTCTGCCGTTCATGCGGCCGCCCGCCCTGAGGCGCGGAATGCAATAGCGCATCGATATCCCCGGAGGCGGCAATCGCTCGCAAACCCTCGCGCAATAACTCGTCCTGACCGGGTACCGACGGGTAATTGAAGGTCAGGTCCACCGTGCCGATGCCCAGTGGTTGCTGTTCCAACCCCAGTCCGCGAGGCAAGGACGTGTCGCGCACAAAGGTGCCACGGCCGGTCTCGCCGACCACCAGGCCGATCGCCTCCAACTCGTGATAGACCCGCAAAGCCGTGGCCAGGGCGATCCGTTCGCTCTGCATCAACGCGCGAATGGTCGGCAATTGCGTGGCGGGTGGCAGTTCACCGCTGCGAATCTTCCCGGCGAACTGATCCACCAGGCGTTTGTAGCGAATACGGGTCATGGGTGAGCGCTCTTTGTATCTGGATCAATTTTTTGTTTGTATCAGATTGGCGCTCTAATCTACAGGCTTTCCAGGACGGAGACTTCGCTGTGATTGACCCTGCGACCTTATCGATTTTCGTCGGCGCGGTGATGCTGTTGCTGCTGTCACCCGGGCCGAACATGGCCTTCGTAATCAGCCATGGTGCCAGTTATGGCTGGCGCGGCGGTGTGGCGTCGGGATTGGGCATTGGCCTGGCCGATCTGATCCTGACCGCGCTGACCGCGATGGGGGTTACGGCACTGGTTGCCAGTTGGCCACCGGCCTTCGACCTGATCCGTTATGCCGGCGTTCTGTACCTGCTGTGGCTGGCGTTCAAAGCGTTGCAAAAGCCATCGGCCAGCGGCACGTCGGATGTTGCGCAGGTGCCGCTCAAGACCCTGCTGATCCGGGCGATGCTCAACAGCCTGCTGAACCCCAAGGCCTTGCTGTTTTTCATGGTGTTCCTGCCGCAATTCGTTAACGCGCAACGAGGCTCGATTGCCGTACAGCTGGTGCTGCTGGGCATGGTGCTGACCCTGGTCAGTGGCGTGTTTCACACCCTGCTCGGGGTTTTCGGCAGCACGGTCAGCCGGCGTATTTCCAGCACGTCGACATTCGCCACATGGCAGTCATTGGGGCTGGCCGCGGTATTGCTGTTGCTCGCCGTCCGGCTGGCCCTGATGACACGTCCGGCCTGACTCATTCACTGAAAAGGAACCTCTGCATGTACATCGCATCGTTTATCTACAAACCCGGGCAACGAGACGAGGAGTTCAACCTGTTGAGCACGTTGATCGACGAAGTCGCGATCAGCATCGAAGGGTTCGTCGGTACCCAGTCCTGGTGCTCGGCCGATGGCGAACTGGTCAACGCCAGTTACTACTGGCAGGACGAAACCTCTATCCGGGAATTCGCCAGCCACCCCAGGCACCTGGAGGCCAAGCGCCAGTACCGCAAGTGGTATGCGGGTTATCAAGTGGTGATCGCTAAAGTGGAGCGGGCTTATGGCGATGACTCGTTCGAGCTGTTTGTGCCGAATGGCCGGCGTGAGTGACTGGCTGCGGGGTATAGCCCCCCGCGGCCATCTCTTTCACTGGAGGTCGAGTTTCGCCGCTGCACGTTCGGTGATTTCCGTACGTAATTTCAACGACCCGGCAGCACGTTTACGGGCTTCCTCCAGCACGCCGGCTGGTGCTGTCTCGGGGCTGCCCGAAGCAAACGGCGGTGCCGGGGCGTATTCCAGCTGCAATTGCACCAGTTGCGCGGTGTCCTTATCGAACAATTCAGCGGCCAGGGTCAGGGCAAAATCGATTCCCGCGGTGATCCCGCCACCGGTCAGCAGATTGCCGTCGCGCACCACCCGATCCTTCACCGGGATCGCCCCCAACAGCCCGAGCAACTCGTGATACGCCCAGTGCGTGGTGGCGCGCTTGCCCTTGAGCAGCCCTGCCGCGCCAAGCACCAGGGCACCGGTGCAGACCGAGGTGACATACCGCGCCGTGGCGGCCTGAGTCTTGATGAAGGCCAGGGTTTGTTCATCCTCCATCAATGGGCCGACGCCGCCACCTCCGGGAATGCAGATCACATCCAGCGGCGGGCAATCGTCGAAGGTGATGGTCGGTTTCAACACCAGCCCGGTACTTGCGGTGACGGGCACCAGGTCCTTCCAGATCAGGTGCACCTTCACGTCCGGCAGCGAGGCCAGCACGTCATAAGGGCCGGTCAGGTCCAATTGTTGAACCTGTGGAAACAACAGTAAACCGATCTGCAACGTCATGGCGTTTTTCTCCTGATTGGGGTGGACGGCTTCACTGTAGGCTCGTAGGATTTGGCGAATACGCCAATAACCCCACGAATTACGCCAATCATGCCAAACCACCCGAAAACCATTCATGTGCTGGCCTTCGCCAACGTGCAAGTGCTCGATGTCACCGGGCCGTTGCAGGTGTTTGCCTCGGCCAATGACATTGCCCGCCAGCAAGGTCTGCCGCCGCCCTATGCGCCGTCAGTGATTGCCAGCGGTGGCGGGGCGGTGATGTCGTCGGCGGGGTTGGCACTGTTGGCAGAACCGCTGCCGAATCGGGGCAGCGACACCTTGATCATTGCCGGTGGCTGGGGCGTTTACGCGGCAGCGCAGGACGCGTCGCTGGTGGCGTGGGTGCGTGAGCATGCGCGAGATTGCCGGCGGGTATCGTCGGTGTGTACCGGGGCGTTTTTGCTGGCGGCCAGCGGCTGGCTTGATGGTCGACGGGTGGTGACGCACTGGACCCGTTGCGAGCAATTGGCGCAGCAGCATCCCAAACTGCAGGTCGAACCCAACCCGATCTTCATCAACGACGGTCCGGTCTGGACCTCGGCCGGGGTTACCGCGGGCATTGACCTGGCGCTGGCCATGGTCGAACAAGACCTCGGCCGAACCATGGCCCTCGAAGTCGCCCGGCAACTGGTGGTGTTTCTCAAGCGTCCGGGGGGCCAGTCGCAGTTCAGCGTGACCCTGTCTTTGCAGAAAGAAGGCAACCGATTCGACGAGCTTCACGCCTGGATCAGCGAAAACCTCACCAAGGACCTCGGCATCCCGACCTTGGCCTTGCAGGCCGGGATGAGCGAGCGCAGCTTCGTCCGTCACTACCGCGCCGACACCGGCCAGACCCCGGCGCGGGCCATAGAACTGATTCGGGTCGAGACCGCGCGACGACTGCTCAGCGACACCGGCGTACCGATCAAACGGGTCGCGGTGCAATGCGGGTTTGGCAGCGAAGAAACCCTGCGCCGCAGTTTTCTGCGGGCCTTGGGCGTGACACCGCAAGCCTATCGCGAGCGGTTTTCCGTCAGCCCTTCAGCAGATCCAGTATTGCCCTGAGCGTCGCTTCGGGTGCTTCCTCGGGAATGTTATGCCCGACGCCCGCCAACACTCGGCGTTCGTAGCGGCCGGTAAAATGCTCGGCGTCTTCATCGACTTCAGGCGCGGGCCCCACACCGTCATCGGCACCGCACAGGGAAATTGTCGGCACGCTGATTGCCGGTTGTCGGGTCAGCGCTTGTTCCATCCACTCTAGCGCTGGGTCGCCAGGCGTATACATGAACCGGTGCCGGTACGAGTGAATTACTACGTCGACGAAATCCGGATTATCGAAGGCTGGCGCGCTCAAGGGATATCGTTCGGCATTTTGCGCCCAGGTCGGTGACCACAGGCGCCAGAGCAGTTCGCACAGGGCCCGGCGGTTTTGGGTCAAGCCTTCCACGCCGCGCGGGGTGTGGAAGTAATACTGATACCAGAGACGATGTTCAGTCAGCGGATCCAGAGGCTGGGTGGAGCGGGGGATGTTCTGCAGGTTGTAACCGTCCCCGGTCACCAGGCAGCGCACCCGCTCCGGCCTTAGCGCCGCGACAATGCACGCCGCCCGACCGCCCCAGTCATAACCGCACAGCGCGGCTTGTTTGATGGCGAGGGAGTCCATCAGGTCCAGCAAATCCTGGGCGAGGGCGGCCTGCTGGCCAGAGCGCAGGGTGGCGGGGGAGTTGAAACGGGTCGGGCCGTAGCCGCGCAGGTAGGGAACGATCACGCGGTAGCCCTTTGCGGCGAGGGTTGGGGCGATGTCGTCGTAGGCGCGGGGGGAGTAGGGGAAACCGTGCAGAAGGATGACTGGGTCACCGGTGCTGGGGCCGTGTGTTTCGCAGGCAATATCGAGGTTTGGCGTCAGGACATGTTGGATCTGCATTCGATGCTCCATGGGCTGTCTATCAACGGCTGATTCAGATCGACCTGAGGCCTTGCTTCTCAGGCTTCCACGTCCGCTACCTGGTTGAAATACTTCGACCGATCCGGCGTAAATGTCACGACCATTCTGGTCCTGGAACAGGTCAACGCCCGTTCTGCGCTCAGATCAATATCCAGATCTTCCCCGCGTAACCCTTGCCATTGGGCGAGGTATTTGAGGGATCCGTATTTTTCGAGTTTCTTCAGGCTGCGGCTGACGCCACCTTTCCAACCCAGCACCGGGAGTTCGCCGGTGAGGCATTGGTGGGCGAGGTCGGGGAAGCGGGCGGCGCGCTGACGGCCGATTTCCCAGCATTTGATCAAGCCTTTGTCGGGGCCTTCCCACAGTTCAGTCCGATTCAGGCCTGATCGGAGTGGGACGTTGATGCTGCGATGGATGCGCTGGGTCATTCTGGTTCCTTGAATTCGGGTTTTGTTGGACAGCTCCGCTGTGCCCGTTGAGCGTGGATGGTAGGGATGGATGTAGGTGCTGGCAACAAGGTATTTCCGGATGTAGGAATCAGTTACCAAGTGTTGATTGGGCTGGTTTGTTTAGTGAATGTAGGCGATTGGCCTACGCAATCCTGTGGCGAGGGGGCTTGCCCCCGTTCGGCTGCGCAGCAGTCGCTAAGCCAGTAAATACGGTGCTTCTGGAGGAATGTGGTTGCAGATTTCAGGGCCGCTGCGCGCCCCAACGGGGGCAAGCTCCCTCGCCACGGGAGGTCAGTCCTGTCAGGCAGAGTGTGTTTAAGTTCATCGCGGGTAGGTCTTGATCCTACAAAAAGTGTCGTAAAAGTAGATATTTCTGACGAGTTTTGGCGGTAGTCACAACGGCGGTACCGAAGCCAGCGCCACCCACAGTTGAACGGTATACATCTGTAGGAGCGAGGCTTGCCCGCGAAGCAGTCACCTCAGTCTCAAGGCTGCCAGAAGTTCTTCTCCCCACTCAACTTCCGATCCAGAAAGCTCGCCGCGCTGATCAGCGCCAGGTGCGTCAGTGCTTGTGGTGTGTTGCCCAAGTGCCGCGCGTGGCTGTCTAGCTCTTCGGCGTACAACCCCAACGGGTTGGCGTACCGCAGCAATTGCTCGAACTCCAGCTGCGCCTTTTCTACCTGGCCGGCGCGGGCCAGGCATTCGACGTACCAGAACGAACAGGCAGCGAAGGCGCCTTCGGTGCCGGGCAGGCCGTCGATCTGGCTGTCGTCGTTGCGGTAGCGGTAGACCATGCCCGCGCGCACCAGGTGTTTCTCGATGGCTTCGAGGGTCGCGATCCAGCGTGGATCCTTGGCACTGACGAAGCGCACCAGCGGCATCAGCAGCATCGAGCCGTCGAGGCCGGTGCCGCCGATGTGCTGGACGAAATGCCCGCGTTCTTCGTTCCAGAAGTTGCTCCAGATGTCGGCGTAGATCGCTTGACGGGTCTGGTCCCAACGGGCGAACGGGGCGGGCAGCGAGCGTTTGGAGGCCAGCCGGATGGCCCGATCCAGCGCCACCCAGCACATCAGTCGCGAGTGCAGGAAATGATGCTGCTCGCCGCGCATTTCCCAGATGCCAACGTCCTTTTGCTGCCAGGTTTCGCAGACCTGATTGACCACTTCCACGGTGTGTTTCCAGCCTTCGTGGGAGATCGCCTCACCGTACTTGTTGACCAGGTACACCGCGTCCATCAGCTCGCCGAAGATGTCGAGCTGGATTTGTTCGTAGGCCTGATTGCCGATGCGCACCGGCGTCGCACCGCCATGGCCGGACAGGTGCGCAAGTTCGACTTCCGGCAACTCCTGGCGGCCATCGATGGCGTAGAGAATATTGAGTTTCATCGGTTTACCACGGCAATCACTGACCCTGCCGCGCAGCCAGCGCATGTAGGCGTTGGCTTCCTCGACGAAGCCCAGGCGCATGAAGGCGTAGACGGTGAACGAGGCGTCGCGGATCCAGGTGTAGCGGTAGTCCCAGTTGCGTGTGCCGCCGGGTGTTTCCGGCAGGCCGAAGGTGGCGGCGGCGAGGATGGCGCCGTGTTTGCGCGAGGTCAGCAGCTTCAGCGCCAGGGCCGAGCGATTGACCATTTCCCGCCAGCGCCCGCGGTAATTGGACTGGCCGATCCAGTTGCGCCAAAACTTCAGGGTGCGCTCCAGGCACAGATCGGCGGCGCCTTCCTTGAAGCGCGGATCGTCAACGCCGCCGAGCAAAAACTCGGCGCTCTGGCCCTGTTCGAGGGTGAATTCGGCAATCGCTGCGTTGCCCTCGACGCGCAAGGGCTGATCCGCACACAGCTGCATGGGCGGCTGACCGGTGGCCTCGAAATACACACTGCGGCCGCGCGCCCGCGCCTTGGTGTGAGCCCGCGCATAGTCATGACGCAGGTTGCACAACATCTGAATCGTCGCTTGACCGCTGACCACGCGCACCCGGCGCATCAACATCGGCAAATCATCCTCGCTGTCGCCGATGGGCAGCAGGTCGGTGACTTCGACCACCGCATGATCGCTGAGCCAGCGGGTTTGCAAGACGTTGGTGTCGGGCAGGTAAATCTGCTCGCGGCGGGCGTCGGGCAGGTCCGGAGCCAATTGGAAGATGCCGGCTTCGGGGCTGTCCAGCAGCGAGCAGAAGATCGACGGGCTGTCGAATTCCGGCCAGCAGAAAAAGTCCACGCTGCCCTTGTCGTTGACCAGCGCCGCGCTGCGCATGTCGCCAATGATGCCGTGGGCGTCGATCGCGCTTTGTCGTTCGGAAGGATCAGCCATTGCCGCAGAACTCCGGGAATCGAGGGCTTAACCAGCTGACTGGTTTAAGCCACGGAGAGTTCATTTGGCGCCGAACCGCGTTCACACTCAACCAACAATTCGGCGCTTTCCCGCAGACCGACGCTGTGGCAAGTTGCAGGCCCTTGTTGAGGCCCGATCCCATGGCAAACCCCTACCGCGAGCTGTTCCACGCCCCAGGCGCCCGTGCCTTTGTGCTGGCCGGGATGATCGCGCGCATGCCGATTTCCATGACCGGCATCGGGCTGATCACCATGCTCTCGCAGCTCCAGGGCGGTTATGGCCTGGCGGGCTCCATCGCGGCGACTTTTGCCCTGGCCACGGCGTTTTGTGCGCCGCAGGTTTCGCGGCTGGTGGACCGTTTTGGGCAAGGCCGGATCTTGCCGGTATCGGCACTGGTCGGTGGCGGGGCGCTGTTGATGCTGTTGCTCTGCACCCGCTTGCAGGCGCCGCACTGGACGTTGTTTGCGTTTGCCGCGCTGGCCGGTTGCATGCCGAGCATGTCGGCGATGGTGCGGGCACGCTGGACCGAGTTGTATCGCGGTCGCCCTGAGTTGCAAACCGCCTATGCGCTGGAGTCGGTGCTGGATGAGGTGTGTTTTATCGTCGGGCCGCCGCTGTCGGTGGGGTTGTGCGTGGTGGCGTTCCCCGAGGCGGGGCCGTTGGCGGCGTTGCTGATGCTGGCGATCGGGGTCACGGCGCTTGTGTTGCAGCGCGGCACCGAGCCGCCAGTGCATCCCCATGAAGAACACCATCAGGGTTCGATCATCCGCTCGAGCGAGATCCAGTTGTTGATGCTGTTGATGGTTGCCATGGGCACTATTGTCGGTGTGGTGGATGTGGTCAGCGTTGCCTTCGCCGCGCAGCAGGGGCAACCGGCGGCCGCGAGCATTGTGCTGTCGGTGTATGCCATCGGTTCATGCCTGGCCGGGTTGGCGTTCGGCGCGCTGCGCTCGAAACTGCCGCTGCCGTTACTGTTTCTCTATGGCGGGGTAGCGACGGCGGTGACCACGTTGCCGTTGCTGCTGGCGGCGAATATTGTCGGCTTGTCGCTGGCGGTGTTCGTTGCCGGGCTGTTCTTCGCTCCGACCCTGATTGTGGCGATGGCGCTGGTGGAGCGCATCGTGCCGCCGGCCAAACTCACCGAAGGCCTGACCTGGCTGGTCACCGGTTTGAGCATCGGCGTGGCGATCGGCGCGGCCAGTTCCGGCTGGCTGGTGGATGCGTTCGGGGCGCGCAGCGGGTTCTGGGTGTCGATTGCCGCGGGTGCCGTGGTGTTGGGGGCGGCGGTGCAGAGTTTCCGTCATTTGAAATAGCCCGCTGCTCCCGTAAGGGATTACCAGCCTCTTCCCGAATTCACCCAGAAATTCACCGACAACGATGTCGAGACCGATTCCACCTGATGGAACCAGCCTTCGGGCAGAAACAGCAGGTCGCCGGCCTCCAGGGTTACTCGCAGAAACGTCACGTCTTGCGCGCCGGGGAAACGCTGGTAATCCGGCGCATCCGGGTTGAAATCACAACCGTCGAGCCCGCCCTGCGGGGCTGTCGACCAGGTGCCGAGGGCTTCACGGTGATGGGGCGCGGCGAGGGTGAAGGTTTTCTGGCCCCAGACCTGAGCGAACAGGTTGTCGGTGTCGTCGCGGTGCAGCGGTGTCAGCGTGCCCTTGGGGCCGATCCAGATGCGGGGCGGGATGAGCAGCGCTTGATCGAAGTAGGGCGGGTACTTGATCTGCTCCATCAACTGCGCCGGCAGGATGTTGTTGCCCATGTACGCCGGAGGTTCGCCATCGGCGCTTTTCACTGCCGGGGTGTCCAGCGAAGCGATGAACTCGGCCATGGAGGTGGAGCGGAAATCCCGCTCCGTGGAGAAGGTTTTCTTCACGTAATCGCCGTGGCGGGTGATGCCTTGCAGTTCGGCGAAATGCACCAGCGATTCTTCGCGGCTGAGCTTGAACAGGGGCCAGTCTTGCAGGGCATCGCTGATCACCAGCGGAATCCCGTGGGGCAGGTAGCGCGTTTCGAACTCCAGCACTGACAGTTCGCGACGTGGCCGACGCTCCACCGAGCGTTGGGGCGACAGGCTGGCGGAGACCTTTTCGCTGAAACGCGGCGGGGTCGGGTAGCGCTTGTTCATGTCGACCTTTTCCACCACGCCGCCACCATGGCGGGCGTGATCGATGATCTGCGGCAGCATCGTCGCCAGGCCCATGTTGCCGCCGATTTTCAAGCGGCCGCTGGCGAACAGTTCCTCGACATTGGCCATGCCGCCCATGATCCCGAGAAAGTCCTGTTCCGCGACTTCGATGGTCACGTCGGGGCTGGGATGACGGCCGGCTTCGGTGCGGCTGCTGGTCTTGACCTCGGACCAGTACGCCTGATGCGGGCCGAACACGAATTGAAAAACCCCTTCGATGCCGACGGCACCGGCATTGGCGAACAGTTTGCCCAGGATGGTCTGCAGGTCCACGGCGACGCCTCTTGTTGGTTTTGGTCTGAGCTGGTTTTGGTTTGAACTGATTCTGGTTTGAAGAGAAACGAGCACCTGCAGCGGAGATTTAACCGACGCTGACTAATTTGCGCTCCTCGCGGGTCGTCTTCCCATACAGACGACTTTTTGAGGTAAACGTGGTGACCAAGCTGACCCTGCTGTGCCTGCCGTATTCTGGCGCCAGTGCCATGGTCTACAGCCGTTGGCGACGCAAGTTGCCGCAGTGGCTGCAGTTGCAACCGGTGGAGCTGCCGGGGCGGGGCGCACGGTTTGGCGAACCGCTGCACACCGACATGCGCGCGCTGGCGATGCAATTGGCCAGGGAGTTGCGTTCGACGCTCAAGGCGCCCTATGCGCTGTTTGGCCATAGCTTGGGCGCCTTGCTCGCGTGTGAGCTGGCCCACGCCTTTCGTGCGCTGGGTTGTCCGGAACCGGTGGCGCTGTTTGCCTCGGGGACGGCGGCGCCAACGATGCGCGCCGACTACGATCGGGGCTTTGCCGAGCCCAAAACCGATGCGCAGTTGATCGAGCAGCTACGCACGCTCAATGGCACCAGCGAAGCGGTGCTGGCCAATGAAGAGCTGATGAGCCTGACACTGCCGATTCTGCGTGCGGATTTTCTATTGTGTGGGCGTTTTCAGCCGGTGCAGCGGCCATTGCTCAAGTGCCCGGTGCATGTGCTGGGTGGTAAGGCCGACAAGGCCACCACCGAACAGTTGATCGGCTGGAGCAGGGAAACCCTCGGCAGCTTTTCGGTGGACATGTTGGCCGGTGGGCACTTCTTCATTCATGAGCACGAAGCCAAGGTGCTGCGGGTGATCAAGGATCAGCTGGAGGTTCACCATCGGCGGCATGCCTTGGCGGCTGTCGGTTAACACGATGCTTCAGTTTGGTGATCTCTGTGGCGAGGGAGCTTGCTCCCGCTGGGTTGCGAAGCGACCCTAAAACCTGCGACCTCGCTGTGTCAGGAATACCGCATTCGCCGGTTTACGACTGCTGCGCAGCCGAGCGGGAGCAAGCTCCCTCGCCACAGGTCTGTGTTCGGCCGTCATTCCTTCGCCGCCCTGCCGATTCCAGTCGCTTCGACCTCCCTTCCTGATACTTGTTCTCAAACGCTAATTTTTCCGGTCTGCATTCGTTTCATAGGGACGACGTGCCTTTGTGCTTCCTGCCTACTGATCCGGATGCTAAGAAATGAATGCTGAAGACTCCTTGAAACTTGCTCGCCGGTTTATCGGGTTGCCCCTGGAAAAGCGCCAGATGTTCCTTGCGGCCTTGCACAAGGAGGGCGTGGACTTCGCCCGTTTTCCGATTCCGCAAGGGGTCGAGGCCGAGGACCGGCAAGCGCTGTCCTACGCCCAGCAGCGCATGTGGTTTCTTTGGCAACTGGACCCGCACAGCGGCGCCTACAACTTGCCGGGCGCAGTGCGCTTGACCGGGCAACTGAACCTGCCGGCCCTGGAGCAAGCGTTCGCCAGCCTGGTGGCGCGTCATGAAACCTTGCGCACGGTGTTCCAGCGCCAGGCCGACGAGTCCCTGCAACAGGCACCTGCCAGTGCGCCGTTGGTGATCGAGCAAATTGATTTCAGCGCGCTGCCAACCCTTGAGCGCGAACAGGCCGTGGCCGAGGCCGCCCAGCAGCAATCGTTGCTGCCGTTCGATTTGGCCGTCGGGCCGCTGCTGCGGGTCAAGCTGCTCAAGCTCGCCGAGCAGGAGCACGTGCTGCTGCTGACCCTGCACCACATCGTTTCTGATGGCTGGTCGATGAACGTGTTGATCGACGAGTTCATCCGCTGCTACGACGCCCATGATGCCAGCGTGCAACCGCAGCTCGCGCCGTTGCCGATTCAATACAGCGACTATGCCTTGTGGCAACGCCGCTGGCTGGAAGCCGGGGAGCAGGCGCGGCAGTTGGAATACTGGCAAGCCCAATTGGGCTTCGAGCATCCGGTGCTGGAGCTGCCCACCGATCACCCGCGCCCGGCGATGCCCAGCTATCGCGGCACGCGTTATGAGTTCGGCGTCGACGGCCCACTGGCCGAGCAACTGCGAGCCACCGCGCAGAAGCACAACATCACCTTGTTCATGCTGTTGTTCGGCGCATTCAACGCGTTGCTGCACCGTTACACCGGGCAGACCGACATCCGCGTCGGCGTGCCGATCGCCAACCGCAATCGCGGCGAAATCGAAGGCCTGATCGGTTTCTTCGTCAACACCCAAGTGCTGCGCACCCGGCTCGATGGCCAGACCCGCGTGGCGGATTTGCTCAGTGACATCAAGGAAACCGCCCTCGGCGCCCAGGCCCATCAGGACTTGCCATTCGAGCGGCTGGTGGAAGCGCTAAAGCTGGAGCGCAGCCTCAGCCATACGCCGTTGTTCCAGGTGATGTACAACCATCAGCCGCAGGTGGCGGACATTTCCACGGTAACCACCGCCTCGGGCCTGGAACTGGGCATGATCGAATGGGAAGGGCGCACCACCCAATTCGACCTGACCCTGGACACCTATGAAAAGGCCGGCACACTGCACGCCGCGCTGACCTATGCCAATGACCTGTTCGATGCGCCGACCATCGAGCGCATGGCGCGGCACTGGACCCATTTGCTGCACGGTATGGTCAACGACAGCCAGCAGCGCATCAGCGATTTGCCGATGCTTGAAGCCGAGGAATACCAACGCATCGTCCATGACTGGAACCGCGCTGACGAAGGTTTCGCCGATGATCTGTGCATCCATCAATTGATCGACCGCCAGGTCGCCGCCCAACCGGATGCGCTGGCGGCGACCTTCGCGGCCAAACAACTGACTTACGCCGAACTCGACAGCCGCGCCAACCCACTCGCCCACAAGCTGATCGAGTTGGGCGTGGGTCCGGAAGTGCGGGTCGGCGTGGCGATGCAGCGTTCCGACAGCTTGCTGGTAGCGCTGCTGGCGGTGCTCAAGGCCGGCGGCGCCTACGTGCCGTTGGACCCGGATTACCCGGCCGACCGCGTGGCCTACATGCTCGAAGACAGCCGTGCATTGGTGCTGCTGACCGAGCAGGCCGTTGCGGCAACATTGAGCATCGCTGCCGAGACACAAGTGTTGTTGATGGACAACGCCGAGCCATGGCTGGTCACTTACCCAAGCAGCGCACCGGTGACCGGCGTCACGCCGGATAACCTGGCCTACGTGATCTACACCTCCGGTTCCACCGGCAAGCCCAAAGGGGTGGCCATCGCCCATCGCAACGTGCTGGCGCTGATCGACTGGTCGCAATCGGTGTACAGCCGCGACGACATTCAGGGTGTGCTGGCCTCGACCTCGGTGTGTTTCGACCTGTCGGTGTGGGAGCTGTTTGTCACCCTGGCCAACGGCGGTTCGGTGATCATCGCCCGCAACGCCCTGGAGCTGCCGCAATTGCCGGCCCGCGATCAGGTGCGCCTGATCAACACCGTGCCGTCGGCGATCAATGCGTTGCAACGCGACGGGCAGATCCCGCCGAGCGTGCGCATCATCAATCTGGCCGGTGAGCCGCTGAAGCAGTCGCTGGTCGACGCGCTTTATGGGCAGCCGACCGTGGCGCATGTCTACGACCTTTACGGCCCGTCGGAAGACACCACCTATTCCACCTGGACTCGCCGCCAGTCCGGCGGCAGCGCCAACATTGGCCGACCGTTGAAGCACACCGCCAGCTATTTGCTCGATGCCGATCTGCAACCGGTGCCGCAGGGCGTATCGGCTGAGCTGTACCTGGCCGGCGCGGGCATCACCCGGGGTTACCTGGCGCGACCGGGCATGACCGCCGAGAAATACGTGCCGAACCCGTTTGCCAGCAACGGCGAGCGTCTGTATCGCACCGGTGACCTGACCCGCTATCAGGTCGACGGCGCGTTGCAATACGTCGGTCGCATCGACCATCAGGTCAAGGTTCGTGGTTTCCGCATTGAGCTGGGTGAAATCGAAGCGCGGCTGTTGCAGCAGGACGCGGTACGCGAACTGGCGGTGCTGGCCCAGGACGGCGCCAGCGGTCAGCAACTGGTCGCCTACATCGTGCCCGCCGATGCAGCGCTGTTGGCGGACAATGCCGATGCTCAAGCGAACCTGCGCGAAACCCTGAAAGCCGCGCTGCGCCGACATTTGCCGGACTACATGGTCCCGGCGTATCTGCTGTTCCTCGAACAATTGCCGTTGACCCCCAACGGCAAGCTCGACCGCAAGGCCTTGCCTGCGGTCGACGGCACCCAGCAACAACGTGAACACGTGGCGCCGCGCACGGCGCTGGAAAAGTCGCTGGCGGCGATCTGGCAAGACATCCTGGCCATCGACAACGTCGGCCTTGAAGACAACTTCTTCGAGCTGGGCGGCGACTCCATTGTGTCGATGCAAGTGGTCAGCCGCGCGCGTCAGACGGGCATCCTGTTGAGCCCCAAAGACCTGTTCCAGTACCAGACTATCCGCAGCCTGGCGCAAGTGGCCCGCAGCGGCGAGCAGAACCTGATCGATCAAGGTCCGGCTGTTGGCGCGGTGGCCCTGACGCCGGTGCAGCACTGGTTCTTCGAGCAAGCCATCCCTGAGCGTCATCACTGGAACCAGTCGCTGCTGCTGGTGCCGCGCGAAGCGCTGGATGCCGGGGCGCTGGATCAGGCGTTGGCGCAGTTGCTCCAGCATCACGATGGGTTGCGTCTGCGTTATCAACAGACCGACGCCGGTTGGCAGCAGGCCTATGGCGCAGCGTCTGTTGAGTCGGTGCTGTGGCAACGCTCGGCGCAATCGCTCGAAGAGCTGAATGCGTTGTGCGACGAAGCCCAGCGCAGTCTTGATCTGAGCAGCGGCCCGTTGCTGCGAGCGTTGTCGGTGCAGATGGCCGATGGCACTCAGCGGCTGCTGCTGGTGATTCACCACTTGGTGGTGGACGGTGTGTCGTGGCGGGTGTTGCTGGAGGATCTGCAACAGTTCTATCGCCAGGCACGCGATGGCTCGACGCTGACGACGGCGGTGAAAACCAGTTCATACCAGCGCTGGGTGGCGCGTCTACAAAGCCACCTGCCAACGTTCCACAACAGTGTCGATTATTGGCAGGCGCAACTGCGCGATGCGCCGCAAACCGACTTGCCGTGCGACCGCCCAGACGGTGCACTGCAAAACCGTTTCGAGCAGAAAGTCGAACTGATCTTCGATGCCGAACAAACCCGCAAACTGCTGCAACAGGCGCCGGCGGCTTATCGCACTCAGGTCAATGATTTGCTGCTGACCGCGCTGGTGCGGGCCGTGTGCCGCTGGACCGGGCAGGGCAGCACGCTGATCCAGCTCGAAGGCCACGGCCGTGAAGACCTGTTCGACGACATCGATTTGACCCGCACTGTCGGCTGGTTCACCAGTCTGTTCCCGGTCAACCTGAGCCCGGTCGGCGACCTCGGCGCATCGATCAAAACGGTCAAGGAGCAACTGCGCGCGGTGCCGGACAAAGGACTGGGCTACGGCGTGCTGCGCTATCTGGGCGACTCGCAGGTTGGCGCCGCACTGGCAGCCATGCCGCAACCGCGCATCACCTTCAACTACCTGGGGCAGTTCGACCGTCAGTTCGACGAAGCGGCGTTGTTTGTGCCGTCCAGCGAAGGCAGCGGTGTGGCCCAGGATCCGTCGGCGCCGTTGGCCAACTGGCTGACGGTCGAAGGCCAGGTGTACGGCGGCGAGCTGTCGATGAGCTGGGCCTTCAGCCGCGAGATGTTCGACACCACGACCATCCAGCAGCTGGTTGATCAATACGCTGTCGAACTCAACGCATTGATCGAGCATTGCTGCACCCTTGAGGTGCCACAGGCCACGCCATCGGACTTCCCGCTGGCGCGCATCACCCAGGCACAACTCGATGCATTGCCGGTGGCCGTCGGCCAACTCGACGACCTCTATCCGCTGTCGCCGATGCAGCAGGGGCTGTTGTTCCATACCCTGTACGAGCAGGCGGCGGGTGAATACATCAATCAGCTGCGGGTGGATGTGCAAGGCCTCGAGCCGGAGCGTTTCCGCGCCGCTTGGCAGGCCACGGTCGATGCACAGGACATCTTGCGTACCGGTTTTGTCTGGCAAGGCGAACTGGAACAACCGGTGCAGATCGTCCACAAGCAGGTGCAGTTGCCGTTCACCGTGCTCGACTGGCGTGAGCGTGACGATCAGCTTCAGGCCTTGAATGAACTGGCCAATGCCGAGCGCCAACAAGGATTCGACCTGAGCCAGGCACCGTTGCTGCGACTGGTGTTGGTGCGCACCGCAGCCGATAGCTGGCAGCTGATTTACACCCATCACCACATCCTGATGGACGGCTGGAGCAACTCGCAGTTGCTCGGCGAAGTCTTGCAGCGTTACAGCGGTCGCCCGCCGATAGCTACCGGCGGACGCTATCGCGATTACATCGCTTGGTTGCAGCGTCAGGATGGGCAACTGAGCCAGGACTTCTGGCGCGAGCCATTGGCCTCCTTGCAAGAGCCGACCCGACTGGCGCGGGTGGCGTCCGGCAACGAAACCCTGAGCGGGCACGGCGACCACTTCCAGACCCTGGACATCAGTCGCACCCAAGGCCTTGAAGCCTTTGCCCGGCAACAGAAAGTCACCCTCAACACGTTGGTGCAAGCCGCGTGGCTGCTGTTGTTGCAACGCTACACCGGTCACCCAACCGTGGCTTTCGGCGCCACGGTGGCCGGGCGTCCGGCAGACTTGCCCGGCATCGAGCAAGCGGTCGGCTTGTTCATCAATACCTTGCCGGTGATCGGCGCGCCGCGTCCGGACCAAAGCGTCGGCCACTGGTTGCAAGCGGTACAGGCGCAAAACCTCAGCCTGCGCGAGTTCGAACACACGCCGCTGGCGGACATTCAACGCTGGGCCGGGCAGGGCGGCGAAGCCCTGTTCGACAACATTCTGGTGTTCGAGAACTACCCGATTGCCCAGGCGCTGCAGCAGGGCGCGGAGCAAGGCGTGGTATTCGGCGACGTCGCCAACCTTGAGCAAACCCATTATCCGTTGAGCGTTGCCGTGACATTGGGCCAGACCCTGGCGCTGCATTACAGCTTCGACCGGGCGCATTTCTCAACGCCGGCGATCGAACGCATCGGTGCGCACCTGTTGCAACTGCTGGAGCAGTTCGCCGAGTCGGCCGAACGCAATCTTGGTGAAATTGCCCTGGCCAGCGCTGCCGAGCTGTCGCAGCAACAGGCCAATAACCAGCCGCAGCCGTATCCGGTGAATGTCGCCGTGCACCAGCGCATCGCCGAACTCGCCGCCCAACGCCCCAAGCGCACAGCGGTGATTTTCGCCGGTCAGCGGTTCAGCTATGGCGACATCGACCAACGCGCTAATCAATTGGCCCACGCTTTGATCGCCCGGGGTGTCGGCCCGGAAAGCCGGGTCGGCGTGGCCTTGCCGCGCAGCGAAGGGGTGATTGTCGCGCTGCTGGCGGTGCTCAAGGCCGGCGGTGCCTACGTGCCGCTGGACACCAGCTACCCGCGCGAACGCCTGGCCTATCTGATCGAGGATTCGGGGCTGGCGTTGTTGCTCAGCGATTCGTCGGTTTCGGCGCAGTTGCCGGTGGATGATGCGGTCCCGGTGCTGGAGCTCGACCGTCTCGATCTGCGCAGCCAATCCCTTACCGCACCCAAGGTGCCGCTCGATCCGCAGAACCTCGCTTACGTCATTTACACCTCCGGCTCCACCGGTAACCCCAAAGGCGTGAGCGTCGCCCATGGCCCGCTGGCGATGCATTGCCAGGCCATTGGCGAACGCTATGAAATGCGTGACAGCGACTGCGAATTCCACTTCATGTCCTTCGCCTTCGACGGCGCCCATGAGCGTTGGCTGACCAGCCTGACCCACGGCGCCTCGCTGCTGATTCGCGACGACAGCCTGTGGACCCCGGAACAGACCTACAACGCCATGCGCGAACACGGCGTGACGGTGGTGGCGTTCCCGCCGGTCTACCTGCAACAACTGGCCGAACACGCCGAACGTGAAGGCCACCCGCCGAAGGTGCGGATCTACTGCTTCGGCGGTGATGCCGTGCCCAACGCCAGTTTCGAACGGGTCAAGCGTGCGCTCGATCCGGACTACATCATCAACGGCTACGGCCCGACCGAAACCGTGGTCACGCCGCTGATCTGGAAGGCCGGGCGCGACGTACAGTGCGGCGCGGCCTACGCGCCGATCGGCAGTCGCATCGGTGACCGCAGCGCTTACGTGCTGGACGCCGACCTGAACCTGCTGCCCCAAGGCATGGCCGGTGAGCTGTACCTGGGCGGCACCGGCCTGGCCCGGGGTTACCTGAACCGTCCGGGCCTGACGGCGGAGCGCTTTGTCGCCGATCCGTTCAGTGCGGTCGGTGGCCTGCTGTACCGCACCGGCGACCTGGTGCGGCAACGCGCCGACGGCACGTTCGATTACCTGGATCGCATCGACAATCAGGTGAAGATTCGCGGTTTCCGCATCGAACTGGGAGAAATCGAAGCGCGCCTGCAAGCCCTCGACGGGGTGCGCGAAGCCGTGGTGGTCGCCCAGGAAGGCACCGCCGGCAGCGGCAAGCGCCTGGTGGCTTATGTGGTCGCCGATGCGCTCGATGCCGAACAGGCTGATTTCGCCGACAGCCTGCGCGAGCAACTTAAAGTCGCTCTGCCGGCGCACATGGTCCCGGCGTATTTGCTGCTGCTTGAGCGCCTCCCGCTGACCCCCAACGGCAAACTCGACCGCAAGAACCTGCCCAAGCCGGACATCAGCCAATTGCAGCAAGCCTATGTGGCGCCGCAAAACGCACTGGAGCAGCAACTGGCGACGATCTGGCAGGACGTGCTGAAACTCGATCAGGTCGGTTTGAGCGACAACTTCTTCGAACTGGGCGGCGATTCGATCATCTCGATCCAAGTGGTCAGCCGCGCCCGTCAGGCCGGCATCCGCTTCACGCCAAAAGACCTGTTCCAGCACCAGACCATCCAGGCACTGGCCACGGTGGCGCGGTTGGGTGAGCAGGCTCAGGTCATCGATCAGGGGCCGGTCACAGGCGATCTGGTGTTATTGCCGGTGCAGCAGGCGTTCTTCGAACAGACCATCCCCGAGCGTCAGCACTGGAACCAGGCGGTGATGCTCAAGCCGACGCAAATACTGAATGCCAATCTGCTTGAGCAGGCGTTTGGTGCGCTGGTTACTCACCACGATGGCTTGCGCTTGAGTTTCGTCGAACAGGCCGAGGGCTGGCAGGCGCAATACCGTGCGCCGGGCAGCCAGACCGAGGCGTTGCTCTGGGCGGTTGACGTCGCCGACGCCACGGCACTGGAAGCGGTGGCCAATGAGGCGCAACGCAGCTTGAACCTGCAACACGGGCCGCTGCTGCGCGCGGTGCTGGCGAACCTCGATGACGGCACTCAGCGCCTGTTGCTGGCGATCCACCATCTGGTGGTGGACGGCGTGTCGTGGCGGATTCTGTTTGACGATCTGCAAACCGCTTACCGTCAGCTGTTGAGCGGCGAGCCCCTGCAATTGCCGGCCAAAACCAGTGCGGCCAAGGTCTGGGCCGAGCACCTGCAAACCTACGCCCGCAGTGCTGAACTGCGCAGCGAACTGGCCTGGTGGCAACAGCAGTTACACGGCGCCGACGTGGCGTTGCCGGAGGACAATCCCGAGGGCGGGCAACAGAACAAGCATGCACTGACGGTGCGCACGCAACTGAACAAGGAAATGACCCGGCAACTGCTGCAAGACGCCCCGGCGGCGTATCGCACGCAGGTCAACGACCTGCTGCTGACCGCTCTGGCCCGCGTCATGGTGCGCTGGACCGGGACCGACAGCGCGTTGATCCAGCTCGAAGGTCATGGCCGTGAAGAGCTGTTCGACGGCGTTGACCTGACCCGCACCGTCGGCTGGTTCACCAGCCTGTACCCGGCCAAACTGACGCCGGTCGCTGACCTCGGTGGTTCGCTGAAACAGATCAAGGAACAGCTGCGCGCGATCCCGAACAAGGGCCTCGGTTTTGGTGCGCTGGCCCATCTGGGTGACGACGCTGCACGTCAAATCCTCAGCCAATTGCCGGTGCCGTGCCTGACCTTCAATTATCTTGGCCAGTTCGACGGCAGCTTCACCGAAGCCGACGGCGCCTTGTTTGTACCGTGCAGTGATGCGGCCGGTGATGAACTGGACGCCCGGGCGCCATTGGCCAATCAGTTGGCCCTCAATGGCCAGGTGTATGGCGGTGAACTGAACCTGGGCTGGACCTTCAGCCGCGAACGGTTCAATGAGTCGACCATTCAGGCGCTGGCCGACGATTACGCCCAGGAACTGCAAGCGCTGATCGCCCATTGCTGCCGGGCCGGGCAGCACGGCGTCACCCCGTCGGACTTCCCGCTGGCGCGCTTGAGCCAGGCACAACTGGACGGCTTGCCGCTGGCGCCGCAATCGATCGAAGACCTCTATCCGCTGTCGCCGATGCAGCAGGGCATGTTGTTCCATGCCGTGTACCAGGAAACCACCGGCGATTACATCAACCAGATTCGCCTGGATGTGGAAGGGCTCGACCCCGAGCGTTTCCATCAGGCCTGGCAAGCAGCGGTGGATGCCCACGACATTCTGCGCACACGCTTTGTCTGGCAGGGCGAACTGGAAAACCCGGTGCAGGTGGTCGGCAAACACGCGCAGATGCCTTACAGCCTGCATGATTTACGCGCCCATCCGCAGCGCGATCAGGCCTTGCAGACGCTCGCCGACACGGAACGCCAAGCCCTCAACTTGAGCGCACCGACCTTGTTGCGGTTGGTGATTGCGCGCATCGACGACCACCGTCATCACCTGATCTACACCAACCATCACATCCTGATGGACGGCTGGAGCAACTCGCAGTTGCTCGGCGAAGTTCTGCAGCGTTACAGCGGCCAGTTCAACGGCGCTCACAGCGGACGTTACCGCGATTACATCGCCTGGCTGCAACGCCAGGACTCGGCCGCCAGCGAAGCGTTCTGGACCCCGGCGCTGCTGGCGCTGGAAGAGCCGACGCGCCTGGCCCAGACCGTCGCAGTGCCGCAAGCGTCTACCGAAACCCAAGGTTACGGCGATCACTTCCAGGTGCTGGAGGCCGATCAAACCCTGCGTCTGGGCGAGTTCGCCCGGGCCGCGAAAGTCACCGTCAACACGCTGGTACAGGCGGCCTGGTTGCTGTTGCTGCAACGCTACACCGGCAAAACCACCGTGGCCTTCGGCGCGACGGTCGCTGGTCGTCCGGCAGACTTACCGGGTGTCGAGCAGCAGATCGGGCTGTTCATCAACACCTTGCCGGTGATCGCCAGCCCTCGGGCCGAGCAATCGCTCGCTAGTTGGCTGCAAGCGGTGCAAGGGCAAAACCTGGCCTTGCGCGAGTTCGAACACACCGCGCTGTTCGATATCCAGCGCTGGGCCGGGCAGGGCGGTGAAGCGCTGTTCGACAACATTCTGGTGTTCGAGAACTACCCGATCGCCCAGGCCCTGGAGCAGGGCGCCCTGCAAGGGCTGCGCTTTGGTCCGGTGGCCAGCCGCGAGCAAACCAACTATCCGCTGACCCTGCTGGTGAGCCTCGACGCGCAACTGTCGCTGCACTTCAGCTATCAGCGCGGCAGTTTTGCGCAGGCGACAGTGACGCGACTGGCGGCTCATTTGCAGCACCTGTTGAGCCAGATGATCGACGCCGGTGAACGCTGTCTCGGCGAGTTGTTGCTGCTGGATGAAACCGAGCAGCAACAAGTGTTGCTGGATTGGAACCCTGCTGACGAAGGTTTCTCCGATGATCTGTGCATCCATGAGCTGATCGCCAGGCAGGTCGCGGCCATGCCGGATGCGCTGGCGGTGACCTTCGCAACCAAGCAATTGACTTACGCCGAACTCGACAGCCGCGCCAACCAATTCGCCCACAAGCTGATCGAGTTGGGCGTGGGCCCGGAAGTGCGGGTCGGCGTGGCGATGCAACGTTCCGACAGTCTGTTGGTGGCGCTGCTGGCGGTGCTCAAGGCCGGCGGCGCCTATGTGCCGTTGGACCCGGATTATCCGGCCGACCGCGTGGCCTACATGCTCGACGACAGCCGCGCGTTGGTGCTGCTGACCGAGCAGGCTGTTGCGGCAACATTGAACGTGACGGCGGGCACTCAAGTGCTGTTGATGGACAACGCCGAGTCGTGGCTGGCGGATTATCCGCGCATCGCCCCGGTCACCCGTGTCACGCCGGATAACCTGGCCTACGTGATCTACACCTCCGGCTCCACCGGCAAGCCCAAAGGCGTGGCCATCGCCCATCGCAACGTGCTGGCGCTGATCGACTGGTCGCAATCGGTGTACAGCCGCGACGATATTCAGGGGGTACTGGCCTCGACTTCGGTGTGTTTCGACCTGTCGGTGTGGGAGTTGTTTGTCACCCTGGCCAACGGCGGCTCGCTGATCATCGCCCGCAACGCCCTGGAGTTGCCGCAACTGCCGGCCCGCGATCAGGTTCGCCTGATCAACACCGTGCCGTCGGCGATCAATGCGCTGCACAGTGCCGGGCAGATCCCGCCGAGCGTGCGCATCATCAACCTCGCCGGTGAGCCGCTGAAGCAGTCGCTGGTCGATGCGCTTTATGGGCAACCGACCGTGGCGCATGTCTACGATCTTTATGGCCCGTCGGAAGACACCACCTATTCCACCTGGACCCGTCGCGAAGCGGGTGGCACGGCGAACATTGGTCGCCCGCTCAAACACACCGCCAGCTATTTGCTCGACGCTGATCTGCACCCGGTGCCGCAGGGCGTATCGGCCGAGTTGTACCTGGCCGGTGCCGGCATCACTCGGGGTTACCTGGGGCGGCCGGGCATGACCGCCGAGAAGTACGTGCCGAACCCGTTCGCCAGCAACGGCGAGCGCCTGTACCGCACCGGCGATCTGACCCGCTATCAGGCCGATGGCGTGCTCGAGTACCGAGGCCGAATCGATCATCAGGTGAAGATCCGCGGCTTCCGCATCGAACTGGGGGAAATCGAAGCGCGTCTGCTGGAGCAGCCAGCGGTTCGCGAAGTGGCGGTGCTGGCGCAGGAAGCCCTGGGCAATCAGCAACTGGTGGCCTACGTGGTCGCTTCACCACTGGGCCTAGAGGCTGCCGACGATCAGCAGTCCCTGCGCGATGAACTCAAGGCACGGCTCAGGGAGTCTTTGCCGGAGTTCATGGTCCCGGCGCACCTGCTATTCCTCGAACAATTGCCGCTGACGCCCAACGGCAAGCTCGACCGCAAGGCGTTGCCGACGGTGGAGGGCGGTCATTTACAGGGGCGTTATGTCGCCCCGCAGAGCGAGCGCGAGCAGCAGGTTGCGGCGATCTGGCAGCACGTGCTGCAAGTCGAGCGTGTCGGCCTGCTGGATCACTTTTTCGAACTGGGCGGCCACTCGTTGCTGGCCGTCAATGTGGTTTCACGCCTGCAACTGGAACTGGGCCTGAAACTGACCCCACAACTGATTTTTCAACACCCCGTACTCACGGATTTCGTCAGCAGTCTGGCAACCGCAGGTGAGCAGGTCGATACGTTGAAACTGAGCAAGCTGGACGCCCTGCTTGATGAAATGGAGGAAGCTTGATGGATACCAATGTCGCTTTGAAGATCGCCCGGCGCTTCATTACTTTGCCGCTCGACAAGCGCAGGGTCTATCTGCAGAAGATGCTCGAGGAGGGCGTTTCACCGGCGAACCTGCCGATTCCCGAAACCCAGTCGCAGTTCGATCCGGTGCCGCTGTCTTTTGCTCAGGAGCGCCAGTGGTTCCTCTGGCAGATGGACCCCGACAGCGCCGCCTACAACATCCCCAGTGCCATGCAGTTGCAGGGCGAACTCGACATCGCGGCACTCGAACGGGGGTTCAATGCGCTGATTGCCCGTCATCAAAGCCTGCGCACCACGTTCCGGCAGCAGGATGAGCAAGCGGTGCAGGTGATTCATCCGCACATGAACCTGACCGTCGCCGTGCATGAACTGGATGAAAGCCCCGATGCCCTGTCGCCAGAAGCGCAGATTCAAGCGTTCGTCGCCGAACAGGCCGGGCAGCCGTTCGACTTGGTCAACGGGCCGCTGTTGCGCGTCAGCCTGCTGCGCCTTGGTGCGCAGGAGCACGTGCTGACCCTGACCCAGCACCACATCGCCTCGGATGGCGCGTCGATGCGGGTCATGGTCGATGAACTGCTGCAACTGTACGGCGCTTACCGCCAGGGCCAGGAACTCGCTTTGCCGGCGCTGTCGATCCAGTACGCCGACTATGGCATCTGGCAACGGCACTGGATGGAAGCCGGGGAGCGCGAGCGGCAGCTGGAGTATTGGCAGGCGCACTTGGGCGGCGAACATCCGGTGCTGGAATTGCCCACCGATTACCCGCGTCCGGCGGTGCAGAGCCTGCGTGGCGCCCGTCATGAGCTGGCGTTGCCGCCGGCACTGGGCGAGCGCCTGAGGGCCTTGGCCAAAAGTGAAAACGTCACCCTGTTCATGCTGTTGCTGGCGTCGTTCCAGACCTTGTTGCATCGCTACAGTGGCCAGGCCGAGATTCGCGTCGGCGTGCCCACCGCTAACCGCAACCGGGTCGAGACCGAGCGGCTGATCGGCTTCTTCGTCAACACCCAGGTGCTCAAGACCGAGTTCGACGCTCAGGCCACGTTCAGCACGCTGCTGGCCCAGGTCAAGCAGACCGCGATGGCCGCCCAGGCGCATCAGGACCTGCCTTTCGAGCAATTGGTCGAGGCTTTGCAGCCGGAACGCAGCCTGAGTTACAGCCCGCTGTTCCAGGTCATGTACAACCACCAGAGCACCGGCGCCAGCCAAAGCCGCCAGGGCACCGGCGAGTCGGCGCTGACGATCCGCCACTTGCATCAGCCATCGCGCACCGCGCAATTCGACCTGACCCTGGAAACCTTCGACGGCCCCGAAGGCCTCGGCGCACAGCTGACCTATGCCACCGACCTGTTTGACGGCGCGACCATCGAGCGTCTGGCACGGCATTGGCAAAACCTGTTGGGCAGCATCGTTGCCGATCCGCATCAGCGTTTAGGCGAACTAGGCCTGCTCGACGAAACCGAACAACAGCGGGTGCTGGTCGACTGGAACCGCAGCGCCGCCGAATACCCGACCGACCGTTGCATCCATCAATTGATCGAAGCCCAGGCCCGGCGCACGCCAGAGGCCACGGCGTTGGTGTTCGACGGGCAATCCCTGAGTTATGCGCAACTCAATCGCCAGGCCAACCAGTTGGCCCATCGGCTGATCGAACGGGGCGTCGGCCCGGATCAGTTGGTCGGTATCGCCATCGACCGTAGCCTGGAAATGCTGATCGGGCTGATGGCGATTCTCAAGGCGGGCGGTGCCTACGTGCCGCTGGACCCGCAATACCCTGAAGACCGTCTGGCGCACATGATCGAAGACAGTGGCTTGCAACTGCTGCTGACCCAGGCGCATTTGATCGGGCAATTGCCGATTCCGGCCGGCGTGCAGACCCTGTTGCTCGACCCGCAAGGCGAGCACGCTCGCGGTTACAGCGAGGCCGATCCGCAGGTAGCGCTCAGCGGTGAACACCTGGCGTATGCGATTTACACCTCCGGCTCCACCGGCAAGCCCAAAGGGGTGATGGTGCGCCATCAGGCGCTGGTGAACTTCGTGGTGAGCATGGTCAAGGCGCCGGGCATCGAGGCCCAGGACCGCATGCTGTCGCTGACCACGTTCTCGTTCGATATTTTCGGCCTGGAAATCTACGGCCCGCTGCTCAGCGGTGCCCGTGTGGTGCTGGTGGACAAGCACACCGCCCAGGATCCGCAAGCGCTGCTGGAGATGATCCGGCAACAGCAAGTCACGATGGTGCAAGCCACGCCGTCGACCTGGCGCATGTTGCTCGACCATGAACAGGCGCCCACCCTCCAGGGTTGTAAATTCCTCTGCGGTGGCGAAGCGCTGGCCGATGACCTGGCCCAACGCATGCTCGGTCTGGCGGGGCAGGTCTGGAACCTTTATGGCCCGACCGAAACCACCATCTGGTCGGCGGCCTGGCAGCTGACCCGCGAGCAGCGCCAGCCGTACCTGGGCAAACCGATTGCCAACACCACGCTGTACATTTTGGGTGATGACCTGGCACCGAACCCGGCGGGCTCGATTGGCGAACTGCTGATCGGCGGGGATGGCCTGGCCCGTGGGTATCACGACCGAGCGGCAATGACCGCCGAGCGCTTCCTGCCCGACCCGTTCGGCAACGGCGCGCGGCTGTACCGTACCGGCGATCTGGCGCGCCATCGTCACGACGGCGTGCTCGAATACATGGGGCGTATCGACCATCAAGTGAAGATCCGCGGTTTCCGCATCGAACTGGGTGAAATCGAGGCGCGTTTGCTGGAGCAGCCAGCAGTCCGTGAAGTGGCGGTGCTGGCGCAGGAAGCCCTGGGCAGCCAGCAACTGGTGGCCTATGTGGTCGCGCCGCAACTGGACCTCGATGCCGCCGACGAGCAACTGCGTCTGCGCGATGAACTCAAGGCGCGGCTCAAGGAATGCCTGCCGGAATTCATGGTCCCGGCGCATCTGCTGTTCCTCGCCAACCTGCCGCTGACACCTAACGGCAAACTCAATCGCAAGGCGTTGCCAGCGGTGGACGCGAGCCAGTTACAGGCGCGTTATGTCGCCCCACAGAGCGAGCGGCAACAGCAAGTCGCCGCCATCTGGCAGGACGTACTGAAGCTGGACCGCGTGGGCCTGACCGACAACTTCTTCGAGCTGGGCGGGCACTCCCTGCTGGTGACCCAAGTGGTGTCGCGGGTGCGTCGGGTGCTGGGCATTCAGGTGCCGTTGCGCAGCCTGTTCGAGCACAGCACCCTGGAGGATTTCGTCCAGGCGCTGGGCGCCGAGCCGGGCGAACAGTCACCGCCGATGACCCGGGTCGACCGTGACCAACCGCTGGCGCTGTCCTTTGCCCAGGAGCGCCAATGGTTCCTGTGGAAAATGGACCCCGACAGCGCCGCCTACAACATCCCGACCGCGCTGCGGATGCGCGGCGCGCTGGACAAAAATGCCCTGCAACGCAGCTTCGAGACGCTGGTGGTGCGCCACGAAAGCCTGCGCACAGCGTTCGTCGAGGAAGATGGCCGCACCTGGCAGGTGATCCGCCCGCAAGGTCGCGTGAGCTTTGTCGAACAACGCCTGGCGGCCAGCGATGAGGCGAGCATCAAGGTCTTCGTCGAACAGGAAACACAACGCCCGTTCGATGTGCTCGACGGCTCGTTGGTGCGCTTCGTTCTGCTGCAGGTGGGCGAGCAGGATCACGTGCTGATTCTGACCCTGCACCACATCGTCTCCGACGCCTGGTCGTTGCAGGTGATGATCGACGATTTGATGGGCCTGTATGCGGCGATCAGCCAGGGCCGGCCGGCCGAATTGCCGCCACTGCCGGTGCAGTACGCCGACTATGCGGTGTGGCAGCGTCAATGGATGGCCGCCGGCGAACGGGATCGGCAGTTGGCCTACTGGTGCGAAAAACTCGGCAGCGAACAGCCGCTGCTGGAGCTGCCACTGGATCATCCGCGTCCGGCGCAGCAAAGTTTCCGTGGCGCGCGTCTGCCGATTGCCCTCGACGAATCCCTGAGCAATGCCCTGAAGGCCTTGGCCCGACGGGAAAACGTCACGCTGTTCATGCTGTTGCTCGGCTCGTTCCAGACCTTGCTGCATCGCTACAGCGGCCAGGCCGATATCCGCGTCGGCGTGCCGATTGCCAACCGTAATCGGCTGGAGACCGAGCGTCTGATCGGCTTCTTCGTCAACACTCAAGTGCTGCGCGCCGAGTTCGACGGCCAGCTGACGGGCGCGCAATTGCTGCAACAGGTGAAGCAGACGGCCATGGCGGCGCAGATGCATCAGGACCTGCCGTTCGAGCAACTGGTCGATGCGCTGCAACCGCAACGCAACCTGAGTCACAGCCCGCTGTTCCAGGCGATGTTCAACCATCGCAGCGAAGCGGCCTCAACGCTGGCCGAATCGTTGCCGGGCATCGAGCTGGCAAACCTCAGTTGGGAACACCGCACCGCGCAGTTCGACCTGACCCTGGACACCAGTGATAACCCGCAAGGCCTGCACGCGTCACTGACCTACGCCACTGATTTGTTCGAGCCATCGACCATCGAGCGCATGGGCCGGCACTGGCTGAATCTGTTGCAGGGCCTGGTCGAGGACATCCACCGTCCGGTCGGGCAATTGGCGTTGCTCGATGACCGCGAGCGGCAATTGACGGTCGCCGGTTGGAACGCCACCGCTGTCGACTACCCGTTGCATCGCAGCGTGCAGGCGCTGATCGAAGAGCAGGTCGGTAAAACCCCGCAGGCGTGTGCGCTGGTGTTTGCCGAGCAACGCCTGAGCTACGCCGAACTCAATGGCCGCGCCAACCAACTGGCTCACGTGCTGATCGAGCAGGGTGTCGGCCCGGATGTGCTGGTGGGCATCGCGGTCGAGCGGTCGGTGGAAATGGTCGTGGGCTTGCTGGCGATTCTCAAGGCCGGCGGTGCCTATTTGCCCCTGGACCCGGAATACCCGCAGGAACGTTTGGCCTATATGTTTGCAGACAGCGGCATCCAGTTGCTGCTGACCCAGAGCCATTTGCTTGAGCAGTTGCCGATTCCGGCCGGCATTCGCAGCCTGGTGCTGGATCAGGACGGCGACTGGCTGGAAGGCCGCAGCGATGCCAACCCTGGCGTTGATCTCGACGGGGAAAACCTTGCCTATGTGATCTACACCTCGGGCTCCACCGGTAAACCGAAAGGCGCGGGCAACCGTCATTCGGCACTGGTCAATCGCCTGTGCTGGATGCAGCAGGCCTATCGGCTCGACGCCACGGACAGCGTGTTGCAAAAAACGCCGTTCAGTTTCGACGTGTCGGTCTGGGAGTTCTTCTGGCCGCTGTTGACCGGTTCGACCCTGGTGGTGGCCGCACCGGGTGTTCATCGTGATCCGGCGCAGTTGATCGAGTTGATCACCGCGCAACGCATCACCACGCTGCATTTCGTGCCGTCGATGTTGCAGGCGTTCCTGCAAGACCCTGCGGTGGGCCAGTGCCGCAGCCTGACCCGGATTGTCTGCAGCGGCGAAGCCCTGCCAGTGGACGCGCAGCAGCAAGTGTTTGCCAAGCTGCCGAATGCCGGGCTGTACAACCTCTACGGCCCGACCGAAGCGGCCATCGACGTCACGCACTGGACGTGCATCGAGGAAGGGCGCGACAGCGTGCCGATCGGCCAGCCGATCGCCAACCTGGGCACTTACATTCTCGATCACGAGTTGTCGCCGGTGCCGGTGGGCGTGATTGGTGAGTTGTACCTGGGCGGCGAAGGCCTGGCCCGGGGTTATCACCGTCGCCCGTCGCTCACGGCGGAGCGCTTCGCGACCAGCCCGTTCGGTGACGGCCAGCGTCTGTACCGCACCGGCGACCTGGCGCGTTATCGCGCCGACGGGGTGATCGAATACGCCGGGCGCATGGACCATCAGGTGAAAATCCGTGGCCTGCGCATCGAATTGGGCGAGATCGAAGCGCGCCTGGCTGAACACGCCGAAGTCCGTGAAACCGTGGTCATCGCCCAGGACGGCACGCTGCTGGTGGCGTATGTGGTGCCGGCCCGCGACGCATTGCTGCACGCCGACGATGAAACTCGCAACGCCTTGCAGCGCAGTCTCAAGGAACACCTGAGCCAGACATTGCCGGACTACATGGTCCCGCAGCATTGGCTGTGGCTGGAAAAAATGCCGGTCAGCCCCAACGGCAAACTGGAACGCAAAGCGTTGCCCAAGGCTGACACCACAGCCAGCAGCAAGGCTTACAGCGCCCCGACCAGCGCTATGGAACAAGCGCTGGTGGAGATCTGGCAAAGCGTGCTGGGTCGGTCGCAGGTGGGAATCAGCGACAACTTCTTCGAGCTGGGCGGCGATTCGATCATCTCGATCCAGGTAGTCAGCCGGGCGCGTCAGGCGGGGATTCATTTCAGCCCCAAAGACCTGTTCCTGCACCAGAACGTGCAAAGCCTCGCGGCGGTGGCGAAGGTCGGCGACAGCGACTTGCGCATCGACCAGGGCCCGGTCACTGGCGATACGCCGTTGCTGCCATTCCAGCAGTTGTTCTTTGAACGCGAGATGGCCGAGCCGCACCACTGGAACCAGTCGGTGCTGCTCAAGTCCGCCAAACCACTGCACGCCGAACACCTGGAGCGTGCGTTGCAGGCACTGGTCAGCCATCACGACGTGTTACGTCTGGCCTTCACCCGTCAGGGTAATAAATGGACCGCGCAGCATCGCTCCCCGGCCGAGCAACAGGCGCTCTGGCAACAGTCGCCGCTGCTGTGGACCTCCGAGGTTGCCGATGCGGCGGCACTCGAACAGTTGGGCGAACAGGCACAGCGCAGCCTCGAACTGGCGAGCGGTAATCTGCTGCGCGCGGTGCTGGCGAACATGGCCGATGGCAGCCAGCGACTGTTGCTGGTGATCCATCACCTGGTGGTCGACGGCGTGTCCTGGCGCATTCTGCTTGAAGACCTGCAACAGACCTATGAGCAGTTGCAGGCCGGCCAAACGCTCACATTGCCGGCCAAGACCAGTGCCACCCAGGCCTGGGCGCGACGCTTGCAACAGCATGCCGACAGCCCGGCGATGCAGGCTCAGCTGAGGTTCTGGCAAGAACAGTTGCAGGATGCACGCAATGACTTGCCCTGCGATCGACCCCAGGGCGAGTTGCACAATCGCCACGCCTTGCATGTGCAGACCCGTCTGGACAAACAGCAGACCCGCCAGCTGTTGCAGGAGGCACCGGCGGCCTATCGCACGCAGGTAAACGACCTGTTGCTGACGGCGCTGGCGCGGGTGATTGCGGACTGGACGGGCGACGCCTCGACCCTGATCCAGCTCGAAGGCCACGGTCGCGAGGCGCTGTTCGACGAACTCGATTTGAGCCGCAGCGTGGGTTGGTTCACCAGTCTGTTCCCGGTTCGGCTGACCCCGGCGAGCACGCCGCAGGACTCGATCAAGACGATCAAGGAGCAACTGCGGGCGATCCCCGATAAAGGCCTGGGCTTTGGCGCGCTGCGCTACCTGGGCAATGACAGTACCCGGCAAATGCTGCAAGCCTTGCCCGTGCCGCGCATTACCTTCAACTACCTCGGCCAGTTCGATGCCGGGTTTGGCGACGAGGCGGGCGCACTGTTCACCCCGGCCAGCGAATCGGCGGGCGCGGAGCAAAGTCCGCTGGCACCGCTGGACAATTGGCTGACCCTCAATGGCCGTGTGTATGGCGGCGAATTGAGTATTGGCTGGACGTTCAGCGGGCAGATGTTCGATCAGTCGACCATCGAGCGATTGGCGCAGGCTTATGCGCGGGAACTGGGGCTGTTGATCGAGCACTGCTGTGAGGCTCGGCATCAGGGCCTGACACCGTCGGACTTCCCGCTGGCCGGGTTGACGCAACGCCAGCTTGATTCATTGCCCGTGACGCCACGCCAGGTCGAAGACATTTACCCGCTGTCACCGATGCAGCAAGGCATGCTGTTCCACACCCTCTACGAGCAGCAGGCCGGCGATTACATCAATCAGCTGTGCGTGGATGTCGAAGGCTTGAACGTCGAGCGTTTCCGCGAGGCCTGGCAAGCGGCAATGGATGCGCACGATGTGCTGCGCAGCAGTTTTGTCTGGGACGGAGAATTCAAGCGTCCGTTGCAGGTGATCCACAAGCAACTGGCCGTACCGTTCACCTTCCATGACTGGCGCGACCAGAGCGATGTGGCCCTGGCGCTCAGCGAACTGGCGGCCGCGCAGCGCCAGCAGGGTTTTGATCTTGCCGCCGCACCGTTGCTGAACCTGACGGTGGTGCGTCTCGACAACGCGCGTTTTCACCTGATCTACACCAGCCATCACATCTTGATGGACGGCTGGAGCAATTCGCAGCTGCTCGGGGAAGTGCTGCAACGCTACAGCGGCCAGGTGCCGGCGAACACGGCGGGGTGTTATCGCGACTACATCGAATGGCTGACGCAACAGGACGCGCAGGTCACCGAAGGTTTCTGGAAAGGCCAGTTGGCCGGGTTCGATGAGCCGACCCGGTTGGCCAAAGCGCTGGTGTGGACCGGCAGCGAAGCGGCCAACGCCGCCCAGGGCGAGCATTTCCTGACCCTGGACCTGGCGCAGACCGCCGGGCTCAACACGTTTGCACGGGAACAGAAAGTCACCCTCAACACCCTGGTGCAGGCAGCCTGGCTGCTGCTGTTGCAACGCTATACCGGGCTGGACACGGTCAGTTTCGGCGCCACGGTGTCCGGACGTCCGGCGCAACTGGCCGGGGTCGAGCAGCAGATCGGCCTGTTCATCAACACCTTGCCGGTGGTCGCCAGCCCACGGGCCGAACAGCCGCTGGCGCAGTGGTTGCAACAGGTGCAGGCGCAGAACCTGGCCTTGCGTGAGCAAGAACACACCGCACTGTTCGACATCCAGCGTTGGGCCGGGCAGGGCGGCGAAGCCCTGTTCGACAACATTCTGGTGTTCGAGAACTACCCGATCTCCGAAGCCCTGCAACAGGGCGCACCGCAAGATCTGCGCTTCGGTGAAGTGGGTAACTTCGAACAAACCAATTACCCGTTGACCCTGTCGGTCAACCTCGGCGCCGAGTTGTCGTTTCAACTGAGTTTCGATCGTCAGCAGTTCGATGACGCCGCGATTGAACAACTGGCCGGGCATCTCGCGCACCTGCTGTTGCAGATGGTCGAGGCACCTGCCGCCAGTGCCGTGGGCGATCTGGCCCTGGTCTCGACCGCTGTGCGCGAGCCGCTGGCGCTGCCGGTCGATGACATGTGCGTGCAGCGTTTGTTTGAACGGCAAGCCGAACGCACGCCGCACGCGCTGGCGTTGATTTTCGACGAGCAACGCCTGAGCTATGCCCAGCTCAATGCCCAGGCCAACCAATTGGCCCACGTGCTGCTGCAACACGGCGTCGGCCCCGAAGTGCTGGTGGGCATTGCGGTCGAGCGTTCGACGCAGATGATCATTAGCCTGCTGGCGGTGCTCAAGGCCGGTGGCGCCTACGTGCCGCTGGACCCGGAGTACCCGGCCGAGCGACTGGGCGCGATGATCGAGGACAGCGGTCTGCGTGTGCTGTTGACCCAAAGCCACCTCGTGCCGACGTTGCCAGAAGCTGCGGGTGTGACCGTCCTGAGCCTGGATCAACTGGATTACCCGACCCAGACCGACAATCTGCCGCAGCGCAGTGGCCCGCAAAACCTGGCGTATGTGATGTTCACCTCGGGCTCCACCGGGCGCCCGAAAGGCGTTGGCATCACCCACTCGGCGCTGACCCGTCATGCCCGGGTGGCCCTGGATTTCCTCGGCCTCACGCCGCAGGACCGCTCGCTGCAATTTGCCACGTTCAACTTCGATGCCTTTGTCGAGCAGCTTTACCCGGCACTGATTTGCGGTGCCTCGGTGGTGCTGCGCGGGCCGGACATCTGGGACAGCGAGACCTGGTATCGCGAACTGCGCGACAAGCAGTTCAGCGTCAGCGACCTGACCACTGCCTACTGGAATATGTTGGCCAAGGACCTCGCGGCGGCGGGTCATCGTGACTATGGTGCGTTGCGCCAGGTGATCGTCGGTGGCGAAGCCATGCCGCCGGAAGGTGTTGCCGCCTGGGGCCGGGCCGGGCTGGGCCATGTGCGCCTGCTGAACACCTACGGCCCGACCGAAGCCACGGTCAGCGCCACGCTGCTCGATTGCAGCGACTACGTGTCCGGCCGCGACCCGTTGCCGGTGACCATGCCGATTGGCCGGGCGTTGGGCGGCCGGGCGATTCATGTACTCGACACCCTGGGCCAACCGGCGCCGGCCGGTGTGGTCGGTGAACTGGTGATTGGCGGTGAGCTGCTCGCACGGGGCTACTTCCAGCGCCCGGAATTGACCGCCGAACGCTTCATTCCCGACCCGTTCGATCCACTGGGTGGTGGCCGCGTGTACCGTACCGGCGACCTCGCGCGTTATCGCGCCGACGGCGTGATTGAGTACGTCGGGCGGGTCGATCATCAAGTGAAGATTCGTGGATTGCGCATCGAGCTCGGTGAAATAGAAACCCATCTGCTGCGGGTTCCTGCGGTGCGTCAGGCACTGGTGGTGGCGCAACCGGGCGCCATCGGTCAGCAATTGGTGGCGTACGTGGTGTTCGACGATCCGACGCAAGCCAGCGCCGATTCATCCACGCTGGCGGCGTTGCGCAATGACATCAAGGCACGCCTGAAGGCCAGCCTGCCGGATTACATGGTTCCGACCCATGTGCTGTTCCTCGAAGGCCTGCCCCTGAGCCCGAATGGCAAGATCGATCGCAAGGCCTTGCCGGGCGTCGATGCCCGTCTGGTGGCGTTGGACTTTGTCGCGCCTGAAGGTGCACTGGAACAGCAGATCGCTACGGTCTGGCAGGACGTGCTGGAACGGGATCAGGTCGGTCGCGACGATCACTTTTTCGAGCTGGGCGGGCATTCTCTGCTCGCCACGCAAGCGGTCTCGCGCCTGCGCAAACTCACGGCCTGTACGTTGAGCCTGCGCGACCTGTTCAGCCATCCGCGACTCAAGGACCTGGCGGCGTGGATCGCGCAGCAGCAGGGCACACCTGAGCCGAACGGCCACCACGGTTTGGTGCTCAAGGCCCATGGCACCCGGCACAGCGCACCGTTGTCGCTGGTGCAGCGTCGCTTGTGGATCGCCGAGCAATTGTCCGGCGGCACCGCGGCCTATGGCATGCCGATGGCCTTGCGTTTGCGTGGTGAGTTGTCGGTGGAACGGCTGATCAGCAGTTTCGCCGAGGTGGTGCGCCGCCATGAAGTGCTGCGTACCGCGTATACCCAGGACGATGAAGGTGACCCGATTGCCGTGATCGCCGAGCAGGTTGAACTGGATTTCCCGGTGATCGATTTGTCCGGTCTGTCCCGCAGTGCCCAGGAAGAATGGGTGGCGCAAGCAGCACTGGAAAACGCGCGCACGCCGATTGATATGGAACACGCGCCACTGTTGCGTGGGCGGATCCTGCACCTGGGGCCGACCGAGCATGTGATGCTTTATGCGATGCACCACATCATTTCCGATGGCTGGTCGATGGGCTTGCTGGTCAACGAACTGGTGCAGATTTACCACCGCACCAAGGCCGGTGACCTGACCCCGTTGCCGGCGCTGGAGGTGCAGTATTCCGACTTCGCGCTATGGCAGCAGGAACTGGAACAGCAAGGCGTGCTGGCGCGCCAGGCCGAGTACTGGAAAGCGCGGCTCGCGGGCTATAGCGGGCAACTGAAGTTGCCATCGGATAACCCCCGTGGTTTGACACCGTCCTATGCCGGTGACTCGGTGCAGTTCCAGCTCACCACGTCACTCAGCACGGCCTTGCGCCAGTTGTCCATGGACGCGGGCGTCACGCTGTACAGCACGCTGCTGGCCTCGTTCCAGGTGTTGTTGCACCAGATCAGCGGCGTTGCGGATGTGTTGGTCGGCGCCGACGTGGCCGGGCGTGAACAGCCGGAGCTTGAACGGTTGATCGGCTTCTTCGTCAACGTCTTGCCGTTGCGTTCGCAGTTCGATGCCGCCACGCCGTTCGCCCGATTCCTGGGCCAGACCCAGGAATCCCTGCTCAGTGCCCTGGAGCATCAGGACCTGCCGTTCGACATGATCGTCGACGCCTCGGACGTGCCGCGGCACAAGGGCATGAACCCGCTGGTGCAAGTGTTGTTCGTGATGAACAACCTGCCGGGACGCACCCAGGCCATGGGCGGTTTGAGCGTGGAATCGCTGCCGGCGCTGGAGACCCATTCTAAATTCGACATGGCGTTGTTCGTTGACGATGAAGCAGGGCAATTGCTGGGTAATTGGCAATTCGCCACAACCTTGTTCGGACACGAGCGCATCCAGCACCTGGTCAAGGCCTGGATAGCCCTGTTGGAACAGATCGTCGCTGATCAGGACATTCTATTGGGAGCTATCAGCATGCCAGTCGACAATTTAGCGGTGGCCGCCAAGCCTGCCGTCCCCGGACCCAAGGCCGACAAACTCGGTAAGTTCCTCAAGCGCGGCGCAGCCCCGGCGGCCAAGGCCCGACCAGCGCCGATCCGCGAATCGCTGATCGCCGCACCACAGCCGTTCCCGCTGCTGCTGGAACCGAACGAGCCGCACCTGGACTTGATCGAGTGGATCAACAACAACCGGCCGCTGATCGAAGAAAAACTCGCCAGGCACGCCGGGATTCTGTTCCGTGGTTTCGAACTGGACGGCATTCAGGGCTTCGAGGCGTTTGCCGAAGCGATCCAGCCAGGGCTTTACGGCCAGTACGGCGATCTGCCGAAGAACGAGGGCGGCAAGAACACCTACCGCTCCACGCCGTACCCGGAACGCAAGATGATCCTGTTCCACAACGAGAGCTCCCATCAGGACCGCTGGCCGCGCAAGCAAATGTTCTATTGCGAGCAAGCCGCGCCCATTGGCGGTGCGACTCCAGTGGTGGATTGCCGGTTGATGTACGAAAAACTGCCGGTGGACCTGCGGGACAAGTTCGAGGAAAAAGGCCTGCTTTACGTGCGCACCTTCACCGACAACCTCGACGTGTCCTGGCAGCATTTCTTCAAGACTGAAGACCGTGCCGAAGTCGAGGCCCGCTGCCGGGCCGGCGGCATCGAATGGCGCTGGCTCGACAACAATGAACTGCAAACCCGCACCCCAGGGCCGGCCATCATTCGTCACCCGGTGACCGGCGCCAAATCGTTCTTCAACCAGGTGCAACTGCATCACATCTATTGGCTGGAGCCGGACGTGCGGGAAGACCTGTTGTCGATGTTCGGCCTGGACCGCTTGCCGCGCCATGTGTTCTACGGCGACGGCACGCCGATCGAAGATGAAGTGATGCAACGCATCGGTGACTTGTACGAAGAATGCGCGGTGCGTTTCGACTGGCAAAAAGGCGACGCCATCCTGCTCGACAACATGCTGGTGGCCCACGCCCGTGATCCGTTCGAAGGCCCGCGCAAGATTGTCGTGGCCATGGGCGACATGTTCGACCGCAGCGCCCTTGAACGCGTAATGAACACCGAGGAAACCGGAGCATGAACGAGGTATCGATGGACCAGCAGGACCTGGGTTACGCCTTGACGCCTGAACAGCAACGGTGGCTGGAGCAGTTGCCCAAGGCCCCGGCCTGTGGTGATGCGCTGCATTTCCTGGAGATCGAGATCCGCGGCGCCCTCGATCCGCAGCGAATGCAAAGCGCGCTGGATCGCTTGCTGGCGCAACAGCCGATGCTGGTTGCGCGGCTGGGCAAGGCGCCGGGTTTCCATGGTGTCCGGCAGTTCGTCGGGGGGGCGGAGCGCTTTCCGCTGAGCGTGCAGGTGCGGGTCGATACCCCGGCCGGTATTCAGGCTCAGCTCAGCGAATGGGCGGAACGTGCTTTTGTCGTCGGTGAGTCCGAAGGCGCGCAAGCGGTGCTCTATCGCTTGGCCGATGATCAATGGAAATTGGTCTTGGGTCTGGCCCGGCACAGCCTCGATGCAAGCGGCGTGCGGTTGCTGTATCAGCAATTGGTGCGGGCCTATGGGCAATCAGCGGCGGCGGACGACGAAGAGACCGGTGAATTCACCCAGTACCTGGAATGGCGCAGTGAAGTGGTGCTCGACGAAGACGCGGCCGGCGCACGTAGTTACTGGCAGGAACACCTGCAAGGCGTCGATCCTGATCTGAGTACTCCGTGGCTGGCCTATCGCAACGCGAATCCTGGGTTGTCGTCGGCCACTGAATCGCTGGCGCTCACGCTCGATCCGGCACTGCGCAGCGGTTTGCAGCAAGTGGCCGAGGCGTTGGAGCAATCGCCGAGTGTGGTGCTGCAAGCGGCCTGGTGGCTGTTGCTGGGTCGGCTCAGCGGGCATCAACAGGTGCTGGTCGGGGTGCGGCATGACAGTCGCGAAGATTACCAATACTTCAGTAATGCCGTGGGCGTGTTCGAGAAAACCCTGCCGCTGAACCTGCCACTGACGGCGAATGCAGGGTTCAGCACTTGGGTGGCGGAGTTGGCGGCGCGCCTGGATGAGCACCGTACGTGGCAGGAATACTGGTCGCCTGAACTGGCGCCGACGGCGGCTCGCCCGGCCTATGGTTTTGCCGTGTGCCGGGCCATGCAAGCCGCGACGTCCGCTGATCTGCAATGGACTCCGCATTCGGCAGTGCGCGAAGCACTGTTTGAATTAATGCTTGAACTGGAAACGGACGAGGCGGGCAACGCCCACGCGTTCCACCTGCATTACAACGCGTCCCGTTACTCGGTTCAGGCGATGGAAGGGTTGCTGGAGCAGTTGCGCGTATTGCTCGAAAACATCGTTGCCAATCTTCACGCCGAACTCGGTCAACTGAACGTGTTGGGAGCCGCCGAACAACAGCGCTTGCTGTCGATCAACCCGCCAGCGCGAGCACGGGTCGATAGCCGGTTCTTGCCGCAGCGCATTGCCGACTGGGCCAGGACCACGCCGCAAGCTATCGCCCTGACTGACGGCGATCAACGCCTGAGTTACGGGCAGTTGCAGGCGAAGGTCGAGGTGTTGGCCCAGGCATTAAAAGCCCAGGGCATGGGGCCGGGGGCTATCGTCGCGCTGGCCTTGCCACGCTCGGCGGAGCTGGTGATCGCCATGCTCGCGGCGTGGCGCATCGGCGCCGCGTACCTGCCGCTGGACCCGCAATGGCCGCAAGCCCGTCAAGCCTTGATGCTGGAACAGGCCGGCGCTGCGTTGCTGCTGGTCGACGCCGGGAACATCGCGCAATGGCACGATTATCCGTTGCCTCTGGCGACCGTGGATCGTGTGCTGCAATCGACCCCGGCGAGCACGTCGGCCATCACCCACGATACACAGGGCGATCAGGCGGCGTACGTGCTGTTCACCTCCGGCTCCACCGGTATGCCGAAAGGCGTGGTCATCGAGCATCGGCAATTACTTAATTACACCGCTCACGTCAGCCAGGCCCTGGGGCTGGATCAATGCCAGCAGTTCGGCTTCACCTCCACGGTGGCGGCGGACCTGGGCAACACGGCGCTGTTCGGCGCCTTGTTCAACGGTGCCGCACTGCATGTGGCCAGCGATGAGCAAATGCAGGACGGCAATTTGTTTGCCGACTTCCTGCAACGGCAAGCCATCGATTGCCTGAAGATCGTTCCGTCGCACCTGGCTGCGCTGCTCGACAGCGAACGCGCGCAACTGCCGCGCACGCTGGTGCTGGGTGGCGAGCCGATTGCCCAGGCATTGGTGCAACGGATCGCCGGTTTGCGCAGTGATTGCCGGGTGTTCAATCACTACGGCCCGACCGAGGCCACGGTCGGCGTGCTGGTTCATCCGCTGGATCTGGAGGCGGCGGTGCCTGACACCGGCGTTCTGTCCCGGGTGTTGGGCAACAATCAGGTGTTTGTACTCGACGATAACCGGCAACTGGCGCCAGTCGGTGTGCTGGGCGAGTTGTACCTCGGCGGCGCGCAGTTGTGTCGCGGCTACGTGAATGTCGAGGCCGATTCGCAAGTGTTTATCCAGAGCCCGTTCAATCCGCAGGAGCGCCTGTACCGCACCGGCGACCTGGCCCGCTATCGCCCGGATCTGGCGATTACGTTGCACGGTCGGCGCGATCAGCAAATCAAGGTGCGGGGTTTCCGCATCGAACTGGCAGAGATCGAAGCCGAGTTACTGCGTGTGCCACAGGTCGCGCAAGCACTGGTGTTGCCGGGGCCGTCCGCGCAAGACGGGATGCTCGCGTTCATCGTGCCGCATCAGGCGCCTTCGGCGACGTTGCTCGATGCCGTTCGCGACGAACTGGCGCGGCGTCTGCCCAGTGTGATGCTGCCGCAGCACTTGCAGTTGATCGACAGCTTCCCGCGACTGGCCAACGGCAAGGTTGACCGCAAGGCCTTGCAACAACTCGTGTCCACTTCGGCTGACGATGAAGCCATGCAGCCCCGCGATGCTCTTGAGCAACTGCTGGTGACGCGCATGGCGCAGTTGCTGGGGGTTGAGCGTCTGGGCATCGACCGGGACTTTTTCGCCGCCGGGGGCCATTCCTTGCTGGTGATCAAACTGGTGGCCGGCATTCGCAAGTTGTTGCAGTGCGAAATCCAGCCGGGCGTGGTGTTTGACCATCCGACCGTGGCGGGGCTGGCGGCGGCGTTGCGCTCCCGGGAAAGCAGTCCGGGTCAGTTGGAGAAGATGGCCCAGGCGAGGCTGCGTCTGGACAACATGAGCCCCGAAGAAAAAGCGTTGCTCACCGAAAAAGCCCGGCAACTGCAGAACGCCAAGGCTGCACAAAACGGTTGAAGTAGCAGAAAAAAAGGCCGACGCCCAATGCGTCGGCCTTTTTTTTGAATGTTTGCGCAAATGATAAATAAACTCATTCCGGTTTTTGCGCGGTGCTGCGTCTTACTTACGTAAGCAGATAAATCGAGCCGGGCAGGGTAGCCACAGGGCTCAGGTTTTCCCAGCCGTACACATTTTTACCGCTGCCCGGACAAACGATCGTGCCCGGGGAGGGGCCGGTCATCGACTTGCGACACGTTGCCCGAGATGGCAGCCGATCCAGGTGGTTCACAGGTCCAGGCAGCGGCAGGGCACTCGATTGCCCATGGATCCTATCCATTTCAATTAAAAATAGAGAGCACGATGTCAGCAATTCATGAGTTGAAACCTCTGTTCAAGGCCTTGGTCATTGCCCGAACCTTGCGCTCGCGTCGCTCGTTGGCCGGTCTGGGCATGGCTTGCCTGCTGCCGCTCAGCGCGCAGGTCCACGCCGAAGACTTCACCCTCGACATTCCTGCCCAGCCTTTGCCCCAGGCGTTGCAGGCGTTTGGCACGCAGACCAATCAGCAGGTGATCTACAGCGCCGATGATATGACCGGCCTGCGCAGCACACGCGTCAGCGGCAAGTTGAGCAGCGAAGCGGCGATTGCCCAATTGCTCAAGGGCACGGGCGTGCACTACAGCTTTGAAGGCAACACGCTGATGCTGGTACGCGGCAGTTCGACCGAGGGTCTGGAACTGGGCGCCACCACCATCAACGCGCAACAGGTGGGCGCGACCACCGAAGGTTCGAATTCCTACACCTCGAATGCCGTGACCATCGGCAAGGGCACCCACACCCTCAAGGAAATTCCGCAGTCGGTCACGGTGATGACCCGCAAGCAAATGGATGATCAGGATATCGTCGATCTCAAGGACGCCGCCAACAAGACCACCGGACTGGTCGGTGCCCAAGGCGTAGGCAGAGGTTTGATCCTCTCTTCGCGCGGTTTCCAGATCGATGACTGGCAGTACGACGGTGTGCCGATCCCGCGCAACACTTACGCGCTGGGCAACTGGGCCACGCAGGACTTGATTTTCTTCGACCGCATGGAAGTGCTGCGCGGTGCGTCGGGCTTGCTGCAAGGCACCGGCAGCCCGGGTGGCGCAGTCAACCTGGTGCGCAAGCGCGGTCAGGCCGTACCGACCGTGACCCTGACCGGCAAGGCTGGCTCCTGGGATCACTACGGTCTGCAACTGGACGCGGGCGGGCCGTTGAACCAGAACGGCACCATTCGTGGACGCTTCGTGGCCGACCAGGACGACACCCACACGTTCGTTGATTCCGAATGGTACAAGACCACCTCGCTGTACGGTGCGCTGGACTTCGATCTGAGCGAAGCCACCACCGTGGGGGTCGCGGTCAGCCAGTCCGACGGCGAATCGCGCGCGAATGTCCGCGGCTTCCCGCGTTACTCCGACAGTAAACCCATCGACCTGCCGCGCAGCACGTACACCGGGGCGAAGTGGAACCATTCGGATATCGACGTCACCACGCTCTACACCGATCTGGAACACCGTTTCAACGATGACTGGGCCTTCAAGATCGGCGCCGTGCGCATGACGGAAACCAACAAGGCGAAGAACCAGCGGGTGCAATCCACCGGCGATGGCATCAATCCCGATGGCAGCGGCGTGCAATACGCGGACTTCGTGACGGACATGGACTCCACCAAAGTCGCTCTGGACATGAACCTCACCGGCAAGTTCGAAGCCTTGTCCATGCCGCAGGAAATCATGGTGGGCGGCAACTATTCCAAATACACCTCGGACGACAAATACGCCCGAACCTTCAATGACAGCTCCGACAATATCTTCGACATTGATCACAACCGTCCGGATATCAGCTACGAAGGCTTGATCAATAGCCCCGGTGGTCGTGGGACTCCCAGCCAATACGACATCCGCCAGAAAGGCCTGTACGGCAGCTGGCGGGTCAAGCCTGTTGAAGACCTGACCCTGGTGCTCGGCTCGCGCGTCAGTTGGTACGACTACAATTACAAGTCTTCGACCCAGACCGCGAGCGGCATTACAGAAGATCCAAAAAGCACCGCCACTGAAACCGGAGAAGTCACGCCCTATGCCGGTATCGTCTATGACCTGAGCCGCGAATGGGCGGTCTACGCCAGTTACACCGACGTATATACACCGCAGACCGAACGCGATACCGCCGGCGCGGTACTCAAACCGATTATCGGCAGTAACTACGAGATTGGTCTCAAGGGCGAGTTGATGGACGGCCGGATCAATACCTCCGTGGCCCTGTTCCGTTACGACCAGGAAAACCGTGCCGTTCTCGATACGCAGGGTGCGCAAACCTGCGACGGTTGGTTCTGCTCGACGGCATCGGGCAAAGTGCGCAGCCAGGGTCTGGACGCCGAAATCAGCGGCGAAGTGATCGACAATCTGCAACTGTTTGCCGGCTACACCTACAACACCACCAAATACCTCGACGACCCTGACAACGAAGGCAAAATCTTCAGCTGGTGGACGCCTAAACACATGCTGCGTGTGTGGGGCAATTATCAGTTGAGCGGCGACTGGAGCCGTGTGAGTACAGGCCTGGGCTTTACCGCACAAACCCACACGATAGGTTTCGACCACTCCGTCAACGTTCCGGGTTACACCGTGTGGAATGCCCGCGTCGGTTACCAGCTCACCCCGGAAATCGAGCTGGCGATGAACGCCAACAACCTGTTTGACAAGACCTACTTCGCAGCGGCCTACAACCAGATCAACGGCAACAACAACTACGGTGATCCACGCAACGTGATGTTCAGCGTGAAATACACACCGCAGTTCTGAGTCCTTTGCACTAGCGTCAATGTCCCGGCCCGCGCCCTTTTACCAGGGGCGCGGGCTAATCTTGTAGCAGCTGCCGAGCAGCTGCTACGGTATTGCCGGAAGTACAAACAAAAACGCAGAAGCCATGGCTTCTGCGTTTTTTTTGCCGTCGCTCGGTCAGCTACATGACTTGCCCTGGCAGCCGAGAAACACTTCGGTAAACGACTCCAGTAGCGACTCGGTGTAGATCATGCTGCGGTGCGGCAGTGGTGAGTGGATCGAGGTGTGCAATTGGCCTGTCACGTTGTGGGCCCTGAGCAGTTGTTCCGAATACAGCACTTGCTCCAGGGTTTTATGCGACAGCGACCACCAGCAACTGGCCTTGACCTTGAGCGGCGGCAGCGAGAAGGCATTGAACGCGTCCACCAGGCGATCGTGAATCGCATAGGCCTGGGCGTTCATGACTTCCTGCTTGATGCCTTCCAGGGTCGCGATCATCTCTTGCTCGCCGGTGGCCGTCTGTTCGCTGGCCCAGCGATAGAAGGTCTTGAGGTCGGCCGTCGGGTTCCGGGCGATGAAGCTCGCCGCCGCCGGTTCCAGATGCGCGAACATCAGGTTGAAGACTTCGAGTGCTGCCAGCAGTTCGTTTTCCGCGCTGAGGTGGTTCGGGTTGTCTTCTTCCAGAGGCTTGCGCGGCAGGTCGGCGGGCAAGGCATGTTCGGGCAATGTGCTGTCGACGAGGCCGAGGAAGGTCACTTCCTTGCCCTGGCGCTCCAGGTGGGCGGCGACGTCCATGGCAATCGCGCCCCCCAATGACCAGCCCATCAATCGGTAAGGGCCGTGTGGCTGCTTCTCGACGATCTGTGCGCTGTAGTCGGCAATCATCTCGGCCCATGTCTGAGCGTTCGAGTCTTTGTCGGCAAAGCCCTTGTGCATCACGCCGAAGGTCCGGGCATGGGCACTGAGTTTTTTCGCCAGCGGCTGATAACAGAACACGATACCGCCGCTGGGGTGCAGGCAGAACAGTGGTGGTACCGACGCTGTCGAGGCATTGAGTTCGACCACGCATTGCACATGCTGCTGATGCTCCAGGGCGATGAATCTGGCCAGTGCCTGGACATTGGGGTGAGCCAGCATGTGTTGCAGCGCCAGTTTGATGCCCAGGCGCGCGTTTAGGGTCGAGATGAATTGAATGGCCAGAATCGAGTGGCCACCGAGTTCGAAAAAGTTGTCGTCGAGGCTGACACGCTCGACCTGCAACGCTTCTTGCCAGAGTTCGGCGAGCGCCTTTTCCAGGGGCGTTTCGGGAGCAATGAAGTGGCGCTGCGTCTGGCGGAGGTCGGGCTGCGGCAGGGCCTTGCGGTCGAGCTTGCCGTTGGGGCTCAACGGCATGGCGGCCAGTACCAGCAGATGGCTGGGCACCATGTAGTCCGGCAGATTGGCCTTGAGCTCAGCCTTGAGGGTTTCGCGCAGGTCGAGTTGTTGCTGCTCGCTCAGCGAGTCGCTTTGGGCCACGACATAGCCGACCAGTTGCAAACCCACCGCGCCTTCCCGGGCAACCACCAACGCCTCGCGGACCTGCGGCGATCGCAGCAGGCATGACTCGATTTCCCCGAGTTCGATGCGGAAGCCGCGAATCTTCACCTGGTGATCCAGCCGGCCTGCATACTCGATCACACCGTCGGCGCGATAGCGCGCCAGATCGCCGGTGCGGTAGAGACGACCGCCGCCCTGAACATCGAACGGGTCGGGGATGAAGCGCTCGGCCGTGAGCTCAGGTCGCTTGAAGTAGCCGCGTGCGAGCAGGTCGCCGGCAATCATCAGTTCACCGACGACACCCACTGGCACTGGCTGGCCGCCGGCATCGAGCAGGTAAATCGCCCGTCCGGCGAGAGGCTGGCCGATCGGCATGCTTTTGGGCAGGGCGATATGCCCTGTCACGTAGTCGCTGCAATCCAGCACCGTGGCGCTGACGGTCGTTTCCGTCGGCCCGTAGGTGTTTAGCAGCTTCACGTGCCCGAGCCCGGCCTTGCCCCAGGCCGCCACGCCCTCCGGTGGCATCGCTTCGCCACCGACGATCACTTGCCGCAGTGCACCGTAGTCGCGCTGACCGGCAGCGGCGAAGTCCTTGGCCAGCATGTTCCAGTAGGTGGTGGTCAGGTCGCTGACGCTGAACTGTTTGTCGAGCAGTTCGCGGTACCAGGTTTCACTGTCCCAGATATCCGGCCCGCGCAGCACCACCGAGGCGCCGCAGATCAACGCCGGGTAAAGCTGCTCGACAAAGGCATCGAAGTTGAACGTGGCGAACTGCAGGGACCGGTCCTGTGCGCTCAGGCCGAGAAACTCCAGCGCCACCTGGGCGTGACGGGTCAACGCCGCCTGGGTGATGCCGACCCCTTTGGGGCGACCGGTAGAGCCGGACGTGAACATCACATAGGCGAGGTTTTGGCCGGTGGTGCGGCAGGGCGGGTCAAGTGCGGGCAGCGTCCCCCGGACATCGATGTCGTCGACGCAGCGTCGCTGGACGCCGGGCATCGAGGGCAGCCGATCCAGCAGCGAACGCTGGCTCAGCAACACGCTCAGGCCACTGTCTTCAATCATCCAGGCCAGGCGTTCCTGCGGATAATCGGGGTCCAGCGGGACATAGGCGCCGCCGGCCTTGAGCACCGCCAGCAGGCTGACAATCATCTGCGCCGAACGCTCCACGGCAATGCCCACCAGCACCTCGGGGCCGACCCCGCATTCAATCAGGGTGTAGGCCAGGCCGTTGGCCGCATGGTTGAGCTGCGCATAACTGAGTTCAAGGTCGTTGAAGATCAGGGCCACCGAGTCGGGGGTTGCCAGCGCCTGGCGTTCGAACAATTGATGCACGCCGTCCTCAGGCATCGCCGACGCGGGCGGATTCCACTGCTGCAACTGAACCTGGCGTTCGTCGCTTGCCAGCAACGGCAATTCGCCGAGCGCACGCAGCGGATCTTCCGTGAGTGCATGGAGCAGGTTCAGCCAGTGCCGGGCCAGGCGTTCGAGGGTGGCAGGGGCGTAGAGGTCCCGGCTGTATTCGAGACTCGCGTGGATGCCCTCGAGCGAATAGCCGACGTCCAGGGACAGATCGAATTTGGCCTGGCCGGGACCCGCGCCGAGGAACTCCAGCGCCAGCCCGTCCAAGTCGATCCGGTCCGGTTGCCCGGCTTCGGTGCGCCAGTTGAACAACACCTGGAACAACGGATTGGCGTGTTCGCTGGCGTGCAATTGCAACGCGTCGAAACTCAATTCCAGCGGGTAATCGCCATGGTCCAGTGCCGCCAGCGATTCGCGCCGCAGCCGCTGGAGAAAGTCTGCGCAGGACAGCAGCGGATCAATGCGCGCCCGGTACACCTGGGAGCTGACGAAAAAGCCGACCAGATCCTGGGTTTCGCTGCGATTGCGGGTGGCGTTGGGTACGCCGACGGTAAAGTCGTGTTGGCCACTGTAGCGGCTCAATAACAATTGCCAGGCCCCGAGGGCCACGACGAAAGGCGTCAGTTTTTGCTGCTGGCAGAAGCGGTTCAGGGCTTGCGCGAGGGGGGCGGGCACACTGAAGTCATACTGCCCGGCAGGGTGGCTGTGCCGGGCATTTCGTGGGAAGTCCACCGGCAGATCGAGGGCCGGCAATGTTTGCCCCAGATACTCTTGCCAGTATTCGGCGCTGCTGGCGCAGATTGCACTGTGCAGGTATTCGCCGCGCTGCCAGGCGGCGTAGTCGGCGTACTGGATGGCCGGGCGTGGCAAGGGTGATGTATCGCTGCTGCCGGCCTGGGCAAAGGCCCGTGTCAGGTCTTGCATCAGAATGGCATTGGACCAGGCATCGGAAACGATGTGGTGCATGTTCATCAGCAACAGATGCTCGTCGACCGAAATCTGCAGCAGAGTCGCGCGCATCAGCGGCGCCTGGCGCAGATCGAACGGCATGCCGGCCTGGGCCTCGATACGTAGCGCGATCCGGTTGGCGCGGGCTTCGTCCGACAGACCCGACAGGTCTTCATGGCCGAGCACCAGTGTTGCCTGCGCATCGACCACCTGCATGGCGCAACCATCGATTTCGACGAAGGCACTGCGCAAAATATCGTGACGCTCAAGCACCTTGTTCAGGGCTGTTTCCAGCCGCCGGGGCGCCAGGGGGCCGGTGATGCGCATGACACGGGGCAGGTTGTAGGCGGCGTTGTCCGGTGACAGTTGCTGGAGAAACCACAGCCGCTGCTGGGCGAAAGACAGCGGCGCCGGGCGCTGGTTGACGCGGGCGGTTATCCCTTGGGGTTGATCACCGGCATCGGCCAGCAGCAGCGCCAGTACATCATCATCGATCAAGTCGTTCATCGGGGCTCTCGTAGTCGGCGGTGGATCGTTCAGGCGGTCGCCAACGGTTTTTTTTGTGCGACGAGCTTGCCGCCTTCCATCCGCACCAATTGGTCGGCGACATCGAAGTAACGGTCGTCGTGGGAAATGACGATGATGGTCTTGCCCAGGTATTTGAGTTCCGGCAACAGCTCGGTGTAGAAGATGCGCCGGAAGGCCGGGTCCTGGTCGGCCGCCCACTCGTCGAACACCAGCACCGGGCGTTCTTCCAGCCAGGCGTTCAACAGGGCCAGGCGTTTACGCTGACCGGTGGACAGGTCGGTGGTGCTGAAGGCGCCATCGCGGATGCTGACCTTGTGTGAGATTTCCAGGCGTTCCAGGTAACGGTTGGCGTCTTCGGGAACGTTCTGCTCACCTTGCACCAATTCGTCGAACAGGTAGTAGTCGGCGAAAATCGTGGTGAACAACTGGCGATAGTCGTCGCGGTTATGCGCCAGGACCGGCTTACCGTTAAGGATGATTTCCCCGCCCTGGGGCGCATACAGCCCCAGCAGCAACTTGATCAGCGTGGTCTTGCCGCCGCCATTCTCGCCGACGATAAACACGATCTCGCCCTGGGCGATGGACAGGTTGACCGGCCCGAGGGCGAAGGGCTTGCTGCCGTCCACCGTCGGGAAGGCGAAATGCACGTCGCGCATTTCAAGGTGTTCGACCACCGGTTTGGGCGCGTCTTTGTCACTCAGCAGCAGGTGCGGTTCCGGTGAAGAAAATTGCTCCGCCAGGTCGGCAATGCGCTTGAACGCAATGTTGGCGCGGCTGACCACCGGCAGGGTGGTGACCAGGTATTCCATCGGGCCCTTCATGTACAGCAGCACCAGCACGAACCCGCTGAGCACCGCTTTATCGGTGCCCAGCCACAGCGATTGCAGGGCCAGCGCCAGGCCGATCACCACGAAAAACAGCATCGAGCCAAGGGTCTTGGCCACCACGAAGGTGTTGACCGCGCGGATGTGCGTGTTGCAGATGAAATCAGCGGTGCCTTCGATACGTTGGCTGAACATGCGTTGGCGGCGCGGACGATGGATGCGCAGTTCCTTGGCGCCGGCGGCAATCGCGCTGTAGTGCTTTTGCAGTTCGTCCTCGGCTTCGCGAGCCGCCTGGAAACCCTTGATGCCCTTGGTCCGGGCCACGTATTGCAGCGCGGTGCCGATCACCAGGGCCACCAGCAGCAAGGCAAACATCGGCAACGACAGGTAGGCCAGGTAGCTCAGGCAGCCGAGGGTGACGGTGAACGCAATGGCCAGCGGCGCGAAGGAAAAGGCGAAATCACTGACGGTGTCGACGTCATGGGTCAGCACCGGAATCAGTCGATAACTGCGGAAGCGCTCGATCTGTTCGATCGGTGCCAACAGGACTTTTTCCCCCAGGGATTTACGCAGCCCGGCAATGATGTGTTGCCCGACATGGTTGGTGCCGATGTCCGACAGGATCGACGTCAGCAACGCCACCGCGCACAGGCCGATAAACGTTGCCAACACCCGGGTCGACGGGGTATCGGCGGCGTTCAGCGCGTCATTGATGGTCGCCAGTAACGCGGTGATGCTGAGGCCACCGAGCATGCCGAGCATGATCGACACCACAACGATGACCCGGAAAGGCCTGAGCAGGCCGAGGACTTCACTGAAGGCTCCGCGGGATTTTGAGGTCATGGAAGTTTCCGCTTCAAGTGCCGCTAAAGGGCAAAGGTTCAAGAGTTTGGCTGCTTAAAAGACGAAACCCGTGGGCGGCGATTTAGCCGCGCACGGGTTTGTTGCAGGTCATGCGACGGGAGGTGGGAGCCTCAAAGATCCCGCGCGACGCGAAAACCGAGCCAGTCGCCACGGGTGTCGGGGTAGGTGGCATTACGGTTGCCCGAACGCGAGAACACCGGTGCTTCACCCCAGTCATTGCCGCGAATGCGCCGGGCGGTGCATTCGCCGGTCAACCAGGCGCTGCCATCGCTCGGTGCGCCGACGTAGTTGTCGTTGTAGCAATCGGCGGTCCACTCATAGACGTTGCCGTGCATGTCGTACACGCCGAAGGCGTTGGCCGGGAAGCTGCCCGCCGGTGAGGTGAAGTTGTATCCATCGGCGGCGCCGTAGGTGTTGGCGTGTTTGGCGATGCTGTATTCCTTGCCTTCATCGAACGGGAAGGGGAACGGGCCACTGCTGCCCGCGCGGGCGGCATACTCACGCAGCGATTCGCTGACCAACCGATAGTGCTTGCCGGTCTTCTTCGAGAGCCAGGCCACATAGGCATTGACCTCGGGGAAGTTCATGCACACCGCCGGATGCCTGGCCGTGCGTTCATAGCGCGGCACGCCGGCCTTGCACTCGCGGCCCGGCCGGGTGTCGCCGTCGGGCATGAGGTAACCGCTGTCGCGCAGGTACGCGTCCCACTCGCCGGCCAGCACCTGAAAGCGGCTGATGGCCAGCGGTTTGGCGAAGGTCACCGGGTGCAACGGACCTTCGTCGGGCTCGCGGCCTACCTCATTGTCCGGGGTGCCCATGGTGAAAGTCCCGGTGGGCAGCACGACCATCTCCGGGCAGTCCTTGCAGTCCTTGAACACTTTGCCGGGCTGGGCGGGGGCGGCGGCCTGAGCGGCGCCCGGCAGCAGGCCTGCAACTACCGTGGCGAAGGCCAGTGCGGGAAGCGTCTTCAGGGAAAAGCTACGCAGCTCACTGTTCATCATTGCTCTCGATAAAAAGTTAAAGGGAATCAGGGGGGGCAACTTCCGCCGCGCCGCAAATCTCCGTAGCAGCTGGCGAAGCCTGCTGCTACAGATCGCATTACGACATTAACCATGGGGCTGGCGATCAGAGCTGTTTGCCGAGCAACGCGATGAAGCGGTCGACTTCAGCTTCGGTGTTGAGCAGCCCCGGCGCCGTGCGGATCACCGGGCCCACGTCGCGCTCCACGGCATCGGCGATCACGCGGTTTTGCATCAGCCAGGCGGCGATCTTGTCGCTGCTTTTGCCCTTGACCCGAAAGAAGCTGAAACCGGATGACAGCTCGGGACTCACGGGCGTGACCAGTTCGATCTGCGGGTGCGCTTGCAGGCGCTTTTTCATATGGCTGTTCAGGGCATGGATACGCGCCTGAACATCGGCCTTGCCCCATTGCAAATGCAGCTTGAAGGCTTCGTTCAGCGCCCAGCGGTGCTCGAACGAGTGGTAGCCGCCCGGTGTCATGGTGGTTGAGAACGCCGTGGCTTCGGAGAAGGTCGGGATGATCGGCGTGACGTATTTGACCTCTTCACTGCGGCTGCAAACGATGCCGGTGCCACGGGGACCGAACATCCATTTATGGGTGCCGGCGATGAAGAAGTCGCAGTTCATGGCGGGAAAACTCAAGTCCTCGACACCAAAACCGTGCACGCCGTCGACCAGGTAAATAATGCGATCGTGGTCGGCGCGATTGCGGTTGTGCTTGTCCACCAGCGCGCCGATGTCAGCGATCGGCAGTTTCACGCCGCTGCCGGAGTGCACCCAGGTCATGCCGAGTACACGGGTTTGCGGTTTGATGTTCTGGTCGATCGAGGCCAGGATCTCCGCTTTGGACACCGTCTGCGGATCCTTGAACAACCTGATCTTGCGCACCCGAGTACCGTCCCGTTGGGTGCGCAGATCGAGAATGGTGTGGGTCGCGTAATGCTCGTGGGCGGTGGTGAGGATTTCCTGGTCCGGGCGTACATGAACGCCGCCGTAAATCATCGCCAGGCCTTCGGTGGTGCTGCCGGTCAAGGCGATCTGTCTGGCATTGGCTTGCAGGTAGCGACCGGCCCAGACACGTACCTCTTCTTCACGCTGCTCGATAACGCCGAGGTCCCAGTCCATCGCCAGCCCGGGGTTTTTATCGAGGGCGGCACGGTGCATCTCGATCGCTTCACGCACAGGCTTTGGGTGCGAGGTGATCAGGAAATTGGAGAAATGCAGGTAATCCGGATCCTGGTCGAACAGCTGCCGCAGTTGTGCCCATTTGTCCCCGGGCGGCGAGGGCACTGGCGTGGCGTTGGCGACGTTGTTCAGGCCGGCAGTCAACGGCAGGCCGGCGGCGAGGATCCCGGCCTGTTTCAGAAAGGTGCGACGATCGCTCATGGTGTGCTCGTGCCTTGTTGTGAAATCAGCGCTGGCTTGGCGGCTTTCTGCACCTGATCCCAGACCCGCAGGAAGTTGCCGCCCCAGAGCTTGGCGATATCTGCTTCGGAGTAGCCGCGCGAGATCAGTTCTGCCGTGACATTGCGAATGTCACCGACGTTTTCCCAGCCTTTGACGCCGCCCCCTTCGTTGAAGTCGGAGCTGATGCCGACATGGTCAATGCCGATTTTGCGCACCGTGTAATCGATGGCGTCCCCGAGGTCCTTGAGGCTGGCTTTGGGTTCTTCTTCGAGAATCGCGTAGAGACGGCTGGCGTACTGGCCGAATTTTTTCTCGGGCCAGGCAGCGATGACCGGATCGCCCGGCATCAATGCCATGGCGAGGTTCGGCAGGGGCGGCAGGTCGAACGCTTTGCGCAGTTCGTTGAGTTTGTCCTGGGTGGTCTGGGTCAGCGGGCGCAGGTATTGGGAGAAACCGACCACCTGCACCACGCCGCCGCTGTTCTTGATCAGCTGCATTTCCTTGTCGCTGAGATTGCGCGGGATATCGACCATCGCCCGTGGCGCCGAGTGCGAAGCGACCATCGGTGTGCGGCTCAATTGCGCGACTTGCTCCAGGGCCTTGGTCGACATTTGCGATACGTCGATGATCACGCCCAGATCATTCAAACGATGCACCGCTTGCTTGCCCAGGTCCGAGAGGCCGTCGAGGGCATCCGGCGAATCGTTGAAAAACGGCAAGGGACGCGAAGAGTCGGCCCAGTCGTTATTGCCGATGTAGCTGAAGCCGAACATGCGCATGCCGCGTGCCGTCCACAGGTCCAGCAGGTTCAGGTCGTGGCCCAGCGGGTAGGCATTGAGCATGCTGATGAAAATCGCGAACTTGCCTTCGCCGTGCAAGCGACGGAAATCGTCGGGGGTGTAGGCAATGGCGACCTGATTGGGAAAATCACGGACCATCCCGGAAATAATCTTGTAGCGGATCTCCTGCTGGTTGCGTGCCTCTTCGACAAAACCGGCGGTGGGCTTGTGCGGCGCGTTGGCGCCATTCCACAGTTCCGGCCAGCCGAAAATCGTCAGGGCCGCGCCGGACAGGCGTCCGCGGTTGGCCTTGACCAAGTCGAACTGCCCCGTTCCGTCCTTATCGGCTTCGTTGCCCTGGGTGCCGAAGTTCTGCATCAGGGTGATGTGGCTGTCGAAGGAGAGCATGCGCTCGTGCAACTCGTCGGCCTGTTGCATGACCTTGATCGGGTAACCGGGGGTGTCCGTGAATCCGTAATACCAGACTGCGAAGCTCGCGCCGGCGCTGATCGCCAGGGCCAGCGGCAGGCCGATGTAAAGAGCCTTTTTCGAACGTGGTTTTGTCATTGCCATCTCTGTCAGGTTCGCCGCCCCGGTGCAGGCGCAGGGGCCTTTGCTATCTGGGAGGAACGAGTGGCTGGCAGAAAAAATTAGGAGATAGCGAGATACCTGTGGCGAGGGAGCTTGCTCCCGTTGGACTGCGAAGCAGTCCTGAAACCTGCAACCTCGTTCTGCCAGGCACACCGCATGCGCCGGATTTACGACTGCTTTGCAGCCGAGCGGGAGCAAGCTCCCTCGCCACAGGGGATTGTGTTTGGCACGCTTAAATTTCCCCGCACAACAAACGTTCTAGCTTGGATAAAGCCTGCTTCATGGCTGACACAGGTAGGGCAATGACGATTTCTCGACGATGGTTCATGGCAGGCCTGGCGCTGACTGGCGCTGCCGTGCCTGCGGCTTATTATGGGCATCGCGAATGGACGAAGCCGGACCCGACGATTACCCCCGGCGAGGCGACGGTCGACCTCGCGGACACCGCGGGTCAGCAGTTGGCCAACTCGCTGCGAGGCATCTGGGATATCCGCTTCGAAGGTTCGCAAGCGGGCCTCGACGGTTTACCGCAGCACGGGCTGGAGCTGTTTCTCGACATCGCTCAGCGCGGCCGTGGCCTGCGTGGCTGCCTCGATACCGCGCAGCAGTTACGCGGTGAAGCCGAGCCGCGTTATCGGGTGATCGGCGACCTGGTGTCGCCTGACGCCAGCCAGCTGTACTGGCGCCTGATCGATCGGCAATCGGCCAACGGCGCGCCGGCTTATGAGCTGGCGGTCACGTTCGATGAGGTCTGGGCCGATTTCGGCAATGCCGGCAGTGGCACCCTCAGCGGGCGGATCCTGCGCCTGGATCGCCCGCTCGGTTTGCTGGAACTGGACAATCGTTTTGTCGCGCGCAAACGGCTGTTTCCCGAAGCCCGTGAGCGTGTGGGGTTGAATCCGCCGTTGCTGGCGTGGCTGATTTCCCCCGAGCACCGTTTGTTCCACCAGCTCTGGCACGCCTCGCGGGACAAATGGCACAAACTCTCCAAGGACCAACAGGACGCCTTGCGCGGCATCGGCTGGCAGCCGGGCCCGCGAGGCAATGAGCGCGATGCCCGGGGGCCGCGCAAAGACCGTAATGGTTCGGGAGTCGACTTTTTCTTCATGCACCGGCACATGCTCGGCACGGCGCGTTCGATGCAGGACCTGCCGTCCTGGTCGAGCTTCCCGATGCCGCAGCCGGAGCTTGAACGCGACCGTCAGGGCTTCGCCCGCTATTTCGACAATCACGATGGCACGGCGCTGCCGCCCACCTGGCTGGCCGCCGAAGACACCGAGTACACCCAGTGGGTCAGCGACATCAAGACTGCCGAGACCTACCACAGCAATTTTCAGGTATGGGAGTCCCGTTACCGCGACCCGCGTTACCTGTCGAAGCTGACCCTGGGGCAGTTCGGTTCGGAGGTGGAACTGGGGCTGCACGACTGGCTGCACATGCGCTGGGCCTCGGTGCCACGGGATCCCTCCAACGGTCAGCCGGTGCCTTTTGCCCGGGATCCGGCGGACTTTGCCGCGCGCTGGTATGCGCCGGAAAACGACTTCCTCGGTGACCCGTTTTCATCCCACGTGAACCCGGTGTTCTGGCACTTCCATGGCTGGATCGACGATCGCCTGGAAGACTGGTTCCGCGCCCACGAGCGTTTCCATCCGGGGGAGCTCAGTCGGCTTGAGGTCAATGGCGTGCCTTGGTTCGCCCCGGGGCGCTGGGTTGAAGTCGATGATCCGTGGCTCGGCCCGAGCACCCACGGTTGCAGCACTACGCCGGGATTGCAGGTCGGCAAGTCGGTGGAAATGGACCCGGAAACCATGAAGCTGGCGCTGCGCATTACCTTCGGTACGGATGAAAAGAAACTCGCGGGGCTGTTCCGGCGGGTGCCGCAGCGGCCGTGGTATGCGCGGAATCTGAAGGTCAAGCCGCTGAGTTCGTAAGCCAGGCACTTGTGGCAAGGGAGCAAGCTCCCTCGCCACACAGTTTTTGGTGACGGATAACCTCGATCAAAGCACCTGCCACCCCCCACCCAACGCCTTGTACAACGCAATGCTCGCCTGCAACCGCGACAACCGCAGTTGCACATTCGAGTCCTGCGCCGCATACAGCGTGCGCTGCGTTTCCAGCACCGTCAGCCAATCCTCGGCGCCAGCCTGATAGCGGCTTTGCGCAATGTTGAACGCGGCCTGGGCCTGGTTCAGTTCTTCGCGTTGCCACTGCCGCTGTTCATCCAGGCCGCGAATGCTGTTGAGGGCTTTTTCGACGTCGGCAAACGCATTGATGATCGCGCCTCGGTAGGCTTCCAGCAGTTCTTGTTGGCGGGCCGTGGCCTTGTCGCGCTCGGCACCGAGGCGGCCGTTGTTGAAGATCGGTGCGACCAGCCCGGCGGTGAGGTTGTAGAACGGGCTGCGCAGAATGTCGCTGGCCGTGTTGGCGCCCGAGCCGATGTCGGCGCTGAGGGTCACGGCGGGCAACATGGCTGCGCGTGCGACCGTGACGTTGGCCTGGGCGGCGGCCAGTTGCGCTTCGGCGCGGGCGATGTCCGGGCGGCGGCTGAGCAGTTCGCTGGGCAATCCGGCATCGATGGCAGGCCATTGCAGTTGATCGAAGGATTCGTGGCTGGGCGGAAGTTGCTGAACCGGTCGGCCCAGCAGGGCGGCGAGGTTGATCCGGGCGTCCTCGGCTTGCTGGCGAATCAGCGGCAGTTGCCGTTGTTGCGCCGCCACCAGGCTTTTTTGTTGGGCCAGTTCCAGCGCGGTGGCCGAGCCTGAGTCGAAACGGGTCTGCACCAGTTTCAAAACGTTCTGTGCATTGGCCAGGTTCAGCTCGGCAATGCGACTTTGTTCATCCAGCGACAAGGCTTGCGCGTAGCTGTTGGCCACGCCGCTGAGCAAGGTCAATTCAACCGTGGCCTGATCGAACTCGCTGGCGCGCAGCCCGAATTGCGCACTGTCCCGGGACGCACGTTTGCCGCCCCAGAAGTCGATTTCGTAACTGGCGCTGAGGTTGGCGTCAAAGTAGTCCACGGCCTTATTGCTGCTGTCGGCATCGAGTTGGCTGTAGCCGTTGCCGCGCAACAGTTTTTGGCGGTTGGCGTTCATGCCGGCCTTGATCTCCGGCAGCTGCGAGCCGCCGGCAATCACTGTGTCGGCCCGGGCCTGATGCACCCGAGCGATGGCGGCGGCGAGGTCATAACTGCCGACGCGGGCCTGTTCGATCAGGCGATCAAGCTGCGGGCTGCCGAACTGCGTCCACCATTGTCGACTCGTCCGGGAGGCACTTTCATCGTGTGGTGATTGCCAGGCCGGCGGTGGTTGAATGCCGCTGTCCGGGCGCGCAGCCGGGTGGCTGCAGGCGCCGAGTAACAGGCAAAGGGTCAACAGGCTCAGTTGCGGTTTCATAGATCGATCATTCACTGGTAAGGGCCGTGACCGGGTCGAGCCGGGCAGCTTTGCGGGCCGGCATGAAGCCGAAGACAACGCCGGTGATCAGTGCGCAGGCGAAGGCGCCGATGACCGCCGCCAGGGAAAAGGCCACCGCGACTTTGCTGAGCACCAATGCGCCGCCGACGATCAGCGCCAGGGCGATGCCGGCGATCCCGCCGACCACCGAGAGCATCACTGCTTCAGTGAGGAACTGGCGCAATATGTCGCGCTGACGGGCGCCGGTGGCCATGCGGATACCGATCTCCCGGGTCCGTTCGCGCACGGTCATGAGCATGATGTTCATCACGCCGATGCCGCCCACCAGCAGCGAGATCGCCGCAATCGAACCGAGCATCAGCGACAGCGTATTTTGCGTGCGCGCCTCGGCCTGAATCATCGCGGCGTTGTTGGTCAGTTCGAAATCGTGTTTGCCGTCGTGCAGGCGCAGCATCAACTGCTCGATGGCCTTTTCGGTCTCTTTGACCTTGCGCGCGTCGGCCGCGGCAATGGCCACGTATTCGGGGTTGTGGGTGCCGAACAGCCGGACACTGGCGGCCGAGTAGGGCACGGCAATCCGATTGTCGCTGTCGGAATCGCCGGAACTGGCGCCTTTTTCCGCGAGCACGCCGACGACCTGAAAGGGCACGTTTTCGATCAGGATGTATTGGCCGATGGGGTTGGTGACGTCCTTGAGCAATTTGCTGCGCACCTTGTGGCCGATCACCGCGACCGCCGCGGCGTTGCGTTCATCGGCCTCGGTGAAGTAACTGCCCTCGACCACCGGCCAGTTGAAGATCGCCGGAAAGTTGGTGTCGTTGCCGCCGACGTAGCTCAGATGGTCGAGGTTGCCGAAGCGCACCCCGGCTTCGGCGCCGTTGACCGGCATGATTCGCATGACTTGCGGCAGGCTGGCCAGCGCGGCGACGTCATCCAGGGTCACGATGCCGGGCGGTGTGCGTGGATTGGGAGCGGAGCCGCTGAGGTAAATGATGTTTGAGCCGAACGCGCCCATCTGCGCCATGACCTGACGCTTGCTGCCTTCGCCGACGGCCAGCATCACCACCACCGAGGCGACGCCGATGATGATCCCCAACAGCGTCAGGGCGGTGCGGAAGCGGTTGATCCACATCACCCGCCAGGCCGCGTGTACCGCATCCACCAATTCACCTTTCCAGGCACCGGTGGCCTCGCTGCCTTCGCTCAGCCGCTTGCGCAAATCCACCGCTTGCAGCGCACCGGGATTGGCCGAGGCCTGCACGGCGGGGTTGTCGCGGGCGCTGTCGCTGATGATCAGGCCGTCGCGGATTTCGATCACGCGTTTGGCTCGCGCCGCCACGTCGCGGTCGTGGGTGATGAGGATCACCACATGGCCCTGGCTCGCCAGTTCGTCGAGCAGTGCCATGACCTCGGCGCCGCTGTGGCTGTCGAGGGCACCGGTGGGTTCGTCGGCGAGGATGATGTGGCCGCCATTCATTAATGCGCGAGCGATGGACACCCGTTGCTGCTGGCCGCCGGAGAGCTGGTGCGGACGGTTGCCGGTGCGTGCTGCCAGGCCGAGACGGTCGAGCAGGGCGGCGGCGCGGGCGTGGCGTTCGGCCGCTGGGGTGCCGGCGTAGATCGCCGGCATCTCGACGTTTTCCTGGGCCGAACCGGACGGAATCAGGTGATACCCCTGAAACACGAAACCGAATGCCTCGCGGCGCAGCCAGGCCAGTTCATCGCTGTCGAGTGCCGCGACATTTTCGCCGGCGAACCGATACTCGCCGGACGTTGGCCGGTCGAGGCAGCCGAGGATGTTCATCAGCGTCGATTTGCCGGAGCCGGAAGCACCGACGATCGCCACGAACTCCCCGGCGTGGATCGACAGGTCGATGCCGCGCAACACATGAACTTCAGGCGCGTCGCCGCCACCGTAGGATTTACGAATGTCCTGCAGGTCGATCAGAGGCGTTTGCATTCAACCTCCGCTGCCGTCGGCGGGGCCGATCAACAGGTGATCGCCTTCGGCCAGTCCGTCGAGGATCTGCACCTTCAGGCGGTCGCTGATGCCGGTGCGCACGGTCCGTTGCTCGATGCTGCCGTTCTGGGCGACCACCCGAGCCGTTTGACTGTCGGCCTGCGGGCCGCCCTGCAAGGCGGCGACCGGCGCGGTAAGGACGTTTTTTGCCTGGTTGGAAACGAAGAACACTTGGGCGGTCATTTCCGCCATCAGCGCGTTGTCGGCGTTGTCGACGTCCAGCAGCACCGTGTACAGCACCACGCGGGCCGTCCCGCTTTTACTGGAACTGGCTGGACTGCCGCCGCCCTGGCTGGTCTGATCCAGTGGTTTGGGCGGTATCGGCAAAATCTGCCGCACCGTGCTGCTCCAGCGCCGGTTACCGCCGCTGAGCGTGGTGAACCAGGCGCTCATGCCGGGTTTGACGTGGCCGATGTCAGCCTCCGAGACCTCGGCCCAGACCGTCATCGGCGACAGTTTGGCGATGCGCAGGATCAGCGGCGTTTGTTGCTGGGCGTTGAGGGTCTGGCCTTCGCGGGCATCGAGGGCCACGACCGTTCCGCTCATCGGTGCGTAAATGCGCGTATAGCCGAGTTCGGCCTGATCGCTGCGCAGGTTGGCCTGGGCCTGGCGGATCTGCGCCTCGAACATGTCGATGCGCGCCTGGGTGGTGCGCAGTTCGGCCTGGGCCGTTTGCACGTCTTCGTCCCGTGTCGCGCCGCCGGCGGCGAGGTTCTGTTGACGCTGATATTTCTGCCGGGCCAGGTCGTGCTGTGCCCGCTGCTCCTGCAGCTGCGCCTTGAGGTTGTCGATGGAAAAACGCCCGGCGTCGAGTTTGGCCTGTTGGGTGGAGGGATCGATTTCCACCAGCAACTGGCCTTCCTTGACCACGTCACCGACCTCCACATGGATCTTCTGGATCTGCCCGGAGGCCTGGGCGCCGACATCGACATACCGCCTCGGTTGCAGGGTTCCCAATGCCGTGACGCTGCTTTCAATGTCGCCGCGCGCGACCTGGACCGTGGCGAAGCGGTCACGACCCGCTGGCAAAACCTGCCAGGCCGCGATGGCGATAACGGGGATCAGACAAAGGGCAACAAGCAGGGCGCGTCGGGTGTGACGGGGACGTTTCATGCAGGGTTCCGGCCAATAGGATTCGGCCCGTCATTCAACTTGCGCGCAAAACCTGGCGGCAGCTGAACGCTGTCGGAGGACCGACAGCCACGGGGAGCTGTCCTGTAAACGAGGGAAGGGGCGGGGAATTTAAGCGTTGAGGCTTTGAGTGACAGACAGGTATAGAACAGCACTATTTAGCAGGCAAATGGAAACAGCACTTTAAATCTATATGAGAATTACTATAAATTACGCACTCGAAGTCGCCATCATCGTGCCATTGCCTATTTGGGCGGTGGCGGATCTGGTTCAAGGATAGAAACCGCACCCCGTGCGGCCGGGAGTCATGTTGGAAAACTACTATCGCGAGCTGGTGTGTTTCCTGAACGCCAAGCTAGGCAACCGCCAGGTGGCCGAAGATGTGGTGCATGACGCGTATCTGCGGGTACTGGAGCGTTCCAGCGACACGCCGATCGAACAACCCCGGGCGTTCCTTTATCGCACCGCGCTCAACCTGGTGATCGACGACCACCGACGCAATGCCCTGCGTCAGGTCGAGTCGCTGGACGTGCTCGACAGCGAAGAACGCTACTTCATCCCTTCGCCCCACAACAGCCTCGATCACGGTCAGCGCCTGGACATGCTCCAGCGCGCACTGGCGGAATTGCCACGGCTGTGTCGCGAGAGCTTCCTGCTGCGCAAGATCGAAGGCCTGTCACACCCGCAAATCGCCGAGCACCTGGGTATTTCCAAAGCGCTGGTGGAAAAGCACATCGTCAATGCCATGAAGCATTGCCGGGTGCGCATGCGTCAGTGGGACGTCGCTTAAATCAGTCCTCGTTAAATTTTTTTTCATTGTCCTCGTTCCTATTCAACAGACGATCTGCCGCCGCCAAAGGCCGGTCAGGTCACCCAGGCTTTATCCCCGCAGCTGCGGGGTTTATCCAGAGGACACTGGAAATGACACAGGCAATTGCATCGCCCATCGTTCACGACCTGATCGGCGTTGGTTTCGGCCCTTCGAACCTGGCCCTGGCCATCGCCCTGCAAGAGCGCGGGCTGAGCCAGGGCGAGCTGGATGTGCTGTTTCTCGACAAGCAGGCGGACTACCGCTGGCACGGCAACACCCTGGTCACCCAGAGCGAACTGCAGATTTCTTTTCTCAAGGACCTGGTGACGCTGCGCAACCCGACCAGCCCGTATTCCTTCGTCAACTATCTCAAGCACCATGGTCGTCTGGTGGACTTCATCAACCTCGGCACCTTCTATCCGTGCCGCATGGAGTACAACGACTACCTGCGCTGGGTCGCCGGGCAATTCACCGGGCAGAGTCGCTACGGCGAGGAAGTGCTGACCATCGAGCCGGTGCTGCATAACCAGCAGGTCGAGGCGTTGCGAGTGATCTCGCGTGATACCCAGGGTTTGCAGCATGTGCGTACCACCCGTTCGGTGGTGGTCAGCGCCGGCGGTACACCGCGGATTCCCGAAGCGTTCAAGGCACTGAAGGATGACGGTCGGGTGTTCCACCATTCCCAGTACCTGGAGCGCATGGCCAGGCAACCGTGCGTGAACAACCAACCGATGAACATCGCGATCATCGGCGGCGGGCAGAGCGCGGCGGAGGCCTTCATCGACCTCAACGACAGCTTCCCGTCGGTGCAGGTAGACATGATCCTGCGCGGCTCGGCCTTGAAACCGGCCGATGACAGCCCCTTCGTCAACGAAGTGTTCTCGCCGGAGTTCACCGACCTGGTGTTCCAGCAGGCCAGCAGTGAACGCGAGCGTCTGGTCAACGAGTACCACAACACCAACTATTCGGTGGTGGACATCGACCTGATCGAGCGCATCTACGGGATCTTCTACCGGCAGAAAGTCTCGGGCATCGCGCGGCATGCGTTCCGTACCCTGACCACCGTCGAAAAAGCCATCGCCACCGAACGCGGTATTGAACTGACTGTGCGCAATAATGCCACCGGAGAAGTCTCGGTTCGTCGTTACGACGCGGTGGTGCTGGCCACGGGTTACGAGCGTCAGATGCACCGCAAACTGTTGGCGCCGCTGGAACAATACCTGGGCGATTTCGAAGTCGATCGCAATTACAGGCTGATCACCGACGAGCGTTGCAAGGCCGGCATCTACATGCAGGGTTTCTGCCAGGCCAGCCACGGCTTGAGCGACACCTTGCTGTCGATCCTGCCGATCCGCGCCGATGAAATTGCCGGCTCGTTGTATGACCATGGCAAATCCCGCGGGCATGGCCGGTCGGTCAGGGACTTGTTGTTGGCTACTGCCAGCTAAGATTTTGTGGCGAGGGGGCTTGTCGGAACGCCCCCTCGCCACAGGTTTGCGATCAACCTGAACCCTTCCTGAAGAACCCCGAGATTCCCCCTGCAACACCCCTGCGCAGCGTTTACTCTCTAGATATCGCGGCGTAAGCTTCACGCGTTTTCATCAATTAGCGGAGACCCACAGTGGGTACTTGTTCGAGTGACAGTTGTCGGCCGGTCTCGGTAACCGGCATTTTCCCGGCAAGATAACGCGCAGCCTTTTTCTGCCGTTGTCTCGCCGTAAAGCGAGCAGCGGCATCCCGATCGTGGCCGGTTTTGGCCCGACTCCCGACGTCCTCTCATCGACGCTGAACAGCGTGTGATGTTCGACCCCGTGTCGTCATCGCAGCGCCTCGACACGCCTGCTCGACGGTTTCCCGGCTGACCCTGGGGGGCACTGCCATGAACCTGACCTGGCTGAAAGAATTCTTCGCCGGATTCCTGCGAAACCGTCACATCGCCCGGCACTTCCGTCGACTGGCGCTGCTGGAAAGCTTCACCGACACCACGGTCAGCCGTGAAGTCCCGCCGACGCTCGCGCAAACCCTGGTCGCCGCCGCCAACAGCGACACCGGCCAATTGCTGGATAACCTCGGCAGCCACACCGACGGCCTGAGTGAAGCCGAAGCCGATGCCCTGCGCGAGCAACATGGCCTCAATGAAGTCGAGCACGAGCAACCGTTGCCGTGGTGGACCCACCTGTGGCACTGCTACAAAAACCCGTTCAACCTGCTGCTGACCTTGCTGGCGGTGATCTCCTGGCTGACCGAAGACATGAAAGCCGCCATCGTGATTTTCTCGATGGTGGTGCTCTCGACCTTGCTGCGTTTCTGGCAGGAAACCAAATCCAACCAAGCCGCCGACGCGCTCAAGGCGATGGTCAGCAACACCGCCACGGTGATGCGTCGGGAGGTGGCGAACAACGGTGCGCAACGCCTCGAATTGCCGATCAAGCAACTGGTGCCGGGTGACCTGATCGTGCTCTCGGCCGGTGACATGATTCCTGCCGATTGCCGAGTGCTCAACGCCAAGGACCTGTTCGTCAGCCAGGCCGCGATGACCGGTGAATCGATGCCGGTGGAAAAATTCCCACGTCAGCAGGACAACCACACCCACAACCCGCTGGACCTCGACAACATCCTGTTCATGGGCACCAACGTGGTGTCCGGCACGGCGATGGCGCTGATTCTCACCACTGGCAACAACACCTATTTCGGCGCGCTGGCGCAGCGGGTCGGTGCCACCGATCGTGCGCCGACTTCGTTTCAGACCGGGGTCAACAAAGTCAGCTGGTTGCTGATCCGCTTCATGTTCGTCATGGCGCCGCTGGTATTGTTCATCAACGGTTTCACCAAGGGTGACTGGACCGAAGCGTTGCTGTTCGCGCTGTCGATCGCCGTGGGCCTGACCCCTGAAATGTTGCCGATGATTGTCACCTCGACCCTGGCAAAAGGCGCGGTGTTCCTGTCGCGCAAAAAAGTCATCGTCAAGCGCCTCGATGCGATCCAGAACTTCGGCGCCATGGACGTGCTCTGCACCGACAAGACCGGCACCCTGACCCAGGACAAAATCTTCCTCGCGCGCAACGTCGATGTCTGGGGTAACGATTCCGATGACGTGCTGGAAATGGCCTACCTCAACAGCTACTACCAGACTGGCCTGAAAAACCTGCTGGACGTGGCAGTGCTGGAGCACGTGGAGATCCACCGTGAACTGAAAGTCGGCACGGCGTTTCGCAAGGTCGACGAGATTCCGTTCGACTTCACCCGTCGGCGCATGTCGGTGGTGGTGGCCGAGCGTGAGCAGCCGCATCTGCTGATCTGCAAAGGCGCGGTGGAGGAAGTGCTGGCGGTGTGCACCCGGGTGCGCCACGGCGATGCCGACGAGGCGCTGAGCGATGAATTGCTGGCGCGGATTCGCCAAGTCACCGCCACCTTCAATGCCGAAGGCCTGCGGGTGGTGGCGGTGGCGGCGCGGCCAATGATCGAGGGCCGCGACACTTACAGCCTGGCCGATGAACAGGCGCTGACGCTGATCGGTTATGTGGCTTTCCTCGATCCACCGAAGGAAAGCACCGCGCCAGCACTCAAGGCCCTGGCCGCGCACGGTGTGGCGGTGAAAGTGCTGACTGGCGACAACGAACTGGTGACCGCGAAAATCTGCCGTGAAGTCGGGCTGGAGCAGCAAGGCCTGCTGATGGGCAACGACATCGAACGCATGAGCGACGCCGAGCTGGCGGTGGCGGTGGAGACCACCAACGTCTTCGCCAAACTCACGCCGTCGCACAAGGAGCGCATCGTCCGCCTGCTCAAGGGCAACGGTCACGTGGTCGGCTTCATGGGCGACGGCATCAACGATGCGCCAGCCCTGCGCACTGCCGACATCGGTATTTCGGTGGACAGCGCGGTGGACATCGCCAAGGAAGCGGCGGACATCATCCTTCTGGAAAAGAGCCTGATGGTGCTGGAGGAGGGCGTGCTGGAAGGGCGGCGGACCTTCGCCAACATGCTCAAGTACATCAAAATGACCGCCAGCTCGAACTTCGGCAACGTGTTCTCGGTGCTGGTGGCCAGTGCGTTCATTCCGTTCCTGCCCATGCTGCCGATGCACCTGCTGGTGCAGAACCTGCTCTATGACATTTCGCAGATCGCCATCCCGTTCGATAACGTCGATGAAGACATGCTGAAACAGCCCCAACGCTGGCAGCCAGCGGACGTCGGACGCTTCATGCTGTTCTTCGGCCCGATCAGTTCGATTTTCGACATCAGCACTTTTGCGTTGATGTGGTACGTGTTCGATGCCAACACCCCGGACCACCAGACCCTGTTCCAGTCCGGCTGGTTCGTGGTCGGGTTGCTGACCCAGACACTGATCGTGCACATGATCCGCACGCCGAAGGTCCCGTTCCTGCAAAGCCGCGCCGCCATGCCGCTGCTGGTGATGACGGGCATCATCATGGCCGTGGGGATTTTCCTGCCGATGGGGCCGCTGGCGCATTACTTCAAACTGCAGGCGCTGCCGTCGCTGTATTTTGTGTTCCTGCCGGTGATTCTGCTGGCGTACATGGCACTGACCCAGGCGGTGAAAGGTTTCTATATTCGGCGGTTTGGCTGGCAGTAAGGCTGCCAAAAGTAGGAGCTGTCGCAAGCTGCGTCAGCTCCTACGAAGGCCGCGATCTTTTGATCTTTAAGTCGGACAGAGCGCCCTATTTTTAGGAAAAGTCCTACAGAACGCTTCCCGAGTCTTCCGTAGCCTTGCCGCCTCACTCATCAGCCATTGACCTGGAGGCCCGCGATGACCAATAAAGCCTTGCGCATCCTGATCGCCGACGAACAGCATTTTCACCGGCTGAAAACCGAGCGGTTGTTCAATCAGCTCGGTTATTACCGGGTGGCACCGGTGCACAGCCTTGTGCAGATACTGACCTTGGTCGAGTACGGTTGCGAGCCGTTCGACCTGGTGGTCATCAATGCCTCTCTGGCGGCAGGGGCATTGGATCTGTCCGGGTTCTTGCGCGATAACCGCCAGGTTCACCACGCCTTGATCTACGAAGACCACGCGGCGCTGCCGGATTTAGCCGCCATTCGACGGCTGATGGAGCTCATCGATCCGCCTGCGTGTGAAGCTGCATCGCCACTGGATCAGGAGCGGAGTCGACAACGGATCGGTTGAGTCCAGGGTTACCGTTCGTCGGTACTATCATTTCTGATAGGTACATTTCTCCTGCTTTCCGTGCAAAAGTCATTGCGCAGCCGCTGCGTCTATCCCGGCGGTTACCGGCGGGCAATCGTTGAGTTTTTGCAAAGGAATTGCCATGAAGAAAGCGCTGATTGTGGACGATCATCCGGTGGTACGTGCCGCAGTCACACTTGTACTCGAGCGGGAAGGCTTCAAACTCATTTTTGAGGCGTCCAGTGTTGGCGAGGCCTTATCGATACTTCGTGAGCATGCAGTCGATCTGGTGATACTGGATCTGGTTATGCCCGGTGGCGATGGGCTGGAGCTGCTGGACCGGATCAGGGCCAATGGTTGGCTATGTCTGGTACTGGTTTTCACTTCCCTGGATCCGCTTTTTTTTCAAGAGCGTTGCATGCGTGCCCGGGCCATGGCTTATGTCGCCAAGACCCGCTCCTTGCAACAATTGCAAAAAGCCGTGCACGCCGTCATGGCCGGTTACACCTTTTTCGCGCGGTTGCCTGCGGGATCGCAGGACCCCCGGCAACGCAGCGAAAAAGAGATGATCGATAAACTTTCCAACCGCGAACTGACAATCCTGCGGTATTTGGCCCAGGGCATGAGCAACAAGGCGATCGCCGAACGTATGCACCTGAGTCACAAGACCGTCAGCACCTACAAGACCCGCTTGATCGAAAAACTGGGCGTGAACGCTGCGGTACACCTGCGCGATTTCGCCAAGCGTAATCTTCTGATCTCTGAGTGAACTCGACCGTGCGCATCTTCCAGTGGGGCTTGATGCTATGTCTTGTATCGCAGGCCCTGGTCGCGGTAGCCGACGAGCCTAAGTCATTGCGCCTGCTGGGGCGCTCCACGGTGGATGGCTATGCCGTCCAGCTGGGCATGGATGACCGCAATTGGCTGGTCAGCAAACGGGTGTTGCGCGTCGGAGTAACGGGGCCGGACTACCCGCCCTTCGAATTGACGCGCAATCACGATGAACTGGAGGGCATTACCGCCGATTACGTCGAGCTGCTTGCGCAACTGCTGCACGTCAACGTCGAGGTGCTGCGCTACGGCACACGCGAGTCGGCGATGGAGGCACTCAAACGCAAAGACCTGGATCTGCTGGGAACCTCCAACAGCTTCGAGGCCGCCGATCCCGAACTGAATCGAACCAGCGCCTATGCCGAAGATCAGCCGATGCTGGTCACCAGACTGGACGAGCGCATGCCCGAGGATCTGGCGGGTAAACGCATTGCCATGGTCGCCGACTATCTGCCGGAGCAGACCGTCAAAGCCTTCTATCCCAAGGCTGATCTGCAACGTTACCCATCGGCGCTCGATGCACTCGGAGCCGTGGCATACAGGCAGGCTGATGTGTATCTCGGGGACCTTATCAGTGCCAATTACCTGATCAACAACAACTACCACAATAACGTTCAGTTGATGGGGCCATCCGGCCTTGACGCCAACCCGTTCGGTTTCGCATTGGCGCGGGACAATACGCGCCTGAAAAACATCGTCGACCAGGCACTGGCGGCGATCCCGATGGAGCAACGCTCTGCCATCGAGCAACGATGGAGTGCCGGCCGCGCCAATCGACTGGGTCTGCAGCGGGTGAGTCTGAGCACCAGTGAACAGCACTGGCGGGATCAGCATCCGACGGTGAGCGTCGGAGTGGTCGGGGACTTTGCGCCTTTGACTTTCTATGACGCCGAAAGGCGATTCAGCGGGTTGACCGCGCAATTGTTGACGCTGATCAGCCAGCGTAGCGGTTTGAACTTTGACGTGCAGCGGGGCCAATCCCTGGACGAGCAGATCCAGCGACTCAAGGCTGGCGAGATCGACATATTGCCGGCGCTCATCCCCACGACTGAAGGTGTGGCCGGGCTGCGTTTTACCAGCCCTTACGTCACCAATCCATACACGCTGGTCAGTGCAGTCAACCCCGGCAGCCCGAGAACGCTGGACGATCTGGCCGGCAAACGCCTGGCGATTTATCACAGTCATCCCATGCGCGCATTCATTCTTGCCAGGGCACCGCAGGTGCGGATGCTGGATGTGCAAAGCCCGGCCCAAGGCCTGGAAATGGTCATGAAGGGGGAAGCCGATGCCGCGCTCAGTTCGTTGTTCATGACCCGCTACCTGATTGCCCGGTATTACAGCGGGCGTCTGCGCATCAGCAGTACCGTGGGCGATGAACCGGCACGCATCGCTCTGGCGACCGGAAGTGATGCGCTGGAGCTGCACTCGATTCTGAACAAGGCATTGCTGAGCATCTCGCCCCAGGAGATGGACGATCTGGTGGCCCGCTGGAGCAATGACGTGGTGGTGGATGACAGCTATTGGTTGCGTCATCGCCAAGGCATTGTTCAAGCGTTTGCCGTGGCGGGAGCCTTGCTGTTGCTCGCCTTGGGCTGGATCGCCTGGCAGCGTCGGCAGATCCGCCAGCGCCAGCAATGGTTGCGGCAATTGCAGGACGCCAAGGCTGAGGCGGAGGATGCCAATGGCGCCAAAACCACTTTTCTGGCGACCATGAGTCACGAGCTACGCACACCGTTGTACGCCCTGATCGGCATGCTCGAACTGGCCTTGAAGCGTGCGGACGAGGGCGTCACCGACCGTAGCGCCATTGAGGTGGCGTCCAGTGCCGCACAACAATTGCTGGCGCTGATCGGCGACATTCTGGATATCGCGCGTATCGAGTCAGGGCATTTATCCCTGACCCCTGAGCGCGCCAATCTGCGGGGGCTGGTGGAATCGGTGTGTCGGGTTTTCGAAGGCCTTGCACGGCAGAAAGAGCTGGCGTGGCGAATCGATCTGGACGAACACAGTGACTGTGATGTGTTGATCGATCCCACACGCTTCAAACAGGTGCTGTCCAATCTGCTGAGCAACGCCATCAAGTTCACCCATGAGGGTGAAGTGAGCCTGACGCTGCGAGTGGCGGCCGTCATGTCAGGACATCTGGCGGTCAGCGTGCAGATTGAAGACACCGGCATAGGCATCAGCACCGTCGACCGACAACGGTTGTTCAGCCCGTTCATCCAGGCCGATAACGGCCGACAGTCAGCCCGAAGCGGCTCTGGCCTGGGGTTAGTGATCAGCCGCACGCTGTGCGAAATGATGGGCGGGCGGTTGCAACTCGACAGCGTCCTTGGACAAGGCACGCAGGTCGACATCAATCTTGAGCTGATCGCATTGCCGTCGTTGCCTTCCATTGAGGCCGTGGAGAGCGGATTGCAGGCGCCAACGCGGCCACTGACGATTCTGGTGGTTGACGATCACCCGCCTAATCGACTGTTGCTTTCACGGCAACTGAGCCACCTTGGGCATCATGTTCTGGAGGCCGAAGAGGGCGCACGGGCGCTTAAGCTGTGGCGCAAACATGAGTTCGATCTGGTGGTTACCGACTGCAATATGCCCAGGCTCAGCGGTTATGAACTGGCGGGTGCAATCCGCGATGAAGAGTGTGCCAAGGGATTGCCACCTACATTGATTCTGGGCTGTACCGCCAATGCGCAGCCCGAGGAGAAGGCCCGATGCCTGGAGGCGGGCATGGACGACTGCCTGTTCAAACCGATCCTGCTGGCGGATCTGAACACTTGGTTGGCCTCCAGGTTTTTGAACCAGACGCCAGAACCTGTCGCAGAGCCCTTGACGCCGGAGATTGACCTCAGTGGCCTGGAGCAATACGTCGGTGCGGACCGCACGTTGATTGATCGTCTGGTGCGCGAACTGACGGTGACCAACCGGGTGGATCGGGATGATCTGCTCCAGGCGCACGCCAATGGCAATCACCGTGTGCTGCGCGACCTGGCGCACCGCATCAAGGGCGGTGCGCGCATGGTCCGGGCGGTGCGTTTGATCGAGCATTGCGAACAACTGGAGCGGGTCATCGATGTGGGGGATTCGGCGCTGCTCGACGAAGCCGTCGATCAATTGCAGCGCGCGATGTCATCGCTGGATGAATGCTTGAGCCAAGATTTAAGTCAGGGCTGAAACTCAATCCCACCGCGGCGCAATGCCGTTGGGGCTGGTCAGCCGCTGGCCGCGATCCAGGCCCGCGATCAGCGCCATGTCGGCGTCGCTCAGGGTCAGGGTGCAGGCGTGCAGATTGCTTTGCAGGTTGGTGCGTTTGGTGGAAGAGGGGATCACCGCGTACCCCAGTTGCATGGCCCAGGCCAGGGTGACTTGGGCCGGTGTCGCCTGCAGGCGATCGGCGATCCGTTGGATGAGCGGATCTTTCAGCACTTCGCCATAGGCCAGGGTCATGTAAGAGGTGATCTGGATGCCCTGGCTTTGTGCAAATTCGACGACCTTGCGGTTTTGCAGGTACGGGTGCAGTTCGATCTGGTTGGTGGCGATGTTCTCGGCGCCGACCGCAGCAATGGCTTGCTTCATCAGGTCGACCGTGAAGTTGGACACGCCGATCCGACGGGTCAGGCCCAGTCGTTTGGCCTCGAGCAGCGCCCCCATGAACTCTTCGACCGGCACCTGATCTTCCGGTGACGGCCAGTGGATCAGGGTCAGGTCCAGATAGTCGGTTTGCAGCTTATCCAGGCTTTCTTTGAGGCTGTCGATCAACCGGTCTTTGGCAAAGTTGGCGACCCAGATTTTGCTGGTGATGAACAACTCTTCACGGGCAATGCCGCTGGCGGCGATGGCCTGGCCGACTTCGGCTTCGTTTTCGTAGATTTGCGCGGTGTCGATGACCCGGTAGCCCAGCTCAAGACCGGTGCTTACCGAATCGATGACCACTTGGCCTTGCAGGCGAAACGTACCAAGACCGAATGCGGGAATAGACATCAAAGACTCCAGGGGTTGCAGTGGGAATGGGCGGGAGTATCCCCGGCTGCACCCTTGAGAAAAACCGCTGGTTTGGCAAAGCACTGTTTACCGCAAGTCATGAATGGGTTGTTGGAAGATCAAAAAATCTTCCTCCATCGTTCTCCAGATAGAACGATGAGGCTGATTTTTGCAGTCTAGTGCGCCAAAGGTCATGGTTTTAAGCTTTATCCATCGCGTCACACAACAGATTCAGAGGCCAAGATGAAAAACATCATCGGTATCTACACCAGTCCACGACCTCATTGGGTCGGCGACGGTTTTCCGGTTCGCACGCTGTTTTCCTACGACAACCTGGGCAAACACATCAGCCCGTTCCTGCTGCTGGATCACGCAGGTCCCGCCGAATTCACTCCGACCACCGAGCGTCGTGGCGTGGGTCAGCATCCGCACCGCGGGTTCGAAACCGTGACGATCGTCTACAAGGGCGAGCTGGAACACCGTGACTCCACCGGCAGCGGCGGCAAGATCGGCCCCGGCGATGTGCAATGGATGACCGCAGCCTCGGGGATCATTCATGAGGAGTTTCACTCCGAAGGTTTCGCCAAAACCGGCGGCACCCTGGAAATGGTGCAGCTGTGGGTCAACTTGCCGGCCAGGGACAAGATGGCCGAGCCCGGTTACCAGACGATTCTCGACGGCGACATTGCGCGTATCCCGCTGAAAAACAATGCTGGCAGCCTGCGCTTGATCGCCGGTGAGTTCGACGGCCACAAAGGCCCGGCGCGGACCTTCACGCCGATCGACGTGTGGGATGTGCGCTTGAACGCCGGCAAGTTGCTGACCCTGGATCTGCATGAAGGACGCAACACCGCACTGGTGGTGCTGCGCGGTACGGTTCAGGTCAATGGTCAGGAACTGGTGCGTGACGGGCAGTTGGCGTTGTTCGAACGCAACGGTGATCAGCTCAGCCTCGAAGCCGACAACGATGCAGTCGTGCTGCTGCTCAGCGGCGAGCCGATCGACGAGCCCATCGTCGGCCACGGCCCGTTTGTAATGAACACCGAGCAGGAAATTCATCAGGCCTTCAGCGACTTCCAGTCGGGCCGGTTCGGCCGGATGAGCGGTTGAATACGACGCAGTAGTGGGTTGCTCTGCAACCTGGTATCTCCCACATTGGTTTTGTGGTGTTTTGCAGATCGCAGGCTTCGCCAGCTCCTACAATCTGTGAGATCTTCACGCCATTGGCCATTGTTGGAGTTGCTTGATGCTGTCACTGCTCACCAATCACCCGTTGCTTAGCGCGCTGATCCTGATCCTGATAGATCTGATGTTGTGGCGTTTGATCACGGCCAGTAGCAGCAGCTGGAAACTGGCCGCGCGGGTGGTGATTTTCGCGTTGTTCAGCGTGCTGCTATTCAACGAAGGCTTGAACCCCATGGCGCCGGCGCCCTGGGCCGACAATGTGCCGTTGCACCTGGCGGCAACCGGTTTGCAGATTGGCTGGTGGCTATACGCAGCGCGCACCCTGACAGTATTGCTCGGCGCGGTGATGATGCAACGGGTCGGGCACACCGGGCGCTTGTTGCAGGACCTGCTCGGCGCGGTGATTTTCCTGATCGCGGTCATTGCTGCTCTGGCGTACGTGCTCGAATTGCCGGTCAAGGGCGTGCTGGCGACATCCGGCGCGTTGGCGATCGTCGTCGGCCTGGCCTTGCAAAGTACCCTCAGCGACGTGTTTTCCGGGATCGTCCTGAACACCACCAAACCCTATCAACTGGGTGACTGGATCTCCATCGATGGCACCGAAGGTCGGGTCACCGACATCGATTGGCGCGCCACACGCCTGCAAACCTCCCAAGGCAGCATGGCGGTGATCCCCAACTCCCTGGCGGCCAAGGCCAAGATCATCAATTTCAGCCGGCCCAGTGATATTTTCGGCGTCTCGATCAGTTTGCAAGTGAGCCCCCACGCGCGTCCGCAAACGGTGATCGATGCCCTGGAGCGGGCCATGCAGGGGTGCCGCTTTCTGTTGGACAAACCGGCACCGTGCGTGGCGTTGAAAAGCTCCGGCAGCACCGGCGTGGAATATGAAATCAGCGGCTTCGTGGTCTCCATGGATCAGAAACGCATGGTGCGCAATCTGCTGTTCGACCTGGCGTTCCGGCACTTGCAGGCGTCCGGCGTCATCCTGTTGTCGAACGTCGAGCCCAACGCTCCTGCGGCCTTGTCACGGCAGCGGGCGTTGCTGGACAGCTCGAACATCTTCTCGACCCTGCGTCAGGAAGAGAAAGAAACCTTCAGCCAGAACATGAAGCTGCAAACCTTCCGCGCCGGAGAAATGATTCTGCCGGCGGGGGAGGTCAGCGATCATCTGTTCATCATTGAATCCGGCGTCGTGTCGGTGGAGCTGAGCCGCGGCGGGGTCAAGATCGAAAGCGGGCGCATGGGGCCGGGAGAGGTGATCGGCGAGGGAGGGATTTTGTCCGATATGGCGATGCCGGCGGACTTTAAAGCCAAGACGACCTGCAACTTGTACCGGATCGAAAGGGAATACCTCCAACCGTGCCTGGATGCGCGGCATGACATCGGTGAAGCGATGAAGACGTTGCTGGATTTCCGCTTGAACAAGGCTCAGGCGCTGAGTCAGGAAACACCCAAGGTGGTGGAGAAAAAAGGGTTTTTGCAGTGGTTGCGCAATCGTAGTCACCAATAGGTTGGTTGCCTGTTCCGGCGCCTTCGCGAGCAGGCGTCGGCGTCGGCACTGTCACTTAAATTCTTCTGGTCTATTGGCATCCTCAACTTCCCAATAATTGGCTATTTGTTCAACCTCAGGTCCGCATTAACGTAGCGCCAACACCCATTGTGATTGGAGCTCGCCATGCAAACCCGTATCGATTTCTACACTGCCTCCCCAGACGCCTTCAAAGCCATGATGGCCCTGGAAACCGCTGTCTCGAAACTGCCCCTGGAAAAGTCGCTGATAGAACTGGTCAAGCTGCGCGCCTCGCAGATCAACGGCTGCGCCTTCTGCATCGACATGCACACTGCCGATGCCATGAAGGACGGGGAAACGCCACGCCGGCTGTTCGCCGTGACCGCCTGGCGCGAGGCACCGTTTTTCACCAATCGCGAGCGCGCCGCACTGGCCTGGACCGAGTCCATGACCCAAGTGAGCCTGACCCACGCGCCGGACGAAGACTATGCGCTGCTCAGCGCCGAGTTCAGCCCCAAGGAAATGGTCGACCTGACGGTGGCGATTTCCACCATCAACAGCTGGAACCGCCTGGCCGTGGGTTTCCGCAAGATGCCTCAGGAGTAACAATCAGGCTCAATGAGCATCGGCACTCGGCGCGGCTGGTGGTTGTACCTTGCGCATCAGGGGCACCATCGCCGTGGCGAGAATGAAGCAGACCATGATCATCAGGAACGCGTCGCCGTAGGTTTGCGTCTGCGCTTCGCGGTAGGTCAGCAGCCACAGTTGATGCAGGCTGGCGGTGACGCCGATGTCACCGCTCTGGCCGAGGGCGGCGAAGTTATGGCCGACCTGGGACAGCCACTGATTGAGTGCTTCGTTGGTGCTGTTGAGGTTCTCCGCCAACCGGGTGAAGTGCAGGTTGGTGCGGTCATTGAGGATGGTCGCGCACGCGGCGATCCCCATCGCGCCGCCAAGGTTACGCATCAGGTTAAATAACCCCGAAGCATGTTTGAGCCGCGACGGTGCCAACCCGCCAAGGGTCAGGGTCACCGCCGGCGGCACCGCCAGTTGTTGCGCGATCCCGCGCAAGGCTTGCGGCAGTATCAATTCCCTGGCGCCCCAGTCGTGGGTGATCGGGCTGAAATCCCACATCGACAGGGCGAACAGCCCAAGGCCGGTCATCATGATCCAGCGCAGGTCGATGCGATTGGCCAGAAAGGCGTACAGCGGAATCGCCATAATCTGGAACACCCCGGTGGAAAAAACCGCCAGGCCAATGTCCAGCGCGCTGTAGCCGCGTACCCGGCCGAGAAACAGCGGCGTCAGGTAAATCGTCGCGAACAGGCCGATCCCGGTGACGAACGAAAAGAAACAACCGAGGGCGAAGTTGCGGTCCTTCAAGGCGCGCAGATCGACGATCGGGTTGGCCACGTACAAGGTTCGACCGATGAAGGCCAATCCGGCCAGGCCGCTGATCCACGCAGTGGTCAGAATCGTGCTGTCGCTGAACCAGTTCCAGCGCGGGCCTTCTTCGAGGGTGTATTCCAGGCAACCGAGAAACACCGCCATGAACAGCATGCTCAGGTAGTCGGCGCCTTTGAGCAGCGACAATTCCGGCTGGTCGATTTTCACCAGCATCGGCACTGCCACCGCGACGAAAATCCCCGGCACCAGGTTGATGTAGAACAGCCAGTGCCAGGACGAAATGTCAGTGATCCAGCCACCGATGACCGGCCCCAGCGTCGGCGCCAGCGAGGCCACTGCGCCGATGGTTGCGGCGGCGATCACCCGTTGCTTGCCGGTGAAGAAAAAGAAGGCGGTGGTGAACACCAGCGGAATCATCGAGCCACCGAGAAACCCTTGCAGGGCGCGGAAGGCGATCATGCTCTGGATGTTCCAGGCCACACCGCAGAGCAGGCTGGCCAGGGTGAAGCCAATCGCCGAGGCGCAGAACAGCCAACGGGTCGAGAACACCCGGGACAACCAGCCCGACAGCGGAATCACGATGATTTCGGCGATCAGGTAACTGGTCTGCACCCAGGCGGTTTCGTCGGTGCCCGCCGAGAGCCCGCCGCCGATGTCACGTAGCGACGCCGAGACGATCTGGATATCCAGCAGCGCAATGAACATGCCGATGCACATCGTGGCGAAGGCGAACACCTTGGTCGCCGTCGCCATGTTGGCGGCGTTGAACGGTTGCGCGGGGGCGGCGAGGGCGCGGCTCATGGCGCGGCTCATGGCGCGCTGGCCACGGTTGGGGTTTGCGCTTCAGGCTCGGCGCGGGTGTCCACTTCGGCCGTCACCGACAGGCCTGGACGCAGATGACCGAGTACGCCATCCGCCGGGTCGAGCAGGATCCGCACCGGCACCCGCTGGACGATTTTGGTGAAGTTACCGGTGGCGTTTTCCGGTGGCAGCACGCTGAACTGCGAACCGCTGGCCGGCGCGAGGCTGTCCAGATGCCCGTGGAACTCACGTCCCTTGAGCACGTCGGCATGAACGATCACACGTTGGCCCGGCGTCATCCGCGCTAGCTGATCCTCCTTGAAATTGGCGTCGACCCACAATCCGCTGGCCGGCACCAACGACAACAGTTGCGAACCGGCCTGGGCGTAAGCGCCGACCCGCGCCCGACGATTGCCGATCACACCATCGACGGGGGCTTTCAACTCGGTGTAGCCGACGTTCAACTGCGCCAGATCACGCTCGGCCCGCGCCTGTACCAATGCGGCACGGGCTTGTTGTTTCTGGGTTTCGATCACGTTCAACTGGCGTTGCGCGGCCAGCAGTTCGGCCTGGGCCCGGGCACTCTGCGCCTGGGCCGTCTTGAAGGTAGCGTCGGCCCGTTGCGCGCTTTCCACCGAGACGGCATTGCTGCCCACCAGGCGCTTGTAGCGGGCATTGTCGTCCCGCGAGCGCGCGGTTTCGGCGCCCGCGGCATCGATACCGGCGCGGGCCTGGCCGATCACCGCGTGTTGCAGTTGTTCAGTGGCGTCGAGGTTGGCGAGCAACGCTTCTTCAGCGGCCACCGCGCCTTCGGCCTTGGCCAGGTTGGCGCGATAGTCACGGGCGTCGAGCCGGATCAGCACATCGCCGGCCTTGACCCTCTGGTTGTCGGTCACCAGCACTTCTTCGATATAGCCGGCAACCTTCGGGCCGATCACCGTGACGTCGCCACCAATGTAGGCATCGTCGGTTTCTTCAATGAAGCGTCCGGCAGTCCACCAATGGTTCGCGTACAGCCCGATAAACACCAGGGCAGCGATGGCTGCCGTCAGCAGCACCAGCCGTTTCAGCAGGGGAGGCTTGGGTGGGGTCGCTGCGACGGCAAGGTCGGGTTCAAGGCTGGGCATGCTGGTCATGACAATTACCTGTGAGAAACGATGCGCTATTACGTGCGTAATATGATGCAGGTAATATATTGTGACAATGGTTTTTTGTAGCCGCTCGTCGCTTATCCAAGCTGCGCGCCGGGAGGATGCCGGTCATATGAAGAAAGCGCTAACCCAGGCTTACGGGGCGGCGTCTGGCAGTCGGAAGTCGATGACAGGCGAAGGATTGCCTGCCATGTCCACGGTCTTGAGGCAGATTTTTTTCTCGCCGTCGCTCGTGTCCACTTCAAAATCCAGCAGTGGTGGCCTGACCTGCTTGTATCCCTCAGCTTGTTGGCAATCAATCGTGGCCGATGTACCGATCTTGTATTGATGCCCTGCTACATCCAGATCGGGCGTGACCTGAGAAGGCGCTACAGAATAGACGCCCTCTCCTCTATTCGTGATGTTGAATACTGGCGCCATTTGAGCGGGTTCTGCCAATACCCACCGCCAAAAAATCCTGGCGTTTCGCGCATCCCATTTTCCGGGTGGTCCCGCCTGATGGTTTTGCCCCATCACGCACAAGAAATACAGCCCTGGTCCTTGGCGCAGTTCATAGCGTAACTCGCTCTCGCCGCCTGAGTCAGTGGTACGCACCTCACTGTAATCCCTGATATCCGCACAATTTTCGGCAGTGCGCGTGTACTTGAAGCGAAAGAAGGGTTGGTTGCTCGAAAAACGATGCTCCCACAACAACGGCAGGTAGTTCCCTTGTTCATCTCGGGGCTGTTTGAGGAAGTGATCGCCATACTTCGAGCCGAATTCCGACACGGGCCCCAGTACACAGGGCTCGCGGTCCCCAACGAAGCGCCCCCCTCTAAAACAGGTATCCAGGCCATTGGCGGGCGTCGAGTAATTGGTGTCTTGCGCTTTATTGGGCATGCCTTCGATGACTTCGCAAGGTGCGCTGATACTGCATCGCGATCGCCCGCTGTCGCGCGTGGTGGTGCCAATCACCGCGACGATTTCGTTGGTGTAGCGATTCAGGAGTGGAGAGCCAGAGATTCCATTGATGACCCCCAGGCATCGATTGCTGATTTGATCCACCCAAACCCACCCGGCTTCGAGAATTCCTGCGCGGTGTTCCTGCGGACATGCCGAACGCTGGATAAAATCATCGACAGCGGCGCCAACCACCAGCGTATCGGTGCCTTCGGTCAGGGCATGGCTCGCAACTTTCAAGGGCTGGATGCCATCGTTCATCACTTGGCCGAGGGTGCGATCGAGTACCAGCAGCGCAATGTCCTGGCCACGCAGGGTGCTCCAGGCGATTCTGGTGATGGGATAGTTTTTTTGTTGTGGCGTCGTGTCCCGGAAAAAATTGAAGGTAGCCTGTCCGGACGCAGGCTCGTTCACGATAAATCGACCGACATTACCTTTTGCACAATGACCTGAGGTGAGCACATACGCTGGGCCGCTGCGATCATCGTTTGCTCCACGGGTATCGATCAGGCTGCCGCTGCAGATCCGGCCTTCATCAACCTTGACCCTGGCGATGGACTGCCAATGGTTGTATCGCCCGTCGGCATTGGACAAGAGACGTGCCGGTGCGAAATTTTCAATACCTTCGCCCCAGTCATGTTGGGCAAGCGGCGATTTGCTGCAACCGTTCGCGCCCATCAGCAGCAACAAAACCAGCAGAACCTTGAGGTTGAACGTGTTCATGAGGAGCTCACCCGCCTGGGATATTCAACTCATGGTCGATGCGCAGCCAAAACGTGTCTACTGTCAGAACTGATAGTAAAGCGGCGAAAAATACGACCTCCTGTCGTTTTTCGTGCTGCTGAGCATTAGACCTTCAGCACTTTCCCTCCAATCGCCACCGCCACCAGCAGGCCCCCCATTAGACCGAACGCGAAGCTCAGGCTGCTGCCATGAGCCACAAAACCGATCACCGCCGGTCCCGCCAGAATCCCGGCATAACCCAGGGTCGTGATGGCCGGCACCGCGATGCTTTGCGGCATCACCGTCTGCTTGCCCACGGCGGTGTACAGCACTGGCACGATGTTCGAACAACCGGCACCGAGCAGCGCATAACCGAGCAGCGCGGCTTGCCATCCCGGTGCGAAGGTCGCCAGAAACAATCCTGCCGCAGCCATCAGTCCGCCGAACAGAATCACCCGCGTGGCGCCCAGGTGCCGGACAATCGCGTCACCGGTCAATCGCCCGGCGGTCATGGTCAGCGCAAATGCCGCATAACCTAGCCCGGCATACGCGGTGTCGATCCCGCGTTCCTGCGCCAGGAACACCGCGCTCCAGTCGAGTGCCGCACCTTCAGCCAGGAATACGATGAAGCACATCCCGCCGATAAACAGCACGATGCCATGGGGCACGGCAAATGCCGGGCCGGAGCTTTCACTGCCGTAAGGCAACAGGTGCGGCGCGGCTTTAAGCAATGCCAGCACCAGCACCACGATCACCACGCACATCGCCCCCAGCGGCGAAAAACCCAGACCGAGCAGGCCGCTGACACCCGCCGCGCCGACGATCCCGCCGAGGCTGAACAGCCCATGAAAACCCGACATCATGGTCTTGCCGCTGGCCCGCTCGACGATCACCGCTTGCAGGTTCACCGTCGAATCCACCGTGCCCAGGCCGGCGCCGAACATGAACAATGCCGCGATCAACGCCGGAATCGAGGATACCGTCGCCAACAGTGGCAGCGCCGCGCAGATCAACAAGGTGCCGCCGCTCAACACCCGACGGCAGCCGAAACGCGTCGCCAGAATCCCGGCCATGGGCATCGCCAGAATCGAACCCACCCCCAGACACAACAGCAACAGCCCGAGGGTGCCTTCATCCAGCCCGGCCCGCGCCTTGGCGTAAGGCACCAGCGGCGCCCAGGCCGCGATGCCGAAACCGGCGATGAAGAAGGCGATGCGCGTGGACATCTGTTCCAGACGTCCGGGGACGAAGGTGGCTTGGGTGTTGAGGTTGGTCATATCGATCCTTGGCAAAAAACGTCGCGTCCCAAAGGACAGTGAACAACCGCAAAGGGTTCGATCACCACGTTCAGGCGGGGGCAGCAGTCACGCAGAGTGACATCCTTGCACAGCCAGCCGTTGTTTCGCGATATTGTCGACGCATCAATTGTTCATAGGGGGGGCGCCATGACGCGGATGTACGATGCTCGAGGCAATATCTACGCGGTGGTGGCGCCTGACGCCCTGCGCGATAGCGGTATCGAGCTGCCTGAACAGGCCAGCCAGGCGGCGCAAACCCGTGAGGCCTGGGCGTTGTCGGCCATCGAGGCATTCTGCGGCTGGGCTCCCGGGACACAACCGCCCGGCAGCAAGGCGCATCGTTGCGATGGCTTGCTGGTGGGGCCGTTTCAATCTTCGCCGCCGTTTGACCTGCTGATCGTCAACACCGACGGCAGCCTGGCCGAGCGCAGTGGCAATGGCCTGACGATTTTTTCCCAGGCCCTGAGTGAACAAGGGCTGATGCCGAGGGAGGAGGCTTGCCTGCTCAGGGTTCATCACGACAAGCGCGATGCGCTCTCGCCAGTGGCGACTTCGGTGAAACCCGCCGAAATCGATGGCGTGCAAGGGTTCTGGCTGGACTTGGGGCAGCCTTCGTTCGGGCCTGAAGCGGTGGGTGCGCAAGGGGTCGAAGCCGTCGTGTTGGACGGGCGTGATGTCAGTCACGTGCGGCCATTGTCGACGCTCGACCCAGCCTGGAACCGCAGCCAGTTCGTGCGCATCGGTAACCCCCATTGTGTGACGTTAGTGACAGACGCCGATGCGTTGCCGAGCAACGCGCAAATGCGCGAGTCGGAGTTGTCTGGAGGGTTGACCCGCATCGCTTACGCCACGCCGACCGGGGCAGGGCAGCCGTGTGCGGCCGGGGTGAACCTGCAATGGGCGATGCTTGAATCCGAAGGGCGAATCGTTGCGCGGGTGTTCGAGCGTGGCGAAGGGCCGACCGCGTCGTCGGGTACCAGCGCCAGTGCGGTGGCGTGCGCGGCGTGGCGAGTGGGTTGGGTGGCGGCGGGGGAAGTGCAAGTGGTCATGCCCGGCGGCACGGCGCCGATTCTGCTGGAAGAACGGGAGGGCGAATTGAGTCGGGTCAGGTTGTTTGGGACGGCGCGGTTGATGGGGTGATTTTGAGACCGTCATCGCGAGCCTGCTCGCGATGACGCCCGAACGGTCAGCGAAGATTCAGAGCCGATCCGCCCACTCAACCACCGGCATCTGTCGCTTCATCAACACCTTGCCCCCGCGAATCGAATACAGCGGCAGACCCTGGCTGCGGATCACCTCGTAATCGCTGTCCGCCGACAGAATCAGCAGATTCGCCGGCCGGCCCCGTTCCAGACCATAGCGATCGCCCAGGTTCATCGCCTTGGCACTGTTGTCCGTGACCAGGTCCAGCGCACTCTGCAAATTGCGATAACCGAGCATGTGGCAGATGTGCAAACCGGCCTCGAGCACCCGCAGGATGTTGCCATTGCCCAGCGGATACCACGGGTCGACGATCGAGTCCTGACCGAAACACACGTTCATCCCCGCTTCGAGCAACTCATTCACGCGAGTCACGCCACGGCGTTTCGGGAAGTTGTCGAAGCGGCCTTGCAGGTGAATGCTTTCGGTGGGGCAAGAAACAAAACTGATCCCCGAGTGCCCGAGCAAGCGAAACAGTTTCGCGCAGTAAGCGTTGTCGTAGGAGCCCATCGCCGTGGTGTGGCTGGCGGTGACGCGCGAACCCATGTCGCGGCTGCGGGCCTCTTCGGCCAGCACTTCAAGGAAGCGTGAGTGCGGGTCGTCGGTTTCGTCGCAATGCACGTCCACCAGACAGCCCGTACGTTCGGCCAGGTCCATCAGGAACTTCACCGAGCTTACGCCCTGGTCCCGGGTGTATTCGAAATGCGGAATGCCGCCGACCACATCGGCGCCCAGGCGGATCGCTTCTTCCATCAGCTCGCGCCCGTTGCGGTACGACTCGATGCCTTCCTGGGGGAACGCGACGATTTGCAAGTCGATAAGGTGGTGGCTTTCCTCGCGGACTTCGAGCATCGCCTTGAGCGCGATCAGTTCCGGGTCGGTGACATCGACGTGGGTGCGCACGTGCTGAATGCCGTGGGCGGCGAGGGTCTGGATGGTTTTTTTGGCGCGGGTCTTGGTGTCTTCCTGAGTGATGGTGGCCTTGCGCTCGCCCCAGCACTCGATGCCTTCGAACAGCGTACCGCTCATGTTCCAGCGCGGCTCGCCGGCCGTCAGGGTGGCGTCGAGGTGAATGTGCGGTTCGACGAAGGGCGGCACCACCAGATTACCGCCGGCGTCCAGGTCATCCGGCCCCAGTGACGGGGCTTCGGTTTGCCGGGCGATGCTGTGAATCAGGCCGTTTTCCAGGTGCAACTCATGCAGGCCTTCTTGGTTGCGCAGGCGGGCGTTGATGATGTGCATCAGGCGAGTCCTTTTAGAGATCTTGTAGTGGTGCTTCGGCGGTACGGGCACCCAGTACGCCGGTCAATAACACATACGTTAGCGCGGCAGTGGCAATCCCTACCAGCGGCGCGATCCACGGCGAGCTGAATGCTGCGACAGTGCCGACCGCATAAGCGCTCAGGCCAGGCCAGTTGAACGCCGGCAACCGGGCATCGGCCAGGCGTGGATATTGCCCACGGTAACGGAAGAAAAAGTCCGCCATGATCACCCCGCCAATCGGCGGAATCACCGTGCCCAGCAGAATCAGGTAAGGCACCAGCATGTCGTACATGCCCAGCAGCGCCAGCAGCGTGCCGATCACCGCGCCGGCCAGGGTCACGGTTTTACGGCGGCCGGTGCGCAACAGATTGCAGCCGGCGACGGCGAAGTTGTAGATCGTGTTGTCCTGGGTGCTCCAGATGTTGAGCAGCAACATCGCCATCGCGGCCATGGCGAAACCTTGCAGCAACAGCACTTCGACCACGTCCGGTTGCTGATAGACGATCGCGCCGTAGGCACCGATCAACACCATCAGGCCGTTGCCGATGAAAAAGCCGATCAGGCTTGCCAGCACCGCGACTCGCGCCGAACGGGAGAAACGTGTCCAGTTGGTCGCCTGGGTCGCGCCACTGACGAAGGTGCCGAACACCAGGGTAATCGCGGTCGACCAGTCCAGTGTTGCCGTCGGCACCACGGCGAGCAAACCCTCGAGCCCGCCGACCTTCACCGTCGCGACCCACATCGACAGCATCAGCAACAACATCATGGCGGGTACGGCGATGTACGACAGAATCTCCAGCCCTCGATAGCCGATGTACGCCGTGGCGCAAAAGCCCAGGCCGAACAGCACCATCAGCCCCAGAACGGTGCTTTCATTCAGTTCGAAATATTTGCCGAGTACGACGGCTGCGGTCGCGGTGCCCCAGGCGTACCAGCCGATCTGGGTGAAGCCGAGGATCAGGTCGTTGAGCTTGCTGCCCACTTCGCCGAAGCAGAAACGGCCCATCAACACCGAATTGAGGCCGCTTTTGAAGGCGATGTAGCCAAGTCCGGCTGCGTAGATTCCCAACAGCAGATTGCCGGCGATGATCACCGCCAGCATCTCGCTGAAACTGAACGCCACCCCCAGCTTGCCGCCGGCAAACATGGTCGCCGTGAAGAAGGTAAAACCCAGCAGCACCATGGCTGTGGAGGCGAGCCCCTTGCGGGCATGCATCGGGACTTCGCTTAAAGGGTAATCGTTGCCCGGATCGTTCTGCGTCATGTGGCATTCCTTGCTGGATGGAGGACGCGAGGGTGTTGCAGTGCTCGTGCCAATGGCGCGAGGGTGTTGTTCTTTATAGCCGAGCCGGCGGATTTAGCCTGAAGAGGGGCACGAAAGCAGTGCGGCGGTGGTTCAAATTGGAACGCAGCAATCAGGTAGTCACAAAGTCCTGTGGCGAGGGGGCTTGTCGGAACGCCGCATCGCCCCGTTGGGTTGCGAAGCAGCCCCAAAATCTCTGATATACCAAAGATCTTGTGAGCGCTACGCACTCAAACGGGGGCAAGCCCCCTCGCCACAGGGTCTCCGTCGCTCAGGCGTTCTGTGCCAACGGTAAAAACCGCAATATCGCCGCCATGATCGCCTCCGGTGCATCCTCCTGCACCAGATGCCCGGCATTCGCAACGGGATGAAACTGCGACCCCGCAATCATCTGATGCAACGCCCGCCCGCGTTCAATGGGAATCCACTGATCGTCTTCCCCCCAGAGAATCTGCACCGGGCAGCGAATCGTCGGGTACAGCGTTTCGATCTCGCGGGTATAACGCTCATCCATCTGCGCGATCTGCCGATAGAACGCCGCTTGCCCCGAATCACCCAGCCAGGGCTGCACGTAAGGCGCCAGCTCCTGATCGGAAATCTCGCGCTTGATCGCGCCACGAATATAGGTCGGCACAATCGCCCGTTGAATGTAATCAGGCAGCCCGCTGAACGCCGCTTCATGCTGACGCACATGCTGCACGAACGGCGAACCCCAGGGCGACAGCGCCACCGGGTCAATCAGCGTCAGGCTGCGGTAATCCTTGCCATTGAGCAGATGCGCGCGCAACACAGTGGCGCCGCCGAAATCGTGGGCTACCACGTCTGGCCGTTCCAGGCCCCAGTGCTCCAGCAATTGCGCCAACAGTTGGTTTTGTACGCCCAGCGACACATCGCCGTCCGGCTGTGCGGACTGCCCGTAACCCAGCAAATCGAAGTAATACACCCGGTGCGTGGTGATGAAGTGCGGCGCGATCCTGTGCCACACATGAGAAGAGAAGGGCGTGCCATGCACGAACACCAGCGGCGGACCGTCGCCACGTACGGCGTAGCGAACGGAGTGCCCGTTGAAACGATAGGTCTGAGCCAGCGGCCAGTCAGTCATGGGTGCGTCCTCTTGGCGTGTGCAAGGCCAAAAGCATAGGCATAAAAAAACAGCCATTGAAGGCTGTTTTTCATATCACTGACGAAACGCATTCTCCTTATGGGATTTACGTTTACTCACCGCGATAGATGCAACCGCTGGTGCAGGTCTCGTGGATGCGGATCGCGCTGAGTTCCGGCAACAACGGCTTCAACTCATTCCAGATCCACTTGGCCAGCACTTCGCTGGTCGGGTTTTCCAGGCCGGGAATGTCGTTCAGGTAATTGTGATCGAGGCGCTCGTAGAGCGGCTTGAAGATCTCTTTGATTTCAGAGAAATCGCGGATCCAGCCGGTGTGCGGATCGAGGTCGCCGCTCAGGTGAATCGCCACTTTGAACGAATGACCATGAAGGCGGCCGCACTTGTGGCCGTCCGGTACGTGGGGCAGGCGATGGGCGGATTCGAAGGTAAATTCTTTGAAGATTTCCACAGTGATGTTCAGCTCTTTCAGGTGGCGATCGCCGCGGCGATGTGGGCAGGTGGCGAGTTTACCAGAGCTCCGGGCAAAACACTGACTAAAGGGTCAGCAAGCGCTCGCCGAGGCGACCGTTGGCGGTCAGTTCAAGGAATTCATCGCCCAGGCGACGGCTTTCATCCATCGTTGCGCGCCAATACTTCTGTCGGCTCGGGGCATCGCCCATGAAGCGCTTGAAGTCGTTGCGGTCCGGCAGCTTGCCGTAGGGCAGGCGTGCCAGGTATTCCTTCGACGGGGCCAGCAGCAGAACATCCTGCAAGCGCTCAGGGCAGGCGCGGCGCCATGGCAGCGTCTTGTCGAACCAGCCGGGGATCACCCGGTCGGTGAAGTGCGGATACAGCACGATGTCGTTGCCGCTGTAGGGCAGGTCGAGGTGATAGTCCAGCAGACCACCATCGCGGAACGTCCCCGCGCCGGCCCCCGGCAAGTCGCGTACGCCTTGCATGACCATCGGGATCGAACCCGAGGCCAGCAGGGCCTGGCGCAGGTTGCCGGCATTCAGTGAGATGAAGCGCGACGGGAAGTCGTTCAGCGCGTTGACCGGTGGTGCCAGGCGCGGGTCGTGGATGATCAGCCGCTCGAAATGCCGCGACAGCCGTGAACGACCGCGCAGGTTGTCGGCGATCACTGACGACAGGCCCAGCCCCAACCGGCCGCGATGATCGTCCGCCAACAGGCCGTGGCTTTTGACCACCATGATGTTCAGGCGGTAGTGGGCGTTATCCAGAATCGAAGCATCGCGGCCGTCGAGCAAGTCATCGAGCATGCGTCGGGAGCTCTGGCTGATCTGCGCCATGGTCACGCCTTTGGCGAAGTTCTGCTCGGTGTACAGATGACCGAGGCGGCGGATGCCTTCGGCGGCATCCGGCAGGCAGGCGCTGGCGAACCGCCAGGAACCCACCGAGGCGCCGATCAGCGAACGCTCCCGGGGCGCCGCCGGCAGCCATTCGCCAAACAGCGCCAGGTCCAGACCCTGAATCCCCAGCGCTTTCGGGCCACCGGCGGCGCCCGGCAACGTGCCCACATCGGCAGCGTTCAAGCCGTTGGCACGGATGCGCGCCAGAGCACGCGGGCCGGCCTTGAGGGTCAGGGAAGGGAACTTGATGTGGATAGCGGTCATACCGGTCTCGATGTCTGGCAAGCAGGGATTATAAGCACCTCTTGGGCTGCGATTGTCCCCGATCAATGCAGGAGCTGCCGAAGGCTGCGATGCTTTAATCTTTGGCTGCGTCATGCACGCAAAAAATCCAAATCAAAAGATCGTCCGATCGCGGCCCGAGCCTTCGGCAGCTCCGGCTTATGCGTAAGCTATTCCCAATGATGGCAATTCAGTTTCAGTTAAGTTCGAATCGCTAAGGTCGCGCCGTCGGCAACACATAAGAAAATACGGAGCCACCCCATGAAAATCCTGACTGCCCTGTTCACCGCGTCCCTCATCTGCCTGACCGCCAGCCTCGCTCATGCCCGCGACCTGGGCCCCGACGAAACCCTGAGACTGCACGACGCTGGTACCATTGTGTCTTTCGAGAAGCTCAACGCCACCGCTCTGGCCAAACACCCCGGCTCGACCATCACCGGCACCGAGCTTGCAGAAGAGTACGGCAAGTACAAATACCAGATGGAACTGCGCGACCCGCAAGGCATTGAGTGGGATATGGAATTGGATGCGGTCAGCGGGCAGGTTCTCAGGGATCATCAGGATACGTAATGAAGGTGCTTTCATTTTCAAGCATGGCGCTGGTGCTTCTGGCTTTTTGCTCGGTGGCCGTGGCCCGCGACCTGGATCAGGACGAAGCCCTGCGCCTGCGCCAACAGGGCGTGATCCTGCCGCTGGAGCAGCTCTTGCAGCAAGCGCTGGACCGCTATCCCGGGGCCAAGTTGCTGGAAGCCGAGCTTGAAGAAAAACACGACGTCTATGTTTATGAAGTCGAGCTGCTGACCGCCGAAGGCGTGGTGCGCGAGCTGGACGTCGATGCCACCACCGGCCACGTGCTGAAAGACAAGGAAGATTGATCGATGCGTTTGCTCCTGGTGGAAGACCACGTGCCGCTGGCCGACGAATTGATGGCCGGCCTCAATCGGCAAGGCTACGCCGTGGACTGGCTGGCCGACGGCCGCGATGCGGTGTACCAGGGCAGCAGCGAGCCTTATGACCTGATCATCCTCGACCTTGGCCTGCCGGGTTTGCCGGGGCTTGAGGTGCTGGCGCAGTGGCGGGCCGGTGGCCTGGCCACGCCGGTGCTGATTCTCACCGCACGCGGTTCCTGGGCCGAGCGGATCGAAGGCCTCAAGGCCGGCGCCGACGATTACCTGAGCAAACCCTTCCACCCGGAAGAACTGCACCTGCGCATTCAGGCCTTGTTGCGCCGCTCCCACGGCCAGGCCAATCAGCCGACACTCAAGGCCGCCGGGCTGCACCTGGATGAAGGTCGCCAGTGCGTGACCCGCGACGGCGCCGACATCCAGCTCACCGCCGCCGAATTTCGCCTGCTGCGCTATTTCATGCTGCACCCCGAACAGATCCTTTCCAAAAGCCACCTCGCCGAACACCTCTATGACGGTGAAACCGAGCGCGACTCCAACGTGCTAGAAGTCCACGTCAATCACCTGCGCCGCAAGCTCGGCCGCAGCGTGATCGAAACCCGTCGCGGTCAGGGTTACCTGTTCGGCGGGCAAGCCCAGTGAGGTCGATCCAGCGCCGCTTGAGCCTGGGCCTGATCAGCGTGATGGTGATCGTCGGCCTGGTGCTGGCGCAAACCAGCCTGTGGCTGTTCGAAATGGGTTTGCAGCGCTACCTCGAAGCCGGGTTGCGCAACGACAGTGAAAACCTGCTGGTGGCGCTGGTGCGTGGCCCGCAGGGGTTGCAGCTGGATGAGCGCCATCTGTCGCCGGCCTATCAGCGCCCGTTTTCCGGGCACTATTTTCGTATCGACTTTGCCGACAGCCATTGGCGCTCCCGTTCGTTATGGGATCAGGACCTGCCGCGGCTCGAACACCCTGGCCTGAACAGCAACCTGCAACTGGGGCCGGAAGGGCAGCAGTTGCTGGTGCTGCGTTCGGACTACCGGCGGCTGGGCCAGGCGATTTCCATCAGCGTCGCTCAGGACTACACGCCGGTGCGCGAGAGTTTCTGTCGCATGCAACAAGTCGGTCTCGGGTTGGGGCTGGCGGGGCTGTTGCTGATTTTGCTGTTGCAACGGATCACCGTGCGCCGCGCCTTGCGCCCGCTGGAAAAGGCCCGCGAGCAAATCGCCCAGTTGCAGCAGGGCCAGCGTTCGCAACTCGACGAAGCCGTGCCGGTGGAGCTGGAACCGCTGGTGGCGCAGATCAACCATTTGCTGGCCCACACCGAAGACAGCCTCAAGCGCTCGCGCAATGCCTTGGGCAACTTGGGGCATGCGTTGAAAACCCCGTTGGCAGTGTTGTTGAGCCTGGCTTCCAGCGAGAAGCTCGATGCGCACCCGCAGCTGCGCAAGGTGATTCAAGCGCAACTGGAGCAGGTCCAGCAGCGACTCAATCGCGAACTCAACCGCGCCCGGTTGTCCGGCGATGCACTGCCGGGGGCGTTGTTTGATTGCGATGCCGAGCTGCCGGGGTTGCTGGCCACGCTGAACATGATTCACGGTGAACACCTCGACCTGAGCTACCGCGCACCGGCCGGTTTGCAACTGCCGTGGGATCGCGAAGATCTGCTGGAGTTGCTGGGCAACCTGCTGGACAACGCCTGCAAATGGGCGGATGCCGAGGTTCGGTTAAGCGTGGTTGAAACGGCTGAAAGTTTTCAGTTGAGCGTGGAAGACGATGGGCCGGGGATTCCCGAAGACCAGCGTGACCAGGTGTTCAGCCGCGGTACACGGCTTGATGAACAGACCGATGGGCATGGATTGGGATTGGGCATCGTGCGCGACATCGTCGACACGTGGGGCGGGGTGTTGAGGCTGGAGGAAAGCGAGTGGGGCGGCTTGAAAGTGATGATCGAACTGCCCAAACGCTGACACAGAGCGGAAGCCAACCCATAACCCTGTGGGAGCGCAATCCGTTACATATCGGCAATAGCTGTTCGCTTTGACAAGGGGACGATGCTGCGGCACAGTGCGCGCCCTCTAATAAAACCCTCTCTTCAATCCGCTGGCGGCGCTTATGCGCACTGCCGGCTGGACTCTTTCCGCTTGCCTTGAGGTAACGATGATTAATGCAGTAATTGCCGCGGTCGGCATCATGCTGATACTCAGCCTGTCCCGCGTGCATGTGGTAATCGCGCTGATTGTGGGCGCGCTGGTCGGTGGCTTGACCGGTGGTCTGGGGATCGATGCGACCCTCAAAGCCTTCAACAGCGGCCTCGGCGGCGGGGCGACGGTGGCGTTGTCCTACGCCTTGCTCGGCGCGTTCGCCGTGGCCATTGCCAAGTCCGGCTTGGCCCATGCCCTGGCGGACAAAGCCCTGGCCATGGTCGATCGTCAGCACGCCAACGGTGGCGGCAATGTCAAATGGCTGCTGATCGGCCTGCTATGGGTGGTGGCCATCGCCTCGCAGAACATTTTGCCGATTCATATCGCGTTTATCCCGTTGCTGGTGCCGCCTCTTTTATATGTGCTGACCAAACTGCAACTGGACCGGCGGTTGATCGCCTGCGTGATGACCTTCGGGCTGATCACGCCGTACATGTTCCTGCCGGTGGGCTTCGGCAACATCTTCCTCAATGAAATCCTGTTGGCCAACGTCGCCCGTAGCGGGGTGGACATCAGCGGCATCAACGTCACCCATGCCATGGGCATTCCGGCGCTGGGCATGGTGTTTGGCCTCGCGGCAGCCTTCATCAGCTACCGCAAGAAGCGCGTTTACGACCTGGAAAAGATCGAGCAAGTCGAACAGGTCGCGGTGCAGTACAACCCCTTGAGCCTGATGGTCGCCGGTCTGGCGATTGTCGTGGCGTTCATTATTCAGCTGTTGCTGGACTCGATGATTATCGGGGCGCTGGTGGGCTTCCTGATCTTTTCGGCGTCGGGCATCGTCAAGTGGCGTGAAACCGACGACCTGTTCACCGAAGGCATGAAGATGATGGCGATGATCGGCTTCATCATGATCGCCGCATCCGGTTTTGCTGAAGTGATGAAAGCCACCGGTCATGTGCAGACACTGGTGGAGTCCTCGGCCTCGTGGATCGACCACAGCAAAGGCATCGGGGCGCTGTTGATGCTGCTGGTGGGCCTGTTGGTGACCATGGGCATCGGCTCGTCGTTTTCCACCGTACCGATTCTGGCGGCGATTTTCGTGCCGTTGTGCGTGCAACTGGGCTTCAGCCCGATCGCCATCGTGTGCATCGTCGGCACTGCCGGCGCGCTGGGCGATGCCGGTTCACCGGCGTCGGACTCGACCCTGGGCCCGACCTCCGGTCTGAACATCGACGGCCAGCATCACCACATCTGGGACACCGTGGTCCCGACCTTCCTGCACTACAACCTGCCGTTGCTGGCGTTCGGTTGGGTGGCGGCGATGGTTCTGTAACCACTCTACCTTGTGGGACCGCGTTCAACTTTTGATCTGGCGTGCCGTTATAGCCTTTAACCACGCCAATAAAATCAAAAGAGTGAACGTCATGCGCATGAGCCTGAAGGCCAAAGTCCTGTCCCTTGCCGTCCTCCCGGTGTTGCTCTTTGCGCTGGTCATCAGCCTGACCACGCTGTTCATCCTGCAGGAACAGGCCCGCAAGGAAGTCGAGGAAACCCGTCAGCGCCTGCTCAGCGATGCCAAGGCAACCCTGCAAAGCTACGTTGCCGTGGCCATGACCGCGATCAAACCGCTCTACGACGCGGCCGCTCCCGGCGATGACGCGGCGCGGGCGCAGGTGATCAAGTTGCTGTCGAGTATCACCTACGGCAAGGACGGCTACTTCTTCGGCTACGACTCCAACACCGTGCGCCTGTTCAGGGCCAACAGCCCCGAAGGCGTGGGCCAGAGCTTCAAGGACAACCGCGACCCGAACGGCGTCTACGTTAACCGCGACCTGGTGAAAGTCGCCAAGGACGGGACCCACTACCTGCAATACAGCTCGACGATGCCCGGCAACAGCCAAGTGCTGGTGCCCAAGCTCGGCTACACCGAATACCTGCCGAAGTGGGACATGGCGGTCGGCTCCGCGGTCAACCTCGACGGCATCGAGGCTCAAGTGGCGCTGGTCGAGACCAAGGTCCAGGAACGCATGCAAGGCGTGGTGCTGAGCATTGTCGGGATTGCCGTGGTGGTGCTGCTGGTGATCGCCGCGGCCGGGATGCTGCTGGCCAATACCATTCTGCGTCCGCTGAACCTGATGAAAGCCAACCTCGACGACATCGCGGCGGGCGAGGGCGACCTGACCCGGCGCCTGACCATCACCAGCCAGGATGAACTCGGCGAACTGGCCGGCTCGTTCAACCGTTTCGTCGACAAGATCCACGGCCTGGTGCGGCAGATCACCGAAATGACCTCGCAACTGACCGGGCTGGTGAATCAGGTTTCCGATCAGGCCCAACGCTCGGATCAGGCCATGGAGCGCCAGCGTCACGAGACCGATCAGGTGGCCACGGCGATCAACCAAATGTCGGCGGCGGCCCAGGAAGTGGCCAAGAGCGCGCAAAACGCCGCGGTCGCTGCCCAGCAGACCGACGAAGAAGGCCAGGCCGCCAAGCGCGTGGTGGCCGGCAGCATCGTGAAGATTCATGCACTGGTGAACGACATTCGCAGCAGCGGCGTGTCCCTCGACAGCCTGCAGAAAGACGTGTCGTCGATTGTCAGCGTGCTCGGGGTGATCCGTTCGATTGCCGAGCAGACCAACCTGCTGGCGCTCAACGCCGCCATTGAAGCAGCCCGCGCCGGTGAGGCCGGGCGTGGTTTTGCGGTGGTCGCCGACGAAGTGCGGGCGCTGGCCAGTCGCACGCAAATCAGCACCCAGGAAATCCAGGGCATGATCGACCGCTTGCAGGCCGGCACCCAATCGGCGGTCGAGTCCATGCGCCGCTCCAGCGAGGCCGGCGACGGCACATCGGCCCAGGCCAACGAGGCCGGGGCGTCGCTGGACGCCATGGCCCAGTTGATCGGCACCATCAACTCGATGAACGCGCAGATTGCCAGCGCCGCCGAAGAGCAAACCGCCGTGGCCGAAGAGATCAACCGCAGCGTGCACCAGATCGCCGTGGCGGTAGACAGCGTCGCCGACGAGACCCAGCGCGGCGCACAAACCTCGCGCAGCCTGGCCGATCTCGGTCAGCGCCTGGGGCAATTGGTCGGGCAATTCCGTATTTGATTGATGTCGCTGAGAGAGTTATGCGATCTGCAGCAGCTGCCGAGCCCGCGAGGCTGCTGCTACGGGGGAGCCACATCGCGACTACCCTCAATAGTAAGCAAACTCCGTCCAGGCATCTGTTTGAACCGGTTTCTGCAACGGGCGGTCATTTGCTTCAGGTGCCGCGCACCCGCGGCACCCGGACGACCCTAACCATGGAGTCAGACTCATGAACGACGGTACCTGCGACTGCCCGAAATGCTCCTGCAAACTGGGCGATCACCCCATCGTGCGTCACGGCAAGCACTATTGCTGTGAAGCCTGCGCCCACCATCACCAACACGGCGAAGAATGCTCCACCAAAGGCTGCAAGTGCGCTAAGCCCTGACCGCTCACCCAAAAAAGTGGAGCCGCTGCGGCTCCACTTTCAGTTTGAATATTCACTCTCCCTTTCAAAGCTCAACTCGTCGGCCGCCAGGTCACATTCTCGACGCCGAATTTTTCCGCCACAGGTTTGCTGGTCTTTTGCACCCGCTCACGGCCAAAACGCGGGATCCGGCCTATTCCGGCGTCGCAACTTGCCCAGTGCCAGGCTTCTGCGTTGTCCATTTTGTCCTGGCGGATGATGAAAGACTTGGGCTTGCCATGAAGTGTGTATTCAATGACGAAAAGTTTTGCGTTGTTCATAAAACCTGTATTCCTCCCTGTTGTAATAGAAGGATCGCCAGGCGCGCGAAAAATTCAGTCGGATTGTCAGTCGGTTACAGCGACTGGCGACACGTCGCAGGCCTCGCTACCATGGAGCCTTTCCGCCCCTCAATGATCCTAGCCTATGGCCAAGGCCGCACCCCCTGATTTAAGCGATACCGATGTGCCGGTGCAACCGCTGGCACGTACTTACCCGCGTGGGTTGTATATCGAGCCTCACGAACATGTGTGGGGCCAGTTGCTGTACGCGATGAGCGGCGTGATGTGGGTCGAGACACCCCATGAAGCACTGGTGGTGCCGCCGCAACGGGCGGTCTGGCTGCCGCCGGGTGTGCCGCACGGGATTCGCGTGGTCTCTGACTTGCAGATGCGCAACATCTACCTGCGGCCGTCATTGGCGGCGACACTGGACGACAGTGTGCAAGTGATTGAAGTCGGCGGCTTGCTGCGCGAACTGATCGTCGGGTTGGTGGAGCAGGGCGACGACGGTGCCCCGGATTACTACGACGCGCTGGTCGGCCTGGCCTTGCTGGAGCTCAAGCGCGCCCGGCGCTCATTGCTGAAAATACCGCTACCGGACGATTCCGACCGGCGGCTGATGAACCTGTGCCAGGCGGTCATGGCCTCACCGTCGCTGGACATTCCCTTCGAGCAGCACGCCGAAAATGCCGGTGCCAGCGTGCGTACCCTGGCGCGGTTGTTCAAGGACGGTTTGGGCATGGGCTTCGCCGAATGGCGGCGGCAGGTGCAACTGGCGACCGCGGCGGCCGAATTGATTCAGGGCGTACCGGTCAGTGCGATAGCCCGGGAACTGGGTTATTCGCCGAGCAGCTTCAGCGACATGTTCCGCCGGGAACTGGGTGTCGCGCCTTCGCAGTTTTGCGTGAGCCAGCAACGGGGCGGCGCTGCGTAAAAAGCGCTTTGGCCGACATTCAGAAGTACTTGGCCGACGTCCGTGGCGACCTCTCTCTAGACTCTGCGCATACCCTCTTATGCCACGGAGTCTGTCATGAACTACCTTATCTCGTTGGGTATCGGTCTGGGCGTCGGCCTGCTCTATGGCGCGCTGGATTTTCGTTCCCCCGCACCGCCGGCCATCGCGCTGGTGGGCCTGCTGGGCATGCTTGCCGGTGAGCAGTTGTGGCCCTTGGGTCGGCAACTGGTGGCGGGCTGGATCTCCTGAAACCTCTTATCCATTTGGTGGAAATGCCCATGAAAGCACTGCAATTCGACAAAACCGGCGACCTCTCGGCCCTGCGCTACGTTGAGGTGCCCACCCCCGTTCCCGGCGCTGACGAAGTGCTGGTCCAGATCAAGGCGGCGGGCCTCAATCCCAGCGATGTGAAAAACGTACTGGGGCGCTTTCCCTACACCACATTGCCGCGGATTCCCGGGCGTGATTTCGCCGGTATCGTCGTCGAAGGCCCGCAGGCGCTGATCGGCCAGGAAGTCTGGGGCACCGGCCGGGAGCTGGGCTTCTTTGCCGACGGTTCCCACGCGCAATTCGTCAAACTGCCGGCCAATGGCGTGGCGCTGAAGCCGACGCATCTGAGCTTTGCCCAGGCTGCCAGCCTCGGTGTGCCGTACACCACGGCGTGGGATGCGCTGGAGCGCAGTCTTGTCACGACCGGAACGCGGTTGTTGGTGATCGGCGGCGGGGCGGTGGGCAGCGCAGCATTGGCGCTGGCCAAAGTCCGGGGCGCCCAAGTGCTGGCGGCGGCGCGGCGGCCGGAGCAGGTCAAGGATTTGCAGGCTCAGGGTTATCAGACGCTGCAACTGGATAAGCCTGAGGACCTGGGCGCACAGGTCAACGCCGTGTATGCCGGCGGTGCCGACGTGATCTTCGACACCACCGGTTTCTGGCTACCGGCCTCGGTCCCGGCGCTGGCCGCGTTCGGTCGCATCGCAATCATCGCCGCGCCGGCGGATGGGCATGTGCAATTGCCGGCCCTGGCGCTGTATCGCAAGGGCGGTTCGGTGGTAGGGATCAATTCGTTGCTGTACGGGGTTCAGGCGTGTGCGGCGATGCTCGAACAGTTCGGAAGCTTTTTCGATCAGGGCCTGTTGCCGTTGCCGGAAGGGCTAGTTGAATCGCCGTTGGCCGAGGGGCTGGAACGGTATGCCGAGGTGAATCAGGGCAGTGGCGACAAGGTGATTTTGTTGCCGTAAAGAGCTTCGCGGGCAAGCCTCGCTCCTACAGGTTGGTGTCGATTTCGAACCGTAGGAGCGAGGCTTGCCCGCGAAAGCGTCCTCAAGCCGAACTCAAACCTCAGGCACGCCTTTCTCCCAAGCCGACCAATTCTTTAAAATCTCCTGCACCAACGGATTCCCCGTGCGGTACAGGTTCTCCAGTGCCGGCACAAACCCGCCCTGATCGGCGTATTTGAGCAGGTTATCCACCTCGCTCTGGCCCGGCGCGGGCCGGTCGAAGTCGGAACCGGCGCGTACCACCGCCAAACGGCGGACATCCACCAGACCTTCGCGACTGGCCCGCAGCAGTGCCTCGTAGGTGGAGTTGTCTTCCTGCTGAGTGGTGCAGTAGACACCTTCGTTGTTGGTCAGCAATTTTGTCCAGACTTCCGCCCGCTCACTCAAGCGCGTCCCGGAAAACCAGGTATTGCCCGCCAGCGTGTCGCACTGGGTCACCACCGGCGGCTGATTGGCCGGGGCCGACGGATACTTCAAGCGCCACGCCGCCGACTCCTTGCTCTCGCTCAGCTCGACCTTGTGGCTCAGGGCGAAGGCCTTGGCCTGCAGCTTTGGGTTGAGTTCGAAGACTTCGGTCTTGTAATCCAGCGGTGGTTTTTCGTTCGGGCCTTTGGTGTTGATGCCCAGGTAACCGGTCGGCCAGTCTTTCGGCGCGTCCCGGGAGTCCAGTTCCCACTGGGTGCCGAACTCCACCAGGTAGTGCGCCCACGCGGTGGTGCCGATGGTCCCGTGTTTCGGGCTGATGCCGGCAATCCCGGCGATCAGGAAGTAACTTTTGCGCAGGTCGAATTTCGGCGACAGCGCCAGGGCCAGGGTCGAGGCCGCCGCATTGGTCTGGCCCATGCCGGTGACCATCAGGCATACCTGTTCGATGTTGCAGCGAATGTTCGGGTACTCGGCGGACAGGCCCGGTACTCGCACTTCCTGCTTGAGTTCCAGGCGATCGATCCAGTTCTGCGCCTCGGGAGCGAACATAGTGATCAGCATCACTTTCGGCTGGATCGGCGCTTCTACCGCCCAGGCAGAGGAAGAGAGCAGGGTGCTTGCCGCAAAACCGACAGACAGGGAAATACGCGTCATTGCTTTCATAAAACCTCCTGATTCAAATGAGCCTTAAAACTGATAGCCGACACCGGCGTAGTAACCCCAGCCGTTGGAACGGGCGCGGAAGTCGCCGTCGCCGAAATTCAACTCACTGCCGTCCTCCCAGTTGCCGCCGTTGTGGAAGTAACGGCCGACCAGGGTGAAACGCAAGTGGGTGAAGGCGTAGAGCAACACGTTGGTGGCCACGGTGGCATTGGCGGTGCGGGCCGGGTTGTCCTTGTGCAGGTCGGAGCCGAAGTCGAAGTTGGTGAAACCGATGTAGGTCAACGAAGCGCCGTTGCTGAAACTGCTGATGGGCACGATGTATTTGAGCTGGGCGCGGTAGCCGTCCCACGAATACTCGTTGCTGGCGCCGTAGTTTTCCCACTGGTAGCGACCGTAGAAGTTGGCCGACAGGTTGACCCGCGAATGGGTGTCGATGTCGGTGCCGAGGCCGCTGTACAGCGTGTTGGCGCGGTTGGCGCGGTTGCTGCCGTGGTCGTAGATCCAGTCGAACGCCACGTACCATTCCTTGAACGGCCCGACGGCCAGGCTGCGGCCGGCGAGGTAGTCGATGGAAATCCGCGGTTCGTGCTCCATGAACACTGGCGAGCCGTGGTCCCATACGCCTTTGTCATGGCTGTTGCCGATGTCGAAGATCTTCGGAATGTCGATGTAGCCGTACAACTCGAAGGGCCCCTTGCGGCCGAAGTACTCGTATTCCAAGTAGATGTCGTCGGCCGGTTGCGGGCCGAAACTGATGTCCTTGCTGCCGATGACGGTCAGGTCCTGATTGAACCAGTCCGACAGGTACGCGCCTTTTTTTGGTGGGTTGGCTTCAGGGCTGAGGGCTTCGCCCTGGGCGGATTCTTCGGTGGTGGCCGGTTGGGCCAACGCGGAGCTGCTGAGTAGTCCTGTAACGCTGGCCAACAGCAAGGAAACAGCAAACGTGCGCGAGCAAGTCACGCGACTGGAGGTGCAATGCATTAAAAGTCCCTTTTCGTGCGTATCGAAGCCCCGATGGTGCGGGCTTGTGCGGTTTAAGTGGCGAACAGGCCGGTATCGGCGACTCGCAAACGTTTGCACAAGCCATACCAATTTTCGCAATGCGCTGAAAAGCCGGAGGAATTGGCGGTTTTGCTGTCCTTTTGGTCAAGGATTTCGAGGGGCGGGGGAAAGGCGGGGAGCTGAATGCACCAAAGTGAGTTTCGCTGCACAAAGATCGTTCTTACGCGGCTTCTGCCAAATGGGGTTGCTGTAGAATCCTCGCCATTGACTTCACAAGGTGCATCCCATGAGCGAGCCGATACGTCTGACCCAATACAGCCACGGCGCAGGTTGCGGCTGCAAGATTTCGCCCCAGGTGCTGGAGGTGATTCTGGCCGGCAGCGGGGCGCAGAACCTGGACCCGAAACTCTGGGTTGGCAACGCCTCGCGCGATGACGCGGCGGTGTATGCCATCGATGAAGAGCGCGGCGTGGTGTCGACCACTGACTTCTTTATGCCGATCGTCGACGATCCGTTCGATTTCGGCCGTATCGCCGCCACCAACGCCATCAGCGACATTTACGCCATGGGCGGCGATCCGTTGATGGCGATTGCGATCCTCGGCTGGCCGGTCAATGTGCTGGCGCCGGAGATTGCCCGGGAAGTGATTCGCGGCGGGCGGTCGGTCTGCGATGAAGCGGGAATCCCCTTGGCCGGCGGCCATTCCATCGACGCACCTGAGCCGATCTTCGGTCTGGCCGTGACCGGACTGGTGGAAAAGCGCCACATGAAGCGCAACGACACCGCCACCGCCGGATGCCTGCTCTATCTCACCAAACCCTTGGGCATCGGCATCCTCACCACCGCCGAGAAAAAGGGCAAGTTGCGCAATGCCGACATCGGCCTGGCCCGCGACTGGATGTGCACCCTGAACAAACCCGGCAGCCGTTTTGGCAAGCTCGATGGCGTGACCGCAATGACTGACGTCACCGGTTTCGGCCTGCTCGGGCATCTGGTGGAAATGGCCGACGGCAGCAACGTGACCGCCCGCATCGGCTATGACCGTGTGCCGCGCCTGCCGGGCGTCGAGTATTACCTCGATCAGGGCTGCGTGCCCGGCGGCACACTGCGCAATTTCGACAGCTACGCCAGCAAGGTCGGTCGGCTCCAGGAGTTGCACAAGCGCGTGCTCTGCGACCCGCAGACCAGCGGCGGTTTGCTGATTGCGGTCAAGCCCGAAGGCGACGCAGCGTTCCTGGCGGTGGCGGCCGAACTTGGGCTGGCCCTTCAGCCCATCGGCGAACTGGTTGAGCGACAGACCCACGCGGTTGAGGTGGTTTGATGTCCAGAGACTTCACCGATTACCGCGACATCTTCCTCAACGACCGGCCGATGATGGATGTGCGCGCGCCGATCGAATTCCTCAAAGGCTCATTCCCCGGCGTGGTCAACCTGCCGCTGATGAATGACCACGAGCGGCAACGGGTCGGCACTTGCTACAAGCAACACGGTCAGCAAGCGGCCATCACGCTGGGGCATCAGTTGGTGGCCGGCGCGATCAAGGCCGAGCGCATCCAGGCCTGGGCCGATTTTGCCCGGGCGCATCCGGATGGTTATTTGTATTGTTTTCGCGGCGGACTGCGTTCGCAGATCACCCAGCAGTGGCTCAAGGACGAAGCGGGCATCGACTATCCGCGGGTCGGTGGCGGCTACAAGGCCATGCGCACCTTCTTGCTCGATACGCTCGACCAGGCCGTTGCCCAGTGCGATTTCGTTTTGCTGGGCGGCATGACCGGCACCGGCAAGACCGAGGTGCTCGCTCAATTGAGCAACGCGCTGGACCTTGAAGGTCACGCCCATCATCGCGGCTCCAGCTTCGGCAAACGCGCCACCGGCCAACCCTCCAACATCGACTTTGAAAACCGCCTGGCCGTGGACGTGCTGAAAAAGCGTGCCAGCGGTATCGAGCAGTTTGTGCTCGAAGACGAGAGCCGCGCGATCGGCAGTTGTGCGCTGCCGTTGCCGCTGTATCAGGGCATGCAGCAGTTTCCGATGGTCTGGCTGGAAGACAGCCTGGAAGGGCGCGTCGAGCGGATCCTGCGCGATTACGTGGTGGATTTATGCGCCGAGTTCACCGAGGTGTATGGCGATGAAGGCTTCGCGCTGTTTTCCGAGCGGATGTTGGCGAGCCTGAACAATGTCCAGAAACGCCTGGGCGGCGAACGTCATCGGCGGATGCTGACCTTGATGGAAGATGCGCTGGCGGAACAGGCCAATAGCGGCGCGGTGGACTTGCACCGGGGCTGGATCGAAGGGTTGCTGCGTGAGTATTACGACCCGATGTATGTGTTTCAGCGGGAGAAGAAGGGCGCGCGGATCGAGTTTGTCGGGGATCGGGGGGCGGTTCTCGAATATTTGCGGGAGCGGGGTAAGCAGCGGGGGTGATGTTGTTTTTACTGGCCCCTTCGCGAGCCTGCTCGCGATGGGGCCTGGCAGGTGCCCGACCGCTTACGTCGGACAAGTCTCCGGGCCGTTATTGAGCCCTTGTTTATAGCGGTGGCTCTGCAGGCTGGCCTTGCCGTTGTGCCAGGTCAGCGTGAGCACGTAAAGCGAGTCATAGTCGCTGGATGCCCAGTCATCGGTGATGCGCTGTTCTGAGCCGACGGCTTCCCCGGCGACCTTGTTGATCAGTTCGGGCAGGTAGCCATGGGACCAGGCGGTATAGATGATCGAGTTGTGATACTTGTCGCGAAGCAGTTCATCGGCCAGGTCGCTGGTGTCGTTGGCCGAAAATTCGATGTTCACCGGTAAGCCGAGCTTGATCGCGCTGGGGCTGATGGTCATCAGGGGGCGAATGTAACTGTATGAATTATCCAGTTCGCCTTCCTCTACATTGCGCGTCGGGTTGGCGGCAAACACGTAGTTGGCCTTGCCGAATTTTTCCGGCAGCAAGGTGGCCAGGTCGATGGCGCGGTTCAGTCCCTGACAATTGAGCTGACCCAGGCCGCCGGCCGGTTTTTCCGCGTGACGCAAAAACACCAGCGTCTGTGTACCGTCAACCGGCTGGGCGCGGCTTACACTGGACTCCAGCGACAAAAGCAACGCGCTGGCCGCCAACAGAGCGGGCAGGAAGATATAAGCGCGATGTTTGAAGCGGTTGGTGAATTTCAAAGGATTCATCATCGAATAGGTGATCTTCAGCGCATTTGGTTAAGGCTGACAAACATTGACACCTCAAGCTCCTAGCATAGGGTGTTTTCCATGTCGTTGACCCGGTCCATTTCTAACAGGGCAATGCTCAGAGTCCGATGAAGCCCTTTTGGTTCGATTCGAGCTTCGATCCGAGCGAGGTGCCTGGCACTTTAGCGGCAACCTTGAACGGATTGGGGGGAAGGTTATCGACAGGATGTTTCGGATTTATGGACACAGTACACATCTTAGCCCCGTCCCCCTTATGATCTTCACTCCGATTTTCCCGTGGAAGCTCCCGATGACCGATTTGTCTGCATTCCCCATCACTCGAAAATGGCCGGCCCAGTACCCGGAGTGGATCCAGCTCTATTCCTTGCCAACGCCCAATGGCGTCAAGGTTTCGATCATGCTCGAAGAGATCGGGCTGCCCTACGAGCCGCATCGTGTGGGCTTCGACACTCAGGATCAGCTGTCCCCTGAGTTTCTGTCGCTGAACCCCAACAACAAGATTCCGGCGATCCTCGACCCCCACGGCCCGGGCGACCAACCGCTAGCGCTGTTCGAGTCCGGGGCGATTCTGATTTACCTCGCCGACAAGAGCGGGCAACTGCTGGCGCAGGAGTCGGCAGCGCGTTACGAGACCCTTCAGTGGCTGATGTTTCAGATGGGCGGTATCGGGCCGATGTTCGGCCAGCTCGGTTTTTTCAACAAATTCGCCGGCAAGGACTACGAAGACAAGCGTCCCCGTGATCGCTACGTCGACGAAAGCAAGCGCTTGCTCAAGGTCCTCGATGGCCGTCTGCAAGGGCGCGACTGGATCATGGGCGAGCGCTACACCATTGCCGACATCGCGACTTTTCCGTGGGTGCGTAACCTGATCGGCTTCTACGAGGCCGGCGACCTGGTCGGCATCCAGGATTTCCCCAACGTCACCCGTGTGCTGGAGCGTTTCCTGGCAAGACCGGCGGTAATTCGCGGTCTGGAAATCCCCAAGCAATCCCTTTGAATCCTTCATCACCAAGGCAGGCAATGAGCGCATTCGATTTCAAGCAAGTAGATGTTTTCAGCCCCGTCGCGCTCAAGGGCAACGCGCTGGCGGTGGTGTTCGGCGCAGACAGGCTCAGCGATGAACGCATGGCGGCGTTCGCGAACTGGACCAACCTCAGCGAAACCACTTTCGTGCTCGAACCTCGAGACCCCCGGGCCGACTATCGAGTACGTATCTTCACCACCCTGCAAGAGTTGCCGTTCGCCGGTCATCCGACGCTGGGCACGTGCCATGCCTGGCTCGAGGCCGGTGGTGTGCCCAAGGGTGAGGAGATCATTCAGGAGTGTGGTGTCGGCCTGGTGCGGGTGCGTCGGCAGGGGGCGGAGCTGGCGTTTCTCGCGCCACCGCTGCTCAGGTCCGGTCCGGTGGATGCCGGACTGGTCGAGCGCGTACGGCAGGGGCTTGGGTTGGCGCCGGGGGCGATTGTGCGCACGCAATGGGTCGACAACGGTGCCGGTTGGCTGGCGGTGATGGTCGAGGACCGCCAGCAGATTCTGGACTTGCAGCCGGATCATGCACAGATGCTCGGCCTCGCCGTTGGTGTCATCGCGCCATGGCACCCCGAGAATGATGGTGCTGACGCGCAGTTCGAGGTGCGTGCATTCATCTCCGGCGACGGCATGCCGGAAGACCCGGCCACCGGCAGCCTGAACGCCGGAATCGCTCAATGGTTGCTCAGCGAAGGGCTGGCCCCGGCATCTTATGTCGTCAGTCAGGGCCTGACCATGGGCCGCGCCGGGCGGATTCGGGTGGAGCAGGTGGGGGATGAGATCTGGATTGGTGGTTCTGTAGTGACGTGTATTACCGGAACGCTGACGATCTAACCTGTGAGAGCAGGCGGTATTCGATGCGGGCGATTGTTGCCGCCGCGGTAACGTTGTCTTGAGCGATCGAGGTTTGTGTCCCGCACCTTGCAGGGCATAAGCTTTGCGCCCTACGAATTTCGTCTCTTCAGGAAGGTCCATGTCCAGTCAGTTCCCCGAAGCACGTCCACGCCGTCTGCGCCGCAATGCGAGCCTGCGCAGCCTGTTCCAGGAAACCGAGTTCAGCTTGAATGACCTGGTGCTGCCGATTTTCGTCGAGGAAGAGATCGACGATTTCGTGCCGATCAAGAGCATGCCCGGGGTGATGCGCATTCCCGAGTCGAAACTGGCCGGCGAGATCGAGCGTTACGCCCGGGCCGGGATCAAGTCGGTGATGACCTTCGGCGTGTCTCATCATCTGGACAGCAACGGCAGCGACACCTGGAACGATAACGGCCTGGTGTCGCGCATGTCGCGCATCGCCAAAAACGCCGTGCCGGAAATGATCGTGATGTCCGACACCTGTTTTTGTGAGTACACCGACCACGGCCATTGCGGCGTGTTGCACCAGCACGAAGTCGATAACGACCAGACCCTGATCAACCTCGGCAAACAAGCCGTGGCCGCCGCCCGGGCCGGTGCCGATGTGATCGCGCCGTCGGCGGCGATGGACGGGCAGGTCCAGGCGATTCGCCGGGCGCTCGATGCAGCGGGTTTCAGCCAGACCGCGATCATGGCCTATTCGACCAAATTCGCCTCGGCGCTTTATGGCCCGTTCCGCGAAGCCGGCGGCAGTGCGCTCAAGGGTGACCGCAAAAGCTATCAGATGAACCCGATGAACCGTCGTGAAGCGGTGCGTGAGTCGTTGCTGGACGAACAGGAAGGCGCCGACGCGCTGATGGTCAAGCCGGCCGGCGCGTACCTGGACATCATCCGCGACATCCGCGAAGCCTCGCGTCTGCCGTTGTCGGCGTATCAGGTGAGCGGTGAATACGCGATGATCAAATTCGCCGCCCAGGCTGGGGCGATCGATGAAGATCGCGTCGTGCGTGAGAGTCTGGGGGCGATCAAAAGGGCGGGGGCGGATTTGATCTTCACCTACTTCGCAATGGACCTGGCCCTGGCCGGGATCTAACAAATCAAAAGATCTTCAGGTGATATAAGGCCGTATCCCATGATCGCGGAAATACCGTTCGATCACCTTCGGATCGGCGCTGTAATCGGCGATCGCCACATAGGTATCGGGGCGCAGCAGGTAAAACCCGTTGCGCGCCAGGCCCACGGTTTCAAATACCGGTCGCCAGTCGAACACCTGCAGCGGCAGGTGATGCGCCTTGCACCAGGCGATCATCTCGTCGCTGGTTTCGCCATACACATGCACCTGCCAGGTCAGGTATTTCAGCGATTCGAAGTTGTCCCCTTCATCGTCGTGGGCCCAGGGCAGGCGATCACCGCCGTGAATATGGCCGGTAACGCCCTCACTCAACGGCATGCCGCGATAGTTGAGGGTGGTCTGTGACACCGTGCGAAACAGGAACTCCCGGACGGCCTCGAACGAGATCATTTTCGGGATCAAAAAGGGCGCCACGCGCATGCGCATTACGTCGGCAATTGGCCCATCGGCCGTGACAAAATTGAACACCCGATCAGTGGTGGCCACCAGGCGCTGGGCAAAGGCGATGCGTTCGGTTTCATAACTGTCGAGCAGTTTGGCCGTGGCGCTGCCGCTTAACACCGCCGCGAGCTTCCAGGCCAGATTGATCGCGTCGCCAATACCGGTGTTCATGCCCTGGCCACCCGCCGGGCTGTGGACATGGGCGGCGTCACCCAACAGAAACGCGCGTCCGGTACGAAAGTGATCCGCTACCCGGTGATGCACGCGGTAGGTCGAGAACCAGTTCACCTGATCGATCTGCACCTTTAAATTCTCGATGGCCCGTCTGCTGACGTCTGCAAACTGGAGGGTTTCGGCGCGCTCGGCGCGTTCGTCGCGAACCGTGCCGATCAGTCGGGCGCGACCTTCGCTGGACAGAGGAAAAATGGCGAGAAAGTCGGCTTCGTCGAGGTCCACATGCAATTCACCGTTGAACGTCGGGCCGCGGGCCTGCACATCCGCCACGTAAAAAATCTGCTGATAGGTGCCCCCCGGAAAATCGGTGTCCAGGGATTTGCGCACGATCGAGCGGGCGCCGTCGCAGCCAGCGAGGTAGCAGGCCTGGCAGGTTTGCTGCTGGCCATCGGGCAAGCGCAGCGTTGCGGTGATGCCATCGCCAGTTTCCTCGAAACTGTGCAATTCGGTGTTGCGCTCCACCGTAATGCCAAAGGTCTCCAGGCGTTCGATCAGCAGTTGTTCATGCTCGTCTTGCGGATAGATTTCCAGGAACGCATAGGGCGTCAATCCCTCGCCGATGGCGCTCAGCGGCAAGTGTGCGACCGGTTCGCCCTTGACCCAGAAATTCGCGGCGCACACTTTATGGCCGTTCTGCACCACGGCGTCGCTGAGGTCGAGCTGGCGATACAGCTCCAGCGTTCGGGCCTGTACTGCCAACGCGCGTGAGGTAGTACCGGGGGCCGAGGTCTTGTCGATAATCCGCACCCCAATCCCCAGCTTGCTCAGCCACAGCGCCAGGACCAGCCCGGTCGGGCCGGCGCCGATGATCAGCACGTCGCTACGGTTCATGAGCCTGTCCTCCTCGGTGTGTGGATCAAGTATGGTTCAACCGGGACGCGCTCGCAGGCTCGACAGCGGCTACGGAACAGGGAGAGGGCGGGATAGTCATAGCCTGCGCCATGCCATTGATCGTATGGTTAACCCGGCTCAACGGATTTGATGGAGCACCATGCAAGCCAATCGATTGATCATGAGCGTGGCCGCGCTGTTGGTACTGGCCGGTTGCGGCACTCAGCGCCCTCAGGAACCGCCGGCCCGCAAGCCTGCCGAGGTCAAGGCCGAGATCGTCAGCCTGCTGCCGGCCAAAACGGTCGACCGTCAGGGCTGGGCCACGGACATCTACGCAGCATTTGCCGCGCAAAAGATTTCGCCGACCACGCAAAACCTGTGTTCGGTACTCGCGGTCGCTGAGCAGGAGTCGACGTTTCAGGCTGACCCGCTGGTGCCAGGCCTGGGCAAGATCGCCCGGGATGAAATCGACCGCCGCGCCGATAAGGCCCACATCCCCAGCTTGCTGGTCAGCGGTGCCTTGCAGGTGCGTTCACCCAACGGCAAAAGCTACAGCGACCGGCTGAATGCCGTGCGCAGCGAAAAAGAGCTCAGCGAGATTTTCGATGACTTCATCGGCATGGTGCCCATGGGCCGGACCTTGTTCGGTGGCTTCAACCCGGTGCACACCGGCGGGCCGATGCAGGTCAGCATCGACTTTGCCGAGCAGCATGTGCGGGATTATCCCTACCCGGTGAACGGCTCGATTCGTCACGAAGTGTTCACCCGTCGCGGTGGCCTGTATTTCGGTATCGCCCACTTGCTCGGCTATCCGGTGAGCTATAAGCAGCCGCTGTATCGCTTCGCCGATTTCAACGCCGGTTGGTATGCCAGCCGCAATGCGGCGTTTCAGAACGCGGTCAGTCGTGCGACGGGTATCCCGCTGGCGCTGGATGGCGACCTGGTGCGCTACGACTCGATCATGCCCGGCACCACGGAACTGGCGGTGCGCACCCTTGGCAAGCAATTGGACATGCGCAACCCGACCATTCGGGATCAACTGGAGGAGGGCAAAAGTCTTCAGTTCGAGGACACCACGCTCTATCAACGCGTCTTCGCTTTGGCCGAACAGGCCGAAGGCCGGCCATTACCCCGGGCGGTGTTGCCGGGGATCGTGCTGCAAAGCCCGAAAATCACCCGAAAACTCACCACGGCGTGGTTTGCCAAGCGGGTCGACGAGCGCTATCAGCGCTGTATGAAGCGCGCGGGAGGGTAACCGGGCAAGCTCGCTCCCACATGGTTCGTGCGCAGTCTTTGGCATCTGCTACAAAGAGAGAGTCGCAGAGGAGATTTAGTCATGTACCAGCTCTATGGGCATCAGAATTCGGGGGCGGCCGCCATCGAAGCCGCGCTGGAACTGTGCGAGGTTCCTTATCGCTTCATCGACGTTTCATCGTCCCCGCAGGCGCTGCATGCGCTGGAGAAGCTCAACCCGCTGAAGCAGGTTCCCACTCTGCAACTGCCTGATGGCGGCGTTCTTACCGAGAGTGCGGCCATCCTGATTCACCTGGGCCTTACGTTTCCGGAGTCGAATCTGTTGCCGGAAAATCCGATCAAGCGCGATCAGGTGATTCATGGCCTGGTGTATATCGTCAGCAATTGTTACACCGCCATCGGCATCATCGATTACCCCGAACGCTGGCTGGCCGAGGCGGACGAGTCGTCCCGGCAAAACCTCATGGCCGGTGCCCGCCAACGCCTGCATTGGCATTGGGAGGTGTTTGCCGATCAGTTCGCCGGCAAGTTGTACCTGGACGATGGAAAACCGGGCGCGCTGGATATTCTGGCAGCGGTGGTAACGCGGTGGGCGGGCACCCGGGAACACTTGCGCATTGCGCGGCCGGGGTTCTTCGCCTGGCTCGAACGCTTCGACCGCCACCCTGCATTGGCGCCGGTCTTCTCTCGGCATTGGCCATAGGAACACCGCCAAACACATGTTGTGGGGGAGGGGCGGGCTTATCTGTGGCGAGGGAGCTTTTGTGGCGAGGGGCAAGCCCCCTCGCCACAAAAGCCCCCTCGCACAGTGTGCAATCACTCGCCGCGAATGTACTGCTCCAGCTGCCGAATCAGTTCAGCCTGTTCGGCAATGGCTTCCTTGACCAGGTCGCCGATCGACAGCAAGCCCATCAGCTCACCGTCCTCCACCACCGGCAAATGCCGCAGGCGTTTGTCGGACATGATGCCCATGCAGGTTTCGACGGTTTGATGGGTGTCCACGGTGATCACCGGCGACACCATGATGTCGCTGACCGGTGTGCCGACGGAGGAGCGCCCCTTGAGCACCAGTTTGCGCGCATAGTCCCGCTCACTGATGATGCCGACGACCTTTCCGTCTTTGAGGACCGGTAACGCGCCGACGTTTTTGGCGGCCATCACCATCAGCGCTTCCAGCACCATTTGATGAGGCGCAATGGTGTGGACTGCCTGATTCTGTTGGGCCTTTAACTTGAGCAACTGGGCGACGGTTTTCATGACGGCTTCTCGGGTGTTGTCGTTGTTCTTGAAGAATCGTAGAGACAGGCTCACAGAGCAAGGTGCAAAGCGGCAGATAACACGCAAATAGCGTCATTCAGTGATTTTTCTTTGTAAAAGTCCGCAGCCCTCCCGGGCACCCTGCGCAATTGTGGCGAGGGAGCTTGCTCCCGTTCGGCTGCGTAGCAGTCGCAATCCGATAAACGCGGTGTGCCTGAGAGACCGTGTTGGCAGGTTTGAGGCCCGCTTCGCAGGCCAACGGGGTGGTGCGGCGTTCCGACAAGCCCCCTCGCTACACCGGCGATCACGCGTAGAATCACCCCTTGAATCAAATCGTTGAGGTCGCAGTGGTGGATTTACAGCAGGGCTTCGTCCTGACCCGGCATTGGCGCGATACCCCGGCCGGCACCGAAGTCGAGTTCTGGCTGGCGACCGATGCCGGTCCCCGGCGCATCCGCCTGCCGCATCAACCGTCGGTCGCGTTCATTCCACAGGCCATGCGCGAGCAAGCCGAAGCGGTGTTGCGCGGCGAAAAGAACGTTGAACTGCGGCCGTTGGCGCTACTGGACTTCGAGCACCGCCCGGTGCTGGGCCTGTATTGCCAGCAGCACGGCCAGCTGATGCGCCTGGAAACCGCACTGCGCAAATCAGGCGTCGAGGTGTTTGAAGCCGACATCCGCCCGCCGGAACGCTACATGATGGAGCGGTTCATCACCGCGCCGGTTTTGTTCGGTGGCACGGCTGGCGCCGACGGCCTGCTGTTCGACGCGCAAATGAAACCCGCCCCCGGCTATCGGCCGAACCTGCGGCTGGTCTCGCTGGACATCGAAACCACCGCCCAGGGCGAGTTGTACTCCATCGCCCTGGAAGGCTGCGGCGAGCGTCAGGTGTACATGCTCGGGTCGCCCAATGGTGATGACAGTGGGGTGGATTTCCAGCTCGAATACTGCGATTCGCGAACCCTGCTGCTGAAAAAACTCAATGAGTGGTTCGCCCGGCATGACCCCGACGCCATCATCGGCTGGAACGTCGTGCAGTTCGACCTGCGCGTCCTGCACGAACATGCCCGGCGCCTGGCGGTGCCTTTGAAGCTGGGGCGTGGCGGCGAAGAAATGCAGTGGCGCGAGCACGGCAGCGGCAATCATTATTTCGCCTCGGCTGCCGGCCGGTTGATCATCGACGGCATCGAGTCGTTGCGCTCGGCCACCTGGAGCTTCCCCTCGTTCAGCCTTGAAAACGTCGCGCAAACCCTGTTGGGCGAGGGCAAGTCGATCGACAACCCGTACCAGCGCATGGACGAAATCAATCGCATGTTCACCGAGGACAAACCGGCCCTGGCCAAGTACAACCTCAAGGACTGCGAACTGGTGACTCGAATCTTCGCCAAGACCGAGTTGCTGACTTTCCTGCTGGAGCGCGCCAGCGTCACCGGATTGCCGGCGGACCGCAGCGGCGGCTCGGTAGCGGCGTTCACCCATTTGTACATGCCGTTGATGCACCGCCAGGGTTTCGTCGCACCGAACCTTGGCAATAAACCACCGCAGGCCAGCCCCGGCGGTTTTGTCATGGACTCGCAGCCGGGGTTATACGAGTCGGTGCTGGTGCTCGACTACAAAAGCCTCTATCCGTCGATCATCCGCACCTTCCTGATCGACCCGGTGGGCTTGATCGAGGGGCTCAAGCATCCTGACGACAGCGAGTCGGTGCCAGGCTTTCGCGGCGCACGTTTCTCACGGACCCGGCATTGCCTGCCGGCCATTGTCGCCCGAGTCGCCGAAGGCCGCGAAACCGCCAAGCGCGAACACAACGCGCCGCTGTCCCAGGCGCTGAAAATCATCATGAATGCGTTTTACGGTGTACTGGGTTCCAGCGGTTGTCGCTTCTTCGATACCCGGTTGGCTTCGTCCATCACCTTGCGCGGGCACGAGATCATGCTGCGTACCCGCCAACTCATCGAAGCTCAGGGCCACGCGGTGATCTACGGCGATACCGACTCGACTTTCGTCTGGCTGCGTCGCCCCCACGGTCAGGTCGAAGCGGCGCAAATCGGCCATGCGCTGGTGGACCACGTCAACCAATGGTGGCGCGAGCATGTGAAGCAGGAGTACGGGTTGGAAAGTGCCCTGGAGTTGCAGTTCGAAACCCACTACAAACGCTTTCTGATGCCGACCATTCGCGGTGCCGAGGAGGGCAGCAAGAAGCGCTATGCCGGGTTGGTTACCCGTGCCGATGGCTCCGACGAGATGGTCTACAAAGGCCTGGAAACCGTGCGCACCGACTGGTCGCCGCTGGCCCGGCAATTCCAACAGGAGTTGTACCTGCGCATCTTCAACCGCAAGCCCTATCAGGATTACGTGCGTGACTATGTGCGCAAGACGTTGGCCGGTGAGTTCGATGAGCGCCTGATCTACCGCAAACGCCTGCGTCGGCCCCTCGATGACTATCAGCGCAATGTGCCGCCCCATGTGCGGGCCGCGCGGATCGCCGATGACTACAACGACCAACAGGGGCGGCCGCGGCAGTATCACAACGGCGGCTGGATCCGTTACGTGATCACGGTTGCTGGCCCCGAGCCGCTGGAAGTGCGCAGCACGCCCATCGACTACGACCATTACATCACCCGGCAGCTGCAACCGGTGGCGGACGCTATCCTGCCGTTCGTGGATGACGATTTCTCAACGCTGATTGGGGGGCAGCTGGGCCTGTTTTGAGTCCAGCAGCGACAGCGTCCAGTCATCCGGTATGCCGTGAAAGTACTGATCCAGCGCCTGATGGAACAGGCTGCCTTTTGGCGAAACCTGGGCGAACAGCGTCATCGATGAATGAAACTTGAGGTTGTCGGGGTGCCCGAAAATCTTGGTGATCGAACGTTGAGGAGCATCCAGCACCAATTGCGTGCAGGTGCGCAAGCGCGGCCCCAGCAACGGATGCTCGAGGTACGCCGCGGCCTCTTCACTGGAGCGAATGGCAAAGTAGCGGGACATTTCGCTGTCACCCAATCCGGCAAACTGCGGAAAGATGAACCACATCCAGTGTCGGCGCTTTTGGCCGGCGCGCAGTTCATCCTGAACCCACTCGAACACAGGATCCTGCGCCTGGACGAAGCGTGGCAAATTGAAAGAGTCGAGCTGATCGGTACTTCTCATGCCGATGCCCTCTGATAGATCCGCGATGGCTCAGACCATGGCCAACCGCTGCTTGCGTTGTGGCGCGCGAAACGCTTGGTCCAGCGCCTCCAGATCCCCAGCCTCCAGACGCAATTGCGCCGCTTGTGCGTTGAGCCGCACATGCTCGGGGTGGGCCGCTTTGGGGATGGCGATCACTCCGCTCTGACGCAGAATCCATGCCAGCGCTACCTGCGCAGGTGTCGCCTCGTGACGGGCGGCAACTTGTTTGAGTATTGGATTGGCCAGCATGTGTCCGCCCTGGCCGATCGGACAGTAGGCCATCACCGGCATCTTTTGCCGTTGGCTCCAGGGCAGCAGATCGAATTCGATGCCGCGCTCTTCCAGGTTATACAGCACCTGATTGGTGGCGCAGGCCGGTGAGGCCAGCTCTTCCAGGTCGCCCAGGTCAAAATTGGACACGCCCCAACGGCCGATCTTGCCGTCTTCGCGCAGGCGTTCGAAGGCTTCGACGGTTTCCTCAAGGGGATACTCGCCGCGCCAGTGCAACAGATAAAGATCGATGTAATCGGTATTCAACCGCCGCAGGCTGCGTTCGCAGGCCTGGGGGATGCCTCTGCGGCTGGCGTTGTGAGGGTAGACCTTGCTCACCAGGAAAACCTGGTCGCGCAGGCCTGTGATGGCTTCACCCACCACCTCTTCGGCGCCCCCTTCAGCGTACATCTCTGCGGTGTCGATCAGGGTCATGCCCAACTCGATACCCAGGCGCAGCGCTGCAACTTCCTTGGTGTGTCGGGAGCGTTCCTCTCCCATGTGCCAGGTGCCTTGGCCGATGACCGGCACAGCGCGGCCGGCCAGCTCAAGAGTCCGCATGAATCCTCCTTGTCGAAGCCCGATCGATACTACAGTTGGCAGCAAAATAGCAGGGTGGTTCCGTCGTCATCATGAAAGATCACAGCCTGCGGCAGCTCCTGCGAGGGCGGGGCACACCTGCGATATCACGGGTGTACCCAGCTCCCTGGAGCTGCCGAAAGCTGCGATCTTTTGATCTACCGGGCGGAGAACCTGAACACGGTGGTCTGGGCATAGGTCTTGCCCGGATCCAGCCGCGTGGACGGGAAGCTCGGCTGGTTCGGCGAGTCCGGATAATGCTGGGTCTCCAGAGTAAAGGCACCCCAATGCGGGTAAATCTTGCCGGCCTTGCCCTTGACCGTGCCGTCGAGGAAGTTGCTGGTGTAGAACTGTACGCCAGGTTCGGTGGTGTAGAGCTGCAAGCGACGGCCGGATTGCGGATCGCTGACATCGGCGGCGAGTTTGCCCAGGTCGCCCTTGGCATCCAGCACCCAGTTGAAATCAAAACCACCTTGTTTCGGTTCGGCGAATTTCAACTGTGGGTGATCGGCCTTGATGTGTTGACCGATGGCGGTCGGTTGAGTGAAGTCCATCGGCGTGCCGGCGACCGGGGCTAGTTCACCGGTGGGGATCAGTTTGCCGGTGACTGGCGTGTAACGGGCGGCGTGCAAGGTCGCCAACTGCTTCAACACATCGCCGTTACCCGCGCCGGCCAGGTTGAAATAGCTGTGGTTGGTCAGGTTCAGCACCGTGGGCTTATCGGTGCTGGCCTTGTAGTCGATGCGCAGCTCATTGTTCTCGGTGAGGCTGTAGGTGACCTCGGTTTTCAGGTTGCCGGGGAAACCCATTTCGCCATCCGACGACAGGTACGTCAGCGTCACGCCCACCGAATCCTTGCTCTTGCTCGGTTCGGCTTTCCACACCCGCTTGTCGAAACCTTGAGCCCCGCCGTGCAGCGAATTGCTGCCGTCGTTGAGCGGCACTTGAAAGCGCTTGCCATCCAGCTCGAAGGCGCCGTTGGCCAGGCGATTGCCGAAGCGGCCGATGGTCGCGCCGAAAAACGCCGTGCCACTTTGATAACCCTGCACGTCGTCGAAACCGAGCACCACATCGTCGAGCTTGCCGTTTTTATCCGGCACTTTCAGCGACTGGAGAATCCCGCCGTAAGTAATGACCGTGGCCTGCAGGCCGTGGCTGTTGCGCAAAATGTATTGCTCGACGGGCGTGCCGTCATTGGTTTTGCCGAAGGCTTTTTGTTCGCTGGACAAGCCAGTGGCGTGAGCGGGGAGGGTGGCGATCATCAGGGACAGTCCGAGGCCGGAGAGCAGGTGTCGGGATTGAAGCATGGTTGACCTTCCTTTTTGTTGTTTTTAAGAAGTAGTCATACTAATAATCGTGATTTTACGCGATCAAGGAAGGATTTATAGCTCATTCATTAAGCATTGCAATTATAAAGTATGACTAATTTGTGAGTGCTTTCGCGATAGCCAGCGCTTACGGACCACCGGCACTGCACTTTTTCAGCTTTCACGGTTCTATCCTTGGCCAGCCCGCGGCGATCCCCACTGCCGGCCCATGCCCAAGTTCAAGAACCCATGGCTCGAGTTTTACCCCGTTTTACCCTGCACATTCGCCGTCATTGCTTGCTGCTGATTAGCCTGTCGATGCTCCTCGCCAGTGGTTGCAGCCATCAGCCGGGCAACGATGTCATCAGCCAGTTTCGCGATGGCAAACCCCAGGAACTCCTCCAGACCAGCGTCGACCGCATGGCGACCCTGACGATGCGCGACAACCTCGAAAGCCTCTACCTGCTGATGAACAAGCTCTACCTGCGCAACCCGCAGGAGCTGAAAAAATCTGGCTTCCTCGATGTCGGCACCGCAGAAAAACAGGTGCGCATGGCCATCGAACAGCAAGAGCCGCTGCCCACCCTCGGCGGCAAAAAAGACCTCGCGGCGCTGAGCTTCGCCATGAGCCCGGAATTCCTCGGTGACCGGGTCGGCGCATTCATCTATGCGATTGGCAGCATGCTGGTGACGGCCCATGGCAATCGGCTGGAGTTCTACATGACGGATGCGCTCAACCCGACCTTCGTCAGCAATGCCGCGCGCAACATCGAAAAAGCCACCTGGATCTTGAGCCAACGGCAAAACAGGCAAGGCGAGCCTTTGCTGTTCTCCAATGAAATTTCGGAGGAGGGCAGCAACCTGAGTTTTGCCGTGGAGTTCGGCAAAATCGTCGCGCGACTGGACCTGCTGACCCAGATGCTCGATGAGCGGTACCGGCGGATCGGCCTGAACTACGCCCAGAGTCTGCTGTTCCTGAATTTTTTGCCGGTGCAGTGAGATGTCGGATAAAGCGCAATTCTTGTGGGGTTGGTATTGAGTGGGGAGTCGCTGTTTCAAATCGGTGAATTGGCATAACGATAGACCGCATCGATATATGTGGTTATAAGAAAAATCGCTATGCTGCTGACCGGTTTGTTTCCTGCGAATTTCTGGGCGTATTAATGGATTTCGGTAATTTCGGGTTGGTCGTAGCGGGTCTGGTGGTCGGCTTTATTGTCGGCATGACCGGTGTTGGGGGCGGTTCGTTGATGACGCCAATCCTGCTGTGGTTCGGCGTTAACCCGGCCACGGCGGTGGGCACGGATTTGCTGTACGCGGCCATTACCAAATCCAGTGGTGTGCTGGTTCATCGCAAGAACAAGAACATCGACTGGGCGATCACCGGTTGGTTGACCCTCGGCAGCGTGCCGGCGGTAGCCCTGACGCTGTGGTTCCTGAGCACTTTGCAGACCTCGCCCGAGGCGATGAACGCCGTCATCAAACAGGCGCTGGGCTTCGTATTGTTCGCCACGGCGCTGGCGATTTTCTTCAAGAAACGCTTGCTCGATTTCGCTCACAAACGGGCGGGCGGTCACTACAACCCCAGCGGTTCCCGGTTGAATGCACTGACCGTGATCACCGGTCTGGTGCTAGGCACCATGGTGGCCCTGACCTCCATCGGCGCTGGCGCCCTGGGCACCGTTGCGCTGTTCATTCTGTATCCGCTGCTGCCCACTCGTCGCCTGGTCGGCACCGAAATCGCCCACGCGGTGCCCCTGACCCTGGTCGCCGGCCTGGGCCACGCGAGCATGGGCAATATGGATTGGCACGTCCTGGGCTTCTTGCTGGTCGGTTCGCTGCCAGGGATTTACCTGGGCAGCCATTTGACCGGGCGCATCTCCGACGAACTGCTGCGTCCGTGCCTGGCCACGATGCTGGTGCTGATCGGCTATAAACTGGCGTTCTGATCCGATACCGCTTCCCGAGTAAAAATCTCCAGCAGATGCCCGTCCGGGTCATCGAAATACACCCGCCGGCCACCGGCGTAATCGTTGATCTCGTTGGGCCGCTGCTTACCGGGGTCGGCCCACCACGGCTGCTTGATCGCCTGCAGGCGAGCGAAGGCCGCATCGAAGTCGTCGTCTCCAATCAAGAACGCATAGTGCTGGGACGCGATGGGCGGGTCGTTGTTGTAGAAATCCAGCGACACCCCGTTATCAAACTTGACCACCAGCATCGGCCCGAACGGCTCGGGATCGGGCAGGCCGAGGAGGTCGGTCAGGTAGCGTGCCGAAACCTGTTTGTCACGGCACCAGACGATGGTGTGGTTCAGCTGAGCGCTCATGGATAAACCCTCACGATGAATCAGCTATGAGATTAGCTCAGGCTGTTGCGCAATGACCGCCCTGACCTAAGCTTGGGCAAGGCGGAACACAATCGCGGTGCATCGCCCGGAACGATCACCGCGATGCGCAATCATTAGAGCGTGGATATCAAAAGGAGATGCGCATGCTCATCAGGTCTTTGACCCTGGCTACCCTGTTGGCTTTCGTCGGTCCTTCATTTGCCGCCGATGACGATTCCCCTCTGGTTAAAGACGTGGGCCGGGCTCGTCCCCTGATAGTCATCGCGCCCAGTTCGGTGGACCCGGTTTGGCTCAACCTGAAAAAGTCACTGGACGACTCTGCCAACCACAAGGGTTTCACCGATCGAAACATGGTGCTGTACACCGTGATCAATACGATGGGCCAACGGGACGGCAAAGACCTCGACCCGCAATCGACGATGGCGTTGATCCGCTCACTCAAGCTGGGCGCCGGGGCGAAGAGCAAAATCATCCTGATCGGCAAGGATGGCGAAAAGAAGCTTGAGCAGTCGGATGCGGTCGAGTTGAAAGAGATATTCAACACCGTCGACCAGCTGCCGACGGCCGAGAAGGAAGCAACAGTACCGGTGCCAGCGCCGGTGGCTGAAGTCGCACCGGTCAAAGGTGCTAAAGGCACCAAAGGCAAACCGGCGAAGCCTGCCAAACCAGCTGAGCAGCCGGATGATTGAATTGAGCTCAGTAGTGGTGAGAAGGCTTACCCCAATGGGCGACCCGACAGGTCGCCCATTTTGTTTGCCAACGGAAATCCGAAACTTGGTGACCCATTGTGGCGAGGGAGCTTGCTCCCGTTCGGCTGCGCAGCAGTCGTAAACCCTGCACCCTAGGCCTATCTGATGTACCGCGGTGACTGGTTTGGGGCCGCTGCGCAGCCCAGCGGGAGCAAGCTCCCTCGCCACAGGTTCTGTGCCAATCCGGCCAATGATTTCCAGGCTCGGCAGCTGCTACGGAATTGGGGCGTCCTAGGACGTTAAGTCTGCGCCTTCGTTTGCGTCGGACATTTCCTGCAAGACGTAGCGCATTCCATGAACTATCGCCCCGTCGACTGCCCGGATAACCTTCTTCTGCCGCTGCAAAATCAGTGGTCGGATGTGGAAGTCCGTGGTCAGAGATACTTACCAACGCTTGTAAAGCGCATGGCGACATTTTTTATGTCAACATTGCCGCGTTATGGCGGCTGTGCGCGGGAGCACCTTCGGGTGCGCCGGGTTTTGGTGAGTTTCCCTGGTCTTCCACACCTGCGTACAGCTGCCACCCTCATGTGGAAGTGAGATGGGTAGCTCCCCCTGAAACTCAACAGAGTACTTCCCATATGAAGAAACAAACGCCTAACCCTCCCGAAACCCAAGCCGATGATGATTCCCTAGATCCCGTCGAACTTTCCGAAGTGACCGAACCCGCCATCAGCGCTCGCTTACGTAACCCCAGGCGCGCCGACCCGATCAGCCACATCTTCACCATCGTCCCCGGTGTCCACACAGAAACCCTGCTAAGCCACGCCTGCGAAACCCTCGCGTCCCTGAATGTCCTGATCACCGATCTGGCCTGCAAGCTGGAAAGCTCCAACCGCAACGTGGCGCTGACGATTCAGCAGTTGGCGGTAGTCGCCGAATTGTTGGTGAACCGCGCACTGGACACTATCGATCCGCCCGAAGGCGCAACTGCAGTTCAGCCAGGCACTCAACATTGATCAGGGAGGTTCAGTTATGGCTCGATACATGCCGATAACGGGCATCGACTGCAAAATCCCGTCGTTGCTGATTGATACCGAAGCACCTGTGGATGTGTTGCATGACACGGCGGCCTACCGCATCAGAAGCGTGACTCAACTACTGGAAACCCTCTCCATCGGCGAGGGGATCAGCCGCGATGCATTGCTGTTGCAGGACTTCGCGCGGGTGCTGGCGATTCCGCTGCGCGACGGCTGTGATTTGATGGATGTGATCGGGCGACGATTGCAGGCACAGATTTAAATGCAGTAACGAAAATGGGCGACCTCAACAGGTCGCCCATTTTGTTTACCAACGGAAATCTGAAACTTGGTGATCCATTGTGGCGAGGGAGCTTGCTCCCGTTCGGCTGCGTAGCAGTCGTAAACCCTGCACCCTAGGCCTATCTGATGTACCGCGGTGACTGGTTTGGGGCCGCTGCGCAGCCCAGCGGGAGCAAGCTCCCTCGCCACAGGTTCTGTGCCAATCCGGCCAATGATTTCCAGGCTCGGCAGCTGCTACGGGGCGTCGCCCTCGGCTATTTGGTCAGCGCACTCAGAATCTGGTAGGCGATTTTGATCCGCTCCGGGTTCGGGTAGTTTTTGTTGGCCAGGATCACGATGCCGATGTCCTTCGCCGGGATAAAAGCGACGTAGGCGCCAAAGCCGCCGGTTGAGCCGGTTTTGTTGATCAGCACGGTGTCGCGTTGAGGTTGTGGCGGGGTCAGCCACCGGACTTCATGGGCCTCAAATGCCATCTGCGACGAGTTGCCGGCCAGTAGGGTGTCGAGCGTCACCGGGTAGTTGTAGAGCTCCCATCCCAACCCTTGAGTCATCTCGCCAACCCGGTAATAACCGGTGTGAGTGCTGGCGATGGCTTGCTGCAAAGGCTTTTCCAGCGACGCGGGATTCATGTTCGCCTCGACATAGCGAAGCAGGTCCGCGGCGCTGGTTTTCACGCCGTACGCTTCGGAATCCAGCGCACCCGGCTCGACCCGCACAGGCTTGTCATCCTTGCTGTAACCCTGGGCGTAAAGCGCCATCTGATCCTGCGGCACCTTGAGGTAGCTGTGCTTGAGGCCGAGTTTCGGCAGCAAGGTTTTCTCCATCAGCTCATCGAACGGCGCCCCCATGCTCTGGGCTGCCAGATAACCGAACAGCCCGAGGCTGGGGTTTGAATACTGGCGATGAGTGCCGGCGGCGTAGGTCGGTTTCCACTGCTTGAAATAGCCGAGCATCTTGTCCTGACGGTCTGCTTCGCCAGGGAATTGCAGGGGCAGGCCGCCGGCGGTGTAGGTGCCGAGTTGCAGCACGCTGATGTTATCGAACGCGCTGCCGCGCAAGGCCGGGAGTACCTGGCTGGCGTTGTCCGACAAGGACAGTTTGCCGCTCGCCTGGGCATAGGCGGCGAGGGTGGCGGTGAAGGTTTTGCTCACCGAACCGATCTCGAACAGGGTGTTTTCGGTGACGGCTTTACCGTTTTCTTTCGAGGCCACGCCGTAGTTAAAGTAATGCGGCTGACCATGGACGGTGATTGCGATCGCGAGGCCGGGGATCTTCTGTTGCTGCATCACCGGTTCGATGGCGGCTTTAACGATGGTTTCGATGCGCTCGTCAGCAAAGCTGTGGCTGGCACCGAGGAGAAGTGCGAAAGCGCTGTAGGATATGAGTTTCTTCTGATTTTTTTTACGCATGATTGAGACGCTGTCCATGATTGTTCGTGGTGTTAACCGCTACACTCCGAGCGGTTTTTCAAGGCGGTCCGCTGTTGGGCGAGCCAAATCTAGGCAGTTTGGCGAAGACCGGCAAACGACGATATTTCGGATGAGCCATTAGAAAATTTTGGGGGCTGGCATGATTCGACCTCATTTGCCGCTGAATGCGTTGCGTGCTTTCGAGGCTTCGGCGCGCCATTTGAGTTTCACCCGGGCGGCCGTGGAGTTGTGCGTCACGCAGGCGGCGGTGAGCCATCAGGTCAAAAGTCTTGAAGCCCAGCTTAACGTGACTTTGTTCAAACGCCTGCCCCGCGGCCTGATGCTGACCAGCGAAGGTGAAACCCTGCTGCCGGTATTGCGCGAATCCTTCGACCGGATTGCCGAAACCCTGGAGCGTTTCGAGGGTGGGCATTTTCGTGAAGTGTTGACGGTGGGCGCCGTGGGGACGTTCGCGGTCGGTTGGCTGTTGCCGCGATTGGCGGATTTTCAGAAGAAACATCCGTACATAGATTTGCGCCTGTCGACCAATAACAACCGGGTGGATGTGGCCGCTGAAGGCCTGGATTACGCCATCCGCTTTGGCGCGGGGGCGTGGCATGGGATTGAAGCGGTGCGGTTGATCGAGGCACCACTGTCGGTGCTCTGTGTGCCGGAGATCGCCCGGCAATTGCAGGCGCCAGAGGATCTGTTGCAGCAAACGCTGTTGCGCTCCTATCGCACGGATGAGTGGCCGGAGTGGTTTCAGGCGACCGGTCTTTCGGCCCATGCCGTGCTGCCCCGGAGCATCGTCTTCGATTCCTCGCTGGCGATGATGGAGGCTGCGTTGCAAGGTGCAGGTGTGGCATTGGCGCCACCGCTGATGTTTGCCCGGCAACTGGCGGCGGGTGCAATCGAGCAACCGTTCGCCATCGGGATCACCACCGGCAGCTACTGGCTGACCCGCTTGCAGTCGCGTCCCGAAACGTCGGCGATGGCTGCGTTCCGGGGCTGGCTGCTGCAAACGGCCCAGATGAAATAGTGGAAACACCACTCCTTGTGGGAGCGGTGTTTCCAGAGGTTTAGCGCACCAGGCACGGCCGCTTGTTATCGAACTTCCATCCCGGAATCAGAAACTGCATCGCCACGCTGTCATCCCGCGCGCCGAGCCCCATGCCTTGGTACAGCTCATGGGCCTTGGCCAGTTGATCCATGTCCAGCTCAACCCCCAGGCCAGGTTTTTTCGGTACTTTCACGCAGCCGTCGACGATTTGCAGCGGTAACTGGGTCAGGCGCTGGCCGTCCTGCCAGATCCAGTGGGTGTCGATGGCTGTGATCTCGCCCGGCGCGGCGGCCGCGACGTGGGTGAACATGGCCAGGGAAATATCGAAGTGGTTGTTGGAATGCGAGCCCCAGGTCAGGCCCCACTCGTGACACATCTGCGCCACCCGCACCGAGCCCTGCATGGTCCAGAAGTGCGGGTCGGCCAAAGGAATGTCCACCGACTGTAGCTGGATCGCGTGGCCCATTTCTCGCCAGTCGGTGGCGATCATGTTGGTCGCGGTTTTCAGGCCCGTGGCACGACGAAATTCAGCCATGACTTCGCGGCCCGAGTAACCGTTTTCCGCCCCGCAAGGGTCTTCGGCATAAGCCAGAACATGATGCTGATCCCGGCACAGGCGGATCGCTTCCTTGAGCGACCAGGCGCCATTCGGATCGAGGGTAATGCGCGCATCGGGAAAGCGCTCGGCGAGGGCCGTGACCGCTTCGATTTCCTCGTCGCCGCTCAACACGCCGCCCTTGAGTTTGAAGTCCTTGAAGCCATAGCGGGCGTGAGCGGCGACCGCCAGGCGCACCACGGCGTCGGCGCTCATGGCTTTTTCGTGACGTACGCGGAACCAGTCATTGTCGGCATCCGGTTCATCGCGATAAGCCAGATCGGTTTCGTTGCGATCACCGACGTAAAACAGGTAGCCGAGCATCTTCACTTCATCGCGTTGCTGGCCTTCGCCGAGCAGTGCGGCCACCGGCACGTCCAGGTGCTGGCCAAGCAAGTCGAGCAGGGCCGCTTCCAGGCCGGTGACCGCGTGAATGGTGATGCGCAGGTCGAACGTCTGTAAACCGCGACCGCCGGCATCGCGATCGGCGAAGGTCTGGCGCACTTGATTGAGGATCTTCTGGTAGGTGCCGATCGGGCTGCCGACCACCAGTGCGCGCGCGTCTTCCAGGGTCTGGCGAATGCGCTCGCCACCGGGTACTTCGCCGACGCCGGTGTGACCGGCGTTGTCCTTGAGGATCACGATATTGCGGGTGAAGAACGGGCCATGGGCGCCGCTCAGGTTGAGCAGCATGCCATCGTGGCCGGCCACCGGCACAACCTGCATGCTGGTGATGATCGGGGCTTTTGCGGCTTCTTGTGGGTTCATTTTTTTGTCCTTTCAACCAATATTCAAGCGTGATTCGGCGCTGGTTTGCCCAGTGCAACGGCCGGTGCGGGTTTCGGTTTATTGCGCGCGGCGAAGACGATGATCGCGGCGATGATCGAGGTGGCGGCCAGGCCGTAGAGCCCGCCCTGGATTGAACCGGTGTGCTCTTCCAGCAAACCGAAGGTGGTCGGCGCCACGAAGCCGCCGAGGTTGCCCACCGAGTTGATCAGCGCGATCACGCCGGCAGCGATCCGCGCATCCAGGTACGCCTGGGGAATCGGCCAGAACAGCGACGAAGCCGATTTGAAACCCAATGCGGCGAAGCAGATCGCAACGAAGGCGAAGATCGGCCCGCCGGTGGTGGACATGAACATTCCCGCCGCAGCGATCAGCAGGGCCGTGGCGACCCAGGCTTGCTGGTGCTTCCATTTGCCAGACAGCGAGGCAAAGGCGTACATGCCGACGATCGACAGCAACCACGGAATCGAGTTGAACAAGCCGACCTGGATGTCGCTCAGGTCGCCCATTTTCTTGATGATGCTCGGTAGCCAGAAGGTCGCGGCATAGATGGTCAATTGAATGAAGAAGTAGATCAGGCAGAACAGGATGATCTGGCGGTCCTTGAGCAGTGTGCCCAGCGACGGTTTGATCGGCGTCGCGGCTTCGCGGGCCAGTTGTTCGTCATCGATGGCTTTGACCAGCGCGTCCTGTTCAGCCAGGGTCAGCCATTTGGCGTCGTGGGGTTTGGAGTCCAGCCAGCACCAGACGAACACGCACAACCCGACCGAGAACATGCCCTCGATGAAGTACATCCACTGCCAGCCGTGCATGCCCCAACCGTTGATTTGCAGCAGCAGCCCCGACAGCGGGCCGGAGATCAGCGAAGCAATCGCCGAGCCGCTGAGGAAGATCGCAATCGCCTTGCCGCGTTCCACACCGGGCAACCAGCGGGTGAAGTAATAGATCACCCCGGGAAAGAACCCGGCTTCAGCCACGCCGAGCAGAAAACGCAGGATGTAGAAGTGGGTTTCGTTCTGGATGAACGCCATGCAGGCGGCCACCAGGCCCCAAGTCAGCATGATGCGGGTCAGCCAGATTCGCGCGCCGACTTTTTGCAGGAGGATGTTGGAGGGCACTTCGAACAGCGCGTACCCGATGAAGAACAGACCGGCCCCGAGGCCGTAGGCGGCAGAGCCAATCCCCAAGTCATGTTCCATGTGGGCGCGGACGAAGCCGATGTTCACCCGGTCGATGTAGTTGACGATGAACATGATCACGAACAGCGGCAGGACGTGGCGTTTCACTTTTGAGATGGCGGACTTCAGGACCGAATCGGCGCCATCGTTCATCCCGGATATGGATGTATTCACTTCGTTTTCTCCCACTCGTTATTTTTATGCGGGGTGTGGCTGGGCGTAGCGTTGTTGATAGACATCATACAACTGGTTTTTTTGATTCGACAAGCACTGTACTCCAATAAAATGGCTATTTATCGGATGGTTTCTATGCTTTTTTGGGTCGGGCGTGGGGTTGTGATGGTGTTCGAATGGTGAATTTGTTGAGTGTTGTCATACAAGTTTGAGGCTGTTTTCTGGGGATTCCAATCGATTCCGGTGCTACGATCCGGATAGCCCTGCCTTACGGATAATCACCATGCAAGAAGACATCGACGCACCCGCCCGCAAGCGCGCTCACAACCTGGCCCATGATCTGGTGGCCAAGCTGACCCAGAGCATTTTGCTCGGCCAGATGCTGCCGGGGGACAAGCTGCCGTCGGAGAACTCGATTGTTCAGGAGCATGGGGTCAGCCGTACGGTGGTGCGCGAGGCGATTTCGAAATTGCAGGCTTCAGGGCTGGTGGAAACCCGTCACGGTATCGGCACCTTTGTCATCGAGCGCGCACCGGAGCAGGGGTTGCGGCTGAATGTCGATACCGCGCTGGGGGTGCGCAGCATTCTGGAGTTGCGCATGGGCCTGGAAACCCAGGCCGCCGCGCTGGCGGCGGTGCGTCGTACCGATCAGCAATTGGCGCAGATGCGTGAAGCGCTGGATGACTATCAAAGTTTGCTGGCCAACAATGACAGCTGCGTCGAGGCCGACAAACGTTTCCACCTGCTGATCGCCGAAGCCACCGGCAATGTATGCTTCACAGAGATCATGCAGCACTTGGGCAATGCGATGATTCCCCGCACCCGCGTCAATGCCGCCGAGCGCGGGTCAGCGGACTTGAGCAAGCTGGGGCAGCTCGCCAACCTCGAACACGAGGCGATTCTCAACGCCATCAAGCGCCAGGATCCGGATGCTGCGCGGGCAGCCATGTGGTTGCACCTGACCAACAGCCGCGACCGCTTTTCGGCGGGCGGCAGCTGATTCGTCAGTGCGTAGGAGCGAGCAGTGCGGCGATCCGACTTGTCCGCGAAGAATACACCGCGTTTTTTCAGGTATTACGCGTCATCGTTCTTCGCGGGCAAGCCTCGCTCCTACAGGGGCGCTATATCGCGCATCAGCAATCCATAACGCAAATCCACCGCATCCGGAATCGGCAAATACACCGTGTGCCCATCCCCAGGCGCCACTTCAATCACCTCGCCCCTGAGGTTCTGCAGTTGATGCAGGTCGAAGTGGAAGTTGCCCTTGGGCGTCATCAGTTCCATGTGATCGCCCAGGCCAAAACGATTCTTCACCCGTACCTCGGCCAGCCGGTCGCGGCGTTCACCGGTCAACTCCCCAACGAACTGTTGGCGCTCTGAAACCGAGCTGCCGTTCTGGTAGTTCTGGTATTCGTCATGCACGTGCCGGCGCAGAAAACCTTCGGTGTAGCCGCGCTGAGCGAGGGACTCCAGATCAGTCATCAAGCTGCGATCGAACACTCGGCCAGCCACCGCATCATCAATCGCGCGGCGGTAAACCTGGGTGGTGCGCGCGCAATAGAAATGCGATTTGGTCCGGCCTTCGATTTTCAGTGAGTGCACACCCATCTGCGTCAGGCGCTCGACGTGCTGGACGGCGCGCAGGTCCTTGGCGTTCATGATGTAGGTGCCGTGTTCATCCTCGAACGCCGGCATCAGTTCGCCGGGGCGATTGGCTTCTTGCAACAGGAACACCTGATCGGTCGGCGTGCCGAGGCCCAGGGTCGGTTCGGGAGAGTAGTGCTGGACGATTTCGCCGAGCTGATTTTCGCTGGCCGGTGTCGCCGAGTATTTCCATCGACAGGCATTGGTGCAGCTGCCCTGATTGGCGTCACGCTTGTTCATGTAGCCCGACAACAGGCAGCGCCCGGAATAGGCCATGCACAATGCGCCGTGCACAAACACTTCCAGCTCCATCGCCGGAACGTGCTGGCGGATTTCGGCGATTTCTTCCAGCGACAGTTCGCGGGACAGGATGATCCGGCTCAAGCCCTGTTGCTGCCAGAACTCGACGCTGGCCCAGTTCACCGTGTTGGCTTGCACCGACAGGTGGATCGGCATCTGCGGGAAGTGCCGGCGCACCAGCATGATCAGGCCGGGATCGGACATGATCAGAGCGTCCGGCGCCATGCCGATCACCGGTTCCAGATCCTTGAGGAACGTTTTCAGCTTGGCGTTGTGCGGGGCGATATTGACCACCACATAAAAACGCTTGCCCTGAGCCTGGGCCTCGGCGATGCCGAGCGCGAGGTTGGCGTGATCGAATTCGTTATTGCGCACTCGCAGGCTGTAGCGCGGTTGGCCGGCGTATACCGCATCGGCACCGTAGGCGAAGGCATAACGCATGTTTTTCAGGGTGCCGGCAGGGGCGAGCAGTTCCGGGGGGATGAGTGGCATGGCGCAAGTCATGGCAGTGTCGATCGCAAAAGCCGGCAAGGGTAAGCGGCCTGCACGCGGGGTTTATTGATCTGGATCTATGCTTGACCAACAAACAGATGGCACTCGCGCCAACCGTGGCGGACTAAACATAAGGACGCGAATTTTCGCTTCTGCGCATTGGCATGGACCGGACATGAACGAAACGAAGCTCCAGAACACTTCGCTGATGGTCTTGCTGGCTGTGGTGACCGTTGCCTTCGTCTGGATTCTGCTGCCGTTCTACGGTGCGGTGTTCTGGGCGGCCATCCTCGGCATTCTGTTTGCGCCCTTGCAGCATCAGTTGCAGCTGAGATTCGGTTGGTCACGCAACCTGACGGCCCTGTGCACCTTGAGTCTATGTGTGCTGATTGCGATCCTGCCGGTAATCATCATCAGTACCTTGCTGGTTCAGGAGGGCGCGGCGCTTTATGGCCGAATCGAAAGCGGCGAACTGGACATTGCCGGGCATGTGTCGCAGTTCAAACACAGCTTACCGCCGTACTTTCAGCACTTGCTCGATCGTTTCGGCATGGGTGAACTGAGTGGGCTTCGCGAGAAAATCATCAAGAGCATGATGCAAGGCAGTCAGTTTCTGGCGTCCCAGGCGTTCAGTTTTGGCCAGGGGACGTTCGATTTCGTGGTGGGTTTTTTCATCATGCTGTATCTGCTGTTTTTCTTTCTGCGGGACGGGTCTGAACTGGCGCGCAAAGTGCGCGCGGCGATACCGCTGGAAGATAACCAGAAGCGTCGCTTGCAACTCAAATTCAATCGGGTGGTGCGGGCCACGGTGAAGGGCAGTTTGCTGGTGTCGATCACGCAAGGGGCGTTGGGCGGGTTGATTTTCTGGTTTCTGGATATCCCGAGCGTGCTGCTCTGGGCGGTGTTGATGGCATTCCTGTCGCTGTTGCCGGCGGTGGGGGCGGGTATCGTCTGGGTGCCGGTGGCGGCGTATTTCCTGCTCAGCGGTGCGATTTGGCAGGGCACGGTGCTCGCGTTGTTCGGGGTGTTCGTGATCGGGTTGGTGGACAATATCCTGCGACCGATTCTGGTGGGCAAGGACACCAAAATGCCTGACTACCTGATTCTCATCTCGACCCTGGGTGGCCTGGCGATTTTCGGCCTGAACGGTTTTGTCATCGGCCCGTTGATTGCCGCGTTGTTTATGTCGAGCTGGGCGATTTTCGTCGATACCAAACAGCGGGTTCAGCTGCCTTAAGCGTTGAGCTGGCCTGAGCCGATACGTTGCGACAGGGCTTGGGCGTCGGGAAGCGAAGTGAGCGGGCCGCTGATCGGTTCGCCGTCCTGTACGAGATACCAGCAGGCAAGCAATCCCAGTGCTCTGAGCGGTGCGGGAACGGCGCTGCCGATAACGGACATAATCTGAACCTGAGCCATAAGTACCTCCATCAATCTGTGGGGTTACCTTACGGATCGGACGCTTGAGTGGAAAATCAACGCTTTCGATAGTCGTCATTGATGCCAGTGAGTGTTGGCGATCAGTCCACGACTTGATCGAGCATATGCACGACTTCCTGTTCATTGAGCAGGCCTTTGCGCACCAGGTTTTCCGCCAGCAGCGAGAGAAACTTGGCGCTGCGATGGCCTTCCAGGTGCTTGAGCTCGGTCAGTGCGTTGTACACCTTGCTGGATGTGCACAAGCCGACAATGCGGTGCGGGTTTTGTGTGGGCATGAGGTCGTCCTTGTTTTTATCAACCTGTTGTTTATGGACAGATCAAGCTTGCGGGCCTGTCATGACATAAATATGACCGACTTTACCTGCCGGTACTGTCCCGACAGCGACCTTGACGAGATTTATTCAGACTCCGTTCGCCTTGCGGCCACAAAAAAGGCCCCGCTGTTGAGGCGGGGCCTGATGAGTCTGTTACCAGCGGTCGTCACGGTAATAACCATGGGGATGGCCATAGTAGCCGCGCGGTGGGCCATAGTAGCCGCGTGGTGGACCGTAATAAATCGGTGCCGGGCGGTAGTACATCGGTTGTTGGACATAGACCGGCGCCGGTTGGTAGTAAACGGGCGGTGGCTGTACGTAAACCGGTTGAGGCTGAGCGTAAACCGGTTGCTCTACATACACCGGCCGGTCGCGGCCGATAATTGCCGAGCCGATGATTGCCGAGCCGACGATCGCACCAAACACAGCCGGACCTTCCCAGCCACGACCACCTGCTTCTGCCTGCCCTGCGATAGCGAGAGCACCGATCAGCAAGGCTACTGTGGGGATTTTACGGATCATGATAAGTCCTCGGTTCTTCGACCCGGCGCTTGGGTCTGCAATAGACACAAGTTGTCGCGGGGATACTTCTAAGACAGCAATTTTTTGAAAATCAGCACAGCCGTTGGGTAAATTTTGTGTAAGGTCTGTACCGGTTTCTTTACGGTGCTGTCTGGTACAGACATACCCTTATGATCGACCACAATCCGGTGGAATTGTTAATTCCGTCCATCTGAAAGTGCTACTGAAGGAGATTCGGATGCAGATGAACCCCAACAAAGACACCCAGTTGTGCATGTCACTCTCGGGCCGTCCCGGCAATTTCGGCCTGCGGTTTCACAATCATCTGTACGAACAACTGGGGCTGAATTTTTACTACAAAGCCTTCAGCAGCCAGGACCTGACGGGGGCTGTCAGCGGCATTCGTGCATTGGGTATTCGCGGTTGCGGCGTGTCGATGCCGTTCAAGGAGGCCTGCATCGCGCTGGTCGATGAGCTGGATGCATCGGCCGAGGCTATTCAATCGATCAACACTATCGTCAACACCAACGGCCACCTCAAGGCCTACAACACTGATTACATCGCCGTCGCCCAGTTGCTCGAAACCCACCAGGTGCCCAAGGATTCGACCTTTGCCCTGCGCGGCAGCGGCGGCATGGCCAAGGCCGTGGCCAGTGCCTTGCGCGATGGCGGCTACAAAAACGGCTTGATCGTGGCCCGTAACGAACGCGCCGGGCGTGCCCTGGCCGAATCGCTGGGTTACCAATGGCAGGCGGAGCTGGGTGCTCAACGCCCGCAGATGCTGATCAACGTCACGCCGATCGGCATGACCGGTGGCCCGGAAGCCGATCAACTGGCGTTTCCCCCTGAAGCCATCGCTGCCGCTGAAACGGTCTTCGATGTGGTGGCGATTCCCTCGGAAACACCGCTGATCGTGCGTGCTCGTGCCGAAGGCAAACGGGTGATCACCGGGCTGGAAGTGATTGCCATCCAGGCGCTGGAGCAGTTCGTGTTGTACACCGGCGTGCGGCCGACCGATGAGCAGTTTCAGAAAGCCGTGGCGTTTGCCCGGAGCTGAATTCCGATTATCGGTTGGACCTGTGGCGAGGGAGCTTGCTCCCGTTGGGTCGCGAAGCGGCCCCAAAGCAGTCAGCACACCGAGTTTGCCGGCCTTGCGACTGCTTCGCAGCCGAACGGGAGCAAGCTCCCTCGCCACAGGGAACTCGGTACATCGGGAAGGGTTATTCGAGGCGCGCCAGGCGTTCTTCCAGTGCCGCGATTCGCGCTTCAAGCTCTTCGATTCGCTCAACCGACACACCGCCACCGGTGCCACGTTCCACCGGATTCTGTCGGGCCGCGAGGATCGCTTCGATATCCGCCGGATCACCCAGCGCATGCATGTAACGATCTTCGCGCTGACCGGCCTGGCGCGGGATCAACAGCGCCAGGCCTCGGGCGATCAAGCGCTCCAGTTGATGCACCACTTGTTCGGCATCTTCGAAGTCATGCATGCGGCCGCTGCGGGTCAGCAGTTCGTTGACCGTCTGCGGGCCGCGCAGGAACAACAGCCCCGTCAGAATCACCTGGGCCGGCACCAGTTCCAGCGCCTTGTCGACCCGATGTTCCCAGCGGTCGGCACGGCTGCCCATCACCAGCCGGGTGAAGCCGCGACCTTCAAGGGCGCGCAGGCTCTGGCCAACCTGGCCCTGGCTGAGGTTCATCACCGGTTCACGGCTGGTTTTCTGGTTGCAGGCAATCACCAGGGCATTGAGGGTCAGCGGATAGGTTTCCGGGCTGGTGGTCTGTTTTTCGATCAACGAGCCCAAAATGCGGATTTCCGTGCTGTTGAGCCGCGGTTCGTCGAAGGTCGTCTCTTGTTCAGTGCTCATCGCGCTTTTCCCTAGGCAGTCGAGCCGCCTAGCCTAATCCTTGCTGGATAAAAGACAAGTCGCAGGGCGCGCCGGCATGGCTATAATCGCTCCACGTTTTTTACTCCCGTCACCACACGAGACTGCCATGACTATTTCCCTGTACGCCGCATCCGTTCCGGTTTTCCAGCAAATGCTCAACGCCCTGAGCAACAACCTGAGCAAGGCCGAAGCCCACGCTACCGCGAAAAACATCGACCCGAACGCATTCCTGCAGGCCCGTCTGTACCCGGACATGTTCCCGCTGGTGCGTCAGGTGCAGATCGCCGTTGATTTCGCCAAGGGTGTTTCGGCGCGTCTGGCTGAAATCGAACTGCCGAAATACGACGATACCGAAACCACCTTCGCCGAACTGCAAGCGTTGATCGCCAAGGTTCTGGCCTTCATCGGCGAGATCAAACCCGAGCAAATCAACGGCAAGGAAGGCATCGAAATCGTGACCCGTCCTGGCACCCCTAAAGAGAAGCGCTTCACTGGCCAGGCTTACCTGCTGAGCTACGGTCTGCCGCAGTTCTTCTTCCACGTCACCACCGCCTACGCGCTGCTGCGTCACAACGGTGTGGAAGTGGGCAAGCGCGATTACATGGGCGCGTTCTAAACCACCCAGGTACAAAAAAGCCCGCCAAGGTGTAAGCCTTGGCGGGCTTTTTCGTTTTCGTCGGTGCGTTTACGCCAAACGCTGCGCCTTCAACTCTTCACCCTGGCAAGCCGCCGCGGTGAACAGCACGTCGGTGGAGGAGTTCAGCGCGGTTTCCGCCGAGTCCTGCAATACACCGATGATGAAGCCGACCGCCACTACCTGCATGGCGATTTCGCTCGGGATGCCGAACAGGCTGCACGCCAGCGGAATCAGCAACAACGAACCGCCCGCCACGCCCGAGGCGCCACAGGCACAAATTGCCGCGACGACGCTGAGCAGAATGGCCGTCGGAATATCCACGGCGATGCCCAGGGTGTGCACGGCGGCCAGGGTCAGCACAGTGATGGTGATCGCCGCGCCGGCCATGTTGATGGTCGCGCCGAGCGGGATCGATACCGAATAGGTGTCTTCATGCAGGCCCAGGCGTTTGCTCAATTCCAGGTTGACCGGAATGTTCGCCGCCGAGCTGCGGGTGAAGAAGGCGGTGATGCCGCTCTCGCGCAGGCAGGTGAGTACCAGCGGATACGGGTTGCGGCGCAGTTTCCAGAACACGATGACCGGGTTCATCACCAACGCGACGAACAGCATGCAGCCCAGCAGCACCGCCAGCAGGTGCATATAGCCGATCAATGCGCCGAAACCGGAAGTGGCGAGGGTCGAAGCCACCAGACCGAAGATCCCCAGCGGCGCAAAGCGAATCACCAGGCGCACGATCACGGTCACGCCATTGGACAGGTCGCCCAGCACTTCGCGCGTCGTCTCGCCAGCATGGCGGATCGCAATGCCCATGCCGATCGCCCACGCCAGAATGCCGATGAAGTTGGCGTTCATCAGTGCGCTGACCGGGTTATCGACCACGCTCAGCAACAGACTTTGCAGCACTTCGCTGATGCCGCCCGGCGCGGTGACCGCAACGTCCTGGGTCGACAGCACCAGGCTCGACGGAAACAGCGTACTGGCGATCACTGCAACCACGGCTGCGGCGAAGGTGCCCAGCAGATACAGAAACAGGATCGGCCGGATATGGGTTTCCTGGCCGTGCTTATGGTTGGCAATCGAGGCCATGACCAGCACGAACACCAGAATCGGCGCGACAGCCTTGAGCGCCGACACGAATACTTTGCCAATGAAGGCGGTGGACTTCGCCACCTCAGGCGCGAACAGGGCCAGGGCAATCCCGGCGATCAGGCCGATGATGATTTGCGTGACCAGGCTGCTGCGTTTCAGGCGTTGCAAAAGAGAAGGGGATGAAGCGGTCATAACGGTATCTCTGATTTTATTAGGGTGCAGGGTTCCTTGGCTCATGCAGCAAAAAGCCGGGCAGGCTACATGGAGGGAACCGAAGGGGTCGCCACATCAATGCCAATCAATGGCCGATGAGCAAGGTGTCAATCTCGCGGGTCGCGGACTTTATCACAGCGTAGCCGCGATCCTTCAGACCTGTGACGATCTGCCACCCGATTGTTCAACGCGATTTGCAGGTTCGTGCAACTTCGTTTGGAAACACTCTGTTAAGCTTCGCCATCCTCATTTTCTAGTTCTGCCAGTGGGCCTTCGGGCTGTCGCTGGTGTCGTCGTTTTCCTGGAGTTCTGCATGCTGTTGCCCATTCTTCTGTTGTCCGCCGCCGGTTTCACGGTGCTGACCACGGAATTCATCATCGTCGGCCTGTTGCCGGCAATCGCCCGTGACCTGGACGTCAGCATCCCTCAAGCGGGTTTGCTGGTGACCCTGTTCGCGTTCACCGTGGCCGCGTTCGGGCCGTTCCTGACAGCGTATTTCGCAAGGTTTGAACGGCGCAAACTGTTCATCAGCGTGTTGATCATGTTCGGCCTGGCCAACACGCTGGCGGCGTTTGCGCCGAACATTTGGGTGATGGCCATTGCCCGGTTGATTCCGGCGCTGGGGTTGCCGGTGTTCTGGGCGTTGGCCAGTGAAACCGCGGTGGACATCGTCGGGCCGGACTACGCCGGGCGGGCGATTGCCAAGATTGGTTTCGGCATCGTCTGCGCCACCGTATTCGGCATTCCGGTCGGCACGTTGATTTCCGATGCGTTCGGTTGGCGCAGTGCTTTCGGCATTCTGGCGGTGATTGCGTTTGCCAAGGCGCTGCTGCTGTTTATCTATTTGCCGAAAACCAGCCTGCACCAGCATCAGGTAAGTTTTCGTTCGCAATTCAAGATCTTGCGCAGCCCGCTGATGCTGGGTCATGTTCTGCTGTCGATCCTGGTGTTTAGCGGCATGTTCACCGCCTACACCTACCTGGCCGACATTCTTGAACGCCTCGCCGGTTTCAACGGCACCGTGGTCGGCTGGTGTCTGATGGGCTTCGGCGCGGTCGGGCTGATCGGCAACTCGCTGGGCGGTCGCGCGGTGGATCGTCACCCGCTGATCGCTTCTATGACGTTTTGCGCGTTCATGATTGCCGGCATGGTGACGCTGGTGCCGAACATTCACTCGCCGCTGGGGCTGGCGGCGGCGATGGGGATTTGGGGGGTGACCCAGGCGGCGTTGTTCCTGGTCAGTCATGTGCGGTTGATGAAGGCGGCGCCTGAAGCGCCGGCCTTCGCGGCGTCGTTGAACATTGCCGGGGCCAACCTCGGGATCGGCCTGGGCGCCATGGTTGGCGGCCGGGTGATCGACAGTGTGGGCCTGGGCGGACTGGGTTTCGCCGCAGCCGGTTTTATCCTGGTTTCGATTCTCCTGGCCATGGCGCTGATGACCTTCAAACCTCGCGAAATCTGCGCCTGAGGCTTCACATCTCGGTGAACAGCTCGCGTCGGGCACCTTCGGTAATGGCGACAATGCCGGGGTGCTTGACCTTGCGTTCCACCGAAATGGCATAAAACGACTCGCGCACCGCGTCGGTCTGGCCGATCAACTCCACGCCGCATTGGCGTTTCACCTCGTCGGCAATCACGCTCGGGCCGATGAAAATCCCGCTACCGGATTGGCCGAAGGCCTGCATCAAAGCGCTGTCGTCGAACTCACCGACGATTCGCGGCTGAATCTGCTGTTCGGCAAACCAGCGTTGCAAGCGACTGCGCACCACGGTTTCCGGCCCGGGAATCAACAACGGGGCGCCGTGCAGGCTGCGGGGGAAATCCTGGCCGTATCGCGCCGTCAATTCAGCGGTGGCAAAGAAGCTGATACCGCATTCGCCGAGCTTCTGGCTGTAGCCCTTGATGTCCAGATGCGAGGGCATCGGGCTGTCGGAAATCACCAGGTCGAGGCGTTGAATCGCCAGGTCGGCGAGCAATCGTTCCAGTTTGTCTTCGCGACAGGTGATGCGTAGCGGCTCGCTCAACTCCATGGTCGGCGCGATCAGGCGATAGACGATGGATTTGGGCACCACATCGGCGACGCCCACCCGAAACAGAATCTGTTGCTCATTGGGCTGCGCCCGCAGCATCAGTTCCAGCTCGCCCCCAAGTTGAAACATCTGCTCGGCGTAGGGCAGGGTCTGACGTCCGGCTTCGGTGAGTTCCAGTTGCCGCCCGACCCGGCGAAACAATTCAATGCCATAGGTTTGTTCGAGCAGGGAAATCTGCCCGCTGATGGTCTGTGGCGTCAGGTTCAACTGCTCGCAGGCGCGCACGATGCTGCCGGTCTTGGCCACCACCCAGAAATAATGCAGCTGTCGATAATTCAGCATTCATGTTCCCCGTAGCGTGTGTTTTGCTATGGATTCGTAAAAACCGAAGTATAACCGCTGAAAATACGAATTTTCCTGAAGTGTTTGCCTCTTTAGACTGCCTCGCTATCGACGGATCGCCTTTCGGGTTCTGTCTGTCCTATCGAGGAAAGCATCATGAAGCTTAAAACCACCGCGCTGCTGATCACCTCTTTACTGGTTTTGGCCGGTTGCGACCAGGCCGAGAAAAGTGCTCAGCAATTGATGGGCAAGGCCGCCGAAAGCGCCAAACAGGCAATCGACGATACCCACAAAGCCGCCGAACAAGCGTTGAGCGAGGCCACGAGTGGCCTGACCAGCAAGAAAGAACAACCGGCCAAAGAGACGGGCAAAACCGACTCTTCGTCCCAGGAAATCTAAACCGTCTACAACGAGTCAGGACTGACCCATGGAATACCTTTTAGAACTCGCTGCAAGCCCCACCGCCTGGGTCGCCCTGGCCACGTTGGTGGTGATGGAAATCGTGCTCGGCATCGATAACCTGATCTTCATATCGATCCTCACCAATAAGCTGCCCGAGCAGCATCGCCAGAAGGCGCGGCGCATTGGTATCGGCATGGCGTTGATCCTGCGCCTGGCGCTGTTGAGTACCATCGCGTTCATCGTCCAGTTGACTGAACCGGTGATCGACATTCTCGGCCACGCGTTCTCCTGGAAGGACATGATCCTGATCGCCGGCGGCCTGTTCCTGTTGTGGAAGGCGACCACCGAGATTCATCACAGCATGGACCCGTCGCCGGAAGATGCGACGTCGGCCACCTCGACCGTGACCCTGGGCTTTGCCGCCGCCATCGGTCAGATCCTGATGCTCGACATGGTGTTCTCCATCGACAGCATCATTACCGCCGTCGGCATGACCGAGCATTTGCCGATCATGATCATTGCGGTGGTGGTGTCGGTCCTGGTGATGTTGCTGGCTGCTGACCCGTTGGCCAAGTTCATCAACGACAACCCGACGGTGGTGATGCTGGCGCTGGGCTTCTTGATCATGATCGGCATGACGCTGATCGCCGAAGGTTTCGGCGCCCACGTACCGAAAGGCTATGTCTACGCGGCCATGGCGTTCTCGGCGACGATCGAAGGCTTGAACATGCTGTCGCGGCGGGCCAAACAGAGGCGCGTTGCCGCAGAAGCTTAATCGCCGATAAACGAAACGGCCGCCTGAACTCGCGAGAGTCCAGGCGGCCGTTTTTTGTTTGTACGACTGAAAAGCGCCAGTCAGTGCGCGGTGATGGGGTGTGTAGCCGGTTTATCGGTTTTGGCCGCGGGCGCCGATTGAATCGGGTGGTGATGGTGCCGACGGGTAATGCGCAAAACGCCCCACAACATGGCGGCGGCCACTGCCAGCCAGCCGGAAATCAACATCACAATGGTCATTGTCAGGCTCATCAGTGCCTCCTCTTTGCCCTGCCGCGGGCGCACACTCTTCCTTGGTAAAGGACAGTCTAGCCGTTGCTGTGTTTCAGGCTATTGACCAAAGGTCGCCTGTCATCAACCCGTTCGCTCTATCAAATGCAAACAACTGCCGGTTAAGGCTATACCGCTGTCGCGCGGCATCCTATGATCGACGGCCAAGCCGGCTGCGTGATCGCCTGGCGTCTGAACAAGAGAGTGATGATGGTGCGGGTATTTTCTCGAATTCGATCTTTGGCACTGATCGTTGGCTGCGTTGCCGGCCTGGCTGGCTGCGCGGGGAGCGTAGCGCCTGAGATCAAGCGTCTGCCGGAGCGTGTCGAACTCAGCGGTACGTTCTACCGTGGGCAAAGTTATCAGAGCGGGCCTCAAGTGCTGGCCAGCCTGTTGTCCCAACAGGACATCGTGATAACTCCGGGGTTGCTCGAAAAGCCCCTGAATTTACCGGGCGCCGAAGACCGGTTGCAGCAGAACATGCAAAACCTCGCCCGCGAATACGGGATGGTGGTCTATCCCCTCGACAGCCAATTGCCGGCGCTGCTGACCCAGGTCGCAGCCGGTTATCCGGTGATGGTACGCATTACTGAAGGCTCGGCATTCTGGGCCGGGCCGCGATACGCCATTCTTGCCGGTTACAACCGTCAGAAGCAGACCGTGTTGCTGCGCACCGGGATGGATCGTCGGTTGCTGATGGGGTTCAGCGCCTTTGAGTCGGCGCTCGAGAATGCAGGCGGTTGGGCCGTTTTGATCCAGAAGCCGGACCAGATTCCGGCCAACGTCGATCAGCAGCGCTGGCTGAAGGCGGCGAACGATCTTGCCCAGTCAGGTCAGGAGCAGGCGGCAGCCAGGGCGAAGAAGGCGCTGACCGCGCAGTAGTTTCCGCTCGTCATCTGCAAGGCACGACTCAGCGTTTTTGGTCTCTTATATAAAGGGCCCGGATTCTCGCCGGGTCGTGACCAGGAGGCGCCCATGGCTCATCCCAATACCCCCGACGGCCCGCACTCGTCCGAGCATTCGTCCGATAATGAGTTGGGGTTTGACCCCGACTCTCCAGACGTTGCTGATCCTCAGGTCGACCCCATCGGACCTGCCAGGGCGCCCAGGGACATAAAGCCGGGTGAGGAGGGCAAGAAGAAGCCGGCCAAGCCTTACGACCCACTCGGTAATCTGAGACCCAAGTCTTAGTGAGAGGTGCATATGTCTACCGATTCGAGCTTCGATGACAAACATCCGGACTCTCCCGACAGTGTTCCAACAACCCTTGAGCCGGACGTGGATCCGGTGATGGACCCAGACAGCCCGTTAAGGGATCCCTTGGCCAGGCCGATGGTGGTGCCGACGAAGCATCCGCAGGGCTGGCGAGACCCGAGTGCCGGGGACGGCATTCCGGATGACGATCAGATGCCGTTGCCCAATGATTGACCGCCGGACAAAAAAAGCCCCGAATATTCGGGGCTTTTTATTTACGGATGTTTCGACCTTATTTTGAGGCTTCAATCACACCGCTCTGGCGATGTTTGAGGTTCTTGTCTGACTTGTATTGCAGGGCGACGGACGGCACGTTGGTGCTCTTGCCGGTTTCAACCCAGCTGCGAATACGGGTTGCATCGGCAAAGTGCGTGTACTTGCCGAAGGCATCGAGAATCACCAGCGCAACCGGACGGTTGCCCATGCTGGTCACCAGCACCAGGCAGTGACCGGCCTGGTTGGTAAACCCGGTTTTCGTCAGCTTGATGTCCCAGTTCGGCTTGTTGATCAAGTGGTCGGTATTGTGGAAACCCAGGCTGTAGTTGGGTTTACGGAATGTAACGGTTTTTTCCTTGGTCGTGCTCAGCTCGGTCAAGAGTGGGTACTTGTGCGCGGCGATCAGCAGTTTGCTCAGGTCGCGGGCGGTGGACACGTTGCGCGGGGAGAGACCCGTCGGTTCGACGAAGTGGGTACTGGTCATGCCCAGCGCCTTGGCTTTGGCGTTCATGGCGGCAATGAACGCGACGTAACCGCCCGGATAGTGATGCGCCAAGGTTGCGGCGGCACGGTTTTCCGATGACATCAGGGCGATCAACAGCATCTCGCGGCGCGTCAATTCGCTTTGGAGTTTGACTCGGGAGAACACGCCTTTCATTTCCGGGGTGTCGCTGATGTTAACGGGAATATATTCGTCCATGTTCTGCCGCGCTTCTACGACCACCAGGCCGGTCATCAGTTTGCTGACGGAGGCGATGGGTACGACGACGTCAGGATTGCTGGCATAGATGACTTTGTTGGTTTGCAGATCCATCAGCAAAGCGCTGCCGGAAGCGATCTTCAGTTGTGCAGTGTCTCGTGGTGCCGCGGTGGTTTCACCGGCGTTGACCGTTGGCGTGATGAAAGTCCCTGTAACTGCAAAAACTAGGCTCAGGATGGAAAGACGGATTTTCACGCTGGCAGACTCATAAAGGGTGGATATGCCGTTCTGTAACGGGCTGTTTCTTAAAAACGACGCATTTTAGGAGTATGTGCCAGGAAAGCCATAGGCGCCTGCAAGACGGGGGGTAAAAGTGAAGAATATTTAATGCTGTAACTCTTTCTTTACTATTTGGCTTTGCAGTTGTCCGACCTCTGTGACCGAGCTGTTTGCTACAGGCAAAAAGAACCCCGCGATGGGCGGGGTTCTTTTGGGTGCAGCAGGGTGAGAGTTAACTCAGCTGTGCAGTGTTTCGGCGGCGTACAACGTGTTTTCCAGCAAGCAGGCGCGGGTCATCGGGCCGACGCCACCCGGTACCGGAGTGATCCAGCCGGCACGGGCCAGGGCGGATTCGTAAGTCACGTCGCCGACCAGTTTGCCGTCTGCCTGACGGTTGATGCCGACGTCGATCACGATCGCGCCTTCCTTGATCCACTCACCTTTGACCAGGCCCGGCTTGCCGGCGGCAACCACTACCAGGTCGGCGCGACCGACGTGGCCGGCCAGATCCTTGGTGAAGCGGTGGGTGACAGTCACGGTGCAACCGGCCAGCAGCAGTTCCATCGCCATCGGACGACCAACAATGTTGGAAGCCCCGACAATGACCGCGTCCATCCCGTAAAGATTGACGCCGGTGCTTTCCAGCAGCGTCATGATGCCTTTGGGCGTGCACGGGCGCAGCAGCGGAATGCGCTGGGCCAGGCGACCGACGTTATAAGGGTGGAAACCGTCGACGTCCTTGTCGGGACGAATGCGCTCCAGCAATTTGGAGGCGTCCAGGTGTTCAGGTAGAGGCAGCTGAAGCAGAACGCCGTCGATTGCCGGGTCGTCGTTCAGGCGATCGATCAGATCGGTCAGCGCTGCTTGAGTGGTGTCGGCAGGCAGGTCATAGGCTTGGGATAGGAAGCCGACCTCTTCACAGTCTTTACGCTTGTGCGAGACATAAACCTGAGAGGCAGGATCGCTGCCGACCAGGATCACCGCGAGGCCGGGTGTGCGCAGGCCTTGCTGGCGACGCTCGGCAACTCGTTTGGCGATCTGCTGGCGCAGGCTGGCGGCGATCGATTTGCCGTCGATTAGTTGTGCAGTCATTGCGCGTGATTAACCATCGAGAGGGGAAAAAAAGAGAGCGCATTCTCGCATGTCACGAGGTGAGGGCAAAGGCGCTTGGTCTGCAAATTCCCCTAACTCCTTTAATTAAATGAATTTTTTTCAAAAAGGATTTGACGACCTTCAGGGGGCTCTATACTATTCGTCGCACTTGTCGGGCACAGCCTAGCACTGGTTAAGAAGGTCGAGCGGAGTTACGGTTCCGCAAGGCTGAAAAGCACTTAGTTTGTAGTCCTTCAAGGGTACAGATTAACAAGGCGCCCGTAGCTCAGCTGGATAGAGCATCCGCCTTCTAAGCGGATGGTCGCAGGTTCGAGTCCTGCCGGGTGCGCCATTAGGCAGCATTGGCACAAGTAGCGCGATATGGTGGGCGTAGCTCAGTTGGTAGAGCACGGGATTGTGACTCCCGTTGTCGTGGGTTCGATCCCCATCGTCCACCCCATATTTCGAAAGGCGCCAGATTAATAGTCTGGCGCCTTTGCTTTAACAGCTTCAACCCGCGGATGTGGTGGAATTGGTAGACACACTGGATTTAGGTTCCAGCGCCGCGAGGCGTAAGAGTTCGAGTCTCTTCATCCGCACCAAATAAAGCTTCACTCATGCCGATTGGCATGATTGAGGTTCAACAAAGAAGTTGTTTGGCTTCTTTGTCACGCAATATGGTGGGCGTAGCTCAGTTGGTAGAGCACGGGATTGTGACTCCCGTTGTCGTGGGTTCGATCCCCATCGTCCACCCCATATTCCGAAAGGCGCCAGATTTAACAGTCTGGCGCCTTTTTTGTTTCAGTGGTTTGAGTGTTGGTGGCTGCAGGTTGTGGGCCGCAGGGGCAGGTCGCTTCGTCGTATTTATGTTTCTCGATGATGCCTGATTTGCCCGCCGATCCCCTCGCGGGGTTGGCTGTCAGGGACGGATTGCCGATTCCTTCTATATATAGGAAGGTGGGTGCAGAGCCCTGGCTTGATTGGCTGTATTTGCTAACAGGGCGAGGCACAACCGTTTGTCCCCGCCTATAAATTGCCTGCTGTTTTTTTACCCGTTTTCAGTAGGGTGACTTCTTGAGTTTGACCCACTAGAATGCATGCCCTTGATTCTGGGGTCGGAAACGGCCGGCTAACGTCTGTGCAACGAGGAATATCCATGCAAGTTTCTGTTGAAAATACTTCTGCTCTTGAGCGCCGCATGAGCATCACCGTGCCGGCTGAGCGCATCGAGACTCAGGTCAACAAGCGTCTGCAGCAGACTGCCCAAAAGGCCAAGATCGCTGGCTTCCGTCCAGGCAAAGTGCCAATGAGCGTGATCCGTCAGCGTTTCGGGGCTGATGCACGTCAAGAAGCCGTGGGCGACGTGATCCAGTCTTCCTTCTACGAAGCTGTCGTCGAGCAGAAGCTGAATCCGGCTGGTTCGCCTTCGATCGAACCTAAAACCCTGGAAGCGGGCAAGGACCTGGAATACGTAGCCGTATTCGAAGTGTTCCCTGAGTTCACCGTTGCCGGTTTCGAAGGCATCACTGTCGAGCGCCTGAGCGCCGAAGTGGCTGACGCCGATCTGGACAAGATGCTGGAAGTCCTGCGCAAGCAGAACACCCGTTTTGAAGTGGCCGAACGCGCTGCCCAGAACGAAGACCAGCTGAACATCGATTTCGTCGGCAAGGTCGACGGTGAAGTGTTCGCAGGCGGTTCTGCCAAAGGTACTCAGCTGGTGCTGGGTTCCGGCCGCATGATCCCTGGTTTCGAAGACGGTCTGGTTGGCGCTAAAGCCGGCGAAGAGCGCGTTCTGAACCTGACCTTCCCAGAGGACTACCAGAACCTCGACCTGGCAGGCAAAACTGCTGAGTTCACCGTGACCGTGAACACCGTTTCCGAGCCTAAACTGCCAGAGCTGACCGAAGAGTTCTTCGCTCAATTCGGCATCAAGGAAACCGGTCTGGAAGGCTTCCGCACCGAAGTTCGCAAGAACATGGAGCGCGAACTGCGTCAGGCGATCAAATCCAAGGTCAAGAATCAGGTGATGGACGGTCTGCTGGCCACCAACCCGATCGAAGTGCCTAAGGCTCTGCTGTCCAACGAAGTCGACCGTCTGCGCGTGCAGGCTGTTCAGCAGTTCGGTGGCAACATCAAGCCTGACCAACTGCCGGCCGAGCTGTTCGAAGAGCAAGCCAAGCGCCGCGTCGTGCTGGGTCTGATCGTGGCTGAAGTGGTCAAGCAATTCGACCTCAAGCCTGACGAAGCCCGCGTTCGCGAGATGATTCAGGAAATGGCTTCGGCCTACCAAGAGCCTGAGCAGGTTGTGTCCTGGTACTACAAGAACGACCAGCAACTGAACGAAGTCCGTTCGGTTGTGCTGGAAGAGCAAGTTGTGGATACTGTTCTGCAGAAAGCTAGCGTGACCGACAAATCGGTCTCTTACGAAGAAGCGGTCAAGCCGGTAGAAGCTCCACAAGCCGACTGATTGGTTTTGCGGTAAGAAGTACACACCATAAGCCAGCCTTCGTGCTGGCTTATGCGTATTCAAGACATAACTATTTGGGAGTGACTGCGAGACATGTCCCGCAATTCTTATTATCAGAGCTCTGACATCCAGGCCGCAGGCGGTCTGGTCCCGATGGTTATCGAGCAGTCTGCCCGTGGCGAACGTGCCTATGACATCTACTCGCGCCTGTTGAAGGAGCGAGTGATCTTCCTGGTAGGTCCGGTAGAAGACTACATGGCCAACCTGGTTGCGGCGCAACTGCTGTTCCTTGAAGCGGAAAACCCGGACAAGGACATCCATCTTTACATCAACTCACCAGGCGGTTCGGTGACTGCGGGCATGTCGATCTACGACACCATGCAGTTCATCAAGCCAGACGTTTCCACCACCTGCATCGGTCAGGCCTGCAGCATGGGTGCCTTCCTGCTTGCCGGTGGTGCTGCCGGCAAGCGTTTCTGCCTGCCGAACTCGCGCATGATGATTCACCAGCCGTTGGGCGGCTTCCAGGGTCAGGCGTCGGACATCGACATCCATGCCAAGGAAATCCTCCACATTCGTTCGCGTTTGAACCAGCTGTTGGCTCATCACACCGGTCAGAGCCTCGAAACCATCGAGCGCGATACCGAGCGCGACAACTTCATGAGCGCTGAGCGTGCGGCTGAATATGGCCTGATCGACTCTGTGATCGACAAGCGTAAAATGCCCGCCTAAGCAGCCCAAATGTAGGTGGTCGGGGTAACTGACCGCCTGCGGGCTTGAAAAAGCCTGCAATTGCCTTCATCTTGTGTTGCAAGCCTATCGGATTTGGATCGATCGAATGACTGACACCCGCAACGGCGAGGACAACGGCAAACTGCTCTATTGCTCCTTCTGTGGCAAAAGCCAGCATGAAGTGCGCAAATTGATTGCCGGCCCCTCGGTCTTTATCTGCGACGAGTGCGTCGACCTGTGCAATGACATCATCCGTGAGGAGGTGCAGGAAGCCCAGGCCGAAAGCAGCGCGCATAAATTGCCTTCGCCTAAAGAAATCAGCGGCATCCTTGATCAGTACGTGATTGGTCAGGAACGTGCGAAAAAGGTTCTGGCCGTAGCGGTGTATAACCACTACAAGCGTCTGAACCAGCGCGACAAAAAGAATGACGACGTCGAACTCGGCAAAAGCAACATCTTGCTGATCGGCCCGACAGGCTCGGGTAAAACCCTGCTTGCCGAAACTCTGGCCCGCTTGCTGAACGTTCCGTTCACCATCGCCGACGCAACCACCCTCACCGAGGCGGGTTATGTGGGCGAAGATGTCGAGAACATCATTCAGAAGCTGCTGCAGAAGTGCGATTACGACGTAGAAAAGGCCCAGATGGGCATTGTCTACATCGATGAGATCGACAAGATCTCGCGCAAGTCTGACAACCCGTCGATTACCCGGGACGTTTCCGGTGAAGGCGTGCAGCAGGCCCTGCTCAAGTTGATCGAAGGCACGGTCGCTTCCGTTCCACCTCAAGGTGGTCGCAAGCATCCGCAGCAGGAATTCCTTCAGGTCGACACCCGTAACATCCTGTTCATCTGCGGTGGTGCGTTCTCCGGTCTGGAAAAGGTTATTCAAAACCGTTCCACCCGTGGCGGCATCGGCTTCAACGCAGAAGTGCGCAGCAAGGAAGAAGGCAAGAAAGTCGGTGAATCCCTGCGTGAAGTCGAGCCTGACGATCTGGTCAAGTTCGGTCTGATCCCGGAATTCGTCGGGCGTCTGCCGGTACTTGCAACGCTGGACGAGCTTGATGAAGCTGCGCTGATGCAGATTCTCACCGAGCCGAAGAATGCCCTGACCAAGCAGTATGCCAAGCTGTTCGAGATGGAAGGCGTGGACCTGGAATTCCGGGCCGACGCGCTGAAATCGGTCGCCAAACGTGCCCTGGAACGCAAAACCGGTGCCCGTGGCCTGCGCTCGATTCTCGAAGGTGTATTGCTCGACACTATGTATGAAATCCCCTCGCAGTCCGAGGTGAGTAAAGTAGTGATCGACGAAAGCGTTATAGAAGGCAAGTCCAAGCCTCTGTATCTCTATGAGAACAGTGAGCCGACTGCCAAGGCGGCGCCAGACGCTTAAGCGTCACACTGCTGGAATAAAGAAGGGGCCTTCGGGCCCCTTTGCTATTGTGGGAGACGGGGCAGCTAACCTGAATTTCTGGATGCGCCGGGATAAATGCAGGCGCTACCGTAAGCTCTGATTTTTTAAGTGATTCTTTTATCCGCTTGTTTTTTTTGAAAACAGCCCCCATCTTGGTTTCAAGCTTACTTCCATCTGTTTACGGCCTTATGGCCGCCGTAGAGGCGAAATCATGAAGACGACCATCGAATTGCCTCTCCTGCCATTGCGTGATGTCGTGGTTTATCCGCACATGGTTATCCCGCTGTTCGTGGGGCGCGAGAAATCCATCGAAGCTCTCGAGGCAGCGATGACGGGCGACAAGCAGATCCTTCTGCTGGCTCAGCGGAATCCTGCTGACGACGATCCCGGTGAAGAAGCACTTTATCGCGTAGGCACCATTGCTACCGTTCTGCAGCTGCTCAAACTGCCTGACGGCACCGTCAAGGTTCTTGTCGAAGGCGAGCAGCGGGGCGCCGTGGAGCGCTTCAGCGAAGTCGACGGCCACTGCCGTGCCGAAGTCTCGTTGATCGACGAAACCGAAGCGCCAGAGCGCGAATCGGAAGTGTTTGTCCGCAGCCTGCTGGCTCAGTTCGAACAATATGTGCAGCTGGGTAAGAAAGTCCCCGCTGAAGTCCTGTCGTCGCTCAACAGCATCGACGAGCCGGGCCGCCTGGTCGACACCATGGCCGCGCACATGGCCCTGAAGATCGAGCAGAAGCAGGAAATCCTCGAAATCATCGATTTGTCGGCCCGGGTCGAGCACGTTCTGGCGTTGCTGGATGCCGAGATCGATCTGCTGCAAGTCGAAAAACGCATTCGCGGCCGCGTTAAGAAGCAAATGGAGCGCAGCCAGCGCGAGTACTACCTGAATGAGCAGATGAAGGCCATTCAGAAAGAGCTGGGTGACAGCGACGAAGGCCACAACGAAATCGAAGAGCTGAAAAAGCGCATCGATGCCGCCGGTCTGCCGAAAGATGCGTTGGCCAAGGCTCAGGCCGAACTGAACAAGCTGAAGCAAATGTCGCCAATGTCCGCGGAAGCGACCGTGGTGCGTTCGTACATCGACTGGCTGGTTCAAGTGCCATGGAAAGCCCAGAGCAAAGTGCGCCTGGACCTGGCCCGTGCCGAAGACATTCTCGACGCCGACCACTACGGTTTGGAAGAAGTCAAAGAGCGGATCCTCGAATACCTCGCCGTGCAGAAGCGCGTGAAGAAGATTCGCGGCCCGGTATTGTGCCTGGTCGGTCCTCCAGGGGTGGGTAAAACCTCTCTGGCGGAGTCGATTGCGCATGCAACCAACCGCAAATTCGTCCGCATGGCCCTCGGTGGCGTGCGCGATGAGGCGGAAATTCGTGGTCATCGCCGGACTTATATCGGTTCGATGCCAGGAAGATTGATTCAAAAGATGACAAAGGTGGGCGTCCGTAACCCGCTGTTCCTGCTCGATGAAATCGACAAAATGGGCAGCGACATGCGTGGCGATCCAGCGTCGGCGTTGCTGGAAGTGCTCGACCCCGAGCAAAACCACAACTTCAACGATCACTATCTGGAAGTCGACTACGACCTGTCCGATGTGATGTTCCTGTGCACCTCCAACTCGATGAATATTCCACCGGCGCTGCTGGACCGGATGGAAGTGATTCGTCTGCCGGGTTACACCGAAGACGAGAAGATCAACATCGCCGTCAAATACCTTTCGCCCAAGCAGATTGCTGCCAACGGCCTGAAGAAAGGCGAGCTGGAATTCGACGCCGAAGCGATTCGCGACATCATTCGCTACTACACCCGCGAAGCCGGTGTACGTGGGCTGGAGCGCCAGATTGCCAAGGTTTGCCGCAAGGCGGTCAAAGAGCATGCTCTGGAAAAACGCTTCTCGGTGAAGGTGACAGCCGAGATGCTGGAACACTTCCTGGGCGTGCGTAAATTCCGTTACGGCCTGGCTGAACAGCAGGATCAGATCGGTCAGGTCACCGGCCTGGCGTGGACCCAGGTGGGCGGCGAATTGCTGACCATCGAAGCCGCAGTCGTGCCGGGTAAAGGCCAGCTGATCAAGACCGGTTCTCTGGGTGACGTGATGGTCGAATCGATCACCGCAGCCCTGACCGTTGTTCGCAGCCGTGCTAAGAGCCTGGGGATTCCCCTGGACTTCCACGAGAAGCGCGACACGCATATCCACATGCCTGAAGGGGCAACCCCGAAAGACGGCCCTAGCGCCGGTGTAGGCATGTGCACGGCCCTGGTGTCGGCATTGACTGGCATTCCTGTAAGAGCGGACGTCGCCATGACCGGCGAAATCACCTTGCGTGGGCAGGTGCTGGCGATCGGTGGCTTGAAGGAAAAACTGCTGGCTGCTCACCGTGGCGGAATCAAGACGGTGATCATTCCTGAAGAGAACGTACGCGATCTGAAGGAAATTCCTGACAACATCAAGCAAGATCTACAGATTAAACCCGTTAAATGGATTGACGAGGTCCTGCAAATTGCGCTGCAATACGCGCCGGAACCCTTGCCGGATGTGGTTCCGGAGATCGTTGCAAAGGATGACAAACGCGAGTCTGACTCTAAGGAAAGAATTAGCACGCATTAGTACGCATTTGCCTGGGGGGCTTCCTTGACAGTTTTTTAGAGCCCTTGTTATAAAGCGGCTCTTAAGTGTCTGTAGGCCATTCAGCACTCGTTTTTTTTGCTTTCACCAAAAAACTTAGAATCAAACTCAAATAGATATAAGGGGACTTAGAGTGAACAAGTCGGAACTGATTGATGCTATCGCTGCATCCGCTGATATCCCGAAAGCTGCTGCTGGCCGTGCGCTGGACGCTGTAATCGAATCCGTCACTGGCGCTCTCAAGGCTGGTGATTCTGTTGTTCTGGTTGGTTTCGGTACTTTCTCCGTGACTGATCGTCCAGCTCGCATCGGTCGTAACCCACAGACCGGTAAGACGCTGGAAATCGCAGCAGCCAAAAAACCAGGTTTCAAAGCCGGTAAAGCACTGAAAGAAGCTGTCAACTAAGTTCGATTCAGGTTTTTGCCTATCCGGGTCGGGGTCATTCCTGACTTGGCAGCGGAGCGGTAGTTCAGTCGGTTAGAATACCGGCCTGTCACGCCGGGGGTCGCGGGTTCGAGTCCCGTCCGCTCCGCCAGTTACGAGAAGGCGCATCCTCGGATGCGCCTTTCTTCTATCCGGATTCTACCCACGCTCCACGGTTGCCTAATTTTGAAGTTCAACCGTTTCTGGGGGACGCATGCTGCAGAATATCAGGGACAATTCACAAGGCTGGATTGCCAAGACCATTATCGGGGTCATCGTTGCACTGATGGCTTTGACCGGTTTCGACGCTATTTTCAAGGCCACGACGCACAAAAATGACGCGGCCAAGGTCAACGGCGAAGAAATCAGCCAGAACGAGCTGAGCCAGGCGGTCGATATGCAACGCCGTCAGCTCATGCAACAGCTGGGCAAGGATTTCGATGCTTCCTTGCTCGACGAAAAAATGCTGCGCGAATCGGCCCTCAAAGGCCTGATCGATCGCAAACTGCTGCTGCAAGGCGCAGAAAAATCGAAATTCGCTTTCTCCGAAGCCGCTTTGGATCAGGTGATCCTGCAAACGCCTGAGTTCCAGGTGAACGGCAAGTTCAGCCCTGAGCGTTTCGACCAGGTCATCCGTCAACTGGGCTACAGCCGTCTGCAATTCCGTCAGATGCTGGCTCAGGAAATGCTGATCGGTCAGCTGCGCGCTGGCCTGGCCGGTAGCGGTTTCGTCACCGATGCACAGGTGTTGGCCTTCGCCCGTCTGGAAAAGCAGACCCGTGATTTCGCCACCGTGAACATCAAGGCAGACCCGGCGGCAGTGAAACTGACCGACGATGAGGTCAAGGCCTACTACGACGAACATGCCAAGGAGTTCATGACGCCGGATCAGGTGGTCATCGATTACCTTGAATTGAAGAAGGCATCCTTCTTCGATCAGGTCAGCGTCAAGGACGAAGACTTGCAAGCGGCGTATCAGAAAGAAACCGCGAACCTGTCCGAGCAACGCCGGGCTGCGCACATTCTGATCGAAGTGAACGACAAGGTGACCGAGGCGCAAGCCAAGGCGAAGATCGAAGAAGTTCAGGCGCGCCTGGCCAAAGGCGAGAGTTTCGAGGCCCTGGCCAAGGAGTTTTCCCAGGATCCAGGTTCGGCGAACAACGGCGGTGACCTCGGTTTTGCCGGTCCGGGCGTCTACGATCCAGCGTTTGAAAAAGCCCTGTATTCGTTGGCCAAGGATCAGGTCTCGGAGCCGGTTCGCACTGACTTCGGTTTCCACCTGATCAAGCTGTTGGGTGTCGAAGCGCCTGAAGTGCCAACGTTCGCCAGCCTGAAAGACAAGCTGACCCGCGAGTTGAAAACCCAGCAAGTCGAGCAGCGTTTCGTCGAAGCGACCAAGCAATTGGAAGACTCCTCGTTCGAGTCCTCTGATCTGGCCCAGCCGGCACAAGACCTGAAGCTGACCGTTCACACGTCCGCGCCATTCGGCCGTGAAGGTGGCGAAGGCGTTGCGGCCAATCGTGCCGTGGTGACCGCTGCATTCAGTCCTGAAGTGCTGGATGAGGGGGCCAACAGCACCGCCATCGAGCTGGATCCGGAAACCGTGATCGTGCTGCGCGCCAAGGAGCACCGCAAGCCTGAGCAACTGCCGCTGGAAAGCGTGGCTGCCAGCATCCGCGTGCAATTGACCAAGGAGCACGCCAGTGCCGCCGCCAAGACCAAGGCCGATCAACTGATCGCCAGCTTGCGTGATGGCAAGACTGCACTGGACAAGGCGATCGATGGTCAGAACTGGAAAGTTACCGCAACCGCGACTCGCGCTCAGGAAGGGGTCGACCCAGCCGTGCTGCAAGCGTTGTTCCGCATGCCCAAGCCAGTCTCCAAGGACAAGCCGACCTTCAGCAGCGTGACCCTGGCCGATGGTAGCCTGGTGGTCGTGCGTCTGAACGGCGTGAATGAAGGCGCTGCGCCGACCGAAGAAGAGAAGGCTCAATACCGTCGCTTCCTCGCCTCGCGCATTGGCCAGCAAGACTTCGCGGCCTACCGCAAGCTGCTGGAGCGTGAAGCTGAGATCAAGCGTTTCTGATGCCTGACTGAGTGTTGCGCGACACAAAGGACCCCAGCCGAAAGGTTGGGGTTTTTTTATGGGGGAAACGAAAAGATCGCAGCCTGCGCTAGCGCTTTCAGTGGATCGCGGTCATCTTTAGGCGCTGCCGCAGGCTGCGATCTTTTGATTTTTGCTCCGGCGGGACTTTCTCCCGAGATGATGGTCAATGAATCTGTAGCCGTTTTAGACAATCGTTGCTCCGCTAAGCATCGATCTGTTGCACAATACGCCTCGAACCGTTTTCCTCAGGATGTTCAATGTTTAAATCAATTCCCATGCGTGTTGTAGGGCTGGCCTTGGTGCTGGCCGCCGCTGCCGGTTGTTCGTCGAAGAAGGCCGCCATCTATGAGCATGAGAACTTCGACGACTCGGGAACGTTTTCGCGCAGCTACCCGGTGACCGATGCGCAAACCTGCGAAGCCGCCCGTCGGGCCTTGCTTAGCCAGGGTTACATCATCACCAGCAGCGATCCGAAACTGGTCAGTGGGCATAAGAGCTTCCAGCAGACCGGCGAAACCCATATGGAGATCAGCTTCAACGTGGTTTGTGCCGATGACGGCAGCGAGGGGCACCATGCGACCATGTTCGCCAACGCCCTGCAGGACCGATATGCGCTGAAAAAGACCAACAACTCCGCCAGCCTCGGCGTCGGCGTATTGGGCTCGGTATCGATGCCGATCGGCTCGTCCGATGATTCGATGGTCAAGGTCGCCAGTGAAACCGTGTCCTCGGCCAAGTTCTACGAGCGTTTCTTTACCCTGGTCGAACTGTTCCTGCCGCCGGAAGCGAAGAAGGCCGCGCACATTATCGAGAAGCCGAAAACCGAACTGGGGATGCCTGAAGCCAAGGCTGCGCCCGCTCAGTTGGCGCCAACCCCGGCACCGGCGGCAGAACCTGCACCTGCACCTGCACCTGCACCTGCACCAGCGCCGGCAGCCGAGCCCGCACCTGCCGCCGCGCCTGCCACTTCGGAGCCTGTTGTGCCGCCTGCTGAAACAGCGCCGATTACCCCGGCCAAGAGCACCGAGCCGACGTCGTCCACGGAAACGGTCACTCCAGTAGCGGACTCGAGCACGCTGCCGCCACCGACCGAGCCGATTTCGGCGATACCTGTCTCCGGCCAGTAATGGGCTTGCTTGTTATGGGGGCGGGTCAGACGATACCGCTCCCGTAACGTCCTTCAAGACTGATCCACATCAAGTCGGGCTGTATTCCCACAGTCCGTGTCGAAAAATCCAGTGATAAATTCCTGACCACCTGCTACGTTTTATTCAGTAGCGACGTAGTGTCGTACCCGCGTCATTTTTCTTTCATGCGGGCACTTTATGCTCAAGGCGTTGGTCATTTATTCAAGCGATTTTTTCAACAAGCGATGGGGGTTTAATAATGGACGATTATCAAGAAGAACTGCTCGAGTATCAGGCCTTTGAACTGGACCCGCTGGAACCGGCCGAAGACGCTACCGAGCTGTAATTACGCTGACTGCGGCGAAACTCGCCGGGCGTCTGGCCGTTCCAGCGTTTGAAAGCGCGCTGAAAGGCTTCGGCTGAGGCAAACCCCAGAAGATAGGCGATTTCGCCGAACGCCAGTTCAGTGTCGCGGATGTAGGTCATGGCCAGGTCACGGCGTGTATCGTTGAGAATTGCACGAAATTGCGTGCCTTCCTCGGTGAGTTTGCGGCGCAAGGTCCAGGTTGGCAGCTTCAGGCGTGCCGCCACTTCTTCCAGGTCGGGTTCCCGGCCACCATTGAGCAACGGGCCCAGCAACTGAGTGATGCGTTCACGCAGGCTGCGGGTGCGTGTCAGTTGCTCAAGTTCCCGTTCACACAGTTGCAGCAGGTGCCGCCAGGTGCTCGGGCAGTGCTCCGGGTTGCGCTGGGCGAGGCTGTCCAGGCCCAGGCGCAGTTGATTCTGTTCGGCGCCAAACTGAATCGGACAGTCGCCGAGTACGGCATAGGCCTCAAGGTAATCCGGTGCGTCAAATTCGATCTCGATTCGTTCGGCGCGCAGTGGGGCAGGGCTCACGCTGGACAATTGCTGCAACCAGCCAGCGATGATCGAATCCACCACGAAGCGGTTGTAGGCGTTGTAGGGGCTGATCGAATAGAACCGCAGCCAGGCGCCTTGGGCGTCTTCGTGAAAGCTCGACTGGCCTCGATAGTTGGAGCCGTACAGCGCTTCGAAACGAATCAGGCAGCGCGCCGCTTCGCGCACGGTGGGAGCCTGGGCGGCGGTGACGCCGGCCAAGCCGGCCTGGCTCAGGCGACTGAGCTGGCCCATGCGCAAACCCAGCGCCGGGTCGTCGGTCAGTTGAATAGCGCCGTGGCCCAGACGCATGTAGCGCGGGATCGACAGGCGGGCACCGGCTTCGGCCAGTCGCGCGGCGTCGAGGCCGTACTGTTCCAGCAACGGTTGTGGGTCCAGGCCATGGCTGCGCACGGCGTCGGCCAGGCTATGGACGAAGCCCACCGACAGATCCCCGAGGCGCATCGGCTGCGGTTTCATCGCTTACAACCAGAGGTTCAGCAATTGCGCGCCGCGGGCATCGCTGTCGGCGAAATGCTGCCCGTTGCTGCTGAGGAAGCTTTGACCGGCGCTGCTCTTGTCCCAGAACTGACCGCGCAGGAACACACTCATGCCGGCGATGCTCTGGCTGGCCGGTGGTTGGGCGGTCAGCGTCAGCCGCTGCCAGGCCTGACCTTCGCTGAGTTCGCCGGCCTTGAGGCTGACAGAGCCCGGCGCGGGCAGGCCTCTATAGCCGCGCCATGGTTGATCCCAGGACCCACGCCCGACGACGAACGCCGGGACCGCCACCAGTTGCGCGCCTTGGGCGTCAAGTTTGCGGTAGTTGTCGGGGTACCAGCTGTCGCTGCCGATCAGCACGCCGAGGCGTCCGGCCGGGGTGTCGACGACGTTGACCGGATGATCGGAATTGCCTTGGAGCGTGCCACGTCCAGCGAACGTCGGGTGCACTTGTCGCTGGGGCTGGCCGATTGGCAGGCCGTCGCGACCGAACACCACGCTGCTGTTGTACAGCGCGCCGCGACCGATGTGCAGGGTGCCGTCGCTGACGCTCGGCTCGGGCAGCACGATGGAACCGGCCACCAGGGTCACGTGGAATTCTTTCGCCAGGCCACCGAACAGCGCCTGGTAATCCTTGGCCATGCGTTTGGCTTTCATCCGCAAGTGCGCGTCGTCGAGACGGTTGCTGCCTTCGGCGCTGATCAGGGCGCGGATGAACTGCAGCGGGTTGCTCACCGCCAGCCAGTTCATGGCTTCCTTGAGGGTGGTGGCCTGGTACAGCTCGTCTTTCTCGCCGCTGACCATCAGCCAGGTGCCGACATGTTCAGGCAGTACGACGATGGTTTTTTCATTCAGCAGGCCCTGGTCCTGGGCCTTCTGCAAATAGGCCGCGAGCTTGCGGTGCAGGCGTTCAGGGCTTTGATAGTCGGTGGGGAACAGCTCGGGCTGGATGCCCAGCAGATTGCCACGATCGGCGGGTGTGCCCTGATCGACCGCGAGATTGATGCGCAGGTCCGACAGGTAATGACCCACCGGACGGTCCGCGGCCCACATCGCGTAGGTCGTCAGAACGGCGATCAACGCCATGGAGAGGGTCAGGTACAGAAGTTTGCGCATGGAAAACAGTCAGCGGCCGTGTGCAGGGTTCGCGACTAGGGTAGGGCCCATGCCAGCGCTTGCCAAGGGGCGCTGCGCATTTGGATCAATAAGTTGTCAGTTACGGTCATTGAGTGACAGCGGTGCGACTCTTAGTCTGTCGAACATGACTGACGGGGGCCGAAGAGCTCCTGCAAATTTTCCGTGATCGCTCGTTGTGGAGTTACCGATGGCCGCCGCTCATTACCCGCACCTGTTGGCCCCGCTGGACCTGGGTTTTACCACGTTGCGCAACCGTACCCTGATGGGTTCGATGCACACGGGCCTCGAGGAAAAACCCGGCGGTTTCGAGCGCATGGCCGCGTACTTCGCCGAACGTGCCCTTGGCGGCGTTGGCTTGATGGTCACCGGCGGTATCGGCCCGAACGAAGAGGGCGGGGTTTACTCCGGCGCCGCCAAGCTGACCACCGAGGAAGAAGCGCTCAAACACCGGATCGTTACCCGTGCGGTGCACGAGGCAGGCGGCAAGATCTGCATGCAGATCCTTCACGCCGGGCGTTATGCCTACAGCCCGAAACAGGTGGCGCCGAGCGCGATCCAGGCGCCGATCAACCCGTTCAAGCCTAAAGAGCTGGACGAGGAAGGCATCGAGAAGCAGATCATCGATTTCGTTACCTGCTCGACCCTGGCGCAAAAAGCCGAGTACGACGGCGTCGAGATCATGGGTTCCGAAGGTTATTTCATTAACCAGTTCCTCGCGGCGCACACCAACCATCGCACTGACCGCTGGGGCGGCGCCTACGAAAACCGCATGCGCCTGCCAGTGGAAATCGTCCGTCGGGTGCGCGAAGCGGTCGGCCCGAACTTCATCATTATCTTCCGCCTGTCGATGCTCGACCTGGTGGAAGGCGGCAGCACCTGGGAAGAAATCGTGCAATTGGCCAAGGCCATCGAGCAGGCGGGCGCGACCATCATCAACACCGGCATCGGCTGGCACGAAGCGCGGATTCCGACCATAGCCACCAAGGTGCCCCGTGCAGCGTTCAGCAAGGTCACGGCGAAACTGCGTGGTTCGGTGAGTATTCCGCTGATCACCACTAACCGCATCAACACCCCGGAAGTCGCCGAGCAGATCCTGGCCGAAGGCGATGCCGACATGGTGTCGATGGCGCGGCCGTTCCTCGCCGACCCGGACTTCGTCAACAAGGCGGCGGCCGGCCGTGGCGATGAAATCAATACCTGCATCGGTTGCAACCAGGCTTGCCTGGATCACACGTTCGGCGGCAAGTTGACCAGTTGCCTGGTGAACCCGCGGGCCTGCCATGAAACCGAACTCAATTACCTGCCGGTGCAGCAGATCAAGAAAATCGCCGTGGTTGGCGCCGGTCCCGCGGGGCTGTCCGCCGCCACCGTGGCCGCCGAGCGCGGTCATCAGGTGACGCTGTTCGATTCGGCCAGCGAAATCGGCGGCCAGTTCAACATCGCCAAGCGCGTGCCGGGCAAGGAAGAGTTCTTCGAAACCCTGCGCTACTTCAACCGCAAGTTGCAGACCAGCAACGTCGAGCTGTGCCTGAACACCCGTGTGGACGTGGCACAGCTGGTCGAGGGCGGTTACGACGAAATCATCCTCGCTACCGGCATCGCGCCGCGGGTGCCGGCGATTCCGGGTGTCGAGCACGCCAAGGTGCTGAGCTACCTGGACGTGATCCTCGAGCGTAAACCGGTGGGCAAACGCGTCGCGGTAATCGGCGCTGGCGGTATCGGTTTCGACGTGTCGGAATTCCTCGTGCACGAAGGCGTGGCCACCAGTCAGGACCGCGACGCGTTCTGGAAGGAGTGGGGTATCGATACGCACCTTGAAGCACGTGGCGGTGTCGCGGGCATCAAGGCTGCGCCGCATGCGCCGGCCCGCGAAGTATTCCTGCTGCAACGCAAGACCTCCAAGGTCGGTGATGGCCTGGGCAAGACCACCGGCTGGATTCACCGCACCGGTCTGAAGAACAAAAAGGTGCAAATGCTCAACAGCGTCGAGTACCTGAAGATCGACGACGAAGGCCTGCACATCCGCATCGGCGAAAGCGGCGAACCGCAGGTGCTGCCGGTGGACAACATCGTGATCTGCGCCGGGCAGGATCCATTGCGCGAGTTGCACGACGGTCTGGTTGCGGCCGGGCAGAACGTGCACTTGATCGGCGGCGCGGACGTGGCGGCGGAGCTGGATGCCAAGCGTGCGATCAACCAGGGTTCGCGGTTGGCGGCTGAACTCTAACGTTCGCAGCTATCCCTTGTAGCAGCTGGCGCAGCCTGCGTTCGGCTGCGCAGCAGTCGCAAAATCAGCCATCGCGGTATTCCAGGTAAACCGAGGTGTCAGGATTGACGACTGCTTCGCAGCCGAACGCAGCCTTCGGCAGCTGCTACAGGGTTCGTGCTGGCTGATAGACTCCTGTTTTTCGTCAGAACGTAACGCATCAATGCTTTTTCCTCCTGCCGACTGGCTCCCCCAAGCCCCTCTCGAACCCCTTCACCTCGACTGGCTCACCACCGCCGGCATCGACGTTGCCATCCTGCGTCTGGACCAGATCGACCCGCTGATCAGCGGCAACAAGTGGTTCAAACTCATCGAACACCTGAAAGCCGCCGACCAGAACGGCGCCCAAGGCATCATCAGCCTGGGCGGTGCTCACTCCAACCATCTCCACGCATTGGCCGCCGCAGGCAAGCGCTTCGGGTTCACCACGGTCGGTTTGCTGCGCGGGCATCCGCAAGACACCCCGACAGTAAAGGACTTGCAGGCGTTCGGCATGCAGTTGCACTGGCTGGGTTATGGCGGTTATCGAGCGCGGCATGAGCCGGGTTTCTGGCAGCCGTGGCGGGCGCAGTATCCCGAGCTGCAACCGGTGCCGGAAGGTGGTGGTGGCTTGCGTGGGGCGAAGGGCTGCATGCAGCTGGTGACGCAGGCCCGCGAGCAACTGAGTGGTCTGGGCTGGAGCCATTACGACGGCTGGTGGCTGGCCTGCGGAACGGGCACGACCCTGGCCGGTCTGGTGCTGGCCGAGGCGGGTGAACACCCGGTGTATGGCGCGCTGGCGGTGCCCGATGATCATGGCGTGGCGCAGCAGGTCGAGATGATCGGGCGGGAAGCCGGTTGGGTCGATCCCTTGTATGAACTACTGGACGCCAGCCGTGGCGGTTTTGCCAAAGTCGATCCGCAGCTGCTTGCATTCATCGAGCAGACCGAACAGGCCAGCGGCATTCTTTTCGAGCCGCTGTACACCGGCAAAGCGCTCATGGCTCTCAAGCAACAAGTCGAAGCTGGTAAATTTCCCCAAGGCACGCGCCTGATCTTCATCCACACCGGCGGCTTGCAGGGCCGCCGGGGTTTCGAGCAAAGCGGTCGCGATTAACCGCGTTTGGGCATCATCCGCAGCAAGGTGTTATCGCGCACCACATAGTGGTGGTAAATCCCGGCCACCGCGTGCAACCCGATCAGCCAATAACCGATGGTGGCGCCGAGCTCATGCCAGCCTTGGAACTGCTTGGCCAGCGGTTTGTTTTCTTCGATCAGCAATGGCAAGTCGACGCCATAGAACATCACCCGATGCCCTTCGGCGCTGGTAGTCAGCCAACCCAGAACCGGCACGGTGATCATGAAAATATACAGTGCCCAATGCATCAGCCTGGCAACCACGGTTTGCCAGCGAGGGGAGGCGGGGAATATCTGCGGTGCCGGCCCCAGGCTGCGGGCGAACAGCCGCAACCAGACCAGCACGAACACGGTCAGGCCGAGCATGAAGTGCGCTTCCTTGATCAGCGTTCGGCCGCCACTGCCTTTGGGAAAGATCCCGCGAAATTCGATACAGGCGTAGACCAGTATTAACAGAACCAGCATCAACCAGTGCAGCGCGATCGATACGGTGCTGTAGCGTGATTCGGAATTCTTCCAGGGCATACGGTGTTTCCTCACAATTCTGGTCTGAAGTCACCGTTCTTGTTCGACGGCGTGCACTAACTGTAATCCTGTTTCGCAGGATTTGCCCGAGGCAAATGGGCCGCTCAATGCTCTAAATCAAGTGATCGACCACAAAAAAGCGCCAGTTCCATCCAAGGAACTGGCGCTTTTATTATGAGGCGAGGGGTGCGATCAGTTGGCTTGCGGCATCTCGCCGTTGGCCAGGCGCTTGTTGATGTCGGCGATCACCTCGGGCAAGTCGGTGATGGTGTCGATCATGTAGTGCGGTCGCGAGCCTTCGAACAGGGCATGAATGCGCTTGCGTTCGCTGGCCAGTTGGTCGCTGCTTAGCGCGCGATAACCTTCGTAGTCCAGACCCAGCGCGTTACCGGAGCAGATCAACGCCACGGTCCACATGCCGGCACGGCGACCTTCGAGAATGCCCGGCACCGTGTCGTCGATCTTCACGCAGGCCGCGACGTCGTCGATGCCCAGCGCAATCACATTGGCCAGGGCCTGAGCGGGCCATGGGCGGCCGTTGGGCACTTCGTCAGTGGCGACCACGTGATCGGCGACGTAGCCGTTGGTGGCGGCCAGTTCTACCACTTTGTCCATGACTTGTTTCGGGTAGCCGGAGCACGAGCCGATCTTGATCCCTTGCTGACGCAGGTTGGTGATGGTGTCCAGGGCGCCCGGAATCAGTGCCGAGTGTTCGGCGATTTTTTCGATCTGCAGCGGCATGAAACGTTGGTAGATGGCGGTGACGTCGTCGTCGGTCGGCGTGCGGCCGAACACCCGGCGATAACGCTCGGCAACTGGTGGCTGATTGCACAGGGTGCGGATGTGGTCCCACTTGCCCATGCCCATCGGCCCACGGGCTTCTTCGATGGAAACCTGGACGTCGAACTCGGCGAAGGCTTCGACGAAAATCTGCGTCGGGGCGATGGAGCCGAAGTCGACCACGGTGCCGGCCCAGTCGAGGATGGCGGCTTGCAGTTTGGTTGGGTTTACATAGTTCATGTCTCTGATCTCTGTAGGAGCGAGGCTTGCCCGCGAAGAACGATTACAGGGTTTAACTGACGCACCGTGTCGTCTGCATTCGCGGGCAAGCCTCGCTCCTACAGGGAACAGTGGTGGTTTAGATTTCGATGACTTCCATCTCGCGCAGCACCTCGGCCACGGCCGCCACCGCTGCGTGCATTTCGGCCTGGTTGACGTGGCCGATGCAGCCGACCCGGAACGTTTCGACCTGGGTCAGTTTGCCGGGGTAGAGGATGAAACCCTTGGCCTTGACCCGTTCGTAGAATTTCTTGAACTGGTAGCGCGGGTCTTTCGGCGCGTGGAAGGTGACGATGATCGGCGCCTGGATCGCGGCGGGCAGGAAGCTGCGCAGGCCCAGTTTGGCCATGTCATCGAGCAGCACCTGGCAGTTGTTGGTGTAGCGTTGATGCCGCGCCGGCAAACCACCTTCTTCGTTGTATTGCAGCAAGGCTTCGTGCAGCGCCGCGACCACGTGGGTCGGCGGGGTGAAACGCCATTGACCGGTCTTGGCCATGTAGCTGTGCTGATCGAACAAGTCCATCGCCAGCGAGTGCGAGTTGCCGGCGGCGTTCGCCAGCACTTCTTTGCGAGCGAAGACGAAACCCATCCCCGGCACGCCCTCCAGGCATTTGCCCGAGGCGGCGATCAGGGCGTCGAACGGCACCTGTTGCGCATCGATCGGCAGGGCGCCAAACGAGCTCATGGCGTCGATGATCAGGCGTTTGCCGTGCTGCTCGATGACGTGGGCGATTTCCGCCAGCGGGTTGAGGATGCCGGTGCTGGTTTCGCAGTGAATCAAGGCGACGTGGGTGATGCTGGCGTCGGCCTGCAGCAGGCGGTCGACGTCGGCGGTGGTGATCGGTTCGTCTTCGGCGGTTTCGAAGGTGCTGAACGAACGGCCAAGCACTTCGCAGATCTTCGCCAGGCGTTTGCCGTAGGCGCCGTTGATCAGCACCAGGACTTTGCCGTCCCGGGGCACCAGCGTGCCGATCGCCGCTTCGACCGCGAACGTGCCGCTGCCTTGCAGGGGCACGCAGTGGTGGCTGTCGCCGGCGTTGATGATCACCAGCAATTTCTCGCATAGGCTGGCGGTCAATTGGTTGAAGCGGTCATCCCATGAACCCCAGTCGACCATCATCGCCTGACGGGTACGTTGCGATGTGGACAATGGGCCGGGGGTGAGCAGGATGGGCTCGGCAGTACGCATTCTTGTGTCCTTGCAAAAGCTCAGTGGGATGAAACTACGGGGCATAAATTGCAATTCGGCGTGCTATCAATCAAATTGTTTGTTGTTATGCCAGCCATCAGTGAGAGTTATTCATGAATCTGTTCCAGCTGCGTGCCTTCGATGCCGTGGCCCGAGAGGGCAGCTTCACCCGCGCCGCCGAGCGCCTGTTTATCAGCCAACCGGCGGTCACCGGGCACATCAAGGCGCTGGAGGAGCACTACCAGATCACCTTGCTGCGCCGCACCGCGCGGCGGGTCGAGTTGACGGAAGAGGGCACCAGGCTCGCGGCGATCACCCGGGCAATGTTCGGCCTGGCCGAAGAAGCGCAGGCGATGCTGGAGGCCAACCGGCAGCTACTCACCGGGCGCCTGGAAGTGGCGGCGGATGGCCCGCACATGGTCATGCCGATGCTCGCCAGCCTGCGTGCGCGTTATCCGGGGATCACCGTGAACCTGCGGTTGGGCAATGCCCAGGAAACCCTCGCGGCGTTGCTGTCGGAGCATGCCGACGTGGCGGTGCTGACCGAAGTGGAGCCGCGCAAAGGGTTGCATCTGCAAGGGTTGAGCGAGTCGAGGATTTGCGCGTTGGTGCCCGCGGGCCATCCGTGGGCGCAGCAGTCGCAAGGGCTGCCGCTCAAGGCGCTGGATCAGGTGATCATGGTGCTGCGCGAGCCGAGTTCGATTACCCGGCGCACGTTCGACGAGGCGTGCGTTCAGGCCGGGGTCAATCCACGGGTGTTGCTGGAACTGGACAGTCGCGAGGCCGTGACCGAGGCAGTGGCCGCCGAGTTAGGCGTGGGCGTGGTGTCGTCGGTGGAAGTCAGCCACGACCCACGGGTGGCGGCGGTGCCGATCATTGGCGAGGGGCTGGTCAATCGGCACATGATCGGTTGTATGGAACGGCGGCGGGATTTGCGCTTGATACAGGCGTTTTTTGGGCTGGCGCCCGTCGGGTAGACCGCGGCGCGGCTATCGCGGGCAAGCCACGCTCCCACAGGTTTTGCGTCGTACGCAAGGTTGGCGGCCAGCATAAATTCCTGCGGGAGCGGCCCGGTAAAATCACGGCATGGGATCCGAGCGGTTGATCAGCCAGTCGAGCAGTAGATGCGCATCGCGGCGCGGCTCGGGAGCGGGACGGGAAGGCTGGAGGTGGCTCATGCCGGCACACAACACCGGCCGGTCCGGGTCGCTGTCGAGAAAACTGACCAACACTTCGGTGCCGGCCAAGGGCAGCCTGGACGGATCGATCCGACCGTCCGGTGCTGCGAGGGCGACCGGTAGCCAGAGCCCAACGGACTCATCCGCCTCGAACCCCGGTTTCGGCCACAAGCAGACCTGTATTCGGCCTTGCTCGTCGAGCGCTGCCGGCTGCCCGACGGGGCCCAGCACCCGGGCGGTCTGATAGCCCGGGATCCTCGGCCTGACCTGTTTGAGCCCCGGCCTGAACACCATTGACCAGGGAATGGCGGTGAAACGATTGCTGTAGCGCCGGGCCATGTCATGGCCGGGCTTGTCCTCGGCGAGAATCGACGGCTGCTGCCCCTGGTGCTGGATGTCGGTGAGCAGCCACTGATCGTTGAAGCTCGAGAGCGGGTGCTGCGCCACTTGTACGATTCGTCCGCTGCGCAGCTCGTTCAGGGTGCTTTGGCCGTGGATCTGCCGGTGCTGGCAACGCAGGCGTTCCAGCGAGCGGCGGCCCAGCTGTTCGCGATGAAGCTGTTCGGGCGCAGGTCTTGCCGTAACCGGGCCCGTTCCGGTGAGCGGGTGGTTGGCCGCGCCGTCGCCGATCACGTGCGCGCCGCGGTTTCTGGCATCCCATTGTGCCGGGGCGGGGTCCGGGTCATGGCGCTGGAACAGTTCGCTGATCGCCGGCAAGAGCGGGTCGTTGAACACGTCGGCATGGAACGGCATCAGCAGCGGTTCCTGCGGGAAACTCAGGCTGTCATCGGCCAGGACCAGCACGTGCCCGTCGTGCTGATGTTCGAAGTGGAAGTGGATGCCTTCTTCTTCACACAGCCGCTGCATGAAGGCCAGATCGCTCTCATCGTACTGAATGCAAAAGGGCCGCAGCGGGTAGTGGCCGCAGGTCAGGTCGAAGCGATAGCTGTGCTCGGGCAGCTGATGCTTTTCCAGCAACTGACGCATGATCGCCGGCACGCTGAGACGATGAAAAACCCGACGCGAGCTGTGCAACTGAAGTCGTTGCAGATGGGGCGCCAGCACCAGTGAGTAGCCGACCCGATACGGGCCGCGATGTTCGCGGCTGACGCTGTGGATCACGCCGTGAATGCCCTGATCAGCCGACAGCCTCAGGAACGCCGGTTGTTGCAGCAACCGATCCAGGTTCATCGCCGGCGCGAGGCCGATCACCTCGATGTCGAATCGATAGGGCTGGTTGAGGCCCTCGCGGCCATTGAACTGCAACACCTGCAAACTCAGACCGCCGTCGAGGAGTGTCAGGGTGTAGGGGCTTTCCTTGTCGTTGTGCATCGAGCGCGCTTCTGCCTTGGAGAACGGGCGCAGAGGGTACGAAACCATAGCCCTGAAGCGTCACCGCAAATCGACTTTTCAGAATCGCCCTACAAACGCTGGTGAAGATGTCGACCCGTCGTGGGCTGAAGATGTTGGAATTTTTTGGTCGATTGGCATCTTTAGGCCGTATAAACTTGCGCTACGCGTCGGCCAATAGATGTCTCGGCGCCACAGATCAAGAGAGTGAGTAATGGGCGCACAGTGGAAGGTTAAACACAAAGAAGCGGCAGCCAACGCCAAGGGCAAGATCTTCGGCAAACTGGTGAAGGAAATCACCATTGCTGCGCGCAACGGTGCCGATACCGCCACCAACGCACACCTGCGTCTGGTGGTCGAACAGGCGAAAAAAGCCTCGATGCCTCGCGAAACCCTGGAACGCGCGATCAAGAAAGGCTCCGGCCAGCTCGGCGAAACCGTGCAATACCATCGCGTGACGTATGAAGGGTTCGCACCGCATCAGGTGCCGCTGATCGTTGAATGCGTGACTGACAACATCAACCGCACCGTCGCTGAAATCCGCGTGGCGTTCCGCAAGGGCCAGTTGGGCGCTTCCGGTTCGGTGGCCTGGGACTTCAACCACGTCGGCATGATCGAGGCGTCCCCGGACAGCCCTGACGCCGATCCGGAAATGGCCGCGATCGAAGCCGGCGCCCAGGATTTCGAGCCGGGCGAAGACGGCGCGACGCTGTTCCTGACCGACCCTGCGGACCTGGATGCGGTACAGAAAGCGCTGCCGGAGCAAGGCTTCACCGTGTTGTCGGCCAAGTTGGGTTATCAGCCGAAGAACCCGGTGAGCGGCTTGAGCGACGAGCAGATGGCAGAAGTCGAAGCGTTCCTCGAAGGCCTCGATAACCACGATGACGTGCAGGACATGTTTGTCGGGTTGGCGGGTTAAGCGGTTCTGACCGTTGTGATTTAACCTGTGGTGAGGGAGCTCCCTCGCCACAGGTTCTATATTTGCCGCTAGTTGAACGCGGCCATCTCCCGCACCACCTCACTGAACCCCGGCCGCGCCAACACATCCGCCTGACAGCAGCGCTGTTGTAAATTCTCTAACGCGACCCGCTGTTCAGCGCTCAACCCCGAGTCGATCCGCTCCAGCAATTCTCCCAGCAAAATCCCGAACGCCCGTACCTCGATCCGTTGCAGCGCGCGGCTTTCAAGGTTGTCCGAGGTGGCATGGAAAGATGCCGCGCCAAAATCCCCCAACAGACAATCGCCATGCTCGTTCCACAGAATGTTGTGGCCATAGAGGTCGCCGTGGGTGATGCCTTGACGGTGCAGGTGTTCGGCCACCGAGGCGATGCCACTGGCGATGCGCATTGCCACGCCGGCGCTGAACCGGGTGTCGTCGGCATAGATGTCGCGGGAGCAGGACGCCAGGCTCGGCAGGCTGGCCAGGTTGCGGTAGCTCGGATCGATCAGTTGCATCACCAGCCCGGCTTGCGCCTGTGGGTGCCCGACGATCCGCCCTTCGACCCGGATCAGGTTAGGGTGGATGCCGGCGGTGATGCAGGCGTTCATTTCGTGCAACGGCGAGCCGTCGCTGGTCATCTCGCCTTTGTAGAGTTTTACCGCGACCTGTTTTGTCTGCTCCCACAGCGCCTGATGAATGACCCCCGACGCGCCTTCGCCGAGTTTCTGCTCCAGGCTCAGCTCGGACCAGGGAATGCTCGTCGTGGCTTCAAGTGCGGCCGCATCGGCTTCGGTTTCCAATGGGTTACCGGCGTACGCCAGCCAGGTCAGGCCCGGCAGGGTCAGCAGCCATTCGGGAAGCTCGGTGAGCTGATTGGCGGCAATGCGGATCAGTTCAAGTCGATGACAGTGGCTCAGGCTCTCGGGCAAACGCTGTAAGCGGTTACCGGCGAGCATGAGTTTTTGCAGGTACGGGCGCTCGCCCAGTTCGGTTGGCAGATCCGTGATGCGGTTGTCGGTCAGGATCAGCCAGCGCAACAGCGGCGGCAGGGCGGCGGCCGGCACGTGTTCGATGGCGTTGGCCTTGAAACCGATCATTGTCAGCGCCGTACACTGGCCGAGGCAGGCGGGCAGTTCGGTGAACTGATTGTCCGAGCAGAACAGCACGCGCAAACGGGTCAGGCGGTGCAGATCGTCCGGCAGGCTGCGCAAGGCGTTGCCGCTGAGGTTGAGCACTTCCAGCGAGTCCGCCAGGTCGAAGATTTCCCGGGGGAATTCGGTCAGGCCACAGACCAGGTCCAGGCGGGTGATACCCGACAGTTGGCCGGCGCGCAGTTGTGCGAGGGTGTGCATAGGCAGGTTCGCTATTGATCTGAAGGAAGGCGCTGGGGCCTGGAAATGGGCGACATGATAGCGGGAAAGTGGTGGTGGCTGTCAGGCGAGTTCCCTGACTTCCAGTAACTGCCCCAGCCGGCTGCGCGTGCGCGCCAGGTCGATGGCATCGCCATCCAGGCATTCGCGCAATGACTGGTGGCCGAGCAGAATCAGGTGTTTGTCCTGGTCGTACAAGACGTCGATCAGGTTGATGAAGCGTTGCTGGGCGGCGATTGAACAGCCGGCGAGGCTGGGCAGTTTGTCGATGATCCAGCGGTCGAAGCGACGGCACAGTTCCAGGTAGTCCATGACGGCGGTGGGGTGTTCGCACAAGTCGGCGAAGGTGAAGCCAATGGTTCGCCCTTCGCAGTATCGGGCTTGAAGGTGTCGTGTCCCGACGGGCAGCCGAATGGGCGGTGCGTCGTGTTCGAGCAGGTGCAGCGCCTGACGCTGGCTCACCGTGGCCGGCCAGACGTACTGGCCCTGGGTAAACAGCTGCTGCGCACGGGGTCGCGCCTGACTGCGGTAATCATGGGGGCCGCCGACTTCCATCACCTGCATGCGCGTGTTGATCAGGTCGATCACCGGTTTGAAACGGGCATGGTAAAGCGGGTTGGGCAGTAAACCTTCCGGCGGGTAGTTTGAGGTCACCAGCAGCAGAATCCCCCGGCGAAACAGCGCCTTGAACAACCGCGTGATGAGCATCGCATCGCCGATGTCATGCACGTGGAATTCATCGAAACACAGCACCCGGCAGTCTTGCAGCAGTTCGTCGAGGGTGGTTGCCAGCGCATCGGGCTGATCGCGATGGCTGAACATGCCCTGGTGCAACTGCGCAAAAAACTCATGGAAGTGCAGGCGCTGTTTTGCCGTGACGGGGATGGCCTGGAAAAAACCGTCGAGCAGCCAGCTCTTGCCGCGCCCGACCGCACCATGGAGGTAAAGTCCGGGGAGTGGCGTCGATGACCCCGGCAGCGCCGACGCGTGCTGCGCCATGCAGTCGATCACGCGCAACTGGCTGTGGCTGAGGGTGTAGCCCTGAACATGGGCCTTGTGGCGGAAGTAGTCGTGGATCACCCGGCCTTGCGCACTGCCACTGGATGGCGCCGCGAATGCCTTGCCGAAAAAACGGCGTAGCGCGGACCAGCGTGGTGTGAGTTGCGGACGGTTGGGCGGTCGTACGGCCAATGTGATGTCACCCCGTAATCTTCAGGCCGGCTCCCCCTGAGCCGCAGCGGCGTAGTTTAACCAAGTGGGTAATTTTCCTTCCACTGCTGCCGACCAAGCTTTTGTGTCGAGAAGGCTTTTGTGGCACAGGAGCTCGCCACAAAAGCCCTCTCACCTGATCTTCGAGGTTAGCGCTCGATACTGCGATTCCACCGGTCATTCCACGCCGGACGCTGTTCGTTGACCTGATCCCAATCGATGGCAATCGCCGTTTCCAGATAGTGTTTCATTGCCTCGACCTGACCGCGGGTCTTGTCGGTGGTTGGCGTATTCGGGTTCGACGGAATCTGATCGCCGTCTTCAAGCGCCGCAGCCTGTGCGGCAGGCGTCAGCAAGAAGGCCGCGAGTTTCTGCGCCAGTTCCGGCTGGGTGTTGTTGGCGATGGCGCATTCGGCCACGTTGAGCACCACCGAGCCTTCCTTCGGCTGCGCATATTCCACCGGCATGCCCTTGAGTTTCAGCGCGGTGACCTGGGTCGGGGTCAGCGGGAACAGCGCCGCTTCATCGGTCTGGAGCATTTCGGAGATTTTCGCCGAGCTCGGAATGTACTCCAGCACGTTGCGCCCGACGGTGTTCGGCCAGGCCTTGAACCCCGGTTCGACGTTAGTCTCGCTGCCGCCCTGAATCCGGTTGAACATCAGGAAACCGTGCAGGCCGAAGGTCGAGGAGGCCATCGACTGGAACACCAGTTTGTCCTTGAAACGCGGGTCGGCCATGTCCATCCAGGAGGTCGGCGCGTTCCAGCCTTTTTCCTTGAACAGCCGCGTGTTGTACGCCAACCCGGTAACGCCGAGGCTGACCGCCACCGCTTGATCCTTGATGCGGCCCTTGGGCGGAATCTGCGCCAGGGTCGGGCTGTCTTCGAGTTTGTCGCACAAGCCCATGGCGATGGCGCGGTACATGATGCCGTCGTCGAGGAACATCACGTGCAATTGCGGGTTGCCTTTGCTGGCCTGGACCTTGGCCAGAATATCAGCCGAGGTCCCCGGCACGATCACCACTTTGACGTTGTTGGCTTTCTCGAAAGCCGGCAGCACCTTGTCGGCGTAGAGCCGCTCCATGGTCCCGCCATTCATGCCCAGATAAAGCGTCGGTTCGGCGTGGACCTGAGTGACCGTGAGCAGGGCGCTCATGCAGGACAAACCGAGCAGTGCAGTGCGTTTGAGGTTATTCATTGGCGCGACCTTCCTCTATCAAGCTACGGAGATGGAGTGAAACCGGGTGATGGAAAACGCATCCAGCGACGTCTTTGACGTGCCGCTACAGATGATCTCGGTGAGCGCCTGGCCCACCGCAGGCCCGATCTGAAAGCCCGCGCCGGCAAAGCCGAATGCGTGCAACAGACCGGGTTGCGTGCTGCTGTGACCGATCACCGGTTGGCGGTCGGGCAGATAACCTTCGGTGCCGCTCCAGGTACGAATCGCCTGGGCGCCTTCAAGAAACGGGTAAAGCTCGACGGCCTGACGCAGGATCTCGATCACCGCGCTCTGACCAGGTCGGGCGCGGGCACCATCAAGGGCAAAGCCCTGACCGCCGCCCAACACACAATTGCCCCGCGCGACCTGACGGGCATAGATGCCGCCGCCTTCGACGCCGGTGCTGGCATTCATCACCAGCGGCAACGGCTCGGTGACCAGCATCGCCGGGTGCCCGGCATGCATCGGCACCGCTTCACCGAATTGCGCGGCAAGGTTGCCGGCCCAGGCGCCGGCGCAGTTCAGCAGCCAGGGCGCGTGTAGCTCGAGGCCGGTTTGAGTGCTGACGCGAAAGCGCTGACCATCGTGCTCCACCGCAGTGACTGCACATTGCTCATGCACCTGCGCGCCATGCCGACGTGCCGCTTGGGCAAACGCCGGAGACACCAGGCGCGGGTTGGCGTGGCCATCGTCCGGGCACAGCGAAGCACCAACCGCGACGTCTCCGACCCACGGAAAACGTGCGCGCAACTCATCGCGATCAAACAGCTGCAAATCAAGGCCGAACCCCTGGCTGCTGGCGGCGTAATCCTGCAAGGCATGCAGATCGTTGAGGCTGCGGGCGAGTTTCAGGTGACCGCTGCGCTGGTACTCACCGTCGATGCCGATCAGTTGTGGCAGCTGCCCCCAGATCTCATGAGCTCGTTGCGACAACGGCAATTGCGACAGCGGCCGGCCCTGACGACGCACGCCGCCATAGTTCACACCGCTGGAATGCGAACCGCAAAAATCTCGTTCCAGCAGCGCTACGCGTCGGCCAGCCTTGCTCAGAAACAGGGCGGCGGAGGCCCCGACAATGCCGCCGCCAATGATGACCGCCTCGACCTCGATCATGGCTCGACCTCCAGACCGAACGGCAAGGGTTTGATCGGTGCCTGAGCCCGCAACCGACCGATGTCGGCTACCGAACGCTGACTTTCGCAGGCAATGATTTCCGCGGCGGCGGCCCCGCACATCCGGCCCTGACAGCGACCCATGCCGACCCGGCAATGGGCCTTGACCCGGTTGATCTCCCAATGACCTTCGCGCACCACCTGGCGGATGTCGCCGGCGCGTACTTCTTCGCAGCGACAGATCATCAGGTCATCCGCAGCGTCGGCGGCCCAGCTTTCGGGGAAGGCAAAGGCACGCTCAAGACCTTGGCGGAATCTGCCAATTTCTTTCAGCGACTGTTCCAGCTGGGTGGCACGTTGTGGCGGGAGCAGGTAACCGCTGTCTTCAAGCAAGGCCAGGGCTGCCCGTTCACCGGCCATTTCCGCCGCGTCGGCGCCCATGATGCCGGCGCCGTCACCCGCCAGGTACACCTCGGCGACACTGCTGCGCCCGGCACTGTCGCGCTGTGGCAGCCAGGCGCGGTTGAGCGGGTTCCAGGTGAATTCGCAGCCCAGCAGATCGGCGAGTTGGGTTTCGCTGCGCAGGCCATGGGCGAAGGCGACGGCGTCGCAGTCGATTCGATGTTGGCTTTTTGCGTTGCGCCAGTTCAGCGATTGCACACGCTGTTGGCCATCGATGCCTGACAAGCTGGCGCCCTGATGCACCGGGATGCCGTGGGCGGTCAGCCAGGTGCGGTAATAGAGGCCTTTGGCGAGGGTAGCCGGTTGTGACAACAGACCGGGCAGGGCGCGGGCCTGAGCGCTGAACGGCGAACTGTCGAGCACCGCGACCACGTTGGCACCGGCCTTGGCGTATTGATACGCCACCAGGTACAGCAACGGTCCGCTGCCGGCGAACACCACGCGTTCACCAATGGCACAGCCCTGAAACTTCAAGGCGATCTGCGCCGCGCCGAGGCTGTACACCCCCGGCAACGTCCAGCCTGGCACCGGCAGAATCCGGTCGGTGGCGCCCGTGGCGACAATCACCCGGGAGAACGCCACACGTATGGCGCGGCCCTCGTGCAAGGTGTCGAGCGCGTTGGCCTCGGCGTTCCATACCAGCGTGTCGGGACGGTAATCGAGTTGTTCACGCAGTGCGTCGATGGTTTGATGCAGCGCGTTGGCCTTGGGGGCTTCGAAGCCATACAACTTGATGGGCGAGCGCTTGAAGTTCGCCGGTTGCCGCCGATAAATCTGCCCGCCACCGCGTGCGGCTTCGTCCAGCAGAACCGGGCGCACGCCATGCGCCACCAGCGTCTGCGCCGCACGAATCCCGGCGGGGCCGGCGCCGATGATCACCACCGCGTTCATACCGAGCGCCCCGGTTCGCGGCTGACCTGCTGGCCGGCTTCAAGCTGCGTCGAGCAGGCCCGCACCCGGCGGCCATCGCCCAGGCGTACCCAGCAGTCCTGGCAGGCGCCCATCAGGCAAAAGCCGGCGCGGGGTTCGGCGCTGAAGTCGCTGCCGCGCAGGTGTTCGCTGCAGGTCAGCACGGCGGTCAGCAGGGTGTCGCCGAGCAAGCCGCTGGCAGGCACGCCGTCGAGGGTAAAGTCCAGGGCCGGGCGGTCGCCTTCGGCCAGTCGTTTCAGCAGAGCCATGGCGCCCTCATTGTTTACCCACCAGAACCCGATCCAGGCCGTAGACCCGATCGAGCAGAATCATCGTCAGCGCGGTCAGCGCGATCACCAGGGCCGACACCGCCGCCATCATCGGATCGATGGATTCGGTGGCGTACACGTACATGCGCACCGGCAAGGTTTGCGTGGCCGGCGAGGTGACGAAGATCGACAACGTGACCTCGTCAAAACTGTTGATGAACGCCAGCAGCCAGCCACCGGCGACCCCCGGCAGAATCATCGGCAAGGTGATTTGCCGGAACAGCGTGAAGCGTCCGGCACCCAAGGATTGCGCGGCGTGTTCGGCGCTGCGGTCCAGGCCTATGGCCGACGCCAATACCAGCCGCAACACATACGGCGTGATTACCAGCACATGGGCGAAGATCAGCCAGGCGAAGCTGCCGTTGACGCCCATCAGCGCAAACAGGCGCAGCAACGCCACCCCCAGCACCAGGTGCGGAATGATGATCGGCGACAGGAACAGGGCGTTGAAAAAGTCCCGTCCGGGGAACTCGAAGCGGGTGATCGCCAGCGCCGCCGGCACCGCAATCAGCGTCGCCAGACTGGCCGCGCTGAAGGCCAGGATCAGGCTGTTGTAGAACGCATCGACAAAGTCCGCACGTTCGAACACGGCGCGGAACCAGCGCAGGGAGAAATCCGTGGTCGGCAGGCTCAGGGTGTTTTCCGGGGTGAAGGCGACGAGGCACACCACCACCAGCGGCGCGAGCATGAACAGCACCACCAGGGCATGGAACAGCAGGGCGAAAGGACCGTTTCTGGACATGACGAATTATCCCAATGACTTCTTGTAGCGGCCTTCGATCATTCGGTTCCACGACAGCATGATCAGCAGGTTGAGCAACAGCAGGGCCACGGCAATCGCGGCGCCCATCGGCCAGTTCAGCTCCGACAGGTACTGGTCGTAGATCAGCGTGGCGACCATCTTCAGCCGGCGTCCGCCGAGCAGGCCGGGAATGGCGAAGGAACTGGCCGCGAGGCCGAACACGATCAAGGTGCCGGAGAGCACGCCGGGCATGACCTGCGGCAACACCACTTTGCGTATCACCGTGAAGTGGCTGGCGCCCAGTGACAGCGCAGCCTGCTCGGCGGCCGGGTCGAGTTTTTGCAGCGAGGTCCAGACCGGAATGATCATGAACGGCAGCATCACGTGGACCAGCGCGATCACCACTGCGAACGGCGTGTAGAGCAGCTTCATCGGCGAGCCACCGAAGGCTTGCAAGGTCTGGTTGACCAGCCCGTCGGCGCCCAGCAACAGGCTCCAGCCGAACGCCCGCACCACCACCGAAATCAGCAGCGGCGTGAGGATCAGAATCAGGAAAATCGAACGCCACGGTGCGCCCATGCGACTGAGGATGTAGGCCTCGGGCACGCCGATCAGCACGCAGAGCAGGGTGGTCAGGGCGCTGATCCACATCGTGCGCAGAAAGATCTCGTAGAAGTACCGGTCGCCCAGCAGGCTGCTGTAGTGGGCGAAGGTGTAGGCGTCGCTGTTGATCCCCGAGCTGTAGTCGAAGACGTTCAACGACAACACCAGCGTCAGCAGCAGCGGGATCGCCAGCAGGCCGACGTACAACGCCAGGGCCGGCGCCGACAACACATACCCTTGGCGTCCCTGGCGGATGGCGGCGAGCGTATTCATGCCGACACCTCGTCGACACTCAGCACCCGCAGCAGTGCCGCGTCCCAGTCGAGACCGACCGCCGTGCCTTCGGCCAGTGGCGCCGAGCCGTCGTTACGACGCACCACGCAGAGTTCGCCCAGGGTTGTCGTTACGCCGTACAACCATTGGCTGCCGAGGAAGAAGCGGCTGGCGATCTTGCCTTGCAGACGGCCATGGCCTTTTTCCCGCAGATCGATTTTCTCCGGGCGCAGGCTTAGCGTCAGTTCGCCGTTGCCGGTGTTGCACACCTGAACCACACCGGCGCCGTCCCGCTCACCGGGCAGCAGATTGGCTTTGCCGACGAACCCGGAAATGAACTCGGTGCGCGGGTGTTCGTAGAGGGTGTAAGGGGCGTCGATCTGGGTGATGCGCCCGGCCTGCATCACCACCACCCGATCGCTGATCGACAGCGCTTCGGACTGGTCGTGGGTGACCATCAGCGTGGTGATCCCGACTTCGCGCTGGATGCGGCGGATTTCGAACTGCATCTCTTCGCGCAAATTGGCGTCGAGGTTGGACAGCGGTTCGTCGAGCAGCAACACCGGCGGCTCGATCACCAACGCCCGGGCCAGTGCAACACGCTGGCGCTGGCCGCCGGAAAGCTCTCGCGGGTAACGCTCGGCGTGCTGGTGCAGGCGAACCAGTTTCAGCACTCGGTCCACCCGTTGCTGCAACTCACCGTTGGGCACTTTGCGCATGCGCAGGCCGAAGGCGACGTTGTCTTGCACGGTCATGTGCGGGAACAGCGCGTAACTCTGGAATACCACGCCCAGGCCACGGCTGGCGGGTTTGGCGTGGGTGATGTCGCGACCGTCCAGCACAATGCGTCCGCTGCTGACTTCGACGAAGCCGGCGATCATTTGCAGGGTGGTGGTTTTGCCGCAGCCGGAGGGGCCGAGCAGTGAGACGAACTCGCCTTTTTCCACCGACAGGTTGGTGGCGACGACTGCGTCGATCTCGCCATATCGTTTGCCGAGGTTTTCAAGCTGCACAAAGGCCATGACTGCGCTCCACCTGAGATTGTTATGCGTCGCCAACGGCGCGCTTTTTTGTATGGGCAGATACGAAAAGATATTGCGGGGGGTGTTGGCGCTCGACGTGTGTCGGCTGCCGTTGTTGTTCGAATCGCCCCTGTATGGACGCAGAGTAGGACGAAGAATAGGATGGGCTCAATAACCTATTTCACTGAAGCGATGACTATTTTCAGTTTTATTCAGTGAGTAAATTTATTGATGAGAAATCAAATGTCAGATTCCACTGATCGGAATGAAAACAAAAATGAAGTCGGTGTCGGTGCGGTCTCAAGGCTGTTTGCGGTGCTGCGCAGCCTGGGTGACACCGTCGAGGGCGGCGAACGCGTGACGCAACTGGCGCAGCGCATCGGCTTGTCGCAACCGACTACCCACCGCTTGCTGCGCAGCTTGATGGACGAGGGCATGGTCGAACAGGACGCCCGCAGCAAACGCTATCGCCTGAGCCTGGAGTTTTTTGCCTTGGCGGCCCGCGCCGGCAATACCAACAACCTGCGAGAACTGGCGCGGCCGGCATTGCTGCGGTTATCGGCATCGCTGGGCGATTCGCTGTTTTTGCTGGCGCGCAGTGGCTTTGATGCGATCTGTCTGGACCGCAGTGAAGGGCCGTTTCCGATCCGCACATTTACCGGTGACATCGGCGGGCGGGTGGCGCTCGGCGTGGGTCAGGGCAGCCTGGCGATTCTGGCATTCCTGCCGCAAGAGGAACGCGACACGGTGATTCACTACAACTTGCCGCGGCTCAAGGATTTTCACCTGTATGACGAAGTGTTCCTGCGCTCGGAAGTCGAGAATGTGCGCGCGCTCGGGTACGCCGGGCGCAACACCGGCGTGTTGCAGGGCATGGCCGGCGTGGCCGTGCCGATCCTCGATCGCGACGGCCGGGCAGTGGCGGCGTTGAGCGTGGCCACGATCAGTGATCGCCTGGGGCCGGATCGTTTGCCGACCGTGGTGGAAATGCTCAAGCGCGAAGCGGCGTTGATCGGGCCGCGGATCAACCCGTTCGACCCGCTGTTGCGCAGGCCTTCGCAGGTGTTTGGGCAGGGGTGACCACAACCCGGATCAGAACTTCAGTGTCTGCTTGAGCATCTGCGCCGCCGGTGTGTCACTCGGGCTGACCATCGCGTAGTTGTACCCGGCATCCGACCAATACTCGGCCTGCAGTTCGCCGTCGCTGCGGCTGCCGCGGGGCAGGAGGAAGTTTTTCGGTCCCGGCGGACGGACGTAAAAGCTGACTTTGTGGCCGCCCTGATCTTCGTAGACCACCATCGCTGCCGGCCCTTGTTCGGTACTGAGCAAACGGCCGCTGACCGGTTTGTAGCCTGCCCCCGCCAAGTTCGGCAGGCGATGGGCCTGGCTGAAATAGCGGTCGAGCCAGCCTTGCATATCGCCATCGTCGCTGACTTGGTAATCCGCCGGCAGCATGCCTTGCTGAGCAATCAGTCGGTAGGCCTGCATCGCATCGGCCATCGGCAGTGGGGGGCTGACCAGAGTCATCTCCCGCGCGTGCCAACCGCCCAATCCGCCGACGCTGACCGCAATCAACAACATCGCGGCACTGGCCAGATGACGGCGAGACTGGCGTTTGAGGCGCTGGCGAATCAGCGCCGGGTCAAGTTGCGGGTTGGCCGGTTGCTGCAAGGCGCCGCTCAGGGCTGCGCGCAATTGTTGGGCGTCTTGCTGCCAGGCGCGTACTTGTGCGGCCACTTCGGCGTTGCCGGCCAGATAAATTTCCACTTGATGTCGGTCGGCATCGCTGAGTTGGTGATCGACGTAGGCGTGCAGGTCACGCTCGTTGGGAGGCAGGCTGATCATTTGAGTCTCCGCAGGGAAGGGCGGGTGATTTCGCCGTCGCTGAGCTGGCGCAAGGCCTGACGCGCGCGGGACAGGCGTGACATCACGGTGCCGATGGGGACGTCGAGAATCTCGGCGACCTCCTTGTAACTCAAGCCTTCCACCGATACCCAGAGCAGCAGCGCGCGCTGTTCGGTGTTGAGCTGATCGAAGGCTTGCAGGGTCGACTGGGCGATTACCGTGCGTTCTACCGAAGGCTGTGCATCGTCGCGCCCGGTAAAGAATTCGAGCATCCGCGCATACCGCCGGGAGCGGCGGTGGGCGTCGAGAAACTGCCGATAAAGAATCGAAAACAGCCAGGCCCGCAGGTCGCCCTCCGGACGTTTAGCGCTCCAATTCGACAGCGCTCGTTCCAGGCTTGCCTGCACCAGATCGTCGGCGCTGCTGGGGTTGCGCGTCAGCGATACGGCGAAGCGCCGCAGCCTGGGAATGATTTCACGCAATTGTCCGTCGATGTTGTTCATGGAAATGGCGTGTTCTCTGGCTGTGATGAATGGCACTGACAAGAAGGACGCCGGCCACTGTGGTTTATTCCTTCGTCGGGGAAAACCATTACTTATTTGTGTAGGAGATTTCTGAGGGGTTTGTAATCCATGTAATGGCATCGAACTTCGCGGCTCAACCCATGCAGCAAGCTCAGGCAGTCAGCCCAGCCTCTCACCAGGCTGCGCAGAACCACCCGTGCTTGAACGTAAATATTGAGCCTGAAGAGAATTTTTAACATGCAAGAGTGCAAAATTTCCCTTGAGTCGGCATCGATGTGTTCGCTGCTTCCGGACAACAACACCCATGACGTGTGGCCGCAGTTCGGTCGTGGGCCGACGGTTGAGCCTGAGTATCTTCTGATCCATCACGCCATCGAGGCGCAAGCCGCCGCCAGACCTCAGGACATTGCCGCCCATTGTGAGGGCGAAGCCATCACCTACGGTGAACTGAACCGGCAGGCCAACCGACTGGCCACGCTGTTGCGTCAGCAGGGCGTCGCCCCGGGCGATCACGTGGCCTTGTTTGTGGAGCGTTCGATCCCGATGCTGGTGGGAATGTTGGCCGCATTGAAAGTGGGTGCTGCCTACATCCCTCAGCACGTAGGGATTACTCCCACCGCGCAATTGCGCCACATCATGGACGTGGCCTCGACGCGGGTGGTGCTGACACTGTCGAGCCTCGAGTCGCGAATTCCCCTGACGTCGCAGCAACACTGCATTTGCCTCGATGAGTTCATGGAGGTTGCGTCAACACCCGCTGATGACCTGAATGTGGCCAGTTCGCTGTCATCGACCCCGGACAGGTTGTGTTTCGTGCTGTTTACCTCCGGCACCACCGGCCTGCCCAATGGGGTTCGGGTGACCCACCGCAATGTGTGCAATATTTTGCTGACAGCCCCTGGCAATCTCGGCATGCGGCCTGGGCTCAAGGTCGGACAGATACTTAACATCGCCTTTGACATGGCGGCCTGGGAAATACTCGGGAGCCTGGCTCATGGTGCGACCTTGATGATCCGTGGCAAGGACATCGCCCAGACGGCCGAACAATGCGACGTGCTGATCGCTACACCTTCGATACTCGGCACACTCGATCCATTGCGTTGCCAGCAAGTCAAGGTCGTGGCCCTTGCCGGGGAGCCTTGCCCTCAGCCCCTGGCTGATCGCTGGTCCTCGTTCTGCACTTTTTACAATGCCTGCGGCCCGACCGAAACCACGATCGTCAACACCATGCAGCATTACAGGGGCGCAGGTGCATTGACGATCGGCAAACCCACGCCCAACAACACGGTGTACGTGCTGGATGAGTCGGGCCAGCTCTGTCAGGTGGGTGAGCAAGGTGAGATGTGGGCTGGCGGCGACTGTGTGACCGCCGGTTATTTGAGTAACCTGACGCTGACCGCCGAACGCTATCGGCCCGATCCGTTTCTGGGGCAGGGCCGGATGATGTTTCGCACACGTGATCTGGGGCGCTGGACAGCGAACGGCGAACTTGAACACCTGGGACGTGTCGATGATCAGGTCAAGGTCAGAGGGTTTCGGGTGGAGCTCGACTCTGTTTCTGCGGCTCTGGAGTCATCTGATCGCTGCGAGCGGGCGGTCACGTTGAAACTCGACAGTCGCCATCTGGTGGCCTTCGTCTATCCCGTTACCACGGACATCGATGATGCAAGACGACGCTGTGAAGAGCGGCTTGCCTACTATTGCGTCCCTTCGCTGATCCTCGCCGTGGAGCACATTCCGCTGACCTCACGCGGCAAGGTCGACAAACGCTTGCTGCTGGAGTGGGCGATGACGCACCAGGCCGACGCGACGACCCGGCAAGGGGTGGGCGCATGAAGGGGGGGAATCCGGATACCGCGCTGCCGGTCAAGCGCGTGCTGTGGCGGCGATTGGGGACGTTGCCGATATTTTCGCATTACAACCGCCTCGTAGCGTTGGTGCTTGCACTCAATATCGCGGCACTGGCGCATGGGTTGACCGCCGGGCAGTGGTGGACATCCACGGGGATAGTCCTTGAGGCGCTGTCGGGATTGGTGGTGGCGAATCTGTCGCTGGCGATTTTGATTCGCCAGCAATACATCATCAATCTGCTGTTCTGGCTGGCAACCCGGGCGCCCACTTCCTGGCCGCTTGCGATACGCCGCTCACTGGCCAAGGTTTACCACTTCGGCGGCTTGCACAGTGGCGGGGCGCTGGCGGCGATTGGCTGGTTCGCGGTGTTGATCGGCTCCCTGGCCTGGCATTGGACTGAAAGCTTGGGCGGCGTTTCCCTGGCGCTGCTCGGGGTGAGCACCGGGTTGCTGGGGATCTTGCTGCTGGTGGCCGTCATGGCTCACCCGCGGATTCGCGGGCGTTTTCACAACGGCTTCGAGCGAATGCACCGCTTTGGTGGGTGGACCGCACTTGCCCTGTTCTGGGTATGGAGCGTTCTGTTTACCCGGGACCAGAACCCGCAGGCCTCCGTGAGCGAGGCGCTGTCGACGTCGGTGGCATTCTGGATGCTGATTGTGCTGACGTTCAGCATCGCCTTGCCATGGTTTCGTCTGCGCAAAGTGCCGGTGCAACTGATCAGGCCTTCTTCTCATGCGGTAATAGCCCGTTTTGACCATGTCACGCCGTTTGCCGGCTCCTCCAACGCCATCAGTCTCAACCCGCTGATGGAGTGGCATTCCTTTGCCAATATTCCCGCACCGGGTGAAGCGGGTTTTCGCCTGATCATTTCCCGGGCAGGTGATTGGACCGGCGAGTTCATCGAGCAAATGCCGACGCATGTCTGGGTCAAAGGCATTACCACCGCTGGCGTGGCGCACATCGAAACCCTGTTCAAATCGGTGGTGTACATCGCCACGGGCAGCGGCATCGGCCCGGTGTTGCCCCATTTGTTGGCCAGGCAAGTACCGATACGGCTGGTCTGGTCGACCCGCAGCCCGCGAAAAACCTACGGTGACGAACTGGTGGAAGAGATCCTGCGGGCCAATCCTGATGCCTTGATCTGGGACACCGATGTGCTCGGCAAGCCAGACCTTGTGCAACTGGCTTATGACGCGGTTCGCTCGTTCGGTGCCGAGGCGGTGATCTGCATTTCGAACCAGACGCTCACCCAGCGAGTGGTTGAGGAAATGGAGGGGCGGGGCATTCCGGCGTATGGCGCAATCTGGGATTCCTGAAGTGTGCCAAGAGCGTTTTTTCATTCAAACATTTCACATCTATTTAATGAGATCACCATGCACACATTGATCGAACGTCATGATCGAGTCGTATTGATTCGTCTTAATCGGCCGCAGGCCAGGAATGCTTTGAGTTCGGCCCTGATGCGCGAACTGCTGGACACCTTGCAACGGCTGGACCGCGACCCCGGAGTCGGCTGTTTCGTGATCACCGGGACAGCGGATTTTTTTGCGGCGGGTGCCGACATCAAGGAGATGTACGGAAAATCTTACCTGGACATGGTCCATGAGGATTATTTCGCCGATTGGGAAGCCTTTGCCGCGTTGCGTACGCCCAAGCTGGCCGCTGTTGCCGGTTATGCATACGGTGGCGGCTGTGAGTTGGCCATGATGTGCGATCTGATCTTTGCTGCGGATAACGCTCGTTTTGGCCAACCGGAAATCAGGTTGGGGGTGATGCCTGGAATGGGCGGGACCCAACGTCTCACGCGCCTGATCGGCAAGTCGAAGGCCATGGACATGATTTTGACCGGACGCTCGATGTCGGCCGAAGAGGCCGAGCGGGCAGGATTGGTGTCGCGGGTCATCGTTGCCAGCGATCTGCTGGAGCAATCCTTGGCCGCAGCGCAGATCATTGCCGGTTTCGCCAAAACCGCCACACTGGCTGCGCGAGAAGCAGTGGACCGGGCACTGGAGTCAGGATTGCGCGATGGCCTTCTTTTCGAGCGAAGAGTGTTTCATGGTTTGTTTGCCACGGGGGGGCAACAGGAAGGTATGCAGGCTTTTTTGCAGAAGCGTGAGCCGAGTTTTAACCCGGTTTGACCAACCTTGAGGATTCGTCGCTAGCGGTGCTTTGAAAGAAACTACAGTTCAGGGGGAATAATCCTACGTGACGTTCGTCTCATAGCTCTTTCCCCCTGTGGCCTATGGCCCCGGAGACTTTCATGGTTGATCGCTCATCTACAACAGGGCCGTCTCGGCCGCCCCTGAGCACCGCGAGCCTGACGTTGCGCCTGACCGGCATTGCCGTGGTGGTCGCCGCGCTGGCCGGGGCTTTTGCCTACGTCAACGGCACACTCGACCCACAGCGCCTGACGCCGAAAGCGTTGATCAATGTGCTGGAGAAAAACAACGGCGTGCACCCGGGGTTCCGTCGTAACCACGCCAAAGGGGTGTGCGTTATCGGGCATTTCGAGAGCAGCGGCCAGGTGCGCGAGTATTCCAGCGCCCAAGTGTTCAATGAAGCGCGGACCCCGGTGGTCGGGCGTTTCGCGCTGCCTGCCGGCAACCCTTACGCACCGGACAACAGCGTGCCGATCCGCAGCCTGGCGTTGCGCTTTACCCAGGCCAACGGTCAGCAGTGGCGCACCGGGATGAACAGCATGCCGGTGTTCCCGGTGGGCACGCCCGAGGCGTTCTATCAGCTGCAACAGGCGCAGTCACCGGACCCGGCCACCGGCAAACCGAATCCTGCGGCGGTGCCGGCGTTCTTCGGTTCTCACCCGGAAGCCGCGCCGTTTCTTGCCTGGATCAAGACTGCCAAACCTTCTGCCAGTTATGCGACCGAGACGTATAACAGCGTCAATGCGTTTTACCTGGTGAACGCAGCGGGGCAGCGGCAAGCGGTGCGTTGGAGCATGACCCCGGTTGCTCAGGATGCGGCGGGCGCGACGGCACCGGAGGGCGCTGACTTTCTGGAGAAGGATCTGGTTCAGCGTTTGTCCGCCGGACCGCTGCGTTGGCAGTTGAACATCACCCTGGCGAACTCTGGGGACCCGGTCAACGACGCGAGCAAGGCCTGGCCCAGCGACCGAAAAGTTGTGAACGCCGGCACTCTGGTGCTCGAAAGCACCCAGCCACAACTCAATGGCGAGTGCCGTGACATCAACTACGACCCACTGGTATTGCCCAGCGGTATCGAAGGCTCCGACGACCCGCTGCTCGCCGCTCGTTCAGCGGGCTATGCCAATTCCTATCTGCGTCGCACCAGCGAAGTGAATCAGTTGCCCAACGCCAAGCAGGAGGCTCATCAATGAGCGCTCAACCGAACCATTTCGCTCCCCTGGCGCGGCTGCTGCATTGGCTGATGGCGCTGATGATCATCGCGATGCTGTTCATCGGCGCCGGCATGGTGGCCTCGGTGTCCGAGCGTCACGAGTGGCTGATCCACCTGCACAAACCGTTGGGCATCGCCATTCTGCTGTTGGTGGTCGTGCGTCTGGCCGTGCGTTTTTCGACCCGGCAACCACCGCTGCCGGCGGACTTGCCGGGTTGGCAAGTGCTCGCGGCGAAGGCTTCGCATGTCTTGCTGTACGCCTTGATGCTGATTTTGCCGCTGCTGGGCTGGGCGATGATATCGGCGGCTGGCGATCCGGTGATGCTCAGCAGCTCGTTGCAACTGCCGTCGATCCTGCCGGCGAATGCGCAGGTGTTTGCATTCCTGCGCAAGGCACATAGGTATCTGGCGTATCTACTGTTCCTGACCGTGCTGCTGCACCTGGCGGCGGCGTTGTTTCACGGTTGGGTGCGCCGCGATGAGGTACTGGACAGCATGTTGCGGGGCAGGGACCGTGGGTGAGTCGGGGGACTGCCGATAACTGTGGCGAGGGGGCTTGCCACAGGTGTTGGGTGTTTTGGCGGCGAGCGTCAGCCACCAATAGATCAACGCTACGGCGCTGATGCCCGCACCCAGCCAGCACACCGCGATCCAGCCGGCCCAGGCATACATCGCCGTCGAACCGATAGAGCCCAAGGCGCTGCCGATCGAATAGAACAGCATGTAGCCGGCGGTGAGTCGGCTTTGCGCTTCGGGGCGCACGCTGTAGATCATGCTCTGGCTGGTGACATGAACGGCCTGCAAACCCAGATCCAGCGTAATCACCCCGAGCAGCAGCGCCCACAGCGAGGATTGAGTGAGGGCGATGGGCAGCCATGAGGCGAGCATCAGCAACAATGACAGTCCGCTGGTCCATTGACCCAGGCCACGATCGGCCAGATGCCCGGCGCGAGCGGCGGCCAGTGCGCCGGCAGCCCCGGCCAGCCCGAACAGTCCGATTTCGGTGTGGGACAGTGAAAGCGGCGGGGCGCTCAACGGCAATACCAAAGGGGTCCACAGCACCATGGCACTGGCGAACGTCAGCAGGGCAAGGATGGCCCGTTGACGCAACACCGGTTCTTCCTTGAACAACGTGAAGACTGAGCCGATCAACGCGCCGTAAGCGCTATCCGGTCGCGCGTCTTCGTGCCTGGGCAGCACACGAAACAACAGCAGCGCCATCACCAGGGTCAACCCGGCGGACAGCTGATAAATCGAACGCCAACCAGCCAGGTCGGCCATGCCGCCGGCCACCGTTCGTGCCAATAGAATGCCGACGACAATGCCGCTGGTGATCACGCCTACCACACGTCCACGTTGCGCCGGGATGGCCAGCATCGCGGCGTAGGCCACCAGGACTTGCGTAACGACCGCCAGTAACCCGGTCAGCGCCATGCCGAGCAACAGCCAGGTGCTGCTCGGCGCTAACGCAATCATCAACAAGGCCAGTGCCGACAGCAGGGTTTGCAAGACGATCAATCGGCGGCGGTTGAGCAGATCCCCCAGAGGGACCAGCAACAACAGGCCCACGCCATAACCGATCTGAGTGAGGGTGATGATGATACCGATGGTTGCCGGGTCCATGGCGAAGGCTTCGGCCATGGCATCGAGCAATGGTTGTGCGTAATACACATTGCCGACGGCCAGGCCGCAGGCGACGGCAAACAGCAGCACCACGGCGCCGCTTAACGGGTGGTCAGGTTTCATCACAGGCTTCCTTGTGTGGTTGCAATATAAAACCAGTTGTACGGTAAGGAGTCTGGTTTTATATTGCAACCACATTGGTTGCCGGCGGACGCGGTCATGGTTAAACGTACAAGCATGGAAGGCGCCGAATGCCCGGTCGCTCGTTCACTGGATGCGATTGGGGATTGGTGGTCGCTATTGATCGTGCGCGATGCGTTCGATGGTCTGCGACGCTTCGGTGAGTTCCAGCGCAATCTCGGCATGGCCAAGAACATTCTTTCGGCACGCCTGCGCACATTAGTGGCCCACGGGATTTTCGATCTGGTGCCGGCGTCGGATGGCAGCGCGTATCAGGAATATGTGCTGACGGAGAAGGGCCAAGGCTTGTTCCCGTTAATCATCGGGTTGCGGCAGTGGGGCGAGGCGTTTTTCTATGAGGCGGGGGAGGCGCATTCGCAGGTTGTCGATCGTGAGAACGGTCGACCGGTGCGGCCGCTGGAATTGCGCGCCGAGGATGGGCGGCTGTTGGGGCCCCAGGATTGTGTGCGGATCCCGGCTGAGTAAAACATCAAAAAATCGCAGCCTTGCAGGAGCTGCGAAGGCTGCGATCTTTTGTCCAAGGGTGATTAGCGCAAGGTATCGACCATGTCGGCAATGGTCGTCAGCACATCCTTGCCCAACTGCTTCGAACGCTTACCAGACCAGCCGGTCAGCGCATTCGGCGCGTCGTTGTTGTCCTTGAAGGGCATTTCAATGGTAAAGGACAGGCAGTCGAACTTCTGACCGACGCTGTTGCAGGCCAGGGTCATGTTGGCTTTGCCCGGTTCGTCGCGGGTGTAGCCGTGTTTGGTCTGAAAGTCCTTGGTCAGGTGCTTCAGATGGCTGCGGAAGCGCTCTTCGAGTTTTTCGATCCGCGGTGTATAGCCGGGGTTGCCTTCGCAACCGGCGGTGAACACGTAGGGAATTTCTTCATCGCCATGGATGTCGAGGAACAGGTCGACGCCGTATTTTTCCATTTGCTGCTGAACGAACAGCACTTCCGGGCTGATTTCCTGGCTGGCGTTCTGCCAGGCGCGATTCAGGTCCTGGCCCATGGCATTGGTGCGCAAATGACCGTGGAAGGCGCCGTCCGGGTTCATGTTCGGCACCAAGTACAGGTCGGCGCTGGCCAGGAGCTTATTCAGCACCGGGTCGTCATGTTTTTCCAGGCGTTCGATCACGCCTTCCATGAACCATTCGGCCATGTGTTCGCCGGGGTGTTGCTGGGCAATGATCCAGACCTTGCGCTGGCCTTCGCCGCCAGTTCCTTTGCGCAACAACTGGATGTCACGACCTTCAACGCTCTTGCCGGTGGCCAACAGTTCGGTGCCGGCCTTGGTCAGTGCCTGTTCGATCAGCCAGTCGTGACGGCCACGGCTGTAGGGTTCGAAGTAGGCGAACCAGGCATGGGTGGCAGTGGCTTCAAGGCTGAAACGCAGGCAGTCGCCTTCGAAGATGGTCGGCACCCGGAACCAGTTGACGTGGTCGTAGGACGCCACCGCCTGATAACCATCCCAGGCCTTGTTGTATGAGGATTTGCTGGCGTTGTTCAGACGAAACCAATGCTCCTGACCCACATGCAGGCCGCTGGCCTTGAAATGGAACCACTGGAAATGCTGGCTGCGAGTGTCTGGCCTGATGGCCAGCAATGCTTGCAGAGGATTGCTGATGTCCAGCACATCAATGTTGCCGCTGTCGAAGTTAGCGCTGATGTCGAAAGAAGATTTAGCCCCGGCCATAATCATTTCCTGAATACGATTTTTATGGCTGCTACTTTACACGCAAGAGGGGAGAAACCGGGGGAAATTACGGGGGTAAAAGGGGGCGTCCTCCTTGACGCCGATGCAGCTTAGAGACTGCGCAATTGATTCTCAAGTGCTATTTTTCGTTAGTTTGGCCCAGTGCTGCCGGGCTTCTCTTGGCAGTAGATATTCTTTTGATATCATCCGCGCCAATCGAATTTTGCAGCACCTACAGACTTCATTAGCCTGAAGCCAAAGCCAGCCTGACTGGCAAAAAAAAGACCCGGCAAAAAGCCGGGTCAAAAACCGTGATTAGCCTGATGAGGAGATAGTCCAGGAGTCCGACCTAAGGTCTCTTGGACTATCGACTGATCTCGCGACCAGTTGATGCAATAATAATCATTATCATTTGCAAGTCAAATGTTTCTACCTGCGCGATTGGAAAAATTTTCCTGTCCTCCTCCAATATGCTCCCGCCTCAATTGTTCTGATTGCCCTCCAGGGCCCGTTCGACCATCGCCTTGGCCATGTCGATCATGTGCACCGTCGAAAACGCCAGATCCCGGCTTGCGCCCTGCAGTTGGTTGGCTGACTCATGCGCGGTGGCAACGGCGCACCGCAGCAGATCCGAAGCATGGACCAGCGCCTCTTCGCTGCTGATGTTACGGTTCACATCAAAGAAACGTTCTTCGCTGGCTACTTCTGACACAGCTGGTTTCAAGTAATAGTCCAGTGCGCGCTGCGCCGCGGCAGAGCCTTTTGGCGAGGTGAGGCTGGTGTCGATTTGCATATCGGGCAAGGTATTGCTGGGGATGGTCATGACGATGGCGAGCTCCGTGAGAAATTCAAATCCGTGAGCCCAGCTTAGTACTTACTGTATTTGTGTCTTCAGTTTTAATACTACAATTTGTGTTTTGATGGTCGGAGTACCCCACGTATCGTGCCGCACATGGATAAATGGATTGAATTGGTCAAGGCCAAAATGAGTGAACTCAAAGTCACTCAGGAAATACTCGCCGAGCGCATCGGGATGTCCCAGGGTGGCGTCGGCCACTGGCTCAATAAACGTCGTCAGCCCGGCATCGCAGAGATGAATCGTGTCTTGCGGGCGCTCGGCATGGACTATCTGGAAGTGGCGATGGTGATCAGGGAGCCGCTGCCCTCAGAGGATGAGGAGATCTCCCTGGCGCAAAAGTACAACCCGTACTTTCGCTACCCGGTCAGTGACTGGCGGGAAAACGGGGAGGTGCGCGACGGCGAGCTATCGACCTACGGTACTTCGCTGGCTGTCAGCAAGCCACGTTTCGAGCTGTCCGATTACCACGCACAGGGCGCGGCGTTCTGGCTGGTGGTGGTCGGCGATGCGATGACCGCCCCTACGGGAGCGAGCATTGCCGAGGGCATGCTGATTCTGGTCGACCCGGCGATCGTGCCGGAGCCTGGCAAACTGGTGATCGCCCAATGGCCCGGCAGCGCCGAGGCGGTCTTTCGCAAACTGATCGAAGAGGGCGGGCAGCGTTACCTGGTCCCGCTCAATCCGACGTATCCGAAAGCCCTTTACACCGAGGAATGCCGAATCATCGGCGTGGTGGTTCAGGCGACTGCCAAATTCTAATCGGATCGGTCCTCGCAACGCGTAGGACCGATCTTCATTTCACGCTTGCTCCAACTCCACCAACGCACTGCCTTCGCTGACCATTTCGCCTTCCTGGCAATACAACGCCTTGATTACCCCGGTGTGGGGCGCGCGAATGCTGTGCTCCATCTTCATCGCTTCCAGCACCACCAGTTGCGCCCCGGCTTCGACCGTTTGCCCGACCTCCACCAACACCCGCACGATGCTGCCGTTCATGGGCGCGGTAAGCCCGCCTTGATGGCTGTGACTGGCTTCGACGGCGCCGATCGGGTCATACGACTCGATGCGGCGCAGCTCGCCGTCCCATTGCAGATACAGCGCATCGCCACGGCGGATGGCCCGGTGCTGGCGGCGCAAACCGCTGTGCTCGGTCAGCAGGTATTCACCCTTGAGCCGTGCGGTATGCATGTCGGCATTGCCCAGGGTCAGCGCCCGGTCTTGCCCTTCGCAACTCAAATGCAGGGTGATTTCTGTCGGCAACCCGGCACGGAAACCATTGTTGAAGGCCCACGGCGAACTCGGATCATCGGCGCGCAAAACAGCCGGCTGACTTTGCGCAAACGCCTGGGCCGCCGCTTGCCAGAACTCATCACTGAGCGGCGAAGGTGCTGGCAGCAGTTGTTCCTGATAACGCGGAATGAACCCGGTATCCAGTTCGGCGGCGGCAAACGCCGGGTGGCCGATGATCCGGTGCAGGAAGTTGATGTTGGTCTTCAGCCCGCCAATGGCAAACTCCTCGAGCATGCTCAGCAATCGCAGCCGCGCCTGTTCACGGTCTTCGCCCCAGGCAATCAGCTTGCCAAGCATCGGGTCGTAGAACGGCGAAATCTCGTCGCCTTCTTCGACGCCACTGTCCACACGACGCCCCGGCCCTTCGGCGGATTCGCGGTACAACGCCAGGCGCCCGGTGGCCGGCAGAAAATCGTTGCCCGGGTCTTCGGCGTACAACCGCACTTCGATCGCATGGCCGATCAGCGGCACCTGATCCTGTGTCATCGGCAGCGCTTCGCCGCGGGCTACACGAATTTGCCAGGCCACCAGGTCGAGGCCGGTAATGGCCTCGGTCACCGGGTGTTCGACTTGCAGGCGCGTGTTCATTTCCATGAAGAAGAACTCACCGCGCGCATCCAGCAAAAACTCCACGGTGCCGGCGCCCACATAGCCGATCGCTTGAGCCGAGCGTACGGCGGCTTCGCCCATGGCCCGACGCAATTGCGGGGTCAGGCCTGGAGCGGGTGCTTCTTCGACGACTTTCTGATGACGACGCTGAATCGAGCAGTCACGCTCGTTGAGGTACAGACAATTGCCATGCTGGTCGGCGAACACCTGGATTTCCACGTGACGTGGCTTGAGCAGGTATTTCTCGACCAACATCCGTGAATTGCCGAACGACGATTGTGCTTCACGCTGCGCCGAGGCCAGGGCTTCGGCCAGTTGGCTGACGTCCTCGACCACTTTCATGCCCTTACCGCCGCCGCCCGCCGTGGCCTTGAGCAACACCGGATAACCGATGCGTTCGCAGGCATCGCGGAAGGTGTCGAGGTCTTGGGCTTCGCCGTGATAGCCGGGCACCAGCGGCACACCGGCGGTTTCCATCAAGGCTTTGGCCGCAGACTTGCTGCCCATGGCGTCGATGGCCGAGGCGGGCGGGCCGAGGAAAATCAGGCCCGCCGCCTCGATCGCCCGGGCGAACCCGGCGTTTTCCGAGAGAAAACCATAACCGGGATGAATTGCCTGAGCACCGCTGGCTTTCGCGGCGGCGATCAGTTTGTCGATTTGCAGGTAACTGTCGGCGGCTTTGCTGCCGCCCAGATCGACGCGGATATCCGCTTCGCGGCTGTGCCGGGCGTCACGGTCGGTGGCGCTGTGCACGGCCACAGTGGTCAGGCCCAGAGCCTTGGCGGTGCGCATCACCCGGCAGGCGATTTCGCCACGGTTGGCCACCAGCAGGGTGGTGAGAACAGGTGCGCTCATCAACGCGGCTCCTTGAGGGTGATTTCGGCTTGCCAGGTGGGCGAACGTTTTTGCAGGAAGGCGCGCAGGCCTTCCTGGCCTTCCGGGCTGACGCGAATTCGGGCGATGGCATTCTCGGTGTAGCGGCGCAGCGCCGGAGTCAGCGCGCCGTTGCCGACTTCACGCAGCAGATCCTTGCTGGCGCGCATGGCTGCCGGGCTGTTGAGCAGTAGATTGTCGATCCACTGATCGACTTTCTGCTCCAGCTCAGCCATCGGATAGCTCTCTGACAACAGGCCGATTTCCCGAGCCCGTTGCCCGCCGAAACGTTCGGCAGTCAAGGCATAACGCCGCGCCGCACGCTCGCCAATGGCTTGCACCACGAACGGGCTGATGACCGCTGGCGCCAGGCCGATTCGCACTTCCGACAGGCAGAACTGCGCGTCGTCGGCGCCAATCGCCATGTCGCAGCAACTGATCAGGCCCAGTGCACCGCCAAATGCCGCGCCCTGCACCACGGCCAGCGTCGGGACTTTCAGTTTGGCGAGGTTGTACATCAACTCCGCCAGTTCCCGGGCGTCATCAAGGTTGGTGTGGTAATCGAGTTCGGCCGATTGCTGCATCCAGGCCAGATCGGCACCGGCGCTGAAATGTTTGCCGCGCCCCCGGATCAGCAGAAAACGCAGGCTGGCATCGCTCGACACTTTATCCAGCGCGAGGATCAGTTCGCGGATCATTTCGGCGTTGAATGCGTTGTTCTTTTCTTCTCGGCTGAGCCACAGGGTGGCAAAACCACGGGGATCGGTCTGCAGCTCAAGGGTATTGAAGTCGCTCATGGTTTTCTCCAGATCACATCCGGAACACGCCGAAGCGGCTCGGTTCGATGGGTGCGTTCAGCGACGCCGACAAGGCCAGGGCCAACACGTCGCGGGTCTGCGCCGGGTCAATGACGCCGTCGTCCCACAGCCGGGCGCTGGAGTAGTAGGGGTGCCCCTGTTCTTCGTACTGATCGAGGATCGGTTGCTTGATCTCGGCTTCCTGCTCGGCGCTGAAACGATGCCCGCTGCGCTCGGTTTGCTCGCGCTTGACCTGCACCAGCACACCCGCCGCCTGTTCGGCGCCCATCACGCCGATTCGCGCGTTCGGCCACATCCACAGGAAGCGTGGATCGTAGGCCCGGCCACACATGCCGTAGTTACCGGCGCCGAAGCTGCCGCCGATGATCACGGTGAATTTCGGCACCTTGGCACAAGCCACGGCGGTCACCAATTTCGCGCCGTGCTTGGCGATGCCGCCGGCCTCGTATTTCTGGCCGACCATGAACCCGGTGATGTTCTGCAGAAACAGCAACGGAATGCCGCGCTGGCAGGCCAGTTCGATGAAATGCGCGCCTTTCTGTGCGGCCTCGGCGAAGAGGATGCCGTTGTTGGCGAGGATCGCGATCGGGTAGCCGTGCAGGTGGGCGAAGCCGCACACCAACGTCGTCCCGAACAGCGCCTTGAACTCATCGAACGCCGAGCCGTCCACCAGTCGTGAGATCACTTCGCGCACATCGAACGGTTGCTTGGCGTCGGCCGAGACCACGCCGTACAACTCGTCGCTGCTATACAGCGGCGCGATCGGCGTACGTTGTTGCAGTTCGCCGAGCTTGCGCCAGTTGAGGTTGGCCACGCTGCGCCGGGCCAATGCCAGGGCATGTTCATCGCTTTCGGCGTAGTGGTCGGCGACCCCGGAAATCTTGCAGTGCACATCGGCCCCGCCGAGGTCTTCGGCGCTGACCACTTCACCGGTCGCGGCTTTCACCAGCGGTGGGCCAGCGAGGAAGATGGTGGCCTGCTGACGAACCATGATCGCCTCGTCGGCCATCGCCGGAACGTAGGCGCCCCCGGCGGTGCAAGAGCCCATGACCACCGCAATTTGCGGAATGCCCATGGCGCTCATGTTGGCCTGGTTGAAGAAGATCCGCCCGAAGTGTTCGCGGTCCGGGAACACTTCATCCTGACGCGGCAGGTTGGCTCCACCGGAGTCCACCAGATAAATGCACGGCAGGCGATTCTGCTGGGCGATGGTTTGCGCACGCAGGTGTTTTTTAACGGTCAGCGGGTAGTACGAGCCACCTTTCACGGTGGCATCGTTGGCGACGATCATGCATTCGACGCCTTCCACCCGGCCGATCCCGGCAATCACGCCAGCGGCGGGAACGTCTTCGCCGTACACCGCGTAGGCCGCCAGTTGGCTGATCTCGAGAAACGGCGAACCCGGATCGAGCAGGCGATTGATCCGCTCACGGGGCAGCAGTTTGCCCCGCGAGGTGTGACGTTCTTGCGCCTTCGGGCCACCACCTTGCTGCACTTGCGCGAGCAGGGTGTGCAGGGCGTCGACCTGTTTGAGCATCGCCGCGCTGTTAGCCGCGAACTCCGCCGAACGGGGGTTGAGCTGGGTATGCAGGATAGCCATGGACAGCTCCGTTTAGCGGGTTTCGTTGAACAGTTCGCGACCGATCAGCATGCGACGGATCTCACTGGTGCCGGCGCCGATTTCATACAGCTTGGCGTCACGCAGCAGACGACCGGCCGGGAATTCGTTGATGTAGCCGTTGCCGCCGAGAATCTGGATCGCGTCGAGGGCCATTTGCGTGGCGCGCTCGGCACTGTAGAGGATCACCCCGGCGGCGTCCTTGCGAGTGGTTTCGCCACGTTCGCAGGCCTGGGCCACGGCATACAGGTAAGCGCGGCTGGCATTGAGTTGGGTGTACATGTCGGCGACTTTGCCCTGGATCAGCTGGAATTCGCCGATGCTCTGGCCGAACTGTTTGCGGTCATGGATGTACGGCACGATCAGGTCCATGCAGGCCTGCATGATCCCGGTCGGGCCACCGGAAAGCACCACGCGCTCGTAGTCGAGGCCGCTCATCAGCACTTTCACGCCGCCATTGAGTACGCCGAGGATGTTTTCTTCCGGCACTTCGACGTCATCGAAGAACAGCTCGCAGGTGTTCGAGCCACGCATGCCGAGCTTGTCGAATTTGTTGCTGCGGCTGAAACCTTTCCAGTCGCGCTCGACGATGAACGCGGTGATGCCATGCGGGCCTTTTTCCAGGTCGGTCTTGGCGTAGATCACGTAGGTGTTGGCGTCAGGGCCGTTGGTGATCCAGGTCTTGCTGCCGTTGAGTACGTAGTGATCGCCGCGTTTGTCGGCGCGCAGCTTCATCGAGACCACGTCGGAACCGGCGTTCGGCTCGCTCATGGCCAGGGCACCGATGTGCTCGCCGCTGATCAGTTTCGGCAGGTATTTGCTTTTCTGTTCATGAGTGCCGTTGCGGTTGATCTGGTTGACGCAGAGGTTGGAGTGCGCGCCGTAGGACAGGGCGACCGACGCCGAACCGCGGCTGATTTCTTCCATGGCGACCACGTGCGCCAGATAACCCAGGCCCGCGCCGCCGTACTCTTCCGGCACGGTGATGCCCAGCAGGCCCATGTCGCCGAATTTACGCCACAGGTCGGCCGGGAACAGGTTGTCGATGTCGATCTGAGCGGCGCGCGGGGCGATCTCTTTGGCGACGAAGGACTGAACCTGATCGCGCAGCATGTCGATGGTTTCACCGAGGGCAAAGTTCAGGGATGGGTAGCTCATGGGGCACCTTTTGGCTTTTTTGTAGGGTGGGGAGGGCAGTGATTCAGCTCTCACCTTTACGTTAACGTAAGCCTGTGACGAATGGCTGTCAATCACCCTTTACGTTAACGTCAACTTGAGCGAGAGTAGAGCCAGTTCTGAAAGACCTGCGTCGCCTTATGTGGCTTGCCACACAAGCCTCGCTCCTACAATAAAGACAATAGGGGTCGTCATGGATCAACCCAGTGCAAGCCCGCAGCGCAGCTATACCCGTGGTTCCCAGGACAAAGCCTTGCTGGCGATGACCATCGGCCAGGCGTTTGATAACACCGTCGCGCAATACCCGAACGGGGAGGCGCTGGTCGTGCGCCACCAACAGCTGCGTTACACCTGGCAGCAGCTGTCGGATGCTGTTGATCTGCACGCCAGAGCATTCCTGGCGCTGGGTTTGCAAACCGGTGACCGGCTCGGCATCTGGGCCCCGAACTGCGCCCAGTGGTGCATCAGCCAGTTCGCCAGTGCGAAAATCGGCGTGATCCTGGTCAACATCAACCCGGCTTATCGCAGTTCGGAACTCGAATACGTATTGAAGCAATCCGGCTGCCAATGGCTGGTTTGCGCCGGGGCCTTCAAGACCTCCGACTATCACGGCATGCTGCAAGGGTTGGTACCGGAATTGGCGGAGCAATCCATCGGCCGCTTGCAGAGCGAACGCCTGCCGGAACTGCGTGGGGTCATCAGCCTGGATGCGCAGCCACCCTCGGGTTTCCTGCCGTGGTCGCAATTGGCCGATCTGGCAGCCAGTGTGTCGATCGAGCAATTGCACGAACGCCAGGACAGCCTGCATTTCGACCAGGCGGTGAACATCCAGTACACCTCCGGCACCACCGGTTTCCCCAAGGGCGCGACCCTCAGCCACTACAACATTCTCAACAACGGTTACATGGTCGGCGAAAGCCTCGGCCTGACTGCCCGTGATCGGCTGGTGATTCCGGTGCCGCTGTATCACTGCTTCGGCATGGTCATGGGCAACCTCGGCTGCGTCACCCACGGCAGCACCATGATTTACCCCAACGATGCCTTCGATCCGCTGTTGACCCTGACCTCCGTCGCCGAAGAAAAAGCCACCGCGCTTTATGGCGTGCCGACCATGTTCATCGCCATGCTCGATCAGCCCAAGCGCGCCGAATTTGATTTGTCGAGCCTGCGCACCGGGATCATGGCCGGGGCGACGTGTCCGATCGAGGTGATGCGTCGGGTTATCGGCGAAATGCACATGAGCGAAGTGCAGATTGCCTACGGTATGACGGAAACCAGCCCCGTGTCTTTGCAGACCGGTCCGTCGGACGACCTGGAATTGCGCGTCACCACGGTCGGCCGCACCCAGCCGCAACTGGAAAGCAAGATCATCGACGAGGCGGGCAATCTGGTGCCACGCGGCACCATTGGCGAGCTGTGCACTCGGGGTTACAGCGTGATGCTCGGCTACTGGAAGAACCCGCAAGCCACCGCCGAGGCTATCGATGACGCTGGCTGGATGCACACCGGCGATCTGGCGAGCATGAACGAAGAGGGTTACGTGTGCATCGCCGGGCGTAACAAGGACATGATCATTCGCGGCGGTGAGAATATTTACCCGCGCGAACTTGAAGAGTTCTTCTTCACCCACCCGGCGGTTGCCGATGTGCAGGTGATCGGCATTCCTTGCTCCCGGTATGGCGAAGAGATTGTCGCCTGGATCAAATTCCATCCCGGCCACAGCGCTACCGAGCAGGAACTGCAAGCCTGGTGCAAGGAGCGTATCGCGCACTTCAAGACGCCGCGTTACTTCAAGTTCGTCGAGGAGTTTCCGATGACCGTGACCGGCAAGATCCAGAAGTTTCGGATGCGCGAGATCAGCATCGAGGAGCTGCGCAGCAAAAACGCCTGACACATAACCAGTGTGGGGGCGAGCCTGCTTCCACATGTGGGTCGAGAAAAATAGAAAGACAAGAAAGCACAAAGGGGAGCCGAAGCTCCCCTTTAATTTTGTCGTTACGTGCTCTTTTTTTATTATTGAGGGGCGGTCTGTTGTTGTTTTTGGCAACCGTGGCCCTTTACCGCTGTTTTTGTCGATCCCCATCCGGGATCAAGAGCAAACGTATTTTTTTGAGCGCTGATCTACTTTTTCGCCAAGCGATCCAACCAGTTCGGGAGCTACCTGAAGGTAGTTTTATTATTCTCTGCCCGGTTGCGGGTTACTCCGAAAAGCACCCTGAAAAGCACACCTTCTCCAAAAAAATCTGTTAGCTGCGTCTCTGCCGTGTTGTTCTTGTTATGTCAGAGTCGTTACGTCTTATTTTTATTGGTTTGCAGCTTTTTATTCTTGTTATGCCATAGAGATAGCAGAAGCCATGCCAACTTTGAAAAGTCCTTTAAAATCAATGATTTGATTTTTTGTGAGATTTTTCACCCGTACCAAACCTGACAATTTGTTTCCGTGTTACTCGTTTCCGCCCCACGTGCCAGAACACGCGGTAACACCCGGACACATCCACACTGTCACTGTGCGCTGCGAGCCTTGGCCACGCGAGAACCGGTAGGGCGCCCCAGCACCGCGCAAATCTGCTGGCCGGCGCGAATCAAGGCGTCCAGGTCGATCCCGGTCTCGATGCCCAGGCCGTTGAGCAGGTAAACCACGTCTTCGGTGGCGACGTTACCGCTGGCGCCCTTGGCGTACGGGCAGCCGCCAAGGCCGGCAATGGAGCTGTCGAATACCGAAATGCCTTCCAGCAGGCTGGCGTAGATATTGGCCATGGCCTGGCCATAGGTGTCGTGGAAGTGCCCGGCCAGTTTTTTCCGTGGCACGTCGGCCGAAACCACTTCAAACATCTTGCGGGTCGCGCCAGCGGTACCGGTGCCGATGGTGTCTCCCAGCGAAACCTCGTAGCAGCCCATCGCATAGAGCTCGCGAGCGACCCGGGCGACTTGTGCAGGCTTGACATCACCCTCATAAGGGCAGCCCAGCACACAAGACACGTAACCGCGCACGCTGACGCCGTGTTGTTTGGCGGCGTCCATGATCGGCACGAAGCGCTCCAGGCTCTCGCTGATCGAGCAATTGATATTGCGCTGGGAGAACGCTTCGGACGCTGCGGCGAACACCGCGACTTCCTTGACCCCGGCGGCGATAGCGTCTTCAAAGCCCCGCAGGTTGGGGGCGAGGGCGCCATAGGTCACCCCTGGTTTGCGCTGGATCTGCGCGAAGACCTCGGCGGAACCGGCCATTTGCGGCACCCATTTGGGCGAGACGAAACTGCCGACTTCTATATAGCCGAGGCCAGCGGCGGTGAGCGCATCGACCAGTTGCACCTTGTCCGCGACGCTGATGGGTTGGGCTTCGTTTTGCAGACCGTCGCGGGGGCCGACTTCGACCAGGCGTACGTGGGTGGGGAGGGACATGGGAATCGACCTGTTGAGATTGTATGAATGTTCACAGAGCCCTGTAGGAGCTGAGCTTGCTCGCGAAAGCGTCAGGTCAGTCGACATTCATGTTGAAGGACATACCGCTTTCGCGAGCAAGCTCAGCTCCTACACGAGCTGCTGGCTCTTGATCGTTTGCTCCAGCGCCTGGGTGCAGCGCTCCTCGGCTGTGTCGAGTTCCAGCTTCATCTGTTCGATGTCCAGCAGTTGCTGCTCGAGTTGTTCCCGACGCTCGGCAATTTTCGCCAGCATGCTGTGCAATTGCTTGGTGTTACCGCTGGAGGGGTCATAGAGCTCGATCAGCTCGCGGCATTCGGCCAGGGAAAAACCAATGCGCTTGCCCCGCAGGATCAGCTTCAGGCTGACCTTGTCACGGGGCGAATAAATGCGTTCCTGACCGCGACGCTCGGGGCTGAGCAGGCCCTGCTCTTCATAGAAGCGAATGGCCCGGGTGGTGATGTCGAGCTCGCGGGCGAGGTCGGAAATGCTATAGGTCTGGCTGCTCATGGAAGCGCTCGAAAAAGGTCATGGCGCTAAGCTAATGTCAGGTTGACGTTTACGTCAAGGGGCATGAATTGTCTGTGTAGTGACGGGCCTCTTCGCGGGCAAGCCTCGCTCCTACAGGTTTGGTGTCGATCATTTAATCGTGGTTCGACGCTAACCTTGTAGGAGCGAGGCTTGCCCGCGAAGAACGATGACGCGGATTAACGTCCTACACCGTATCCAGCTTCTTCTCGTGCGCCGTGACCTGCTGGCACAACTCGATCATCTGCTCGCGCATCCAGCGGTTGGCCGGGTCCTGGTCGGTGCTTTCGTGCCAGTAGAGGTGGGTTTCCACCGGCGGAACTTCTTTGACCGGCAGGTTCACCGAGTACAAATCATGGCGACGGGCGAAGCGTTCCGGCACGGTCATGACCATGTCGGTCTGCTGTAACACCTGGGACGCCATCAGGTAATGCTGGGAGCGCAGGGCGATCTTGCGCTGGATGCCCATTTTGCCCAGGGCCAGGTCGACATAGCCCAGGCCGCTGCGGCGGCTGGAAATATGGATGTGGGTCAGGGACAGGTAATCGTCGAGGGTGAATTTCTCTTTGCCCGCCAGCGGATGGCCCTTGCGCATGGCGCACACATAACGGTCTTCCATCAACTTGACGTGGCGCACCTGCGGGTCGGTGTTGAGCGGCGCATCCACCGCGAAATCCAGGCGCCCGGCCGCCAGTTCCTTGGTGGTTTCGCGGCGTTTGGACAGGAAACTTTCGATGATCACCGTCGGCGCCAGGCGGCGCAGGCGCTGGAACAATGGCGGGAGGATCACCGCTTCGGTGAGGTCGGTCATGCTGATGCGGTAGGTCTTGACCGCCTGCAACGGGTTGAAGATGCGGCTTTCCTGCACCGACACCCGCAGCAGGGAGAGGGCGTTACGCACGGGGCCGATGATGTTCTGCGCCATCGGTGTGGGCACCATGCCCTGGGCGGTGCGCACGAAAAGCGGGTCGTTGAAGGTTTCGCGCAGGCGGGCCAGAGCGTTCGACACCGCCGGTTGAGTAATGCCGACGATCTGCCCGGCGCGGGTCAGGTTGGCTTCGGTGTAGATCGCGTCGAAGACGATGAAAAGGTTGAGGTCGACCTTGCTCAGATTCATGCGCTGCACTCTTGTTATCAGGGGCGTCTTGATCGGACCCGAGGGCCTTGGCAATCAGCCGATCATATATCGGTGATGAATGTTAATACACGCCGAGAATAGGTTAGGTAAATTTTCGTAGCTGTTCTAGCATCGATTGCATGACCTGAACAACTCCTCTGAACCCCTGATTAAAAGGTAGAGCTGCCATGGATTTCGCTTATTCGCCCAAGGTCCAGGAACTGCGTGAGCGCGTGACTGCGTTCATGGACACCTACGTTTACCCCGCCGAAGCGGTGTTCGAACGCCAGGTCGCCGAGGGCGATCGCTGGCAGCCGACGGCGATCATGGAAGAACTCAAACTCAAGGCCAAGGCCGAAGGCCTGTGGAATTTGTTTCTGCCTGAGTCTGAACTGGGTGCCGGCCTGACCAACCTCGAATACGCGCCATTGGCGGAAATCATGGGTCGCTCATTGCTGGGCCCTGAGCCGTTCAACTGCTCGGCGCCCGACACCGGCAACATGGAAGTGCTGGTGCGTTACGCCAACGAAGAGCAGAAGCAACGCTGGCTCGAACCGCTGTTGCGCGGCGAGATCCGCTCGGCGTTCGCCATGACCGAGCCGGACGTGGCCTCGTCCGACGCCACCAACATGGCTGCCCGTGCCGTGCGTGATGGCGATGAGTGGGTGATCAACGGCAAGAAATGGTGGACTTCAGGGGCCTGCGATCCGCGCTGCAAGATCCTGATCTTCATGGGCCTGAGCAATCCGGATGCACCACGCCACGCTCAGCACTCGATGATTCTGGTGCCGGTGGATACGCCGGGCGTGAAGATTGTGCGTCCGCTGCCGGTGTTCGGTTACGACGACGCGCCTCACGGCCACGCCGAAGTGCTATTCGAGAACGTCCGGGTGCCGTACGAAAACGTCCTGCTGGGCGAAGGACGCGGCTTCGAAATCGCCCAGGGTCGCCTCGGCCCGGGCCGGATTCACCACTGCATGCGTTCGATCGGCATGGCTGAACGTGCGCTGGAGCTGATGTGCAAACGGGCGGTCAACCGCACTGCATTCGGTAAACCTCTGGCGCGTCTGGGCGGCAACATTGACAAAATCGCCGACTCGCGGATGGAGATCGACATGGCGCGACTGCTGACGTTGAAAGCGGCGTACATGATGGACACCGTCGGCAACAAAGTGGCGAAGAGCGAGATCGCGCAGATCAAAGTGGTTGCACCGAACGTGGCGTTGCGGGTGATCGACCGGGCGATCCAGATCCATGGCGGGGCAGGGGTGTCCAACGATTTCCCGCTGGCCTACATGTATGCCATGCAACGCACCCTGCGCCTGGCCGACGGCCCGGACGAAGTGCACCGCGCGGCGATTGGCAAGTTCGAGATCGGCAAGTATGTGCCTAAGGAAATGATGCGCAGGGGGCACTGAGACCTGTGGCGAGGGGGCTTGCCCCCGTTCGGCTGCGCAGCAGTCGTAAATTGTACACCGCGTCTTTCCAGGAAAAATGCGGTGGCCGGTTTGAGGCCCGCTTCGCAGTCCAACGGGGGCAAGCCCCCTCGCCACAGTAGGCCCCCAAGCCACAATGTTTGGTGCTTACTTCAATACACCCAAACCTCAACCCGCCGATTCTTGATCCGCCCTTCATCCCCGCTGTTGGCCGCCACCGGCATCTCGGCGCCAAAACCGCGAATTTCGCGAAACACCACGCCGCTTTTCACCAGTTCTCGCCGCACCGCCATGGCCCGCAGTTTCGACAGCAGGTCGGCCCGCGCGGGGTCGCTCTTGGCATCGCCAAACCCTACCAGCGTCACCTGCCGATTGGCTTTGTCGTGCTGCCTTATATAGTCGAGCACCCGCGACAGGTCCTGGCGGGCCTTGTTGTCCAGCGTCGCGCTGCCTTCTTCGAAACGAAAATTCACCGTCAGCCGCTGGGCATGCCGACTGAGTGCCTGATAACCCTCGGGCATCAGCGCATTCGGTGTGACGGCCATGGCCTGAACGGTTTGCGCGATAAAACCATTGGCCGCAACAATCGCCTGGCCATTGCTGCTCTGGGCGAACTTCACCAGCGCCTTGGCCCAGGGATTTTTCCCGTTCGGCGGCAGGTAAAAGAACAGCCGACGGGACAGCGGGTAATCTTCCGTCGTGATCAGGCTATTGAGCGGCAGCATGGCCTGGGAGTCGCCATCGACAATGGCCACGGCCTTGGCCTGGCGCACATAAGGCAAACCGATGAAGCCGATGGCTTGCGGGTCCAGACTCACCGCGTCGGACAATTGCTCACTGGATTCGAAGCGTTTCGCGTTGCCGCTCAGCATTTTCCCACGCGGGCTGAGGACCAACTCCTTGAACGTGTCGTAGGTGCCCGATTGGTCATCCCGCGCGTAGAGATGAATTGTCCCACCGGTGCCGCCGAGTTCTTCCCAGGTTTTCGTCTCGCCGCTGAAGATTCGTGCCAATTGCTCGGTGTTGAGCTGCTTCAGCGGATTGTGCGGATGAAGGATGATGGCCAGCCCGTCGATGGCGATGACTTGTTCGGCAACCGGGCTTTTCAGGTCGCCCAGCGGTTCGAGATCCAGTCGTTCGCTGTCCTTGATCGGCCGTGACGAGGCCGCAAGATCGGCGGAGGCGATTTTCAGGGCTTTGAACCCGGTGCTGGAACCGTGGGCCGCGACTTCCACCTCGACTCGGCGGCCCTGAGCGGTTTCGCCGACGATGCGTTGTTCGTTGGCTTTGTCCGGGGCTTCGCGGTGCACCTTGAGCAGGCCCTGTTCATGCATCAACCCCTCGACCAGCGCCGGCCCCAACGCCGCGCCAATGGTGTTGGAACCCTGGATGCGCAGCACCGGGCCGCGTTCGGGCGTCGGCAGATCGCCGGCCGATACTGTCAACGGCAGCACGGCGCCGAGCAGCAGGAACAACACGCGCAGGGACATGCCGGCACCTTAATAAGCCAAAGAAAGTGCCGGGAGAATAAGTCAGTAAGGTTTCTGAACGATGACAGTGATTATTCCCACGCGGAGCGTGGGAACGATCAGCAAAACGTTATCAGCTCAACTCAAGCCAGATCGGCGCGTGATCTGAAGGCTTTTCCATTGCGCGCAGTTCGTAATCCACGCCTGCGTCCTTGACCCGAGGCAACAACCCGTTGGACGCCATGATCAGGTCAATTCGCAGCCCGCGCTTGGGCTCATCTTCAAAACCGCGGCTGCGGTAGTCGAACCAGCTGAAACGGTCGGCAACCTCCGGGTTCAGGTGACGGAAACTGTCCACCAGACCCCAGTTCTTCAGGCGTGCCATCCATTCGCGTTCTTCGGGCAGGAAGCTGCATTTGCCGGTTTTCAGCCAGCGTTTCATGTTATCCGGGCCAATGCCGATGTCGCAGTCTTCCGGGGAAATGTTCACATCGCCCATCACCACGATCGGCTGGTCGTTGCTGAACTGGCTTTCCAGCAATTGCTGCAAATCGCTGTAGAAACGTTCCTTGGCCGGGAACTTGGTGGGGTGATCGCGGCTTTCGCCCTGTGGGAAATAGCCGTTCATGATGGTCACCGGCACGCCATTGGCGTCGGCGAACGTGCCCCAGATAAAGCGCCGTTGAGCGTCTTCTTCATCAGTGGCGAAACCTTTGTGCAGCGCAATCGGCTCCTGGCGCGAGAGCAGGGCCACGCCGTAGTGACTCTTCTGGCCGTGGAAATACACGTGATACCCCAGCGCCTGCACCTCGGCCAGGGGAAACTGGTCGTCGTGGACCTTGGTTTCCTGCAACCCGATCACGTCCGGCTGATGCTTTTCGATCAGCGCCGCCAGCTGATGCGGGCGAGCGCGCAGCCCGTTGATGTTGAAGGAGACGATCTTCATGGTCGGCAGTCCTGGCAAAAGTGCGATGCTAGCTGACATGTAGGAATGGGGCCAGCTTTGGGATGAGGGGATTCGTTGTGTCCTGTCAGAGATGTGTTGGCAGATCCGGCCTCTTCGCGGGCAAGTCCGGTCGATGAAGCTCCTCGCTTGGTCTATACCTGTCTGGGGAACTGTGAAGCCACCCCAAGGCTCGTACCAAGAAGAGCGCAGCCATCTGAGCTGTGCCCCAGGGAGATCCGCCGTTATGCCCGAAACCTCGACCGCCATCGCCGATATTCACATGCTCGACAGCGGCTATTCCCGCGAAGCGCGTTCCCTGTTGTACCAGGCGTACCGGCACGAGCCGACGTTCGGCTACCTGTTCGAAGCCGAACGCCCCGGTTATGAACAGCGAGTCCGGGCGACGGTGCGCGAACTGATCAAACAGCACTTTCTGCAGGATTTGCCGGCCATCGGCCTGCTGGTGAATGACCGCTTGATCGGCATCGCCCTGATCGCGCCGCCGCAACGCCGCCTGGGCATCACCGAAAGCTGGGCCTGGCGCCTGCGGATGGTGCTCAGCACCGGGTTTCGCTGTACCCGACGCTACCTCGATTACCACGCCGCCGTGATGGCGTGCGTGCCGTCCGACTCGGTGCACGTCCTGCCATTGCTGGGGGTTCACCCGCAATTCCAGGGCAAGCACTTTGGCGAACAGTTGCTGCAAGCGGTGCACAACTGGTGCGCAGTCGATGAGCACTCCCAAGGCGTGATCCTCGACACCGGGAATCCTCGCTATCTGGAGTTCTATAAGCGTCAGGGCTATGAGGAAATCGGCGAAGTGGCCGTAGGACCGATTCGTGAGCACGTGTTTTTCCACGCCAACCCGCAGGTGTTACAAACAGCAACAGCGTAATCGCCGAACTTATGGGACAAGTCCGGCTCTATCAGGCTCCCAAGCTCGTGATAGCATCCGCGCCTATGAATGTTCCAGGAAGAATCACCAGCGGCCTGTTGATGCTGTTATCCAGCTGCGCGGCGCTGGCGCAAAGTGAATTGGATGTGCGGATCAAACCGTCCAACGATGAACTGAAGGCCAATATAGAGGGCTATATCGGTAGCCTCGGCGATCGCGATGAAGAAGCCTTGCTGCGCTTCAGTCGCGGCGCCGAAGAACAGGCGCGCAAGGCCGCCCAGGCCTTGGGGTATTACCAGCCGCAAATCGACAGCGACGTGAAGGGCGGCAAGACGCCGCGCCTGGTGCTGAACATCGATCCCGGCGAGCCGATCCATTTGCGTAACGTCACGATACGTGTCGACGGTCCTGCCGCCTCGCTCAAATCCTTTCGTGTGCCCAAAAGCGACCTGCTAATGCCAGGCGCGGTGCTTAACCATGGCCGTTACGAAGACGCCAAGCGGCTGATCCAGAACCAGGCCTCGCGTTTCGGCTTCTTCAGTGGGCGCTTCACTCGCCAGAAGCTGCTGGTGGACCCGCGCGCGGGCGTCGCCGACATCGAATTGATCTACGACAGCGGCCCGCGTTATGCGCTGGGCAAAGTCAGTTTTGAAGGCGACACGCCGTTCGACGAAGACCTGCTGCAACGCATGGTGCCGTTCAAGGCCGGTACGCCCTATGACTCGGAACTCATCGCCGAACTCAATCAGGCGCTGCAATCGAGCGGTTATTTCGAAGGCGTGCGCGTCGACGCGGCGCCAACGGCCTCCAAGGACGACGTGATCCCGGTGGCGGTCAAACTCGACACCCGCAAGCCTCGGACCATGGGCTTGGGTCTGGGGTTTTCCACCGACGTCGGCCCGCGAATCAAGGCCAACTGGACCCGGCACTGGGTCAACCCGCAAGGCGACAGCTATGGCTGGGAAGCCGAACTGTCGGCACCGCGGCAGAACGTCGGGGTGTTTTACGACATTCCCCTGGACCCACCGTTGACCGACAAACTGCGCTGGGCCGCTGGCTATCAATATGAAGATATCGCTGGCACCGACTCCCGCAGCAAATTGCTGACCCTCGGCCCCGAATGGCACAGCAAGTTGCCCAGCGGCTGGCAGCGGGTGGTGTCGCTTAAATGGCAACGCGAGGAATACACACTCGGTGACGACTCGGGGCTCAGTACCTTGTTGATGCCCGGCGTGAGCTATTCGTACCTGAAAAGCGACAACCGCATCGATCCGCATAATGGCTATCGCCTGCAATTCGAAACCAAGGTCGCCAAGGAAGGATTGGGTTCGGACACCAACCTGGTGTATGGCACGGCATTGGTCAAAGGCCTGACCACGGTCTTCGATAAACACCGCTTCCTCGGTCGGGTGCAGGTCGGCGGCAGCGCCACCAACGGTTACAAATCGGTGCCGCCGTCTCTGCGCTTCTTCGCCGGTGGCGATCAGAGCGTGCGCGGTTACGACTACCAGAGCCTGTCCCCGGAGAACTCCGATGGCGACCGTATCGGTGGCCGTTACATGGTGGCCGGCAGCGTCGAGTATCAATACTCCATCGCCGAAAAGTGGCGGGTCGCAACCTTCATCGATCAGGGCAACTCCTTCAACACCCTCGAACTGCCGAACCTGAAGACCGGCGTCGGTATTGGCGTGCGCTGGGTTTCGCCGGTAGGGCCGATTCGCCTCGACCTGGCCCACGCGATGGACGACGACGGCGGCATTCGACTGCACTTTTCCATGGGGCCTGAGCTGTGAAGCGTGGTTTGAAAATAGCGCTGCTGGCGATCCCGGCGCTGCTGATGCTGGTCGTGCTGGCCTTGATCATCGTGCTGGGTACGGCGACGGGCAGTCGCTGGGCGCTCGGGTTTGTGCCGGGTTTGACCGTGGAGAATTTCCAGGGCCGTTTGGGTGGACAGTGGAGCGCCGACCATCTGCTGTGGCAGCAGGACAACAGCCGGGTTGAGCTGAACCAGGCGATTTTCGCCTGGTCGCCACTGTGCCTGACGCGCATGACGCTGTGCATCGAGCAATTGCAGGCCGAGCAGGTCAGCCTGCAATTTCCGCCAGGCGCAGAAGAGCAAAGCAGCGGGCCGATCAGCCTTCCAGACTTGAAATTGCCGCTGGCCATTGAGTTGGGTGACGTCAAGGTCGGCCGTCTGCTGTTCAATGGCAGTGAAGAGCTCAAAGGCCTGCAACTGGCGGTGCACTGGACCGAACAGGGTTTGCAGATCGACTCGGTGCACTTGCAGCGGGATGAACTGAGCCTGAACCTGTCTGGCCTGTTGCAACCGAGCGGCAACTGGCCGCTGACCGCCGAAGGCAAACTGACCTTGCCGGCGCCGGGCACCGAACCCTGGGCGCTGGTGTTGAAGGTCGACGGCGATCTGCTGAAAACCCTGAACCTGAAAGCCGACAGCAGCGGTTACCTGAACGGGCAGTTGACCGGCGAATTGCAGCCGCTGGTGGAAAACTTGCCGGCAAAAGTGCGTATCACCGCTGACGGCTTCAAGGCCCGCGCCGAGCTGCCGGACACCCTGCAACTCAATCAACTGGAGCTCACCGGCGACGGCGACCTGAAAAACGGCTACCAGTTGCTCGGCAAAGCCACGTTGCCCGCCGAACTTGGCCCGGTCGCGTTGTCGCTGCAAGGCAAGGTTGACGCCAAGGGCGCGCAAATCGCGGGTCTCGACCTGACCGCCAATGACAAACAAAGCCTCAAGCTCACCGGGCAACTGGACTGGAGCAAAGGCTTCAGTGCCGAAGCGAAAATCGACTGGCTGGATTTCCCCTGGCACCGCCTCTATCCGCTGATCGATGAGCCGCAAGTGGCACTGCGCAGCTTCAACGGTGAAGTCTCCTACACCGACGGCAACTACATCGGTAACTTCAAGGCCGCACTGGATGGCCCGGCCGGGGCGTTCAGCCTGAACAGCCCGTTCAGCGGCGACCTGAGCCAAATCCATCTGCCGCAATTCAAGCTCGAAGCCGGGCAGGGCAAGGCCGAAGGGCACCTGAACCTGCAATTTGCCGACGGCATCGCCTGGGATACCGCGCTGGACCTCTCGGCGATCAACCCGGCGTACTGGCTCGCGGAGTTGCCGGGTACCTTGGCGGGTCCGTTACGCAGCAAAGGCGAGATGAAGAATGAAAGGCTCAGCCTGACCGCCGACCTGGACCTGAAAGGCAAACTGCACGGGCAGCCGGCGGTGTTGCAAGCCAAGGCTGATGGCGGCGGCGAGCAATGGAACCTCAGCGCGTTGCAGATTCGCCTGGGTGACAACAGCATCAACGGCCAAGGCAGCCTGCAACAGAAACTCGCCGGCCAGATCGACATCAAAATGCCGCGCCTGGCCCAACTCTGGCCGCAACTGCGCGGCCAGCTCAATGGTCGGGTCAATGTCGCCGGCACGCTCAAGGCACCGCAAGGCAAGCTCGCCCTGCAAGGCACGCAACTGGTTTTCGAAGACAACCGCCTGCAAAGCCTCAATCTGGATGCCGCCCTCGACAGTGCCCAACGGGCGAAGATCGACCTCAAGGGCAGTGGCATCCAGACCGGCGACACGTCACTGGGCACCTTGACCGCCAGCGGCCAGGGCGACATCAAAAACCAGAAGCTGACCCTCGACCTGCAAGGACCGAAACTGAAACTGGCGCTCGGTCTCGATGGCGCGTTGGATAAAGGTAACTGGCGCGGGCGTCTGGTCAGTGGCGATATCCAGGCCGGTGGTCAGGACTGGAAGCTGCAAAACCCGGCCAGACTCGAACGGCTGGCGGACGGCAAAATCAACTTCGGTGCCCATTGCTGGATGTCCGGCCCGGCCAGCCTGTGTGGCGAAGACCAGCGCTTGATGCCGGAGCCAAAGCTGCGTTACCACCTCAAGCAGTTCCCGATCGACAGCCTGGCGCAATGGCTGCCGAAGGATTTTGCCTGGCAGGGCCGGCTCAACGCCGACCTGCAACTGGACTTGCCGGCCAGCGGCCCGAACGGCCAGATCAGCGTCGATGCCAACGGCGGCACGTTGCGCATGAAGGAAAAGGATCAGTGGCTGGATTTCCCCTACCAGACCCTGAAACTCACCAGCAAACTCACGCCAAAACGCATCGACACCGACCTCAACTTTGTCGGTGGCAAGCTTGGTGAGTTGATGCTGCAGGCGCAGATCAACCCGTTGCCGAAGAACAAACCGCTGACCGGCTCATTCCGCCTCAATGGCCTGGATTTGTCGGTGGCGCGGCCGTTTGTGCCGATGGTCGAGAAACTCACCGGGCATTTGAACGGCAGCGGCACGCTGTCTGGCGGGTTGCTGGCGCCGCTGGTCAACGGCAACCTTGAGCTGCGCGACGGTGAAATCTCCGGGCCGGAACTGCCGATGGCGCTCCAGGCCCTGCAACTGCAAGCGGTGATTGCCGGCGAAACCGTACAGCTGAACGGCGGCTGGAAAAGCGGCAAGGCCGGGCAGGGCAGCCTCAATGGCAACATCGCCTGGGGCCAGGCACTGGTCGTGGATCTGGCGCTCAAGGGCTCGCAGTTGCCGGTCACCGTCGAACCCTACGCCGCGCTGGAAGTCGCGCCGGACCTGAAAATCTCCATGAAGGACGACAAACTCGCAATCGTCGGCAAAGTGCTGGTGCCCAAGGGCGAAATCACCGTGCGTGAGCTGCCGCCGTCGACGGTCAAGGTCTCCGATGACACGGTGATCGTCGGTCAGCAGACCGAAGAGGGCAAGCCGCCGATGGCCATGGCGATGGACATCGACGTGGTGGTCGGGGAAGACAAACTCAGCTTTGCCGGGTTTGGCCTGACCGCCAACCTGCAAGGTCATGTGCACATCGGCGACAACATGGACACACGCGGCGAGCTCTGGCTCAACGACGGGCGTTATCGCGCCTACGGCCAGCGGCTGACGGTGCGTCGGGCCCGATTGCTGTTTGCCGGTCCCATCGATCAGCCGTACCTGGACATCGAAGCGATTCGCCAGACCGACGACGTGATTGCCGGCATTCGCTTGAGCGGCAGTGCCGAACAGCCGACCACGCAGATTTTTTCCGAGCCGGCGATGAGTCAGGAGCAGGCGTTGTCCTACCTGGTGCTGGGGCGTCCGCTGAGTACCACCGGTGAAGACAACAACATGCTCGCCCAGGCCGCCCTCGGCTTGGGTTTGATGGGCAGCTCCGGGGTCACTAGCGGGTTGGCCAAGGATCTGGGCATTCAGGACTTCCAGCTCGATACCCAAGGCAGCGGCAATACCACCAGTGTGGTGGCCAGCGGCAACATCTCCGAGAAGCTCAGCCTGCGTTATGGCGTAGGCGTGTTTGAACCGGCCAACACCATCGCCTTGCGTTACAAGCTGAGCAAAAAAGTCTACCTCGAAGCCGCCAGCGGCGTGGCCAGTTCGCTGGACATCTTCTACAAACGGGATTTCTAACACCTCGATCCTTTCAGATAGACCGGGTCGCTCCCGTCGTAAGCAGGTCCGCCCCACACGGTCCGGTGTGGTCCTTGCGGGAGTGGGGCGGCGGCGCTCAGAGTTTGAACTGGGCGACCAAGGTGCTGAACGAACCGGCCAGGCGAGACAGCTCCTGGCTAGCGGCCGCCGTCTGATTGGCCCCCGCGGTACTCTGGGTCGACAGGTCTTGGATGTTCGTCAGGTTACGGTCCACTTCCCGTGCGACCTGGGCCTGCTCTTCGGAGGCGGAGGCAATCACCAGATTGCGTTCGTTGATGATCGAAACGCCGTCCGTAATCTTCTGCAACGCCGAACCGGCGTCCTGCGCCAGGTCCTGGGTTTGAGTGGCCAGTGCCAGGCTCTTGCCCATGGCGTTCACGGCCCCGTCGGCCCCGCGTTGCACAGTGCTGATCATGCCTTCGATTTCCACGGTGGAGGCCTGGGTGCGATGGGCCAAGGCACGAACTTCGTCGGCCACCACGGCAAAACCACGACCTTGCTCTCCCGCACGGGCCGCTTCGATAGCGGCATTCAAGGCCAGCAGATTGGTCTGTTCGGCAATGCTGCGAATCACGTCCAGCACCTTGCTGATCTCCCGGACATTGCCGGCCAGTTCGGTCACTGCCTGGTTGGAATCGGTGATTTCGGCCACCATGTGGGTGATGCCTGTCACGGTCTGTTTGACTTGTGACTGACCGTTAATGGCGTCGCTACTGGCGCTGCTTGAGGCTTGTGAAGTAGTGACGGCGTTACGTGCTACTTCTTCAACCGCAGCGGTCATCTCGTTGACCGCCGTGGCAGCCTGCTGGATTTCATCATTCTGACGGGTTAACCCGCGTGTGCTTTCTTCGGTCACAGCTGACAGTTCTTCGGCGGCTGAGGCCAGTTGATCCGATGCGTTGGCGATTTGTGTGAGGGTACGCTTCAGGCCCCCTTGCATCGCAGAAATGGCATTGAGCAACTGGCCTGCTTCGTCGTGGCTGTTGCCGCTGATGGCTCGGGTGAGGTCCCCACCTGCAATCTCCTGTGCGTAAGACACGGCCAGCGCCAATGGACGTGTGATCATGCGGGTGATGAAGACGCCAAGGGCGATTGCCAGGACGAACGCAATGATGATCCCGGTCGTCAACGACAGTATGGCGGTGCGGTGCAACGCTTCCGCCTCAGCAGCGCCTTCGCCTATCTGTCGGTTGTTGGAATCAACCATCGCCCGTATCAGGCTTCGCGCTTCACTGAACGCGATGTTATTGGTGCCGTTGAGGATGACGGCGGCCTGGTCCAGATTTTTGGCGTCTATCAGTTCGACAATCTTTTGTGATGTGCTGATGTAGGTCGGCCAGACCAGGTCCAGTTTGTCACCCGCCGCGCGCTCATCGTCCTGCAGTGGCGTCGCACGGTAGCTGGCGTAGGCATTTTTTGCAGTGTTCAAATCAGTCACCAGCGCTTCGTGCAGGCGGTGATTTTCGCTGTCCGGTAACACGCCTCTTTGCCCATCAAGCAGACGATACATCCCACGGTTGTGCGCGGTGAGGCTGCTCAGGGTTTCCCCGATTTTGCCCACTGACACGAGGTTGTCAGAAAAGGTCAACGCCAGCGCCGTGGACAACCGATTAATGCTCAGGATGCTACCGGCGCCTACGAGTAGAGTAATCAAGGCGCAGAAAACAAACGCTGTCAGCAGTTTGGTCGAGAATTTAGAGCGGCTCAGGATGTTCATTCAGTGAACTCGGTTGGAGTTTGTATGGGTTTGATCAGTGGGGATTAATCGCCACCATAATGGCATCGCAATAATTAACTAACTAGAACATTTATCATTTTTTCGCTCGTAGCCCAGAGCAAGACATCACGGACTCTGGACGTGGGGGGGAGGAAACACACCCAGTCTATTTCTGCGGGATCGCTGAAGGTCTGACAGGTGCGCCTGTGCTCAAATCCGTTGAGCGGGTGGGGCGTAATCGGATGCCGCGATTGACATCAAAATGTCATCTTTTAATCGCATGAACGCCATGTTCGCTGAGTAATGTTCTCGCGAATGAGATCGATCTCAAGCGAGCGACAATGACTGATTTGAAAGAAGTTGCACGACTGGCAGGTGTATCGCGGGCGACTGCCGCGCGGACCTTCGCCTCCCCTGAAGTGGTGCGTCCGGCGACCCGCGAGCAAGTGTTCGCCGCTGCCCGCGAACTGGGTTTTCGGCCCAATCGCCTCGGCCGTCAACTGCGTTTGCAAACCACCAACCTGATCGGGGTGGTGGTCCCCAATCTCCTCAATCCGGTGTTCGCCGAGCAATTCCAGGCAATGGAGCGGGCCGCGCGTTTGCGTGGCTACAATTTGTTGCTGGCGACCACCGATTACAACAGCGAGCGTGAAAGCGCGGTGGTCGAGGAGTTGTTGCGCCAGCGGGTTGACGGGCTGGTGCTGACCGTTACCGATGCCGAAAGCAACCGCGTGCTGCAAAGCCTCGCCAGCGAGGACACGCCGTTTGTGCTGGCTTATCACCAACCGAGCAATCCCGATTACAGCGCGGTGTCGGTCGACAACCGCGCCGGGATGGCACTGGCCACGCGCTATTTGCTGGACGCTGGGCATCGGCGCATTGGCATGGTCGCCGGCCCGGCCTTGCAGTCTGACCGTGCCCGTCTGCGTTACGCCGGTTATGGCGACGCGATGCGTGAGCACGGCCTCGACAGCTTGCCGGTGATCGAAATGCCCGCCCATACCCAAGCCGATTTCGCCGCCCTTGAACCTTTTTTGTCCGGACCACAGGCGCCCAGCGCGTTGGTTTGTTCCAACGATTTGCTGGCGATCAGCCTGATCGCCGAACTGCGCCGACACGGCTGGAATGTGCCTGGGCAGCTGTCAGTGATCGGTTTCGACGGTATCGCCCTGGGCACGCAAATGCACCCCACGCTGTGCAGCGTGGTGCAGCCAATTGCAACGCTGGCCAGCACGGTCATTGACCAATTGCTGGCACAAATTGCTGGCGCTGCCCCGGTTTCCCATTGCCTGCCTTGCCATGTCCGGCCAGGCGAAAGTACTCAACCCTACGAGGAGAAACTCGATGACCCGCTTCACTAAAACCCTGGCTGCGTTATGGCTGTGCGGTGTGGCCAGCCTGGCCCAGGCCGCTGAAACGGCGATTTGCTACAACTGTCCACCGGAATGGGCAGATTGGGGCACTCAACTCAAGGCCATTGCCGACACCACAGGTGTGCAGGTACCGCTGGACAATAAAAACTCTGGCCAGGCTCTGGCGCAGTTGGTTGCCGAGCACGCCGCGCCGGTGGCGGACGTGGTGTATTACGGCGTGACATTCGGTTTACAGGCACAAAAAGCCGGAGTCGTCGGGACTTATAAACCCAAAGGCTGGGAGCAGATTCCGACGGGGTTGAAAGACCCGCAGGGGCACTGGTTTGCAATTCATTCCGGCACGTTGGGAATCATGGTCAACGTCGATGCGCTGGGTGGCTTGCCGGTGCCGCAGAGCTGGGCTGATCTGCTCAAGCCTGAGTACAAAGGCATGGTCGGCTACCTCGATCCATCCAGTGCATTCGTCGGTTACGTGTCCGCGGTCGCCATTAATCAGGCGATGGGCGGGACCCTGGATAACTTCGCGCCGGCCATTGATTACTTCCAGAAACTGGCGAAAAACGCGCCCATCGTGCCGAAACAAACCGCGTATGCGCGGGTGCTTTCCGGTGAGCTGCCGATTCTGGTCGACTACGACTTCAACGCTTACCGTGCGCGCTACAAAGACAAGGCGAACGTCGCTTTCGTGATCCCCAGGGAAGGCAGCATCAGCGTGCCTTACGTGATGAGCGTGGTCGACAAGGCACCGCATCGCGCCAACGCCGAAAAGGTCCTGGATTTTGTGCTGTCCGACCAGGGGCAGGCGTTGTGGGCCAAGGCATATCTGCGTCCGGTTCGTGAGATGAAGATGCCGGCCGACGTCGCCGCGCAGTTCCTTCCGGACAGTGACTATGCCCGCGCCGGCGTGGTCGATTACGAAAAAATGGCGGCGGTGCAGGAAGCCTTTGCTGCGCGCTATCTGAGTGAGGTCAAGTAAGTGACGACTGTGCCGCTCAACGTGCAGGACGTCTCGTCCCGCCACGATGTTTTGCAGCGCTTGCGACCAACGGCTGCCTGGGCGCTGGCCCCGGCGGCAGCGGTTCTGCTCGCGTTCTGGCTGTTGCCGCTGGCGCATTTGATTGTGCTGGGTGGGCAGGGGCGCGAGGGCAGCGACAGTGGCTATTGGCAAGTGCTCAGTAGTGCGCAATACCTTGGCAGCCTGGTGCAGACCTGTCTCCTTGCGGCGTTGGTGACACTGGCGGCGTTGTTGGTCGGTGGCATCAGCGGGGTGTTTCTCGCTCGCCAGCAGTTCTTCGGTCGCTCGGCGTTAGTTGCGCTGCTGACGTTTCCGCTGGCGTTTCCCGGGGTGGTGGTCGGCTTTCTGGTGATTCTGCTGGCCGGTCGACAAGGCCTGTTCGCCTCGCTCGGTCTGGGGCTGGCGGGTGAGCGCTGGATTTTCGCTTACTCGCTGACGGGGCTGTTCATCGGTTATCTGTACTTCTCGATTCCGCGGGTGATTCTCACGGTGATGGCCGCGTGTGAAAGCCTGGATCGCAGCCTGGAAGAAGCCGCGCACTCACTCGGCGCCGGACATTGGCGGGTGGTGTGCGACGTGATCGTGCCGGGGTTGGCCCCCGCGCTGGTATCCTGCGGCGCCATTTGTTTCGCGACGTCGATGGGCGCTTTCGGCACTGCGTTCACCTTGGGCACGCGGCTGAACGTGACCCCCGTGGCCATCTATAACGTGTTCACCAACTACGCCAATTTCACCGTGGCCGCTGCGCTGTCGGTCATCCTCGGAGCAGTCACCTGGGCGGTGCTGTTGCTGGCACGGCGCGTGGCCAAACAGTCGGGGACGGTTTTGTGAAACGAACAACGCTGTTTATCGCACAGCTGGTTTTTACCCTGCTGGTCTGTGCCTTCATGTTGGTGCCGGTGCTGATGTCATTGCTGGCGGGGCTGACGCGCAATTACTTCGTCGGGGTGTCCAGTGGCCTGACGTTCGACTGGTTGATTCAGGTCTGGCAAAGCTACTCGCCGACGGTCTGGTTATCACTGCGGTTGGCGGTTGCCTGTGCCGTGTGTGTTTGCGTGATCGGCGTGCCGGCGGCTTATGCCCTGGTGCGGATGAACAACCGCTTCAGCCGTGCATTTGAAGAGCTGATGGTGTTGCCCGTGGCCATGCCGGGCTTGGCCAGTGCCTTGGCGTTGCTGCTGACCTACGGGCAATTCGGCGAGTTTCGCAGCAATTGGCTGTTTATCCTGGTGGGTCATGTGCTGTTTACCTTGCCATTTCTGGTGCGCCCAGTAATGGCGGTGATGCAGCGCCAGCAATTGCCGACGCTCGAAGAGGCGGCGGCGAGCCTCGGTGCCGGGCCGATCAAGCGTTTCTTCAGTGTGGTGGTGCCCAATTGTCGGGCCGGGATACTGGCCGGAGTGTTGATGGTCGTCACCCTGTCGCTGGGTGAGTTCAACCTGACCTGGATGCTCCACACACCGATGACCAAGACCTTGCCGGTGGGCCTGGCCGACAGCTATGCCTCGGCGCGGCTGGAAGTGGCCAGCGCCTACACCCTCATATTTCTGTTGATGATCGTGCCGCTGCTGATTGCGTTGCAAGCCATCAGCGCCCGTCTTTCTCGTGGAGAGCGTCGATGACTGGAACCACTATTCGCCTGCAGGGTTGCCGCAAGGCGTTCTCTGACGGCACCGTTGCTGTAGATGATTTGAACCTGACTATCGAGGCCGGGGAAACCTTGGCGATCCTTGGCCCGTCCGGTTGCGGTAAAACCACCACGTTGCGCATGATCGCCGGCCTTGAACGCCCGGATGTCGGGCAGATTTTCTTTGCCGACAGTGACGTCACACGCCTGCCGATCGAGCGCCGCGACGTGGGCATGGTGTTTCAGAATTACGCGTTGTTTCCGAACCTGGACGTGGCCGGCAATATTGTTTACGGCCTGAAGATAAGAGGCCTGTCGCCCGCCGAACGCAACAAGCGTTGCGCCGAGTTACTGGAACTGGTCGGCCTGCAGGATCACGGCAAACGCCGCATTCACGAGTTGTCCGGCGGCCAGCGTCAGCGGGTGGCACTCGCCCGTGCGTTGGCCCCCCGGCCTCGGGTGTTGCTGCTTGATGAGCCGTTGGCAGCGCTGGATGCGCAGTTGCGCGAACGGCTGCGCAGCGAGCTGGATCAACTGCTGCGCAGCTTGCGCATTACCTCGGTGTTTGTGACGCACGACCAGGGCGAGGCCATGGCGCTGGGGGACCGGATCCTGGTCATGGAGCGCGGACGCATCGCACAACTGGCCACGCCACGAGACATCTATCAGCAACCCGCCAACGCGTTTGTCGCCAGTTTCGTCGGCAACCTCAATGCGTTCCCGGTGATCGAACCGACCGCCCATGGCTTGAAGGTCAGCGGTGGCGAGTTGCCCTGGAAGGGGATCCCTGTGCCGACGACGGTGTACTGCCGTCCTGAGCATTTGCGGGTGATGGACGGTGCCGGGCATGTGCGCGGTCGTCTGGTCGGGCAGTTTTTCCAGGGGGCGCAAAGTCGCCTGTTGGTGGACGTCGGGGCTGGGCAGCCATTGCTGGTCGACAGCGCTGACGGCGTCATTCATGCCACTGGCGCGCTGATTGCCCTGGCCATCGAGCCACACGTGTTGTTCACCCTGCATTCGTGATGTTTTTTGTTTAAGAGCACTTATTTTGAACAGTCCGTTTCTTATTGCGCAGATCAGCGATTTGCACCTTAAAGCCGATCAAAAGCTGACCTATGGCGTGGTCGATTGTCTGGGCGCGTTGCGGCGCGCGGTGGATCATTTGAATGCCAGCCAACCGCGCCCTGACATCGTGGTCATCAGCGGCGACCTGGTGGATTTCGGCCGTGCCGATGAATACGCGGTGCTCAAGCGCGAACTGGCGCGATTGCACATGCCTGTCTATCTGGTTCCCGGCAATCACGATCATCGCGAGCAGCTACTGGCGGGATTTACCCATCACACTTATTTGCCGACTAACGCCAACGCGCCGCTCGACTGGGTGGTCGAGGAGCATCCGGTACGCCTGATCGGCTTGGACTCGACCCGGCCGGGCGCCCATGGCGGTCAATTGCTGGACAGCCAGTTGCGCTGGCTCGATGAGCAATTGTCCCGTCGCCCCCATGTACCGACGCTGTTGATTCTCCATCATCCGCCCTTTATCACGGGCATCGGCCACATGGACCACGAGCCGTTTATCAATACCGCTGCTTTGGAAGCGCTCGTCGCTCGCCATCCGCAGGTAGAGCGCTTGCTTTGTGGGCATCTGCATCGGCCCATGCAGCGTCGCTTCGGCGGCTCGTTGAGTTGTGTGTGCCCCGGCACTTCCCACCAGATCGTGCTGGATCTGGAGGCATCCGCGCCCGCACATTTCAATCTGGAGCCGGCGGGGTACCTGGTACATCGCTGGCATCCGCAACAAGGTCTGGTGACCCACAACGCCGTGTTCGGTGAATACGCCGGGCCTTATCCGTTTTATGACGATCATGGATTGATCGACTGATAACGCCAGGACGATGACGATGCTGTGCTTATTTAGCTTGGGGAGGTTTTAACGACGGCCACTTAGTACGGTTACATGACGTTTATCTCAATGATGACTTAATGCACGGGCTTATCCATTGGTGGGCCCGTTGCTTCCTGCTGTCTTTTTACTGCGCACAGAACATGGTTTCTGCGCTGGAGTTCGCCCTGATGAAAGCCTCGTTTCAAGTATTAAGTTTTTTGACCGGCGGTTTGGGCATGGCCCTGAGTCCCTTGGCGTCTGCTGATTTTATTAATGACAGCAAAGCCAACTTGAACTTGCGTAACTTCTATTTCAATAACGATAACCGCGACGGTGCCGCCGCGCCGTCGAAAACTGAAGAATGGGGCCAAGGCTTCATGCTCAACTATCAGTCGGGGTTCACCGACGGTACGGTGGGCTTCGGTCTGGATGCGATCGGTTTGCTTGGGATCAAGCTCGACAGCGGTGAAGGACGGCATGTCGGCAGTTCAATGATTCCCAGTGATGGCGATAAGGCCGCGGATCAATGGGCGCGTGCCGGCGCGACGGCAAAGATGCGGTTCTCCAAGACCGAGTTGCGCTACGGCACCTTGCAGCCAAAGTTGCCGATTCTGGTGGCGAACGATGGTCGACTGCTGCCGCAAACCTTTGAAGGCGGTCAGGTCACCAGCAACGAACTCGATAATCTGATCTTTACCGCCGGCCAACTTGAGCATGCCACTGGCCGCGGTTCCAGCGACAGTGCCGGCCTGGCGGTAGCGGGTGCCAACCAGGAAAGCAACAAGTTCACCTTCGCCGGCGCTGATTACAAACTGACTAAAGACCTGACTGCCCAGTATTACTACGCCAACCTTGAAGACTATTACCAACAGCACTTCGCCGGTGTATTGCATGTACTGCCGTTGGGTGAGTACGGCTCGCTGAAAACCGACTTGCGATATTTCAAGACCACTTCCGATGGCAAGAACAGCAGTGCCGCCGGGCGTGCCAGTGGTTACAAGTTAGGTGGTTATACCAAAGGCGGGACGGGTGAAATCGACAACGATACCTGGAGTGCGGCATTCATTTACTCGTTAGGCGGCCATGCCATTACAGCGGGTTATCAAAGCGTTTCCGATGACAGCAACTTTGCTCAACTCAATCAAGGCGGGCTGGTCGACAAAGGCGAGGGCGGCGCCAGTCTTTATCTGTACACCGACCGCACCATTCAAACCTTCATCCAGGCCGGCGAACGGACCGCATTCGCGCAATATGCCTACGACTTCGCGGCCGTGGGAGTTCCGGGTCTGAAGGCGTCGGTCATGTATCTCAAGGGCAACAACATCCAGACGACAAGCGGCCAGGACGCGAGCGAATGGGAGCGAGATATCTCCCTGGATTATGTGATTCAAAGTGGCGCGTTGAAGAACGTCGGTTTCGGCTGGCGCAACGCAATGTCACGCAGCGATATCGCCCGCAATCAGGATCAGAATCGCCTGATCGTGAGCTATTCCATTCCCCTGATGTAAGCCCGCCTTCAAGCCCATCGGCGAACAGGTTCACGATCATGTGGGTGAACCTGTTCCTGCCGACGATTGACCACTCTATCCCCCCGCCGCCGATCAGCTAAATACAAAGCAACCTAACTATTACGTTGACATTCGCTGCCTAGGCAGTAACATCTCGTCATACATTCTCTGCCTAGGCAGCTAATCGGTGGCCAGATGAAACATTTCTCCTCATACGATTTCCATAATTGCCATCTCGGCCTCTTGCTCGGACGCGCCGCGCTGCTCAAGGACCGGATCATCGACACTCACATGGAACCCCACGGCATCACCGCCGCGCAGTTCAAAGTGTTGATCATCATGGCCCAGTTCGGCGTCGATACCCCGGCCGAGCTGTGCCGCCACCTGTCGCTGGACAGTGGTTCGATGACCCGCATGCTCGATCGTCTGGAACAGAAAGGTTTCCTCGCCCGCCAACGCTCCGAAGCAGACCGCCGTCAGGTGCAACTGGTGCTGACCGAACAAGGTCAACAGTTGACTGACCGTCTGCCGGAAATCGGCGCCGATGCCATGAATGAACTGGCCGGGGCCATCACCCCGGAAGAACTGAAAGCCCTGGAACACATCCTGAAGAAAATCCTGGTAGCGGCGGGTGACTCGATCACCTTGCTGCGGGTAGGTGGCAATGAACAGTAAACGCCTGCGTACCGGACTGAGCCTGGTGCTGTTGGCCATGAGCGTCGCCGGTTGCGCCAGTTACAGTGGCCTGAGCACCGAAGGCGTCAGCCTCGATGCGAAGAACCTCAAGGCCGGGCAGTCGCTCAATGGCGTGACCCTGACACCCGCCGCATGGCCGAAAAGCGACTGGTGGAAAAGCCTCGGCGACCCGCAGCTCGACGGCCTGATCCGCGAAGCCCTGCACGACAGCCCCGACATGCAAATCGCCGACGCCCGCGCTCACCAGGCCAGTGCTGCCGCCTACGCCGCCGATGCTGCACGGATGCCCACCCTCGATGCCAATGCCGGTGTCAGCCGTTCGCGTCTGGCCCGCGACAAAGACCCGAGCGGGCAGGGTGGCACTTACTCCACTGTGCGTAATCTCGGCGCCAGCTTCAATTACACCTTCGACCTCTGGGGCGGCCAGCGCGATGCCTGGGAAGCCGCGTTGGGCCAGGCCCGCGCCGCCGAAGTCGATCAGCAGGCCGCGCAACTGACCTTGTCCGCCGACGTCGCCCGTGCCTACAGCGATCTGGGGCAGGCGCACATCATCCATGACCTGGCCAGCGAAGACCTCAAGCGCACCAAACAAATGCTCGACCTCAGCCAGCGTCGCCTGAGCTCGGGGATCGACAGTCAGTACCAGTTCCAGCAAACCGAAAGCCTTGAAGCCAGCGCCGAAGCCAGCCTGATCGACGCCGAGAAACGCCTGCAAAGCGCGAAAATCGCCTTGGCGGTGCTGCTGGGCAAAGGCCCGGATCGCGGCAACGAAATCGCCCGGCCGAAAGTCCTTCAGGCCAGCGCCGTTGCATTGCCGTCGGTATTGCCGGCCGAACTGCTCGGTCGTCGTCCCGACCTCGTGGCCGCGCGCTGGCGGGTCGAGGCCGCGAGCAAGAACATCGCCGCTGGCAAAACACAGTTCTATCCCAACTTGAACTTGAGCGCGGCGGCGGGTGCCGAATCTTTACTGGGCGATGCGATGTTTGGATCGGCGAGCCGTTTCTTCAACATCGCGCCGACGATCTCGGTGCCGATTTTCGACGGCGGCCGCCTGCGTGCCGACCTCGATTCCCGCGACGCCGATTACGACCTCGCGGTGGCGCAGTACAACAAAAGCCTGGTGAAAGCCTTGGGCGATGTCAGCGACACCATCAACCAGTTGCACGATATCGGCCGGCAAATCGGTGCCCAGCAACACGCCACCGACATCGCCCGGGATTCTTACAACACCGTGGTCCAGCGCTACGGTTCCGGCATCGGCAACTACCTCGACGTGCTCAGCATCGAGCAGCAATTGCTCCAGGCCCAGCGTCAGCTGGCCAACCTGAATGCCGAGCAGATCGACCTGTCGATCCAACTGATGCAGGCGCTGGGTGGCGGTTTTCAGGGCGAAACCCTGACCGCCGCCAACGCAACCCCAGCCACGCAGCACAACTAATTCAAGGTACTTGTCATGGCCACTGCCGATACAACTCCAACCCCAACGCCTGACAACGGTCAAGACACGAGCAACCCGCGCAAGCGCAAGGTGATGCTGTTTGTCCTGACCATCATGGTGATCCTCTCCGGAGCCGGCGTCTGGGGTTATCACCAATTCTTCGGCCGCTGGAGCGAAAGCACCGACGACGCCTATGTGAACGGCAACGTGGTGGAAATCACGCCGCTGGTCACCGGCACCGTGGTCAGCATCGGCGCCGACGATGGCGATTTGGTCCATGAAGGCCAGGTGCTGATCAACTTCGATCCGAACGACGCCGAAGTCGGTCTGCAAAGCGCCCAGGCCAACCTGGCCCGCACTGTGCGCCAGGTGCGCGGTTTGTACAGTAACGTCGACGGCATGAAAGCCCAGGTCAATGCGCAGCAGGCCGAAGTGCAAAAGGCTCAGGAGAACTTCAATCGGCGGAAAAACCTCGCTGCCGGCGGGGCGATTTCCCAGGAAGAGCTGTCCCACGCCCGTGATGACCTGACCTCGGCGCAGAACGCCCTGGCCAACGCCCAACAACAGCTCAAGACCACCAGCGCGCTGGTCGATGACACAGTGGTGTCGTCGCACCCGGACGTGATGGCCGCCGCTGCGCAAGTGCGTCAGGCGTACCTGAACAATGCCCGCAGCACCTTGATCGCGCCGGTCACCGGTTATGTCGCCAAACGTACCGTGCAACTCGGTCAGCGTGTCCAGCCGGGCACCGCGCTGATGGCGGTGATTCCGCTGGATCAGCTGTGGATCGACGCGAACTTCAAGGAAACCCAACTGCGTGACATGCGCATCGGTCAGCCGGTGGACATTGAAGCCGATCTCTACGGTAGCAACGTCAAATACAGCGGCACCATCGACAGCCTCGGTGCCGGGACCGGCAGCGCGTTTGCCTTGCTGCCGGCGCAGAACGCCACCGGTAACTGGATCAAGATCGTGCAGCGGGTGCCGGTGCGGATTCACATCAATGCCGAAGAACTGGCCAAGCACCCGTTGCGGGTCGGCCTGTCGACTCAGGTCGAGGTGAACCTGCGTGACCAGAGCGGTCCGGTGTTGGCGCAACAGCCACCGCAAAAGGCTTCGTTCAGTACCAATGTGTATGACCGTCAGTTGGTCGAGGCCGACGCGATGATCACCCAATTGATCCACGATAACAGCGCCGCGGTCAGCAAAACCGCGCACCGCTGATTCGCCATCACACCGACCCTGTGGGAGTGAGCTCCCTCTCCACACTCACTCCCACAAGGTCAGCTGCGTCAGTAACAGGCGCTGTGCCAATCCCGCTCCAAAAAATTCAGCTCCAAAGGATTCGCGATGAGCCATAACGCCTCTTTCTCGCCGCCCAGCCTGGTGCTCAGCACCATCGGCCTGTCGCTGGCGACGTTCATGCAAGTGCTCGACACCACCATCGCCAACGTGGCTTTGCCGACGATTTCCGGCAACCTGGGCGTGAGTTCGGAGCAGGGCACCTGGGTGATCACCTCGTTTGCCGTGAGCAACGCCATCGCGCTGCCGCTGACGGGTTGGCTCAGCCGGCGCTTTGGTGAGGTGAAACTGTTTCTCTGGGCGACGATGCTGTTCGTGCTGGCGTCGTTTCTGTGCGGTATCTCGACTTCGATGCCGGAGCTGATCGGCTTTCGGGTACTGCAAGGCCTGGTGGCCGGGCCGTTGTACCCCATGACCCAGACGCTGTTGATCGCGGTCTATCCGCCCGCGAGGCGCGGCATGGCCCTGGCGTTGCTGGCGATGGTCACGGTGGTGGCGCCGATTGCAGGTCCCATCCTCGGTGGCTGGATCACCGACAGCTACAGCTGGCCGTGGATCTTCTTCATCAACGTGCCGATCGGGGTTTTCGCCGTGATGGTGGTGCGCCAGCAACTCAAGGCGCGCCCGGTGGAGACCAGTTACCAGCCGATGGATTACGTGGGTCTGATCACCTTGATCATTGGCGTTGGCGCATTGCAGGTGATTCTCGACAAGGGCAATGACCTGGACTGGTTCGAGTCGAACTTCATCATCATCGGCGCGGCTATTTCGGTGATTGCGCTGGCAGTGTTCGTGATCTGGGAAATGACCGACAAACACCCGGTGGTCAACCTGCGGCTGTTCGCCTACCGCAACTTCCGCATCGGCACCATCGTGCTGGTGGGCGGTTACGCCGGGTTCTTCGGCATCAACCTGATCCTGCCGCAATGGCTGCAAACCCAGATGGGCTACACCGCTACCTGGGCTGGCCTGGCGGTGGCACCGATCGGCATTCTGCCGGTGGTGTTGTCGCCGTTTGTCGGTAGGTACGCGCACAAATTCGACCTGCGATTGCTGGCCGGTGGCGCGTTCCTGTGCATCGGTTTGAGTTGTTTCATGCGCGCCGGGTTTACCAACGAAGTGGACTTCCAGCACATCGCCCTGGTGCAGCTGTTCATGGGCATTGGCGTGGCGCTGTTCTTCATGCCGACCTTGAGCATTTTGATGTCGGACCTGCCGCCGAGCCAGATTGCCGACGGCGCGGGGCTGGCGACCTTCCTGCGGACCCTGGGCGGTAGTTTTGCGGCGTCGTTGACCACCTGGATCTGGATTCGCCGGGCCGATCAGCACCATGCGTATCTGAGTGAAAGCATCACCACCTATGAGCCGGCAACCCGGGAGGCGTTGAACACGCTGGGCGGGGCGGGCAACCCGGCCTACGCGCAACTGGATCATGTACTGACCAGCCAGGCGTACATGCTCTCCACCGTGGATTACTTCACGTTGCTGGGGTGGGCGTTCATGGGCTTGATTCTGCTGGTATGGCTGGCGAAACCGCCGTTTGCGGCGAAGGCGGGGCCGGCTGCTTCCGGCCACTGAGGCAGGAAGATCGGTCCCACGCAGAGCGTGGGAACGATCAGGCTGAAGGTGCTGCCAATTGCGGCGGCGGGGTGAAATCAAACGGCGCCAACGCAAACCCTTGCTCATCCACCTGCAACGCCCAGCCTTGACGGTCCCAATCCCCCAGCACAATGCGCTTGGCCGCTTGCTCGCCAATCTGCAACTTGTGGATGGCGGGGCGATGGGTATGGCCGTGGATCAGGGTTTTCACGCCATAGGCCTGCATGACCCGCGGCACTTCTTCCGGCGTGACATCGACAATGTCATTGGCCTTCATCCGCGTTTGCGCACGGCTTTCACTGCGCAGCTTGCGCGCCAGTTTATGCCGGGTGCCCAAAGGCAGATGGCGCAGGATGAACAGGGTGATCGGGTTACGCAGGTAGCGCCGCAGCTTCATATAACCTACGTCGCGGGTGCAGAGGCTGTCGCCGTGCATCAACAGCACCGGCTCGCCGTAAAACTGCACGACACTCGGATCTTTGAGCAAGGTACAGCCGGCCGCTTTGCAGAAGGCCTTGCCGAGCATGAAGTCGCGATTGCCGTGCATCAGGAAAATGGCCGTGCCGCTGTCGCTCAAATTACGCAGGGCCTGGCAGATGGAACGCTGGAAGGCTGTCATGGCATCGTCGCCAATCCACGCCTCGAAAAAGTCGCCCAGAATGTACAACGCACTCGCCGAGCGGGCGCGTCCAGCGAGCAAATCCAGAAACGCCCGGGTAATGTCCGGGCGCTCCTCTTCCAGATGCAAGTCTGAAATCAGCAGTATCACTCAATGATCTCGGCTTTCTCGATGATCACGTCGTCTGCAGGGACGTCCTGGTGACCGGCCTTGGAGGTGGTGGCCACGCCTTTGATCTTGTCGACGACGTCGGTGCCTTCAACCACTTCGCCGAATACCGCGTAGCCCCAGCCCTGAACGGTCTTGGCGCTGTGGTTCAGGAAGCTGTTGTCAGCCACGTTGATGAAGAATTGCGCGGAAGCCGAATGCGGCTCCATGGTGCGGGCCATGGCAACGCTGTACTTCTTGTTCGGCAGGCCGTTGTCGGCTTCGTTCTGAATGCTTGGGCGCTTGTCTTTCTTTTCTTTCATGCCTGGCTCGAAACCGCCGCCCTGGATCATGAAGTTACCGATGACGCGGTGGAAAACAGTGTTTTCGTAGTGACCGGCCTTGACGTATTCGATGAAGTTGGCAACGGTCAGCGGTGCCTTTTCAGCGTTCAGTTTCAGGACGATGTCGCCGAAGTTGGTAGACAGTTTGACTTGAGTCATGATCAGTACTCTTTATAGAAATTCGTGGGTTAGGGGCGCTTTGGCCCTCAACCGGTCCGGCCAGTGTCGGCCAAGGTGCGCAGTTTAGCGTGCCGGACGCGAATTTCGAGGCTGTTTTTCATCGCCGGCCGATTAAATGCAACCGATTGCCGGCCTGCTCTGTCAGCCACTTGACAGCATCGGCTATGATAAGCCCCTTTGATTTATAACAGCCGCTTTGATTTGGCCAACTGGCCGCGCACTTGTACGTTCAAGGATCCTATGAGCAAGCCCACTGTCGACCCTACCTCGAATTCCAAGACCGGCCCTGCCGTGCCGGTCAATTTCCTGCGCCCGATCATCCAGGCGGACCTGGACTCGGGTAAGCACACGCAGATCGTTACCCGTTTTCCGCCTGAGCCCAACGGTTACCTGCACATCGGTCACGCCAAGTCGATCTGTGTGAACTTCGGCCTGGCCCAGGAATTCGGCGGCGTCACGCACCTGCGTTTCGACGACACCAACCCGGCCAAGGAAGACCAGGAATACATCGACGCGATCGAAAGCGACGTCAAATGGCTGGGCTTCGAATGGTCCGGTGAAGTGCGCTATGCCTCGCAGTATTTCGACCAGTTGCATGACTGGGCGGTAGAGCTGATCAAGGCCGGCAAGGCCTATGTCGACGACCTGACCCCCGAACAGGCCAAGGAATACCGTGGCACCCTGACCGAGCCGGGCAAGAACAGCCCGTTCCGCGACCGCTCGGTTGAGGAAAACCTCGACCTGTTCGCTCGCATGAAGGCCGGCGAATTCAAGGACGGCGCACGTGTGCTGCGGGCCAAGATCGACATGGCCTCGCCGAACATGAACCTGCGCGACCCGATCATGTATCGCATCCGTCATGCCCATCACCACCAGACCGGCGACAAGTGGTGCATCTACCCGAACTACGACTTCACCCACGGTCAGTCGGACGCCATTGAAGGCATCACCCACTCGATCTGCACCCTGGAGTTCGAAAGCCATCGTCCACTGTATGACTGGTTCCTCGACAACCTGGCAGTACCGGCGCACCCGCGTCAGTACGAATTCAGCCGTCTGAACCTCAACTACACCATCACCAGCAAGCGCAAGCTCAAGCAGCTTGTGGACGAGAAACATGTCAATGGCTGGGACGATCCGCGCATGTCCACGCTGTCGGGCTTCCGCCGCCGTGGCTACACCCCGGCGTCGATCCGCAACTTCTGCGACATGATCGGCACCAACCGTTCCGATGGCGTGGTCGACTTCGGCATGCTCGAGTTCAGCATCCGTCAGGACCTGGACGCGAATGCCCCGCGCGCCATGTGCGTGCTGCGTCCGTTGAAAGTCGTGATCACCAACTACCCGGAAGACCAAGTCGAGAATCTCGAACTGCCACGTCATCCGCAGAAAGAAGAACTCGGCGTGCGCAAGCTGCCGTTCGCCCGTGAAATCTACATCGACCGCGATGACTTCATGGAAGAGCCGCCAAAAGGCTACAAGCGCCTGGAGCCGAACGGCGAAGTGCGTCTGCGCGGCAGCTACGTGATCCGTGCCGACGAAGCAATCAAGGATGCCGACGGCAACATCGTCGAACTGCGTTGCTCGTACGATCCGGACACCCTGGGCAAGAACCCCGAAGGCCGCAAGGTCAAAGGCGTGGTGCACTGGGTGCCAGCTGCGGCCAGCGTCGAGTGCGAAGTGCGTCTGTACGATCGTCTGTTCCGTTCTCCGAACCCGGAGAAGGCCGAAGACAGCGCCAGTTTCCTGGACAACATCAACCCTGACTCACTGCAAGTCCTCACCGGTTGTCGTGCTGAACCCTCGTTGGGCAACGCACAGCCGGAAGACCGTTTCCAGTTCGAGCGCGAAGGTTACTTCGTCGCGGATATCAAGGACTCGAAACCGGGCGCTCCGGTATTCAACCGTACCGTGACCCTGCGTGATTCGTGGGGCCAGTGATCAAGTCTTAAGGAACCGTCGTGCTTACGATCTACAACACGCTCACCAAGAGCAAAGAAGTCTTCAAGCCGCTGGATGGCAACAAGGTGCGCATGTACGTCTGCGGGATGACCGTGTACGACTACTGCCACCTGGGCCATGGCCGCAGCATGGTCGCGTTCGACCTGGTGACCCGCTGGTTGCGGTTCAGCGGTTACGACCTGACCTACGTGCGCAACATCACCGATATCGACGACAAGATCATCAATCGGGCCAACGAGAACGGCGAGTCGTTCGAGGCCTTGACCGAGCGCATGATCGCAGCGATGCACGAAGATGAAGCGCGCCTGAACATCAAAAAACCGGACATGGAGCCGCGTGCCACGGATCACATCCCGGGCATGCACGCGATGATCCAGACCCTGATCGACAAGGGTTACGCCTACGCACCGGGCAATGGCGACGTGTACTACCGCGTCGCCAAGTTCATGGGCTACGGCAAGCTGTCGCGCAAGAAGATCGAAGACCTGCGCATCGGCGCACGAATCGAAGTCGACGAGTCGAAACAGGACCCGCTGGACTTCGTGCTGTGGAAAGGCGCCAAGCCGGGCGAGCCGAGCTGGCCATCGCCGTGGGGCGACGGTCGTCCGGGCTGGCACATCGAGTGCTCGGTGATGTCCACCTGCTGCCTGGGCGAGACCTTCGACATTCATGGCGGCGGCAGCGACCTCGAGTTCCCGCACCACGAAAACGAAATCGCCCAGAGCGAAGCGGCCACCGGCAAGACCTACGCCAACGCGTGGATGCATTGCGGCATGATTCGCATCAATGGCGAGAAGATGTCCAAGTCCTTGAACAACTTCTTCACCATTCGCGACGTGCTCGAAAAGTACCACCCGGAAGTCGTGCGTTACCTGCTGGTGTCGAGCCACTACCGCAGCGCGATCAACTATTCGGAAGACAACCTCAAGGACGCCAAGGGCGCCCTCGAGCGTTTCTACCATGCGTTGAAAGGCCTGCCGAAAGTGGCACCTGCTGGCGGCGAAGCCTTCGTCGAGCGTTTCACCCAGGTGATGAACGACGACTTCGGCACGCCGGAAGCCTGTGCGGTGCTGTTCGAGATGGTCCGCGAGATCAACCGTCTGCGCGAGAGCGATCTGGATGCGGCGGCCGGTCTGGCGGCGCGCTTGAAAGAGCTCGCCAGCGTGCTGGGTGTGTTGCAGCTTGAAGCCGATGACTTCCTGCAGGCCGGTGCCGAAGGGCGGGTCGACGCGGCTGAAGTCGATGCACTGATCCAGGCGCGCCTGACTGCCCGTGCCAACAAAGACTGGGCCGAATCCGACCGCATCCGCGACCAGCTCACCGCTATGGGCGTGGTGCTGGAAGACGGCAAGGGCGGCACGACCTGGCGTCTGGCTGACTGATCGCTGCGTTTGCTACAAACAAAACCCGCCTTGTGCGGGTTTTTGTTTGTTTGGTTGAAGATCAAAAGATCGCAGCCTTCAATCCCCCAATTGGCGCAACCGCTTGTAAAGGGTATTGCGACTAACCCCTAACCGCCGCGCCAAGTGCGAAATATTTCCCCCAGCCGCCTGCAATTGCCGATTCAATGCCTCGGCATCATTCAAATCAACGGCTATCGGCTCCGGCGTATCCACCGGCTCCATCTCCAGATCGACAAAAAAATCATCCGGCAAATGTTCCGGCCGCACGGGTTGCTCTTCGGCCATGGCCAACGCCACCTGCATCACGCTGCTGACCTGACGCAAATTCCCCGGCCACGGATGGCGGCTGAACAGTTCCAACACCTCGGGGCTCAACCCGGCCCATTGCGACGGTTCACGGTGTTGTTCCCACAAGCGCTTGAACAGTGCCTGCTTGTCGCTGCGTTCCCTGAGCGGTGGCAGTTCCAGGGTCAAACCACCGATGCGGTAATACAAATCCTCACGAAACCGCCCCAACTGCACCTGCTCGCGCAACAAGCGGTTGGTCGCCGAGATGATCCGGATGTCCACCGGGAACAACTCGCTGCTGCCCACCGGTTGTACGCTACGTTCCTGCAATACCCGCAGCAGCCGGGCCTGGGTCGGTAGCGGCATGTCGCCGATTTCATCGAGGAACAGGGTGCCTTTGTCGGCCTTGCGGATCAGCCCGATGCTGCCTTTCTGGTTGGCGCCGGTGAACGCGCCTTTCTCGTAGCCAAACAGCTCGGACTCCACCAGTTCGGCGGGGATCGCTGCACAGTTGACGGCAATGAACGGTTGTTTGCTGCGTGAGCTGGCGTGGTGCAGGGCTTTGACGAAGACTTCCTTGCCGACCCCGGTTTCCCCGTGGATCAACAATGGAATGTCCTTCTCCAGCAAACGTTCGGCCTGGCGCACGGCTTTTTCCACGCGGCTGTCGCCAAAGTGCAGGGTGTTGAGGCTGATCGCGGCGGGCGCTGCCAGGGTGGGCTCAGTGCACTTTATTTCAGGGCTTTTCGTTTCAGTGCTCTTTTTTTCTGCAAACAGCCGCGCCTGAATCGACGCCTGTTTCGGTCGTTTCAGCACGCACTGGAAACGGTTGTTTCCTGAGGCTTGCAGGGAAAACGGCAGGCCGTCCGGCTGATTCAGCAGTTCCATCAACGAGACTTTGAACAGGCTTTCGACGCTGACCCGCGACAGGCTGATGCCCAGCAGATTGTCGGCCCGGCGGTTGGCCGACAGTACCTGACCGGTTTCATCGAAGATCAGCATCCCGGCCCATTGGCTGTCGAGGTTGTTCAACCCGGTGTTGAAGGTCAGTTGGAAATGCTGGCCGTGGAACAGGTTGAGGATCAGCCGGTTCTCCACGGTCTGGCTCATCATCTTGACCATGCCCAGGGTGTGGGAGGGCGGCAGGTAGCTGTCGCTGGACACATCCAGCACCGCGATCACCTTGCGCTCGGCATCGAAAATCGGCGCGGCGGAACCGGTCATGAAGCGGTTGGCCTTGAGGAAATGTTCATCGTGCTCGATGTGTACGGCCTGCTCGCAGGCCAACGCGGTGCCGATCGCATTGGTCCCGCTGCAATGCTCCATCCAGCTGGCGCCGACGCTGAAACCGCGGGTCAGGCTCGGCTCGATGAAACGCTGGGTACCCCACGACGTCAGCACCTGGCCGTGATTGTCGGCGAGCATGATCAGGCAATTGGAGTTGCTGAGGATGTTTTCGTAATACGGCAGGACTTCCTGATGGGTGGTTTGCACCAGCGAATGCTGACTTTCCAGCAAGTGGGCGATGCCGTCTGCCGGTAGCTGATCGAACGCTGGCGCGCTCTGATGATCGAGCCCGAACGCGCGGCAGCGGGACCAGGAGTCCTGGATGATGGCGTCGTGGGAGCGCTTTGAGACAGGTACGGCCATGGCGGTCGATCTCTGGGCATTATTATTTTTGTTATGAGTAACACGCTTCATGTAGCAGCTGGCGAAGCCTGCGTTCGGCGACGCAGTCGTCGTGAAATCAGGCGTCGCGGTGTATCAGGACGACCACGCAAACAGGTCTTACGACGACTGCGTCGCCGAACGCAGGCTTCGCCAGCTGCTACACAGGATGTGGGGGATTCGAGTAATCGTCTTGCTAAAGCATCCGTAGAGTGTTGTTCACTATTGTTCATTGTCAACCGCCGGATTGTTCAGTTGTTCATTCGTGGTTGTTCATTTCTGTTCATCAACGAATCCGATTTTTATCTTGTTTGATGGGATTTCCAGCCAAATCAAACGCTTGAGATTTTTGGCACGGATGTCGCTATGTAGCTCCGGTCGCTTGACTCAAAAAATAAAAAAAGGCCGAGCCATGTCACTAATCCTGGAACATGTCAGCCGCACCATCGAAGGCCAGACCTGGATCGACGATGCGTGCCTTAATTTCGAACCCGGATCGTTCAACGTTTTGCTCGGTCGCACGCTGTCCGGCAAAACCAGCCTCATGCGCCTGATGGCCGGTCTGGACAAACCCGACAGCGGCCGCATCCTGATGAACGGCGTCGACGTCACCCAGCGCCCGGTGCGTTTGCGCAACGTGTCGATGGTCTATCAGCAGTTCATCAATTACCCGACCATGACGGTGTTCGAGAACATCGCCTCGCCGCTGCGTCAGGGTGGCGTTGCCAATGAGCTGATCCAGAGCAAAGTGCTGGAAACCGCGAAGATGCTGCGCATCGAGAAATTCCTCCAGCGCCATCCGTTGGAGCTCTCCGGCGGCCAGCAACAGCGCACGGCCATGGCCCGGGCGCTGGTCAAGGACGCCGAGCTGATTCTGTTCGACGAGCCGCTGGTCAACCTCGACTACAAGCTGCGCGAGGAGCTGCGCCAGGAAATGCGCGAGCTGTTCAAGGCGCGCAATACCATCGCGATTTACGCCACCACCGAACCCAACGAAGCCCTGGCGCTGGGCGGCACCACGACGATTCTTCACGAAGGCCGGGTGATTCAGAGCGGCAAATCCTCCGAGGTGTATCACCAGCCGCAAACCGTGCTGGCGGCGGAGTTGTTCTCCGAGCCACCGATCAACCTGATGCCGGGGCGCATTGCCGGCAACGAAGTCAGTTTCGCCAATTTCGTGCACTTCCCGTTGAACGTCGATCTGCGTCCGGTGGGCGAGGGCGAGTTCCGTTTCGGCGTGCGTCCCAGCCATATCTCGCTGGTGCCGAGCAACGACGACGATCTGGAACTGGCGGTGACCGTCGAGGTGGCCGAGATCAGCGGTTCGGAAACCTTCCTGCACGTGCGCAACGAGTATTTCCTGCTGGTGCTGCACTTGCCGGGGGTGCACGAATACGACGTCGATGCGCCGATTCGCATCTATATCCCGACTCATAAACTGTTTGTGTTCGATATGCAGGGGCGGCTGGTCCAGGCGCCCGGTCGCCGCATTGCGAGGGTTGCCTGATGGCCGAAATCCGTTTGCAGAGCCTTGCCCACAGCTACACCCGCACGCCAGCCGGCCCTGAGGATTACGCGATCCGCGAGATGGACCACGTCTGGGAGCAGGGCGGCGCTTATGCGCTGCTCGGGCCATCGGGGTGCGGCAAGTCGACCTTGCTCAACATCATTTCCGGGTTGCTCAGCCCGTCCCAGGGCCAGGTGATGTTCGACGGCGAAGTGGTCAACGAACTGACCCCGGAAAAGCGCAACATCGCCCAGGTTTTCCAGTTTCCGGTGGTCTACGACACCATGACGGTGTTCGACAACCTGGCCTTCCCGCTGCGCAATCAGGGCATGGTCGAAGCGAAGATTTTCAGCAAGGTGCATGAAATCGCCGAAGTCCTCGACCTTCAGGCGTTGCTGCACAAGAAGGCGCGCAACCTCACCGCCGATGAAAAACAGAAAGTCTCCATGGGCCGTGGGCTGGTGCGCGATGACGTGTCGGCGATCCTCTTCGATGAACCGTTGACGGTAATCGACCCGCACCTGAAGTGGAAGCTGCGGCGCAAGCTCAAGCAGATCCACGAGCAGTTCAACATCACCATGGTCTACGTCACCCACGATCAGCTCGAAGCTTCGACCTTCGCCGACAAGATCGCAGTGATGTATGGCGGGCAGATCGTGCAGTTCGGTACGCCACGGGAATTGTTCGAGCGGCCGAGCCACACCTTTGTCGGCTATTTCATCGGCAGCCCGGGGATGAACCTGATCGAGGTTCAACCGCAACCCGGCGGTGTCGGTTTTGCCGGGACTCACTTGCCGTTGTCCGAAGCGATGCAGAAACAAATCGCCGACACCGAATGGAAAACCCTGAAGGTCGGCATCCGTCCGGAGTTCGTTCATGTGTGGGAGGAGGCCTTTGATGACGCGTTGCAGGCAAAGGTCGTACACGTCGAAGACCTGGGCACCTACAAGATCATGACCCTGAACCTCGACGGCGTTCTGCTGAAAGTACGCCTGGCCGAAGACAAACCGGTGCCCGATGGCACGGTGTACATCAGTTTTCCGGCCCAGTGGTTGATGGTCTATGCCGATGATTACCTGCTGGAGGTGCTGCCATGAACAAGGTGCAGAACAACAAGGCCTGGTGGCTGGTGCTGCCGGTGTTCCTGCTGGTGGCATTCAGTGCGGTGATCCCGATGATGACCGTGGTCAACTACTCGGTGCAGGACATCTTCGACCAGTCCAGCCGCTATTTCGTCGGCGCCGATTGGTACAAGCAGGTGTTGCTCGACCCACGGCTGCATGACTCGCTGCTGCGCCAGTTCATCTATTCCGCCTGCGTGTTGTTGATCGAAATTCCGTTGGGCATCGCCATCGCCCTGACCATGCCGATCAAGGGCCGCTGGTCGTCGGTGGTGCTGATCATTCTGGCGATTCCGCTGCTGATTCCATGGAACGTGGTCGGCACCATCTGGCAGATCTTCGGTCGCGCCGATATCGGCCTGCTCGGGTCGAGCCTCAACGGCATGGGCATCAGCTACAACTATGCGGCCAACACCATGGATGCCTGGGTCACGGTGCTAGTGATGGATGTGTGGCACTGGACGTCGCTGGTGGCGTTGTTGTGTTTCTCCGGTCTGCGGGCGATTCCGGACGTGTACTACCAGGCGGCGCGGATCGATCGGGCGTCGGCCTGGGCGGTGTTCCGACACATCCAGTTGCCCAAGCTCAAGAGCGTGCTGCTGATCGCGGTGATGCTGCGGTTCATGGACAGTTTCATGATCTACACCGAGCCGTTCGTGCTGACCGGTGGCGGTCCGGGCAATGCCACGACCTTCTTGAGTCAGACTTTGACCCAAATGGCCGTAGGCCAATTCGATCTGGGCCCGGCGGCAGCTTTCTCGCTGGTGTACTTCCTGATCATCCTGTTGGTGTCGTGGCTGTTCTACACCGCCATGACTCACTCTGACGCCAATCGGTGAGGCCCGCCATGAGCAAGAGAAAGCTGATCCCGCTGCTGATCTACATCCTGTTCCTTTTGGTGCCGATTTACTGGCTGTTGAACATGTCCTTCAAGAGCAACACCGAAATCCTCGGCGGCCTGACGCTGTTTCCCCAGGATTTCACCTTCGCCAACTACAAGGTGATCTTCACCGACCCGAGCTGGTACACCGGCTACCTCAACTCGGCGTACTACGTCAGCATGAACACGATCATTTCCCTGACCGTGGCGTTGCCGGCGGCCTATGCGTTTTCCCGTTACCGCTTTCTCGGTGACAAGCACCTGTTTTTCTGGCTGCTGACCAACCGCATGGCACCGCCGGCGGTGTTCCTGCTGCCGTTCTTCCAGCTGTATTCCTCGATCGGGTTGTTCGACACGCACATCGCGGTGGCGTTGGCTCACTGTCTGTTTAACGTGCCGCTGGCGGTGTGGATTCTTGAGGGCTTCATGTCTGGTGTCCCCAAGGAAATCGACGAAACGGCCTACATCGACGGCTACAGCTTTCCCAAGTTCTTCGTGAAGATTTTCGTCCCGCTGATCGGTTCCGGGATCGGTGTCACGGCGTTTTTCTGCTTCATGTTTTCCTGGGTCGAACTGTTGCTGGCGCGAACCCTGACGTCGGTGAACGCCAAACCCATCGCCGCGGTGATGACCCGTACGGTCTCGGCGTCGGGCATCGACTGGGGCGTGCTAGCGGCAGCGGGGGTGTTGACCATCCTGCCGGGCATGCTGGTGATCTGGTTTGTTCGCAACCATGTGGCCAAGGGCTTTGCCCTGGGCCGGGTATGAGGAACTGATGATGGAATGGATGAGTTGGACCGGCCCGACGGCGGCGTTCTTCGGCGTCATCGCCTTGATCCTGGTGGGCATGACGACCTGGGAGTTGCGTTCGCCAAGCATTCTTCGAAAAGGTTTTCTGCCGATTGCCACCACCCGTGGCGATCGCTTGTTTATCGGTCTTCTCGGCAGCGCCTACCTGCATTTGCTGGTAATCGGCGTCACCGACTGGAGCATCTGGATAGCGTTCGCGTTGTCCCTGGTGTGGCTGTTGGCTGTGATGCGTTGGGGCTAGTCGAATCGCTCGGCAATCGTGCTCCAAAACCTAAACAGGAGGTCTCTATGTTCGACAAAAACAATAAGCTGCGACATAGCATTTCATTGGCAGCCATGCTGGCACTCAGCGGTTTGAGCGCATCGGCCTGGGCTGATGCCTACGAAGACGCTGCGAAAAAATGGATCGGCAGCGAATTCAAACCGTCCACCCTGACGGCCGATCAGCAACTCGCGGAATTGAAGTGGTTCATCAAGGCGGCCGAGCCGTTTCGCGGGATGGACATCAAGGTTGTCTCGGAAACCCTGACCACCCATGAATACGAGTCCAAGGTGCTGGCCAAGGCCTTTACCGAGATCACCGGCATCAAAGTCACCCACGACCTGCTGCAAGAAGGCGATGTGGTGGAAAAGCTGCAGACCGTGATGCAGTCGGACAAGAGCATCTATGACGGCTGGGTCAACGACTCGGACCTGATCGGCACCCATTTCCGTTACGGCAAGACCGAAGCCATTACCGACCTGATGGCCAATGAAGGTAAAAACTTCACCTCGCCGACCCTCGACATCAAGGACTTCATCGGCACCTCCTTCACCACTGCGCCCGATGGCAAGCTCTATCAATTGCCCGATCAACAGTTCGCCAACCTCTACTGGTTCCGCGCCGACTGGTTCGAGCGCCCGGAGCTGAAAGCCAAGTTCAAGGAAAAGTATGGCTATGAACTGGGCGTGCCGGTGAACTGGTCTGCCTATGAAGACATCGCCAAATTCTTCAGCGAAGACGTCAAGGAGATCGACGGCAAGCGGGTCTACGGGCACATGGACTACGGCAAGAAAGACCCGTCCCTGGGCTGGCGCTTTACCGATGCCTGGTTCTCCATGGCCGGTGGCGGTGACAAGGGCTTGCCCAACGGTTTGCCGGTGGATGAGTGGGGCATTCGTGTCGAAGACTGTCATCCGGTCGGCTCCAGCGTGACCCGCGGAGGCGATACCAACGGCCCGGCAGCGGTTTTTGCCACCACCAAATACGTCGACTGGCTGAAGAAATATGCGCCACCGGAAGCGGCGGGCATGACCTTCTCCGAATCCGGCCCGGTGCCGTCCCAGGGCAACATTGCCCAGCAGATTTTCTGGTACACCGCGTTCACCGCCGACATGACCAAACCGGGGCTGCCGGTGGTGAACGCCGACGGTACGCCGAAGTGGCGCATGGCGCCGTCGCCGAGAGGGCCGTACTGGGAAGAGGGCATGAAGCTTGGGTATCAGGACGTGGGTTCCTGGACATTCATGAAGTCCACGCCTGAGAAACAGAAACTCGCGGCCTGGCTGTACGCGCAGTTCGTGACCTCGAAAACCGTGTCGCTGAAGAAAACCATCGTCGGTCTGACACCGATCCGCGAGTCGGACATCAACTCTCAAGCCATGACCGACCTGGCGCCGAAGCTCGGTGGCCTGGTCGAGTTCTATCGCAGCCCGGCGCGGGTGCAATGGACCCCGACCGGCACCAACGTGCCGGACTATCCGCGTCTGGCACAGTTGTGGTGGAGCCACATCGCCGAAGCCGCCAGCGGCGAGAAAACCCCGCAACAGGCGCTCGATGGTCTGGCCAAGGATCAGGACGCGATCATGACCCGTCTGGAACGCTCCAAGGCCCAGGCCACTTGCGCGCCGAAAATGAACCCGGAACGCGACGCGCAATACTGGTTCGACCAACCGGGCGCACCGAAGCCGAAACTGGCCAACGAGAAGCCCAAGGGTGAAACCGTGAGCTATGCCGAACTGCTGAAATCGTGGGAGGTGGCGCGTAAGTAACAGATCGGCCTGCGACGTCGAACGGCACCTTCGGGTGCCGTTTCTATTTATGTCCACTTTCTCGTTTCAGCGACTGGCGCACGGTTCTCATTACCGCGAGGTCGAAGGCGTTGTGCCCGGCGTGGAGCAGACGACAACGGATGTTCTGGCGCTGGCGAAGCCAACGTACGCTGGACATGCCGAAGGTGTCTTTGATGCCTTGTATCACCAGGGTATCGGCATCGACCCGGAGACGCTCGTCCGCCCGTGTGAAGAAATAGTGATTAACGTGGTAATGCAACTCCAGGCAGATGGCGCGCACCGCTTCTTCATCAACGAAGTCTTCGAGTGCGTGCGGGCACATCGATTGCCCGTTCAATTGCAAAATAGCCTGCAGCCAGTGGATGGCAGCCTGACGCTGTTGCACCTCGCAACCATTGCTCAGTATCTGGTAGATACCCCGCGCACTGGCGTCGTGGGAGCCAGGGGTTAATTGAGATAAACCCTCGCTCAAGGTTTTATCGTAGGCGCTTACGTTCGCAACAAATGGTATGAACACCGAGACCAACGTGGTTTTCAGAATGGCGTCGGGATAGCGATGCTGGTATTGGATGGCCAACCAGCTTCCCCATGAAATGCCCAGCAAACTGATTTTTTCGAAACCAAAATGCCGACGCAGGGCATCGATGTCTTCAACGGACAGCCCAGTGTTGTTGTGCTGGAGCTCGCCGAGGGGAAGGGAGCGCCCGCAGCCTCGCTGGTCGAACAAAATGATATCGAAACATCGCAGATCGAAGAACTCAAGATGATGGAGGGTGCTACGACCACCCGGCCCGCCATGCAGGAAAAATATCGGTTCGCTGCCGGGGGTGCCGTGCCGCTCCCAATAGAGATGGTGGCCGTCACGAGTCGGGTAGTAGCCATTGATCGGGGAGACCACCATCAGATGGGAACCTTCAGCCTGTAGAACTGGAACAGCTCCGTGTGCCCGGGGCGGGCCGCTACACTGGAAATCACCTGCAGTTTCAGGATCTGGGCCATGTAGGGAACGGAAATCAGTACCGGCGTATGGCCGAAAACGATAATCGTGCCTCCCGGATTCACGCACGGTGCCATATCGTGCAATGTCTGCTGCGCATCGGCGCGAGTCATGACTTCGGCATTGAGGAAACGCAGTATCAGCACATCACATTTGATGCCGGCAGAGGCAATGTTTCGGGCATCGGCCAGATAAAATTCGGCAGATGAGGTGCCATGACGATTTTTTGCATGTTCGATCATCGACGCCGAACGATCGGAGCCCAGGCAATGTCGGTCGGGGAGTTCGCGGGCCAGGTGCGCAATGAATTCCCCAGTCGAGCACGCCGGATCATGGATCACCGCGCCGGGACTCGATATCGTCTTGAGTAACGTTGCGCAATGCTGGCGAAAGTGGCTTTCGTCGGCATCCAGTTGCTTGGCGAGCGATTCATTGCACTGCCAGTATTCGGGCGGGCAAACAAACTCCAGGCCCGTGTCATCAGTGACAGGAAGCGGGAAACACACCTCGCTGTCCGGTTTAGTCTGCGCAACGTGGAAAGCCGTTTCCTTTTCTTGTCGGGTAACTCCTCGAAAATAGATCTCTGCACCTTCATTGCCCCAATGCCACTCAGCGAGCGGTCCGAGCAACATCCAGGGCCTGAGCAGGCTGTTGATATGCCAGCCGTCAGTGTCAGTGTCAGTGTGTTGCAGGACTTTTCGGCCCACCCAGTCGCAGCCATTCACGCGCAGAACGAAGAGCTGATGGAGCCCCGGCCCCAAGGGCTCGATGTAACGATCGAGTTTGCCAGGGGATGCCACATGACGGACGAAGGATTGAGCCAAGCGCTGTTCTCGATGGAGGGCAGTCGTTGCCGATCGAGCGTTCATGCCGGCGCTCCATGTCGCCTTTCCAAGCGCCGTCCCCGCGCCTGCGGGATAACCACGTTGCCGCTGGAGACTACGAAAAATCGCTCCAGCCCCGGAATGACGACATTGACCAGCGTGGTCCCGAGTGCGGTCTGGTGAAGCGGTGCAATGCCCAGCGTGCGCCCATACCGATGCAGGTCTTCGGCCAGCAAGCTGATTTGCTCGGCCAATGGTCGTTCATCACGAGCATCGGGCAAGACTACCGTTTGTTGCTCGCACAGGTTCAACAGCGGATGCAGATCGAATCGCAGGCAGCGCAACAGGCGAGGAAAGGCCGTCAGATGCCGCTGAGCGTTGCTCAGATAGTCTCTCAGTTCAGGCTCCGAGGACCAAAGATGTAACTGAACCAGTTCGGTAAGTGCTCGCCATGCGCCATGCCTGGCATCGATCGAGCAACCGGTGCCGAAGACTCGCGGGTGAGTGCATGGCGCGGCTGAAAAGGCCAGAAAGGTTCGCGGCAGGAATTCGGTGCTGATGTCGACAAGGACGATCTCGGCGCCGATTTCCGCTTCGGCGTCCAGCCACAGCCGACCCAGCTCGTCGTGATCGGACATGCGTTCGACGCGGCGCAGGGGCGCGTGGTTTTCGTAGTAGAAATGCTCCAGCAAGAACAACGAAACCGCATCGCGCTCAATACATTCATTGGCAGCATGCAAAATCGCCTCGTTGTAAGTTGCGCCAATAGCGGTTCCGCTATTACTGGCATAACGTTGCAGTGCGCCATAGTTGGTTGTGTCTTGTATCAGTGTTCGTCGTGAATAACCGGGTGTGCATAAAGCGACCGGGTATGTAAATGAAGTGCGCTTTAGAACATTCGTATACTGTCGGCAGGCTGTTATGGCATTGGGTTGTTCGGCGATAAGTGCCAGGGCAGTGTCGTCGGTAAATAGTGATGTGTCGGAAAAATAGCGCGGGGCTACATAGTGAATGTCGGATGTATCCAAGTGGTCACTTAAATAGTGTTCCAGCATTTCGTAAAGTGCACCGACACGGGCGTGGCGCGGGTAGCCTTTACCTGATCCCCTGGCGGTGTGGTGCTGATCGCTGGAGCTGGCAGAGGCATGGACCGCGACAATCTGCTGGCCCAGTGTGCGGGTGTCGACACGCAGGCCCAAGCCATCAAGTTCAGCGTGAATCCGCTGTTCAGCTTGCTCCAGGGTGAGTTCTCGTTCGGCAAGTGTGAAACCCATTGTTTGTTCCATCGAGAAACGGGGGGCGCCGGCCCCCCGTTTTTATACAGCTTCCAGTTCGGACTGTTCAGCCTCAGTCAGTTGCAGTTCTTCAACCTGCTCTGGCGTAGGCGCTTCCTGTTGTTCAAGGTCGATCACTTTGTTGGCGTTCCAGTTACCCATATAACCCATAATTAAACTCTCTTTTTGTTAGACATTGGATGTGCTGTATCGAGCACGGAGCAAATGTATAAGACAGGTATTGGCTCGGTCAAAAGTGACAGGAAGTTTCAAAAAACATATTCAAGGGGTGTTGAAATACGTACACATCAATTGTCGGCTTGACGATTTTTTTCGTGACGCATCGGCGGGTGTTGAATGGGACGGTATTGCGGGACATACCCGCCCCAACGATTTCGACGCATGCACTTGTCGGAAATTTCAGCTGCATGGAGGTGCGAAATCGTGATGACTGACTTTTGTGGCTCTTCAGGGTTCTTCGCGCGACGAATTTTCCTATCGCGTATGAAGGCGTTTCAGAAAAAATGCAGGTTGAATGACTGGGCATCTATTCATCGGGGGTGGGAAATCCCAATCGAAACACCGTCAACGTCCCAGGCGAGCTTTTAACCTGTGCCACCCCCTGATGCAGGCTCATGATCGAGCGCACGATGGCCAGGCCCAGTCCGGTGCTGCCTTGTGAGCGGGAGCGGCTGCTGTCGACCCGGTAAAAGCGGTCGAACAGGTGCGGCAGATGCTGCGCTTCGATGCCCGCGCCGGGGTTGCTGACTTCCAGTGCAACCTGTGTCGCCTCTTGCTCAATGTGCAGCGAAACCGTTTGCCCGGCCGGACAGTGGCGCAGGGCGTTGGACAGCAGGTTCGAGATCGCCCGTTGAATCATCAGCCGGTCGCCCAGCACGCGCGCGCTGCCGGTCACGCTCAGGCTGATGCGCTTGTCTTGCGCCGACAAGGAAAACAGGTCGGCCACTTTTTCGACTTCTTCTTCCAGGGCGACCGACTCGAAAGATGTGAGCGCTACGGGGTTACTGGCCTGCGCCAGAAACAGCATGTCCGAGACAATCCGCGCAACACGCTCCAGCTCTTCGGTGCAGGACACCAAGACGTTTTTGTACGCCTCGGCCGTGCGTTCCCGGGACAGCGTCACCTGTGCCTTGCCCATCAGATTGTTGATCGGCGTGCGCAGTTCATGGGCCAGGTCATCGGAGAACTGCGACAGCTGCTGCACACCATTGTCGAGGCGATCCAGCATGACGTTGATCCCCTGGGCCAGTTCACTGAGTTCCTGGGGCATGTCGAGCACCGACAGCCGATGGCCGAGGTCTTGCGTCGAGACCATCGCCGCCACTTTGCGAAACTCGCGCAACGGCATCAGCCCCCGCTGTACGGCGGCCCAGGCACTGAGGCCGATGAAGATCAGCAGCAATGGCAAAGCAATCAGCGTCGAGCGCAGGTAGGCGCTGAGCAACGCCTGATTGTGGGCATCGTCCATCGACAGCAGCACCGGGACGCGGGTGCCGTCCTTGATGCGGACCAACCGAGAAGCGGTCAGGTAGCGCTTGCCTTGATCGTCGGTGCCGTCGGAGAACGCCAGTGGTTCGTCGGCGGCCAGCACTGCCTTGCGTTCAAGGCGCGGGTCGGCCATGCCGGAGCCGGATTTCAACAGTGGCGTGCGCAAGTTACTGCGGTCATAAATCGTCAGGGTGAGGTTGTCATGGCCCATGACCTGATCGAGCAGAATGTGCGGCGCCGAACGAATTTCTGCGGGATCGGCGTACAGCGACAGGCTGTGTTCCACCTGTTCCATCTTCTGGGCCAGGCTGTCCCTGGATAACGCGTTCAGTTCATGGGTCAGGGCGAAATAAGCCAGGATCGCCAGAAACACTACCAGCAGCGCCCCGAGAATACTCACCGTCAGGCCGAGGCGCATCGACAGGCTGGCCGGCTTCATTCCCGCGCCTCCAGCACGTAGCCGACGCCGCGCAGGGTGTGGATCAGTTTGCTGTCGAACGGGTCGTCGATCTTCGCCCGCAAACGCCGGATCGACACTTCGACCACGTTGGTGTCGCAGTCGAAGTTCATGTCCCACACCAGCGAAATGATCTGGGTGCGGGTCAGTACTTCCCCGGACTGGCGCATCAGCAGATGCAGCAGGGCGAACTCCTTGGTGGTCAGGTCGATGCGCTGCTCGCCGCGAAAGGCGCGGTGACGGCCCGGATCAAGCTCCAGGTCGGCGACTTTGAGCACCTGCGGCACCGGGATGTTTTCGCTGCGGCGCATCAGCGTGCGCACCCGCGCCAGCAATTCCGGAAACTCGAATGGCTTGACCAGATAATCGTCGGCACCCAGATCCAGACCACGAATCTTGTCGGCCAGACGCCCGCGGGCGGTGAGCATCATCACCCGGGTGGAGTGGGTGCGACGCAATTGCTCCAGCACGCCCCAGCCATCGAGTTCCGGCAGGTTCACATCCAGGATCACCAGGTCATATGCCTGCTGTTGCGCCAGATGCAGTCCATCGGCGCCAGTGGCCGCGTGGTCAACGATATAACCACTTTCCGTCAGTCCCTGATGCAAGTATTCGGCAGCTTTAAGCTCGTCCTCGACGACAAGGATTCGCATGATCTATCACCACTTTTATTTAATGGATATTTAATTAAGGTGGCCAGGAAAGTTGTTGTTTTTGTAGGGGCTTCCGGACGGATTTGAATAACGACTAGAGGTTGTGAGTGCTGGTTTCCTACAGCGGTTTCCCTGTGTGATGGCGTGCAAGGTAAAGGCTGTAGTGGCTACAGGGTCAACTGAAATGCTGGGTCTTGAGCCATTAATAGGGTCGTCTGCGACAGCCTTTCGCAGCAGGCAAGCCCGAATGCCCATGCGCCACATTCAGGCAAGTGCTGTTTGGCAGATAACTACCGTGTATTTGTTTCCATGTATTGCTATGTCGCCTTTCGCACTTCGCATCCTAGATCAAAACAACTTCCATAAACCGTGGATGACGGATTTGTAATGTTCCAGTCACCTTGCCGATAAGTTCAAAACCCTACCGTGGCGGCATCAAAGATTCTTGAATAAAGGAAGTCTTCCATTGCCCGGTTTAAAAGAACGGATGGCGCGATCACGCCTGAAAAAAACAGCGAGGACAGTGACGGCCAGCGTTGTGTGGCTGGCCGGCACGGGGCTTGTGCATGCATCGACCCTGACCCTCGATCAAGCCCTGCAAACGGCATTCGCCGGTAACCCGGATCTGGCGGCTGCGCAGTGGGAAATCGGCATCGCCGAGGGTGAGCGCAAACAGGCCGGTCTGATCCCCAACCCCGAAGTGTCGTGGGAGGCCGAAGACACCCGGCGCGATTCGCGAACCACCACGCTGATGCTCAGCCAACCGATCGAACTGGGCGGCAAACGTGGCGCACGGATCGACGTCGCCAGCCGCGCGCAGGACGCCGCCGGGATCGAGTGGGAGCGCAAGCGCAATGCCTTGCGCGCCGATGTGATTCAGGCGTTCAACAGCGCCCGGACCGCGCAACAACGCTTGCAGTTGTCCCGCCAGTCGCTGCAACTGGCCGAACACGGTTTGCGCGTCGCCCAAGGACGCATCGAGGCCGGCAAATCATCGCCAGTCGAAGGCACCCGGGCGCACGTGCAACTCTCCGAAATGCGCCTGGAACTGAGCCGCGCCGAGCGTGATCAGGCCAACGCCTATCAGCAATTGGCGCAGGTCATGGGCGCACCGTTGCCAGCCTCGACCACCGTGCAAGCGGCCACGCAAAGCGTGCCCACCGTGCCACCGGCGAGCCGATTGCTGGAGCGCCTGAACGAGACCGCCGAACTGCGTCTGGCCAAATTGCAGATCGATCAGCGCGAAGCCTCATTGGGTCTGGAAAAGTCGCAACGCATTCCCGACCTGACCGTGAGCATTGGCAGTCAATACAGCGAAACCGAGCGCGAGCGGGTCAACGTGGTCGGGCTGTCGCTGCCGATTCCGCTGTTCAACCGCAATCAGGGCAACGTGCTGGCGGCAGCCCGGCGCAGCGATCAGGCGCGGGACCTGCGCAACGCCACCGAGCTGCGTTTGCGCACGGAAATCCAGACCGCCCTTGAGCAATGGCAGACCGCCAACGGCGAAGTCGAAGCGTTCAACCAGACCATCCTGCCCGCCGCGCAAAGTGCGGTCGACAGCGCCACACGCGGCTTCGAAATGGGCAAGTTCGGCTTCCTCGATGTGCTCGACGCCCAGCGCACCCTGATCGCCGCCCGCAGCCAATACATCCAGGCCGTCAGCGAGGCGACGGACGCGCGAGTACGCATCGAACGCATCTTCGGCGACCTCACCGTCAGCCCTTGAATTTCATCTTTCAAATCACTGCGCGATGGCATGGCGCAGAGGAGTTTCCATGGAAAAAAAACTGATCGTGGTGGCTGCGGCGACGTTGGCGCTGGGCATTGGTATTGGCTCGATGTGGCCGGGCAATGCGTCCATCGACGCGCACGCCGATGAAGCGGCGGAGCACGCCGGTCACGCTGAAGAAGGCGCAGCAGCCGACGGTGAACATATAGAAGAAGGGCACCTGGAGCTGAGCACCGAGCAGATCGCTGCGGCGGGCATTCAACTGGCCGAAGCGCGGGCGCAGAACATCAGCCTCGGCTTGCCGTTCCCCGGCGAAGTGCGCTTTGACGAAGACCGTACCGCGCACGTGGTGCCGCGCGTCCCTGGCGTGGTCGAGTCGGTGTCGGTCAATCTCGGGCAGTCGGTGAAGAAGGGCCAGTTGCTGGCGGTGATCGCCAGTCAGCAGATCTCTGATCAGCGCAGCGAACAGGCTGCCGCGCAGCGGCGCCTGACCTTGGCGCGCACCACCTACGAACGCGAGAAAAAACTGTGGCAGGACAAGATCTCCGCCGAGCAGGATTTCCTTCAGGCACGCCAGGCATTGGAAGAAGCCGAAATTGCCCTGACCAATGCCCGGCAAAAAATCAGCGTGCTCAGCGGCAGCGTGGTCGCCACCGGCGGCAATCGCTATGAACTGCGCGCGCCGTTCGACGGTGTGGTGGTGGAAAAACACCTGACGCCGGGGGAGGTGGTCGATGAGACCTCGGCGGCTTTTACCCTCTCCGACCTGTCGCGGGTGTGGGTGACGTTCGGCGTTTCGCCCAAGGATCTGACCAAGGTACAAGTGGGCAAACCGGTCACCGTCAGCGCCCCGGAACTCAATGCTGAAATCGCCGGCACCGTGGCCTACGTCGGCAGTTTGCTCGGTGAACAGACCCGCACTGCAACGGTCCGCGTGACCCTGGAAAATCCGCAAGGCTCGTGGCGTCCCGGCCTGTTTGTCACCGCGCTGGTGGCGACCGACAGTCGCCAAGCCAGGGTAGCCGTACCTGAAAGCGCGATCCAGACCGTCGAGGACAAGCCCACGGTGTTCGTGCGCACCGACGACGGCTTCAAGGCGCAACCGGTGGAGCTGGGCAGTCGCGCGGCCGGTCTGGTGGAAGTCACCCAAGGGCTGGAACCGGGCGTGCAAGTCGCCAGTGCCGGCAGCTTCGTCCTCAAATCGGAGTTGGGCAAAGCCTCAGCCGAGCATTCTCATTGAAGGCTCCCACTGATCCGTCAACCTCGACCGGAAGGTTCTCATGTTCGAACGCCTGATCCAGTTTGCCATCGAGCAGCGCATCATCGTGCTGCTCGCTGTTCTCCTCATGGCCGGCCTTGGCATCGCCAGTTACCAAAAACTGCCGATCGACGCCGTGCCCGACATCACCAACGTCCAGGTGCAAATCAACACCGGCGCGGCCGGGTTCTCGCCACTGGAAACCGAGCAGCGCATCACCTTCCCGATTGAAACCGCCATGGCCGGTTTGCCGGCGCTGGAACAGACCCGTTCGCTGTCGCGTTCGGGGCTGTCGCAGGTCACGGTGATCTTCAAGGACGGCACCGATCTGTTCTTCGCCCGGCAATTGGTCAACGAGCGTTTGCAGATCGCCAGGGAGCAATTGCCCGAGGGCGCGGAAGCGCTGATGGGGCCGATTTCCACCGGGCTCGGGGAGATTTTCCTGTGGACGGTGGAGGCGCAGGACGGTGCGCTGAAGGACGACGGCACCGCCTACACGCCAACCGATTTGCGGGTGATTCAGGACTGGATCATCAAGCCGCAATTGCGCAACGTGCCCGGTGTGGCCGAGATCAACACCATCGGCGGATTCGCCAAGGAATACCAGATCGCCCCCGACCCGAAGCGGCTGGCGGCTTACAAATTGACCCTCACCGATCTGGTCACGGCGCTGGAGCGCAACAACGCCAACGTCGGTGCCGGTTACATCGAGCGCAGCGGCGAGCAGCTGCTGATTCGCGCGCCTGGGCAAGTGGCGAGCACTGACGACATCGCCAATATCGTGATGGCCAATGTCGACGGGACGCCGATCCGGATCAAGAACGTCGCGACGGTAGACATCGGCCGCGAACTGCGTACCGGTGCCGCCACCGAAAACGGTCGCGAAGTGGTGCTGGGCACGGTGTTCATGCTGATCGGCGAAAACAGCCGGACGGTCTCCCAGGCAGTGGCGACCAGGCTTGAGCAGATCAACCGTTCCCTGCCCAAAGGGGTGATCGCGGTTCCGGTGTATGACCGCACGCACCTGGTGGACAAGGCCATCGCCACGGTGAAGAAGAACCTGGTGGAAGGGGCGATTCTGGTCATCGCGATTCTGTTCCTGTTCCTGGGCAACATCCGCGCGGCGTTGATCACCGCGATGGTCATTCCGCTGTCGATGCTGTTCACCTTCACCGGCATGTTCACCAACAAAGTCAGTGCCAACCTGATGAGCCTCGGCGCCCTCGACTTCGGCATCATCGTCGACGGCGCGGTGGTGATCGTCGAAAACACCCTGCGACGGCTGGCCCATGCGCAGCAGCATCACGGGCGTTTGCTGAGCCGTTCCGAGCGTTTCCACGAAGTATTCGCGGCGGCCAAAGAAGCGCGGCGGCCGCTGATTTTCGGCCAGTTGATCATCATGGTCGTGTACCTGCCGATCTTCGCCCTGAGCGGTGTCGAAGGAAAAATGTTCCACCCGATGGCCTTTACGGTGGTCATCGCGCTGTTGGGCGCCATGCTGTTGTCGGTGACCTTTGTGCCGGCGGCCATCGCGTTGTTTGTCACCGGCAAGGTCAAGGAAGAAGAGGGCGTGGTCATGCGCGGCGCGCGTCGCGTTTATGCGCCGGCGCTGGCGTGGGTGATGTCCCATCGCGCCATGGCGGTGGGTTCGGCGCTGGCTGTGATTGTGCTCAGCGGCGTGCTTACCAGCCGCATGGGCAGCGAGTTTGTGCCGAGCCTCAGTGAGGGCGATTTTGCCTTGCAAGCCTTGCGCGTGCCGGGCACCAGCCTCACGCAATCGGTGGATATGCAGCAGCGTCTGGAGACCTTGATTCTCAACAAGGTGCCCGAAGTCGAGCGTGTGTTCGCCCGTACCGGTACCGCCGAAATCGCCTCCGACCCGATGCCGCCGAACATCTCCGACAGCTACGTGATGCTCAAGCCGAAGGCGCAGTGGCCGGATCCGGGCAAGTCCCGCGAAACGCTGATGGCCGAACTGCAACAAGCCGCCGCGACGCTGCCGGGCAGCAACTATGAACTGTCGCAGCCGATCCAGTTGCGCTTCAACGAACTGATCTCCGGCGTGCGCAGCGATGTGGCGGTCAAGGTGTTCGGGGATGACATGGACGTGCTCAACGCCACGGCGGCGAAGGTCGCCGCCGCCATGCAGAAGGTCAACGGCGCGTCCGAGGTCAAGGTCGAGCAAACCACCGGCCTGCCGGTGCTGACCATCAACATCGACCGCGACAAGGCGGCGCGTTATGGGCTCAACGTCGGCGACGTGCAAGACACCATTGCGGTGGTAGTCGGCGGGCGTCAGGCCGGGACATTGTATGAAGGCGATCGGCGTTTCGACATGGTGGTGCGCCTGTCCGATGCCATGCGCAAGGACATCGAAGGTTTGTCGGCACTGTTGATTCCGGTGCCGGCGCCCCTGAATGGCGCGGCTGATCAGATTGGCTTCATCGCCCTCAAGGACGTCGCCAGCCTTGATCTGGTGCTCGGGCCGAATCAGGTCAGCCGCGAAAACGGCAAGCGGCTGGTGATCGTCAGCGCCAACGTGCGTGGGCGCGATATTGGCTCCTTCGTTAAAGAGGCCGGTGAGGTGATTGAGCGCGATGTGCAGGTTCCGGCGGGTTACTGGACCGGCTGGGGCGGGCAGTTCGAGCAGTTGCAGTCGGCGGCCAAACGCTTGCAGATCGTGGTGCCGGTGGCCTTGCTGTTGGTGTTCGGGCTGCTGTTCATGATGTTCAACAACCTCAAGGATGGCTTGCTGGTGTTCACCGGGATTCCGTTTGCGTTGACCGGGGGCGTCATGGCCTTGTGGGTGCGGGATATTCCGCTGTCGATCTCGGCGGGCGTTGGTTTCATTGCGCTATCGGGGGTGGCGGTGCTCAACGGTCTGGTGATGATCGCGTTTATCCGCAATTTGCGGGAGGAGGGGCGTTCGCTCGCTGATGCAATCAATGAGGGTGCGCTCACGCGTCTGCGCCCGGTGTTGATGACGGCGCTGGTGGCGTCCCTGGGCTTCATTCCCATGGCTTTGGCGACCGGCACGGGTGCGGAGGTGCAGCGACCGTTGGCGACGGTGGTGATCGGCGGGATTCTGTCTTCGACCATCCTGACGCTGCTGATTTTGCCGGCGCTGTATCAGCTCGCGCACCGAGGTGAAGAGGAGAGGAGTCCCACCTCATAAGCCAATGTTTCAGGCATACCACTATCTGTGGCGAGGGAGCTTGCTCCCGCTGGACTGCGTAGCAGGCCCCTTCTTTTTTTGGTGAAGGAGGGGCCGCTTCGCGACCCAGCGGGAGCAAGCTCCCTCGCCACAGGTGCCTTTCAGGTTACATAACGGATATGTAATTTGCGCGCCACCGTCACGAAAGGTTCGGATTGTTACCTTGATCCCGTTAGTTAATTAAACGAGGAATCAAGCATGAAATTTGTACAACTGAGTGCGTTCGCAGCGGCGTTGGTGATGTCTTCTGTTGTTTTGGCTGAAGGTGGCGGCGACAGAGTCTTTGAGAAAATGATGGCGGCCAATGACCGTTCGGTGGAGGCGTTTGTCGCCAAGGAACAGGCGCGTAACCCCGTCGTGTTGAATGAAAAAAAGGACGACAAGACCAAAGACTTGTAAGCGTGCCGCACCTGAACTGGCCCGTCATCGATTGCCGATGCCGGGCTTTTTTTGAGCCTGGATTTGAAGGTACTGGGTATGAAAGTTTTTAAGTGGGTGGCGTTCGCCGGGGCGCTGGCGATGTCGTTGAATGCGCTGGCAGAAGGCGGCGGTGACCGGACGTTTGAGAGGGCGTTCAGTGCCAACGCCAAAGCCATGGAGCAGTACGCGGCCAACCAGGGTAAACCTGCGCCGGTGGTGAAAGACTACGAATACGGGATGAAACTGGATGTGGTCAAAGTGGTGAGCGTTGTGCGACCGCAAGTTGCCTGCTCCGTGGTGCCGACTGCCATGACCTATGAAGATTCAAAGGGCCAACTCAATACCATCAAATACACCGTGGCAGGCGATTGCCGCCGACAGGGCGGGTGAGGGCACAGAGGGCCTCCAACCTACGTTGAGTATTTCAATTCGGGATGTTTAACAGATATGGCGAAGGTAGGGAGGCTTCCCACAATGTTTTCAGGTTGTCCGTCGGACGTCCGCTCTCTAGCCTGTGTTTGTCGCTGCCAATTCAGTGATCGGAATTGGAACCCCGCGGCTCCACTGAAAGCAAAAGCGCCTTTCATGACGTGCGCACCTTGATGTGTGCACTCCGTTATGGCGGCTGTGCGCGGGAGACTTCGAGTCTGTCGGGTTTTGCTCAGTGGCCCGGGTTCCAACCTGCGTACAGCTGCCTCCTTTTCGCGTGGAACCGAATGGGTCAGCTCTAACCATCACGCTGAATGCCGAAATCATGAAAAAGCCAACACCAAACCCTCCCGAAACAGAAGCCGACCCTGTAGGCGTCGCCGAAGGCTGCTTCTGCAGTGCTCAATTCACGGGCATAAAAAAGGCGCCCCGAAGGACGCCAAAGGATTCACCTCTTACCAAAGGAGCAAGGAGCTTCTAAAGGTGAATTTGCATAAACCGTGAAGTCAGAGAATCGCCAGCGGATACTCGACAATCACCCGCACTTCATCCAGATCCGACTCAAACGCCGTGGCGCGGGTGGTGGCCTGGCGCAGACGCAGAGACATGTCTTTCAACGAGCCGCTCTGCACCACGTATTTGACTTCGATGTCGCGCTCCCAGCGCTTCTGGTCAGTCAGTGGGTTGCCGTCGGCATCGCGGCGCATGTACACGGCGTTGGCGTTGGAGTAATCGGCGTCGGTGCCGCGGGCGTAACGAGTCATGAACGACAAACCCGACACGCCATAGCTGCTCATGTCGAGGTCGTAACGCACCATCCACGAACGTTCCTTGGGCGAGTTGAAGTCGCTGTACTGGATGGAGTTGTCGAGGAAGATCGAGTCGGACTGGCGCAGGTAATCGAAGTCGTCGTTGCCGTTGTTGCGCTGGTGCGACAAGGCAACGGAGTGGGCGCCGAGTTTCACCCCGACACGGCCGCTCCAGATGTTGTTGTCGAACTCGCCGAGCAGTTGTTTGCCTTCGTCGACCGCCTTGTAATAGTTCAAGCCACCGAACAGCGACAGGTCATCCGACAGCGGATAAGTCCATGCGGTGCCGGCGTAATACTGATTCCAGGCATCCTTGAGGCGACTGGAATACAGGCTGAAACTGAGGTTTTTGTTCAGTGCATAGTCGCCACCGAGATAGCCGACCCACGGCGAATTGACTGGACCGGCGTAGAAGGTCGCGAAGTTTTCGCGCATGTCGCTGGACACCGGCTGGCTCATCGCATGCAGGCGACCGCCCTGTACCGACAGACCTTCGATGCTGGTGTTGGTGGCCGTGACACCCCGGAAGCTTTCCGGCAACAGTCGGGAGTCACCCGCCGCAACCACCGGGTTGGCGGGGAACACATCGCCGACCTTCACCACCGTATCGAAGGCGCGCACTTTGGCGGCGCCACCGACCTTGGTGTATTCATCCCGCGCCTGACCATCGCTGTCGACCGGCAACACGTCGAAAGAACTACGGCCACCGTTGCGCCCGTCACCGGTATCGAGTTTCAAGCCGATCATCGCAAACGCGTCGACCCCGAATCCAACGGTGCCTTGGGTAAAGCCGGATTCGAACTTGCTGATGACCGCGTGAGCCCAGGCCTCGGAATAGCCATTGCCGGTGGGACTCGACTGGCCGTCACGGTGATCACGATTGAAGTATAAGTTGCGGTTGAGCACCGTCAGGCTGCTGCCCTCGATAAACCCCTCGGGTTTTTCTTCCGCCAACACCATGGACGGCCCGGAGCCGACAACCACCGCTAAAGCGGCTATCGACATTTTTGTATTGTTAACCATCAATCACTCCTTGGGTTCGGCAGAACGGGAACGTGCTTCGGCGTGGGTTTTATTGTTCGGCGGGCAAGGGCCCGCCGGCATGGTCGCCGGGTGACATCGTTGCAAGCTGCGGATAACGCCAAGGTGATGGGGGAATTACAATTTCGTCATGTGGGTGTGGTGTTGCCCGATCAGACCAAAACAGCCAGATCCGTGTACCGGACAACCAATGGATCGGCGGTGAGGAGTTTCATGGGTTCTGTCATGGCCGTTGCAACAATGAGACGGTCAAACGGGTCACGATGGTGATGTTCGAGGTCCTTCACGGCAATGGCGTGTTCTGAGGTCACAGGCAGCTCGATGAACCCGCTGTCGAGGCAGCACTGGCGGATTTCTTCCAAGTCAACGTTCAGCTTTCCCAGTCCAACCTTGATCGCCATCTCCCAGAATGTCGCTGCGCTGATGTAAATGTCGGCAGCGCTCTCAATGAGCTTTCTGGCTTTGCTGGATAGCCTGGGGTCATCGCTGAGCGTCCAGAGCAAAATATTTGTGTCGAGCAGAAGCCTCATTCTTGAGTGCCTTCAAAAGCATCGAGCATGTCGTCAGGCAGTGAGGCATCAAAGTCTTCGGGGAGCACCAGTTTGCCTTTCATCGCTCCGATACGCTGGCCGCGGGGTTTTCCCACCGGAACCAGACGCGCAAGGGCTCGACCATGTTTGGCAATCGTGATGATCTGCCCGGCGGCTGCGTCATCGACGAGTTTGGACAGATTGTTTTTTGCTTCGGCCAACGGAACGACGATCATGGTTTCTCTCCCATATTCTGGACAAATATAGCCAGAATATTGGGAGGCGGTAAAGATGCGCGATTCTTCAAGTGGGACGGGCGGCGATTTGGAGCGTTTCACTCGATGGGTCAGCAGCGTGACATTGCCTTGACGCTCAGCGGCCAAGGCGTCGAGGCCGTCTACCAGTTCGGAAAAGATCTCACGGTTCATTGTTCTTCCTCGCGTTGATTTATCGATCCAGCCAGTCATTCAAGATAGAGCCAAGTGCGCAGTGCTGGATGTAGGACGAAACGGACATTCCTGCGCGAGGTTTCGGGGATTGCAGAAGGAGGGGAGGGCAGCGGTAACAAATCCCACAAACGCAAAAACGGCACCCGAAGGTGCCGTTTCTGTTTTCTACCGAGTATCGCTTAAGCGATCAACCCGCCAACCCCGACTGTTGAACCAGGTTCAGCAGCGGTTGTGGGTACAGGCCGAGGAAGAACGCCAGTACGGCGATCGCCAGCAGCATCACGCCGCCTGCACGTTGTTCCCAGTGCAGTTGCGCATCGTGGCGACGCAGGTTCGGTTCCATCAGGTACAGGGTGACCATCACACGCAGGTAGTAGAAGACGCCGATGGCGCTGCCCAGTACCAGGGAGCCGACCAGCCACCATTGGTGCGATTCGACGCCGGTGGCGATGATGTAGAACTTGCCGATGAAGCCCGCGGTCAGCGGGATACCGGCCAGGGACAGCATCATTACGGTCAGGACGGCGGTCAGGTACGGACGGCGCCAGAACAGGCCGCGGTATTCGTACAGGGCGTCCGCGTCACGGCCGCTGTATGGCGAGGACATCAGGGTGATCACACCGAACGCGCCGAGGCTGGTGATCACGTAGGTGACCAGGTACACGCCGATGGCTTCCACGGCCAGGCCCTTGCTCGCCACCAGGGCGATCAGCAGGTAACCGAAGTGTGCGATGGACGAGTAACCCAGCAGACGCTTGAGGTTGCTCTGGGTCAGTGCCAGCAGGTTACCGAACAGGATCGACGCGATGGCGATGACGGTCAGCACGTTGCTCAGAACGCCACTGCTCGCCGCTGGCGAGATCTGGAACAGACGCACCATCACCGCGAACACAGCCACTTTGGAGGCCGTGGCCAGGAACGCTGCCACCGGTGCCGGAGCCCCTTCGTAAACGTCCGGGGTCCAGAGGTGGAACGGTACCAGCGACAGTTTGAACGCCAGGCCGATCAGCATCATGCCCAGGCCCAGTTGCGCGATCGGGCTAGGCAGGCCGGTGGCCGCCAGGGCCTGACCGATGCCGTTGAAGCTCAGGCTGCCGGCTTCGGCGTAGAGCAGGGCCATGCCGAACAACAGGAACGCGGAACCGGCGGCCGACAGCACCATGTACTTGATGCCGGCTTCCAGCGAACGCTTGTTGAAGAAGGCGTAAGCCACCAGACCGTAGACCGGTACCGAGAGCAGTTCCAGACCGACGAACAAACCGGCCAGGTGCTGCGCGCTGACCAACACCAGGCCACCGGCGGCGGACATCAGGATCAGCAGGTAAAGTTCTTCACGGTTGCCCGGGTAGCCCGTACCGCCATCGCCCAGGTAGGCGTGGGCGAGGGTCACACAGGCGAGGGTGGCGACCAGGATCAGCGCCATGTACAGGCAGGCGAAGGTGTCGATCTGCAGCAACGGGGTCACGGCCAATGGCGCGACTTTCAGGGCTGGCAGGATCGACAGTAAGGCCAGGTTAAGACCTGCCACCGACAGCAGGAAGGTTTGCGAGTGGTTGCGGCGCCACGCGATAGCCAGCATCACCACGATGATCGTGGCGCTGGTGATCAACAACGGCGCAAGCGCGATAAAGTGTTGAGTCGTGAATTCCATAGCGCTCTTACCGGGCCGAAGCGAGTTGAGTGAAGGCGGAGCCGAGCCACTGCTGCACGCCATGCATCGTCGCGGCAGAGGTATCGAGGAACGGTTGCGGGTACACGCCGATGTAAAGCAGCAGTGCCGCAAGCCCAACCACCATGATCAGTTCGCGACCGTCCATGCCATGCAGCACCGCGTCGGATTTCGACGGGCCGAAGTAGGCACGGTGGATCATGATCAGCGAGTAGACCGAACCGAATACCAGGCCGGACGTGGCGATCACGGTGACCCATGGCGCGCTGGCGAAGGTGCCGATCAGGATCAGGAACTCACCGACGAAGTTACCGGTCGCCGGCAGGCCCAGCGACGCCGCTGCGAAGAACAGGCTGAGGGCTGGCAGGTAGGCAATCTTCGACCACAGGCCACCCATCTCACGCATATCGCGGGTGTGGGTGCGCTCGTACAGCTGACCGGAGAGGATAAAGAGTGCCGCGGCCGACAGACCGTGAGCCAGCATCTGCATGACCGCGCCCTGCAGTGCCAGTTGGCTGCCGGAGTAGATGCCGATCAACACGAAGCCCATGTGGGAAACGGACGAGAAGGCAATCAGACGCTTGATGTCGGTTTGCGCAAAGGCCAGGAACGCACCGTAGAAGATCCCGATCAGACCCAGGGTCATGGCGAACGGCGCGAACTCGGCCGAGGCATTCGGGAACAGCGGCAGGGCGAAACGCAGCAGGCCGTACGCAGCAGTCTTCAGCAAGATACCGGCCAGGTCCACGGAGCCCGCGGTCGGTGCCTGGGCGTGAGCGTCAGGCAACCAGGAGTGGAACGGTACGACGGGCAGCTTGACCGCGAAGGCGATGAAGAAGCCGAGCATCAGGATGTACTCGGTGGTCTGCGACATCTTGGTTTTCAACAGATCGGCGTAGTTGAAGGTAATCACGCCGGTGTCGTTGAAGTTGACCAGTACCAGGCCCAGGATCGCCACCAACATGATCAGGCCGGAAGCCTGAGTGAAGATGAAGAACTTGGTCGCCGCGTAGATCCGGGTTTTCTTGCCGTCCGAAGAACTGTGACCCCAGAGCGCGATGAGGAAGTACATCGGCACCAGCATCATTTCCCAGAAGAAGAAGAACATGAACAGGTCGAGGGCGAGGAACACGCCAACGACACCGCCCAGGATCCACATCAGGTTCAGGTGGAAGAAGCCCACGTGACGCTGAATCTCTTTCCAGGAGCAGAGTACCGAGAGGACACCCAGCAGGCCGGTCAGCAGGATCATCAACAGCGACAGGCCGTCGAGGGCCAGGTGCACGTTGATGCCGAAGCGCTGGATCCAGACGTGTTTGAACTCAAGCGCCCAGGTCGGATCGGCGCCAGGTTTTGGTGCAAATGAATAGTCACCGTTGGCCCACAGCCAGAGGCCGAGGGAGAGCAGCAGGGACATGGTGATCAGCGCAATCCAGCGGGGGAGGGTGGCGCCGAAGCGCTCACCCATCCAGCACAGCAGGCCGCCGATGAAGGGGATCAGGATTAGCCATGGCAGAATCATGACGGGCTCGTTTCCTTTCGCAAGTTCGCAAGGTTCATAGTCAGACCGCTACCAGCACGACGGCGCCGATTACCAGCACGGCACCAGCAGCCATCGAGGCGGCATACCAACGCAATTGACCGGTCTCGGTGCGGCTCAGGGCGGTGTGACCGCCTTTGGCCATACGCGGGATCAGACCGATGGTCTGGTCGAGCGGGTCTTTGCGCAGAATGTGGCTGATCGCAAGGTATGGCTTGACGAACAGTTTGTCGTAGATCCAGTCGAAGCCCCAGGCAGCGAACCACCAGGCCGAAAGGAAGCGGCCGATGCCGCTGTTGGCGATGGCCGTGACGAAGCGACGCTTGCCGAGGAACAGCAGCGCGGCCAGCAGGATACCGGACAGGGCGATGGCGCCCGAAGCGATTTCCAGGCTGTGCTTGGCTTCGCCGCCGGCATGGCCGACGCTTTCCGGCAGTACGCCGTGCAGCGGTGGAACGATCATCGCGCCGACGAACGTCGACAGTACGATCAGCACCGACAGCGGCAGCCAGTGAGCAATGCCGTGACCGGCATGGGCTTCGGTCTTCGCTTCACCGTGGAACGTGATGAAGATCAGGCGGAAGGTGTACAGCGAGGTCATGAAGGCACCGACCAGACCGGCATACAGCAGGCCTTCGTTACCGCTGGCGAACGCTTCCCAGAGGATTTCATCCTTGGAGTAGAAGCCCGCGGTCACCAGAGGCAAGGCCGCCAGGGCCGCGCCGCCGACGATGAAGCTGGCGTAGGCCAGTGGCAATTTCTTCCACAGGCCGCCCATCTTGAAGATGTTCTGCTCGTGGTGGCAGGCAACGATCACCGCACCGGATGCAAGGAACAGCAGCGCCTTGAAGAAGGCGTGGGTCATCAGGTGGAAGATCGCGCCATCCCATGCACCGACGCCCAGGGCCAGGAACATGTAGCCGATCTGGCTCATGGTCGAGTAGGCGAGGATACGTTTGATGTCGGTCTGAACCAGCGCGGCAAAACCTGCCAGCACCAGCGTCACGCCACCCACGACACCTACCAGGTGCAGGATATCCGGCGCCAGTGCGAACAGGCCGTGGGTACGGGCGATCAGGTAGACACCGGCGGTTACCATGGTCGCGGCGTGGATCAGTGCCGAAACCGGAGTAGGGCCGGCCATCGCATCCGCCAGCCAGGTTTGCAGCGGCAGTTGCGCGGATTTACCGACAGCGCCACCCAGCAGCATCAGGGTCGCCAGAACGATCCAGAAGTCACCGGCCTTGAAGTGCTCAGGCGCCTTGACCAGCAGTTCCTGGATATTCAGCGTGCCCAGTTGCTGGAACAGGATGAACAGGCCGATGGCCATGAACACGTCGCCGACGCGGGTCACGATGAAGGCTTTGAGTGCCGCGTTACCGTTGTTGCGGTTGCTGTAGTAGAAACCGATCAACAGGTACGAGCACAGACCCACGCCTTCCCAGCCGAAGTACACGAACAACAGGTTATCGGCCAGGACCAGGAACAGCATGCTGGCGATAAACAGGTTGGTGTAGGCGAAGAAGCGCGAGTAACCGGCTTCACCGCGCATGTACCAGGACGCGAACAGGTGGATCAGGAAGCCCACGCCCACCACCACACCGAGCATGGTCACGGACAGACCATCCAGGTACAGGGCGAAGTTCGGCGTGAAGCCTTCCACCGCCATCCATTGCCACAGCACCAGGGTGTAGTGGCCACCCTCCGGCGGTGCAACGTTGAATTGCCAGATCACATAAGCCGCGACGATCGCCGACAAGCCGATGGAGCCGACGCCGATCAGCGCCGAGAGGTTTTCCGAGAGGCGTCCCCGGGAGAACGCCAGCAGCACAAAACCGATCAGGGGGAACAGGAAAGTCAGATAGAGAAGGTTCATCCGCGCATCTCGCTGGCAGCGTCGATATCGAGAGTGTGGAAGCGGCGATACAGCTGCAACAGAATCGCCAGGCCGATACTGGCCTCGGCGGCTGCCAGGCTGATCACCAGGATGAACATGATCTGTCCATCCGGCTGCGCCCAGCGGCTACCGGCAACGATGAACGCCAGTGCGGAGGCATTCATCATGACCTCCAGGCTCATCAGCACGAAGAGAATGTTGCGCCGGACCATCAGGCCGACCAGACCGAGGCAGAACAGGATGCCGGCGACCGCCAGACCATGCTCCAAAGGGATAGCAGGCATCGTCATTGCTCCTTGGCTTCGTTGCGGCCCAAGTGGAACGCCGTGACGGCTGCGGCGAGCAGCAGCATCGAGGCGAGTTCGACCACCAGCAGGTAAGGACCGAACAGGCTGATGCCCACGGCCTTGGCGTCTACGGTGGTGTGGCCGAGGGCCTGGCCGCTGGAGTGGCTGAACAGCACATACAGCAGTTCAGCCAGCAGCAGGCCGCCGAGTACGACCGGGCCCAGCCAGATACCGGGCTTGAGCCAGACGCGCTCTTGCTGAACCGAGGCCGGGCCCAGGTTCAGCATCATCACCACGAACACGAACAGCACCATGATGGCGCCGGCGTAGGCGATCACTTCCAGTACACCGGCAAACGGTGCGCCAAGGGCGAAGAACGTCATGGCCACGGCGATCAGCGAAATGATCAGGTAGAGCAGGGCGTGCACGGGATTGGTGTTGGTGATCACGCGAAGCGTGGACACAACAGCGATACCCGATGCGAAATAGAAAGCGAATTCCATCGTTCTTCCTTAAGGCAGCAAGCTCTTCACGTTGATCGGCTCGGCTTCATTCTGCGCGGCGCCTTTTGGCTTACCGGCAATCGCCATACCTGCAACACGATAGAAGTTGTAGTCAGGGTTTTTACCGGGACCGGAGATCAGCAGATCTTCTTTCTCGTAAACCAGGTCCTGCCGCTTGAACTCGGCCATTTCGAAATCCGGTGTCAGCTGGATCGCGGTGGTCGGGCAGGCTTCCTCGCAGAGGCCACAGAAAATGCAGCGCGAGAAGTTGATGCGGAAGAAGTCCGGGTACCAGCGACCGTCTTCGGTTTCAGCTTTCTGCAGCGAGATGCAACCCACCGGGCACGCCACGGCGCACAGGTTGCAGGCTACACAACGCTCTTCGCCGTCGGGGTCGCGGGTCAGGACGATACGGCCACGGAAACGCGGCGGCAGGTACACGGGTTCTTCCGGGTACTGCAGCGTGTCGCGCTTGCGGAAGGCGTGGCCGAAGATCATCACCAGGCTGCGAAGCTGGGTGAAGAAGCCATGCACGATGTCAAAAATGTACTTCATGATTCTCTATCCTCACTGAGCCGCGACGGCGGGCGTGTTGAGCAACACGATCGCAGCGGTCACCAGCATGTTGACGAGGGTCAGCGGCAGGCAGAACTTCCAGCTGAAGTCCATCACTTGGTCATACCGTGGGCGCGGAATCGAGGCGCGCAGCAGGATGAAGAACATGATGAAGAACGCGGTTTTCAGTGCGAACCAGATGAACGGGATCTGCGGCAGGAGGCCGAACGGGCCGTGCCAGCCACCGAAGAACAGCGTGACCAGCAGCGCCGAGATCAACACGATGCCGATGTACTCACCTACGAAGAACATGCCCCATTTCATGCCGGCGTATTCAATGTGGTAACCATCGGCCAGTTCCTGTTCCGCTTCCGGCTGGTCGAACGGGTGACGGTGAGTCACGGCGACGCCAGCGATGAAGAAGGTCAGGAAACCGAAGATCTGCGGAATGATGAACCACATGTTCTGCGCTTGGTATTCAACGATGTCGCGCATGTTGAACGAGCCAACCTGGATCACGATGCCCATCAGCGACAGGCCCATGAACACTTCGTACGACACGGTTTGTGCCGAGGCCCGCAAGCTGCCCAACAGGGCGAACTTGTTGTTGCTCGACCAGCCGGCGAACAGCACCGCGTAGACCGAAAGACCCGCCATGGCGAAGAAGAACAGGATGCCGATGTTGATATCCGCCACGCCCCAGGTCGGGGTGATCGGGATGATCGCGAAGGCAATCAGCAAGGCGCTCATGGCCACGACCGGTGCCAGGGTGAAGATCACTTTGTCGGCGAACGGCGGGGTCCAGTCTTCCTTGAAGAACATCTTGATCATGTCGGCCGCAATCTGGAACGCGCCGAACGGGCCGACGCGGTTCGGACCGTAACGGTCCTGCCAGAGGGCGAGCAAACGACGCTCGACCCAGCTCAGCAGCGCGCCGCAAACCACTACGGCGAGCAGAATCACGATGGCCTTGAGGACCGCGATGATTACGTCGATCACTTCAGGAGTGAACCAGGTCATAGCGCTGCCTCCTGCAGACCGTCAACGGATTTGCCAAAGATGGCTGGTGGAATGCCGGCGATACCTGCAGGCAATGCGACCAGACCGGCACCCAGCTCTTCGTTGATGCGCAGCGGCAGACGCAAAGTCTGGCCGGCAACGTTCAAGCTCAGCAGGGCACCGTCATTGACACCCAGGCGATCGGCTTCGGACTTGGCCAGCGACACGTAGGCGGCCGGGATGCGTTCCTGCACCGGTGCGGCTTTGGAAGAGTTTTCTTCGCTGCCGAACAGGTGGAAGAACGGTACGACCTGCCAGGTGCCTGGCGCCGGGTTGAACGCACGCGGAACACTGGCGAACCAGTTCAGCGAATCACCGGTGCTTTCGATCAGGCGAGTGCCCGGGTCGCCAGCGCGCAGGTGACCACCGACTTCGTCCTGGAACTTGTTCCAGGCTTGCGGCGAGTTCCAGCCCGGAGACCAGGCGAAAGGTACTTGCTGGCGCGGTTCGGCGGAGCCCGAGTAACCTTCCATGGAGAACGAGAACGCGGTGTCGTTATCCTGGGAAGTACGCGGTTCGTGCACGCTGATGTCGGCGCGCATGGCGGTACGACCGGAGTAACGCAGCGGTTCGCGCGCCAGTTTCAGGCCTTTGATCCGGAATGCGGCGGACGGTGCGGCATCGACGATACGCGCCAGTTGCGGCGTGCTTGCAGCAACGGCAGCGGTGACGTGGTCCAGTTGGGTCCAGTCGATCGGCTGGTTCAGCAGGGTCGAACGCAGGGCGTGCAGCCAGCGCCAGCCTTCGTGAACCAGAATGCTCGCGTCGAGGTAAGTCGGGTCGAAGACCTGGAAGAAGCGCTGGGCGCGGCCTTCCTGGCTGACCAGCGTACCGTCGCCTTCAGCGAAGCTGGCCGCTGGCAGTACCAGGTGCGCGCGATCGCTGGTGGCGGTCTTCTGATGGTCCGCCACGATCACCACTTTCGCGGCGTTCAGGGCAGCATCGACCTTGGATTTGTCGGTGCGGGTGTACAGGTCGTTTTCCAGCACGACGATGGCGTCGGCACGGCCGTCGATTACCGCTTGCAGCGCTTCGTCGACCGAGTTGCCGCCGAGCATGGCCAGGCCGAGGCTGTTGGCCTCCGGCACGATCAGGCTGATGGAACCGTTCTTCTCGCGCAGCTTCAGGGCTTTGGCGATGTTTGCCGCCGCTTCGATCAGCGCCTTGGAACCCAGCGAGGTACCGGCAATGATCAGCGGACGCTTGGCGGCGAGCAGGGCGTCGGCAATGCGCTTGGCCAGCGCCAGAGCTTCAGCGTCCAGACCTTCAACGGCCGGTGCGCTGGCGTCGAGGGCGTGAGCCACGGCGAAACCGATGCGGGCCAGGTCGTCTGGTGCGGCGTGAACGCATTCTTCAGCGATGTCGTCGAGCTTGGTTTCAGCCAGGCTGGCGATGAACAGCGGGTTCAGCTCGTGCTGGCCGATGTTCTTCACCGCGGCGTCGAGCCATGGCTGAACGCGCATGGCGTCGGCCATGTCTTCGGCCTTGCCCTTGACCGATTGACGCAGGGCCAGGGCCATGCGCGCAGCGGTCTGGGTCAGGTCTTCGCCGAGGACGAAAATCGCATCGTGGTCTTCGACGTCGCGCATGTTCGGGATCGGCAGCGGGCTGTCTTTGAGCACCTGCATGACCAGACGAATGCGTTCCAGCTCCGAGGCTTCGATACCGGAGTAGAAGTGCTCGGCGCCGACCAGTTCGAGCAGCGCGTAGTTGCTTTCGAGGCTGGCGCGTGGCGAACCGATACCGACGATGTTGCGACCGCGCAGCAGGTCGGCGGCTTTATCCAGTGCTTCGTCCAGGCTCAGTTTCGCGCCGTTGGCCAGCAGTGGCTGACGTGGGCGATCCTTGCGGTTGACATAGCCATAGCCGAAACGGCCACGGTCGCACAGGAAGTACTGGTTCACCGAACCGTTGAAGCGGTTTTCGATGCGGCGCAGTTCGCCGTAACGCTCGCCCGGGGAGATGTTGCAACCGCTGGAGCAGCCATGGCAGATGCTCGGCGAGAACTGCATGTCCCATTTGCGGTTGTAGCGCTCGGAGTGAGTCTTGTCGGTGAACACACCGGTCGGGCAGACCTCGGTGAGGTTGCCGGAGAACTCGCTTTCCAGGGTGCCGTCTTCAACGCGACCGAAGTACACGTTGTCGTGGGCGCCAAACACACCGAGATCGGTGCCACCGGCGTAGTCCTTATAGAAGCGCACGCAGCGATAGCAGGCGATGCAGCGGTTCATTTCGTGGGAAATGAACGGGCCCAGTTGCTGGTTCTGGTGGGTACGCTTGGTGAAGCGATAACGGCGCTCGTTGTGGCCGGTCATCACCGTCATGTCTTGCAGGTGGCAGTGACCGCCTTCCTCACAGACCGGGCAGTCGTGAGGGTGGTTGGTCATCAGCCATTCAACGACGCTGGCGCGAAACACTTTCGCTTCTTCGTCGTCGATGGAGATCCAGCTGCCGTCGGTGGCGGGGGTCATGCAGGACATGACGATCCGACCACGCTTGTCGTTCTCGTCGGTGTACTGCTTGACCGCGCACTGGCGGCAAGCGCCAACGCTGCCAAGGGCTGGGTGCCAGCAGAAATAAGGGATATCGAGGCCTAGCGACAGACATGCCTGTAACAGGTTGTCTGCCCCATCGACTTCGAGCTCTTTGCCGTCTACGTGGATAGTGGCCATGGTTCAAAGTTCTTCGTTGGCCCGGTGTCAGCGGGCGTGGCTAATGGAATCTTGTTATCCGTCCAAATCCAAACAGCCTCGAAAGGCGTCATCGGACGAAAGGCGAACGGCACGGACCGTTCGCCTTTTTTAAAGCGTTAAGCGCCGACTACGATCGGCTTTGCCAGAGGCGGGACGACGGCGCGGGTAGGCGCGATGCCGGCTTCGAACTCTGGACGGAAGTATTTGATGGCACTGCCCAACGGCTCCACGGCACCCGGTGCGTGAGCACAGAAGGTCTTGCCTGGGCCGAGGAAACCGACCAGACCCAGCAGGGTCTCGATATCGCCGGCTTGCCCTTCACCGTTCTCGATCGCGCGCAGCAGCTTGACGCTCCACGGCAGACCGTCACGGCATGGGGTGCAGAAACCACACGATTCACGGGCGAAGAACTCTTCCATGTTGCGCAGCAGGGACACCATGTTGACGCTGTCGTCCACCGCCATGGCCAGGCCGGTACCCATACGGGTGCCCACTTTGGCGATGCCGCCGGCGTACATTTGTGCGTCCAGGTGTTCCGGCAACAGGAAGCCGGTACCGGCGCCGCCTGGCTGCCAGCACTTGAGCTTGTAACCGTCGCGCATGCCGCCGGCGTAGTCTTCGAACAGCTCGCGACCGGTAACGCCGAACGGCAATTCCCACAGGCCCGGATTCTTGACCTTGCCGGAGAAGCCCATGAGCTTGGTGCCCATGTCTTCACTGCCTTCGCGAGCCAACGATTTGTACCAGTCCACGCCGTCGGCAATGATTGCCGGCACGTTGCACAGGGTTTCGACGTTGTTCACGCAAGTCGGCTTGCCCCACACGCCGACGGCGGCAGGGAAGGGCGGCTTGGAGCGCGGGTTGGCGCGGCGGCCTTCGAGGGAGTTGATCAGTGCGGTTTCTTCACCGCAGATGTAACGCCCGGCGCCGGTGTGGACGAACAGCTCGAAATCGAAGCCGCTGCCCAAAATGTTTTTACCCAACAGCCCCGCTGCCTTGGCTTCTTCCACGGCACGGTTGAGGTGCTTGGCAGCGGTGGTGTACTCGCCACGCAGGAAGATGTAGCCACGGTAGGTTTTCAGCGCGCGAGCACTGATCAGCATGCCTTCGATCAGCAGATGGGGCAGTTGCTCCATCAGCATGCGGTCTTTCCAGGTGTTCGGCTCCATTTCATCCGCGTTGCACAGCAGGTAGCGGATGTTGATGGATTCGTCCTTGGGCATCAGGCCCCACTTCACGCCAGTGGGGAAGCCTGCACCGCCGCGACCCTTGAGGCCGGAGTCTTTCACGGTCTGGACGATGTCGTCCTGGGCCATGTCGGCGAAGGCCTTGCGTGCAGCGGCGTAACCGTTCTTGGCCTGGTACTCGTCGAGCCATACGGCTTCGCCGTCGTCACGCAGGCGCCAGGTGAGCGGGTGAGTCTCGGCCGAACGCTTGATGCGGTTGGCTGGACCGAAGGAAGTCAGGGTCATACGTAGCCCTCGAGCAATTTGGCAACGCCGGCAGGCTGCACATCACCGAATGTGTCGTCGTCGATCATCAACGCCGGCGCCTTGTCACAGTTGCCGAGGCAGCAGACCGGCAGCAGGGTGAAGCGACCGTCGGCGGTGGTCTGGCCCAGGCCGATGCCCAGCTTGCTCTGGATTTCGCTGACCACCGACTCATGGCCGCCGATGTAGCAGACCATGCTGTCGCAGACGCGGATGATGTGACGGCCGACTGGCTGACGGAAGATCTGGCTATAGAAAGTAGCCACCCCTTCAACATCGCTGGCCGGGATGCCGAGGATTTCGCCGATGGCGTAGAGCGCGCCGTCAGGCACCCAACCACGTTCCTTCTGGACGATCTTCAGGGCTTCGATCGACGCCGCGCGCGGGTCTTCGTAGTGATGCAGCTCGTGCTCGATGGCCGAGCGCTCGGTTTCGCTCAGGGCGAAACGGTCTGTCAGGATAAGCGTGCTGTTCATGCTTAACGGTCCACGTCGGCCATAACGAAATCGATACTACCCAGGTACGCGATCAAGTCCGCGACCATGCTGCCTTTGATCACCGAAGGGATCTGCTGCAGGTGCGGGAAGCTTGGGGTACGAATCCGGGTGCGGTAGCTCATGGTGCCGCCATCGCTCGTCAGGTAATAACTGTTGATGCCCTTGGTCGCTTCGATCATCTGGAAGGATTCGTTGGCCGGCATGACCGGGCCCCACGAAACTTGCAGGAAGTGCGTGATCAGGGTCTCGATGTGCTGCAGCGTGCGCTCTTTAGGCGGCGGCGTGGTCAGCGGGTGATCCGCCTTGTACGGGCCTTCCGGCATGTTGCGCAGGCACTGCTCGATGATCTTGATGCTCTGGCGCATTTCTTCGACGCGAACGATGCAACGGTCGTAGGCATCGCCATTGGCCGCCAGCGGGACTTCGAATTCGAAGTTTTCGTAGCCGGAGTAGGGGCGAGCTTTACGCAGGTCGAAATTGCAACCGGTCGAACGCAGGCCGGCACCGGTGACGCCCCATTCCAGGGCTTCCTTGGTGTTGTAGGCGGCGACGCCGATGGTCCGGCCACGCAGGATGCTGTTGTCCAGTGCGGCTTTCTGGTATTCGTCCAGACGCTTTGGCATCCACTCGACGAAATCCTTGACCAGTTTTTCCCAGCCGCGTGGCAGGTCGTGGGCGACGCCACCGATGCGGTACCAGGCCGGGTGCAGGCGGAAACCGGTAATGGCTTCGATCACCGTGTACGCCTTCTGGCGGTCGGTGAAGGTGAAGAACACCGGAGTCATGGCGCCGACGTCCTGGATGTAAGTCCCCAGGAACAGCAGGTGGCTGGTGATCCGGAAGAACTCGGCCATCATGATGCGGATGACGTCGACCTTCTCGGGCACCTTGATGCCGGCCAGCTTCTCGACCGAGAGCACGTACGGCAGGTTGTTCATTACGCCGCCGAGGTAGTCGATACGGTCGGTGTACGGAATGAAACTGTGCCAGGACTGGCGCTCGGCCATCTTCTCGGCACCACGGTGGTGGTAGCCGACGTCTGGCACGCAGTCGACGATCTCTTCACCGTCCAGCTGCAGGATGATACGGAACGCACCGTGGGCCGAAGGGTGGTTCGGACCCAGGTTGAGGAACATGTAGTCCTCGTTCGGGCCGGAACGCTTCATGCCCCAGTCTTCAGGCTTGAAGCGCGCGGCTTCTTCCTCAAGCTGTTGCTTGGCCAGGGTCAGGCTGAACGGATCGAACTCGGTGGCACGGGCCGGGAAGTCCTTGCGCAGCGGGTGACCTTCCCAGGTCGGCGGCATCATGATGCGGCTCAGGTGCGGGTGGCCGGCAAAGTGAATGCCGTACATGTCCCACACTTCACGCTCGTACCAGTTGGCGTTCGGCCAGATGCTGGTGACGCTCGGCAGGTTGAGGTCGCTCTCGGACAAGGCGACCTTGATCATTACGTCACTATTACGTTCGATCGACATCAAGTGATAGAACACAGTGAAGTCGACGCCGTTTGGCAGCCCTTGACGCTTGGTACGCAGACGCTCGTCCACGCCGTGCAGGTCATAGAGCATGACGTACGGCTTGGGCAGGTTGCGCAGGAAAGTCAGGACTTCGACGAGTTTGGCACGGGCAACCCAAAGCACCGGCATGCCGGTGCGGGTAGGCTGGGCGGTGAACGCCTCTGGGCCAAAACGGTTGTTCAGTTCGACGACCACATCCTGGTCGTCTGCCTTATAAGGCGGGATGTACAGAGCACTGCCTGCAGTCATGGTTATTTATCGCTTTCGGTCAACGTAAAGAATGAAGCCAGGTTCTCGTTCTATAAAAGAAGCAGATCTGGATCAGACTTCGTCGGGGCTGCGCAGGTTGGTTACCTGAATACGCTGTTCGCGGCGCTGTTCCTTTTGCGAAGGCATCTCGGCGCGGTAAACGCCTTGATCGCCAACGACCCAGGAAAGTGGGCGACGCTCCTGGCCAATCGACTCCTGCAACAGCATCAAGCCTTGCAGAAAAGCTTCAGGGCGGGGTGGGCAGCCAGGCACGTAGACGTCCACGGGCAGGAACTTGTCCACCCCTTGAACGACGGAGTAGATGTCGTACATGCCACCGGAGTTGGCGCACGAACCCATGGAAATGACCCATTTAGGTTCGAGCATCTGCTCGTAGAGACGCTGAATGATCGGCGCCATCTTGATGAAGCAGGTACCGGCGATAACCATGAAATCCGCCTGACGCGGCGATGCCCGGATTACCTCTGCGCCAAAGCGCGCGATGTCGTGGGGCGCCGTGAAGGCGGTGGTCATTTCCACGTAGCAGCACGAAAGACCGAAGTTATACGGCCACAGGGAGTTCTTGCGCCCCCAGTTGATCGTGCCGTTGAGCACGTCTTCGAGCTTGCCCATGAAAATGTTTTTGTGAACTTGATCTTCTAACGGATCGGAAACGGTTTCCCGTTGGCCAATCGGATACTGCTCGTTAGGAGCATCGGGGTCGATCCTGGTGAGATTGTATTGCATTGCCAAAGCCTCATTGTTTCAGCTTCGCTTGCCGCTTAAGACGAGCTGCCGGAGCCCAGTCAAGGGCGCCCACTCGAAATAGGTAGACAAGACCTGCCAACAGAATTGCTATGAAAACGAGAGCTTCGACGAATCCGGTCCAGCCGCTTTCGCGGACGGACACAGACCAGGCAAAGAGAAAGAGGGCTTCGATATCGAAGATCACGAAGAGCATCGCGACCAGATAGAATTTGGCTGAGAGCCGCAAGCGGGCGCCACCTGTAGGTAGCATGCCGGACTCGAACGGTTCGTTTTTGCTGCGGCCCCAGGCTTTTGACCCGAGGAGGCTGGAGACGCCGAGCATGAAGGCGCAAAGGCCGCCGACACCCAGAAGGAAAATGGCAAAGCCCCAGTTGTGGGCCATGAGTCCGGTCGCTTCGGGCATGCTGGTAATCCTTAACAGAGAGCAAAGGTCTCTGAGCTTGATAAAGAAATAAGGCAGTGACGATATGTCGCAGCAATCAATCCCGCTGATTTTATGGCTAAACACCCTGCAAGTAAAATTCCTATAGCGAAATTATTTATTGGAATAAGGACATGGCGCATCTCCAAAGCCCTGTAGCCCATACGGTTCGGGCATTAGCGGGGGTTTTGTCAAATATGTTTTGTAGGGAATGTAACGAACATAGTTTCCGCTAAATGATAATCAATGTTATTTGGTGTGGTTTTCAAACTGTTTAGCGAGCAGCGGTTTGGGAAGTTGTCTTATATGCGCGTTACTGCAAGTAGCGCGCGGGGTGGTTTTACCTTGTTTTCCTGATCGTGAAACTGCTCTGGATCAAGGTTTTTTCCTGCACCCGATCCCGTAGGAGCGAGGCTTGCCCGCGAAGAACGATGATGCGGTATGTCTGAAAAACCGCAGCGCATTCTTCGCGGGCAAGCCTCGCTCCTACAGAGGGGGAGAATCGCAGGCAAAAAAACGCCCCGAACCAGTCGGGGCGTCAGATGAGCGGCTTTGCGGTTAGCTTTTTATTCGGTCCGCAAGGGCCGTTTGTTTAAGCGAAGCAGATCAGTGGAACTGTTCTTCTTCGGTCGAGCCGGTCAGTGCGGTTACCGAAGACGTGCCACCCTGGATCACGGTGGTCATGTCGTCGAAGTAGCCGGTGCCCACTTCCTGCTGGTGAGCCACGAAGGTGTAGCCCTTGGCGGCGTCAGCGAACTCTTGCTCTTGCAGCTTCACGTAGGCAGTCATGTCGTTGCGGGCGTAGTCGTGTGCCAGGTTGAACATGCTGTGCCACATGTTGTGAATGCCGGCCAGGGTGATGAACTGGTGCTTGTAACCCATGGCGGACAGTTCGCGCTGGAACTTGGCGATGGTCGCGTCGTCCAGGTTTTTCTTCCAGTTGAAGGAAGGCGAGCAGTTGTACGACAGCAGTTGGTCCGGGTATTCCTTTTTGATCGCTTCGGCGAAGCGACGGGCTTCGTCCAGATCCGGCTTGGCGGTTTCGCACCAGATCAGGTCGGCGTACGGCGCGTAGGCCAGGCCGCGAGCGATGGCCTGGTCGAGACCGGCGCGAACCTTGTAGAAGCCTTCCTGGGTACGGGTGCCGGTCACGAATGGCTGGTCGTACGGGTCGCAGTCGGACGTCAGCAGGTCAGCAGCGTTGGCGTCGGTACGGGCCAGGATAATGGTCGGTACACCGGCGACGTCGGCTGCCAGACGAGCAGCGGTCAGCTTCTGCACGGCTTCCTGGGTCGGAACCAGTACCTTGCCGCCCATGTGGCCGCATTTTTTCACGGAGGCCAGTTGGTCTTCGAAGTGAACGCCGGCGGCGCCCGCTTCGATCATGCTTTTCATCAGCTCGTAAGCGTTCAGCACGCCGCCGAAACCGGCTTCAGCGTCAGCCACGATCGGGGCGAAGTAGTCGATGTAGCCTTCGTCGCCCGGGTTCTTGCCGGCTTTCCACTGGATCTGGTCAGCGCGACGGAACGAGTTGTTGATGCGCTTGACCACGGTTGGAACCGAATCCACCGGGTACAGCGACTGGTCCGGGTACATCGATTCGGCGGAGTTGTTATCCGCAGCCACTTGCCAGCCCGACAGGTAGATCGCCTGGATGCCAGCTTTGACTTGCTGTACCGCCTGGCCACCGGTCAGGGCACCCATGCAGTTAACGAAATCTTTCTCGGGACGGAAGGATGGCTTGGCGCCCTGGGTCACCAGGTTCCAGAGCTTCTCGGCGCCCATTTTTGCAAAGGTGTGCTCAGGTTGAACCGAGCCACGCAGACGGACGACGTCAGCAGCGGAGTAATTGCGCTTCACGCCTTTCCAGCGTGGGTTTTCAGCCCAGTCTTTTTCGAGGGCTGCAATTTGCTGTTCGCGTGTCAGTGCCATGGAGATAAACCTCGTCGCGTCTTTAATCGAAAATGGTTCTGGGTGAACAATTCCTGCGTGCCAAATACGCTCATTCAGTTGGGGGCGTACATGGCTGCTCGCTGACCAGAAGCTTAGGCGGTCAAGTCGGGTTCGGCGGGGATGGCGACGGGATGAACGATGGGCTCGAGGGGGAGGTGAGCAGGTAAGGGCGAACTGGCGAGCGCATTCGGGCGTCGTGGGCCTTGGTGCGAACTTCAGTGTGGAGCCGGGTTACCTAATTACGCTTCCGTCCCTCGGGACAACTTCGTTCCAGTCGGCAACCTCGTCAAACACACCTTGTGGGCGGTACAGACACGAATCGGCTCGCGGGGTAGGGTGCGAACAGCGACTCGAAAGCCCTTGCCAGGGCCTCTGATTAGCGGGAGCGAGGCCATCATGCCTTTGCTTTTTTGGCTCGTCAAACGTTTTGTAGTGCTTTTTTTCAAGCACTACATCTTTGGTCTAATACGACTAATCAGTCAGTTTTTGGTGCTTTAGTCCAAGGTGTCGACTTTCACCCGTAAAGTCATGTCATCCCGGCCCTGAGTCGAGTAGCTGCGGGTCAGGCCCTGTTTGTCGGCCTGAGTCTGACGATTCACGCCGGCCAGGGTGATCCACTCGCCCAGTCGACCGCTGACAGTTGTGTCGGTACTTTGCACGTTCACTACATCGGGACGTTCCTGGCTCATCCGGTCACGGTTGGTGCTGATAGCCAGGTGAACGATGTTGCCGGTGACGCTGGCGGTGACGTAGAAACCCTGGGTGACATTGCGGTATTCGGTCTGGCTGCGCAGGTCGCCATAGCCGTCAGTCTGAGTGCTGGTGAGCGGCACGCTTTGGCCGACCTGGATTAGCGCCGGTGCGCCTTCGCTGGCCTGAATCTGCTGGATACCGCCTTCACGGCTGTCGGTGCTGCGATTGATGATGCGGGTTTGATTCGGTGCGGCACCGTTGACCGAGTAGCCCTGATCGCCCTGAAAGTTGTTTTCGTTGGTGTCGACGGTGATCAGTAAGCGTTTGGGGGCGGTGTCGAGTTGCGCGAGGAAGGTCTTGAGTTCATCGATCTTGTCGGGCTCGGCGTTGACGATCAGCTGGTTGCCGTAGGCGCTGACCTTGCCGTCCTTGCCGATGAAGTTCTGCGCTACTGGCAGCAGGTCGGCGCTGGTGCGGTAATTCAGGGGCACGATCTCGGTGGCGGCCATGACCGAAAAACTGCAGGTCAGCAGCAGCGTGGTGAGCAGGGTGCGTAGGGACATGTCCGTTTCTCCGCAAATCAAAGGTTTGATATTGCCAGTTTGTCGGCCCGGCGTGGTGCGAGTTGAATCACAGACAGCAAAACGCCCCGGCATCCGAGAATGGCGGGGCGTTTTGTGGAGTTCTTGATGGCTTTTGTGGCGAGGGAGCTTGCTCCCGCTGGGGCGCGAAGCGGCCCCAAAATTATCAGGGCTGCTGCGCAGCCCAACGGGGGCAAGCCCCCTCGCCACAGGGAATCAAGCCGAGTGACGCACCATGTCCACATGCGGAATCCCGGCTTCCAGGAATTCCTCACTGACCATGCTGAAACCCAAGCGTTCATAGAACGCCGTGGCCTGCACTTGCGCGCTCAGCATCTGCTGCTTCAGCCCGCGCTTCTCGGCTTCACCGATCACCGCTTGCATCAGCGCATCGCCAACCTTCATGCCGCGCCAGTCTTTGAGCACCGACACCCGGCCGATGTGGCCATCGGGCAACAGGCGGGCGGTGCCGATCGGAAAGTCGCCTTCGAAGGCCAGGAAGTGCACCGCCGTGGCGTCATCGGCATCCCATTCCAGTTCAGGAGGAACGGATTGCTCGGCGACGAATACTGCCTCACGAATGCGCCGGATCTCGGCGTTGTCCTTTTGCCAGTCTGCGACACGTACGTGAATCTTATTCATCGGCAAACCCCAGGCTGCCCTGCTTGACCAGTTCACACAGCAGGCCACGGCCGTCTTCGTCGCTCAGCCATGAGCCGAGGTTATCGACATGCAGGGCGTCGGCGGCGCAGATCATTTTCAGCAGCTCGCGCAGCTTGCCCGGCAGGTAGCGGCTCTGGCCGCTGGCGAACAGCAGCAGGTCGTCGTCGACTTCCGACCAGGCCAGACGCGCACTCGGGTTGCGGATCAGCACGGCACCTTCTTCGAGAGCGCTGAGGAAGTCTTGCTCTTCGACTTCTTCCGGGCCGACCACCAGTTCCGGGTAGCGCGGCTCGGTCATGAACTGGCCGAACCAGGTCAGCAACAGGCGCTCGTCGCTCATGTGCTCGGCCAGCAGGCTTTTGAGGCGATCAAGGGCATCGTGCTGGATCTGATGAGGATCGACCGCCGGCAGGGCGTCGGCGTCGGTGTAGCGCTCTTCGTCCGACAGGAACTGGCTGAGGAAGTCGGTGAAGTGGGTCAGCACTTCAGCGGCGCTCGGGGCTCGGAAACCGACCGAGTAGGTCATACAGTCGTCGACAGCCACGCCACAGTGAGCCAGGCGCGGCGGCAGGTAGAGCATGTCGCCCGGTTCCAGTACCCACTCATCGGTGGCTTCGAATTCGGCGAGGATGCGCAGGTCCGCGTGCTGCAGCAGCGGGCTCTCGGTGTCGCACATCTGGCCGATTTTCCAGTTGCGCTTGCCGTGGCCTTGCAGCAGGAACACGTCGTAGTTATCGAAGTGCGGGCCGACGCTGCCACCTGGGGCGGCGAAGCTGATCATCACGTCGTCGACGCGCCAGCTCGGCAGGAAGCGGAAGTTTTCCAGCAGTTCGGCGACTTCCGGCACGAATTGGTCGACGGCTTGCACCAGCAGGGTCCATTCGCGTTCCGGCAGTTTGCTGAATTCGTCTTCGGCGAACGGGCCGCGGCGCAATTCCCAAGGGCGCTCACCGTGCTCGATCACCAGGCGCGATTCGACTTCTTCTTCCAGCGCCAGGCCGGCCAGTTCGTCGGCGTCGATCGGGCTTTCGAAATCAGGAATCGCCTGACGGATCAGCAGCGGTTTTTTCTGCCAGTAGTCGCGCAGGAATTCCCGTGCCGTGATGCCGCCCAGAAGTTGAAGAGGAATGTCAGGATTCATGTGTAACCTATTGAAAAAATGCACTTTTCAGACGGGAATAAAAACGCCCGGCGGCGCCGGGCGTCTCAAACGGGTAGAGCGGTCGATCAGATGCGTTTGGCTTGTGCTACAGCGTTGCCGATGTAGTTGGCCGGGGTGAGCAGTTTCAGCTCAGCCTTGGCGGCGGCTGGCATGTCCAGGCCGTCGATGAAAGTTTGCAGTGCTTCAGGGCTGATGCCCTTGCCGCGCGTCAGCTCTTTGAGCTTCTCGTACGGGTTTTCGATGTTGTAGCGACGCATCACGGTCTGGATCGGCTCGGCCAATACTTCCCAGCAAGCGTCCAGGTCGGCGGCAATCTTTTGCTCGTTGAGCTCCAGTTTGCTGATGCCTTTGAGGCTGGCTTCGTACGCGATCACGCTGTGGGCGAAGCCGACACCGAGGTTGCGCAGCACGGTGGAGTCGGTCAGGTCGCGCTGCCAGCGGGAGATTGGCAGTTTGCTCGCCAGGTGCTGGAACAGTGCGTTGGCGATGCCCAGGTTGCCTTCGGAGTTTTCGAAGTCGATCGGGTTGACCTTGTGCGGCATGGTCGACGAACCGATTTCGCCAGCGATGGTGCGCTGTTTGAAATAACCCAGGGAGATGTAGCCCCAGATGTCGCGGTCGAAGTCGATCAGGATGGTGTTGAAGCGCGCGATCGCGTCGAACAGCTCGGCGATGTAGTCGTGCGGTTCGATCTGCGTGGTGTACGGGTTGAAGCCCAGGCCCAGCTCGTCTTCGATGAAGGCGCGGGCGTTGGCTTCCCAGTCGATCTCAGGGTAGGCCGACAGGTGAGCGTTGTAGTTGCCGACGGCGCCGTTGATCTTGCCCAGCAGCGGAACGGCGGCGACTTGGGCGATTTGACGCTCCAGGCGGTAAACCACGTTTGCCAGCTCTTTGCCCAGGGTGGTCGGCGATGCCGGTTGGCCGTGGGTGCGCGACAGCATCGGCACTTCAGCGAAACGGAGGGCCAGTTCGCGGATGGCGTTGGCGGTCTGGCGCATCAGCGGCAGCATCACGTCATCACGGCCTTCACGCAGCATCAGGGCGTGGGACAGGTTGTTGATGTCCTCGCTGGTGCAGGCAAAGTGGATGAACTCGCTGACCTTGGCCAGTTCCGGCAGCTTGGCCGCCTGCTCTTTGAGCAGGTATTCAATGGCTTTGACGTCGTGGTTGGTGGTGCGCTCGATCTCTTTGACACGCTCGGCGTGCTCCAGAGAGAAGTTTTCCGCCAGGGTGTTCAACACAGCGTTGGCTTCGGCGGAGAACGCCGGCACTTCGCTGATGGCAGGGTGAGCGGCCAGGCGCTGGAGCCAGCGCACTTCAACCAGAACGCGAGCACGGATCAGGCCGTATTCGCTGAAAATTGGGCGCAGGGCCTGGGTTTTGCCGGCGTAGCGGCCGTCAACAGGGGAAACCGCAGTGAGCGAAGAGAGCTGCATGGGGTGTTCTCGGACAGTCGGGCAACGAAATGGGGCGCGTATCATACATGAAAAATATACGCCGGTCCGTTGCCAACTGACCGGCGTATTACGCGTTACTGACTACAAAACGGTATTGCAGGCGCGGTTCAGCTGCTGCGCATCAGCGGGTAAAGCTCTTTAAGCAACTTGCGTCGGCTGATCACCAACTGCCAGCGATGACCGCCCAACTGCCGCCACAGGCGTGCCGAACGAATCCCGGCCAGCAACAGTGCGCGGATTTTCGAGGCATTGCTCGGTTGCTGCAGGTTGCGCATGTCGCCATGCACCTGAATCCGTTGGCGCAAGGTGCTCAGGGTGTCCTGGTACAGCGCACCGCAAGCGGCGATCACGTTTTCGTGGGCTGGGCCAAAGTGTTCGACCTGGGACTGAATCTGCGGCAGGCGTTTGCCGATCACGTCCAGCATGTCATTGCGCTTGGCCAATTGGCGCTCCAGTCCCAGCATCGCCAGGGCGTAGCGCAGCGGTTCGCGCTGAAGGGTGCTGGGATCGCGTTCCAGGGCGCCGATCAATGCGCGATAGCCTTCGCGCAAATTGATGTCGTCGCCGCCGTACACTTCCAGAGTGTCCTTGGGGTCGCGAATCAACAGGCTGCCGAGCATGCAAGTCAGGCCGGCTTCGTTGGTCTGCCCGGTCTTGGCTATCTTGTCGACCAGCACGGCGGCGAGAAACACGCCGCCCAGGGCCGTCAGTTGCTCCTGAGTCGGGCTCATGAATGGTCCTTGCTGGTCCAGGGTTCGGCCACTTCGATCACGCCGCCGCCGAGGCAGATTTCACCGTCGTAGAACACCACGGATTGGCCCGGAGTGACCGCGCGTTGCGGGTCATCAAAGGTGGCGCGGTAGCCGGTGGCGGTCTTCTCCAGGGTGCAAGGCTGGTCGCTCTGGCGATAACGCACTTTGGCGGTCAGCCTGCGCGGCTCGGTCAAGTCGATCGGGTTGACCCAATAGATGTCCGAGGCGAGCAGGGCGCGGGAGAACAGCTGCGGGTGGGCATTGCCCTGGCCAACGATCAGCTCGTTGTGTTCCAGGTCCTTGATCAACACGTACCACGGTTCTTCACCGGCGTCTTTCAGGCCGCCGATGCCCAGGCCCTGGCGCTGGCCGATGGTGTGGTACATCAGGCCATGGTGGCGGCCGATGACTTCACCTTCGGTGGTCTTGATCTCGCCGGGCTGTGCCGGCAGGTATTGCTTGAGGAAGTCGCTGAAGCGGCGTTCGCCGATGAAGCAGATTCCGGTGGAGTCCTTTTTCTTCGCGGTGGCCAGGTCGTGTTTCTCGGCAATCGCGCGGACTTCGGGTTTTTCCAGCTCGCCGACTGGGAACAGGGTCTTGGCGATCTGTTCGCCGCCGACGGCGTGCAGGAAGTAGCTCTGGTCCTTGTTCGGATCCAGGCCCTTGAGCAATTCGGTGCGACCATCGATGTCGCGGCGACGCACGTAGTGGCCGGTGGCGATCAGGTCGGCGCCGAGCATCATGGCGTAGTCGAGGAACGCCTTGAACTTGATCTCGCGGTTGCACAGGATGTCCGGGTTCGGCGTGCGGCCGGCCTTGTATTCGGCCAGGAAGTGCTCGAACACGTTGTCCCAGTACTCGGCGGCGAAGTTGGCGGTGTGCAGCTTGATGCCAATCTTGTCGCAAACGGCCTGCGCGTCCGCCAGGTCATCCATGGCGGTGCAGTATTCCGTTCCATCGTCTTCTTCCCAGTTCTTCATGAACAGGCCTTCCACCTCATAGCCCTGCTCGATCAGCAGGAGAGCGGAAACGGAAGAGTCCACGCCGCCGGACATACCGACAATGACGCGCTTCTTTTGTGTGGCAGAAGGGGCTGGATCACGCATAGGGATTTAATGAGTGTCTTGAAAAAGGACGCGATTCTAGCAGGCTCAAGCCTGCAAGGCTAAAGAGAAGGGCGGATCAGCTCGAGGCTGAAGTGTTTACCGTCCAGATAATCATCGATGCACCGGATGATCAGCTCACTGCGCCAGTTTGCGCGCTGTTGCAGCAGTTCGTCACGCGTCAGCCATTTTGCGCCGACAATACCGTCGTCCAATTGATAGTCGGGATGGTGTTTCAGCGCTTTGGCGGTGAAGCAGACGCGTTGATAGGTCACTCCGTTGCTCGGGGCGGTGTAGAGGTAAATGCCTATTACGCCGGTTGGCTCGACGTCCCAGCCGGTTTCTTCGAGGGTTTCGCGTACGGCCGCCTCGATCAGGGTTTCGTCCGGGTCCAGATGACCGGCGGGCTGATTGAGCACCGTTCGTCCGTGTTTGGATTCTTCGACCATCAGGAAGCGACCGTTGTCTTCGACGATGGTGGCGACGGTGATGTGGGGTAGCCAATCCATGAAATGTCCTCGATGTTGAATTTGAAACGCTTTCCCTGTGGGGGGGGCAGTGTTCACATTTGAATGCTGTCAACGCTGAAAGCACAAACCCCGGCGCATGGCCGGGGTTTGTGATGTTCCCTTACAGCCTTAAACCAACGCAGCAATCGCAGCGTTGAAGGTTGCGCTCGGGCGCATGGCCTTGCTGATCAGCTCGGCATTGGCGTGGTAGTAACCGCCGATGTCCACTGGCTTGCCCTGAACGGCGTTGAGCTCGGCAACGATGGTTGCTTCGTTCGCGGTCAGGGTTTTGGCCAGTTCGCCAAACTGCGCTTGCAGTGCAGCGTCTTCGGTCTGGGCGGCCAGGGCCTGAGCCCAGTACAGCGCCAGGTAGAAGTGGCTGCCGCGGTTGTCGATGTTGCCGACTTTGCGCGATGGCGACTTGTTGTTGTCCAGGAACTGGCCAGTGGCCTGATCCAGGGTCTTGGCCAGCACCAGCGCTTTAGGGTTGTTGTACGTCACACCCAGATGCTCAAGGGAGGCGGCCAGGGCCAGGAACTCGCCCAGGGAGTCCCAGCGCAGGAAGTTTTCTTCCAGCAGCTGTTGAACGTGCTTCGGTGCCGAACCGCCAGCGCCGGTTTCGAACAGACCGCCGCCATTCATCAGCGGAACGATCGACAGCATCTTGGCGCTGGTGCCCAGTTCCATGATCGGGAACAGGTCAGTCAGGTAGTCGCGCAATACGTTGCCGGTCACCGAAATGGTGTCGAGGCCGGAGCGAGTGCGCTCCAGGGTGAACTTCATCGCGTCGACTGGCGACATGATGCGGATGTCCAGGCCGGAAGTGTCGTGATCCTTCAGGTAGGCCTGAACTTTCTCGATCACTACGCCGTCGTGGGCGCGCATTGGGTCCAGCCAGAAAATCGCTGGAGTGCTGCTTGCGCGAGCACGGTTGACGGCCAGTTTGACCCAGTCCTGGATCGGCGCGTCTTTGGTCTGGCACATGCGGAAGATGTCGCCGGCTTCAACCGACTGTTCCAGCAGCAGGGTGCCTTTGCTGTCGGTGACACGAACAACGCCGTTGGCCTTGATCTGGAACGTCTTGTCGTGCGAGCCGTACTCTTCGGCTTTTTTCGCCATCAGGCCAACGTTCGGCACGCTGCCCATGGTGGTCGGATCGAAGGCGCCGTTTGCCTTGCAGTCTTCGATCACCGCCTGGTAGATGGTGGCGTAGCAGCGATCCGGGATCACCGCCTTGGTGTCGTGCAGCTGGCCGTCGGTGCCCCACATCTTGCCAGAGTCACGGATCATCGCCGGCATCGAGGCGTCGACGATGACATCGCTCGGCACGTGCAGGTTGGTGATGCCTTTGTCGGAGTTGACCATGGCCAACGATGGACGAACGGCATAAACCGCCTGGATGTCCGCTTCGATCTGCGCTTGTTGCTCGGCAGGCAAGGCCTTGATGCGAGCGTACAGGTCGCCGATGCCGTTGTTCAGGTTGAAGCCGATCTGCGCCAGCACGTCAGCGTGCTTGGCCAGTGCGTCTTTATAGAACTCGGCAACGATCTGGCCGAACATGATCGGGTCGGAGACCTTCATCATGGTGGCTTTGAGGTGAACCGACAGCAGCACGCCTTTGGCCTTGGCGTCTTCGATCTCGGCTGCGATGAAGCTGCGCAGCGCGTTTTTGCTCATGACCGCGCAATCGAGGATCTCACCGGCTTGTACGGTGGTTTTTTCTTTCAGGACGGTGGTGGTGCCGTCTTGAGCGATCAGTTCGATTTTAACGGCGTCAGCGGCGTCGATCAGGGCAGCTTTTTCGCTGCCGTAGAAATCGCCGGTGCTCATGTGGGCTACGTGGGACTTGGAGTCCTTGGCCCAGGCGCCCATTTTGTGCGGGTGCTTGCGAGCGTAGTTCTTGACCGACAGTGGTGCGCGACGATCGGAGTTGCCTTCGCGCAGAACCGGGTTTACGGCGCTGCCCTTGATCTTGTCGTAGCGGGCCTTGGCTTCTTTGTCGGCGTCGCTGGTCACGGTTTCCGGGTAGTCCGGCAGTGCATAGCCCTGGGCTTGCAACTCTTTGATCGCGGCCTGCAGTTGCGGAACCGAAGCGCTGATGTTCGGTAGCTTGATGATGTTGGCTTCAGGTGTAACGGCCAGGTCGCCCAGTTCGGCGAGGTGGTCGGCTACCGCTTTGTCACCCAATTGCTCGGGGAAGCTGGCCAGGATGCGCCCTGCAAGAGAGATATCGCGGGTTTCAACGGCGATATCAGCGGAGGCGGTGAAGGCCTCTACGATAGGCAACAGTGAATAGGTGGCGAGGGCTGGGGCTTCGTCGGTGAAGGTATAGATGATCTTCGAGCGGGTGGGCATATTCGGATTAACTCTCTCTTCTTTGCTAAAGCGTGCATAGAAACTCGAGGGGCGCCGGGTAAGCGCGTTCGTTCAAAGTCATCCATGAGCCGAATGTCGAGGTTTCTTTGCGGTGATGTTGGGTGCATCGGTCGAGCGTCAAGCGGGTGGACTGCGGTAACAATCCTGCTTTTCCGGGCCCAGAGTCTCGGCTACATTTCCAGTGGCAGAGAGGTCGGCCGTCGTGACTCTGTGGTCAGCGGCGGCATTATACATAGGTAGCTGGCAATCTGCCGATGGTTCATATGCAACGATTCTCGTCCATTGGTCTAAAGGTCGCAGGCAGGTGTGGGGAGTAGCCTTGTATGGTGTGCTTGAGTTTGGCGCTTTTCCCTTTACTTTCAGGCTTGTACGTCACGAACCGTGCAGCTTCGCGGCAGATGGACGGAACATAGGGTTTGCGCGCCGATTCAACTGGGGTACGCTCGGACGAAGCCAGATGTTCAATCCAAACAATGGAGTTCAGCATGGGATACAAGAAGATTCAGGTTCCAGCCGTCGGCGAAAAAATCACCGTCAACGCGGACCATTCTCTCAATGTTCCTAACAACCCGATCATTCCCTTCATTGAAGGCGATGGTATTGGCGTTGATATCAGCCCGGTCATGATCAAGGTTGTCGATGCTGCTGTTAAGAAGGCTTACGGCGGCGAGCGCAAAATTTCCTGGATGGAAGTCTACGCCGGGGAGAAAGCGACTCAGGTTTACGATCAGGACACCTGGCTGCCTCAGGAAACCCTGGACGCAGTCAAGGATTACGTGGTTTCCATCAAGGGCCCTCTGACCACGCCGGTCGGCGGTGGCATCCGTTCCCTGAACGTGGCGCTGCGCCAGCAACTCGACCTGTATGTGTGCCTGCGTCCGGTGCGCTGGTTTGAAGGCGTGCCGAGCCCGGTCAAGAAACCAGGCGACGTCGACATGACCATCTTCCGCGAAAACTCGGAAGACATTTATGCCGGTATCGAATGGAAGGCCGGTTCGCCGGAAGCGACCAAGGTCATCAAGTTCCTTAAAGAAGAAATGGGCGTCACCAAGATCCGTTTCGACCAGAATTGCGGTATCGGCGTCAAGCCGGTTTCCCTGGAAGGCACCAAGCGTCTGGCGCGCAAGGCCCTGCAGTATGTGGTCGACAATGACCGCGACTCGCTGACTATCGTGCACAAAGGCAACATCATGAAGTTCACCGAAGGTGCCTTCAAGGAATGGGCCTACGAAGTGGCTGCCGAAGAATTCGGCGCGACCCTGCTCGACGGCGGTCCGTGGATGCAGTTCAAAAACCCGAAAACCGGCAAGAACGTCATCGTCAAGGACGCCATCGCCGACGCCATGCTTCAGCAGATCCTGCTGCGTCCGGCCGAGTACGATGTGATCGCCACCCTGAACCTCAATGGTGACTACCTCTCCGATGCCCTGGCGGCAGAAGTGGGCGGTATCGGCATTGCGCCGGGTGCGAACCTGTCCGACACCGTGGCCATGTTCGAAGCCACCCACGGTACCGCGCCGAAGTACGCCGGCAAGGACCAGGTCAACCCGGGTTCGTTGATCCTGTCCGCCGAAATGATGCTGCGTCACATGGGCTGGACCGAAGCGGCCGATCTGATCATCAAGGGCACCAATGGCGCCATTGGTGCGAAAACCGTGACCTACGACTTCGAGCGTCTGATGGACGGTGCCAAACTGGTGTCGTCTTCGGGCTTCGGTGATGCGCTGATCTCGCACATGTAAGCGAAGAGCGGCTGCAATAAAACCGCCCGGCTCGAGTGATCGAGTCGGGCGGTTTTATTATGACTGGATGCCTTGGGTGGTATGAATCAGCTCACGGCTTTGGCGTGGCTGCTGGTAGCGGCTGCGGCGGCTACTGCGTCAATGGCCACTTTGTCCGTAATGTTGACGGCGTGCAGCCCCTTGGGGCCTTGAACAATGTCAAAGTATACGGCTTGCCCGGCCTTGAGGGTCTTGTATCCATCCATCTTGATTGCCGAAAAGTGGGCAAAGAAATCGATATCCTTGCCATCCTCGTCGCGACCTTCTCCGGCGTCGGTGTTAATGAAACCGAACCCCTTGGCATTGTTGAACCATTTCACCTTACCGACAGCCATACTCATATCCCTCTGCAACAGACTCCATCACTGGAGTATCATCCAGTTAATCCGCAGTCTAATCTTGTAAATAGATTGACTCCGCGGACCTTTTTTACCCACTGTGGGCTCTATTGGTTGTAACACCGTTTTCCCGATAGTCAAGGTGACCGGGCAGTCGGAGTTGAAATCGCTGATGGCCGCCCCCACCACTGTATTTGCACAACTGACGAACCTTTCTTTCCATGCATGCAATCAGCCAGATTCGACTAACATTCAATCAGGATCGCCCTGATTTACACGACGACGATTCCGCAGGCATTGCTGTTCAGGAGGCTAAGCCTGCTTTACAGGCGCCGCCTATGTACAAGGTGGTTTTGTTCAACGATGACTACACACCGATGGATTTCGTCGTCGAAGTGCTCGAGGTGTTTTTTAACCTGAATCGCGAGCTGGCGACCAAGGTCATGCTGGCCGTTCATACAGAAGGACGGGCAGTATGTGGAGTGTTTACCCGCGACATCGCCGAGACCAAGGCCATGCAGGTCAACCAGTACGCCAGGGAAAGCCAGCATCCGCTACTCTGTGAAATCGAGAAGGACGGTTAATCGCCGACCACTTGGGTATGAGGTGAAGCTATGTTAAACCGCGAGCTCGAAGTCACCCTCAATCTAGCCTTCAAGGAGGCTCGTTCGAAGCGTCATGAATTCATGACCGTCGAACACCTGCTGCTGGCCCTATTGGATAATGAGGCTGCCGCTACCGTTTTGCGTGCCTGCGGCGCAAACCTCGACAAACTCAAGCATGACCTGCAGGAGTTCATCGACTCCACCACGCCATTGATCCCCTTGCATGACGAGGATCGTGAAACCCAGCCAACCCTGGGCTTCCAGCGTGTACTGCAACGTGCTGTCTTTCACGTACAGAGCTCGGGCAAACGCGAAGTGACTGGCGCCAACGTGCTGGTCGCGATCTTCAGTGAGCAAGAGAGTCAGGCAGTGTTTCTGCTGAAACAGCAGAGCGTTGCGCGCATCGATGTCGTCAACTACATCGCCCATGGCATTTCCAAAGTGCCGGGGCATGGCGATCACTCTGAAGGTGAACAAGATATGCAGGACGACGAGGGCGGTGAGTCTTCTTCTTCAGGCAATCCTCTGGATGCTTATGCCAGCAACCTCAACGAACTTGCGCGCCAGGGTCGTATCGATCCGTTGGTAGGCCGTGAGCTCGAAGTCGAGCGCGTCGCGCAGATCCTGGCGCGTCGTCGCAAAAACAATCCGCTGCTGGTGGGCGAGGCGGGCGTGGGTAAAACCGCGATTGCCGAAGGCCTGGCCAAACGCATTGTCGACAACCAGGTGCCGGACCTGCTGGCCAACAGCGTGGTGTATTCCCTCGATCTGGGGGCCTTGCTGGCCGGAACCAAATACCGCGGCGATTTCGAGAAGCGCTTCAAGGCGTTGCTCAATGAGCTGAAAAAACGTCCGCAGGCGATCCTGTTCATCGACGAGATCCACACCATCATCGGTGCGGGCGCTGCGTCCGGTGGCGTCATGGATGCCTCGAACCTGCTCAAGCCATTGTTGTCTTCGGGCGATATCCGTTGCATCGGTTCGACCACGTTCCAGGAATTCCGCGGGATCTTCGAGAAGGACCGTGCCTTGGCCCGGCGCTTCCAGAAGGTCGATGTGTCGGAGCCTTCGGTGGAAGACACCATCGGTATCCTGCGTGGCCTGAAAGGGCGTTTCGAGCTCCATCACAACATTGAATACAGTGATGAAGCCCTGCGCGCCGCTGCCGAACTGGCCTCGCGTTACATCAATGATCGGCACATGCCGGACAAGGCCATCGACGTCATCGACGAGGCGGGCGCCTATCAGCGTCTGCAGCCAGTCGAGAAGCGCGTGAAACGCATCGAAGTGCCTCAGGTCGAGGATATCGTTGCGAAAATCGCGCGAATTCCGCCAAAACACGTCACCAGTTCCGACAAAGAGTTGCTGCGTAACCTTGAGCGTGACCTGAAGCTCACGGTATTCGGCCAGGATGCGGCGATCGACTCACTGTCGACCGCGATCAAGTTGTCCCGTGCCGGCCTCAAGTCGCCTGACAAGCCCGTCGGTTCGTTCCTGTTCGCAGGCCCGACCGGCGTCGGTAAAACCGAAGCTGCGCGGCAGCTGGCCAAGGCGTTGGGGGTCGAGCTGGTTCGCTTCGACATGTCCGAGTACATGGAGCGCCACACCGTATCGCGTCTGATCGGTGCGCCTCCAGGCTATGTCGGCTTTGACCAGGGCGGTCTGCTGACCGAAGCTATCACCAAGCAGCCTCACTGCGTATTGTTGCTCGATGAAATCGAGAAGGCGCATCCGGAAGTCTTCAACCTGCTGTTGCAGGTCATGGACCACGGTACGCTGACCGATAACAACGGGCGCAAGGCAGATTTCCGTAACGTGATCGTCATCATGACGACCAACGCCGGTGCCGAGACTGCAGCGCGTGCTTCGATCGGTTTCACCTATCAGGACCACTCGTCCGATGCGATGGAAGTGATCAAGAAGAGCTTCACGCCGGAATTCCGCAACCGTCTGGACACCATTATCCAGTTTGGTCGCCTCAGCCATGAGGTCATCAAAAGCGTGGTGGACAAGTTCCTTACCGAGCTTCAGGCGCAGCTGGAAGACAAGCGTGTGCTGCTGGAAGTCACCGACGCTGCTCGCAGCTGGCTGGCGGCCGGTGGTTACGACGTGACCATGGGTGCTCGACCAATGGCGCGCTTGATTCAGGACAAGATCAAGCGTCCGCTGGCGGAGGAGATTCTCTTTGGCGAACTGGCCGAACATGGCGGTGTGGTGCACATCGACATCAAGGATGGCGAGCTGACCTTCGAGTTCGAGACCACGGCTGAAATGGCCTGACGTTAACCGCAACAAAGCCAAAAGGCGCCGAAAGGCGCCTTTTTGCTGCCTGCCATGATCGTTCCCGCGCAGAGCGTGGGAACGATCCGCACACAAAAACGCCCGGCATAGCCGGGCGTTTTGTATTGACTTGATTAGCGAGCGCGGTAGGTGATGCGCCCTTTGCTCAAGTCATAGGGCGTCAGCTCGACGCGCACTTTGTCGCCGGTAAGAATACGAATGTAGTTCTTGCGCATCTTGCCGGAGATGTGCGCGGTTACGACGTGCCCATTTTCCAACTCCACACGAAACATGGTGTTGGGCAGGGTGTCGACGACAGTGCCTTCCATTTCGAAGCTGTCTTCTTTCGACATGCAGTAAAGCCCTCGGTGTCCAATGAATGGCCCGGTGCAACTGCGCCAGGCAAAAGCGGCGTGCATTGTGCCCGAAAAGTGGGGTTTAAGCCAAGGGGTTCTAGTTCAGGATGACCCAACGTTGATTAATCAGCAGTTCGATAGGGCGATATTGGGTCTTGTAGCTCATTTTTTTGCAGTTTTTGATCCAGTAGCCGAGATAGACCGCTTCCAGCCCCAGGCGCCCGGCTTCGGCAATCTGCCAGAGAATCGCGTAACGCCCAAGGCTGCGACGCTCCTCGCCGGGCTCGTAGAAGGTGTACACCGCTGACAGGCCATTGGGCAGCAAGTCGGTGACGGCCACCGCCACCAGTCGGCCTTCGAGACGAAATTCGTAGAAGCGGGAGAACGGCAGGTCACGCACCAGGAAGGTCGAGAACTGATCGCGACTCGGCGGATACATATCGCCGTCGGCGTGGCGCTGTTCGATGTAGCGCTGGTAGAGGTCGAAATACTCCTCGCTGAACGTTGGTCGGGCCGGGCGTACCTGCAAGTCGGCATTGCGTTTGAGAATGCGTTTCTGCTGACGGTTGGGGGTAAATTGCGCCACAGGAATACGCGCCGGTACGCACGCATTGCAATTCTGGCAATGGGGCCGGTAGAGATGATCACCACTGCGACGAAAGCCCATTTCCGACAGATCTGCGTAGACATGCACATCCATGGGCTGACTGGGATCGAGGAACAGCGTAGTGGCCTGCTCCTCGGGCAGATAACTGCAAGAGTGGGGCTGAGTGGCATAGAACTTCAAACGCGCCAACTCGGTCATGATCAACCCTCGGGATAAACTTTTGATAAGGGGACTTTCTCAATTCGTCTCCCCGCATTAAGTGTAAGCCACACGGGCCAATGTCGCTCAGCAAACCCAGGTGGCACGACCGGGTTGATCCAGGTGCCGGGCAAGGTAGCCGGCAAACTCGGTGCGGGGAATCGCTCGGGCGCCCAGGCTATGCAGATGATCGGTAGGCATCTGGCAATCGATCAGCACAAAACCTGAGTCTTTCAGATGTTGCACCAGCGTGGCAAAGCCATATTTGGAGGCGTTGTCGGCGCGGCTGAACATCGACTCACCGAAAAACAGCTGTCCCATGGCCAGGCCGTAGAGCCCGCCGACCAGCACGCCATCGTCCCAGACCTCCACCGAATGGGCGTAGCCGCGCCTGTGCAGTTCGACGTAGGCGTCCTGCATCGCTTGGGTGATCCAGGTGCCATCGGCGTACTCGCGCGGCGCGGCGCAGGCGCTGATGACCGCGGCAAAATCCCGATCGAAGGTCACTTGATAGCGTTGTTGGCGCAGCAGTTTATTCAGGCTGCGGGAGACATGCAGTTCGTCGGGAAACAGCACCGTGCGCGGATCCGGTGACCACCAGAGAATCGGTTGGCCTTCCGAGAACCACGGAAAGCAGCCATGGCGATACGCCTGAATCAGACGGTCGGCGGACAGATCGCCGCCCGCGGCCAGCAGTCCGTTGGGGTCGCGCATGGCTTTTTCCAGCGGCGGAAAAGTCAGGGTATTGCGTTGTAACCAAGTCAGCATGGCATCCGGGCTTGCAGAAGGGGAGGGCGGTGGCGGGCGATAAACCCGCCAGATAGAAGGTTAACCGTCAAACGCCGGGAATGTCATCGAGATACTTCTCGGCATCCAGCGCAGCCATGCAACCGGCTCCGGCAGAGGTCACTGCCTGGCGGTAAACGTGGTCGGCCACGTCGCCGGCGGCGAATACACCCTGGATGGCGGTGGCGGTGGCGTCGCCTTCGCTGCCGCCCTTGACCAGCAGGTAGCCGTTGCGCATCTGCAGCTGGCCCTGGAACAGGTCGGTGTTGGGTTTGTGGCCGATGGCGATGAACACGCCGGCCAGCGACAGTTCAGCGGTTTCGCCGGTATGGCTGTGACGCAGGCGGGCGCCGGTCACGCCGCTGGCGTCACCGAGTATTTCGTCCAGGTTCTGGTTCCAGTGCAGGCGGATATTGCCGTTGGCGGCTTTTTCGAAGAGCTTGTCCTGCAGGATCTTCTCCGAACGCAGTTTGTCGCGACGGTGAATCAGATGAACCTCCTTGGCGATGTTCGACAGGTACAGGGCTTCTTCCACCGCGGTGTTGCCGCCGCCGACCACTGCGACCACCTGGTTGCGATAGAAGAAACCATCGCAGGTGGCGCAGGCCGAAACCCCTTTGCCGGCAAAGGCTTCTTCCGATGGCAGCCCCAGGTATTGGGCCGAAGCGCCGGTGGCGATAATCAGCGCATCGCAGGTGTAGGTGCCGCTGTCGCCGATGAGCTCGAACGGGCGCTGTTGCAACTTGGCGGTATGGATGTGGTCGTAAACGATCTCGGTGTCGAAGCGTTCGGCGTGTTTCTGCATGCGTTCCATCAGCACCGGGCCAGTCAGGCCTTCGATGTCGCCGGGCCAGTTGTCGACTTCGACGGTAGTGGTCAGCTGGCCACCGGCCTGTATGCCGGTAATGACAACGGGTTTGAGGTTGGCGCGAGCGGCATAAACGGCTGCGCTGTAACCGGCAGGGCCGGAACCCAGAATGATCAGGCGGGAATGCTTCGCTTCACTCATAAAAACACCTCATAAGCCTTTGTCACAAAAGAGAATGCATGCTCAAATTGGACTGCGCGTATTGTGCTGTTGGCTATGCTGGAGCCAAGGGTCTCAAGCATGGCATTGGGCGAACAAACCCGTACAATGCCCGCTTGTAACAGTGTTTGTATCAAAAAAGCGCTGCGTGCCGTATTTCGAAAAGCCGGGGCACAGTGTTAAAAGTAGTCCCGGTTGGGACTGTTAACTTTTTTACCTGCCTGGATTGGGCAGTTTTTATAGTCATTCAACAGATGGACGCGCCAAGGGCGCAGGAAAAGAAGCGTTTTGAAGAAATCCACCGCAGCACCTAAAACAGTCGTTCCGCTCTGGCGCCAGCAATTGCACTACCGGCTCAAGGAAGGTGCATTGATCGCCATCGGTGCCTTGTGCCTGTTCCTGATGATGGCCTTGTTGACCTATGGCAAGGACGATCCGGGCTGGAGCCACAACAGCAAGATCGACGATGTACAGAACTTCGGCGGGCCTGCCGGTTCTTACAGCGCCGACATCCTGTTCATGGTCCTGGGTTACTTCGCCTACATTTTCCCGCTATTGCTGGCGATCAAGGCCTATCAGATCTTCCGTCAGCGCCACGAGCCATGGCAGTGGAGCGGCTGGCTGTTTTCCTGGCGCCTGATCGGCCTGGTGTTTCTGGTGCTGTCGGGCGCGGCGCTGGCCCATATCCATTTCCATGCGGCGACCGGTCTGCCGGCCGGCGCCGGCGGCGCTTTGGGTGAAAGCCTCGGCGACCTGGCGAAGAATGCGCTGAACATTCAGGGCAGCACGCTGTTGTTCATTGCGCTGTTCCTGTTCGGCCTGACGGTATTCACCGATCTGTCGTGGTTCAAGGTGATGGACGTCACCGGCAAGATCACCCTCGATTTGTTCGAATTGTTTCAGGGTGCGGCCAATCGCTGGTGGGCAGCCCGTACCGAACGCAAGCAACTGGTCGCCCAGCTGCGTGAGGTCGACGATCGCGTGCATGACGTGGTTGCGCCGACGGTCACCGATAAACGTGAGCAGGCCAAGGTCAAGGAACGCCTGATCGAGCGCGAGCAGGCCCTGAGCAAGCACATGTCCGAGCGTGAAAAGCAGGTGCCGCCGGTGATTGCTCCCGCACCGCCGAAGCCGGCCGCTCCGAGCAAGCGCGTGGAAAAAGAGAAACAGGCGCCGTTGTTCGTCGACAGCGCCGTGGAAGGCACCTTGCCGCCGATTTCGATTCTCGACCCGGCAGAAAAGAAACAACTCAATTATTCGCCTGAATCCCTGGCGGCCGTCGGCCACTTGCTGGAAATCAAGCTCAAGGAATTCGGCGTCGAAGTCTCGGTGGATTCGATCCACCCGGGCCCGGTCATTACCCGTTACGAAATCCAGCCTGCCGCCGGGGTGAAAGTCAGCCGTATCGCCAACCTGGCGAAAGACCTGGCCCGTTCCCTGGCCGTGACCAGTGTGCGCGTGGTGGAAGTGATTCCGGGCAAGACCACGGTCGGTATCGAGATCCCTAACGAAGACCGGCAGATCGTGCGGTTCTCCGAGGTCTTGTCGACCCCCGAGTACGATAACTTCAAGTCTCCGGTCACCTTGGCCCTGGGTCACGACATCGGCGGCAAACCGGTCATCACTGACCTGGCGAAAATGCCCCACTTGCTGGTGGCCGGTACAACCGGTTCCGGTAAGTCGGTGGGTGTGAACGCGATGATCCTGTCGATTCTGTTCAAGTCTGGCCCAGAAGACGCCAAGCTGATCATGATCGACCCGAAAATGCTTGAGCTGTCGATCTACGAAGGCATCCCGCACTTGCTGTGCCCTGTGGTCACCGACATGAAGGACGCCGCCAACGCCTTGCGCTGGAGCGTCGCCGAGATGGAACGGCGCTACAAACTGATGGCGAAGATGGGCGTGCGTAACCTGTCGGGCTTCAATGCCAAGGTCAAGGAAGCCCAGGACGCCGGCGAGCCGTTGAGCGATCCGCTGTACAAGCGCGAAAGCATCCACGATGAGGCACCGCTGCTGCAGAAGCTGCCGACCATCGTCGTGGTGGTCGACGAATTCGCCGACATGATGATGATCGTCGGCAAGAAGGTTGAAGAGCTGATCGCGCGTATCGCGCAGAAGGCGCGTGCGGCGGGCATCCACCTGATCCTCGCGACCCAGCGTCCGTCGGTGGATGTGATCACCGGTCTGATCAAGGCGAACATCCCGACCCGTATGGCGTTCCAGGTATCGAGCAAGATCGATTCGCGGACCATCATCGACCAGGGCGGCGCCGAACAACTGCTGGGCCACGGTGATATGTTGTACATGCCGCCGGGCACCAGCCTGCCGATTCGTGTTCACGGCGCATTCGTGTCCGATGACGAGGTGCACCGGGTGGTTGAAGCCTGGAAATTGCGCGGCGCGCCGGAATACAACGATGACATCCTCGCCGGTGTCGAAGAGGCTGGTAGCGGCTTTGAAAACGGCGGCGGTGGCGGTGAAGATGATGCCGAAACCGACGCGCTCTACGACGAAGCGGTGCAGTTCGTCCTGGAAAGCCGTCGCGCATCCATCTCCGCGGTTCAGCGCAAGCTGAAAATCGGCTACAACCGCGCGGCGCGCATGATCGAAGCCATGGAGATGGCCGGGGTCGTAACGTCCATGAACACCAACGGTTCGCGTGAAGTCCTGGCCCCTGGCCCGGTGCGCGACTGATCCGGTATTGAAAGGGGCGGCGTCTTGAGACACCGCCCGCACTCCCACGAATGTTTATGAGGACTCCCATGCGTCTTATCCGCATGCTGTTGCTGCCGGTACTGGCTCTGACCACGCTCTCGGCCCACGCCGACGACAAGGACGTGGCGCGTCTGACTCAACTGCTGGAAAAATCCCAGACCCTGACCGCGCGCTTCTCCCAGCTGACCCTCGATGGCAGCGGCACCCAGTTACAAGAAACTGCAGGTGAAATGTCCTTGCAGCGCCCGGGCCTGTTCTACTGGCACACCAACGCGCCGGCCGAGCAAACCATGGTATCGGACGGTAAGAAAGTGACCCTGTGGGACCCGGATCTGGAACAGGCCACCATCAAGACTCTTGATCAGCGTCTGACCCAGACCCCGGCGTTGTTGCTGTCCGGTGACGTGTCCAAGATCAGCCAGAGCTTTGACATCAGCGCCAAGGAAGCCGGCGGCGTGATCGACTTCACCCTGAAGCCGAAAACCAAGGACACCCTGTTCGACAGCCTGCGCCTGTCGTTCCGCAATGGTCTGGTCAATGATATGCAGATGATCGACAGCGTCGGCCAGCGCACCAACATCCTGTTCACCGGCGTGAAGGCCAACGAGCCGATCCCGGCCTCCAAGTTCAAGTTCGACATCCCCAAGGGTGCCGATGTGATCCAGGAGTAAACCTGTAGAAGCGGGCTTGTGTGGCGAGGGGGCTGCTCTTGTCACAGGGTGTTCGCCAAACTTGAGAATTGACTCGAGGTTTTAAAAGTACGTGATGGACCTGTTTCGCAGCGCCCCGATTGCTCAGCCCCTGGCCGCCCGTTTGCGTGCGGCCAATCTGGACGAGTACGTCGGTCAGGAACACGTGCTCGCTCGCGGCAAACCTTTGCGCGAAGCCTTGGAGCAGGGCGCCCTGCACTCGATGATTTTCTGGGGGCCACCGGGCGTGGGTAAAACCACCCTGGCGCGGCTGCTGGCGGAAGTCTCGGATGCGCACTTCGAAACGGTTTCGGCGGTGCTGGCCGGGGTCAAAGAGATTCGTCAGGCGGTGGAAGTCGCCAAGCAGCAGGCCGGGCAGTACGGTAAGCGCACCATCCTGTTCGTCGACGAAGTGCATCGCTTCAACAAGTCCCAGCAGGATGCGTTCCTGCCGTACGTTGAAGACGGCACGCTGATTTTCATCGGCGCGACCACGGAAAACCCCTCATTCGAACTCAACAACGCGCTGCTGTCCCGGGCGCGTGTCTATGTGCTCAAAAGCCTCGACGAAGCCGCCCTGCGCAAGCTGGTGCATCGCGCGCTGACCGAAGAGCGCGGGCTGGGCAAGCGGCAACTGAGCCTCAGCGACGAGGGCTTCCAGATGCTGCTGTCTGCCGCCGATGGCGATGGCCGGCGTTTGCTTAACCTGCTGGAAAACGCCTCGGACCTGGCCGAAGACCACAGCGAAATCGGCGTCGACCTGCTGCAAAGCCTGCTCGGCGACACCCGTCGACGTTTCGACAAGGGCGGCGAAGCCTTCTACGACCAGATATCCGCGCTGCATAAATCGGTACGCGGTTCCAACCCTGATGGCGCGCTGTACTGGTTCGCGCGAATGATCGACGGCGGCTGCGACCCGCTGTACCTGGCCCGGCGCGTGGTGCGCATGGCCAGCGAAGACATCGGCAACGCCGACCCTCGCGCCTTGAGCCTGTGCCTGGCGGCGTGGGAAGTGCAGGAGCGCCTCGGCAGCCCCGAAGGCGAATTGGCGGTGGCCCAGGCCATTACCTATCTGGCTTGCGCGCCGAAAAGCAACGCGGTGTACATGGGCTTCAAGGCCGCGATGCGCAGCGCTACCGAACACGGTTCGCTGGAGGTGCCGCTGCACCTGCGCAATGCGCCGACCAAGTTGATGAAGCAATTGGGCTATGGCGATGAATATCGTTACGCCCACGATGAACCGGATGCCTACGCCGCTGGCGAAGATTACTTCCCGGACGAGTTGGAGCCACAACGGTTCTATCAACCCGTGCCCCGCGGCCTGGAGCTGAAGATCGGCGAAAAGCTCAACCACCTCGCGCAGCTTGACCGTCTAAGCCCCCGACAGCGGAGAAAATAGTGATTCCCTTGATTGTTGCGGTTTCCGTCGGTGGTGTCGCCGGCACGCTGTTGCGCTTCGCCACCGGTAACTGGATCAACGCGAATTGGCCGCGGCACTTCTATACCGCGACGCTGGCCGTTAATATCGTGGGCTGTTTGCTGATCGGCGTTCTATACGGCCTGTTTTTGATTCGCCCGGAGGTATCGTTTGCGGTACGCGCCGGGCTGATCGTCGGCTTCCTCGGGGGGCTGACGACTTTTTCATCCTTTTCACTGGATACGGTGCGCCTGCTGGAAACCGGGCAAGTGCCGCTGGCCTTGGGCTATGCGGCCATCAGCGTATTCGGCGGGCTGCTCGCCACCTGGGCTGGCCTGTCCTTGACCAAACTTTGATAACGAGAAACCGACATGCTCGATTCCAAACTGTTACGTAGCAACCTTCAGGACGTAGCGGACCGCCTGGCATCCCGTGGCTTTGCCCTGGATGTTGCGCGCATCGAAGCGCTGGAAGAACAGCGCAAGACCGTCCAGACCCGCACCGAAGCTCTGCAGGCTGAACGTAACGCGCGCTCCAAATCCATCGGCCAGGCCAAGCAGCGCGGCGAAGACATCGCGCCGCTGATGGCGGATGTCGAGCGCATGGCGGGCGAGTTGAGCGCCGGTAAAGTCGAGCTGGACGCGATCCAGACCGAGCTGGATTCGATCCTGCTGGGTATCCCGAACCTGCCGCACGAATCGGTGCCGGTCGGCGATGACGAAGAAGGCAACGTTGAAGTGCGCCGTTGGGGCACGCCGAAGGCTTTCGACTTCCCGGTTCAGGACCACGTGGCCCTGGGCGAGAAGTTCGGCTGGCTGGACTTCGAAACCGCCGCCAAACTGTCCGGCGCCCGTTTCGCCCTGCTGCGCGGCCCGATTGCTCGCCTGCACCGTGCGCTGGCGCAGTTCATGATCAACCTGCACATCAACGAACACGGTTACGAAGAGGCTTACACGCCTTATCTGGTACAAGCGCCGGCCCTGCAGGGCACCGGTCAGTTGCCGAAATTCGAAGAAGACCTGTTCAAGATCAGCCGCGACGGCGAAGCCGATCTGTACCTGATTCCGACCGCTGAGGTGTCGCTGACCAACATTGTGGCCGGCGAAATCGTCGATTCGAAACTGCTGCCGATCAAGTTCGTGGCACACACGCCGTGCTTCCGCAGCGAGGCTGGCGCGTCGGGTCGCGACACTCGCGGGATGATCCGTCAGCACCAGTTCGACAAGGTCGAGATGGTCCAGATCGTTGAGCCGTCGACCTCGATGCAAGCGCTGGAAAACCTGACCGCCAACGCCGAGAAAGTCCTGCAACTGCTGGAGCTGCCATACCGCACCCTGGCGCTGTGCACCGGCGACATGGGCTTCAGCGCGGTCAAGACCTACGACCTGGAAGTGTGGATTCCGAGCCAGGACAAGTATCGCGAGATTTCGTCGTGCTCCAACTGTGGCGACTTCCAGGCCCGCCGTATGCAAGCGCGTTTCCGCAACCCGGAAACCGGAAAGCCTGAGCTGGTGCACACCCTGAACGGTTCCGGCCTGGCGGTCGGTCGTACCCTGGTGGCGGTACTCGAGAACTATCAGCAGGCCGACGGTTCGATCCGTGTCCCTGAAGTGCTCAAGCCGTACATGGGTGGCCTTGAGGTCATCGGCTAAATGGACTATCTGCCGCTGTTCCATAACCTTCGCGGCAGTCGTGTGTTGGTCGTCGGCGGGGGGGAGATTGCCTTGCGCAAATCCCGCCTGCTGGCCGAAGCCGGTGCGCTACTGCGGGTGGTCGCACCTGAAATCGAACCGCAGTTGCGTGAGCTGGTAGCTGGCAGCGGCGGCGAGTGCCTGGTGCGTGGCTACGTCGAGGCGGATCTGGACGGTTGCGGGCTGATCATCGCCGCCACCGACGATGAACCGCTGAACGCGCAAGTCTCCGCCGATGCCCATCGGCGTTGCGTGCCGGTCAACGTGGTGGACGCGCCGGCCCTGTGCAGCGTGATCTTCCCGGCGATCGTCGACCGTTCGCCGCTGATCATTGCCGTGTCCAGTGGCGGTGATGCACCGGTGCTGGCGCGGTTGATTCGCGCCAAGCTGGAAACCTGGATTCCTTCCACTTACGGTCAACTGGCCGGTCTGGCGGCGCGTTTCCGCAACCAGGTCAAAGGCCTGTTTCCGGATGTGCAGCAGCGTCGGGCGTTCTGGGAGGATGTGTTCCAGGGCCCGATTGCCGACCGGCAACTGGCCGGGCAGGGCGCTGAAGCCGAGCGCTTGATGCTGGCCAAAATCAACGGCGAAGCCCCTGTGGCCACCGGTGAGGTCTATCTGGTGGGCGCCGGGCCGGGTGACCCCGACTTGTTGACCTTCCGCGCCTTGCGCCTGATGCAGCAAGCCGACGTGGTGCTGTATGACCGTCTGGTGGCGCCGGCGATTCTGGATTTGTGCCGTCGCGATGCCGAGCGGGTCTACGTCGGCAAGCGCCGCGCCGATCACGCAGTGCCTCAGGAACAGATCAACCAGCATCTGGTGGATCTGGCCAAGTCCGGCAAGCGCGTGGTGCGCTTGAAGGGTGGCGATCCGTTCATTTTCGGGCGTGGCGGCGAAGAGATCGAAGAACTGGCGGCCCATGGCATCCCGTTCCAGGTCGTGCCGGGCATTACCGCTGCCAGCGGTTGCGCGGCGTATGCCGGGATTCCGCTGACTCACCGCGATTACGCGCAGTCAGTGCGGTTTGTCACCGGGCACCTCAAGGACGGTTCCACCGATTTGCCGTGGGCCGACCTGGTCGCGCCGGCGCAAACCCTGGTGTTTTACATGGGGCTGGTGGGCTTGCCGATCATCTGCGAGCAGTTGATCAAGCACGGTCGCGCGGCTGATACCCCGGCGGCGTTGATCCAGCAGGGCACCACGGTCAATCAGCGGGTATTTACCGGCACCCTGGCCGACCTGCCACGGCTGGTGGCGGAGCATGAAGTGCATGCGCCGACACTGGTGATCGTTGGGGAAGTGGTGCAACTGCGCGAGAAACTGGCGTGGTTCGAAGGGGCTCAGGCGCAGGTCTGAATACCGAGTCGCTTTCATGTGATCGTTCCCACGCTTCGCGTGGGAACGATCAACCTCAGGCCTTGCGCCAAACCCCTTTCCCGCTCAACCGCCCCCGATCATGTGCCCCGGTGAAATCCTGCGCCGGCCCTTTAGGCACAATCCCGGTCGGATTGATGGTCTTGTGGCTACCATAGTAGTGGTTCTTGATGTGGGTGAAATCCACCGTCTCGGCAATCCCGGGCCACTGATAAATCTCCCGTAGCCAGTTCGACAGGTTCGGATAATCGGCAATCCGCCGCAGATTGCATTTGAAGTGGCCGTGATACACCGCATCAAAACGAATCAGCGTGGTGAACAGGCGAATATCCGCTTCGGTCAGGTATTCACCCGTCAGGTAACGGTTCGCGCCCAGCAGTTGCTCCAGCCGATCCAGCTCGGCAAACAACTCATCGAACGCCTCTTCATAAGCCTGCTGCGAGGTGGCAAACCCGGCGCGATAGACGCCGTTGTTCACTGCTGGATAAATCCGCTCGTTCAGGGCGTCGATTTCGCTGCGCAGCGGTGCCGGGTAGAAATCCAGGTCATTGCCGGTCAAGTCATCGAACGCACTGTTGAACATGCGGATGATTTCCGCCGATTCATTGCTGACGATGCGGTTGGTCTGTTTATCCCACAACACCGGCACGGTGACGCGGCCGGTGTAGTCGGCGGTATCGGCGGTGTAGCGCTGGTGCATGAAATTGAAATGATCGAGCTTGTCGCCAGTCGACCCGAGGTTTTTATCGAAGGTCCAGCCGTTTTCCAGCATCAACCAGCTGACCACCGACACGTCGATCAGGCTTTCAAGGCCTTTGAGTTTGCGCAGGATCAGCGTGCGGTGGGCCCACGGGCAGGCGAGGGACACATAGAGGTGATAGCGACCGGCCTCGGCGGCAAAACCACCGACGCCGCTCGGGCCTGGCTTGCCATCGGCAGTCAGCCAGTTGCGACGCTGCGCCTGTTCACGCTGGAACGCGCCATCCTTGCTGCTTTGGTACCACTGATCCTGCCAGCGACCTTCGACTAACAAACCCATGTGCCTGACTCCTCAACCTATAAGCGTTGGAGATGAGTCTATGCGCATAGGTTCGAACAAAAAGCGCAAAGGTTGGGCTGTTATGATCGATTAAATCGATCGGTCCCGGGCGTCCCAATATTGCTGGGCGGTTTCGAAGGCTTGTTCGCGGGGCTGGCCGAGGCCGCGCAAGGCCAGGGCCATGGTCGAGATCAGCGCCATTTGCGGGTAGCTGTCGACCACGTCGCCACGCCATACGGCTTTCAAGTGCTCCGGGTCCAGGCTCGCCGGTTTGACGTGGCGCTGGCTCGACAGCTGCGGCCATTCTTCATCCCAGCTTTCGCCGCCGGTGGTGCCATACAGGTGACTGTCGGCGTCCGGGTTGATCTCAATCTCGCCGCCATCGCCCTTGACGACGATTGCCGTGTCCCCGAGCAGACCGCTGGCATCGCGATGCACCGCCTGGTAGCCGGGGTGGAAAATGCTTTGCAGGCCACAACGGGCGCCCAGCGGGTTGAGAATCCGCGCCAGGGAATGGATCGGCGAGCGCAGGCCCAGGGTGTTGCGCAGGTCGATCATTCGCTGAAGCTGGGGAGCCCAGTCCACCAATGGCATGAACGCCAGGCCGCCCTGATCGAGGGCCGCACCGACCTGCTGCCAGTTGCGGCACAACGGTATGTTCAGCGTCTCGAGCAGTTGCTCGCTGTACAGCCGCCCCGCCGTGTGCGCGCCACCGCCGTGCATGAAGATGCGCACGCCGTTCTGCGCCAGGCACTTGGCCGCCAGCAGATACCACGGCAAATGCCGCTTCTTGCCTGCGTACGTCGGCCAGTCCAGATCGACCGCCAGCGCCGGTGGATTCAGGCGTTCACGCAAGGCTTCGGTGAACCCGGCCATTTCCTCGGCGCTCTCTTCCTTGTGCCGCAACAGCATCAGGAACGCGCCGAGCTGGGTGTCCTCGACCTTGTCGTCGAGCACCATGCCCATGGCTTGGCAGGCTTCTTCGCGGGTCAGATCGCGGGCGCCGCGTTTGCCTTTGCCAAGGATCCGCACGAATTGGGCGAACGGGTGCTCGGCGGGCGTTTCGAGGGTCAGCGCTGGATAGTCGGTCATAAGCAATTCGTCGGTTTGGGCAGGCCCGCCAGTTTCGCGGCGAGTTTGGCAGGGGTGCCTTTGAACAGTCGGTTCAGGTGCAGGCTGTTGCCCTTGTCGGGGCCGAGCTTCAATGCGGTGTACTTGATCAGCGGGCGGGTGGCCGGGGACAACTGGAATTCGTCGTAGAAACTGCGCAGCAGTTCGAGGATTTCCCAATGTTCCGGGCTCAACTCGATGTCTTCGGCGGCGGCGAGGGCGGTGGCCACCTCGGTAGACCAGTCGCTCAGTTCCACCAGGAAGCCGTCCTTGTCCAGTTCAATGGCGCGGGCGCCAACGGTCAGGGATTTCATAGCCAACTGTTGACCTTGTCATAGTGAATCGACAGTTCGACGAAGGCCGGGTAGTCAATGGCACTGGCCCAGTCCGGAACTTGCAGAGCCCGGGCCTGCGCGTCTTCGGCCAGTACGAACAGTTTCAGGTTGCGAGCATGCAAAGAGCTGAATGGCGCGGTGCCTGGCTGCAAGGCATAGGCCGCATCGCCACTCAGCAGCAGCGCATCGTTGGGGCCGATCACGCGCAGGCAACTGCCCAGGCGCTCGTCGCCGAAAGGGGAATGAGACAACACATGCAAAGTCGACATCAGAGGGTGATCACCTGGTCGTAACGGTCAATAAGGGCGGTGATGTCCTGGGCGCTCAGTACCCGGGCTTCTTCAAGCGACAGACCTTTGGGGTCCAGGCCTCGGGCCGCTACGCTTTCAGCGCACACGAACAGGTCTTCGACGCCAAACATCGGCAAGGCTTGCAGGTTGGCGCTCAGGTCTTTCTGCTGCAATGCCTTGGCGTCCTGTTTCGCGGCGAGCTGGAACACGCCGTCATCAAGAAACAGCAGCCCGATCGGCAGATCGAAGGCGCCGCCGGCCAGCACGATGTCCAGCGCTTCCCGCGCATTCGGCCCGGACCACGGCGCCTGACGGCTGATAATCAGCAAGGATTTAGCCATCTCACGCGCCTCCGAAACAGATCAGACGGTCAGCGTCCTGCACCGCGTCATGCAACTGGCCAAGGCCGGACAATTCCCACGGCGCGCCCACGGCGACCGCTTCACGTTGATAGCGCTGGGCTTCTTCCTCGTTCAGCACGCCGCGACGCAGGGCGGCGGCGATGCAGACCACGCCATCGAGTTGATGTTCGGTGACGAAGGTGCGCCATTGCTTGGGCAAATCCTGCTCATCCTGAGGCGTGACCACACTGCCGGACGCGTTGTAGACACCATCCTGATAGAAAAACAGCCGGACAATCTCATGCCCGCCGGCCAGCGCGGCCTGGGCGAACAGCAAGGCACGGCGCGAGGAGGGCGCATGGGCGGCGGAAAACAGCGCAATGGCGAATTTCATGACGGACTCGATCAGCAAAACTGCGGCCATGATAAAGCTTTATCGGCAGGGCGGCGAAGGGCGTTTACTCGCAGACCGAGTCGCTGCCATCGCGAGGATTATTTGGTCAGCCCGTACAACTCGCAATACTCAAGCCAGTCCATGCCGGCCATCTCTGCAACTTCCTTGTGCACTTCCATGCGTTGGGCCTGATATTCCTCGGGCGTGGCGGTGGTCAGTTGCAGTGTCAGCTCCCAGGCAAACAAACCCAGGCGCTCGGCCTCGGCTTCGAACGCTTCATGCAAGCGTTCGTCGCGGTACTGCGCCATCGTCTCGCCTTTGGCCTGGGCGAGCAGGGGATTGAGATTGTCGAGCTCAAGACGCAGCTCAGGGCGTTCATCGAGAAATTTCCTCAGCGCCTGTTCGTGTTGCTGTTCGGTTGCCGCCATGGTCACTCCTTGAGGGGATTACGAAGACTGCTTTTTGCTCGCCTTGGCAGCCGCAGCCAGACACTCAAGGGCAAACTGCTCGGTGTAGGTCATCTGGATCGGCGTGGTTTCGCCTTTGACGGTTCTTTCGCCGTCGAGAATGTAACGAATCCGCTTGTCGGTGACGCCAATTCGCTTGGCGATCCAGGCCGGCGTCTGGCCGATCTGGCTGATCAGTTTGTCGGCGTAGTCGGTGGAGGGTTTGTAGAACTCGGCATTGGGTGTCATGGCTTTCCTGAAAAATGGGCGATGCGAGGCTATCGGCGCGACAGGGTGCGCGAATCGTTGCGCGGTGTCGCGGTATAAATGAAGTAAAGCAGAACGATACGCCGCGCCGCGGTGGTACAGTCCGCTTTTTCCTGATGAGCGAACGCAATGCGAATTCTGATGGTGGCGCTGGCCGCAACCTTGCTGGCGGGCTGCGCCGGATCGGCGATGAACGACGCCCGCACCAAAACCCCGTACAAAACCCTGACCTCGGACAAACCGGAAAAAGTCGTCGCCCAGTGCGTGCAGTTTGCCTGGCAGGACGAGGCGGTGTTCGGCGTCGATGCCGGTGCGTATTTGCAGCCGGGCAAGAAGGGCGGCTCGACGGTCTACACCCGTTCGGCCGAATCTTTCGTGGACGTGACCAGCGATGCTTCAGGCACGGCCTTGAGCTACTACGCCCAGCATGATGATTTTGTTGCCAAGCGTCGTTTGGCGGCGTTGGCGACCTGCCTGTAAGAGGTTTATGAGGCAGTCCCCCTGTGGGAGCGAGCAGGCTCGCTCCCACAACGTTTGCGTTTTAATCAATCAAACGCTTCTGGAAAAAGAAACGCTTATGGCCTGGTGGATAATCGGCAATCTGCCCCAGTTCGCTGTAGCCGTGTTTTTTGTAGAACTCCGGCGCCTGGAAGTCGAAGGTGTCCAGCCAGATCCCGATGCACTCTTTCTCCCGCGCCAGGTCTTCGGCCATCTGCATCAGCTTCGAACCCAGCCCTTGGCCCCGTGCCTGGTCCGGCACCGACAACAACTCAATGAAAAACCATTGGTAAAACACCCGGCCATAAAGCCCGCCGAGAATCTCGTCGTTGTCATCGCGCACCAGCAAGGCAATCTGCTCTGACACCGTGGGCCCGGCCTTTGAGGCGTTGTAGGCGCGCAGCGGTGTGAGGATTGCTTCGCGCTCTTCCTGAGTGGCGTTTGTCGACAGTTCAATTCGCAGGGTCATGGGCTACATCCATATGGCAAAGAGGGAGCCTATCGCGATCGCAGTTTGTTTGGAACTCCCAGGTGCGCCGGGAGGTCTAGCCTCAATAATGTCATTCGCAATGCACCCATGAGGACCGCCCGTGGATATCTTTGAAGCCTTGCGCGAAAGCCATGATCGCCAGCGTAGCTATGCCGTCGCCCTGATCAAGACCCACGGCGACACCCCGGAACGGCTAGAGGCTTACAAACAGCTCAAAGCCGAACTGCACGCCCACGCAACGGCCGAAGAACGCCATTTCTACATCCCGTTGATGGCATTCGACAATGGCATGGACCTGAGTCGCCACGCCATTTCCGAACACCATGAAATGGACGAAATGATGGAGGAACTGGACGAGACTGAGATGTCCAGCGCCGCTTGGCTGATCACTGCCAAAAAGCTCTCGGAAAAGGTCCATCACCACCTGAAAGAGGAAGAGCAGAAGTTCTTTCAAATGGCCGGAAAACTGCTCGACAACAAGCAAAAGGAATCACTCGCCGGGCAATACCAGAAAGAATATAAAGCGCAGTTGCCCTGACCTGAAGCACACAATCATTTGTTGCTTTGGCGTGTAGGCCAATTGGATTTCAAGTAACACCGACCCTCTGAATCCGTTCTGAAGGATTGGACAGAGCGTTAGAAAAAAAGAAGCCCGGCAACCATGCCGGGCTTTTCTGTTTTCGCCTAACATGGACGTCTTCTGACGAAAATAGGGATGGATTGTCATGTCGAACACAGCCGAGCGGGTCAACATCATCGAGTCCCAGGTGTTGTCCCACAACTGGTATCTGCTGAAGAAAATCACGTTCGATTACCTGCGCAACAACGGCGACTGGCAGCGCCAGAGCCGCGAGGTCTACGACCGTGGCAACGGCGCGGCGATCCTGCTGTTCAACCGCGAGAAGAAAACCGTCGTGCTGACTCGCCAGTTCCGGTTGCCGGTGTTCGTCAACGGCCATGATGGTTTGTTGATTGAAGTGGCGGCGGGGCTGCTGGAAGGCGCTGCGCCTGAAGAGCGCATTCGCGCTGAAGCTGAGGAAGAAACCGGCTATCGCGTCCACCATGTGCAGAAGGTGTTCGAGTCCTACATGAGCCCCGGTTCGGTCACGGAGAAACTGCATTTCTTTATTGCCGAGTACGACGCCTCTTCGAAAGTCAGCGAGGGCGGTGGGCTGGAAGACGAAACCGAAGAACTGGAAGTGCTGGAGTGGAAATTCGACGACGCCCTTGAGGCGTTTTATCGCGGGGAGATCTGCGATGCCAAGACCATCATGCTGCTGCAGTATGCGGCGATGAAGGACATTTTCGGACCGGTCTGAGTCGGCGGGGTGTGCCTGGATCGAGAGAGCGTTCAGGCACAATGGTCGAGCGTTTCGGCACAGTAATCAGCCTTTGCTCTCTCTAGACTCGTGCTTCACGCCAAGACACCGATGAGGTCACGATGAACATCCGAATTATCCTATCCGCTTTGTCCATGGGGGTCGTCCTCACTGGGCACGCAGCCGACTTCTCGCTGACGAGCCAGGATATTGCTGAAAATCGCCCGCTGACCAGTCGCGAGGTATTCCAGGGTTTCGGTTGTGAAGGGGGAAATACGTCTCCGCAACTGTCCTGGTCCAACGCCCCGGCGGAGACTAAAAGTTACGCAATCACGGTCTATGACCCTGATGCGCCGACCGGCAGCGGCTGGTGGCATTGGACGGTGGTCAACTTACCGGCTTCAACCAAAAGTCTGCCAAGCGGGGTCGGTTCGAACCTGCCTGCCGGTGCCGTACAAGGACGAACCGATTATGGCCAACCGGGATTTGGCGGAGCGTGCCCTCCTGTGGGAGATAAGCCCCATCGCTATCAATTCACCGTATGGGCGTTGAAAGTCGATAAGCTGCCACTCGACAGCCAGGCCAGCGGAGCCTTGGTGGGCTATATGCTCAATGCCAACGCCTTGGCCAAAGCGACCATCACTTCAACTTACGGACGTTAAGAACGATGCGCCCTTGTGACGGCATCCAGCACCGGGAAAACATTATCGATGCGTGTGTCATCCGGGCGCGGCAGCCTCATACCTTGCAACGGGTGCCGATCTTCGCGACCACCTTGTGTCGAGTGCGGCAGGGGGAAAAGCTGTTGCAATGGGATGACCGGGAGATGCGCGCAGGGCCGCAACATCTGATTCTGTTGCCGGCCGGGCGTGAGCTTGGTATCTCGAACTTCCCCGGTCTTCACGGTCACTACATCGCTGATGTCGTGACCTTTCCCGGTTCGACACTGCGCAACTTCAGCAGCCGATATGGCCGGCAGATCATGAGTGGTCACCGTGCCCCGAAGACAGATCTGTGCGTTCCCCTGGACAGGCACACGACGCAGGCATGGGATCAGTTATTGGCCGCCATCAATGCGAACGCGCCGGATGCATTGCGCACCCACTATGGGGAAGCGGTTCTGCTCAGCCTGGGCCTCAATGGCCAGGCCGGACCGCTGCTGACGGATCGCAATGATCCATTGTGCGAACGTGTGCAGCAGTTGCTGATGGGCAGCCCTGAGAGCGACTGGACGGTTGCGAGCGTCGCTCAACACCTGAATCTCGGTGAATCGACGTTGCGTCGCCAACTGGCCAATGAGGGGAGCAGCTTCAGGAATATTCTGGAAAGCGTTCGACTGGCGACCGCGTTGCAATGGTTGCAAACCACTTCCCGGCCCATCGGTGAAATTGCCGGTGCCAGCGGCTACGCCTCGGCCTCACGTTTTGCCGTGCGCTTTCGCTCACATTACGGCCTGTCGCCACGGGAATTGCGGGCGGCGATTTAGATATTCCTGTGGCCTGTAGGAGCGAGGCTTGCCCGCGAAGAATGCGCCGCGGTTTTTCAGGTATTACACGTCATCGTTCTTCGCGGGCAAGCCTCGCTCCTACAGGATTTTTGTCGCGGCCAAAAAACGGCCTTGATCAGGCCGTTTTTTTGCGGGCGTTGAACAATGGGATCACGGCATTTCCGGCAATTCCTGCGGCCGTAAATCAAACACCAGCACCTCGGCATCCACGCCATTGCTCAAGGTCAGCACCTGTTCTTTGCGAACCCGTACGCCGTCGCCTTCCTGCAGCTGCAGGCCGTTCAGCTCGACACTGCCCCGCGCCACATGCACATAGGCGTAGCGATCGGCAGCCAGTTCCAGCGTGGCGCTTTCCTTGCCGTCGATCAGGCCGGCATACACTCGCGCATCCTGCCGGACTTTCAACGAGCCCTTGGCCCCATCGGGGGAGATGATCAACTGCAAGCGGCCGCGTTTTTTCTGGGTGCTGAAATGCTCTTGCTGATAACGCGGTTTGGCGCCGCTGACGTCAGGCACGATCCAGATTTGCAGGAAGTGCACCGGGCGTGTCGATGAGTGGTTGTATTCACTGTGCGCCACGCCACTGCCGGCACTCATCAGTTGCACGTCGCCAGGGCGGATCACCGAACCGGTGCCCAGCGTGTCCTTGTGTTCCAGCGCGCCTTCGAGCACGTAGGAGAAAATCTCCATGTCGCGATGAGGGTGCTGTCCAAAGCCTTTGCCTGCGGCTACGCGGTCGTCGTTGATCACCAACAGGTCGGAAAAGCCCTGTTCCCGTGGGTTGCGGTAGTTGGCAAAGGAAAAGGTATGGAACGACTTCAACCAACCGTGATTGGCCGCACCGCGATCCGAAGCTTTGCGAAGGGTCAGCATGATGAAATCTCCTGTCAGGACGTGAATTCGTCCGAGTGAGGAGAAGGTTAATGTTTACCCTAAAGTGCAGTAAGTAGATGAAAATTGAAATACTGTCTCGTTCAGGTTGACAGTTGTGTGAACAGGTTCATGTATGCTTGTTGTTACATGTGGCCATAATGTCGGGCGCCAGACCCGTGGGCGGCGCAATGGTATTGAACAGTTCTCTATTAGTGACCTTGAACCCATGAAAACCGTGGCAATGGTGTTGTTCCCAGACTTTCTCCTGCTCGACATGGCCGGCCCCATGGAAGTGTTTTCCATCGCCAATCGTTATCTGCAACCGGCGGACCGATACGAGCTGTTGACCATCGGCACCGTGCAGGGCGCATTGCGGGCCTCCAACGGCGTGAGCGTACTGGCGGATCTGCACATCGATCAGGCTAACGAGCACTATGACCTGTTGCTGGTGCCAGGCGGGCCGGGGGCCTACAACGAAAAGTATCCGCCGCTGCTCGACTGGCTTCGGGGAGCCATCAGCCGTGCTGACCGATACGGGTCGATCTGCACCGGCGCGTTCGTGCTCGGGCATGCCGGATTGCTGGACGGCTTTCGCGTGACCACTCACTGGCATTACACCGAACGACTGATCAAAGGCTTCCCCAAGGCTGTCGTCGAGACCGATCAGATTTTCGTGCAGGACCGCAACCTCATCACTTCCGGCGGTGTCACCGCCGGTATCGACCTGGCGCTGGCGGTGGTTGCCCAGGACCACGGCAAGAAAGTCGCCCAGGATGTGGCCAAAGTGCTGCTGGTGGTGATGAAGCGCCAAGGCGGGCAGGCGCAGTTCAGTCCGTTGATGGCCGCGGTGGGCCCCCAGGAAACGCCAGTCACCCGGGTTCAGAACCATGTGCTCGAACACCTCGACGAAGCGTTCGGTATCGAGCGTATGGCCAGTCTGGTGAACATGAGTGCGCGGCACTTCGCCAGGGTTTTCACCCGGGAAGTGAATATGACGCCGATGGAGTTTCTACAAAGCGCGCGCATCGATCACGCCAGGAATCTGTTGGAAACCAGCGAGCTGCCGCTCAAGACCGTAGCCTATAAAAGTGGCTTCGGCAGCGTGCGGCACATGCGATTTCTTTTCAGTGAAAAGCTCGGCCTGACCCCCACCCAGTACCGCGAGCAGTTCAGTTAACGCGCTGTTGTCCGTCGTGCGCACCGCGATGACCGTGACGCTCCTCCCATGGCCGTTGTACCGTCACCCATGCCTGCCAAGATACCCGTGAACTCTTTTTTGGGAGGTGCGGAGCCTGGATGGGCGGGATCGATGGAGCTTGCAGTTCCTTGAGCCGAGCCAGGTTTTCAGCATATGAACGTGCATGAACAACCTCAGAGAGATAAACAGTGACACGGTGCTGCGGTTCGGACCCTACGCATTCCACTTGCATCAGCGGTTGATCCTGGACGGTGATCGGCCGCTGCGCATGGGCGGGCGAGCCCTGGACATTTTGCAGGTGCTGGTTGAGCACGCTGGTGCGGTGGTCAGCAAAGAGGCGCTGATTGCCCACGTATGGCCGACCTCGGTGGTCGAGGAAATCAACTTGCGCGTCCACATTGCCGCTCTGCGTCGAGCGCTCGGCGATGGGCCGAACGGGCAGCCTTATATCGTTAATATTCCCCAGCGCGGTTATAGCTTCATCGCCCCGGTGCAGCACGATCGGGCGGGCACGCCGGTGCTGGTCGAAACCGTGCACAAGCCTCAACACAACTTGCCTGCGCGGCTCACACCGGTGACCGGTCGCGACTCGATCGTCGGCAGCGTGGTCCGGCAGTTGCCGGTTCGACGCTTCATGACCCTGATCGGCCCTGCGGGCATCGGCAAGACCACCGTGGCGTTGCGCGTGGCCGAGTTGCTGTTGCAGCACTATCGGGATGGTGTCTGGATGGTTGACCTGTCGGCCATCGATGACCCATCGCAGCTTGTCGATCATCTGTCGCGCACCCTGGAACTAGACGTTGGCGCAAACGCGTTGGCGCAACGGCATGCCTTGGTGGTGCTCGACAACTGCGAACACCTGCTCGAACGTTGCAGGACAGTGGTGGACGATCTGTTGGCCTCGGCACCTCGACTGTCGATCCTCGCCACCAGTCGCGAACCGCTGCGAGCAGCGGGGGAAACGCTGCTGCGGTTACCGCCCCTGACGGTGCCGCCAGCCTCGGTGATTTATAGCGTGGACGAGGCCATGGGGTATTCAGCGGTGCAGCTGTTGGTCAGCCGCGCCCGAGCCCGTCAGCAAGGGTTTGCCTTGCGCCAACAGGATCTGAAGGCTGTGCGTGAAATCTGTCGTCGGCTGGATGGCTTGCCCCTGGCCATTGAGCTGGCGGCGGCGCAGATCGATGCATTGGCGCTGGTGGGGTTGCAAGCGCAACTGGGCAACTGTTTTCAGCTGTTGAGCCAAGGTCGACGCACCGCCGTGCCACGGCATCAGAATCTCAAAGCCGCACTGGACTGGAGCTATGAACGGCTGAGCCCGTTGGAACAGATCGTGTTGCAGCGGCTGGCGGTGTTCAAGATGGCGTTCACCCTGGACGCAGCGATTGGCGTGGTCAGTGGCGCGATGTTGCTGCCCGCAAGCCTGGTTAACGTGGTGGAGAGTCTGGCGAATAAATCGCTGCTGTCGGTGGAGCAGGGCAGCGGCGTGACGCGCTACCGTTTCCTCAATACCACGCGCACCTACGCCCTGGAGAAACTCGAAAACAGCGGTTACTTGCGTGCCTTCGAACTGCGTTATGAGCGCTACATCAGCCGGGCCCACGGGAGATCAGTCGGGCAGGTCGCGCTGCAACTCGTCGAGTAACCGCCGGACTTTGATCAGGTCCGGTGTGGCGAAGCCTTCGGTGAAGCGCTGGTAAATCGGCGCCAGCAGCTCATGGGCTTGCCGGAAGTGGCCCTGACGCTGCCACAACTGGGCCAGCGATGTCGCACTGCGCAGTTCCCAGGCCAGCGCTCCCTGGGTTTTTGCCACGGCTAAAGCCTTGAGCAGCACCGCCTCGGCCGCGTCAGCACTGCTCGGGCAATCCTGCGCCAGTAACGCGTCGGCCCGAGCCCGCAGAATTTCTGCCGTGCTCCAGCCCGCCGCGCCGTTTTCGGCCCGCTCCAGCAACGCATCATCGATGAAACGGCTGCCCAGAGTGACCATGATTTCCTTGACCAACCCGGTGTCCGTTCGCGGGGATGAGGGCGCATCAGTTCCGTCGATCACCTGCGCGTAATGTTTAGCCCAGGTGTAGAACAGCAACACCGAGTGTTTCTTCGCCTGCTCAAGCAGCAAGGCCAGGAGCTCGCGGGCGACCGGTGTGTTGCCGTTGTAGTGCGCGATCAGGCAACCGGACAGCGCCAGGGTGTAGCAGATGGACGTGCCATGATTGATTTGCATCGCGATGTCGAGCGCCTGTCGTGCGGTATGCCAGGCTTTTTCCGGGAGCCCTTGCAGCCAGAGAATGCGCGCCAGAATCGTCAGGGCCGCCACGCTCTGGTCGTATTGCACGCCAAAGCCATGGGTGAAGCGGTTGAGCTGGCCGCTCTGGGCCAGACGTTGAATGACCTGTTCGGCATTCTCCCGCGCCAGTGCCTGATCCCCGGCAAAATGCAGGGCCAGGACCCGCAAGCGTTGGGTGCTGAGGGCCGTCATCGCGTCGTCGTGCGGCCTCAACCGCTCGAATTGTCGGCTCTGCTCCAGGGCCAGTTGGTAGTTGCCGCAACTGAGATCAACCGCCAGGTGCCCGGAAATCGCTTTGAGCTGACCGGCCATATCGTTGCAGTGTTCGGCCAGGTGTTTGGCGCTGACGAAGGCTTCGACGGCTTCGGTGCTATTGCCCTGGGTGTGGTAGCAGGAACTGCCGAGGGCAAGCTTGAGGTTCATGGTCAAACGCGGACAGGGCTGGTGCGTCGCTTCGAGCAACGCCAAGGCTTTGCGCACGTACGCGCCGTATTCCTTGAGCAGCGACAGCTCTTGCCAGAGCGGTGCCGAGGTCGCGGCGAGACGGATGGCCAAGGCCCGCGGCCCTTGAGCGTTCAAGCCCCAATCCAGGACTGCACGAATGTCGTCCAGGCTGCGGGCGTAACGCTCGGTCCAGCGCTCGCTCTGGGTGTGTTCCCATTCACTTTGTGCCTGCTGCATCAAGGCCAGGCAGCATTCGGCGTGGCGCTCTCGGGTGTCCGCCAGCTCTTGGGCCTGGTCGAGTTTTTCCAGCGCATAGCCACGTGTGGTGTCGAGCAGACGGTAGAACACTTCTTCATCGCCGACTTCCACGTTCAGCAATGACTTGGCCACCAATTGGGTAATCGAGGCAAACACCACATCGGGCTCGACGTACTGGCCGACAATCACGGCAGCCGCCGATTCCAGGGTAAAAGCGCCCCGGAATATCCCCAGTCGGCGCAGGCACGTCTGCTCGCAGGCATTGAGCAGTTCGAAGCTCCAGTCCAGCGTGGCGCGCAGGGTCTGATGGCGGCCCATGGTGGTCGGGCAGCCTTGGGCGAGCAGGCGAAAGCTGTCTTGCAGTTGCGACAGCAAGCCGCTCAAACCCAGGTTGCCGACCTGCGCCGCTGCCAGTTCGATCGCCAACGGAATGCCGTCCAGACGTCGGCAGATTTCAATCGCCAGCGGCAGATCGGCTTCGCTCAGTTCGAAGCTGTCGTGGCTGGCCATCGCCCGCTCGACAAACAATTGCAGCGCCGAAAACGTCAGGGCCTGAGCGCGGTCGAGCACGGCGATGGGCGGCGGGCAGTCCAGTGATTCCAGGCGCTGCACGTATTCGCCTTCGGCCCGCAGGCTTTCGCGACTGGTAGCCAGAATGTGCACTTGGGGCGCCGCGCGCAGGATGCTTTCGCTGAGCAACGCAATGGCATCGATCAGGTGTTCGCAGTTGTCGATGACCAGCAGCATCTGCCGTTCGCGCAAGCATGTGGCGAGCCCGTTCATGGGGTCGGCGTCATGCAACGGCAAGCCCAGCGCTGTCGCCAGGTGCGCGCCGATCATCAAAGGGCAGTTGATCGGTGCCAGGTCCACCAGGCGAATGCCGTCTCGATAGCGACCGATCAGTTGCTCGGCGACGCGCAGCGCCACGGTCGTCTTGCCGATCCCGCCGGGGCCCACGAGGGTGATGAAACGTTGCTGTGAGAGTTGCGCCAGCAGTCTGTCGACCAGGGCCTGACGGCCGATCATGCGAGTCCGGCGCACCGGCAGGTTATGGCCGCCCGGTTCATTGGCGTCGTTTTGGGGATGTTGTTCGATGGACTCCAGGGAAAACGGCGCGACAAAACTGTAGCCGCGCTGGGCGACGGTGACGATGTAACGCTGGCCGGCCTGACCGTCACCGAGGGCTTTGCGCAGTGCCGCCATGTGCACGCGCAGGTTGGTGTCTTCCACTACGCTTTTGGGCCAGACCCGCGCGATCAGTTGCTGCTTGCTCACCACCTGGCCTGCGTGCTCCAGCAACATCAACAGAATGTCCATGGCTTGCCTGCCCAGGCGCAGGGGCTGGTCGGCCTCCATCACCAGGCGTTGGCCAGGGTAGATCCGGTAGGGGCCGAAATGGATGGCCTGTTCGGGGGTAAGGGTCAACGGGTCACTCCTGCTTGCATCCGTCTATCGCGCGGTATCCAGGCATATTCCTAAGGTTTTTTCGGTAGCGCAACGTGGCGTCATACATCCCGGCAGCAGGTGCAACGGCTGCGGCCTTGCCGTCGGTGCCCGGCGGCCCCGTGTTTATTGGACTCAGCGCTGGTGAACGGCACGCCGGGGCCATGGGTGTACGGCAGAAAATTAACAACGTTTAACTCGTACCGATCCGGTCTACGCTCAAAAATCCATTTCTTCAAGTAGCCGAAGGTATCGGCCTTTTTGCAACAGAAAGTGCAACAAAAAGCGTGCCGCAAAAAGGACGAACCCTTCTGGAGGAGCCGGAATGAGCAACGTGGTGGTGGTCTATCACAGTGGTTACGGGCACACCCGGGTCATGGCCGAAGCCGTGGGCCTGGGGGTGGAACGACACTTGGGCAGCACCTGTCGGCTGATTCCGGTGGAGGAAGTGGACGACCACTGGGAGCGCTTGCACCGTGCCGATGCAATCATCTTCGGCGCCCCCACCTACATGGGCAGCGCCTCGGCAGCCTTCAAGGGTTTCATGGAGGCCACCGCCTCGTTCTACCTGGCCCAGCCCTGGCGCGACAAGCTCGCTGCCGGGTTTACCAACTCCGGATGCCTGTGTGGCGACAAGCTCAATACCTTGCTGCAGATGGCGGTGTTCGCCGCCCAGCACTCGATGATCTGGGTCGGCCTCGATCTGCTGCCGGCGCGCAGCAGCCTCGGCCTGTTCGACGGGCAGTTGAACCGGCTCGGCAGTTCGCTGGGGGCGATGGCCCAATCGAACGTCGAACAATCCCCCGAATTTGCTCCGCCCCTGGAAGACCGCCGCACCGCCGCACATTTGGGCGAGCGGGTGGCGCGCCTGGCCGAACGCCTGGCTCAAACCTCTTGTTAATCGTCGTAAACCCATGCATCAGGAGAGTCGTAATGAGCACCTTTACTACCCGAGACGGCACCGAGATTTACTACAAGGACTGGGGCACCGGTCAGCCGATCGTCTTCAGCCACGGTTGGCCGTTGAACGCCGACAGTTGGGAGTCGCAGATGATCTTCCTGGCCTCCAAAGGCTACCGGGTCATCGCCCATGACCGCCGTGGTCACGGTCGTTCGAGCCAGCCATGGTTCGGCAACGAAATGGATACTTACGCCGATGACCTGGCGCAGTTGATCGAGCATCTGGATCTGCAAAACGCTGTGTTGTTCGGTTTCTCCACTGGCGGTGGCGAAGTGGCGCGCTACATCGGTCGCTACGGTACTGGACGCGTGGCCAAGGCCGGGCTGATTTCATCGGTGCCGCCGCAGATGCTCAAGACCGAGGCCAACCCGGGTGGCCTGCCAATGGAAGTGTTCGACGGTATTCGTCAGGCGTCTTTGGTCGACCGTTCGCAGTTGTACAAGGATCTGGCCAGCGGTCCGTTCTTCGGTTTCAACCGGCCGGGTGCCAAACCTTCGCAAGGCATGATCGACTGGTTCTGGCTGCAGGGCATGGCTTCCGGCCACAAGAATGCGTACGAGTGCATCAAGGCGTTCTCTGAAACCGACTTCACCGAAGACCTGAAGAAGTTCGACGTGCCGACCCTCGTGGTGCATGGCGACGACGATCAGGTGGTGCCGATTGAAGCCTCGGGCATCGCCTCGGCAAAACTGGTCAAGGGCTCCACATTGAAAGTCTATCCGGGAGCTCCACACGGCCTGACCGATACCCACAAGGATCAACTCAACGAAGATCTGCTGGCGTTCATCAAGGGCTGATCAAAATCAAAGGCGCCGGCGCCTACAGGGACATGTGAGCACCTGTAGGCGCTGGCGAAGGCTGCGATCTTTTGCTGTTGTGAGAGGGAAGAGTACGCATGGCACGGCAGCGCCAGGCAAACGGTGTGATGCCTTCGCTGCGGGTGAAGATATGGGAGAAATGCGCCTGGTCGCAGAAGCCACATTCCAGGCTGATTTGCGTCAGGGTCAGGTCGGTGTTCTGGATCAATTGTTTGGCTCGGGCAATGCGTTGCTGTCGGATCCAGTCCTGCGGCGAAACACCGGTGCTGCATTTGAACGCACGGGAAAAATGACTGCGCGACAGGGCACAGACCCGTGCCAGTTCGGTCACTTCCAGGGTGTCGTCGAGGTGGTCGAGGATCAGTTGCTTGACCAGAGTTTCGCGCCAGGGGCTAAGGCCCCCCGTGGTTTTCTTTTGCGTTTCAATGGCACACGCCTTGATCGCGTTTTGCTGAATGAGAGCCATGGCCAATGTCCGTGTCGATGGGCGCGCGCGGATGCACTGCACGGTGGGTCAGCACGTTCCCTTGTCTGAAAAACAAGTCTGCGCAGAAGGCTTCATTCTTGGCCGCGAGGACTTTGGCTTGCGAGTTAAACGTTGTTAATTCCGCAGTCAGGCTTAAGGGTGAAAATGCGCCAACTGAGCACATCACTGCAATTCGCACCGATGCACGGTCATGCAAGATGGGCGACGTGTAGCGGCCTGGACTGGGCCGCTTTTTCTGGCTCGATCAAGGGTGATCTCATGAAGCATTCCCGCGTTTGCACGCTTGGCGGACTTGGCCTGGCATTGGCGCTGATGTCTGGCATCAGCCTGGCCCAGGCACCGGCTCAGGTGAACACTCAGGTGCCCGGTTACTACCGGCTCGCGGTGGGCGACTACGAGGTGACGGCGTTGTTCGATGGCTACAACGACCTGTCGCCCAAACTGCTCGAGGGGCTGACCCAAGACCAGATCCGCGCGTTGCTGGCTCGTCGTTCGATTGAAACGCCGGGGGTGCAAACCGCGTTCAATGCGTTTCTGGTGAATACCGGCAAACAATTGATTCTGGTGGATACCGGAGCAGGGCAGTGCATCGGTGCCACGGCGGGCCAACTGTCGGCGAACATGAAAGCCGCCGGTTACCAGCCGGAACAGGTCGATACCATCCTGCTCACTCACCTGCATCTGGATCATGTGTGCGGGTTGGTGGATGGGCAGCAAAAGCCCGTGTTCGCCAACGCAACGGTGTACGCGGCCAAGGCAGAAGCCGATTACTGGCTTGATCCCCAGGTCATGGCCAAGGCACCGGCCGGTGCCAGGGAATTCTTCAAGATCGCCCAGGACTCAACCGCGCCGTATATCGCGGCGGGCCGTTTCAAAACCTTTACTGCCGGGCAGTCGCCAGTGCCGGGCGTTGTCGATGCCGAGCTGGAGGCCGGGCACACACCGGGCAGTACCACGTATCGGTTCAACTCCCAGGGTCAGAGTATTTTGTTCATGGGCGATCTGGTGCATAACCTGGCGGTGCAGTTCGAGCATCCCGAGGTGTCGATCCGTTTCGACGTCGATAATCAGCAGGCGATCAAGAGCCGCGCCAAGGTGTTCAGCGATGCGGCGGCCAGCAAGATCTGGGTCACGGCGGCGCATTTGCCGTTTCCGGGTGTCGGCCATATCACCGCGGTGGACAAGCATTTCCAGTGGGTACCGATCGAGTACGGGCCTTACAAACGAGCGGCGAAAGTGCCGATGATCGAGTAAAGTCCGACACACTTGCGCCTGGCTGAACACAAAAGGGAACCGTGCCCATGAACCGTAACGATCTGCGCCGTGTCGACATGAACCTGCTGGTGATTTTCGAAGCGCTGATGTTCGAAAAGAACCTGACCCGAGTCGCCGAAAAACTGTTCATGGGCCAACCGGCGGTGAGCGCCGCGCTGGGCCGGTTGCGTGATTTGTTCGACGATCCGTTGTTGCTGCGCAACGGTCGCGGCATGGAACCGACGGCGCGGGCGCTGGCGATTCTCAAGGAGCTGCAACCAGCGATGGACACCATCTCGGGGGCGGTCAGCCGGGCCAAGGAATTCGACCCGGCCAGCAGCTGCGATGTGTTTCGTATCGGGCTGTCGGACGACGCCGAGTTCGGGCTGTTTCCGCCGTTGCTGCGCCAGTTGCAGGAAGAGGCACCGGGGATCGTGGTTGTGGTACGCCGTGCCAATTATCTGTTGATGCCGACGTTGCTGGCGTCGGGGGAAATCTCGGTGGGGGTGAGTTACACCACGGATCTGCCGGCCAATGCCAAACGCAAAAAACTGCGCGACATTCCCTGCAAAGTCCTGCGCGGAGACAGCAGACCGGGGCCGCTGACGCTGGACGAATACTGCTCCCGCCCGCATGCCATGGTGTCGTTCTCCGGCGACTTGAGCGGCAACATCGACGTCGATTTGGCCAAGGTCGGCCGCACCCGCCGCGTGGTGCTCGGCGTACCGCAATTCAGTGGTTTGCGCGCGTTGCTCGCTGGCACGGAAATGATTGCCACTGTCCCAGACTATGCCGCGTGCGCGTTGGTGGAGGGCTGTGCCTTGCGCGCCGAAGATCCGCCGTTTCCCATTGATGCGGCGCAACTGTCGATGGCCTGGAGCGGGGTGCATGACAACGATCCTGCCGAGAAATGGCTGCGGTCGCGGATCAGCCAGTTCATGTCGGCCTCGCTGGATATTCCGGCTGTGTAAGGCGAAACCGCGCCGCGCCGTTCGTCCGAAACAGCCGCACACCTATAAGTTCTGACAGTAGCGCGTGCCCGCGCGTCGGTGTGTGATTCATTCAATGCTCTTTCGGGGGCCGGATCGATCATGCACAGGGACAGAACAATGAACATCGCTACCGCCACAGTGAACGCCGGCAGCCCACCGCCTCCTGTCATCGAGGAAAGCGCCAATCAGTCCCTCCTCAATCCGGTGGACGTGAGGAATACCCTCACGATCGAGGTGACCGATCCGACGTTGCAGCCCACCGACCAGGTGAGTGTGGCCTGGACAGGTGCACCGGGCTCCGGAGCAAACGGCTCTCTCACTACGGCTTTCATCAACGCCGGTAACACTCGGCCGCTGGTGATTCGAATCCCGGTTTCGCTAGTACTCTTCAATCTGAGCCAGACGGTGACGGTGACTTACACCATCATTCGCGGCACCGCTGCACCCGTGACTTCAGAGCCACAGGTCGTGTACGTGCTGCCTCTGGCGCAACGCGATTTGCCTCGTCCCTTCATCACCCAGGCAGAACAGTCCGGGGAAGGTCCGATACTGGACATCAATGGCCTGACCGACATTACCCTGCGTATCAACGCGTGGCCCTTGAGCGCTCGGGGTCAATTCCTTTGGTTGTGGCTTGAGGGCAAGAACGCCGACGGCAGCGATTTCCGTATGAGGTACTGGAGTGCGCCGAGCAATGTCATCACTGACGAATTCATCCGTATCGGTTTTTACGAGCGAAGCCACTCCGCCATTGCCCTGCACGAGCTCAAGGACCGCAGCGTATTGACCCTGAAGTTGATGGTGGGGCTGCAAGGGAGCCCGGATGAGTCCCTTGCCCAGCCGTTTGCCCATCGAAACTACATCGTCCTGACAGGTGCAGTGGTAAGCCGGGAAGTGACGATCAAGGAAGCGCCAGATAACGCCAATTTGAACCCGGTTGACGCGATCACACATTTGACCGCTGTCTTGAATTACGCCAGTGAGTCTAACGACCTGGTCAGCGTGAACTGGACTGCCGAGCCAGGCACGCCGGCGGCGGGTTCGCGAACCACAATCCCTGTCCCGGTGGGCACCATGCCCATGGACATTACGTTGCCCGTTCCATTGGTGGCTTTCAGCATCGGTAAGGCGGCGGATATCTCGTTCACCTACAGGCGTGGTTCATCGGATCCAGTCACTTCATTGCCCTGGCCGTTACATGTTCTGCCTATCCCGAAGGACTCGCTCGTTTCCCCGATGATTGCCGAAGCGAAGGGTACAACCGAGCTTGATCTGAAGGATGTCATTGTCGGAGGGACGCTGGTGTTTGGTATCTGGCTACATATTGCGATCGGACAACGATTGTCGTTGATGTTGATGGGGCGCAATGCCAGCGGCGCCGAGCACAATTTGCCCATTTGGACGGACACGCGCAACGCGGTTCATCGAGCATGGGTTACGTCTGGTGGCTACAGCACGATCATACCGGCCTTCTATTTGCTGGCGCTCAGGCCCGGGAGCATATTGTCTATCGTGTTCTCGGTGTGTACGGATCAGGTGCCTGGTTCGGCGGCCAGGACGGATTTCGAAGTGCGGGAATACACTGTCATAGACACTCGTTGACCAGAGGCGGGGCTGGAGGGTTTTGGTATTCGACGTGCAGTGTTTAAAGGTGTTGATCGTTACTTCCTGAAAGCTACAGATCCTTGCGCCGTTGCCTACGGCTGCGCCAGAATCCGCCGGCTTGTGCGCTTTGGGCCTGGTCTTTATCGTTTCCGTATCGCTGCCAATCAGCGATCGGGTTTAGCGACTCGGACTATCAAAGTGCATCAGTGCTCCAGACTTTATTGCCGACTTTTGACGTCTGCAATTACGTTATGGTGGCTGTATGCGGGAGACCCTCGGGTCTACCGGGTGCCTTTGACCGGTTCGCTAACCTGCATACAGTCGCCACTCTTACTTGTTTAGCGACAGGTTTTGGTGGTGCTATTTTCCAAAGGAGATTCACCATGTTCAAAGCCACACCTAACCCACCAGAAACCGACGACGTTTCCCCCTACGATCCCCTCGATCCCAAAAAACTCAACGAAGCCGCCGAACGCGCCCTCGATCACTACCTCAAACCGTCCGACACCAAGCCCCCACGCAAACCGAGCACGATTTACACCGTCGCCCCGGACATCAACATCGAAGAGCTGCTGACCAATGCCTGCGAGTCCTTTGCCTCGGCCAAGGTGATCGCCAGTGACTGCGCCGGATTTCTGGAGGGGCCGCAGCGCAATACGATACTGGGCGTCGCGCAGCTCATCATGTTCGGCGAGCTGGCGGTGAATCGGGCGCTGGACAGTCTGGAGCTGAAGGCCAACCCGGTCCTATGACCTGAGGTCAAACGCTGACCCCTGTGGCGAGGGAGCTTGCTCCCGCTCGGCTGCGCAGCAGTCGTAAACCCTGTACATGCGGTCTACCTGATGCAATTGGGTCGAATGGTTTTGGGGCTGCTTCGCAGCCCAGCGGGAGCAAGCTCCCTCGCCACAATTCCCGCGGTACAAAGAGAGCACGTACATTCAATTTTTCCCTACCCCTTGGCGGCACTATTCAATCCAATGATTGAACAGGGGTGAGTCATGAACGCTTCGCAAAGGGATGAACAGGCGCGGGATGTCGGGCTGCTGTTTCTGCGGGTCAGCGGTGGTCTGTTTCTGCTGTGGGTTCACGGCTTGCCCAAGCTGCTGGACTTCAGTGCGCAACTGCAACTGATCGAAGACCCGTTCCACCTCGGTGCCCACCTCACCCTCAGCCTGGCGATTTTCGCCGAAGTGCTGTGCCCGCTGCTGATTGTCGCTGGTGTTCTGGCGCGTCTGGCGTGCTTGCCTATTCTGTTTGTGCTGCTGGTGGCGCTGCTGGTCGTGCACCCGCAATGGAGTGTGGCCGAAGGGCAGTTCGGCTGGCTGTTGTTGATCATCTTCACCTCTGTGTTTATCGCCGGGCCTGGACGGCTGGCGCTCAATGTTCGTTTGCCCGGAGTGCTCCGTTATGTCTGAAGCCCAAACTCAAAAAGCGCCGGGGTCCGATGAGATCGTGACGCTGATCGTCAAGCACCGGGTCAAGGCCGGTTTCGAAGCAGCCTATGAAGCCTGGCTGCGCAACATCGTCAGCGTAGCGGGGCGCACGGAAGGGCATCTGGGCGTGGACGTGATCCGCGGCAAGAACGCGGGCCTGGACATGTTCACCTGCGTGCTGCGCTTTTGCTCCACCGAGGCCATGCAGCACTGGCTCGATTCGCCGCAACGTCAGTCGTTGATCGATGAAGCCGCGCCGATGCTGGCCGACGGCGACCAGACCGAGGTCAACCCGGTCAACGAATTCTGGTTCGCGCCGCTGGCCGATGCTGCTTCGCCGCCACCGCGCTGGAAGCAGGCCGTGGTGTCGTTGCTGGTGATTCTGCCGCACACCTTGCTGGTGCCGCTGCTCTGGGGGCCGCTGCTCAAACTCAACGCTTTTCTCTCCAACTACCTGGTCGCCACGTTCCTGATCACCCTGACCATCGTGGTGTCGGTGGTGTACGTGTGCATGCCGGCCGCGACTCGCTTGTTTGCGCCGTGGCTGACGGCCAGTCAGCCACGGGAGCACCTCGAATCCAACGCAAATTCGCCGCGCTGAGCCGGCGCTTTTTTGCTTCATTTCACTGATGACGAAGGAACTGCGATGAACGCCGATCTGATTCTGTTCAATGGTCAATTTCATACCGTAGACCGCGAAAAGCCCCTCGCCAGCGCCGTGGCGATCAAGGGCGGCCGCTTCGTCGCGGTCGGCACCGACGCCGAAGCCATGGCCCTGCGCGGCTCGGGCACCCAGGTGATCGACCTCAAGGGTCGCTGTGTCATCCCAGGCCTCAACGACTCGCACCTGCACCTGATCCGTGGCGGTTTGAACTACAACCTCGAACTGCGCTGGGAAGGCGTGCCGTCCCTGGCTGATGCGTTGCGCATGCTCAAGGAGCAAGCCGACCGCACACCGACGCCGCAATGGGTACGGGTAGTCGGTGGCTGGAACGAATTCCAGTTTGCCGAGAAGCGCATGCCGACCCTGGAAGAGCTCAACCAGGCGGCACCAGACACCCCGGTGTTCGTGCTGCATTTGTACGACCGCGCCTTGCTCAACCGCGCTGCATTGCGGGTTGCCGGTTACACCCGCGACACGCCGAACCCGCCGGGTGGCGAAATCGTGCGTGATGCCAACGGCAATCCGACCGGCATGTTGGTCGCAAGGCCGAACGCGATGATCCTGTACTCGACCCTGGCCAAGGGGCCGAAGCTACCGCTTGAGTATCAGGTCAACTCGACCCGCCAGTTCATGCGTGAGCTCAACCGCCTCGGCCTGACCAGCGCGATCGATGCCGGCGGTGGTTTCCAGAATTACCCGGACGATTACCAGGTGATCGAGCAGTTGGCGAAAGATGATCAACTGACCGTGCGTATCGCCTACAACCTGTTTACCCAGAAGCCGAAAGAAGAGCTGACCGATTTCCAGAACTGGACTGGCAGCGTCAAGTTGCACCAGGGCGACGACTACCTGCGGCACAACGGCGCCGGCGAGATGCTGGTGTTCTCGGCGGCGGACTTCGAGGACTTCCTCGAACCGCGTCCGGACCTGCCGCAGACCATGGAGCAGGAGCTGGAGCCGGTGGTTCGCCACCTGGTGGAACAGCGCTGGCCGTTCCGTTTGCACGCCACTTACAACGAATCGATCAGCCGCATGCTCGACGTGTTCGAGAAGGTCAACCGCGACATTCCGTTCAACGGCCTGCCATGGTTCTTCGACCACGCTGAAACCATCACCCCACAGAACATCGAGCGGGTAAGGGCGCTGGGCGGTGGCATTGCGATCCAGGACCGCATGGCGTTCCAGGGTGAATATTTTGTCGACCGCTACGGCAAGCAGGCGGCCGAATCTACGCCACCGATCAAGCGCATGCTGGCCGAGGGTGTACCGGTCGGCGCCGGCACCGATGCCACGCGAGTGTCCAGCTACAATCCATGGACCTCGCTGTACTGGATGGTCAGCGGCCGTACCGTCGGTGGTCTGGCGCTGTATGAGGAAGGTTTGCCGCGCACCACTGCACTGGAACTGTTCACCCACGGCAGCGCCTGGTTCTCGTCGGAACAAGGCAAGAAAGGCCAGATCAAGGTCGGGCAACTGGCGGACCTGGTAGCACTGAGCGCGGACTTCTTCAGCGTCGAGGAAGAAGCGATCAAGTGGATCGAGTCGGTATTGACCGTGGTCGGCGGCAAGGTGGTGTACGCCGCCGGCGACTTCGAAAAACTCGGGCCTGTCAGCCTGCCGGTGCTGCCGGACTGGTCGCCGGTGGCGAAGGTTCCGGGACACTGGCGGCCGAACGCGCCGATGCAGGCGCAGGTGCACCAGTGCAGCGGCCCGTGCGCCGTGCATACCCACAGCCATGAGAAGGCCCGTATGTCGAACGTGCCGGTGAGTGACTTCGCCGGTTTCTGGGGCGCCTTCGGCTGTTCCTGCTTCGCGTTCTGAGTCTTGCAACAAAAGCGTCGGCCATGTGTGGTCGACGCTTCACTCATCACCCTCCGAGGAGTTTCACATGAGCAACGTTCCTTACAAACGTCTGAACAAAGATGACGCCGTTATGCTGCTGGTCGATCACCAGACCGGCCTGATCTCTCTGGTGCAGGATTTCTCGCCCAACGAATTCAAGAACAACGTGCTGGCCCTGGGCGACATCGCCAAGTTCTTCAACCTGCCGACCATCCTCACCACCAGTTTCGACGCAGGCCCGAACGGCCCGATCGTGCCTGAACTGCGCGAGCAATTCCCGGACGCGCCGTTCATTCAGCGTCCAGGCCAGATCAACGCCTGGGACAACGAAGACTTCGTCAAAGCCATCAAGGCCACCGGTCGCAAGCAACTGATCATCGCGGGTGTGGTGACTGACGTCTGCGTGGCGTTCCCGACCCTGTCGGCCATTGCCGAAGGCTTTGAAGTATTCGTGGTAACCGACTCTTCCGGCACCTTCAACACCACCGTGCAACAAGCGGCGTGGGCACGCATGTCGGCGGCGGGTGCACACCTGCTGAACTGGTTCGCCGTGGCCTGCGAGCTGCAAGGCGACTGGCGCAACGACATGGAAGGCCTGGCCAACCTGTTGTCCCAGCGTCTGCCGAACTACCGCAACCTGATCAACAGCTACACCAAGTTCACTGCCAAGTAAGGCGTTGAAGAAAAATGCCCGCGATGTGCGGGCATTTTTTTGTACTGCTCGAATGTCCTCTGCATCAGCGCTTCTGCAACCATCCCAGAAACCCACCTTTCCTGATCGGCACCGGTTTGGCCATCAACGCCAGCCGACTGTTTTGCTGGCGCACCGCCTGCAACTTGTTCAACGCCCGGCCCACTTCGCTGCGCTGTTCCATGCACTGGCGGGTCAGGTTCTTGTCCAGACGGTAGATGATCGAAGATGTCAGCGCGGTGAACGTCGCCTGTGACGGCGTATCGGCCAGGATGCTCTGTTCGCCCATGACTTCGCTCGGCCCCATGCGACCGGCCTCGGTGAAACCATTGCCGTCCGGCACGCTGGCGCTGACGACGCCGGTGGCGATCACGAACAGGCTGTCCGGCACTTCAGCCAGATCCAGCACCACCTCGCCGGCGGCGTATTGTTGCGCGACCATCGATTCGGCGAGGCGGTCGCGTTCCTCATGGCTCAGCGAGCGGAAAATCTTCACTTCATCGAGCAGTGCGCGGGCGCGGGTCGAGGGTTCGATCACGCCGTCGGGGTGCCGCGAGATGCCGGCCGCTTCCAGATGGCGATGGGCGAGGTCGAACAGTTGATTGCGCACGTCGCTTTTCTTGCCCAGCTCGGCGATGAAACCGCTGGCCACGTATTCGGACATCTCTTCGCCAGCCTCTTTGAGCACCGCTTTTGGTGCGGGCGACAGCAACAGACTGCTGCTGCCTTGCAGCGTGCGGTCGAGGGCGTCGAGCACCCGGCGTGGGCGGATGTGGTTCGCCACCTTGATGCTGATCGACACCCCGTGCAGGTTGTTCGGGCGGCTGAGGTTGACGATCTTGGCCTTGGCCGCCACCGAGTTCGGCACCACGGCCATCGTGCCGGCGCTGCTCAACAGGTGCGTGGCGCGCCAGTTGATGTCCAGCACTTTGCCTTCGACGCCATCGATCACCACAAAGTCGTCCACCTGATAGGGTTTGGTGGTGTTGAGCACAATGCCGGAGAACACGTCAGCCAACGTACTCTGCAACGCCAGACCGACCACGATGGCGAACACGCCGGAAGTCGCCAGCAGACCCTTGACCGGCAGATCCAGCACATAACCGGCGGCCGCGACGATAGAGGCCAGAAACACCAGCGCACCGATTACGTCCTGCAGCAAACGGCCGCTGTGACCTATGCGACGCATCAGCACCAGACCGAACACCTCGGTGAGCACTCGTGCGGTGTACAACCACCAGATAATCCCCAGCGCCGTTGCACCGAGTTGCGCCACCTGGTCATCGGCAACCAACGGTGTCTGCAACGGGCTGACGCCAGCGTTGATAATCAGCGCGCTGAACGCCAGAAACAGCACCAGCCGCACACCGACCTTTGGCGCGCGATGCTTGAACGGGACGAGGTGCCAGAGCAGGGCGTCGAGCACCAGCAGCAGGGCGCTCCAAGGCAACAGGTGGGCAGAGAAAAGGCTCATGGATTGCACTCCAGCGGGCACAAAAAAACTCGCCACACCCTGAGGTGTGGCGAGAGGTTGGGCTTAGTTCAGATGCGTCTTGAGCTCAGCTGCGGCCTGACGTACCGCCGCTTTGACTTCCGGAATCTGATTCAGCGGATTGAGCAGGCCAAAATCATGAATCATCCCGTTGTAGCGCACCGAGGTCACCGGCACACCGGCCGCATCGAGGTGGCGGGCGTAGCCTTCGCCTTCGTCACGCAGCACGTCGAATTCGGCGGTCTGCACCAGTGCCGCAGGCAGGCCCTTGAGTTGTTCGGCGCTGGCATTCAGCGGCGAGGCATGGATCTGCGCACGCTCGGCCGGGTTGGTGGTGTAGTTGTCCCAGAACCACTGCATCATCCCTTTGGTGAGGAAGTGCCCTTCGGCGAATTGCTGGTACGAGCCGTCGTCGAACTGTGCGTTGGTCACCGGCCACATCAACAGCTGGAAGCGCAGGGCAGGGGTTTTCTGTTCCTTGGCCATCAGCGCCACGACTGCCGCCATGTTGCCGCCGACGCTGTTGCCGGCCACCGCCAGTCGCTTGCCGTCGACACCGATCTCTTTGCCATGCTCGGCCACCCATTTGGTCGCGGTGTAGGCCTGGTTGATGGCGGTCGGGTAGTGCGCTTCGGGCGACGGCGTGTAGTCGACGTATACCGCGACTGCGCCGGAGCCCACCACCAGGTCACGGATCAGGCGTTGGTGAGTCGGGAAGTCGCCCAATACCCAGCCGCCACCGTGGAAGAACATGAACACCGGCAACTCGCCCTTGACCTTGGCCGGACGCACCACTTTCAGGTTGATGGTCTGGCCGTCGACCTTGATCGCCTTGTCGCTGACTTCAACACCCGACAGATCTACCTTCACCGAAGCCTGGGCACCGGTCAGCACCGCGCGGGCGTCTTTCGGGCTCAGTTGTTCCAGCGGTTTGCCACCGCCGGCGGCGAGGGCATCGAGGAAGGCCTGGGTGTTGTGTTCGACACCGGGGCTGCCAGCGGCGAATGCGTTGCCGATGGACAGGGCGAGAACGGAAGTGGCGAGGGTTTTCTTGATGTTCATGTGCAAATCCTTTTTAAATCGTTTGAGTTTTTATGCCTTGGGATCGGGCTGCTGTGGCGCTGGGGTTCAGGCCTCAGCAACACCGTGAGCACAGATTAATAAGATGTCTGAAAGCGAAAAAGCGGCTATAAAGCGATTAACTGTCAACCAGAGAGTGACAATGAATCCGTTCGAAGACATGCGTATTTTTTGCCAGGTCATGGACTCCGGCAGCTTCACGGCGGCGGCCGATCAGTTGGGCCTGTCCAAGCAGTTCGTCAGCCGTCGGCTGATGCAACTCGAAGAGCGCCTCGGTGTGCGCCTGCTCAATCGCTCCACCCGACGGCTGGACGTCACCCCGCTGGGGCAGAGTTATTACGAATCGGCCCTGCGCCTGCTCAGTGAAGTCGAGCAAGTGGAGCAGGGCATCGCCGGCCAGACCATCGAGCCTCGCGGGACCATTCGCCTGAGTGCACCGTTGTCGTTTGCCGTGGCGCATTTGGGCTGTTTGCTGCCAGTATTTTTGCAGCGTTATCGCGACGTCACCGTCGAGGTCGACCTGAGTGATCGGCCGGTGGACTTGCTCGGTGAGGGATACGATTTGGCCTTGCGCATCGGCGTGCTGGAAGACTCGACACTGATCGCCCGGCGCATCGCCGTCATCGAGCGGGTGTACTGCGCCAGCCCGGCGTATCTGGCCGAACGTGGCACGCCGCTTGAACCCGAGGAGTTGCACAGCCACGATTGCCTGCCGTACGGCCATGGCCGCCAGGTGCAATGGCGGTTCGAAGGGCGGGGCAAACCGCTGACCGTCAATGTCACCGGGCGGATGCGGGTCAACAACGGTGAACTGCTCAAGGACGCGGCCATCGCCGGCATGGGCATCACGTACTTGCCGACCTTCATCGTCGATTCGGCCCTGGAGGACGGCCGGCTGGTGCCAGTACTGGATGATTTCCGCCCCGAGCCGCTGACCTTATCGGCGGTCTACCCGCAGCACCGTCAGGCCTCGCGACCGGTGCAGGCGTTGATCGAGTTCTTGCGTGAGCGGTTGAACCAATAGGAGGGTGCACGCCATCGTTGATTACAAGATCGCAACAAACCCCTGATGTGGTTTTTCCTGACGCTGATCTAGACTCGTGCCGGTCAATCAATGGCCCGGAATCTGGAGCGTGCAATGGAAATGCCGACAAAAGAAAAAGCCATCGCCAGCAATCGCGATGCATGGAATGACTCCGCCCAACACCACAAAGACACCCCCGAATGGCAGGCCCGTTTGAGTGCGGTGAGCCATGGCGATTTTTCCTGCCTGGATGACACCCTCACCGGGTTGCTCCAACAGGTTGGTGTCGACGGCAAGGATGTGGTGCAACTGGGCTGTAACAATGGCCGGGAAAGCCTTTCACTGTTTGCGCTGGGGGCCCGCAGCGCAGTGGGCGTCGACCAGTCCGGAGCCTTTCTCGATCAGGCCCGGGAGCTGGCATCCCGTTCGCCTCATCAGCCCGAATTCATCGAGGCTGATATCCATCACCTGCCGACTGAGCTGCACCAACGCTTCGACGTGGCGCTGATCACCATCGGCGTATTGAACTGGATGCCGGACATCGGCGAGTTCATGCGCCATGCCGCGCAAACCCTCAAGCCCGGTGGCAGCCTGGTGATTTACGAAACCCACCCGTTCCTGGAAATGTTCGACCCCGAGTCAGCCGATCCCTATCGCCCGGACAGCTCGTATTTTCGCAGTGAGCCTTTCGTCCAGGACCAACCGATCGTCTACGAAGGCAAAGTCGAACAGCAGGCCTCGGCGTCCTACTGGTTCGTCCACACCCTGGGCGCGATCTTCACCGGTGCCGTCGAGGCGGGGTTGCAGATATGCCATTTCAAGGAGTACCCGCATTCCAATCGCGAAGAACTCTACGACAAGTATCAGCAGCAAAAGGCGCAGTTGCCGTTGTGTTACACGTTGGTGGCGGTGAAGCGAGCGACGTAGTGCCTGGGGTATTTTCAGAGCGTTGAGTGATTTGCCGCGTGCCCTGGTTGCGCGCAGAGATCAATGCCCAAGGCATGAATGACCTTTAGAACCGTATCAAAACGTGGTTTCGCCCCGGGTGCGAAGGCCTTGTACAGGCTTTCGCGCCCCATTCCGGAATCTTTGGCAATTTGTGTCATGCCGCGAGCCTTTACCACGTAGCCGATAGCACGAAGAAACTCTTCGTTGTCGCCGTCTGCCAATACCTGAGAGAGGTATTCGCTGATGGCTTCGTCACTGTCGAGCAGTGCCGCCATGTCGAAGTTTGTTAGTTTGTGATTCATGCTTCTGGCTCCTCGTTCCTGTGCGAATGTATCTGTTAGCGCAGGCATGAGGAGTCAGTTGGTTCTTTTATGATGGGTGTATTTTTCCCTGAACTGTGTAGGCAACTGACCCCATCGCGGGAAAGCCCTAATGTCAGTCAGTTAAGCCGTAATGCAATCTGTAGCAGCTGGCGAAGCCTGCGTTCGGCTGCTCAGCAGTCGTGAGTCGGACTAACGCGGTCAGCCTGATGCACCACAATCTCTGGTTTTACGACTGCTGCGCAGCCGAACGCAGGCTTCGCCAGCTGCTACAAGGAGTGCGTCGCGGCTGAAATTGTTTAACTGACTGGCATTAGGGCAAGCCCGCTCCCACAGGGAGATGCGGCCAAATGTGGGAGCGGAAGCCAATCACGCCTGCGCCGCCGTCACCGGCCGTTGTTCCGGTTTGCGCAGTGCCGTCAGCCGCGAGCCGGTGTAGTAGGTTTCGCGGAAGAAGCGCCAGCGGCCGAACAGGTCGTAGACGTGGGTGATGCGCCCTTGCTCCTGGTAGTCCATGCGGATGTGCATTTTCATCGCCTGGATGTTGCGGGTATCGCAGACGTCGACGATCTTGTTGCACCCTTTGGCCCGCATCGCATCCCAGAGTTTGAACTGGGCGTCCATCGACAGGCTGGTGCCGAAGTATTGAGGGATCATTTCACCGCCGAACTCGAAAAACTCACCAGGGTTGATCCGGAACCAGCAGCCGTAATAGTGCCGGTCGAAGTAGTCCCTGGCACTGCCCCAGATGAATCCGATGGCATCACCTTCCTCGTTCACGTACATGTGTCCGGTGTGACCCTCGGCGGCGATTTCGGCCATGGCCTTGACGCGATTGCCGTAGTACTTGGTGAACGCGGTGGCGTTTTCCGGGGTGATGATCACCAGGCGCAGGCCCGAATAGGGCCGCAGATTTTGCGGCGCCACCGGGGTCACCAGGTCGCGCCCCAGCCACAGCAGCTCCCTATGGAAATACACGTAGCGCTTCCAGAGCGACTGGAGCGTGTGGAGCAGGCCTTTTTGTTTGATGCGTTCGCGAATCTTGTCGATGGCGCTCATGAAGTCCTCCGAGGCTGAAGCCTGGGTGTGGTGGGTAACGTTTTCGATGGCGAAAAATCAGGATTTCAACGGGTGCAGTTCGGTCGGGTAGTGCGGCTCCTCTTTGGATGCCCTCGGCACCACGGCATAGGACACTCTCGGAACACCCGCAAGACGCTGCTCCAGCACATGGCTCAGCGACTCGCCCGGGTCCAGATAGGCATCGCCAAAATCGGCGCCGATATGGATCGGATGGACGACGATTTCCAGCAAGCCGTCGATTGGCATCGCCACAGTGCGCAGGTCGACCGGGGTGCATACGTTCTGGGCGGTCGCTCCGGACAGGCTGTTCAGGCGATGGTTGAGCAACGTCTTGAACACTCGCTTGGGCACGCTCAGGTTACTTCCCAGGTCGCGCGCCAGTCGCACGGGCACCCCTTGGCGGGCGGCAAACCGCGCGACGATTTCACCAATGGGCCAGATGTTGTGCACGTGCTGATGGGAATCGAGGTGGCTGGGGTGCAGGCCGTTGTCCAGGCAGCGTTGCCATTGAGCTTCGAGTTCCTCCAGCACCGCGTCGCGATCCAGGCGGTTGAGCCAGAGGCTGTGGCGGGGCAGGCTGAGGTCGAACTCACCCTGGCTGTCGCAAAATGTCGAGCGCGCGCGAATCGACAGGCTCAACGGCCGGCCGTATGTGAGGTTGAAGTGCAGCCCGATCCGCCCCTTGAGCATTGGCTGCCGGGCCAGGACGCAGGCCGCTTCGAAGGCCGGCATGTTGGCCATGGCGGTTGCGGAGCTGATGACCCCGGCGTGGAAGGCACCCAGTATCACCGCGTTTTCGCTCGGACTGAGGCCGAAATCGTCAGCGTTGACTATGACTTGGCGAGGCATGGCTGCCCTCTCTTTCTTGTTCGGTGGGTGCAGCGTCTTTGGCGATAATGGGTGCCTGCATAGGTGTAAGCGTAGGAGCAACCAGCGTTGCTGCACGCCTGGCCTGCCACTTTTTTAACCCGGGTTTGATGCGGTGCCAGAGTCGCAGGGCCAGCCCGAGGGCGAGGCCGCTGGGGCGCCAGGAGTAGAAACTCCAGCGCCAGTGCTCCAGTTGGCCGGTCATGCGCTCCAGGAGTTGATGACTGGAGTTTTCCAGGCTGATCCGCGAGGCATCGACCCAGTGCCAGTTGTCGTCCAGCCCCCAGTGGATCCACTCTTCAAGCAGCACACGACCGCTGCCCAGATCAGCGTGTTGCGGCAGGAACGCCAGGTTGTAGTCGTACAGCCGACCCTGTTCCAGCAAGCCGATGCGGTAGCTGATGCAACGCCCGTCCAGTTCCAGCACCACCACCCGCACTAGTCCTTCTTCGGCGAGGGCGGTGAAGGCTTGCTCGATCCATTGCCGGTAGCGGTCATTGGTGAAAATCCCAACGCCTTGAAGGCCTTTCCAGCTCAGCGCTTCGACTTTGCCGAGGGTCCGCAACAGTGGCCTGATGGTGGCGGCGTCGGGGGTTATCCGTCGGATCTCGGCACCGCAAGCCGCGATGCGTTTACGTGCACGGCGCAGTTTGTAGCGGGGGTCGCCGGACACTTCCTGATGGTCGGCCTCGCTGATCAGGTGCACCGGCACCCGACAGCTGAGGCGGCGCTCGCCGGTCGAGCTGTGGGCCATCCAGGTGGTCAGTGCACTTTCTTCGCCGATGGGTTCGGACAATTCATTGAGTTGCAGCATCGCATGGGGCACGCGACGGCGGATGATCACCAGCGCCTTGCGCATGCTCTCGGCATCGAGGCAACTGAGCAGGGCCAGGCGATCGGTGAGGGGGTAACCGAGGTGATGCAGGACTCGAAACGGTAGCCCGCCAAAGCGCTCCACGGACACCACCAGCGGCAGGCACAAGGCCAATTCATCGCCGTGCCAGCCGAGCAGAACGTGCAAGCGTTCCCCGGCAAGCAGTGCCTGTTCCGATGCGCGCAGCCAGGCGAGGGTGTTGAACGGCGTACTGTCCGTCACGCGCCAGCGCAACCCCTCATAAGCGGCTGTTGGAAAGTCCGGAGCGCACAACGACGTGCGCCATTCGAATCGAGCCATCATAGGTTCAGACCGCCGCATAACTCATGGACGTTCATGAGGCGCTCCAGCTCAGGGCGAACAGGGTTTGCCCTGGCAGGTCGAAGCTGACGCGACCGTCCTGACAGTTGAATTTGCCTTCGCGACTGCGGCTGTCGGCACCAAAATACACCAGCGCTCCCTTGGTCAGCGGGCAGGTCGCCCCGGCCAGATCGACACGCTGCAAGCGCGCGCCCTTATTGACGCCCAACAGGCTGCGTTGGTGTTCGGTGGCCATCGCCAGCACGTCGACTTCGAAGGCGTCGTTGTCCAGGCGCATGACGTTTTTCAGCCAGTGCTGCCGGATGAATTGTTGGGCCAGGCCCACCGGTTTGAGCTCGAAACGATCGCCGCCCAGCACCCGCACCATGCCTTTGGGGTAGTTCGGTTCGTCGGCGGCCTGGAACCAGTTGAGCATGTCCAGCAACCCGTCCTGCGCCGAGTTGATGACCACCGAGGTCCACCACAGCGAAGCGAAATGGGTTTCCTGATCGTAGGGGCTCAGGCTTGAGCCGCTGGACAGGTTGGTCTGGTCCAGGAGTAAGGCCTTGCGTGGCCGGCCCTTGGCATCGAGGCCCACCAGCTCGGCGGCGCGGCGCACGCTATCGCGGTAGACCCGGGTCGCCAGCAGGTCGCGAACCATCCATTCATGCCAGGCGAGGGCGTCGATCTGCTCGCCGGATTCAGCCAGCAGGCGCCGTGCCCAGTCGATACCGCGCTTGTCGGCAGCATCGTCGGTGAACGGGCCGTTGACGAAGCGTGAACTGGCGGGCATGGCAATACGAATGCCGGCCTTGGCGTTGGCCGGATCGCTACGCACTTGCCGGGCCATGCTGTTGAAGATCGCCTGGTAGTTGGCGTAGCTCGAGTAGTTGAGATTCGGTTCGTCGGCGAATGCGATGTAGTGAGTGCCGCCACCACCGAGGGCGCGGGTGGCGGCGAGCCAGGCGTCGAGGCCGGCGTTGCTCACGGTGTCGGCGCGCAGATCGGCCTGGCGCTGGCTGCCGGCCAACAGCGTGATGTCCTGCGTAATGCCGAAGCGGTTCTGATAGAGCTGGCGGAACGCATCTTCGTGGTGCGGATTTTGCGCCGTGACGTCGACGAAACTGTAGTAGGAACCCGCCTGAGGCTTGAGGGCGTCGAGCGCCGCGAAACTGGATTGCGGCGGCAGCACGTAGGGCAAATAAATGCCCAGGTTCGGGGTCGGGCCGAGCGTCTCTTTATGCAGGGTCAGCCGGGTCTGGCCAGCGTCCTCGCGCAGCGGCTTGAGTTGCTGCGGGTTCTGGGCGAACAGGTTTGCCGTGCCATCGAGCCAGAACGCGACCTTGCCGCTGCCTTGCAGGCGCAGGCGCCAGATTTGTTCGTCCTGGGTGACGGGCAGTTCCAGCTGATCGAATTGCCAATAGGCACGATAGGGTTTCAGCGCCAGTGTCACTTGTTTGTTATCGCCCACACGTTGGGCCAGCAGAGCGCCGACGCCACCGTGAAACTTGCCGGCCAGCACGGCGTGTTCCCCCGGTGCGACTTTGAAATACAGCTCATCGCCGCCACGGGTTTCGGCGCTGAAATGCACCTTGGCCGGCTCGAACAACGCCACGGTGTGTTCGTCGTGTTCGACGGTGTAGCGGCGGAAGCTGTAGCCCGGAATTTCCAATCGATAACTGGCGGCACCCGGCGCCAGCGGCCAGCTCTGCTTGCTGCGGGTTTCACTGGCGGCGATCAGGCGATCGCCCTTCAGGTTACCGTTGCCGTCGAGCAGGTACAGGTGTTCTTCGTTGGCATCGGCCTGCCACGCCGGGGCCCACTGGATGGTCAACGTGTCGGGGCGATCCGCTTGCAGGTACAGGCTGCCGTCGCGAATGTCGGCCCAGCGCATGGGCGCCGCCTGAGCGCTCAAACCAAGGCCCAGGCTCATCAGCAGCATCAGGCGTTTCATGCCGATTTCCGTTGCAGCATCTGAAGCATCGGTGCCACATCGCTGGGCAGGATGATCAGGGTTTGCCAGGCCGGTACGCCGCTCAACCGGCAGTACATCACCAGCAGCGCGACGGTCACCGCCAGGTAGGCGATGGACGATGCCGCCGCAGCACCGACGATGCCATACAGCGGGATCAGCAACAGGTTCAGGGCCAGGTTCAGCAGCGCGCCGAGGCCCACCAACAGCGAAACCGTGCCGGGTCGATTTTTGCCCAGCAAGTCCAGGCGCAGGATGCTCGCATAGCAAAGACCGAGCAGCCCCGGCAGCAGCGCCAGCAAGGCTGGGTAGGCCGGTTGATAGGCAATGCCGAACAGGGTGACGATCAGCCATTGCCCGATCACGGCCATGGTCAGGCAGGCACCGAGCATCACCGTGGCGGTCAGGCGCAAGGCCAACGGCGTCAGGCGTTCCATGCCTTCGTCCTGTTGCAGCAGGCGTTTCATCAGGGGTGTGGTCACCGCTTCCGGGACGATCAGCAGCAACTCGGCGGCAGCGCTGGCCATGGCGTAATGACCCAATGCCGTACTGCCGAGCAAGGCACCGATGAACAGGTAATCGGAGCGCAGAATGACTTGCTGGAACAACAAATCGGGATGGCTACGGGCGCTGTAGCGCAACAGTTCTTTCTGGCTGGCGCGGTCCCATTGCAACGTCAAGGGTTGCGCACGGTTGAGCCAGACCCAGCCGGCCAGCACCACCAGGCTGATGCCGGCCAGCCAACTGATCAGCGCCGCTTCCAGCGCGGCGTCTTTCCACATCCAGAACAAGGCGATAAACAGCAGCAGTGGCGCCAGCGATTCGACCAGCCGCAAGGCATTGAACGCCACCACACCGCCCGACGCGTTGTGCAAGGTCAGCAGGCCGCTCTTGAGCACGGTCAGCGGCACCGCCAGCAGCAACAGCCAGGCGAGCAATCCTAATTGCGTGGTGATGTCGAGTTCGCTGCCGAACTCGCGGGTCAGCGCCACCACCAGCAACGTCAGCAAACCTGCCAGCAGGCAACCGAACACCAGCACCTGGCTCAACAGCAAACCCATGGGCCGTTGCTTGGCCGCCTGATAACCCACCGCCGAATTCAGCCCGCCGCTGGTGGCGGCGCTGATCAAATCGGGCAGGGTGCTGAGCAGCGCGAACAGACCGCGCTCGCTGGGTCCCAGAATCCGCGCCAGCAACACGTTACGCAGCAGGCGCAGGCCGATCATCGCCAGTTTGGTGCCCATGCTCAGGGCCAAGTGTTTGAGGTAGTGGCTGCGACTCATGGCCGGGCTCCGCGGTAGATACGCCACGACAGCAATTCCGGATCGCGCGCCGTGCGCTGGCTGATGCCGATTCGCGGCAAGGCCAGTGGATCGCCGACACCACGGTAGATCCCGCTGGCGGTGCCCAGGGCAAACGGGAAGTCGTGGTCGGCCACGTGTTCGCGCACCCGCGCATCATGGTTGCCATTGGGGTAGCAGTAGACTGGCAACGGCCGGTTGCAGCCGTTCAACAGTGCATTGCGGCTGCGGCTCAGTTCTTCATCCAGGTGTTGATCGTCAAGGTCGGTGAAGATCGTGTGGCTGGCGCCGTGAGGGCCGAAGCGGATCAACCCGCTGGCTTCCAGCGCGCGCACTTGATGCCAGTCCAGGGCCTGGGGCAACGACTCTTCAGGGCATTGGTCGGTGAGCCGGCTCAGTTCGCTCGGTGGCAGGCTTTTCAGGCTTTGCAGAAAATGCAAAAGCGCCAGGCTACGGCGCTGCACATCCAGGTCATCGAGCATTACCGGTAACGGTCGCCCGATCTGTTGCAGGCATTCAATCAAGTGTGTCCGGGCTTTTTCACCGTGGCTGTGCCACAGGGTTTCCCCCAGGCTTTCCCACCAGAAGCGTTGCCGGCTGCCGATGAAGTCGGTGGAGAGAAAAATGCTCGCCGGCATCTGATACCTTTTCAGCAACGGGAAGGCATTCAGCGCGTTGTCGCGCCAGCCATCGTCGAAGGTCAGTGCGACTTTGGGACGCTCCGACATGGCGGTGCCGGGTTGCAGAATTTCCATCAGCGGCACGCAATCGAAGTGTTTTTTCAACCAGAGCAGCAGGTGAGCAAAGCCTTTCGGCCCGACGCACAGTTCATTGCGATGGGGCAAGTCGGCGGCGCGGTCATTGGCCAGCACCCGGTGCAGCATCAGGATCACCCCGGCACCGTGCAGTTGGTGACGGCCTACCGGCGAGTTGAGATAGAGCCAGCCACTGGTGCGTTTTAATAATTGTCTGATCGCCATGGCGCGGTCCTGTCAACGATTTTGCTCGGGGTTCCACTGCGCGTACCGCTGTCCACGCAGGAACTGCCACAGACCGATACTCATTCCGGCAAGGGTCACCAGAAAGAAGCCGGCGAGGCGAAAGGGTTTGGGCAAACGGTGTTGCACATCCAGCAGGCCGGCGATGGCCACCGCATAACCGAGCAGTTGCGCGATCAGGCTCAGACGATAGAAGCCATGGACATTCCACAGCCAGAAGTTACTCAGCAACAACGGCAGCAACAGTATCGGTGCCAAGCGTCGAATCAGTTTGTGGCTGATCAGCGCAATCGCATACAAGCCATGGCGCCAGGGATTCAACAGCTCCCGACGCTGGGCCAGGCTCTGCAGGCCGCCGACGGTGACGCGCAGACGACGGCGCCATTGTTTGTCGATCTCATCGACGCCCTGATCGATCACCCGGGCTGTGGGCACATAGACAATGCGTTTGAGCGCCACCGGCGCGCAGGTACTGATAAAGAAATCATCGTTGACCTCCGACGGCACGTTCTGGAACAACTCGCGACGCAGGGCGAGCAGGGCGCCGTCGGCGGAGACCATGCAGCCGGTACGATTTTCCACCATACGCAGCCAACCTTCGTAGTGCCGATAAAGGCTGTCGCCCAGGCTCAGGCCCTGGCCCGCCACCGGGATCAACATGTGCCCGGCGCAGGCCCCGACCTGTGGATCGTCCAGAGGCGCGAGCAATTGGCCGAGGGTGTCGGTCGACCATTGGTTGTCGGCATCGGTGAACACCAGAATCTCGCCCGTGCTCAGGGCAACGGCGGCATTCAAGGTGGCTGCCTTGCCCTGACGGGGCAGGTCGAGCACGCTGATGCGCGGGTCGATGACCTTGCGGGCGCAGGCCACGGTATCGTCGGTGGAGCCGTCGCTGGCCAGAATGATCTGTAGCGAGCGTGCCTGATAATCCTGGGCGAGCAGGATGCGCAACTTTTCTTCGATGTACTGGGCCTCGTTGTGCGCGGCGATGACGATGCTCACGTTCATCGGCTGTGCCGGCCCATGACGCCGCGCGGGAAATAACGGCGCGAGCAGCGTCAGCAGCAGCGGGTAGCCGAACCAGGCGTACACCGGCAATAACAGGCACCACCAGAAAATGAATTCAGCCACGGGCGGGTCTCCTGGCATTCCAGCGACAAAGGCTCAGGATGAGCGCGGCACCCGCCAGGTGCAGACGCACCCAATGCAGGCCCCAGAGTTGCAGCATCAGGCGCAGGTCGCGGTGTAACAGGCTCTGGCGCAGACTTTGGGCGAGCGCTGGCAGGCTGGGGACGAACAGCATGAATAGCGCCAGTAGGGGAGAACCGTTGAGCAGGGCGGATAGCGCCATGAAATCCAACACCCAGGCGATGATCGATAGCATCGGGAAACGCAGTAAGCGCAGATTCATGCCGTGGCTGCGCAGTAATTGCAGGTGACTGCCCTGACGCCAGAACTCCTTGCCCATCCATTCGCGCCAACTGCTCTCGTAACCCCAATGCAGGGCAACGCTCTGGTTGACGGCCAGCAGGCGTGCGCCAGAGTGGGAAAGGCGCATGGTGAAATCTTTGTCTTCGCCGGTGCGCAGGTTTTCGTTGAAGCCGCCGACCTTGTCGAACCATGGACGACGCATCAACAGGTTGGAACTGGGCAGCCATCGCACTGCTTTCACCGTTTCATCGTTCGGGCGCAACGTGCGGCGTTGCCAGGCATTGGCATACCACGGGGCTTCGGCCGGGGTGTGCAGGTCCAGCCCCAGGACGTCGACCTGAACCGCGTGTTGGATGCTCAACAACAGCGTTAGCCAGTCCTCGGGCATCTCGATATCGGCATCGATGAAGCCCAGCCATTCGCCTGTCGCCATCGCCGCCCCGCGATTGCGCAAGGCGCCGATCAGCAGCCCGGGCAGCACCAGCACCTGCGCCCCGAGCTGGCGAGCGATGTGCGGGCCCTGATCGTTGGAGCCGTTATCGACCACAATCAGCTCGCATTCCATCCCGGCAGCCTGCGCGGCTTTTTTCGCGGCAAGCAAGGTGCGGCCGATGTGTCTGGCCTCGTTGTACATCGGGATGGCAATGCTGATGCGGTTCATGCCCTGGCCTCCGTCGGCGGACGTTCCTCAGCCTTGAGGCGCAACACCCAGGTCAGGGCGAGCATGATCCACAGGTACTTGTGATTCGGTGCGCTGAGGAACATCAAAAACAGTGTCAACGACAGATAGCTGATGCCCAGGTGGGTGATCAGGTCGGCCTGTTCCCAATCTCGTCGCAGCATCCAGGCTTGACGGGCGCGGACCAGGTTGTACATCCCAAGGCCGAGCATGCCGACGAACAACAGCCCGGCGGGAATCCCCAGTTCACTGAAGATTTCCATGTAGGTGTTGTGAGCGCGACGGTACAAGTCGCCGGGTTTGCGGTTGGCGGAAAACACCTTGGCGTAACCGGAGGTGGCGTAGTGCAGCGGGAAGGTGCCGGGGCCGGAGCCGAGTAACGGGTGTTCACGAATGATCTGGCTGCCGACCACAAGGTATGACGTGCGGCGGCCGAGGGATTCGTCCTGGCTTTTGGCGCCTTCTTTCAAGACGCTCAAGGACTGGATGCGCTTGAGGTAACCGGCCGGCATCGAATAAATCCCCACCGGGATCACGAGCGCAAGGCCGAGTATGGCAAAACCCAAGTGGCGCGGCCGGATGCGTGGCAACTGCGCGCGGTAGTGCCAGGCGCCGATCATCAAGCTCAGGAACAGCACCACCAGCCCGGAACGGGAATCGGTTTTGGTCATGCCGCCCAGCAGTAAAATGCAGCAGCCGCCCCAGAACAATCGGTGCAACAGGTTCGGACCGCGGATCACCAGTAGCAGGGCCAGCGGCACGGCGAAGGCGATCAACAGGGCAAACGAGTTCGCGTCTTCCAGCAGCCCGGCGGCGCGGCCCTGGTCCTGATACTTGGTGGAGAACATGGCCAGCGCGCTGGTCGCACTGACGCTAAGGGTTACCAGCCGGGCGAACAGATCGAGGTTCAACTCACGGCCAATCAGCAAGGTGATTACAAACAGCACCAGGCCGACGCTCATGTCCCGCAGATGACTCTGGGACATGTCCATGTTGTCGGTATTGATCATGCTCAACAGGTACAACACCACGAAGCCGACCAGGAAGCGCCAGATGTTGCTGCGCAGGCGCTCGGACGGAATCTGGTGAATGGCCAGTTGCAACATCAGGATCAGCGCCAATGACGCACCGATGAATTTGGTGCCTGACAGCGCGTTGCCCTTGAAGAAGCCTTCGAATGGCACCAGTGCCGCGATGCCCAATAACCCCCAGGCGGGTTTTCGGTAGAGCACACCGACAGCGACCATGCCGAGCACCGCGCCGGGCGCCAGATAGGGGTAAGGACTGGCCAGCAAACCGAGGCAGACCAGGGCGAGCAGACTGACGATCGAGAGCGGAAAGATCACGCGCGTGCCTCCCGTGCAGTACGGATATAAAGCTGCGACCAGCGTTCGGCCAAGGCCTTCAGGTCGTAACGGTCCTGTTGCGTACGTTTTGCGTTGTCGATCAGTTCGCGAGCCAGTACCGGATCACTCAGCAGCGTGTCGAGCTGCCGGGCGAGGGCGACGCTGTCGGTGGGGGGCGCCAGCAGACCGTTGTGCCGATCCTCCAGCACATCGGGAATTCCGCCGACGCTGAATGCCACCACCGGCACTCCGGCCTGCATTGCTTCGAGCAAAATCATCGGCGTGCCCTCGGTGCGCGAGCTGATCACTAGCGCATCGAGTTGCGGCCACCAGCGGTTCATTTCGGTCTGGTAACCCGGCAGGGTGATGCGGTTGTGCAAGCCGGCGGCGGCAATTCGCGCCAGCAGGGTTTCCCGTTCCGGGCCATCGCCGAGCATCACCGCGTCCAGTTGCGGATGTCGCTGACACAGCGCAATCAGTGCATCGAGAAACAGGTCCGGGCCTTTTTCATGGGTCAGCCGACCGACGTAGCCCGCCAGCCAGCGCGGGTGTCTGGCGTTGTGGGGCAGCAAGCCGTTGGCGGTTGGCAGACCATTGGGAATCACTTGCAGCTTCTCCTTCCGAACACTGGCCTTGCGGTGCAGCACCGCGATGCTTTCTGCCACGCAGACCACCCGATTCACCGACGCCGTGCGGCACAGTTGCAGGCTCAGCCAGCCGTAGAAGCGTTGCTTGCGACTGCGCGGGGTGAAACCGTGCTGGGTAATCACCAACGGCAAGTCAAACAATGTCGCGCCGACCCAGCCAAACACCAGGCCTTTGAAATTGTGCGTATTGATCAGCGGGTGTTCAGCCCGCCGATAACGTAAATGACCCAGCAATTGCCCAATTCCCGCGAAAGCGCGGCAGTCGATCCCGGCCTCGCGGAACCGGTCGATCAGGGCCGGCGGCGCATCCAGAAACAGCACCTGGTGGTGTCCTGGCGTCGCCAGGCAATGGTCCAGCAACATCCGCTCAGCGCCATAAAAGCCGCCGCTGCTGATCAAATGCATGATCGGCAGCGCGCTGGCGTTGAGCGGCCCGTTCAATGGCGCACCCAATACATGAAGCTAGGCACGGTCCAGTTCTTGTGCGGGTTGTTCGGCAGGACGTCCTGATCGTTGATCACCAACAGCACCGGCAAGCCCAGTTCATGGGTGATTTGCGCTGGATGTTTGAAGCTGTGGTCGAAGAACTCACGCACGTAGACGAAGGCAATCGCCAGCAGCAGACCGGTCAGCATGCCGAACGGAATGATCAGCAGCGGTTTGGGAAACGCCACCTCGGACGGTTCGAACGGCGGGCTGAGCACCCGGGCGTTGGACAAATCGCTGTCCAGCGCGCGGGCGGTGCTGCTTTCGGCAAAGCGCTGGGCGTAGGTGGAGAACGCCGCGTGCAAGGCATTGATCTCGGTATCCATCTGCTGCAACTTGCTCTGCGCCACTTGCAACTGGTGGATACGGTTCTTGAACTCGGCGATGCGCGCGGTTTTCTGGTTGATCACCGAGGTGACAATCGCCAGGTCGCTGGTGCGTTCCTGAATCCGGTTGCTGACGATTTTCAGGAACTGCTGACGGGTGCGGGTAATTTGCTCACGGGCCAGCAGCATCGGTTCGCTGCCCGGCTGGAACACCGCCAGGTCATTCATGTAGCGACTGACTTGAGTCGTCAGCTGCTCACCGATCTGCCGGATCTCCCGGTCTTCGAAGGCAATGTTGTCCACCGTGGTGGTGAAGGTGAAGGGGAAGGTGTAGTCGTTGAGCCGAGAGGTATTGTTGGCCGCCGCCAGCGCGGTTTTCAGGTAGTCGAGCCAGCGCTGGCTTTGCAGCAAGCGATCCTGATACTGGTTCAGGTTCTCTTCCTCGGTGTTGATGGCGTTGAGGCGGAAGGTGATTTCTTCCTTCGGATCGGACGCACCGATCTTTTCGAGCAGCGCCAGTCGAGTGCCTTCCAGGCCATCGAGCCGCACCTGATACTGCTTCTTCTTGGTTTCGTAGAAGCTCTGTGGCAGATCGATCGATTGCAGTTCCTGACGGCTGGCCAGGTAGTTTTGCAACATCGTTGCGACAAACCGGGTGCCTTGGGCCGGATCGCTTGAGCTGTAGATAATGGAGATCACGTTGGAGCCGGGCAGGGTGTCGATCTTCAGGTTATCGATGGCCTCCTGGGTGAAGGTATCCAGGGAGGTGTCCCGCACCGGATCGATTGCAAGCCCGAGCGCGCCGCGCACCGGGTTGATCACGTATTCACGCAAGGGGTTGGTCACGAAACGCTGGATCGGTACGGTCACCAGTTTGTTGAAGGCCCCGGGGTTGGGCGTGTATTCGCCTTTGGCCTGAAGGTCACTGATGGTCTGACGGATCAGGGCCGGCGAGCGCAGGATATTGCTCTCGGTTTCCATATCCGCCAGTGATGGCGGAATGAAAGAGGCGTCGCCTTGGGTCAGGGATGTGGTGGCGTCGCCCTGAGAGAGTTTTTTGGACTGCACGAGCACCTGCGCGGTGATATCGAAGCTCTGTTTGAGCACCAGTGGCAGGAGCAGGGCGATCACTGCAAAGATCAGGAAGATTCGCTTCACCAACCGCTTGTTGGCGAAGAAGATCCTGAAGAACTCATGCAGGTAGTTTTCCTTTGGGTTCATGATGGGTCACCTGTGAGTTAGTTACTGCCGTTGCTGCCTTTGTTGTCGACGCGGTAGGCGAAACTGAAGCCCACCCCCTGAAACAGCACCACGTCCGCCAGTTGCCGTGCGAGCTCACCGGCGCTGGCCAGTTTGGTCTTGGGCACGTAGAGCATGTCGTCCGGTTGCAGGTAAGCAATCTGCGACGCGTCACCGGACAAGGCTTTCTCCACGTCGTAGTGCACAGCCTGCACCTGGTTGCCGTTACGGCGCATGATCACCACCGAATCGAGCCGGGCCTTGATGCTGGTGCCACGGGCCAGGGTCAACGCTTCGAGCACCGAGACCGGGCGGCGAATCGGGTAGGAGCCCGGCTGCCCGACTTCACCCAGCACATAGATTTCGTTGCCCGACGTGGATTTGAGCATGACGTCGACTGTCATCCGTCCCGGCAATTGCGCGTAGCGTTGATTGAGGAACGTTTCGAGCTGGTTGACGGTCATGCCTTGCAGCGGCACGGAGCCGATTTCCGGAAAACTCGCATAGCCGTCGTTGCCCACGGTGATCTCCCGGCTCATGCCGGTAGCGGGGTGGTTCAGGGCGCTCTTGAGGTTTTGCTCGTTGCTCAGCGGGCTGGTGACCAGCACGGTCAACTGGTTGCGATTGGGCTGGAACAGGGCTTTGCGGTTATAGGCGCGCTGGATTTCCTCCCGGGCCTGGACCGAGGTCATCCCGGCGATTTTCACCGAGGTGTTGGCCCCCGGCAGTTCGATGGTGCCATCGGGCAGCACCAGTTGCGTGCCGTTGAGCTGACTGGCCGCGGTGAAGTTCAGGGCGACCTGGTCACCGGGCTGAATGCGGTAAGCCTCCGAGCCACTGGTGCTGACGTGGAAGATCACGTCCAGCACGTCCTTGGGCCGCAAGGTCTGTTCGACCTTGGGCATATCGGTGGCCTGGGCGTTGGCCGGCTCGGCCGTGAGGATCTGCACCGGCATGTTCTGGGTTTCACTGGTGCTGGAGCAACCTGCAAGCGGTAGCAACAGCAGGACAAGCACTTTGGCATTCATGACTTCATCCTTCAGGTGGGTGCTTACAGGTTTTTGTAGAGCCATTTGGGCATGTAGTACTTGCGCCGGTTGAAGACGCTGCCCACCAGTTTCGCGCCGGCCTGGGTCAGGCGCTGGGCCGCGGCCTGGGCCACTTCCCAGCGGGTGTCTTCCGCGCGCACCACCATGATCACGCCGTCCACCAAAGTGCTGATGACCAAGGTGTCGACGGCCTCATACACCGCATCGCCGTCGATCACCACGAAGCGATACCGATCGCCCAGTTGCTCGAGCAACGGGCTCAGTTGTTCGCGGGTCAGGTGCTCGGTGCCGCGGATGTGCCGCCCGTTCGGCAGGATGTGGAAGGGCAGGCTGGAGACGGTCACCAGGCAGTCCTGCAGCAGCGGCGGGGAGTCGTTGAACAGCAGATCGCGAAAGCCGCGCTCTTTGCTCAACCCCAGCTGATGCGTGAGGTTGCTCGCCGACTGGCTGGCGTCCACCAGCAGCACTTGGCCGCTGCTCATTGACGCCAATTGGGTGGCCAGCGCCAGGGCACTGGTGGTGGTGCCCGTGCCTGCGTTGGCAGCGGTCAGAAAAAGGATCCGCAGATCCAGGTCGAGCACGGTCGAGGTCAGGTTGGACTCGCTCGGGCTGGCGATGGTCAGGCTGTTATTCGATGAACCGTCCATTTAACTCGCTCCGTGGCCGTTGAACACGATGAAGGGGGTTTTCAACAGAATCTTCAGATCAAGCAACAGGCTCTGCTCGGCGATGTACGTGAGGTCCAACTCAACGCGCTGGTCGAAGTCGATATTGCTGCGCCCGGAGATTTGCCACAGACCGGTCATGCCGGGGTAGATGCTCAGGCGTGCAAGGTGGCTGTCCTTGTAACGACGTGCATTGAACGAGGTGGGTCGTGGACCTACCAGGCGCATGTCGCCGCTCACCACATTGATCAGGTTGGGTAATTCATCGAGGCTGCTGCGCCGCAGGAAGCTGCCGATGGGCGTAATCCGCGGGTCGTTGTCGATCTTGAAGTCGATGGCGTCGGCGCCGTGCTTGTTCAGATGCCGCAGGGACTCCTTGAGCTCCTCGGCGTTGGCCACCATGGTGCGGAACTTGTACATGCCGAACATGCGGCCGCGGTAGCCGGTGCGTTGTTGCACGAACATCACCGGCCCCGGGCTGCTGAACTTGATCGCCAGTGCCAGCCCCAGCAGTACCGGGGAAATCAACAGCAAGATCACCAGTGCACCGAGGCAGGCGAGCACCCGATTGGTGCGCGACAGGGTCCAGGGCCGACCGCCGTTGCGGCCGGTCACCCAGCCGTGACCCTGCACGTGGATCGCCTTGTCGAGGCGCATCCGGTGCTCGGGATCCAGGCGGTTATCATGCTGCATGTGATCGAGCAACATGCCTTTTTCATGTCCAGTCATAGAGTCCTCCGCTAAAGCCCGGCCATGAATGGCGAGTGGGCGCTACGCAGTGGGTAGTAGTCACGGAACCAGGCGATGAATCGTCCGAGTCCTTCATCCAGCTCTATCCGTGGCTGGAAACCGGTGGCCAGTGCCAGATCGCTGGCATCGGCGCAGGTGTTGAGCACGTCGCCCGGTTGCAGGGGCAGCAACTCGACGAGGGCCTTTTGCCCCAGGTGCTTTTCCAGCAGTGCCAGGTAGTCCTTGAGCGCTACCGGCTGCTGTCCGCCAATGTTGTAAATGCGCCATGGCGCCATGCTGCTGGCCGGGTCCGGTTGCTCGCGGCTCCAGTCCGGTGCCGGCTGCGGCGCGCGTTCGACCAGGCGGGCGATGCTCTCGATGATGTCGTCGATGTAGGTGAAATCCCGCTGGTGCTGGCCGTAGTTGAACAGCTTCAACGGCTGCCCTTCGGCAATCGCCCGGGCGAACTGGATCGGCGACATGTCGGGCCGGCCCCAGGGGCCGTACACGGTGAAAAAACGCAAACCGGTGCAAGGAATGCCGAACAGATGGCTGTAGCTGTGGGCCATCGACTCGTTGGCTTTTTTGGTCGCGGCGTACAGCGACAACGGATGGTCGACGTTGTCTTTGACTGAATATGGCGTGTGCTGGTTGGCGCCGTACACCGAACTGGACGAGGCATAGATCAAGTGCCTGACCGGGTGGCGACGGCAGCTTTCGAGAATGTTGAGGAACCCGCTCAGATTGCTGTCGAGGTAGGCCCGAGGATTTTCCAGGGAGTAACGCACCCCGGCCTGCGCCGCGAGGTGAATCACCACTTGCGGTTGTTCACACTCAAACAGTGCGTCGAGGGCCTCGGCATCGGCCAGGTCGACTTTCGCGAGGGGGAAATCGCCGACCTGCTCGCGTACCCAATCCACGCGGTCATGTTTGAGTTGCGGGTCGTAGTAGTCATTGAAGTTGTCCAGCCCGCACACCTGATGCCCGTCGCTCAACAGCCGCAACACACAATGGGCACCAATGAAGCCGGCGGCTCCAGTGACGAGTATCTTCATGATCGTGGCGCCTCTGGAGCTGCCAATGCCGCAGCTTGGATGAGGCCGACGCAACACGTACCAAATACGTTCACGTCCATATTGGCGTGCCTCGTAAGACGGTGGATGTAACTGAAATGAGACTGTCAAAAGGGGTATAGCCCAGCCTTGGGAAAGCGTGTCAGCAAAATGACGGGTAGCGCGGGCTGGAAACCCTGATTTCATGGGCTATTTGGTATCAAGTGCTTGCCGTTGCTGGATTTGTCGCGGTTTTGAGGGGTTTCAAGAAAACGATAAACGGTCGAAAGGCTTGTATTACAAGGGTTACAGGCGTTTTGAAGCGTCAGATTTGAGTTAATGTTTTTTTGACGCTTTTGGCAAAAAACCGGCATTTCTTGCGCTTTCATGGCTCGGTGCTAGTGTCAGAAAATGGCTGATAATCATTGGTTTCCATTTGCCAATGGCAGCCATGGAGGTACTGCATCCACCATGATCCGATACTTCAAGGAACTGTTGCTGGTTCTGTATTTACTCAAAAGCTACGACTATTACCTCGATCGTCTCGAGGCATTGGGCATCGGTTTGCCGATGTTGCTGTATGGCGGGATGTTCGTTGTGCTGACGATCGCGCTGTTCATGACCGCCTATATTCGTCAGACACTGGTCCGTCATTTGTTTGCGTTGGCGCTGTTTGGCTCGGCGATTTTCTTTGACGTGTATACGCACGTGACCGCCAGTTACCTGACCTACAGCAGCTTTGTGTCGCTGGTGTATTCCGGTGGGTTCATTCAGGAAGCGGCTTACCAGTACCGCGATGCGATCATCAGTGCGACGGTCAGTGGCTTGTTGCTGCTGTTGGGTATCGGGCTCAAGCCGCGTCGACGGTTGCCGTTGCCGGGGGCGTTGTTGGCGGCGGCACCGGTGCTCGGCGTGCTGCTGCTCAGTGTCGTGCTGTTCGTGCGGGCCGGCGAGGGCGCCCGTGGCTTGCCGATCATGTACACGCCGTTGGCCTATCTGAATCTGTTTACCTATGAAGCGCTGCACAACGTTGTCGGCCCGCGCGAGCCGGTGAGCCTGGCGCGCATCGATCGGCCGGTGGGTTACGACATCGTACTGATCATCGACGAGAGCATTTCCGGTAATTACCTGGACATCAACACGCCATTCGGTGTGCACAGCAACCTCAAGGAAGCACACCCGGGCGTGGACATCTTCAATTACGGCTACGCCGCGTCCATCGCCAATTGCAGCGCCGACACCAACGTCACGTTGCGCTATGGCGGCACCCGTGGCGATTACATGCGGATCAACACCACACTGCCGTCGATCTGGCAGTACGCGAAAAAAGCCGGGCTGCGCACGGTTTACATCGATGCCCAGCGCACGGGCGGCAACTTGCAGAACCTGATGAGCAATGCCGAGAAGCAGGACATCGACGAGTTCGTGCAATTCGACCAGACCAGCGTGCGTGAGCGAGACATGGCTGCGGCGGCCAAGCTGATCGATCTGCTCAACGACGGCATACCGGAGCTGGTGGTGATCAACAAGGTCGGCGCGCATTTCCCGGTACACGACAAATACCCGGACGCGTTTATGGCGTATCGCCCGACCTTGCCTCGGGGGCAGTTTGTCGAGGTGGCGGACACGGGCACGCGCGAGGGTTTCAATGGGCAGCCGAATGATTGGGTGTTGTACCGCAATGCCTACAAAAACACGGTGCTGTGGAATGTCGGCGAGTTCTTCTCACGGGTTTTCGCCCAGGCGGATATGCGTAATGCGCTGATGATCTACACCTCGGACCACGGGCAGGATCTGCATGAGCGCGGTAACCCGGGGCTCAACACCCACTGTGGCAGTGACCCTGTGGAGGAAGAGGGGTTGGTGCCGTTGGTGGTGATCTCGGGCAGCGATTTGAAGACGATGGACTGGCAGGCGCAGTTGCCGGCCAACAAGGACCGCTCCAGTCACTACAACATCTTCCCGACGTTGTTGCAGTTGATGGGCTATGACCTGGCAGGGATCGAGGCGGTGTATGGCAAACCGTTGAGCGTGTCGACGGCGGATGACTTCACTTTCAACTATCGCTTCAATGCGCGGCTCGGCGCTGTGCCTGCGTGGAAGTACATCGATCTGAAGAGCATTGTGACGCCGGGGCCGGTGGTGCCGAGTGTGGCGGTGGGGCAGTGAGATTTTGATGAAATGGCCTGGCCTTATCGCGAGCAGGCTCGCGATAAACGATCACGCGGTCTTGCTGCCGTCCGCTATCCTAGGCCAACTGCCTTCAACGAGCCTCCTCTCATGCTTTCGGTCCAGGGCGTCTTCAAAAGCTACGCCACCCCCCAAGGCCCATTGCCGGTATTACAAGGCGTCGACCTCATGTTGAAACCCGGCAGCAGCCTGGCGTTGATGGGCGAGTCGGGCAGTGGCAAAAGTACCTTGCTGCACCTGATCGCCGGCCTGGACAAGGTCGATCGCGGCAGCATTCGCAGTGGCGAGCATCGGCTGGAACAGATGAACGAAGGCCAATTGGCCCACTGGCGGCGCACCGAAATCGGCCTGGTGTTTCAGCAGTTCAACCTGATCGGCAGTTTGCGGGTCGAGGACAATCTGGCGTTTCAGGCGCGTCTGGCCGGACGCCACGACCCGCGCTGGCAAGCGCATCTGGTGCAGCGTCTTGGGTTGGTGGATCTGTTGCAGCGCTATCCGGAACAACTGTCTGGTGGACAACAGCAACGAGTTGCGCTTGGCAGGGCGCTGGCCTCGCAACCGAAACTGCTGCTGGCCGACGAACCCACCGGCAGTCTCGATGAAGCCACCAGCGATGAGGTATTGAAGTTGTTGCTGGAGCTGCTCGACGACAGCCCGACGACATTGTTGATGGTCACCCACAGCCCAAGGGTCGCCGCGCGGCTGGCGGAAAAAGTGGTGCTGCACAATGGCCGTCTGGCTGGCGCGGACGAGCACTGAAGTGCGGGTTTTTCGCGAGACATTGCGGGCGCTGCTCAGCCATTGGCGGCAACATCCGGTGCAATTTTTCAGTGTGCTGACCGGGCTCTGGCTCGCCACCAGCCTGCTGACCGGCGTGCAAGCGCTGAACAGTCAGGCACGGGAAAGCTACGCACGGGCCAGTCAGTTGATCGGTGGCGAACCTCAAGCCAGCCTGAGCGCACCCGGCGGCGGGGTGTTCCCTCAGCAATTGTTTATCGACCTGCGTCGCGCAGGTTGGCCGGTATCGCCCGTGTTGCGAGGCCGGGTGACGCTCAAGGGCCATGAAGACCAGCGCTTGCAGTTGATGGGCATTGAACCGGTGTCGCTGCCGGCCGGTTCCGCAGTGGCCGGCCGGTCGTTACCGATCGAGCAGGTCGTCGAGTTCTTCACGGTGCCGGGCAGCACCTGGATTTCGCCGCAGACCTTGCAGGCGTTGGGCTTGCACGAAGGTGAAACACCGACGGCCGAGAGCGGCATCGCCTTGCCGCCACTACGTGCCCAACCCGACATGGCCCCCGGTGTGTTGCTGGTGGACATCGGCTTCGCCCAGCAGATTCTGCAATTGCCCGATCAACTGTCACGTCTGTTGCTGCCCAAGGATTTCACCGCGACCCTGCCTGATCAGTTCAAGGGCCAACTCCAGCTCATCAGCAGCGGCGAAGAAAACAATCTTGCGCGTCTGACCGAGAGCTTCCATCTGAACCTCGATGCCTTGGGCTTTCTGTCGTTCGTGGTTGGCCTGTTCATCGTCCACGCGGCGATCGGTCTGGCGCTGGAGCAACGTCGAGGCTTGCTCAGAACCCTGCGCGCCTGTGGCGTCAGTGCGCGAATGTTGATTGCCGGCCTCGCCGTCGAGCTGGGTGGTCTGGCGTTGATCGGTGGTGTCGCTGGCGTGGTCAGTGGCTACCTGCTGGCCGGCGTGCTGTTGCCGGACGTCGCCGCCAGTTTGCGCGGCTTGTACGGCGCCGAAGTGCCGGGACAGTTGAGCCTCAGCCCGCTGTGGTGGTTCAGCGGCATCGGTCTGAGCCTGCTCGGCGCGTTGCTGGCCGGTGCCAACAGTTTGCTGCGAGCGGCGCGTTTGCCGCTGCTGGCGCTGGCCGATCCGCAAGCCTGGCATCAGGCCCACGCGCGCTGGTTGCGGCGCCAGGGCTGGGTCGCGGCGATGGCTGCGCTGATTGCGGTGTTGGCGTTGATGTTCGGCGACAGCCTGAGCAGTGGTTTCGTGCTGATGGCCGCGTTGTTGATCGGCGCCGCACTGGCCTTGCCGGTGGTGTTGAACAGTGTGCTCAACCGGGTGCTGCGGCGCAGTCGCTCGGTGCTCAGCCAATGGTTTGTCGCCGATTGCCGTCAGCAGTTGCCGGCCCTGAGCCTGGCCTTGATGGCGCTGTTATTGGCGCTGGCGGCGAACATCGGCGCCGGCAGCATGACCGCCGGTTTCCGCCAGACCTTCAACAACTGGCTCGAACAACGCCTGACCGCCGAGTTGTATGTCAATCCGCAAAATCCGGCCCAGGCCCGAGAGCTTTACACATGGCTCAAACAACAACCCCAAGTCAGTGCGGTGCTACCCAACTGGCAAGTGTCGATTCAGTTACAGGGTTGGCCGGCGGATGTCTTCGGCGTGATCGATCACCCGACCTATCGCCAGCACTGGCCGTTGCTGGAAGCCTTGGGCGACGACCCTTGGGAACGACTGGCCAAGGACGACGCGCTGATGCTCAGCGAACAACTGGCCCGGCGGTTGAAGGTGCGCCTGGGTGATCACATGACCATTGCCACACCCAACGGTCCATGGTCGCCACGGATCGTCGGGATCTACGCCGACTACGGCAATCCCAAGGGCCATCTGCTGGTCAACATCAATCACCTGCTGCGCGGCTGGCCGCAGCTGACACCCAGCCGTTTCAACCTGCGCATCGAGCCCGCGTCGATTCCCGCGTTCCTGGCCGCGCTGCAAGCGCGCTTCGCCCTGGACGACAGCCGCATCGTCGATCAGGCCCGGCTCAAGGGGTGGTCCACACAAGTGTTCGAGCGTACCTTCGCCGCCACCGCCGCACTCAACAGCCTGACGCTTTGCGTCGCGGGCGTGGCGCTGTTCATTAGCCTGCTGACCCAGAGCCAGAGTCGCCTCGGACAACTCGCGCCGTTGTGGGCGCTGGGCGTGACGCGGCGACAGTTGATGCTGCTCAACCTCGGGCAGACCTGGTTGCTCGCGGTGCTGACATTGGTGCTGGCATTGCCGTTGGGCATCGCATTGGCGTGGTGCCTGGATACGGTGATCAACGTGCAGGCCTTCGGCTGGCGCTTGCCGCTTCGGGTGTTTCCACTGCAACTGTTGCAGTTGATGGGCCTGGCCTTGCTCGCCACGTTGCTCGCGTCGGCGTGGCCGTTGTACTCGCTGTATCGCACGCAACCGGCGGATCTGCTGAGGACGTTTGCTCATGAAGATTAAAATCTGCGTGTTGCTGCTGGCGTTGCTGAGTGGCTGCGACAACACGCCTGCGCCGGAAAAAGGCTTCGCCGGCCTCGGCCATCAGGCCACCGCATTTACCCCGGTGGTGCCCGGGCGAGTGTTCAGTTTCCCGGCGGACCACGGCGCCCACGATGGCTTTCGCATCGAATGGTGGTACGTCACCGCCAACCTCAAGGACGATCAGGGGCGCGAGTTCGGCGCGCAATGGACGCTGTTTCGCAGCGCCTTGAAAGCGACGCCCGAGCAACCTGGCTGGGCCAGTCAGACTATCTGGCTGGGCCACGCGGCCGTGACATCCGCCACCGCACATCATGCCGCCGAACGCTATGCCCGAGGCGGTGTCGGCCAGGCCGGAGTGACCCTTAAGCCGTTCAACGCATGGATCGATGACTGGCGTTTCAGCAGTCAGGCCACCGACGAAAACCCGCTGGCAGACCTGCAACTCAGCGCCCGCGACAAGGCGTTCAGCTACCAGCTTCGACTGACGTCAACCCGGCCATTGGTACTTCAGGGAGACAAAGGCTTCAGCCAGAAATCCGAACAAGGCCAGGCGTCGTACTACTACAGCCAACCGTTTTTCCAGGCCAGCGGCACCCTCGAAATCGACGGCAAAACCTACACGGTCAACGGCCCGGCCTGGCTCGACCGCGAGTGGAGCAGCCAACCGCTGACCGCCAACCAGACCGGTTGGGACTGGTTCTCCCTGCACCTGGACAGCGGTGAGCAAGTGATGCTCTACCGCATGCGGCAAAAGGACGGCGCGCCATACCTCACCGGCACCTGGATCGACGCTCAGGGGCAGACGCAGTTGCTGCACGCCGACGACATTCGCCTCACACCACAAGACACCGCCAAGGTTGCCGGGCGTTCGATGCCTGTGCGCTGGTCGATCAACATCCCGGGCAAGCACCTCGAAATTACCATCGACGCCCTCAACCCCAAGGCCTGGATGGACTTGCGCATTCCTTACTGGGAAGGGCCGGTGCGGCTGAGCGGCAGTCACGGGGGGCAGGGGTATCTGGAGATGACCGGGTATTGAGTCGGAGCTTTTTGCGCCATGCTGTTCGGCGAAATTGAAAGATCTGAACGTAGGGCAGAGCGTTGTGCTGACGTGCAACGATGTGCTGAAAGTGGCCAGCCAGCACCCAAGCTGATCATTACTTGTACGTATTGTTTGTTCTTGTGCAGATAGCTGTATAAGAACAATCAATTTTAATGGTCGAACCGGTGCGTTTAGGAAGTTTGTAGACGTTGTGTAAGCGGAACCTTACGAAATATTACGTGCATAAATTTCATGTTTGTACACGAGGACATATCTGCCAAATTCTATTAAAATCCTTCCCGTTCGCCCGGTGTCAGGGCTCTTTACCGGTGCATGGATTGCCAGGCCATTACACTGGGCGAACACCTTCTTTGGGAGGTGCTGTTTAAAAGTTTCGGATATAAGAATGGGCGGCCTTGGGGTCGCCCATTTTTATTGGATGATGGAGCCAATCCGAGTCAGGATACGGTGTACGCCATCAACAGCCAGAATCTGGCGTCAACTTGAAATGGTATCCACTCCCCGAGTGCTGGCCTGGAGCTGCTGTCGGTAATTGGCTGCTCGTTGAAGCACTCGGGTCAAGGACTGAAAGCTTGTCGGTTTGGTTAAAATATCATTGGCTCCGGCGGCCCTGAAACGTTCAATCTCGCTCGAAAAAGCGTTTGCGGTGAAAGCAACGATATAGCAAGTATCGCCCAGTGGTCGTTGGCGGATTTTACGCATGGCCGCTAATCCATCCATAACAGGCATATTGATATCCATGAAAATGATATCCGGAGTCGATGTCATACATTGATTGACCGCCTCCAGGCCATTTGACGCGAGGTCAGGCGTATAACCCAATGCCTGTAACATCGCCAGAGCAACTTTCTGGTTAATTGGATGATTCTCCACCAGCAGGATATCCAGTGGATAATCCTGGGCAAAAGAAGCGTCGAAACCAACCGCTGCCTGATTGTTCTCGATGGGCATCTCCGAAACTGAAAAAAGCTCCATGGGGAGTGAGAAAAAGAACGTCGATCCAACGCCAGGCTGACTGGTAAAGGACAACGTCCCCTGTTGTGCCTCGACCAGATTCTTGCAAATGGAAAGACCGAGCCCGCTCCCGGTAAAGCGTTGACTGGTCGGCCCTTTAAACTGGGTAAAGGGCTTGAACAGGCTGCTTTGCCGAGCCAGGGGGATACCTATGCCGGTATCGCGTATGGAGAAGTCGAGGCGCGCTCGAGGGCCGTAATCACGAGTCGTGACCACGAGTGATACTTGTCCGGCTTCGGTGAATTTGACCGCATTGCCCAACAAGTTGATCAATATCTGGCGAAGGCAATCGCTATCGGCTTTGACCCACGGCGGAACGTCCGGTGAGACCTGGGCCTCAAGGACTATTGGCTTGTCCTGAATGTTTTGCCGGATCATTTCAATACTGGATGAAACCAGTACTCTCACGTCGAATACACGAGGCTTCAATTCAAGTTTGCCCGCTTCGATTTTTGCCAAGTCAAGAATATTGTCGATCAGAGACAACAGGGTTCGTCCACTGGTATGAATCGTTTTGACCAGATTGTTTTGCTCTGGAGTGAGGGCAGACCCAGCCAACAACTCGGTCGCGCCGATAACCCCGTACATGGGGGTGCGGATTTCATGACTCATGGTGGCCAAGAATCTGGTTTTTGAACGATCAGCGTCCTCGGCGGCATTTTTTGCCTGATTCAATACCTGTTCGTTTATTTGCAGTTGCTGAAGATGCGCACGCATGCGTAAAAGACTGAAGGCGAGAAATACCAGAATGGCAAGGATGATATGGTGCAGGGAGTCCTGATTGAGGTGGTGGTAGTAATCCGCCAACGTCATCTCCGCCCCCACCACATAAACCGTTCCGTCCTGGGACTTCATTGGGACGAAGACAGCGCGAAAGTCTCCCCAGTGATCCGAGTAATCGATCCAGGTGGGCTCAGTGCGCTCGAAACTGTCGAGCAAAGCCTGACTGGCATCGGGATAAGGATCGAAAAAACGTACGAAATTCTGCTCTTGAATTTCTTTTTTCGATGCGCTGGAGCTGATCAGATAGGCTTCCCCAGCGCGTTTGACCACGCTGTAGACAAACGCGGTGCCCATGGACTCGTTGAACCTGGAGAGCCGCTGAATGGCATCCCAGTCTTGCGCTTCCGTTTTCGACTGTTTGTCGATCAGATTGTCATGGTAGCGGTCGCCGAGGATGGCCGAAGCGCCCAACGCGGCATGCAGCAGCTTGTTATTAATGTTGTCAGTGAGGATTCCTTGGGTCTCGACGTAAAGGTAGTAGATATAACCACTGACACCTACGATGTAGACCAAAAGTAACGCCCATGTTTTCCGTCTGAGTTTGAACATTCATCACAGCCTCCATACTGTGAGCTCAAGCATAAATTGAACACTGGTTGAAAACCAATATTTCTCAGTGCGGAAATTACTTGACCGAAGTGTCAGTTTTTGGGTTTCCTGGGTGGTCACGATTTTGCGGTAGAGTCCAATATAGTGGACGTTTGAAGGCTATTGCTCCTATATCAATAAATTTGCAGGCGATATTTTAGCAACCTCTTGCGAAATGCTGTGTGGATCAATTTGAGGAATGATATTAAACGTCGGATATAAAAATGGGCGACCCTGGAGTCGGAGTCGCCCATTTTTATTGGCGGAATTATAGCTGCGCCCGTAACTGTCGCCCGACCACGTCCAGCATGCAGCACATCGACAGGCGCTGCGGTGTCGATCAAGCAGGGACGGGATCGTGCAGTCGATGCCGTATCGAGTCATGGTTGAACCTCCTGAACGAAATTGGGCAAAGGCTAGATTACCCGTCACGAAGATTTGAATAAGTCTGCCTATTGCGTTCGATCATTTAGTTAAAGAAAGTCAGACTTCTTTTCTCCACGCGGAAAAGGTGATGGCTGTTCCTTCTTCCTCGTTATCCTTGATCTCGATCTTGTAGGTGGCACCACCTGCAACGCCTTCAATCAATGCCTTTTCATCGTTCGCACTTAACTCGGCACCCTTGGCATTCTGTTTGTAAAACTCGACGACGTCGGAGAACTCGGTATAGGTTTTCAGCATGACCTCGAAATCATGTCGTGGGCGGCCTGCCAATTCGTCGAAATCACCGTAAATCGGTGCGCCTTTCATGCCGGGCGTGGTGTACACGCCATCGACGCCGGCGCCCGCCAGATGGGCATTCTTCGGAAGCAACGGGAGCATCGCCTTCGGGAAGTCGGAAGGTAATTGCGAGGCGTTCCAGGAGTCTTTTTTCGGGTCAGTGGTGATGTATTCGACCGTGGCAATTTTTTGCGCTCGAGCACGTGTTTCGGGATCTTCACTTTCGGCCCAATACGCAATCAATGGCGGCAACTGTTTGCTCCAGACAATGATTGGGTCCGCGTCGCTCTTCTTGGCGCCTTTCGCCTGGAAGATGGTCAGCACGGTTTCTGGACCGGGATTGCAGGACAACGACTCTGTGCGTGATTTGACGGTACAGTGCCCATTGACCAGCCCAACGGCGATCAACTGCCCCTTTTCGTCCAGCAACAGCGCGCCGCGTTCGTCGCCGTGGTTACCGTCATCCATGGCGGTAAGCATCTTGCGCCCGGCAGGCACACCTTCCTCAAACGTCGAGAACTCTGAATCGAGAGATTCCAGTACTTGCGTCACGATCAACGAGCCATCGTTGGTGTAGCTGCCTGTCGCGTAACCGATGAAGTCAATCAAGGCGGCCCGTATCGCCGGATCTTCGTTGAGCTGTGGTGCGTGCTCCGGGGCAGGGTCGTTGGTGAGCAGCAGCACAGTGGCACCGTCTTCGCGCTTTTCTGATCGAAGTGACAGCGCAACGGCGTCAAGAGAAAGGGTCAATGCCAGAAGCATGGCGAATGGTCGTGCAATGGTAACCAAGGGTTCATTCCTTTGTTGGGTGGTGATCCGGTTTCTTTGGGAGTGACTTGTCGATGGCAATGCATCGGAAGCAAAAGGGGGACAGATTATTTTCATGGTCACGTAGAAACAAATCTGTCTCCACCATGGTTTTTAATATCGACGAACTCCGAGCGAGCCTGTCTTCTTGGTTAACGCTAAGGTAAATGCCTCCTCCGACGTGAACTTCAGTGTTTCCAGCCAGCTCATAAACCACTCGACGTCCAGTGCCGCGAATATCTTTAGCCACTCAGCTTTTTTGCCTCCGCAAGCGGGTACTGCTGTCCCACTCAGTCCATGACCCTTGCCTTCGAAAAACAAAAAGTAGTCATCGTCGTAGCAGTAGCCGATCAATTTTGGCCAGTCAGCGCTGTGGGGTTGCTCCGGTACAAGATCCTTTTCGGCAATCACATAATAATTTCGGACTTTGTGGGGCTGTAGGGGAGGACGGTAGCTAGAAAGCCAGATCAGGCATTGAGTTGCTTTATCGGAGTCGTCCATCCAAGTCGATACTTTCTTGTCCAGTTCCGTAAATGTTCCTGCGGTGCCCATGCGATAAAACATTAACCAACCGTCTCGTCCTTCGTTGACTATTAAGTAGGTGTACCCATGAGCTTCGACGGTCAACGACCAACAGCCGAAATATACTCGCTGATCCGAGAACTCGGTGACGGTGAATCCAGCATGTTGAACAGCATTTTGCAGATCGGGATAAGGCAATTGGCATACTCCTAGCAAAGTCTAAGTTCGCACCTTGAATTTTGCGCCTCCTCCGTGAGGAGGGGGAGGTCGGCCAGACGATTCTCAGGTTTGTTTTCATGAGCGCTTAGAAAATAAATCTGTCCCTTTGTCCTTATTTTGTGCTTATAAATTTTCTAGATTTGTTGGTCCGCCATCATTTAGAAGTTTTGTCATTCGCCGATTGTAAAGCTCAATGTCTTGTGCGTTGTTGGCTTTGTTCAGTTCTTGACGCAGGAATCCCATGGAGTTAGATATTATCTGCTTTTCATTTCTAGACAAGTCGCGGATTAGATCGAACCCATTTGCAGCTAGGGCTGGAATCTTTTTTCGCATGTAGTAATAACAGCCAATATTTTCGAGAAGATCATTTGCATCTTCTACGGTGTTATTAATGGTTGCTACGTATTTTTTGAATGCGTTTGCTAATATGGGCTCTGGACTTTTTTGTGTTTTTAGAAAGCCGCAAAGTCCTTGCCAGTTAATGATGTGTAGCTGAGTTCCCCAGTCAGGATCTTTCGTGAAATAAATGCCAGCCCCTCTGAAGTAGGCTGGGAATTCGTCTCTATTTAGCGCTTTTTCAAAGTTGCTGATCATTGGAGTTGTTCCCAGTCGTCAAATTGGCTCAGAAGTTTGTCCATGTCAGCTCCGTGATTGATTTTTTCGGACCCGATCAGGGCAGCTTCCTTCGTTCCGCTTTTTGTTTCGCCTCCAGGTACCCATTCTTTTGGATAGGCACCTGCTTCATTGCCATTTGGAATTTCATATTTAAATCTAGGATCATCAGGCTTGATTTTGACGAGGTAGATTTTGGCGGAGGAAAGGTCCGAGGCACCAAGGTTGAGCTCCTTGTTGAGCACTTGCCAGTTACCCCCACTAGCTTTGTATTTGGCAACCACGGTATCCATCTCTGATGGCAATCCTACAAATTTTCTAGGAGGGAATGTTGGATAACTAGAGCGTTCAATCCATTCGTCAATAACGACAAAGGAGCCTCCCTGCTGCTTGAAGGCTTCTTCGTGCATATTTACATAATGCTCCGGTAGATATTCACGTGTGTCAGCAGGCCTATTTCCTTTTTCAAGGTTAATCACTTCATCGTACTTAGCCTGGGACATGGGAATATTGTCGGGTTTCGTTGCATTTGCCGAATTATTGGGCAGCTTGCAATCAGGACCAGGACACGTTGAACTCAGCCCCAACGGATCCACCCATCCCGTAGGGTTAGGCACGTACTGGTAGTTGTTCAACCCACCCGCAAGCTTGATCGGATCCGGCGTCAGATACCGTCCAGTTCCCGGATTGTAGTAGCGATGCCGGTTGTAATGTAAGCCCGTTTCGGCGTCGAAGTACTGACCCTGGAAGCGCAGCGGGTTGTCGATTTCAGCGACATCCAGCGTAGCGAGGTTGCCGTAGGCCCGGTATTTAGCCGACCACATGATCTCTCCGCTGTAGTCGGTGAGTTCTTGTGGCGTGCCGAGATGATCGAGTTGGTAATAGAAAGGTGTAGCGCTCAGCGGGCCTTCGCCATCAAGCATCGCCAAAGGGCGGAAGCTGCCGGGTTCATAAATGTAAGTGCGATAGCGGTTGTCGGCGCTTTCAGCGATGAGGCGTTCGCCTTGCCACAGGAATTCTGTGGTTTGGCCGTCTACGGTTTTGGCGATGCGTCGGCCGAAGGCGTCGTATTTGTAGCTCGCGGTGCTGCCACCCGGCAGGCTGACGCCGATTAAACGGTGCTGGCAGTCGTAACGATATTCGGTGACGAGTTTCTGCCCGGTGCCGCGACGTTCGCGGATCAGATTGCCGTGGGCGTCGTAGTCATAGTGGCGGTCGCCCTGCATGAGCAGGCGGTTGCCTTTGACGTTGGCAAGATTCGCGGCCGGCTGGTCGCCTTGGCCCAGGAGGTTGCCCGCCGGGTCGTGGGCGAAGCTTTCAGGCGTAGCTCCGCGCACACTGATCAGGCGATCGAGCGGATCATAGTGATAGCTGCGGTTGCCTTTGCGGCTGTCATCGATACCCGCGAGGTTGCCGTTGGCATCGTAGGAGTAGCGGCGACGGAACAGGTTGCGGTCCTGCTGGCTGACGGTGTGGGCTTGCAGGCGACCTTGTTCGTCGTACTGGTATTGGCTGAGCAGCAGGCCTTGTTGGCGCTGCTGTTCGCGACCGGCGTTGAACTGGTGGTTGGTCAGGCGGGAGCCGTTGAGGTCGATGCTGCTCAACTGGCCACCAGGCTGGTGGCGGTAGTCGAGCTTGCTGCCGTCCGGCAGGCGGCAGTGCTTCAGTTGGCCGACGCTGTCGTACTCGTAGCGCAGGGTGCCCCAACCCTGGTGTTCGGTGATGAGGCGGTCTTGCAGATCGTATTCGTAGGCTAGGGGCCAGTGGCCGTCGTTGACGTTGACGAGGCGGCCGAGGGCGGATGGGATCGGGGGGAGAAGTCTATAGATCGAAACGAGTTCTGAGATAGAGTGGAGTCTAAACTGTACAAAAAATACATTAGATTACGAACGCTTCATGGGCTTAATTTTTTAGCTTCCAGCTACTATTGATGCAGAGTTAAGTTTTTTCTATGTGGTACTTTTGAGCGTGTCTCAGAATAGGTCTAAAGGAGGGGTGGTGAGCGATGAAGCCAATGCTTTAAGCAAGTTTTTGAGCTATGTATTACGTCATAAGCCTGAGCACATTGGGCTTGAGTTGGACAGTGAAGGATGGGCTGCGGTCGCTGAGCTGATCTCCGGCGCGGCAGAGAAAGGGATTTTCATAAATTCTTCAAAAATTCAAGAGTTGGTTTCGCTAAGCGATAAGAAACGTTTCGAAATTTCAAGTGATGGGCTTAAAGTTCGCGCAGTACAAGGGCATTCGTCAAAGCTAGTTAACAGAAGTTATGTTGAGTTTAAGCCTCCTTTGTTTTTATATCATGGCACGGCGACACGCTTCTTAGATTCTATCCGTCAACATGGTTTAATTGCGGGTGAAAGGCATCATGTGCATTTGACCCAAGATAAGAGTTCAGCGTTGGAAGTCGGTCGGCGCTACGGAAAGGTAGTGGTTCTAAAAATCAATAGTAATTTAATGCATGTAGAGGGATTTAAGTTTTTCAAGGCGGAAAATGATGTATGGTTAACCGCTTGTGTGCCACCAGAGTTTATAGATGAAGTTGAGGAAGAGTAGCTTGGCTACTCTTCTTCTTCCCATTTTTGGTGGGTTTTTATTGCCTCACTTAACCAAGCATCAAAGTTGTTATAGGTTCCGTGTAGCTCCCAGCCTTCTGAAGCATAGGCGTGGATGATTAGTACTTTTGGCTCTCCAGAACTATCGTGGCCATCGAAGCAGGCAATGTCGTCGTTAGCATTAAATTTTGCAAATGGTATTAGCTCTCTTTTTGGATAAAGTTGTTTTAATGTGTGATGCCAATAATCTACATCTCCATCTTCAAATACAATGAGCCACCAAGGCTCAATGTCAATGGGTGGATTGAGGTTGATAGTAGTTATAAAGCTTTCCGGATAGAGAAAATCCTGTCTGTTTTTTATTTTTAAATAAATACTCATTCTTTACCACTCAGTTTTGGCAGTTCATGTGATCCGTAAGGTGTTTCTTTACCGAAACGTTTAGGTGACTGTTTACCTACTCGTAGCTCGATTGCTTGTCCCCACGTATCCGGTTTCTTCCCTTTTACGGCAAAGCGATGTTGTTCTGACTCGGTTACGACGTCGTTATATCCACGCTCTCTAGCCTCCACTTTGATTCCCGCTTCACGTGCAGCCCTTACGCGAGTGTTGTCCATGCTGGTTAGATGACCATCTGGCATTCGTACGACATCAATAGGGTCGCCTTGCCAGCCTTTCTCTCTCATGCTAGTGACTAAATTGTCATACGTATAATTATTTCCATTTCTGTCAATTTTGTTATACGAAACTGACGTTTGGGAGAAACGCACTTCGTTGGGATCAATAGATCTTACTTTGGGGCAGTTTGCCACTGTACTACTCAACCCCAACGGATCCACCCACCCCGTAGGGTTAGGCACGTATTGGTAGTTGTTCAACCCACCCGCCAGCTTGATCGGGTCCGGCGTCAAAAACCGTCCAGTCCCCGGATTGTAGTAGCGATGCCGGTTGTAGTGTAAACCCGTTTCCGCATCGAAATACTGACCTTGGAAACGCAGCGGGTTGTCGATTTCGGCGACGTCCAGCGCGGCAAGGTTGCCGTAGGCGCGATATTTGGCCGACCACATGATTTCACCGCTGTAGTCGGTGAGTTCCTGCGGGGTGCCGAGGTGGTCGAGTTGGTAGTAGAACGGCGTGGCTTTCAGTGGGCCTTCGCCATCGAGCATGGCCAGTGGGCGGAAGCTGCCGGGTTCGTAGATGTAGCTGCGATAGCGGTTGTCAGCGCTTTCGGCGATGAGACGTTCGCCTTGCCACAGGAATTCCGTGGTGTGGCCATCGACGGTTTTGGCGATGCGGCGGCCAAAGGCGTCGTACTTGTAGCTTGCGATGCTGCCGCCGGGGAGGCTGACACCGATCAGGCGATGTTGGCAGTCGTAGCGATACTCGGTGACGAGTTTCTGCCCGGAGCCGCGACGTTCGCGAATCAGGTTGCCGTGGGCATCATAGTCATAGTGGCGGTCGCCCTGCATCAGCAGGCGGTTGCCTTTGACGTTAGCGAGGTTCGCGGTCGGTTGGTCGCCTTGGCCCAGGAGGTTGCCCGCCGGATCGTGGGCGAAGCTTTCCGGGGTGGTGCCACGGACGTTGATCAGGCGATCGAGCGGATCATAGTGATAGCTGCGGTTGCCTTTGCGGCTGTCATCGATACCCGCGAGGTTGCCGTTGGCATCGTAGGAGTAGCGGCGACGGAACAGGTTGCGGTCCTGCTGGCTGACGGTGTGGGCTTGCAGGCGACCTTGTTCGTCGTACTGGTATTGGCTGAGCAGCAGGCCTTGTTGGCGCTGTTGTTCGCGACCGGCGCTGAACTGGTGCGTGGTCAGGCGCGAGCCGTTGAGGTCGATGCTGCTCAGGCGTCCACCGGGTTGGTGGCGGTAGTCGAGTTTGCTGCCGTCGGGGAGGCGGCAGTGGCTGAGTTGGCCGAGGTTGTCGTACTCGTAACGCAGGGTGCCCCAGCCTTGGTGCTCAGTGACGAGGCGATCTTGCAGGTCGTATTCGTAGGCGAGGGGCCAGTGGCCGTCGTCGACGTTGACGAGGCGGCCGAGGGCGTCGTAGCTGTAGTGAATTTCCTCGCCATCGGCCAGGGTTTTCACTAGCAGGCGGCCAGCGGCGTCGCGTTGGTACTCGGTGATTAGCTCACTGCCGTCTTCGCCGAATTCGGTTTTCTTCAGCAGTTGGCCGTTGAGGTCGTACTCGTAGGCAGTGCGGCGACCGTCGAAACCGGTTTCCTGTTGGATCAGGCCATTCGGGTAGTAATCGAGGTGGTAGTGTTCACCGCGTTCGTTTTCGATCTCAGTGAGCAGCAAGCGTGAGTTGTCGTAGCGGTAGCGAAGCTGGCTGCCATCCGGGTTGAGGCGACGGCTGACCAGGTGCAGGCCATCGGCGTATTCGTAGCGGGTGACACGCCCCAACTCATCGCGTTCGGCAGTGACATTGCCGTAGGCGTTATAGGTGAACGCGCGGGTTGCACCGCCGGGCAGGGTGATTTGCGCGAGGCGGTTGGCGGCGTCCCATTGGTATTGGGTGATGGCGCCGGTTTCTTCCTGACGGGTGATCTGCCGGCCCAATGCGTCGTAACGGTATTTGCGTTGGCCGCCGTCGGGCAGGTGCTCTTCGAGCAACTGGCCGAGGTTGTTCCAGCCCAGCTGATGGCGGCTTCCATCGGGATGGCGGATTTCCAGCAGACGGCCCTGGCGGTCGTAGCTGTAGAGGGTGGAGTTACCGTCCGGGTCGATCTGTTGAGTGATGTCGCCCTGATTGTTGCGTTGATACTTCCAGGTAGCTTTGCCTCGGTGCACGTCACTGACGAAGCCGTTGCTGTATTCATACGAAACGGGTTCATCTTCCGGAGGAATGACCGCCGTCATCAAGCCATCTTCGTCGTACCGATACTCGGTAACAGCGCCTAGCGGATCTTTTTCTGCAATCAGCTGACCTTTATCGTTGTAGGCCTTCAGGTGTTCAGCGCCATCGGGATCGATCTTGCTGATAAGCCGTGCTTTATCGTCGTGGGTGTAAACCTCTTCGCTGCCGTCGGCGTTGGTAACGGTGACACTGCCTTTATCGTCCCAAGCGTAATGCGCTTCCATCTGTGAGAAGCTCGCCCAGTGATGGACGCATCGCGATAACTTGCCTTCGTTCTCCCACTCCCAAAAGAAACTCGCACCACCCGCCAGTTGCCGCTCAAGAATTACGTGTTGATCGTTGTAGCGATAGTGTTCGGCTTCACCGGCAGCGTTCTTCGCTTCAATCAGGCGATGTTGCGTGTCATAGCTGTACGTAACCAGCGTCTGGACGGTGTTCCAGGCGTCTTCCAGATTGTCGGCGGGAATGAACTGCTGATAGTCGACGGCGATGATGTGCTTGCGGTCATATCGCAAGAGCAGGGCGCGGCCGGCGCCGTTGTCGAGGCGTTTGATCCTGCCGTGGATATCACGGGTGATATGCAGCCGGTTGCCATAGCTGTCGCTGATGGCGATCAGGGTTGCGCCCTTGCTGTCGTAGCGGAAGTGGTAGAACGATGGACGGCTCCCGGCTTGAGCCAGGACCAGCTCCGACGGGTCGTCACCGATGAAAATCGCTGCCCGTGACAGGCTGTTGGTAATTGCCGGACGCTGTTGGCTAGGAAGTGGAAATGGCGTCGCCCGGTTTTCGTGGTCGGTCCAGATGACTTCATCGCCATTGATTTCGATTCGGTGTGCCAGCGCATGGCTCCAGCCATAACCCAGGCCACAATCGATTTCCACTGCGCTGCTTCGGTAAAGACGTGTCCACTCAAACGGCAGCAGGCCGTCGAGCTGGCCATCATTGAGTGTCAATAACTCTTCACCGGTGACCATCGATACAGGGCACTTATCGGTGCAGGTTTTGGCTGCGGGCTCAGCGCTTTTGTCGGCAGGTGTCTTGGCTTGCCTGGAAACGTCGTCGCCCGTTTTGCCCTTGCCCAGTTTTGCGTTTTTCTTCCCGTCAAAACGAACCTGTGCAATCCCTTTCTTCACCTGAGCCGTCACACCACGAGCCGCCACCGCGGTGTATTTCGCGACGTACTCCATGAAACCTTTGATGATCTTGAACATCGACTCCACAAAGCCGGTCACGGCCTTGATGACGATTTCGCCGTACTTTTTCAAGCGCGCGGCGAGGTAGATGACACCGGTACCCTCTGCAGCCACGGTCAGCACGATCGAAATCACGATGTCGATCGCGATGCCGACTACCGCTGCCGTGGTCATTTTTGCGACGTCACCGGCCATCTTCATCGGTGGCAGACCGGCCAGCCAGATCACGGCACTGCGTACCATCAGGAACAGAGCGGCCTCGTCGCTGGCCAGCAGCATGGCCTTCTTCATGACGTCTGGCGTTTCTTTTGCCAGTGCTATCAGTTTTTGGGTTCCGGCACCGAGGTCTTTGGCAAACTTGCTCGGGTCTTGCAGGATATCGAGCACCAGGCTGATACCGTCCCAAACCCCTTTGATCGCTTCCCAACCGCCTTCAAGGATGCCGTTGCCAATTGCCGAGGCCGTTCCCAAGGCGGATATGTTCGACCATTGCGGTTTGAAACCGGCCCATTCCTTGCGCAGGAAACCTTCCAGTTGACCGGTCAGGCCTTCATAGGATTTGAACAAGGTATCGATCTCAGCCGGCGTCACTTCGTGGTGAACACGGATCTTGTAGAACTTGCCGGGAACACCCTCCGTCCAGCTGGCTTTGCCCTGGGCGTCGAGTTTGACTTTGCTGACTGCGCCGCCTTCCACCGCAACGATTTCAACTTCGATGTCACCCAATGGGATGTCATACACCGATTCGAATTTGCTCTCGATCAGCAGTGGCCCCTTGAGCGGGCACTGGGCAACGTTCGAGGCGAAGTCGCCATCGGTCATGCTCACCGATTTGCTGGTGTTACCGACCTTTATCACGCGCTCCATGCCCAGCAGGGAGGGCAGGTCTGCGGCTCGACTGCCTTTGTCGGCGGCTTTCGCGTACCAGGTTTTGGTCTGTTCTTGATACAGCTTCAAGCTGTCCTTGAACGTGCTCAGTTGGTTGTCAACGTAGGCAACGCGATCCATCAGCCTTGCTCCAGAATTAGGTGGTTTAACAGTGCTTCATTCAGGTTTTTCGGAGCATCGGGCCGGCTCACGAAACGTGCGATTTTCAGCTTCAGATTGCTCTCGGGGTAAGCGGCGTAGATGTCTGGACGTTCCTCTTCCAGCCATTGCATCAGGTTGCCGATCAGGGTCGACGGGTTTTGCTTCGCCAGGCTGTCGAGCAGTTTCTGCGGCACCTCCCACCACGGCCAGTCTTTCGCCGGCGGCACCACCCTCGGCCCCACCTCCAGGCTCTTCCCATTAATCAGATACCGATCAAACACCGGCAGTACCTCACCGGCGGCATCGCCGAGACCTTCCAGAATCGGATAGATATGCCGTCCATCCCAAAAACGGAAAAACACTTGCGTCCCATCCGGCATCCGCACTTGAGTCAGGCTGCGCAGATGTTCGAACACCACATCCGGTGTGCTGGTTGAAACCGCCATCCAGCCCCAGTCCTGAGCATCCGTATCGGCAATCCACGTTAGAAAACTTGAGTTGGGTTTCAGCTCGATGAGGTAGGGCATCACCGGCTGCCAGCCCGCGTAGGGTGTACCACCCCAAATCGGGGTCGCCTGGGTTGTGGGTTCGTTTTGGTAAAGCGACTTGAGCGCTTCGGCATCACTGGCCGCACTAACAATCAAGTACAACCGCTCACCCGTCTGCAACGGCCGTTCAGCCAGCCACGCTTGTGGAGTCATCGGATCAGATCGCACAAGCACCTGCCTTGCACTTCTCGCACTCTTCACAGAACGGCGCATTGCGTTTCAGGGTGTTGATCTGCGCCGGCGTCAGTACCGCGCCAGCCTTGTCGGCATCAGCCTGTTTCAGCGCGCCGGGCATCAGCGGTGCCGCCCCGGTTCCGCTGCCGGGGCTGCCGCCGGAGTTCATGTTGATCACCGGTCCGCTCAGCGTCACGCCGCTGGCGTCGATCTTGATGAAGCTGCCGCCGGCCTTGAGGGTGAGTTCGCTGCCGGCTTCGAGCACGACTTTCATGCCGCTGCTCAGGTGGATTTCCTGGCCGGCTTCGATGAATTGGCCGGTGCCGACCTTGATGTGCTGGTTGACGCCCACGGTGAGGTGGTCGTTGGCGCGGGCTTCGACTTTGCGATCGGCATAGACGGTGTGGTGTTCTTCGGCCTTGAATTCGCTGTAGCTGTTTTGCTCAACGGTGTCGTGGCGTTCGTTGCCGACGCGGATTTTCTGGTCGTGCTCGACGTTTTCGTCCCAGTCGCGCTGGGCGTGCAGGAAGATCTGTTCCTGGCCCTTTTTGTCTTCGATGCGCAGCTCGTTGAATCCACCGCCGCCCGGAGAACTCAGGGTTTTGAAGGTGCTGCGGGTCTTGTTCGCCGGCAGGGCGTATGGGACGACGTTTTCCTTGTGGAACAGGCAGCCGCTGATTAGCGGTTGGTCGGGGTCACCTTCGAGGAAGCTGACCAGCACTTCCATGCCGATGCGTGGAATGGCGATGCCGCCGTAATGGGCGCCGGCCCAGGCGGAGGAGACGCGCAGCCAGCAGCTGGTCTTGTCGTCGGCCTGACCTTCGCGGTCCCAATGGAATTGCACTTTGACGCGGCCGTATTGGTCGCAGTGGATCTCTTCACCTTTTGGCCCGGTGACCACGGCGCTCTGGCTGCCGAGGATCCGTGGCTTGGGGTGGTTCAGCGGCGGACGGTTCGGCACGTCCCAGGGGGTAGCCTGGAAGCGGTTGCGGTAGCCCTGGTGGAAATCGTCCTTGAGGTTGGTGGTGCTGCTGGTCACCGACTCTTCCAGCACTTGCGGCTGTTTGCCTTCGTGGAGGATTTCGGTCAGCAGCCACAGGTCGTTCCACTTGGCCTTGGGGTGTTGGGTCAGGGCCAGGAAGTGGCCGCTGACCAGCAACGGCTGATCGCTTCGGCCTTCGGCCAACTGGAAGTCGCTGCGGTGACGCTCGAGGGCGCGTTTGGCCAGGTGCTTGCCGCGTTCGCGGTCGATGAAGCGACCGGGGTAGTCGTAGTCTTCGAGGTCGGGCAGGGCGTCGCCACGGTTCTCGCTTTCCAGTTTCAGGCGCGGTTTTTCGAAGTCGTAATCGCGGCGGGTGGTGCGGCTGGTGCGGGTTTCCAGGCGCAGGTCGAAGCGCTTGATTACCGGGTCGTTGGCGACCATGCCGGAGTCTTGCTGATAGGCCACGGGCGCGAGTTTCGGGAACACCGTCTGGTCATCGCCGAACACTAGCTTGTGGGCCGTGGCGCTGTGCTGGAAGTGGTAATGGATACCTTCTTCCTCGCACAGGCGCTGGATGAATTGCAGGTCCGATTCATCGTACTGCACGCAGTAAATGCGCTCGGGATAAATCGCCCCGACTTTGAATTCGTAGGCATTGCTCTGGATGCCGTGCTCTTCGAGGACCATGCCGACGATTTTCGGCACGGTGAGGTTCTGGAAGATGCGTTGGTTGATGCGGTGCGCCAGGTAGGACAGCTGCGGACGCAGGGTCACGGCGTAGCGGGTCAGGCGTTTGCCCGAATCGCCCTGGGCGGCGCGGTAGATCTGGCCATGAATGCCGCTGCCGTCAGGCGAGAGCTGCAAGAAGGCCGGTTTGTGCAATAGCGTTTCGAGGTCCAGGGACGGCTGCTCGCTGACCAGCTCCACCTCAAACACAAAAGGCTGGCTGATGGCTTCCCGACCTTGCAGGGCAAGGACCTGGAGATCGTTTTCCAGACCTTCGACAGTCAGGGCAAAGTGAGTCTGATTGGCCGGCGCGAACATCCCTTGTTCCTCGTGCAGTGCTGCGGCGCGCGTTGACACCCGAAAGCCGGATCAACGGACGCGAAAATTCTTGGAGGGCGCAAATGACATCGACCAGCAGAGCTGGCCGATGTTTGGAACCGTCAGCCGCGATTAAGCGACTGGAACACGCCAGTCATCGGAACCCGAAGTACCGGATACTTCGTGGGTCCAGGTGATTTTGCGGTAGGTGAATTGCACTTCTTCCAGGTGCGTGAAGTGCGAGTTCGACGGATCCTGGCAGTTGTGCATTTTGTTGTTGATGGCGACGATGATCGCGTCTTCCAGTTTGGTGGTGTAGTAGTGCTCTTGGGTACCTTGAGCCGAAGTGCGGTACCACTGGATAACGATTTCGCTCATGCGCTCGCCGGAGGTCAGGGCCGCTTGCAGCAGTGGCGAAGACTTGTCGTAGACCTTGGTGATTACGACTGGCTTGTGTACACGCTGACCGGTCGGTTGGCCGGACTGTGGGTCACGCGGGATGATCACGTCGTGGCTGAAAGCCTGAACCATGACTTGGTCTTCGTGGCCTTCCTGGTAGGTGTTGCCAACGGAGTCGGCGGTGAAGGCGCCGGCGGTGATCAGGCCTTGTTTCTCGCCAGTAACGGACATGTACGCTGGTGTAGCCATGGATGTGCTCCTTGCTAAAAGTTAGGGTGCCCGGGAGGCGGTATCGCCCGGTGGGTGCCTGACTGTTATCAAGGAGCGTGCCAGAAATGTTTTTTGCCATATAAATCAAGTGGTTGATGCTGTTTTTAAAACGTTGAGAGGTTTTTCGGCAGCGATCACCTGAAAAAGTGCGCAAAATATTGCGCAGTGGTGCGCAAGAAGTTGCGCACTCGGCTGGAGGGCTTGATCCACCTGGCGTTCAGCGATGTTGAGGTGTATTTGGGACGAATAACTGCGCAAGAAGTTGCGCATCAAGGCTATGAGCGATCATCCCGATAGACCCAGCCGTCTGTCCGGGCAATTCCAGTGGCGATGGAATTTTTTTCCGGACCTGTCGCTCTGCTGATGTAGAGACGTGCCGATTCAACGTCCGCCAGCGAGCACCCGGTAAGCCATGAACAAGACCCTGGACGATTACAACCGCATGCGTGACTTTGTGGCGACTCCGGAACCGGCCGCCGCCAAGCGTTCGGGCAAAAAAGCGGTGAAGGATCATGCGCTGCAATTCTGCATTCAGAAACATGACGCCTCGCACCTGCACTATGACTTTCGCCTGGAGCTCGATGGCGCGCTGAAAAGTTGGGCCGTGCCGAAAGGCCCGTCGCTGGACCCCAAGGTCAAGCGCCTGGCAATCCACGTCGAAGACCATCCGCTCGATTACGCCACGTTCGAAGGCACCATTCCCGAAGGGCATTACGGCGCCGGCGAGGTGATCGTTTGGGACCGTGGGGTATGGATTCCCCAGGACGACCCGGCCAAGGCGTACGCCAAGGGCCGGCTGAAATTCGAGTTGCAAGGGGAGAAGCTCGGCGGCCTGTGGAACCTCGTGCGCACGCACATGCCGGGCAAGCAGGAGCAATGGTTTCTGATCAAGCATCAGGACGGCGCGGCCAGGCCCGAAAGCGATTACGACGTGGTCGCCGCCGAGCCCGACAGCGTACTCAGCGATCGCACCATTGTCGCCAAGTCGAAACCCAGTCCCGTAAAAAAGCCAGCGGCGAGGGCGCGCAGAGAGCGCTCATCACAGCTGACAGGCGCTCGTAAAGCCAGACTGCCGGAGCTGCTCAAACCCGAATTGGCGACACTGGTGGAGTCCGCGCCGGACGGCGAATGGAGCTATGAGATCAAGTTCGACGGCTACCGGGTCATGGCGCGCATCGACCACGATGAGGTCAAACTCTTCACCCGCAACGGTCACGACTGGACTCACAAATTGCCGGAGCAGGCTGCAGCGCTGGCGGCGTTAGGCTTGGAATCGGCCTGGCTCGACGGCGAAATGGTGGTGGCGGACGAGCAGGGTGTTCCGGATTTTCAGGCGCTGCAAAACGCCTTCGATGCCGGTCGTAGTGCCAGCATCGTTTACTACCTGTTCGATTTGCCTTACCTCAACGGCGTGGACCTGCGCGAAGTTCCTGTCGAAGCGCGCAGGGCGGCGCTGGCGACTGTGCTCAAGCCCAATGAAAACCCTCTGTTGCGGTTCTCCGACACGTTCAACGAGTCCCCGGAGGCGTTACTCGACAGCGTCTGCAAAATGCACATGGAAGGGTTGATTGGCAAACGCCTGGGCTCGCCTTACGTGTCCCGGCGCAGCAGTGACTGGATCAAACTAAAGTGCAAGCATCGGCAGGAATTCATCGTGGTCGGCTTCACCGATCCCAAAGGCTCGCGCAGTGCCTTTGGCGCGTTGCTGCTGGGGCTGCACGACCGTGACAGCGGGGAATTGCGCTATGCGGGCAAGGTCGGCACCGGATTCAGCGAGGCGAGCCTCAAGCGTCTTTACGAACAACTGAAACCGCTGCAGGCGAAAAAGCCCTCGGTGGTGAACCCGCCCACCGGTGTTGAAGCCAAGGGTGTGCATTGGCTCAAACCCGTTCTGCTGGCGGAAGTGGCCTTCGCCGAGATGACGAAGGACGGCTCGGTGCGCCAGGCCGTGTTCCATGGGCTGCGCGAGGACAAGCCTACCGCCGACATCACCGAGGAGCGTCCGACAACCGTGAAAACCTCAACCACTAAAACTAAAACCTCCCAAGCGACACCGTCACAAGTCGGCCTGGAGCAGGGCAAGGTGCGCATCACGCATCCGGATCGGGTGATCGATGCCAGCAGCGGCACCACCAAGATGCAATTGGCGGAGTATTACGCCAGCGTCGCCGAGTGGATTCTGCCGCAACTCAAGGACCGGCCGGTGGCGCTGGTGCGCGCACCGGACGGCATCACCGGCGAACTGTTCTTTCAGAAGAACGCCGAGAATCTGGCCATACCCGGCATTGTCACTCTGGACAAGGCACTGACCGGCCAACCGATGATGGTCATCAACAATGCCGAAGCCCTGATTGGCGCAGTGCAGATGAGCACCGTGGAGCTGCACACCTGGAACGCCACGTCGGTCGATCTGCACAAGCCCGACCGCTTCGTCCTCGACCTCGACCCGGATCCGGCGTTGCCCTGGAGGAGCATGGTCGAAGCGACCCGGCTGATCCTCACAGTGCTGGATGAGCTGGGGCTCAAGGCGTTTCTCAAGACCAGCGGCGGCAAGGGGATTCACCTGGTCGTACCGCTGACCCGCAAACACGGTTGGGACGAGGTCAAGGACTTCAGCCATGCGATTGTCAGTCACATGGCCAAGCTGCTGCCGGAACGATTTTCCGCAGTGTCGGGGCCGAAAAACCGGGTTGGGCGCATCTTCATCGATTACCTGCGCAACGGTCTCGGCGCCACCACGATCTGCGCTTATGCCGTGCGCAGCCGCGAAGGGTTGCCAGTGTCGGTACCGATCTTTCGCGAAGAAGTGGCTGAGCTCAAGGGCGCCAATCAATGGAACCTGCACACCGTGCATGAGCGCCTGGCCGAGGTGGGCGATGAACCCTGGGCCGAGCTGAAGAAAACCCGGCAGACGATTACCGCCGAGATGCGGCGACGGATCGGGATGTAGGAGCCAGGCTTGCCGGCGAAGGCGTCCTTAAGAGCGCCTTCGCCGGCAAGCCTGGCTCCTACGAAAAGCTTGCATTGGGCGGCGAGGGGCACCCGCCGCCTCGACAACTATTGCTTGCCCACTGCGGCAGCGAGCAGCGGCGCCACCTGTTCATCGGTCAATGCGGCGTGGACTTCCATGTTCATGAGGTCGCTCCATTCCAGCACCCACTTCTGAATCGCCACTGGATCACTGGCCTCGGCAATGCCCACGCCGCTGGAGCCGCCGACGGCATGCCAGCGCCCCAGCATTTTGACGCCTGCGGGTGGGGCGCCACCGGTCTTGAGAAAACGTTCGATCGCGCTGTTACGTTGCTGCGGACTGATGGACCAACGGACCATGAATAACATCTGCCACCTCCTGCTACGGACTGGCACCTTTGATCTTCGCGTTCCTGGCTGGCGCCGGGGCCACGGTCACGCCTGAGTTTCCAGCTCCGTCCTGGCTGGCCTGAAACCTGTTCTCCCATGAGAAGGCATAGCAGCGGACCGTGTCGCGTGTACGACCGCTGATCCTGTTTCAGGGCATTCTAATGAACGTATCGGGATAACGGTGCAAGCCATCAGGCATCACGCAACAAGTCGTTGGCATTGAGCAGCTCGTAGGCAACTTCCGGGTGCTTCTCCAGCCCTCGGCGAATGGCCGCCGGGATCGACTGACGGGTTTTGCGGCACAGGCCCGGCAGTTCGCCCAAGGTGATATTGATACCGCGCATGGTGCGCACTTCATTGAAGCCCGGAGCGATCTCCACGCGCAGACCCAACTGCTCATACATTCGCCGTTGCAGACGCTCCAGGTCGCTCAGGCTCTGGAGGTTTTCCAGGCGTTCGATCAGGCGTTTCTCTTCCGACTGGGTCAGGCTCAGGATGCGCAGGTCCGTGCCGGGAGTTTCCAACAGCTGCTCACGTTCGCAGATGCAAGCACCGGGAGGGCAGGGTTGGCGGATCGGAAGAGAGGTCGTCATGGGGTTCAATCATAGAGCGCTATGATCGGGTTTGCCCATGGGGTTGTTGTGGCGTTGAGAGTGGTGTTTTCCGTCGATGCAACACGCCGCCTGTTTACACAGTGTCTAGTGTGTTGCATCGACCGGTTGAATCTATTTTATCTGCACAATCACCGGACCTTCCGTCACGATCGGCGGTTTCACTTGAATATGCGAAGCATTTTTCTGAATCCAGTCGCGCGCCACTTTCAAGCTTGCATCGGTGCCGGTCTTGTCTTTGCAAACCGTCACTGCCGTGCCGCCATCACCCGTGTTGAGCAGTGTGTAGCTTTCGATGCCAGGCACTGTCCGTAGGGCCGCTTCGACATCGGCATTGCGCTTTTCCAGAAACTCGAAAAGCTCCTTTGCGCCAGCACCCAGGTAGGTTCTTATAACTGCATACATAGTCGTCTCCTTCGGGAGTACCGTCTTGATGCCAATCCAGATCCGCTGATGGCCGCCATCACTCCGGTATCAGTTCACCCCCGATTTATTCAGCTTAGCCAAACGTCGGTGACAAGCGAAATGTAACGACCATCGGCGAAATTTGACCGGATGGGCGACCGTCGCTGGGCGGATTTACACCTCTGTCGGTTCTCAGGGGCTTTACTTCTAGTCAGGCCCTGTATGTACAGAGAGGAGAGCACGATGAGCAACGAACAGGCGGCACCCGAAACGCAAGGTGTTACGGTGAAGTTACTGGCAACGGTTGACCTTGGCCCCGAGATCGAAGGCATGGCAGGGCGCCAACTTAGAATGCGCATGGTGACCATCGAGCCTGGAGGCGTCTTCGGGCCGGTTCACAACCATAAAGACAGACCCGGTACCGTCTACATACTGCAAGGAACCATCACCGACCATCGAAATGGCGTCGCCACGGACTATGGGCCGGGCGTGGGTTGGCCCGAGGACAGGAACACCACGCACTGGCTTGAGAACCGGGGCACGATCGCTGCGGTGGAGATCTCGGTCGATATTGTCAGGCAGGAGTAAGTTCAGGTCCGACATCCAGCACGGTCGGAACTAGAGTCGATTCAATCCGCTAACGGGGCTCCATAATCCGTAGTACCGGGTGCCCGTCGATATCCTTGAGCGGAAAATACGAGCGGTGTGTCGCGGCATCCACGGCAACGACATGCGCACGCGGGCCTACGCTGCCATTGCCGATTTTCGTGACCACTGCCCCCTTGACGTGGAACATCGACACAATGCCAGCCTCTCCAGCGACATAAAGTGTGTTCAGCACTGGGTCGAACGCAAGCACATCGGGGGCTCCCCCGGTATCGAACGCCTGGATAACCCGCATGGTGTGCATGTCCAGTACGAGGAGCTTGTCATTACCTTCGCACGCGATAAAGGCAAGCCGGTCACGCGGATTGATCAACAGGCCATGGTTGCCACGTGCCCCCGGCAGATCAATGCGCGCCACGATGTGGTCGGTCACGGGATCGATTTCGATAAGTTGCCGACGAGTCTGGATATTGACGAAGACGTGTCGTGATATGGGGTCATATTGTGTATTGCCGACTTCACCTCCCAGTGGAATTGTCGCAACACGAGTGTTCGTGTCCATGTCGATCACCGTTTCGGTCTCGCCGTTTTCGTTCGATACGTAAAGCTTGTGAAGGTCAGGCACATAAGCCATGCCGTCTGGATAGATGCCGCCCGGTATGCGACTGACAATTGCCAGGGTCGCTTCGTCTATCGCAACGATTTCGTTCGTACCCGTCGCCGAAGCGTAGACGCGTGACAACTCAGGAATAACGAGCACGCCGTGTACCGACGAGACGTTCGCAATGCGCCCGACAACGCGGGACTCGCGCATGTCAAAGGCGATAACTTCACCGTCACCAAGATGAGCGATGAACATCAGGTTGCGCTCTGGATCGTAGCTCTCGTAGTCGAGCCGAGTGGCGCCACCGGGCAATGGAATGTCGGCGACGTGCTTCAGTGGCAGGTCGTTAGCCGGCAACTCGTCGGCGGCCTGACAGTAGCGAAGGCTTGCGAAGTCCATGACGGCTAGCGCAGTCAGCAGGATCGCGAAGACTGGCAGAGTGAAACGTCGATTGTCTCGTATGTTCATGAGGTCTTCTTCTGCTCGGACAAGGCGGGTTCAACCGCCTCGCCCAAGTCTCAGCAATGCGCAGATCAGAATATGCAGTGTTTCACTGATCATGAGCCCAGTTCCGGGCTGGACCGCCGTGTAGACGCCTCTCACATCTGAGGAGGCCAATTATGCGACTCGCCCTGACATTCCTTGCACCAGGCATACAGGGCGTCATACAGGATCAAACCATGTGCCAGCATTTCGTGGTCATCGGCATAACTATGCGATAGTCCCAGCGAAATCGCATAGAGCCCAGCCGATTGCGGTGTCAGATCCAGGCGGGAGGTATCTGCTCCGCGCACGATTTTGGCCAACTGCTGCAAGGCAGGATCACTGAGGTGGTACTTGTTCAGGAACGCATCAAAGCTGCACAGCTCACCTACGTGGGAAAGCTCAACGCCCGGAATGTCATAAGGCGTTGCATCTTTCTCAGCGGCAATCTGCAAAACCTCTCTGCTGGGCACGTACAAGAACTCGGCCTCAGGGTCGATAAAACGGGTGATCAGCCAGGGACAGGCAATGCGATCAATTTTGGGTCGTTCACGGGTAATCCACCTCATGGAACACCTCCTGCCTAACTCTGTAGGCTGGGTGATCTGGCAGGCCCGGTGCCCGCCAGAAAATAGTTGATCATTGCGCGCTCTAGCGCAGTAAGTGCACAGTCAAACCAACGAGTGCGCAGGCCATCAATACTTGAATCACGCCGCGCTTGAAGCGGAACAAGGCAATCGCCGCCGCAATCGCGATCAGCGCGGAAGGCCAGTCCAGGTTGCCGCTGAACCCTTTGGGCCAAAGAACGTGATAGCCGAAGAAACACGCCAGATTGAGAATCACCCCAACCACAGCGGCAGTAATCCCGGTAAGCGGTGCGGTGAACTTGAGTTCATTGTGAGTCGACTCCACCAGCGGGCCACCTGCGAGGATGAACAGGAACGAAGGCAGGAAGGTGAACCAGGTCACCAGCGTGGCCGCGACGGCTCCGGCCAGAAACACCTGATCGGCGCCGAACACCTGCGAGACATAGGCGCCGACAAAGCCGACGAAAGCCACCACCATGATCAGCGGCCCCGGTGTGGTTTCCCCCAGCGCCAATCCGTCGATCATTTGTGTCGGTGTCAGCCAGCCATAATGACCGACCGCGCCTTGGTAGACGTAGGGAAGCACCGCATAGGCGCCGCCAAAGGTCAGCAATGCGGCTTTGGTAAAGAACCAGCCCATCTGAGTCAAGGTGCCTTCCCAGCCAAAGAGCACGGTCAAGACCCCCATCGGCAACGCCCACAACGCTGCGCCGATGAGTGCCAGCAGCGCCAGTTTCAACCAGCTGAACCGGGCATGCTCAGGGGACGGGGTGTCGTCATCGATCAATGCTGGGCCGAAGGACTTTTTGGCGGCGCTATGGCCCCCGGTCCTGAATTTCTCGGGCGCCAGGCGGCCTCCTGCATAACCGATTAACGCGGCTCCCAGCACGATCAGCGGGAACGGCACATTGAATGCGAAGATCGCGGTAAATGACGCCGCCGCCATAGCCCACAGCCAGTTGTTTTTCAGCGCGCGCGAGCCGATTCGATGGGCCGCCTGCACGACGATGGCCGTCACGGCGGGCTTGATGCCATAGAAAAGCCCGGCCACCACCGGGACTTCGCCGAAGGCGATATACATCCAGGACAGCGCGATCAGGATGAACAGTGAGGGCAACACAAACAGCCCCCCGGCGATCACCCCACCCCAGGTTCGATGCATCAACCAACCGATATAGGTTGCTAGTTGCTGAGCCTCCGGCCCTGGCAACAGCATGCAATAGTTGAGGGCATGCAGAAACCGCCGCTCGGAAATCCAACGCCGCCGCTCTACCAACTCCTGGTGCATGATCGAGATCTGTCCTGCGGGCCCGCCAAAGCTAATGAATCCCAACTTCAGCCAGAACCAGAACGCCTCACGCAAACTGATCGGTTCAGGCCTCGACAGATCCTCTTCAACAACTGATGGGGAAGCCTTAATCATTGGGATGTTCCTCTTTCACGAACTCGGCGAGCAGGCCGTCAAAGATGGCGCTGGCAGCAGCCAACAAGTGGTCGTCATGGGCAATGGTTTCGCGTAGCCCTGCCAGCACCCGTTCGATGCCGGCAGCCTCCACCGGCTGAATGCCACCGATATCGAGGTAATGCACCAGTGCAGCGATGCGGCTTAGGCCCGGCTCTTGAAGTTCAAAGCTGGCTTGCAGGGTTTCAAAGGTCACGCGATTGCCGACATGACTGAAAGTTGCGTCATCGAAGTCGAAACCCAAGGCATCTGCCGGGCAGTCCTGTGGAGTGTTGAGCCAGAGGATCTGAGCCTGCGGATCAATGAAGCGCCGAATCAACCAGGCGCAAGCCAGGCGGTCGACCCATGGGCGTTTACGCGTTGCCCAGACACGACATTGATAATCGCCAAGGCTCAGCGCCGTGATTGGCTGGTCGTGGCTATGCGGCTCATCCGCAGACAGCGCTCTGCTGACCGCTGTCTCAAGCTCCTGCAACGCCAAGTCGACCTGCTGCTTCGGCTTGCCTGAAAAGTAATCGATGCTGGTCAGCTGATCGTAGGCTTTACGCAGTTTGCGAATTTGCTTGGTGGTGACCAGCGCATTCTCGGCATTGAGCTGTGCCCGGCATGCTTCGATCTCGGCGCCTAGCTTGCTGTAATCATCGCTACGGTCGAACAGCTCAATAAAGCGTTCACCGTCAGGATCAACGACAGGCAGGACGTAGGCGGTGCCATTGATGGCCAGGATGTCGCGCTCGACAGACGTTAGCGCTTCTCGACAGGCAGCGGTATCCGGTAAAAGGTAGGCGCCATCGCGTAAGACCGCCGCTCCAGAGGCTTTTAGTGCGCGCCAGGCACGCATGCGTTCGGTGGCATTGGCAGTCGGCAGACCTAATATCAAAGCTAGCCAATTTTTCATGTAGCGTTTTCTACGATTTATGTAGGTCTTGCTACTTTATTCCTGATTCGGGCCATGGGGAAGCGCTCCTTCAGAAATAGGGCGGCAAACGACCCTGAACGGTCATTCATTTTTGTTTTTCACCGTGCGAGCTAACAGGACCTGCCCATCCCAATACGCATCCGCCATTCCTTCGGTCCGGGAAACGAGCCGCCCATCGTCCAGAACGGCCGCTAGCATTCTGCGCGGTGTATTCGCATCGGGTTGTGTTGACGTTAGCGTGACGAGGGCCAGGGGATGATAGAAACGCTCCTCGACAACCGAGCCAATCCACAGCGGCATAGTTCGCCCGTTTGTGAGCTCGATATCGACGATCCACAATCGAAGCACCAGGCGCGAACCGGCGGATCCATCATCGTTATACGTTCGAATGAGCGTCAGACTGGGAAGGCGACCACTGGCGAAAAGAGGGATGACCGGAAGATCGGCAGGGTCAGCCTGGACGGTAAACCAGTTCAGGGAATTCAACAGTGTCCATGCCGCTGAGGTGCGCCATCCGTTGCGCTGCAGGACATCTTGCAACTCCGGCAGACCACCGGCCCACTGAAACGTCAGTGGCTCATTCGTCTCGCCAGTGAGGTCGATACGCCGCACCGGCAGTTGCTGCCAATCCGACGTCCACCAATCGGTGGCAGCTAAGGTCAACGTTCCCACCTTGACGGCATAACGACTGCTGTCCGTCGTATGGTTACGATAGATATTGAAGCCGCCGGCGAGCAGAAGTGTCACAAATCCGAGGGCGAGCAGCCCCGCTGAGCCAATGTGCTCGGCCTGCCGCCGCAGGTAGAAGAGGCTGAGTAGCGCCAGCCAAGCGGATCCGAATGCCAGCCCCCCGAGCACGTCGGAAAGCCAATGTGCCCCGAGGTAGAGGTGCGAGAATGCAATCAGAAATATCAGGGTGGCTGCGCCAGGAGCGACCACGAGGCGCCGTGCCGGGCGGGTATCACGCGCGATAAGGAAGGCGAGAAAACCGTATAGCACGACATTGATCGTGCTGTGGCCGCTGGGGAAGGAAAAGGCACTCCACCCGGAATAGAGAGGTTCCGCAGGGCGAGCTCGATACAGCGCTACCTTGATGACTATGGTGAGCCCCGAAGCGCCGGCAATCGCAATCAGCCAATAGGCAGCCGTACGCCAGGCGCGTTTCCACATGAGCCACAGCAAGACAACAATCGTGACCGCCAGCACGACCTTGGTGTCGCCGAGTTCCGTGATGGCGATCATCACCGCATCGCCCGGTGCAGTGCGAAGATCCTGGAGCGCGCGGTATATCGCGCTATCTGCAAGCAGCAACGGGTCACCGTTGATGATGTCCTCAAGGACACCGAAGAAAAGCCACGCGGCACCGACGAGCAGGACCGTCGACAGTGCGAGAGCCCGTGCTTCGGGCCGTGAAGGATCGAGAAAGTGAGTGAGACTGCGGCTCAGCCAGGTGTCGTGGGCGCCGGTCCAGCCCCGCAACCGCTGCACTGCGACGATGAAGTAGGGGATGCCGCGATGCAGCGCCCAGCGCACGATATGCAGGACCACCCAGCCCACCGCGACTAGAACGGTCAGCAAGATCGCGAGCGGCTTTGCAGCTGCACCGAGAATGCTGAACGTCGCGCCGACGAGCACACCGGGCAGGATATGCGACGGAGCCCAGGCGAGCGCCGACACGACATTGACGGCATAGAACCGACTGACCGCCATTCCCAGCGTGCCGGCGAGGAGCGGAACGAAGGCGCGGACGCCCGGTGTGAAGCGCGCGAAAAAGATACTTTTATCGCGATGACGGTTGAAAAAGGCTTCGCTGCGCTGAATCAGCTCAGGATGCCGGTTCAGTGGCCAGAGGCCAAGAATCTCGCGGCGGTATCGGTGCCCGAGCCAGAACGAAAGACCATCCCCCGCAATGGCGCCTGACGTGGCGGCGATCAGCAACGGCCAGAGCAATAACACGCCGCTCGGCACCAGGGTGCTGAGCGCAAGAATCACGGCGGTGCCGGGAACGACGACACCGATGATCGGGATTGACTCGGAAAGTGCCAAGAGAAACACGGCCAGATACACGATATGCGGGTGCGCCGTGAGTAACTCGATGATCGATGAGACCAAGGACGTCATATTTCGCGGCTGCCTATGGAGGACCAGTGGGGCGGCGATCGACACGGGTGTCTGCAATTCCCGTCTGCACAATCAGTTTGCACAACAGACTAAGCATAGCTACTCATTAACTATCGCTTCGCCCACCGGCTGTTTTTGGTCCAGCGTCGAGACTCTCGGGGTCTGTGATGGAGAGCAGCAGACGGCAGGATTGCCTGGCCCTTTGAACTCAAGGATGTCGAGGAGGTTCTGACTGGGCCACGCTGGCCCTTAGCGCTCTGGCTACCTTGGCTTGAATCTCGTAAGCAGGCGCCTCGACGGCTGTGTAATCACGGGTATAGCGAGTGGAAAACTCCCGAACTCCCCATTGCTGGTACTGCTGCACGTGCTTCAATTCATGGGCCCACAGCGCGACATTGTTAAGTGCATCATCGGGATTGCGAAAGACGATGATGTCTATCAGGGTGACCGCAGTGACATCGGGATTCTGCAACATGGTGTTTGCGGCGTTCAGCTCCTCATCATCGCCTACCTTGTAGCGGGCCGAATCAAGCACTTGAATGTCATAGTAGGGTTCGAGTTGGGCCCGGATATTCAGCGGGATTGTCCGAATATCACCAGTTGCCGCGGTGTCGCGCGATTGCACGATCCAACTCTGTAATCCAGTGGAAGCTATTTGGCTCATGTTCTCAAAAATCGACCCGGTCTCCTCTTTGGAGCCCGGAGCACAAAAACAAGTGACCACGCAGACTTCGTACTGCCCTTTTGGGCAGGCGTAAGCAGAAAACGAAGTGCCAACGGAAAAGAGCAGTACCGATAACCGGAAAACTTGACGCAAAAAGACAGCTGACAATTGGTTCTCCCAGAGGTAGTGGCAGTCGGCAGGTGATGCTTCTGGTAGCTCGCACCTGGTGTTCAACCGCGCGTTGGACCGTTGCGGCCACCGTTTGTTGCCTTCAGAGCCCACAGCTTTTTCAGGCCAGCACCGACCAAGTGCTGGCTGCAAGCACCGCACGCGCCACATCGCTTGGATCGGCCACTTGACGATATCCTGCTACGGGCGGCGTTACCCGACTCTGAGCCGGCGCATTCAAACGCCAGTTCGGCACGTCACCCGGCACTTGGCGCAGACAATCAGCATGAGAGGATCCGGAGCCGATGGAGACTCACTCAGCCGCATTCGGCATGCCATGATCTATACTCGCTCGTCAGTGGTATTCCTCATGCCTAGAAGTTTGCCGTTGGGCGGATTGATCTCTTCCTTCAGGAGAGTTTCGTATGCCAGATGACGCCAATTTTGAAGCGCCCGTCGCGCCCGATGTAAGCGGTGTAACGGACTTGCCCCCGGAAATGATTCAACAGTTGAAGGTGCGATTGACAGACGCGGCCAAGTTGCATGATGTCTTGGCCGATCCGATCATGTTTAACGGCGGCACTATCCTGGTGTTGCTGTTGACGACACTGGCGACGCTGTTACCCGCTACAAACTTTACTTGGGTGGCACCTTTGTGTTCTGCGCTCGCCGGGTTGTTCGTCGCAATGGAGCGAGCCCTCGGATTCGGTGCCCGTTGGCGTTATCACCGTGAAATGCGTTTTGCCTATGAATCAATTATCGACATGCTGGATTTTCTTCCGGTAATTCCCGCCTCCGAACGCCCGAAATATATCCGCGATATCTTTACGGCATTGTATGCGGTTCGATCTCGGGAGTCGGCGATCCCGAATGCAGGGACTAATTCGGCACCTACTTGATTACGATTCCAAACTACCTGCTTCGCTGCGGCTCAACCGGGGGGGCTTCAGTCGGCTTCATATCTTTTAGGCGTCGGTTAGCCACGACGTTATAAATGGCTGCTTTGCGATTCACCGCACCAGTTGCTCCAGCAACTCAGGCGTCACGTAGTGCGGTCCGTCGAACAGGTAGAGCGGATAACCGTCATAGGCCGCGAGTTGCGGTTTGAGTTCGGCCGCGGTCGCGGAGCGGAATCCGCCGCCGAAGTTGGGGCGAAAGGCTTCGACGATGATTCGCACACGGTCCTTGCCCAGACGCTGGCGCATGGCGTCGGCGTAGGTTCGGGCCACCGGTGCGGTGCGGGCGTAGACGCCGACGCCATCCTGGAAGAACACGCCGATGTCATCCGGCAGCCATTGCTTGAGCCAATCGGCGGTGGCGGCGGGGCCGATGTTGGCGCCGTCGTAAACACTGATCCATAACGGTCGCGGCAGCTTGGCCAGCAGGGCGGGCAGTTCTTTGGCGCGGGTCCAGCTGGGGTCGACTTCGGCCGGGAAATACCAGCCGGTGACGTGTAGCGGCGTAGGCAATTTGGCGATGCGTTCCGAGACAGCGGCCAGTTGCTCGATGTTGTCCCGTGAGCGGTTCTCGCTGAAGTAACCGGCGAGCCCGAGAATGACATCCTGCGCCCAGGGCGCCTTGGCGATACGGGGCCAGTCAGGCAACACCGGCACGGTGGGCAGGCCGGTACCGGGAACGAATGCCTGATCGTCGACGACGGTCCATTGCACCAGCAGCTCATGGGCGCCGAGTTTTTCCCAGTGGCCGTTGATGCCGACGGTCTTGTTGTCCGGCTGCCAGACGATGCCGACAATCCCCGGCTTAAGAGCCTTGGTGTGTGTCACGTAGAGCATGCTGGAACCTGCGCCGAGGGTAGCGATAAGCAACAGGGCGACAACGGTCGCGCGACTGGCGGTATAGCCAAAGATTTTCACAGGGCTGCCTTTTTCAGGGGCGGGGGATATGCCCACGTCGAGGGCAGGTTAAACCCCAGGCACAAATAAACTCGAACGTTCATACCAGTCCTCAATAGGAATACGTCAGGCGAGCGAACACGCCTTGAGCGCGGTCATCGCCCAGCACCTTCACGCGGTACTGCAGAGAAAAATCCACATAGGAGCGTGGGGCGTTGTAGGCATCTTCGCGGAACCAGTAACGGACGTTGTTGCCGACGCCGATGCCTGCGGCCTTGCCGGATGATGAGCTCGTGCTGCCGTCGGTATCGGTCTCGCTGTTCATCTTTGAGTCATAGTCGAATGCGGCCACGACATGGGGGAAGCTCACCCAGTGTGAACCTGCGCCGCCGATGGCGTAACTGCGGCCGACCTGCCATTCGCTGTTGAAATAGTCACGCGAGTCATTGATGTAATGACCGCCTTCAGCGAACAACTGCGAGGTCCACCAACTGGAGGTATCGACCCGCAAATCGGTCCCGATACTTGAGCTATAGCCCAGGCGCACCAGCCAGTCACCGTTGACGTCTGACGACCCCAAGGGGAACGTGCGCTCAACGGCGGCCATCACGTTCAACGCCGTGAACGGTTTGACCCGCACACCAACGGCGCCTTGCAGGGCATCGATACCGCTAGCCGAATCGCTGTTCTTGCTCCATAGCGTGTCGGTGACGCGACCGTAGAGTTCGACGAAGCGTGCATTGCGATAGCCCAACGGGCGCCAGGACAGTTCGGTGCTGTTTTGCAGGCTGTCGTTGCTGTTACTGCCGCTGCTCGGCGCTGAACTCAGACCGCTGCTGGAACTGTTGCCGCGATAACTGGTAGTGCTGATCAAGCCCCAGGTACGCGACACATCGGCCACCGCGCGACGGGTGTCGAAGAGCTGCTGCGGGGACATGTCGAGTTCACCGGCATTTTTTGCGTCGATGACTCGCTTGAAATAGGTGACGGCTTGCTCATCGTCATTGACCCGCATGGCGTTGTAGGCGGCATCCTGCGTTGCCGTCGGTGAGAGCCGGCTGCCAGCATCGGCCTTGCGAAACGATTCACGGGCGCGGTCATCGTCGCCGGCCTGGACCGACAAGTAGGCGATCTGCAGGTCGCTCATCGCTTCCAGTTCGCCGGTGTCCCGCGCCTGTTGCAGCCGTTCGCGCGCAGTTCTTCTCTGGCCGATGGCGGCATACAGACTGGCCTCTTCGTAAGCCGGCAAGCTGCCCAGGGCCAAGGCCTGGGTAAAATCCTGGCGTGCCCCGGTATCGTCCCCCGATTGTTGACGCAAGAAGCCGCGCTGGCTCAGCAGCCGGGCGTCATCGCCATTGGCCTTGAGACCATCGCTGGCCGCCGCGATGGCTTCGGGCACATGCTTCAGGTCGGTCAGGGCTCCGACCAACAGGCGTCGATACGCCGGGTTGTGCGGCGCGCGGCCGACGGCTTGGTTCGCCTGGGCAACCGCCGTTTCGAAGTCCTTGCGGGCCAGGGCCGCGTAGGCCTGGGCGGCGAGGTCGGTTCCGTCGTCGCGTTGGTTGCCAGGCCAGATATCACACACCAGGCCGAAGGCCGTTTCCTGACAGTTCAGGGCTGGAGCAGGGACGTGAGCGGCAGTGTTCAGATCCCCATTGTTTTTCTGCCGCAGCGCCACTCGTGCGGCGCTGCGTCGGCGGGCTATTTCGCCACCTTCATCGTCGACCAGTGGCTGCAAATCATCGAGCGCTTGCTGAGGCTCGCCATGGGCCAGTGCGGCGTCGGCGGCGAAGAAGCGAATGTTGCGGACTTGCGCTTGCGGCAGGCCATCGATGGCGAGGGCCTGCTTCAGGTCAGTTTGAGCGGCTTGAGTCTTACCCTGCCGATCAAGGGCGTAGCTGCGCAGAATCCACGGTGCGATTTCCCCGTCATCCTGTGCCAATGCAGCGGACGCGGCTTGCTCGGCCCCAGGGTAATCGTGGGCGGCGAGCAGGGCGCTGATCAGCAGTTGCTGGTTGGCGCCGATTTCCGGGGCCCAGGCGACGGCTTTTCTGGCCTGGTCCACAGCCAGCGGCACATGGCCTTGCTGCAGGGCGCGATAGCCCTGAACCGCCAGCGGCACCGCCAGTTGACGACGAATCGCTGTGCGCCGCATCAGCAACGCGTCGTCCTTCGGGAACACCGCAAGCGCCTGGGTGGTGGCTTGATCCGCTTCCTGCAGATGCGGTTGGCGCTGCAGGGACTCGATCAGCAGCAGTCGATAGTCCATGCGTTTAGGCGCCTGAGCGATGGCCTTGCGTGCGGCCTGGGCAGCAGCGCCGAAGTCATCGCGGTCATAGGCTGCGAAGGCCTGGGCAGCGGCGCCGAAGCCCGGAGCCTGACGTGATTGCGGGTAGCGCCTGGGATGATCGCGCAGGTCCTTGTCGCGCTGAGCCAGCACAATCAGCGTGTTCAAACGCTGGATATCGGCGCGCTGACGTAGCGCTTCGCGAGCCTTGGCGATGGCCAGGTCATAGTCTTTGCGCTCGTAAGCGCTGTACGCCTCGTTGGCGGTTACATAGGCCGGACCGGTCAATGGCAATGGCAGCATCTGGGCATGAGCAAACGCAGGTATCAGGCTCAGCCCCGTGGCCATGAGGGTCAGTAAGGGGCGATTCATGCAGGAAGCTCCGCAGGGTAGTGGCTGTGCTGACGTGCCACGGCTTTTTCGATGGTGGCGCGAGGCAGCACGCCGCTGTCGACCAGATAGTCGCCAATGCGGCCGTGATGCTGCGGGCGGTACTGCAACATCGCGCGGCTGAACACATCGCGATCAAGCAGGCCCATTTCGATCAACAGGTCGCCCAGCAATGGCGCTCGGGCATCCGGCACGGATTGGCCTTCGCGCACGTTCAGTTGACGCAATTGCGCGACGATTTCGCTCTCCCGGGCAATCAGCTGCACCGGTTCGCTGCCCAGTTCGTCGCTGACCTGTTGCAGGCCTTCGGCCGGCAGTGGGCTGGCCACGGCGACTTGCGCACGGCCGTCGGCATTCAAGCCAAGCGGCACCACGCGCCAGCGCAGGGCGAATTCGTCGTCCAGGGTCTGGTTCGAGTCCCGCGCCTTGGCGGCCACATCGAACACCCGCGGCAAGTCGTTCTGAAAGGCGATGGCTTCCGCGAGCGTTTCGTCGTCCAGCCAGCCGTTGCTGAGCAAAATCCGCCCCAATGGCATGTGCCGGGTTTTCTGTTCGACGAGAGCATTTTGCAGGTCGGTTTCGTTGATCGCCTGCCAGGACAGCAACACGCTGCCCAGTTTGCGCGGTGCGGCAGCGACCAGGTCGGTGGACGGGAAGTCGTGCATGGTCTTGTCCCACACCAGTTTGCGGTTCAGCGCCTTGCCAACCAGGAACATGCGCCAGGCCCGTGACGCGGCCATGAAGTTGACGAAGTTGCCCACCACCATGCGCGGGATCGACAGCAAACCATGCTGCCAGCCGTACAGCACGGTGGTGAAATAGCAGCGGTGCGCGATGCGCCAGGCCAGCGCGATACCGTTGGCCAGCAGCAGGTATTGGATAAAGCCGTTGGTTTCAAACGGCGTCGGGAAACTCACGTCCCACAGTCCGCTCTGGCGCAAAACAATCAGGCCCAGCAACTGCACCAGAATCACGTAGGCGATGATGCTGACGAACGCCGTCACTACGCCTTTGCGGTCGCGAAACAGTAGATAACGGTTGGCCAGCGAGCCGCTCCAGCCCATTTGTTCCCAGCCTTGCAGCCCGATGCCCAATGTCCAGCGGGCTTTCTGGCGGAACGCGGTGCGGAAGGTGTCGGGAAAGAATTCGCGCACGCACAACGGCATCTTCAGGGTCGATTCGTAAGGCTTGCGAAACCATGATTTGCGCAGCACGCGAAACTGCACCGGGAAGCGCACGAAGATCGCATTCATACCGACCTTGGCCAGGCGTGCGCCGACGTCGTAGTCCTCGGTGAGGCTGTCGGTGTTGAATGGCTGGTTCTGGGTTTCCCCGGCCAACACTCGCAAGGCACGATGTGAAAAACAGGTGCCGACCCCGGCAGATGGCACGGTATCGGTCATGCTTTCTCGCACCACCAGATCCTTGCCATGCCATTCGGCGAATTCGTCCATGTAGGTGCCGGCCACCCATTCGTACCAGTTGCGCTCCAGCGAAACCACGGGCAACTGGATCATGTCCTTGCGCGGCAGCAAGTAGTTGAACAGGCGCAATTCCAGCGGGTGCAGCACGTCTTCGCTGTCGTGCAGCACGACGCCGGCGAAGGTCATGCCGTGGGTTTTCTCATGCAGGAAAATCGCCTGGATCACCCAGTTCAGACAGTCGGCCTTGCAGGTCGGCCCGGCATGCGGGACTTCCACACGATGCAGCTGCTTGTAGCGCCGACGCATGCGCTCCACTTCATCGATGGTGCGTTGGTCGTTGATGTAGGTGCCGACGAAGACCACATAGTTCTGGTAGTCCAGAGTCGACACCATGTTCTCGATCATCGGCGCGATGACGTCGTATTCCAGCCAGGCCGGAACCATGATTGCCAGCGGTTGTTCATCCCGGGCCATCAGTTGCTCGGCGGTCAGCGGCCGGTACTTGCGACCCACGGTAAATTTGCGGAACAGGCGACGAGACCAGTACCACAGGTCAATGAACAGATCGTCCAGGCTGGAAATCAGAATCAGCACCGCGACCACGATGGTCGAGGTCTCCAGGAAGCTGTAGTAGTGGGCCAGCCAATAGGGCCAATAAAGCGACGTCATCGAGGGTTACCGTTACTGGCGATTGCGACGGGCGTTACGGCCGGCCAGCAACAGGATGAGGACCAACAGGATGCCACCGGGAATCAGCCACAACAGCGACGGTGTGCGCCAGGCGTCCAGCCCCTTGGGTTCTTCGTGGTCGATCAATTGGCTGCCACTGGGGTCCTGGGTGTCGAAGGTGGTCAGCGTACCGTTGTCACCGAGGATGGCGACGTCGCCGCGACTCAGCAGAACCTGCCTGGCGAATCGGGGGGCGTCGGTGCCCAGTGTGCGATAGACCAGACCGTGCTGGCCGCCGCTTTCCACGGCTTGCAACGAAGCCAGGTGGTTGAGGGGATGCACGTCGAGCAACACCTGATCCTTGTGATTGATACGCAGGCGGCCCTGCTCGTCGACCTGCACCGACTCTTTACTGTCCTTGATCGGCAACTCGAAGGCCAGGAAGGCTTTGTCTGGCGTGACTGAGACTTTCGGGTCGGCGCTGATATTCAATTGCGCACGCAGCGGCGAAACACCGGCGGCGTCAGCCACCGAAATCACCTGCGGCAAACTGCTTGCCGGGTGTTCGAGGTAGGCCTGCGGCACGAGGATCTGCGCGTTCACGGCAAAGCGTGCAGCCATGCCGGAAAAGTCATCATCCAGCGCAGTCTTTTCCAACACGATATGGCTGGTCGGTAGCACCGAGACCGGGAAGGCTTGTGGCGTTTCGAGGCAGCGATCACTGACCGGCTGGCGCTGGAACGACACACGCAGCACGTTGGTCGAGCCCACGGCGTAACGTGGGATCCGCGCTTCAATGCGTTGCTTTTCTCCGTTGGCCACGAGCTGTTGTGCGCCAATCAGATAATCGTTGAGAAACAGCGAGGCCACCGGCGCGGTGTCCGAGGCGCCGGGTGCGGCGGACACATCGATCACCGCCTTCACCGGCAGACGTCCGTCGTAGGCCACGCTGCCCTGAGGGAACGAGGTGCTCCAGTCGGATTTGGCCAGCACGTCGATCGCGCCGGGTTTGCCGCTCAGGCGCGACAAGGCCACACGGCCGTCGGCGCTCAATGGCAACTGTGCTTCGCTGACGGTCAATTGGCGGCTGCGTGCCAGTGTGTTCCAGGCCGAGCTGAACAAGGCCAAGGCCTTGCCGGTCGCTTGCGGCGCGATCGTCAGCACCGGGCGTGTCCCCAGCAATGCCAGTCGCACATTGTCCGTGCCGGTGGCGGCCAGGCCTGCATTGATATGCCGTACACGCCATTGCGCGAAGGCGCTGGCTGCGGTGGCGTCGAGACCTTGAATCTGACTTTGCAGCGCATCCAGAGACTCATTGACGGCCTTGAGCAGTTGCGGGTCGTTGATGGCCAGATCCGCCTGGACGTTCGGGGTTTGCCCCAACATCAGCAGCGCGCCGATTTGCGCCGGGTTCTCCAGGACGTGCGGGCCTTTGCCGCTGAGGCTGGCGAACGCTGGAATAGTTTGCAGCTCGGCCGGGATACGCAGGCCGGTCAGGTCAACGCTGTCCTGTACGGCAGGATAGGGCAGGATGTGGCTGTGCTTGCCGATCCGTTCCAGTGCCACGCCCAGACGCCAGGCGGCGTCGTAGCTTTCGGCGGTTAGGGTGCCCGGCGCGACCATGATCCCCGGTTTGCCGGGCAGTGCCGTCCAGGCTGCACCAACGTCCTGTAACTGGCTGGCGTCGTAGCTGTAGTTGAGGCGGGTGTCCGGTTCGATACGCAATACGTTGCCGATGGCGCGTTCGTCTTCGCACAACTCGCGGGACACGATCGACGACCAGGCAATACCCAGGCGCACCGAACCGCTGTCACGCGCGGTCTTGTCCACGCCCAGCGTGGCGCTGGCGTCACCTTGAGCTTCGCTGAGCCCTTCGGCGCGCACCGGATAACCGTCCAGCGACAGCAGCAAGGTGTTGCGGCCGCCTTCGCCGTTGAGGTAGCTGGCGTCGAAATTCAGCGTGGCATCGGTCAGTGGTACGCCCGCCGGCACGGGTAAATACAATTCGCGCCGGGCATCGGTGGAACCCAGGATGATGGGGGCGTCGATCCCCAGATCGCTCAAGCGGATCTCACGCTCCTGCCGAGTGTCGGCGTTGAGTCGGTTGATCGCCTGGGTGAGCGGGCTGTCCGCGGCCAAGGCGAAGGTCGGCATGAGCGCGAGCAGGCTCACGCCACAGGCAAGGGCGCTGAGCGCCCCCGTATGGATGGCAACGGAAGACTTCATTCAGGTAGATCTCGAGCTGATAAGGGGAGGAGCGGTTCGGTTTAGAGAGAGGTGAAAGCCGGGTAATTTTCCTCGGGCACAGGCACCGCTGTCGGGTAATGCAGGAACTTGGGCAATGACTGCCGAGCGACGACGAACTCATCGACCGGACGACCCATCAGCGCGTCGACGATGCGCGCACTGGCGCAGCCATCGCCGTATGGGTTGGCCGCCTGGGAGCATCGACGCCACAGCAACTCGTCATCGAACAACGCGTTGACACCCGCGATGATCGAGTCCGGCGAGGTCCCGACCAGGCGCACAGTGCCCGCCGCGACCGCTTCGGGGCGCTCGGTAACGTCACGCATGACCAGCACGGGTTTACCCAGTGAGGGGGCTTCTTCCTGCACGCCACCGGAGTCGGTGAGGATCACGTGTGCCCGTTGCATCAGTCGCACGAAAGCCATGTAGTCCAGTGGCTTGATCAGGTGCACATTGGGCAGGTCGCCCAACTGCTCGGTGACCGGGCCCATGACATTGGGGTTCAAGTGCACCGGATAGACGATCTGGATGTCGGCACGCCGGGCCAAATGGCTCAGGGCCTTGCAGATGTCGAGGAAGCCTTCGCCGAAGTTTTCCCGACGATGCCCGGTGACCAGCAATACCTTGCGGCCGGGTTGCAGGAACGAGAATTGCTCATCCAGGCCTGCACGCAGGTCAGCGTCCTGTTCGATGCGCTGCGCGGTCATCTGCAAAGCGTCGATCACCGTGTTGCCGGTCACGAAAGAGCGCCCCTGCAAACGCTCGTCGAGCAGGTTTTTTTGCGACTCGTGGGTCGGCGCAAACAGCATGTCCGCACCCAGGTCGATGCAGCGACGATTCATTTCTTCCGGCCATGGGCTGTAGATGTCACCGGTGCGCAGGCCGGCTTCCACATGGCCGACCGGGATGCGTCGATGGAACGCAGCCATCGCGGCCACCATGGCCGAAGTGGTATCGCCATGTACCAGCACCCGATCCGGCTGGGCCATTTCCAGCACCGGATCAATCGCCTCGTAAAGCGTCGCGGTCAGCGAATTAAGCGTCTGGTGCGGCGTCATCACATCGAGGGTGTAATCGGCCTTGAGGTTGAACAGATCCAGCACCTGTTTAAGCATGCTTTGATGTTGGCCGGTGATGCATATCTGCGAATGAATGCCAGGTTCCGCAGCGAGGGCTTTGACTAAAGGCGCCATCTTGATGGCTTCAGGACGGGTACCGAAGATCGAAAGGACTTTAAGCCTTGAATGATGGCGGACGATGATGCCTTCCTCGCGCAGTTCTAGTGCGCAACACAAAAGCTGCCCCAAGTTATATTGAAACTTGAGCCACGCTAGCGTTATTTGAGTTTAGTAAAGGCCGGGATAGTCAGCGTGAGCGCTGATGTTCACTTCATGTGAGAGGGGACGTCGCCTGGAAACCCGGAAGCTGCCGGATTATTAGCATCAAAGGTGAATATTTTAAAGCGTTATGTGTGGGTTTTTATTTAATTATAAAGTTTGAAACTTTTATATTCGAGGTCGGTCACTTATGGTTTTTAATGATTTTATGAGGTTTTTATTTAAGTGTTGTTGAGGTTTTATATTGTTGATTTATATGACTATTTTATATTTTTACTCCGTTCGTCAGTGCGTATGAATTATTCATGGGTTGTAACGGTCGCGTCGGCGCTGTTAAGGGTCTGTTTCTCTGAGGAGTGCTGGTTGTGGTGGTCACTTAAATGACGCCTGAATATTGTCGTGATGCGGTAGGGTAATAAGTTTTTGTGAAAGGGTAAATGACGTATTAATAGGAGTTGATGTTTAAAGAATGTGTTCGTCAGTGTAATTGACCTGTGTTTCAACAGAATCAGCCGATAGCAGTTCCTTTGCCATCAGCGTTTTCTGCGAGTCGAGCGCAAGTCCGCTCCAGGCCTATCGCAGCCTGCATAGCTGACCAAAATAGACCTTGGCGGACAGTCAGGACACTAGCGTCAGGTTTCGGATTGATGAGCCGCCCAGTGTTTCATCTCTTCGGCAATGAAGTGGTTCACCAGGTCGCTGTACATCTTCTCGATGGCATCCGGGCTCAGGCCCTCGGCTTCGGCCCATTCGCGTCGTGTTGCCAGCATGGCCTTGAAACGCTCCGGAGCGCGCACCGAAGTCACCGAGGTCTTGAACTTCGAGGCGGCCAGCACGTAGTGAAAACGCTTGCCCAACAGCTTGATAACGGCCTGGTCCAGGGCGTCGATTTCGCGTCGGATATCTTCCATGCCTGCACACTCTGCGGGCTGCAACTGATTGATGACTTCCATGTAGGTGACTCCGTTTGTTGAAAAAATCGTGGGATTCAAGTGCCGATTTTACGACGGCTACGCAGCCTCGCGAGCACTGATAAATTCGATGAGCGCTTTCAAGGCGGGTGGCACATGCCGCCGGCTTGAGTAGTAAAGAAAGAACCGGCTGGGCGGTGCTTTCCACTCCTGGAGTATTTCTCTGAGATGCCCGTTCCGGAGATCGTCGCGCACCAGCTCCTCGTAGACATAGGCAATACCGGCGCCATCTTTCGCTGCCTGGATCATCAGCGCATCGTCTTCCAGAATCAGCGGGCCGGTGACGGACAACCGTATCGGTTGACCGTCGGCTTGATACTCCCAGGCGTAAAGTTTGCCACTGGGAAAACGCCTGGCAATGCACGCATGGTCGAGCAAGTCGCGGGGGACGTGCGCGGTTCCCTTCGCGGCCAGATAAGCATCCGCGGCTACGGTCACGAACGATTGAGGTGCGCCGACAGGGACTGCGATCATGTCACCGGCCAGGCTTTCACCAAAGCGGACTCCAGCGTCAAATCCCTCATTGACGATATCGGTCAATCCATCATCGGTGATCAGGTCCAACTGAATACGTGGATACATGGCCACGAAGGGCGCCAGCACTTTCGCAAACACGATGCGAGCCGCCGGACGCGCCACGTTGAGGCGAAGTTTGCCAGTGGGGACTTCCTGCATCGAGGTCAATTGCGCCAATGCATCGTTAACCTGGTGCAGGCTCGGGACCAGCGTTGCCAATAGCTGCTGGCCGGCCTCGGTCGGGGTCACGCTACGAGTGGTTCGGTTCAGCAGTCTGATGCCCAAACGTGCTTCCAGCGCTCGCATTGCGTGACTCAACGCGGAAGCCGAAACGCCACGTTCGTCGGCGGCCTTGCGAAAGCTGCGATGGCGAGCGACGGCGGCGAAGGCGTCGAGTTCAGAGAGATCGGGGTGATAACTCATGAGTGTTGTTCAGTAGTTCAAATACGATTACCTATCTTATCGTCATGAGACCTCTGCCGGATACTTCCTCCATCATTCGTGGAGAGGTGGCTATGCAAAACAATCGTCTTGGATCATCGGATTTTCTGATTTCACCGATTGGCCTGGGAACCTGGGCAATCGCCGGCACCGGCTGGGAGTACAGTTGGGGAGCGCAGGATGACAAGGACAGCCTGGGCGCACTTGAATATGCCGTCGAACGCGGCGTGAACTGGATTGACACCGCTGCGGTTTATGGCTTGGGCCATGCAGAGCAATTGGTGGGGCAATTGCTGCGGCGGGTGCCGGCGTCACGGCGTCCTTTGGTGTTCACCAAAGGCAGTTTGGTCTGGGACCCGGTCACGAAGAAGATTTCGCATTCGCTGGCCCCTCAATCCTTGCTCGCCGAGATCGACGCAAGCTTGCGTCGGCTTCAAGTCGAGGCGATCGATCTTTATCAGATCCACTGGCCTGCTTTTCCTGCCGACGCCAGCAGTGAAGGCATTGAAATGGCGCTTTCGGCTTTGGCCGCCGCGCGCGATCAAGGAAAGATTCGCGCGATCGGTGTATCGAATTTCGATGTCGCTCAACTCAAGCGGGCGCAGGCGGTGACGGAGATCGTTTCGCTCCAGCCGCCGTACTCGGCCTTGATGCGGGACATTGAGCAGGACGTTTTGCCATTCTGCGAGCAGGCCGGGATGGGTGTCCTTGCCTATTCCACGCTTCAATCAGGGCTGCTTTCCGGCAGCATGACGCGCGAACGCATCTCGCAACTGCCCGAAGACGATTGGCGCAAGGCTCGAAGTGCTGATTTCCAGGAGCCCCGTTTGAGTGCGAACCTGGCATTGGTTGACGTCATGGCACGTATTGGAGAAAGGCACGGGGTGAGCGCTGCGGCGGTCGCCATCGCCTGGGTACTTCGCAAACCGGTCGTGACGGGCGCCATTGTCGGAGCCCGCCATCGCGCACAAGTAGACGGGCTGATTGCAGCCCTGGAGTTGCGCCTCAGCGCTGCGGAAATCGATGAAATTCGACCGTTCCTGCCGGCGGGCATGGGAACGAATGTCCCTGGTGCCGCCTGACACTATTGAGAAGAGGATGAGTGTTCAGTTTTGCATACTGAACGCAGGCGTTCGATGGGTAGCAGAGCGGTCGGTCAAGATCGCAATGCTACCCATCACAACACCGATCAAGCCCGGCGGCGCGGTCAGCACCACCATCCACATGCGAGAGAAGTTCTGCAGTTGCAGCATAAGTGACGGCAGTTTCGCTTCGATCTCCTTGAGCAACGGCTGGATCTGCTGCGTCACCGATACACCTTGCTATCAGTTTTTGCACTCCGCCATCACCACATGACAGGTAGTCGGCGTGCCACCGGATTGGCCGGCATAGCGTATGCAGTTATCCATGGACTTTTGGCGAGCCTTGTCCAGGGTGGAGCCCCAGGCCAGGCCGCCCTCGCCAGCAGTGGGTAGCGCTTTTGCATAGCAACTTGAGCCTGCGCTTGAATCTGTACTTGAGGCCGAGTAGCGGGCCGTGGAAGTTTTGCCCGCACAGCCCGCGGTCAGCGCCAGGTTGATGGCGAGCAGGGAAGGGAGGATCCATGACGAGCATTGGCGTGCTGTTTTGCCGATCATCCCATTTTCCCCTGTATCAAGAGGCTGGAGGCGTGTTTGTGGTCGTGTTCTATTTAGATTAGACGGTGTTGCGCCTGCCTTGGTTAAAACGGCTCGTTAAATAAACGAGCCGTTGTTGTGAAGGTGTTCAGCGGGGCAAGTGCATGGATGTCAGATAACCTCAAAGGCGGTCCGCATCAATCACAGACTTGGCGAACGCCTGCGGATCTTCCTGCGGCAGGTTGTGGCCGATGCCGCCGCTGATCAGCCGGAACTCGTATTTGCCGGTGAAGCGCTTGGCGTAATCCTCGGGGGCCGGGTGCGGCGCGCCGTTGGCATCGCCTTCAAGGGTGATGGTCGGCACGCTGATGGAAGGCGCCGTGGCCAGTTTCTGCTCCAGCGCTTCGTATCGGCTCTCGCCCTGGACCAGGCCCAGGCGCCAGCGGTAGTTGAACACGGTGATGTCGACATGGTCGGGATTTTCCAGCGCCTTGGCGCTGCGGTCGAAAGTGGCGTCGTCGAACGCCCATTTCGGCGAAGCCAGTTGCCATATCAACTTGGCGAAGTCGTGGGTGTTTTTCTCGTACCCGGCGCGACCGCGATCGGTGGCGAAGTAAAACTGATACCACCACTGCAATTCAGCCTTGGGTGGCAGCGGGTTCTTGCCGGCCGCCTGATTGCCGATCAGATATCCGCTGACCGAGACCAGCGCCTTGACCCGTTCTGGCCACAGCGCCGAGACGATGTCGGCCGAGCGTGCGCCCCAATCGTAACCACCGAGCACGGCTTGTTTGATCTTCAGCGCATCCATGAAGTCGATGACGTCACTGGCCAGCGCAGCCGGTTGGCCATTGCGAACGGTTTTATCGGACAGAAAATGCGTATCGCCATAGCCACGCGCATACGGCATCAGCACTCGATAGCCCTTCGCGGCAAGCAACGGGGCGACCTCGTCATAGCTGTGAATGTCGTACGGCCAGCCGTGCAGAAGAATCACCACTGGCCCATTAGCCGGGCCTGTTTCGGCGTATGCCACGTCCAGCAGGCCGGCGTTGACATGCTTGAGCGGGCCGAACGGGGAGGGTGTTGCATGAGTGGCGCCAGCATTGACCGAGGTTGGCTGCGCCGCGGTGGTCGTTTGTGCGTGGGCCGCACCGAGAGCGCTGAACAGGGTAAACGCGAGGATCGACGAGCCGACCGGGCGGTGGCGGGTTTTGCCGGTTTTGTTCTGCAGTGCCATCTTCATGTGATGTCTCCGTTGCAAGTCGTTGGCCAGGGGATCTGGCTGAGCCCCTTGAAACCTTGCTTGCATTTGAACGTAGCGACGTATCTGGTCTGTGTCGAATCGCAGGCCTGGTGAAAAATCATGTATCGAGAGGCTAATCAGACACACTGTGATACATAAGGAGAGATCTCGGTATCAAATCGCATGTCTGAAAAAGGTGGGGCCATTGAAATTAAAGTTCAGCCACGTGGATGTTCTCGTCAAAGACCTTGAGGAAGCGTGCAGGTATTACGCCCGTGTCTTCAGCGCCAGAATTTCAAAGACACTTGATTGGCAGCGCGACGGTTTGCATGTGCGCTATGCGATCGTCATGTTTGGTACGGAGCGCCTTATGCTGGTGCAACCGTTTACCGGAAATCTCAAGGCTCTGATGGACGCCAACGGCGAAGGCACCATCTACCGGCACTGCTATTCCACACCGGACATCGAGGCAGCCTACGACGAATTGATCGACGCAGGCGTCCAGCCGGAAGATGAGAACGGCAAACCGCTGTCTCGCGATAACCTCCAGACGCCAAGTGGGACACGCATACTCTGGTTACCGAAACGCTTCGGGCATTTTTCTATTGAGTTGCTTGAAGAGAAAGAGCTGGAGGCATTTATCAAGGATGCATTTGCCGAGGAGGGCTGAGGGAGGGCGCTCGGCATTGCCACGCTGACTAGCCGATTGGTCCAGGCTCTACGTGGTCACTGCGAGCGGATGTCGAGACTGACCCCCATAAACCGTGGCGCTAAGGAAGAGCGTGGGCCATCGACTGTCGTAGAGTGAAATGTTGCTGGTTAGCGCCATGGTGCTTCTTCATTGTGTCCACTGGCAACAAACTATGGTCGCTTGCTCCCGACAAAATAAAAAACAGCGCTGAGCAGGAAAAACACTATGCCAGCGATGATCAAACCGTACAAAAAGTAATGCTCATGGGGCGTTAGGTATACAACCGAACCGTGCGTATCCAGCGGGTAGGTTTTTCCACTTTGAAGATCCGGCGTTCTCAGTCCGTGAGCATCAAAGTATTTCCAGGCAAAAAATGAAGAAAACCAAAAGCCTAAGGCCAGTACTCCCACGACGCGTTTAAGTGCATTCATTCTCTCGTCTCCCAGATTTTGTTCCGTCCATTTTCCACCATGGTTTTATCCATGTGTCTGTTGCGTCGACAATAAACAGATTGCCTCTGGTTACAGATTGATCTTGTGAACCGCTATCGGTATATCCCTCTCCTTCGGTGGTTTCGTCTTTTAATTACAGTGTAGAAGATAAAGAAGATGGACGCAGCGTGCTCGATGGAGAATGCAATAAAGAAGAAGTTGTCAGTCATTGGGTGCGGCATAGAAGTGATTATTGTGTAAGCTTCCATTTGTCCGAATGTCACTGCGAAAATGGTCGCAATAGATACGGCTCCTCCTATTAATCTTTTCAGAAAATTGTCACGTAATCGCCGCAATGAACTCAGATACCAAAGCAAAACGCCCCACTGAACAAAGGCAAATGGCAGGATTGCCAGCCTTCCGATAAATAAGTGTTCGCTTCCGTCGGTCATTTTTACACCCTGACTTTGATGGCTTACTTTCGCCCGCTAGCACCGCACCAATTGCGGGCAAGCCAATGGCCGGGCCGGACATGCTTTCTGATCTGGAAGCTCGCCGGGGTGGGGTATTTTCATGCAGATACCATGAGTGATCTCCATATGTGTGTATATTTTTTATAAGTTATTTATCAGTCCCCATGTTAAGAAAAAAGACATTAGAAGAGCTAGTGTGCCAACTGATCTAAGAATATATAGATAATTGCTTGACCTGATCAAGCTCTTGAATGGGTAATTTTTTGATGCGCCTGCCCGGTCAATCAACTTGATTATAATGCCTTGCGTTTTCTCAGAAAAAAACAAGCACATTATCCCCAGTAAACACATTGATATAATAAAAACTAACAGCCCAATACTCTTCATTCTCACCATCCTGATCCAATCTTCCATGCAGCCTGGAAGGAGTAGTTATAACTAGCACCTAGTTGTGGAGAAACGAATCCAAACCCTGATGCGGCCCCATTACCTAGTGACCACGAATCAGAAACGCCCCCCCAGCAGCCAGCGGTAGCGTTAATTCCATTTCCCGACAAGCGACGCCCTTACACACCACCACCAAAAAAAATAAAAACCGTAAAAATAGCGATGAATTGAATCGGTATAAAAACAATCAACAACCAGTTCGGCAGTTTTTTTGAGAAGGTCAGCATTAAAGCGCTAATAAGAACTGATGCGGCTGGAAATAATACATAAAGCTTAAGTTGGTCGGAATTGGGGTAGCCAACGGCTTTTTGTGGTGCAATTCCAGAATACAGCTCAATGCCAATAAAAAAAACAATGCATGTCAATAACAAGGCAATAGTTAATGCAATACGGACTCCTACTTTACTCCTTTTTTCTAGTTTACTCATGGTCCAGTTCCTATACTAGGATTAAGCGCGTTTCAAAGAGCAGTACATGGCCAGTTATGGCGATGCCCAATAAGCTTTCTTAACTACTCGGCCACCTTCATCCAGTTCTACCGACCATGCTTCTATATCAAAGGATAAACGGTTTTCAAACCATAGTCGCTCAACGCAAGGATGTTGACAGTGGTGCGATGCGTAGCGGGTAAATAAAGTGCTTGGTTTTTCTACATGAGAAGGGATCCCGAGTCGGTTGATAACAACCCCTTGTGTATCGCCAATATTGATTGCTTCAAAAGCTATGCTTTTCTGTTTTGAAATAAATATGCATGATGTGACGTATGATGTTATGGCGAGTAGTAGCATCCAAAGCAGTATTTTTTTGATAGTGGTTTTTGGTGCGCTGCCTTTAATAGTATTCATCATTTTCTCTTCGCATCATTGCCCGCTGTACTTGGGGAGTGCATACAGTACAGGTCCATGAATCGGGCCACCTTGGGGGATGAAAAAGGTGGTTGTGCCTAGTATTGACTGTACATCTCGAGCAGTACCTCCGGGAAATGGAATGTCATCAGCCATAACCATGCCGGCAGGCAGGCAACAACACTAGGCACATGCTCAGGCAGTGCACTCTGCGCATGCTCAATTACTGGTACGTAGCGGGCTGAAATAGGGAGCCAGGATGCGAGGGGAGGTAGGGGAGAAAAGCAGAATGTTCTATATCAATACATTGGTGAATACTCAGCATTTGCTGCCGAGACTTTAGACCTGAAGCCACCATAAGCACCTCCCTGTGAACCGGAGCCATTGGGCTCGTCGTACACGTCGTATGCACAGCGGTTGGAACACTTGTGTGTTCACGATGGGGTCTTCATTCCATGACCTTGGGGGAGATCGAACGTCCGCGATCCCGAGCATCCAGCACGAGATGACAGTAGTACAGGGTTTGAAAACTTGCCAATGGGACTGGAAAGCGACCGGTCAGGATGGCTTTCTGCAGTCGAGGATTTCGCGGGTTTGCGCTTTCCCCTCGTTGACTTTGTCGCGAAGCGTTAACAGGCCCTGGGTTACGGGCAAAGAAGCTGTCGTCGTTGATGTGGATGCCAACCCTGAGCGGACACTCGTCAATGTCCGTCAGGGTCGAAAGCTGCTTGCTCCGCTATTGAAGCGGAATATACACGTCAGTTTGCCATTGATCCTGCGGCGTCTCGGGATAGACGCTCAGGTAATTGAAGAACAACGGGTGGTCACGGAGTTCCTCGCCACTGGCAGGAAGCCAATCGCGGTAAATCGGATAGATCGTTTCGCCGATGTGATCCGGTGACCCCGTATGTCGCACCACGACGCAGCGACCGCCAGGAATGACGATCTCGCGCACGCCGAACTCATTCGGCGCCACAGCCTCGTGAATCTCGCCGCAGATGGCGAAGCGGAATGCTTGTGCAGGTGTCGTGTCGGGGTTGCCATAGGGAATGCCAAAGCTGCGACTCGATGCCACCGGCGACTGTCCGCTCTGCATGCGCCACTCGATGAACTTGCGCACGCTCTCATTGACGAGCCCGGGTGGTCCGCAGTGCTCAAGCGCTGCGACCCTGACTTCTGGGAATTCCACGATTCGTACTTGCATGATGATAGTCCTGGAAAAATGAGGGATTGCGAATACCGCATTCCAGACCTGCCAGTTCGGTTCCTTCCTGAACGCACTCGGGGTCATACCGAACGCCCGCCTGAACGCCCTGCAAAATGCCTCGGGGCTTTCAAAGCCGGCACCGAGTGCCGCGTCCAGTACCGAGTGATCAGCGAAGGAGGCCAGGCGATGTGCCGCGCGTCGTAGCCGCATCAGTTGCACATAACGTGAGACCGGCACACCTGCGAACGCGCTGAATTGTCGATGGAAGTGAAACACCGAAAAGTTCGCCACATGACTCAACGTCTTCACCGACAAGTCACCTTCAAGATTGGCATCGATGTAGGCGAGTACGGCGTTGAAGCGTTTTGTGTAGGCGAAGTTGCTCGGCATGTCAGACACTGGGAAAAGGCTCCTGGAAGTACGGTCGGCAATAGAATCGACTATAGCGGTGTAAACGCGCCTAGCCGCGTTTGCTCAAGGTACGTTTTGGGTTGGCCGATGCGATCTCTTCCACCATGAGACACCGTATACCCAGTCCGATCACTTCTGATCGACTGTTGCTGTCGTTGTGAGGGCAGCAATTACCCCCAGGCAATCATCGAGAAGAGACCCGACAAGGATGCGCTAAAGTTATGCGGGTCATCGATCAATTGTGATTCGCTGTTCGCGCTGCTTCCGTCCCTGGAGGGCCCAATGCCGCCCATCATCACATGCCTGGTGGCGCTGTCTGTTCTTGGCCTGACTCCTGTAGTGCAAGCCCAGACTAACGCCTGCCCACCTGGCGAGAAACAAGTGTGCCTGAACGGCTGCATCTGCCTGCCAGATCTGGGGCAGGTGCCTGATGGCGTCTACCAGGTCGCGGCACCTGCCCTGGCGCTGTGGCTGACCCAAGCCCGCGCTGAAGCAGCCAGCGCCGAGATCCAACCCATTCCACCGCACATCCGGGAGCAACTGCTGCGCTGGTACGACCCCAGCGTCCTCGATGCCGCGCACTACAAAGTGAGCGACAACGGCCAATTCAGCGCCGCCACTTCCATGCTGCAAAACCCCGACGTCGGTGCCGTGACGCTGATCGACATCATCCTCTTCCGGGACACTCAAACCGCAGAACAGGACATCGCGCTCTGGGCTCACGAACTGAAGCACGTGCAGCAGTTTCGGGAATGGGGGGTAGAAGGATTTGCCCAGCGCTATACACAAGATTTCAATGCTGTGGAGGCGCCGGCTTATGCCATACAGGCTGAAGTTCGACGGTCGGTGCGGGGAGGGACTCAATGAAGGGTAGCGAAGCCGCCTGACATTACAGGCATAAAGCAGTCATTATTGGCTGAAAGCAGCCTGTCAGTTAGGGAAGAGTTGAATGGTGTTCAGGGTGATGGTGGTCGGTGGCTACGGAAACTTCGGTAGCATCGTTTGCAGGCATTTGGCGGTAATGCCAGATGTGGAACTGGTGATCTCGGGCCGCGATCCACACAAGTTGCAGCGCAAAGTCGATGAGTTGAAAAGCCAATCGGGCACTGTCGCCGAAAGTTGGTGCGGCAATGCCATGGGCACTGAGTTCAAATCCGTTTTGCGCTCGATGGACATCCAGTTGGTCATCCATACTGGCGGCCCGTTTCAGGGGCAATCCTATGCGGTCGCCGAGAGCTGCATCGAGGCTGGCGTGAACTACTGCGACCTGTCTGACTGCCGAACCTTCGTCAACGGCGTTGGCGTACTCGATGCCTTGGCGAAACAGGCAGGAGTGGCGATCCTCAGTGGCTGCAGTTCGGTGCCGACGCTATCGTCAGCCATCATCGATCAGCAGCGCTATCGCTTCAGTCGTATCGACTCGATCGAGCATGGCATTTCCTCTTCGGCGAAGATGCCGGGATTGTCGACCGTCGAAGGCGTACTCGCCTACGCAGGTAAACCGATCAGGCAACTCAAGAATGGCAAGGTGCATGAAGTGTCGGGTTGGCAGGATCTGACGCTGCGCAAGATGCCGCATCTGGGCACTCGCGTGCTGGCCAACGTCGATGTGCCGGACATGGATATTTTCGCCAGCCGCTATGGCGCGCAAACCCTGAGCTTCAAGGCCGGCGCGGGCTTGAAGCTGGGTGGTGTCGCCAACTATCTGCTGGCTCAGGCGTTGAAGATCGGGCTGGTTCGCGACCATGCCCTTTGGGCCGCCAGACTGCATCGGCTGGGGACCCGGTTTGAACGTTTCGGCGATGGCAAAAGCGCGATGTACATCGACGTTCAGGGCAAGGGAGTTGATGGGAAACCGCTGGCCATGACCGTGCAACTGACGGCCACCAATGACAAAGGTCCGCAAATCCCAAGCTGCGCATCTGTAGCCTTGGCCGCAAAAATGGCCCAGGGCTATGTGCCGCATCCCGGTGCCAGGGCTTGCGTGGGCGAAATTACCGTCGATGAATACATGGCAGCGATCAACGATCCGGACAATTTGAGGCTGTCTGTGCAGTTCTCTGGCGAGCTGCGCTGACATGCTCTATCTATGCCTGAAGTACCTCCACATCATTGCCGCGATTTTCCTGTTCGGATTCGGCATGGGTTCCTACCTCTATCTGATCGCCGCCAGCCGCACGGCCAACCCTCAAGTGATCGCGCATGTGGCCCGGATGGTCGTGCGCTTCGACACCTGGATTACCACGCCGGCAGGCTTTGTTCAGATCATCACGGGCTACCTGCTGATGAGGCTCTCCGGACTACCCATGACCACGGAGTGGGTACTGACTTCGTTGATTATCTTCTTCTGCGTGGGTTCGCTTTGGCTGCCGGTGCTGGTGTTGCAGAAGCGGCTGTACCTGATGGCGTCGTGCGCAGTTGAGGCTGGCAGCGGACTCGATGATGAATACCGATCCGTGTACAAAAAATGGTGGTGGATGGGGGTGGTCAGTTTTGTCGGGATGTTTGTGATTGTGCTGATGATGGTGACGAAGATGACGCCGGTGCAACTGGTTGGGCTATTGGGGTAACAGGATCGGTTGGCTCAAGACTTTGGTGTTCAAGGCCTCTGCCAAACGTGAACGCGAGGCGGTCCAGTTAATGCGGGTGAGGGCGTTCATAGGGGCGCTTTCAAAAAGCGCTGTTCATGATCAGGATCCGGCAGCAGGCACGTGTCGTATTTCCCGAAGAGCCGATAACGATTAAGCGCAATGCGGTCGTATGCCCAATCTCGAAGCATGCGAGGGAAGATGCGCAACAGGTTCACTGGGCGCCAGAGAGCGGGCAACTGGGCGATGACTTCGAAAAATGCATCCGAACGCTCCCAGAAGTGTCGGTCGCGGATCACCGCCATGGTGTCGAACTGATCCACGGGCAAACCTGCCCACGCGAGCAGAGCCTGCCCCTCGGGTGACTGAACCGCCGCCAACCGCACGCGCCGCTGGCGGTCATGGCGAATCAAAAACCTCGCCCAGCCATTGCACAGCTTGCAGACACCGTCGAACAAGACCACCGTCTCTCCTGGTTTGAGCAGCGGCGCGGGTGAGGGGCGGATTTTCGAGGTGGGCATAAGCGTGGATCCAAGGGAACCTGATTATCCCGGATCATAACCGCGTGCCAGCGTTAAAGTCTGCATTTCGCCGAAGGGGGGCTGCTCCTTGCCGGCAGCTGCAATATCATTGTTCCTTTAATATCAGCCAAGGAGGCATCCATGAGTGTGCGTGGTAAAGACCGGCAGATCGACAATATTGAATTTAATGTCGACGACATTGCCCGCAGCAAAGCTTTCTACGGCAGTGCGTTCGGCTGGACATTCGTCGACTACGGCCCGACCTATACGGAATTCAGTGATGGCCGCCTTACCGGTGGCTTCACTACGGGAGAGCCGGTTCGACCTGGTGGCCCTTTGATCATTTTGTATTCGGATGATCTCGATGAGGCGCAGCAACGGCTCAAAGCCTTGGGCGCTGTTATCACCCGCGAAATATTCTCGTTCCCTGGTGGAAGCAGATTCCACTTCATTGATCCGGATGGCTACGAACTGGCCGTTTGGACAGCTCAGCAGTAGGTCTCAGGTCGGCCCAAAGCGATCCATTACCAGGGTTCGCTTTGGGCCGATACTCAAGCGGTAGGTGCGGGTCGAGCCATGATCCTGGTCGCATAAATTTGAAATGCACAGCGTTGCTCGCCAGAATCGCGGGCCGACCCGGTCAAAGGTGCCGGACGTTCGTGGTGAAAAGGGGCAGCAGTTGAACCAACAGACATTGTCCATGCGCCTGGAACGCGTGGCGGCACATGTGCCAGCAGGTGCGCGCCTGGCCGATATCGGCTCGGATCACGGCTACCTGCCTGTGGCATTGATGCGCCGTGGCGCCATCGTGGCGGCGGTGGCCGGCGAGGTGGCATTGACGCCATTTCGCTCGGCCGAACGCACCGTGCGCGAGAACGACCTGGACCAGTGGATCACCGTGCGCCTGGCCGATGGCCTGACGGCAATCGAGCCGGGAGACGGGATCACGGCAATCAGCATCTGCGGCATGGGCGGCGAGACGATCCGCGACATTCTCGACAGCGGCAAGGCACGTCTGAGCGGCCAGGAGCGCCTGATCCTTCAACCCAACGGCGGCGAGCAGCCACTGCGCCAATGGCTGATGGAAAATGGTTACTGCATCCTCTGCGAGGAAGTGCTGCGGGAAAACCGCTTCGACTACGAAATCATCGTCGCCGAGCGCACCGGGCCGGTGATGTACACCGCCGAGGAGCTGTATTTCGGTCCGCTGCAGATGCAGGCACGCAGCTCGGCATTCCTGATCAAGTGGCAGCGCCTGTTGCGCGAGAAGCAGCGGACCCTGAGCAGCTTCGCCAAGGCGCGGCAGGCCGTGCCCGAGGAGAAGGTGCAGGATGTCGCCCGGCAGGCCCGGTGGATCGCCGACCTGCTGGCTTGAGCCCTTTACTAAGTAATTGCAGGGCAAATTTCAACCTGACGGTTGCTGCTCTTATAGGGTTTGCGGTTAGCGGCAGCACAGGCAACCGCTGATCAGCGGTTGATCGGGGTCGCTTTCGAGAAATGTAACCATGACTTCCATACCCGTTCGGGGGGGCGTCATTCCACAACTCCAATTGGAGGTCCCCCTCAGCCAACAACAACTCTTGTCGTCAAATCTACCTTCGCGGTCCCAGGGGAACTTGACCTTGACCCTTCCGAGGCGCCTATCACCCTGGATCTCCTCGTCTTCCAGAGCGATGATCACAGCGGTGTGGTTACTTGGTACCTGAGGTTTCTTGTGAGCCAAAGGTGGACGATAGGACACGTCCCACGGAAGAACGATAAAGCGGTTGCGGTAACCCTGATGAAAGTCATCCTCGTTGTTTGTGTTGCCACTGGCGATGTTCTCGCTCAATACCTGTGGTTGCTTGCCTTCGTGGATGATCTGAGTCAGTAACCATCGGTCGTTCCATTCCTGGCGCGGGTGGCCAGAGATCTCCAGAACATGGCCACTGACTAACCGGGTCTGGTCACCTTGCCCTTCGGCTTGACGATAAGCCGCATGGCGGCGCTCCATAGCACGCAGACTTATCTGCTTGCCGTGCTCATGGCTTGTGAAAGGCTTCAGCTTGTCATCGTTTTCCATGCCTGGCTGTTGCTCGTTTCTCCCCAGACGTAGGTTGAAGCGCTTGATCAGTGGCTCGTTGGCCACTCTATCGCTCTCTTGTCCATAAGCAGTGGGTTGCCCAATCCTGGGAAAAGCCGCCTGGTCATCGCCAAAGACCAGCACGTGGCCTTGAGCGCTGTGTTGGAAGTGGAAGTGGATACCTTCTTCTTCGCACAAGCGCTGAATAAAGTGCAAATCCGTTTCATCGTACTGGGTACAGTAGTCACGCTCGGGGTAGGTCGACCCCAGATGAAACCGATAAGCCTCACCCACAATCCCGTGTTCTTCCAGTATCAAGGCGACGATTTTCGGCACCGAGAACTGTTGATAGATCCTCTGGTTGATGCGGTGGCGCAAGTAGGACAGGTGCGGTACGAGGGCCAGATTGTAGTGCGTCAAACGCTGATCATTACCGCTTTGGGCGATGTGATAGATCCGTCCATGGACGCCGTTGCCCTTCGCGTCGAAGGTCAGAAAAGCCTCTACGTCGAAGAGGCTTTCGAGATCCAGGTCAGACCGCTCGCTAACAAGCTCCACGTTGAAGAGGTAAGGCCTGCTGATCGCCTCATCTCCGGTGAATGCGAGTACTTGAAAATCGTGCGCAAAACCGTCGATGGTCAAACTGAAAGACGTCTGATTGGCTGGGCTGAACATCCACTGTTCTCTTCTTGCATAAAGTGTTGAATCGGGGCTGTCGCAGATGTCAATGTCAGGAAGCCGGGTAAGTCCAGCTCAGGGCAAGAGCCTATAACAGGCACTAATCCACTAATTTGGCGCTCTTGTATATTGGCGTTTGCGTCTTACTTTCCGGACATAAATAGCCTCAACCTGCTGCTCAAGCACGTCCGCGTATAAAATAAAGACATGCATAGAGCAACAGGCGACAAATCAAGTCAGATCACACACCACTCTTCACTTTGGTCCAGATCCGCGTGCGGATTCGCTCCAGCTTCAATGGCAGTGGCTCAAGTGGGATGAGTGTGGCAATGGTCTTTTTGTCTGGATAAATCCAGGGGTTGTCTCGCAACTTCTGTTCGACAAACTCAGCGGCATCTTTGTTAGCGTTAGGGTAGAGAGTGTGGTTTGAGGTCTTGGCAATAACTTCTGGTCGCAACATGTAATTAATAAACGCCATACCCTCCTTTGGGTGGGGCGCGTCTTTTAGAAGAACCAGATTTTCCGACCAGACCAGCGCTCCTTCGCGAGGAAGGCTGTAGGTAATCTTGCGTCCAGTGTTGGTCTTCTCGTTGATGGCCTGCGCAGCAAGGGCACCATTAGCCCATCCCACGACTGCACAAATATTGCCGTCAGCCAGGTCAGCGTCAATTCGGGAGGAGTCGAAATAGAGGACGTAGGGGCGGATTTTTAACAGTAGGGCTTGAGCTTTCTGGTAATCATCCGGGTTCCTGCTGTTGCTGGGGAGCCCAAGGTAATGCAACGCAATCGAAATGATCTCACTTGGAGAGTCAAGCATTGCCACACCACACGACTGGAGCTTACTGATGTTTTCTTCTTTGAAGATCAAATCCCAGCTATTCACCGGAGCATTATCACCCAATGCCGCTTTGACTTTGTCAACGTCATAGCCAATGCCGGTAGTACCCCATAGATAGGGCACAGCGTAGCGATTACCAGGATCATTGACCGCGACCTGGGACAAGATATCAGGATCGATATGGGACAAATTACTCAGTTGATTACGATCCAGCGGCTGAAGTACTCCCGCCTGGATCAGGCTTGGCAACACATTGGAGGTGGCCACAACCACGTCATACCCCGTGCGCCCAGCCATTACTTTGCTCTGCATGATTTCGGCGCTGTCGAAAGCATCCATATGCACTCTGGTGCCAGTTGCCTGCTCAAACTCCTTTGGGGTCTCCGGTGCGAGAAGCCCGAACCAGTTGTACAGATGCACCCCAGGCTCTACAGCTCCCACTGATGTGCTCATCCCAGCACAGAGAAGCGAGGCCGAAAAAATGGTTCGCAAACGTGATTTTCTCATGCAACATCCTTATCAAGACGATGTGCCCTCATGGCCATCGTAAGTCCTGCCAGCGAATATACCGGGCGTTACCGAATAGTAAATACCTACGAATACTTACCTCTGACCTACGAATCCCTAACCCTAAAGGGGTAGAAAATGCCGTTCGACCTTCATAGCCTGGCTTGGCACCGATCGATTGGGAAGCTGATCATGCAGTTGAACCGTCCAGAATTCTGGAGTTCGCTTGTTCGTATATTAAACGAATACGTGCAAATCGATAATTGGGTTGTATTGATCTTTAGCAATCAACAAGTGCAAGTCGTTAGTCTTCCTGAAGTCGCAGATGTTGAAGAGGTAGACGCGTTCATTCATCGCTATGTGAAGGGGCTTTACCTGCTGGATCCATTTTATATAGCTAATCGAGAAAACCCCCAGAGCGGTTTCTTTCATTTGCTGGATATTGCGCCGGAATACTTTCTTGAAACTGAGTATTATCATCAATATTTTGCACAATATATCTCTGTGGATGAGGCTCAGTACAATGTTCAGCTCGACGCCGATAGAACGTTATGCATTTCCGTTGGTAGCAAAGTCCGTTTTAATCAAGAGCAAATAACAATGCTTGATATTATCAAGCCGTGGGTGACTGCATTAATGCATCAGCGCATGTGTTTTGAAGTTGATGTAGAGAAGAATCTCGCTGAGCCACCTCTATGGCCAGAAACGATTACCCAGCTGGGCACGCAAATAACAGCGCGCGAAAGTGATGTGCTCAGATTGTTGCTCAGTGGCTTCTCTAATAAAGAGATAGCCGGAAAGCTTTCCCTCTCGGTGGAAACGATAAAGGTTCATCGGCGCAATATTTATGCCAAATTAAATATCAAGTCACAATCCGAGCTGTTTGCTCGATTTTTTATGCCCAAACAAGATGTTTTCTCTACAAGTTGAAGTCGGTGTTTTAGTCTGGATATTACCGTTAAATGGGTTCACGGCTTCGGGTGCGAACCTTGCCTGACCTCTAAATCCCGGTTCGGGACGAGGGCATCACGCTAATTCGCGCGGGTCATCGGAGTCATGTTCCTGCAAGCATCAAATCCAGATTCTGCACTGCAGCTCCAGCTGCTCCCTTCCCAAGATTGTCAAACACCGCAGCCAACAAAACCTGGCCCGTTTCGTCATTCTCAAACACAGACAGTCGCAGATCATCAGTCCCGTTAAGTGCCTGAGGATCAAGGGACGTCAGCCCTTTAGCCTCCAGCATCGACATCACCTGTACATGGCTCGTATCGGCGTAGTGCCGCATCAGACACGCATGCAACTGCACCGCACTCACACCTGGCGCCAACAACCGGGTTTGCAAGGGGATGGTCAGCACGATCCCCTGCCTAAAAGCGCCATAGGCCGGCACAAACATCGGCCGCTCCGTCAGACCGCTTTGTTGTTGAATCTCTGGAATATGTTTGTGTGCCAGCCCCAGCCCATAGACCTGAAACGCCGACGCCTGTGCTGCGCCTTCTCCCTCATGCTCTTCCACACCGACACGTCCTTTCCCGGAATAACCCGACACGGCATGAATGTTCATCGGGTAATCCTTGGGCAGTAATCCGGCCTCCAGTAAAGGGCGCAGCAACCCTATCGCCCCCGTTGGATAGCAACCGGGATTGCTGACCCGTCGCGCGGTGGCGATGCGTTGGCTCTGCTGCGGATTCATCTCCGCGAAACCATAGGTCCAGTCTGGATGGGTACGGTGCGCCGAACTCGCATCGATCACCCGCACGGCGGGGTTTTCGATGGTCGCTACAGCGTCGCGCGCGGCTTGGTCGGGCAAGCACAGAATCGCGATGTCGCAGTTGTTGATGGCTTCGGCGCGACGTTGCGGATCTTTGCGATAGTCGGGGCTGAGAGTGATAAGCCGCAGATCGCTGCGGTCGCGTAGGCGTTGATGGATTTGCAACCCGGTGGTGCCTTGGTCGCCATCGATGAATACAAGGGGACTTGCCATGGAATGCTCTCGGACGTTGGAAATCAGGAGTTCCAATCTTCAGTGAGGCGCTAAGATAGGAAAAGTTGAATTTATAAACGATGAAATTCAGTTTTTCTGAACGAGGAGTCACTCATGCGCGAAATCAGCCTGGACCGTCTGCGCACGTTGGTGGCGATTGCCGACCTGGGTTCATTTGCCGAGGCGGCCCGCGTGCTGCACTTGGCGCCACCCACGGTCAGTTTGCATATCGCCGACCTGGAAGCGCGCGTGGGCGGCAAGCTGTTGTCGCGCACGCGTGGGCGCGTTCAGCCTTCGGCGATTGGGAACACACTGGTGGAACGTGCGCGGCGTCTGTTGGCGGATGCGGAGCAGGCGCTTGAGGACGTGGAACGTCAGGTGCAGGGATTAGCCGGGCGTGTGCGGCTAGGCGCTTCCACGGGGGCCATCGCACAGTTGATGCCGCACGCTTTGGAGACGTTGAGCCAGCGTCATCCCGCTATCGATGTACAGGTCGCGGTGCTCACGTCGCAGGAAACTTTGAAGAAGCTTGCCGAGGGCTCGTTGGAAATCGGTTTGGTCGCGCTGCCGCAGTCCCCGGTGAAGGGCTTGCGGATCGAGCCATGGCGACGGGACCCGGTCATGGCCTTCCTGCCGGCTCGCTGGGAATCCCCGGAGGTTGTGACCCCCGACTGGCTGTCCACTCAGCCATTGATTCTGAATGACAACACCACTCGTCTTTCGCGTTTGACTGCGGAGTGGTTCGCCAGTGGTGGGCCGCAGCCTGCGCCGCGTATTCAACTGAACTACAACGATGCGATCAAAAGCCTGGTGGCGGCTGGCTATGGTGCGACGTTGTTGCCGCATGAAGCCTCCACGCCATTGCCCGATACCAGGATCGTCATGCGGCCATTAAAGCCCTTATTGTGGCGGCAACTGGGTATTGCCCACCGTAGTCGAGACATCGAACGGCCTACGCAACATGTGCTGGATGTGCTGTGGGAATTGAGTGCGGGGTAGGGGATTTTGTCAGAGGAGGGACAGCTTCTGGCCGTCATCTACCTGATGCAAAAGCCAGTGATTCCTGGCAACGCACTGGTCCGATGCGCTCGACTATCGGTCCAGCAGAGGTGCCAACAGTGCACACATGCCGCGCCAGTGCGAACCCTCCCAGTAAATCCGTTGGCAGGCGTCACAGCGCAGGAAGTGCGAATAGAGGACGCCAACGCGTGGCGGCACTTGCGGCCGGGCCAGTTCCGGGCTGATCTCGTGTAGCGGCAGGTTGCAATGGAGGCACAGGCTGAAGGGGCGCGCGCTACGCGCCAGGTCGAGGCGCTCGTACAATTCGCGCAGCTGCAGCGACGGTTTCAGGGCATGCACGTAACAGCCGTGGCTGATGATCCGCCGCTTGAGCAGTTCGCGGTCGCGGGTTAGCACGATGCGTCCTTGCTGCGCGGCGATTTCGGCGATCTCGGCATCGTCGAAGCCATTGTCGTAGAGGGTGTCGAAGCCGCTCATGCGCAGCAGACTGGCCAATCCGCCAAGGTGCGCATCAGCGACGAAGCGCAGCACCCGTAAAGGTTGCGTACGAACCTTGAGCAACGGACTGATGTCCAGCGCTTCGAACTTGGGATACACCGCCAGCCGGTCACCGTCGAAGATCACCCGCTCAAAGCCCACCGACTCGCCATTGAGCAGCACCATCTCGACCTCGGTGTGCGGTATCCCGAGCGCCTCGATCATGTGCTTGACCGTCGCCCCTCGCGCGCACTCGCAAGTGAAGGACTGCCGCCGCCGTTCGGCCGGCAGGAAATCGTTGAGCTCCTCGTAGAAGCGGAAAGTTGCACGGGTCATGCTGAACAGTATGGCAGGGCTGCAGGAAGAATGAGTTCAGCTGCTCGGTAGAGGGCGGGAGGGATGGATTATCAGGTTGAGCCAGCGCCTTCGAGCAACCCAGCGGTCGCTCGAAGGCGCTCCGGTTACTTCAGGTTGCCGCTGAGGAATTGCTGCAGGCGCTCGCTTTTGGGGTTGCCCAATACGTCCTCGGGCGCACCTTGCTCTTCGACCCGCCCCTGGTGCAGGAACAGCACCTGGTTCGACACTTTGCGCGCAAAGCTCATTTCGTGGGTCACCATGATCATGGTGCGGCCTTCTTCGGCCAGCCCCTGGATCACCTTGAGCACTTCGCCCACCAACTCCGGGTCCAGGGCCGACGTCGGCTCGTCGAACAGCATGATTTCCGGTTCCATGCTCAGGGCACGGGCAATGGCGACCCGTTGCTGCTGACCACCCGAGAGAAACGCCGGGTATTGATCTGCAACCCGTGCCGGCAAACCGACCTTGTCCAGGTAGCGCCGGGCGCGATCCTCTGCGTCCTTCTTGCTGACGCCCAGCACCCGGCGTGGTGCCATGGTGATGTTTTCCAGCACCGTCATGTGGCTCCACAGGTTGAAGTGCTGGAACACCATCGCCAGGCGAGTGCGGATGCGTTGCAGTTCGTTGGCGTCGGCCACGCGCATGCCGTGGCGGTCATGGACCATTCGAATCGGCTGGTTGTCCAGACTCATGGCACCGTCGTTGGGTGTTTCCAGGAAGTTGATGCAACGCAGAAAGGTGCTCTTGCCCGAACCACTGGCGCCGATCAGGCTGATCACATCGCCGGTCCTGGCGTTCAGCGAAACGCCCTTGAGGACTTCATGGTTGCCGTAACTTTTGTGCAGGTTTTCAACGGTCAGTTTGTACATGAACAAGCATCCTGAATTAGTGAGCCGGGCCGAGGAAAGACAACCAACGGCGTTCAGCCAGGCGGAACAGGCCGACCAGGGAGAACGTGACTGCCAGGTAGATCAACGCGGCGAGGCCGAACGATTGGAAGGTCAGGAAGGTCGCCGAGTTGGCGTCCCGCGCGACTTTCAGGATGTCCGGGATGGTCGCGGTGAAGGCTACGGTGGTCGAGTGCAGCATCAGAATCACTTCGTTGCTGTAGTAAGGCAGCGAGCGACGCAGGGCGGAGGGCATGATCACGTAGGTGTACAGCTTCCAGCCGGTCAGCCCGTAGGCTTTGGCCGCTTCGACTTCACCGTGGTTCATGCTGCGAATCGCCCCGGCGAAGATCTCCGTGGTGTAGGCGCAGGTGTTCAGGGCGAAGGCCAGGATGGTGCAGTTCATCGCATCGCGAAAGAACGCATCCAGTACTGGCTGCGCACGCACCGCGGCCAGGCTGTAAATGCCGGTGTAACAAATCAGCAGCTGGATATACAGCGGCGTACCGCGAAACAGGTAGGTGTAGAACTGCACCGGCCAGCGCACCCAGACATTGCTCGAGACCCGGGCGATCGACAGCGGGATCGACATCACGAAGCCGAAGAAGATCGAAGCGCTGAGCAGCCAAAGGGTCATGGCCAGCCCGGTGATGTGATTGCCGTCCTGGAACAGGAACGGTTTCCAGTATTCCTGCAGTAGCTCGATCATCGCACGGCCTCCCGGGTGCCTGCGGCGTAGAAGATTTCCATCCGGCGCAAGACGTAGTTCGAAACGGTGGTGATCACCAGATAGATCAAGGCGGCCAGAATCAGGAAGAAGAACAACTGATAGGTGCTCTTGCCCGCGTCCTGGGCCACCTTGACCAGATCGGCCAGGCCGATGATCGACACCAGCGCGGTGGCCTTGAGGATCACCATCCAGTTATTACCGATGCCCGGCAGGGCAAAACGCATCATTTGCGGGAACACCACCAGGCGGAAGCGCTGGGCGCGGGTCAGGCCGTAGGCGGTAGCCGCTTCCATCTGCCCTCGCGGTACGGCAAGGATGGCGCCACGAAAGGTTTCGGTGAAATAAGCCCCGTAGATGAAGCCCAGGGTAATGACCCCGGCGCTGAACGGGTTGATCTCGACGTATTCCCATTCCATGAAGTCGGTAAACGAGGACAGCCAGGTTTGCAGGCTGTAGAAGATCAGCAGCATCAGCACCAGGTCCGGCACCCCGCGAATCAGCGTGGTGTAGGCCTGCGCAGGGACACGCAGCAGTGCCGATTTCGAAAGCTTGGCGCTGGCGCCGATCAGGCCCAGGCCAACGCTCACCAGCAAGCACAGAAAGGATAATTTGACCGTCATCCAGGAGCCTTGCAGCAACAGCGGGCCGAAACCCTTGAGGCTAAAGTCTGACAGCCCAAGAATCTGCAATAGGTTTTCTAACATTGAGCAGCCCTACGTCAAATCAAAAAAGCGCCCATCGGGAAATGGGCGCAGGGTCATTATTTGCCGCTGTAGAGATTCATATCGCCAAAGTGCTTCTGCTGGACGGCCGCATAGGTGCCATTGTCGTGCAGTACCTTGATACCTTTGTTCAGCAAGGCCTGGAGCTCGACGTTGCCTTTGGCGAGACCCACGGCGGTCTTGGCTGGAAGGAGGGGGTTTTCGACCGGTTCGCTGACCTGGAAGTCGGCGCCTGGTGGCGACTTCAGGAAGCCCAGTTCGGCTTGCAGCATGTCCTGGATCGAGGCATCGAGGCGTCCGGAGATCAAGTCAGCGTACACCTGGTCCTGGTTGGCGTAGGCCTGGGTCTCTACCCCGGCCTTGTCCAGCACGGCCTTGGCGTAGGCTTCCTGGATGGAGCCTTGCTCGTAGCCGATTTTCTTGCCCTTGAGGGAGGCCGGATCGGTGCCGATGGCCGCGCCTTTCTTGAATACCAGCGCGGTCGGGCCAGAGAACAGCTCGTTCGAGAAATCGATGACTTTCTCACGCGCCGGCGTGACGGTCATGGAAGAGATCACGCCATCGAACTTGTTGGCCTTGAGGCCGGGAATCATGCCGTCGAAGTCGCTTTCAACCCACTTGCACTTGACCTTCAGCTCCGCGCAGATCGCGTTGCCCAGGTCGATATCGAAGCCCACCAGGCCGCCGTCGGCGGCCTTGGATTCGAACGGCGCATATGAGGGGTCGACGCCAAAGCGCAACTCCTTGTACTCCTTGGCCAGCGCAGAACCGGCAGCCATACACAAAGCCAATGCAGAAAGAGTGAGAAATGCTTTTTTCATTATTTTATTCCCAGGGACCATCGAAAGCGCTTGTGCCGCAAGAGCGCGTGTACTGCGCTGCGAAATGTCCTATGCACACGCAAGTACTTGTACAGACAAGCATATGCAATCACCCGGCCAATTCGCCGATTGGGCGCTTGAGAAAGCGCGTACAGCGCTCTGGGATGGGCTTGGCAGGCAGGTGAACGCTGGGGAGAGGTAGCCTGCGAGGCTGTTACCTAAGCAGGCTTTTACACCCGGCTGGGGTATGCGGTAACAAAGTGTGGGGTTAAGGGCGCTGACTTTCCTGGCTCAAGCCTTGACCCAACGCTGACGGCTCCAGCTACTCAATGTATCGACGGCCAAGACCAATAACAGCATCGCCAGAATAACCGTGCTGGCTTGAGCTTCCTGGAACAGGCTGAGGCTGACATAGAGCATTTGCCCCAAACCACCGGCGCCGACGAAGCCGAGCACACTGGCCATGCGGATGTTGTTTTCCCAGCGGTACAGGATGTAGGCCAGTAGCTGTGGCAACAGATTGGGCAGGGTGCCGTAACAGAACGCCCATACGGCATTGGCGCCCTGCAAACGGATAGCGTCGGCCGGTTCTGGTGGGGTGTTTTCCAGTGCTTCGGCGAACAACCGGCCGAGCACGCCGGTGGTGTGCAGGGCCAAGGCCAGGGTGCCGGCGTTGGGGCCGAGCCCGGCGGCCAGGACCATCAGTGCGGCCCATACCAGTTCCGGCACCGCGCGCAAGGCGTTGAGCACCAGGCGTGACGCGCTCTGCAAAGGCCAGCCGTAGCGCCCGGCTGCGGGCAATGCCAATAACAGGCCGAACACCGCCGCGAGCAGGGTGCCAAGGGCCGACATGGCCAGGGTTTCCAGGGCGCCGTGGCCGATGGCTTGCAGATGGCCCGGGCTCAGGTCCGGGCTGAGAAAACGCTGGGCATAAGCGCCCATCTGCTTCAGGTTGCCGGCGCCGCCGAGCTCGCCGAGGTCGATGCCCAGGTAGTTGAACGAGGCGATGACCGCTGCGCCGATGCACAGGAGCAGTGCCAGGTTGAACAGGCGATTCATGTCAGCCTCCAGCGCAGCAGACGGCTGAGTTGATCGGCGAGCAGCACCAGGACGAGGAACGTCAATAACAGACTGGCCACTTCACCGCCGGCGAACATGCGCAACGACAAATCCATTTGCTGGCCCAGGCCGCCGGCTCCGACGAAGCCCATCACCACTGAGGCGCGGATTGCGCATTCCCAGCGGTACACCGTGTACGACAGCAGTTCCGCAGCGACATTGGGCAGGATTCCGTAGCAAAAGGCGGCGAGCCGACCACTGCCGGACTGCAGTAGCGCGTGTACCGGGCGCTGGTCGACCGACTCGAAAATTTCCGCATAGACCTTGCCCAACATGCCGCTGTAGGTGATGGCAATGGCCAGTACCCCGGCCGTCGGACCGAGGCCGACGGCGCGCACGAACAGCAGGGCCCAGACGATTTCCGGCACGCTGCGCAGGAAGATCAGCAAGCCGCGTATGGGCCAACGCAGCAGTTGGCCCCAATAGCTCGGGTGGCCAGCGCGGGAGGCAGCAGACAGCGACAGGGCACGACTGGCGAGCAGGCCGGCGGGAACAGCCAACAGCAACGCCAGGGCCATGCCGGCCGTGGCGATGGCCAGGGTCTGCAGGGTGGCTTGCAACAACAGCTGGATGAACTCGTCGCCATGGGCCGGTGGCCAGAAGGCGGATACAAACCGGCCCATCTCGCTCTGACTGTCACTCGCCACCAGCACGCGGAGGTCCAACTCGCTGAAGCGGATGCCGGGCCACAGCAAGGCAAGGGCCAGCAGGGTGAGCAGCAGACGGGGCAGTGCGGCCGGATCGCGGGTGTCAGACGTCAGCATCGGGGGATCTGCACACTCAAGGGAGCCGGAGGAATCGGCGAGGACTGCAACTGCTCATTGGCGTAGAGCTTGTCGAGCAGCTCGCGATCGACGGCGCTGGCCGCAAGGTCGAACAGGATCTGTCCATCACGCAAGCCGATGATGCGCGAAAAGTGCGCCAGGGCCAGCTCCACCGCGTGCAGGCTGGCGACCAGGGTGACGTTCTGCTCCCGGGCATGGCGGCACAGCACCGAAAGCGTGTGCTGGGCCAACACCGGGTCCATGGCCGATACCGGCTCATCGGCCAGCAACACCTCGGGCGCTTGATATAACACGCGGGCAATGCCCACGCGCTGTAGCTGTCCGCCGGACAGTTGCTGGCAATGCGCGAACAACTTGTCACTCAGGTCCAGCCTGGCCAATGCCGCGCGTGCGCCCGGAACATCCAGCGGATGCAGCAGGTTCAGCAGGCTCTTGCCCAGACCCCACTGACCCAGCTTGCCGGCCAGCACCGCGGTGACCACGCGCTGGCGCGGGGGCAGGGGAGGCGCCTGATGAATCAGGCCGATGCGCGCGCGCAGCCGCTGACGCTGACGGGCAGAAAGCTGCCAGACACGCTCGCCGAGCACCTGCAGCTCGCCGTTGCCCGGTCGCAGGGCGGTGGCCAGCAGGTTGAGCAGACTCGACTTACCCGCGCCGGACGGGCCGATGATCGCGACCTGTTCGCGTGCACCGATGTGCAGGTCCACGCCACGCAGCGCCTGGACACCGTTGGCGTGGGTAAGGCTGACCTCGGTCAGATGCAATGTCATTTGAGCAGTTCGGCGGCGCGTGCGGCTTCCTCGATGCCCTTGTAGTTCTCAGGCTTGGTTTCGATGAAGCGGCTGGCGGCCTGCAGGTCCAGAATCTCCTTGTCCCTCGGGTTCGCCGGATCGAGCGCCAGGAACGCAGCCTTTATCTTGGCCGCCAGCGCCGGGTCGAGGGTTCCGCGCACCGTCCAGTTGTAGTCGAAGTACGCAGGGGTGGTCGAAAACACTTTGACCTTGGTGGTATCGACCTTGCCGGCGGCGACCAGTTTTTCCCACACGCTGGCGTTGAGCACCCCGGCGTCGACCTTGCCAGCCTGGACCCAGGCAACGGTGGCGTCATGGGCGCCGGAGTACCCCACGCGGCTAAAGTACGTTTCCGGCTTGATGCCCTCCTTGAGCATGAAGTAGCGCGGCATGAGACTGCCGGAAGTCGAGGACACCGAGCCGAAGGCAAAGGTCTTGCCCTTGAGATCGGCGAGGGACTTGACGGCTGGGTCGGCGGTGATGAATTTGCTGGTGAATTGGGCGTCCTGTTCACGCTGCACCAACGGAATGGCATTGCCGGTTTTCAGGCGTGCCTGCACGAACGTGAAGCCGCCCAGCCAGGCCAGATCGATGCGATCGGTAGCCAGCGCCTCGACCACCGCCGGATAGTCACTCACGGGCACGAACTCGACCTTCATGCCCAATTGTTGTTCCAGATAGGCGCCAAGCGGCTTGAACTTGCGCAGCAGTTCGGTCGGGGCCTCATCAGGAATCGCGCTGACTTTCAGGGTCTCGGCGGCTTGCGCCAGCAGGGTGCAAAAAGACAAGGACAAGCCGACGGCCAGTGCCAGGGTACGCTTGAGCATGGAAGATCTCCGGTGCATTTACGGAAGAATGTCGAGGCGCCTGGCACAAGGTGATTGCTGCGTGGCGCTTTGTGAGGGTAGCCGAAATGGAGCGAAATTGACTGCTTTTGGGCTATTGCGGTTTATTGCGAAGGGCGGCATACGACCCATAGCAGCCCTCCATAACAGCCTCCCGACCTAACGTAGCCGCCAATGCTAACAGTGCTAAATGACTTCTTACGATAGCCCGCAGCCTAGATCTGGCCGCCAGCTCCATCCGTACTGCTAGATGCCTTTGGCGCGTTTAGGTTTGTGGGATGCTAACCACTCTTTCTGCTCAGCGTCGATGAAGCTGCCGAAGATGCGAAACATAGACGTCAGGTATGGCCACTTCTCCTTTGAATCAGGAGCGCGTAGCAGCCAAAAAAATGGCCCGCATGCGGGCGGGCCAAATGGGAATTCTTCAAAGGAGCAGGGGTAGTCTGCGCTCCATTCTGTGAGCACTGCGTGAAAAGCATGTCGCCGAAACGAAAGCATTCGGTCGAAGCAAGCACACTACTTTTGCTGATGCAGGTATTTCTGAATTGCATCAATTTCAAGTTTGCTTGGCTTTACACCGCTGTCAGATTTGAAGCTAGCGCTAGCCCAATGCGGCATTGGCGCCTTCAGAGGCTTCCCATGGTCGTCGATACCGCTCAGCACTGCTCGCTCAAATACTTTTGATTTCCATTCACTGGCATCTCCGGCCAGCTTAGGTGCCGATCCTCCCGTGCCTCGAGGCCCGTGACAAACAATGCAGTTATCTTGAAAAAGTGTTTCTCCATCTGGCGGTGATGCTATTGCCGATGAGCAGGTGAGTAGGGTTATGAACGTCAGAAATGCGCATTTCATTTTAGGCTCCTGGCGACCCAACGATGCCGTGAGCTGCTTAGGGGCGCTAAGTGAGAGCGTAGCAGGAGGCGAATGGCGATGGGCGAGAGGACTTCAGGTAGCGAATCCCGAAACTGGGCCGGACTGCTTTCTCATGCGTGCTGGATTAGCTTGATCCGCCGCTGGACTGCGGTAAGCGACTCGCCAGCCTCCTTGACGGCTGATCTTATCTCATTCTTGGAATCCACAATTTTTTTGTGCCCAGTACTTAAGCTCGCTACCGTCCTTAAGGTGAACTCTGATCTCGTCTGTGCCGCAAATGTGTTTGTGCTGCTCCATAGGGCTCTCCGTGTCTTGTTCATGATGTGAGGCGATTAAAGGATTTTGGGTATTCGGCGCGAGTACGCGCCGCTTAGCTATCCAGTCGTGCAGATATGCAGAAAAAGCGGCCCATTTGGGGTGCTGGAGTTTTAGCGATTGACTGCTTCTGGCCGATTGCTGCGAGTCGCGACTGACCGAAATCCACAACCCAAAGCTGACACTGTCCGCAGTCAGCTCCAAGCCTTCTCTCGATCCAGCAGGTTGTGGGCTATTCAGCGGCGCCACGATCCCTCGGGCAATTCGACCTGCCGATGGGCCGCAGCCAAGGCAACCTTCAGCCCCTCTTTATCCAGCGGTATGCAGTAGGCGGGTTTAGCCCGTTCGAATCGCCAGCTTTCATCAAGACTGCCCGCATCTACCGCGTCGAATCCAATCTCGTCCAGTAACTTGATCACCAGCGCTTTCGCCGCCGGATCATCCGCCGCGATCGGCAGTGCGCGTCGGTCGGGCGCTGCTTTCGGGCGCGCGTCCTGCACCAGGTCCTGGGCAAGGATTGCATTGAACACCTTGACCACGCTGGAGTGGGGCAGGTGCTCGGCGAGCAAGCGGCTGGTGGTGGTTTCGAATCGGTCGAGAGCGGCAATGTGACCGTCGCGCTCCGGGTAGTAATTATTGGCATCCAGCACGGTTTTGCCCTCTAGCCACTTGGCCGGCACGCTTCGGTAATGCTCAAGAGGAATTGCCACGAGTACAACTTCGCCAAATTGTGCTGCGTCCTCGATAGTGCCGACCTGACTGCCAGGAATGCCATTGCGCACGCTGCTCATGGTCTGTGGCCCACGTGAATTGCTGAGCATCGCCTCGTGTCCCGCGGCGATGACCAATTGCGCCACTGCACGTCCGATGAAGCCTGCCCCAATAATGCCGATACGCATGTCCTTGCTCCGCTGGTTAAGTAAGAAGAAACCATGATGATTGCCAACCAACAGCAGATAAATAATCATCGGCTACTTAGTCTCGTTACCAGGAGTGTTGAATGATGGACCGTCTGACGAGCATGGGAGCGTTTGTGATGGCGGCGGAATCCGGCTCCTATGCCAGTGCTGCCGAGCGATTGGGCCTGTCGGCGCAGATGGTGGCCAAGCATGTTGCCGCGCTTGAGCAGAGGCTAGGTGCGCGGCTGCTGAACCGGACCACCCGACGCCAGAGCCTGACTGAGTTGGGCAGCGCTTACTACGAACGCTGTAAGCACATTTTGAGCGAAGCTCAGGCTGCCGACTCCCTGGCGCAGATCATGAACGACACCCCGCGCGGCAAACTGAAAATCAGCGCTCCCGTCACGTTCGGTTCCTATAGCCTCATGCCTTTTGTGACGGAGTTTTTGCGTCAACATCCGGAAGTCGAAATCGATCTGCATTTGACCGATCGCTTCGTCGATCTGGTGGAGGAGGGTTATGAAGTGACTTTCAGAATTGGCCCGTTGACCGCGTCCAGTTTGACCGCCAGGCCGTTGGCGCCTTATCGGTTGGTAGCCTGTGCGGCACCGAGCTACCTGATCGACCGCGGAGTGCCACAAATACCGGATGATCTGAAGAACCATGAGTGTCTGGGGTATGCCTATTGGTCCCGGCCGGCCGACCGCGAATGGGTATTCTGCAAAGGCTCCGCAGTTGAACGGGTACAAGTCGTCAGTCGATTGCAGGTCAACGAGAGCAAAGCACTGCTGTCGGCAGCGCTGGACGGGTTCGGGATTGTCCTTGGTCCCGAAGACTTTCTTGAGCCCGCGTTGCGCAGCGGTGAGTTGGTTCGACTGTTAGCTGATTACGAAGCACCGAGCCGACAAATGCATTTGCTCTACACGGCCAATCGTCAGAGAACAGCCAAACTCCGACGATTTATCGAGGCTGCGCTCGTCCGCTTTGGTGCTCCTTGAGCAGGCTTTTGAGTTGTCTCAGCCGCATTGGCTTGTGATTGATCGCGGTCGCAGGCCACTGCTTCATTGACTGGCTGTTGTTGGGCCGATTGTTGCCTGTCGCCAAGGGCAGTAAACGACCCATTGCAAGCGATCGCAGCCAATGCAGTTACGGTCAGTTTGCCCGCGCCGAGAGTCGCGTCGTGCAAGATCTACCCGGTTGCGCCGCACTGGAGCATCACGCTGCGTCAATGCCTGTTGCAACCGCCGAGCCACTACTACACCAGGACAATACGTTTGAGCTTGGCGTTCAGTGCGGCGAACGCCGCTTCGGTACTGGCCTTGTGGTTGGTGATGAGCACGTCGATGCGTTCTGGCGGGCAGAAAGCGACGCGGCTCTCCACGCCGATCTTGCTGTAGTCGGCGAGGATGACCACGCCTTCGGCATTGTCGGCCATGGCGCGCGCCACTTCGGCTTCGCGGTGGTCGTAGTTGCTGGCACCGCGCTGGGCGTCGATGCCGACGGGCGATAACAGCGCGAGGTCGGCCCGATAGCGGCCAATTTCCGCCACCGTGGTGCCGCCAACCGTAGCGGGAGCACGGTCGCCGAGTGAACCGCCCAGTACGATCACCTCGTTGTGCTGGCCGCCTGGCACAGCGGGATTACGCAATTGCAACGCCACGTTGAACGAGTTGGTGATCACGGTCAGCCCTCCCAGCTTGGCCAGCTCTTCGGCGAGGATGACGGTGGTGGTGCCCGCGTCGATAAACACAGTCTGTCCGTGCGACAGCAGACTGACCGCTGCGCGCGCGAGGTCACGCTTGAATTTGACGTTGATGTTCGCCCGCTCGGCGATGGGCGCTTCGTCTTCAACGCGGATGGCGCCGCCGTGTATCCGCTTCAACTCCCCCTGTTCCTCCAGAGCGACCAGGTCGCGTCGCACCGTCTCGCGTGAAACGTTCAGCTCCGTGACAATGCGGTCGGTGGTGACGCGCTGCAAAGTCGATAGTAGTGCGCGGATCCGCTGGTAACGCTCTTCTTGCCACATACCGGGTGTCCCTGCTGTTCGAGTCGCTGTCCGAGCACGCATTGTGGAGAGGCGTCAGTCGCTGTCAAGTTTGGCGCGGCCTTGTGATCATTGGGTTGGCGCAGCCTGCGCGTCATGTTTGTGTGATATTGAGGCATTATTGTTTTTTTGTGTATTTGGAGCTAGCCTCGTGGCCGGACGGTTTCTTCCCCTCGTCCGCATTTCGAAACACGCTTTCGCCATCGCCTCGGTTGTAACCTCTCATTTAGAAGTAGGAGCTATGCCATGCAGCGTCGCCAGTTTCTGAACACCCTCGCCACCGTTTCCGTTGTCAGTCCGCTGTTGTTGTCGTCCCGCATAACGCAAGCCGCCACGCCCCCGGCCACACCAAGTGCGCTGGACCCGGCGCGCTGGTCGCCGCTCAACCAAAAGCGTCTGCAGGCGGTGATCGATGAGCACGGCGTCAAGAGCGCGTCCTACCGCCCTGACCAGCGCCCGTACGCGGTGTTCGACTGGGACAACACCTGCATCATGAACGACTGTGAAGAAGCGCTGCTGGTCTACCAGATCAATCATCTGCAGTACAAGCTGACGCCCGATGAGTTCGCTGAGGTGGTGCGTCAGGACGTGCCGAACGGCGCGTTCATGAAGGACTACACCACGGTGGACGGCAAGCCGGTCAAGATGGAAGACATCGCCAGCGACGTAGAAGCGGATTACCGCTGGTTGCACGCCAACTACAAGGGGCTCGCCGGCGACAAGAGCCTGGAAGAGATTCAGGCCAGCGAGCAGTACAAGGATTTTCTCGCCAAGCTCTACTTTATGTACGACGCGATCTGCGACAGTTACCCGGTGGAGATCGGCTATAAGTGGATTCTGTATTTCTACAAGAACATGACCACGGCTGAGTTGCAGGCGATGGCCGAGGCTTCCAACAACTACGCCATCGGCGACGCACTGCGCAAGGTCAAGTACGAGAGCTCACGCACGTTGCCGGGCAAGGCCGGGGTGGTGGCGGATACGCACTTTCATGGCATCCGCATCCATGAGGAAATCCGCGGCCTGATGCACACGCTGCGCGCCAACGGCATCGACGTCTATGTCAGCACCGCCTCCATCGACGATGTGGTACGCGTGTTCGCGGGCAATTCTCATTACGGATACGACGTTCCGCCTGAGAACGTGATCGGCCTGCGCATGGCGATGGAAGGCGGCAAGTACACCACTCGCTATCAGCCGGACTGGCACTTCAACTACGGGCCGGGCAAGACCGTCGGCATCAAGAACGTGCTGGTTAAACAGAAGGGCTATGGCCCGGTGTTGGTGGCTGGCGACAGCGATGGCGATGCCTGGATGCTGCGCGACTTCAACGATACGGCGGTGGGGGTGATCGTCAACCGCATGAAGAAGGGCGAGATCGGCGCCGACAGCCAGCAGGCCGCTACCCAGTTGGGCACCCCGAACGCCCGCTTCATCCTGCAGGGGCGCAACGAGCACACTGGCCTGATGATTCCAGACGAGAAATCGCTCAAGTACGGTAAAGACGAGCTTAAGCTGCTGGCTTGATGGCACTGGCTCGCGGGTGGCCGGCGGCCATCCGCGAGCCGCAGTGCAACTCGCCTTGTACCTGCGGGAATGATGATTCTGCGCCGGAAAGTCGTTACCGCTACCGGCCCGAGTGAGTCAGTCGTATCGAGTCAAAATTGTGAGTGACCCTGGAATTACGAGGCGCGCTCCACAGACCGCTTTTTGGCCGAATGCTGCCTGTTACGTCGACCGGTTGAATCCACAACCCAAAGCTGACTGTCCGCAGTCAGCTCCAAGCCTTCTCTCGATCCAGCAGGTTGTGGGCTATTCAGCGGCGCCACGATCCCTCGGGCAATTCGACCTGCCGATGGGCCGCAGCCAAGGCAACCTTCAGCCCCTCTTTATCCAGCGGTATGCAGTAGGCGGGTTTAGCCCGTTCGAATCGCCAGCTTTCATCAAGACTGCCCGCATCTACCGCGTCGAATCCAATCTCGTCCAGTAACTTGATCACCAGCGCTTTCGCCGCCGGATCATCCGCCGCGATCGGCAGTGCGCGTCGGTCGGGCGCTGCTTTCGAGCGCGTGTCCTGCACCAGGTCCTGGGCGAGGATTGCATTGAACACCTTGACCAGGCGCAGATGGTGGCCAAGCATGTTTCCGCGCTTGAGCAGCGGCTAGGTGCACGGCTACTGAACCGTACCACCCGACGCCAGAGCCTGACTGAGTTGGGTAGCGCTTACTACGAACGCTGTAAGCACATTTTGAGCGAAGCTCAGGCTGCCGACTCCCTTGCGCAGATCATGAACGACACCCCGCGCGGCAAACTGAAAATCAGTGCTCCCGTCACGTTCGGCTCCTATAGCCTCATGCCTTTTGTGACGGAGTTTTTGCGTCAACACCCGGAAGTCGAAATCGATTTGCATTTGACCGATCGCTTCGTCGATCTGGTGGAGGAGGGTTATGAAGTGACTTTCAGAATTGGCCCGTTGACCGCGTCCAGTTTGACCGCCAGGCCGTTGGCACCTTATCGGTTGGTAGCCTGTGCAGCACCGAGCTACCTGACCGACCGCGGAGTGCCACAAATACCGGATGATCTGAAGAACCATGAGTGTCTGGGGTATGCCTATTGGTCCCGGCCGGCCGACCGCGAATGGGTATTCTGCAAAGGCTCCGCAGTTGAACGGGTACAAGTCGTCAGTCGATTGCAGGTCAACGAGAGCAAAGCACTGCTGTCGGCAACGCTGGACGGGTTCGGGATTGTCCTTGGTCCCGAAGACTTTCTTGAGCCCGCGTTGCGCAGCGGCGAGTTGGTTCGACTGTTAGCTGATTACGAAGCACCGAGCCGACAAATGCATTTGCTCTACACGGCCAATCGTCAGAGAACAGCCAAACTCCGACGATTTATCGAGGCTGCGCTCGTCCGCTTTGGTGCTCCTTGAGCAGGCTTTTGAGTTGTCTCAGCCGCATTGGCTTGTGATTGATCTCGGCCTTGTGTATTCCGCGGTAGCAAGGGTTCATAGGCATGACCTGAAGCTAGCCGGCAAAAGAAGCTGCGCCTTAACTGACTGGCATTTACCAAAGCGCCAGGGTGTAGCTGAGGATCAAGCGGTTCTCATCCAGATCATTACCGAAGTTCGAACGCACCGACGCGTTGCGCCATTTGAGGCCCAGCCCTTTCAGCGTACCGTCCTGCACCACGTAAGCGATATCGGTGTTGCGCTCCCATTCCTTGCCTTCACCTGGCGCTGCGCGTTGCACATTGTCGCCAGAGATGTAGCGGGTCATAAAGCTCAGCCCCGGCACACCGAGTGCGGCAAAGTTGTAGTCGTAGCGTGCTTGCCAGGAATGCTCGTCGATGTTGGCGAAGTCGCCGATCTGCACGAAGTTGACCAGGAATGGATCGCTGCGCCCAATATACGGAAACGGATCGTTGCCGCTCATGCGTTGGTAGCCGAAGCCCAGAGCATGGCCACCAAGGCTGTAGGTAAACAGTGCACCAAAGGCCTTGTTGTCGAGCTCACGGAAGCTGCCGTCTTCGGTACTGCGCGCATAGCGCACGTCGCTCTTGAGCGACTGGCCCTTGCCCAGGTCCAGCAAGTGCACCAGCCCGAGGTAGTTCTGCTGGTAGATATTCTCCAGCGTGCCATAGCGGTACTGCGCAGTCAGGTTTGGCATGAACTGATAGTCAGCCCCGGCAAACTGGAACTTGTCGCTTTGCCCGCCGATGCGGTTGGCGGTCATGTTCTGATAATTGGTAGAGTCAACAACATTGATCTGTGTGAGTTGACCTCCTGTAAGTTTCAAACGGTCGATTTCCTGCACATTGACCATGCCGCCCTTGAAGGTTGACGGCAACAAACGAGTGTCATTGGAGTTCACTACCGGGTCCTTGATTTGCAAAGTCCCAAGCTTCAGGGTGCTGTTGGACAAGCGCACTTTGGCGGTCATGCCCAATTTGCTGTAGCTATTCTGGGAGCCACCGGACAAATCTGCCGGCAACAGATTGGTGCCCGCCGTCCCCCCACCGGAGTCCAGTTTGAAACCGGCCATGCCCAAGGCATCCAGGCCAAAGCCCAGAGTGCCGGCGGTGTAACCGGACTCCATCCGCAACAGGAAACCCTGCGCCCATTCCTCTGCCTTGTCCCGCGAACCTGCCTGGCGGAAATCGCGATTGAAATAGAAGTTGCGCGCTTCGAGACTGCCTTTACTGTCGGCAATGAAATCCGCCTGGGCAACCGGTGCACAGAACAGGCTCAAGCCGAGCAATGTGCCAACCGGGACGTACACGCGCTGGGTGGAAATGAAATCGTTCATGCCATGCTCCTTTTGCAGGCGCGAGCGAACCCTCTCGGGGGGCGTTGCCGCTCGCGACCGATGTTGTCGATAAGAAGTGGATCAGCGACGTCTGAGCAGTCTTGCTCAGACGTGTCGGGGCTCAGGACTCGAGTTGTCGACCGCGGGTTTCCGGCAGACTCAGCGCCGCCAGAATCACCACGCCATAAGCACCTGCTGCGAAGATTCCGATACCCGTACCAATTGGCAGCTTGTCGCTCAGCGCACCGATGAGCAACGGGAACAGCGCGGCGATGGAGCGTCCGGCGTTGTAGCAGAAGCCCTGGCCCGAACCACGCATGCGAGTCGGAAACAACTCAGTGAGAAAAGCCCCCATGCCGGCGAAGATGCCCGAGGCGAAAAAGCCCAGCGGGAACCCGAGCCAGAGCATCAAGCTGTTATCGATGGGCAACTGGGTGTAGGCCAGGACTATTGCCATGGAGCCGACAGCGAACAGGATGAAGTTCTTCTTGCGACCGATGGCATCGGTCAGCAGTGCACTGGTCACATAACCAATGTACGAACCGACGATAACCATCGCCAGATATCCCCCGGTGCCGAGCACGCTCAGGCCCCGTTCGGTTTTCAGGTAGGTCGGCAACCAGGTGGTGATCGCGTAGTAGCCGCCCAGCGCGCCGGTGGTCAGCAACGACGCACGCAAGGTGGTGCTGAGCATCCGTGGTGCGAAGATTTCGAAGAACGCCCACGGCGAATCCTGCTCGGGTTTGGCCTTGCGCTCACGCCGGGTGTGCTCAAAGGTGTCCGATTCCTTGACCAGCCGGCGAATCACCAGCACAAACAACGCCGGCACCAACCCGATCATGAACAGCGCCCGCCAGGCTTCTTCCGGCGGTAGAAAGCTGAACAACCCGGCATAGAGCAACGCCGTCAGCCCCCAACCCAGAGCCCACCCGGCCTGCACCATGCCTACCGCTTTGCCCCGATCCTGTGAGCGAATCACTTCGCCGATCAGCACCGCGCCCGCCGTCCACTCTCCACCGAAGCCAAAGCCCATCAACGTCCGGGCCACCAGCAATTGCTCGTAGTTCTGCGCCAGCCCACACAAAAAGGTGAAGAACGCGAACCACAGGACCGTCAGTTGCAGGGTTCGTACCCGGCCGATGCGGTCGGACAAAATCCCGGCAACCCACCCGCCTGCCGCCGAGGCCAGCAGCGTACAGGTGCCGATCATTCCGGCATCCCCCTTGGAGATGCCCCAGGTGGCGATCAGTGTGGGAATGACGAAACTCAGCATCTGGGTGTCCATGCCGTCCAGGGCATAGCCGATTTTGCAGCTCCAGAATGTGCGTTTTTCATTTTTTGACAGAGGGCCGTACCAACTGAACGGACCGGCGCGGCCCGTGCCTGAAGGCACGCTGTCAATTATGGTCTTTTCCATAGGGGTTCCTGCGGCAGCAAGCGAAGATGACGGACACGCCTCATTATTTTTTTGTGAAGGCGGTGTCGTGGGAGGCAGGCGCAGTGGCTGCGTCATGGCGTGGATTCTTCGCGCCGCGGCAGAATGGCGTCAAACGGGAAAAAAGCGAGGTTGCACATAAGAAAATTTGATACCTGCGCGACGGCTTCTGGAGTAACAATTGCCAGGTGCCGAACATGTTTCCCTGTGGGAGAGCAGTGTCCGCACTCCCACATACAAAAGCTGCGAAAGCCACGAGAGTCGCCATGAACCTCAAATTTCTCGAAACCTTCGTCTGGGTTGCCCGACTGCAAAGCTTCAGCCTGACCGCGGAGAAAATGTTCAGCACTCAGGCCGCCATCTCCAGCCGGATTGCCTCGCTGGAAGAGGAGTTGGGCCTGCGCTTGTTCGTGCGTGATTCGCGGGGGGTGTCGCTAACACCCGAAGGTGTGAAAGTGCTCGACTATGCCGAGCAGATGCTTGAGGTTCAGCGAGCGTTGAAGCACTCGCTGGACAACACCAGCCAGCAGCAGGGCCTGGTGCGTATCGGCGTGATGGATACGGTGATCCACACCTGGCTCAGCCCGTTCATGTCGACCTTGATGCAGACTTTCCCCACCGTGGAAATCGAGATCAACGCCGACGCCGCGCGCAACCTGTGCGACCAGCTGCAAAAGGGCTATCTGGACATCGTTTTCCAGACTGACCTGATCCGCCACGAAAGCGTACGTAATCTCGAACTGGCGCACTATCCCATGCACTGGATCGCCGCCAGCAACTCAATCTATGCCCGCCCCTTTGCCTCCCTTGCCGAGTTGGCCAGCGAGCGCATCATCACCTTCGTTAAAAACTCACGACCCCATCAGGATGTGCTCAACCTTATGCACGCCCATGGCATCAGTACGCCGCGAGTCAGTTGCGTCAACTCTGTTTCGGCCATGACCCGGTTGATTCGAGACGGCTTCGGTATTGGCGCATTACCGGCCGCATTAGTGGCTAAGCCCTTGGCCAGTGGCGAGCTGATTCAGCTGGAACCGGGCACAAGCTTGCCGCAATTGGATGTCGTGGCTTCGTGGCGCGCCGGGGTCGGCCTGGAATTGATCGAGAGCATCGTAAACATGAGCCGCCAAGTGGTTTGCCAATACGCTGAGGATGTCGGCCCGCTTCGAATGGTTCCAACGCCCGGTCTCAACAGTCGACAGCCCCTTGAATAATTATTAGTTGTTCGGGGGTAACAACATTCCTAGTTGGACGGCGTCGTCATGGTTTTCTAAAAAGAGTCATCGAACCTGAAGAGATGCCGTGATGAATCAGTCAGTCCTGTCCTTTGAGCAATTACAGCAGCGTTCCCCTTTGGCCCTGCGCCAAAGCATCGCCGCCGGGCAATATCGGGACCACACCAGCGGCTTGGCCCAAGGTCGGGTGCAAGCCAATATCGTGATTCTGCCCACTGATTGGGCTAACGAGTTTCTCCGGTATTGCACACTCAATCGGCAGGCATGTCCGGTGCTCGACGTTACTGAACCGGGTGATCCATATTTTCGTAATCTCGGGACGGCCATTGATATCCGCCATGACGTGCCCCGATACAGGGTCTATCGCCATGGCGAGCTGAGCGAAGAACCGTCGGATATCGAGCATTTGTGGCAGGACGACATGGTCGCCTTTGCCCTCGGCTGCTCGTTCTCTTTTGAACAACCTCTGCTTGAGGCTGGTATCCGCCTCAGGCACATAGATCTGGGGCGCAATGTCGCAATGTTCCGGACCAACATCGACACACGTTCCACCGCTCGCCTGTCTGGCAAAATGGTGGTGAGCATGCGCCCGATGAAAGCCGCCGCAGTGATCCAGGCGATTCAGATCACCGCACGCATGCCCAATGTCCATGGGGCGCCCGTACACATCGGTGATCCGGCGCTAATCGGCATCCATTCGCTAAGCAACCCGGACTACGGCGATGCCGTACCGATCGAAGCCGACGAAATCCCGGTGTTCTGGGCCTGCGGCGTGACCCCGCAATCGGTGGTGCAAGCTTCACGTCCGCCGCTGTGCATCACCCATGCGCCCGGTTGCATGCTGGTGACGGATTTGTGGAATAGCGCTTTATAAAGGCGTACGGGGTCTGTGTAATAGTCATGTGAGCCTCGTATGAGGCGGCTCTCAACCCAGAATGGATGCGACGGACACACAATGAACACTGCTCAACTATCGATTCGACAGTACATCAAAGCCAAGGACGGCAACCGTCCACATTTGTTAGACCAGGCCTTTGCGCCGGACGCGATCCTGGACATGGTCGTGCACACCGGATCCATCTCGTTTCCACCCCACGTCGAAGGCCTTGGGCCTATCGGTGATGTGCTGGTCAGGCGGTTCGGCCAGACCTTCGAAAACGTCTATACCTTCTGCCTGGGACACCCACCTGAACCGCAGGCCAAAACCTTCCAGTGCAAATGGCTGGTCGGCATGTCCGACAAGCACTCCGGCGACGCCCGGGTCGGTTGCGGTCTGTATGAATGGCAGTTCAGCCCCGAGTCGGGACTTGTCCAGAGGCTCACTATCACCATCGAGCACATGAAAACCCTGCCAGCGACTGATCTGCACTGCATCATGGAGTGGCTATCGCATCTGGATTACCCATGGTGCCGCCCGCAAGCGTTAGTGAGCAATGCTCCAGACATAGACACGCTTGAAGAGGTGATCCATTACGTGAAGCAGGGCTGATCGCGCTATCTCAATAGTCGCTCAACCTGCGCCAACTCCCAGGTGCTCAGTAAACTGACCGGGTCAGTGCCGTAACGCCAGGCCTGGAGTGTTCCCTCGCGACCGTCCGGACTCCGGCAGTGTTGGCAGTGGTGCAAGCGGTTGCCGTCGAAGTCGAGGGTCAGATGCCAGCCTTCGATATCGACCTGTACCTGACCGGGTTCACACGGTTCGTGGAGGCGCCGCAACGGGAGGACTTCCAGGGCGGCGTCTCGCAGGCGTTGGCAGACTTCGCGGGCGGTGAGGGCGGGTGTCGGGGTTAGGCTCTGCAAGGTCATTCTCATTCTTGGGAGTAGCTTTGGAGCATTGTAACGAGACACGCCGGCGTCATATCACCGGATACGGATTTTCGGCGTCACGGACATGCCGACTCGCAGCTTCGCCGCCGCGGGCTGATCGGGATCGATGCGAATGCGTACAGGCAAGCGCTGGACGATCTTCGTGAAGTTGCCGGTGGCGTTGTGCGGCGCGACGGCGGAGTAGGTGACTCCGCTGGCCGGTCCCAGGCTGTCCACCGTTCCTTGCAGCGTCTCGCCCGGCAAGGCATCCACCTCGATATCCACGGCTTGACCCTTTTGTACGCGCGCCAGTTGCGTCTCCCTGTAGTTGGCCGTGACATAGACGGCATCGAGCGGAACAATCGCCAGCAAGGGTTTCCCTGCATTGACGAAGGCGCCGATACGTACCGATTTCTGCCCGATCGTGCCGCCGATTGGCGCCGTGATGCGGGTGTAGGAAAGTTTCAGCTCTGCGGTGGCTTGTGCGGCTTGAGCGTGGGCAAGAGCCGCCCTGGCTTTCTCCAGATCAGCTTTCAGGATATCCACTTGTTGCCGAGCGGCCTGTAAACCTGCCTGGCTCGTTTCCCCACGGGCCTGTTGAATGCTCAGTTGCGCTTCGGCCTGTTGCCGCGCTTGCACCGTTCCCGAGCCGTCGGTGGCCAGGTTGCGATAACGGGTCTGATTGACGCTGGCCAGCTTGAGCGCAGCATCGTCTGCGGCAACGGCCGCTTGGGCCTGGCGGATGGCGGTTTCCTGCTGAATCAGGTGCGCTTGCAGGCTGGCGATGCCGGCCCGGGCACTGGCGACCTCGGCCTTCGCCGCGTTCAGGGTCGCAACGAAATCACGGTCGTCAATGATTGCGAGTAGATCGCCTTTCTTGACCAGCTGGTTGTCTTCGACCATCACTGAGTCGACCGTTCCCGACACCTGCGGTGCAACCGTGGTGAAGTCGGCGAGGACGTAGGCATCGTCCGTGGACTGGGTCGATGCGCTGGATTCGGGGCGATTGAGATAGAGAACACCGCCGATCGCCACTGCAAGCAGTAGCACCGCACTGATGATCCTGGCTTTCTTTGGCAAGGCCATGATGAGTTATCCGTGTGAGGAAGATGAAGGAGAGGTAGAGGGTGAGGCCGCGCGCACGTCGGGTGCGGGGATGTAGGTCAGCCGCAGCACCAGAGGAATCAACACCAGCGCCAGAATGCCCAGCACGCGATAGGCGTCGGCGATCGACAGCACCTGCGACTGCTGGCCGATGAGGTCCATCAGTTGGGACGGCTCAAGCGCCAGGGCGTTATCTGTCAGGGCTGCATGGTCCAGCAGCATTTCCCCATGGAAACGACTGCGCACGGTCATCAGCTGTCCGACCACTGCCGCACCGGCCAGTGAACCGAAGGCGCGCAGGGTGTTGATGGTGCCGGACACATAAGGTCCTTCGGGGGGCTGCACAACGCTGGTGACCAGAAACAGCATCGATACCACCGCCATTGGCTGGCCGAACGCTTGCAGCGTTTGCACCACGACGAACTGCTCGCGGTTCCAGTCGGAAGTCAATTGCGCCCCGCAAAAACAAGCCAGCGCGATCAACAACAGCCCCAACGCGAACACGATGCGCGCATCGACCCGCTTCTGATACAGCAGCAGCGCCACCACAGGCCCCAGGACCAGTTGCGGCAAGGCGACGATCAAACCGATCGATGCCATTTGCAGGGGCCGGTAGTTCTGCAAAGGGCCGAGATAACTGGCCGGCAAGAGTGAGCTGGACATCAGCACCACCAGCAGGCAGACGAACAGAATGCAGCCCAGCCCCAGGTTGCGGCGGCCGAGAATCTGCAATTTGATGAACGGTGAGGGGTGATACCACTCGGTCAGCAGGTAGACGGCCAGCAGGGCCAGCCCGGCCACCAGCGATAAGGTGATCAAGGGCGAATGAAACCAGTCCAGCCGTACGCCTTGATCCAGTGCGACGGTGATCAAGCCGAGCGCGGGCACACCGCAGGTCATGCCGGACCAATTGGCCTGCCCAAAGCGTGGGATCTGGATGGGCTCCCGCGGCAGTCCCCACCCGACCAACAATCCGGCGATGAGGGTCAGGGGAATGATCTGCCAGTACACCCAGCGCCAGTCGAACAGCCCATCCGTCCAGTACCCGGCCAGCCAGATCGAGAGATTGGGCGCGAAGGTCGCGGTCATCGCATACAACGCCAGCCCATACAGCCGGATGGGCGCTGGCAGGAATTTCAGCGCCGCCATCATCAGCAACGGAATCGTCGTGCCGCAGGCAATGCCTTGCACAAAGCGCAAGGTCAGCAGCAGGTTCAGATCGTGGATGAAGGGCAGGATCACCGCCAGCAGTGCACAACTGCCGAGCATCCACAGCTCGAAGCGACGCAGCGAAAGGGTAATGGCAAACCACGCCGCAAAGGGCATGGCAATCAGTTCCCCGGCGCTGTACGCGGTGGTCAGCCAGGAGGCGTCGTCGAGGCCAAAACCGAGTGCGCCGCGTACATCCGCCAACGCCAATGCGCCGACGCGGGTGTTCAAACCCGCCATCATGGCTGCGATGAAAATCCCGACGAGACCTGCCATTGGGCGTATCGAGGGTTTGGCCCCGGGCGTTGTGGTAGCAGGGACGTCCGCTGGCGACAGTGCGACTCCGTTCATTGGTCGGCCTTCGAAGGTGAAACAACCGGAGACGCGAGGGCAACCGATGGAGGTGCCGTTGAATGATCGATGCCAGCCTGCGGGTCCCAACCGCCACCCAGCGACTTGTAGAGGTTGACCACGGTGAGCGTGGCGTTGGTCGCGCTGTCATTGAGACTGGTTTGGCTGGCAAGCACATTGAGCTGCGCCGTCAGTACGCTCAGATAGTCCGTAGCGCCTTGCTGATAGCCGCGTTCGGCAGACTGCAGTGCTTGCTTGTTCTGTTCGTACGAATCCAGCAATTCAGCGTGCCGGCGTTGTTGTGCCGCCCAGGCATCCAGGGCGTTGTCCACTTCATGCCAGGCTCGCAATACCGTTTGCCGATAAGCCAGCGCGGCGGTTTTTTGCCGTGATTCGTTCAGGGCCAGACGCTGCGTCAACCGCCCTCCCTGGAAGATCGGAAGGTAAACCGTCGGGCCGACGGAAAAGAAGCGCGAGTCCCAACTCGCGAGATCGCCGCTTTCAAAAGCTTCCACGCCGACTTTTCCTTTCAAGCCGATACGCGGGTAGAAATCAGCCTTGGCCACACCGATGGCGGCTGTCGCGGCATGCAGCTGGGCTTCGGCGCGCAGGATGTCGGGTCGCCGGTGAGCCAGTTCAGAAGAGACGCCGACCGGTACGTGAGTCGGCAGCGAAGGCAAGGGCATGGCTTGACGCAGTTGCGCATCGAGTGCGCGCGGCTGCTCTCCCAACAGCAACGCCAGAGCATTCATCAGGGCATTGCGACGCTGGATCAGTTCGGGAACCAAGGCTTTGATCGTCGCCAATTGCGCGCGAGCGGACGAGGTTTCGAAGCGCGTCGCGACGCCGTTACGCTCGCGGCTTTCGGCCAGGCCGAGGGTGCGTTCGGCAATCCCCAGATTTTGCTGTGCAATGTCCAGTTGTGCCTGCGTTCCGCGCAACTGCAAATAGGTGCGCGCCACTTCGGCGGACAAAGCTACCCGTGCCGCTTCGCGGTCATACACCGTGGCTTCCAGGGTCGCTGCAGCACCTTCACGCGTACGTTGGGCTCGGCCCCACAGGTCGAGCTCCCAACTGGCATCGAATCCAAGCTGCCAGAAATTATCGGGGGCAGTAGGCGCTCCCAGGGCGGCGAACTTGCCATGTTCGCTGAGCCCCTCACGCGTGTAGCTGGCATTGGCCGCCACGCTGGGCAGCAACTGCGAGGAGGCGATGCCCAGTTGCGCTCGGCTTTGCTCAATGCGTTCGGAGGCTATGAGCAGATCAAGGTTGTCAGCCTGCGCACGTGATTGCAGCTCGGCGAGCACGGCGTCGTTGAACAACAACCACCACTGGGAGGGCACTGTGGCGTCGGAAGTCAGGGCGGCGCTTGGGTAGTCCTGTCTGGGCGCTAGCACCGTTTGGTGAAGACCGTTTTCAGGCTTCACGAAGTCGGGGCCGACCATGCAGCCGGCCAGCGAAACTGCGCCTAGGGTTGCGATTGCGCACTGCCGTAATTGTGAAAGCAGCCGTTGAGAAGTCATTGCAGCGTCCTGTCGAGGAAGGGAGCGCCCCAGGCCGATATCGTTGAACGGATGATGTCGGCCGAGTAGGGCGTCACCGAGCACGCAGCTGGCCGCGTGTGCGGGCGGTGCTGTCAGTGCACCGGAGTAAAAATGGGCTTGCTCTTGTCCTTCAACAGGACGACCAGAAACTTGGCGGGTTTGGTGAGGCTGGCGTTGCGCCCGACCGTGTGGACGTCGTCCGGGCCTTCGTAGAAGGTCTGGCCCGGTGTCAGCGTGACGGATTCGCCGCCGCGCACGCCCATCACAATCGAACCCTCCAGCACATAGATGAATCCGTGTGCATTGTGCCGATGCACGGGATCGCCTCCACCCGGTGGAAACTCCACCGTGATCATCACCGCCTCCTTATCGGGATAGTCCGCCAGTGCTTTGGTCATCAGCGGTGTTACCTGCGCCGGTGGCAATGCCTCCTGTGCGCCGGCGGTGCCGGTGGTCAACAGGAGCCCTATGGCGAACGTTCTGAAAATGGACATGGCGTGTTCCTCGTTGTCGATTAGTAGATGGCGCGGCACCCTGGCGGGGCTGCGCCTGTGTGCCGATGCCTGATCAGGACAGGCCGGACTTGTCTACGCCGAATGCCTTGTCGTACGAGCCGGGCACGACCTGGAAGCCCACGTTGATGCGATTCCAGGCATTGATCGACATGATCAGGAAGGTCAGGTCCGATAGCTCTTTCTCGGACAGTTGTATACGAACACGCTCATAGAGCTCATCAGGCACGCCATGGGCGGGAATCTGGGTGAGGATTTCGGTCCATGCCAAGGCCGCGCGTTCGCGTGGGCTGAACAGCGTTGACTCACGCCAGATGGCGACATGGTGGATCCTGAGCGGCCGCTCGCCATGGATCGTGGCTTCCTTCACGTGCATGTCCACGCAGAAGGCGCAGCCGTTGAGTTGCGATGCCCTGATATCCACGAGATCGCGCAGCGACTCCTCGATGGCGCATTGCTTGAAGGCAAGGCTGAACTCGACGAACTTCTTGAACAGCTCGGGGGATTGCTTCTGGTAATCGATGCGCTGGGTCATGGTGAATCCTCTGTGTGAGAAATACGTAGGTGGAGATTCGATAGCGTCCTGCCTGGCTGACTGGCGCGGTCTTTAAGCCGATGTGCGGCTGAGCCAGTTCAGGAAGCGTGTCGGACCGATGTGCGCGTCGTCGCCCGCGACCAAGGATCGATCATTCAACTCATCGCCGAAGTAGCGCGCATGCACGTCGGCGATGACCTGCCGTTTGTCGTGGTGCGCGGCAAGAAACTTGCGCGCCAGTTCATCGAGAGGGAAACGATCCGGTCCGCCCACTTCGACGATGCCATTGACCGGTGCCCCGACCGCAAGATCGGCCAGCACCGCCGAGACGTCATCCGATGCGATGGGCTGGATAAGGGCAGGCGAGAGGCGAATCGTGTCGCCGTCGGCACCCGAATTGACAATGCCTTCGATGAACTCGAAGAACTGCGTCGAACGCAGGATGGTGTAGGGGATCTTCGACGCCTTGATCAGCTCTTCCTGGGCGACTTTTGCCCGGAAGTAACCGCTTTGCGGAAGACGATCGGGGCCTACGACAGAGAGCGCGACATGGTGCTCCACCCCAGCGGCCGCTTCGGCTGCAAGCAGGTTTCGACCGGACGTTTGAAAGAACTCCATGACGGCCCGGTCTTCAAATGAGGGGGAGTTCGCCACATCGACGACGACCTGGGCACCGGCAAGCGCTTCGGCCAGCCCCTCGCCGGTGAGGGTGTTCACGCCCGTACGTGGAGAGGCCGCCACCGTCTCGTGTCCATAGAGACGTAGCCTGCTGACAATGTTCGACCCGATCAGTCCGCTACCGCCAATAACGACAATTTTCATGTCCCGCTCCTCGGTTGGGTGTCGATCAAATTCGTTGCAGTGATCGATGTAGGGAGCATGCTCGCCAGACGGGCGCGATACTTTGTCGAAGCCTTGGGTTTCCATTGAATTTGGCTTGGCTATTTGTCCAGGAACCCGTGTTATAAATCACGTCGCCTGGCCGCCAATCGTCGGCCGGTAACCACGGGCATGTGCCCGGCGCGTGAGTACGGGACAGGAGCCCTGAATGCTATTGGTGTTTGATGACTGCGTGCTCGACCTGGACCGGCGAGAACTCCTTCGGGCCTCCCAGGTCGTTGCCACTGCGCCCCAGGTTTTCGACCTGCTGGTTTACCTGGCGCAGAACCGCGAGCACGTCGTCAGCAGGGACGATCTGATCAATGCGATATGGACCGGCCGAATCGTCTCCGAGTCGACCCTGGCCAGCCACATCAATGCGGTGCGCAAGGCAGTCGGTGACAACGGTCAGCAGCAGCGTGTGATTCGAACGGTGGCCCGCAAGGGATTCCGCTTCGTCGCCGACGTCAAGTCGCTGGATTGCGTTGGCCTTCCAGGCACCGAATCCGCCCCCTCGGTTCAAGCCTCTGCATCCGAGCCGGCGCTGCCGGCCAAACCGTCCATCGCGGTCTTGCCGTTCGTGAACTTGAGCGGGGACGAAGAGCAGGATTACCTGGCCGACGGCGTGGTAGGGGACATCATCGCGGCGCTGTCGCAGTATCGCTGGCTGTTTGTCGTCGCGCGCAACTCGAGCTTTACCTACAAGACCCGTACGGTGGACGTGAAACAAGTCGGTCGCGAATTGGGCGTTCGCTATGTGCTGGAGGGCAGTTGGCGCAAAGCCAACAATCGCGTGCGCATCACGGCCCAGCTGATCGATGCGACAACCGGGGCTCACCATTGGGCGGGTCGTTTCGAAGGTGTGCTGGGGGACATTTTCGAACTGCAGGACCAGATCACCGAAAGCGTGGTTGGCGCGATCGCGCCACAGCTTGAGCGGGCGGAGATCGAACGTGCGAGGCACACGCCCACCGAAAGTCTCGACGCCTACGATTACTATCTGCGCGCAATGGCCAAGCTTCATCATGGCACCCGGGAGGCCATCGACCAGGCGCTGCCGCTCTTCCATAGGGCCATAGCGTTTGACCCGGATTTTGCATCGGCCTATGCGATGGCGGCCTGGTGTCATAGTTGGCGCAAAGCCAATCGCTGGATGACTGATCACCCACGGGAGGTCGCGGAGGGTATCCGACTCGCTCGCCGGGCAGTGGAGTTGGACAAGGGCGATGCGGTCGCTCTCACCCGAAGCGGCCATACGCTTGGCTATCTTGCCGGCGACCTGCGGGGTGGCATTGCATTGCTGGACAAGGCACTCGTGCTCAATCCGAACCTCGCCGCCGCATGGTTCCTCGGCGCGTTCCTCAGGCTCTGGCACGGCGAAACCGATGCAGCCATCGAGTACTTTACGCACGCCATGCGGTTCAGCCCCCTCGACCCGGAGCTGTACAGAATGCAAGCCGGAATGGCAGTCGCGAATCTCTTCGTGGGCCGCTTCGATACGGCGTCGTCATGGGCGGAGAAAGCACTTCGGGATTTGCCCGATTTTCTGTTGGCTGTCGCCATCCTTGCAGCGAGCCATGCGCTTGCCGGACGGATGGCCGAAGCGCAGCGTGCGATGGACCATTTGCGCAAGCTCGATCCTACGTTGTGCCTCAGCAATATCTCTGATTGGCTACCGATCCACAGGCCGGAGAATCTCGCCACGCTGGTGGACGGTCTACGCAAAGCGGGACTGCCGGAATAAGGGGCACCGCCTGTTCACTGCGCGGGGAGAGGCGTCTGGAGCAGCCAGAATCGACATATCCAAACGCCCAGCCCCAAGCAGCGTTGGCTAACGCCCCAGCGCCGCTTCGATCGCTGCGATGTCGATCTTGCTCATCCCCATCATGGCGTCGAACGCGCGCTTGGCCGCCGCTCGATCAGGAACAACTCTTTACGGGTCTGCTTGCGTTTTCCGGCGTACTCGGCATCGGCGAAAGTCATTTGCTTCATCGGAAAACTTGGCGGGTGGAGTCGGGGTATTTTCATTACGCACTCAACAACGGTGCCTGATCATAATTCTTGGCATAGGCATTCTCCACCCCCGGCAAAATCTCGACGATGGTGAAATACCGATCCCAGAACGGCGTCTCCCGCAGATCCTCCACCAGCAGTTCATACGCATGATGACTGTCGGTTTCCCACAACCACAGATCGGTGACCCGCGCCGAATAGAACTCGATGTCGAAAAACCGCATCGAGACCTGCGCCGCATGCTTTTGCAAAATCGGCTCCATCTGCGTGCGCATCAGCTCAAAGCGATGCTCGACTGAAAACCCCAGCCATTCCTGGGTGGTCTTGACCAACATGAAAACACTCAGTGATGTCGTAGCCATGATAATGATTCCTGGTAGTTGAAGAGTGGGGAAAGCCAATCCAGAATACGAGTCATAACTCATATTTAAAACTCGCATCCCGATCATGACCAAACACCGCGAAATGCCGCCCTTAAACCCCCGCAAACTCCCGAGCCAGCGCCGTTCGGCCAACACCGTCGAGACCATTCTCGAAGCCGCTGCTCGCATTCTCGAAACCGACGGCCTCGCCGCCTGCTCCACCAACGCCGTGGCGCAGCGCGCCGGCGTAAGCATCGGCTCGCTGTACCAGTACTTCCCCAACCGCGACGCCCTGACCGTCGCCTTGATCGAACGCGAAACCACTCAGTTGCTCGATGACGTCCAGCACGTCCATCAACACGACGACGCCCTCGCACGCATCCGCGCACTGGTCCAGGCCTCCGTCGCCCACCAGCTACGGCGCCCGGAACTGGCCAGAATCATCGACTTCGAAGAGCGCCGCTTACCGCTGCAAGAGCGCCATGAGCGCGTGGCCAACGTCATTCTTACCGAACTGATAGCGGCGCTGACCCTTCCGTCAGCCCCGTGGGTCTGCGCCAATGTACTGCAGACCGCGCAAGACCTGCTGGCGATGGCCCACGGCATGATCGATGCGGCGGGGGAGCGGGGGGAGACGGATGCGGTGAGTTTGGAAGGACGGGTGATGCGAGCGTTGCTGGGGTTTTTGTGCGGGTAGTGGGCTGTCTGGGCCAGCTCTTGGCGGCCAGGAGACAAGACCGGATGGTGTAAGGGTGGTGATCGATTGTGCTCGGCGAACCTCTGACTGGAACGGTGGGCGAGAGGAAGCGCTATCGGAACTCTCTGGAAGCTCGGCGGGGGAAGTCCGGAAATTTTGCCAAAACCAGGAAGTCTTTTTCAGAATTTCCCTAGGGCCTGGCCACAAGGTTTTAGAACATGCGTAAGCGATGGGCTTGAAACGGTAAGCAGGCTACAGCTTCCGTTTCCCAGAAGCTGACAGTTCAGTTGGAAGCGTTGTTCCGCTGCTGAAGCTCAAGTTGCTTGGCAGCACTGGCTTCGAGGTTTGCACGCTCTTCATCCAGATATCGATAAATGCTTTGGAAGCTGGCGATTTTCTGTTTGATTTCTGCCATCTTTTTTTCAATTAGCTTAGCGCCGTCAGCACAATCGATCAGCTTGTTCCGCTGCGCATCCAGAATCTCGCCTATTTCCCCCAGGGAAAACCCCATGCTTTGCGCGCGCTGGATAAAGTCCAGATCCTGCAGAGTTTGCGCTGTGTAAACGCGATAGTTGTTAGTTTGCCGCAGCGATGAGATCAGGCCGATTTGCTCGTAGTAACGCAGCGTATGGCGGCTGGCGCCGCTGCGGGTTTCGAGTTCACCGATTTTCATGAAAACACCTCTTGACTGTAGAGTTGGGTCGATAGTTTACGCTTGATTTCTCACCTTAAACAAGGAACAGGGAAATGAGCGTGGAGTGCTTTGTCACGGGGGGTACCGGCTTCATCGGTCAACATTTGGTGGCGTACCTGAGTGCAAAAGGTCACACCATTCGGGTGTTGATGCGTCGCCCGGAGCGACTAGCTGCACTGCGGGAGCAAGTCGATAATTTGGGAGGGTGCGCAACCCGGGTATTTGCCGTAGCTGGCGATCTGGAGCGGGACAACCTCGGGCTGAGTCTTGCTGACCGAGAAGTGCTAAGGCGTGCCAGAGTCATATTCCACCTGGGCGCCCACTTCGCATGGGGGCTTTCAGTGGAGCATTCTCGTGCGGTGAATGTGGAAGGGGCAAAGCGCGTGGCGCTGTTGGCGGCTGAGCAAAAAAGCCGGTTAGTGATGATCGGCGGCTACATGCTGAAAAATCATGAACATCTGCAGCGCATCGGAATTGATCCTCGTTATCCGGAGCTGACGAATTGGCCTGCCGTCTACCGACATGTCGGTGGTTACGAGGGGAGCAAGCTGGAGGCGCATTTTGCGACCCTGGAGGTCATGTCCGCCAAGGGCGGGGAGATGACCGTTGTCCACCCCTCGACGGTTTGTGGCCACAGCCGCACGGGGCATATCCTTGAAGGTCAGCCGCTGGTGGAGCTGATACGCAACCTTGTGCAGGGAAAGCTGACTGCAGTGCCCGGTACCGCCGAGCACTGGCTGCCACTGGTCACCGTGGATTACCTGGTTGAGCTGGTGGCGGTTTGTGCTTTTGATCCTGCCATGGTGGGCCAGGAACTGCTGGCGCTGGATGACCAAACTCCCAACTTGCGAGAACTCCTGGTACAGGTGGCACAACCTTTGGGCTTAAAGTCTCCCAAGCATTACATTCCACTCCGTTTGCTGAAGTTGCTACTGAGTATTCCTCCCGTGGCGCGGTTTTTGAATACAAAACCCGAAGCCTTGGACTTTATCCAGACCACTCGTTTTGATACAGCAGCGGTCGAGCAATTTGCCAACAGACATGGAATAGCCAAACCGGATATACGTCAGTCTTTGCAGCACACTGCAACGTTCGTCAACTCATATTGCATAGCCAAAGGCGAGGCTCTCTGACTTCGCCCTTGGGGGCGACAAAATCGTTAGCCCCTTATGTCACAATAAATAGTGGGGTTGGGGGGATCTTCGTATCCTCAACCTTTGCGCCGTCGATGTAGGGCGGCATTCTATCGAACGACAATTCAGCGACAGGGATCGTCATCAATGCAATCTACTTTCAGCAAAGGCATCATATTTGCCCTCTCCGCCGCGGCACTGAACGCAACGATCGGTGTACTCAGCAAAGTACTCATGAGTAATGGCTTCACCGCCAGCAGTGTCGCTGTCATCAAGACCGTACTGGGTTGCATGCTTCTCTCGATCTTGCTGCTTTTCCTCAAGCGTCCGGCGTCGACGACCAAATGGACTCAGGCGGCTATCTGCGCATTCCTTGGCATCTTTGTGCTGTTCCACTTCGAAACGTCCGCCTATCGGCACTACGCTGCGGCAGGTGTGGTGGTTGTGCTGATGGCCAGTGCCTCAATTTCCTCGATCATTCTGGGGCGCATTTTCCTCAAGGATGCCATCACCGCGAACGCGACCGTGGGCGCCGCACTGGCTATCGCTGGGATCGCGGTGATCTTCGGCGCCGACCTGCAGCAGGGCTTTACCCTGCAAGGTGCCGCGCTAGCTTCCATGGCCGGCTGCGGCTACGGGGCCTTTTCGGTTGCCATGAAGCGGATGGGTGTGTCGGGGGGGCTGCACTTCACCCGGCAATTGTTGTTCTTTGGCAGCCTGTACCTGCTGATGCCGGCTGCGGCCGATGGTTTCGCGATCGGCGAGCTGTCGCCGCTGGCGATCGCCGCACTGCTGGCGCTGGCCGCGCTGCCGACAATCCTGGGCTTCTTCTGCACCACCAAGGCCATCGAGTATCTCAAGCCATCCCAAGTGCAGGCGCTGGAGCTGACCGAGCCGTTGTTCGCCGCGCTGCTGGCGTTTGTGGTGCTCAATGAAGTACCGCGCGAAAGCCTGTACGCAGGGGCAGTACTGATCATCGTCGGCCTGTGTTTTTCCAATGAGCTGATCCGCTTGGGCAGCAAAGCATCCGTCCCTTCGACCGAGTGAGCTATTTTCGGATCCTGATTGCTTTAGCAATCAGTGGCTTTTAAGTGTTTTGAGCGACTGACCGCTTCTGGCCTCATCCGCAACGGATCAGCGTCGTCCGGTCCGGGTGCTTACATCTACCCACACGGCCAACACCAGAATGCTGCCCTTGACGATCATCTGCCAATAACTGTCGACGTCGAGCATGGACATGCCGTTGTCCAGGCTGGTGATGACCAGCGCGCCGAGGAGGGCGCCGTAGACAGTGCCGGAGCCGCCGCGCATGGAGGTGCCGCCGATGAAGCAGGCGGCGATGGCGTCGAGTTCGCCCATGCTGCCGGCCGAGGGCGAACCGGCAGCCAGGCGCGCGGTGTTGACCACCCCGGCGAGGGCGCACATCACGCCCATGATCCCGAAAATCCAGAGCTTCACGGCCTGTACATTGATACCGGACAGGCGCGTCGCTTCCATGTTGCTGCCCACGGAATAGACGCGTCGGCCGAAGACGGTCTGACTGGTCACGTAGCTGAACCCGCCCAGCAGGATCAGCAGAAGCAGGACCGGCACGGGAATGCCGTCATAGCTGTTGAGGGTCTGGACGAAGCCGGCCAGTACCGCGCCGATCAACAGCACGCGTGCTACGTCGCGCACCAGTGAATGTGCCGCCAGGCCGTGAAGGGCGCGATTACGCCGTTGTTTCCAGGTCAGGAACAACGTCAGTGCGAACAGCAGAACGCCCAGGCCCGTGCCGATCGTGTGTGGCAAATAACCCTGGCCAATGTAGACGAGCTCCGGCGACACCGGGGCGATGGTCGTGCCGCCGGTAATCCCCAGCAAAATGCCCCGGAAAGCCAGCATGCCCCCCAGCCCCACGATGAATGACGGAATGCGCAGGTAGGCGGCCATGTAGCCGTTGGCGAGGCCGATCAGCAGTCCGCACAGGACGACAAGGCTCAGGTTCGCCAGCAGCGGTATGTGGTAGATAACGTCGAGAATGGCCGCGACGCCACCGAGCAGGCCCAGCAATGAGCCGACCGACAAATCGATCTCGCCGCTGATGATGACCAGCACCATGCCGCAGGCGAGAATCCCGGTAATGGACATCTGGCGCAGCAGATTGGAGAGGTTGCGCGGTGTCAGGAATCCGCCCTCGGTCTGCCAGCTGAAGAACAGCCAGATAAACGCCACGGCAAACACCAGCGCGAGCATCTTGTAGCGGGTGAAGAGTTGTTTGACCTGATTCATTTACGCGGATTTCCGATCTTTATTGTTATGGCTGTCAGGCTGGCTGAGTGCGGCGGCGAGCAGCTGTTCCTGAGTGAGTTCATGGTTGATGAAGTCGCCCTGCAACCGGCCTTCGCCGATCACCAGTACGCGGTCGGAAACGCCGAGCACTTCGGCCAGCTCCGAAGACACCATGATGATCGACACGCCTTCGGCCGCCAGCGCCCCCATCAGCTTGTAGATCTCGTACTTGGCGCCGACATCGACACCTCGGGTGGGCTCATCGAGAATCAGGACCCGGGGTTTGGTCAGCAGCATCTTCGCCAATACGGCTTTTTGTTGATTGCCGCCGGATAGACTGGTGATCGGCAGGAACGGGCTCGCGGTCTTGAGGTGCAGGCGCGAAATTTCTCGATCGATGCTGCCCAGTTCGGCTTCGGCATCGATGCGGGTCAGTTTCGAGTAACTGTCCAGCACGGCCAGGGTGATGTTCTGTCCGACTCCCAAGTCTGGAATGATGCCCTGGCGCTTGCGGTCCTCGGGCACCAGGCACAGGCCGGCACGGATTGACTTGAGCGGCGTGCGGGTGTCGATGAGTTGGCCATCCAGCCAGACTTCGCCTTCGTGACGACCGGGGTAGGCGCCGAACAGCGCGGTCACCAGTTCGGTGCGGCCTGCACCGACCAGCCCGGCGATGCCGAGGATTTCCCCGCGTTTGAGGGTGAACGAAATATCGTCGACCCGTTTGCGTCTGGGGTTGTCGACGTCGTAGCAGGTGATGTGGCGGGCTTCGAAAATCACCTCGCCGATGTCGTGTGGCTCGGTGGGGTAGAGGTTGCTCATTTCCCGTCCGACCATCTGGGTGATGATCTGTGGAATATCCATGTCCGCCATGGCGGTCGTGGCGATGTGTTTGCCGTCCCGGATTACCGAAATGGTGTCGCACACGGCGGCCACTTCATCGAGCTTGTGGGAGATGTAGACACAGGCAACACCCTTGGCCTTGAGGTCGCGGATGATGTCCAGCAACACCTCGATTTCCGAACGGGTCAGGGCCGATGAAGGCTCGTCGAGGATCAGCAGGCGTGCCTGCTTGTTCAGTGCCTTAGCGATTTCCACCAGTTGCTGATAGCCGCCGCCGTATTGCGAAACCGGCAGCGATACGTTCATGTCCGGCACTTTCAGTTCACGCATCAGGGCTTCGGCGCGGTGGATCATCGCCGGGTAATTCATCCGCCCACCAGGCAGCGTCAGTTCATGGCCCATGAAAATGTTCTCGGCCACCGACAGGTCGGGAACCAGCGTCAGTTCCTGGTGAATGATGACGATACCGGCGGCTTCCGTTTCGCTGATCGATTGCGCCTTGAGCGGTTGACCGTCCCAGAGGATCTCACCGTCCCAGGTGCCATGGGGGTACACCGCGGAAAGGATCTTCATCAGCGTGGACTTGCCGGCGCCATTCTCGCCGCACAGCCCGACGCACTCACCCGGCTTGACCTTAATGTCGATGCCATTGAGCGCTTTGACACCGCCGAAGGTTTTGACGATACCGTTCATTTGCAGCAGATAGTCGGACATGGCAGAGACTCATAAGCGGCAGGTACGAGGCTGGTCCCGCAGGAGCGAGCTCCTGCAGGGGGGCATTACGGGGTGATGATCACTTTCCGGCAATCTGCGCCTTGGTGTAGAACCCGTCCTGTTCCAGCAGGTCGATGTTGTCCTTGGTCAACGGAGTCGGAGTGAGCAGGATGGTGTCGACTTTTTTGCTGCCGTTGTCGTACTGCGAGCTGTAGGCGGGTTTCTCGTTACGCGCCAGTTGCACCGAGAGCTTGGCGGCTTCGGAGGCGATGAGTTTCAGCGGCTTGTACACGGTCATGGTTTGAGTGCCGGCGATCACTCGCTTGACCGCTGCAAGGTCCGCATCCTGCCCCGAAATCGGCACCTTGCCGGCCAGTTGCTGAGCGGCCAGGGCCTGGATGGCGCCGCCTGCCGTGGCGTCGTTGGAGGCGACGATGCCGTCGATTTTGTTGGCGTTGCGGGTCAAGGCGTTTTCAACAATGCTCAGCGCTTCGGTAGGGTTCCATTCCTTCACCCATTGTTGGCCGACGATCTTGATATCACCCTTGTCGATGGCCGGTTGCAGCACTTTCATCTGCCCTTCGCGCAGGACTTTTGCGTTGTTGTCGGTGGGCGCTCCACCGAGCAGGAAGTAATTGCCCTTGGGCGCTGCGTGCAGCACGCCGCTGGCCTGCATCTCGCCGACCTTTTCGTTATCGAAGGAAATGTAGGCGTCGATATCCGCGTTGAGTATCAGACGGTCATAGGACACGACCTTGATTCCGGCTTTCTTCGCTTCGGCCACTGCGTTGGTCAGGACCGTGGCGTTGAACGGCACGATGACGATGACATCGACGCCACGGGAAATGAGGTTTTCGATTTGCGAAATCTGCTTTTGCTCGTTGGCATCGGCCGACTGTACGAAGACCTTGGCGTCCATTTTCTCCGCCGCCGCAACGAAGTAATCGCGGTCACGTGACCAGCGTTCCAGCCGCAGATCATCAATGGAGAAACCGATTTTCGGGTGGGCGGCATCGGCCATCACCGGCAGCGACAGCAGAGCCAGGGCGCTGGCCAATAGCGCGCGTTTTACTTTCTTCATGGTGGTGCGTCCTTTTATTTTTGTTTGAAAGACACGGCCTGACGATGAGTATCGGGCTGGTAGAACTGTAGAGAATCTGCAGACGCAGCGGACACAGATTTGTCGTGCGAATGTCACAGCGTTGTTGCGCCCGCAGACCCGTTGGCGATCAGCGATAGATAAACCGGTTGACGAGGTTTTCGAGCATCTCCTGCCTGCCGCTGACGGCCTGCGGATTCAGCTCGTTGGCGAATGCGTGTTCGGCTAACGACTGGAGGTTGAACTCACCCGCCAGCACCGCCTGCCCGAACGGCTGCTGCCAGCCCGCGTAGCGTTGATCCTTGAGCAGCTGGAGCTGGTCGTTCTGCACCATGGCGGCTGCCCGCTCCAGGGACAGGGCTAAGACGTCCATTGCGCCGACGTGACCATGGAACAGATCGATCTCATCGAGGCTCTGGCGGCGGACCTTGGAGTCGAAGTTGAACCCGCCATTCTTGAACCCGCCGGCCTTGAGAATTTCGTAGGTGACCAGGGTCATTTCTTCGACGCTGTTGGGGAATTGATCGGTGTCCCAGCCGTTTTGCGGATCACCGCGGTTGGCGTCGATGCTGCCGAAAATCCCCAGCGAGACGGCCGTCGCAATCTCGTGATGAAAGCTATGACCGGCCAGGGTCGCGTGGTTGGCCTCGATGTTGACCTTGATTTCCTTTTCCAGGCCGAACTGCTGGAGAAAGCCAAACACGGTGGCGCTGTCGTAATCGTATTGGTGCTTGGTCGGCTCCTGCGGCTTGGGTTCGATCAGCAAGTCGCCTTTGAAACCGATCTTGTGCTTGTGCTCGACCACCATGCGCATGAAGCGACCCAGTTGTTCGCGTTCACGTTTCAAGTCGGTGTTGAGCAGGGTTTCGTAGCCTTCGCGACCGCCCCACAACACGTAGTTGGACCCTTTCAGCCGTTGGGTCGCGTTCATGGCGCTGAATACCTGGGCAGCAGCGCAGGCGAACACTTCGGGGTCAGGGTTGCTGGCGGCGCCTGCGGCAAAGCGCGGGTTGCTGAAGCAGTTGGCGGTTCCCCACAGCAGCTTGATCCCGCTTTCTTCCTGGTGTCGCTCCAGGTGATCAATCATTTGCGCGAAGTGGTTGCGGTACTCCTTCAGCGAATTGCCTTCCGGGGCGACATCCGTGTCATGGAAGCAGTAATAGTCGATACCCAATTTGGAGAAGAACTCGAACGCGGCTGCCGCCTTGCCAATGGCCAGCTCCATCGGGTCGCCGGCGTGTTGCCACGGGCGCTTGAAAGTACCTGCACCGAACACATCGGAACCCGGCCAGACGAAGGTGTGCCAATAACAGGCGGCCATGCGCAGGTGTTCGCGCATGGGTTTGCCGAGGATGATTTTGTCGGCGTCGTAGTGACGGAAGGCGAGGGGAGAATCACTGGCAGGGCCTTCGTAGCGGATCCGGTCGACATCGGGGAAGTACGGCATTGGCAATGTCCTTGTTGTTCTTGGGCGTGTCTCGATACTAACAACGGCCCCGTGCCTGCTGATTATGAAAATCACCAACAGCGGGTGCGATTTTGCGTATTGAGATTCGCCGTCTGCACGCCTAGTCTGTGCAAATCGCCTCCGTGACAAGGGGCCCGGAACAAGCCTGAAAACAATGAAAACCGTACCGCCTGTTCACCGCATCGCACTGTTGTTCAACGGGAGCAAGATCTATGACCGCGGCATCATCAGCGGCATCGGCAACTACCTGAGCAGCACCCGCGCGTCCTGGGACCTGTTCCTGGAAGAGGATTTTCTCTGCCGGTTGAAAGGGATCGAGCGCTGGCAAGGTGACGGAATCATTGCCGACTTCGACGATCCGCTGATTGGCGAGGCGCTGGCCGATATCAAGTTGCCCGTGGTGGCGGTGGGTGGTTCTTATCAGGATGAACGGGCCTATCCCAAAGGGATCCCGTACGTCGCTACCGACAATAACGCACTGATCACACTGGCTTACACGCACTTGATCGAGGCAGGGCTGCAGCGTTTTGCCTGCTTCAGCCTGCCTGAAGCGCAGGCAAATCGTTGGGCTCAGGAGCGGGAAAAATCCTTTCGACGACTGATGCAACGTGACGGCTTGCACGCCGAGGTCTATCGCGGCATGGGTACCAGCGCACCGCTCTGGGACAGCGCCGTCGAACAACTGATCGCCTGGCTCCAGAGCCTGCCCAAGCCCATTGGCATCATCGCCGTCAGTGACGCCCGCGCCCGGCAGTTGCTGCAAGCCTGCCTGACCGCAGGAATCGCCGTACCGGAGCAGGTGGCGTTGATCGGCATCGACAACGACCCCCTGACACGCAGCCTGACCCGGGTCCCCCTGAGCTCGGTCATCCAGGGCACTGAAACCATGGGCCGCACCGCCGCGCAACTGCTGCACCAGATGCTGCATGGCAAGCCGTCCACGGGCACGCACATCCTGATCCCGCCTGATGCGATCAACGTGCAGGTGTCGAGTTTGCACCAACCTTTGGGCAACCCCTACGTCATGCAAGCGCTGCTGTTTATCCGCCAATATGCCTGCCAGGGCATCAAAACGGCGCAAGTGGCGGCTTATGTCGGCGTGTCGCGCTCATCGCTGGAGTCGCACTTTCGCACTGTGCGAGGCTGCAGCGTGCACGACGAGATTCTGCGTTTCAAACTGGCGGCCGCCACCAGCGGGCTGGAAAATACCGACACAGCGATTGCGGACGTTGCCCGTAATTGCGGTTTCAAATCCGCACAATATCTACACACGGTGTTCCGTCGCGAGTTTGGATGTACGCCCCGTGAATACCAGCAGGGCGTCAGATAGCGATGCGGGGTGCAATTGGTCGATTGTTGTGTGGTGCGAAGGGCTGGATTCAACTGGTCGATACAACACTCCTTCTACCTGTTGAATCCACAATCCAAAGCGGACCTAACCGGTTTTTGAAGTCATCCAGGTCAAAAAATTATTGAGCTGAGTCGTAAACTCTTTTGGCTTAGCGTACGGGTTCCTGGCCTGGGACAAGAAAAAAGATATCTGCATTCTCATACACGGGTAATGCTGAACAAACAGCTCGACATGCTCTTCCAGTGTTTGCGGCCACATCAGGTCCTGTTCAGAGCGAAGTACTTGAGTTGACCGGATGAGTTTGCGCGAAGCTTCGCGTTGCAAGCGTAGCGATTGCGTCGGTGTGGTCGCCTGATCAATAAGATCGGCATATCGGGTCAGTACGGATTCAAAGTCACCATTCACGGCAATGGCGATATCACGCGACGGCTTGAACCGGTCGAAGCGCTTGGCCAGATCATTCCCCCATAAGCAACGACAGTGATGCTTGAGCCAAAAACCCCAGCTCAATCGATTGTCAGCCGCCAATATTTCAGAACGACTACCGATGTCGAAATCGATCTTGATGACTTCGGTATGCCGACTTTCCAGCGTGCGCCTTTTCGACTCCAACATTTCGAGACTCTGCGACGTAGGAGGGCTGTGCAGAACAAGGGTTAGGTCCAGGTCAGAAACCCCCGGGACAGCATCGCCCCTAGCGACGCTGCCATAAAGATAAACCCCGTCCAGCAGAGGTTCCGATCGAGCGAGCATCATGCAAACGTCCACCAGTAAGTCCTGAAACTGTGGCTGCACCTCGACGTTGGGCACGGTGAGGATATAACCGTCTGCATCAATGCCACGAGGATGGAATCGTTCCATGAAGCCGTCCGTGAGTTGTGTTCAGAGAGGTACTTTAACAGCCAATAGTGACTGCTTTTGACCCCGAGTATGTCAAAACCCTTGTTAGCCGCTTTCCACTCCGGAATGTTTTGCTCTACTCAACCATCACCCGGGATCAGCCGGCTTTCCAGCAGCTTTATGATGAACGCCTCTCCACGCTGCCTAACGTCCAGCGCCTGGCAAAGACCCGCTTCGTCACGGCTTTCAACTGGCTTGATCGGTCGCATAATGTTGCTAGGGCTTTTTGCGCTTCTACAGTTAGCATTAGGCTTTATCTACGCAGTAACCGAGTGGGTCGAACATTGATCGAACGACGCCAATTCAGCGGAGGCATGAAGGGAAAAAATCTCCGCTATCTGAATGAAAACCCTGATGAGCCTGCTCGTATGACCCGGGCAGGCTTTGTGCTGCTCGAGCATTTTTCGCTGCCCGCATTCACCCAGGCACTGGACACCATTGTCACCGCGAATCTTCTACGACCCAGGTTGTTCTCTTCGCGAACGTTCGGTTTGAACGACGGCGAGGTCATCAGCGATTTGGGGCTGGTCATCCGGCCGGATGCACGTCTGGATGCTTCAGCCATTCACGACCTGGATCTGCTGGTGATTTGTGGCGGCTACAGGACAGAGCTCAAGGCTGATGATGAGTTCATCAGCCTGTTGCGTATGGCGGCGAACCAGGGTGTCTGCCTGGCCGGGTTGTGGAATGGCGCATGGTTTCTGGGCAGCGCAGGTTTGCTCGATGGGTATCGTTGCGCCATTCACCCCGAACATCGCCCCGCACTCGCGGAAATCTCCAAGGCGACGCAAGTCACCAGTGAACCCTACGTCATTGATCGCGAACGCCTCACCGCGTCCAGCCCCTCAGGGGCATTTCATATGGCGCTGGACTGGATCAAGGGCCTGCACGATAAAGCCCTCGTCGAGGGGATCGAGGACATTCTGGCGTTCGAGGAGTCTCGCTATCGGCGCATCAAACCGGCCGAAAATATCTGTGTGAGCGCGCCCTTGCGCGAGGTGGTCAAGCTGATGGACGCCAACCTCGAAGAGCCTCTGGAGCTGGAGCAACTGGCGGCCTATGCTGGCCGTTCCCGGCGGCAACTGGAACGCTTGTTCAAGGAGCAACTCGGTACAACGCCGCAGCGGTATTACATGGAACTGCGGATCACCGAAGCACGGCGACTGCTCCAGCACACCGAACTGTCCCAGGTCGACGTGTTGGTGGCCTGTGGCTTCGTGTCGCCCAGTCATTTCAGCAAGTGTTATAGCTCGTACTTCGGGTACAGACCTTCCAAGGAAAAGCGGCTCGTTAAATAAAGGCTTTCCTTCACCTCTGCGCACCTGACTTCCGGCCCGATTGCTGCCCCGTCCCGCAGGGCAGCCATCGATCGGCTTTTGACGCTATTTGTAATGCTGCTCAAACATCGCCACCTGATCCGGCGTGATCAGCTGAAAGGGTACCCAGACATCCGCTTCGACCGGCTCGCCCTTGATCATCTTGATGGCCGCTTGTACCGCGCTGGTCGCCTGGGCCTTGGGGTCTTGAAAGACGGAGGCGACCAGCATCCCGCGCTTGATCGCCGCCAGGCCGTCGGGCAGGCCATCGATGCCGACAATCGCAATCTCGCCCTTGGCTTTGCCGGCTTGCTGCAGTGCCATGGCCGCGCCGATGGCCATCTCGTCGTTGTTGGCGACGATGGCATCGAAGCCAGTGCCAGCCAGCAGCCAATTGCTGGTCAAGTCCATCCCTTTGTTGCGCTGCCACTCGGCACTTTGCTGTTCGATGATTTTGATCCCGGGGTAGTCCTTGAGCACCTGTTTGACCCCTTCGGTGCGGTCGTGCGTGGAGTTCTGTGCCAGGTCGCCCATGATGATCGCGATGTTGCCTTTGCCCCCCAGCTTGTCGGCCAGGTAGCGCATTTGCAGTTGCCCGGCCTCGATGTCATTGGACGCCACCGTGACCACGCCTTTGGGCAGCACGCGTTCGTCCGGGTGGCGGTTGACGTAGACCAGAGGAATCTTCGCCTCGACGGCTGCGCGGGTCATGTTGGCGGTGGCGGCGGTATCCACGGGCAGGACGATGACGGCATCCACCTTTTGACCGAGAAAGCCCTGAATCTGATTGAGCTGGCGAACCACATCGCCCTGGGCATCCTCGAACTGGATCTGGACGTTCTCCTTCCTGGCGGCATTTTCCAGGCCGCTGCGCACATAGGTCATGAAGTTGTCGTCAACCCTGGCAATGCTGACGCCGATGCGATAGTCGGCGGCGGCCCATTGGCTGACGAGTAATAACAGCGTGGCGAATAGCAGTGTGCAGCGACGCATGATGGTTTTCCTTTTGTTGTTATGAGTTGAAATTCATCAAGATCAAACGTGAGGTTTGTGGCGCTCTCTGAATCAGATTCGCCGAGAGCGCCAGCGTCCTCAATCAAGCGTGAAGGCTTGCCGAAAACGCTCAAGTGCCACTTCGCTGTCGCCGCTGGCCCAGCCCTCGAGCCCGACGACCCCGGTGTATCCCATGCGGAACAAGGCCTTGGCAATGGCCGGATAATGGATTTCACCGGTGCCGGGCTCCATGCGGCCGGGGACATCGGCCACCTGGATTTCGCCGATGGCGCTGCCGGCGCGCTGGATCAGTTCGATCAGGTTTCCTTCGCCGATCTGGGCGTGATAAAGGTCCAGGTTCATCTTCAAATGCGGGCTGCCCACGGCCTCGATCAGCGCCAGGGTATCGTCTGCGCGGGCGAAGGGTGTGCCGGGGTGGTCCACTTCGGTATTGAGGTTTTCCAGCAGGAACACTCGGCCCGCGTCTTCGCCCAGGCGAGCGATTTTTTCCAGGGTCTTGCAGGCGCTCAACCACATGCGTCCGGTGGTGTGGGCCACGGGTTTGACCGGCAAGCCTTTATCGCCCAAGCCTGTGCCATGCAGGTTGAGGCTCGGGCAATTCAGTTGTGCGGCGACGGCCAGCGATTCCCGTGCGCTGTCGAGCAGATGCTGGATGCCTTCGGCGTCGGTCAGGTTGCCTGAGATGTAGCCGGTCATGGAGGTGAAGTCGGCGCCGGTGGCGACCAGGGCCGGAATGTCTTTCTGGGTCCAGTCCCAAATTTCGGCGCTGAAACCCAGCGCGTGAATCCGTTTGACGCGTTCGGTGAACGGCAGGTCGAGGAATACCATCTCGGCGCTGATCGCCAGTTTGAACGGGATAAAACTCATGAACGGGCTCCTTGCACGCGCACTGCTTTGCCCTGTTGGACGGACTCGATACACGCGCGGGCAATGGTCAGTGCCGCTCGGGCATCTTCACCGCTGGCCAGTGGTTTTTCACCGGTGCGCAGGCAGTCGACAAAGTGATTGAGCTCGGCCACATAGGCATCCCGCAACAGGTCGGTGTCCATGCGTTGGGTGTCGGCCTGGATGCCATTAGCCAAGTAGCGCACCAGGTCTGAGTCATTGACGCTGCCCATGGTCAGCATGCCGGCGCTGCCGAACACTTCCCCCCGAACATCGTAGCCATAAACGGCCTGGAAATTGGCCTCGGCGGTGGCGATGGCGCCGTTGTCGAAACGGATCGTGACCACGGCGGTGTCCAGAAACCCTTTGCTCTTGTAGTCCGGTGCAATCAGCGCATCGGCCATGACATAAACCTCGACCGCTTCGGCGCCGGGATTGAGGTAGCGCAGGGTATCGAAGTCATGGATCAGGGTTTCGAGAAAAATCACCCACTGCGGCGAAGCGGCCGGATTGTTCAGCGCCGGGTCGCGGGTCAGCGAGCGCAGCAGTTGCGGCGTACCGATACGGCCGGCGACCACGTCCAGATGGGCGGCGCGGAAGCTTTTGGCAAAACGACGATTGAAGCCAACCTGCAGCGGCACGCGGGCATCGGCGGCTGCGGCGATAGCGCGGTCGGCCTCGTCGAGGGTGATGGCCATGGGTTTTTCACAGAACACCCCTTTGCCGGCCCGGGCCGCACTGATCACCAGTTCGGCATGGCTGCGGGCGGGGGCGGCGATCAGGACGCCGTCAATTTCCGGGTCATCGAGCAGTTGCTGTGGATCGGTATAGACCTTCTGCACCCCCAACTCTGCCGCCAACCGAGCGGCCTGGCCGGGGGTAGGGTCGGCGATGGCGGCCAGGCAGGCGCCGGGGATGTGCCGGGCGGCCGTCTGGCCGTGAAAACTGCCCATGCGGCCGGCGCCGATGAGGCCCAGGCGGATGATCTTGGACGTACTCATGAATTGACTCCCTTTTATTGTTGTTCAATGACTTGGCCGCAGGAATGTCCTCGCTGGCATAACCCTTTGAGCAAGTGCTGTGCCAGTATTTAAGTCATTGATATTCAAAGGGTTAATCAATATTTTTTGAAAGAAGTGTTCATTCTCAGGACATGTCTACACTGACATGTCTAAAACATGAACATGGAAGCGGATGTCGATGATGGTCAACCCGCAGGTAACAGCCTTCAGCGCGCAAGACCTCGATTACATCACCGCTCTCGGCCCCGCGTCGTTGAACGAAGGCTCGATCGCCGCGCTGGAACAGGCCTGGCTGGCGTGTCTGAACGGGCGCACCGATCGACCTGCCGGGGTCAGGCAGGTGATTTGGGATTCCTGGCGGCGCAGCGTCGGCACCGGCCTCGATCCTGAGGATGGCGAATATCGATTTGTTGCTCCTGCCGTTCTGGCCGCGACGCTGGCGGCCAATCGCACGTTGATTGCAGCGGCGGCGCAGGTCATGGGGGGATTGCTGGCCTACAACCCCAGGGGGCCATATCAACCTGACCGATGCTCAAGGCACGACCCTGTATTTCTGTGGTCTGGACCTCACACCGGTGGGCAGCCGATTGCTGGAGTCGGTGCAGGGCACCAACTGCACGGGGCTGGCGCTTGCCGAAGATCGCTTGGTGTATGTGCTGGCCGAGGAAAACTTCGCCAGCGGCTTGCGTCGACGGCGCATGCACTGCGCCGCCGCGCCGATCAGGGATGCGCAGGGCAGGACGCTCGCCATGCTGACCCTGACCGCTGAGCCGGGCTGGTTTCATTTTCATACGCTGGGCACCGTCCAGGCCGCGGCCGAAGCGGTCTCGCGGCAGATGGCGCTGCAGAGCCTGCTGGAAGAACAACAAACCGTGCTTGAAGTGCTCAACGAGGGACTGGTGGTGCTGGATGAGCAGGGCTGCATCAAGGCGCTCAACCGTTATGCCCGGCAATTGTTCCGCGTGGGCCAGGATCTGCTCGGCAGCCCGTTCCGTCGTCTGGGGCAAAGCGAACTGACCGATAAGATTCTGCTGCATGGCGGGGAAGGGCTACGAGATCTGGATTGCACGTTTGAACTGCATGATCGCAGCCATTTGGCGTGTCTGGTGTCGGTGTGCCCGCTGGAGCAGGGTGGGCGGATTGTTTCGTTGCGTGAGAACCGGCGCATCCGCGAAATTACGCGCCGGGTCATCGGCACTCAAGCCAGCTACACCTTCGAGACCATTCAAGGTAATTCGCGAGCGATACAAGACGCCTTGCGCCTGGGACGGATCGCCAGTCGCAGTGAATCGACCACGCTGATTCTGGGTGAGAGCGGTACCGGCAAGGAGCTGTTCGCCCAGGCGATCCATAACGCCAGCGAGCGTTGCGACGGTCCTTTCGTGGCGGTCAATTGCGGAGCCATTCCGCGCGATCTGGTGCAAAGCGAACTGTTTGGTCATGTCGAGGGTGCCTTCACCGGGTCGGCCCGTGGCGGATCTGCCGGGAAGTTTGAGTTGGCCGATGGCGGAACGATCTTCCTCGACGAAATCGGTGACATGTCTTTCGATGCCCAGGTCAGTCTGCTACGGGTCTTGCAGGAAGGTGAGGTGACGCGCGTGGGGGCGAAAAAATCGCAGCAGGTGGATGTGCGCATCATCGCCGCCACCCACCGCAACCTGAGCCAGGCGGTGGCCAATGGCGCTTTCCGTGAGGATCTTTACTACCGGCTCAACGTCCTGAATCTGACGGTTCCGCCGCTGCGGATGCGCCGGGAAGATGTGCCCTTGCTGGCGCGACATTTTCTCGCTCGTTGCGCGCGGTCATTGCGCAAATCGGTGCAGGGCATCTCGCCAGAGGCGCTGGATATTCTTTCGGCCTACAGCTGGCCGGGTAATGTTCGGGAGCTTGAAAACACCATCGAGCGCGCAACCAATCTGGCGATGACCGAGATGATCCAGCCGGGTGATCTGCCACTTGAAATCAAGCAAAGGCTGCGGCCATCGGTGCCGGGAAGTGTGCCCGAGCCCCGGGCTGCGCTGGACCTTGGCACCCATGAAATGAACGCGATCATCGCCGCCCTCAAGGATGCCCGAGGCAACATCCGCCTGGCCGCCCGGCAACTGAACGTTTCTCGTGGCGGCTTGTACAACAAGATGAATCGGTTCGGGCTGAGCGCCGATGCTTTTCGTGCGAGCACCGACCTCTGACAGGCGGCACCCCTGTGGCGAGGGAGCTTGCTCCCTCGCCACAGGTTCAGTGTTTCACTGTCAGCTTCTAGCGTTCTCTGAGGTAATGATCTGCAACGGGATATGCACCCGATGCCGGAGCGGATCGAAGTCCGGCGTGGTCTGTAACTCGACCAGCAAGTCGACCAGCGCGGCCGCCAGCAATCGCGGCTGGGAGTCGATGACCAGGTCGATCAACCCTTGATCCAGTGCTTGTCGCGACAGCTCGGTCGACTCCTGCAAAATGCAGCACAGCGACGGCCGCTTCGGCAGCTGCGACAGGGCGCTGATAATGCCGTCGCCGCCACCGCCGACCACGCACAGCCCTCGCAAGTCAGCATGGCGCGCGAGGAGTTCCAGCGTCGCCTCTTCGGTGACGTCGCAGTTGTCCAGGTTGATCACCGCTTCGAGTAGCCGCAGCCCCGGTGCGCGCTCCGCCAGGTAACTGCGCAACCCCTCGACCCGAGCCTGATGACCAAGAAAACGATGACCGCCGAGCAGCACGCCGACGCTGCCCTTGCGTGCACCGCAGGTGTGGGCCAGCAGCCAGCCCATGGTGCGCCCGACCTCATGATTGTTCAGACCAACGTAAGGTTCTTCCGCCGCCTCGTGGATGTCGGACAGCAGGGCGATCACCGGCACTCCCGCTGCTCTGATTTGCGCGATGGCGGCATTGATCAGCGGGTGAGCGAAGCTGACCACCGCCAGGCCATCGCACTGCACCGCCAGTTGTTCGATCTGGGCAATGATGGCGCCGGGTGTGCGATCGAAGACGTATTCGAACTGGCAGCTCAGGTTCGCGCCGGTCTGACGCTGTGCCGCCTCGGTGATGGCGGCGGCAACGTTGGCATAGAACGCCTGGGCAGTACCGAGCAGCAGGATGCCGAAACGATAGCTGGGACGACGTTCGCGAATGCGCTGGCCGATCAGCCGGGCGGCGAAATAACCGACCGCTTCGGCGGCCTGGAACACCTGCTCGGCGGTGGCTGGGCTGACCGGAGCCCGGGCGTTGAGCACCCGGTCCACGGTGGCGACACTCAAGCGAGCGTGCTCGGCAACGGTGGCGATGGTGGGGCGTTTTTTGTTGTTCATGCTGGGCCCTTGAGTCGCTTTGATAGAAAACTATCAAGCTGCAATGGGCCTGGATGATAGCTTGATAGGGAATGTATTCAAGGGATTGAGGGTGGTTTGTGCGCTCTCTATATTTTCTCCAGCGATGCCATCCGCATCGAAAGCAAGTGCTTAAACCATCAAGCTTGCGGAGAACAATAAAATGCACGAACACAACGCAGCCTTTGAAAAAACCGATAAACCCGTGCCAAGGGATTATCGATTGACCGGTCCCGAAGCCGCCCGAGCGGCGCAAAAAGGTTTGGTATCGGCAACGTGGTACCAATCGCCCATCTCCCGCAAACGCATGAAAGAATTGATGCAGCGTCGCGATGGCCCGGCCCTGCGTGATACCGCCATCTGGCTGTCGGCGATGGCTGTGACCGGCTTCGGTGGCTACTGGTTCTGGGGCTCCTGGGCCTGCGTTCCGTTCTTCTTCGTCTATGGGCTGCTCTATGGCACCGCGTCCAATGCCCGTTGGCACGAAACGGGTCACGGTACGGCATTCAAGACCCGCTGGATGAATGATGCGGTCTACCAGCTGTCGAGCTTCATGTTCATGTTTGAACCCCAGGTCTGGCGCTGGAGCCATGCGCGGCATCACACCGACACCATCATCGTTGGTCGCGATCCGGAAATCGTCGAGCCGCGTCCACCGAGTCTGATCATGATGGTGCTGAGTCTGTTCAGAATGCCTTACGCGTTGAAGACGATGGGGTCAGTTTGCCGGCATGCAGTCGGGCGGATGGGTGAAGAAGAGCAGACCTTCATCCCCGAATCCGAATGGCCCAAAGTGGCGCGAGACGCACGCGTCTGGCTGGTCATCTATGGGCTTACCGTGGGCACGGCGCTTTTTCTGCAGAGCTGGTTGCCGCTGATGTTTATCGGTCTGCCGACCCTCTATGGCGGTTGGTTGTCCTACCTGTTCGGCCTTTCGCAGCACGTCGGCCTGGCGGAAGACGTACTCGATCACCGCAGCAACTGCCGCACGATTTACATGAACCGACTGCTGCGTTTCCTGTACCTCGACATGAACTATCACCTGGAACATCACATGTATCCGATGGTGCCTTTTCATGCGCTGGCGCAGCTTCACGAAGAGATCCGCCGCGACTGCCCGCCGCCTTACGGCAGCCTGTCCGAGGCCTTCAAGGAAATCATCCCGACTATCTGGAGGCAGCGCAAAGACCCGAGCCATTTCGTCTGTCGTCCTTTGCCACAACGCGCAGCATCGGCCGCCACCGTCCAGGCAGAGCCTGAAGTAACGCCGGCCTGACACCTTCCTGTCTGTACCACTACCAGAGAAAACGCCATGACCGATCAATGGATCGATGTATGTGCCGTGGGCGATATCAACGAAGAAGATGTCATTCGTTTCGACCATGGCCCGCACACCTATGCCGTCTACCGCTCTGCCAACAGCGAGTTTTTCGCCACGGCGGGCCTATGCACCCACGAGTCCATTCACCTCGCCGATGGCCTGGTGATGGAGCACGTCATCGAGTGCCCCAAACACAACGGGCGTTTCGACTACCGCTCCGGCAAAGCCCTCGGCGCACCGGTGTGCGTCAACCTCAAGACCTATGAAGTCCGGGTCGAGGCGGGGCGTGTGTTGCTCGCCATCACGGTTTAACTGCACGGAGTCTGTGCCATGAGTCCTGCCAATGCTCCACTGGTCATTGTTGGCGCCGGGCATGCCGGTGGCCGCGCGGCCCTGACCCTGCGCGACGAAGGTTATAGCGGTCGCCTGATCCTGATAGGCGACGAGTTTCACCCGCCTTATGAACGTCCGCCGCTGTCCAAAGGGTTGCTGCAGGGCACGGTCGATCTGGCGGGCTACAGCCTGTGCAATAGCGCTCGGCTCGCTGAACTGGGCATCGAACACCTGGCCGGCAACCCGGTAAAAGGCCTGGACCCGCAACGGCATCGTCTGCAATTGGCCGACGGCAGCTGGCTGCATTACGCCCGGCTGTTGCTGGCGACGGGAGGGTGCTCGCGCAAGCTTGCCTGTGTGCCCGAGCATCTGCGCAATGTGCTTTATCTGCGTAGCCATGACGAGGCACTGGCACTGCGCGCTTCGTTGCGGCCCGACACCCGACTGGTGATCATCGGCGGTGGCTTCATCGGCCTCGAAGTCGCAGCCACCGCCCGAGCCTTGGGTTGCGCGGTGACCTTGCTCGAAGCCGGGCCGCGTCTGGCGGGGCGGGTGTTGCCGGAACGGTTGTCCAGCGTTCTGTTGGAACTGCATCGCAGCCAGGGTGTGGATGTCCGACTCAACGTGGCGATCGAGGCGGTGCAGGGCACTACTCATGTTGAATCGGTGCAACTGGCCGATGGCCAACTGCTGCCCTGTGATCTGGTGGTGGTAGGCATCGGCATGCAACCCAACACCGAGTTGGCCATGGCTGCCGGGCTTGAGGTCGGCCAAGGCATTCGCGTCGATGCCCAATTGCGCACCAGCGCGCCGGACATCTTTGCGGCAGGGGATGTCTGTGAATTTCGGCTGCACCCGCAAGGCGGTTTCCAGCGTCAGGAAACTTGGCGCAACGCCGAAACCCAGGGCCGCCACGCCGCCCTGAATCTGCTGGGCGGCGAGCTGCCTTTCGAAATCATTCCCGGTTTCTGGTCCGACCAGTACGACTGGGGATTGCAGACCGTGGGTGTGATCGCAAACACAGAACCCACGGCGAGCCGGACAACCCCGGGCGGCGGTTTCCTGCTGTTCTACCTCGATGCTGAGCAGCGTTTGCAAGGTGCTTGCGGCTGGGGCCGGGGCAATAGCGTCGCCAAGGACATCAAGTTGTGCGAACGACTGATCGCTTCGCATAACCCCCTCTTGGTAGAGGCTCTGGCCTACGCCGAAGTATCGCTCAAACAACTGCTGAGGAACTGACATGCGTGAATTCCTGGTCTTCCAGTCCCTTTGGGCCATGCAAGATCACCATGGCCAATGCGAACTTGCGTTGGAAGCGCAACTGGAGAAAATCGCTGCCGCCGGTTTCGACGGAATCACTGACCATTTCTGGGTGGCGAACCATGCCGCACGCTTGCATGCCGCCGCCAAGGCGCAGGGCCTGCAAATCGAAGGTCAGGTGTTCCCCCGCACCGTGGATGATCTGGCGGCAGCGATCGACGTCGCGTCCCGCTACGGCTGCCACCATCTCACGCTGCAAGCCGACGTCCGGCCACGCACGCTGGCGCAAGCCATCCAGTTGATCGAGGGGTGGCAGCGACTGGCCGAGCAGGTGGACTTTCCGATCCTGCTGGAAACCCACCGTTATCGCCTCACCAGTGACCTGTTGTTCACCCTCGACATTCTCGCGCAAATGCCCGATCTCAAACTGTTGGCCGACTTGTCCCACTATGTCGTGGGCCGCGAACTGCCGGAGCCGGCCGCGGCCGAAGACGACGAACAGATCCAGACCATTCTGCGCAATAGTTGGGGGTTTCACGGCCGTGTCGCCAACAGCGAACAGGTCCAGGTGCCTTTGAGTTTCGCCCAGCATCGACCTTGGCTGGAGCGTTTCCTGGGCTGGTGGCGCTATGGGATCGAGAACTGGCTGGCCCGACCGGACACGCCCAGCAGCCTGTCCTTCACCTGTGAACTCGGCCCGCCACCCTATGCCATCACCGGGGCCGACGGACGCGACATCACCGACCGCTGGGCCGAGGCGTTGATGCTTAAGGAATTGATGCGTGAGGTCTGGGATGAGTGTCGGGAACGGTCTTGCTGAGCGACGAAAACCCTGGAGCGAGCGGTGCTCGCTCCTACAGCCTTATCCGGCCTCGATCAAAGACAAGCAGGCAGTCTGATTCCGGCCTGAGCGTTTCGCCCGGTACAGTGCCGAGTCCGCCTGTGTCAGCAGGTGCTTATATTCGGCAGCCTCCGGCACGCAGGTATAAACCCCTAAACTGACGGTCACACTCTTGGCCGGGTTGCCATCGTGTGCAATAGCAAGGTTCAGCACCGCGAGCCTGATGTCTTCGGCAATGGAGTAGGCACCTTCGGCATCTGTATCGGGTAGTAATACCGCAAACTCTTCGCCACCGTACCGCGCGGCTAAATCCGATGGCCTGTGAATGCATTGTGCGATTGCCTGCGCTACGGAAGCGATGCAATGGTCGCCGGCAATGTGCCCGTATTGATCGTTGAAGCTTTTGAAATAATCAATGTCGAGCATTATCAAACTGATCGGAGAGTGATGTCTTACCGCGCGAAGCCATTCCTGCTGCAAGCTGTTTTCGAGGTGGCGTCGGTTTGCAAGTCCGGTGAGGGCATCTTGCAATACCAGTTTTTCCAGGGCTGCCCGGGTCTGCTTCAAATGATTTTCTACCGAGACGCCGTAACGTATTTTCTTGATGAGCAAGAGGCCGACAAGAAGGTTGACCAGCAACACTGCGCCAATCATCAATGCCATCTTGATTGTTCCGGTTTTCCACTCGGCAAAAATGGCTTCCCGTGAATTGGCGGCAGCGACGACCAGCGGATATTTTTGAAGCAACCTGTAGCCGAAGAGTCGATCAACGCCGTCGATAATCGATTTGATCATGACGGTATCAGCCGGAGACTTGGGTAAATAGATGGAAAATATTTCCCCTTTGGCTAGCGACGCACCGATGAACTCTTCAGCAAATGGCCGCCTGGCGATTATCGTTCCGTCGGGAAGGGCCAGGAAAATGGCGCCTTTGCGGTCAATGGAGAACGTTGAGAAGAACTTGTCAAAGTAGGCCATTTTGATCGTGGCCAGCACGACACCCTTAAAATGGCCCTCGCTATCGTTGATTCGTCGGGAAAGAGGAATAATCCATTCGCCGGTCGTGCGGCTGCGGATGGCCCGGCCGATGCGAGGCGACAGGGTTACGTTGTTTTTGTGAAAGATGAAGTAATCACGATCGGCATTGTTGGGCGCTTCAGGTTTCGAATCGAACGAAGTCAGGATCCAGTTGCCGTTTTCATCATAGTAAAAAAGGCCGTGCAACTGTTCGGTGGTAAAGACTCTGCGCTTAAGCAGTTTTTGCGTTTTATCGAGCTGTTGGGCACTTGGGTTGTCTTTTATTCTGTCGATCAGTTCATCCAGGATCAGGTTGGCTTCATCAAACGTGTCAGTCGCTTGTTGGGCCATCGACCACGTCAAATTGCCTGATACCAGTTTTGCTTGTGAGAGTTCATAGGCTTTACTTTGGGCGGCTTGAAGCCAGTAAATACTCAGTATCGAGAGGGTGACTAAAGCCATGAACACGACGGAGATCGCTGTTGCCGGCAGTCTTCTCGGCTGCAAAGGGGAGTGGCGGGTATTGTCTTCGGAGCGGTTTTCCACAAAACCCCCTGGGATGAATTTCGACTACATTATCTGCTGATCTCCATCGGTGCCAACAGTTCATGTCATTCTCGAACTTGGGCAATTCAAGATCCATATGGTTTTTCGCGTTTTGTTTCAAACGACTAGATCAGCGTTTTCAGGTCGATATTCTCGGCCATCGCCTTGTTGCCGGTATCGCCGGGATGCAAGTGGTCGCCGGAGTCGATAGTCGGCAGTAAGCGACTTGGGTGTTCAGGGTCGCGGGTCATTAGATCGAAGTCGATCACGGAATCGAATGCGTGGCTGCTACGTATCCAGTCATTAATGGCCTGGCGCAGTTGTTCTTTCTCGGCGCTGTGATAGTTCTTCACGATCGTTCCATCCAGGGCGCCTTCGACCGGCATCAGGGTTGTTCCAATGATGCGAATGTTGTTCAGGCGCGCTTGATCGATCAGTTGCCGATAGCCCGCGATCAACTGTTCCTTGGCTGGCAGGTGTTCGTTCGGAGCGAAGGAGGAGCCCGGCCAACTGATGTCATTGATGCCGAGCATCACAATCACCGTTTTGACTCCGGGCTTGCCCAGCACATCGCGCTTGAAACGCGCCAGTGCACTGACACCCATGCCATCTTCGAGCAGGCGAGCCCCGGATATCCCAGCGTTGAGCACCGCGAGCCTCTGCGCGGCCAAGCGTTGAGCGAGGAAGTCCGGCCAGCGTCGATTGCTGTCCAGGGTCGAGCCATTGCCATCGGTAATCGAGTCGCCGAGCACCACAAGGGCACGGGTGTCGAGCGGTGCATCCACCAGGATGTCGCTGAGAAACAGCCGCGCCTCCACCTGCTCGCTGCCTTCCAGTCGCTGAGCGTCGACATGTTTGCCAGGGGTGATAAATGCGGTTTGTTTGCCATCCCAGTGAAAGGTCGTCAACGGCGTGTGCTGCGGCAGATAAAGAGCGATCGCAAGCTCACTGAGCGCCGGCACTGCCAGTTCTATCGGATCACTGATCCGCGTTTCACCCGCAGCGAGGGTGACCTGTTCCTGATCACTGAACTTCAGCGTGTGCCCGGAGCCTGGGCGAATCTGATCGACGCCCTCAGTGAAGGCGATACGCGCGGCACCGATGACCAGCGGTTGCTTGCCATATTCGTTGGAAACCACCACCCGTAACCGGCTTCCGCCGCTGCTGATGCGCACCCTCTGGTGAAGGGTGCTATCGGTCAGCGCTTCCGGAATTCGCGTGGGCAGTGGCAGTTCGTTGCCCCAGGTGGGTTGAGGGCTGGCCATCCAGGTGGTGACCCAGTTTTCCGCCGCCATGACAGGGCTTGCGGCAAGCAGGGCAGTCAAGGCAAGAGGTAACGGTATTCTCGAGTGAAAGGCTTTCATCCAGGTATCTCCTTGGGCGGTAATGATTCAAGAAGGCCAGATTGGTCTATTCAAAATGCGTGTGGTAGAAGGGGAAACTGCATACAGCCCATTCCAGAATCGAATGCCCATGGACAGTCTTAGAGCGATGCATTGTTTTGTCCGCGCCATTGAGCTCGGAAGCCTGTCATCTGCCGCGCGTGAGTTAGGCAGCACTCAGCCCACCGTCAGCAAACTGGTCGCGGCCCTGGAAAAGCAATTGGGAGCCCGTTTGTTGATTCGTGGCACCACCGGGTTGACGCCTACCGAACAGGGAAAGCGTTTCTACGAGCGTGCCAAAGGCGTGCTGGAAGAGTACGGCGAGGCCGTTGCGGATGTGCGTGGTCTGACCGAACGCCCCGAAGGTTTTCTGCGCGTCAACGCTCCGGTCAGCCTCGGTGTGTTGCGGTTGAATGTGTTGCTGTTGTCGTTCATGGAGCAGTACCCGGCTATTGAAGTGGAGCTGATCCTCAATGATCGTTTCGTCGATCTCACTGAGGAAAACGTCGACCTGGCCCTGCGCCTGGGGGGCAGCCTGCCGCCGAACGCCGTTGCCCGACGCATAGCGACTTCACCGCGCTATCTGGTGGCCGCACCGGAATACCTGCGCAACCATTCCCCATTGAAAATCCCGGCGGACTTGAGCGAACACAACTTCCTGCGTTTTGCGTGGTTGACCGCGGGCGACCGTCTGGAGCTCAACGGCCCCCATGGTGAGCTAATCAGTGTCACGACTCAGGGGCGCTATCGAACCAACAGCTCATTGGCCATTCGCGACGGTCTTCTGCAGGGTGCGGGGCTGTGTATCACGCCGGCCTGGCTGGTCAGCGACCTGCTTGAAAACGGGCAGTTGGTCCGGGTGCTGCCCGACTGGAGCGGCCCACCGAACGACGCTTTTCTGATCTATCCCGAACGCCGCTACCGCCCGCTGCGCACGCGTTTATTGATGCAGTATCTGGCCGAACGGGTAGGGCAATTGCCTGGTTTCTTGCCTTGACGTAGCACCCTTGATTTGACGGGTATTTGGTTGTGTTATACAACTAAATGCACATTCTGTTCGAGGTGCTTGCCGTGACCCGTACCCAGTCAGACCTGATCAACCAAGTCCGTTCGGCGTCGCGCCTCATGGTTCGCGAGTTGGGGTTCATGCAAACCACGCTGGCGGCGACGGACTATTCGCCTTCGTTTGTTCACACGATCGTGGAGATTGGAGATCGGGGGGCGCTGACAGCAGGGGAACTTGTGGAACTGCTCGGCCTGGAAAAATCCACCGTGAGCCGGATGGTGCGCAAGCTCATTGAGGCCGGCGAGATCGAAGAAATTCCACACGAGGAGGATGCGCGCTCCAAGAAGCTGCGACTCACGGCACAGGGCAAGAAAACCCTGCGAGCCATTGATTCGTTCGCCAGGCAACAGGTGGACGCTGCCTTGGTTTATCTGACGAATGAGCAACAACAAGCGGTGAGTGAGGGCATCGCCAACTATGCCGGCGCACTGCAAGCTCATCGACTCGGTACAGCGCCGCAGCCACCCGCGCAGCTGGAGATCGCTCGGGGCTACCGGCCCGGAATCATCGGCCGCATGGTGCAAATGCATGCCGACTACTACGCACGGCATTCGAATTTCGGCCAGCCATTCGAAAGCCTGGTTGCATCGGACATGGCGGAGTTGATGGGGCGTTTGCACAATCCACGCAACGAGGTTTGGGCGGCGTTGGATGGCCAGCGAATTGTCGGTTCCATCGCCATAGACGGTGAAGGCGAGGGCGGCGAAGCGATTCTGCGCTGTTTCATTCTGGATGACTCGGCGCGAGGCAAAGGCGCAGGCAAACGCTTGTTGGCTGAAGCCATGAAATTCTGTGACGAACAGGGCTTTTGCGCGACGCGGTTGTGGACGTTCAAAGGCCTGGATGTGGCTCGTAAACTGTATGAAGACTTTGGCTTCAAGTTGGAACAGGAGCAGGAGGGCCAGCAGTGGGGGGCGACGGTTATCGAACAGTGTTTTGTGCGACCTGGCCCGGTTGCTGGGCCGCTAAATGGAGTTGGCGATACGCATCCACCAATTGATCTTGCGTGAACGCGCGATTTCGCCCGCTGGGATTGGGCAGTACCCAGACCGAGGCATCACCAAAAGTTTTTGACTGAAGCCCCCACGCGATGTCCCGTTGACCGGACAACGCGCTGTACGCAGCTTTGCCGAGAAACGCCACAAAGCGTGGCGCATAGTGTGCGATCTTTTGTTCAAAATCCGCGGCGGCAGCGGTGAACTCACGCACGGACAGCTGATCCGCTCGCGCTGTAGGCCGTTCAACCACTGCGGTTAATCCACATTGATATTGCAAGATCGTCCGGTCGTTTTCCGGGTGCACCTCTGTAGGCGTAAAACCGGCGAGATGGAGTGTGCGCCAGAAGCGATTGCCTCGACCCGCAAAATGATGGCCCAGGGCGGCGGCAGTCACGCCCGGATTAATGCCACAAAAAATCACCGCAAGCCGTTCGGTGAGAATGTCTTCGAGTCCTTCACTCACCCTACACCTCACACACCGCAAATCACGTTGACCGCATTGCGGGCAAGCTCCGTCAATTCCGCGCGGGATTTGCCCGCTCGCGCCCGTATCGAAATGCTATGCAACAGGGATGAGGCGAGTACGGCGAGGGCGGCTGGGTCGACATCGTCTTTCAACTCACCGGCGCTGACTGCCGCGCGTAGACGTGTTTCGAGATCGGCATCGAGCCGGCTGAGCCGGTCCGCAAGAACCTCTCGTATTGCAGAATCCTCGACGGCTTCGGTCGTCGCCGTGCCGATCGCAAAGCAGCCACGCGGTTGCCCCTCGCCCGAGAAGTAGATCGACAACTGTCCCTCATAGAAGCCCATTAGCGCCTGCTCCAAAGTCAGGTCTTTGTCCATAAGCGCCTCCTGCATGGCAGCGGAGGCAGACTCCCAATACTGCTCAAGCGCCTTGATGTAGAGCGCGTGCTTGTCACCGAATGCCGCATAGAGGCTTGGGCGATTCATGCCGGCGGCGGTGGCGATGCTGTCCAGGGAAGCGCCGGAATATCCAGTGCTCCAGAAAACCCCAAGTGCCTGTTGCAGCGCTGTCTGCGGGTCATATGCGCGGGGGCGGCCTCGGCCTTTGCCCTCTGTAATCTTTTTTTGTGCCATGTCGTACAAAATCCTTGTGTGGGGATGGACTGCTCTATATTCTTACATCATCGCACAAAATTAAGGAACCAGAAGTTCCTGAACGTCAGGTTTGTTGTAGCTGAGCTCGAACTGGGTGTTGCGGCGACGAAACCGGTGCGGTGGAGCGATCCTCCCTGACCGTGCACGGGTTTGCTTTCTCACAGCAATTTTTGCCATCAGGGCCGCAGGCGATTCTCGCAGGTGCTGGCCCGATTTCCCGGTTAAAGGTGTATTCGATCATGACTAAACAGTTCGACATCCCGGCTACGCAGACCTTCGAGCACGCAAGGCCTGACGCGCCCATCAAAAAACCGTTCAAGCAGAAATTTCGGCCCTTGTTGATTGTCGGTTTGCCGGTGCTCTTCGCAGCGCTGGGCTATGCCCGCTATCAAGCAGGCGAGGCGTTCATTTCGACCGATAACGCCTACGCTCGAGTGGCGAAGGCGTCGATCAACGCGCGTATTTCCGGACAAGTCGTCGAAATCGCCGTCGAGGACAATCAACCGGTTCACAAAGGCCAGATGCTGTTTCGGATCGACCCGAAACCGTTCCAGATCGCGGTTGACCGTGCGCAAGCACAGCTGAGCGTGGCGCGGCTGCGCATCGATGGGCTCAAGGCCGGTTATCGCCAGCAGCAGGCTGAACTGCAATCGGCCAAAGAGTCGGCCGATTTCGATCAGCGCGAGTTTGCCCGCAAGAAAGCGCTGGTCGCTACCGAGTTCGTCTCGCGGGCGATTTACGAGCGCGCCGACACCGACCTCAAAGTTGCCCGGCAACGCATCGCGTCGATCGAACAACAGATCGCCAGCACGGTTGTCGCGTTGAACGGTAATCCAGACATCGAAGCCGATAACCACCCGACGGTTCGTGAAGCGAGGGCGCAGCTGGACGAGGCGCAACTCTACCTCTCGTACACGACGGTATATGCGCCGGACGATGGCATCGTGGCCAAGGTCGACGATCTGCAGGTTGGCAACTATGTCAGCAACGGTGCACCGGCTTTTGCGCTGCTGTCCGATCGGCAGATTTGGGTCGAGGCCAACTTCCGCGAAACGCAGGTGACCCACATGCGCCCAGGCCAGGAAGCAACCATCAGCATCGATACCTATCCCGATCATGTTTTCAAAGCCCACGTGACCAGCATGAGCCCCGGTGCCGGATCGGACTTCGCCTTGCTGCCGCCTGAAAATGCCACCGGCAACTGGGTCAAGGTTGTCCAGCGGGTACCGGTGCGCCTTGAACTCGACGAGGCCGACCCTGCGTTTCCGCTTTTTTCGGGCACCAGCGCCACGGTCAAGGTCGATACCGGGTATCACACGCCATGGTGGCATCCGCTCAAGGCGCTGTTAACCGCAGGTAACTTCTGATGAACGCCAATTCTATCGGGCCTCAAGGTGCGGGAACATTGAGGTTCGCCGCGCTGCTCGCGACCTATATGCAGTCGGCGAACCTGCCGTTGCCGAATGCGGTACTCAGGTTTATCCAAGGCAGTCTGTCGATGACTGACGACCAGGCAGGCTGGGTATTCACCTCATACCTCGCGGCGAGCGCCATCACCATGCCGGTTGCGCAGTGGCTGGCCGGGCGTTATGGCCTGAAGCGGGTTTATCAGGCCGCGCTGGCCTTCTTCGTTCTTGGCTTGCTGCTCGCCACGGTTGCGACGACTCCGCTGGAGTTCGTCGGTGCGCGAATTATCCAAGGCCTGGCGAGTGGCGTGCTGGCGCCGCTGTCGATGGCGATTTCAATGGAGACGTTGCCACTGGAGAAGCGTGCGAAATTTGGCGCGACATGGACGGCAATCGTGCTCTTCGGAATCGTCAGCGGCCCGAGCATCGGTGGTTGGGTCAGCGAGCATTTCGGCTGGCGGCCGATCTTCTACATCAGCCTTCCGTTGTCGGCATTCATCTTCCTGGTGATGGCGCTTTTGCTTGCCGAGAAGAAGGCCGAGCAACGTCCGTCGTTCGATTTCTTCGGCTTCGGCAGCTTCACGCTGGCGTTGATCAGCCTGCAAATGTTGCTCGACCGCGGCGAACGCCTGGACTGGTTTGCCTCGACCGAAATCTGGCTGGAGGCGGCGGGCTGCGCGTTGGGGCTGTATCTGTTCGCCGTGCATCTGTTGAGCGAGAAGGTGCATTTCCTCAACAAGCGTCTGTTCAAGGACCGCAACTTCGTACTGTCGACGATTATCTTTTTCGCCGTGGGTTTCGTGCTGTTGTCGACCATGGCACTGACGTCGCCGATGCTGGACGAGATCCTCGGCTATCCGCCTGATACGACAGGTTCGCTGACGATACCGCGCGGTATGGGGCTGGTAGGGGCGTTCCTGCTGATGGGTCGTGTTCCCGAGCGTTTCGACCGTCGGTGGTTCGTGGCGATTGGCGTGGCCGTGGTGATTTACGCCAACTGGCTGATGCTCGGTTATTCGCCGTTGATGGACTGGTCGCCGGTGGCGATCGCCGGGGCAATCCAGGGGATTGGCATCGGCATCTTGATGCCGTCGCTCACCAAGATCGCGTTCAGCACGCTCGATCCCAAGTTACGCCCGGAAGGCACCGGCTTTTTCAATCTGTCGCGTGTTTACGGGAGCACCCTCGGCGTTGCGATCGTGCAGATTTTCTTCTTCAACAATACGCAAGCGATGCACCTGGCACTGGTCAGCCATCTGACGCCTTATCGCACCGCTGCGCATGCCGCGCCGATGTCCCTGCAAGCACTGGCGGGGCTCAACGAAATGATCACCGGCCAGGCGGCTTTTATCGCGGTGGTCGACCAATTCAAGCTGTTGATGGTGGCGATGCTGGTGGTCAGTCCACTGGTTGTCTTTCTTCGCAAGCCCGTTCCGACCAACTAGTTTTCGTGGAGTTTGCCCAATGAAATCCAATGCACGCTTCATCAACAGACAGACGTTAAAAACCACGTTCGGTGCGGTGTCGGTTCTTGCGTTCCTGACGGCTTGCACCGTCGGCCCCGACTATCAAATGCAGCCGCCGAGCCTGTCGCAGCACTACGACCGACAGGCCGAGCAGCGTCTCGGCCAGGGCGGCAACCAGCCTGGCGGGCAACACATCAACCTTGGCCAAAAGGTCAGCGGTGACTGGTGGACGGCCTTCCATTCGCAGAAGCTCGACCAGGTTGTGCGTCGCGCCATCGAGGGCAATCTTGAGCTCGTGGCGGCGGATGCAACGATCCGGCAAGCGGCGTCGTCCGTCGCGGCGGCGGAGGGTGCGCTTTATCCGCAGGTCGACTTTGGCGCCCAGGCGGGTCGTCAGCGGGTACACAACGCGAAAGAGCCTTCGATCTCCAATTTCTACGCGATCGGGCCGCGGGTCGGTTTCGACCTTGATGCGTTCGGCGGTAACAAGCGGCGGGTCGAGCAGCAGCAAGCGTTTGCCGATCTTCAGAAGCATCGATACGAAGCGGCGTACCTGACCCTGACGGGGAATGTCGCCAGCCAGGCATTGTTGGTGGCGTCTGCCAATGCGCAGATGGCAGCCGTCGAAAAGCTGCTCGCCAATGACGCCAAGAACCTCGACCTGGTGCGCAGGGCACACGCCAGCGGCGTCACCACGCAGATCGACGTTTCGCTGGCCGAGACCCGGCTCGCCCAGGACCGCACACTGTTGCCGCCCCTCGCCAAGCAGCGTGATGCCGCGCGCCATGCGCTGTCGATTCTCACCGGCAAAGGCCCTGGCGACTGGATCGCGCCGGACTTCGATTTTGCCGAGTTCGTATTGCCGGCCAACGTGCCGGTGAGTGTGCCTTCGGAAATGGCCCACGGCCGACCGGACGTCCTGCAAGCAGAGGCGGAACTGCACATGGCCAGCGCGGCAGTCGGTGTCGCGACTGCGAACCTCTATCCCCATGTAACGCTGTCCGCCTCGCTGGTACAGGCCGCTTCCGGCAATGGTGGTGCCGCGCTCTGGGGTTTGGCTGCAGGGTTGGCGGGGCCGATCTTTGACGGCGGAACGCTCAAGGCTGAACGTCAGGCTGCCGTCGACGGTTACAAGGCGACGCTCGCCGGTTATCAGCAGACGGTCATTCAGTCGTTCGGCCAGGTCGCGGACTCGTTGCAGGCGATCAACCATGACGCCGAGCAAAACCTGGCGCAGGAAGACGCGTTACGCGCTGCAGAAACCAGTTTTCGGTTGAACCAGCAAGCCTACGCGCAAGGCGAGAACAGCACTCTCCAGGTGCTGGAAGCGGAACGAGCCTATGAGCAAGCGTTGCTGGGGCAAATTCGGGTGAAGACCGCGCAGTATCTCGACACGGTGCAACTGTATGTAGCCCTCGGTGGTAATTCCGTCGGCGCGTTTGAGCAACGGATTGCCAGTCGCGAAGCACATAACCCTTCGTATCAATAACGGCTACGGCCCCGAACATTGGAGTCAAGAGATGTCTTACGAAGCTTTTCACGATGCACTTCGCGATACCCGGTTTGCGCTGAACCACGGCTCAGGTGAAATGCCGGCCGTTGGGTTTGGCACGCTGTTCAGTGATCTCAGCGTCACCACACAAGCGGTCAAGGACGCCTTGGAAGCGGGCTTTCGCCATTTCGATTGTGCAGAGCGCTATCGCAATGAGGAGAGTGTCGGCGCTGCGATAAAAGAGATGCTGGAGGCGGGCAAGATCCGCCGGGAGGACGTGTTCATTACCACTAAACTGTGGAACACCAACCATCGTCCCGAGCGAGTCAAACCTGCCTTCGAGGCCAGCTGCCGCCGCCTCCAAGTGGACTCTATCGACTGCTACCTGATCCATACGCCGTTTGCCTTTCAACCCGGTGAGAATCAGGACCCGAGAGACGAACAGGGTCGCGTCATCTACGACTCCGGCGTGACACTGATCGAGACCTGGAGAGCACTCGAACGCCTGGTGGATGAAGGCCGCTGCAAGTCCATCGGCTTGTCTGATATCACGTTGGAAGCGTTAAAAGAGATTGTGGCAGTGGCCCGGATCAAACCTGCCGTGGTGCAGGTTGAATCCCACCCTTATCTGCCGGAATGGGAACTGCTTGAGTTCTGCAAACAGCATGGAATCGTACTCCTGGCGTTCGCGCCACTGGGCCATGGCATGGAGCCGAAAGTGTTGGAGGATTCGGTGATTACAGGGATCGCCAAGCGCTTGCAGAAGACTCCGGCTCAAGTGGCATTGGCCTGGTCTGTACAGCGGGGCGTTGCTTTTTTGACCACGTCCGCTACACCAAGTCATATCAAGGAAAACCTGGATATCTCCACCCTGCCGCATAGGGCGATGCTTGAGATCAAGGAAGATATTACGACCAGGGTACGATTCAACTCGGTCGTGGAAACCGGTGTGCCTGGATTTATTCCACGGAAAAAGTGACACGTGACGAGGAGGGCGGCCTGCTGTAAGGCCGCCCCTGTTATCCACGGCCTTGAGGTGAAAACGATGGACGTTTTCCAAACCATGCGGTTTTTCATGGCTGTTGCCCAGAGCGGCAGTTTTACCGCGGCAGCCGAGCTATTGGACACCACGACAACCAACGTCTCCAAAGCCGTTTCCAGCCTCGAGACCAGGCTTCAAACCCGTCTGATTAACCGCACCACCAGACGCCTGGCGCTGACCGAAGCCGGTGCGCGCTATTTGCAACGATGCGAGAGGATTCTTGACGAGGTACGTGAAGCCGATGAGGAAGCCGGGAGCGCTCACACCCGGCCCGTGGGCAGGCTGAAAATTCATGCCATGTCAGCCATCGGTAATCACTATGTGATCGATACCATTGCCAAATACAGAGAGACTCATCCCTCGGTCATGTTTGATTTGACGCTGACCAATCGGCTACCTGACTTGCTTGAGGAAGGGTATGACATGTCGATTGTTTTAGCGCGGGATCTGCCCGATTCAGGGTTTGTCGCTCAGCGGCTTGGCATCACTTACAGCATTCTCTGCGCTTCGCCTGCTTATCTGAAGAAACGCGGAATCCCGGACTCTCCGGGTTCTCTTGGTACACATGATTGTTTGAGGATTGTTAATACGGTAATGCCGGTTGAACACTGGGCATTTGAGGGGCCTGAAGGCGTGGAGTCAATCAACGTCCCATTGTCTCCCTTTCACATCAATACGGCTGATGGAATGACCGTTGCGATAACAAACGGGATGGGCATCGGTATTCAGCCGATTGCTTCTGCGGTCAATGGTCTCAGGGCCGGCACGTTAGTGCGCGTGTTGCCGGAGTATCGGCTTGAAGAGTTGAATCTATTTGCAATCTACCCATCACGAAAATTCGTGGATGCGAAGACAAAGACTTGGGTGGAGTTTCTTAAACATCACATCCCGGGCATGTTGGCATCCGATGAAAAAATCGTAGGCTCAGGCAAAACATCAGTTTTTGAGTGAGTTGCACCACAGGCAAGGAGTGTCGACCCTCCTTCGTCCGCACGGTATTCAACCGTTTGAACATCCAGTGCCCATCACTTGATATTGCATGACATGCCGTTGATCGTGGGAGTCTTCATAGGTCATTTGCACCGGGACCGGTTTGCACTCGTCCGGAATCTCTGAGAGGTAAATGACTTTCTTAATGTCGAGCTTCGTTTCGTACGTGTAGATCTCAACAGGTGTTTTGCTGGTCGCGTTAATTGAATGGCCATCGTCTGCAAAGGCGTGTGCGCCTATACCGGCAAGTGCCAGAAGAACCGCAATTTTTAAAGTTTTCATTATCTTCACCGTATCGTCCAAGGTTTACTCTGGGGCCGAGATGATCGTAAAACTCATCTCGGTTTTTCGAGTGGCTACCTCGTGAGCTAATGGATACTGACGCTATTGGCTCACTGGGTAGAGACGATGTTAGGTGTTTGAACTTCTTTCAAATAGCAGCCGACTGGACAAACACTGTTGCCGGAATTCGCATGAATGGCCCAAAGATCGCAGGCTCCTACAGGGCATGGGTACGGGTGTACTCAACCTCTGCAGGAACCTGCGATCTTTCTATTTTTGGCTACCCGACAAGGGCGGGGTACGCGGTGGGATCAAGCGTTTCGTCCCCGTCGACTCGAACGCCGAAGCCAGGCGAAGCAGCGTCGAGTCGTCATAGGCGCGACCGGCAAATGTCAGCCCGACGGGCATGCCGATATCCGGCATGACACCCATCGGCACCGTGACCGTGGGAACGCCCAGGTGGCGGATGGCGAGATTGCCGTTGGCAACCCATACCCCGTTACTCCACGCGATGTCCGCAGACTTCGGATCGACATCGGCATTCGCCGGCCCAACGTCGGCTACCGTCGGAAAGATCACCGCGTCGAGCCCCAGCCGATCCATCCATTCCTCCAGATCGATTCGACGGGTCTGTTCCAGCCCGCGCAATCCATCCGGCAGCGTGTCGATCTGATCCCACGGCGTAATACCGCGTTCGGCCATCCGTACATACTCGTCCATGCCCGCGGCAAGATCGCCCTCGCGGTTGGGCAGCGTCCCCGGGTCGTGGGGGAAAATCAGCGGCCCGTTCACGTCGACCAGGCGATTGAGTTTTGGATCGCCGTTGGCTCGCAGAAAATCATCGAACGCCCAGGCCGTCAGATCCCACAACTCATGGCGCAGGAACTCTTTGGACACCAGGCCCCGGTTAAACACCGTTGGCGCCCCAGGACGATCACCCTCGCAATTGGAAACCAGCGGGAAATCGACCTCGAGCACTTCAGCACCGGCCGCTTCGAGTGCCTTGCGCGCCTGCTCCCAGAGCCCGATCACGGAAGGGCGGGTGTTGATGCGCTGGCCCGTCGGCCCACCGATGCCAGGCGCATCGCTGGTGCCCGCGTCGGGATCGGCGTTGATGTACATACGAGGCACGCCGAAGCGCTTTCCTTTCAGCGCATCGCTTTTCGCGGCCAGCGATCCGTAGGAAGCGGGGCGCACCGAAGCGACACTCGGAATTGGCACCCAAGGTTGCATCCGCCATAGATCACCGCGTGTGTCGGGATCATCGGCCACCACCACATCGAGCACCTCGAGCAGGTCCGCCATCGTCCGGGCGAACGGCACGACCACGTCCATCGTCGGCGTCAACGGCCAGTTGCCGCGCACCGAGATCACCCCACGCGAAGGCGTATAGGCGCACAGGCCATTGTTCGAGGCAGGGCCACGTCCGCTCGACCAGGTTTCTTCCGCCAAGCCAAATGCCGAGAAACTGGCGGCGGTTGCGGTACCGGCGCCGTTCGAAGAGCCCGAAGCGAAAGGGGCGGTGAGGTAGTCGGCGTTGTACGGACTCTCGGCACGGCCATACACCCCGCGCTGCATCCCGCCGTTGGCCATTGGCGGCATATTGGTCTTGCCCAGGCAGATCGCCCCGGCGGCGCGAAGCCGTTCGATGGTGAACGCATCGCGATAAGCGATCAGGTTGGCGAAGGCGGGACTTCCAGAGGCGGCGGTCAGCCCCTTCACCAGATAACTGTCCTTGGCCGTGTAGGGGATACCGTCGAGCGGGCCTAGCGTTTCGCCCTTGGCCCGACGGGCATCGGACGCCTGCGCGTCTTTGAGCGCATCGGGGTTGCGCACCACCACCGCGTTGAGGGCGGTGGGCGTGTCAGCGCCATTGTAGGCGTCGATCCGGGCGAGATAGGCCTGCACAAGCTCAACCGCCGTGGTCCGGCCGGATTCGAGCGCAGCACGCAGCTCGGCAATGGAAACCTCGGTGACCTCGATCATGCTGTTACCGCCTGCTGCAGACGGGTAGCGTGGTGAAGGTTGCTGTTACGCCGGGTTTTCGGCTCAGGGACATCACTTATTTCACAATGGGTTTTCATTTCGGTTCTCATTGCACTGCATTTACGCGACAGTATCGGAGAACTCATTGCCCTCTGTCATTCGCCTGTGCCCTGAACCTGATGAGGCGCGTGTTTTTTTCTAATTGCCATCCGCCACCTTGCGTTCGATCTCGGCTATTTTTCGGCTGCGCTCTTCAGCTTCCTGCTTCTGGGTTCGAGTCGCAGTGGCATCTTCAACGTTGCTGTCCTCAAGCTCTGTGTCGACCACATCGATGGGTTCATCAGACGGATCGGTGGGTGGGGTGTTCGAGGTTGTTTCTGATTCGACGTCGTTGACACGGTCATCATTGTTCATTTCGCTTACCTCCGTTGGCCTACACATTGGATTCAGCGATACGGTCTGAGTTCGAGATTTTTCCGGTATGCCAGCCCAATGGATACCAGAAGCTTGATGGCGCTGATATCAAAATCACATAAGTGTGATGTGTACCCAAAAAGGCAGATTGCTGAGCTCTAAAGACGGCCGTGGTAAGCCGCTTCGAAAATTTCGGCCGCGCCATTTCGTGTCAATGGCAGCGGATTACCGCCAGCGCAGGGGTCGACAATCGCCATATCCGCGATCAGGTCGGCCTGCTGATCATCCACCCCCAGCTCCACCAGCGTATGCGGTACGCCGATGTCCTTGCGCAGTTTGAGGACGAAGGCCATAAAACTGTCGAAGCCCGGGGAGGGCAGGCGCAGATACGCCGCCAGACGGGTGATGCGCTCCTCGATGGCCGGGCGATTGAACTTCAGCACATAGGGCATGAACGTGGCATTGGTCATGCCGTGATGGGTGTCGTACAGGGCGCCCACCGGATGCGAGAGCGCGTGCATGCCTCCCAGACCTTTCTGGAATGCGGTGGCGCCCATCGCCGCCGCCGCCAGCATTTGTGCGCGCGCGTCGAGGTCGGAAGGGGTGTGCACCGCCCGCACCAGGGCATTGGCCACCAGGCGCATGCCTTCCACCGCAATGCCTTCGGCCATGGGATGAAAGCCGGGAGCGCAGTACGATTCCAGGCAATGGGAAAACGCGTCCATGCCGGTGCCGGCGGTGACCTTGGCTGGCATGCCGACGGTAAGGGCGGGGTCGCTGATGACCACCCGCGGCATCATCTTCGGATGGAAAATGATGCGTTTGGTGTGCGTGCGCTCGTCGATGATCACCGCCGCACGGCCGACCTCGGAACCGGTGCCCGCCGTGGTCGGCACCGCGATGATCGGGGCGATGCGGCTTTCGTCGGCGCGTGTCCAGTAGTCGCCGATGTCTTCGAAATCCCACACCGGTCGGGTCTGGCCGCTCATGAACGCAATGAGCTTGCCCATGTCCAGGCCGCTGCCACCGCCGAACGCCACCACGCCGTCATGGTTGCCGTCGCGCCAGGCGTCGAGCCCACCCGCCAGGTTGGCTTCAACCGGATTGGGTTTGAGATCACAGAACAACGCGACACCGAGGCCGGCGGCGCGCAAGGACTCCAGCGCCGCCGTGGTGATCGGCGCACGCGCCAGGCCACTGTCGGTGACCAGCAACGGTCGCTGGATCCCTTGACTGCGGCAGATATCGGCCAGTTCGGCGATTCGGCCGACACCGAAGCGGATGCTCGTGGGGTAGTTCCAGTTCGCGGTCAGGCTCATGGCTCAGATCTCGTGGCGCAAGTGGAAGGATTTGGCTCGGGTCAGGTGCTCATAGCCCAGGCGTGACAGCGTTACGCCGCGCCCGCTGTTCTTCACCCCGGTCCAGGCCAGGGCCGGGTCCAGGTAATCGCAGCGGTTCATGAACACGGTGCCGGTGGCGATCTCGTTGCCGATGCGTTCGGCGGCGGTCAGGTCCTGGGTCCAGATCGAGGCACTGAGCCCGAACTCGCTGTCGTTCATCAAGGCGATGGCTTCGTCGTCGCTGGCCACCGGCATGATGCCCACCACCGGGCCGAAGCTTTCCTCGCGCATCACCGCCATTTGATGGGTGACGTCCACCAACACCTGCGGCGCGAGGTAGGCGCTGCCCGGCGGGCCGGCAGCGAAGTCCTTTGGATCGATCAGCGCCCTGGCCCCTTGTGCCAGTGCATCGGCGATCTGCTTGCGAACGAACTCAGCGGCGCCCGGTGTGACCATTGGCCCGAGGGTGGTGGCTTCGTCCAGCGGGTTGCCCAGCACGTATTGGCGGGTCAGGGCAGCGAAGCGCTCGACAAAGTCCGGGTAAATTTTTTTATCGACATAAATACGTTCGACGGCGCAGCAGCTCTGCCCGGAGTTGAAGAAGCTGCCGTCCACCAGGTTTTCCACCGCATGCTCAAGGTTGGCGTCTGCCCGGACGTAGGCCGGGTCTTTGCCGCCAAGCTCCAGCCCCACGCCGAGGAAACCTCCGACGGCCGCGTGTTCCATGGCCTCGCCGCCGCTGACAGAACCGGTGAAGTTCACCTGCTGCACCCGTCCAGAGGTAATGATCGCCGCGGCATAGACATGACTGAGCAGCAGGTTATGGAACAGCCCTTCGGGCAGCTGGGCGCGGCGAAAGGCTTCGGCGAAACGCTCCCCGACCAGCAGCGTTTGCGTGGCGTGTTTGAGGATCACGCTGTTGCCCGCCATCAGCGCCGGGATGATCGTATTCACCGCCGTCAAATACGGATAATTCCACGGCGCGACGACCAGCACCGTACCCAGCGGCTCGCGTTTGATATAGCGCCGAAAACCCGCGACAGGCGTGGGCTCTATCGCTGCCAACGCTTCAGGCGCAATGGCGATCATATGCCGGGCACGTTCTTCGAAACCGCGCAGTTCGCCAGCGCCGAAGCGTATCGGGCGGCCCATCTGCCAGGCCAATTCCGGCACGATCTCATCCTTCATCGCCAGCATCGCGTCCACGGCAGCGCTGCAAAACGCGGCGCGTTCGCTCAGTGGTCGGCGTTTCCATTGCGCCTGGGCGGTTTCGGCCGCCGTCAGGGCTTGCTCGATCTGTACCGCATCGGCACGGCGGCGTTCGGCATAGACCCGGCCATCGACCGGGGAGATAAGTTGAACGGTCTCAGTCATGGCGTGCTCAATAGCGCTCGAAGCCGCGCTGCAGTTCCCAGTCGGTTATCCGTCGGTCGTACTCTTTCTGTTCCCAGTCGGCGGTGTGCACGTAGTGGTCGATCACTTCATCACCGAACGCCTCGCGCAACATGCTCGACGCCTTGAGGGCGGCGCAGGCCTCGCGCAGGGTTTTCGACACTTCAGGCAAATGCTCATCGACATAGGCATCGCCCTCGAACGGCGCCGCGAGTTCGAGCTTTTCGTCGATCCCGGCCAGGCCTGCGGCGATCAACGCGGCGAAGGCCAGATAGGGGTTGAGGTCGGCACCGCCGATGCGGCATTCGATGCGGATGGATTTGCTGCCCTCGGCGCACAAACGAAAGCCGGCGGTGCGATTGTCCCTGCTCCAGACCGCCCGCGTTGGCGCGAAGGTGCCGGCCTGAAAGCGCTTGTACGAATTGATGTAGGGCGCCAGAAAACAGGTGATGTCGTTAGCGTATTTGAGCTGCCCGGCGACCCACGAGCGCATCAACTTCGACATGCCGAACTCGGCCTTGGGGTCGAAGAACAGCGGCTTTTTCGCATGCTTGTCCCACAACGAATTATGGATGTGGCTGCTGGAACCGGCGGCGTCATAGCGCCACTTGGCCATGAAGGTGATCGCCTTGCTTTGTAGTTGCGCGATCTCTTTGCAGGCGTGCTTGATGATGACGTGGTGGTCGGCCATGGTCATGGCATCGGCATAACGGATGTTGATTTCTTCCTGCCCCGGCCCCCATTCGCCCTTGGAGTTTTCCACGGGAATGCCGGATGCCTGCAGGTGCTTGCGAATCGCCCGCAACACCGGTTCCTCGCGGGTGGTCTGCAGGATGTTGTAGTCCTCGATGTAATGGCCGGCGGTCTTCGGCTGGTGGTAGTTGCGCTCGTGGATCGCCTCATAGCTCTCATCGAACAGATAGAACTCCAGCTCAGAGGCGAACATGCCGGTATAGCCGCGCTCGCGCAGGCGCTCGACCTGTTTTTTCAGGATCGCTCGCGGGCTGTGGGGCAGGTCTTTTCTATGGTGATGATCGAGCACATCGCAGAGCACCAGCGCCGTGCATTCCAGCCACGGCACACGTCGTAACGTGGACATGTCGGGTTTGAGCACAAAGTCGCCATAGCCTTTGCTCCAACTGGCAGCGGCGTAACCCGGCACCGGCTCCATGTCGATGTCGTCGGCCAGCAGGTAATTGCAGCAGTGGGTTTCTTCGTGGCCGCTGTCGATGAAAAATTCGACCTGGAAGCGCTTGCCGACCAGTCGCCCCTGCATATCGACCATGCACACCAGCACGGTATCGATCTCGCCGGCGGCAGCGGCGCGTTTAAGTGCTTCGAAACTGAGAAGGGGCTCGGTCATCGCGTCAGTCCTGCGTGAATGATCTGGACCTGTCTGAAATAGCTGTTGCAGACGCTCTCCAGAAAAAACCCAAACCTGCAGACGCGAGCATCGTGAGCAATAAGCTGCTGAAAGCTTAGCCTACTGTTGCTAGGCGCACGTTTCGGTGAGTGGGGCTTGATGATTCAATGCTGTTCACGTAGGCAATTTTGGTCGCGACGCGTTCTTTCGTAGCAGCTGCCGAAGGCTGCGTTCGGCTGCGAAGCAGTCGTCAAACCAGACATTTCGGTACGTCAGGCAGGCCGCGTCAGCCGGATTCACGACTGCTGCGCAGCCGAACGCAGGCTTCGCCAGCTGCTACAGATCGCGGCATTGGCCTGTTTGGCGGTGGTTTGCTCCACCGCTTGGGACGTTCGTTTCCCCAATCTGGTGTGGCGAGGAGCAAATCCCCTCGCCACTGGTTGCGTTAGTTACTCCTTTGGTTCGACGTGATCCAGTGCCTGGTTCACCGCCAGTTCACCGAGCATGACCACTTGCGCAATGCCCAGCAGGGTCTTGCGATGTGAGGTCTCCAGCAACGCTGCGAAATTGTTGAGCATGAGGGTGGCGGAGCCGAGTGTTTCGCTGGCGTTGGCCAGCAGGGATTCGGTGTTGTACTTCGGGTTGGCGAAGTACATGGGCTCGGGTTCGTTGGCCGTGGCCATGATTTGGGCGGCGGGGTTGAGGTAGTGGTCGAGGGCGCGCTCGGCGGCTTCGTGGAGTTTTTTTGAATCGAGGGATTCGTAGGGGGATGTCGGGTCTGTGATCGGCGGATTGGGCGTAGGTTTGAACATGGATGAAACTCCTGGAATAACTATTTAAGGAGCCATCACCCTTTGCTACCAAACGAAGGGTGGCGGCCATGCACAGGTTGGTAGACCGGTCCAGGAACCCGGCGCGCCCGAAGGAGCCCTACGCATGGCCACCATAAAAACAGAGATGAAAAAACAACCTCTGCAAAAGGCGGCGCTATGCGCCTGGAAATACCGGGCTACCAAACCCGATCACTGTTTTTCAGTGACCGGGAAGCGATAAAACCCGAGCCCAAAGCGCACAAGCCGGCGGATTCTGGCGCAGGCGTAGGCAACGACGCAAGGCGTTGTAGCCTTGATGAAGTAACACCGGGTGTCTTTAAACACGCAGCTTAAACACCGTGGGTGTATGTGGTGATTCGCCCCGTCAGGAACGGACTGACGGGGCGTTTTTATTGCGTGGGATGCAAATCTATCGCGGCCCAACCCTGAACGCTTACGTGTGATGAATCTCCCGATCCTTGGTTTCCGGCAGGAAGAAAGTACCAAGGATGGCCGTCATCACCGCGATCACGATCGGGTACCACAGCCCGTAGTAGATATCACCCGTGGCCGCGACCATGGCGAACGCCACCGTGGGCAGGAAGCCGCCGAACCAGCCATTGCCGATGTGGTAGGGCAGCGACATCGAGGTGTAGCGGATGCGCGCCGGGAAGAGCTCCACCAGCCAGGCAGCGATCGGGCCGTAGACCATGGTCACGTAGATCACCAGGATGGTCAGGAGCAGCAACACCATCGGGTAGTTGGTCTTGGCCGGGTCGGCCTTCTCGGGGTAGCCGGCGTCCTTGAGGGCGGTGCCGAGGGTGGCGATGAAGGCATCATTGTGGGTCTTGAAGTCAGCGGCCGGCATGCCGGTGCCTTCGAAACTCGGGATGACCTTGTCACCGATGCGCACCTGCGCGACGGCGCCAGGCGCGGCTTTCTCGTTTTTGTAGGGGATGGCCTTCTTCGCCAGCACAGTCTTGGCGAGGTCACAGGAACTGGTGAATTTGGCCTTGCCCACCGGGTCGAACTGGAACGAGCACTGGCCGGGATCGGCGACCACCGTGACCGGATTCTTCGCCTGCGCGGCAAACACGTCGGGGTTACCGAACTCGGTCAACGCATGGAAGATCGGGAAGTAGGTCACGGCGGCGAGGATGCACCCGGCCATGATGATGCCCTTGCGGCCGATGCGGTCGGACAGGCTGCCGAACAGGATGAAGAACGGCGTGCCAATCAGCAGCGAGCCGGCAATCAAAAAGTTGGCGGTTTGCGGGTCAATCTTCAGCGTCTGCAGCAGGAAGAACAGCGCATAGAACTGCCCGGTGTACCAGACGACGGCCTGGCCAGCCGTGCCGCCGAGCAAGGCCATGATCACTATCTTGAGGTTGTCCCAGCGGGCGAAGGATTCGGTCAGCGGTGCCTTGGAAGACTTGCCTTCTTCTTTCATCTTCTTGAACACCGGCGACTCGGCGAGTTGCAAGCGAATGTAGACCGAGACGATCAGCAGCAGGATCGACACCAGGAAGGGAATCCGCCAGCCCCAGGCCTCGAAGGCTTCGGTGCCGAGGAGGGTGCGGCAGGCGAGGATCACCAGCAACGACAGAAACAGGCCGAGGGTCGCGGTGGTCTGGATCCACGAAGTGAAGTAGCCGCGCTTGCCTTTGGGCGCATGCTCGGCCACGTAAGTCGCCGCGCCACCATACTCACCACCCAGGGCCAGGCCTTGCATCAGGCGCAGGCTGATCAGGATGACCGGTGCCGCCACGCCGATGGTCTCGTAGCCGGGCAGAAAACCCACGACAGCGGTGGAGACACCCATGATCACAATGGTGATGAGAAAGGTGTGCTTGCGCCCGATCATGTCGCCCAGTCGGCCGAACACGATGGCGCCGAAGGGCCGCACGGCGAAACCCGCGGCGAACGCGAGCAGCGCAAAGATGAAGGAGGTTGTTTCATTGACGCCCGCGAAGAAGTGCTTGGCGATGATCGCCGCGAGGGAGCCGTAAAGATAGAAGTCGTACCACTCGAAAACCGTGCCCAGGGACGAGGCGAAAATGACCTTGCGTTCCTCCTTGGTGATCCCTCGGTTGGGCATGCTGCCCGTGGCTGTAGTGTCAATCGTGGCCATGAGTCTTCTCCGTCTTGCTCTTGTTGAAGGCCGGAGTACCTCACCAACTTTATTACCGCACCCAGGCCCTAGGGCTGATGTCGTCGGATTACATAATGCGCGAAGCAGAGGAACAGGCTGACGGCCTCGCATTGCTGCATGGTTTCTTAAAGCATAATCACCTTCTCGCAGATATCCACTCGCCAACGTGCCCGGCGATGGCCACTCCCACCGGGCACGTTCGCGGATTTAGCCCTTGGCCGCCATCGCAGTGACTTCCACACGCATGCCTTCGACCGCCAACGCGGCCACGCCAACGGCGGCGCGAACCGGCCAGGGCTTGGCGAAGAAGCGCTGGTAGACCTCGTTGAACGCGGCGCGGTCGGCCATGTCGGTGAGGTAGATGGTCAGATGCAGCACCCGGTCCATCGAACTGCCGGCGTTCTCCAGAGCGACCTTGAGCGCCTGCAGAGTGCACTCGCTTTGCAGGGTGATGTCGCCCAGTTCCAGGCTGCCGTCGGCGTGGGTAGGAATTTGAGTGGAGACCAGCAGGCCGCCGAAACCGGCGACGTCGGAGGAGATGGATTCCGCGTCGGGATCGGGGAGGAACGTGATGTCGTGGTTTGCCATGGGGATCTCTTGTTTGTGGGGGTGAAGGGGCGCCGGGGTATTCAATGATGCAGCGCCTTTTTTTGCGCGGCCAGTTTACAGCCTCGTCGTCGGACCGTTCGTGAATCAGCTCGAAAACTCGGAAGGCAAGCAGGCGGGTGCTCCCCGCGGCATGGCAGCCGCCCAACGTAGTCAGCTGAGCGAGGTTATTTTCAATGTCGCAATAACGTCTTTTGGCTTGCGTTTATAACAACGAACCATGTGTTCACAATAATCGCCGACGGTGTAAATGGTCAGGTTGCCAGAGCTTATGGTCTTGTACGTCTCTCTGTCGCATACATCAAGAATGTCGCCTTCAATTGCATCATATTCATTTCTAGTGAATAGACCGGAAGAACGGGTGGCTTTCAAGTCTTCCCCAAATACGTTTTCTTCATTAAGAAGGTCCACGGAAATGTTGAAGAGGTTCGCAATTCTCTGTAAGGCAAATGTACGAACGATTTCATCTGGATCGCTCATGATGCACGCTCATCTTATTGCTTCAATAAACACGGTCGACTGATAAGTAGCGCATGGCTGCAAGTCATGCTCCACGAGTGTTTAAAATTATAAATAGTGAAAGTGCTAATACAAAAATAGCTGTGACTGTGGCATAGCAAAGACCAAAGCCGATTTTGATGAGGCGTATTTCATCTGCCAGGGCTTTATAGCCGATAAAACCTCCAAGCAATGCAGAGGTGGCGATTCCGATGACTAGAATGTAGTAGGTCTTATAGGCGGGTGCAAATGCCGGGATGACAACTGCATACGATCCGCTTATCAGGGTAGTGAATATGACAATAAATTTTATTGCCGAAATAATGCTGTTTTTTGTCATGCTCATTTTTTGTTTTTCTCCTGACAAAGCACCTCGGAATGTTCTAGGCCTGCTGCCGACCACTAAACACTTTCAGCCACATCAATCTGCAACGAAAGCATGAACTTCGCTGCGCTGTCCGACGCTGGATCTATCGCGGCATCCACCATGGCCCTGACCGCCATTTGCGCCAGCGCCTCGACAGGGTGTGACAGCACGGCTTGAACGATGCCGTCACGCAGGGCTGCCCGGGTGATGGGGGTCAGGTCGTGGCACACCACGACGGGTAGCGCGATGTGCTGGGCTTTCAGTTCGCGCAAGGCGTTGATGACCCCCTCGATACCGCCACCTGCCACATACAGGCCGACAAGGTCGGGTTGGCTGGTGAGCAGGTCGAGCGTGCCGGCATAGGCGAATTCCTCGTCCTCCAGAGTCAGGCGCGTAGCCAGCAATTCCCAGTCCTGGGGTTGTTCCGACAGGAAGGAGCGAAAACTCATTTCACACAGTTCCTGGCACTGAAAGCGCTGGGTGCCGACCATCACGGCCGCTGGCCCCGGTTGCGCTGCCAGGTGCTTGATGAACCAGCCGGCGGTGCGGCCCATGGCACGGTTGTCGACGCCGACATAACCGGCGCCGGCCGAGGCGCTCAGCTCGGACACCAGGGCGACCACAGGAATACCGGCCGCTCGCAATTGCGCCATGGCCTCGCGCACAGCCGGATGGTCGGCGGCCACCACGCCCAGGGCATCGACTTCGCCCTGCAACTTGAGAATGCGTTCTGCGGTGGCGGCCGGGGCCAGGTCGTCGATGTAGTGGATCATCACCCGAACCTGGGCCCGCACGCTGGCCGTCGCCGCCTCAGCCAAGGCCTTGGCCAGCCCTTGATAAAACGCCACTCCACGCTTTTGCAGCAGAAACCCCAAACGCACGGTCGGGCGCTGCTGCAGCACTCGTTGTTCGATCACATTACGCCCGTAGAAGCCCAGTCGGGCGGCGGCCTCGGCAATGCGTTGCGCGGTATCGGCGCGCACATTGGCCCGCAGATTCATCACCCGGTCCACGGTGGACAGGCTCACCCCGGCGGCCAGGGCCACGTCTTCCATGGTTGAACGACGGCCGAGCGGGTTGTCGGCTTTTGACGAGGAATGTTCTGACGAAGAATGCTCTGACATGAAATGAAAGCCTATCTGAAACTTTTGACGGGTTTTGACAGGTATCGCTCAGGGACTATAGCAGCCGTGCATCTGCCCACCTTAGGATTTCTCCCAGCGAAACATCGCCACCCATAACAATAATCATCGGAGCCTGACATGACCCTCCACATCTCCACCGCGCCTTGTTGCTGGGGCGTCGACGACGTCAACAATCCTCATCTGCCGGCGTGGCAACAGGTTCTTGGCGAAGCGGCGCAAGCGGGGTATCGCGGCATCGAATTGGGGCCATACGGTTACCTGCCACTGGACGCCGATGCGGTGGGCTCGGTGCTGGTCAAACACGGCCTGCACGTGGTGGCCGGCACGGTGTTCGACAATCTGGTCGATCCCGCCAACCTGCCCAGCCTGCTGCATCAAACCCGTAATATCTGCGCATTGCTCAAGCAGCTGCCGGCAATTCCCCTGGAGCCGGGGCAACGTTTCGCCATGCCGTGTCTGGTGGTCATCGATTGGGGGCATGAGGAGCGTGACTACGCCGCTGGCCACTCTGACCGCGCGCCGCGCCTGGCGCCCGATGCCTGGCGGGGCATGATGGCCCATATCCGCGCCATCGCCGAGTTGGCGTGGACGGAATTCGGTGTGCGCACGGTGATTCATCCGCACGCCGGGGGCTACATCGAGTTCGCTGATGAGCTGGCCCGACTGGTCGAAGACATCCCCTACGAAGTGGCTGGCCTGTGTCTGGACACCGGCCATCTGTACTACGCCGGTATGGACCCGGTGCAGACCCTGCGCCAGTACGCGGACCGCGTGGATTACCTGCATTTCAAAGACATCGATCAGGCCGTGTTCGATCAAGTGCTGGGCGAACACATCACCTTCTTCGCCGCGTGCGCAAGAGGCGTGATGTGCCCGATCGGCCAGGGTGTCATCGACTACGGCGCCTTGCGCGAGCTGATCACCGAGATCGGTTACCAGGGTTACATCACGGTCGAGCAAGAACGTGATCCACGTAACGCCCACGGCAGTCTGCGCGACGTGGCTGCCAGCCGTGACTACCTGTCCCGGGCGGGTTTCTGATTTCTCTCATGCGAAGGACTTTTCGATGATCAATGGCAGCAAGCGAATTCCTCAACCAATCCGCTGGGCGATGGTGGGCGGCGGGCGTGACAGTCAGATCGGCTACATCCATCGTTCGGCGGCCCTGCGTGACCAGTCGTTTGCACTGGTGGCCGGCGCCTTCGACCTGGACCCGCAACGCGGTCGCGACTTCGGTGTGCAACTGGGGGTCGACCCCGAGCGTTGCTACGCCGACTATCGCAGCCTGATTGAGGGCGAAGCCGGGCGGGCGGATGGTATCCAGGCCATTTCCGTGGCGACGCCCAATGGCACTCACTTTGAAATCACCAAGACCGCTCTGGAAGCGGGGCTGCATGTGGTCTGTGAAAAGCCGCTGTGCTTCACCCTCGAGGAGGCGCAAACCCTGCGCGAAATCGCGTTGTCGCGAAACCGGGTGGTGGGGGTGACCTACGGCTATGCCGGGCACCAGTTGATCGAGCAGGCGCGGGAAATGATCGCCCAGGGTGAGTTGGGTGAGGTGCGCATGGTGCACATGCAGTTTGCCCATGGCTTCCACTGTGAGGCGGTCGAGGCGCAGAGCGAGGCGACCAAATGGCGGGTCGATCCGCGCCTCGCTGGCCCCAGTTATGTGCTGGGAGACGTTGGCACTCATCCGCTGTACCTGTCGGAAGTCATGCTGCCCGAGCTCAAGATCAAACGGCTGTTGTGCACACGCCAGAGCTTTGTCAAAAGCCGCGCACCACTCGAGGACAACGCCTACACACTGATGGAATACGAAGGCGGGGCCATGGGCAGTGTGTGGTCGAGCGCGGTGAACGCCGGATCCATGCATGGCCAGAAAATTCGGGTGATCGGCTCCAGGGCCAGCCTTGAATGGTGGGATGAGCGGCCGAACCAGCTGTCATTCGAAGTCCAGGGTAAACCTGCCCAGGTGCTGGAGCGCGGGATGGGTTATCTGCATCCCCATGCGTTGCTTGATGACCGGATCGGTGCCGGGCATCCGGAAGGGCTGTTCGATGCCTGGGCCAACCTCTATTACCGTTTCGCCTTGGCCATGGACGCCGCCAACCGTGGTGATCATGAACAACTGGCAACGCTGCGTTATCCAGACATCAATGCCGGTGTCGAAGGCGTGCGCTGGGTCGAGCGCTGCGTCCATTCTGCGGACCTGGGTGGGGTGTGGGTCGATTACTGAGTAACGGGTGCCCCTGGCGGATCGGCGTGCGGCTGAGCAGTCGTGAGATAGACTGATCAGCGGACATCGGACGGTGGGGGTCACAAGTGGCGCAATTCACATGGATTCGCTGATCACCGCAGCAGCGCGTGCGCTCGCGGCGGGTGATCCGCTCGGCGCGCTGAACCGCATCGCCTTGCGCAACGACGCGCCTGCACTCGCGCTTCGAGGCATCGCGATGGCGCAACTGGGTGACCTTGTGCGGGCGAAGGCGCTGGTGCGAAGTGCCGCGCGGGCGTTCGGTGCGAAGGAGGCCTTGGCCCGCGCGCGGTGTGTTGTTGCCGAGGCCGAGATCGCGCTCGCCTCGCGTGACCTTAACTGGCCGGCGAAGGCGCTCGACACCGCACGGACGACGCTTCAGGCACACGGCGATAGGGTCAACGCCGCCCATGCGCGCTATCTCGAGATTCGCCGCTTGCTGCTGATCGGGCATCTCGACGAGGCCGAGGGCCGTCTCGCCGAACTCGACCCGACGCCATTACTGCCCGCGTCGAGGGCTGCTTACGAACTGGTTCTGGCGGGCATCGCGATGCGTCGTCTGCAAACGAAAGCGGCGCGCGCGGCACTTGAGCGGGCCGGGCATGCTGCGCAGCACGCGGGCATTGCGGCACTCACCGCCGAGGTCGAAAGCGCCAGGCATATCCTCGATACACCAGCGGCGCGGCTGATTATCGGTGGGCAGGAACAGCCGCTGCTGCTCGATGAGATTGAAGCGTTATTGGCATCCCCCACGCTGGTGGTGGACGCTTGCCGGTATGTGGTGCGCGACGCAGGCGCGTCGGTTTCGCTCGCCCGGCGTCCGGTGTTGTTCGCGCTCGCCCGGGCGCTGGGCGAAGCGTGGCCGGCCGACGTGCCGAGGGAAACGTTGATTGCGCGAGCCTTTCGGATGAAGCACGCGGATGAGTCCCATCGCGCACGGTTGCGCGTCGAACTCGGGCGGCTGCGCGGGGCGCTGCACTTGATTGCCGACGTGATCGCGACCCCACGAGGGTTTGCACTGGTGCCACGGGTTGCGCCTGACGTCGTGGTGCTGGCGCGGCCTGTCGAAGAACAGCATGCGACGCTGCTCGCTTTTCTAGCCGACGGTGAGTCGTGGTCGAGTTCGGCCCTGGCGTTGGTGCTCGGCGCCAGTCAGCGCACCGTGCAACGAGCCCTCGACACGCTGGCGGCGACCGGCAAGGTGCAGTCGTTCGGTCACGGTCGGGCTCGTCGCTGGATGCTCCCGCCGGTACCTGGATTCGCGACGGGATTGTTACTCACGGCGTTGCTGCCCAGTGATTAGCATCCTCTTCACTACCCCAGTGAACGCAGTCAGTAAACGAGGAGCAAGACATGAAACATTCAACGGCTGAAGTCATCCGCGAATACGGGCCTTTTCCGGGCATCGACCATGTGCATGGCGTCACCCATGACGGCCAGCGTGTCTGGTTTGCCTCAGGCGATAAACTCAACGCCCTGGACCCGGCCAGCGGCAAAACCCTGAAATCGATCGATGTCGCCGCCCATGCCGGCACCGCCTTCGATGGCCAGCATCTGTTTCAGATCGCCGAGGATCGCATCCAGAAGATCGACCCGCAGACCGGCCGCGTGCTCTCCACCATCCCCGCGCCCGGTGGCGGTGGTGACTCGGGGCTGGCGTGGGCCGAAGGCACGCTCTGGGTCGGTGAGTATCGCGAGCGCAAGATCCATCAGGTCGATCCCCAGACCGGAGCGGTGCTGCGCACCCTGGAATCCAACCGCTTTGTTACCGGGGTGACCTGGGTCGAGGGTGATCTGTGGCACGGCACCTGGGAAGGTGACGAGAGCGAGTTGCGGCGAGTCGATCCTGCCACGGGCGAGGTGCTGGAGAGTGTCCAGATGCCGGCTGGCGTCGGCGTGTCGGGGCTTGAGTTCGATGGCCACGACCGGTTTTTCTGTGGCGGCGGCAACAGCGGGAAGGTGAGAGCCGTGCGCCGGCCAGAATGACAGGCTGCACCCAGCCCGTCAGAAGGTGAACGCTTGCGCCGAGCGTGAAGGACGCTGAGTCATCTCGATTTCCAGCAGATGCTCAACCAGCACATCATTCAAAAAGCGGAACTGATCGTTAAGCCCGACCACTTCGTTACTGAAGTGGTGGGTGGCCGCCGGCATCAGCAAGGTTTCGAATTGCTTGTCGAACACCAGCGCGACGGCTTTTCGAGAGACGACCTGCTGCGAATAGTAGTTGCTGCCGAACACCGGAAAGCTCACGGCGAGGCTGACGGAATAAATCATGATGTCGGCTCCTCGGTTTGACCGATATCCAGCACCAGGCGGGAAAACAGGGTCAGGGTGATGGCCGTCAGGGCCAGGCAGGTCAGAAGGTGGATCAACATGGTCTGCCCCTCCGATGCGGGGTTTGAGTGGCGATGAGTTGATCCTGCACCTGACGGTTTTTTTGCGGAAGGCATTCGCGGCGATGGTGAATATCGACGTGGATGATGGTGGCGTTCCTCGATGGACTTGCGGGTCTGCTCGCGCAGGTATTTTTGAGGGCGCTACCACACTTCCTGACGGACGGCCCCCAGCCCCGACCTATACTCAAATCAACATGCTTTTACGCGTCGAACGCTCCGTTCGACGCAGACTGTAGGACACTGCGATCTTGAACCTGCGTTCGCTGATCGTCGCTGTGTTGGTGGTACTGGCGGGATGCGTAACGACTGCGCGTGCCCCGGTAGTCGTGGCGCCGGTAGTGGTTTCCCAGAGCACCTGGCAGCAGGTTGACCAGGAAATTGTCGCGGCTTCGCAGCAGGCCACCGAACAGGCCAGGGTCTATGCCCGCGGATCCATGGAGCATTGGCGCACGCGGGTTTACGAACAGACCGAAGAAGTCTTCATTCCGTGGTTCAGCAGCTATTGGACCCAGGAATGGCTGTCGATGAAGGTCAGCTGGTACACCCTCAGTGCCGGGGGTGAGCAGGATGCCTCGGCCAAACGCCTGGCGGCCTATCTGTTGGAGCAATATCACCACAAAGTGCTGGACCCGGTAGCGGTGGAGATCGATCCCGACGAGATCCTCGGGCAGGCGACAGCGTATTACGTGCAAGCTCTCGGCCAGCAACTTCAGGTCATCTCCCAGCGTCATGGCGTGCCGATGGCGCAGCTCAACGACCGTATCCAGAAAATTCCGGCGATTTCGCTGGGACCGCCGCCCGCCCGTGACGCGTCGCTGTATCAGGTGGTGCACAGTGAACCGCTGACTAAGTTGCCGGCCTACGCGGCGTTGATCGACAAGATCCACACGGCAGGCGGTGAGAAGGGCATTGCCTCGACGGACGCCGGCATGACGCCAGTGGCCAAGCGCGCGAGCAAACGAATGGAAGCCGAAATGGCCCCACGAGGCGCGGCTGGTGCCGTGGCGGCAGCGGCGGGGAAACTGGCCGGGGCGGTGATTTCCCTGGGAGTGGCGGGGGTGCGTGCGGTTATTCAAGCCAACGACCGACCCGATAGCGAGGCGCTGATCCGCAGCAGCCTGGGCGACTCATTCGACAAGGCGTGGCTGAAGCTGGTGCAAAACCCCACCACCGGTGTCATGGCCGGAACGCTGTACATGGCCGGGCAAATCGAAGGCGGCTTGGCCCAGTCCCTGGCCCAGCCTGTTGCACAACCTGTTGCTCAGCCCGTCGAGCCGTCGGTCGGCTTGGGTGCGGGAACTGTCGATTGGAGCCACGCTGGATCGACTACCCAGCAGATCAACCCATAACCCGAGGAGAATGATCATGGCTTACGTTGATGGCTTCGTCGCAGCGGTGCCCAAGGCCAACCGCGAAAAGTTCAAGAAACACGCGGAGTCCGCCGCCGCGATTTTCAAGGAAAACGGCGCGCTCAGCCTCGCTGAATGCTGGGGCGACGACGTGCCTGATGGCAAAGTGACGTCGTTTCCCATGGCGGTCAAACTCAAGGAAGACGAGACCGTGGTGTTTTCCTGGATCGTCTGGCCGGACAAGGCCACCCGTGACGCTGGCATGGCGAAACTGATGAGCGATCCGCGGATGCAACCGGACGTCAATCCGATGCCGTTCGACGGCCAGCGGGCGATTTTTGGCGGTTTCGAAATGCTCGTCAAAGCCTGAAGAGGCGGCAGGATCACTCCGGCGTCGGGGTGATCCTGCAGCTTTTGCGATTGCGAATCTCGCTGTCCGACGGCCGCTCCTTGATGAACTCGAAGCGCGGCTCGCCTTCGTTGTAATGAACCAGCCAGCCCCATTCCAGCTCGGACTCATCCTGGCCGGGCTTCGGTGGTACGGCCCACCATGGCTCTTTGCTGATGACCTGACGCATGGCGTCCTCCCGTCGATTCGGTTGCTTCAACTATAACGCGCATGCCGGCAGGTGCCAGAAATGGGCTTGCTGGCGGGGTATCCCTTTGTAAAATCAAAGGGTCCCCAAGCATTGAGGTGCCAGACATGAGCGATGAAACCCGCGAGCCGTTCAAACGGCTGTTTTTCGCCCTGAACTGCGCCCCCGAACAACGCCGGGCCATCGCCCAGTGGCGTGGCGCGCTGGGGCTCAACGTCGGGCGCCCGGTGCCGGCAGAAAACTTTCATCTGACCCTGCTGTTTCTCGGCACGGTGGGCATGGCGCAAATAGCCGGTGTCTGCAAGGCCGCCGCCAATATCCGCACGTCCGGCGTGCCGTTGACGGTGGTGCTGGATCGGCTGGACGTCTGGCGTCGCTCCGGGGTGTTGCTGCTGGCGCCCGCGCAGGCGGCACCGGAGCTGCTGCGCCTGGTGTATGCGCTGGAGCAGGCCATGTTGCCGTTCGGTTTTGAAGACACCCATCGGGAATTTCGCCCGCATTTGACCCTGATGCGCGACTACCGGGCGCCGGTCCCCGAATCCGCGACGCCGCCGGAGTTTTACCTGCGCGCCGATCGCTTCAGCCTGTTCGAGTCCCATAAAGGCCGATACATAGCGCTGGCCGAGTGGCCGCTGGTCACTTCATAAGCCCACAAAAAAAGGCGCCCGAGGGCGCCTGAATTCACCTAAACCGAGGAAGCCAGGTGAAGCCGTTCTGCAGAGAGGAGTGCAGCGGTGGTAAGGCGCTGCGTGAACGGAAAAGGGAAAGCTGTAATGGATGATCGTTCCCACGCGGAGCATGGGGACGATCAGTGAGGCGGGATTACTTGCCCAGCTTCACCCGCGTCCAGCCCCGGGTCATGATCCGCTGGGTGGCAATCGGCATGTCAGGAATGGCATACAACGTCGCCATCACCGCTTGCGGCGGATACGATCCCGGGTCGTCACGAATCGCTTCGTCCACCAACGGCGTGGCCGCCGCGTTGGCATTGCTGTAGCCGATGCTGTTGGTGACTTCGGCGATGATGTCCGGGCGCATCAGGAAGTTCATGAACAGGTAGGCGTTGTCGACGTTGGCGGCGTCCCGAGGGATGGCGACCATGTCGTAAAAGCTGCCGGCGCCTTCTTTCGGGATGCTGTACTCGATCTTGACCTTGTCGCCGGCTTCCTGGGCGCGGGCCTTGGCTTGCAGCACGTCGCCGGAGTAACCGACGGCGACGCAGATGTTGCCGTTGGCCAGGTCGGAGATGTATTTCGACGAATGAAAGTAGGCCACCGATGGCCGGATCTTCATGAACAGCGCCTCGGCTTCGGTGATTTGCGCCTTGTCCCGGGAGTTCACCGGATAGCCCAGATAGTGCAGGGCAGCCGGAAGCATTTCCGTCGGTGAATCAAGAAAGCTGATGCCACAGGCTTTGAGCTTGGCGGCGTTTTCCGGTTTGAACAGCAAGTCCCAGGAATTCACCGGGGCATCAGTGCCGAGCACTTCCTTGACCTTGGCCGGGTTGTAACCGATGCCGATCGAACCCCACATGTACGGGAAGGCGTGGCCGTTATCCGGGTCGCTGGCCGAGGCATTTTTCAGCAGCACCGGGTTGAGATTCTTCCAGTTCGGCAGCTTCGATTTGTCCAGTTCCTGATAGACCCCGGCCTTGATCTGCTTGGCCAGGAAACTGTTGGACGGCACCACGATGTCATAGCCCGATTTTCCCGCCAGCAGCCGTGCTTCAAGGGTTTCGTTACTGTCGAACACATCGTAGGTCACGCGGATACCGGTCTCGTCTTCGAACTTCTTGACGGTGTCCGGGGCGATGTAATCCGACCAGTTGTAGACGCGCAGTACCTTGTCATTGGCCTGGGCGCCAGCGGTGATTGCGCCCAATAAGGACAGTGTCAGCAGAGTCCTGCCAAACATTTTCATCGGTACAACTCCATTCTTTTTATTCAAATCACATAAAACAAAAATGCGGTGAACACAAAACCTGTGGCTAGCGGACTTACCTGTGGCGAGGGAGCTTGCTCCCGCTGGGCTGCGTAGCGGCCCCAAAATTCTGGCAACCCATACCTATTTGTGAGTGCTGCGCACTCAAGCGCGAGCAAGCTCGCTCGCCACAGGTCAGTGCTCACTTGACAGTGGCACTAGACCGTCGCTTCTACCATTTGCTTTTTCGGTTGTTGCCAGGACTCGCTGGCAGTCTGGTCCATCGCTTCCTGAATCGCTCGTTTGCGGGTGGCTTCGGCCCTGCGGCTGAAATACCAGACCATGAACGTGACGATCGACACCGCCAGCAGAATCAGGCTGGCCACGGCATTGATCTCAGGCTTAACGCCCAGGCGCACCGCCGAGAACACTTCCATCGGCAGGGTCGTGGAGCCTGGCCCCGACACGAAGCTCGCCAACACCAAATCATCCAGCGACAAGGCAAACGACATCATGCCGCCGGCCGCCAGTGACGGCGCGATCATTGGAATGGTGATCAGGAAGAACACCTTGAGCGGCCGTGCACCGAGGTCCATGGCCGCTTCTTCGATGGACAAATCCAGCTCACGCAAGCGCGCCGACACCACCACCGCCACATAGGCTGCACAGAATGTGGTGTGAGCGATCCAGATGGTGACGATGCCGCGCTCCTGCGGCCAGCCGATCATCTGCGCCATGGCCACGAACAGCAGCAGCAGCGACAGACCGGTGATCACTTCCGGCATCACCAGCGGCGCCGTCACCAAGCCACCGAACAGCGTACGGCCCTTGAAGCGGGTCACGCGGGTCAGCACGAACGCCGCCAATGTGCCGAGCGCCACCGCGGCAATCGCCGTGTAGCAGGCGATTTCCAGCGAGCGCACCACCGAGCCCATCAGTTGCGTGTTGTCGAGCAGGCCGACATACCACTTCACCGACCAGCCGCCCCACACCGTCACCAGCTTCGAGGCGTTGAACGAGTAGATCACCAGAATCAGCATCGGCAGGTAGATAAACGACAGGCCGAGCACCAGCATCAATCGTGAAAATCCGAAACGGTTCATCCCCGTCCCTCCATCTCTTTGGCCTGGCTACGGTTGAACAGCAGAATCGGCACAATCAGGATCGCCAGCATCACCACCGCCAGGGCGGACGCCACCGGCCAGTCGCGGTTGTTGAAGAACTCCTGCCACAGCACGCGGCCGATCATCAGGGTTTCCGGGCCACCCAACAGTTCCGGAATCACGAACTCACCGACCACCGGAATGAACACCAGCATGCAGCCGGCGATGATCCCGTTCTTGGCCAGCGGCACGGTGATTTTCCAGAAGTTGTTGAAGTTGCTCGAACCCAGGTCCGACGCGGCTTCCAGCAGGCTGCCATCGTGCTTCACCAGGTTGGCGTACAGCGGCAGCACCATGAACGGCAGGTACGCGTAAACCACCCCGATGTACACGGCGGTGTTGGTGTTGAGGATCTCGATCGGCTGTGACGTGAGCCCGCTCCACATCAGGAACGCATTGAGCAATCCGTTGTTGCTGAGGATGCCCATCCACGCATACACGCGGATCAGGATCGCGGTCCAGGTCGGCATCATGATCAACAGCAGCAAGACGTTTTGCGCTTCCTTGCTGGCCTTGGTGATCGCATAAGCCATCGGGAAACCGATCACCAGGCACATCAGCGTACTTAAGAATGCGACCTTCAACGAGCCGAAGTAAGCCGAGATGTACAGCTCATCCTCGGTCAGCAGCGAGTAGTTGCCGAGGTTCAGCAGCAGCTGGAATTTCTGTTCGGCGAAGGTGTAAATCTCGGAGTAGGGCGGAATGGCCAGGGCTGCTTCCGAGAAGCTGATCTTCATCACCAGGAAGAACGGCAACAGGAAAAACAGGCACAGCCACAGGAATGGAATGCCGATGACCATTTTGCGGCCACTGGGCACCAGGCGCAGGAACTGCTGATTGAAGGTTCTCATGAGCGCAGTACCACGCCGCTGTCGTCTTCCCACCACACGTAGACCTGATCGTCCCAGGTCGGGCGTGCGCCACGGCGTTCGGCGTTGGCCATGAACGACTGGACGATCTTGCCGCCAGGCAGCTCCACATAAAACACCGAGTGGCCACCGAGGTAGGCGATGTCATGCACCTTGCCTTCGGACCAGTTGTAGCGGGTCTCGGGCTTGAGGGTGCTGACCAGCATTTTTTCCGGGCGGATAGCGTAGGTGATCGACTTGTCCTGCACCGAGGTACTCACGCCGTGGCCGACGTAAATCTTCTGCGCAAGGTCCGGGCTGTGGATGATCGCGTGACCTTCCAGGTCTTCCACAACGGTGCCGTCGAAGGCGTTCACGTTGCCGATGAACTCGCAGACCATGCGGCTGACCGGTGCTTCATAGATGTCGACCGGGCTGCCGATCTGGGCGATCCAGCCCAGGTGCATGATCGCGATGCGCTCGGCCATGGTCATGGCTTCTTCCTGGTCGTGGGTCACCATCACGCAGGTCACGCCGACGCGCTCGATGATTTCCACCAGCTCCAGTTGCATCTGCGAACGCAGCTTTTTATCCAGTGCGCCCATCGGTTCATCGAGCAGCAACAGCTTCGGTCGCTTGGCCAACGAGCGCGCCAGTGCCACACGCTGACGCTGACCGCCGGACAATTGATGCGGCTTGCGTTTGGCGTATTGGGTCATGTGCACCAGGCGCAGCATTTCTTCGACACGGGCGTCGATTTCGCTGGCAGGCAAACGGTCCTGCTTGAGGCCGAAGGCGATGTTCTGCGCCACCGTCATGTGCGGGAACAGCGCATAGGACTGGAACATCATGTTGATCGGCCGTTCGTAGGGCGGCATGTCAGTGATGTCGACACCGTCGAGCAGAATCCGCCCTTCGGTCGGGCGCTCGAAGCCGGCGAGCATGCGCAGCAGCGTCGATTTGCCCGAGCCGGAACCACCGAGCAAGGCGAAGATTTCGCCTTGATGGATTTCCAGGGACACATCGTCCACGGCGGTGGTTTCGTCGAATTTCTTGGTGACGCGGTCGACTTTCACCAGCACCTTTTTCGGTGCCTGGTGACCATCAAGAGCCTTCCTGTAGATGCTGGAGGCGTTTGCCATATGAAACTCCCAACAGGTTTCAGTCGTCGGGCCAACACGGCCTGACTTAAGAGTGGATTGCAAACCCGGGCCGGGCGATGCCATTGAATTCAACGCTTACCGCTCGGGCTTATTCGGCACCGCCGTCCTGGCTGCCTGGTCGTACTTGTTGTTATTGCGGTTCATCTATTACGTGAGCCACCGGCGCGCAAAGGCACGCCCGCCAGACTCACGGGGGCAGTCAATCGATTGGTAACGTCTGAAGTCAGCGCGTATTGCGCAGCGCCGCCCGTTGTCGGCACGCCTCGCCAAACGCCTGGAAAATACTCAAGTAAGGGGGATTCGAAAGCACCTGCCATTCCGGGTGCCATTGCACGCCGACGGCGAAGGTCTTGCTGTGCTCGACGGAGATCGCCTCGATCAAACCATCCGGCGCGATCGCCTCAGCGCGCAGGCCCGGTGCGAGTCGGTCGATGCCCTGGCTGTGAATCGAATTGACCTGGAACACCTGCGGCAGGTCCAGTGCTTCGAACACACCGCCCGGTTGCACATTCACTGCATGGGCCGCTGCGTACTGCACGGCCAGATCGGGACTGTCCGCTTCCCGGTGATCGAGCATGCCGGGCAGTTCGTGCACCTTCTGATGCAGGCTGCCGCCGAACGCCACGTTCATTTCCTGAAAGCCCCGGCAGATGCCGAGCACCGGAACACCGGCGGCGATGGCTGCACGCAATAAGGGCAGGGTGGTGGCGTCCCGTTGCGGATCGTGATTCGTACCGGGAGCGCTGGCCGGGCCTTGATAGTGGAAAGGCTCCACATTCGACGGCGAGCCGGTCAGCAACAGACCGTCGAGCTGCACGAGCAGCGCATCGGTTTCGGTCAGGTCGCCTAAGGAAGGAATGACCACTGGCAGCCCCAATGCCGCGACGCTGACAGCACGCAAGTACTTGTCGCCGCTGACGTGGTAGGGGTGCAGGCCAATCTGTTTGACGCACGCAGTAACGCCGATCAATGGCTTGAATGCCATTTTTATCACCTCGAAGTTTCACACTTGAACGAGCTTTTCCGGAGCTTAGCCTTGTTGATTTTAATTAACAACTCTCATGTAAAAAATTCTAAACGCCGAACGTCCGATGCTGAGGGTCTGCGCGGTGTGCAAGCCTGATATGGCACTCTGGCGCCCAAAAAAGGCCAGAAAATAAAGGCTGAAAGGCCATGTGTTCGCTATTGACTTCACTTTGCCGTTCGGGTTGACTGGCTATCGCAAGTGAAGTGAACATAATAATTAACAGCTAATAGGTGCATCATGTCGGTCCCTCTGCGTGCCGTTCAACTCAACGAAGCAAACGCATTCCTTAAGCAACATCCTGAGGTTTTGTACGTCGACCTTCTGATTGCGGATATGAACGGCGTGGTGCGCGGCAAGCGCATCGAGCGCACCAGTCTCCACAAGGTCTACGAAAAAGGCATCAACCTGCCGGCGTCACTGTTTGCCTTGGACATCAACGGTTCCACGGTGGAAAGCACTGGCCTGGGTCTGGACATCGGCGACTCGGATCGCATCTGCTATCCCATCCCCGATACCCTCAGCATCGAACCCTGGCAGAAGCGCCCGACCGCGCAGTTGCTGATGACCATGCACGAGCTCGAAGGCCAGCCGTTCTTTGCTGACCCGCGCGAAGTGCTGCGTCAGGTGGTGAGCAAGTTCGATGACATGGGTCTGACCATTTGCGCGGCGTTCGAACTGGAGTTCTACCTGATCGACCAGGACAACGTGAACGGTCGTCCGCAGTCGCCACGCTCGCCGGTGTCGGGCAAGCGTCCGCACTCGACGCAGGTGTACCTGATCGACGATCTGGACGAATACGTCGACTGCCTGCAAGACATCCTCGAAGGCGCGAAAGAGCAGGGCATCCCGGCTGACGCGATCGTCAAGGAAAGCGCCCCGGCGCAATTCGAAGTCAACCTGCATCACGTCTCCGACCCTATAAAGGCCTGCGACTACGCGGTGCTGCTCAAGCGTCTGGTGAAGAACATCGCCTACGACCACGAGATGGACACCACGTTTATGGCCAAGCCATATCCGGGTCAGGCGGGCAACGGTTTGCACGTGCACATTTCGATTCTCGACAAGCAAGGCAACAACATCTTCGCCAGCGAGGATCCCGAGCAGAACGCCGCGCTGCGACACGCGATCGGCGGTGTGCTCGAGACCCTGCCGGCGCAGATGGCGTTCCTCTGCCCGAACGTCAACTCCTACCGTCGTTTCGGCGCGCAGTTCTACGTACCGAACTCGCCAAGCTGGGGCATCGACAACCGTACCGTGGCGGTGCGCGTACCCACCGGTTCGGCGGATGCCGTGCGCATCGAGCATCGTGTCGCTGGCGCCGATGCCAACCCGTACCTGCTGATGGCCTCGGTGCTGGCTGGTATTCACCACGGCCTGACCAACGAAATCGAGCCGGGCGCCCCGGTTGAAGGCAATAGCTACGAGCAGAACGAGCAAAGCCTGCCGAACAACCTGCGCGACGCATTGCGTGAACTGGACGACAGCGAAGTCATGGCGCGCTACATCGACCCGCTGTACATCGACGTGTTCGTGGCGTGCAAGGAAAGCGAGCTGGCCGAGTTCGAGAACTCCATTTCAGACCTTGAGTACAACTGGTACCTGCACACGGTTTAACGGGGGCTGACACTAAACCTGTGGAGAGGGAGCAAGCTCCCTCGCCACAGGTTACTCATCGCTTGCCCATCGGTTAACACGATCACTTATTCCTCTGCGTAGAGTCACAACCATGACAAACACTCGCAGCGACTGGGAGCAACGCTTCCAGTCCTTGACACTAGAAGGCCGCGCATTCATCGACGGCCAATACTGCCCGGCACTCAGTGGCGACACCTTCGAATGCATCAGCCCGGTCGACGGCCGCTTTCTGGCGAACATCGCCAGCACTGACGAAGCCGACGCCAATGCGGCAGTCGCCGTCGCGCGTCGTGCATTTGAATCCGGCATCTGGGCGCGGTTGGCGCCTGCAGAACGCAAGCGCATCTTGATTCGCTTCGCGGACTTGATCCTGGCCAACCAGGAAGAACTGGCGCTGCTGGAAACCCTCGACATGGGTAAACCGATCAGCGATTCCATGGCCATCGACATTCCAGCGGCCGCCAACGCGATCCGCTGGAGCGCCGAAGCCATCGACAAAATCTACGACGAAGTCGCCGCCACCCCGCACGACCAATTGGGCCTCGTCACTCGTGAGCCGGCAGGCGTTGTCGCCGCAATCGTGCCGTGGAACTTCCCGCTGATCATGGCCAGCTGGAAGTTCGCCCCAGCCCTGGCGGCAGGCAACTCGTTCATCCTCAAGCCCTCGGAAAAATCACCGCTGACGGCGATCCGCATCGCGCAACTAGCCCTCGACGCCGGCATTCCCAAAGGCGTGTTCAACGTGTTGCCGGGCTTCGGTCACACCGTCGGCAAGGCGCTGGCGTTGCACATGGACGTCGACGTGCTGGCCTTCACTGGCTCCACCGCGATTGCCAAGCAACTGATGATCTACGCCGGGCAAAGCAACATGAAGCGCGTGTGGCTGGAGGCGGGCGGCAAGAGCCCGAACGTGGTGTTCGCCGACGCGCCGGACTTGCGCGCAGCGGCTCGGGCAGCGGCCAGTGCGATTGCCTTCAACCAGGGCGAAGTCTGCACCGCCGGCTCGCGCCTGCTGGTGGAGCGCTCGATCCGCGAGCAGTTCATTCCGCTGCTGCTGGAAGCGCTGCAAGCCTGGAAACCAGGCCATGCGCTCGACCCTGAAACCACCGTCGGCGCCGTCGTCGATCAGCGCCAATTGGACAATGTGCTGCGCTACATCCAGGTCGGCAAAGAGCAGGGCGCGCAACTGATTGCTGGCGGCAATCGCACCCTTGAAGGCACCGGTGGCCTGTACGTGGAGCCAGCGATATTCGACGGCGTGACCAACGCCATGACCATCGCCCGGGAAGAAATCTTCGGCCCGGTGCTGTCGCTGATCACCTTTGACACCGCCGAAGAAGCGCTGCAGATCGCCAACGACAGCATCTTCGGCCTCGCCGCCGGAGTCTGGACCAGCAACCTTAGCAAGGCCCACACGTTCGCTCGCGGCTTGCGCGCCGGCAGCGTCTGGGTCAACCAGTACGACGGCGGCGACATGACCGCGCCGTTCGGCGGGTTCAAGCAGTCGGGCAACGGTCGGGACAAATCGCTGCACGCGTTCGACAAGTACACCGAACTCAAAGCGACCTGGATCAAGCTCTGACACCTTTACAGCGGCGGTCGCCGGCACATGCCGGCGGCCCTCGGAGAAATGTATGAAGCACACCCATGTAAACAGCTATTACGCCGCAACCCGCAACCAGACCGGCGATTACCCGATTCTTGAAGAATTGGTGGAATGCGACGTCTGCGTGATCGGCGCTGGCTACACCGGCCTGTCCTCGGCGCTGTTCCTCAGCGAAGCGGGCTATAGCGTAACGGTACTGGAAGCCGCCAAAGTCGGCTTCGGCGCCAGCGGTCGCAACGGCGGTCAGTTGGTCAACTCCTACAGCCGCGACGTCGATGTAATCGAAGAGCGCTACGGCGACAAGACCGCCGGAGTCCTTGGCAGCATGATCTTCGAAGGCGCCGACATCATCCGTTCGCGCATCAAGGAGTACGACATCAAATGCGACTACCGCCCCGGCGGCATCTTCGCAGCGCTGAACAAGAAGCAACTCAACGGCCTGGCCGAGCAGAAGCGTAACTGGGAACGCTACGGCAACAACAACCTGAAAATGCTCGACGCCTCGGACATCCAGCGCGAAGTCGGTTGCGACAACTACGTCGGCGGCCTGCTGGACATGCAGGGCGGCCATATCCACCCGCTGAACCTGGCCCTCGGCGAAGCCGCTGCGATCATTCGCCTGGGCGGCAAAATCTACGAACAATCCGCCGCCGTGGACATCTCCTACGGCGAGCCAATCACCGTGCGCACCGCCAAAGGCGTGGTGCGGGCCAAGTACCTGCTGATCGCCGGCAACGCCTACCTGCCGCAAGACCTCGACAACCGCGTGACCCGCAAAAGCATGCCCTGCGGTTCGCAAATCGTCGTCACCGAGCCGTTGTCGGAGAAGATCGCCCGCAGCCTGATCACCAATAACTACTGCGTCGAAGACTGCAATTACCTGCTCGACTACTACCGCCTCACCGCCGACAACCGCCTGCTGTACGGCGGCGGCGTGGTCTACGGCGCCCGCGAGCCGGACGACATCGAACAACTGATCCGCCCGAAGATCCTCAAGACCTTCCCGCAACTCAAGGACGTGAAAATCGACTACCGCTGGACCGGCAACTTCCTGCTGACCATGTCGCGCATGCCGCAATTCGGCCGCATCGAGAAAAACGCCTACTACATGCAAGGCTACAGCGGCCACGGCGTCACCTGCTCGCACCTGGCCGGCAAACTGATCTCGGAAATGATCCGCGGCGACGCCGAACGCTTCGACGCCTTCGCCTCCCTGCCACACATGCCGATGCTCGGCGGCCGCACTTTCCAGGCCCCACTCACCGCCATGGGCGCGGCTTATTACGCCTTGCGAGATCGCTTCGGCATCTAGCTTTAACCTTGCCGGCGGCCTCCGCCGGCCAAGGCTGCGCATCACTCCCGTGGCGAGGGAGCTTGCTCCCGCTGGGGCGCTAAGCGGCCCCGCTTTTTGCCATTGATGCAATCCATGCGGGACAAATCTTCGTGGCGAGGGGGCAAGCCCCCTCGCCACAGTTTCTAAACCAGAACTGACTGACATCAGAAGCCGACAGCTTTTTTGCCAGCCGTTTATCGAACCTGCTGAGCAACACCCACAAACGTGATTTAATACCCGCCTTCCACGGTTCCGGGACGGGAAACGGCGTAATCCGCGGCCACCAGTCGCCCGCCACCCACCCCCATTACCCCTTAAGTAGTTCTCACATAAGGCTGTCATGGACACGGGCTCACGACTCAAATTAGTACGCGAAAGCTACAAACTGTCCCAGCGCGAGCTGGCCCGGCGTAGCGGCGTCACCAATGCCACCATCTCCCTGATCGAACAGAATCGCGTCAGTCCCTCCGTCAGCTCCCTCAAAAAACTGCTCGAAGGCATCCCCATGTCTTTGGCGGACTTCTTCACCTTCGACCAACCGCCGCGCGAGCATCAGTACGTGTTTCGCGCCAATGAACAGCCGGACCTCGGGCGTCATGGGCTGCGGTTGTTGCTGATTGGCGCTTCGGTGCCGAGTCGGCAGATGCGGCTGTTGCGTGAGCAGTACGCGCCTGGGGCGAGTTCGGGGGAAGAGCCGATTGTGCATGCTGAGGGGGAGGAGTGTGGGCTCGTAACCCGTGGCACCGTCGAGTTGACGGTGGATGGGCAGATTAGTGTGTTGAATGCCGGGGATGGGTATTACTTCCCGACGACGCTGCCGCATCGGTTTCGCAATATTGGGGCGGATGAGGCTGAAATCATCAGTGCCAACACCCCGGCTAACTTCTGATACCTGAAGCAAACATTAAATCTGTACAGGCCTCCGGCGGGGCGACCAATACTTTCGGTCGCCCCTACCAGCAATTACCACTCCATACCTCAAGTGAGAGCGTCTGCGACGCCGTTCAAAGTGACTTCAAGTAGTCGAGAAGTTGTGACCTTTGGACATCACTGAGGCTGCCCACGCCATAGTCATGCCCGGCGTTGCTATTGCCATCAAGCTTGGTGTCGAAAAGAAACCAGTTCTTGTCCGATTTCTCGGTCTTGAATCCAACCCTTTTGTTATCGAACTCATTGGTCCCTGTGTAAAAACTCGACGGGCGCTGATGGGGTGGCAGCAGAAGGTCATTCAGGCTCGGTACAGAGCCGTTATGCAAATAGGGAGCGGTGGCCCAGATGCCGGTCAGGGGTCTTGCTTTATAGGCGAGAAGAGGAACGGTTGAGCTGGCACGGTAGCAGTTGTATAGCCGTAGCGCTTTCTCATCCAAACGACTGAACAGGGCACGGTCCTTGAAGCCAGGGACTTTTTGAGGTTTGGTATCTATACCAAGCAATCCATCGAAAGCCAGTTCGGCGACATCGCGTCCTTTACCCAGTAACGTCTCCAGGACGGTCACACCCAGCATGTTGTAGAGAAGGTCATTTGACTTGATGGGTCCTGTTTTATCGACTTTGGAATAACCCGCCAACACTCCAGAATCCGCTTTAAATTGATAGGCATTGCACGCCATCCAGGGATCCGTGCCAATGGTCGAGTCTTTTGGGCTCTGGGCATTGAAATTGTCATTCGCAGAGATTGGAATCATGACCGCTTTGATGGGCGTGGCGAGATTGTTTCTATCAAGGGGGGCATGGCAGCCGGCACAATTTTCCGTAAATAATTTGGCGCCAGGCGTGAGGTCTTTTGGCAACTGCCCAGGCCACCGCGGAGGCTTCAGGGTATAAAGAGAACGTTCTAGAACATCCAGATTTTTCACGTTCACACTGGAGACAAACCCTGCCTTGGCCGCGGATTCTTTAACCGGGCGAATGTCGGCGAACACACCGATGGCCTCTCCTGCATTACGCCCCAGACCTCCGACATCGAGGCCTTCGCCCGTGAGCGAGAAGAGTTTTGCTTTACTGACCATTCCGTTCCATTGGAGAACGTTGTGTTGAGGCGTATTCCAGAGAAATGGATAACTCACCGGCGCATCGGAGGGGTTAGGGGTAGGCGGTTTCGCTTGGGTGACTTGACTGATTTTGTTGAGAATGTGGCCCACTGCATCAAGGCGACCTGGGCCATATTGCAGATCTGTGGCATTCAGTGTCTCGTTTTGGGCATAAAACGCATTCAAGCTATCCAGGGATTTTTTCAACCGTTGGCGATTCCCTTTCGACAGATCATCACCCAGGACACTCTTTGCAAAGCGTTCAAATTTTTCAGGGTCGGAAGCCGTTTTGCTCAAGGCCTCTCTAAAATATTTAAAGAAATTTTGAAAGTCGGCGTTCGTTGGCCCGCCATTGATCACAAGATTCTGCTCTTCAAATTTGATCTGAGCCGTGTGACAAGCAGAACAGTTCATCCCCACCCACGGTTCTCTCGACCCTTGTCCAAAAAACCAGCGGAGTTTCGTGAAAGACAACTTGCTGTCGTGACTGTCATCCAAAACGAAACCCATCGGCAACGTAAAGCGCTTACCGTTATAAGACGGACGATAAGGCGTGTAACCGTAGGCGGAGATCGTTTTGTCACTCATGAACTTCTCCTCTGAACCAGGCTCTTCCAATGCAAGCGCCCAGGAGAGAGGGAGAATTCTCGATCCTTGTGAAAGTTCAAGCCAATTGGACTGGGTGGTGTCACTCCATCCCTGATCCAGAATGTCGGCAGCCTGAGCCATGGAATGAGCGCCGAAAAACAACAATGCAGCGCAGGCAAACGGGGGGGCTTTTAACGTGTTCATCAGATTCCCTTCTATTTGTAATTCCTGTTGAGACCCATCACGTTGGTAGCCAATAGCTACCAGCCATGAGTGTAGCCACAAAAAATACGGCTCTTTAATTTTGTTCCATGCCCCGTACCCGGACAGAGCCCGGGTTGTTCATTACGTAAAAAAGACCTTGCCGTTTGGCACTCGGCTTTTTCTCTGCGGACTACAGCGCCTTGGTGTTGTGAGCATTTTTCTACACCACATCAGGAAACGTCCTGCGCTCTCATCGGAAGCGCCCGATTTAGCCATTACAAGTCATCCCTTAACCTCCTCGAATGAATCCATTCATTGACGTCAAAATAGTGGCCATCTAATATCGCGCCACTATTGTGCTATCAGTCTCCATTCGAGGGATCGAACATGTATCCACCCGCCCTCGTGGCGAGGTTGTGCCTGGCTTTGCTGTGCCTTTCTCCGCTGAATCTTGCTCACGCTGCCCCCACCCCCGGTGAAACCGATCTGATCCGCGAACGTCAGGATCGCTTGCTCGACGAGCAGCGTCGGCGTCTCGAGGAGCTCAAGGAATTACCCGGCAAGGCAGCCAAACCCGCGCCCGCGACGGCCCCGGCCGACGCCCGTTGTTTCCCCATCAAGGACATCGAACTCAAAGGCGCCGACAGTCTTTCGGACAGCGAGAAAAATCGCCTGCTCAAGCCATATATCGGCCAATGCCTGGGCGTCACGCAGCTCAACGAGCTGCTGAAAGTCATCACCGATCTGTACATCGAGAAGGGCTTGGTCACCAGCCGGGCCTACTTGCCGCAGCAGGATTTGTCCGCTGGGCATCTGAAGGTGCTGGTGGTCGAGGGTCGGCTCGAAGGGTTGAAGGGCGCGCAGGATAGCAAGCTGTCGGACCGCGAATTGGCGATGGCTTTCCCCGGTAAGAGCGGGGAGCTGGTCAATCTGCGGGAAATCGAGCAGATGGTGGATCAGCTCAACCGTTTGCCGTCGAATCAGGCGCAGATGGAGTTGTCGCCGGGCAAGAACGTCGGTGGCAGCGAAGTGCTGGTCAAGAACACGCCGCAGAAGCCGTGGCGTGCCGGGTTGTCCCGCAGTAACGACGGCCAGCGCAGCACCGGCGAGCAGCAGTGGGGCACGACGTTCGATTGGGACAGCCCGCTGGGCCTGGCCGATCAGTTGATGCTGCGCGGTGGTCACGATGCGATGACCGATCACCAGCACACCTCCAACAACGCCATGCTCAATTACAGCCTGCCGTGGGGCTGGTGGAACTTCAGTTACACCTACAGCCAGAGCGAGTACCGCTCGCAAGCCCAGGCCAACGGTTTCAATTTCAAGCAGACCGGCGACAGCGAAAACCATCAGTTGCGCGCCGAGCGGGTGATCCATCGCGACGCCCTGAGCAAGACCTCCCTCAGCACCGGCCTGTCGTACCTGCGCACCAGCAACTTCATCGAAGACAGCAAGCTCAAGCTGAGCAGCAACCGCATCAGCGAAGCGCAGTTCGGCATCAACCACGGTCGGCGGGTCGGCAGTGCCTTCGTCAACCTCGACCTGGGCATGCAACAAGGCATTGGCGCGTTCGACGCCCAGGGTAACGGTGATCCGGGCCCCGGCGAGCCGAACGCGCGTTACCGCAAATACACCGCCACCGCGAGTTATCTGCAGCCGTTCAAGCTGTGGGGCGAGTCCTTCAGTTTCAGCAGCCTGATGACCGGCCAGCGTAGTGAAGACGTGCTGTTCAGCCCGCAGCGCACCAGCCTCGGCGGGCAGTCGTCGATCCGTGGCTATAAGGACCAGTCGTTGTCCGGTGACAGCGGCGGCTACTGGCGCAACGAACTGCGCTGGAGCCATCCGATCACTTTGGAATGGCTGCGCCCGGTGTTCGCCGAGTACGGCACCAGCCTCGGTTACGACCAGGGCGTGATCCGTGGCGACCGCTATAACGGCGATCAGCACGGGCGCATGTCCAGCGATTCCGTGGAGTTGTTCGCCCGGGGTCAGCATGTGGCCGCCAGCGTGACTTTTGCCCATTCCCTAGAACGCCCTGACGTGCTGACCGAGCGCGAAGCGCCGATCTACTTCCGCGTGGATTTCTTCCTCTAAATTCTGTTTTAACGAGATTCGATCATGGATGTTCGCCAACTGGCCTTTCTGGCCGGCCAGCCCGCTGCTGCCTTAAAAAACCGTGAACGCTTCTGGGGCATGCCCAAGCGCGGGCTGGCGTTCCTGTTGGCCAACGTCATGTTCTGGCAGCCGATGTGGGCCCAGGCCGACGGGATCGTGGTGGCCACGCCCGGCACCAGCCTCGGCCAGGCGGGCAACGGCGTGCCGATCATCCAGATCGCCACGCCCAACGGCACGGGCCTGTCGCATAACCAGTTCCACGATTACAACGTCGGCAGCCAGGGGGTGATCCTCAACAACGTCGCCGCGCAGACCGGCGCGACGCAACTGGGCGGGATCATTGTCGGCAACCCGAACCTGACCAACGGGATCGCGGCGCAAACCATCCTCAACGAAGTGGTCGGCGGCAGTCCCAGCCAGTTGCGCGGCTACACCGAAGTGGCGGGGCAGTCGGCACGGGTCATCGTCGCCAACCCCTACGGCATCAGCTGCAACGGCTGCGGCTTCATCAACACCCCGCGCGTGACGTTGACCACCGGCAAGCCGGTGCTCGACGGTAGCGGTCGCCTCGATCGCTTCCAGGTCGATCAGGGCAGCGTCACCATCGACGGCGCCGGGCTGAACGCCAACAACGTCGACCGCTTCGAAATCATCACCCGCAGCGCGAAGATCAATGCCGAGATCCAGGCGAAGAACCTGACCATCGTTGCCGGTCGCAACGACGTCAACGCCGACAGCCTCAACGCCACTGCCCGTGCCGATGACGGCAGTGCCAAACCGCAACTGGCGATCGACTCCTCGGCGTTGGGTGGCATGTACGCCGGGGCGATCAAACTGGTGGGCACCGAGGCCGGGGTCGGGGTGAAACTCGATGGCAACCTGGCCGCCAGCGGTGGTGATATACAGCTCGACGCCAACGGCCATCTCAGCCTGGCGCAAACCTCGGCCGCAGGCGCCGTCAATGTCAAAGCCGCCAGTCTCGATGCGCGTGGCCCGGTCTACGCCGGCACCGCCGTCAACGTGCAAACCCAAGGCAACCTGACCAACCAGCAAACCCTCGCCGCCCGGGACAGCATCGCGCTGACGGCCGGTGGTGTATTGACCAACAACGGCATCATCGAAGCCGGGGTCAACGCCGATACCAGCCGCAATGCCAGCGGTGATGTGAACCTGAATGCGCAGAACCTCACCAACACTGGCAAGAGCGTGGTGGCCAGCCGCAACCTGACGGTCAATACCAGCCAGACCCTGAACAATCAGGGCGGCACGTTGAGCGCCGGGCAAACCGCCAACATCACCGTCGGGACTTTGGACAACCAGAACAGCGGTCGGGTGCTGAGCAGCGGCAACCTCAACCTCACGGCCAATCAGGTCCTCAACAGCAACGGTCTGATCACCAGTACCGGTCATCTCGACGCCACCCTCGGTCACCTGAACAACCGCACTGGCGAGCTCTCGAGCCTGGCCACCGCGACGCTGCGCATGGCCACACTGGATAACGTAGCGGGGCTGGTGAACGCCGGTCAGGCCTTGAGCATCACCGCCACGGGGGCGGTGAACAACCAGGGCGGCAAACTGACCAGCCTCGACAGCCTGAGCCTCAACGCCGGCCAAGTCGATAACAGCAGCAAGGGCCGGATCGCCAGCAACAAGGCCCTGACGATCAGTGTCGGCAGCCTCGACCAACACGATGGCGGGCAGCTCACCAGTAACACGTCGCTGACCCTGGACCTGAATCACGGCGAGCTGAACAATCAGAACGGTTTGATCAATGCCCCGGCACTGGTGCTGAAAAACCTCGCCCAGGTGAACAACCGCAACGGCGAAATATCCAGTGCCCAGGCGTTCACGCTGGCGGCCGACAGCCTCGACAATAGCGACGGCAAACTGCTCGGCAATCAGGCCGTGACCCTGCGCGTGCAGCAGGCGCTGACCAACATCAAAGGCTTGATCGCGGCGGCCAACGTCGATGTGCAGGCCGGTAGCCTGAACAACAACGGCGGCACCCTGACCAGTCGCACCGGCCTCGAACTTCGGGTTACCGGCCAGCTCGACAATCAGGACCAAGGACTGATCAACGCCAGCCAAAACCTGAACATCAACGCGGCGAGCTTGAACAACCAGAACGGCGGCTCGTTGCTCGGCAGCGCCATTGCCATCGACTTCAGCGGCGCCATGGGCGACCTGAACAACGCCAACGGCCTGATCACCACCACCGGTCAATTGAGCATCCGCAACCTGCGGGATTTGAACAACCGTGGCGGTGAACTTTCCAGCAGCCAAAGCTACACGCTGACGGGCCGTAACCTGGACAACAGCGACGGCAAACTCATCAGTCGTCAGCAACTGGACCTCACCGCCGATGTCACCACGAACCTCAATGGACTGATTTCCGGCTGGCAGAGTTTGAGCCTTCTGGGCGGCAGCCTCGACAACCGCAATCAGGGCACCTTGTCGAGCCGCGACGGTGACGTGCTGGTGGACCTCACCGGCGCCGTGCGTAACAGCAACGCCGGCGCTCTGGTCAGTCACGGCACGCTGAAGGTCACGGCGGCCAGCCTCGACAACAGCGACAACGGCATTCTTTCCAGTGCCGGTGCGCAAACCTTCGTCATTGCCGGAACACTGAATAATGCCCAGGGCGGTTTGATCGACAGCGGCGCCGCTCTGGATATTCAGGCCCAAACCCTCAGCAACGCCAATGCAACCATCAATGCCCAGCAGGACATCCGCTTCACCGGTACCGATCTGAACAACAGCGCCGGTACCTTCGCGGGCAAGGGCGCGATCACCCTCGATCTGCTCGGCACCCTGACCAATACCAGCGGCAAACTGGCGAGCAACGGCCCGCTGGTGATTCAGCGCGCGCGGCAGATCGACAACCAGGGCGGCCAGCTTGCAAGCCAGGGTTTGCTGAACCTGTTGACCGGTGGCCTCGATAACCGCAATGGCGGCACTGTCGCGGCCACTGATGGGTTGACGCTCACGGCCAATGGCGTCGTACAGAACAGCGCCAACGGTCAGATCTTCAGCAGCAACGCGGGCCTGACGCTCAACGCCGCCAGCCTCGATAACGCCAAAGGCACCCTGCAAAGCCAGGGCGACCTGACGGTGAAAACCAGCGGCGCCATCGATAACCAGAGCGGGCGCATCGTCGCCAAGGACGGCAACCTCGACATCACCGCCGCCAGCCTCGACAGTCGTGGCGGTGTGCTCTCCAGCCTGAAAGGCGCCTTCAGCAGCCACATCACTGGCGTACTGCGCAACGGCTATGACCTGAACAATAACCGTCAGGGCGGGGTCATTCAGGCCCAGAGCCTGAACCTCAAGGCACTGGCCGGCCTCGACAATTATGGCGGGCGGATCACCGCGCAAACCGGTGACGCCATCGTCGACACCGGCACCAACGGCAACTTCGACAACCGCAATGGCGGCCTCTACGCCAAGGGCCGGGTCAGCGTCACCGGCAATAACTTCGACAACAGCGGCGACAACGACGGGCAGATCGGCGGGCAACAGATCGACCTGAGCCTGCGCGGTGCATTGAACAACCGCCTGGGCATCATCGAAAGTGAAAGCACGCTGACCATCACCGCCGCCAGCCTCGACAACCAGACCGGTCAACTTCGCGCACTGGGCGACAATGGTAAAACCGCGTTCGCCATCGGGGGCCTGTTCGACAACCGCAATGGCACCGTGGAATCCGCCAACACCAACCTGACCCTCACTGCCGGTAGTTTGCTGAACGTCAGCGGCAACGTGCTGCACGTCGGTACCGGTATTTTCGACATCGCCACCGGTCAACTCGGCAGCGCCGGCGGCACCTTCGTCACCCGTGGCAGCCTGACGCTCAACGCCGACGGCTGGACCAACAGCAGTGTGATCCAGGCCGATCGCCTGACCGTCAACGTCAACAGCCTCAATCAGACATCCGGCGGCCAATTGTTGGCGGTCAGCCAATTGACCGGCAACGGCGGCAATTGGAATAACGATGGCTTGATCGCCAGCGATGGCAAACTCAATCTGACCCTCTGGGGCAACTACAGCGGCAATGGTCGCACCAGCAGCCTCGGTGATCTGACACTCAAAGCCAATCAACTGACCCTCAACGCGGCGACCAGCATCGCCGGTGGTGGCAACACCACGGTTAACATCAATGGCGAGTTGAACAACCAGGGCCGTTTGACCTCCAGCGGCGACCTGATCATCAGCGCCGCCAACCTTAACAACTACGGCACGATCGGTTCCGGTAAAGACCTGACCCTCACCACCGGCGCACTGCTCAACAGTCGCGGCCTGATTTCCAGCGGCGGCGATATGCGGCTGCTGCTGTCCAGCTTCACCAACGCCTATGGCCAGGTTTATGGCCTGAGCAACGTGCACATTGGCCGGGACCGCGACAGCGGCAAGGCCGACTTGCTGGACAACCGTTCCGGCGACATCTACAGCGCGCAGGACCTGACCATCAATGCCCTGACCGTGAACAACGTACGGGACATTCTGGAATACACCGCGCATGAGAAAAGTTCGGTGGTGATCACTGAGCTGGACTGCAACCTGATCCCGATTGCGGGGTGCGACTTCCGCAGCGGTTCGCGTCGTAACGGCCATTGGGAGATTGCCGAGACCGACCGCCTGAAGGTTTCTGACAGCAGCGAGGCTGCGAGTCTGACCAGCGGCGGCGACATGACGATCAACGCTCAGGTGCTGAACAACACCAGCAGCACCATCGCGTCCACAGGCAACATCACTGTCACTGCCGACACGATAAATAACACCGGCCTGCAAGAGCAGGACATCATCACCAAGCGCACATTCTGGAACTACGTCGACCAAATCTTCGCCACGGTGCCTGCAGCGGCTGAGTTCAATCAGAAAAACAGCCCAGCCCCCTCGGCCACGGTCGAATCCGACCTGAGCTACTTCATCAGTTTGCTGGGCGGCGGCATGCTGACCGAAAGCACCACCACGGTAGCGGGCTCCGGCAGTTCCTATGATGCGGTGATCCAGGCCGGCGGCAACATTTCACTCAACGCGACGCAGACCATCGACAACAGCGTGGTGCGTCCTTATTACAGCTACGTCGCTGGCGGAAAGACCAACACTGACACGGGTGCCGGCAACGGCTTCTCCACGCCGGTGACTATCAACGCGCAACTGCCGCCGGACCTTGCCCAGCAGCACGTCAACCCGGTGGATCTGCCCGGCTTCAGCCTGCCCACCGGCCAGAACGGGATGTTCCGTCTGAGCCAGGAAGGCATCAGCGTCCCGACCTCGACCGGCCCGCAGAGCTGGACGCTTAGCGGCGGCAAAGTCACCGCCGGTGCATCGTCTGCGCCGGTCACCATCAACCGCGTCCAGGGCCTGCCCAGCAACGCCGGCAAATCCCAGCCGCACAAATACCTGATCGAAACCAACCCGGTACTCACCGACCTCAAGCAATTCATGAGCTCGGACTACCTGCTCCAAGGCTTGGGTTACAACCCCGACCAGAGCGCCAAGCGCCTGGGCGACGGCCTCTTCGAACAGAAACTGATCCAGCAAGCCGTGGTCGCCCGCACCGGCCAGCGCTTCATCGACGGCCAGACCTCGGAGGAGGCGGTTTTCAAGTACCTGATGAACAACGCCATCGCCAGCAAGGACGCGTTGAACCTCAGCCTCGGCGTCACCCTTACCGCACAACAAGTCGCGGCCCTGACCCACGACATCGTCTGGCTCGAAGAGCACGAAGTGAATGGCGAAAAAGTCCTGGTGCCGGTGCTGTACCTGGCCAACGCCAACAACCGCCTCGCCGCCAACGGCGCATTGATCCAGGGCAGCGACGTGACCCTGATCGCGGGTAAAGACCTGAACAACGCCGGAACCCTGCGCGCCAGCCAGAACCTGGAGGCGACGGCCAAAAAAGACCTGGTCAGCAGCGGGTTGGTGGAGGCGGGAGAGCGGTTGGACTTGCTCGCCACCAATAATTTGACCAACAAGGCGGGGGGGATCATTGCCGGGCGGGACGTGACGCTCAAGGCCACGAACGGCGACGTCGTCAACGAACGCACGGTGACCTCCCACGACAGCAGCGTCGGCGACTACAGCCATGCGCGCGACTTCGTGGACAGCGCCGCCCGCATCGAGGCCGCCAACAAACTGGTGATCAACGCCGGGCGCGACGTCCTCAACAGCGGCGGTGTGTTGAAAAGCGGTGGCGACATGACCATCGATGCCAAGCGCGATGTCAGCATCATCGCCGTGGAAGAGCGCCACTCCGACAGCCGTACCGACTTCCTCGACTCAACACTCACCCAGCACGGCGCCAGCGTCAGCGCGGGCGGTGGCCTGACGGTCAATTCCGGCGGCGACGTGACCGTGGTGGCGAGCAAGCTCGACGCCAAAGGCGACGTGACGATGGACGCCAAGGGCAACCTGCTGTTCGCCTCCGCCGCCGACGAACAACACAGCTACTTCAAGGACAAAAAAGAAACCCGCCAGGAAGACCACGTCAGCCAGATCGGCACCACGCTGGAGGCCGGCGGCAAACTCACCCTCAAGTCCGGCAAGGACATGACCCTGATCGCCAGCGACATCAGCGCCGGCAAAGAAGCCTACCTGCACGCCGACGGCGACCTGCAACTGCTGGCCGCACAGGACCGCGACTACACGCTGTACGACATGAAAAAAAGCGGCAGCTGGGGCAGTAAAAAGACCCAGCACGATGAAGTGACGCAGATCACCCACATCGGTACGCAGATCAAGTCCGGTGGTGACCTGACGCTGTCCAGTGGTGGGGATCAGCGGTATCAGGTGGCGAAGCTCAATAGTGATCAGGACATCATTCTCGACAGTGGTGGAAACATCACGTTTGAAGGCGTGAAGGACCTTCACGACGAGAGCCATACCAAAAGCGATGGCGACCTGGCCTGGTTTAAGGCCAAAGGTTCGGGCACCACGGATGAAACCCTCCGTCAGAGTCAACTCGTCGCTCAGGGACGACTGGTGATCAAAGCGGCTGGCCAGATCAGCATCGACATCAAACAAGTCGATCAGCAAAGCGTCAGCCAGACCATCGACGCCATGGTGAAAGCCGATCCGGCCCTTGCCTGGATGAAAGAGGCTGAGGCTCGAGGCGACATCGACTGGCGTCAGGTGAAGGAGATTCACGAGAGCTTTAAGTACGACACCTCAGGGCTTGGTGCCGGCGCAAAAATCGCCATCGCCATCCTGATGTCTTTCATCATGGGGCCGGCGGGACTGGGCTTGGTGGGCGCTGGCGCCGGGGGAGCAGTTGTCACCAGCCTGGCGACCACTGCGGTCACCAGCACCATCAGTAATAAAGGCAACCTGGGCGCGGCATTCAAGGAAACATTCAGTGCTGACAGCCTCAAAGGCGCCGCCATTGCTGGATTTACTGCGGGCATGCTCGATTACGCGGACGCCAATTGGTTTGCCGGTGCGTCGGAAGGTACAAAGTCCATTCTCACCAGTACCAACTTCACCGACATTGCGACACGGGTGGCTGGGCGTGCGGTGATTTCCAGCGGCATCTCAACCGCCATTGGGGGCGGCAGTTTTGGCGACAACCTCGGTGCGGCACTGGTGGGGGAGGCGGGCAATGTGGCCATGGCTACCGGGTTTAACTGGATTGGCGACATTACGATCAAGTTCCCGGAAGGCAGTCTCGAGAAAGTAGTCGCTCATGCGTTGATGGGCGGCTTGCTATCGAAGGCGATGGGGGGCGATTTTGCCACTGGCGCAGCGGCGGCGGGGCTCAACGAAGCGATGATGAATCAGCTGATCAGCCTTGCGAATGGCAACGATCAATTGCAAGTAATGATGTCGCAGTTGACGGGGCTTGTGGCTGCTGCGGCGGTAGATGGGGATCTTCAGCAGGGAGCCAACATTGCGGAGAATGCCACGACCTACAACTATCTCTATCACCGTGAGGTGAAAGAAATGCTGGCGGAAATGGATAGCAAGGAGACTGAGGAAGAGAAGCGAGCTGTTAGAGATCGATACACCGCCCTCGACGAGCAGCGTGAGTTGGAGCGTGATGAGCTTTGCAAGCGGTCCCCCGAAATCTGTCAAGCAATTGCTCATGGCCTGGTGGATGATGATCAGAAACTGACAGCACTGATTGAGCAACTGAGAGCTGAAGGTAAGGGGGGGGCAGCTTTCTACGTAGGTCATATACAGGAGGGGAATCTAAGCTCAGCAGGGTCCATGGCGGCTGATGTGAGTTCTTTGAACGGTAGCGCCCTGACTAGGGTTGCTGCAGATTTTGTAAAAATGGGCATCGGAATTATTCCTGGTCTAGGAGCTGGAAAGGGAGCAACTACACCGAAAGAGATTGGGACCATTACGACAAGAACAACAAAAAATGAAACCCGTCTAGGTGGTCAACCGGGGGAGCCTGGTGTAAAAATAGTATTCAAGGATGGCACCGAGTTTGATATGACGCGAACTAGAGTTAAGGAAACAGAGAGTAATCCTTATGTTCCAGGTCGCACTAGACCAGTAAAATTTGACGACGCTGTTAATAAACAAGGTGATAAGCGAGCTCCGACTAAAGCGGAGTTAGAGTGGTTTGATAGTATTAAATGGGACTGATGAGATGATTGACTCAAAAACTGGTGAGCGAATTTTGGTCCAAATGGATGAGGTATATGGTCCTTATATTCGCGTGTCAACATTTCAAGATGGTGGCGCCTTGGAAGAAGTTTTGGATGAGATTTATTATGTGCTTTATTGGAAGGGAACCCCTGAGGATCTCAAAGATTTTGGCGGTAATGAATACTACTTTGGTGGTGCTGCTGATCCGGTAAAGTTGCAAGCTATTCTCGATGCTATTGAATTTCACTGACGGCGGATGTCCGTAACGGAGAGGATTTATTTTGCTAGGGGGGGCACCGTGAGGGTGGGAAAAAGAAGAAAAGGGGCCGCCCATTAGCCGGTCTCAAGTCAAAGAGAAAAGGGGACGGATTTATTTGTTTGTAACGGAGATATCGTACGTTATAACCCGACTACAGATGAGTTTGGTGTCGTATCGAGCGGGGGAAATATTCGCACATATTACAAACCTGATCCAGCAGTGCATGGGAAGGGATCTAATTTGGACTATTTCAATGCTCAATAGTAATAAAACATATATTTGTCCGGTCTGTAGGTGTCCTGATCTTAATGAGGCCGCATATGATGGTATTGGCTGCGCTTCGTATAATATTTGTCCATGTTGTGGAACGGAATTTGGATATGATGACTCGACAGTAGCTCACGCTGATTTACGTAAAAAATGGATTTCTGAGGGGATGCAATGGTGGAGTAAACATCAGCTAAAACCCACTGACTGGGATCCAGTTAGGCAACTAAAAGCAGCTAAAGTCATCGATTAGTTTTTGCGAAAGGTGGGGCGCAAAAGGCGATCCCCCCCCCAAAAAAAAAGAAAAACGGGGACAGACCACGTTTATCCTGAGAATGGGGGGCAGACTACGTTTTTCTGTGTCGCACTTTAGCGATCTGAAATAGTGTGAAATAGATAGGGAGATTGTTTTTCATAGAATTGACTAAGCTATTGGCATCATTAATTGTGAGCGGATTCACCATATGCCACGCAGAGCACGTCTCTTGATGCCAGGTGTCCCCTTACATCTGATTCAACGAGGAAATAATAGATCAGTTTGCTTTTTTTCAGAGGATGATTACCTTTTTTATTTAGAGCTGCTTGCTGAACAGGTCAACAAAAATTCGTGTGAAATTCACGCATGGTGTCTTATGACTAATCATGTCCATTTGTTGATTAGCCCTCATGAGTACAGCAGTACCAGTTCGCTTATGAAAGGAATAGGGCAACGATATGTGCAATACATAAATCGTACATATGGACGTAGTGGGGCTTTATGGGAAGGACGCTTCCGTTCGTGCCTTGTTCAAAGTGATAGTTATGTATTGGCCTGTTATCGCTACATTGAGATGAATTCTGTCAGAGCCAAAATGGTGACGCATCCTGCGGAATATCGTTGGTCGAGTTATCGTGCTAACGCACAATCAGAGTTTTCGCATCTCATTACCCCGCATGCTCAGTACCTATCGCTTGGGGACACAGATGTATCGACTGCTGAAGTCTATCGCGAGCTTTTTAGAGGCGAGTTGGAGATAGGATTGGTTGACCAGATTCGGGCTGCCACCAATGGCAACTATGTACTTGGTGGTTCGCGATTTGCAGCCGAAATTGAAGCTATGATTGGGCGACGAGCTCGGCGGGGATGCCCGGGCAGACCGAAAAAGCACTAGATTTTTTAGATGGAAAACGTGGTCTGTCCCCGTTTATACTCTTACTTATGTCCCCGTTTATACTGCTAACAATACGTGGGTGCCAAAATGACCCTGTCTAAAGAGTTTTCAATATCGTGGGTGGCACCAATTGTGCCATCTGTGTCACTTGCAGGAATACCATTGCATGTCGATGCGGATGTATTGAAGTGCGTGTTGTTAGGGTGTTTGGTTGATGAGGGTAACTCTCTATACCAATTCGATGGCTCTCCAGTGCTTCGTTTAAAGTTTTATAGTTTGGACGAAGGCGGAAATGGTGGCTATTCTTTTGCTCTGGCGGATGTAAGTGTTGTTAATGATTTAAATAAATTTATCCCTGCTTTATCAGTTGTGATTAAAAGTGGTGAGGTGTGCGCTGTTAAAGTTTATGATTTTAGCTTTTCTGGTGAGCAGGCTCAAAGTTTAATTTATAAGGGTACCTTGCCGGAAGGTATTGGTTTGGGTGGTTTGGTTTCGGATTTATTATCATTTACAACTTTGGAGTTTGACGAGGCTGAAGAGTGGTTTTATACCGACGAGGACTATGGTGGGCTTGAAGTTACCGGCTGGGGAGTTTTTCTGGAAGATCATCCCAATCAAGTTATTACTGCTTTATGTGTGATATAGGAAAAAAGGGGGCACCCGCTAGCTGGTCTCGAGTCAAGGTTAAAAGCCGCCGCGCCCTGCAGAACGAAAACGGGGGGGGGGTGTCCAGAAGAAAAGGGGACGGATTTATTTGTTTGGTAATGGAAAAAACATATCTTATGACGTGCGAGCAGTGTGGCGGAGAGTTGGCTAGTTTCAGACAAGGCAGCGCTCAGGGGGTGAAGTGTACTCGGTGCGGCTGGTCGGTAGTGACAACAAATATTCAGGGCATTAAAGTTGATGAGACGAAGTATGAAGTGCGTTGTCACGGTGACTATCAAGATAAAGCTCATATAAGAGCTGTTTCTGAAGTGACAGGTAGCAATTTTTTAACGTCAAGAAATATGCTCCAGAAAGGCCTTGTTCTAGTATTTGTCGGTGAGGCGGAGGAGGTTTTGCGAGTTCGAACTATTCTTGTGTCTGCTGGGGTTGTTTGTGAAATTACGCCTGATTTTAACTGGGTGTAAATGGGGCGTATTCTGAGCGCGGGAGCTCAGCCTGTTAGCCCTACATTGATGTGGGAGGGAATCCCTTTATTTGATGTTTCAGACGCGATTAGGCTAATTGAGTATTGTGAGGGTAATGATATTGCAGTTCTCGGCATAGAGGGGTTTAGAATTGCAGGCGATAAGAGAGTTCCAGATATGGATTGTATTGTGGGTTTTTCTGCATCGATAAATGAGGATGGGTTTGTTGGTAAGTCGCTAGAGGTGAGTAAGCGAATTATAAAGGAAGTAGATGATTTGGAAACTTTGCTAGAGTTTTTGTTGGTTAAAATTTAGTGAGGAAAGGGGACGGATTTATTTGTCTTGTCTGGTTTGTCCCATCCTGAACAAGGTTCACACCTTCCGATCTATTTTTCAGGAGAGCGTAATGGAATCAGGACCAGACACACTTGTGTGGCCGCAGTATGGCCTTGCCAGCCTGGACGTTGCATGAGCCTGTGTGAGGGTTTTCGGTGATTTTGGTGCCGTAATATTCCGGATTGCCACGATTGACAGCCCTCACAACTTGTAGGAATTTAGCCGCCCGCAGGTAAGGGATATCTGCTGATGGCCAAAAGATGGCCGTTGTTCACCACACAAGGGATTGTCTATGCAAGGTTCAAACACCGTTGCTCAACAGGTGTGCGGTCAGCTGGTGCACGAGCATCAGAACACCCCACACATGAACATTGCCGAGCAAATCCTTGAATGCCTGTTTCGCCGTCGTAGCCTCGCCCCGGGGCAGGATCACGAACTGTCGTCGCAGGTGCTGGAACCCCATCTGACCAAGGTCATGCAGGCGGTCGAGAGCGGTCGCAAGATTGAAATGGTCTTGCCAGCCTTTCCCGGCAAGTCGCCCAGCCGCAAGAAAACCCTCAGCCATCTGCCTGATCTTGCGGAACATCATGCAATCGACGAGTTACATCGCCTGTGCAAGGAGATCCAGGAGATCTACGCACCGGGCGCGCTGATTCATATCTGCTCCGATGGCTATGTGTTCTCTGACTTGGTGCATGTTCCCGATGCGGACGTTAAGGCCTACACCGACGCTATCCAGGACTACGCCGAACAGCACTATCCCGGCACGTTCGCCCATTTCGACCTCCAGGATGCCTACCCTCAGCTGGATTGTCTGGACGCCATGCGTGAAGAGATGATGATCGAGCACGGTCAGTCATTGATCTTGTTGCAGCAGCGCTTCAAGGATGATCCGCACATGATGTTGATGTACTGCGGCATCCATCGCTTTCTTTCCGAGGATTACTCGGGACTGAAAGTATTCGCTGGCATGAGCCTCAACGCGGTGAAGAAGGTCGCCAAACCGGCCTCGCAGCGGGTGATCCAGCGCAGTGAAGCCTGGGGGGCGCTGTTGCAGGCGCGTTACCCGCATTGCCTGCGCTTGTCGATTCACCCGCAGTTGGCGGTCTCGACGAAGATCGGTATCCGGTTGGTGCCAACCAGTGACCTGTGGCGTACGCCCTGGCATTCGGTGGCCATCAAGCGACGGGGTGTGGTCACCCTCGAAAAACGCAGCAATGTCGATGAGCGCTATCACCGCCTGGTGTTCCGCAAGGGGCGTCCTTGTCACTACGCCAGTGCTCAATGATGACGTCTCGGTTACGGGTCGAAGCCGTACTCTTCGATTTGGACGGGACTCTGGTCGACACCTTGCCCGACATCACCTGGTGCTTGAACCAAGTGCTGCTCGAACACGGTTGCCCGGCGCTGACCACGGAAATAGTGTGCGGGTATATCGGCGGCGGCACCACGGCGATGATCGAGCGAGTTGCCACGCAGTTTGGTGTCGCTGATGCGCTCGCCATGCACCAGCGCTATGTAGCGCTCTACCAAAACAACCTGGTTCAATTTTCCCGGCCATTCAGCGGCGTATTGGAATTGCTCGAAGGCTGTCGCCGGTTGGAAGTGCCGCTAGCTATCGTCACCAACAAGGCTGACAAAATGGCCCGGCAAGTCGCCGATGCACTGCTTCCACAGAATACCTTCGGGACGATTCTGGGGCATCGCGCGGGCAGGGCGCTCAAGCCTCAGCCGGATGTGGCATGGGAAGCCGCCCGGCGATTGTCGGTTGATCCGCACCACTGCTTGTTCGTCGGTGACACGGAGATCGATCTGCAAACGGCCCGTGCTGCAGGCATGTATTCGGCGGCAGTCACTTGGGGCTATGGCCTGACACCAGACTTGCAGGCCCAGGCCCCGAACTTGTGCTGTGAACACCCGGCCGAATTGCTGCGCGTTTTGCAGCGAGCCTGCGGGGCTGCGCATGCGTTCACCGAGCATGGCGACACCGTCAAATCCTATTGATACACACACCCTCAAGGAAGTTGTTCTATGGAACATAGAGACGCCTGGATCGCTGCCGTCAGCGATTTGCTGGCCGGTTATCTGCTCAAAGGCACGGATGATTGTTTCGACACACAAGGCAGGGCGCATCTGGCGCTTCGATTGGGGCACTGCTTCGATCAGGGCCTGCCAGTGCGTCTGGTTTTGCCAGGCTTTCCCTGCAAGTCGCCAAACGCCAGCGACCAGACCTTCGGCGTGCTGCCGGACTACGGCGAGGTCATGGCCATCGAGCGCCTCGACCAACTCGGCCAAGCCATCGCCGCGTTGCACGCACCGGGCTGCGTGGTGTCGATCCTCAGCGACGGCACGACCTTCAATGACATCGTCGGCGTGGCCGACGACGTTCGCGCCGCTTACAACCGGGCGTTGCGTGAACTGTGCACCACCCACACGATTGAGTGGGTCAGCATGGAAGACCTGTTTCCCCAGGCCCAAAGTGCCGAGTCGGTTCGCGCCAGCCTGATCAAGCAGGCCCGTCTACCGTGGAAAAACCTTGGTGACCTGATCGAGCAGAGCCGCGACGATGAGTCCCTCAGCCGGGCGCATGACAACCTCTGCAGTCACCTCTACAACGACCTGCGTCTGTGCCGCGAAGAAGGACAGAGCGAGGACGAGTACCTGCAACAAATCAACTTCAAAGCCTACCAAATGATGTATCGCGGGCACGCATTGAACGCGGCGGTGGACCGTTTCTTTGGCGATGACATTCGCTTGTCGGTCCATCAATACAACAATGCCGGCCCCAAATTCACCTTCGGCCTGGCCGAAGGGCTGACCCGCGCGGACAGCCCTTGGCATGCCGTGCCGGTGTGCAACCTGGATGGCGGCCAAACCCTTCGCGCCCGCGCCCAGGTCGACCTCGACCACCATGTGCTGGTCACCTATGAGGGGCGGCCATGGCTCTACCATCAAACAGAAAACCCGCAGGCCCAAGGCTTCGAGTACGAACTGCAAAAACTTCCGCTGTTTGGCCTGGTGGTGCGAGACCCGTTGGGGCTGGGGTTCGAACGACTGTCCACCGGCCTGCTGGAAGCACTGGTGGAAACCTTCGGTTTCGTCTGCCTCAAAGGCTGCCGCTTCGATGACCAGGACAGCTTTGCTCGCAGCTGCGAACGCTTCGGCACGCTCTACGAATGGGCCTTCGGCGCCGTCCACGTGGTCAAGCCTGCGGACAAACCCCAAGGCGTGGTGCACTCGCTGGAAAAAACTCCGTTGCACTGGGACCTGAACATGCTGCCCGACAGCGACGCGCAAGTTCAACGCAACCCGAAATTCTGCGCCAGCAAATTCATGCTGTACTGCAAGACCGCGCCGCAGCCGGGCGAGGGTCAGACCACCATCGTTGACAGCCGTAACGTACTGCGCAAAGTCGGGCAGCAAGTCGCCCGACAATGGCAGGGCGTGAACATCACCTACTACACCAAAATGACCTACTTCGGCGGCTCGCCGCGCATGTACAGCCTGGTGGACCACCACCCCCGCAGCGGCGAGCTTATCCTGCGCTACCAAGAGGGCACCGACTCGACATTGCAGACCTTGAGCCAGTCGGTGCAGGACCATGACGAGCAGGCTCAGCAGGCGTTGCTGGAACAGGTCAACGCGCTGGTTTATGACCCGGAGTGTCTGCTTGCTCATCAATGGAGCGAGGGGGATTTGGTGCTGATCGACAACTATCGGACGCTGCATGGGCGACTGCCGATGTCGGCGGGTTCTTCGTCGCGGGAGTTGTGGCGGGTGCAGGTTTACTGATTGTTGTTGTCAGAGTCGGAGCAGGAAGCAGAAAAACCGCAGTAATGCGGTTTTTCTACGACTGAAATTTAATCACTGCCCCTTGGGCGTATCGAACCCACGCTGCTCAATCACCCGAAACACATCACTCACATCCTGGACCATAATCCGCGCGATATTGGTGACGGTGTTGATGTCGTGTTCGGCGTAGTCGGGGAGGCTGGTGCAGGCCATGAGGTTGAGGTATTTGAGGACGGCGTTTAAGCGTTCGCTGAGGCAACTGTGGAGTTCGCGTATCGGAGCGTCGGCGTCGATGAGGAGGACGGGGTGGTCGGTGGCGAAGTGGGACATTGGGGTGTAGTGGCGGAGCGGGGTATTCGTGCTCATAAGTAAATCTTCCTCGTATCTGTAAGAAGAACTACTGCCGTTCGCTGCGAAACGAATGGGTGGTAGCTATGTGCGGGTTCGCAGACCGAGGATACGAGGAACCCGGCAGACCCGAAGATCTCCCACACACAGCCACCATAAACGGAGTACGGGCGCGTTTGTGCGACCGTTGCTGGTTTTGGGGTGCAAGGTTACTACACGTATCGTCAGGGCTGCGAAACCCTATCGCTGAATTCGCTCAGCGACAGACTCACTCTAGGCAGTGATTTTGATAGCCGCAATCGGGGTGTAGGACGCTCGGATGGTCATTTCGCAAAGTGGCTTTTCTCCACTCCATGGCGAAAACGCAGTAAAACCGGGCGTTGCGGTGTGTCTTAGGAAACGGGCTAGCAGGGTTTGGGGTTGCTTCGCAGCCCAGCGGGAGCAAGCTCCCTCGCCACAAAGGGCAAATTCCTACATATTTTACAGACTTCAAAATCCTGACCGCGACGTCACGGCATTTAACCCAAGGAGAACCCCATGAGTCAGTCACTGGAACGCGCCATTGCCATCGCCGCCGCGGCGCATGAGGGGCAGGTGGACAAGGGCGGGGCGCCTTACATCCTGCATCCGCTGAAAGTCATGCTGCGGGTGAACGCGCTGGAAGAGCGCATCGTCGCGGTACTGCATGACGTGGTCGAGGACTGCGGCGTCAGCCTTGACGATCTGCGCAAGGAAGGCTTCAGCGAAGCGGTGCTGACGGCGATTGCGTCGGTGACCAAGGTGCCGGGCGAGTCCTACGAGGCGTTCGTCGAGCGCGCGGCGAAGAACCCGATCGGGCGGGTGGTGAAGCTGGCTGATCTGGAAGAGAACAGCGACTTGTCGCGGATTGCGCAGCCGTCCTGGGACGATCTGGAGCGCGTGGAGAAGTATCGGCGGGCGATGGGGGTGTTGCGTTCGTAGCGGGTATTGGCAACGCGGGCGTTGCGGATGTCAGAATCAAAAGACCGGCAACCCCTAAGCGGATCGGGACTCGGTAGTTATTTTGTGCCCTGACAACCTCGCGAGCGGTCTTAACGTGATTCGACTCTGTCTGTCGACTGCCATTGCCTGACCATTGGATTTACGGATGAAACCAACGATGCGACTCCCGTTCCACACCAAGAAAATCATCGCCATAACAGCCATGTTCCTGTCTCTCTCTGGTTGTGTCGGGGTGGTGGTTACAACGCCGGAACCGGAAAGAGAACGCATTCCCCTGACCTATCAGAAAACAGATGGCGACCTGACTACGCGGGCGTGGTGTGGCGTAACGTTATGGGCGGTGATTGTACCTGTCCCCTTGAAGTTGCCCGTCTGCAAGCTTCACGAGGGGCAGTCTTTAACATCATCCTTTTCTGCTTGCGGTCCACTGATGACCCTGGGACCTATCTCTCAGGGTTATAAGGGAAATGCCCTATGTGGGACATTTCACGGGTGGTGAACATGACGGTAGGAGATACCGGGGACAGACCACGATTTCTCCATTCAACGATTTTTTGAAATCGTGGACTGTCATGTGCTGAAGATCAAAAGATCGCAGCCTTCGGCAGCTCTACCGGGAGAAGTGGAATAGCTTGCCGGCGATGTTGAGGACGTCTTCGCCGGCAAGCCTGGCTCCTATAGGGTTTTGCGGTGCTTCGGTTATAGGCTGTTGGCCAGTTTCCCAGTCGCCAACCGGCGCTTGTAGGCGCTGTCGCGGTTGGCCAGCCAGTAATACAGCGGAGAGGTAATCAACAACCCCACCACCCAAGACAAATCCGCCCCATTGATGTGCGCCGAGATCGGCCCGACATACAACGGCGTGTTCATGAACGGAATCTGCACCGCAATCCCTATCGCATACGCCAACAACGCCTGCGGGTTGTATCGGCCATAGATTCCGCCATCGACCTGGAAGATCGAATCAATGTCGTACTGACCTTTATGAATGGCATAGAAGTCGATCAGGTTGATCGCGGTCCAGGGCACCAGCACCACGAGTAATACCAGCACCATGTCGACGAAGTGGCCGATGAAGTCGGCCGAGGCGCCGACGGCGGCGAAGCAGCAGGCGGCGAGGACGATGACCGAGAGGACGGCGCGGCTCTTGGCGGTGGGGATCCAGCGGTAGGCGAAGGTTTGCACCAGGGTGATCAGTGACAGCACGGCGCCGTAGAGGTTGAGGGCGTTGTGGCTGATGACGCTGAGCAGGAACAGCACGAGCATCAATGGGCCGATGGAGCCGGTGGCGAGTTTGACCGCGTCCATGGTGTCCATGCCGACGGGCGTGGCGAGGACTGCGACGGCGCCGAAGATGAACGACAGGCTGGAGCCGAGTGCCGAGCCCAGGTAAGTGGTCCAGAACGTGGCGGCGACGGGCACGTCTTCCGGCAGGTAGCGTGAGTAATCGGACACGTAGGGGGCGAAGGCGATTTGCCAGAGCGCGGCCAACGATACGGTGGCCAGCCAACCGGAGATGTTGAAGTTGCCGCGGGTGAGGAAGTCGGCGGTCTGTACGTGGGTGAGGATGTAGCCGAAGCCCAGCACGATGCCGATACCCAGCACCCAGGTACCGATGCGGTTGAGCACGTGGATGAAGCGGTAGCCGATGATGCCGATGATGCCCGACCCGAGCGCGCCGATGACGATGCCCACCGGTACCGGCACGCTGTCGACCACGCCGTGCAGGGACTTGCCGGCGAGGACGATGTTGGAGGCGAAGAAGCCGATGTACATGATGCCGGCGATCAGCACCACCAGCAGGGCGCCGAGGGAGCCGAACTGGGCGCGGCTCTGGATCATTTGTGGAATGCCCATCTGCGGGCCTTGCGCCGAGTGCAGGGCCATCAGCACGCCGCCGACCAGGTGGCCGACCAGAATGGCGACGATGCCCCACACCAGGTTCAGCTGGAACAGCTGCACGCCGAGGGCGCCGGTGACGATGGGCAACGGCGCGATGTTGCCGCCGAACCAGAGGGTGAACAGGTCTCTTACCTTTCCGTGGCGATCTTCCGGGGGGACGTATCCAATCGTGTGTTTTTCGATGAGCGGAGCGGAGGGTGTTGCTGCGGTGGACATGGTGAACTCCAAGGCAAGGATGAGTACGTGGACGTACTTCGGTGAGCGCCGCGCGAGCGACGCTTTTCTTGTTGGAGCGATGATGTGCAATGCGTCGGGATAGATAAATTAGTAAGTTTGTTGCTTCAAACCTTAAAAAATATATGCCCGGGGTTTGGGTGTGTCGGGTATGTTCAGGCTTGAACGTGTGCCCAAATAATACGAAGTCGAACGCTGTTCTGTGGCGAGCGAGCTTGCTCGCGCTGGGCTGCGTAGCGGCCCCAAAAAATATGGCAGTAGCTGCCGATTTTTGTGAGTGCTGCGCACTCAAGCGGGAGCAAGCTCCCTCGCCACGCGCTACTCATTTGTGCGCGAACCGGTATTTTCTGGAGGTCCCATGGCCGCTTACAACCTGCGACAGCTTCGATATTTCGTCACCACCGCCGACTGCGGCAGCGTGGCGGAGGCTTCGCGCAAGCTTTATATCGCGCAGCCGTCGGTGTCGACGGCGATCAAGCACCTTGAAGAAAGTTTTGGCGTGCAGCTGTTTATCCGGCATCACGCCCAGGGTGTTTCGCTGACGCCGAGCGGGTCGCGGTTTTATCGCAAGGCGCTGGAGCTGCTGCGGGTCGCCCATGAGTTTGAACAGAACGCGCTGGCGGACAACGACGTGGTCGCGGGGCAGATCGATATCGGTTGTTTTGAAACGGTGGCACCGCTGTACCTGCCGCGTTTGATCGCCGGTTTCAAAGAGCGTTGGCCAGGTGTGGAGATCCGCATTCGCGATGGCGAGCAGCAGGAACTGGTGCAGGCACTGACCGCCGGCAGCATCGACCTGGCGATGCTGTTCGAACACGATCTGGACAGCACGATTGAGACAGTGCCGCTGATGCCGCCGCAACAGCCTTACGCCTTGTTGCCGGCGGATCACCGCTTCGCGCAACAGGCGAAAGTGTCGCTGAATGACCTGGTGCTGGAGCCGATGATTCTGCTGGATGTGGTGCCGAGCCGGACCTACTTCGTGAGCATTTTTGAAGAGCGTGGGCTGACGCCACACATCGTGTTCAGCTCGCCTTCGATCGAGATGGTGCGGGGGATGGTCGGGCGCGGTTTTGGCTTTTCGATTCTGGTCACCAAACCGTTTTCCGAATACACCTATGACGGGCAGAAAGTCGTGTGCATACCGCTGGCCGAAACCGTGACCGGTTCGGGTCTGTCGGCGGCATGGTTGAGAAGGTCGCAGCTGACCAAACCGGTACAGCTGTTCGTGGATTACTGCCAGGAAGAACTGGCCCGACTGTATACCTGAGCGTCGGGCCAACCATCAGCGGCTGATTGATAACAGCATTCGTTGCAGCATTTGGTCGCAGCCGTTTAGTTGTTCGAGGCTGACAAATTCGTCCGGCTTATGACCCTGATCCATGCTGCCCGGACCGCACACCACTGTCGCAATTCCCGCCGCGTCAAACAGACCGCCCTCGGTGCCAAACGCCACCGTACCGAACTCCCCAGAACCGGAAAATGCCGCGATCAGCTCAGCGGCTTCGCTGTGCGCATCGGTCGCCAAACCGGGATAGGCCGACAATTCACTGAAGCGGATTTCACTCTGATCACTCACGGCGCGCATGCGCGGTAGCACTTGTTGCTCGGCGTAGGTCTTCAACTCTTGCGCCACCTCGCTTGGATCGTGTGAGGGCAGGGCGCGGATTTCAAAGTCAAAGCGGCAATCGGCGGGGACGATGTTCAAGGCTTTGCCGCCGGAAATTACGCCGGTTTGCACCGTGCTGAACGGCGGATCGAAACGGGCGTCGTGATGCTCCGGTGCCCTGAGCCTGTGGCCAATCCGCCCCAGTTCACCGATCAGTTCGGCGGCGTATTCAATCGCATTGACCCCGAGCGGCGCGTACGCCGAATGGCAGGCTTCGCCATGAATGTCGCAGCGCATCGCCAGCTTGCCCTTGTGGCCCAGCACCGGTTTGAGTTCGGTGGGTTCGCCGATGATGCAGAGCATCGGTTTGACCGGGCGCTGTTCGAGGGCTTTCAAAAGCGAACGAACGCCGAGACAGCCGACTTCCTCATCGTAGGACAGCGCGATGTGCACTGGCAGCCGCAGCGAGGCCTGCACCAGTGACGGCACCAGGGCAAGTACACAGGCGATGTAGCCTTTCATGTCCGCGGTGCCGCGACCGTACAGGTTGCCGTCGCGTTCGGTGAGCTGGAATGGCGCGACGGTCCACGGCTGGCCGTCGACGGGCACCACATCGGTGTGCCCCGACAACACGATGCCCGGCTGATCCGCCGGGCCAATGGTGGCGAACAGATTGGCCTTGCTGCGCTCGTCGTTGTAGATCAATTCGCAAGGCACCTCGAAGCGGGCGAGGTAGTCGCGGACGAACTCGATCAGCTGCAGATTTGATTCGCGGCTGGTGGTGTCGAACGCCACCAAGGCTTCAAGCAAATCGCGGCTGCTGCTCATCGGTCGTCTCCGGCGACACCGTAGCCAGGGGATTTGTCGGGGGCGAGGGCGCGGTCGATGTAGTCCTTGACCTGTGGGCGATAGGCGTCCCACAACTGCTGCAATTTGCCTATCGGATCTTCATCAGCCCAATCGACCCGCAGGTTGATGATCGGCCAGGTCAGTTCGCCGACCACTACAACGGCAGCCGAATGCACCGGCCCGGCTTCACCGCCTGCGACCACCGCCGCTTTCATCGCGGTGAGCAAGCGGTCGGTCAGTTGGCCCTCGCCATGTTCGTACGCCTCGACCATGACCTCGATCACGGCTCGGTCCGCGAGCATGTTGCCCGCGGCCACGCATTGCTCGCCCGACACGGCATTGTGGTTGCCCAGGGTTTCTGAACCGCTGAAATGCGCAGTGCGGCCGAGGTGGTCAATCGCCGTGATTTGTCGGTATTGGCTGTAGCCGTTGCGGGTCAATGCCTTGTCCAGAGCCTCGGCAGGTGAGAGCCCTTGTTCCATGAGGGCGAGGGTTTCCGGGCCGAGGGATGGCAGGGTGATATTTTGTGTGGAGACCGCGCCGACACCGGGCAATAGCCAGGGGCAGCGGGCGCCGACGGCGATGCTTGAGGAACTGATTGCAATGCCGAACTGACCGGTTTCGGGGCAACGGGCGGCGATGGAGAAGGTCATGGTTTTGCTCCTTGGTTGGCCTTGGCAAAGTTGTTGTCTGTGCGGGCGTCTTCGCGAGCAAGCTTCGCTCCTACAGATGATCAGGGTCGTTCATGAAACAGCGATCTACTGTAGGAGCGAAGCTTGCTCGCGAAAGCCGCGACTCGGTCTACCTGCTTACTCAGGAATCACCGCAATCACATCAATCTCCATCAACCACTGCGGCTGCCCCAGTGCCGACACCACCAACCCGGTGGAAATCGGAAACACCCCTTTGAGCCACTTGCCCACTTCCCGATAAACCGGCTCGCGGTAACGTGGGTCGATCAGGTAAGTGGTGGTTTTGACGATGTGGCTAAGGTCGCTGCCAGCTTCTTCCAGCAACTGTTTGACGTTGCGCATGGCTTGCTCGGTTTGCGCGCGCGGGTCGCCGAGGCCCACCAGGTTGCCTTCGAAATCGGTGCCGACCTGGCCGCGAACATAAACGGTGTTGCCGGCCCGCACGGCCTGGCACAGGTCATTGTCCAGGCTCTGGTTCGGGTAGGTTTCCTTGGTGTTGAACATGCGAATACGGGTATGGGTTGGCGTGGACATCTGAGGCTCCTGAAGAACTATTCGTTAAGCGCTGACGGTGGTTTTATGCACGACGGGGGCGGTTTCAGCTTCGCGTTGCAGGGCATCGCGGTAGTCGTGGTATGAGCGCTGAATGGCGATCTGATCAGCCACGTACTTGGCGTCGTGCCAAACACCCCAGATGAACGAAGAGCCGCGACGCGATTGCCATGGCAGGCCGAGGAAATACACCCCAGGCTCGCTCGACACTCCGCGCTGATGCTGCGGCTTGCCGTTGTCGTCGAACGCGTTGACCTTCAGCCAGCTGTAATCCGTGGCAAACCCGGTGGCCCAGATGATCGAAGTCACGCCAGCCTTGGCCAGGTCGAGTTCAAGAATCGGGTTGGTGACGCAATCCGGATCCGGGAAGGTATGCCGCGCCTCAGGTTCCTCCGGCAAGTCCAGGCCATTGCGCTCGACGTAGGCGTCGGCGGCATTGAGCAGCGCCAGATAGTTCTCATCGCCGCGTGCCAGGTTGTCGGCAAGGTTGGGCTGGAACGTCGCCACGCTGCCATTGAACGATTGGGTCAGACCCACCAGCGTCATTCCGCGATGGGCTAGCCCACGGAAGTCCACCGTACGGCCACCATGCGCGCCGCTCACCGCGATGGTCACGTGTTCCCGGCCGGGTTTCATCGCGGCCTGATCCCACTCGCCGAGCACGCCCAGCCACCAGCAGAAATCACGGTTGCGATAGGCGCGAGGAGGGCGATCGTGCGCACCCACCGAGAGGTAAACCTGCTTGCCGGCACTCTGTAATTCATCGGCGATCTGCACCCCGGACGAGCCGGCGCCCACCACCAGCACAGCGCCCTCTGGCAGTTGCTGCGGGTTGCGGTATTCGGCGGAGTGGATCTGGGTGAATGGCTGATCTTTCGGCGCGATCGGCGGAATAACCGGGCGCTGGAAAGGTCCGGTGGCGGCCACTACGCGGTTGGCCTCGATCACGCCTTCGGAGGTTTCAATGGTGAAGCCTGGACGACCGACATTGCGCTCGACTTTCTTCACGTCCACGCCGGTGCGGATGGGGGCGTTGAACTTCTTCGCGTAGGCTTCGAAATAATCCGCCACCCGTTCTTTCGGGGCAAAGCTGTCGGGGCTGAGATCGTCGAACTCAAGGCCCGGAAACCGATCGTGCCAGGCCGGGCCGTTGGCCACCAGCGAATCCCAACGACCGCTGCGCCAGCGCTCGGCGATGCGGCTGCGCTCCAGTACGAGGTGAGGCACGCCGAGTTTGCTCAGGTGTTCACTCATGGCCACGCCAGCCTGACCGGCGCCCACAATCAGCGTATCTATTTTTGTTTTTTCAGTGGTCATCTCTATACCCATCGAAGTTGGAATCAGGTCGGTTGTGGCCTGCCATTTCTTGGGTCAAGACTAGGGATCACCCCTGGATCGGTAAAATATTATAAAGCTGGCATTTGAATACAAATTACCGATGTAGCGCCTGCAAAGATTGCGGGCGTGTTGGAGGCAGCGCGGAAGTCCGTCCTGCGGCGTTAGTATTTTTCCATTTACCCATCATTTCTCTTGAAAATAATCAGTCTAAAAACCCCGACCCAGGTTTCGTATGGTTTGCTATTCTGAGGTTGTAGGTGAAGACGCAGACTGATGCGCAAAGGGATAGCGAGGAGGCGTGGGGCGCGCTCCCAAGGGTACACGGTTAGAAAGATCTCCGCGCTGAGATCCAGCCCTTATGCCGTGTGAGGCAGAACAGCCCAAAGCTAAAAATCCTGTTCTGTGAGAGGCCCGATAAACCTTGTAAGCCAGAGACCAGCGCTGGCCACCTACTCGATTTCTAAAGCCCGCCTTGTGCGGGCTTTTTCGTGTTCGCTGTAGCAGCTGTCGAGCCTGCGAGGCTGCGTTCGGCTGCGAAGCAGTCGTGAATCCGGCTGACGCGGTCTGCCTGACACACCGCGAGTTCTGGTTTGACGACTGCTGCGCAGCCGAACGCAGCCTCGCAAGCTCGACAGCTGCTACGGCGAACGCAGCCTCGCAAGCTGCTACAACGAATGTGCCGCCTGACTGACGTGAGCCGCAAAGCCCGACTGATCCGCAGCAATCTCATCACGCAATGTGAGTTGCGGAATGTCATACGCCCCTGAATTTTGCGGTCGGAACGCAATCGGCGCGGTTTCCCACAGGTCATCCAACCGTTGGCCGAGCGCCTCACAAGTTGCTGAAAATCTCGCCTCATCCATTCGGCTGGTCCGATAGATCACGAACGGTGGCAGCACGTCGAAGCCGGGGTAGAACAGTACGCCATGCTGGATCGGGAATAGCACATCGTCGATCGGCCCGTTGATGCCCCGTGGGCTGTAATGAGATTCCCAGCCACCCGTGGTGACGACCAGCATCGCCCGTTTGCCCGCCAGCGTGCCTTCCCCGTAACGGTCGCCCCAGCGCGCATCGGAATGCTCCCCTACGCCGTAGGCAAAACCATAGGCATAGACGCGTTCCACCCAGCCTTTGAGGATCGCCGGCATCGAGAACCACCACAGCGGAAACTGCAGGATGACGGTATCGGCCCAGAGCAGTTTTTCTTGTTCGAGGACGATGTCCTGGCGTTGCCGGCCTTCTTTGAAGGCACGCTTGGAGTCTTGCGACGGATCGAATCGTGCGTCGGCAGGCCGGCCGAAACTGTCATCGGCGTCCAGCGAGGCTTTCCAGTCCATCGCATACAAGTCGGAAACCTGTACCTGGTGGCCGGCAGCTTCCAGGCGTTTGACGGCAAAGTCCTTGAGCGAACCGTTTAACGATTTGGGTTCGGGATGGGCGTAAACGAGCAGAACATTCATGGGCTGAGTCTCCGTTGTCAGAAGCCAGCAGAATCAGGCCTTACCCGGTATATTGGAAATGAATAACCAATATGCCAGGTATTGTCATGAATAATCTGCGACGTCTGGACATCAACCTGCTGCTGACGCTTGATGTCCTGCTCTCGGAACACAACGTGACCCGTGCGGCGCAACGTCTGAATCTGTCGCAACCTTCGGTGAGCGTTCATCTCGCCAAATTGAGGGATATTTTCAACGATCCGCTGTTACTGCCAGGGCCACGGGGCATGCGGCCCACGGCTCGGGCGGATGAGTTGCGCGAGCCGTTGCGCCAGGCCCTGGAAGCCCTGGAGCGCGCGGTGTCGCCCGCCAGCCCTTTCAACCCGGCCGAGGCACGGCAGACGTGGAATGTCATGGCGTCGGACTACGGCGAGTCGACCATCATCTTGCCCGCGTTGGCCGGGCTGCGTTCGGCGGCACCCGGCACGCGTTTGGCGGTGCTTGACCTGATGCCGTCACAATTGGCCAAACAAGCGGAGCAGGGGGCAATCGACCTGGCGTTTCATACCACCGAGGATGCTCCCCCAGGCTTGCGACGTCGTGCATTGTTTACCGAACGCTATGTGTTGGTGGGGCGTACTGGCCATCCGCTGTTGAGAAAGCGACCGACACTCGCGCAGTTCTGCGAACTCGACCACGTCATCGTATCCCGGGATGGCGGAGGCTTTCAGGGTGTCACCGATCAGGCGCTTTCCCAGCTGGGCATGACGCGCCGAGTGGTGCTTTCGCTCCCCCATTTTCTGTTTGTCCCGTCGGTGGTGGAGAGCACCGATATGGTCGCGATGCTGCCAGCGCGCCTGGTTCGCGATACGCATGCCTTGGCGATGATCGAGCCTCCCCTTGAAGTTCCGGGATACGAGATGTCGATGCTCTGGCCCGAGCGCTGTCACCGCGACCCTGGGCATCAATGGTTGCGTGAGTTCATCGTGAGTGCCTTGTGATGGGTATCAATCAAACACAATCCCTTGTGGGAGCGCCTTGTGTTCATTGAGGTGTTTGGCTAATCTCGCACAAACACGCAAAAACAGGCATAACCATGCACGCTGAGCATTCCTCCGCCGAACTCCCCCAACTGCGCCGCCAAAAAATCCTGCTGATCCTCGAACGTGACGGCAAGGTCATGGCTTCCGAGCTGAGTCAGCATTTCGCCGTGTCCGAGGACACCATTCGCCGGGACCTGTCGGAGCTGGCCAGTGCCGGGCTGGTGCAGCGGGTGCACGGCGGGGCGTTGCCGCGTCCCAAGGACACGGGCAAGGATTACTTCACTCGGGTCAGCGAAACCGACGAGGTGAAAACCCGGTTGGCGCAGCTCGCCGCGCGCCGGGTCAAGGACGGCCAGATCGTGATGTTCGATTCCGGGAGCACCACGCTGCAGATCGCACGCTCGCTGCCCACTGACATTGTCATCACGGCCGTCACCGCGTCGCCGATGATTGCGATCACCTTGGCCGAATACAAAGGCATCACGGTGATCGTCGCCGGTGGTCAGCTCAACCCTGCGACGATGTCTTCCAGCGGGCATGAAACCCTGCGGCTGATCGAGGGCATCAAGGCCGACTTGGTGTTCACCGGGGTCTGTGCCATTCATCCGGAAGTCGGCCTCAGCTCGCTGCATTTCGACGAGGTGCCAGTGAAACAGGCGATGCTCGCCAGCGCCTCCCACGTGATTGCCGTAACCACCGCGGACAAACTGGGGGCGGTTGAGCCCTTTGTGGTTGCGCCTTGTGCCCGTGTGCATACGCTGATTACCGAGCGTCACGTGGCCTCGGGCAATCTTGAGGATTATCAAAAACTGGGGATCGAGGTGGTGCAGGTAAGCGTCTGAGCGTCATCGCGCTCGGCGCCGCATGGGTTACGCTGATAGCAACGACGGGAGGAATGCAGTTATGACTGAGCGCCATATAACCCACTCAGAAACGCTGTCGAACGGATGCACGATTGAGGTTAAAGCCGAGATTTTGAGAGACGGTTCGCTGAAGATGTTCATGGGGGTCTATTGGCCGGACGGCTCGGCCATCGTTGAGGACAAACACCCCTCGCCGCATCTGCTGGACATGGAAGCGGCGATGGAGTGGGCCATCGAAAAAGCCAAAACCATCGGTAACAGCCAGAGAACGCTGTAAGGCCCGGCGATAACGGAATCATTGATCGGCTTGAGGGTCGTAATTATGGGTTTGAACGCACTGCGATCGATTCGCCGCTAGCGTCACCTCATCCCCGTAGTTCTGACCTTTTAGGACGTTAAAATGAAGCGCACCGCGATAATGACCCTGGCCATTGCAAGTACTCTCCTGCTGGGAGGTTGCTTTCCTTACTGGGAAGAGGGAGACAGGTACGATCGGGATCACCGTGAATACCGTCGCGACCATGACCGTGGCTATTATTACCGTGATGATCGTGGGTATGACCGGGATTACGATCGTCGTGATGATCGCCGTCGGCACCGCGACCATGACGACCGAGACGATTGACCTGTCTGCGCCCAGCTCCAGAGCGGCCATCACCGCTCTGATCTCCTGAGGAATAATCATGCGAAGGCTGACTGGGCATATTGTTGCACCCCTCACTCAATGGCTGACGGCGGCAGGTATCGGCCTGACTGCCGTGGTGTTCAATGCACAGGCACAAATCCCACCTCAAGCCACTCAGGAAATAAACAGCTTGCTGGACTTTGTCGAGCACAGTGAATGCCGGTTTGTGCGCAACGGAAGCGAATACGGCGGCCCTCAAGCCCGGGCGCATCTGGAGAAGAAGCTGGAGTACCTTGAAGAACAGGACAGGGTGAACAGCGCCGAAGACTTTATTGAGCTGGCGGCCACCCAAAGCAGCATGAGTGGCCGCGCCTATGAAGTGCGCTGTCCGGCAGGCATACAACCGGCCAACCTCTGGTTGAAGACCGAGCTACAGCGGCAGCGGCAGCGGCAACGTCATTGATGGTGTCTTGATGCGCTAGCGCAGCACAATCAAGCAGCCGCCTTTACGGCGTGCCAAACATCGCCGTCCAGTAAATACCCGCGTCACTCTTCGGGTCCACCGCATAGGCTGCACCCAATTCGCGAAATTGTGGGTTCATCAGGTTGGCGCAATGCCCCGGGCTGGCCAGCCAGCCATCGACCACCTTGCGCACTGTGTCCTGCCCGGCGGCGATGTTCTCACCGACCTGCTGGCCGGCGTACCCCGCCAGTTCAGCCCGATCACCCGGCGTGCGGCCGTCGCGGTCCTTGTGATCGAAAAAGTTTTGGTTGGCCATGGCCCGGCTATGGCCCTCGGCGGCTGATCCCAGCGTGGCGTTCCAGACCAGCGGCGTGGTGGCGGCGAAGGATTGGGTACCGCACTGGCGCGCTTGCGTGCGGGCGCTGTTCATCGCTTCAAGGAGTTTCTGTCCCTCCGCCTGCCAGTCGCCCAAGCGCCCCGTCAACAGCGGGCGCGCCAGCACGATGCGCCACTCGCGGCCCTCCCGGCTGACGCCTATATCGACAAATTGCGGGTCCAGCACCACCCGGCAGAAGCTCTCCTGAATCGCCTTCATCGCGGCGGGCGCATCACGTGGGCCGGACAAGCTGATCGCCTGCACATTAACCATCGGGTACGCCGCGCGGGCCAGTGCCTGCTGCAGGTCGCCGATGCTGTTGGCGGACAGCACCAGGCGCGGATCGCTGGCCAGCGGTGGTAACTCCGAAGACGCCTGTCCGGCACAGCGCTGTACCTGGCTGCGGTAAACGTTGATCGACTCTACCAGCTGTTGTTCATCGGCCGCCGACGCGATGACGCTGAACACCAACCCGAATGACAACACGCCAAGATGCAAAACGGATGACAGGCTGCGCATGAAAATCTCCCTGGAATGGACCCTGCCATGATGCGCGATGTCACCCCTCCTTATGCAATGCCTTTTCGCGCCCAAATGCAGTTTACTGCCTGCCTGTTGGCATGAATTCCGGCGACTACAATCAACTCAGGTCTGCGATCGTGTCGTTGTTCACATCGGTTTCAATCAGAAGGATCGGAACATGCGATTTAAAGGGGTAGCCACCTGCTTCGCAATCATCCTTCTGTGCGGCCAGGTGTGGGCGACTGATCAGGAGCAAAAAAAGGAAGTGGCTGAAGACAAGGCACAGGTCCTGGAGCAGAAAGCGGCAGAGAAGGGTAACGAAGCTCCGGTGCCCAAATCCGAGGTCATCACCCCCTCCGAAGCGCAGGCGGTCGATCCGGCGGGCACGGCGCCGCTGGAGGATGCCATTACGTGCCTTGCACGCAGTATCTACTGGGAAGCCAAAGGGGTAACTGCTGCCGACATGGAAGGCGTCGCCAGCGTGGTCATGAATCGGCTGGGTCACGAAGGTTTTCCGGATACGGTGTGCGCTGTGGTCAAGCAAGGTTCCGAAAAGCATGCCTGCCAGTTTTCCTGGTGGTGCGACGGGCGTGCGGATCAGGTAAAGGAAGACGACGCATATGCCATCGCCAAGGAGATCGCGCGCAAGGCACTCAACAAGCAACTGACGGACCGCACCCACGGTGCCTTGTATTTCCACGACAGAACGGTGAAACCCGACTGGGCGAAGCAGTACATCAAGACGGGCGAGACCCGGAAGTTTCTGTTCTATAAACCTGGTGGCGGGACGGCAAAGTAGGTGCGAATCGCTTCGCACCACCTGGAGCCAACCCTCTACTGGCCGCTTATGCTACGGGTGGGAAACGCCACGGTGATGGTCAGCCCCTCGCGCTTCCAGTCACGGCGGATTTCGCCGTGAAGCTGGCCATGCACGGTCGCTTTGGCGAGAAGGGTGCCGAACCCGGTGCTGTCGGGTTCCCGGTCAATGAGCGGGCCATTCCTTTCGCTCCAGACCACGGTGAATACCTCCTCACTCTCGCTACAGGCAATATCCAAAAGCCCTTCAGGCAAAGAGAGCGCCCCATATTTCGCGGCGTTGGTTGCGAACTCATGCAACAGCAGAGCGAAGCTGGTGACTGATGCACCGTCAATCGTTATGTCAGGGCCGGTCACGACGGCGCGTGACTGGCTGGTATCCCCGCTATCGGCATAAGGCGCGAGAATGGTTTGAATGAGGGCATGCAATGTCGTTGGCTGCTCGTTACTCAAACCGTGCGGTATGGTCAGGGTATGGGCTCGCGCCAATGCGTTCAGCCGTGCGCAAACGGCGGAGGCGAGTTCACCGGGGGTCGTTGCCGAACGGGCGCTCAGTGAGACCACGCTGTTCGCCAGGGTGAACAGGTTTTTCACCCGGTGATCCATCTCTCTGATGAGCAGGCTCTTTTGTTCTTCCGCCTGTCGTCGCTCGGTGATATCGCGAGCGATTTTGGCCGCTCCGACAATACGGCCTTGCCGATTTCTGATGGGGGAGACGGCGAGAGAGATCTCGACCAGGCTGCCGTCTTTGCGCCGCCGGAGGGTTTCATAGTGTTCGATGCGCTCGCCTCGACGGATGCGCGCCAAAATGCCGGGTTCCTCATCCCGCCGATCCAGGGGGATGAGCATATCAATGGGTTGGCCGACCGCTTCCTCGGCCGTGTAACCGAAGAGTCGCTGGGCGCCAGCGTTCCAGTTGGTAATCGTGCCGTTCAGGTCTTTGGCGATGATCGCGTCGGCGGACGATTCGACCAGCGCGTCATGGATCAGCGCGGCTTTGTCGGCGACGGTCTGGTCAGTCAGATCGATCAGCATGTTAACGGCGCCTATCAGGCTGCCTTCTGCATCGAAGATCGGCGAGGGGCACGCCAGAAAACGAACGCGTGTGCCATCCGGACGCTCGGCGATGGCTTCAATCCCTCTGACAGGACGTTGTTCCTTCAATGCCATGGACATGGGGCATTCATCGTGGGGCAGCGGCGTGCCGTCAGGCCAATAGAGCTTCCAGGAGCCGCAAAAGGTGCTCTCCCCAAGCGTCGGGGTCACTCCCCACAGTGCCACCGCTGCACGGTTGTAAAAGGTGATCAGACCCTTGGCATCGGTGGTGTAGATGGCCTCGGGCAGTGCCTCAAGGACATCGCTCAACCCCAGGTCATGAAGGGACGGGGAGGTTTGCTCGCTACCTTCTGAGGGTGTACAGGTAGGTCCAATAGCGGTGTCGTCCTCATGGACAGGCCCTTGGCTCATTCGCAAACTCCATGCTGGTGGTGCCTTGGCACTCGATTCAGGTGATTCGGGTTGAAACACAGGATATAGCGATGTGGCGAGGTCCCGGAAAGAACCTTGCCTCTAATTAAGGACTATTTTTGGTCGCGCACAAGAAGCTTGATCGAAATTCGCTCGCTGCTGCCCGTACATTTTTACGCTTTCTTTACGGTAGGTGTTTTCCCTTGCGAGGATACTTGCCGCGTTTTTTTGATCGTCGACAGGCCTGCAAACTCTCCAGGTCGCTTGAACGAACGGCATGACACCCATGGACTAATCTCATTATCAAGCCGTGGGGTTTCAAGGCTGAGTTCCAATGTTTGCCCGGTAGCCCCGCAAACCCTCTTGCTCGAAGGTGGCATGCCATTTATTTCCTTCAATCTCAGAGAAGCTACCCGTGAGCGAAACAGCGATCCCCGCCCATGAAAACTCCCACGCCAAAACATCAGGAGTGGGCTTGCTCGTCGCCGCGGTCGGCGTGGTTTATGGGGACATTGGTACCAGCCCGCTTTACACCCTCAAGGAAGTGTTCGCCGGCCACTATGGTGTCCAGGCCAATCAGGACGGTGTACTGGGCATTCTGTCGTTGATTTTCTGGTCGCTGATCTGGGTCGTCTCGATCAAGTACGTGCTGTTTATACTGCGCGCCAACAACCAGGGCGAGGGCGGCATCATGGCCTTGACGGCACTGGCACGCCGGGCCTCGGCGCCTTATCCGAAAATGAGCCGGAACCTGGTGTTGCTCGGGCTGTTTGGCGCGGCACTGTTTTACGGGGACAGTATGATCACCCCGGCCATTTCGGTGCTCTCCGCGGTTGAAGGTCTGCAACTTGCGTTCGAGGGCATCGGGCACTGGGTCGTTCCGCTGTCCGTTATCGTTCTGGTAGCACTGTTCCTGATCCAGAAACATGGCACGGCGCGTATCGGCATCCTGTTCGGCCCGGTCATGGTGCTGTGGTTCGTGGTGTTGGGCATTCTCGGTACATTCGGCATTCTGCAACGCCCGGAAGTGCTGCAAGCGCTCAATCCTGCTTGGGCGGTGCGATTCTTCGTGGTTCATCCGGGCATTGGCATCGCCATTCTGGGCGCCGTGGTATTGGCATTGACCGGTGCTGAAGCGCTGTATGCCGACATGGGCCATTTCGGTCGCAAACCGATTGCCCGTGCCTGGTTCATGCTGGTGCTGCCTGGCCTGGTGCTCAATTACTTTGGCCAGGGGGCGTTGATCCTCGGGAACCCGGAAGCGGTACGCAACCCATTCTATCTATTGGCACCCGACTGGGCGCTGCTGCCGATGGTCGCGCTGTCGACACTGGCCACCATCATCGCCTCCCAGGCGGTTATTTCCGGGGCGTTCTCACTGACTCGCCAGGCTATTCAGCTGGGTTACGTGCCGCGTATGTTTATCCAGCACACCTCCAGTCAGGAGCAGGGGCAGATTTACATCGGCCTCGTGAACTGGGCGCTGATGGTCGGCGTCGTGTTGCTGGTCATCGGCTTCGAGTCGTCCAGTGCGCTGGCAGCGGCGTATGGCGTGGCGGTGACGGGGACCATGTTGATCACGACCATCCTGTCCTCGGCCGTGGTCCTGCTGCTGTGGAAAACACCGCGCTGGCTGGCGATTCCGATGCTATTGGGTTTTCTCGTGGTCGACAGTCTGTACTTCGCCGCCAACATATCGAAGATCTTCCAGGGTGGTGCGTTCCCGGTAATCGCCGGTATTGCCCTGTTCATTTTGATGACCACCTGGAAGCGCGGCCGCAAGATCATTGTCGAGCGACTGGACGAAACCGCTCTGCCGCTGCCGTTGTTCATCAGCAGCATTCGCGCGCAACCACCCCATCGTGTGCAGGGTACGGCGGTATTTCTGACGGCCAGATCCGATGCAGTTCCCCATGCGCTGTTGCACAACCTGTTGCACAACCAGGTGCTGCACGAGCAGGTGGTGTTGCTCACCGTGGTGTCTGAAGACCGCCCGCGTGTGCCTGCGGATCAGCGGTTCGAGATCGAGTCTTTTGGCGAAGGGTTCTTCCGGGTCAGTCTGCACTTCGGCTTTATAGAGGAGCCCGATGTGCCGCTGGCGTTGAGCCTGTGTCATTTGAAAGAGCTGGATTTCAGCCCGATGCGCACCACCTATTTCCTCAGCCGCGAGACGGTCGTCCCGACCAAGCGTATCGGCATGGCCCGTTGGCGCGAGACCCTGTTCGCGTTCTTGCTGAAGAACGCCAACAGCAACCTCAAATACTTCAATTTGCCGCTCAATCGTGTGATTGAGCTGGGTACGCAGGTTGAGATGTAGCGACTCATCCCTGTGGGAGCGGCGGTGCGCTGCTCCCACAGGTAGACCTCGCCGATGGCACGCTGCGCAGAGTGTTGCCGCTGTGGCAGGCTTCGCCCGTCTCGGTTTATGCCCTCACCGAGACGCGACTGTTACCGGCGAAAACCCAACGGTTCATCGAGTTTCTGCGTGAGAAATTGCAGGATGCTTAGTGGGTGGTGACTGCCTTTCACTAGGCAAGACCCGCGGGAAAGCGGACGTTCAGCCTTCTCTCTAAAAGACCGCGAACAGAGTTAACGATGAAATTTATGCCCGTGGATTCGATTGTGGGCTTTAATGTCCGTGCTCACTATGCAGCCACGTTAGCTTCGACTCCGTACGAAGGTGGATGCGCCTGACGGCGGATTCAGGTTGCTGTGCACTTGTCCAATCAAGGAAGAAACGACATTGAAAATAGCTTTTGGCGCCCTGTTGTTGATCTGCCTGACTACTCTCGCACTCGCTGACGAGAACCCTGTCGGCTTCCAATCTTCCACACTGGCGGACCCGCACAGTGACCGCTCACTGGAGATGGTCGTTTGGTACCCCAGTGCGACTACCGCCGCCACGCAATTGATCGGCGATGATGTGGTGTTTGTCGGTGCTTCTGCCGTTCGTAACGCGCCGCCCGCTGCTGGCAAGCATCCCTTGTTGGTGCTCTCCCACGGATACAGGGGGAACTGGAGCAACCAGATCTGGCTTGCCAGTGCTCTGGCTCATAGGGGGTACATCGTCGCCGCAATCAATCACCCTGGCACCACCACTCATGACCGTAGCCCTCAAGCTGCGGCGCAGTTATGGCAGCGCCCGGTTGATTTACGCCGAGCCATAGATGCGGTCACGACTCAACCAGAAAAATTCGGCTTGGTCGCCAATGACCGAATTGCAGTAGTGGGCCATTCACTCGGCGGCTGGACCGCCCTGGAGATAGCCGGCGCTCGTTTCGATCCAGACCGCTTCGCCCTTGACTGCAAAGCTCACCCGCAGTTAGCGAGTTGCACCGTCTACGAAACGATAAACCCTGCAAGCACCTCAAAATCAAAGGCCGCGTTGGCCGCCGATTTGCGCGATAAACGCGTCTCTGCTGTGGTCACATTGGACCTGGGCCTTTCACGGGGCCTGACCGATGAAAGCCTGGCGGCGCTGCCGGTACCAACGCTGGTGATCGCTGCCGGTGTACCGTCGCGCGAGCTTCCTGCTGAGTTGGAGTCTGCCAACCTGGCCAAACGCTTGCCTGCGGCGACAAGCCGTTACGTCGAAATCAGCGACGCAAGCCATTTCAGCTTCTTGTCGATGTGCAAACCTGGCGCGCAGAAACTGCTCGAAGACGATGTACCAGGCGATGGCATCATTTGCCTGGATGGCGACGGCGGTCGCTCACGTGGGGTGATTCAGCAGCAGATCACATCGCTGATAGCAGAGTTTCTTCAGTCATCCTACAAAGAAGCAAGTTTGTAAACTCGTGGTGCGGGAACTGCTGCAGCTCAACAAAAAACCGCTGTAGCAGTTTTGGCGTCCGCGCGATCTGTCAGATCGGTTGGGCAGGGAAGTGGGCTCTGGGGCGGAAGCGGTCGGTTGCGAAGGCTAGGTAGATCAGCTCTCAGCGCAAGTGATTGAGTCCTGACCGGCTTCAGCCGCCAGCTTCAATCGGTCAGCTTTACTAATGTATTTAGTCTTGCTTTTCGGTGCCAGTTTGGCGCTGGCCTTTTTGGCGTTAGCCTTTAATAACTGATTTATTTTTTTACGACGATTCATATTTTCTGCTCGGTTTGTCAGTGCTTGAATGATACCAGCTTAAAATTTCAGGTAAAAATTGATACCGGTGCGGCGGCCTGCGAATTCCACTCCGTCTGCAGTGGCGGTTGCGGCGGGAACTTCAGGGTACTGGCCAGGTCAATGGGGGCCCTGTATCGCAGATGCCGAGCAGTGCTGGTGGCCTGTTTTACGACAGTGCCGTCCGAGATCAGCTGAGTCCGCCCCCTGATGCCAACCAAGATTTCTCTGCCGAGCCTCCTCCTGGCGTTCTGCGTCGTCACGTCGCTTTGTTCGGTTGCTGCCGAGCGAAGGGCGCCCTCGCAAAGCAACAGCGCATCAACCACCCTGATCGAAACCGCATCGCGGCAGTATGGAGATGGCCAGTTGGACCAAGCCGCTGCCACGCTGGAGCGTGCTCTGCATATCCAGCCGAACAATCCCGCGACGCTGCATTATCTCGGTGTGTTGCGTCTTCAGCAGGGGCAGTACCAACAGGCTGAAACGTTGGCGGTGCGCTCGAACATGAGAGTTGGTAGCAACGTAGCGTTACGCAACCGCAACTTCCAATTGATCCAGGCGGCGCAGCAGGCCAACGCATCGAGCACCTCACCCAACGCCAAAGAGGACCAGGTCGCAGTACAGAAGGGGCTTGAAGAGGAGGCCCAAAGGCTGCGCGAAGCAGAAATGGCCGCTGCTGAACAAGCCGCTCCGGATACTGGGCGCGATGCTGGCAACTTCGCTCGCGCAATGCCCGAAGGAGAATTGCAATCGGCTTCCGCCGAGCCAGCGCCCGCGTACGATGGTGTTGAGATTCCCCGTGGCCATTGGCCGTCTCCGGGTAAATGCCGAATCTGGTTTCCTGATCGTCCGCCCGGGCATCAGCCCCCACCGGGCAAATGCAAGAAGCTACGGCATCGGGTTCCGTTGGGAGCCTATCTGGTACACGGATGAGTTTCTGAGTGTCTTCTGGCGGGTCGGCGACGGTCCAGCTTCGACCGTCGCGTCACATCAATTGTCAGACTTCCGTCTGTTCCGCCATTCCCAAGGCATCATCGATATCTATTCTCAGGCTAGCGACGATAGTAGCGGTGATCGTCCTCGTAGCGGTGCCGCATGGGCCGATCATCGTGGCGCTCCCAATAACGATGGCGTTCAGCTTCTCGACGGGCTTGCTCTCTGCGCCACTGTTCTCTACGCCATTCGTCTCGGCGCCAATCGTCTCTACGATCGTGCCAACGGCCGTCATGCCAGTATCGGTCGTCATGGGCCAGCAAGGGGCCTGGCTGTTTGCCGGCCGTACTGGCCAAGGTTGGCCAAGGGTTACCGGCGGCCTCGACCGGAGCCTGAACGGCTGCCACTTCAGTTGCGAAAACAGGGGTTGAGGTCTTCATTTGTGTTGCTGATGCGGAGCCCATTGCCGCGAACGCGAACAGGCCGAAGAGCACCATCCGTGGGTCATGGAATTTCATGAGCGAAGACAACCTCTGATTGACAATGGACGTGTGGCCATCTGACTGCGGGAAGCCTGCGAGGTCGCGCTTACCGAGGATGTGCCTGTCCACATAGACCGATAAAAAGAGAAAAGTTCTAGGACCCCGCGGCTTAAATAGCCGACGACCTCATTGTTCGGCTTCTTTGAGGTTTGTTATCTAGTGGATTGGGTTAATTTGAGATTTATTACTTGGTGCAGGCGCACCTATCCCGTGACCGGTGGCCCTTGCGGTAAAAGTTTGGCCAGCCGGCGCAGGTTCTGCACTGCGGCGGCCAGCGTGAACTCATCGGTTGCGCCACTCATGCCACGTAGTCGTAAACGATCCACTTTCAAGATGCGCTTGAGGTGGGCAAACGACATTTCAAGATTCTTGCGTTCGTGGCGAGAGCGCATGTACTCCGGTGTCGCTGCAATATGCCGAGCCACATCCCGCTAGGGCAGCGTGTCGCGCTTGGCGAAGATGCTTGCCACTTCCGCCATGTTCTCGGTTCCCCAGGTGCACAGCGGGATGATCGCGTCAGCCAGGCTGCGACCGAGCGGGGTCAGCGTGTAATCCACGCGCGGCGGCACTTCCTTGTAGTCGGTCCGCGCCAGCACGTGATCGGCCTCCAAATCCTTCAATTGCTGGATCAGCACCTTGTCACTGACGCCAGGGATCAAACGCTTGAGTTCGCCATAGCGCTTTGGGCCGTCGCGCAGGAAAAACAGGACCAGCGGTTTCCACTTGCCCGAGATGATGCGCAGCGTGGCGTTGAGCCCGCAGCCGGGGTCGCAGGTTTCAGAAGGTGTGGTCATATTGGGGTACTTACCTAAAAGTGCATACTTGTCGTTAGGTTATTAGATCCGCATAGTCGTTCTCAAGCAAGCAGCTCCCTGCTTCCATACAACGCTTAGGAAGGATGTACGACATGACCAGACTGAATGGAAAGACCGCTGTGATCACCGGTGGCGCTACGGGCATCGGCCTCGCCGCTGCAAAACGCTTCATCGAGGAGGGCGCCTTCGTCTTCATCTTTGGCCGCCGGCAGGAAGCGCTTGACGCCGCTGTGGCCGAACTTGGGCCCAATGCCCGCGCGGTGAAGGGCTCGGTCTCCGATGAGGCCGACCTCGACCGACTCTACGCGGCGGTGAAGGCCGAGCGCGGAACCCTCGACATCGTTTTCGCCAATGCCGGGGCGGGAGGCCCGCTTCCGCTCGGCAAGCTCACTGCCGAGCACATTGACGAAACCTTCGAAACCAATGTGAAGGGGACGATCTTCACGGTCCAGAAGGCGCTGCCGCTGATGGGCCAGGGCGGTTCGATCATCCTGACCGGGTCGAGCGCCGGCACCACGGGCGCCCCGGCATTCAGCGTCTACAGCGCGAGCAAGGCGGCAGTGCGCAACCTCGCGCGGACCTGGGCGGAGGACTTGAAGGGCACTGGCATCCGGGTAAACGTGCTGTCGCCCGGGCCGACGGCGACCGAACTCGCGAAGGCCGCGCTAGGCGAGGAGGGCATGAAGGTCTTCGCCTCGATGAATCCGCTCCAGCGCATGGCCGATCCAGCGGAGATCGGAGCGGTGGCTGCCTTTCTCGCGTCGCAGGACAGCAGCTTCATGACCGCCAGCGAGGTCGCCGTCGACGGCGGCCTGGCGCAAATCTGACTCGCCACGCCCGGCCCGCTATTTGGCGCCGCCGGGGGTGGTAAACCTGAGGAGAATATATGAGCTACGCAATCATCGGTTTCGGCAATATCGGCCAGGCCCTGGCCAAGGCGTTTGCCCGCAACGGCATCGAAGTAGCCGTTGCAACCACGCGCGCCCCGGAAAGCTTTGCATCCGTCGCAGCAGCGATCGGACCTCAGATCATTCCCAAAAAACTGGCGGACGCGGTCAAGGCGGACATCGTCTTTTTGGCTGTCCGTTTCGAGTCGCACCCGGATGTCGCTAAGGCGTTGCCGACCTGGAAGGGGAAGACCATCATCGATGTGACCAATGCCTACGGCGTGTCCCCTGAAGAACTGGGAGGAGAGCCATCTTCCAGAGTCGTCGCGCAGGCCTTTACTGGTGGACGACTGGTCAAGGGCTTCAATCATTTGGGCGCTGCCGTCCTTGGCCAGGATCCGGCCGTACAGGGTGGCAGGAGAGTCGTGTTCCTGGCGAGCGACGATGACGGCGCCGCAACGGAAGTGGGTGCGCTTGCAGAAAATCTCGGTTTCTCGCCGATCAAACTGGGCGGGCTTTCGGAAGGTGGACTGCTTGTGCAGGCGCGCGGAAATACCTGGGGTCAACTGATCTTCAAGGACTTGGTCAAGTTCGGCTGATGAATCGCGATCGTAAATGTTGATGCGGTCCTGGCCACAACTTGGAAAGTCAAAGCCACGAACAGGAGGTTTGAGGACCATTTTGTCTTCGCCATCACTGTTCGCAATGGCAAGCTGACGAACATCCGGGAGTACGTCGACACGCAAGCATTGGCGCGGGCCTCGGAAATGGTCGCGAGCCCTCGGACCTGAGTCATCGGAACCGATACCAACTCATTTGCGCGCTGTGACAGGGCGCGTTCGCTGCCTTGTTCATCCCCCGCTCTCAGGAAAGAGGCACCCGCCATTGCGGACCAGCGCCTTCACTTCCTCGCTCACCTGCATGGGGTTTTGACTTAATCGAGCAACCAAATCCTCGTGGCGCCGCACGTACGACTTCGAATCATGCTTCGCGCTCCAGAGCACAATGTTGATCACGATGGGAATGAGGTCCAGGCCCTTCTCGGTCAACGTGTAAAAGTCCTTGCGTCTGTCGTCGGGGCTGGGCGCCTTCGAGAGAACGCCTTGCTCCTCAAGAAAGGCAAGTCGGGAAGCAAGAACATTGGTCGCGATTCCCTCTTCCGATTTCAGAAACTGGCCATACGTCTTCTTTCCAACAAAAACGATGTCGCGAATGATCAAGAGCGACCACCGGTCGCCAAAAATCTCCACGCCGTAGTTCACCGCGCAATGGGATCGAAAGTCTTCTTTAAGAGTTGTCTTCATGGCTGGATCTTAGCATCGCTTGCATGTTGCAAGTAAAATTCCATAGATCACTTGCTATTTGCAAGTAAAGCGACCAGCATGGATCGCACGTTGAATGAGTTCGCCGGATCGCACCAGCAGCCATGGAATGATCAACCCCATACCTGCGGAGACTGCGCATGAGCACTATCAGCATCATCGGCTCAGGTGGCATGGCCGCAGCGATCGGCGGCCTTGCCGCCCAAGCCGGACACACCGTCGAGGTGATGAGTCGTGACGCCACCAAGGCGCGGGCGCTGGCCGAGCAGATCGGAGCCGGCGCGACGACAGGAACGTTCGGCGCCGCGCCGGCCGGGGATATTGTCATTCTGGCGGTTCCCTATTCAGTCGTTCTCGACGTGGTGAAGCAGTACGGCGAAGAATTGGCAGGCAAGCTTCTTGTCGACATCACCAACCCCGTCGCCCCCGACTTCACAAGCTTTGTGACTCCTGAGAATAGTTTCGGCGCGCAGGAAATCGCCAAAGCAGCCCCAGCCGACGCCGAAGTCATCAAGGCGTTCAACACCCATTTCTCCCACGTCCTGGCTGCCGCTCCTGTCGAGGGCCACCCGTTGGACGTGTTCATCGCTGGAGACGACGCGCAGGCGAAGGCACGCGTCTCGGCATTCATCGAGAGCCTCGGATTACGCCCGATGGACACCGGGCCGTTACTCATGGCGCGAACGTTGGAGCACGCCTGCCTGCTTTCGCTGGGCCTCATTGCCCACTCCGTCAAGCACACGCACTTCTCAATCGGCGTCAGCCTTCTCGGCTGACCGCACCCGCAGCACCATTTTTTATCCCACTTACAAGGAACACCAACATGCGCGTTTTCGTAACTGGCGGGACCGGCCATTCCGGTCCATACATCATCTCCGACCTCATCGCTGCAGGCCACGAGGTCACCGCTTTGGCCCGGTCAGACAGCGCGGCGGAGGCGATCACTGCGCTCGGCGCAAAGGTGCGTCGCGGTGATCTCGATGATCTCGAGGGGCTCAAGGAGGCGGCTGCAGCCGCCGACGGCGTAATCCACGTCGCGCACCGACAAGACCTGCTTCCGGTCGGCGGGATCGACGCTGTTGCCGCAGCGGAGGTCCAGATCATGCTCGCATACGGTGATGCACTGGCTGGAACGGGAAAGCCGCTGGTCGTGTCGGGCAGCATCGGTTCGCCGACTAACGAGGGTTGGCCGGTTCCTGGGCCGCTCCAGAGCCGACCGGCGACCGAGGAGGATCCGGCTCTTTCTCCGGCTGGCGATCAATATAAGGGCTCCCTGCGGGTTCGTAACATCGTGGAGCTGACTGTAATCGGTCTCGCAGAGCGGGGCGTACGGTCTTCGGTCGTGCGCATTTCTGAAATCATGCACAGCTCAACCGACAAGGCCGGTTTCCTTCAGGTCCTCATCGGGCAAGCAAAGGAAAAGGGCGTCGTTGGCTTCCCCGGCGACGGCTCCAACCGGTGGGCGGCAGTGCATGCCCGCGACCTCGCTACCCTGTTCCGCCTGGCGCTGGAGAAGGGGCCCGCTGGCAGATCCTGGCATGCGGTTGCCGAAGGGGCTATCCCGTACCGCGAGATCGCGCAGGCCATTGGCAGCCGTCTGAACCTTCCCGTCGTGCCCATTCCTGCGGACGTAATGATGGGGCCGGGTTTCTTCGGCTTCCTCGCGAACTTGGTGACGCTGGATACCCCGGCGTCGAGCGATATCACGCGCCGGATGCTCGGCTGGACACCAATGCAGCCGGGCCTGTTTGCCGATATGGACAATGGCCATTACTTCCCTGCCGCCTGAGTGAGCTGAGGCTGTTCGCCGGGTCGCAACGAGCCCGGCACAACACGGGATACCGACCGGGGGAAGCCCGTTCAGAGATTGCGGGCAATACCCCAACTCATTTGGAGATTACACATGAGCACTATCAGCATCATCGGTTCAGGAGGCATGGCTGCGGCCATTGCCGGTCGTGCCGCCAAAGCTGGACACACCGTCGAGGTGGTCAGCCGCGACCCCACCAAGGCGCAGGCGCTGGTCGACAAGTTCGCAGCAGGAGCGACCACAGGAACCTATGGGGCCGCGCCCGCTGGCGACATCGTCATCCTCGCCGTGCCTTACACCGGTGCGGCCTCGGTGGTGGCCGATTACGGGGACGCGCTCGACGGCAAGGTGATCATCGACATCACCAACACGGCCTCGCCGGACCTCACGGGTCTCGTCTCTCCCGCCGGCAGTTCTGGTGCGCAGGAGATCGCCAGGATCGCCCCCGCCAGCGCGCATGTCGTGAAGGCATTCAACACCCTTTTCGGCCACGTCCTTGCCAAGGGAGGCCCCCTCGATGCGTTCATCGCCGCCGACGATCCGCAGGCCAAGGCACGCGTCTCGACGTTCATCGAAAGTCTCGGGCTGCGTCCGTTGGATGTTGGTGGCCTGCACATGGCCCAGACGCTCGAGGCGCTCGGCCTGATGATGATCGGCCTGGCGAAAAACGGCGCCGGCACTTGGGACATCGCCTTGAAAGTCGATATCGGCTGAGTCTCCGACACCACGCCCCTCACCGGCAGGTCCACAAGGTATCTGATTAGAACGGACGCGAGCAGATGCGAGAGAAGCGGAGAGATTTTGGTGAACACACAAAAGAATGTTCAGGTTGTTAAGGACTTCTTTACTGCAATGGGCCGCAGCGATAGGCGAGGTCTAATGGCGCTGACTTCCGAAGATATTGAATGGATCATTCCGGGCGAGGACTGGCCGCTGGCTGGCACGCATCGCGGGCACGCGGGATTGGAAGATCTGCTTCAGAAGGCTTCCGAAAAGATGGAAACCTCTGTCATGGAGTTCCACGAATACGTGGCGCAGGGTGACCGGGTTCTGGTCGTCGGCTTCGCCAAGGGGAGAATCAAAGCCACGAATAAAACGTGGGAGGACGATTGGGTCTTCGCCATTACCGTGCGAAATGGAAAGCTGACGAACATCCGGGAGTATATCGATACGCAAGCACTGACGCGGGCCTGCGAAATGGACGCGGGCTCCAGGCCCTGACCCATCGAGAAGAACTGTACGCAGCCGGGGAGGGGAGCGGGGAAGACATCGCGAAGTGTGTCTCCTTCTTCTCGGATAAAGGAGAGGATTGCTAAACCAGTTGGCGAATCCCCAAAGACAAAATCAACCCACCGCACAGTCGATCAATTGCTTTTTTCCTCCCTTGGTACCCGGCAGCGATCTTGGATTGCGAAAGAGCGATTGCGACCATTCCATACCAGGTCATTGAAACCACCACGACAACTGCCAGCATCGACAAAAACGTGCCTGGCGAAACGTGGGCGGGGGCTGCGGCTGAAAAGACAGCGGCATAGAAAGCCATGGACTTGGGGTTGCCAATATTGGTAACCACACCCTGAATGAAGGACTGCCGGCAACTGCCGGCGATGGCATCATTTAGCGGGCCAAGCGCATTCTTCCCTGCGTTGATCAGCAGTCGGAATCCGAACCACATCAGGTAGGCGGCGCCCAGAACCTTTACAACAAGCGCAGCCCAAGGGAGCGCAGCAAATACAACCCCGAGACCTGCAATTGCACAGGTGGACCAGAACAAGTTGACCAGTACGATGCCCGCGACCAAAGCCAGAGCTTCTGACCGCGTAGCAGCCACCGCTTTATGGACCACCGCAACGAAATTTGGCCCGGGGATAACGACGCCGGCCAAGTAGACCAAAAAGACTGTCAAAACGGCGGAACCATCGATCATGTGTTTCCTCGCGAGTCCTGTGGACGGTGACCGTCACGGGTGAGATGTACTAAGAGCTAAGGTCGCTTGTGACCTCAACGTCCATCGAAATAAGAGTCTTGCACAGCGTTATCGAGATCAGGGGCTTTTTACACACTTTGGACCACTGGCTGCCAGTCAATTGTGTCCAAAGAATCAGGGACAATTCATAATGCTGTCCATCTCCACTAACACCTCCAAGATCGACACCCATGCCTGAAGAGTTCGAAGTCCCCAGCCCTCACGAGCAACACATTGAGCACACCACCCATCATGCGCATGCACAAGGCGACAGCTTTGCCAGCAAGATTGCGGTGATGACAGCCATCATGGCGACCGTCGGCGCCCTGATGAGCTATCAGGCCGGCTCAACGGAGAATGAGGCGGCCATGGACAAAAACAACGCCGCTATCCAGAAAACCGAAGCCGCCAACGAGTGGAATTATTACCAGGCCAAGTCCAGCCGGCAGAACCTGTCGGATCTGGCAAGCCATCTCCCAGGGCTGGACTCCGCCCATTATGTTGCTGAGGCGCGGCGGTACGGGGAACAGAAGGAGGAGGCGCGCAAGAAGGCTGAAGCATTCGAACAACGGGCAAGAGAGTGGGACGAGAAGTCAGAGCAGGCGTTGCATCAGCATCACCGCTGGGCCCAGGCAATGACAGCGATTCAAATAGCAATTTCACTGGCGGCCATTACCTTGCTGACGCGTAAGGAATGGCTCAAGCGGCTCTCGTTTGGGGCCGCGGGTGTTGGCGTCATGCTGGGTTCGCTGGCTTGGCTGCATATCTGAGCGAGGCGCTCAGACGTTCACCTGTCGAATGCGACCGCTACTGGTCGATTTCTGCCCTTCACGAACGGCAGAAATCGGTCAAAAGTGGACGGTGGACACGGTGATGGCAAAGCTAGACAAGGACTTACAGGACGACAAGGAACTTTATACGGCACGCCATCGCGACATGGCATGTCACCTATAGTAGTTATACGCTTGCAAGGAATCGCAATGATCACCGTCTATGGAATTGACTACAATTTAAATGCCAAAAAAGCACAGATGTCCGATGTGCTACATAATTGCATGACTACCGTTCTTGGGTTACCCGAAGACAAGCGTGCTCACCGTTTCGTCCCGCTAGATAAAACTAATTTCTATTACCCCGGCGGCAGATCTGAAAAATACACAGTAATCGAAATAAGCATGATTTCTGGGCGAACGGAAGAAACAAAAAAGAAGCTCATAAAGCAAATATTTACAGACTTTGAGCGAAACTTGGCTATAAATCCGGTTGACGTTGAAATCACAATATTTGAGCAACCAAGTCATTGCTGGGGATTCCGAGGGATCACAGGCGATGAGGCAACCTTGAGTTACAGGGTTAACGTATAACAAGCGGTTCAAGCCGTTCGCTTCGCTCTCTGGGACCGCGCACCGCGGTTCCTTGATTTATTTTCTCGACTCAAATCATCCACTTTTTGGCCGGTTTAGGTCTTCCGGGAACGGCTGCTATTCAATCGGCCAAAAGCGAACACTTGGGCACGCGCGACCATATCCGCTACAGGGAAACTCCCATTTCCCCGGCCGCTCGGCCATCAACCAAAGCCTGGATCTCTGCGAAGACACCCGAAGCAAGGCTGGCCGGGACGCCCCAATAATCAAATATCCCGCCCTCATCTCTGTTTTGGCCGCAAGTGACGAAAACGCCAGTTCCAAAATGCCGCTTCAGACGCATCGCCAACCAGCCCACGAATCCGCTGTTGTCTACGTTTTCAGGGAAATGGAAACGGAAGACGCCGAACAGTTCTCGCTCGATGTCGTCGCAAGGGACCAGTTGACTCCATACCTTGTCGTCTCGAACGAGCGCCAGTGCGTCGGGATATGCCGCACCAGGAAACGATGACAAGGGAAACTCCAAAAACGTATATGTGCCAGGAAAGAACCGGACGCGCGCCTGAGAGGTCACGTGCAGTAGTCGGCGCTCGGTATCCGCTGCCGTTTCATGCGATATGTTCACCAATTCATAATCTCCGCTCTACGAAGCGCAACGCGCTTACTTTGATTGACCCGAGGCATGATGAACAGCAAGATCTTGAAGATAAATGCTCAAGATTTAATAACATTGACAACTAAAGGTTGTAGATATGGACAAGCTGAAAAGCATGGCAGCGTTCGTGGCGGCAGCCGAATCAGACTCGTTCTCGGCAGCCGCTGCCTTGTTAGGCGTGACCCCGCAATTGATTGCCAAACAGGTCGGCAATCTGGAATCTGAGCTAGGCCTCAAATTGATCACGCGAACCACTCGCCGTCAAAGCTTGACTGCCGTGGGCAGGGAATATTACTCACGCTGCAAGGCCATTCTGAGCGACGTTGATGACGCCGATGCTCTGGCCTTGGCAGCGAACTCAACACCGCGAGGAAAAATAAGGATCAGCGCGCCGTATAATTATGGCTCTCATCGACTGATCCCGTTCCTCACCCAATACCTGACGCGTTACCCCGAAACGGAAATCGAGTTGGAGTTGACGGACAGGTTCGTGAATGTCGTGGAAGAAGGTTACGAAGTCGTCTTCCGGCTGGGAAAACCTCAACTGGCCGACAGTGCAGCTCTGGTTCAACGCGGTTTGAAACCTTTCAGGATGTTAGCCTGCGCATCCCCCGCTTATCTCTCCCGCAAAGGGGTCCCGCTCCATCCTGAGCAGCTCGTGGACCATGACTGTCTGGGCTACCTGTTTTCCGATCGAATGACAGACAAGCTCTGGCGATTCACTAAAGATATGCAGACGTTCACGATCCCCATTGCGAGTCGACTGAAAGTAAACAACACCATGGCCAAGGTGAACGCCGCATTGTCGGGTTTCGGTATTACGCTCTGCGTCGAGGACGTGCTGACGCCCTACGTGCGACGAGGTGAGTTGGTCGTGCTTTTTGAGAACTTCGAAGGCCCCATCTACCCTGTCAACCTGATCTACCCCGCCGACCGTCGCCCTTCAGCAAAGCTCCGACACTTCGTGGATGAGGTCATCCAAAGCTTGGGTTGACCGCAGCTAGAGCTGATTGCACACAGCTTGAGCAAGCGTGCCAGTCGATGGATGGCGAGCACTGCGTGATCATGGATGTGGAACCCACACCGGCTCATCGAACCCCAGAAGTCGAGAGCACCAAGACGATGATCGATCGGGTCGAAGTGCAGTTCGACATCAAGCCAGAGCGCCTCATTGGCGACACCGCTTACGGTACTGCGCCGATGCTGGCCTGGATGGTGGAGAAAAAAGACATCGAGCCGCATATGCCGGTGTGGGACAAAACTGAGCGCAAGAACGACAGCTTTTCGAGTAACGATTTCCACTGGAATGAAGAGGCCGAGGAATACCGCTGCCCGGCCGGCAACGTATTACGCAGCGAATGGCGAGCCTTCAAGACGAGCGTTCGCACGTCACCAACACCATCATCTTCCGATCCAGGCAGACCGACTGCGCGACATGCCTGCTGAACGCCAAGTGCTGTCCGAACACCTCGATTCGCAAGATTGCTCGCAGCGTCCATGAAGCCGCTCGTGATGTGGCTCGGCGCATTGCAGCAACGCCGGAGTACGTGCGCTCTCACCATGAGCGCAAGAAGGTCGAAATGCTGTTTGCCCACTTCAAGCGCATCCTGAAACTGGATCGCCTGCGACTACGGGGCATGAGTGGTGCGGCCGACGAATTCACGCTGGCCGTCGCAGTGCAGAACCGGCTATCGATCCTGCACGCAATGATGGCAATATGACTCATCTTGGAGAAAGTAACATTCGGCGCGAGGCGAAGCCGGATGTCATGCGCATAGGGATAAGGAATATGGTTTCGATTCAGGTGGATGGTGAGGACAAGACCGCAAAGATCAGCGACTGGGCGATTCGCTGGAGCGACAAGTACGAAGCCCTGGAACTGACCTGTCACTTCCCCTCCAAGAAAAAATACACCCGTGCGCTCAGTAACTGCCAAGTTTCGCCCACCCGCGAGTTGACCAATGTATTGCTGCACAAGCCCGGCAGCACGATCGTCACGCCCATTGCCAAAGCTACGATTTACGGCGAGCGATATGCCGTCGTGCACTACCCGGGCGCCGAAAAGCCCTATGTCTACAAGATGGACGGTATCGGCTTTACCGCCCCGACATCGATGAAGGAAACGCCGGTCTTCCGCTATTTCACTCTCGTGGCGAATGCCCGACAGGATCACGCTGAGTCGAAAACTGATCGTGAAATTGCCGACAATGTGGTGCGCCAGCTCGGAAAACTGCCCGCCATCGCTGGCACTGCCCTGCAAGCCTATTGTACGGGGCGAAACGGCACGCTGGCGCCGGGTCAGGGGCTCATCTATCCGTTCGGGCTTAACGAGAGTCAGCTTCAGGCGGTCGAGCGGGCGTTCAGCGCGCAAATCAGCGTGATCGAAGGCCCGCCAGGGACCGGCAAGACCCAGACGATCCTCAACATTCTTGCCAATATTCTGTTACGTGGGCAGACGGTAGCGGTGCTGTCCAACAACAATGCTGCCGTGGAAAACGTCTACGAAAAGCTGGAGAAATACGGCCTGGGCTACTTGGTCGCCAAGCTTGGCAACCAGGACAAACGTGAGGCCTTCTTTGCCGATCTGCCTGCTTGGCCATCAAACGCGCCCGAGCCGGCACCATCCCTAGATGAAATCCAGGCCTTGCTGACCCGCTTGAAGCAGCACCTGCAAGACCACAACAGGGCGGCACAACTGCAAATCGAGCTGGACGAGCTGGTCATCGAGCGGCGCTACCTGCAGCAGTGGCAGGCAGAAAGCGATGTACAGGCCACAGTCTCGCTCGACAAGTACGGCCTGACACCGCGCAAGACTGCGGACCTCATGGCCTACCTGGCGTACCTCGGCGAGCAGCGCATTCATCTCAAAGACCGTATCGAGCTTCTGTTCAAATTCAGAATCTTTCGCACCAAGCCATTCACCGAGGGCGAGGCGCGCATGGCCGTTTTCCATGCACTGCAGATGCATTACTACGACAAGTCGCTACGGGACAAGGAAGCGGAGCTGCGGGCGTGCCGTGAATCGTTGGCACGCGCGAATTTCACGGCCCTGCTGAAAGAACTGACAACAGCATCGATGCACCATCTCAAGCAGCATCTGCAACTTCAGGTACCGCCGTCGGACAGCTTTGATGTCAAAACTTACCGCAGGCATTTCGATGTCTTCTTGCAGCGCTTCCCTATCCTGGGCAGCGGCACGCACTCCATCGTCAATTCGATCGCGCCGGGAGCGGTCCTCGACTACGTGATCATCGACGAAGCCTCTTTGCAGGACATCGTGCCGGGCATCCTGCCACTGGGCTGCGCAAAGAACCTGATCGTCGTTGGAGACAACCGCCAGTTGCCGCATATCCCTGTGGCACTGGGGCTTCAAGCGCCCGCCGAAGTCTACGATTGCGAGCACTACAGCCTGCTGGATTCGTGCATTGCCGTGTTTCAGGACACGCTGCCCAGAACCCTGCTGAAAGAACATTACCGCTGCCACCCCAGGATCATCCAGTTCTGCAACCAGCAGTTCTACGACAACGCACTGGTGCCGATGACCGAGGACAAGGGCGAAGCCCCCCTGCGCCTGGTGGTGACAGCCAAGGGCAACCACGCCAGGAAGAACACCAACCTTCGGGAATTGGACTCCCTGCTGAAGGTGCTTGGGGACGAGGGGCCGCCCGTCGGTATGGACGGCGAAGGCCGCGGTTACATCGCCCCGTTCCGGGCGCAAGTCAACCTTTCCGACACGCACTTGCCGACGGATTTCGTCAAGGACACCGTGCACAAGTTTCAGGGGCGCGAATGCGACGAGATCGTCTTCTCCACCGTGCTGGACAAGAAGCGCTACAACCAGGCGCGAACTCGCCTGGATTTCGTCGACGACCCACGCATGATCAACGTGGCAGTTTCGCGGGCCAAACATCGCTTCACCCTGGTGACTGGCGACGAGGTGTTCACTGACAACAATGGCCACATCGCCGCGCTGATTCGCTACATCAGCTATTACGCGCAGGACGATCAGATCGTACGCGCGCCGGTGGTGTCGGCATTCGACTTGCTGTACCGCGAGTACGACCAGTCTCTGGCACGCTTGGACGCCCGCCTGCGGCCCGAGGATTCACGCTACAAGTCCGAGCAGATCGTGGCACAGTTGCTGCGTGAAGCGCTGTCAGCCCCGGCGTGCCAGGCATTGAAGTACCACACACAGATCCAGCTGGATAAGCTTGCATCGCCGGGTAGCCTCGACTGGACGGAGCCCCAGCGGGCGTTCATGAGGCGCGCCAGTTGCGATTTCGTGATCTATTTCAAAGTGGGCAAAAAACCGATAGGGGTGATCGAGGTTGATGGCGGGTACCACGACCGACCCGTGCAGGCAGCTCGGGACGCCATGAAAAATGAGATTTTGGCTAGAAGTGGCATTCCTATTCTGCGGCTGCGGACAGTTGAGAGTGACATTGAGCGGAGAGTTGGCGACTTTATCGGGCAGTGGGCTAGTCCTACGCATGGCGCATAAGAACTGGGTCAGAGGTCGTCAGTCGTGGATAGTAGCAATCGACCCGAAGCTGCCTGTAGCTAAGCCGCAAGCTAGCCGATCGAAGGGTTACCGAAAGTATTCGCGACTCCTGTGGGAGCGGGCTTACCGGAGTGCCGCACCACCGCGAACACGGGCGAAGCCCTTGCCATCCAACACGATGCCAGAGACAGCATTTCGCATGTAAGGATCAGGCTTGGTCAGTAATCGCTTCAGGGATCGGGTCGAAAGCAGCCGCTGGTGAGGGACCGCTTTCGACCCAGGCTGTGTAAAAACGTTTTAGAGCAGGTTTGAAGGTTCGAATCGGAACGAAAACCGCGTTCCTACGCACATTTCAGGACCACTGATCTGCCAATCACGGTCAGATTTTACGTAGCGACACAGACTTCAAAACGAGGCCTGCGTTTTTACACAGCCTGGACCCATAGCGGACACTCCAGCAGCCAGTCAGATGTGTCTGCGAGACCAGAGGGCCATTCAACTTACTGGAAATTGTCTGCCCCCGACCTAGGCAACCTCATTGCGCACTTGACGGCAACTCTTATCCGGTATGGCGTGGCTTACAACCTCCTAACATCAGGCATTAGGTACTTTAAGGTCGAACAACAGCTCATCGGTTGCGCGATCAAAATGGTCGGTAAGGAAATCCAGCAATACACGCACGCGGGGAATCCGGTAACGATTGCCGTGTAATACCGCGTAGACGCCGGCCTCTCGGACACAAAAGTCAGGTAACAGGACCTTCAGTCGTCCAGCACGGATATCGGCTGCCGCATCCCAAATAGTCTTGCGTGCGATGCCATGTCCAGCCAACGCCCATGCGCGCGCGAGGGCGCCGTCGTTGGTTTCCCATGCCTGGCTCATGGGAACGGTGTGGTTCCATTCCTGACCATCCACCACAAAGTGAAAGGTGTTCAATGGACCTGCAGACGTCACCAGCACGATGAACTTGTGGCTAGGCAAGTCAGTAGGGGTTTGGGGTTCACCGTATCGCGCCAGATAATCAGGCGAAGCGCACAGTACTCGCCAGTTGGGAGCCAACTGCCTGGCGATCATCGAGCTGTCATGCGGCTGTCCAAACCGGATTGCCAGATCGACATCGTCCTGCACCAGATTTGACACCGAGTCCGACAACGTCAGTGCGACGTACAGTTCCGGGTGCAATGTACTGAATGTCTCAAGCCAGTCATTTAAAAGATTGCGGCCAAAATCGGCGGATGCGGATATCCGGACCTTGCCACGCACCTCTGTTTGACTGGCTTGAAGCCCAGCTTCCGCCTCATCGATAGCCCGCAATGCGACCCAGCATTGCTGCAAATAAAACCGACCTTCTTCCGTGAGGCGCAACTGACGCGTTGTGCGATCAAACAACTTGGTGCGCAGCGCCGCCTCAAGCTTGATAAGTCGCGCGCTGGCCGCGGCCGGCGACAGCGCCAGTTTGCGCCCTGCGGCAGACAAGCTGCCGAGTGCTGCCGCTTCGACAAACAAACGCATGTCGCCCAATCGGTCAGTAGCCATATTCAATTCAAATTTGATGGTTCATCAAATGGTAGACCAATTATCAAATTCGTAGCAATTCATCACACTCACGTCTCCCATTCCTCTGAGCACAGGTCATGACCGGCAAATCGCAATTTGAAAATGGCTCTTTCACGACATCGGGCAATACCGAATACCTCACTACTGGGCGTCTCCCATTGGCGGCCCTGTTGGCGCTGACAATGGGGAGCTTTATCGCCACCGCCAACGAAACGGTGCCAGCAGGACTTTTGCCGCAAATCGCCGAGGCATTTGGTGTGTCGCAAGCGTGGGCTGGTCAGATGGTGACCCTATGTGCGCTGGGCTCAGGGTTAGCGGCTATTCCATTGACTCTCGCGTTGCAGGGCTGGCGTCGGCGCTTGGTGCTATTACTGGCTGTCGGGGTGTTTTGCGCCTGTAATGCGGTGACCGCCCTGTCGCCCTGGTTTTCATTGACGCTGGCTGCCCGCTTCGTGGTGGGTATCGCAACCGGTCTGGCCTGGAGCCTGCTGGCCGGCTATGCCAGACGATTGGTCGCCCCACAGCAGCACGGTCGCGCAATGGCGCTGGCCATGCTCGGCATCCCTTTGGCACTTGCCCTAGGCGTACCGCTAGGTGCCTGGCTCGGCAAGCTGCTGGGATGGCGTTGTGTGTTCGGGACTCTCTCAGGACTCAGCCTTTTGCTGATGGCCTGGATATATCGGAAAGTGCCTGATTATCCCGGACAACGCTCCGATCGACGCTTGCCGCTACGCAGGGTCCTGCAAACCCCAGGCGTGCGGCCCGTGCTGGCGGTGGTCATGCTCTGGATCCTGGCTCACTACACCCTCTATACCTATATTGCTGCGTTCCTGGCTTCTGTTGGATTGGCCGATCAGATAGATCGGGGCCTCCTTTCATTCGGTATTGCGGCCTTGTTCGGTCTATGGATGATCGGCACGCTGATTGATGACAGGCTTCGGAGTCTGGTACTGCTCAGCCTGACAGCATTCATCCTGGTTTCGTTTGCCCTGGGCCTGGGTGACCTGCCCGTCAGTGCGATCTATATCGGCATCGTCCTGTGGGGGATGAGCTTCGGTGGTGCGCCAACCTTATTGCAAACCTCCTTGGCTGATGTTGCCAGTGACGGCGCTGATATTGCGCAATCAATGTTGGTGACCGTCTTCAATCTGGCGTTTGCAGGCAGTGGTGTGATCGGCGGCATTTTCCTGGAAACATGGGGGGCAGGTGCTATTCCCTGGGTAGCGCTGGCATTGTTACTACCAGCGCTGTTGATTGTTTCGATAGCCAAGGGGCATGCTTTCAGGCGTTAACTACTGCCGAGGTGTTGAGGATTTATCAACCCTAAGAGGGTGGGCAGAGGTGATCATTGAGGCTTCATTTGATTTGGCCTTGATACACCCTTGGTTTAAGGGCGATCCCTTCAATGAGCCTCCGTAGTTGTGCTCGCGATCGCCCTCGTGATGAGCAAGTGACCGATCTCTACCTATAAACGCGGTCAGCTGCTGGTCGATTTCTATCCGCGAAAGGCTGTTTCTGGTCGCTTTCTGCCTATCACGACTGACGGAGATCGACCCGTTTTCTGCCTTTCAGCATAGGCAGCTATGGCTCAGCATCAAACCGCACAAATCTTCTAAACGTCCTTTTCAAAAGCGCGGTAATTTAGTCGCCCGCACAGTTCAAAGCTGAACCATACCTCTGGAGCCTTCCGTGGATAAACGCAACTGGATTGAGCTGTCCCAGGATGCCGATACCGGGATTGAATCGATTCGTGCCCATTTTCAGGGGCATGCCTACGATCCGCACTGGCATGACAGTTTTCTGGTGGGGGTCACCGAACAGGGGGTGCAGCAGTTCAATTGCCGACGCGTTCGCCATCTTAGTACGCCGGGCAAGGTATTCATGCTGGAGCCGGGGGAAATCCACGATGGGCATGCGCCGACCGAGGAAGGGTTTACCTATTCCATGCTCTACCTCGATCCGCACTGGCTTGAACGGGAGTTGCATGCGTTGTTTGAGCACGCGCCGGCCGATAGTCAGCCGGGCTTTGCCGACACCCTGAGCCAGGATCCGGGCCTGGCCACTGCCATTTATCAAGCCTTCCACGTGCTCCATGAGGGGGACTTGCGCATCGTGCGCCAGAGCGCCATCGATACCTTGTTGGGGTCGCTCACTTGCCACCTTGATTGGCGCAAGCGGCAGGCCTTTGATCCGCGTCTGCCGTTGGTGGCCCAGGTTGCGCGTGACTATCTGCATGCCCATGTCTACGAGGACATCGGGTTGGATGATCTGGCTCAAGCCTGTGGTGTTGATCGCTTTCGCTTGACGCGGGCCTTCAAGGCAGCCTTTGGGCTGGCGCCTCATGCTTATCTGATCCAGCTGCGCCTGGCCAAGGCGCGGCAGCTACTGGCGCGGGGCGAGTCGCCGGTGCAGGTGGCCAGTGCTCTCGGGTTCTCCGATCAAAGCCATATGGGGCGCTGGTTCCGCCGTGCCTACCAGCTCACGCCAGCGGACTATCGCAAGCGTTGCTCAAACCTTCCAGACTGAAACCAGCTGACCCGCGACCATGGCCTCCTATCTGATCAAGGAGTCCATGCCATGTCTTTTTCGCTGTTCCTTTCTGCGCCTTCGATGTGTCCTCAGGGAGTCTGAGTCATGGAATCGTTGTTGCCTTTCCTGCTGTTTGCGTTCGTTGCCTCGATCACTCCGGGGCCGACCAATATTCTGGTGCTGAGCCACAGTTCGCGGTGGGGGCTGGGCGCTACGCTGCCGATCATTTTTGGCGCATGCGTGGCGGCGGCGCTGATTGTGTTTGCCGTCGGGCTCGGCGTGGGCGAGACGCTGCTGCGGTTTCCGCGAGTGCAGCAGGCGATGGCCTGGATCGGGGCGTTCTGGTTGAGTTGGCTGGCCTGGCAGATCTTTCAAAGCGCGCCGCCGTCCCTGAACCCGACTACCCCGCGCGATGAGGGCCTGAGCGTGTTCGGTGCCGCCACCCTGCAATTGCTCAACCCCAAAGTCTGGATGATGGCGGTGGCGGTGGTGAGCGTGTTTGCCGGTGGCGGCGACAAGACCATGCGGTTGGTGTTGTTGTCGCTGGTGTTCCTGTTGGTCTCTTTGCCGTGCATGACTCTGTGGGCGTTGCTCGGCGTGGGTAGTGCTCGGTTTTTTGGTTCGCCACAGGCGTTCAAACGCGTGAACCATGCACTGGCTTTTTTGCTGCTGGTGTCGGCCTGGTTGACCGTGCTGGTGTAGGTCGAGCATGCCTGGGCAGGGCGCTTTAATCAGCAGCCAGACCCCGCCTGTCACGACAGGCAGAAAACGACCCAAAGCTGCCGGTGGCGATAGATAGTCAAAAACGGCCAAGTGCGGACTGACACACGGATTCCGTCCATTTGCGCGAGCCAATGGGCACTCCGTAACAACCGCTGAACCTAACGACTTTCGTAGAGAGGCTGCCGATGCAGGACATTCCAACCATGTACGGTACCCACACGCTACGGAGAATCAAGGTATCGCTAATCTATCGCAGGACGAAGAACCTGAGAGCAGTGCAACTCCTGCTTGGCCGTACGAAGCTTGAATGTACCGTTAGATACTTGGGGATCGAGGTCGATGACGCCCTGGAAATGGCGGAACAGACGGACGTCTGACCACCCACTGCAACGGTCGAGACTAGACCGTTGCAGTCTCTTGCCAGGCTCTAGGTCGCCAATGCTATATGACCAGTAGGAAGGATTTGTTCAAGCATTGCTTGGCGAGGTACCAATCGCTGCAGATCCTTCATCGTGACGTTCCAGCTTTCCAGGCGTCTATAACTTCGTAGCCAAGGTTGGCTCTCATCCTGGAAGAGGGAGATCTTTTATGATCATTAAACCGCGCGTTCGCGGCTTTGTCTGTGTGACTACCCACCCCACTGGCTGCGAAGCCAACGTCAAGAATCAGATCGATTACGTTACTACGAAAGGATTGATCACCGGGGGGCCAAAGAACGTACTGGTGATTGGTGCATCGACCGGATACGGACTTGCTGCGCGGATAACGGCAGCTTTTGGTTGTGGCGCCAGCACTCTCGGTGTGTTTTTCGAACGTGAAGGCGATGAGGGCAAGCTCGGCACCGCCGGCTGGTACAACACAGCGGCCTTTCACACGTTTGCCGAGTCCGACGGACTCTACGCCAAGAGCATCAACGGCGATGCTTTTTCCGATGAGATCAAACAGAAGACTATCGACGTTATCAAGCGCGACTTCGGGAAGGTCGACCTGGTTGTTTACAGTCTTGCCGCACCGCGCCGGACACACCCCAAGACGGGTGAAGTATTCAGTTCTACCCTCAAGCCGCTCGACAAGGCCGTGACCTTGCGGGGCCTGGATACTGATAAGGAAGTGGTCAAGGACACCACGCTACTACCCGCGACCCAAAGCGAAATCGATGGCACGGTGGCCGTGATGGGCGGCGAAGATTGGCAGATGTGGATCGATGCCCTGCACGAAGCGGGTGTTCTGGCTGATGGGGCGAAAACGACCGCGTTCACTTATCTGGGCGAAAAGCTGACTCATGACATCTACTGGAACGGCTCCATTGGTGCGGCCAAGAAGGACCTGGATCAGAAAGTCCTTGGTATCCGTGAACGGTTGGCTGTTCTGGGAGGTGACGCGCGGGTCTCGGTATTGAAAGCGGTGGTTACCCAGGCAAGTTCAGCTATCCCGATCATGCCGCTGTATCTGTCATTGTTGTTCAAAGTCATGAAGGAGCAGGGCACACACGAGGGATGCGTCGAGCAGGTCTACGCGCTCTACAAAGACAGCTTGTACGGCCATTCTCCAGTTATGGATCAAGAGGGTCGCCTGCGCGCGGACTACAAGGAGCTGGCTCCCGAAGTCCAGGACCGGGTCAAGCAACTATGGGATCAGGTCAGCAATGACAACCTTTATGAACTTACTGATTTTGTCGGTTACAAGGCGGAGTTCCTGCGTCTCTTCGGTTTCGGGATCGAAGGGGTGGACTACGAGGCTGACGTCGATCCGGACGTCAAGATCTACAACCTGCTCCAAGCTTAGGTCGTAAGTATGGATAGCTGCCTCGATGCCCATGCAGAGGCAGCTGCTGCCCAAGAGGGGTTGTAACGGGATGTCTGTTTTGGCCGGTTGAATCCACAGCTGAAAGCGGTGCTTCGATGAACGTCCGGTCTTGGCCAGCCCCCTTCGATACCGACAAATTTATCCCTGCCGAGCGGATCTCTGGCAGCGTATAAGAGGCCGCCCCCGGCAGCCCAATCCTCAGAGCGACCTGCCTAAGCGCCATACCTCTAACTTCGCAACCCCCTCAAAGCAACCGTTCAATGGCAGAATCTCCTCAACTTGATCGTTTTGGAGAACACCATGCTTCGTGCGTTTGAACGAAGGCTCGACCCTTTTCCTCCTGACGAGGTACCACCGCCACCCGACGGCCTGGCTCGCTTCCTGTGGGCCTGTACGCGGGGTGCCCGCGGTTACATTCTGGTGTTTGCGCTGCTCAGTGCCGGTGTGTCGATTTACGAAGCCTGGCTATTTTCCTTCCTCGGGCAGGTCGTGGACCTGCTCTCGACCTGGCAGGCAGGCGGTGAAGCGGCTGCGCAGGAAAGTCGCGTGTTGTGGGGCATGGGCATCATCATGGTGGCCAGTGTCGGGCTGGTGGCGTTGCGCACCATGGTGCAGCATCAGATATTGGCGATTAACTTGCCGTTGCGGCTGCGCTGGGACTTCCATCGCTTGATGCTGCGGCAAAGCCTTTCGTTTTTTTCCGATGAGTTTTCCGGCCGGGTCACGACCAAGGTGATGCAGACGGCGCTAGCGGTGCGCGACATGCTATTCACCCTTATCGAGATCGCGCCCGGGATCGGGGTATATTTCATCGCGATCATCGCACTGGCCGGCGGCTTCGCCCTGAAACTGATGCTGCCTTTCATTGCCTGGGTCGTGTTGTTCGGGCTGGCCATGTGGTACTTCGTGCCCCGCCTGGGGAAAGTCGGGCAGGAACAGGCCAATGCGCGGTCGATGATGACCGGGCGTATCTCAGACGCCTACACGAACATCACGACGGTGAAGCTGTTCTCCCACTCCAATCGTGAAGCGCATTTCGCGCGTGCAGCGATGGAGGATTTCAAACAAACCGGCTTTCGTCAGATGCGCCTGGTAAGCCAGTTCGAGATCGTCAACCAGGCATTGGTGGTGGCGTTGATCATGGCAGCAGGGGGGTATGCCCTGTGGCTATGGCACCAGGGTGAGGTCGGCGCAGGTGCCGTGGCGGCAATCACCGCCATGGCGTTGCGTATCAACGGCATGTCGCACTGGATCATGTGGCAAATGACCTCGCTGTTCGAGAGCATCGGCACCGTGCAGGATGGCATGGCAACCTTTACCCGGGGCCCAAAGGTGCAGGATGCGCCGGACGCGGGCGTGCTCGTGACCTCCGGCGGCGCGGTCACCTTCGATAAGGTGAGCTTCAACTACAATGGCGAACGTCAGGTGCTCGATGGCCTGAGCCTGCACATCCGTCCGGGCGAAAAGATCGGTCTGGTTGGCCGCTCTGGCGCCGGCAAATCCACACTTATCAACTTGCTGCTGCGCTTTTATGACGTCGACAGCGGGGAGATCCGCATCGACGGCCAGAACATCGCAAAAGTGACGCAAGACAGCCTGCGCGGCGCCATCGGTATGGTCACGCAGGATACCTCCCTGCTGCACCGTTCCATTCGTGACAACATCGCCTACGGCCGCCCCGATGCGACCGACGCGCAAATCCGCAGCGCCGCGGCCAATGCCCAGGCCGACGAGTTCATCAGCCAACTGAGCGACCGGCAAGGCCATACCGGTTACGACACCCTTGTGGGTGAGCGCGGCATCAAGCTGTCGGGCGGCCAGCGCCAACGCGTCGCGATTGCCCGGGTGATGCTCAAGAATGCCCCGATCCTGCTTCTTGACGAGGCCACCAGCGCGCTGGACTCGGAAGTAGAAGTGGCCATACAGGAAAGCCTCGATGAAATGATGCAGGGCAAGACGGTGATCGCCATCGCCCATCGACTGTCCACCATTGCGGCCATGGACCGGCTCATCGTCATGGACAACGGACGCATCATCGAGCAGGGCACCCACACCGAATTGCTCGGGAAGAACGGGATTTATGCGCGGCTGTGGCAGCATCAAAGCGGCGGGTTTCTGGGTGAGGATCAGGGAGTGGTCGAGGCTATGGATCAGGTGTGAGCGTGAAGAGGGCGCAGCAGGGGGGGGCGATAGGGGCGGGCCACGACCATTCCACACGGCAACGGCTGCTGTCGGCTGATTCTGTTGAAAAAGTCGGTCTGCCCAAACTGCCTGATCATTGACTGGTGAAAACACCTTTTTTGCACGCTGCTACGTGAAATCTGAGTCCGGAAGCCACTGCAAAAAGTAAAGATTTCAATCTCGGACGCGTACTTTTCTGATACGCAAACCATGGCCGACTTTTTCAACAGAATCGGCTCATAGCGGCCCTTCGGACTTGCCCAGAAAGCCCGGCTGCTGACCGGTCAATCCAGATAACGAAAACTATGCATGTCAGTCGGAGTACGGGCTTTAATGTCGGTGCAGATTCACCTGCTCACGGCGCTGGATTTCTATAATTTGCGAGATGTGATGCACGCTATCGGTGGGTTCCAGGTTCTGAACCCCTATTTAAATCAAGGAAGACAACCCATTGAAAACAGCTCTCGGCGCTCTGCTTTTAACCTGTCTGACGACCAGCGCTCTCGCTGACGTCAACTCTGTCGGCTTCCAATCCTACACCCTGCCGGACCCACACAATGAGCGTCCGCTGGAGATGGTCGTTTGGTATCCCAGTACAACGACCGTCACCCCACAGTTGATCGGCGACGATGTGGTGTTTGTCGGTGCTTCTGCGGTTCGCAACGCGCCACCCTCTGCTGGCGAGCACCCATTGGTGGTGCTCTCCCATGGATTCAGAGGCAATTGGAACAATCAGAACTGGTTGGCGAGTGCATTGGCCCATAAGGGTTACATTGTCGCAGCGGTCAACCACCCCGGCACCACGACCCATGATCGAAGCCCGCAAGCGGCGGCGCAGTTATGGCAACGGCCCATTGACCTGCATCGGGCCATTGAGGCGGTCACCACTCAACCTGAAAAATTGGGCGTGGTCACAAAGCGTCAAATTGCTGTAGTGGGCCATTCACTCGGCGGCTGGACTGCAATGGAGATCGCCGGCGCTCGTTTCGACCCGGCCCTGTTTGCCCGTGACTGCAAACTCCATCCGCAGTTATCCAGTTGCACCAATTATCAAAAGATCAACCCTGAGAGTACTCCGGCATTAAAGGCTGGTCTGGCCGGCGATTTGCGCGATCAACGCGTCACCGCTGTGGTTTCTTTGGACCTGGGACTCTCGCGCGGGATGACCGATGAGAGCCTTGCGGCACTGCCGGTGCCGGTGCTAGTTATCGCTGCCGGCGCACCATCGGTGGAACTGCCTGCTCAGTTGGAGTCCGCCAATCTGGCCACACGCCTGCCCCAAGCGTCCAGCCGCTATGTCGAGATAAGTGACGCCAGCCATTTCAGCTTCTTGCAGATTTGCAAACCAGGTGCTGTGGCATTGCTCGAAGAGGACACTCCTGGCGATGGCATCATTTGCGGGGATGGCGACAATGCTCGCCCGCGCAAGGTAATCCAGCAGCAGGTTACGTCACTGATCACCGAGTTTTTGACGCAGTCCGCGAACAACAAAGTGGAGCTCTAGGATTGCTGGCGCTCGGCAACTCGGCAGACCTGAAATTTGCGTAGGAGCGCAATTTTTGTGTCGAATCCAGCCACCTATTACGATCAAAAACGTTTTTACACAGCCTCGACCCAAAACGGACAGATCGGTCCTGACTCGGACCGGTCTGTCGATGGCGGTTAGAAACACCAGTCCTCAGCATATACGACGCGACAGAATGGTCCTGCCAGAGTCGCATTGTGATGAGCAACAATCTCTTCAGCCTTCAGCGCAGGGGTGCTGTTGCAGGTGTGGCCATCGGCGATCAGCACTGCATCGAATCCAAAATCCCGTGCAGCGCGGCAGGTGCTGTCGACACAGTATTGGGTCTTCATTCCGGTAATGACCACGCCCTGAGCGCCACAAGCTCGTAGCTGATCGGCCAGAGCAGTCTTGGTGAAGGCGTTGGGTCGGCTTTTCTCGAAGATCACTTCGTCACCCTGTAGCTCCAGTTCCTGCACCAGTTGCGTCAACGGACTTCCGGACTCGATAGGCGAACCAGGTGGACCAATATGGCGTGCGAGAAAAATCGGCGCACCTGCACGCCGGGCTTTACTCAACAGGTTATTCAATGTGTCTAGCAGCGCTTCGCCAGCCCACGGTTTATCCGGGCCATGAAACAACCCAACCTGCATATCGAGAATCAACAGTGCATACATAGTGCTTTTCCTTGCGTTTGGACCAGCGACACAAGGGCAAAAGAAAAGGCCCTATCCATCACTGGCGGGCCTTTGAAGTTCGTGTGTTATTGGCTCACGTCACCTCTCACGACCCGCCTCTGGCGGTCGTGGTAGTCGTGGTCAAGGCAATTCGTGGCTGATTCATAACGCTGACAGTAGCTGCACGGCACCGGGTTGGCAAATGAGCGCATGAAGGTGAGGACTGATTCACCATCGTTAAGGTTCGCTTTTGGCCGATAGCCGTCCGCTGTAAAGCGCAACTAACGGCCCTGGATCGAAAACGCGGTCAGCACAACAACTTCTGGTAATAGAGCCGGGTATGTCCTGGTGGATAGTCTGCCAAGCGTCCGAATTCGGAGTAACCCAGTTTTCGATAAAAACCGGGAGCCTGAAAACTGAAGGTCTCCAGCCAGATACCAATGCAGTGTTTTTTCTGCGCGACTTCTTCAGCCATGCGCATTAGCCGTTCTCCGATACCCTGACCGCGCATTGACTCGGGAACGCTGACAAGATCGATGAGCAGCCATCGATAAGAGATCTTGCCGTACAGCCCACCAATAACTTCGTTACTGTCAGCGTCTCGTAGCAACAGAGCAAAAGTTTCATAGGCGTCGTCGCCACCGTTGGCCAGGTTATGGGCCAGCAATGGGCTCAAAATTCCTAGTCGCTCTGCTTCGGTCGCATTTTCCGAAAGCTGGATTTCTACAGACATGGCGCTCTCCCTGAGCAGTGAGTAACGGGGTCAACAAGGTATGATTCTTAGGTCCTGCGCGTAGAGCAATACTCCACAATGAGTTGAGTGACCGCTGCCACAATCGCCTGATCCGCTTCAGGAGCGCTGAACAACCGATACTGCGCATCCGGCAAATCCGGCAATCCTTGTTCCGCGCCAAGAACCGCCAGTCCTTGCCCCAACTGGCTGACTGGCGTGGGCGCTACCGCGAAGCCAGCAAGCGCCGCGGCTCGCAATCCGGCCGCGCTGCTGCACAACATCGCCGTTCGTTGGGCGATCCCCGCCCGAGCCAGTTGTGTCAGGGCCACCTCGCGATAAGGGCACGGCTCGGGGAACAGGGCCAGCGGCAACGGCGTCGGTAACTCGGTGACGGGCTGCGCCGACCAGGCCCACACCAGCGGTTCTTTCCACAGCAGCAGCCCCGTGTCGCTGGTTTCGCACAGAGAGCCGATGACCAGTTCCAGATGCCCTTGTTTCATCGAGGCCAGCAACGTGCCCGGAATGCCCACCTGCACGTCGATCTCCATCCCCGGGTACTGCGCCGCGAAATCCTGAAAAGTCCGCATTAATCGCGATTCGACAAAATCTTCGGATACCCCGATCCGCAGTCGCCCGTGAAACGGCGTGCGTGTCAGTTCTGCCCAGGCATCACGGTTCAGCGCGAGGATGGTGCGTGCATAAGCCACCAGGCGTTCGCCATCGGGCGTCAGTTGTTGGGAACGGGTGGTACGCCTCAACAGGGGTTTACCAATCTGTTCTTCCAGTCGTCGCACGTGCCCACTGACCGCGGACTGGGTCAGGTGCAGCTTCTCGGCTGCACGGCTGAAGCCTTCTTCATCGACGACCGTGACAAATGTCTTGAGTAGCAGAGCATCGAACATAGTTTGATACGTGATTAATGGCTTATTTATTTACGATTTATATTCCAAATAAAACTATGTTGCAATGTTTGCCGCCCCCCATCTCCCATTACCCGAGGCGTGCCATGACTACTCTTCTACATATCGAATGTTCCCCGCGCAAACAGCGCTCGGCCTCCCTTGAAGTCGCCCGCAGCTTCATTGCGCGCTATCAGGAAAACACCCCGGACACCGAAATCATCACCCTTGACCTTTGGAACATGGCGTTGCCGGAATTCAATGATCTGGTCATGGAGGCCAAATACGCCGGACTCAATGGCACGCCCTTGACCCCGGTACAACAAGACGCCTGGAACACCTTGAAAGATCTGGCCGCGCATCTGCACAGCGCGGATGTGCTGGTGATGTCCGTCCCACTGTGGAATTTCAGCATCCCGTACAAACTCAAGCACTTCATCGACCTGGTGTCGCAGAAAGACATCCTGTTCAGCTTCGACCCGGAGCGCGGTCTGGAAGGCATGCTGCACAACAAGACCGCTGTGGTGATGTATGCCCGCGGCCTGGATTTTTCGGCGCAGTCGATCACCCCGGCAGAGCGCTTCGACTTCCAGAAGCCCTACGTTGAAGCCTGGCTGAAATTTATCGGCGTGACGGATGTGCACTCGGTGACTGTAGAGAAAACCATCCTGGGGGAAGACGTTGACCTCTGCGCGCGTGAGGTCGCGACTCAGCAGGCCAGGGGGGTGGCGGATAGTCTTGGTCGTTGACGCTTCCACTGCACCGTAGGCTATTCAACGCCCAACGGGATATTCAAACCCAGCTTCACGGTGCTCATCGAAACAAGGGTTTTGAATCGTTTGACGTTATTGTTCTCAAAGAACAACTGGCGGGTCAGGTCGGTGTGCTGCTGCATGCTCCTGACCGCAACAGCGCCAGCAGGCCTGGTTGCGAATGCACAAGCCTTGCTAGCTCCTGGCACGGGTAAAAAACTCTGCGCTGTTTAGATCGATTATTTCTTTCGGTTCTTTATATAGCGCTGGGTCGAATATCCATAACCGATAAAACCACGTCTTCGCTTTGATTCTGTATGCGATGAATTCCATAGGGGCGCTACAGCAGACAACGGCGTCCCCGCCACGGCACTAAAGCGGTTTCAACATCAATTTCTGCTGCTCGGCCATCATCTTGTCGTCCCTTCGCCAGTCCTTAGAATCCGCCCCCATCAGCTTCGTCCAACTATCGAATCGCTTAGGGAGTTACACCATGATGAACGCCATGCAGATGCCAATGCCGATGATGAACGCCAACATGCCGATGATGGGTATGCCGATGATGATGGCGACCATGAGCTGCGAAATGATGGACGACGGCATGATGTGCAAAATGATGCCGGCCGCTGGCATGGACATGGCGATGTTCAAGAACAGCGCTGAAATGATGCAGATGATGATGAACTGCGGCATGCCGATGATGATGCACTGCGGCAACATGAGCATGATGTGCATGTCTCAGGCGAGCATGGCCATGCCCATGATGAACATGATGATGCCAATGCCCATGATGGGCATGCCGATGCCATCGATGAAGTGCATGATGGAATGCACCATGATGGCCGACGGCATGATGTGCAAAATCATGCCGATGGCTGGCATGAACATGGACATGATGAAAAGCTGCTGCGCCCTGATGATGAAAATGATGAACGATTGCAGCATGCCGATGATGATGAGCTGCAACGGCATGCCAATGATGTGCTGCACCTGCTGATCCCTGGCAGCAGACATTTAAAGGCCCCCGCAACCTGACGGTTGCGGGGGCTTTTTCATTCATTCCAGCAGGCACTGCATTCCCTTGTAGGAGCGAGGCTTGGGTGTTTAGACCTGAAGGGGGTTAGTCCAGGCGCTCCGGGTAGGTCACCACCAGATAAGCCACGGCCTCACTGTCGGCGGGGTTGCGATAGCGGTGGGGCTGGTCGGCGTAGAACAGGATCGAGTCGCCGGTGGACAGCAGATAACGTTCATCGTTGACGCTGATTTCCAGTACTCCCTGCGACACCACCAGGTTCTCCTGCACACCCGGGCCATGGCCCTCGGAGTGGTCTTCGCCCAACGGGCTCAAGCGTAGTTCGTAGAATTCCGATTGGCGTGCCACGTCGAACGGAAACAGCGCGCGGCTGACGAAGGCGCCACTGGCGCTGACCAGGCGTTTGCTCTGGTTCGCCGACAGCACGGCCACACCTTCGAAAGCCCGGTGCTCGAGAAACGCCGCCACCGAAACCTTCAGGCCTTTGGCAATTTTGCACAGCACTTTGATCGACGGCACGCTGCGTCCGGATTCGATCTGCGCCAGCATGGCCCGACTCACGCCGCATTGCCGGGCCAGAGCGTCGAGGGACAGATGACGCTTGCCCCGCAGCCGTTGCAGGTTCTGCGCGACCCGCTCGCAGATCGGCTCTTCTTCCAGTTGTTCGAGGTTATTCAAGTCCGTCACGGGGTCGTCCGTGCTCACCAGAAAACGCGAGGGTTGCTGCGCGTTCACGCGTGACGGGTCTCGGTCGATTGGGCAGCCTGGACCCACTGAAAAGCCTGCAGGCCGGCGTTGCGTGCGTACATTTCCCACATGGCCCGTGCCCGTTGCTGAGCCTGTTTGCGTTTGCGGTAGCTGGCGAAGTCAATGAGGTTGTCAGTCGGATTCATGGGGCACTTCACTGTGGTGATGAATGACGGGATGAGCTGAGAGTACGCGGATATTTTTATAACGATAAATACTGATTTTGTATTTATTAATGCTCTTTGGTTCTTATGATTGGCCGCGTCAAAGCCCCCGACTGCTCCTGATCAACTCATAGGCCCGACGCACCAGCGGATTCACGGTATTGGGTCGAATCCACAAGTGGTAGGTCACGTCCGGCAGCCGTGGCAGGCCATCGTTTTCGCCGAGCACGCGCATGTCCGGGCCGAGCATTTCCATGCTTCTGGGCGTGACGCCCAGCCCGGCACGCGTTGCGGCCTTGATGCCGATCAGGTTCGACGCCAGGTACGCCTGGCGCCATGGAATGTTGGCGCGCTCCAGCGCCTCCAGGGCGTAGCGACGATAGATGCTCGGCTCATCCACCAGAATCAGCGGCAAAGGCTCACCGGGCGTATGGATGTACTGCGCCGAGCAAATCCACCACACCGGCGAGGTGCGCAAGGCGAAGCCTTCGAGCGTCGGGTCTTCACGGGTGGAGATCACCATGTCGACCTTGCCTCGGTGCAGGTCGTCCATCAGAAACGGGCTGCGGCCGACATCGATCTCCAGGCGCAAGCGCGGGGCCGAGCGGGCGATATGGCTGAGGATCGGCGGCAGGATGGTGTCGGCGATGTCATGGGGCGAGCCGATCCGCAGCACACCGCTCAAGTTGCTTTCGCGCAGGGAATTCAGCGCATCGTCGTTGAGCGAAAGCATCTGCCGCGCATGACGCAACAACTGCAAACCGGCTTCAGTCAGTTGCTTCTGACGCCCGCGCTTCTCGAACAGATTCACCCCCACTTGTTGTTCCAGGCGTTGCATGTGCTGGGTGACCGACGATTGTGTGCGGGCCAGTTGCGCACCGGCCTCGGCAAAACTGTGGTGATCGACCACGGCAATGAAGGTGCGCAGTAATTCGAGATCGAGGGTAGGTGAGGTCGGCATGGCCATTTCCGGGGCTGTTTTTATATCAAGGCTGCAAACATAAACATTACATTTGTTTATGTGTTTTTGGCGATATTTTAGTGTTTAGGTCGATGGCGTCAGTAAATTCGGGCGTCGTGAAGGTTGTTACTTGGAGCAAACACAGCAAGTTATAACGATATTAGATATTTGAATTTCCGTTACTTCAGGACTGTACCTAGGATGCCGCCTCATCAGGTCGGGGAACGCCGATCATCCATGAGGGGAAATCCATGTTGCTTGAGCGCTCACCTGTAAAACGCTGGTTGCCTGTAATGCTGGGCGCCTTGATCTCATTGGCCGCCAGTGCCGGGGCTCAGGCTGATGCCACGCTGGACAAGATCCAGCAACGCCATGTGCTGACGGTGGGGGTCGTACTGTCCGGCGGCCCTTTCGGCAGTATTGATCCGGGTACTCAGAAACCTCGGGGCTTGAACGTCGACCTCGCTCAGGAACTGGGCCGGCAGTTGGGCGCCGAGGTGCAACTGGTGCCGGTATTGCCCGCCAACCGCGTGCAGTTTTTGCAGCAGGGCAAAGTGGATTTGTTGATCGCCAACATGGAATGGACCGCCGAGCGCGGTGAGATCCTCGGTTTTGTGCCGACACCGTTCTACCGCGTCGGCGGTACCGCGGCGCTGCTCAAGGACAGCAAGATCAGCCGTTGGGAAGACCTCAAGGGCCAGCCCGTCTGCACCTCTCAGGGCAGCAGCTACATCAAGCCGCTCACCGAGTTGGGCGTGGAGATCAAGGCATTCAAGAGCTCGTCGGAATCCTTGCTCGCGCTGCGTGGCAACAACTGCGTCGCGGCAGTGCATGACGCCACGCTGATCAACCCGTTGATCGCTGACAACGCCGAATGGCAGGGCTATCGCGCGCTGAGTCCGGAGCTCAACCCGGCCCCTTCGGTGATCTGGACCCGACCTGGCGAACGCGATACCCAGGCCCGGCTCGACCCCATCGTCAAGGAACTGCACCGCAGCGGCTGGCTGATCGACGCCCAGACCCGCAACCGCATAACGCCCGCGTCACCGGCCTTGGTGGAGTTGCAGAAACAGTTCCAGGCCAACGGCGCCTGAGCGGTTCACCTCATTGTTTTCAATAGACCGCCGACGGATTCGGCGGTCGTTCAAGGTAGTCGTGCATGAACCGATATTTTTCCGCTAGAAGCCTGGCCATGCTGTGCCTGGCAGGATGCGCCGTGCTGGGCGCCAGCCTCGCTCAGGCCGATGCCACGCTGGACAAGATCGAACAACGCCACGCGATCAGCGTCGGGGTGATGCTCAGTGGTCCGCCGTTCGGCACCCTCGACCCCAAGACCGGCGAACACCTGGGGTACAACGTCGAACTGGCTAAGGGCATCGCCAAGGCGCTGGGTGTCGAGGCCCAGACTGTTTCGGTGCTGGCACCCAACCGGGTGCAGTTCCTGCAGCAGGGCAAGGTCGACATCCTGATCGCCAATATGCAGTTCACCGAAGAACGCGCCGAGATTCTCGATTACGTGCCCACGCCCTATGAAGAAGTCGGTGGCGCCGCGTTGATTCGCAAGGGTGCGGGTATCACCCAGTGGAGCGACTTTAAGGACAAACCGGTGTGCGTGTCCCAGGGCAGCAACTTCATCAAGCCATTACAGGAAACCTACGGCGCGCAGATCAAGGCGTTTCGCAGCCAGTCCGAATCGCTGTTGTCGTTGCGCGGCAATGGCTGCGTGGCGGCGGTGCATGTCAGCCCGACCATGCATACCTTATTGAGCGATGCTGAGTGGGCCGGGTATGAAATTCCGCTGCCGGGTGACTTGATCCCGTCGAACTCGGTGATCTGGATACGCAAGGGCGAGCACGATACCCAGGCGAAGCTGGATGCCATCGTGCGCGACTGGCACCGCAGCGGCTGGCTGATCGAATTGGGCGAACGCACGGGCATGGCACCGTCGCAAGCCTTGCGTGACCTGCACGAGCAATACCGCAACGCGGCACCGCTGGCAGTGCGGTCATGAGTCGACCGTTGTTCGTGGCCTTGCAGCAACTGCTCGGCGCCCGTCATGTGCAGACCAGCGAAGAGGCCGCGCCGTACCTGACCGACAAACAGGGCCGTTACGTGGGGCAGGTGATTGCCGCCGTGCACCCGGCAAGCACCGAAGAAGTTGCGGCGGTGGTGCGCGCGTGCGTGGCCTGCGATACGCCGGTGGTGGTGCAGGGCGGCAACACCGGGCTGATGGGCGGCGCGACTCCGGACGCCAGTGGCCGCGCGGTGTTGTTGCTGCTCGACCGGATGAATCGCGTTCGGGCAGTGGACACCGACAACGACACCCTGACCGTCGAGGCGGGCTGCATTCTGCACACCATTCAGGGCGTCGCCCGCGATGCCGGGCGCCTGTTCCCGCTGAGCCTGGGCGCCGAAGGCAGCTGCACTATTGGCGGCAATCTGGGCACCAATGCCGGTGGCACGGCGGTGCTGCGCTATGGCAATACCCGCGAATTGACCCTTGGTCTGGAAGTGGTCACCGCCCAGGGCGACATCTGGAATGGCCTGCGCGGTTTGCGCAAGGACAACACCGGCTACGACTTGCGCGACCTGTTCATCGGCAGCGAAGGCACCCTCGGCATCATCACCGCCGCCACCCTGAGACTGTTCCCGTTGCCCAAGGCCCAGGCCACAGCGCTGTTGGCCTTCGACTCGCTGGCCCAAACGGTGACGTTCCTGTCCCATGCCCGCGCCGGTTTCGGTGCCAGCCTGACCGCGTTCGAACTGCTCAGTGCCGGGTGCCTTGCGTTGCTGCGCGAGCAATTTCCCGAAGGCCCACAACCCTTTTCCGGTGCCCGTCAGCCTTGGTTTGCGTTGTTGGAATTGTCCGATAACCACAGCGAAAGCCATGCCCGCGAAGCGTTTGAACAGGTACTGGGCGAGGCCTACGAGCAGAGCCTGCTGGCCGATGCGCTGATCGCCGAAAGCCTCGCCCAGAGCCAGGCGTTTTGGCTGTTGCGCGAGAACATGAGCGAGGCGCAGAAGCGTGCCGGTCGCAATATGAAGCACGACATCTCGGTGCCGATTTCCCAGGTCGTGGCATTTGTCGCCCATACCGATGCGCTGTTGCAGCGCCATTTCCCTGGTGTGCGGCATTACACCTTCGGCCATCTGGGCGACGGTAACCTGCATTACAACGTCGCCCATCCGCACAACTCAACGGTCGAGGCGCACATGGCCCATTACGCAGCACTCAGCCAACTGGTGCACGACAGCGCCCACGCTCACGGCGGCTCCATTAGCGCCGAGCACGGTGTCGGCCAGCGCAAACGGGACATGCTAGGGCGCTACAAAAGCCCGGTGGAACTCGACCTGATGCGCCGGATCAAGCAAGCGCTGGACCCGAACAATCTGCTGAACCCCGGCAAGGTTTTGAAGGGGAGTCAGTCATGACGCTTCGTCTGTCCAAACGCGTACAGCGCGTCTCGCTGTCGGCCAATGCCGCCGCGAAATCTCAAGCCACGGCATTGCGCGAGGCTGGTCGCGACATCCTCGACCTGACCACCGGCGAGCCGGATTTTGACACCCCGGAGCACATCAAGCAGGCCGCTTATGCCGCCATCGCCGCCGGTGCCACCAAGTACACGCCGACACCGGGCGTGAAGGCCTTGCGCATCGCGGTGCAACGCAAACTACAGCAGGAAAACCAGCTGGACTATCCGCTGGAATCGATCGTGATTGGCAACGGTGCCAAACAGATCATCTTCAATGCCTTTGCCGCCACCCTCGACGACGGCGATCAGGTGCTGGTGCCAACGCCGTACTGGCCGTCGTTCCCCGACAGCGTGCGCTTCAATGGCGGCGAGCCGGTGTTTATCGAATGCGGGCTGGCGCAGGGCTGCAAACTGACGGCCGAACAATTGGAGCAACGGATTGGCGAACGGACTCGCTGGCTGATCCTCAACGGCCCCGGCAACCCCAGCGGCGCGGTGTACAGCGCGGCCGAGCTGCGCGCCCTGGCCGAGGTGCTGCGGCGCCATCCCCACGTGCTGATTCTGCTGGATGAGCTCTACGAACATATCCGTTTCGACGGTTTGCCTGCCCAGAGCCTGCTCAACGTTGCGCCGGATTTGCAGGCGCGCAGCCTGCTGGTGGGCGGGGTGTCCAAGACCTACGCCATGACCGGTTGGCGCATCGGTTTCGGCGCCGGACCGCAAGCGCTGACCCAGGCCATGACCGTGGTGCAATCGCAATCCACCTCGGGCGCTTCCTCGGTCGGACAAGCCGCCGCATTGGCGGCATTCGAAGGTGGACTGGATTTCTTGCGGTCGCAAGTCGCGGCCTATCAACAACGCCGGGATTCACTGGTCAGCGCCTTACGCGAAGTGGACGGTCTTGAAGTGCTCGAACCTCAAGGTGGTTTCTTCGTGTTTGTGCGCTGCGCCGGGTTGTTGGGGCGCTATCGCCCGGACGGTCGACGTCTGCAAAGCGATGCCGACGTCGTCGCGTATTTGCTGGAAGAGGGCGTGGCCGGCGTGGCGGGCAGCGCTTATGGCTTGTCGCCGTGGTTTCGCCTGTCCATTGCCACGGCGACCGACACCGTAGTCGAAGCCGGATGCCGCATCGCTCAAGCCTGCAGGCAATTGCGGGGCGAACCATGAGTCATTTGTTGGAACTGTTCGTCCACTGGGCCGCCGGATTCGGCCTGAACTACGGCTTTCTGCTGGACGCTTATCAGCGCGGAACCCTGGAGAAGGGCGCGCTGACCACGGTGCTGCTGTGCCTGTTCACCATCGTCGGCAGCCTGCTGGCGGGGGTCGGTTTGGCGGCGATGCTGACCTCGGGTAAACCTTGGCTGGCAAAACCTGCGCGGGTGTTTGTCGAAGTCACCCGCAACACGCCGACGCTGGTGCAGCTGTATTGCGCGTTCCTGGTGCTGAACATGCTGCTGACCCAGGCCGTTGGCGCGGCCAACCCGCTGACGCCGTTCGCCTGGGTGGTGATCGTGATTTCGCTGCACAAAGGCGCGTTCCATGCCGAAGCCTTGCGCGCCGGGATCGAAGCGGTGCCGGCGGTGACGATGGAGGCAGCCAGTTCGCTGGCGTTCAGCAGCCGCCAGTTGTTGTGGAATGTGCAACTGCCACTGGCCTTGCGCTTCGCCTTGCCGTCGCTGATCAACAACCTGATCGACCTGGTAAAAATGACCGCTGTCGCCTCGGCCATTGCCGTCGGCGACATCACCTACGCGGCGATCATGATCTGGACCCAGAGCGATAACGTGTTGGAGCTGATGATTCTGATCCTGACGTTCTTCGGCTTGCTGAGTTTTACCGTCAATTGTGTGGGACGCCTGCTCGAAGCGCGCCTGAGGATGCCCGGTTATGGCCATTGAATCGTCCGTCACCGCGCCGCTGGCCTGGCCGCGTCGGCATGTCGGCAAGTTGCTGCTGTTGGTGGGGGCCGTGCTCTGGCTGGTGTATTTCGCGCCGCACAGCCCGGTACTCAAGGCTTTGCTGCAATGGTCGCCAGCCTTGGTCATCGGGTTTGGCCAGAACATTCTGATCAGTCTGGTGGCGATCGGGCTGGGCTCGTTGCTGGGGTTGTTGGTCGGTGCCCTGACGTTGTCGCCGTTGCGGCTGCTGCGCTTGCCGGCGCGGATCTGGGTGCAGATTTTTCGCAACGCGCCGTGGCTGGTGCTGATCTATTTCACCACCTATGTGTTCCCGTTCGAGATCCACATCGGCAGCACTTATGTCTCGTTCCCGGACTGGGTCAAGGTCACGATTGGCCTGGCGTTGCCGGCGAGCGCCAATGTTGCGGAGATCTTCCGTGGTGCAGTCGCCTCGATCCCCAGTACCCAGTGGGAAGCGGCGCGATCCCTGGCCTTCACTCGCGGGCAGATTTTCCGCTCGATCATCCTGCCGCAGTGCTTCAAGCGCATGTTGCCGCCGTGGATGAACCTCTACGCGGTGATCACCATGGGCACCGCACTGGCGTCTTTGGTGGGCGTGCATGACGTGATCGACACCGCGCAAATCGCCAGCAACACGGTGAACCTCACTGGCTTCACCGTGGTGATTTACCTGAGCCTGCTGGTGCTGTTCTTTGCTTACTGCTACCCGATTTCCCGACTCACCCAACGCCTGGAGCGACGTTATGCCTTCTACTGAAACCGTCGCCGAGCCCTTGGTCAGCCTGCGCGACCTGCACCTGTCATTTGGCAGCAACCCGGTGCTCAAGGGCATAGACCTCGACGTGCACCGCGGCCAGGCCGTGTCGATCATCGGCCCGTCCGGCTCCGGCAAGTCGACGATCCTGCGCTGCATCACCGGCCTGTTGCAGCCCCAGCGCGGGAGCATCCGCGTCGGCGCCACCGAGGTTCACACCCTGGCCCAGGAAAGTCAGCGTATCGAATTGCGCAAGCGTGTGGGGTTTGTGTTCCAGCAGTACAACCTGTTTCCGCATTTGTCGGTGCTGGAGAACCTGGTGATCGCCCCGCGCAAAGTGCTGGGGCGCAACCGCGCCGAGGCCGAAAAAGACGCCCGCGCCCTGCTGGCCAAGGTGCGCATGGAGCACAAGGCCGATGCTTATCCGGGGCAACTCTCCGGCGGTCAGCAACAGCGGGTGGCGATTGCCCGGGCGTTGGCCATGCGCCCGGAACTGATTCTGTTCGATGAGGTGACTTCGGCCCTCGACCCGGAAACCGTTGGCGAGGTGCTGACGGTGATTCGCGAACTCACCGAAGAGGGCATGACCTGCGTGCTGGTGACCCACGAAATGCGCTTCGCCGAAGAGATCAGCGACATCGTCTACTTCACCGAAAACGGCGTGATTGTCGAACGCGGCAGTGCCGAGCAGATCTTCCAGCACCCCACCAGCGAACGGACCCAGGAGTTTCTGCGTCACGCCCTGGGCGATCCGGGACGCCGTCCCCGTGTCGCCAACGATCCATATCTGTTGAGTAACCTGAGCCGCTACAGCCTGTCCGTCTAATACCGAGGAGTCTGTTCATGAGTACCGATAACCGTGCCGCCGTCATCGAGGATTTCCTCAAGAAAATCCGCGTCATCCATCAGCGTGGCGTCGACCGCGCCGCGTTGACGGAGATCGTCGCCTTGCTCGAAACCCTGGCCGAGCGCCGTGATCTGTTCAATTTCGACGCGTTCCCGGCGCCCGTGCCGGGACAGGGCAGCACCGCGTTCCGCTACCGCCTCAACGACGATGGCGACACACCGACGCTGTACCTCAACTCATTGCTGCCGGGTAAAAGTACGATCCCGCACAACCACGAAACCTGGGCGATCATCAGCGCCATCGAAGGTCAGGAAATCAATTACGTCTACACCCGTGATGACGAGGGCCGCGAGCCTGGGTTCACCACGTTGCACCTGGAAAAGGAAGTGATCGTGCAACCCGGCACGTCGATCTCGTTTCTCGGTGAAGACCTGCATGGCATCCGTGTCGAAGGCGAGCAGCCGACCCTGCATTTCCACCTGTACGGCTTGCCGCTGGAATCGCTCAACGGCCGTTACGGGGTCGAGGCCGACGGGCGCATTCTCAATTACAACGCCTCGCAAATGGCGCCGTCGATCAAGGCCTACACATGAGCCAGACCGTAACCCCAGGGCAACTGCAGCAATGGCTGTTCGACGGGCAGGAAATTGCCCTGTTTGATGTGCGTGAGCATGGCCAATATGGCGAAGCCCACCTGTTTCACGGGGTGAACCTGCCCTACAGTCGCCTGGAGCTGGAGGTCCGACGCCTGGCGCCGAATCCTCAGGTGCGGCTGGTGATCTATGACCAGAACGGCGGGGACATCGCGGTGCGCTCTGCTCGGCGTTTGCAGGCGCTGGGGTACAGCCGCGTGCATATTCTCGACGGCGGTGCCGATGCCTGGCAGGCGGCAGGCCTGCAACTGTTCGCGGGTGTGCATGTGCCGTCCAAAGCCTTTGGCGAGTTGGTGGAAGAGGCCAGTGATACGCCGCATGTCACTGCCAGGCAGTTGGCTGAATGGCAAGCCCGGGGCGAGCCTCTGGTGGTGCTGGACGGTCGGCCGTTCGACGAATACCGCAAGATGACCATCCCCGGTTCTGTCTGCTGCCCGAACGGCGAGCTGGGCTATCGCGTACAGGATCTGGTGCCGGACGACAGCACGCCGATCGTGGTCAATTGTGCCGGTCGAACCCGCAGCATTATTGGCGCCCAGACCCTGATCAATCTGGGATTGAAGAATCCGGTCTACGCCTTGGAAAACGGTACGCAGGGCTGGTACCTGGAAGATTTCCGGCTGGAACATGGCAGCACCCGCCGCTATGCCGATGAGGTGTCATCCAAGACCTTGCCGCAACAACGCCTCGCCGCGGCACAACTGGCCGCACGGGCCGGGGTAAACACCGTTACGGCGGCGCAGGTCGAGCAGTGGGCCGGGGAGGCCGCACGCAGTTTGTTTCTGTGCGATGTGCGTACCGCCGAGGAGTTTGTCGCCGGCAGTTTGCCCGGCGCGCAACACACGCCGGGCGGGCAGTTGATTCAGTCTACCGACCTGTACATCGGCGTACGTCAGGCGCGGTTGGTGCTGATCGACAGTGATGGCATACGGGCGCCGATCATCGCCAGTTGGCTTCGGCAGTTGGGGCATGAAGCTTATGTGCTGGAAGGTGGGGTGAGTAGCGGTCTGGCGTTGCCCGCGCTTGAGGTATCCATTCACGAAACATTGCCCGTGATCACCGCGCAGGCCTTGGCCGATGCGTTGAAGGACAGCGCGGTGGCATTGGTTGACCTGCGCCCGAGCATGACCTTCCGCAAAGGTCATATCGCCGGCTCACGCTGGTCGATTCGTTCGTTGCTGGCAAGTGAAGTGGCCGGTGAACAGCGACCTCTGGTGTTGCTGGCCGATGACCCGCAACTGGCAGCGTTCGCGGCGCTGGAATTGCCCGATGTTCAACGTGCGCAAACCCGGCTGTTGAGCGGCGGTGTTGACGCCTGGCGCGAGGCGGGTTTTGCGTTGCAAGAGGATGCCAACACGCCGCCGGATCAGCAGTGCATCGATTTTCTGTTCTTTACCCATGATCGCCACGCCGGTAACAAGGACGCGGCGCGTCAGTACCTGGCCTGGGAAGTCGGTCTGTTGGCGCAAATGAGCGCAGACGAAATCGCCAGCCTGAAACCGCTGCGTGCGCCGTCTCAAGCGACTCGTGATGCGCGGGTGCGTACCCGTCTGGTGCAGGCGGCGCGTACCGAAAAGGGCAGTGGCAGTCGAGGTGTCAACGTGCCCGTCACTCGTTTGAGCACGGTGCTGTTCGACAACCTGGCGCAGATGCGCGATGCCCGTGCTCGCCGTGACCGGGAGCGGGTGCTGAGCTATGGCGCTCGGGGCAATCCGACCGCTTTTGCCTTGGAAGACCTGGTGACGGAGCTGGAAGGCGGTTATCGCACCCGCTTGTTTGGCACCGGGCTGGCGGCGGTGGCGCAGACCTTCCTGGCCTACCTGCGGCCCGGCGATCATGTGCTGATCACCGACGCGGTGTATGCGCCCGTGCGGCGTCTGGCTCGGGAGCTGCTTGGGCCGTTCGGCATCCAGGTCAGCTACTTCGCGCCTGACGGCAGCGGCCTGCAAGGGCAACTGCAAGCCAACACCAAAATGGTCTACACCGAAGTGCCCGGCTCGCTGCTGTATGAACTCTGCGACCTGCCGGCCATTGCCGCGCTGTGCAAACCACGGGGTATCCTGCTGGCCGTCGATAATACTTGGGGCTCGGGCTACCTGTACCGGCCGCTGACCCTGGGCGCGGACATCTCGATCATGGCGTTGACCAAGTACCTGTGTGGCCACAGCGATGTGGTCATGGGCAGCGTCTGTACCCGGCAAGAAGTCTGGCAGCCGCTGGCGTCCATGAGCGACACCTTTGGCAGCGCCGTCAGCCCCGACGACGCCTGGCTGGTGCTGCGCGGCGCCCGAACCCTGGCGCCACGCCTGGAGGTGCACGAACGCCAGGCCCTGGAAATCGCTCATTGGCTACAAGCGCAACCGCAGGTGAAACGGGTGTTCCATCCGGCGCTGGCCGATCATCCCCACCATGCACTGTGGCGACGGGACTTCACGGGCAGTAACGGCTTACTGTCCTTCGAACTGCGTGATGCCGACGCTACGTATGTAGAGCGCTTCATCGATGCGTTGCAGGTGTTTGGTCTGGGCGCGTCCTGGGGCGGCTATGAAAGCCTGGTCACCGTCGCCGACACCCAGGATCGCAACAGTGCGGCAGATCGCGCATTGAACCCGGTGCTGCGGTTGCACATTGGCCTGGAAGATGTCGACGCGTTGATCGAGGATTTGCAACGCGGGTTCACCGCGATCGCGGACTAGGACTTGCGCTGATGCGGGTAAGTCGCATCGCGATCTGTAGCAGCTGTCGAGCTTGCGAGGCTGCGTTCGGCTGCGAAGCAGTCGTCAAACCAGAACTTGCGGTGTGTCAGGCGAATCGCGTTAGCCGGATTCACGACTGCTGCGCAGCCGAACGCAGCCTCGCAAGCTCGACAGCTGCTACAAAGAGTGCGCTGCGGCTTAATTTGCCGGCATTAGGACTTGCGTAGCAGGAGCAACGCCAGCGCCGCAGCCGCCAGCACCGCCCCGGCGATGAAAGTGCTGGTGGAGCCCGAGGTTTCCCATAGCGCGCCAGCCAGTACGCTGGCGATCAACAGGCACACGCCGCTGATCAGATTGAACAGGCCGAAGGCCGTGCCCCTGAGATGTTCGGGTGCGGTGTCGGCGATCAGCGTCGCGAGAATGCCCTGGCTGAACCCCATATGCAGACCCCACAAGGCCACGCCCGCCATCATGGTCATGATTGAATCCGCTTGCGCCAGCAGCAGGTCCGCCAGGATCAGCAGCCCCATGCCGACACACAGCAACTTGGTGCGGCTGATCCGGTCGGACAACCATCCGGCAGGGTAGGCCGACACCGCATACAGCAGCGACATGACCACCATCACCATCGGCACCCAAGTGGCCGTCAGGCCTGTCTGCTGCGCTTTCAAGACCAGAAAGGCCTCGCTGAAACGGGCCAGCGTGAAGAGCCCGCCGACGATCACCACCCACCAGTAACCCCGGGAAAACTCCCGCAGTACCTTCCAGTGGATAGGCGAGCGAAAGGTGTGTTTCCCGGCGACATCGGTAGGTTCTTTGACGCCACCGACAATCAACGCCACCGATATCACCGCCGGGATCACCGCAAACCACAACACCAGATGGATCTGCCCGAGCCAGAGCATCAGCACGATCGCCAGAACCGGACCCAGAATCGCCCCCACGGTGTCCATCGACTGGCGCAGACCAAAGCAGGCGCCACGAATTTCGGCGGGGGCGACATCGGCGACCAGCGCATCGCGCGGCGCGCCACGAATGCCTTTGCCGATGCGGTCCAGAAAGCGCGCGGTAAATACCACATCAACCGAGTGCGCGAGGGGAAACAGCGGCTTCGACAACGCCGCCAGACCGTAGCCCATCAACAGCAGGCCTTTACGCCGGCCGATAAAGTCGCTGATGGCGCCGGAGAATATCTTGACCACCATCGCGGTCGCCTCGGCGATGCCCTCGATCACCCCGACGGTCAGTGCGCTGGCGCCTAAAGTAGTGACCAGAAATACCGGCAACAGGCTGTGCACCAGCTCTGACGAAAGGTCCATGAACAGGCTGACAAAACCCAGGGCCCAGACCGTGGAGGGGATACGCAGTGAGGCTGATCTGGGTTTTGCGAGGTTGTCCATGCTGGTTTCCGGGTTGAATACTCATCGATTATTGATAGTGCCAACCTCGGCTATCAAAGGTTCTGACTTAAAAAGATCAACGTATTGCCATGCGCCTCGGCCGCCGCCCGTTGGTTGTAGCTGTCACGGTGCGAGCAGTTGAAACCATGTTCGGCCCCCGGATACACCTCGATATCGACATCGTCGTTGAACTCGAAACGCTCGGCGATTTGCTTCACGGCGTCGATGGGGATGTGGCTGTCCTGTTCGCCAAAGTGCATCAGCAGCGGCACCTTGATTTCACCGGCCCGATCCAGTTGATTCTGAATGCCGCCGCCGTAATAGGCGATCGCCACGTCGACGAAACCGTTGGCTGCGGTGTTGTACGACAGCATGCCGCCGAAGCAGTAACCGATGGAGGCGATCCTGCCGTCGAGCCCGGTATGCGTCTTCAGGGTATCGATGGCCAGTTTGATGTCAGCCTGGGCTTTATAGCGGTCGGTGGCGTTCATCAATTCGACGGCGCGTTTCCAGCCGGCTTCGTCGTAGCCCAGTTCGATACGGTGGCCGTGGCGCCAGAACAGATCCGGCGCTATGACCAGATAGCCATCGGCGGCGTATTGCTCGGCGACCGAGCGGATGTGCTCGTTGACCCCGAAGATTTCCTGAATCAGCACGATCCCCGGCCCTTTACGGGTGTGGGGGATGGCCAGGTAAGCGCCGAAGGTGCCTTCGGGGCTGCTGATTTCGATCCATTGGCTGGTTACGCTCATGATGGCTCCTTTGCATAAGTTGGATGGGGTATCGAGACGCTGGCGTCTCAGCGGTGACTGCGCCGCCAGAAGAGTCGAGCCAACAACGCGTCCATGCTGAGTTTGCCGGCCCCCGAGAACAACAACGGCATGAGGGCTACGAGGTAGATCAACGGCAGCTTGAAGTTGCCGTGGCCCTTGTTGCTGATGGCATAACCCTGGGCAAGTTCACTCAATGTAGACCAATCGGCCGGCCAGTGGACGGCAGCGGTCGCGACGACCGTGACCACCACCAGAATAATCGCCGAGAGCCGTGTCCCGAGGCCTGCCAGCAGGGTGAGGGCGCAGATCAGCTCGGCCCACATCGCCAGTTCCCAGTTCAGCGTGGCGGGAACGTGGTTGAAGGGAAACGGGAAGCGGTCCTGGATGTCCGCGAACCAGTTCTGGCCGTTCCATTTTTCCAGGCCAGACTCGAAAAACTCCCAGGCCAGAAACAGCCGCAGGGTGAGGGGCGCGATCCAGTTGCCGACGCGGTCGAGGTTCAGGTGCAGGCCTTTGACGGCTGATGAAAGGGAAGTGTTCATGGGTTTGATCTCCGTGAGTTTGATCGTTGGCAGGCAATCACCCGTAGCCGCTGTAGCAGCTGCCGAGCAGCGCGAGGCTGCGTTCGGCTGCGAAGCAGTCGTACAGCCTGACGTTGCGGTGCGTCAGGCTGACCGCGTTAGTCGAATTCACGACTGCTGCGCAGCCGAACGCAGGCTCGACAGCTGCTACAGCGAGCGCAGAGCTGCTACGGGGTGTTGTTGGTCAGGGGATAGGCGCGGGGCAGGCTACGTTTGTACTTCTGCGCAATCGTGCCCAGCAGCCGAATGACAATCGCTGAAAACATCAGGCCGAACGGCAGGACGTACCAGGCGCTCAGTGGGATGCGTTTGAAGTTGGAAAAGGCGAACACCGCCGCGATCACCCACATGCCGCAGGTGTGCAGGGCTTTCCAGGCTTTGGGGCCGATCAGGCGCGCCGTGGTTTTGAATGAGGTCAATGCCATCAACAGAATGAACAGGTAACCGACCGAACCCGGAATATTGCCGACGGTGGTGCGACCGGGCCAGAACTCGGGGTTCAGTTGGCCGTAGCTGTAGATCAGAATGGCGTGGACCAGATGGGAAAACGCGAAGGCCAGGCCGATGAAGCGTCGTTCACGCACCAGCGAGCGGCTGAAAGGCGAGGGCACCAGCACCGCCAGGGCCGATGCAGTGAACGCAGCAAGAAACAGCGCAAACGAAGTGCGTGCGGTGGCGCGAATGGCGCTGCGGGTGGCTTCCACCAGATCGGGGTTGAGCAGCAGAATCAGGCCGGTCATCAACAGCACCAGCATGGCCAGCAGGCCAAACAGCGACCAACCATGGTAACGGGGGACTTGGGTCATCATGACGACACTCCTGAGCAAGGGCCGACCCGGTTTGCCGGTGGTCAGCGGACGACAGAAGTGTTGCAATCAGCTGTATTGGCGATATGTCTGAAACGCCGCCCGGTGCAAGTTGGTGTATCCCGGACCGTGACAGATACATTCCCATACAAAACTGTGATTCAGCGCCGTCCAGCGGCGTCTAGCGACAGTGTCCCCGCAATCCCATGGGGCGAGACTTCGGAACCCGGCATGCAAGCGCTGTTGAACGAGATCCTTGACGCAGTCCGACCGTTGATCGGTCAGGGCAAAGTGGCTGACTACATTCCCGCCCTCGGCGAGGTACCGGGCAATCAATTGGGCATTGCCGTGTATGGCAATGACGGCGAGTTGTTTTGCGCGGGGGACGCCGACACGCCGTTCTCGGTGCAGAGTATTTCCAAGGTGTTCAGCCTGGTGCAGGCCATCGAACACTCCGGCGAAGCGATATGGGAACGCCTGGGCCACGAGCCGTCGGGCCAGCCGTTCAACTCGCTGGTGCAGCTGGAATTCGAGCGCGGGCGCCCGCGCAATCCCTTCATCAATGCCGGTGCGCTGGTGATCTGCGACATCAATCAATCGCGCTTTGCAGCGCCGGCATTGTCGATGCGCGATTTTGTCCGGCGCTTGTCCGGCAACCCGAACATCATGGTGGACGGCAAGGTCGCCGAATCCGAATACCAGCACCGCGCGCGTAACGCGGCTATGGCGTATCTGATGCAGTCGTTCGGCAACTTCCATAACGATGTCGAGGCGGTGCTGCGCAGCTACTTCAGCCATTGCGCGCTGCGCATGAGTTGCGTGGACCTGGCCCGGGCGTTCTGCTTCCTGGCCAACGACGGTTTCTGCAAACACAGCGGCGCACAGATCCTCAGCGCCCGCCAGACCCAACAAGTCAACTCGATCATGGCCACCAGCGGGCTGTACGACGAAGCGGGCAACTTTGCCTATCGCGTCGGTCTGCCGGGCAAGAGCGGCGTGGGCGGGGGGATCGTCGCGGTGGTGCCGGGGCAATTCACGGTGTGCGTCTGGTCCCCGGAATTGAACGCCGCCGGTAACTCGCTCGCGGGCATGGCGGCGCTGGAGTTGTTGAGTCAGCGGATTGGCTGGTCGGTGTTCTGATGGCGCTCCTTGACTTGCACCGGGTGGTCGCTAACGTGAAGTAGATCTTTTGACTGCTCACCCGATCGGGTGGAGGCGCGGGTGAATCCATGATGAAGTTCGGTTCCGCGCTTCTCGTCTTCAATGAGGCGGACGCTCATTTGCGCGACGGGTTGTCTGCCGTGGTGCAGGTCGGTAATACCCTGTGGGTCGCCAATGATGAATCATTGAGCCTTGAACGTTTCACCCGGCGCGAGCGCGCCAGCCCGGGCCAATTTCTGTTTGATCAGCAGAAGCGGTTCCCGTTGGCATCCCTGTTGACGCTGCCGGTCATGCCGGACGTTGGCAAAGAAGACGTTGAAGCAGACCTGGAGGGCATGAGCTACGACCGCGACACAGGGTATCTCTGGATCGTGGGCTCTCACAGCCTGAAACGGAAAAAGCCCGATAGCACCAAGTCCCTGAAGAAAAACGCCGAACGTCTGGCCATTGTCAGCCGTGATGGCAATCGTTTTCTCCTGGCCCGGATTCCGCTGGTCGAAGAAAACGGGACGTTCACTTTGGTGAAGAGCACCACCAGCGATGATCGAGTCGCCGCTCAATTGGCCGGCAATCAACTGGGTAACGAATTGCTCGATGAACTCAAGGACGACGAACATGTCGGGGCATTCCTGCACATTCCCGGCAAGGACAACGGGTTCGATACCGAAGGCCTCGAGGTCAATGGCAAGCGTGTTTTTATAGGGTTGCGAGGGCCTGTGCTGCGGGGATGGGCAATCATTCTGGAGGTCGAACCCGAAGACCATCCCAAGCTTGCTCACACACTGAGGCTGAAGAAAATCGGGCCGGGTGGGCGAAAGTATCGAAAGCATTTTTTCCAGCTGAATGGACTCGGCGTCAGGGACTTATGCCTCGATGGTGACGATATGTTGATCCTGGCTGGACCGACGATGGACCTCGACGGGCCCGTCACTGTATTTCGATGGCGCGACGGCGCCAGGCCAGCAGATGAAGGTTTCGTTTTCAGCGAACAATTGACGTCGGTCCTGGAGGTTCCTTACGGGCAAGGAGAAGATAAAGGCTGCGATCATGCCGAAGGGATGACCTTTATAGGCACCGATGGTGTAGAAGAGCCCTTGTTGCTGGTGGTTTATGACGTGAATTCGGACAAGCGTAAACAAGGTAGCAATGGACTGGAGCAGGACGTATTTCGACTTGCGAAAAAGTAACCACCACCGCGTCCCGGTGAATGACGCTCCACGGATTTTCCTATACATTTTCCGACCGTCCCCTGCATGGTGAAACCGCTTCATGTCTCTTGCGCTCGAACGTCTAGTCGCTGGCACGCCGATCCCATTTGCCGGTAATCGTGTCACGGTCGTCAGCCCCGAACTGGCGGCGCGCTTTCAGCCCGGCGACCATCTGCTGGTGGAGCAGGTCAGCGGCGAGTTGTTGCTGATCCCTGTGGTGGATCAGCAAGCGGCGACGATCGCCATCGAGCGCGCCGAAGCGGCGTTTGCCGCAATGTCCAGCGTTTCGGATCACGCCATCAGCGAGTTCTTCGATCGCTTCGCGCAACGCCTGGAAACCCCGGAATGCTGGGCTTTGATTGCAGCCGCCAACCTGGCCGACATCGAGCGGGCCAAGGCACGCGGGCGTTCCACCACGCGATTGCTGGCTGATGAGCGCATGCGCCGCGACATGATCGCCGGCCTGCGGGCCTGGCGCGATGCGCCGGCCACCCGCGGTCAAGTCGTGAGCTGCGTCGAGCACGACGGCTGGAAAGTCGAGCAGGTGGTTTCGCCGCTGGGCATCGTCGCTTTTGTGTTCGAAGGCCGGCCCAATGTCTTCGCCGACGCTGCCGGTGTGCTACGCACTGGTAACACCGCGGTGCTGCGCATTGGCAGCGACGCGTTGGGCACCGCCCAGGCCATCGTCACCCATGCATTGAATCCGGCACTGGCCGATGCCGGGTTGCCGAGCGGTGCAGTGTCGCTGGTCGAAAGTGTCAATCACGCCGCCGGCTGGGCAATGTTCGCCGACCGGCGCCTGTCGCTGGCCGTGGCCCGTGGTTCGGGGCATGCGGTCAGCCAGTTGGGCAGCATCGCGCAACAGGCCGGTACCGCCGTCAGCCTGCATGGCACCGGTGGCGCCTGGCTGATCGCGAATAAAGATGCCGATGCCCAGCGCTTCGCCGCCGTGGTGCGCAATTCGCTGGACCGCAAAGTCTGCAACACTTTGAACGTTTGCCTGATCCACCGCGACCGAGCAGCCGAACTGGTGCCGCTGTTTCTCGATGCACTGCAACAGGCCGGCACCGCGCGAGGCCAGGGCTGCAAACTGCACATCGTCGAGGGCAGCGAGCAGCATTTGCCGAGCGATTGGCGCACCGCGAGCGTCGAGGTGTACCGCGCCGAAGGCTATCAGACCGAAGCACAGGCCGAACCGCTGCCCGAGGACCAATTGGGCCGCGAGTGGGAATGGGAAGAAACCCCGGAAGTCAGCCTGAAGATCGTCGACGATCTGGATCAGGCCATTGCCTTGTTCAACCGCTACAGCCCGCAATTCACCGTGTCGCTGATCAGTGAAGATGCCCAGGCGCAGGCGCGGTTCTACAACGCGGTCAACGCGCCTTTTGTCGGCAACGGGATCACCCGCTGGGTCGACGGACAGTACGCGCTGAACAAGCCGGAACTGGGGCTTTCGAACTGGGAGAGCGGTCGCCTGTTTGCGCGCAGCGCGATTCTCTCGGGTGATGGCGTGTTCACGATCCGCAGCCGCATGACCCAGACGAGTCTGTCGGTCAAACGCTGAGAGCGGTAAGTAAAGCTGCTCCCAGAGGATTTTCATCGCTCATCAGGAGCCGCCGGCCGCAGGCAACGGCACGCACTATACTTATTGTGTGTCCGTGCCCGCGCGGGGACGGACAGCGCATCTGATTACGTGTGAGAGGATTGCGCCATGAAACTTCATGACTTCCAACATTACTCCCATGGTCTGGAAACGGTCGTTCACGACACGTGGATTACCACCCGAGTGAAGTCGGCCCTGGCCTTGGCCGATACCACTCTTGGCCTGAATGTCCATGTCAAAACCCATGCGGGTGCGGTGGCATTGAGCGGTCGCGTCAATACCCATAGACAGTGTGAGCACGCTGTTGCTCTGGCCCGTTCGGTTCCTGGTGTCGTCAACATCGATGCCAGCGAATTGCTCACTCATGTGTTCACCCCAGGCAGTTTTCCAGAAGCGCCCAACGCTGAAGACACACCTGAACGTCGGCCACAATCGTCAGCCAAGACGGACGACAAATAACCAGGGCGACCGTGTGAGTGTCACATTCCCGGCCGGGAAACGAGGATGGGCGCAGTAGCGCGCCTGTCCACTTTGTAACGCTGCGCCAAGCCTGGTGCAGCTTGTGCGGTCGACACCTTCAGGCGGCTTCGACCGTTTTGCCGTGCACGGCGCAAGTGCCGGGGTGTTCGGCCAGCGACACGAAGCTGTGACTGCCGGCATCCAGGGCATCGACCGAGCCGGTTTCGATGTCATAGACCCAGCCATGCAGGTTCAACAGGCCTTTTTCCAGGGCCAGGCGCACGCTCGGGTGGGTCTGGATATTCGCCAGTTGGGCGATGACGTTTTCCCGCACCATCGAACTGACCTTGGCCGCGTCGCTGGCATGAGGGCGGGCTTCGTTGATCACCTTGGCCGACTCGGCGTGCTGCAACCAGCCGCTGACGGCGGGCAGGTGATCCATGCATTTGCACTGGGCAATGGCGGTCATGGCGCCACAGTCCGAATGCCCGCAGATCACGATGTCCGTCACGCCCAATACCGCGACCGCATATTCCACCGTGGCCGACACGCCGCCCGGATGCGGGCTGTAAGAGGGCACGATATTGCCGGCGTTGCGCACCACGAACAGTTCGCCGGGTTCTTGCTGGGTCAGCAGTTCCGGTACCACGCGGCTGTCGGAACAGGTGATGAACAAGGTGCCGGGATGCTGGGCGGTGGCCAGGTGTTTGAACAGGTCGGTACGTTGCGGAAACGCTTCTTTCTGAAACTTCAATAAACCTTCGATGAGCGCTTTCATGGCGGACTTCCTTGCAATGAATGAGGGGGCGTAGCAGCCTCGCAGGCTCGGCAACTGCTACGGGGTATCGCTTGCTAAAGGTGGCCAGTTACTTAGAACGGACGCAGCGGCAGGAACTTGCCGTCCAGGGTAATCACGGCGCGGGAGCCGCCTTCCGGGTCTTCGACCTTTTTCAGGTCCAGCTTGAAGTTGATCGCGCTGATGATGCCGTCGCCGAACTGCTCGTGAACCAGGGCTTTGAGCGTGGTGCCGTAGATCTGGATCATTTCGTAGAAACGGTAGATGGTCGGGTCGGTCGGAACACCCGACAGGCTGCCGCGCAGCGGGATGATTTGCAGGCGGGCCACGGAGTCGGCGTCCAGCTCGAGTTTTTCGCCGATTACTCTGGCGGCGGCTTCCGGCAGTGGATGCTGACCGAGCAGGGCGGCGGTGACGTAGGCCAGACCCAGGCCGGTGCCGTCAGTCAGATCCTGCCAGGACAGATTCTTGCGCGCCTTGGCATCGAGGATCGAAGTGGTCAGGGCCAGACTGGTGTCCTGGTAAGCGTGGGACTGTTGCATGGTGTGACTCCTATCGGTTGTGGCTGGAAAGTGGAGCCATCTTCGGTTGATTGATCCATAGCGTCCAAGATCGATATACAATGCTTTGCATAAGTCTTGCCTATAGATGATGAGCCCCATGCTGCTCCGACATTTGCGCTACCTGCTGGCGGTCGCCGACCACGGCGGCTTCACCCGCGCTGCGGAGGCGTTGCACGTCTCCCAACCGACGCTGTCCCAGCAGATCCGGCAACTGGAGGAAACCCTGGGTGTCAGCCTGTTCGACCGCACCTCGCGCACGGTCAAAGCGACCGACGCGGGGCAGGCCTATATCGAATGCGCCCGGCGGGTGCTGGTGGAACTGGAAGCGGGCAAACGCGCGCTGCATGATGTGAAGGACTTGTCTCGCGGCACCTTGCGACTGGCCATGACGCCAACGTTCATGGCGTATCTGGTGGGGCCGCTGGTGCGCGATTACGCGGCGAAGTTTCCGAACATCCATCTGCAGATTTTCGAGTTGTCGATGGATGACATCGAGACGGGGTTGCTTGATGACTCGCTGGACATTGCCATTGCCTTCACCCCGGTGAGGAGCCCGGATATCGAGTGCGTGCCGGCGTTTGTCGAGACTCTGGGTGTGGTGGTCGGGCACCGTCATCCGTTGTACGAACGGCAGATCCCGCTATCGCCCAAGGAGATGGCGCAATTGGAATTCGCGTTGCTGACGCCGGACTTCATCACCCGATCCTCAGTCGACGAGTATTTTCGGCAGCAGAACATCACGCCCAAGGTGACGATCGAGGTGAATTCGGTGAGTACGTTGCTGGAGGTCATTCGCCACACGCCGATGGCCACCATCCTCCCGGAGCCCATCGCCACGGCGGAACGGGCATTGCGCCGAATTGAATTACAGGGCGAGGCACCCCGGCGCGACGCGGCATTGCTGCGCAGGAAGAACAACTATCACAGTGCCGCGTCTGTGGCGTTCGCGAACCTGGTGATGGCCGGCAGCGCCAGCGTGTGAATCAATCATCCACCGACTGACAGATGCCATTGCCGCCTTTCTTGCTGGTATAGGTCACGGCTACCGTGTCGTCATCCGCGATGCTGATCGAGATCGTCACATCCGGTCCCTTGGCCTCGAAAAGGCGATCATTGATCATTTTGGTCTGGGCTTCTTTGCTGTTGATCATCACCGGACCATCCTGGTCGGCGTGGACCATGATTTTTCCAGGGCAGTCCACATCGAAGGCGGGAATGCCGGGGAGACTGTTCGCATGGGCTGCACTCGCCAATGCCAGTAGCATGAATGTCAGGGTTGTTTTCATCGCAGACCTCCAGCGGATAAACCGATGTCCAGCGCACTGTTAACCATAGCCCTGTTCTTTTGACCCGGTGCAAAGTCAGAGGTGCAGACGGTGACGAATAAAAAAGGCCCCGCTCGATAAAACGAGCGGGGCCTTCTTGTGTTTGGGAGAGATCAGTACAACCGATCAATCACCCGAACTTCATTCTGGTTCTGCAGCGAGGCCCACGCCTGTGTCAGCGTTTGCAGCACATTACCGATGAAGTCCTTGTCGGCCGCGGCTTTCTTGCCGACATAGCCCTGGCCGCGACGGTACATCTTCATGCGGGCCAGCAGGTTCTGGTTGTTCTTGTCGAACTCTTCTTCGTGGGCATGGGGCGACAGGCAGTCGATATGGACCTGGCCCGATTTGCTGATCCACAGAATATGGCTGTCATGGCTGTCTTTTTGCGCAGCGAACAAACGAGCCAGTTCATCGATAGTAGGTTGATTGTTCAGATTCATTGTAAGCCCCTTGACCATTTGGTGATCTTTCAAAGTTGATTCGCTAATACAGGTAGCCCATCGGTTAGTTGATCCCTGGCACCGAAACCAGGACGTCAGCGGTCGACCGTCAATACGACGGGGTCGCGCATCTGTTGCATGTAGTCGTGTTGAATAACTGCTACGCAATAGCGTCACAACGAAGAGAAGCAGCGAAAACCTGGAGGCCACTGCCGACGTTTTCAGGGTCGGCCACAAGCTTCATGAGGATTGATCGCTAGCGTTTCTCGCCCTTGTACTGGACGTTCAGGCCAGGTCAGCTTCTTCAATCTGCCTTGTGGGCAGCGTGTATCCGGGAAAAACAGCTCGGCGGTCAGACGAACTTGCTCAAACGTGTTGCCTGTACTCCCGATCGGGGAGACGTCTGCATCATGCAAGGGCAAATCGGAGGCGTCAACGGTTTTGTAGTGATTATTTTTGTTCACTACATATTGTCGGACAAAGTGGTTTTGGAATTAGAAAGTCAGCGTGGCCACCGTTTGGAATCTTCGGCAGCGCTTACCCCGGCCCCGTAGGCGTTGCCGAGGGCTGCGATCTTTCAAAGCGGTAAACGGTGCATGGATAACCGTCGATCGGCAGCTGATGCACGGTGAACACTCCGGCCGTGAGATCGGGCATCACCCTGGCCCAGAACAGCCGCGCAGGCTGGTTGGCATCGATGTGGAAAATCTGCCATTGACCGGGGAAGCGGCTCAAGAGGGCAGAGACGACAAACTTCGCGACACCTTGGCCACGAAAGCGTCGACTGACAAAAAAGTAGCCGATGTTGTACTCGGCGCCGACGATATGGGTTTGGTTATCCACGGTCACGAACCCTGCCAGCTCGCCGTCGACCTTGATCAGAAACGGCCGGGTTGCCGGGTTGCGCCAGTAGTCCAGTTTGGGCTGGATGTTGAAGTAACCATGTTCCCCGAGCTTCAGCGGCAGCCATTCGCTGAAATCGTACATGTAGAACTGCATCAGGTTTTCGATGGTTTCCAGTTCGTCGCGCTGGGCGGGGTGCAGTTCTATCGAGGGCTGGCTCCTGATTGTCGCCATGGTCGTACCTTCGGTGTCTTAACTGACATTGAAGAACACTAGACCATTTCGATTCGCTGCCCTCAAACCTTGCCCGCCGGTTTCGCCGCGCGCTTGGTTCCAGTCGAAGGCTTGCGTTTGGCGGGTTTGCGTTTGTTTTTCCACGGTGTGGCGCCACGCCCGGCCGGGCTTGCCGGCCCGCTGATGGTCAGGTTCAGGCCGGCGCAGCGTGCCACTTGCTTGCTCATCCACGCGGCCTGTTTGGTGACGAATTCTTCCAGGCTCATTTCACCGCTCTGCACCATGTCCAGCGCCTGTTCCCAGATCGCCGTGGTGCCGGGGTCGGCAATCGCTCGCGGCACCGCATCGATCAGGCTGAAAGCCGCCGGCGTCGCGGCCAGGGCCTTGCCGTTCTTGATCAGATAACCACGATCCAACAGGCCCTGGATGATCGAGGCGCGTGTGGCTTCGGTGCCGATGCCGGTGGTGTCCTTGAGCTTTTGCTTGAGCAGCGGATCTTCCACCAGTTTGGCAACATTCTTCATTGCCTTGATCAGATCGCCTTCGGTGAATGGCTTGGGCGGCTGGGTCCAGAGGTCCTTGAGTTTCACGTCAGCCACCGCGCAGTCACGCCCTTCGGCCAGTGTCGGCAGTGTTTGCGGTGCCGGTGTTTCGCGGCCCTTGGCGGGCGCGAGGGCTTCGGGCAGGGCGCGTTTCCAGCCGGGCTCGACAATCTGCTTGCCCACGGCGCGCAAGGCTTCACCGGCGCAGTCGAAGTCGGCCTGGGTGCGGTCGTATTCGTGGTTGGGCAGGAACTGCGCCAGGTAACGCGCACGAATCAGGGTGTAGACCGCCCGTTGCTTGCCCACCAGTCGATCAAGATTCTTCGCCGCGGCGGTCGGAATGATGCCGTGGTGCGCGCTGACCTTGGCATCGTTCCAGGCCCGCGATCGGCGTTGCGGCTCCAGATAATCGTGCAAGGCGTTCAGGGCCGGATCGGCTTGCCGGAGCGCCGCCAGAATACCCGGCGCTTCGCTGTGCTGACTCAGGGGCAGGCAGCCGCAGTCGCTGCGCGGGTAGGTGATGACTTTATGGGTTTCATACAGGGCCTGGGCGATATCGAGGGTTTCCTGGGCGCCGAGCCCGAGTTTTTTCGAGCAGACTTCCTGCAAAGTACCCAGGTCGAACGGCAGCGGCGCGACTTCGCGCATGCGCTCGGTACGTAGCTTGATCACCCGAGCGCTCGCCGCATTGCCAATGGCTGCAGCCGCCTGCTGGGCCAGCGCCTGGTTCAGGCAGCGATCCTGATCGTCACAAGCATCGGACGCCGCACGCCACTGGGCCATGAATGCCGTGCCATCGTGCAGCAGTTGCACATCGATAGCCCAGTAGGCCACCGGGACGAAATCGGCAATGCTGCGGTCGCGATCCACCACCAGGCGCAAAGTCGGCGTCTGCACCCGACCGACCGGCAACACGCCCTGATAGCCGGACTGACGCCCCAGCAGGGTGAACAGCCGACTCATGTTCATCCCGATCAACCAGTCGGCCCGGGAGCGCCCCAACGCCGAATGATAGAGGCTGAACGTCTCGGCCCCCGGCTTGAGCGCCGCCAGCGCCTTGCGGATCGATGCATCGTCCAGGGCCGACAACCACAGCCGCTGGATCGGCCCGCGATAACGGCAATGTTCCACCAGTTCCCGGGCGATCATCTCGCCCTCACGGTCGGCGTCGGTGGCAATCACCAGTTCACTGGCCTCGCCGAGCAGGCGTTTGACTGCCTTGTACTGGCTGGCCGTGCGCGGCTTGACGGTCATTTTCCATTTTTCGGGAATGATCGGCAGATCCGCCAGCACCCAACGTTTGTAACGCGCGTCGTAGGCATCCGGCGGCGCGGTTTCCAGCAGGTGGCCGATGCACCAGGTCACCGTGACGTCCGTTCCCAGCCAGCAGCCGTCGCCTCGACGCCTGGCGCCGAGCACGGCCGCGATATCTTTGGCCTGGGAAGGTTTTTCACAGAGGTACAGCCGCATAACCACCATCATCGATCAGTGTTCGAGAGGTGCACAGAATGGCGGTTGATGAGCGATGGAGCAATCTTTATCTGTATGGATGTACAGCTTGAGCTGTTGCGTTTGATGACAGCGGTCAATTCAGCGACTGAAGCACGCTCCGTTCGGCTGCGAAGTACTCGCGATACCAGAACATGGGGTATACCTGTTGGGGCGCGGAAACCGCACAACAGCAACAGAGGAACCTACTTCATGAAAGTCCCAGGTGCCGGTAGTCCCATCTCCATCGTCCCCCAACCCGGCTGCGTGGTGGTGAAGTTCCATGGCATTCAAGTGGCGTCGTCCACTCGGGCGCTGGTCATGCATGAGACCAATTATCCTCCGGTGTACTACATCCCGCGGGAGGACATCGCCGAACAGTATTTCGCCCGCACCGACCACACCAGCTATTGCCCGTACAAGGGCGATGCCAGCTATTACAGCCTGCAGATCCCCGGGCATGAAGGTGCCAATGCGGTATGGAGTTATGAGCACCCCAAGGTGTCGGTTGCGCAGATTGGCGGGTATGTGGCGTTCTATCCTGACGAAGTGACGTTTGAGGTGCTCAAGACCTGATGTGCAGAAAACATTTTGTGGCGAGGGGGCTTGCACCCTCGCCACAAACTAACCTCCCGTTAGCGCTCAGTTTTTATCGAGGTCCACGTTTTTCGTCTCCCGCAAACACATCATCCCCACCACCAGGCTCACCCCGGTAATCACCACCGGGTACCACAGCCCGTAGAAAATATCCCCGGTGTACACCACCAGGGCAAACGACACCGTCGGCAGGAAACCACCAAACCAGCCGTTGCCGATGTGATAGGGCAGGGACATCGAGGTGTAGCGAATGCGGGTCGGGAACAGTTCGACCATCAGCGCCGCCAGCGGGCCGTAGCACATGGCGGAGATGATGATCAGCGCGACGATCAACACCACGATCATCGGTTTATTGATCAGCTGGATGTCGGCTTTTGACGGATACCCGGCCAGGGTCACTGCGCCGCGCAGGGCCGCTTCGTCAAAGCCGTCGAGCTTCACGTCACCGACGCTCACCTGCACACCGCTGCCGGTCGGGGCCGCTTCGCTGTTGTAGGGCAGGCCCTGTTTGACCAGGAAGGTTTTGACCTTGTCGCACGGGCTATCAAATTTCGCCTTGCCCACCGGGTCGAACTGGAAGGTGCAGGTGGCCGGGTCGGCCAGCACGGTGATCGGAGCCTGACGGCTGGCCTGGTCGATGGCCGGGTTGGCGTAGTGGGCGATGGACTTGAAGATCGGAAAGTACAGTGCAGTCGCCAGCAGCAGGCCGATCATCAGCACGGGTTTGCGTCCGACCTTGTCCGACAGCCAGCCAAAAAAGATGAAGAACGGCGCGCCAATGATCACGCTGACAATCAGCAGACTGTTGGCCAGGGCCGGGTCCATTTTCAGGAACTGCGTGAGGAAGAACAGCACGTAGAACTGCGCGGCATAGAAGGTCACCGCTTGCCCGGCGTTGATGCTGAACAGGGCGATCAGCACCACTTTAAGGTTTTCCCATTTGCCGAAGGAGTCGCGCAGCGGCGACTTGCAGAGTTTGCCTTCCTCTTTCATTTTCACGAACGCAGGCGACTCGTGCAGGCTCAGGCGAATCCAGGTGGAAATGCCCAGCAGCACGATCGAAAACAGAAACGGAATACGCCAGCCCCAGACTTCGAACTGGTCGCCGGTGAAGTAACGGCAGCCGAGCACCACCAGCAGCGACAGCAGCAAGCCGAGGGTGGCGGTGGATTGAATCCAGCTGGTGTGGAAGCCGCGCTTGCCGATCGGTGCGTGTTCGGCGACGTAAGTGGCAGCGCCGCCGTACTCACCACCCAGCGCCAGCCCCTGGAGCATGCGCAGCACCACGAGGATGATCGGCGCGGCGATGCCGATGCTCGCGTAAGTCGGCAGCAAACCGACGCAGAAAGTCGCCAGGCCCATGAGGACGATGGTCGCGAGGAACGTGTATTTACGTCCGATCATGTCCCCCAGGCGTCCGAACACCAACGCACCGAACGGGCGCACGATGAAGCCGGCGGCGAAGGCCATCAGCGCGAAAATGAACGCCGTGGTGTCGTTGACCCCGGCGAAGAACTGTTTGCTGATGACCGCCGCGAGGGCGCCGTAGAGGAAAAAGTCGTACCACTCGAACACCGTCCCCAGGGACGAGGCGAAGATGACTTTCTGGGTTTCCTGACTGGTGCCCGCGCTGCGGACGGCTTCCAGGGGCTGAACATGTTCTGACATATCGGTATCCCTCACAGTGATTGTTTTTGTTGTTCCACTGTCGACGCCAGCCTTGTGGGCGGGTGCCGCTATTCCTTTGCTCAAGAGACTGCGGTCAGTGCTTTTTCGTCAGGGGCAAAACTCCTTGCGGTTGTTTCGAGGATCAGTTGCGCGGCTTTCTCGGCGATCATCAATGTCGGCGAGCAGGTGTTGCCCGAGGTGATGCGCGGCATGATCGAGGCGTCGGCGATGCGCAGGCCGGGGATGCCATGAACGCGCAGCTCAGCGTCGACTACCGCGTCCGCGTCGTTGCCCATCCGGCAGGTGCCCACCGGGTGGAAAATGGTGGTGCCGATTCGGGCGGCGGCTTCGTGCAATTGCTCTTCGCTCTGCAAGCTGTCGCCGGGCAGGTATTCCACCGGTTTGAACGCTTGCAGGGCGGGGGCGCGAACGATGCGGCGGGTCAGGCGGATCGCGTCGGCCGCCACTCGCAAGTCTTCGGGATGGCTCAGGTAATTGGGCTGGATCAGCGGCGCTTCTCGCGGGTCGGCGGAACGAATGTCTATGCGCCCACGGCTTTGCGGGCGCAGATCGCAGACCGACGCGGTGAAGGCGGGGAAGGCGTGCAGCGGTTCGCCAAAGCGCTCCAGCGACAGGGGTTGCACGTGGTATTCGAGGTTCGCCGAGGTCTGTTCCGGCCCCGAACGGGCGAAGGCGCCGAGTTGGCTTGGGGCCATGGACAATGGGCCGCTGCGGTCATACAGATAACGCAGGCCCATGCCCATCTTGCCCCACAGCGTGCCGGCGATCTGGTTCAGGGTACGGGCGTTTTCCAGTTTGTAGATCAGCCGCAGTTGCAGGTGATCCTGCAGGTTGCCGCCCACGCCGGGCAGTTCATGGGCAACGCCGATGCCAAGTTGTTGCAACAGCGGGCGAGGGCCGATGCCGGAACGCTGGAGGATGCCTGGTGAACCGACGGAGCCGGCACACAGGATGATTTCCTTGCGAGCCTTGAAGGTTTTCGCCTGATCTTGCCAACGGGCGCTGATCGCCGAGGCACGGCCGTTTTCCAGCAGCACGCGGTCGACTTCAACATCAGTCAGCACCGTGAGGTTGGTGCGGTGACGGACCGGTTTGAGAAACGCCTTGGCCGCGTTCCAGCGCACCCCGGCTTTCTGGTTGACCTGGAAATAGCCGCAGCCTTCGTTGTCGCCCTGGTTGAAGTCATCGATGCTGGCAATGCCGCTTTGTTCGGCAGCGGTGCGGAAGGCATCGAGAATCGGCCACGACAGACGTTGCCGCTCGATCCGCCATTCGCCGGCGGCGCCGTGAAACTCCGAATCGCCAGCAAAATGGTTTTCGCTTTGTTTGAACAGCGGCAGCACGTCTTGCCAGCCCCACCCAGGATTACCCTCGGCCGCCCAGCCATCGTAGTCGCCAGCCTGGCCGCGCATGTAGATCATGCCGTTGATCGAGGAACAGCCGCCGAGTACCTTGCCGCGCGGGTAGCTCAGGGCGCGGCCTTGCAGGCCCGGTTGCGACTCGGTCTTGAAACACCAGTCGGTGCGCGGGTTGCCGATGCAGAACAGGTAACCCACGGGGATGTGAATCCACGGATAGTTGTCGCGGCCGCCGGCTTCGAGCAGCAACACGCGGTGTTGCGGGTTGGCTGACAGTCGATTGGCCAGCAAACACCCGGCCGGCCCGGCGCCGACCACGATGTAATCGTATTCATCAAGGGAAGTCTGCATCCCTGACCTCGTATTGTTGTTCTTGTTGTCGGTCATCCTAGTTGTTAGCTTTCGTTAAAAGAATGTTAGTTTTTGCGCAGCTGCTGTGCGTTTTTAAACAGCCGTTAGTAACGGCATAACGTCAAGGATGGTTCATGTTCGACTGGAATGACCTGCGGTTTTTTCTTGAATTGCAGCGCAGCGGCCGCTTGCTGACCGCCGCCCGCCGCTTGAACACCACCCACGCCACCGTGGCCCGGCACATCGAGGCCATCGAAAAAAGCCTCGGCACCGCGCTGTTCGTCCAGCATGCCCAAGGCTACGAATTGACCCCGGCCGGCGAAGCGCTGCTCAAGCATGCCGAGGCCATGGAAAACGTCGCGTTGCTGGCCCAGGAAGAAATCACCCAATCCACCGCGCCGCTGGGCAAGATCCGCGTCGGGGTGACGGAGGGGCTGGGCATCATGTTCCTCGCCAGCCGCATGAACGGGTTGTTCGAACGCTATCCGGGGTTGGAAGTGGAACTGGTGGCGGTGCCGCGCTTCGTCAGCATCCTCAACCGTGAAGCGGAGATCAGCATTCACCTCGAACGCCCGGCCGCCGACATGCTGGTCACCCGCAAACTCACCGACTATCGACTGGCGCTCTACGCCAGCCAGGCCTATCTGGACCGCTCGCCACCGCTGCGCAGCCGCGAAGACCTCGGCCGCCACGCGTGGATCGGCTACGTCGATGATTTGCTGTTCAGCCAGGAACTGATGTTCCTCAACAGCTTTTGCCGCAACCCCCAGGTGGTGTTTCACAGCACCAGCGTCATCGCCCAACAACAGGCCGCACGCTCGGGCCTGGGGATCGCCGTGCTGCCGTGCTACATGGCCAGCGCCGATCCTGAACTGGTGCCGTTGCTGCCGGACGAAAGCATCCAGCGCAGTTATTGGATCAGTACGCGGCGCGAGCTGCACAAGTCGGTGCGGCTGCGGGTGTTGTGGGATTACGTGGTGGAGTTGTGTGAGCGTGAGCAGGCTCTGCTGCGAGGCTCCATTCCTTTGTAGGAGCGAGCGGTGCGGCGATCCGACTTGCCTGCGAAGGCGTCAGGTCTGGCACACCGCGTTATCGTTCTTCGCGGGCTAGCCTCGCTCGGGTAATGGAATCTTGAGTCAGTGAGAAACCTGTGGCGAGGGAGCTTGCTCCCGCTTGAGTGCGTAGCACTCACAAAAATCGGCGATTGTTCAGATTTTGGGGCCGCTACGTAGCCCAGCGGGAGCAAGCTCCCTCGCCACAGAGTGTTCAATGGTGCTGGTCAACAGGAATCGACAGCGTCGCCCGCAACCCGCCTTCGGGCGGATTGACCAGGGTAATCCGCCCACCCAGCTGGGTCGCGATGGTGTTGACGATGGCCAGCCCCAGGCCCGCGCCGCCGGTGTTTCCACGGCTGTAAAAGCGTTCGAACAATCGTGCGCGATCCGCTTCGTCGATGCCCGGTCCCTGGTCCTGGACGCTCAAGTTGTAGAACCCGTCATCCTGGCTCAATTGCACGGTGATGACGCCATGCTCCGGCGAAAAATTCGCCGCGTTGGTGACCAGGTTGTTCAGGGCGATGTCGATGGTGCCGGCGTCGGCGAGGACTTTGAAAGGTCGGTCCTCGGCGTCGAAAGCCAGTTCCAGGTTCCTGCTCAGCAGCCAGGGTGTGAGCTGGGCCAGGCTGGCGCGCACGGTTTCACTCAGGTCGATGCTGTGCAGCACCGGCGTCACGGCCTTGGGTTCGAGACGGGCCATGGTCAGCAATTGATTGACCAGACGGCTGGCGCGGTCGACCCCGGCAATCAGAAACGCCAGGGACTCACGACGCTCCTGTTCCGTGCCGGCTTCCAGCAGGTTTTGCGCATGCACCCGCAACACGGCCAGTGGCGTACGTAATTCGTGGGCGGCGTCGGCGATGAAGCGCCGCTCACGGCCAAGCACCTCTTGAATTTGCGCGAGCATCCGATTGAGCGCCGCTTGCATCGGTTCCAGTTCGCTGGGCAACGGGGTCAGTTGCAACGGCTCCAGAGAACCGCTGTGCCGTGCCCGCAACGTTGCCGCCATATCGGCCAGGGGTTTGAGCCCCCAGCCAATGGCCAGCCAGACCATGGCCGCCAGCATCAGGCTGCCCAGCACATTGGGCCACAGGGTGTGACGCACGATCCGGTCGACCAGGTCTGCACGCACGTCGTCCCGTTCACCGACCCAGATGCGCAGGTCATTCTCTTTGTCTTCGAGCACGAACACCCGCCAATGACGGCTGCTCAAATCCACCACATCGCTGAAACCATGTGTCGTCGGCGGCACGGTGAAGGAGGGGGCGCTGGCGGTGTGCACCAGCACTTCGCCTTTGCTATTCCACACCTGAAAGGCAATTTTGCCTTCATAGGGGTGACCATCGACGCCCGGCACCGCTTCACTCAAGGCCTTGTTGAACGCTTGATACAGTTCGGCGTGTTCATGGCTGGCCAGCGGCATGCGCATCACACCCTGCAGCAGCCGGGCATTCTGCGCCAGTTGGGCGTCGTAGACTTCGGCGATTTCGTGATTGCTGTCGTGCAGGTTGAACACGCTGAGGATTGCCAACCCCGTCAGCATCAGGCCGATGATCAGCGTCAGGGTGCGACGCCGGATCGAAGTCATCGACGCTCCTCCACCAGATAACCCACTCCACGAATGGTGCGGATCAGGTCGGTGGAGAACTTCTTGCGCAAGTGATGGATGTGCACTTCCAGGGTGTTGCTTTCGGCTTCTTCGTTCCAGCCGTAAAGCAGTTGCATCAGGTGATCGCGGGTCATGACCCGGCCCGGAGGCGAGAGCAATTCATGGAGCAGTTGATATTCCTTGGGCGTCAGCGCCACCGGTTCGCCCTGATAGCTGACTTGCTGGGTGCCGGGGTTCAGGCAGATGCCAGCGTGTTCGATCAGCACTTGCGCGCGACCGGCACTGCGGCGCAACAAAGCTCGCAGGCGAGCCTTGAGTTCGGCCAGATCGAAGGGTTTAACCAGGTAATCGTCGGCGCCGGCATCCAGCCCGGCGATGCGGTCTTCAGTGGCATCCCGGGAGGTGAGGATCAGCACCGGCAGGTTCGAGCCGCTGTCACGCAAGCGGCGCAACACTTCCAGACCGTCCATGCGCGGCAGGCCGAGGTCGAGCACGGCCACATCGAAGGTTTCGCTGAGCAGTGAATGCAAGGCGTTGCTGCCGTCCTGCAGCCAGTCGACGGTGTAACCCTCACGGCCCAGGGCCTGATGAATGCCCTCGCCAAGGGCTACGTCATCCTCGATCAGTAATAAGCGCACACGGGACTCCTGTCAGTCGAGTTTCTTGTTCACATCACCCAGTAATGCTTCGATCTCTTTGCGACGCCCGGCGTCGGCGCTTTCCCGGCCAGGACGGGGCGCGGCGTGCAGGGCTTTTTGCAGTGCATCCCGAGCTTCACCATAGCGCTTTTGACGGTAAAGGTGATCACCCCAGAAGTACAGGCTGTCGATGCCGGTCGGGTTCAGCTCCAAGGCCTGCTTCAACAGTTTTTCGGCCTTGTCGGCGTCGCCGAAACCGATAGGCCAGCCGGGCACCCGATCATACAGCGCCGCGAGGCTGGTGTAGGCCGAGCCTTGCAGGGCCTTGGGATCGATGGCCAGGGCTTTTTCCAGATCGACTTTGGCGGCCTTGGCCTTGCTCAGGGCACCGAGGCCACCCTGGGCGCCGGCCCAACTGCTGGTGACGATGCCGGACCAGATCCACGCTTCGGCCAGGGACTGGCGTTCCCGGGTGAACGCCGAGGCCTGGGCTGCGAGTTTTTCGAAGGCGGCGCTGCGCTGCTCGGCGGGCAATTCGTACTGGATGTGCGCCCAGCTTTGTTGAATGGCATTGAGGCGCTGCTGATCGGCGGCTTCCAGCGCCCAGACGCTTTGGCTCAGCACGGCGAACAACAAGCAAGTGAGAATTTTCTTCATGGTTTGAGGCTCTCCTTATCGGGCTTCTGACTCAGGCGACGGATCAGCGGCAATTGCTTGCGCAAGCCACGGTCCACCAGATGCGGCAACAGACTGTTCAGGCGCACGAAAAAGCGTTCCGGCCAGCCCAGGTACAAGTCGCGACGGTCACCGGCAATGGCGTGGATGACCGCCGAGGCAACGGTTTGCGGGTCGTCGACATTGGCTTTGAGCGCATCGTTCAGCGCTTGGGCCGCCGCACTGTTCATGCTGGTGCGGGTCGCTCGGGGGGCGACGTAGAGCACGTTGATCCGGGTATCGGCCAGTTCCCGGCGCAGGGCTTCGGAGAAACCGCGCAGGGCAAACTTGGTGGCGCAATAGCTGGCGTAACCGGGGTAGCCGATGGAGCCGTAGGTCGAACCGACGTTCACCACCATGGCACTCTCGGCCTGCTTGAGCAGCGGCAGCAATAACTTGGTCAGGCTGATCGGCGCGCCGACGTTCACCGCGAGCATGGCGTTGATCTCGCTGTCATCGAGTTGTTCGAGCATGGCGAAGTGATTGACGCCCGCGGCATTGATCAGCAGGTTGATGCCGCCGATGGCCTCGGCCGCCGCCAGCACTTTGCGCCGGTCGTCGGGCAGGGTCAGGTCCGCCCCGACCCAGCGCAACTGCTCCGGGTAGCGCTCGAGCAAGGGCTCCAGCGACTCTCGATGCCGGGCCACGGCCAATACGTGTGCACCACTGGCACACAGGGTGCCAGCGATGGCCAGGCCGATGCCGCCGCTGGCACCGGTCAATACCACGCGAGCCTCAGACGGGCGCATGCAGATTCTCCCCATCGCGCGGCAGGCCACGGAACATGTCGGTGTAGAGCGTGTACACGACCTTCGAGGCATGAATCACCGCAGCCTGGTCGGCCGGGTCTTCGAGCAGGTTCATCAAGCGGCGGTAGGTCTGCATGTGTTCGATATCCAGTGAGCCGTGGGAACTGAGGTAGCTGAAGGCGCTTTCCGGCAGCGCCAGGCGTTCACGGATGCTGCCGGCCGCGTGGGTGGCCAGGGCGATGCTGGTGCCTTCCAGCACGTTGACCATGCCGAACAGGCCCACCGGGTTGTCCCGGGCAATCAAGTCGTAAAGAAAGCTGACCATCAACTCGATCGGCAGCGATGGACGACCATCACGCACGGCGTCTTTGTCGCCGCCACAGGCTGCGATGTCGTCGAGCACCCACTGTTCGTGGCCGTATTCGTCCTCGATGTACTCGCACACCGCTTTGCGCAGCCATTCCAGACGCTGCGGCAGACGTGCGCCGCACGCCATCATCAACGGCACGGTATGGCGCACATGGTAGTAGGCCTGGGTGAGGAAGGCGCGGTAGCTGTCCAGGCTCACGTTGCCCTCAAGGGCATCGCGGATGATCGGCAGATTGAACAGCTCGTGGCGTTCTTGATAGGTGGCTTCTTGCAGCGTGTCGAAAAAACTCATGGTGCAGATACCTCGGGGAAAACGGATTCAGTGAGCAGCGCCCGGTAACGCTCGACAATGGCATCGCGGCGCGGTCGGCCATTGGCGGTCAGCAGGCCGTTGGCGGGGGTGAAGGGTTGATCGAGACGGGTCCAGTGATGAACCTGGGCGTAATCGGGCAAGGCCTCATTGGCCTGGGCCACGGCGGTGGCCAGCTCTTCATCGGTGCAGTCCGGTCGATGGGGCCAGAGCAGGGCGTGGTTGCTCGGCATCGCTTCGCCGTAGACGAACGCCTGGGCGATGTGGCGACGCTGGGTGAGTTCGGCCTCGACCCATTCCGGGTTGACGTTGCGGCCGAAACTGGTGATGAACTGATGTTTCTTGCGCCCGTTGAGGTAGAGAAAGCCTTCCGGGTCGAACTCGCCGAGATCGCCGGTCGGCCACCATTCATCGTGGTAGGGCGCTTGCCCCAGATAGCCGAGCAGGGTCGAGCCCTTGACCAGCACTTCGCCGTCGTCGGCCAGGCGAATTTCTACATGGGGCAGGGGCCGGCCGACGCTGCCGGGGCGGTGTGCTCCGGGGCGATTGAGGCACACCACCGACGCGCACTCCGACAACCCGTAACCCTCGTACACCGGCATGCCGATGCGTTGGGCACGGTGCAGCAGCTCTTCGGAAACCCGCGCACCGCCCACGGCGGCAAAACGCAACGATTGGGGGGTGAACGCCTTTTGCTCGGCGGCGCTGACCAGCATCAGCAGCAACTGTGGCACCAGGATCAAGCTCTCGGGCGCGCGGGAGGCCAGACACCCCAACAAGCGCGGCACATCGACACCGCTGGCCCCCTGAATGCCCAGGGTTTTCTGGCTCGGCACGCTCAGGGTCGCGCCGGCATACAGCGCGGCATAACAGCCGAGGTTTTCCAGCAGAATCGCCAGGGGCAGCAGTGCCAGGTGATGTCGCGGATGGGTGGGCTTGCTCGCCTGATCCAGTTCACGGGCCACTCGCAAAAGGCTTTCGGCGCTCAGGCATACACCTTTGGGGGTGCCGGTGGTGCCGGAAGTGAAGGTGAGTTTGGCGGTGCCTTCGGGGATGAGGTTCGGGCCGCTGAAGGAACGACGCCAGAATTCGCCTGTGTGTTCATAGCCGGCCCCTTGCAGTTCGGCGTCCAGTTCCGGCTCGGCAATCACCCGTTCGGCCTGGCTCTGTTGCAGGCAATGAATGCGTTGTGCCGGGCTGAAGAAGGGCGGCAACGTCAGGCAGGTCAGGCCTTCGAACAGGATGGCCAGGTCCCAGAGCATCGCCTCGGTACCGTTGTCCAGAGCCAGCGCGACCACTTTGACGTGCTCATCACGAAGACGCTGTTGGCGATCCGTGACCTCGGCGTACAGCGTGGCGTAGTCGAGTTTCAACTGATCGCCCCACAGAGCGACGGCGTTGCCTTTGTGTTCGGCGTGATGGCGCAGGGTTTGTTTGAAGCGCTCCATTTCAGGCGACATGGCTGGACTCCTCAGGGGAGGTTGGCAGCCCCAGGCGATTGAACAGGCCGATGTTGCGCAGATGAATGAAACCGGCACGGATGTTGCCGACATGCACCCATGGCTGGCTCTCGTAATAACTGCCCCAGTGGTGACGGTCGTCGCCCAACCGCTCGGGATCGGCGGCGCAGAGCGTCACCGGCTTCAAACCCAGGCGATGAAAACTGTTTACCAGCCCGATGTTGCCGGTGAACGCCACCCATTCCAGCCCGCCCATGGCCAACAGATAGGTGATGGCGACGATGCTCAGCCGCGCGCTGCCGGTATCGCTGGCTGCGAGGTTACCGACCTCGACAATCCCGGCCCGGTCCACCGGTTGGCCGGCAGCGGCGCTGATCAGCGGATCGATCGCCTCGTCCAGGTAACGCTCCAGAAACAAGGGCTCGGTACTGGCGAGTCGTAGGCCGGCCACCGCACACAGCGTGTCGGACTCATCGCTCAGGCCGAACAGTTGCGGCATGAAATGGCGGATATCGGCGCCATGGGCCTTGCGAAAACGCTGCTGGATAAAAGCTTCGAAGACGGGTCGCTGGGTATCGTCCGGCAAGGCCCTGGCCAGACTCATCTGCGAGGATTCGGCTTGACCGAAGTGCAGGGGCAGAGGGATGTTCCAGTCAAAATCGTGCATGGGCAAGAACGCCTCCCCGAGTCAGTTTGGGGGGAGTATCAAAGGCGATTCTTAACGAAGTCTGAAGGTTATCTTCAGATTGTCTTAAGACTGGACAGGCAGGGTGGCGCCGGTCGGTTCGACGAAACCGGATCCAGGCTGCACGAAATGAGTCGGCAGCCGCCACCGATCTTCAAGAGGCTCTGTATGACCCGAGATTCAGCAGTACACCGGTATGGAAAACTCTCGATCACCTTGCACTGGCTGATGTTGGCGCTGTTCGTCGGCGTTTATGGCTGCATCGAGATCAAAGGGCTACTGCCCCGTGGAAGTGATTTGAGGGGCCTTTTTCTGGGGCTTCACGGCTTATTCGGATTGAGCATTTTTGCGTTGGTCTGGGTCCGCCTGCTCGGGCGCCTCACCCCCCGGCCACCGATTACCCCGGCTCTGTCAACCTGGCAGACCGGCGTCTCGCACCTCATGCACCTGGCGCTGTATGTGCTGATGATCGCAACACCGCTATTGGCCTGGTTGATGCTGGCCGCCGGCGGCAAGCCAATGCCGTATTTCGATTTCTTCCTGCCGGCGCCCGTGGCGGTTGATCCCGTGCTGGCCAAGCAATTCAAGCATTGGCATGAGTGGCTCGGCAGTGCCGGTTACTGGCTGATCGGTTTGCACGCGGCGGCGGGGTTGGTCCATCACTACTGGGTTCGCGACAACACGCTCACGCGCATGCTGCCCGAGGGCTTTGGTGCGGGTGTCAACGAGCGTCAGCGATAAGTTTCCCTGGACGTTCGGGCTGCCTCGAACACTGCGTTATCGTTCATCGCGAGCTTGCTCGCGATGAAGTCATCACTGTCACCTCAAACCTTGCCCGCTTGCTCTTCCAGCTGATCCGATTCAAACAACTTCGCCAGTTCCGCCCGCGCTTCCTGCGCCGTCTGCATCACCTTGGCCGCATCGTCATACACCGCGTGCTGAGCCTCCAGCACCTGTTCGTCGTGATGGGTAAAGCGCTTGATCCGCGCATCCGCCTGGGCTTGGGTCAGCCCCAGTCCAACCAGGGTGCGCCGGGTCATTTCCAGGCTGGAGTAATAGGTTTCCCGCACCGCCTGCGCCCCGACATCCACCAACCGGTGCACATGCTGACGGTTACGGGCACGGGCGATGATTTTGATGTGCGGATACAGCTTGTGCACCACCTCGGCCGTCTTGATGTTGGTGTCCGGATCATCGGTGGCGATCACAAAGAACTCCGCTTGCTCGACCTTGGCCGCGCTGAGGATTTCCGGGCGCATCGGGTCGCCGTAGAACACCGGCACGCCGCCGAAGCTGCGGGACAGTTCGATGGTTTCCACCGAGGTGTCGAGGGCGATGAACTTGATGTTCTGCGCCCGCAGAATCCGCGCCACGATCTGACCCATACGGCCCATGCCCGCGATGACCACGCGGGGCGTGTCGGCGTCGATTTCGCGGAACTTCTGCGGCACCTCCACCGGTTGCACCTTGGGTTTGACCAGGCGTGCGCAGGCGAGCAGCAACAGCGGCGTCAGCGCCATCGACAGGGTGATGGTCAGCACCAGCAAGTCGTACAGGCGCGGCTCGAACAAGCCCTGGTCCCGGCCGATCTTGAACACCACGAAGGCAAACTCACCACCGGCCGCCAGCACGATCCCCAAACGAATCGCATTGACCTTGCCCAACCCCCCGGCCAGTCGACCGACCACAAACAGCAGCGGCAGCTTGATGGCGATCAGCAGCAGGGTCAGCCCCAGCACCACGACCGGCGCACTGAGCAGCAGACTCAAGTTGGCACCCATGCCGACGCTGATGAAAAATAGCCCCAGCAGCAGGCCCTTGAACGGTTCGATCTGCGCTTCCAGTTCGTGACGGTATTCGGAGTCCGCCAGCAGCAGGCCGGCGAGGAACGCGCCGAGTGCCATGGACACGCCCACCAGGTCCATCAGCCACGCCGTACCGATCACCACCAGCAATGCGGTGGCGGTGGACACCTCCGGCAGACCGGTCTTGGCCACCACGCGAAACACCGGGCGCAACAGATAGCGCCCGCCGATCACCACCACCGCGATGCTGCCCAGCACCCGCAAGCCATGGTTCAAATCTTCGGCCGCACTGCTGGTGTGATCACCGCCGGCCAGCAACGGCACCATCGCGATCAACGGGATCGCGGCGATGTCCTGGAACAGCAAAATCGCGAACGCCAACCGCCCATGGGGGCTGGTCAGTTCCTTGCGCTCGGCCAGGCTTTGCAAGCCAAACGCGGTGGACGACAACGCCAGGCCGAGGCCCAACACGATGGCACTGTTCAGGGACTGGCCGAACACGAACAACGCCAGCACACCAATCACCGAACCGGTCAACAGCACCTGTGCCAGGCCCACGCCGAACACCGATTTGCGCATCACCCACAAACGTCGCGGCGACAGCTCAAGGCCGATGATGAACAGCAACAACACCACCCCGAGTTCGGAGATGTGGCTGACGCTTTGTGGATTACCGATCAAACCCAGCACCGACGGCCCGATGATCACCCCGGCAAACAGATAGCCGAGCACCGCCCCCAATTGCAGGCGCTTGGCCAAGGGAACGGCGAGCACCGCCGCGAACAAAAAGACGACAGCGGCTTGTAACAGGTTGCCTTCATGGGGCATGTGAAACTCCAAAAACTCGATACGGCGGGGGCGATAAGGATAAAGGCTGGAGCCGGATGCGTCAGCCATGAACGAAAATGTTTGGGCCTCGCGATGGCAATTTTGCAGGCACCCAAGATGTCGTTACATTTAGCATCAATTAGTGACATTCATAGGATAAGCTGATCAAACTGTTCGTTCCCGAGTGCGCACCATGACCATCAACTTCGACCTTAACGATCTGCAAGCCTTTCGCGCCGTGGTGGAGCAGGGCAGCTTTCGCAAGGCTGCGGACACCGTACGCATCTCCCAACCAGCCCTCAGCCGGCGGATCGAAAAGCTCGAAGACGCTCTGGGCGTGAAATTGTTCGAACGCACGACTCGCCGGGTCAGCCTGACTCAGGCCGGGCGTGGTTTCATGCCCAGCGTCGAGCGCCTGCTGGATGACCTGGACGTGGCGCTACTGGGTATCAGCGAAGTCGCCTCGACCCGGCTCGGGCATGTCACCGTCGCCTGTGTGCCGTCGGCGGCGTACTACTTCATGCCGCGTGTGATCGCCCACTACCATCGGCAATTTCCGCGGATCAAGGTCAAGGTGCTCGACTCCAGTGCTCACGAGGTATTGAGTGCCGTGGTCAACGGTGAAGCGGACTTTGGCCTGAGCTTCATGGGCACCCTGGAAGCCGAAGTCGAATTCGAGCCGCTGGTGCAGGAAGGTTATGTGGTAGCGTGCAGACGAGATCACCCCCTTGCAGGACGCAGCAGCGTGACATGGGATGAGTTTTATCAGCAGGATTACATCTCGCTGGACAAGACTTCGGGCAATCGCTTTTTGCTGGATCAAGCGCTGGCTGGCGTGGTGCCGCAGCGGCCGAGCATCTGCGAAACCCGTCATGTGACGACCATGATCGGTCTGGTGGAGGCCGGGTTGGGCGTGGCTGCCGTGCCGTTGATGGCGATGCCGGCGGCGGACCACCCGATTCTGACGCGGGTACCGTTGACCGATCCGCAGGTGATGCGCAATGTCGGGTTGATCAAGCGCCGGGGTCGTACGTTAACCCCGGCGGCATTGGCGTTGGAGCGCCTGGTGGTGGAAATGAAAGTCCAGCAACCTTCGGTCAGTGGCTGACTGAGTCCAGCCCCGTCGCTTTTACGTCCGGCTGGGCTGCGCTGGAGGCCAGGTACTCAAGCAGCGCCTTGGCCTCGGCCGGGTGTTGCGCATTGACCGGAATACCGGCGGCGAAACGGGTGACCGATTGCACCGATTCCGGAATTTTCGCCACAAAACTCACCCCAGGCACCGGTAGCAATTCGCTGACCTGCTGGAAGCCCAGTTGATAATCGCCGGTGGCAACCACCGAGCCCACCGGGATTTTCGGGATCATCTTCGATTTGGGTTTGAGCTGGTTTTCGATGCCCAGACGCTTGAACAGTTGATCCTCGATATACACGCCGCTGGCACTGTCGGAGTAGGCGACTGACTTGGCGTCGAGCAGGGTTTTTTTCAGGCCTTCCACCGAGCTGATGTCCGGCTTCGGCGCACCTTCACGCACCACCATGCCGATCCGCGAATCCGCCAGTTCGACCCGTGAAGCGGGATCGACTTTGCCTTGCTTGATCAGGTCGTCGAGGGCATAGCCGACCATGATGACCACGTCTGCTTTCTCACCGCGGGCCAGACGATTGGGAATCGCTTCCGGGGCTTTTCCCATGGATGGACCGAGGGCGGTGTCCAGGGTGTTGCCGCTAGACTCGGCGAATTTCGGACCGAGGATTTTGTAGGCCGCCGTGAAACCACCGGAGGTCATTACACGGATTTCTTCGGCCTGGGCGATCGAACTCAGACCGAGACTGGCCACCAGGGCCAGGGCGGTAAAGTTGAAAAACCTTTTCATCAAATAGCTCTCGCAGTTAGAGGTTGGGTGGTTCACGACACGGCCGGTTGCAGGCGGCCAGAGGCACGGCGATAGAGAAACAGCGTCGCGCACAGGGCACAGAACGCGGCGAAACTCATCCAGTAACCGGGTGCGGCCTTATCGCCGGTGTACTGGATCAGGAAGGTCGATATGGCCGGTGTGAAACCGCCGAACACCGCCGTCGCCAGGCTATAAGCCAAGGAGAAACCTGCGACCCGAACCTCGACCGGCATGATTTCCGTCAGCGCGGCGATCATTGCGCCGTTGTACAAGCCATAAATGAACGACAACCACAGCAGCACCAACAGCATGTTGATGAAACTCGGTGCTTGCACCAGATAGGTCAGCGCTGGGTAGGCCGTGGCCAACGTCAGCAACGCCATGGCGATCAGTACCGGGCGACGACCGATGCGATCTGAAAGCGCGCCGCCAATCGGCAACCAGAAAAAATTCGAAACGCCCACCAGCAAGGTCACCAACAGCGCATCGGAGGTATTGAGGTGCAGCACGGTTTTGCCGAAGGTCGGCGCGTACACGGTGATCAGATAGAACGCGGTAGTGGTCAGGGCGACCATCATCATCCCGGCGAACACGATGACCCAGTTCTGTCCCAGGGTGCGGAACACGTCGCCCATGCTTGGCCGGTGTTTACGGGCGGTGAACTCTTCGGTTTCTTCCAGGTTACGGCGCAGGAAGAAGATGAAAGGCACGATCATGCAGCCGACGAAAAACGGAATCCGCCATCCCCAATCGGCAATCATCGTCGGCGCCATCCATTGGTTCAGACCATAGCCCAAAGCCGCCGCGACGATGATCGCCACTTGCTGGCTCGCGGATTGCCAACTGGTGAAGAAACCTTTGTTGCCGGGAGTGGCGATCTCCGCGAGGTACACTGATACACCGCCCAGTTCCGCACCGGCCGAGAAGCCTTGCAGCAATCGGCCGATCAGCACGATGGCCGGGGCGAACAGCCCGATGGTTTCGTATCCGGGCACCAGCACAATCAGAATCGTACCGCTGGCCATGATCGACAGGGTGACGATCAGCCCTTTGCGGCGCCCCACATCATCGATGTAAGCGCCCAGTATCACGGCGCCCAACGGACGCATCAGGAAGCCCGCGCCGAACACCGCGAACGTCATCATCAGGGACGCAAACTCGCTGCTGGCAGGGAAAAATACGGCAGCGATCTGCGTGGCATAGAAGCCGAAAAGGAAGAAATCGAATTGCTCGAGGAAGTTGCCCGAGGTCACTCGGAAAATCGCACTGGTCCGGGAGCGACCGGAATGGATTGATGCTGTCATTGACGTGTACTCCACCGCTTTTATGACGTGCACTGCCTGGACGCGGTGCACGGTTCTTATTGGGGTGGATAGTGGAGCAGGGACATCGATATGTTAATTGCATAGTTGGTATGTATTGATGCATGAAGCGGATCAATGCTGCCGACCCAGAGACGCGGCGTTTACCCAAGGCTATTCGCTGTGTACGCGTATCGGGCTGATGTTCCCCAACCGATACTGATTATTCCCGCTGCGCTTGGCCTCATACATCGCCAGGTCGGCAATGTGAATCAACCGGTCCATGCTCGGCGCATGGTCCGGGAACACCGCAACCCCAAGGCTGCTGCCGATGTGGCGCTGGTCGTTGCCAATGGTCACCGGCGGTGCGAGTTCGATGAAGATTTTCTGGCAGATGCTGCGGGCTTCGTCTTGCAGGCTGTTGCCTTGGGGAAGTCCTTGGAGGATGACCACGAACTCGTCGCCGCCGATCCGGGCAACGGTGTCGGTTGAACGCAGGATCTTCTTCAGGCGTGTCGCGGTGGTGATCAGCACGCGGTCGCCGGCCGCATGGCCATAGTGGTCGTTGATCGCCTTGAAACCATTGAGGTCGACAAATACCAGTGCCACCCGCGTGGCGCTGAGGCGGGCGTGTTCCAGGGCAGCGGACAGGCGCTCTTCGAGCACCAGGCGATTGGGCAGGCCGGTCAGCGGGTCGTAATGGGCCAGGTGTTGCAGGTAGCTGGCGGAGGCTTTTTCCTCGGTGATGTCGCGGACCACGCCCATCATCTTGATCGTTGCGTCATGCTCATTCTTGACCACATTGCCGGTCTCCCGCAGCCAGCGGATGCTGCCGTCCGGCCAGACCACGCGGTATTCCTCGTCGTGGTTTTCGCCGGTTTCCAGGCAACGCAATTCACCGGCGCGGACCTTGACCCGGTCGTCCGGGTGCACACAGGAACAGAACAGGGCGTAGGAGGGCGTCACCTCGCCGATCTTGAACCCGAACATCCCGTAGATTGCATCCGACCAATAGAGCTTGTCGGTATCAACCTCCCAGTCCCAGGTGCCGATGCGGGCGAAGTATTGGCTGCGTTTGAAGCGCTCGGCGTCGCCTTCCTGGTGGATACTTTGTCCCTCGGTGAGGCTATCGATCAGCGCACGGCACTCGGCCAACTGCTTTTGCAGCGAACGATCGCGCCAAATCAGCGCGACGATCAGGGCAAGGGTCAGCGAGCCGATGGTGACGTCGGTCCAGAGCTGACTCATTGAGAAATTGCGCTCATGGCGTATCGAACCGTGGGGGAGGTGGCGGGTATATTAAGGCTCTGTACGAAAAACTGCCTGCGTGTCGATCATGCTGCGTTAAAAACAGGCTCGGAATGCTCATTTACAACCCGTAAACTCCGCTTCATCGCCTGTTTTTGCCTTGCCTGATCGACACTCGGCGACTTTTCGTACAGACCCTGGCAAGCAGGAGGTGGGTCAGTTCACCACTGACGGTTGCGTCGCGACCGAGACGGTGAAGGTCACGACAACCAGCACGACGAGTACCCAGAACATCACCATGACTGTCAGCATGACGACCTTCAGGCTTTGATAAAGCCAGCGCAACCAATGGCCTTCGGGTTTTGCTTCTGAGCGGGTTCTGAGTACGCCTTTCAAATAGAAGCCGAGGAGGGCCAGCAGTGCGCCGTCAATCAACAGCGCAGGCAGGCCGGCTTCGGGGAAAATGCTTCCCCACCGATAGAATGACGACCGGCTCAGGAACACCACATAACAAATGAGGCTGCCGTAGGGGATGGCTCTCCACCATTTACCGGCCAGCGCTCCGACCATCAGGCACATAATCACCATGAACGGGTTGAAGAGAATATTGATCATCCACTCCAGTACGTTGGGGAAGTAGCCCGGGGAATGGATGCTGCGCCAGATGTGTTCAAACATTGTTCAGGCTCCTGCCTTCTATGGAGTAAGTGCTGCTTCGGTGCTTCCGTGCCGCTGCACGGTATCGGCGTATTGTCGGGTTACATAAGTCCTGTTGTGTAAATTAGGGTCTGTACGAAAAGTCGCCGAGTTGCGATCAGGCAGTTTTCGTACAGTGCCCAGTTCACGACCACTGCCGGATGCAGAGCGAAATGGTTGCCAATAGCCTGCATTTCTGGGAAAACGGCGCCCATCAAGCCCGCTCGGGCAAGCGCACAGATAGAGTGAATGTAATGAATGATGAGTTGCAGGTAATCGACCTTGAAGTGGGCGACGGCAAAGCCGCCGTCAAAGGCGCGCTGATCACTACCCAATATCGCGGGTGGTTGGAAGACGGCACCGAATTCGATTCTTCCTACAGCCGGGGCAAACCGTTTCAGTGCGTGATTGGCACCGGGCGGGTAATCAAGGGCTGGGACCAGGGAATCATGGGCATGCAGGTCGGCGGTAAGCGCAAGCTGCTGGTGCCGGCGCACCTGGCCTACGGCGAGCGCTCGATGGGGGCGATTACGCCGAATTCGAATCTGATTTTCGAGATTGAATTGCTGGAAGTGCTGACGCGGGATGATTGATGGGCGAGTGAATTGAAATGATTAACCCCGCTGTCTCTGAGAGGAGAGAGCGGGGTTTTTGCTATCTGTGGCGAGGGGGCTTGCCCCCTTGGGTTGCGCAGCGATTTTGCTGCAAGCCTGATCCGCTATTACCGCGATACAAGGCGAAGAGCGATGACACGGTCTGTCAGGCGTTCGGCAGATCAGTAAACAAAGGAATGCGCCCGTTCAGAGAGGCGCGGTAGTGCCAGGTCAACCGGCTCAAAGCAGGTTTCATCGCCAGGATCTCAACCAACGTCGCGCGGGCAATGCTCAAGGCCAGCACTTGCCCCGGGCATTGATGACGGCCGGCGCCGAAGGTGAAGCTGCGGCGGTTTGGGCGTTCGAGCAGGAATGTATCGGGATCGTCATTGAGCAGCGGATCACGATTGGCCGAGGCCAGCAGCACCAGAATGACGTCGCCGGGGTTCAGGTTCACGCCGTCGATTTCGCAGGGCGCTGCGACGAAGCGGCGGGTGTTCTGTACCGAAGGATCGAAGCGCTGCACTTCGGCGATCAGGTCGTTGACTTGAGTCGAATCGATCTGCGGGTTGCGACTCAATGCCAGTAGCGCATTGCCGATCAGCCCGGCGGTGGCTTCGTAGGTCTGGGAGAACAGGCCGATCAGGTTGGCGATCAAGGTTTCCGGGTCGGTCGAGGTGGCGAAGCGCTGCCGGATACCGGCGAGCACGGCGCTTCGATTGTTCGGATCAGCCAGAAGCTCGATGAAATATCCCTTCAGCTGTTCTGCCGCAACATGGGCAGCGTCCAGTTGGGCCTGGTCGCTGAGGGGTGACAGGCAGGCGACGAAGTCTGCGGTCAGCTCGCTGATGGCCCGGCCCTGAGCCGGAGAAAAGCCCAGCAACGTCGCCACTACACAGACCGGCCCGCGAAACATCGCCGCGTACAACCCATCGGCTCCAGGGGTAATCAACCGAGCGCTGACCAGTGAATTGACGTCATTCCCATCAATCAGCGTCAGCCCCGGCTCAATCGCTGCCCTCGGGCAACGCTGCCGCTCACCCTCGTTCATCCGCATTAGCTGACCGAACACTTTGCCCGCCATGCCCTGAGCAATTGCCTTGGGCACCGGCTCATGCGCCGGCCGCACATGGCAATCCGGATGCGCCAGCACGGCAGCAACCGCTCGGGCGCTGCTGGCCACCCACAGTTTCAGTCCCTGATGAAAAACCAATCCACCCTCGGCACGCAGTTGCGCGTAGTAGGGGTAAGGATCGGCGTGAGTCGCAGCGATGATCGGGTCCATGGGTCGCAGCCTTATCGATGGTTGAAAAGTGTTGCTACTATCACCAGTCCGAAAGGGCCTTGATTCGTCCGGGAGCGAAATATGAACGCAGAACAACATGACGTTGGCGTCTCTCAAGTGGCCGCAGCGATTGCAGAGCCTGCGCGGACGAAAATCCTCTGCTCGCTGATGGACGGCCATGCCCGCACCAGCACCGAGCTGGCGGCGGTTGCCGAAGTCAGCGCCTCGACCGCCAGCGCACACCTGGCCAAGCTCAAGGAACTGGCGCTGGTGCGTTTGCACGTTCAGGGCCGTCACCGCTATTACAGCCTCGCGGACAAGCGCGTGGCCCAGGCACTCGAAGCACTGATGGTGATCGGCCAGAACGCCGCGCCGACGTTCAACCCGCGCACCCCGGACCGTCTGCAATTCGCCCGTACCTGTTACGACCACATGGCCGGCACGTTGGCAGTGGTGCTGCATGACCGGATGATCGACGCGGGGTGGTTGCTGCAAACCGATGAGCAGGCTTATCGATTGAGCGACAGTGGTGAAGCGTTGTTCGAAGGATTGGGCATCGACGTCAAAGACCTCGGCACTTTGCGCCGCCGCTTTGCCTGCCCGTGCCTGGACTGGAGCATGCGTCGGCCGCACCTGGGCGGTGCCTTGGGCGCGGCGTTGCTGCAAACGGCGATCAAACGCCAATGGGTGACGCAGGATCTGGACAGTCGGGCGTTGGCGTTGACGGCGGTGGGGCGAAAGGAACTCGGTCACCGGTTCGCCGTTGAACTGCCGATTCAGGGAATGACAGCGCCACTCACGTCCACCGGGAACAGGCGCCGCGCGATCGCCAGTCCTGCGACTTAGCGACTGGCCGAGGCCATGAGCACGCCAAAACCGGCGAAGGTCACGCCCGAAACTTTTGCGGTCAGCCAGGAACCTTTCGGGCTCGACAACCAGCCTTTGGCGGCATTGGCGAGCAAGGCATAGCTGCCGTGCACCAGGATCACCAGTACGCCGTAGGAGGCGACCAGCTTGATGAACTGGCTGTAGAAGTGCGCCGAAGTGTCGATGAATTGCGGGAACACCGCCAAAAAGAAAAACACCGCCTTGGGGTTCAGAAGCTGCATCGAAGCCGCTTCAAGGAAGCGATAACCCGGGCTTGAAGGGCGTGTTTCAAGCAGCGTGCTGAAACGATCCGAGCGCCAGCTTTTGTAGCCCAGGTACAACAAATAGGCGGCTCCTGCGTATTTCAATGCGATAAAGGCGTTCGCCGAGGTGCTGAGTATCAGGCCAACACTGGTGGCGCTGATGGCAGCGACCACAAACGCCCCCGACGCGATCCCCAGAATGCCCGGCACGGCCCCCCTCCAACCGTGGCGCACCGCGTTGGACAGGGTCAGGACCACACCAGGTCCCGGGCTCAAAATGGTCAGGGTGGCGAAGAGTACAAAGAGTCCGTAACTGTTCATGGCTTGCTCTGTCAGGTGGCATTGGCTGCGTGCTGGCAGATTGGCGTGGCGAGGAGGGCGTGACAAACGCTTTAATTACAGCGCATAGGTGACTAAATTAGACGCATGAATCCACTACCGCCTCTTAATGCTGTTCGCGCCTTCGCCGTTGCTGCTCGTCATCAGAGCTTCAGCCTGGCGGCTGAAGAGCTGCATGTCAGCCACAGTGCCGTCAGCCGGCATATCAAATTGCTCGAGGAATACCTGGGGGTGCTGCTGTTTGAGCGACGTATCCGGCAATCTGTGCTGACGCCGGCCGGCCAGCGCTTTTATGAGCAGGTCAGCGCCGGGCTGTCGCAGATCGCCAATGCCGCCACTGCGCTCAAGCAGCATGCCTCGCTGCCTACCGTGAAGATCAATGTACGTCCGTCCTTCGCCATGCTTTGGCTGACGCCCAGGCTGGCGGATTTCGTTGCGCGGCACCCCGGCATCAAGCCGCAGGTGATCACCCAGACCCAGGCACCCGATCAGGCACGCGACGGGTTCGATATCGTCATTCGCCGTGGTCGTGACGATTGGGCACCGGCGATTGAGGCGCGAGCGCTGTTCGAAGACGAACTGTTGCTGGTCGCGGCCCCTGCGCTGATCGAGCGCCTGCCACTTGAAGACCTCACGTCCCTGAGTCGGCATACGTTACTGACCGCCAAGGCCCGTCGCGAAGACTGGCACAATTGGGCCATGCACTTTGGTCAAAGCCAGTCAGCCACTCAGGTCACCCGGCAGTTTGATCACATGCACCTGGTGCTTCAGGCCGCAGTGGATGGACAGGGCGTTGCCCTGTGCCCGACCTCTTTGTTGGGCAGCCATATCTCGAGCGGACGCCTGATCTGCCCGTTACCCGAGTTGCGCATGCCGTTGCCGCGTTATTACTACGGTGTTGCGCCGGACGTGACGGCTCACACGCGGATCTTTGTGGAGTGGTTATTTGCCCGGATCGCTCAGGATGAGCTGAGTTGGCAGACACCTCGTGCCGTGACCGCTACGCTCTGAAATCCCAGACGATCTCCACCACCCGCACCGCCAGCACCAGGTAAACCAGACCCAGGATGATCTGGAACGCCGTGTGATACGGCAACCTGGACAGCCGGCGCAAGCCGTCGCTGACACTGAGCAGCATCAACAGTGCTGATATTGCAATCAACCCCCAGCCGGCAAGGTTTGAGGCGAGCAATCCCATAAACAGTTGATGACCGCCTCGCAACGCGTTGGTGCCCGCCGCGAACAACAGGGCGCACACCAGCAGGTTCTTGATGTTGTCGAACACCTGCGTGGTGAAGTCGGTTTCCAGCAAGGCCAGATACTTTCGCCAGAATTTATCCATGGTTGTGGTGGCACCTGTTGATGGCGGTTGCACGTGGCAAGTCTAGTGGCGTTTTGCACGAAACGCGGGCGAAAAAAAGCCCGGCCTTCAATGTGATGGCCGGGCTTTTGTGTTCAAACGGACTGTGGCGTCAGATCAAACCTTGACGATCCAGCCCGCTGGCGCTTCGATGTCGCCGGTCTGTACACCGGTCAGCTCTTTGTAGAGCTTCTGGGTGACCGGACCGACTTCGGTTTCGCTGTGGAACACGTGCAGCTTGTCGTTGTAGCTGATGCCGCCGATCGGGGTGATCACCGCGGCAGTACCGCATGCACCGGCTTCCTTGAAGTCGGACAGCTTGTCGATGAACACGTCACCTTCAACCACTTCCAGGCCCAGACGGGTCTTGGCCAGTTCGATCAACGACAGACGGGTGATGCCCGGCAACACCGAAGGGGAGTTCGGGGTGACGAACTTGTTGTCGTGGGTGATCCCGAAGAAGTTGGCCGAGCCGACTTCTTCGATTTTGGTGTGGGTCATCGGGTCCAGGTAGATGGCGTCGGCGAAGTGCGCCTTCTTGGCCTGGGAGCCTGGCATCAGGCTGGCGGCGTAGTTGCCACCGACCTTGGCCGCGCCGGTGCCTTGTGGAGCGGCACGGTCGTAGCTGGAGATCTGGAAGTTGTGTGGGGTCAGGCCGCCCTTGAAGTAGGCGCCGACCGGGATGCAGAAGATCGAGAAGATGAACTCGGGTGCGGTACGCACGCCGATGTTGTCACCCACGCCGATCACGAACGGACGCAGGTACAGCGCGCCGCCGGTGCCGTAAGGCGGAATGAAACGCTCGTTGGCGCGGACCACGTCCTTGCACGCTTCGATGAACTGTTCGGTGGACACTTGCGGCATCAGCAGGCGCGCGCAGCTGCGTTGCATGCGGGCGGCGTTCTGGTCCGGGCGGAACAGGTTGATCGAACCGTCCTTGCAACGGTAGGCCTTCAGGCCTTCGAAGCACTGCTGGCCATAGTGAAGGGCAGTCGAGCCTTCGCTGATGTGCAGCACGTTGTCTTCGGTCAGGGTGCCTTTGTCCCACTCGCCATTACGCCAGTGCGACAGATAGCGCTTGTCTGTCTTGATGTAGTCAAAACCCAGCTTGTCCCAATTGATGCTTTCGTTACCCATGACACCCTCTATCACTTAACAACCGTCGAAACGGTTCAAGGCTTCTGACATTTTTCTGGATGGGGACAACAATACTTCATTCCGGGCCTAAATCGCAGCCCGGACTATCGGGTGATTGGCAGATTTCTTAGCCAGCTCATGAAACTTGTCGCCGATCTTTCATCATTCGAAACCCTGTGGCGAGGGAGCTTGCTCCCGTTCCGGTGCGCAGCACTGGTAAAACCGGACACTGCGGTGCATCAGGCAGATCGCAGTGACGCGGTTGGGGCCGCTTCGCAGCCCAGCGGGAGCAAGCTCCCTCGCCACAGTTGAGCGGTTACAGATGCAGCGCGTGCCCCAACGCACGCAGCGCCGCTTCCTGCACCGCCTCGCCGAGCGTCGGATGCGCGTGGATGGTGCCGGCGATGTCTTCCAGTCGGGCGCCCATTTCCAGGCTCTGACCGAACGCGGTCGACAACTCCGAAACACCCACACCCACCGCCTGCCAGCCAATAATCAGATGATTGTCACGCCGCGCCACGACCCGAACGAAGCCACTTTTGGACTCCAGTGTCATCGCCCGGCCATTGGCGGCGAACGGGAAGCTGGACACGATGCAGTCCAGCCCCGCAGCCTTGGCCTCGTCCGGGGTCTTGCCGACCACCACCAGTTCCGGGTCGGTGAAACACACGGCGGCAATGGCGGTCGGGTTGAATTCGCGGTGTTTGCCGCTGATCAGTTCGGCAACCATCTCGCCCTGGGCCATGGCCCGGTGGGCGAGCATCGGTTCGCCGCTGAGGTCGCCGATGGCGTAGACGTTGCGCATGCTGGTCTGGCAACGGTTGTCGATCTTGATCGCCGAACCGTTCATGTCCAGGTTCAAGGTTTCGAGGTTCCAGCCCTGGGTGTTGGGTTTGCGACCGACGGCCACCAGCACCTGATCGGTTGCAAGATTCAGGATGTCGCCGTTCGGGTCGCGAACTTGCAGTGAATTTCTTTGAGAATCAAAGCCTTCAACGCTGTGCTTCAAGTAAAGCTTCACGTCGAGTTGTTTGAGTGCTTCGTGCACCGGATGGGTCAGTTCGGCATCGTAAGCCGGCAGAATACGATCCTGCGCCTCGACTACGCTGACCTCGGCGCCGAGCTTGCGATAAGCAATCCCCAGCTCCAGACCGATGTAACCGCCACCGACCACAACCAACCGTTTCGGCACGCTTTTCGGCGCCAGGGCTTCAGTGGAGGAGATGATCGGCCCGCCAATCGGCAGCATCGGCAGGTTGACGCTTGTCGAACCGGTGGCCAGCACCAGGTGCTCGCACTGAATCCGCGTGTCGCCGACCTCAACGGTTTTGCCGTCGATCACTTTCGCCCAGCCGTGGATGACCTGGACCTTGTGCTTCTTTAATAGCGCGGAGACGCCAGTGGTCAGGCGATCAACGATGCCGTCCTTCCACTCGACGCTTTTGCCGATGTCCAGGGTCGGCGCCGATACGCTGATACCCAGCGCCGAGTATTGGCTGTGGTGCTGTGTCTGATGGAACTGTTCGGCGACGTGGATCAACGCCTTGGACGGAATGCAGCCGATGTTCAGGCAGGTGCCGCCCAACGATTGGCCTTCCACCAGAATGGTCGAAATACCCAATTGACCGGCACGGATCGCCGTCACATAGCCGCCAGGGCCGCCGCCGATGATCAGCAGCGTAGTATTTAGAGTCTGTTGCATTCCTTACTCCACAAACAGCGTTGCGGGTTGTTCGAGCAAGCCACGAACGGCCTGGATGAATTGCGCCGCGTCCATGCCATCGACCACGCGGTGATCGAAGGAGCTGGAGAGGTTCATCATCTTGCGGATCACGATCTGGCCTTTGATCACCATTGGTCGCTCGACGATTTTGTTCACGCCGACGATCGCCACTTCCGGCAGGTTCAGCACCGGCGTGCTGACGATGCCGCCCAGGGCGCCGAGGCTGGTCAGCGTGATGGTCGAGCCGGACAGCTCATCGCGGCTGGCCTTGCCAGTGCGTGCGGCAGTTGCCAGGCGGGAGATTTCCGCGGCGTTGTCCCACAGGCTGCGGGCTTCGGCGTGACGCACCACCGGCACCATCAAACCGATGTCGGCTTGCGTGGCGACGCCCACATGCACCGCGCCGAGGCGGGTGATGACCTGGGCCTCGTCGTCGTAACGGGCGTTGATCTGCGGGAAGTCGCGCAGGGCCACGACCAGGGCGCGCACCAGGAACGGCAGCAAGGTCAGCTTGCCACGGGTCGCGCCGTGTTTTTCGTTCAGGTGCGCACGCAGCTCTTCGACGGCGGTTACGTCGATTTCTTCGACGTAACTGAAGTGGGCGGCACGCTGGGTGGCGTCCTGCATACGCTGGGCGATCTTGCGGCGCATGCCGATCACCGGGATTTGCTGTTCGTCGTCGCGCTGGGCGTAAGCGGCGGTGGCCGTCGATGCGTTCGACTGACCCTGAGCCAGATAAGCTTCGAGGTCTTCGTGCAGAATCCGCCCGGCAGGGCCGCTGCCACGCACCAGGCGCAGTTGAATGCCAAGGTCCAACGCATGCTTGCGCACGGCCGGGGAGGCCAGCGGACGTTCGTCGGCTTCGCGGGCGACCATCGGTCCTTGGCAAGCGGCAGCCGGACGCGGGGCCGCTGCAGCCGGTGCGCTTTCTACGACGGCTTCAACTTTCGGCGCCGCCACAGGTGCTTCTTTAACAACAGCCGCTGGCGCAGTCGATTCCTTAACGTTACCCGCGCCTTCGACTTCAATGCTGATCAGCACGCTGCCGACCGCCATGACTTCGCCCGGCTGTCCGCCCAGTGCAATCACCTTGCCGTTCACCGGCGAGGGGATGTCGACCATCGCCTTGTCGGTCATGACATCGGCCAGCACCTGATCTTCGACGACCATGTCGCCGACCTTGACGTGCCACTGAGACAATTCAACTTCTGCAATGCCTTCGCCAATGTCCGGCATTTTAATAACGTGCGTGCCCATTCAGACCTCCATAACCCGATGCAAAGCCGCGCCCACACGGGACGGACCAGGGAAATACGCCCACTCTTGCGCGTGCGGGTAGGGGGTGTCCCAACCGGTCACGCGCTCGATTGGCGCTTCCAGGTAGTGGAAGCAATGCTCTTGCACCAGCGCGACCAGCTCGGCGCCGAATCCGCAGGTACGGGTCGCTTCGTGAACAACTACGCAGCGTCCGGTTTTCTTCACCGACTTGACGATGGTTTCCAGGTCCAGCGGCCACAGGCTGCGCAGGTCGATGACTTCGGCGTCGATGCCGGTTTCTTCAGCGGCGACTTGCGAGACGTAGACGGTGGTGCCGTAAGTGAGCACGGTCACGTCCTTGCCCGGGCGGGTGATGGCGGCAACATCCAGCGGTACGGTGTAGTAGCCGTCCGGCACTTGCGCGGCGGGGTGTTTCGACCACGGGGTTACCGGGCGGTCGTGGTGGCCGTCGAACGGGCCGTTGTACAGGCGTTTTGGCTCAAGGAAGATCACCGGGTCATCGTTTTCGATGGAGGCGATCAGCAGGCCTTTGGCGTCGTAAGGGTTGGATGGCATGACGGTGCGCAAGCCGCAGACCTGGGTGAACATCGCCTCGATGCTCTGGCTGTGAGTCTGGCCGCCATAGATGCCGCCGCCGCAGGGCATGCGCAGGGTCATCGGCGCGGTGAACTCGCCGGCCGAGCGATAACGCAAGCGCGCCGCTTCGGAAATGATCTGGTCCGACGCCGGGTACACGTAATCGGCGAACTGGATCTCGGCCACTGGCCGCAAACCGTAAGCACCCATGCCCACGGCGACGCCGACGATGCCGCTTTCGGAGATCGGTGCATCGAATACGCGGGAGGTGCCGTACTTGTTCTGCAGCCCTTCGGTGCAACGGAATACGCCGCCGAAGTAGCCCACGTCCTGGCCGAACACCACGACGTTGTCGTCACGCTCAAGCATCACATCCATGGCCGAGCGCAGGGCCTGGATCATGGTCATGGTGGTCGTGGTCATGGCGGTTTCCAACTGAATATTATTGTTGTGATCGTTCATGTCAGATCCCCAACTCCTGACGCTGGCGCTTCAAGTGCTCCGGCATCTCTTTGTAGACGTCTTCGAACATGGTCGCGGCGCTCGGAATCTGACCGCCGGCGAGGGTGCCGTACTGCTCGGCTTCTTTCTGCGCGGCGATCACTTCGGCTTCCAGTTCGGCGCTGACAGCGGCGTGTTCCTCCTCGGACCACTGACCGATTTTGATCAGGTGCTGCTTGAGGCGAGCAATCGGGTCACCCAACGGGAAGTGACTCCAGTCGTCGGCCGGACGGTATTTGGAAGGATCATCGGAGGTCGAGTGCGGGCCGGCACGGTAGGTGACCCATTCGATCATGGTCGGGCCGAGGTTGCGCCGCGCGCGTTCGGCAGCCCAGGCGGATGCAGCGTAGACCGCGTAGAAATCGTTGCCATCGACCCGCAGGGAGGCGATGCCGCAACCGACGCCGCGTCCGGCAAAGGTGGTGGCTTCACCGCCGGCAATCGCCTGGAACGTCGAGATCGCCCACTGGTTGTTGACCACATTGAGGATCACTGGCGCACGGTACACGTGGGCGAAGGTGAGGGCGGTGTGGAAGTCCGATTCAGCGGTGGCACCGTCGCCGATCCACGCCGAGGCGATTTTGGTGTCGCCCTTGATCGCCGAGGCCATGCCCCAGCCCACCGCCTGGACGAATTGGGTGGCGAGGTTGCCGGAGATGGTGAAGAAACCGGCTTCCTTGACCGAGTACATGATTGGCAACTGACGGCCCTTGAGCGGATCGCGCTCGTTGGACAGCAGTTGGCAGATCAGGTCCACCAGCGGCACTTCGCGGGCCATCAGGATGCTTTGCTGACGGTAGGTGGGGAAGCACATGTCGTCGATGTTCAGGGCCAGGGCCTGGGCGCTGCCGATGGCTTCTTCGCCGAGGCTCTGCATGTAGAACGACATTTTTTTCTGGCGCTGGGCGACCACCATGCGGTTGTCGTAGATCCGCGTCTTGAGCATGGCGCGCATGCCTTTACGCAGGATCTCGACGGGTACGCCTTCAGCCCATGGGCCGAGGGCATTGCCCTGGTCGTCGAGCACGCGAATCAGGCCTTTGGCCAGATCAGCGGTATCGGCCGGTTCTACGTCGATTGGGGGTTTGCGCACCGTGCCGGCATCGGTCAGATGCAGGTAGGAGAAGTCGGTTTTGCAGCCGGGACGGCCCGAAGGTTCGGGAACGTGCAGGCGCAGCGGTTCGTACGCTTGGTTCATGGCTTCTACGCTCGATCTTGTGAATTTCTTGTAGTGAGCTGGCAGTCATTCTTCGGTAAAAGAATTCTTGTCCTACAACAATCATAGGCCGGGCCAAGAAGAATATTTCTCTGTGTTTCGTTGCGCTGGAGGTCATTTGAGGATAAAAAATCTGCATAAACATAAAAAACAGGTGTTTTTGTCTCATGCGCAAACTGGACCGTACCGACATCGGCATTCTCAACAGCCTTCAGGAGAACGCGCGCATCACCAACGCCGACCTCGCGCGCTCGGTGAACCTGTCGCCCACGCCGTGCTTCAATCGGGTCAAGGCGATGGAAGAATTAGGGCTGATTCGCGAGCAGGTGACGTTGCTGGATGCCGACTTGCTGGGGCTGCATGTGAATGTGTTCATTCACGTCAGCCTGGAGAAGCAGGTGGAAGAGGCGCTGCAGCATTTCGAAGAGGCGATTTCGGATCGCCCGGAAGTGATGGAGTGCTATTTGATGGCCGGTGACCCGGACTATTTGATCCGCGTGCTGGTGCCGACCATCCAGTCGCTGGAGCGCTTCATGATGGACTTCCTGACCAAGGTGCCGGGGGTGGCGAACATTCGTTCGAGCTTTGCGCTCAAGCAAGTGCGCTACAAGACGGCGTTGCCGTTGCCAGCCAACGGCCTGACCCTGGCCAATTGACGATCGCAGTTGTAGCGGCTGTAGCAGCCGTAGCAGCTGTCGAGCACCGCGAGGCAGCGTTCGGGGCTAGAGTTGGTTCAGGGGGATCTTCAGGTAAGTGACGCCATTGTCTTCCGCGGGCGGCAAATTCCCCGCCCGCACATTCACCTGAATCGCCGGCAGCAACAGCGTCGGCATGCACAAACCGGCGTCACGCTGGGTACGCATGGCGACGAAGGCGGCCTCATCAATACCATCGTGGATATGAATGTTGCTTTTACGCTGCTCGCCAACCGTGGTCTGGCACTGTGGAGCGCGACTGTCGGGCGGGTAATCGTGGCAAACGAAGAGACGCACACTGGCGGGGAAGGCCAGCAGTTTGCGGATCGAGGCGAACATCTGGTTGGCGTTGCCGCCGGGGAAGTCGCAACGCGCGGTGCCGACGTCCGGCATGAACAACGTGTCGCCCACCATAATCACATCGCCGTCGATCAAATAAGCCATATCTGCCGGAGTATGCCCTGGCACATGCAGGGCCGTGGCCTTGAGATTGCCAATGCGGAATGACTCGTCCGGCGCGAACAGGTGATCGAACTGCGAACCGTCGGTCCTGAATCCTGGTTCAAGATTGAACAGTGTCTTGAACACCCCCTGAACCTTGCTGATCGACTGACCGATCGCAATCTTGCCCCCCAGTTCCCGGCGCAGATAAGGCGCGGCCGACAGGTGGTCGGCGTGGGCATGGGTTTCAAGCAGCCATTGCACCTGCAACTGGTGTTGGCGAACGAAGGCGATGATCCTGTCGGCCTGGACGGTCGAAGTGCGCCCTGCGGCGGCGTTGTAATCGAGCACCGGGTCGACAATCGCGCAGTGCCCGCCATCGTGCTCGTAGATCACGTAGCTGTAGGTCTTGGATGCGGGGTCGAGGAAGGCTTCAATCAAGGCGGGCATGGTGGCTGTTTCTGTTTGGACAAGCCTTGAGGGTAGTTTCATTTTCCCTGCGTTGACCAGCCCCGCATCAATTCAATTAATGAAAAAAACTGTGCGGGCTCTATCCTGTCACTCAATCGATACCGGGCGTCCCCGGCCTTTTTTCGCGGATCATGAGTGTTTTATGTTGTTGGCAAGTTTTTTTGGCCTGGTCATGGGCCTGGTGCTCGGTTTGACTGGCGCCGGTGGCGGTATTCTTGCGGTGCCGGCGCTGGTGCTCGGGCTGGGTTTGACCATGACCCAGGCGGCGCCCGTCGCCTTGTTCGCGGTGGGCAGTGCGGCGGGGATCGGTGCGATCGACGGGTTGCGCCATGGTCTGGTGCGCTATCGCGCGGCGCTGTTGATTGCTTTGCTTGGCGCGGTGTTTTCGCCGGTGGGTATCTACTTCGCTCATCAGTTGCCGGAAAAGATCCTGAAAATCCTGTTCAGTCTGCTGATGGTCATGGTGGCCTGGCGGATGCTGCGCCCGGAAAAGCTCGATGCCGGCCCCAGCGACCACGGCCACGCCAACTGGGGCCAGAAGAACTGCATGCTCGATCAGCAGACCGGGCGTTTTTCCTGGACCGCCAAATGCACCGCGACCCTCGCCGCGCTCGGCGCGGTCACTGGTGTGGTCTCGGGGTTGCTCGGGGTCGGTGGCGGTTTTCTGATAGTGCCGGCGTTCAAGCAACTGACCGATGTGCAGATGCGCGGGATCGTCGCCACGTCGTTGATGGTGATCAGCCTGATCTCGATCATCGGGGTGATTGGCGCGTTTCACGCCGGGGTGCGGATCGATGGTTTGGGCGTGTCGTTCATTGTCGCCAGCATCGTCGGGATGATCCTCGGCCGAAAACTCTGCGCGCGGGTGCCGGCCCGAGGGTTGCAGATCGGCTTTGCCAGCGTCTGCGTGGTGGTTGCCGTTTACATGCTGTTTAGAGCACTCGCCTAGCGCGCACCGGTTCCTGTGGACGTCTGTGTGGCCCGCAGGCTTACGCCCTAAGTTCCGGGCCTGGCCGACGGGCGGTCTTACACCGAATTTGCCGCGCGCTACCGGCCAGCCCAAAGCACCCGACAACCGCCCCCAAGGCAGCGTATGACGCCGCCTGTCCGCTTTCGATAATCGCCTCCGACATCAAGTCCCCGTAGCGGAGCGCGTCATGCACAACAATAAGAATTTCAAGCATCGTTTCTTGCCGGCTTTCATCGTTAGTCTGTCATCCCTGGGCCTGAGCTCGATGGTCCAGGCTGAGATCATGCTGTACGACAAGGACCAGACCACTTTCTCCACCGATGGCTACATCAACGCCTTCTACGTCAATAGCAACGTGGACCGGGCCGGCGATCAGTACGACCGGCGCCAGGCGCGGGTGAAGATGGGTTTTTTGCCTAACTATCTGGGTTTCAACATGGGCAAGCAGGTCGATGACCTCAAGCTCGGCGCCCGGGCCTCGTTCTGGGTGACCATCAACGACAGCGAAACCAACGGCACCAACACCGCCATTGACGTGCGGCAGTTCTACGGCACGGTGGCCAACCCGGAATGGGGCGAGGTGTTGATCGGCAAGGATTTCGGCCTGTTTGCCCGTTCCAACATCCTGCTCGACGAACTGCTCTCTGGTTACGGTCAGGTCAGCGATACGTTGGGCCTGGTGGACGGCGGCGGGGTGTCGTTCGGCAACATCGGCAGCGGTTATCCGTACCCGTTCCCGACCTCGCAGATTACCTATCGCACCCCGATGATGGACGGCTTGCGGGTGGCGGTGGGGATCATGGACCCGGTCGACACCAACGACAGCAGCGCAACCGGCAAGGCGTACCAGAAGAACCCGCGCACCGAGAGCGAGATCACCTATCAGTTCGACCTCGGCGGGGCGAAGATTTACAGCTGGCTCAACGGCAGCTACCAGACCTCGGACAACACCGATTCCAGCGTCGGGTCCGTCACCTCCAAAGGCGTCGGCTATGGCTTGCAGGCGAAGATGGGCGGGCTGTCGCTGACCGGCTCCGGTTTCCAGGCCAAAGGCATTAACCCGTTCTTCACCAACAATGCCGGTGAACCGACCCTGCGCAATGTCGACAGCAACGGTTACCTGTTGCAGGGCTCCTACAAACTGGGCAAGAACCGTCTGGCCTTGTCTTATGGCAAGACCAAGGACGACGGTAACGGCGTGGTCGGCAGCGGCGCCGATTATGAGACTCGCGGCGTTGCGCTGTTCCATGACGTCAACGACAACCTCAAGCTGGTGGCCGAGTACAACCAGTTCGAAATCAACGGCCACGACACCAGCGCCCAGAATGAAAACACCGATACGTTTGCGGTGGGGGCGGTGTTGACCTGGTAGGGGCTGACTAACCACTCCTTGTGGCGAGAGCGCTTTCTGTGGAGAGGGAGCTTGCTCCCGTTGGGTCGCGCAGCGGCCCCGATCCTGGTCGCGCATCGGCCAGTATTCGGGGGACTGCTTCGCAGTCCAGCGGGAGCAAGCTCCCTCGCCACAATTGCGCTAGTCACCCACTGATCAGGCCACCATTCTCATCCCATCGAACCACCCACCCGCTACCCAAGTAGCATTCGTCGCCGCCCGCAGGCTTCGTACACTCGAGCCTCATACAGGCGAGGGGCGACGATGCAGCAGGTTCAGAGCGACGGTGTGGTCAGTGCCATGTCCCAGGCCATCGATGCCCAGCAAGCGGCGCAGGATCTGGCGCGACAACTCCTGCACCCGCATCTGGGCTTCGTGCTGTTCTTCTGTTCCGCCGAGTACGACTTGCAGGCGCTGGGGCAGGCGTTGCAGCAGAGCTTCGGCGGCATTCGGCTGGTGGGCTGCACCAGTGCCGGCGAAATCACCCCCCAAGGTTATGGCCGCAGCTGCGTGACGGCGGTGGGCTTCGATCATCGGCACTTTTCCATCTCTACCGAACTGATCGATGAGATGGAGCATTTCAGCCTGATCGATGCCCAGCAAATGGTCGAGCGCCTGGTCAGCGGTTGTCGCAGCAATACCCTGGCGCCGATCAAGGGCAACAGCTTCGCCCTGACCCTGCTCGATGGCTTGTCCAGTCGTGAAGAAATGGTGCTCGCGGCCTTGAGCGCGGCGTTGGGCGATATTCCGCATTTCGGCGGTTCGGCCGGCGACGACAATTACCTGACCCACACTCATGTGTATTTCGGCGGCGAGTTTCACAGCGGCGCGGCGGTGGTGGTGCTGGTCAATACCTGGCTGGACTTTGAAGTCTTCACCACCCACCACATCCTGCCCAGGGCCGAAAAACTGGTGGTCACCGCTGCCGACAGCACTTCGCGCCGGGTATTCGAACTCAACGCCGAACCGGCCGCCGAGGAGTACGCCCGGCATATCGGCGTGCCGGTGGCCGACCTCGATTACCGGACCTTTGCCGCACACCCATTGGCGGTACGGATCAACGATCAGTATTACGTGCGGGCGATCCAGCAGGTTCACCCAGACCTGAGCCTGAGTTTCTACTGTGCGGTGGAAAACGGCATCGTCCTCACCGTCATGAAACCCGGCCCCATGCTGCCGAATCTGCAAGGCCTGTTCGAGGGCTTGCGCGAGCGTCTCGGGGACTTGTTGCTGACCATCGGCTGTGACTGTTTTCTCCGGCGCCTGGAACTGGAAGACGCCGGCAGTCTCGAGCAGATCGGCGCGTTTTTGCGGGACCAGCGGGTGATGGGTTTCAACACCTACGGAGAACAGTTCAATGGCATGCACATCAACCAGACCTTCACCGGGGTCGCCATTGCCCGAGGACGCGCCCCTGGACAGCGCTGACCTTCAGGCGCAAATCGCCAGCCTGCGGCACGAGAACCAAAAATTGCAGCGCATCAATGACGCGTTGATCGAACGCATCGAGTCCGGTATCACCCGGGGCAACGACCCGTATGCGGCGTTCCAGCATTCGGTGGTGCTGGCCGAACAGGTGCGTGAGCGCACCGACGCCCTGAACCAGGCCATGGCCGAACTCAAGGCTGGCAACCATTTGCTCAGCGAAGCGCGACTACGGGCCGAAACCGCCCATCAACACTTGATCGACGCCATTGAAAGCATCTCCGACGCTTTTGTGCTGTTCGATGCCGAGCAGCGGATCGTGCTGTTCAACAGCCGTTTCAAGGCGTTTTGGGGTAACAGCCGGGTACGGATCAACGCGGGCATGCGCCTGAGTGAGGTCAAACGGTTGATGACTTCGACCGGGTTGTTTAGTGAAGAACCCCGGTCGCCTGTCGACGAAAGCCTGCTCTATCGCCTGCACAATGGCCGTTGGCTGCAAGTCAGCGAGCGGCCGACCCAGGAAGGCGGGCGGGTGATCCTGTTCACCGACATTACCGACGTCAAACTCAGCGAAACCCTGCGCCGCGAGCAGGCGGTGGCGCAGAAATCGCACCTATTGCAACGGGCGGTCGACAACCTGTCCCAAGGGGTGGCGATGGTCAACGCCGAGGGCATTCTGGAGTTGTGGAACCGGCGCTTCCTGGAACTCAGTGGCCTGGCCCCGGTGGCGGCTCATCGGCCGTTCGCCGAAGTGATCGCCGACAGCGAATTGAACCTGCTGACCCCGGCCAGTCGCGATGCCAACGGGCGGTACGTGCAGGAATGCGAGCAGCGCCTCTACGATGGCCGGGTCCTGGAAATCCGCACCCATCCGTTGCCCACCGGCGGCTTCGTCAACACCTTCACCGACATCACCGAACGCTATCAGCATGCCGAAGCCCTCAGCGAAAGCGAGCGCTGGATTCGCTTGATCACCGACCATGTGCCGGCGCTGATCGCCTACCTGAATGCCGATCTGGTCTATGAGTTCACCAACAAAGTCTATGAAGAATGGTACTGCTGGCCCCGGGGCGTGATGCTCGGGCAGAGCCTGCGCGAAGTGCACAGCGAGCAGCACTATCAGCGCCTCGAGGCCTATGTGGCTCGTGCCCTGGCCGGCGAGAGCGTGACGTTCGAGTTTGCCGAAACCAACATCAACAATCAGGAGCGCTACATGCTGCGCTCCTATGTGCCCAACCGCCTGGCCAGCGGGGAAGTGGTGGGGATTTTCGTGTTGATCCGCGACATCACCGAGCGCCGCCGTACCGCCGAGGCGCTGCATCAGGCCTATCAGAACCTTGAGTTGCGGGTACGCGAACGCACCACCGAACTGACCACCCTCAATGACCAATTGCTGCGCGAAATCGACGAGCGCCGCCGCGTGGAATCACGCTTGCGCGAGGCCAAGCTCGAGGCCGAGCAGGCCAACCTGTCGAAGACCAAATTTCTCGCCGCCGTCAGTCACGACCTGCTGCAACCGCTCAACGCCGCACGATTGTTTACCAGCGCGTTGCTGGAGCGCCGGGAACCGGTGGCCAACGAGAATCTGGTGCGCAATGTCAGCAATTCCCTGGAAGACGTGGAAAACCTGTTGGGCACACTGGTGGACATTTCCAAACTGGATGCCGGGGTGATCAAGGCCGACATTGCGCCGTTCGCCCTCAGCGAATTGCTGGAAAACCTGGCCGCCGAATACACCCAAGTGGCCCGCAGTGAAGGCCTCGAGCTGCATTTCATCCCGTGTTCGGCGCTGGTGCGCAGTGACATTCAATTGCTCGCGCGGATCCTGCGCAACCTGCTGAGCAACGCAATCCGCTATACCTACAGCGGGCGGGTGGTACTCGGTTGCCGGCGCCATCACCAGCGGCTGACCATCGAAGTCTGGGACAGCGGCATGGGCATTGCCGAGAACCGTCTGGAGGAGATTTTTCAGGAGTTCAAACGCGGTGACGTACAGCGCCCCGATCAAGATCGCGGCTTGGGGCTGGGCCTGGCGATCGTCGAGAAAATCGCGCGTATTCTTGGCCACCGGATTCACGTGCGTTCATGGCCGGGCAAGGGCTCGATGTTTTCCGTCGAAGTGCCTTTGAGCGCCACGGCGCCGAAGGCATTGCCGAGTTTGTTGATGAGTGAACCGATGCTCGAGCGCCTGCGCGGTGCACGGGTGTGGGTGCTGGACAACGACGCGGCAATTTGTGCCGGGATGCGCACCTTGCTCGAAGGTTGGGGCTGCCGGGTGGTTACGGCGCTGTCGGAGGAGGATCTGGCGCGGCAAGTGGATAATTATCACGCCGAAGCCGACCTGTTGATCGCCGACTATCACCTGGATGACGAGCAGAACGGTGTCGACGCCGTGGCCCGCATCAACGCCCGTCGCGCTTCGGCGATCCCGGCGATGATGATCACCGCCAACTACAGCAACGAACTCAAGCAACAGATCCGCGAACTGGGCCACACCCTGATGCACAAACCGGTGCGGCCGATGAAGCTCAAGACGGCGATGAGTCATTTGCTCGGCCCATCCAGATAACACCGAACCTGTGGCGAGGGAGCTTGCTCCCGCTGGGGCGCGAAGCGGCCCTTTACAAACCACCGAGTCGCCTGGATTGACGACTGCTTCGCAGCCGAGCGGGAGCAAGCTCCCTCGCCACAGGTCAGCTTTCAAACCGGGCAGTTACCGCCGCAAATACGACCCGAAATCAATATCCCCGGCACTCAATATCGCCTGCACCCGGTTGTGCACATTGAGTTTGCGCAAGATCGCCGAGACGTGGGCCTTGACCGTGGTTTCGGCGATTTCCAGGGTGTAGGCGATCTGTTTGTTCGACTCGCCCTTGGTCATGCGTTCAAGCACCAGCAGCTGTTTGCGGGTCAGCGCCTGGAGCAGCTCCGGCGGGAAGCTCGGGGTCTCGCTCATGCGCCGGCTGGCACCGCTCTTTTGCGTGCGGATGATGTCCGGCGGCAGGTACACATTGCCATTGAGAATCTGCTGGATGGCTTCGGTCATCTGCACCCGTGGCGAGGACTTGGTGATGAACCCCACCGCACCATAGGTGATGGCTTGCAGCACGATCTGCTTGTCCTGTTCGGCCGAGACGATCACCACCGGAATGGTCGGCGCCTCGTTGCGCAGGTTGATCAGGCCATTGAGGCCGTGCATGCCGGGCATGTTCAGGTCGAGCAGGATCAGGTCCAGGTCGTCGTGCTCCTGGGTCAGGGCCAGGGCGCTGTCGAGGTCGGCGGTTTCCATGACCTCGCTGCCGGGGAAACCGTCGCTGATGACGTTATGAATGGCTTCGCGAAACAGCGGGTGATCGTCGGCAATCAGAATTTTGTACATGGCCTTTCACCTCATTATTTTTTTTCAGGGTGTGGCAACAACACGCAAATGCTCAAGTCAGGGAAAAGGCTCGGGCTTCGCCTGCGTCACGGGCAGATTCGCCGCTTGCCAGGCATCCAGTCCGTCGCGGTACCAATACAGTGTTTTATAGCCCATGGAAGCAGCGCGTTTTACCGCGTTCCAGCTCAACCAGCAATCGGAGCGGCAGTAAAAGACCAACGGTTGCGTGTGATCGCCAGCGGTCAATGTGTTCAGGTTACGCGCAAAATAGTCTTGCCAGTCGGGCGTCAGATCGCCGTCACCGGTATTGGCCAACCAATGGCTGCCGGGCAGGTTTTCGTGGGGCTGGTCTTCAATGAAGCGGCCTTGCAGCCATTGTCGGCGGTAGACGTCGATCAGCACCGGCGGGGGTGTCTGCTTGAGCAGGTCTTGCAGGGCGGGCGTGTCGATGATGCTCGCGCCCTGAAGCTGAGTCGGGGTCGGGCTGCGGTACAGGCCGATGCGATAACCGTCGGCGGAGAACAGCGCTGTTTCGGCCTGCGCGGTGCCCAGCAACAGGCTCAGCGACAGCGCAGCGAGAGCAGGGCGCAACAGAACACGTCGGGCACGCGGCATAGGGGTCAGTCCTTATAGTTATGAACCCATTACATGCCAGTAGCGATGCGTTGTGAATGCGACGATAGACAGGTAAACCAGTACCAAAGTAGTAATTTTGTCCTGTTTTTTATCGTTCGGAGTAGTCAGCCGGATTTACGCAAGGCCGCATGTTGCGGGTTGAAGGTGAGCACGGCGAGCAGGGCGAACACCAGCGTCAGCCCCGCGCACACCGCCAGCGCCAAGAGGTTGAAGCGTTCGTACAGCGCGAAGCGCACCAGCTCCACCGCATGGGTGAACGGGTTCAAGGCGCACAGCCAATACAGCCACTCGCTGGAATCGCGCATTTTCCACAGCGGATATAGCGCCGACGACAGGAAAAACAGCGGGAAGATCACGAAATTCATCACCCCGGCAAAGTTCTCCAGTTGGCGAATCGCATTGGACAGCAACAGGCCCAGCGCACTGAGCATCAACGCCACCAGCAGCAACGCCGGCAACGCCAGCAACAGGCCCATGGCCGGCGGTTGCACGCCGTACAGCCAGGCAATCGCGAGGAAGGCGTACACCTGCAACAACGAAATCAGCGACGTCGCCAGTAATTTGCTGCACAGCAGAAAGGTCCGGGGCAGGGGGCTGGTCAGCAGCACGCGCATGCTGCCCATCTCCCGGTCATACACCATCGACAACGAACCTTGCATGCCGTTGAACAGCAGGATCATGCAGGCAAGGCCGGGGATGATGTAAACCTCATAGGGAATGTAGGTGTCGTAGGGCTCGATGATGGCGATGCCCAGTGCCGCGCGGAATCCAGCGGCGAACACCAGCAGCCACAACAACGGCCGCACCAGCGCACTGAGAAACCGCGTGCGCTGCAACACGAAGCGCAGCCATTCGCGCAGCACGATACCGCTGAAACATTGCCAGTAAGCGTTCATCTGCTGACTGCTCCTGAAGGGGCCGAGGTGGTCAGGCGAGCGAAGGCCGAATCGAGGTCGCCGCCATGTTCCAGGCTCAGCGCATCAGCTTGTCCGCTGGCGACCAAACGGCCTTGATGCAGGATCAGCAAGTCGTCGCTGGGCTGCACTTCATCCAGCAAATGAGTGGTCCAGAGCACGCTGATGGTTTGCTCGCGGCACAGGCTGCGGATGTGCTGGTTGAGCGCCAGGCGACTGGCCGGGTCGAGGCCGACACTCGCCTCGTCAAGCAACAACAGGCGTGGTTCGTGCAGCAACGCGCGGGCGATTTCCACCCGCCGGCGGTGGCCGCCATTGAGTTCGCGTACTCGCTCGCGACGGCGCTCGGTCAGGGCCTGACGCGCCAGCTCCGCGTCGACCCGCAGCCCGGTCTGGCGTCGGGACAGACCATGCAGCGCGGCGTGATAACGCAGGTTCTGCTCGACGCTGAGGTCCAGATCCAGCGTGCTTTGCTGAAACACCACCCCTAATTGCTTGAGCGCCGGGCGTGCCGCGTCGCGCAACGAGCAGCCGCCGACCCGGATATCACCGCGTTGCAGATCATAGAGGCGGGTGAGCAGGGCGATCAGGGTTGATTTGCCCGCGCCATTGGGCCCAAGCAGCGCCGCAAAACGCCCCGGTGCCAGGCTGAAACTCACCTGGCGCAAGGCCTCGCGTGGGCCGTAGGCGAAACTCAGGTCGCTGACCTCAAGGGCGTTCATGGCGTCACCACCACGCCCCAGGGATAGCGCCCGACCTTCACCGATTTGCTGACTTTGAGGGTGTCGACATCGATCACCGACACATCGCCACTGACGCCATTGGTGGCCAGCAATTGCCGTTGATCCGGGGTAAACGCCATCTGCCAGACCCGTCGCCCCACCAGCAGGTAATCAACAATCTCGAAGGTCTTGGCGTCGATCACCGCCACATGGTTGGCCGGGCCGAGGGCGACGAAGCCGTACTTGCCGTCGGCGCTGAGCTTGATGCCGACAGGCTGGACTTTGTCCGGGTGCACGCCTTTGATCTGAAAGCTCAGGGTCTTGAGGATCTTGCGGCTGGCGACGTCGAGAATCGTCACCGTGCCACCGATTTCCGCCGAGGCCCAAAGCTGCGAGCCATCGGGATTGAACTCGACGAAACGTGGCCGCTGATCCACCAGCGTATTGTCGGCCAGTGTCTGGGTGCCGGTGTCGATCCAGTGCAGCATGTTGGTGGTTTCGCTGGTGTTCACCGCCCATTTGCCATCGGGGCTGACCGCCATGCCTTCGGGCTCGACGCCGACGTTGATCTGCCCTAGCACCTTGGAGGTTTCGGTGTCGATCACCGTCACCAGCGCATCGTCCTCGTTGGAGACATACAACCAGCGATTGTTGGGGTGCAGGGCGAATTGTTCGGGGTCTTTGCCCGAGGGCAGTTCCTTGATGATCTTGCGCGTGGCGACGTCCATCACCTGGACCCGGTCCGAATCGCTGGCGCAGATGTACAGCAGCTTGTTGTCGTGGGACAGCAACAGGCCGCGCGGGCGCTGGCCGACGGGCAGGGTGTCGGTGACTTGCAGGGTCTGCATGTCGATCAGGCTCAGGCTGTTGTCCTTTTCGTTGGAGACCCAGGCGGTGCTGGCCGCCGCATGCCCGGCGGCGAGCAGTAGAGCGCATGAAAGCAGGGTGCGGCGCATGGCAGATTCCTTATTGTTGTGGTGGTAGAGCTTTCAGGGAAAGCGGCAGCTGACCTCGGCTTTGTCGTAACCCAGGCTGTCCATTTCGTTGAAGGGGTGCAGGAAACCGTCTTGCGGCGAGGTGCTGACCAGCGCCCGGGGTTGCACGATGGGAATCGGTTGGCGCAACTGACCGTTCCATGGCCGATAACTGAGCTTGCGACCCTTGAAGCCGTCCAGCGGCAATTGCTCGCTGATTTCAAGGGTACGAATCGCCATGGCATCGGCCTGACGCAGTTTGCCCACCGCGCTGGCAATGCTGCGCACCGCCATCCATGCGGCGAAATCCCGGTCGTTCATCCAGCGCCCGGCCAGGGCTTCGAAGCGTTTTTGCAACTGCGCGGCACCGTAGGTTTCCACGGTCTTGTGCCAGCCCACCGGGGTCAGGCCCTGGGTGCCGGCGACCGGGCGTGGGTACCAGGTCTGGTAGGGCACGTACTCGCCGAAGTCACCGCGTTCATCGGCCACCAGCACCACGTCGTACTCGGCGGTTTGGGTGAACAGCGGCATGTCGGCCTGGGCGCTGCGCCGTTGATCGTTATCGAAGCTCCAGGCTTTCTCCGCCACCAGTTGCAGGCCGAAGCGTTTTGCCGCCCGGCGCAGGGCGGCGGCGTAGGCTTGATCGTCGGCGGTGGGGCCGACGATCAGCAGCGCCCGTTGCCATTTGCGCAGCACCAGAAACTGCGCCAACGCATCGGCCAGCATCGCCCGGCTCGGCAGGCTGTGCAGCACGTTCGGCAGGCAATCGGTAGTGCGCAGGCTGTCATCGGGGCTGCCGGCATTGAACAGCAGGCTGTCGGGGAGCATGGCGCTGAGTCGGCGCAGGTTTTCCGCCGGTGCATTCACCACAAACAGCCGCAGGCCTTGTTCGTGTTGGGCTTTGGCGGCTTCGAGCAAGGCGTCGGGGTTGTCGACATTGGCGCTGACCAACTCGTAGCGCTGGTTGAGAAAGTGCCCGGTGCTGTTGCTGTCGATGATTGCCAGTTCAGCGCCCCGCAGGCCGGCATCGGTCGGTTCAGGAATAACGTTCGACAGCAATGGCCCAGGATCGGGGCGATACCCCAGGTAGCCGATCCGCACCTGCAACGGAGCATCCGCCGCCTGACTCTGGGTCGCCAACCCGGCGGCGCAGGCAATCGCCAGCAGGTAGATCAAGGCATAAGGGGCGAGCTGGCGCATAAGGCACTCCATCACAGGTAGCGCCAGCATAGGAACCCCGGTCGGTCGGGGAAATATGCAGAAAGTACCGATGAGCCAGTACCAAGGTAGTAACGGCGCCAGAACGCCCCCGGACTGTTCGCCGCAAGCCCTACTACCAAGGGAGTAGGCCGCGACCACCAAAGCAGCATGGGGTTGGCGCGAAGCCGTTCCTAAGATGGGTGCCATAGCCTCTTCAGAGAGGTCTTGCGTGCAATCTTGAGGGCATAACAATGACAACAAAACGCAACGCCTTGCTCGTTGCCGGACTGCTGGCCGGCTTCATCAGCGCAGGTTCCGTCTGGGCTCACGGCAACGTGGTACCCCAGGCCGTCGAAACCAAGGGACTGACCCCGATCAAGGATGCCGGCGTGCAGGTTAATGCCGATGGTTGGGCGGCGGTGAACCCGTACCGCTCCTCCCCGGAACACGATAAAGCGTTGGAGATCGGCTCTTCGGCCTACAACCAGAACTGCGCGGCCTGTCATGGCCTCGAAGCCAAATCCGGCGGCATTGCCCCTGACTTGCGCATGCTCGATGTCGGCGAGGCTGGTGATGAGTGGTTCGTCGAACGGGTGCGTAATGGTGCCGTGCGTGATGGCCGGGTGTACATGCCGAAGATGGCCGACTACTTGAGCCAGGAAGCCTTGTGGGCGGTACGCACCTACCTGGACAGCGTGCACGTCGAGGAGTGACCCATGCGCCTGCTCGCGGTGTTGATCAGCGCTGTGTGGTTGTGCTGCCAGGCAGCGCAGGCACAGGTCCGGACCTATGACGAAATGATCGCCGCCGCCGAGCTGAAAGTCGCGGTCTACAAGGACTTCGCGCCCTACAGTTTCGAGGACGCCGGCCAGCCTCGCGGAGTCGATGTCGAACTCGCCCAGGCCTTGGCCAAGGCCATGGGGGTACGCCTGAAACTGATCTGGGCACCCGCCGGAGAGAAGCTCGACGACGACCTGCGCGATTACATCTGGCGGGCCAGTCAGCTGCACAATCAGCAACTGGCCGACCTGATGATGCGCGTCCCCTACGACCGCGATTACTCACAGAAACGCAATGAGCTGGGCGAACTGGAGAACGGCCATGTGGTGATGTTCGGGCCGTACCAGACCGAACAATGGCAGGTGGCGTATGACCGTCGTCGACTGGACTCGGTGGCCAGCGTCGCGGTGTTCCAGCAGCACCCGATTGGCGTCGAAGTCGACAGTGTGCCCTCGTTTTACCTGACCTCGGTGTTCAACGGCATGCTCGCCGCCAAGACCCACCATTACCCCGGTGTGCCCCAGGCGTTTGCCGCGATGAAGGCCGGTGAAGTCGACGCGGTGATGGCGATGCGCGGCGAGATCGACTGGCAGGTGCATCAGGCCGCCGATCCGCAAGTGGCGCTGGCGGAAAACGCCTATCCGAACATGGGTAAGCAACGCTGGGAGATCGGCATGGCGGTGCATGAAAGCAACCGGCAACTGGCCTATGCCGTGGAAGAGGCGTTGGAAACGTTGATTCGCGAGGGCACGCTCAAAAGCATTTATGCCCATTACGGCCTGCGCTATGACGTGCCCGAGATGTATCAACAATGAATTGGCGCGCGCGTTGGCTGTTGGCCTGCTGGTTGCCCTTGGCCGCGCAGGCGGTTGAGGTCGATCCGGTGCCGTCGGTGATGTGGGCGTTCTATCACAAGCAGATGCTTGGCGACGCACCGTTCGTGTTCGACGAGCGGGTCAAGCTGCTGGCGCCGCCGTTCGCCGAAGACGCCCGGCAAGTGCCGTTGGAAATCGACGCTCGGGCGTTCAAGGGCGAAGTGGTGCGAATCCTTGCCTGGGCCGAACTCAACCCGCTGCCGAAAATCGTCGACTTCGAGCCTTTGACCGGTGTGCTGCCCTGGCTGTCGATCCGCATCCGCGTCGAACAGGCCACGCCATTGCGCGCGGCGGTGTTGACCCGCGACGGGCTGTGGCATGTCGGCTCGACCCTGATCGACGCGGCCGGCGGCGGTTGCACGGCGCCGAGCGTGGTGCGCACCCAGCCGGGCTGGGAAGAACACATCGGCGAAGTGCTCGGCGGTCGTTATCCCCGTGGTGAGTTCAGTCGCGTGCGTTTGCAAGTGGCGCATCCGATGGACAACGGCATGGTCAGCGGCATCCCGGAGTTTTTCCTCAACCAGGCCGAGCTGCGGGACTCAGACAACCGGGTATTGGCGCGTCTGGAGCTGTTCCCGGCGGTCAGCGAAAACCCCAACCTGGCTTTCGACATCGAAGGGGCGGGGCAGACGCGTCTGATACTGCGCGACAACAGCGGCAATCAATTCGATGCGGCCATACCCTGACCCAAGGAGCGTGTGATGCGCTGGATGCTGTTGTTGTTCATCTGTGTGAGCCTGCCGACCCTGGCCGATCCCGATTACGCACTCATGCCCCGACAGATTGCCGAAGACACCTGGCTGCTTGAGGGCAGCACCGATAACTTCGCCAAGAACAACGGCGGCAACATCGTCAACACCGCGTTCATCGTCACCGGGCAAGGGGTGGTGGTGATCGACACCGGGCCATCGAAGCGCTACGGCGAGGCCCTGCGCAAAGCGATTGCCACAACCACCGATAAACCGGTGATCCAGGTGTTGCTGACCCATCACCATCCCGACCATGTGCTGGGCAATCAGGCCTTCATCGACGTGCCGATTGGTGCACTGGCCGGCACCACCGAGCTGTTGCATCAACAGGGTGATGCGATGGCCGAGAACATGTATCGACTGGTGGGTGACTGGATGCGCGGCACCGAAGTGGTGTTGCCGACGCAGACGCTGACGCCTGGCGTGCAAAGTTTTGGGAACCACGATTTGCGGCTGCTGAGTCTGGGTGGGCACACCGGCGCGGATCTGGCTATTCTCGACCAGAAAACCGGCGTGCTGTTTGCCGGGGATCTGGTGTTTTATCAGCGGGCCTTGACCACGCCGAATAGCCCGGGGTTGTCGGTGTGGCTGGCGGATATCGCCACGCTTCAGGGGCTGCCGTGGACGCTGATTGTGCCCGGGCATGGGCCCGTGGCAACGGACAACAAACCGTTCGAGCAGATGCGCGATTACCTCTCATGGCTCGATCAACTGATGCGCGACGGTGCGGCGAACGGCAGCGACATGGCCGAGATGATCCGCAGTCCCATCCCCGAACGTTTCGCCGGGATCAACCTGAGCCGCTATGAACTGATCCGTAGCGTCAGCCATTTGTACCCGCGCTATGAGCGCGCGCAGATGACGCGGGTGGATTCCGGCAAGGATCAGTAGTCCATCTCAGATACGACGCATCCTTTGTGGTGAGCCTTCGTTGATTGGCATCATCCGACCCGCTACCAAGGAACTAGAAATCTCCGCATTGCGGGCAATTGTTGCAAGGGCGGCGGCGCCCAAGAATCTGCACCAGACCGGGAAAATTTCCCGGGTATAACAAAAACCGCAGAGGTAGCCGTCATGACCCAACCCGCACGTCGCCAACCCTTCGTCTTGAGCGTGCTGCTCAGTGCCATGCTGTTGTCCGGCCAGGCAATGGCCGCAGTCTCCGATCAAGACATCCTCCAGGATCCGAAGAATCCGGAACAGGTCGTCACCAATGGCCTGGGCGTCCAGGGTCAGCGCTACAGCCCGCTGGACACCCTCAATGTCGACAACGTGAAAGACTTGCGCCCGGTCTGGGCCTTTTCGTTCGGCGGTGAAAAACAGCGCGGTCAGCAAGCGCAGCCGATGATCAAGGACGGCGTGATGTACATGACCGGTTCCTACTCACGGGTGTTCGCCGTGGATGCGCGCACCGGCCGCAAGCTCTGGCAATACGACGCGCGCCTGCCGGATGACATCCGTCCGTGCTGTGACGTGATCAACCGTGGCGTGGCGCTGTATGGCGACCTGGTGATCTTCGGCACTCTCGACGCCAAGCTCGTGGCCCTGAATAAAGACACCGGCAAAGTGGTATGGAGCAAGAAAGTCGCCGACCACAAGGAAGGCTACTCCATCAGCGCCGCGCCACTGGTGATCAACGGCAAACTGATCACTGGCGTGGCGGGTGGCGAGTTCGGGGTGGTGGGCAAGATCGAAGCCTACGACCCGAAAAACGGTGATCTACTGTGGACCCGGCCAACGGTCGAAGGCCACATGGGTTACGTCTACAAAGACGGCAAGGCCGTAGAGAACGGCATCTCCGGCGGCGAAGCGGGCAAGACCTGGCCGGGCGATTTGTGGAAAACCGGCGGCGCGGCGCCGTGGCTGGGCGGCTACTACGACCCGGAAACCAATCTGCTGCTGTTCGGCACCGGCAACCCGGCACCCTGGAACTCGCACCTGCGCCCTGGCGACAACCTTTACTCGTCCTCGCGCCTGGCGCTGAACCCGGACGACGGCACGATCAAATGGCACTTCCAGAGCACCCCTCACGACGGCTGGGACTATGACGGCGTGAACGAACTGGTGTCGTTCAACTACAACGAAGGCGGCAAGGAAATCAAAGCCGCGGCCACCGCGGACCGTAACGGTTTCTTCTATGTGCTGGATCGCACCAACGGCAAATTCATCCGCGGCTTCCCGTTCGTGGACAAGATCACCTGGGCCAGTGGCCTGGATAAAAACGGTCGGCCGATCTACAACGAAGACAGCCGTCCGGGTGCACCGGGCTCCGAGGCCAAAGGCAGTTCGGTGTTTGTAGCGCCGGCGTTCCTGGGGGCGAAAAACTGGATGCCGATGGCCTACAACCGCGACACCGGCCTGTTCTATGTGCCGTCCAACGAGTGGGGCATGGACATCTGGAACGAAGGCATCGCCTATAAAAAAGGCGCGGCGTTCCTCGGCGCCGGTTTCACCATCAAGCCATTGAATGAAGACTACATCGGCGTGCTGCGCGCCATCGACCCGAAAACCGGCAAGGAAGTCTGGCGCCACAAGAACTTCGCGCCGTTGTGGGGCGGGGTGCTGACCACCAAGGGCAACCTGGTGTTCACCGGTACGCCGGAAGGTTTCCTACAAGCGTTCAACGCCAAGACCGGCGAGAAAGTCTGGGAATTCCAGACCGGCTCCGGCGTGCTCGGCTCGCCCATCACCTGGGAAATGGATGGCGAACAATACGTTTCGGTGCTCTCCGGCTGGGGCGGCGCGGTACCGCTGTGGGGCGGCGAAGTGGCCAAGCGCATCAAGGACTTCAACCAGGGCGGCATGCTGTGGACCTTCAAGCTGCCGAAGGACCTGGTTGCCAAGCACTAACCCTGGCAACCACAACCTGAGTGGCGATGAATGACCTGTGGCGAGGGAGCTTGCTCCCGCTGGGCTGCGAAGCCGCCCCCAACGTTCCCGGCCCCAACCGAGTCGTTTGGATTTACGACTGCTTCGCAGCCGAACGGGAGCAAGCTCCCTCGCCACAAAAGCCCGCTGACACAGCGGCGCCTTCTACTACCAAATAACGAGAGTCCCCCTGCCAACGGCGCATTCGTCTGACAGGCGGGGCTCTCTACTATCGGTTCATCGCCTGTTGGCCTGACAGGCATCGACCCAGACAGAGGCCCATCATGATCTACGCACAACCCGGAACACCTGGCGCCATCGTTTCCTTCAAACCGCGCTACGGCAATTTCATCGGCGGCGAGTTCGTCGCCCCGGTCAATGGCGAGTACTTCACCAATACCTCACCGGTCACCGGTGAAGTGATCGCCGAATTCCCGCGCTCCAGCGCCGCCGACATCGAAAAGGCTCTCGACGCCGCCCATGCCGCCGCTGATGCCTGGGGCAAAACCTCGGCGCAGGACCGCTCGCTGGTGCTGCTGAAAATCGCTGACCGCATCGAACAGAACCTGGAAATCCTCGCCGTCACCGAAACCTGGGACAACGGCAAGGCCGTGCGCGAAACCCTCAACGCTGACGTGCCGCTGGCCGCCGACCACTTCCGTTACTTCGCCGGTTGCATCCGCGCTCAAGAGGGCGGTGCCGCTGAAATCAACGAACTGACTACCGCCTATCATTTCCACGAACCACTGGGCGTGGTCGGGCAGATCATTCCGTGGAACTTCCCGCTGCTGATGGCCGCGTGGAAACTCGCCCCGGCGCTGGCGGCCGGCAACTGCATCGTGCTCAAACCCGCCGAGCAAACACCGCTGTCGATCATGGTGTTCGCCGAGCTGATCGCCGATTTGCTGCCGGCCGGCGTGCTGAACATCGTCCAGGGCTTCGGTCGCGAAGCCGGTGAAGCGCTGGCCACCAGCAAGCGCATCGCCAAGATCGCCTTCACCGGTTCCACCCCGGTGGGCGCGCACATCATGCATTGCGCAGCCGAGAACATCATTCCAAGCACCGTTGAGCTGGGCGGCAAGTCGCCGAACATCTTCTTCGAAGACATCATGAACGCCGAGCCACAGTTCATCGAAAAAGCTGCCGAAGGCCTGGTGCTGGCGTTCTTCAACCAGGGCGAAGTCTGCACTTGTCCGTCGCGGGCACTGGTGCAGGAATCGATCTACGAGCCGTTCATGGCCGAGGTGATGAAGAAGATCGTCAAGATCAAGCGTGGCAACCCGCTGGACACCGAGACCATGGTCGGCGCCCAGGCGTCCGAGCAGCAATACGACAAGATCCTCTCGTATCTGAAAATCGCCCAGGAGGAGGGCGCCGAGCTGCTCACTGGCGGCGCGGCCGAGCGGCTGGAAGGCGACTTGTCCAGCGGCTATTACATCCAGCCGACGCTGCTCAAGGGCCACAACAAAATGCGCGTGTTCCAGGAAGAAATCTTCGGCCCGGTGGTGGGTGTCACCACCTTCAAGGACGAAGCCGAAGCCCTGGCGATCGCCAACGACAGCGAATTCGGCCTCGGCGCCGGCCTGTGGACCCGCGACATCAACCGCGCCTACCGCATGGGCCGGGCGATCAAGGCCGGGCGCGTCTGGACCAACTGCTACCACCTGTACCCGGCCCACGCCGCGTTCGGTGGCTACAAGAAGTCCGGTGTCGGCCGTGAGAACCACAAGATGATGCTCGACCATTACCAACAGACCAAAAACCTGCTGGTGAGCTACGACATCAATCCGCTGGGGTTCTTCTAACTCATAAGCACACCACAGACCCTTTGGGAGCGAGCCTTTGTGGCGAGGGGGCTTGCCTGTGGCGAGGGAGCTTGCTCCCGTTCGGCTGCGAAGCAGTCGCGAAGCTTTTGGGGCCGCTTCGCGACCCAACGGGAGCAAGCTCCCTCGCCACTCAAACCCGCTCCCACAGGATTTTGTGTGGTGCTTAAGATCTGCGCGCCCCCCTACCAACGCACGCCGCCACCTCCTTCGAAAGTAGCATTCGGGCAGTCGGCGCCCCGTGCATTAATGGCTCCACCGGAATCGTCCGGCACAAGAAGAGGAATGACCCATGTGGCATAAACCCGCGTTTACCGATCTGCGCATTGGCTTCGAAGTGACGATGTATTTCGCCAACCGTTGATTGATCGCCCGGTCAGCCGTCGCGTTGGCCGGGCCTGCTTTCTGGAGCCTGCCATGCACATCCGCGTTCTCGGTTCCGCCGCCGGCGGCGGTTTTCCGCAATGGAACTGCAACTGCCGCCAGTGCGCGGCGATGCGTCACGGCAACCTGCGTGCGCAACGCCGTACGCAGTCGTCCATTGCCCTGAGCGACGACGGTGTGGAATGGATACTCTGCAATGCTTCACCAGACATCCGCGCCCAACTCGAAAGCTTCCCGACGCTGCAACCGGCCCGCCGCGTGCGTGACACGGCGATTGCCGGCGTGGTCCTGCTGGACAGTCAGATCGACCATTGCACCGGCCTGTTGAGCCTGCGCGAAGGCTGCCCGCATTCGGTCTGGTGCACCGAGCGGGTGTATGAAGACCTGAGCAGCGGCTTCCCGTTGTTCACCATGCTCAAACACTGGAACGGTGGTTTGCAGTGGCAACCGATCGAACTGGACCGTGAGCCGTTCAGCATCGCAGCCTGCCAACACCTGCAATTTCGCGCCATTCCATTGGTCAGCAACGCACCGCCGTATTCCCCCAACCGTGGCAACCCGCAGCCGGGGGACACCATCGGCCTGTTCATCGAAGACCTGCGCAACGGTGCATCGGTGTTCTATGCGCCGGGTCTGGGGCAGGTCGATGCCGAGGTATTGAGCTGGATGCAGCGCGCCGATTGCCTGCTGCTGGACGGCACGCTGTGGCGCGACGATGAAATGCGCGTATGTGAAGTCGGCCAGAGCCTGGGCCGCGAAATGGGCCACCTGCCACAAAGCGGTCCCGGCGGGATGCTCGAAGTGCTGGAGGGCTTCAATCGCCAGCGCAAGGTGCTGATCCACATCAACAACACCAACCCGATCCTCGACGAAGACTCGGCCGAGCGGGCGTTGCTGGAACGGCGGGGGATTGAAGTGGCTTATGACGGCATGAGTATTGAGCTGTAGCGGATGGCCTCATCGCAGAACCCAACGGTTATTCCCCGGAGAACCGCAATGACTGACACCCCCATGACCCCCACCGAATTCGAAGCAGCCCTGCGCGCCAAAGGCGCCTATTACCACATCCATCATCCATTCCACCAAGCCATGTACGCCGGGCGCGCCACCCGCGAGCAGATCCAGGGCTGGGTCGCCAATCGCTTCTACTATCAGGTGAACATTCCACTGAAGGACGCGGCCATTCTCGCCAACTGCGCGGACCGCGACGTGCGGCGGGAATGGCTGCAACGGATTCTCGACCATGACGGAGTCCCCGGCAGCGAAGGCGGCATCGAAGCCTGGTTGCGTCTGGGCGAAGCGGTGGGGCTGGATCGCGAACAAATTCTCTCGCAAGAGTTGGTGCTGCCGGGTGTGCGATTTGCCGTGGACGCCTACGTCAATTTCGCCCGCCGTGCTTGCTGGCAGGAAGCGGCCAGCAGTTCGCTGACCGAGCTGTTCGCGCCGCAGATCCATCAGTCTCGGCTCGACGCCTGGCCCAGCCATTACCCATGGATCGACCCGGCCGGTTACGACTATTTCCGTACGCGCCTGAGCCAGGCCCGGCGCGATGTCGAGCATGGTTTGCGCATCACCCTGGCGCATTACGTCACGGTCGAGGGCCAGCAGCGCATGCTGGAGATTCTGCAGTTCAAGCTTGATGTGCTGTGGAGCATGCTCGACGCGATGAGCATGGCCTATGAGCTGGACCGCCCGCCGTATCACACGGTCACCGCCGAGCGGGTCTGGCACCGGGGGATCGCCCTGTGAACGCGATCGAGCAGCAACCCGGCCCACCGTTGTGGCTGTTGGCGGAGCTGACCTATCGCTGCCCGCTGCAATGCCCGTATTGCTCCAATCCCTTGGATTTCGCCCAACAGGGTGAGGAGTTGAGCACAGAAGAGTGGATCCGGGTGTTTCGCGAAGCCAGGGAGATGGGCGCCGCGCAACTGGGGTTTTCCGGTGGCGAGCCGTTGGTGCGCCAGGACCTGGCCGAGCTGATCAAGGCCGCGCGGGATATGGGTTACTACACTAACCTGATCACCTCGGGTATCGGCCTGACCGAGCAGAAGGTCCGCGACTTCAAGGTCGCCGGGCTGGACCACATCCAGATCAGCTTTCAGGCCGCCGACGAAGCGGTCAACAACATGCTCGCCGGCTCACGCAAGGCCTTCGCCCAGAAACTGGCCATGGCCCGGGCGGTGAAAGCCCAGGGCTACCCGATGGTGCTGAACTTCGTTACCCATCGGCACAACATCGACCAGATCGCGCAGATCATCGAGCTGTGCCTGGAGCTGGAAGCGGATTTCGTCGAGTTGGCGACCTGCCAGTTCTATGGCTGGGCCGAACTCAACCGCGTCGGCCTGTTGCCGACCCGCGAACAATTACAGCGCGCCGAGCGCATCACCAACGAGTATCGCCAGCGGCTTGAGGCCGAGGGCCACCCGTGCAAGCTGATTTTCGTCACCCCGGACTATTACGAAGAGCGCCCCAAGACCTGCATGAATGGCTGGGCCAACCTGTTTCTCGACATCACCCCGGACGGCACGGCGTTGCCTTGTCATAGCGCGCGTCAGCTGCCGGTGCAGTTCCCCAATGTGCGCGAGCACAGCGTCGAACATATCTGGAACGACTCCTTCGGTTTCAACCGGTTTCGTGGCAATGACTGGATGAAAGAGCCGTGCCGTTCCTGCGATGAAAAGCATAAGGACCTGGGCGGCTGCCGCTGCCAGGCGTTCATGCTCACGGGGGACGCGAGCAACGCCGACCCGGTGTGCAGCAAGTCGCCGCACCACAGCGTCATCCTCAAGGCCCGGGACGAAGCCGACGCGCCGGGGCAGGGCATGGAACACCTGACATTGCGCAATGAAAAGGCTTCGCGGCTGATCTATCGCGGATAAATTGCGAACGCGAAGCCCCCACCCCCGGTAGTTGCTACCCATTGGTCTGATTGCATTCGCAGCCGGATGCTTTAGTGTTGGCTTTACCTTTCAAAACAATAAAAACAGGCTTTCCAATGAGCCAGAATCTCAGTCAACTGCGTAAATTCGTTTCACCTGAAATCATCTTCGGTGCCGGCTGTCGGCATAACGTCGGCAATTACGCCAAGACCTTCGGCGCCCGCAAGGTGCTGGTGGTCAGCGACCCCGGTGTGATCGCCGCCGGTTGGGTCGCCGATGTCGAGGCCAGCCTGCAAGCCCAGGGCATCGATTACTTTGTGTACAGTGACGTTTCGCCCAACCCGCGGATCGAGGAAGTCATGCTCGGCGCCGAGCTGTACCGGGAGAATCATTGCGATGTGATCGTTGCAATCGGCGGCGGCAGCCCGATGGATTGCGGCAAGGGCATCGGCATCGTCGTCGCCCACGGGCGCAACATCCTTGAATTCGAGGGTGTGGACACCCTGCGCATGCCCAGCCCACCGCTGATCCTGATCCCGACCACCGCCGGCACGTCGGCCGATGTGTCGCAGTTCGTGATCATCTCCAATCAGCAAGAACGCATGAAATTCTCCATCGTCAGCAAGGCTGCGGTGCCGGACGTGTCGCTGATCGACCCGGAAACCACCTTGAGCATGGACCCGTTCCTGTCGGCCTGTACCGGCATCGACGCGTTGGTCCACGCCATCGAGGCCTTCGTTTCCACCGGCCACGGGCCGCTCACCGACCCGCATGCGCTGGAGGCGATGCGGCTGATCAACGGCAATCTGGTACAAATGATCGCCAACCCCGGCGATATCGCCCTGCGGGAAAAGATCATGCTCGGCAGCATGCAGGCCGGGCTGGCGTTCTCCAACGCGATCCTCGGCGCGGTGCACGCCATGTCTCACAGCCTCGGTGGATTCCTCGATCTGCCTCACGGCTTGTGCAACGCGGTGTTGGTGGAACACGTGGTGGCGTTCAACTACAGCTCGGCGCCGGAGCGCTTCAAGGTGATCGCCGAGACCTTCGGCATCGATTGTCGCGGCCTGAACCACCGGCAGATCTGCGGACGTTTGGTCGACCACTTGATCGCCCTCAAACACGCCATCGGTTTTCACGAAACCCTGGGCCTGCACGGGGTGAGCACGTCGGACATTCCGTTCCTGTCGCAACATGCCATGGATGACCCCTGCATCCTTACCAACCCGCGCGAGTCCAGCCAGCGCGACGTCGAGGTCGTCTATGGCGAAGCCCTCTGACGAACAGCAACGGGCGCTGACCGGGTTACTCGGCCTGGGCAATCACTCGGCGCGCAAGAGTCATTACCCGGAACTGGCCGCGCGCCTGGATGAACTGGAGGCCGAGCGCAATCGCTACAAATGGCTGTTCGAAAACGCCGTGCACGGAATCTTCCAGGCCAGCCTGCAGGAAGGCATGCGCGCCGCCAACCCGGCGCTGGCGCGGATGCTTGGCTATCAGGACCCGCAGGAGGTGCTGTTTTCCCTGACGGACCTGGCGGGCACGCTGTTCGTCGGCGGCGCGCAAGAGCTGGAAGGCATCGGCGAAGTCCTCCAGCGTGAGCGCAGCCTGCTGGGCTATGAAACCCAGCTGCGGCGCAAGGACGGCACTGTCCTCGACGTGTTGATGAACCTGCTGCTCAAACCGGATCAGGAAGGCCTGGTGGAGGGGTTCGTCGCCGACATCACCGAACGAAAACAGGCCCAGGAGCGCTTGCAACAGCTCAATGATCAACTGGAGCAACGGGTCACCGCGCGCACCAATGAGTTGCTGGACGCCAACCGCAATCTGCAACAACAGATCACCGAGCGTAAACAGATCGCCGAAGCCTTGCGCGACGCCCGTGATGCCGCCGAAGCGGCCAATCGCAGCAAGGACAAATACCTCGCCGCCGCCAGTCACGACCTGCTGCAACCGCTCAACGCCGCGCGTTTGCTGATCTCGACCTTGCGCGAGCGCAAGCTGCCCGACGTCGAGCAGGTGTTGGTGGAACGCACGCATCAGGCGCTGGAAGGGGCCGAGGACTTGCTCACCGATCTGCTGGATATTTCCCGGCTCGATCAGGCCGCGGTAAAGCCGGACATCGCCCTGTACCGCCTCGATGAATTGTTCGCGCCACTGGTTTCGGAGTTTCAGTCGGTGGCTGCGGCGACCGGGTTGAACCTGCGGGTGCACATGGGTGATTACGCGATTCATACCGACTTGCGGCTGATGACGCGGATTCTGCGCAACTTCCTCAGCAATGCCTGCCGCTACACCGACGACGGCAGCATCCTGCTGGGTGCCCGGCGCCGGGGCGACGTACTGCGAATCGAAGTCTGGGACACCGGGCGCGGGATCCCGGCGGATCGTCTCGATTCGATCTTCCTTGAATTTAACCAACTGGACGTTGGCCGCGCCGCCGATCGCAAGGGCGTGGGCCTGGGACTGGCGATTGTCGAACGCATCGCCAAGATCCTCGATTACCGGATTCAGGTGCATTCGCGGCCAGGGCGCGGTTCGATGTTCAGCATCGAGGTGCCGATTTCCCGTGAGATTCCACTGCCGATCAGCCAGGCCGCGCCGCAGCCGAGCACCGGCAACCCGCTGCCGGGGCGGCGCCTGCTGGTGCTGGACAACGAAGTCAGCATCCTTGAAAGCATGAGCGCACTGCTCGGGCAGTGGGGCTGCGAGGTGGTCACCGCCACCGATGAGGCCACCGCGCTGGTGGCTTTGCAGGGGCAGGCGCCGGAACTGATTCTGGCGGACTACCACCTGGATCACGGGGTGGTGGGTTGTGAAGTGGTCCGGCATCTGCGCGAGCATTTCAGCCGGGCGATACCGGCGGTGATCATCACCGCCGACCGCACCGACCAGTGTCGGCGTTCGTTGCAGCGACTCGACGCGCCGCTGCTGAATAAACCGGTGAAGCCCGGCAAGTTGCGTGCGGTGTTGAGTCAGCTGTTGGCGTAGCGATTTTTCAAAGGGTCACAACACCAAATGCGGTAACCACAGCGAAATGGCGGGGATGTAGGTCACGGCCATCAGCACCAGGAACAGCACGCCGTAGAACGGCAGCAGCGCTTTCACGGTGCTTTCGATGCTGACCTTGCCCACCGCCGAGCCGACAAACAGCACCGCGCCCACCGGCGGTGTGATCAAGCCGATCCCCAGGTTCACCAGCATGATCATGCCGAATTGCACCGGGTCTACGCCGATGCCGAGAATCACCGGCATCAGAATCGGCGTGAGGATCAAAATCAGCGGCGCCATATCCATCACCGTGCCGAGCAACAGCAGCATCACGTTGATGCACATCAGGATCACGTAACGGTTGTCCGACAGGGTCAGGAACATCGTGGTGATCTTCGCCGGGATCTGCATCAGCGTCATGATGTAGCCGAAGCTGGCAGCGAAGCCGATCAGGATCATTACGATCGAGATGGTGCGCACCGTGCGGTGCATCAACTTGGGCAGTTCGCGCCATTTGTAGTCGCGGTAGATGAACATGGTGACGAAGAACGACCAGAGCACCGCGATCGCCGCTGATTCGGTGGCGGTGAAAATGCCCGAGAGAATGCCGCCGAGGATGATCACCATCGCCATCAAGCCCCACATCGCTTCACCGCAGATTTTCAGCGCCTGGCGCATGGGGATGACTTCGCCCTTGGGGTAGTTGCGCTTTCTGGCGAAGAGCAGACACAGCACCATCAGGCACGCGCTCATCAACAGCCCCGGCACCACGCCGGCCATGAACAGCGAAGCGATCGAAACGGTACCGCCGGCAGCCAGCGAGTACAGCACCGAGTTATGGCTGGGCGGCGTCAGCAGGGCTTGCACCGAACCGCTGACCGTCACTGCGGTGGAGAAATCCCGCGGGTAGCCGCGACGCTCCATTTCCGGAATCAGCACCGAACCGACTGACGCCGTGTCCGCTACCGAAGAGCCGGAAATCGCCCCGAAGAAGGTCGAGGCCATGATGTTCACCAGCGACAACCCGCCCCGCACGAACCCCACCAGCACGCCGGCAAAAGCCACCAATCGCCGGGACATGCCGCCCTCGGCCATGATCGCCCCGGCGAGCACGAAGAACGGAATCGCCAGCAACGAGAATTTGTTCACCCCACCCGCTACCTGAATCATCAGCGCCTGGAACGGAATGTCGATCCACCACGCACCGATCAGGGCCGAAAGCCCCAGGGCGTAGGCGACCGGCATGCCGATCAGGATCAACGCGATAAAACTGCCCAACAGGATCAATGCGTCCATTCATGCCGCCCCTTCGCTTTCTTCAACCAGATCGAAACGCACGACCCGACGGTTGCTCTGGTCACCGAGCAAGAGTTTTTCCAGCACGAAAATCAGCGTCAGTACACCGCCCACTGGGATCGGCATGTAGGTGATGCCCACGCGCAGGGTGGGCAGAGAGCTCATGAACTGGTTCCAGGTGGACAGGCAGAGCTTGGTGCCCCAGATGGCCATGAACAGGCAAATGGTCGCCATCAGCAGCTGCGAAACGATGCTCATGGTCTTGCGCAGTCCGGGGGCCATGCGGTCGGTGAGCATGGCCACGGCCATGTGCGCACCGGCGCGATAACTGGCGGCGGCGCCAATGAAGGTGAACAGCATCATCAGCAGAATCGCGGTGGGCTCCGGCCAACTCGAACCGGTGCCCAGGACATAACGGGCGAAGACGCCCCAGGGAATGATCAGGGCAATGGCCAGGACCGACAGGCCGGCGACCCAGATGCAGGTCATGTAAATCCTGTCGTTGATGCGCAGCAGCAGATTCTTCATCGGGTTTCACCGTAACCGGGCGTCGCTGACGATCCGTTCGTCAACGGTGCCGGGCCTTTCATGAAGGTTAGGGAGGGTTACTGAACGGCTTCGATGCGCTTGATCAGGTCGGCGTAAGGCGCGCCGTATTTTTCCCGGACCGAGGCTGTGGCTTCATAGAAAGGTTTCTTGTCGACCGTGATGAACTCGACGCCGGCAGCCTTGAGTTTCTCTTCGCTACTGGCGGATTTGGCGTCCCACAGCGTGCGTTCCTGGGCCTGTGCGGCTTTGGCGGCTTTCTTCACAAGGGCTTGCTGATCGGGGGTGAGTTTTTCCCAGGTGATTTTCGACATCACGATTGGCTCGGGCAGGATCAGGTGCCCGGTCAGGCTGTAGAACTTGGCGTTCTGGTAGTGGTTGTGTTCAAGCAGGGTCGGCGGGTTGTTTTCCGCGCCGTCGATCACCCCGGTCTGCAAGGCGCTGAAGATCTCGCCGGTGTCCATCGCGATGCCGTTGCCACCCATGGCGTTGATGGTGTCGATGAACATCGGGTTGCCTTGCACGCGGATCTTCATGCCCTTGAGGTCGGCGAGGCTGCGCACCGGTTTCTTGGTGTAGATATTGCGCGTGCCGCCGTCCATCCAGGCCAGGGCGACCAGGTTGAATTCGGAGTGAGTGATCTTGTCGAGGATCTCGTCACCGACCTCACCGTCGATGACTTTGCGCATGTGCGCCTGGTCGCGGAACACGAACGGCATGTTGAACACGTTCACGTCCGGCACCACTGGTCCGACGATGCCAAGGCTGACCCGGGCCATCTGGATGGCGCCGACCTGAGCCTGTTCGATCACCTCTTTTTCCGAGCCGAGCACACCGCCGGCGAACATCTTGAAGGTCAGCTTGCCGTCGCTGTCGGCCACCAGGGTTTTACCCAGCTGTTCCTCGGCGATCACGGTCGGGTAACCGGCGGGGTGGATGTCGGCGAATTTGATTTCCAGCGCCTGGGCGGCACTGCTGAGGGAGAAGGTGAGTGCTGCGGTGATGGGAAGTGCGGCGGCGAGCAAGGTGCGTTTGAAGTCCATGGGGTGGTTCTCCAGTCTTGTTATTTTTTTATTCAAGGCACAGCGGTGCGGCGGGAGCGGTTAAAGCGAGTCGTTGAACTGGGGTTCGGGTAAACCTTGAACGCCGGGGTTGAGGGCGAATACGCCGCCGGCCAGGGACTGTTCGTCATGGTCGTCAGCGGGGCGGATCGAGGTCACGAACAGCGTGTCGAGCCGGCTGCCACCGAAGGCGCACATGGTCGGTTTCTTCACCGGCACGGGGAGGGAACGTTCCAGTCGGCCATCGGGGGTGAAACGGTGAATCAGCCCGACGTCGTTGGCGCAGATCCAGTAGCAACCTTCGGCATCCACGGCGGCGCCATCGGGGCGGCCAAGGAAGTGATGCATGTCGACGAACAGTCGACGGTTGGACGGCGTACCGCTGTGGATGTCGTAATCGAAGGCCCAGATCTGCTGCACGTTCGGGTGCGAGTCCGAGAGGTACATCGTCTTGCCGTCCGGGCTGAAGCCCAGGCCATTGGGCACGATGAAATCGCCGAGTCGGGCGGCGAGTGGTCCGGGTTGCCCGGCGCTGTAGCGATAGAGCCGGCCGTCAGCGGCGTTGGCGCCCATGTTCAGCACCATGCTGCCGGCCCAGAACCGCCCCTGACGATCACAGCGGCCATCGTTCAGGCGCATGTCGGGGCGGGTGTGATCGACGTGGGCCAGCAGTTCGCTGTCGAGGCTGCCATCGTTGTGCGGATGCAGGTGAAACAATCCGCTTTCCATGCCGGCGATCCAGCCACCGGCGCTGTGACGGGCGATGCAGGCGAGCATTTGCGGGGCTTTCCAGACGTGAACGTGCCCGCTGTCGGCACTCCAGCGCTGCAACCTTCCGGCCGGAATATCGACCCAGTACAGGGCGTTTTCCTCGAGGACCCACACCGGGCTTTCACCGACCGCATTGCGGGCATCGACAATCAATTCGGCTTGCATGGCAACTCATTCCCTTGGGTTGTGATGGGGCAGTGGCGAGGGTTCAGTCGCCGAACGGCCCGGCCGCGACAAAGGCTCCGCCCTGATAGACCCGGGCCGGATCATCCTCGGCGGGCATCGGCTGGGCTTCGACTGTTTCGCGGAACACTTCGGACGTGTCTTGCGGCGCATAACCCAGGTGCGCGGCGAAACGGTTGTCCCACCAGACGTGCTGGTTGTCGGACATGCCATACACCACGGTGTGGCCGACATCCGGGGTGTACAGCGCGCGTTCGAGCAGCTGGGTCAGGTCGCCGAAGCTCAGCCAGGTGCTCATCATTCGACGGTTTTGCGGTTCCGGGAACGAGGAGCCGATGCGGATGCTGACAGTCTCGATGCCATGGCGATCGAAGTAGAAACTGGCCATGTCTTCGCCGTAGGACTTGGACAAGCCGTAGTAGCCGTCCGGGCGGCGAGGGGAGTGGGCGTCGAGGGTTTCGTCCTGCTTGTAGAAGCCAATGACGTGGTTGGAACTGGCGAAGATCACCCGCTTCACGCCGTGATGGCGGGCCGCTTCGTAGATATGGAACACCCCGCAGATATTGGCACCGAGGATCTCTTCGAACGGACGCTCCACCGACACGCCGCCGAAGTGCAGGATCGCGTCCACGCCTTCGACCAGCTGATGCACCGCTTGCTTGTCGGCGAGGTCGCAAGGCACGACTTCTTCGCGGTCATCGATGGCCGGCGTCATGGCGGCGATGTCCGACAGGCGGATCACGTTGGCGTATGGCCGCAGGCGTTCGCGCAGGACTTTACCGAGGCCACCGGCGGCGCCGGTCAGGAGCAGGCGATTGAAAGGCGCACGGACTGGGGGGGTGGTCGTCATGAAAGTCCCTGTACATGAAGTTGTTATTGGTTTGTTGTAGGTTGTCGTATGACTTAGCGAAGTATTGGTAGGCTTTCCGGTGCTTGTCAACGACAGGTTCGTGGAAATTGACGGAGGGTCATTCCACATTGCAGGCGACCGAGTGCTGAAATAGATCGCCGTGATGGTGACCTATCAATGAGCCGGATAACCGCCCGGCCAAGGGTGGGTTATACGATGACTTGCCGAAGGATGCAGCCCCGGCAAGGGCTGCGTTCACCTGAGTCAGTGGTTATACGCCGCCTCGGTGTTATCGATCAGCGGGTTCTTTTCGGTCAGCACGATCTGGGCGATCTGATCCTTGCGCATGAAGCTGACCTTCGGATGGGACTTGGCGTAACGGATAAAACGCTCCACCGCCTCGACCATCGCCGGAGTGCCGCCGATGCGGTCATGCAGACTCACCGACATCATCCGCCGCTGGCTGGCACCTTCGGCGTACAGGCGGTCGAATTCCAGCACCAATTGCCGGTAGAACTGTTGCGCCGAGAAGTGCCGGCCTTCGATCAGCACGATGTCGTTGTTGCGCAGGGTGTAAGGCACCACGGCGAATTTCCTGCCACGGACCAGTGTCACAAACGGCTCATCACGGCTGACGTCATCGATGTGATAGGTGAAGTTCAGATCCTGCAGCACTTTCAGGGTATTGGGGCTGCGCCGCAGCCAATTGGCGTTGTAGCCCACCGAGCGCTGGCCGGTGAGTTTCTGCACCGCCTCGACGCCGTCGCCGATGAAGGCCTTCTCTTGCTCGTAGCTCATGTTGTAGGAGTCGGCCCAGCGCATGCCATGGGCGGCGACTTCATGGCCGCGATCGGCGATCGCCCGCACCAGTTCAGGGTGTTTCAATGCCGCTTCGCCCACCACATGGGACGTGACCTTGATGCCGTTGCGGTCCCACAAGTCGAGCATCCGCCACAGGCCTTCCTTGTAGCCGTAGTCGAACCAGGTCTGTGCCGGCATGTCCGGGTAACCCTTGGGCAATGGAGTGCCGGAGAACGGACTTTCGGCACCGTCGGGCTGGCCGCCGGTTTCGAATTGCATGGAGAACGAAATCACCAGTTGCGAGCCATCCGGCCACGGGCGTTCCTGGGCGAACGCGAGGGACGGCAGCAGCAGGGCGGCGGCCAGCAGATTTTTCAGCCAGCGGGGGGAGCGTTGCCAATGGGCAGTGGTCATAAGGGGCACCTTTTGAGTTGAACAGTGCCGTGAGGGTGTCATTTGGATTGCCCCGGAAAAATCCGCTACGGGCGAGAAGACTTTTAAACAGAATTTACGAATCCCGCCGAACACACCGTCCAGTGCGGGAGAAGTCCTGTGGCGAGGGGGCTTGCCCCCGTTGGGGCGCGAAGCGGCCCCTATTTTTTCCTGCATGTCGAGTTGTCTGAATTGCGACTGCTTCGCAGCCGAACGGGGGCAAGCCCCCTCGCCACAGGCTCGTGTTTGCAAGGGTGTGTTCTCCCCGTGATTTTGCGGCAAACTGACAACACTCCTTGAACCAAGGCCACTGAATGAATCACTACACCCCGCGCGACTGGCAGCCCCACGAGCGGCCCAGCCTGCCCGGATCGCCCTCGACGCCGTTGCACTCCAACCCCAGGCGGCTGGCCTACGCGCTGGTGGGGGTGTTGGTGGCATTGACCGGTGGTCTCGGCAACTCGCTGGTGGTCGCCAACCTGCCGTATCTGCAAGGCGCGCTGGGCGCGACCACGGCCGAGATGGCCTGGCTGCCGGCGGCCTTTGTCATGACCAACGTGTCGATGAACCTGCTGCTGGTGAAGTTTCGTCAGCAGTTCGGCCTGCGGGCTTTCACCGAAGTGTTCCTGATGCTTTATGCGCTGGTGACCTTCGGCCATTTGTTCGTCAACGACCTGAGTTCGGCGATCGCCGTGCGCGCGGCCCACGGCATGGTCGGCGCAGCGCTGAGTTCGTTGGGCCTGTATTACATGATCCAGGCCTTCCCGGCGAAATGGCGGATGAAGGCGCTGGTATTGGGCCTCGGCACCTCGCAACTGGCTTTGCCCATGGCGCGGTTGTTTTCCGAAGACCTGCTGCAGATCGCCGAATGGCGCGGGCTGTACCTGTTCGAACTGGGCATGGCGCTGTTGTCCCTGGGCTGCGTGTTTCTGCTGAAACTGCCGCCGGGTGACCGCTTCAAGACCTTCGAAAAACTCGACTTCCTGACCTTCGCCATCCTCGCCACCGGCGTGGCCTTGCTCTGCGCGGTGTTGTCTTTGGGGCGGATCGACTGGTGGCTGGAAGCGCAGTGGATCGGCGTGGCGTCGGCGGCTTCGATCGTGTTGATCCTCGCGGGCCTGGCCATCGAGCACAATCGCAGCAACCCGATGCTGATGACCCGCTGGCTCGGCAGCGGGGCGATGATTCGCCTGGCCCTGGCGGTGATCCTGATTCGCATGGTGACGTCGGAACAGTCCACCGGCGCGGTGGGGTTCATGCAGACGCTGAACATGAGCAGTCAACAGCTGCACAGCCTGTATGTGGTGATGTTGATCGGCAGTATCGCCGGCCTGGTCACCAGCGCCCTGACCATCGACCCCAAGCACCTGATCATGCCGCTGAACATCTCCCTGGCGCTGATGGCGGTCGGTTCGGTGATGGACAGTTATTCGAACAACCTGACCCGCCCGGAAAACCTGTATTTCAGCCAGTTTCTGCTGGCCTTCGGCGGGACGTTCTTCCTCGGGCCGACCATGGTCTTCGGCATGCGTAACGTGCTGTCCAGCCCGCGCAACCTGGTGAGTTTCTCGGTGCTGTTCGGTATCTGTCAGAACCTCGGCGGCTTGATCGGCGCGGCACTACTGGGGACGTTCCAGATCGCGCGCGAGAAGTTTCATTCCAGTCACATCGTCGAGCAGCTGACGTTGCTCGACCCGCGTGTGGCGGCGCGGGTCCAGAGCGGCGGCAACGCGGTCGGCTCGATAATTGCCGACCCGAGCCTGCGCAACCTGCAGGGCATCCGTAGCCTGGCCGCTGCTGCCACTCGCGAGGCTAATGTCCTGGCCTATAACGATGTGTTCATGCTGATTGCCGTGATCGCGGTGCTGACCATGATCTGGATTTCCATTCGCGCCCTGTGGCTGATGAGCACTACCCAAGCCGTTGCCCCGGCGCCTGCCACTCCAACCAAACAATCCAGCGGTGCCACTTCTTCATGACCGAACCGACCACCACGACCACCAACACTATTGCCGCCACCCCCGAAGGCGTGACGCCGCCATCCTCGCCGGGCTCTGAACCGCGCTCGCTGGGGGTGCGGATCATCTCGTCCCTGGGCTTTGCGGCGATTGCTCTCGTCGGTGTACTGATCGTGTTGTACGCCTGGCAACTGCCACCGTTCAGCAGCGCGGTCGAGACCACGGAAAATGCCCTGGTGCGCGGGCAGGTGACGATCATCGGCCCGCAACTCAGCGGTTACGTGTACGAAGTGCCGGTGCAGGATTTCCAGTTTGTGAAGGCCGGGGATTTACTTGTGCGCCTCGACGACCGCATCTACAAGCAGCGTCTCGATCAATCCCTGGCACAACTGGCGGTGCAGAAAGCCGCGCTGGCCAACGTGGTGCAGCAACGCAACAGCGCCGAAGCGACCATCAAATTGCGTCAGGCCGCCGTCGCCGACGCCCAGGCACAGTTGCGCAAAAGTGAAGCGGATTTGCGCCGCAACAAAGAGCTGGTCGGTGATGGCTCGGTGTCGAAACGCGAGCTGGACGTGACCCTGGCCGCCAACGCCCAGACCGTTGCCGCCGTGGCGCAAGCCCAGGCCAATCTGGACATCGCCCGCCAGGATCTGCAAACGGTGATCGTCAATCGCGGCTCGCTGGAAGCGGCGGTGGCCAGTGCTGAAGCGGCGGTGCAACTGGCGCGGATCGACCTGTCGAACACCCGCGTGGTGGCGCCGCGCGACGGTCAACTCGGGCAGATCGGCGTGCGCCTTGGCGCCTACGTCAACTCCGGGGCGCAGCTGATGGCGTTGGTGCCGAACCAGTTGTGGGTGATCGCCAACATGAAGGAAACCCAGATGGACAACGTGCGGGTCGGCCAGCCGGTGAGCTTCACCGTCGATGCGCTGAACCACCAGAAATTTCACGGGCGGGTGCAGCGGATTTCACCGGCCACAGGCTCCGAGTTCAGTCTGCTGCAGGCTGACAATGCCACTGGCAACTTCGTCAAGATCGCCCAGCGGGTGCCGGTGCGGATCAGCGTCGATGCCGATCAGGAACAGAGCGAACGGCTGCGGCCGGGGATGTCGGTGGTGGTGAGTATTGATACCGCTGCGCCGATTACCCCTGACTGACACCGCCCTTGTAGGAGCGAGGTGTGTTTCAGTTGGCGATCATTGGGGGCAGGGTGCCCAGCAGTGAAACCGCCGCTACCGCGCCGATTCCCAGTATCCATTCCAGCATGACGCTGGTGCGCAACAGCCCCGGACGCTGCTGGCAATCTTTGACCCGCAGCCGATTGAACAGCGCCAACCCCAGCATCGCGATCACCAGCACAACCTTGATCAACAGAATCAGCGCAAACCCGGACAGCAACGGCGTCGGCCAGAACACGCCGGTCAGTACGCGCACGTTGATCAGGCCGGTCATCACCAACCCCGCCACCAACGTGTAACCGATCCCGCTGAAGCGTTGCAGTATCGCGCTCAAGGGATGATCGTCCGGTTGGCGCAGGGTCATCACCAGCAACATCAAACCACCGAGCCAGGCGCCGACGCACGTCAGGTGAACAATCTGGTTGAGGATTAACAGTTGGCCTTGCAGGCCATCGAGCATGGCGCCATGACCGACCGGGGCCAGGGTCGCCAGCAGCAGGCTGGAAAGGCCGATGTGCCAGGCCATGTTGGAACGCCAGGGCGTCAACAACAATGCCACGAGCAACAGATTTAGCAGCAGATGCCAGCGCCATACCTGACCGAAAAAGGTATTGCTCAGCACCAGGTTCAGCATCGCCGGGTCGAATGCCGCCTCCGGGGAACTGGCCATGCTGGCGGTGATCAGCAGCAACCAGCCGACGCCGCTGAGCAACGCCACCACGCTGAGCCAGCGGGTCACTCGCGCCAGTGCCGGATCCAGCCATTTCGTTTCGCGGCCCAACAGCAAAGGCCTGAACACCCAGGCCCCAAACAGCATCAGCACCACGGTGAAATGCAGGAAGCGGCACAGCACCAGCGCCTCGGTCATGAATTACTGACCCACCTTGAAGCGGTAGGCGCCTTCACTTTTATGGGTGTCGACCGACACGGCATGCCATTCGACCTTGTAATCGCCAGCGGCCAACGGCGCTGCCGGGGTGACGATCAGGGTTTTCTTGTCGCTGCCTTCAGTGGCCAGGCTTTTCACCGGCACGTCGGCACCGTCCTTGCTGATCGTCACTTTGGTGAACGATGCTTCAACCCCTTCGGAAAACACCAGGCGCAGTTCCGTAGGCGCGCTCACCGTGCTGTCGGCCGCCGGGGTCTGGCTTTTCAGATGGGCGTGGGCAAACACCGATGAGGCGGCGAGCAGCGAGCCGAGCAGGGCAGCGGTGGTCAGGGCGTTCTTGATCAGCATCGTGAAGACCTCAGCGGCAGGTTCAAAGTGGCGGGCAGTTTACCTGCCGCAGGGCTGCTGTACGAAGTTTCGTTTTCCCCTGTCGCCGCGACGTAGAGCGGATGCTAGTCTTGAGCAACGCTGTTGTCAGGGAGCCCTCATGGGCAATCACAAGATCGAGATTCGTCGCAGTAACGTCGAAAAAATCCTGTTGGCGGCCGAAAAGGTCTTCGCCGAAAAAGGCTTCGGCAGCACCGCCATGGCCGACATCGCCGCTGAAGTGCAACTGCCGCGCTCCAACCTGCATTACTACTTCAGCACCAAGAGTGAGCTGTACAGCGCGGTGCTCCTGGGTTTGCTGGAGGTCTGGAAGCAGGACGCCCTGTGCTTCGAAATGTTCGACGACCCGCGCGTGGTGCTCAGCAGCTACATCCGCGCCAAGATGAACCATTCCCGCAGCCGGCCGTACGGTTCGAAAGTCTGGGCCAACGAAATCATCCACGGCGCGCCGACCCTCGGTGAGAAGCTGGACGCGAGCCTGTACGACTGGGCCAAGATGAAGGAAGCGAAAATTCGCCAGTGGGTGGAAGACAAACGCATCCTGCCGGTGGAGCCTTCCAGCCTGTTGTACATGATCTGGGCCTCGACCCAGCACTACGCCGACTTCGATCATCAGGTGAACATCCTGAATGATCATCAGCCGTTGTCGGACATGCAGTTCGAACGGGCGGTGCAGACGGTGACCAGTGTGATCTTGCGTGGGATCGGGTTGGAGCCTTGAGGTTGGTGGTGCGGCTGCCGACCTCTTCGCGGGCAAGCCTCGCTCCTACAGATTTAGCGTCGATCATTTGATGTGGCTCGACATTAAACTGTAGGAGCGAGGCTTGCCCGCGAAGGCGTCAGTTCAGGCAACGCTGCGTTCAGACCGTGACATGGTAGGGATTCCTCGGATCATGGTTCCAATCCAGAAACGGCTTGCCCGTATCCACCGGCACCATCTCGATGCAATCCTGCACCGGGCAGGTGATCTGGCACAGGTTGCAGCCCACGCACTCCTCATCGATCACTTGATATTTATGCGTGCCGTCCGCCTGTTTGAGGCTGGCAATCGCCTGGTGCGAGGTGTCTTCGCAAGCGATGTGGCAGCGACCGCAACCGATGCACGCCTCCTGATCGATTTTCGCAATCACCTGATAGTTGATGTCCAGGTACTTCCAGTCCGTGGTATTGCCCACTGCGCGCCCGGAAAAATCCGACACGCGGGCGTAGCCCTGACTGTCCATCCAGCGTGACAAACCGTCCTTCATCTCCTCGACAATCCGGAAGCCATGCAGCATCGCCGCCGTGCACACCTGCACCGAGCCGCTGCCCAGGGCAATGAATTCCGCCGCATCGCGCCAACTGCCGATGCCGCCAATGCCGCTGATCGGCAAGCCCTGGGTCTGCGGGTCGCGGGCGATCTCGGCGACCATGTTCAACGCAATCGGCTTCACTGCCGAGCCGCAATAACCGCCGTGGGTGCTTTGGCTGCCGACGGCGGGATTGGCGACCATGCGCTCCAGATTGACGCTGGTGATCGAGTTGATGGTGTTGATCAACGACACCGCATCGGCGCCACCACGGTGGGCGGCGCGGGCGGCGACGCGGATGTCGGTGATGTTTGGCGTGAGCTTGACGATCACCGGCAACGAGCAATAGGTCTTGCACCAGCGAGTGACTTGTTCGACGTATTCCGGCACCTGGCCGACCGCCGCGCCCATGCCCCGTTCCGGCATGCCGTGGGGGCAACCGAAATTCAGCTCGATGCCATCGGCGCCGGTGGCTTCCACCAGCGGCAGGATGTTTTTCCACGACTCCTCGACGCAGGGCACCATCAGCGACACGATCAGTGCGCGGTCCGGCCAGTCCTTTTTGACCTGGGTGATTTCCCGCAGGTTGATCTCCAGCGAACGGTCGGTGATCAGCTCGATGTTGTTGAAGCCCATGACTTCACGGTTAGCCCCGAAGTGCGCCGAGTAGCGTGAGGACACGTTGACTGCCGCCGGGTCTTCCCCCAGGGTTTTCCAGACCACGCCACCCCAGCCAGCCTCGAACGCACGGACCACGTTGTAGGCTTTGTCGGTCGGCGGCGCGGAAGCGAGCCAGAACGGGTTGGGGGCCTTGATGCCGGCGAAGACAATCGAGAGATCGGCCATTTACGCAGCCTCCACGTTGAGCATGAGTTGAGCGTTGATCGCCTCGGCGGCCAGCTTGCCGTGCTGCACGGCTTGCACGGTGAGGTCCTGATCGAGGCTGGTGCAGTCGCCACCGGCATACACGCCGGGAATGCTGGTGCGCAGCTGCTCGTCGACGAGGATGCGATCGCCCTGACGCTTGAGTTCACGGGCCAGCGGGTCGGCGAGGGCGGAAGTGTCGAAGGTCTGGCCGATGGCTTTGAAGATCGCATCGGCGGCCAGTTCAAAGGTTTCGCCGGTGGTTTGCAGGCGACCTTCCACCAGGCGGGTACGGGCGAAGCGCATGCCGCGCACATTGCCCTGATCGTCGAGCAGCACCTCTTCGGGTTGCGCCCAGGTCAACAGCCGCACCTGATTGGCCTTGGCGATGTCCTGTTCGTGACCGGTGGCGCCCATGTCCGCGACACCACGGCGGTACACCAGGTTCACGTCCCGGGCACCGAGACGGGCCATTTGCACGGCCATGTCGATGGCGGTGTTGCCGGCACCGAGGACGATGCAGCGTTCGGCCAGCGGCAGTTGCGTCAGGTCATCGGCCTGGCGCAGTTCGCGGATGTAGTCGGTGGCGGGGAGCAGGCCGGGGGCATCCTCGTTGGGCAGGCCCAGTTGTTTGCTGGCGGCCAGGCCCAGGCCGAGGAACACCGCGTCGAATTGCTGATGCAGTTCGCTGAGGGTCAGGTTGTCGCCGAGTTTCTGCCCGTGACGAATCTCGATCCCGCCAATCCCCATCAGGAACTCAAGCTCCTTCTGCGCGTAGTCGTCCACCAGCTTGTACTTGGCGATCCCGTATTCGTTGAGGCCGCCGGCCTTTTCCCGGGCCTCGAAAATCACTACGTCATGGCCGTGCATGGCGCTGCGGTGCGCGCAGGACAAACCGGCCGGGCCTGCCCCCACCACGGCAATGCGCTTGCCGGTTGCGGCGGCGCGCTGGAACGGGTGTTCGCTGAAGTGTGCGTTGTCCACGGCATAGCGTTGCAACAGGCCGATCAGTACCGGCGCGCATTCCTGGGCGTTGTTGCGCACGCAGGCTTGCTCGCAGAGGATTTCCGTCGGACAGACCCGGGCACAACTGCCACCGAGGATGTTGGCCGAGAGGATTTTCTGCGCCGCACCCTGCACGTTTTCCTGATGGATATTGCGGATGAACGATGGAATGTCGATGTCGCTTGGGCACGCGTTCACGCACGGCGCGTCGTAGCAATACAGGCAGCGCGAGGCTTCCAGATGCGCCTGACGCTCGTTGAGCGGCGGCGCCAGGTCGGTGAAATGGCCGGCGAGGGCGGCCGCGTCCTCATGGGGATGCGGGAGGTGGTTCAAAGTCTTGATCACGGTGTTGGCCTCACGGTTAATTGAGGTACTGCCTCTGGTGGGCATTGGTTTTTTCGCATCATCCTGTGGCGAGGGAGCTTGCTCCCGCTGGGTGGCGAAGCCGCCCCACATCCTGCCAAATCGGTTGTCCTGCCCCCCCGAGTCGACTGGCTTTGGGCCTGCTGCGCAGTCCAGCGGGAGCAAGCTCCCTCGCCACAGAGGGCAGATCAGCGTTTCACTGCGGTCGGCTTGTGCAACTCAGCCCGCTTGCTCAGCAAATCAAACACCGCCGGATACGCCGGCCGTTCGATATACCGGCCCGCGCCACGCTCGGCGCGCAAATCACCATCGGCCCACACCACACGGCCCTGGCTGACGGTGTGACTCGGTACGCCACGCACGGTCTTGCCTTCGAAGATGTTGAAGTCGACCTGCTGGTGGTGAGTCTTGGCTGAAATCGTCCGCGTGCCTTCCGGGTCCCACAGCACCAGATCGGCATCGGCACCGACACGGATCGCACCTTTGCGCGGGTAGAGGTTGAAGATCTTCGCGGTGTTGGTGGAGGTGAGCGCTACGAAGTGCTGCATCGACAAACGCCCGGTGTTCACCCCTTCATCCCAAAGCACTGCCATGCGGTCTTCGATACCGGCGGTGCCGTTGGGGATCTTGCTGAAGTCGTCACGGCCGGCGGCTTTTTGCTCGGCGCAGAAGCAGCAGTGGTCGGTGGCGGTGGTGTGCAGGTTGCCCGCTTGCAGGCCGTGCCAAAGGGCTTCTTGATGACCGCGCGGGCGGAAGGGTGGGCTCATCACGTAACCGGCGGCGGTCTGCCAGTCCGGGTGTTGGTAAACGCTGTCGTCCAGCAGCAGATGCCCGGCCAGCACTTCGCCGTACACCGGTTGGCCCTTGGCGCGGGCGTAGGTGATTTCGTCGAGGGCTTCCTTGGTCGAGACGTGGACCAGGTACAGCGGCGTGCCCAACGTTTCGGCAATGCGGATCGCCCGGCTCGCGGCTTCACCTTCCACCTGCGAAGGTCGTGATAGCGGATGTGCTTCCGGCCCGGTGATGCCCTGGGCCATCAACTTGCGTTGCAGGTGATAGACCAGCTCGCCGTTTTCCGCGTGCACGGTCGGCACCGCGCCCAATTCCAGGCAGCGCTCGAAACTCGCCACCAGCGTATCGTCGGCGGCCATGATCGCGTTCTTGTAGGCCATGAAATGCTTGAAGCTGTTGACCCCGTGCTGGCTGACCAGCTCGGCCATTTCCTCGCGGACTTGCTCGCTCCACCAGGTGATGGCGACGTGAAAGCCGTAGTCAGACGCCGACTTCTCGGCCCAGCCACGCCATTGATGAAAGGCCTCCATCAATGATTGCTGTGGGTTGGGTATCACGAAGTCGATGATCGACGTGGTGCCACCGGCCAATCCCGCTGCGGTGCCGCTGAAAAAATCTTCGCTGGCCACCGTGCCCATGAAGGGCAGTTGCATGTGCGTGTGCGGATCGATGCCGCCGGGCATCAGGTATTGGCCGCTGCCGTCGAGCACTTGCGCATCGGCGGGAACATCGAGGTTTTCACCGATGGCTTTGATCACGCCGTCGGCGCAATAGACGTCGGCGCGATAACTTTCATCATGGGTAATAACGGTGGCGCCACGGATCAACAGAGACATTCCGAGTTCCTCGCAGGCATGACCGACTATTGCCGGTTCTAGATGTTTTATATGAAGCAGACGCCAATCGGTGTATTCCTGTCAGCGCTGTCAAGAATAGACGCTAGCTGCAGTTTGTGGATTGAGCAAGAATATTTTTTATAAGCTTATTATTGTTTTAACTATTTGATAAATAACAATAAAAAATGAAAATCACCAAAATGGTGAGACCGCTCACCATTTTGACGCACTTGACAGGTTGGAAATATGGTCAAGATTTTCTATGTGAAATCAGCCGGTTGAGGATGGTCTATGGTTGATGCGCAACCTTACAAAAAAGATCGACGCACCAGATTGAGTCCTGACTGTTCGGACAACTTGCCTGGCATTCGGCCTGAGTGACAGGGCAACTGACCGGGGACTCGCTAGTTGGATAAATAAAGCTGATTAACATCAGTTGGTTAGCAAAGTTTTATGGCACTGCCCGAGGCGCAAGCGGGGCACCCGGCACGTTTATTGATGCCGCCGCTGACACCGTGGCCGGTCCGTAAAAGTTGTCAGTTTCTCCGGCCATCGTCCGGCTCGCGCGCATTGCGCCAGCCTCTGATGAGCAAAAATAATCAAAAGAACAGTGGAGCGGCCATGCAACAGATCAGATCGCAAGTGACCGAGCGCGACGGCTTGTTTGAGCTCGAAGCCGGCAGCGATGTCCTCGACAGTCCCCGATACAACCACGACATGGCTCCGACCAAGGTGCGCGAACGAACCTGGAACAAATGGCACATCACCGCGCTGTGGGTCGGCATGGCGATCTGCGTGCCGACTTACACCCTCGGCGGCGTACTCACGGCCTACTTCGGCCTGACCGTGGGCGAAGCGCTGCTGGCGATTCTGTTCGCCAATATCATCGTGCTGATCCCGCTGACCCTGAATGCCTTCCCCGGCACCAAGTACGGCATTCCGTTTCCGGTATTGCTGCGCTCGTCCTTCGGCATTCTCGGTTCCAACATCCCGTGCCTGATCCGCGCCCTGGTGGCGTGTGGCTGGTTCGGCATCCAGACCATGTTCGGCGGGCTGGCGATTCACCTGTTTCTCGGCTCGGTGTTCGATGGCTGGAAGGCCCTCGGCGGTACCGGCGAGGTGATCGGCTTCATGCTGTTCTGGGCCTTGAACCTGTGGGTGGTGATTCGCGGCGCGGACTCGATCAAGTGGCTGGAAACCCTATCGGCGCCGTTGTTGGTACTGGTGGGCGTGGGCCTGCTGGTGTGGGCTATGCCAAACGTGTCGATGACCGAGTTGCTGGCGATCCCGGCCAAGCGTCCGGAAGGGGCCGGCGTGGCCAGTTATTTTGCCGCCGGGCTGACCGCCATGGTCGGCTTCTGGGCCACTTTGTCGCTGAATATTCCAGACTTCAGCCGCTACGCGAAAAGCCAGAAGGACCAGATCGTCGGGCAGATCATCGGTTTACCCCTGACCATGTTCCTGTTCGCCTCCCTCGGCGTGGTGATGACGGCCGCGTCGGTCAAACTGGTGGGTGTCACCGTCTCTGATCCGGTCACCCTGATCGGCCATATCCAGAGCCCGGTCTGGGTCGCACTGGCCATGGCGCTGATCATCATCGCCACCTTGTCCACCAACACTGCGGCCAACATCGTGTCGCCAACCAACGATTTCCAGAACGTCGCGCCCAAGTACATCAACCGCACCACGGCGGTGATGCTCACGGGGTTGGTCGGGTTGGCGCTGATGGCCCATGAACTGCTGAAAAAGCTCGGGCTGATTGTCTCGGATCTGAGCCTGGAGACGGTGTATTCCAACTGGTTGCTCGGCTATTCGAGCCTGCTGGGGCCGATCGCCGGGATCATGGTGGTGGACTATTTCCTGATCAAGAAACAGCAACTGGATCTGGCCGGCCTCTATCGTGATGACGTGTACCCGGCGTGGAACGGGTTTGGCTTCATCGCGTTCGGCGTGCCGGTGGTGTTGACGCTGCTGTCGCTGGGCAGCGATGCCTTCAGCTGGTTCTACAGCTACGGCTGGTTCACCGGCTCGGCCTTGGGAGGGCTGATTTATTACGGGTTGAGTTCGATGCGGCCGAGTCCGACTGTCGTGAAATCTCCAGTGTGATGAGTGATCGTTCCCACGCTCTGCGTGGGAACGCAGCCAGGGACGCTCCGCGTTCCAGGAGCGGACGCAGAGCGTCCAGGGATGAATTCCCATGCGGGGCGTGGGAACTAGCGAAGAAACCGATAACAACTGCCTGAGGAGATCACCATGAACGCTGCTGTAGACGTTCTGCAATCCACCCATCAGCACATCAATCGCGACCGTCTGTGGCAGTCGCTCATGGACCTGGCCAAGCTCGGCGCGACGGTCAAGGGCGGTGTCTGCCGGCTGGCCCTGACCGACCTCGACCGCCAGGCGCGCGATATCTTCGTGAAGTGGTGCGAGGAGGCCGGTTGCACGGTCAGCATCGACGCCGTCGGCAACATCTTCGCCCGTCGTCCGGGGCGCAATCCGAACCTGCCACCGGTAATGACCGGCAGCCACATCGACACTCAGCCCACCGGCGGCAAGTTCGACGGTTGCTTCGGCGTGCTGGCCGGGGTCGAAGTCTTACGTACCCTCAACGACCTCGGCGTGGAAACCGAAGCGCCGCTGGAAGTGGTGGTCTGGACCAACGAGGAAGGCTCACGCTTCGCCCCGTGCATGATGGGCTCCGGCGTGTTCGCGGAAAAATTCACCCTCGAGGAAACCCTGGCCAAGGTCGATGCCGAGGGCGTGACTGTCGGCGAAGCCTTGAACGCCATCGGTTACGCCGGGCCGCGCCAGGTCAGCGGTCATGCTGTGGGTGCGTACTTCGAGGCGCACATCGAGCAAGGGCCGATTCTTGAGGACGAACACAAAACCATCGGCGTGGTGATGGGCGCGCTGGGGCAGAAATGGTTCGACTTGAAACTGCGCGGCGTCGAAGCCCACGCCGGTCCGACGCCAATGCACCTGCGCAAGGACGCGCTGGTCGGCGCCGCGGTGATCGTTGGCGCAGTCAATCGCGCAGCCCTCGGTCATCAACCCCACGCCTGCGGCACCGTCGGCTGCCTGCAAGCCTATCCCGGTTCGCGCAACGTGATTCCCGGCGAAGTGCGCATGACCCTGGACTTCCGTCATCTGGAACCGGCGCGACTCGACTCAATGATCGCCGAAGTCCGCGAGGTCATCGAAACCACCTGCGAGCAACACGGCCTGACCTTCGAACTGACACCCACCGCCGACTTCCCGCCGCTGTATTTCGACAAGGGCTGCGTCGAAGCGGTACGCGGTGCGGCTCAAGGGCTCGGTCTGTCGCACATGGACATCGTCAGTGGAGCAGGGCACGACGCAATCTTCCTCGCCGAACTCGGCCCGGCCGGGATGATCTTCGTGCCTTGTGAAGGTGGCATCAGCCACAACGAAATCGAAAACGCCGCGCCGGATGATCTGGCCGCCGGGTGCGCCGTGTTGTTGCGGGCGATGCTGGCGGCGTCGCAGGCGATTGCCAGTGGTAAGCAGGCGGCTTGACCACTGGCCTGGCGGGGATGCTCAACGGCGGGTTTGCAGCGCTTTGAACATCAGCATCCCCGCCAGCATGGCGATGGCGAACACCCAGGCCTGCCAGTGCCCCGTCGGCAACAACACCAGTGCCGGGCCGGGGCAGATGCCGGCAATACCCCAACCGATGCCGAAGAGCAGGCTGCCACCGATCAGGCGTCGGTCCAGCTCACGGCTGACCGGCAATTGCATAGGCGCACCCAGCAAGGACGTCGATTGTTTCATGGCCCAGTGAAACGGCCCCCAAGCCACGGCAATGGCGCCGATCATGACCAGCGCCAGTGACGGATCCCACAGGCCGGCAATGTCCAGAAAACCCAGCACTTTGGCCGGGTTCGCCATGCCGGCCAGCAACAGGCCGACGCCGAACAGCAGGCCGGCGAGGAAAGCGGTCAGTTTGCGCATGTTCAATACCCCAGCAGATGGCGCAGGACGAACACGGTCACGAAGCCTGTGAACATGAAACTCAATGTCGCGGCAATGGAGCGTGGTGACAGGCGCGAGATACCGCACACGCCGTGGCCACTGGTGCAGCCGGAGCCATAACGAGTGCCGATGCCGACGCACAATCCGGCGATGATCAGCCCCACCGTACCGGTTTTGAATTCGATGGTCGGCCACACATGAAACAGCGCCCACACCAACGGTGCCGCCAACAGTCCGAGCAGGAACAGGGCTTTCTCACCTCGTCCTGAATCATTACGCTCAAGCAGGCTGCCCAACAGCCCGCTGATCCCGGCAACTCGCCCGTTGGCCACCACCATTACGCTTGCGGCGAGGCCAATCAGCGCTCCTCCCGCGAGGGCAGACCAGGGGGTGAAGTGAAGAGAATCAAACACCATGGCAACTCTCCGTATAGACAAAAAGCGGCACTAAACCACTCTTTCCCTATTGAGCATAGGGCTACTTTGGGAGGGCCGCGGGTGCCAGGCTTTTTGCACTATCACAAACGTCTGCGGTCGTAATCTTCACTGGGCAGCGCGCAAAAGTGCCGCCGCAATTGTGGAGTTCCAATGAGCCAGGACGTCCTGAGCACTGAAACCAATCGCCGCCAGTTGCAGCAGATCATCGCCGGCCTGTCCGATGGGGTGATTCTGCTGGAGCTCGACCAGACCATTCTCTGGGCCAATGACGCCGCGCTGGCCATGCACGGTGTCAGCGAGATTGGCGAGTTGGGGGCCAATGCCGGGGAGTACGCCAAGCGTTTTGCCTTGCGTTATCGCAACAATCATCCGGTAGCGATCGAGAACTATCCGATCAGCCGCGTGGCCCATGGCGAGACGTTCAGCGATGTGATGGTGGAGGTGACGCAGCTGGAAAATGAAGAGCGCACCTGGGTTCACAGCGTGCGCAGCATGGTGCTGGCGGACCGTGCCGGTGAGCCGGAATCGTTGGTGCTGATCATGAACGATGTCACCGACTGGGCCAGCGCCGAGCAGCGTTTCGAAAGGACCTTCAACGCCAACCCGGCCCCGGCAGTGATCTGCCGCCTCAGCGATTTGCGCTACATCAAGGTCAACCAGGGCTTCGTGGACATGACCGGCTATGCCCGTGATCAGGTGATCGGCGCTTCGGCTTATGAGCTGGATGTGCTGGAGCGCGCCGAGAACAAGGACCTGGCCAAGCAGCGTCTGCGTGACGGCGCGACCATTCCGCAGATGCAGGCAGAACTGCAATTGGCCGACGGTGGCAGCAAGCAGGTGATCGTTGCCGGGCAACCGCTTGAGCTCAACGACGAAGCTTGCATGCTGTTTTCCTTCGTCGACATGGAGCTTCGGCACAAGGCCGAAATCGCCCTGCGCCAGAGCGAGGAACGGTTCGCCAAAGCCTTTCGCCTCACTCCGGTGCCGATCCTGGTGTGCCGCGCCGCCGACCAAGTGGTGATGGACGTCAACGAAGCCTTTCTCGAGTCTCTGGCGTACCCCAGTGATGAGGTGCTCGGCAAGACCGTGGCGCAACTCGGTTTCATTGATGACGCGGGCGCTCGCACGCGACTGTTTGCGACCCTGGAGAAAAGCGGGCGCGTGGATCGTGTCGATGTCAGGGTGCGCCGGAAGGATGCCGGGCTGATTGATTGTGCGGTCTCGGCGGACACCGTGAACATTCAGGATGGCTCTTGCTACCTGCTGGTGTTGATGGACATCACCGAGCGCAAACGCACCGAGCTGGAGTTGGTGTCGGCGATTGAAGAGGTGATGAAAGATGCGTCCTGGTTCAGCCGCACGCTGATCGAAAAACTGGCCAATGTGAAGAACGTCAATTCGCCGCAGTTACTCAGTGTGTCGTTCACCGACATGACCACCCGGGAGCGCGATGTGCTCGGCCTGATTTGTGAAGGCCTGGCCGACAAGGAGATCGCCGCGCGCCTGAAACTCGCGCCCAATACAGTGCGCAATCATGTGTCGACGGTGTATTCCAAACTCGATGTGCATAGCCGTAGCGAGGCGATTGTCTGGGCTCGCGAGCGAGGTCTGTTCTCCGGCGTGAAGCGGACCAAGGGGCAACGTTAAGGTGCAAATGCACTAGTGCGGGTGGTGCAATTTCATGTATTGATCAGATGGGGCTTTTTTCTAGGCTGTCGGGGTGCGAGACGTGGCTTGGGCCCGGTATCGCGTCCTCTTCGATGCAGCTGAAGGAGCAACCTCATGGGTGCGAAAAGAACAGGCGGGCAGTCGACGTTACGCTGTCGCCAAGGTGAGTCGGGATGAGTTACCTGGTGCAATTGCGTATGCGGTTGGAGCGGAGCTTTTTGCCGTTGGCCTGTGAGTGTGCGCTTGCCGGGGATAATTCGTTGACGGTGAAGCTTTACCATCCGGCGACAGGGCAGGTGGATCTGGTGGTCAGCGGGTTGAACGTGGCGACGCTCCGGACGCCGGAGGCAGTGGCGGCGTTGATTGAAGAGCTGCGCTATGAGCTTGAAAGCAGTGGCTTGAATCGATCCTCCGCTCTTTAGGCGTCATATCCCGCAGGCCTGCGGTAATGGAATGGTCGCTGTCTTTCTGGCATTGGCGGGTAGCTAAGCTATAAGGAATGCGAGGGTATTTCTTTTCTGTGACAGGGCCGCGGGTTCGCGGGATGGTTTTCGAGTCGCGGAAAATGTCGATTACTTACCGCGGGTCAGCCTATGAACAATTTTGGGAAATGTGCTTTTTCACCACTGTCGCTCGCACTCTGCATGGCGATTCTGGGTGGTTGCGCCAGTCCGCCGCCTCCACCCCCGGCCGTACCGCCACCGACACCGGTTCGTACCTGTTCGACCACCGAAAGTACCGATGTACAGGGTGATATGAGGGCTGAAGGGCAGGTGACCCGAACCACGACCCTGACCCGTTGCGTCACTCAGTAAACCGGGTCCGGTGTACCGCCAGTAGCACGTGCAACTGGCGGTGTATGACCTGAGCGTCGGTTCAGACTTCCTCGATCCTGACCCACCGCGACTCCCGTGCCGCCAGACGAATCGCCGTCGCCAGGCGTTCGACTTCCCACGCCTGCTCGAAATCGGTCCCGTCCTGGCCGAGACCGGCCAGCGCCATCACCAACTCATGCACTTCAAGGGTCTTGAGTTCGTTGTAACCCAACTGGTGCCCCGGCGCCGGGCTGAAGGCGGCGTAACCCGGCAAATCCGGCCCCGCCAGCAGCCGTTGGAAACCGTCTTGCCCGGCACGATACAGCCGCAGTTCATTCAAGCGTTCCTGATCGAACGCCAGGGTGCCTTGGGTGCCGCTGATTTCAAAACTCAGGTGATTCTTGTAACCGTGTTTGAGCCAGCTGCTGCTGAACGTCCCTCGCGCGCCATTGGCGAACCGCAGCAACGCGTGGACCTGATCGTCGACCGCGACCTCGCGTCGTTCCTGACCACCCGCCATCACGGGGCGTTGCGCATGTACGGTCTGGGTATCCGCGCACACCGCCTCGACGTCGCCCAGCAGATGACGAGCCATGGCCAGTAAATGACTGCCCAGGTCCGCGAGGGCGCCGCCGGCGTAATTGGCGTCGCAGCGCCAGGACCAGGGTGAAACGGGATCGGCCATGAAGTCTTCGCTGAACTCGCCCTGGAAACTGATGATCTGCCCCAGCGCGCCGTTTTGAATCAAATCCCGAGCCAGGCCGATGATCGGGTTGTGCTGATAGTTGTAACCCACCCGCGTCACCACGCCTGCGGCTTTGGCTGCAAGGTGCATGGTACTGGCCTGCTGGAGGCTGACCGCCAGCGGCTTTTCGCAATACACCGGTTTACCGGCGGCGATGGCAGCCATGGCCATGGGGTAGTGCAGATGGTTGGGGGTGGTGATGGCGATCAGGTTGACCTTGGGGTCATCAATCAGCTGTTGCCAGTCGCTGTGAGCAGCATCGAAGCCCCAAGCGTCGGCGCAGTGGCGGGCGCGCTGCGGGTCGGCGTCGGCAAGGGCGGCGAGTTTGAGCTTCAGCGGCAATTCAAAAACAGCGCTGACATTGCGAAAGGCCAGGGCGTGGGCGCGGCCCATGAAACCTGTGCCGATGAGTCCGATACCGAGTTCGCGCATAGCCGGGGTCCTTTGGATTTTTATTTTCAGGAGGGCTATTTATGGAATAAAAATTCGCAATATGCAAATTTCGGAATAAATATTCTTGTAGTGAGAGTGCCAATCCCCCTACGCAGGGGCGGGGTGCACGCGAGGGAAACAAAAAAGGCAACCCTGAGGCTGCCTTTGATTTATTCGCAAAACCGAATCAGGACAGGAACCCGCCATCCACATTCAGCGAAACCCCGGTCGTATAACTCGAAGCATCACTCGCCAGGTACAACACCGCACCGGCCATTTCACTCGGATCCGCCACGCGCTTGAGTGGAATCTGCTGCAATGCGGTGTTCAAAATTGCCTCGTTCTTCACCAGCGCCGATGCAAACTTGGTGTCGGTCAAACCCGGCAGCAAGGCGTTGCAGCGAATGCCGAACTGCGCGCATTCCTTGGCGAACACCTTGGTCATGTTGATCACCGCTGCCTTGGTCACCGAGTAGATGCCCTGGAAGATCCCCGGCGAGATGCCGTTGATCGAGGCGACGTTGATGATGCTGCCGCCACCGTGTTCGCGCATCAGCTTGCCGGCTTCCACCGACATGAAGAAGTAGCCGCGAATGTTCACGTCGACGGTTTTCTGGAAGGCGCTGAGGTCGGTGTCCAGCACGTTGCAGAACTGCGGGTTGGTCGCGGCGTTGTTGACCAGGATGTCCAGACGCCCGAATTGTTCGCGGATGGCGGCGAAGACCTGGGTGATCTGTTCCATCTCACCGATGTGGCAGGCAATGGCGGTGGCCTTGCCGCCGGCGGCGATGATCGCGTCGGCGACGTGCTGGCAGCCGTCGAGCTTGCGGCTCGAAACGATCACGTGGGCACCTTGCTGCGCCAGCAGTTTGGCGATGGCTTCACCGATGCCGCGACTGGCACCTGAGACGAAAGCGATCTTGCCGTCGAGGTCGAACAACTGAGTCTTGGACATGATTTTTCCTTGTTATGGGGCCTGATCAGAGGCTGGATTTCTGAATGACCTGCAAGCTCATCTGCTCCAGCAGTTTGTTCATGTGAATGAACTGTGCGAAGCGTTTGTCCTGGGTCTGACCATGGAAGAAGCGGTAGTAGATCTGCTGCACGATGCCGGCCAGACGGAACAGGCCATAGGTGTAGTAGAAGTCGAAATTGTCGATCTGGATGCCGGCGCGCTCGGCGTAGTAATCGACGAATTCGCGGCGGGTCAGCATGCCGGGGGCGTGGCTTGGCTGGCGGCGCATCAGTTGCACCGGTGCCGGGTCGTCGGCTTCGATCCAGTAGGCGAGGGTGTTGCCCAGGTCCATCAGCGGGTCACCGAGGGTGGTCAGCTCCCAATCCAGCACGCCGATGATCTGCATCGGGTTGTTCGGATCGAGGATCACGTTGTCGAAGCGGTAATCGTTGTGGACGATGCTCGACGTCGGGTGATCGGCTGGCATCTTGTCGTTGAGCCAGGCCTTTACTGCTTCCCACTTCGGCGCGTCCGGGGTCAGGGCTTTTTCGTAGCGCTCGCTCCAGCCTTTGATTTGCCGCGCGACATAACCTTCGGGTTTACCGAGGTCACCCAGGCCATAAGCCTTGTAGTCGACCCGGTGCAGTTCGACGAACTTGTCGATGAAGTTCTTGCACAGGGTTTCGGTCTTCGCCGAATCCAGGCCCAGTTCCGGTGGCAGTTCGGCGCGCAGGATGATCCCCTTGACCCGTTCCATCACATAGAACTCGGCGCCGATCACCGATTCGTCGGTGCAGTGCACATAGGCTTTGGGGCAATAGGGAAAACCGTCCCGTAGCTGATTGAGGATGCGAAATTCACGGCCCATGTCGTGGGCGGACTTGGCTTTGTGGCCGAACGGCGGCCGACGCAGGACGAATTCCTGTTCGGGGTATTCCAGCAGGTAAGTCAGGTTCGACGCACCGCCCGGAAACTGGCTGATCACAGGCAAACCACTCAGACCCGGAATGTGCGCCTTGAGGTATGGATCGATCAGGCTGGCATCGAGTTCTTCGCCAGAGCGGATACGGGTGGACTGGTCAGTAAGCGCCATGCTTATCCCTTCTGCTTATTTTGGAGGCCAGACATCATTGGCTAATCTAATGGCGCGCCGGGGTGGCCACAAGCGCGGCACGGTCTTATAGGTTAGCGTGTTGCCGGATAATCAGCGTTCCTGATGTGCGCGAACAGGCGCGGCGGACTATGGTTCAGGGAGCGTCGCTTCCAGGAAGGAGATTCAACATGGGCTGTCCGCAAGTTTGCGCCACCGCGACCCTGCAATGCAGTTTCGGCGCGGCGCCGGCGGTACTCAACGTGCTGCCAGTGAACCGCACAATGACCGGGGGCATGCCGGCGGCGAACATCATGGACCACATTCCGTTGGTGAACGTCATGCCGTTCGGCACGTGCATGAGCATGGCCAACCCGATGGTCGCGGCCGCCACCGCCGCGGCGCTTGGCGTGCTGACGCCGATGCCGTGCATCCCGGCCACCGCCACCCCGTGGATCCCCGGCGGCGCGCCGACCCTACTGCTGGGTGGCATGCCGGCCATCGATGCCAACAGCACCTTGATGTGCAACTGGGCCGGAGTGATCAAAATCGTGATGCCGGGGCAAATGCAGATGCTGATTCCCTGATCGCCACAACCTCTGTAGCAGCTGCCGAAGCCTGCGTTCGGCCGTAGCAGCTGTCGAGCTTGCGAGGCTGCGTTCGGCTGCGAAGCAGTCGTAAAACCTGAGACTGCGGTACATCAGGCAGACCGCATCAGCCGGACTTGCGACTGCTTCGCAGCCGAACGCAGCCTCGCGCTGCTCGGCAGCTGCTACAGAACTTAGGCTTGAGCAGGATCGCTCCAGCGCCTGAACCACCAGCGCACCCGTGAGATCGGCTTGCCGTCGGCGTCCAATGGTCGTCCGTCGCTGGCGAAGCCCTGTTCCGGTTCCAGCAATTGACCGTTGAGATATCGAGCCTCGACGGCCGGCTTGCCGTTCGGATGAAAGCGTTGATAGCGCCCGTCGCGCACGCCGTCGCGGTAAAACTCGACCTCCGCCAGTTGCCCATCGGGAAAGTAATTGAACGCCTCGCCATGCAACAGCCCTCGGCGATAAGTCGCCTTGCGCTGCAGACTGCCTTCGGGGGCATAGAAACTGGCAACCCCCTGCAGCTTGTCATGGACAAACGGCAGCTGCGCCGAGACCTTGCCATTGGGGTGGTAGAGCAGGGTGGTGCCTTGCAGCTCGCCGTGGCTGTAGTGCAAATCAGCCTGCGCACGCCCGTCATCCTTGATGTGCAGCGCACCGTCGAGCTGGCCATCGAGCAGGCGCCCTTTGAGCTGTTTATCGTTCTGTTGCAAATCCAGCGGCGTGATGGCCATGGGTTCTCCTTGTCAGTTGACCTGCACCAGACCCCCCTTGATGGTCAGCATGCCGCCGCCATCCACGGTCTGCGAAGCGGCGCCCTTGTTGGTCAGGCTGATCCCGGCATCGTTGGTCATCGTCGTGCCGGCCTTGTTCTCCAATGAGGTACCAGCCTGATTGCTCATAGAGGTGCCGGCCTTCTGGCTGATCGAAGTACTGGCCTCGGCCGCCAGATCGGCGCCGCTCTTGATCGCGAAACTGCCACCGCTTTGCAGGGTCAGGGTGCCAGTCACTTTAATGGTCAGGTTGCCGTCCACCGTCAGGCTGTAATCGCCGGTGACCTTGTGCGTGTAATTGCCACCGGTACTGTGGGTCTGGTCAGCGCCCACGGTCACCGTGCGGCTGTCCTTCACATCGAGCGTGTCGCTGCCGGTCTGGATGGTCACGCTGCGTTTGCCTTTCTCCAGGGTCACGGTCTCGTCGCCGTCCTTCACCGTGCGCGTGCGGGCGTTCTGCACGGTCAGGGTTTCATCGTGGCCGACCGTGGCGGTGGTGTCGTTGAGCACGTTGATCTTCAGGTCTTTCTGCGCCTGCAAAAACACCTCTTCGGCGTCTTTCTTGTCCTCGAAGCGCAACTCGTTGAAACCGCCGCCGCCCTTGGACGATTGGGTCTTGATTCCCGACTGGGTCTGATTCGCCGGCAGCGCATAGGGCAGCGCGTTGTCACCGTTGTAGACGCAGCCGGTTACCAGCGGTCGATCCGGATCGCCATCGATAAAGGTCACGATCACTTCCTGGCCGATGCGCGGCACGAACTGCATGCCGAAGCCCTTGCCGCTCCAGGGCAGTACAACTCGCACCCAACAGGAACTGGTTTCGTCGTTCTTGCCGTCGCGGTCCCAAGGGAACTGCAACTTGATCCGGCCGTATTCGTCGGTCCAGATTTCTTCGCCCGACTTGCCGACGACAATTGCCGTTTGCGGGTGCATGCGCGGTTTGGGGGTGATGCGTTCCGGGCGGTACGGCGTGGCCTTGGGGATTGCCTCGAAGCGATTGCGATAGCTGTCGTGACTGGCGTCATGTGTCACCGCCGTCACCACCCAATCGATGTTCAATGTTGAATCATCGTGCCCGGCGAGGGTGAACCAGTGCCCCGGCACCAGCCAGCGGCAGTCGCTTTCACCGACAAAGCGTTTCTCCTGACTGCGCAAGCCGTCGACCCGCTGCTTGGTCAATGCATCGCCGCGCGCCTTGGCGTTGTAGCCGCCCGGATGCTCATACATCGAACGCGGCCCGGCCACCGCTTCGGCTTGGCCGTACAGCGATGTGGTCGGGGTGGTGAATTCATAATCCGTCGACCGATACACACCAGCCACGGCCTGAACGCAGACCTGCCCGGAGCGAATGCCGTGCAGTTCACGTTCGCCCAGTTGCTGGCCGAGATAGCTGACCTTGGGTCCATTGGGAATCGGCACAAACGCATCGGTACTGTCACCCAGCACCAGCGTGTGCTTGCCGTCCTCATGGGTGAAAAACCAGAAAATCCCTTCTTCCTCCAGCAACCGCGAGACGAACGCGAAATCGGTTTCGCCGTACTGCACGCAGTATTCGCGCGGGGTGTAACTGCCGGTGAGTGAGAGCTTGAAGTCGGTGAAGGCGTGGGCCTTGAAAATCGTGGTGACGATGTCCGAGGTGCTGAGGTTCTGGAACACCCGGTTGTTGCTGGCGAGGGTCAGCCACCAGAGCCATGGCCGTAGTACAAGCTGATAGCGCTCGGCGGTGGCGTCGGCGGGGAGTTGTCGGATTTCGGCGACCAGCGCGTCCAGCGGGCGGGTGAGGGCGTCGTTGTGCAGGGTGGCGGTGACGTGGGTGGCGACGGCGGTGGTCAGGGTGAGCGAGGAGCCGTCGTTGAGGCCGTTGAGAATTTGCGAGCCGAGCTGGTTGAGGGCCTCTTCGCCGGAAAGGGATTCAGGGTAAAGCGCCGACAGCGAGGCGGCGGTGAGGGAAAGGCTGGTGGTGGCATCGACGGAGCGGGGCATCAAGTAGCCTCAGGTGGTCAATGAATCAGCTTCGCAGCGAACCATTCTTGGCGCGGCGGCATCAACTAAGCTTAAGTCCGGCCAATGAGCAGCGTTCATCTATTGAAGTGTCTGATATGAAACTAATTCTCGACTTGATAAGGTTGTAGAAGTCGCGTTTGCTGAGGCCGAATACCTCAGTGCTACCCTTGGTTTTTCTGCTGCGGGCCATGATGGTCCGAATCACAAGATCGTTGATCTGATTGGCCGATAACTCGTCAAACATTAAGGTGAACAATACGGCTAATTGGTTGGCGTCTGCCAGATTTATGTTGGTGTTGTTTTCAGTAATGGCATATTCCTGATAGGTGTTCTGATAGTTGAGTGTCAGACGCTGTTTGATGGGAATATAGTGGTTCAGGGCAGAAATACTGGCCACCACCACGGCGATACCATCGGGAACTTGAGCATTCCAGGGTAAATGGGCCATGGGGGCCGGTTTCTTTTTAGTGGGAACCGGTTTTCCTGAGGTAGGATTGACTGTCATGGCGGTGAAGTTGTAAGTGGCAGCACCGACAATCATCACTCCGTTGTCACTGGTGCCCAGTGCCAATACACTTTTGTATTGCGTGCCTAATGCACCGCTGGCGTCGAGGATAGGAGAAAGGTCATCCCTGATGTCTGGGTCCATTACCTGATAGATATGATCCGTAACAGTAGGGTTGTCGTCCCCGCCTAATGAATAAATGAACTGATCGGCGATATAACAGAAATCTTCGTCTTTGACGTGTATATGCAACCGTTCACCAACATATTCGACCTCGGTAACCTCTTTTAATAACTGCAGGTTGTGAGTTTCGCAAAGCTTGATGATCTTTGCATTCCTGGCCCCAGGCAGTACTGCTCCCGTGAATTCGGAGCCGCCGGGGCGGGCAAGCCAGTTCATCTTTGGCGAGTGTTTGCTGGCAATATCGACCACCCAGGCGGCGGTGGCGCTACCGCCGTAGATAGCGCGGTCAATATTGGGAACTTGTTGCTCCTCGTCTTCAAGAAATTCGATACCTTCGATAACTTGTGAGTATTCAACACCGGGCGCAGGTGTTCCTGTTATTTTGGGCGGTTTACGTTGGGCGCCAATGCCGGTGGCAATCACTATTTTTTCAACGATTAAGGCATGCGAGGTATCAAACCATGCGACGTAATTTCCTGGTTGGGTGAGTGACTTGGATATCCGCCGTACCTTGCGTGAAGGATTGTGACCGTAGCGACTACCTTTGACGATTTCACTGACGCCTTGCTGAAAAACACCTGAGGAGAGGAAGTTGTCCAGGCTCATTTCACCATTGGCAACCGTGAACGACGGTGGTGGAGAACCCGGTAAGTGCAGGAGGTGGGCGGGCTGGCCCATGGGGTGTTCTACGAGTTTTGCCCATAGTCCATCCTCACCGACAACTACAGTTTTATAGCCATCGGATGAGGTGTTCAGGAACACTGCAGCGGAAACGCCTGCGCCTATTATCAGTCGGGTCGGCATGATGACTTACCTCATATTGGCTGCACTACCTTCATCGAAAAATAACCAGCACAGCACATGGCAACTGCTTCCTCTGCTATGCGACATCTTCGGGTTTACACTTTGCTCCTGTTTACACAAGAGAGTCAGTCGTCCGGGACTTACTCCAACACCCACTCCGCCAACTTCCCCGTCACCTGCGTCATCAACACATTCTCGACATCCCTCGCCCCGGCAGCACTGCACTTGGCCAACACCGCCTGCACGATCCCGGCATCGAACTCAAACTGCTTGCCGGTCGCGGCCTTGTACCGGCTGCGCAATTTCTCCAGCTTCGCCAACACAATCCCTTCCAGCGTCGCTTCATCCAGCGGTCGATACGCCACCACCGTCATGCGCGCCAGAAACGCCGGGCGAAAGGCTTTCAGCAGCACGTGATGCAGCACTTCGTTGAAGGCATCGGTGCCCAGTTGAGCGGTCGGTGTGTCGAGCAGCAACTCAGCCCCGACGTTGCTGGTGGCGAGCATTACGGTGTTTTTGAAGTCCACCACCAGCCCGGTGCCGTCTTCCATCACGCCTTTGTCGAAGACGTTGTAGAAGGCTTCGAGCACGTCCGGATGGGCCTTTTCGATTTCGTCGAGCAGCACCACCGAATAGGGTTTGCGCCGCACCGCTTCGGTGAGTACACCGCCGCTGCCGTAGCCGACGTAGCCGGGTGGGGCGCCTTTGAGTTGGCTGACGGTGTGGGCTTCCTGGTATTCGGAAAGGTTGATGCTGATCAGGTTGCGTTCGCCGCCATACAGCGCGTCGGCCAGGGCGTAAGCGGTTTCGGTTTTGCCGACGCCGGTGGGGCCGACCAGCAGGAACACGCCGACCGGTTTTTGCGGGTCGGTGAGGCCGGCGCGGTAGGCTTGCAGGCGTTGGGCGATGGTGTTCAGCGCGGTGCTCTGGCCCATCACCCGCAGGCCCATGCGCTGGCCGAGGGTGCGCACGGCGTGGGCTTCGTCGGCGAGCATCTTGCCCACCGGGATGCCGGTCCATCCGGCGATCACGGCGGCCACGGTTTTGCCGTCGACCTGTTCCGGCACCAGCGGATCGTCCTGGCGAATGGCATCCAGCCCAGCCTCCAGGCGCACCAGTTCGGCGGCCAGATGATCGATGTGGCTGTCGGTGGCTTCGTCCGGTTTGTCGTTGTCGGCGCGTTCGCTCAAGGCGAGTAATTCGCGACGGGTTTCCAGCAGTTCGCGCACGGCGACCCGTTCTTCGTTCCAACGGGTTTCCAGCTCGCGAATGGCCTGCACGTTACCCACGGATTCGGTTTCCAGCAGGGTGATGCGTTCACGGTGATCGAGCCCGGTGGCCTGTTCGCGACGCAGGCGTTCGACTTCCTCCTTGAGGCTCTGCTGACGATGGCGCAGGCTTTCCAGCGGTGGCGGCACGTCGTGCTGGCCGAGGGCGACCCGGGCGCACGCGGTGTCGAGCACGCTGATGGCCTTGTCCGGTAACTGGCGCCCGGAGATGTAGCGGTGGGACAGTTTCACCGCTTCGTGGATCGCCGCGTCGAGCACCTGCACACCGTGATGCTGTTCCAGTTTCGCAGCCACGCCACGGAGCATTTCCACAGCGGTGATTTCGTCCGGCTCCTCGACTTGCACCAACTGAAATCGCCGGGCGAGGGCGGGGTCTTTCTCGAAGTATTTTTTGTACTCAAGCCAGGTGGTCGCGGCCAGGGTGCGCAACTCGCCACGGGCCAGCGCCGGTTTCAGCAGATTGGCCGCGTCGCTGCCGCCTTCCGCGCCGCCAGCACCAATCAGGGTGTGGGCTTCGTCGATGAACAGAATGATCGGTTTGTCGGCGCTGCGCACCGCGTCGATCACGCCTTTGAGGCGCTGCTCGAACTCGCCCTTGACCCCGGCGCCAGCTTGCAACAGACCGAGGTCGAGTACCCGCAGGCTGACCTCTTGCAACGACGGCGGCACATCCCCGGCGGCAATGCGCAACGCCAGGCCTTCGACCACCGCCGTTTTGCCCACCCCCGGTGCGCCGACCAGGATCGGGTTGTTCTGCCGACGGCGCAGCAGGATGTCGATGCACTGACGAATCTCGCCGTCGCGGCCGACGATGGGGTCGATGCGCCCAGCGTGGGCATCGGCGGTCAGGTCCTGGGTGAACTGGTCGAGCACCGAATCCTGTTTCGGTTGCGGATGGCCGGCACTGACCGGCCGCGTGCCGCCAACGTGTTCGCGCGAGTTTTCGGTCCACTCCAGCAAATTACTGCGCAAGGCTTCCCGTGGAATTTTCAACAGCGACGAGGCGCTATTGAGCAGCAGGCTGCGACGTTCATCACGGTCGAGCAGGGCCAGTAGCAGCAAACCCGAGCGGATGCTCTCCAGGCCAAGCACACTGGCCTGAACCACCGCATCTTCAAGCAGGCCGATGGTGTGCGCCGAGAGCGCCGGGGTGCGGGTACTGCCGGATTTGAACAGTTCCAGGGCCTTGTTGATTTCCGCCGTCAGGGCATCGCGCTCCAGCCCGAAGCGCGGCAGCAGCCAGGCGAAGTCGCCGCCCTCGATGTCCAGCAACTCCAGCAGCAAGTGTTCGATTTCGACGTAATGATGACCCCGTTGCAGGCAGCGCTGTGCGGCCCGTTCGAGGGCGCGGCGGTTGTCCGGGTTGAGGCGTCCGATCAGACTGGCCAGTTCCATGTTCAGGTGATCTCCAGCTGACGAAGGCGGGTTTCGATCCGTTGCACGGCAAGGCTGGTCTGGCGTTGCAGGCCGCCGTTCCAACTGAGCAAGGGCGGGGCCTGGCGACCGAGTTTCATCGGACTGGCACCGCGCACCAACAGCACCAGTGTGCAATCCAGGTCGGGGCCGAAATACAGCGCGCTGAGACTGGCCAGCGCCGGATGGGCTTCACCGTCCGGCAGAAACCGCGCCGCCTGCGCCGAGGTCAGTGGGCCAAGGGTCAGGCGGATGCCGGCGTGTTCATCCCAGACCCGAGTGCCGGCCACCGCGTTACGACCCAGTTGCAGGTTGCGCCCGCCCGGTTGCAGTCGACTGCGACTGGCCGGCGGGATTTCCCGCCAGGCACCTTCATAGGCGCTGAGTTCTACCGGCAATTCGAAGTGCTCGCGCACGATCGCGGCGAAGCCGGCCAGGGAACGACGACCGTCGGCAAACAGTGCGCTGCACGCCAAGACGGCAGAGTCGGGTACGGCCTGGCGTTCCTGCAAGGCTTTGGGCAACAGCCCGGTCAGCGCCCGCAGTTGCGCCTGCACCGGCGACGCGCCGGGGGCCGTGAAGCCGACGGCGATCCGGTGTTTGCGCATCACCTTGTACAGCAGGCTGAGCAAGCGATGCTGGAACAGATCGAGGAACTCGGCCGGGGCATAGTCCTTGGCGCGGGCCCGTTGTTGCAGCCATTCCTGATAGGCGTAGGGCAGGGGGCCGTCCGGCCCGCCGAGGCCAAACACTGGTGTCGTGAGCGTCGGTGGCTGGCCCGCGTCCAGGGTCAGACTTTCAATTTCACTGGCGGAAAACAGCGGCGTCAACGGCCCGCGCAGGCGCAAGGCTTCTGCTTGAGGGGCGGTGCCGCTGCCCAGGGACTCGGCTTGCGGGTGTTCGCGTTCCAGCAGCAACAACGCCTGCAACAACTCGAACGCCTGCGGATCGCGCCGCAGCTTCTGACTCAGACTCAGAGGGACAGCGGCATGCCGGCTTGGGGTTGCCATGTCTTGACCTCCTTGTCTGACTGGACCAGAACCGTGCGCACGAAGCGATTGGCCGTGGCATAGAGTGAAAAGAACTGCGCCAGCACCGCTGAGAACAGCACGGCGCTGCTGCCGACGAAATGCTGTGGGTCGAGTTGCAGCCGGACCTCCAGCCCATTGCGCCAGCCGCGCCAGGCGTCTTCACCAACATGGGCGATCACCCGTTCGCAGCCGAGGCTTAACAAACCGTCGATTTGCCGCAAGGCGCTGGCCTCGTCACGCAGGTTGTGCAACTGGAGGATTTCCTTGAGGGCATCCAGCGCTTGCGGCCCCTCGACCAGTGACAAATGATTGAGGGTCAGTTGCGACACCAGCCGCCAACGGGATTCGCCATCCAGTCGCGGCAAACTCTGCGGGCTCGGCGGGTTACGCAAACGGGCCCAGGCCACCGGCCCCGGTCGTTCGAAACCCAGGGGCGTGCCGGCCGGCAGGCTCTGGGCCAGATGCCGGTTGGTGCACAGCAGTTCCCCGGTGAGGCTGTATTCGCTGGCCTCGGTCAGCGGATCGAGCCGGGTGTCCACCAGACTCACCATCAGGTCGGTGCCCAGACGATTCGGGGTCATGCCGCTGACCCGTCGCGTATGCCAATAGCATTGTTTGTCGCCGCCGATATGCTGACTGCCGTAATACGCTGGCACCCGTTGCACGCCCTGGCTTGAGCTGGCGCGCATGGCGCGGATGCTGTGGATCTCGACGCTGTTTTCCCGGTGACTGTCGGCGACCAGGCGATACTCGCTGCGGGTGCCGTCCGGGCGCAGTGGTTCCGAGGTTCGTGGAAACAGGTTGATCACCGGTGCGCAGCCCAGGGCGAAGTCGCTGGCCTGAAGGTGCAGGCGGTTGGCCGGGGCACGGTCGAACACGATGTACAGGTACAGCGTCTGGCTGTCGCTGGAGGCGCCGGCCAATGGAATGTCGAAGAAGTTGAATTTGTCCGGGAATGCAAAGTACTCGGCGAGCAGGCGCATGCCCGGATGCACACCATCCTCGTCCGGCAACAGCACTTCGTCGCTGGCAAAACCGACGATTTGCGGTAACCCCGCCAGCATGACCGGCACGCTGCCGACCGGTCCGGCCAGCACCTTCACCGCGTGGGCGCCGAGCAGGTCATACAGGCAGGCGTTGATCACCGGTGAGGCGGCCAGGTGCACGCGCAATTGTTTGATGGCCAGCGTCGACCACTGGCTCTCACCCAGGCAACGCAGGCTCAGGCGCAAGGCCGAACGCGCCTGCGCCACACCGGTCAGGGCCTGTGCTTCATCGCTGCCCAGCAGCAGCGCTTCGTTGATTTCCACCGGCCACAATCGAACCGCAGCGCTGGTGCGAAAGTGGATGCTCTCGCCTTTGCTGGTGGTGACGAATAGCGGTGTGTCGCGGGGCAATGGATAACCATCGTTCAGGTTGCCCTTGCTCGGGTCCGGCTCGAACTGCACGATCGCGCAGGACGGCAGCGGCCGCATGGCCAACGGGTAAAGCTGTTCGAGCAAGGCGTCGCTGAACTCGGCGTAATCGTCATCGAGCCGCCGTTGCAAGCGTGCGGCGAGCAGGGCGAAACCTTCGAGCAGTCGTTCGACATGTGGGTCGGGGCATTCACCGGGGGACAGTTCCAGGCGTCTGGCGACCTTGGGATAACGCTCGGCAAAAATGCTCCCGGCGTGGCGCAGCCAGGTCAGTTCGCGTTGGTAGTAATCGAGCAGTTGCGGGTCAATCGAGTCGCTCATGACGCACCTCAAGACCATGGCTGGCCTTCTCGATGACAAAGGCCACGGGCCAGTGCTGCTGGCCGCTGCGTAACTCGCCCACCAGCCGAATGCTCAATTGCTGCGGATGGCCGGGGACCGGATTGACCTGGACCTCGCCCAGTTGCAGGCGCGGTTCGAAATGGGTGATCGCCTCGCGGACTTCCCGCGCCAACTGACGACGGTCATCGCTGCGCTGCTGTTGCAAGGCCGTCCAGTCAGCGATGCCGTAGTCGAGAATGCTCGGTGGAGAGGTCAGCGGACGTGAGCCGCGTCGGGTGTTGAACAGGCGTAGCAACTCCGTGTGCACCGAGTCGAGCAGCCCCTGGCGATCGAACACCTGCACGGTGTCGACCTCGCTGGCGGCGAGGCGCTCGAACAACGGTGGGAGCATGCCGGTGCCTGCCATGGCCGACGCGCCCGCTTACTTGACGAGCTTGTTGGCGGCCATGTCCCAGGTCGAGGCGGCCGTGCCTTCCTTGGTGCCGTCGTCTTTCTGGGCGGTGAGCTCCCACTTGATCTTGGTGAAGTTCAGGGAAATGGTTTCCACCGGTTTGCCACCCGTGCCGCCGCTGACGCTGACGTTGGACAGCACCACGTTGGTCAGGGTGTAGATAATGAACGGCATCAGCTGACCGCTGCCTTCGGCGGCGTTACGGCCGATGGTGATCTTGGCTTCGGGGATCGGTTTGCCGGCGCAGCAATATTCGTTGAGGGAAGGCGTCGAGCTGTCGACGAACTTGGTCAGGGTGAACTCGCCGATGTGCGGCTTGCCGGAGGTGCGCTCCGAGTTGCTGACGTCATTGGTCACCTGCATGGCCACGTTGTGGCTGTAGGACATGACTTCGATCTTGTCCTTGTAACCCTCGAGCAAGCTATCGCCTTTGATGTCGCCGCCGAGGTCGAGAATGATTGCATCCATCGCATGAAACTCCTGAAAGTAATCGTGCTAGATAAGCAGGGGAATCCCGCCGGGTTGACCCCGACGGGAGGCAGGTCAGGCGGCTACCGGTGGCGGCAGGGTCGCGACCAGGCGGATCGACGCGGTCAGTTCCTCAAGCTGGAAGTGCGGCCGCAGGAACACCGTGGCCTTGTAGGCTCCGGGCTTGCCGGCGACCTCGGTCACATCCACCCGGGCTTCACGCAACGGGTACTGCGCCTTGATCTCTTGCGGCGCGTTGTCGTTGATCAGCACGTAGTCGGCGATCCAGTTGTTGAGGTAGGTCTGCACGTTGTCGCGGGTCATGAAGCTGCCGACTTTGTCGCGCATGATCACCTTCAGGTAGTGCGCGAAACGCGAGGCCGCGAGCACGTACGGCAGCATCGCCGAAATCCGCGCGTTGGCATTCGCCTCGTTGGTGTTGTAGACCTTGGACTTGTTGGTGGTCTGGCCGCCGAAGAACACCGCCACGTCGCTGTTTTTCTTGTGGCACAGGGCGATGAATCCGAGATCGTTGAGCTCTTTCTCGCGACGGTCGGTGATCGCCACTTCGGTCGGGCATTTGAGCGACAGGTCGCCGGAGGTTGTACGGAAGGTATGGGCCGGCAGGCCCTCCACCGCACCACCGCCTTCGGCACCGCGAATCGCCGCGCACCAGCCGTATTTGGCGAAGGCTTCGGTGATCCGTTGCGACAAGGCCCACGCGGCGTTGCCCCACAGGTATTTGCCGTGGTCGCTGCCGTTGACGTCTTCGACGTAGTTGATGCCTTCCACCGGCGACGTGTCAGGACCGTAAGGCAGGCGCAGCAGGAAGTGCGGCAGCACCAGCGACACGTAGCGCGAATCTTCGCTTTCACGGAACGAGCGCCACTTGATCAGCTCCTGGCTCTCGAACACTTTCGACAGATCCCGTGGCACGGCCAGTTCGGTGAAGCTGTTCATGTCGAACAACCGAGGGCTGGCGGCGGCAATGAATGGCGCATGGGCGGCCGCCGCGACGTTCGACAGTTTCTCCAGCAGGCCGATGTCCTGCGGGTGCCGGCCGAAGGTGTAGTCACCCACCAACAGGCTGAACGGGTGGCCGCCGAAGGTGCCGTATTCCTCTTCGTAGATCTTCTTGAACAGCGCGCTCTGGTCGAACTCGACGGCTTTTTCCAGGTCGTTCTGCAGCTCTTTCTGGGTCACGTTGAGCAGGCGCAATTTCAGCCGGGAACTGGTCTCGGTGTTCTTAACCAACAAGTGCAGGCCGCGCCAGGAGGCTTCAAGTTTCTGCAGGTCCGGGTGGTGCAGCACTTCGTTCAGTTGAGCGCTGATCAGCTCGTCGATCTGGCTGATGCGGTCGTTGATCATCGCCACGGTGTCCTTGTCGACGGCCATGCCTTCATCGAGGACCTGGGTGGCGAATTCCGCGAGCATGTCGCGGGCGTAATCCTGTTGGCTGTCGTCATGGGCCATGCGGCCTTTGGCGATTATTTCATCGAGCAAGGACAAGGTCTCGCTTGCACTGTCACTGGCTTGGGTCTCGGCGGCGGATGAGGCGGGCATGGCAAAATTCTCCCTGGGTGGATGAGCGATCAGGCTTGCGGTTCAGCCGGTGCTTCGCTGTCGCCAGCAGGAGCGGGAGCGGCGGTGTCCGGACGAGCCGACTTGATCTCTTGCAGTCCCTCGGTGTTGGCAATGACGTCACGCAACAGCTTGTCCAGATCATCGTTGCCGTCGAGTTTGGTCAGCAGGTCGCGCAGACGTTGACGCGCTTCGAACAGGCGCCGCAGCGGAGTGACTTGCTCGACCACCTTGACCGGATCGAAGTCATCGATGTGTTTGAAGTTGAGCTCGATGTTGAGCTTGCTGTCGTCGCCGCTGAGGGTGTTGTTGACCTGCAAGGTGGCGCGCGGGCCGATCGAGGCGAGGACTTCATTGAAGTTGTCGCGGTCGATTTCGGTGAAACGCCGTTCATTCAATTTCGGGAGTGGTTCGAGAGGCTTGCCGGAGAGGTCGGCAAGAATACCGACAACCAATGGCAATTCTTTCTTCTCGATCGCGTTGCCGATTTCGACGTCGTAGGTGATTTGCACCCGGGGTGGGCGAACCCTGTCTAGCTTGTGCTGAGTACTTTCTGCCATGGTGGCTGACTCCGATGCATGAGGCGGGAGCAATGCATCGGGAGGCCCGTTTCATCGCATTCCCTTACTGGACCGTAGGTTAGAAAGGGAGGGCAGAGGACCTGTCATTCCTTTGACGAACCTTCCGAATTCGTCGTGCCGACCGAACTACCCAAGACGCTAGAACAGGTCTATAAAAAAGCAAACGAAAAACGTTTTTGGACCGTGTCGAGAAAAGGAAAATTCATTTTGTACGCACGTCTCTTTTCTTTGGTTCTGCTCCTCTCACTCGCCGGGTGTTCGTTGTTCGGGCCTCGCGTCGATCTCGATAACCTGACGCTGGACGTCGCGCCCCGCGCCAACGACGACACCCCGATTGCGGTGGACTTCATTGCGGTGAACGACGCAGATCTGCTCAAGCAATTGTCGGGTATCACCGCCCGCCAGTGGTTCGCCGAGCGTGAGCAGTATCAGCGCGACTACCGACAGCTGATGACAGTCTGGGGACTGGAGCTGGTGCCGGGTCAATTCATCGACAAACAACCCTTTCCGCTGGGGGGCAAGCGGGCGGCTGGACTTTTAGTCTTCGCCAGCTATACCACTCCCGGAGCACACCGGTTGCGGCTGGACGATCAAAGCAACGCCTGGCTCAAGTTCGACAGTCGCGAGATGACATTGGTCAGCGACCACCCGAACTGAACACCGGGGGATTAAGGCGCGTAAACAGACATGTAGGAGCCAGGCTTGCCGGCGAAGGCGTCCTTGCGAGCGCCTTCGCCGGCAAGCCTGGCTCCTACGAAAAGCGGGCCAGGCCGCCATTGGTGCGGCGTCACGAGAGGTCGAAGGGAATCGTATGAGTCTGCTTCCTGACGCGGTTTGCTGGCATGAGGGCATGCAGTTGCTGCCCCAGCATTTTCAGTTGCAAGGGCTGCGGGCCGAGGCGTTGGTAGCGCATTTCGCCCAAGCATGTAATCCGTGGTTCTGGGGCGTGACCCGCGTTGAATTCGACCCCTCGGCACTGAGCGCCGGGCTGGTGCGCCTGCTCAATTTGCAGGCGACGTTGCCGGACGGTTTGCCGGTCAATTTGCAGGCCGGTGTCGGGCCGATGCTGGAGCTCGACGTCAGTGAAGCGATCGACGCCACGGACAACGCCACTGTCACCGTTTACCTGGCGGTCAGTCCGCTGTGGCGTGCCGGTCAGTTACTGCCGCTCAAGGGGCGATTGCAGTCTGTCGTCGGCGATGCGCTGCCGGATCTCACCAGCGGCGAGTACCCCGAATCGATCACGGTGTGGCGCCCGAATCCGCGTTTGTGCACGCAACTGAACAAGGCCGATTCGGTCTGCCTGCCGCTGCTGAGAATTCGCAAGGAAGGCGGCGGTTTTCTTGCGTTGCCTTACACACCACCGACGCCGTGCCTGTTACCCGAATCGGTGGTGGGCCGGCGCGTGGCGGGACTGTGTGCCAGGGCGCGGGAGAAATGCATGTTCCTCGCCGGTCGCTTGCGCCAGGCGCAGCAGGCCGGCAATCAGGATGATTCGATGGAAATCCGGCGTCAGTTGACCGCGCTGTGGGCGCGGTTGCCGGAAGTCGAAGGTCTGCTGAACAGTCGCGTGGCCACGCCGCAGGCGCTGTATGGCTCGCTGCTCGGGCTGACCGGCGCCTGGTCGGCGCTCGATCCATTGGCGGGTGTTCCGGCGTTCGCCCCGCTGGATTTTCTGGAGTTGCAGCGCGGCTATGAAACGGTGCTCGACTGGCTGGAAAAGACCCTCGAACTGATCCGCGCCGGCTATCGCAGCCTGGCGTTCGAGCGCAACGAACAATCCTTCTCGATTCAATTGCCCGACGACCAACCGAGCCAACGGCTGGTCATCGGTTTGCGCATGCCCAATGGCGCCAGCGAACAGGCCGCCAGCGAATGGCTGAGCGGAGCGATCATCGCCTCGCAGCCGCACATCCCGTTGCTCAGCCGTCAGCGCATGAGCGGTTTGTCCCATCAGGCCATGAGTCGCAATGAGCAAGTGGCCTACGGCGTCGGCGACGATACGCGGTTGTTCGTGGTGACGGCCGAAGGCCAATGGTTCGACGGGCAGTTGCCGTTGCTGATTGCCGCACCGGCTTCCAGGCTGGCCAGCAGTCCATGGCAAGTGGTGTTGTTTGTGGCCCAGGCGAGTGAAAGTGCTTGATCGAGGAAGGAACGTCATATGTCTGAGGGGAATGCCGGGACAGGTACACGAGGCCTCAACGAAGCGCCGCTGAGCAGTGCTTTTCGCCAGGCCTGGCAGCAATGGTCCCAGGACTGGAGCCAGTTGCCCAAGGACAGCGAAGACGAAGCGCTGGTGGAAGCGGTGGTCGAACTCTCCACGCAAATCTCCCAGCGACTCTGGCGAACGGCTTTTGCCAAAGTCGGTGATGCCGCCACCGAACAAGTCAAAGCGCTGGTTTATGCCTTTGTCGCGCTGGTCGATGAAACCTTGCTGTTCACGCCGTGGCCGGGCCAGTCGGCCTGGCAGGATAAACCCCTGGAATCGCGGATGTACTCCAGTCGTCAGGCCGGCGAGCGGATACCGTTGGCGATCAAGGAACTGCTGGATGAGCAAATCCCTACCACTCGCGATCTGGCCAATGTCTATTTGCAGTGCCTGGTGCTGGGCTTTCAGGGGCGTCTGCGGGGTGAACAGAATCAGGCCCAGCATGAAAAATGGCGCCTGGCGCTGTTCACCTTTGCCTGGCAGCACGAGGCGGATTATGCCGATGTCAGCGCCCGGCTCGAACAACCTTCGGCGGTGACGCCGCTGCAATTGCCGGTGCGTCTTTCGTTGCCCGATGGCTTTCGCCTGGGGTTGGGAATTCTTGCCGTGGTCCTGCTGCTGACCGGGTTGGGGCAGTTGTTCTGGCGTGACATTCGCCAGGAGCTCGAACCGGTCTTGCAACTGACCGATTCGGTGGCCACCTCGGAGCAAGACTCATGAGCACGCTGGGGATTATCGGCCTGATCATCGTCGTGCTGTTGGTGCTGGCGATCGTCGCCGTGGCGGTCTGGTGGTTGCGCACGCAAAGCGGCGCGGCGATCCGCAGTTTTTACCTGGCGGTGCGGCAGATGGAGCAGGAGCAGGGCACCCGGGATCGCTACCAGATTCCCTGGCTGCTGATGCTCGGCAACGAGACTCAGGGCACGCAGTTGTGCACCCAGTGGCGCTTGCAGCCCACCGACAAACCGGGCTGGTTCGGTCGCTGGTGGTCGGACCCCGAAGGTGCCGTATTGGTGGTGCCCCAGGCGCTGTTTTTGCCGGATGAAGGCATGCACCTGCAACGGGGTGGCTGGTGGCGCTTGCTGGGGTTGATCCTGCGCTTGCGCAGTCAGCGTCCGCTGGACGGCGTGATCTGGACGGTGCCGATCAGTCGGCTGGGCAATGCCGAGCAGGCGGCGGCCCTCGGCCTGGCGGCGCGTCGACGTTTTATCGATCTATTGCAGCGCTTCGGTTTGAGTCTGCCGGTGTACGTGGTCGTTACCGGCATGGAAGAGTTGCCGGGTTTTCAGGAGTTGATTAGCGCGCTGCCGGCCGAGGCTCGCGAACGTACGCTCGGCTGGTCCTCGCCCCACGGGCCCGATGCGGTGTGGCAGGCGCAATGGAGCGATCAGGCGCTGGATCAGGTCAACCGGGCCCTGGCGGAATCGATCATCGAAATCGGCGCCTTGTCCGGGCAATTGAGCGTCGATCTGTACGGCTTGCCGGAGCGCTTCGAAGCCTTGCGGCGCAATCTGCAATCCTTGCTGGAACCGGTTTTCCAGGGTAATGCGCAAGGCGAAGCACCGCGTTTTCGCGGGGTTTATTTCACCGCCAACCAGCCCTCGGATGACAGCGCCGACGGGTTTTCGGCCTACGACACCGGCTTGCAGCAGAGCGCTTTCGCCCGGCAACTGTGGCAGCGGCGGGTGGTCGCCGAGCGCGGTCTGGCTCAGGTGGTGCCGCGTCTGTTACGCCTGCGTCAGCGCTGGCAGCGCGTGACCGGTGGGGTGGCGCTGGTGGTCGCGCTGCTCTGGGGCGCTGGCATGCTGTGGGTGTGGCAGGACTCGGAAAAGGATGCCCATGAGTTGTCGCGCCTGATGCAAGGGGCGCAGAAAAATTACGTGGCGGTCACGGATGAATCTCATCGGCTGGAGGCGACCCGGCGCAACGTCCAGGGTTTCTGGCGGGTGCTGGAGAAGGCGCAGCGCTGGCGCTTCACCTCGGTGGTGTTTCCGACCTCCTGGTTCTCCTCGCTGGATGCGCAGTTGGAGAACGAATTGCGCCTGACCGCACAAAGTCACTTGTTGTTGCCGCTGCGCGATCTGTTGAGCGCGGATCTGGCGCAACTCAAGACCATTCGCAACACCGAACGACGGGGCAACGTCGAAAGCGAAGACCCGGCCCAATGGCAAAACTACGTCAAGGCCACGGAGCTGGTCGGGCGTGCGGTGAGTCTGGAGCAGCAGAACCAGTGGTTCAGTCAGGCGCTGAACAACACCAAGGCGCCGCTCGAAGACCTGGTGTTGCTGAGCAACAACGCCCTGTCGCTGAACCTCAACGCAGGCACTCTGCACCGCGCCGGCTTTTACAACCGGGCGCTGTTGGATGCCGACAACAGTGAGTTGAAGCCGCTGGACCTGACCGTCGAGCGCGCGCAGATCGAGGAAAACTTCCTCGGGCTCATGGAGCGCTGGCTGGACCAGTATTTTCTCGCTGACAACTTTGTCCGTCAGGCCGGTTATCTACGTTTGCACCTGGAGCGGCTGGAGGTCGGCAGCGGCAATTCCCTCACCGAGCTGGAAGATCTACGGGCGTTGATCGACGACCTGCAAGCGCTGGTCGGCTTGACCAACTCGGCGTGGAGCCGGGGCAAGGGACAGGATCTGGTGCCCGGTTACCGGGCGATGATGGACAAGGTGCGCCAAAGCACATTGCTTGGTCCGCAGGTCGAACAGCAACTGGATCAACAGGCGTCGAAGTTGCAGCAGAGCTTTCGTGACCAGTGGATCACCCAGACCGGGGCCAGGGACAATTTGCTGATTCAGCTAGGCAGCGGGCAACTGGTCTTGCAGGAGCATGTGGTGCAGTTGAACAACGCCGTGCAGGCACTGTTCAAGCGTGATTTTGTCGCCATCGCCTTGCAGGCGGATCAGTCCGACGTCCCGGATGGACAGGGGCGCGGTGTTGATGGCGACGACCTCGACAGTGCGCTGAACTACTTCGCCAGTTACAAGAGTTATGCCGCCGAAGAGCTGCCGCGCATCCCCCCGGCGTATCGCGGCGCGTTGCTGCAAGCGGCCGAAGGCGCGGTGGTCAAGGCCATGTTGTCGAGCCTGCGCGAGCACAATGCGCAGGTCCAAAGTGGTGTCTTCAATGTGCAGGCCTCTCAGGCGATTGCCTTGCAAAAGGCTTTTGTCGAAGTGCGCCGCAGCGATCTGGCCACGCGTTTGCAAACCGCTTTGAACCGCCGCGCCCTGGCCGACATCGTCAGTGGCCTCGATGAAATCGTCGCCCAGCCGCTGTTCAGCGGGCGCACCGAAATCAGCCAGTGGGACGGCTCGAAAAACTTCGGCCTGCAACTGTATGGCGCCAATGACGTTCAGGATCTGAAACTGAGCCTCAAGCAGCAGTTCAATACCATGCTCGGCATCACCGAGCGCCGCACTTCGGCGCTGGAATGGCTGAAAGTCCAGCAACAGAACCTCTCGGCGCTGGATTACGAACGGGTGACGCAGTTCAGTGCGCTCAACGATGAACTGCTCAAATACAAAGAACAGAACCCCGCCAGTTCGCCAGCGCAGATCGAGCAGTTGGTGAGCCGCGACTTCATCGAAATGGACGTCGCGTCCTGTGGCCAGATCCTGCAAACCGCCAACCTGTCCGGTGGGCGCGGAACGTTGGCATTGCGCGCCGTGGATCTGCAACAAACCGCCATGCAACGCTGCCAGTTCCTGCAACAGCAGCAGGCTGCGGCGGCCTGGAATGAGTTGGCCAATTATTTCAACCAGTACCTGGCAGAGCGCTTTCCGTTTGCCAATGGCTTGCAGGCCAGCGACGCCGACCCGGCCCGGGTCCAGCATTTGCTGGAGCTGATCGACAAGCGTTTGCCGGTGGCGCAGGCCGGATTGGCTCTGAGCCAGACCCCGGAACGCCTGGCCGCCGAGGACTTTCTCAATCGTCTGAAGCAAGCCAGCACCTGGCTGGGGCCGATGTTCGTGCGCGACAAGAGCGGCGTGCTGGGGTTGGAGATGGATGTGCGCTGGCGCACCGATCGGGAGGAAGAGCGCGGTGCCGACCAGGTGATTGCCTGGGGCTTGAATGCCGGGAATCAACAGATCAACTACCCCGGCGAGGCTCAGCAGAACCTGCGCTGGATGGTCGGCCAACCAGTCCGGCTGACCTTGCGTTGGGCCAGAAATGGCTATCAGCGTCCGGCCAACGATCCGTTACAGCCGAGCCTGGTGGTGCGTGATCTGGAAGCGGGTTGGGAGTACAGCGGTCCATGGTCGCTGTTGCGCTTGATGCGTTCGCACGTGTCGGTGCAGCGCCAGCCGAACCTGGACTACACGGATTTTCCGTTGACCTTGCGCTTGCCCGTGACCACGCAGGCCAGCGCAGCGGAGCAAACCCTGATGTTTGTGCGCCTGTCGTTGATGACCCAGGGCTCGAAACTGCCGTTGTCCATTCAGCCCTTGCCGACCCGGGCTCCGCGTTCACCGTTCCTGGTGACGCGCTCGACCGCGGCGATTGATTCCCATGAGGAGGAGGGCCTGTGAATCAACCATCAACACCGTTGCCGGAACTGATTGCGCAACTGCTCGAACCGATCAGCAAGGAGGCGCCTTGTGGTCAGGATTTGCGTTATGAACCCGAGTTCGACCGGTTGCGCGAATTGCGCCGCGAGGATGACACCAGTTTGCCGACGGGGGTGTGGCAGTCGTCGATCAAGCGCGCCCAGTGGCCGGAGCTGGAAAAACTGGCCACGAGCCTGCTGCTCGAGCGCAGCAAGGATTTGATGCTCAGCGCCTGGCTGGGGGAGGCCTGGCTGCATCAGGACGGGCTCGATGGGTTGCCGGGCAGCCTGGCGCTGGTGGCCGGGTTGTGCGAACGCTATCCCGAACACCTGCACCCACAGGCTGAGGATGGCGACCTGTCGTGGCGAGTGATACCGCTGGAATGGTTGGCTCGACGCTACGCTGAAGTGTTGCTGACCCGAGTGCCGTTGTTCGAACCGCACAACCACGAATTCGACGGCTTCTGTCTGGACGCCTGGCGCCGGTTGCAGTTGCAACAGGTGCAGGGCAGCGACAGTAAAGCGGCCAAGACCTCGGCCGAGAACGCGCGCAACGAACAGAAAAAAATCACCGAACAGATTCGTGCCACACCGTTGTCATTCTGGTTGCGCAGCCAGGGCAGCCTGCTGCTCAGTCAGCAGCACTTGCAGCGCCTGGAGGTGTGGAGCGACGCTTTTCTCGGGAATCAGGCCCCAGGCTTCAAGGCGCTGCAGGACGTGATCGACGCGTTGTTGACCCTGGTTCAGGAGTTTATCGCCATGCATCCACGAAAACCGACCCCGGCGCCTCCGGTCGAAACGCCAGTGGTGGCTGCATCGAGCCCCAGCCCGACCGCCGCGCCTGAAGTCCTTGCAGTGCCCCAGGTGTTCAGCGAACCGGCGAATCGTGAAGAGGCGTACCGGCAATTGCTGCTGATCGCCGAGTACCTGGCGCGCACCGAACCCCACAGCCCGGTGCCCTATCTGATCAAGCGGGGTGTGGAGTGGGGCAACAAGCCCCTGAGCGAGCTGCTGGGCGAACTGATCAGCGCCGATGCCGAATCCCGACGACTCTGGACACTGTTAGGCGTTCTTTAGTGATTGAGCCGGGTGGTTGTTGTCGATGGTGGCGGTAACGCAATGGGCGTCAGTACCGGTTGACCGGAAAAAAAAGCCGTCAGGTTTTTGCCGGCCAGTTCGACGGTGCCTTGGGTGGCCTCCGGGGACAATCCGGCGACATGCGGAGTCAGAATCACGTTGGCCAACCCCTTGAGGGCGTCCGGTACCTGGGGTTCGTGGTCGAAGACATCCAGCGCGGCACCGGCGATCCGCCGCTGTTCGAGCGCGGTGATCAGGTCTGCCGTGACGACCACGCTGGCTCGGGCGATGTTGACGAGGAATCCGTTGGGCCCCAGGGCGTCGAGCACTTGCCGGTTGATCAGGTGTTGGGTGCCGATCCCGCCCGGGGTGGCAACTATCAGAAAGTCTGATTGGCGTGCCAGCTCGGTAGGCGTCGAGCAATAGCTGTACGGCACATCGCTGCGATGCTGGCGGTTGTGGTAACTCACTCTCATATCGAAGCCGTTGGCGGCACGTTTGGCGATAGCGAGGCCAACGGCACCGAGGCCGAGAATGCCTATGTGTTTGCCGGCCAGCGAAGGACGCATGATCTTCGGCCACTCGCCCCGACGGACGGCAGCATCTGCCCGAGGGATGTCACGAACCAGTGCCAGCAGCAACGCCATGGCGTGATCGGCAACGGAGGAGGCATTGACGCCGGCGCCGTTGGTGACAGTGATGCCCCGGTTGACGGCGGCCTGCAGGTCAACGTGTTCGTAACCGGCGCCGATCACGCAGATGATCTTGAGGTTGGGCAGGGCGGCGATTTCATTGGCATACAGGCCCAACGGGCCACGCGTCAGCACCGCATCGATCTGGCTGCCCTGCCGGGCAATGGCGGCAGCGCGCTCGGCCGGGGTTGGGGCCAGGATCAAATGAAACCCCTGATGTTCGAGAATCGGCAGGTATTCATTGATGGTTTCAACCAGTACCAGAACGGTTGCGGTCATGCTGGGCTCCTGTGGGCAGCGGAGTGTGGGGCTCGAACGTCGCGTCAGATTGCTGACTCCAGAGCAGATTGGCAATGGTCCGAGATCATAGGCTATTGGTTGGCAAGCACCTGTGCAGGCGTTGGCGATACCGGCGAGCTTCTTAGATACAACACTAGATCAGTGCGCGGCAGGTGGAGAGGATTTGTCCGCGATGAAATTGCCGCAGCAGTTGTCGAGCCTGCGTTCGGCTGCGCAGCAGTCGTAAAGTCAGGCGCTGCGGTTCGTCAGGCACACCGTACATTAGGGTTTACTAAAGCGTGTCAGAAAACGACACATCGCATACCCGCTGCCGACAATTATTTTTCTAAAAGCGACAGGCCTTTGATCTGCTCCGCACAACCATTGCTCAGCTAAGCCTTTGCTTCTGCTCGTTTATCGCGGAGAATCCCGCCCCTGTTTCGGCCGGAGCATGTCTGTCGGTTTTTTCCGACGCGTCCTGACCGAGTGGCAAGTGACCGGAAAGCGGAGATCCGACCGGATGAATGATCAGGCCAATAGCGTCGACGAACGCTATGTAGCGGCGACACCAGCGAGCCTCGAAAGCTGGAATCGCCATGACACCACCTGGATGCTGGGCCTGTTTGGCACGGCAATCGGGGCCGGTACCCTGTTTTTACCCATCAACGCGGGGCTGGGCGGCTTTTGGCCGTTGCTGATCCTGGCGTTGCTGGCGTTCCCCATGACGTTTTACGCGCACCGTGGCCTGACCCGCTTTGTGCTGTCCGGTCGTGAAGGTGCAGACATCACCGAAGTGGTGGAAGAACATTTCGGCATTAAGGCCGGCGCGCTGATCACCTTGTTGTATTTCTTCGCGATCTTCCCGATCCTGCTGATCTACAGCGTGGCCCTGACCAACACCGTGGGCAGTTTCCTCGAACATCAGCTGCACATCATGCCGCCACCGCGCGCCGTGCTGTCGTTCGTGCTGATTCTCGGCCTGCTGGCGGTGGTGCGTTGCGGTGAGCAGGTGATCGTCAAGGCCATGAGCCTGATGGTGTATCCGTTCATCGTCGCGCTGCTGTTCCTGGCGGTGTTCCTGATTCCTCACTGGAATGGCGGCATCCTCAGCACCGCGTCCACGCTGCCTGAGTCGTCGGCGCTGCTGCACACCCTGTGGCTGGCGATTCCGGTGATGGTGTTCTCGTTCAACCATTCGCCGATCATTTCGGCGTTCGCGGTGGACCAGAAACGTCGCTACGGCACGCATGCCCAAGAGCGCAGTTCGCAGATCCTGTCCCGCGCCCACCTCTTGATGGTGGTGATGGTGCTGTTCTTCGTCTTCAGCTGCGTGTTGACCCTGTCGCCGGCGCAACTGGCGGAAGCCAAGGCACAGAACCTGTCGATCCTGTCGTACCTGGCCAACCACTTCAGCAACCCGACTATCGCCTTCGCGGCGCCGTTGATTGCCTTCGTGGCCATTTCCAAGTCATTCCTGGGCCACTACATCGGCGCCAGCGAAGGCTTGAAGGGCTTGATCGTCAAGAGCGGCAAACGCCCGGCGCCGAAGACCCTGGACCGCATGACCGCAGCGTTCATGCTGGTGGTCTGCTGGGTCGTCGCGACCCTGAACCCGAGCATTCTCGGCATGATCGAAACCCTCGGTGGCCCGGTCATCGCGGCGATTCTGTTCCTGATGCCGATGTACGCGATCCGCAAAGTACCGGCGATGGCGCGTTACCGTGGCCAAGCCTCCAACGTCTTCGTGACGCTGGTGGGTCTGGTGGCCATTTCGGCGTTGATCTACTCGCTCAGCGCCTGAAACAGCGGGCGATCAATCGGAGCTGCCCCGGTTGATCGCCCCCTTCGAATGCCCGGCCAGACGACCTTTGGTTCGCTGGCGGCAATGCTCGATAGCCGCAACGGCTTTTTCGCAGGCCTTGCACAGCGTGGCCGGCGCAGAAGCTTGCTGCGGTGCGAACCACTCGGGGCAGAAGCTGATCACACCGTCCGGCGAATGCATCCATTGGCTCATAACGTGTTGAACCGTCCCGCTCAGGCCCTTTCTGGCGCGCAAGGCGTTAAGTGATGGCGCACAGAGCTGGTCCAGCGCCAGCCGATGGACCTCGCGCAAGAACGGTGAAATCTGTACCGAAAGGTAGGCAATGCCGAACGTCTCCTGGGCCACTCGTGCGCCCAACGCCCAAAACGAGCCCACCACCACGATATCCTCATGGCGCCGCGCTGCGATGTAGTCATAGGTCGGTTCGAGCAGGTGCGAGACTGCGTTCCACTGCTCTGCCAAAGCGCTTTTCGAGTCTCGCGGGCGGGGCGTGTCGTCGCAGGTTTGCTGGCCTAACGGCTCGAATTCCAGCCCGTACTGTTCGACGGTGGCTTTGAACGCCGGCAGGCTGCACAAGGTCGCGCGATGACCGCGCAGGTTCAGCGCATTGGCCAGGCCAATGAAGGGGAAAACGTCACCGGGCGAACCGATGGCGATCAGGATGACCCGCATGACTCCTCCTTGAGATAAGGCCCGTGGGGCCTCGTGGCACGCCGTCCTGGTGCCGACATCAGGCAAAGATAGCTGGGTAATCGGCGTCAGGTATAAAAAAACGCCGCTCATCTCACGATGGGCGGCGTTTTTTATGGCTTTGTAGCGTTAGGCTTGAACGACCGGGATGTTGGCGTTCGCAGCAGCTTCACGGAACTCGGCGATCTGGTCGAAGGACAGGTAGCGGTAAACGTCGGCCGCCATGCTGTCGATCTTGCCAGCGTATTCCATGTACTCCTCGACGGTCGGCAGGCGACCCAGGATGGACGCAACGGACGCCAGCTCGGCCGAAGCCAGGTAGACGTTCGCGCCGTCACCCAGACGGTTCGGGAAGTTACGGGTCGACGTCGACACCACGGTGGAGTTCGGCTCTACACGTGCCTGGTTACCCATGCACAGCGAGCAGCCCGGCATTTCCATGCGTGCGCCGGCCTTGCCGTAGATGCCGTAGTAGCCTTCTTCGGTCAGCTGGTGAGCGTCCATTTTGGTCGGCGGCGACAGCCACAGACGGGTTGGCAGCTGACCTTTGACCTGTTCCAGCAACTTGCCGGCAGCGCGGAAGTGACCGATGTTGGTCATGCACGAACCGATGAACACTTCGTCGATCTTCTCGCCAGCAACGCTGGAGAGCAGACGGGCGTCGTCCGGATCGTTCGGTGCGCAGAGCACAGGCTCATTGATGTCCGCCAGATCGATTTCGATGACTTCGGCGTATTCGGCGTCGGCATCGGCTTCCATCAGTTGCGGGTTGGCGATCCAGGCTTCCATCGCTTGAGCGCGACGCTCCAGGGTACGTGCATCGCCGTAGCCTTCGCCGATCATCCAGCGCAGCAGGGTGATGTTGGATTGCAGGTACTCGGTGATCGACTCTTTCGACAGCTTGATGGTGCAACCGGCAGCCGAACGTTCGGCCGACGCGTCGGACAGCTCGAAAGCCTGTTCCAGCGTCAGGCCTTCCAGGCCTTCGATTTCCAGGATGCGGCCGGAGAAGGCGTTTTTCTTGCCTTTCTTCTCGACGGTCAGCAGACCGTTCTGGATGGCGAAGTAAGGAATGGCATGAACCAGGTCACGCAGGGTGATGCCAGGTTTCATTTTGCCTTTGAAGCGCACCAGGATCGATTCCGGCATGTCCAGCGGCATGACGCCGGTGGCTGCGGCGAACGCGACCAGACCGGAACCGGCCGGGAACGAGATGCCCATCGGGAAACGGGTGTGCGAGTCGCCACCGGTACCCACGGTGTCTGGCAGCAGCATGCGGTTCAGCCACGAGTGGATGATGCCGTCGCCCGGACGCAGGGAAACGCCGCCGCGGGTCATGATGAAGTCAGGCAGGGTGTGGTGGGTGGTCACGTCGATCGGCTTTGGATAAGCCGCGGTGTGGCAGAAGGACTGCATCACCAGATCAGCGGAGAAGCCCAGGCACGCCAGGTCTTTCAGTTCGTCACGGGTCATAGGACCGGTGGTGTCCTGGGAACCCACGGTGGTCATCTTCGGTTCGCAGTAGGTGCCAGGACGAACGCCTTTGCCTTCTGCCAGGCCGCAAGCCTTGCCGACCATTTTCTGCGCCAGGGTGAAACCCTTGGTGCTTTCGGCCGGTGCTTCAGGCTTCTTGAACAGGTCGAACGGTGGCAGACCCAGTTCGGCGCGAGCCTTCTCGGTCAGGCCACGGCCGATGATCAGCGGAATACGGCCGCCAGCGCGGACTTCGTCCAGCAGAACCGGGGTCTTCATTTCGAAGGTGGTCAGGACTTCGTCGCTGTTGTGCTTGGTGACTTTGCCAGCATGCGGGTACAGGTCGATCACATCGCCCATGTTCATGTTGGAAACGTCGAACTCGATTGGCAGTGCGCCGGCATCTTCCATGGTGTTGTAGAAGATCGGAGCGATTTTGCTGCCGAAGCAGAAACCGCCAGCGCGCTTGTTCGGCACGTAAGGAATGTCGTCGCCGAAGAACCACAGTACCGAGTTGGTAGCGGATTTACGCGAGGAACCGGTACCGACCACGTCACCGACGTAGGCGATAGGGAAGCCCTGGCCGCGCATTTCTTCGATCTGCTTCATCGGGCCGGTCTTGCCTTGCTCGTCCGGAACGATGCCGTCACGGGCCATTTTCAGCATGGCCAGGGCGTGCAGCGGGATGTCTGGACGCGACCAGGCGTCTGGAGCAGGGGACAGGTCGTCGGTGTTGGTTTCGCCGGTCACCTTGAAGACGCGCAGGCTGATCTTGTCGGCCAGCACCGGGCGCTTCTTGAACCACTCGCCGTCAGCCCAGGACTGCAGCACGGCCTTGGCGTGAACGTTGCCGTTCTTGGCTTTTTCAGCCACGTCGTGGAAGGCATCGAACATCAGCAGGGTGTGCTTGAGTTCTTCGGCAGCCACTGGCGCCAGTTCGGCGTCGTCCAGCAGGTTTACCAGGGTCACGATGTTGTAGCCGCCCTGCATGGTGCCGAGCAGTTCAACAGCGCGCTTCTTGTCGATCAGAGGGGATTTGGCTTCGCCCTTGGCGAGGGCAGACAGGAAACCGGCCTTTACATAGGCGGCTTCGTCCACTCCTGGCGGAACGCGATTGGTGATCAGGTCAACGAGGAAAGCTTCTTCGCCAGCCGGGGGATTCTTCAGCAGCTCGACCAGGCCTGCAGTTTGTTCGGCGTTAAGCGGCTGGGGAACGATACCCAGTGCTGCGCGCTCTTCGATATGTTTGCGGTAGGCTTCAAGCACAGTTATTACCCTCATCAGTGGTCCCAAATGGGTGTCCGGGACGCTCATCCCGAAATTGCCGTACTCATGCGCTGCGTGGCGTTGTGGGCCGCTTAGCCAGAATTACCGGCAATTCCTTACAGAAGCTGCTTTCAAAGTTTTACGCCTGCAGAACGGGGAGCTGATGAGGGTTGGCGTTGGGCTTTTCCCCGCTGGAAAAACCCTTCGCCAACACCGCTCTGAAGGAACGACTGTGCTCGTGACGCTTTGAAAACAGCTTCTTAACGGACATTGGCGCCTTAAAAGGCTGGCTGATTCTACGGCAAAAAAATTTGAAAGGTAAGTTAGGTCCAAAACTTTGAGGGGTGATGAATGTTAGACAAAGGGCTAACATGCCGACCTGTTCTGCTTTCCCGTGTTTTGTCTACCTATGCCCAATCAGACCATCAAGACCCCCTGCGTCGGCCTCTGCTCCACTGTTTACGGTGATTTGGTGTGCCGTGGCTGCAAGCGTTTCCACCACGAAGTGATCCATTGGAACGGTTACAACGAGGAAGAAAAACGCGCGGTGTGGTTGCGGCTTGAGCAGCTGTTGTCGCAGGTGATGGCTGCCAAGGTAGAAATTTTCGATCCCGCGCTGCTGAGAATGCAGCTGGAACAGCGCAAGATCCGCTTTGTGCCGCATCAGTCGGAGTATTGCTGGGCTTATCAGCTGATCGCCCGGGGCGCGCGGGTCATCAATAATCTGGAAGCCTACGGGATGGTGCTGCTGCCGGAGTTCCGCGACTGGAACCTGCCGGAATTGCGCGATGCCATTGATCGGGAATTTTTCCTGCTCTCGGAAGCGCATTACCAGCGCTACATTGCGCCGGGGTTCCTAAAAGACGCCTTTGGCGGCTGATTGCTTAACCTGTGGCGAGGGAGCTTGTCGGAACGCCGCACCGTCCCGTTCGGCTGCGCAGCAGTCGTCAATCGGCCAATGATTTTTGTCTGACACACTGCGCTGACCGAATTGGGGTCGCTTCGCAACCCAACGGGAGCAAGCTCCCTCGCCACAAGTCTTCGTAGCCTCAATGCCGGGTCACGATCTCTTCCAGGTGATCCATGATGTCGTCCGGCTTGAGCACCAGCACATCGCTTTCCAGCGCATCGAGCACCACTTCCGCCGTATTGCCGATCAACGCCCCGGACAACCCGGTCCGCGCCACCGTGCCGATCACCGTCACGGAGGCCCCCAGCTTATGGGCCATGAATGGAATCAATACATCCGCCGGGCCTTCCTCGATGTGCAGGTGGTCGTCGTCGATGTCGAACTCGGCCTGGAACGCCTGGCACTGCTCGCGGTAACGGGCCTCGATGGTTTCCTTGAGCTGCATCGTCGGGTCGGCCGCCGACAGCATCGGCGACGGATGGGCGCTGATGACATGCAAGTGGGCTTTGGCCAGGCTGGCAATGTCGTAGCCATGATCGATGATGCTGGCATGCAAGGTGCGGTGTTCGCCGTCCATGTTGCCGACATCGATGGCCGCCAGGATCACTCCACCGGTCCAGGGTTTGGCGGTTTTCACCAGCAGCACCGGAGTCGGGCAGTAGCGCAGCAGTTTCCAGTCCGCCGGAGTCAGCAGGGCCTTTTTCAGTGGGCTGTCGGGATAATGCTGCTTGACCACCAGCCCGCAACCTTCAGCCTGCTGCACATCGATAATGGTGTCGTGCAGGCTTTCGTTCCAGGCTTGCTCGGTGGTGACGTTGTACCCGTCCGCCAGCAGAGCCGCCTTGAGCACGCCGAGCATCGCGCTGTGATCATGCTTTTTATCGCAGACCAGCAGGTGCAGATGAGCCTGGGTCACGCCAGCGATCAATTTGGCCCGTTTGAGCGCCAGGCTTTCCGAGTGTTCGGGTTCGATGACCACCAGAATGCTGCGAATGGCTTGCATGATCGGGATCTCCAGGAAGGTAAAAACACTGCGTTGGACAACTATAGTTGCTGGTCGGGCATTCGCGACTTGATGCATATCAACGGTGGCGACTGGTGGTCTGTCGGCAGGCCGGTATAATCGGCGCCCTTCGTTTTGAACCTTTTATCCGTGAGCCCCATGATCCTTCCCGAAATTCACGAGTTCCTCGGCTGCCGCACGCCCGACGGTTGGGTCCAGGCCGCGCTGGCCGATCAGGAAACGCTGCTGATCGACCACAAAAACTGCGAATTCAAGGCGGCCAGCACGGCGTTGAGCCTGATTGCCAAGTATCACTCCCACGTCGATCTGATCAACCTGATGTCGCGTCTGGCCCGGGAAGAGCTGGTGCACCACGAGCAGGTCATGCGCCTGATGAAAAGGCGCAAGATTGAACTGCGCCAGCTGTCCGCCGGGCGTTACGCCTCGGGGCTGCGCAAAGTGGTGCGCAGCCACGAGCCGGTGAAGCTGGTGGATACGCTGGTGGTCGGCGCGTTCATCGAAGCCCGCAGTTGCGAGCGTTTCGAGGCGTTGGTGCCGCATCTGGATGAGGAGCTGGGCAAGTTCTATTTCGGCCTGCTGAAAAGCGAGGCCCGGCATTTCCAGGGGTATCTGAAACTGGCCTATCAATACGGTGACGCCAAGGACATCGCCCAGGTGATCGACAAGGTGCGCGACGCCGAACAGGCGTTGATCGAGTCGCCGGATGTGGAGTTCAGGTTTCACAGTGGTGTGCCGGTCGCGGCGTGAAAACGTGTCATCTTCAATAATTGTAAAAAACTCTTAAAAGAATGAAACATCGCCAAAAACCGGCTCTCGTGGCCGGTTTTTGCTGTCTGCGATAACCGTCCCTTCACCGATTGGCGCCATAATGCCGGCCATTTCATTCAAGGGTTGGCAGACGGTCATCATGGAGAGTCTGGGTTTTGGCAAAGTATTGCTGGTGGAAGACGACGAGAAGCTCGCCGGGCTGATTGCGCATTTCCTGTCCCAACACGGTTTTGAAGTCCGCGAGGTACACCGCGGAGATCTCGCGGTAGCCGCTTTCCTTGAATTCAAACCGAAAATCGTCGTACTCGACCTGATGTTGCCGGGCCAGAGCGGCCTGCACGTGTGCCGCGAAATCCGCAGCGTATCCGACACCCCCATCGTCATTCTCACCGCCAAGGAAGACGACCTCGATCACATTCTCGGCCTGGAATCCGGTGCCGACGACTACGTGATCAAACCCATCAAGCCCCCTGTGCTGCTCGCTCGTCTGCGTGCCTTGCAACGCCGTCAGATGCCGGACAGCAGTGTGTGCAGCTCACTGGAATTCGGCCATCTGAGCATCGATCGCAGTTGCCGCGAAGTGCGCCTGGCGGGCGAAGGCATCGAGCTCACCACCATGGAATTCGAACTGCTGTGGTTGCTGGCCAGCGCCGCCGGCAAGACGCTGTCCCGCGACGACATCCTCAACCGCATGCGCGGTATCGCCTTCGACGGCCTCAACCGCAGCGTCGACGTGTACATCAGCAAACTGCGCGGCAAGCTCAAGGACAACCCGCGCGAACCGGTGTGCATCAAGACCGTGTGGGGCAAGGGTTATCTGTTCAATCCGTTTGCGTGGGAGCTGTAAATGCTGCGGTTATTTTTGGGACTGTTTCTGGTGATGACGGTTGGCCTGGTACTGGGGCTGCAAACCGTCGAGCGCACGTTCGATGCGCTGCTCGACGGTCAGATGCGCAGCTACAACCAAGAGGCGGTGCGTGGTCAGGCCTGGTCGCTGGTCGAGCAATTGCGCGGCCTGGACAGTCCGGCCCGGGAGCGACAGCTGGAAGCCATACGCCCTCACTACGGTTTGGGCCTGGCTCTGGTCGAGACCGATCAATTGTCTCTGACCGATCAGGAACAAGCCGAGTTGGCCCAGGGCCTGCTGGTGATGCGCGACAAGTACACGCAGTTCATCTCGCGCATTGACGACGGTTCGCAACTGCTCAGCATCAAGCTGCCGGCCGAGCCGAGTCTGATGCCGTTCTACATTGCCGCTGCCTATCTGATGATCGCGGTGATGATCGGTTTTGTATTGTTTTTCTGGGTGCGCCCGCACTGGCGCGATCTGGAGACACTGCGCCTGGCCGCCGAACGCTTTGGCGATAACGACCTGTCGGCGCGTATCCAGTTGTCCAAGCGCTCGAACATTCGTGACCTGGCCGAACACTTCAACCTGATGGCCGCGCGCATCGAGGGGCTGATCGCCAACCAGCGCGAGCTGACCAACGCGGTGTCCCATGAGCTGCGCACACCCATCGCGCGGTTGTCGTTCGAACTCGACCAACTCAAGCAACAGCCCGACCCAACCCAGAGCCGCGAGTTGATCGCCGACATGTACGCCGACCTCGGCGAGCTGGAAGAAATGGTTTCCGAGTTGCTGACGTACGCCAGCCTTGAACGCGGTGCTACGGTGATTACCCGGGAGAACATTCAGGCCAGCCATTGGCTAGACAGCGTGGTGGGCAGCGTGACGCTGGAGGCTGAAGCCGCCGGGGTGCAACTGCTGATTGTCGAATGCCAGGTTGACGAAGTTCGTATCGAACCGCGCTTCATGGCCCGGGCAGTGATCAATTTGCTGCGCAATGCCATTCGTTATGCCGACCAGAGGGTAGAGGTGTCGTTGGTGCGCACCGGTGATCGTTACGAGGTGCAGGTCAATGATGATGGGCCGGGCGTGCCGCTGGACGGGCGGGAGAAAATCTTCGAACCGTTCTCGCGCCTCGATGCCAGCCGCGACCGCCGCACCGGTGGTTTCGGCCTGGGCCTGGCGCTGGTGCGGCGGGTGTCTCAATCCCATGGCGGGCAAGTGGAAGTGGCGGATTCGCCGTGGGGCGGGGCGTCGTTTCGCATGACCTGGGCGCATCTGGATTAGCGGCTCAAGCCCAGGCGTTCATGCCACTGGGCAATGGACTCTACGGGGTAGACCTCGAATTGCTGGTCCCCCGGATACACCTCGACTTCCACCCACGGCGCCTTGGAGCCGAGCATCAGGTGCGTGTGCTCGGGCGGCACCGGCAACGGGGTGTCGATGGCCGAGGCAAACGGGTGAATCAGCTCCGGCCATTCAGGGCTGAACAGCCATAATCCCGAGCCGCACAGGGAACAGAAATGCCGCTCGGCGGTGCTGCGCCGGGCGCGCTTATCGCCTTCGTCCTTGAGCCGCGCATGGTAAATCGAGATGTGCTTGCGACCTCGCACCTTGAGGCTCTGGGCGTCGCCCGCCAGGTTGATCGCGTAACCGCCACCGCCCTGGGTCTTGCGACAGATGGAGCAGTAGCAACGCTGATAAGGGTAGGGGTGGGCGCTGGTCAGGCTGAACGACACCGCGCCGCAATGGCAGGAGCCTTCGAGCTGCATGGGGGCCTCCGATGGGGTTGGGATGACTCAAGACAGACTAGACCGTAAGCGTTTCTGGACAGTTGAATTTATGGTGGCCGTTCAGGCGCCTTCGCGGGCAAGACACAAGCGGGCTTGCTCGCGAAGAGCGATGACGCGGTCTGCGCTACGAGCACTGCCCCTGCGGCACCCTCAGGCAATGAGCCTCGCGACCCTCCCACTTGGCGATCACCAGTGGCGCCAGTGCATTGCCAAGCACATTCAGGGCGGTGGTCGGCATCTCCATCAACCGATAAACCCCGGCAATGAACGCGATGCCTTCCAGCGGTAATCCGGCACTGGCCAGGGTGGCCGAGAGAATCACGAACATGAACCCCGGCACGCCGGCAGCCCCTTTGGACGTCAGGACCATGGTCACCACCAGCAACGCCTGATCGCCCAGGCTCAGGTCGATGCCGTACAACTGGGCGACGAACAAGGTGCCGATACCGAGAAACAGCGACGCACCGTCAAGGTTGAAGGAATAACCCACCGGCACCACGAAACTGACCAGCGACGGGGGCACGCCATAGGTCTCGAGTTTCTTCATCAGTTGCGGCATCACCGCCGCCGAGCTGGCGCTGGAGAAGGCCAGGACCAGTTCATCCTTGATGTGGCGCATCAGCGCGAACAGGTTGATCCCGCACAGTCGCGCCACCAGGTTGAGCACCACCAGCACGAAGAACGCGATCGCCACGTAGCTGACCATGATCAGCTTGGCCAGTGGCAGCAAAGAGCTGAAACCGAAGTTTGCCACGGTCACGGCAATCATCCCGAACACACCGATCGGCGAGTAGGCCATGATCATCGATGTGACCTTGAACATCGCTTCCGAGACACCGCGCAGCAACGCGATCAACGGCTCCTTGCGTTCGTTGCCCAGCTTCGAAACGCCGAGGCCGAACATCACGGCGAAGAACAGCACCGACAGCAGACTGCCTTGGGCCATCGCGTTGATGACGTTGTCCGGAATAATGCCGACGATGATTTGCCCCAGGCTGTGCCCTCCGGCTGCGCTGCTGGTCGGCAGGGTAACGGCGGCCGCCTTGAGGCTCGCCAGATCAGTGCCGGCACCGGGTTTGAGCAGGTTGCCGATTACCAGTCCGACGATGATTGCCAGCGTGGTGATGCTGAAGAAATACGTCAGCGACTTGACCCCGATGCGGCCCAGGGATTTGCCGTCGCCATGACCGGCAATGCCGACCACCATGCAGGAAAACACAATGGGTACGACGATCATCTTCATCAGCTTGATGAAAATGTCGCCGGCCGGTTGCAGCAGGTTGTTCACCAGCCATGGACGAGACTCGGGAAAGCTGTGCAGCAGGGCGCCGATGGCAATGCCGGCGAGTAGGCCGATCATGATTTGCCAGACCAGCGCGATACGGGGCTTGTGCATGGGGGATGCCTCGATGACATGATTATGAGTGTTGTTCTAGGCAGTCAATGAGCAGCCGTCCGATGGCTGTCGGGTGTTGCGATCAGCCGTCAGCGCAAGCGTTGGCACGCTTGTTCAAGTCGACGGCAACCTTCTTCGATCACGTCCAGCGAACTGGCGAATGACAGGCGGATATACGGCGACATGCCGTATGCCGCGCCGCTGACCGTGGCCAGGCCGTGCTCCCTGAGCAGGTAGGCGACCAGTTGCGTATCGCTGTCGATGCGCTCGCCGCTGGTGGTGGTTTTGCCCATCAACCCGCTGACGTTGGCGAACACATAGAACGCCCCGTCCGGTGGGGTGAAGCTCAGGCCGTTGATCGGTTGCAACAGTTCGAGCATGCGGTCACGGCGTTGTTGGTAAACCTTGCGCATGCCGGCAATCGGTGCCTGATCTCCGGCGAAAGCCGCGACCGCTGCCGCCTGGCTGACCGAACTCGGACACGTGGTGGTCTGCGACAGCAGTTTGCCGATGGCACCGATCAACCACGCCGGACCTGCGCCAAACCCAAGACGCCAACCGGTCATGGCGTAACCCTTGGACGCGCCGTTGACGATCAGCGTGCGCGGTTTCAGGTCTGGGGCGAGCAGGGTCAGCGACACATGCCGGGCGTCGCCATAAACGAACTGCTCGTAGATTTCGTCGGCCATGATCAATACGTGAGGATGCCGACGCAGGACGTCTGCCAGTGTCAACAGCTCGGTTTCGCTGTAGACCGCGCCACTCGGGTTGTTCGGCGTGTTGAGGATCACCCATTTGCTGCGCGGGGTGATTGCCTGCTCCAGCGCCGCTGGCGAGAGCTTGAAACCGTTGGATTCATCGCCGGGAATGATGACTGGAGTGGCGTCGTTCAACCGGGCGATGTCCGGGTAAGACACCCAGTACGGCGTGTGCACGATCACTTCATCGCCCAGGTTCAGTGTTGCGGCCAGGGCGTGGTAGATGATGTGCTTGCCGCCGCAGCCGGTAACCACTTCGTCGAGCCCGTAATTCAGACCGTTATCGCGCTCAAGCTTGAGGCAGATCGCTTTTCGCAAGGCGAGTGTGCCGTGGGTGGCCGTGTAGTGCGTGTCACCGCTGTGCATCGCGGTGCTGGCGGCGTCGAGGATATGTGCCGGGGTGTCGAAATCCGGTTCGCCCATGGTGAAGTTGACGATGTCCCGACCCTGGGCGCGCAACTCTGTCACCAGTGCGTTGGCGGCGATGCTCGGCGAAGGCTGAATGCCCAGCACCCGATCAGACAAGAATGAAGTGCTCATTGTGTTCCCCTTAATCGGCCAGGCCGGCCTGCTGCAAGACCTTGTCCATCCAGCTCTGGCGCAGGGCACCGGTGGCGATTTCGGCTTTGACTTGTTCTTCGTGGGCCGCATGTTGTGCCGCGCGACGCAGTACTTCGGCAGCATCGGCCTGGGAAAACGCCACCAGGCCGTCTTCGTCGCCGACCAGCAAATCGCCCGGTTGAACCAGCATGCCGCCAATCGACACCGGTACGTTGATCTCGCCCGGACCGCTCTTGTAAGGGCCGCAGTGCACGACGCCGCGGGCGTAGCAGGGGGTATCGTCGAAACTGGCGACATCGCGAATCGCGCCGTCAATCACGAAACCGACGCAGCCACGCTGCTGGGCGTAGAGCTTGACCAGTTCGCCGATCACCGCGTTGTTGGTATCGCCCTGGGCGTCCACCACCAACACATGGCCGGGTTGCAGCATGCTCATGGCCTTGTAGATCAGCAGGTTGTCGCCCGGACGGGTTTTGACGGTCAGGGCGGTGCCGACCAATTTGCCGCTGCGGTTGTAGCGGGTCAGGCCGCGAGCACCAATGTGCCGGCCGAGGTTGTCGCTGATGTGCGGCGTGACCACATTGGCGAACGCTTCGAGCACTTCGGCAGCGGCCAGCGGTGGGTTGGGAAGAATGCGTGAACCGGGCAAGGACATGGCTGATCTCCTGAAGAATGAGTTAGCAGCCGATGAGGGCTGTGGCTCGATCTTAGGAGTGATAAACAAACAGTTTTAGCGATATTTTATTATGCGGTAGTATCGCTTTTTTTCATGTGGTGTTTGCAATGATCACCTTCAAGCAGATTGACGCGTTGTTCTGGATTGCCGAGTTGGGCAGCTTCGAAGCCGCAGCGAACAAGCTGAACATGTCTCAGTCGGCGATTTCCAAACGTATCCAGGAGCTGGAAGAAACCTTCGACGTGGAGATTTTCGACCGCAGCAAGCGCAACGCACGGCTGACCGAGAAGGGCGGCGAACTGCTGGATTACGCCAAGGATTTGCTGGAACGCCGTGACTATTTGCTGGAGCGGGTCAGCGCCCGTGAAGTATTGGTGCGCAGGTTTCGCCTCGGGGTCACCGAACTGACGGCGTTGACCTGGTTACCGGCGCTGGTCGAGTCGCTACGGCAGGCTTACCCCAAGGTGCAAATCGAGCCTTCGGTGGAACTGAGCAGCGAACTGTTTCGCAAACTGGAAAACGATCAACTCGATCTGGTCATCGTCCCGGATGTCTACAACGATGCGCGGTTCGTCAGCACCCCACTGAAGTCCGTCGAAAACGCCTGGATGTGCGCGCCAGGTCTGATTACCGACCCGGATCCGGTGAGTATCGAGCGCCTGGCCGGTTGCACGGTGTTGACCCAGGGTTCGCAGTCCGGGACAGGCTTGATCTACGAGCGCTGGATGGCCTCCCACAACGTGCAGATGCCTAAAACCATCACCAGCCATAACTTGCTGGTGCAGGTCGGATTGACCTTGTCCGGAGTTGGCGTGAGTTATTTGCCCAAGGCTTGCCTGTCGCACTTGATCGAACGAGGCGCATTGCGCGCCTTGGTGACGACGCCGGGCCTGCCACGGATTCGCTACGCCGCGTTGCACCGCACCGATCGTCAATTCGGTCTGAACCAGGATGTCGCGCAACTGGCGTTGCAGTGTTGCGATTTTTCGCGGCTGTTGCTCTAAGCACTCTGTAGCCGCCAGGCTTGCCCGCGATGAACGATAGCGCCGTCTACCGGTTAGGCACCCGCCACAAATACCACGACGCCACCGTCCGATAAGGGCTCCATGCCAGCCCGATATCAATCATCTGCTTGCGACTCGGCTGTTGTTCCAGCCCCTTCAACCGGCGATAACCCTCTCGCACTCCAAAGTCATCGGCCGGCAAAACGTCCGGGCGCTCCAGGCTGTAGATCAGCAGCATCTCCACGGTCCAGCGGCCCACTCCGCGCAAGGTGATCAAACGCTCGATCAATGCTTCATCGTCCATCGCCAGCGCCGTGGCGTAGTCCGGCACCACGCCGTCCAGAGCCGCCTGGGCGATGCCCTGAATGGTTGCGATCTTGCTGGCGGAAAAGCCGCAACCGCGCATCTGCTCGAAGTCGGTCGCCAGGATCTGCTCGGGTCTGAGGAAGGTGCTCGCGGGAAACAATGCCAGCAGCCGGCCGACAATCGCATCGCCAGCCTTTGCATGCAGTTGCTGATAGGCAATCGCCCGCACCAGCGACTCATAAGGATCGCGCGCCGCATGGGGTTGATGCAGGCAAGGGCCGATGGCGCTGATGTGGCGCTGCCAGTCGGTATCGAGGGCCGAGAGAAATTCGCTGGCCAGTTGATAGGTGTCGGGCATGGAGCATCCTGAGGGGCGGGTGGCTGCGGGAAGACTAGTCGTCTCCCCGCAGCGCCGCACTCCATTGCTTGCGGTCAAACTTTCCCGGTCGGGGCCAGCAGGGCGTTCACTTGGCTGTAGGTGAAGGCCTTGAGGTGACTGCTGTCGAGCGTGCCGGTTTGCAGAAAGCTTTTGGCCAGGCCGGCCATGGCGCCGTAGAGGAACTCGGCGATGCCCGAGCCGGCACTCAAACGGCGCACGCCAAGGGCTTGCAGTTCTTCAGGCGAAGGCAGGCCCGGGAAGCCGAGCACGTTCAGCGGCAGCGTCGTGCCGTGGCACAGGGCGTCGATCTCGTACGCCGCCGTGACGCCAGCGGCGAACAGTCCGTCGGCACCGGCCGCCTGATACAACGCGGCGCGTTTGAGCGTCTCGGCGACGCGATCTTCGGCCGGCACCAGGCCCCTGAGGTACACGTCAGTGCGGGCATTGATGAACAGCTTCACATCCCGGCGATTGGCAACCTGGCGCGCGATTTCGATCTTGCGGGCCAGCAGGTCGGGCGAGGCAGCACCGTCCTCGATATTGATCCCCACGGCACCGGCGGCGATCACCGCGTCGACCACTTGCGCAACTCGCTCCAGGTCATCGGAATAACCCGCCTCAATGTCCACGCTCAACGGCACGCTGATGACCCGGGCGATGGATTCGACGGTGGAAACCAGCCGCTCAAGCGGCAAGGTGTTGCCATCCGGATAACCATGCACCCAGGCCACCGCTGCGCTGCTGGTGGCCACGGCTTTGCTGCCCAGCTGCTCCACCAGTCGCGCCCCGGTGGCATCGGCGACGTTGGTCAGAATCAACAGCCCGCTCTGGTGCAGTTGATGGAATTGAGTGTCGAGTGTGTCCATTGAATGTCCCTCCTTATGACTTTTTATTGAAAAACAATGGAGTGATCAGAATGCCAGTTGTTGGGTGATTTGCACCGCGGCGCTTTCCAGCCTGAGCAGAAACGCTTTACGCGGTTGTCCACCACCATAGCCGGTCAACGAGCCGTCTGCGCCGATCACCCGATGACAGGGCAGCACAATCGCCAGGCGGTTTTGTCCGTTGGCCATGCCTACGGCGCGACTGGCGCCGGGCTTGCCCAGTTGCGCGGCAATCGCGCCATAGGTGCTGGTCTGGCCGTAGGGGATCTTCATCAATTCGCTCCACACCTGCTTGGCGAACGCGCTGCCGGGCAGGTGCAGGGGCACGTTGAATTCGCTCCGTTTGCCGGCGAAGTATTGCGCCAGTTCTTCTTCAATCTGCTGCAAATGGCCGTTGTGGCCGGGGGCCACGGCGTAGCCATAGTGGTTCTGCAGTTCTTCGATTTCCTTGGTCAATGCCGGTCGGTCGAGAAACTCCAATAGCACCAGCCCACGCCGTTCGGCCATGGCGATCATCGGTCCCAGTGGCGTGGTCAATCGGGTGAACAGCAACGGCTCGCTGTGGGCGGCGCGACCGGGGGTGATGTGGAATGACTTTTGAAACGCATCGCGAAAACCGCTCAAGGATTCGTAGCCGGAATCGAACGCCGCGTTGTCGATGGATTCGCCCTGTTTGATGCCACCGAGGGCGATGCCCAGGCGTCGGCTGCGCAACCAGGCGTGAAAGGTCATGCCGAAATGCTGCTTGAACCAGCGCCGCAGTTTCAGCGGCTCGATGCCCTCGGCGAGCAATTGGGCATCGGTCCAGCGCTGGTCGGGGTCGGCGTCGACGGATTTCAGCAGTCGTTGCACCCAGTCCGGCGCAATGGCCGCGGCGTCCAGCGGCTTGCACCGCAGGCAGGCCCGATAACCCGCCGACATCGCCTCATCGGCATGGGCGAAGAACTCGACGTTTTCCGGCTTCGGTTTGCGCGCCGTGCAACTGGGGCGGCAGAAGATGCCGGTGGTTTTGACCGCGGTAAAGAACACCCCCTCGTAGGCGGTGTCGCGTTCGAGCATGGCGCGAACCATCTCGGCGTGGGGCGGAAGCACAGCGTTTTGTAGGTTCATGGGCTGAGCATAAGCCGCGTTGCCTGGCGCCTCCACCGGAAAATCGACAGAGAATTTTTGTACCCTGAGCTACAGTCATCGGGTCACCGGCAATGCTGTAAACGATATGTTCAGGAATCCATCCCAATGCAAGCATTCACGATTAAACACATCGATCACATCGTCCTGCGCGTCGAGGACCTCGAACGCAGCATCGCGTTTTACGGCGAGGTACTCGGCGCCGAACTGGTCAAGCGCCGCGACGATCTGGGCCTGGTGCATTTGCGTGCGGGCACCTCGATGATCGACCTCGTCGATATCCAGGGCGAACTCGGCCGCACGGGCGGGGCTGCCGCTGGTCGCGAACGGCGCAACGTCGATCACTTCTGCCTGCGCATCGAACCGTTTGACGAGGATGCGCTGGTCAGTCACTTGCAGTCCTTCGGCCTGAAACCCGAGAAAGCCGCCGTGCGTTTTGGTGCCGAGGGCAACGGGCTGTCGATCTATTGCTTCGATCCGGACGGCAACCAGGTCGAGCTGAAAGGACCGTCCCAAGCGTAAAGGTCAGGCCCGTTTCGCCATCAACAGCACCGAAGCTGCCGCCGACAGCAACCCCGCGCAGCAACGGTTGAACATCCGCTTGCCCCGTGGTTCAGCGAACCAGCGGCGCATGTGCAGGCCCATGTAGGCGTAGGCGCTGATGGCGATCCATTCCAGCAGCAGGAACAACGCGCCGAGCACCGCGAATTGTGGCGCCACCGCCTGGGTCGGGTCGACGAACTGCGGCAGGAAGGCGGTGAACAGCAAAATGGCCTTGGGATTACCCGCTGCCACCAGAAACTCCTGCCGCGCCAGGGCCAGGATCCCCACTGGCGTGCCGGTGATGTGCTGCTCGGCCTCGGGATTGGCACGCCACAGTTGCCACGCCAGGTACAACAGGTAGGCGGCACCGATGATCTTGATCGCGTAGAACAACCATTCCGAGGTTTTCAGCACCACCGACAATCCGGCGGCGGCCAGGCCAATCATCCCGGCAAACGCCAGCAAACGCCCGACGCCGGCCACACAGGCGCGACGATAGCCATAACGGGTGGCGTTGCTGACCGACAACAGATTGTTTGGGCCGGGGGCCATGTTCAGGGCGAAGCAGGCCGGCAAAAACAGGAGGAGGGTGGCGAGGTCCATGAACGGGGCTCCAGGAACGAGAGCGGTATTTTTATCATGGGTGGTTGGTGATTTGGCCCATACAGCGGTGGATGCAAATAGCCGTACAGAGAAAAACACAGGACAGACCACGATTGTTCGGCATTTGCCTTGAATCGTGGTCTGTCCCTTTTTGCGTTTAGACTTCGGCAGTTCCTACGCCGGACGCGGTGCTTCTACGGGCGGGGTGCCGTCGTGGAACATTGTCTTCAGTTGAGCACGCAGTTCTGGTGAATCGGTGTGCTTGTGAACACTGACCGCATGCTGTGCCGCGGCCTCCAGCAGTTCGTTTTCAGAGTCTGCGGACAGTGCGACCGAGCATTTGGAAGCGCTTGGGAACTCGCGGCAGTCGATGTATTTACGCGCCATGATCTTCTCCTCCCTACGATGAAGGCAGGCTGTGGCCTGCGTGAACGATCACTCGACGCGCCCCGCATCGAGTGTGCCGACTCTTGAAGTATAGGCCCGCCATAAGGTGCCTCGTGACGGTCTTGCAACCTACAGGAAGTGACATGCGTCGCGGGACAGGCAAGGGTTGTTTTCTTCAATACAGCATTCCCCTGGCTCTTTACCTTGAGCCCTGGTTCAACTGAATTGAAGAAGGTATGCAATGAGTCTGATTCTTTCCATGGCGGCGTTTGCCTTGGTCGCTTCCATTACACCGGGGCCGGTGAACATTGTGGCGTTGAGTTCGGGGGCGCAGTTCGGTTTTCGCGCCAGTCAGCGACATGTCGCCGGAGCAACGCTGGGTTTCGTTTTATTGCTGGTATTGATGGGATTGGGGTTGCATGAGGTATTGCGGTTGTGGCCGGCGCTGACGCAAGTGGTGCAACTGGCGGGTGTTGCGTTTCTGTTGTTCATGGCCTGGAAACTGGCGGCGGACGATGGCCGCATCGATGCGGATAAATCGCGCCGGGCGCCGTCGATGTTATATGGCGCGATGATGCAATGGCTCAATCCGAAAGCCTGGCTGGCCTGTGTAGCGGGCATGGGCGCGTTCGTCGCGGACGGTGAGGCGCGGCTGGTCTGGCAGTTTGCGGCGGTGTATCTGGTGATCTGCTATGTGTCAGTCGGCTGTTGGGCGTATGCCGGGACATGCCTGCAGGGTTATCTGAATAATCCTGTAGGCATGCGATGGTTCAACCGGCTCATGGCATTGTTGCTAGGGCTGAGTGCGGTGTATTTGTTGCTTTCCTAAGCAACATACCCTCAGTCATTCACCTTAATCGAGTCCGTGCAGCAAACTGAACTCTTGTTTTGTCAGCGGTGTGAACCGGTTGTTTCGAAGCTGGCTGATGGCATACAGGGCACGACCCGTACGGCCATTGCCGTCGCCTAGACCGTGGAAACCTACGACGGTCGCCAGCAACTGTTTGTCGAAATGCTCATGACTGGAGTTCAGTGTTTTCAGATGCTGTTCCATCGCGGCGAATCCACTGATGTTGCTAGCGTATTTCTTGTCATTGACGCCCACGCGCACGACGTCCGAGGTGGCTGGCGCGATACGGGCATGCAGCTGTTTGATCACGGTTGGATCAGTCAGTGCTTTTTGATTGCCGGCGTACTCGCGCAGTACCGAAACGATGCTGTCGAGGTCGTTGCCAGGGGAGGTAGAACCATTGACGATCCAGGCACCGGCCCTTTGCGAGTTATCGGTAAAACCCATTGGATTGAAGGCTGACTCTGGCATGACTTGATTGAATGGAGCCTTGCCCAGGTTTTTCTCTAATAGATTTTGTTGGTAATTCTTCATGTAGGTGACGTTTTTCGCTTCGACCTGGGCAAAGGTTGCCAGTGTATCGGCGTAACCTTGAGCACCGGATGCGGAGCGGGCGCTGGTGTAGCTGTATTGAGCTTTTTCCAGGACTGCCTTGAAAAGATCTTCAACAGGCGTTCGACCGATCAATCCCTGCAGATCTTGCGCTTGCTTGAGTCCGAGCGCCGATTCAACAAGCGCATTGTTGAACAGATGCTCCAGTTCGGACGGCAGAGCGCCATCTGGCAGTCGACTGTGCTTGTTGCCCAGGCGGGTCACAATCTGTTCAACGGTTTGAATGCTGTCGTCCTTGAACAGCGCTCGACCATGGGCAACCGTGTCCAGCGACATTCGAATCCGGGGGCCTGCGCCGGTATGGTTGATGGCCCGGAGCAGATCATAGCTGTTCGCGCCCGTCAGATAGCGCAACTGCCGCCGAGCCAGATACGGGGTGGAGAGCGCATGAGCGCCTAGTTTCTTCACGCCCCGAGCCAATAGTTTTCCGCCGCCCTTGAGCAGTTGAGGCACTCCGTCAATGGGGTTGAAAAGGCTGATGACAGTACTGCCAACAACTTTGGACGTGGAAAGGAGTTTGGAGACCAGGGTCGTGGCCTTGGCGCTGATAGCGGTAACTTTAATGCCGACGACGGCAAAGGAAACAGCGAGGGCCGCCGCGTCCATGACACAGCCGTGAATAGCGCGGTTTTGTCGGGCAGCAACCCCCGAGGAAAGCTCCTCGACGCACTCCTTGAACGGAATGATCAGGTTCAGAATGAATGTGAAGATGGCGTCGGTCTTTTCAATCGCTTTTTCCCGTCGTGTCTGATCGAGGCCCAGTTGCATCAGTTCATCTACAGTGAAATAGGGGTTCTCTTTTGCAATAAGGTCGCTGATTGCTTCTTTTCGCGTGGAACGAAAGTAACGGTTCGGCGAGGGGGGGCCTGCACTGGCCGACGATGGGTTGAATTCTCCGATCTTGCGGATAAAAAAGGCGGACCGGGAATAGCTGCGGGGGGCCGTGTTCGCTCGATAAGCCTGTATATCCAGACGGCCTTCCAAATGGTGTTTGTGGTTCACAAACGTCGCTACAGCGGACCCACTGGCCATGAAGAGAGGGCGAAACACTTCGCCAAGTTCCTCGCTGTATACGCATTCCGTCCTCATTGGAAACAGTTGATAACAACGAAGCTCTGAATCAAGTACCGCACAAATGAGAACGCCATAACGGCCCGTCTTCCCTGGAACGGGCGTCGCTGGTCTGACTACGCCCGTCGGGTTGGGAATATTGGTAAATCGGGTGGTTGTGTATTCCTGAACACTATAGATACCCAGGTGGCCGTCCTCGATGAACGACCTGTCCGTCGGGCTTAGTTGCGAGAAGGTAACGCTGATAATGGCCGCCAATGCTTCGGTCATTGAGTTGTGATGATTGTGGATCGCTTGCTGAAATAGATCCGCAACGGGGTACATGTCAGCCAGATCAGGAAAGGACTCGTAAATGCTGGTGCCTTTGGCTCGATCCCAATCCCGGGTGTGAAGCTCATCGCCCAGGTAAAGATCGACAACCGATACCCGCCTTCCTGCGCCGCCGCCCGTTCCGCGATGTTTGACCAACAGTTCCTCGGGGTCACAATCCGGCACCTGGGATTTCAGTTCTTTAAGCGCGAGCGCCTTGCGATGGGGCGGCGGTTTGCCCAGATCAATCAAGGCGCTCGTCATCATGTCCGCATGTTGCTTGTACTCATCCATCGCCACCGTAACGGCTTGCTGATTGAGGTTGCCCTCTGAATCCCGGGAGATCAGGTCGTTCATCAGCGCCCAAGTGATCACCGGGTCAGCCGAGTGTGCGGCAAACACTGCTTTGAGCTCGGGTGTCAATTGCGATGCGCGGGCGAACCCCAGCAGGTGTTGGTAGGCCATGCTCCGGGAAACACCGGGGGTGATCGCTTCGGCAAAGTGTACGGCCTGGGTGAAGACGACCCACGCCGGTGTGCCGATACGCAGATTGGACGGCAGTTCATCGGCAAGATATTCCGGCGCCATGCCACCCAGGACCAGTTCCGCGACGAGCGGGGCAATCATGGCGTCGAGCTTGAGTTGGCTGACCAGATGCTGTTCAAGTTGCGTGCGGACCGCTGAGGGGGAAAGCAGTAAATGACGTTTCGAGTAGAGGTCAAAACCTGCAAACGAGGTATTGGCGCTGTCCAGTTCCGGATCAAGGTCAAGCAGCATCACCGCAATCATCAGCTGTTCGATGAACTGCTCGGTGGGCTTGGGGCCGTTTTCATCTGCGAACCAGCCTAATGCCGTCATGAACGCATGCCCATTATTCGCGCTCGACACTGCAATATCGATCAGCCGTGTCAGACGGTAACCTTGGCTGGTGGGCAGTTTGTCGGCGGAAAAGCTTTCAAGTTTCAGCGCATGGCCATAAAGCGAAACCAAAGGAAGTTCGCCTCCGGTTTCTTCCTCGATCACATCGCGAATGAGGGCGCGATTTTTCTCCGTGAGTTCGAACGGTGAGTCTTTGGGAGGGCTCAGCAACTCCCAGTAGTTCCCATAGGGCGACGGTGCTGGAAGGGGGGTGACATTCAGTAAATCAATTAACTCTTTTGCACTTTCCACGCTGGCCGGAAGTGGCAAGCTGTGAAAACGCAACCACTGACTTATTGTGATTTTTTCGGTGGACGTCACCCATCCGCCAGTCAGCTTGGCACTGCCTGAAAGGAGGCGTAGTTGTTCATCGATATCGGCAACGCCAGTTAAGTGATGGGCGATATCGTTACGCTCGGAGAAGAAACTGACAGTGATCAGCTCACCGTTGGCTTCACGGGTACTGATGTTGTCATAGGAATAAAAGAGTTGGCCGTGTTCATTGACATGAAAGATGTTTGTTCGGGAGATGCCTTGTTCGACTGCGATTTTTTTGAAGTCGGGTTGCCGGCTGAGCCTCGCCAGGCAGGTAGTAGCTGGACGATGTAGTTGGGAGAAGTCGGAATTCGGGTCACAGGTAACTGATACACGATCCCACGACCATCCAACGGTTGCCATGACGTCTTCATCGCTGAGGAAGTTGGCGATGGCTTCAATGACTAATTGTTTTTCGCGTTGGTTGCTGGAATGAAATACGTTGTTGTTCGGCGTGTTCAAGTAAGAAGCTCCATCTTCTGATATTGGGTTGTAGCGTGGGAAGGGAGCTTAAATAAGAGTTTGGAGTGTTGTCATATTAGTTATATGACTTTGTATGAATTTTACCGGCATGGCTCGTGGGTTTATATTAACTAACCTGTTTTTGACAGGGGCGCATGTCGACATATTAACTTACCCGCGATATTGCCCTGGTGTCGCCGCCAGATGTTGCTTGAACGCCCGCTGAAAATGCGCCTGATCAGCAAATCCGGCCTCCAATGCGACATCGGCGATCAGCCTGCCGCTACGCAGTCGATCCCGGGCGAACTGGATGCGCCGGTTGACCAGAAATGCATGGGGCGTCATGCCGTAATGCTGTTTGAAGGCGCGGATAAGGTAGGACGGCGACAGTTGCGCCGCTTCGCAAATGTCTTCGAGCTTGAGCTGATGCGTGCAGTTATCGCGGATGTAGTCGGCGGCCCGTTCGAGCTTGAAATTGGGTTCGCGCAGCGGTTGATCGACCGGGTTGAGCCGCTGTTGCACCTCGGTGAAAAACTCCACCGCCGCGCTGTGCTTGCGCAGCACGTCTTGCTGCTGATCGATCAACACCTCGTATACGTTCTTCAGGCCGGCAAACAGCTCGAGATCGCGATTGTGGGTGATGGAAAACCGGCGAAACGCCGAATCCTGGCTGAAGCCGAGCTGATGCTGCAAGTCAGTCAGCCAAGGCGTCTCGACGTACAGCATCAGGTACGACCAAGGCTGGTCATCGATCGGATTGCAGGCATGCACATCGCCGGGGTTCATCAACACCACGGTACCGGCGCTGACCTGAAACTCCGATTGCTCGTGGATGTAGGTGCTGCGCCCAGCGGTGATAGCACCGATGGAAAAGTGTTCGTGGGAATGCCGGGCGTAGCAGACCTCGCGGCCGTCGGCGATGGAGCGGGCTTCGATGAAGGGCAGGGCGTCGTCGCGCCAGAAACGCGGGGCTTTGTCTGCATCTTTGGCGACGGTGTGCTTCATCTCGATGTCCTTGGCGGGCCAGTGCCTGAGTGTATTAGCTCTGGCCCGCAAAGGCTCGTTCCAGTTCGGCGATGTCGAGCTTTTTCATTTGCAGCATCGCTTGCATCGCGCGCTGGGACTTGTGCGTATCGGGGTCTTGCATCATGTGCATCAGCGCGATCGGCACGATCTGCCATGACACGCCGAATTTATCCTTGAGCCAACCACATTGCTGCGCCTGCACAGGCCCACCGGCGGACAGGTTGCCCCAGAAGTGGTCGACTTCCTCCTGATTCTGACAATTGACCTGGAACGACACCGCTTCGTTGAAGGTGAACACTGGCCCGCCATTGAGACCGGTGAAGGTCTGGCCATCAAGCTCGAAGCTGACCGTCATCACCGAACCTTCCGGGCGGCCGTGGATTTCCTGACCGGCCTTGCCGTAATGGGTGATGGCGGTGATTTTCGAGTGATCGAAGATCGAGCAATAGAATTTCGCCGCCGTTTCGGCCTGATCGTCAAACCACAGGCAGGGCGTGATTTTTGGAAAGCGTTGCATGGCGGTTGTCCTCGGCAGGTTGAACACACTGGATTATCAGATTAGCCAGTCCGCAGTAGACGGGTGGCGCCGTAGATCGACAAGTCCGTAGCAGCTGCCGAGCTGTGCGAGGCTGCTGCTACGGGACGGGAGCGACCGGTGGTCGATGAACATGGCTTGTGGGTCAAATTGCGCTTAGCTGTAGGGATGACCCAAGGCGCCGCGTAGGTATTTCGCTGCCACAACGGCGCCCCTTCAGAACACCGTGAGTCTGAGGAAATCAGCCATGCTGACCCTGAATATCAATGGCAAGGACCAGGAACTGGATGTCCCCGCGGACATGCCGTTGCTCTGGGTTCTGCGCGATGTCGCGCACCTGACGGGCACCAAATTCGGTTGCGGCATGGCCCAGTGTGGCGCCTGCACCGTCCACGTCGACGGCGCGCCGCTGCGCTCTTGCATCACGCCCGCCACGGCGGTGGCCCACGGGCAGAAAATTCTCACCATCGAAGGCCTGTCCAGCGACGGCTCGCACCCGGTGCAACAGGCCTGGGCCGAACTCGATGTGGTTCAGTGCGGTTATTGCCAGTCCGGGCAGATCATGTCGGCGGCCGCGTTGCTGGCGAAGATCCCCAAGCCTACCGACAGCGACATCGACCAGGCGTTGTCCGGCAACATTTGCCGCTGCGGCACCTACCCAAGAATCCGCGCCGCGGTCAAACGCGCTGCCGAGATCGGGTGAGGCGACGTTGAAGCCACGTTGAAGGGAGTCTGAGCAATGAACAGCATCAACCCTGTTTCGCGTCGCGGTTTTCTCAAGGGCAGTGCCGTGTTGGGAGGCGGTCTGGTGGTGGCGTTTGTCATTCCTGGCGGCCATCGCTTCGCCTTCGGTGCCGAGAATCAAGGAGAGGTGTTCGCGCCCAATGCCTTTTTACGCATCGGCAACGACAACAGCGTCACTGTGCTGCTCGGCCATTCGGAAATGGGCCAGGGCATCTGGACCGGCCTGACCATGTTGATCGCCGAAGAACTGGACGCCGATTGGTCGAAAATACGCGTCGAACACGCGCCAGCCTCGGCCGCCGAGTATGGCCTGCCGGCGTTTGGCGGGATGCAGATCACCGGCGGTTCGACCTCGACCTGGATGGAGTTCGATCGCTATCGCCAGGCTGGAGCGGCGGCGCGCCTGATGCTGATCGAGGCGGCGGCCAAGCGATTCGACATGGCGCCCTCGCAGATCCACACCGAATCGGGCGTGGTCATTGCCGGCGACAAACGCGCCACTTACGGCGAACTGGCGGATGACGCCGGCAAGTTGCCGGTGCCGGATCCAGCCTCGATCAAGTTCAAGGAAGCCAAGGACTGGAAGGTCATCGGCAAACCCACCAAGCGCCTCGATACCCCGGAGAAAATCACCGGGCAGGCGAAGTTCGGCATGGACGTGCAATTCGACGGGCTCATGACTGCGGTGGTCGCTCGGCCGCCAGTGTTCGGTGGTAGCGTCAAATCCTTCGAAGGCGCCGAGGCGCTGGCGGTGCCTGGCGTGCACAAAGTGGTGCAGGTGCCCACGGGAGTCGCGGTGATTGCCGATCATTATTGGGCGGCGAAGCTGGGGCGCGATGCGCTGAAGGTTGTATGGGAACCGGGGCCGAACGCCGGGCTCGACAGCCAGCAACTGCTGGAAAGCTTCCGTAAACTCGCCGCCACCCCCGGGACCTCGGTCAGCCAGGCCGGGGACGCGACGGTCATGTTTGGCAGGGCGGCGAAGACTATCGAGGCCGAATACAGCGTGCCGTACCTGGCCCACGCACCGATGGAACCGCTCAATTGCACGGTGAAAATCACCAAGGACAAATGCGAAATCTGGACCGGCACGCAGTTCCAGACCCTGGATCAGATGATCGCGGGGAAGATCACCGGGCTCAAACCCGAACAGGTCGAGATCCACACCCAATTCCTCGGTGGCGGCTTCGGGCGTCGGGCCAACCCGACCTCGGATTTTGTCAGCGAGGCGGTGTACGTCGCCAAAGCGGCGGGCGAACCGGTGAAAACCGTCTGGTCCCGAGAGGATGACATTCGCGGCGGTTACTATCGCTCGGCATTCCTGCATCAGGCACGCATCGGGCTGGACGCCGACGGTATGCCGATCGCCTGGAAGCATGTGCTGGTCGGGCAGTCGATCATGGCCGGCACGTCGTTCGAGGCGACCATGGTCAAGGACGGTGTCGACAAAACCTCCGTCGAAGGTGTGGCCGACAGTCCTTATTTTGAGGGGCTGGCCAATCACCTGATCGACCTGCATTCCCCGCAAACCGGCATCAGCGTGCTGTGGTTGCGGTCGGTGGGGCATACCCATACGGCATTCGTCATGGAGTCGTTGATCGATGAGTTGGCCGAGGCGGCCGGCAAGGATCCGGTGGAATACCGACGAACCTTGCTCAAGGCGCATCCACGGCATCTGGGGGTGCTGAATCTGGCAGTGGAGAAAGCCGACTGGAAAGCGCCGTTGCCGGACGGCCACGCATTGGGCGTGGCGGTGCATGAGTCTTTCGGCAGCTACGTCGCCCATGTGGCGGAGGTGTCGCAGGACAACCTGGCGATTCGCGTACACCGGGTGGTGTGTGCGGTGGACTGCGGCATTGCGGTCAACCCGCAGAGCATCGCCGCGCAGATGGAGTCAGGCATCACCTTCGGTCTCGGATTTACCTTGCACAGCAAACTGACGTTCAAGAACGGCCAGGTGCAGCAATCCAATTTTCACGACTATCAGGTGTTGCGCCTGAACGAAATGCCCGTGGTCCAAGTGCATATCGTCCCCAGCACCGACAAACCCGGCGGCATCGGCGAGGTTGGTGTACCGCCCGTGGCGCCGGCCGTGGCGAACGCGGTGTTTGCCCTGACCGGGCAGCGTCTGCGGGAACTGCCGCTGCAATTGTCGGGGGTGTGACATGAAACGACATCTGTTGCTGGGCGCGGTGGTGCTGATCGGGCTGACTGGCTATGCCTCGGACCTGTTCGCTGATGATAAAGAGGCGCTGAAGGCGTTTGACACGGTACAGAAGGTGTTCCAGAGCCCGCGCTGTCAGAACTGCCATATCCCCGGCGATTCGCCTTTACAGTTCGACGCCGGCAATCCTCACGCGATGAGGGTGGTTCGCGGGATGGATGGCAAAGGGGCGGCCGGTCTGCCGTGTGCCAGTTGCCATGCCGACAGCAATCCGCCCGCCAGTTATGGGCCTCACACACCGCCCGGAGCGCCGCATTGGAGCCTGCCGCCAGCCGCGCACAAAATGGCCTGGATCGGCCTGCCGCCCGACAGGTTGTGCGCAATGATCAAGGATCGTTCCAGTAATGGCGATCGTGATTTTGCGGCACTGATCAAACATGTCAGCGAGGACAAACTGGTGCTCTGGGGCTGGCATCCAGGTGAGGGACGGACGCCGGTGCCGGTGCCCCACGACATTTTCGTCACCCAGTTCAAACTCTGGGCGGACGCTGGAGGGCCGTGTCCGGTGGCGGGTAGCTGACCAGCGGCGCGTTTATAGGGAGTCAAACCGGGTGTGAACGACTCTAACGTTTATATCCATCAAGGGAGTGAGTAATGCTAACCCCAGAAAAACCGCTCAAACCCGGCGTGGGCACGCCGAACGTCCTCGACGGCGCCGTGCAGGACCGCGATGTACTGCGCGACCTGGCGCGCAAGGCCGAGCAAGAACTGATGGGCGTGCAGATGGCGAGCATGGATGAGTTGACGCTGCTGTCCAATCGTCATGGCTTCGAGGCTCTGGCCCAATTGGCGCTGGAGGCTTGTCGGCAGTTGGGCCAACCTGCGACCCTGTTGTTTTTCGACCTTGACGACTTCAAGCGCATCAACCGGTTGTATGGGCGTGCCGAGGGCGACAACGCCCTGAAAACCTTTGCCGACGTGCTGCGCATCGCTTTTCGTGAAAGCGATGTGATCGGTCGGCTGGGCAGCGATGAGTTTGCTGCCTTGTTGACCGGCGCCAACACGGTGGAGATTGCCGCGATCAGGGCGCGCCTCGAAGAAATACTCGATGAGCGTAATGCCACGGTGCATCGTGGCTATGACATTCGCTTCAGTGTCGGGCAGATCGAGTTTGATGCTCAGCTAACCCAAACGGCGCAAGATCTGCTGGCTCTGGTCGATAAGGCGTTGCGTGCCCGACAGTTCGAAGCTCGTCATTCTTGAATGGCGCCTTGCAAAACCGCTGCAACGTGCTCGGCCGTTCGTAACAGCCGACCATCCTCTCTGAACCTTCCGATCATCTGTAGCCCGACAGGCAACATGGCTTGGCCGGGCCTCAGCGGTATGTTCAGTTGCGGCCAGCCAAACGCCCCCCAGAACTTGATGAAGTCCGACGGCCCGGTGCTTTCCAGGCCGACCGGCGCGACCATCCCGCAAGAGGCGCCGAGCATGGCGTCGAAGGGGCGGCAAAGCTCGCTCAAGCGTGGGGCAAGATCGGCCAGGCGCGCCTTGGCAGCGGATTCCTGTTGCCAGGTTGTGGTTGCCGCCCGCTCGAACATGGCCAGGGTCGAAGGGCTCAATTGTGTTCGGTGTTGTTGAAACTCCTTTGCCAGCGAGCGGGCACCTTCGCAATCGTTAATCAACTGATGATCGTCGAACACACCGGCAAACTCATCCGGCAGCCGTACGTCGCTCACGTGATGGCCGGCGCTGCGCAACTGATCCACCGCCTGTTCCAGGGCAAGGACCACGTCGGGGTCCACTTGATCCCAGCGCGACGTGCGGCAGAACCCCAAGTGCAGCGGACGTCGCTCGATGTCCGGCACCACGAACCCGGGAATCAACACGCGCGCTACCAGGTGCAGGTCGCGCACTGACTGGCCATACCAACCCACGGTGTCGAAGCTCGGCGCCAACGGTTTTACCCCTTCCAGCGACACCAGTCCCAGCGACGGTTTGAAAGCGAAGAGGCCGCAGTAGGATGCCGGCTTGAGCAACGAGCCAGCGGTCTGGGTGCCCAGCGCCAGGGCAAAGAACCCTGCAGCCATCCCGGCCGCCGAGCCCGCGCTGGAGCTGCCCGGCGTTCGCGTAAGGTCGTGGGGATTGCGGGTTGGACCGGTGTGCATGTACGCAAACTCGGTGGTATGGGTCTTGCCCATGATCAGCGCCCCGGCCTGGCGCAGCAGCGTCACGACGTGGGCGTCCCGGGAGGGTTGATGGTCGGTATAGATGGGTGAATAGAACTGCGTGGGGTGGGTCGCAGTGTCGAAAATGTCCTTGATACCCACGGGGACGCCGGCCAGCAGACCCTGGCCGTTGTGCTGCGCCGCATCGGCGCGGACCTGCCGGGCGTCGAACGAGACAAAAGCCTGGATATCCGGCTCTTGCGCCTGAATGCGTTGAAGAAAGGTTTCGACGACGATGGCAGCGGTGGTCTCGCCATTGACCACCGCTTCACTGAGGGTGGTGGCGTCAAGGGGCAGGCGGATCATTTGGCGAACAACTGATTGATATTTTTGAACGCCTTGAACTCCAGAGCATTGCCGCAGGGATCGAAAAGAAACATCGTGGCTTGTTCGCCCACCAATCCCTGAAACCGGATGCCCGGCTCGATCACGAAGTGTGTACCCAGGGCTTTCAGGCGTTCGGCCAGCGCCTCCCATTCTTCCATCGGCAATACCACACCGAAATGCGGCACCGGTACGTTGTGGCCGTCCACGGCGTTGGTATGGGCGGCTTCCTGAGAAGCGTTTTTCGGGGCCAGATGAATCACCAGTTGATGGCCGAAAAAGTTGAAATCGACCCAGTGATCGCTGGAGCGACCTTCTTCCAGGCCGAACACCTCACCATAGAAACGCCGGGTAGCGTCCAGATCGTAAACCGGGATGGCCAAATGAAAAGGGGACAGTTGCATCGGATGTGCCTCGACGGGTTGAGCGTTGAGGCTGAGTTTAGTCCTGTGCTTTTTGATTAAAAGACGATAATTTTTGCAGCGAGCTCAAATTATTTCGATCAATTGGGGGCAGTATGCTGCGGGAACTGAAAACCTTCATTGCTGTGACGCGCCATGGCACGTTCGCAGCGGCAGGCATGCACATCGGCCTGACTCAGTCGGCGGTCAGCGCGCAGATCCGCAATCTGGAGCAGGCGTTGGGCATCCGTCTGTTCGATCGCACCGGGCGTCAGGCACTCCTCAATGCCGCAGGGCAGCGAGCGTTGCCGATGGCTCAGGAAATGCTCGAGATCTTCAGTCGCATGGCCGTCAGTGATGACATCAGCGAGTTTCGTGGCGAATTGAAGATCGGCGCGGTGGCCACCGTCCAGACCGGTTTGTTGCCACGGGCGCTGTTGCGACTCAGGCAACAGGCGCCGTTGCTGGAGGCGAAACTGGTGCCGGGGGTATCCCTGAACCTGCTGAGCCAGGTGGACACTGGCGAAGTGGACCTGGCGATTCTGATCAAGCCGCCGTTTGAATTACCCAAGGAATTATCGGTGCAAGTCATTCGCCGGGAGCCGTTTGTGCTGATCGTGCCGGCCGACCTTGAGGGGGATGACCCGCTGCAGTTACTCGCCAGCCATCCTCACGTACGCTACGACCGCAATTCATTCGGTGGGCGATTGGTGACGCGTTTTTTGCGCGAGCAGCAGATTGATGTACAGGTGGCTCTGGAGCTGGATGAGCTGGAAGCCATTGTCAAGATGGTGGAATGCGGGCTGGGTGTTTCGCTATTGCCCGAGGCGGGGCTGTGGCTTGAGCATGGGGCGAAGGTCAGGATCATCCCGCTGGGAGAGCTGACGTTCTACCGGGAGATCGTGCTGTTGCAGCGTTATAGCCAGCGTACACAGCCGATCCAGCAGTTGTTTGCTCAGTGTTTGTTGTGAAGATCTTTTGAATTTGAGGGCACAAAAAACCCGCCTGAAGAGGCGGGTTTTTTAACGGCTAACCGAAGATCACTCTTCGATGTTGCCCATGGCGGTGGTGTTGAAGCCGCCGTCTACGTACATGATTTCGCCGCTGATGCCGGACGCCAGGTCCGAGCACAGGAAGGCGCCGGCGTTGCCGACTTCTTCGATGGTGACGTTACGACGCAGCGGGGTTTGCGCTTCGTTGGCGGCCAGCATTTTGCGGAAGTTCTTGATGCCGGAAGCGGCGAGGGTGCGGATCGGGCCAGCCGATACGCAGTTGACGCGGGTGCCGTCCGGGCCCAGGGAGCCGGCCAGGTAACGTACGCCAGCTTCCAGGGAAGCCTTGGCCATGCCCATTACGTTGTAGTTCGGCATGGTGCGCTCGGCGCCCAGGTACGACAGGGTCAGCAGGCTGCCATTGCGGCCTTTCATCATTTCGCGACCAGCCTTGGCCAGGGCCACGAAGCTGTAGGCGCTGATGTCGTGAGCGATGCGGAAACCTTCACGGGTGGTGGCTTCGGTGAAGTCGCCGTCCAGTTGGTCGCCCGGGGCGAAGCCGACGGAGTGCACGATGCAGTCCAGGCCGTCCCACTTCTTGCTCAACTCTTCGAAGACCTTGGCGATTTCGGCATCGCTGGCCACGTCGCACGGGAAGCACAGCTCAGGGCTCGAACCCCAGCCCTGTGCGAATTCTTCGACACGACCCTTGAGTTTGTCGTTCTGATAAGTGAAGGCAAGCTCAGCGCCCTCGCGATGCATGGCGGCAGCGATGCCGGATGCGATGGACAGCTTGCTGGCGACACCGACGATCAGTACGCGCTTACCGGCGAGAAAACCCATGTGTTGCTCCTCTCTTTCAGGTTTATTGCGCAGTGGCTGGTGCCAGAAAAGCGGCTTCCAGCAACTGCTGTGTATACGGATGTTGGGGGGCGGCAAAGATACTTTGCGCGTCTCCCTGTTCGACCACTTGGCCATGCTTGACCACCATCAGCTGGTGGCTCAGCGCTTTGACGACAGCCAGGTCATGGCTGATAAACAAATACGTCAGGTTGTACTTGGTTTGCAGTGAACGTAGCAGCTCCACCACTTGGCGTTGCACGGTGCGGTCGAGGGCCGAAGTCGGCTCGTCCAGCAGAATCAACGCCGGTTTTAGCACTAAAGCCCGGGCAATGGCGATTCTCTGCCGCTGCCCACCGGAAAATTCATGGGGGTAGCGGTGCCGGGTTTCCGGGTCCAGGCCTACCTCCTTGAGTGCCGCAATAATCGCTTGTTCCTGCTCGGCCTCGGTGCCCATCTTGTGGATCCGCAGGCCTTCGCCGACGATCTGGCTCACGCACATCCGTGGGCTCAGGCTGCCGAAAGGGTCCTGGAACACCACCTGCATTTCCCGCCGCAGCGGCCGAACCTGTTGCTGCGTCAGGCAGTCTAGCTGCTTGCCTTCAAAACGGATTGCCCCTTTGCTGCCGATCAGCCGCAAAATCGCCAAACCGAGCGTCGACTTGCCGGAACCGCTTTCTCCCACAATCCCCAGAGTCTGTCCCTGGGGCAGGCTGAAATTGATGCCGTCCACCGCCTTGATGTGGTCGACGGTCTTTTTCAGAAAGCCTTTCTTGATCGGGAACCAGACTTTCAGGTCCTCGACCTGCAGCAATGGCGGGCCAATTACATTGGTCGCAGGCTTGCCGCTGGGCTCCGCTGCCAGCAGTTCCCGGGTGTACGGATGCTGCGGCGCGCGGAACAATTCTTCGCACGATGCCTGTTCGACGATGCAACCGCGCTGCATGACACATACGCGATGCGCAATTCTTCGTACAAGGTTCAAATCGTGACTGATCAGTAACAGCGCCATGCCCAGGCGGGCCTGCAATTCCTTGAGCAATTCGAGGATTTTCAGCTGAACAGTCACGTCCAGAGCGGTGGTCGGTTCGTCGGCGATCAGCAGTTCCGGCTCGTTGGCCAGGGCCATGGCGATCATGACCCGCTGGCGCTGGCCACCGGACAATTCGTGGGGCAGGGCCTTGAGACGCTTCTCGGGTTCCGGGATGCCGACCATCTCCAGCAGCTCCAGCGTGCGCCTGGTCGCGACTTTGCCGGTCAGGCCCTTGTGGATGCCCAATACCTCGTTGATCTGCTTCTCGATCGAGTGCAGTGGGTTGAGCGAGGTCATCGGCTCTTGAAAGATCATCGCGATCCGGTTGCCGCGGATGTGGCGGATGGTTTTCTCTTTCAGCTCCAACAAGTTCCGGTCGGAATAGGTGATGGTGCCGGACGGATGCCGGGCCAGCGGATAGGGCAGCAGCCGCAGGATCGAGTGGGCAGTCACCGATTTGCCGGAGCCGCTTTCACCCACCAGCGCCAGGGTTTCGCCGCGCTTGATGTCGAAGCTGACGCCTTCGACCACCCGCTGAACGTGCTCGCCAACGACAAATTCGACGGCCAGGTCGCGCACTTCGATCAGATTGTCCTGATTCATTTCACTTCCTCGGGTCGAAGGCATCGCGAGCGGACTCGCCGATGAATACCAGCAAACTCAACATCAACGCCAGCACCGCAAACGCACTCATACCGAGCCACGGCGCTTGCAGGTTGGATTTGCCCTGAGCCACCAACTCACCCAGCGACGGGGCGCCCGGCGGCAAACCGAAGCCGAGGAAGTCGAGGGCGGTCAGCGTACCGATGGCGCCGGTCAGGATGAACGGCATGAAGGTCATGGTCGAGACCATGGCGTTGGGCAAAATGTGGCGGAACATGATCGCACCATTCTGCATGCCCAGCGCCCGGGCCGCGCGCACGTACTCCAGATTCCGCCCGCGCAGGAACTCCGCGCGCACCACATCCACCAGGCTCATCCACGAAAACAGCAACATGATCCCCAGCAGCCACCAGAAGTTCGGCTGCACGAAACTGGCGAGGATGATCAGCAGGTACAGTACCGGCAGCCCGGACCAGATCTCCAGGAAACGCTGCCCGGCCAGGTCGACCCAGCCGCCATAAAAGCCCTGCAAGGCGCCGGCGATCACGCCGATGATCGAGCTGAGAATGGTCAGCGTCAAAGCGAACAGCACCGAAATCCGGAAACCGTAAATCACCCGGGCCAACACGTCGCGGCCCTGGTCATCGGTGCCCAGCAGGTTGTCGGCGGACGGCGGCGCCGGGGCCGGGACTTTCAGGTCGTAGTTGATGCTCTGGTAGCTGTAGGGGATCGGCGCCCACACCACCCAGGCGTCCTTGGCCTTGAGCAGTTCGCGGATGTACGGGCTCTTGTAGTTGGCTTCCAGCGGGAATTCACCGCCGAACGCGGTTTCCGGATAGCGCTTGAGCGCCGGGAAGTACCAGGCGTTGTCGTAATGCACCACCAGCGGTTTGTCGTTGGCGATCAGCTCGGCGCCGAGGCTTGCGCCGAACAGAATCAGAAACAGCCACAACGACCACCAGCCTCGCTTGTTGGCCTTGAACAGCTCGAAACGTCGGCGATTGAGAGGGGACAGGTTCATCTCAATGCTCCCGGCTTTCGAAGTCGATGCGCGGATCGACAAGGGTGTACGTGAGGTCGCCGATCAGCTTGAGCACCAGCCCCAGCAGCGTGAAGATGAACAGCGTGCCGAAGACGATCGGGTAGTCGCGGTTGATCGCTGCTTCGAAACTCATCAGGCCGAGGCCGTCGAGGGAGAAGATCACTTCCACCAGCAATGAGCCGGTGAAGAAGATCCCGATGAGCGCTGAAGGGAAGCCGGCGATCACCAACAGCATCGCGTTGCGAAACACGTGGCCGTAGAGCACGCGGTGACGGGTCAGGCCCTTGGCTTTGGCGGTGACCACGTATTGCTTGTTGATTTCGTCGAGGAAGCTGTTTTTGGTCAGCAGCGTCATGGTCGCGAAGTGGCCGATCACCAGTGCAGTGACCGGCAGAGCCAGGTGCCAGAAATAATCGAGGATCTTGCCGCCGGTGCTGAGCTCATCAAAGTTGTTCGAGGTCAGGCCCCGTAGCGGGAACCAGTCGAAATAGCTGCCGCCGGCGAACACCACAATCAGCAGGATGGCGAACAGGAACGCCGGGATCGCGTAACCGACGATGATCGCCGAACTGGTCCACACATCGAAGTGGCTGCCGTGGCGTGTCGCCTTGGCGATCCCCAGCGGGATCGACACCAGGTACATGATCAGCGTGCTCCACAGCCCGAGGGAGATCGACACCGGCATCTTTTCCTTGATCAGGTCGATGACCTTGGCGTCGCGGAAGAAGCTGTCGCCGAAATCCAGGGTGGCGTAGTTCTTGATCATGATCCACAAGCGTTCCGGCGCCGATTTGTCGAAGCCATACATGTGCTCGATTTCCTTGACCAGCGCCGGGTCCAGGCCCTGGGCGCCGCGATAGGCGGAACCTGCCACCGACACTTCGGCTCCGCCGCCGGCAATGCGGCTGGTGGCGCCTTCGAAGCCTTCGAGTTTGGCGATCATCTGTTCCACCGGCCCACCGGGGGCGGCCTGGATGATCACGAAGTTGATCAGCAAAATGCCAAACAGGGTCGGGATGATCAGCAGCAGTCGCCGAAAAATATACGCCAGCATCTGATTACTCCGTGCCCGCAGGGTCGGCTTGCAGTTTTGTTTCGACTTCTATCGCAGGTGTCGCGTCGGGCTTGACCCACCAGGTATTGATGCCGATGTCATATTTGGGTGAAACCTTCGGGTGGCCGATGTGGTTCCAGTACGCCACACGCCAGGTCTTGATGTGCCAGTTGGGGATCACGTAATAGCCCCATTGCAGCACCCGGTCCAGCGCCCGGGCGTGGGCCACCAGGCTTTTGCGCGAATCGGCGTTGATCAGTTGCTCGACCAGTTGGTCCACTACTGGGTCTTTAAGGCCCATGGAGTTGCGGCTGCCGGGTTTGTCGGCGGCGGCAGTCATCCAGAACTCGCGCTGTTCGTTACCCGGTGAGTTGGATTGCGGGAAACTGCCGACGATCATGTCGAAGTCCCGGGAGCGTACGCGGTTGATGTATTGCGAGACGTCGACCCGACGGATCACCAGATCGATGCCCAGGTCGCTGAGGTTGCGCTTGAACGGCAGCAGCACCCGCTCGAACTCGGTCTGGGCCAGCAGGAACTCGATGGTCACCGGTTTGCCGGTGGCGTCGACCATCTTGTCGTCGACGATCCGCCAGCCGGCCTCTTGCAGCAGTTGATAGGCTTTGCGCTGCTGGGTGCGGATCATGCCGCTGGCGTCGGTCAGCGGGTTCTGGAACGCCTCGCTGAACACTTGCTCGGGAATCTTGCCGCGGAACGGGTCGAGAATCGCCAGTTGATCGGCGTCCGGCAGGCCAGTGGCGGCCATTTCCGAGTTTTCGAAGTAACTGCGGGTACGCACGTAGGCGCCGTTGAACAGTTGCTTGTTGGTCCACTCGAAGTCCAGCAACAGGGTCAGCGCCTGGCGCACGCGCACATCCTGGAACACCGGACGACGCAGGTTGAACACGAAGCCTTGCATGCCGGTGGGGTTGCCGTTGGGAATTTCTTCCTTGATCAGCCGCCCTTCGGTCACCGCCGGAAGGTTGTAGGCCTTGGCCCAGTTTTTCGCGGACATTTCCAGCCAGTAGTCGAACTGACCGGCCTTGAGCGCTTCCAGCGCGACGGTGTTGTCGCGGTAATAGTCAGTGGTCATCACATCGAAGTTGTAGAACCCGCGATTGACCGGCAGGTCCTTGCCCCAGTAATCCTTGACCCGTTCATAGCGCACCGAACGCCCGGCCTTCACTTCGGTGACTTTGTACGGGCCGCTGCCCAGCGGCAGTTCCAGGTTGCCCTTGTTGAAATCGCGGGTGGCCCACCAATGCTTGGGCAATACCGGCAATTGGCCGAGGATCAGCGGCAGTTCGCGGTTGTTGGTGTGCTTGAACTTGAACAGCACGGTGAGCGGGTCTTCGGCGATCGCTTCTTCCACGTCGCTGTAATAGCCGCGGTAGAGCGGGGCGCCGTCCTTGATCAGGGTCTGGAAGCTGAACACCACGTCTTCGGCGCGCACCGGGTGGCCGTCGTGAAAACGAGCTTCGGGACGCAGGTAGAAGCGCACCCAGCTGTTGTCCGGGGCTTTCTCGATTTTGCCGGCGATCAGGCCGTATTCAGTGAAGGGTTCATCCAGACCCTGTTTGGCCAGGGTGTCGTAGATCATGCTGATGTCGTCGGCCGGCACGCCTTTGCTGATGAACGGATTGAGGCTGTCGAAGCCACCGAACCCGGCCTGACGGAAGATCCCGCCCTTCGGCGCGTCGGGGTTTACGTAATCGAAGTGCTTGAAGTCGGCCGGGTATTTCGGCGGCTCGTTGTACAGGGTCAAGGCGTGTTGCGGGGCGGCGCAGGCCAGCCCGGCGAACAACAGACCGCTGGCCTGCAAGAGCAGGGCGCGTAAGGGAGTCATTGATCTTTCTCCGAAGATTTCAGCCACCAAGCGCTCAGGCCCAGGGTGTAGGGCGGCGTGGTGACGAAGGCGAACCGGTTGCGGTAGGCCAAGCGGTGATAATTGAGGTACCAGTTGGGAATGATGTAGTGCTGCCATAGCAGCACCCGGTCGAGCGCCTTGCCGGCGGCGACTTGTTCATCCCGGGTCTGGGCGCCGAGCAGTTGTTCGAGCAAATGGTCGACCACCGGGTCGGCGATGCCTGCGTAGTTCTTGCTGCCCTTGATCCCGACCTGGCTGGAGTGGAAGTACTGCCATTGTTCCAGGCCCGGGCTGAGGGTCTGGTTGAGGGTCATCAGGATCATGTCGAAATCGAATTGATCGAGGCGCTGTTTGTACTGGGCGCGATCGACCGTGCGCAGCCGTGCGTCGATACCGATGCTGGCGAGGTTCTCGACGTAAGGCTGAAGGATCCGCTCCAGGTTCGGGTTGACCAGCAGGATCTCGAAGCGTAGCGGTTGGCCGATGCTGTTCTGCAGCCGCTGGCCATTGAGCTTCCAACCGGCTTCGGCGAGCAGGCCCAAGGCCTTGCGCATGGTTTCGCGCGGAATGCCGCGGCCTTCGGTCTGCGGCAGGCTGAACGGCTCGGTGAGCAGCTTGGCGGGCAACTGATCGCGATAGGGCTTGAGCAACAGCCACTCGTGGCCGACCGGCAGTCCCGTGGCAGAGAACTCGCTGTTGGGGTAGTAACTCATGGCGCGTGTGTAGGCGCCGCTGAACAGCGTGCGGTTGGTCCACTCGAAATCGAACATCAGTCCCAGCGCTTCACGGACCTTGATCTGGGCGAAGGTCGACCGCCGAGTGTTCATGAACAGGCCCTGGCTCTGGGTCGGGATCTGGTGCGGGATCTGCGCCTTGATCACCTCGCCACGGCGCACGGCCGGGAAGTCGTAGCCGTTGTCCCAGTTTTTCGCCTGATGCTCGATGTAGATGTCGAACTCGCCGGCCTTGAACGCTTCGAAGGCCACGTCGCTGTCACGGTAGAACTCGACTTCCATGCGATCGACGTTGTATTTGCCGCGATTGACCGGCAGGTCCTTGCCCCAGTAATCCTTGACCCGTTCGAAGACGATCTGCCGCCCGGGGGTTACCGAAGTGATGCGATACGGCCCACTGCCCAATGGCGGCTCGAAGGTGGTGGCCTTGAAGTCGCGATCTTTCCAGTAATGCTGGGGCAACACCGGCAACTCGCCCAGGCGCAGGATCAGCAACGGATTACCGGAGCGCTTGAAGACGAAGCGAATGCGCTGCGGGTTGAGGATGTCGACCCGCGACACTTCCTGCAGGTTGGTGCGGTATTGCGGATGACCTTCCTTGAGCAGCAGACGGTAAGAAAACGCGACATCGTAAGCGGTGATCGGCGTGCCATCGTGGAAGCGCGCTTCGGGGCGCAGGTTGAACACCACCCAGCTGCGGTCTTCGCTGTATTCCACCGATTGGGCGATCAGGCCATAACTGGACGTCGGCTCATCGCCCGACGGTGCGTACTGGCCGGTGCCGACCATCAGCGGTTCGTTGAGTTCGTTGATGCCGTATTGCAGGAAGTTGGCCGTGGAAACCGGGCTCGAACCTTTGAAGGTGTAAGGGTTGAGCGTATCGAAGGTGCCAAACGCCATCACCCGCAACGTACCGCCCTTGGGCGCTTGCGGGTTGACCCAGTCGAAGTGGGTAAATCTGGCCGGGTACTTGAGCGTGCCGAACTGCGCATAACCGTGGCTTTCGCTGATCGTCGCGCTTGCGGGGGAGCTCAAGGCCAGGCTGATCAGGAGCAGGAGGAGGGGACGCTTCAAGTCAGAGATCCGATCCAGGCGGCTTGGGCTTTGTGGGCCGTACAGTAACAGCTTGTATCGACAGGAAAAAGACGGGGGCTTAATGCATTGTTAACCGCTGCCTCGATAGCCCTGCGGATCGCAGAACCTGTGGCGAGGGAGCTTGCTCCCGCTGGGTTGCGAAGCAGCCCCAAAACCTGAAATCCGGTAACTTCTGACACGCCGCGTACTTGGGTTTACGACTGCTTCGCAGCCGAGCGGGAGCAAGCTCCCTCGCCACAAAAGCCCCTAGGCAGGGCGTGCTGATTAATGCGGGGAAGAAACCGTCAGCATCTGACCCGGTTTCAGCGCCTGGCCTACCCGAGGGTTCCAGCGCTTGAGGTGTTGCATTTCGACATTGAAACGTTTGGCAACCATGTACAACGAGTCACCTTGCTGGACCTTGTACTGGGTCTGCGGCTTCTGTTTGTCTGACTTGCCGCTGGTTTTGCTGTTCGCCGCCACGACAGTGTTGATGCGACCGCCGCTGCGCTTGGTGGTGTCCTGCATCACAAGGGTCTGGCCGACCTTGAGGTTCTTGCCGTTCAGCTTGTTCCAGCGTTGCAGGTCCTTGACGTCAACCTTGTTGGCCCTGGCAATGGAGGCCAGATTTTCTCCGCGCTTGACCCGGTAGGCGCGCTTGATGCTGGCGATTTCGTTGTCGTCGGCACCTTCGAACACCGGCTTGAGCGGCCGCTGGCTGATCAGCTCTTCAGGACGCATGGTCGACAGGCTGGCAGTCAGCAGTTGCGCCTTGGACGTCGGCACCAGCAGATGCTGGGGACCGTCGATGGTAGTGCGTTGCTTGAAGGCCGGGTTGAGCTGGAACAGTTCGTCTTCGTCGATGTTGGCCACCGCGGCAACCTTGGACAGGTCCATGCGCTGGTTGATTTCGACGACCTGGAAGTACGGTTCGTTGGCGATCGACTTGAGGTTCACGCCATAGGCATCGGGCGCCAACACCACTTGCGACAGAGCCAGCAGCTTCGGCACATAGGCCTGGGTTTCCGCTGGCAGCGGCAGGTTCCAATAGTCGGTTGGAAGACCGAGTTTCTCGTTGCGCTCGATGGCCCGGCTGACCGTGCCTTCGCCGGCGTTGTAGGCCGCCAGGGCCAATAGCCAGTCACCGTTGAACATGTCGTGCAGGCGGGTCAGGTAATCCATGGCCGCGGTGGTCGAGGCGGTGATATCGCGACGGCCATCATAGAAACGGGTTTGACGAAGGTTGAAGTAACGCCCGGTGGAAGGAATGAATTGCCAAAGGCCCACCGCGTCGGCCCGGGAATAGGCCATCGGGTTGTAGGCGCTTTCAATCACTGGCAACAGCGCCAGTTCCAGCGGCATGTTGCGCTCTTCAAGGCGTTCGACGATGTAGTGAATGTAGAGGCTGCCGCGTTCGCCGGCGTTTTCGAGGAAGGACGGGTTGCTGGCGAACCACAGGCGCTGCTGCTCGATGCGCGGGTTGACGCCCAGGTTGTCCTGCAACTGGAAGCCCTGGCGCATGCGCTCCCAGACGTCCTGGGGAACTTGCGGTGTTGGTTTTTCGCTGAGCCAGATTGGTTTTTGCTTGGCTCGCGCTGCGATATTCGGTGTGTGTGTCGCTTCGGTCTGCGGCACATGGCTTGAACAGCCCGCCAAAGTGGCGGACACAGCCACCGCGATGGCTTGAGCCAAGCGGGTCAATGCGTCTGAATTGGTGGCTTTACGAATAGGTGACGACATTGGCTGGAAGTAAGTTCCGGGCGAAAATGTCGGGCGATTCTAGAAAGCACACCCCCTGCGGTCAACCATTCAGAATTTTTGTACCATTGCGCAGGCAGCTTAGAACGTATCTTTCCAAGCCCGCAATGCAGCAAAGACCGCACTCGGAGCCCGGTTTTCGGTTCCATTCCGTTCGTCCACTTTTTCTTTAACGGATGTTTCGCCGGTACGCAAAAACGGATTGGTGAGCTTTTCCAGCGCCAGGGTCGAAGGCAGCGTCATGATTCCGGCTTCCCGTTGACGGGTGACTTTGGCCAGTCGTTCGAGGGTGTCGGGATTGCCCGGTTCGACCGCCACGGCAAACTTCAGATTGCTCAGGGTGTACTCGTGGGTGCAGTAGACCAGCGTGTCTTCGGGAAGCGCCGCGAGGCGGCTCAGCGAGTGATGCATTTGCTCGGGCGTGCCTTCGAACAAGCGTCCGCAACCGGCAGCGAACAGGGTGTCGCCGCAAAACAGATGACCACGGTGGTAATAGGCGATATGCCCGAGGGTATGGCCCGGTACTGTGATGACATCGAAATCCCAGCCCAGCACGTTGATCCGGTCGCTGTCCTTGAGGGCCACGTCCCGTGCCGGGATGGTCTCGCTGGCCGGGCCATGGACGGTTGCGTCTGTCGCTTTTTTCAGCCGCTCGACGCCGCCGACATGGTCATGATGGTGATGAGTGATCAGAATATCGCTTAGCACCCAACCCGGGTGCGCCGCGAGCCACGCCTCTACGGGCGCGGCATCGCCCGGATCGACTACGGCGCAGCGCTGGGTGCTGTGGTCTTGTAGCAACCAGATGTAGTTGTCGGTGAAGGCGGGCAGGGCACTGATCTGTATCATCGTCGGATTCGCCAAGCGGAAAACATTGGCGCATCTTAGAGCTTCCTGGCGCGTTGGAGAATGCAATGACCGATAAAGCGTTCGCTCAGGCTGATCCTGACTGGCTGGCATTGATCAGCGCGGCCCGTGACTGGCTGTCCGGTCCCATCGGGCAATTTTTGCTGGACGAAGAACGACGCATGCTCGAAGACGAGTTGGGGCGTTTCTTCGGCGGCTATCTGGTGCATTACGGCCCCTCGGCACAGACGCCACCGGCGGCGCCGCAGGTGCAGCGCAATGTGCGACTCGGCGCGCCGTTGCCGGGGGTCGAGATCGTCTGCGAAGAGCAGGCCTGGCCCTTGAGCGAGCATGCCGCCGATGTGGTGGTGTTGCAGCATGGGCTGGATTTCTGCCTGTCGCCACACGGCTTGTTGCGCGAAGCGGCGAGCAGTGTGCGCCCTGGCGGGCATCTGCTGATTATCGGGATCAACCCCTGGAGCAGTTGGGGCCTGCGTCATGTGTTCGCCCATGACGCCTTGCGCAAGGCGCGCTGCATTTCGCCGTCGCGGGTCAGCGACTGGCTGAACCTGCTGGGCTTCGCGCTGGAGAAACGCCGCTTCGGGTGCTATCGTCCGCCGCTTGCGTCACCTGCCTGGCAAGCTCGTCTGGCCGGTTGGGAGCGCAAGGCCGGTGACTGGCAATTGTCGGGTGGCGGCTTCTATTTATTAGTCGCGCGCAAGATCGTGGTGGGGCTGCGGCCGGTGCGCCAGGTACGGCGCGAGCCGATGGGCAAGCTGATTCCGTTGCCGATGGCCAAGGTCAATCGTCGTCACATCGAACCGTAATACACTTTTTTATATTCCCGGCCGGGTATGCCCCGGCCTCGGGCATCGTCGGTCACCGATCGGCGAGCCAGCGCATTTTCTGGATAGATTGGCATGAGCGATAGCGTAGAACTCTTCACCGATGGCGCCTGCAAGGGCAACCCTGGCCCAGGCGGCTGGGGCGCGTTGCTGGTGTGCAAGGGAGTCGAAAAAGAACTCTGGGGCGGCGAAGCCAACACCACCAACAACCGCATGGAGCTGATGGGGGCGATCCGTGGCCTGGAAGAGCTCAAGCGTTCTTGCGACGTGCTGCTGGTGACCGACTCCCAGTACGTGATGAAAGGCATCAACGAGTGGATGGCCAACTGGAAGAAACGCGGCTGGAAAACCGCCGCGAAGGAACCAGTGAAAAACGCCGACCTGTGGAAACTGCTCGACGAGCAGGTCAACCGCCACAACGTCACCTGGAAATGGGTGCGCGGGCACATCGGCCATCATGGCAACGAACGGGCCGACCAACTGGCCAACCGTGGCGTGGATGAAGTGCGCGGGTACAAGCAGGCTTGATTCCGGCGTAACACGGTCTATCTGAAAGACCCCCGCGAGCGTGTTAACATCGCCGCTTTTGCACGATTGACCCGTTGAGAGCTGAGCACTGATGGCCACCAGATCCGTTGTACTCGATACCGAAACCACCGGCATGCCGGTGACTGACGGCCACCGGATTATCGAAATCGGTTGTGTCGAGTTGATCGGTCGGCGGCTGACCGGCCGGCATTTCCACGTTTACCTGCAACCGGATCGCGAGAGTGACGAAGGCGCCATCGGCGTCCACGGCATCACTAACGAATTTCTGGTGGGCAAGCCGCGTTTCACTGAAGTGGCCGATGAATTTTTCGAGTTCATCAAGGGCGCGCAGCTGATCATCCATAACGCGGCGTTCGACGTTGGCTTTATCAACAACGAATTTGCCTTGATGGGCCAGCACGATCGCGCGGACATCACACAACACTGCACGATCCTCGACACCCTGATAATGGCCCGGGAACGTCACCCGGGGCAGCGCAACAGCCTCGACGCCTTGTGCAAACGCTATGGCGTCGACAACTCCGGCCGTGAACTGCACGGCGCCTTGCTCGACTCCGAGATTCTCGCCGACGTTTACCTGACCATGACCGGCGGCCAGACCAGCCTGTCGCTGGCCGGTAACGCGTCCGATGGCAACGGTTCGGGCGAAGGCGCCGATAATTCCGCCACGGAAATCCGTCGTCTGCCGGCCGATCGTCAGCCGACCCGGATCATCCGCGCCAGTGAAGAGGATCTGGCCCAACACGTTGCGCGCCTGGAAGCCATCGCCAAATCCGCCGGCGCGCCGTCGCTGTGGCAGCAATTGGCCGAGGCCAAGGCTCAGGCCTGAGTCCCTTCGAGCGGAAGGTTTTTTGTGGCGAGGGAGCTTGCTCCTGCTCGACTGCGCAGCAGTCGCAAATCCTGCCAATATGGTTCCGAGCGAATGCAGGGGGGGGCGCTTCGCAGCCCAACGGGAGCAAGCTCCCTCGCCACAGGTATCTTTCTCGACACCGAGTTTGCTGGCCACATGATGGTGCGCCGGCCGGCCCACTTCAGGGCATCCCCCTCGCCACATGCGCTCCAACCCTCTACCCTGAGGTGATTGGCAGGCCACGGTCTGCCGCCTCAGGACGCCGAGCCTCATGTATAAAGATTTGAAATTCCCGGTCCTGATCGTCCACCGCGACATCAAGGCAGACACCGTTGCCGGTGATCGTGTGCGTGGCATTGCCCAGGAGCTGGAGCAGGAAGGTTTCAGTATCGTTTCGGCGGTCGATTACACCGAGGGGCGTCTGGTCGCCTCGACCCATCACGGCCTTGCCTGCATGTTGATTGCCGCCGAAGACGCCAGCACCCACGCGCATCTTCTGCACAACATGGCCGAACTGATCCGCCTGGCGCGGGTTCGGGCGCCGGACCTGCCGATTTTCGCCCTGGGCGAACAAGTCACCCTGGAAAACGCCCCGGCCGACGCCATGGCCGAGCTCAATCAGCTGCGCGGCATTCTCTATTTGTTCGAAGACACCGTGCCATTCCTTGCTCGTCAGGTTGCCCGCGCGGCGCGCAAGTACCTGGACGGCCTGTTGCCGCCGTTCTTCAAGGCGCTGGTGCAGCACACCGCAGACTCCAATTATTCCTGGCACACGCCGGGGCATGGCGGCGGCGTGGCGTATCACAAGAGCCCGGTAGGGCAGGCGTTTCACCAGTTTTTCGGGGAAAATACCCTGCGTTCGGATTTGTCGGTGTCGGTGCCGGAACTCGGTTCGCTGCTCGATCACACTGGCCCGCTGGCTGAGGCGGAAGCGCGAGCGGCTCGCAACTTCGGCGCCGATCACACCTTTTTCGTGATCAATGGCACCTCGACCGCCAACAAGATCGTCTGGCATTCCATGGTGGCACGCGATGATCTGGTGCTGGTGGATCGCAACTGCCACAAGTCAGTGTTGCACGCGATCATCATGACCGGCGCGATTCCGCTGTACCTGTGCCCGGAGCGCAATGAGCTGGGGATCATTGGCCCGATTCCGTTGAGTGAGTTCAGCCGCGAATCAATCCAGGCCAAGATCGACGCGAGCCCGCTGACCCAAGGCCGCGAGCCCAAGGTCAAGTTGGCGGTGGTGACCAACTCGACTTATGACGGCCTCTGTTACAACGCCGAACTGATCAAACAGAGCCTGGGCAACAGCGTCGAGGTGCTGCATTTCGACGAGGCCTGGTTCGCCTACGCGGCATTCCACGAGTTCTTCGCCGGCCGTTATGGCATGGGCACGTCCCGCAGCGAAGACAGCCCCTTGGTGTTCACCACTCACTCCACACACAAACTGCTGGCGGCGTTCAGCCAGGCGTCGATGATTCACGTGCAGGACGGCGGTGCGCGGCAGCTGGATCGCGATCGTTTCAACGAAGCGTTCATGATGCACATCTCGACCTCGCCGCAGTACAGCATCATCGCCTCGCTGGACGTGGCCTCGGCGATGATGGAAGGGCCGGCCGGTCGTTCGTTGCTACAGGAAATGTTCGACGAAGCGCTGAGTTTTCGCCGGGCGCTGGCCAATCTGCGCCAGCATATCGCCGCCGATGACTGGTGGTTTTCCATCTGGCAGCCGCCCTCGGTCGAAGCCATCGAGCAGGTGGCCGCCGAAGACTGGCTGCTGCAACCCGACGCCGATTGGCACGGCTTTGGCGGCGTGACTGACGACTATGTGCTGCTCGATCCTATCAAGGTCACGCTGGTGATGCCGGGGCTGACGGCGGGCGGCGCGCTGAGTGCGCGGGGGATTCCGGCGGCGGTAGTCAGCAAGTTCCTCTGGGAACGCGGGCTGGTCGTGGAAAAGACTGGGCTGTATTCATTCCTGGTGCTGTTCTCGATGGGCATTACCAAGGGCAAATGGAGCACGCTGCTGACCGAGTTACTGGAGTTCAAGCGCAGCTACGACGCCAACGTCAGCCTGGCCACCTGCCTGCCGTGCGTGGCGCAACAGAACATGGCCCGTTATCAAGGCATGGGGTTGCGCGATCTGTGCGATCAATTGCACGCCTGTTATCGCAGCAACGCCACGGCCAAACACCTCAAACGCATGTACACGGTGTTGCCGGAAGTCGCGATGAAGCCAGCGGACGCCTATGATCAATTGGTACGCGGGGAAGTGGAGGCCGTTTCGATCGATGCCCTGGACGGGCGGATCGCGGCAGTGATGCTGGTGCCATACCCGCCGGGGATCCCGTTGATCATGCCCGGCGAGCGTTTCACCGAGTCGACCCGCTCGATCATCGATTACCTGAAGTTTGCCCGGGCGTTCGACAGCAGCTTCCCCGGGTTTGTCGCCGATGTGCATGGCTTGCAACATGAAGACGAGGGCAATGGACGGCACTACACCGTCGATTGCATCAAGGAATGAGGACCTTTGCGAGTATGCAGCCCGTCATGAATCCCAAATACCCGGGCCTCTCGGTGCGTGTCGCCGATGAGGGTTTTGCGGCTTATATCTGGGGCAGTGATTTCAGTTTTGAAGTCGCCGCCTATGGCGCAGCAGAAATCGGCAAGCCGGTGGCGCAGTGGCCGGTGACGCCAATCACCCCGTATCGCAAGTGCTACGGCATCGATCCCGAAGAGTTCAGCAGCTTTCGCGACGCCGCCGACAGTGCGATTTTCATGGCCTATCTGGATGATGAGCCGGTGGGCCACCTGGTGGTCAGCACCAACTGGAACGGTTTCGCCCATATCGATGAATTGGCGGTGCATGCACCGGCGCGTCGCCATGGTGTGGCCAAGGCGTTGCTGGACGTAGCGCAGTTCTGGAGCCGCAAGAAAAAGCTGCCGGGCATCATGCTGGAAACCCAGAACAATAATCTTGGGGCCTGCCGGCTGTATGAACGCTGTGGCTACGTGGTTGGCGGGATCGATCATCTGCGTTATCGCGGGATCGACCCGAACACCGCCGAAGTCGCATTGTTCTGGTATCGATTGTTCGATAACCCGCTGGAAAAACCGATCAGCTCGCCAGCATCGCCGCGGCTTGTTCCGTGATGATGTCCAGCAGCGTCTGAACCGCCGGAGAGGGCTCGGCGTTTTTCAGGCGCAGAGCGTAGACGCTGACCGGTACCGCAGGCGCCAGCGGGCAGGCATCGAGCCCGGCCGATTTGGCGCCGAGGGCGGTAAATGGATCGACAATCGCCAGGCCTTCACCGGCCTCGACCATGCTGCGCATCATTTGATGCGTCTGCACTCGGGTCTGGATGACCGGGGCAGGGCGCAGCGCATGCAGCTTGTTGTCCAGCGCCGGACTGAGCGGGTCGTGACCTTCCAGGCCGACCATTGACTGGCCGGCCAAGTCTTGCAGGGAAATGTACTTTTGTTTCGGTTGCAGCCAGCCATGGGGTGCCAATAGCTGGAGCTTGCCCTGGGCGATGACCTGGCAATCGATATCGGCATGGTCCGGGTCGTGCAGGCTCAGGCCCAGATCGCTTTCGCGCAGCAGCAGGCTTCTGACAATCTCGCGGGTCGGTTGGCTCAGGAGGGTGCAAGGTGCATCGGGGAGACGTCGGCGCAGCGCCGCGATGCTCTGCGGCAACAGTTGTTGCGCCAGCGGCGGGGTGCAGATGATTCGCAGGGGCGGGGCCAGATATTGCTTGAGGCTGCTGGCCAGTCGCTGGACCGGCTCAAGGGCCTCGTAGACGCGGGCGATCTCGACCTGCAACTCCCGCGCCTCGCGCGTGGCTTGCAGACGGCCACGCACGCTGGCAAACAGCATGAAACCCAACTGATCCTCGGCATCGCGCAACGTGCGTTCAACCTCGGTCACGGGCAACTGCAACCATTCGGCCGCGGTGCCCAGGTGACCGGTCTGCAGGAGCGCCTGGATCACTTCGATATGACGTAAACGCATGCGTGAAGTCCATGTTCAGCAGGTGAGGGAGTCAGTGACTGAATCCTAACTCAAGTGCGCGCATATGACTTCTGCTCATAACAGCGGGTTATGAAGCGACGTTCGTTTCAGGCTCGCGAATGAGGGTGACACCGGTTTGCACCAGCACAAACGCGTTGTCGTCGAGTTTGTTGACCCGATCGCCAATGGCCAGTTTATAGGTGGTGACAGGCGCAGAGCCGGCGAGGCCGTCGTGCGACAGGGTGGATTCCTGGAACTCATGCACGGAATAAACACGGCCTTCCGCGTCTCTTGCATGGAACTGACCGACGAGTACTGCTGCCATCTGCTTAGAACCTCTGGAGATAAATCACTCAATTTGCGGTTCTGTAGACCGTGGTTGGGCGAGGTAAGTTTTCCTACAGGAAAAAAATAGTCAGGGGCGGCGATTTTCCGTCGCCCGCTGGTTGAATCGTCATTTGATCATCTATAACTAGAAGCTCTTTCCATCGAACAGTCGAGTATCTTCCATGAGCAACGTCTACGAGATCGCCGTTCTGGTCGGCAGCCTGAGAAAAGCATCGATCAACCGCAAGGTCGCGCTGGCGCTGGCCGAGCTGGCGCCTGCCAATCTGAAGCTGACTATCGTCGAAATCGGCGATTTGCCGCTGTACAACGAAGACATCGATGGCGATTCACCGCCGGCAGCCTACAGCACTTTCCGACAACAGGTGCGTTCATCCGACGCGGTGCTGTTCGTGACCCCGGAATACAACCGTTCGGTGCCGGCGCCGTTGAAGAATGCGATTGACGTTGGTTCGCGTCCCTATGGCCAGAGTGTCTGGGACGGCAAGCCGGGTGCAGTGATCAGCGCTTCACCGGGCGCCGTCGGCGGATTTGGCGCCAACCACAATGTGCGCCAGTCGATGGTGTTTCTCAATGTGCCGTGCATGCAGCAGCCGGAAGCTTATCTGGGCGGCGCGGGTTCAGCGTTCGACGAGGCGGGCAAGTTGTCGGAGTCGCTCAAGCCGTTCCTGCAGAAGTTCATCAATGCGTATGCGCAGTGGGTCGAGCAGCATAAAAAGCCATGACCGCTTCCTTTTAGCTCGTAGCGGCTGTCTCGCAGGCTCGGCAGCTGCTACATCGGGCATTTCATCCCACCTTCACTTTACGGCCTATTCAAACCTCCCTATATTCCGCGCTTCGTTTTTCCGTCGGGCTGGAACCGGGTTTATATGCTCATCGCATCATTGATTTTTTTGCTGACCATCACCCTGGTGATCTGGCAACCCAAAGGCCTGGGCGTTGGCTGGAGTGCGGTATTCGGCGCGGTGCTGGCACTGCTGTCCGGGGTGGTGCACCTGAGCGATATTCCGCTGGTATGGCAGATCATCTGGAATGCCACTGGCACCTTCGTTGCGCTGATTATCATCAGCCTGCTGCTGGATGAGGCGGGGTTCTTTGCCTGGGCCGCGTTGCATGTGGCCCGTTGGGGGCGGGGCAGCGGGCGCAAGCTCTTTGCTTATATGGTGTTGCTCGGCGCACTGGTGTCGGCGTTGTTCGCCAATGACGGCGCGGCGCTGATTCTTACGCCGATCGTGATTTCCATGCTGCTGGCGTTGCGTTTTTCCCCGGCGGCGACCCTGGCGTTCGTGATGGGGGCCGGTTTCATCGCCGACACCGCGAGCCTGCCGCTGGTGGTGTCGAACCTGGTGAACATTGTTTCGGCTGACTTCTTCAAGATCAGTTTCAACCGCTACGCCGCGGTGATGATCCCGGTCAATCTGGTAAGCGTGGCAGCGACCCTGGCGATGTTGATGGTGTTTTTCCGTCGCGACATCCCCCGTGATTACCATCCCGAGCAATTGGCAGACCCGGCCACCGCGATTCACGACACTGCAACGTTTTATGCCGGTTGGGTGGTGTTGGTGATTCTGCTGCTCGGCTGCTTTGCCCTTGAGCCGTTGGGCATTCCGATCAGCGCGATCTCCGCGGTGTGCGCTGCATTGCTGCTGGCCATTGCCGCCCGTGGCCACAAGATTTCCACGCGTAAGGTGATGAAAGAAGCGCCGTGGCAGATCGTGATTTTTTCCTTAGGGATGTACCTCGTGGTGTATGGCCTGCGCAACGCCGGGCTAACCGGGTATCTGGCCGGTTGGCTGGATGGCTTCGCCGGTTACGGCGTGTGGGGCGCGGCCATGGGCACCGGGGTGCTGACGGCGTTGCTGTCGTCGGTGATGAACAATCTGCCGACCGTGCTGATCGGCTTGCTCTCGATCGATGCCAGTCAGGCGACCGGCGTGGCGAAAGAGGCGATGATCTACGCCAACGTCATCGGCAGCGACCTGGGGCCGAAAATCACCCCGATCGGCAGTCTGGCGACCTTGCTGTGGCTGCATGTGCTGCAGCGCAAGAATATCCGGATTGGCTGGGGCTACTACTTCAAGGTCGGGGTTGTGCTGACGGTGCCGGTGTTGTTGGTGACGTTGGCGGCCTTGGCGTTGCGGTTATCCATCTAGACCGGGCGGGCACTGCAAGCGCTCAACCACTGCCCGGCACATTCGGCCAAAGATCGGACACCAGAAACAGCCGCTCGGCCTCTTCCCAATCCCCTTTGGCATTCTCTGTCAGCCGCACCATCAATTGCGCCGGTGCCAGCGGGTCCAGATCGCTCAGCCACGTGTCCAGCTGTTCAGCGCTCCAGGTCTGCTCCTTGGGATAGTGCGCTGGCGCCAGCCAGGCATGGCGGGGCAGGGGTTGCCAGCGACCGTACGGACGCTGGACGACAAACTCCGCCCAGTCCTTCTGGTGCAGCCAGCTACCGCGTAAATGCTGAGGATGTGCACCGCTAGGTGGTTCGGCCTGCCCCGGCCACGGATAGAGCAGATAACCGCCCAGCCATAGATGCGCGCTGAACTGCTGGATATCCAGCGACGCCAGCACATCACGGCTCTCCGCCCGCGCGGAAATCGGCAATTGATGCCGGCTCAGGTGTTCCAGTTTGCGGTCCAGCCGATCATGACAGCCTGGTCCGAGCCACTGCGCGGTGTCACGGCCGTCACCGTTCTGCGGGCCGAGATAGAGCTTGATCGCCAGTTCCAGGTGATGCACGCCATCGCGATCGCGCAGCAGCATGTCCAGCTCGCCCAAGGTGTGGCCTTCACGGCGGATCGGCATGTTGGCGGCGATCAGCTCGATCCCCGGCGCGTGCCGCACGGCGTACTGCCACAGCCGTTCGTAGTACAAACCCAGGCGCCGGGTCCTGGCCTGGGCCAGCCAGTGCAGCAAATCGTAACTGTCACGATCCAGATGCCTGAGCCAGTGTTCCAGGCGCTCCGGCGCCTGCACCCAATCGCTGCCGGCCAGGGGATGACGCTGCGGCCACGGGGTGGCGTCGAGCATCGGCGGCGCGAGGATGACCCAAGCCAGGTCGCGCACTTCAGGGTGGCGCAACTGGTGAGGTAACTGGAGCAAGTCTGGAAATAGGATCATCTTGCGAGCATAGCCCGAAACTAGAGCACACCGTTGTGGCTGAAAGGGTTTTGTCTACGCCGCGCTTTCGCCCATAATCGTGTTTTTCGCCGTCGCAGGCCGCCGCGTCCCAATAGGAGCCCCATGGAGCAATTACGTAATATCGGCATCATCGGTCGCCTGGGCAGTTCTCAGGTGCTGGATACCGTCCGCCGACTGAAACGGTTTCTGCTCGATCGTCACCTGCACGTGATCCTCGAAGACACCATCGCCGAAGTCCTGCCGGGCCATGGCCTGCAAACTTCGTCGCGCAAGATGCTCGGTGAAGTCTGTGACATGGTGATTGTGGTCGGCGGTGACGGCAGCCTGCTGGGCGCTGCCCGGGCGCTGGCCCGGCACAACATCCCGGTGCTCGGTATCAACCGTGGCAGCCTGGGATTCCTCACCGATATTCGCCCCGATGAGCTGGAAGTCAAAGTCGCCGAAGTGCTCGACGGCCATTACCTGGTGGAAAACCGCTTCCTGTTGCAAGCCGAAGTCCGGCGCCACGCCGAAGCCATCGGCCAGGGCGATGCGCTGAACGATGTAGTGCTGCACCCCGGCAAGTCGACGCGAATGATCGAGTTCGAGCTGTACATCGACGGCCAGTTCGTCTGCAGCCAGAAGGCCGACGGCCTGATCGTTGCCACGCCGACCGGTTCGACCGCTTACGCGCTGTCTGCGGGCGGCCCGATCATGCATCCCAAGCTCGACGCTATTGTGATTGTGCCGATGTACCCCCATACCTTGTCGGGTAGGCCGATTGTGGTCGATGGCAACAGTGAGCTGAAAATCGTCGTGTCCAAAGATATGCAGATTTACCCGCAAGTCTCCTGTGATGGGCAGAACCACTTCACCTGCGCGCCCGGTGACACCATCACCATCAGCAAGAAAGCGCAGAAGCTGCGGCTGATTCACCCACTCGACCACAACTACTACGAAGTCTGCCGGACCAAGCTCGGCTGGGGCAGCAAGTTGGGTGGTGGAGGCGACTGATGCTCGATCCCGCGCGTAGCTACGACCTGATCGGTGACGTGCACGGTTGCGCTCTGACCCTTGAGCACTTGCTCGACCGGCTCGGTTACCACAAACAGGCAGGTGTCTGGCGGCATCCGTCGCGCATGGCGGTGTTCCTCGGCGACATCATCGACCGCGGCCCGCGGATTCGCGAGGCGCTGCACATCGTCCACGACATGGTCGAGGCCGGCCAGGCGCTGTGCATCATGGGCAATCATGAATTCAACGCCCTCGGCTGGAGCACGCCGGCGCTGCCGGGCAGCGGCAAACAGTTCGTGCGCGAGCACACCCCGCGCCACGCCCGCCTGCTTCAGGAAACCCTGACCCAGTTCGAAGATCATCCCCAGGATTGGCACGACTTCCTGCAATGGTTCTACAAGCTGCCATTGTTCGTCGATGCCGAGCGTTTCCGCGTGGTGCATGCCTGTTGGGATGCCAGCCTGATCGAGCCGTTGCGCGGGTTGTTCCCCGACGGTTGCATCGACGAGCATTTCCTCCAGGCCTCCGCAGTGCCCGGCAGTTTCGCCTGCACCGTGTTCGATCGCCTGCTGCGCGGCACCGACATGCGCTTGCCCCACGGTTTGACCATGACCAGCGGCGACGGCCTGACGCGCTCGTTTTTCCGCACTAAATTCTGGGAAGACGACCCGCAAACCTACGGAGACATCGTGTTCCAGCCCGACGCCTTGCCCGAGCCGGTGGCCCGCACGCCGCTGTCGTCCAGTGAAAAAGACAACTTGCTGCGCTACGGCATCGATGAGCCGATGCTGTTCGTCGGCCACTACTGGCGCAGCGGCAAACCGGCGCCGATCCGCCCGAACCTGGCGTGCCTGGATTACAGCGCGGTGCTCTACGGCAAACTGGTCGCTTATCGTCTGGATCAGGAAACCCGTCTCGACCCGCATAAATTTGTCTGGGTCGATGTCGAGCGGCCGGAGGTGTTGCAATGACGGCGGTGGCGGTATTGCGTCTACCACTGGCGGTAGATTTGAGCGGGTTCGTCAAACTGCTGCAGCGCATGCAAGTGCCCCATCGGGTCAGCGAAGAGGCGGGCGAGCAGGTGCTGTGGGTACCGGCCAGCATCAGCGAAGACGTTCGCTCGTTGTACGAACGCTTTCCGGCCGGCGACCCCGATCAGCAACTGGATATCCCGGTGGCGCCGACCCTGCAACGTCCGGGTTTTGTCGAGCAGTTGCGCCACAGCAAGGCCACGGCGTTCGTGCTGTTGCTGAGCCTGATCGTCGGCGTGGTGACGCTGCTGGGCGAAAACCTCGAGACGATGCGCTGGCTGACCTTCCTCGATTTCCGCGTGGTCGGCGACTACATCCATTTCACGCCACTGGCCGACAGCCTGGCGGCGGGGCAGTGGTGGCGTCTGGTGACGCCGATGCTGATCCACTTCGGCATCCTGCACCTGGCCATGAACGGCATGTGGTATTGGGAGCTGGGGCGGCGCATCGAGTCGCGTCAGGGCAGCATCAACCTGATCGGCCTGACGTTGCTGTTCAGCCTGGTATCCAACTATGCCCAGTTTTTTTTCAGCGGCCCGACCCTGTTTGGCGGGTTGTCCGGGGTGCTGTACGGCCTGCTCGGGCATTGCTGGATCTTCCAGTTGTTGTCGCCGAACCCTGCTTATCGCCTGCCTCGTGGGGTGTTGGTGATGATGCTGGTGTGGCTGTTGTTGTGCCTGTCGGGGCTGGTCTCGATGATCGGTTTCGGCGAAATTGCCAACGCGGCCCACGTCGGCGGGTTACTCATCGGATGCTTCACCGGTTTGTTGGGCGGTTTGTACAACCGCCGTAAACTGGCCGTCTAATCAGTTATGAATGAAGAGCGCGGAGCCCTTGATGTCCTCTTTTAACGAAATGATCAAAAACATTACCCCGGATATCTACCAGAGCCTGAAACTGGCGGTGGAAATCGGCAAATGGTCCGACGGTGGCAAACTCACCGCCGAGCAGCGCGAACTCTCCCTGCAAGCGATGATCGCCTGGGAAATCCAGAACCTGCCCGAGGAACAGCGCACCGGCTACATGGGCCCGCAGGAGTGCGCGTCGAAGTCGATCGAAGTGCCGAATATTCTGTTCAAGTCGGATGCCATCCATTGATCGAGATTGGCCGCGGTGCAATCAGCAAAATGTCGGCGCGCCTTGACGGGCCGAACGTGCAGTACGCTTTTCGTCTGGGCGACGCCGAGGTACCGGTCAATCCGTTGATCGGCACCACGGTGCGCCTGGAGTACCTGGGGGCGATCCACTGCACCCATTGCGGACGCAAGACCAAAACCAGTTTCAGCCAGGGTTACTGCTACCCGTGCATGACCAAACTGGCCCAGTGTGACATCTGCATCATGAGCCCGGAGCGTTGCCACTACGACGCCGGCACTTGCCGGGAGCCTGAGTGGGGCGAGAAGTTCTGCATGACCGACCATGTGGTTTACCTGGCCAATTCGTCGGGGATCAAGGTCGGCATTACCCGCGCCACCCAACTGCCGACCCGTTGGCTCGATCAGGGTGCCAGCCAGGCCTTGCCGATCGTGCGCGTCTCGACCCGCCAGCAGTCGGGCTTCGTCGAAGACCTGTTCCGCAGTCAAGTCGCTGACAAGACCAACTGGCGTGCTTTGCTCAAGGGCGATGCGGTGTCGGTGGACCTGGCGCAGGTTCGCGATCAGCTGTTTGAAAGCTGTGCCGAAGGTTTGCACAGTTTGCAGGAACGATTCGGCCTACAAGCAATCCAGACAATTACCGACGTCGAACCGCTCGAAATCCGCTATCCGGTCGAGCAGTACCCGGCCAAAATCGTCAGCTTCAACCTGGACAAGAACCCGATTGCCGAAGGCACGCTGTTGGGGATCAAGGGTCAATACCTGATTTTCGACACCGGCGTGATCAATATTCGTAAATACACGGCCTACCAGCTCGCCGTGCATCAGTAAGGACTCAAGCATGCGCACCGAACAACCGAAGATGATTTACCTGAAGGACTATCAGGCGCCCGAGTACCTGATCGACGAGACGCACCTGACCTTCGAGTTGTTCGAGGACCACAGCCTGGTCCATGCGCAACTGGTGATGCGCCGCAACCCTGAGCGTGGCCCGGGCCTGCCGCCATTGGTGCTCGACGGCCAGCAACTCGAGCTGCTGTCGGTGACCCTGGCCGACCAGGAGCTGAGCGCCACCGACTACCAACTGACCGAGAACCATCTGACCCTGCACCCGACCGCAACAAGCTTCACGGTCGACACCAGCGTCCGGATCCACCCGGAAACCAACACCGCCCTGGAAGGCCTGTACAAATCCGGCACGATGTTCTGCACCCAGTGCGAGGCCGAAGGTTTCCGCAAGATCACCTATTACCTCGACCGCCCGGACGTGATGAGCACGTTCACCACCACGGTGGTCGCCGAGCAGCACAGCTATCCGGTGCTGCTGTCCAACGGCAACCCGATTGCCTCCGGTCCCGGCGAAGACGGCCGCCACTGGGCGACCTGGGAAGACCCATTCAAGAAGCCTGCCTACCTGTTCGCGTTGGTGGCCGGTGACTTGTGGTGTGTCGAAGACACCTTCACCACCATGACCGAGCGCTCCGTGGCGCTGCGCATTTATGTCGAGCCAGAAAACATCGACAAGTGCCAGCACGCCATGAACAGCCTGAAGAAGTCCATGCGTTGGGACGAAGAAGTCTACGGTCGCGAGTACGACCTGGACATCTTCATGATCGTCGCGGTCAACGACTTCAACATGGGCGCCATGGAGAACAAGGGCCTCAACATCTTCAACTCCAGCGCCGTGCTGGCCCGTGCCGAAACCGCTACCGACGCCGCGCACCAGCGGGTCGAAGCGATCGTCGCCCACGAATACTTCCACAACTGGTCGGGCAACCGCGTGACCTGCCGCGACTGGTTCCAGCTGTCGCTCAAGGAAGGCTTCACCGTGTTCCGCGATTCGGAGTTCTCGGCCGACATGAACTCGGCCACGGTCAAGCGCATCCAGGACGTGGCGTACCTGCGCACCCACCAGTTCGCCGAAGACGCCGGCCCCATGGCTCACGCCGTACGCCCGGACAGCTTCATCGAGATTTCCAACTTCTACACCCTGACCGTGTACGAAAAGGGTTCGGAAGTGGTCGGCATGATCCACACCTTGCTCGGGGCCGATGGCTTCCGCAAAGGCAGCGACCTGTACTTCGAACGCCATGACGGCCAGGCCGTGACCTGCGACGACTTCATCAAGGCCATGGAAGATGCCAATGGCGTCGACCTGACCCAGTTCAAGCGCTGGTACAGCCAGGCCGGCACACCGCGTCTGGCGGTGAGCGAGTCCTACGACGCCACGGCGAAAACCTACAGCCTGACCTTCCGCCAGAGCTGCCCGGAAACCCCGGACAAGGTTGAGAAGCTGCCGTTCGTGATTCCGGTGGAGCTGGGTCTGCTTGATTCGAAAGGCGCGGCAATTGCATTGCGTCTGTCCGGTGAAGCCAGTGCTCAAGGCACTTCGCGGGTGATCTCGGTGACTGAAGCCGAGCAGACCTTCACCTTCGTCGACATTGCTGAAAAACCACTGCCGTCGTTGCTGCGCGGCTTCTCGGCGCCGGTAAAACTGAGCTTCCCGTACGACCGCGATCAACTGATGTTCCTGATGCAGCATGACAGCGACGGTTTCAACCGTTGGGATGCCGGCCAGCAGTTGTCGGTGCAGGTGCTGCAAGAGTTGATCGCCCAGCAGCAGAAGGGCGAGGCGCTGGTGCTGGATCAGCGTCTGGTTGCAGCCCTGCGTACCGTGCTGTCCGACGAGACGCTGGATCAGGCGATGGTCGCTGAAATGCTCTCGCTGCCAAGCGAGGCATACCTGACCGAAATCAGCGAAGTGGCTGATGTGGAAGCGATCCACACCGCTCGCGAATTTGCGCGCAAGCAACTGGCGGACACGCTGTTCGAAGCGCTGTGGCTGCGTTATCAAGCCAATCGCGATCTGTCGAAGAAGACTCCGTATGTGGCCGAGGCCGAGCACTTCGCCCGCCGCGCACTGCAGAACATTGCGTTGTCCTACCTGATGCTCAGCGACAAGCCAGAAGTATTGGCGGCAACCCTTGAGCAGTTCGACAGCTGCGACAACATGACCGAGCGCCTGACCGCGTTGGCCGTGTTGGTGAATTCGCCGTTCGAAGCGCAGAAAGCCAAGGCACTGGCGAGCTTCGCCGAGCACTTCAAGGACAATCCGCTGGTCATGGATCAGTGGTTCAGCGTTCAGGCCGGCAGTGTATTGCCCGGCGGTCTGGCGCGGGTCAAAGCCTTGATGCAGCACCCGGCGTTCAACATCAAGAACCCGAACAAGGTGCGGGCACTGGTCGGCGCGTTTGCCGGGCAGAACCTGATCAACTTCCACGCGGTGGATGGTTCCGGGTATCGCTTCCTGGCGGATCTGGTGATTGAGCTCAACGGCTTCAATCCGCAGATTGCTTCTCGCCAACTCGCGCCGTTGACCCGCTGGCGTAAGTACGACAGCGCCCGTCAGGCGTTGATGAAAGGCGAACTGGAGCGGATTCTCGCTTCGGGGCAGCTGTCCAGCGACGTGTACGAAGTGGTCAGCAAAAGCCTGGCCTGATTTGGTTGCCTGCTCTCTCAAGTGTTCACTCGGACCTTGTGGGGGCGGGCTTGCTCGCGATGGCGGCCTGATAGCCGACCGGGATTTTTGATGGAGTACATATCCATTTCTGCGGTAACGGCTACTTAGGGTTTCGCCCTTACGGCGAGGCACTTTTGGCAAACGCCCCAAAAGTACCCAAAAGGTCTCGCCCCAAGCGTCGGCCCCTCGCTGAGGCTCGGCGTTCCTTCGCTCCGGTATCCATCTGGGGGCATCGCCCTACGGTCTGCTTCGCTACGACCTACATGCGATGGGTTCGACTGCGTCGAACGGCGCTGCGCGCCAATCCCCAGATGAACACCTGCGCTCAGCCTCCCGAAGGGGCGGGTAGATCAAGATCAAGATCAAAAGCCAAAGCCAAAGCCAAAGCCAAAGCAAAGCAAAGCAAAGCAAATGCAAGATCAAAAGATCGCAGCCTCGCTTCGCTCGACATCTCCTACAGGGAAATGCGTGCACGTGAGATCAGGCCGGCCGGTAGGCCGCCTTGTTTTTGATTTTGACGCACCGCCCCCTCGAGAGGCCGAGTGGAGGTTCTGCGTAGTGGGCAACCCGGCATGGATGCCGGGTTAGCCGCCCCCGGCCATGGATGGCGGATGGCGGCGGGCCCACGGAGCAGGACCGGAGCGAGGGCATGCCGAGCCTGGGCGAGGCACCGAACGAAAGGGGCAAAAGCGCTTTGGTTACTTTGGCGCTTTTCCAAAGTGACCCGCTGTAAGAGCGGAACCAATAGCCGCCGTTACCGCAGAAACGGATATGTACCCCAGACCCCAGACCCCAGACTCCAATCACCGCTCCGAATGCCTCCCCATTCACCCACACCCCATATCCCCCCGGTTAACAAAACATAACGTGGCGTCGATTGTCAGACCTTTCCAAACCCCGATAGGATAAGCCCAGCTTCCGAAGGGGCTCTGGATTGCGGGTTTCAGGACTATGCTCTGGAATAGGGCAGTCCCGGTGAGCACCCCCTTACGGCGCCCTGAAAGGTTGAATGACCTAACAATAATAATGGGGGAAGGTCTATGAGTGAGCCTGTCATGGGTGTGAGTATTTGCCGCCCGCCGGCGTTACGCAGGTTCGCGTTGCTGGCTACAGCGCTCTCGCTGTTGGGTTGTGCCGTGTTGTCGGCTCCTGTGCTGGCCGCTGCCGCGCCGACCACCGACGTGGTTTATTCCATTGAATCCGCCAAGGCCAGCAAAGGCCTGATGCTCGATGTCGTGCATGCCGGCAAACGCCTGGTGGCGGTCGGCGATCGCGGGCACATTCTTTATTCCGATGACCAGGGCGCAACCTGGACCCAAGCCAAGGTGCCGACCCGGCAACTGCTGACAGCGGTATTTTTTGTCGATGACAAGCACGGTTGGGCCGTCGGCCATGACGCGCAGATCCTCGCCAGTGAAGACGGCGGTGTCACCTGGACCAAGCAATTCGAAGACCTGCGCCGCGAATCGCCGCTGCTCGACGTCTGGTTCAAGGACGTCAACAGCGGCTATGCCGTGGGCGCCTACGGTGCCTTGCTGGAAACCACCGACGGTGGCAAAAACTGGGAAGACGTCAGCGATCGCCTGGCCAACGAAGACCAGTACCACCTCAACGCCATAGCTGCAGTCAAGGATTCCGGCATTTTCATCGTCGGCGAGCAGGGCAGCATGTTCCGTTCCGCCGATGAAGGGCAGACCTGGGAAAAGCTTGAAGGCCCCTACGAGGGCTCGCTGTTCGGCGTCATCGGCACCGCGCAACCGGCCACGCTGCTGGTCTACGGCTTGAGGGGCAATCTCTACCGCTCCACGGATTTCGGCACCACCTGGGAGCAGGTCGAACTCAAGGCTGCACGGGGTGCGCTGGAATTCGGCCTGTCCGGCGCCACATTGCTCGACGACGGTTCCATCGTGATCGTCGGCAATGGTGGCAGTGTCATTCGCAGCAGCGACGACGGCGAGACCTTCAGCGTGTTCAACCGTCCCGATCGCATTTCCGTCTCGTCGGTCACGGCGGCGGGTAACGGTAATCTGATTCTGGCAGGCCAGGGCGGCGTGCGCGTCACCTCGCCAACGGGCGCAGAGAATGGCACAAACGGGTCGTCCAAATGAGCCGGGCAAATAATAAGAAGGCGGGTCTATGACATCCTTAAGCACTCCTCATCAGGATAAGGCGACGTTTCTTGAGCGCCTGATCTTCAACAACCGCCCGGCGGTGATCGTCATCTGCCTGCTGGTCAGTATTTTCCTGTTCTGGCAGGCGACGCTGATCCGGCCGTCCACCAGTTTCGAAAAAATGATCCCGCTCGAGCATCCGTTCATTGAAAAGATGATGGAGCACCGCAACGATCTGGCGAACCTGGGCAACACCGTACGGATTTCCATTGAAGCCACCGATGGCGACATCTTCTCCAAGGAGTACATGGAGACTCTGCGCCAGATCAACGACGAGGTGTTCTACATCTCCGGCGTCGACCGTTCCGGCCTCAAGTCGCTGTGGAGCCCGAGCGTGCGCTGGACCGAGGTGACGGAGGAGGGCTTCGCCGGTGGTGAGGTGATTCCCCAGAGCTATAACGGCTCCCAGCAGAGCCTCGACCTGCTGCGCAATAACGTGCTCAAGTCCGGGCAAGTCGGGCGGCTGGTGGCCAACGACTTCAAGTCGAGCATCGTCGACATCCCGCTGCTGGAGTCCTACCCGGACCCGCAAGACCAGGGCAAGTTGCTGGCACTGGACTACCGCAAGTTCTCACACGAACTTGAAGACAAGATCCGCAACAAGTTCGAAGCCCAGAACCCCAACGTGAAGATCCACATTGTCGGGTTCGCCAAGAAAGTTGGCGACCTGATCGATGGGCTGGTCATGGTGGTGATGTTCTTCGGCGTTGCCTTCGTCATTACCCTGATCCTGCTGTACTGGTTCACCAACTGCATGCGCAGCACCGTGGCAGTACTGAGTACGACGCTGGTGGCGGTGGTCTGGCAGCTCGGCTTGATGCACTTTTTCGGCTTCGGGCTGGATCCGTACTCGATGCTGGTGCCGTTCCTGATCTTCGCCATCGGGATTTCCCACGGCGTGCAGAAAATCAACGGTATCGCCTTGCAGTCCAGCGAGGCGGACAACGCACTGACTGCGGCGCGGCGAACATTCCGTCAGTTGTTCCTCCCGGGGATGATCGCGATCCTCGCGGATGCGGTGGGCTTTATCACGCTGTTGATCATCGACATCGGCGTGATTCGTGAACTGGCCATCGGCGCGTCCATCGGCGTGGCGGTGATCGTATTCACCAACCTGATCCTGCTGCCGGTAGCTATTTCCTACGTGGGTATCAGCAAACGCGCCGTCGACCGCAGCAAGAAAGACGCGCACCGCGAGCATCCCTTCTGGCGCCTGCTGGCGAACTTTGCCAGCCCGAAAGTCGCACCGGTCTCCATTCTCCTGGCGCTGATCGCCTTTGGCGGTGGCCTTTGGTACAGCCAGAACCTGAAAATCGGCGACCTCGACCAGGGCGCGCCGGAACTGCGTCCGGACTCGCGTTACAACAAGGACAACAGCTTCATCATCAACAACTACTCCACCAGTTCCGACGTGCTGGTGGTAATGGTCAAGACCAAGCCCGAAGGTTGCTCGCGCTATGAGGCCATGGCACCGATCGACGAACTGATGTGGAAGATGCAGAACACCGAGGGTGTGCAATCGGCGATCTCGCTGGTGACCGTGTCCAAGCAGATGATCAAGGGCATGAACGAGGGCAACCTGAAATGGGAAACCCTGTCGCGCAATCCGGACGTGCTGAACAACTCCATCGCCCGTGCCGATGGTCTGTACAACAACAATTGCTCCCTGGCGCCGGTGCTGGTGTTCCTCAACGATCACAAGGCCGAAACCCTGGATCGCGCGGTTCATGCGGTGCAGGACTTCGCCAAGGACAACAACAAGGAAGGCCTGGAATTCCTCCTCGCGGCCGGTAACGCCGGGATCGAGGCCGCCACCAACGAAGTGATCAAGCGTTCCGAACTGACGATTCTGGTGCTGGTGTACATCTGCGTCGCGACCATGTGCATGATCACCTTCCGTTCCTGGGCGGCGACCTTGTGCATCGTGCTGCCGCTGGTGCTGACCTCGGTGCTCGGCAACGCACTGATGGCGTTCATGGGCATCGGTGTGAAAGTGGCGACCTTGCCAGTGGTGGCACTCGGGGTGGGGATCGGCGTGGATTACGGGATCTACATCTACAGTCGCCTGGAAAGCTTCCTGCGTGCCGGTCTGTCGCTGCAAGAGGCGTACTACCAGACGCTGAAGTCCACCGGTAAAGCTGTGTTGTTCACCGGTCTGTGCCTGGCAATCGGCGTGTGCACCTGGATCTTCTCGGCGATCAAGTTCCAGGCCGACATGGGCCTGATGCTGACCTTCATGCTGCTCTGGAACATGTTTGGCGCGTTGTGGCTGCTGCCGGCGCTGGCGCGGTTCCTGATCAAGCCAGAGAAACTGGCGGGGCAGAAGGGCAACTCGCTGTTTGCTCACTAGGCGTCAGCCTGACCCAAAAAGCCGCAACTCAGGTTGCGGCTTTTTTTATGGGGGACCGAATCACTCAGCGTGGTTGTAGCGTCAGGAATGCACTGTTGGCCAGTTCCTTGCTGATGATCCCGCGGTGGATATCGATTTTCTGTTTCGGATCTGTAGCCTTGGCCATCGCCGATTCGTAGGTTTCGAACCGTTGTTCCCTGGTTTTCAGATGGGCCTGGGTATATTGCGTCTTGGCATCATCGAAGCGCTCATAGTGGAAATGCGCGTACCCCCAGGGTTGATCGTCTTTGTTCAACAGGACGTACTCCTGCATGAAGTCTTTACGTCCGGTTTTCAGTTGTACGCGATTACCGATCATGCGTGGGTAAACCTCCTTGCACCGTAACAGAAACTCCACACCCTCACTGCTGGGGGGCTGGGCCAGTGTCATGCGGATGCGCAGTTCCGATGCCTTACTGTCGAGGGCTCGCGCGTGATCGCGTAAATCGCGAATTAACGAGGCATCTTGTTCCCGGTTTGGCGAGGGTGCCTCATGGTGTTCCAGGCCCTCGGCATACCCGGTCAGCTTTTGTGCTTCGCGTTGCAATTGCTCTTCAATTTCCTTGGGTGAGCTTGCGCGTTGCGCGTAACCCTCGATCTTCCTTACCTGTTTGTCGACATTGGCGATTGCCTTGCGGGCATCCCCTTTGAGCTGTGCGTAGGAGTGCGCGGAGGCCTTGGGTGCGGGCTGCCTGACCTCGATCATTTCTACCCAGACATTCGGTTCATGTTCATGGAACGAAGCCAGTGGTGCATCTTCGAGTGGACCGTTGATATCAACAATGTCTCCGCCCTGGTTAGCCACGCGGGGGCGAATATCACCGATCAGAGTGCCCTTGGCGGTTTTGATGACCCGCTTGCGACTGGCCCATGAAGAGGGGCGCTGGATCGGGGGCTTGCTGGTTGCGGGTGAAGACGGACCGGGCTCGGAGACCGAAGGTCGCGGGAGATTTTGAAGGTCGTCGGCCAGACGTCGCTCGGCATCGAGGCGCAGTTCACCGATGATCTCTCGCAAGCGATTGAAAGCCGCCGGCTGTAATTCTTCTGCATTGAAGATGCCGATACTTTCAAGCCCGTCCAGTGCTTTGCGGTAGTGATCGACCAGGTTGTCCAGAACGGCGATCCGATCGCTATTGTTATAAGTGCGAGAAGTTTGCAGTTCGGAATGGGAGCGAGACAGCAACATCAGGGGATCGAGTGCGCGTTCGAGTGGGGCCATGGTGGCGCTACCCAGTTCCTTCAGGCTGAGAATACGCAAGATGCTCAGTTGGTAGGATTTGACTCGCAAAGCGGTCAATTCATTCTCGGAGCGATTGTCGGTCAACCGTTTCCAGTCCTCCAAGCCCAAGCGAGACAGGTGTTTAAGCTCCGCAAGTCGGCTCTCTGTTTCTTCGTAGAACCTGATCATGGTTTCGTTGACTTCGGAGGTCCTGCGCATGAATTCGAAGTATCGATCCAGTACGACGTTGCCCTTGTCCTTGATTGCTTCGCGCAAGTGTTCGATACCGCGGGTCAAGTCCGCGTAAGTTCGATTGATGGCTTCCCGTTCCCGGTCAGCGATGACCACACGTTTGCGCGCGTTGTTGATGAGATTCTCCAGCAAGTTGCGCTGCAGGTTTGGATCGGGATCGGATTTGCTCAGAGCGCTTTTTTCGCGGATTTCGGCAAGCGCCGTGACATAGGTTTCGCTCTGTTTGTCCAGCTCGTCTGCGAACCGTTGGCGAAAAGTGGTGCGATCCTGCTCGCTGCTGGCGGGGTCGTTTGTTTTCAGCTCCATCAGCTTTTCCGCGATATCAACGCGTTTTTGCACCTGCGTCTGTTGCTGCAAGAATTCCTGGTGGTTCAGTTCCAGCAGGCTGATGCGTTGTTGTTTGCTCTCGCGCAGGGCATCCCGCCTGGCGTTACGTCCTCCGCCGAGCAGTTTCAGCCCTTGATCCAGCGTCCACCGGCCGTATCCATCGGTTTTGAGCTTGATTCCCGGATGGTCGGGATGCTCGGGATGCACCAGGTAGGCCTCACCGAAACCGGGCACGACACTCACGCGAAACAGCAGGCCGGCGACCGTGACGTGCCATTTGTTGTCGATCCGGTACAGCCCCTTGAACGGACCGGTTGCAACAGGCTCTGGCAGAGACGCGGGCCATGCAACCTTGACCGCCTGCAGCTTGTTGAACAGCCGCGCCGAGGTCGAGTCCCGAGCGGTCGACAGGTTGAAATCCAGCAACGTATTGCCACTGCCCGGCGGTTCGGAGGGCAGTCCGGGTGTTTCTTGAGTGATGGTTGTCTCGGGATGCAGCAAGTCCAGTGGCAACAGACGGCGCAGCGGATCGAGGGTCACCGGAGCGTCTTCGCCCATGCGCTCTGGCGCGAGTGCAGGCCGTTCACCTTGAGTTCGTGCGACATGCAAAAGGAGCAGGCCGATGTTCAAGAGCACATCGATCCAGGCCAGATTCCGGGTAGTTGGGTCATCACTGTCCAGTGCGGGCAGGTCGTTGATCAGGCTATGGGTGATTTGCAGCATCCAGCCCACCAGCATTGCCGGGCCGCGCAACAGTGGCAGTACCAGGTTGTTAAAGACCAGCCAGCCACCCTCAAGGATGATCGCCCAACGGCTTTCGGCATTGGACACCGATTGCCTGTCAGCCAGATCGGCCAGCGCCCGGGCGTTGCTGGCGAACAGGCTGGCCGGCAATCGACCTTCCTCCACTGCACTGAGCCACCGGGCCGCAGCTTCGTCGCCTGCCAGAATCGCCGGTTTCGGCTTGTCGGGCGGCGAGAACTCGTCGCCGATGTGAAAGTGGTTGATATGCGGTTCGTTGAAACCGTTGTTGTCGTAAACCGGACGTGCGCGGTCCGGGAGCCAGGTCAGCACGCTGGTTTGCAGCGCGCCCTGTTGCGCGACCGCTTTGAGCAAGTCGCTGCGTGCGGCGTATTGCTGCAGTGACGGGGTGTACAACGGGCGATAGAGGATATGCGGACCACTGGCCTGCAAGTCTTTGGGCTCGATGATGAACATGTTGGCGGCCACATCACAGTCGGCGCCGTCCTTGCGTTGGAACGCCAGGGGCCGGATGACCACGGCCTGTTCGTTGACGACCCGTTCGGCGGCGGTGCGATTCATCAACGCATCGACATAGCGATACCCCAGATGGGTGAACCCGTGCTCACCCTTGATCGAATGCTCGAGGGCCAGCAGGGGGAGATGAACCGACAATTCCAGCGCGAACAATCGTTCCCGCTCCCGTGCGTCGTCGGTCTCGCCGAGCAGCAAGGTTTCGATCAGTTCGGGATAGTGCTGGCCGACATTGAGCCGGCTCACCAGGTCCAGCAGGTAGGCGTCGGTAGTCCACTGCTGAATCAGTTGATCTCCCGTGTGACGGACAGTCATGCGGCCCTTGGGTTTTGCGGCGAGATTGTTGATCGCCAGCTCGGTCAGGGTCATTTTGACGGTTTCGATGTAGCCGCTGCCGAGGTCACCGACGGGTACATGAAAGGTCAGTTCCAGTTCGTCGGAGTTGTAACCGGGCGCCAGCGGATAATCTTCCTGCATCTGCTTGTGCAAGGCTTTTCGGGCAAACGTACGAAGGTCGTCGATGCCATCGTTGAAGGTGCGCCCCTGGGTCTGTTGCTTGACGCTGGCCATGGCCAGGACGTGCTTGCGATAGGCCATGCGGTCAGTGGGTGTCGCCGCTTGCAACCACCTGGGAATCGACGCCTGTATCGGTTGAAAAACGGCCTCGTCCGGTTGGCTGTCGATGAACAGCGTGGCGACTTCGGTGATCGCATCAACGTGTTTCGCCAACTCGCCCAGGCCCTGGCTGGCGGGCAGTTTGAGCGCAGCCAGATCTTCCAGTTGCCGGTTCAGGAGCAGGGCAGCCTGAATGTCAAAGATGTTGCCGTCCGGCTCAAACCGCTTCCAGGTGATGACATCGGCTTTGTATGCCCGCTGAAACCGTGCGCCCCAAGCCAGGCCGAAAGCTTCCAGGGAAGCGAAGGGCTCGATTTTGCCGGTCACGCTGCACAACAAATGGGTTTCACCACAAGTCACCAGGAGCTCGGAGGCCTGCAGCGTAATGGAGACGTCACCGTTGGTCAGGGTGGTTTGTAGGGTGCAGGCTTGTATGGGGCCTTTTGACCAGGATTGCTGGAGACGCTGCAGGTTGTCCGGGTGGCTGGCCAGCTCCGCGAGAATCCCGGCCTGCACCGGGTTGCTTTTCGACAGGCGGGTCGCGGATGTCTGCAGGACGCCGGCCAGCAAGTTTCCCAGCCATTGCCAGCGGCTGACGCCGGCCTCGTCCTTCTGGTTCCAGTAAAGGGTCAGCGATTCCTGGAGCCCGATGTGCAGCAAGTCGGGCAGCTCAAGGATGACCCCCGCAATCACCTGGAGATCAGGCAGGCGTGATGTGGTTTTGCCGACAGTCAGTTGCGCGGGCGCACGGTTGGTCAGAAAGCAGGCACGACCGAACCGCTCGCTGAAATCGACAGGTGTGCCGCTGGCCAGATAATCCAGTACCAGGTCCAGCAGTAACGTGAGGCGCCAGGCCCCGTTGGGAATCGGCTGCGCGATTTTGGTTCGCTCGGGGTCGAAGTCCAGTTGCGGGTACTTTTCCAGTACGCCGTCCTTGAGCAGGCGAGCGGTTTCCGAGCGCAGGGTGGGGCGGGAGCTGAAGCGGGCGCTGACGGCGTGCGCGATGATATCGGTCATGTCCGCCGTGGCAGGGGGGGATGCAGGTATCGGCATGATGCAATCCTTTGCATGGGTTGAGTCACGCAAAGTAAGGCGAGGCCGGAATGGATGTGCGGTAACGGGATACCGCAGATCCGACAATTCGATGATCTAAGGGATGACTACGTGGTGGCAATGAGCCCAGGGGAATTGTGGTGGTTATGCGGGATCGGTGCCGAGCACCACATTCAGCGCGTTACGCGCATCGTCCAGTTGCACCAACGTCGCATGCCGCGCACCCAGCGCATCGCGATTCTCGATAGCCGTGAGAATCGCCTTATGCCGAGGCAACGCCAGTTCATGCAGGTTCGGCCGTTGGTTGGAGTGTTTCAAGGCTTCTGCAATCGCCACCGACAACATGTTGCACAGGTTCGCCAGCAGGTCGTTGTGGGTCGCGTCGGCGATGCGGCTGTGGAAATCCAGGTCCGGCTGCAACAAGGCTTCAGGCGTCGGTGCTGACTCCATGCGTTGGTAGGCTTCACCGATGGAGGCGATGTCTGCGTCGGTGGCGAACTGCGCGGCCAGGGCTGCAGCGGCCGGTTCAATGATGCTGCGCACGCTGGTCAGCAGGCTGAAGAACTCATTCTGCGGGCTGCTTTGCATCAGCCAGTGCAGCACGTCCGGGTCGAGCATGTGCCACTCCCGGCGCGGCTTGACCACGGTGCCCACCCGCGGACGGGAATACACCAGGCCCTTGGCAACCAGCACTCGGGTCGCTTCGCGCAGGACTGGTCGGCTGACCGCGTATTCCTCGCACAACAGGGCTTCGGCGGGCAGTTTGTCGTCCGGTTTGAAGCGTCCCGAGACAATCTGCATGCCCAATTCCTGGACGATGCGCGAGTGCATGCTTTTGCGGTCGGAGGGTTTGCGGTAATCCATGGGGAACGGCGCGGTCCTGTGCGATGGGGTGCTGCGCATGATAGCAGGCGTGGCGGGCACAATCATTGTGGCGAGGGAGCTCCCTCGCCACAGGTTCTGCTGTGGTTACAGAATCCAGAGGGTCAGTGAGAGTGACGCGGCACCTCGGCTCCACGACAACCGACGAGGAAGTCGAAGTCGCAGCCCTGATCCGCCTGCAGCACATGGTCGATGTACAGCTGGCGATAGCCGCCCACCAGCAACTGTTGTGGCGGTTGCAGATCGGCCATGCGCGCGGCCAGTTCGGCATCCGGAATGTCCAGATGCAAACGTCCACTGGCGCAATCGAGCTCGATCCAGTCGCCTTCCTTCACTGCCGCCAAAGGCCCGCCGGCGGCGGCTTCCGGTGCCACATGCAAGACCACGGTTCCGTACGCCGTGCCGCTCATGCGTGCGTCGGAAATCCGTACCATATCCGTCACACCCTGGGCCAGCAGCTTGGCCGGCAAGCCCATGTTGCCGACTTCGGCCATGCCCGGATAACCCTTCGGCCCGCAGTTTTTCATCACCAGAATCGAGTTGGCGTCCACGTCCAGTTCCGGATCGTTGATCCGCGCCTTGTACATGTCGAAATTCTCGAACACCACCGCGCGCCCGCGATGTTGCATCAGCTCGGCACTCGCCGCAGAGGGCTTGAGCACCGCACCCAGTGGCGCCAGGTTGCCGCGCAACACGCAGATGCCGCCGTCGGCGCGGATCGGGTTGTCGAGGGTGCGGATCACTTCATCCTGGCCATAGATCGGCGCGTCCTTGGTGTTCTCGCCGAGGGTTTTGCCGTTGACGGTGAGGGCGTTCGGGTTCGGAATCAGGTTGGCTTCGCCCAGGCGACGCAGCACTGCAGGCAAGCCACCGGCGTAGTAGAACTCTTCCATCAGGAAGCGCCCGGACGGTTGCAGGTCGACAATGGTCGGCATGCCGCGACCGATGCGGGTCCAGTCGTCCAGGTCCAGTTCGACACCGATGCGTCCGGCGATGGCTTTCAAGTGGATCACCGCGTTGGTCGAACCGCCGATGGCAGCGTTCACCCGGATGGCGTTTTCGAAGGCTTCCTTGGTGAGGATTTTCGACAGCTTCAAATCCTCGCGAACCATCTCCACCGCACGCATACCCGACATGTGCGCCAACACATAACGGCGCGCATCGACTGCCGGAATCGCCGCGTTGTGGGGCAGGGACGTGCCCAGCGCTTCGGCCATGCAAGCCATGGTCGAGGCAGTGCCCATGGTGTTGCAGGTCCCGGCGGAACGGGACATGCCACCCTCGGCCGCGAGGAAATCATCAAGGGTGATCGTGCCAGCCTTGACCTGTTCGCTGAGCTGCCACACCACCGTGCCCGAACCGATGTCCTGGCCCTTGTGCTTGCCGTTGAGCATCGGCCCACCGGTGACGACGATCGCCGGCACGTCGCAACTAGCCGCGCCCATCAGCAGCGCCGGAGTGGTTTTGTCGCAACCAGTGAGCAGTACCACACCATCGATCGGGTTGCCGCGAATGGCTTCCTCGACGTCCATGCTCGCCAGGTTACGGGTGAGCATGGCGGTGGGGCGCAGGTTCGATTCGCCGTTGGAGAACACCGGGAATTCCACAGGAAAGCCACCGGCTTCGATCACCCCGCGTTTGACGTGCTCCGCGATCTGGCGGAAATGCGCGTTGCACGGGGTCAGTTCCGACCAAGTGTTGCAAATGCCGATGATCGGCTTGCCGTGGAACTGATGGTCGGCGATGCCCTGATTCTTCATCCAGCTGCGGTACATGAAGCCGTTCTTGTCGGCAGTGCCAAACCATTGGGCGGAGCGCAGGGTGGGTTTCTTATCAGTCATGATCGGTTCTCTTATTGTATGACTATATTGTTCGAGCTGTGGCGTAACATAAGCGCAATTTCGGCTGTTTGGAAGTGTTGTTGGTTAAATAGTAATACTATATAGTCGTTTTCAACGGAGGGATGGCCCTGATGGTTTTCCGCGAGAGGCGTCCCCCGAGGTTCTATAACAACAACAATCGGAGACCGAACTCATGAGCCAGGAATTGCGGCTTATCCGTCGCATCACGTTGAAACTGATTCCCTTCCTGATCCTGCTGTACCTGATCGCCTATGTGGATCGCTCCGCCGTGGGGTTCGCCAAGCTGCACATGGGCGCCGACGTCGGCATCGGTGATGCGGCTTACGGATTTGGTGCCGGGCTTTTCTTCATTGGCTACTTTCTGCTGGAGATCCCCAGCAACCTGATGCTCGACCGCTTCGGCGCCCGACGCTGGTTCGCGCGGATCATGGTCACCTGGGGCGCTATCACCATCGGCATGGCGTTCGTCCAGGGCCCGAACAGCTTCTATGTGATGCGTTTTCTGCTCGGTGCGGCCGAAGCCGGGTTCTTTCCAGGCGTGCTGTACTACATCACCCAATGGTTCCCGATTCGCCATCGCGGCAAGATCCTCGGGCTGTTCATCCTTTCCCAACCCATCGCCATGATGATCACCGGCCCGGTGTCCGGCGGTTTGCTCGGTATGGACGGCACGCTTGGCCTGCACGGCTGGCAGTGGCTGTTCATCGTCATCGGTACGCCAGCGATCCTGCTGACCTGGCCGGTGCTGCGCTACTTGCCGGACGGCCCGGACCAAGTGAAATGGCTGGATCAATCCGAGAAAGACTGGCTGACCGGGGAACTGAAAAAAGACCTCGCCGAGTATGGCCAGACCTGCCACGGCAATCCGTTGCATGCACTGAAGGACAAACGGGTGTTGCTGCTGGCGCTGTTCTATCTGCCGGTGACCTTGAGCATCTATGGCCTCGGTTTGTGGCTGCCGACGCTGATCAAGCAGTTCGGTGGCACGGACCTGGTGACCGGGTTCGTGTCATCGGTGCCGTACATCTTCGGAATCATCGGTTTGCTGATCATTCCGCGCAGTTCCGACCGCCTCAATGATCGCTACGGTCATCTGGCGGTGCTGTATGTGTTGGGTGCCATCGGCCTGTTCCTCAGTGCCTGGCTGTCGGTACCGGTGCTGCAACTGGCGGCGCTGTGCCTGGTGGCGTTCGCGCTGTTTTCCTGCACGGCGGTGTTCTGGACCTTGCCGGGGCGCTTCTTCGCCGGCGCCAGTGCGGCGGCAGGAATCGCGTTGATCAATTCGGTGGGCAACCTCGGCGGCTACATCGGCCCGTTCGTGATTGGTGCGCTGAAGGAGTACACCGGCAACCTGGCGTCGGGGCTGTATTTCCTGTCCTGCGTGATGGTGTTCGGCCTGGTCCTGACCGGCGTGGTGTATCGCCTGCTGGAACGCAAGCATGTGCTGCCGGCCGACCAGTTCGCGGCAAGTGCCCGCGGTGCTACCCGTACCTGACGTGAGATTGGCCAACAAGTTTTGCATTAACAGGAGAAGGTTCATGCGTTTAGTTCAGTTCGAATTGAGTAATGGCGAACGCCGCGTCGGCGTGGTCGAAGACGGTCTGGTGCGTGAAGTGCAGGATGCGCACACGGTGCGGGATCTGGCGCTGGCGGCGATCGAGGCGGGCACCACTCTTGAGCGACAGGTTCAAACCCTGGGGCTGGGCATCAGCCACAACTATGCCGAATTGCTGGCCAAGCTGCGCATCCTGCCGCCGCTGGATCACCCGGACCCGGCGCATATGCTGGTCAGCGGCACCGGCCTGACCCATTTGGGCAGCGCCTCGGCTCGGGACAAAATGCATCAGCAGGCCGGCGATGAAGCGGCGATGACCGACACCATGCGCATCTTCAAGTGGGGTGTGGAGGGCGGTAAACCTGCAGCCGGCCAGGCCGGCGTGCAACCGGAATGGTTCTACAAGGGCGATGGCAGCATCGTCGTGCGACCGGGCAAGCCTTTCCCGCTACCGCCCTTTGCTGAAGATGCCGGGGAAGAGCCCGAGCTCAGCGGCCTCTATGTCATCGGCCACGACGGCAAACCGTATCGCCTCGGTTTTGCGGTGGGTAACGAGTTCTCCGATCACGTGATGGAACGCAAGAATTACCTTTACCTGGCCCATTCGAAACTGCGCAGTTGCAGCTATGGCCCGGAGCTTCGGGTCGGCGAACTGCCGCAACACCTGGCAGGCACCAGTCGCATCCTGCGCGACGGCGAAGTGCTGTGGCAGAACGAGTTCCTCAGTGGCGAAGCCAACATGTGTCACAGCCTGGAAAACCTCGAGTATCACCATTTCAAGTACAGCCAGTTCCTGCGCCCCGGCGACGTGCACATCCACTTCTTTGGCACCGCGACCCTGTCCTTCGCCGATGGCATCCGTACCCGGCCGGGTGATGTGTTCGAGATCAGCCAGGCCGAGTTCGGCGCACCCTTGATCAACGGCATCGCACCGGTTGAAGCAGCGTTCGAACCCGGCACCGTCGGCACACTTTAAGGAGACACCCATGACCCGGATTCTTGGTCACAACTACATCGGCGGCCAGCGTAGCGCTGTCGGCACCGTCAAACTGCAGAGCGTCGATGCCAGCACTGGCGAGGCCTTGCCCCACGATTTCTACCAGGCCACCGTTGCAGAAGTCGACGCCGCCGCGAAGGCTGCCGCCGCCGCTTACCCGGCCTATCGCAGCCTGAGCGCCGAGCGCCGTGCGCAATTTCTGGACACGATTGCCGATGAACTGGACGCCCTTGGCGATGAGTTCGTGGCCGTAGTCTGCCGCGAAACCGCGTTGCCGGCGGCGCGGATTCAAGGTGAGCGTGGGCGCACCAGCGGCCAGATGCGTCTGTTCGCCAAGGTGCTGCGGCGTGGTGATTTCTATGGCGCGCGGATCGATCTGGCGCTGCCGGAACGCCAGCCACTGCCGCGTCCGGACCTGCGTCAGTACCGTATAGGTCTGGGGCCGGTGGCGGTGTTTGGCGCGAGTAACTTTCCGTTGGCGTTTTCCACGGCTGGCGGTGACACCGCTTCGGCCTTGGCCGCCGGCTGCCCGGTGGTGTTCAAGGCCCACAGCGGCCATATGGCAACCGCAGAGTTGGTGGCTGACGCGGTGATCCGCGCTGCCGAAAAAACCGCCATGCCGGCCGGTGTGTTCAACATGATCTACGGCGGTGGAGTAGGGGAAGCACTGGTCAAGCACCCGGCGATTCAGGCGGTCGGTTTTACCGGTTCACTGAAAGGCGGTCGGGCGCTGTGCGACATGGCCGCGGCACGGCCGCAGCCGATTCCGGTGTTCGCCGAGATGTCGAGCATCAACCCGGTGATCGTGTTACCGCAGGCGCTGGATACTCGTGCTGAAAGCATCGCCCGTGACCTCACGGCTTCAGTGGTGCAGGGCTGCGGGCAGTTCTGTACCAATCCGGGGCTGGTGATCGGCATTCGTTCGCCGCAGTTCAGTGCGTTCGTGCAGCAGGTGGCCGGGCTGATCGGCGATCAGCCGGCGCAAACCATGCTCAACGCCGGCACCTTGAGCAGCTATGGCAAAGGCCTGCACAAGCTTCTTTCGCATCCGAAAATCGAGCACTTGGCCGGTAATCCGCAACAAGGCAATCAGGCGCAGCCGCAATTGTTCAAGGCGGATGTGAGTCTGTTGCTCGATGGCGATGAAGTGCTGCAAGAGGAAGTGTTCGGCCCGACCACGGTGTTTGTTGAAGTGGCGGATCAGGCGCAACTCAGTGCTGCGCTGAACGGCCTGCACGGGCAACTGACGGCAACGATTATCGGTGAGCCGGCGGACTTCGAACGCTTCGGTGAGCTGACGCCCTTGTTGGAGCAGAAGGTCGGGCGGATCTTGCTCAACGGTTATCCGACCGGTGTGGAAGTCTGCGATTCGATGGTCCATGGCGGGCCGTATCCGGCGACTTCCGATGCGCGCGGCACCTCGGTGGGCACCCTGGCCATCGACCGTTTCCTGCGCCCGGTGTGCTTCCAGAACTACCCCGACAGCCTGCTGCCGGACGCGTTGAAAAATGGCAATCCGTTGCGCATCCAACGTTTGGTCGATGGCAAACCATCACGAGAAGCGCTCTAACGGCTGTGGCGAGGGGGCTTGTCGGAACGCCCCACCGCCCCGTTGGGCTGCAAAGCAGCCCCAAAATCGCTGATGTACCAAAGATTTTGTGAGTGCTACGCACTCAAACGGGGGCAAGCCCCCTCGCCACAGTCCGTTCCCGCATTGAGCTATCATTGCGTCTTTCCCATTCAAAGATTGACTGCCATGACTGCCGTAAACGACACCTTGCTCAACGCCCTCGAACATTGCGACATGCTGGAGATCGACGGGCTGCACGCTTTCGACTTCTCTCTCGATGAAGACGATAACCTGCACATCGAATGCATGGACGGTCGGGCGCTCAAGCGCTGGGAGTTCAGCATGGCGCAGATCAAGGCAGCGACTTTCGATCCCGATTTGAAGAGCTGGATCATCACCGGTGATTCCGGTGAACACCGGCTGGTGCCTATGGAAGCGTTTGGTGGTCAGGATGACGAGGACGAAACGAATGAGGATGCGTAACTTCTGGCCACTGTTGATCGCCGGCAGCGTCGGCGCGATGGGCGTGCAGGCGGCGTCGGTCGACAACTACGAATTGCTGGTGGGGTCGTACACCGCCGGCCAGAGCCAGGGGATTTATCGCCTGAACTTCGACAGCCGCACCGGGCAGATCGATGCCAAGCCGCTGCAAGTGGTGAAGAGCGCCAACCCGTCCTGGCTGACCGTGTCCAAGGATCAACGTCGCTTGTTCGCGGTCAACGAAAACGGCCCGGGGCAGGCCGATCCGGTAGGGCGCGTCAGCAGTTACGCAATCGATCCGAAAACCCATGAGCTGAGCCTGATCAACCAGGTGCAAACCCTGGGCAACGAGCCGACCCATTCGAGCATCAGCGGTGATGCCAGCCATCTGTTTGTCAGCAACTACTCGGTGGCTGAAGACCCGGGCGGCACCCTGGCGGTGTTACCGGTGAGCCCCGATGGCAAGCTGAAACCCGTCGTGCAGATGAGCGGTCATCCGTCCAGCCGGATCGACCCCGTGCGGCAGATGTCGGCGCACGTGCATTCGGCGATCTCTTCGCCGGATGGTCAATACGTGTTTTCCAATGACCTGGGCGCGGACAAGATCTTTATCTATCGCTTCGACCCCAAGGCCAATCCGGAACTGCCGTTGACTGCCGCCAAACCCGCGTCCGTCCCGTTGCCCCCCGGCAGCGGGCCGCGACATTTACTGTTCAGCGCCGATGGCAAGCACGCCTGGTTGACCATGGAAATGAGCGCGCAGGTGGCGGTGTTCGATTACAAGGACGGCCAACTCGAACAAACGCAGTTGGTCGATCTGGCGGCGGGGCTGCCCACATCGGGCAAGGCCGCGGCTGCGCTTCACGCCTCGGTCGATGGCAAGTTCCTTTACGTCAGTAACCGTGGCACCGCCAATCAGTTGCTGGTGTTCGCCATCGACCCGGCAACCGGCCACCTCAAGGAGCTTCAGCGCCGCTCGGTGGACGGCGATCACCCGCGCGAGTTCAGTCTCGACCCGAGCGGCAAATTCGTGCTGATTGCCAACCAGAAGAGCAACCAGATTGTCGTCATCGAGCGTGACGCCAAGACCGGTCTGTTGGGCAAAACCGTGCAAAAACTGCCGATGGATGCCCCGAGCGATCTCAAGTTCCTGCTGCGTCAATAGGCCGCAGGCCCCGGTTGATGGGGCCTGCAACCTTCTATTAATGAGACTGATATCGGCTAATGCTACAAAGCATTTCAAGGCGCCGACCCTCGGGAGTTAAGTTTGCTTCACGGCCCAACCGGGCAAGCAAGCCAACTGAATCGAGGAATACCGCCATGAACTTCAATCTCTTCTCTGTTATCGCCGCTTCCGCTATTTCCGCCACTGTTGCTCTGCCTGCCAGCGCCAACGTTGAAATCAGCGACAAAAAATCCCACACCCAAAGCTACACCCAGAAATACCTGCAACAGAGCGCCAACTTCTACGCCGCACTGGATCACAAAAACCAACACTGAAATGTCAGCCCTGCACCCTTTATGCAGGAGCGAAGTCACTTGCCGATCGGCCCAAACAGGCGTCGAAAAGCCTCGAAGTGATGTCGCTCCTGCATAACGCATTTACGACAGCATCATATTGCCATCAATGTATTGCTTGATATCACATAGCCATGTGTTTAAATTTGACGCTGATTTTTTGACTCCTTCTCTAATAAGGATCGACAGCATGGCAATGCGTCTGGCAGTGGTTCTCCTGTTTCTCTATTCCACCCCGATTCTGTCGGCTGCCCAGCCCGTTCCCAACGAGCCGGACGCGGCCCGTGAGCGCTTGATGAGTTTTATCGAGGATTGAAACGCGCTGGGTTAAAGATCAATAAAACTGATAGCTACTATGCATAAAGGTCGCTAGTTATCTTCTGTTTTTTGATCGATTCTGTGGGCACTGAAACATGCCCACGGAGATCACCATGGCCAGCACCATCCTCACTTCTGCCAAACACGGCGCCTACCTGGCCATTGGTCTTTACGTGGCCATGGTGTTGGTCGTCAGCCTTTCGGCTCAATCGCAACACAGCCTTCAAGCACCGATTCAGGTCGCTTATCCCGGCATCCAGTTCGAACACCGCGCTCAACATGCGGTGGTTGATGACGTCGACTTGGCGGGGGTGGCAGGGGCATGAAAGGACGCAGACTCTGGGTCATCGCCTTTCTGGCGTTCATGACCAATGGCGCTTCGTTGTTGGGGATCGGGCAGGGCTCGGCGGGCTCGGTGGCACGGGCCATCGAATGCAACCACAACATCGCCCACAACATCCAGACCGCCAAAGCGCTGGAGTTGCTGGTGGGTAATCCGCCGAGCAAATCCAATGGCGAATTTTTCGGGCCATTCCAGGTGGATTGCTCGGCGTTGGGGATGTGTGAAGTGTTGGCCTGATTCCCTTACCTGCACACACCCACACCTGTAGCAGCTGCCGAAGGCTGCGTTCGGCTGCGAAGCAGTCGTAAAACCAGAGCTTGCGGTGCATCAGTCAGACCGCATCAGCCGAGTTTACGACTGCTACGCAGCCGAACGCAGCCTCGCACGCTCGGCAGCTGCTACAAAGGCTACTTCTGCATCACACCGGTGAACAGATCCGATTCCAGAAAGCGCTGCAACCAGCCCTGCAATCGCACATAAGGTGTCTGCCCGAACCACTCGCGATCCACATGGGCGAATTGCCGCACGAACGGCATCAAGGCGACATCGGCCAGGCTCGGGTGCTCGCCCAGCAAGTAGGCGCGCCCCTCCAGCAATTGATCCAGCTTGCGCAAGAACACCTCGCCCTCGGCGCGATAAAACGTCATTGGTTGCTCGGGATAACGCTCGGCGTATTTGTAGCGATTGAGGTGCACCTTGAACACCTGATCATTTTCTTCGATCAGCCCGGCGATGTATTGCTGCCCGACAGGGTCATCGTTGAGAAGCCAGTCCTGCGGATCGTTCTGCGCCAGCGCCCAGCGCATGATTTCCAGGCTTTCATCGATCACCCGGCCGTCCACGCTAAGCACCGGTACCGTGCCTTTGCTCGACAGCGCGAGCATTTCGGCCGGTTTGGCCTTGAGGCTGACCTCGACGATATTCACCGCAACCCCCGAATAACGCAGGGCCATGCGAGCGCGCATGGCGTAGGGGCAGCGGCGGAACGAATACAGCGTGATCATTTCACCTCCAGGGTACTCAGGCCGTTGCCCTGACGGTGGACCTGGATCTGCACCGGAATCCGTTCATGCATTTCCTGTACGTGGGAAATCACCGCGACCTTGCGTCCTTGCGCCTGCAGGCCGTCGAGGGCGTCCATGGCCAGTTGCAGGGATTCGGGGTCGAGGCTGCCGAAGCCTTCGTCGATGAACAGCGATTCGATTTTCAGCGTGCTCGATGCCATCGATGCCAAACCGAGCGCCAGCGCCAGCGACACCAGGAACGTCTCGCCGCCGGACAGCGAATGCACCGAGCGCAGTTCATCGCCCATCTCGGTGTCCATCACCAATAACCCGAGCATGCTGCCGCCCCGTTTCAGGCGATAGCGCCGCACCAGTTGCCGTAACTGGACGTTGGCGTGATGCACCAGCAGGTCGAGGTTGTAGGCCTGGGCGATTTTGCGGAAGGTGTCGCCGGTGGCCGAACCGATCAGCGCACTCAAGCGCGCCCAGCGCTGGTACTCGGCGTAGGCGTCGGCGATCTGCTGCGCCAGCGCCTGATTGGCGTTTTGTCGACGCTGATCTTCGGTTTGTTCAGCACGCAATTCGGCGCAGCGATGCTCGCTGGCGGCGAACAGGTTTTGCAGCTCGGCCAGTGCCGTGGCCAGTTGTCCGGCGTCCAGGTTGCCGTTGTGCTGCGCCTGATGATCGCGCAAGCGCTGATCCCGCTCCTGCAACAGCACCTTGGCTTGCGCGATGTCTTGTTCGCTTTGCTGCAATCGTTGACGCAGCTCGCTGAGCTGTTGGTCGTTGACACCGAGCAGCGCTTCCAGCCCACCGTCGTCCAGCTCCGGATGCTGCGCGCGCCAGTCGGCGATCTTGCTGCTGAGCTCGCGGTCTTCGCTTTCCAGGGCTTGCGCACGTTCCTGTTGCGCCTTGAGTTCGGCGGCCAGTTGCACCAGGCCCGTGCGCACGCTTTGCAGTTCCTGATTGGCCGTCGCTTCGGCATTGCGCGCCTGTTCGACGGCCTGATCCAGTTGCTGTTGCCATTGTTCGGCGCTGGCGTGTTCGCCCAGCAGTTGCGTCAGTTTTTCCTGGCAAGCCTGTTGTTGCCCGGCCAACGCGCTGAACTGCTGCTGCGCGGCGTCCAGTTGCTGGGTGCGGGTCTGCTGGCGGTCCTGTTCTTTGTCCAGCGTCTGCTGGCGTTGTTGTTGCTCGCCGAGTTCATCGCGCTGCTGCTCGAGTTGTTGCAGGCGCTGGGCGATCTGCTGGTCAAGCTGCATGAAAGTCGCGGCGGGTTCGTTGCGCAGCGCTTCCAGCGTCTGGGCTGGCAGCAGGCTGCTGAACGCGCTCAGCTCTTCGTCCAGGCGTTGGCGATCGCTGCTCAACTCCCTTTGCTGGTTGAGCAGGTGTTGTGTCGCCTGTTGGTTCGCCGCTTCGGCGCTGCGCAGTTGTTGCGCCAGTCGCGCGGCATCCTGTTGCAGGGTGAGCAGGGCAGTTTGCCGCTGTTCGTCCTGGGTGATGCTCTGGTTCAGCTGGCTGCTTTGTTGGGTCAGCCAGGCATCGCGTTTGTTCGCGTCCTGGGCCAACAGTTGGGCGGACAACGGGTGCGCTTCCAGGCTCGGTGTCAGGCTCTGTTGTTGAGTGGCGAGTTGTTCTTGCTGCTGCAGCAATTCCTTTTGTTGAGCAATCAAGCCGCCAACTTCTGCGCGCAGCTCGGTGAGTTTTTCCTTGAGCAGGTCGACGGCTTTCTGGGCGTTGGCCTGTTCGTTTTCATCGTGCCGACCGAGGCTTTGCAGCAAGGCTTCGGGCTGATGATAAGGATGGTCCGGGCTGCCACAAACCGGGCACGGCTGATCGTCCAGCAGTTGTGCACGCAGCTCTTCGACGCTGGCACTGCGTGCCAGGCGCTGACGTTCCAGCAGTTCGCGGGTGACGGTCAGGGTCTGTTCGGCAACGGTCAATTCGGCTTTGGTTTTCACGCCGTCCTGAGTCAGACGATCACGCTCTTGCTGAGCGGCGAGTTGGCGCTGCTGCAACTCGGCGCCGCGTTTGTCCAGTTCCTGCTGGCTGGCCCACAGCCGCGTCAGCTCTTCAATGGCCCGCAGTTGCTTGCGGTTGTCCTGTAGCAGGCTGCCGAGGATCTGAATCTGCTCGGCCACCGCTTCAGGTTCGGCGCCGGCCTCTTTGTACAGCAGCTCAAGGCTCTGGCGCTGGGTGGCCAGATCCTCGGCGGCGCGGGTGGCGTTTTGCTCCAGGCCGGCCAGTTCGGACTGGCCCTTGTTCAGGCGATTGCCGATCAGCATCAGTTGTTGCAGACGATCACGGTAGGCGTTCCAGGCGTCGCTCAGTGGCGCCAGATGAGTGCTCTGCTCAAGCTCACCGGCGATACGCTGCAACCGTTCTGCGACCTGTTTCTGCTGGTCAAGCAAGCCCTGAATCGTGCTTTGGCCCTGCGTGCAGGCCAGTTCCGCCTGCTGCTTGAGGTCGGCGCTGAGACTGGCGTCCTTGACCAGGCGGGCGAGGGTGCTTTGCTCTTCGAAGGCCTGACGCAGCAGTGGCGCGCTGTTGCTGTGTTGGCTTTGTGCGGCGGCCAGTGCCGACTGCGCCGCGCTCAGGCTGTGTTCGAGCTGAGCCTGACGCGCGTTCAGTTCGGTTTGCTGTTGGGTATGCTGCTGAATCTGTGCCGCCAGCGGTGTGAGCTGGGTGGTCAATTCGGTCTTTCGCGCGAATTGGTGCCGTTGCGGGGCCAGTTGCTCCAGACGGGTCAGCTTCAAGCGCTCGCTGGCCAGGCTGTCCCAGTGTTGTTGGGCGGATTGCAGTTGCTCGGTGGCGCTCTGTTGCGCGTCCTGCAATTGGCGCAGGTCCTTGAGCCAGGTGTGTTGCAGCTCCAATTGCTTGAGCTGCGCCTGCTGGGTCTTGAGTTGCTGCTGCGCGTCATTGAAGCGCTCATCAAGCTCGGCCCGGGCTTCAGGCGACAGTGGCGTGACCCCGGTGGCCTGGTCCTGCAACAGCTTGTGGGCTTCGCGCGCTTCTTTGGTCTTGTCGAAGGCGCGGCGACCGAGGCGGGTGTAGAGCGCGGTGTCGGTGAGCTTTTCCAGCAGTTCGCTACGGTCGTTGTCGTCCGCTTTGAGGAACGCACTGAACTCGCTCTGGGCCAGCAACACGGCGCGGGTGAACTGTTCGAAGTTCAGGCCCAGCGCGGTTTCGAGCTGAGTCTTGTACTCGCCTTTCTGGCTGGCCAGCAGTTGATCCTGATCGATGTCGCGCAGGCTCTGGCGACTGGCTTGCAGCTTGCCGCCGGCCTTTTCCCGAGCGCGATTGGCCTCCCAGCGCGCGCGATAGCGGCGACCGTCGATGCCGACGAAATCCACTTCGGCATAACCTTCGCCGGTGCCACGACGCAGCAGGGTCCGCGGGTCGCCGGTGCCGATTTCGCCATCGGCGTCCGGAACCTTGGCATCGCGGCCGGTGTTGTTCAGCCGCGGCACGGCGCCAAACAGCGCCAGGCACAGCGCGTCGAGCAGCGTACTTTTGCCGGCGCCGGTCGGCCCGGTAATCGCGAACAGGCCGGCGCTGGCCAAGGGCTCGGCGGTGAAGTCGATTTCAAATGGCCCGGCCAGGGAGGCGAGGTTTTTCAAGCGGATCGCGAGGATTTTCATGGCTGTTCGCTCTCCATCTGCACGTCTTGCAGCAGCTCGGCGAAGTCCCTGAGCGTTTGCTCGTCGACCTCGCTGCCGTAGTTGTCCTGCCAGGCGCGGCTGAACAGTTCCTGCGGCGTCAGTTGGTCCAGTTCGATCAACGTGGCGCCGTCCTCGACGCCGTCGCGGCTGCCGTTGCCGGCGTATTCGGCGGCAATCCGCACCAGCCGTACCGCTTTGCCTTGCAGGGCCGTTTCCACTTGATGGCGCAGGTCCGGTTGCGGTTCGTCGAGACGCACCCGCACTTCTAGCCACGGCTGGCGCTGGATGTCGGCGAGCAGGTCGATGTTGGGCAGGTCGGCCAGTTGCAGCAGGATCTCCGCCAGCGGCGCGGGGCCGAGGCGTTGCAGGTTCACTGGTCGGGGAATGAGCTTCGGTTCGACGCTGAGCAGGGTTTCGCCATCCAGTTTGATGTCGAGAATCTGATGCTGATAACCGATCTCGGAGAATGACAGCGGGATCGGCGAGCCGCTGTAGCGGATGCGCTCTTCACCGTTGACCTTCTGCGGCTTGTGCAAATGCCCGAGGGCGACATAGCTGATGCTCGGCCCGAACAGGCTGGCGGGCAGGGCTTCGGCGTTGCCGATGATCAGGCTGCGCTCGGAGTCCTCGGACACCGAACCGCCGGCCATGTGCGCATGGCTGATAGCGATCAGCGCCTGACCCGGCTTGCGCTTGGCGTTCGCCGCTTCAATCAGCCATTCGTGAACCTGGCCGATGCCGCGCAAATAGTTGTCACCCAGCTGCGCGCCGGTCACTTCGGCGGGGCGCAGGAACGGCAGCGCCAGGCACCAGGCAGCGATTGCGCCGCTGGCATCCGGCAACGGCAGCAACAGGCGTTCGGCATCCAGTTGGCCGTCATCCAGCCACAGCACGCGCCCCAGGGCGTGAGTGCGCAAGCGGCGCATCAACGGCGCGGGCAGTTCGATACGCGAGCCGGAGTCGTGGTTGCCGGCGATCATCACGATGGTCAGCAAGGGCTGCTGCTCGTGGGCGCTGACGATGAAATCGTAGAGGCGTTCCTGGGCTTTGACCGGCGGGTTGACCGTGTCGAAGATATCGCCGGCAATCAGCAGCACATCAGGCTGGTCCAGCTTCAGCTGACGCAGCAGCCAGTCGAGAAAACAGGCGTGCTCGAAATCGCGTTCCTGGCCGTGCAGGTTCTGCCCAAGGTGCCAGTCGGAGGTGTGGAACAGACGCAAGGCGTACTCCGCAACAAAATAAGGTGATGGCCGCGGGGGAAATGATGGCGGCTAAAGAGGGGAGAGTTTACTGGCAAATACTTGGGATGGCGCGATGGATCTGATCGAGCCGAAGGCCTGTGGCGAGGGAGCTTGCTCCCGCTGGGCTGCGAAGCAGCCCCAAAACCACACCCCTCATTTCTTCCGGTATGGCGCATCAGCCATTTGCGACTGCTGCGCAGCCGAACGGGACGGTGCGGCGATCCGACAAGCTCCCTCGCCACAAGGTCCAGTGATTATTTGGGATAAAGCGGCGGCAACCCGCTGTCGCCGACCACGCCTTGAAACCCTTCGGCCGTCGGGATCGCCCGGATGGCGCGCCAGAGTTCTTCACCTTGCCAATACTGCCCGGTTTCGCTGTAGAGCGCGCCGTTCAGGCCGTCGAGGGCATCGGACAGCGGCACGAAGCGGGCGGCCATGTCGGCCAGGGTTTCCGGTTGTTGCCGGGCCCAGGCGTCGAGGGCCTGGCGGGTGGCGTGGGTGTCGTTGGCCTGGCAGGCGCGTTTGAGGTCGTCGAGCAGCGTGCGTGGGCTCGGGCCGGTCTGCGCTGCCCGCAGGACTGCCGGTTGCGAGCGGGCGCGCCACCAGAGGCCGAAGCCCAGCAGGGTGGTGCAGGCCAGAATTGCCGTACTGAGTTTCCACCACCAAAGGGCTTCGTTGCTTGCGCCGGACATCACCAGCGGGCCGCTCGCCGGGGTGTCGACGATCAGGCTCGGATTGCTCGCCACTTGCAGCGTGCGGGCCGGCAGGCTGGTGTGTTCCAGATGATCCTCGAAGGTGTTCCACCAGATCACTTCAACGCTCGGCAAGTCGATGTCGCCGGTGCGGGTCGGCACCAGGGCTTCACGGTCCTCGCGACTGCCGACCAAGCCACGCTCTCCGCTCTGGTTGCTCAGCACCGGTTGATCCGGGTAGCGCCGCAGGCCGTTGATCTCGGTGGCGGGCAACGGTGGCAGTTGAGAGCTGGCGAGGCCTTCGGCGCTCAAGGTCAGGCTGCGGGTCAGCGAGTCGCCGACCTGCGCATGATCCGGTTCCGGGCTCCAGCTTTCACTCAGGCTCAGGCTGCGGGCCGGTAGCCAGGGAACATCGGCTGGATAACTGCCGGGCTTGGCCTTGACCGTCAGCGGAATCTCGGTGGAACTGACGCGCATCAATTTGCCCGGTTTTGGCCCCTGGGACGATCCGTCCTGGGACGGTTGGGCATCGACCAGTGTGGCACTGAACACTTGCGCCGGAATGGTCAATACACCGCTGTGCTGTGGGTAGATCGCGTAGCGCATTTCGATCACGCCGTGGCGCAAACCGTTGATGGCTTTCTCGTAGGTGCGCGACTCGCCCAGTTGTTCGATGCGCGCATCGGGAATCTGCAACGGGGTCAGGCTGCTGTCGTCGTACAGCGACACCGAATGATAAATGCGCAAGGTCAGGATCGCCTGAGCCTGCACATAGACGCTGTTCTGGTCGAGGCTGGCTTCGATGAACACCGGCGCTAGCGTGTTGCTGCTGTCCTGGGTTTCGCTTTCGATCACCTGCACGGTAATCGGTTGGCTCTGCGCCTCGCCCAGTTGCAGTGACGGAATTACCACACTGCCGTTCTGCCGGGGCAGCAGGGTGATGATCCAGCGGGTGGTCGCTTGAGTGTTGCCGTTGAGGGTGTTCGGTTGGTTGACCTGACGGGTACCGCGCACCTCGAACTGCGGCTCCAGCGGAGTCAGGTCGGGTTTGCCGAACTGGGTCACGTCGCTGGATTCCAGAGTCAGTTCGACCGTCTCCCCGGAATTCAGGCGACTGCGATCGACACTGGCGACCAGCTCCGCGGCCTGGGCCTGAGCGGTCCAGAGAAGCAGTGCAAGCAAGAAGGCGGTGAAGCGGGTCATCGAGTTTTTCCCTGATCCTGATGTTGTTGCTGTTCGTACCAGAATTTGCGCCGGAGCAGTTCGCCGGGGTCATCCGGGATCTTGCGCAACCATTGCTCCAGCGCCTGTTGCTGTTCGCCTTCGAGCATGTCGCTGGCGGGGCGCCGTGGTGGCGTGGTGCTTTGTTCATCCCCCAATTCGCTGCCCGGAACTTCATTGGCGCCCGGTTGCGGTGGTGCCGTGGGCGGCTGCTCGGCGTCCGGCGTGGCCTGTTGGGCATCGGTTTTCGGCTCGCCATCGCTCGGCTGGGTGGCGCTGCCCGGTGGCGGTTCCTGAGGCATGGTTTCGGTTTCGCCCTCGGCGGTTTTGTCCGGCTCGACGGGCGGTGTAGCGGTTTTCTGCTTGAGCAGCGCTTCCACCAGTGCCTTGTTGGTCAGCGCCGGGCGCAGGTCTGGCTGAAGTTCCAGCGCTTGCTCATAAGCATCCAGCGCCGCTTCCAGTTCGCCGCTTTTGGCCAGTGCGTTACCCCGATTGTAGTGGGCGTGGGCGTCGTTGCCTTGGGCAAACCGCTGGGCGGCGCCACTGTAGTCGCCAGCTTCATAGAGCGCCACACCTTGCCATTGCGGGTCTTCGAAATGCTGCGCGGCTTCGGCAGGGCGCTTTTGTTTGAGCAAGTGCAAACCCTGCTGATCGGGCCGCAGCCACAAGTCTTCGAAATCGAAGGCATAACTCGGTTGCGGCAGCAGGAACAGCAGCGGCAAGCAGAACAGCCAGCCGCGACGCCCGGCACAGGCGGCCAGCAATAATAACGGCAGCAGCAGCCAGTAACCCTGATCGGCCCAGGTGTCGAGGCGTAACGTCTGGCCGTCGTTGCGCAGGTCCCGTGGGCCGTCGAGCAGGCCGAGGTCGCGCAGGTCGGCATCGTCCAGGCGTGCCTGGGCGTAACCTCCACCCAGGCCATTGGCAAAGGCTTTCAGGCTGGGGCCGTCCAGATGCGGCACCAGAATCGCGCCCTGATCGTCCTTGAGGAAACTGCCGTCGTCCTGTGCGACCGGCGCACCTTCGGCGGTACCGATGCCGAGCATCAGAAATTGTGTGGACTTGGCGTCCAGCGCCTGACGAATCCCTTGGCGTTCGTGTTCCGTCAGCGACGAACCGATCAGCAGGATCCGCCCCTGGCCAAGGGCTCCCTGATCCAGCAGCGTCAGGGCCTTGGCCACCGCCAGATCGGCGCGATGACCGGCCTGGGGCATCAGTGACGGCTTGAGCGCATCCAAAAGATTGCGGCTGGTCGACAGGTCATCCGACAGTGGCACCAGCGTATGGGCGCTGCCGGCGTAGACGACGATGGCGGTCTGCGCGTCGCTGCGGTTTTGCAGCAGATCCAGCAGTTTGCGCCGGGCCTGTTCCAGCCGGTTTGGCGCAACGTCTGCGGCGAGCATTTCCGGGGTCAACTCAAGCAACACCACCAGCGGGTCAGCGGGTTTCTGGCCGGTTTGCTCAACGCGTTGCCAGCTCGGCCCCAGCAGGGCCAGCACGGTCAGCACCCAGGCCAGGCCCAGGGCGACCCACGGCAGTTTGCTCTCGCGACCGCTGCCACCACTGAGCAAGGCGGCATGGAAGGCCGGTGGCAGAATCATTTGCCAGCGACCCGCGCGCTTCTGCCGGTGCCAGAGTTGCCAGAGCAACCAGCCCAGCAACGGCAGCAATAACAGCCACCAAGGGCGGAACCAGTACGGCCAGAGAGCGATCATCGGCGCCTCCGCAGACGCAGGCGTTTGAGGCGCTGACGCCAGTCGGGCAGTTGCGTATGCAGAAACCGCTCTTTGGTAAACAGCTTCTTGGTGAATAGACGTTGCAACGGGTTATCCGGCCAGCGCTCACGGATCACCAGCAGCATGCTCAACAGCAGCGCCATTGCCAGAGGCCAGTGATACAACGCCTGGGCCGGACGGGCCTGCGTAGGTTGCTGGGCTACCGGTTCCAGTTTGTCGAGGGTGGTCTTGATCGCCTGCAATTCCTGGCCGTCGCGGGCGCGGAAATACTGGCCTCCGGTGGCTTGGGCAATGGCTTTCAAGGCCGGCTCGTCGAGGTCCAGGCTCGGGTTGATGCCCAGGAAGCCCAGGGTGCCGCTTTGTTCCGGGTCGGCGCCGATGCCGATCGGGTAGATTCTTACGCCTTCATTCGCCGCCAGGCGTGCGGCGGTCAGCGGATCGATTTCGCCGCCATTGTTGGCACCGTCGGTGACCAGAATCAGCACGCGGCTTTGTGCCGGGCGTTGGCGCAGGCGTTTGAGGGCCAGGCCGATGGCGTCGCCGATGGCGGTGTTCTTGCCGGCAATACCGATTCGCGCTTCGTCGAGCCAGACACGCACGGTATGGCGGTCGAAGGTCAGCGGCGCTTGCAGATAGGCCTGGCTGCCGAACAGGATCAACCCGACCCGGTCGCCATCGCGACTTTCGAGAAAATCACCGAGCAAATGTTGCACCAGTGACAGTCGGCTGACGTCTTCGTCCTGCCACTGCATGTCGGGGAAGTCCATTGAGCCGGAGACGTCCACCGCCACCAGCAAATCGCGGCCACTGGCGGCAATCGGTAGCGGTTCGCCGAGCCATTGCGGGCGCGCCGCGGCGATCAGCAGCAATAGCCACATCAGAATGAACGGGGCTTGCTGGCGCCAGGTCGGCAGGTTGGCCCGGGCGCGGCGGCGAGCGAGGCCTTCGAGGTCGCTGAGGAAGCTGACCTTGAGCGCCGGTTCGCCACTGTCGGCCACTGGCAACAGCACCCGCATCAGCCACGGTAGCGGCAGCAGGGCGAAAATCCACGGCCAGGCGAACTCAAACATGTTTGCGAATCCAGGTGTCGACGGCTTGAGTCAGGCCGGCGATGGCCTTGTCGTCGAGTTTGCACTCGGGCTTGTAGGCACCTTCCACCAGCACCATCCAGCGTGTAAGGCCAGCAGCCGGGCAGCGGTTGTCGAGGAACGCCAGCCACTGGCGGCCGTTGAGGGTGTGGCTCTGACTGTAGGGGTAATGGTTGCGGCACAGGCGTTTGAGCAAACCGTTGAGTTGCTGCAGCCAGGCACCGGCCGGGGCGCCGTCGTAGGGTTTGGGCATCAGCGCGAGTTCGGCCAGGGCGGCGAGGCGCACCGGGTCCAGCGGTTGTTCGGCGCGCACGACAGGGCGCTTGTCCGGAATGAAGCGTCGCAACTGCCATACGCCGAAACCGATCAGCGGCAGCAACAACAGCAGCAGCCACCAGCCCGGTGCCGGCGGCCAGAAGCCGATCGGTGGCGGGGAAATCAGCGGTTGCAGTTGATCGAGGCTGCTCATCGACCTTTCCCCGGACGTTGTGGGTTCAGGTATTCACGCAATTGCTCGACCATTTCGCTTTGGGTGCTCAACGGCATCAGCAACACCCGCAGCTTCTGCGCCAGCAGCTCCCAGCGGGCGATGCGTGCTTCCGCTTGGGCGCGATAGGCCTGGCGCAGGTCGAAATTCAAGGTGTCGAGTTCCAGTTGCGCGCCGTGTTCGGCAAAACGAAGCAGGCCGGCGGCGGGCAGGGCGTGATCCAGCGGGTCGGACACCGGCAGCAGCAACAGGTCGCAATGGCGCGACAACAGGCTCAGTTGCTGCTCGGCACTGTCGGACAAGGCGCGTTCGTCGCAGATCACAATCACCAGGCTGCCAGGGCGCAGCACTTCCCGGGCGCGGCGCAGGGCAATGCCGAAGGCATCGCGGTCCGGTTCGCGCTCGGTGTGCAGCGATTGATTGACCCGCACCAGCCGGTTGAGCAGTTGCAGCAGGCTCTGCTTACTGCGTCGAGGCTTGATTTCGTAATGCTCGTTGTCGCCGAACACCAGCCCGCCGACCCGGTCGTTATGCCCCAGCGCGGCCCAGCCAATCAGGCTCGCGGCCTGGGCGGCCAGCACCGACTTGAACATCAACCCGGAGCCGAAAAACAGCCGACGGCTCTGTTCGACCATGATGAAGATCGGCCGCTCACGTTCCTCATGGAACAGCTTGGTGTGCGGTTCCTGGGTCCGGGCGGTGACGCGCCAGTCGATGCTGCGCACATCATCGCCGGCCTGATAGACCCGCACCTGATCGAAGTCCACCCCGCGCCCGCGCAGTTTGGAGTGGTGCAGGCCGATCAGCGGGCTGCGCTGGCTCGGCGTGGAAAACAGCTGCACTTCGCGCACGCGATGGCGCATCTCGATCAGCTCGGCGAGGCTGATGCGGATGCCCGGCTCGGGCGGCAGCAGGGTGTTCATCGGGGTCAAGCGACGGCTACGACGTCGAGAATCCGCTGGACCACCCGGTCCTGGTCGATGCCAGCGGCTTCGGCTTCAAAGGAAAGAATGATGCGGTGACGCAACACATCGAACAGCACCGCTTGAATGTCTTCGGGGCTGACGAAGTCGCGACCGGCCAGCCAGGCATGGGCCCGGGCGCAACGGTCAAGGGCGATGGAGCCGCGTGGACTGGCGCCGTAGGCGATCCATTCGGCCATTTCCGGGTCGAACTTGGCCGGGATCCGCGTGGCCATGACCAGTTGCACCAGGTATTCCTCCACGGCGTCGGCCATGTACAACCCGAGGATTTCCTTGCGCGCGGCGAAGATCGCCTGCTGGCTGACCCGGCGTTCAGGTTTGGTTTCGCCGTGCAGTGCTTCGCCACGGGCCTGTTGCAGAATCCGCCGTTCGACGGTGGCGTCGGGGAAGCCGATTTTCACGTGCATCAGGAACCGGTCGAGCTGGGCTTCGGGCAACGGGTAGGTGCCTTCCTGCTCGATGGGGTTTTGCGTGGCCATGACCAGAAACAGCGGCGACAGCTCGTAGGTGCTGCGCCCGACGCTGACCTGGCGTTCGCCCATGGCTTCGAGCAGGGCCGACTGGACCTTGGCCGGGGCACGGTTGATTTCATCCGCCAGCACCAGGTTATGGAAGATCGGACCTTGCTGGAACACGAAGCTGCCGGTTTCCGGGCGATAGATTTCCGTGCCGGTGATGTCGGCCGGCAGCAGGTCGGGGGTGAACTGGATGCGATGGAACTGTGCTTCGATGCCTTCGGCGAGTTCTTTGATGGCCTTGGTCTTGGCCAGCCCCGGGGCGCCCTCGACCAGCATGTGACCGTCGGCGAGCAAGGCGATGAGCAAGCGCTCGATGAGTTTTTCCTGGCCGAGAATCTGCGTTGAAAGAAAGGTTCGCAGCGCGAGCAGCGCTTCACGATGTTCCATCGATGACTGTTCCTGGAAAGGGTGACCGAAGACGTTCGAATAACGCCAGGGCTGGGGGCGTTACTTTAATCCATCGCGGGGGGCGCCGACTAACGGCATTTTGTAGAAATGTGCGGATTAACGCTCGTTCCCACGCTCTGCGTGGGAATGCATCACCGGACGCTCTGCGTCCCACTTTAAAATCGTGACGCAGAGCGTCACAGGCTGCATCCCCACGCAGAGCGTGGGAACGATCACTAAACCGCCATCAGATTTCGCTGATGTAAGTACCAATCCCATTGAGGATGTTCTGCAAGGTTTCTTCCACCTCAGCCAGATCGCTGGCATCGGTACTGTGCAGGATTTCCAGCGAATCATTGCCACCCAGCGCATCGGCGTCCACGGCGGCGATTTCGATCAGCAGACGGTCAGGGCTGAGGGTGACTTTCACGCCATCCAGGGCCGAAGGCTTGTCGTGGAAGATGATCTCCAGCTCGTCCTCGTCCGGAAAACGGCTCATCAGGAACATTTCGCCCTCGGCACTGGTGCAGCAGAGCATGGCCAGATTGTCTTCCTCGTCATCGCACGGATTGACGATCAAGAGGTCGGTTGTCATTTGCATGGGAAAAATCCTGGCTCGGCGAGCGTTGTGAACACAACAAACGGCAATTCTGCCAGCCCTGGGGAATTTCTGCTTGGCTGAGTGTCAGAGGATGCGTCGTGAACATCCGATGCATCTCGAGTCATTTCTGGTACGAAGGTGCCGTAAATCCGGGCATAAAACGCCCATTTTTCTGCACGGCTGCTAGTGTTGTTCGAGGCGCATGCCACGAGTTACGTGCCGATGACCGAATATGTCGCAGCGCTGCAAGCACGGCCCTTGCCGCACTGGTTAAGCTGCGCAACGGATGAGCACCCGTAAAGGCATTGTCGATGGCTCAATGGTAGCCCCGCCAGTCGTTTTTGCAGATGCCCATTCTAATGGAAGGTGAATGTGACCTGAGTGTCTCGTCCAGCTTCACCCAACTGTCGTCCTGTTTCCTCTGCCCGAGAATCAGGAACAGGGTGACGGATTGCCCCGAAAGGGGTTTGCACGCGACGCTTCCATCAATAACAAGCCCAAGCGGAGTACCACAGATGGCGTTCTTCACCGCAGCCAGCAAAGCCGACTTCCAGCACCAACTGCAAGCGGCACTGGCGCAGCACATCAGTGAACAGGCACTGCCACAAGTGGCGCTGTTCGCCGAACAATTTTTCGGCATCATTTCCCTCGACGAGCTGACCCAACGTCGGTTGTCCGACCTCGCCGGTTGCACCCTTTCTGCATGGCGCCTGCTTGAGCGCTTCGATCACGCTCAATCGCAAGTGCGTGTCTACAACCCCGATTACGAACGCCACGGCTGGCAGTCGACCCACACCGCGGTCGAAGTGCTGCACCACGATCTGCCATTCCTGGTGGATTCGGTGCGTACCGAGCTGAACCGTCGCGGCTACAGCATTCATACCCTGCAAACCACTGTGCTGAGCGTGCGTCGCGGCAGCAAGGGTGAGCTGTTGGAAATCCTGCCGAAAGGCACCCAGGGTGAAGGCATTCTGCAAGAATCGCTGATGTACCTGGAAATCGACCGTTGCGCCAACACGGCCGAATTGAATGTCCTGACCAAAGAGCTGGAGCAGGTTCTCGGTGAAGTCCGCGTTGCGGTCGCCGATTTCGAACCGATGAAAGCCAAGGTCCAGGAGCTGATCGAAGGCATCGACAATAGCCAGTTCGCCATCGACGCCGAAGAAAAATCCGAAATCAAGAGCTTCCTGGAATGGCTGGTGGGCAACCACTTCACCTTCCTGGGCTACGAAGAGTTCGTGGTGGGCGAAGATCAGAACGGCGGTCACATCGACTATGACCAGAGCTCGTTCCTCGGCCTGACCAAGCTGCTGCGCGCCGGCCTGACCGTCGATGACCTGCGCATCGAAGACTACGCCGTCAACTACCTGCGTGAACCGACGCCGCTGTCGTTCGCCAAGGCGGCACACCCAAGCCGTGTCCACCGTCCGGCCTACCCGGACTACGTGTCGATCCGCCAGATCGATGCCAACGGCAAGGTCATCAAGGAATGCCGCTTCATGGGCCTGTACACCTCGTCGGTGTATGGCGAAAGCGTGCGGGTCATTCCTTACATCCGTCGCAAGGTCGAGATCATCGAGCAGCGCTCGGGCTTCCAGGCCAAGGCTCACTTGGGCAAGGAACTGGCCCAGGTACTTGAAGTGTTGCCTCGCGATGACCTGTTCCAGACGCCGGTGGATGAGTTGTTCGCTACCGTGATGTCGATCGTGCAGATCCAGGAACGCAACAAGATCCGCGTATTCCTGCGCAAAGACCCGTACGGTCGTTTCTGCTACTGCCTGGCCTATGTGCCGCGTGACATCTACTCCACCGAAGTGCGCCAGAAGATCCAGCAAGTGCTGATGGATCGTCTGAAAGCCTCTGACTGCGAGTTCTGGACCTTCTTCTCCGAATCCGTGCTGGCCCGTGTGCAGCTGATTCTGCGGGTCGACCCGAAGAACCGTCTGGACATCGACCCGGTTCTGCTGGAAAAAGAAGTGGTGCAGGCCTGCCGCAGCTGGCAGGACGACTACGCCAGCCTGGTGGTCGAGAGCTTCGGCGAAGCCCAGGGCACCAACGTGCTGGCCGACTTCCCGAAAGGCTTCCCGGCTGGTTACCGCGAGCGCTTCGCCGCCCACTCGGCTGTGGTCGACATGCAGCACCTGCTGAGCCTGAGCGAAAAGAATCCGCTGGTGATGAGCTTCTATCAGCCGCTGGGTCAGGTATCGGGCCAACGTGAGCTGCACTGCAAGCTGTATCACGCCGACACGCCGCTGGCGTTGTCCGATGTGTTGCCGATCCTGGAAAACCTCGGCCTGCGCGTACTGGGTGAATTCCCGTATCGCCTGCGCCACAACAGCGGTCGCGAGTTCTGGATCCACGACTTTGCGTTCACGGCTGCCGAAGGCCTGGAACTCGACATCCAGCAACTCAACGACACCTTGCAGGACGCTTTCGTCCACATCGTGCGTGGCGATGCCGAGAACGATGCGTTCAACCGTCTGGTACTGACCGCCGGCCTGCCATGGCGCGACGTGGCGCTGCTGCGCGCCTATGCCCGTTACATGAAGCAGATCCGTCTGGGCTTCGACCTGGGTTACATCGCCAGCACCCTGAACAACCACACCGACATCGCTCGCGAGTTGACCCGGTTGTTCAAAACCCGTTTCTACCTGGCGCGCAAGCTGGCCAGTGACGACCTGGAAGACAAGCAACAACGCCTGGAACACGCGATTCTGAGCGCACTGGACGATGTTCAGGTGCTCAACGAAGACCGCATCCTGCGTCGTTACCTGGACCTGATCAAGGCGACCCTGCGGACCAACTTCTACCAGACCGATGCTCACGGTCAGAACAAGTCCTACTTCAGCTTCAAGTTCAACCCGCACCAGATTCCAGAGCTGCCGAAGCCGGTTCCGAAGTTTGAAATCTTCGTTTACTCGCCGCGCGTCGAAGGCGTGCACCTGCGCTTCGGCAACGTGGCTCGCGGCGGTCTGCGCTGGTCCGACCGTGAAGAAGACTTCCGCACCGAAGTCCTGGGCCTGGTAAAAGCCCAGCAAGTGAAGAACTCGGTCATCGTGCCGGTGGGTGCGAAGGGTGGCTTCCTGCCGCGTCGCCTGCCACTGGGCGGCAGCCGTGACGAGATCGCGGCCGAGGGCATCGCCTGCTACCGCATCTTCATCTCGGGCCTGTTGGACATCACCGACAACCTGAAAGACGGTGCGCTGGTGCCACCGGCCAACGTCGTGCGCCATGACGACGATGACCCGTACCTGGTGGTGGCGGCGGACAAGGGCACTGCGACCTTCTCCGACATCGCCAACGGTATCGCCATCGACTACGGCTTCTGGCTCGGCGACGCGTTCGCATCTGGCGGTTCCGCCGGTTACGACCACAAGAAAATGGGTATCACCGCCAAGGGCGCGTGGGTCGGCGTACAACGCCACTTCCGCGAACGCGGTATCAACGTCCAGGAAGACAGCATCACCGTGGTAGGCGTCGGCGACATGGCCGGTGACGTGTTCGGTAACGGCTTGCTGATGTCCGACAAGCTGCAACTGGTCGCAGCCTTCAACCACCTGCACATCTTCATCGACCCGAACCCGGAGCCTGCCAGCAGCTTCGCCGAGCGTCAGCGCCTGTTCGACCTGCCGCGTTCGGCCTGGTCGGATTACGACACCAGCATCATGTCCGAAGGCGGCGGGATCTTCTCCCGTAGCGCGAAGAGCATTGCCATCTCCGAGCAGATGAAAGAGCGCTTCGACATTCAGGCCGACAAGCTGACCCCGACCGAACTGCTCAATGCCTTGCTCAAGGCACCGGTAGACCTGTTGTGGAACGGCGGTATCGGCACGTACGTCAAAGCCAGCAGCGAAAGCCACGCCGATGTCGGCGACAAGGCCAACGATGCACTGCGCGTGAACGGTAACGAACTGCGCTGCAAGGTTGTGGGCGAGGGCGGTAACCTCGGTATGACCCAACTGGGTCGCGTCGAGTTCGGCCTCAATGGCGGCGGTTCTAACACCGACTTCATTGACAACGCCGGTGGCGTGGACTGCTCCGACCACGAAGTGAACATCAAGATCCTGCTGAACGAAGTGGTTCAGGCCGGCGACATGACCGACAAGCAACGTAACCAGTTGCTGGCGAGCATGACCGACGAAGTCGGTGGCCTGGTGTTGGGCAACAACTACAAGCAGACCCAGGCACTGTCCCTGGCGGCCCGTCGTGCCTTGCCACGGATCGCTGAATACAAGCGCCTGATGAACGATCTGGAAGCCCGTGGCAAGCTGGATCGCGCCATCGAGTTCCTGCCGTCGGAAGACGCGATCAACGAGCGCGTCGCGGCAGGCCATGGCCTGACCCGTGCCGAGCTGTCGGTGCTGATCTCCTACAGCAAGATCGACCTCAAGGAGCAGTTGCTGGGCTCCCTGGTGCCGGACGACGACTACCTGACCCGCGACATGGAAACCGCTTTCCCGCCGACGCTGGTCAGCAAGTTCTCTGCCGCCATGCGCCGTCACCGCCTGAAGCGCGAAATCGTCAGCACCCAGATCGCCAACGATCTGGTCAACCACATGGGCATTACCTTCGTTCAACGGCTCAAAGAGTCGACCGGCATGAGCCCGGCGAACGTGGCCGGTGCGTATGTGATCGTGCGTGACATTTTCCACCTCCCGCACTGGTTCCGTCAGATCGAAGCCCTGGATTATCAGGTCTCGGCCGACGTACAACTGGAGCTGATGGACGAGCTGATGCGTCTGGGCCGTCGCGCTACGCGCTGGTTCCTGCGTGCCCGCCGCAACGAGCAGAACGCCGCCCGTGACGTCGCGCATTTCGGTCCGCACCTGAAGGAGTTGGGCCTCAAGCTTGACGAACTGCTCAGTGGCGAGATTCGCGACACCTGGCAGGCTCGCTATCAGGCGTACGTCGAAGCCGGTGTGCCGGAGTTGCTGGCACGCATGGTGGCTGGCACCACGCACCTGTACACCCTGCTGCCGATCATCGAAGCCTCCGACGTGACCGGCCAGGATCCAGCAGATGTGGCCAAGGCCTACTTCGCCGTGGGCAGTGCGCTGGACATCACCTGGTACCTGCAACAGATCAGCGCCCTGCCGGTTGAAAACAACTGGCAAGCCCTGGCCCGTGAAGCGTTCCGCGATGACGTCGACTGGCAACAACGTGCGATCACCATCTCGGTCCTGCAACAGGGCGACGGCACCCAGGACGTGGAAACACGCCTGGAGCTGTGGATGGAGCAGAACGAAGGCATGATCGAACGCTGGCGCGCCATGCTGGTGGAAATCCGTGCCGCCAGTGGCACTGATTACGCCATGTACGCGGTGGCCAACCGTGAATTGCTGGATGTCGCGTTGAGCGGTCAAACGGTAGTACCTGCCGTTATCACCGCTACTGCGGGTGCCGAGCTGGAACCGGCTGCCTGATTGAGCGTTGAATGAAAAAGCCCCGTCTCGAGAGAGACGGGGCTTTTTTTTGCCTGAAAGTTTTGTGCTGTCTGGTCGGGCCTCTTCGCGGGCAAGCCTCGCTCCTACACTCATACGTTCATACGTTCATACGTTCATACGTTCATACGTTCATACGTTCATAGGACACTAACTTTGTAGGAGCGAGGCTTGCCCGCGAAGAGGCCATCAGCAACGCCTCAGCTATCAGTTCTCCAATGGAATCAACACTTTCTCATCCGGGGCCAACACCATGAACACCAACAGCTTGGCGGGTTGGGTGGCGCTGGCATTTTTCGAGACCAGATGTTCCGAACCGGCCGGCTCATACCAGAATTCGCCAGCCTTGTAGGTAATCGCTTTTTCGCCTTTGACTTGAGAAGTGATCTCCCCCGAAAGCACATAGGCCATGGCCGTACCCTGGTGTTTATGGGCAATGGAAGATTGGCCCGGCTGGTAATCGACTTCGATCATCAAGGCTTTTTTGCCGGGGGCGTTTTTTAGCATCTGATCTTGCAGGATGGTGACATTTTCCGAAGGGGCGGCGGTTTTGTCGGCGAATGCCGAGGCTGAAACGCTCAGGGCCAGGGCGGTGAGAGAGACGGCAAAAAAACGAAGTGCATTCATGGTTGATTACCTGTGGTGGTGAGTCGTCAGGGACCACGGTAAGCCGCGCCGTCGGGCAATCAAACGGCCAATTTTCCGGAAGGTGAGGGGACCAATCACTGATGTTACGTTCCCTGTAGCAGCAGCCTCGCAGGCTCGACAGCTGCTACGGGGCTGCGATCTTTTGATCTTGTTTTAGACGATAGGAAAGCTGTTGAAGTCGACGGCATTGGCCAGTCGGCTGTCGATCAGGCCGATAAAGCCTTGCACTTCGGGGCGATTGAAATGCGCTTGCATGGCCGCTTCCGATTGCCAGCGGGCGCTGACCGTCCAGCGGGTGTCGTCTTCGGGGCAGCGGTCGACCATATAGCCGTCACAGCCCGGAAGTTCGCGCAGGGTGTCGACAATCTTTTGCAGTTGTTTGCCCAGTTCGTCCGAGCGACCGGCGGCAGCTCGTATCTTTACAGTGTTGAACACTTGGTTGGACATTACTCACACTCCTGAATCAGGCCGGACGAATCCTGCTCATTGAGGGATAACGCCCATGCAGGATAGGCCTGCCCCCTTGGGCCGCCAATAGCCAATCACCGGATAAAACCGCAGACCAATCCCTCAACCAACCTGCTGCAAAATGTCCCGCAAACGGTCCAGGGCGATGTCGATGTCCAGGGTTTCGATCGCCCCGAATCCCAGGAAAAGCCCGGCCCGTGGCGTTTGCTGGTAAAAAAAGTCGTCCAGGGTATAGAGCCCCACTTCGACTTTTTTCGCGAGTTCGATCACCAATGGAATATCGACCGGCACCTTGCACAGTACCGCCATGTGAAACCCGGCCGTGGTCGGCACCGCTTCGAACCATGGCGAAAGGTCGCCCGCCATCCTCGCCAGGATCCGTTCGCGGCGCCCGGCGTAAATCGTGTGGCAACGCCGGATGTGCTTGAGCAGACAGCCTTCGGCGATGAACTTGGCCAGCGCCCATTGGGGCAGGGTGGAGGTGTGCCGGTCGGTGAGCTGCTTGGCGCTGATCACCGCTTCGAGAATCGCTGGCGGCAAAATCGCGTACCCCAGCCGCAACTCCGGCAACAGGGTCTTCGAGAAGGTGCCGACGTAGGCGACGATGCCGCGTTCATCCAGGCTTTGCAGCGAGTCGGTGGGCCGTCCTTCATAGCGGAACTCGCTGTCGTAATCGTCCTCGATGATGATCGCCCCCAGTTCGTGGGCCCGCTCCAGCAGCGCCAGCCGACGCTCGTGGCTCATGGGCATGCCCAAGGGGAACTGGTGCGAGGGGGTGACATAAATCAGCCGCGTGCCGTCGGGAATGTGCTCGACCTGGATGCCTTGCGCATCGACCGGCACGCCGACCACCGTTGCGCCATGAGTCCCGAACAACAGGCGCGCAGGAGGGTAACCGGGGTCCTCCATGGCCACGAGGCTGCCCGGTTGGGTCAACACCCGGGAAATCAGGTCCAGCGCTTGCTGCGCGCCATTGCACACCACAACGTCTTCGTCCCGACAATTGACCCCGCGGGAAAATGCGATGTGCTGTGCGATTGCATTGCGCAGCGCCGGCAGGCCTTCGGGCTGGCTGTAGAAACCCTTGGAGCCGGCGATCTGGCGCAAGGCATGGGAGGTACAACGGCGCCAGTCGTCCTGCGGAAATTGGCCCTTGCTGGTTGCACCACCGATAAAGTCGTAGCGCAGCGAGCCTTCCAGCGTCGGGTGGCGCAAGAACGTCGGCAACTTGCGCCAGCTCTCGATGACATCGAAGCTGGCCAATTCCGAATGGCTCTGTTTACGGACGACTTTTGCCGCCCGGGCATTGACGTAGGTGCCTTTGCCGATCACCCCGGTGAGGAAGTTTTCGTAGGTCAGTTGTGCATACGTGTCGGAAATGGTCTTGCGGGAAATCCCCAGTTGTTCGGCCAGCAAACGGCTGGGCGGCAGCTGCGTGCCGGCTGCCAGGCGCCCGGATTCAATCGCGCTGCGCAGTTGCCGGTACAGCTGGCCTGCCAGATCCTTGCGGCCGTTGATGACAACGTGAAGTTCCATACCGGCGGGGCTCCTGGGCGATTGTGAGGCGACTGTGCGTCGCGCCAGATTACCTGCATGAGTGACTGCACAGAAGTTGCGTGGGTGAAAAACCGGCGATTGGTCTTCTGTCGGGCGGTCCATGGCTTTTTCGCTGAATTGGCTCTGTAACGCTCGTGCATCAGCGCCTAACGTGGAGATACCGATTCGCGCCACGAGGCCGCCGCCATGACCGTTCGCCTGGATTACTACAGCGCATCGCCCAAGGCGATGAAAGCCATGATCGCCATGGAGGCCTTGACCCGTGATCTGAGCATCGAACCGGCGTTGCTGAACCTGATCAAGATCCGCGCCTCGCAGCTCAATGGCTGCGCCTTCTGCACTGACATGCACTCGGTGGACGCACGTCGTATCGGCGAGACCGATCGGCGGCTGTATGCAATCGTGGTCTGGCGCGACAGCGGCTTTTTCAGCCCTCGGGAGCGGGCGGCCCTGGCCTGGACCGAAGCGGTGACCCTGCTCGCGCAAAGCCATGTGCCGGACGATGTTTATGCACTGGCCCGGGAGCAGTTCGGTGAAGGGGAATTGGTCGACCTGACGATGGCCATCAGCGCCATCAACAGCTGGAATCGCCTGGCGGTGAGTTTTCGGCAAACCCCCGGCGGTTGATTATTGGTTTGGTTTTTGCCTGCTTGTCACATCAGGTTCATGAGCGATCAGCAGGATGAATCGCTCAAGGACAGATCGACAGGGAGTCATCAATGTCATTCATGGAATCCGCCGGGCGTCAGGGCGTGGCCGAGTACCATTCGCCCGTAGAACACAGTAACTCCTTACACTCACGGATAGCCGGAATCGATCCGGTGTTGCTGCAGTCTTTCAGGGTCAGCGCCCGCTGTGGCTGTTTCATGCAGGCGGCCCGCAGTCTCAATATCAAGTCGACCCAGTTGCGTAAACAATTGGCGCAACTTGAAACACAACTGCAGCGCTCGTTGTTCTGCCATTCGGGCAATGGCTTTGCCCTCAGTCGTGACGGGTTGCAGCTTCAGGCGCAGTTGATGGCCTTGGCCCGTGAACGCGACTTGCCGGTGATCGAACAGCCCTTGATTCGCCTGGCCGTGGCCGAGTCGATCCTGCACGACATCCTCGGTCGCGACCTGGTCTCGCTGCTGCGGCGCAACGCCAGTGTGCGCCTGGACATCATTTCCCTCGACAGCGAGTTGTCCCTGCGGGCGATCAGCGCCGATGTGGTGGTGTGGCTGGCGGGCACCGATTCGCCATCGCCCGGCCCCAGTTTCGCCATCAGCGAGCCCCAGCGTCTGGCACGGCTGGACTATCTGCCGCACATTGCCAAACGTTACTCGCGGGTCGCGGCCCGCCCGGACAGCCTGGGTGACCTGGCCGACTTCATGCTGGTGCAATGGCAGCACGACCGCCAGGTCGAGACCTTTGGGCCGTGGAACCGTCTGGTGGAGCAGCGCCTGGCGGGGGTGGTGCAGTTGCATTCCTATGAGTTGATGCTGGAGATGATCCGTTGCAGCGCTTGCATCGGTTTGTTGCCGCACTACATGAGCCGATTCGATCGAGGGCTGCTGGCGTTGCCCGGGCTGTTCAACCAACCGATGCAGCGCCAGGTGTGGATGGCGGTCAATGCCGACTCCCGAAATGAGGCCGAGGTGCAGGGAGTTGTCGAGCTGATCCGCAATACCTTCAACGAGCGGCGGGAGTGGTTTGAGCAGCTCGACTGATCTTCCGACAAGCCCCCTCGCCACATGGGTTTGCGCCGTTATAGAGTAAGCGGCCATGTACGCATCAAGGACGAAACATTCATGCCCGCCGACTCCGTCATTACCCTCGAACGCTTCAACGAATCCCACATCGAGGGCGTCACCGCCCTCTACAACGACCCGGCTGTGGCCCGTCAGGTGCTGCAGATGCCGTTTCAGTCCACCGAGGTCTGGCGCCAACGCCTGATGGCCGACAACGAACGGGCGGTGAAACTGGTGGCGCTGCACCAGGGAACGGTCATCGGCAACATCGGTCTGGAACAGTTTTCGCGAGTTCGCCGCAGCCACGCCGGCAGCTTCGGCATGGGTGTCGCCGTGGCTTGGCAAGGCAAGGGTGTCGGTTCGAAGCTGCTGGCGGCGGCGCTCGATGTCGCCGACAACTGGATGAACCTGCAACGGGTCGAACTCTCGGTGTACGCCGACAACGAAGCGGCCATCGGCCTGTACCGAAAATTTGGCTTCGAGACCGAAGGCCTGTTCCGCGACTATGCCGTGCGTGACGGTCGCTTGGTCGATACCCTGAGCATGGCGCGCTTGCGTCGCACGCCCAAGGAAGGTTGAGTCAGTCGCCCAACGCAAACGCCACCGCCGCCTGCGCATGCAGTTCGGTGGTGTCGAACAAGGGCAGGGCGCTGTGCTCGGATTTGATCAGCAGGCCGATCTCGGTACAGCCGAGGATGATCGCCTGGGCGCCGCGTTCGGTCAGCGCTTCGATCACCCGTTGATAGGTTTGGCGCGACGCCTCGCTGATGACCCCGACGCACAACTCGTCATAGATGATCCGGTGTACCGCCTGACGTTCTTCGGCCTCCGGCACCAGCACCGTCAGGCCCTTGGCCGTCAGACGCGCCTTGAGAAAGTCCTGCTCCATGGTGAATGCAGTACCGAGCAGGCCCACCCGCAGCGCACCGGCGTCCAGCGCCGCCTGAGCGGCCGGGTCGGCAATGTGCAGGAACGGAATATCAATCGCAGACTGAATCTGCCCGGCCACCTTGTGCATGGTGTTGGTACACAGCACCACGCAGTCAGCGCCGCCAGCCTCCAGGCGTCGCGCGGCATCCACCAGAATCGCCGCCGCATCGTCCCAGCGCCCGGCATGCTGGGCCTGTTCGACAGGGCCGAAGTCGACGCTGTACATTAGCAATTTCGCCGAACGCAACGGCCCGAGGCGGTCGCGTACCTGCTGGTTGATAAGACGGTAATACTCGGCGCTGGACTCCCAGCTCATGCCGCCGATAAGGCCGATAGTGCGCATGTCGTGCTCCTGTGAATGGCAAATCCTTGGGGAGAGTGTCCAGTGGATCCTTGTTCCGATCTATCAGGAAATTTCACATGCCCGGTGTGCTGAGCGAGAACCTGTTGGGCGGCAGACTCTGCCTGCAACTTTTGCCCCGTGCGCCGTACAGCGCGCGGGATCCGGCGCAGTCACAAACCCTCGGGGTGACGCTTGAACGTCAGCAGGGCGTGCATGCGATCGATTCTGACCGGCGGACGGATTTCGATACCTGGCCGGGCGTATTGGCGTACACGCCGGTCGGCGTGGAGGTGTTTTCCGAATCGGCCAGCGGTGGCGAGTATCTGCTGATGCGGCTGGACGAACAGTTCGCCAGCGAACAATTACCCAGTGTCGCCCACCGTGTGCAGTCTTGCGGCAATCGACGTGCGCTGACCATCGCACGTGAGATTCGTCGTCAGTTGCTCGCCACGCAGCCCGACCTGCTGGCGCTTGAGCAATGTGCCGTGGCGCTGGTTGGCGTCGCGGGTTCGATAACCGATACAACGCAGCGTGCCACGCCCAAGGCCTTTGCCCGAGTCATGGAACAGATCGTCGAGCAGTTCCAGCACCCCCTGACGCTGGAACAATTGGCTGTCACCTATGGGCACAACGAACTGCGCTTTCTGCGCGATTTCACCCAGGCTATTGGCCTGACGCCTCACGCCTACCTCATTGAAGTGCGGCTTCAGGCCGCACGCAGGCTGATCGAGCGCACGGCTCTGCCCTTGGCCAGCATCGCTCTGGATGTCGGCTTCGCCCATCAGTCCCACATGGGCAGTGCCTTTCGCAAATACCTGGCCATGACCCCCAGCCAGTACCGCTCGCGCTTTTAGTCGTACGCCGGCAGCGCGCATCTGCCATGCTCAAAGTCCGCAGCACCGCTTCAACCAAAGGAACACCGCAATGGACGACGTACAGCAACTGGGCGAGATGCTTCGCCACTACGCAGAAAGCGAAGCGCACAAGAAGCAACTGTTTGAAGCGCAATCGGCCGTGTGGGCGACGCGCATCGGGGAGTTGTTCGATCAGATCCAGCAGTGGCTGGCACCGGTCCTGGCACCGAACCTGCTGGAAGTGAGCCGCGAGGCGTATGTCGCATCCGGGCCGAGTGTGCCGGTGGAGACGTCGACGTTCAAGACCGAGAAACTGAGCGTCGTTATCGCCGGCAAACCGGTGGAGTTTGTGCCGGACGTGATGGGCGTTGGTGGGCAGATTTCCCTTGCCGTGATGGGGTTGACCGCGGCGCGCTATGGCAGTATTTCGCTGGTGTGCCTGCCACCGTCCAGCGCCTGGCAATGGCGCAAGACCAACGGCCTGAAAGACCCGGACACGTTTGCCTTCGATGCAAACTTTTTGGCGCAGCAACTGCAGAGCCTGATTCCCCGCGAGCGCAACTGACGCGATGATCGTTCCCATGCTCCGCGTGGGAATGCAGCCGGGACGCTCTGCGTCCCATTGGAACGCGGAGCGTCCGTTGAGGCATTCCCACGCAGAGCGTGGGAACGATCAGCAACGATCATCAAACTTCTAGGTTGCCCCAGCCAGGTTTCAACTCTTGCGGCGCTACCGCTTTCACTGTCTTGCCGGTAGCCAATTCCACCCGCCGCGCCACCTCGGGGTCATCGGCAAACGGAATCAGGCTGGCATCGTCCAGGCTCTCGGTCGTCTGCTGTTTCAAGCAGTATTCGATCGCCAGCCAAAGCCCCAGCACGCCCAATAGATTCAATGCCATTTCGATCATGTCAGGCTCCTTGCCTCAGGCATACTGCGCTTCAAGTTCGGCCATCTTCACATCCGCAACCCGCACCGTACGCCACACGTTATACGCCATCAGCAGCATGCCGCTGAGGAAGAACACCCCGCCGACAAACCGCACGATGAAGCCCGGATGACTGGCCTGCAACGCCTCGACGAACGAGTAGGTCAGCGTGCCGTCGTCGTTGATTGCGCGCCACATCAAGCCCTGGGTGATGCCGTTGACCCACATCGAGGCGATGTACAGCACGGTGCCGATGGTCGCCAGCCAGAAGTGCAGGTTGATCAGCGGCACGCTGTGCATTTGCGTGCGGCCGAAGACTTTCGGAACCATGTGATAGATCGCGCCGAAGGTGATCATCGCCACCCAACCGAGGGCGCCGGCGTGCACGTGGCCGATGGTCCAGTCGGTGTAGTGGGAGAGGGCATTGACCGTCTTGATCGCCATCATCGGCCCTTCGAAAGTCGACATGCCGTAGAAGGCCAGGGACAGCACGAGGAAGCGCAGGATCGGGTCGGTACGCAACTTATGCCAGGCCCCCGACAGCGTCATCATGCCGTTGATCATGCCGCCCCAGCTCGGCGCCAGCAGAATCAGCGACATCGCCATGCCCAGGGACTGCGCCCAGTCCGGCAGTGCGGTGTAGTGCAGGTGGTGGGGACCGGCCCAGATGTACAGGGTGATCAGCGCCCAGAAGTGCACGATCGACAAGCGATAGGAATACACCGGCCGACCCACCTGTTTCGGCACGAAGTAATACATCATCCCGAGGAACCCGGTGGTGAGGAAAAAGCCCACCGCGTTGTGCCCGTACCACCACTGCACCATGGCGTCGGTGGCCCCGGAGTACACCGGATACGACTTGAACCAGTCCACCGGAATCGACAGGTGATTGACCACGTGCAGCATGGCGATCACCACGATGAACGCGCCGAAGAACCAGTTGCCGACGTAGATATGCTTGGTCTTGCGGCGCACCACGGTGGTGAAGAACACGATGGCATAGGCGAGCCAGACCACCGTCATCCACACCGCGCCGGAGAACTCGATCTCGGCGTATTCCTTGGTGGTCGTGTAGCCCAGCGGCAGGCTGATCAGCATCACCACGATCACCGATTGCCAGCCCCAGAAGGTGAATGCAGCGAGTTTGTCCGAGAACAGCCGAACCTGGCAGGTGCGCTGCACGGCGTAGTAACTGGCGGCGAATTGCGCACTGCCGGCAAAGCCGAAAATCACCAGGCTGGTGTGCAGCGGGCGCAAGCGGCCGAAGGTGGTCCACGGCAGGTCGAGGTTCATCTCGGGCCATACCAGTTGCGAGGCGATCCATACCCCCATCGCCATCCCGACGACGCCCCATACCACGGTTGCCACGACGAATTGGCGGACGACCTTGTAGTTATAGGCCAGTCCGATTGTTGCTGTGCTCATGGTCAGTTCTTCCACGGTTGCAAAGTCTTGCCAGGCCACCCGGTCTGGCATGCGATGAACTGTAGAAACCCTGCCGGAAACAAAACAGTCTCAGGAAACTTTCATTTATACGGATCAGATACGGGGCACGCCTGCGGCCATCAGTCGCGTCCTGATACGGTTTTTTAGTGTTTAGCTGAATCTGTAACGTGCTGTGCCGCAGGTTCATAGTCGCTACCTCGAGAGCGAGCCGCAGAGCCCGATCAATCCTGATGAGGTAGCCACATGTATCAATACGATGACTATGACCGGGCCCTGGTGTTCGAGCGTGTTGCGCAGTTTCGCGATCAGGTCGAACGTTTCATGGCCGGCGAATTGAGCGAAGAAGAGTTCCTGCCCCTGCGTTTGCAGAATGGCCTGTATATGCAAAAACACGCCTACATGCTGCGCGTGGCGATTCCTTACGGCACCCTCGGCGCACAGCAGATGCGCACCCTGGCGAGCATTGCCCGGGACTACGATCGTGGTTACGGCCACTTCACCACCCGGCAAAACATGCAGTTCAACTGGATCGAACTGGCCCAGGTCCCGGACATCCTCGAACGCCTGGCCCAAGTGGAAATGCACGCGATCCAGACCTCCGGCAACTGCGTGCGCAACATCACCACCGAAGCCTTCGCCGGCGTTGCGGCGGACGAGCTGATGGACCCGCGTCCGCTGGCGGAGATCCTGCGGCAATGGTCGACCATCAACCCGGAATTCCTGTTCCTGCCGCGCAAGTTCAAGATCGCCATCTGTTCGGCGAAACAGGACCGCGCGGCGATCATGATGCATGACATCGGTCTTTATCTTTATTGCGACGACAGCGGGCAAATGCTCTTGCGGGTGATCGTTGGCGGCGGGTTGGGGCGTACGCCGATTCTCGGTCTGCAGATTCGCGAAGGCTTGCCGTGGCAGCATTTGCTGTCTTATGTCGAGGCGGTGCTGCGGGTCTACAACCGCCACGGACGGCGCGATAACAAGTACAAGGCGCGGATCAAGATTCTGGTCAAGGCCCTGGGGATCGAAGCGTTCGCCAAGGAAGTGGAGGAGGAGTGGCAACACCTCAAGGACGGCCCGGCGCAGTTGACCGACGTCGAGTATGAGCGTGTCGCCAGCGCCTTTGTGCCACCCGATTACCGTTCACTGGCCGGCACCGACCTGGACTTCGGCACGCGCCTGGCCGAGCACCCGGCGTTCGCCCGTTGGGTGGCGCGCAACGTTCAGCCGCACAAGGTGCCGGGTTACGCCAGTGTGGTGCTGTCGACCAAGCCGGGTATCGCCGCGCCGCCGGGGGATGTCACGGCCGAGCAAATGGAAGCGGTGGCGCAATGGTCCGAGCAGTTCGGTTTCGGCGAAATCCGCATCGCCCATGAACAGAACATCGTCCTGCCGGACGTGCCCAAGGCAGACCTTTACGCGCTGTGGTGCCTGGCCTGCGAGCAAGGCCTGGGGAGTGCCAACATCGGCTTGCTGACTGACATCATCGCTTGCCCTGGCGGCGACTTCTGCGCCCTGGCCAACGCCAAGTCGATCCCCATCGCGCAAGCGATTCAGGCACGTTTCGACGATCTGGACTACCTGCATGACCTGGGCGACATCAGCCTGAACATCTCCGGCTGCATGAACGCCTGCGGCCATCACCACATCGGCAACATCGGCATCCTTGGCGTCGACAAGAACGGCAGCGAGTGGTACCAGATCACCCTCGGCGGCGCCCAGGGCAAGGACAGCGCGTTGGGCAAGGTCATCGGCCCGTCCTTCAGTGCCGCCGAAGTGCCCGATGTGATTGAACGGATCATCGGCACGTTCGTGCGCTACCGCGAGAGCGAAGAACTGTTCGTCGATACCCTGGCGCGCATCGGTCTGGAGCCATTCAAGGAACGGGTTTATCCAAAGGTGCTGGAGGTGTCGGCATGAACAATCTGCTGCGTTTGCGAGAGGGCGGTGCCGAGTGGGTGCGCGATGACCCGTGGCAGTTGATTCGTGAAACGACCGGTGAACCGCCGGCCGGGCCGCTGATCCTGCCGTTACCCCAGTGGCTGGCCCTTAACGCCGACACCACAACCGCGCTCGAAGGTGTCTGGCTCGGTCCTGACGACGAAGTGACAAATCTGATTCCGTGGTTCCCCGACCTGCCGCTGATTGCCCTGGACTTCCCGAGTTTTCGCGACGGACGTGCCTACAGCCAGGCCTATCTGTTGCGCACGCGATTCGGATGGCAAGGCGAATTGCGCGCGATTGGCGATGTGCTGCGCGATCAACTCAGCCACATGCGCCAATGCGGTTTCGACAGCTTTGCCGTGCGTGAAGACAAGTCTGCCGAAGATGCGCTGAAGGGACTGGCGGGGATGAGCGTGTTGTATGGGCGTTCGGTGATCGAGCCGCGGCCGTTGTTTCGGCGGCGGTAGGGCATCGAAATCTTTTGCTTGGGCCAATGATGGCATTTTGATAGAGTCCGCGTCTCATAAGGAGTTGGTGAAGAAAGGAGTCTGGTTTGGGCGCGGGCAAGAAGATTTTAGGGTTGATAGCGCTGTTGCTGATGGCGGCCCTGTGGGGCAGTTATTTTTATGTGTTCAAAGAGAACCGTAACGGCCAGCTCGGGGATGCGTTCGACAGCTACGCCTGGTGCGGCACGCCGCCGGCCAGCGATAGCGGCGGGCAGGGCAAGGATCAACTGTCGCTGCGCATCACCAACAACGTTCGCGGCGAGTTCATGCTCTCGGGGGCGGTTGTCGTTTCCGAGCGAACCTTTGATCGCTACGACCTGGGCCGCAACGAACTGCGGCTGCGCATGGAGCCGCTACAGTGGTCCTACGGCGTTGCGCCGATTTTCATGGAACAGGTCAAGATCAAACCCCTGAGCCGTAACCTGTCTTCGGTCAACAAAAGTGTCTACGCCGAACTTGAGTCCCGGCCCATCGACGTCCAGGGGCGTGCGACCGACTTTCCGTTCGACACCTACCGCTACGGTTACAAACCGGTGTTGTACTACCTCAAGGGTAACGAGCGCGTCGACCTGCGCTTCAAAAACGTCACCACCAGCATGCAGATGTCCAACACCTTTACGCCGATCCAGAAGTACAACCGTGTCGAGTACATCAACGAGAAAAATTCGCTGATCAGCGAGCAGGACTACAAGCCCTACGGCGCCAACGAATGCGCGTTCAGCGTCGAGCGCAAGGGCTCGTTCAAGGTGATTGTGTTGCTGTTGTTGCTGGTGATGTGCCTGCCGCTGCTGCACGTGTTCTATCGCGACGAGCCGGGTATCGACTTTCTCGCGACGCTGGTGAGTATTGGCGCGATCCGGGTGTTCCTGGTGGGGCCGTTGAACGATTTCCAGTTGTACACCATCGACTTCCTGTTCGGCGCGGTGATCATCCTGGTGGGCACGGTATCGTTGATCAAGGCGATGCGGGCCAATAGCCGGCGGGAGTTGGCAGCGAAAAGCGGGTCTTCGTGGTGATTGCCGCGACCGTGGCGAGAGCTGAAAATTGTGATTTTCGATACAAAAACGCCGGGCATTAGCTATACCTGTAACTCTCGTAGGCAATACCGTTGCCGTCCTTCTGACAGGAGTTAAAGCATGAAGCTTGCGTTAATGATGAGCACACTGTGCATCGCCTCTCTCGGGGTGGCGGGTTGCGCCAGCAAAGTCGTCGAGCCAGACCAGTACTCCGGCTTTCTCAAGGACTACAGCCAGCTCAAGGAAGCCAAGTCGCCATCGGGCGCCGTGGTGATGCGCTGGGTCGATCCCAAGCTCAACGTCAACAAATACACCAGTGCCTACATCGAGCCGACTCAGCTCTATCCCAAACCGCAACCGACAGCGAAAATCCCTCAGACCACGTTGAACGGCATCACCAGCTACTACGATCAAGCGCTCAAGCGCGAACTGGGTAAATCCCTGCCACTGGCCAGCGGCCCCGGCCCAGGCGTGATCGTGGTACGTGCGGCGATCACCGCCGTCAGCAGCAAGACCGAAAGCCTCAAGCCATATGAAGTGATCCCGATCGCCCTGGTGGCAGCGGCCGTCACCACCGCCAGCGGTGCTCGCGATCAGCAAACCGATCTGGCCACCGAAGCGGTGTTTCTCGACGGCGGCACCAACAAAGTCATCGCCCAGGTGGTGCGCAAGGGCACCGGCAAACCGCTGGAAAACGAAGCTCAGGTGATGAAAGCCGATGACGTGAAAAACGTGATCGATGGCTGGGCTTCGGACATGAATCAGTCGTTTGTAAAATTCAAGTCCAAGTAACGCGGGTTTATTGTTCGCGCAAGATCGTTCCCAGGCATGGGAACGATCAATCCCCTTGGCTATTCCCCCGGGATGTCGGCCGGTATGACAGTGAGCGCAACCGGCGCCGCATGACTTTGCATTGTCTGGGCACCGACACCACAACTTGCGAAAAGCGCCATCAGGCTGAATCCCGCAACGCGAAGCAAACCTTTCATAGACGTTTCCTCATTTTCCGAAGATGACATTCGGTCTGGCCTGCATGAAGGCTTTTTTTACTCTAGCAGGTGGTTGTCGCGTCAACGGGTTTGCTTGTTGAATTGAAGGTCCATTCGCGGGCAAGCCGCGCTCCCACAGGTATTGAATGAGCCTTGGCTGATTTGCCAACCACAATCTCCTGTGGGCATGGGCTTGCTCGCGAAGAAGGATTGTCAGTCAACATCACTGTTGAATGCTGAGTCGCGCGTAGGTGTGCTTCAGTGCTTCTTCGCCTGTGCCCGCACGCGCTCTTCCTGTTCACGCAGTTCCGGGGTGAACTCTGCACCGAAATCTTCGGCCTCGAACACCTGGCGAATCTCGATCTCGGCCTCTGTACCCGGCATCGGATTGGGGCAGCGCTTGACCCACTCGATCGCTTCCTCTTTCGACTTCACCTGCCACAGCCAGTAGCCGGCGATCAGCTCTTTGGTTTCGGCGAACGGGCCGTCGATCACTGTGCGTTTATCTCCCGAGAAGCGCACACGGGCACCTTTACTGCTGGGCTGCAGGCCATCGCAGTCGATGAGGATGCCGGCCTTGGCCAGTTCCTCGTTGTAATTGCCCATTGCGGTCATCAGTTCTTCGCTGGGCATCACGCCGGCCTCGGAATCGGGGCTGGCTTTTACAATGATCATGAATCGCATGGTCTTGTCTCCGTTGAAGTTGAGTGATTCATTGCATAGTCGAATGGGCGTGACTTGAATCGACAACGCACCTAAACAAAAATTGTCCTTTTCGTTTTAGTCGATGTTGTAGGGAACAGATGTATTTTCGACATCCTCCTCGCGATCAAATATTCCTGTGAGACCCATCCAACGACCAACGGAAGGTGCCCTCCAGTTCCGCTTCAGGCACTGGATGTTCAACATGATCCCGTCGAACTGGACGGTGGTGATCCGGGAGGTCGGCGATACGCATTTCATCGATGAAATGCTCAAGGGGCCGTTGCGTGCCTTTCGTCATGAGCATCGGGTGGCGGCGGGAGAGGGCGGTACGCTGTACACCGACCGCGTGACCTATGCGGCGATTGGCGGTGCCTTGACTGAAGGGCTGCTGGTGAATGCCTGCATGCGGCGGATTTTCGCGGCGCGGCACCGCAATATGCTGCAGTTACTTGGGTAGTGCACGTGCATCCAGCCCTGTGGAATTGCAGGTTTGCCTCTCCCGCCACTCATGACAATTTGTGTTTTTGCATAGGTCCCCGGCTCATTTCGTGGTTAACTTCGGCCTCGTCAAAATTCTCTACATCAACGTTCAGAAGGACTCCGTTCATGGCTCAAGTCACTCTTAAAGGCAACCCGGTTCAAGTCAACGGCCAACTGCCACAAGCCGGTTCCCAGGCGCCAGCCTTTTCCCTGGTTGCCGGCAATCTGTCCGACGTGACCCTGGCGAGCTTCGCCGGCAAGCGTAAAGTGTTGAACATCTTCCCAAGCGTCGACACCCCGACCTGCGCCACCTCCGTGCGCAAGTTCAATGCCCAGGCCAATGACGTGGCCAACACCGTGGTGCTGTGCATCTCGGCTGACCTGCCGTTCGCCCAAGCCCGCTTCTGCGGCGCCGAAGGCCTGGAAAACGTACAGAACCTGTCGACCCTGCGCGGTGCCGAGTTCAAGGAAAACTACGGCGTGGCCATCGCCGATGGTCCACTCAAAGGCCTGACCGCCCGTGCCGTCGTGGTTCTGGACGAAAACGACAAGGTCCTGCACAGCGAACTGGTCAAGGAAATCGCTGAAGAACCGAACTACGACGCAGCGCTCGCCGTTCTGAAGTAAGCAAAGTTTTACAATTGTTAACGGCCTGGCCCTGTCCAGGCCGTTTTCATTTGTGTCCTAACTTCCTGTTACGTAAGCCAAAGGTAAATTGCCGGTAAAGGCGCTTTGCTTAATACCCGCCAGTGCTTATCGTTCAGCCTCCCGTAGAAAAAAGCGCACGCGCCCAATGGTTGATCATTCCATGCAATCCTCCGCTTCCCGCAATCCTCGTCGCTGGCTGTTCGGCCTGCTTGTCCTGTTGGTCATCGTCGGCCTGTGCTGGAAGTTCTGGCCCGCTGGCAGCAGCCCGAAGGAGGGCGCAGGGCAGAAAGCCGTTGCCGGGCATACCGGTCGGTCGGGGGGGATGCGTCCGGGATTCGGCGGGGCGACGGGACCGGTTCCGGTGCGCGTGGCGCCGGTGGTCAAAGGCGATTTTCCGCTGTATTACAAGGCGCTGGGCACGGTCACGGCGCTGAACACCATCAATGTGCGCAGCCGCGTCGGTGGCGAACTGGTCAAGGTCTATTTCGAAGAAGGGCAGATGGTCAAGGCGGGTGACCTGCTGGCCGAGATCGATCCACGTCCTTATCAGAATGCCTTGCTCCAGGCCGAAGGCACCTTGCTGCAGAATCAGGCGCAATTGAAAAACGCCCAGGTCGACGTCGAGCGTTATCGTGGCCTGTACCGCGAAGACAGTATCGCCAAGCAAACCCTGGACACCGCCGAAGCGCTGGTCGCCCAGTATCAGGGTACGGTCAAGACCAATCAGGCGGCGGTCAACGACGCCAAGCTCAATCTGGAATTCACCAAGATCCGCGCTCCGATCACCGGGCGTGTGGGTCTGCGGCAGCTGGACGTCGGCAACCTTGTGGCGGCCAACGACACCACGGCGCTGGTGATCATCACCCAGACCCAACCGATCAGCGTGGCCTTTACCTTGCCGGAAAACAGCCTGGACACCGTGCTGACCCGCTATCGCACCGGCGCCAAGCTGCCCGCCGAAGCCTGGGACCGCGGCGACACCCAATTGCAGGCCACCGGCGTGTTGCAGAGCCTCGATAACCAGATCGACGTCACCACCGGCACCCTGAAATTCAAGGCCCGCTACGAGAACCGCGATCAAGCGCTGTTCCCCAATCAGTTCGTCAACGTGCACCTGCTGGCCGATACCCTTAAAGATGTGGTGCTTGCACCCTCGGCGGCGATCCAGTTCGGCACCAACGGCACATTCGTCTATGCGCTGGACGGCGACAAGAAGGTCACCATCCGCCAGTTGAAAGTCGGCGCCAGTGACGGGGAAAACACCGTGATCACTGAAGGCCTGGCCATCGGTGATCGGGTGGTGCTGGAAGGCACCGACCGCCTGAAGGACGGCAGTGAAGTGGAGGTGGTCAACGACAGCAAGGATGTACCGACCACTCCGACCGAACATCTGCAAGGCAAATCGGCGGCGACCCCAGGCGAGCCGGCGGCCACCGACAAGGCGAAAAAGGGCGGCGCATGAACATCTCGCGGCTGTTCATCCTTCGCCCGGTCGCCACGACCCTGAGCATGCTGGCCATTATTCTGGCCGGGGTGATCGCTTATCGGCTGCTGCCGGTGTCGGCATTGCCTCAGGTCGATTACCCGACCATCCGCGTCATGACGCTCTATCCCGGCGCCAGCCCGGATGTCATGACCAGTGCCGTGACTGCGCCGCTGGAACGTCAGTTCGGCCAGATGCCCGGCCTGACCCAGATGGCCTCGACCAGTTCCGGTGGTGCCTCGGTGCTGACCCTGCGGTTCAGCCTCGACATCAACATGGACGTCGCCGAGCAGCAAGTGCAGGCCGCGATCAACGCCGCGACCAATTTGCTGCCCAAGGATTTGCCAGCGCCGCCGGTGTACAACAAGGTCAACCCGGCGGATACCCCGGTGCTGACCCTGGCCATCACCTCCAAAACCATGCTGCTGCCCAAGCTCAATGACTTGGTCGACACCCGTATGGCACAGAAAATCGCCCAGATCAGCGGCGTCGGCATGGTCACTATTGCCGGCGGTCAGCGTCAGGCGGTGCGGATCAAGGTCAACCCCGAGGCCCTGGCGGCCAACGGCCTGAACCTGTCGGACGTGCGCACCTTGATCGGTGCCTCCAACGTCAACCAGCCCAAGGGCAACTTCGACGGCCCGACCCGGGTGTCGATGCTCGACGCCAACGACCAGCTGACGTCGCCCAAGGACTACGCCAACCTGATTCTGGCCTATAAAAACGGCGCGCCGTTGCGGCTCAAGGACGTGGCGGAAATTGTCGATGGCGCCGAGAACGAACGCCTGGCGGCATGGGCCAATGAAAACCAGGCCGTGCTGCTGAACATCCAGCGTCAGCCCGGCGCCAATGTCATCGAGGTGGTCGACCGGATCAAGGCCTTGCTGCCGAGCATCACCGACAACCTGCCGGCCGGCCTCGACGTCACGGTGCTCACCGATCGCACACAAACCATCCGCGCCTCGGTCACCGACGTGCAACACGAACTGCTGATCGCCATCGCCCTGGTGGTGATGGTCACGTTCCTGTTCCTGCGGCGAGCCAGTGCCACGATCATTCCGTCGGTGGCGGTGCCGCTGTCGTTGATCGGCACCTTCGGCGTGATGTACCTCGCCGGGTTTTCGGTCAACAACCTGACCCTGATGGCGCTGACTATCGCCACCGGTTTCGTGGTGGACGATGCAATCGTCATGCTGGAGAACATTTCCCGCTTCATCGAAGAGGGCGACAGCCCGCTGCAAGCGGCGCTCAAGGGCGCCAAGCAGATCGGCTTTACCCTGATTTCCCTGACCCTGTCGTTGATCGCGGTGCTGATTCCGCTGCTGTTCATGGCCGACGTGGTGGGGCGCTTGTTCCGCGAGTTCGCGATCACGTTGGCGGTGGCGATCCTGATTTCGCTGGTAGTGTCCCTGACCCTGACGCCGATGATGTGCGCGCGGTTGCTCAAGCGTGAGCCCAAGGAAAAAGATCAGGGCTGGTTCTACCGCTCCAGTGGCGCGACCATCGACTGGATGATCGCCGCCTACGGGCGCAAGTTGCAGTGGGTGCTCAAGCATCAACCAGCGACTTTGCTGGTGGCCATCGGCACGCTGGCATTGACCGTGTTCCTGTACATGGTGGTGCCCAAGGGTTTCTTCCCGGTGCAGGACACCGGGGTGATCCAGGGGATTTCCGAGGCGCCACAGTCGATTTCCTTCGCGGCGATGAGCGCGCGCCAGCAGGAATTGGCCAAGGTGATCCTGGCTGACCCTGCGGTCGAAAGCCTGTCGTCCTATATTGGCGTCGACGGTGATAACTCGACGCTCAACAGCGGCCGGTTACTGATCAACCTCAAGTCCCACAGCCACCGCAACCTGAGCGCCACCCAAGTCATTGCCCGCTTGCAACCGGAGCTGGACAAGCTGGTTGGCATTCGCCTGTTCATGCAGCCGGTGCAGGACCTGACCATCGAAGATCGGGTCAGCCGTACGCAGTACCAGTTCAGCATGTCGTCGCCGGATGCCGAGTTGCTTGGCTTGTGGAGCGGGCGTCTGGTCGAAGCCCTGGCGCAACGGCCGGAACTGACCGATGTCGCCAGCGATTTGCAGGACAAGGGTTTGCAGGTTTATCTGGTGATCGACCGCGATGCGGCGTCGCGGGTTGGCGTATCGGTATCGAACATCACCGACGCGCTCTACGACGCCTTCGGCCAGCGGCAGATTTCCACCATTTACACCCAGGCCAGCCAGTACCGCGTGGTGCTGCAATCGCAGTCCGGCGAGAAGATCGGCCCCGATGCGCTGAACCAGATTCACGTCAAGACCACCGATGGCGGGCAAGTGCGCCTGTCCAGCCTGGCGCATGTCGAGGAGCGTCAGGCGCAACTGGCGATCACCCACATCGGCCAGTTCCCGGCGGTGATGATGTCGTTCAACCTGACGCCCGGCGTGGCGTTGGGGCATGCGGTGCAGATCATCGATCAGGTGCAGAAAGACATCGGCATGCCGATTGGCGTGCAGACCCAGTTCCAGGGCGCGGCCGAAGCGTTCCAGGCGTCGCTGTCGAGCACCTTGCTGCTGATTCTGGCGGCGGTGGTGACCATGTACATCGTGCTCGGCGTGCTCTACGAGAGCTACATTCACCCGATCACCATCCTCTCGACCTTGCCCTCGGCGGCGGTCGGCGCCTTGCTGGCGCTGCTGTTGAGCGGTAATGACCTGGGGATGATCGCGATCATCGGCATCATCTTGCTGATCGGTATCGTGAAAAAGAACGCGATCATGATGATCGACTTCGCCCTCGAGGCTGAACGTAATCAGGGCATGGACCCGCAGGCTGCGATCTATCAGGCGGCTCTGTTGCGTTTCCGGCCGATTCTGATGACCACCCTGGCGGCATTGTTCGGCGCGGTGCCACTGATGCTCGCCACCGGTTCCGGCGCGGAGTTGCGCCAGCCTCTGGGTCTGGTGATGGTCGGTGGCTTGTTGGTGAGTCAGGTACTGACGCTGTTCACCACACCCGTTATCTACTTGTACTTCGACCGCCTCGGGCGGCGCTGGGGCCGTAAGACCCAGTCCGTGGACCCGGTAGAGCAGCCATGAACCTGTCCGGACCTTTCATCAAGCGCCCGGTCGCGACGATGTTGCTGAGCCTGGCGATCATGCTGCTGGGCGGCGTGAGCTTCGGCCTGTTGCCGGTATCGCCACTGCCGCAGATGGATTTTCCGGTGATCGTGGTCCAGGCGAGCCTGCCTGGTGCGAGCCCGGAGGTCATGGCCTCAACCGTGGCCACGCCGCTGGAGCGTTCCTTCGGCACCATCGCCGGGGTCAACACCATGAGCAGCCGTTCCAGCCAGGGCTCGACCCGGGTGATTCTGCAGTTCGACCTGGACCGCGACATCAACGGCGCGGCGCGGGAAGTGCAGGCGGCGATCAACGCCTCGCGCAACCTGCTGCCCAGCGGAATGCGCAGCATGCCGACTTACAAGAAGGTCAACCCATCGCAAGCGCCGATCATGGTGCTGTCGCTGACCTCGGATGTGTTGGAAAAAGGCCAGCTCTACGATTTGGCCTCGACCATTCTGTCCCAGAGCCTGTCTCAGGTGCAGGGCGTAGGTGAAGTGCAGATCGGCGGCAGTTCGTTGCCGGCGGTGCGCATCGAGCTCGAACCCCAGGCGCTCAACCAGTACGGCGTGGCACTGGACGATGTGCGCACCACCATCGCCAACGCCAACGTGCGCCGGCCCAAGGGCTCGGTCGAAGACGGCCAGCGGCTGTGGCAGGTCCAGGCCAACGATCAACTGGAAAAGGCCAAGGATTACGAGTCGCTGATCATTCACTACGCAGACGGCGCAGCCCTGCGATTGAAGGATGTGGCCAAGGTCAGCGACAGCGTCGAGGACCGCTACAACAGCGGGTTCTTCAACGATGACGCGGCAGTCTTGTTGGTGATCAACCGCCAGGCCGGCGCCAACATCATCGAGACGGTCAACGAGATCAAGGCGCAGTTGCCGGCATTGCAGGCGGTGCTGCCGGCCAGCGTCAAGCTGAACCTGGCGATGGACCGTTCGCCGGTGATCAAGGCCACCCTGCACGAAGCGGAAATGACCCTGTTGATTGCCGTGGCGCTGGTGATTCTGGTGGTGTTCCTGTTCCTCGGTAACTTTCGCGCCTCTTTGATTCCGACCCTGGCGGTGCCGGTGTCACTGGTGGGCACGTTTGCCGTGATGTACCTCTACGGCTTCTCCCTGAACAACCTGTCGCTGATGGCGCTGATTCTGGCCACCGGGCTGGTGGTGGACGATGCCATCGTGGTGCTGGAGAACATTTCCCGGCACATCGACAAGGGCGTACCGCCGATGAAGGCCGCGTACCTCGGGGCGCAGGAGGTCGGCTTCACGCTGCTATCGATGAACGTCTCGCTGGTGGCGGTGTTCCTGTCGATCCTGTTCATGGGCGGGATCATCGAAAGCCTGTTCCGCGAGTTTTCCATCACCCTGGCGGCGGCCATCGTGGTGTCGCTGCTGGTGTCGCTGACGCTGACGCCAATGCTTTGTGCGCGCTGGCTCAAGCCGCATACGCCGGGGCAGGAAAACCGTTTGCAACGCTGGAGCCAGCGGGCCAATGAGTGGATGGTCGGCAAATACGCCACCAGCCTCGACTGGGTGCTGCGTCATCGCCGACTGACCTTGCTCAGTCTGTTCGTGACGATTGGCGTAAACATTGCGCTGTATGTTGTTGTTCCCAAAACCTTTCTTCCCCAGCAAGACACCGGCCAGCTGATCGGTTTCGTGCGTGGCGATAATGGCCTGTCGTTCAGCGTGATGCAGCCGAAGATGGAAACCTTCCGCCGCGCCGTGCTCAAGGACGACGCGGTGCAAAGCGTTGCAGGGTTCATCGGTGGCAACAATGGCACCAATAACGCGTTCATGCTGGTGCGGCTCAAGCCGATCAAGGAACGCAATCTGTCCGCGCAGAAAGTCATCGAGCGTTTGCGCAAGGAAATGCCCAAAGTGCCCGGTGCGCAACTGATGCTGATGGCCGACCAGGACCTGCAATTCGGCGGCGGTCGCGAGCAGACCACCTCGCAGTATTCCTACATCCTGCAAAGTGGCGATCTCGGTGCGTTACGCGAGTGGTATCCGAAAGTCGTTGCCGCCTTCAAGGCCCTGCCTGAGCTGACGGCGATTGACGCCCGTGAAGGCCGTGGCGCCCAGCAAGTGACGCTGATCGTCGATCGCGATCAGGCCAAGCGGCTGGGCGTGGACATGAACATGGTCACGGCGGTGCTGAACAACGCCTATAGCCAGCGGCAGATTTCGACGATCTACGACAGCCTCAACCAGTATCAGGTGGTGATGGAGGTCAATCCGAAATACGCCCAGGACCCGGTCACCCTGAACCAGGTCAAAGTGATCACTGCCGACGGCGCGCGAATTCCGTTGTCGACCATCGCCCACTATGAGAGCAGCCTGGAAAACGATCGGGTCAGCCACGAAGGCCAGTTCGCTTCGGAAAGCATCGCCTTCGACATGGCCGAAGGGGTGACGGTGGAGCAGGGCTCGGCGGCCATCGAGCGGGCGATTGCCAAACTCGGCCTGCCGGAAGACGTGATCGCGAAAATGGCCGGCACCGCCGATGCCTTCGCCGCCGCACAGAAGAGCCAGCCGTGGATGATTCTCGGCGCGCTGGTCGCGGTGTATCTGGTGCTGGGTGTGCTGTATGAAAGCTACATTCATCCGCTGACCATTCTTTCGACCTTGCCATCGGCCGGGGTCGGCGCGCTGCTGTCGATCTATGTGCTGGGCGGTGAGTTCAGCCTGATCTCCTTGTTGGGACTGTTCCTGTTGATTGGTGTAGTGAAGAAAAACGCCATTCTGATGATCGACCTGGCGCTGCAACTGGAACGGCACCAAGGCCTGGAGCCGCTGGAATCGATCCGCAGCGCCTGCCTGCAACGGCTGCGACCGATTCTGATGACCACCCTGGCGGCGATCCTCGGTGCCTTGCCGCTGCTGCTGAGCCGCGCCGAAGGGGCGGAAATGCGTCAGCCGCTGGGCCTGACCATCATCGGCGGGCTGGTCTTCAGCCAGGTGCTGACCCTTTACACCACCCCGGTGGTTTACCTCTATCTCGACAAACTGCGCCATCGTTTCAACCGCTGGCGTGGGGTGCGTACCGATGCTGCTCTGGAAACTCCGCTATGACTGACCGTTCGCTTCTCAACCTGGCTGCACCGCTGATCACGGCCCGAGGCTCGCGTTTGCTGAGCCTGTCGCTGTGCGTGGCAATGCTCAGTGCCTGCGCCATCGGCCCGGATTACCAGCGCCCGCAAGCCGCCGCACCTGCGCAGTACAAAGAGGCGGCCGGCTGGCGTCAGGCCAACCCCAGCGATTCGTTGGCGCGTGGTGCCTGGTGGGAGCTGTATGGCGATCAGCAGCTCAACGGCCTGATCGAAAAGCTCAACAGCGCCAATCAGACCGTTGCCCAGTCCGAGGCCCAGTACCGTCAGGCCCAGGCCTTGGTGCGCAGTGCCCGTGGGGCGTTTTTTCCGACGGTGGACCTGACCGTCAGCAAGAACCGCTCCAGCCAGGGCACCGGCAGCAGCAGTTCGAGCCTGAGCAGTTCGTCCAGCGGTATCCGTGACACTTACTCGGCACAGGCCGGGGTCAGTTGGGAAGCCGATATCTGGGGCAAATTGCGTCGAGGCCTGGAAGCCGACACGGCCAACGCCCAGGCGAGTTTTGCCGACCTGGCGGCGATGCGCCTGAGCCAGCAATCGGAGCTGGTGCAGAACTACCTGCAATTGCGGGTGATCGATGAGCAGAAACGCCTGCTGGAAGCGACAGTCGAGGCCTATCAGCGCTCGCTGAAAATGACCGAAAACCAGTACCGCGCCGGAGTTTCCGGCAAGGATGCGGTGGCCCAGGCCACCACTCAGCTCAAAACCACCCAGGCGGAGATGGTCGACCTGATCTGGCAGCGCGCGCAGTTCGAGAACGCCATCGCCGTGCTGATCGGCCTGCCACCGGCCGAATTCAGCCTGGCCGAAACCCCAGACATCCCGGCGCTTCCCCAGGTGCCGCTGAGCTTGCCTTCGCAGCTGCTGGAACGGCGCCCGGACATCGCCTCCGCCGAACGCTCGGTGATGGCCGCCAACGCCAACATCGGCGTGGCGAAGGCGGCCTACTACCCGGACCTGACCCTGAGCATGAACGGCGGCTATAGCAGTAGCACTTACGCCAACTGGATCAGCTTGCCGAACCGTTTCTGGTCGGTCGGCCCACAACTGGCCATGACCCTGTTCGACGGTGGTCAGCGCTCGGCGGAAGTCGATCGCAGTGAAGCGGCCTACGACGAGACTGTCGCCAAATACCGCCAGACCGTGCTCGATGGTTTTCGCGAGGTAGAAAATTACCTGGTGCAGCTCAAGGTGCTGGAAGACGAAGCGGTCGTGCGCCAGGAAGCTCTGGATGCGGCGCGCGAGTCTCTTCGCTTGACCCGGAATCAGTACAAGGCCGGGTTGATTGCCTATCTGGATGTGGTGGTGGTTCAGGCTACGGCGTTGAACAACGAACGCAACGCGCTGAGCCTGTTGCAGAGCCGGCTGATTGCCAGCGTGCAGTTGATTGCCGCGCTGGGCGGTGGGTGGGACGGGCAGCTTCAGGTGAGTGACAAGCAATAACCCCATCCCTGTGGCGAGGGAGCTTGCTCCCGCTCGGCTGCGAAGCAGTCGCAAACCGATTGATGCGTTTTGACTGAATGTACGCGTGAGCATCTTTGGGACGGCTTCGCCGTCCAGCGGGAGCAAGCGCCCTCGCCACAATCATCTTGATGGCCTTTTGATTACTTTGTGAGTGCGTTCGTCCGCGGAATCAGTACAATCGCCGGCTTTGCTCCCCGAGAACAAACACAGTATGGCGGGGGCTGTTGCGAGAAATCCCATGCTCATTGGTAGTTATTCCCTTACGCTGGTTTTCATATCGCTGTGCGTGGCGATACTGGCCTCTTATACCGCGCTTGACCTCACCGGACGCATCGCCACGGCTAAGGGCCGAGCGGTGCATTTATGGACGGCGGGCGGCGCTTTTGCGATGGGCATCGGCGTGTGGTCGATGCATTTCATCGGCATGCTTGCGTTCACATTGCCGATCGACCTGGGCTACGACACCACCCTCACGGCACTGTCGCTGTTGATCGCGGTGCTGTCTTGCGGCTTTGCCCTTTGGCTGGTCAGTCAGCCACGGCTCCCGGCCTGGCAACTGGCGTTCGGCGCGCTGGTCATGGGCGCGGGTATCAGCGCCATGCATTACACCGGCATGGCCGCCATGCGCATGCAGCCGGGAATCGATTACGACCCGACTCTGTTTGGCGCGTCGTTGCTGATTGCCGTCGGCGCGTCGGGCGCGGCGTTATGGATCGCTTTCCGCCTGCGCCAGCACACGCCGCATGTTCGCCTGTTCCGTGCGGGTGCTGCAGTCATCATGGGCATTGCCATCGTCGGCATGCACTACACCGGCATGGCCGCGGCGCGCTTTGCCGCCGGCAGTTTCTGTGGTGCGGCGGTCAGCGGCTTGAACGGCAAGGGGCTGGACAGCCTGGTGCTGATCACCACCTTGGCGATATTGAGCATCGCCTTGCTGACGTCGATCCTCGATGCCCGCCTGGAGGCTCGCACCGCGGACCTCGCCCACTCGCTGACCGTGGCCAACCGTGAACTCACTCAACTGGCCTTGCACGACACCCTGACCGGTTTGCCCAACCGCATGTTGCTGGCCGACCGTATCGATCAGGCCATATCGAAAGTGCAGGAGCAGGGCAGCTGTTTTGCGTTGATGTTCATTGATCTGGACGGCTTCAAACCGGTCAACGATGCGTTCGGCCATCACATGGGCGACCAGCTGTTGCGTGAAGTTGCACTGCGCCTGCGCGAAGACCTGCGTAGCCAGGACACCCTGGCGCGGATCGGCGGCGACGAGTTCGTGTTGCTGGTGCGCCTGAACGAGCCAAACGATGCGCTGAGCCTGGCGGAGCGTCAGGTCGGGTTGATTGCGCGCTCGTTCCGGGTCGCCGAACATGACTTGCAGATTTCCGCCAGTGTCGGTATCGCGCTCTATCCGGGCAACGGTCAGACGGCCGATGAGTTGCTGATGAACGCCGATGCCGCGATGTACCACGCCAAAGGCGCCGGGAAAAACGGTCATCGCTTCTTCGACGCCTCGATGAACAGCAACGCGCGCAAACAGCTGCAATTGCTCCAGGACTTGCGCAGTGCCGTCGATCAGCAACAGTTCAAGCTTTATTACCAGCCCAAATTCGACGCCGGTCATGGCCGGCCAGTGGGCGCCGAGGCGTTGCTGCGCTGGGAGCATCCGACCCTGGGCCTGCTGCAGCCGGACACGTTCATTGACCTTGCGGAGAAGACCGGGCTGATCATTCCGATTGGCGAGTGGGTGCTCAACGAGGCCTGCCGGCAGATGCGCGAGTGGTACGTGCTCGGTTACACCGATTGGCGTATCGCGGTGAACCTCTCGGCCTTGCAATTCTGCCACGCGGGGCTGGTGCAGAGCGTTGCCAAAGCCCTGGCCACCCATCATCTGCCGGCCAACAGCCTGACCCTGGAAATCACCGAAACCACCGCCATGAGCGACGCCGATGCGAGCATGACGGTGTTGCAGGAGCTGTCGGAAATGGGCGTCGACCTGTCCATCGATGACTTCGGTACCGGCTATTCGAGCTTGATGTACCTCAAGCGCCTGCCGGCCAATGAACTGAAGATCGACCGGGGTTTCGTCCGCGATCTGGAGCACGACAGCGACGACGCGGCCATTGTCTCGGCCATCGTCGCCCTCGGCCAGGCGCTGGGCCTGCGGATCGTCGCCGAAGGGGTGGAAACCGGCGTCCAGCAAGACTTCCTGACCCAGCTGGGCTGCGACTCGTTGCAGGGCTACCTGCTCGGGCATCCGCTGCCGGCCGATCGCTTCATGGTCGACATACACCGCGGGGAGCAATCGGCTACCGGCTGACGGACCCCTGAGATGATGGGGGAATGCCTGTGGCGAGGGAGCTTGCTCCCGCTGGGCAGCGAAGCGGCCCCCCTCATTTCTTCAGATCTACCAGGTTGCCTGAATTTACGACTGCTTCGCAGCCGAACGGGAGCAAGCTCCCTCGCCACAGGTTTGTCATCACAGGGTTGACGCAGGTCCATGCAAAACCGCGCAATGGCGGTTATTCTTGGCCCCGACTGCTTACGCTTGGAACGGGGGAAAGCCAGCATGGACAAAGTCATCGTCATCACCGGCGGCAGCCGTGGAATCGGCGCCGCCACGGCCCTGTTGGCCGCCGAACAAGGTTATCGGATCTGCATCAATTATCAGTCCGACGAACAGGCGGCGCTCAGTGTGCTGGAGCAAGTCCGCGCACGCGGTGCCCAAGCCATCGCCGTGCGTGCCGACGTCAGCATCGAAGACGAAGTGATCGCTCTGTTTCATCGGGTGGACACCGAACTGGGTCGGGTCACCGCGCTGGTGAACAACGCCGGCACCGTCGGGCAAAAGTCGCGGATCGACGAAATGTCGGAATTCCGCATTCTGAAAATCCTCAAGACCAACGTCCTGGCGCCGATCCTCTGCGCCAAACACGCGATTTTGCGCATGTCGCCCAAACACGGCGGGCAGGGCGGCAGCATCGTCAACGTCTCCTCGGTCGCCTCGCGTTTGGGTTCACCCAACGAGTACGTGGATTACGCCGCGTCCAAGGGGGCGCTGGACACCTTCACCATCGGCCTGTCCAAGGAAGTGGCGGGCGAGGGGATTCGCGTCAATGCGGTGCGTCCGGGTTACATCTACACCGATTTCCATGCATTGAGCGGCGATCCGGACCGGGTCAGCAAACTTGAGTCGGCGATTCCGATGGCCCGCGGTGGGCGGCCGGATGAAGTGGCGGAGGCGATTGTGTGGTTGTTGTCGGATAAGGCGTCGTATGCGACCGGGACTTTCGTCGATCTTGGTGGTGGGCGGTAAAGATCAGAAGCAAGATCAAAAGATCGCAGCCTTCGGCAGCTCCCACGCGCCTGTGGGCGCCGCGATCTTTTGCTGTTAAAAGGACCTGACAATCCGCCCCAACGTCTCCATCGCCTTCTCCGAATCCTCGGTCCACGGGCTGCCATAATTCAACCGAATACAATTCCTGAACCGCTGGGTCGGTGAAAAAATCGGCCCCGGTGCAATGCTGATCCCCTGCGCCAATGCCATCTGAAACAATTTCAACGAATCCATCTGCGGTGGCAGTTCCAGCCACAGGAAGTAACCGCCGGCCGGTTGGCTGACGCGGGTCTGGGCCGGGAAGTAGCGGGCGATGGCGGCGAGCATGGCACTTTGCTGTTCTTCCAGGGCGTAACGTAGTTTGCGCAGGTGCCGGTCGTAGCCGCCGTGTTGCAGGTAATCGGCGATGGCGGCCTGGGCGGGCATTGAAGCGCACAGCGAGGTCATGAGTTTCAGCCGTTCGATTTTCTGCGCATAGCGCCCGGCGGCGACCCAGCCGATGCGGTAGCCGGGGGCCAGGCTCTTGGCGAACGAACCGCAATGCATCACCAGCCCTTCGGTGTCGAACGCCTTGGCCGGTTTCGGCGCCTGTTGGCCGTAATAGAGCTCGGCGTAAACGTCATCCTCGATCAGCGGCACCTGATGGCTGCGCAACAACTCCACCAGTTCCTGTTTCTTCGCCTCGGGCATGGTCGCGCCCATGGGGTTCTGGAAACTGGTCATGCACCAACAGGCCTTGATCGGGTGCCGTTCCAGGGTCTGGGCGAGTACGCCGAGGTCGATGCCGTCTCGCGGGTGGACGGGGATTTCCACGGCTTTGAGCTTCAGCCGTTCCAGCACTTGCAGGCTGGCGTAAAACGCCGGGGCTTCGATGGCCACCAGATCGCCAGGCTCGGTGACGGCTTGCAGGCACAGGTTCAGCGCTTCCAGCGCACCGTTGGTGATCAGCAGTTCTTCCATCGGCAGCATCAGCCCGCCGACCATGTAGCGCAGGGCGATTTGCCGACGCAGTTGCGGGTTGCCCGGCGACATGTCGGTGACCACCATGCGCGGGTCCATCTCCCGGGAAGCACTGGCCAGCGAGCGGGACAAACGCTGCAGCGGGAACAGCGTGGGGCTGGGGAAGGCCGAGCCGAAGGGCACGGTGGTGGGGTCCTTGATCGAGTCCAGCACTGAGAACACCAGTTCGCTGACGTCGACTTCGGTGGACTCGTTGACCTGGCTGCTGATCACCGGCTCCGAGAACGGGCTTGGTGCATGCGCATTGACGAAGTAGCCGGAACGCGGTCGCGCGCGGATCAGGCCGCGACGTTCGAGCAGGTAATAGGCCTGGAACACCGTGGACGGGCTGACGCCGTAGGTCTGGCTGGCGTAGCGTACCGACGGCACCCGATGGCCGGGGCCAAGAACGCCGGAGCGGATCAGTTCAGCGATGTCGTCGGCGAATTTTTCGTAGCGTTTCATCGAGTGCCCGATTTGGAGTTATTCATGTAGTGCGCTGTTGTGGCGAGGGAGCTTGCTCCCGCTCGGCTGCGTAGCAGTCGTAGATTTTCAGGGGCGCTTCGCACCCCAGCGGGAGCAAGCTCCCTCGCCACAGGGGACCGCATCCGACAAAGGATTGCATCTTAAAGGCTCAGCGGTTCATCGGTGCAACAAAGCGGCTCTTGGCCACGCTATAGATACCCGGCTCATCGCTGTCGACAATCTTGAAACTGATCGTCTGCGAGCTGCTGCTCGGCCGTTCCGTGGTCATCGCCACCGACACCGGTACATCGACGATTTCACCGGGGGCCAGGCTCAGTTCGGTCTTGCCTTGCAACTGGAAGCCGTCGTCGTCGACCAGTGTCAGACGGTACTCCTGACGTTGCTGGGTCTTGTTGATGACCTTCAGGCTGTAGATGTTTTCGATCTGGCCTTCGCTGTTCTCGCGGAACAGGCCACGGTCCTTGCTCACGTCCAGCGACACCATCGGCCGCTCCACCAAGGCCAGGGCGAAGGCGCCGATCATCACCAGCAGCACCGCGGTGTAACCGATCAGGCGCGGGCGCAGCAGGTGGGTCTTGCCACCCTGCAATTGATGCTCCGAGGTGTAGCTGATCAGCCCTCGGGCGTAGCCCATTTTGTCCATGATCGAATCGCAGGCGTCGATGCATGCGGCGCAACCGATGCATTCCATCTGCAAGCCATCGCGGATGTCGATGCCGGTCGGGCAAACCTGGACGCACACCTGACAGTCGATGCAATCACCCAGGCCGACCTCGGCGGGTTTCACTTCACGTTTGCGCGGGCCACGGTTTTCGCCGCGAGCCACGTCGTAGGAAATGGTCAGGGTGTCCTTGTCGAACATCACGCTCTGGAACCGTGCGTATGGACACATGTGCATGCACACGGCTTCACGTAGCCAGCCGGCGTTGATGTAAGTGGCACCGGTGAAAAACAGCACCCAGAACAGGCTGACACCGCCGATTTGCAAAGTCAGCAGTTCTTCGGCCAGGGGCCGGATCGGTGTGAAGTAGCCGACAAAGGTCAGGCCGGTGAGCAGGCTGATCGCCAGCCACAAGGTGTGTTTGGCCGAGCGACGGAGCAGTTTGTTCAGGCCCCAGGGCGCGGCTTGCAGCTTGATCCGCTGGTTGCGCTCGCCTTCGGTGATCTTCTCGCACCACATGAAGATCCAGGTCCAGGAGCTCTGCGGGCAGGTGTAACCGCACCAGACCCGGCCTGCGAACACGGTGATCGCAAACAGACCGAAGGCGGCGATGATCAGCAGCGCCGACAGCAGGATGAAATCCTGGGGCCAGAAGGTCGCGCCGAAGATGTGGAATTTGCTTTCGGACAGGTCCCAGAGCACCGCCTGGCGGCCGCCCCAGTTCAGCCACACCGTGCCGAAGAACAGTAGAAACAGAAACCCCGCGCCGCTCATGCGCAGGGTGCGGAACAGGCCGGTGAAGCTGCGGGTGTGGATCAGGTTGTCACTGGACTTGGCCTTCATCTTTGGACGCGAAGGCTCATTGTTTTTTATAAACGAGGCAGGTTCAACGGTTCGGACGGGGATTCTATCGCTCATGGTCTTTCGCTCATCAGCCTCCATCAGGCCTGAGCACTATGACCAGCGATCTGTTTGCATAACAGACTCAGCTAACGCAATAAAAAGCGGATCAGATGGGCTGCCCACACCCGCCTGCGACAACTTGATGCACCCGCAAGGGCGGGCTGCGAGTACCTATGTCAGGCGCTGGCGGGGTGTGTTGATGCGGGTCAGTCAAATCACCGAATCACTGTTCGTGGCCTTCAAATGCCGACGACCGTCCACGGCGCCTGCTACGGTCAATGCGTCGGCTTCTGCTTCGGTGATGTAGAAGCGCTGGCCGTCGAGTTCCACTGCCGACATGGATTTTTCCTCGTCAGTGATTATGGTGATATCAGGGCAAAGGCGAATTTCTTCGCCGTTTTCGGTGATGAAGAAGCAGGTCTGGTTGTCGATGCGCACGGTCATGGAGGAGGCCTTTTTGCGGATTCGTTAAGTGTTAGGGCGCATTTGCCGGTGATTGTTCTGTGCAACCGATAGATGGCGTGAGTCGTGCTTAAGTTGGTTGACCCGTGCCCGGGGGATTGATTCCTCGAAGGACCTGGCAAATCCCTCTGAACTTTGCCGGCGCCTGTGGCTCGGAACTTATGTGTGTTCATACCCTTGAGTTCATCTCGGGGCAGATCGCTTCGTGTGAGTGATGACCAGGCACAAGAGCGTCCTTGGGGCGTAAGGAGAGATGCTCGATGACCGCTGAAAAAACCACAGAGCTGAGCTACAACCCGCATATACCGCTGTCCCAGGCGTTGCTGCTGCCGCGTATCGTGATCGAAAACACCATGCCGACCCTCGATGGCGGGCAATTTGCCGTTAAAGCCGTGGTCGATCAGGACGTGGTGGTGACCAGCAAAGTGTTTGCCGACGGTCATGACAAACTGGCCGTGCGCATCCGTTGGCGTGCCGAAGGCGACGACACCTGGCAGAGCGAGGTGATGGCCGAGTTGGGCAATAACGGCTGGCAGGGCCAGTTCCGTGTCAAGAAGCAGGGCCGCTATGCGTTCTGTATCGAAGCCTGGATCGATCGGTACGCCAGTTTTTGTTATGAGCTGAAAAAGAAGCACGGGGCCTGCATGTCGGTCAGCCTGGAATTGCAGGAAGGGCGCCTGCACGTCAAGCAGGCAGCGGAACGCAGTGAAGGCCTCCTCAGCGAGCAGCTGGCGGCGTTGCACCATGAGTTGTCCGGTCTGCTCGAAACCGAGCAGGTTGCCTTGTTTCTGCACCAACGCAGCGCGGACTTGATGGCCCAGGCCGATCATCGTCCCTTCGTGAGCCTGAGTCCTGAATTTCCGGTGGACGTGGAGCGGGAGTTGGCGCAGTTCGCCAGTTGGTATGAATTGTTCCCACGCTCGATCACGGATGATCCGGCCCGTCATGGCACCTTTAATGACGTGCATACGCGGCTGGCGATGATTCAGGACATGGGCTTCGACGTGCTGTACTTCACGCCGATCCACCCGATCGGCCGCAGCTATCGAAAAGGCCCGAACAACTCGTTGACCGCCGGCCCCGACGACCCGGGCAGTCCTTACGCCATCGGCAGCGAAGAAGGCGGGCATGAGGCGATTCACTCGGAACTGGGCAGCCGCGAAGACTTTCGCCGGCTCGTCGCGGCGGCCGCCGAACATGGGCTGGAAGTGGCCCTCGACTTTGCGATTCAGTGTTCCCAGGATCACCCTTGGCTCAAAGAGCATCCGGGCTGGTTCAACTGGCGCCCGGACGGCACGATCAAATACGCCGAGAACCCGCCGAAGAAATATCAGGACATCGTCAACGTCGATTTCTATGCCGTGGATGCGATTCCCAGCCTGTGGGTTGAATTGCGGGACATCGTGGTGGGCTGGGTCGAAGAGGGCGTGAAGCTGTTTCGCGTTGATAACCCCCACACCAAACCGTTGCCGTTCTGGCAGTGGTTGATCGCCGATGTGCGGGCGCTGTACCCCGAGGTGATATTTCTGGCGGAAGCCTTTACCACGCCGGCGATGATGGCGCGCCTGGGCAAGGTCGGTTACTCCCAGAGCTACACCTATTTCACCTGGCGCAACACCAAGACCGAACTGGCGACTTATTTCACCGAACTCAACGAGTCGCCATGGCGTGAATGCTACCGGCCGAATTTTTTCGTCAATACGCCGGACATCAACCCGGCATTCCTGCATGACTCCGGGCGCCCGGGTTTTCTGATTCGCGCGGCGCTTGCGACCATGGGTTCCGGGTTATGGGGCATGTATTCGGGCTTCGAGCTGTGTGAAGCGGCGCCGGTGCCGGGCAAGGAGGAGTACCTCAATTCCGAGAAGTACGAGATCCGCCCGCGGGACTTCAACGCGCCGGGCAACATCATTGCCGAAATCGCCCAGCTCAACCGCATCCGCCGGCAGAACCCGGCGCTGCACACGCATCTGGGCCTGAAGGTCTACAACGCCTGGAACGACAACATTCTGTATTTCGGCAAGCGCAGTGAGGATGGCAGCAATTTCATTCTGGTGGCCGTCAGCCTCGATCCGAATAACGCCCAGGAAGCGAATTTTGAATTGCCGCTGTGGGAAATGGGCCTGCCCGACGATGCCAGCACCCAAGGCGAAGACTTGATGAACGGTCACCGCTGGACCTGGCACGGCAAGTACCAGTTCATGCGGATCGAACCGTGGCATCTGCCGTTCGGGATTTGGCGGATTACCGCTTCTTGACTGTGGCGAGGGGGCTTTTGTGGCGAGGGAGCTTGCTCCCGCTGGGTCGCGCAGCGGCCCCAGACAATATGTCAGTCACACCTCATTTGCAGGTTTTACGACTGCTTCGCAGCCGAGCGGGAGCAAGCTCCCTCGCCACAGGTCCGGCGGTTTTATTCGAATTAAACAGGAGTTACAAATGGCGAAGAAACCCAGGTCAGCCACCTTCATCAAAGACCCGCTCTGGTACAAGGATGCGGTGATCTACCAGGTTCACGTTAAGTCTTTTTTCGACTCCAACAATGACGGGATCGGAGACTTTCCCGGCCTTATCGCCAAACTCGATTACATTGCCGATCTGGGCGTCAACACCATCTGGCTGTTGCCGTTCTACCCCTCGCCACGACGCGACGATGGCTACGACATCGCCGAGTACCGTGGCGTGCACCCCGACTACGGCACCCTGGCCGATGCCAAGCGTTTCATTGCCGAGGCCCACGAACGCGGCCTGCGGGTGATCACTGAACTGGTCATCAACCACACCTCGGACCAGCACCCGTGGTTCCAGCGCGCGCGCAAGGCCAAGCCCGGCTCGGCGGCCCGCGACTTCTATGTCTGGTCCGATAACGACCAGAAATACGACGGCACTCGTATCATCTTTCTCGACACCGAAAAGTCCAACTGGACCTGGGACCCGGTGGCCGGTCAGTACTTCTGGCACCGCTTCTATTCCCACCAGCCGGACCTGAATTTCGACAACCCGCAAGTGATGAAAGCGGTGCTGTCGGTGATGCGCTACTGGCTCGACATGGGCATCGACGGCCTGCGGCTGGACGCGATCCCGTACCTGATCGAGCGCGACGGCACCAACAACGAAAATCTCCCCGAGACCCACGACGTCCTCAAGCAGATCCGCGCCGAGATCGACGCCAATTACCCCGATCGCATGCTGCTGGCCGAGGCCAATCAGTGGCCGGAAGACACTCAGCTGTATTTTGGTAACACCGACGCCAAAGGCCAGAACGGCGACGAATGCCACATGGCGTTTCACTTCCCGCTGATGCCGCGCATGTACATGGCGCTGGCCCAGGAAGATCGTTTCCCGATTACCGACATTCTGCGCCAGACTCCGGAAATCCCTGCCAACTGCCAGTGGGCGATTTTCCTGCGCAACCACGATGAATTGACCCTGGAAATGGTCACCGACAAGGAGCGCGATTACCTGTGGAATTACTACGCGGCCGACCGTCGGGCGCGGATCAACCTGGGGATTCGCCGGCGTCTGGCGCCGTTGATGGAACGCGATCGTCGTCGCGTGGAGCTGCTCAACAGTCTGTTGCTGTCGATGCCCGGCACGCCGACCCTGTATTACGGCGATGAAATCGGCATGGGTGACAACATCTACCTCGGCGACCGCGACGGTGTGCGCACGCCGATGCAATGGTCAATCGACCGTAACGGCGGCTTCTCCCGCGCCGACCCGGCCAGTCTGGTGTTGCCGCCGATCATGGACCCGCAGTATGGCTATCTGTCGGTCAACGTCGAAACCCAGGCCGGCGACCCTCATTCATTGTTGAACTGGACCCGGCGCATGCTCGCGATACGCAAGCAGTCCAAGGCCTTCGGTCGCGGCACGCTGAAGATGCTGTCGCCGAGCAATCGCCGGATCCTGGCTTACACCCGTGAATTCACCGGCGCGGACGGCAAGCACGAGATCATTCTGTGCGTGGCCAACGTGTCCCGCAGCGCGCAAGCGGCGGAGCTGGATTTGTCGGCGTATGTCGGCATGGTCCCGGTGGAAATGCTCGGCGGCAATGCGTTCCCGCCCATCGGTCAGTTGAATTTCCTGCTGACGCTGGCGCCTTACGGTTTCTACTGGTTCGGCCTGGCGGCGGAGAACCAGATGCCGAGCTGGCACGTGGAGCCGGCGCAAAGCCTGCCGGACTTCACCACGCTGGTGCTGAAGCAGCGCATGGAAGAGCTGCTCGAAGCGCCGTCTCGGCAGTCACTGGAGCAGGGCATTTTGCCGAGCTGGTTGCAGAATCGCCGCTGGTTCGCCGGCAAGGACGGCACCATCGACAGCGTCAACCTCGCTTACGGCGTGCGCTTCGGCGACCCGCAGCATCCGGTGCTGTTGAGTGAAATCGACGTCACCAGCGCTGGCCAGACCAGCCGCTATCAGTTGCCATTCGGCTTTATTTCCGAGGAGCAGGTTGGCGCGGCTTTGCCGCAGCAATTGGCGCTGGCCAGGGTCCGTCGCGGTCGTCAGGTCGGCCTGATCACCGACGCCTTCAGCCTCGACAGCTTTGTTCATGCAGTGTTGCAGGGCATGCAGGCCAGTACGGTGTTGCCCTCGGACGGTGGCGAGATCCGTTTCGAGCCTACTGATGAATTGGCCAAACTGGGGCTGAGTGCCGAGTCGCAGGTGCGTTACCTGTCTGCCGAGCAATCCAACAGTTCGGTGGTGATCGGCGCCAGTCTGGTGTTGAAGTTGATCCGCAAGGTCGCGTCTGGGGTGCACCCGGAACTGGAAATGAGCGCGTACCTGACCCATGCCGGTTTCAAAAATATTTCGCCGCTGTTGGGGGCGGTGATTCGTCGCGATGCGGCGGGCGAGGACACGCTGTTGATGATCGCCCAAGGTTACTTGAGTAATCAGGGCGACGCGTGGGAATGGACCCAGAACAACCTCGAACGGGCGCTTCGTGACGAGCTCGCCGATGCCGTGTCCGAGCAGGAACAGCACTACAACGCTCTCGGCGAGTTGAAGGATTTTGCCGGCATGCTCGGCCAGCGTCTGGGGGAAATGCATCAGGTGCTGGCGACCCCGAGCGCCAACCCGGACTTTGCCCCACACATCATGAGTCAGAAAGATGCCCTGGACTCGGCCAAGGACGTGGCGGCGCAGCTGGAGCATGCACTGAAGCTGCTCAAGCAACATCAAACCGAACTGAGCGCGGCGGACCAGACATTGGTCAGCCGCTTGCTGGACAACAAGAAAGCCATCCTCGGACATATCCAGGAGCTGGGCAAAAAGGCCGCTGGCGGCTTGCGTATCCGCGTCCATGGTGACTTGCACCTGGGGCAAGTGCTGGTGATCAAGGGTGATGCTTATCTGATCGATTTTGAGGGTGAACCCGCGCGGCCGCTGCATGAGCGCCGTGGCAAACACAGCCCCTATAAAGACGTCAGTGGGGTGTTGCGCTCCTTCGATTATGCCGCGGCGATGGCGATCAACGTGCACAACGTCGATAACACGGCGGATGCTCAGGCGGCGCGTCAAAGGGTTGCCGAGCGTTATTTAAGAGAGGCGCGACAATCATTTGTCGACGCTTATCGGCTGGCGGCAGCTAGTCTTGCTCATGCATGGCAAGATCCTGAAGGCGAGGATGCTGCGCTGGCGTTGTTCGGTCTGGAGAAGGCGGCTTACGAAGTGGCCTATGAGGCTGAAAACCGCCCCACTTGGCTACCGGTGCCGTTGCACGGTTTATATGGATTATTGAGTGGGCTTAAACCCTTTTCCGATCTTGGTGGAGAGTAGTCATGAGTTTCTCGAACAAGGAACAGGGGCACGTTAAAGAGGCGCTGCTGCCCAAAGCGCGGGATATCGACGCATTGGTACGCGCCGAACATCAGGATCCCTTCGCAATTCTCGGCCCGCACAGCGATGGCGCTGGCGGGCAATTCATTCGGGCGTATCTGCCGGATGCCTTGAGCGTTCAGGTGGTGGACAAGGCGTCCGGGGAAGAACTCGGCAGCCTTGAGACGACCCAGACTCCGGGACTGTTCGTCGGGCACTTCGAGCAGGCCCGGCCCTATTTATTGCGAACCCGTTGGGCCGGCGGAGAACAACTCGCCGAGGACCCTTACAGCTTTGGTCCGTTACTTGGCGAGATGGATTTGTACCTGTTCGCCGAGGGCAATCACCGGGATCTGAGCAGTTGCCTCGGCGCGCAACTGAAGACAGTCGATGGCGTGGAGGGTGTGCGCTTCGCCGTGTGGGCGCCGAACGCCAGAAGGGTCTCGGTGGTCGGCGATTTTAACGTCTGGGACGGTCGTCGGCATCCGATGCGCCTGCGCCATCCCACTGGGGTCTGGGAGTTGTTCATCCCGCGCCTGCAAGCGGGGGAGGCCTACAAATACGAAATCCTCGGCGCCCACGGCATTCTGCCGCTCAAGGCCGACCCGATGGCTCTGGCCACCGCGCTGCCGCCGGATACCGCATCAAAAATCGCCTCGCCGCTGAAAGTCGACTGGCAGGACCAGGACTGGATGCTGTCCCGCAGCGAGCGTCAGCGAACCAGTGCACCGCTGTCGATCTATGAGTTGCATGCCGGTTCCTGGCAATGCGAGCTGGATGACCTGGGCGAAGTCGCCCGTCAGTACACCTGGCCCGAGTTGGCCGAGCGGCTGATTCCGTACGTCAAAGAGCTGGGTTTCACCCACATCGAACTGATGCCGATCATGGAACATCCATTCGGTGGCTCCTGGGGTTATCAATTGTTGTCGCAGTTTGCCCCGAGCGCCCGTTACGGCTCGCCGGATGAGTTCGCCGCTTTCGTCAACGCGTGTCACCAGGCCGAAATCGGCGTGATCCTTGATTGGGTGCCGGCGCATTTCCCGACCGATGTCCATGGCCTGGCGCAGTTCGACGGCACCGCGCTGTACGAATACGGCAACCCGATGGAGGGCTTTCACCAGGACTGGGACACACTGATCTACAACCTGGGCCGCACCGAGGTGCACGGCTACATGCTGGCGTCGGCGCTGCACTGGCTCAAGCATTTCCATGTCGATGGACTGCGGGTCGACGCAGTGGCGTCGATGCTGTATCGCGATTACTCGCGCAAGGCTGGCGAGTGGGTGCCCAACCGTCACGGCGGTCGGGAGAATCTGGAGGCCATCGATTTCCTGCGTCATCTCAACGACGTAGTGGCTCTGGAAGCACCGGGCGCACTGGTGATTGCCGAGGAATCCACCGCGTGGCCGGGTGTCAGCCAGAGCACGCAACAGGGCGGGCTGGGTTTTGCCTATAAGTGGAACATGGGCTGGATGCACGATTCGCTGCATTACATTCAGCAGGATCCGGTGTACCGCGCCCATCATCACAACGAACTGAGTTTCGGCCTGGTGTATGCCTGGTCCGAGCGTTTCATCCTGCCGATTTCCCACGACGAAGTGGTACACGGCAAGCATTCGCTGATCGACAAAATGCCCGGCGACCGTTGGCAGAAGTTTGCCAACCTGCGGGCTTACCTGAGTTTCATGTGGACCCATCCGGGCAAGAAACTGTTGTTCATGGGCTGCGAGTTCGGCCAGTGGCGGGAGTGGAATCACGATCAGCAGCTGGACTGGTACTTGCTGCAATATCCGGAACACCAGGGTGTGCGCAAGCTGGTCGGCGACTTGAATCGGTTGTATCGCGAAGAGCCTGCCCTGCACGATCAGGACGATGTACCGCAGGGCTTCCAGTGGTTGATCGGCGACGACGCGATCAACAGCGTTTATGCCTGGCTACGCTGGAGCAAGGAGGGCAGGCCGGTATTGGTGGTGGCCAACTTCACCCCGGTGCCGCGTCAGTCCTACCGCGTCGGCGTGCCGTTTGCCGGGCGCTGGGTCGAGTTGATCAACAGCGACGCCGACACCTATGCCGGGTCCAATTACGGTAACGGTGGCGGGGTGTTCACCGAGGAAGAACCGAGCCATGGGCAGGCACTTTCCCTGGTGTTGAATTTGCCGCCGTTGGCGGTGTTGATTCTGCGACCGGAGGGTTGATCGAAAAGATCGCAGGCTTCGCCAGCTCCTGCAGGATCGGGACCGTCCCAGGTGGGCGGGACAACGTTGAACTGTAGGAGCTGCCGAAGGCTGCGATCTTTTGTTTTTTTTACCAACGCATCCGCACCCCAAGGCTACCAATCAACCCATTCAAATCATTGTCATCCACATTGCTGCTGTAATCGGCGCTGACGTACAGGCTGACCAAAGGCGTCACTCTGGCCACCAATCCCAGACCCACATCCACCGTTGATGAATTGCGACTGCTGCTGATTTTGTCGACCTGATCCAGGCTCACGGTATTACCGGTGTACACCGTGTGCCACACGTTGGTCCGCACATAGGGTTCGACCGGCAAGCCATTGATATCGTAATTGCCTTTCAAGCGTGCACCGACCCGACCGCTCCAGGAGGTCAGGTCGCTGGACGAGGCGTTGCCTGACCCGGCATACGGCGTATCCAGCGTGATGCGTTGATTGATCAACTGCGCCTGGGGTTCAACCACCCAGTTTTCGCTCAGGCCTATCGGGAAACCACCTTCCACCGACACTGTCATCGCGCTGCCTTCGGTGGTTTGTCGCACACCCTGGTCGTTGCGGCTAAAACCGCTGACCCGGCCGCCGCTGGCCGTCAAGTCGACGTGCCAGCCTTGCGCCCCGGTCAGGCTCCAGTAGGCACCAAGGCTTTGACCTTGAAGGTTGAGCGTGTCGTGGCTGGGGTCGGCGAGGGCGCGGCTGGTCAGCAGGCCGTTGTCGTTACCCTGGAATTGAGCGGTGCCGCCGATCAGTCCGACCCGTTGGGTACTACCGCTGTTGCTTTGCACGGTCAGGAGCGCCGGGCCTTTGAATTCGCTGGCTCCGGGGATCGTGCCCTGGGCCAGATAATCGGTTTGGGCCTGCCGCGACGTCGGGCCATAGACGTGGTCCCAGGCCAGGGGGGCGGCGTCTTCGATCGTCAGGCGTGAGCTGGGTAAGTCTGAGTTGACGCGTAAGCGGTCGGGATACGTGGCCAAGCCGAAGGGCAAGGTAATTGTCGGCAGTTGCTGGCTGTACCAGGGCGTTGTTTCGTCCTCGGCAGACGACGCTCGCACCTCCATGGATGAGCACAGCAGGAGTGAACCGGAGACAACGCAAAAAGTGAATTTTATCTCTTGTGGGGTGAATGAAGTTCTCATGGAGGTCTACCTTGCAATCGCATGCGTATCTCGCTGTGGCGTCTCTCCTACCCCGAATGAGGGGCGACCGAATGGATTGAGGCAAGGTCCGACCCGCCCGTTTTACGGGTGTCTGGAGGCTTGCCCCTGATGGATTTCCGGGGGTAGTAAGGACTAGCTAAGAAGACCGATGGCGCTGCGTCAAGAAAATGGCCGATAAGTGGTACGGCTATTTTAGACTCTGTAAGTGACTGATTTTTGGCACTGATCTAAGTTGTTGTTTGTGCGAAAAATCATCCTGAAAGGTGCAATCCAGACGTATTGGGTAGTGGGCTATCGGTTGCGTGACGGATGAACAGTGCAAAATCCATGAGCAAGTCCGTGACGTGATTACTGTCATTTTTTCTGCTTCAGGCAGCAGTTCTTGGCGCCTGTCGCTTGACGGTCTTACAGGCGCACCTCCACCGCCAGCGGCAAATGGTCCGATAGGTGCGTCCAGGGCTTGTAGCCGAGTATGCGTGGCTCATGACTGCTGGCATTGCGCAGGTAGATGCGGTCCAGGCGCAGCAGGGGAAACCGTGCCGGGTACGTTTTCGCCGGGCGGCCGTGGTGGCGTTCGAATGCTTCATGCAGGTAGTCGCGTCGGGCGAGGGTGGCATTGCCTTGCAACTGCCAGTCGTTGAAGTCGCCGGCAATGATTACCGGGGCGTCCTCTGGCAACGATTCGAGTAACAGGCAGAGCAACTGCAGCTGGAGTTGTCGATGGCTTTCCAACAGGCTCAGGTGCACGCAAATGGCATGCACTTCAGCATGGCCCGGCACATCCAGCACACAGTGCAGCAAACCGCGCCGCTCGGGGCCGGTGATCGAGACATCGAGGTTGCGAAATTCGCGGATCGGGTATTTCGACAGCAGGGCATTGCCGTGATGGCCGTCGGGGTAGACCGCGTTGCGACCGTAAGCGAAATCGCTCCACATGCTGTCGGCCAGGAATTCGTACTGCGAGGTCGGTGGCCAGTCGTTGTAACGGGAAGAATGCCGGTCATGCTCACCGACCACTTCCTGCAGAAACACCAGGTCCGCCGACGTACTGCGTACCGCTTCGCGCAGTTCCGGGAGGATGAAACGTCGGTTGAGGGCGGTGAAACCCTTGTGAGTATTGACCGTCAGTACTCTGAGTCGGCGAATCGCCGGGGGCGTGTTCGATGGCACTGATTCGACGGCTTGGCGTTCGGCATCGTGGGTCACGTTCACTCCTCTGAATCAGGGCTGCTGTATGTATGCGACTGATGCGTGGGCGAGCAGTTCAAACACATTCACCACACCCGTAGCAGCTGTCGAGCACCGCGAGGCAGCGTTCGGTGTGGGCCGCATTCGGACGTAGCCGTCGTGAATCCGGCTGACGCGGTTTGCCTGATGCACCGTAAGTTCCGGTTTTACGACGGCTACGCCGCCGAACGCAGCCTCGCAGGCTCGGCAGCTGCTACGAGCGAGTCCGATCAGACAAACACAATTTCATACGGCAACCGCATGCGTTCCAGAATCACTCGTGGCAGCAGCGGGGCGATGCCGATCGCCGGTTCGCCGTCGAGCTGGCTGGCGTAGGCATAGGTGGCGTGGCTTTTGCGCGCGACAGTCCAGGTGTCGAGGCGGAGCTTGCGCGCGCGATGCCAGGGGATCAGCCCGTGCTCGCGCATCGGCCAGTGCCAGGCCCAGACCGGTATTTCGTTGAGCGTCGCCCCGACCAGGGCGGCAGCCCTGGCGCTGGCCCGGCCGACAGCGTCGTGGTCGACGATGCCGTCTTCGCGCCAGGTGGTGAACACCACATCGCCGGGGCGCAGGTAGCGGACGATGAATTGGGTCAATTCAGACTCTCGCTCGGCCAGAGCGTTGTCGGTGAAGCCGCCGCGAATCCACTTCAGGCTGTGCATCGGCAAGCCGAGTCGACGCAAGGCTTCGACACTTTCCTGGGGGCGGAACACGCTCAGGCGCTTTTCCGACCACTGACGCGACCCCGGATGGCTGGCGCTGCCGTCGGTGATCGAGATCAGTTGCAGAGGATGACCAAGGGAGCACAACAGTTGCAGCAGGCCACCGCAAGTCACCACTTCATCGCCGGGATGCGGGGCGATCACCACCGCGCGAGCTCCAGCAGGGACCAGTGTTTCGGTGTTGATGACGGGGATGTTGTCCAGTTGTGGGGCGCTGTTCCAGATCTGCGCAGGCAAGCTGTTTTCGCTGATGGAAACCGGTCTCATAGGCGCTACGTCCTTGTTCTGTCTGGCCCTCAGTCGTGCGCAATGCTTACGGGAGCAAGCCTGGCAGACCCGTGAAGGCGGGTAGATAGCAATGTGCGGCGCTCCGAACCCTGGATTGCCGCGTTCAGAGTATTGCTCATGAAACGCTATTCGTCGCCTCAGCCTTTGGTCTGATGCGTTTTTTTTAACCCAGGCTGTGTCAGGCTTCGCAAAAAGTCACCGAAACCGTCCCTCGGCAGCTGCTACAGATATTATGGTGATCACTCTCACTCTTCTTCCTCATGCTGCAGTTCAAACAACAGCAGCGAACGGCCGGTAACCGAGTATTGGCGACCAAACTCAAAGCGTTCCTGGCCCCGAATCGACGGTTGATTGGTATCGATCATGCAGGTCCAGAAACCGCCGTCAGGCACTTCCGGCAGCAGGAAGTTGACGATGTCATGGTGCGCGTTGACCACCAGCAGCAGGGTCGCGTCGGCACCCTTGCGGCGAATGCCGGTTTCCTGGGCGCGGCCATCGAGCAGTATGCCCATGCAGCGACCGTGGCCTTCTTCCCATTGCTCATTGGACATTTCGCTGCCGTCCGGGGCCAGCCAGGTCACGTCCTTGACGCCGATGTCCTCGTTGTAATTACCCACCAGGAAGCGCCCGCGCCGCAGGATCGGATAGGCCAGGCGCAACTTGATCAGGCGTTTGACGAACTTGAGCAGCGCCTTGCCGTCTTCGCTCATGTCCCAATTGACCCAACCGATCTCGCTGTCCTGGCAATAAGCATTGTTGTTGCCTTTCTGGGTGCGGGCGAACTCGTCGCCGGCCACCAGCATCGGCGTACCCTGGGACAGCAGCAGCGTGGCGAAGAAGTTGCGCATCTGCCGCAGGCGCAGGGCATTGATCTCGGGATCGTCGGTGGGGCCTTCGACGCCGTGGTTCCACGACAGGTTGTTGTTGCTGCCGTCCTGATTGTTCTCGTCGTTGGCCTCGTTGTGCTTGTCGTTGTACGACACCAGATCGTTGAGGGTGAAGCCGTCATGGGCGGTGACGAAGTTCAGCGAAGCATACGGTCGACGGCCGCGCTGGTTGAACATCTCACCGGAGGCGGTCATGCGGCTGGCGAAGTCGGCGAGCTGGCCGTCGTCACCTTTCCAGAACGCGCGCACGGTGTCGCGGAATTTGTCGTTCCATTCGACCCAGCCCGGCGGGAAGTTCCCGACCTGATAACCGCCGGGGCCACAGTCCCAGGATTCGGAAATCAACTTCACCTGACGCAGCACCGGGTCCTGGCGACAGGCGACGAGGAAGCTGTGCCGTTCGTCGAAGCCGTCATGGTAGCGGCCGAGGATGGTTGCCAGGTCGAAACGGAAACCGTCCACGTGCATTTCCGTGGCCCAGTAACGCAGCGAGTCAGTGACCATTTGCAGCACGCACGGGTGGCTCAGGTCCAGGGTGTTGCCGGTGCCGGAATCGTTGATGTAGTAGCGTTTGTCGTCGGGCCTCAAGCGGTAGTAAGAGGCGTTGTCGATGCCGCGCATGGACAGGGTCGGGCCTTGTTCGTTGCCCTCGGCGGTGTGGTTGTAGACCACGTCGAGGATCACTTCCAGATTGGCGTCGTGCAGGTGCGCGACCATCTCCTTGAACTCGGCGATCTTGCCGCTGGCCAGGTAGCGCGGGTCCGGGGCAAAGAACGCAATGCTGTTATAACCCCAATAATTGGTCATGCCTTTGTGCAGCAGATGCTGGTCGTTGACGAAGGCATGGATCGGCAGCAACTCCACAGTCGATACGCCGAGCTTGCGGATGTGTTCCAGCACGTCATCGACCATCAACCCGGCGAAGGTGCCGCGCAGGTTCTCGGGAACGGCGGGGTGAAGCATGCTGAAACCGCGCACGTGAGTCTCATAAATGATCGTCTTGTCCCATGGCACGCTGACCCGATGGTCATGGCCCCAGGTGTGGGCCGGGTCGATCACTTTGCACTTGGGCACGAAGGGCGCGCTGTCCCGCTCATCGAAACTGAGGTCGGCGTCGGGGTGGCCGATGGTGAAGCCGAACAACGCTTCGGACCATTTCAATTGGCCGACCAACTGTTTGGCATAGGGGTCGATCAACAGTTTGTTCGGGTTGAAGCGATGACCGTTGGCCGGGTCGTACGGCCCGTACACGCGATAGCCGTAGATCAGCCCCGGATGGGCGTCGGGCAAGTAGCCGTGGTAGGTCTCGTCGGTGTATTCCGGCAGCTCGATGCGCTCAAGTTCCACTTCACCGGCATCGTCGAAGATGCACAGTTCGACCTTGGTCGCGTTAGCCGAAAACAGCGCGAAATTGACCCCCAGGCCATCCCAGGTCGCGCCTGGCGGGAAGGGCAAGCCTTCACGGATTCGCGAGGCCTCGTGAGGTTCGGGCGCGGTTTTCTTTGGACTGGTCATAGCTGCTCCTGCAACGGTATTTTTCGAGGGCGAATGCGCTCTCGGTGGCGAGCGGGCTCGCCACGAAGTCAATCAGGACAAGACAGTGAAGCGTCAGACCTCGGGTGGTTTACGCGCGGTGCGCGGCTTTTTCACTGTGGTTTTTTCGCCCGGCGGGATCACTGCCGAAGCGGCAGCGGGTTTGGCTTTGGGCTTGGTGCGGGGTTTGGTTTCGAGGCCCTTGGCATTGACCAGCTTGCCGTCGGGCTTGCCGGCCGCGGGCTTGCTTGCGGTTTTGCTGCCGCTCGCTTTGGCTGGTTTGCCGGGCGCCAGGGCTTCGGCCTCGGCGAGTTTGCAGGCCATCTCCCAATGGCGGGCTTCCTGGCCCTCGGGTTTTCCTTCGGACTCCCAGATTTGATAGGCAAATTCGCGGATGCGTTTTTCGTCGGTACTCATCGCAATGCTCCTGAACTGAACTCAAGTTTGGGTAAAGAGATTGACCGGGAAATCCCCCAGCGCGGCGCCGACCATCAGCTCCTTGTGTTTTGTGACTGCGACGCTGGTAAAAAGTCCCTTCAGATTTTCTTCGGTGGTCGTGAACGGCAATTTGATTCGGGTATCGCCCCACAGCGACGCGTCAATCCGGGGGGCGGCACTGTTTTCCAGCAGTCCGGCACAACGTATCGGTACGGCCACGATTGCCCGTTTTCCCTGCCATTCTCGAGCAAACGCCAGTACCCGGTGAGCTTGGCTGCCAATCACTTCAAGGGCTTGGTAAGTGCCTTTTTGAAACAGTTCGGCATGCTCGGCACGCCGGTTCAGCGCCCGGGCGATCAGGGTTTGCTTGATGCGCCCGTCACGCCAGTTCGCCAACAGAGCGGGCAGGTCAAGCGGTAGGTGCATGGCCTGCTGACGGCTGACGTAATCCACCGGCCGGCGGTTATCCGGATCGACCAGCGAGAAGTCCCAGAACTCGTTGCCCTGATAGAGATCCGGCACCCCCGGCACGGTCATTCGCAGCAAGGTTTGCGCCAATCCATTCAGTGCACCCGGGACGGCAATGCATTGAGCGGCTGCCTCGATGGCCGCGCGCAATGGCTGACCTTCGGGGCTTAGCAGCAGGCGTTCGAGAAACCCGTGGGTCGCCTGTTCATATGCCTCGTTTGACGCGCTCCAGCTGCTTTGCAACTTGGCTTCGCGCAGGGCTTTGCATTGCCACTGCCAGAGGCGTTTGGCGTAGTCCTCGAGCGCAGGTTGATCGTCGCTACACAATTCCAGTGGCCAACTGCCGAGGATTGCTTGATAGAGAATCAGCTCGTCGCCCGCCGAGGGCGCGCCGGGGTCGCTGCGCAGTTCGCCCGCGAGGGTTCGCCAGTGCTCGACCTGTTCGGCGTACCAGGCGCTGCGCTCGCTTAACACCGCCAGCCGCGCGCGGGTGTCTTCACCGCGTTTGTGGTCGTGGGTCGCGGTGGCCAGCAGGTTGTCGGGGAATTCGGCGAGGCGATTGGCGCAGGCGGCATGGAAGTCGGCAACCGGGGCGCTGAACTGCTCGGTGTTGTAGCCGACATCGTTGCGCGACAGCAGCACCGCCGAGCGATAAAGCGCGGTGTCTTCCACCGCTTTGGCCGCCGTCGGTGAGGTCAGTTGCTGGAAGCGCACGCAGGCGTGCTTGAGCAGTTTGCGTGGACGGCCCACCGGGCGCTTGCGCCAGGGTTGGCCACCGAGCCAGCCGGCCAGGCAATCGAGCACCGGCCAGTCGGCCTCGCCAAGGGTTTGCCTGGCACCGGCCATGGCCTGCTGGAAAAACACCTCATCCTGGGCCGCACGACCCAACGGGCTGATGTAAGTGCGGTACACCGGGAAGTGCACGATCAGTTCCTGCAAGGCCCGTCGGATCGCGCCGAGGGTCAGGTCCCGGGTCATCAGGTCGTCCCGGGCCACTTGCAACAGGGCGTGGGCAACACTTTCGAAATCCCCGGCGAGGGAACCGTTGAGAATCTGCTGGCGCGCCAGTTGTGCTTCCTGGCGGAAATCGGCGGGCCGTTCGCTGTGCCGGCTCCAGAGTTCGCCCAAGGCCTGGGCGCCTTCGGGGTCGTGTTGCAGCAGCGACAACTGGTTCATGAATTCGTAACCGGTACTGCCATCGACGCACCAGTCGCGGTGCAGGGTTTCGCCTTCGCCGAGGATCTTTTCGACGTAGATCGGCAGGTGTCGGCCGGGTGCCAGTCGATCAACTCGACGTCGCAGTTTGCGGCAGTAGCCCCGCGGGTCGGCGAGGCCGTCGATGTGGTCGATGCGCAGTCCGTCGACCAGACCTTCGGCCAGCAGCTCGAAGATTTTTGCATGGGTCGCTTCGAACACCGCCGGCCGCTCGACGCGCAGGCCGCCCAGTTCATTGATATCGAAAAAGCGCCGCCAGTTGATGTCGTCCGCCGCGGTGCGCCAACTGGCCAGGCGATAACTCTGGCGCTCCAGCAGGTTATGCAGGCGCTGGAAACCGTCGGGAGTGAGCGAGTCGTAAGTGTCGAGGGTGTGCTGGATGGCGTGCAGAATGGCCGGATCACTGGCCAGTTCCCGCAGCTCGGCTTTCAGTGGAATCGCCAGGCTGTACACGTCGGACTGATAACTCAAGGTGTCGAAGCGGTCTGCCAGGGATTTGAGCCGTTCAGCCTGCTTGGCATTCAATTGGTCATTGGCCTTGAGCAGTTCGCCGTAGTCGGTGGGGCATATCGGGAAGTGGTGTTCATAGTGCTCGACATGAAAGGCGCCGCGCCGGGCATCGAAACGCAAGGGCAGGGTGCCGTCCTGCAGGGCGATGCCGTAGTCGCTGCCCAGAAAAGGCAGCAGCAACTGGCCTTCCATCAACGGGTCGGGCGAGTGCCATTGAATGTCGAAGAACTCGCCGTAAGGGCTCAGTCGCCCCCATTCCAGCAAGTCGAGCCACCAGGGATTGTCGCCACCGCCGACGGCCATGTGGTTGGAAACGATATCGAGGATCAGCCCCATGTTCTGTTCGCGCAACGCTGCGACCAAACGGCGTAACGCCGCTTCGCCGCCAAGTTCAGGGTTGACCGTGGTCGGGTCTACCACATCGTAGCCGTGCATGGAGCCGGCGCGGGCGGCGAGCAGCGGTGAGGCATAGACGTGGCTGATGCCCAGGCTGGAAAAATACGGCACCAGTGGCACCGCTTGATCCAGGGTGAAGCCTTTATGAAATTGCAGCCGCAGGGTCGCCCGCAGCGGCTGGCTGAGCGGTTGATTCATTGGTCACGCTCGGCCGCCTGAAGTCGCGCGCAGGCGAGCAGTTCCAGGCGGCGGGCGGCGTCCGGATCATCGAGCAGGCTTTCGCTGTCGCCGGGCAATCGGCGGGACCAGTTGGGGTGGGTGTCGGTGGTGCCGGGCAGATTGGCTTGCTGTTCGATACCCAGGGCATCTTCCAGCGGCAGCAACACCAGCGGCGCGCGGGTATGACCGAGGAAGCGGATGGCGGCGTCGAGCACCTGATCGGTTTCATGGGACTCTTCACGGAAATTTTGCGGGTCCTGACTCAGCACCCGGCGCAAGCCTTCGCGCTCGCGTTCGCGATGTTGACGCCATTCGATTTCACCCGTGGCGTCGACCAGGCCCAGGCGTGCGCTCCAGTCGATATCGCGGCCATGCCACCAGCCATTGAGCGTCGGCAGGTCGTGGGTGCTGGTGGTGGCCAGGGCGTTGTCCGGCCAGTCGAGAATCGGTTTGAAGTGTGTGTTGTCCTGTTCGAACAACAGCACGCGCATGCCGAGGATCGAGCGCGCGATGAGTTTTTCGCGCAGGCCATCAGGCACGGTGCCAAGGTCTTCGCCGAGGACGATGGCCTGATGCCGATGGGATTCGAGGGTCAGAAGGCGCAGCAGATCATCCACCGGATAATAAAGGTACGCTCCGTCGCTGGGCGGTGCGTCTTTAGGGATCACCCACAGCCGCTGCAGGCCCATGACGTGATCGATGCGCAGGCCGCCGGCATGGGCGAAATTGGCCCGCAGCATTTCGATGAACGCGCGAAAGCCGTTACGCACCAGACCTTCGGGGGAAAACGCGGAAATCCCCCAGCCCTGGCCGGTGCGGTTGAGGATGTCGGGTGGCGCACCCACGGTCAGCGAGGCGAGCAATTCGTCCTGGCGACTCCAGGCCTGGCTGCCGCCGCCGTCAGCGCCCACCGCCAGGTCGGCGATCAGGCCGATGCCCATGCCGGCACCACGGGCGGCGGTTTGTGCGCGCTCCAGGCTGCGCGCAATCAGCCATTGGCAGAATGCGTAATAGCCGATGCGGGCCGAGTTCTCTTCGGCAAATTGCGCCAGAGCGGCGCTGCGCGGGTTACGCCATTGCTCGGGCCACTCGCGCCAGTCGAGGCTTTCACCGCGCCTTGCACGGGCTTCCTGGATCGCTTCGAAGCGGCAATGATTTTCCAGCGCTTCGCCACCGGCGTGACGGAAGCTGCTGAAGTCGGCATGCAAGGGGTGTGCGCCGTGGGTGAATCCTTCGTACAAGGCTTCCAGCAAGCGATGCTTGGCCTCGGCGGCGGTGGGCCAGTCGATGAGCTGTAAGGTTTCCAGATGCTTGAGTTCGCCAGCCAGGCCCGTGGCGTCGATTGCGGTGCGCAGGGCACGCTCACCGAGAATCGCGCCGGGCGCTGCGTACAGGCTATTGAGAAACAGACGGCTGGACGGCGAGTAAGGGCTGTAGCGCTGGGTGTCGCCGCTGAACATCGCATGCAGCGGGCTGATCGCTAATGCTTCGGCGCCCCGTTCGCCGGCCACTCGGGCCAGATCTTCGAGGGCCTGGGTATCGCCGAAACCGCCATCGCCGGGGCGGCGCAGCGAATACAACTGCACGCTCAGGCCCCAGGCGCGCGGGGTTTGACTGTCAACGGCTTCGCCGACGCTGTAGCAGCGCTCGGGCGCCACCGCCAGGGTGAACGACTGATCGTCGATGCTGACGTGCTGATATCCCACCGGCACCAAACCGGGCAAAACAGCGTTGTCATCGAGCTTGAGGTTGAGCCGCGAGCCGTCTTCGAGATGGATCTCACACGGGGTTTGCGGTGCAAAGTAGTGGGCCAGATCAAGACCGACACCAACGTCGCAGGTCAGCAGCGGCGGCAGGTGCCGGGTTTGCTGTGCCTCCAGCAGTTGCAGCAGGCTGGCGTCGATTTCCTGGGCGGTGCTGGCGGGATGGCCAAGCCCGGCCAGCACTGAACGCAGCACCGCCGGCGTGACTTTTTGTGGACGGCCGTTGGCGTCGATCCAGTCGACGGCCAGGCCGGCTCGGCTGGCCAGTATTTCCAGTTGCGCATCGCTCATGGTCGCTCTCCATCCGGGGGTAGCAAAGGGGCTGCGGCTGTGAGGCTGACGAGCGCGCAATACGGGGCAAGGGTGCCCTGATCCAACAGACCGGCCGAGTGCGGCGGGTATTCGAACAGCAGTGTCGCGTCGGCCTGTGGGGAGTGGACCACGGCTGCGTCGCTGAGGTTCAGGTCAATGCGCAGCTGACTGCCATCGCCCAACCGCCAGCGCGCCGTCACCGCGCCCACGGCCAGTACCTGCGCCCCCAGCGCGTGGGCACCGGGCAGGTGCGGGATGATGTGTTGATGGCGGATTTGCAGCAGTCGACGATACAGCTCATGAATGGCCGGTTGCCGGGTGGTGGTCAGCTTCGGCCGCGACGCTTCGAAAGTCTGCATCGCGTTCGGGTCGGGAATCTGCTCGCGTTTGTGCGGGTCGGCAAAGGCGCTGAAGGCTGCGAATTCATTGCGTCGACCTTCGCGCACCAACTCCGCCAGCTCACCATGGTGGCTGGTGAAAAACAGGAACGGTTGCTCGGCGGCGAACTCATCGCCCATGAATATCAGCGGGATCATCGGCGACAACAGCAGTAACACGGTGGCGGCACAGAGGGCCTCAGGCCGGGCCAGTTGATGCAAGCGCTCGCCAAAGGCGCGGTTGCCGATCTGGTCGTGGTTCTGCAAAAAAAGCACGAAGGCCGTCGGCGGCAAGTGACCGCTCGGCTCACCGCGCGGCGTACCGTGGCGGGTGATATGGCCTTGAAACACGAAGCCCTGGCTCAGGCAACGGGCGAGTTGTTCGGTGGGATTTTGGGCATAGTCGGCGTAATAGGCATCGGTTTCACCGGTAAGCAACACGTGCAGGGCGTTATGACCGTCGTCGTTCCACTGCGCGTCGAAACCTTGCTCCAGCAGGCTGGCCTGGTTGTGCTCGTTTTCCGCCATCAGCCACACATGCCGCGCCGGATTGATATGTTGGCGAACCCGTTGCGCCAGCTCTTGAAGGAAGTCCGGGTCTTCGATGGCATGCACTGCATCCAGGCGCAGGCCGTCGAAACGGTACTCCAGCAACCACATCAACGCGTTGTCGATAAAGAAGTCGCGTACCTCGCGCCGGCGGAAGTCGATGGCTGCGCCCCACGGCGTGTGTTGGTCTTCGCGGAAAAAACCTTTGGCGTAGCGATGCAGGTAATTGCCGTCCGGGCCGAAGTGGTTGTAGACCACGTCGAGAATCACCGCCAGGCCATAGCCGTGGGCCGTGTCGATCAGGTGTTTGAGTTGTTCGGGCGAACCGTAGGAGGCCTGCGGTGCGTAAGGCAGAACCCCGTCATAGCCCCAATTGCGCTCGCCGGGAAACTGCGCCAACGGCATCAGTTCGATGGCGGTAATCCCCAACTCGACCAAGCGCGCCAGATGCTGCTCGACCTCGCTGAAACCGCCGAGCGCACCGACATGCAGTTCGTAGATCACCGCTTCGTTCCATGGCCGACCTTGCCAGGCAGTGTGTTGCCAGCGATAGGCGAGGGGATCGACCACCACGCTGGGGCTGTCGATATCGCCCGCCTGGGCGCGGGAGGCCGGGTCCGGCACCTCCAGTTCGCCATCGATGTTGTAGCGGTAGCGGGTACCCGCGGGACAGCGGGTCTTGATCACAAACCAGCCGTCGGCCTGAGGCAGCAGCGGCAGGGATTGTCCGTTTTCCAGTTCAAGACTGACGTAAAACGCATCTGGCGCCCACAAGGCAAAACGCGTGTGTTCAGCGTCCAGCATGATTGCGCCGTGGGGCCAGGTTTCAAGAGTCCGTAACGGCATCGTTGAAAACCTCTTACTGTTTGCCCGATTTACCCAGCGCTTTAGCCACCAGTTGTTCGTAGAGTTCGGCGTAGGGTTCGACCGCCTTGCACCAGTTGAAAGGCGCCGCCATGGCCCGGCAACGCATGGCGTTGAGCAGGCCGGGGAAGGCGAACACCTTGAACGCGCGGCTCAGGGCTTCGCGATAGCTCTCCACGGTGGATTCGTCGAAAAGAAAACCGGTCACGCCGTTTTCAATGGTGTCGGCCAGGCCGCCGGTATTGCGCGCCACCGGCAATGAACCGAAGCGCTGGGCGTACATCTGGCTCAGGCCGCAAGGTTCGTAACGCGAAGGCATCAGCAGGAAATCACTGCCGGCAAACATCCGGCGGGCGTCGGTTTCATTGAAGCCGATGTGCACGCCGATTTGCCCTGGGAAGCGCAACGCCAGCTCACGCATGGCTTGTTCTTCTTCCGGTTCGCCACGGCCGATGATCGCAATCTGGCCGCCATTGGCGACAATGTATTCGGCCACCGCTTCGGTCAGGTCCAGGCCTTTCTGGTAGACAAGTCGCGAGACCACGGCGAACAGCGGGCCTTCGGAATCATCCAGGCCGAATAACCGGCGAACGTGCGCCGCGTTGACCGCTTTGCCGTCCCAGTCACCGATGCCGAACGGGTGGAACAGGTGCGGATCGGTGGCTGCGTCCCAGCTTTCATCGATGCCATTGGGAATCCCGCTGAGCAGACCTTGCTGGGTCTTGGCGGCGAGAAAACCGTCGAGGCCGCAGCCGAAGGCCGGCGTGGTGATTTCCTGGGCATAGGTGGCGCTGACGGTGGTGATGTGGCTCGAGTAGGCCATGCCGGCCTTGAGGAACGACATCTTGCCGTAAAACTCCATGCCTTCCTGCTGCAAGGCATGCACGGGAATACCGAGTTCCGGGCATGAGCCGAGGCTGGTGACGCCTTGGTACGCCAGGTTATGGATGGTGAACAGGGTCGGGGTGCGTTGGCCACGCCAGTGCATATAGGCAGGGGCCAGGCCGGCGGGCCAATCGTGTGCATGCACCAGATCCGGGCACCAGTGAATTTGAGCGAGGTTGGCGGCGATATCGGCGGCCGCAAGGCCCAGGCGGGCGAAACGAATATGGTTGTCTGGCCAGTCACGGCCGTTGTTGGCGCCGTAGGGTGAACCTTCGCGCTCGTACAGTTCAGGGCAGATCAACACGTAAATGACCAGGCCGTCGGGCATGTCCATGCGCCCGATCTTGCAGGGCGGCAACGCGGCGTGCCCGCCCAGTTCACCGATGATATGAATTGGATTTTCGCTGTTCAGCACTTGCGGGTAACCGGGGATCAACACCCGGACATCGTGCAGGTGAGCCATGGCTCGCGGCAGCGCGGCGGAAACGTCTCCCAGGCCACCGGTCTTCACCAGATCGGCAATCTCCGAGGTGACGAACAACACTTTTTTCTTGTTGGGATTCTGACGGACTACCGGTGCCAACGCCTTGGTGACCGGGACGCTGACCGATTTGGCGGTAAGGGCTCCCACGGTGCTGGCTTCGCCGACCTGTTGATGAGCACGTTCTCCCTGAACATCTAACGCCGTATTGATCATATGCATCTCCCCGTGTTGTTGATCTGATTCCAAACCTGGCACAAACGGTGTTGGCCAATTCCTGTGGCCGGGCGCAAACGCGCTACGCATCGGTGAGCAAGTGCTGCCCATGCGCTGTAGCTCAATGGGTGAAGTGGCTGTTGCAAGGAATGCACCAGTCGCTGTGCCCTACCTTTCAGCTGACCTGAAGCCAATACGAAAAGTTTCTATTTATTTCACCGAATGACCAGTCGGTTTTATTCCCCGAAAACAGTCTAGGCCAGAACCTAGAGCGGGGTGGTCAACCGGACAAATTGTTCGACAATCGGTTGGGGGAGGGTACAAAACACACGGGCTTTATGGGGAAACGCACCGACGAAGGGCAGGTTTGTTTTTTTGGGTGGGTCAAGACGGGACCGGGAAGTCACGATAGTTGGGCACGATGGAATAGGGATTGCACCATTGCGGTGCGCAGGATTTAGGAGGGTGTGGTGGATTTGAGGGACTCTTCGCGGGCAGGCCTCGCTCTCACAGGGGAATGCATTTCACATGTGGGGGCGCGGCTTGCCCGCGAAGAACGATAACGCCGTCTCAGCCCAGCAACCGAATCGGCGCCCCGGCCGCCCAAGCCTGAATGTCCTCGATCATCTGCGAAAAGAACAGCTGATAGTTCTGTCGGCTGACGTACCCGACATGGGGCGTGGCCAACACATTGTCCAGGGTTCTGAACGGATGATGGCGGGGCAACGGCTCGTGCTCGAACACGTCCAGAGCTGCGCCCGCCAGGCGCTTTTTCTGCAGGGCCTTGATCAGCGCGGCTTCATCGACAATCGGCCCGCGCGCGGTATTGACCAGCCATGCCGTGGGCTTCATCCAGTCCAGCGCCTGAGCGTCCACCAGCCCTCGGCTGCGCTCGCTGAGCACCAGATGGACTGACAGCACATCGGCTTGCTCGAACAGTTCCTGCTTGCTGACATAGGTCACGCCGACTTCGGCCGCTCGTTCACTGGTGAGGTTTTCGCTCCACGCAATGACGCGCATGCCGAACACCTGGCCGAATTGGGCAACCCGTTGACCGATACTGCCCAGGCCGAGGATCGCCAGCGTCTTGCCCTGCAAGTCGCCACCCAGGCCTTGCTGCCAAAAGCCCGCGCGCAAGGCGTTGGCTTCGGCCACCAGGTTGCGGGTCGCGGCCATGATCAGTGCCCAGGTCAGTTCTGGCGCGGCATGTTTGTAGCTGTCGGTGCCGCAGACCTGGATGCCCAGCGCGGCGGCGGCCTTAAGGTCCAGGGCGGCGTTGCGCATGCCGCCGGTGACCAACAGTTTGAGGGTGGGCAAGCGGCGCAGCAGGTCTTCGTCGAACCGGGTGCGCTCGCGCATCACACAGATCACCTCGAATGCGCCCAAGCGCTCGGCCAGGGTTTCGTTACCGGCCGGGTAGTCATGGATAAAACTCACCTGGCCGATGCTGTCCAGCACTGACCAGTCCACCACGTCGCGCGCTACGTCCTGCCAGTCATCGATCACCGCAATCTGCACCGCCATCAGCCTTACCTCATCAACGAACGGGATTGGTTTTGTTCAGCCAGCCGAGCAACGCCTGATGAAACTTCGCCGGCTCCTCCATCTGCGGCGCGTGGCCCAGACCCGGGAATTCAATCAGTGTCGACTGGGGGACCAGCTTCGCCACTTGCTTGCCGAGTACATCGTAATGACCGATTTTCGCCTTGACCTCGGGCGGTGCGATGTCTTTGTTGATGGCTGTGGTGTCGGAGGTGCCGATCAACAGCAGGGTCGGCACTTTCAGGTCCTTGAACTCGTAGTACACCGGCTGGTTGAAGATCATGTCGTAAATCAGCGCCGAGTTCCACGCCACCGCTGTTTTGCCCGGTCCTTTGGCCAGGCCTGCGTACATGTTCACCCAGCGGTCAAACTCGGGCTTCCAGCGGCCGTCGTAATAGGTGGTGCGTTGGTAGTCATGAATACCTTGCGCGGTCACTTTCAGCTCGCGCTCATACCATTGATCGACCGAGCGATATGGCACGCCGAGGGCTTTCCAGTCTTCCAGGCCGATGGGGTTGACCAGCGCCAGTTGTTCGACCTGATCGGGGTATTGCAGCGCATAGCGGGTGGCGAGCATGCCGCCGGTGGAGTGGCCGAGCAGGGTCGCCTTTTGTATGCCGAGGGCTTTGAGCAGTTGCTGAGTGTTGCTCGCCAGTTGCTGGAAACTGTACTGATAGTGGTCCGGTTTACTGGAGGTGCAGAAGCCGATCTGGTCCGGGGCGATGACTCGGTAACCGGCCTCGCTCAGTGCCTTGATCGAGCTGTCCCAGGTGGCTGCGCAGAAATTCTTGCCATGCATCAACACCACGCTGCGGCCGTTGGCCTTGCCTTGGGCGGCAACGTCCATGTAGCCCATTTGCAGGGATTTGCCCTGGGATTGAAAGGCGAAATGCTTGACCGTGTAGGGGTAGTCAAAGCCCTGGAGTTCCAGGCCGTATTCTGGTGTTTCGGCCTGGGCCTGGTTTTGGGCATAAACGAGAACCGGCAGTGCCGCCGTTAGCAGCAGGCCGGGTAACCAGCGGGAAAGGATGGGCGACATGGGGAAACTCCACAGGAAATCCGCCGATGCTGGATTGGCGTGATTAGGGTGACATTAAACGCAGTCAAGCCATTCCCCTCGCGATGCACTCTTTTTGTAGCAGCTGCTACGGCGAACGCCGATACACGGGGCCTTTCGTTCAACCCATCCAGCCCAACGTGGCCATTGCCAGCACGCCATAGCGGGCAGCCTTGGCGAGGGTCACGATCATCAGGAAACGCCCCAGCGGTTCGCGCATGACGCCGGCCACCAGCGTCAGCGGGTCGCCGATGATCGGTACCCAACTCAGCAGCAAGGACCAATGACCGTAGCGCAGATAATGTATTTGGGCTTGTTGAAGATGACGAGGGCTGACCGGAAACCAGCGCCGCTCGCGAAACCGCTCGATGCCGCGTCCCAGCCACCAGTTCAGCAGCGACCCCAGCACGTTGCCCAGCGTTGCCACTGCCAACAGCGACCAGAGCCAATACCGGTCGCTGAGCAACAACCCCACCAGCACCGCTTCGGACTGCAAGGGCAGCAGGCTCGCGGCGCCGAACGCCGCGAGAAACAACCCGATGTAGGCACCGAACATCAATGGGCGGGGTAGTCCGCCACCACCACGTCAGTGCCATCCTTTTGCAGGCCGATCACCTGATAGGCATCGCTCATGCCGTCCATTTCCATCCCGGGCGAGCCCATCGGCATACCGGGGGCTGCAACTCCCAACAGATCGTCACGTTTGCTCAAGGCCAGCACTTGGTCGGCCGGCACATGGCCTTCGACGAACTTGCCGTTGATCAAGGCGGTGTGGCACGACGCCAGGCGAGGCGGTACGCCGTGTTGTTGCTTGAACTGGCTCATATCGGCTTCGACGTGGTCTTCGACCTTGAAGCCGTTGGCTTCCAGATGGCTGACCCATTTTTTGCAGCAGCCGCAATTGGCGTCGCGGTGCACTTCGATCGGGATCAGGTCGGCGGCCTGGGCCAGGGAGGAGATGAAGAGGGCGCTCAGGGCGGCCAGACGCAGGTGGGTTCGCATGGGAGTCTCGTCTCGGGTTACGGCCAAAAAGGTGCATTTTGACTCTTTTATCCGACTGGGCATTGCGCGAGTGTTTCTAAGTTATACAAGGTCGGCTGGCCAGATCATCGCAGGTTGATGCTGTCAGCTGAATGAGCGAGGAATGACAAAAATGTCAGGTGTGCCGTCTGAGCGTCGAAAACCGGCGCTCAGGGGGACTTACGAACTGTAAAATTTGCAAGCCTACGGCAAGGGCAACGGCTACCGGTCTAGCAACTTCATGACCTCTTCCGGATAGCGCAAGCCAGCGGTGGCATTGGCCGGGAATATCGCTTCAAGGGCCTGCAACTCTTCGCGGCTCAGTTTCACCTCCAGCGCGGCCACATTTTCCTCCAGGTATTTACGTTGTTTGGTGCCCGGAATCGGGATCAGGTAATCCCCTTGAGCCAAGACCCAGGCTAAGGCCAATTGGCCGGCTGTCACGCCTTTGTCGGTGGCCAGTGTTTGTACCTGCTGCACCAGCAACAGGTTTTTGGCAAAGTTTTCCCCTTGGAAACGTGGGCTGAAGCGACGGTAGTCGTCTGCGGCGAAGTCATCCGGGCTTTTCAGTGCCCCGGTCAAAAAGCCCCGGCCCAACGGGCTATAAGGTACAAAGGCCACGCCCAGGCGCTGGCATGCGGCCAGGCAACCGTTCTCTTCCTGATCGCGGCTCCACAGCGAATATTCACTTTGCAGGGCGCTGATCGGATGAACCTTGTGCGCTCGCTCCAGTGTATCGACCGAGGCCTCACTCAATCCCAGGTAACGCACCTTGCCGGCCCTCACCAGTTCGGCCATGGCGCCGACGGTTTCCTCGATGGCCACCTGCGGATCGATGCGGTGCTGGTAATACAAATCCAGGGTTTCCACGCCCAGGCGCTTGAGGGTGCCGTCGATCGCTTCGCGAATGTATTCCGGGCGACCGTTGACGCCACGCGCGCCGGGGTTGGACGGGTCACGGACAATGCCGAACTTGCTGGCCAGGAACACTTGGTCGCGCTTGCCGACAATCGCCTTGCCGATTAGCTCTTCGTTGGTATGTGGGCCGTACATGTCTGCCGTGTCGAGCAGGTTGATCCCCAACTCCAGCGCGCGATGCAGCGTTGCCGTGGCTTCGCGGGTGTCCACGCCGGTGGTGTAGAAATCGGTCATGCCCATGCAGCCCAGACCGATGGCTGACACCTGTGGTCCGTTCTTGCCCAGTTGACGTGTTTGCATGAAATGAACTCCCTGTGGATGTAGGCGCTTAGTGTCGATCTCGACAGAACGAAGATAAACCGGCTAAAAGTGCTATCACTGTTCGTAATTTCTAAATAATCATCGAGTCCTGACCATGGATCGTTTAAACGCCATGCGTGTATTCACGCGAATCGTCGAACTGGGCGGCTTCACCAAGGCGGCGGACAGCCTGCAATTACCGCGTGCCTCCGTGACCATTCTGATCAAGCAACTTGAGGCCCACCTGGGCGTGCAACTGCTGCAACGCACCACCCGGCAAATCAGCCTGACGCTCGATGGCGCAGCCTATTACCCGCGTTGCGTGCGGTTGCTGGCGGATCTGGAGGAAACCGAAGCCGTGTTTTCCGCTGCTCGCCACAACCCCAAAGGCCTGTTGCGAGTGGATATGCCGGCGGGAGTGGGGCGTTTGATGGTGATCCCGGCATTGCCGCAATTCACTGCACGCTATCCCTTGATCGAGCTGGAAATCGGTTTGAATGACCGGACTGTGGATCTGATCCGCGAAGGTGTCGATTGCGTGTTGCGGGGCGGCTCGGCCCTGGACGAATCACTGGTGGCGCGACCGCTGGCCACACTGGATCAGGTCACGTGTGCGAGTCCCGAATACTTGCAACGTTGCGGGACTCCGCGGTGTCTGGAGGATCTGAAGGGGCATCAGATGGTGGAGTACTTTTCCAATAGCACGGGCAAACGCTACGGACTGGAGTTTGTCGTCGATGGGCAGTTGCGGTTGATCGACCTGCCCAAGCACGTCGCGGTCAACAGCTCCGATGGCTATCTGGCGGCGTGTGAGGCGGGATATGGCTTGGTCCAGGCTCCGTATTATCACGTTGCCCGTCAATTGAAGGAGGGACGTTTGATCGAGGTCCTGAGGGATGTGCCGCCACCGGGTATGCCGCTGACGGCGCTCTATCCTCCTCACCGCCAGTTATCCCGGCGGGTTAGGGTATTTGTCGACTGGCTGGTGGAACTTTGCGCTCAGCCGGGTAATGACTTTTACAGGAAACCCTCACGCGGCTGAGCGGGCTCCAATGGGTGCATCGGCGCAGCGCTGGCTTCTCGTGGCGCTCGCGTTCTGCTGCAAATCGTCATGCAACTGTTGCATGTATACGCAGCCCAGATCGAGGGATCGAACCTGCACGCCCCGATGAAACAGGGCGAACCAGCCATTGTCACCTGACGTAGGCATCAAGCCGGTAAAGGCGAAGCCCAGCGCCGAAAAACTGCACAAGTCCCGGGCGAAGTGCCGGGACAGTTCGAGCCGTGCCGAGATCACCCAGTGCCCGGGCAGTTGCCGGAGTTGCTCAAGTAAATCATTGTTCAAATGCTGAATGATAATGTCGACCCGATGCTGATGTTGTTCAATTTGCAAGGACGTGGCGAGGCGCGGAGTGTCCTGGTGGGTTCCGAACACCGAGCACAGGTGCTGCATAAGCGCCCGGCAGCTTTCGGGCCATTGGATATCGGGGAGTGGTCGTGTGTGTCCTTCGATCATGTGGCAACACATCACCATGGTTTCCGGAAGTGGTTCGCCAAATGGCGAGGGGACGTAGTCGGGAAGCAGTCCAGTGTTGTGGAAACCGAGTTTTTTTGCGATGCGTTGCGTGTAGGGATGGTGGGTCACTTGCATGATCGAGGCGCTTTTAAGCCCCAGAGAACCTGCCTGTCTCAGCAGTTCGCGGCCCAGACGAGTGGCGATGTCCTGCCCCTGCGCGGCGGGATGTACCACGGTGAGGGCCAGTTCCGCGGTATTCGAAGGTGTGTCGCGTCGCAACGCGGCATGACCGAGGACGGCTGTGTCATCCACAGCCAGCATTGATTGCCAGTGACCCTCGGCATTGTGCTGATTGATCATGTTCGGCAGGTAAACATCCGGCTGAGCGTAATGATCGCCGTAGACTTCTTGAAACAATCGACTCACTGCGTTTGCATCGGAAGGGCGGTAGGCGCGAATTATCAACGGGGTCATCACACGAACTCCTGCAAGGGAACGTCATACACTCGCAAATCCAGCACCCGCAATTGTTTGCCCGAGCGAGGGTGGAGTTTCAGGTCTGTGGTTGCGCAAGGCAGTACTCGAAACTCCAGCAGACCCTCGCGGCTCAGGTCGTCGATGGCGGGGTAGTGGGCGAGCAGCGCTTCACGCAATTCGCGGAGCACCGGTTCGACGGCTTGTAACTGAGGTTCGGGCACCCACTTCACGCTCAGCAGATCCTTGGGGCCGGTCTGCTCGATCAGCAATTGCCATTGTTCGCTGTGCGCTACACGCTGGACGATCTCGTGTATTTCTTCAGTGAACAGCGACAACACACCGACTCGTACTCGTTGACTGTGGGCACTGCGCCCTTTGAGCGCGAATTTACGCCTCGGGGTTGCGGCCGGCTCACGCCAACAGGCACGGTCGCCCACTGGGTAGCGCAGCAGCGGCATAAGCCGGCGTGTCAGGTTGGTCAGTACCAACAACCCGGTGCGATCGCACTCTTCAATCACTTCACCGGTGTGTTCGTCGACGATTTCCAGCAGGGTTTGTTGATCGAACACCCGATGCTCGCCCAATGCGCAGTCGCGATCGCTGGCGCCTATCAGCCCGGCGTCTACGCTGGCGTAGCCGATCGAGGCGATACGGGCATTGGGGAACATTTCCCCAAGGATTGCCAACTGCGGAGCAAACAGGCTTTCGCCGGCATATAACAGCGTCTCAACCCCGTACAACACACGCCGATGCTGCGCCAGGTAGGCGCAGAATTGCAGCAGTTGTGCCGGTACGCCGGCCAGAACGTTGATCCGATGCCGCTCTATGGCATCCGCCAATACGTCCGGCTCGACGTTTCCGGTAAACGGAAATTCGCAGATGGATCGCTCGACATAGGCCAGGGAGTCGTGGACGAACAGAAAGCTGGCGTAGAGATCCCCTGAAAAAAACAGGTTGGCAACCCGGTCGCCATTGTTCAGTTGAGCTGAGAGGCTGGCGCCGAACGTGCTAACCAAGGCTTGCCATTCCTCGTAGGAGTAAACCGCAAGTTTGCCTTGGCTGGTCGAGCCTCCGGTTTTTAATACCAGTGCATCATCGACATCTCCGGTCAGGACTGACCAATGACTCAAGTCGTTGCTACCGGACCAATAGTCGGCCACATGGGTTAATGGCAGATCTTTTAAAGTAAGCCCGTTCTCGGGCAAGTGTTCCAGATGTTTATGGTAGAAGTTGGAGTGTTGTCTTATATAAGGTACAAGTTGTTCAAGCGAATAAGTTGGCTTCACGGGATTCTCTTTTATAGTGGGCGTCTTGCGTCGACTTCTCTTATTTTCGTTGATCGATAACTAAGGGGGTTTTGCCACTGTGTTTGTTTCGGGTGAATGCTTGTTCAACGCATGTTGTCACCTCCACAATTAAAAGTTCAGCGCGCACCGCATTCGCCAAGGCTTCGTGGGTCAGCAGTTTTTCGTGTACCCACTCGGCGTCTGCATCCGCGAGAACGTACATGCGTTCGACCCCGTTGGCGGTGTGGTCCAGGACCACTTGAATGGGGGATCCCACACTGAGTTCCAGCGCCGCGGGCGAAATGAACTCCGTGCCAATGCGCACCAGTTTGTCGTGTCGCTGCAGCAGTTCGAATCGCGGCGTCTCCAGTCCACAAGGGCAGGTTCCGGGTATCCAGCGGCCGGTGTCGCCGATGTCATATCGGCGCACGTGCTGACCCTGCCGGGCGCGTGACGTAAACAGCAGGCGGCCGATCTCATTGGCCTGTACCGGCGCATCCTGTTCGAGCTGGACGATTTCCAGATGCTGGATTTCGCTCATCAAGTGGAATACGCCGTCCGCCGTTGCCCGGCAGGCATGCCCCAGGGGGCCTGCATCGACGGAGCCATACATGGCGGAGCGAATCGTCGACACCCCACAGCTTTCCATCAGGCGCCGACTGGCTTCTCCCGGATGTTCGCCGCCAAGGAATACTTTGCCGATACCGGCATAAGCGCGAAGTCGGGCCTGCTCTTTGAGAAACAGCCGATGCAACGTGCTGGGCATGCCGATCAGCACGGTGACACGCTGCTCCACGATCAGTCGGGCGATTTCGCTGAAGTCATCGTCCTGGGGAGCCCCCATGGGCAAATGCACAACCCCCATCCGTTCAAGAATGTTGGAACAACTGAAAAAACCACCATAAAGGTTGCCGCCGTAGAACAGGTTCATCACCCGGTCCAGTGACGGATCGAGCCCGACGCAGAACATGCCGTCGGCCGAGGCGCGCATTTGTCGATGAAAGTCTTGATAGCTGAAGCCAGCCAGCGCCGGGGTCCCGCTGCTACCGCCGGAGCGGAAGTACAGCTGTGCTGCGGACCCGATCGGCTGGGCCATAAAAGTGTCCTTGTCCATGATCGGGTCACGGGATGTGTCGGGGGCGGGCGGAACTGGGTCGAGCGTTGCACGACCTGTTAAGACATGCTGGGGCAAACTCACCGAGAGGCGGCGACTCAGACGCGACAGCGCGTAGACGCCATCGTGGGGCTCGCCGGTGTATCCGTCATGGATCGATTCGCAAGGTGCAATGCGACTGACGCCGGCATTGACCAATGTTCGAACGAGCTCAGGCGTTTTTGCCGAGGGGGACATCAACGCGCAGCTTTGCAGGAAGTTGCGCCAGGGCTGCAGCGTCTCGGCGAGCAGATACTGAGGAACCGGTTTGAGCACAATCGTACGAAACAGCGGTGACGGCGCGAGCTTTTGATGGTGCTCCCAGATGACGCGCCATCCGAGGCCAGTCCACACTTGGCCGGTCTGATTGGCAAAGCACTGATCGAGCCGTGCCATGGCGGTGCGGGTGGTGATTTCCGATGCTTCCTGATCTGTCGGCGTTAATGCCGGCCAGTGTGGGGCGCGACGGTTGAAGGCTTCGGCCAGTCGATCTCCGAGGTTCTGCAAGACGGCCGGATCGTTGCTGTCCACCAGCACCCATTGAGGACTGGAACACGCTTGTTGATCCAGTCGACAGACTTCATCCGCCAGGGCATCGAGCGCCGAAGGCGACGCCGCATCAGGTGACAGGTAGGCGAAGCTGATCTTGTGTCCCCAATCGATCCAGCGACAGCCGGACGGGATCTGCTGGCGTATCGATTTAAGCGCCGCTTCTGCGCCCCAGGCGGATACCCCATCGGCCTTGGCGCAGAGTTGAGCGATATAGGAGGTGTCCACCGGCAGAACCGCTACGAATTCGGCCAGTCTGCCACTGGTGTCGCAACGCAAAAGGGCGGCGAGCAATTGTGCGGTCAAACCCTGATCGCTGGAGCTGGGGCGCAGCCAGTTGATGTTGCCGGCCAATAGACTTTCGAGGATCGCGCAGAACGCCAGCATCGGCGCATTGCCCGGGGTGATATGCACCACCAGCCCCAATGGATGCCAGCTTTCGAAGCTTGGCTGGCGGTAGTCGATACGCCGCAGTGAACGCGGTTGCGGGCCCAATTCCCGTTCAAGCTTGGTGCTCAGGTTGCTGCGCTGGCAGAAGTCGATAAGCCCCTGACATTGGTCGTCGTCCAGGGGCAGATCCAGGCTGCGAGCTTGCAACTGCGTGGCAAAGCAAGCGGCGGACTCGATCACGATATCGCTGTCGATCGGCGTAGCCAGCAGCCGGGGCAGCGGTTGCTGAAGGAGGTCGAGGGCGCTTTGGGCAGAGATGTCGTCGCGCAGTTGGCCATTGATCAGGTACATATCAAGCTCCCCCGATCAGTTCTGAAGCGGCCATGGCACAGCTACGACTGGCGCTGGTGCCGGCACGTCCATGCAGTTCGAACCAATCGGTCGTCAGGCCGCATCCGCAACTGGCGCCGGGGTGCAACGTTGCCAGATCGCCCATGACCACAGCATGAGCAGGGCTTGAGGAAATGTAGGGGGAGACGAATTCCAGCAAACCGCGCTGGCCGTAGGGCTGGACAGTGAAATCGGATGGGTTGCGCACGAAAACCTTCGAGTAAATCGGTACATGAAAATGATGGTGGGCACACTGGATATAGGGCACGGCATGCTCTACGGCGCCGTAGCCGTCCCGGCAGCGGGACAGGTCGATACCCAATTGCCGGTTGATGCGGGCATACAACTGATGCAGGGGAATCTCCTGTGCCGCCTGGGTTTTCCAGCCGCCCCCCAGCAACACCAGTGACTGGGCAGGCAACTGCAAGTCGGCCACGCCTGTGTCCTCCATGTGCTGCAGTGCATGGGAAAGGAACGCCGGAAAACCGAGAATGCGAACGGGCAATCCTTCCTCGGCAAACTCCTGCAGGGCGCGAATGACACCGAAGAGGTCGAACTCGTGGCCTTTGCCGGTCAGACGCAAGCCGTAAGCGGCTCGGTTGACGGGGGCATAGCTACACAGAAATTGATCGGTATAGGCCGTGCCCAGGGTAATGACCGCCTCGGGTTCGTAGCTCAGAAGCAAATAATTGCAGGGGCTGTCCGGGGTGTCCCAGCCGTAGTGCCGGAAAATGTGGCTCACCATGCCTTGGGCGGCGACCATGCTGCGATGGTCGTAGCGCATGCGACTCTTCTGACCGCTGGTGCCGGATGAGGTCATCTCCAGCGCGCCTTCGCCTGTGGGACTGATCAGCAGATGACGTTTGAAGTAATTGGCGAAAATCGGCGGCAACCTTGACCAGTCATCCAGCGTCTCGAGAGTGCGGGCATCAAGGCCATTGGCGTTCAGCCAGCGCTCATATCCGGGCGTGTGATGACAATGAAACAGGCTGATTTCACCCATTGCCTGATCGAACAGACCTTCTGGCATGGATTCCAGGCAATAGGGTTGCGTTAACGCGCAAAGCGCATCGGCGTGGGGTAGATGGATCATCAAAAGACCTATGGGGTGGTATCAGACGGCAAGCGTGATATGAGAGCGACGCAGAAACAGTCGTAAGGGCGCCAGGCACAAGAGTCCCGTGAGGCCGGCCATCAGGGCGAAGGCTTCAAGGCTGTCACCGGCACCCAGTGCGGCGATAATTGAGCCGCCGCCACCCATGACGGCAATGGAGATCATGCCGATCATGGCCGAGACCAGGCCTTTGCTGTCGTCGCTGGAGAACAGGGCGAGCCGGTACAGCGCGGCATTGCTCATGCCGAGACCGATGGCGTAAAGCGATAGGCAACTGACCAACAGCACCGTTGAAGCACCGGTGAACGTTATGGTGATCAATGCAATGAGCCCGCCGCAAAATGGCCAGAGCGAATATCGAATCAGTTGGGGCAGTTCAGTGTTGGCAATCAATCGGTTGAGTATCAGATTGCCGAGAATGACGGCCGCAAATACCGGGATTTGCCACAGGCCATACTGCAGAGGAGGAAGTCCCTGGCTCTGGATCAGCAAGATTGGCGCCAAGCCGATCCAGGCAATCAACGGCAGGCTCATTAGTCCCAGGGCGACGGTAGCGCTCAGGAATTGTGTGTTGGTGAGCAACGCGGCGTATCGGCGCACGGTGCCGTTCCATTCAAAGGGCACTGCGGCCAATTGTTGACCGTCCTGGCGCGCGGTGCCCACGGTTTCCGGCATGAACAGGTAAAGCCCGAGCCAGACCGTCGCGCCGCCGACACCCAACACTAAAAACAGCTCCCGCCAGGAAAGCCATTCCAGCGCCAGGCTGCCGAGCAGGGGGCCGAGCAGCGGGGAGAGCAGCGCAACGTTCCCCAGCAACGCCATGATTTTTACCGCGTCGGCTTCGCAGAAGACTTCTTGCAGGGCTGGATAACTGACTGCAATGACAAATCCCAATCCGATGCCCTGAATCAGGCGCAAGCCGTTGAAGGCAAGAATGCTCTGCACGTAGAACGCCACGGCACAGGCCAGGGCGAACACCGCACAACCGATGAGCAACAGCCTGCGACGACCGAAGTGATCGGACAATGGTCCGATAAGCCACTGCAGAAGAACGCCGCCAATCAAGTAAAGATTGAAGGCATATGGAACGTGACTCGTACTGGCATCCAGTTGATGGGTGACGGTCAACATGGCCGGCATAATCATATCGCTGGCCATATAAGTCAGCAGTTCGAAAAGAGTGATTGCAAGACAAAAACCGAATAATCGAGGCGGACTTATATCTATCAAAGGTTTGCGCATGGCGTTCCCGTTGGTGCTGGAGTTGGATAAGGCAGCAGAGCAAGAGTAACCATGGCTCATGAATAATTACATGTGCTTATGTGAGGCTAAGAGTTTCAATACTTTTCGTTATGTGTCTGGCTGGAAGTTCAGGGGAAAGAGGAGTGGTGTTTTGTAAATAAAATTACAGCGAAATAAGAATAGTCCTACACAAAAATGCCCGCTATAGAGCAGGCATTTGTACGCGACTTGTAGGGTGATTTCTTCGTCTTGTGAGTGAATGGTAAGTTATTCACTGGTCAAGAAAGCAGTTTAACGTTATCGACGCTGATAGTAGCCGTGTCCGTCACGGTCGTAATGGTGGCCGCCATGCCAGCCGTTATTAGGAAAAATGATGCAGCCACTCAGGGTCAGGAGGGCGAGCAGTGGAATCAGCTTTGTGATTCGACGGAACATTTTAAAAAACCTCATGGTTATCGCCGCAATGAAGTCAAAACTCTTCATCGGCTGTAACATGAGACCCCGTTTGCAGCCCCGCATTCGCGCAGAACTGTAGGGGTTTGGTATGCAATCGGATACAAACCGGATACATTTTTTTTGGTTCAGGAACCCGTAATGACCCAGTCGCAACGTTTGAAATACTCGATTCTGATTTCCCTGGTGGTACTGGGGATCATGTTCGGCCTTTCCTGGCTGCAGAACGCAGGGTTCATCAGCGAGAAGCTGTTCCAGTACATCGCCATTGGCGTGGCGGTGGTCGTGGTGGTGATCAATGGCGTGATGCGTCGCAAGGTCAAGCCTTGAGCGACGCCTGCTGGCCTGATTGCTCGCCATGAAGGACGGCGACAGCCTGTGGATGCAGGCTGTAGCTTTTGTCTGGATTGAGCGTGATAACGCCTTCACTGCACAGGCGTTTCAACACTTCGCGGACACTGAGAAAGGACAGGGGAATGTCCAGGTCCAGCAAATGACTGTGCACACCGCGCACACCCAGGCTGCGGTCGCCTTCGGCGGCGCTTAGCAAGGCGTCGATGACTTTCAGGCGAATCAGGCTGGTCCGCAGGCCAAAGCACTTGAGCAAAAACCTGATCCGTTCGTTGCCCTGGCGTTCGGTCTGTTGATTGCAAGCACCGGAGCTCATGGCGCTGCCCTTTGATGCATGGCTACCATCCGTTGGCAGTTGCGGGTTGTACATGCAAAAACTCCTTTCCAGAGCCTGATCATGAAAATGTGATGGGTGCTCTTGATCAATAAGACGAACGAGCCGGGAAATAATGAAGACCTGCATGTAGAAAATTTGTCGCCGCGACGTCAGCGCTCTGTGAGAAGGGCATTTGGGGATGCCCTCGAAGACCTAATTTTTTTGGTGTTCGCTTCGTTTTTCTGGAAGGCGCATTGCGTGTCATACGTCTTTTCGATCAGGAGCGAGCGTGATTATTTCCAGGCAGTTAACCAGGTTGAGCCTGGCGGGTGTGTTTCTGGGGCTGAGCCTTGGGGCAAACGCGCGCAGTCAGCCAGAGCAGGCGACGGCCGACATCCGTCGAACCAGTTTCGGCGTACCGCATATCCGCGCCGAAAACGAGCGCGGGCTCGGCTATGGCATTGGCTATGCCTACGCCCAAGACAACTTGTGCTTGCTGGCCAATGAGATCGTCACCGTCAATGGCGAGCGTTCGCGGTATTTTGGCCCGGAGCAGGTGACGCTCGAGGAGCGCGGTAACCTGGCCAGCGATCTGTTTTTCAACTGGCTGAACACCCCTGAGGCTGTCGCCGGTTTCTGGCAGGCGCAAACTCCGGAAGTCCGTGAGCTCATTGAAGGCTATGTGGCGGGTTACAACCGTTCGCTGACAGAGCGTCGAGCGCAAGGTTTACCGCAGCAATGCCAAGGCGAATGGGTGCGCGCAATTACCGCCCAGGACCTGGTCAAGTTGACTCGTCGATTGTTGGTCGAAGGCGGCGTGGGCCAGTTTGCCGAAGCATTGGCCAGCGCGACTCCGCCTAAAGCCGTCGCTCATGCGGCAGGCGACCCGGCGTCGTTCCAGTTGGCGGCTTCGCGCATGCAACGCTTTGCTCTGGATCGCGGCAGCAATGCCGTGGCGGTTGGCAGCGAGCGTTCGTTCAACGGTCGCGGAATGCTGCTGGCCAATCCGCACTTCCCTTGGGTGGGCGGGATGCGTTTTTATCAGATGCACCTGACCATTCCCGGCAAACTGGATGTGATGGGCGCCGCGTTGCCCGGTCTGCCGATGATCAACATCGGGTTCAACCAGCATCTGGCATGGACCCACACCGTGGACTCGTCCAAGCACTTCACCTTGTATCGCCTGCAACTCGATCCGAAGGAGCCGACCCGCTACCTGCTCGATGGCAAGTCTTTGCCAATGAAAAAGCAGACGCTGACAGTCAGCGTGAAGCAACCCGATGGCCAGACCCGGCAGATTTCCCATGTGGTCTATAGCTCGGCGTTCGGGCCGATTGTGCAATGGCCTGGAAAACTGGACTGGAACAATCAGTTTGCCTACAGCCTGCGTGATGCCAACCTGGATAACGACCGGGTCTTGCAGCAGTGGTACGCGATGAATCGTGCCGCCAGCGTCAAGGATTTACAGGCCTCGGTGCACAAGATTCAGGGGATCCCGTGGGTCAATACCCTGGCGGTGGACGATCAGGGCCAGACGCTTTACATGAACCTGTCAGTGGTGCCGAACGTCAGTGCCGAGAAGTTGGCCAAGTGCAGCGACCCGCGAGCGGGGTTACAGATGATCCTGCTCGACGGCTCCAACAGTGCTTGTGCCTGGGACGTCGACCCGCACGCCGCGCAAAAAGGCATTTATGCCGCAGACAAATTGCCGCAACTGTTGCGCAAGGATTTTGTGCAGCATTCCAACGATTCGGCCTGGATGGCCAACCCGGGACAACCGCTCACTGGTTTCTCGCCATTGATCAGTCAGGACAGCCAGCCATTGGGGCTGCGTTCGCGCTTCGCCCTGGAGCGCCTGAGCTTTTTGAACAAGGCGGGTCCTATCGCGGCGGCGGATCTGCAACACATGGTGATGGACGATCAGGTGTATCAGGCGGCCCTGGTGATGCCGGACCTGCTGCAATTCTGTGCCGCGGACCTCGGCACCGATGCGCCGACGCTGACGCCCTTGTGTGCCAGTCTCAAGGCTTGGGATCACCGAGTGAACCTGGACAGTGGGCTGGGCTTTTTGCATTTTCAGAACGTCATGCTGGCGTTGCAGCAAACCCCTGACTTCTGGCGTGTGGCGTTCGATCCGAAGGATCCGCAACACACCCCGAGTGGCCTGGCCACCGAACGGCCGGAAGTCGCCAAAGCGGTTCGGGCGGCGATGCTGGCTTCGGTAGAAAAGGTCGAGACCCTTGGCCTGAAGGCCGACAGCCGCTGGGGCGATATCCAGGTGGCCAGCAGTGGCGGGCAGCAAACGCCGATCCACGGCGGGCCGGGCACGCTGGGGGTGTATAACGCCATTCAAAGCGTGCCGAGAACCGACGGCAAGCGTGAAGTCGTCAGTGGCACCAGCTATTTGCAGGTGGTGACGTTCGATGACAAGGGGCCGCAGGCTCAGGGTTTGCTGGCGTTTTCGTTGTCCAGTGACCCGGCGTCGAAGTATTCCCGGGACCAGACACAGGCCTTTTCGAACAAACAGTTGAGTGTGTTGCCGTTCACCGAGCAGCAGATCACGGCTGATCCGCAGTATCAGGCTCAGACGATCCGCGAGCAGGATGAAAAGGTGGGGAAGGTCGCCGCGCAGTAACAGCGATAGCGTTTAAATGAAAAGGTGAAGGCCGCACCCCGCAAGGGTCGCGGCCTTCAGCTTTTTGGGGCTTGTTGAGGCATTGAGTTGAGGACCGGATTGCCGTCCTGGTTGCGGGTCAGGTAGACCGGCAGCACCTTGGGCAGCGAAGCCACCAGGTTATTGAGCTCTTTGATGTTGTAGATACCGCCGAGGCGAATCGAACCAGCGCTGTGGTCCGCGAGCATCACCGGTTTGTTCAGATAACGATTGATCAAGGGCAGGGCATCGGTCAGCGCCAGATTATCAAGCACCAGTTTGCCGCTGCGCCAGGCCAGCGACTGGTCGTTGGCATAGGTCTGGCTGATTTGTGGCGTGAAGTCGCCGTGCCTGTAACGTGCCTGCATCGCAGGTTCCAGGCGTAGACCGTCGCCGGGCAGGGCATCGTTGCTGGTCACCAGCACGGAACCCTCGATCAGGTTCACGCGTACCTGGTCTTCATACATCCAGACATTGAATTGGGTGCCGGTGACGCGAATCCTGCCGTCGCCCGCCCTGACAATGAACGGGTGCTGCAGGTCGTGGCTGACGCTGAAGAAGGCTTCGCCTTTTTTCAGCGTGACACGACGTTGATCCTTGTAGTTGCTGAACGTCAGTTCACTGCCCAGGTTCAGCTCCACCTGGCTGCCGTCACCCAGCGTGACCTGACGAACACTATCGGTCGCCTCGAAATGCTGGTAGGCATTGGGCAGCCACCCCAGGTTCCATCCGGTATACGCGGCCAGTGGCAGCGCCAGGGCGCAGATCGCGGCTGCGATGCCGAAAGTGCGCCAGGGTGTTGTCGGTTTGACCCGAACAACCGGCGCAGCGGATTCGGGACGAGGCAAATCCCCCGCAACATCCCAGATATCCAGCATGGCTTCGTACTCGAAGGCGTGCAGCGGATGGGCATCACGCCATTGCTCGAACGCCAGGCGTTCCTCTGCCGTGCAGTCGCTGGCGTGCAGACGCATGCACCAGTGCGCAGCGGCATCGGTGATGGCGTCGTATTGGGCTTGCGAGAGAGAGTGGTCGGTCATTGACTCATCCTGATTTCCTGCATTCTAACCTTGAGGGGAAGCCTGCGAGAACAATCGTCATGGCATTTCCCCATCAAAGTCGAAGTTATTTTCAGGGCACTGACATTGCGCCAGTGCCTGGTGACCGCGTTTCAGGGGGTGTCGACGTGAAGTTGACGTCCCAAATGAGAGATAAGCCAAGCGACAGAGTCAGCATTGGCCAGCTGGACAGCCAGTCTTGTCGTCGCATCCTTTTTGAAATGCGTGCGGGCTTCGGCCAGGTTTTTTTTTCCGGTCAAACTCAAAATCCGGTCACGTGTACGGTTGGTTTCCTCGTAGAAGGTTTGACCAAAATCTTCCCATACATTTGTATCGTCATTCAAAACGGCGAACAGTTCGGATAAGGGGGTATGGATTGAAAGTGCTTCCTTCTGAAGCTGTGTCAGCGCCTTGCTCAAATGGTTGCCACGGGGCGTAGTGGTATCAATCAGGTCGACAAACGGTCTGCTTGCATCCATATAAGCAATATCCTCCGTGTCACAAATCACATGCGACAGCTCGTGGATCAACGTCGTTGCGCGGGCGTGGGCACGGATCGGGAACGCGGCATCGGTCATGTAATTACGGTAGTGATCCATGTAAGGCATAAAATACTTCTCTGCCAGGTAGATTTTTTTCTGTTGATCGGTAGGGATCGTGAAGGCAAACATATGGTCCCGGTCACCGGGATGAGCTCTCCCGGTGACGAAGCGTTCCGACTGCTCGTTCCTGAGGGTCGGATCCAATAAGGCACCGAGGATGTCCTCTACGACCTTCTGGATCATCGTCACATGCTCGGGCGATATCTCCGACACATCAAGAAACCTCCTGACGAGCTGATGAACCGGTGTCTCTGTGTCGCCTGAATTTTTCAACAGTTGCAAGTTACGAAAACCGTTCCACGCATAGGTGGTTGCGAAGTCAAGGCCTTCGTCGATCAGCCGCGCCCGCACAGGGAAGAGCCGGCGTATTTCGGCCATTCCGTTGGCTTCGACGTTCATCCCGCCACGGACAGCGTTCCACGTTTTCAACCTCTTGATCAGGCTGTACTGACGAACCAGCTCATCCGGTTCCCGCACCCACTGCTTTGAAGCGTTTCGAGCAACATGGGGGCCGCTTCCGTCCGGACCGCTGATGCGCCAGCGCAGGCCACGTTTTTCGAGTTGATAGACCTTTCCTTCAACCGCACCGTATTTTTTCTGTGTGGTCGGGTGCGTGTAGAGCCCAAGGGCGGTGTCCCGGGTCATTGAGCCAAGGTTGACATCAACGTGCTCGTGGTTTTGCAAACCGGTGCGTGCGGGATCGGTAGTGGCGATGTCCTGCCATTTAAGGCTGGCACTGGCTGGGGAGGGGGAAGCCTCGCTGGCCGCTGCAGAGGGCTCTGCCGGGCCTTCCATTGACTGGCGCAACATCGCCAGTTGCGTGATGCCGCTGATAAAGGATGTGATCGCCGGGCCCCATTTGTGTTGTTGAAGCTCCTCCGCAGACTGCTTGACCTCACGATAGCTGCGCCACACGACAATCGGGTAGGCCAGTTTGCCCATCAGGAACGTATAGGCCTGTTCCAGATCGTCACCCAGTACACGTTTTACGGTTTCCCACTCGCCCTGAGCGTCTTTGTTGGACTGGGTGCCCAACAGTCGCGCGAGGAGTTTGATATTTTCGTTGAACAGGTGCCTGAACAGATGGCCCTTGATGGGGTTGGAGGCCAGACTGATCTTGCCGGACGCTTTCGTACCCGTCACATGGGTGTCGTAATGCGTGCGGCCGGTGTCCGACAGCCTGTTGCGCACCCAACTTTGTAATGGCCCTTGTGACTTGAGCTCGGTCAGCAACAGCTTTTCGTTTTCATATTCCTTCACGCCATGCTCAGGGCTATAGGGCGCGATAAGCACCTCGGGTCCCGGGGTGTTCTGTTTGGGGCCGATCAAATACATTCCCGGGACTTTGATCGACTGGTCTTTACCGAAGAGAAGCTCAAGTGGACGGATTATCGCATTCGTACCGCTGACGGCCTCGCGGGCGATTGCATCGGGCATGTCCATGACCTGCCGAACGAGGTCGAACCCGGTTTCGCTCAGGCGTTCCTGCAGTTTTAGCGAATGCGCGTAGTGCAGCAGTTGCCAGGGCAATTGTGCGGCGAACAGCTGCCTGCAGGATTTCGCAGTGGTGCTGGTTTCGGCAAGCGCCGCCTCCACAAATTTTTTGTGGAACTGACCGACATTCAGCTTTCGTATCAGGCTCTTGATGTAAGGCTTGTCCATTTTGGCAGGGATGGCGGCTGAGGTGAGTGACTTCAACTTGAAGTCGGCACTGTCCAGTTCATCAAAGTGAGTCAATGCAAAAGCCGACAGCGTTAACGTCTTTGCCGTGGACATCAGGCGCGAGGCAACCTGCACCTGGACGTTGTCCGGATCAATGGTCAATTCATCGGCCTTGAGTAACTCTTTCAACTCGAACTGTGCCGTGCGTTCAAGAGAGCGCACGCCGCTCAGGTAATCCTTATCGTCCTGGGCATTGCTCCGGTATTGCTGAAGCAGTTCTGCATGCAGTCTCTGATCCTGTATGGACGCTTTGGCCAACCATGCCGGAAGCTTTTGTTGTGTCGTCAGAGAGCGCGCGAGATCTGTTGCCCGACGCAGCCCCGTCATCGGTTTATGCAATGCCACCAGGCTCAGTAGATTCTTCAGGACCGGTTCGGTCAGGGGGGAGGCCAATGCGCGTTCGACGGACAGTTGATCCAGCCGAACAAATGGTTTTTGTACGTGATCCAGAAAATTCTCATGAATCAGCTGTAATGGCGCGAGGGTAAAGGTGCGCCCTGATGTTCGCTGGCTTCTTTCGATATTCTCCAGAATCGCTGGGCGATCGTCCTCGCTCTGCAAACGTTTATTGAACGCTGTCAGCAGCGGTGTGAGGGCGGAAAAGGCTTCGAATCCCGAGGCGGGGGTCCATAAAATCGCCTTGCCGGAGTGGGTCGGGTCCAGGCCGCCGCGTTCGGTGAGTACAAAACAACTGGCGAGATCGAGCAAGTCACTGGAGTCGCCGGCCTTCAGCGCAAGGGAAAAGACATCCGGCAGAAACCCGTTCAGCGCTGCGCGTTGCAGCCGGACCGGCGTCTCAAGCACCGTCTTGATCATCGCCAGTTCCGTCGTCCCAAGCGCGCGGATGACACCCAGCAGCTTGTGCTCGCTACGCAATGCGGTGGTCAGGGTATGCACAAACTTGGGTTGCAGTTGCTCAAGGGACGAACGGGTGAGGGTTTGTGCCGCCGCTAACGTTTTAACCGAAATGGACGGGTGTTTATCCAGCTGTTGCTCAAGTGCCTGCTTGACGGTGGAGAGACTTTCCAGTTGTTCTTTTGCCGATTCTGCCCGCACGGTGGCCGGTCGGGCACTCCATCGCTGATCGGCCCGGGTGCTCCAGCGGCCGTTTGCATCGCCGGTCAACAGGCGATTGTCGATCAGGCCCCGTACATCCAGCGCATTGTCGAGCAACGCATGCACATTGAGCGTGCCCTCGCTTTCCCGGTACCGGCTCAGGGCGTAGGTCAGGTTCTGCCATTGCTTGGCCCGGACATCTTCCATGAGTCGCTCAAACACCTGGCCGCTAATCGGTTCAGCAATGATCAGGCGCTCCTGTGGCTCAAGCGACAGGAAGGTGCCGCGTTCCTCGAGGGACATGAAATTAAGCAGATTGTCCTCGTGACCTTCACTTTTGAGCATGGTCAGTATCGTGTCTTTTATCGCTGCAAGATCGGTACTGGCCTGGATGCCTGAAGAGTGGGTGTACAGGTAGCCCAAGGTGTCCGAGTTACCGCACATAAAGGTGGATGCGAGCTCTACGTAATGTTTGTAGAGGGCGCTGACACGTACGGTCTCGACCCGTAACGGAAGGGTTGGCGCAGGCGCGGCGCCGCTGACGCTCATCAACTCCAGATATTCAGTGGTGTTCAAAATACCTTGCTGACGTTTTCGCAGAAGATCCACATGGTAGGCATCCCGCATACCCTCGGCGAAAAAGTCGGAACGGGACTGCCCGCTGCTCATGGGAGAATTCCAGAAGGTTTCGAGCAGACTCTGCAGATGGGGCGTGAAGCTTTGCGCGATCTCTTTTACCTCGAGTTCCCAGGCCTGGTTATCAGCGTCGCTGCTCACACCGTGGCCGGGGTTGGAGAAGGTCCTGATGTCGCCATCCGGCCATTGATTGGTCAGGTAGAAGTGCAGCAGGGCATCGCTCAAAGACAGCGAAGAAAGCTTGCGCCGGTTTTCCGGGTTGGTGCCATTGGAGGTGGGAGAAGCGCTGTCGATAAAACTATCCAGTTGCGTACGGCGCTGGTCCAGTTTGGGAAAACGCTTGGCCAGGGCGATGTTGAGCAGCTCGTCCAGCATCGATTGCAGCGACGGAATTTTCACCAGTTCTGCCAGCATCGTCTGGATGTTCTGCGTCTGGTTGCGGTCGAGGATCTGCTCCTGGTCCTGAAACCCCGCCCCCTCGATTTTTTGCGGCGTCACTGTCAAACCCGTGGCAGCCAATGCAGTCGCCCGCTGTTCGATAGAGAGATAACGCAACAGCGCCTGCTTGCCGTCGTCCTGGCTCAGCAGTTCCTCGAGTTTCTTGGTGAGGTCGGTCATGTCCGCGTATTTGACGAGACCTTTCCACGGTGTGTAGAGGATGACTTCGCCGTTGGCCTTGTGTTCGTTTTTGACGTCGTCCTCGACTTTGGGGTGGCTCATGCAAAACGCACCGGCCAATGGAATATCAGTCCCATCGGGCATCTTCAACATCAGCCGATCTATCTGCATCGGAGTCTTTTGGGCTGCGCGAATCTCGTGGGTGGCGAGATAGACACCACCCCTCAACCATTTCAAATCGTCGAGAGTGAGATGCAGCACTTTCTCGCGATCACCGGGGTGTTTGGCATTGGATGCACGTTCTGCCTCGTCGAAAAAATACGGCAGTGCTGGAGCAGTCATGATTTTTCCTCGATGGGCTGCGATCGATGGCGATCGCAGGTCGTTGGCTCGAGGGAAAACAGTAGGGCCAATGGAAAGCCCGGGTGCGGTACATATTGCTTGAGCTTATCCTTTGTCGCAGGCTTGACAGGACGCCGGTAAAACAGCGCTTAATCGACGACTTTTTTCGGTTGTCCTGCAACCTCGCTTGACCTGTTGCCCATACCCAATAATAAAACCGGAGCTTCAGATGACCGCATCGCCTGAAATGGCCGTCAACTCGAACACACAGAACCTCGACTTCGACGCGCTCGTTCAATTGCTCGAACAGATTTTCCTGCGCCATGGCACCTCGGCCGATGTCGCCAGAACCCTGGCCCTCAACTGCGCCAGCGCCGAACGTGACGGGGCTCACAGTCACGGCGTTTTCCGTATTCCCGGTTATGTGTCGACGTTGCAGAGTGGCTGGGTCAATGGCCAGGCCGTGCCGGTGGTCGAGGACGTGGCCTCGGGTTTTGTCCGGGTTGACGCCGGCAATGGATTTGCCCAACCGGCCCTCGCGGCGGCGCGGCCCTTGCTGGTGGAAAAAGCCCGCAGTGCCGGCATTGCGGTGTTGGCGATCCGCAATTCCCATCACTTCGCCGCCTTGTGGCCGGACGTCGAGCCGTTTGCCGATGAAGGATTGGTAGCGCTGAGCGTGGTCAACAGCATGACCTGCGTGGTGCCGCACGGTGCCGATCGTCCGCTGTTCGGGACCAACCCGATTGCCTTCGCCGCGCCCAGGGCCGGCGGTGCGCCGATAGTCTTCGACTTGGCGACCAGCGCCATCGCCCATGGCGATGTGCAGATCGCCGCGCGTAAAGGCGAACGCTTGCCAGCGGGCATGGGTGTGGACAGCCTCGGCCAGCCGACTCAGGATCCGAAAGCCATTCTCGAAGGTGGCGCGCTGCTGCCGTTTGGTGGGCACAAGGGCTCGGCGCTGTCGATGATGGTGGAGTTGTTGGCGGCGGCGTTGACGGGGGGCAACTTTTCTTTCGAGTTCGACTGGTCGAACCATCCGGGGGCCAAAACCCCCTGGACCGGGCAACTGCTGATCGTGATCGATCCGAGCAAATCGGCGGGGCAGAATTTTGCCGAACGCAGTCAGGAACTGGTCCGGCAGATGCATGGTGTGGGGCTCAAGCGTTTACCGGGGGATCGGCGTCACCTGCAACGCGCCAAAGCCAATGTTGAAGGCATTGCGCTCGATCCACAGACGCTGGCGAATCTGCGGGAGCTGGCCGGGTCTTGAGCCCGTTCCCACAGGTCAATGGTTCAACGCCGACCCAACAACAGACCAACCACCAGGCCGAAACCCGCAGAGATGGCCACGGTTTGCCATGGATGGCCGCCAATGTAGGTTTCGGTGGCGTCGACCGCGGGTTGGGTCCGGTCACGAACACTGGATAACGAGCTTCGGGCCTGCTGGAGTTTCTGGGCGATTTGCCCGCGAAGGGTGTCCGCTTCTTCTCCGACCAGTGAGGCACTGCTTTTCAGCAGTTTTTCCGACTCTTCGATCAGGGCCTGAAGTTCGCTGAAGACCTGATCCTTGATTTGATCATCGGCGACTTGATCGACGGTTTTGCGAGCCATTTGGTGTACTCCTTACAGTGAATGGACAGTGAGCAATGGAGTCTGCCGCCGTGGCAAAAGTTGCAGCCATTTTGCGCGGTGACTCACCCCTGACGAAAAATCCAGCGCAGGACATTTCTTCCTACAGTGTAAGATGTCGCCTATTTTACGCAGCAGGTAATTCCCCATGAGCTTCAATCTGGCCGACAAACCCCTCGCCGAGCGCGCGGCGCTTGAAGATGAAAAATCCCGTCTGTTCGAACTCTGGCAAAACAACCTGGGCAAAGCCAAGGGCGAAGCCGCGCGGTTGTTCGGTGAGCGCGCCAAGCGCAAAGGCAAATGGGCGGAATGGGTACGCGCCGAACTCGACGGCATGTCGCCGCCGGAATTCGCGAACATGGTGCGCAGTGAAGTCAATCGCTTGATGGCCGCTAAATAAACGCCCCGGAAAAAATCGCGGCAATCGCTTCACGCACTTTCAATACCACCGGATCGAGCTGAGCATTGGTGCGCCAGCCCAGCTCGATCGGGTAGCGCGGCAGTGCCAGAGGGCAGGGCAGCAGCGCCAATCCGCACAGTGCTGCAATACTTTGCGCCGCATGGGCCGGAATGGTCGCCACCGCCTGACTGCCCTTGAGCAGATACGGCAACGCGGCAAAGTGGGTGGTCGACGCGCATACCCGCCGACTCAATCCCAGCGCCGCCAGACCTTCATCGGTAATCCCGATAAAACCGCCCGAGGACACCAGAATGTGCTCGCGGGCGACGAACTCATCAAGGCTGAGACTCTGTTGTCCTTCGGCCAGGCTGAGGGGATCCACCAGGCACAGATAACCCCCTTCACCCAGCACTTGGCGGCTGAGCAAACGCTCGGCAAACCCGCCTGCGGTGATCGCCAGATCGATGCTGCGTTCCATCAAGGCCCGGGCGACGATCTGGCTATGGGTCTGGCGAAAGATCAGCCGCAGTTTCGGCGCTCGGTGAGCGATTTCCTCGATCAATCGTCGCCCGTAGGCGATTTCGAAATCATCCGATAAACCCACGGTTACCGAGCGTCCGTCGTATTGATGGGCCGCCGGGTCAACCATCGCCAGGCTCTGGCGGCATTTGTTCAGCGCATCGCTGATTACCGGTTTGAGCTGGTTGGCCTTGAGCGTCGGCGCAAGGCCTCGGCCAGTGCGCACGAACAACTGATCACCATACACCTCGCGCAACCGGCGCAACGCCGCGCTGACCGCCGATTGCGTCACGCCAAGACGCAGCGCGGCGCGGCTGGCACTGGACTCCTCATGCAGCGCTTCGAAGACTTTGAGCAAGTTGAGATCGACGGTGGCGATATTCATTTGGTTCATATCATTCAGCAGTGATTCGGGCTTTATTCATGATCCTGTGGCGCCAGAGAATGAGCAACACTTCATTCCTGACGGAGCCACCGTAATGCCCAAGTCAATCGTTGCTGCCCTGCAAATCGGCGCCTTGCCCGGCGGCAAGGCCGACACCCTCGATCAAATCCTCTCTTGGGAAACCGCCATTATCGAATCCGGCGCGGCGTTGGTGGTCATGCCTGAGGCGTTGCTCGGTGGCTACCCCAAAGGCGAGAGCTTCGGCACGCAACTCGGTTATCGACTGCCGGAAGGTCGTGAAGCGTTTGCTCGGTATTTCGCCAATGCCATCGACGTGCCTGGTACCGAGACCGACGCCTTGGCCGGGTTGTCGGCCCGCACCGGGGCCAACCTGGTGATCGGTGTGATCGAACGCGCCGGCAGCACCTTGTACTGCACCGCGCTGTATTTCGACCCGCAGGCAGGGCTGGTTGCCAAGCACCGCAAATTGATGCCCACCGGCACCGAGCGACTGATCTGGGGCAAGGGCGATGGCTCGACCTTGCCGGTGATCGACAGCCAGGTCGGGCGGATTGGCGCGGTGGTGTGCTGGGAAAACATGATGCCGTTGCTGCGCACCGCGATGTATGCCAAGGGCGTGGAGGTCTGGTGCGCGCCGACTGTGGACGAGCGCGAGATGTGGCAGGTCAGCATGCGTCACATCGCCCATGAAGGACGCTGCTTTGTGGTCAGTGCCTGTCAGGTTCAGGACTCGCCACAAGCCTTGGGCGTGGACATCGCCAACTGGCCGGCGGAGCGCCCGTTGATTGCCGGCGGCAGCGTGATTGTCGGGCCGATGGGCGACATTCTCGCCGGGCCGCTGCGTGGCGAGGCGGGATTGCTGGCCGCCGAAATCGACACCGATGACCTGATCCGCGCCCGGTACGACTACGACGTGGTCGGGCACTATGCGCGCCCGGACGTGTTTGAGTTGACGGTGGATGAGCGAGCCAAACCGGGTGTGCGGTTCAACACATAAACCGTCGGGGGGTGTGATTGTCGTCTAGTCTCCAGGCGTTCACACCCCCGTCAACGGATGGACTCGCCATGAGTTTGTTACTAGGCCCGATTCTGCAGTTTCGTGGCATCAATAATAATGTCTACAACGTGTCTGCCCTGGTGGTTTCACCCTTGGGCGAGCCACCTCCCACGGTAAAAGTGCCCAAGGATGTGACTGCCGACACACCCTTGGCCATCGCCGATATCCCGCTGCTCAACCCTAATTCCCGCGTCTGGCGCATCGATTTCAAAGCGGCGCAGGATCAGGCCGTTGCCACCAGTTACACGGTTTCCGTAGACGGTGCGCAGGCCAACTTCGTCGTTCCGGCCAAGGGCCAGTCGCCGCGCATTGCGTATGTGTCGTGCAACGGTTTCTCCGACCCCAAGGAGATGGAGAAGGTAGACCGCAACAACGAGCGTTGGGAGCACATGTGGGGTGCTCACCAGGGCGAGCCCTATCATCTGCTGTTGATGGGCGGCGATCAGGTTTACAGCGACGACATGCGCAGCAGTGTGCCGTCGATGAAAGCATGGTTCGCCAAACCCTTCGCCGACCGGCAAAAGGCTGCTTACACCAAGGTGATCGAAGCCGATCTGGACAAGTTTTTCACCAGGCTCTACCTGGAATGCTGGAAACAGCCCGAGATGGCCAAGGTGTTCGGCGCCATTCCGACGGTGATGATGTGGGATGACCATGACATCATCGATGGCTGGGGTTCCTACGATGAGATATTGCATTCAAGCCCGGTGTTCCAGGGGCTGTTTGCCACAGCCAAACGCTATTTCAGGATTTTCCAGCAGCAACTGATCCAGACGCATCCTCACCTCAAGCCGTCCGCTGATACCCATCCCTGCGCGATTCCCGGCACTGCTGATGGCTTTCACCTGGGGTTCACCGGCCTGGGCGAGTTGGCCTTGCTGGTTCCCGATCTACGCAGCGAACGCGCGCCGGACTTGACCACCCCGCAGGCCCAACAAACCCGGGTTATTTCCCCGGTCAGTTGGGATGCGATTTATGCCTGGCTGGACAAGGTCCCTGCGCACAAGCACCTGTTGCTGATGTCGAGTATTCCGGTGGGTTACCTTGATTTACAGGCGGCCGAAAAGGCGCTGGACGTGATGGTGGGGCAACAGGAACTCGAGGACGATTTACGCGACCACTGGCGAAGCCTGCCGCACCGCAGTGAACGCAAGCGGTTGATCATGCGGCTGCTGGATTTCGCCAAAGCCCAATCATGCAAGGTCACGCTGGTGTCTGGCGACGTTCATGTGGCCGGGGCCTGTGTGATCGAATCGAAGTTGCCCCGGCATGGCAGCGATGGCGCGGGGAAAATCTACCAATTGATTTCCACCGGCGTCGTGCATCCCGCGCCGCCAGTGTTGGCGGTGCACTTTCTGGAGTCCATCGGTGCGAACCAGGAACAGATCGACTACGGCATCACCGGAACCATGTTGCCTGTTGGCGCAAGGGGGCGTTACCTGATCGCCGCACGAAACTGGCTGGCGATAGAGCCGGATGAAGGCGGCAACGGCAAGACCCGACTGTGGGCCAACTGGCACGTAGAAGGTCTGAAGCATAGTGTGACGCAGGTGATCGACCCCGTTACATAGCGTGCTGCGGTTCACTTAAGCGATTTCAGCCGCGACGCATTCCTTGTAGCAGCTGCCGAGCTCGCGAGGCTGCGTTCGGCTGCGAAGCAGTCGGTAAATAAGACAATGCGGTGCATCAGATACACCACGGCGGCCGGACTCACGACTGCTTCGCAGCCGAACGCAGCCTCGCAGGCTCGACAGCTGCTACAGATCGCATTACGGCGTAAGTGAACAGAATTACGTTACTAGCGCGTTACCAGGTGCCAGAGATCGAGCCCGGCAGGCTGAGCTTGCCGCTATCGACAAAACGCATGGTGCCGAACGCCCCTCCGGCCAGTTTGCCGTGCAGTACGTAAGGCAGATTGTCCAGTGTCTGCGTCTGACTCAGTCCGAGGGTCTGACGCAGCACCGAGAAGGCCGAAACGCTCACCGGCACCACGATCACTGCTTCGGAGAATCGTGGGATTGAGCCCGACTGATTGCTGACGCCGGAAGCTAGCGGCTGGCCATTAACCTCCAGGTCCAGCGCCACGCCGTTATAGGCGATCGCGGTTTCATTGGGGTTTTGCACGCGCAGTTTTACCGCGAAGCGTACTTCCAGCTCCTGGCTTTGCAGCGGCTCGATACCGACCACGTTGATGTGCAGCGGGTCGCGACTGGGGAACAGGGCGCAGGCGCTCAGGGAGAGCAATAGAAGGGATAGGGACAGGGCCAGCAATCTGCGCATGAACATATTCTCGTAAAGAAAAAGGCGAACCGCTCAAAGCTCGGCCTTCGAGCATTACGGACGGTTCAACTGTGCGACAGCCACAGGTGACGCGGGTTCACCCTTGGCCGCAACATCCGGGTTCTGCATCACCTGAAGCACCGAGGCTTCCGGGTCGAACTCGTCTTCTTCCAGCTCGATGAACTCTTCGGGCAGGAAGATATTCAGCACGATAGCGCACAACGCACCGACAGTGATCGGCGATTCGAAGATGTTGTGCAGCGCCTTCGGCAGCTCGCGCAAGACTACAAGCCCCCTCGCCACAGGGGTGATCATTCAACGGCAGAGCTTCAAGCAAACGCCGCAAGCAGATCCTCTTCAAAGGCCTTTTGCGCATCCCCCGGCACCTGTGCGCGATGGCGCGCCAGGTGGAACGCCACCTCGAAACTCATATCACCCTGGCGCACGGCACGGAGCAATCCTTTGTCTTCCCAGCTTTGGGCGAAGTGATCGGGCAAATACCCCACGTGCTTGCCGGACAGAATGAAGGCGAGGGTGCCTTCGACCTGCTCGGATCGCGCTGAACAGAGCTTCCCCTGAAACGGCTCATCGCTGCGCAGGAAACGATAGGGGTGATCGACCCGGTCGCAGGCCTGGAGCGCTTGATCGTCAGGTGCGTCATCGGTGAACAGCGGATGCCCGGAGGCGCAGTACAGGTGCTGGGTTTCGGTGAACAGTTCACGGTAGTCAAAAGCACGCTGCGCCTGTGAGAAATAGCCGATCGCCAGGTCCAGCCGTTGTTGCAGCAACAACCGCTCCATTTCGCCGGGCATCGCGCTGATCAACTCGATGCGCACCGATTCGTCACGTTCGCGAAAGCGTCGGATCGCCTCGGCCACCCGTTCCAGCACGGACTGATCAAGCGCTTCGGACAAACCCAGGCGCACTTCGCCGATCAAACGTCCGGCCACGCCGTTGGATTGATGGCGGAACGCTTCAATGGATTGGAACAAGGCACGGGTGGCAACGAGCAACTGTTCACCCTTGGGCGTGATCTTGAACCCGCCCTTGCCGCGACTGCACAGGCGATAACCGAGCCGGGTTTCGAGCTTGGCCATCTGCTGGCTGATGCTCGACTGGCTCAGCCCCAGGTCACCCTGGGCCGCGCTGAAGCCTCCGTATTCCACCACGCTGACAAACAGGCGCAGCAGGTGCAGGTCCAGATCATGCAGTTGGCCGAGCATCAAACATTACTCCGCAATAAAGTCAGGATAACTAACTTGGTATTTTTTCAATGTAACCGACGACGCATCCTGCAACCACTTCCTCTAGTCAGGTGTTCGTCATGGCTCCGCTCTTCAAGCTGTGTTTACCCGCGCTGTTCCTCGCCATGGCCGTGCCGGCCCAGGCTGAGGAAAAAGTCCTCAATCTCTACAGTTGGGCCGATTACGTGGCGCCCGAGACCTTGCAGCGCTTCGAAAAGGAAACCGGCATCCACGTGCGCTACGACACGTTCGATACGCCGGAAGTGCTGGAAACCAAACTGCTCACCGGCGGCAGCGGTTACGACGTGGTGGTGCCGTCGTCCAGCGTCCTGGCGCGCGGCCTGGCGGCGGGAGCGCTGAAGGAAATTCCTCACGATGGCCTCAAGGGGTACGCCAACCTCGACCCGGACATGCTGGGAAAACTGGCGGCGGTCGATCCCGGTAATCGCTATGGCGTGCCTTACACCTGGGGCACGCTCGGGCTTGGGATGAATGTTGAAGCGGTAAAACAACGCTTGCCCAACGTACCGCTCAACAGCCTGGACCTGCTGTTCAAGCCCGAATACGCCAGCAAACTGAAAGACTGCGGCATCGCGATTCTGGATTCGCCGCAAGAGGTGATTGGCTTGGCGCTGCATTATTTGGGTAAAGATCCCTACAGCACCGACAAGGCTGATCTGACAGCCGCCGACGCCCTGTTGCGTCAGCTACAGCCGTCGGTGCTCTACGTCGCCACCGGGCGGCAGATCAACGATCTGGCCAATGGCAGCGTTTGCCTGGCACTGACCTACAACGGCGACGCGAGCATGGCCGCCGATCAGGCGCGCAAGGCCAATAAACCGTTCGAGGTGGCTTACCGCATTCCACGTGAAGGCACACTGGTGTGGCAGGACAACCTGGCAATTCCCAAGGACGCGCCGCACCCCGAAGCCGCCCGAGCCTTCGTCGAGTTCATGTTGCGCCCCGAATCCGTCGCGGCACTGACCAATACGCTGTTCTTCGCCACGGCCAATGAGGCGGCGACGCCACTGGTGGATGAGGCGGTGCGCAGCAATCCCGACATCTACCCGCAGGCCGTGGTGCGTGAGCGGCTGTATGCCGACCGCAGCATGAGCCTCAAAGACATGCGTCAGCGCACCCGCCTGTGGACCACTTTCCGTAGCCACCAATAAGCCAACAATAAGGAACACACCCATGGACGTCCCTGCACAGAACGATCAGGCCATGACCCGCGACAGTCTTTACGGGACTGCCGCCGAAAGTACCTACGCCGGTATCACCAGTTTCATGCGCCGGCGCTACAGCCGCGACTTGCGTGGCGTCGACGTGGTGGTCAGCGGCGTGCCGTTCGACACCGCCACCAGCAACCGTTCCGGGGCGCGTTTCGGACCACGCGGCATTCGGGCGGCGTCCACCGGGATCGCCTGGGAACGCCATTGGCCGTGGACGTTCGACCCGTTCGATCACTTGGCGGTGATCGACTACGGCGATTGCGCCTTCGATTACGGCGCGCCGCATTCGGTGCCGGAAAGCATTGAAGCCCACGCCGGGCACATCCTGGATAACGGTTGCGCGATGCTGACCTTCGGCGGCGATCACTTCATCAGTTATCCGCTGCTCAAGGCCCATGCCCGCCAGCACGGCCCGTTGTCATTGATTCACTTCGATGCCCATAGCGACACCTGGCCGGATGAAGAGGGCAAGCGCGTCGATCACGGCACGATGTTCTGGCATGCGGCCAGGGAAGGGCTGGTGGATCCGTCGCGCTCAGTGCAAATCGGTTTGCGCACCACCAATGACGATCATCAGGGCTTTCAGGTGCTGGATGCGCGGCAGGTTCATCGGCAAGGTTGCGAGGCGATTGTCGAGGCGATTCGTGCGCGGGTCGGTGATCACCCGGTGTATTTGACCTTCGACATCGACTGCCTCGACCCAGCCTTCGCGCCCGGCACCGGGACGCCGGTGTGCGGCGGCTTGAGCACGGTGCAGGCGCTGGAGATTCTCGGCGGCTTGCGCGGGATCAACCTGGTGGGGATGGACGTGGTGGAAGTGGCGCCGGCCTACGACCACGCCGACATTACCTCACTGGCTGCGGCGACCCTGGCCATGGAAATGCTGTGTTTGTATGCGGCCAGGCATAAGGTCGATCGGTAACAAGCCAAAATGTGGGAGCGGGCTTGTGTCTGGCGTTTCGCTACTGCCACTTTCTGACAGCAGCCTCTGCTAAGCTCCGGCGACTTCCAGAAAGGAGCCTGCTGGCCGTGTCGCGAACCACTCGTTTACTGACCTTGTTACAAGTGCTACGCGGCAAAAGTCGTCCGGTGACTGCCGCGACATTGGCCAGCGAGCTGGAGATTTCCGAACGCACGCTGTACCGCGATATCGCTGAACTCACCGCACTCGGCGCGCCGATTTTTGGCGAGGCGGGGATCGGCTATGTGTTGCGCAGCGGTCTGTTTCTGCCGCCCTTGATGCTCAATGCCGATGAGACCGAAGCCATCGTGCTCGGTTTGCGCTACGTGGATCAGCGGGGTGATGAGGTGTTGAGCAAAGCGGCGGCCGATGCCCTGGCAAAAATCGCCGCGGTGCTCGACCCGACGGCCCAGGACGCCTTGCGCAACCCGACGGTGTTGCCGGGGCCGCCGGGTTGTGGCTATCCGCAAAACGCCGTGCCGTTGAATGTGTTTCGCCAAGCCATCCGCGATCAAGCCAAGTTGCATATCGATTACGCAGACGCCAACCAGGTGCCCAGCCAACGTTTGATCTGGCCACTGGCCCTGGGGTTTCTCAATGAGGTGCGGATCATCGTCGCTTGGTGTGAGTTGCGCAGTGCCTATCGCACGTTCCGCACCGACCGGATCTCGGCCGCCAGTGAACAGGGTGAGCGCTATCCGGGGCGGCGCAGCGACCTGTTGCGCACCTGGCGCAAGCAGATGCAACTGGACGAAGCAGGGCGTTTCACTCCTGACAAGAACTGACACTGGCTTGTTTTAGCATGGCTCCAGAAACAACTCACAAGGAGCCGTAAACATGTCCAATCCAGCCTCTTCACTGGCCCCCGCCATTGCCGCCTACATTGCTGCCGCCAATGCTCGCGACACCTCGAGGGTCGCCAGTTTTTTCGCTGAGGATGCCAACGTGTTCGATGAGGGGCAGCATCAGGTCGGCACGCAAGCCATCGCCCAATGGATGCAAGACACTGCGCAACGTTATCAGCCGCGGGTCGAGGTGCTCGACGTTCAACTGCGCACAGGCAAAGTGCTGGTGCACAACCTGATCTCCGGCACCTTTCCCGGCAGCCCGCTGGAACTGCGCTATATGTTCCGCCTCAATGAACAGGGCAAGATCGCCCGGCTGGACATCTCGCTGTAACCACCGGCCTATGTAGCAGCTGTCGAGCACCGCGACGCAGCTGCTACGGCCCGGGCTTGGCGAGCCGCTATAGAGACGTATACTGCCGCGCATGAATGTCGACTCTCCCTTAACCGCCTGGCAACACGCCATCGAACAGAAGGGCTTCGTCCAGGACGAAGCCCAGGAACATGCCGTGTGGGCGCTGCAAAAATGCCACGAAGCCTTGCAGGAAGGCCGCGCGCCCATCACCGGCGTGTACCTCTGGGGCCCGGTCGGGCGGGGCAAGACCTGGTTGATGGATCAGTTCTATCAAAACCTGCGCGTCACGGCCCGGCGGCAGCACTTTCACCACTTTATGGGTTGGGTGCATCAGCGCTCCTTCCAGTTGACCGGTACCGCCGACCCGCTGAAGGCCCTGGCCCGCGAGCTGAGCCAGGAAGTGCGGGTGCTGTGTTTCGATGAACTGTTCGTCAACGACATCGGTGACGCGATCATTCTCGGGCGTTTGTTTCAGGTGATGTTCGAGCAGGGCGTAGTGGTGGTCTGCACCTCCAACCAACCGCCGGATCAGCTGTACGCCGATGGCTTCAACCGCGACCGCTTTGTGCCGGCGATTAGCGCGATCAAGCAACACATGCAGGTGATTGCGGTGGACGGTGGAGAAGATCATCGTCTGCACCCCGGCGCCGGCCTGCAGCGTTACTGGGTGAACGTTCCGGGTCAGCCCGGTGCCCTTGGCGATGTGTTCAAGGCCCTGACCATCGGCCAGACGCTGTCCAGCGATCCGGTGCAGATCGGCTACCGTTCGGTCAATGTCATGCAGGCCAGTCGAACCGTGCTCTGGTGCCGTTACGCCGAGGTTTGCGAGCAGCCTTTTGCCGCCATGGACTTCATGGCCCTGTGCGACACCTTCAGCGCTATTCTGTTGAGTGACGTGCCCAATCTCAGCGCGCAAAAACGCGAAGGGCGCATCGCTCGCGGCACTGAAGACGGTGTCGAGCGGGTGGCGGCGGGAGATCGCGAGTTGCCGCAATTGTCGGTGCATGACGACGGTGTGCGGCGGTTCATTGCCCTGGTGGACGAATGCTACGACCGCAAGGTGCCGCTGTACCTCGAAGCGCAGGTACCGATGGAAGCGTTGTACACCGAGGGCTATCTGGAATTCCCGTTTCGCCGCACCCTCAGCCGTTTGCAGGAGATGCAGCTAAAACGTTTTGCCGAGGCTTGATGTCCGGGAGAAGGTGCAACGGGGCGAGAGGATCCGGTTGTCGGCACCCCGGCGCTCGCGATAAGGTCGCAGGACCTTTCAGTGCGCAAGAAGCGAACTGGGGCAACTTCATGTGTGATCGAGGGTGGAAATGGAATCCGCAGAAATTCTTGTGCTTCAGGCCAGTTACAGCAACCCGACACATGCCGAGGCGATTTGTCTTGTATTGAACCATTACGCCGAAGACCCGATGGGTGGCGGTAAGTCGTTGCCCACCCATGTGTTGCAACAACTGCCGGGGGAGCTGGCCAAGCGGCCCCATGCCTTCAGTGTATTGGCGTTTGTCGGTGGCGAGCCGGCAGGGCTGGTCAATTGCTTCGAAGGCTTTTCGACCTTTGCCTGTCGGCCGTTGGTCAACGTGCACGATGTGGTCGTGGTGTCGAAGTTTCGCGGGTTGGGACTGAGCCAGAAAATGCTGCACAAAGTCGAGGACATCGCACGTCAGCGCGGCTGCTGCAAGATCACCCTGGAAGTGCTGGAAGGCAATCCAGTGGCCCAGGCGTCTTATGGCAAATTCGGTTTTTCACCCGGCATGTTCGACCCGGCGCACGGCCGGATGCTGTTCTGGACCAAAGCGCTTTAGTCCTCCGAGCCATAAAAAAGGGCGTCGATCAGGACGCCCTTAAGTCATTTGTCGGCCCCTCAAAACTACTGCTGAACGACCGCCGGGGTGACAGGCGCGACCTTTGGTTTTATCAGGCTGAAGTCGATCAACGGCCGCTGCTCACGCTCGTAAGGGTTGCCGATCATCAATGGCCGAGGCTTGAAGCTGTCGCTGACCAGGCTTTTGCTGCGGTCCAGTTCATCGAAACTCAGTCCGGCCAGATCCGCCCAGGTGTGAATCAGCTGGGAGCTGCTGTACGGTCGACCCAGATCAGCGGCAAAACTCCAGTCATGGGTTTCGCGCCATTTCGGCGAGGCCCAGGCCATGAATGGAATGGTGTACATCGGTGCGGTCGGCTTGTTCTCGTTGCGGCCCAGGGTGTTGTGGCCAGCCGAGTCGAACACGTCTTCGCCGTGGTCGGAGAGGTACAGCAGGAAGCCGTTCGGATCAGTCTTGGCGTAGTCCTTGATCAGGCTCGAGACCACGAAGTCGTTGTACAGCACCGCGTTGTCATAGCTGTTGTACGTCGGCACTTGATCATCACGCACGCCGTCCGGCACGCCTTTGCGGTCGGTGAACTTGTTGAACGTCGGCGGGTAACGGTACTGGTAGCTCATGTGCGTGCCGAGCAAATGCACGACGATCAGCTTGCGTGGCGCCGCATCGGCCAGCGCCTTGTTGAACGGCTCGATCACATCGCCATCGTACTGGGCGGCGTTCTGGTTGCGGTTGTTGTTCAGGTACGCCTGCTCGTCGGCCTGTTCGGAGAAGGTTGTGAGCATGGTGTTGCGCTTGGTCATGGTCTGCTGGTTGGTGATCCAGAAGGTTTTGTAACCCGCCTGTTTCATCATGCTGACCAATGACGGCGTCGTCAGGTAGAGGTCCGGGTTTTCTTCGTCGGCGAACGTCAGCACCTGCTGCAGCGCTTCGATGGTGTAGGGGCGTGGGGTAATGACGTTATTGAAAACCGCCAGTTGGTCCTTGAGCTTATCCAGTTCCGGGGTGGTTTCCCGCGGGTAGCCGTACAGGCTCATGCGCTGACGGTTGGTGGACTCGCCGATCACCAGCACCAAGGTCGCCGGCTGATTGGCCATCGAGTCGGTGAAGTTCTTCAGCGGCGGGATCTTGCTGGCGCTGTCGAGCATGCCTTGCATGCTGCCCAGGGTACCGAGGTAACGGTGATAGGCCACGGCCATCTGCCATGGCACCGCGGGCTCGATGCGGGTTTCGAATTTCTCGAAGCCTTCCGCCAGGCTGCCGGTGTGCGCGGTCTGCTTGATCAGCGGGTAACCGATCACAGCCAGCACAATCGCCGTCGCTGCAATCAGCGCCTGGACGCGTGGCAGGTACACCGGACGCACGCGGGTCCAAAGGAAGTACGCGAATGCAGTGTGGGCGAGGAACGCCAGCACCATCCACCAGGCAAAATACTGCGTCAGGTATTCGCCGGCTTCAGACACGTTCGATTCGAACATGATGAAGATGACGCTCTGGGAAAATTCCTGCTGATAGATGAAGAAATAACCCAGGCTGGCCATTGAACAGGCCCACAGCACCACACCGATCAGCGCGGACATCACACGGGTTTGTCTGGGGAACAACAGCATCGGCGCGAGCCAAATGGCGCTCATCACAAAAGCCTGGCGGAACCCGCTAAAACCGGAGGTGCCCGTCAGTTGAATCAGTAGTTGGGTGATACCGGAGAAATACCAGAAGAACAGAAATAACCAGAGTAATCCTGCCCAATCAAAACCATTCGCAGACGTTTTTCTGCGTTTAAGCAAAGCCATTCAACACTCCAGCCTGATGATCGGCCGTCGGCACTCTCCTTGTCGCAGACGAACGGATGCCGCTCGCAAAGCAAGCAGCCACAAAGGGCCGGAGTATCGCCAAGCAAGTGTGAAAACTTTGTGAGTTGTCGCAGCGGACAGGATTGCAGCGAGTCAGAAACAGCGCTGGGCCGCTTCCGACTCAAGCGAGGAGATCAGGCGTGAGGAGCACGTTGGGTGACGGGCAAGGGCTGAGCCTGATTGCCTTGGGTCAGCAGGCGCAATTGCGCAACTTCCCGCTTCAACTGATCGCGCTCCTCTTTCAACTGGCGCAGTTCATCGCGACGGATCGTGACGTAAAGGGTTTGTGCTGGCAGTGCTGTGTGTACGGTGCCCATTGCTCACCTCGCAAATGGCGGTATCAACTGTAAGTCGACTCCCGAAATCGGGTGCTCACTTACTATCGGCGCCAATTTTGATTTCTTTTGCCCCTGAAGGGAACTTTTTTATTTTTCATGGTCGTTGTGTCTTCGACACGATTCCCGACGTTATCAGTCTGGATCGGGCACAATGCCCGGAAACTTCATCCCACCGCTCTGGACTAACCTTCACTAGTCGCGTTGGGCTATAACCTTAGACACACTTTATTTGTAGTAGGGAGCATCAGTACATGCAACTCGGGATTATTGGACTGGGCCGCATGGGCGGTAATATTGCGCGACGCCTGATGCTCAATGGGCACACCACCGTTGTTTACGACCGCAATACCGCTTTCGTCGACACCCTGGCCGAAGAGGGCGCCACCGGCGTCGCCGACTTGCCAGCCCTGGTCGCTGGCCTGGCCAAACCGCGCGCGGTGTGGGTCATGCTGCCCGCCGGCGCACCGACCGAAGACACCATCGACACCCTGAGCACCCTGCTTGAAGCGGGCGATACCATCATTGATGGCGGCAACACCTTCTATAAGGACGATATCCGTCGGGCCAAAACCCTGTCGGAAAAAGGTCTGCATTACATCGACGTCGGCACCTCCGGCGGCGTCTGGGGCCTGGAACGTGGCTACTGCATGATGATCGGCGGCGATGCCGAGACGGTTAAGCGTCTTGACCCGTTGTTCGAGTCCCTGGCCCCGGGTATGGGCGACATTCCGCGCACCAAGGATCGCAAGTCCGATGACGATCGCGCCGAGCGCGGTTACATCCACGCAGGCCCCGCCGGCGCCGGCCACTTCGTCAAGATGATCCATAACGGCATCGAATACGGAATGATGCAGGCCTTCGCCGAAGGCTTCGACATCCTCAAGACCAAAGCCAGCACCAACCTGCCGGAAGATCAGCGTTTCGACCTGAACGTGGCCGACATCGCCGAAGTCTGGCGTCGTGGCAGCGTGGTCTCGTCCTGGCTGCTTGACCTGACCGCCGATGCGCTGGCGTCCGATCCGAAACTCGACGGCTACTCGGGTGAAGTGGCGGACAGCGGTGAAGGGCGCTGGACCATCGAAGCCGCCATGGAACAAGCGGTGCCGGTACCGGTGCTGTCGAACTCGCTGTTCTCTCGCTACCGTTCGCGCGGGCAAGGCAACTTTGGCGACAAGATTCTCTCGGCCCAGCGCTTCGGCTTCGGCGGCCATGTGGAGACTGCGAAAAAATGACCCACGTGATCCGCAGGAAATCCAAGGCAGAACCCGCACCGCCCACCACGCTGTTTTTGTTCGGTGCCCATGGTGATCTGGTCAAGCGCCTGCTGATGCCGGCGCTGTACAACCTGAGTCGCGATGGTTTGCTGGGGAATGGACTGCGGATCGTCGGCGTTGATCACAACGCCATCAGTGACGAAGCCTTTGCCAAAAAACTCGAAGATTTCATTCGGGCGGAAGTGGCAGCCAAGGTCGGCAAGGGCGATCACGCCCTTGATCCGGCGTTGTGGGCCAAATTGGCCAAACACATCAGCTACGTCCAGGGCGATTTCCTGGATGAGCGCACTTATGACGCGCTGGCGGCAAAAATCGACGCCAGCGGCACCGGCAACGCCGTTTTCTACCTGGCCACCGCACCGCGCTTTTTCAGTGAAGTGGTGCGGCGTCTCGGGGCTGCCGGATTGTTGCAAGAAGCCCCCGAAGCGTTCAGAAGGGTGGTAATCGAAAAGCCTTTCGGCTCGGATCTGTACACCGCCGAAGCCTTGAACGCGTGCTTGCTCAAAGTGATGACGGAAAAGCAGATCTACCGGATCGATCACTATCTGGGCAAGGAAACCGTGCAGAACATTCTGGTCAGCCGGTTCTCCAACAGCCTGTTCGAAGCCTTCTGGAACAACCATTACATCGATCACGTACAAATCACCGCCGCTGAAACCGTCGGCGTGGAAACCCGTGGCAGTTTTTATGAGGTCACCGGCGCCCTGCGGGACATGGTGCCTAATCACCTGTTCCAATTATTGGCGATGGTCGCCATGGAACCACCGGCGGCGTTTGGCGCCGATGCGGTACGTGGCGAGAAGGCCAAAGTCATCGGCGCGATTCGCCCCTGGTCGATCGAGGAAGCGCGAGCCAACTCAGTGCGCGGCCAATACACTGCCGGCGAGATCGATGGCAATCGGTTGCCCGGTTATCGTCAGGAAACCAACGTCGCGCCCGACAGCACCACTGAAACCTATGTCGCGCTCAAAGTGATGATCGACAACTGGCGCTGGGTCGGTGTGCCGTTCTACCTGCGTACCGGCAAGCGCATGAGCGTGCGCGACACCGAGATCGTCATTTGCTTCAAGCCGGCGCCGTATGCGCAGTTCCGTGACACCGAGGTCGAAGAATTGCAGCCGACCTACCTGCGGATCCAGATCCAGCCCAACGAAGGCATGTGGTTCGACCTGCTGGCCAAACGGCCGGGACCGGCGTTGAACATGGCCAATATCGAGCTGGGCTTTGCCTACAAGGATTTCTTTGAAATGCAGCCTTCCACCGGCTACGAAACCTTGATCTACGATTGCCTCACCGGCGATCAGACGCTGTTCCAGCGTGCCGACAACATCGAGAACGGCTGGCGCGTCGTGCAGCCGTTCCTCGACGCCTGGCAGCAGGATGCAACCGTGGAGAGCTATGCGGCCGGCGAAGACGGACCCAAGACCGCTGACGAACTGCTGACCCGCGACGGTCGCGTCTGGCACAGCCTCGGATGAGGGACGTCACGCAACAACCCATCCGTTTTCTGCTCAGCGACATGGACGGCACGTTGTTGTTGCCCGATCACAGCCTCAGCCAGCGCACCATCGAGGCCGTCCGCGCCTTGCGTGACGCCGGTGTGCTGTTCAGCCTGGCCACCGGGCGTCCACCCAAAGCCATGTTGCAGCAGATCGAAGCCCTGGGCGTTGATCTGCCGACGGCGGCGTTCAATGGCGGCACGATCGTCAACCCGGACGGCAGTTTGCTGGTGGCGCATTATCTGCCGGCAACGGCGGCGCTGACAGCGCTGGCGCTGTTTGCCGATCAGCCGGACATTGAAGTCTGGGTGTTCAGCGGTGGTGACTGGCTGTTGAAGGACTCGAACGGCCCGATGGTCCCGCGAGAGCAACATGGCCTGGGTTATCCGCCGGTGGTGGTCGAGAGTTTCGAGCCTTGCCTGGCACGCATCGACAAGATCGTCGCTGCCAGCAGCAACACCGAACTGTTGATCGAGCTGGAGGCGCGGTTGCTGCCCAAGGTCGAAGGGCAGGCGCAGGTGTCGCGTTCGCAACCGGTCTATCTGGATGTGACGGCGGTGCAGGCCAACAAGGGCGCGGCACTGGCGACGCTGGCCGAGTTTCTCGGGGTGTCGCTGGAACAGACCGCCGCCATGGGCGACGGCGGCAATGACCCGGCGATGTTTCATCGTGCCGGGCTGTCGATTGCGATGGGGCAGGCGGAAGAGGCGGTGAAGCGTCAGGCCGACGTGGTGACCGGGGCCAATACCGAAGACGGCGCGGCCCAGGCGATCGAGCGATACATCCTGAGTTCAGTCTGAACCGCGTTATCGTTCTTCGCGGGCAAGCCTCGCTCCTACAGGTTTTACACATTCCGTAGGAGCGAGGCTTGCCCGCGAAGGCGTCAGACCTGCCACCTCAAAGCCAATAGCTTACGGCGTACCAGCCAAGAACTCCCATCACCACGGTGTATGGCAGCGCCATCCACACCATCCGCCCGTAAGACAGACGAATCAGCGGTGCAATCGCCGAGGTCAGAAGGAACAGGAACGCCGCCTGACCATTAGGCGTCGCCACGCTCGGCAGGTTGGTCCCGGTATTGATCGCAATCGCCAGGGTTTCAAAGTGCTCGCGGCTCATGTGGCCGGAGATGAATGCCTGTTTTACTTCGGTGATGTAAATGGTCGCCACGAACACGTTGTCGCTGATGGCCGACAGCAAGCCGTTGGCAATAAACAGCATGCCCGGCTGTTGGTCCGCCGGCAGCGTCAATACCCACTGGATCAGCGGCGCGAACAGCTGCTGATCGTGAATCACCGCCACCACGGCGAAAAATACCACCAGCAGCGAGGTGAACGGCATGGCGTCCTTGAAGGCGGTGCCGAGGCGGTGTTCGTCAGTGATACCGGTAAACGCGGTGATCAGCACGATCACCATCAAGCCGATCAGGCCGACTTCGGCGATGTGAAACGCCAGCCCGGCAATCAGAATCAGTGCCGCCGCCCCTTGAACCAGCAGCGCAGCGCGCTGACGCGAAGTACGCTCGGCGTTGTCTTCAGCGGCGTAGTTGGCCAGCACCGCACGCACGTTGTCCGGCAGCAGCGTGCCATAACCGAACCAGCGCAGTTTCTCCAGCAGTACGCAGGTCACCAGGCCCGCTGTCAGCACCGGCAACGACACCGGGGCGATCTTCAGAAAGAACTCGGCAAAGTGCCAGCCCATCTCATGGCCGATCAGCAGGTTTTGCGGCTCGCCAACCAGCGTGCAAACACCACCCAACGCTGTGCCGACCGCGCCGTGCATCAGCAGGCTGCGCAGGAAGGCGCGGAATTGTTCGAGGTCGGCATGGTGCAATGTCGGTAACTGCCGGTCATCGCCGAACTCACTGTCCTGACGCGGATCGTTGCCCGAGGCGACGCGGTGATACACCGAGTAAAACCCCACGGCCGCGCTGATGATGACCGCGGTCACGGTCAATGCATCGAGAAACGCCGAGAGAAACGCTGACAGGAAACAGAACATCAACGCCAGCAGCGCCTTGGAGCGAACTCCCAGTAGCAGGCGCGAGAACAGAAACAGCAGCAGGTCTTTCATGAAGTAGATGCCCGCCACCATGAACATCAGCAGCAGGATCACCGGGAAGTTGTGCACCAGTTCGTCATAGAGCGCCTGGGGCGTGGTCATTTTCAGCAGCAGAGCTTCGATCAGCAGCAACCCGCCGGGCATCAGCGGGTAACACTTGAGCGCCATGGCCAGGGTGAAGATGAACTCCAGCACCAACAACCAGCCGGCCGCCACCGGACCGATGGTCCACAACACCAGGGCGTTGAGAATCAGGAATCCGATAATGCTGGCTTTGTACCAGCGGGGTGAATGCCCAAGAAAATTGTGTGCGAAGGCCTGGGCCATTGAGCCGGACATCGGCTACTCCTTGTATTAAGAAGCGCGCAACTTGCCGTAAGCGGAAGGGAAGATCAAGTGCAGGAAACTAGGGTTGATAGCGGGCGATGACGGCGCGGTAGTTGCCATCCAGTGAATAGCCGCCGACGACGATGCAACCATCGGCCTGCACGGCCAATGCAGTGGCGGTGTCCGGGCCTCGACTCAGGCGTGTGCGGATCCAGCCCATGCCATTGGCGAAGCTGCGATCCAGCGCCCCATTGGGTAAGTACCGGGCGAGAATGAAATCGCCTTCGAGCCCGCCGCCCGTCGCTCCGACCGTCAGTACACAGTCGTCCGGTTGTATCTGGGCGGCGGTCCACTGGCAGCCGCTGTGGCTGATTTCCAACAGTTGTGGCTGGCCGCTATTGCAATGCATGTCAGGTCGGCCATTGCTGTGAACGTTCAGGGCGAGGCAGTGCATCGGGTCGCGACTGCTGCCAAAACAATGCAAATCACCATTTTCGTGCTGGACGATCTGGCAGATCTGGGCACTCTGACCCCAGGCCTTGAAGGTCATGAAGCCATCCACGGCGAAGCCGTCATCCAGCTGGCCATCGGTGTGATAACGCGCCAGCAAACCTTCCTCGGGGAAATTGATCGATCCGCCCACCAGGATTCGGCCGTCATGTTGCACCATCAGACTGTTCAGCCAGGTGTTCATCAATAAGTGCCGGACCATGACAAAGCCACGACCGTTGAAGGTGCTGTCCAGCGAGCCGTCGGCATTGAGCCGAATCAGCATGCCGACGTGATCGGCCAATTCAAAGTGATGATTGGCCAGCAGCAGGATTCGACCATCGTCCTGCACGCAGATATCACAGGCCTCGGTACCCGGCACGCCGGGTGGTAACCAAGCGTCGCGAGCGCCTTCGGAAAGCTTCCCCGGCAGGCGCACCACGCAGCGGCCGTGCTCACCAAAACCCTGTATCGGGCAGCCTCGTTGATCAAACATCGCCACGGCGGGCAACGTACGATGAGCATTTTCGTAGTGCAGGCCGGCCACCAGAATGTTCCCGTCGGCCAGCACCCGCACCGTGCCCGCCATGGCCTCGTAGCCGTGGGCGAATTGCCCGATGACGCTGCCTTGTTTGCCGAAGGCCAGATCCGCCGAACCATCCTCACGCAGGCGGGCCAGGCCAAAGCGGCTGCCACCTGGCGTGCCGACCTTGGCTGCCGCCAGTATTCGGCCGGTGTGGTCAATCGCCACGCCATTGATCCTGCTGGAAGTACTGCCGGCGAAATACACTTGAGTCTTGCCGCTGCCAGCGAAATGGCTATCGAGTTGCCCGGCGTCTTTCACCGCTGCCGGTATGGCAAAAGCAGTCTGGAGTGGCATGCACGGATCTCCTTGCCAGTCGTCCTTGTCCGGGTGCCCGGAGGTTGACTGCATGAGGAGAACATTCAATCCCTGAATGCGATGATGCGCAACTGCCATTACGCTCGGGAGGAGCGGCGTTTTGTGCCAGAACAGTGTCTTCTCGAACCACTGACAAGCCTGCCAAGTAATCTGGCGGCTAGAAGTTGGAAAACGAAAATGGCGTTATGCAGCTGACCGTAGAAACCGTCAACTAAGGAGAAGAAGGGACGCGGATTACCGGGCGGTAATCCGCGAAAAAGATTAATGCGGCATGGACCACGATTGCAGTGTGTAACCTTCCTCGCTCAGCTCGGCGCGGGCTTGTTCCAGCAAGTGTGCAAGTTGCTGTGGATCGGAATAGGCACTGCTGGGGATTTGTTTGCTGCTGATGCGAGTGTTAGTGCGATCAATGATGGCCAGGCTGAGCTCACCATTACCGTCTTGTGGGGCCCAGGCCACGCATTGAAAGGGTTGGAATGCGCGGTCGGCAATCAAAAGAGCTTCGTTGATACGGAGCGGGGCGTTCATGGGGTCTTCTCTCTGTGTGCCCAATCAAGTGATGTGCCGTCGGTTGGGCTTACCGTTCGGCTGGTTACTTGTACTGATGTCCGCAACCGGGGGTTGGGTCACACACAATCAAAAGAAATTTCAACTTTCTTTGATTCGCCGGCGATTCAGGCAGTTGCTGAAAGCTGAATGAAAGGTTCAATTCGTTAGGCAACTCATTAAGTGATTTTTTATAACTAATAAGCCGACGTCCCTATAAGCAATCGATACAAGCCCGCGTCAATATTTTGCTAGTGTTACACCGAAGCCCGCCAAATGACTGTTTTTAATAATATTTCCTAAAATTTGGCGCCAAGGAACAGTCATGATCGAAGCGCCTGCTTTACGACGTCTTTTAGTAGTGGATCCTTGCGACGACTGCCACCGTTTGCTGCCGGGTTTACGCGCTGTGGGTTGGGATGTCGACAGCTGTACCCTGGAAAACGCCGCGGAGCGAACCTGCGACGTCGGCCTGTTGCGCTTGCAGCCGTTTCATCTGGAACGTCCGGAAGCCGTCAAGGAACTGATCACCCGTAGCGGTACCGAGTGGATCGCCGTGCTCGATCAGGATGTCCTGCGAATGCAGAATGTCGGGGATTTCGTCTGCGAATGGTTTTTTGACTTCCATACCTTGCCGTTCGATGTTTCAAGGGTTCAGGTCACTCTGGGCCGAGCGTTCGGCATGGCGCGCCTGCGCGGGCAGGGCACGGTTCATATCGATCAGCCTGAACACGAACTGCTCGGCGACAGCAAACCGATTCGCGAGCTGCGCAAATTGCTGAGCAAACTGGCGCCCACCGAATCGCCGGTGCTGATCCGCGGCGAAAGCGGCACCGGTAAGGAATTGGTCGCCCGTACCCTGCATCAACAATCCCAGCGTCACAGCAAGCCATTCGTGGCGATCAACTGTGGCGCGATTCCCGAACATTTGATCCAGTCCGAATTGTTTGGTCACGAGAAGGGGGCCTTTACCGGCGCCCATCAGCGCAAGGTCGGGCGGATAGAAGCGGCCAACGGCGGCACCCTGTTTCTCGATGAAATAGGCGATTTGCCACTGGAGCTGCAAGCCAATCTGCTGCGCTTCCTGCAGGAAAAACACATCGAGCGGGTTGGCGGCCATCAACCTATTCCGGTGGATGTGCGGGTATTGGCGGCGACGCACGTCGACCTTGAAGAGGCCATCGAGAACAAACGCTTTCGCGAAGATTTGTACTACCGTTTGAACGTCCTGCAAGTAGTCACCGTGCCGCTGCGTGAGCGCCATGGTGATCTATTGATGCTGGCCAACCACTTTTCCCATTTCTACAGCAGTGAAACCGGCCGTCGTCCGCGCAGCTTCAGCGAGGATGCGTTGGTCGCCATGGGCAAGCACGACTGGCCGGGCAATGTCCGCGAGCTGGCCAATCGGGTACGTCGTGGGCTGGTATTGGCCGAAGGACGACAGATCGAGGCGCGAGACCTGGGGCTGCTCAGTCAACACGCCTTCGCCACGCCGATGGGCACCCTTGAAGACTACAAGACCCGCGCCGAACGCCAGGCGCTGTGCGATGTGTTGAACCGGCACAGCGACAACCTGAGTGTTGCCGCCCGAGTCCTGGGCGTGTCACGGCCGACTTTTTACCGATTGCTGCACAAGCACCAGATCCGCTAGGGCGGTGCAACAAAAAAGGCCCGCTACGACAACTATCGTAGTGGGCCTTTTCTATTGCGGGGTGCGGTTTAGAAGTAGTACGGGAATTTCAGGCTGAAGGAAAAGTCCGGCGCATCGTCGGTCATACCGATGGACAAGTTGGGAACGATCGTCAGGTTGTCGGAGGCCGCGATGGTCATGCCGACGTTGAAGTAACCGGCGTTGGCGTCACTGGACACCACAGACTCCCAATCCCCGCCATCCTGCTTGAGCTTGCTTTTGCGTTGCACCAGGTCAGACACCGAGAACGACATACTCATTTTTTCGTTCAGCGCGAACGCGATGCCCGCGCCAATCTGGAAGCTGTCGCCGATCCGCACCTTGCCCGGGACTTTCTGATTGACGGTGGCACTGATGTCGTCGAAGGAACCTTCGAAGTTGTGGGTGTAGGACAGGCTACCGAACAGAACCGCTGGATCGTAGGTCTTGACCAGCGAGATACCGGGGCTGATCGACCAGACGCCGTTGCCGGTTGGCAGGGTGTCAGGCACGAACAGGTTGGTATTGGCGTCGCTCTGGCGCAGTTTGATGCCGAACGGGTCCTTGCCGGTCGGCGCCTTGACCCGGAAGGTGAACACGGCATCCGGGGTGTTGACCGATTCGTCCATGAATTTGTAGGCGATCCCGAAGTTGACATCGCCGAGCGTCGGATCCCGGGTGACGGTTTCTTCGCTGGTCACCCCCGCGGCACCGTTGTTGGCGCCACCGGACTGATACGTCGATTCGCGGTACACCACTGGTACGTTCAGGTCGAATTGCCAGCGATTGTCGAAGTTGTAGCGCCCGGTAAGGTCCAGCGTCCAGGTGTCGGCCTTGATCCGGTCCAGGTTGATGTTGCCCAGAAAGATCGAGTCCAGTGCGAGGAAGCCGTTGAGGATCAGCTGGCGGGTGTCGTAACGCGAATAGGTCAGCCCGGTTTCGAGGCTGAACTTGCCGCCGCCGAAGAATCCGCTGGCCTCGTCATACAGGTTGGAAACACTCTGTGCCGGTTGAGAGTCATCGGCCAGTGATTGTCCATAGGAACTGCCGCTGCCTGCGGCGCCTCCTGAAGCCGCGGCCGCTCCCGTCCTTGTGGCCACTTGCGGATTGCCTTTCATGTCGGCTGGCGACTTGGCCAGGCGTTTAGGCGGTGCCGCCGCCGGTTGATCCTCCACTTGGCGGACTCGTTGTTCGAGTACTGCCAAGGCCTTTTGTTGTACTTCGTATCGTTGCTTGAGCTCCATGAGTTGTTGCTTCAAAGCTTCCACGTCCGCATCGGACGCTGCTTGCAGCAGCGCCGACGGGAACAAAGTACTCAGACAAACGATCGCGCGCAGTGGTACTGACCGATACATGATAAGCCGTCCCCCATGAAGCCCGATGATCGAACATCAGCGTAGTTCAATATCCCAGGCTGCGTAGTGCCTTGAGTTGATTCAGATTGCAGTTGACTGCTCCGGCATTTCGGCCGTTGTTGTTAAGCACTACATTAAGTTGCGTCAGGTTATTGACCCTGTTGCTGTTGCCCAGAAGCCGGGTGTTCTGCACCAGCCCCCCCTGAGCCGCCTGTTGCATGGCTGTGCCTTGGTTGTTGTTGGCCTGGATGGCCATTTGCACGCCACCACCGGTGTTCGACACCGCGACGCTACCGGCGGCATTGCTGTCGGTAATGGTTTGCCCGCTTGTCAGCACCTGCCCTTGGACGGGACTCGGCGCCGGCGCCTGGTTGGCCTCTTTGACGTTGATGGCGACATTGTTGTAGGCGGTATTGCCGTCACCAGCGGCGCGAACAGTTTGGGTGACTCCCTGGGTAGTGGTCAGTCCTGCGCCACCGATCACATTTCCGGTGCCCGATGGCGGCGTACTGCCATTACCAGTTTCTTTAATGGTCGACACGTAAAGTTGCGGCTTTACGGTAGAGGCCTGGATCTGCATGGCAGTCGCCACCCCGATCAGGTCTCCGCTGGCATTGCGCCAGGTGCTGCTCATGATGATGCCAAAGCTGATGATCCGCCCTGGCATGACATAACGACCGCGTAGCTCGGCGAGCTCATGGTCCTTGAGTTCGATGGGTTTGAATCCTGCATTGGCATAGCCCGATGCGCTTGCTGCAAGGCAAGCGGCGGCCAGCCAGTATGAGGTTTTCATCTGCTGCTCCCGGGGCATCCGGCCCTCTCTATCATCAGTGGGCGATTAGAAGAAGTCGCTCTGAATGAAGCCAAAGTCCATCAGTTCGGCATCTTTGACCGGGTTGAATGTGTCCAGCTTGTTCTTGGCCGTCAGCGGTTCCGGAGGGCTACGCAGTGCATTGGTTTTGTCGTACCCGGGACCCACGATAGCGAAGACGATGCCGTTCCAGCCTTTGACAAAGTCATCATGGGAATAGCGTTTGTGCCCAAGCACCGGGTCGCCGATATAGACCCAGTTCTTGTCCGCCCGCTGCATCACCACGAAATGCTTGTAGCCGCGAATTTCCATCAGCACCACCACCGGAATGGTCACCGCTTCGAGTTTTTCGGGCGGTATCCGGTAGCCACGCGCGCGCATGCCGATTGCTTCGATGTAGCGCTTCATGTCCAGCATGGAGAAACCTTGAGTACGGACAAGGTTCTGATCAGCATTGATCAGCATGCCTTTGATGATGTGTTCCTCATCGACATCGAGCCAGTAAGCCTGGCGTAGCACCGTGGCCAGTGCGGCAGCGCCGCAGCTGAAGTCGGTTTTTTGTTCGACGATGTCGCTGAACTTGCGCTCACGCACGCTTTGCACCTGCTTGTAAACCAGCATGCCGCCCGGTAAGGCGGCCACCGGCATCTGCGCCGCCTGAGTCAGGCCGCACAGGCACAGCAGGGCGAAAAAGGCTGTCGTACGCATGATCGATACGCCCTCGAGGAGCCATGGAAAGAAAGCCCCGTTGCCGGGGCTTTCATTTCGATCGCGATTACATGCAGGCTCTGCAGCCGGCAGCAATGGACAGAGAGTTGCTTTGTTGGTTGCCCACACCCGCCGACACGTTGGCACCGCCGTTGCCGGAGAAGCTGTTCATCGAGTTGGTCATGGAGGCGTTGTTCACAACCGGGTTTTTCCAGCCGTCTGGAGTCAGCACTTGATGGGTGGTGACGCCAGCCAGATCGAAGGTGCCCACGGCGCTGAATTTGAACTTGTCATCGCCTCTGTGACCCCAGCCACTGTCGTCGATCGTCCCGGTGCCTTTGGCCTTGAAGGTGCCCGAGGACGTGGTGGTATCGGTGAGGGTGGTGGTGACGTGGGTCCGGTCAGCCTTGTTGTCGACATCCAGGCCGGTGGTGGATTGGTAAGCGTCAGCCGAGGCTGTTGCTACCCGGCCGCCAGACACGGCAATCGCCAGGTTGTTTTTCTGTTGGTTGAAGTTGCCGGCAGTCACGTTGATGCCAATGTTGCCGGAACCGTTGTTGCCAGCATTGTTGAGCGTGGCGTTATTTTGAGTAGAGCGGTTTTTGACGTAGTTATTGGTGTTGTACTGATACGCGGTGGAGGTTGCCTCGGCAGAACCGAAGATGAAACTTTCATCAGCGGTAGCCAGCGCGGCGGCGTTGTCTTGTTGGTTGCCATCGCCACCCGCGACGTTGGCGCCCATGTTGCCGTTGGAACCGTTGAGCGAATTGTCAGCCTCGGCGGTGTTGTTGGTGCCTTGGTTGAGTACCGAGTTGCCGCTGCTGTCCTGTGTATCCCCTACATAGGCGCTGGCGGCTGAGTCGATTGACAGTTGCTGTTCCCAGGTGGGGCCTTTGGGGCCGTGATGATGGTGGCCGTGACCATTGTCGTTATCGTTGGCTTGTGCAGCCATCGCCATGACGGCTGCCAGGGCGAACACGAGAGGCTTGAGAGCCATTGTGGGTTTCATGGTGATTCTCCGTGCTTATTAGTTGGTTAAGTGTTGGTTACTTTCTAATCGCACTGCGTTCGGGTCAGTCAGCGACCCGTATGCTCAGGGTGTTAGCCATTCGGTTCCCCACCCCGGCACTCTGGTTCACCTGAATCACTCCTCGGCTGCCGGTGAAGGCCTGGTCGCTTGTCACGACCTGGCGACTGCCTTTTGAAGCGTCAGTTGCCCCTGAGCTTGGTAACAACGCCACGTTCTGTTGAGAAAGGGCGCTATCGTCGACGCTTTGCGGCGCAGCACTGATGCTGATGCGCATTGCGTTGGCCATCTGGTTGTTGGCCCCGGCGCCCTGGTTGACACCCAGTGCACCGTTGCCTTGACTGAAAGAGTTGCCGCCGATGGTGGCCGTCGCGTTCATCGACGGGTTGGCGGGCGTGTCGAGTTTCTGGATGACGCGGGTGGTCGCCGAGGCATCAGTGGTGCCGATGGCGATGGCGCGGGTATTGGCCTGTTGCTGTTGATCGCCGGAGGCCTGGTTGACGTTGAAGTTGCCGTTGTACCGGGCGCCGGAATCCAGGATGTTGGCGGTGTTGACCACCGGAACGCTGGAGTCGGCCATGGCGCCTGGGCTCACACTGGCACCGATGACCAGGGCGAGAAGGATCAGGGAGCGGCTCATGTCATTGACCTCCCGCCAATCTGCCCAACGGCGCGAGGCCGGAACTCATGGCATGGTTGATCGTTCCCGAAATCGCGCCACCGCTACCGCCGCCGTGACCGGCACTCATGCCGGGCATGCCATTGGGATTGGTCACGACATTGAGGCTGCCGGGTATGTTGCCGTTCTGGTTGATGCTGTTGCTGATGGACGAACCGCTGGCCACGCTGGCGAACTCACCATCGCTCAGTTCGGTGCTGTTGAGTGTCGAGGTGACACGATCCGAAGGGTTGGCGTTGACAGTGGTCGGGTAGGGGTCTTTTTGGAACGGCGGCCTGCCGACGGTGTGGGGCTGTACATCACGAGTGAGTACGATCACGCCATTGCCTTCAGCCTGAACATCAAGACTGAGTACCGAGACGGCGGCACATCCGAGCAGCATCAAGCGCGTAAAGCCTTTACGAAAAGTCCCCACGACTGCGATTCCTTCTGTTGTGCGCTGGCCCTAATCAGCGTTGTGAAGGAGAGAGCGAAAGTCGTGCCGCTTTTTGATTGTTGTTTTGATTCAAGGGGTTATCGATCAGGCTAAATGGATCCTTGATTGAGCTGTTTCAGGCCTGAGACAAAAGCGGGGGCTATAACGGGGAAAAGTAGGCGCAACGCTCTGGATCCATAGCTTGCGTGGTGATGTATCAGCGCTTTAACACAGATCATGACGCAATGATGAATAGCGCTGAAACGGGCTGTTCGAGTGCAAAGGTATGTTTCACAAACGGACGCATTTGAAAAATTATCGCAACAAATGCTGGGGGGCTGGGGGGGGCTGTAGCAGCTGCTACAGCCGAATTCAGCAATCTAGCAGCAGAGTGACGGCCTGCAACGCTTGGGCTCGGCGTTCTGCCCAGTCACCCTGGATCACTTGAACAGATTGCCGATGCTGCTCCAGCCACGCCTGAGTCGCGTTGAAAAAAAACCGGCGTTGATCCAGCTGCGGCTGACAGCGCTGGCCATCGTCGGTCCAGTCGACGAGTTCAGGCGACAACAGCAAGTGCAAGTCGTAATGCCGGGCCAGCAGCGCTTGTTCGAGCCAGGCCGGGCAATCGCTGAACAGGGTCTGGCTCCAAAGCATGTTGCTCAGCAAGTGCGTGTCGAGAATCAGCAACGGTGGCGCAAGGGCGCGGGCATCATCTTCCCATTGCAACTGGCCGCGGGCGATCTCGGGGATATCCGCGAGGCAGGTGTCCCGTGCCTCCTGTTCAATGAACCAACGCACGTATTCGCCCACCAGAACGCCGCCGAATTGCTGTTGCAGCTCGGTGGCGAGCCAGCTCTTGCCGCTCGATTCGGGGCCCGTGAGCACCAGCACTTTCATGTGCGCAACGCCGGGTCGGCGCGCCACGTCCGCCAGCCTTGCACCGCCAGCAGGGCGAAAACCCCATAGAGGGCTGCGGTCAGGTACAGCTCTTTGTAGATGAACAGGCCGACGAAGATGACGTCCAGCGCGACCCACAGCGGCCAGCATTGCAGGCGTTTTTGCGCCATCCATAGCTGGGCTACCAGGCTGAAACCGGTCAAGGCGGCGTCGAGCCAGGGTTGGGCGGCGTCGGTCCAGTGAGCCATCGCAGCCCCCAGCAGCAGGCTGCCGACCGCGCCCACGGCCAGCCCGAGCGCGACGGATTGGCCATCGAGCAGGCTGACGTGCCGCCCGTCATGCGTCACGCCCGCGCGAGTCCACTGCCACCAGCCGTAAAGCTGCAACGCGGCGTAGATCACTTGCAGCAGCATGTCCGAATACAGCTTCACCTCGAAAAAGATCCAGCTGTACAGCAGCACCATGACCAGACCGACCGGCCAGCACCAGGGGTTCTGTTTGACCGTCAGCCAGACGGCAATCACACCGAGGGCGGCGGCAAACAGTTCAAGCCCGGACATGGAGGATCCTTGGGGAAGACGAAAAGGGGGGAGGATTGTAGCGGCAGGCGCGGCCAAGTAGAACCGGCTTGCGCAGTCCGGTGTAGCAGCTGCCGAGCCTGCGAGGCTGCGTTCGGTGTGGGCCGCATTCGGACGAAGCCGTCGTAAATTCTGCGCACACGGTCTATCTGGAACCGGCGTCGCCTGATTTCACGACTGCTGCGCAGCCGAACGCAGGCTGCGCCAGCTGCTACAAGTGATCAGACGCGAAACTGCTTGAGCAACCCGTTCAACTGTTCGCTCAATTCCTTGAGATGAACACTGGCCACGCTCGACTGCTCGGCCGCCAATGCCGTGCTGTGGGATAACCCGGCGGCCTGGGTGACGTTCTGATTGATGTCTTCCACCACATGCGCCTGCTGCAAGGTTGCACTGGCAATCGAGGCATTCAAGCCGTTGAGGTTGCGCAAGGCCTGGCCGATGGCATTCAGGCTGGCACCGGCCAGACCGGCCTGCTCGATGGTCAGTTGCGAGGCGCGGCTGCTGTCGCCAATCACCTTGACCGCCGCTTCGGAATGGCTTTGCAGGCGTTCGATCATCGACTGGATTTCTGCCGTCGACTTCTGGGTACGCTGGGCGAGCAGGCGCACTTCATCGGCGACCACCGCGAACCCTCGACCTTGCTCACCGGCCCGGGCGGCTTCGATGGCAGCGTTGAGGGCCAGCAGGTTGGTTTGCTCGGCGATAGAGCGAATCACTTCCAGGACACTGCCGATTTGCGTGCTTTCGTCGGCCAGCGTACGAATCACTTCCACCGCTTGATCGATGGTCGAAGACAGCTTGTCGATCTGCTGCAGGCTGCCATCGATATTGATCTGTCCCTGCTGTGCCTGAGATTCGGCATCGCGCATTTCACTGGCCGCGTGCTCGGCGTTTTTCGCCACATCCTGCACGCCGTAGGTCACTTCGTTGATCGCGGTCGCCACCAGTTCCATTTGCTGGGACTGCTGCTGGCTGCGTTGCTGGGCTTGTGCGGCGTCGTTGCCCAGTTCGCTGGAAGACTGGCCCAGCGCGCCGGCGGACACTTGCAACTGATTGATCACCAGGCGCAGCTTGGCGGTAAAGGCGTTGAAGTGTCGGGCCAGTTGCGTGACTTCGTCCTGGCCGTGGGTATCGAGACTGCGGGTCAGGTCGCTTTCACCGCTGGCGATATTGGCCATGGCATTCACGGTTTCCTGCAACGGGCGCACGATGCTGCGGGCAATCATGATCACCAGCAGCGCCATGATCAGGGCAATCACCAGGCCGACGAAAGACGCCTTCCAGACCTGCGCATTAAACTCGGCCTGCATGTCGTCGATGTACACGCCCGAGCCGATCACCCAACCCCAGGGCTCGAACAGTTTGACGTAGGAGGTTTTTTCCACCGGCGCACTGGCGCCCGGTTTCGGCCAGCGATAGTTGACCATGCCGGCGCCCTTGGACTTGGCGATGGCAGCCATTTCGTTGAACAGTGCAAAACCGTCCGGGTCGCGGATCGTCGAGAGGTTCTGGCCTTCGAGTTTTGGATTGGTCGGGTGCATGACCATGACTGGCGTCAGGTCGTTGATCCAGAAATAGTCATTCTGGTCGTAGCGCAAACCCCGTACGGCGGTCAGTGCCTGCTGTTGCGCGGCGGCGCGGGTGAGGGTGCCGGCGGTTTCCAGGTCGTGGTAGTAGGTCAGGATGCCACTGGCGGTCTGCACCACATGCTGGGTCTTCTGGGCCTTGGCCTGATAGAGGTCGTCGTGGATCTGCTTGAGCATCAACGCGCCCAACGTCAACAGCATCACCACGGCCACGATCAAGATAAGCCACAAGCGTCGGCTGATCGACACACTGCGCAAGCTGTTCATAACGCTGTTACTCCGTTTTCTTGTTATTGTCATAAACGATCGCCAGCATCCAACCACACGTTGCCGATCGGGCCTATCCGACTCAGGTCCTATTACGCGGCAGCGTAAATGAGGCTTGTCTGATAGGATTTCGGCCCCGCGCGGAAAAACCTGAGTCCAAGTCGATTTTTCACGGAATTTTTACGGTTTTGTGTGGATCTTGTGCGCGCGGGGTTTCAGCGCATGCTGATCGCGAATAACGCTCTACAAATTATTAACGGGGCATGCCTGGGGGCATGGCTTCTTGGGGGAATGATGGATCTTTGGACAGCCTTTCAGGCATTGATTTTAGGCGTTGTAGAAGGGCTGACCGAGTTCTTGCCCATTTCCAGTACCGGGCACCAGATCATTGTGGCGGACCTGCTCGATTTCGGTGGCGAGCGGGCCATGGCCTTCAATATCATCATTCAGCTCGGGGCGATCCTGGCGGTGGTCTGGGAGTTTCGCCGCAAGATCTTCGACGTGGTTATTGGTTTGCCGACGCAGCCCAGCGCTCGACGCTTTACCGCGAACCTGTTGATCGCCTTCATGCCGGCCGTGGTATTGGGGGTGATTTTCGCCGACCTGATCCACAAGTACCTGTTCAACCCGATCACTGTGGCCAGCGCATTGGTCGTGGGCGGGATTATCATGTTGTGGGCTGAACGCCGGCAGCATGTCGTGCATGCCGAAAGCGTCGATGACATCACCTGGAAAGAGGCCCTGAAAGTCGGTTTCGCCCAGTGCCTGGCGATGATCCCGGGGACCTCGCGTTCCGGTTCGACGATCATCGGCGGTTTGCTGTTCGGGTTGTCGCGCAAGACGGCCACCGAATTCTCGTTCTTCCTTGCCATGCCAACCATGGTCGGCGCAGCGGTTTACTCGGGCTACAAATACCGCCACCTGTTTGTTCCGGCTGATTTCCCGGTGTTCGCCATCGGCTTTGTCACCGCGTTTATCTTTGCAATGATCGCCGTCCGGGGCCTGCTCAAGTTCATCGCCAGCCACAGCTACGCGGCGTTCGCCTGGTACCGCATCGTGTTCGGCCTGGTGATCCTGGCGACCTGGCAGTTCGGTTGGGTCGACTGGACCGCGGCCAAGCCATGAGCGACGCCGCCGCACGCAACAACCCCGGGCGCAAGCCCGGGGGAGCGATTCAAAACCTGCGGTTGAAATTGCTGGTGTTCGTTTTGCTGTGCGCAGTGCCGTTGTTTGGCTCGGTGTCGCTGTGGCTGCGCGGGCTGTCGGTGATTCCCCTGGCCGCCTATGGCATCGTCAGCGTGCTGGCGTTTTTCCTGTACTGGGGCGACAAGCACAAGGCCCGCGCCGACAGCTGGCGCACGCCGGAGAACGTCTTGCACGCGGTGGAACTGGCGGGCGGTTGGCCGGGTGCCTTGCTGGCCCAGCAAGTGTTTCGGCACAAAACCCGCAAGGTTTCGTTTCAACTGGTGTTCTGGCTCATCGTGCTGATGCATCAGGTGTTCTGGATCGACCAGTTGTTTTTGGGTGCTCAGCTGTTCGCGCTGTTCTAAAGCTGTTTAAAGCAGCAAGCCGATCTGCGTGCGCTTGGGCAACTTGCTCACCACCAGTTGGTGGGAACGTTGCAGCAAGCCTTGCAGCTCTTCGGTGCCCAGCGGGTAGGGCGTGTCCATGATGATCCACTGCGCCCGGGCCAGATACGGCGCCGGGTGAATGCCCGGTCGGTCGCAATGACCCAGGAACAGGTCCTTGTCGACCTTGAAGGCCAGGGACTGGCCCCGCAGGTTCTGCAAGGCGAACATCTTGCTCCCGGCAATCGAAAACACCCTCACGCCCCCCCACTTGTAATCCTCCCGCGCGCCGGGCAGCGCCAGGCAGAATTGCGCGACATCCTCTTCGCTCATTGGTCTTGCCTTCATAACAGTCGGTCCCCACAGGCATTGAATGATTCGATCAAATGGTCGATCCAGGCGCGTACTGCCGGCATTACCCCGCGCCGATGAGGGTAGACCGCTTGCAGCCAACCGCCCGGCAATGACCAGTCAGGTAGCAGCTGCACCAGTGAGCCGTTTTCCAGTTCCTGCTCGCAATACATCATCGGTAACACGGTGAAACCCAGCCCGGACAGGGTACACGCCTTGCGCACGAGAAAATCGTCGATGCCCAATCGGGCTTCGAATGTCATTTCACAGGCCTTGCCCTGCTGGTCGAGCATCCGCAGATGCACCAGCCGATCGGCTTCCAGTGCGCCCAATATCGGTACGTTTTTCAAGTCGTCCGGGGTCTTGATCTGCCGCTCGCGAAGAAACGCCGGGCTGGCGACCATGACAGTCTGCGCCTGACGTAAGCGGCGGGTGACCAGCAGTGGGTCTTCATCTCCCAGTTCCCGCACTCTCAAGGCGACATCGACGCCTTCGGTCACCAGGTCAACCCGGCGATTGAGCAGCAGCATCTCCAGCTGAACCTGCGGGAATTTCTCCAGGAACTTGCTGATCACCGACGGGAACATGTCGTGGGCCAACCCCACCGGGCAGGAAACCCGCAGCCGCCCCCGGGGTTCGCTGGACATGCTGGCCACCGCTTCGTCGGCCATCTCGGCCTCCAGCAGCATCGCCTGACAGTGCCGCAAGTAGCGCTCGCCCACGGCGGTCAGGTTGAGTTGGCGGGTGGTGCGTTGCAGCAGGCGCGCGCCCAGGCGTTCTTCCAGTTCGGCGATGCGTCGTGACAACCGAGACTTGGGAATCCCGAGCAAACGCCCGGCCGCCGCGAAGCCGCCGGCCTCGACCACCTTGGCGAAGTAGTAGAGGTCGTTGAGATCTTGCATGATTTAAATCCAGCTGTTCTATCAGTGGGACGAACTATCGCATTATTGCCAGCTAATCAGCTATTGGTTTCGTTGGTAGGATTGTTTCCATCAGATCGCCGGGTGGCGATCCTCACCTTGGAGATCCCACATGAAATTACTGCATATCGATTCGAGCATTCTGGGTGACAACTCGGCTTCCCGTCAGTTGAGCGGTGAAGTCGTCAAAGCCTGGCAAGCCGCCGAGCCTGGCGTTGTGGTGACTTACCGCGACCTGGCCGCCGATGCCATCAGCCATTTTTCCGCCGCCACGCTGGTCGCCGCTGGCACCGCCGCTGAGCTGCGCAACGCCGCGCAACAGCATGAAGCCGATTTGGGTGCGCAGGCCCTGGCCGAATTCCTCGCCGCCGATGCCGTCGTGATTGCAGCGCCGATGTACAACTTCACTATCCCGACCCAACTCAAGGCCTGGATCGACCGCATCGCCGTAGCCGGCCAGACTTTCCGCTACACCGAAGCCGGCCCTGAAGGCCTGTGCGGCGGCAAGAAAGTGGTGATCGTTTCGACGGCTGGCGGTTTGCACGCTGGCCAACCGACCGGCACTGCTCACGAAGAGTACTTGAAGGTGATGTTCGGCTTCCTCGGTATCACCGACATCGAGTTCGTCCGCGCCCATGGCCTGGCCTACGGTGATGAAGTACGCAGCAAAGCCATGAGCGACGCTCAGGCGCAAATCAGCGAACAACTGTTCGCCGCCGCGTAAGGCTTGCGTAAAGTCGTAAACAGCTCGGGCAATACCCCTGAAACTCTGTATTCTGGTCATCGTGATGGCCAGGTACAGAGTTTTTTGTTTCTGGCGGCGATCAGTTTCTGGCCCAGGTTATGCAGTCGAGGGTTAATATCTGCGGTCAGGTAATAAGGTGGGGCATCCCATGGTGCGTCTTTGTGCAACATTACTGATTTGCCTGTTCGGCAGCCTGAATTCAGTGCACGCCGCGCCTGTGCTGTTTCCTCACTGGAGCGTCGGTTTCCATGAGATGACGTTCCTCGATCCGCTGGACTTGCAGCCGATGCGCGCCATCGCCTTTTATCCGTCCAGTGAGAGGGAACATTCCAGCAAGCTCGAGGGCTACACGGTCGAAGCCGGTGAAGACACCAAAGTCGCCATCGGACGCTTCCCTATGTTGATGCTGTCCCATGGCAACACCGGAACCCCGCTGGCCCTGCACGATCTGGCCACCTCGCTGGCACGCAAGGGGTTTGTGGTGGTGGCGGTGATCCATCCCGGCGACAACTCCAAAGACCACAGCCGCCTCGGCACCTTGAGCAATCTTTACGGGCGGCCGATCCAGATTTCCGAAGCCATTACCGCGACCTTGGGCGACCGTATGCTGGCGCCCTTCGTCAATGCCGATCAGGTCGGGGTGATCGGCTATTCGGCGGGCGGTGAGACCGCGTTGATCCTGTCCGGCGCCACGCCGGACCTGGACCGTCTGCGCCGTTATTGCCATGAGCGCCCGGACGATCATGATGCCTGCAACACACAAGGTGAATTGATCGTCGACCGCGATGACTTGCAGCCTGTGCCAGACCCACGAGTGCATGCCTTGTTGTTGATGGCACCGCTGAGTCTGAAATTCGGCCGCCAGACCCTGGCCGACGTGCATGTGCCGGTGCTGCTATACAGCGGCGATGGCGACAAACTGGTGGCGTTCGACAAAAACGCCGCAGCGCTGGCGCGCAAACTGCCAACTGCACCGGATTTCAAATTGCTGGCCGGGGCAGGGCATTTTGTGTTCCTGGCACCGTGCAACGAAGAACAGATCGCCGCCATGCCGGCGCTGTGCACCGATGCCGACGGCGTCGACCGCAAGGACATTCACCGCAACCTGATTTCCGAAGCCGGACGTTTCTTCTCCCATGCCCTGGGCAAACCGAGTCGGGCCGGCATGCAAACTGCCGATCAATAAACTCCCACAAGAGATTTACAGCAGGCTTTAGACCTTCGCCCGGTGTTTCAGTAACAGGGTCAAACCGAGCCCGGTCACGGACAACAACGCCGCACTGAAGAAAATCCACGCATACCCCAGGTTCAACGCCACCGCGCCCATCAACGGCCCGGCAATCGCCAGCGCCAGATCGAAAAACACCGCATAAGCACTCAAACCCGCGCCGCGACTGGAATTGGGCACCTGCTTGATCGCTTCCACGCCCAGCGCCGGATAGACCAGCGACAGGCCGAAGCCGGTCAGGCCTGCGCCAATCAAGGCGTAAACGGTCGAGGGCGCCAGCCACAACAGGATCAGCCCCAAGGTTTCAATGCTCATGCAGGCAATGGCCGAGGTGAAGCCGCCGAAACGGCTGATGCTGGAAATGAACAACAGCCGCGACAGAATAAAACACACCCCAAACACCGTCAGGCAGTAAGCCGCTCCCGTCCAGCTACGACTGGCGTAATACAGGGTAATAAAAGTGGTGAGCGTGCCGTAGCCGATAGACGCCAGGCTCAGGCTCGCGCCGAAAGGGGCAATGCGCCCGAATACCGCCCAAAACGGCAGCCGCTCGCCGCGAATCACTGGCACCGAGGGTTTGTTGCGGATCAACAGCAGTGCCAACAGGGCCAGTAACGACAGCACGATCCCGAGGCTGGCGAAGCCCAATTCAGCGACCATCACCACGCCCAACGGTGCGCCAATGGCAATGGCGCCGTATGAGGCAATCCCGTTCCAGGAAATCGAACGTGCCGTGTGCTCGACACCGACCTGGCCCATGCACCAACTGATGGTGCCGACTCCGATCAACCCTTGGGCGATCCCCAGCAACAACCGGCCAGCGATCAGGATGATCAGGCTCAACAGCGGCAAACTTTGCAGCAGGGTCGACAGCAGCGTCAGCACGCCGCTCAACACAATCCCCGACAACCCGTAAACAATTGCCCGTTTGGTGCCGACGCTGTCCGACAAGCGCCCGGCCATCGGGCGGCTGAGCAGGGTGGCCAGGTATTGCGAACCGATGGTCAGCCCCGCAACGATGGCGCTGAACCCCAACTGTTCATGCACATACCCCGGCAACACGGCAATCGGCAGGCCGATGCAGAGGAAGGCAATAAAGGTATAGAAAACGATGGAAACGATCTGCAGGGTGATCGCCATGGAGCTTTGCGGGGGCAGTTGCTGCACAGACATGAGAGCTCGATCGCGGTAGGCGGTAGGAGAACTGCATCATGGCGCGGGCGTGAAATAAAAGAAAGCAGGCTAACGATGTGGATGACAGATCGGCTGTAAGTGGATCAACCTGAAATGCAAAAAGCCCCGTCACCAGGACGGGGCTTTCCATTTGCAGCCAGTAGCCGCCTTACATCAACACGCCCTGACTACGCAGGTAGTCGTCATAGGTGCCGCTGAAGTCGATCACGCCATCGGCGCTCAACTCGATGATGCGGGTGGCCAGGGACGATACGAACTCACGGTCGTGGCTGACGAAAATCAGCGTGCCCGGGTAGTTCTCCAGCGCCAGGTTCAGCGCCTCGATGGATTCCATGTCCAAGTGGTTGGTCGGTTCGTCCATTACCAGCACGTTCGGCTTTTGCAGGATCAGCTTGCCGAACAGCATGCGACCTTGCTCACCACCGGAGATGACCTTGACCGACTTGAGGATCTCGTCGTTGGAGAACAGCATACGCCCGAGGGTGCCGCGAACCAGTTGCTCGCCGCCCTGGGTCCATTGGCCCATCCAGTCGAACAGGTTGCAGTCGTCTTCGAAGTCGTGCGCGTGGTCCTGGGCGTAGTAGCCCAGCTCGGCGGCGTCGGTCCATTTCACGGTGCCGGCGTCCGGGGTCAGTTCGTTGACCAGGGTGCGCAGCAGGGTGGTTTTACCGATACCGTTCGGGCCGATGATCGCCACTCGCTCGCCGGCTTCAACGGTGAAGCTGAAGTCCTTGAACAGGGTCTTGCCGTCGAAGCCTTTGGCCATGCGCTCGACGATGACCGCCTGACGGTGCAACTTTTTGGTCTGCTCGAAACGAATGAACGGGCTGACACGGCTCGAAGGTTTGACTTCGGCCAGCTGGATCTTGTCGATCTGCTTGGCGCGGGAAGTTGCCTGCTTGGCTTTCGAGGCGTTGGCCGAGAAGCGACTGACAAACGATTGCAGTTCCGAGATCTGCGCTTTCTTCTTGGCGTTGTCCGACAGCAGTTGCTCGCGGGACTGGGTCGCCACGGTCATGTACTCGTCGTAGTTGCCTGGGAACAGGCGCAGCTCGCCGTAATCCAGGTCAGCCATGTGGGTGCACACGCTGTTCAGGAAGTGACGGTCGTGGGAGATGATGATCATCAGGCTGGAGCGCTGGGTCAGCACGTTTTCCAGCCAGCGGATGGTGTTGATGTCCAGGTGGTTGGTCGGTTCGTCGAGCAACAGCACTTCAGGATCGGAGAACAGCGCCTGCGCCAGCAACACGCGCAGTTTCCAGCCCGGCGACACTTCGCTCATCGGGCCGAAGTGCTGCTCGATGCCGATACCCAGGCCCAGCAACAGCTCGCCGGCACGGGACTCGGCGGTGTAGCCATCCATTTCGGCGAATTCGGTTTCCAGCTCGGCCACGGCCATGCCGTCTTCTTCGGTCATTTCCGGCAGCGAGTAGATGCGATCGCGCTCGGCCTTGACCTTCCACAGCTCTTCGTGACCCATGATCACGGTATCGATCACGGTGAATTCTTCGTAGGCGAACTGGTCTTGACGCAATTTACCCAGACGCACGTTCGGCTCAAGCATGACCTGGCCACCGGACGGCTCGAGATCGCCACCGAGGATTTTCATGAAAGTCGACTTGCCGCAACCGTTGGCGCCGATCAGGCCGTAGCGGTTGCCCGCGCCGAATTTGACCGAAACGTTTTCGAATAGCGGCTTGGCGCCGAACTGCATCGTGATGTTAGCTGTGGAGATCAATTACTTTACCTATCAATGGGTTGCGAGCTGCGCATTTTGGCGCTTGGGCCATACCTGGGGCGTTTTGGAGTTTCTCCATCTCTCCCCAGTCACCGCTAGACTTCAACCGGCGCGCATAAGTCGAGAGCAGCATCTGGACGCTTGTCCAAGCTGTTGGGCAATAAAGGCGGGATTCATGCCAGACATTCTGCATATTGTCGCATAAGTGTGACGGCAGTTGTACGGCGCGCGATAACGTGTCGCGAGCTTCTTCAGGTTGGCCCCGCTGCTTGGGTCTGCCCGAGGGGATGGTTCGTCCTGGTGGGTGGCGAAACGCTGCGCAAATCCTTGATTACACGCCAATGTTATTTTTGTTCAGCGTTGTGTTAGGGACACTGGGCGCTGCTCTGGGTAAAGTCGGCAGCGCTTGCCCGGCCAGGTGTCTTTCAGAAGGATTGCTGAATGGCCAGCACTTGGTCAGGGTGGGCACCTATTCGGATTTATCTCTCCACGCCGCATGAGGCGGCAGTCTCTCTCCAGGGCATCGAGGCTTTGGTTGCTCTTGCCAGATGATTCGTTCTAAGCGACTAGAATATAAACGGCCTCTAGTCACGGATGAATCAAATGAAACTGATTTTGGTCGTGTTAATCATTGGTTTGTTGGCCTGGAAGCTTTCCCCCGAGTTACAACCTTGGGTTGAAGCCAAGCTACCGCCCCCGAAAGTAACCCCTACAGTCGCGACTGCGCCGAAACCTGTTTCTGCGCCATTCAAATGTGACGGACGCCAATATTGCTCGCAGATGACCTCGTGTGCAGAGGCCAAAAAATTTCTGCAAAATTGTCCGGGAATGAAAATGGATGGCGACAACGATGGCGTGCCCTGTGAGTCGCAGTGGTGCCAATGACTTTTGCCGCGGGACAAGGGGAATAAACGGGCCTGACGGCTACAAAACTTGTAATAAGTTGTCCGTGATTGTTCCCGAAAAAATAGTCTCTACCGGCCCGATGAGAAAGACCGGGCCCACGCCATCCCATTGAACCGTTACGGTGCCGCCATCACATTCAACCTCAACGGAATGGTCTAATAAACCACGACGAATTCCGCTGACAGCGGCGCCACAAGAGCAAGAGCCTGAACCAAGCGGAATACCACCCCAGCGCTCCCAAATGCGCAACCGTATGTGTTGTCGGTTAATGATCTGGACGAAATGCACGTTCGTCCTGAGAGGAAACAGTGGGTCGGTTTCAATGGTCGGTCCGATGGTCGCTATATCAATGGCTGTCAGATCATCCACAAAATAGGTGCAGTGAGGATTGCCCATGCTGCAAGCTGCCGGGCCACCAGCCAGTGGCAAAACAGCAGTGTCCAGTTCCTGAGCCAGGGGAATATCCGACCAGCCGAAAAGCGGCTCGCCCATGTTGACCGAAATTGCGCCGGCTGAAGTTCGTTCGCAAGTGAGTAGGCCACGGTTGGTTCGCAGCGCTATCGAAGTCATATTGGATTCGCGCATCAGCATGTCCGCGGCACCCCGCGTTGCGCTGCCACAAGCATCCAGCGTGGAGCCATCTGCATTCCAAAACATCAAGCGGGCATCGGCATCATCGCAATCAAGCACTGCTGCGAGTTGATTGAATCCGACGCCTCGGTTCCGATCACCCATTCGCCGAGCCAAACTACTTGTCACTGGATTGGCCGAGTTTCGCGAGTCCACAATGACGAAGTCATCGCCATTGGCGTGCATTTTATGAAAACTCAGCGGCATAAATAGATCCTGGGCGAACTGGCGTTTGAGAACGATCTAGCCCCAATCACATAACCTTTGCAAGCCGTGAGCAGGTAAAGAAAAACACCGGCCCTCAAAACCGATAACGATCGATCGACTCTTGAATTAGTATTCCATCCCCCACCCAAGGAACATGGAAGTGAGAAACAAATTCGCAGCAGGTATGTTCTGTTTCCTGACGATTGTGACGGCTCAATACGCTTACTCCAGCGCTACGGATGAGTCCGCCGAAAACGCCTCATTGCTCTGCAAAATCCTCGATGGCAATGATGCCTTGACCCAGGCCTCCGAATTCTCGGCCGAGGATCGTACGGTCAATATCTCGGTAGACCGTTCTCCAGAGGACGCCAAAAAGCTTTGCCCGGAAATCAGCGCCATCGTCGAGTATCACGAGATGACTTTTACGCAAGGCTGGACTGTGCAGATCACTTCTCCAGACAGTGGTTATGACGTTGTTGCTATCTGCCCGTTGTAATGATGGTGGTTGTCCTGTACGCCAGTGATCAGGTGCAGTGGAATGTGCTGTTGCTCATCAATGCATGTGATTTCGAAACTGCCCACTATTTGAGGGGGGCGCTCACTCAGCCCGGTCGACTCTTCTTCCTTTGCCTTAGCCATTCTCGCGTGGTTCGCAGCGATTTCGTTGAGAGTTGACACGTTACATCTCCCGGTGACTGACCAAGCGTATCGCTGGAGTCCTTAAACGTTAATGTGAATGCCGCCGCGTCAGAATTACGTCGCTCTGGGGCCGCTATCGCCGGCATGTGCAAACCCTAAGCCAGACATTGACGCGTATTCCGCGCCACGCTTTCCATGCGACGAATGGTGTCTCGCGATGTTCAGATAGGTTCGATCAGTCCAGGGCCATCGTTGTGCACATTGCCCACGGCTTGATCAACCTTGAACCACTCGAATGTCTCGGCCGGCTCGCCCTGCGACAGTACTATCTGCTCGGCTCGCTCTTTCGGCGTGGCCGGGTCCAGCCATTCCCGGGCCATTTCGGCATTCAGCGTCACCGGCTGCCGATCATGAACATCCACCATGCCGCCCTTGCTGTCGGCGGTGATGATCACGAAGCCGTCATGTTCGTCCGGCTGATGTTCGTACCTTGGGTATTGACCGATCGCCGCGCACAGGATCGGTGCGCGATCCTTGCGGCGGATGAGGTAGGGCTGCTTCTTCGGGCCGCCCTCGTAAACCCATTCAAACCAGTTATCGATGGCAACGATCGCCCGGTGCGGCCATATGGCTTTGAAGAATGGGCCGTGACTGACTTTCTCGACCCTGGCATTGATCGGCATAGGGTGTTCTTCGGACCAATGCGGCCGCCAGCCCCAGCGAACCCTGTCGGCGTGCAGCACGTCGCCTTCCTGGTGGAAGAGGGCGAGCTGAGTCGTCGGTGCGGCGTTGTAGAGCTCGAATGGCTGATCGCCGGCATTGTTGACCAAGGCGTTGGGCATGCTCAGCGCCTTGACGAAGTCGTGAATGCCTCGGTACTGCGAAAGTCGTCCGCACATGGCTGAGCCCTCATGCTTACATCTGAGCTTAGACGATCCTTTGAACTAATAGGGCGTTAAAGCCGCGTGGCATTTTGGCGGGCATGAGTAGACACATTTTCACAGTTGAAGGTTAACTATTGGTTACAAAGTATGGCTAAAATGACATCTTTCGCCCCCATGTCGATTGTCGGCATGGCTCAAGAACGCGCCATCGGGACGCACTTTGTTCATTTCAGACGTGTGACGATTTCCGTGAAACTCATTATTGCCGCTATCTATGTCATCTCCATCGCGTATGTCCACTTGCGCGGTAAGGTGCGCCACAAACCAGGCCGCCAACTAAGCGACCACTCGACGTTTCTGGCGCCGATCAATTGCTTCCTTTATATGTTCTCGAAAATCCCCAATCGGCCTTATCTCAATCCGGCGGACTTTCCTGACTTGAGCCCTTTGCAGGCTCATTGGGAAGAGATTCGCGCCGAAGGCCAGAACCTGCTCAAGGCCGGGGAGATCAAGCGCTCGAATCAGTACGACGACGTTGGTTTCAACTCGTTTTTCAAAAGTGGCTGGAAGCGTTTCTATCTCAAGTGGTATGGCGACAGTCACCCATCGGCCGCGAAGCTCTGCCCGCGTACTACTGAACTGGTGCAAAGCATTGGCTCGATCAAGGCAGCGATGTTTGCCGAACTGCCACCGGGTTCCAAACTGGTCCGCCACCGCGATCCGTATGCCGGCTCGTACCGTTATCACCTGGGGCTGGAAACGCCGAACGATGCCGGTTGCTATATCAACGTCGACGGTGAGAGTTACCATTGGCGTGACGGCGAAGCGGTGATGTTCGATGAAACGTTCATTCATTACGCTGAAAACAGCACCCAGCAGAACCGCATCATCCTGTTCTGCGACGTCGAACGGCCGATGAAGTATCGCTGGGCGGCGGCGTTCAACCGCTGGTTCAGCCGCACGGTGATGGCGGCGGCGGGGGCACCGAACGATGCGGGTGACAAGACCGGTGCTATCAACCGTTTGTTTGCCAAAATCTACACGGTTCGCCTGCGCGGCAAAGCACTCAAAAAGCGTAACCGCGCTCGCTATTACCTGGAGAAGTGGGCGATTTTTGGCGGGTTGCTGGCGATTTTTGTGCTGATCTGAGTTTTGCTTTGCGGCGCATTTAGTCATTGCAAGCAGGCCAGGATTTTCACCGCATAACGTATAGGCACTCCACTAACCGATCAGCCACGAGAACGCTTCGTGGCTTTTTTATCTGTGCTCGCTTTGGCTTTTTCTGCCGTTTTACCGGCACTCCTGGCACCGAGGCTGCGCTTGAGCAGTTCAGTCAGATCGATCACATCCGCGGTCCTGCGTTCGTCCTCGCCCGTAGCGGTTTCGACGATTTCGATCTTGCCTTCATTCGCCTTCTGCTCAACCAGCGCCATGATCTTGTCTTCAAAGCTGTCGCGGTACTCCTCGGGCGTCCAGTCGGCGCTCATGTCCTCCACCAACCGTTTGGCCATCTCCAGCTCGCCCTTGGCCAGGTCCGGGTTGGTCACTTCACTACCAAGTTCCAGTTGATCCAGGCTGCGCACTTCGGCCGGCCAGCGCAGCATCACCAGAACCAGGGCCGATTCCAGCGGCATGACGGCCGCCAGGTGCTGGCGGGTATGCAACACCACACGGGCGAGGGCGACCTTGCCGGTTTTGCTGAGGGTTTCGCGTAACAGCGCATAGACCTTGCCACCGCGTTTGTCCGGCGCCAAGTAATAGGGTGTGTCGATGTTTTGCAGGGGGATCTGCTTGCTGTCGACAAAGGCAAAAATGTCGATGGTTTGGGTCGACAGTGGATGGGCCGAGCGAATGTCCTCTTCGCTGAGCACCACGTAACGACCCTTTTCGTACTCGACCCCTTTGACGATGTGTGCCTGGGTGACCTCCTTGCCAGTGACCTTATTGACGCGTTTATAGCCCACCGGCTCCATGCTGCGACTGTCGAGCCAGTTGAAATCGATCCCGTGGGAAGACGTCGCCGAGACCAGCGCCACGGGGATGTGCACCAGACCGAAACTGATTGCGCCTTTCCAGATTGCCCGTGCCATCGTCGTGTTCTCGTCAGCCCATTGATGTTCAGGTGACCTGTTGCCCGGGGGAAAGTTTCAGTCGGCTGCGACCCGCTTTTGCGGGCTGATCGACGGTGCAGTCAACTGGTGTTACATCTTCTGAAGGAGGTTTTAGTTAACAAATCCGAACCCCGGGCGTAGCGTGGCTCTATTCATCCATGAAGCGTTGCACGCGCTTTTAGAGAGGTTTCCATGAACCGATGTGTGTTCGGCGTCATCGCACTGGCATTGAGTGGCGTGCTAAGCAGCCTGGCCCTGGCCGATGCCGCTGCTCCGCCATCCTCGCCCTTGCTGCTGGCCCAGAACCTGCCGGGCAGCACCAATAACAATCCTTACAACAACCCGATCCGCCGGGCCAATCCCAACAGCATGCAAGGCACGCGACCCGGCATCCCGGTGATCCGCGGGCCGAGTACGGCGCCTGCGCCGCGACCACCGACCCTGGAGAACGGCGGTATCGGCAACCGTTATCCGCAGGATCGCCAGGCTCCTGCCAGCCCACCGACATTCATACCCAATCCACCTTATCGGGACGCAGACACCAGCAACCGTTGAACGGCAGGACAGAGGTCTTGCCAGCCATTTTGACCACAAAAGGAATCGTGCATGTTGCGTAAGACCCTCCTGACTACACTATTTGCCGGCGTACTGATCATCAGTGCGCCCGTGTTTGCGGCGCCTGTCCAGGAACTGAAAAGTGAGGAGGGCATCCTTGAGGTCACGCCGATCGTTAAAGGTCTGGAGCATCCCTGGGCGCTGGCGTTCCTGCCCGGTCGCCAAGGAATGCTGGTGACCGAACGGCCGGGCAACCTGCGGGTGGTCAGTACCGATGGCAAACTTTCGAGTCCGCTCAGCGGTGTGCCTCAGGTCTGGGCCAACGGGCAGGGTGGGTTGCTCGATGTGGTGTTGTCGCCCGACTTCAAGCAAGACCGCATGGTCTATCTGTCTTATGCCGAAGGCGGCGGTGAGGGCGGCAAGGCGGGTACGGCGGTCGGTCGCGGAAGGTTGTCGGAAGACCTGACGGCCCTCAAGGATTTCAATGTGATCTTCCGTCAGGAGCCCAAGCTTTCGGTTGGCAATCACTTCGGCTCCCGTCTGGTGTTCGACCGCGACGGTTATCTGTTCATCACCCTGGGCGAGAACAACGATCGACCCACGGCGCAGGACCTCGACAAGCTGCAAGGCAAGGTCGTGCGGATCTATCCGGACGGCAAGGTGCCGAAGGACAACCCCTTCGTCGGGCAAAAAGGCGTACGCCCGGAAATCTGGTCCTACGGCCATCGCAACCCGCAAGGCGCGGCGCTCAACCCCTGGAGCGGCACGCTCTGGGAAAATGAGCACGGCCCCCGGGGCGGTGATGAAGTCAACATCATCGAGCGTGGCAAGAACTATGGCTGGCCGATAGCAACCCACGGCATCAACTATTCCGGCCTGCCGATCCCGGAAGCCAAGGGCAAAATCGTCGAAGGCACCGTAGGTCCACAGCATGTCTGGGAAAAATCCCCCGGCCTCAGCGGCATGGCGTTCTACGATGGCGATCGCTTCAAGGCCTGGCAGCACAACGTGTTTATCGGCGCGCTGGTGGGCCAGGAGCTGATCCGCCTGCAGTTCGACGGCGACAAGGTTGTTCACGAAGAGCGGCTGTTGGGTGAGCTGAACAAACGGATTCGCGATGTGCGGCAGGGGCCGGATGGTTATCTGTATGTACTGACCGATGAAGACGATGGTGCGTTGTACAAGGTTGGGTTGAAGTAAACAGACTCGCACAACCTTTGTAGCTGCTGGCGTAGCCTGTGTTCGGCAGCTGCTACAGAACGTGTTTCTCCAGTCGCATCGCGTCGGCATGGTCCTGGTAATAGTCATGAATCAGCCCGAATCGCCGATAACCGTTGCGCTCGTACAGAGCGATTGCCATCGGGTTGTCGATGCGAACTTCAAGTCGCAGGCAGGCGCAATCGTGCTCAAGGGCGCAGGCTTCGGCGCGTTCGAGCAATTGCTTGCCCAGCCCACTGCCGCGAGCATCAACGGCGATCGCAATCGAGTACAGACGTGCCCGTGAAGTACCCCGGTGAAACAACACCAGCGCATACCCCACCAATCGCTCGCCACGTTGGGCCACCAGCAGTTGCCCGTGAGCCCGGCTGATCATCCATCGAAAACTGCGCCGGTTGAGCCGGTCGGTGGTGAAGCATTGCTGTTCGAGTGCGAGCAGTGCTGGAAGGTCTTCAATGACCGCCAAGCGAAAAACAGGATTCATATGACCGCCGTAAAAGTTGCGTAACGAAACGGGACTTTCGAAAAAGTTCGTGCTTAATAGGAAAGGTCTTGTTCTCCAACGGATCAATCACTATGTCAGCGGTACAAGGTCATTGGCGCGAAGTATCCGAACAAACGTTGCCGACGGCAATAACTTCTGCAAACTATTTAAATGCCTCGATCAGAACTTCCAGTCCGTTGATGATAATCGTCGAACGCAAGGAAGACTGGGCCTCATACTTTCCCAGTGAAGACATCGTCACCGCCCAGGAATACCTCGAACAGACCCGTAACAACGAGCAGGGCAAACGGGTTCAGGTGATCAACCTGTGCCGCAGTTACAAGTACCTCGGGCACGGTTATTACTGCTCGCTGTTGGCCGAAGCGCGGGGGCACAAGGTGATTCCGTCGGTGCGGACCATCAGCGAGCTGACCCGAAAGTCCCTGTATGGCCTGGCCTTGGACGATCTGGATAAAACCCTGGAAAAAGCCTTAAGTCATCATGTTTACAGCGACACCGAAGGTTTCACCTTGACCCTGTACTTCGGCCAGACCTCCATCGAGCCATTACAGGAATTGGCTCGACAGTTATTCGAGGTTTTCCCTTGTCCGATATTGTTAGTTGAATTTCGCCGAACTAACGGTTGGCACATCGAAGGTGTAAAGTTTGGCACCCTGCATAAGTTGCGTGAAGATCAGGAAGATCAGTTTGCTAACGCGCTGGATAGTTTCAGTCGCAAGATCTGGCGCCTGCCACGCTCTCGGCGCTTGGCCCGTTATGACTTGGCCATTCTGCACGACCCGCAAGAAGCATTGCCGCCCTCCAACCCCAAGGCTCTGGACAACTTTGTCAGGGTCGGCAAGATGCTGGGCATCGACGTTGAGCTGATCGAACGTAAGGACTACGCCCGAATCGCCGAATACGACGGGCTGCTGATACGCGAGACGACAAGCGTCGACAACCACACCTATCGTTTCGCGAAAAAAGCCGAGAGTGAAGGCCTGGTGGTGATGGACGATCCGGCGTCGATCCTGCGCTGTACCAACAAGGTTTACCTGACTGACTTGCTCAAGAGCCATCAACTGGGCATGCCGGCCACTGAAATCCTCTACAAGGAGCGACCGGAAGACTTTGAGCGGGTAGGCGAGCGTCTGGGGTTTCCTTTGGTGTTGAAAATCCCCGACGGCTGTTTCTCAAGGGGCGTCATCAAGGTCGAAAGCCAGCAAGCCTTGCTCAAGGCCACCGCCGAACTGTTCGAACACTCGGTGTTGCTGCTGGCTCAGGAATTCTTCTACACCGAGTACGACTGGCGCATTGGTGTGCTCAACCGCAAACCAATTTTTGCCTGCCAGTACTTTATGTCCAAGGGCCACTGGCAGATCTACAACCATAAGGCCAAAGGCCAGGACATCAACGGCGAATGCCGCACCCTGGCGGTTCACGAAGCGCCGCGAGCGGTGGTTGAACTGGCGGTGAAAACCGCGAATCTCATTGGCGACGGACTCTATGGCGTCGACCTCAAACAGTCCGACGACAAAGTGGTGGTGATCGAAGTCAACGACAACCCAAACATCGACGCCGGCATCGAAGACGCGTACCTGCAGGACGATCTGTACACGTTGGTGCTGGAAGAGTTCGTCCGGCGGCTGGAGCTCAAACGTCGTGGTCAGGCTTGGTGAGTGGCCTCAACCTACAGAGCTTGTTGAAATTTGGCCATTGACTTGCCATCAACGTCCGGCTAATTTCCAGCCATGACTTCCACCGTATTGCGCTGCCAGCCAAGCATTATTACCGCCATTCCTTATTTGGCGGGCTAGCTCACGACTGCAGCACCCAACCCGCCCTAGAGGCGGGTTTTTAGTTTCTGTCTCTTGGGCTCCGATCAAAGTCAGGAGACGATCATGAACAGCACCCCCGCCCAGCAGAGTTTGCTTGAGCATTACGTGAAAAAGATCCTCGCCGCGCCGGTCTACGAACTCGCCGTGCGCACGCCGCTGCAAGCGGCACCGGCCTTGTCCGAGGCGTTGGGTAATCAGATCCTGCTCAAGCGCGAAGACTTGCAACCGACTTTTTCCTTCAAGATCCGTGGTGCTTACAACAAGCTGGTGAACCTGAGCGATGAACAGAAGGCTCGGGGCGTGATCACCGCATCGGCAGGCAATCATGCCCAAGGCGTAGCGTTGGCGGCTCGCGAGTTGGGGATTGCCGCCACTATCGTCATGCCCTGCACAACGCCGGAATTAAAGGTGCTGGGTGTGCGCAGCCGGGGCGCCGATGCGGTGCTGCACGGCGAAAGTTTTCCGTTTGCCCTGGCCTATGCGCTGGACCTGGCACAGCAAACCGGTCGCACCTTTGTCTCGCCCTTCGACGACCCGGACGTGATCGCCGGGCAGGGCACCGTCGGCATGGAGATCCTTCGTCAGCACCAAGGGCCGCTGGATGTGATCTTTGTGCCGGTGGGCGGCGGTGGCTTGATCGCCGGTATCGCCGCGTACGTCAAATACCTGCGCCCGGAAGTGCGGATCATCGGTGTCGAATCGGAACATTCCGCCTGTTTGCAGGCGGCCTTACAGGCCGGCGAACGGGTTGTGCTGCCGACCGTTGGCACCTTCGCCGATGGTGTGGCCGTCGCTCAGATCGGCGCGCATGGTTTCGAGGTCTGCCGGTTCTGCGTCGATGAAGTGCTGACCGTCAGCAACGACGAACTCTGCGCCGCGATCAAGAATATTTACGACGATACCCGCTCGATCACCGAACCTTCCGGCGCCCTGGCCGTGGCGGGCATCAAGCAGTACGTGGCGAAAACCGGCACCCGAGGGCAGACCCTGGTGGCCATCGACTCCGGTGCGAATATCAACTTCGACAGCTTGCGTCATGTGGCCGAGCGCGCCGCATTGAGCGGCGCCCCGGCGTGAGGGATGGACCAGTTATTCCTGAACGGCGTTCTCGACGCGGCTCGACGCCGACCAGATCCGGTAGCGCACTTCGACGTCCTTGGGCACATAGAGCACGATCGGCAGTTTGCTGTTGTAGCGCAGCTTGAAACCGTCACCGACCACCGGCACGAAGTCCTGTTTGTGCTTGCCGTCAGGACAGGCCATCAGGGTGCTCATCGGGCCGGTGACTTTTTCCAGCCGGTAAAACGGGTAGCCCCAGCCTTCGAGGTTCTTTTCCTCAAGCATACCGCCTAGACGCTGACGGTTGCAGTCGACGGTCAGGGTCTTGCCGGCCAGAATTTCGACCTGGTAGGCGTCTTCCTGTTTTTGCGGGGCGAGATGAATGACCTGGCGGGTAAAGCCGCTCTCTGGTTTGGGATACGGCGCGACGTCTTCGAGTGTCGCGGCCTGGGCAACGGACGACAGAACGGTAACTATCAGCCCGACGGTCGTATTAAAGGGCAAAGCACCCATAATGCCTCCTTGCGTGTGCGTTGGGTCAGCGGATACTGAACAGATGGCCGCATTCTCACTGCCGTCCTCGGTCAATGCAAACCCGCCATCAGAGATGGGTTGCAAAATGCAGGTGTCGAAAACAGTCCTTTCTTGCATTTTGCATGACGTGATGTATTGCCTTCTTTGTTAAACCCTTGATTGGCCGACGAGCCGCAGGGCGAAATTCCGGGCATGTTTTATGCTGAAGCTGTCTTGAGCTGACCACGGTCCCGTTGAGTCAGCGCTGAAACAAAAAAACGGTCGGACGTTGGAACGATGAAGCCCGCAAGGAAGAAAAGAACGGGTGATCTGAGCTCCGACCGACAATTGATTTTCGATTGGCAATCTCACAATACCGAGAGGGTGGCCATGTTTCTTTCTGCCTTGGAACTACGCAATATCGTTGAAAGCAGTTTTCTTCCGAAACGCTGCCAATGCACGCTATCTCCGGATCTGTCGATGACCGTCAAGGTGTATTCGGACAACGAGACTGACCATCTCGACCTGTGCGTCACCGGCATAGACGCCCATCGCCTCAACGGATGTCGGGAGATTAATCATCTGATCGCCGAGTTACGCACCGACCTTGAGCACAAGACCCATAGCCATTTGCCCAGCACTAAGTCGAAAGCTCATTAGCCGACTGTTTCACCCAATTCGAGCGACACGCGCCGGGTCTGGATAAACCCCAGACCCAGTGCCAATTCCACCAGGATCGCCAGTAAGATACCCGGCCCGGCATGACCATTGAGCCATTCGCCGAAGCCCAGCGCTGCCAAGCCGAAACAGCCAACCATAAAGCCGCTGCATATCGCACTTCTCGCCGCCGAGGGCGGTGCCTGCCGCACGAGATAAAACATCACCCCAAGCGCACCGAACAGCACCGCACTGCGCCTGGCCACAAACCCCGCTGCGGGCGAATACTCGATACTCCAGATCGCCAGCAACCATTGCGGCATCAAACCCCACACCAGCGCCAGCAGAAAGCAAAGCGCGGCGGTGAACGTTGAAAGCGTGCGAAACGAGAACGGCATGGCGAATCCTTTCGGCAGTAGAGGGGGACGCCGAAGCATAGCCTCAGAATCCCCGCAGGCCTACCGCCAAGTGCCGAATCAGAATCGTCTGTCAGCTCTGATAACTGCACGCGTCAGAAAGTTTTCGATAGGTAATTTCCGCAGGCTTGCCCGAGGTGCTATCGATGTACTTCATGTCCGCCGTGACCACTTCGCAGTCCAGCGTCGACGGTTCGGTCATGGAAATGACCTTGCCCACATTCAGCGGCATGCCGTAGTGATAAGGCACGGCCTGAGAGGACGACGTGTCGTTGGCCTGAGCGAAACCGGCGAAAGCGGTGCAGGCGAGGGCGGTGGTCATCAGCAGTGTTCGCATGTTCATGATGGGTCTCCAGTGCAGAGGGGAAGCCAGTTCGATGCAAGAGCGTCGAACCTGCCGCACTGGGCGTCAGAGGGTGCTGAGGGAGTGCGGTCCAGTAAAGTTTTGGACCGCAGGATTAATCGAAGGTTAAGTAGCGGGCTAATGGTTGTTGCGAGCCGGTTGTGCGGTTATCTATTCGAGGTGCACAACCTTGAACCCACGTCGATCTGGAGGCGTCTCTATACCAGCGGGTCCTTCCAACTGCCCCCTTCCAGCAACATAGTCATAGACCAGAAACTTCGCCGACACTTCATACCCGATATTAGGAATGACCAGTCGGATCTGCTCTCGTCCGAGGTACAGCCAACGTGGTAGCGCCTTCTCGGCAAAATCGATTCGCTCGACGGTGTGAGTGACAGGGTTCTTGCGTAAAACGACGCCTTTTAGATACGGCGAGCCGTATGCGAAGGCGAATATCAGGCTGGAAGAAACACACTTTGCCAGGAAGACTTCGCCGAAAAAGTCGAAATCCGGGATGTCGGTAAAGGCCGGTTGGATTTTGCTGTCGAGTTTCACAAACAGGCGCTGGCCTTGCGCATTCGTTTCCGCCAGCAAGGACACCTGAGTTCTATCGGCCAAAGGGCAGGTGAGGATTGTCTGGAGTGGTTGCGCGTAGGCCGGGGCGGCTAGCAGTGCCGCGATGATGTACTTCCATGGTGTTTGCATTCGGGGAAATCCCTTCGGTTGTCGGGTCCTACGTTACTGCCCTTGAGTCGTGATAAATCCTAAGAAAGCTTCGTCCCGTTCCTACAGGCTCGGGCGTGTTGTCGTCTTTCGCCGGCCGGCTGCCAGCGTTTACTGTTTGGCGTCGCTGCAAAATCAGCGAACAGGTTTGGTCACCTGATAACAACGCACATATGTGCCATCATTCGCGCTGCGGACATCTATGTCCTCACAGTGCGTTGCTATGGCGGCTGTGTGCGGGACGCCTTCGGGCGAGCCGGTTGGTTGTTATCGGTTGACCAAGCCTGTACACAGTCCGCCTCCATCGTTTGGTCACGGTGCTGGTGGTTACTTACAAACAATCGAGTAATCCATATGCAAACTTTTAACCCGTTTCCAGATCGTTATCGTTCAATCAAAAGCAGCGTCACCAACTCAAATCCCTTGGTAATCGACACAGAAGCCAATCCCCAGGACATCCTCGAATCCGCCCTCCAGCGCATCCGGGCCTCCAGCCAGTTACTTGAAACACTTCACTGCCTATGCTTCAAGCACGGTGATGTTCAGGACATTCCGCACATTACCCATGCGATTTATTTGTTGACCCAGGATGGTTGCGACCTGCTGCAAGTTGCGCAGCAGCGGATGATGGGCTGGAAAGCGCCGGTCTGACGGATACGGTATTACACACAAGCCAGCCTCTTGCGGACGCTGGCTTGTTCGCCCATCCGAACAATGATTGGCTGAAGTCAAGTCAATCTGCCGCCGCTATTATTCTTCACCTGACCAATACCAAATAGTATCGCCCCATCTCGAGTCGCTGAAGCTCGGCATGATTTCGCCCTGTTCGAAATAGCGACGAGATTCTGCTTGTGCAGGTGTAAACCAATAGCCTGCTTTACTGCAAGGTTGCCCTGCATTTATACGAGCAATCTGGGCAGTGTCGGTCGGTTGGTAATTTCTCGCGTATTCGACCAAGTCTTTTGGATAAACCATATGATTAATTTTGCTGTCGTCGATACCGTACAGAAAAGCAATAGCACCAGCCTCCAGCGCCCAATATCCAAAGTAGCTTCCTTCATCCCCTTGTTTGTGAGAGTCGTGCCATGAGGCCTGCTCAAACGCGGGATACCAATCATTGCAATATTTTTGCAATAGTTTGGAAGCTTCTTCCTTGTCCTCCTCATAGGTGGCGTATACCAGAGGCGAGTAAACATCGTGATACCAGCGATCGACGTCGTATCGGTCAGGCAGCAGTTTGCAAAGCAAATCCTCATAGAGGGTGTCATCGCCTGCGTAACCTGCTGGATCTATTAAGGCAACGAATCGTTTTAGCAGGTCGGTGCGATGTAGAAGAATACACAGACTGAACACTTGAACGCATTCTTCGTACTGATCAGGCCAGTCATCAATCGTTAATGGTGTAATGTTCGGGATTTTTTCGTAATTCGCCAGCTTCTCCTGAAGAAGCTCGTAACTTTCTACAAGCTTTTCCAATAATGGGATCAGGACTACGATCTCATTGCCAGCGGTGTAGCGTATCAGTATTTCCTTGAGTATCAGCTTCTGAAAGTATCTGGCTCTGAGCGATTTTTCTTGCTCGTCAGAGTCCGCCTGAAACGTATTTTCTTTGAAGAATTCAATCGAATCTTTGTAGTTGATAAAAAAATTATCGAAGCGAGCTTCGCTTAAGAATTGTTGTCTTCTGCTCATGATCATTCCTCCGCCTTCAGGGAGCTCAATTTGCCGTATTTTTTGGTGAGTGACGCCTTCTTTTTATTGACGGCTTCTTTAACTTTGTTTTCTTTGTAGTGAATAGCCTCGTGCGCAGTATGAGTCTCCGGCCCCGTCATATTTTTTCGAGCTTTTGCGTGTTCGCGAGGACCATTGAGAACGCTGTAAAGAGGTGTGAAAAATAAATGCCGACTGAATGAACTAAGAACGTTCTTTGAAATTTTCTCACGTAGAGCTTTGTCTATGTTCTGGTGAATCCATTCGATACTCATTTGTACCAATACAACCTTGCCCGATTTTTCGGTAGGTTGAGCAGAGTCAATTTCTTTTTTTTGCTCTGTTTTTTCTATTGTTTTAGCTTTTTCTTTTGGTGCGTTATCATTGGTGGCTTTTTTTCTGTTACTGCTCGTCGATGCATTTTTAGTAGTCGTACTATTGTGTTTTTTTCCCGGTCGGGATTTTTTCGGCGCGGTTGTTTCTGCAGTCGTGTCTGATTGATCAACAGGTTCGAGTAACTCTTCAACTGCAATATCACCCGAAACACCCAGTTTGGAAACAATGCTGGGTTTACGAGGTTCTGGTTGTGGGCCTGAAGCCGCCGGTTTTTTTGAGTGCTTAGCTGCCTTATCCTCTTCTTCTTTTTTTCTGTATTGATCTTTTATAAATTTTGGAGTGTCTTCGTCTCTGCTTGCTTTAGCTTCGACAATCGCAAACTTTTTTGAATCATTCGTTGCAGGATCGGCGCGCCATACTGCGTCGATACCAGTACCGTTCGCCCCATCAGATAATTTATACAGGGCGTGCCATTCTTTTGGGTTGCCACCCATTGAAAGTTTGCCTAACGTATTTTCGTCAGGATTGCCACTAAGCCAACGTCCCTCTGCGCCTTTATCATGGCCATCCCAATGTTTACCCCAGCCTAGAGTTTCCGCGCAGTAATAGTCGGCGATATGCTCTCCACTGACGCCAAGTGCATCATTGGCAATATGGTAGACCTTGGTGGCTGCGTTCTGCTGGTCAATCTTGTTGGAATGTGTGCCGCTCGCGCCGTCCGCACCTTGACTCGCCACTGAAGCATCTTTGCCCGCGGGTTTCTTTGTTGTTGCCGGCTTGCTTGACGCCGCCATCGCAGAGCTGTTGCGTTGCATGCCTTTCCACTTGAGCAAGCGTCTTTCGACAATAGCGAGCATTTCCGGCATGTTGTCGCGAGACGTCGCCAAGACGGTAACGACCGCGGATTTTGCCCAATTAGGCAAACTCTGAAATGTCGACGAGCCTTTGACCGCGCTAATGATAGCGTCTAGCTCAGCACTCAATTTTGACGCATCGAAAACCTGCTTGAGCAGCTCCTCGGGACTGGTTTTGATTCCACACTCCTGAAGAACGAAGCGCAACAGATCGAACAAAACCGGTGCAAATCGCTGTGGGTCGCGGTTAACGATGCGCATGCTTTTCTTCAACCCATCGCCTGGGCCTGGTATCCAGCCTATCACTGCCATTAAAAGGTCAAATTTGGCGTCTTCCTTTCCGTCTGCGCTTTCTGCGTTATACAAAGTAATGGACGATTCGATAGTGTCATAGGCGTCGATGGCCTGGCCGAGGAAAGGCACGGCGCCCATGGCGATACCTTTGGCCAACTCGACAGCTGCTTCCTTATAAGCGGCCTTACGGTCTGTGTCGTCTGTGACCTCGGTATTTTGTGCTACTTCACTCATGCCAGCCTCCCTGCAGCTTGTTCAACCAAAGCCTGTAAATCGACCTCGTTCGGGTCATATCCTAATTTGAGCAAGTCTTCGTTGATCTTATCGTCGGAGCTTTCGACAACCTTGATTGATTCACGGTTGTACGGCCTTGGATCCTCGCCGTAATACACCTTGGCCGGTCCTTTCGGGACATCCTCCAAACGAGCAAAGCCGTCGTCGTCCAGCACGCCTTCACGGGTCGACCCGTCGGCAAAATCAACTCGATACGACGCGCCCTGCACAGGCTCAAGGTTGTCGTAATGCAGGTTCAATTCCAGCCAGGTCGGATTGGTCTTGGCTTCTTTCATCAGGCGACCGGCGATGTCGGCAGCAGCAAGTCCTGGAATAAGCGGGGCAAGGATGGCGATTCCGGTGCCGGAACCTGGCCCACCACCCGAGTTGACCTTCACCTCAGCCCCACTGATCGTCACACCCCCCGCATCAATCTTCACAAAACTCCCGCCAGCCTTGGCCGTGAGCTCCATGCCACCCTCAACCACTACCTTCTCGCCAGCGTTGTAATGAATCTCCTGACCGGCCTCGACAAACTGCGCGGTGCCCACCTTCACATGCTGGGTCACGCCCACGGTCAGGTGATCATCCGCCCGCGCTTCAGTCTTGCGATCCAGATGGGTGAGGCGATGCTCTTCCACCTTGAACTCGCTGAACACGTTGGCTTCGACCGTGTCATGCCGTTCATTGCCGACGCGGATCTTCTGGTCGTGTTCGATGTTTTCATCCCAGTCGCGCTGGGCGTGCAGGTAGATCTGTTCCGCGCCTTTCTTGTCTTCGATGCGAAACTCGTTGTAGCCCTTGCCGCCCGGCGAGCTGAGGGTTTTGAAGGTGCTGCGGGTCTTGTTCGCCGGCAGGTCGTAGGGGACGACGTTTTCCTTGTGGTACAGGCAGCCGGTGATCAGCGGTTGGTCGGGGTCGCCCTCGAGGAAGGTGACGAGCACTTCCATGCCGACTCGTGGGATGGCGATGCCGCCGTAGGCGTTGCCGGCCCAGCCGCTGGCGACGCGTAGCCAGCAGCTGGTCTTGTCGTCGGCCTGGCCGTCGCGGTCCCAGTGGAATTGCACCTTGACCCTGCCGTATTCATCGCAGTGGATTTCTTCCCCCGGCGGGCCGGTGACGATGGCGGTCTGGCTGCCCAGCACTTGCGGTTTCGGGTGTTCCAGGGCCGGGCGGAAGTGCGCGTCCCACGGGGTGGCGAGGAAGCGGTTGCGGTAGCCCTGGTGGAAGTCGTCCTTGTTGTCGGTGACGTCGCTGGTGGTGTTCTCGCCGAGCACTTGCGGCTGTTTGCCCTCGTGGACGATTTCCAGCAGCAGCCACAGGTCGTTCCATTCGGCGCGCGGGTGTTCGCTGAGGGCCAGGAAGTGGCCGCTGACCAGGGTCGGTTCGTCGCCTTTGCCTTCGGCCAGTTGGTAGTCGCTGCGATGGCGCTCGAGGGCACGGGTTGCCAGTTGCTTGCCGCGCGCGCGGTCGGTGAAACGGCCGGGGTAGTCGTAGTCTTCGAGGTCCGGGGCGAACGCGCTTTTGGCTGCGCTTTCCGGCAGCAGCCGGGGTTTTTCGAAGTCGTAGTCGCGGCGGCTGACGCGGGTGGTGCGGGTTTCCAAGCGCAGGTTGAAGCGCTTGATCACCGTCTTCTCGGCGGCCATGCCGGAGTCCTGCTGGTAGCTCACCGGCGCCAGTTTGCGGAACACCGTCTGGTCATCGCCGAACACCAGTTTGTGGCCACTGGCCGAGTGCTGGAAGTGGAAATGGATGCCTTCCTCTTCGCACAGGCGCTGGATGAAATGCAGGTCGGATTCGTCGTACTGCACGCAGTACACGCGCTCCGGGTAGATCGCGCCGAGCTGGAAGCTGTAGGCGTCGGCCAGAATGCCGCGGGCTTCGAGGACCTGGGCGATGATCTTCGGTACGCTGAGTTGCTGGAAAATCTGTTGGTCGTGGTTGTGGCGCAGGTAGGCCAGTTGCGGCACCAGGCTGATGCTGTAGCGGGTCAGGCTCTTGCCGGAATCGCCTTGCTCGATGCGGTACACCAGGCCATGGATTTTGCCTTGGCCGGTGGCGCCGAAGGTCAGACAACCGGGCTTGTGCAGCAGCTCTTCGAGTTTCAGGTCGGGGCGGGTACTGACCAGTTCGATGTCGAAACAGAACGGCTGGTTGAGGGCCTCGCGGCCGATGAAGCTGAGCACCTGAAGGTCGACGGAAACGCCTTCGAGGGTGAGGGAGATATGGATTGCGTTTGCGTCCAGCATGCCTTGAATTCCGTCCTTTGAAAAAGCAGGGGGCGGATGGTGCAGTATTAAATGGCCATGTTCAAGGCGAAAATGCCGTAGGTCAGGGGCCTGACGCTTGTAGGGCTTTCCCCTATAGCTGAGGTTTTGCACGATGAATACAGGCACTTTTCGAGGCAATTGACCGCTACGCCATATAAAAAAGAAGGCCCCACAGATGGGGCCTTCGTTTATGACTCAGCCAATTAATTCAAAGCGATTGCAGGGAAATGGTCGCGCTCTGAGAGTTTTGCTGGCTGTCAGCATCCATCCAGACCCACTGCGTACCGTCGCCTTGCAGATTATTGGAAATACTCTGAATCTGCGAGTAACTGATCTTGACGGCCCCAACTTCACTTGCAGTAGGCCCGATCGTGGTGACCTGGCCGGAGAGCAGGCCGTTCGACGTCTCATTGACGACGAACACGGTCGCTTGCGCCTCACGGAACTGGCAAGAGAGGAACTGTGTAATGGTGCTGGTGATCGTCAGGTTCATCCATTTCGATGGAGGGACCGCATAGTAGCGGGTGTACTTGTTGAACGGATGCTGCTCACCATCGGCCGGCAGCGGATAGTTGCTGAGTCCCGATGTATTGGTCGGCATGCTGACACTTCCCAGCCAGATTTCGACCTGTGATTTACCGGCGTTGCTGGACAGTGAGACTGAAACGGTTTGAGTATCGGTGCCCGAGACAAAACCCAACGATGCCAGGCCTGCATTGGCCGTGGTGCCAGGCACCGTGATCGGTACGGGCGGCTGGCTGTTGCTCCAGTTCACGGAGACAGTCGAGTTGTTGTCATTTTGCGCGGAGTTGTAGATAAAGATCCCATACAGCTGGCCTGGGCTAAGCGCGGTACAGGTGGCTGTATCACCTGCGGTGAGCGTAATGCGTTGTCCGCCGTTCCAGTTAATTTGGGCAGCTGAGATAGCGACACTTTCCATGTTGGAGTTCCTTTTCCTGTTGTGGTGGTATAAGGATTTCGCACAGCAATTGTCCTTACCTGCGCCGTGCGTGGAAAAGATACTAGTTGAAGGCATGTAGCGGTCAAGTAACTAACTGGTTGTAGTTGGCTGCATATGATTATTTTTTGGAATAGTTGCAAGTATAAATCGCTATAAATTTTCTCGGGTATAAAAAATATAAAGCTGTCAATGACCGCTTATCTTTTGTACGGGTTTTATTTTTTAAATTGCAATAAGACTATATCTAAAAAATATAATGGGAGAAAAGATGTAGCGCTCAATGAAGAAAGATATGCAAGCTGTCTTTTATTCAAGTCCACCGGCAGGCCCTGAAATCAGGACCTGCCATAGTAGAGAGGTATGGGGGGCGTGTATTTCAGCTCAACTGCCGCCGATACGGCAAATCCGGCCCGGTCTTGCTGCAGGTCAACGCGGCGGCACTCACCGCAAACCTGAGCATCCCGTCAATCTGCTCACGGCTCAGCCGCTGCACACCCGCAACCGAATCCAGCTGCTGCTCGGTCAGCCAGGTAATCAGCGCCGCCTGGAAGGTATCGCCAGCCCCAACGGTGTCGGCAATCTTCACCGAACAGGCCGGCACCGACCATGTGCCATGAGCCCGGCTGAACACCGTCGCCCCCTGACCGCCACGGGTCAGGAACACCAACTGACAACGATGCTCCAGCCAGCTTTCGATCACGCGCTGGGGATCCTGCTCGGGATACAACAGGCTCAAATCTTCGTCGCTGACCTTGATCAGGTCGGCAAGCTCCACCAGGGTGGCGATCCGTGAACGCCACAACTCGATGTTCGGCTCGGGATTCAGGCGCACGTTCGGGTCGAGGCTGATCAGGCGTTTGCCACTTTCGCGCTGCACCAGCGCCAGCAAGGTATCGGCAACCGGTTGCACCACCAGCGAGAACGAGCCGATGTGCAAGCCGCGCACTTCAGGCCCCAGTTGCGGCAGATGAGCAAGGCTCAACTGCCGATCCGCGCAGCCTTCGCCGCGAAAGCTGTAGTGAGGCGAGCCGTTGGCACCGACCGCGACCATCGCCAGCGTGGTCGGCGCGGCGAAGTCCACAAGGTAATCCGGGCGTACGCCTTCATCCTGCAGCACTTGCTGCAAGCGACGGCCGAGGTAGTCGGTCGACAGTCCGGCAAACAGCGCGGCATCCACGCCCAGGCGGCGCAAACCCACCGCGACGTTGAACGGCGAGCCGCCAGCAATTGCCTTGAAATTCACTTTGGACGCCAGGCCGCTGGCATCGTCTTCGCTGAAGAAATCGAATAGCGCTTCACCACACACCAGATACATAGTTGCTCGCTCTTTAAAGGGTTGCGACATGCTGTTGATAGCGTTCGTAGGCCTGCTGACAGGCCTGTACATTTTCTGCAATCGGCAGGGTTTCACTGGCCAGGTCGAGCTTCACGCAGCGCTCGCACAAGTCCGCCAGGCTGTCTTCGTGGCCGTTTGCCCAAGACTTGCACCACGCCGCCTGAATCGCTGCGCCAAGCGCCGCGGCCTCGCTCTGTTCGGTACAAATCACTGGCGTATTCATGATGTCGGCGACGATTTGCCGCCACACCGGGCTCTTCGAGCCGCCGCCGGTCAGGCAGATGCTGCGGCTTTGTAAGCCATTGTGGCGCAGCAGGTCCAGCCCGTAACGCAAACCGAAGGTGGTGCCTTCCACCACGGCGCGGCACAGATTGGCCCGGGTCAGGTTGGTCATGGTCAACCCCAGCAGGCTGCCGCTGGCATGGGGCAGGGCGGGAACGCGTTCGCCATTGAGGAACGGCAGCATGCACACGCCTTCAGCACCAATCGGCGCGTGTTCGACCAGGGCGTTGAACTGCTCGATATCCAGTTCGAACAACTCGCGAATCGCGCCGGTGGCATTGGTCAGGTTCATGGTGCAGATCAGCGGCAACCAGCCGCCGCTGGAGGAACAGAACGTTGCCACCGAGGCGTCCGGACTGACGTGCGCTTGCTCGGCATAGGCGTAGACCGTCCCCGAAGAGCCGAGGCTCATGGTGATCGCGCCGGGCTTGATGTTGCCGGTGCCGATCGCGCCCATCATGTTGTCGCCACCGCCGCTGGAGACCAGGGCCTTGGGGTTGATGCCCAGATGCTCGGCGATGCCCGGCAGGATCGTACCGACCGGCTGGTGGGCATCGATCAGCTCCGGGAGCGCGGCTTGCAGGCGCCCGCTGGGGTCGATGTCGCGCAGCAGTTGCAAGTCCCACTGGCGCGTACGTACGTTGAAATAGCCGGTGCCCGACGCATCGCCGTACTCGCTGCAACTGCGACCGGTGAGCCAATAGTTGAGGTAGTCATGGGGCAGCAGGATACGGGCGATGCGGGCGAAAATTTCCGGGTGTTGTTCTTTGGTCCAGAGCAGCTTGGACACGGTGTAGCCCGGCGCGATAACGATGCCGAGGCGCTCCAGGGAGCCTTTTTCACCGCCCAGATGAGCCAGTAGACGATCATTCTCCGGGGTGGATTCGGTATCGCACCAGAGCTTGGCCGGGCGCAGTACCTGGCCGTGATCGTCGAGCAGCACCAGACCATGTTGCTGGCCGGAAACGCCGATGCCGAGAATGGCCTGACCATCGACATCCGCGGCGAGCAACGCGCGACGGGTGGCCTGGGTAAAGGCTTCCAGCCACTGGGCAGTGTCTTGCTCGCGACGGCCATTGGGGCCGCTGATGAGGCTGTGGACAGCAGCGCCCTGAGCGAGGACCTGACCACTGTGTGCGTCGAGGATCACGGCTTTGGTGCCTTGGGTGCCGCAGTCGATGCCCAGGAATAGTTGTTGGTTTGCCATGGAAACACCCTACCGAAGATTGTTCCCACGTTCTGCGTGGGAATGCATCAATGGACGCTTTGCGTCCGCTTCTGGATGGGACGCGGAGCGTCCCGGGCTGCATTCCCACGCAGAGCGTGGGAATAATCAGACGGCCAGCACTCGTTCGAGCGTCTGCGTCACGCCAACTTCCCGCAAGCTGTTACAGCACCACTCGAACGCCGCGACGAACTCTGGCGAACGCGGAATCGCCGTGCCGAAAATCTCCTCAACCTCCAGCAGCCGCTGGGTGATCAATGCATCATCGGCCACCAGCGCCTGACAGAACGCCGCCCGCGGATCCGGAATTGCATAGGTCTGACCGTTCTCATCCACGCCTTTGAGGTACAGCGCCCAGGCCGCCACCACCAGCGCCGCACGTTTGGTCTCGCGGCCGTCGGCGATCAAGCGGTTGAGGGTCGGCACGGTGAATTTCGGAAACTTAGATGAGCCGTCCGAACACACCCGCTCCAGTTGATCGGCAATCGCCTGATTGGAGAAGCGCGCCACCAGGGTGTTTTTGTACTCGGTCAAATCGATGCCCGGCACCGGCGCCAGTTGCGGCGTCACGTCCAGGTCCATGTAGGCGCGCATGTAGCGCACGAACAGCGGGTCGTTCATGGTTTCGTGAACGAAGCGGTAACCCTTCAAAAAACCCAGATAAGTCAGGGCCAGGTGACTGCCGTTGAGCAGTTTGATCTTCATCTCTTCGTAAGGCGTGACGTCGTCGGTGAACTGCACGCCGACTTTTTCCCAGGCCGGGCGACCGTTGACGAATTTATCTTCCAGCACCCACTGCACAAACGGTTCGCAGACCACTGGCCAGGCGTCGTCAATGCTGTGTTTGTCGTGCAATTGCAGGCGATGCTGGATGCTGGTCATCGGCGTGATGCGGTCGACCATGGCGTTGGGGAAGCTGACGTTGCGCTCGATCCAGTCGCGCAGGTCGGCATCGCGCAGGGCGGCGAATGCGAGCAAGGCTTTGCGGGTCACCGCGCCGTTGTGCGGCAGGTTATCGCAGGACATCAGCGTGAACGCGGGCGTGCCGGCGGCACGCCGTTTGGCCAGCGCGGCGCAGAGGAAGCCGAACACGGTTTTCGGCGTGTTCGGATTGCTCAGGTCGTGCTGGATCTGTGGTAGATGCGTCATGAACTCGCCGTTGCTGTCGTCGATGCAGTAGCCGCCCTCGGTGATGGTCAGCGAGACGATGCGGATCTCGGGGCTGGCCAGTTTATCGATCAGCGCCTCGGCGCCGTCTTCGGCCAGCAGCATGTCGCGGATCGCGCCGATGACTCGCACTTCGGTGTCGTCGGTATCGCCGAGTTCAAACAAGGTGAACAGGTAATCCTGTTCTTTGAGATCGTCCCGGGCACGACGGTCTTCGGTGCGCAGGCCGACCCCGCAGATGGCCCAGTCCAGTGCTTCGCCGGTGTTCATCAAGGCGTCGGTGTAGTACGCCTGATGTGCGCGGTGGAAACCGCCGACGCCAATGTGCGCGATGCCCTGGCGGGTGTCGCTCAGGGTGTAGGCGGGCAGGGCCACCTCGGGGGCGAGGCGGTTGAGGTTGGACTTATTCAGTTTCATCGCATGTTCTCTGAGTTCAGGCTGCGGCGCGCAGTGGACGAGTCAGCGCCACGCCGTTGGCATCGAATAAATGGCAGTGTTCGGCGTCCAGGTGCAGGCTCAGGGTTTCGCCATAACGGCTGGCCAGATCGCCGCGAACGCGCATGGTCAACGCTTCACCGGAAGACGTCAGCACATGGCAGAAGGTGTCGCTGCCCAAACGTTCGCTGACATCGGCGGTGACTTGCAACGTGCAGTCGCCAGGTTGCGCCAACTCCAGGTGTTCCGGGCGAATGCCCAGCGTTACCGCACCGCCGACGCTCAGGTTGGCCGCGCTCAGTGGCAGAGTGATGCGGGTGCCGGCGTCCAGCAGCACTTCGCAGCCCCGGCTGTCGACACGGGTGACTTTGCCTTTGAGGAAGCCCATTTTCGGTGTGCCGAGAAAACCTGCGACAAACAGGTTGGCCGGCTGGTGATACAGGTCCAGTGGCGAACCGACCTGCTCGATCTTGCCGCCATTGAGCACGACGACTTTGTCGGCCATGGTCATGGCTTCGACCTGGTCGTGGGTCACGTAGATCATGGTGGCTTGCAGTTCTTTGTGCAGGCGCAACAGTTCCAGGCGCATTTGCACCCGCAGGGCGGCGTCGAGGTTGGACAGCGGTTCGTCGAACAGGAAAATTTTCGGATTACGCACAATGGCCCGGCCGATCGCTACGCGCTGACGCTGACCGCCGGACAGCTGTTTCGGTTTACGTTCGAGCATCGGCCCGAGCTCCAGAATGCGCGCTGCTTCGCCGACCTTCTTCTCGACTTCGGCTTTCGCTACACCGGCCAGGTCGAGGGCGAACGACATGTTTTTACGCACGCTCATGTGCGGGTACAGGGCGTAGGTCTGGAACACCATCGCCAGGTCGCGCTTGGCCGGGCTGACTTCGGTGATGTCGCGGCCATCGAGCTCGATGGTGCCGCCGCTGACTTCTTCAAGGCCGGCGATCAGCCGCAGCAGGGTGGACTTGCCGCAACCCGACGGGCCGACGAACACCACGAATTCCTTGTCGTTCACTTCCAGGTCGATGCCTTTGATGATGGAAAAACCTTCGAAGCCTTTTTGCAGATTTTTGATTTTCAGGTTGGCCATGATGGCGCTCCTTTATGTTTATTCTTTGAGGGCTATTTCACGGCGCCAAACGACAGGCCGCGGACCAGCTGTTTCTGGCTGATCCAGCCGAAGATCAGGATCGGCGCGCAAGCCAGGGTCGACACCGCCGACAACTTGGCCCAGAACAAACCTTCGGGGCTTGAGTAAGAGGCGATCAGTGCGGTCAGTGGCGCGGCTTTGGACGAGGTCAGGTTCAGCGACCAGAACGCCTCGTTCCAGCACAGGATCAGCGACAGCAACACCGTGGAAGCCAAGCCACCCTTGGCGATCGGCAGCAGCACCCGGACCATTTCCTGCCACAGGGTGGCGCCGTCCAGGCGTGCGGCTTCGAGGATGTCCTTGGGGATGTCTTTGAAGTAGGTGTAAACCATCCAGACCACGATCGGCAGGTTGATCAGCGTGTAGATCACGATCAGCGCGATTCGCGTATCCAGCAGGCCAAAGCTCTTGGCCAACAAGTAGATCGGCATCAGCACGCCCACTGGCGGCAGCATCTTGGTGGAGAGCATCCACAGCAACGTGCCTTTGGTGCGCTGGGTTTCGTAGAACGCCATGGAATAGGCGGCCGGCACCGCGATCAGCAGGCACAATGCCGTGGCGCTAAAGGAAATCACCACCGAGTTCCAGGCGAAGCTGAAGTAATCGCTACGCTCGTTGATGTGCAGGTAGTTCGAAAGCGTCGGCGTGAAGATGAACTGCGGTGGTGTGGCGAAGGCGTCGATTTCGGTCTTGAAACTGGTCAGCACCATCCAGAAGATCGGGAAGAAAATCAGGATCGCGATGGCCCAGGCCAGAGTGCCGAGCAGCAGGCTTTGCAGACGACGGGATTGTTGAAGAGTCATGGCGCGGGCCTCAGGCTTTGTCTGTCAGGTTTTTGCCGATCATGCGCACCAGCACAATGGCCGCGATGTTGGCAATCACCACCGCGATCAAGCCACCGGCGGAGGCCATGCCGACGTCGAACTGCACCAGCGCCTGGTTGTAGATCAGGTAGGCGAGGTTGGTCGAGGCGTAGCCGGGGCCACCGTTGGTGGTGGTGAAGATTTCGGCGAACACCGACAGCAGGAAGATGGTTTCGATCATCACCACCACCGCAATCGGCCGGGCCAGGTGTGGCAAGGTCAGGTGCCAGAAAATCGCGATCGGGCCGGCACCGTCCAGGCGCGCGGCTTCTTTCTGTTCCTGGTCGAGGGACTGCATGGCGGTCATCAGGATCAGAATCGCGAAGGGCAGCCATTGCCAGGACACAATGATGATGATCGACAGCAGCGGGTAGTGCGCCAGCCAGTCCACCGGCTGCGCGCCGAACAGCTTCCAGATGTAGGCGAGAATCCCCGAGACCGGGTGAAAGATCAGGTTCTTCCAGATCAGCGCACCGACGGTGGGCATGATGAAGAACGGCGAGATCAACATCACCCGCACGATGCCGCGACCGAGAAACTCACTGGCCTCCAGCAATGCGCTGATCAACACGCCGAACACCACGCTGACCAGCAACACACTGCCCACCAGCAACAGGGTGTTGGTAGCGCCGGGCAGGAAACCCGAATCGCTCAGGAAATAGCTGAAGTTCTCCAGCCCCACGAATTCGTTTTCACCGGGGTAGAGCAAGTTGTAGCGGATCATCGAAAAGTAAACGGTCATGCCCAGCGGCACGATCATCCACAGCAGCAGCAACGCCACCGAGGGGCTGACCAGAAACCAGCCGGGGTTGGTCAACCGGCTTTTACGCACCGGTTGCGGGATGTCCATGTGAGCTTTGACAGTGGTTGAAGTATTCATGGCGATCAGAACCGATTGGGAACAGACAAATGAAGATCAACTGTAGGGGCGAGGCTTGTGTGGTGAGGGAGCTTGCTCCCGCTGGGTCGCGAAGCGGCCCCAAAAGCTTTGCGACTGCTGCGCAGTCGAACGGGAGCAAGCTCCCTCGCCACACAAGCCGACCCCTACATGGGGGGCGCTGGTTATTTGGGATAACCGGCGCGCTTCATTTCACGTTCGGTGGTTGACTGGGCGGCGGTCAGGGCCTGGTCGACCGTGGTCTGGCCGATCAACGCGGCCGAGAACAGCTTGCCGACCTGGGTGCCCACGGCCTGGAATTCAGGAATGGTTACCAGTTGGATACCGATGTAGGGCACAGGCTTTTGCGACGGTTGGCTCGGGTCCGCGGCTTTCAGCGATTCCAGCGTCACCTTGGCGAACGGCGCGGCATTCATGTAAGCCTCTGTGTAGGTCGAGGCGCGAGTGCCTGGTGGCACGTTGGCGATGCCGTCTTTTTCCGCGACCAGGGCTCCGTACTCCTTGGACGTGGCCCAGGCGCTGAAGGTTTTCGCCGCTTCCTTGGCCTTGGAACTGGTTGGGATAGCCAGTGCCCAGGAATACAGCCAGGCCGAACCTTTGTCGGTGATCTGATGCGGCGCGTAAGTAAAGCCGACGTGGTCGCTGACTTTGCTTTGGGTTTTGTCGGTCACGAACGAGCCGGCCACACTGGCATCGACCCAGATCGCGCACTTGCCGCTGTTGAACAGCGCCAGGTTCTCGTTGAAGCCGTTGCTCGATGCGCCAGGCGGGCCGGACTTTTTCATGGTGTCGACGTAGAAATTCAGCGCATTTTTCCACTCAGGACCGGTGAATTCCGGCTGCCATTTCTCATCGAACCAGCGTGCGCCGTAGGCGTTGGCGACGGTGGTGATCAGCGCCATGTTTTCGCCCCAGCCAGCCTTGCCGCGCAGGCAGATGCCGTACTGTTCTTTATCTTTATGGGTGAGTTTGCTGGCGAATTCGCCGATCTGTTCCCAGGTCGGGCGCTCCGGCATGGTCAGCCCGGCTTCCTTGAACAGGTCGGTGCGGTAATAGGTGATGGAGCTTTCAGCGTAGAACGGCAGGGCATAGAGCGAGCCCTTGACCGAAAGACCTTCACGCACCGAAGGGAAAACGTCGTCGAGGGCGTAGTTGGCCGGCAAGTCCTTCATCGGTTCCAGCCAACCCTTGGCACCCCAGAGTGCGGCTTCGTACATGCCGATGGTCAACACATCAAACTGCCCGCCCTGGGTGGCGATGTCGGTGGTCAGGCGTTGGCGCAGGACGTTTTCTTCAAGCACCACCCAATTGAGTTTGATGTCCGGATGCTCGGCCTCGAAGGTTTTCGAGAGCTTTTGCATGCGGATCATGTCGCTGTTGTTGACGGTGGCGATGGTCAGGGTCTGAGCGCCGAGGCTGACGCTGCTGAGGGTCATGCAGGTGAGGGCAAGCAGAGCTTTTACCGAAGGTTGCATCGTGCACTCCTTTTCTGCACCCGGGGGTTACAGAAGGACAGTTATTGTTTTTGTGTCTTCCTGCGGAGGGAAGAATGTGCAGCGATTACAGCCTTCAATTGACAGGCTGACAAATCATCCATCGCACTGTGATCGATACTTTTTTGCACTGGGAAGTCAGGGGGCTGGTGTCGCTGCATGCCGCGCTGTAGCAGCTGCCGTCAGGCTGCGTTCGAGGGCGAAGCCCTCGCCGGGTCCGAAGCTGCGGCGATACAGAAGAGGTGGAGTGGCCGGGTTTGCGACTGCTGCGCAGCCGAACGCAGCCTTCGGCAGCTGCTACAAGGATCCGTGGTACAGGATAAGTCAGTGCTGATTCTGCTCAGTCAACCGTTGCACCGCCAGCCGCCGATAGTGCGACGGCGTCATGCCCTTGAGTTGCTGAAAACGCCGGTTGAAGTTGGAAATGTTGTTGAAGCCCGACTCGAAACACACATCGGTCACCGTTTTGTCGCCATCGGCCAGCAGCTCGCAGGATTTGCTGATGCGCAGGCGATTGACGAACTCGATGAAGCAGCGTCCGGTGGCCTGTTTGAACACTCGGCTGAAGTAGGTCGGCTTCAGGCCCAGATGCTCGGCCACCTCTTCCAGCGTTAAATCCCTGGCGTAATGGGCAAAGATGTAATCCACCGCCCGGTTGGTACGGTCGATATTGTGTTCATCGGCCAATTGCGGCGTTGTGGCACCGGACAGCAACTGGTAGTCATCGGACGCCGCCAGCAACTCCAGCAGAATGAAAAAATGCCCGAGCCGGGTCATGCCTTGGGTGTCGGCGATGCGCTGCATCAAGGTCATGGCCTGGCGTATGGTGCGCTTGCAGCGAAACTCGATGCCGTACTGCGCGCGCTCCAGCAAGGGCGCAATTGTCTTGAGTTCGGCGAATACCTGATGGCCACTTTCGAACAGCTCGTCAGTGAAATTGACCAGCATGTCGCGCTCGGGCACCACTTCGTCTTCGGCCACCTGGCTGATCCAGTTGTGGGGTAGGTTGGGGCCGGTCAGGAACAGTGTTTCCGGGTAGAAGTTACCGATGTAGTCACCGATGAACACCTTGCCGGAGCTGGCGATGATCAGGTGCAGTTCGTATTCCTTGTGGAAATGCCAGCGCACCAGGGGGCAGGGGAATCCGTGTTGGCGATAGATGATGGACAACCCGTTGTGGTCGTCCATCAATTCGTAGGAAGGATCGGTGACTCTGGCTGTTCGGGTCATGTCAGGGCGCTTTTATTGTTATCGCCTCTTGATCATGCCTCTTTCGGGGCGCCTAAGGCCAGCTTGCAACGCGACTGTGCTCAGGCGGGGGCATGCAAGGCATCACCGTATACCGCTTTCATGCTGGTGGCACTCCAGCAGTAACGAACGATTTCGGATTCGTCGAAAAAGTCGGTATTGATGATGCTGCAGCGCGTGACCCAGTCCCGGGTGGGATTGAACCAGTCATTGATGTGGTTTTTGATGTCTTGAGGCCCTCCCAGAAACGCGTAGCTGGTGGCCGATAACGACCATAGAAATGTTTCGTATGGCGCGTCTTTGAGTGTGTTGGAAATATGGGTTTTCAAATCCTCGGTGTCGGTAAACCGCTTGTTGATCCACTTGTGTGTAATACGCGGCCAGAAATAATTCTCATCCAGTTCCCGCCGTACGGGCGCCGCTAATATCACCCGGCGGCGAGCACTGATCCGCTTGAGCTCGCCGATCGTTTTTGTGGCGTTGTCGGGCGGTATCACTCGCTGTCCGAGTTGGCTGACCAGAAGCTCATTGAGTTTCTGATAGTCAAAGCGATTGTTACCGTCCCCTAGCTGATGAAAGTCCAAAACCACGAATTCATCCGGGTTTCGGTCCAGGAAAGATGAAACTGCGCTGATGAGTTCATCGAGAACCCGATGTGATTGATATCCATGGTGATGGAAATAGAAAATCGACTGCTCAGCCCCCTCGGTGTAGCCCAGGCGGATATCGAATGCCCGTGCGCCATTGGACAATTGCCATGCAAATGAACCGTTTTGACATGTCGTCCAGTTGCCGACGACCACCTCATAATTAGGCGCCTGTTTATCCATGCCGGCGTTATGGGCGCCGGGCCAGATAACATCAGTCAGTTTTATACGATCGATGTCGAGGGCATTACTCATCCATTTTTGTTTATCCAGCGTGATTACTGCGTTATGGGTCATGACAGTTCCTTGTCGTAGACTCGTCCCTTCCATGGAGGGGACGAGGTCCATGTTTAGGGTGTGGCTGCGTGCCATACCTCTATTGCTCGCCTGCGTAGAAAGGCTTTCATGACCCAGCATAGAAGTGCGCGACTGCATTGCCAGTCACGGAAATACTTGCATAAGAATTAATCCTTTAATGGCTCGGCGCTAGTTGGCGCGCTTGGCCGCTTTACTCAGGTTTGCGGTCAGGCAATACGAAACGATGTTGCTTTCTTCAATGAAGTCGACATTGATAATGTTGCACCGTGTTGCCCAGTCGCTTTTATTCGGGTCAAACCACGAATTAAGCTCATCGTGAATATCTACCGGACCACCGAGAGCGCTATAACTGGTCGCGGACAGCGACCATGGTGCCCATGTGCCTGGCGGAAACTTCAGCACTTTTATAATGTGCTGCTCCAACTCGGAGGCACTGGTGAGGCCGTTTCCAGACCATTTGTGCTCGATCTGTTCAATGAATAGGTTTTGATCAAGGGCTCTGTTCCTGGGGGCTGCGACCAGTATTCTTTGCAAAGAACTGATTTGTTTGAGTTGACGCAGACTCAGCGACCGGTTTTTGCTGGGAATGATCCGATGACCGAGAAAGTGGATCATCATGTCATTAAAATAAGCGAAGTCAAACGTGCTTCCGCTCAGATCGTGAAAGTCCAGGATGATGAATTCATTGGGGTTTTCCTGAAGGAATTTTTCTACATCGGTTACAAGTTGGCCCAGGGTTCGGTCATTGCGATAATTGTTATGATGACAGCGAAATTTTCCAAGTCCCGGCGCGCGGGCGTCGTAAGTCAGGCGAATATCCAGCGCGCGGGAACCGTTGTGTAGCTGGGAATAAAACGATTTATGCTGACAGGCCAGCCAATGGGCTCCCGGGCCTTGCAGCCAAGTGGCTTTCCAGTCGCTTCCGGCGTTATGGGTGCCTGGCAGTGTCAACTCATTGAGCGACAGTGTATCGATTGCCGGCGTGCTGGCCATCCAGTTTCTAAGTACGTAGTTGTTCTGAACAGTATTGTCCATTTAATGCTTCCTTGCATAGTTTGATAGGTGTTATCGGTTGGCTGAAGTGAGTGGCTGTTACTCACTTCGGTCAATAATTTATAAAGGGAAAGAGCGGGGCGATCAATCGTTGTGATAATGCAAGATATGTGTATTTGGTTGTGCGTAACTTAGGCAGGGTTTCGGTTTTTCGCCTCAATCCATTGCGCCATGTATTGCGTACTTTTATGGTGGTGATGACGCAACATACTACCGGTAAAATTATCGCGTCTAAGTTGAGTCAAGTGCTGTTGGCAGTGCAACAACTTCTTGATCAATGCCGGGCCATGTTCCGACATTTTATATCGATCGGCCAGTAACCTCTGTCCGTGGGATTGGGCCTGCGCCCAAAGCGCTTCATCCTTATACAGGCGCACCGCACAGTCAGCCAGTTCCCGTGCCGTGCGGGCCACGGTCCCAGGCCAGGGATGATTGCCATGCATGGCTTCGGCGCCGATGGGCGTCGTCACCGTGGGGGTGCCACATAACATGGCGTCGACGATCTTGCCTTTGATACCGGCACCGAAGCGTAGAGGCGCCAGACAAATGCGTGCCGCCGACATCACTTGCAAAGCATCTTCTGCCCAGTTCATGACATGAAAACCCTGGGCCGGGTTGTGCAACGCGGTAGCTTTGGGGGGGGTGTAAGCACCGTAGATATGCAACTGAGCCGTGGGCAGTTGCTCGCGGATCAACGGCCAGATGGCTGTTTTCATCCAGAGCACCGCATCCCAGTTCGGCGCATGTCGAAAATTGCCGATGCTGAGAAAGTGCGCCCGATCTTCAAAGGCTGTCGGCGGCACGAGCTCAGGTTCGACCATCAGCGGACACCAGTGCAACAAGTTGCGCGGCAGCTTGAATTGCTCGACCAGCAATTCGATCTCCACTTCAGAGATCATCAGGTTCAAGTCGCAACGGTACAGCGCAGCAATCTCCCGTTTGGCGAGATCGGTATCAGCCATCAGTTCGAACTCTTCGCGCAACGCCGGCGCGAACAAGTCGCTGAAATCATTATTGTCGTCACTGACCTTCAAGCGATCCTTGAGGCGCTGATGCCGGGCGTGCCGCAAGCTTTGCAGATCCGATGTCTCGAGGACACGCAGGGCATCGGGACAGTATTTTTCGACCCGCCAGCCAAACTGCTCCTCCATCATGAACTGATCGAACAGCACTATGTCCGGAGCAAGTTCACTGACGAAGTCGTCGAAACTACTGTTGTTCAATTCAATCGGAATTTCACGAATGCCCAACGCCGTCAGATCAGCCCGATGTTCGCCGGTGCCGGCCGGGCTACTGAAGGTGACGTCCCAGCCTTGCTGCAAGAATGTTTCAAGGATTTGCATGACGTGCCCACCGGCCGCTGAAGAACGGGGCTCGGGCCAGACGTAACCAATGACCAGGACTTTGGTTGCGTTGAGCTGACTCATGACAGTGTTCCTTGGTGTAGGCGAGGAGGGACGAAGAAAAGGCCGCAATTAAACCACAGGAGGCGATTCCTGTGAGTTTGCGGCCGTTTACTTGAGTCGACGGGAGGTCAGCGCCCCTGTTGACAGAGATTTTCTGTCCCAGGCATCTAGGCGAGTGTAGACAGATTAATGATCACAGCCTCCGTGATGTGCTTACCGGTTGCGGTGTCGAACTTGCTCCTCATCCGGCCCAGGTTTTCGAGAAAGCGCGGGTAATTGGCCGATCGTTGATTCAGCAAGCCAATAGCCAGGGCGTAAGAGTCGGCGTTCAGGAGTGCAGGAGCCTCGGCAACGATCTTGGGCAAGTCTTTTTTAAGCTGGTTAAACTCACGGAACCCCTTGTGATCGGCATCCCGCAATGTGAAAGGATCTAATCCTTCCGGATGCTTCGCCAGATTCATCAACTGAGTCACATCGACATCGCCGGCCTTACCAAATGCGGGATCCGGGTTGCCATACATCAGGTCAATCGTACGTTGTGAGCCATGAGACATCTCATGCACCACGCCATCAGCGATCCGTCCTCTGTCGAACCTTTCCTTTTGGAAAAAGTCAGTCATATTGTCCGAGTAGATCTTAATGAATCGACTGTTAACTGAATCGGCAGGGTAATTCGCTGCTTTCCATCGCGCGAAGGTCTCGGGAAGCATTGCCGCCAGCGCGCCGTCCGAAGGTTTTTTTACAATATCTATGTTCTTCAGGGAGATGTGATTGAGGTCTTTTTTCATTTTGCGTAATGCTTCGGTCAGGTGCTCAACAGTTTGAGCGGAACTGTTGCCGAAGAAATACTTTATTACTGCTTTTACTTCGAAATCAGCACTGTTCGCCACCAGTTGATGCAGTGCGGTGTCAATTTTTGTCTGGGCGATCGGTAAGCTTCTTTTGACATAGGCGGAGACGAAGCTATCCGGCAGGAGTTTCTTGCGAACGTAGGACTTGAAACTCAAGTCGAAGTTTTTGAGTTTCTTTCCCCACGGCTGCCCCAGCCGGTTGAGAGCGTACCAGTCATCCTGCATGCGGACCGCAGACACGACGAAAGAATCTCCAGAGCTACCCAGCGGACGCCAGGTTCCTTGTCCGATATCAGTTCGTTGCGCCGCTTTGATCAAGTCATAAGCGTCAGCACTGCCGGTCAGTCTTCGAAGTTGATGGGTTGCACTTTCCAAAGAGTTCAAGCCAGCCCGACTGATACCCAATACACCTTTCTTTAAATACTTTCCGACGCCCAGGATCAGCTCTGGCGTACCGTCCAGCGGGTTGAACACAGAGTGGAGAAACCCTAGGCCCAACTTGGCTAGCGCTCTGGTCTTCGAGGCTGTGGAAACGGCCTTTGCCGCGATGCTAGCGGCTTTTGCAGCGACGCCAACGACCAGCAAAACGGTCATCGCTAGTTCAAGCGTGCAGGACAGCGTACTGCCCCTGTTACGGTCCGGATCGTCGGAGAAGAAGTCTTCGATGCAGGATTTAAAGGGCACAATAATATTAATGAATGTCTCGAATTGTTGTTCTTCCTTTGAGTGTCTTTGCTCCAGTTCCGTTCGGCCCCGTGCGTCTTCTATCAGTTCGTCGTACGTCCAGAGGGGGCGATGCTTCAAAATGAAATTTGTCAGGGGGCTGAATTCTCCGCTTTGATAACTCTCATAATAACCAGGCTTAATAGTGCGTGTTGTTTTTACCGATGCGTTCAATGATCCCAGTTTTTCAATTACCCCATGACTGGACCGGGTGTTGCCGGGTGGAACTCCATGGGTATAGCTCTCTATATCAGTTGGCAAATTGTGGATTTTTTCGGCTTTGCTCAAACTGTTGATGTGATCGGTAAAGTCCAGTCTCGCAGGTTGTGCCAGCAGACCTTCTTTTTGCACAAGTGCTGCCAGTTGAGGGTTCTCCCTGCATTCACCGTGCAAGGTGAACAGTTCATAACAATACAACCGGCCTTCATATTTCGAGCACATCACGACGCCATAGCGACCCGTGGCTTCATCTTTGGCTTTCTGTTTTTCCTGAGGAAACAAATCGGGAGGCTGGATGATGGCAACCGAGGGCCGGATAGTGAAGAAAGTGACTTCACCGCACAGCAAACGAACCCGGTCAGCCGGTGGTAACGCCGACAAAGCCAGCTTGACAATACTGGCCATCGCTTTTTCCAATGGCGCATAAGCCTGGTCAAAACGACGTTTGAAAATCCCCTCCGTAGAGACCAGATTAGGCACAAGGTGCGGAAATCTCTGGTAGAGACTAGGGCTTCTTTTCAAATCCCAGTTCAGTGTCCCCAGATGGTTGGACATGTTGAGCTCTACCATGGACATGGCTAACGGCTCGAAATTGTTGAACTCGTGCCAACCCCGTTGTTTCTCGAACAGTATTTTTTCGTCGATGAAATCGCAGTCCGGCACGATCTGCTCAAGTATCTCCCGGGAAATCGCTTTTCGGCTGGGCAGTGGGGTCGATAACGTGGCGACTGCTTGGGAATAGACATCCGCAAAGGTCTGATAAGCCTCAATGGCACGATCACCAGAACCTTTATAGTCACTGACCACCTGCTCAAGAGTAATCACGTTGTTCAACAGCGCCCAGTCAATAATCGGGTCGACTGACAGCACGCTGTGCAGAATTTCCTGCTCCTTGTTGACTGGCTCAATCGCTTCAAGTTGCATGACGTTGGCAAATGTCATGGAAAGCACGGAACCGCAAGCGTTGGCTTCTGCTATGGCAACGCCCCGACAGAACGTAATCCATTCGGGGGTGCCCAGTCGCAATGATTCGGGCAGATTTCTTACCAGAAATTCGGGTGCCCTGCCTGCCAACAGCAAGTAGGCGGCGAGCGTACTGGTGTTAGAAGGAATGTCATGCTCATTCTCAAGATGCCGTTCCAGTTCGGTGAAAACCTCTGGAACCGATTTCTCTATGTTTTCAGGTGCATAAAGGTTGTAACCCGCGATGTGATTTCGACGCTCGTCGCCTCCCGCGTCCGGGTAAATGTCGAGAATAATTGCAGTCATGAGCACCTGCTCGAGGTTCAACTCTGAGACGGACTCACCTGATTTGGATCCGTACCAGTCAAGCGCTTTTAAGTAACTTTCGGACCAGCTTTTGAAATAGGGGTGTACACCCAATTCATGCAGCAGTTCGCGGCAATTCAATCGGTTTGCTGTTTTCGAACGATTTCCCAATGCAATGCTACACAGGTCCACCAGCAGTTTTCCGCGTCCGCCGATGTGCTGAGCGGTCAAGGTACGAATTGTTTGCCTGTCATCCGCCGACAACACCAAAGCCCTGTCCTCACTGCTCGTGATGGCTTCCCAGTAGTTACCCAATGCAGGGGAAGGGTGGTAGTCAAACTCTAGATGTTTGATCAGGTTTTTTATGCGTTTTACATCTTCGGGCAGTTCGTATTCGTGGAATGTGATCCATTGAGCAACACCCAGCCGATTGTCGAAGAACACCACTCTGTCGATGGTTGCTGCAATATCCGCGATTGCAACCAAATCATCATTGAGGTCCGCATCAAGTTTGGTCTTTGCGGTCAATCGTATTTCGCGGCCATTATGGGAGGCGATGATGTGACCTGCATCGACAACATAGAACGAAGCATCGGGATGGACGGAATAGTAGGCGAGCACTTCTTTAAAGGCGGGCTTGTCGATCATGCTCTGCAACATGACAGCGCCGGGGCGCAGCGCCTGTTCGAACGAAGAACCTTCGCTCACTGTAATGAATAGCTCTTCCCAGTCTATCTGCTCATTGTTTTCTTTTCCGGAAATAGCCTTTTTAAGCTGTGCGATGATTTCGCCTCGCTCGATTTTATCGCTCTCAATGCCTTGTTTAAGTCGAGGGGTGATGTCTTGAGGGTTGGATAGTTGCAAATTATAATTCGCAGCTGTGTGCCGTTGGTCCATTGGTAGTTCCTTCTACTGGTTGTTGCTTAAAGGTGTGGGGATCCTCTTTTAGTTTAAGTTATTGGGCAACTGGCATTGTATTAGTGCCTGTTTCAGGTGGGGTCATAAAGTTGTTGAGGGCGCGGACTGTTCCGTTGCGGAAAAACTAAAAAGCACCGCTCTTTTCAGGAGCAGGTGCTCGGTGCGGCTTAAGCGCTTAGTTACACTTCAAGTATGTCCTTGACCTTATCCCGCAGTTGATCAATCGAGAACGGCTTGCCGATCACATGCATGCCGTCAGGCACCTCGATGCTTTCGGCATAACCGCTGGCGAACAGGATCGGCAACTCGGGGCGCAGCAGGCGTGCCTGTTTCGCCAATTCCCGGCCGTCCATGACCGGCAGCCCCACATCGGTCATCAGCAGGTCGATGTGCTGGTCCTCATCGTTGATGAAATCCAGCGCCTCTTCACAGCCATCGGCCTCAAGTACCCGGTATTCCAGTTCCTCCAGCACATCGACGATCAGCGTGCGCACGATGGCATCGTCTTCGACGACCAGGATGGTGGATGTGTTGGTGGACATAGTGGGGCTCTCAAAGGTTGGATTTACGATAGCGTCGATCGAAATCGCCGGGCTCTTGCATGAGTAAGTGACGGATCACGACAAGTTCCCGAGGCGTTACAAAGAACAATAGCCGCACAAGAGCCGCGAAGAATAACCGCTCCTTTGCGCCGGAGCAGTGAAATGCAGGATATTGCCGAAAAACGTGTCAGAAAAATGGATCCCCTCGGCCGATTTGGGGCAGACTCGATGGCTTCCAACAGTTCGACAAGGCTTCCCATGACCTCTGCGCCTGCGGTTGATGAGCAACGATTCCGTAAACTCCTGAGCCGCAACGTCAGCCTGCCGTTGGGTGTCGGTGTCATCAGCGCGGCGTTCTTTGTCTTGCTGATCACCTATCTGCTGTCGGTGATCCAGTGGGTCCAGCACTCGGACCGGGTGATCAATAATGCCAATGAAGCGGTAAAACTGACCGTCGATCTGGAAACCGGTATGCGCGGTTTCCTGCTCAGTGGCGACGAGCAATTTCTCGAGCCCTATGAGACGGCCAAGCCAAGAATAACGGTCGCCCTCAATACCTTGCTCGAACTGACCGCGGACAATTCGGTGCAAACCGACCGCCTGCACCGGCTCCAGGCCTTGCAGACGGAATGGGCCAATTACGCGCAATCGATAATCGATTTGCAGCGCGCAGGCGGTGATTACCGCAGCGTCGTCAAGGTCGGGCGCGGCAAACGGTTGACCGATGAGATCCGCAAGCAATTCGAAGACGTGATCGACATGGAGCAGCAGTTGCGTGCCACGCGCAATGAAGAAGTGCGAAGCGCCACAATCTGGAGCATCGCCCTTTATCTGTTGTTCGTGGCCGGTATCAGCGGATTGCTGGCCTATGTCGGCCGCCGGGATCTACTCAACCTGTCCCGCAGCTACAGCGTCAACCTCGCCGCGCAACAGGCCAGCGCCCGGCGTCTGGAACAGCAGGCCTGGTTGCGCAATGGCCAGACCGAACTGGCCGAGCAAGTCCTGGGGCAGTTATCGCTCAATCTGTTGGGCCGCAATATCCTGCAGTTCTGCGCGCAATACCTGGGCAGCGCCGTCGCGGCGATCTATGTCCGTGAGGAGCATGGTGGCCTGAAGCGCATCGCGTCTTACGGTTTCTCCCGGGAACAGGAAGCACTTGAGCAGCAGATTTACAATGGCGAAGGGATTGTCGGCCAGGTGGCGCAACAGGCGCGTCTGATTCGTCTTGATGAGGTGCCAGGGGACTACTTCAAAGTCAGCTCCGGCCTGGGCGAAGGTTTACCACGCAGTGTACTGGCGGTGCCGACCAGCGATGACGATCGCGTCAACGGGGTGATCGAACTCGGTTTCCTGCGACCGCTGACAGATCGTGACATCGAGTTGCTCGAACTGGTTGCCGGCAACATCGGCACCTCGATCGAAGCGGCGCGCTATCGCCAGCGCTTACAGGAAGTGCTGGCCGAAACCCAGCAACTCAACGAAGAGTTGCAGGTTCAGCAAGAAGAGCTCAAGAGCGCCAACGAAGAGCTGGAAGAGCAGTCGCGGGTTCTCAAGGAGTCCCAGGCTCACCTGGAAACCCAGCAGATCGAGCTGGAGCAAACAAACGAGCAACTCGCCGAACAGGCGCAGATCCTGGCCGAGCAACGCGACGCCATGGACCTGAAGAACAGCCAGCTGAATCAGGCCCAGCTCGAGCTCGAGGCCCGCGCCGAAGAATTGCAGCGTGCCAGCAAGTACAAATCCGAATTCCTTGCCAACATGTCCCACGAATTGCGCACGCCGCTGAACAGTTCGTTGATTCTGGCGAAATTGCTGGCGGAAAACCCGCAGGAAAACCTCAGCGCCGAGCAGGTCAAGTTCGCCGAGTCGATCTATTCCGCCGGCAACGACTTGCTCAACCTGATCAACGACATTCTCGACATTTCCAAGGTTGAGGCCGGCAAGCTTGAGGTGCGTCCGGAGAACACCAGCGTTGCGCGCCTGGTGGAAGGCCTGCGAGGAATGTTCGAGCCGTTGGCCGCGGACAAGAAACTGGATTTTGAAGTCGAATTGCGCGCTGACGCACCGCTGATGCTGTTCACCGATCGCCAGCGCCTGGAGCAAGTGATCAAGAACCTGTTGTCCAACGCGGTGAAGTTCACCGAAAAGGGCACAGTCAGCCTGATTGTCGCGGCTCAGCCAGGCGAGGGCATCGCCTTTATCGTCCGTGATACCGGGATCGGCATTGCGCCGGATCATCAGGACAGCATTTTTGAAGCCTTCCGTCAGGCCGACGGCACTACTAACCGTCGTTACGGCGGAACCGGCCTGGGCCTGTCGATTTCTCGTGATCTGGCCACCTTGCTGGGCGGCTCCGTCAGCCTGACCAGCACGCCGGGGCAGGGCAGTGTGTTCACCCTGGTGTTGCCGCAGCACTACATCGAACCGGGCGATGCGCCTGTCGAAACGATGAAAGCCACGCCGGTGACCATGCCGCAAGCCATCGTGGTTACCGCGCCTGTGCCGCTGGTTGCCGAGGTCGAAATCGCGCGTTTCGATGATGATCGCTACGGGGCGCCGTTCGCCACTCGTTGCATCCTGGTGGTGGAAGATGAGCCGGACTTTGCGCGTATCCTCTACGATCTGGCCCATGAACTGGGTTATCAGTGCCTGGTGGCCTACGGCGCCGATGAAGGCTACGACCTGGCCAGGCAATTCATCCCCGACGCGATCCTGCTGGACATGCGCCTGCCGGATCATTCCGGGCTGACGGTGTTGCAGCGCCTGAAAGAGCAAGCCGAAACCCGGCACATTCCCGTGCATGTGATCTCGGTCGAAGACCGTGTCGAGGCCGCCATGCACATGGGCGCCATCGGTTACGCGGTCAAACCGACTACGCGCGAGGAGCTCAAGGAGGTGTTTGCCCGCCTCGAAGCCAAACTGACCCAGAAGGTCAAACGCATATTGCTGGTCGAAGACGACGATCTGCAGCGTGACAGCATCGCCCGATTGATCGGCGACGAGGACATCGAAATCACTGCCGTCGGCCTGGCGCAGGATGCACTCGATTTGCTGCGCACCACGATTTTCGACTGCATGATCATCGACCTGAAACTGCCGGACATGCTTGGCAACGACTTGCTCAAGCGCATGTCCTGCGAGGATATCTGCTCGTTTCCACCGGTGATCGTCTATACCGGACGCAACCTGACCCGGGACGAAGAGGCCGAGCTGCGCAAGTATTCGCGCTCGATCATCATCAAGGGCGCGCGTTCGCCCGAGCGGTTGCTGGATGAAGTGACACTCTTCCTGCACAAGGTCGAATCCCGGTTATCCCATGAACGCCAGACCATGCTCAAGACCGCCCGCAGCCGCGACAAGGTGTTCGAGGGGCGCAAAGTGCTGCTGGTGGACGACGATGTACGCAATATCTTCGCCCTGACCAGTGCGCTGGAGCACAAGGGCGCGGTGGTGGTGATTGGCCGTAACGGTCGTGAAGCAATTGAGCGATTAAATGAAGTCGAGGACATCGACTTGGTGCTGATGGACGTGATGATGCCGGAAATGGATGGTTTCGAAGCCACCCAGGAAATCCGCAAGGATCTGCGCTGGCGCAAGCTGCCGATCATTGCGGTGACGGCCAAGGCGATGAAGGACGATCAGGAGCGCTGCTTGCAGGCCGGCTCCAACGACTACCTGGCCAAGCCCATCGACCTGGATCGCCTGTTCTCGCTGATTCGTGTGTGGTTACCGAAGATGGAACGCCTCTAATGGAGCGCAGCGAAATCGAACTGAGGTTGTTGATCGAAGCGATCTACCTCAAATACAGCTACGATTTTCGCGATTACTCCGGCGCGTCGATCAAGCGTCGGGTCAACCATGCATTGATCCAATTCGAGTGCAATACCATCTCGGCGCTGCAAGAGAAGGTCCTGCACGACCCAACCGCGTTCATGCAGCTGCTGCAATTGCTGACGATTCCGGTCAGCGAAATGTTTCGCGACCCTTCGCACTTCCTGGCGCTGCGTCAGGAAGTGGTGCCGCTGCTCAAGACCTATCCGTCGATCAAGGTCTGGATTGCTGGTTGCAGCACCGGCGAAGAGGTCTATTCGATGGCGATCCTGCTGCGCGAAGAAGGCTTGCTGGAGCGCACCATCATCTACGCCACCGACATCAACCCGCGCTCGCTGGATAAAGCCAGGCAGGGGATTTTCTCCCTGCAGAATGTTCGGGCCTACACTCACAATTATCAGCAGGCCGGTGGTCAGCGTTCGTTCGCCGATTACTACACGGCGGCTTATGACTACGCGATTTTCGACAAGAGCCTGTGCGACAACGTAACGTTCGCCGATCACAGCCTGGCCACTGATAGCGTATTCTCCGAAACTCAATTGATTTCGTGTCGTAATGTGCTGATTTACTTCAACAAAAAGCTTCAGGATCGAACGTTCGGCTTGTTTCACGAATCTTTGTGTCATCGGGGCTTTCTGGCACTGGGCAGCAAGGAAACCCTGGATTTTTCGGCCTATGGCAATCAGTTTGAGCCGTTGGTCAAACAAGAAAGGATCTACCGCAAATCATGAACCGTGCAGGTATTCCTTGTGTAGAAGCTATCGTGATCGGCGCTTCGGCCGTCTTCGTGTCGAGCGGGAACAAATCCCATGCTAAGTAACATCCAGGCCAAATTGCTGATCGTCGACGACCTGCCGGAGAACCTGCTGGCGCTTGAGGCGTTGATCAAGCGGCAGGACCTCATCGTCTACAAGGCCTTGTCCGCCGACGAAGCCCTGTCGCTGTTGTTGCAGCACGAATTCGCGCTGGCCATTCTCGATGTGCAGATGCCCGGCATGAACGGCTTTGAGTTGGCCGAGTTGATGCGCGGCACGGAAAAAACCAAAAGCATCCCGATTGTGTTCGTCAGTGCCGCTGGCCGTGATCTCAACTACGCATTCAAGGGCTACGAAAGCGGAGCCGTGGACTTTCTGCACAAGCCGCTGGATGTTCACGCGGTCAAGAGCAAGGTCAATGTCTTCGTCGATCTGTATCGCCAGAGCAAGGCGATGAAGCAACAGGTCGAAGCCCTGGAGCAAAGTCGCCGCGAACAGGGGGCGTTGCTCGAACAGTTGCAGAACACCCAGAAAGAACTGAAGCAGGCGGTGCGCATGCGCGATGACTTCATGTCCATCGTTGCGCATGAAGTCCGTACACCGCTCAATGGCCTGATCCTCGAAACCCAGTTGCGCAAAATGCACCTGGCCCGGGATAACGCCGCGGCGTTCACCCTGGACAAAATGCACGCCATGGTCGAGCGCGACGAACGGCAGATCAAAAGCTTGATCCGCCTGATCGAAGACATGCTTGATGTGTCGCGGATCCGCACCGGCAAGCTGTCTATCCGCCCCAGTCGGTTTGACCTGGTGCAACTGGTGCACAATCTTTTGCAGAACTTCGCACCTCAGGTTGAGGCCGCAGAGTCGTCAGTCAGCTTGATCGCCGACCAGCCCGTGATGGGCGACTGGGACGAGTTTCGTATCGAACAAGTGATTTGCAATCTGCTGACTAATGCGTTGCGCTATGGTGCCAAGAGCGCGATCGACGTTCGCGTGTACAATCACCACGGGCAAGCGCGGGTTGAGGTTCAGGATCGCGGTATCGGGATCGGTGTAGAGAATCAACAGCGCATTTTTCAGCAGTTCGAGCGGGTTTCCACCAGGGCCGTGGTGGCGGGGCTGGGCCTGGGGTTGTTTATTTCGCAGCAGATTGTCGCCGCCCATGGTGGCTCCATTACCGTCGAGAGCCGGATTGGCGAAGGCGCCTTGTTTCGCGTTTGTCTGCCGCTGCAGGAAAACAGCCCGATGAACGCAACCTCTGATTGACCACATGGTCGTATCAGCAGCTATTGACCGAACAAAGGTTTTCCATGAGTGAAGATGCACAAGACGTGGTACTGATCGTTGAAGATGACCCTTCGATTTTGATGGTGCTGTCCGCTTATTTGTCGGGTGAAGGTTACCGGGTGCTGCAAGCCGAAAACGGTGAGCAGGCCTTTGAGATCCTGGCGAGCAAACCAAACCTGGACATGATGATCACCGACTTTCGCCTGCCTGGCGGGATTTCTGGCGTGCAAATCGCCGAGCCTGCCGTGAAGCTGCGACCGGAACTCAAGGTGATCTTCATCAGCGGTTACCCGCAGGAAATCCGCGAGACCGACAGCCCGATCACCCGCAAGGCACCGATCCTGGCCAAGCCATTCGATCTGGATGTGTTGCAACAGATCATGCAGGACATGCTCTCCTGAAGCTGCGTCGACGGTTGTGTCGTACGGCCCCCCTGTAGGCGCTGCCGAAGGCTCGGGCCGCGTTCGGACGATCTTTTGATCTTGATTAAAGCCCTTGCTGCAACGCCGGATCATCCGGATTGAGCTGCTCGAGCTGCGCCAACAGGATCTGTACGTTCTGCAGCTGCCCGCTTTCCTTCCAATAGTTGATCAACAGCACGCGCGCCTTGCGATCGGCCGGGTGGCGCTGGACGATTTCCTGCAGCTGTTTCTGCGCGGCCTCCAGCTCTTGTTCACCATGCAACGTGGTGGCCAGGTCGTAGCGGTAATCCTTATTGTCGGGTTCAAGCTCCACGGCTTTGGACAGCCCGAGCAAGGCGAACTCACTTTGCCCGTGATGCAGCAACCAGAGCCCCAACGCATGTTGCAAGTAGGCCGAATCGGGCTGGGCCTTTAACTGCTTCGCCAACAATTGCTGGGCGGCATCGCTTTGGCCCAGTCGATCCAGCACGTCAATCTGCATCACCAGTGCCGGCAAGTTGCCGGGCGCCAGTTGCAATGTGCGCTCCAATGCCTGCTGCGCGTCCTTCAGTTCGGCATTATGCAAATGCAGGCGCGCCAGTTGGTACTGGGTGTCGGCGCTTTCCGGCTGCTGCTTGAGGACCTGCTCCCAAGCGTCAATGGCTTGCTCCAGGGGGCCGAAATACAACCCCAGCTCATCCGGAGACAGCCCCAGCAAGGCGTTGACCGCCGCAAACCGGACACTTTGGTCGCTGTCATCGAGCAAGGGCCCGAGCAGCAGACTTCGTTGTCCGTTGGGCACTAAACCGCTGATGCTTTTGATCGCCGCGATGCGTACATCCGCCGAAGGATGTTGCAGGTCCGCATCCGCCAGTTTCAAGGCTTGCGGGCTGGGGTAGTTGGGCAGCTCGGCATGCAGCCAGACGCGGCGCTTGTCGGACAGGTCAGGGCGGCCCAATTGCTGGTAAAGCACCCGCGCCGCCCCCGGTTGACCCATGCGTGCCTGGGTCAGCGCTTCGCTGTAGCCGCGTCGAATTGCCTCCGGCACCACGGGCGTCGTGCTGCGCAAAAAAAACCAGGCAAGGGCGAGGGCAAACAGTGCACAGAGGCTGATGAGCAGATAGCGGCGGGACTGAGGCATGCAGGAATCCGGGAGCTGACAGGCTTTTACAAGGTCACCAGCTTCGGTCAGGCCGGGCTGTGAGTCAAACCCTGGCTCAGTTCAGCACGTAGTCATCGGGCTCAAGGGCCGGTGGCAAGTCGGTTTGCCCCAACGCTGCCAGCACTTCGCGCTCCAGCGTGCGCAAAATCGCATTGCACGGCAGATCGTTCTCATCGAAGCCGAACGGGTCTTCCAGATCGTCGCCAATTTCGTCGAGGCCGAAAAAGGTGTAGCTGACAATGGCGGTAATCACCGGTGTCAGCCAGCCAAGAGATTCGGCCATGGCGAACGGCAACAAGATGCAGAACAGGTAGATGGTGCGGTGCAGCAACAGGGTGTAGGGGAAGGGCAGCGGCGTACTTTTGATGCGTTCGCAACTGGCCTGGACCTGACTGAGGCTGACCAGTCGCGTTTCCAGTTGGGTATAACGCCATTCGCTGATCTGGCCGTGTTCGGCAAGGGCCGAGCACCGGACGCCAATCCGCTGCAAGAGCGCGTCAGTGATGTTCGGATGCTCTGCGTCCACGGCATCCTGCGTCCACGGCTTGATGGCGCTCATCTCGTTTTCAACGCGCAGGCGGGCGATCAGGCCATGGGCGAACCCGCAGAGTTCACGCAGCATAAGTTCACGTTCGGCCGCCTCCATCAGCCCCTGGGTTTGACGAATCAACGATCGCACTTCGATGATCAACTGCCCCAGATGCTTGCGGCCCTCCCACCAGCGGTCGTAGCAGGCATTGTTGCGAAAACTCATGAAGATCGACAACGACAGACCCAGCAGGGTGAACGGCGTGGCGTTGACCTTGGAGAAATACGCCGGGTGCCAGATCTCCACCAGCACGATTACCGACGCCAGCAGGGTCACCAACAGACTGCGCAAGGCAATGCGCTTGGCAATCGAGCCTTTAAGGGAAAACAACATGCCGAGCAGGTTCGGCTTGGGACGCACAATCATGGGCAGGGGCTTTATAGAGAGAGTGACGCTTTCGCAGCGATTTCAGCCTAGGGGCATGGGGGGATCCTGTCCAATCGCTTTGGCTGACGAAGTGATCGACAGGCTCTATCGACGCAGGCGTGTCCATCGGCGAAATGGCCTACAGGTCTTGTCGACATTGAAACTCGTCGAAGCAAGGAAGCAATGACTACGCTTGCAGGAGATGACTCGATGAGCGCTCCCATGCAACCGCTGCTTCAATACTTCAAGGCGATTCTCAACCCCGGACGCGAGGTGCTGCTGTTTGCCCTGAGAACCATCGTGGCGGGGCTGCTGACGCTGTACCTGGCCTTTGTGTTCGACCTCGACCAGCCCAAGTGGTCGATCATGGCGGTGATCATTGTCAGTCAGCCATTGGGCGGCATGGCCCTGGCCCGAAGTTTCGGCCAGATCATCGGCACCACGTTGGGCGCGGCGGTCGCGGTGTTGATCATGGCCATTTTCCCCCAGGCGCCGCTGCCCTTCATCATCACCCTGGCCTTGTGGTTGGCGCTGTGTACCGCCGGCGGCACCTTGTTGCGCTACACCAGTTCCCAAGCGTTTGTCCTGAGCGGTTACACGGCGGTGGTGGTGGCACTGCTGGCGCAACCCGATCAGGAGGGTACGTTCCTGCTGGCAGTCACTCGCGTGACAGAAACATTGCTGGCGGTGGCCTGCGTGTGCGTTGTCAGCCTTCTGACGGCGCGACCGGAGGCGGTGGCCAAGGGTTACTTCGCCAAGATCGATCAAGTGATCAAACTGCTCGCGACTCACGCGGCAGCGGTGATTCGAACCGAGGAAAGCGAGGCCGATTTCCACAAGCGGCAAATGCAACTGTTGGGCGAGATCAGCGCCCTTGAAGGGCTGCGTCGACATTTGTACTTCGATGCACCACGGTTGCGCAGCGCCAATAGCCTGGTGCAATTGCTTGGCAATCAACTGGTGCTGCTGACTTCGCGGCTGACGGCTTTGCGTCACCAGCGGCAATTACTCACCGAACGTTGGGAAGGCGCGCTGCCGGAAGAGATACAGCGTTTGCGCAGCGAGGAACTGGCATTCCTTGATGAGCTGGCCGTGCAAGGTCGCTCATTGTCGACCGAGGCGCGGCATCATTTTTTGACGCTGCAACAGCGTTTCGATGACCAGGCCTACAAGGCCGAACAACTCACCGAGACGATGCCTGCCACGCTGCGTTCATTGGCCTGGGCACTGCGCTGGGAGCAGGCACGGATGTTGGAGCAACTGGGGCAGATTCTGGAACTGAGCGACGCGATCCAGGAAGGACGGGAAGCCAGTTGCGTGTTCCGCGGCCAGGACAACCCGTTGCATCTGGACTTCACGTTGGCAGCAATGAACGCAGTCCGGGCATTTACAGCGTTACTGGTGGCGGGGCTGATCTGGATCGAGACTGCTTGGGATGGGGCCCGTGGCGGGATGATTGTAGTGGGGATTCTCTGTTCGCTGATGGCGACTTTTCCGCGACCGTTGCTTGCCAGTCAAAGCTTTGCCAGGGGGCTGGGTCTGGCCTTGGTGGTGTCGGCGTTCTATCTGTTCATGCTGATGCCGATGATCAGTGACTTCGAGTTGCTCGCCTTGTTGTTTGCACCATTGCTGTACGCGGTCGCGGTGGGGCTGGCCAGTCCGCCAACCACTGGCACAGGCATTGGTCTTGGACTGACGACCATGCTGTTGCTGGGGCCGCAAAACGCAGGAATCGGCCAAAACAATGCCATTCAGTGGTTTGAATTTGCCGGCGCGTATATCAGCGCCGCCGCGCTGGCGCTCAGTGTTTACGCCTTGATCTTCCCGTTCAGGCCCGATTTACGGATACGCCGGCTGTTCAATGAAAGCTGCGAGCAGGTCTACGCTTTGTTGAAGACGCCGGCCACCGATGAACAGCAATTTGCGTTTGAAAGCCGTATGGTCGATCGCCTGACCATGATGTTGGGACTATTGCCGGCGACCAGCGACAAGCACTCTCGCGAGCTGTTCGAAGTCAGCCTCGGGTGCATGGCACTGGGGGTGGCATTGAACCAGCTCAGGCAGCAGGGGCAGAGCAATGCGTTGTTGAGTACGCAACAACAGAACCGTTTGCTGGCGGCAGTCCGAGAGACAGGGCGATTGATCGCCGGGCGACCCGGGGTTGACCTTGTGCAGTTGCTCGGAAGCTTGCATGTCTTGGGCGATGAAATGGACGACTTGCATCTAGACGTACATGAACACCTGTGGTCGGTATTCAGGATGCGCGTGGCGTTGTTGATCGTGGTGTCGTTTCTGGAGCGCCATCGCAAATACTTTCAACCCGCAGACAAGGAAGGAGTGCCAGCCCTTGCCCATTGATCTGGAAGTGGGGGGCGTCTATCTGCCGCCAATCGCCCAGGCGCTGTTGCTGGCCTTGCCGATTTTTCTGCTGTTGGACTGGACCTTGCGCCGCCTGGGGGTATTGCGATTTGTCTGGCATGAAGCCCTGTTCGAAGGCGCGTTGTATGCCTGCGTATGCGCAACGTTGATTCTGATGATGGGAGCCTGATGCCTTGAAGACGATCCTTGCCCGACTCGCGACCCTGGCGGTGGTGGTGCTGGCCGTCATCCTTGGCTGGTTCGCCTGGGAGCATTACACCCGCGCGCCCTGGACGCGCGATGCACGGGTTCGCGCCGATGTGGTGACGTTGTCCGCCGATGTCTCGGGGCGGATCGTCAGCCTGAGCGTTCAAGACAACCAGCGTGTCGAGAAGGGCCAGTTGCTGCTGGAGATCGACCCGGCTCGCTATACGCTGGCGGTGGAGCATGCCAAGCGTGCGGTGGAAGTTGCCAAAGCCACGCTGGGTCAGTCCGAAGCGACGATTGTCTCCAGCGAAGCGCTGCTGCGGCAGCGTCAAAGCGAAGAGCAGCGCCGTCGAACCCTTAAACAGCGCTTCGCGATCTCCGGCGAAGAGTGGGAAAAGTCCAGTACCGAAGTCGCTGTGGCGCAGGCGGAACTCTTGCGCAATCAGGCCAATCTGGGCCTGGCACATGCCAACGTGCAGCTGGCGATCGCCGCTCTGACCCAGGCCGAACTGGACTTGCAGCGCACACGAGTCGTAGCGCCTGTCAGCGGTTACGTGACCAACCTGCTGACTCGCCAAGGGGACTACGCCACTGCCGGGGGCGCATTGTTGGCACTGGTGGACAGCGATTCGTTTTATATCAGTGGCTACTTTGAAGAAACAAAGCTGCCGCGAATCAAGGAGGGTGATCGGGTCAGGATCGAGTTGATGAGCGGCGAGACCTTCGGCGGCACCGTACAAAGCATCGCTTTTGCTATCGCCGACCGTGAGAACTCCCCCGGCAGTCGCCTGCTGGCCAACATCAACCCCAGCTATACCTGGGTCAAACTGGCACAACGGGTGCCGGTGCGGATTCAGATCGACGCCGACTATATCGCCAAAAACAGCCTGCGTGCCGGGACCACGGCCACGGTGACCGTCATGGAAAACCGGGATAATCAGGCAACCCACTAACCCCATATGGGGACGGGCTTATGTGGCGAGGGGGCTTGCCCCCGTTCGGCTGCGCAGCAGTCGTAGATTGGGGCCGCTTCGCGACCCAACGGGGGCAAGCCCCCTCGCCACAAAGGCTCGCTCCCACAGGGATATGCGTTGAATTAAAGACCGACAAAAAAAAGCCCCGCGACCGAATGAGGCGCGGGGCAAAGAATTTGGTTGGGTTGCGGCCAACCAAAGGGGCACGTTAAAGCATTACTTGCTGGCGACCGTCTCTGGCTGCCAGCCGCCGCCGAGGGCTTTGTAGATCGCGACGATGCCGCGATACAAATCGACTTCGGCCTGGGCTTGGGTGTCTTCGGCTGCCAGACGCTCACGCTGGGCATCGAGCAGGACGAGGAAGTCCACGGTGCCTTCGCGGTAGCGAATTTCGGCGAGGTCCGCAGCGGCGCGGCTTGATTCGCTTTGACGAATCAGCGAAATCAGGCGCTGCTGGCGTTTGCCGTAATCACTGAAGGCGTTCTCCGATTCTTCCAGTGCCAGCAATACGTGCTGCTCATAGGTCGCCAGGGCGCCTTCGGCTTCAGCATCGGCACCGCGCAAACGGGCGCGCACGCTGCCCAGGTCGAACGCCGCCCAGGTGATGCTCGGGCCCAGTGCCCAGGCATTGGCCGCCGACGAGCCGATTTGTGAACCGCGCCCGGCAGTCCAGCCAAGAAAACCGCTGAGGCTCACCCGAGGGAACAAGTCAGCCTTGGCCACGCCGATACGCGCAGTGGCAGCCGCCAGTTTGCGTTCGGCGCTGCGGATGTCCGGACGACGTTGCAGCAGTTCACCCGGGTCGCCGATGGGCAGGGCCTTGGCGATCGCCGGCAAGTCTTTTGGACTCAGGTCGACGGTCAGCTTGTCTGGACGTTCACCCAGCAGGGTGGCGATGCGGTTGCGCTGACGAACCTGTTCGGCTTGCAGTTGCGGCACGCTGGCTTCGACAGACGCCAGGCGCGCATCGGCACGAACCACGTCCAGCTGATCGCCAACACCGGCGTCACGCAGGCTTTCGGTGATCTTGCGTGACTCCTGCTGATTGTTCAGGTTGGCCAGCGCGATTTTTTCTCGCAGTTGCGCGCCGCGCAGTTGGCCATAGGCGTCCACCAGTTCGGCAATCATGGTGACTTGCAGTTGGTAAAGATCGGCTTCGGCCGCTTGCTGCTCAGCGTCGCTGGATTCCAGGTTGCGCTGGATGCGACCGAACAAGTCCAGTTCCCAGGCCATGTCCAGGCCCAGGTCATAGCGTTCGCTGTTGACCCGTTTGGTGGTCTGACCCGGAATCTGCCCTTTGCCCAGATCGCTGCTCGCGCGGCTGGTGATGGTCGGCATGGCGTCATTGCTGGCGTCATCGCGAATCGCTCGGGCCGCTTTCCAGCGGGCAAAAGCCACACGCAAATCACGGTTGCCCTGCAAGGATTGCTTCACCAACTGGTTGAGGGTCGGATCGTCGAATTGCTGCCACCAGATGCCTTCGAAACGGGCGCGGTCAAAGTTCTTCTGACCGGCGCTGCCATCGTTGGCGGCCGTGATGTTGGCCGCCTCGGTGGCTGGGGTTTTATAGTCCGGGCCGACGGCACAGGCGCTCAGCGCCAGTACCAGCAGGCTCGGCAGGAAGGCTTTCAGGCTCATTGTTGCGCCTCCAGTTGCTTTTCCAATTTCAGTGCCTTGGCCGCTTTGCGTTGCTCACCGCGCTCCACAAAGTTGCGAATCAGTACGTAGAACACCGGCGTCAGCAACAGACCGAAGAAGGTCACCCCGAGCATCCCGGAGAACACCGCCACACCCATGGCATGACGCATTTCGGCACCCGCACCGCTGGAGAAAACCAGTGGCACAACACCCATGATGAACGCGAAGGAGGTCATCAGGATCGGCCGCAGACGCAGACGGCAAGCTTCCAGTACCGCTGCCAGCGGGCCGAGGCCTTCTTCCTGTTTATCCTTGGCAAACTCGACGATCAGAATCGCGTTCTTACACGCAAGTCCCACCAGTACGATCAAGCCGATCTGGGTAAAGATGTTGTTGTCGCCGCCCGAGGCAATCACCCCGGTAATGGCCGACAGCAGAGTCATCGGTACGATCAGGATCACCGCCAGTGGCAGGCTCCAGCTTTCGTATTGAGCCGCGAGCACCAGGAACGCCAGCAGTACGCAGAGCGGGAACACGAACAGCGCAGTGTTGCCGGACAAAATCTGCTGGTAGGTCAGGTCGGTCCACTCGTAGGTCATGCCGTTCGGAAGTTCATCCTTGAGCAATTTCTCGATGGCTTTCTCGGCCTGGCCGGAGCTGTAGCCTGGGGCTGCCGCACCGTTGATTTCAGCGGTGATGAAGCCGTTGTAGTGCATTACGCGGTCTGGCCCGGAGGTGTCGCTGACCTTGATGAAGGTCGCCAACGGGATCATCTCGCCTCGGTTGTTACGCACTTTCAGCTGACCGATCTGGTCCGATTCGAGGCGGAACTGTTGCTCAGCCTGAACGTTGACCTGATAGGTGCGACCGAAGCGGTTGAAGTCGTTGGCATACAACGAACCCAGGTAGATCTGCAGGGTGTCGAAGATGTCGCTGACGGCCACGCCGTGAGTCTTGGCTTTTTCCCGGTCGATAGCAGCATCGACCTGCGGCACGTTCACGGTGTAACTGGTGAACAGACCGGCCAGTTCCGGCACGCTGCGGCTCTTGGCGATGATGTTCATGGTTTCTTTGTACAGCTCGTCATAGCCCAGGTTGCCCCGGTCTTCGATCTGCAGGCGGAAACCGCCAATGGTCCCCAGGCCTTGTACCGGCGGTGGCGGGAAGATCGCCATGTAGGCTTCCTGAATCCCGGCGTACTGGCCGTTCAACGCACCGGCAATCGCACCGGCGGACATGCTCGGGTCTTTACGCTCGTCGAAAGGCTTCAGGGTGACGAACACGATGCCGGCGTTAGGGCTGTTGGTGAAACCGTTGATCGACAGGCCGGGGAAGGCCACCGCGCTTTCCACGCCAGGCTGTTTCAGGGCCAGGTCGGACATGCGCTTGATCACGTCTTCGGTACGGTCCAGGCTCGCGGCATCCGGCAGTTGCGCGAACGCCACCAGGTATTGCTTGTCCTGGCCAGGTACGAAACCGGTCGGCGTATTGGAGAAACCGAAGAAGGTCAGCACCATCAAGCCGGCGTACAGCAGCAGGGCGATACCGCTGCTGCGGATTACCCGGCCCACGGTGCCGACATAGCCATGGCTGGCCTTGTCAAAGAAACGGTTGAACGGACGGAACAACCAGCCACCGAAGATCTTGTCCAGCACCTTGGAGAAGCGGTCCTTCGGCGCGTCATGGCTCTTGAGCAACACAGCGGCCAGTGCTGGCGACAAGGTCAGCGAGTTGAAGGCCGAGATCACGGTCGAAATCGCAATCGTCAGGGCGAACTGTTTGTAGAACTGACCGGTCAAGCCGGAGATGAACGCGGCCGGGATAAACACCGCACACAGCACCAGCGCCGTCGCGATGATCGGACCGGTCACTTCACGCATCGCACGCTTGGTGGCTTCTACCGGAGTGAGTCCGAGCCCGATGTTTCGCTCGACGTTCTCCACCACCACGATCGCATCGTCGACCACGATACCGATGGCCAATACCAGTCCGAACAGCGACAGGGCGTTCAGCGAGAAGCCGAACAGGTGCATCACGGCAAACGTACCGATCAGCGAAACCGGCACCGCCACCAACGGGATGATCGAGGCGCGCCAGGTTTGCAGGAAGAGGATCACCACCAGCACAACCAGGATCAGTGCTTCGAAGAGGGTGTGAACCACCGCCTCGATGGAACCGCGCACGAAGATCGTCGGGTCATAGACGATGCTGAAGTCCATGCCTTCCGGGAAGTTCTTTTTCAGCTCGGCCATTTTCGCCCGAACGTCGTTGGAGATCTGGATCGCGTTGGAGCCTGGGCGCTGGAAGATCGGGATCGCCACCGCCGGTTGGTTGTTCAGCAAGGAGCGCAGGGCGTATTGGCTGGAGCCGAGTTCGACACGAGCGATGTCTTTGAGGCGAGTGATTTCACCATTTTCGCCAGAGCGAATGATGATGTTCTCGAACTCTTCCTCAGACACCAGACGGCCTTGGGTGTTGACCGACAGCTGGAATGCCGTGGCATTCGGTGCAGGCGGAGCACCCAGGGCACCGGCCGCCACTTGACGGTTCTGTTCACGAATCGCGGTGACCACATCGGTGGCGGTCAGGTTGCGCGAAGCGGTCTTGTTCGGATCGAGCCACACCCGCAGCGAGTAATCGCCCATGCCGAACAGCTGCACATCACCGACACCGCCCAGACGCGCCAGCTCATCCTTGATGTTGAGCAAGGCGTAGTTGGACAGGTAGAGCATGTCGTAGCGTTTGTCCGGCGAGGTCAAGTGCACAACCATGGTCAGGTCGGGCGACGCCTTGTCGACGGTGATACCGATGCGCGTCACTTCCTCGGGAAGTTTCGGCTCGGAACGCGTCACGCGGTTCTGCACCTGCACCTGCGCGTTGTCCAGGTCGGTGCCCAGGGCGAAGGTGATGGTCAGGGTGATCTTGCCGTCAGCGGTGGATTGCGAGGACATGTACAGCATGTTCTCGACGCCGGTGATGGCTTGCTCCAGAGGAGCAGCCACAGTTTCACCGATGACTTTAGGGTTGGCGCCGGGGAAGTTGGCACGGACCACCACGGTTGGCGGCACCACTTCCGGGTATTCGCTGATCGGCAACTGGAACAGCGAGATGGCACCGGCGATCAGGATCAGCAGCGACAGTACCGCTGCGAAAATCGGCCGTGAAATGAAGAATTGGGAGAAATTCATCGGAGTAATTGCCCCTTAACCGCGTGGAGTCGCAGCAGCCAGTTTCACAACCGTACCCGGCGCGACCTTGGCAGGTGCGACTTGGGGCAGGTTGCTGACTTCCAGCGCTTGTCGTTGTTGAGCAAGGGCCGCGAGGGTTTCCTTGCTGGCCATCGGGATCACTTCAGGGCTGACCGGCGAACCAGGGCGAACCCGTTGCAAACCCTTGACGATGATGGTGTCGTCTTTGTTCAGGCCGCTGCGCACGATGCGCAAACCTTCGATTTTCGGACCCAGCTCGACGGGGCGATAAGCCGTTTTGTTGTCGGCATCCATCACCAGCACGAACTTTTTACCCAGGTCGGTACCGACCGCTTCGTCGTTGATCAACACCGCGGAGTAGGTGCCGCTGCCCACCAGTTTCAGGCGTGCATAAAGACCCGGGGTGTAGCTGCCGTCTCTGTTGTCGAACACCGCACGACCGCGGATGGTGCCGGTCTTCGGGTTGACTTGGTTGTCGACGAAGTTCATCTGGCCCTGGTGCGGGTTGCCGTCTTCATTGGACAGGCCCATGTAAACCGGGGTGGTGGCGCCGCGTTGACCCTGGCGGGCGAGCTGGTTGTACTTGAGGAACACGCGCTCGTCGGCATCGAAGTAGGCGTAGACCTTGTCGGTGGACACCACGCTGGTCAGGGCGGTGGTATCGGCGGTCACCAGGTTGCCGGCGGTGATTTCCGCACGGCTGACGCGGCCACTGATGGGCGCAGTTACGCGGGTGAAGCTCAGGTTCAGTTTGGCCAGGTCCAGTTGCGCCTGGAGTGCGCCGACGGCGGCGCGAGCCTCTTGAGCGGCACTGGTGCGCGAGTCGGCGAGTTCGGCGGAAATCGCGTTGCTGGTGCGCAGGCGTTCACCGCGTTGGGCTTCGTTTTCACTGCGGGTAGCCGTGGCGCGAGCTTGCGCCACCAGGGCTTCGAGGCGGCGGACCTCAGCCTGGAACGGGCGCGGGTCGATCTGGAACAACAGATCGCCTTTCTTGACCAATGCGCCTTCGGTGAAGGTTACGTCATCGATCTGGCCGGAGACCCGTGGACGAATCTCTACCGTTTCTGGCGCTTCCAGGCGCCCGGTGAATTCGTCCCACTCGTTGACCGGTTGCTCCAGCACCTTGGCCACGCTGACTTTGGCCGCGGGCATGGTGGCGGCAGCGTCCGGAGTCTTGCCGCAGGCGCTCATCACCATCACGGCCAACAGGGCCAAGGGGAAGCGCAAATGTTTGAGTGACTGTTCCATGGATGCATCCGCCAATGTATTGAGATGGGCGGATAATGCTTGGCGGGGCGGTATCAAACGAATCGAACGAGGCAAAGGTAACTATCATTCGGAATGATATAAGCCAGAAGCAAGCCCTCTAGCATGCACCTTTCGTTAGCGGGCTATCAAATGAAATGATGACAATTGTGTGTTGCGGGGAATGCAAAGGTTTGGCTTGAAACCGTGTAGCGGCCTTCGTGGGCAAGCCTCGCTCCCACTGGGGATTTGTGTATCGTTGATCCGGTCCAGGAGCGAGGCTTGCCCACGAAGAGGCCATCAGCCTCAATACAACATCAGGATCAGGCCAGACTATCCGGATCCCCGAAAAACATCTGAATCCGCGACCTCAACCACCGCTCACCCGGATCATTATCCTGCGACCCGCGCCAGGCCATGTGCAATTCAAAGCTGCGCACCGGCAACGGTGGATCTTCCGCCCGAACACCACCGGCGGCTGTCAACGCTTCGGCGGTGTAGTCCGGGACGGTGGCCACGATGTCGGTGCCGCTGATCAGTGTGCTCAGCCCGTTGAACTGCGGCACCGCCAGCACCACGTGCCGTTTGCGCCCCAGCTTCTCCAGCTCTTCATCTATAAAGCCGCTCAGGTCGCCCGCGAACGACACCAGCGCGTGGGGGCGGGCGCAGAAGTCATCCAGGCTCAACGGCCCCGGCACGGAGTCGGCTCGCAACAGTTTCGGCATGCTGCGGCGCAGTACTTTGCGCTTGGCGTTGGCCGGCAGGTCGGCGGTGTAGCTGACGCCAATGGAAATTTCGCCCGAGGCCAACAGGTTCGGCATCAGGATGTAGTTGGCCCGACGCACCACCAGCACGATGCCCGGTGCCTCGGCGCGCAGGCGCTTGAGCAGCATCGGCAGCAACGCGAACTCGACATCGTCCGACAGGCCGATGCGGAACACCGCGGTGCTGGTGGCCGGATCGAATTCCGCCGCGCGACTGACCGCGGTGGAAATCGAATCCAGGGCCGGCGAGAGCAGGGCGAAGATTTCCACCGCTCGGGCGGAAGGTTCCATGCTGCGGCCGGTGCGCACGAACAACGGGTCATCGAACAGCCCGCGCAGGCGCGAGAGCGCCGCACTGATGGCCGGCTGGCCGAGGAACAATTTCTCCGCAGCGCGGGTCACACTGCGCTCGTGCATCAGTGTTTCGAAAACGATCAACAGGTTCAGGTCGACACGACGCAGGTCATTACGATTCATCTGGGGTCCTGGCAGATTCAGCAAACTTGACGTGAGCGACCATATGAGAACAATGGCCGGCGTGAATCTTACGGGGAAAGGCTGGTACTCTGCACAGGGTAATTCAGTTTTCCCTGAAAGGCTGCTTCGGTTTTTACGGCATTGGATGATGTCGCCGTCGCTGCGGAATCAATGACAGGCATGTCGACTATTAATAGCCACTGATGGTCTTGGGTAGAAAGCCCAGATAGAGTTCAGGGCATTAGAGGTTACTTTGACGAGGTTTGCGATGTCCCGCACGATCCGTTTTCACAAGTTTGGTCCAGCCGAGGTGCTCAAATGCGAAGAGCATGCGGCCGCTCTGCCTGCGCCGGGCGAAGTGCAGGTGCGTGTCGAGGCGATAGGCATCAGCTGGTACGACATTCTCTGGCGCCAGAACCTGGCCTCGTCCCATGCTCGCCTGCCTTCAGGCCTGGGTCATGAAATGGCCGGCGTGGTCACGGCGCTCGGCGAGGGGGTCGATGACCTCGCTATCGGTGACAAGGTCGCCAGCTTCCCGGCCGAAAGCCCCAACGATTATCCGGTCTACGGCGAACAGATCGTTCTGCCGCGCACGGCGCTGACCCGCTACCCGGACGTGCTCAGTCCGGTCGAAGCCAGCGTGCATTACACGCCGCTATTGGTCGCCTATTTTGGCTACACCGATCTGGCGCGCGTCAAGCCCGGGCAATTCGCTCTGGTGACCGACGCCAGTCACTGCGCCGGGCCGTCGTTCGTACAGCTGGGCAAAGCCCTTGGTGTGCGAGTAATCGCTGCGACCAAAACCGCGGATGAGCGTGAATACCTGCTGTCGCTGGGTGCCGAAAAAGTCATCGTCACCGAAGAAGAAGATCTGCTGATGCGGATCAACAAAATTACCGACAACCGTGGCGTCGATGTGGTGTTCGATGGCCTGGGCGGCCCGCAGATGTCGCTGCTCGGCGATGTGCTCGCGCCTCGCGGCAGCCTGGTGCTCTATGGCCTGCAGGGTGGTAACCAGACGCCATTTCCGGCCTGTGCGGCGTTCCAGAAGAACATTCAGTTCTTCGTGCACTGCATCGGCAACTTCACCGGCAAGCCGGAGCTGGGCATCCTCCAGGATCAGGCCGCACTGCAACGTGCCCTGCGCGACATCAACCAGTTGACCGCAGACCATGTGCTGCTGCCACTCAAGACTCGGGTATTCCCGTTTTCCCAGTTTGTCGAAGCACACCGCTACATGGACGAATGCCCATGCCGCGAACGGGTCGCCCTTGAGGTCGAGCCTGTCTGAGCTCTTCGTACGAGCCCCCTTGTATAAACCCCTCTGGAAAGGTCCGTGCAGGCACGGACTTTTCCGCTGTCAAAACCTCCAAAATGAGACATCCCATCGATCCCTCGGTGGGGCGGTTCAGCAACTGAACTGGTTTTTGCTCTCGATCTGTATCTTCTAATCATTATGTAAGCCCTGATAATTGAATGATTATTTCATCTCAAGGAAAGAGTCATGGCTGGGTATCAGGTTGAAACTTTTCAACGCGCATCGGCAATACATGCTCAACAAATAATTCGACGCCGCTCGGCGGTCATACATTTATTGGCAATTTCTTTCTTTATTTCTTGTATTACACGTCTGTGGGATGTTGTCGGAAATTTCCTAGGACATCGCTCGGGGCCGAAAAACACCCGTCCTGCCTGGCGTTGCGGCGGTATTGCCCTGCTTGGGGTTCTCGAGACATGCAACCATTTCAAATAATTACAAAATGCTTAAGTGCTAGCATTTGATAACAACCCCGGCACCCCATTCATGACAGGCAATCCGTCGCGCAGTGCATGTAATTGTTTGCGTGGCGTCGAACTTATGAGTAACAGGTAAACAATGATGACCCATACCCATGAACAGGCAATGAATTATGTTTATCAACAAGTACTGCAGCGCTTGCTGAGCTTTTTCTCTCGCGCCGAGCGCACGGCATTGCAACTGATGATTCAGCGCCTGGTGGTGTCGGCTGGAGGTATGGAGCGTATCGGCGATTACAAGGTGTTGGCGATCCAGTCCGGGTCCCGTGACAGCTGCTACACACTGGCGCTGCTGCGCGCCGCGCAACTGAGTATCGCCGGTCGGGCACCGGCGACGTTCCAGCTGCGAGTGGCCACTTTGCGCTTGAATGGTACGGCTGCGACAGCACTGGAAAACATCCATCGCAGCAGCAGTGCATTGTTTCTCTACGACGATCCCCGGGTCGAAATGTTGATGGTCGATAATCGTGAGGTCCTGCCGTTCAATCACTTGGCGCCAATCTCCGATGCCGGCCGCGAGTCGAATCGGCTCAACCTGCTGATGGTCGGGCACCGTCGGGCCTGGAACGGGCCGCTTGAGTTGTGGGACGACGGGTACCTGGCCACAGGTGATTTTTATGGACAAATTGCCCGCTGGGACAACGGCGTCGATGTCATGGTCAGCAGCGATTCACCCCGTCGGCAGGCGCAGTTTATCGAGGGTTTGAACCGTGCCGCAGCCAAGGCCGGGCTTGCACCGACGAGCCGCCATGAAACGGGCTACGAGGGATTGTTCGCGCGGCTCGATGAACTGGGCAGCGACTGCTATCGCGAGTTTTATCCCGACTCTGCTCAGGCTGCGTGGCGTCCTTCCGAGCGCTTTGAGGCCTGCCGTCGCACGACCTTCATCGACATCCACGACATGCTGGTCAGCAACCTGGAGGAGCGCTGGCCGCTGCTCACTGACTTCCTCGGCTTCCAACCTGACGAACTGACGGCTCAACTCAGTGATAACGACTATGTCAGTCCGTCGATATCCGCGCACCTTCGCGGCTTGCAAGCGCGCTTTGTACACGGTCGCACCTACGAAGAGGGGGTCAGCGAATACCTGCAGCGGGCCTTGGTGATGATGCGTCGTAAACAATTGCCCGAGCGCTTTTGCGTGCAGGCAGTGGAGACCTTCGGCAATCCGCTGACCATGGCCGATCAGCGCGGATTGGCGACAGCCGAAGCACAAAAAAATCTCGGTTTGAGTGAAGCCCAACTGGTGTGCCTGCTGTTCGCCCCGTTTGTCGATAACGGCGCGGCCCTGGAGCATTTTCTTCGTCAATGCCATCCCGGCATGCTGGTAGCGCTGCCGGAATTGCACCGGGCGATGCAGGGCGGTCCGGCACCCGAGCAGGTTCTGCAGTGGATGGTGGATGTCAGCGGGTTACCGGTCAGCCTGATCGGTACGCTTTACCGCATGAGGCCGGTGGTTCGGGATGAGGGTAGGGTGCCAGACACGGAAAGCGGCGACGCGGGCGTGCAAGTCGAAGACATGGACCCCGAGAATGAAACAGCAGTGACTGGCGAATGGTCGATGGGCCAGTGAATGTTCCTGGTTTGGCGGATGCATCAAGAGTGCGTCATGACGTTCGTAGCGTGTTCGGTCATCACCCATGAAAGGATCACGAGATTCCGATTTCGCGTACCAGGCGGTGTACCGCTACCTGAACAATCTGATCAATGAGCCGGGCAGTGACGTGCGAGTGCGCCTGCCCTCATTGCGGCAGTTGGCGGATCGTTTGAGTGTGTCGATCTCGACCATTCAATACGCCTATTCGCTGCTGGAGAAGGAAGGACGCATCTATTCGGTTGCCAAGTCAGGCTATTACGCACTGCCGGTGTCTTCTATCGGTCTTCCCGGCAGCGGCAAAGACCTGCTCGAAACGGTCTATGTCAACGCCAGGCGCCCCGGCATGCTGGTGTTGAGCGCCGATGAGCCGGCGTTGTTACAACCCCTGGACAGCCCGTTGTTGTTGCTGGAGAGAGAATTGCTGCGCCAGTATCCGCGCCAGCCACAACCGTCTTCACAACCCTGCGGCGAGCTGGAACTGCGCACGGCCCTTGCGGCACGCTACACCACTTCGCCGACACGCTGCTGGCATGCCGATGATGTCTATATCGGCGCAGATATGCGCGGCGTACTTGAAATATTGATCGCCGTTCTTGAGCTCAAAGATTCGGTGGTGGTGGTCGAGTCGCCGTGCGACTGGGTGATTCTGCGCTTGTTCCAGGACGCAGACGTGCAGGTTGTCGAGCTGCCGCTGCAAGCCTGTGGTGGCCTGGATCTCGAACAGCTGAGAGAGCTGCTCGAGACCGGGCAGGTGCGACTGATGATGCTTTCATCGGGACTGAACATGCCGCGCGGGAGCGTGGCGCCTGACGACAACCGGCAGTCCACTGCGCAACTGCTGGGACGGCATGGCTGTTGGGTGTTGGAAAACGATTGTTACGGCGAGCTCGAATTCGAGCCGAGCGGCTTGCGGTTTCGCGACCTGGTGGACCCTGATCGGCTGATCGTGTTTTCCACTTTCGAGAAAATCATCGGCTCGGAGGCACCCTTTGGTTACCTGCTTTCGCGACAACTGCGTGCCGAACTGCAACGGCACTTTCTGCTGCGGGCATTCCGTTTGTCGCTGATTCGTCAGAAAGCCATCGCGCGGCTGTACAGCAACGGACGCATCGATCAACACCTGCTGGTGTTGCGTCGACTGCTCAAGGAACGCATGGTGCTGATGACCCAACTGCTCCAGGAGCGTCTGCCGGAATCGCTGCATTTCGTCGAGCCCCAGGGCGGGGCGACGGTGTGGATTCGCTCGTTGCGCCAGGTCAATGTACATCGAGTGTTCCAGAGACTGCTCAAGCAGCAAGTGGTCATCGCACCGGGGGAGTTGTTCAGTTTGCAGGGCCTGCACGCGCAGCACTTGCGCCTGAGTCATACGTTCGGTGGCGACCACGAGCTCGTCGCTGCACTGGGGCTACTGGGGGATGCCTTGCGTCTGGAATCGATCGATTGAGCCGAGGTGGAAGAGCTCCTCGGAACCTGACATTCGATAACGTCGCGCAACGGCCAAACTGTCAGTAAACTGCGCTCCTATCCCGAACCACTCTCTCTCAGAGGTTTTGCATGACACTCAGTCCTTTTGCGGGCAAACCGGCACCGGCAGAACTGTTGGTCGACATCCCGCGACTGGTAACGGCCTATTACACCGGCCAGCCCGATGCAGCCATTTCTACCCAGCGCGTCGCCTTCGGCACGTCCGGACACCGAGGTAGCTCGTTCGACTTGAGTTTCAACGAATGGCATGTCCTGGCCATCAGCCAGGCGATCTGCCTGTATCGCGAGGCCCAGGGCATCGATGGCCCGCTGTTCGTCGGGATCGACACCCACGCACTGTCCACGCCAGCCGGTGCCAGTGCCCTGGAAGTGTTGGCGGCGAACGGTGTCACGGTGATGATCGCCGAAGGCGACGAGTACACCCCGACGCCGGCCATTTCCCATGCGATTCTTTGCTACAACCGCGGGCGCACTTCAGGCCTGGCGGACGGCATCGTCATCACGCCGTCCCACAACCCGCCGCAAAGCGGTGGCTACAAGTACAACCCAACCAACGGCGGCCCGGCCGATACCCACATCACCAAGTGGATCGAAGCCAAGGCCAACGAGTTGCTGGCAGCCAAGCTCGCCGGCGTCAAACGCATCAGCTACGAGCAGGCCCTGAAGGCCAGCACTACCCATCGTCATGATTACCTCAACACCTATGTCGCTGACCTGATCAACGTGATCGACTTCGACGCCATCCGCGATGCGAAGCTGCGTCTGGGTGTCGATCCGCTGGGCGGAGCAGGGGTGCGCTACTGGTCGGCGATTGCCGAGCACTACCGCCTGGACCTGGAAGTGGTGAATAAACAGGTTGATGCAACGTTCCGTTTCATGACCGTCGACTGGGACGGGCAGATCCGCATGGACCCATCGTCCAGCTATGCCATGCAAGGCTTGATCGGCCTGAAAGAGCGTTTCGACGTGGCGTTTGCCTGCGACCCGGACCACGACCGTCATGGCATCGTGACCCCGTCCGGTGGTTTGCTGGCGCCGAACAACTACCTCGCGGTGTCGATCGACTACCTGTTCCAGAACCGTCCACTGTGGCGGGCCGATGCGGCCGTGGGTAAGACCGTGGTCAGCAGCGGCTTGATCGATCGCGTCGCCAAACGCCTGGGCCGTTGTCTGTACGAAGTGCCGGTCGGTTTCAAATGGTTTGCCGACGGTCTGTTTGACGGCTCCCTGGGTTTTGGCGGTGAAGAAAGCGCCGGTGCGTCGTTCCTGCGCAAGGACGGCGGTGTCTGGAGTACCGACAAGGACGGTTTGATTCCGGCGCTGCTGGCCGCTGAAATGACCGCTCGCACGGGCCGTGATCCAAGCCAGGCCTATCGCGCGTTGACCGATGAACTGGGTGAGCCGTTCTCGGTACGCGTTGATGCCAAGGCCAACCCTGAACAGAAAGCACTGCTGAGCAAATTGTCGCCGGACCAGGTCACTTCGACTCAACTGGCGGGCGAAGCGATCCAGAGCATCCTCAGCCATGCACCGGGCAACGACCAGGCCATCGGCGGTCTGAAAGTCATGACCGAGAACGGCTGGTTCGCGGCGCGGCCGTCGGGCACCGAGGACATCTACAAGATTTACGCGGAAAGCTTTGTCAGTGACGATCACCTGAAACAACTGGTGGCCGAGGCTCAGACACTGGTAGATGGCGCAATTTCTGCGAAGTGATTGAAAGTCCTGTGGTGAGGGAGCTTGCTCCCTCGCCACAAATGAAATTGTCTAGTCCTGAAGCTGGTGTAAACCTTGTTCAGGACGGGACACACAGCAAAAAAAAGGGGCGACCATCAACGGTCGCCCTTTTTTTTGCCGCGCATTTACCGCCTCAAGCCACATCTACCAAGACGATTTCGCTGTCTTCGATCGCAGTCACCCGCAACACTTGCTCATCGGCAACCGCGACCCCGTCTCGAGCTTGTGTGCGCAAGCCATTGACTTCAATCGCTCCTGTCGCTGGCACCAGATAAGCGCGACGGCCACTGTCCAGACGATATTCAGCCGTTTCCCCGGCTTTCAGGTTGGCCGCCACCAGACGTGCATCGGCGCGAATCCGCAGGCTTTGATCGTCGCCGGCCTTGCCACTGGCCAGGGTCACGAAGCCTTCGCGCTGGCCTTTGGGGAAGGGCTTGGCGCCCCACGACGGTGCCAGACCGGTTTCGTTGGGGATGATCCAGATCTGAAAGATCCGGGTCTCGGTCGCTTCCAGGTTGTACTCACTGTGGGCGATCCCGGTGCCGGCACTCATGACCTGCACATCACCGGCTTCGGTACGGCCCTTGTTGCCCAGGTTGTCCTGGTGGGTAATCGCGCCTTCACGAACGTAGGTGATGATTTCCATGTCCCGGTGCGGGTGTTGCGGGAACCCGGTGCCGGGGGCAATCACGTCATCGTTCCACACCCGCAGGTTGCCCCAGTTCATGCGTTTGGGGTCGTAGTACTCGGCGAACGAAAAGTGGTGATGGGCATCCAGCCAGCCATGGTGCGCGCCGCCCAGGGAGTTGAAAGGTCTGAGTTCAAGCATGATCGTCTCCTGAAAAAGGTTCGTCATGGGGGCAGAACGTCTGAGCCACAAACGAGAACCGGTGGTTGATGGTCAGTATCATCCATCAGGTACCCATCGATAAAAAGCGTAAAAAATGCCTCAATACAATCGAATTATTTGATACCGAATAATCTCGAATTTTTCTCATCCAGCCTTCACTTCATCGCATAAGCCAATGACCTGTAAGCATTTCACTAGAACTCAACGGCAAATGCAGACACCATAGCCCCCGACAGCCTTACACACTGGAGTCCGCCTGCGTGCCGCAACACACACCCGATCTTCCGCCCGAACTTCGTCCCCTGGCCGAGATGCCTTTGCTCAAACGTCTGGCCGCCCGGTTCTTTGGCCACGGCCTGACCCGCCTGCGCGCGCAACACCGTGCGTCCTGGCTGCACGGGCAAGCCGACGGTTTTCGCAGCGGTCACAGCGCTGGCGTGGAATACGGCTATAAGGAAGGCAAGCTCGAGGGTCTGGAAGAAGGCCGGCAAGTGCTGCTGATCCGTGACTCGCGCTCGACCGAGCATCGACCGCCCAACGTCGATGACAACCTGTTCGACGATTGGCGCCTGCCATTGAGCGCCGAGCTGAAGAAGCGCATGAAGGCCGACGTGGCGCGACTGCTGCCTGCGCATGCCCAGCCGAGCGCTGCCCAATGGAAAATGATCTTCAGTGACACACCGTCGACTTCGGTGATCGCCGGCGCGGGCGCGGGCAAGTCGACCACCCTGGTGTTGCGTATCCTGCTGCTCAGCCATTACCTGGGGTTTGAGCTGAGCTCGATGACCGTGGTGACCTTCACTCGCGAGTCGCGCAAGGACTTCATCAATAAGCTGATCGAACTGTTTGCCGTGTGGGGTCGGGCACTCAGTTTCAAAGAAGCGCGGGACCTGGTGCGTACTTTTCATTCGCGGATCCTGCCAATGGTGCGCAGCCTGCCGGGTTTCGAACGACTGCAAGCCTTCGAAAACCTCAGCTTTCGCGTGCAGGGCACCGATGAGGAGGTCGACAGCAACCCCTTCGACCTGCGAATCAACGATGCCCAGCGCCAACAACTCAACGCCTGCTATCACAGCCTGCATACCCGCGATGAGCGTTTCCGCGAATTGATCAAGCCGTTGTCTCGTCACGCCTTGCAGCTCAAGGAACTGGAGCGCGATCACCCGGACGTGCAAAAGCGCATGGCGGTGACTGAACTGGCGGCCAAGCGCGATGAAGAGCTGTGCGACACCATCGAGGACCTGTGGTTTCGCGCCGGCGCTTGGCCGATCAAGGGCATCGAGCCGAATCGTCAGGCCTTCGACATCAACGGTTCGACCTTCCATTGCCACGGTTACATTCCGGCGCTGGATGCCTGGGTGGTGCTGGGTTTCGATCCTCGGGAAAATCCCCAGGTCAGCCGCCCGAATGCCAAGCTGACCGTGCGTGCGGAATGGGCTGTAAAGCGCACCTTGTTTCAAGCTTTCTGTCATAAGCCATTGATATGGCTTGATAGTTACGAATCTTCAAAACGTGTTTTGGCGTCGCTTGCCGGTGACGCCAGCGCCGGGCCGGGCTTCGATTACAAGGTCAAGGGCGAGCTGGCTTCCGCGCCGTTGCTGGACTGTTTTGTCGCGGCAGCCGGGTTTATCGAAAACCTCGGCCTGGATGTGCCCAATGCCGTGGGCCAGATGAGTTTCGCCAAAGATGACCCGGACCGATTCTTCTTCGAGGCCTTGAGCCTGTTCTGGCGAGCGCTGGAAGATCATCTGCTGGATCAATCGCCACCCGTGATGACCTACAACCGGATGTTTGCCCTGTTCAGCGAGCATTCACCGGAGAATCTCAAGTTGCTCGGCGATGAACTGCTCAGGCCAATGTCGCACTTGATGATCGATGAGTTCCAGGACGTGTCGCCGCAGATCGTTTCCTGGATTCGCGCCAGCCTGGCCGAGATCCGCAGTCGTGGCCCGGCCATGCACGTAGGGCGAGGGGCGCAACGTTCGTCATTGCTGTGTGTGGGGGACGACTGGCAATCGATCTACGGCTGGCGTGGCAGTTCGCCGAGCTATTTCATGGAGTTCAACAAGGAGTTCCCGTCACCGAGCACGACCAAGGTGATGCTCAGCGACAATTACCGCAGCCATCAGCACATCATCGACGCGGCGGAGCACATCGTCCGCGCCGCACCGGCAATCGCCGGCAAGAAGGCCAAGGCCAGCGGAGAACCCAAGGCGTTGCTGCCGGTGAACGTTCTCGATCGGGATGACCAGGGTATGGCCCAGCGCCTGATCGAGCACTACAGAAAAGGCGATTCAATCTTGATGCTTTATCGAAAAAGTAGCGATAAGTCATTGATAGAAGAGCATATTCAGTCTGTAGTTAATGTGGATTCTAGCTTGCCGTACGACGCGCGGCGGCTCAAGCAACTGACCTATCACAGCGCCAAGGGCCTGCAAGCTGATGCGGTATTCCTGCTGGGAGATTGCCAGCATCTGACCAGTTCGCCTTACAAGAACCAGGTCTATCGCATGGCCGGACTCGGCAAGGCCGGCGACAGCGAGCCCTACGACAGCGCACAGAAAGACGAGATCCTGCGTCTGGCCTACGTGGGCATCACCCGGGCGGTGAGCCATTGCTACTGGTATGTCGATGGCCAGGATACCCAGGCGGCGAATATGCCCAAGGCCTCCGACCGGATCGGCAAGGGCAAGGCGTTTTTTGCCGATCACCGTCAGGGAAAAGTGCAGGCCTGAACCTCAAGAGAGTCTTGAGTCAAAAAACCTGTGGCGAGGGAGCTTGCTCCCGCTGGGCTGCGTAGCGGCCCCAAAAATGCGACAAGCATTGCCGATTTTTGTGAGCGCTGCGCACTCAAGCGGGAGCAAGCTCCCTCGCCACAACAAGCTCGCTCGCCACAAAAGTTGCGAGGGGCGCGATCCCGGCCTATGGTCCAAGCGAGGCTTTGATTGCGACGAGGCGCTCGACACGCTTCAGGTCGCTGTCCATCCAGTGCGGATACCCGTAGCGAGGTGACGACATGCCGAACAACTCCCGTCCCGCCGTGCTCGAACTGATCGGCAATACGCCGCTGGTGCGTATCAGCCGCTTCGATACCGGCCCATGCACACTGTTCCTCAAGCTTGAATCGCAGAACCCCGGTGGTTCGATCAAGGATCGCATCGGCCTGGCGATGATCGACGCCGCCGAGCGCGACGGTCGCCTGCGCCCCGGCGGTACCATCGTCGAGGCCACGGCCGGCAACACTGGCCTGGGGCTGGCTCTGGTCGGCCGCGCCAAGGGTTACCGGGTGGTGCTGGTGGTGCCGGACAAGATGTCCACCGAAAAAGTCCTTCACCTCAAGGCGATGGGCGCCGAGGTGCATATCACCCGCTCCGACGTCGGCAAGGGCCATCCCGATTATTACCAGGACGTCGCTGCGCGGCTGGCCAAGGACATTCCCGACGCCTTCTTCGCCGATCAGTTCAACAACCCGGCCAACCCGCTGGCCCACGAGTGCAGCACCGCGCCGGAGATCTGGGCGCAGACTCAGCATGATGTGGATGCCATCGTGGTTGGTGTCGGTTCGGCCGGCACGCTGACCGGGCTGACTCGTTTCTTTCTGCGCGTACAACCGAATCTGGAAATGGTGTTGGCCGACCCGGTCGGCTCGGTGATGGCGGAATACAGCCGCAGCGGCACCCTTGGTACGCCCGGCTCCTGGGCGGTGGAGGGCATCGGTGAGGACTTCATTCCGTCGATTGCCGACCTTTCCAGCGTGCGCAAGGCCTATTCGATCAGCGATGAGGAAAGCTTCGATCATGCCCGCCAGCTGCTGCGCGCCGAAGGCATTCTCGGCGGCTCTTCGACTGGCACCTTGCTGGCGGCGGCATTGCGTTACTGCCGCGAGCAGACCGAGCCGAAGCGGGTGGTCAGTTTCGTTTGCGACACCGGCACCCGTTATCTGTCGAAGATCTACAACGACCAGTGGATGAACGATCAGGGCCTGCTTGCGCGCAAACGCTACGGCGATTTGCGTGACCTGATCGCGCGGCGTTTCGAGGATGGCCGGGTGGTCAGCGTCGGCCCGGACGACACCTTGCTCACCGCCTTCCAGCGCATGCGCCTGGCGGATGTGTCGCAACTGCCGGTGCTGGTGGACGGGCAGCGGCTGGTCGGGGTCATCGACGAGTCCGATATTCTGTTTGGCGTGCATGAAGACGCCACGCACTTTCGCATGACCGTGACCAGCGCGATGACCGACAAACTCGAAACCCTGCCTCCCGGCGCCAGTCTTGCTGAACTGGAGGCGGTGCTCGACCGTGGGCTGGTGGCGATCATCGCCGACACCTCGGGCTTCCATGGCCTGATTACCCGCGTCGACATGCTCAATCACTTGCGGAGGTCCCTGGCATGAGTCAGCACGATGAAAGCACCGCGCCACGGGGCTTTGCCACCCGTGTGATCCATGCCGGACAGACGCCGGACCCGACCACCGGGGCGCTGATGCCGCCGATTTACGCCAACTCCACCTATGCGCAGCAGAGCCCCGGTGTGCACAAGGGCTTCGATTACGGGCGTTCGCACAACCCGACGCGCTTTGCCCTGGAGCGTTGCGTGGCGGACCTTGAGGGCGGCACCCAGGCGTTCGCTTTCGCCTCCGGGCTGGCGGCGATCGCCACTGTGCTCGAATTGCTCGACGCGGGTGCGCACATCGTTTCTGGCAATGACTTGTACGGCGGGACTTTCCGTCTGTTCGAACGGGTGCGCCGGCGCAGCGCGGGGCATCGCTTCAGCTTCGTTGATCTGACGAACCTGGCGGCCTTCGAAGCGGCGCTGCAGCATGACACGCGGATGGTCTGGGTCGAGACGCCGAGCAATCCTTTGCTCAGCCTCACTGACCTCGCCGCCGTCGCACGCATCTGTCGCGAGCGCGGCATCATCTGCGTGGCGGACAACACCTTCGCCAGCCCGTGGATCCAGCGTCCTCTGGAATTGGGCTTTGATATCGTGCTGCACTCGACCACCAAGTACCTCAACGGTCATTCCGACGTGATCGGCGGCATCGCAGTGGTCGGGCAGAATGCAGAACTGGCCGAGCGCCTGGGCTTTCTGCAGAACGCAGTGGGGGCGATCGCCGGGCCGTTCGACGCGTTCCTCACCTTGCGCGGGGTGAAGACCCTGGCGCTGCGCATGGAACGTCATTGCAGCAACGCGCTGGAGTTGGCGCAATGGCTGGAACGTCAGCCGCAAGTGGCACGCGTGTATTATCCGGGCCTGCCATCGCACCCGCAGCACGAATTGGCGCGGCGGCAGATGCGCGGGTTCGGCGGGATGATTTCCGTCGAGCTGAACAGCGACCTGACGGGCGCCAGACGTTTTCTCGAGAGTGTGCGGATCTTTGCCTTGGCCGAGAGCCTGGGCGGGGTGGAAAGCCTGATCGAGCACCCGGCAATCATGACTCACGCCACCATTCCCGCAGAAACACGCGCACAGCTAGGTATCAGCGATGCGCTGGTGCGTTTGTCTGTGGGGGTGGAGGATGTCGAAGACCTACGCGCCGATCTGGCCCAGGCGCTGATGCAAGTTGCGGCGACGCATTCCTTGTAGCAGCTGCCTCGCAGGCTCGACAGCTGCTACAAGCCGATCGGGCTCGGCAGCTGCTACAAAAAGCCCGCTAAATCGATAAGCGGGCTTTTTGTCGGGTGTTGGCTGTCAGGCATAACTCCTGAGCGTCTGCGGAGGAATGAACGCTTCCAGCTCATCCTCGACCGCTTCGATAATCCGCTCTACATCGGCAGCGTTCATGACCGTTGCACAAGGAATGCCGGCAATGGCGATCATGGTTTCGCCGCTGGCTCGGTCGAACAGGCGAGCAACCATGCTGCCCGGTGCATCCATGGTCGCCTCGAAACCCATGGGATGAAAATGCCAGCGCATCAGCTGGCAGGCATTTGGAAAAGTAACCTTGCTGAATGAACCTTGATTCATGTGTTGCCCACCTTCTTCATCGAGCGCTTCCTTTAGCTCATGTTAGGAGGGAAGAGCCTTCAATGGCTCAACCGGTGACTGTCTTTAAAAGTAGCACCCGGATGTGAAAATCATGTGGATTTTTTCAGACCGTTCAGCGATTGGTTCAGTTTTTTTTGATGCAGGTCATGAGATACGGGCATCTCGGCCAAGGGCCAGCATTGCCGGGCATCCCATTGGTCATTGAAGCCCGGACAGAACTTCGGCAAGCTCGGTTTTTTCTCGTCGAGTCCTCTATGCACGCCGATGATGATGGTCCGTCGCAAACCCAGGCCACGGGCGACACGGTCATGCGTTACCACCTGCGCTGGAAGCACCGGGATCTGGATGGTGTGATGGCGCTTTATCACCCGGACATTCAGTACAACGACTTTTTCCAGAACCGCGTGATGGGGCTGGATGCGTTGCGCGACTACGTGCGCGACAGCATGCCCCGGGATCCGGATGAGGCGCTGGAGCACTCGGACCGTATTCGACTGGATGGCAACACGGCGTTCATTCAATACCGCATCACCCTTCGCGGCGGTGAAGGGCTGGTGTCGTTTCGGACCAGCGAGGCGATCACCGTACGTGACGGGCTGATCTGGCGGGTCAATGAATACGCCACCCTTGTACATGAACAAACATCCGGCAAAGCCGCCCGCAACCTGCGCCCGGCGGTCAGTCGGCTCGGGTTGTCACCGCGACAGCTGAGTTTCATGGCCGAAGACTTGCAGCAGTATTTCCAGGGACAGCAGCCGTACCTGGATCCCGAACTCGACCTGCAACGGGTGGCGAAGGAGTGCGGTTACAGCCGCAATCAGATTTCCTACCTGTTGAACCAGGTGCTCGGTCAAAGCTTCTACCGTTACGTCAATCAGGCGCGGTTGCGGCATTTGCTCGCGGCACTGGACAGCGCCGCGCCGCCGCTGCGTATCGATGAGCTGGCCTTTGCCGCAGGCTTCAATTCGCTGTCGGCGTTTTACAGCTGTTTCCGCCAGCACACCGGTCTGTCGCCCAAGGCTTACGCCAAACAAATTTCTTTGCGTGCACGCGCGCAAGACGGCCCCTGAGCCCACGCACTAGGATCGACGCCATCGAAGTATTGAGTGGCGGAGTCTTGCATGGCAGCGTGGCGAACGATCAGTTTGTGGATGGATCAACTCGACGAGCCGATGCTGGCGCGCCCGGCGCTGGAACAGGACCTGGACGTCGACGTGGCCATCATTGGCGCCGGGTACACCGGGCTCTGGACGGCGTACTACCTCAAACGCCTGGCGCCGGGACTGAACATCGCCATCGTCGAAGCCCAAACCGCGGGGTTTGGTGCGTCGGGCCGTAACGGCGGCTGGTTGATGGGCAATCTGCTGGGTGAAGACCGCTTGCTCGCCGGACTACCGGCGGAACAACGTCGCGCCTCTTTCGATCTGTTGCACAGCATCCCTGATGAAGTAGAGATCGTCCTCGAACGAGAAGGCATTGACTGCGATTACCGCGAGGGCGGGGCGCTTTACTGTGCGGCGCGTTACCCGGAGCAGGAAGCCAGCCTGCGCAATTATCTGGACGCGCTCTACCGCCAAGGGCTGACCGAGGCCGACTACCGCTGGCTCAACACCGAGCAATTGGCGCAACAGATCAGAATTGCCAAACCTTATGGCGGTATCTATGCACCGCACGTGGCGACCATTCACCCGGCAAAGTTGGTGCGAGGTCTGGCACGGACGGTGGAGCGCATGGGGGTCAAAATTTATGAAAACAGCCCGGTCACCCAGTGGCAGTCGGGCAGTTTGCGTACCGCCCGCGCGCAGGTTCGCAGCCGCTGGATCGTGCCGGCGGTAGAAGGTTACGCAGTCACGTTGCCGCCGCTGGGTCGTTATCAATTGCCCGTGCAGAGTTTACTGGTGGCGACCGAACCGCTGTCCGCCGCGACCTGGGACGACATCGGCCTCAGCCATGGTCAGGCGTTCAGCGAAAGCAGCCGCCAGGTCACCTACGGCCAGCGCACGGCCGACAACCGTCTGGTGTTTGGCGCCCGTGGCGGCTATCAGTTTGCCGGCAAGTTGCGCCATGACTTCGAGCTGAGCGCCAGCGAAGTGCAGTTACGACGCTACCTGTTCGGTGAACTCTTCCCGCAGCTCAAGAACGTGCGAATCACCCACGCCTGGGGCGGAAACCTGGGGATGTCCCGGCGCTTCAAGCCGCACATGCTCTGCGATCAGGCCAGCGGCATCGCCTTGTCGGGCGGTTATGGCGGGGAAGGCGTGGGTGCCAGCAACCTCGGCGGGCGGACGCTGGCCGATCTGATTCTTCGGCGCGATACCGAGTTGGTGCGCCAGCCGTGGGTGATTACGGAGGGCGGTCTCGACGCGCTCAAGGCCTGGGAGCCGGAGCCCTGCCGCTGGCTGGGCTACAACGCAATCATCCGCAGCTTCGTTCACGAAGACCAGACCCTGGCCAATCCGTCCACCGCGCCCTGGCGTCGCAAACTGGCCGGCCGGGTCGCGGGGTTCATGGAAGGTTTCATGCGCTGAACGGCGATGCACTGATGTTGCCAGCCAACAGCCTCGGCATCTGGGACATCCAGGAAACCGTGCGCAAGACCTACGTTTTGATTTTTTGATCTCTGATTGCCTGCCAGTTCTCCAATAAAAAGAAAACAACCCATACAGGAATCGACCCATGATCCGAAAGACACTGACGCTTGCTCCACTTGCGCTCGTCGCGACCCTCAGTCAGGCCGCCGAGACCGTGAAAATCTACAACTGGTCGGACTACATCGCCCCGGACACCACAAAAAACTTCCAGAAAGAAACCGGTATCGCCTTCAGTTACGACGTCTTCGACAGCAACGAAACCCTGGATGGCAAGTTGATGACCGGCACATCCGGGTATGACGTGGTATTCCCGTCCAACCACTTCATGGCCCGACAGATTGAGGGCGGGGCCCTGAAGAAACTCGACAAGAGCCAGCTGCCGAACTGGAAAAACCTCAACCCGGTGTTGCTCAAAACGTTACAAGCCAACGACCCGGGCAACGAGCATGGCTTCCCGTATTTATGGGGCAGCACCGGCATCGGCTACAACGTGGCCAAGGTCAAGGCGGTGCTGGGCGACAACGCGCCGGTGGATTCCTGGGACCTGATCTTCAAGCCCGAGAACATGGCAAAACTGCAAAAGTGCGGCGTGGCGATCCTCGACAACGGGCCCGAACTGTTGCCGGCGGCGTTGAATTACCTGGGGCTGCCGCATCACAGCAAGAACCCCGAAGACTATAAAAAGGCCGAAGCGCTGCTGATGAAAGTCCGGCCCTATGTCAGCTATTTCCACTCATCCAAATACTCCAGCGACCTGGCCAACGGCGATATCTGCGTGGCCGTCGGCTTCTCTGGCGACATTCTCCAGGCGGAAAACCGCGCCAAGGAAGCCGGGAATGGTGTGGACATCGGCTATTCGATTCCCAAGGAAGGCGCGGCCATCTGGTTCGACATGGTCGCCATGCCCGCCGACGCCCCGGACGAGAAAGCCGGTTACGCGTTCATGAACTACCTGCTGCGTCCCGACGTCATGGCCGGCATCAGCAACTACGTGCACTACGCCAACGGCAACGAACAGGCCGACCGCCTGATCGATCCGGCGATCAAGAGCGACACCAAGGTGTATCCGAGCCCGGAAATGATGGGCAAATTGTTTGCCCTTGAGGCGATGCCGTTGAACATCGACCGGGTGCGGACGCGGGTGTGGAACAAGATCAGGACCGGTAGCTGATCGGTCTGCCTGCAACACCTCTCGAGTAGCGATGGCAAAAGGCGCGTGCGGTATTACCCGACGCGCCAGTCTGTCATTTGCTGGCGTCCAGCACGACGCGGTAACGCGCCTTGCCACTGCGTAGGTGATCAATGGCGTCGTTGATCCGGCTCATGGGAAAGTGTTCGACCTGCGGCAAGATCTGATGCCGGGCGCAGAATTCCAGCATGGTTGCCGTGGTACTGGGCGAGCCAACCGGCGAGGCAGACACACTCTTTTGTTGGGGCAGCAGGTTGAATACGTGCACTGGAATAGCGCCAGGCACGACGCCGACAAAGTGCAGGCGACCCTTGCCGCGCAGCGTGCCGAGCATGGCCGGCCAGTCGAGGTCGGCGTTGGCGGTGACCAGGAGAAAATCCAGGGTGCCGGCAATGGATTTCAGCGCGTTGCTGTCGGTAGAGGCGAGCACGTTGTGCGCGCCCAGGCGCCTGGCTTCGTCCTGCTTGCTCAACGACGAGGTAAAGGCCGTGACCTCGCAGCCCCAGGCGTTGAGAAAGCGCAGTGCCAGATGACCGAGGCCGCCGATTCCCACGACACCGACCCGGTCAGTGGGCTTGACGTCGAATTCCACGAGCGGGTTGAACACCGTCGAGCCTGCGCAGAACAGCGGTCCGGCCATGGCCGGGTCAAGTCCGTCCGGTATCGCAAGCGCCCAGGCCCAGTGCGAACGCAGGCGATCGGCGAAGCCTCCATTGCTGCCAACGATGGTGGGTTGGACTGTGCTGCACAGATTGTGGGAGCCTCCGATGCACGAGGAGCAATGCATGCAACTGCCCTTGTACCAACCAATGCCCACCCGTTGCCCCACTTCGAGACCGCGTACCTGTGCGCCCACTCGCACGATACTGCCGACTACTTCGTGGCCAGGGATAAACGGGTAGTGGCTCAGGCCCCATTCGTTATCGATCATCGACTGGTCGGAGTGACAGACGCCGCAATACTCCACGGCGACTTCCACCTCCTCGGCGCCCAATGGACCGGGGTCGTAGCTATAGCGCTCCAGCGGCGCGCCTGCCGATGTTGCGGCCCAGCCGGTAAAAGTTGTGAGTTCGGTACTGTTGCTCATGGGATACCTCCAGATCAGGAGACAGGGACTTTGGCCGTTCGGATGCGGTGGCCTGGCAAGCCAGAGCGTAATCAGTCTAGCAGGCCGCAATCACGAGCATGGTCTGAGGGCGGTGCCGGGATTAACGGGTCGTCGGAGCCCTGTCGTTGTCCACTGCGGCAACTAACTGGACGTTTAATTTGATTGATATCAATACACTGGCACTGATACTAAGAAGTCCAAAAAAAGAGAGCCAATCAACAAAAAAACAACTTACCAATATTTAATATTTAAATATGAAATTGTCGGACAATCCGGCTGAAACCCTGTACTAAGAACAATCTTTCGACAGCACAAGCAATGTTTGCTGGAGTTCTGCGAAACAGTTCAATTTGACGTCAAAAAAAATGTAGACGTTTGATTTCGAATTGTGTCAGTTTTCATACGCCTTCATTGGGCGAGTGATAGGACGATCTCGCCAGAGATTGTCGTATCGGACAAAAACTGTTCCATTGCTAAACAAGGAAGTGTGTTTATGTCGAAAGTAAAAGACAACGCTATTGATCTTGCCGAACAGGCCTTTGCACCATTGGCTGCCGCCAGTTCTGCCTACAACCAGATCGATAGTTTCAGCCATCAGTATGATCGGGGTGGCAATCTCACGGTCAATGGCAAACCCTCCTTCTCCGTCGACCAGGCCGCTACCCAGCTGCTGCGTGACGGCGCTGCTTACCAGGACAAGGACGGCAGTGGCAAAATCGAACTTACCTACACGTTCCTGACCTCGGCCTCGTCGAGCACCATGAACAAGCACGGCATTACCGGGTTCAGCCAGTTCAATACGCAACAGAAAGCCCAGGCCGTGCTCGCCATGCAATCCTGGGCCGACGTGGCCAACGTCACCTTCACCGAGAAGTCCTCCGGCGGTGACGGTCACATGACCTTCGGCAACTACAGCGGTGGTCAGGATGGCGCAGCGGCATTCGCTTATCTGCCTGGCACGGGCGCCGGTTATGACGGCACTTCGTGGTACCTGACCAACAGCAGCTATACGCCGAACAAGACGCCGGACCTGAACAACTACGGCCGTCAGACCCTGACCCACGAAATCGGTCATACCCTGGGGCTGGCCCACCCTGGCGATTACAACGCCGGTGAAGGTGCACCGACCTACAATGACGCGACTTACGGGCAAGACACCCGCGGTTACAGCGTCATGAGTTACTGGAGTGAAAGCAATACCGATCAAAACTTCAGCAAGGGCGGTGTGGAAGCGTATTCTTCCGGCCCGCTGATGGACGATATCGCGGCCATCCAGAAACTCTACGGTGCCAACACCACCACCCGTACCGGTGACACCACCTACGGCTTCAACTCCAACGCCGGTCGCGACTTCTTGAGCGCATCTTCCTCGTCGGACAAAGTCGTGTTTTCGGTGTGGGATGCGGGCGGCAAGGACACCCTGGATTTCTCCGGCTTTACCCAGAACCAGAAGATCAACCTCAATGAAGCCTCGTTCTCCGACGTTGGCGGCCTGGTGGGCAACGTGTCCATCGCCAAAGGCGTCACGATCGAGAACGCGATTGGCGGCTCGGGTAGCGACCTGTTGATCGGTAACAGTGTGTCCAACGAACTGAAGGGCGGTGCCGGCAACGACATCCTCTTCGGCGCGGGCGGTGCAGACAAACTGTGGGGCGGCTCGGGTTCGGACACCTTCGTGTTCGCGGCCAGCAGCGACTCCAAGCCAGGCGCGGTCGACCAGATCCTCGATTTTGTCAGCGGCCTGGACAAGATCGACCTGACCGGCATCACCAAAGGCGCGGGCCTGCATTTCGTGAACTCGTTCACCGGTGCGGCAGGCGATGCAGTGTTGACCACTTCGGGCGGCAACAGCCTGTTGTCGGTGGACTTCTCCGGGCACGGCGTGGCTGATTTCCTGGTCAGCACCGTTGGCCAGGCGGCGTTCTCGGACATCGTGGCCTGATTCAAGGCATAAAGGAGGGCGGCGCTTTACGCGTCGTTCTCTGCCCCGATCCAGAGTAAAACGCCCTATGACCCAGAACGCTTTTACCTGCAAAACAACCGCGTGGCTGTTAGCGACGCTGATGATGTTTCTTGGAGAAGTAGCCATGGCAAGCAGTCTGAAATTAGCCGATCCGTCGGAGCTCGCCGGCAAATGGCAAGCCATTTTGAATACCGCGCAAGACTCGCCCGAGTCCCAGGCGCTGCAGGACAAACCGTCGAATGTCTGCACGATAGAGCTTAAATCGGACCAGACCCTGGGTGAGGGGGCCGATTGCTTCAGTGCCTGGCTGAACAAATCGGCGATGGGCTGGTTCCCGGAGCCGGACGGCATTGCCGTGACCGGGGAAGAAGGCTCAAGAATTGTGTTTTTCAGCCGACAGCATGAGGGGCTTTATAAAAGCACCTTGAAGTCGGGGCTGATTATTACGCTCACGCGCGCAGCGCAATAAGCGAAAGGCGTCGGACCGACGACAGGTACTGAATATAAAGACCGTTGTTGCAGTTATAAGCAGCAGATCAATAACCAAGACTCTTTAAAGTCCACAAAGAGTTGTTATTAATCTGTCAGCAATAACCGGCAAAAGAATGTCTCGACCCGTGTGCGGACAGTTAATTGGAACCTTGCCAAGTGAGGCGAGGTTTAATACCTCAGGAAAAACCAATGAAGATGGCGAAGAGCCCGGCCACCGCACCGTTATTCAAGGCACTGGGCGACTATAAGAGCATCTTGATCAGCGTCGGCTGCTTTACCGCATTGATCAACGTTCTGATGTTGGTCCCGTCGATTTATATGCTCCAGGTTTATGACCGGGTGCTGTCGTCGCAAAACGAAACCACACTGGCGATGTTGTCGCTGATGGTGGTCGGGTTCTTCGCCTTCATCGGGTTGCTGGAGACTGTGCGCAGTTTCATCGTCATCCGTATCGGCAGCCAACTGGAGCGCCGTCTCAACCTGCGGGTGTATCAGGCTGCTTTCGAGCGCAACCTGTTCAAGGGTGAGGGCAACGCCGGGCAATCCCTGGGCGACTTGACCCATATTCGCCAGTTTGTCACCGGTCCGGCGCTGTTTGCCTTCTTCGATGCGCCATGGTTTCCGGTCTATCTGTTTGTGATTTTCCTGTTTAACGTCTGGCTCGGCGTATTGGCCACCGCAGGGGCGGTGCTGCTGATCGGGCTGGCCTGCCTCAACGAGGCCATGACCAAAAAGCCTTTGGGCGAAGCGGCAGGGTTTTCCCAGAAATCCAGCCAACTGGCCACCAGTCATCTGCATAACGCCGAAACCATTCAAGCCATGGGCATGCTTGGTGCATTGCGCAAGCGCTGGTTCGGGGTGCACTCGCGTTTTCTCGGCCTGCAGAATCAGGCCAGCGATACCGGCGCGGTCATCAGTTCCTTGAGCAAAACCCTGCGCCTGTGCCTGCAATCCCTGGTCTTGGGGTTGGGCGCCTTGCTGGTGATCAAGGGCGACATGACCGCCGGGATGATGATCGCCGGCTCCATTTTGATGGGCCGGGTGCTGAGCCCCATCGATCAGTTGATTGCCGTGTGGAAACAGTGGAGCGGCGCCAAACTCGCGTACCGCCGCCTCGACGCCTTGCTGCAAGCCTTTCCTGCGAGTGACGAGGCCATGGCGCTGCCGGCGCCGAAAGGCCAGATCACGTTCGAGCAAGTCAGCGCCGGCCCGCCGGGGCAGCGGGCAGCGACCTTGCACATGGTCAATTTCAACCTCGGCGCCGGCGAAGTGCTGGGCGTGCTCGGGGCTTCCGGCTCCGGCAAATCGACCCTGGCGCGGGTGCTGGTCGGCGTCTGGCCGACGCTGGGCGGCACGGTGCGCCTCGACGGCGCGGACATTCATCGCTGGAACCGCGACGACCTCGGCCCTTACATCGGCTATCTGCCCCAGGACATCGAATTGTTCAGTGGCAGCATCGCCGAAAACATCGCCCGATTCCGTGAGGCAGACCCGCAAAAAGTCGTCGAAGCCGCGCAACAGGCTGGCGTCCATGAATTGATCCTGCGCATGCCCCAGGGCTACGACACCGTGCTCGGCGAAAACGGCAGTGGTTTGTCCGGTGGCCAGAAGCAACGCGTGGCCCTGGCTCGTGCGTTGTACGGCCATCCGAGCCTGGTGGTACTGGATGAACCGAACTCCAACCTCGATACCGTCGGCGAAGCGGCACTGGCCGGCGCCATCGCACACATGAAGGCCCGGGGCACCAGCGTGATTCTGGTCACCCATCGTTCTTCGGCCCTGGCCCAGGCCGACAAGTTGCTGGTGCTCAACGAAGGTCGCTTGCAAGCCTTCGGCCCAAGCCAGGACGTGCTCAAGGCGCTTGCCGGCAACCAGTCAGGCGCTCAGGAACCACAACGTGAAAAAGCCGCGCAGGCACCGGGCGGGCTCAGCATGAGCCGGCAGTACCAGCCCACGACCAGGAATTCGGGTGTATGAGCAGCACACGCATGAACAACGACAGCGAAGCGACGATGGAACACGACTACATTGCCGAACGCCCTGAGCGTGACGCCCGTTTCTTCGCCCGCATGGGCTGGATTCTGGCGATTGTCGGCGCCGGCAGTTTTTTCACTTGGGCGAGCCTCGCGCCGCTCGATCAAGGCATCCCGGTGCAAGGCACCGTGGTGGTCTCGGGCAAGCGCAAAGCCGTGCAATCGATGAGCAACGGCGTGATCAGCCAGATTCTGGTGCGTGAAGGCCAAGTAGTGAAACAAGGCCAGCCGCTGTTCCGCCTCGACCAGACCCAGGTCGCGGCCGACGTGCAATCGCTGCAAGCGCAATACCGCATGGCGTGGGCCAGCCTGGCGCGCTGGCAGAGTGAACGGGACAACCTCAAACAGGTGAATTTCCCCGCTGAGCTGAGCAACGATCCCGACCCCCGCCTGGCGTTGGTGCTTGAAGGCCAACGGCAATTGTTCAGCAGCCGTCGCGAGGCGTTTTCCCGTGAGCAAGGCGCTTTGCGCGCGAACATCGAAGGCGCCAGCGCGCAACTGGCCGGCATGCGCCGCGCGCGCACTGACCTGACGGCCCAGGCCAGTTCCCTGCAACAACAGTTGAGCAATCTGCAGCCCTTGGCAGACAACGGTTACATCCCGCGCAACCGCTTGATGGAATACCAGCGTCAGCTGTCGCAAGTGCAGCAACAATTGGCAGAGAACACCGGCGAAAGCGGGCGGGTGGAGCAGGGCATCCTCGAATCCCGGCTGAAGCTGCAACAGCACAGCGAGGAATACCAGAAGGAAGTGCGCAGCCAACTGGCCGACGCGCAGCTCAAAAGCGTGACCCTGGAAGAGCAACTGACTTCCGCCGGCTTCGACCTGCAACACAGCGAAATCGTCGCCACCGCCGACGGCATTGCGGTCAACCTTGGGGTTCATACCGAAGGCGCGGTAGTACGCCAGGGCGAAAACCTGCTGGAGATTGTCCCGCAAGGCACCAGCCTGGAAGTGGAAGGGCACTTGCCGATCAACCTGATCGACAAGGTCGGCACGCACTTGCCGGTGGACATTCTGTTCACCGCGTTCAACCAGAGCCGTACCCCGCGAGTGCCGGGCGAAGTCAGCCTGATTTCCGCCGACCAAATGGTCGATGAGAAAACCGGTGCGCCGTATTACGTGCTGCGCAGCAGCGTCAGCGATCAGGCCATGGAAAAACTCAACGGCCTGGTGATCAAGCCTGGCATGCCGGCAGAAATGTTCGTGCGCACCGGTGAGCGTTCACTCCTCAACTATCTGTTCAAACCGCTGCTCGACCGGGCAGGCTCCGCGTTGACCGAGGAATAAGGATGTTCGGTTGTATGAATAAGCTTTCCCTGCTCGCAGCGACCCTGGCCTTGCTGACGTGCAACAGCGCAATGGCCATGGGGCCGTTCGACATCTACGAGCAAGCGTTACGCAATGATCCGGTGTTCCTCGGTGCCATCAAGGAGCGCGATGCCGGCCTCGAAAACCGCGACATCGGCCGCGCCGGGCTATTGCCGAAGCTGGGTTACAACTACAACAAGGGGCGTAACTCCTCCAAGGTCACGCAACTGAATGCCCGCGGTAACAGCCAGAGTGAAGATCGCAACTACAGCAGTTACGGCTCGACCCTGACCCTGCAACAGCCGTTGCTCGATTACGAGGCTTACGCTGCGTATCGCAAAGGCGTGGCGCAATCGCTGTTCGCCGATGAAAACTTCCGTGGCAAGAGCCAGGAACTGCTGGTTCGCGTGCTGGAGAATTACACCAAGGCGCTGTTCGCCCAGGACCAGATCGACATCGCGCGCGCGAAGAAAAAAGCCTTCGAGGAGCAGTTCCAGCAGAACGAGCAGATGTTCCGCCAAGGGGAAGGCACGCGCACCGACATCCTCGAAGCCGAGTCACGTTACGAGCTGGCGACCGCCGAGGAAATCGAGGCGCGGGACGAACAGGATGCGGCTCTGCGGGAACTGGGCGCCCTGGTGGGTGTAGCCGCCATCGACATTGGCGACCTGACGCCACTGGATCAGAACTTCCAGACCTTCACCCTGCAACCGGCCAACTACGACACCTGGCACGAGATGGCGGTGGCCAATAACCCGAACCTGGCTTCCCAGCGCCAGGCGGTGGAAGTGGCGCGCTATGAAGTCGAACGCAACCGCGCCGGGCACCTGCCGAAAGTCAGCGCCTACGCCTCGATGCGCCAGAACGAATCGGAAAGCGGCAACACCTACAACCAGCGCTACGACACCAACACCATCGGTATTGAAGTCAATGTGCCGCTGTACGCCGGTGGCGGCGTCTCGGCCTCGACCCGGCAGGCCAGCCGCAACATGGAACAGGCTGAGTACGAGCTGGACGGCAAGACCCGGGAAACCTTGATCCAGCTGCGCCGCCAGTTCAGCGCCTGCCTGTCGGGGGTCAACAAGCTGCGCGCTTATCAGAAGGCCCTGACCTCGGCCGAAGCGCTGGTGGTCTCGACCAAACAAAGCATTCTGGGCGGCGAACGGGTCAACCTCGACGCATTGAATGCCGAACAACAACTATTTACCACCCGCCGGGATCTGGCGCAGGCACGCTACGACTATCTGATGGCCTGGACCAAGTTGCATTACTACGCGGGCACCTTGAACGAACAGGATCTGGCCAAGGTGGATGAGGCGTTCGGCCAGGGCGCGAGGGCACAGTAGCCGTTAGAAAACAGTGTGGCGAGGGAGCTTGCTCCCGCTGGGCTGCGAAGCAGACCCAATGGCGGTTGCTGCGCAACCGAACGGGAGCAAGCTCCCTCGCCACAGAATCACAGCAACACGTCGCCCCTGGGACCGGGGCCTAGAACTCTAAAAACGCCAAGAAAGCGAGATTTCATGCACATGGACGTACAGATCAAGCCGATGTCGGTCGGCACGCTGCTGCTCTTGATTTCATCAGCGCCGGGTTCGGCCCTGGCGCAGTACCTGGAAACCGGCACCCTCGGTGACCCGGCCAGTTGGCGTTCGGCGGAGTTCCAGCGCGATTGGGGCCTGGGGCGGATGCAGGCCGATCAAGCCTATGCCGCCGGCATCACCGGCAAAGGCGTAAAAATCGGCGCGCTGGATTCCGGTTTCGATTCCAGTCATCCCGAATTCGCCGCCGACCGTTATCACGCGGTGACGGCCAGCGGCAGCTATGTCGATGGTTCAGCGTTCAATATCGACGGCACGCTCAACGCCCACAACGACTCCCACGGTACCCACGTCACCGGCACCATGGGCGCGTCCCGGGATGGCAGCGACATGTACGGCGTGGCGTTCAACGCACAAATCTACGTCGGCAACACCAACAAGAACGACAGTTTCCTGTTCGGTCCCAACCCCGACCCGCGCTACTTCACAGCTGGACCTGAGCGGCAGCCTCGGTTGGCAGCACAACCTGAGCAACACCAATTCCGAAGAACACCTGGTGTTTGCCAGCGGTGGCGCACCGTTCGCGGTGCAGAGCTCGCCGCTGGTTCGTGATGCGGCGCTGGTGGGTGCCCATGCCAGCCTGGTCTTGAGCCGGGACATTCGGTTGAACCTCGATTACACCGGCCAACTGGCCAGCCGCGAGAAGAGCCATGGGGTAGGGCTGAGTCTCAATTGGCAGTTTTAGTAGCAGGACAAGACACGCCTTTGAAGGCCCAAGGATCTTTGCAACACAACTAAGGACGGTAGCTTGATGGATAACAAGTACAACAAACTTGCCTTGCTCTGTGCACTGGCAACCCTGGGCACCGCACACGCGGCACCCTACGTGGAAAACGGCAGGGTCGGTGACCCGAACAGTTGGCGCAGCGCGGAGTTCAACGCCGACTGGGGGCTGGGGGCGATCAACGCTCAGGATGCCTATGCGGCCGGTTACACCGGCAAAGGGGTGAAACTGGGGATCTTCGACCAGCCGGTCTACGCCTTGCACCCGGAGTTTTCCGGGGCCAACAAGGTAATAACCCTGGTCACCAGCGGCATCCGCGAGTACACCGATCCGTACATTCCGGTCAAAGCCGGGGACGCCTTTCTCTATGACGGTTCGCCTTCAGTAGGTTCCAACGGCAAACTCGGCGCCCACGGCACCCACGTTGGCGGGATCGCCGCGGGCAGTCGCGATGGCGGACCGATGCACGGCGTCGCCTTTGGCGCGCAAATCATCAGCGCTGACAACGGCGACCCAGGCCCGGAAGACGGCATCATCCGTGGCAACGACGGCGCGGTGTACAAGGCCGGCTGGGACGCCCTGATCGCCAGCGGCGCGCGGATCATCAACAACAGCTGGGGCATCGGCATCACCGACCGCTTCGACCTCGGCGGCCGGGACCCGGCGTACCCGCACTTCACCGTGCAGGACGCGCAACTGCAATTCAACGAAATCCAGACCTTGCTCGGGACCAAACCCGGCGGTGCCTACGACGGCGCCATTGCGGCGGCCCGCAGCGGCATCGTCACGATCTTCGCCGCCGGCAACGACTACAACCTCAACAATCCGGACGCCATCGCCGGCCTCGGTTACTTCGTCCCCCAGATCGCGCCGAACTGGATGACCGTCGCCGCGTTGCAGAAGAACCCGGACATCAACAGCCCCGACCTCTACACCATCAGCACCTTCTCGTCGCGCTGCGGCTACACCGCGAGTTTCTGCGTGTCGGCACCGGGCAGCCGCATCTATAGCTCGATCATCAGTGGCACCAACGCCGATAACCTGACCACCGGCTACGCCAACTACAACGGCACCTCGATGGCGGCGCCGCACGTTGCCGGCTCGGTGGCAGTGTTGATGGAACGCTTCCCGTACATGACCGGCGCGCAAGTTGCCAGCGTGCTGCGCACCACCGCCACCGACCTCGGCGCACCCGGCGTCGACGCACTGTACGGCTGGGGCATGATCAACCTGCGCAAAGGCATCGATGGCCCGGCGATGTTCGTCACCGAGCAGGACATTCCCGAGGAGTTCCGCATCAACGGCGCCTACGGCTCCAGCCAGTTTGTCGCGGACTTGCCGGGTATCGGCGCGACCATCGATGCTGGCAAACCCACCGAGCGCGTGTGCAATGACGTGCATTGCGGGCTCGACTATTGGCGTAACGACATTTCCGGCCATGGCGGCCTGACCAAGCAGGGCATCGGCACGCTGGTGCTGACCGGCGCCAACACCTACACCGGCCCGACCCTGGTCAATCAGGGCCGATTGGCGATCAACGGTTCGCTGCTGTCGGCCGTCACCGTCAACAACAGCGGCATCCTTGGCGGTAACGGCAGCATCGCGGCACTGACCGCGAAAAGCGGCGGTACTGTAGCCCCCGGCAATTCCATCGGCACCTTGCAGGTGGCGGGCGACGTGACCTTCGAACCTGGTTCGACCTACGCCGTAGAACTGTCGCCCACCAGCAGCGACCGGATCATCGCCGGCGGCAAGGCGATCATTGACGGCGCAACGGTCAGCCTGTCGCTGGAAAACAGCCCGACGCTGCTGACCACCGGCGAGGCGAAAACCCTGCTCGGCAATCAGTACAACATCCTGCAAGCGGCCGGCGGAATCGAAGGGCGCTTCGGAGCAGTGCTGCCGGATTACCTGTTTATCGGTGGCACCCTCGACTACGCGGCCAACGGCATTCAACTGGCCGTCGAGCGTAATGCGACGTCCTTCACCAGCGTTGGCCAAACCCCGAACCAACGCGCCGTGGCCGCTGCTGCCGAGCAACTGGGCGCAGGCAATCCGCTGTACGAAACCCTGCTGCTGTCGCCGACCGCCGCTGTCGCGCAACAGGCGTTCCAGCAGCTGTCTGGCGAGATTCATCCGGCGATCGGCACGCTGCTGATCAACGACAGCCACTACCTGCGCGATGCCGTCGGCGACCGTTTGCGCGAGCATGATCTGTTCGACGCCGGCGCACCGACCGATGACCGCAGCAATGCCTGGCTCAAAGTGCTCGGCGCCTGGGGCAAGAGCGATGGCGGGCATGACAACGCCAGTTCCAACAGCTCCATCGGCGGGCTGCTGGCCGGTGTCGATGGCTTGATCACTGAACATACGCGCTTGGGTTTCGTCACTGGTTACAGCGACAGCTCATTGAGCATGGGCGATGGCACGCACTCTTCAGCTTCGGTCGACAGCTATCACTTGGGCGCCTACCTGGGCCATGAGATCGACGCGCTGCGCCTGAGTGTCGGCGGCGCTTACAGCTGGCATCGCATCGACGTCAAACGCGACCTGCAATTCGGTGACGTCAGCGGCAAGCAGAAATCCAAACGCGATGCGACCACCGCGCAACTGTTCACCGAAGCAGCCTATCGCCTGGACCTGCAACCGCTGGCACTGGAGCCGTTCGCCAACCTGGCCTACGTGCATTTGAACAGCGACAGCTTCAGCGAAAAAGGTGATGCCGCCGCACTCAAGGGCGGTGAAAACAACCGCGATGCGGTGCTCTCGACCCTCGGCCTGCGGGCGAGCAAAGCCATTGCGCTGTCCGACCAGCATCAGTTGGAACTGTCCGGCACGCTCGGCTGGCAGCACAACCTGAGCAGCACCCGTTCCGAAGACCACCTGGCCTTCGTCAACGGCAACACCGCGTTCAGCGTGCAAAGCGTGTCGATGGACCGCGATGCCGCGGTGGTCGGCGCCCGTGCCGGACTGGCGCTGGGCCGCGATACCCGTTTGAACCTGGATTACAACGGGCTGCTCGGCTCCCGGGAAAAAGACCACGGTGTGGGCCTGACCCTGGACTGGCAGTTCTGATTTGACGCAAAGGAAGCCACAGCATGGGACTGTTTGATTACAAAAATGCCGGCAGTGCGGCCGGCAAGGCGTTGTACTCCGACGCGATCGCGCTGACGCTCTACGCGTACACGCCCATCGGCCAGCCACTGCCAGCGACCGCTTGGGCGCCGATTGGCGCGGCAGCCCTGGGCTATCAGGGCAAGGTGGGGCCTCAAGGCACCTTCTATGGCGAGAAGGACGGTTTCACCAGCGCCGAAGCCGAAATCCTCGGTAAATACGACGGGGCAGGGCAGCTGATCGGCCTCGGCATTGCGTTCCGTGGCACTGGCGGCCTGGGTTACAGCGACACCTTCGGCGACATGAAAAACAACCTGCTGGCCGCGGTCGGACCGGCGGATTACGCGAGCAACTACGCGAAAAACGCCTTCGATACCTTGCTCAAAAGCGTCGCCGCGTTTGCCATCGCCCACGGCCTGAGCGCCAAGGACGTGCTGGTCAGCGGGCACAGTCTCGGTGGGCTGGGGGTCAACAGCCTGGCGGAGTTGAGCGGCAATAACTGGGGTGGTTTCTTCAAGGACGCCAACTACATCGCCTTTGCCTCGCCGACCCAAAGCGCCACCGGCAACAACGTGCTGAACATCGGTTACGAGAACGACCCGGTGTTTCGCGTGCTCGACGGCACCACTTTCAGCAGTGGCTCGCTGGGCAAGCACGACGGTCATCAGGATTCGGCGACCAACAACATCGTCAACTTCAATGACCAGTACGCGTCCACCGCGCAGAACCTGGTGCCGTTCAGCATCCTCAACCCGCTGAACTGGTCGGCCCATGGCTCGTTGGGCTATGCCGACGGCTTGAACCGGGTGATCGACTCGCGCTTCTACGACCTCACCGACAAGGACTCGACGCTGATCGTGTCCAACCTGTCGGAGTCGTCCCGAGGCACCACCTGGGTCGAAGACCTGGGCCGCAGCGGCGAGCCCCACACCGGCAGCACGTTCATCATCGGCACCGACAGTAATGACTGGCTCAAGGGCGGCGCCGGCAATGACTTCATCGAAGGTCGAGACGGTAACGACCGGTTCCGCGATGACGGCGGCTACAACCTGCTGCTGGGCGGCAAGGGCAGCAACACCTTCGAGCTGCAGAAGCCGTTGCAGAACTTCAGCTTTGCCAATGACGGCGACGGCACCCTGTATGTGCGCGACGCCTACGGCGGCATCAGCATGACCCGCGACATCGGCGCGCTGGTGAGCAAGGAATCGGGCTCGTGGTGGGGCAGCAAGGAGGTGACCTACAACGTCACCGCCAATGGCTTGCTCAATGGCACGGAACTGACCCACTACAACCATTCGCTCAACGGCGATGCCTTCAGCAACACGCTGGTGGCCAGCGTCGACGGTGACTGGCTGTTCGGCAATGCCGGCGACGACCTGCTGCGCAGCGATAAAAGCCATGTGACCTTCGTCGGCGGCACGGGCAATGACGTGATGCATACCTCGGGAGGCGGCAACACCTTTTTGTTCAGCGGCGCCTTCGGTTTCGACGCGATCAATGGCTACCAGGGCAGCGACAAACTGGTGTTTATGGGCGTCCAGGGCGCGGGGCAGGGCTATGACTACACCCAGCACGCTTCACAGGCCGGCAACGACACGGTGCTGAAGATTGGCGATTACGCCGTGACGCTGGTGGGGGTGGGACTGGATAACCTGTCGGCTTCGGGGATTACGTTTGCGTAAAGGCGGCATGCACTAGAGGCTCCGGGGCGCCTCGTGATCGAGGCGTCCTGGCTGTGAGCTATCTCTGACAATTCCAACAAAGAGAGAGGCAATAGCAATGGGTGTGTATGACTACAAGAACTTCGGCGCAGCAGACTCCAAGGCGTTGTTCAGCGACGCCATGGCGATCATGCTGTATTCCTATCACAACCTCGACAACGGTTTCGCCACCGGTTACCAGCAAAACGGTTTCGGCCTGGGCTTGCCGGCCACCCTCGTGACCGCGCTGATCGGCGGCACCGACTCCCAGGGCGTGATTCCCGGCATTCCCTGGAACCCCGATTCGGAAAAGGCCGCGCGCGACGCTGTGCAAAAGGCCGGCTGGACCCCGATCACGGCCACGCAACTGGGCTATGACGGCAAGACCGACGCTCGCGGAACCTTCTTCGGCGAGAAGGCCGGTTACACCAGCGCGCAAGTGGAGATCCTCGGCAAGTACGACGCCCAGGGTCATCTCACGGAAATCGGCATTGCCTTTCGTGGCACCAGCGGCCCAAGGGAAATCCAGATCGGCGATTCCATCGGTGATGTGATCAACGATCTGCTGGCGGCGCTCGGCCCCAAGGATTACGCAAAAAACTATGCGGGCGAAGCCTTCGGCAATTTGCTCGGCAAAGTCGCGGCGTTTGCCCAGGCCAATGGCCTTGCGGGCAAGGACGTGCTGGTTAGCGGCCACAGCCTCGGCGGATTGGCGGTCAACAGCCTGGCGGACTTGAGCAGCGAAAAATGGTCCGGGTTCTATCAGGATTCCAACTACATCGCCTACGCCTCACCGACCCAAAGCAGCAGCGACAAAGTGCTGAACATCGGTTATGAAAATGACCCGGTGTTCCGCGCGCTCGATGGCTCGTCGTTCAACCTGGCTTCGGTGGGCGTGCACGACGCTCCCAAGGATTCAGCGACCGATAACATCGTCAGCTTCAACGACCACTACGCCTCGACGGCGTGGAATGTGTTGCCGTATTCCATCCTTAACATTCCTACCTGGATCTCGCACTTGCCCACCGGTTACGGCGACGGCATGACCCGGGTGCTGGAGTCCAAGTTCTACGACCTGACCAGCAAGGATTCGACGATCATCGTCGCCAACCTCTCGGACCCGGCGCGAGCCAACACCTGGGTCCAGGACTTGAACCGCAACGCCGAAACCCACAAAGGCAGCACCTTCATCATCGGCAGCGACGGCAATGACCTGATCCAGGGCGGCAAGGGCAACGACTACATCGAAGGCCGCGACGGTAACGACACCTTCCGCGACAGTGGTGGCTACAACATCCTGTTGGGCGGCAAGGGCAGCAACGTGCTGGACCTGCAACAGTCGGTGAAGAACTTCGTCTTCGCCAATGACGGTGTCGGCAACCTGTACGTGCGCGACGCCAATGGCGGCATCAGCATCACCCGCGACATCGGCAGCATTGTCACCAAGGAACCGGGGTTTCTCTGGGGCGTGTTCAAGGATGATGTGACCCACAGCGTCACCGCCAATGGCCTCACTGTCGGCAGCAACCTGACCCAGTACGCCTCGAGCGTGAAGGGCACCACCGGCAACGACACCCTCAAGGCCCATGCAACGGGCGACTGGTTGTTTGGCCTGGACGGCAACGACCACTTGATCGGCAGCGCCGGCAACGATGTGTTTGTCGGCGGGGCGGGTAATGACCTGATCGAGTCGGGCGGCGGGATTGATACTTTCCTGTTCAGCGGCGCGTTTGGCCAGGACCGGGTGGTGGGTTATCAGGCCAACGACAAACTGGTGTTCCTCGGGGTTCAGGGCGTTGCGCCAAACGACGACTTCCGCGCCCATGCCACGGCGGTGGGGCAGGATACGTTGCTGACGTTTGGCAGTGATTCGGTGACCCTGGTAGGCGTTGGGCTGGACAGTTTGTCCAGCAGCGGCATTGTGATCGCCTGAGGGTGAGGCGGCGCCGGTAAGGGCCTCTTCGCGAGCAAGCTTCGCTCCTACATTGGAATCCATTTCCCCTGTAGGAGCGAGGCTTGCCCGCGAAGAACGATAACGCGGTAATCCTGCCTGTCCCCGTGACTCACTGGCCACTCCCGGACTCCAATACCTGCCTCAACAGCAACTGGCCCTAAAGCATCAGCCCATCCACGCGTTATCCTTATGACGCCGGTGCTGCATGCCGCCATTGAGTACAGGAGATTTTGCAACGTGAGTAACAGCAAGAGGTATACCTTCGGTCTGGCGCTGGCCTTGTTATCGGCAGCCGCCGCCGCAGAACTGCCTCAGAGCTCGATTCTGACCCGTTACGGGGTCACTTCCGATCAACTGCCGAAACCGGCAGCCACCGAAACCGCCAAACCCGTCGAAGAAAAAAGCCGCTTCCAGCTCCAGCCGGAACAGCCCTGGGTGACCGTGCGCCTGGGCGACGGCAAACAACCGGAGAAGACTGGCAATATCAGCATCGACCGTTCGATGCAGCAGGAACTGGAACGCTGCCAGCGCATGCAGGAACAACTGATCCGGCGTGGCGGGCAATACATTTCCTGCGATAACAGTATTCCGGGCACCCACTAAACCTATTAATGCCGGACAATTAAGCCGTAATGCGATCTGTAGCAGCTGTCGAGCTTGCGAGGCTGCGTTCGGCTGCGAAGCAGTCGTGAATCCGGCTAACGCGGTCTGCCTGATGCACCGCAATGTCTGGTTTTACGACTGCTCTGTAGCCGAACGCAGCCTCGTAAGCTCGACAGCTGCTACGGCGAACGCACAAAGAGTGCGTTGCGGCTGAACTGACCGGCATTAGCCCCTGAGCGCCCGTTACTGCATCGGCGCTCAATAACCCTGCGCGCGATCGATCTCACCGAGCATCGGCTCCCCCCGTTGATGCCGGCGGATGTTTTCCAGCAACACCCCGAACGCGCTTTCCGGCTGGGTCATCGCGGCGATATGCGGTGTCAGCAGAATCTGCGGGTGGTGCCAGAACGGATGATCTACCGGTGCCGGTTCCTGTTGCAGCACATCAAGGACTGCGCCGCTCAAGTGCCCGCTGTCCAGCGCTTCCAGCAGATCCTCTTCGATCAAATGCCCACCACGGCCCATGTTGATCAGCGCCGCGCCCTTGGGCAGTTGCTCAAACAGGTTGCGATCAAGAATGCCCTGGGTCTGTTCGGTCAGCGGCAACACACACAACAGAATGTCGCACTGGCTGAGGAACGCCGACAGTTGCGCGTTGCCGGCATAGCAATCGACCCCCGGAATGTGATGGGCACTGCGCGCCCAGCCGGACAAGGCAAAGCCCAGCGGTTGCAAGGTCGCCAGAATCTGCTGCGCCTGGGCGCCGAGCCCCATGACCCCGACCCGACGTTTGGCCGCCGGTTGCAACAAGTGCGCCTGCCAGCAGCGGGCCATTTGTTGCTGGCGGTAGCGCAGCATGTCGCGGTGCAGGCTGAGTACGGCAAAAGTCGCGTATTCGCACATGCCACGGGTGATGCCCGGATCCAGCAGACGCACCACCGGCAAGCTCGCCGGCAAGCGACCGAGGTCGAGTTGATCGACGCCGGCGGACAAGGCAAACAGCACTTGCAGATTCGGCAGCACAACGTCGAGATCGTCAGGTGCCTGCCACGCGGCCAGGTATTGAATGTCCTTCGGGTCGCCGATGTCCGGCCAGGCGCGCCATTCGATATCCGGGGCGTGTTCGGCAAACAGCGCTTGCCACTGTTTGCCGCGCACAGGGTCAGCTTTATACAGCAGGGCCATGGGCATTTCCTGAAAGGTGAAGGGGCTGCTCATCATCGCGCAATACCAGCGCAGGATCTGTCGAAAGCAGCGGCTTTAACGGGTTGTGTGATCTTGTATCGACCCGGCATCGGCAGATTCGGCGGGCTGAAGGAATCTGCCGTTTGGCGGGGTGAAAACAGTCGATCCGAATTTCTCAGGGGGCAAGTTCGGCGTAGTTCGTTTCGCGCAAGCCTTAACCTGAACACCATCGCAACCACTTCCCGGTTGCCGGACTCACGATGGGAAATGCCATGAATAGCAAAGTCGACGAAACCCCTCATTTGCTCCGTCAGCGCGATCAATTCGTGCCACGTGGCCTGGTTACCGCGCATCCGTTGGTGATCGATCGGGCCCAGGGTTCAGAATTGTGGGACGTGGACGGCAAGCGCTACCTGGACTTTGTCGGCGGTATCGGTGTGCTTAACATCGGTCACAATCACCCGAAGGTGGTCGCGGCGGTGCAGGCACAGTTGCAAAAAATCTCCCACGCCTGTTTTCAGGTGGTGGCCTATAAGCCTTATCTCGACCTGGCCCAGCGCCTGTGCGAAATGATCGGCGGCCAGGACGCTTATAAAGCGGCGTTCTTCACCTCCGGCGCCGAAGCGGTGGAAAACGCGGTGAAGATTGCCCGCGCCCACACCAACCGCTCGGCGGTGATCGCCTTTCGTGGCGGGTTCCATGGCCGGACTTTGCTCGGCACCACGCTGACTGGCATGAGCCAGCCGTATAAACAGAACTTCGGGCCGTTCGCGCCGGAGGTCTTCCACACCCCGTATCCGAATGCCTATCGCGGTGTCACCAGCGACATGGCGCTCAAGGCGCTGGACGAGTTGTTGGCGACCCAAGTGGCGCCTGAGCGGGTCGCGGCGATCATCATCGAACCGGTGCAGGGCGATGGCGGTTTCCTTGCGGCACCGGCGGAGTTTCTTCAGGCCCTGCGTGCCCTGACTGAAAAGCACGGCATCGTGCTGATCCTCGATGAGATCCAGACCGGTTTCGGGCGTACCGGCAAATGGTTCGGTTTCCAGCACGCCGGGATTCAGCCGGATCTGGTCACCGTGGCCAAGAGTCTGGCCGGCGGTTTGCCGCTGTCCGGTGTGGTCGGTAAAGCCGAGATCATGGACGCGCCATTGCCCGGCGGCCTCGGCGGTACTTACGGCGGCAACGCGCTGTCGTGCGCGGCGGCGCTGGCGGTGATCGAGGCCTACGAGCAAGAGCAGTTGCTGGCCCGTGGCGAAGCGTTGGGCGAGCGTCTGCGTCAGGGACTGTTGCGCTTGCAGGCCCGTTACCCGCGGATCGGCGACGTGCGCGGCAGCGGCTTCATGCTGGCGATCGAGCTGATCAAGGATGACGAGGCGCGCACCCCGGATGCCGACCTCAACCAACGACTGATCGACGAAGCCCGGGCCGGTGGCCTGTTGGTAATCAAGTGCGGCGTGCAACGCAACGTTTTGCGCTTCCTCGCGCCACTGGTGACCAGCGAAGCACAGATCGATGAAGCGTTGCAGATTCTCGACGCGGCACTGGCACGAGTCTTGAACTGAGCTCACGCCAGCTCACGGGCGCTGCCACACGGCATCGCCCGTGAGCATTTATGGAGCATGGATTGATGGAATGCATCATCGGAGGCTTTACACACCATGGGGCTGACTGATTATCGAGCGTTGCTGATCGATTGCGATGAGGTGCTGGTGGATCGCGATTCCGGAGTCTGGGCGGCGTTGCAGCCGCTGCTCGACAGCCGTGGCGGTCACCCGGACAAGGCACAGGTGCTGGCCGAATTCAGCGAGGTGGTGCGGGCGCTGTACCCGCGTTTCGGCGAGTTGGGCTTCAGTGGTTTGCTGTGTTTCGCCCACCGTCAATTGGCCGAGCGCTGGGAGTTGAAAGCCAGTTGGGAGGAGGGCATGAGCTTCGCCCGGTCCGTCGTCGGCTGGTCGTTGTTCGAGGATGCACCCGGCGCCATGCTGTACTTGCGCAAGTTCTATCGCCTGCTGGTGCATGGCGACCGTGACGCCGAAGATCGCGGCCTGCTGTGCGAACGCCTGGGGATTATGCCCGACGATTTTATTTCCTTGGCAAGCGACCCATTGCAGGACCATGACTGGCTGGCGGCCAATGACCTTGATGCCAACACCATCCTCCAGGTAACCCGGCCTGGCGCCCGGCAACCGGGGGCGGGGGCGGTCTGCCTGATCTGTCGCGGCCGGGCCAGACAACCGTCGCCGTGCGCGGCGGATTACTGCATTAACAGCATGGCGGATCTGGTGGCTCAGCATCAGCTGTCTTTACGGCGCTGATTTTGCTAGAAGATTGTCTTACAAACGGCAGTCAAGAGGTACGCAATGGAAGGTTTAGTAAAACTGGACCGAATCGACATCAGCATCCTGGTTGAGCTGCAAAAGGACGGGCGCATGACCAACGTCAGCCTGGCCGATGCCGTGGGCCTGTCGGCCAGCCCCTGCCTGCAACGGGTCAAGCGGCTGGAGTCGGCCGGGTATATTTCCAGCTACAAGGCTCACCTGAACCTGGCCAAGATCACCGACTCGGTCACGGTGTTCACCGAGATCACCTTGAGCGACCACAAGCGCGAAGACTTCGCCAAGTTCGAGTCCAATATCCGTCTGGTCGACGAAGTGCTCGAATGCCACCTGATCAGCGGTGGCTACGATTACCTGGTGCGCTTCATGACACGCAGCATCCAGCATTATCAGGAAGTGGTCGAAAGCCTGCTGGACAAGAACATCGGCATCTCCAAGTATTTCAGCTACATCGTCATCAAGTCACCCGTACTGAAGGACGGCGTGCCGCTGCGCAAATTGTTGCGGCACTGAAGCTGACTCCACATCCCCCCATTCCCTTGCAGCCTGCCGCGCCTTCGAAAGAGGCGCGCGACGGGCTCTGTGTAGCAGCTGCCGAGCAGCGCGAGGCGGCGTTCGGCGGCGAAGCAGCCGCAAAATCAGTCACTGCGATCCGTCAGGTACACCGTGCATTCAGGGTTTACGACTGCTACGCAGCCGAACGCCGCCTCGCGCTGCTCGACAACTGCTACGGAGAATTCGGTTTGGGCATGCACCTCAATCGGACATCGGGGCCGCACAGCCGCTTCAACACGCTTCATGCTGGCGCAGGCCGTATAAACCGCTGTTTACGCGGCGAAAACAGTCTTCGTTTGCGTTACGGGCGATGAATTCGGAACAAAGCGCAAAATCGCCTGCGTTGTAATGCGTTCAGAGAGAGGGGCAGGTCGTTGCACGGTTTCAGTTCAACACTGTCGTTCTATCGAAAGGAAGGTCAGGTACCCTTGCCGCGGGCGCCGTCGCAGCTGCCGGCATCGGAAGTTGCCAGGCTGAAGAAACAGGGCTGAGCCAGCGGTAGTCCACTGACCAAGACATGAGTGACTGATATGACCCTATTTACAAGCGTGGCAGGGCAGGCGGGAAGTGTTTCCCCTGCGCTGGCCACCAGCGTTGCCAAAACCAACACCCGGATGTTGGCCATCGATGCCTTGCGCGGCTTCGTCATGCTGTTGATGCTCATCGACCATGTGCGCGAAACCTTTCTGCTGCACCGTCAGGTCACCGACCCGATCGATGCGCTGAGCGTGACCCCGGACCTGTTTTTCACCCGCCTGCTGAGCACCCTTTGCGCCCCGGTGTTCATCTTCCTCACCGGGTTGTCGGCCTGGCTCTACAGCCAGAAACACACGGCCGGTGAAACCTCGGTGTTCCTGCTCAAGCGCGGGCTGTTCCTGGTGTTTCTGGAGCTCACGTTCGTGTGCTTTGCCTGGAACGCCGAGTTCCCGCCCAAGACGCTGTGGCTGCAAGTGATCTGGTGCATTGGCATTTGCATGATCGTGCTTGCCGGGTTGCTGCACTTCAAGCGCGGTTGGCTGATCGTGCTCGGGGTGGCCATTGTCGCCGGGCACAACCTGCTCGATGGCGTGACCGTGGGGCCGGAGTCGCCGTTCTTCGTGCCGTGGTCGATCCTGCATCAGCGCGTATTCATCGACATCACCGAGTTCACCCGGGCTCGCACCACGTACCCGGTGTTGCCGTGGATCGGCGTAATCCTGCTGGGCTGGGCCATCGGGCCGTGGTTCGGCAAGGACATGGACCCGGCAGAGCGGATTTCCCGCTTGCTCAAAGTCGGCTTCGGCCTGCTGGCGGCGTTTGTGTTCATCCGCTATCTGAACGTTTACGGCGAGAAACCCTGGGTGCAGACCGGTGATTCGCTGCGCACCTTCATGAGTTTCATGAGCGCGAAGAAGTACCCGCCGTCACTGATGTTCCTGATGCCGACCCTCGGCCTGGGGCTGATTCTTCTGGCGTTGTTCGAGAAGGCCCAGGATCGTTGGTCCACCGCGACCCTGGCGGTCTACGGTGGTGCGCCGATGTTCTTCTACTTGTTGCACCTGTATGTGCTCAAGGCCATGTACCTGGTGGCCGTTGCCATCTGGGGCGCCAATCAGGGCACCTATTACGGCTTCGATAACCTGCCCATGGTCTGGCTGTGGAGCGTGGTTCTCGGGGTGCTGCTGTTCTTCCCGACGCGCTGGTTCGCCAACCTCAAGCAGCGCCGTCGCGACATCGCGATTCTCAAATACCTCTGATTCAAAGATCTTGCTGAATTCAGCACAAATACCTGTGGGAGCGGCGATGCGGCGCTCCCACAGTTCGCTATTTGACGGCATACACCTTGCGCACATACCGCGTACTGCTCCAGGCGCACGGTGCGCCTTGCGGCACGAACACGGTGTCACCGGGGTTGACCGTTACGCTGGTTCCATCCGGCGCCTGCAAAGTCACGCTGCCTTCGAGCAGGTGCATCAGCTCGTTGAGTTTGTGCGCTCGGCCATGGCGGGTGTAAGGCGTCGAATCCCACACGCCGACACGCAGATCAGTGGCGTCATCTTCGAAGGCATTGCGCGAGCGACACTGCGGCGTAGGCCCGATCAGTATCTGCGGTTCCGGTGCCGCCGAAGGGGACAGCATCGCCAGCGGGTCGAGCGCTGTCAGCCCCGGTTTCTTTTCGGCGCTGGGGCTGGTGACGGCGCAGAAGGCCCAGCACGTATCGGGTTGTGCCTCAAACCTGAGCGCTGTGCCGCGACCGATCACCGCGCTGGCACCGATGCCCAGTTCCAGCACCTGTTCCCCGGATTGCAGCACGACGTGCCCGGCATGGACCACGATCACTTCGGTGTGCGGGAAGTGCTCGATATCGACGGTTTTGCCGGTGTGAACAAGGCCCGCCGAGACGCCGTCGGACCCGATGTAGGCGATCTGACGACCGTCCATGAACGGATCGATGGAACTCAAGGGCGCTGCCTTGAAAGACGTAGAAACGCGGCTGCCGTCGGCGCGGGCCAACAGCACAATGGTGGGTTGAGACATGCGGGTGACGCTCCCTGCAAATGGGGGGTAGAAAGTGATGGAAGGCGCTCGCTTCATCGCGCGCCGGGATCAGCCGATGGCTTGGGTGACGAGGGCAAATTGGCGTACGCCGTTGGCCGCTTGCGGCGGTGTACCCCGTGCCATTTGCGCCACGGTGTCGACCTGTTTGAGACCGGCCAGCTCCAGCCACTCGCTCAAACCACTGTCCGCTGGAATGTCGATTCGCACGAAAGCGTCCGGCACCTGGGCCAGCAACACGGCGATCAGGTGTTTGGCCTGTTCAAGATTTTCGGCGATGACCGGGCCGAGGCAACGACCGCGACCAAACGGGCGCAGCAGGGCGAAGGCACGCAACTGACCGTCGCGCTCGATGCCTACCGAATGCTCGGCCACCGCAAACAGTTCCGTGAGCACCGCTTGCCGGTCCAGACCACTGCCGGCGTTGGCCAGTGCCAGTTGAGGAGCCCGATCCGTCGCCTGTAACGGGCGGCATTCCTCACCGTCCGCCAGTGGTTCAAGCGCGGGCACCTGGGCCAGGCCTTGATGCTGCTGAATTCGTCCGTACTCGACAAACCCCTGGCTGGCATAAAGCGGCGCACCGGCGAGGGTCGCATTGAGCATCGGCGTGCGCGACTGGCAGGCCTCCAGTGCGTGCTCCATCAATCGACGGCCGATGCCCTTGCCCTGATAGTCGTCACTGACAATCACCAGGCCGATGGTGGCGAAGTCGCCTTGCCGGCAGGCGAATGCGGTGCCGATCAATCGGTCGCCATCGAGCACCACAAAGCCTTCGCTGACCCGCTGCAACATCGCCCAGTCTTCCAGGCGATGAGGCCACTTCAACTCGACAGACAAGGCATGGGCCGAAGGCAAATCAGCAGCGGTCATCGGCCGATAGACATAAGCGGAAGGGTGCGAGGCGGACATGATGAATCTCCGTTTTACAGTGTGCGCGATCAACCGGTTTTCCGGCGCGAGGATGCCTGTATCCCATCTGTGTGAAGGCCTGACAAGGGGGGCGGAAGGATTCGGCAGATTCCTCACATCAAAGGCCTGCAGACCACACTTACTACTTAATTGCCCCATAAGGTCGGCAGCAAATGCTTGGGCTTTTTTTCTACGATGGAGGCCTGAGTAAACGCCTCGCCGTCCCTTTCTGGAGTGCTCCATGGATAGCTTCGATCCTCGCCTTATCGCTGTGCGCAGCGCTCACTTTATTGCTGGCAAATACCGCGACGCCCAACCGGGGCTGGAGGTGGTTCGCCCTTCAGACGGTCAGGCCTATGCCCAGTTGCCGATCGCCGATGCCGACCTGGTGGATGAGGCGGTCAACGATGCCTGGCAGGCGTTTAACCGCAGCGATTGGGCCAGCCGTCCGCCCCGGGAACGGGCACGGGTCATGCGTCGCTGGGCCGATCTGATCGAAGCCGATATCGCCGTGCTGGCGCCGCTGGAAGCGGTGGGCTCGACCCGTCCGCATAAAGATGTGATCGCCTGGGACATTCCTTATGTCGCCGAGGGCATTCGTTTCTTTGCCGAACTGGCGGACAAGCACGGCGGCCAAGTCGCGGCGACCCAGACCGATCGCCTGGGCATGCAGATCGCTGAACCGTACGGCGTGATCGCCGCCATCGCGCCGTGGAATTTCCCCTTGAGCATGGCTTCATGGAAAGTCGCGCCGGCGCTGGCTGCCGGCAATGCCGTGGTGCTCAAGCCGTCGGAGCTGACGCCGTTTTCCAGCCTGCGCTTTGCCGAACTGGCGGTGCAGGCGGGCATTCCTGCCGGGATTTTCAACGTGGTTCAGGGCGATGGCCGGGTCACTGGCGACGCCTTGTGCCGTCATCCACGGGTGGGCAAGGTAACCTTTACCGGCTCCACGGCGACCGGCTCGAGCATCATGTCCACTTGTGCATTGGTGGGGCCGAAACCGGTAACGCTGGAGCTGGGCGGCAAGAGCCCGCAACTGGTGTTCGCTGACGTGCCGGACATCGCGAAAACCGCACGCACCGTGGCGCTGGCCATCACCGGCAATGCCGGGCAGGTGTGCGTGTCTGGTTCGCGGTTGTTGATCGAGCGCTCGATCATGGAGCCGTTCGTTGCGCACTTGCAGGCGTATTTCGAGGAATTGCGCCCGGGGCCGACCTGGTCCTCCGAGAGCACGCTGTCGCCGATTATTTCCCGGTTGCAGGCCAGCCGTATCGACGGCATCGTCCAGCGTTCGCGCCAGGCCGGGGCCGAAGTGCTGACTGGCGGTGGTTTGTTTGAAGGGCTGGGCGGTGCCTATTACCAGCCGACCTTGCTGGCTGGCCTGGACAATCAGAACCCGGCGATCTGTGAAGAAATCTTCGGCCCGGTGCTGACGGTGCAGGCGTTCGATGACGAACAGCAGGCACTGAGCCTGGCCGCGCACGCCACCTACGGCCTGGCGGCGGGCGTGCACACCGCCGACATCAACCGCGCCCTGCGACTGGTCCGGCGGCTGGAGGCGGGCACGGTGTGGGTCAACCGCTATGGACGCAGCAACGACTACATCCTGCCGACCGGTGGCTACAAACGCTCCGGCATCGGCAAGGACCTGGGTCGCGAAGCCTTCGAAGCCAATCTGCGCTTCAAGAGTGTGCTGATCGATATCGCTGGCTAATGTCCGCCCCCTAACACCTGTGGCGAGGGAGCTTGCTCCCGCTGGGGGGCGAAGCACCCCAAATCCAACGACCACAATCCTTCAGGTAGTACGCATCAGCCGACTTTACGACTGCTTCGCAGCCGAACGGGAGCAAGCTCCCTCGCCACAGGTGATCCGTTAACCGCAGATCGTCGACAGGTTTCAAACCGCACCCAAACGGGCGCTTCCTCAGGGAAGCGCCCGTTTTCGTTCAGCCCGGCGCAGGTTCTGCCGTGAATGGGGGCGTTCGTCAGCCTCGCATAGCCATGAAGGTCCATAAGAGCGCATAAATACGGGGGTTGCCCAAGGCTGGAGCGAGCCGCAAAGTCTGCTGAGGGGGCAGGCTAAAACGGTGGTTTGTATCAAGCAGAGGTCGCTTTTAACGCCATCTGCTGATTTCACGGTGTTGTAATGACGGTGTGCTGCAGCGTTGCATCGCCGCTCCCGAAACGCAGCGAATACCTGTCGCGCCATGACCTCAACGAACTTCAGGACCGCACTCAATGAGCTTTCTACGCCCCAAATTCATTACGTTCGACTGCTACGGTACGCTGACCAATTTCCACATGGGCACGATGACTCGCGAACTGTTCGCCGACCGCGTGGCGCCCGAGCAGATGGATCAGTTCGTCAAGGACTTCTCGGCCTATCGCCTGGACCAGGTCATGGGTGACTGGATGCCGTATGACGAAATCCTCAAGACCTCCCTGGCGCGGGTCTGCAAGCGTTGGGGTGTCGAATACCGTGGCGAAGGCCAGCTGTATTACGACGCCGTGCCGACCTGGGGCCCGCACCCGGACGTGCCGGCCGGTCTGTCGAAAATCGCCGACAAGATCCCCCTGGTGATTTTCTCCAACGCCAGCAACAGCCAGATCATGTCCAACGTCGACAAGCTCGGCGCACCGTTTCACAAAGTCTTCACCGCCGAACAGGCCCAGGCCTACAAGCCGCGCCTGGCCGCGTTCGAGTACATGCTCGACAACCTCAACTGCGGCCCGGAAGACATCTTGCATGTGTCTTCCAGTTTCCGTTACGACCTGATGCCGGCCCACGACATGAAGATCAAGAACAAGGCCTTCGTCGCCCGCGGTCACGAGGTTCCGGGCAATGCGTTCTACGGCTACCAGCAGATCACCGACATCGGTGGACTGGCGGCGCTGGTCGGTCTCTGAGTTGAACGGTAACGGCGCTCTTCACGGAATAAGGGGTTAGACATGGGCAGTGAATCCTACTGGCTCGACACCGCACCGGCGTTTACCGGTGCTCAGCTCGGCGCATTGCCCGGGCAGGTCGACGTGGCCATCGTCGGTGGCGGTTTCACCGGCCTGGCGGCGGCTCGCGCGCTGGCCTTGAAGGGCGCCAGTGTGGTGGTGCTGGAAGCCGGGAGAGTGATCGGCGAAGCCTCCGGGCGCAACGGCGGCCAATGCAACACCGGCGTTGCCCAGGACTATGCCGGGCTGAGTGCCAGCCTCGGTGCCGACAAGGCGCGGGCCTATTACCAGGCCTATGAAAGCGCGGTGCAGAGCGTTGTGTCCCTGGTGGAGCAGGAGCAGATCGCTTGCGACCTAAAGCGCAACGGCAAGCTCAAACTGGCGGCCAAACCGCTGCACTACGAAGGCCTGGCGCGCACCTGCGAATTGATTCGCAAGGAGGTCGATGCCGAGGTCGAGTTGCTGAACGCCGAACAGACCCGCGCCGAAGTGAATTCGGCCCAGTTCCATGGCGGCTTGCTGCAGCGCAACGGTGTGCAGATGCATGTCGGGCGTTTCGGCGTCGGTCTGGCAGAGGCTGCGGCGCGTCACGGCGCGCTGATCTATCAAGGTACGTCGGTGACGGACTGGAAGGCCCAGGCCGGCGGTTATCGGGTCAACACCGCGAAGGGTTCTTTGCACGCCGGGCAAGTATTGCTGGCGACCGGCGCTTGTCAGCACGGTGGCCTGGGCTGGTATCGGCGGCGGATCGTGCCGGTCGGCAGTTTCGTGATCGCCACTGAGGTGCTGCCGCAGTTCCTCATCGATCAGTTGCTGCCCGGTCGGCGTGCCTATGTCACCAGTCGCATGATCGGTAACTACTTTCGCCTGACCCCGGACAACCGCTTGCTGTTCGGCGGACGTGCGCGGTTCGCGATGTCCGACAGCGTGAACGACGCCAAGAGCGGCAAGGTGCTGCAAGCGGCGATGGTGCAGATGTTCCCGCAGTTGGCCAAGGTGAAAATCGACTATTGCTGGGGCGGGCTGGTGGACATGACTTCCGACCGTTTGCCTCGCGCCGGCCAGCATGGCGGGGTTTATCACTCCATGGGCTACAGCGGCCATGGGGTGCAGATGTCGGTGCACATGGGCCAGGTGATGGCCGAGGTGATGGCCGGCAAAGTCGAGGCCAATCCCTGGCGCGAACTCGACTGGCCGGCGATTCCCGGGCATTTCGGCAAGCCGTGGTTCTTGCCGTTCGTGGGCGCTTACTACCGCCTCCAGGACTACTTGCATTGAGTTGATGTTGTGGCGTCACCGTCGTTTGCGTTTCCAGGACGTTCCGGTCAACCGGAGCACTCGAATCTTCTGATTTTCGACAGGTACAACTGATATGACTGACAACAAGATCGACTCGAAACTGATTTCCGGCCAGGACAGCCTGCGGGTATTCGAAGGCCTCAATCGTGGTATGTCACGCCGCCACGCCTTGCAGATGCTCGGCGTGGCGGGTGTTGCCGCAGCGGGTGCCGGCAGCCTGTTCGGCGCCGCCGGCAAACTGTTCGCCGAAGAAGCGGCGACCCCGGGCAAAGGCAAGCCGGGCGGGCGGATTCGCGTCGCCGGCATGTCCAGCTCCACCGCCGACACCCTGGACCCGGCCAAGGGCGCGCTGTCTACCGACTACGTGCGTCACTTCATGTTCTACAACGGCCTGACCCGTTTCGACAGCCACCTGGTGCCGCAACTGGAACTGGCCGAGCGCATCGACAACACCGATGCGACGCTGTGGATCATCACCCTGCGCAAGGACGTGACCTTCCACAACGGCAAGACCCTGAGCGCCGCCGACGTGGTGTTCTCGCTGTCGCGCCACAAAGACCCGCTGACCGGTTCCAAGGTCATGCCGCTGATGGCGCAGTTCGAAGAGATCAAGGCCACCGGCACCCACGAAGTGCAGATCCGCCTGAGCGCGCCGAACGCCGAGCTGCCGTCGATCCTCGCCGTGTCGCACTTGTTGATCGTTCCCGAAGGCACCACCGACTTCAACCAGGGCATCGGCACCGGGCCGTTCACGGTCAAGGAATTCAAACCGGGCGTACGCTCGATTGCCGCGCGCAACACCGGCTACTGGAAACCGGGCCTGCCGTACCTGGACGAGATCGAATTCATCGCGATTGCCGACGAACCGTCACGAGTCAACGCACTGCTGTCGGGCGACGTGCACATGATCAACGAGGTCAACCCACGCTCGACCACACGGATCAAGGCCAGCGCCAAACACCGGGTCGTCGATGCGCCGTCGGGCAACTACACCGACCTGATCATCCGTCAGGACCAGATGCCGGGTAAAAGCGCCGAATTCACTCAGGCGATGAAGTATTTGCTGGACCGTGAGCAAGTGAAGTCCGCGGTGTTCCGTGGCTTTGCCGTCGTCGGTAACGACCATCCGATTTCCCCTGGCTCGCGCTACTACAACGCCGACCTGCCGCAGCGGGCCTACGACCCGGAAAAAGCCAAATTCCTGCTGAAGAAGGCCGGCATGGAAAGCATCAGCATGCCGCTGGTGGCATCGCCTGCCGCGACCGGTTCGGTGGACATCGCCGTGCTGTTGCAGCAATCGGCGAAACAGGCCGGGCTCAAGCTCGACGTCAACCGCCTGCCCAGCGACGGCTACTGGTCCAACCACTGGATGAAGCACCCGCTGAGCTTCGGCAACATCAACCCTCGGCCGAACGCCGACGTGATGTTCTCGCAGTTCTTCCAGTCCAGCGCGCCATGGAACGAGTCGGGCTGGAAGAACGATCAGTTCGACCAACTGCTGATGCTCGCCCGCGGTGAAACCGACGACGCCAAGCGCAGCAAGATGTACGCCGACATGCAGGCCCTGGTGCATGAACACTGTGGCATCGGCGTGCCGGTGTTCATTAGCAACATCGACGGTGTCGACCAGCGCATCAAGGGCTACGGCAGCAACCCCCTCGGCGGTTTCATGGGCTACATGTTCGCCGAACAGGTCTGGCTCGATGCCTGATCGGCCGCACACGGGCGTCAGCGGGGCTATTGCATGAGGGTAGGGCGATGAATAGCAACACACTGTGGTTGATCGGCCGGCGCCTGGGCGCGGCGATCGTGACTTTGTTGATCGTGTCTATGGTCGTGTTTGCGATCACGGCGGTATTGCCGGGGGACGCGGCGCAACAGGCACTCGGGCAATTCGCCACGCCGGAACAGGTGGCGGCCTTGCGCCTGAAACTGGGGCTGGATCAACCCGGTGTGGTGCGTTACCTGCATTGGTTGATGAACCTGCTGAGCGGCGACATGGGGCAATCGGTGTCCAATGCCTTGCCGGTCAGCGAGCTGATGGCCGGGCGGGTGCCCAACACACTGATGCTGGCGGCCGTCACGGCGCTGGTGTCGGTGCCGGTGGCGCTGATCATCGGCATCGGCTCGGCCATGGGCCGGGGCGGGCGCATGGACAGTGTCCTCAGCTTCATCACCCTGGCCCTGGTCGCCGTGCCGGAGTTTCTGGTGGCGACCCTGGCAGTGCTGATCTTTGCGGTGAACCTGGGCTGGCTGTCGGCGCTGTCCTATGCCAGCGACATCACCTCACCTTGGCAATTCATGCGCACCTACGCCTTGCCGGTGATGACTCTGTGCTGCGTGATTGTCGCGCAAATGGCGCGCATGACCCGGGCGGCAGTGATCGATCAGCTCGACAGCGCCTATGTGGAAATGGCCCGGCTCAAGGGCGTGAGCCCGGTACGGATCGTGTTGCGCCATGCCTTGCCCAACGCCATCGGGCCGATTGCCAATGCCATCGCCCTGAGCCTGTCGTACCTGCTGGGCGGGGTGGTGATCGTCGAGACGATCTTCAACTACCCCGGCATCGCCAGCCTGATGGTCGATGCCGTGACCAACCGTGACATGGCGCTGGTTCAGGCCTGCACCATGCTGTTTTGTACGGCGTACCTGGGGTTGGTGCTGATTGCCGACCTGTGCGCGATTCTTTCCAATCCGAGGCTGAGAAACCAATGAACGATCTCATGGCGAAATCGGCGCCTGCCGGGCCCGAGCTGGCATTGGGCAAGGTCGCCCATGGACCGTCGTGGCTTGGCCTGGTCGGGGCGGCGATGTGTGTGATCTGGCTGCTGGTGGCTATCTTCGGTCCGTGGCTGGCGCCGCACCCGGTGGGTGAAGTGGTCTCCGATAATGTGTTCGACAGCCTCAGCGCGGCTTACCCGTTGGGCACCGATTACCTGGGCCGCGACATGCTCAGCCGCATTCTCGTCGGCGCGCGGTTCACCGTAGGTCTGGCGCTGATTTCAGCGGTGTTGGCCAGCACGCTGGGGACCGGATGTGCGCTGCTGTCGGTGGTGTCGCCGAAATGGCTGGACGAAGTGATCAGCCGTTTGATGGATGCCTTTATATCCATCCCGAGCAAGATGCTGGCGTTGATCATGGTCTCCGCGTTCGGTTCTTCGGTGCTGTTGCTGATTTGCACCGCTGTGCTGAGCTTCACCCCAGGCGCGTTCCGCATCGCCCGCAGCATGGCGGTGAACATCGAAGCGCTGGAATACGTGCAAGTCGCCCGCACCCGTGGCGAGCGCCGGTTGTACATCGCCTGTGTGGAAATCCTGCCGAACATGCTCAACCCGGTGCTGACCGATCTGGGGCTGCGCTTCGGCTTCATCGTGCTGCTGCTCAGTGGCATGAGCTTCCTTGGCCTCGGTGTGCAACCGCCGGATGCCGACCTCGGTTCGCTGGTGCGCGAGAACATCGGCGGCCTCAATCAGGGCGCGCCAGCCATCGTGATTCCGGCGCTGGCCATCGGCACCCTGACCATCGGCGTGAATCTGTTCATCGACCGATTGTCGTCACGGCGTAGTCGACGTACGGGAGGTCATTGAAATGAGTGATTTGATTCGAGTCGAAGACCTGCGCGTGGTCGCTTGCGGCGAGCGTGGCGAAGTGGAGATCGTCAAAGGCGTGAGCTTCTCCCTGGCCAAAGGTGAAGTGCTGGCGTTGATCGGTGAGTCCGGCTCCGGCAAGACCACCATAGCGCTGGCGTTGCTCGGCTATGCCCGACGCGGTTGTCGATTGGCGTCCGGCGTGGTGCAAGTCGGCGAACACGACATGCTGGCGTTGAGCGAAAGCGAACTGCAAGGCCTGCGCGGCAATCGGGTGTCGTACATTGCCCAGAGCGCCGCCGCTGCGTTCAACCCGGCGAAAAAACTGATCGATCAAGTGGTGGAGGGCGCATTGATTCACGGCCTGGGTAGCCGGGCCGTGCTGGAAGCCAAAGCCATCGAACTGTTCCGCGATCTGGCCTTGCCGGATCCCGATCACATTGGCCAGCGTTACCCGCACCAAGTATCCGGCGGGCAGTTGCAACGGGTAATGGCGGCCATGGCGCTGATCAGCGATCCGCTGCTGGTGGTGCTCGACGAGCCGACCACCGCCCTCGACGTGACGACGCAGATCGACGTGCTGCGCGCTTTCAAGCGGGTGGTCCGCGAACGTGGGGCGACGGCGGTCTATGTGTCCCATGATTTGGCGGTCGTCGCGCAAATGGCCGATCAGATTGTGGTACTCAACGGCGGACAGATTTTCGAGCAGAGCGCCACCGCGCCGCTGCTCAAGGCCCCGGCCCACGAATACACCCGCAGCCTGCTGCTGGCGGCCCGCCCGGACACGACGATCCGCCCACCTTGTGGCATCGCCGAAGAAACACCATTGCTGACGATTCAGGGGCTGACCGCCGGTTACGGCAACAAGAACCTGCAAGGCATGCCGTCGATTCGCGTGCTGGAAGATATCGACCTGACCGTGCGCCGGGGCCAGGCCATTGGCGTGATCGGTGAGTCGGGTTCCGGCAAGTCGACGCTGGCGCGGGTGGTGGCCGGGTTGCTGACGCCAGCCTTGGGCGGCCTGACCTTCGATGGCCAGCCACTGGGCGGTAGCCTGTCCGAGCGCACCGATGAGCAGTTCCGCCGGATTCAGATGGTGTTCCAGAATGCCGACACTGCGCTCAACCCGATGCACAGCGTCAGCACTATTCTGAGCCGTCCGCTGAAAATGTACTTCGGCCTCAAGGGCGCCGCGCTGCGCGAGCGTATCGGCGAACTGCTGGACCTGGTGCGCTTGCCGCGCGCCATGGCCGAACGCCGTCCGAATGAGCTCTCCGGCGGGCAAAAACAGCGGGTCAACCTGGCCCGTGCCCTGGCGGCCAAACCGGACCTGATCCTCTGCGACGAGGTGACCTCGGCGCTGGACACCGTGGTCGGCGCGGCGATTCTCGAACTGCTGCGCGACCTGCGTCAGCAACTGGGCGTGTCGTATCTGTTCATCAGCCATGACATTTCCACGGTACGCGCGCTGTGCGACGACATTGTGGTGATGTACAGCGGCCACAAGGTTCAGGCCGGCAGCCGGCAGGCGTTTGCCCAGGCACCGTTCCATCCCTACACCGACCTGTTGATCCATTCGGTGCCGGAACTGCGTCAGGGCTGGCTGGAAAACTGCGGCACCACCTGCGGCACGCTGCCGCCGATTGGCGCCAAGGCCAATGTGCCAGAGCTGTGCACCTTTCTCAGTCGCTGCCCGGTGCGGGTCGACGGTCTGTGCAATCGCACCGCGCCGAACCGGCGGATCATCGACGGCGGTAGCGAAATTCTTTGTCATCACGACAGTGCCGAGTTGCTGAAAACACAGCAGGGGTTATCCACCATGAGCCTGGGAGCTTATGCATGAAAGGGCGTTTTGTGAGGCTGGCCGAGCAGGGCCGGCCGACCGTCAAGCTGACGGTAGACGGCGCATCGATTGAGGCATTGCAGGGCGACACATTAATGGTCGCGTTGCTGACCCAGGGCTCGGCGCTGCGCCAATCGGAATTCGACTCGGGCCGCCGCGCCGGTTTCTGCCTGATGGGCGCTTGCCAGGATTGCTGGGTCTGGACCCGCAGCGGCGAGCGCCTGCGCGCCTGTTCCAATGAAGTCCGCGAAGGGCTGGACATCGTCACCACACAACCGGAGGCAATATGGCCACTGCACGGCTGAGCGCTCAACGAGTGGTTATTGTCGGCGCCGGGCCGGCCGGCATTCGCTGTGCCGAAACGCTGCTGGCGGCTGGCTTGAAACCGATCCTGATCGATGAGAATCGCCGGGATGGCGGGCAGATCTACCGGCGCCAGCCCGAAGGTTTTACCCGGGACTACGCCACCTTGTATGGCACCGAAGCGGCCAAGGCCAAGAATCTGCACCAGAGTTTCGACCGATTGCGCGGGCAAATCGACTACCGCCCCGACACGCTGGTGTGGAACCTGACGCCGGGGCAATTGTGCTGCGTCAGCCAGGGCAAGCACTCGACGGTGGATTACGATGCGCTGATCCTCTGCACCGGAGCCACCGACCGCTTGATGCCGATCGAAGGCTGGCAGCTGGCGGGTACTTACAGCCTCGGCGGGGCGCAGATCGCGCTCAAGTCCCAGGCGGTGTCCATCGGCCACCGCGTGGTATTCATGGGCAGCGGGCCATTGCTGTATCTGGTCGCCAGCCAATACGTCAAAGCAGGCGCGAATGTGGCGGCGGTGCTCGACACTTCGCCCCTCAGCAAGCGTATCGCGGCAGTGCCGAAGCTGATGGCGCGTCCGGGATTGCTGTTCACCGGGATGAAGTTACTGGCGCAGTTGTACCGGGCGAAAATCCCGGTGCATCTGGGGATTTCGCCGCTTCAGGTGCAAGGCGACGCGGCCAGTGGCGTCAGCGGTGTGCGAGTGCGTACAGCGCGCGGTGAGACGTTAACGGTGGACTGTGATGCTGTGGCGTTGGGTTATCACTTGCGCCCGGAAACCCAACTGGCCGATCTGGTCGGTTGTCGCATGCGCTTCGATGAGGCCTCCAGCCAGTGGTGGCTGGCCGTCGATGAAGAGGGCCGCACCTCGGTCAACGGTGTGTATGCCGCCGGGGACGGTTCGAAGATTCGCGGCGCCGATGCGGCCGAGCACGCCGGGCGCCTGGCGGCGATGGCGTTGCTGGAGGATCTGCAGCAACCGGTGAACGCCGGTTTGCGTGACGAACAACGCCACGCGCTGGCGGTGATGGATGAGTTTCGCCTCGGTCTGGCCCAGGCGTTTCCCTGGCCGGCGGATCAAGCCAAAGCCTTGCCGGACTCAGCCATCGTCTGTCGCTGCGAGATGATCAGCGCCGGCGAGTTGCGCCGTACCGTGAGCGAGAAGGGGGCCTGTGAAGTCAATCGGGCCAAGGCCTTCAGCCGGGTCGGCATGGGCCGCTGCCAGGGGCGTTATTGCTCCCAGGCCGGGGCCGAAGTGATCGCGGCGGCGGCAGGCGTCAGCGTGCAACAGGTCGGTCGGCAGCGTGGACAGGCACCGGTCAAACCCCTTTCGATGCTCACCGAGGAGGTGTCGCCATGACGCTACACAAAGCCGATGTAGTGATTGTTGGCGGCGGCCTGATGGGCTCGGCGGCGGCGTTTTTCCTGCGCCAGCGCGGGCAGTCGGTGATTCTGCTGGAGCGCGACCAGATTGGTCAGTACGCCAGCGGCGTGAACTTCGGCAACGTCCGGCGTCAGGGACGCTTCCTCGGTCAACTGGAATTGGCCAACCGTTCCTGGGCGCTGTGGAAACGCTTGCCAGAGCTGATCGACGACGACCTCGAATTCATTGCCAGCGGGCACATGCGCGTGTGTTACCGCGAGGATGAAATCCCTGAACTGGAAGCCTATGCGGCAGCACCCGAGGCGGCGCAGCTGGATTTGAAAATCTATCGTGGCGCCGAGCTGCACCAGCGCTTTCCGTTTCTCGGGCCGGACGTGAAGGGCGGCTCCTATGCGCCTCACGATGGCCATGCTAACCCGCGCTTGGCCGCGCCGGCATTTGCCCGGGCTGCCCGCCGCCTCGGGGCGCGGATCGAGGAACAGACTGAAGTCGCTGAAGTGCAGAAAATTGCCGGCGAGTTCACGGTGACCACCACCGACGGTCGCCAGTTCGGCGCCGAGCGCTTGCTGATCACCGCCGGCGCCTGGGGCCAGAAACTCTCGGCGCAGTTCGGCGAACCGGTGCCGCTGGATACCAACGGCCCACAAATGGCCGTGACCGAACCGGTGCCGTACGCCTTGCCAACGGTGATCGGCGTGTACACCAAGATCCCCGAAGAAGTGATCTACTTCCGCCAGATCCCGCGCGGCAACATCATCATCGGTGGCGGCTACCGCAGCAAACCGGACATGCTCAACCGCCGCGCCTATGTCGAGCCGCGCAGCATTCTCAATCAGATGGACCAGATGCGTCGCCTGCTGCCAGGCGTCGGCAACCTGAACATCATCCGCGTGTGGAGCGGCATTGAAGGCTACTTGCCCGATTCCCTGCCGGTGATGGGCCCCAGCGGCAACGTTGACGGTTTGTATTACGCGTTCGGCTTCTGCGGTCATGGCTTCCAGCTCGGCCCAGGCGTCGGCGACGTCATGGCTGAATTGATCAGCACCGGCAGCACCAGCACTTCGATTGAGCCGTTCTCGATCCGCCGGTTCACCCCTTCAGCCGAGCAACGGACAACCGAGCAAAGGAGCAGGGCCTCATGAAACCCCGTGTACTGGATATTCTCAAACGCCTGATGGCCTTCGACACCGTGTCTTCGGAGTCGAACATGGCCCTGATCGAGTACGTACGCGACTTGCTGCTGACCAAGGGCATCGAGTCACTGATCGTCAAGGACGAAACGGGTAAAAAGGCCAACCTGTTCGCCAGCACCGGCCCTAAAGAGTTACCGGGCATTCTGTTGTCCGGCCACACCGACGTAGTACCGGCGGCGGGGCAGGCCTGGACCTTGCCGGCGTTTGAGGCGACGGTGCAGGACGGGCGGATCTACGGGCGTGGCAGTTGCGACATGAAGGGGTTTATCGCGTTGGCCATCGACGCCATGCTCGATGCCGCCGACCATTCGTTGAGCCGACCGCTGCAAATCGCCTTGTCCCATGACGAAGAAACCGGCTGCGTCGGTGTACGACGGTTACTCGACGTGCTGCACCTGGCGCCGGTACGGCCGTTTTTGTGCCTGATCGGTGAGCCGACCAACATGCAGTTCGTGCTGGGGCACAAGGGCAAGGGGTCTTACCGCACTTATTGCCGTGGCCTGGAAGCGCATTCCTCGTTGGCGCCGCGTTCGGTCAATGCGATTCACGTGGCCTGCGATTTCATCGCGGCTCTGCGTCAGAGCCAGCAGCAACTGCAAGAGCAGGGCGCACAGGATGCCGATTACGACGTGCCTTACAGCACCGTGCACGTCGGGCAGATTGTCGGCGGCAAGGCGCTGAACATCGTGCCGAACCTGTGCACCCTGGATTTCGAGGTACGTAACTTGCCGGCGGACGATCTGGATCAGTTCCTGGAGCAGATGCGCGAGCGTGCCGAAGTGATCGTGCGCGAGGCGAAAAAGCTGTCCAGCGTGGCAGACATCGAGATCGAAACCCTCAACGTCTATCCGGGCCTCGATACCCATCCGAGCGTTGAAGCGGTGCGCTTCCTGAAAAACTTCGCCGCGCCGGACACCGGCACCGCCAAAGTCTCGTTCGGCACCGAGGGCGGGTTGTTCAAGCAGCGTCTGGATGTACCGGTGGTGGTCTGCGGCCCGGGCTCGATCGAACAGGCGCACAAGCCGGACGAGTTCATCGAGATCAGCCAGATGCAGGCTGGGGAGCGGTTTCTGGAGGGATTGCTGGGCTCCCTGAAACTTTGAGATCGTCAAGATCTTTTGATTTCTGCTTGCCGGTAGAGCCTGCCGTCCCACCGCGAATTTCAGCATCCAACACTGCCCATCAAACGCTTTCAGCATCCTTATCCGTGGCACCTCCCTAGACTGGAAATGTCTCGGATCAGGACTCGACCATGCTCAAGAATCGTTTGAAAGACCCCAGCCTTCTGGCAGAACTCGCTTATGTGGACGGGCAGTGGATCGGCGCCGATAACGCCGCGACCCTGGACGTCATCGACCCGGCCACCGGCCAGTTGCTTGCCCGGGTGCCGGCCATGCAGGGCGCAGAAACCCGACGCGCCATCGAAGCCGCCGAGCGGGCCTGGCCCGCGTGGCGCACACGCCCGGCAGCAGAACGGGCGGCGCTGCTGGAGCGCTGGTATCAGGCGATGATCGACAACCTCGACGACCTCGCCTTGATCATGACCTGCGAGCAGGGCAAACCTCTGAACGAAGCCAAGGGTGAAATCCGCTACGGTGCCGGGTTCGTCAAATGGTTCGCCGAAGAGGCCCGCCGGGTTTATGGCGAAACCATACCGGCCCCCAGCGGCGACCGCCGCCTGCTGACCCTCAAGCAACCGGTCGGCGTGTGTGCCGCGATCACCCCGTGGAATTTCCCCAACGCGATGATCACCCGCAAGTGCGCGCCGGCCCTGGCCGCCGGGTGCCCGATCATCGTCAAACCCTCGGACTTGACCCCGCTGTCGGCCCTGGCCCTGGCGGTACTCGCCGAACGCGTCGGCATTCCGGCCGGGGTGTTCAACGTGCTGACCGGCATGCCCGCCGGCATCGGCGAAGAACTGACCGGCAATCCGACGGTGCGCAAGATATCCTTCACCGGCTCCACTGCGGTCGGTCGGCTGCTGATGCGTCAGAGCGCTGAGCACATCAAGCGCTTGAGCCTGGAACTGGGCGGCAACGCGCCGTTCATTGTGTTCGACGACGCCGACCTGGAGCAGGCGGTAGCCGGGATCATGCTCAGCAAATTTCGCAACGCCGGGCAGACCTGCGTCTGCGCCAACCGCATTCTGGTGCAGGATGGCATCTACGAACGTTTCGCCCAGCGACTGGTGGAGGAGGTGGGCAAACTCAAGGTCGGCAATGGCCTGGACGCCGACGTGACCATCGGCCCGCTGATCAACCCGGCGGCGGTGAGCAAGGTCGCCCGGCACATCGACGATGCCCTGAGCCAGGGCGCGCGTTTGCTCTGCGGCGGCATTCCCGAGGGTGACAACCAGTTCGTTCAGCCGACCGTCCTTGGCGACACCCACGCCGACATGTTGCTGGCCAACGAAGAAACCTTCGGCCCGGTGGCGCCGTTGATGCGGTTTACCTCTGAGGCCGAAGCGCTTGCGTTGGCCAATGCCACGCCTTTTGGTCTGGGTGCCTACTATTTCACTCAGGATTTACGCCGGTCCTGGCGGTTTGGCGAGGCGCTGGAGTTCGGCATGGTCGGCCTCAACACCGGGCTCATTTCCATGGAAGTCGCGCCGTTCGGCGGCATCAAGCAGTCTGGGCTGGGCCGTGAAGGCAGCAAGTACGGGCTGGATGAATACCTTGAAGTCAAAGCTTTCCACATCGGCGGGCTGTAATTAACGGACACGGGGGCACGATTGATGAGCAAGACATTCAGAATCGCCGCGATTGCCGGCGATGGCATCGGCAAGGAAGTCCTGCCGGAAGGGTTGCGGGTACTGGAGCAAGCCGCGAAGAAGTGGCAGTTGGAGCTGAGCATCGAAGTGCTCGACTGGGCTCACTGCGATTACTACCTGGAACACGGGCAAATGATGCCCGACGATTGGTTCGACCAGCTCAAGGGGTTCGATGCGATCTACTTTGGCGCCGTCGGCTGGCCGGACAAGGTGCCAGACCACATTTCTTTGTGGGGCTCACTGCTGAAGTTTCGTCGCGACTTCGACCAATACGTGAACATTCGCCCGGTACGTCTGTTTCCCGGCGTGCCGTGCCCGCTGGCCGGGCGCAAACCGGGGGACATCGATTTCGTAGTGATCCGCGAGAACACCGAGGGCGAGTACTCCTCGGTCGGCGGCAAGATGTTCGAAGGCACCGAACATGAGTTCGTGCTGCAAGAGTCGGTGTTCACCCGGCGCGGCGTGGACCGGATTCTCAAGTTCGCCTTCGACCTGGCCCAGACCCGACCGCGCAAACGCCTGACGGCGGCAACCAAGTCCAACGGGATTTCCATCAGCATGCCGTACTGGGACGAACGCACGGCATTGATGGCCGCGCAGTACCCGGACATCACTTGGGACAAACAGCACATCGACATCCTGTGCGCGCGTTTTGTACTGCAACCGGACCGGTTCGACGTGGTGGTGGCGTCGAACCTGTTCGGCGACATTCTGTCCGACCTGGGACCTGCCTGCGCCGGCACCATCGGCATTGCGCCGTCGGCCAACCTCGATCCCGAGCGGCGTTTTCCATCGCTGTTCGAACCGGTGCACGGCTCGGCCCCGGACATCTACGGGCGCAACATCGCCAACCCGATCGCGATGATCTGGTCCGGTGCGTTGATGCTGGATTTTCTGGGCAATGGCGATGAGCGTTATCGCGCCGCACACGACGGGATTCTGCAGGCGATCGAACGGGTGATTGCAGAAGGGCCAATCACCCCGGACCTGGGCGGGCGGGGCTCGACTCAGGAGGTCGGCAAGGCGATCGCGCAAGCGCTTTAAAGCCAACACCCTGTAGGAGCGAGGCTTGCCCGCGAAGAATGCACCGCGGTTTATCAGGTATTACGCGTCATCGCTCTTCGCGGGCAAGCCTCGCTCCTACAGGGGCGGCCCGCTCAGGGGATCAGTCTTCCTTGCGAATCGTGGCCACGTCATCGGCGCGGACTTTCAGTTTCGCCCCGGAAATATCTTCGAACTCGAAGAAGCCATCCTTGCCCTTGGTGTTCGGCATGTCCTTGGTCAAATACTGGGTGCCGTTCTGCAGGGTCACGACCGTTGGCGTCGAGCAACCGGTCAGGGCCAGAAAGGCCGCTGCCGCCAGAGGCAAACCCAGAGTCTTGATATTCATACACACCTCCATCACTCAATAAAAACAATGCGAACGCCTCATTCGAGATCAATCCTCACTGTGCTTCTAACGCGGTTTGTGCGATGGAATGGCAGAAAGTTCGATGGTCACCCGAAAATTGCCCGATAGCGTCGCCACTTATCCTTTTCCGTTTGCACCGGGTGGGGCATAGCTGGTATCTGTACGCATAACCAGTATTCGCTTGCCATGGCCCGATTGCCCGTGATTGTAAATCCCCTCGACGACCCGTTCTATTACTTGAACAACTTCATGCAAGTGCTTGATTGGCTTGAGCATCGTTATGCCGATGTACTCAGCATCGAAGAGCTGGACTTCATCCGCGACTTCAATCGACTGCCCCGCGAGTCCCAGGCTTTGCTGGTCAGATTGGTGATGCGCAAGGGCGTGCATTTCAGGGCCGGCAAACTGAGTTACGTCGAAATCGGCGACATCGCCAGCGCCGCCGCGCCGCTCCTGGCCCTGGGCTGGATCGACGAGCAGTTGCCGCTGCCTGTCGAGGAGGTGTTCGAGGTGCTGCTCAAGGCCGAGATTCTCCAGTGTTTTGGCGACGCCATCGATCAACCGAAAGGCAAAAAGAGCGATTGGCTGCGGGCCCTGAGCGAGCAGTTTCCTGAAGAGCAAAGTTTTGCCCAGTGGTGCCCGGCACTGGATGACCGGTTGTTCAGCCTGACCGTCATGGGCCTGTGCGATCGGTTGCGCCTGATGTTCTTCGGCAATCTTTACCAGGATTGGTCGGAATTCGTTCTGGCTGACCTGGGCATCTATACCTACGAAAAAGTCGAGTTTTGCGCCGAGTCCCGAGGCTTGCGCAGCCGCGAAGACGTCGACGCCTGCCTGTTCCTGCACAGCTGTCAGCAGCATTTCGAGGCGGGTGAAGAGGTGGCGACGGTTGTCGAGCAGATCAACAGGCTGGAACTCGCCAATCCCTGGCTGCAAAGACGTCGGGCCAAGCTGCTGTTCCAGATCGCTCAGCACTGCGAACGCATGGCGGATTTTTCCACCGCCCTGGGCCTCTACCGCGATTGCACCTACCCCGGCGCACGCCTGCGGCTGATTCGCGTGCTGGAGCGCTGTGGTGAATTTCAACTGGCCTTGGATTTGGCGAGCCACGCCGAGCAAACCCCGGAAAGCGCCACCGAACATCAGCATTTATTGCGTGTGTTGCCCAGGCTGCGGCGCAAACTGGGCGGGCCGCCGATCAAGCGGCCAGCCCCGCGGGCCATGCAGCGCCTGGACCTGCAATTGCCCAGGCACGACCCGGCATTGTCGGTGGAGTATTACGTTCAGGCGCATCTGGCGGACGAGTCGGCACCGGTGCATTACGTCGAGAACAGCCTGATCAACTCGCTGTTCGGGTTGCTGTGCTGGCCGGCGATCTTCGCCCCGTTGCCGGGGGCGTTTTTTCACCCATTCCAGCGCGGCCCGGCGGACCTGCACAACGAAGACTTTCATGCCCGGCGCGCGGATCTGTTCCAGGCCTGCCTCGCCGAACTCGATGACGGGCGTTACGCCCAGACCATCCGCGAGCGTTACACCGCCAAGTGGGGCGTGCAGTCGCCGTTCGTATTCTGGGGCGCGCTGAGCGAGGAACTGCTGGAGCAGGCGCTCGACTGTCTGCCCGCCGAACACCTCAAGCACTGGTTCAATCGACTGCTGCTCGACATCAAGGCCAACCGCGCCGGCATGCCGGACTTGATCCAGTTCTGGCCGCAACACAAAACCTACCGAATGATCGAAGTCAAAGGCCCCGGCGATCGCCTGCAAGACAACCAATTGCGCTGGCTGGAGTTCTGTCACGAGCACCAGATGCCCATCGCCGTTTGCTACGTGCAATGGGTGGAGCAGGGCGCTTGAGCTACAGCATTGCGGTGCGGGCGTTGTGTGAATTCACCGCCAAGGTCGGCGACCTCGACCTGCGTTTCACCCCGTCGCCAACCGCGCTGGAAGGCATTGTCGGCCATCGCACCGTGGCGTCACGACGCAGCGGGGGTTACCAGAACGAGGTCGCACTTGAGGGCCAGTATCGAACCTTGAGCGTGAAAGGCCGGGCGGATGGCTACGATCCGGGGCAAAACTGCCTCGAAGAAGTCAAAACCTACCGGGGCGACCTGAGCAAGCAACCGGCCAACCACCGGCAGTTGCACTGGGCGCAGGCGAAAGTCTATGGCTGGTTGATGTGCCAGAAACTGGATTTGGCGCAGATCGACCTGGCGCTGGTGTACTTCGACATCGTCAGCGAGAAGGAAACCTGTCTGGTCGAGACCTTCAGCGCCGCCGACTTGCAGCTGTTCTTCGAGCACCACTGCGGGTTGTTCCTGCACTGGGCCGAGCAGGAAATGGCCCATCGCGAAGGGCGCAATCTGGCGGCTCGACAGCTGAGCTTTCCCCATGCCGATTTTCGCCCTGGCCAGCGGCATCTGGCCGAATCGGTGTTCAAGGCAGTCAGCACCGGCCGCTGTCTGATGGCCCAGGCGCCGACCGGTATCGGCAAGACCATTGGCACGCTGTTCCCGATGCTCAAGGCCCTGGCGCCGCAGCAACTGGACAAGGTGTTTTTCCTCACGGCGAAAACCCCGGGGCGCAAATTGGCGCTGGACGCTGCTCAGGTCATCCTCGACAGTGCCGATGCACAGCCGTTGCGAGTGCTCGAGATGATCGCGCGGGACAAGGCTTGCGAGCACCCGGACAAGGCCTGTCATGGCGAATCCTGCCCGTTGGCCCAGGGTTTTTATGATCGTCTGTCGGACGCGCGTCAGGCCGCCAGTCAATTGAGCCTGTTGAACCAAAGTGCCTTGCGCGAGGTTGCCCTGCAGCACGAGGTTTGTCCTTATTACTTGAGCCAGGAAATGGCCCGCTGGGCGGACGTGGTGGTCGCTGACTACAACTACTATTTCGACTTCAGCGCGTTGCTGTTCGGGTTGGCCCAGGCCAATAACTGGAACGTTGCGGTGCTGGTGGACGAAGCCCACAACCTGGTGGAGCGCGGCCGGCAAATGTACAGCGCCAGCCTCGACCAGGCGACTTTGAACGGCGTACGAAAAACCGCGCCCGAGTCGTTGAAGAGATCCTTGCAGCGAGTCAATCGTGAATGGAATGCCTTGCACGATCAGCAACTCGGCCCCTATCAGGCCTACGACAAAGCCCCGGAAAAACTGCTTCAGGCCTTGTCCTTGTGCTGCGCAAGCATCGGCGACTACCTGAATGATCATCCTCAGGGCCTGGACAGCGGGTTGCAGAATTTTTACTTCGACATGCTGCAATTCGGTCGCGTGGCTGAACTGTTCGACGAGCATTTCCTGTTCGACATCAGCAAGCGTGACCTCGAGCGCAAGCGCAATCTGTCGCAGCTGTGCCTGCGCAATGTGGTACCCGCCGGTTTCCTCCGCCCGCGCCTGACCGCAGCGCGCAGCACGGTGCTGTTTTCCGCGACCCTGAGCCCTCGGCATTACTACGCCGACCTGCTGGGTACCCCGGCGAACACGGTATGGATCGATGTGGAATCGCCATTTCACGCCGATCAGCTGCAAGTGCACATCGTCAGCCAGATCTCCACGCGGTTCGTTCACCGTCAGGCCTCCCTTGCGCCCATCGTCGAGCTGATCGCCAAACAGTTCAGCCAGCGTCCGGGCAACTACCTGGCGTTTTTCAGCAGCTTCGACTATTTGCAGCAAGTGGCGCAGTTGCTGGCCGAGCGGTATCCGCAGATCACGCTGTGGTCGCAGTCCCGGGGCATGGGGGAAGCGCAGCGTCAGGACTTTCTCGACCAGTTCACCGCCGACGGGCAGGGCATCGGCTTTGCGGTGCTGGGTGGCGCGTTCGGTGAAGGCATCGATTTGCCCGGCGCCCGCTTGATTGGCGCCTTCATCGCCACCCTGGGGCTGGCGCAACTCAATCCGGTCAACGAACAGCTGAAACAGCGCATGGCGGCGATTTTCGGTGCCGGTTATGACTACACCTACCTGTTTCCAGGTCTGCAGAAAGTGGTGCAGGCGGCGGGGCGGGTGATCCGTACACGGGAGGATCAAGGGGTGGTGATGCTGATCGACGACCGGTTTGGCGAGAGTAAGGTTAAGCAATTGCTGCCGCGTTGGTGGTCCGTTGAGCTGACGCAATTTCCTTCTGGTTTGTAGGAGTTTTTACCTTGTAAAACAGTGACATATCTTGAAAGACACGCTCGTTTGAACAAACAACGAAACACCGCTTTATTCAAAGGGCAGGCAATCACTTTCAAGCGAATCTTTGATAAGGAAATCAAGGTATGTCAGTAGCACCGAATTACGCTTACACGCCAGTACAAGTCACCGCAGCGTTCACTGAAATCACCACCACATTATTCAGTGGCATCACCGCCGAAACACTCCCCAAGATGCTGATTGTCGCGGGGGTACAGGGCTCGGGTAAAACCTATCTGCTGGAAAAAAGCCTTTTGCCCACCAACCGCTATGCCAATTATGTCCGGCTGTACTTGCCCGAATACCGAAAAAAACACCCTCAATACGCAGAAATGATCAAACTCGGTGTCCTGCACGCTTATGAACATACGGAGGCTTTTGTCCGGGATGTGAGCACGAAGATCTTCACCGAGGCGTTTAAAAACAAATACAACATCATCATGGAATGTGCATTCGACAGCATCGATTTCGCGGCTTTCCCACCGACGGCGACGGCTGCCGGCTACCAGTTCGAAACTCACATCGTCGCCTGCAATCAGGAGTTCGCTCATGTATCGAGCATCAAAAGAGCACTGAAAAGCCTGGAAGATCAGGAAATGGAAAGATTTCTCCCGGCATCAAAGCTGGAGGCCAGCATGAGATATGCACAAGCGATCATCCCGGCCTTCGAGACAGCCGCAAAGGCGATCAGCGGCTCGCAAATCATCTTGTACGAGCGTGGGTTTGGTGGTTTGAAAGACCGTGTCTTGCGCGCTCAGAGCACCTACACAAAGGCCGCCAACGGAGCGATCGACTCGACGACACTCAACGCGCATTTTTCGCACGGCGTCTATTCCGGCATCATCGACAAACATGTCTTCGCGATGACCGACCGGGACGAAATGGTCAAAGAATGTCATGTGGCGTTGCATAAGTCCCGGACCCATGCCCGCTATGTCCCGAACTTCGTCTACAACGAGCTGTACGCTTACATCGTCAAATACGTGTACCGATAATCCGCGCTGTAGGAGCTCAGCTCCTACAGTTGATCCGTGGTTGCCGCACGAGTCAGCGGTTGCGCAAACTACGCTCCATCCGCGCAATCCCTTCTTCCAGCAACGCCCGTGGGCAGCCGAAGTTCAAGCGCACGAATTGCTGGGCGTGATCGCCGAAATCCAGCCCGGCGCTCAGCCCGACTCTGGCCTGTTCGAGGAAGAATTGCTGCGGGTTGTCCAGCCCTAGTGCCGTGCAATCGAGCCACGCCAGATAAGTGCCCTGGGGAACGTTCATGGTCACGCCCGGCAACCGCGTGCGAACGGCCTCCACCAGATAGTCCCGATTGCTTTGCAGGTAGGCCATGAGTTCGGTCAGCCATGGGCGGCCTTCGCTGTAGGCGACGCGGGTGGCTTCCAGGCCCAGCGGGTTGACGCTGTCGACCATGCCGCAGCGGGCATGGTTGACGCGATGGAGCAGCGCTGCGTCTTGAATGATCATGAACGCAGTCTTCAGGCCAGCGATGTTGTAGGCCTTGCTCGCCGACATCAAGGTGATGGTGCGCTTGGCGATCTGCGGGCTGAGCGAGGCGGTCGGAATATGCACGCGCCCATCGAAGCACAGCTCGGAATGGATCTCGTCGGAGATGATCCACGCATCCTGTTCCAGGCAGATGTCGGCAACCGCTTGCAGTTCTTCCCGAGGGAAGACCTTGCCCAGCGGGTTATGCGGGTTGCTCAGCAACAGCGCGCCGCCTCCTTGCAGTGCCTTGCGCAAGGCATCGAGTGGCGTGGCGTACGTGCCATCGGCCAGCGCGTTGAAGTCCAGTTCGACCTTGTTCAGCTGCCAGTGGCCCGGCGCATGGCGCAGTGGTGGGTAGTTGGGTGTCTGCACGACCACGTTCTGTTGCGGCTGAACCAATGCATGCAGGGCCATGTTGAAGCCTGATTCGATACCCGGCAGGAACACCAGTTCCTGGGGCTGCACACGCCAGGCGTACTTGCTCCACAGGTCGGCGACGATGGCGTCACGCAAGTCATCCTGAGCCACGCTGTAACCGAGCATCGGGTGTTCCAGGCGTTTTTGCAGGGCCTGAATGATCGCCGGCGGCGCGGCGAAGTCCATGTCGGCGACCCACATCGGCAACACGTCGGCCGGGTAACGGCTCCACTTGGTACTGCCGGTGCCATGGCGGTCGAACACCTGATCAAAATCGAAAGTCATGCTCAGTCTCATAAAAGGCAGAGGGGGTAATCCGGCGGCCATGATAAGCGCCAACCTTCACTGCTGGCGAGTTGTGCAACAGGGCATGACCGGCAAGCCGCCGACGGTCGGTTTTCAGACCGTGCACCACAACATTGTCTAAAGTTCTAATTGGCGGTAGTTCCGTTGCCGTCACCGTGATCGTCCAGAAAAACCCGGCCAACGCACCGGGCTTCCACCTGATCAGGAGTGCACGATGGACCTCAACCGTCGTCAGTTCTTCAAGGTCGCTGGTCTCGGCCTTGCAGGATCCACCCTTGGCGCGCTGGGCATGGCCCCGACGCCAGCCTTCGCCGAACAAGTGCGTCATTTCAAGCTCGCCCATACCCATGAAACCCGCAACACCTGCCCGTACTGCTCGGTCGGCTGCGGCTTGATCATGTACAGCCAGGGCGACAATGCGAAGAATGTCGCCCAGAGCATCATTCACATCGAAGGCGATGCCGACCACCCGGTCAATCGCGGCACCCTCTGCCCCAAAGGCGCAGGCCTGCTCGACTTCATTCACAGCCCCAGCCGTCTGCAATACCCGCAAGTGCGCAAGCCCGGCACCAAGGAGTGGACGCGGATCTCCTGGGATGAAGCGCTGGACCGTATCGCCGACCTGATGAAGGCCGACCGTGACGCCAACTTCATCGAGAAGAACGCCCAGGGGCAAACGGTGAACCGCTGGCTGACCACCGGTTTCCTCGCGGCGTCGGCCTCGTCCAACGAAGCGGGTTACATCACCCACAAGGTCATTCGCAGTCTGGGCATGCTGGGGTTCGATAACCAGGCACGTGTCTGACATGGCCCGACGGTGGCAAGTCTTGCCCCGACGTATGGCCGTGGTGCCATGACCAACCACTGGACCGATATCGCCAACGCGAATCTGGTTCTGGTGATGGGCGGCAACGCAGCAGAAGCACACCCTTGCGGTTTCAAATGGGTGACCGAAGCCAAAGCCCACAACAAGGCGCGGCTGATTGTGGTCGACCCGCGTTTCACCCGTACGGCCTCGGTAGCGGACTATTACGCACCGATCCGCACCGGCACCGACATCGCCTTCATGGGCGGGCTGATCAATTACTTGCTGACCGAAGACAAGATTCAGCACGAATACGTGCGGGCCTATACGGACGTGTCGTTCATCGTCAAGGCCGGCTACGGTTTCGAGGACGGCTTGTTCAGCGGTTACGACGCGAGCAAGCGCAGCTACACCGACAAGTCCGGCTGGGGGTATGAGATCGGCGAGGACGGCTTTGCCAAAGTCGATCCGACCTTGCAGGACCCACACTGCGTCTATCAATTGATGAAGCAGCATTACAGCCGCTACACCCTGGAGCTGGCCAGTCAGGTCTGTGGCATGCCCACCGACGCGATGAAGAAAATCTGGGAAGAGATTGCCACGTGTGCTCAACCGGGCAAGACCATGACGATTCTCTATGCCTTGGGCTGGACCCAGCACTCGATCGGCTCGCAGATGATCCGCAGCGCGGCCATGGTGCAATTGCTGCTGGGCAACATCGGCATGCCCGGCGGGGGCGTCAACGCTTTGCGGGGGCACTCCAACATCCAGGGCCTGACCGACCTCGGCTTGCTGTCCAACCTGCTGCCCGGCTACCTGACCCTGCCATCCGAAAGCGAACAGGACTACAACGCCTACATCGCCAAGCGCGCACTCAAACCGCTGCGTCCCGGGCAGATGTCCTATTGGCAGAACTACGGCAAGTTCCATGTCAGCCTGATGAAAGCCTGGTATGGCGCCAATGCCACCGCCGAGAACAACTGGGGCTACGACTGGCTGCCGAAACTGGACATTCCCGGCTACGACATCCTGAAAATGTTCGACATGATGGGCAAGGGCCAGGTCAACGGCTACATGTGCCAAGGCTTCAACCCGATTGCCGCCTTGCCGGACAAGAACCGGGTGATGAAGGCACTGGCCAAACTCAAGTGGCTGGTGGTGATGGACCCGCTGGCCACCGAGACCTCGGAGTTCTGGCGCAACGTCGGGCCTTACAACGATGTGCAAACGGCCGACATCCAGACCGAAGTCATCCGCCTGCCCACCACCTGTTTTGCCGAAGAAAACGGCTCGCTGGTCAACAGCGGCCGCTGGCTGCAATGGCACTGGAAGGGGGCCGACGGCCCGGGACAGGCGCGCACCGACGTGAAGATCATGGCCGAGCTGTTCATGCGTCTGCGCCAGCGTTACCAGGCCAACGGTGGTGCCTGGGCCGAGCCGATCCTCAAGCTCGACTGGCCGTACAAGATCCCCGATGACCCGACGCCGGAAGAACTGGCCCGGGAATTCAACGGCTACGCCATCGCCGATGTCACCGACGCCTCGGGTGCGGTGGTCAAGGCCGGTCAGCAGCTGTCCGGTTTCGCCCAGCTCAAGGACGATGGCAGCACGGCCTCCGGTTGCTGGATCTTCTGCGGCAGTTGGACCGAGCAGGGCAACAACATGGCCCGTCGTGACAACAGTGATCCTTACGGCATGAAGCAGAACCTCGGCTGGGCCTGGGCCTGGCCGGCAAACCGACGGATTCTCTATAACCGTGCCTCTTGCGACCCTCAAGGCAAACCGTGGGATGCGAAAAAGCGCCTGGTGTGGTGGAACGGCAAGGTCTGGACCGGCACCGACGTGCCCGACTACAAGGTCGATGTGCCGCCGGAAGCCGGGATGAACCCGTTCATCATGAACCCCGAAGGCGTGGCGCGGTTCTTCGCCCTCGACAAGATGAACGAAGGGCCATTCCCCGAACACTATGAACCGTTCGAGACGCCCATCGGCATCAACCCGATGCACCCCAATAACAAACAGGCGACCAGCAACCCGGCCGGGCGGATCTTCGATTCGGTCTGGGACACCCTGGGCCAGGCCAAGGACTTCCCTTATGCGGCGACCAGCTACCGGCTGACCGAACACTTCCACTTTTGGACCAAGCATTGCCCGATCAACGCCGTGACCCAGCCCGAGCAGTTCGTCGAGATCGGCGAGGCGCTGGCCAAGGAGAAGGGGATTGCCGCTGGCGACCGGGTTAGGGTCAGTTCCAAGCGCGGACATATCGAAGCAGTGGCGGTGGTGACCAAGCGGATTCGTCCGCTGCAGGTCAACAATCAGGTGGTGCACCAGATCGGTATCCCGTTGCACTGGGGTTTCACCGGCGCCACCCGCCACGGTTACCTGACCAACACCCTGGTGCCGTTCCTCGGCGATGGCAACACACAGACCCCGGAATCCAAGTCATTCCTGGTCAACGTGGAGAAAGTCTAAATGGCCAGCCAAGACATCATCGCCCGTTCGGCCACCACCACCGTGCCGCCCTCGGTGCGTACCCAAGGGGAAGTGGCCAAGCTGATCGACACCACCAAGTGCATCGGCTGCAAGGCTTGCCAGGTCGCCTGCTCGGAATGGAACGAGCTACGCGACGACGTCGGTCACAACCTCGGCACCTACGACAACCCTCACGACCTCAGCGCAGACACTTGGACCCTGATGCGCTTCACCGAGCATGAAACCGATGCCGGCAACCTCGAATGGTTGATCCGCAAGGACGGCTGCATGCACTGCGCCGAGCCCGGCTGCCTGGCGGCGTGCCCGAGCCCCGGCGCGATCATCAAGCACGCCAACGGCATCGTCGACTTCGATCAGGACCACTGCATCGGCTGCGGCTATTGCATCACCGGTTGCCCGTTCAACATTCCGCGCATCTCGCAAAAGGACCACAAGGCCTATAAATGCACGCTGTGTTCGGACCGGGTGGCGGTGGGGCTGGAACCGGCCTGCGTGAAAACCTGCCCGACCGGCGCCATCGTGTTCGGCAGCAAGGAAGACATGAAGGAACACGCCGCCGAACGCATCGTCGACCTCAAGAGCCGCGGCTTCGACAACGCCGGTTTGTATGACCCCGCGGGCGTCGGCGGCACTCACGTGATGTATGTGCTGCACCATGCCGACACGCCGAGGTTGTATGCCGGTTTGCCGGATCACCCGGCGATCAGTCCGCTGGTGGACCTGTGGAAAGGCCTGAGCAAACCCCTGGCGCTGCTGGCCATGGGCGCGGCGGTGCTGGCCGGGTTCTTCCACTACGTGCGTGTCGGGCCACAACTGATCGAGGAAGACGAACATCCGACCACCGTCGACCCTGCCGTGCATGAGTTCGATCCGTCGGTGCACACATTCGATCCGACCAAACCGGGCGGGGAGGACAGGCCATGAACGACAAACCGATCCTGCGCTACACCGCCAACCAGCGCACCAACCACTGGCTGGTGGCGATTGTGTTCCTCTTGGCCGCGTTGTCGGGGCTGGCCTTGTTTCATCCGGGGTTGTTCTGGCTCAGCAATTTGTTTGGCGGCGGTTCGTGGACGCGCATTCTGCATCCGTACCTGGGCGTGACGATGTTTGTGCTGTTCCTCGGCCTGGTGTGCAGTTTCTGGCGGGCGAACTACTTCATCACCAACGACCGGCTGTGGCTCAGGCGTGTCGGGCATGTGATCCGTAACGAGGAGGAGGGCGTGCCGCCCATCGGTAAATACAATCCGGGGCAGAAGCTGCTGTTCTGGGTATTGTTGATCTGCATGCTGGTGCTGCTATTCAGCGGATTGGTGATCTGGCGTGCCTGGTTCAGTGCGTACTTCGGCATCACCAGCATCCGCTGGGCGATGCTGCTGCATGCGCTGGCAGGGTTCATCTTGGTGTTGAGCATCATCGTCCACGTCTATGCTGGTATCTGGATTCGCGGTTCGGTCCACGCCATGGTGCGTGGCCGGGTCAGCCGCGCCTGGGCGAGAAAACACCATGGGCTCTGGTACCGGGAAGTGACCGGCGACGAAACGCCAGAGCCACCGATCAGCAAAAAAGGATGATCCCTTGGCCACAATCCTCGAGCCCGGGCAAATAGAAGCGGCGGCGAGTTCACCGCCGTTTTTGTACCTGCCGCCGAACAACCTGTTCACCCTGCGCGCGTTGCGCCTGGAACGTTTGGCTGACGGCCATCCCATGGCGGACTATCTGCGTTTGATCGCGGGGTTGTGTCATGTCCAGCAGCAGCTGATGGATGATCCGCTCGTGGCGACCATGCCCGACCCCGAACGCCTGCGGTTGTGCGTAGAACATGGCTTACCGCCGTTCGCCGCCGACAGTCTGGTGCGCGAAAATGTTTGGCTGCCATACCTCGAGGCCTTGTTGCAGCGCTATCAGCCATTGCCACACTCGGCGGTAGAAAACGCCGTGGCGACGTTGCGCAGTGCGAACCCTGGGCTGCTCAAGGCGTGGGCGATTGCCCTGGTCAGCGGCCAGTATTCGATGCTGCCGGCAGCGCTGGTGCCGTTTCTCGGCGCCGCGCTGCAAGTGGCCTGGAGTCATTGGCTGCTGAACACGCCCAACCTTGAACTGACGCGCGGTGACAGCCTCAGCCAATGCCCATCCTGCGGTTCACCGGCGATGGCCGGGGTGATTCGTCATCGCGGCAAATACAACGGCTTGCGTTATCTAGTGTGCTCGCTGTGTGCCTGCGAATGGCATGTGGTGCGGGTCAAATGCGTGTATTGCGAACAGAGCAAGGGGCTTGAATACGTCAGCTTCGAGGATGATCGCCACGCTGCCAATCAGGCACCGTTGCGGGCGGAGGTCTGTCCCGGTTGCAACAGCTACCTGAAACTGATCTACCTGGAAAACGACGCCGAAGCCGAAGCCCTGTCGGCGGACCTGTCCAGCCTGATGCTGGACATGCGTCTGGAGCAGGAAGGCTATCAGCGGCCAGCGCCCAATCTGCTGCTGGTAACAGGCGAACAGTAGCTCCAACGCTGCGATGTGTAGCAGCTGGCGAAGCCTGCGTTCGGCTGCGAAGCAGTCGTGAGTCCGGCAACCATGGTGCACCTGACACACCGCAATGGTGATTTTACGACTGCTGCGCAGCCGAACGCAGCCTCGCAAGCTCGACAGCTGCTACAAGGAGTGCGTCGCGGCTGAAAGTGAACAGCACTCGAGCGGGGAGCCCAGCGGCTACACTCAGACGCGACGGTCACTCGCTTCCGGGAGCCTCTGATGCCCGCAACCCTCGCCGGCCAAACCTTGCGGCTGCCTTCCATCGACAGCCTGCTACGCCATCCTGCCTGCCAACCGCTGGCCGAGCGTTACGGACACGACGCACTGCTGGCCGGCCTGCGGCAATTGCTCGATGACTTGCGCGAGCCGGTGCACAACGGTGAACTCGCCGCCATTGAAATCGCCCCCGACGTATTAGCGGGGAGGGCAGGTGAGCGTCTGGCGATTCAGCATCGCAGCCAGATCCGCCGGGTGTTCAACCTCACCGGTACGGTGCTGCATACCAACCTCGGGCGGGCATTGTTACCGGAGGAGGCCATTGAAGCAGTGCAACTGGCCGCCCGTTATCCGCTCAATCTGGAATTCGACCTGCACAGCGGCAAGCGCGGCGACCGGGACGATTTGATCGAAGGCTTGATCCGCGAACTGACCGGCGCCGAAGCAGTCACCGTGGTCAACAACAATGCCGCCGCTGTGTTGCTGACGCTCAACAGCCTGGGCGCACGCAAGGAAGGGATCATTTCCCGAGGTGAGCTGATCGAAATCGGCGGCGCGTTTCGAATTCCCGACATCATGGCCCGCGCCGGGGTGCGGTTGCATGAAGTGGGCACCACCAACCGCACCCATGCTCGCGATTACGAGGCCGCCATCGGCCCGCGCAGTGGACTGCTGATGCGCGTACACGCGAGCAATTACAGCATCGAAGGCTTCACCGCGAGAGTGCCGACGGCGGAATTGGCGCAGCTGGCTCACGGCCACGGACTGCCCTTGCTCGAAGACCTCGGCAGCGGCAGCCTGCTGGACCTGACACGCTGGGGGTTGCCCGCCGAACCGACGGTGCGCCAGGCACTGCTAGATGGCGCGGACATCGTCACCTTCAGCGGCGACAAATTGCTTGGCGGGCCTCAGGCCGGATTGATCGTCGGCCGCAAAGACCTGATCGCCAGGATCAAGAAAAATCCGCTCAAGCGTGCCCTGCGGGTCGACAAACTGACCCTGGCCGCCCTCGAAGCCGTCTTGGCGCTGTACCGTGATCCCGATCGATTGGCCGAACGCCTACCGAGTCTGCGTTTGCTGACCCGGCCCCAAGCCGACATCCTCGCCCAGGCCGAACGCTTGCAACCGTCATTGGCGCAGGTGCTGGGCGATGGCTGGAGCGTCAGCGCGGTGCCGGCACTGGGCATGATTGGCAGTGGCAGCCAACCGGTGGCGCGTCTGCCTAGCGCGGCGTTATGCCTGCGGCCCAACGTTTCCAAACGCCTGCGTGGGCGACGGTTGCTAGGGCTGGAGGCAGCGTTGCGGCAACTGCCCATTCCGGTGCTCGGGCGTATCGACGATGACGCCTTGTGGCTCGACGTGCGCCAACTCGATGACGAAGCGGCATGGTTGGCGCAGCTCAATCAGCTGGTGCAGGAGGAGGGCCGGGACGGGTGATTGTCGGCACCGCGGGGCACATCGATCACGGCAAGACTTCCTTGCTGCAGGCATTGACCGGGCAGGCCGGTGATCGTCGCCGCGAAGAACGCGAACGCGGCATGACCATCGACCTGGGCTATCTCTATGCGGCGCTGGAACCGGGCGCCGCCCTGACCGGTTTTATCGACGTGCCCGGCCATGAGCGCTTCACCCACAACATGTTGGCCGGCGCTCAAGGGATTGATCTGGTGTTGTTGGTGGTAGCGGCCGATGACGGCGTCATGCCCCAGACTCGCGAACATCTGGCGATTGTCGAGTTGCTGGGCATTCCTCGGGCACTGATTGCAATCAGCAAGTGCGACCGGGTTGACTCGGCTCGGGTGCAGGCTGTTCGTGAGCAGATCGAAGCATTGCTGGAGCCCGGACCGTATGCCGGCGCGCCGCAGATCGCGCTGTCGAGTGTGACCGGCGAGGGCATCGAGACATTGCGTCAGGCCTTACTGGATGCGCAGCATGAAGTTGTTCAACGCAGCGCCAGTGGCGGTTTTCGTCTGGCGATTGATCGGGCCTTCAGCGTGGCCGGCGCCGGCATCGTGGTGACCGGTACGGCGTTGTCCGGTCAGGTGACAGTGGGCGATACGCTGATGTTGAGCCCGCAGGGCAAACCGGTGCGAGTACGTGGCCTGCATGCGCAGAACCAGGCCGCTGACAACGCAATGGCCGGGCAGCGCGTCGCGCTGAACCTGAGTGCCGAGCGTTTGGCCTTGGAGCAGATCCACCGTGGCCACTGGCTGGTGGCCGAATGGCTGCATGCGCCGACCCAGCGTCTGGATATCCGGATGAGGGTGTTGACCAGCGAAGCGCGAAGCTTCGAACACTTTCAACCGGTGCATGTGCATCTTGGAACTCAGGACGTGACGGGGCGGGTGGCTTTGCTGGAAGGTTCCAGCCTGGCACCGGGCGGGCAGATGTTCGCGCAACTGCTGGTCAATGCGCCGGTGTTGGCAGTGAAGGGCGACCGCTTGATCCTGCGCGACCAAAGCGCCCAACGCACCCTTGGCGGTGGCCAAGTGCTGGACCCGTTCGCCCCGGCCCGACATCGTCGCAGCCCTGAGCGATTGGCGCAGCTACAGGCGCTGTCCACCACCAATAGCCTGGAAGCGGCACTGCCGGCGTTGCTGGCCAACAGCGACACCGGGCTCGATCCGCAGCGCCTGGAGCGTCAATTCAATCGTCCGCGCCAGACTTGGGAATTGCCCGATGACGTGCGCCTCATCGATACGCGGCAGGGGCCGTTGTTGTTCAGCGCGGTGCGCTGGGAAGCCCTGAAAACGCCGTTGCTGGAACACCTCGCACGCTTTCATCAACTCGAACCGGACCAGATGGGACCGGACCGCGATCGCCTGCGTCGCTTCGCCGGCAGCGTGCTGGAACGGTCGACCTTTATCAGCCTGCTCGACGAATTACTGGCCAGTGGTGCAATGACGGCCAGCGGCCCGTGGCTGCATTTACCCGATCACCAAGTGCGCTTGAGCGAGGACGACGAAAGCCTCTGGCAACAATTGCAGCCATTGTTCGAACAGGCGGGTTTCGATCCGCCGTGGGTGCGTGATCTGGCCAAAGCCACTGGCCATGACGAGGCTGCCGTGCGCCTGCTGCTGCGCAAGATGGCCCGGTTGGGACTGCTGCATCAAATCGTTCGCGACCTGTTTTACACCGACACGCTGCTGCGCCGATTGGCGGCTATGCTGGTGCAACTGGCCAGCGATAACCCGGTGATCCAGGTCGTCGGGTTTCGCGATGCCGTGGGCCTGGGGCGCAAGCGCAGTATTCAGATTCTTGAGTACTTCGACCGGCTCGGCCTGACCCGCCGCTTTGGCGATCGACGCCATATCCGGCTCGACAATGCACTGGCCCAACAAGCCGCAGTCTGACTTCAAGGAAGGCAATCGCGCCCGGTGGCGCGGCCGGGCTTCAAACCCGGTTGGGGACGGCATCCGTTCCCGGGCAGGTTCGACTCCGGCTGCCTTCCGCCATTTCCATGGTGATCTCGATCACAGGTGCCCGAAGGTCAGCGGGTACTGGATGACGACGTAAACTCTGTCGATGTCATCGCCCGCCTGAGCGGTGTTGGCCCGATGAGACACATGGGACAGTTGCAGTGACAACCCCTTGGCGGAGCCTGACTGCACGATGTAGCGCAGGTCGATGTCGCGCTCCCAATGCCGCCCGCCATCGCCCTGTTGAGGTACGTACTCGCCGATGGTCGGGTCGAACGGGTTGTAGGCCCCACCCTTGGGCGCACGGGTGCCGTCGATGTCGCTGCCCCGGACATAACGCGTCATGAAACTCAGGCCGGGGATGCCATAAGCACCGAGGTCGAGGTCGTAGCGTGCCTGCCAGGAGCGTTCATGGGCGCCGTTGAAGTCGGCGTACTTGATCGAGTTGGCCAGGTAAATCGAGTCGCCACCGACGAAGTCGAACGGTGTGTCGCCATTGATGCGTTGCCAGGCCAGGGTAAAGGCATGGGCATCAAGGGTGTATTTGCCCGAGAGGCTGTAGGCGGTGTTGTCGATGGCACCGGCCAGTGCCTTGCCGGTGTCCTGCGTGCGGTACAGGTTGGCGTCGAGGAACACGGCGGACTGTTTCAGGTGCAGGTTGGCGTAATACTGGCGCCAGGTGTCGCTCAGCTCGGAGGCGTACAACGCGCCGCCGACAGGACTGTTTGTGAACAGGTCGGTGCCCAGAAACGTGATGCCACCAGCTTCGGTGTTGGCGCCGTAGCCGTAAAAGTTGCCCTTGCTTGTTGTGTTGTCCTGATTCTTGAACGCCGTGAAATGACCAGCCACCAGTTTCATGTTGTCGATTTCGTTGCTGTTCAACAGAAAGCCCGTGGCGTATTCCGGTTGCAGGCGTTTGTCGGAGGTGTCGAACACCGGGGTTTCCACGGTCATTTCACCGAAGGCCAGGGTGGTTCGGGAGGCCCTGATTTTCAGTGCGCCACCGGCACTGGAATAGTTGTCTTCGCTGCGACCGTCACTGTCCAGCGGCAGTAACCCGGTTCCCGAATGCCCTTTGCCGCCGTCGAGCTTCAGCCCCATAAACGCGTGGCTGTCGACGCCGAAACCCAGCGTGCCGGGGGTGAATCCGGATTCAAATGAGCCAATAAAGCCTTGAGCCCACTCTTGTTTGTAGTTCTTGCCCGAAGGCTGGGGTGAGCGGTAGTCGCTGTTGAGGAAGAAATTTCGACTGAGCACCTCAAGCTTCCCGCCCTCGAGAAATCCTTGCGCGGAATCCGGTGTCTCATCCGCCAGGGCTGTTCCGGCAAAAAACACGCAGAGCCAGAAGGACGCCCTGGGTACGTCCTTCCGCCCGGAAATGCGCGGGAGGGTTTGTAAAGAAAACATGACGGATCTCCCGCTTGAAACAGCGACTCCGAAGAGTCGCTATTTATTCTCAATGGCCTTCAGAGGCATGGAACATGGTCTTGGCGTAGATCAGGCCCAGACCATAGGCACCACCGTTGGCGATGGAGGTTTTCACCGTCTCGTCGTAAGTCTCGGTGCGTGCCCAGTCGCGCTGCAGTTCAAGCAGGTATTGCAGCGAAGTCATTGGGCGGGCACCGAGCTGGATCATGCGTTGCACGGCCATTTCATGGGCTTCGATGGAGACATCGCCACAGGCATCGGAGATGAAGTACACCTCGAAGCCTTGGTCGAGGGCCGACAGTGCCGGGCCAACGATGCACACGGAGGTCCACAGGCCGGCCAGGACGATTTTTTGTTTGCCGATGGCGTTGACTTCAACGGCAATGCGCTCGTCTTCCCAGGTGTTCATGCTGGTACGGTCGATCACTTTGTGTTCCGGGAACACCGATTTGATTTCGTCGAAGATCGGGCCGGAGAAGCTTTTCTCGGCGACGGTGGTGAGGATGGTCGACACCTTGAAGCCCCGGGCTGCCTTGGCTACCAGTGCGGCGTTATTGCGCAGGGTGACGGCATCGATCGACTTGGTCGCAAAGGACATTTGCGACTGGTGATCGATCATGATCAGGGTGTGGTCGGTTGGGTTCAGCAGGGTTTTGCCAGGTGCTGCTTTTGCGATGGCCATGATGATGTCCTTGCAAGTGGATTGTGGGTGGTTCACAGGGCCTATGGTTGCGTAGATTTCGATGCGGATATTGAGTCGATGTGCTGTCTTTGATTAACGGCGCATCAGCACAAAGGCCGTCAACAAACACATCTATGACCTACGCTTGTTTCCAGACGAATGCTCACCGAACAGGGGCTCTCCCTGATCGAAAACAACAAGAACGGCTATCCGGAGACGTCTCATGTTTGCACTGGCCCGTCGATTCAGCAGCAACCTCGCCGCTTTCATTACCGCCGCCGCACTCGCATCCCCCGTTTTTGCCCTGGACACCGTCAAGTTCATGGCCCCAGGTTCCGTGGGTGGCGGTTATGACCAGACCGCGCGAGTCCTGGGCAAAGCCATGGTCGAGGCCCAAACGGCCAAAGCCGCCACCTTCGAGAACAAGGGTGGCGCCGGCGGGACCCTGGGGTTGGCGCAATTTGCCAACGCCACCAAGGGCGACCCCGATGCGCTGATCGTGGTCGGCGCGATCATGGTCGCGTCCATCGAGCAGAACAAACCGCAAATCACCTTGAAGGACGTAACCCCGATCGCCCGGCTGTTTACCGAATACAACGTGATCGCCGTACGCGACGACTCGCCGTACAAAACCCTGGAGGACTTGCTCAAGGACTTCAAAGCCAACCCGTCCAGCATCAAATGGGGCGGTGGCTCCAAGGGGTCGATCGACCACATCGGCATCGCCGAACTAGCGAGCAAAATGGACATCCCCGTCAACAAGGTCAATTACGTTGCCTTCGCCGGTGGCGGCGAAGTCGTTGCCGCGGTGCTGGGGGGGCACATCACGGTGATCACCGGCGGCTACGCTGAGCTGGCCAAATACGTGCAGTCCAAACAGTTCCGCTTACTGGCCGTCGGCGCGCCCAACCGCGTTGAAGGCATCGACGCACCGACGCTCAAAGAGTCTGGCTACGACGTGACGATCGGCAACTGGCGGGGTGTTTACGGCGCCGCGGGCCTGACGCCTGAACAGCGCAAGGCACTGACGGAAGCCGTGCTGACCGCCACCAAAAGCGCCGTATGGCAGGAAAACGTAAAAACCAATGCGTGGTCGCCGAGCATTCTGACCGGGGATGATTTCGGCAAATTCGTCGATGAGGAGCACGGACGCCTGCGCGCGATGCTGGTCAAGGTCGGGCTGCTTTGAGATGGCCGGGCGCTGGAGCGTAAAGCCTGCCCAACTGGCGATTGGCGTCAGTATTGTCGTCATCAGTGCGGTATTGGCGGTCGGCGCCTCGCGGTTTCCCGCCGAGATGGGGTTCGTCATCATGCCGGCCTATGTCTACCCCTATGCCGTCGCGGCATTTCTGGGCGCCGTCGGTCTATTGATGGGCTATCACGCGCTTACCGGTGGTTTTCGCAACCTCGCCGATGATCATGAGACTTCCGGCGCCGAGCCCGGCGGCAAGGCTGGGGCGATGTGGGTTACGGCAGGGCTGGTGGGCGTGGCGTTGCTCATTTCCTACATTGGCTTCGTATTGGCCGCCGCATTGCTGTTTGCCTGTTCGGCGCGAGGCTTCGGCAGCCGCAGCCCGGTGCGGGACCTGGCCATCGGCATCGCTCTGGCACTGCCGATCTACTGGCTTTTCACCGCCGGGCTAGGGGTTTCCCTTCCGCCCTTGATCAACGCCTGGATCTGATTCAGGCCGTAGGAGGTCGACAAGGTGGATATTCTCTCGAATCTGGCCGTCGGCTTCGCTGGCGCGCTGACGCCGATCAATCTGATGTGGGGTTTTATCGGTTGTCTGCTGGGCACTGCAATTGGTGTATTGCCGGGGATCGGCCCGGCGCTGACCGTCGCCTTGCTGCTGCCGATTACCGCCAAGGTCGATCCGACCGGGGCACTGATCATGTTCGCCGGCATCTATTACGGCGCTCAGTTTGGCGGCTCCACCACCTCGATCCTGCTCAACACGCCAGGGGAGTCATCCTCGATGGTCACGGCCCTGGAAGGCAACCTCATGGCCCGCAACGGACGGGCAGGCCCGGCGCTGGCAACGGCCGCCATCGGTTCATTCGTGGCTGGCACCATCGCAACGATCTTGCTGACGTTGTTCGCGCCCCTCGTAGCCACGCTGGCGCTGAAATTCGGGCCGGCGGAGTATTTCGCGATTCTGGTGCTGGCCTTCACCACCGTGTCGGCAGTGCTCGGCGCGTCGATGCTGCGCGGCTTTGCTTCATTGGGCATCGGGCTGACCATCGGTTTGATCGGCCTCGACTCGACGTCAGGCATTGCCCGCTACACCTTGGGAGTTCCCGAACTGGTCGATGGCATCGAAGTGGTGCTGGTCGCGGTGGGGTTGTTTGCCGTCGGTGAGGCCTTGTACGGCGTACTTTACCAAAAGGAAGAAACGGCCAGCCGACACCGCCTGACCTCGTTGTGGATGACCCGCGCAGACTGGAAGCGCTCGGTCCCGGCGTGGCTGCGGGGCACCTTGATCGGTTTTCCCTTCGGATCGATTCCGGCCGGTGGCGCGGAAATCCCGACGTTCCTGTCCTATTCCACTGAACGCAAACTCAGCAAGTACCCGAAAGAATTCGCCGCCAGCAAGGGCGTAGGCGCCATCGAAGGCGTCGCAGGTCCCGAGGCGGCGAACAACGCGAGCGCCACCGGCTCACTGGTGCCGCTGCTGACCCTGGGCATACCGACCTCCGCCACGGCGGCGATTCTGTTGGCGGCGTTCCAGAACTACAACCTGCAGCCGGGGCCGCTGCTGTTCCAGACCTCGGGCGAGTTGGTCTGGACCCTGGTGGCCTCTTTGTATATCGGCAACGTCATCCTGCTGGTGCTGAACCTGCCGCTGGTGGGGCTGTGGGTCAAACTCTTGCAAATCCCTCGGCCGTACCTGAACGCCGGGATCCTGGTGTTCGCCACCATCGGCGTGTACGGCATGCGCCACTCATCCTTCGACTTGTTTCTGATGCTGGGTATCGGCTGGGCCGGGGTGTTGATGCGCCGCTTCGACTTCCCCGTCGCCCCGGTGATCGTCGGCATGCTGCTGGGGCCGATGGCGGAAAAACAACTGCGTAACGCCTTATCCATCAGCCAGGGCGACTGGATGATATTTGTGACGCAACCGATTGCGGCGTCGGTGCTGGCGGTGACGTTGTTGGTGCTGTTGGTGCCGTATTTGCTGCATAAACGCGGGATCAAATTGCATGAGGATGATTGACGGCTGATTGCCTGGCTCCCAGCGCGATCCATAGCAGTTGCCGAAGGCTGCGTTCGGCTGCGAAGCGGTCGTGTATACGACTGACGCGGTCTGCCTGACATACCGCATTCGCTCCCGGGCAAATCGTAGGAACGTGGCGCACAGGCTCGGGCGTTGCAAAGGGAGGAGGGGTTCAAGGCTGCTGTCTAGCGGTGTAGCGACGGACGAGCAAGCCCGCTCCCATATGTGATCGCTGACGTGCACAAATAATGTGTTCACAGGTAATCCAGTGTGAGAGCGGGCTTGCTCGCGATCCAGCATTGCAACTGCCTGACACCCCCACTTAATTCTCGCCGCAAGGGACTGAGGAGTGGCCGCGCGATGGCCGAAAACCGGCTTACGCGACAGTCAGAGCCGAAACGCTTGTCGTCCTACCAGTAACCATTTTCCTTGCTGCTTTTGCCAGATCTGAAAGTTCTCGATTTCTGTGGGAACAATCTCGGTGCCCTTGATGGCTTGCGCCGAAAAATGATGGCGGACCAACGCCACATCACCCGAGACGGTGATTTTCTGGTTCTGCATCTCCAGCGTTTTGAAAGCGCTTTTTCCGGTTTCGATGTCGGCGATGAATTCTTTCTTGTCCTGGATTTTCCCGCTGGAATGCCCGTAGGACAGGTTTTCAGCGGTGAGCGCATTCAGTTGAGGGACGTTTTTGGTCAGCATCGCTTGAGTCAGATGGTCTACCGCAGCGGCAACATCCTTCTCGCTCGATGCGGGGGAGGCCGCCACGTAGCCACTGAACAGGCATAAAAAACCGATAATCAGCTTCACTTTTTTCATGGGTAATTCCTTGTTGTTATAGGTGCGAGGATGACAGATGAATTACGCAAACTCATCTGTCATCGTACAACATATCAGGTTTTTACCAAGTGATGCAGATATGGCATTAGCGAGTGCTAGGCCAGCCGTCCCTCATGAAACAGACGCGCGCCAATACGCTGAATTTCAGCTTCGCCCTGCGCCAGTGCCGCTCGGCTGGTGTGTACTGAATAACGCCCCATCACCAAATCATGTGGGTGCTTCACCGCCGAGCCCAGCACGAAAGACGTGTCGCCGTGCGCCACGAAATCGATGGGTTGGTCTGACTCCTCGAACACCGCCAACTCGCCAGTATTGACCGGGCCACCAACGCCCAGCCGACCGGCATTGACCGCCAGCCACGCCACGTTGTGGCCGGCGGGAGGTGTGTAGCGCCAGCGTTCTCCATCTTTCAAGCACACGACGAGGTAGTTCATGTCCGAAGGTGCTGCAATCGCGCTTTGCGCTGCGCCATAGCGTCCGAGCAGCACACGCGCCGGGCCTGCTTGCGGGATCTGCGAGGGCGCCAGGTAGAGGCTTTCCGCCGGTGTGTTTTCGTGTGAAGCGGGCAGGGCGACCCAGAGTTGGAAGCCCGATATTGAGCTGTCGCCGACTGGTTTAGCGTCGTGCCACACGCCATTACCGGCGCGCATCCACTCCACACCTTCGGTGGGCAGCACGCCCGTCTTGCCCGTGGTGTCTTCGTACTCCACGCCGCCCTCAATCATGTAGGTCAGTGTTGCGATCCCTGAATGCGGGTGCATGCCGAAACCTTTCTGCCCGCCTTGGGGCTTGAAGCCGAAGAGATCAAGAAACACAAAAGGCTTCAACAACTGGCCCAGGTCGCCAGGGCTCATGAGTCGCGTGATCGGCCCGTGAGTGCTGCCGGATGTGCGGTGAACGATGGCGCGCGTTGGTGTTGCGATGATGCTGTTCATAGGTTTTCCTCAAGTCTTGAGCCGATCGCCTTGGGCATGGATCAGCGCGCTGCACCGAGCAAGGCCGCGGGCTTCTGCCGCCAGGCCACGAAGGCAGACATCGCCAACAGCACCAGGGCAGGGGCGGGATTGCCGCCAATCACGAAGAGATGCGTAACCACTGCGCCGGTCATGGTCGCCGTCAGCAGCAGCCCGGCGAAAAAGCTCGTGACCGGGATGAGCAGCAACACAGCGCCAGCCACTTCAATGGCACCGGTGAGGTAGCGGAACCATTGCCCAAGGCCGACGGCATCGAACACCTGAACCATCTGTGGAGCGCCGGCCAGCTTGGCGATGCCGGCCGCAGCGAACGCCAAGGCCAGAAAGATGCGAACACCCCAAAGGATGCGATTTTGGATAGGGGAGAGGGATGAAGTTTGAGTCATGGAAAACGATGTCCTTGCCTGTGGTTAACGCAGTTAGAGGGCTAACTGCCGCGATGCAAGAAGGATAAGCGTGCCCGGATTGGTTGATTAGATGGCACAATTGGATTGAGCCCGTCCATTTTTTGCTGGAATTATCGCCTTATGCTCGACTTGAATGACATTGCCTTGTTTGTCCAAGTGGTCCGCAGCGGCAGCTTTGCCGAAGCGGCGCGGCGGCTGGGCATGCCGCCCAACACCGTCAGCCGGCGTGTCCAGCAGCTCGAGGCACAACTCGACACACGACTGCTGCAACGCTCCACGCGCAAGTTGACGCTGACTCATGCCGGGCAGGCTTTTCACGAGCGCTGCGTGGGCGCGGTGGACGGGCTGATCGAGGCGGGGCACGAGTTGATGACGGGCAGCCAGGAACCCAGCGGCTTGGTGCGCGTCGCGGCGACGGCGGATTTCTTCGACTTCTTCCCCATGGAATGGGTGGCTGACTTTCTTGCCGCGCATCCGCGGGTGCGGCTTGACTTCGTGCTCAGTGATGCCCGCGCCGACTTGATCGCCGAGCGTATCGACATCGCGTTTCGCGGCGGTCCGCTGCAAGACTCAGGCTACGTCGGGCGCCAGCTCTTCAGTGCAGGCAGCGAGGGCTTGGTGGCGAGTCCGGCTTACATCGCTGCTCGCGGTATGCCCGGTACGCTGCAGGACCTGGTGAACCATGACTGCGTGAGTTTCGCCCATCCCAGCGGCTTCACCACCTGGCGTCTGACCGGACCAGAGGGCGTGGAGGAAGAGGTGCAAATCGCCAGCCGTTTTTCCGGTAACACGGCCCAGGCACTGCGCAAGGCTACGGTGGCCGGCCTGGGCATCGCACTGCTGCCGCCGACGCTCGCCATGCTCGATCTTCAGGCGGGTCGACTTGTACGTGTGTTGCCACACTTCCAGCGTGCGGGCTTTGGCCTGCACGTGCTTTACCCGAGCCGGCAGCATCTGCCGTTGGCGGTATCGGCCTTCATTGAACTGGTGATGGAGAAACTAAGAGTGGAAGCATTCCCGGCGCAGGGCTGACCTATCCATATGCATCAGCAATGCTGGCCAAAAGCCTTCTATAATGCGCAGCCTTTGACGCCAGTGTACTCAACAGCCCGGTATTTCCTTGAAACGCGATCTTCGACTTGCCACTTTTCTGATCTTTCTGGTGTGTGTCTCCGTGGTGCTGCTGACGGCCTGGCAGACATGGACAGCCCGACAGAACACCTTGAGCGACATCAATACCGATACATTGAACCTGACTCACGCGCTCAACACTTACACCGAGGGCACCTTCAAGCAAAGTGAAGTGCTGTTGCTGGGCCTGACAGAAAGGATCGAGAAAGACGGCACCGGCCCGGAGCAACTCGAACGGCTGAGCAAGTTGGTTGCCCAGCAGATGGATGCGCTCCCCCAATTGAATAGCGTGGTGCTGTACGACGCCCAGGGGGACTGGCTATTTTCGACCGACACACTGATCTCATCCAATAGCAACAACGCAGATCGGGCGTTCTTCAAGCATCACCGAGACGTCCCGGATCGCGGTATCTATATCGGCCCGGCGATTCTCAGCCGTGTCACTTGCGCCTGGGTGATTTCCGTCAGCCGGCGCATCGATCACCCTGATGGAAGTTTTGCCGGGGTAATCGCCGCGACCATCAGCCTTGAACACTTCCTCAAACTTTATCGAAGCATCCACGTGGGGCAATACGGCGCGATCAGCCTGACCTCATCCGAAGGGAGCCTGCTGGTGCGGTATCCCTTTCAAGTGGAAGACATCGGTCGTGATCTGTCGCGCGCGCCCATATTCTCCGAATACTTGCGCAATACCTCATCGGGCACCGTGGATTTTGCGTCGAATGTCGATGGCATCCATCGCCTCTACGCGTTCAAGAGAAGCGATCAATATCCTGTCGTCACGACGGTTGCGGTGGGGCAGGCCGAGGCAACGCAAGCGTGGCTCAGTCAGACAAAGCAATCTGTCGCTGTGGTGCTGCTGTTGCTGGGCCTCCTGGTCGCACTGGGACGCCGGCTGATTTCCCACATCAGCCGGCGTATTCGGGCGGAGGAAAAGTTGCTCGCCACCCAAACCGCACTGATCGAGCTTAACCAGACGCTGGAAGTTCTCGCCAGCGAGGACAAACTCACCGGCCTCGCCAACCGCCGGCATTTCGATCAGTTCCTGGATGTCGAACTCAAACGCGCCAAGCGACTCGCAAGCCCGTTGTCACTGATCCTGATCGATGTGGACTTTTTCAAACGCTACAACGATCACTACGGCCATCTCGCCGGAGATGAATGTCTGCGGATCATAGGTCAGGCGATCAAGCACTGTGTACGTCGCCCGGGAGACATGGCGGCTCGTTATGGCGGGGAAGAAATCGCCGTGGTGATGCCCAATACGGACGAATCAGGAGCGCGCAAGGTTGCCGAGGCGATCCTGTCGGGGATTGCGACCGAGCAGCTTGCGCATTTGTCGAGCCCGTTAGGTATCGTGACCGTCAGCCTGGGGGTGGCAACTTATGTCGCCGACGGCAGCGACACTGATGAAAAGGCACTGATCGGTCGTGCAGACCGCGCACTTTATGCGGCAAAGTCGCAGGGGAGAAATCAGCTGAGCGTCGCGTGATCGAGCAGGCACTTGGAGGAAAGAGCGAACTATCGGCACGCGGCGCAACTATCGGTTCAAGTGATAGTGACAATCAAGAAACGCAAGTTCTGCTGGATCGGGTAAAGGCGGAAAATCGCCTCCATCGAAGACGCAGCTCAAGGAATTTGCGCGATGAAGACATTGACCCGACTGGCAATTGTCGCCCTGTTGATGGGCGGGGTTGTTACTGCTGCAACCGCCTACGCAGACGACGCTCAGTCGTGCCATTTTCTGCCCATCGCCGGCGCCAGTACCGGATTGCAGCATTCGCAAACCGTCGGTGTGCTGTACAGCGAAAACACCCTGGATAACCTGCAATACCTCGAGCGTTACCACGATGTGGCGGTGAACGGCGCGCGCGATGCGCTGGATGCGCGGATTCGCGACGCGTTCATCAACAGCTCCGACCCAGAGTTGGCAATCGACTGGCTGATGAGTTCGTTACAGCAGCAGTTCCTGTCGGTGACCGTCTACAACAACCTCGATGCGTTGTTGCAGGCCCATCCGGATGTGGTGGTGATGCTCGATACGCATAACCGTCTGCTGACCCAACGCAACAGTCAGGTCGAAGCGCGTTTCGCCGCACGGTTCTACGACGCCAACCTGCAATACATCGGCAAGGCCGAAGGCGCCGTCGAGAAACAAATGCCTTCGGTCTGGGTACACCGTAAAGCGGCAGCCGAGATTGCCGCCCAGATTGATCAACAACGCGACCTGCAACTCAGCGCCTTGAAGCAGTTCGATGACTCGCTCAAAACCCTGGTGACTGCTGGCTGAACACCCGGACCATAACCGCAACGACAGTGACCCGTTGCGCAACGAAACAGATTTTTTACTTCAGGACCTGCACCGATGCGCCCTTTATTTGTTCCTGCCATGGCTTTCGCCACCTTGCTGCTGGCCGGTTGTGCCACTGCGCCGAACGACCCGACGCAGATCCTGCAGACGAAAAAAACGCCTGCCGAGTACGCCGATTGCGTGGTGCCGAAGTTGCAGGGCAGCGCACTGAACCCGACGGTCTCGCAAACCCAGCGAAGCTACCGGATCGTGGTGCCGAGCAAAGTCGCCGCGGACAACGTTTTGGAAGCCTACAAAGCGCCGAACGGCGGCAAGGTGTTTTTGTATGAGCGCCACTTGCTGGCGTCGAACTTCATGCCTTCGAGTTTCGAACGTGCCGCGCAGGATTGCCTGTAACCCGAAACCGCTTTGAAAAATGCTCCTTTGGTTGGCCGCAACCAACCAATTTTTTGCCCCGTACCTTATGTGGTTTCGGGGCTTTTTTTTGCCTGCAGGTTTTGGGGCTGGGAGCAGGGCGCCGGTACTTGCGCCAGAGACATCAACCGACCGGCTCGGCCTTGCAACTCATTGGCCCTGAGCCAGGCTTCTGGAATAGCACCACGTCGCCCTCTTGCCAGAAACTGTAATTCCCTTGGGAGTCCTTGCCTGTGTATCGGGTTCCCGAATCACTCGGCTCCTGGTTCAGGACGATCGAGGTGTTCGCCCATTTCAGGTACACGACACCAGGCTGCGTGGTGAAGAAGGTGGCGGCAACCAGCGGGTCAAGCCCTGTACAACGAAAAGCCAGGGGGCCCTCGGTGAGTCTGTTTGGGTCCTTGGTTCTCACGATGGCCGAGCCTTGGCGCAGCTGGTACGCGCGCTCGGCATAACTGCGGACTGTGCACGTCTTGGGTACAGGTGTGGAGGCGCACTGATTGCGGGCATCGGTCCAGAACTGCTGGTCGATCATGATTTTGTCCGGACGCGGCACTGAATGTTCATCCGTGAGCGCCAGGCGATAAAGACGCGTCAGTTCGATATCCATCTGCGCCAGCTGCGGATCGCGACAAATCAGCTTTTCGACGGACGCCTTTGCCTCGGCACAGTCGAAGCTGGTCTTGAAGGTTGGTGCAGCATTAACACAAGTGCTCGCCGCCACGCATACGCTGGCAGCGAGTAGACAGGTGAAAAGGGTCGTGACCGTTTTCATGTTGGCTTCACCCAGATCATTACGTGATGCCCGGATTGCCGTGGGATTGATCGATGCGTTGAATAGTTATTCGTTCGCATTGGTGTATCGCAGTGTAAGTCAGTGCTCAGAACTTGCCATACCGCTCGGCGGCGGTGGGGTTGCAGGAGCGAGTTGGCCGCCACTGAAATTTGACGGCCTTCTCCTGCAGCTATTCGACCCGCAGGTGCCCCACAAATGCCACGTCACTCTAGAGGGCGCCCCCAAAGGCTCCAGGTAAAATCAGTTGTACTGACTTATCGATCCAGCTGCGGGTTTGGGCCTCCAGGTGTGGGTCAGCTGATAGGCAATTGCCAACCATATAAACCACCCCGGCATGACCATTAAAGCAATTCGGGTGTCAGGTCTTAATGCCAGCAAACAGAGAACAAAGCCCAGGAACGCCAAGGAGAACCAGGCCATCGGCACGCCGCCAGGCATCTTGTAGGCCGATTGCGCATGCAGGTCGGGCCGGCTTCTGCGATAGGCAATGTACGACGCGAGGATGGTCGACCAAGTGAAAATCACCAGGATCGCCGACACGGTCGAGACTATGGTGAACGCTGTCATGACTTCCGGAACGATGAACAGCAACAATACTCCCACCAGCATCAACAGTGTGGTGAACGCCAGGCTCAGCAGAGGCACGCTATTGCCCGACAAACGCCGAAAAATCCCTGGTGCATTGTCGTGACTGGCCAGCCCAAACAGCATGCGGCTGGATGAAAATACGCCACTGTTGGCCGATGAGGCGGCAGATGTCAGCACGACAAAGTTGACGATACCTGCTGCTGCGGGAAATCCCGCAACCAGAAACAGTTCGACGAAAGGACTCTTGTTGGGCGAAACCTGTTGCCAGGAGGTCACCGCAATAATGCAGGCCAGTGCCAGCACATAAAACAGGATGATTCTCAGCGGAATTGAGTTGATGGCTTTAGGCAGGGTCTTCTCGGGGGAGCGGGTTTCGGCTGCTGCTGTGCCGATCAGCTCGGTGCCGGCAAAGGAGAAGATGGCCATCTGAAAACCGGCAAAGAAACCGAACAAGCCGTTGGGGAAGGCTGCCTGTTTATCCAGCAGGTGGTTCAGGGAGGCAGTGACGCCATTGGGTGAGACGAAGGAGCTGGCAATCAGCACCATGCTGACGCCAATCAAGGTGACGACGGCTATGATCTTGATGATCGCGAACCAGAACTCCACTTCACCGAAAAGCCTGACCGTCAGCACATTCAAGGCAAACAGCGTCATTAGCATACCGATGGCCGGGATCCAGGCGGGTACATCAGGGAACCAGTATTGAAAGAAGCCGCCGACCACCACGGCATCACCCACTACCGCGACGCTCCAACTCAGCCAGTACGACCAACCGAGAAAAAATGCCGCTCGCGGGCCAAGGTAGGCACCGGCAAAATCCGCGAAGCTTTTGAAGTTTAAGTTGGAGAGCAACAGTTCGCCCATGGCGCGCATGACGAAGTAGACGAACAAGCCGATGATCATATAGATGAGGATGATCGACGTGCCGGAAAGGGCGATGATCTTCCCGGAGCCCATGAACAGCCCTGTACCAATGGCGCCTCCCATGGCCATTAACTGAATGTGACGATTGCTGAGGGTGCGCTGCAGCGCGGGCTGTTCAGGCAGCCCGGACGGAGTCGTTTTCATTACAAAACCTCTTGATTTTATGTTTTTGAGTTTTGGCAGAAAGTGGGTGTCTAGCGTTCTTGTTAGAGATGCAACGGCTACTGACGGTGGTGGTTTGCGTGTGGCAGGGTTTCTCGTCCGGTCACACGGTGAGTAGCCCCTTGGCACTTTGCTCAGGAGGCCTCACCTATCGCGATCAGCTGACTGTGCGCAGGCGCGAGGGAACTGCTGGCTGCTGATCAAGCAGTTGATAGAGGTTTTTTATGTTGGCAGGCGTCGGCACCAGATGGATGCGCTCACCGATGGCATGCTCCCGCGCAAGGTCGTGCACGTAGCGCAGTGACGAAAAGTCTTCGAGGGCAAAACCCACGGAATCGAAAACCGTGACCTGGGCGTCGTTCTCACGGCCCGCGACTTCACCTTGAACAATCCGGAAGAATTCGACGACGGGAAAGTCGGCCTCCAGTTGTTGAATATCGCCTTCAATCCGGGTTTGAGGTTCAAACTCAACGATGACCCGGGCATTGCGCAGGATGTCGGCGTGCAGTTCGGTTTTCCCAGGGCAATCACCGCCGACGGCATTGATATGCATGCCGGGCTCGATCATCTCGGGCGTCAGAATCGTTGCATAGGCCTTGTCTGCAGTGACCGTGGTGACGATGTGCGCACCCTTGACCGCGTCCTGTACCGAGTTGGCCAGAATCACCTCGATATCCGGGAATGCGGCTAGGTTGTGCTTCAACTTAAGTGAAGCGTCGCGATCGATATCGAAAATGCGGATTTCCTTGATGGACAGCATTTCGTAGAAGGCGATGGCTTGAAATTCGCTCTGGGCGCCATTGCCGATGATTGCCATGATGTTTGCATCAGGGCGCGCCAGGGACTTCGCGACCAGGGCGGAGGTCGCGGCTGTGCGCACGGCGGTGGTCAATGTCAGTTCGCTGAGCAAGGTTGGATAGCCACTGTGGACATCGGCCAGGACACCGAAGGCCATGACCGTCAGCAAATTGCTTTGACCGTTGTCCGGGTGACCATTCACGTATTTGAACGAGTACTGTTGGCCATCGTCCGTCGGCATCAACTCGATCACACCATCGGCCGAATGATTGGCGGTGCGCGGCGACTTATCAAACTGCGCCCAGCGTGAGTAGTCAGCTTCGATGTAAGCCGCCATTTCGCGTATTGCCCGACGGATTCCCACCTTGGCGAACAGGCGTGCGGCATGATCGACGTCTATAAAAAGAGTCATGTTTTTATTCTCCGATTCAATAGTTGAAGCGCTGCGATTCAGGGGATGACTCAGGTGCGTTTGCTCTCGTAACCATGCAGCACGTTGACCGCATTGATCCCGATTTCATCGACCATGTAGCCGCCCTCCATCACGAACAGGGCGGGGCAGCCCACGCCCGCTATCAGCTCGCCGATGCCGATGAAATCGTCGCTTTCCAGCAGAAAGTGGCTGATGGGGTCGTCCTTGAATGTGTCGACGCCGAGTGAAATAACCAGCACTTCAGGGGCGAATTGCTGAAGTTTCTTGCAGGCGTGGAGCAGGGCGTTGCGATAGCTTTCCCAGGTGGTGTTCTTCGGCAACGGGTAGTTGAGGTTGTAACCTTCGCCGTGGCCGGCGCCGACTTCGTGGCTGTAGCCTGAGTAGTACGGATAGGACACCGTCGGTTCGCCGTGCAGCGAGACAAACATGACGTCACTGCGCCCGTAGAAGATGTTCTGGGTGCCGTTGCCATGATGAAAGTCGACGTCCAGTACCGCGACACGTTTGGCGCCTTGGGTAATGGCGTGCTGTGCGGCAATGGCGGCGTTGTTGAGATAGCAATAGCCGCCCATGTATTCACGTGCTGCGTGATGGCCGGGCGGACGGCACAGGGCAAAAGCACTGTCGTGGCCTTCATCGATCAGCGCCAGCCCAGTCAGCGCGATATCGGCGCTGGTTTTTACCGCTTGCCATGTGGTGGCGGTAATCGGGGAGCCGGCGTCCATGGCGTAGAAACCCAACTTGCCGTCGATGTAAGCCGGCACATGCTCGTTAGCCAGATCGCGCACTGGCCATACCAGCGGCAAGGCATCGTGGGTGCGTCCGGTTGCGCTCCATTCAGACCAGGCCGATTCAAGAAAGGTTACGTAGCGCTCGCTGTGCGCGTTGACATAGCACGACCGGTCAAAGGCTTGCGGCTCGATGACCTGACCAAGCCCGACCTGCTTGACCCGATGATGGACGGTATCGGCTCGACTGGGCTGTTCGAAGGACGGCTTGAGCACGCCGTCTTTCAATTCGGTGCCGTGGTGCAAACGGTGGGAATCACTGAAAACTGTAAACATTGTGCGCATCCGTTGATGTGAGCCAGTACAAATATTTTGTTCTGGTACGGATGCGATTTCTTTGCTTTGTTTTCGGTGTTTGGTAGATATTGCGGGAGGTTTTACTCAGGAATGGCGCAATGCAGAAAAAAATATCCAAGCGTATCAGTCTCGACGACACCGACCTGGCGATTCTCGCATTGCTGCAGGAGGATGCGAGTATCTCCAACGCCGAGCTCAGTGAGCGCCTGTCGTTAAGCCTTACGCCTTGCTGGCGGCGGCGTAAGAGAATGGAGGAGGCGGGAGTGATTAAGGGCTATCAGGCTAACCTTGATCGACGAATGCTGGGGCTGGACATCATGGCGTTCGTGCACATCCGTTTTTCCACCCACGCCGATCACGCCCCCGACGACTTCGAGGCGGTGATTGCGCAGTTGCCCGAAGTGTTGTCCTGCCACAAGATCACCGGGGATGCCGACTACGTGCTGCAAGTGTTGGCAGAGGATCTTGACAGCTACAGTGACTTTATCGAGCAGGTGCTCAGGCGCCAGGTGGGTATTGCCTCCATCCAGTCCAGCCTGGCATTACGCGAGGTCAAGACCAGTAGCCGTATTGCGATACCCAAATCGAGCAAGGACTGAAGGGCAGGGGTTGGATCACCTTTCCAAAACCTACCTTGACCGAGTTTTTTTCTCGCTGGCGAAATTGACGCCTGCCCCCGTACCAGAATGCAAAATGCAGGAGCAGGCAAGCCCGCTCCTGCATTTTGACCTGTGGCTGTCCTCGATTTTTCGAGCACTGCAAATCCCTTTTGGGCGTAACTCAGGCTGTGAAATCGCTGGCGTGCAACTCCGTGACGCCCACCAGTGTGATTTCGAACTCGGGGGCGGCGTCGGCATCGACACTGCCGTAGAGAATGCCATCGGCAAAGCGTAGTTGGCCGGTGGCGTCGGCAGGGTCGAAGGCGTTGGCGCCGATGAAGGTGAAGGCGTCGATAGCAGTGGTCAGCGGGTTGGCGTCCAGGCCGGAGAAGTCCAGATGATCACCCTCGGTGCTCTTGAAACCGTTGATCACATCGCGTAAAGCGCCGGCGCCCATGTCCGACAGCGCATCAAACACGTAGGTATCCGCGCCAGTGCCTCCGGTGAGGTTGTCGGTGCCGGCACCGCCGATCAGCCGGTCATTGCCCGAACCGCCCACCAACGTATCGTTGCCCGCACCACCGTTCAGAACGTTCGCGCCGCTGTTACCCGACAGAGTGTCGGCGTAGGCGCTTCCCGTGAGGTTTTCGAAGAGCTTCACGGTGTCGAGCCCGGAACCCACGGTGTTTTGCTGCGCTGACGTCGAGAGGTTGACGGTAACGCCAGACGCGGCGCGTTCAAAAGACACCGTGTCATTGCCCTCGCGTCCGTCCAGCACGTTGTTGCCGGCTCCGGCGAACAGCGTGTTGTCCAACGCGTTGCCCGTGCCATTGGCGGCGCCAGTGCTATCGATATACAGATGCTCGACGTTGTTGCCGAGGGTATAGGCCGCCAGGCTGCTGTGCACGCTGTCGATCCCTCCGGACGCCGCACTGCTGTTGGTCTCGATCACGGCGTCGTCAGCGTTGTCGACATAGTAGGTGTCGTTGCCATCGCCGCCGCTCATGCTGTCGGCCCCTGCGGCACCATCGAGCACATTATTGCCGGCATTGCCGGTGATGAAGTTGTGCTGCTCATTGCCGGTGCCGTTGATGCCCGACACGCCGGTGAGCACCAGGTTCTCGAGATTGGCGCCCAGGGTCCAGCTGACCGAGGCCTGTACCGTATCGATCTGCGAGGTCGAGGTGTTGGTTTCCACCACGCGGTCGAGCACGTTGTTGACCACATAAATGTCGTTGCCGTCGCCACCGGTCATGGTGTCGGCGCCCAGGCCGCCATCCAGCGTGTCGTTACCCGAGCTGCCCACCAGGGTATCCGCCTGGTCGGTACCGGAAATCATCTTCCGGTTGTTGTCGAAAATGTCCTGCACGCTGTTGTTGTCGTTGGGGTTGCCCTGGAAGCCAAGGTCATTGGCGATGTAGTCGGCCAGGCGCTGGCCGACGATTTCCGCCGATTCCTCGTGCAGGTGCCAGATGTCGTCGGGATACGTCAGCGGATCGACTTCGTGTCGCAAGGGGAGGTCGTTGTAGTCCACCGCCAGCTTGACGTCGGCGCGCTCGGCGGCAATGGCTTCCTGGGCGGCGTGAACATAGCCAACCCCCTCGACGATGGAGGCGATCTTCTCTTCCGAATAGCCACGGGCGCGCGCCGCGTCCTGCTCGTAGTGACCGGTTTCCATCATGTACACGTCGAAGTTGCCGAACTGGGCATGCAGGTAGTCAAACACCTTTAGGGTCGCATCCTTGTAGGCCGCTGCTGCCGCTGCTTTGTCCGTGGCTTGGGCGATCTCCTGAGCGGCTTCCTCACCCTGGCCCCAAATGATGCCCATGGTGACGTTATTGATCGATTGCAGTTCGGAGCGCTGTTCGCTCAGCAGCGTCACGGCGCGCAACAGCGCAGCCCCGGGTTGGTCGGTGTCGGTCAGCCACCAGCACAACTTGAGTTCCTCGGCGCTGAGCGTCGACAGGCCGGTGACCGTGCTGCCGCCCACCGCGATGTCGATGCCGTTGCCATCGGCATCGGTGAACTGGCTGCGCACGTCATAGGGGGTGTAGCGGTCCAGGTCGTTGACCAGCATCGAGGTGCCGGACTGATTGTCGTCCTCCGTCATGCGCAGCAGGCGCGCATTGGATTGGCCGAGGGTGGGCAGGTAGAGGATGTCCTGCTGCGCGTGCTGGCCAAACACGAAGTCACTGGCGGTCAGGGTGTTGAGGTAGTTGCCGCTGAGGGCGATTTCAAAACGATTACCATCGGCATCCGCTTCGGCGGACTTGATGTAGGTCTTGTCGCCCGCCGCGTTGAGGGTGATGTACAACGTGCCATTGTGGCCATCGCCAAGGCCGACAAAGCCCAGGCCTGACACATCGATTTTGTCGACGCCCGCGGTGAAGTCATAAATCGTGTCGGTGGCCGTGATACCACCCGTGTCGTAGTCGCGGTAGCTGTCGAGCAGGTTGGTATAGCGGAAGGTGTCGGCACCGTCGCCACCATACAGCGAGTCGCGTCCGGCACCGCCGTCGACGGTGTCGGCGCCAGCGCCGGCCTTGATCGTGTCGTTGCCACCGAGGCCGAGGATCAGGTCTGCACCCGCCGTGCCGTTGAGGGTTTCGGCATTGTTGGTGCCGGTGACAGTGTTGGCCACTCCCAGGGCGAAGCTATCGCTGGCCGATGCACCGGCCGGGTCTGTGGCCTTGACCAGCACGTCGTAATTGCCGGATGCGGTGCTGGTCGGCGTGCCGCTGAAGGTCAGGTTGGTGGCATTGAAGCTCAGCCACGCGGGCAGGGCGCTGCCATCGGCCAGGGTGGCGGTGTAGCTGAGGTTGTCATTATCCGCATCGGTGAAGCTGGTGGCTGGCACCACGTAGCTGAACGGGGCGTTTTCGGTTGCGTTCTGATCCAGCAGCGGCGTGGCCAGAACCGGCGCGTGGTTGGTCGGTGACGACGTGGCGAAGACGAAGTTGGCGCTGGTCAGCTTGTCGAGGTAGTTACCGTTCAGTGCCACTTCGAAGCGGTTGCCATCGGCGTCGGCAGTCAGGGACTTGATGTAAGTCTTGGTGCCGGCACTGTTGAGCACCACGTACACGGTGTTGTTCTTGCCATCCCCCAGGCCGGTGAAACCCATGGCCGAGAGGTCGATCTTGTCGGCGGTGATATCAAAATCGGTGATCAGGTCGGCAAGGTTGGCACCACCGGTGTTGTAATTGCGATAACTGTCCAGGCGATTGGAAAACACAAAGGTGTCCGCTCCGGCGCCACCGGTGAGGGTGTCCATACCGGCACCGCCGTCGAGTTTGTCGTCACCCGCGCCGCCACTGAGACTATCGTTGCCCGCCAGGCCGAGCAGGGTGTCGGCCGAATCACTGCCCAGCAGCGAGTCGCTGCCGCTGGTGCCGGTGAGCACACGATTGAAGATGAAATTGCTCGCGGTCAGAGTGCTGGCGAGGTTGCCCGAGAGTATCAATTCGAAGCGATTGCCACTGGCGTCGGCATCGTAGTCCTTGATGTAGGTGCGGTTAGTGCTGGCGCTGTAGCTGACTTGCAGGGTACTGCCATGGCCATTGCCCAGGCCGGTGAAACCGAGGCCGGCGAGGTCGATCTTGTCCTGGGTGACATCGAAGTCGGTGATGGTGTCATCGAAGCTCGCGGTTGCATTGCGGTAGCTGTCGGACTGAGTGGTGAAACGGAACGTATCGGCGCCGGTACCGCCGGTGAGTTTGTCGATGCCTGCACCGCCTACCAGAATGTCGTCACCGGCCCCGCCATTGATGGTGTCGTTGCCAGCACCGCCATAGAAAATCTCGCTGCCGGCGCTGCCCAGCAGGGTGTCGTTGCCAGCTGTGCCTTGCACGGTGATCATCGGGACCGTGTCGCTGACGTAACTGCCGTCGCCATAGACCAGCGTCGCACCGTTGCTGGTGTGGCTGATGGTGTTGCCGATGATGGCGTTGCGATCAGTGCCGTCTTCATTGCGCTCCGCAACGCCGTAGGTCGACAGGTTGCTGCCGGTGATGATGTTGCTCTGGATGATGTTATCGCTGCCGTTGTAGTACTTGCCGGACACACCCAGGGTGTCGTTGTAGGACTGGATGATGATCTCCGGCACGGGGTTGCCCAGGGAATTGCTGTTGAGCGTGTTGTCGATAAGCTCGACGTGGTTGCTGCCGTAGATACGGACCCCGGCGCTGGTGTTGTCGTGAATGTCGACGCCGCTGACCGTCACCTCGCTGGACATTTTGATCAGTACCCCTTCGGCGCCGTTGCCATACACCTCGCCACCGGTGATGGTGATGTTGCTGGGGGAGGGGATGTTCTCGCTGCCGCGCTGCACCACGATGCCATTGCCGCCGTTGTTGTAGGCAACGTTATTGGTGAGCGTGAAGTCGTGGGTGCTGGTCACGATATTGAAACCGTGCCGGTCGTTGTCGTAGGCGACGTTGTTTTCGAAGGTGCTGTTGCTCAGGAAGTCAGCTACGAAACCGTCCAGGCCGTTGCCGTGGGACACGCTGTTCTTGATGACCATGTTGATGGTCTGCTCGTGGGGGTCGAAACCGTACCCGGAGCAGTCCTTGATCTCGACGCTGTCGAGGGTGACGTTGGAGTCGTAGCCTGCTTGCCCGGGAATGTAGCCGTTGAACCAACCGTCGATCTTGCCCGTAGTGTTGTCACGGTTGCCGTCAATGGTGAGCTTGCTGACGCCGAAGTCGTGGGTTTCCTCGCCATAGGCGGAGCGGATGACGCCGGTGATCTTGGTGTCGGAGCCGTCAGCCACCTTGACGGTGGTAGCGCCCATGCCGTCGCCGTACAGGTAGACGTTGCTCTTGAGCATCAGGCAACCGTCGGAAGGTTCCACTCCTCCCGAAACGATATAGGTTCCGGTCGGCACGTAAACCTGCCCCCCGCCTGCGGCGGCCGCCGCATCAATTGCACGTTGTATCGCCGCTGTGTCGTCAGTGATGCCATCTCCTTTGGCGCCAAAATTTTGTACATTGAAAATCATGAGCTTATCTCCGTATCAGGCAAGAACCTCGGAAGATGCCAATATTCCATCGACAGCCACCGTGGTTTGACCCAGCGGAGTGCAAAAGTTATGACCACATATCGGGGATGTGTCAAAAAACCGGACTAACTGATCGGCGGTTCGAGGGGTGTATCAAAAAAGTAACAGTTTGTTGACGCTCACTCCGGTAGCGAGCGATGGCTCTGTGGGAGCGGGCTTCCATCATTGAGGTGTATTACGAGGTGCTATCGATAGCCCGCAGGTGCGCTGCAGCAATGTTGTATGCGCGATGCTTGAGCTGGAGGTGTATGAGCGGCATGGGTAATGAGGAGCGACCTCGCCAGAACGTCGCTCCTCTGAATCCAACAACGCTTACGTCGTCTTCAATGACTCCCGACGCGCAAGGCTTTCTCTAGAATCGCCAAGCCACCAGCGAGTATCAGCGGCGCGGTGGTGAAGTCCGCCCCGGCCTTACACAGGCTAGCTCGTGTCCTGCAATACGCGCCCATTCAGGTGCTTGCGTTAACCCGCGATCTTTATTGCAAGCTCAGCGACGTGTTTACCCTGGAAACGCGCAATATCCAGTTCATTCTGTGACGGTTGCCGTTTACCGTCAGCGCCTGCCAGGGTGGTCGCGCCATAGGGCGTACCGCCGGTGATCTCGCTCATGTTGGTCAGCCCTGCGCAGGTGTAAGGCACACCCACGATGACCATCCCTTGATGCAGGAGTGTGCTGTGAAACGACGTAATCGTGGTTTCCTGGCCACCGTGCTGGGTGCCGGTCGATGCAAAGACACTGCCGATTTTCCCGACCAGCGCGCCGCTCATCCACAGTCCGCCGGTCTGGTCGAGAAACGTGCGCATCTGTCCCGCCATATTGCCGAAGCGCGTCGGTGTACCAAAGATGATTGCATCGTAATTGCCCAGCTCGTCAGGTGTCGCCACCGGTGCCATCTGGTCAAGTTTGACGCCGATGGCTGCTGCCTGTTCGGCCGGGATGGTTTCAGCAACACGCTTGAGCGTCACGTCGGTGCCAGGTACGGATCGTGCGCCTTCGGCCACTGCTCCAGCCATCGTTTCGAGGTGACCGTACATTGAGTAATAGAGAACCAGTACCTTCGCCATGATTTTTCTCCTGGATTAAGCGCCATTCGATGGATTAGGAAGATCTTGGGTTACACCACTGCCAACGAACTGCAGCGGCAGGCGTAGCACTCGGTCACGAACAAAACGGCGGCTCACACCCACCCGACTGCAGGGACTTTGACGGCATGCGGATTAACACTAGCAGTTCCGTATGCTGCCTGCCGGGCAGTCAGGGAAGCTATTCGATTGGTGGCAGATGGCAGCACGTGTAGTGGGGAAGGGCGCGCAGCAAAGAGGGCATCTGTCATAGGTAATTCACTTCACTCAATGCGCATGGGCATGTGAATGGATGGTCAGGGCACCCGGTACCCAGCCATTAAAAAAAGTACCCCTTACTCCCGGATATCATGATTTTTCACATGCATGAGCTTTCCATATAGTCCTCCCAAGCCCACTTGGAACACGGCTGTGTTTCCCTTGATGCGAGAGAACTTTATGGAAAATAAGAAACGCGCCGTCCAGGCTTCAGACATTGGGATGGGGACTCGAGTCGTATGGGGAGGAGAGCAGGTTCAACATCCCTACAATGCGACGCAGACACCCATCGTGGTCAGTGCTGCCTATGGCTATGACGATATCGATAAGTGGTATGACGTGGCATTGGGAAAGGAGCCCGGCTTCATTTACAGCCGGATGAGCAATCCCACTGTCTGCGTCTTGGAAGATAAACTCTGTGAGCTCGAAAACGCAGAGTCGGCCGTAGCTTTCAGTACCGGAATGGCCGCGATCAGCGGTGTACTGCACACCTTCCTGTCCTTTGGGCAGCGTGTGATATCTACGCGTGACAGCTACGGTGGTACGAACAAGATTTTCGAGGAGTTTCTTCCACGCATGGGGGTGGAGGTAACCCTTTGCGATACGCTCGACACCGTGGCACTTGAGCAGGAGATCGCTAAAGGCTGCAACGTCCTGTACCTGGAAACACCCACGAACCCAACGCTGAAAATCGTTGATATTCGGCGCCTTGTGGCAGCGGCCAAGCGAGTGGGCGCTTTGGTTGTTGCGGACAATACATTCGCGACGCCTCTGAATCAGAACCCGCTCGCCTTAGGCGTTGATGTGGTTGTGCACAGCGCGACCAAATTCCTGTCCGGTCATGGTGATGTCCTCGGTGGTGTGGTCTGCGGCGCCGAGCATTTGATGTCTCAAGTTCGCCATTACCGCGAAATCAATGGTGCCTCGCTGGATCCTTTTTCGGCGTATCTAATCATCCGAGGCATCAAGACTCTGGCTCTGCGTGTTCGCCAGCAACAGGCGAGCGCGAAGCTTTTGGCCGAGTACCTCTGTACCGAACCGCTGGTTGAGTCGGTGAACTATCCGGGGCTGCCTCAACATCCAGGTCATGACATCGCTCGTTCGCAAATGAACGGATTCGGAGCCATCGTCAGCTTCGTGCTGAAAGGAGGCATGGGCACAGTGACCCGTTTGCTGCCGCTGCTCAGGTATGCGCATCGGGCGGGTAATTTGGGCGCTGTCGAGACCATCTATGGGCCGGCTCGGACGACCAGTCACGTGGAAAATACCTTGGAAGAACGTCAGGCACTTGGAATCTCCGAAGGTTTGGTTCGAGTGTCCGTAGGTATTGAAGATTCAGCAGATTTATTGGCTGACCTAAAACAAGCTTTCGCTTTAGTGCGAGGTAAACATGGTGATACGAGCTTTAACGCTGATAGTGCCCAACGTTTCATTGAAGTAGAAACCTGAATACGGGCAGGACGCTCGAGATTCATCTTAAGCCCTTCATGAAGAATGAAAATAATAAAATCCAGCGACAACTAAATTGTACTGCCCAACCGCCAGTTACAAGGACGCTTGTCCGCACATTTCATGAGAATAAAACTATGTCCACGCATATTAAAGATAATCAGTCCGACCCAAACTCGCGTTTCAAAAAGGAAATGCAAACACGCCACATCGTTATGTTGGCACTGGGCGGTGTGATCGGTACGGGGTTATTCCTTACCTCCGGTTACACGGTTAATCAGGCAGGGCCACTCGGTGCAGTGATTGCTTACATCATCGGTGCAGTGATGGTGTATTTAGTCATGGTCTGTCTCGGTGAGTTGGCTGTACAGATGCCAGAAACCGGATCTTTCAGTAGTTACGCAACGCGATACCTGGGCCCAGGCACAGGCTATACAGTGGCCTGGCTATACTGGCTCACTTGGGCAGTAGCTATCGGTTCAGAGTTCACAGCTGCGGGCATTCTGATGGTTCGGTGGTTTCCTGATACCCCCGTCTGGATTTGGAGCGCGCTATTTGCCATCGCAGTGTTCTCAAGCAATGTTGTCTCCGTTCGGTGGTTTGCGGAGACTGAGTTTTGGCTTTCGCTGATTAAGGTGCTGACCGTTATCACATTCATTGTGATCGGCGGAGCGGCAATTTTCGGTCTTATTCAAGTACAGAGTTTGCAGGGTGCGGGACTTTCCAACTTCACACGTGAGGGGCTTTTTCCCACCGGGTTTCTACCCATTGCAATGACCCTCCTGGCTGTTTCCTTCGCCTTTTCGGGAACTGAGCTGATCGGGATTGCGGCAGGCGAAGCGCAAGACCCACATACTAGCGTGCCCAAGGCAATCCGCACGACAGTGGTACGTTTGGCGCTGTTCTTCGTGGGGACCATTTTCGTCCTTGCGACGTTACTGCCACGAGAGCAAGCGGGGCTTGTAGAAAGTCCGTTCGTCATGGTGTTTGAGCTGATTGGCATCCCATACTCTGCCGACATTATGAACTTCGTCATTCTTACGGCACTGATTTCCGCCGCTAACTCGGGGCTGTATGCAGCATCGCGCATGCTGTGGACATTGAGCGATCAAGGACATATGCCTAAGCGCTACGCCAGGCTCTCCAGTCGTGGCACACCGGTGAACGCCATCGTGCTTAGTATGGCGGGCGCAGTGGCTTCTCTGCTCAGCAGTGTGTTTGCCCCTGATACGGTTTACTTGGCCTTGGTGTCCATTTCCGGTCTGGCGGTCGTAGTCGTGTGGATGAGCATTGCTGCCAGCCAGATCGCGTTCCGTCGTCAATACGTTGCTAATGGCGGACGAGTTGAAGACCTGCATTTCCGTGTACGCGGCTATCCATGGGTGCCTATCGGTGCACTGTTGTGTTGCTTGCTGGCCTGTGTGGGTATCGCTTTTGATCCTGAGCAGCGAGTGGCGCTTTACTTCGGACTGCCCTTTATCGCGTGGTGTTATTTCGTTTACTGGGTCACTCGAAACAAGAGAGCAGAGCGATTGGCTTTAGCCGCCGCTGTTCATTCCTCTGGCACCGTGTGAGTTTCTCAGGCAATGATTGAGCATAGTTAAAGCCCTGATGAGGTTGCGCCGATGAGTCAAAAGTCACTACCACCCTTGAACTGGTTGAGGGCATTCGAAGTATCGGCGCGTTGTTTAAATTTTACCCACGCGGCGGAAGAACTCCATTTGACTCAAGGGGCTGTGAGTCAGCAGATCCGTCAGTTAGAAAGTCACCTCGGTGTGGCGCTGTTCAAGCGCTTACCTCGAGGACTTGGCTTGACCGAGGAAGGGCAGTCGTACCTGCCTGTCGTACAAGACGCGATCAGTCGCCTTGCAGTCGGCACAAACGAGATTTTCGGCCAGCGCAATCGAAGACATTTGAAGGTGCGTGGCAGCCTTTCCTTTCTTCACTATTGGTTGGCCCCCCGACTCGCAGATTTTTGTCGGGAGTATCCCCAGATTGATATTCGATATATCAGCAATATTTGGGTGAAAGAACCGGACGGCGAGGATGACCTGGAGATTCGCTGGGGATGCGGTGAGTGGTCGGGCTTGCACGCTCAGCGATTGACTTGGGACATCCTTCAGCCTGTTTGCTCCCCAACGCTCATGGCCAGTTCACCCATACATGAGCCTCGCGATTTGATGAACCATTCACTGCTTCACGTGTTGGGGTACGAAGAAGGTTGGGGTTACTGGTTGAAGCGAGTTGGAGCAGACGACGTCGACTACTCCCGTGGTCTTCAGTTTGACACGCTGATTTCCACGATCCGAATGGCCGAATTGGGGCAGGGCGTTGCGCTGGCACGGTCTTCCGTGGTCGAGGATTTGCTTAAAAACGGGCAATTGGTTGCGCCATTCAATCACCGTATCGAGGCAAGCGAATCCTTTTATCTGGTGCACGAACAGAACGAAGTGCTATCGCCTGATGCCGCACATTTTTCTACCTGGCTGGTGGCGCAAGCCCATCGCCTTTTGTAAAACTGATTTGGAGTTGCCATGGATTATGTAAGCACTCGCGGCGGCGACATGCGTGCTGATTTTCGCAGTGTGGTTCTGTCGGGGCTCGCCGAAAATGGTGGTCTCTATGTCCCAGCCAGTTTGCCTGTCTTTACCGAGAAACAGATTGCTGGCTGGTCGTGGCTGCCGTTTGATGAGTTGGTTTGGCGAGTGATTTCGCCTTTTGTTGGTTCATCCATAGACGAAAGCACCCTGCGTGCCTTGCTCAGTGACAGCTATCAACAATTCAAGCACCGCGCTATTACGCCGCTTGAGCAAATCGGGCACAACGAGTGGATACTCCAGCTGTTTCATGGCCCGACCGGTTCTTCCAAGGATTTCGCCGCGCAATTGCAGTCGCGCCTGGTCGACCATTTCCTGAAGGAGATCGGTAAAGAAGCGTTGGTGGTCGGTGCAACTAACGGTGATACCGGCGTCGCGGCGCTTGAAGCCTTTGCTAACTGCCCGGCCGCCCGCATGGCGATACTGTATCCGCGCGACGGGCTTGCACCTGAGCAACTCAGTGCCTTGCAGGCAGCCGACCCGCAGCGGGTTCAGCTGTTTCCGGTTGACGGTAATTTCGATGATTGCCAGACGCTGGTCTCCCGACTCTTGCGTGAGTGGCCGTTGGATGGAGTGTTGCCGGTCTGTTTCAACTCGACCAATTGGATCGGCGTCCTGGCCCAGATCGTTTTTTACTTCCACGCAGCCTTGCAACTGGGCGGTGGCTCGCGTCCCGTTGGCTTTAGCGTTCCAGCTGCCAGCTCGGCCGAAATCTACGCTGGTTACATTGCGCAGAAAATGGGATTACCGATCAATCAGGTGATCATTTCCACCAACAGCAATGATGCCCTGCACCAGTTTTTTCATTGCAATCGGTACTCCACCCGGATGACTAATCGAACCGTGTCGCCGGCGATGGACTTCTCGTTGTTTTCCAACCTGGAGCGGTTTATCTGGGAGATTTACGAGCACGATGGCTGCTCAACAAAAGCACTGATGGAGCATTTTGAAAGTTGCGGAGAAATGAGCATCGGCAACCAGCAATGGCTGCGTGCTCGAGTACTCTTCGATTCCTATGCCGTACACGAATCCCAGGTGCGCGATGAAGTAGTCGAACTGTTCCGAGAGACAGGCTCGGCCATCGATCCTCACACCGCTGTCGGTGTACTGGCCGGCAGGCTTCATCGACGCAGCCTGGGCGCGCCGATGGTCACCTTCGGGCAAATTGCGCCGGCCAAGTCAGCGGCGCTGTTGGCCGAACTGGGCGTCTGGCAAGCAAGCGTTCCGAGCACTGTCGAGGTGCGCGCGCAACCACCGTACCTGGCCAAGGGTGATCTTGACGGTCTGTGCCAGGCTCTTCGTCTGGCGCTGCAGAGGTCTGCATGAAGCGCATTCTAGATCCGTTGGACGAACGCATACTCGCCGAACTTACCGCCAATGCGCGAATAGCCCATATCGAACTGGGTGCCAAGATCAACTTGTCGCGCAATGCGGTGCGCCAGCGCATCGAGCGTCTTGAGCGCGACGGTGCGATCCAGGGCTATACGGTTCTTCTCGGTGAGTCGCGGCGGCCTACGTCGCTTATCAGCGCGGTGATCTTTGTCTACCGCTACGACCGCATGCGTGGCGAAGAAGTACTGACTGCGCTGCGCTCCATTCCCGAAGTCGTGCAATGTGAAGTACTCAGTGGTGAGTTCGATTTAATGCTGCGTGTGAATGCCGCCACACCTGAACGCGTCCATCTCGTGTGGAAGGAAATCGCGGCCATGCCGGGGGTGGAAAACACCGTGACATCGTTCGTCCTTTCTGCGGTGTTTTGACAACATCGTGCTTGGGCAAAACGCTCAATTAATACAGCACTCTGCCATATTCAACTGCCAAAGCCCGGCTCTTAGGATGTTCCTAACGAACAACATCAATATAGGAACAGCGCTTATGACTGAGTACAAAATTGCCTTGGTAGGATTTGGTGGCGTGAACCGTGGCTTCGCCCAATTGGTCGCCGATTGTAATGCCGAGTGGAAAGAGGCCCTGGGCTTCACCATTAAAATTGTCGGTGTCACCGATCTGTTCCTCGGCTCAATCGTTGCCAAAGACGGTCTGGATGCAAAGCAGTTGGTGGCGCTGCCGGTTGAGAAGGGCGCATTCGCTCAACTGCCCGGCGGCAATGCTGAGGCCTTCAACGAAACCGTGATCAAGCATTCCGGTGCAGACATCATCGCTGAGGCCACTTTTACCAATCCGGTGGATGGCGAGCCCGCCACTACCTTTTGCCGCTGGGCCTTGGAAAGCGGCATTCATGTAGTGACCACCAATAAGGGGCCTATTGCGCTGCACGGTGCCGAGCTCAAAGCGTTGGCCCGGCGCAACCAGGTCGCCTTCGAATACGAGGGGGCGGTGATGAGTGGCACCCCCGTGATTCGTCTGGCCAGGCAGGCTCTGGCGGGTGCCAATGTGCAAGGCTTCGAAGGCATCCTGAACGGCACTTCCAACTACGTGCTCACCCGGATGAAAGACGGCCTGGCGTTCAACGATGCCGTCGTACAAGCGCAACAACTCGGCTACGCCGAGGCAGATCCAACCGCCGATGTGGAAGGGTTTGACGTACGCCTCAAGGTGGTGATCCTGGCCAACGAACTGCTCAACGCACGACTGAATGTCAGCGATGTAGCGTGCTCGGGTATCAGCAATATCAGCGCACAAGATATTGCCCAGGCAAGTGCCAATGGCGCGAGCTGGAAACTGATTGGCTCAGCCGATCGTGAAGCGGATGGCTCGGTTCGAGCGAGTGTCGAGGCTCGCTTACTGTCGAACTCACATCCTCTTGCCGGAATCAACGGCGCTACGAATGCAGTGTCATTCAAGACCGAACTCCTGGGAGCTGTCACGGTGTCCGGGCCTGGGGCAGGGCGCATCGAAACAGCCTTCGCATTGCTGTCGGACATCGTCGCCATCCACTCCGCCCACGGCAAATAACAGGAGATAGTCATGAGCGTATCCAGCATGGCCAGTATCCAGCTTGTTGAAGCCAAACAGATTGATGTGTTCAGTCCATTCGATGGTCGCTTGGTGGGCAGTGTCCCTTGCCTCGATGCCGCCGCAGTTCCTGGCTTGCTGGAACGTGCGCGAATTGGCGTGCGTGAGAGTGCGGCAATGCCTCGTCACCTGCGTGCACGCATCCTTGAGGAGGCGGCCCGGCGTGTAGAGCTTGAGGCTGAAGCGTTTGCCAAACTCATTGTTGCAGAGGCGGGGAAGACGCTGCGACAAGCAGAGAAGGAAGTGAAGCGCTGTGTGAACACGCTGAAGCTATCGGCGGAAGAGGCTCGTCGTAACGCCGGGGAAGTGATTCCATTTGAGGCATATGAAGGCTCCGAATCGCGCCAAGGCTGGTTCACTCGAGAACCGTTGGGGCTTATCGTCGCGATCACTCCCTACAACGATCCGCTGAACCTGGTCGCCCATAAACTTGGCCCGGCCATCGCCGGTGGTAATGCTGTGATCCTGAAGCCCTCAGAGCTCGCACCGTTGTCTGCTCTCAAGCTGGTTGAGTGCCTGGTGGAAGCGGGTCTGCCTCCGTCTGTGGTAACCCCGGCGACCGGTGGCGTCGATCTGGGTAAAGCATTGGTGGAGGTTCGTGAAGTTCGGATGATTTCCTTTACGGGCGGTTTTGCCACAGGTGAGGCCATCGCTCGTAGTGCAGGGTTGAAGAAGCTAGCGATGGATCTGGGAGGAAATGCCCCGGTTCTCGTGCTTGAAGATTGCGATATCGAACCGACTGTTGAGTCCTGTGTGTCTGGCGCCTTTTGGGCAGCAGGGCAGAATTGCATCGGCACTCAACGCATCCTTGTACACAGTTCAATTTATGAGGACTTCCGTGAGCGTTTTGTCAGCCAAACGCGTGCCTTGGTAGTGGGTGATCCTGACCAGCGAGCAACGGATGTAGGCCCGATGATTACAGAACAGGCGGCCCGTCGTACCGAACAATTGGTGAATGAAGCACTGGCCGAGGGGGCCGTTCTTCTGTGTGGGCACCATCGCGAAGTGGGAAGCTATGCGCCGACCGTGCTGGAGCGTGTAAGCCATAACAGTCGTATCTGGCAGCAGGAAGTCTTCGCGCCGGTTGTCATCCTGGAGCCTTTTGACCAGTTGGATGATGCTGTTGCTCTGGCCAACGCTCCGGAGTACAGCTTACATGCGGGACTCTTCACACGTGATCTTTCCAAGGCCTTGAAATTGGCGCGGCAAATTCAAGCCGGTGGCGTGATGATCAATGACTCTTCCGATTATCGTTTTGATGCCATGCCTTTCGGTGGCTTCAAGTACGGAAGTCTGGGGCGAGAAGGTGTCCGGTTTGCCTATGAGGACATGACGCAGCCTAAAGTGGTCTGCATCAATGAAATGGGTTGAGCCATCAAAGTAGCTAATTACCGTCGACCGTTACATCGGGTGAAGTTGCTCGTCCAGTGACACCCGATGTTTTTTCTCAATGCTCATGGGCATGTGAATGGATGGTCAGGGCACCCGGTACCTTGGTGCGTTCGAGCCCCCCATGTTCCAGCCACCGGAGGGTCTGCTCATAGGCACGCTGCAGCAAAGACTCGGTCTGGTCGAAGTTGAACACCGAGACATCCACAGGGCACAAGGGCGGGACGATGTGCAGGCTGGTGAGCGTGCGGAAGTGTTCGATGTCGCTCACCAGTTGGCGCATGCTCATCAGATTGACGGTGTGCAAGGCCAAGGCGACCAAGCCTCGGGGCGGTTGTGTCAGGGCGCAACTGACCCCGGTGGGGATGACCACGACGTTGCTGGCTCCCAAGGCTACGGCAGTCGAAATAGGTGTATTGCTTGCCACGCCGCCGTCAACCAGGAACCGATCGGCGATTTGTACGCAGGGGAACACCAGTGGGATAGCAGCGCTGGCCAGTAACGCCTGCTCAAGTTCGCCACTGGACAGCACCGTCTCGGCGCCACTGAGCAGGTCGGTGGTGACGATGTGCAGGGGCAGCGCCGCATCCTCAATGCGATGAATGGGCAGTGCCTGACCCAGCAATCGGTGCAAGGCCGCCGGCTGCAACAGAAAACCACGCCGTTTGAGCAGTCCTCTACAGGTATCGAGCCAGGAGAGGGGAAAGATGTCCGTTTTACTCAGCCCGCGCCAGAATCCGGCGAGCGCCTCGACGCCATCGGAATCGGGCCTTGCGGCAAAGTAGGCACCGTTGATAGCGCCTACCGAAGCGCCAACCACCATGTCGAATCGAACATTGGCCTCGACCAAGGCCCGCAACATCCCCACCTGGACCGCACCCAAGCTGCCGCCGCCAGCGAATACGATTGCGGTTTTGGTCGCCATGGTCGAAGTCTCGGTGCGGAAATGTATCGAATGAGTGTAGCTGGTGGGGTGGTGTTACTTTGGGCGGCTCGCCATATGCTCGAGCCGTCGTAAGCTAGTAGTTCCGGACGATGCCGAATCCCACGGGATCAATGCGTAACGGAGCGTACTTCTACTGCGAGACTTCAGGCAGAACTGGACGATATCGTTCTGGCCGTTCCCAACCTATCGGACGCTAGCGTACCAATCGGCTCCGATGAGGATGGGTGCTCAAACCCTACATGGGCGGTGTCGATATCATTCGTTAAATGCCTATAGGCCTCAGGGGCTGGCATAGTTGATGTGTATCACTGTCTTGAGAAAAGCAGGGGGCCAGCGCTCAGCTAGTCGGCGCTGTGAACGTTTCCGTGATCAATCTTGGACTTCGGAGTTTGGAAGGTGCGTTCCCGGTACTGTTACAACACAGCTTCCGAACGCCAGGCCAGACATTTTCTTAATGCATGGCAATGGGTACGTCATGTGGTTTTGTGGCGGGGACTGACAACCTTGTGTAGTGACAACTCGATAGTCAGTTTGTTACGGATTCGCAAGTTGGACTTGATCACGACCACTTGATTTAGCACTGTACATAGCGGTATCGGCACGCCGAATGAAGGCGTCAAACGATTCCGATGGAACCCACGTTGCAACGCCGAAGCTACAAGTAACCTCTCCTGCCTCGTCAAATGGGAGGGCGCTTATCAGCACTCTAAGCTTTTCTGCCAGCAGGCTCGTATCGTTCGATTCGCTGTCCGGGCAGATCAATGCGAACTCTTCTCCGCCCGTTCGGCACAGCAAATCGGTATTGCGTGTTGCCGTACGTATTCGTGCGCACAACGACTTAAGAACGTTATCACCACACTGATGCCCCCAGCGGTCGTTGATGCATTTGAAGTGATCGACGTCGAACAGGATCAGCGATAGAGGCTTGTCGTGCTCGTCAGCCTCGATGAGCAGGCGCTCCATCAAATCTTCGAAATACCGGCGGTTATAGACACCGGTCAGGTGATCGGTAATGTTCAATAAACGCAAGTCTTGCGTGCGCTCATCAACCAGCGAGAGGGCGCGGGCGCGCTGTGTGATCAGCAAGTACACCATCAAGGTCAGCAGCAGCGTCAATCCTACTCCGAATACTGCAATCAAACTGACGGACAGGACGTTGCTGTTGGCGACCAGAAAAGTTGAGCTGGGCCGAAACTGCATCAGGTAATTCTGGTCGGCCACTTTCAACAGCCGTTGTGCGTACAGCTCTGACGGGGCAGCGGGGGCCTGGCTCTGATAAATGGTTTCCCCTTGATGCTGCGTGTCGATCAGTGAAAGTCTCACGTTCAGCCGTTGCAGACTGGGTGATGGAATGCCTTGTTCCATCAAAGACGCCAGGCGTACGGTGGAGACAACGAAACCCTGCAAACCATCATCTTTAGATGGAACCTTAAGGTAGTCCTGGAATACGGGTGCGACGAAGAAAATCCCGGACTGCCCATTAGTCATTTTCAATGGTTCCGACACGACTATTTGATGTGTTTCTCTCGCCTTGCTCATCAAGACCTGGCGACCCGGGCGAGCCATGACATCCATGCCAGGAACGATCTTCACGTCATCGAGCTTCAATAGGTAGAGCAATATCCAGTGTTCCGGCCTGCTGGAGAGGGGGATTTTTTCGCCGGTGACTGGATTAATTTCATGATATGAAAAATCACTTGTACCGTTGAGGAGCGCCTTCGCGCGAAACGACTGTAGATCCTTCTCAAGAATCCTCGGTACCCAGCTATAGGCTTCGTCCTCTCCAACTAGAGGTGTGACGAATCCCAGAAACTCCTTTTCAGTGACATCGTCGGCATTGATAAAGAAACGCTTCACAACGTCTAGTTTTAAGACCTGCGTATTAAAGCGTCGTTGCAGGCGACTGAATCGTTCGTCGACCTCCAGTTGGAACGCAACGTTGACGGTGCGCTGCTCTGACCCAACGAAAAGAATCAGTACCAAGACCGTGACGGCGACACCAGCTAGGAACACCAGAGCGCAGAGGCTCACATCTGATGCTTTGAATGCGTTCTGACGAGAAGACATCATTTCCTGTTCCTTGCTCATCGCCAAAATCGACGCGCGGTCATCTAGTATTCTTTCGAATTATCGGCACTTCCGACGACATCTTTATAGGCTATGCGACCCGGATACCTATCTACTCAATCTTCAGGTTTGCGTGCGTAGCCAAGCTTCCACTTTTTGCAATCTGCCAATCTCGAGAAGCTTTGACTTTGCTAGATCTAAAACCTCAAGCAGTCGCTGTTTTTCTATTCGGGAGGGAAACCAATCATCAATTTCAACGCTGCAGTGTATGGACTCGCTCAATGCCCATCTCACGATCATGTCCGCTGCTGCCCTTTAGTGATCCGCCATGTACAGACGTCGTCCTTCAACAGCCCAGCCACGGCCAACTAGCTGATCAGTGACGTCTGATGCCCAGGTCGCCAAAGTAGTCGGTGGTGTCAGGATAATGGATGCCTGCCAATGATACGTTGGCCACGCCGGATTCCCGATCAAAATATGAAAGGAAATGCCACCCACCCGTGGTGCTTCCTGGATGTGGGAAATTGATGGCGGCTTTCCCTGTAATGTAGTTTTCGCGGGAGGCGCGTTTGAGGTCAAAATCAAAGAGCGGCTGCATCATGGGAGCTTTTTACGCCGCGCTAGACCCTGCTCGATGTGGCCAGCGCGGGCGAAAATTGTGGCGTCTTCTACACGTAACCCACAATTTCAGGTGTGATTGCTAGACTGCATAGACTCCAGTGATAACCTGTTGATGCCCCCAGTCACCTTACCTGGCACACAAAAAGATTCTGCTCGACGCGACATCGATTGCTTGATTCGAACCGTTAGTTGCGAGCGCGCCACCTCGCAATCCTCAAAGCGCGTCTGACCAATCCATATGCATATCTTTATCCTCTTCATCGTGCAGGTCAGCAGTCAGCACAACTGATGTGAATGTCACCAACATAGAAGGCGTTTATCTTGAGTAGGCTTGGTATCTATTTGTGTGATTGCTGGCCCTTTTTCTACAGTTACCAGCTATTAGTCGAGGATTATTCATGAAAATCGCAATTGTCGGCGCTGGTGCAATGGGAGGGCTTTTTGGTGCGCGCCTATCGCTGGGTGGGCAAGAGGTCTCCTTTGTTGAAGCCTCTGAAGCCACTATCGCGGCCATCCAGCGCAAGGGCCTGCAGCTCGTGACGCCTTCGGCAACGGAGCGCGTGATGGTGCCTATTGGGCGGGCGAAGGATTTCGCTGGAACCTTCGATCTGGTAGTTATTTTTACTAAGGGCTTTCACACGGATATTGCTATTGAGTCGGTGCGACATCTTGTCGGGCCTACGACCTGGGCGCTATCTGTTCAAAATGGCTTGGGCAACGCCGAGCTGATCTCCAAAGTCGTACCTGCAGAGCGCATTATTGTGGGTATGACCAATCTGCCTGCTGATCTGGTTGAACCAGGTGTCGTCCACAGCCATGGTGATGGCCATATAAATCTTTGGCCATGGAATGGTGAGGATAAGTCGGTAGCACAGGATATCGCAGAGACCTTCCAGCAAGCCGGGTTACCGTGTCGGGCCGACCCAGAGGTTCAAATTGCCATCTGGGAGAAGGTAGCTTTCAACGCTGCCTTGAACTCGGTCTGCGCGATTACACGCCAAACCGTGGGAGGCGTTGGGGATTCTGAGCATGGTAGGAGTTTGACCGCAGGTGTTATCCGAGAAACGGTAGAGGTCGCGAATGCTCTCGGAGTGGATGCTCAAGCCAGTCGGGTAGAGCATGCCGTTAATCACGCCTTTGCCAATCATCATCAGCACAAGCCGTCGATGTTGCAGGATGTCGAGGCAAAGCGAAAAACTGAAATCGACTTCATCAATGGCGCCGTTGTTGAGCGAGCCAACGAGCAAGGGATCGACACCCCTGTGCTTTCATCGCTGCACAGCTTGGTCAAGCTCATTGAGGGCGCGTATCTCTGAATAGTGGTAAATCATCACCTCGAGAAGATCGGAAGGTAAAGCACTGACCCGCCGTGGCGCCATAAATATCGCCATATCAAATCAGGTCACTCCAGGCTCACCTAGAGTGGCTTGAGTTTGTTCGAAGAACCAGCTGAGGCCAGTTGATTGAATGCTTCTGGAGTGCCAGTGAAGGGTGCCTTCAAACGCTGGTACATGGAAAAGTGTGGAAGCCTGAGCTTGATTCGACGCTTGGCACCGAGCTTTTGGAGTACGTCTTCGGCCATTCCATGCCCCGATGTTCTTGTGACTAGGACATGAGGTTCCGCAAGGAAGTTTTCCATCGACAAATCCTCTTGAATCCGAGGGTGACCTGCGTCTAGCAGGCAAACATAGCGTTCGCTCACAAGTCTCTTGGAGGCTAGTCTTGGGCCGCTGATGACCCGGCTACAGATTCAGTCATGCCCCTAATGTCTTTACGATACTCACCGTGAATATTCGACCCATCTAGTAGAGGTACCAACCAATCTGGTACCTGGCAGAGAGTACCTCGGACGGATTTTTTATCTGAACAGGTTCACTATCTCGAGTGCTCTAGCACCTGCCTCTGAACGACTTTTAGCGATAGATACCAGTATTTTTGAGGCGTTTAACAGAACAAACCACCGAATTCAGGCCCGGAAATTGCTCGGAGACTCGCGTGAAAACCGGGAGCATGCCTATGCATATCAATCAAATGGACATGACGAATTCTGAGCTTGGCCTTTTTGCTCAGATCGTCTGGCGACTCCGCACGGGTGGTGCGGGGGATGAAGTTCGTCAGCAGGTGCTCGGTGATGTTACCCAGCTGCTTCGATCTGACTTCGGAGCCTCTTACCTCTGGGATAGCTCAAGGGGGCGATCCACGCGTTGCGCTGCAGTCAATATTGATGCACGTATGCTGCGGCAATACGATGAGCAGATTCACATGCACGATACCGTAACACCGGTGTTAAGAGCCCAGCGGCAAGCTGCTTGTGTGGATGATGTTATCAGTCGGCCTACCTTGGAGCGCAGTGAGCATTACGCCGAGTTCCTCAGACCGTGTGGGATGCACCATGGAGTGAACGTTTTCTTCTTCAACCAGGGACGGGATGTGGGGGATCTACGTATATGGCGCAGCGCTGACCAACCTGCGTTTGGCCCCAGGGAGCTCACTCTGCTGAACGCCCTCACACCGTACTTCCAGCACGCGCTCTCGGTTGAGCTGCCTCTAAATGGTGCCCTGAGTCCGCGAGAGCGTGCTGTTGTCGAGCACGTAGCGGCCGGGCGCAGTGACAAGGAGATCGCGCGCCTCATGTCCATTGGCTTCACAACGGTACGTACCCATCTAAAAAACGCCATGGCCAAGACCAATTCGAGCAATCGAACCGAGCTCGCCATGCGGGTGGGAATACACTAAACCTCCTCATTAATGAGGATGTTTGCCGGATATTTCCATGTGCGTAAATGAATCATCGAGACCTGCAGTGGGGATCGACTGATTCTCAAGGAATATCCGTGAAGACCAGACTCTCCTGCTTAGCGATTGGCCTTTTGGCAGCAAGCGCTGGCGCATCGGCGTCGAACGTACCGAAAGACTTCTACTTGATGAGCGCTGAGCAGATGGCACAAGCCATCTGCGAAAAGAAGGTTTCCAGTGAATCGGTTGTCAGCTATTGGCTGGCCCGTATTGAAACGCATCCTGAGCTTAATGCCTTCATTTCTATAGACCCAAAGAGAGCCTTGGGCGAAGCTCGTGCTGCAGACGCGCGCCTCGCTAAGGGTGAGCAGTGCCTTCCCTTGGGCGGCGTCCCTATAGCAATCAAGGACAACATTCAGGTCGTTGGTTTCACGAACACAGCAGGCACGCCAGCTCTCGCTAATTTCTTTCCGAAAGCCAATGCGCCGATTATCGATAGGCTCCAGGCCGCAGGCGCCATTGTGGTCGGCAAGACCAATATGCATGAGCTCGCGTTTGGCGCTACCGGCTACAACACCGCCTTTCATCTTCCACAGCTGGTCGGTGTGCGCAATGCCTTTGACAACTCTCGCATTGCCGGTGGTTCGTCATCAGGGAGTGCCGCCGCTCTGGGGGCTCGCTTGATTCCAATCGCTATGGGGACAGATACAGGTGGCTCTAGCCGTGAGCCTTGCGCGCTAAATGGCTGTGTTGGTTTTCGCCCAACGGTTGGTCGATATAGCGGTGTAGGCATCACACCTATTTCGACCAGTCGCGATACGGCAGGCCCAATGGCCAATACCGTCGGAGATGTCGTGCTGCTGGATTCGATTCTTAGCGGTGTACCGCCTCTGAAGCCAATACCGGCCCACCAAATTCGACTGGGCATTCCAGATTTCTTCTGGGCAGATCTGGAACCGGAAGTCTCGACACAGGCCAAAGCCGCGGTAGAGAAGCTCCGCAGTTCAGGAGTTGAGGTCGTCTCAGTCAGCATGCCGGGTATCGGTCAATTGGCATCAGCTGTGGCAACGCCAGTCGCGATCATGGAAGCGCGCAAGGCCCTGACTGATTACCTGAAATCACAATCCACCGGAGTGTCATTCGAAACCCTGGCCGCCAAAATTTCGAGTCCCGACGTCCAAGGTATTTTCTCGGCCATGGTCGTGCCTGGTAATGTCCCAGGGGCTGATGGAAAGATGATTCCTGGCGGCCCGGCTTATGCGCAAGCGATCAAGACGGGTGTCCCAGCCTTGCTAGCTCTCTATCAGAAGACATTCGCGGACAACAAGCTCGATGCTCTTCTGTTCCCCACGGTTCCAGAGGTGGCAATCAAGACCGGCCCTGACGCCGGAACGCCTCAAAAATTTGGTCGGATTATTCGAAACACCGACCCGAGCAGCAACGTGAGGATGCCGGGTCTCAGTATTCCCGTAGGTGTTGGGAAAGAGTCCGGACTTCCTATAGGTATGGAGATTGACGGATTGCCTGGAACGGACGACCAACTTCTGGCAATCGGTCGCACGCTTGAGTCGATCTGGGGGCCGGGCCCACTTTCGCCCATCGCACGCTGATCGGCCGTTCTTACCTTAAGCGCAGCTGCACTGGCTGCGCGAATAAAAACCTTTCTCGGATTAAATGAATGAACGCGATCCCACTCGTCGCAGGTACTTCTGCGCGCCGATTTTGTGTAACCGCTGTTGTGGCTTTGGGTAGTATGGCGAGCTCGGCATGGGCCGATTCGGCGCCCACAGACAGTAGTCCAGTCAAGGCGCACCTGATCGTTACCGATCTGATGCTGGAGAACCTTAACACTGGCCCTCGTCCCCATACATTCGCCAACGCTGGCGCAATTTTCGCCGGCGCCGATTTTGACATGTCCAAGCTCATGGGGTTGCCAGGCGGCACGTTCCAGTTTGAATACACATTTTTCCCGTGGATGCGCAATGAAGGTCAGCCAACTGCTGGCGCCTGGCAAGGAGCCACAGGTAGCGCGCTAGGTGGCGCACCTATGCATAACGACATCGACAAGGGATATCTGTCGAAGTTTGAATATCGGCAAATGCTGTTGGACAACCATCTTGAGCTCGATGTTGGCCGTAGCAATGCTAAGCAGCATTTCTACATGATGAACTGCGAAAACTGGGTTACTTGCAACGACCCCATCATTGAAAACACCACCGGAATATTGCCTTACCCATACGGAAGCTGGGGCGGTTACTCGCGTTACTCATTCGACAACGGTCAGTACATACATGCTGGCGCTTTCGAGTCCAATCCTGCCCATTACATCAAACGCACCAAGGGTTGGAACTGGGATCCGGGTGACGCGAGTGGTATCACTTGGTTGGCAGGCGTTGGTGCTCAAAAGAGCTTCGCGCAGACGCCCTTGGCCTATCACTACGAGCTTAATGGTTTTTACAATACCTCCGAACAGACAGACATATTGGATGGCTCGACCCGTCGTGGTAGCAGCGGCTTAATCTACCGCTTTATGCAAACGCTATCTCGCGAAGGCGGTTCCTCTGCCGGAAACCCAGACAAAGCGTGGCAAGTATTCGGCGCGTGGACTTGGAGTGCTGACGATCTGCAGCCTTTCGAACACTTCGTGGAAGCAGGTATAACTCGCGTTGGCCCATTCGGGCGCCCTCAGGATTCAGTCAGCTTGAAAGCGAGCTACCTGCGTTTGGGGGACAAGCAAGTTCAATATCAGCACGATCAGCGACTGCTGGCCACCGGTGTTGACCAAGGAATGTCAAAAGGAGAGTCGCGAGTAGAGCTCAATATGGTGTGGCAGGCGACGCCTTATCTAGCACTTCAGCCAAGCGTGCAGTACGTGTTCAACCCCAGCAACTTCTACAATCCACAGGCCGAGGTCAGCAGCGATGGAGCCGTCGTCGGATTGCAGATAGTTTATAACTTGGGCGCTCAACTCGGCCTTTAAGTGCTCGCCTTGGGCGATGATCAGATCTCAGCCGCTCGGGGTCGGACATCGACAGCAGCTTGATCCGTCAGGCCACGCCGGGCTCGCCTAGCGTGGCCTGAATCTGTTCGAAGAACCAGTTAAGCCCCGTTGATTGAGTGCTCCGGGAGTGCCAGTGGAGCGTCACTTCGAAGGACGGTACATCGAAGGGCAGTTCAAGCATTTTAAGCGGCTTGGCCAGTGGCATTTCACAAAAGCTGTCCGCGATCTGGGACGGCAGAATCACCAACAATTCTGTGCCCGGTATTACCTTTGGAAGGACTGAAAAGTGAGGAATCCTGAGCTTGATCCTTCGCTTGACCCCGAGTTTTTGAAGCACGTCTTCGGCCATGCCATGCCCCGATGTCCTTGTGACCAAGACGTGCGGCTCTACGAGAAACTGTTCCATTGTCAGCGCTGAACCAATCCGAGGATGATTCGCGTCCATCAAGCAAACGTATCGCTCGCTCACGAGCTTCTTGAATGCAAGCCCAGATCCGCTGATGACCCGGCTGCAGATGGCCGCGTCGATGTGACCGTCGTTCAACCATGTCCCCACCTGGTCGATCTCTAGCGGAATGATCTCAAGCTCGATATTGGGCGCCAGGATATTTAGCTGACCCATGAGCTTGGGCAGCAACGCCATCTCCCCCAAGTCAGAAAGCGCTAGTCGAAATTGCCTGCTTGAGTGGGCAGGCTCAAACCTTCTTGCCTCAGCCACTGACTCCTCAATACAACGTGCAGCCTGCTTGAAGCCTACGTATAGCTGAGCAGCAAGCCTCGTTGGCTGCATTCCTTGGCTATTGCGTATGAACAACGGGTCGTCGAATTGCTCACGTAGTTTCCCCAGGCTGTAGCTGATTGACGGCTGGGTGACAAACAGCCGCTCGGCGGTAATCGTCAGGCTCTGCGTTTCGTAAAGCGTGACGAAGGTGGTGATCAAATTTAGATCGAAATGAGCCATCCGTAGACCTTTATGAAAATAAGTGGTGTCTATGTAGTAGTCATAAAATATTGATTTGATCGATTTTAATCGAATTTTTACAGTAGGAGCAATCGGACACACCCTGGAATATGACCCAATGAAAACAATTCACTCTGCCGCTTATGCGCTTTTGCGTCGCCATGGCATGACCACCATCTTTGGTAACCCTGGATCCAACGAGCTTCCTTTTCTGAAGGACTTTCCGGAGGATTTCCAGTATGTCCTCGGTCTTCATGAAGGCGCTGTGGTGGGGATGGCGGACGGCTATGCTCTCGCAAGCGGTAAGCCTGCTTTCGTAAACCTCCATGCAGCAGCAGGTACGGGCAATGGCATGGGGGCTCTCACCAATTCGTGGTATTCACACAGCCCGTTGGTGATCACGGCAGGTCAACAGGTGCGTTCGATGATTGGTGTCGAAGCAATGCTGGCCAATGTGGATGCATCACAGCTACCCAAACCACTGGTCAAGTGGAGCTATGAACCTGCAACGGCTCAGGATGTGCCTCGGGCTCTTAGCCAGGCGATCCACATTGCTAATACTTCTCCCAAGGCTCCGGTGTATCTGTCTATTCCATACGACGACTGGGAGAAACCATCTCCGCTCGGTGTGGAGCATCTTCTTGAGAGAGAAGTCCAGACTGCGGGTGCTCCTGATGCGCGGCAGCTGGCAGCTTTGACCAAGCACTTGAATGAGGCCAACAACCCTGTTCTCGTTCTCGGCCCTGATGTGGATGCTACCCGCTCCAACGATTACGCCGTCGCCTTGGCCGATAAACTGAAACTGCCTGTCTGGGTTGCTCCATCGGCATCACGTTGCCCGTTCCCAACTCGCCATCCTAGCTTCCGTGGAGTTTTGCCTGCTGCCATCGCAGGGATCAGCAAGACGCTTGCTGGCCACGACCTGATCATCGTCATCGGCGCGCCGGTTTTCCGCTATCACCAGTTCGCACCAGGCGAGTATCTACCGGCAGGAGCTCGGCTCTTGCACATCACGTCAGATCCTCAGGAAGCAGCTCGCGCTCCTATGGGGGACGCCTTGATCGGCGATATTGCAGAGACTCTACGCGTACTGGCAGAGGGCGTTGAGGAGAAGGCAAAGTCCTATCCAGCATCTCTACCAGCGTTGACAGATGTACAAGATGAACCTCATCACTTGCGCCCGGAAACGCTGTTCGACGTCCTCGACGCGGTCGCTCCGCCAGATGCTATCTACGTCAAGGAATCGACTTCCACCACGACCGCGTTCTGGCAGCGAATGAACATGCGTCACCCTGGTAGCTACTACTTCCCCGCAGCAGGTGGATTGGGCTTCGGTCTGCCAGCAGCGGTGGGCGTTCAACTGGCCCAGCCCGATAGGCGCGTGGTCGCTTTGATTGGCGATGGCTCTGCGAACTACGGAATTACTGCGTTGTGGACGGCTGCGCAGTATCACATCCCAGTCGTGTTCATCATCCTCAAAAATGGCACCTATGGTGCGCTGCGCTGGTTCGCGGGCGTCCTGAATGTTGAGGAAGCGCCTGGTTTGGACGTCCCTGGTTTGGACTTCTGCGCTATCGCAAAAGGGTATGGAGTCAAGGCGGTACATACCGACACTCGCGATAGTTTCGAGGCCGCCCTTCGCGCTGCTCTCGACTCTACCGAACCTACTTTGATCGAGGTGCCCACTGTGACGATCCAGCCTCATTGATGAGTGCCAAGGGCCTTGTGCCTCCTAGTAAGTCCCCGAATAACAAAAACAAGAGACCAAATTATGACTCAAAGAAATGCTACAGAAATTGCGGGCTCAGCTCCGTTGGGCAGGTTCCACTACGGCCTGTTGTTTTGGTGCTCGTTCATCATGCTGTTCGATGGCTATGATCTCGTCATCTACGGATCTGTGGTTCCCCGCTTGATGGAACAGTGGTCTATCCCGCCAGTCCAAGCGGGATGGATGGGGAGTGCAGCTCTATTCGGAATGATGTTCGGCGCAATCGCTATCGGCCCGCTTGCAGACCGAATGGGGCGACGCAAGATCATCCTCGGAGCGATCACTCTCGCGAGCATTAGCGCTTTCGCAAATGCATTCGCCTGGGATGTACCCAGCTTCGCGGCTTTGAGATTTTTTACCGGTGTCGGCCTCGGCGGTGCCATTCCAAACATCGTTGCCCTGATGAGCGACTTGTCCCCCACAACTCGTCGTAGCACTCTGACTACGATCATGCTCAGCTTTTACTCCATCGGTGCAATGATTTCGGCGTTGGTGGCCATGCTGGTGATACCCAAATTTGGATGGGAGGCAACATTCTTCATCGGCGGACTGCCACTGCTTTGCATGCCTTGGATGTACCGTTATCTCCCTGAGTCTTTGCCCTATCTGCTGGCGAAAAATCAACGTGCAGCAGGGGCACTTCTCAAGCGTATCGTTCCCGATATAGATACTGCTTTTGTCCGATTTGAACCAGCTGTACGAACCTCAACATCCACACCTCTTTCCCGACTGTTCAAAGAGGGGAGAGGCGTGGGTACCGTCTTTCTCTGGCTAGGTTTCGGCATGTGCCTTCTGATGGTTTACGGCCTCAATACCTGGTTGCCGAAAATAATGGTCGCAGGGGGCTACCCACTTGGCTCCAGTCTCATGTTTCTGGTGACGTTGAATCTTGGCGCTACGGTGGGCGCTCTTGGGGGTGGCTGGCTGGCTGATCGCTGGGGCTGTAAACCTACGTTGATTCTTTTTTTTGCATTGGCGGTCGTTTCGCTTTGCATCCTCGGCATCAAGCCGGGCCCGGTAACGCTCAACATAATGTTATTGATTGCCGGTGCTACCACCATCGGAACTCTTGCTGTAATTCATGCCTTTGCCGCTCAGCAGTATCCGAGTGATATCCGTTCCACGGCTGTCAGTTGGTGTTCAGCCATAGGTCGTTTCGGAGGCGTCGCAGGCCCCGCTTTGGGGGGGCTTATGCTCAGCCTGAACTTACCGCTCCAACTGAATTTTATCTTCTGCGCCATACCAGGACTGATCGCGATTTTTGCTATCGCCATGGTCAAGCGGCGATCTGCGCATTCGAACGAGATGGAATCCCAGCCGATTGACGCGCATTCCTGATCTTCAAGTCACACCGTCCAAGGAGACATCACTTGAGCCAAGCCAACCGTATGCCTTACCAAGAAATGCATCTGCTGCCGATTGCAGGAGAGTGGCGTAAGGGCAGCGCCGGGAACGTGCTTAACGTTACTGATCCGTTCACCGGTGACACCCTGTTAGAAATCGTCCAGGCTGATCGCGAAGACCTCAATCAGGCCTATATCTCTGCCGAGAGCGCTCAGGCAGCTTGGGCCAATATGGGCCCGGGACAACGGTCGGCGATACTCTTGAAAGCGGTGCAAATCTTCGACGAACGCCGTGAAGAAATTATCGACTGGATCATCAAGGAGTCCGGTAGCACACGAATCAAGGCACAGATCGAGTGGGGGGCGGCTCGCGGCATCACTCAAGAGTCGGCGTCATTTCCTGCTCGTGTTCACGGTCGGATCCTACCTTCCAATGTGCCGGGTAAGGAAAATCGCGTTTATCGTGAACCGCTCGGCGTGGTTGGGGTGATCAGCCCTTGGAACTTCCCGTTTCACCTGACTCAACGTTCTGTCGCGCCGGCACTGGCATTGGGCAATGCTGTCGTGATCAAGCCAGCGAGCGATACTCCGGTCACCGGTGGGTTGCTCGCTGCCAGGATTTTCGAGGAAGCAGGAGTGCCCAAGGGCGTCATCAGTGTATTGGTGGGCTCTGGCGCTCAGATCGGCGATGCATTCGTGGAGCATCCGATCCCCAAATTCATCTCGTTCACAGGCTCGACGCCGGTCGGGCTGAACATTGGGCGCATTGCCAGTGGTGGCAAGTATCTCAAGCATGTGGCACTGGAGCTGGGTGGCAATAGCCCATTCGTGGTGCTGGCTGATGCTGATCTCGATCAAGCGGTCGCAGCGGCTGTCATGGGCAAGTTTTTGCACCAAGGACAGATCTGCATGGCCATCAACCGGATCATCGTGGAAGACGCCCTGTATGACCGGTTCGTAGAACTCTACGCGGAGAAGGTCAGAGCGCTGAAGGTTGGTAATCCCAGTGATGCTGACACGGTGATTGGCCCCATTATCAATCGTAAACAGCTCGAGGGATTGTTGAACAAGGTTTCTCGGGCCAAAGAAGAAGGTGCGAGAACCGTCGTTGAAGGGGAGGTTCGCGGGAATCTACTTCCACCACACGTTTTCGCCGACGTTACCGCTGATATGGAAATTGCGCGAGAAGAGATTTTCGGCCCGCTCGTTGGCATCCAGCGTGCTCGCGATGAGGCCCATGCTTTGCTGCTGGCTAATGACAGTGAATATGGGCTCTCCAGCGCGGTGTTCACCAAAGACCTCGAACGAGGTGCTCGCTTTGCTCGTCAGATCAAGGCCGGCATGACGCATGTCAACGATATTCCCGTGAATGACGAGGCGCACGCACCATTTGGGGGAGAGAAAAACTCCGGGCTTGGTAGGTTTAATGGTGAGTGGGCGATTGAAGAGTTCACCACTGACCATTGGGTAAGTGTGCAAATGACGCCTCGGTCTTACCCTTTCTAAGTGCTAGTGCACTACTTGCTATATAAAGTTTAGCTTTTTACAAAAATTGTATCCGCTGCCTTTATTTATAAGGGCGGCGGCCTGCTATCGCCTCCAAAAAAAATAAAAAGGTAAATTTATGCAGACTCTCTCCAAGACAAAATGTGGTGTACTTGCTGTCACTTGCTTGTCCTGTGTGCAACCGTTATCTGCTAGAGCGGACTTTCTCGAAGATAGCAAGGTCACATTAGGTCTGCGTAATGCTTATATTGACCGTGACTTCAAACAAAGCGATGCGCCTAAATCTAGGGTCGGCAGTTGGACTCAGGGTTTCGATTTGCGTTTCATCTCTGGGTATACCGAGGGGCCAGTTCAGTTTGGCTTTGATACCAGCGCTCAATGGGCGTATCGATTAGATGGCGGCGGCGGTAGAGGGCCCGATAGTGTCATACCCTACGACGCCAGCCGAGGTGAACAGGTCAGGGAATATGGGCGTTCGAATGCCACGGCAAAAATACGTGTTTCCAAAACAGAGCTAAAGCTCGGTGAGCTACGTCCCACTCTGCCAGTTGCCTATATTGACGATTCGCGCCAGCTCATCACCACTTATCAGGGTGCACTGCTGGAGTCTAAAGAGTGGGAAGGCCTTACTCTCACCGGCGGGCGTATCACTGAAATTGCTGCACGCGAATCGTCCAGTCATGAAAAAATCTATTTGATGAATGGCCCTGACATCAAACGCCGTAGCGATGGGCTGAACTTTGCAGGGGCTACTTACCAGTTCACGCCTGGACTTTCAGGAACCTATTTCTATGGGCAGCTGGAAGACATTTACAAACAGCACTATCTTGGGCTTACAGATGTTTTTGATCTGGGTGGCGGTTACGCGTTGAAAACTGACTTGCGCTATTATCAAAATAGCGAGGATGGAGACGCGCTCTACGGGAAAATTGACAATAAAACCTATGGTGCCATGACTACCCTGAAAAAGGCAGGTCATGCATTCGGGATTGGCTATCAACGTATGCTTGGCGAATCAGCGTTCCCGCTTTTCAATGGATATGCCCCACAACCCTATCTCGTCAACTGGTCAACACTCGGATTCTTCAAGCCCAATGAGAGCTCTTGGCAACTCAGGTATGACTACGATTTTGCTGCTATGGGTGCTCCGGGACTGAAGCTGATGACTCGCTATATGCGGGGTACCGGAATTGATCGAGGTAGCAATGCCTTGGACAAGAATGTCGAGAGCGAAAGCAACCTGGTGTTGAGCTATGTCATCCAAAGTGGCCTCTTCAAAAACGTCGGCTTTGAGTGGCGTCACATCGAGGTCAAAACCCGCTTCGGTAGCGGCTCATTGTCTGGCCCGGACTACGATGAGAATCGTCTGATCACTACTTATACCTACCAATTTTAGAAGGCAGCCATGCACATTGCGCCAGACTGAAAATGAACTTATAGCGGGCGCAATTGTGGAGAAAGGGCAGGCCGCTGGTGTTCACGTTCCTGTTACTCAGTGCCTCCATGCTCTGATAGGCATGAAAGAGCTGTCGTGAAAAAGCGACAGAGTGCTTCGTCCTAGTCGAAGCATGATGGAGTTACGTGGCCCCTGGATCATCTTATCCAGTCATGTGTTGCTTACGGAACTCCTTGGGAGTCATTCCAGTTTCGCGTTTGAATGCACGGCTGAAGTGCGTGCAATTGCTGAACCCCCAATCAAATGCGATATCACCAATATTCTTTTCTTTCAAAACAGGACTCTTCAGGTCGCGTTGACATAGCTGAAGCCGTTGACTCCAGATCCACTGAGAAAGTGGCTGATCTTCTTTTTCAAAAATCCGATATAGAGAACTCACCGACATCTTAAGATCTAAAGCAATCCTCTCGATATTCAGGCTCGGGTCTCTCAGGTTCTGAAGTATGTAACTCTTTACCCTGGATAGATGAAAGGTCTGAAGTTTAGATACTTCGCCTTGTTGAGCCTGAGGTAAGGACTGCAAACCTCCAACTACCAACTCAATCAAAGCGTTGGCTATCGGATCCAGCACAGTTGTTGCCATCTCAGCCCTGCTTTCTGCCAGAGAGCGCAGCATGCCGCCCAGCAAAATGCTAGGGCTTGATTTGGCGCTTATTGTCAATCCGCATAGGCGATCAGGGCTGCTCACGTGAGCGCTAAGAAGGCTGCGAGGAATTCTAAGGATATACTTGCTGAAGTTTTCGCAGTATCCCATTTCAAATGGCCGAGTGCTGTCGTAGAGAACGAAGTCTCCAGCGCTCTGTTGGGATTCTTTATCACTCTGTCTCAAAAAACCCTGTCCGGAAATTTGATAGCTGACCATAAAATAGTCAGCGTCAGAGTTGCGGACTAAACGAGCGCTTCGGGTCACCTGATGCGGACTGGCCGTCATGGCCATTAAGTCTACTGGCCCCACGGACGCATGTTGCAGATCCGCACTAAAGGACGTCCCCGCGCCGGCAACGCACTCCAGAGGCATAAACATTTTTCCAATTGTTTCCCTCCAAAAAGGTAGGCGGTCACCTTCGGGTATTGCTCTTGTTGAGAGTGTGGTGTGCATGTTGAGTGTCCTGCGCTGGCTGCTTGCCTAAAAGCAAGCAAATAGGGTGCCTCTCCCACAGAGATTCATCGATTTGAGATCCACAGCCCAGTAATGGTGGAAGCGGAGTACAGGAAGGCATTCGTTTCGCTTTCTCGCCACCGCAACTCGCCTCATTTCAGGGCGTGACGTCGACTTTCACGCTCGCCTGATGACGCGCTCCACCTTAAGAAATAGAGGCAACTTCCTCAGGAAGTGGAGGGCAGCGGTTTACTCCAGTGGCCTGCGATAGTTCTCAACGCAGACAGCTTGGCGCCGCTATCAAGATTTTTCTGCCCCCACACATATACACGAAGCAAGTAGGAGCCTGGCGAGCTCCTTTGCGCTCGACAAAAGGAGCACTCGAATTGAAGAAACGTATAGCAGCTGGTGGTTTAGCCCTCGTAGGGTCAATCAGCATCCCCGCCCTAGCTGCTGAGCCTTTAGCTTCAGACTCGCCATGGCTGACTGGTGATTGGTCGGGGAAACGCAATGAGCTTAGTGAGCAAGGGTTCACCTTTGGGCTGTTCTACGTAAATGAACTGGCTACGAACGTGAGAGGTGGTTATGACCAAAAGACAGCTTTGGAAACAAGTGATCAGACCACAGCCCTGTTTAACTACGATTTGAGTAAAAAGCTCGGTGTGGATGGAGAATTCAGCCTCGTCGTAACTAATCGAAACAACCATGAGTTACTTACAAACACTCGCGTGAACGACCCTCGCACGGGTTCACTTCCCAATCTCTCGCAAGAAGTGTGGGGCTTTGGCTCTGTGACGCGCTTGACCCGACTCACCTACCAGCAAAACTTCTTCGACAAACAGTTGAGCCTTAGGGTTGGGAAAATGACACCGACGGAAGAGTTTTTTCCGTCCACCTGTGAGTTTCAAAGTCTTGTCAACTGCGGCACCGTCCCTGGCATAAGCAACATTTGGTACGGATGGCCAATCAGTACGTGGGCGGCTACGACTACCTGGCACATGACGCCGGATTGGTACGTAAAGTTTGGCGTCTACCAGCAGAACCCCCAGACCACCACCAATGACAGAGCTATTTCCCTCAGTGATCGTGGTACTGAAGGGCAAATCTACCCGGTGCTGCTCGGCTGGCGCCCTTATTGGGGAGAGCGAAAGTTAGCGGGTAATTATTTCATTGGCGCCTATTACAGCAACGTAGACGCACCCGATGTTGTAGCAGGTGCTGCCGGCGGGATGGAGGCATCTAATCCATCTGCTGGATTCAAGACTCGCCATGGTAAGCGGGCGGCTTGGGCTTTCTTTGAACAGCAACTGACGGGGCCTGGCGGAGACAGTAAGCAAGGCCTGCGCGCTTTTGTTAACGCCGAGATCAATGACAAGGAAACTTCTGTCCTGCATTACGGCTACGGCGCCGGTCTTTACTACAACGGCCTTTTCGACAATCGCCCGGATGACATGCTTGGATTTGCCAGTACGGCAATCAAGATCAACAAAGATTGGACACGAAATCGAGATCTTACTAACCAGTTGGCAGGCGTCGATGACTACGACGATCCCCGTTATCTCCCGCTAGGCGACACCGAAGTTTCGACTGAGTTGTTCTATCGCTACCAAGCCACGAGGTGGCTCTACCTCCAGCCAAATATCCAGTATTACCACGCTCCAGGTGGTGTGGACAAAGTGCCGGATGCGACGGTGCTTGGCCTGCGATTCAACATCAGCTTCTAAAGGACAACCCAATGAAAAACCGAATTCCTTCAAGCGCCACCATGCTGCTGACACTTATAATGACAAACACCCACGTACTCGCGGCGTCTCAACCTTGGTTAGACTCGGATAAATCATCTGATCATCGTGCAAAGCTTCTTCAGCAAGATCTGACACTTGAAGAGCAAATACGCCGAGTACACGGCGAAATGGCCATGCCTATCCTTGGATTTACAGTGCCAGATGGCGCCATCGGATCCGCTGGGTTTGTGCCTGCCGACACAACGCGGGGCATCCCAGCGCTCCAAATCACCGATGCAAGCCTGGGCGTTGCCAACCCTGCCAATGTCCGGCCAGGAGATGGGGGGACGCCCCTTCCTTCAGGGCTCAGCAGTGCTGCCAGCTGGAATCCGAAGGTCGCCTACGATGGCGGCCAAATGATCGGGCATGAAGCATGGAGTAAAGGATTCAACGTCATGCTCGCAGGTGGCGTAAACCTGGCTCGTGATCCACGCAATGGAAGGAATTTTGAATACTTTGGCGAGGATCCCCTGCTTGCTGGCACGATGGCAGGTGAAAACATCAAGGGCATTCAAAGCCAGCATGTGCTTTCAACGATCAAGCATTTCGCCATGAACGATCAAGAGACCGCGCGAATGGGCATGAGCGCTGTCATCGGTGAACGGTCTTTGAGTGAGAGTGATCTGCTGGCATTTCAAATCGCCATCGAGCGCGGCCAGCCGGGCGCAGTGATGTGTGGTTATAACCGAGTCAATGGCATTCACGCCTGCGACAACGCTGATCTGCTTCAGCGCATCTTAAAGGATCGTTGGGGCTATCGCGGTTTTGTGATGTCCGACTGGGGTTCTGTTCACGGTGTCGAAGCCGCCATGCATGGCGTGGATATCGAGATGGGCACACAGTTGGACAAGTGGTTATTTGGAGATGTTTTCTTCGAGAAGCCACTGTTGGCCGAAGCTGAGCAAGACCAAGTTTATCGCACTCGTTTGGGTGAAATGAGCCAGCGAGTCCTGCGCTCGATGTTTGATGTTGGCCTCTTTGAGCACCCTCCTGTTAAAACACCTATTGATTACGCAGCGAGCAAGGCCGTAGCACAACAAGCTGCCGAAGAGGGGATGGTGTTGTTGCGCAACGAGAAGCATGCGTTGCCTCTCAATGGTGCGACCAAGAAGATCCTTGTAGTGGGTGGCAACGCGGACAAGGGGGTTCTCTCTGGAGCCGGTTCGTCACAGGTTGTAGAGCCAGAGGGTGCTGGCCTGGTAATTCCTACGGGAGGCGAAGGTCAGTTCGCTTCACTGCGCGAGATGGTTTGGCATAGAAGCTCGCCGCTTAAGGCTCTGAAGGAGGAGCTGCCAGATGCAGTCATTACCTTCAACGATGGCCGTAACTCCGGGGAAGCGGCTGCGTTGGCCAAGAACGCTGACGTGGTCATCGTGTTCGCGACGCAGTGGATGATGGAGAGTTACGACACCTATGACCTGGAGTTGCCTAGCGGTCAGAATGGCTTGATTGACGCATTGGCCTCCGCAAACGCTAAAACCATTGTGGTCTTGGAAACTGGTGGCCCTATCAGCATGCCATGGCTCAACAAAACGGCAGCAGTCATGCAGGCGTGGTATCCAGGTGCAGGTGGTGGTAAGGCCATCGCTCGCACGCTGACCGGCAAAGTAAATCCATCGGGCCGCCTCCCGATCACTTTCCCGGCAGACCTCAAACAACTGCCTCGCCCTGTGGTACCCGGCTTTGGTGGCCCCGAAAACGCCAAGATCGATGTGGACTACAACATCGAAGGCGCTGACGTTGGATATAAATGGTTTGCGCGAAAAAACATCAATCCTTTGTTCCCATTCGGCTTCGGGCTTTCCTACACACAGTTTAAATATGATGGGCTGAAGGTCGAAAAAACCTCTCCGCTCACCGTTAGCTTTAACGTGACCAACATCGGCAAGCTGACGGGACAAGATGTTCCTCAGCTCTATCTGACGGGTATGCCTGGTCGAGCTCAGCAACGCTTGCTGGGGTGGAACAAGATCGAGCTCCGTGCCGGGGAATCGCGATCCATAACCCTGCACGTGGATTCACGCCTGCTCGCCGATTTTGACGTCAAGGCACAGCGCTGGTCTGTAGCGCCAGGAGCGTATGCATTGGGCCTAGGCCATAGCGCTACAGAATTCGTTTCCCAGCGGCATGTAGATCTGCCCAAGCAGGATTTCGCAGATCCCGTCGTGAGCCGCTAAGACATTTTTCTTCATGCCTGGGTGCCCTCCACCCATGGCATGGAGAAGCTAGAGCAAATCTGACAAGACTTTCAGCACATTCCAATTGGGCATTTTCATCAAAGATGCAGCAACGGCTGAGCGCCATCTTTTTTTGAGGTTTCTATGTCTTTTTCAACTTCGTATCGAGTCGCAGTGGTGCAGGCAGCACCCGTCTTCATGGATCGCAGCGCGACGGTTGATAAGTGCATTCAATTGATTGCCGAGGCAGCTGGCAACGGTGCTCGGGTAATCGCGTTTCCGGAAAACTTCATTCCTGGTTACCCATGGTTTTTCTGGCTGGGGTCACCAGCTTGGGCAATGCAGTACATGCTGCAATATCACGAGCAGGCCTTGGTGATTGATAGCCCGGACTATCGTCGATTGGAGCAAGCGGCAGCCGACCATGAAATCTTCGTGTGCCTCGGCTTCACCGAGCGATCCAATGGCAGCTTGTACATGGCGCAGACTTTCATTGACGACCAGGGCCGTACCCTGTCGACCCGACGCAAGCTCAAACCAACCGTGGCAGAGCGCATGGTCTTTGGGGAGGGCGACGGTAGTGATATCCAAGTTCATGAAACCAACATTGGTCGGCTCGGAGGACTGTGCTGCTGGGAGCATATTCAGCCACTGACCAAATTCGCGATGTACAGCAAGCATGAGCAAGTGCACGTCGCCGCATGGCCAGGTTTTTCCCTCTATACGGACGTCACCCCAGCAATTGGTGGTGAGGTTAATAACGCCGTAAGCCGCACATATGCCGTTGAAGGCCAGTGTTTCGTTCTCGCCCCGTGCGGGATGGTTTCCCAGGACGTTGTTGAATTGCTCTGCCAAACGGATGAAGCACGTAATTTACTAAAGGTCGGGGGAGGCTTCGCGCGCATCTATGGCCCCGACGGCGCCGATTTGGCCACTCCATTACCGCCAGACCAGGAAGGACTGCTGTACGGGGACATCAACCTTGACGCCGTCACGATGGCCAAAGTTGCAGCAGATCCGGTTGGCCACTACTCCCGAAGCGATGTCACAAGACTGCTGTTTAACAGCGAGCCACGCAGGCCCGTTACAGAGGACGCATCAATCGGTTCGGATGACAAGCTTGCTCTTGTTGACGACCTTGAAGCCAATTAATCGATATCCCTTTTTGATGGGTGCATAACATGCAGCATAAATCGCTTGGTGATTCAGCTTACGAGTGGAAAATGGTGTGGCTGCTAGCGGTGCTGTTTGGCATCGTAGGTCTGGATCGGTTGGTGGTGGTGTACTTGTTTCCAATCTTGAAACCAGAGCTGGGGTTGAGTAATACCCAAGCCGGTGCAATCGCTTCTGTATTGGCGCTGACATGGGCGCTGTCTACTTATGTTCTTGGTGGCGTGAGTGATCGCCACGGTCGGAAGAAGGTGTTGATCTACTCCGGCATTTTCTTCTCACTCATGACATGGATGACGGGAGCGGTAAAAAGCTTCACTGGAATGCTGGTCGTTCGAGGCCTTCTTGGCGTAGGTGAAGGCGGGGTTTTCAGTGCCAGTGTCGCGACGCTCGCAGAGATATCGACGCCCAAACGGCGAGGGCTCAATATGGGCATTCACCAAGCATTCTTTCCACTGTTGGGCATCGGTTTGGGCCCGATCATTGCGACTCAATTAAGCTTGTACATGCCATGGGAGTGGGTGTTCTTTCTGCTCGGGATTCCTGGGTTGATTTTGACGGTGATGCTCGCGAAGCTCATGCGCGAACCCAGTAAGGTGACCGTCGAGCGCGATGCACGCAAAAGCGCTCCTATCACCAGCGTGCTCAAATTCCGCAATATCTGGGTGACTACAGTCATCGGCTCTCTGTTTCAAACGGGCTTGTTCGTATTCTCGACCTTCGTCGCGCTTTACCTCACTCAAGTGGTGGGGCTGTCGTTGAGCACGACGGGATTGATCGTCTCGGGCTGGGGGTTCGGTGGCTTCATAGGAATGATCGCCGTACCCGCCTTGTCGGATCGATGGGGGCGTAAACCTGTGCTGGTGACTTGCGCCACTATTTACGGTCTGCTGATGCTCGCATTTGCTCTGAGCCACGCCGGCCCTTGGGTGATGTTTTCGATCCTGTTTGCCGCCGGTATCTTCGGATTTGGCATCGCACCATTGTTCTTGGCTGTGATTCCTAGCGAGTCCGTCCCATCCAATATGACCGGAGCAGCAGTTGGTGTGCCAACGGGTGTGAGCGAATTAATTGGCGGTGTATTGATGCCTGTGATTGCAGGTGGTTTGGCCGATCTATACGGCTTGGCGCTACCCATGATGGTAGTGGGAGCGGTATCACTTGCAGCGGCTGTCACTGGTTTGTTCCTGATCGAAACCGCACCTGGTGCTGCTACCCATCTAGTCACGTCCTCAGCACTTGCGGTTACTTCTGAATAAGCGTGATCTATTCAGGGCCTGGATAGTATCGATTTGATCAATTAGGCCCCGCTCAATAGAGTGGGGTTTTTACTTTGTATTCTCGTACTGCCGTGAGGACACCATGAGCTTAGCTTTTAGCGTTGAAGGTTTTCGTTCACTGGCGCAACGGCGCCTTCCCAGAATGGTCTTCGACTACCTTGAAGGCGGCGCCGATGATGAGAAATGCCTGCAGCGTAACCGGGACACGTTCGACCATTGGGAGCTCATCCCAAGACGCTTGGTTGATGTCGCCCAGCGTGATCTGAGCGTTAACGTCTTCGGTACTACTCAGCCACTGCCGCTCCTGGTAGCTCCGATGGGGCTTAATGGGGCATTTTGGCCGAAGGGCGATATCGCTTTAGCAAGGGCGGCTAGGAAAGCCGGTATCCCCTTTATATTGTCCACGGCGGCCAATGCGTCCATTGAGGAGGTCGCGGAAAAAGCGGGAGGGGAGCTGTGGTTCCAACTCTATGTAGTGCACCCGTCACTTGCTGATCAACTCGTAGCTCGTGCACTGGCGGCAGGTTACAGAACGCTAGTGCTGACCACTGATGTTGCGGTGAACGGCAAGCGTGAGCGTGATTTACGTAGTGGTTTTGGCCTGCCTTTCAAGTACACGCCGAAGGTAATGCTCGATGGAATGCTCCATCCGCGCTGGTCTATAAGCTTGCTTGCAGGCGGGATGCCGCAGATGGCAAATTTCGCCAATCAGGACGCCAACAACGTAGAGCTTCAAGCTGCGCTGCTGTCGCGGAAAATGGATGCCAGTTTCAACTGGGATTCACTTAAAAGATTGCGAGAACTCTGGCCACATCGGCTGTTAGTCAAAGGAATACTTCACCCTGAAGACGCTGCGCGTTGTATGGCGTTCGGAGCTGACGGCGTAATCCTCTCAAACCATGGCGGGCGTCAACTTGATTCGAGCTGCTCGCCTATGCCTGTTCTTAAGCAAATTGCTAATGCTCATCCGGGCAAGGTGCTTGTTGATAGCGGTTTCAGACGTGGTTCTGACGTTGTTAAAGCTATGGCGCTCGGTGCGGGTGGTGTTCTTCTAGGCAGGCCACTACTCTACGGTCTGGCTGCAGGTGGCGAGGAAGGGGCTAGCCAGGTGCTGAGCATTATCAAAGATGAGATGGATCGCACACTTGCGAACATGGGGTGTGCCTCCATGGCGAGTTTGTCGCCCGACCATGTCACCTCAATCAGGGGGTGATACCAACAGCCGTATCTGCGGCCTCGGCGCTGTGTATGGCTGAACGTTTCAACTCGTGCATCGACGATTTCACGTTTTTTTTCAACCGGAGGGAAGAAGCGGAGGAGGGCGCTTGCGGTAATCATAAAATGCGTCAGTTGGTTTGAGCTGCAGCCATTATTACTTTGAGATGCTGTTCTCCTTGGAGTCAAACAGCTGTCATCCACCATCATCAAGATCCCAAACTGGCCCATTGCCGAAGCCTATCTACTGAAGTGCGGCTACGGCTTTCCGAATACTTGGGTTTTGAAGGATTTGGAATAGGAACGGCGCATTGGCCGCATGGAGTATCTGCTTAAAAAGGCTAGACGAGGTGTCCACTTAAATTGAAGTGCACACCTGTCTTGGCTTAGCAGAGCGGGCTAGATGCCTTTGCCGGACGCATACAATGCAGGCCAGGGCGCGATATTTATTCAGTGCAAAGCCCTGAATTCCGCCGAAACCTCTCTTTGATCAAGCGTTGACTGGCACTGCTTTTTGCCTGCGATACAGGATCGTCGTCGCTGTGAACCCACACAACGCAGCAAACATTAGCCAGTAGGCGGGCGACGCCTTGTCACCTGTTGCCTGCACCAGGATTGTTGATACGGCGGGTGTAAAGCCGCCAAACACAGCCGTTGCCAAACTGAATGCCAGTGAAAATCCTACGACTCGTACGTTCTGAGGCATTACCTCAGTCAATGCAGCAACCATCGCGCCATTGTAAATGCCAAAGAAAAAAGAGAAGTACAGCAGCACGGCGAGCAGTCGTTCGAAGCTTGCCGCCGCGGCCAGCCAATGCATGGCGGGATAGGCGGTGAAGATGCACAGCAAGGTGACCGCCAGCAACAAGGGGCGGCGTCCAATGCGATCAGAGATCGTACCGCCGATGGGCAGCCAGATGAAGTTGCTCAGGCCGACGAAGAGCGTGACCACCAGACTGTCGCTGGTGCTCAGGTTCAGTACAGACCGGCCGAAAGTCGGGGTGTAGACGGTAATGAGATAGAACGTGGTCGTGGTCATCGACGCTAACAGACCACCAGCCAGTACCGTGCGCCAGTTGTCCCGCATCGAGCGAAAGACTTCACTGGCACTTGGGTGATGGCTGCGCGCTTTGAATGCATCGGTTTCCTGTAGCGAGCGGCGAATGATGAAGATGAACGGGATAATCAGGCAACCAATGAAGAATGGGATACGCCAGCCCCAGGCTGCAACGTCGGCGGCCTCCATAGACGCGTTAATCGTATAGCCCAACGCAGCCGCAAGAATGATCGCCACTTGTTGGCTGGCCGACTGCCAACTGGTATAGAAACCCCGGCGTCCGGGCGTGGCGATTTCAGCCAGGTACACGGAAACACCACCCATTTCCGCACCTGCGGAGAATCCCTGCAACAGTCGCCCGAGCAACACCAATATCGGCGCTGCGATGCCTATGCTGGCGTAGCCCGGAACCAAGGCGATCAAGACCGTGCCCGCGGCCATGATCGACAGCGTCACGATCAGCCCCTTTCGCCGGCCCACCTTGTCGATGTATGCGCCCAGCACGATAGCGCCCAGCGGCCGCATCAGAAATCCCGAGCCGAATACGGCGAAGGTCATCATTAACGAGGCGAACTCGCTGGTGGTAGGAAAGAACGTATGGGAGATGTAGGTCGCGTAAAACCCGAACAGAAAGAAGTCGAACTGTTCGAGAAAATTGCCGCTAGTGACCCGCAGGATGGCGCCCAGTTTGGACCCCTTGGATCGGGTGTCTTGAGTTGTTGTTTTCATCAGGCTACCGTGGTGATCAATATTGTTTTTGGAATGAATGGATCGCCGATCAGTCGCTACCTGCGTTGATCGGGTTGGGTTGGCGTTTTTCGATGGAGTACTTGAGCAGCGCGGCGCTGCGGAAGATGCCATGGGCGAATTTGCTGTAGGGCATGGTCAGGAAAAACGCCATGACCAGGCCGAGATGGATTGCCAGCAACAGGCCCAAGGCTGCGGTTTCACGGAACGCCAGGAGTGCCAGGCCGCTGGCGCTGACCAGGAACAGCAGTGCGATAAAGCCGCGATCCATGGGTTTCTGGTTTTCGTCGCCGTGTTCGGGGTTGCGACGCAGGTTCAACCACAACAGACCCGCAGGGCCGACCAGCAACCCGAGCCCACCGCTGATGCCCAGCATCACCGGCAAGCTCAAGACGGGGTAGGGCGCCGACCAGTCCAGAAGGAAATGGTAGAGCGTGGCGACCCCAGTGGCGGCGAAGCACAGCATGAAGCCGTAGAAGGTGAAGTGGTGGAAGCGCCGCCGCCACAAGGTGAATCGATCATCAGCGTTATTGCAGCCCTCGCCATGGCCACCGTCCAGAAATTTGAGCCGGGCGACGTTGGCCGTGGCTTCCAGTGCAGCAGCGGTTTTTTCCTGCGCGGGCGCGTCGGTCGGTGAAACATTGCGCCAGAAGCGCCGCGCGCCAAGGGTTAACGCGAGTACCGCGAATCCGAAAACTGCACCGAACATTACGGCCAGGGTGTTGTGCGGAAAGATCCCGTAGAAATTTCCCCCGGGCATCGCCGTGAACAGGTTGCCCATCACCATCAACGTGAGACACAGGAACAGTGCCAGCCCGACACCGGCGGACAGTGCCAGAGTCAGTCCGTTGCGTCGGTATAGTGTGCCCATCGCCTGTGGCCAGGCGTACTCGGTATAAGTGTCGAGGCGGACTTTGGCCATGGCCTTGGGCACATTGATTACGAATTCGTGAGGGGCAGCGTACTGACAGGCATGCAGGCATGCGCCGCAGTTATGGCAAAGGTTCGCCAGGTAATGGATATCCGCCTGAGAAAACTCCAGACGCCTTGTCATGGCCGGGAATACAGCGCAGAAGCCCTCGCAGTAACGGCAGGCATTGCAAACGGTCATTTGTCGCTGAACTTCGCTTTCATCAAGGTTGAGTACGGGAATCAATTTACCCGGTGCCTTGGGATCAAACAGCTGCATGTTGGGGCTCCGTGGAGGAAGGGGTCAGGAAGCCGGCCGCAGCCGCGGCTTGCACACCGGCGATGCGACCGAATGCGGTACCAATGGCCATGCCGATGCCGGCGGTATAGCCCTTGCCCAATACGTTGCCCGCCATCATTTCTCCTGCGACAAACAGGTTGGGGCTAGCCTTGCCGTTGAAGTGAACGGCGGCGGTATCGTCGGTAGCGAGGCCTAGATAGGTGAAGGTCACGCCAGGTTTAAGTGGGTAGGCACAGAAGGGGGGCTTTACCAATGGGCGGGCCCAATGGGTTTTGGCGGGTGTCAAACCTTCGGTGTGGCAATTGTCCAGCGCGGTGTGGTCGAACGTGCCGACGCAGCAGGCTGCGTTATATTCCTCGATGGTTTTGACAAATTGCGTCACGGGAAGCTTCAACTGGCGGGCCAGGTCTTGCAGAGAGTTGGCTTTAGTGCCCGGAAACACCGGAGGCATGAAACGGCCGAGGGCTTGTTGGTCGATGATCGAGTAGGCCTGTTGACCGGGTTGACCCGCCACCAGGCGGCCCCAGATCGCATAGCGCTTGGGCCAGAAATCCTCGCCTTCGTCATAGAAGCGTTCGCCGTCGCGATTGACCACCACGCCCAGCGATACGCAATCGATACGGGTACAGATACCACCGTCATACAGGGGCGCACGGGCGTCGATGGCCACCATGTGCGCTTGGGTTGGGTCACCGATAAAATCGGCGCCCAAGCTCTGCATGCGCCGAAGCAGTACACCAGTATTGAAGCGCGTCCCGCGAATCAGAAAATTGTCTGACGGCCATTCTCCGCGATCGTTTTGGCCCCAAGCCTCACGGAGCCACTCGCGGTTCGACTCGAAACCGCCAGCCGCCAGAACGCACGTCTTGGCCTGGATCCGCTCGGCGGGCAAACGCTGACCATTGACCTCACGCTCACCGATGTGGGCTGCGACGAATGCTCCGTCCTTCAACTCGATGTCGATGACTTGAGCGTTGTAGCGGATCTTCACTCCCAGCCGCTCGGCGCTGCGGAAGTACGCGTTAACCAACGCTTTGCCGCCGCCCATGAAAAACGCATTGGTGCGCGCAACATGTAGGGCACCAGACAACGACGGCTGAAAATGCACACCATGGGAGCGCATCCAGTCACGGCAGTTCGACGAGGCGCGGATGACAATACGTGCAAGCTTTTCGTTAGTAATCCCACCGGTGACTTTCAGCAGATCCTGCCAATATTCTTCTTCGGGATAGGCATCGACCAACACATCTTGCGGTGCGTCGTGCATACATCGCAGGTTTCGTGTGTGTTGCGAGTTGCCACCGCGCCAGATTTTCGGTGCGCCCTCCAGCAGCATCACGCTAGCGCCAGCCTCTCGCGCCATCAACGCTGCACACAAGGCGGCATTGCCGCCGCCAATTACTAATACGTCGATCATCATCACTCCTCAATCGCAAGGAGGCATGAACGAAGTGCTCCTCGCGAGTGGGGGGAAGGTAGAGCTGTCAGCTTATTGTCGAAAGGCGCGAAATGAATGGGGGTGTTTAGTTTTCATAAAGGCTTTGGCGCGGACACCTCAGTATTGGAAACCGGGAAGAGGGTGCGCCGGGATCATGACGCGACGTCCTCAATCCACGATGCTCCCGGCCATTGTTGATCAACGACCAACTGTCGAGCGACATCGGTGATGACCAGTCGCGCCGCCAGAGCAGCGGGAGACAGCTCATCATCAGGCAGTGTCGCCAGCAGGTTTCGTCGACCTACGTGAGCATCGGAAATTTCCACCACTGAAAGTCCCGACTCACCTTTGAGCGCTGCTGCCGCACCGGGCTGGATGGTGGCAGCATGACCTGCGCGTACGGCGTTCATCAATACGGCAAGCCCATCCACTTCCATGATGATGTTGGGAGCCAATCCCGAACGTTCAAACGCAACCATCAGCGTAGAACGCAAACCGTGTTGCGCACTGGGCATTACCAGTGGAAGTTGCCCCAGATCCGCCAGTTGCACGCTGGTTCCTTGTGGTGCGTGGGGCAGGTGCGGTGAGCTGATGACAAATAGTTTTTCGTCGAGCAGCGGTGTCACGCTCCAGCGCTTACCACCTTCGAGTTGAAACAGAATGGCCAGGTCGATCTGGCGAGCATTGAGTTGCGTGGCCAAATGCCCGGATAGCATTTCGACCAGGTGCAATTGAATATCCGGGTAACGCTCTCGCATCGCGTTGATCAATGGCAGGGCAAGAACAGTGGAAGTCGTGGGCGCCATTCCGACGGTGACGTACCCACTCATTCGCCCACGGTGAGCGGCCATGATCGCATTTTCGGCTTGCCGCAAACACAGCTGGGCATGGTGCAGGAACGCCATACCGGAGCTGGTAGGTGTGACGCCAGTAGTGGTGCGATTAAGGAGGCGGGTTGACAGCTCACTTTCAAGTTTCGCGATCTGTTGGCTAAGGGCTGATACGCCGACGTCCAGTTCAAGAGCTGCGCGTCCCAAGCTGCCGTGTTCGAGGATTTTTACGAAATATCGCAGTTGTCTCAATTCCAAGCGTTGCTGCTCCACGTTAAATTGTTGTTGGAATGCCTATCGATTACCGCGGCGAGCACCAAACCGCAAGACAATATAGGAGAGGGCCTGAAAATTTTGAGATTCGTTGTTGTTCCTACAATCCAAACAGAAACAGGATCAATGCGTAACGGAGCGCGCTTCTACTGCCAGACTGTACCGCAAGGTTTCAACATCTATGGTAGGGAAGAGAAACTACGTCTGAAGACTACCTATGAGTCTCGAGAAGGCACCGAGACTGAATGTCGACGACTTAACTTTGATCGCCTTCAAATCATACTTTCTGAGCGCGAATCCATAATTGCGCTGTAGGTATGAGCAGTCCTGCAAATCATCCGGCGCTTGGCGTTCCGAAATGAGTGGATCAAAGGATCTGGAGTTGCGTATCTGTCAGGCTGCGGTAACGAGCGTGGTCGGGACGAACATTGATGATATGGCTTTCAAAGCGTCGTTCAATCTCGAATGAGTATGGGCAACGGCGCTAGCAGGTTTGTCGAATCAGTGGTTTAGGCGGTTCATGAACATCTATGACATGACACATCATTTAACATAATATACATTACACGTAACATTATGTTTCAAGATTAGTCCAGCGGACGCAGGTTTTCGAGGATCCCTTTCATTCGATGCTCTTGCTTGTGGTGGAAAATGCAGGACGATCTCTGATGAATCAACCTATGTGCGTGCGGTGTGTCGATTTTACTGTCGATGGAAAACTACACGCTATCGGGAAGCTGCAAGGTGAAGCGGCTACCGCCATTCGGATTGGGCTCATGTCGAATGCCCCATCCAAGGTGATCTACAACACGTTCGATGGTGGATAGGTCCAAGCCCGAGCCACCCGTGAAATCATCAGCGCCCCTAAAGCCGATTTGGGATTTGACAGGCATTCCTCGCATTTCTGATTGAGCTGTTCCCTTCAACGCCACCTTGGGATGAACTAATCAACAAAGTCGTGGGCGCGAGGCAGGAAAAAGGCATTTTGACGGTTTCTGAATGATCTGGCCCAGAGTGTGTAAAAACGCCGTCGCGAACACTTGCTATGGTTTTTGAGGGTTTCGTCGCAGGGATCGCCTATGAAGCGCTTTATCCAATGTGAACATCGAGGCCAAGACACCTTTACTTCCCGAGAGCCTTGATGACTATGCCCACGATGCCAATCCGGTTCGCGTAGTCGACATCTTGGTCTACGATCTCGACCTCCACCGTTATCGTTCCTGCCCCCTCTTCACTCTACTAATACCGGGACAGACCACATGCGTAGGCTCTGAGGTATTGTCCCTCCTGAGTTGACAGTAAAACCGTTTCCACCCCCTTTTCCTTTTTTCATAGATCATTAATCTGAACAATTTCGAAAGCGCATACAACAAAGGGCCCTTGAAGGGCCCTTCGTTTCTACAACTTCGCCTGTGTGAGGTTTTTTGTAGACCTTCACCTGGCGGGGCTTATGCGTGCCGACACTTTAGGGTTAGAGCCGAGTAAAACACCCTGTGGAACGTAACTCTATCTCCCCCCCCCTCGGCTAACTCGTTCGGGCAGGGTTACTAACTGCGAACAGATCCTGACTCAAACCACCGTGACAGCCGCATTCAACATCAACACCACAATCAAACCGACCACGGCTACGATGGATTGAACCACCGAAATGGTCTTGGTGGCTTCGCCCATAGTCATGCCGAAGGATTCCTTCACCATCCAGAAGCCCGCATGGTTCGCATAGTTGAAGAACAGCGAGCCGCAGCCTATGGACAAGGCAAGCAGAGGCAGGTTGAGGCTGGGATCAGCACCTGCAAGCGGCGCCAGCAAGCCAGCAGCACCAACGATACCGACAGTGGCAGAACCGGTAGATACCGAGAGCAACATCGCGATCAACCAACCCAAGATCAGCGGAGGGAACGCAGACTGCTGAGTCAGGTGCACAATGGCATCGCCCACCTTGGCGCTGGTCAACAGCTCCTGAAAGGCACCACCGCCGGCGATGATCATGATGATTGAGGCGATTGGCTTGAGGCTCTTGCCCAGGGATTCGCGCAATTGCCCCGCATCGCCGCCCCGCGCGAGTACCAGACTTGCCCCTGCGAACAGCACGCCCAGGAGCATGGCGATCAGGGGATTGCCCAAGAAACTAGCCATTTTCAGGATCGCATTGTCCTTGGGTAATACCATCTCAGCGACGGCATGAATCAGCATCAGGATCGCCGGTAGCAAGGCTGCCAGCACGCCAAGGCATACGCTGGTGCTTGGTTGATCGTCGGCTTTTTCAGCCAGGGTGAACTGATCTAGCAAAACCTGATCGGGCCGAGTGCTCATGCGCGGCGAAATGAATGCGCCATAAAGCGGGCCGCCTAAAATCATTGCAGGAATAGCCGCAAGGAAGCCATAGAGCATTGTGGGCCCAACCGAGGTTTTGAGCGCGGCGATGGCCGTCAAGGGGCCAGGGTGCGGCGGTACCATCCCGTGCATGGCTGCAAGTGCCGCAATCACCGGAACACCCACATACACATAGGCTGAACCTTTGAAGCGAGCCTGGCTTTCCAGCTTTCGCGCCACGCTGAATATCAGCGGCAGCATGATCACCAAGCCCACCTCGAAAAACATGGGAATGCCAATTACAAATGCAACCATCATCATGGCCCAAGGTATCATCCGATCCGATGTTCGCTTGAGGATGACCTCGGCGACCTGCTCTGTGACACCTGCGTCAGCAAGAATTTTGCCTAGCATCGCTCCAAGCGCGATTACGACCCCTACTGCCCCCAGTGTCTTTCCGACGCCGGTGATCAAGTGGGAGACTATGGTTTCTGGTTCCATACTGGTTGCAAAGCCAACGCCAACGGAGACTACTAGCAAGGCCAGGAGCGGGTGCATTTTGAGACGCGACACGATGAGCGCCACCAGCACCAGGACGCTCACCAATGCGGTCAGTAAGAGGTCTACATCTAAGGGAGTCATGAAAGGATCTCGGCTGGGCTGGCGCTCAAACTGCACTCAGATTTGAAAGAGAAGTTTGAAACCGTAACGCCTGTCGGCGCACGCAATAAACCAAACATCGTTTGGGTACTTTCAACTTCGGCATTGGATGACGTGTTCATGGAATCTACTCTCTTGTAATTGGAATATGCTGCTATTACACAGAACTTTTCGATGAGCCACGATAGGTTTTACTGCAACGGTCGCACTTCGAATGTTCTGTATGTATTCGTTTAAATGGGTGAGATGAATGGTCATCTGCAAATGCAGGCGTAAATTTCAGCTTTCGCCTTTCGCAAAACCGAATAACCTTCGAGGGACTTGCACCAGCAACGAATAGCTAACCTGCGTCGAACACTCCAGGGCTTGCAACTGATCGACTACGGTGCTGAAACCGATGCTTTGCTCATGCTGCGTATGCGGCCAGTCGCTGCCCCACACCAACTGGCGAAGGCCGAAACTTTGTTCCAGCAGCGGTAATGCCATTCGAGCGAAATTGATGTTCTGTTGCGGCGTACCTCCCAAACGATAGATTCCCGATACCTTCATCCAGATCGAACCTTTCGATCCCAACTCCAGTAACTCGCAAAAGCCGGGCTGATCGACGCCCGAATTGGCATCCGGCCGACCAAAGTGATCAATCACCAACTTCAAACCGAACGGCGTCAATTGATGGATCAGTCCCGGCAGATCCTTTACCTCCCGATGCAACTCGACATGCCAGTCAAGATCAGCAATGTGGCTGAAAAACTCTCTCCAGGCACTGTTACGAAAATCAGGTAACGCCTTACCCATCAGGTTCAAGCGAACGCCGACCACGCCCAGGTGATCCATGTCATTCAACATGGCGCGACTGACGCCTGGTTCCAGCACAACCACGCCTCGCAACTGATCCGGCGCTTGCCTCAACGCCGCCAGCAGGTAGCTATTGTCGGTACCGAGAAAGCTCGGTTGCACCAATACGCCATGACTCAGACCATGAGCGTGCAAGTGCGTCAGATACTGCTCAAGCGTGGCGTCGTAATCAGGGGTATAGCGCCGTGCACCGACCAGACATAGATCACGGCTAAACACATGAGCGTGGGAGTCGATGCCGGTGATCGGCGTAGAACAGGTGTCAGTCATAGCGTTCATCTATAGAAGGTAAAGGGCATCAGGCCCGGGCACTCTCGTTGCCGTTGACCGTTGCTGGCACCGATGCACTCGAGGCTTCGAGGCTGCATCCACGGGTTTCCGGCAGACAAAGTGCCGCGATCACCGCCACGCCGTAGGCAATCCCTGCGTCGATGCCAATCGCCGAACCCAATGACATGGAGTCGCTCATGTGACCGACCAGGAACGGGAATACTGCAGAGAGCACCCGGCCAAAGTTGTAGCAGAAACCGACACCGGCACCGCGTACATCCGCTGGGTACAACTCGTTGAACAGCGCACCAAGACTCGCAGGAATGCCTGCCGCGAAGAAGCCGAGCGGGAACCCCAGAAACAGCATCTGGGTATTGGTCAGCGGCAGGAACACATAACACTGCACGGTGACGACACAGCACAACGCGAACAGCACGATGTTTTTGCGGCGGCCAATACGGTCGATCAAGAATCCGCTAACAACGCAGCCACACCAGAAGGCGAAGATAATCACCGCCAGATAGCCGCCAGAGTTCAGCACCGACAGGTTGCGCTCAGTCTTGAGGAATGTCGGCAGCCAAGTCATCACCGCGTGGTATCCGCCGTGTGCGCCCAAGCCCAACAACCCGCCGAACAGCGTTACGCGGAGCAGTTCAGGTCGGAAAATACCGGCCAGGGATTTGAAGAAGCTCTGTGGAATGGCGTGTTCTTTCTGCAAACGTTGGAAGCTGTCAGGCTCCTCGACATTACGCCGTACCCAGAGGATCAGGAACGAGGGCAGCAGGCCTACGACAAACATCACACGCCAGGCCATGTCTTGCGGTACGAACGTATAAATCAGCGCAAATACCCCGACCGCCAGCCCCCAACCGACCGCCCAGGCACTTTGCACAGTGCCCATCACTTTGCCGCGGTATTTCGGGTTGATGGTTTCGGCCATCAATACCGCGCCGGCGGCCCACTCACCGCCAATGCCGAAGCCTTGCAGTGCCTTGACCATCAGCAACTGATGGAACCCTGTGACGAAGGCGGACAGAAAGGTGAAGAAGGAGAACCACAGAATCATCCACTGCAACGTACGCACCCGGCCGTAGCGGTCGGACAACGTCCCCCCTACCCATCCGCCGATGGCCGAAGTGACCAGCGTGACGCCGCTGATCAGCCCGGCATCGCCCTTGGTCAGTGCGAACGCAGCGATCAATGCCGGAATGGCCAGGCCGAACATTTGTACTTCCAGAGCATCCAGCGACCATCCGCCGAAGCAGGCCCAGAACGTTTTGCGCTCCCGAGGAGTGACTTGGCGATACCAGCTGAACATGATTTCTTATCCTTATAAGTGAAACGTGAGGCAGCCGAAAGCGAACCGCGCCGCTACGAGGCCAGGCATGGCAAGCAAGACGATGAAGACGGCGCAGATCAGGCGCCGATGAGCGATCCGCTATTGAGGCAAGGCGCTAGCGAATATCCACGCTGTAACGGAAATGCTCGGCATGCCCACGGGAGCGACGCCATTCCAGAGGCGTCCCGGCGTAGTCACGCGCCAGACGCTCGATCACCACCACGGGACTGTTGACCGGTACTTGCAGCAATCGCGCATGCACGTCGTTTACAGACTCGGCGGTGAGTGTTTCTTCGGCAGAAGCGACGACCTGACCGCAGACTTCTTCGTAAATCGGATACAACAGCGGCCCTTTTCGACTCAGGTCGATCTCCAGCAGCGGCTGAAACCGGCTGCGAGGTAGCCAGATTTCTTCGGCAAGTACCGGCTGAACATCGAGAAGACGTACGCGAACAATGCGAATAACCGGTGCGTCGATTGGCAGGCCTAACGTTTGGGCCACCGCCGAGGGTGCGGCCACCGGCTCAATCGACAAGATGCGACTCTCCGGCACCTGGCGCTCGCCCGCAGCGGTCTGGAAGCGGAAAAATCGGAACAGTGACGATTGAAACTGCGGCCGGCGAACGAAGGTGCCTCGACCTTGCTGACGCTCAAGAACGCCCTCACTGACCAGCGCGTCAACCGCTTTGCGTACGGTGCCAGTGGACAGTTGGTACTCCGCTGAAAGTGCAGCCTCGGTGGGAATGGCCTCCCCGGGACGCCAACGATTGTTGGCAATCTGTTCAGCCAACTGATCTCGCAGGCGCTGATAAAGCGGTAGCCGGACATCACTGGATAAGGAGTTCATCGACTTTATTCACCTTGTTATATAGTCATATATATGAATCTTGAGGCGAGTATTCTCCTGATGCATTTTTCTGTCAACAAGGGTTGCTGATCTCGCTGACGAAAGGTGGGTGAGCCTAGGTCAACTGGAATGACCCACTGCCTCAATCCGAGTGAGCCCTACCCGCTCAGCCTGTTCTAAAATCTCCTCTGGCGTTGCGTCCGTAGTGGGCATGATCTGGACTATGCGATTCAGTCCGGCACGCTTAAAGGTGTCGGATTTGGATGGCGCAACGGCAAGTCCAACAGCGAGGCGGCGCGTGACCAGAACCAGAATCGCTTGATCGTGAGCTACAGCATTCCGCTGCTTTAGCCAATCGACATCACGATATCGCGCACTTGGTAATCGCTGGCCCGGCCGCTTTACTTCAGCGCTGACGCAGAGTCAGCGCTTTATTGGCAGCCCCCCGACATGTAAGCGTCAGGCGGCGCCGGCAATGCGGCAAGCATGTCCTGCAGTCCGGCAGCCCACTGCATACGGATACGCATGAAATACGGGTCATCAGCCGTAATGCGATAACTTTTCGCGCTGGCAAAACTGTCCTTTCTGAACACCAGCAGGTCCAGCGGCATACCCACCGACAGGTTGCTGCGCATGGTCGAGTCGAACGAGATCAGCCCGCAGCGCAGGCCCTCTTCGAGTGATGTGCGGTACGTGAGGTTGCGATCGAGTATCGGTCGGCCGTACTTGCTTTCACCCAATTGCAGGAATGGCGTGTCCTCCGTCGCCTGAATGAAGTTGCCTTGCGGATAAATGCTGTACACATCCATCGCCCCCTCCGCGATCTGCCCGCCCACCAGAAAAGAGCAACTCAAGTCGGTCTTGCCGGCCAACTTGGTACGGTCCCGGGCGACGACTTCGCGAACGGTTTCGGCCACCAGCACAGTGGCGTCATAGAGTGTGCGGACATTCAACAGGTGCGGGCCAGGCCCACTGCAACGCTGCTTGAGCAAGTTCACCACCGATTGCGAGGTGGCCAGATTGCCCGCGGTCTGCAACACAATCAGCCGCTCGCCCGGCGTGCTGAAAATAAACAACTTACGAAACGTTGAAATCTGGTCGATACCGGCATTGGTCCGTGAGTCGGAGATGAACACCATCCCGTCGGCCAGGTGCATAGCGACGCAATAAGTCATTTGCGCTTACTCGTGAATTCTGGATGAAAGGCCATACCGTCTCCCCGACGGCATGGCCAATTACGGTGAACGTTTCAGGCTTATTGGTGCTGAACCTGAAACAGCGACGTTACCTGTACCCGCGCCAGCATCGACTCGGCCCCGCCACCACGACGCATGCCACGTACCGGGCAGGCGTCGAGGTAGTCCAGGCCTACCGCCAGTTTCAGATGGCGTTCGGGCCGGGCCAGCCGGTTGGTGACATCGAAGCTGTACCAACCATCGTCGAGCCAGGCTTCGGCCCAGGCATGGCTGGCCAAGTGGTTTTCATCTTCGGTGCACAAGTAACCGGAGACATAACGCGCAGGAATCCCCAGGCTACGGGCGCAGGCCAGGAAGGCGTGAGTGTGGTCCTGACAGACCCCGCCTCCACCCGCAAACGCCTCGGCGGCCGTGGTGTCCACGGTGGTTGCGCCCGGGTTGTAGACCATATGGTCGGCCAGGCCGTGCATCAGGTCGATCAACGCCGTTCGATCACGGCGTATGCCGCAGTGCTGCACGGCGAAGGCATTCAGGGCATCGTCCGCAATCGTCAGCTTACTGCTGCGCAAAAACGGCAAAGGCGATTGGCTGTCGCGCTCCAGCTCACGGTCCGAGTCGATATCCACCTGACCATAAGCTGTCAGTACCAAGGCCCCATGGGGTTCGTCCATCGTCAACACATGCAGGATGTTGCCGTACGGATCGAACTGGCTGCGCACCAGGCGCGGCAGTTCCAGGTGCCATTCCAGGATGCGCTGGCGTTCACTGTTCTGCGGCGTCAGACGCAGGAACTGAATGCTGGTGCAGACTTCATCGGCGTAGCTGTAGGTGGTGTCGTGACGTATGGACAGTTTCATACGGCCTCCAGATAGGACTCGTGAACGGTCTGGCCGAGATGGCGAACCTGGGAGATGAAGTCAGTCAGCCAGAGGTGCAGACCGAAGCCGAGAATCTCGTCGATACCGGTGTAGCGCAGCCGAGCATTCAACTCGGCGGCCAACCGCTGGGCGGCCCGCCCGTTGCTGCCCGGCAGGCTGGCGAGTATATGGTCCAGTTCCTCGATACAGGCATGCAACGAACGCGGGACGTCGCTGCGCAACAACAGCATCTCGGAGACCTGCTCGGCGCCCGGCGCATTGCGGTAGATCTCGTTGAACGCCTCGAAGGACGACAAGGCCCGCAGCAAGGCACTCCACTGGTAGTAGCCGCGCGCGGAATTGTCACTCACCTCCTCCGACTCCTCGCCGAACATTTCGTAGCGTGCATCCAGCAGGCGCAGCGTGTTGTCTGCCCGCTCAAGGAAAGTCCCCAGGCGAATGAAGCAGTAGGCATCGTTGCGCATGATGGTGCCCGAGGTCGCACCGCGGAACAGGTGCGAACGCTCCTTGACCCACTCGCAGAAATGGCTGATGCCATAGCGCGCCAGACCATTGCTGGCGATGTTGCGCATCTCCAGCCAGGTGGCGTTGATGTTCTCCCACATGTCGGCGGTGATGCGTCCGCGCACGGCATGAGCATTGGCTCGCGCGGCTTGCAAACAGCAATAGATACTCCCGGGGTTGGTTTCATCCAGCGCGAAGAAGTGCAACATGCGTTCGGTGTTGAGCTCTCCATAACGCTCGTTGTAATCGTCCAGCGTACCGGCGGCGAGCAGCGACATTGCCAGTTCGGCGCGGCCATCGGTACGCCCCGCCTGAGGCATCAACGACAACGAGTAACTGACTTCGAGCATGCGCGCCAGGTTTTCGGCGCGCTCCAGGTAACGGGACATCCAGTAGAGGTCCGAAGCGGTTCTTGAAAGCATGTCTTAGTCCTCCACTACCCAAGTGTCTTTGGTGCCGCCGCCCTGAGACGAGTTCACCACCAGCGAGCCTTCGCGCAATGCCACGCGGGTCAGGCCACCGGGCACCAGACGGGTTTCTCTGCCCGACAGCACAAACGGGCGCAGGTCAATGTGGCGTGGAGCGATGCCGTTTTCGACAAAGGTCGGGCACGTCGACAGGCACAGGGTTGGTTGGGCGATATAAGCTTCGGGGCGTGCCTTGAGGCGCGCGCGGAAGTCTTCGATTTCCGCCGCCGTGGCCGCCGGGCCGACCAGCATGCCGTAGCCACCGGAGCCCTGGGTTTCCTTGACCACCAGCTCAGGCAGATTCGCCAACACATGGGACAACTCTTCCGGTTTGCGGCATTGCCAGGTAGGCACGTTCTTGAGGATCGGTTCCTCGGCAAGATAGAAGCGGATCATGTCGCCGACATAGGGATAGATCGACTTGTCGTCGGCCACGCCGGTGCCGACGGCGTTCGCCAGCACCACATTGCCTGAGCGGTAAGCGGCAATCAGGCCCGGTACGCCGAGCATGGAGTCCGGGTTGAACGACAGTGGATCGAGATACGCATCGTCGAGACGGCGGTAAATGACGTCCACCTGTCTGGGGCCAGCGGTGGTGCGCATATAAACGTGATCGTCGCGGACAAACAGATCTGCGCCTTCAACCAGTTCCACGCCCATTTCACGGGCCAGGAACGCATGCTCGAAGTAAGCGCTGTTGAAGCGGCCCGGGGTCAGCACCACGGTCGTGGGATTGTCCAGCGGGCTGGAGCTCCTCAGGGTGTCCAGCAGCAGGTTCGGGTAGTGATCGATGGGCGCCACACGCTGGGCGGCGAAGAGTTCGGGGAACAAACGCATCATCATCTTGCGGTCTTCAAGCATGTAGCTGACGCCGCTGGGAGTGCGCAGATTGTCTTCCAGTACGTAGTAGCTGCCATCGCCGTCGCGGACCAGATCGACCCCGGCGATGTGGGCGTAGATGCCCCGGTGCAGATTCAGGCCCTGCATGGCGACCTGATAACCCTCATTGGCCAACACCTGTTCGGCCGGAATGATGCCCTCCTTGAGAATACGTTGCCCGTGGTAGATGTCGTCCAGGAACATGTTCAATGCCTGGACCCGTTGAATGCAGCCCTTCTCGACCATTTGCCATTCGCTGGCCTTGATGCTGCGCGGAATGATGTCGAACGGAATCAACCGTTCGGTGCCCTGCTCGTCCCCGTATAAGGTGAAGGTGATGCCGGCTCGGTGGAACAACAGGTCGGCTTCGCGACGACGTTGATCCAGCAACTCCAGAGGTGTGTCCGCCAACCAACGCGCGAACTCCTGGTAATGTGGGCGGCAGCCACCACTCGCATCATACATTTCGTTAAAAAAAGCTCGGGACATACCCTACTCCTTGCCGCAATACAGACGGCATTTTCTTATAACTTCGCTATTTCAATAAAATCAGGCCTTACGTTGTTTTAGTGAGTACTGTTTCTGTTGAGCACCTCAGTGTGCGTCGTTAACTTCCTGTCTCATTTGGAAACAAATTCCGCGTGAATTCGGCAACCTCTTGACGCGTTCCGACGCCAGAGACTTGGCCTTTGCGGTTTGATTTCTGGCGCCCCATTTATAACGTTCCCCCATAATTTTTTTTCGATGAAAAACCACACTAGCGGTGGTTTGAAAGTACTTTTGCAAGGGCTGTGCCCAACTATTGTTACGACCGATAAAAACCTTAAAAACCCTCCTACAAGCCTGAATTGCGACACATCATTTCATTTTTGAGACGAAAATCGATAAGACTACTGAAACGGTTTTTCCACTTGTAACTTGCACAACTCTGGATCGGACGAAAATGGTGCATTTGGCAACTGATTTGAGTTTTATGCCCTACAAGCGGGAAATTCCTACTCACTGTTTTTATTCTCCGTGTAATACAAGGCGTCCAGCGCGGCGCATTGATGAATACCGACGCACTATTAATGGTCAATAAAATGCACCCGGAGATGACGCCTGAAGCGAAGCTGCAAAGTAGTGAGGCATGGAGGACGGCCCGACACTGAGCCTTACCATCCGTACTACGCCAAAACCATATTCCACGCCCCGATGGCCAAGCTACAACGCAATAGGCATTGAGCTAGACAGTTGCTGTCCGACGCACGGCATCAGGCCGCGGGCAAACAGATCAGGATAGTTGATCCTGATCAATAGTTTGCCGGTTGATCGCGCACACGCTGTCGGGCACGCAACGACGCAATGCCATGGATTGCTCACCGCCAGCGTACTCAGAAAGCAAAGGATGAGCCTGCACACATCAGGATGATTGATTCCTGCCTTTTTGGAGCGCCGTCAATGAAGATTTATGTTGAAAAAGACCCTGCACAGAATTGTTGGTGGGTTCACATGGGGCTGTGGATGGCGAGCTTCCGCAGCCTTGATGGTGCCGAGTCTTTTGTCGAGAGATTGAACTCCCGAATCAATGCCCCGCACTCTCTGGAAATGATTACAAACCGTCCTTTGTGGCCGGGAACGATTTCCCGCAGCTCGCCTCTCGATCAGCACGATGAACCTCACTTGGCAAAGCCTGGGCCGAACGTATCAAGCAACTGTTGCCGTACCAGGTCAACACGGACTTGATGAAAGCCACCGGCAACCCGCGCCCCCGGTTCATGCACTGCCTTCCGGCATTCGTTCTGTGAAATCCGAGCGTCCACGCGCGCTTTGCTTTCCCGGGAAATCCCGCCTGCGAAGCTCATTGACGCGGGCTAACCCACTGGATAAATCACGAGATAACTTTCGACCGCATCGTCTATCGTTGGAAAAAACGCCGTTTCGCCCAGCTTGGCGAAAAGCCCGAATCGCTTTAGCTTGTCCTTGACCGGATCCTTCATCTCGGCCACGCACAACTTGATACCCGCCCCACGCAAGGTTTCATCGAGTTCAGCCAGCATATCGGCAGAAGTTACGTCCACGCTGGTGACCGGTTCCGACGCTACAACCAGCCAACGCACGGGCGAAGGCGATGTTGCCACGGCGTCCAGTACCCGGTCATTGAACAGCTCGGCATTGGCGAAAAACAAAGGCGCATCCCAGCGAAACAAAACCAGGCCTGGGATAAGGCGCGCGTCGGGATAGCGCTTGATATCGTGGTAACCCCGGATCTTTTCCGGGCTGCCCAGAACCGCCGAGTACGGGCGCCAGCCATCCCACAGGAACTCGATGACGGCGATCACGATGGCCAGGCCGATGCCCTCGATCGCGCCCAGTACGACCACACCGATGGTGCAGACGATCGACAGCCAGAATTCCCAGCGCTGGATGCGATAGATTCGTCGCAGGTCGGTCACTTCGATCAGGCCGATGGCGGATGCGATCACCACTGCCGCCAATGCGCTGGTAGGCAGGTTCTGCAACAGGTTCGGCGCCGCCATCAGCAATAAGGCAACTGCGATCGCACCGACGACACCGGTCAATTGGGTTTTCGCGCCTGCGGCCTCGGCTACGGGTGTCCGGGATGAACTGCTGCTGATTGGAAAACCTTGAAAAAACCCGGCGGTCAGATTGGCGAAGCCGAGCCCGACCATTTCCTGGTTCGGGTCCACATAAGTACGAGTCCGCGCCGCATAAACACGAGAGAGCACACTGGTGTCGGCGAACGAAACGAGGGCGACGGCACAACCACCAATCAGGACGGGGACGATATCAGCCCTGGTGATCCAGGGAATGGCGAATGCTGGCAGCCCCTGTGGGAGCGATCCCAGGACCGACACCCCGGCGCGAGCTGCAAGGTCCAGTACACCAACGGCAACGGTCGCGCCTGCCACTGCGACCAGAATGCCCGGCACGCGTTTATTGCCCTTGAGTAGCAGGATCACCGACAGAGTACTTGCGCCCACCGTGAACGCGGCCCAGTTGGTTATCCCAGCCATCACTGCTGTAGCGATCGCCCATACATTTCTCAGAGGCCCGTCGGTTTCTATCGAAAAACCGAAAAACTTTGGCAGTTGACTGATCAATACCACCAGCGCAATCCCGTTCATGTATCCGTAGCGGATCGGTTTGGAAAGCAGCTCAGTAATGAAGCCCAGACGCGCGATGCCAGCCAGGATGCACACCACCCCCGAGACGATCGCCATCATGCCCGCGAGGGCGATTGCGCGATGCGGATCGCCGCCGGACAGTGGCAAGACGACGGCCAGGATGACAGCAGCCAGCGAAGAGTCTGGCCCAAGCACCAGAATCCGGCTGGGACCGAACAACGCATAAGCGAGTAATGGAACGATCGTTGCGTAGAGCCCGTAAATACCGGGTACGCCCGATGCCACCGCATAGGCGATGCCGACGGGTATCAGCATTGTGGTGAGCACCAGTCCGGCCACGAGGTCGTGGCGCAACCAAATCATTTGGTATCCGCGCAACGTACGCAGTCCCGGGAGCCAGCGGTCCCAGAGGGTCTGGCCGTCGTTCGACTTGCGGTGCGCAATCCGCCCCGGTTCCGGGACGGGAGGCACAATATCCGAATGACTCATGGCAATGCAGCCCTTGGCGGAGACTCGCTCGGCAATCCGTCAGAATTTTTCGGGAATTCGCCGCAACGGATAATCCGGCTCGCGATAACCGCCTGCCTTCTCTTGCAGACCGCTCATTCGTTTTATCCAGATCGCGTGGACGGCCCTTCTGCTCTTGACGTTTAACTCCATCAGGCCCCCGGTGAGTCTAGAACATGATCAGCGATCATGAGGGCGTTCGCCCTGATGAAAAACCAGAGCGAATACCAACCGAATCGACCGTTGCAGGGTTGTCCTGCAACATAGAATCTCCCACAGGGTTTGGATCAACCTGGCTGTCAGGTCAGCAACACTTCGGCCCTGCCTTGCCGCCGTAACGAGCCTCCTGACGTTCGCGAAAGAACATCTCGTAGCTCATCACCGGCTTGTCCGGGTGTTCGGTTTGCATATGCTCGACGTAGTTGTCGTAGTCGGGCATGCCGACCATCAGGCGCGCAGCCTGACCGAGGTATTTACCGAGGCGACTCAGGTCATTGAACATGCTGCCCTCCTCGATCAAGCATCTGGCAGCGCATGGAATGGCGCTTCTTTATCCGTACGTTCTTTGGTGCCCCAGGCGGCGATACCGACCTTGAGCGCAAAGAACAGGATGCTGAACACCACGAGCAGGAACAACACCGTCAGCGTTGCGTTGGTGTAGGCGTTGTAGATCACATGCTGCATCTGCTCAATGCTCTTGGCCGGCGCCAGCACCTGACCGTTGGCCAGGGCATCGCTGTACTTCTTCGCTAGCGACAGGAAGCCAATCGCCGGGTTGGCGTCGAACAGCTTGATGAAGCCTGCAGTGGTGGTGCAGATCAGCAGCCATACCGCTGGCAGCATGGTCACCCACACATAGCGTTGGCGTTTCATTTTGATCAGCACAACGGTTGCCAACATCAGCGCGATACCGGCCAGCATCTGGTTGGAGATACCGAACAGTGGCCACAAGGTGTTGATCCCGCCCAACGGGTCGATCACGCCTTGGTACAGCAGGTAACCCCACATCGCCACGCAACCGGCGGTGGCGATCAGGTTGGCGGTCCAGGATTCGGTGCGTTTCAGCGCCGGCACGAAGGAACCAAGCAAGTCCTGCAGCATGAAACGCCCGGCACGGGTACCGGCATCGACCGCAGTGAGGATGAACAGCGCTTCAAACAGGATCGCGAAGTGGTACCAGAACGCCATGGTGTTTTCACCCGGCAGCACGTGGTGCAGGATCTGCGCGATACCGACCGCCAGGGTTGGCGCACCGCCGGCACGGGCCAGGATGGTGGTTTCACCGATGTCCTTGGCCACTGCTTGCAGCGCTTCCGGGGTAATCGCGAAACCCCAGCTGCTGACTGTCTGCGCAACCGAAACAGCATCGGCGCCGACCAGAGCTGCCGGGCTGTTCATGGCGAAATAGACGCCCGGCTCGATCACCGAAGCGGCAACCATCGCCATGATCGCCACGAAGGATTCCATCAGCATGCCGCCGTAACCGATGTAACGGGCATGGCCTTCGCTGGCAAGCAGCTTCGGCGTGGTGCCGGAAGCAATCAGTGCGTGGAAACCGGACACTGCGCCACAGGCAATGGTGATGAACAGGAACGGGAACAGCCCACCCTTCCACACCGGCCCGGTGCCGTCGATGAACTGGGTCAATGCCGGCATTTTCAGCTCGGGCATGGTGATCAGAATGCCGATCGCCAGCGCAACGATGGTGCCGATCTTGAGGAACGTGGACAGGTAATCACGCGGCGCCAGGATCAGCCATACCGGCAATACGGCCGCGACAAAACCGTAGCCGATCAGCATCCAGGTAATCTGCAGTCCAGTGAAGGTAAAGGCTTTGGCCCAGACCGGGTCAGCAGCAATTTGCCCGCCCAGCCAGATCGAACCGAGCAGCAACGCCACGCCGATCACCGAGATTTCACCAATACGGCCCGGACGGATGTAGCGCATGTAGATGCCCATGAACATCGCGATCGGGATGGTCGCCATCACCGTGAAAATGCCCCACGGGCTCTCGGCCAGGGCCTTGACCACGATCAGCGCCAGCACCGCGAGGATGATGATCATGATCAGGAAGCAGCCGAACAGCGCTATGGTCCCGGGGATGCGGCCCATTTCTTCACGGACCATGTCGCCCAGGGAACGGCCGTTGCGGCGAGTGGACATGAACAGGACCATGAAGTCCTGAACCGCACCGGCCAGCACCACGCCGGCAATCAGCCACAGCGTACCGGGCAGATAGCCCATCTGCGCCGCCAACACCGGACCGACCAGCGGCCCCGCGCCGGCAATGGCTGCGAAGTGATGACCGAAGAGTACGTGTTTATTGGTCGGCACATAGTCCAGACCATCGTTGTTGAGTACGGCGGGAGTGGCCCGATTGGGGTCGAGCTGCATCACCTTGGTGGCGATGAACAGGCTGTAATAGCGGTATGCGACGAGATAAATAGCGACGGCTGCGACTACGATCCAGAGGGCGTTGATGGCTTCGCCGCGGCGCAGGGCCACGACACTTAGCGCAAACGCTCCCAAGACAGCCACGGCAAACCAGGCGAGGTGTTTAGCCAGACGGGGCATAGCGTGTCTCCTGCCGACAGTCAGCGACTGCGGCGGTAATTATTATAATTGTGTCCGCTTTGCGGAGCGGGCCCAATATCCACCCATGCTGTCGACAAATAAATCCGCGTTACTACGTACGTGGCGTCTACGTAGTTCTACGTAGAAGGTTTGTCATTCTGTCCAGCACCGCTACTGGAGGCGCGTATCTTTGGCATATGATGCCGGGCCTTCGCCCTCCCTCGGTCTGGCCAGGAGTAGAGATGCAGCTCAAACACAAAATCGTCGCGCTCGGCATTCTGCCGCTGGTGTTGGCGATCGCGGTCATCTGCGCGCTGGTGATTTCCCTGAACCGCCAATTGGGTGATCAACAGGCGCAACTGATCGAAGACAGCATTCTGGCCAGCAAGCGCGCAGAGCTGAAAAACTACGTTGAAATGGCACAAAGCCTGATCGCGCCGCTGTACGACAACGGCCGTGGTGACGAACACGCACAGCAACAAGTGCTGGAAGAACTGCGCAAGCTCAGTTTTGGCATCAATGGCTACTTCTTCGTCTACGACCGCGAAGGCCGCAGCCTGATGCACGCACGCCAGTCAGAGCTGGTGGGCCAATACCTGTGGGACATGAAAGACCCTCACGGCCTGCCGGTAATCCAGGCGTTGCTCAAAAGCGCGGCATCCGGCGAAGGCTTTCAGCGTTACGCCTGGAACAAACCCTCTTCCGGCCAAGTGACCGACAAGCTCGCCTACGTAGTGATGCTCGATCGTTGGGGCTGGATGCTCGGCACCGGCATCTACCTTGAAGACGTTGAGCGCGCCACCCAACAAGCGCGTGCCGAGGTGGCTCAGGGCATCCGCACAACCATGCTGGCGATTGCCGCGGTGGCGCTTGTAGCGGTGCTGTTTGTGTTCGCCAGCGGCATGACGCTGAACGTCAGCGAACATCGCCTGGCCGACAAAAAGCTGCAGCGCCTGACCCAACGTATCGTCAGCCTGCAGGAGGAGGAGCGTTCGCGGGTTTCCCGAGAGCTGCACGACGGTATCAGCCAGTTGCTGGTCTCTATCAAGTTTCAGTTCGAACTGGCCAGCCATGTACTGGAGAATGGCCAAGACAAAGGCTTGAGCATTTTAAGAGACGCCACCGAGCGCCTGGGGGAAGCGATCGGCGAGGTTCGCAGCCTCTCCCACGACCTGCGCTCATCATTGCTCGACACCCTCGGCCTGCCGGCTGCGATCGGTCAACTCGCCGCCGAGTTCGAGCAACGCAGCGGTCTTGTTGTAACCTTCAACGATAACGAATTCGACTGTCACCTGGCCGATGGCGCCGCCGCCTCGCTGTTTCGCATTGTGCAAGAAGGCCTGACCAACATCGAACGCCACGCCCAGGCAAAACACGTCATCATTACCCTGCACGGCTGCGAAAAGTCCGTACGGTTGACGGTGATCGATGACGGCATAGGTTTCAATGTCGCCCAGGTCGAACGTCGCCAGGCCGGCATTGGTCTGCGTAATATCCGCGAGCGAGTCGAGCATTTTGGCGGTCGATTCGACCTGACCTCGATGCCGGGAAGAAGTGAGCTGGACGTGCTGCTGCCGATGAAGCCACCCAGTACAGAACGCTGACTCACCCCATAACAATTAGAGTGAATGCCTGCGATGAACCTGCCCTACCCGATCCGCGTCGCCCTGGTCGACGATCACTCCCTGGTCCGCGATGGCATCAAATCGCTGCTGGCGGTCATGGCGCCGCTGGAAGTGGTGGGCGAAGCCGAGAATGGCGCCGATGCCATTGAGATGGTCGGGCGCTGTCAGCCGGATCTGTTGCTGGTCGACATCAGCCTGAAGGATATCAACGGGCTCGAGCTGACCCGGCTGTTGCGCAGCCAGTACCCGTCGCTCAAGGTGCTGGTGCTGAGCATGTACGACAACTACGAATACGTCAGTGAATCGGTTCGCTCGGGGGCTAGCGGCTATGTACTGAAGAACGCGCCTTCACGGGAAATCATTGCGGCCATCGAAGCCATTGTCAGTGGTGGGACGTTCTACAGTGCCGAAATCGCCCAACGGCTCATCGCCGATAAAAGTACCGACAACGAACTGACACCGCGCGAGAGCCAGGTGCTGTACAAAATGGCTCAGGGGTTGAACAACAAGGAAATGGCTCGCGAGCTGGACATCAGCGTCCGCACAGTGGAAACCCATCGCCTGAGCATCCGCCGCAAACTCAACATCGACAAACCCGCCGCCCTCGTAAAATACGCGATCGATCACGGGATCATCTCTCGTTAGAAGCACTCACACCGTACTCACGTTGACAACACGCGCCGTGCGGATAAACAAAGCACGCACCTTGTCCCAGAAATTTCCCCCCAGTACGAAAAAGCTGCCGACCAACATGGCATCGCCCAGCGCCTGGACCTGCCAGAGGTTCGGTCTCAGCCCCGGCCACAGCGTGTCCACGTAAGGTTCGAGAAATGATGAGATCAGTGGCAGGCAAAACATCACCAGGCCAACTCGATGGCGAGCCGGGCCTACTTCCTGTTCAGTCGGTGCGAGCGTGGAAACGTAGCCAAACACGCTGCGCTTGAGTTGCTGAAAACCAGACTTGCCCATGACGGCGATGGCGAGGATCAGCAGAATCTTGTTGCTGATAAACAAAATGCCTGTCAGTGCCGCGATCTTTGGGCCGGGCACATCCGCAGCGGCGGCGAGCGGCACCAACAGCCAGGCGAGCACTGTCAAACTGAGAATCCCGATGCCTGCTTTGAAACGCCAACCGGTGGAGCTGGGGGCAATCTCGTCCTGGGGACTGGTCATGGTCTTCGTACCCTTCTTTTTCACCCGAATGAATAACTTTCAAAAGCGTAGCAGTTGCTCGGTGCCCTGTTTGTCAAACATGACCTTGTGTTTGTCTTGGCTGTACTAACCTAAGCGGAACCGGTTCAAGCCCGCACAGCCAGGGCATTCAATATTGGGGACGCTAGGATGACGTTTTCCCGTGACCAACTTACAGTGCTGCGATGCTGACGCGCCCGGCTCCGCTGCTTCTACTGGGGGCCCTCGCTCTTGGCGGCTGCGTGCGTCTGGGACCGGATTTCCAGGCCCCGGGCGAGGCCTGGACAAAACTCTGGAGCAGCCCTGCGCTTGAACAGGCCAGCCAAAGACGCGCCTATCCCGATGTGCGCCAGTGGTGGCAAGTGTTCGCCGACCCGGTCCTCGACGGGCTGATCGCCGAAGCGGATGCGCACAATTCCAACCTGAAAATTGCCGGCCTTCGCGTCATGGAAGCCCGTGCCCGGTTGGGGATAGCCCAAAGCGGACGCTATCCGCAACTGCAGCAGGCCAGCGCCGAGAGCTTGTACATCAACCGTCGGCAATACGGCGGCAACAACCCGCAAGACAGCCATTTCTGGCAACACAGCGTGGGTTTTGATGTCGGTTGGGAGCTGGACTTCTGGGGACGTTTCAGTCGGGCCATCGAGTCGTCAGATGCCAGTTACTTTGCGGCTCAAGCCAATTATGAAGACGTACTGGTACTGCTGCGTGCTCAAGTGGCCGACACTTACTTCTCATTGCGCACCACCGAAGCGCGTTTACGCGTCGCCCGGGAAAACGCCGAACAGCAAAAGCGCAACTTTGAAATCACCGAGAAACTGTTCAACAGCGGCCAGAGCGCCGAGCTCGATTTGCAACAAGCCAAGACCCAGTACCTCGGCACCTTGAGCAGCATTCCGGAGCTTGAAGGGCAAGTACTGCGCACCCGCAACGCATTGGCCGTACTGATCGGACAGCCGCCCAACGCCCTGCCCCGATTGCTCGAAAACCAGGGACTGATTCCGCTGGTAGACCGTGCCGTGCTGCAAGACATACCCGCCAGCCTGCTGTTGCGTCGACCGGACGTACGCGCCGCCGAACTCAACGTCGCCGCCCAATCGGCACTGATCGGAGTGGCAGAAACCGACTTCTATCCATCGCTGACCTTGCTCGGCAGCATCGTCTGGTCGACCGACACGCTGAAGGGCACCTCCAACAGCCTGGACCTGATCGGCGGCCCCAGTTTGCGCTGGAATCTGTTTGATCACGGTCAGATCAGCAACAACGTGCGGGTGCAGGATGCGCGGTTGCAGCAGCTGATCGAGGTTTATCGCGACAAAGTCCGCGAGGCTGCACGCGAAGCCGATGATGCCGCCAGCGGCCTGAGCAAATCACTGGAACGCGAGCGCATCCTGAGCGAAGCGCAGGTCGCCGCCAAGCGCTCGCTGAGCCTGGCCAACAGCCAATACCGCGAAGGCTACTCGGACTTCCAGCGGGTGCTGGATGCCCAACGCGCATTGCTCGAACAACAGGACAATTACCTGGTCAGCCGCAGCAATGCCGTGAGCAACCTGATCGCCCTGTACAAAGCCCTCGGCGGTGGCTGGTACAGCGCCCTGCCAACCGTCGACCCAGGCACTCGCCAACAAATGGAACACCGCACCGATTGGGGCAACCTGCTGCATGAACCAGCCCCTTCACCAGCCCTCTCTTCCACGTCAGACAAGGTCAAAGCCGATGAGTGAACCCTCACCGCCCGCCACTGAAGCGCCCTCTTCCAAGGCGCCCGAACCGGCTGCCGATCCGGCAAAAAAAGGCATCAAATGGGTGCTGCTGCTGATCGTCCTGAGCCTGGCCTGGTATCTGTTGGCTGACCGTTTCACGCCGTATACGCAACAGGCTCGGGTCGGTGCCTTCGTGATTCCGGTGGCGGCTGAAGTGGCCGGTCAGGTGATCCGCGTGAATGTGCGCAACAACCAGGACGTCAAGGCAGGCGATGTGCTGTTCGAAGTCGATCAGCAGCCCTATCAGATAGCCGCCGACCGCGCACGCGCAGATCTTGAGTCTACCCGCCGGCAGATCGGTGCCAGCACTGCCGGCATTGCCTCCGCGCAAGCCTCGTTGCGGGCGGCCCAGGCCAATGAACTCAAGGCCCGGCAGGATAACGAACGCCTTGAAAGCCTGTACCGCCAAGACCGCGGAACCATTTCCGTGCGCCTGCTGGAAGCTTCGCGGGCCAGCCGTGAGCAGGCCGTCAGCCAAGTCGCCGCGGCCCGTGCTGAAGTCCAGCGAGCACGGGAACAGGAAGGCGGCAGCGAGGAAGACAACGCGCTGTTACGCAGCGCCGCCACGGCGTTATCAAAAGCCGAACTCGACATGGCCAACACCCAGGTCCGCGCGCGCTCGGCGGGTTTGATTACTGACCTGCGCACCGACGTCGGGCAATTCGCCTCGGTCGGCACGCCGGTCATGACCTTGATTGCCATCCACGATGTGTGGATCAGTGCGGACATGACCGAGAACAACCTGGGGCGGGTCAAGCCTGGAACTCCGGTGGCGATCGTGCTGGACGCGCTGCCGGGCGAGGTCTTCGAGGGGCGGGTGCGCAGCGTTGGCTACGGCGTCAGCGTGGGGCAGACGCCGGCGCCGGGCACCTTGCCCAGTGTGCAAAACAGTCGCGACTGGTTGCGTCCGGCCCAACGCTTCCCGGTGATCATCGAATTTTCTGACGAGGCGATGCAGGTGCTGCGTGACAGTCGCGCCATTCGTGCCGGGGGCCAGGCCGAAGTCATGGCCTTTCCTGCGCAGAATAATCCGCTGAATCCCTTGGGACGCCTGTTTTTCTGGCTGATGAGTTGGTTGTCTTATGCCTACTGATCGCCCGCCCGGATTCCAACGGGCGCCGCGTCTGGCCGTCGGCACGGCGCTGTGCCTGGCCATCAGCTTCGGCCTGGCACTGCCGATTCCGTTTATTGCGCCGGTGCTTTGCGTGTTGCTGTTGGCCACGCTTAACAAACCCCTGCCATTCAAGGCAGGCGTGATGCTGGCAGTGGTTGCGATGCTGACCACCGGCATCGGGCTGTTACTGATCCCGGTCCTGCGTTATTACCCCCTCAGCGGCGTGCTGCTGATCGGTGTCGGTCTGTTCCTGGCCTTTGGTTTCGGGCTGCGCGGCGGCAACACCTTGGTCGTGACCTTTCTGATCATCGGCCTGACGATGATTTCCTCGGCCGGCGTTGCCGAGTTCGATCTGGCGATAATGGTCATCGGTGCCCTGGTCAAGGCCTTGCTCCTCGCCGTCATCGTCGTCGCGATCAGTCACTGGCTGTTTCCCGACCCGGCCAATGCACCCTTGCCAGCTGCCGCCAGCGCTATGCCGGCGCAAGAAGTGCCAAGGATAGCGCTGCGTGCCACCCTGATCGTGATCCCAGCGTTCTTGTTGGCGCTGATCGACCCGGCCAGTTATCTGCCGATCATTTTGAAAGCGGTCAGTCTGGGCCAGCAGAGTTCAACGGTAACGACGCGCAACGCCAGTCGCGAACTGCTCGGCTCGACCTTGATGGGCGGGCTGTTGGCCATTGTGTTCTGGTGCGCGCTCAGCCTGTTCGTGCACTTGTGGATGTTCTTTCTGTGGATGCTGCTGTTCGGCTTGCTGTTGGCGCGCAAGCTCTATGCCCTGAGTCCGACTCGACAAACCCCGGGGTTCTGGCTCAACAGCCTGATCACGCTGATCATCCTGCTGGGCCAGTCGGTGCAGGACAGTCTTGCCGGCAAAGACGTCTATACCGCCTTCGCCGTGCGCATGGGGTTGTTTATCGCCCTCACGCTCTATGCCGACCTGATGGTTCACCTGATTGAACAGCGGCAGCGAACGCCCGGTGCTCAGGGCGTTACCTGATAACCCCGCCCTTGCAGGCAGCTGGTATAGGCGGTTGAACTGGTCGACGCGTTGGTCTTTTGCTGCGCCCGACGCTCCTGACGCTGGCGCGCGCCACCAACCACTGCGCCCGCCGCTGCGGTTTGCCCGGCCCGGTTCTGGCGATATTCCTGTTTCACATCGTCGTCGACCCCCTCGTAAAACTCGTCATGCTGACGCCCCCGGACCTCAGCGCCCACCGCCCCGGCAGCAGCACCCACCGCAGCACCGCGCAAGCGCCCGCCCGAGGGTGGTGGTGTTGAGGAACTCTGACTCGCCGCGACGTTGCGGCAATCGTTGATGTCCAGCTGGGTTTGTTGCGAACTCTGCCCTTTCAACGGCACAACCGTTTCGGCCTGGACCTGCGTACAGGCCATCGACACTACGACACACAGACTGAAAGACGATAACCGACTCATGATGACCTCCGACAAGGTCCACTGTGTTGGCGGGCGAGCGTCTGGCTGGGAAGCTCCTGGAACAACGCTCGATAACTGCTGGAAAACCGCCCCAAATGCCAGAACGACCAGTGCATCGCCACTTGCGCGACTGTCGTGTCGCTGGCCGTTCGGCTGAGCAACTCACGGCGCGCACTGTTGAGCCGGCGCAAACGCAACCAATGCGAGGGCGTCATCCCGGTGTACGCCTTGAACGCGTGCTGCAACTGACGCAACGAAACCCCGGCCACCTGGGACAGTTCCAGCAAGTTGAGGGTTTCTTCCGGGGTATCGGCGGCCCATTCGGCGACGCGCTTCATGATCGTTCGCTCTTCGGCCCGACGCTGCAAGCCTGCGCGATCCAGGCACACACAAGCGTTATCGAGGATGAACAAACAGTCCTCCAGCAACTGCTGGGTCAATGCCTCTTTGCTCGGCGGATCCAGCGTCTGCTCCAGTCGCGTCAAGGTGCCGCTCAACCAGCGGCTGAACAGCGCGTTCTGCCCGCAATTGAGCGGCGACATGAACAAGCCTTCGAGCCGCGCCACGTCCAGGCCATGCCGTTGAACGAATTGCGGTCCGAACACCACGGCGATTTCCTGGTAGTTCTCCGGGGTGATCCAGATGTTGCGGCTCTCGCCGTTCAACATGTACAGCGAGTTGTCGTTGCGATCGAAACAGAACGCCAGTGAACCTTCGGGGGCGCTGAAATTCTGCTCGACCCGGGTGTTCATCTGCTCTTCGTAAATCTCCACGCCTTGCAAGTCCAGATAGCGCACCCGCCCGGCGAAATGCCCCGGTGACATCTGCTGATAGTGCTGCACCCAACCCGGTGTGGCGCGGATCTGCTCAGCCACGTCGGCGGTGTTGAAGGCTTGAACCTGTAACGGATTGCACGCTGTCATGGGGTGACCTTACGCACTCGTTTGGTGCGTTTTGGTGCTGCTTAAAGTGGATAGATGGAACGCCACGGCTCACCCAAGATAGTCGTCAACGCGCCACAGGGGAAGTGTCCGGTGGATGAAGGCGCCTTCCCCGGCGTAATTCAAACCAACAATGAGGTCTTTATGAATGTCCCTTTCGATCAGCTGTTCACGTGGCTGAAAGATCACAAGATTACCGAGGTCGAGTGTGTGGTCAGCGACTTGACCGGCATTGCTCGCGGCAAGATTGCACCCACCAACAAGTTCCTGCATGAGCGAGGCATGCGCCTGCCGGAAAGTGTGCTGTTGCAAACGGTAACCGGGGACTTTGTCGACGATGACATCTACTACGACCTGCTCGACCCGGCCGACATCGACATGGTCTGCAAACCTGTCGCCGACGCGGTTTACGTGGTGCCGTGGGCCATCGAACCCACCGCCATCGTGATCCACGACACCTTCGACAAGTTCGGCAACCCCATCGAACTGTCGCCGCGCAACGTGCTGAAGAAAGTGCTGCAGCTTTACACCGACAAAGGCTGGCAGCCGATTGTCGCGCCGGAAATGGAGTTCTACCTGACCCAGCGCTGCGAAGACCCGGACTTGCCACTCAAGGCGCCGCTGGGGCGTTCTGGCCGTGCGGAAAGCGGTCGACAGTCTTTTTCCATCGACGCCGCCAACGAGTTCGATCCACTGTTTGAAGACGTCTACGATTGGTGCGAACTGCAGGGCCTGGACCTCGACACGCTGATCCACGAAGACGGCCCGGCGCAGATGGAAATCAACTTCCGTCATGGCGATGCGCTGGACCTGGCGGACCAGATCACCGTGTTCAAACGCACCCTGCGCGAGGCGGCACTCAAGCACAACGTGACTGCGACTTTCATGGCCAAACCCATTGGTGACGAACCTGGCAGCGCCATGCACATCCATCAAAGCGTGGTCGACATCGCCAGCGGCCAGCCGATCTTCGCCGATGCCGACGGGCAGATGAGCGAGCTGTTCCGGCACCACATCGGCGGCCTGCAAAAGTACATCCCCAAAGTGCTGCCGATGTTCGCGCCCAACGTCAATTCGTTCCGCCGCTTCCTGCCCGACACCTCGGCACCGGTCAACGTCGAATGGGGCGAAGAAAACCGCACCGTCGGCCTGCGCGTGCCGACCTCGAGCCCCGACGCCATGCGCGTGGAAAACCGTTTGCCGGGTGCCGACGCCAACCCTTACCTGGCGATCGCCGCGAGCCTGTTGTGCGGCTACCTGGGCATGGTCGAAAAGGTCGAGCCGAGCGCCGCGGTGCAGGGTCGTGCCTACGAGCGACGCAACCTGCGCCTGCCGATCACCATCGAGGACGCACTCACGCGCATGGAAGAGTGCGAAACCATCAAGCGCTACCTGGGCAGCAAATTCGTCCGGGGGTATGTCGCGGTCAAGCGCGCCGAACACGAGAACTTCAAGCGCGTGATCAGCTCCTGGGAGCGCGAGTTCCTGCTGCTCAGCGTCTAAAAAACACACGCCCGCTCCCACAAAGCCAAATAACTCAAAGAGGTGTCGATATGCGTCTATTGAAATCCGTGGTTCCGGTCGCGCTGGCGGTATTGTTCAGCGCCTGGGCGCAGGCTCAGCCAAGCGTCAGCGTCTACAACTGGACCGATTACATCGGCGAGACCACCCTCGCCGACTTCCAGGCAAAAACCGGGATCAAGGTGATCTACGACGTATTCGATTCCAACGAAACCCTGGAAGGCAAACTGCTCGCCGGCCGCACCGGGTATGACGTGGTGGTGCCGTCCAACCACTTTCTCGCGCGCCAGGTGAAGGCCGGTGCGTTCCTCAAACTGGATCGCTCGCAGCTGCCCAACTTCAAAAACCTCGACCCGAAACTACTGACGCTGCTGGAGAAAAACGATCCGCAGAACGCGCATTCCGTACCGTATCTGTGGGGCACCAACGGCATCGGCTACAACGTCGACAAGGTCAAGCAAGTGCTGGGCATTGATCACATCGATTCCTGGGCCGTGTTTTTCGAACCCGAGAACCTGAAGAAACTCAGCCAGTGCGGTGTGTCGATGATGGACTCGGCTGATGAAGTATTCCCGGCAGTCCTCAACTACATGGGCATGGACCCACGCAGCGAAAACCCTGAGGACTTTAAAAAAGCCGAAGCCAAACTCTTGAGCATCCGGCCTTACATCACCTACTTCCATTCCTCCAAGTACGTCTCGGACCTGGCCAACGGCGACATCTGCGTGGCCTTCGGTTACTCCGGCGACGTGTTCCAGGCGGCCAATCGCGCCAAGGAAGCGAAGAACGGCGTGAACATCGCCTACTCGATCCCCAAGGAAGGCAGCAACCTGTGGTTCGACCTGCTGGCAATTCCCGCCGACGCCAGCAACCCGAAAGAGGCCCACGCCTTCATCAATAACCTGCTGGACCCGCAAGTGATCGCCAAGGTCAGTGCCTCGGTGGGCTATGCCAATCCGAACCCGGCGGCCAAGGCCTACATGGATGCTGAGTTGGTCAATAATCCTGAGGTCTACCCACCCCAGGACGTCCTCGACAAACTCTACATCTCCACCACCCCGCCCCAGGCGATCATGCGTCTGATGACCCGTTCCTGGAGCAAAGTGAAGTCCAACCAATGAATCAGCATGACAAGCAACATGCCCGCTCCTATTACGCGGCATCGGCCAATGGCATGGCACCCTACCCTACGCTGGATTCGGACCTTGAAGCCGATGTCTGCGTGATCGGTGGCGGGTTCACCGGGGTCAACACCGCGATCGAACTGGCACAGCGCGGGCTCTCGGTGATTCTGCTGGAGGGCCGGCGGATCGGCTGGGGCGCCAGCGGTCGTAATGGCGGGCAGTTGATCCGTGGCATTGGCCATGACGTCAGTGGGTTCGCCCGTTATGTCGGCGAGGAAGGCGTGCGTTATCTGGAGCGTGCGGGCATCGAGTCCGTGGAGCTGGTGGGCAATCGCATCCGTGAACATGGCATCGATTGCGACCTGCGCTGGGGCTTCTGCGAACTGGCCAATACACCGGCGCAGTTCGCTGCGTTCAAGGCAGAGCTGCAAAGCCTCGCCGAGTTGGAGTACGCCCATGAAACCCGACTCGTCGGCCCCGAGCAGATCCGCCAGCAAGTGGTGGGCTCGGACCTTTATGCCGGCGGCCTGATCGACATGGGTTCGGGGCATTTGCATCCGCTGAATCTGGTGCTCGGCGAAGCGCGGCTGGCGCAATCTCTCGGGGTACGGATTTTCGAGCAGAGCCCAGTGCTGGAGTTGGTCCACGGCAGCCCCGTGCAGGTTCGCTGCGCCGGCGGTACAGTACGCGCCGGCAGCCTGGTGCTGGCCTGCAACGCACATCTGGAAGAACTCGAACCGCGCCTGAGCGGTAAGGTGCTGCCGGCGGGCAGTTACATCATCGCCACCGAACCGTTGGCACCCGAGGTGGCCGCTCAGCTGATCCCGCAGAACCTGGCGCTGTGCGACCAGAAAGTCGGTCTTGATTACTACCGGCTCTCGGCGGATCGACGTTTGTTATTCGGCGGTGCCTGCCATTATTCCGGGCGCGACCCCGTGGACATCGGCGCCTATATGCGGCCGAAAATGCTCAAGGTCTTCCCGCAATTGGCGGATGTGCGCATCGACTACCAATGGGGCGGCAAGATCGGCATCACCGCCAACCGTTTCCCCCAGGCCGGCCGCCTGAGCCAGTACCCGAACGTGTTCTACGCCCAGGGTTATTCCGGCCATGGCCTGAACGTGACCCACTGGTGCGCCCGGTTGCTGGCCGAAGTGATACAGGTCGGCCACAGCCGGGGGCTGGACGTGTTCAGCGCCGTGCCGCATATGACCTTTCCCGGCGGACGAACCCTGCGCTCACCGCTGCTGGCGCTTGGCATGTTCTGGTACCGGTTGCGCGAATTGCTTGGCTGAGATTCGTGGTAATGGCTTTGCACATACCCTGAAGCCGAAGTGCAGTCTGCTACAAATGCCCTCTAGTGCCGCATTCGGGTTATCCCTGGAGTAGCCTTTAGATTTGCTCAATCGCAAGTCACTTCTATATTGAGGGAGTGCTCTGACTTTTCTGCCTCCCGGCGAGTGCTGCCCATGGCGACGACTGCTCCATTGATCATCTGCGAGCACTGCGACTGCGTGTATGAAAAAGTCACGCTCGCCAAACATCAAAAGGCCCTGTGTACACGTTGCGGCGGTGTGCTTGCGCGTTACAACGGCTTGTCGGTGCAGCAACGCCTGGCGCTGAGCTTCACGGCGGCCGTGCTGTGGACTTTCTCGAATTTCTATCCGGTCATGACCATCAGCCTCAAGGGCATGAAGAACAGCGCGACGCTGTGGGATTCGGTGGTGGCGCTGAGCCAGGGGCCGATCACTTTCATTGCGTTAGTGGCGGCGATTTCCATCATCATCGCGCCGATGTTCCAGCTGCTCCTGTTGATCTGGGTATTGAGCTTTGCCCTCACCTCCCGACGTTCCCCAGGCTTCAAGCTATGCATGCGCTGGCTGGAAACCCTCAGGCCCTGGAGCATGCTGGAAGTCTGCCTGCTTGGGGCGATGGTCGCGGTGTTCAAACTCGCCGGGCTGCTGGATGTGCTGCCGGGTATCGGCATGTTTGCCCTGGCGGTCCTCAGCCTGTTGCTGATCCGCATCGCCGGGCGCGATGTACGTGATTTGTGGGACACCCTATGAACAGGCCACCGCTCGCCAGCGAACTCAACCTGTGCCTGTGCCACAGTTGTGGCATGGCCTGCGACATGACCGATCAACCTCACGAATGCGAACGCTGCGGCGCGCCGTTGCATGCCCGCAAACCTGACTCTCTGACCCGGACATGGGCCTATCTGCTGGCCTCACTGGTGTTTTATATCCCGGCCAATCTGCTGCCGGTCATGAACACCAGTCTGTTCGGCAACGGCTCCGACAGCACCATCATGAGCGGTGTGCTGGAGTTCTGGGCACACGGTGCATGGGACATTGCGCTAATCATTTTCATTGCCAGCATCGCGGTGCCGGGCATCAAGTTCGTTGCTCTCTCCCTGCTGCTGATCACGGTGCAACGCGGCAGCTTCTGGGCGCGCAAGGAACGTTCGAGGCTTTACCGTTTTGTCGAGCTGATCGGCTACTGGTCGATGCTCGACGTCATTGTCGTTGCGCTGGTGGCGGCATTGGTGAAATTCCAGGCCCTGGGCGATATCGAACCGCGCCCGGGCATTCTGTTCTTTGGTCTGGTGGTGGTGTTCACCATGCTGTCGGCGATGAGTTTCGACCCGCGGCTGATCTGGGATAACGAGCGGGATAGAGCGCTGCAAAACCCACAAGATGAGGAGCCCATGGATGAAGTCCCAAGCCACTGACGGTCCGCAAGCCCCTGGCCAAGCCGCGATCAAGACCCGTCGCTTCAGCGTTTCGCTGGTATGGATCGTGCCGATCGTAGCGGTGTTGGTGGGGATTTCCCTGGTGGTGCACAGCTGGCTGCAGGAAGGCCCGACCATCACCATCACGTTCAAGACCGGTAGCGGCCTGGTGGCCAACAAGACCGAGGTCAAATACCGCAATGTGGTCATCGGCCGCGTCTCGGAAGTGAAACTGAGCGGCGACCAGAAACGCGTCGACGCCACGATCCAGCTCGACAAACAAGCTGAAAGCTTCACCCGGGAAGACTCGCAGTTCTGGGTTGTGCGGCCGCGCATCGGTGCCGGTGGCGTTTCGGGCATCGATACCTTGCTGTCGGGCGACTACATTGGTGCCGACATCGGCCAGGCCGATGCCCGCTCCAAACACTTCATCGGGCTGGAAAACCCGCCGCCCATTACCTATGGCGAACCGGGTAAACGCTTCATGCTGCACACTCAGGACCTCGGCTCGCTGGACATCGGCTCCCCCGTCTACTACCGCAAGATCCCCGTCGGGCAAGTGGTGGCGTATGAACTGGATGCCGACGGCAAAGGGGTGAACATCGAAATATTCGTGCACGCACCCAACGATGCCTACGTTACCGAGAACACCCGGTTCTGGAACGCCAGCGGTATAGATGTGAATGTCGGCGCCAACGGTTTTGCGGTGAAGACCGAATCCCTGTCGGCCCTGTTGGTGGGCGGCATCGCGTTTCGCGCGCCGGAATACAGCCCCAACGACCAAGTGGCGGCCGAGGATAATGCCTTCGACCTGTTCGAGGATGAGCATACCGCCCTCGCCCCGCCCAACGGCAAGGCGCAGTACCTGAGCTTGCGATTCGATCAGGCATTGCGCGGGCTCAAGGTTGATGCACCGGTGGAATTCCTCGGCATAGAGATCGGCCGGGTGGTGGCAGTCAATCTGGATTTCGACGCGAAAAAACGCAGCTTCCCGGTCAATGTCGGCATCGTGATCTACCCGCAACGCCTCGGTAAGGCTCATCTCAAATTGCTCGAAGCCTTGAAACATGACCCCAACGATGAAGCCGCCAGCGTGCGCCTGATCGGCTCCTTCATCGAAAACGGCCTGCGAGCCCAGGCCCGTAACGGCAATCTGTTGACCGGCCAGCTGTACATCGCGCTCGACTTCTACCCCAAAGCTGAAAAAGTCGTGTTCGATCCGACCGCCCGTCCCGTCGTCATTCCCACCATTCCCGGGAGCCTTGAGCAGTTGCAGGAAAAACTCGAGAGCATGGTCAACAAGATCAACCAGCTGCCCATCGAACGCATAGCCGGCAACCTGGACAGCAACCTCGTCGAACTGCGCAAAGGACTCGCACAATTCAACGCCAAGACCCTGCCCGGCGTGCAAACCACCCTGTCGGACGTCAGCAAGACCTTGCAATCGGCCAGTTCGACCCTCGCCGAAGATTCGCCGCAACGGGAACAACTGAGCCAGACCCTGGACGAGCTTGGACGCATGTCGCGCTCGTTGCGTGAACTCTCGGACTACATGGGACGGCATCCGGAATCGCTGATTCGCGGCCGCCCCGACAATGCCGCGCCGATGGATCTGCAAGGGCCACCGCGCAACTGACCACAGGAGCTACCCATGGCATTTTCGCTGAAGATCACGCTGGTCACTGCGTTGTTGCTACTCGCCGCTTGCCGCAGTGAGCCGATTCAATTCCACACCCTGACCCCGGCTCAACCGAGCGGTGCAAGCGGCGGAGCGGACATCCAGATCGAAAGCATCACCGTGCCGCCCCAGGTCGACCGTCCGCAGATCGTCATTCGTCAAGGCAACGCCGGCCTGGCAATCCTCGAAACACAATGGTGGGGCGCAAGCCTGTCGGAGGAACTGCGCAGTGCCCTGGTCGATCAACTGGTCAACAGTAACCCGCAGCGCAAAGTGTCGTTGCGCCTGGACGTTCAGCGTTTTGATTCGATACCCGGTCAGTACGCATTGATCGACGTCAAATGGCGCCTGCGCAAACTCGGCGAAGGCGATGCTGCATTAGTCACCTGCCGCAGCACCTTGCAGACGCCTTCCGGCACGAGTATCGATGAGTTGGTGGTGGCTCATCAGAACAATGTGAAGCGCTTGGCCGCCACCATCAGCCAGGCTACCGCCGGCACATCGAAAAGCTGCCCGGCAACTAAATAACAGTCATCAGACGCCTTCCAGTTCAATGGTGAAACAACTGCCGTTGGGCTGAAGGCTGCTGTGTTCCACTCGCCAATTCTGATGGGTGCAAATCCGTTGGACCAGTGAAAGCCCCAGTCCCAGGCCTTCTCCCCGGCGCTCGTCACCGCGAACGAACGGTTGAAACATCGTATGGCGTTTTTCTTCCGAAATGCCTATGCCACTGTCTTCGACGCTGAAACCGCGCGCCCGCAGGGTCAGGCGAATGTAGCCGTGATCGGTGTAATGCCAGGCATTGCGCAGCAAATTGCCCATGACCGATCGCAGGAACGTCAGGTTATGGCGATCCGACGAAACCTGTTCATTGTCGTAGATAAACTCGATGCCTTTTTCCCGGATCAGCGGCGCCCAGATATCCACGAGAGCATCGGCGACTTCTTTGAGCGTCGCACTTGCTGCGGTATCAGAGTCTTCCCGATCGCGAGCCAGCATCAGAAACGTATCGACCAATTGCCGCATTTCGTCGCTCGCGCGGGCAATTCGACTGACTTGAGCCACGGAGCGCCGGTCAAGCGAGGGATTGGCTAGCAGCAATTCGCAGGAACTGCCCAATACCATCAATGGCGTGCGAAGTTCGTGGCTGACATCGCTGGTAAAGAGTTTTTCCCGGTCCAGTGCCTCACGCAACCGGCCCAGGGTCTGATCGAAGGCAAGTGCCAGCGCTCCCACTTCGTCGGCCGCGTAGTCGGGATGAAGCTCAGGGGCCAGTTCCAGCAACTGCTCACGTTGACGCACCTGGTGCGCCAGACGAATGACCGGCGCCATCACACGCCTGGCCAGCATCCGGCCTAACAAAACCGCGAGCAGGATGCTCAAGACGAACCCGACGACCACCACCGAGAATAACGCCTGTTCACGCTGTTCGACGCTTCGCCGGTCTCGCAACAAAACGTATTTGCGACCGCCCACCAGGCTTACCATGGCGTAGTACTTAGAACCCGCGTAGAGCGTTTCCTGAAAACCTGGTGCAAGCGCCGCCAGTTCCTTATCCAGCGCCATCGCACCCGGACCTTCCTGGATGAAAAACAGTTCGTCTTTCTCCGGCTGATGGCTCCACCCGGCGCTGTTTTCCATCGACAGCAAGCGGTGCAGCCCTCCTACCAGGCGGGAAGCCGTGATATTTCGATCCACCACATGCACGGTCGCGACGATGCCCATCGCAAATACGCCCGCGACCAAGGTACTCATCAAGGCAAATACGATGACAATCCGTTTATTCAGACTCAGTTTGAAATCCATTCTGTTGCTTGGCTCCACTGCCGGTTCAAACCGCGCCATCTGCTGAATCGGGCCGATGCCGCAGAGCCGAGACGCGAACCAAAGATAGACCATAGACCACTGTACGTGGTGTTCAAGACAAGCGCTGCAACAACCAACTAAAAAAAGTACTGAAATTTTTCTACGCAAATTTTTCACATCCCTTTCACCACTCCGACACCTGCCTTGAACTAGTGTCTTTCCAGGCCCCTTCAAGCGTTGTTACGCTGGGTTGTATTTGAAAGTTGTTCTCTATTGCGTACCGACGGGTAAACAAAACATGGTTGATCATGTATCGCGCAAACAGCCAGCGGCACGAATCGTTAAGTCGCGGCTCGGCAAACTGGTCGCGGCAACGGCCGCTCTGGTTATCGCGGCACTCGTCACGGGGTTTGTCTGGTGGCCCAGATCTCCGATCAACCTGGCGACCGCCGGGTCCGAAGCGACCAACAGCCTGGTCGATCGCTGGCAAGCCGGTGAAGTGGCGGTACTGGTTCGCCATGCGGAACGCTGCGACCAGTCCAGCAATCCGTGCCTTGGCCCCGCCGACGGCATTACCCGAGTCGGCAGCGAAGCCGCCACAGCCGTGGGCCAAGGTTTTATGCAGCTGGGCATGACCCAGACCGATGTGCTGAGCAGCCCAGCCACCCGCACGGCACAAACCTCGCGTTACATGTTCGGCAAAGACGCGATGACCCAGGAATGGCTGGTCAGCTGCGGTAAAACCCTGCGTAACGATGTGGTGGCGCACAAGCAAGCCCATCGAAACCTGGTGTTGGTCACGCACAGCGGTTGCATCAGTGATTTCGAAGCCCAGACCGGTTTCGAGCACGCGACGACCAGTAAGTATGGCAGTGCCTTGTTCGTGCAAATTGCCGCCGACGGGCAACCTCAGGTACTCGGCATTGTGAATGCCACTGACTGGCAGACGCTGTTGCACGGCAAAGCCTTGAAACAATAATCGCGGAAAAAAAAGTCGAAGCCGAGAAAGCCTTTTTGCTCGGGCAGACTATAACTAGTCCGTAACCATTAGATGGCTGACGCAACTTCTGTAGTCCACATCGCTATTGTGTTGCTTTATGTAAAAAGTTCCGCTAGTGCAAGCGTGCACCTGGCGGAGCAACTTCCTTCTGCGCCAAGGTCGAGTCATGACGTCCAATAACTTGTTGCCCCACCCCGACGGCTCTTTATTGCGTGGCACCGCGCGTGCGCTGCCCATCACCGAACGCTGGATCGTGCCCGGCTTGCTGCTGGCGTACGTGGTCTTCTACCTGCTGCCGCTAGTCACCCATGGTCTATGGATTCCCGATGAAACCCGCTATGGCCAGATCAGTCAGGAAATGCTGCTGAGCGGTAACTGGGTGTCCCCGCACTTCATGGGTATCCGCTACTTCGAGAAACCCATCGCCGGTTACTGGATGATCGCCATCGGCCAAGCGGTGTTTGGCGACAACCTGTTTGGTGTGCGTATCGCTTCGGCGCTGAGCACCGGGCTGAGCGTCTGGCTGACTTACCTGATTGCTCGCCGATTCTGGAATGATCCGGGCAAGAGCTTTATCTGCGCCTTGCTCTACATGAGCTTCGGCCTGATCGCCGGACAAGCCGGATACGCCAACCTCGATCCGCAATTCACGCTCTGGGTCAACTTGAGCCTGGTCGCGTTGTGGTTTGCCATCGATAGCCATTCCTCCCGCGGCAAACTCGGCGCTTGGGCGCTGTTGGGTTTTGCCTGTGGCATGGGCTTCATGACCAAGGGCTTTCTCGCCTGGTTGTTGCCGGTGTTGATCGCCCTGCCCTACATGATCTGGCAGCGACGCCTGGGCGAGCTGTTGCGCTACGGACCACTGGCGGTGGTCGTGGCGGCGGTGGTCTGCCTGCCGTGGGTGCTTGCCATTCATCATCAGGAACCGGACTTCTGGCGGTTTTTCTTCTGGCACGAACACATCCGCCGTTTTGCTGGCGAAGATGCGCAACACGCGCGCCCGTGGTGGTTCTATTTGCCGCTGCTGGTCGCCTCGAGCCTGCCGTGGGCTGCCTTGTTGCCAACGACACTCGTCCAGGCCTGGCAGCAAAAGCGCCAGCCCGTGATCGGTTTTCTGTTGCTCTGGATGCTGTTGCCGCTGGCGCTCTTCAGCTCGAGTAGCGGAAAACTGCCGACCTACATCATGCCGTGCCTGTTGCCATTGGCATTGCTGATGGGACACGCAGTGATGGAGCTATTGAATCAAGGACGAGGCCGGATCATTCGCATCAACGGCGTGATCAACGTCGTCATCGCCACCAGCGCCCTGATCGCCCTGCTTTATCTGCAAGCCACCAAGGAAGTCTACGAAAACACCGAGATGTTCACCCTGTCCCTGGCGTTCATCGTGTTGCTCGGCTGGATCATCACCAACGCCTTGCAGGTGCTGCGTCCATTGATATTCTGGGCCATGCCGGCACTCGGCATCTGGCTGCTGGTAGCGTTGTTGCCGGCAGCGATGCCGGCGCAGATCGTCAATAGCCAAATGCCTGACCAGTTCATCGCCGAGCATCTGGATGCCTTGAGTCAGACGACATCGTTGCTCAGCAACGATCTGGGCGCGGCGTCAGCCTTGTCGTGGCGCCTGAAGCGACCTCAGGTCGATCTGTTCAACACTGTCGGCGAGCTGAAATATGGCCTCGACGATCCCGCCATGGCGTCACGTAAAGTCACCCTGGACAACGTCGGGCAATGGATGACCGAGGCCCGCAAAAAAGGCGCGGTCGGCGTGGTGATGCGGGTTAACAGTGTCGCGGAGATGCAGGAAGTCGAGATGTTGCCCATCGATGGCAAGCGCTATCAGCGCGGCCACCTGGAGATTCTGATATTCCCGCAGAGCCAACCCTGACACCGTTCTTCCTACAGGAAACCCGCTATGAACCTTCGGGCTAGTGACAGGGGCGCCTTGGCGCTCCTGCTCGGCGCCTCTGCGCTGATTTTGTTGTTGGGCCTGGGCACGCGGGAGTTATGGGGGCCGGAAACCCGCTGGGCCAACATCGCGTTGCAAATGCTCCAGAGCGGTGACTATTTCGATCCCTACCTCAAGGGCGGGCCGTATTACGACAAACCGCTGCCCTCCTACTGGCTGATCACGGCCACCGCCTGGCTGACCGGCGGTTTAGGGCACTGGTCATTACGCTTGTCTTCGGTGGTTGCCGCCTGGCTGAGCGTCTGGCTGGTGTACTTGATCGGCGAGCAGCTAATGCGCAAAGGCACCGGATTGATTGCCGGGTGGATGCTGGCGACCACCTTTTATTTCGTGTTCTGGGCACGGGTCGCCACCGCCGACATCCTCACCGTCTGCGGTGTGCTGGCGGCGGTGTGGTGGTATTGGCGCGGGCCGCAAGACACGCGTTTCAGCCGTTACCTGGTGTTTTTCCTGCTGTTGTCCCTGACCTCATTGTTCAAAGGCCTGATCGGCTTCATTCTGCCGGGCTTGCTGCTATTACCGCATGTGGTGCAGGACGGTCGCTGGAAAAGCCATCTCAATCTGCGGCTGTGCGGCGCCCTGGTCATCGCCGGGGCGTTTTACATGACGCCATTCATATTGTCGCACCTCTACGGCGCGCCGACTTATGGCGAAAGTGGCCTGGGCCTGGTGCTGCGGGAAAACGTCGTGCGGTTTTTCCAGCCCTTCGACAACATCGGACCGATCTACACCTATTTGATTTACCTCCCGGTCTACACTCTGCCATGGGCGCCTTGCTGGATGCTGGGGTTGTGGTTTGCGCTGCGCCACTGGCGCAGCGTCGAACCCAATACGCGCTGGCTGGTTTGGGGGTTGGGTCTGTTGATGCTGTTTTTCACGGCCAGCGGCAGTCGACGCAGTTACTACGTATTGCCCCTGGTGCCCTTCGCCCAGTTGCTGGGCGCCTGGTGGATCACCCGGCGAATGGCCGAACGCAATGCCACAGACAGGTTCGGTAGTCGCCGATTGAAAATCGGTTTCGGCCTGACCGCTGTGTTGTTGATGGCGATACTCGGTGTGTTCTATCCCTGGACCAACGGCGGTGGCGGCGTGGTTCAGTTCGGTGAGACGGTCAGGCTTGAGGCCAGCAAACGCGCACCGCTCAATACATGGCGCATGGTGATGATCGAGGTGGACAACAAAGTGCCGATGTACCTGCAAACCGGCGGCGCCCCCTTCTATTACGTGCAGCAAAGCCAGGACTTTCCTCGCACCGGCGATACCGCCGCGCTGATGACCTGGCTGGACAACACCAGCGGCCAGCACTGGGACCCGCAACGCACCATCGTTATCACCCAGTACCGCAACGGTGATGCAGTACCGCTGGACTACCTGAGTGCCGACCATCAGGTCATCACCACCACGCCCACCAACGGCGAGCGCATATTCCACGGCCGTGAAGACCAGAGCGTGGCGTATATTCCCCGGGCCGAATAGGTGTCAGTGCAGGCGCTTGCTGTCGATCTTCGTCGCCAGGGTTTCCAGCGCCTCAGTACACGCAGTCAGATCCGGCGACCCGGTTCTGACTTGCTTCAACGCCCGGTCCAGGGACTTGTCGATGGAGGTCCAGCCTTCAGGATCAATCGGTCGCAGTTGTTCCTCGTTTTGGTCCCAGGCACTTTCCAGGTCAGTGATCCTGGCCCTTGCACCTTTCATGTCGCCACTGCCCAGTAGCTTTTTGGTGTCGGTAATGATGGCCATCAGGTAGGACAGATCGCCCATCGACCCGGCGGGAGTGGCCGCTACGGGAATGGCGGCACTGATCTGCTTGCTATCAAACTTGGCCAGCAGAGTCTTCAAGGCTTCGGCACAGGCTTGCGGATCCGGGTTGCCGGAGCGCAGTTGGGACAGTGCACGGTCAATCGATTTATCGACCGAAGTCCAGTCAGCCGGCGACTTCGGCTGCAAGGTTTCTTCGGCTTGATCCCACGCTGTTTCCAGATCGGTGATGCGAGCCTTGGCTGCTTTCAGGTCGCCGGCGTCCACTAAACGGGCAGTGTCTACGGTAATCGTCCGGAAACTCGACAAATCGCCAAGGGAACCGGTCACCGTCGAGGCGCTCACCGTCGTTTTACCGGCCGTTGCCTGAGCCGGCACCCAGAACCACCCACCGACGCCGACCGTGCAGACGAACAGCAGTGCCCCCAGGAACGGCGTGGACGCCAGATGCGGGACACGCTTGGGGCTGAGTTTCAATGTTGAACCAACCTTCGCCACCCGAAAGCTTCGCCGGGAAAGCGTCAGCCAGATAGCGCTGGACATGAAAATCGACGACACCGCGCCGGATATCAGACCCAGCACCAGAGCCAGCGAGAACATCTGCAACGGTTCGCAGGCAAACAGATACAGGCAGGTCGACGCCATCACCACTGTCAGCACGGTGTACAGCGAACGCCTCAGGGTCTGGCTGATGCTCAGGTTGATCAGGCTCCACAAGGCCAGCGCATCCACCGGCGGGGACTTTTTCACGTTTTCGACAATGCGTCCGAAGATCACGATCTTGTCGTTCAGTGAATAGCCGATGATCGTCAGCAATGCAGCGATGTAAGTGACGTCGATCTCGAACTTGAACAGCGAGAAGATCGCCGAAACGATGAGGATGTCCTGAACGATCGGCAGCAAGGTTGCCAAGGCGATGGCCCAGGAGAAACGCAGGCCGATATAGATTGCGATGCTGGCGAATGCCGCAATCACCGCATAAATGGCCCGAGTGGCAAAATCCCGTGCAACGCCCGGGTCTGCGGTGTTTTCCTCGTACTCTACGGTCTGATACTTACCCTTGAACGCAGTAATGATCTGCTTCAGATCAGCGGACTTGAGCACTTCATCGAAGCGTACGGCGATGTGCTGATTCTGTGCACCGCCCACGGCCACGGTGGCCGGGATGGTGCCCGCCCCGGTCATGATTTGCGTGGCGGTTTCCTGAGTGATCGCACGGTCGACGTCGATGTCCAGCGCAGTGCCGGCGGTAAAATCAATGTCCAGGTTCAGGCCGTGAGCGCGGTAATACAGCGAGCCGGAAACGATGGTCAGCAACGAGACCACAATCGCCGTTTTACCCAGGCCCAAGAAGTTGAAACGGCGAGCCTTGGTGGCGCGCGGCTTGCTCTTTCCGATCAACCAACGCTGGCTGACCCACTGGGTATCGACCAGCCACAGCATCAGCTGGCGAATTAGCAAGAAGTTAGTGGCGACACTGATCACGATGCTCACCAGCATGGTCAGCGCAAATCCTTGAATCGGCCCGATGCCGGCCGCGAACAAGGCAATCATCGCCAGCGCGGTCACCAGGTTTGCATCACGTATCGTCGGCTGCGAGCCTTTGAAACCGTTATCCACGGCTTCGCGCAGAGACCGGCCAAGGTCGATTTCCTCGCGAATACGTTCCAGGCAAATGATGCTCGCATCCGCCGCCATGCCAATGCCCAGCACAAACGCGACCACCGCCGACAGCGACAAGGTGGCACCCGAGGCGGTGAATACAATCAGCAATAGCCACAGGTAGACCAGCGTACAAAACGCGGCGATCAAACCGGCAGTGCGGTACAGCCCCACCAGCAACAGGAAAATACAGGCGATGCCGATCAAACCTGCCTGAACGGTTTCCGCCAGCGCGGTTTTGCCGAGTACGCTGCCGACGGTCTGGGTGTATTTCTCGGTCAGCTGCGTGGGCAACCCCTGCGAACTTCCGAGCAGCGAGCGTGATTCTTCGGCGGACGTCAGGCCTGCCAGTTTCACCCGAATATGGTTGGCGCCCTCGACCCGGATGTCCGGTTCGGTAATACCAATGCTGTCGGCGCGTTTACTCAGGATCGCGACCGTCTGCAACAAGTCATCCTTGGCGAGCCGGGTTTTGCCCGGTGCCGGGTTCACAACGTAATAAATCTCGTAACCACCGCGAAACTCCAGCCCGAAGCGCACATGAGTGGCCAGGCTGGAAAATGTCGCAGCCACCAGACAGGCCAGCAGCCCCGTCAGGAGGATGAACGACAGGCGTCGACTGGAAAGGCTCATGGAAGAAATCCAGAAAAGGGACTGAAAAGCGAATCGAAGCCGAAGGGCTCGCTCACCACTGGCGGGCAGTCTAAAGAAGCGAAAATGAACCGCTTGTTAACGAAGTCACATGGCTGTGCGACGGCTTGCCAGTGCGTGCCGGACATGCAATGAATGCACGCCTGCAATGCCTGATCAGGAAGCGAGCGATGAAGGTTCTGGTGGCCGAAGACAATGCCCTGCTGGGTAACAGCATCAAGCGCGGGCTTGAGGAAGAAGGCTGGGTGGTGGATCTGGCCAGGGACGGCAAAGAGGCCTTGTACTATGCCGATGCCAGTGAATACGACGTGTTGGTGCTGGACTGGATGCTGCCGCAGATATCGGGTCTGGAAGTACTCAGCGTGGTGCGCGGCAAGGGCAACGACGTGCCGGTGATCATGGTCACGGCCAGAAGCGAAGTAGTGGATCGGGTGCAGGGCCTGGATCGCGGCGCCGACGATTATCTGAGCAAACCTTTCGAAATGATCGAGTTGGTGTCGCGGCTCAATGCCCTCTATCGGCGCTCGATCGCCCGTGGCTCGAAATCGCTGACACTGGGTAATCTGAACATCGAACTCGACACCTTGCGGGTCAGCATCGGCGGCCGTCCGCTGGATCTCACGGGCATGGAATACAATCTACTGGTGGCGCTGGCCGGCAAGGCGAATCAGTTGCAGACCCGCACGGTATTGCTGGGGTTGCTCTACCCTTTCGACAGCGAGCCGGACAGCAACAGCCTGGACGTGCTGCTCAATCGCCTGCGACGCAAGTTGGCTGGGGCCGACGTCGAGATTGAAACCGTTCGCGGCAAAGGGTTGATCCTTCGTGTGGCGTAACCTGGCACTGAACATCAAAATCGCGCTCACGCTGTTCGTGGTTCAGGCGTGTGTGTTGTTCGTCGGCTATGTGTGGCTGAGTCATTGGGTGCAAACCACCCGGCTCGATGAACTGCGGCACCATCTCGATACCCAGTCGGACGTCATCGAGTCGCTGATCAGCGTCGAAAACGCGCAGTTGGTCTATCAGCGCCAGGGTGAATTCGCCTCGGAACTGGATCACGATCACGACCTGTTTTTTGACTTGTCATCGATATCGGGTGAGATGCTGCAAGAATCCTGGGGACCAACGCCGTCAATGCGCAAAGCGCTTCGCGAGGCCATGAGTCAGGTTCGCGCGGGCGACGAAGAGACTTTCCTGTTCGATGTCGGTCACGAGAAATGGATCGCACAGATGGGCGACCTTGAGCGCGCCAGCCCCGAAGGCCCGCTGAAAGCCAGGCTGCTGGTGGCCACCAACGCGCAACCGGTGCTCAATGCGGTCAACGCCTTCAAACGGGTGGTGGCGCTGGCCGCGATAGGGATATTGCTGTTGACGACGCTTGGCAGTTTTATCGTGGTGTCGCTCTCCACCCGCAACCTTCGCCATTTCGCTCGACAACTGCGCACCTTGAAGCCGCCGGAATTCACCCGCCGGGTGGTGTTCGAGGCGCACTCGGCGGAAGAAAAACTGCTGTTCGACAGCTACGCGCAAATGGAAGCGGCGGTTCAGGAGGTGCTGGAACATCAACGGCTGTTTATCGCCAACGCCTCCCATGAACTGAAGACGCCGATTGCTGCCGTGACCTCTGCGCTGGAGGTCATTCTGGCGCGGCCACGGCACGCCGAAGATTACGCCCAGACCTGTCGTGATGTGCTGGCCGAAATGCAGGTGCTCAAGCGCCTGTCTCTCGGCCTGTTGGACCTTGCGCAACTGGAGGGCACCGCCGAGATTGCCGGGCAGGCAAGTGGGTTGAATGACAATGCGCTCAATGCTGTCGAGCGTTGGCGCAAGGCTGCCGAACTCAAAGGTCTCAGTCTCTCCCTGCATCTGCTGGAGGATTATCAGGCCCAAGTCGCCGGAGGACCGGAACAGTGGGAAGTGGTGTTTGGCAACCTGCTGGACAACGCCATCAAGTACACCCCGGCCGGCGGCGCCGTCGACGTCATGCTGGACGAACATCCGGGCAGCGGTTTGATCATCAGGATCACCGATAACGGTGCAGGCATGTCCACGCAAGAAGTCCGGCAATTGGGGCAAGTGTTTTTCCGTGCCGACGCCGCACGGTCGCAATCATCGTCGTTCGGGCTTGGCTTTGCCCACTGCAAGCGGATTGTCGAAAGACTGGGTGGACATCTGACGGTTCAAAGTACGCCGCAGACAGGGACGCGCGTGACCATTGCCATGATGCGTTATAAGCCTTGAGCCCCGCGTCACCTCAGACCAGGCCAAAGTTCAGCCAAGAGGCCCAAGGCCACACTCCGATCGAAGATATCGTTTGAAAGTTGCCCACCACCGTGTCGGCTCAAGTTTTCCGTCGACCGTGAAATGACATCTATTTACGATTTTTTTGACGTTTTTTTCTCATTTGGCGCTCTACATTCGCGGCGACTCAAACATGCAAATGATTCGCATTGTTCCCATGATGAATCTGCGCGTGTTGACTAAAAAAACAGGAGCCGTCGACAGAATGATTTCCCGTATCCCCTCGTTCCTTAAAAACGCATTGCTGACCACTGCTTTCCTCAGCGCCGGTCACGTGTATGCCGCTGCGCAGACGGAGGGTATCGTGGTCTACAACGCTCAACACGAAAGCCTGACCAAATCCTGGGTCGAAGGCTTCACCAAGGAAACCGGCATCAAAGTGACCGTGCGCAATGGCGACGACACCGAGATGGGCAATCAGCTCGTGCAGGAAGGTGCAGCCTCCCCGGCCGACGTGTTCCTGACCGAAAACTCCCCGGCGATGGTGCTGGTCGACAACGCGGGGCTGTTTGCACCGGTTGCGCCGAGCACGCTGGAACAAGTGGGCGCGGCCTATCGTCCGGCGCATGGCAAATGGGTAGGGATTGCCGCACGCTCCACGGTGTTCGTCTACAACCCGAGCAAGCTGGCTGAAGCAGACTTGCCAAAATCGCTGATGGACCTCGCAGCACCGAACTGGAAAGGCCGCTGGGCCGCTTCGCCGGCCGGTGCCGACTTCCAGGCCATCGTCGCTGCCGTGCTGGAACTCAAGGGTGAAGCCGCGACCCTCGACTGGCTGAAAGCGATGAAAACCAACTTCACCGCCTACCGGGGCAACAGCGCCGTGCTCAAGGCGGTCAATGCCGGTCAGATCGACAGCGGCGTGATCTATCACTATTACAGCTTCGTCGATCAGTCCAAGACCGGCGAGAACAGCAAGAACACCTCGCTGAACTACTTCAAACACAAGGATCCAGGTGCCTTTGTCAGCCTGTCCGGCGGTGGCGTCCTGGCCTCCAGTCAACACAAGGAACAGGCCCAGGCATTCCTGAAATGGATTACCGGCAAAGACGGCCAGGCGATCCTCAAGAACGGCAACTCTTTTGAATACGCCGTGGGCAAGAATGCAGAGTCCAATCCGAAACTGGTGCCGCTGCAGCAACTCGACGCTCCGACTGTCGACGTCTCGAAACTCGACAGCAAAAAGGCGGTTGAGCTGATGACCCAGGCCGGGTTGCTCTAATTGTTGCCTGAAACGCTACCGGCAGAGGTCGCTGCGGCGTCCTCTGTAAACTTGCGCGCACGCTCTCGCGGCGTCTTCTCGGGCCGCGGCGGCGCCTGGGTGATTAGCCTGTCGGTGCTGATGTCGTTGCTGGCGTTGCTGCCGATTGCTTTCGTGATCGGCGTATCGGCGCAGACTGGCTGGGCGACGCTGGTGACGCTGGTATGGCGCCCACGCGTCGGCGAGTTGCTGATCAACACCGTGCTGCTGGTGGTGCTTACCATTCCCTTGTGCATCGCACTGGGTCTGGCGCTGGCCTGGTTGACGGAACGCACCAACTTGCCGGGGCGGCGCTGGTGGTCGCTGTTGGCGACGGCGCCGCTGGCAGTGCCAGCATTCGTGCACAGCTATGCGTGGGTCAGTCTGGTGCCACCGATTCATGGGCTGTTTGCCGGCGTTCTGGTGTCGGTCATCGCCTATTTCCCGTTTCTTTACCTGCCGATAGCAGCGACTTTGCGCCGGCTCGATCCGGCCATCGAAGATGTCTCCGAGTCGTTGGGGCTCAAGCCCTGGGCAGTGTTCTTTCGTGTGGTGCTGCCGCAGTTGCGCCTGGCCATCTGCGGCGGCGCCTTGCTGGTGGGGCTGCACCTGCTGGCCGAGTACGGTCTGTACGCGATGATTCGCTTCGACACCTTCACCACGGCCATCTTCGACCAGTTCAAGTCCACCTTCAACGGGCCTGCCGCCAATATGCTGGCCGGCGTCCTCGCGCTCTGCTGCCTGGCCATGCTGACGGCTGAGTCGGCTGCTCGCGGCACGGCGCGTTACGCCCGGGTCGGGTCGGGAAGCGCGCGCGAACAAAGGATCGTGCGCTTGAAGTTGCGCACCACCCTGCTCGCGCTCACGCTGCAAGGCATGACCTGCGTGCTGGCACTCGGCGTGCCGTTGATCACCCTTGGCAAGTGGCTGATCGCCGGTGGCGCGCAAGTCTGGAACCTGAGCGAACTGCTGCCGGCGCTGGAGCAGACGCTGATGCTCGGGGCCGCCGGCGCGCTTATTACCACATGCGCGGCTATCCCGATCGCCTGGCTGTCGATTCGCTCACCGGGCCCGTTGCAACGTGTGCTGGAAAGCTGCAACTACATTACCAGCGCGTTGCCGGGGATTGTCGTCGCGCTGGCACTGGTAACGCTGACGATTCATTTTGCCCGGCCGATTTACCAGACCACCATCACGGTGCTGCTGGCGTATTTACTGATGTTTTTGCCCCGCGCCCTGGTGAGTTTGCGCGCAGGCATCGCCCAGGCGCCGGTGGAACTGGAGAACATGGCACGCAGCCTCGGCCGTTCGCCTGGTCGGGCGTTGTGGCTGATCACTCTGCGTCTGGCCGCACCCGGTGCTGCCGCTGGCGCTGCGCTGGTGTTTCTGGCGGTCAGCAATGAGTTGACCGCCACCCTGCTGCTCGCCCCCAATGGCACGCGCACCCTGGCTACCGGTTTCTGGGCAATGACCAGTGAAATCGACTATGCCGCCGCGGCGCCCTATGCCTTGCTCATGATTCTGCTGTCGCTTCCGTTAACCGGACTTCTTTACCATCAATCCAAACGCACGGCTGGCCGATGAACGCTCTTGAACTCCACTCGATCTGCAAGTCCTACGGTTCTCACCGAGCCCTGGAGAACATCAGCCTGTCGGTGCCGACGGGAAGCCGTACGGTGATCGTCGGCCCGTCCGGTTCGGGCAAGACCACCTTGCTGCGAATGATCGCCGGTTTCGAGTTCCCGGACTCGGGCAGCCTTGCGCTCAATGGTCAAATGCTGGTCGACGGCACCCGCGAGGTCCCCGCGCATCAACGCTTGATCGGCTATGTTCCGCAGGATGGTGCGCTGTTCCCGCACATGACCGTAGCCGCCAACATCGGTTTCGGGCTGGCGGCCAAGGGCGTTGCCAAACAGGAACGTGTCGCCGAGTTGATGGACAGCGTGGCACTGGACTCGAGTATGGCCAATCGTTGGCCGCATGAACTCTCCGGCGGCCAGCAACAGCGTGTCGCGCTGGCCCGGGCCCTGGCGCAACAACCACGGCTGATGTTGCTGGACGAGCCGTTTTCGGCACTCGATACCGGTTTGCGCGCCGCCATGCGCAAATTGGTCGCAAGGCTTCTGGCTGACGCCGGTGTCACGACCATTCTGGTGACTCACGATCAAAGTGAAGCGTTGTCATTCGCCGATCAGTTGGCGGTGATGCGTCAGGGCCGGCTAGTGCAATCCGGACATCCGCTGGACCTTTACCGCTATCCCGCCGATGAACAAACCGCCCTGTTTCTCGGGGATGCCGTGGTCATGCCGGCCAGAATCGAAGCGGGTTGGGCTCATTGCGATCTGGGTCGCATACCGGTCAACAACCACAGAAACAACCGATCAGCGCAAATCATGCTGCGCCCCGAGCAACTTCAGCTGATCAGCGCGCCCCACGGCCTGGAGCAACAGGACGGCTGTCGCGGCGTGGTCACCGAATGCGACTTCGGCGGTAATACCTGCACATTGACCGTGGAATTGCAGACGTTGAACGCTGATGACCGTCCGGGGCGTTCATTGCTGGTGCGCAGTTCCGGCATGCACGCGCCACCCGCTGGGAGCGAGGTTCATGTGTCGACCATCGGCCATGCTCATGTACTGAGCGAACCTTAAGCTTTTGAATCGGTAACGGGCGAGAAACGAAATCGCCCCCGAATATAACAATTCAAAAAAACAACTAAGCAATGCAGCGCAAGTCCATCAAGGCAGACACTTCTGTACGCCTTTCCCTACAAAAAATGCGATGAGCCGGTAGAAGCCTGAACAGTGCCTGTATGGGCTTGAAATAAAACGAATCACCTACCGGTTTTTCATGTTCCTTTCACAAAATCGCGCTTACCCTCAACGGATCACAGATGGCGTCTTGATAGCGTCCAACCCGCCGGGCATGACAAGCAAAGTCAACCGATGTAATTTGTCACAAATTACTGGCAACTGCTTGATGCCGCTTTTGTTTTAGCGTCTACGCTGATGTTGGATCCAACGTTCAAGCCTGATAGTCTAATTTTTTTTCAGTTCCGAGGTGCCCATGAGTCAGGCGTTTCTCCCCTTCTCTCGCCCGAGTATCGGCGATGAAGAAATTGCTGCGGTAGAGCAAGTACTGCGCTCTGGCTGGATCACTACCGGGCCGAAAAACCAGCAACTGGAAGAACACTTCGCCAACTATGTCGGCTGTCGGCATGCCGTCGCATTGTCCTCGGCCACCGGTGGCATGCACATTACTTTGTTGGCCTTGGGTATCGGTCCCGGTGACGAAGTCATCACTCCGTCCCAGACCTGGGTGTCGACCGCCAACATGATCTGCCTGCTCGGTGCGACGCCGGTTTTCGTCGACGTTGACCGCGACACGTTGATGAGCGACCTGGAGAGCATCGAAGCGGCGATCACGCCTCGCACCAAGGCAATCATTCCGGTGCATTACGCCGGCGCGGCATTCGACCTCGATCCGCTCTACGCTCTGGCCGACAAACATGGCATCACCGTCATCGAAGACGCGGCTCACGCAGCGGGCACTTTCTATAAAGGTCGGCATGTCGGCGCCCAAGGCACGGCGATCTTCTCGCTCCACGCGATCAAGAACATGACCTGCGCCGAGGGCGCAATGTTCGTCAGCGACGATGAAGCCCTGGCCAATCGGGTACGCATGCTCAAGTTCCATGGCCTGGGCGTCGACGCCTACGACCGCCTCACCCACGGCCGCAAACCCCAGGCCCAGGTGATCGAACCCGGCTTCAAGTACAACCTGGCCGACATCAATGCCGCCATCGCCCTGGTTCAGCTGGAACGCCTGGACGCGATCAACGCCAAGCGCACAGAGCTGGCCCAGACCTACCTGCAACGCCTTGAAGGCCTGCCGGTGCAACCGCTGGCCATTCCGGCCCATGCGCAACAGCACGCCTGGCATCTGTTCATCCTGCGCATCGACGCCGAACGTTGCGGGCTGGATCGCGAGGCGTTCATGAAGGCGTTGCAGGAACAGAACATCGGCACAGGTATTCACTTCATCGCCACCCACCTGCACACTTACTACCGGCAGCGTTTCCCCAACATCTACCTGCCCAACACCGAATGGAACTCGGCGCGGCTGTGTTCGATCCCGTTGTTCCCCGACATGACCACCGATGATGTCGATCGTGTCGTCGGCGCCATTGAAAAAACACTGGACAGAAGCCTGTGAAACCTTATCCGATCCGTTGCGTATCAATCGTCATCCCGGTCTATAACGAGGAGGACAGTCTGCCCGAGTTGCTCCGGCGCACCGAAGCGGCGTGCCAGCAACTGCACCATGACTACGAAATTGTGTTGGTCGACGACGGCAGCCGCGACAACTCGGCGCAAATCCTCGAGGAGGCGGCCAGTCTCGACGGCAGCCCGGTGGTGGCGGTCATTCTCAACCGCAACTACGGCCAGCACGCGGCGATCATGGCAGGGTTCGAACAATGCAAGGGCGACGTGGTGATCACCCTCGATGCCGACCTGCAGAACCCGCCTGAAGAAATCCCGCGGCTGGTGGCTCAGGCCGAACTGGGCTATGACGTAGTCGCCACGGTGCGCAACAACCGTCAGGACTCGGCCTTGCGTCGCTGGCCGTCGAAGCTGATCAACCTTGCCGTGCAACGCTCCACCGGTGTTGCCATGAGCGACTACGGCTGCATGCTGCGCGCCTACCGCCGCACCATCGTCGACGCCATGCTCGCCTGCCGCGAACGCAGCACGTTCATCCCGATCCTGGCCAACAGCTTCGCCCGGCACACCACGGAAATTCTGGTGACCCACGCCGAGCGTGAACACGGCGAATCCAAATACAGCCCGATGCGCCTGATCAACCTGATGTTCGATCTGATCACCTGCATGACGACCACGCCCCTGCGATTGCTGAGCATCGTCGGCTTCGGCATGGCCGGCCTAGGCGTGCTGTTCGCCATCGCGTTGATTGTGCTGCGCATGGCTTTCGGCGCCGGTTGGGCGGGCGGCGGTACGTTCGTCCTGTTCGCCGTACTGTTCGTTTTCACCGGCGGGCAATTCATTGGCATGGGCCTGCTGGGCGAGTACCTGGGTCGCATGTACAGCGACGTCCGGGCACGTCCACGGTTCTTTATCGAAAAAGTTTTACGTAGCACCCCTTCTGCTCCTGCCCCCGTTGTCACCGTTGACGGTCTCACTTCCACTTCTTCAGATCAGGTTCTCTCATGAGTGCAAAAGCTGTTGTCTTCGCTTATCACGATATTGGCTGTGCCGGCATCGAATCCCTGCTTGCCAGCGGTTTCGAGATTGCAGCCGTGTTCACCCATCCCGATGACCCGAAGGAAAATGCGTTCTATGGCTCGGTTGCGCAACTGTGCGCCCGTAAAGGCATCCCGGTGCATGCCCCGGAAGACGCCAACCACCCGCTGTGGATCGAGCGCATCAGCAAACTCAATCCCGAGTACCTGTTTTCGTTCTACTACCGCAACCTGCTGAGCGAACCACTGTTGGCCACGGCCAGCAAAGGCGCCTTCAACCTGCACGGTTCGTTGCTGCCTCGCTACCGTGGCCGCGCACCGGCCAACTGGGTACTGGTCAACGGTGAAACCGAGACCGGCGTGACCCTGCACCGCATGGTCAAACGTGCCGATGCCGGCGCCATCATTGCCCAGGAGCGGGTAGCGATCGAGCGCGCCGACACCGCGCTGACCCTGCACGCCAAATTGCGCCAGGCCGCCAGCGATCTGCTGCGCGACACCTTGCCTGCCTTGCTTCAGGGCAAAATCAGCGAAACCCCACAGGACGAATCCAAAGCCACAGTGTTTGGCCGTCGCACCCCGGCGGACGGCAAACTGGTCTGGAGTAAACCTGCCGAAGAACTGTTCAATCTGGTCCGCGCCGTGACCCAACCTTACCCGGGCGCGTTCTGTGCCGTGGGCGAGCACAAGTTGATTGTCTGGAGCGCGGATGTCGTCAAGGGCAACGAAGGCCAGGCACCAGGCCGGGTTATCAGCGTCGATCCGCTGCGCATCGCCTGCGGCGAAGACTCGCTGGTGGTCAACGCCGGCCAACGCAACGACAACGGCCTGTACCTCAGCGGTCCACAACTGGCCAATGAGCTGGGGCTGGTCGACGGTTCTGTGCTGCGTGGCGCCGAATCGGGCCGTGCACCGCGTCGCACCCGCGTGCTGATCCTTGGCGTCAACGGCTTCATCGGCAATCACCTGTCCGAGCGCCTGCTGCGTGACGACCGCTATGAAGTGTACGGCCTGGACATCGGCTCGGACGCCATCGAGCGCCTGCGCAGCCATCCGAACTTCCACTTCGTCGAAGGCGATATCAGCATCCACTCGGAGTGGATCGAGTACCACATCAAGAAATGCGACGTGGTCCTGCCGCTGGTGGCGATCGCCACGCCGATCGAATACACCCGCAATCCGCTGCGTGTATTCGAACTGGACTTCGAAGAGAACCTGAAACTGGTTCGCTACTGCGTCAAATACAACAAGCGCGTGATCTTCCCGTCGACCTCCGAAGTCTATGGCATGTGCCAGGACGCCAACTTCGACGAAGACAGCTCCAACCTGGTGGTTGGGCCGATCAACAAGCAACGCTGGATCTACTCGATCTCCAAGCAGCTGCTTGACCGAGTGATCTGGGCTTACGGCCAGAAAGGCCTGAACTTCACCCTGTTCCGCCCTTTCAACTGGATGGGCCCACGCCTGGACCGTCTGGACTCGGCGCGTATCGGCAGCTCCCGGGCCATCACCCAGTTGATCCTGAACCTGGTGGAAGGCACGCCAATTCGCCTGTTCGACGGCGGCGAACAAAAACGCTGCTTCACCGACATCGCCGATGGCGTCGAAGCCCTGGCGCGGATCATCGACAACGACAACGATGTCTGCAACGGCCAGATCATCAACATCGGCAACCCGGACAACGAAGCCAGCATTCGTCAGCTGGGCGAAGAACTGCTGCGTCAGTTCGAAGCTCACCCGTTGCGCGACAACTTCCCGCCATTCGCCGGTTTCCGCGATATCGAAAGCAAGGCTTTCTACGGCACTGGCTATCAGGACGTGTCTCACCGCAAACCGAGCATCGCCAACGCCAAGCGTCTGCTTGACTGGGCACCCACCGTGGAGATGAAGGAAACCATCGGCAACACGCTGGACTTCTTCCTGCGCGAGGCCATGCTCGAAATCGCGGACAAAAAACGTTGATGCAGGCAGGCCTTCGAATCGATGTCGACACCTACCGAGGCACCCGTGAAGGGGTGCCGCGGTTACTCGAAATGCTCGATGAAGCACAGGTCAAGGCGACGTTTTTCTTCAGCGTCGGGCCAGACAACATGGGGCGCCACTTGTGGCGCCTTATCCGTCCGCAGTTTCTCTGGAAGATGCTTCGTTCCAACGCTGCCGGCCTGTATGGCTGGGATATTTTGTTGGCAGGCACTGCGTGGCCGGGCAAACCGATCGGTCGCGACCTCGGGCACCTGATGCGTCAAGCCCAGGCGGCTGGGCATGAAGTCGGCCTGCACGCCTGGGATCACCACGGCTGGCAGGCCAATGCCGGACGCTGGAGCCAGGCGCAACTGATCGAGCAGATTCGTCGTGGCGTCGACAGCCTCAGTGACATCCTCGGTCAAAAAGTCGAATGCTCGGCATCCGCCGGTTGGCGGGCGGACGAGCGTGTGATCGAAGCCAAGCAAGGTTTCGGCTTTCGCTACAACAGCGATTGTCGAGGCCAGCATATGTTCCAGCCAATCCTGACCAATGGTAGTCTGGGCGCACCGCAGATTCCGGTGGACCTGCCGACCTTCGACGAAGTGGTTGGCCCGACCGTTGCGGCCAAAGACTTCAACACCTTCATTCTTGAGCGGTTCTCCCCGCAAAAACTCAATGTCTACACTGTCCATGCCGAAGTAGAAGGGATTCTGATGGCCAACGATTTTCGCCAATTATTGGCCGATGCTCGCCAACGTGATATTCATTTCCAGCCCTTGGGCAATTTGCTTCCCGACGCCCCCGCCATCTTGCCGAAGGGCCGGGTTGTACGCGGCACCCTTGAGGGTCGCGAAGGTTGGCTAGGGGTTCAAGGCGCATGAGCAAACCCTGGGCATTGCCGTTATTACTGGTCGTTCTGCTGCTGGCGTACTTGTTGCCACTGGGCACCCACGGCCTATGGATTCCCGACGAAACCCGTTACGCCCAGATTAGCCAGGACATGCTCCTGAGCGGTAACTGGGTGTCGCCGCACTTCATGAGCCTGCGTTACTTCGAAAAACCCATCGCGGGCTACTGGATGATTGCCATCGGCCAGGCGCTGTTTGGCGATAATCTGTTTGGCGTGCGTATCGCCTCGGTGCTGAGTACCGGGCTGAGCGTGTTGCTGTGTTATCTGATCGCTCACCGGCTGTGGAACGAGCCGCGCAAGAGTTTTGCCTGTGCGCTGCTGTACATGAGCTTTGCGATCATCGCCGGGCAAGCCGGCTACGCCAACCTCGATCCGCAATTCACCTTCTGGGTAAACCTGAGCCTGGTGGCTTTGTGGTTTGCGCTGGACAGCACCAGCCGTGGCCAGCGTCTGCTCGGCTGGACTGTACTGGGGCTTGCCTGTGGCATGGGTTTCATGACCAAAGGCTTCCTCGCCTGGGCGTTGCCGGTGTTGATCGCCCTGCCCTGGGTGCTCTGGCAGAAACGCTGGCGGGAACTGCTGACTTACGGCCCGGTGGCGATTATCGTCGCCATCGCGGTGAGCCTGCCGTGGGCCTTGGCGGTGCACGCGCAGGAACCCGATTACTGGCGGTTCTTCTTCTGGCACGAACACATTCGCCGCTTCGCCGGGGATGACGCCCAACACGATGCGCCATGGTGGTTCTACCTGCCGCTGCTGGTAGCGTTCAGCCTGCCATGGGCGGCGTTGCTGCCATCGGCGCTGAAACAGGCCTGGCAGACCCGGCGTCAGGCCAACATCGCTTTCCTGCTGCTGTGGTTGCTGATGCCCTTGCTGTTTTTCAGCCTGAGCAACGGCAAGCTGCCGACCTACATCATGCCCTGCCTGCTGCCTCTGGCGTTGTTGCTGGGCCATGCCCTGGCGGACCGACTGAAGCTGGAACAAGGCCGGGTGCTGGGGATCAATGGCCTGCTGAACATGACGCTGGGCCTGATCGTCCTGATTGCGCTGGTTTATCTGCAACTGAAAAAACCGCTGTACACCCACGAACTGCACAACCTGGTATTGGTGTTCATCGGGTTGATCGGCTGGATCATGGCCAACCTGCTGCAGGCCTTCCGTCCCTTGCAATGCTGGGCGGCACCGGCTTTTGGCAGTTTGCTGCTGATCGGCGTGCTGCCGGCCGGCATGCCGGATTCGGTGGTGGCTAACAAGATGCCCGACCAGTTCATCCTCCAGCACGCCCCGGAACTGGCGCAGACCGACAAGCTGTTGAGCAACGACCTGGGCGCTGCCTCGGCCCTGGCCTGGCGCTTGAAACGCCCGGAGGTGGCGTTGTACAACACGATAGGCGAATTGAAATACGGCCTCGACTATCCTGATCCAGATGCAATACAGCAGCGGGTCGATCTCGAGCACGTGCAACAGTGGATGCGCGAAGCGCGTCAGAGTGGTTCGGTCGGCGTGGTGATGCGGGTCAAAGGGGATGACGAACTGCAAGAAATCGAACTGCTGCCCAAGGATGGCAAACGTTATGAACAAGGCAACCTGGTGATCCTGATCTTCCCTCGGGATGCGTCATGAGCCTGTTGCTGCTCCTGACCGCCTGCCTGCTGACTTGCCTTGGCCAGATCGCCCAGAAGTACGCCGTGGAAAGCTGGCGTGGCAAGACCTCGGGTTGGGGCGAGAAACTGCGTTCGCCTTGGCTGTGGCTGGCGCTCGCCTCTCTGGGGCTGGGCTTGCTGGTCTGGCTGCTGGTGTTGCAGCGCCTCGAAGTCGGTATCGCCTATCCCATGCTCAGCCTGAATTTCGTGCTGATCACACTGGTCGCCCGTTTCGTCTTTCACGAAGTCATCGACCGCCGTCACTGGTTGGGCGTGGCGCTGGTGATTGGTGGCGTGGCGTTGCTGGGGCAACACGCATGAGCCTGCCTCGCGGAATCGCCTTTGCCATGGGCAGCGTAGTGCTGGGCACCGCCGCGCAGTTGGGCATGCGCTGGAGCATGACTCGCTTGCCACATCCCGAACAGTGGTTAGCGGCCTTGAGCAGCGGCAGCGTCGATATGCCCGCTGTGATTGTCGTACTGGCCGCCATCCTCGCCTATGCCGTGTCGATGCTCACCTGGCTCGCGGCCCTGCGGGATGTGCCGCTGGGTCGGGCCTATTCGCTGCTGAGCATCAGCTACGCGCTGGTGTATGTGCTGGCCGCCAGCCTGCCACTGTTCAACGAATCCTTCAGTCTTTCAAAAACCCTGGGAGTGGCGCTGGTCATCCTGGGGGTCATTACTATTAATTCTCGACCTGCTCGCGCGCCCGAACTTAGGAGTGCATCATGAAAATCAGTGTATTTGGTAGCGGTTACGTTGGTCTGGTGCAAGCCGCCGTCCTGGCTGAAGTCGGCCATGACGTAGTGTGCATGGACATTGACGAGAAAAAAGTTGCGTTGCTGCAACAAGGCCACGTCAGCATCTTCGAGCCGGGGCTGGCCAGCCTGGTGCGTGAAAGCCTGGATGCCAAGCGGCTGCACTTCACCTCGGACGAAAAGTTCGCGGTGCAACATGGCCAGGTGCTGTTCATCGCCGTCGGCACACCGTCCCGGGAGGATGGTTCGGCGGATCTGCAATACGTGTTGTCCGTGGGTGAAGCGGTCGCGCGTCATCGTGAACAGCCGGTGATCCTGGTGGAGAAATCCACGGTGCCGGTGGGCACCGGCGATACGCTGCGCGCCCATATCGACCAGTACCTGCTCAAGGCCGGCCGTCAGCTGCAGTTCGATATCGTTTCCAACCCGGAGTTTTTGAAAGAAGGTTCGGCCGTGGCCGATTGCCGGCGCCCGGACCGCATCATCATCGGCTGTGAAGGCGATGAAGTGCGCGACGTGATGCGCGACCTCTATGCACCGTTCAACCGCAACCATGACCGCGTCATGTTCATGGACCTGCGCAGCGCCGAGCTGACCAAATACGCCGCCAACTGCATGCTGGCGACCAAAATCAGCTTCATCAACCAGATCGCCGAATTGGCCGAACACCTGGGTGCCGACATCGAATCGGTACGGCTGGGCATCGGTGCCGACTCGCGTATCGGTTACCACTTCATCTACCCCGGCTGCGGTTACGGCGGCTCGTGTTTCCCCAAGGACATGCGCGCTCTGATCCACAGTGCCGAAGAAGCCCACTGCAACAGCGACCTGCTGCAAGCGGTGGAAGCCATCAACGAGCGGCAGAAACACAAATTGTTCGAACGCATCAACGCGTTCTACAAGGGTGATTTGCGCGACAAGACCTTCGCCGTTTGGGGCCTGGCCTTCAAGCCCAACACCGACGACATGCGCGATGCGCCGAGCCGGGTGCTACTGGAATCGCTGTGGGCTGCGGGGGCCAATGTACGGGCGTTCGACCCGGAAGCCATGCAGGAAACCCAACACCTTTATCCTGACGAACCGAAGCTGATGCTCATGGGCACGCCGGAATCAGTCCTTTCGGGTGCCGACGCCTTGATCATCTGCACCGAATGGCAGCAGTTCAAGGCGCCAGACTTCGACCTGATCCAGCAACGCCTGAATGCACCGGTGATTTTCGACGGACGTAACCTGTACGACGCAGAGCGCCTGGCCCGCAGCGGCTTCCTGTATTTCCCGATGGGCCGTGGTGAATCCCGCAAATTGCCAATTCCCCTTCAGCAATGGCCATCGGCCTCAGGCGTCGCGTGAGTACGGTATCGCCCGGCATTCGTCGGCAGTCCTTAGGGTTCGGGCTGCTGACGTTCATGCTGTTCATCGCAGGGGTCTATCAGCAAACAGCAATCGGTTTCGATTCGCGGTTCGTGCTGTTCGCCCAGGAGATGCTGCGCCACGGGCCGTCGTTTTTCCCGACCACCTATGGCCAGCCCTATGCCGATTACTCGGCGCTGTCTACGGTGTTTGTCTGGCTGTTGTCCCTGCCGTTCGGTCAGGTCAATAGCCTCACCGCGTGGTTGCCGACTGCCATCGGCGCTGCGGTGATCGTCACGTTGATGTACCGGTTGGTCGCGCCCTGCTCCACACGCTGGGCGCTGCTGAGCATCGCGTTGATGTTGCTCACCAGTACATTTGTCACTGAAACCCGTGCCGTATCCCAGGACCTGATGCTGGCGGCCGTGGCCTTTTCGGTGTTCTACCTTGGGTACGCCGCCGATCATTTCGCGATGCCCCGTCGGTGGCCGCTGATTTTTGTGCTGCTGCTGTTGGGCTTCGGGATTCGCGGGCCGATCGGGCTGGTTATCCCCACCGGTATGTTGTGCAGCTACTACCTGCTCAATCGCCAATGGTCACGGTTGTTCGGTTTTGGCCTGCTGGCGGCGGTGTTGTTGGTGGTGTGCGTCGGCGCGCTGCTGTGGCTGGCCGAAGCCAGTGGTGGAACGGCCTTCATGCATGACGTGGTGCGCATGCAGTTCATGGGGCGCATGGACGGCAGTGAAGGCGTCAGTGGTTCGCTGTATTACTTCACCGCTTCGTTTGGCAACTATGCGCTCGCTTATCCATTGGCACTGCTGGTATTGGCCGCGGTCTGGCTGACGAATCCACGGCAGGCAGGTCCGGCATTACGCTTGTTGCAATACTGCACGGCGGCCGGGTTGATCGTGATGATTGGCTTATCGATTCCCCAGGCGAAAAAGGCCCGTTACCTGCTGCCGATGCTGCCCATGGCGGCGATCATTGCGGCGTACCCGTTTCAGGTGGCGCAAGGTCGGGTATTCGGTTGGTTGCGGGGTTTGATGCAAGGGCTGTGGCTGGTGATACCGGGGGTGTTGATTGTCGCATTGCTGATCATTCAGCGGAGTCTGCCAGCACAACCTCCTGCCTTTGTGCCGGTATTGATCGTGCTTGCGGCTCTGCAAGTCATCACACTGGCGGCTTGGTTCCGCGCTCACTGGCGAGCCGAGGTGCTGGCCTGTTGCGCAGTCCTGGCGCTGTGGTCGGTTTATATCCTGGTGTATGAACCGGTCGAACGTCAGCTTTACGACACGCAAGCCTTCAGTCGAGCCGCGTTCGCTGAGATTCAAAAAGCGCCGGCGCCGTTGGTGCTGCACGGCATGGGCAAAGACGCCAAGGCGATCAAGTTCATGGTCAATATCGAGCAGGACTTTCAACCGGTGTTCACCGAATCGACACAGGAACTGGAAGCCCTCTCGGGGCCGGCCTGGCTGATGATGGACCGAAACGACTACAACGCCTTGCAAGGCACTCCGCTGGGTGCCCAGCCACCGGTATTGAGCGGACGTTTCGATAAGAACGATTTCGTATTGCTGCACACGCCGCCCTTGTAGGAACTGCCGCAGGCTGCGATCTTTTGATGGTTTCGATGTTGCTGAAGAGCAAGATCAAAGATCGCAGCCTGCAGTAGCTCCTGCGTATCCATGTATTGTCCTTTAGTTACTGTTAACCACACTTGAACGCCTACGTTTGAGGTTAAACCGGCGCCTTCAAATCCACCCCCAGCGCCTGGGCAAACGCCTTCACCAACGGACTGCGCACAGTGTTGTGGCGCAGGATCAGATTGAACGGCGTGACGATGTTGATCAGGTCCGGACGCACCGCCCGAAACTGTCCCTGAGCCACCAGGTTTGCCGCGTAATGCTCGGGCAGAAAACCGACGAAACGCCCCGTCTTGACCAGCAGCGCCACGGCTTCCACTTGAGTCGCCGAAGCGGAAAAGCTGTCGTAGCGGGCAAAATTCAGTTTGTCCCGATGGATCGCGTAGCGGTGGTTGATGCACTCGTAATCCTGCAGCACATTGCCGCCCATGTCCGCCTCCGGCACCGAGAACAGTGGATGACCGACAGCGCAATACACGTACGAGCGTTCTTCATACAGCGGGAAGTAATCGAACTCTTCTCTTTTTTGATAAACCGGCACGATCCCGGCCACTAGCCGCCCCTCGACCACCCCTCTTTCCACTTCATCTAACTGCGATGCCTGAAGTTGAAATCTTACTTTCGGCGATTCTTCATTTATTCTTCTAAGCGCCGCAACTAACGGAGAATTCGAGTCCGTAATTGTATTATCAATGACGCCCACCCCAAGGTCGCCAATAAGTTCATTCTGCGCCGAACTAAGCCGATCACGAAAGTTATCGACCGATGCAAATAAATCGATCGAGGCCTGATACACCAGGCGCCCTTCTTCGGTCAGGTGAAACCCTTCCCGCCCCCGGGTACACAGGCGCATGCCGATGCGAATCTCAAGGTCGGAAATCTGTTTGCTGATGGCCGCCAAGCCCACGTTCAGCTCATTCTGCGCCGCACTGAAGCCGCCAGCCTCGACCACGGCCTTGAATACTTTGAGCAGTTTGAAGTCCAGGCCGCTGAGGGCCAACGGCGCCCGATGTACCGTTTTTAACGGCGGGTTTCCGGAATTGGAAAGTGGGGTTTCCATAATGCTTATTTACCTCTGGCGCCCTATTCAACAACCTGTGTCCAACAACAAAAACAGTGCTGGCTAATAATAATGAACACAGAAAACAAGGCTTGGCAACCGTTAATAAATCCCGCCGATCAGTGCCAACTCACTGATTTCGAACTATTAAAAGCTGACACTTCGATCAGCTCTCGCCCTTTAGCAACTGCCCTCTTGAATACTGCTTGGCCATGACCACACCCGAATAATTTCCGGGAAGTGTTTCAGGCTCTGCACACCGATATCAGTTCGCGTTACCGACGAGGAAAACAACAATGTCTCAAACCACCGACCGTCTCTGGGGTGCCCGCTTCAAGAGCGGCCCGTCCGAAGCCTTGGCGGCGCTGTCCCGTTGCCCCGAGCGCTACTTTCGCCTCACCCCGTACGACCTCGCCGGCTCCAAGGCGCATGCCCGGGAATTGCAGCGCGCCGGTCTTCTGAGTGAGCAGGAAACCCAGACCATGCTCGACGCCCTGCAGCGCATCGGTGATGACTTCCGTGCCGGCAGCATCGCGCCGACCCTGGATGACGAAGACGTGCACACCTTCATCGAGCGCCTGTTGACCGAACGCCTCGGCGCACTGGGCGGCAAGCTGCGCGCCGGCCGTTCGCGCAACGACCAGACCGCCAACGACCTGCGGCTGTTCCTGCGTGATCACGTCCGTACGTTGGCCGTTGAAGTGCTGGCCTTGCAGCAAGCACTGGTGGAGCAGGCCGAGCGACACGTCGAAAGCATCTGCCCGGGATTCACTCACCTGCAACAGGCCCAGCCGATCGTCTTCGCTCATCACTTGCTGGCCCACGCCCAATCGATGCTGCGCGACGTGCAGCGTCTGGTGGACTGGGATGCACGCACCTCGCTGTCGCCCCTGGGTGCGGCGGCCATGGCCGGTTCCGCCATCGCTCGCCTGCCCCAGCAGTCGGCCAAGGAAATGGGCTACAGCGGCGTGTGCGAAAACTCCATCGACGCCGTGGCCAGCCGCGATCACGTCGCCGAATTCCTGTTTATCGCCAGCATGCTCGGGATCAACATTTCCCGCCTCGCCGAAGAATTCTGCCTGTGGTCGTCGCGACAATTTCGCTGGGTCGCGCTGGACGATGCCTACGCCACCGGCAGTTCGATCATGCCGCAGAAGAAAAACCCGGACATCGCCGAACTGGCCCGGGGCAAGGCTGGCCGCTTGATCGGCAACCTGACCGGCCTGCTCTCGACGCTGAAATCCCTGCCGCTGTCCTACAACCGTGACTTGAGCGAAGACAAGAACGGCGTGCTCGACAGCGTCGACACCCTGCTGCTGGTGCTGCCGGCCATGGCCGGGATGGTCGCGACCATGAAGGTCAACGTCGAAGAACTGCGCCGTCAGGCACCACTGGGTTTCACCCTTGCCACCGAAGTCGCCGACTGGTTGGCGATGCGCGGCGTGCCGTTCAAGGAAGCGCATGAAATCACCGGCGCATTGGTCCAGGCCTGTGAGAAACACGACATCGAACTGTGGGAAGCCTCACCGGCGCTGCTGGCCGAGATCGATCCGCGCCTGACACCTGAGGTGCGCGACAGCCTGACCCTCGAAGCCGCCATCGCCGCCCGCAGTGGCTGGGGCGGTACCGCGCCGCAACAGGTGCGCGAGCAGATCGGCCGACTGAAAACCGCCCTTGTCGCGCAGCAAGAGTGGACCGAGAACTATCAGGGCTTCCGCCTCTGATAGACAACGCAAAACCTTGTAGGAGCCGGCTTGCTGGCGATGGTGTGTCAGCTGAATTGATGTCGACTGACACTCCATCGCCAGCAAGCCGGCTCCTACAAGGGGATTGTGCTTGATCTGAAAGAACAGTGTACGGAGAACCAACATGAGCCAGACACAGGCAGAACGACTCCAGGCGGAGCGCAAACTGGCGGAAAACCAGTTCGATATCACCCAGTATCAACACGTGCCACGGCGCTACTACGGGCGGATTTTTTTCGCCAGCGTCATCGTGATCGCGATTATCGGCCTGGTACGAGCCTTCGCCGAAGGCAAGATCGAATGGTCGTACATCGGCCAGTTCCTCACTTCGCAAGCGATCATGTGGGGCTTGCTCAACACCATCGTCATGGCGGTGCTGGCGATGGCGCTGGGCATTGTCTTCGGGGTGATCACGGCGATCATGCGCATGTCGGCCAACCCGATCCTGCGCTATGTGGCGCTGACCTACACCTGGCTGTTCCGTGGCACGCCGCTGATCCTGCAGCTGTTGCTATGGTTCAACCTGGCGCTGATCTTCCCCACCATCGGCATCCCCGGCCTGTTCGAAATGGACACCGTGAGCCTGATGACGCCCTTCGTCGCCGCCCTCCTCGGCTTGAGCATCAACCAGGGCGCCTATACCGCCGAAGTGGTGCGTGCCGGCCTGTTGTCGGTGGACACCGGCCAGTACGAAGCCGCCAAGTCGATCGGCATGCCGCGCCTGCAAGCCTTGCGCCGGATCATCCTGCCCCAGGCCATGCGGATCATCATTCCGCCAGTCGGTAACGAATTCATCGGCATGGTGAAAATGACCTCCCTGGCGAGCGTCATCCAGTACTCGGAGCTGCTCTACAACGCGCAGAACATCTACTACGCCAACGCCCGTGTGATGGAGCTGCTGATCGTTGCCGGTATCTGGTACCTGGCCACGGTCACCGTGCTGTCCTTTGGTCAAAGCCGTCTGGAGCGTCGTTTCGCTCGCGGCGCCGGCAAGCGTTCTTGAGGAGCCCAACATGAGAAGCATCGTCAAGGCCGTGAGCCTGAACAAGTATTACGACCATTTCCACGCGCTCAAGGACATCAACATCGAGGTCGAGCAAGGTGAAGTGCTGTGCATCATCGGCCCGTCCGGCTCCGGCAAAAGCACCCTGCTGCGTTGCGTGAATCAGCTGGAAAAAATCGACAAGGGCGGCCTGTGGGTCGACGGCGAACTGGTGGGTTACCGGATCGTCGGCAACAAACTGCACGAGCTCAACGAATCGCAGATTGCCCGCCAGCGCCTGGCCACCGGCATGGTGTTCCAGCGTTTCAACCTGTTCCCGCACATGACTGTGCTGCAAAACATCATCGAAGGGCCGTGCCAGGTGCTCAAGCGTTCGCCCAAAGAGGCGCACGAAGAAGCCGTGGAACTGCTCGCTCGCGTCGGCCTGGCCGACAAGCGCAACAGCTACCCGATCGAACTGTCGGGTGGTCAGCAACAACGTGTCGCTATTGCCCGTGCATTGGCCATGCGCCCCAAGCTGATGCTGTTCGATGAACCCACTTCGGCACTCGACCCGGAACTGGTCGGAGAGGTGCTGTCGGTGATGCGCGATCTGGCGCAAACCGGCATGACCATGATCGTCGTCACCCATGAACTGGGCTTCGCTCGCGAGGTTTCCAACCGCATGGTGTTCATGGACGGCGGGCAGATCGTGGAGGCTGGAAGCCCCGAAGAAATACTAATAAGTCCGCAAAACCCACGCACCCAAAGCTTCATTTCTGCCGTTCGAACCTAAGCGCCCTTTGGCGCTCACAACACTCATAAGAGAACGACCATGAAGAACCTAGTAATCCCAGCAGTACTTGCCAGTGTCCTGGCATCCGGTTTCGCCTTCGCTGCCGAGTTGCCGGCCAGCATCAAGGACAAGGGCGAGATCGTTGTTGCGATCATGCCGAACTACCCGCCGATGGATTTCAAGGACCCGGCCACCAACACTCTCACCGGCCTTGACTATGACCTGGGCAACGCCCTGGCCGAACGTCTGGGCGTGAAGATCAAATGGCAGGAAACCGGCTTCGAGCAAATGATCAACGCGCTCACGACCGACCGCGTAGACATGGTGCTGTCGGGCATGACCGACACCGCCGAGCGTCAGGCCAGCGTGACCTTCGTCGATTACTTCACCAGCGGTCCGCAGTTCTACACCTTGCAGAAAAACAAGGACACCAACGAGATCGTCGACTTGTGCGGCAAGAAAGTCGGCACCAGCCGCCGTACCACCTTCCCGGCGGAAATCGCCGCGTGGAGCAAGGAAAACTGCGAAGCCGCCGGCAAACCTGCGATCAACGTGATCGGCACCGAAGGCTCGGCCGACGCCCGTGCGCAACTGCGTCAGAGCCGTATCGACGCGGCCATGCAGGGCAGCGAAACCCTGCCGTACCTCAAGACCCAGGAAAAGGACATGTACAAAACCGTGGGACTGCCGATCTCCAAGCAGTTCTCGGGCATGGGTGTGAGCAAGAAAAAAACTGAGCTGAGCGAAGCGGTGAAAATCGCGTTGCAAAGCATGATCGATGACGGCAGCTACCAGGCGATCCTGAAGAAATGGGACCTGGAACTGGGCGCGATCAAGACCGTGACCATCAACGCCGGCAAGTAACACGGTTCGTAGCAGCTGCCTCGCGGGCTCGGCAGCTGCTACGGGTGTTTCAACTATTAATTCTGGAGCGCCACACGATGTCCTCCTCGCTGCAACCCACCTGGCCCGACCAGCACCAGGCCTGCCTCGCCCTGGCCTTCGACCTCGATGGCCCCACCGGCGATGCCATGCTTAACGGCTCGATCTGGCGCAAGCCCGAGTATTTCGGTTTCGGCGGTTACGGCCCCTATCGGGCGCTGCCGCGGATTCTCGATCTGCTGGATGAGTTCCGCATCCCGACCACGTTTTTCGTTCCGGCCTGGGTCGTGGAGAACTGGCCGAAACAGTGCCAGGCGATTGTCGAGCGCGGGCATGAGGTGGCCTATCACGGCTACAAACACGAATCTTTTTACGCCCTGACGCTGGAGCAGCAGAAGGACGTGATGCACAAATCCCGCGAGGTGTTCTGGAAGTACCTGAACATCCGCGCTGAAGGTTTCCGCACGCCGTCCGGCGACTGGCGGGCCGAAACGCCGGCCATGCTGGTGGAAGCCGGTGTGACCTATTCCAGCAGCATGCGCGGCGATGACCGGCCCTACCTGGTCAAGGTGCCGGGCTTCGATACACCACTGGTGGAAATCCCCGGCCGCTGGGAAATGGACGACTACGCCTCCCTCGCCTACACCCGCGCACCGGACTTCCCTTCCGGGCTGGACCGAACCGCCAGCTACGAACTGACCCTCGATAACTGGTGCCGCGAGTTCGATGGCGCCATGGCTGAAGGCCTGTGCCTGACCACCCTGTTCCACCCCAAGATCACCGGCAAACCGGGCCGCATCCTGTTGCTGGAAAAACTCTTCGAACACATGCGCCAACGCGATGACGTGTGGTTCGCCACCTGCCGCGATGTCGCCCACTGGTGGCTGAAGGAGCATCACCATGGCTGATTCCATTGTCTGGCCCAACGGCTACCGCTGCGCCGTGGTGCTGACCGTCGATTACAACGACATCCACGGCATCCTCACCCAGGCGCCGGAAGTCGCCGGGCGCGACAAGACCTTGTCGGTGTGGCGCTACGGCACCCAGCGCGGGGTCGAGCGTTTGCTTGGCGTGTTAGCAGAACTGGGGGTTTCCAGCAGCTGGTTCGTGCCCGGCATCGTTGCCGAGGAAAACCCGCAACACCTACGGGCGATCCAGGCCGGCGGGCACGAGATTGCCTGCGCCGGCTACCGCCATCAGCACTACGACCACCTGACTCTGGCCGAGCAAAGCGCCGAAATCGCCAAGGGCTGCGCGGCCTTGAGCGCGCTGACCGGTCAGCGTCCGACAGGCTTTCGCATTCCCGCCGGCAATGGCGCACCCGGCTTCATCGAGGCGTTGCGCGAGCACGGTATCCGTTGGTCCTCGTCATGGCGCGGCGATGATTTGCCCTTCGCTCACCCGACGGCGCCCGAGGTGATCGAACTGCCGTTGCACTACGAACTGGAGGACGAGCCCTATTTCGCCTTCAACCTCAGCCCGGCGGTGCCACCGGCGCAATCGCGCATCGCCTCTTACAGCCACACCCTTGGCAATCTGAAGATGGACTTCGCCGGGTTTCACCGATTCGGCTTGTGTTACGTGCTGCGGCTGCACCCGGAAATCATCGCCACGCCAGGGCGGATCGGCGTGTTGCGCGAATTGCTGCAAAGCATTCAGCAGCACGATGACGTGTGGATCGCCACCGGTGCCGAAGTGGCTCAGTGGTGGGCAGAGTCGGCGGCGCCGGTGACCGAGGATCACCCGGCCGCTGTGTACGAGCGTCATTATCGGGATTACGGCGTATGAGAGATCAGGATGGGGTTATGCGAATGGCGCGGCTGGCGCAGTTCTGCGTCGATACCCGTTTCGAAGAGTTACCTGCCGCGTTGGTGGAGCAAGCCAAGCGACACATTCTCGACACCTTCGGCGCAGCCCTGGCCGGAGCCGGCAGCGATGTCGCCAGACAGGCGCGTCAGGTGTTCAAGGGAGAAGCCGGCAGCACGTTGGTCTGGGGCACCGGTCAGCGAGTCGGCGCGGCGCAAGCCGCCATGCTCAACGGCATCGCCGCGCATGCCCTGGAGCTGGACGATACCGGCGGCTGCGACCATTCCGGCGCGGTGGTGCTGCCGGCGGTGATGGCGGCGCTGTCGATGTCAACGAAGCCAGTAGACGGCCGCGAACTGATCACTGCCGTGGTGATCGGCTACGAAATCGGCCGTCGGGTGCTCGAAGCCTGCGGCAGTTACTCGGCCCATAACGGCGCCGGTTGGCACTCCACGGCGACGTGCGGAGTGTTTGGCGCGGCGGCGGCCAGTGCACGGATTCTGGGGCTGGATGCGCAACAAACCTTATCGGCACTGGGCATCGCCGGCAGCTTCAGTGGTGGTCTGTGGGCGTTTATCCATGACGGCTCGCAAAGCAAAAGACTCCACAGCGGACGCGCCGCCGAAGGTGGATTGCTGGCCGCGCGGTTTGCTCAACAAGGCATCACCGGCCCGACAAAACTGTTCGATGACGTCTGGGGCGGTTTCCTCAAGACCCTCGCGGCGGACACCGCCGCGCCCGAGGCGTTGGACGCCGAACTGGGCCACGTATGGAAACTCGCGCGCTGCTCGATCAAGCCCTATGCGGCTTGCCGTGGGACCCATTCGGCGATCGACGCATTGGGCCTGTTGCTCGATCAATTGCAGGTCAGCGCCGAGCAGGTCGAGGACGTTCAGGTATCGCTGTGCGGATTCCTTCAAGACATGTGCGGTGGCCAGGACGTCAGCACGTTGCCGGCGGCGCAGATGAGCCTGCGTTATGCCCTGGCGGCCCGGCTGCTCCATGGGCATTGCCGATTGGAAGCCTACGACGATGAACAGCGCCGCCACCCGCGGATTGCGCACTGGATGTCGCGTATTCGCCTTGAAGTCGACCCGCAACTGTCCGAGGATGGCGAGCCTGTCGTCAGCGTGCGGACCGTGGACGGTCGGCAAGCAAGCCTGTGCGTTGAGGTGCCGTTGGGCGCGCCGGGCAATCCGCTGAGTGATGCGGCGCTGGAGGAGAAATTCTTCAGCCTGGCCGAGCGGGTGATACCGCTACAGCAGGCAAAAGAGCTGCTGGAGCAGTTGTGGCGGCTGGAAGAACTGGAGTCGGTTCGGGCGCTTGATCGGTGGCTGAGTTGAGCCTGGCGTTGCGCGTCGAACACCACAGAATCTGAATAAGGACATTTGCCCCACCGTGGCCACTTACTCCCTCGTTATCCGCCGGCTGATGATCTGCTCGCTGACCATCGTCGTCAGTCGCGCCATCACCAGCCCGTTGCTCACGCTGTTCCTGAGCACCAAGCTCGGCCTCAACCAACAGGACGTCGGCCTGCTGCTCGGGATTGCGGTGTTCATCGCCACCCTGCTCGCGCTCTATGGTGGTTACATCATCGACCGCCTCGAAAAGCGTCGGCTGTTGATCCTGGCCATGCTCTCCAGTGCCATCGGCTTCGTGCTGCTGACCTTTGCCGAAAACCTCTACCTGACCACCGCGACCCTGGTGATCACCGAAACCGCCTCGGCGCTGTTTCTGATCGGGTCCAAGGCGATTCTCAGCGACAACCTGCCCATGGGCCAACGCGCCAAGGCTTTTTCGCTGCGCTACACCCTGACCAACATCGGCTACACCACCGGCCCGATGCTCGGCGTGGTGATCGCCGGCGTGTACCCGATTGCCCCGTTCCTGATCGCCGGCGGCATCGCGTTCTTCAGCATTTTCCTGATGAGCGGGATTCCCAAAGACCCGGCCCAGGTACCCGCCATCGGTCAGCCGCAAAACTTTCTCAAGACCCTGGTCACCCTGAAAAACGACCGCACGCTGATCATGTTCACCTGCGGCTGCCTGCTCAGCACCGTGGTCCACGGGCGTTTTACCTTGTACCTGTCGCAATACCTGCTGGTGACCCACGACTCCAAACGAGCGCTGGAAACCATGGCCGCCCTGCTCGCCTGCAACGCCATCAGCGTGATCCTGCTGCAATACCAGATCGGCCGGTTTCTCAAACGCGAACAACTGCGTTACTGGATTGTCGGCGGCAGCAGCCTGTTCATCCTCGGCTTGATCGGTTTCAGCCTGGCCGACAGCCTGGTGAGCTGGTGCATCGCAATGTTCATTTTCACCCTCGGCGAAATGATCATTTACCCGGCCGAATTCCTCTTCGTCGACACCCTGGCCCCGGAAGAGCTGCGCGGCAGCTACTACGGCGCACAGAACCTCGCAGCCCTCGGTGGTGCGCTGAGCCCGGTGATCTGCGGCTTCTTGCTGATGCACACACCCGCGCCCACCATGTTCTACGCCCTGAGCGCGTTGACGGCGATGGGCGGTTTTCTCTGTTTCATGAGCGGTCGACGCGTCGCGATACTGCAAAAATAATGCATTGAAGCTGCATTAATATGAATTTGTCAGTATCGGTAATGACCGGCACACTGTGCGCCGTTCCTCCCCCAATAGTTGGAACCACTTCAAGGGCTTTCCGGGTATCCGGACAAGCCTTTTTTTTGCCCTGGTTTTTGTCAAAGGATCGATGTTCGTCATGCTCGCTCACTGGTTGCCCGCCGCCATCAACACCCGCCCCTCCGAATGGAGCCGTGCCGCCATCGGCATGGCCATGGGGACGATGTTCAGTGTCTGGTTGTGCGGCCAGGTGTTCGGCATCGACGTGGCGCTGCATCTGATAGGTCCGTTGGGCGCGTCGGCGGTATTACTGTTCGCCGTGTCCTCAGGTGCGCTGGCCCAGCCGTGGTCGATTCTTGGCGGTTACCTTTGCGCGGGGGTGATCTCGCTGCTGGTCGCTCACGTACTCGGCCGCACCCTCGGCAGCGCCTGCCTCGCGGCGGGCATGGCGCTGATTCTGATGTGCTGGCTGCGTTGCCTGCACCCACCCGCCGGGGCGCTGGCGCTGCTGATGGTGCTGGCAGACCCGGCGACCATCGCCATGGACTGGAAAGCCCTCGGCCCGGTAATGCTCAGCGGTTCGACGATGCTGCTCAGCGCGTTGGCGTACAACAACTTCACGCGCATTCGTTACCCCAAACGTCCCGCCGAACCGGCCCCGCTAATGCCCGCGGCCGACAGCCAGGCGATCACCGCCGAAGATCTGCGACGGGCACTCGCCGACATGGAGGCCTTCTACGACGTCACCCCTGAAGACCTCGAGCAGTTGATTCATGCCAGTGAATTGCATGCCAAGCGGCGCAGTATCGGTGAAGTGCTGAGCAGCAGAACCTGAAGGCATCTTTGTGGCGAGGGGGCTTGCCCCCGTTGGGTCGCGAAGCGGCCCCAAAACCTGCTAACGAATTTTTCCAGGCATAGCTCATTGCCCTTATCTGCGGCTGCTGCGCAGTCGAACGGGACGGTGCGGCGATCCGACAAGCCCCCTCGCCACAAATTCAAGGTTGATTCAAAACGGAGTCAGGCTGCCGAAGGCTGCGATCTTTTGATTTTGCACTAAGGTAAAAATGCAGAAAGAACCTGCACGTATCTCGGTTGTACAGGGCAAATTTGCACTGTTACGATCCTGCATCGCTCGCGCGCGAGCTTCTCTATAAAGAACAATAAAAGCAGGGAGTTAGTGATGACTGCTCAGGTTTCATCCCCGGGGACACCGTCCATGGATGCCACGCAAAACGAAGTGTTGGCCGAGGTTCGCAATCACATCGGTCACCTGACCCTCAACCGCCCCGCCGGCCTCAACGCCATTACCCTGGACATGGTCCGCAGCCTGCAACAGCAACTCGATGCCTGGGCACAGGATCCGCAGGTGCATGCGGTGGTGTTGCGCGGTGCTGGCGAGAAAGCCTTCTGCGCCGGCGGCGATATCCGCTCGCTGTACGACAGCTTCAAAAGCGGCGACACGCTGCACGAAGATTTCTTCGTCGAGGAATACGCCCTCGACCTCACGATCCATCACTACCGCAAACCGGTCCTGGCCTTGATGGACGGCTTTGTCCTGGGCGGTGGCATGGGGCTGGTGCAAGGCGCCGATTTGCGGGTGGTCACCGAGCGTAGCCGTCTGGCGATGCCGGAAGTGGCCATCGGTTATTTCCCGGACGTCGGCGGCAGCTACTTCCTGCCGCGCATTCCCGGTGAGCTGGGCATCTATCTCGGCGTCAGCGGGGTGCAGATCCGCGCCGCCGATGCGCTCTATTGCGGCCTGGCCGACTGGTATCTGGAGAGCGCCAGCCTGGGCGAGCTGGACGAGCGACTCGACCATCTGGAATGGCACGACACCCCGCTCAAGGACCTGCAAGGCGCGCTGGCGAAACTCGCCGTGCAGCAACTGCCGGTAGCGCCGCTGGCGGCGCTGCGGCCGGTCATCGACCACTTCTTCGCCCTGCCCGATGTGCCGAGTATGGTGGAACAACTGCGTGCAGTGACCGTCGCCGACAGCCATGAGTGGGCCATGGCCACCGCCGACTTGCTGGAAAGCCGTTCACCGCTGGCCATGGGCGTGACCCTGGAAATGCTGCGGCGCGGTCGGCACCTGAGCCTGGAACAGTGCTTCGCCCTCGAACTGCACCTGGATCGCCAGTGGTTCGAACGTGGCGACCTGATCGAAGGCGTGCGCGCCTTGCTGATCGACAAAGACAAGAACCCGCGCTGGAACCCGCCGACCTTACAGGCGCTGGACGCCGAGCACGTCGCGAGTTTTTTCACCGGGTTTGACCAGAGCGGGAGCTGAGCCATGCACGATATCGAATTGAGCGAAGAACAAGTGATGATCCGCGACATGGCCCGGGATTTTGCCCGCGGCGAAATCGCGCCCCACGCACAAGCCTGGGAAAAGGCCGGCTGGATCGATGACGGTCTGGTGGCAAAGATGGGGGAACTGGGGCTGCTGGGCATGGTGGTGCCCGAGGAATGGGGCGGCACCTATGTCGACTACGTGGCCTACGCGCTGGCGGTGGAAGAGATTTCCGCCGGTGACGGCGCCACCGGCGCGCTGATGAGCATCCACAACTCTGTCGGCTGCGGGCCGGTGCTGAACTACGGCACCGAAGAGCAAAAACAGCAATGGCTGCCGGACCTCGCCAGCGGCCAGGCCATCGGTTGCTTCTGCCTGACCGAACCGCAAGCCGGTTCCGAAGCCCATAACCTGCGCACCCGCGCCGAACTGCGCGACGGCCAGTGGGTGATCAACGGCGCCAAGCAATTCGTCAGCAACGGCAAACGGGCGAAGCTGGCAATCGTTTTCGCCGTGACTGATCCGGAGTTGGGCAAGCGTGGCATCTCGGCATTCCTGGTGCCGACCGAAACAGCGGGGTTCATCGTCGACCGCAGTGAACACAAGATGGGCATCCGCGCTTCCGACACCTGCGCCGTCACCCTGAACAACTGCACCGTCCCTGAAGCCAATTTGCTGGGTGAACGCGGCAAAGGCCTGGCCATCGCCCTCTCCAACCTCGAAGGCGGCCGCATCGGCATCGCTGCGCAAGCCCTGGGCATCGCCCGTGCGGCGTTCGAAGCGGCGCTGGCTTACGCGCGGGATCGGGTGCAGTTCGACAAGCCGATCATCGAACACCAGAGCATCGCCAATATGCTGGCCGACATGCAGACCCGACTGAACGCCGCGCGCCTGTTGATCCTGCACGCCGCGCGCTTGCGCAGTGCCGGCAAGCCGTGTCTGTCGGAGGCTTCACAGGCCAAGCTGTTTGCTTCGGAGATTGCGGAGAAAGTCTGCTCGTCGGCGATTCAGATTCATGGCGGGTATGGGTATCTGGAGGACTACCCGGTGGAGCGTTACTACCGGGATGCGCGGATCACGCAGATTTATGAAGGGTCGAGCGAGATACAGCGGATGGTGATTGCCCGGGAACTCAAGAACTACCTGATCTAAAAAGCTTCGCGGGCAAGCCTCGCTCCTACAGGGGAATGCATATCCTCTGTAGGCGCGAGCGGTGCGGCGATCCGACTTGCCCGCGAAGACGTCCGTGAGGACGCTACATCACTTGCCTTGGAATTCGGCCTCACGCTTGGCAATAAATGCCGCCATCCCTTCTTTCTGATCCTGTGTGGCAAACGCCGCATGGAATACCCGGCGTTCAAAACGCACGCCTTCCGACAGGCTGACTTCAAAGGCGCGGTTGACGCTTTCCTTGATCATCATCGCAATCGGCAGTGATTTCTTCGCAATCAGCGCCGCGACTTTCAGCGCTTCGTCCACCAGATCATCCGCCGGCACGATGCGCGCCACGATCCCGCAACGCTCGGCTTCCACCGCATCGATCAAGCGCCCGCTCAAGCACATTTCCATGGCCTTGGCCTTGCCCACGGCGCGGGTCAGGCGCTGGGTGCCGCCCATGCCCGGCAATACGCCGAGGTTGATTTCCGGTTGGCCGAATTTTGCATTGTCGCCGGCCAGGATGAAGTCGCACATCAGCGCCAGTTCACAGCCACCGCCCAAGGCGAAACCGTTGACCGCGGCAATGATCGGCTTGCGGCGGTTAGCCACGCGATCGCTGTCGCTGAACAGATCATCGAGGTAGATCTGCGGGTAAGTCAGCTCGGCCATTTCCTTGATATCGGCACCGGCGGCGAAGGCTTTTTTCGAGCCGGTCAACACGATGCAACCGATGTTCGAATCGGCTTCCAGGCCATCGAGGGCGTGGTTCAGTTCACTGACGATTTGGGCATTCAACGCGTTCAAGGCTTGCGGACGGTTGAGGGTGATCAGGCCGACACGGCCGTGGGTTTCCAGCAAAATCGTTTCGTAGTTCAGCTCTTTATTGCTCACAGACGGACTCCTTCTCAAAGATTGCGCGAAATGACCATGCGCTGAATGTCGCTGGTGCCTTCGTAGATCTGGCACACCCGCACGTCGCGGTAGATACGCTCCAGCGGGAAGTCGTTCAGGTAACCGTAACCGCCAAGGGTTTGCAACGCCGAGGAACAAACCTTTTCGGCCATTTCCGAGGCGAACAGTTTTGCCATCGACGCTTCGACCAGCGCCGGTTTGCCGCTGTCGCGCAATGCCGCCGCGTAATGCACCATCTGCCGGGCCACGGCGATCTGGGTGGCCATGTCGGCCAGGCGGAACGCTACCGCCTGGTGCTCGATGATCGGCTTGCCGAAGCTCTCGCGTTCGCGGGCGTAGTCGCGGGCCGCTTCGAATGCGGCGCGGGCCATGCCCACCGATTGCGAGGCGATGCCGACACGTCCGCCTTCGAGGTTGGCCAGGGCGATCTTGTAACCTTCGCCCTCCTCACCCAGTCGATTGGCCACCGGCACTTTCACATCCTCGAAGAGGATCTGGCAGGTATCGGAGGCATGTTGACCGAGCTTGTCTTCGACCCGCGCGACTTTATAGCCCGGCGAATCGGTGGGCACGATCAGCGCGGTGATCCCGCGTTTGCCGGCACTCGGGTCAGTCACCGCAAACACAATCACCACCCCGGCGTTTTGCCCGGAAGTGATGAACTGCTTGCAGCCGTTGAGCACGTAGTGATCGCCTTCCAGCCGGGCACGGGTTTTCAGGCTGCTGGCATCGGAGCCGGCTTGCGGTTCGGTCAGCGCAAACGCACCGAGCATCGCGCCGCCGGCCAGCGGTTTGAGGAAACGTTCTTTCTGGTCGTCGTTGCCGAACTTGAGGATCGGCACGCAACCCACCGAGTTGTGCACGCTCATGATGGTCGAGCAGGCGCCGTCGCCGGCAGCGATTTCTTCCAGGGCCATGGCGTAAGCCAGGTATCCGGTGTCACAACCGCCCCACTGCTCCGGCACCAGCATGCCGAAGAAGCCCAGGTCAGCCATCTCGCTGATGGCTTCCTTGGGGAAGCGATGTTCGCGGTCCCATTCGGCGGCGAACGGTTTCAGCCGTTCCTGGGCAAACTGCCGGGCCGCGTCGCTGATCTGAAGTTGTTCGTCGTTGGGGATCATGCCAATTCCTTAAAAATCAAGTTGAAACGCAAGACCTGTGGGAGCGGGCTTGTGTGGCGAGGGAGCTTGCTCCCGTTCGACTGCGCAGCAGTCGCAAAGCTTTTGGGGCCGCTTCGCGACCCAGCGGGAGCAAGCTCCCTCGCCACATAAAACCCACACACAGGTTGCGCCTCATTAGCCTCAGTACAGGCATTCAACGGCCATGGCCGTCGCTTCGCCGCCACCGATGCAGATCGCTGCAACGCCACGTTTCAGGCCTTTCTGGCGCAGGGCCGAGAGCAAGGTCACGAGGATCCGCGCGCCGGACGCGCCAATCGGGTGGCCCAAGGCACAGGCACCGCCGTGGACGTTGATCTTCTCGTGGGAGATTTCCAGCTTGGTCATGGTCACCAGGCTCACCACGGCGAAGGCTTCGTTGACTTCGAACAACTCGACTTCATCCAGTGACCAGCCGGTTTTCTTCATCAATTTCTTGATCGCGCCCACCGGTGCCACCGGGAACAGCCCCGGGGTGTCGGCGAACGCCGCGTGGCCATGAATCACTGCCAGTGGTTTCAAGCCTTGTTTCTCGGCTTCGGAACGGCGCATCAGCACCAATGCCGCCGCGCCGTCGGAAATCGAACTGGAGTTGGCCGCCGTCACCGTGCCGCCCTCGCGGAACGCCGGTTTCAGCGAAGCGATCTTGTCCAGTTTGGCTTTCGGCGGTTGTTCGTCGTGGCTGATCAGCACTTGCTGTTTGCCGACCGTCACGGTGAGCGGCACGATCTCGGCGTTAAAACTACCTTCCTCGATCGCCTGTTGGGCGCGGGTGGTCGACGCGATGGCAAACGCGTCCTGATCTTCACGGCTGAAGCCATTGGTCTCGGCGCAATCCTCGGCAAAGGTGCCCATCAGGCGGCCCTTGTCGTAGGCGTCTTCGAGACCATCGAGGAACATGTGATCGAGCACCTGGCCATGGCCCATGCGGTAACCGCTGCGGGCGCGGTCCAGCAGGTACGGCGCGTTGGACATGCTTTCCATGCCGCCAGCGACCACCACGTCGGCGCTGCCGGCGATCAGCATGTCGTGGGCCAGGATCGTCGCTTCCATGCCCGAGCCGCACATTTTGTTCAGCGTCGTGCAGCGGGTCGATTTATCCAACCCGGCGCCCAGTGCCGCTTGCCGCGCCGGGGCCTGGCCGAGGCCGGCGGAGAGCACGCAGCCGAACAGCACTTCTTCGACGGATTCAGGGGCGATACCGGCGCGTTCGACCGCGGCACGAATCGCAGCAGCGCCCAGTTGCGGTGCGGTCAGGCTTTTCAGTTCGCCCTGGAAACCGCCCATCGGGGTGCGGACGGCGCTGACAATAACAATCGGATCGTTGGACAATGTCATGACAAATACTCCTTATTTAGCGGCCATGCGCAAGGCACCGTCGAGACGGATCACCTCGCCGTTGAGCATGCTGTTTTCTATGATATGCCTGGCCAACGCGGCGTACTCGCTCGGCTTGCCCAGGCGTGGCGGAAACGGCACCCCAGCGGCCAGTGAATCACGTACTTCCGGGGTCATGCCGGCCATCATCGGCGTTTCGAAAATGCCCGGTGCGATGGTCATCACGCGGATGCCGAAACGCGCCAGCTCACGGGCGGCAGGCAAGGTCAGGCTGGCAATCGCGCCTTTGGACGCCGAATACGCAGCCTGGCCAATCTGGCCGTCGAAGGCCGCCACCGAGGCGGTGTTGATGATCACCCCGCGCTCGCCGTCTGCATCGGCTTCAGTCTCGGCAATCGCCGCAGCAGCCAGGCGCAGCATATTGAAACTGCCGATCAGGTTGACGTTGATCACCTGGCTGAAACTGGCCAAGGCATGAGGGCCGGTCTTGCCGAGGATCTTCTCGCCACGCACGATGCCGGCGCAATTAACCAGGCCATTAAGGCCGCCAAACGCTTTGACCGTCGCCTGCACCGCCGCTTCGGCCGCCGCTTCATTGCTGATGTCGGCCACCACGCTTTGCGCGCCGAGACGTGCCGCCTGCGCCGCAACGGCTTCGGCGTTCATGTCCACCAACATCACCTTGGCGCCGGCCGCCACCAGCATTTCAGCAGTGGCGGCACCGAGCCCGGAAGCACCGCCGGTGACGAGAAAAACCTTGTTTTCGATCTGCATCATTGTTTCCTTGGATTCAAGCTGAAACGTTCTTCGCGGCGGCCTCTTGAGCCTTGGCGATTTCCTGGTTGCGCAAGATAAAGCGCTGCAATTTGCCGCTTGGGGTTTTCGGCAATTCGCTGACAAATTCGATTTCACGGGGGTACGAGTGCGCCGCCAGACGCTTGCGCACGTGTTGCCGCAGTTCTTCGGCCAGCGCAGGCTCGGCGCGGTATTGCGGGCTGAGCACGACGAAGGCTTTCACCAGTTCGGTGCGCTCCGGGTCGGGCTTGCCGATCACCGCCGCCTCGACCACCGCCGGGTGTTCGATCAGCGCGCTTTCCACGTCGAACGGGCCGACGCGGTAACCCGAGGTGGTAATCACGTCGTCGCTGCGGCCGACGAAGCTGATGCTGCCGTCCGGGTTCCACTCGACGGTGTCGCCGCTCAGGTAATAATTGCCGACGAACGCTTTGGTCGGTACGCCTTCGTAACCACCGAACCAGCACATCGGCGACTGGGTACGGTCAATGGCCAGGATTCCTGGCTGGCCAACGCCGAGTTCTTTGTATTCCTCATCCAGCACCACGATACGGTGGCCCGGCGAGGCAAAACCGGCGGCGCCCATGTGGATCGGATGTTCCAGGCCATGGTGATTGCACAGCACCATGCCCAGTTCGGTCTGGCCGTAATGGTCGTGAATCACCACGCCGAGGTTGTCGGCGAACCAGCGGATCACTTCCGGATTCAGCGGCTCGCCGGCGCTGCTGACGATGCGCAGCTTGCCCTTGATCGAACGGGCGAATTCATCGCCACCGGCAATCAGCAAGCGATAGGCGGTCGGTGAGCCAGTGAGGTTGGTAATCCCGTATTTGTTGATCACCCGGCAGGTGCTTTCGAGGGTGAACGGGCCATCGTAAAAGGTGATCGGATGCCCCATCGCCATCGGCCCGGTGACACCGAAATAAATACCGTAGGCCCAACCCGGATCGGCGACGTTCCAGAAGGCGTCCTCGGGGCGCAGGTCTACAGCGTCGCGGGTGTAACTCTGGAACGCAACGATGGCCTTGAGCGGCACCGACAGCGCTTTCGACGGGCCGGTGGTGCCCGAGGTGAACATCAGCAGGAACGGGTCTTCGCCGGTCAGCAATACCGGTTCGCAGATGCTGGAGTAGTTGGCCAGTTCCGCCCAGAAACTGAAATCACCCCGAACAATACCTTGGCCTTTCGCGCCGCCGACGGTGACGATGGTCGGGCAGTCGGCCACTTCAGCGAGTTTCGGGCGATTGACCGCATCGGTGACCACCACTTTGGCGCCGGAACTGTTCAGACGGTGTTCGATAGCTTTGGGGCCGAAGGCGGTGAACAGCGGCTGATAAACCGCCCCGATACGCCAGGCGGCAAACACGGTGATCAGCAATTCGAAGTTGCGGGGCAGCAGGCCTGCGACCTTGTCGCCCTTCTTCACGCCCTGGGCCACCAGAAAGTTGGCGAAACGCGCGGCCTTGTCCTGCAAGTCGCTGAAAGTATAGGTCGCGCTGCTACCGTCGCGGCCTTCCCAGAACAGCGCAATGCGCCCCGGCAAGGCATGCCGGTCGCAACACTCGACGCAGGCGTTGAGCGCTGTCAACGACCCTGTGAGCGCGGCATCGACGGTGTGCTGATAGTTGAACTGTGACGTAGCAGACAAGTAATCGCGCATTGCCAGAATCCCTCTGTATTTTTATTAGGTTGGGGGAACCGTAATCAACAGGGAAATACTCGCTCTGCGCGGGGAGCGGGACAATGGTCAAAGCTATCAAGTTGCGTGACTGGTTTGGCCAAGGTTCGAGGGCGTGCCCGCGATGGCGTCAGCCCCCCAGGATCCGGATCAGTCCGCCTCGTTAAGAATCAAACTCCGATAATGCCCAGGATTGGACCCCGACCATTTGCGAAACGCCTTGTAGAACGAGCTGGCATCGGCAAACCCCAAACGGGTAGCGATTTCAGCGAAGCTGATGGCCGGTTCGGCCAGCCAGACGATGGCCAGTTCCTTGCGCACGCTGTCCTTGAGCCCCTGATACGTCTGCCCTTCTTCGGCCAGGCGGCGGCGCAAAGTTGAAGCCGACATGCACAGTTGCTGCGCCAGCGCTTCGGTTTCCGGCCAGCACTCGGCGGGCAATTGCCGCAGATCGTGCTTGATCCGGCTGGCCAGGCTCTCGGGGTCGCGGTACTTGACCAGAATGTTCGCCGGTGCATGGGCCAGAAAGCGCTTGAGCTCTTCAGCGCTGCGCTTGATCGGCAAATCCAGGCAGTCGGCGGAGAAAATCATCCGCGTACGCGGCCGGTCGAATCGCAGGTTCTCGGAAAACATCACCCTATAGTCATCGCAAAAATCCGGCTCCGGGCAACGCAATTCAATGGCCAGGATCGGAATCCGTCGGCCCGCCAGCCAGCAAGCAACGCCGTGCACGATCATCCAGTAAGTGAAATAGGTGAAGGCGCGGCGTGGTTCTTCGTCGTCCTCCAGCAGGACGATTTCCGCCAGGCTTTGCTGGCGAACCAGTTGTGCGGGCAGGCGTTCGAGCATCAACGACAGAAAGCTCAGGCCCGAGGTCAGCCCGGCGGCCAGGCTTGGCTGAACCATGGAGCAGCGACAGAGAAACTCCAGGCTGCCGGACTTGAGCTTGCGTGGGTCCATGCCAAAAAACTCATCGTCCCCACGCCGGGCCAGCAAACGCCACAGGCGCGCATAGGCGGCGGCCGGGACACGCGCGTCGGTGCTGCCCAACAGCGCTGGATCGATGCCGACCTTGTTCAACACCTCTGCGGTGGCAGCGCCAGGGGCGCAACTTTGCAACAGTGCTTCACGCACCAGTTGAATGGCGATGGTGTCTTTTTCCGACATTGACCGGGGTGAGCCTTGTTCGTGTTTGAGTGGTGGGCATATTAGCGCACACCAAACCGATTCCGTAGGAGCGAGGCTTGCCCGCGAAGAACGATGACGCGGTTTCACCGACAGACCGAGTTGCCTGATTCGCGGGCAAGCCTCGCTCCTACGGGATGGTGGGATCTTCAGGGTTGTTCAGCTTAGGTTCAGGCAATTAGCAATAACTACCATATGAGAATAAGTTTCATCATGTTACAAATTAGCACCCTATCTAATTACTCCCCGGTGCTGAATGCTCGTTCCTTTTCTGATCATGCTGCGCGAAGGCATCGAAGCCGCGTTGATCGTTGGCATTATCGCCAGTTACCTCAAGCAGACCGGTCGCGGCCAATGGATGCCGGCAGTGTGGGTCGGTGTATTCCTCGCCGCCGCGCTGGCCCTGCTGGTCGGCGGTGGCCTGGAACTGATCAGTGCTGAATTCCCGCAAAAGCAGCAAGAGCTGTTTGAAGGTGTGGTCGGTTTGCTGGCCGTCGGCATTCTCAGCTCCATGGTGTTCTGGATGCGCAAGGTGGCGCGTTCGATCAAGCATTCGCTGCACGTTTCCCTCGATCAGGCGCTGACCGGTTCCAGGCATCAAGTGACCGCGCTGATCGCCATGGTGTTTTTCGCCGTCGCCCGGGAAGGCCTGGAAACGGTGTTCTTCCTGCTCGCCGTGTTCCAGCAAAGCGAAGGCCCGGCCGCACCGCTCGGCGCCCTGCTCGGCCTGGCCCTGGCGATCATCGTCGGCTTCCTGATCTACACCGGCAGCCTGCGCCTGAATCTCTCGGCGTTCTTGCGCTGGACCGGTCTGTTCATTCTGGTGGTAGCCGCCGGGATTCTCGCCAACTCGGTGCAAGCCCTGCATGAAGCCGGCGTGTGGAATCACCTGCAAACCGTGCTCTTCGACTTCAGCGCCACGCTGCCGATGGACGGCCCGCTGGGCTCGGTGCTGGCCGGCATGTTCGGCTACCAGGACGCGCCGACCGTCAGCACCCTCGGGGCGTATCTGCTTTATCTGTTGGTGGCGCTGGTGATGTTTTTTCTCCCGGCGGCCACGCCCGCGCAAACACCCTCCTCCGTTTCCAGCCAGTAAGGGCCTTCATGTCAACGCCAGTTCCTCCAGTGGCTTCCCCTCCCCGCGCCTTGCGCTGGGCGGTAGCCGGATCGGTGATCGTGATGATCGCCGCCGGTGGCCTGTTCTACTACGCCTCGAAAATGGCCGCCGCCAAGCGCCAGAGCAACCACGACCAAGTGCTGGTCACCCTTCACCCGCACAGCTGCGAACCGAATGCGTTGACGGTTCCGGCCGGTCGCACCAGTTTCCGTATCGTCAACCGCTCGGACCGTGCCGTCGAATGGGAAATTCTTGACGGCGTGCTGGTGGTCGAAGAGCGCGAGAACATCGCCCCTGACCTGAGCCAGGTGATCAACGCCAACCTGTTGCCCGGCGACTACACCATCACCTGCGGCTTGCTGAGCAACCCGCGCGGCACCTTGCATGTCACCCCGACCGCCGCGTCCGATGCGGCGACCAAGGCGCGTCCGTCGATGGTGGCGTTCATTGGCCCGCTGTCGGAATTTCGCGTGTACCTGAGCAGCCAGAGCACCGCATTGATCAAAGCCGTCGCCGCGCTTGAGCAAGCGATCGAGGCCGGCGACCTGAGCCAGGCACAAGCCTTGTATGTGCCGGCTCGTGCGGCCTATCAACGGTTGGCTCCAGCAGCCCAGCGCCTCGCGGAGCTGGACAACGCGATCAACGCCCGCGCCGATTACTTCGATAAGCGCGAGCAGGATCCGGGCTTCGTCGGCTTCCACCGCCTCGAATACGCGCTGTTCCAACAACGCAACCTCGACGGTCTGACGCCTGTTGCACAACGCCTGAGCATGGATGTCGCCAATCTCAAACAGCAACTGCTGGCCCAGTCGCTGCCACCGGAACAACTGGTGAGCATGCTGGTGCGCAACCTCAACAGCCTCGCCGAGGTACGCGCCAGCAGCGGCGAAGAAGAACGCTACAGCCACTCCGACCTGAACGGTTTCGCCGCCAACCTCGACGCGACCCGCAAAGTCGTCGACCTGTTGCGGCCATTGCTGAGCAAATCTGCCGCTGAACTACTGGCGAAAATCGACAGCGCGGTCACGGCCTTCGACGCCGAACTCAACGGTTTCAAGGTCAAGGATGGCTACGCCAGCTACGACACTGTCAGCGCCGAACAGCGCAAACGTATCGCCGACAAGGCCAAGGTTCTGGCCGATGCACTCGATGGAATCGATCCCGCCCTTGGCCTTTCCGGCCTGTAAGCAGAAGACCTCAGACAGATGAACGACTCAGAACAGTTTTCAGCACAACGCCGTCGTGTATTGATGGGTATGGGAGCCGCCGGTGTGGCGATAGCCGGTTCGGCCCTGAGTTGCCCGGTCATGGCCGCGACCCCGGCGCAAGTCACCGAAGCACCGAGCAGCGACAAGACCGAGGACCGCCACGCCTTCCACGGCCAGCACCAGACCGGCATCGTCACCCCGCGCCCAACATCCGGCATGCTGGTGTCGTTCGACGTACTGGCCAACGACCGCGCGGACCTGGAGCGGCTGTTTCGCACGCTCAACGAGCGTATCGCGTTCCTGATGCAAGGCGGTCCGGTGCCCCAGGTCGACCCCAAACTGCCGCCGCTGGATTCGGGGATTCTTGGCCCGGTGGTCACACCGGACAACCTGACCATCACCGTTTCGGTGGGCGAGTCGCTGTTCGACGAGCGCTTCGGTCTGGCCGGCGCCAAGCCCAAGCGGCTGGTCCGCATGGTCGGTTTCCCCAACGACGCACTGGAGGCCGACTGCTGCCACGGCGACCTTAGCCTGCAGTTCTGCTCCAACACCGCCGACACCAACATCCACGCCCTGCGCGACATCGTGAAAAACCTGCCGGACCTGTTGCTGGTGCGCTGGAAACAGGAAGGCAGCGTGCCGCCGCAAGCCCCGGCGAAACCCGGTGTGCCGGCGCAAAGCGCACGCAACTTCCTGGGTTTTCGCGACGGCTCGGCCAACCCTGATTCCAACGACGACAAGGCCATGGACCGTATTGTCTGGGTCCAGCCCGGCAGCGACGAACCGGCCTGGGCGGTCAACGGCAGCTACCAGGCGGTGCGGATCATCCGCAACTTCGTCGAGCGCTGGGACCGCACGCCGCTGCAAGAACAGCAAAGCATTATCGGCCGGGTCAAGAGCACCGGTGCACCGATGGATGGTGCGCATGAAACCCAAGTCCCGGATTACGCCAAAGACCCGGAAGGCAAGCTGACCAAACTCGACGCCCACATCCGCCTGGCCAACCCGCGCACCGCCGCAACCCAGGCCAATCTGATCCTGCGCCGGCCGTTCAACTACTCCAACGGCGTGAACAAGAACGGTCAGCTGGACATGGGTTTGCTGTTCATCTGTTACCAGGCGGATTTGCAAAAAGGCTTCATCACCGTGCAGACCCGACTCAATGGCGAGCCGTTGGAGGAATACCTGAAACCGGTTGGCGGCGGGTACTTCTTCACCCTGCCGGGTGTGACCGGCGACAAGGACTTCATCGGCCGCTCGCTGCTCAACGCCACACAACCCAAAGCCTCAGTCTGACCCTTACCACTCCACGGAACCGTCCCATGAAAAAGTCGCCCCTCGCGTTACTGCTGACCCTTGGTTTGCTCAACACCCCGTTTTCAGCTTTCGCGGCGACGGCGCCACTGGAGTTGGTGGGGCCGATCTCTGACTACAAGATCTACGTCACCGAACAACTGGATGAACTCGCCAGCCACACTCAGCAATTCACCGATGCAGTGAAAAAAGGCGACCTGGCCACCGCGAAAAAGCTCTACGCACCGACCCGCGTCTATTACGAGTCGATCGAACCGATTGCCGAGCTGTTCAGTGACCTCGATGCGTCCATCGACTCCCGGGTCGACGACCACGAAAAAGGCGTGAAGGCCGAAGACTTCACCGGTTTCCATCGCATCGAATATTCATTGTTTTCAGAGAGCAGCACCCAGGGTCTGGACAAGCTGGCTGACGGCTTGAACAAAGACGTGAAAGACCTGCAAACCCGCGTCGCCGGCCTGACCTTCCCACCGGAAAAAGTCGTCGGCGGCGCCGCTGCGCTGCTTGAAGAAGTGGCCGCCACCAAGATATCCGGCGAGGAAGATCGCTACAGCCACACCGACCTCTATGATTTCCAGGGCAACATCGACGGCGCGAAGAAAATCGTCGACCTGTTCCGTCCGCAGATCGAGAAGCAAGACGCGGCATTCATGGCCAAAGTCGACAAGAACTTCGCTACGGTGAACAAGACGTTAGCCAAGTACAAAACTACAGGGGGTGGTTTTGAAACGTATGACAAGGTGAAGGACAGCGACCGCAAAGCGCTGGTCGGGCCGGTGAATACCTTGGCTGAGGACTTGTCGATGTTGCGGGGGAAGTTGGGGTTGAACTGAATATCGGCGTTGTCTGTGAAAAGATCGCAGCCTTCGGCGGCGCCCACAGGCGCGGAGCTGCCGAAGGCTGCAATCTTTGCTTTTGAGCCCTACAAAATCCGATACAACAACCGCTCGATCCGCACCCGACTCACACGCTTGAGAAACCTGGCCACTCCCGCCGGGTAATCCGGTAGCGTTTGCAGATCCAGGTAACGCTCAATACGGCGGGTGTGCTGGAAAATCTCCGCCAGTTCCTTGCCACGCGGCTCCAGCAACTCGCCTTTCGGATCATCAATCAGCAACGCATTTTCCAGGTCGAGACGGAACGCCCGTGGATTGAGGTTGTTGCCGGTCAGCAAGGTGTAGCGCTGATCGATCCACATGCCCTTGAGATGATAGGTGTTGTCACCATCCTTCCACAGATGCAGGTTCAGCTTGCCGCTGTCGATGTTGCGCTGATGACGCTTGGCGAAACGTCGCAGGCTGATTTCGTAGAGGTATGGCAACGCCGCGATCACCTTGAACGGCTCGCTGGGCGGGATGTAGAAATCGTTGGCGGTCTTGTCGCCGACGATGATGTCGATCTTCACGCCGCGAGCCAGGGCCCGATTGATTTCCCGGGTCACCGCCAGCGGCAGGTTGAAGTACGGCGTGCAGATGGTCAGCTGATGCTGCGCACTGGCAATCAGCTCGCAGATCACCCGACTCAACGGGTTGTTCTTGCCCACACCGAGCAACGGACTGACCGATAAACCGCCCTTCGCCGTGCTGCCCGCCGTGGTGTCGTACGCCGCGTGCTTGAGACGGCTGCGCAGGTCGCCGATGTCATGGCGCAGACTGCGGGTGGTCGGCAGGTTCGGCAGGTCTAGGCGATGCACCGCTTTGGAGGTGATCAAACCGTGCTGGATCAGGTGATGCATCGAATCGGCCAGCGCCTGATTCTGCAGCAGGTGATAACGGTCGAAGCGGTACTTGTCGAATTTGTGCAGGTAAACGTTGTTCAGGCTCGCGCCGCTGTAGATCACGCAATCGTCGATCACGAAGCCTTTCAAATGCAGTACGCCGAACAGTTCGCGGGTCTGCACCGGCACGCCGTACACCGGCACTTCGCTTTCGTGGGTACGGGTGGTTTCCTGATACCAGGCTGAGTTGCCCGGTTGCTTGCCGGCACCGATCAAGCCGCGCTGGGCGCGCAGCCAGTCCACGACCACCACCACGTCCAGTTCCGGACGTGCCAGTTTGGCCGCGTGCAGCGCATCGAGGATTTCCTGGCCGGCCTCATCCTGTTGCAGGTACAGCGCAACGATATAGATACGCCGGGTCGCCTGAGCGATTTTTTCCAGCAGGCAACGACGGAACTCGGCAGCGCCAGAGAGGATGGTGACGGCATCGGCGGTCAGCGGAAAACTGCGCAATTTAGGCAGCAGAGAACGTTTGAAAAGCAACGGCATAGGGCTCGCAAAGGGTCGAATCCGAAGAGCCTGAGAGCTTACACCATGGATGGGTTTGGGTCTTGTTACTGTCTGTAAAGACCTCTTCGCGGGCAAGCCTCGCTCCTACGGTTTTTCGTCGTTTGGAACACAAATCCTGTAGGAGCGAGGCTTGCCCGCGAAGGCAATTTCATAGGCACTACAAATAACTACTTGACCATGAAGAACGATCATTCTACTGTTAGCCACATGAACGAAATCATTAGCAACGACACACGCGACATCATTCTGGATGTCACCGAAAAGTTGATCTACAAAAGTGGCATCGCTGCCACCGGCATGGATCTTCTGGTGAAAACCGCCGGCGTCTCCAGAAAAAGTATTTACCGCTACTTCGCCAACAAGGAGGAGCTTGTCGTCGCGGCCCTGCAACGCCGCGATGAGCGCTGGATGCACTGGTATCGGAGCGAAGTCGGCACGGCCCAAACCCCGGCCGAGCGGCTGCTCAACCTGTTTACCGTGCTCAAGGCCTGGTTCGTCTCCGAAGGCTTCCGCGGCTGCGCATTCATCAATACCAGCGGCGAAACCGGCGACCCGCAAGACCCGGTTCGCCTGGTCGCCAAAGACCACAAACAGAAACTGCTCGACTACGTGCGCGAGCTCTGTACCGAATATGGCGCAACAGACCCGGAGACGCTGGCCAGACAGCTGCTGATCCTGATCGACGGTGCCATTACCGTAGCGCTTGTGATGGGTGATCACAGTGCCGCCGATAATGCGCAATGCATGGCGCGAAAGTTATTGGACCTGTAACACTTTAAATAAGCCCGACAACTTGCTTGAACGTTAATTTGATAGGGAGACTTAATATGTCTACTGCCGAAGTTCGTCCGCCATTGCCGCCGTTTACCCGTGAATCGGCCATCGAAAAAGTTCGCCTGGCCGAAGATGGCTGGAACTCCCGTGACCCGGAACGGGTGTCTCTTGCCTACACCCTGGACACCCAGTGGCGTAACCGCGCCGAGTTCGCCCACAACCGCGAAGAAGCCAAAGCTTTCCTGACCCGCAAATGGGCCAAGGAACTGGACTACCGACTGATCAAGGAGCTCTGGGCCCATGGCGACAACCGCATCGCCGTGCGTTACGCCTACGAATGGCACGACGATTCAGGCAACTGGTTCCGTTCCTACGGCAACGAGAACTGGGAGTTCGACGAGAACGGCCTGATGTTCAACCGCTACGCCTGCATCAACGACCTGCCGATCAAGGAAAGCGAGCGCAAATTCCACTGGCCACTGGGTCGCCGGCCGGATGATCACCCAGGTCTCTCCGATCTAGGCCTGTAGACACAATCCCCCTGACCGATCGTTCCCGCGCTCCCGCTTGGGAACGATCGGCTGTACCCGGATAACTTTATGGGTAAGATACCGGCCTTTCCCCGCAGCCCTCTTCTGCGCCCTGCCGAATAAGCCCCATTCCATGCCTTTCGAACTCAGCGTTGACCCCACTACCCTGGCCGTTCTGGCTCTCGTCGCTTTCATTGCCGGTTTCATCGACGCCATCGCCGGTGGTGGCGGTCTGTTGACCACCCCGGCACTGCTGACCGCCGGCCTGCCGCCGCATCTGGTACTGGGCACCAACAAACTCAGTTCGACCTTTGGCTCGGCCACCGCCAGCTTCACCTTCTACCGCCGCAAGCTGTTCCATCCACGGCAGTGGATGCACGCCATCGTCGGCACGTTGGTTGGTGCGCTCAGCGGCGCCATCGTCGCTCATTATTTGCCGGCGGAATGGCTGAACAAGATGCTGCCGGTAATTGTGTTCGCCTGCGGCCTGTACCTGTTGTTCGGCGGCACACCGAAAGCGCCGCTGGACAGCGATGCACCGATCAAGAAAAAGTGGCAATCGAGTCAAGGCTTCAGCCTCGGTTTCTATGACGGCGTGGCCGGCCCGGGAACGGGGGCGTTCTGGACCGTCAGCAGCCTGCTGCTCTACCCCATCGACCTGGTCAAGGCCAGCGGCGTGGCGCGCAGCATGAACTTCGTCAGCAACATTGCGGCGCTGTCGGTGTTCATCTTTTCCGGGCAAGTGGACTGGATTATCGGCCTGAGCATGGGCCTGTCGGTGATGGTCGGCGCCTTCTTCGGCGCGCGCACCGCCATCAGCGGCGGTGCGAAATTCATTCGTCCGGTGTTCATTACGGTGGTGCTCGGCCTGACCGTGCGCCTAGCCTGGCAGCACTGGTTCAGCGTGGCCTAAGCGCCGCGCCACGTAGACGTCGATCAGGTAGCGGGCAATCGAGCGTGACGCCGGCAACGGCGGCAGCTCGTGCACGTTGAACCACTGGGCGTCTTCGATCTCGTCTTCCTGACAGACAATCTCGCCACCGGCGTACTCGGCATGAAAACCGAGCATCATCGAATGCGGGAACGGCCAGCACTGACTGCCCATGTACTGGATGTTCTTGACCTCGATCTGCACCTCTTCGCGAACCTCGCGAATCAGGCAATCTTCGGCCGACTCACCCGGCTCGGCAAACCCCGCCAACGTGCTGTAGACCCCGGTGACAAAACGCGGCGAACGGGCCAGCAGAACCTCGTCGCCACGGGTCACCAGCACAATCATGCTCGGCGAAATACGTGGGTAGCTGCGTAAATCGCATGGCTCGCAGTACATTGCCCGCTCGCGCGGCACCTGGATCATCGCCTGCCCGCAGTTGCCGCAAAAACGGTGCTCACGGGCCCAGGTACCGATTTGCGCGGCATAGCCCAGAACCTTGTAGACGGTGTGATCGCCCTCGAGCATGAACGCCCGCAGGCCTTTCCAGTTACAACCCGGCACGTCGCTGTGACTGCGCAATTCCAGCAGGTACACCGGTTCGCCATCCAGGTGACCGATGCCGTGCTCGGCAAGAACCGACAAGTCCTGACGCTTGAGCCATTCCCGTGGAAACAGGGCGCCATTGTCATCGAACAAAAAGCCTTCGGGGCTGCGCGCCACGGCCCAGCCGCCGGGTTGATCGGTGTCCAGTACTGCAGTGGTCCAGCGTGAAGTCATGGTTAATCAATCCAGAAATTCGGGTTTCTGTTTGCTCATATGGGCGGCCATGGCCACGCGCAGATCGGTGGACTGCAGCATGGCGGCGTTCCACGTGGCGACGTATTCAAGGCCGTCGTCGATGCGATGGTCGCGCATGTAGCTGATCATCTCTTTGGTACCGGTGATGGCAATCGGCGACTTGCCGGCGATTTCGCGGGCAATCCCCATCACGCCTTCCAGCAGGCTGGCGGTGTCGCTGTAGACGCGATTGACCAGGCCAATGTTACGCGCTTCTTCGGCGCCAAAGGTGCGACCAGTGTAAGCCAGTTCACGCAGCATGCCGTCACCGATGATCCGCGGCAAGCGTTGCAAAGTGCCAACATCGGCCGCCATGCCGATATCGATTTCCTTGATGGAAAATTGCGCGTCCTCAGCCGCGTAACGCATGTCGCAGGCCGAAATCAGATCGATGGCGCCGCCCAGGCAATAACCCTGCACCGCCGCCAGCACCGGTTTGCGGCAGTTGTCGACGGCGTTGAACGACGCTTGCAATGCCAGGATCTTGCGCCGCAGCAGCCGCGCATTGCGGCCGACGTCCTTGCCCAGTTCATTGGCCACACCAGCGAGCATCATTAGGTCGATACCGGAAGAAAAATGCTTGCCGGCGCCACTGAGCACCACCACCCGGACTTCATCGGTATCGTCGATCCACTGGAAAATCTCGATGATCTCGCTCCAGAACGCGGCGTTCATCGAGTTGATCTTGTCCGGACGGTTGATCTGCACATGGGCGATGTTATCGGCCAGTTCGACGCTGAAGGCGGTGTATTGAGACATGGCAGTGATCCTTTACCGGACAGAAAATGAAGCCCGGACTATAACAAGGCATCTGTGTCGGCAGTAAGGCAGCGGTTCGGCCAAATGCGGGACTGGCTTCAGGTTTTTTTAGCGTCTGGACCGGCCCTTTCGCGAGCAAGCCTGCTCCCACAGGGGGTCTTTGGCGCTCACAAATTCCCTGTGTGTGGGCTTACTCGCGAAGGCCGCACCGCCGATCTAACGGCCCTTCACCGCCACAAACGCTACGGTTTCATAAGGCACGGTCACCACATCCCGCCCCCTCAGCGCCGGTTCCCCGGCAATCAATGCCCGCAGTTGTGCATCAACCTTCGCCCGCTCCGCCACCGGCAACGCAGCGATATAACTGATCGAGCGCACCCGATTGAAAATTACATCCTCCAGCGACCCCGTATGACCATGACTGAAATACTGCACCTGCAACGGCCCGAATGCCTGATGTGGAAAGGCTTCGCGCCACGCGCCTGTGTAATAACGCGGTGTGTCGCCTTCCAGCGCGTTGACAATCGCATCCAGTTTTGGCATCCAGCTGACCTTGGCGTCGCGCAGGTTCCACACCAGCCCCAGCTTGCCGCCGGGCTTGAGCACCCGGGCAATCTCGGTCAACGCCTCGGTGCTGGCAAACCAGTGAAAGGCCTGAGCACAGACCACCACGTCCACCGACGCATCCGGCAGCGGGAGGTCGGTGGCGGTGCCGCTCGCTGCCAGTACCTCAGGAAAGGCTTCGCACAGTTTCTCCAGCATCTGCGGCACAGGTTCCACCGCAATCACCTGCGCCCCGGTCGCCACCAACGGCCCGGTGAACTTGCCGGTGCCGGTGCCTAGGTCGAGCACGGTTCTATCGGCGTTCAACTCAAGGGTAACCGTAAGCCAGTCAGCCACTTGGGGTGGATAATCCGGACGACCACGGACATAGGTGTCGGCACCGGTTTTATACCCTGCGGCCGCAGAGGGATGGACCTGATCTTTCATGGCAGTTCTCCAAATGGACAACGAACGCTGTCGAGGATAGCGCCTCGATTTGCGCTTTCCTTGCAATGATTGTCAGAAAAAAATGAATAATTGTTCACACTGCGGTGTTCACCGTCCATCGCCCATGAGGTCCATGACCGTTGTCTATTGGGCGAGCATGGAACACGCCTTGATGCTGATCGGGCATAACCCGGCGGCAGCACTGGAGGGCCCGGCGAAGTTATTGAGAAGCCGGCTTAGCACTCCAGCGAACTTGTCACTATGCTTGCACCCGACTTTCCAAGGAGGAACCTACCCCATGCCAATTTCTTCACGCGCTGCCTTACTGGTCATCGACGTACAAAACGACTTCATTCCCGGCGGTCAATTGCCGGTGCCGGAGGGTGACCTGATTGTGCCCCTGATTAATCGTCTGGGTCGCCAGTTCAAACAGGTCATCATTGCCCAGGACTGGCACCCGCCCGGCCACGCCTCGTTCGCTTCCAGCCACCCTGGGCACAAGCCTTACGACGTGATTCAGTTGCCTTACGGTGAACAGACCCTGTGGCCGGAGCATTGTGTTCGCGCCACACCCGGCGCCGAGTTCCACCCGGAGCTGGACCTGCCCCACGCCCAATTGATCATCCGCAAGGGCTGCAACCCGGACATCGACAGTTATTCGGCGTTTCTGGAGGCGGATCGAACCACGACCACCGGTTTGGCCGGGTACCTGAAAGAACGCGGCATCGACACGGTTTACATGGTTGGGCTGGCACTGGATTTCTGCGTGATGTTTTCTGCGCTGGATGCGCGGGCGGCGGGGTTCAATGCGTTTGTGGTGATGGATGCTTGCCGCGCGATTGATCTGGAAGGGTCGCTGGCGGCGGCGATTGAGCGGATGCAGGTGGCGGGGGTCGGGTTGATTGAGTCAGCCGAACTGCTCGACTGAACTGCAGATCGTTCCCTCACCTGGCTCGTAGCAGCTGCCGAGCCCGTGAGGCTGCGTCCGAGGACGCAGTCCTCGCAGGTCCTGCGAATGCGGTTTTCCTGGAAGAACCGGTTGCCTGGTTTTACGAGTGCTGCGCACTCGAACGCAGCCTCGCGGGCTCGGCAGCTGCTACAACGAATGCGTCAGGCCGAGGTGGGCAGCCACAAACGGAACCGTGCGCCGCCCAATGGTGATGCCTGCGCGGTCAGCGTGCCACCCTGCGCTTCCAGTGCTCGGCGGCTGATTGCCAGCCCCAGGCCAAACCCGCCTGTGGCGCGATCCCGACTGCGATCCAGCCGATAGAACGGCTCAAAGATCCGCTCCCGCTCTTCATCGGGAATGCCAATGCCATCGTCATCCACCCAGATCTCACAGCCTTTGGCGCACACCTGCACACCAATCTGAATCCGTTTCTCGCAATAGCGCATGGCGTTGCGCAGCAGGTTCTGGATCGCCCGGGCGGTCAATCTCGGATCCAGCGAGAAGCGTTCGAGCTGACCGTGCAGCAGCACATCAATGACGATTTCCGGTGACTCAAGCTCTTCATCGACGCTGCCCAAAATACTGTCGATGAATTCATCCAGCGACACCTCGACCTGATCCGGCAGCCGAGCCGGGTTTTGCAATCGGCTGTAGGACAGCAGCTCCAGCACCAGCTCATCCAGTTCGCGAATGTGCGCGACCAGGCCTTGCAGGCGTTCTCGGCTGGTGGCCGGCAAGTCGTCGGACAGCGCCAGGGCCAGACCGAAATCCAGCCGCGTCAACGGCGTGCGCAATTCGTGGGACACGGCGTTGAGCAAGTCGCGCTGCTGGTTGAGCAGGTTTTCGATGTCGCCGGCCATGGTGTCGAACACGTTGGCCAGGCTGCCGATGTTGGAGCTGGGGGAAATCTGCGTGCGCTCGCTCAAATGGCCCTTGCCGAAGCGTTCGGCGGTGCTTTTGAGACGTTCCAGGTCGCGCCAGTGCGGGCGCAGCCACAACAACAGGCAGGCCAGCATCGTCGCACCGATCAGCACGTTGATGCTCCAGTACAACCAACTGACATCCGTGGGGTCCGGTGGCACGACCATCTCCACCACCATCTGCTCGTTCAACGGTGTCACCGCCAGGGTGCGCCAGCCCCAGTCGCCGATGCGTACCACGTTCTCCCCGCGCTGCAAGCGTTCGCGCTCATCCAGGGTAAATTCGGTATCGTCGTTGCGGGTCAAAATGATGTGCAGCGGCTGGAACTCCTTGTCCATCTCCGCCGCCAGCGCCGGCCACTGCTCGACAGGCACCGTACGAAACTGTTTGACGATCAGCGTTTGCAAACCTCGGGAGTAATCGAGGTTGTAGGTCACAAAACGCTCATGGAAGACCTTGATCACCAGGTCCGGGACCAGGTAGATCGCCGCGCTGAACGAAACGATGGTCACCAGGTACAGACGAAACAGGATTCTGAACATGGTTCAGCATTCCCACTCGGAGCGGCTGAACAGGTAGCCCTTGCCCCACACGGTCTTGATCTTGCGCGCCTCGCCGGCGTGGTCGTCGAACTTGCGCCGCAGTTTGGAGATGGCCACATCCACCGAGCGGTCGGTACCGTTGAATTCGATACCGCGCAGGCGTTGCAGAATCTGGTCACGGCTCAGCACCTCGCCGGCATGCCGGGCCAGCACCACCAGCAAGTTGTATTCGCCGCTGGACAGCTCGACCAGTTGTCCACGCCAGGTCACAGTGCGCTCGGACAGGTCGATGCACAGGTTGCCCATGAGAATGCGGTCATTAGCGGTCTGCGGTTCGCTGAGGCTGCTGCGACGCAACAGCGTGCGTACGCGAGCCAGTAACACACGGGGCTCGCAAGGTTTGGTGACGTAGTCGTCTGCGCCCATTTCCAGGCCCAGCACCTGATCGTGGCTGTCGTCACGGGCGGTGAGCATCAGGATCGGCAACGTCGCCGAATCGGCCCGCAGCAAACGGCAGACCTGCAAGCCGTCGAGCCCCGGCAGCATCAGATCGAGAATCACCAGGTCCGGCGGACTGACCCGCGCGCGTTCGCGTACATGATCGCCGCGGCTGATCACGCTGACGGAATAGCCGTTGCGTTCCAGGTAGCTGGCAATCAGTTCCGAGAGTGCGGTGTCGTCTTCGACCAGGAGGATGTTGGGCATGGGTGTTTCCAGAAAGTGCTGTGGCGAACTTCAGGGCCTCTTCGCGGGCAAGCCTCGCTCCTACTGTAGGAGCGAGGCTTGCCCGCGAAGGCGGCCTGACAGGCGCAATAAAATTCAAGGCCTGAAGGATATACGCCCTCACGCATACGCGAGCAAAACCCTTACACAATTTCACACAGCACCAACAAAGCTTCACCGCTACCCTCATCGACTCCCCGTAGGATGCGGGTAGTCATTATTGGGGTATTTCCATGTCAAAGAATCTGCTTGCCACGCTCAGCCTGATTGCCCTGGCGTTGACGTTGAGCGCTTGTGACCAGTCTTCGACCGCCGAAGAATCGGCACCGCTGGCCACGGTACGCATCGAAACCGTCGAAGCTCGTCCTCTGTCAATCAGCAGCGACTTGAGCGGGCGGATTGCCGCACCACGGATTGCCGAAGTGCGTGCCCGGGTTGCAGGAGTGGTGTTGCAGCGGGTCTTCCGCGAAGGCAGCGACGTGAATAAAGGCGACGTTCTGTTCCGTATCGACCCGGCCCCCTTCAAGGCCGACCTGGACAGCGCCGAAGCCGCGCTGCGCAAGGCCGAAGCCAACGCGTTCCAGGCCAGATTGCAGGAGCAGCGTTACGCCCAGTTGATCGAAGGCAACGCCATCAGCGCTCAGGATTACGACAATGCCCGAGCCAATGCCCGGCAGACCGCCGCCGATGTCGCCGCCAACAAAGCCGCGGTAGAGCGGGCGAAACTGAACCTCGGTTATGCCACCGTCACCGCGCCGATTTCCGGGCGCATCGGCCGCGCGCTGGTGACTGAAGGCGCGCTGGTGGGGCAGAACGAAACCACGCCGCTGGCGCTGATTCAGCAGTTGAACCCGATCCACGCCGACCTGACCCAATCGACCCGTGAACTCAACGACCTGCGCCGGGCCTTCCGTTCCGGCCAACTGAAGGAAGTGGGCCAAGGCCAGGCCAAAGCCACACTGATCCAGGACGACGGCAGCCTTTATCCATTGCCCGGCAAGTTGTTGTTCACCGACATCACCGTCGACCCGGGCACCGGTCAGATCATTCTGCGCAGCGAGTTCCCCAACCCGGACCTCGACTTGCTGCCGGGCAGCTTCGTTCGCGTACGTCTGGAGCAAGCGTTCAATCAGCAAGGCATCAGCGTGCCGCAACGGGCCATTCAGCGTGACAGCGCCGGTGTCGCCCAAGTGCTATTGCTCGACGCCGAACAGCGGGTCGGCCAGCAACCGGTAGAGCTGGGCCCGGTGCAGAACGATCGCTGGATCGTCACCCGCGGCCTCAAGCCCGGTGACCGCATCGTCACTGAAGGCCTGCAACACGCGCGCCCCGGTGAGAAAGTCCAGATCGACAACACCCCTCTTCCACTTGCCCAGGTTTCTGGTCAGTAAGCAGGACGCTTTTTATGCCGCAGTTCTTTATCGATCGCCCGGTGTTCGCCTGGGTGGTTGCCTTGTTCATCCTGCTGGCCGGTGCGTTGGCCATTGGGCAGTTACCCGTGGCGCAATACCCGAACGTTGCGCCGCCGAAAGTCGAAATCTACGCCACCTACCCCGGCGCTTCGGCGCAGACCGTGGACGAAAGCGTGGTCAGCCTGATCGAGGGAGAACTCAACGGCGCCGACCATCTGCTGTACTTCGAATCCCAGAGCAGCCTCGGCAGCGCCACCATCACCGCGACGTTCCAGCCGGGCACCAATCCGGAAATGGCCCAGGTCGATGTGCAAAACCGCCTCAAAGCGGTTGAGTCGCGCCTGCCTCAGGCGGTCACCCAGCAAGGTTTGCAGGTGGAGAAAGTCTCCGCCGGTTTCCTGTTGCTGATCACCCTCACCTCCAGCGACGGCAAGCTCGATGACGTGGCGCTCAGCGATTACCTGGCGCGCAACGTGATGAACGAGATCAAGCGTCTGGATGGCGTCGGCAAGGCCCAGTTGTACGGCGCCGAACGGGCGATGCGGATCTGGATCGACCCGCAGAAGCTGATCGGCTTCAACCTGACCCCGGCTGACGTCAATGCCGCCATCGTTGCGCAGAACGCTCAGGTTTCCGCGGGCAGCATCGGCGACTTGCCGACCCGCACCACTCAGGAAATCACCGCGACCGTTCTGGTCAAAGGCCAGCTGTCGACGCCTGAAGAATTCGCCGACATCGTGCTCAAGGCCAATCCTGACGGTTCTACCGTGCGCATCCGTGATGTGGCGCGGGTCGAGATCGGCAGCCAGGAATATCAGTTCTCCACACGCCTGAACGGCAAACCGTCCACCGCCGTCAGTGTGCAACTGTCGCCGGGCGCCAATGCCCTGAGCACCGCAACGCTGGTGCGAGCAAAGATGGACGAGCTGGCGCGCTATTTCCCGGCCGGTGTCGAATACAAGATCCCGTACGACACCTCACCCTTCGTCAAAGTCTCGATCACCAAAGTGGTTTACACCCTCGGCGAGGCGATGGTGCTGGTGTTTGCGGTGATGTTCCTGTTCCTGCAGAACATCCGCTACACGCTGATCCCGACGCTGGTGGTGCCGGTGGCGTTGATGGGCACGTTTGCGACCATGCTCGCGCTGGGCTTCTCGATCAACGTGCTGACCATGTTCGGCATGGTGTTGGCCATCGGCATCCTGGTGGACGACGCGATTGTGGTGGTGGAGAACGTCGAACGAATCATGGCCACCGAAGGCCTGTCGCCCAAGGAAGCGACGCGCAAGGCGATGAAGCAGATCACCGGCGCGATCATCGGCATCACCCTGGTGCTGGTGGCGGTATTCATTCCGATGGCGTTCATGCAGGGCTCGGTCGGGGTGATTTACCAACAGTTCTCGCTGTCGATGGCCACGTCGATTCTGTTCTCGGCATTCCTCGCCCTGACGCTGACCCCGGCGTTGTGTGCGACGCTGTTGAAGCCGATCGCCAAAGGCGAGCATCACGAAAAAGCCGGATTCTTTGGCTGGTTCAACCGGCGCTTCGAACAACTGACCGAGCGTTATCAGGGCTGGGTCGCCTATGCGTTGAAACGCACCGGTCGTTACCTGTTGATTTATGGCGTGCTGCTAGTCGGCCTGGGACTGTGTTTCAGTCGTCTGCCCTCCTCGTTCCTGCCGGTGGAAGACCAGGGCTACACCATCACCGACATCCAACTGCCACCGGGCGCGAGCAAGAATCGCACAATAAATGTGGTGGAGCAGATCGAAGCACACAACGCCACCGAACCGGGCGTCGGCGACAGCACAGTGATTCTCGGCTTCAGTTTTTCCGGTAGCGGGCAGAACGCCGCGCTGGCGTTCACCACGCTCAAGGACTGGTCGGATCGGGGCAGCGACGACTCGGCGAGTTCCATCGCCGATCGCGCCAACATCGCGCTGAGCCAGATCAAGGATGCCATGGCTTTCTCGGTGCTGCCGCCGCCGGTTGACGGTCTCGGCACCTCCAGCGGTTTCGAGTTCCGCTTGCAGGACCGTGGCGGCCTCGGCCATGCCACGCTGATGAAAGCGCGCAGCGAATTGCTCGCCGCCGCCGAGAAAAGCCCGATCCTGATGAATGTGCGCGAAAGCGCCCTGGCCGAAGCGCCACAGGTTCAGCTGGAAGTCGACCGCAAACAGGCCAACGCCCTGGGCATATCCTTTGCCGACATTGGCAATGTGCTGACCACGGCGGTCGGTTCGGCCTACATCAACGACTTTCCCAACCAGGGGCGAATGCAGCGAGTGGTGGTCCAGGCTGAAGGCGATCAACGCAGCCAGGTCGCCGATCTGCTGAAGATTCACGTGCGCAACAACGCTGAAAAAATGGTGCCACTGTCGGCCTTCGTCCGGGCCAACTGGACCCAGGGCCCGGCGCAATTGACCCGATACAACGGCTACCCGGCCATCAGCATTTCCGGCGAGCCTTCGCCCGGTCATAGCACCGGTGAAGCGATGGCGGAAATCGAACGGCTGGTGGCGCAAGGCCCGGCAGGGTTGGGTCAGGAATGGACCGGGTTGTCGTTGCAGGAACGTTTGTCCGGCAGCCAGGCACCGATTCTGCTCGGGCTGTCGCTGCTGATCGTGTTCCTGTGCCTGGCGGCGCTGTACGAGAGCTGGTCGATTCCAACGTCGGTGTTGCTGGTAGTGCCGCTGGGCGTTCTCGGTGCGGTACTGGCCGTGACGCTACGCGGAATGCCCAACGACGTGTTCTTCAAGGTCGGGCTGATCACCATCATCGGCCTGTCGGCGAAGAACGCGATCCTGATCATCGAGTTCGCCAAGAGCCTTTATGACGAAGGCCACGATCTGGTCGACGCAACCTTGCAAGCCGCGCGCCTGCGGTTGCGGCCGATTGTCATGACGTCGCTGGCGTTCATCCTCGGCGTGGTGCCGTTGGCGATTGCCACCGGGGCCAGCTCGGCGAGCCAGCAAGCGATCGGCACCGGGGTGATCGGCGGGATGATCACCGCGACGCTGGCGGTGGTGTTTGTGCCGGTGTTTTTTGTGGTGGTGATGAGGTTGGTGCGCAAGCGCCATAAGAACATCTAAATAACGACACACCCCTGTAGGAGCGAGGCTTGCCCACGAAGGCGGTGTATCAGTCAACATCAACGTTGAATGTTACGGCCATTTCGCGGGCAAGCCTCGCTCCTACGGGGGATGTGTCGTTGTGGTCACAACGGACTGCGCTGGGCTATGGTGTTTGCAAAACCCAGACACATCGAGCCTCCATGCCCCTCCTCGCCCGCACCCACCCTCGCCTGTCCGCCGCGACCGCATTCGGCCTCGCGGTGGGCATTCTGGCGCCAGCCGATTCGATCCTCGGCAAAATCCTCGTCGGCTGGAATGCCGGGGTCTGGACCTATCTGGCCCTGATCCTCTGGCTGACCATGCGTTCCAAAGCCGACGACGTGAAACGCATTGCCGAGGTCGAGGACGAAAACGCCGGGCTGGTGCTGTTCACGGTGTCCATGGCCGCATTGGCCAGCCTCGCCGCTATTACTCTGGAACTGGCGGGCAGCAAGGATCTGGGCACCTATCACCGGCTGTTGCACTACGGCTTCACCGGGTTGACCGTGATCGGCTCGTGGCTGTTGATCGGGGTGATCTTCAGCGTGCATTACGCCCGGTTGTATTACACCTGGGAAGGCAAGGAACCTGCGTTGCGATTTGCCGAAGGGCTGACAACCCCCAATTACTGGGACTTCCTGTACTTCTCGTTCACCATCGGTGTGGCGGTGCAGACGGCGGATGTCGGCGTGGCCACGCGGGAATTGCGTAAGATCGTGCTGGCGCAATCGTTGATCGGGTTTGTGTTCAACACGGCGATTCTCGGGTTTTCAATCAATATCGCAGCGGGTCTGTTTGGCTGATGGCCGTAAAAAAAAGATGCCCCGACAGTGTCGGGGCATCTTTATAGGTCATGTCATTGAAGCAACGTTCATCAGAAGAAATAGCTCACTCTCAAACTACCGCTCCAATCCTGACTGACAGTGTTGCCTTTACTGCCACCGACCTGGCCGGAAACCTGCCAGTTGCGTTGAGCCGGTGTCCACTTCACACCTGCGCCGTACTCAATTGAGCTACTGGCGCGGTCATCATCGAAACGGTCGTCGTTGATTTTAACCTCGTTGGTTTTCACAAACTCGTGGTTAACCCCCGCCGACAGACTTGGCTCCAGCAGACTGCCATTTTCGAGGCTGATCACACGTCCGCCTCTGACGCCCACATTGCCCTGCAAAGAACGCATGGTGTCGGCTTTAACTTCAAGGCCATTGTCCAAACGATAACTGTCACTTTGAGTCACGCCGGTCGAAACCCGCACCTGGGGTTCGACGAAATAGTTGTTCTTGAGGCGAATATGTTTGCCCACCGCCACCGAACCGCTGGCGCCCAAGGCCGTGTAATCACCCTTGGCCCGAGTGCCATCACTCATGGTGACTTTGGCCTTGTTGTCGAACTGGTTGATCTTGGCCATGACATTGACGAACACGCCGCTTTCAACATCGAACGTGCTGCCGTAAACACCGGCGTTCACACTCTCGACAGTCGCGCTGGAACCGTATTTGAGATCCATTTTGGTATGGCTAGACCCGACGAACCCGCCCAATACCCACGAGCGACCGCCAAGATCCACCAATGTATCGGCGCCGCCGGTGATGCCGGTCTGGTTTTGCGTGTAGCCATCGCCATAGGCGTTATCGACGCTGTATTGATTGCCGTAAGTGCGAACCCACACACTGTTGCTCAGCTTTGTGGTGTCGCTATCGCTGGCCGCCCGCATCGAAGCCTCGGGCCGGGCACTGAGCCCGCGATCACCGATCTGATCATTGAGCATGTTCATTTCGGCATTCAACAAACTGCGCGCGCTGCCTGCCAATGCCAATGCCGTATTGGTCGACGTACTGACCGTTTCCTTGTCCGGCCGAAGGTACAAGCCCTCGCCTTCCCTCGCCAGCCGGTAGACAAAGGTGCCGGCGTCCACTGTTTCCCGATTGTTCAAGCTAACGTCAGCGTTGCCCGAAATGATATTGCCGATGTGTATGTCCTCGGCAGTCAGCGGCTTGTGGCCGGTAGGGGTGACATCAAATTTAAGTTGACCTTCCGCGTGCCCGGCGTTGAAAAAATCAGTATCGCCGGTTCTCAGGTCTGTCCCCATGACAACAGTGCCCTTACCGGAAAAATTAGCGACATCCAGTCGAAGGAACTGCTCGTTAGTGCCCATACGCACGATGCCGCCGTTGGACGTCAGGTTCTGTATGGCGCTATTCCCGGTCATCACCCACTGCGCCGCGTTGTTGATGCTCAGATTGCCTGAATTGTTGATCCGGCCAGTTAATACCGAACTATTGTCCAGGAGCACGTTGCCATTGGAAGCAGTGAGCACGTCACCGGTGAGACGGCTGCCATTGTTCAGCGAGAGGCCGGAAACGTTTTCAACGTTGCCCTTGATTGCCGAACGGTTGTCCAGCTGCACGCTGCCATTGGCGTCAGTGAGCACATCACCGGTCAGGCTGCTGCCATTGTCCAGTGAAAGGCTGACGACATTGTCGACATCGCCATTGATGGCAGAACCGTTGTTCAGACTCACCGTAGCCGCCGTGCCCGCAACCGCCTGCACATTGCCGTTCAAGGTGCTGCGAGAATCGAGGCTGACCCGTGTAACGTTTTGCAGATTGCCATCGATAGATGCCGCGTTTTGCATCGCCAGCGCGACGGTGCTGCCGGTATCGGCGATGACATTGCCGCTCAAGGCACTGGCGTCGACGGTAACGTTGGCAGTGGAGCGATTGGTCGCCTGCAGCAGTGTGCCGTTGCCGCCGATCAGCTCGGAACCCGCAAGGACATTGATGTTGGCAACCGTGCCGGCGCTGCCGGAAGAGCCCAGTACGATGGCTGACCCGGTTCCGCCTGTAACGCGGGTATGGTTGAGCATCACAGTGCTGGCGTTGACACCTACCGTGTCGGTCACGATTTGCAGGCCGTCTTGTGCGCCGGTAATCGTGCTGCCCGTCGCTGAAAGTGTTGCGCCGCCCAACTGCACACCATAACTGGTGGCCCCCGTGCCGACGACAGTGGAGTCTGTAAGGTTAAGTACGGCAAAACCTACCGCTTGTACGCCGCCAATCGCGCCGGTGATGACACTGTTACCAGTCACGGTGGCAGAAGAGGATGCAGGGGTGCTGATGTTACGTCCCAGCAAAAGCCCGAAACTGTTGGTGCTGGTGATGGTCGAGTTGTCGATCGTTGCGTTGCTGTCGATCAGTTGAATGGCACCTCGGCCCGCCGTGCTGTTGACCGTAGCGCCGGACATATTCAACGAGGAGGTGTTGGCATCGATTCGCTGGCTCTGACCACCGTTGAAAACGACATTGGCATTTTGTGAGCTGATGGTCAGCGCTGTCGCGTTGTTGACGGTCAGCGTTCCCCCCTGGGACACCACCCAGGCTTCCGGCGCAGGTGGATTGGTGACCACTTCACTTTCGCCTGGCAACAGGGTTCGGCTATAGGCCTCAGGCGCGGCGATCATTGTCGCCACCATCATCAGTCTGATGGTATTCGGGTGTTTAGAAAGAAAAAAAGTGGACATGGGTCGTTCCTCAAACCTGCACGAATACAGAAGCTGTTTTTTGGCAGTGTTGAAAACTCCCACCTAAAAAACGTCCGACAGCCTAATTAGAAAACCGAATGTTTAATGTAGGAATAGTCCTTACATGCACGACGACTTATCCTTCCAGAGTGAAGGCAACCTCGATTTCCTCCTCTTTGATAGTGGTAAAAATCGCGAGAGAGGCAATCGAATCTCCCTCGCGATACCGGCAATACCAATACTACGGAGACAGCGCTAGACTGGAGCTAGTGACAGGTCGCAATATTGGAAGCTGTTATTGATAGTATCCAAAGGTTTGATGACCGGAGTTGATGATTGCAGGCCATTCTGGGCTGTAATCCAGTATTTACCCCATGCAAGTGCACCTCGCTTCGGCTGGGCAGCCTTGAAGTTTGTAGCAGTACCTACGCCAGCAACGTCAGGTATGTTGGCAGCCTGGATGGTGTAAGTTGCTGAGTTAGCCGTACCGGGAATCAACGCGTTACCCGTCGCATTTGAGTGCGCTTCAAAATGCGCCGTGATAATCGTGCCCTGCGGCAATAGTGGGGTCTTTGCGAGCTGCAATCCGAGTACATAACCACTGGTAGGATTCCTCATCCCAAAGCACTCGATATAGTCGCGCACTGCAGGATTACGGATTCTGATTGTAGGATCCGGCAGCACGACCGGAATCTGATTGACGACCACTGTCTTCGTCAAGGATTTGTTTACGTTTTTACCTAATCCGGTTATCTCGATAGTGTAGCGAGCTGTATCGCTGGGAGGTGTCAACGTGGCCATTACATTGGCCGGGATCGGAACAGAAAAACCCTGTACAGCTACGAGCGGGCTATATGTTTGAAAAGGTATTGTAGCGTTACCCAAGTAACACTTGACCTCATGCTCCGGTAAAATGTCCGGATCTGTAAGACCGTTCGTCACTGTGAATGTACCTGGCTTGTCGCGATCAGTAGCCGCAATAACGTCTGGAACATTGGAAACTCCCGTTACAACCGGTAGTTGGAGATCCGGGTTCTCCAGATCAGGCGGGTTTGGAGGTATTACACCAGCGACACGCGAATCGAACGTAAAGGTTGCAGTCGGTGAAACTGCATTAGGCGTAAGACCGGCGCGCTCTATTTCGTAATGGATCGTGAGGTCCATGGGGTCATCAGTATTGGCAAATTTCGGATAAAGATCTGCGAAGTCAAGATCAAAAGACAGATTAGCGTTAGCCCAAGGTTGTTTGGCAGTCTCGAAAAAATTGGTGACATCGAGGGGATCCGTAATCACCGCAAAAACTTGATCTCCCGGCTCCGCGTGTTCGATAAATGCGTTTTCGACGATAGCCGTAATCGCGTTTGCAAAGTCTTCCCAATAGAGCGGCGTGGTGTAGTTTGGATCGGTCTTTGGCACCAAAGGTGCTTTTTTGGCCAATGGCGCTTGCGGTAATGCCAATGTCAGAATCGGCGTGGAAACAGATTCTTCGCCTTGATTAGCGAGCCAATCGTCCCACCGATAACTCATATTGACGCGTCCATTCAGGAATTGAAGCAACGCGCTGCTAGGAATGCTAAATGCACCGGTAGCATTGACGGTGGCGTTATAGACCTGGACTTTTTGCATACCAGAGATGAGCCAGACGGTCAGCATGTCGTCGAGACGACGCCCGAAGTAACCGACACTCACCGTAAAATTCATATCCGTATTTGCATCTATCCAGGTCTTGTCAATAATCCGCTGCGGAAGCGGGGTGCCATTGGCAAAATTTGGAACGGGTGTCGGCTTTATTTTTCTGGGTGGATTTTTTGTATTGACCGGTGCAGTTTCGTCAGATATAGCCTCCACGATGTTGGAGGGGTCTCCATTACCGCCATTGTCTTTGAAAAATTTAAACATGATTTCCCAAACAGTCGGGCCAAGTGACGTAGCTAATTCCTTAAACAGGTCTGCATTCAAGGTCACCGGAATAGGGGTCGGAGGCCGGCTGGCGACTGGGCCAAGAAAGAGGGTCTCTGGATAGTCTATCCAAGTCAGGGATCCTTTTTCGCGGTACATAAAATCCATACTATCTTGTTCCAGCTCATCTGGCGGACGATTAACATCCACAATGAGGGCCTTAGTATCAAACATTGCTTTTGGGATAAAACCATTTGTCAGACCATTTATTGCAAAAGTCGAAAGAACCCCACCACCTGAGGAAAGAGTAGAAGTGGGGCGCTGCACTTTTGGTACGAATTGCATTGTCATCAGTGTATCTCCTTGCGCGTTCAGGCCGGAAGGGCCAGGTTTTCCAGGTATTTTTTGATCGATTTTCACCAGTCCTTGTTCTGACTCAGCAATGATCCTGCCGCCGTCAAACAACTGGCAGATGAAAACAGCGGAATCATTATCAAACAACGAACTTATATGCTTTTGAAACGGCACTACATGATTGAAGCCATTTGCTATGTCTGTCCCGGAAAGTATTTTCTCCCAACGGCCATAAACTTCTGTCACTTCAGGACCACTTCCATTGAGGCTCCGGTATCCCCTCCAGATAATCACTGCGACATATCCGGGCAGAGCAATGTCAATCAGGGGGCGAACGCGGAGAGTGGCGCCACTTGTCAATGGAGGATTCGTATTGTTATTCAGATACCCCCAGAGTGTTGCATGAACCGCCAAGGGTTCCAGAAAGGTTAAAAGAGGCGTGTGATCGATGGTTAGTTTTCGATCTGGCGAGCGATCGTCGTTACCGCCATCCCCTTTCCAGAGTACGTAATAGAGAAACATACTGCCGTCGACTGCCAAATGAGTTGGCGTCAGATCGAAATACAATTCCTTATCCGTCAGGGGGGTCGGGTATTTAACGTTATAAAGAGTATCCTCCACATCATTCTGACGCTTGATCACCCACAGTCGATCATTAGGCAGTGGATCCAGCCAATACGGAATTACAATTCGAGTCCCGGTTTTCAAAATCTCGCGAGGAACATGACCGGCCAGATCACTGTCCTCGATCCCTTCAACTGAAAGCGGTTGTGCCAGTACACCTATAGGCGTCTTAGTGGTTTGATTAGTGGGTGTCGAAATCATTTTTCCATCACCGATTGATACGAGATGTTCGAGAAATCAAGGCACTTTCTTTTGCTGTTCTGTCGGGAAAATTAGGCGCTTCAACAGAAAATTTTCCTACTGTCAGATCTGACAGGTATTGATACCGTTTGTCGGATTCGATCTTTTCGAGCACCTTGACTGAAAGCGTTATCACTTGACGCAACCAAAGAATCTGGTGTTTCATGAAACCGGTTTCAGATAACAAGAAGACTCAATCCATGAACGACTTCTCCGCCGCCCAGCGCAGCCGCGTCACCATGCTCGACGTCGCCGAACACGCCGGCGTCTCCAAGGCCAGCGTCTCGCGCTTCATCGGCGACGACCGCGCCCTGCTCTCCGATGCCACGGCCCTGCGCATCGAGCAGGCGATTGCCGAACTCGGTTACCGCCCTAACCAGATGGCCCGCGGACTCAAACGCGGGCGCACCCGGCTGATCGGCATGTTGGTGGCCGATATCCGTAACCCTTATTCGATTGCCGTGATGCATGGCGTGGAAACCGCCTGCCGTCGGCACGGCTACAGCCTGGTGGTGTGCAACACCGATCGCGATGACGAGCAGGAGCGTCAGCACCTGGCGTTGCTGCGCTCGTACAACATCGAAGGCTTGATCGTGAACACCCTCGGCCATCACGTGGATGAGTTGCGTGAATTGCAGCGGGAAATGCCCATGGTGCTGGTGGATCGCAAGGTCGAGCAGTTCGATAGCGATCTGGTGGGGCTGGACAATCCCGCCGCCGTCGAGATCGCCGTGGCCCATCTTGAACAACGCGGTTATCGCGATGTGCTGATGGTGACGGAGCCGTTTGACGGCACCAGTTCGCGGATCGAGCGGGTCAGCAGCTTCAAGGCGCAGATCGAGCAGCGTCCGGCGCTCTCGGGCGCGGTGGTTGAAACTGGCGGTGATCTGGCCGGTCGCTTGAAATCCTTTCTTGATACCCCTGGTCCCAGGCCGAAAGCGCTGTTCTGCGCCAACGGTATTGCGGCGTTGGCCAGTACCCATGCGTTGCGTGAATTGCAGTGCAACCTGTTTGAGGATGTCGGGTTGATCGCCCTGGATGATCTGGATTGGTATCCGCTGGTGGGCAGCGGGATTACCGCCCTCGCCCAGCCGACCGAGGACATTGGCGCGAGTGCGTTTGAGTGTTTGCTCAAGCGTTTGCGTGGGGATGACGGGCCGGTGCGGACTTTGGATTTTCCGGCACGGTTGATTGTGCGGGGGGCGACCACGGGGGGTGTTCCAATTTGAAGGCCTCTTCGCGGGCAAGCCTCGCTCCTACGGATTTACACCCACGCCCCTGTAGGAGCGAGGCTTGCCCGCGAAGAGGCCCGAAAGAACAACACATCACTCACTGATATTTTTTTTGAACAAAAATGAAACCGGTTTCAGAGGTGATAACAATGAACAAACCACCCGTTTCCATCAGCCTGTCCAGCTATGGCGCCGAGCTTGTGCGCCAACGCGGCCAAGGCAGTTTTGTCGAGGTGCTGGCCGCTGCCGGCGCCACGCACATCGAATGGCGCGAAGAGCTGCTGACCCTCGAAGACCCCGCGCAATTGGCCGACGCCACGCAATCCCGGGGCCTGGAAAGCGTGTATTCCTCGCCGCTGGAGTTGTGGCTGGCCGGGCAATCGGCACCCAACCCTGAATTGCTCTCGACCCTGCAACGCGCCGAGGCATTCGGCTCACAATGGCTGAAAGTCTCCCTGGGTTATTTCACCGACAACAATGACCTGCAAACACTGGCCCATGTGTTGCAGCAGAGCCCGGTGCAATTGCTGGTGGAAAACGACCAGACCTTGCACGGCGGCCGCATCGAGCCGTTCCAGCGTTTCTTCGCCGACGTCGAGCAGCATCAGTTACCGATCAAAATGACCTTCGATATCGGCAACTGGCAATGGCAGGACCAGTCCGCTGCCAGCGCCGCGCGGTTGCTCGGTCGACATGTCGGCTACGTGCACTGCAAAGCAGTGGCGCGTCGGGTCGACGGCAAACTGGTGGCGATACCACCGGCGGCCAGTGACTTGCACCTGTGGCAACAATTGCTGCGGCACATGCCCCAGAACGTGATGCGCGCAGCGGAATATCCGCTGCAAGGCGATGACCTGGTGCAGTTGACCACCGAACACGTTGCTACCCTCGCCTGCCTCGGCCAATCCCGCCTGGAGCCTGCGCATGTCTGAGATCGAGATTCTGTCGTTCGGCGAAACCATGGCGATGTTCGTTGCCGAGCAGAACGGTGAACTGGCCGACGTCGGCCACTTCCACAAGCGCATTGCCGGGGCCGACAGCAACGTCGCCATTGGCCTGTCGCGATTGGGCTTTAACGTCGCCTGGCTGAGCCGGGTGGGCGCCGATTCTCTCGGCCGTTTCGTCATCGATACGCTGAAGAAAGAAGGCCTGGATTGCAGCCACGTCGACATCGACCCGGCCCACCCCACCGGGTTTCAACTCAAATCCCGCGCCGATGACGGCAGCGATCCGGTGGTCGAATATTTCCGTCGCGGTTCGGCGGCCAGTCACTTGTCGGTGCAGTCGATTTCCCCGTCGCTGCTCAACGCCCGGCACTTGCATGCCACCGGCATTCCTCCGGCGCTATCCGCGTCGGCCCGGGCAATGTCCTTCGAACTGATGACCCGCATGCGCGATGCCGGGCGCAGCGTGTCGTTCGACCCCAACCTGCGCCCGAGCCTGTGGGCCAGCGAACAGCAGATGATCAGCGAGATCAACCGCCTCGCCGCCCTCGCCCATTGGGTACTGCCGGGGTTGAGCGAAGGACGGTTGCTGACCGGTTTCGAAGACCCCGCCGATATCGCGGCGTTTTACCTCGACCAGGGCGCCGAAGCCGTGGCGATCAAACTTGGCCCGCACGGTGCGTATTACCGCACGCATCAGGATGAAGGTTTCGTTGCAGGCGTACCCGTGGCAACAGTGGTCGATACGGTTGGTGCCGGTGACGGGTTTGCCGTCGGCCTGATCAGCGCCCTGCTGGAAAACCACAGCGTTGCTCATGCCGTGCAGCGTGCCAACTGGATCGGCAGCCGCGCGGTGCAGAGCCGTGGGGATATGGAAGGCTTGCCCACCCGGGCCGAAATGGATGCTGAATTTGAGGACGCCGTTCGCGGGCAAGCCTCGCTCCTACAGGGTTCGGGGTGTACGCCCGTAGGAGCGAGGCTTGCCCGCGAAGGGCCCCTCACTATTAACGTAAAAATTTGAATCAGACTCCGTTACCTGCTGCGACAAAAACAACAAGCTCAGGAGCATCACTATGAAAACCGCAACACTGGCCACCCGCCGCTGGTGGTACATCATGCCCATCGTGTTCATCACCTACAGCCTGGCGTATCTGGACCGCGCCAACTACGGGTTCGCCGCCGCCTCCGGGATGGCCAAGGACCTGATGATCACCCCGGGGTTGTCTTCCCTGCTCGGCGCACTGTTCTTCCTCGGCTATTTCTTCTTCCAGATTCCGGGCGCGATCTACGCCCAGAAGCACAGCGTGAAGAAACTGATTTTTGTCAGCCTGATTCTCTGGGGCGCCCTGGCGACCTTGACCGGGATCGTCTCCAACGCCTACTGGCTGATCGTCATTCGTTTCATGCTCGGCGTGGTCGAAGCCGCGGTGATGCCGGCGATGCTGGTGTACCTGTGCCACTGGTTCACCCGTGCCGAACGCTCGCGCGCCAACACCTTCCTGATCCTCGGCAACCCGGTGACCATGCTCTGGATGTCGGTGGTCTCGGGTTACCTGATCCAGCATTTCAGCTGGCGCTGGATGTTCATCATCGAAGGCTTGCCGGCGGTGTTGTGGGCGTTTATCTGGTGGCGTCTGGCCGATGACCGTCCGGCCCAGGCCAAGTGGCTCAACGACCAGGAAAAGCAGGACCTGGAAAGTGCCCTGGCCGCCGAACAGGTCGGCATCAAGGCAGTGAAAAACTACGCCGAAGCCTTCCGTTCGCCAAAAGTCATCATCCTCGCCTTGCAGTTCTTCTGCTGGAGCATCGGCGTCTACGGTTTCGTGCTGTGGCTGCCATCAATCCTCAAGGCCGGCGCGCAAATGGACATGATCGAAGCCGGCTGGCTGTCGGCGTTACCCTACCTGGCGGCAGTGATCGGCATGCTGCTGGTGTCCTGGGGCTCGGACAAACTGCAGAAGCGCAAACGCTTCGTCTGGCCTCCGCTGCTGATCGCCTCGATTGCGTTCTACGGCTCCTACGCGCTGGGCGCGGAGCATTTCTGGTGGTCCTACACCCTGCTGGTGATTGCCGGTGCCTGCATGTACGCCCCGTACGGGCCGTTCTTCGCCATCGTTCCAGAAATCCTCCCGGCCAACGTGGCCGGTGGCGCCATGGCGTTGATCAACAGCATGGGCGCGCTCGGTTCGTTTGGCGGCTCTTATCTGGTCGGGTACCTGAACAGCTCCACCGGATCGCCTGGTGCGTCTTATCTGCTGATGAGCAGCGCGTTGCTGGTGTCGGTGGTGCTGACGATTTTCCTCAAGCCCGGCGCCAGTGACCGGGTCGTGGCCAAAGCCGCCGCGCCCCGGCCGGTGGCGGCTCATTCCTGAATGGATGTTGATATGAAAAAGCAGGTTGTGCTGTACAAGAAACTCTCGCCGCTGCTGATGGCTCGCTTGCATGAGCAGACCGAGGTGACGCTGATCGACAGCCTCGACGCCGAAGGCCTGGCCAAGCTGCGCCAGGCCCTGCCCCGCGCCCAAGGGTTGCTTGGCGCCAGTCTGAAACTCGATGCCGGGTTGCTGGACCTGGCACCGAACCTGGAAGCGATTGCCAGTGTGTCCGTCGGCGTCGACAACTACGACATCGACTACCTGACCGAACGGCGGATCCTGCTCAGCAACACCCCCGACGTGTTGACCGAGACCACCGCCGACACCGGTTTCGCGCTGATCCTGGCCACCGCCCGACGCGTGGTGGAACTGGCGAACATGGTTCGCGCCGGCCAGTGGAACCGCAACATTGGCCCGGCGCATTTCGGCAGCGATGTGCATGGCAAGACGCTGGGCATCATCGGCATGGGGCGGATTGGCGAGGCGTTGGCGCAGCGTGGGCATTTCGGTTTCGGCATGCCGGTTGTGTATCACAGCCATTCCCCGAAACCGGCGGTGGAGCAGCGCTTCAATGCGCAATACCGCAGCCTGACCGAGTTGTTGCAGCAGGCCGATTTCATTTGCCTGACCTTGCCACTGACCGCTGAAACCGAAAAGCTGATCGGCGCCAGGGAGTTCGCCTTGATGCGCCCGCAGAGCATCTTCATCAACATTTCACGGGGTAAGGTGGTGGACGAAGCGGCGTTGATCGAGGCGTTGCAGCAGAACCGGATTCGCGCTGCCGGGCTGGATGTGTTCGAGCGCGAACCGCTGCGCCATGACTCGCCGTTGTTGCAGTTGAACAATGTGGTGGCGACGCCGCATATCGGTTCGGCGACCCATGAGACGCGGGAGGCGATGGCGACTTGTGCGGTCGAAAATTTGTTGGCGGCGTTGGCGGGTGAGCGGCCGGCTAACCTAGTGAATGGGCGAGCGTGGAAAGGCTGAAGCATTGGATCGGATGCGCCGAACTCAGTAGCCAGGTGCCTAAAAAGGTAGCTCAGTGATGTGTGACCGCTGAGCAACCCCGCTGACTTCTCTTATCAAAAAGCAGGCAGATCACCGCGGACCAAACGCGCAGTGGTTCGTTCGATGTCGGACAAATGGGCATACGCAAGGTTTTGCACTGCCTGGCGCATGGCCGCACTCAAAGGAGTGCGGCAGCCCAGTTCGACAGCAACCAGTGCCGGGCAGTCAACCGGCTGGCCGATACGCGACAACAGTTGCACCGTGGCCTCTTCCACGCCCGCGACTTCGGCGACGATAGCGCGTGCCATTTCCCACGCCAGTGCGTTGTAGAGCTTGCCGACATGGGAAACCGGGTTTTTCCCCGCCACCGCTTCAAGCGACATGCTGCGGCAAGGTGTGATCAGGCCGTTCATGCGGTTACCGCGCCCAACCTGGCCGTCGTCGCCCTGCTCTGCACTCAACCCGGTGACGGTCAGGTAAATCCCGTCCACGCCGATCGCGTTCGTATCGTCGAGCGTATTGACGGCTAGATCACAGGGGCTCGCCAGGGTCGCGCGTAAATGCTCCGTGATCGACTGCTTAATCGCGAAATACTCTGCCGCATGGTGAATCTCCCGATCGATGAGCGCCAACGCGACGGTAAATGTCATCCTGTCGCCAACCCGCGCCCCCATGACTTTATAGTCATCGCCCGCCGCCGGAAAACGCGCTTGAAACTCGGCCGAGTGCAACAGCGTCCCCAGTTGCAGCACCTGTTTTTCGAGGGGCGAGTACGGCGCGAACCCGATACCGAAGGAGGTGTCGTTGGCCAGCGCGTGAGACATACCGCGCACGAAAGCCTGCTGCAGATTGGGGCTGCCGCTACGTACCGCACATTCGATTGCGAACAACGCCGGATCGCAGCGCAGGTTCTCGGACAAATAGCGACGTGCGGATGCATGCACACTTTCGGCCAGCCCGGCGTCCGGCAAGGAACTGGCTCGGCCGCACAGGATCAGGCGCATCGGCGTCAGCACCTGTCCACCACCAAAGTGCGGCTGGCTCTCGCCGCCGATCAACAAGGCCTTGTCGACGTTGTAATGCTGAATGCGCCCATAGGCTTGCAGGTACGCGCGGTTGAGCGCCAGCGACACGGCTTCCGCGACACCATCGCACAGGCTGTCCGGATGGCCGATCCCCTTGTGTTCGCACATCTCGACCTCGCTCATCCGGTGCAAGCGTTCGCAGGCAGTAATGACGAACCGGGTCCTGTCGCTCATGTTCCTCTCCGCGTTATCTTCCGATCGATCGCGTCTACTCAGTACCTCGTGCACGACGGCGCTGTTTGCGATCAGCCCGTGAGTGCCCGTGATGAGTGAGTACGGAAGTCATGGCGCAAGCTCCTTGATGGCTTGTGCAAGCAGTGTCGACAGATCGATGGCGTTGCTGGCGTGCCGGATGCTATTGCTGGTGAAGACCTGAATGCCGGCCGCTTGCAGGTTGCGTTGGGCGTGTTCTGCATACACTCCGTGCACCGCCAAGGCCACCGGTGGGCGCATGCCTGCTCGTTGCAGGTGCCCGGCGGTTTCGAGCAGGGTATGCCCCGTCGAAATGATGTCGTCGATCAACACCGGGGTGTGTTCTCGCCAACGCTGGATATCGGGCACGGAGACCGCGACCTCCCGATCGCCGAGTCGCATTTTCTGCAACACGATGAATGGTGCTTTCGCCAGCCGGGCGACCTCCGATACCCATTGCTCGCTTTCGCTGTCCGGACCGATCAACAAAGGTCGGGCGATCTTGCCGGGGATCCAGGCTGCCAGGGCCGGCGCGGCATGTACGACTCGATGCGGTACCGGGTATAGGGTGCCTAGATCATGGATACGATGCAGGTGCGGATCCACCGTCACCAACCAGTCGATGTGCGGAGCCAACAGTGCAGCAAACAGACGCGCGCTGACAGCCTCACCCGGATGAAAACGCTGGTCCTGGCGCATATAGGCCAAGTAGGGAGCAACCAGGCCCACAGAGCGAGTGCCCATCTCGCGCAGGGTTTCCATAAGGAAGCACAGCGGTATGAACCGTTTGTCCGGGCAGTGCAGGCTGCACAAAATCACCGCGTCACGGCCCTGCACGTCGCTCAACACACGCACATAGCTTTCCTCGTCGGGAAACTGCCTCAATTGGCAGGCGGCGGGTTCCAGCCTCGCGGCCGCCGCCAGCCCGGTCTGTAAAGCCAGATTGCCGTCGAGACAAAACAGCAGGGGATTCATGGCGCATCCTCCTCGATGAAGAAGAGTTCCGGGTGCTGCTGTGCATACTCCAGCGCATAGGCCAGTTCGCCCGGGCTTTCGGCATGCACGGTATAGAGCGGCTGATCGGCCTCGACCCGTTCTCCGAGCGCCGTACCGAGTACCAGCCCGGCCGCGGGGGCCGCCGGTGCCCCGGCCAATTTTCCGATGCGCGACAGTACGCGGTTGTCGATGCGGCACACACGACCTTCACGGCCGGCCAGGACCGGGTGCCTATAGCGCGCCTGCGGCGGCTCTCGCAGTCCGCCCTGGGCGTTCGCGATGGCCTGGAATTTTCGCCAGGCACTACCGCTCGCCAAGGTAGTGGCGGCGAGCGCATAGCCACTATCGGCCGGCGCCTTGCCGGCCATTTCCAGTAACAGACCGGCGAGGTCGAGGGTACGCTCACGCAAGTCCGGCGGCGCCTGCGCATCGCCGCGCAGCACCGCCAGCACATCACGCGCTTCCAATGCCGGACCGATACCCCGCCCAACAGGGCCATCACCGTTCGAGACATGCACCTTGACGTTGAGGCCAAGCCGACCGCCGACCTCGACCAACAGCGTTTGCAGTTTTATCGCCGCCGGCAGATCGCGCACTTTCGCGGTGGCGCCGACCGGGATATCGATCAACACATGACTGGCACCGGCCGCCAGTTTCTTCGACAACACCGAGGCCACCAACTGGCCTTGGCTGTCCAAGTCCAGGGCTCTTTCGACCCGGATCATGACATCATCGGTTGGGCTCAGTTGCACGGCCGCGCCCCACACGACACAACCGTTTTCTTGCTCCACTACCCTGCGCATCGCCGGCAAATCGAGAGCGACCGGGGCCAGGGTCTCCATGGTATCGGCTGTACCCGCTGGCGAGGTAATGGCGCGGGAGGAAGTCTTGGGTATGCAAAGGCCGTTGGCCGCGACGATGGCCACCACGATGGGCGTGGTCCGATTCCCCGGCAGCCCACCGACGCAGTGCTTGTCCAGCACCGGTGACCGGTCCCAGTGCAGACGCTCGCCGGTTTCAACCATGGCTTCGGTCAGATAGCGGATCTCGGTGAGCGACAGTTGGTTGCCGGTACAGCCGGTTATAAAGGCCGCCAGCTCCACATCGCTGAATCGGCCGGCATCGATGTCATTCACGATCGCGGTCAGCGCCTCCCGCGACAGCGCACTTCCATAGATCTTCCCGCGCACGGCGCTCATCGACTCTACCGGCGCCGGGTGACGCACGGCAACGCTTTCACCCTCCTGAGCACCGAGCAGCCGCCAGGCCGATTCCGATAGCCCAACCTCACCGCCGGCTATCCACCGTCCATCCACCACCATCAGCGTCGCGATGACGCGACGCGTGCCTTTGACCAGTTCGATACGTGACAAGGCGGAAAAACCTTCCGAGCGGCAGACGTGACAATCCCGTGGCATGAACGCCACCGGCTGCTGGTGGGTATCAATGCCGAGCCGGCGGACGCGTAACTCAAGCACACTGCGTATCGGCATGAGCACACTCCTTTCGGCGCCTTGGCGCAGTAAGTCGATTCGCTGAAGAAGCCACTATCCAGGACTTGTTCACCATACTACTGCCCTCACTGCACGCAGGCAGGGTCTCATGCGATATACGGCACGGCACTCATAGGTCTGGGCGTTGCGTCGCGCCGTCCGACTGACTACCGGATTCGGGCGCATGGCCTGCGTGATCGTCGCGGTACTGATGGCCGCAGCAGCCACCGTGCGCGTCATGCTCACCGCGATTGGCCTGTTCGTGACCGCCATGCCCACCGTGTCCACGATGCATGAACAGATGCATGAGCGGACAGGCCAGCAACAGCAGGAATGGCAAGTAGGGAATGACGTGGGCCCGGTGCTCGGTCAACAGGAAGTACCCGGCGATGGCAAGAAAGCCGAGGAAGAACCCGTTGACACGGCCGGTGCTGCGATGGGGAACATAATGGCGTCTCATAACTGATTCCTCCTGTGGGGTTTGCGACGGGCCTCGGCCATGTCCTTATCGAATTGGCGGACGCCGCGAAAAAGTTGCACCCCGACCAAGACCGGGCATAGCAGGAATATCGCTGCTATGGCCAACGATTTGCCCGTCAGCCCCAACAGGTAAATCGCCGTTGCAATACCCGCGATACTGACCAAAAGGCAGATAATCAAAACTTCGCGCTTCATGATGTGGCCTCCTGGCTTAAACCAACACGGGCACGTTTAAGCAGTGCGGAGTTGGCAACCACCGACAGGGAGCTGAGTGCCATGGCGGCGGCAGCGATGATGGGGTTAAGCACACCAAAGGCCGCGATTGGAATGCCGATACTGTTGTAGATGAATGCCCAGAACAGGTTTTGTTTAATCTTGACCATGGTTGCGCGCGACAGCTTGATCGCGGTCACCACGTCACGCACATCGTTCTTGAGCAGGATGATGCCGCCGGTTTCCTTGGCTACATCGGAACCCGAGCCGATGGCGATGCCGATGTCTGCGGTGGCCAGGGCAGGCGCATCGTTGACACCATCGCCAACCATGGCCACGACCTGCCCTTCGCTTTGCAATTGACGGATCACTGCGACCTTGTCATTCGGTAAAACCTCGGCAATCACTCGCTCGATGCCCACCTGGCGTGCAACCGCTTCGGCAGTACGGTGGTTGTCACCGCTCAGCAGCACGACCTTGATGCCGCTGGCCAGCAACGCCGCAACAGCCTCGGCCGCTTCAGGTTTAATGGTATCGGCCACAGCAATCACACCGAGCAAACGGTCATCGACTCCGACCAGCATGGCGGTCTTGCCATCGGCTTCCAAACGGATGAGGTGCTCCTCGGCAGCCTCGGTCGAAATGCCTTGGCGGGCGAATAAACGCCGGTTGCCCAGCCAGAGGGTGCGATTGTCGATCTTGCCTTCGATGCCGTGACCGGCGATCCCTTTGATGTCGCTCGCTTTCGGCAGGCTGATATCGCGATGCCGGGCGGCGCGCACAATCGCGGCACCAAGCGGATGTTCCGAACCGGACTCCACGGCGGCAGCGAGCATCAAAACCTCGTGTTCCGACGCTGCGCCTAGCGAAATCACATCGGTTACGTTGGGTTCGCCTCGGGTAATGGTGCCTGTTTTGTCGAACACCACCGTACTCAGTTTTTCTGCCCGCTCCAGCACTTCGCCACCGCGAATCAGGATGCCGTTATCGGCCCCCTTGCCAACACCGACCATTAACGCGGCGGGCGTCGCCACGCCCAGGGCGCAGGGGCAGGAAATGATCAGCACCGCGATAAAGGCCAACAGCCCTTGCGGAAAACTCCCCGCAACAGACCAGCCGATCAGGGCCAGTATCGCGACTGTCACCACCGCCGGCACAAAGTAGCCCGTGACCTGATCGGCCAACCGCTGGATCTGTGCCGTGCTGGTCTGTGCTTCCTCAACCATCCTGATGATCTGCGCCAGTGCGGTATCGGCACCGATCCTGCTCGCCTTGAAAGTGAGCACCCCGCTGCCATTGAGCGTGCCTCCGATCACCGGGCTGCCCGGGTGTTTGTCGACCGGCATCGACTCGCCGGTCAGCATGGACTCATCCACCGTTGACTGACCTTCACTGACATCGCCATCGGTGGGGATTTTCTCGCCAGGCTTGACCACCAGAAACTCCCCGGCCATGACGTTTTCAGCAGGCAAGTCGACCTCTTGTCCGTCACGAATCACATGCGCAATCGCAGGCTTGAGATCAAGTAAGCGCCGCACCGCCGCCGAGGATTTTTTCTTGATGATCTCCTCCATGTACCTGCCAAGCAGTACGAAGGCGATGATGACCGCCGACACCTCGAAATAGACGTCGCGCTCGGCTACCTTGACCGGCAGGACATCCGGGAAGAACAACACCGCGACACTGTAGAAATAGGCGACCGATGTGCCGAGGGCGATCAGAAAATCCATGTTGATGCTACGGGTGCGAATGGCATTCCACGCCCCCTTATAGAAACTCCAGCCGCCGATGAACTGCACCGGTGTTACCAGCAGGAATAGCCAGATACCCCACGTGAACCAAGGGAGTGCCGGGATCGGTACCCAAGTCAGCAAGGTGGCACCCGCGGCCAGCGCGATGAAGGCGCCCGCACGCAGCAGCGCCAAGGCCAATACACCGGTCAGGGCGATAGTCACGCGGGTTTTCATCGCCTTCAGTTCATTTTCTGGCGACTCGAAGATGCGCACGCAACTATCGCTGCAAAAGTAATAGGTGCGCCCGCCACGTTCTCGTGACAACGCCATGGTCATATCAACCATCATCCCGCAGATCGGGTCTTTCGCCATTTTCCCTGATGCAAGCGCCTGCTGGTGTTGGCTGTGCTGCATGTGTGATTCGCTCATCACGGCCTCCTACTCGAAGCAGCTATCAAGGCCTGCCATGAAGCTTGGCGGACAGCCACGCAAACAAGGTACCGACCAACGCGCCCCATACACTCAAGACCAGCAGTGGTCCGACGAAAGTCGCCACACTGTAGTCTTGCGGAGCTTGAAGACGACTGAAGTCGAGTCCATGGAACAAGGCACTGAGGAAAGCAATACCCTGCGCCGGCCATAGCGCATAGAGCAACGCACAGATGGTGTAGGAAATGGCCATGGTCAGGGCCAGAGAAATGCCGGTTTTCCAGGGAGCGTTCATGATTGTTTTCCTGAGCCTGGAGGGCTACCAGTAGGAGTGTTGGGACTGTGGGGGACTGACCAGGGCAGGAATGCCGGAGTCTGTTCACAGTAAGTTCGGTAGGCATCACCGAAGTGCGCAAGCATCTCCTGCTCTTCTCGCTTCGCCAGCCTGGCGTAAACCAACAGGAGAATTGGAAACATTGCCAGGGTGATCAATGTCGGCCATTGCAACAAAAAGCCAAACATGATCAGCACGAAGCCAGCGTACTGCGGGTGACGGATCCGTGAATACGGTCCGTCGAGCGCCAGTTGGCCAGTGCTTTGGGCCTTGTAGAGCACACGCCAGGCGGCCGCCAATAACCAGAAGCCGCCAGCGATCAGCAGGTTGCTGACAATGTGGAATGGACCCCAGTGTGGATTGACCTTCCACCCCATCATTACTTCGAGCAAATGCCCAGCGTCGTGCGAAAGGAAGTCGATGCCAGGGAAGTGACGAGTGAGCCAGGGCATCAACAGGTAGATCGTCAGCGGGAAACCGTACATTTCGGTAAACAGAGCCACCAGGAACGCCGAGAACATACCGAATGAGCGCCAATCGCGGCTCGTCCTGGGCCGGGTGAAACTGAAGGCAAACAGGATAAACACCAATGAGTTGATGATAACCAGCGACCAAAGACCGTAGGCCGATTCTGTATGGTTCATGGTGGGTGCTCCTCAACAACAAACATCAGAGGGGTGCTGGCTGCATTCACCCCTCCAGCGCCAGAGCCATGTCATTTGCAGCAGCTCTACCGCACATTCACTTTTTCATCGGCATTTCCATCATGGACGACTGCTGCTCCATCATCTGCATCATCATGTCCATCATCCCTTTGCCTTCGCTGTCCTTAGCTCCCATACAACCCATCGCACCCTGCTCCTTACTCATCATGGCCATGCTGTCCTGCATCGCTTTCATGCCTTCTTGCAAGGCGGACTGGCGCTCAGCCGGCGTTTCAGCCGCTACTGCTTTGTCATGTGCAGCCTGCATTTTCTGCATTTGCTCGGTCATGGCTTTGGTCATGGTCGTCGATACCGGGGCGGTGCTCACGGTTGCGTCGGCTGGCGCGTCGGCCGGGTGATGCGCATCCTCGGCAGAGACCATGAATGCACGGCTGGCCAAGACGGCAGCCAAAACCCATTTCGAATGCACTTGCATGATGAACTCCTGAGATTGTGACGGGATAAGCAGGAATAACCGAGTCGCGAAAAAGCGACACAGCAGGACAGAGCAACCAGTGCTCTGCCACTCTGAGGCAGGGGTTAATCGTTGAAACGGACGAAAGTAAGACGTACAGGGCTTTCGGGTGGCGCGGGACGTTTCAGTACAAGAGCGGCGAAGGAGGATTTTTGCTCAGGATCAAACACCATAATCAGGACTGCCGCCGTTAGCAGTAACAGGGCAGCCCAGTGGACAGGATCCGCTGCTGGCATCTGCAATGCAGGTTTTATCGCCGTGGCAGTGTCCTCACAGTTTTGAAGGCAACCATTGGCGTGGAGCGCATGCCCCTCCAGCAGATGCTGTTCGACATTGTGTGGCGCGGCCAAATTGTGAATCGGCTGTACCAGACACCCCTGGATTGCCATCACGGTCACAGCAACCACCCATACGGCGAGGATCAGGCGCAGTAGGCGTTGGCGGTGCCGGCGGAACCAGGACATGAAGTACAACCTCGACTTGTTACGTCGTATTGATTTTCAGTCTAGCCAGCAAAGCAATGCAGAAGTTGATCAATATCAAATTAGTCGATGGCGCGATCAGGCCCGTCGCATCTGCAGCAAATCCGCCGCACAGGACGCAATCCGCCGACACGCTTCCGCCAGCTTCACCTGGTCCACCACCAGCCCGATGCGTATGTGCCCCGCCGCACTCGGCCCGAAGGCTTCGCCGGCCAGCACCGACACGCCATAACCTTCCAGCAGCCGCTCGGCAAAATCCTGGGCGCCGAGCCCGGTCTGGCGCACATCGAGCATCACAAACATCCCGCCATCGGGCTTGATCGGCCGGATACCGGGGCAACCGCTCAACCTCGCGCACACCAGATCGCGTCGCTGGCGATACTCCTCACGCATCAGCGCCACTTCCGGCAAATCCTTATCGAGTGCCGCTTGCGCGGCTTTCTGAACGAAATCCGGAATGCCGAACAGCATGCACAACGACAGATGCATCACATGATCGGCCAGTGGTTTCGGGCCGATCATCCAGCCTACCCGCCAGCCAGTCATGGCATGGGATTTGGACAAACTGTTGAGGGTCGCGGTGCGCTCGGCCATACCCGGCAGGCTGGCCGGGCTGATGTGCTCGCCCTCATACAACAGGTCGCTATAGACCTCATCGCTGATCAGCCAGAGGTCATGTTGCACACAGAGCGCCGCCAGTTCCTGCCAGCTTTTCAAGGAAAGGCTGGCACCGGAGGGATTGTTCGGACTGTTGAGCAGAATGACCCGGGTTTTAGCGGTGATCAGCGCTGCGACATCCGCCGGCTCGACCCGAAAGCCGTTCTCCGGACGCACCGCCACAGGCACCACGCTCGCCCCGCAGGCACCGAACACGCCTTCATAAGTGACGTACATCGGTTCGGCGATGATCACTTCATCACCCGGATCGAGCAGGCACTGGGCAACCGAATACACCGCGCATTGAGCGCCGGGCAGCACGATCACATGGTCGGCGTCCACCTCTTGGCCGCAGCGCTGCTGGTGACGGCTGGCGATGCTGCTGCGCAATGTACGGGTGCCGCGCACATCCGAGTAATGGGTGTCGCCGGCCAGCAGGCTGTCGATGGCCGCGTGGACGACCGGCAGCGGCGTATCGAAGTCCGGGTCGCCGACCGACAGCAGCAGCACATCGACGCCCTGCTCGCGCAATTCCAGCGCTCGATCGTGAATCTTCCAGGCTGCCGCTCCATCACCGTCGATTCGTTGGGTCAAGGCTGAATAGCGCATGTACTTCTCCTAACGCGCGAGTTCCAGTTTCAACCCTATCTCAAATCACGAAACGCGCCACCATTGCATTCAAATCTACCGCCAGTCGTGACAGTTCATGGGTGGCGGCGCTGGTCTGGTTGGCACCGGCGGCCGACTGGGTGGCCAGGTCGCGGATGTTCACCAGGTTGCGGTCGACTTCACGGGACACCTGGGCCTGTTCTTCCGAGGCGCTGGCGATCACCAGGTTGCGTTCATTGATCAGCTGAATCGATGAAGTGATCTGTTCCAGGGCGACACCTGCCGCACGGGCCATTTCCAGGGTGCTTTGGGTGCGCTGATTGCTTTGCTGCATCGACGACACCGCTTCACCGGTGCCGTTCTGAATACCGGCCACCATTTTCTCGATTTCCTGGGTCGATTGCGCAGTGCGATGGGCCAGCGCCCGGACCTCGTCCGCCACCACCGCAAAGCCACGTCCGGCCTCCCCGGCACGGGCCGCTTCGATGGCAGCGTTGAGGGCCAGCAGGTTGGTCTGCTCGGCAATGGCGCGGATCACGTCCAGCACTTTGCCGATGTCGCGGCCCTGAGTCGCCAGCCCCTCGATCATCAGTGCAGTGTTTTGCACGTCGTGGGTCATGGTCTGGATCGCGTCGACGGTTTCCACTACTCGGTCACGACCTTCACGGGCGGCCGCGGTCGACTGGTTCGAGGCTTCGGACGTCGATACCGCGTTGCGTGCCACTTCTTCCACGGCGGCGGTCATTTCGTTGACGGCGGTGGCGGCCTGTTCAATTTCGTTGTTCTGTTGTTGCAGGCCACGGGACGCTTCTTGGGTCACGGTGCTGAGTTCTTCGGCGGCGGCGCCCAGTTGCGTCGCGGAGCCGGCGATCTGTTCGATGGTCTTGCGCAGGTTCGTCTGCATGGTGGCCAAGGCGCCGAGTAAACGCGCCGGTTCGTCGTTGCCATCGACTTCGATGACCTTGCTCAGGTTGCCGCTGGCAATGGTTTCGGCCGCGAGCACCGCACGGTTCAGCGGCGTGACGATACTGCGGGTCAACAGCCAGGCCAGCAGCACGGTCATCAGGGCAGCGACCGCCGAGACCACGATGATGCCATTGGTGGCAAAGGCAAACTGCTCTTTGGCCTGGGCATCGGCCGCAGCCGCGCCAGCCTTGTTGATGGCAATCAACTTGTTCAACTGCTCGCCCATCTGATCGGTGCCATCCTTGATCCGGGTGTTGATCAGGTTGAGCATTTCATCCAGTTTGTTCTGCCGCGAAAGCTCCATCATCTCGCGCACCGCTTGCAGGTATTTGTCCAGCGTGGCCGAGAATGTCTTGAATAACGCCGCTTCCTCATCGCCGGCCGGCAATGCCCCATAAGCAGCCTGTGCCTGCTTGACCTTGTCCACCAGTATCCCGATTCGGGTTTCTGCTTCTTGCAGGCTCGCGGGCTCACGGTTCACCAGAACCCGGAACGAGAGAATTCGCAGACGCAGCACGTTTTCGGTCATGACACCCAGGAAGCCGACGCTGGGTAGCTGATTGCTTTCCATATCCACAGAGGCCTGTCGGATGATCGACATGCGATTCGCCGCAAACACACCCAGCACGATGACCAGCAAGGCGATGAAAGCGAAACCGAGGAAAGCTCGAGGCGCGATTTTCAGATTACGCAGTGACATAGGATGATCTCGGTAATTGAGGCGGCGAGCATCCTTGCCATGATCACTGGCGGGCGGGCGATGGCGCGCACCTTTCAGTTTGGCGCCACTGTTGTAATTGGTTTGTGTACGCCTATTGGCTGTATCGGCCGGGGTTTAGGATTTTTGCAGGGGTCTGGAGAAATATTTTTCAAGGGCGGCAGAGTGTTTCAGCGGTGAAACAGATGTTGCGCGGAGGTCGGCTTTGCGCAGTAGCCTTTGTGGCGAGGGAGCTTGCTCCCGCTGGGCTGCGTAGCGGCCCCAAAAAATTTACGGCTGCTGCGCAACCGAGCGGGAGCAAGCTCCCTCGCCACAGAGATTTCTTTTTACTGAAGACAGTGTCAGGCCTTGCGGGCGGCCACCCGCCAAACCCGCGCGATATCACTGGCGCGCTCACGCAACAATCGCGGCGCCTCGGCGCAGGCCTGTTCCAGGCTCATCGGCCCGCTCGCCAATGCAAAAGCCGCATCGATGCCATGCTCGTACAGAGCCTGATACCCCTCGCCCAAGGTGCCGGCAATGACGATGACCGGCACACCGTGCTGCCGCGCAATGCGTGCCACGCCAAACGGGGTTTTGCCGCGCAATGTCTGGGCATCGAAACGACCTTCGCCGGTGATCACTAGGTCGGCGCCGTTGACCGCCTCGGCCAGCCCCACCAGTTCGGCGACCACTTCCACACCGGCCTGGAATTGCGCGCCGAGAAACGCCTTCGCGGCAAACCCCAGACCGCCCGCCGCGCCACTGCCCGGTTCATCGCGCACGTCCTTGTCCAGGGCTTGCGCGCAGAGCTCGGCAAAGTGCCCGAGGGCCTGGTCCAGTTGCTGGACTTGCTCGGGCGACGCACCTTTCTGCGGGCCGAAAATCGCTGACGCACCGTGAGGGCCGCACAGCGGATTATTGACGTCGGCGGCGATGTCGAAACGCACGCCGGCCAGACGCGGATCAATGTCGCTCAAATCGAGACGGGCCAGTTGCGCCAGCGCCAGACCACCCGGCGCCAGGGTTTGGCCCTGGGCATCCAGCAGTTTCACCCCCAAGGCCTGCATCGCCCCGGTGCCGCCGTCATTCGTGGCACTGCCACCAATCGCCAGAATCACTCGTTGCGCCCCGGCATCGAGCGCAGCGCGGATCAATTCGCCGGTGCCGAAGGTGCTGCTGGTACAGGCATCGCGCAGGTCAAGCGGCACCCGTTGCAGGCCACTGGCCTCGGCCATTTCGATGATCGCGGTATGACTCTGCGGCAACCAGCCCCAGGCGGCATCGACCGTGGCGCCCAACGGCCCGCGAACGCGGGTGCGGCGCAGTTCCCCATCGCACGCGGCCAGAATCGACTCGACCGTGCCTTCGCCACCATCAGCCATCGGGCACTTGAGCAATTGCGCGTCTGGCCAGACCTGCGCCAATCCCAACGCGATGGCGTCGGCCACACCTTGGGCACTCAGGCTGTCCTTGAACGAATCGGGGGCAATGACGATTTTCATGCGAATTCTCCAGTTCCAATGCGTCCATGCTGCCAGCAGGCCTGAACAATAACGCCGGTCCGCTGCACAAGCGGCCATGTGGATTATTGTTCATTTCCACAAAACCCTTGTCCGCACTGGTCGTCGTAGCAGCTGCCTCGCAGGCTCGGCAGCTGCTACGGAGCGGTGGTCGGCAGCTCGGTTTGTGGCAGGAGCTGGACGCCAAGGTACAGTGCGAGCATTCCGTCGAGCTTCAGCGGGTCGACGCCGCTGAGTTCGGCGATCCGCTCCATGCGATAACGCAAACTGTTGCGGTGGATGCCCAGGGCATCGGCGCAGGCCTGGCTCTGGCCGTCGTGTTCGCACCAACTGCGCAACGTCGCCAGCAGTTGGCCGTTGCCATCCTTGGCGATGACTTTACGCAGCGGCCGCAGCAGTTCATCCAGCGCATCGTCGTCGCGGTGCCGCCAGAGCATCACCGGCAGCCGATAACGGTTCAGGATCAACAAGCGAGAATGCGGCAACACATCGCGCCCGTAGGCCAGCAAATCGCCGACCCGTCGATAGCAGCGACGCAACCCCGACAAGCCGTCGGCCTGCCCGCCCACGGCAATGCGCAAAATGTTCCAGCCCAGGCCATCGAGCTTTTCCAGCAATCGTTCGTTCTCGACCGCAGGCGTCGCCGGGCGGCACCAGAGCAACGAAGATTTGGCCGAGCTCACGCACCAACTGTCCGGGTAGCGCGACATCAGCCAGGCGCTGAGCGCTTCGACGGTCTGGCTCGGGCCGTGTTCGATGCCCAACTCGAACAGATACGGCACTCGTGTCAGCTGCGGCTTGAGCCCCAGTTGCTGCGCTTCATCCAGCAACCGTGGCGAATCCCCTGCTTCGCTCAACAGCAATGCCAGCAGATCGTCGCACCGTTGGCGCCGCCATTGCTGCTCGGCCTGCTGATTGCGCTGGGCCACCAGCATCTCGGCGGTCATGCGCACCAGTTCGGCGTAGGTGCGCAATTGCTCCGGTTCGCCAGTAATGCCCAGCACGCCGATCAAACGCTGATCGAGCAACAGCGGCAGATTAATGCCCGGCTGCACGCCTTTGAGATGAATCGCCGTTTGCGCGTCGATCTCCACCACGCGCCCGTTGGCCAGCACCAGTTGCGCGCCTTCGTGACGGGTGTTGATGCGCTCCGGCTCACCGCTGCCGAGAATCAGCCCCTGACTGTCCATGACATTGACGTTGTAGGGCAGGATGGCCATCGCCCGGTCGACGATGTCCTGGGCCAGGTCGTGATCGAGTTCAAACATAGCGGGGATCCTTGAAAGCGTGATGGGGCGGCTTGTTCAGCCGCACAGGCCAGGGTCGCAAACCCTGTGCTCAGGCACAAAGACAACCACCCAAAGGGTGGCCGAGACTCACCGGGCGATCAACGTTACCCTTGCGTCGCAAAAAATCATAATAAAGAGAGAGCCCGCCATGTCACAGAGCGCCACCGCTACCCTGGCCAACGCTGACGACAAGAACGCCGTCTACAAACGCATTACCTTGCGTTTGATCCCCTTCATCTTCATCTGCTACCTGTTCAACTACCTCGACCGGGTGAACGTCGGGTTTGCCAAACTGCAGATGCTCGACGCGCTGAAATTCAGCGAAACCGTGTACGGCCTCGGTGCCGGAATCTTCTTTATCGGCTACGTATTGTGCGGCGTGCCGAGCAACCTGGCCCTGACCAAGTTCGGCCCACGACGCTGGATCGCGTTGATGATGATGACGTGGGGCACGCTCTCGACGTGCCTGCTGTTCGTCACCACACCCACCGAGTTCTACACCCTGCGCCTGTTCACCGGCGCCGCCGAAGCCGGGTTCTTCCCGGGCGTGGTGCTTTACCTTTCGCAGTGGTTCCCAACGTTCCGCCGTGGCCGCATCATGGCGCTGTTCATGTCGGCGATCCCGGTATCGGGCCTGCTGGGCAGCCCGTTTTCCGGCTGGATCCTCAACCACTTCGGCGCAGGCCAGGCCGGTTTGGCGGGCTGGCAGTGGATGTTCCTGCTGCAAGGCATCCCGACCGTGATTCTCGGCGCCCTCGCCTATTTCCTGCTCAGCGACAGTTACGCCAACGCCAAGTGGCTGACCCCGTACGAGCGTTCGGTGCTTGAAGCCGACCACGCCGAAGACCTGGCCAGTAAACCGAAAACCACCACCGACTCCTTGCGGGCAGTGTTCAAGAACCCGGCGATCTGGGCGTTCGGATTGATCTACTTCTGCATCCAGAGCGGTGTTTACGCGATTAACTTCTGGCTGCCGTCGATCATCAAGAACCTGGGTTTCAGCGACAACCTGGTGATTGGCTGGTTGAGCGCGATTCCGTACTTGCTGGCGGCGGTGTTCATGTTGATGGTCGGTCGCTCGGCGGACCTGCGCAAAGAACGTCGCTGGCACCTGGTGGTGCCGATGCTGATGGGTGCGGTGGGGCTGTTGATTGCGGTGAACTTCGCGACCACGCCAGCTCTTGCGATTCTCGGCCTGACCCTCGCCACCATGGGCGCCCTCACCGGCTTGCCGATGTTCTGGCCGGTGCCGACGGCGATGCTCAGCGCCGGTGCGGCGGCCGGTGGCTTGGCGCTGATCAACTCCATGGGGCAGATGGCGGGTTTCCTTAGCCCGTATCTGGTGGGTTGGGTCAAAGACAGCACCGGGTCGACCGATGCGGCGTTGTACCTGCTGGCGGGTGTGATTGTGTGCGGCAGTTTGCTGGCGTTGCGCATGACCCGGACGTTGCGGGTTTAAGGTTCAGTGAAAACAAAAACGGCCCTCCCGGGCCGTTTCTCATTCCATGCATTCGCAATTGCTTCCGTGGGAGGGAGCTTGCTCCCGCTGGGTTGCGAAGCGACCCCAATCCCGGTGATCGCGGTTTTTCAGACATACCGCATGCCCAGGCTTTGCGACTGCTGCGCAGCCGAGCGGGACGGTGCGGCGATCCGACAAGCTCCCTCGCCACAAGGAGTGCTCTCACTACAGACTTTCGTCAGCCTTGCGGATCGAGGTTATCCAGCACTCGGTTGACAGCCAGCTCCCCAAGCATGACCACCGATTGAATCCCCAGCATCATGTTGCGATGGGGCATGTCCATCAATCCGGCGAATTCAGTGAGCATCATGCTCGCTGACGCCAGGGATTCGCAGGCGTTGACCAGCAGGGTTTCGTTATCGACCTTTTCACCGACATGGTAAATGGTGCTGGGTTTGCGCTTGGTGGCTTTGGGGGTGGGTGGTTTGAGGTAATGGTCGAGGGCGCGCTCGGCGGCTTCGTTGAGTTTTTTGGAATCGGGGGTTTCGTAGGGGGAAACGTCGTCCACTTCAGGTGGATTTGGCGTTGGTTTGAACATAGATGAAACTCCTAACAGGACAGAAGGAGCCATCACCCTCGCTACCAAACGATGGGTGGCGGCCATGCTCAGGTTGGTAGACCGGGCGTTAGGAAACCGGCGCGTCCGAAGACGCCCTGCGCATGGCCACCATAAAACAGAGACGAGAAACTCTGCAAAAAGGTGGTGCTGTGCACCTAACAACAATCCCGGGCTACCAAACCCGATCGCTGTTTTTCAGCGACAGAGAAACGATATAGCCCAGGCCAAAGATGCACTAGCCGGCGGATTCTGGCGCAGTCGTAGGCAGCGGCGCAAGAATATGTAGCCTTAGTGAGTATCTGGAAATGTCTTTTAAACATCGTCCTTAAACGCCCACCAGACTCCCCGCCTTGGCATCCAGCTCAATCACCAAACCACCCGGCATCTGCACGAAAATCTGCCAGATTCCGTCCTCCGGCACCTGCGCCACCTGATACGGCAAACCGCTGGCCTGCACCTGCCGCAACACCGTGGCAGCCTCCTCATCGGTGCGAAAGGCAATGTGGCTCAACGCCGTTTCATCGAACGCCGGCTGTTCGATCACATGCACCAGCGCCTGCGCATCCTGATACAACCAGCGTCCGGGGAACGGGAATGGCGGGCGGCGTCCCGGCGCCAATCCCAACAACGAACCGAAGGCCTCCTGCAACGGTTGCCCGTCGGGGGTGTTGAAGGCCAGATGATCAAAGTGCCAACTCATAGCAACCCTCCTCCGTCGACGTCGATGACGGTGCCGCTGATAAAGTCGTTTTCCATCGCCAGAATAAACGCTGCCGCCAGATCTTGCGGGGTGCCGACCCGGCCCACCGGCAATGTGGCGGCGGTACGGGCAAACATCGCGGCGCGTTGCGTTTCGTCCATTCCGGCGTAAGCCTCAGTGTCGGTCACGCCAGGGCTTACAACGTTGACCCGGCGCGGAGCCAGTTCCTTGGCCAGTTGCTTGCCCAAGGCTTCCAGCGCCGCATTCAAGGTGGTTTTGATGAACTGCCCGGCGACAAATTTGCGCGACAACAGACCCGAGGTCAGCGTGATGCTGCCACGTGCGCTCAGGTATGGCAGCGCGACCTGGATCGCCCGCAGCGCGCCCCAGAATTTGACATCGAAGGCCTGTTGGGCGTGCTGCAAATCGCTGTCAGCCAACGGTTTGGCACTCACACTCGGACCGGCAGTGATCACCAGATGATCGAAAGGGCCGATACGCTCGAACAGCTGTCGCAACGACGATTCATCAGTGACGTCCGCCGCTTCGTGTCGAATCTTTGCATCATGGTCGACCGCTGGCTGGCGGCGACTCACCGCGACCACACGGGCCTCACGCTCGGCTGCGGCCTGGACGATGGCTGCGCCTATTCCGCTGCTACCACCGATCACCACGACGGTCTGATTGTGCAAGGAAGCGTTGAGTTGTGTCATGAGCCGATCTCCGGTCGAGTTAGGGAGATTCAATCTTCCCCGGTTGCCAATCGAAGAAAAATCCCGGTAAATCAGAAGGATCTTTAAAGGATTTTTACCAATGAGCTCGATTCTCGACCTGGAGATCTTCGTCCGCACCGCCGACTCCGGCAGCATTTCCGCCGCCGCCCGCGCCCTGGAGCTGACCCCGGCGGCGGCCAGCATCGCCCTCAAACGCCTGGAAACCCGTCTCGGCATCCGCTTGCTGGCCCGTTCCACGCGAAGCATGCGCCTGACCGAAGAAGGCCGGCGCTACCTGGATAGCGTGCGCCTGGCACTGGCCGCGCTGGCCGAAGGTGAGCAGGCGTTGAAGCAACAGACCCAAGGCTTGAGTGGTGTACTGCAATTGGCGGCGCCATCGGACTTCGGGCGCAATGTGCTGTTACCGTGGCTAGATGATTTCAAGCGCCAACACCCCAACATTCAATTGCAACTATTGCTCAACGATCGACATGCCGACCTGTTCCGCGAGACGGTCGATGTGGCCCTGCGCTTCGGTGTGCCGAGTGACTCGACGCTGGTGGCGCTACCGATTCTGCCGCAGCATCGGCGCGTGGCCTGTGCCAGCCCCGAGTACCTGACCCGCCGTGGCACGCCGCAGCATCCCGAGGAACTGGGCGAACACAGCGCCCTTCTCTACCTGCGCAATGGCCGACCCTACAACCATTGGCGTTTCAGCCGTGGCGATGAGGTGCTGGAGGTTGATGTGCATGGCGACTATCTGAGCGATGACGGCGAAGTTGCCCGCCGCTGGGCCCTGGCCGGGCATGGCATCGCCTACAAGGCCTGGCTCGACGTCGCCGCCGATGTGCAGGCCGGGCGGCTGGTGACGCTGTTCGATGACTGGCAAGGCGAAAGCGTGCCATTCAATTTGCTCTGCCCGCATCGGGTGCAGGTGTCGGAGCGGGTCAAGGTGTTGCAAACGTTCTTGCAGGAGCGTTGTGAGGCACTGCGTCGATAATTCAGATTGCTCCGCGCAGCGGTTCTGGTATTTGATTAGGGCTTTCTGACCGGTAAAAGGATTTCGTCATGAGCTATCGCACGCTGGGTCATTCGGGTTTACAGGTGTCGACCCTCACATTGGGCACCATGATGTTCGGCGAACAGACCAGCACCGAAGATTCCCTGCGGATCATCGGCAAGGCCTGGGACCAGGGCATCAACTTCATCGACACCGCGGACGTGTACACCAACGGCCGCTCCGAAGAGATCGTCGGCGAAGCGATCGCCAGCCACCGCCACGAATGGGTGCTCGCCACCAAGGTCGGCTTCGGTCCGGTGGACGGTGTGCCGAACCGCAGCGGTTTGAGCCGCAAGCACCTGTTCAATGGCATCGACGCCAGCCTGACGCGGTTGGGCACCGATTATCTGGACATCTATTACCTGCACCGCGAAGACCACAACACGCCGCTGGAAGTCACGGTGTCGGCCATCGGCGATCTGATTCGTCAGGGCAAGATCCGCTACTGGGGCCTGTCGAACTATCGCGGCTGGCGCATCGCCGAGGTGATTCGTTTGGCCGACAAACTCGGCGTCGACAGGCCGGTGATTAGCCAGCCGCTGTACAACATCGTCAACCGTCAGGCGGAAACCGAGCAGATCACCGCCGCGCAAAACTATGGCCTCGGCGTGGTGCCTTACAGTCCGCTGGCGCGCGGTGTGCTCAGCGGCAAGTACGCGCCGGATGTGACACCGGACGCCAACAGCCGCGCCGGTCGCCAGGACAAACGCATCCTGGAAACCGAATGGCGGGTTGAGTCTTTGCGCATTGCCCAGCAGATCCAGCAATATACCCGGGACCGTGGCGTGGGCATCGTCGAGTTCGCCATCGCCTGGGTGCTGAACAACAGCGCCATCACCTCGGCCATCGTCGGCCCGCGCACCGAAGAACAGTGGGATGGGTACATCAAGGCGCAAGCGGTGAAAATCACGGCGGAAGATGAAGCCTTTATCGATTCGCTGGTGACACCGGGGCATGCGTCGACACCGGGGTTCAATGATGTGAGCCATTTTGTGCCGGGACGCAAACCGCGTTCGGCTTGAGATTTATCAAGGGCAAGCTCGCTCTCACAGGTTCTGTGTCGATCTGCTGACTATGCTTCGACGAAGTTACTTGTGGGAGCAGGCTTGCCTGCAACATCCCTCGCGATGTTGAAAATATCGATCACTTGGCCAATATTCAGCACAAAAACCACGTATCCTGCGCGCCCCGTTTGACCTTCAACCCGCGAGGACAGTTTGTCTAAAGGTATCGCTCTATCGGTCACAGCCTCGATGCTGTTTGCCGTCATGTATTACTACACCTCACTGCTCTCCCCCTTGAGTGGCGTGGAGATTTTCGGTTGGCGGATGTTGCTGACCGCACCATGCATGACCGTGTTCATGGTGGTGTCCGGCGAATGGAAACGTGTGCTCGAGATTCTTCGGCGGCTGGCCGCCAAGCCGAAGTTGCTCATCGCCCTGATCGGCTCGGCAGTGCTGCTGGGCCTGCAACTCTGGTTGTTCATGTGGGCGCCACTCAACGGCTATAGCCTTGACGTGTCGCTGGGGTACTTCCTGTTGCCGCTGTCCATGGTCCTGACCGGGCGAATCGTCTATGGCGAGCGCCTTTCCTACCTGCAGAAAATAGCCGTGTTCTTCGCCAGCCTCGGCGTGCTCAACGAGTTGTATCAGGTCGGCGGTTTTTCCTGGGCGACGTTGCTGGTGGTGATCGGCTATCCGATCTATTTCATCCTGCGCAAACGCCTGGCCACGGACAACCTTGGCGGGCTCTGGCTGGACATGGCGTTGATGCTGCCGGTGGCGTTCTGGTTCGTGCAGGGCGGTGAACAAGGTTTTGGCGTGTTCGATCAACATCCGTGGCTGTCGCTGTTGATTCCCCTGCTCGGGGTGATCAGCGCTTCGGCGCTGGTGGTCTACATCATTGCCAGCCGGCTGCTGCCGTTCAGCCTGTTCGGGTTGTTGAGTTACGTCGAGCCCGTGCTGTTGCTGGGCGTTGCGTTGCTGTTGGGGGAAAGCATCAAGGCCGGCGAATGGCTGACTTACATTCCGATCTGGCTGGCGGTGGCGGCGTTGGTGTTTGAAGGGTTCAAGCATCTGGTCCGGCAACGACGCCGGCCAATGTAATTGCATGATTCAAAAAAAAGCCCGGCCAGCATTGCTGCTGACCGGGCTTTTTCACATCAGGAACGGCTTAATCGGTGGAAAGCACACCGCGACGAACCTGATCGCGCTCGATGGATTCGAACAGAGCCTTGAAGTTGCCTTCGCCGAAACCATCGTCGCCTTTACGCTGGATGAACTCGAAGAACACCGGCCCCATCAGGGTTTCCGAGAAAATCTGCAGCAGCAGACGCTTGTCGCCAGGTTCGGACGAACCGTCCAGCAAGATGCCCCGTGCTTGCAGTTGATCGACCGGCTCGCCGTGGTTCGGCAAACGGCCTTCGAGCATTTCGTAGTAGGTGTCCGGCGGCGGCGTCATGAAGCGCATGCCGATTTTTTTCAGGCGGTCCCAAGTATCGATCAGGTTATCGGTGAGGAACGCCACGTGCTGGATGCCCTCGCCGTTGAACTGCATCAGGAACTCTTCGATCTGCCCGGCGCCTTTGGACGACTCTTCGTTCAGCGGGATGCGGATCATGCCGTCCGGCGCGGTCATGGCTTTGGATGTCAGGCCGGTGTATTCGCCTTTGATGTCGAAGTAACGGATTTCGCGGAAGTTGAACAGCTTCTCGTAGAAGTTGGCCCAATAGGCCATGCGACCGCGATACACGTTGTGGGTCAGGTGGTCGATGATTTTCAGACCGGCGCCAACCGGGTTGCGGTCAACACCTTCGATGAATACGAAGTCGATGTCGTAGATCGAGCTGCCTTCACCGAAACGGTCGATCAGGTACAGCGGAGCGCCGCCGATGCCTTTGATCGCCGGCAGGTGCAATTCCATCGGACCGGTTTCGATGTGGATCGGCTGGGCGCCGAGTTCCAGGGCACGCTTGTAGGCCTTTTGCGAATCCTTGACCCGGAACGCCATGCCGCACACCGACGGGCCGTGCTCGGCCGCGAAGTACGAGGCCACGCTGTGGGGTTCGTTGTTGAGGATCAGGTTGATCGAGCCCTGGCGATACAGGTGCACGTCTTTGGAACGGTGGGTCGCGACCTTGGTGAAGCCCATGATCTCGAAGATCGGCTCCAGGGTGTTCGGGGTCGGCGATGCGAATTCGATGAACTCAAAGCCCATCAGGCCCATTGGGTTTTCGTATAAATCTGCCATTTTGGCGCCTCATCATGCTTTTAGAATTAACGGATCGTTAGTTGCTAGCAATGCTGAGACCGGCGGGTGGCGCGCAGGAGATGCCCCTCACGCTGCGGGCGAGGAAGTCACCGTAGATCAATTGGAACCCAAATATCTTCATTGTCGACCCAAGGCTCTTGCGGGCGAGGCTTCTGCTGCCAGAAGACGATTATTCTTATATGCGTAACCGGATTCTACACAGCGTAAATCAGTTTGTCCGCCTTCTTATACAATCCCCTTTTTCGTGGCCTGCGCAAGCGGTTTGTTGCACAGGAAAATCCCCGCCAGGATCAGCCCGCCGCCCAGGCACATCGCCAGTGTCAGCTGCTCGCCCAGCAACAACGCGCCGAGAAGAACAGCAGTCAAAGGGTTCAAGGCGATGAACACGCCCGAGCGCGTCGCACCGATTTTGCGGATGCCGTCGTAATAACCAATGTAGGCCAATGCCGAACCCAGCACGCCCAGGTACATCAGGCTCAACCATTGTTGCGCGCCGAGCCCGGTGAGCGCCGCGACACTCAACTCGCCCCGCACGGCGCTGGTCACCCAGAGCATCAGCGTGCCGAGCCAAATCGAGTACGTCACCGTCTGCACCGGCCCCAGTGTTTGATTCAGGCCTTTGGAGAACAGCGAATAAATGCCCCAGCCGAGCACGCAGCCGAAGATCAACAGATCGCCGATCCAGGTATCGGCATTGCCGTCCAGTAACTGCGGATTGCGGCTGACGATCACCAGGCTGGCGCCAGCAATGCAGATCGCGATACCGACCACTTTCGCCCGACTCAGCCGCTCCTTGAACAGCAGCCACGACGCCAGGCCGATCACCGCTGGATTCAACGCTACGATCAATGATGCCCGAGACGCGTTGATGTAATGCAGCCCGTAAAAGAAGCACAGGTTGTAGAAGAAAATCCCGAAGAATCCCAACAGCGCCAATTGCAACCATTGCCTGGGGCTGGGTCGCACCAAGGGCACCCGCGCCAGCAGCAGGAACACCAGCAACGCCACGCTCGCCAGCAGGAACCGCAGACTCGCAGCGAATAACGGACTGAGGCTGTCGGCCAGAAACCGCCCGGCGACGAACGTCCCGCCCCAGATCATGGTGACCGCCGCCAGTTTCAGATAAACCGGCACATCCGAAGAGTTCGCAAGGGTCTGTTCACACGTAGTCATAAGTCTCCACCACCAGAAATCGGGCATGTGGCGTATCATTCGACTAATGATCGATCATCGTAAAATGAGTAAAAGCTCATGACCCTCACTCAACTCGAGATTTTCTCGCTGGTGGCCGAATTGCGCGGCTTCACGGCGGCCGCCCATCGTTTGGAGATTTCCCAGTCTGCGGTCTCCCACGCACTCAAGTCGCTGGAGCAGGAGTTGGGTGTCGAGCTGCTGCGCCGGCATCAGTCCCAGGTCGAGCTCAGTGATATCGGCCAGCAGCTATTACTGCGCGCTCGGGCAATGCTCGGGCTGGCCAACACTTTGCGCCAGGAGGCGGCCGATTCACGCGGGATGAAAACCGGAACTCTGCGTATCGGCTCGTTCGGCCCGACCTCATCGATCAAGCTGTTGCCCAGGATCTTGCAGCACTACCGCGCCTCGCATCCGGGCATCGAGGTTCATATCGATGAAGGGCCGGATCGCCAGGTGATTCAGTGGCTGGAAGAACGGCGTATCGACATCGGCTTCGTGGTGTTGCCCCAAGAGCGTTTCGACACCGTGGCCTTGATCGAGGACCAGATGGTCGCGCTGCTGCCTGCCGACCATGTACTGGCCGGTCGCGGCAGCTTGCGCCTGAACGACTTGTGCCACGACCCTTTTGTGCTGACCGAAGCCGGGTCTTCGGAGCTGGTGTCGCGCCTGTTCAATACGGCGCGATTGACGCCGAACATTCGTTATCGCTGCTCGCAGTTGCTCAGCACATTGGACGTCGTAGGCCGTGGCGATGCCTTGACTGTCGTCGCCGAAAGCTCACTGCCTGACGACAACGACAACCGCTACGTGAAAAAACCGCTGTCGCCCCCCATCAGCCGCCAAGTCGGTCTGGCGGTGCTCGATCAGCGTCAGTCATCCCCCGCGACGCTGGCCTTTATTAAACTGGCCTCAAGATTGATTAAAGGTTGAGCGGCATAAGGGCTGATAGCCAACTATCATGGCTGAACTCTTTTGGGAGGCATGTCGACCTGCCAACCTTTGAGAGCCCTCTTTTATCGCGATGGATTTGCGAATGCCACTGAACGTCAAAAGTCGCCGCAAGCGTGGCACCCGAATCACTGTGACTGTTTTGAGCGGATTGCTCCCGGTGTTGCTGGGAGTCGCCATTCTCTATCTGCAGGCTGAACGTACCCTCAAGCAAAGTACTGAACTGACTGGCGAAGAATCCATTCGCCAGTTCGAACTGATGCTCGACAACACCGCCCAAGCGGCGCAGGAGCTCCTGCCGCTGGCTGGCAAAAACTGCAATGACGTCAAACTGGCCTTGCGCGAACAAGTTACGCGCCGGCCCTTCGTGCGCTCGACCAACCTGGTGTGGGACGACAACCTCTATTGCAGTTCGTTGTTCGGTGAATATCAGGAAAAGGTTAATCCCGGCGACTACACCCAAGGCCAGTTATGGCTCATGAACGGCAACCCGGTCACGCCCAATACCGCGCTGTTGGTGTACCGGCTCAGCGAAGGAAATAAAGGGGCATTGACCACGCTGAACGGTTATCACCTGAGCAATGAATTGCGCCTGATCGGCCGCAAGACATTACTGTTGCTACAAGTCGGTCCCAACTGGTTGTCTGCCGACGGCAAAGTTCACGAGGACGCCCTGCCCGCCTTGCCGGTAGCACAAAGTACGCTGACGTCCTCGCGTTATGCCTTTACGGTGGCCGCAGGTTTCCCCGAAGGAGAAACCTGGCGTTACATGCGTAGTGAATACCCGCCACTGTTCAGTCTGTTGATGTTCTTCGGCGTGGTGTCAGGTTCGATCGGGCATGTGCTGCAGAAGCGCTCGATGTCGCCCAGTCGTGAAATGCAGCGGGCGCTGGAGGCAGCAGAATTCATTCCTTACTTTCAGCCCGTGGTGCATGGCGACAATAAGCTGTGGTCCGGCACCGAAGTATTGATGCACTGGAAACATCCCAGGGAAGGCCTGGTGCGTCCGGATCTGTTTATCCCGTTTGCCGAACATTCCGGTCTGATCGTGCCGATGACCCGCTCGCTGATGCAACAGACCGCCACATTGCTGGCGCCCTTGTCGGCATCGTTCGACGGGCCGTTCCACATTGGCATCAACATCACCGCCAGTCATTGCCGGGATCTTGCGCTGGTCGAAGACTGCCGAGAATTCCTCAGTGCTTTTGCACCGGGCAGTGTCCATTTAGTGCTGGAGTTGACCGAGCGCGAACTGGTCGAACCGACAGCCATCACCCTGCAGTTGTTCGAACAGCTTCGCGCGCTGGGCGTGATGATCGCCATCGACGACTTTGGCACCGGCCATTCAAGCCTCGGTTACTTGCGTCAGTTCAATGTGGACTTCCTGAAAATCGACCAGAGTTTTGTCGCCATGATCGGTGTCGACGCCCTCTCCCGGCACATTCTGGACAGCATCATCGAACTCTCGGCCAAACTCGATCTGGGCATCGTCGCCGAAGGGGTGGAAACCGAGGAGCAAAGTGACTATCTGACTGCCCATGGCGTGAACTTTCTGCAAGGTTATCTGTTCGGCCGGCCGATGCCCGGCGCAGAGTTCATTAGAGCATTAAGTGATCATTAACTAACCACGTTAAGCGCCGGAATCATGATGATGCGCGCCAAATTGAATCAAAAGACTACTCTTGTTACATGAAGAAAAAGTCAGGATTTACTCTTGGCCAATTAACTACTACAATTTTTCATACCTGTGCAAAATCGGCAGGCGTGCCATTATCACCGAGTCGCTTCAAGGCTCTTGGCTTATAGCTTTGTTTGCGGTTGGTTTCAGCCAAACACACTATTGGAGTAAAGATATTGTCCAGACTCGCTGAATTCCGTGCAGCTGAAAAGGCCCTTCAAGAACAGCTCAAGCAGTTGGAATCTTTGAAGAACGATGCCGGTCTCAAAAAAGAAATCGAATTCGAAGAAAAGCTCCAGGGGCTGATGAAAACCTACGGCAAGAGCTTGCGCGACATTATCGCCATCCTCGACCCGCACCCGGCGAAATCCGGCCTGCAGCAGGCAACCGCCCCTAAAACCCGCCGCGCTCGCGTGGTCAAGGTTTATCAGAACCCGCACACGGGTGAACTGATTGAAACCAAGGGCGGCAACCACCGCGGCCTGAAAGCCTGGAAGGAACAATACGGTGCAGCCACCGTTGACTCCTGGCTGCGCGCCTAAGCGCTCACGGTAATAAAAAAGCCCTGCCAATGCAGGGCTTTTTCATGGATGCCGTCTAAAATGCGACGATAGTCGCCGATCAATTCGCTATAGCCTGACTAACTTTGTGCTTAATCCGTTTGGCTATCTAAAAATCCGGGCCATGCTCAAAAACGCGGGTACAGAAACCTTAAACTAAAGTTTCAAGCTGTTTCGAGCTGCCTCTATGTCGCCCTGACTTGCCTTATAAACCTCAGCCTGCCCCGCGTAGGAAAGAACATAGGCTTTATCGCCGTCGACTGCGGCGACCAATGTTTGAGACAACACATGTCGACCGTTCTGGGTAATGGTGCAGGTAGTTTCCAGCGCCGATAACCGGCTCAAGGCAGTCGGATGAATTTTGTTGCAGACGCTCTGATAGCCGCCCTGAAAAAAGTCCTTCTGCACGGACTTGCGCATTTCCAGTAACACACCTTCCAGATTCACCTGATGACCGCTTTCCACTTGAGTCATGGTCAACTCCATCACCATTACCGGTGTCCCGTCCTGGTCGTTTTTTACCGCGCGCTGGCGGGAAACCTGAGGTTTGGCCTCGTCTTGCGGCACGGTCTCGACTGTCCATCCATTGGGCCAGGTCACGACCGGAGCTTCTGCATCAGCACGGGTAACACCTGAAAGCAGACACATCAGGACGAACATCAATTGACAGGGTCGGATCATTGTAATGAACACTCACGGATTGAGCCGCGAAGTCTGAGCTTCACCCGCCCGGCAGGCAAGCCTGCGGTTTTGGTTTGGCGATGCCAGGCCCCTTGCGTATCATTGTGAGCATTCTTGGAATTTCCGGAGGGCCCATGAGCCTGCACGAACTCAATACATTTCCTGGTGTGACCGCCCAACCTGACACCGCCACCCAGAAGTTCGTCTTCAACCACACCATGCTGCGGGTCAAGGACATCACCCGGTCCCTGGATTTCTACACCCGCGTCCTGGGTTTCTCGCTGGTGGAAAAGCGTGATTTCCCGGAAGCCGAGTTCAGCCTGTACTTCCTGGCGCTGGTCGATAAAAACCAGATCCCGGCCGATGCCGCTGCTCGCACCGAGTGGATGAAATCGATCCCCGGCATTCTCGAACTGACCCACAACCACGGCACCGAGAACGACGCGGATTTCGCCTACCACAACGGCAACACCGACCCGCGCGGCTTCGGCCATATCTGCATTTCGGTGCCGGACGTCCGCGCCGCGTGCGAACGTTTTGAAGCGCTGGGCTGCGATTTCCAGAAACGCCTGAACGACGGTCGCATGAAGAGCCTGGCGTTCATCAAGGACCCGGATGGTTACTGGGTCGAGATCATTCAGCCGGCACCGTTGTAAATCAAAAGATCCACCCACAAAAAACCCCATGATCGCTCATGGGGTTTTGTGTTTTCAGCTTCGGCGTTTATGCCGGCGCCGAGGTGCGAATCAAGTGATCGAATGCGCTCAGGGAAGCCTTGGCGCCCTCGCCCACCGCAATCACGATCTGCTTGTACGGCACGGTGGTCACGTCGCCGGCCGCGAACACGCCGGGGATCGACGTCTCACCACGGGCATCGACAATGATCTCGCCGCGCGGCGACAGCTCGATGGTGCCTTTGAGCCAATCGGTATTAGGCAGCAGACCGATCTGCACGAAGATCCCTTCCAGCTCAACAGTGCGCAGCTCGTCCGACTGACGATCCTTGTAGCGTAGGCCGTTGACCTTCTGGCCATCGCCGGTCACTTCAGTGGTTTGCGCACTGGTGATCACGGTAACGTTCGGCAAGCTGTGCAACTTGCGCTGCAACACCGCATCGGCGCGTAGTTGTACGTCGAACTCCAGCAGGGTTACGTGGGACACGATCCCCGCCAGGTCGATGGCTGCTTCGACGCCGGAGTTACCGCCACCGATCACCGCCACACGCTTGCCTTTAAACAGCGGACCGTCACAGTGCGGGCAGTACGCCACGCCCTTGTTGCGGTATTGCTGCTCACCCGGAACGTTCATTTCACGCCAGCGCGCGCCGGTGGCGAGGATCACGGTCTTGGCTTTCAAGGCCGCGCCGCTGGCGAAATGGATTTCGTGCAATTCACCGTTTTTTCCCGGCACCAGCTTGTCGGCGCGTTGCAGGTTCATGATGTCCACGTCGTATTGCTTAACGTGTTCTTCCAGTGCCACGGCCAGTTTCGGCCCTTCGGTTTCCTGCACGGAGATGAAGTTCTCGATGGCCATGGTGTCGAGCACCTGGCCACCAAAACGTTCAGCCGCCACGCCGGTGCGAATGCCTTTACGAGCGGCGTAAATTGCCGCTGAAGCACCGGCCGGGCCACCGCCGACGACCAGTACGTCGAAGGCTTGCTTGGCGCTGATCTTCTCGGCCTGGCGCTCGATGCCGCTGGTGTCGATCTTGGCGAGGATTTCTTCCAGGCCCATGCGACCCTGGCCGAAGTTCACGCCGTTCAGGTAAACGCTTGGCACGGCCATGATCTGGCGCTCGTCAACTTCGGCCTGAAACAGCGCGCCGTCGATGGCGACGTGGCGGATGTTCGGGTTCAGCACGGCCATCAGGTTCAGCGCCTGAACCACATCCGGGCAGTTCTGGCAGGACAGCGAGAAGTAAGTCTCGAAGTTGAACTCGCCTTTGAGCGAGCGGATCTGCTCGATAACGTCGACACTGGCTTTCGATGGGTGGCCGCCGACTTGCAGCAAGGCCAGCACCAGGGATGTGAATTCGTGGCCCATCGGGATGCCGGCGAAACGCAGGCTGATATCGGCTCCCGGGCGATTGATCGAGAACGATGGTTTACGCGCATCGTTACCGTTGTCGAGCAAAGTAATCTGGGTGGAAAGACTGGCAACGTCTTTGAGTAACGCGAGCATTTCCTGGGATTTCGCACCGTCGTCGAGGGATGCAACGATCTCGATCGGCTGAGTGACCCGTTCCAGGTACGATTTCAACTGGGCTTTAAGATTGGCGTCCAACATACGGGCGATTTCCTTAGATGCTGTTTGAATAGAGAGCAATCAGACATAAAAAAACGCCCGAGCGAATCTCGCCCGGGCGTTTTATGGGGCGGTGCAGCTTACTTAGTAGGTGCGGAGCTCCGCCCTGATGAAGCGCGTCACAGACTTAGATCTTGCCGACCAGGTCCAGGGACGGAGCCAGAGTGGCTTCGCCTTCTTTCCACTTGGCTGGGCACACTTCGCCCGGGTGAGCGGCGACGTATTGAGCGGCCTTGATTTTGCGCAGCAGCTCGGAAGCGTCACGGCCTACACCGCCATCGTTGAGTTCAACGATTTTGATCTGGCCTTCAGGGTTGATCACGAAAGTGCCACGGTCAGCCAGGCCAGCTTCTTCGATCAGCACGTCGAAGTTGCGGGAGATGACATGAGTCGGGTCGCCGATCATGGTGTACCGGATTTTGCCGATGGCTGGCGAAGTGTTGTGCCAGGCAGCGTGGGCAAAGTGGGTATCGGTGGAAACGCTGTAGATCTCGACGCCCAGTTTTTGGAACTCGGCGTAGTTGTCAGCCAGGTCTTCCAGTTCGGTCGGGCAAACAAAGGTGAAGTCAGCTGGGTAGAAGAAAACGACAGACCACTTGCCTTTCAGGTCAGCGTCCGACACGTGTACGAAGTCGCCGTTTTTGTAGGCGGTAGCTTTGAACGGTTTAACTTGGCTGTTGATGATAGGCATCGGTGACTCTCCGTCAGGGGTTAAGAAGTTGATGTGGTGAATCCTACCCACCCGATCGCCGGTTGGCTCATTGGCAAACCTGATGCTGCTGATTTGTTTTCGCTATTAGCCGAGCGTATTAATAGAAGAAAACGTGATCTACAGCGCCAACGGCTTTTCAGCGATTCGGGTCATCCCGAGAAACGGGCTGGCTTCAACATAGCGCATGGCTGACTTCACATCCTTCCAGCCCACGTAATTCATCAACGACTTCAAATCCCAACCGCTCTGATGCGCCCAGGTGGCGAAGCCGCGACGCAGGGAGTGACTGGTGTAGTGCTCGGCCGCAATGCCGGCGCGCTCCAGTGCCTGGCGCAACAACGGGATCACGCTGTTGGCGTGCAAGCCCTCCTCGCTCAAATGGCCCCAGCGATCGATGCCACGAAACACGGGGCCACGGACCAACGCGGCTTCGGTAATCCATTCGATGTAGGCCTGTACCGGGCACAGGCGCTGCAAGGCGGGTGTCTGGTAGGTCTGGCCGAGGTTCTCGCGATCGCCCTTGCTGCGTGGCAAGTAGAGGGTAATGCCTGAACCGGCGCTGGCTTGTACATGCTCGATCTGCACGCGGCACAACTCATCACTACGAAAACCACGCCAGAAGCCCAGCAGGATCAGTGCGGTGTCGCGCTTGGCTCTCAGCAATCCCGCGCGATCGCCCTGCGCCCTGGCGGATTGTGCTTCCTGCTCCAGCCAGGCGATCACTTGCTCCAGATGCTGCAACTGCAAGGGTTCAGCCTGTTTTTCCTGGGCCGGGTGCAGCGCGCGAATACCTTTGAACACTTTGCGCACCACCGGTGCCTTGGTCGGATCGGCGAACCCCTGGCTGTTGTGCCACTGCGCCAACGCGGACAAGCGCAACTTCAAGGTATTGATCGACAGCACGCCCGCATGTGCAACCAGGTACCGCGCAACGCTATCGCTGGTCGCCGGCAGGAACCCGCCCCAGCTGACTTCGAAGTGCTCGATGGCCGCGCGATAGCTGCGACGGGTGTTGTCGCGGGTAGCGGCTTGCAGGTAGCGATCCAGATCGGTCATGGGCTCAGTGCTCGAAAACGTACCGCGTTGGCGATTGAAAACCCGGTCTACAGCTCATCACACGGGGTAATACCAGTATATCCCGCATTAGTTATCACAAGTTTTTAACTTTATTCACGGCATGGTACATTGCTCATATTAGTGGTACGTACCACAGTATCAAATCGTAGGAGAACACATGGCACGTGGCGGCGTAAACAAGGCACTGGTGCAAGCGGCACGCTCGGCAATCCTCGCCCGGGGCGAACACCCGAGCATCGACGCAGTGCGGATCGAAATGGGCAATACCGGCTCGAAAACCACGATCCATCGCTATCTGAAAGAGCTCGATGACGGCACCGAACCCGCGCCAGCACCTTCCGAACCGATCGATGATGAGCTGACAGCGCTGGTGGCGCGACTGGCGCAACGCCTGAAAGAACAGGCGCAAGAACCCATCGACCAGGCACGCGCGCAGTTCGAGCAACAACGAAAAGAGCTGGAAACCCAGCTGCACGAGGCCCGCGAGGCCAATACCGAATTGCAACAGCAATACGAAATTCAAAGCCTGGCGCTGACCCAGGAATCGGCGGAACTGCACGACACCCGCTCGATGCTGCAAACCGAGCAAACCCGCAACGCCGGGCTGAACCAGGCACTGGCCGATTTCGAATTGCGCTTGCAGGACAAGGACGAGCAGATCCGCTCACTGGAAGAAAAACACCTGCACGCCCGCGAAGCACTGGAGCACTACCGCAACGCCGTCAAAGACCAGCGCGAGCAGGAACAGCGACGCCACGAAGGCCAGGTGCAGCAGATTCAGATGGAGTTGCGTCAGGCCCAGCAAAGCGCACTGGTACGCCAGGATGAAATCACCCAACTGCATCGCGACAATGAGCGTCTGCTGACCGAAAACCGGGGCACGCTGCGGGAGTTGAGCCTGTTGCAGGAGCAACTCAAGCACACCAACAGCCGACAGGATCAGTTACTGGAACAGGTCACCCGCATCGACAGCGAACGCACCCTCCTCCAGGAACGCTTGCGCATTGCCTTGCTGGAAAGCCAGTCGCTCAAGCAGAACATTGACGAGCAGTCGCACATCAACAAAGCGCTGGAAGTTGAACTGATCAAGTTGCAGGCAAGCCTGGATGAAAGCGTGCGCCTGGCCGCTGTCGTTGCGACAGCGCCAGACGCATCAGCGCCACAGAAGAACGATTAACCCGCGACTGGCGTACGCATGGTGACGAACTCTTCGGCGGCTGTCGGATGCACGCCGATGGTTTCGTCGAAGTCGCGCTTGGTCGCGCCCGCTTTCAGGGCAATCGCCAACCCTTGCACGATCTCGCCGGCATCCGGGCCGACCATGTGGCAACCCAGGACCTTGTCGGTCTTGGCGTCCACCACCAGTTTCATCAAGGTGCGTTCCTGACATTCGGTCAGGGTCAGCTTCATCGGCCGGAAACGGCTTTCGAAGATCACCACATCGTGCCCGGCCTCGCGCGCTTCTTCTTCAGTCAGCCCGACAGTGCCGATGTTCGGTAAGCTGAACACGGCAGTCGGGATCATCTTGTAATCCACCGGGCGATATTGCTCAGGCTTGAACAAACGCCGCGCTACGGCCATGCCTTCGGCCAGAGCAACCGGCGTGAGTTGTACCCGACCAATCACATCGCCCAAGGCCAGGATTGACGGTTCAGCGGTTTGATACTGTTCATCCACCTCGACAAAACCTTTCTTGTCGAGTTTGACCCCAGTGTTTTCCAGCCCCAGGTTGTCGAGCATCGGACGCCGACCGGTGGCGTAGAACACGCAATCCGCCTCCAGCTCACGACCATCCTTGAGCGTCGCCTTCAGGCTGCCATCGGCCTGTTTGTCGATACGCTCGATGTCGGCATTGAATTGCAGGTTCATGCCGCGCTTGGTCAGCTCCTCCTGCAAATGCTTGCGCACTGCGCCGTCGAAGCCACGCAGGAACAGATCACCGCGATACAGCAGCGTGGTCTCGGCGCCCAGCCCGTGGAAAATCCCGGCGAACTCCACCGCAATGTAACCACCACCGACCACCAGAACGCGCTTGGGCAGCTCTTTAAGGAAGAATGCCTGGTTGGAGCTGATGGCATGCTCGTGCCCCGGAATCTCCGGGATCTGCGGCCAACCACCGGTGGCAATCAGGATGTTTTTGGCGGTGTAACGCTCGCCATTGATCTCAACCTGATGCGGATCGACGATTTTCGCGTGACCTTCATGCAAGGTCACGCCACTGTTGACCAGCAGATTGCGATAAATGCCGTTCAGGCGATTGATCTCGCGATCCTTGTTGGCGATCAGCGTCGCCCAGTCGAACGTCGCTTCACCCGGAGTCCAGCCAAAACCTTGCGATTGCTCGAAGTCTTCGGCGAAGTGCGCGCCGTAGACCAGCAGTTTTTTCGGCACACAGCCAACGTTCACACACGTACCGCCCAGGTAGCGGCTCTCGGCCACGGCGACTTTCGCACCAAAACCGGCCGCGAACCGCGCAGCCCGCACACCGCCAGAACCGGCACCAATCACATATAGGTCAAAATCGTAGGCCATTACTATCTCCTCGGCAGGACACCAGCATACCTGCGGGTGCCCTTTGGGCAAGCGTTGCAAACTATTTGGGGCCGAAAAATGAAAAAGCCACCCGAAGGTGGCTTTTCAATACAAGCAGGTCAGGCGCTATCAGTAAGCCTTGCCAGTCTTGTAGAAGTTCTCGAAGCAGAAGTTGGTCGCGTCGATGTAGCCTTCGGCGCCACCGCAGTCGAAACGCTTGCCTTTGAACTTGTAGGCCATGACGCAGCCGTTTTGCGCTTGCTTCATCAGGGCGTCGGTGATCTGGATTTCGCCGCCCTTGCCTGGCTCGGTCTGTTCGATCAGGTCGAAGATGTCCGGGGTCAGGATGTAACGGCCGATGATCGCCAGGTTCGACGGTGCATCTTCAGGTTTTGGCTTCTCGACCATGCTGTGAACGCGATAGATGTCGTCGCGAATCATCTCGCCGGCGATCACGCCGTACTTGTTGGTTTCCTGAGGATCGACTTCCTGGATAGCCACGATCGAGCAGCGGAACTGCTTGTACAGCTTGACCATCTGGGTCAGTACGCCGTCGCCTTCGAGGTTGACGCACAAGTCGTCCGCCAGTACTACGGCGAAAGGTTCGTCGCCAATCAGTGGACGGCCGGTCAGGATTGCGTGGCCCAGGCCTTTCATTTCGGTCTGGCGAGTGTAGGAGAACGAGCACTCGTCGAGCAGTTTACGGATGCCGACCAGGTATTTTTCCTTGTCAGTGCCCTTGATCTGGTTTTCCAGCTCGTAGCTGATGTCGAAGTGGTCTTCCAGGGCGCGTTTGCCGCGACCGGTAACGATGGAGATTTCGGTCAACCCGGCATCCAGTGCTTCTTCGACGCCGTACTGGATCAGTGGCTTGTTTACCACCGGCAGCATTTCTTTGGGCATGGCTTTAGTCGCTGGCAGGAAGCGAGTACCGTAACCGGCTGCTGGGAACAAGCATTTCTTGATCATATAAGTCCTTGAAAGGGCTGTGTGTACGAGTTTCGGCGCAGTCTAATCAGGCGGCGTGCACCTTACAATGCCCCGCACTGGCTAACCGACGCCATCATAGAGAAATATTCTGATGGATAGTTCCGCAGATAAGCTGCACAACGTCTTATAGATAGCAGAGATCGACGACCCGCGCGGCCATCAGTCTAGCGACAATCTGCCCCACCCTACACCCATCGGCACCCGTTGAGGGCATTTGGCGCTATCATTGCGCACCTGAACCAGCCAACGAGGCAGATAGATGTCGGCAGCAAAAAGCGTCAACGGGTACCTGATCAATCAGGCGAAAGACGGCCAGTGGTGGATAGACAGCGTCGGCGGCGAGAATATTGCCGGGCCGTTCCCTACAGAAGCGTTGGCGATTGAAGTGGCATCGGTGTTGCAGGATCAACCCGCAGCACCCAAGCGGCGCGGCAAAGACAAGCCTTGAGCTGAACCTGGCGCGACCGCAGCCCTGTCTTTGCGCAGGGCTTTTTTGTGAATGCCTGCAACGAAGTGGCCAATCGCTATAACCTTTCGTTGCAGCCGCTGTCATAGCGTTTAGCCCCCATCACTGACGACGACCACGACATGAAAAGATTCTTGCCACTGATTGCGGTACTGGCCCTGAGTGGCTGCGCCACGTCAGAAACGACTTACCTGAAAAATGGCGAGCAAGGCCTGACCATCGACTGCTCCGGGGAAGCCAACGCCTGGGCCAGTTGCTACGAAAAAGCCGATGCCTCTTGCGCCGGTACCGGCTATCGGATTGTCGGTACCGACGGTACACCTTCGACCAAGGAAAGCGACAAAACCCTGGGCGTCGACGTCGGCAATTACAAGAACCGCAGTGTGGTGGTGGTCTGCAAGTAGGGCACCCATTGCCCTACATATGGATTTCGGCGAACTTGATCCCGAGCCCGCGTACCGTCTCGATCAAATCGTCGAGGCGGCTGAAGGACTCGACTTCATCGTTGTCATCCACCAGGAAAAAACTGCGCCCGGCGCTTTTCTTGAAAAATACGATCCACTCCCCCGGATTCGCCGGGTTCTGAATCACATGGGTGGCAGAGATATGACCCTCTGCGTGGCGCTCCCGCACCTGCTCTCGTTTCATGCTCGACTCCAGAAATGACAATGCCGTCAAAGTGCGACTTTGACGGCATCGATGCTGACCGGGGGTAGTTTATCAGCCGGAAATGCACGCGGTGGCGGCATTGCGTACATCCCATGGGCGCAACGGCACATTGGAGATGCGCTCATGCAGTTTGATGCTGCTGCCACCGGAGCGGTCTTCAATGTCAAACACCGCTGCCGGCCCCGAGGAAAACTTCTGCGGCACAATCACCCGCATGCCATCCTTTTGCGGCTCGACTTGCAAGGCCCCACGGCTACTGGCCAACTTCTCGACCAGGCACTGGGCGTACTCATGGGGTTTCTTGCCTGAAATCACGTTCATGGTAGGCAACGACGCAGTGATGTCCGAGACCGTCGCACATCCACCCACTGCCAATACAAACGGCACGACCAGAACACCCCATTTCATATGAAACCTCCGATAAAGACCCTCCGACAGCACAAATGCTGTTTTTCTCCAAGGCTCCCTGCATTTATCGCTCATAGAATTCCAAATAACTGTTTTTAATTGTCAAAGCGGACCCCGACAGCCAGATAATAACCTGTTCGGGCTGATAAACTGCGCCAATCGCCCATGCTATCGTTTTGATTTTGTAGAAAAAGCCCTTCTGGAGGCGCCTCATGAAATTTATCCACCAGCGCGAGCACCTCAACGAAGACGACATCGTCGTCATTCAGTGCTCCCAAATGTGCAACATCCGCTTGATGAACGACGCCAACTTCCGCAGCTTCAAGAACGGCGGCCGTCACACGTATCACGGTGGCGCATTCGACACCTTCCCGGCCCGGATCACCGCGCCGAGCACCGGTTTCTGGAACATCACCATCGACACGGTCAACCGCCGGCCGATCAGCGTGACCCGCAAACCGACCCTGACGCACTCGATCAAGATCATCCGCCGCTCCAGCTCGAAGCTGAGCTGAACCCACACCAGAACAGGCAGGTATGACCGTGGCCCAGACGACCAAATACGTCATCAAATACAAACTCAACGGCGAACGTCGCTTCGAATTCGCCCAGCTTGAAAACGGCACCGCAGAAGAAGCCAAGGCTGCGCTGGACAAGCTGCATGGCCAGAGCGAAGACGTCATCAGCGAGATCAGCGTCAGCAAAGCGCTGTAACGCGATCTGGAGCGACAACATGGACGTCTGCTCCCCTCTCGCGAATTCGACCGCAAGCGCCGGAGTGCCCGCTCCCGCAACGCTCTCTAAACTGGCCGCCTCGACCTTTTGGTCAAGGAGTCAGAACCCTTGCTTACCGATCCGATTCACCACGATGCCCTCGACTGGGGCAAACTTACGCAGCAACTCGACCAGGATGGCTGCGCGATCATCAAATCGCTTTTAAGCCATAAGACCTGCGATGAAATAAGCGCCCTGTACGACTGCCCCGAACCCTTTCGCTCGAAAGTGGTGATGGCGCGCCACGGTTTTGGCCGTGGCGAGTACAAATACTTCAGATACCCGCTGCCGGATCCGGTGGCCCGATTGCGCAGCGCGCTCTACCCTCGACTGGTTCCCATTGCCAATCGCTGGTACGAATGCATGGATCTGCCGACCCGTTTCCCCGAATCCCACGAAGCGTTTCTGCAACGCTGCCATGCCGCCGGTCAGGAACGCCCGACACCTTTATTGCTGCAATACGGCACGCAGGACTACAACTGCTTGCATCAGGATCTGTACGGCGAACACGTGTTCCCGCTGCAAGTGGCGATTCTGCTGTCAGAACCGGGAGAGGACTTTACCGGTGGCGAATTTGTGCTGACCGAACAACGCCCACGGATGCAATCGCGCCCGCAAGTCATCGGACTGAAGAAAGGTGACGCGTTGATTTTTGCCGTGAATCAGCGCCCGGTTAAAGGCGTTCGCGGCTATTACCGAGTGACCCTGCGTCATGGGGTGAGTCGCCTGCACAGTGGAAAACGGCATACCCTTGGAATCATCTTTCACGATGCGTTATGAGCCCATGAACCCGATCACCTTCGATCTGTTTGCCGACGCAGAACCCGAGCAGCAGCCCAGGCGCGAGCAGATTGGCGAACAATCCTACGTCCTGAGGGGCTTTGCCCTGCCCTGGCTCGACCGGTTACTACCGGCGCTGGAGGCGGTTCTGACAGCGGCGCCGTTTCGGCAGATGGTCACGCCCGGTGGCTTTACCATGTCGGTGGCCTTGAGCAGTTGCGGCACCTGGGGCTGGACCACCGACCGCAACGGCTACCGATACACCCGCAACGATCCGCAGACCGGCGCGCCCTGGCCTGAAATGCCCGAGGTGTTTTTCGAACTGGCCCAGGCGGCGGCGCGAGAAGCAGGGTTTATGGCGTTCGTACCGGATTCCTGCCTGATCAACCGCTATGTTCCCGGGGCCAGGATGTCGTTGCATCAGGACAAAAACGAAAACGCCTACACCGCCCCCATCGTGTCGGTGTCTTTGGGGTTGCCGGCGACGTTCCTGTTCGGCGGCTTCGAACGCAACGCCAAAAGCCAGCGGGTGCCGCTATTTCACGGTGATATCGTGGTTTGGGGCGGCGTGGACCGTTTGCGTTACCACGGCGTATTGCCGATCAAGGAAGGCCAGCATCCGCGGCTGGGCGAACAGCGGATCAATTTCACTTTTCGTACTGCGCGATGATGCAGTCGAATTCGACCGCAAGACCCGGAGTGTGGCGTCGGTGCCGGCTGGTTAATCTGCATGAAACGGGTCAACGGACATGAAGCCATGACAACTCAATCGCCAACAATCGCCACCGAAAACGATCCTCGCTGGGCCGCCGTGGTCGCGCGCGATCCACGTGCCGACGGGCAGTTTGTGTATGCGGTGAAAACCACCGGTATCTACTGTCGCCCCAGCAGCCTGGCACGCCTGCCGAAACCGCAGAACGTCGAATTCTTCGACACGGCCGAGCAAGCTCAGGCGGCGGGTTATCGCCCCAGCAAACGGGCCGCGAAAGATCACAGCGACGTCGCCGCGCAACACGCCGCGACCGTGGCCGCCGCGTGCCGTCAAATCGAATCCGCCGAAACGTTACCGGCGTTGAATGAACTGGCGGATGCAGCCGGTTTGAGCAGTTTCCACTTCCACCGCGTGTTCAAGGCCATCACCGGCCTGACGCCCAAGGGCTACGCCACCGCCCATCGTTCACGCAAGGTTCGCGAGCGCCTGACCGATGGCGGCACGGTTACCGATGCGCTGTATGACGCCGGATTCAATTCCAACAGCCGTTTCTATGAGGCGGCGGATCAATTGCTCGGCATGACACCCGGGGACTATCGCGCGGCCGGGCAGAACAACGACATTCGCTTTGCCGTCGGCCAGTGCTCTCTGGGAGCGATTCTGGTGGCACAAAGTGAGCGCGGAGTCTGCGCGATTCTGCTGGGCGACGACCCGCATCAACTGGTCTGCGACCTGCAGGACAAGTTTCGCCGCGCCAACCTGATTGGCGCCGATCACGAGTTCGAGCAGTTGATCGCCAAGGTCGTCGGCTTTATCGAAGCCCCGGCCCTCGGCCTGGATTTGCCGCTGGATGTACGCGGCACAGCGTTTCAAGAGCGGGTATGGCAAGCCCTGCGGGAGATTCCCGCCGGTAGCACCGCCAGTTACGCCGATATCGCTAAGCGCATCGGCGCGCCGAAAGCCATGCGCGCCGTGGCCCAGGCCTGTGGCGCGAATAGTTTGGCGGTGGCGATCCCTTGCCATCGCGTGGTGCGCAGCGACGGCAACCTGTCGGGCTACCGCTGGGGCGTGGAACGCAAGCGTCAGTTGCTGGAACGTGAAAACGCGTCCGGGTCCTGAATGCCGATATAGACCGCCACGGACTCAGGCCCGGTGTAGACCTCGAAGTCCGTGGCGAACTTGCGGCGAACCAGCGGGTTGTCCTCGAAGTAGGCCCAGATAAAGCCCCAGGCCTGAATGACGCTATCGGGCATCGCCCCTTTGGCGCTGAACACCAGGTAATCGCCGCCCTCAACCTGAATTTGCGCAAAGCCCTCGGAGGGCGCGGTGACTGCCACTCCCGCGGTCACATCGAAGTGGCCCGACGCGTCGGACTCGTAGTTGGAATACACGCCGTACATAAAGGAATCCGGTTGTTTGTGGGCGATCTTGTCGAAAATATCTTCGACGAAAAACCGCTCCCACATAGGGCCGATACGTGCGGTATCCGGTTGCTGCTCTGCGGTATTGCGGGTTCGCACCTGCAAACCCGAGACGCTGAAGGGCTGCACTTCGCGCAGTTTTACATCCATTGGTCGATATTCCTTGTCGCTACAGTTTGTCTGTTTGATTGATGCTGAAACGTTCAACGATTGACGTCGACCACCACCCGGCCGCGCAACTGCCCGGCAAGCAAGCGTGGCGCGGCGTCGATGGCTTCGCTCAAGCCGATTTCGTGGCTGATCAGCGGTAGCAAGGCGAAATCCAGGTCCTTGGCCAGGCGATTCCAGGCCAGTATCCGCCGGGCTTTGGGTTGGGTCACGCTGTTGATCCCAGCCAGGGTCACGCCGCGCAATATGAACGGTGCGACGGACGCCGGGAAGTCCATGCCCTGGGCCAGGCCGCAGGCGGCGACGGTGCCATTAGCCCTGGTGCTCGCGCAAGCGTTGGCCAGTGTGTGGCTGCCGACCGAGTCGATCACCGCTGCCCAACGCTCCTTGGCCAACGGCTTGCCCGGCTCCGACAATGTGGCGCGGTCGATGATCTCACTGGCGCCCAAGTGCTTGAGGTAGTCGTGTTCGGAGGTGCGGCCGGTGGAGGCCACCACGCGATAGCCGAGTTTGCTCAGTAGCGCGATGGCGAAACTGCCTACGCCACCGTTGGCGCCCGTCACCAGTACGTCGCCCTGTTCGGGACTCACGCCGTTGTGCTCCAGCGCCAGAATACTCAGCATCGCCGTGTAGCCGGCCGTGCCGATGCCCATCGCTTGTGCGGCAGTGAACGCCTTGGGCAACGGAATCAGCCAGTCGCCATTCACGCGAGCTTTCTGCGCCAATCCGCCCCAGTGTCCTTCACCCACACCCCAGCCATTGAGCAGGACGTGATCACCGACCTTGTAGTCCGGATGACTGCTGACTTCGACGGTGCCTGCCAGATCGATCCCCGGCACCATCGGGAACTTGCGCACCACCGGGCTGCTGCCGGTGATCGCCAGGCCATCCTTGAAGTTCAGCGTGCTGTACGCCACACGCACCGTCACATCGCCCTCAGGCAATTGATCGTCAGCGATCTCTTGCAGCGTGGCCCGGTAACCGCTGTCGTCTTTGTCGATCAAAATGCCTTTGAACATCATTGCCTCCTGGTGGAATCGCTCAGTTGTCGTGCTGTTGAAATAACACAGGGAACCCCATCACCGTACCCGACTTTAAGCCAATCCCCATCGGCTGGCGCCTTGCGGATCATCCTGTACGCATTAAAACTCGACTGGCCTTGTGTCAGGCAATACTGATACAAACTTGCTTCTACCGTCCCTGCCCTGTTTCGACGTCGGAGAACACTGCACATGAGCCAATGGCCAGACACCCGCATTCTTGACCTGCTCGGGATCGAGCTGCCGATCATCCAGGGCCCTTTGGCCGGCGCGACGACTTCGGCCATGGTGATTGCTGTGTGCAACGCCGGCGGCCTCGGCTCCATGCCCGCCGCAATGCTGAGCATCGAGCAGTTGCGCGAAGAACTGAAGACGATTCGCCAACACACCCAGCGTCCGTTCAACGTCAATTTCTTCTGCCACCAACCTCCGCCGCCGGATGAGCAGCGCGCCCGGGATTGGAAAAACCTGCTGGAACCGTACTACCGGGAATTGGGCGTCGACTTCGACGCACCGACGCCGGTGTCTAATCGCGCGCCTTTCGATAACGCGGCCTGCGAAGTGATCGAAGAGTTTCGTCCCGAAGTAGTGAGTTTTCACTTCGGCCTGCCGGAAAAATCGCTGCTGGATCGGGTAAAAGCCACCGGAGCGAAAGTTCTCTCCTCAGCGACTACGGTCGAAGAAGCCATCTGGCTGGAGCAGCATGGCTGCGATGCGATCATTGCGATGGGTTACGAGGCTGGCGGTCACCGGGGCATGTTCCTCAGTGATGACTTGAGCAGCCAGGTGGGTACTTTCGCGTTGGTGCCGCAGGTCGTTGATGCGGTGAAAGTGCCGGTCATTGCGGCGGGCGGGATTAGCGATGCGCGTGGCGTCGCAGCGGCTTTCATGTTGGGCGCATCGGCGGTTCAGGTAGGTACGGCTTATTTGTTCACGCCAGAGGCCAAGGTCAGCGCGTCCCACCACAAGGCGTTACGCACGGCCAAGGAAAGCGAGACAGCGGTCACCAACATTTTCACCGGGCGCCCGGCGCGCGGGATTCTCAATCGGGTGATGCGTGAACTCGGGCCAATGAGCGCCAAAGCGCCGGCCTTCCCCTTGGCGGGCGGTGCGCTGATGCCATTGCGGGCTAAAGGGGAAGCGGATTTCAGCAACCTTTGGGCCGGGCAGGCGTTCACCCTGGGCGTTGAACTGACTTCGGCAGAGCTTACCCGGCGTTTGGCGGATGAGGCATTGGCCAAATTGCTTCACCGCTAATCAAGCTGCGACTAACCACAACCTGTGGCGAGGGAGCTTGCTCCCGTTCGGCTGCGAAGCAGTCGCGAGCTTTTGGGGCGCTTCGCGCCCCAACGTGAGCAAGCTCCCTCGCCACAAGAAAGCCGCCTTGCCACAGGTAAGCTCCCTCGCCACAGTTCGCTGCCTACCTTGCACTCTGCATCCGGCAAGTTCCGTTTACAGGTATTTCGCTATATATTCTTATATATAGCGTTTCACTCGCCTACCACGGAGCCGTTTCATGACCATGCGTGCCTCACGTTTTGCCCCTGTGTGCCTGTTCAGCGTGTTCGCTTTCGGGTCCGCCCACGCGAACGAAGTCCAGGTCGCCGTTGCCGCCAACTTCACTGCGCCGATCCAGGCCATCGCTGCCGATTTCGAGAAAGACACCGGGCACAAACTGGTCACCTCCTTTGGTGCAACCGGCCAGTTCTATACCCAGATCAAGAACGGCGCGCCGTTCGAAGTGTTGCTCTCGGCGGATGACACCACGCCACAAAAACTCGAGACCGAAGGCGACACCGTCAAGGGTTCGCGCTTCACCTACGCTATCGGCACGCTGGCGCTGTGGTCGGCCAAGGAAGGTTATGTCGACGCCAAGGGCAAGGTTCTGAGCGACAACCAGTATCAGCATCTTTCCATCGCCAACCCGAAAGCCGCCCCGTACGGTCTGGCTGCCACTCAGGTGCTGGCCAAGCAAGGCCTGACCGACAAGGTCAAAGGCAAGATCGTTGAAGGCCAGAACATCACCCAGGCTTACCAATTCGTGTCCACCGGCAATGCCGAACTCGGTTTTGTGGCCTTGTCGCAGATCTACAAAGACGGCAAAGTGACCAACGGTTCGGCCTGGATCGTTCCGGCCAACCTGCATGATCCGATCAAACAAGACGCGGTGATCCTCAACAAGGGCAAGGACAACCCGGCCGCCCAAGCATTGGTTGACTACCTCAAAGGGCCGAAAGCCGCCGCCGTCATCAAGTCCTATGGTTACCAACTCTAAATGACGCTATCGAGTGCCGATTACTCCGCGATCTGGCTGACCCTGAAACTGGCGTCCCTGACCACGGTCATCCTGCTGATCATTGGCACTCCGATTGCGTTATGGCTGTCGCGTACCCAATCCTGGTTACGCGGCCCGGTCGGGGCGATCGTCGCCCTGCCCCTGGTGCTGCCACCCACGGTGATTGGCTTTTATTTACTGTTGGCGCTTGGCCCGAACGGGTGGATCGGCCACTTCACCCAATCGCTGGGACTCGGCACCCTGACCTTCAGTTTTGCGGGGCTGGTGATCGGCTCGGTGCTGTACTCGATGCCGTTCGTGGTCCAGCCGCTGCAAAATGCCTTTTCCGCCATCGGCACTCGCCCATTGGAAGTGGCCGCCACCTTGCGCGCCAACCCCTGGGACACGTTCTTCAGCGTGATTGTGCCGCTGGCCCGTCCCGGTTTCATCACCGCGGCCATTCTCGGTTTTGCCCACACCGTCGGCGAGTTTGGCGTGGTGCTGATGATCGGTGGCAACATTCCCGACAAAACCCGCGTGGTCTCGGTGCAGATCTACGATCACGTCGAAGCCATGGAATACGCCCAGGCCCATTGGCTGGCCGGGGCAATGCTGGTGTTCTCCTTTGCAGTGTTGCTGGCGCTCTACTCCAGCCGTAAAACCAAAGCGGCCTGGAGCTGACCCATGATTCAAACGCGCTTGAAACTGAGCTATTCGGGATTTGCCCTGGATATCGACCTGCAATTGCCCGGCCGTGGAGTGACTGCGCTCTATGGTCATTCCGGTTCGGGCAAAACCACCTGCCTGCGTTGCATCGCCGGCCTGGAACAGGCCGAGCAGGGTTTTATCCAGATCAACGATGAAGTCTGGCAGGACAGCGACCGGCGGATTTTCATCCCGCCGCATAAACGCGCCGTGGGTTATGTCTTCCAGGAAGCCAGTCTGTTTCCCCATCTGTCGGTGCGGGGCAATCTTGAGTTCGGCCTCAAGCGTATCCCCCGCCAACAGCGCCGGGTCGATATGGCCCATGCCACTGAACTGCTGGGAATCGGCCATTTGCTCGACCGCAGCCCGCAGAAGCTTTCCGGTGGCGAGCGCCAGCGGATCGGCATCGCTCGCGCCTTGCTCACCAGCCCCAGATTGTTGCTGATGGACGAACCGCTGGCGGCACTCGATACCCAGCGTAAAAACGAAATCCTGCCTTACCTGCAACGATTGCACGATGAGCTGGACATCCCGGTGCTGTACGTCAGCCATTCCCAGGATGAAGTCGCGCGGCTTGCCGATCACCTCGTCCTGCTCAGCAACGGCAAGGCTTTGGCCAGTGGCGCCATCGGCGAAACCCTGGCCCGGCTCGATCTGCCGCTGGCGCTGGGCGATGACGCCGGCGTGGTGATCGAAGGGCACGTCAGCGCCTACGACGCCGACTACCAGCTGCTGACCTTGCAACTGCCCGACACCAACCTGAGCATTCGGGTCGCCCACGCGCCGATGACCAAGGGCCAGGCATTGCGCTGCAAGGTTCAGGCGCGGGATGTCAGCCTGAGCCTGCAAGGCGTCGAACAGAGCAGCATCCTCAATCGCCTGCCGGTCACGGTGATCAGTGAAATCGGCGCCGACAACGCTGCTCACGTACTGATCCGCCTGAATGCCGCCGGCACACCGCTGCTGGCGCGAATCACCCGCTACTCCCGGGATCAACTGGGCGTGCACCCCGGCCAGCAACTCTGGGCGCAGATCAAAGCGGTGGCGGTGTTGGCCTGAAATCTGTCGGCATTCTTTAGGCACCCCGGCAATGGCGCGTGGTCAATGGCTTAACACCCTGACTCGCCGCCCGGGATTGCCTGCCATGCCAGATACCGCGTTGTCCGAGGGACTGCCGTCCGACCTGCATTACGTCGACGACAGCCAGCCTGGCATCACCCGCAAGAAGCTGCGTGGCGCATTCGGCTATTTCGCCCCGTCGGGTCGCCGCATTACCGATCCGGATGAAATCAAACGCATCAATGCCCTCGCAGTACCGCCCGCCTACACCGATGTATGGATTTGCCCCGACCCGCGCGGTCATCTGCAAGCCACCGGTCGCGATGCCCGTGGCCGCAAGCAATACCGTTATCACCCGCGCTGGCGCGAAGTGCGCGATGCCGACAAATATTCACGCTTGCGGGACTTCGGCCTGGCCCTGCCGAAACTGCGCAAGCAGCTTGAAACCCTGTTGGCGACTCCCGGCTTCAGTCGCGACAAGGTGATGGCCACGGTGATCACCTTGCTCGATGCGACGCTGATCCGGGTTGGCAACACTCAATACGCCCGGGACAACCGCTCCTATGGCCTGACGACACTGCGCAACCGTCACGTCGAGATCAACGGCAGCGCGATCATGTTCCAGTTTCGCGGCAAGAGCGGCATCGAGCACCAGATCGCCGTAAAAGACCGGCGCCTGGCGCGGATCATCAAGCGCTGCCTGGAGATTCCCGGGCAAAACCTCTTTCAGTATCTGGACGAAAACGGTGACCGGCACACCGTCAGCTCCTCCGACGTCAACGCCTACTTGCAGACGCTGACCGGTGCCGATTTCACCGCCAAGGATTACCGTACCTGGGCCGGCAGCGCACTGGCGTTGGCGGTGTTGCGCAAGTTGCAGTGGCAATCGCAAGCCGATGCAAAGCGGCAGGTGGTGGACATGGTCAAACATGTCGCCCGGCAATTGGGCAATACCCCGGCGGTTTGCCGCAAGTGCTACATCCACCCGGCGGTCGTGGATGAGTTTATGCAAGGCGCATTGGCCGGACTGCCGCCGTCGCGGGGGCGTAAAAGGCTCAGGGCAGAGGAAGTGGCGCTGGCGGTGTTTCTGGAGAAGCTCATCGAGAAGGCTGAAACACCATGAGTCGTCTTCAGGGGTGCACTGAACCGACGAACTGACCCACCAGTTTTTTGCATGATCGCAAAGCGCTTCTATGCTTGATCTGAACACGAACAGCTTCGGTGGACGCCATGGAAGACATTTTCGTTGTGAAACGCTGCAACAAGATCATCGTTCATGGCCGCCGGGCCGGAGAAGTCGGTCATCCACCGCCCGACGCCGCCGTCTGGTATCGCATCATCGATACCCGTACTCGCGGCTTTATCGGTGACGGTTACGATCTTGAAGAGGACGCCAGGCGCGAATGTCGCAGGCTTAACGAGGCCAGTTCGCCGGTGTCGCACGGGTTGGCTTGACGCCGGCCACTTTCATTTTCCGGGTCTATACTTGAAGGAGCTGAAGGACCAGCGACCCATCGGCAGAAAGCTCGCTCCCCCGCGGGCTTTTTGTTGCCCTTTAGCCGATTTCCTTGAACGGAGGTGATTGTCATGTCCGAGAAAGAGTCTATCGCCACCCTGCTCACCCTGCTTGACTCCCGTCAGGCCCGCCTTGCTGCTGCGTGCAAGGAGATCGCCGACTGGGTCGATCATCAAGGGGGGCATCCGACAGCGCTCAGGATTCGTGACCGCTTGAACGACATCGAGAAGGACACGCCGCAGATTCGCAGCGCGTTGTCTGCACTCAAACATGTCGAGCCGCCACTGCCTCGGTTCAAATCAGGCGACCGCGTTATTTGAGCCAGGGACAGAGTCCAATTCAGCACACTGAGCGGTGACCTCTTCGTCACCGTGGTTATGCCTGCCTGCCAGACTCGCGCTACATCCCAACCCGGCCCGTTTTGCCGGGCTTTTTTTATTCGTGCCTTCGGCCATTTCACACCGTCTTCACAACCGAACTCCTACAGTTCACTTGCTCCTTTGAAAACATCCCCTGGCCCGCCCGCATGCGGGCCATTTTTTTGCCTGCCGTAACGCGAACGAACGCCCTCACCCGCCAGGTGTCGAACGCTTACACATCACGAAGGAGTATGTCCCATGGTCACTCACTTCAAAGTCGGCGGGCACCTGGCCTGCGGGCACAAAGGCAGCAACCTCACTTCCAGCAGCATATTGAACCGGGTGAAATGCAGAAGCTGCCGCAACACCGATGCGTACAAGGAAGCGCGCAAAGCCGAACGCAACGCCGCACGTCGGGCCGCACGCAAAGCCAAAGCCACCCACGCCGCCAACGACTGGCGCGCAGAGTGGACCCAACGGCTGATCGAGATGCCCGGACTGCAACGGCTACCGCGTGGCTTTACTGGCCAGCCATTTGTATAGCTGACACGCCAGGCGTGAGGATTTCCTCTAGAAAATCGATAAACACATTGATCCGGCTGGATCCCCGGTGGTTGGGCAAATACAGCGCGTTGATGCAGCTGCTCGCACTGCCGGGATTGACTTCGTAGTGTTCCAGCAACCGCGTCAGCCGGCCTGCGGCGACGTCGTCGCGCACCAGCCAGTCGGCCAACAGGGTCACCCCGCCGCCGGCGATTGCCGCTTCGCGCAGGATGTCGGCGTTGTTGCTTTGCAGGCGGCCGTGCACATTGAGCTGGATGGTTTCCTTATCGCCCTGGAACGTCCAGCACTGGTGCGAACCAGCGTAATCAAAGCGCAGGCATTGGTGCTCGAGCAAGTCGCGAGGATGACACGGCGCCGTGTGGCGGCTCAGGTAATCCGGGCTGGCCACCACCCAGCGCTGGAAGGCCCCTACCCGTTTACTGACGATGTCTTCACTGACCACCGACGATCCCAGACGCACTGACACATCGATCTGTTCGCTCAGCAGGTCGCTGACCTGATCGCTCAACGACACGCTTATTTCCAGTCCCGGATGGCGCTCGAGCAATCGGCCCAGATGCGGCGCGATGATCCGCCGACCGAACTCGACAGGGACGCTGATCCGCAGGCGTCCTTGCGCCTCGCTGCCACGGTCGGCAACCACGGCATCGGCTTCGTCGATGGCGTCAAGAATCGCCACAGCCTTTTCGAAATAGGTTTGCCCGGCGACGGTCACGCTGGTGTTGCGTGTCGTGCGGTTGAGCAGGCTGGCGCCGAGCTCGTTTTCCAGCCCCGCCACCTGGCGAGTGACCGAAGACGTCGAGATGCCGAGCTTGCGCGCCGCGGAGGAATAACCGCCGCAACGCACGGTTTCAACAAACATCTTCAGTGCCAGCAACTTGTCCATAAGCGTAATCCGGTCAAAAAGAAACGGTGATGATAGTGCATCACCGTTCGCCAGCCGTATTGTACGACCGTGCTTCACCGGACTCCCCGGCACCCGGCGCTCAGGCATTGGCCTTGCGACCGAGGAACATCACCAAAGCCAGGGTCGGGAGCAATGCCACCGATGCGGCAGACAGGTTCCAGCCGAAGTGCTCGTAGAGCGGGCTCGCCACCAGCGATCCCAAGGCACCGCCAACGAAGATACTGGTCATGTACACGGCGTTGAGGCGTGCCCGGCTGTGCGGGTCGATGGCGTACACCTCCCGTTGGCCCAGCACCATGTTCAGTTGCACGGCGAAATCCAGCAGCACCGCACACACCACCAGCCACAGGTAGCTGCTGCCGGGCAGCGCAGCGATCAACAATGAAGCCGGTGCCAGCAGCAGTGCGACCCGTGTTCCGCGGTGGCCGTGGCCGGCATCGGCCAAGCGCCCGGCAATCGGCGCAGCGACTGCACCTACCGCTCCGACCAGGGCAAAAATCGCCACCTGCGCCTGGCTGAAACCGTGGTGACGCATCAGCTCAATCGGCGCAAGCGTCCAGAACAGGCTGAAGCTGGCGAACAATAACCCCTGATACACCGAACGTTGACGCAGCACCGGATGGCGACGAGCCAGGGTAAACACCGAGCCGATCAGCGCGGCATAAGTCGCCTGATGCGTCGGCACACGGCGCGGCAGCGCAGCCGCGGTGATCAGGGCGATGACGGCCATCAGCGCCGCCGCGCTGTAAAACACCCCGCGCCAGCCAAACACTTCCACCAGCAGGCTGGACAGCGGACGCGACAACAGAATGCCCAGCAGCAGCCCGCTCATGATATTTCCCACCACACGGCCGCGCGTGGCTTCGGGCGCCAGATGCGCCGCCAGTGGCACCAGAATCTGCACCGCAACCGAAGTAAGGCCGATCAGCAATGAAAACACGAGGAACATCGACGGCGAGTGCGTCAGCCCGGCACACAACAGCGTAACGCTCGCCGCGAGGGTGAAACCCACGACCAGGCGCCGGTTTTCCATCAGGTCGGCCAGCGGCACCAGCAACAGCAGACCCAGCGCATAACCAAACTGTGTGAGTGAAACGATCAGGCTGGCATTGGCGCTGGACAGGCCGATCTGCGGCGCGATCAATTCGACAATCGGCTGGGCGTAATAGAGGTTGGCCACGACCGCGCCGCAGCAAAATGCCAGGAACGCGACCATCAGGCCGGAGAGTGAAGCAGGCTGTTCGGCCTTGGCCGCTGCTGCAGGGTTACCCGTGAGCATGATGACACCTCGTTGAGTTCGGGAAAGTGATGCCAAGGCTAAGGGCATGGGCCGACACAGAGAATCCATCATCCGGGCAATGGAGTGATGCGCCATCCGCAACGACCCCGGCGTTGCCGTTGGCGCAAAGCGCTATTGCGCGACCTGGCAATACTCCGGCGCTTGCGCTTTCTCTAACCTTGGGCACTTGGCGCAGGGCTCTCCATCAGCGCCCTTCCCCCGGATGCTCAAGGAGCTGTTCATGATCCCGAATCCCTCATCGATGCGCATTGCGCGCCTCTCGCGTTGCAACCCCTCATGAAGGGCAATTTCCTGAGATCCAGCCCCCTCTGGATCAGCGCGGCCGTCCTCGCTTCGATAGGTGCAATCGGCGCAGCGATGCTGATGTGGCGCCCGGCGATAGCACCGATTGAGCGCCCGCGAACGTTCGATGCCGCGCAATTGCAGCGCGGTGCGCGGGTGGTCGAAGCAGGCGATTGTGCGGTGTGCCATACGCGTCCGGGCGGTCAATACATGGCAGGCGGGCTGCCGCTGGTGACGCCATTCGGCACGCTCTACAGCACCAACATCACACCCGATCCGCAGACCGGTCTCGGCCAATGGTCACTGCCGGCGTTCGAGCGGGCGATGCGTGAAGGGATCGCCCGCGACGGCCACTTCCTGTACCCCGCCTTCCCGTACGTGCACTACCGGCGCATGAGCGAAGGCGACATTGCCGACGCGTATGCGTACTTGATGAGCGGCCCTGCCGTGAATTCACCGGCCATGCAAAACCACATGAATTTCCCGATGAACCTCCGGCCGCTGGTGTCGTTCTGGAATCTGCTGTTTCTGCATGCAAAGCCGCTGACGCCGGTAGCGCAACAATCTGAAGCGTGGAATCGCGGACGTTATCTGGTTGAAGGCCCCGGCCACTGCGCAGGCTGCCATTCACCGTTGAACCTGATCGGTGCCGAGCAGTCCGGCGCAAGCCTCGCGGGCGGTAAGGTAGATGGCTGGGAGGCGCCTTCGCTGCTCGGCATGGCCCGTCGCGCAAACCCGTGGAGCAGTGAGCAGTTGGTCCACTATCTGCGGGCAGAAGTGGTGGACGGGCACGGCACAGCCGCAGGCCCGATGCGCCCGGTCAGCCTCAGTCTGGCTCGCTTGCCGGTCAGCGACGCAGAGTCGATTGCCGAGTATGTGCTGAGCCTGCAAACCAGGGCTGCGATCACCGAAATCCTACCCGGCGCCGGGAGCGTTGAGACCTTGGACCAGACCAGCGGTGCCCTGCTGTTCGCCAGTGCCTGCGCCGGTTGTCATGCCCCTGCGGCGCCGATGCGCGAAATCGACGGGCGTCCAGGGCTGGATCGCACCTCGGCACTGCAAGCCCCAAGCGCACGCAATTTCCTGAAAACCGTGCTCGAAGGCGTGCCGGCAATTCCGGGCGTGCCCGGACCGGTCATGCCGCCGTTTGCCGCCAGCCTGGACAACGTTCAACTCATAGCCCTGGCGTCATACCTGCGCCAGCAAGCCAGGCCTGACCAACCCTGGACAGAGCTCTCTTCCACTATTGAAGCGATCCGTCAGGAGACGAAATGACCCAAGTCACGCTCAACGTCAACGGCTCGGCCCAAGCCTTGGAGCTGGAACCTGACATGCCGCTGCTCTATGCGCTGCGCAATCATCTGGGGCTGAACGGTGCCAAGTACGGGTGTGGCTTGGGGCAGTGCGGCGCCTGTACGGTCATCGTCGATGACAAACCGGTCTTTTCTTGCGTGACGCCCTGCGCGGGCCTTGAGGGCAAGAAGGTTCGAACGGTTGAAAGCCTCGGTTCTGCCGAACGTCCCAGCCCTTTGCAGAAAGCCTTTATCGACAAACAGGCGGCTCAATGCGGCTACTGCATCGCCGGCATGCTGATGCGCGCGCAGTCATTGCTGGAAAGCAATCCGCACCCGGACGAGCAGACCATTCGCGAGCACATGGCAGGCAACCTGTGTCGTTGCGGCACCCACCTGCGGATTATCGAGGCAATCAGCCTGGTGGCAGGGCAAAACGGGAGCGCGACATGACCGTGGAGAAAAAAGTCGACCACAGTCGCCGGGCTTTCTTGCGTGGAGGCGCCTTGCTGGTGGCGTTTACCCTGGTGCCGGCAGCGCGTCGTGCATGGGCCGACACCGAAGTGGATACCCTCGGCACGGTGGTGCTGGCGCCTGATCTGCCCGGCAGCCTGCGCACCAATCCCTACCTCGATGCGTGGATTCGCGTGGGCCCTGAAGGCATCACCGTCTACACCGGCAAGGTCGAATTGGGCACTGGCGTCAAAACAGCCTTGCTGCAAATTGCCGCCGAACGTCTGGAGGTTTCGCCGACGGCGATCAACCTGCTGACGGCCGACACTGCCCTGACGCCCAACGAAGGCTACACCGCCGGCAGCCATAGCATTTTCGACAGCGGCACCGCGCTGTTCAACGCGGCGGCGCAGGTACGTGAGTTATTGCTGCAGTCGGCCGGGCGCAGCTGGGAGGTGGCACCGCCACTGTTGACGACACAGGAAGGCGTCATTCACGGCCCTGCCGGACAACGAATGTCCTACGCTGACGCCGTCAAAAACGTCGATCTGCACCTCTATGCCAAGTCCGAATCGCCGGCAATGCCCGCGACGGGCTTCAAGCTGATCGGTCATTCGCTGCAACGACTGGACATTCCGGCAAAAGTCAGCGGCGGCCCTGCATTTGTTCAGGACATTCGTCTGCCGGGCATGCTGCACGCTCGGGTCATTCGCCCTCCTCGTCCCGGCTGCACGCTGGAAGCCTTCGACGCGGAGTCGATCAAAACGCTGGCCGGGGTTGTGCAGGTAATTCGCGACGGCAATTACCTTGCCGTGGTGGCGCGTGATGAATGGCAAGCGATCAAGGCCATGCGCCACGGATATGAATCGGCGCGCTGGAGCGGTGGTCAAGCCATACCCGAGTCACGGGACATCCACACATTGCTCGAGCGCCTGCCTTCACGCCGCTACCCGATCAGCCATGAGGGCACCCCACAGGTGGCGACCGACAAGAGCTATCGAGCGCGCGTGACCAAGCAATACCTGATGCACGGATCCATCGGCCCGTCCTGCGCCGTGGCCTGGTTCAAGGACGGCACCCTCACCGTCTGGACCCACACCCAAGGCGTGTATCCGCTGCGCGCCGGGATCGCCGAAATGGTGCGGCTACCGCCCGAGCGCGTTCGCTGTATCCACACCGAAGGGTCCGGTTGTTACGGCCACAACGGCGCAGACGATGCAGCGGCCGACGCGGCGTTGATTGCCATGCGAATACCGGGCACGCCGGTGCGAGTGCAGTGGATGCGCGAGCAGGAAAATCTCTGGGAACCCTACAGCTCGGCGATGGTGACTGAAGTGCAGGCCAATCTTGATGCGCAAGGTCGACTGCAGGACTGGAACTATGAACTGTGGACCACGCCGCATAACGAACGTATCGTCAACGCGGGCCGGTTGCTGCCGGCGCGACTGCTGGCCCGACCGTTCATCTCTGCGCCTTCGGTGCCCATCGCTCAACCTGAAGGCGACGGCGATCGCAATGCCGCGCCGCTGTACACGCTGGCATCCACGCGCATCAACATGAACTTCATCACTGAGATGCCGTTTCGCACCTCTGCCATGCGCTCGCTGGGCGCGCACATCAACATCTTCGCGATCGAGGCGTGCATCGATGAGCTTGCCGCCAGGGCCGGGAGCGATCCGGTGGCCTTGCGCCTTGCGCATCTGGCAGATCCCCGGGCGCGGGCCGTGGTGGAGCGCGTGCGCGACGCCATCGGCTGGTCGCAAAAAAGCAGCGAACCCGGCGCGGGCATCGGCTTCGCGTTTGCCCGCTATAAAAACATCATGGGTTATTGCGCGATCGCGGTGCGCTTGCGCGTACATCCGCAGACCGGCGAGGTGCAGGTCGATCACGTCGTCACGGCGGTAGACGTCGGGCAAATCGTCAATCCCGATGGCCTGCGCAACCAGGTGGAAGGCGGGATCGTGCAGTCCACCAGTTGGACGCTGTATGAAAAAGTCGCCTATGACGCCGGGGGCATACGCAGCTACGACTGGAGTGGCTACCCGATCCTGCGCTTTTCGCAGGTGCCGAAAAAGGTCGACGTGCACCTGCTCGACCAGCCGGGACAGCCGTTTCTCGGCGCCGCCGAAATCGTCCAGGGACCGATGGCCGCCGCCCTCGGCAATGCCGTGGCGAACGCTACCGGCCGACGCTGGCTGAACCTTCCTTTGACCCGCTCGGAGCAACCGTCCTGACCCTGCGCAGCGTTGCGTTTCACGCAATGCAGCGTAGAGGCTGATGCGGATTATCAAGCGGCATGCAGCGGATTAACTTACAGCCATACGGTGCCTGGCCAAACGTCCATCGCCGCCCTGCTCCCTCTTTTCGAAATCTGGAGAAACTCTATGACGCAGCAACTGTTCCAACCCATCGCATTGGGGCCATACACACTCCCGCACCGAGTGGCGATGGCGCCGCTGACCCGCTCACGCGCCGGGCAACCGGGCGATGTGCCGACGGCCATGAACGCCGAGTATTACCGTCAGCGTGCGAGTGCCGCATTGATCATCACCGAGGCGACGCAAATCTCCCGACAGGGCCAGGGCTATGCCTGGACCCCGGGCATCTACAGCGATGAGCAGGTACAGGCCTGGCGCGAAGTCAGCAGCCAGGTGCACGAGGCCGGCGGTTTGATCTTCATGCAACTCTGGCACGTGGGCCGCGTGTCGCACCCAAGCTTTCAGCCCGACAACGCCCTCCCGGTGGCCCCGAGCGCATTACCCGTGCCGGGCAAGACGTTCATCGTCGACGTGGATGGCAACGGTGTGTGGGGCGATGTGCCGGTTCCGCGGGCACTGGAAACCTCGGAGATCGCTGACATCATCAACGACTACCGCCGGGCCGCGCGCAATGCGCTGAACGCCGGGATGGATGGCGTGGAAATTCACGCCGGCAACGGCTATCTGTTGGATCAGTTCATCAACAGCAACAGTAACCAGCGCAAGGATAGCTACGGCGGCAGCCTGGAAAACCGTGCGCGCCTGTTATTGGAAGTGGTTGCTGCCGTCGTCGACGAAGTCGGTGCGCAGCGCGTGGGCGTACGCCTCACGCCGATGGGACGCTTCATGGGCATGGGCGATGAGACGCCGCAAGCTACGTTCGGCCATATCGTGCGTTCGTTGAACCAGTGGAATCTGGCCTACCTGCACCTCGTCGAGCCTGCCGTCGTCGGCACCGTCAAGGACGAGAACTTCGATCCGCGCTGGGATGCAATCATCGGCCAACTGCGTGCAGCGTGGGACGGCGTGCTGATGATCGCCGGTGGCTACGACCCCGAGACGGCGGAACAGGCCTTGATCGACGGCCGCGCGGACATCATCGCGTTCGGCAGACCGTTTCTGGCCAACCCTGATCTGCCACGGCGAATTCGCGACGGGTTGTCGCTCAATGCGCCGGATCCGAGCACCTTCTTCGGTGGCGATCAGCGTGGATACGTGGATTACCCGGCTCACTCCTGACAGCTGAATCCAGACCATCAATGCACCTTGGCGCGCCCGTGGGCGCCCTGTCCGACGGGCAGGAGCGCCACGCCAAGGAACTGATGCTGCGTGCAATCAGCCGCAGCGTTTGCATCAGCGAACTGGCTGAACAATGCGCTCTAGCACAACCTCCAGTGGATGGCGCAATTGCGTGTTGGCAAAGCGCTTCACCTGACTGCGGCAGGAGTATCCCGTCGCCAGCGCCTCACCCTTTTTGTCCAGCTTGCCGGCCCATGACTGCTCGAAAATGGTCCGCGAGGTATCCTGGTTCCGGGCTTCATGACCGTAGGTTCCGGACATGCCGCAGCAGCCGGTCGCCTCAGTCGTCAGCTTGAGCCCGAGCCGGGCAAAAACGGTTTCCCATTGCGAAGTACTGGCCGGGACATTGGTTTTCTCGGTGCAGTGCGCCAACAAACGGAATGTATCAGTCGCCGGATGCGGATTTTCCGGCAACGCATCGCAGAGCCATTCCTGGGGTAGCAGGACCTTTGGGCAATCGTTGAGCCCCGGTACTTTCTGATATTCCTGGCGGTAGACCAGGGTCATCGCCGGGTCCAGACCCACCAGCGGCACTCCGCAGTCGGCGAGCGCCTTGAGCTGATGGGCGTTGCGGATCGCCGCCTTGGCGAAGGCACCTAGGAAACCCTGCACATGCAAAGGCTTGCCGTTGGCGCTATAGGGCGCCAGAAACACCCGATAACCCAGCTGATGCGCCAACTGAATGAAGCTCGCCAGCAACGGGGTTTCGAAGTACCGGGTGAAGGCGTCCTGCACCAGCACCACGCTGCGCTCACGTTGAGCGACAGTGAGCTCGCGCAAGGCTGGCACACTGGCGACAGCGACCTTGCAGCGGGTCAGCGTGGCCTGCAGGTTATGGCGATTGATCAACGGACTGTCGAGCATACCGACCTGTCGCTCAAGCAGACGGCTCACCCATTTCGAGCTCATCACCGCGTTGTACACACCTGGCGCGTAGGCCATGTAAGGCAGGGTGAACTCCAGCGAGCCGATCAAATAGTCGCGCAGCGGGCGTTGATAACGACCGTGGTACAGCTCCAGAAATCGCGAACGGAATTCCGGCACGTTGACCTTGACCGGGCATTGTCCCGCACAGGATTTACAGGCCAGACACCCCGCCATCGCGTCGTAGACCTCATGGGAGAAATCCGCCTCGCCGCGCGAGCGCGCCAGGTTGTTGCGCAACCGAGCTGGCAACCCGCTCAGCCACGACAATTTGCCTCGGGCCGCTTGCAGTACATCGATATTGGCCGCGCCTTGCAGACGCAACCACTCGCGAATCAATGAGGCCCTGCCCTTTGGCGAATGCTGGCGTTCACGGGTGGCTTTCCACGACGGGCACATCGCATCGTTGGGATCGTAGTTGTAGCAGGCGCCATTACCGTTGCAGTGCACGGCGGAGCCGAAGCTTTGCCAGACGCGCTCGTCGATTTGCCGGTCCAGGTCACCACGCAGCGTGACTTCGTTGACCTTGAGCAAGCCTTGGGCGGCGTCCGGCGGAGTGCAGATTTTGCCGGGATTGAGCTGATTGTGCGGGTCGAACGCGCCCTTGAGCGATTGCAGCGCCGGGTACAGCTCGCCAAAAAACTCGGGGACATATTCCGAACGCAAACCTTTGCCGTGCTCACCCCACAGCAACCCCCCATAACGCCGGGTCAGCTCGGCGACGGCATCGGAAATCGGCTTGACCAGAGCGGCCTGGGCCGGATCTTTCATATCCAGCGCCGGACGTACATGCAACACACCGGCATCGACGTGACCGAACATGCCATAGGCCAGGCCATGGCTATCCAGCAAGGCGCGGAACTCAGCGATGTAGTCAGCCAGTTTCTCCGGCGGCACGGCGGTGTCTTCGACGAAAGGCTGCGGGCGAACCTCGCCGTCGACGTTACCCAGCAACCCGACCGAGCGCTTGCGCATGGTGTATACGCGAGTCACGGCTTCGGCCCCTTCGGCCAGGGTGTGGCCCAGTCGCTCAATCGTCGTGTCGGCCTGCAGATGCTCCACGAACGACGCCACGCGAGCATTTACGTCCGCCAGGTCTTCCCCGCTGAACTCCACCAGGTTGATGCCCAGCGTCGCGCGCCCGGCGTCCGTCGGGAAGTACTCGGCGACGCTGTGCCAGACAATGTCTTTCATCGCCAGCATCAACACTTTGGAGTCCACGGTTTCGATGGACAACGGCTTGTGCGCCAATAACGCATTAGCGTCGCGCAACGCATCCATGAAGCTGCTGTAGCGCACGTTCACCAACACCGAATACTTGGGAATCGGCAGCACGTTGAGCTTGGCTTCGACGATGTAGCCCAACGAACCTTCCGCCCCGCACAGCACACTGTTGAGGTTGAAACGCCCGTGCTCGTCGCGCAGGTGCGCCAGGTCGTAACCGGTCAGGCAGCGGTTGAGTTTGGGGAAGACCGACTCGATCAGGTCGGCCTGGGTTTCCTGAATGTGCCGCGCCGTCCGGTACACCTCGCCGATGCGGCCGGATTGCGTGCATGCCACTTCCAGTTCCGCGTCGGACAGAGGCCGGCTGTGCAGACGCTCGCCACCGAGCAGCACACTGTGCAGTTCCAGCACGTGATCGCGGGTCTTGCCATAGGTGCAACTCCCCTGGCCGCTGGCGTCGGTGTTGATCATGCCGCCGACGGTGGCGCGGTTGGACGTCGACAGCTCCGGGGCGAAGAACAGCCCATGGGGTTTGAGCGCGGCATTCAGCTGGTCCTTGACCACGCCCGCCTGCACCCGCACCCAACGCTCGGCGACGTTGATTTCCAGGATGGTGTTCATGTGCCGCGACAAGTCGACCACGATGCCATCGGTCAATGACTGGCCGTTGGTGCCGGTGCCGCCGCCTCGCGGGGTCAGCTTGATCTGGCGAAAGCGTGGTTCGGCCATCAAGGTCGCGATGCGTGCGATGTCGTCCGCGTCCATGGGGAACACCGCCGCTTGCGGCAGGCGCTGGTAAATCGAGTTATCGGTCGCCAGCACGGTGCGAGTGGCGTAGTCGGCGCTGAGCTGGCCACGAAAGCCGCTGGCGCGCAGGGCCTGAAGAAATTCCGGGTAGTCTGCCGCAAGTGCAACGGTGGGCAACTGAGCGATCATCGCAGGCTGTTCTCTTGTCGGTCTAATCATGGGAAAAAATCAAAACACTTGTCGCCTGAGCATTAATGGGTCAGCCTCAGGTCGTCGGCTACGCCAATGATCCTGTAGGCTCTGGCGCCGGACAAACGGATAATCCTGCCGCTATCGATGACTTTTACGAATGAATTACCGTCACCTCACGCCCTCGATGTCGTTGCTGCTGGCCTTTGAGGCCGCCGCCCGCCATGAAAGCTACACCCGTGCCGCGATGGAACTGTCACTGACCCAAAGCGCCGTGAGCCGGCAAGTCCAGGCGCTGGAACAGCAACTGGGCCTGACGCTGTTTCGCCGTGAAGGCCGGCAAGTGCAGTTGACCGATGTCGGTCGTCTCTACCAGCGGGAAATGAGCGAAGCGCTCGGACGCATCCGCAGCGCCACGCTGCAAGCCATGGCTTATCAATCCGGCAGCGGCACCTTGCGCCTGGCCACCTTGCCGACTTTCGGCTCGAAGTGGTTATTGCCGCGCCTGCATGACTTCTACAAAACCCATCCCGGCATGCTGGTGCACATCAATTCCCGGATCGACGCCATCGACTTCGAAACCAGCGGTATCGATGCCGCGATCGTCGTCGGCAATGCCGATTTGCCGGGCCTGATCAGCCATCGCCTGCACACCGAAGAACTGATGGTGATCATTTCTCCAGAAGCGGCCGAGCTCCACGACGCCTGGACGCCGGAGCGCATTGGCGCACAGACACTGCTCAACGTCGCAAACAACGCTAACGTCTGGGGCGAGTGGTTCAGCCACCACGCCCTGCCCCATCGAATGATGCGGCTGGGGCCGAGTTTCGAACTCACCTCGCACTTGATCCAGGCCGTCAGGGCCGGCATCGGCATCGGTTTGGTGCCACGTATTCTAGTGGCCGACGAGTTGGCCAACGCAGAGCTGATCAGCCTCGACCAGCCGTTCGCCAGCCAGCGCAGTTACTACCTGACCTACCCGCCGCGCAACGAGATGTTGCCATCGCTTATCGCGTTCCGTACCTGGTTGCTGGAACAGATCTGAACGAGCGCGAAGAACAGGCTGTCCACTTTGTTCTTCTATGATGTCCATCAGTTGCGCGCGCAACTGCAGGATTTTTGATGCGTTGGTGGCAAGGAAATTGAGGAATCGATGACTGACCGTGAACAACTCCATCGAGATGGCTTTGCGCTGCTCCGTCGAGCGATCCCGGCCGAATGGCTGGGTGACCTTCGTGCCGTGTTCGATGCGGGCGTGAAGCCGGCGGACCAATGGCCAGTGCCGCGCGGCATGGATTGGCGCCATTCGCTGCTGGATTCTGATACGAAGATTCAGGCGGTGTGTCGTCTGCCGGAGCTGCTGACGGTGGTGGGTGAGCTGATCGGAGAACGGTTTTTCCTCTCGCAGGTGGAGGGTCGCGAGCCCCTTGCAGATGGCGGTCATCAGCGGCTGCACCGCGACTTGTCGGCCCAACGGCCAGGCGACATTGTGAACGCCATTGCTTACTTCGACGATTATGGCCCCGAGAACGGCGCAACACGTATCGTCCCCGGCAGCCATCGCCCTGACCAGGAAGCGCCGCCATTCGACTTCAATGACGAGTCCCGGTCCGTGCAGCTTTCAGGCTCCGCGGGTGACATCCTGGTGTTTGATGCCGATTTAGTGCATGCGGGCAGTCTGAACTCAATCGGCGCACGCCGGCGCTCCATCCTGATCAGCTATTTTTCGGAGCCTTTATACGCGTCACACCTGGAAACGGTGAGCCTGCGCAGTATCCGGATGGACACAACCGATCGGTTCGACCCTTCGGACTTTACCTGCTCAAGCCATCAAAAATAGCGGACCGAAAACCAACAAGGAGTGCCTGCTATCAATGGCAGCACCCACCACACCCGTCCGACTGACAATCGGACGGGTGTGGTGGCCTTGATGGATTCTCCAGGGGGGGATCCCCCCTACAGCTGGGACTTTTTCTGTGTCCGCCACTTTCCTGGGGTCATATTGAATTTCTTGGAGAACATTCGGGTGAAATGGGATTGATCAGCAAACCCGCACTCCAAGCCCACTTGAGTAATAGAAAAATCAGTTTGCTCAAGGAATTCTTTCGCTCGGGTTAATCTTGCAAGCTGAAGCCAATCACGTGGGGAGTGGCCCGTAGCATTCTTGAAAGCTCGGGAAAAATGACTTCGTGACAAGGAACACTCCTTGGCTACGGCCGAAACCTGAATGCCGCAATCAAGGTTTTCCATCATGACTTCTTTTGCTTTTCGCTCCTGCCAATAACTCAGTCTGCCCGGCCCGTTATTGGTCGCTATGAGTCGCAGATTGGCGCATGCCATCGTCATGATCGGCTCAGCGCCAAGCCCGGCGGCACCGATTGCGATGGATACCCGTTTGTCGCCTCCCTGGCTGGACTTGAAGACTTCTACAACGTCCACGTCGTTCATTGTGACCTCTCAATGTTGGAGACGAGGTCTATTGTGGCCAGCATCATTTTGGCGAAAGCGCTTGATCGGGCCGTCCATGCGCCCGTTTGGGCCAGATCGTTAGCGGGGTTTGCGTAGCCCGCTTGGGGTTAGACCCAGGTGGCGCTTGAACAGTCGAGCAAGGTATGAGGGGGAGTCCAGGCCTACCGCGAGGCTGACTTCGAGGATCGATAGTGAAGTGCATGAAACAAGCCGGGCGGCCGTTTCCACTCGGGTGCGGTTGGTGAAATCCAGCAGGGTTTCGCCCGTAATGTCTTTGAAGATACGAGTAAGGTGACGCCGTGACAGGTGGAACTCATGCCCAATCGACTCAATATCCAAATCTGTTTCCAGATTCTCCTGAATGTAGCGCTGTATGTCGCGAACCAGCGTCGCCTGCTGCTGATGTTCACTCGGCTGCGGCTGAGTCTGCTGACAAGCGATAACCCGCGCGCACTCCTCGAAGAGCAGATGATTGAGATGGGGTAATTGGCGCTGAAAGGCCTCCGCAGATGCACTGCCTTGCAGTTGGTCGTACAGGCGCAAGATACTTTCCAGCGTCTCTGTTCCTTGCCAGATCCCCGATCGATTTACCTGTTTGGCGAAACCGCTGTAACCGTTCATCTGTCCTTGATGCTTGATGTAAGAGGGATCGACATACAAGGTCATATGTTTCTCCCGCCCCGGAGCCGCTTGGGTTGCGTGTGCAAAGTCTGCCGGCACAAAGGAAAACAACCGGGGCGAAACGTGAGCAATCTGGCTGCTTTCGGTCGACAGGAATAGCCCACCCTGGCGTGGTAACAGCAGCATATGACAGTCATGGGCGTGCCAATCCACGGCGTAGCCACTGGTGTCGCTAGTCTCCAAGTGAAACACTTCGGGTGACTGACCACTGAGCTTGGACGACATGTAGGCCATAAAATAGACCCCTTAATACAAGTGCACCGCTGCAATAGCCTCGTCGGGGCGGTTCTGAGCGGCGGATGGGGACCATCGGTAACAATAGATGCGTCATCATACATACCTTCCTAACGCCGCACGACCAGACCAAAGGGTTCCTCCCCCCTTGACTTGCGCCCGACCCACGCGCACTGCCGATCGCTGTGGATGACCCGGATCATCTCTCCATCAGGCAATACGCTCGAATAGTCAAAACATGGGTAACAGCCATTGGACTTGATCCGACGATGCAATTTTTTGAGGTATGCATTCCCTTCAGGAATGCTCCACATAAAATTAATGAATTTTTATTATTGGTGTGTCTGGCGTAGCTTGATTTCAGGACATGGAGAACCGCCTTGAAATCATCCCCTCTCAACTCAGAAAAATTTGATACCTCACGAGCCAATGAGTACGGACGACAGAGCCGTATTGCGCTAGCAGGATATGACGCCTGCCAAGACTTGGCGGCGTGCATGCTGGCGGCAAGCCTGGGCACTGCACGTTCGGCAAAAATACTTGTAGTTGGCGCTGGCGGTACGGCGCAGGAAATTGTTGCTATGGCCAAGCTTGAGCCGGGTTGGCGCTTCACGGCCGTTGATCCGTCCGAGCCGATGTTGGAGGCTGCAAAGCAGCAATTAGAGGCAAACAACTTGCTTGAAAGAACGGCCATGCATCTTGGGCATGTTGAAGACCTGGCAGCAGACGAGTCATACGACGCAGCGACCTTGATCGGGGTACTCCATCATCTCGATGGAGATGAAACCAAGCGACAAATTTTACGATCCATTCGGGCTCATCTAAAACCGGGGGCGCCGTTGATTGTCGCGGGGAATCAATACGCTTATGCCAGCCAGCCGCTACTGCTTGCGGCTTGGGGGCAGCGGTGGCGGCAGCATGGAGCCAGCCCGGATGAAGTGAAGGTCAAGCTTGGGAAAATCCTTCAAGGTGCTGATCCTCCACATTCCGAGGCGGCGGTTCAAAAACTCTTGCATGACGCCGGATTTGGAGACGCTACCCGTTTCTTCAGCAGCCTTTTCTGGGGGGCGTGGTTGACGTGCAAAGTGGTCTGAACATGATTGAAAGTATTAGATATACGTCGACCGTAACAGACCAATGGCGGGAAATCTATAATCACCAACGTCCACACCAAGCTCCGGATTTTAACGTTCCTGCCTCCCGGTACCGGCAAAGTGAGCTGTGCTATCAGGAAGTACCGGCGGAACTGGAGTACGGCGATGATGACGAAGTGCGAACAGTGCAAGCCAACGGGGAGCTCAACTGGTGAGGGTAGGAGCTCAAGCTGGGCCCGGGCGTTTACCGGTGAGCGTGTGGGCTTGCGCAGGACCTTGGAGGACGGCAAGCACGATGTCTACTGGGTAGGCATCGCGTTGCACAAATTGAGATGAACGCCCGATCCGTAATATCAGGTAAACGGCTTCGTTAACTGTCCACTATGTCTCCGAACATGTGTCCACCATGTCCCCCAGTCCAAACAGAACGCCCCGCAGGAAACGCCCTGCGCTTTCACAGAAGAGCGTTCAAGCGCAAGGGCACTGTCCTTCGGGGCATCACTCAATTTCGATGCAACAGGGTATTGGGCGCAACGCCAAATGCTTTGCGAAACGCATGGCTGAAATGGGAGAAGTCAGAAAACCCGAAGTCCAGCGCCGCCTGGGACACACTGCGCACCTGACCGCGCTCGATCGCTTCACGGCTGGCATTCAGGCGCTCTTTCCAAATTTCTGCCACGGGGGTCTTCTGGTAGCGGGCGAAGGCTCGGGTGACGGTGCGGGTGGACACATTGTGGGCCTGCGCGATGACTTCAATCGACAAGTCCGGCTCGGTCAAGTGCCGTTGAATGTACTTCATGATGCGGCCGTAGAGATCCAGCTCATCGTGACTGATCTTCAAGTCCTGGAGTTCCAGGCTGATGACAAGGAGGTCGAGCAAAGCGCTGGAGTAACGGTTCGAGATGGCCTCATCCTGCAACGATGCCGGCGCACTCGCGGCCTGACGCAACATTTCACGCAATGGAATGACTCCCGGACGCCGCTCGTCGAGAACCATCGCGGTGTAATCGGCGATACGTGGCAGGCGTTCGACGAGCAAGGCTCGCGGAATGCGCACCAGGTGGTTTTCAGTGCCACCGAAGCTGAATCGAAACGCCTGAGTTGCGTCATAAAGAAACAAATTGCCCGCCGCCAGGTTGGCTTTTCTGCCGCCTTGTTCAATCTGGCCGTGGCCATTTCGAGAGAACCCCAACCATAAATCTTCGGAAGGACCACTGCGCAGATGCTGCTCGGAGCGTTCCCAGTAATGCAGGGGTGCAGACAGCGAACAAATGTCCAGATCACCCACGGTATTGACTGCAAGCGAGCCATCAAAACTGCTCTGGGACAAAGGTTTGCTATCGGCCGCCAGGCAATGGCGGCAGACCACTTCCTTCCAATAATCAAAGCGGCGCGGGGCCGCGACAGCGAGGGTCGAATATTGAGTGCTTGGGTTCATGCCACGGACCTCAGTACAACCTTGCAGTAAGAGCGCGAGAAGTTCTAACGGCTTTATCGCAGCAATTAACAGGCCAAGCGCATTCATGCCGATCCTGAAGGGCTCTGCGAAGTGACTGCCATCGAGGTTTTCGCCCGGCCAACGTGACGCGAGAACACCTCAAAATCCCCACTTAGAGGCAGAGTGCCTGACGTATTCGGCGTGGGTGCACCAATGCCGATCATGGCCGCGCCGCGTGTGTCGGCGTTGTCTTTTACAACCAAACGGTTGTCCTGACGAACAAAGCGGCCTATCGCCGTCCAGCCTAATTTTCACCTCACAGCAGCTCATCCCCCTGCTGATGAGGCCTCCCATGGACCGACAATATTCAAAACAATTGCCTGACTCATCCTGGCTTCTGCACATGCGCGATCTCGTGCCTGAGGAGTCGGCTTACTGGTTGATTGAATGGGGAGCCATGAAGCTGCTGCATCGACGGCAGGTCGCCAAGCGCACCCCGCCGCCGAAGCGTGAATCCAAACCGCTTGCCTGAAAAAAAACGAGGAGCTCAAGATGGAATCTGCAATCGACAAACATCTCAAATGCCCACGCACCCTGTCCCGCCGCGTGCCCGATGAGTATCAGCCGCCGTTTCCGATGTGGGTGGCACGCGCTGACGAGCAACTGCAACAAGTAGTGATGGGGTACTTCGGCGTGCAGTATCAAGGCGATGCACAGCGCGAGGCCGCGTTGCAGGCGATGCGTCATATCGTCGGCAGTTTCAGCCTGGCCAATGGCCCGCAGAACCACGACTTGACCCACCACACCGACAACAGCGGCTTCGACAATCTGATTGTCGTCGGGTATTGGAAAGACCCGGCGGCCCACTGTCGCTGGTTGCGTTCACCGGAGGTGAATGACTGGTGGGCTTCGTCGGATCGGCTGAGTGATGGCCTTGGCTATTTCCGTGAAATCAGCGCCCCGCGCGCCGAGCAGTTTGAGACCCTGTATGCCTTCCAGGACAACCTGCCCGGCGTCGGCGCGGTAATGGATACGACCAGTGGTGAAATCGAAGAACACGGCTACTGGGGCTCGATGCGCGACCGCTTCCCGATCTCCCAGACAGACTGGATGATGCCCACCAGCGAGCTGCAAGTGGTCGCGGGTGATCCCGCCAAGGGTGGCCGGGTGGTGATCATGGGGCATGACAACCTCGCCTTGATTCGCTCAGGCCAGGACTGGGCGGACGCCGAGGCTGAAGAACGTTCACTGTACCTCGACGAGATCCTGCCGACCCTGCAGGACGGCATGGACTTCCTGCGTGACAACGGCCAACCCCTGGGCTGCTACAGCAACCGCTTCGTGCGCAATATCGACCTGGACGGCAACTTCCTCGACGTGAGCTACAACATCGGTCACTGGCGCTCGATCGAGAAGCTCGAACGCTGGGCGGAATCCCACCCCACCCATCTGCGAATTTTCGTGACCTTCTTCCGTGTCGCGGCGGGCCTGAAGAAATTGCGGCTGTACCACGAAGTGTCGGTGTCGGACGCCAAGAGCCAGGTGTTCGAGTACATCAACTGTCACCCGCAGACCGGAATGCTGCGCGACGCGCAATCGCCTGCATCCTGAATCTGGTCGGCGTCTAACCCCCCCCAATTTCTGCCGTTTTGCCGCCCTGCCCGGGTGGCACGGCCTTGCCGTGCAAGGAATAAAAGATGAATAAGATCCTTCTGCTGACACTCTCCACGCTGTTGCCCGTACTCCACGCGAACGCTGGCGAGGTGGCCCCTGGCGATTACGAGCAATACCCGGTCGGCGCTACCATCGGCGCGATTTACTACCAGCACTCCACCACAGACTCGGCCTACGCCAATGGCCATAAGGCCAGCTCGGACTTCAGGTTGAGCTCGGACGTCGGCATCCTGCGTCTGCTCCATGTGTACGCGCTGAGTGAAACGGTCACCATCGACCCGCAATTCCTCCTGCCCTTCGGGCACGTTTCCACTGGCGGCGATGCCTCGACACTCGGCAGTACCCGGGGCGTCGGCGACTTGATCCTCACCGCGCCGGTCAAGTGGCGGCTCAATGAAGCCCGCGACACCCTCAGTATCGCCCCCTATGTGTATGTCCCTTCCGGTACCTACGACAAGAACGACGCGCTCAACCTCGGTGAGAACCGCTGGAAATTCGAGCTGCAGAGCGCCTACGTCAAGCACTTCACGGAGAAGTGGGCAATGGACCTGGTCGGCGGTGCCACCTGGTATGGCGATAACACCGATTACGGCGCCAATGGCGACCGCCTCAAGCAGGACGTGTCCTACGCTGCCCAGGTGATGGGCCGTTACATGCCAGACCCCACCACGGCATTCGGCGTCGGCTTCGGGCGTACCTGGGGCGGTGAAACCAGCGTCGCGCGTGTCAACCAGGACGACGAAATGGGCACCACCAACTTCCGCCTGACAGCCACCAAATTCGTCACCCCCCAGGACCAGCTCCAGCTGCAGCTGGGCAAGGACCTTTCAGTGGATAACGGCGCCAAAGAGGACTTCCGCATGAACCTGCGTTACGCGCACGTGTTCTAGCCAACCGTCCAGCAGACAGCCGCCGGACACCCTTCCTGCGCCTGGCGCAAGGATGTCCGGCTCAACCAAGTCGGTGTCTTTTTCAACCAAGCCACCGCGCAGAGGCACGGATTATCTTGAACCCCAGGCCACCACGATAAGGACAGCCCCACCATGGCAATCGTTCGTCCCACCCTTGAACACTTACTGGACATCGCGAACGGCCTGCACATGCAGCTCAGCCGTGAACAAGCCAGTGAATACCTGGCCCTGATGCAGTCGAGCTTCGACGCCTACGACCTGATCGACGAGCTGCCCGATTGCGTGCCGCCCGTCCGTTACGAGCGCAGTTCCGGCTACCGCCCTTCGGCGGCCCACAACCCCTTGAACGCCTGGTATTACCGCACCGAAGTCAACGGCGCACCGCAAGGCAAGCTGGCGGGCAAAACCGTCGCGCTCAAGGACAATATCGCCCTGGCCGGCGTCCCCATGATGAACGGTGCCGCGCCACTCGAAGGTTTCGTCCCGTCGTTCGATGCCACCGTGGTCACGCGCTTACTGGATGCGGGGGCGACCATTCTCGGCAAGGCCACGTGCGAGCACTACTGCCTGTCCGGTGGCAGTCACACCTCTGACCCCGCACCGGTACACAACCCCTATCGTCAGGGTTTCGCCTCCGGTGGTTCCTCTTCCGGCAGCGCGGCACTGGTGGCCGCCGGCGAAGTGGATCTCGCGGTCGGCGGCGATCAGGGCGGCTCCATTCGGATTCCTTCGGCATTCTGCGGTACTTACGGGATGAAGCCGACCCACGGCCTGGTGCCCTACACCGGGATCATGGCGATCGAAGCGACCATCGACCATGCCGGGCCCATCACGGCCAACGTGCGCGACAACGCGTTGATGCTGGAAGTCATGGCCGGCGCCGACGGCCTCGACCCACGCCAGGCCGCGCCCCGGGTCGACACCTACAGCGATTACCTGGACCGTGGCGTGCAAGGGCTCAGGATCGGCATCCTGCAGGAAGGTTTCCAGCTGGCCAACCAGGACCCGCGCGTAACTGCATCGGTGCGTAACGCCATCGCCCAGTTGGAGCGGCTCGGCGCGCATGTCGAGGAAGTCTCCGTGCCGGAGCACAAGATCGCCGGCTCGCTGTGGCTCCCCATCGGCTGTGAAGGCCTGACAATGCAGATGATGCACGGCAATGGCGCCGGTTTTAACTGGAAAGGCCTGTACGACCTCACGTTGCTGGACAAGCAAGCCGGGTGGCGCGAGCAGGCGGATCAGCTGTCCGCGTCTCTCAAGCTGTGCATGTTTGTCGGTGAATACGGCATCAAGCACTACAACGGCCGTTTCTACGCCAAGGCGCAGAATCTCACACGCATGGCCCGGGCCGGTTACGACGCGGCGCTGGCGCGCTACGACCTGCTGGTGATGCCGACCGTGCCGATCATCGCCCAGCCTCATCCGGAACCTGGTTGCTCGATCACGGAATACGTGGCCCGGGCGCTGGAAATGATCGGCAACGCCTCAGCCCAGGACATCACCGGCCATCCGGCCATGTCGATTCCCTGCGGGCTGGTGGACGGCCTGCCGGTCGGGCTCATGCTGGTGGGCAAGCACTATGCCGAAGGCACGATTTACCAGGCGGCCGCAGCGTTCGAAGCGTCCGTTGACTGGAAAAACAATTAACCGGTCGGTCCCCGCGCAGCGCACAAAAACAAACACCCCAGGCGCTGCTTAAACGCTCAACGATGAGGAGTTAACTGATGAACACCGATGAAAAAACCACCTCGACCCCAGGCGAGCGAGCCCGCGCCCTATTCCAGGTGCTCAAGCAAAAGGAGCTGATTCCCGACGGCTATATCGAACAGCTGACCCAACTCATGGCCCACGACTGGAGCCCGGAGAATGGCGCTCGAGTGGTGGCCAAGGCCTGGGTCGACCCGCAGTTTCGTGAACTGCTGCTCAAGGACGGTACCGCTGCCTGCGCGCAATTCGGCTATACCGGCCCACAAGGTGAATACATCGTCGCCCTGGAAGACACTTCCACGCTGAAAAACGTGATCGTCTGCAGCCTGTGCTCCTGCACCAACTGGCCCGTCCTCGGCCTGCCGCCGGAGTGGTACAAGGGCTTCGAATTCCGTGCCCGCCTGGTCCGCGAAGGGCGCACCGTTCTGCGGGAACTGGGCACCGAGCTGCCAGAGGGAGCCACCATCAAAGTGTGGGACACCAGTGCCGAAAGCCGCTATCTGGTGCTGCCGGTACGACCCGAGGGCAGTGAGGGCATGGATGAAGAGGCCCTGCGGGCCCTGATCACCAAGGACGTCCTGATCGGCGTGGCGCTGCCGCAGGTAGCGTAGCCAGGGCGCTGGGTTTCTTTCACTTTTCAGAGGTATTCACAATGGATGGCTTTCACGATCTCGGCGGTTTTCAAGGCTTTGGCAAAGTCCCGCACACCATCAATAGCCTGAGCTACAAACAGGTGTTCAAGCAGGACTGGGAACACCTGGCCTACAGCTTGATGTTCATCGGCGTCGATCACCTGAAAAAATTCAGCGTCGACGAAGTGCGCCACGCCGTCGAACGCCTGGATGTTCGCCAACATGTCGGCACGCAATACTACGAGCGCTACATCATCGCCACCGCGACCCTGCTGGTAGAAACAGGCGTGATTACCCAGGCAGAACTTGATGAGGCCCTAGGCTCTCACTTCAAGCTGGCGAACCCCGCCCACGCGGGCGGGCGCCAGGCGATCACCGGTCGGCCCCCCTTCGAGGTGGGCGATCGGGTGGTCGTTCGCGACGAATATGTGGCCGGGCATATCCGCATGCCGGCCTACGTACGCGGCAAGGAAGGCGTGATCCTGCACCGCACGTCAGAACAGTGGCCCTTCCCGGATGCCATCGGCCATGGCGATGTGAGCGCGGCGCATCAGCCGACCTACCACGTCGAATTTCGTGTGAAAGACCTTTGGGGCGACGCGGCGGACGATGGTTTCGTGGTGGTCGATCTTTTTGAAAGCTACCTCGACAAGGCGCCCAGCGCAAAAGCGGTGAACGCATGATTGACGGCGCCCAGGCGGGCCGACTGCCGGTGACGGTCCTTTCGGGCTTCCTCGGTGCCGGCAAAACCACCCTGCTGAACCATATCCTGCGCAATCGCGAAGGCCTGAGAGTCGCGGTCATCGTCAACGATATGAGCGAAGTCAACATCGATGCCGAAGCGGTGCAGCGCGACGTGTCGCTGCACCGTGGTCGCGATGAGTTAATCGAGATGAGCAACGGCTGTATTTGCTGCACACTGCGCGCCGATTTGCTGGAGCAGATCAGTGATCTGGCACGTCAGCAGCGTTTCGACTACCTGCTCATTGAATCCACCGGGATCTCCGAGCCGATGCCGGTGGCGGAGACGTTCGCCTTCCTTGACACCGAAGGCTTCAGCCTCAGCGAACTGGCACGCCTGGACACCTTGGTGACGGTGGTCGATGGCAGCCAGTTTCAGGCGCTGCTCGAGTCGCCGGATACCGTGGCCCGTGCGGATGCCATGGAAGACGCGCCGGAGCGCCATCTGGCCGACCTTCTGATCGAGCAGGTGGAGTACGCCAACGTTATTCTCGTCAACAAACTGGACCTGATCGATGACGCCGGTTACCAGGCACTGCACGCCATTCTCGCCGGCCTGAACCCCGGCGCGCGGATCCTGCCGATGACCCACGGTCAAGTCGCGCTGTCGAGCATCCTCGGCACCCATCTGTTTGATTTACCCAGCCTTGCCGCGTCGCCGGGCTGGATGAGGAAAATGGAGGTGACCGACGCGCCAGCCTCCGAAGCGGACACCTACGGTGTGACATCCTGGGTCTACCGTGAGCGGACACCCTTTCACCCACAGCGCTTGCTCGACTTTCTCCAGCGCCCCTGGCGCAACGGACGGCTGTTGCGCAGCAAAGGCTATTTCTGGCTCGCCAGCCGGCACCTGGAAACCGGCATGCTGGTGCAGAGCGGCGGGCAGTTCCAGTGGGACTATGTCGGCCACTGGTGGAACTTTATCGATCCGTCGCAATGGCCACGGGATGAATACCGGCTCCAGAGCATCATGGCCAAGTGGGACAACGTGGTCGGTGATTGTCGCCAGGAATTGGTGTTCATCGGCCAGGGCCTCGACACCGAGGTTTTACAGCGCGAGCTTGACCACTGCCTGCTCAGTACCCGGGAAATCGCCGCCGGCCCACTGGCCTGGCAAGCCCTGCCGGGGGCGACAGTGTTTGATTCGCAGTCGTTGTCGGTACGTCCACCGCAGCCCCTGGCGGCTGACATCACTTCACTCAGGTAGAGGTGCTCCATGTTTTTTTCAGCCGGACAACCCACTGGGTATTGGCTCCGCTCGCCGACAGACTGGACCAGCCTGACCAGGCGAGCACGCCGTTGTCGTCGAACAACCCGTTGTTGCGACGCATCCTGACCAGCGTCGAGCAATTGCTGCAAGAGCGTCGGATGCAGAAAGACGAGGTGCGCGCACTGAGCCTGGAAGTCGCCGAACTGAACGAGCGCCTGGCCTGCCGCGACAGGCTGTTGCGCCAATGGGAGGCTCGCCAACAGCTTATTGTTCAAGGCGCCTTGTCCTGGATCTTTCCATCGGTTTGACACAGCCAATTGCCGTCGGCGTCAACGCGCTGCTGGGCGACCCGCGCCATTACCTCGCCGACTTCTATAGCCCGATTGGGCGTCCGTCGAAACGGCAGGCGTCGATTCAAGGCTACCTCCTCAACCCTAACAACCGCGCCGCATTCCCATAAAGCAACTTATCCAGCACCTGATCCTTGAACCCCAGCGCCTGAAAATCCTCGATCGACTGGCGGATCGGCCGGAACGGGTAGGACGAGCCAAACAACAGTTGGTCGCCCAGAAAGCCATTGGCTGCTGCGACAAAGGCCTCGCTGCCCGGCAGGAACAGGTACATGTCTGGCACGGCGAAGATGTTTTCATAGCGAAAAGCTACGCCCAGCAGTTGCGCCACGTTCGGCCAGTAGCCGTGGTAACAGACTATTTTCAGTTCGGGAAACGCTCGTGCCACCGCTGCCAGGCGGCCAGGGTCGTTGAAGGCCGGATCCGGCGTGGTCGGTCCGCTCATCAGGAACAGCGCAATGCCACGGCGCGACAAGTGTTCGTAGAGGGGAAAGTACAGCGGGTCATCCGGATGCCGTGCCGGCGCGGCGAAACCCGGCTCCAGGCCGATACCGACCAGACCGAGTTGATCAATCACCCGGTCGATTTCGGCAATAGCGCCATCGATACCCTGAAGCGTCGGGTCAACCCCGGCGATACCCAGCAGCTCCTGATGGGGATGGGTGATTTCGTGGATGAAATCATTCGGCAGGTGTTGCCCAGGGGTGTGTCGCCCCACCACCACCGCCTGGCTCAAACCGGCTTCTCGGACTTCGGCAATAAAGCCCTCTGGCGTCAGCGAGCGGGCAAAATGCTCGTCGCTGCCGCGAGCTCCGACGCGGCGATTCAGCCAGCGCGCGGTGGCGTAGCCCGCCGAGCCCGGGTTGGCGCCAAAGAAATCGTGCAGATAGGCCGGCCGGCAGCGCATGTCGATCACTTTCATACCGCGGTTTCCTCTTGTTTGGTCTTGGCTCGCACATCGAAGGCTCCGCCCGTGAGCACCTCATTGACGGTCACCGCCTGTTTACCGGGCAACGACGGGAACACCAGTTCGGCGAAGCGGTAGGCCTCTTCCAGGTGCGGATAACCTGAGAGCACGAAGCTGTCGACGCCGAGGTCGACGTATTCCTGCAGCCGGGCGGCGACGGTCTGCGGGTCACCGACCAAGGCAGTACCGGCACCGCCGCGCACCAGGCCGACACCGGCCCACAGGTTGGGACTGACTTCCAGCTGATCGCGACAGCCACCGTGCAGCGCAGCCATGCGGCGCTGGCCTTCGGAGTCCATGGTCGCGTAGTTGGCCTGGGCCTGGGCGATGGTCTCGTCGTCCAGGTACTGGATCAGTTCGTTGGCAGCGGCCCAGGCTTGCTCGTTGGTTTCACGCACGATCACGTGCAGACGTACGCCAAAACGCACTGTGCGGCCGTGCTTCGCGGCGCGGGCACGTACATCGCCGATCTTCTCGGCCACCGCGGCCGGTGGCTCGCCCCAGGTCAGGTAGGTGTCCACGTGTTTGGCGGCCAGCTCGTGGGCAGCCGGCGAAGAGCCACCGAAGTACAGCGGCGGATAGGGCTTCTGCACCGGCGGGAAGAAATTCTGCGCCCGCTTCACATGGATGTGCTTGCCCTCGAAGTCGACCGTTTCACCCTGCAATACCCGACGCCAGACGGTGAGGAACTCATCGGCGGCCTCATAGCGCTCATCGTGCTTGAGGTACACGCCCTCGGCGGCCAGCTCGGCCGCATCGCCACCGGGGACCACGTTGAGCAGCAGGCGCCCACCCAGGGCCTGGTCGAGGCTGGCAGCCTGACGTGCCGTTACGGTCGGGCTGCTGATTGACGTGCGCAAGGCCACCAACAATTTAATCCGGCTGGTCACTGGTACCAGACTGGCAGCGGTGACCCAGGGATCAAGACAACTGCTGCCGGTGGGAATCAACAGGCCGTCGTAGCCAAGGCTTTCCGCAGCCACAGCAATCTGCCGCATGTACTGGTTGGTGGCCGGGCGGCCGGACTCGGACTTACCCAGGTAGCGGGTGTCACCGGAGGTGGGGAGAAACCAGAAAATATCCAAATTCATGGTACGGGCCTCAGGGAGTGATACAGGGCTGGATCACAAGGCGCACGGCACATCGGCCGGCAGATATAGGAAGCGAGCACTCTGTGGCGCCCTGATCAGCACTGTTGCTGGAGAGTCAGGTGCCTGAGCAAGAGCCATACCAGAAGCCCTGAAACCTTGCGTTGCGGGCTGCAGGCAGCGTGCACAACCACCTGAGCGGCGACGGTGGAAGGTGAATGCCATGCGCTTTGGTCCACCCACTGTTGCCCACCCAACAGTGATGTTGAACCGCTATTGTCTGAGCAACACTTGGCCGATCCGAGAGGCATTACCTACTGATTTCGGCCGGCTAAAGCCAGCCAAAAGCTGCTCGCCTGGCACTGACAGCCCGACAAAGCCTTAAGCTAATAACCAAAAAGTATTTATTAGATGTTTTTTAGATCACTTACATTCAATTCATGGATACCACAGTGTTGCCCGACAAACAGCAGCGCCATTGCTGCTCACGCAACAGTCGCTCAACAGTTAGCTGCCCAGACAACAGCAGTCGAGACCAAGAAACAGACTAACTTATTGTTTTTCATAGCTCTTTTAACCATGGAACAACTCTTGCTCTGATGGCTGCACATCCCGCAACTCGAACAGGAACAGACCCCATGAGCACTCCACTTAAAGTCGTCGCCGTTTCCGGTGGAACCTATCGTCCGTCGCGCACCCTGGTACTGGTCCAAGCCATCGTTGCTGAGCTGAGCCAGTACCTGCCAATCGAAAGCCGCATCATCGAGCTGGGTGACATTGTCCGCCCGCTGGGCAGCGCCATATCCCGTCGGGAGCTGCCGGAAACTGTTGAGTACGAGTTGAATGCGATTGAGTCGGCGGACCTGTTGGTGGTGGCCGCACCGGTCTACCGTGGTGCCTACCCGGGCCAGTTCAAGCACCTGTTCGACCTGATTGGCCAGGACGCATTGATCGATACCCCGGTGTTGCTGGCCGCCACCGGTGGCAGCGACCGGCATGCGCTGGTAATCGATCACCAGTTGCGCCCGCTGTTCAGCTTCTTCCAGTCGGTGACCCTACCCTTGGGCGTGTATGCCTCGGAGGCCGATTTCACGAATTACCAGATCAGCAGCGAAGCGCTGAAAACACGCATCCGCCTGGCAGTCGAACGGGCCGCACCGCTGTTCACCGCCAATGCCGCCGACCTGCGGAAAACAGCCTGAGGAACAGCCTGTGACCGCTATCCATACGTCCAAACTTGAAACCCCGCTGCAGATCGCTCGGACGCTCGCCGCCGAGTTTTCCCGAACCGCCGCCGAACGCGACCATCTGGGCGGCACGCCGAAAGCCGAGCGCGACGAGTTGCGCCGTAGCGGTCTGCTGGCGATGAAAATTGACCAGCAATACGGTGGCCTTGGCGCCAGCTGGAGCGACACCCTGGAAGTGGTGCGCGAATTCGCCAGGATCGACAGCTCGATCGCCCACGTGTTCGGCTTCCAGCACTTGATGCTGGCCACGGTGCGGCTGTTTTCCCGGCCCGAACAGTGGCAGCCCTGGTTCGAACAGACCGCGCGCAACAACTGGTTCTGGGGTAATGCCCTTAACCCGCTGGACACCCGCACCCTGTCGAAAAAGTTTGCCGGCTATCGCGAGTTTTCCGGGCGCAAGAGTTTCTGCTCCGGCTCCGCCGATTCGGAAATGCTGATTGCCTCGGCGCTGGATGAATCCACCAGCGGCAAGCTGTTGATCGCCGCCATTCCCAGCCACCGCACCGGCATCACCTTGCACGGCGACTGGGACAACATCGGCCAACGGCAGACCGACAGCGGCAGCGCCACCTTCGAACGGGTGCGCGTGGAAGAGAATGAGCTGCTGCTCGATCCCGGCCCGCTGAGCACGCCCTTTGCCTGCCTGCGCCCGCTGATCGCCCAACTGACCTTCGTCAATATCTTCCTCGGCATTGCCGAGGGCGCGTTCGAAGAGGCCCGCGATTACACCCTCAAGGAAACGCGCCCCTGGTTCAAGGCCAACGTCAGCCAGGCCAATCAGGACCCCTATGTCCTGCGCCATTACGGCGAATTCTGGGTCGGGCTGGAAAGCGTGCGCCTGCTCACTGAACGAGCCAACGCCCTGCTCGACCAAGCCTGGAGCAAGGAGCACCAGCTCGCCGCCGAGGAACGTGGCCAACTGGCCCTGGCCATTGCCACCGCCAAGGTCGCCGCCACCCGCACCGGCCTGGACCTGACCAGCAGCCTGTTTGAAGTGACCGGCGCCCGCGCCACCCATGCCGCGCTGCGCCTTGATCGTCACTGGCGCAACCTGCGCACCCAGACCCTGCACGACCCCGTGGACTACAAGCTCCATGAACTGGGTGACTGGGCGCTCAACACGGCGCTGCCCACTCCGTCCTTTTACTCATAGGCCCGACCATGCAACTACTCACGCTGCCGCCCTCACCAGCCTTGGCCACCTCGATACGCGCCACCGCGCAAGTCTTCGAAGACCCGAAATCACAGGCGCTGCTGGCGCACCTGCAACAGGTTGCGCCCAGTGATGCCAGCGTGTTGATCATCGGCGAAACCGGGACCGGCAAGGAGCTGGTGGCCCGTCACCTGCACAACCTCAGCGCTCGTCGCAACAAACCGTTTATCGCGGTCAACTGCGGCGCGTTTTCCGAAAGTTTGGTGGAGGCCGAACTGTTCGGCCACGAAAAAGGCGCCTTCACCGGCGCCCTGAGCGCCAAAGCCGGCTGGTTCGAGGAAGCCAACGGCGGCACGCTGTTCCTCGACGAAATCGGCGACTTGCCGATGCCAATCCAGGTCAAGTTGCTGCGGGTGCTGCAGGAGCGTGAAGTGGTTCGCCTGGGTTCACGCAAAAGCATCCCAATCGATGTACGGGTGCTGGCTGCGACCAACGTGCAGCTGGAAAAAGCCATCAACGCCGGGCACTTTCGCGAAGACCTCTATTACCGGCTAAACGTGGTCAGCCTGGAACTCAGCCCGCTGCGCGAGCGACCGGGCGACATCCTGCCGCTGATCCGCCACTTCATCGCCGAGTACAGTCGTCGGCTGGGCTATGGCGAAGTGGTGCTGGATACCGAAGCCGAACAGAAGCTGGTGAATTACTCATGGCCGGGCAATATTCGCGAGCTGGAAAACGTCATTCACCACACCTTACTGATCTGCCGTAACAATCTGATCCGCGTCCAGGACTTGCACCTGTCCAACCTGCGTATCGAACGCCTGGACGCCAGCAATACCGTACAGGACGACAGTGCCGACGCCCTGTTGCAGCAAGCCTTCAAGAAGCTGTTCGAGGAAGAAAGCGGCGCCCTCCACGAGCGGGTCGAGGAAGCGCTGTTGCGCGCGGCCTATCGCTTCTGCCACTACAACCAGGTGCACACCGCCAGCTTGCTGGGGCTGAGTCGCAACATCACCCGCGCGATGTTGATCAAGGTCGGTGAACTGGTGGTGAACAAACGCCGCCCGGTACAGGACGCCCAGACGGTCAAAGTGGTCAACCTGTCGATCTGACTGGTGGCGGTCAAGCAGCAGCTCCTTTACCCGCTGTCCCGCCCCCCAGGTAGAAGTCCTGAATATCACTGCGCGCGGCCAACTGCCCGGTCGTGCCTTCGCTGACAACCCGGCCGCTTTCCAGCACGTAGCCGTACTGGGCGTAACGCAGGGCCAGGTTGATGTTCTGCTCGGCAATCAGGAAGCTCACGCCGTCGCGCTGATTGAGCTGCTGGATGATCTCGAAGATCTCCTCGACGATCTGCGGTGCCAGGCCCATCGAAGGTTCGTCCAGCAATACCAGCTGCGGCCGGGCCATCAGCGCCCGCCCGAGCGCAACCATCTGCTGTTCACCCCCGGAGGTGTAGCCGGCCAGGCTTTTGCGCCGCAGCTTGAGGCGCGGAAACTGGCTGTAGATACGCTCAAGATCGGCCTTCAGTTGCCCGCGGGACACCTGACGCGCAAAGGCACCCGTCAGCAAGTTTTCTTCCACTGTCAGTTGGGCAAAGCAATGCCGGCCTTCCAGTACCTGCACCAGGCCGCTGGCCACCAGGCTATGGGGCGTGCTACGAGTGACATCCTCGCCTCGATAGAGGATCCGCCCCTGCACTACCTCGCCCCGCTCGGCGCGCACCAGATTGGAGGCGGCCTTCAAGGTGGTGCTCTTGCCGGCACCGTTGGCCCCCAGCAACACCACGATCTGCCCTTGCGGCACCGCCAGCGATACCCCGCACACCGCGAGGATGGCCTGTTCGTACAGGACTTCAATCGCGTCGATCCGCAAGATCGGTACTTGGTTCATACGCCTATCCCCATGCTGTTCAATTAATAAAAGCTTGAAACAAGTGACTTGTGGCGAGTGACTTGCTCCCTCGCCACGGGATGTGTATTGAGCAGACATTGCCTTAACGGAAAAGCATTGGGGACGCCTCCCCGACCCGATTCACATCTCAGCTGTCCTGGCTGCAATCGCGCGGTGTGATGCCTTTTTCCTTGGCGTACTGGTGCGACGAGGCTTCGATGATCGGCCTGAGCAAGGCACGGTCGGCCTGCACCCAGTCACTGATCAGTTTCCACTGGCTGCCATCCCACTGCTGGAAGCGCACGGCACCGCCCCCTTCATGGTCCGAGCACGACAGCTGCAATGGTTGCACCAAGCCCAGTGCACCCAGCTCCTTGAGGCGGGCATCGTCCAGTTTGAGGTGCTCGAAGCCCCAGCGCACCTGCTCGCCGGTGAGCGGTTGCTTGCCGAATTTCTCCTGGGCAATGCGCACCGCTTCGACATTGAGAATGCCGTTCACCACACCGAGGTTGTAATACACGGTGCCGAAGCGTTTCGGATCGGCCAGGTCACCATTGCCCCTGGCCACCACCTGCTGCTGGATGCCTTGCAGGACCGGGAAATCGGTGCCCGTGGGGTGCGTGGTGATCGCGATAAAGCCTTTGGCGGCGGCACCGGCCGGTGCGGCATCGTCCTCGGAGTTACTCCAGATGTTGCCGATGATGTGATCCGCCGGGAAGCCGACTTTCTGCGCGGTTTTCAACGCCACCGGGTTCATCACGCCCCAGCCTCGCAGAATCACCCAGTCGGGTTTTTCCCGGCGAATGTTGAGCCATTGCGACTGCTGTTCGTTACCCGGATGGGGCACTTCCAGCAGGGTCAGCTTGAACCCGTACTTGTCGGCCAGGGTCTGCAACACCTCATTGGTTTCCTTGCCGTAGGGCGAGCCATGATACAGGGTGACTATCTTCTTGCCCTTGAGCTGGTCCAGCCCCCCGGCCTGCTGGCCGATGTAGTTGATGATCGCCGAGACTTCGGAGTACGGGTTCAGCTGCAACGGGAAGACATAGGGGAAAACGCTGCCGTCAGTGGAGTCGGTGCGGCCGTGGTTGATGGTGATCAGCGGCAGTTTGTCCGCGGTCGAGCGCTCCAGGGTGGCATAGGCGATTCCCACCGACAGCGGGTTAGTGGCGGCAGCCGGCGCACCATTGAGGCCTTTTTTCAGACGCTCGTAGCACTCCACGCCCTTCTCGACCACGTATTCGGTTTCGCACTCGCTCCAGGTCAGCTTGACGCCGTTGACCCCGCCATTGGCATTGACGTACTTGAGGTAGTCGATAAAACCACCAAAAAACCCGGTACCACCGGCGGCATAAGGACCGACCCGATAGCTCTGCAGCGGGAAGTACTGTTCGTTATCCGCCTGCGCAGTCAATGTGGCAACGCTCAGGCTGACGGCCAGGGCGAGGCTACTGAGTAGAGATCGTTTCAACATCGGTATTTTCCTTATCAATGATTCAATCGCACGTTTGCCGCAGGAGGATCGAAGCGCAGTCCATGCCTGCGCCGGTTTGCTCAGTAGCGCAGGGGCCACAACCGAGCGCGCTCGCGGAACTTCTGCCAGAGGCGCGCCAGGCCCTCCGGCTCCTTGACCAGGAACACAATGATCAGGGCGCCAAATGCCATCTTCTGCAGGTTTTCTATCTGCCCGGCATCGATCAGCCCGGCCGGCAACAAGGCCACCAGGTTCGACAGCAGCACCGGAAACAGCACGATGAACGCCGCGCCCAGGAAGTTGCCGAGGATGCTGCCCAGGCCACCGATAATGATGATGAACAGGATCTGGAAGGACCGATTCAGATCGAAACCGTGGGGCTCCACGGTGCCCAGGTAAGTGAAGGCCCACAGCGCTCCGGCCACCCCGAGAAAGAAGCCGCTGATTGCAAACGCCAGCAGCTTGGTCTTGAGCAACGCAATTCCCATCACTGCAGCGGCCGTGTCCATGTCACGCACGGCCATCCAGTTGCGTCCCAGTTCACTGCGCACCAGGTTCTTGCCCAGCCAGAACAACGCCACCACCACCCCCAACGTCAGCAGGTAACGGCCCACCGGTGAGTTCAAATCCACCCCGAGTATCTCCAGGCGCGGTGCACTGATCACCCCCGAGGCGCTGTTATTGGAGAACCAGCTGAAGTGGGTCAGCGCCCAGGTCACAAAGAACTGTGCCGCCAGGGTCGACACCAGCAGATAGAAGCCCTTGATCCGCAGGCTCGGCAGGCCGAACAGCACCGCCACCAGCGCTGCCACTCCCCCGCCCAGGGCCATGCTGAGCAATAACGGCGAGCCCGGCACCCGCAGTTCAACGTTGTAAGTGGCAAAGGCGCCCACAGCCATGAAGGCCGCCGAGCCCAGCGACAACTGCCCGGCATAGCCGGTCAGCAGGTTCAGCCCCAGCCCGGCCAGTGATAGCACCAGAAACGGAATCAGAATGGCGCTGAACCAATAGTCGTTACCCAGATACGGCACACCTACAAAGGCCAACAGCAGCAAGGCAACCAAGCCGTAACGGTCCTGCCGCAGGCGAAACACCCGGCGGTCCTGGGCATAGCGAGTACTGAACTGACCGGCTTCCTGATAAAACATCACGCCTCTCCTTAAACCCGCTCGATCGCGCGTTCACCAAATAGCCCGGCCGGCCGCACCAGCAGGAACAGCAACGCCAGCACATAGGGAAACCAGTTCTCGATACCGCCGCCGATGACGGGGCCCAGGTACACCTCGGCCAGCTTCTCCGAGGCGCCGACGATCAAGCCGCCGACAATCGCCCCACTGATCGAGGTAAAACCGCCGATGATCAGCACCGGCAATGCCTTGAGTACCACCAGCGACAGCGAAAACTGCACCCCCAGCCGCGCGCCCCAGAGCAGGCCGGCCACCAGACCGACAAACCCGGCCACCGCCCACACCAGCACCCACACCCGTTGCAGGCGGATGCCCACGGCCAACGCCGCCAGCGGGTCATCGGCCACGGCACGCAACGACAAACCAATACGGGTCTTGTTGAACAGCAGCGACAGCGCCAACACCAGCAGCGCGGCGGCCACGGCGGCAAAAATGTCGAACTGCGACAACAGCATGCCGCCCAGTTCCAGTGGCTCGTCACTGATGCCCAGTTCCAGGCCATGCACCTGGGCGCCCCACAGCGCCTGGGCGCCCCCTTCGATCACGTAGGACAAGCCGAGGGTGGCCATGAACAAGGTGATTGGCGAGCGGTTGACCAGCGGACGCAATACCACCCGCTCCACCGCCAACGCCAGCAGCACCATCGCCGCCAGGCTAATGACAAACGCCAGCCAGAACGGCACCCCGCGCTCCAAGAGGCTGACAAAGGTCAGCGCCGAAAACAGCACCATCGCCCCCTGGGCGAAGTTGAAGACGCCGGAGGCCTTGTAGATCAGGACAAAACCGATGGCCACCAGGGCGTACATCACCCCGGCCAGCAGCCCACCGATCAACACCTCTAAGAAAAATTCCATGAGCCTTCCTGTTTTGCGGGCAAAGGGTTCCTGGCCACCAGGCGGCTGGCGGCTGGCGGCGCTATCGACCCAGGGGTTAGTGGCGCGTGCCGAGGTAGGCGGCGATCACCTCGGGGTTTTGTCGCACTTCTTCGGGTGGGCCGTCGCCGATCTTGCGGCCGTAGTCGAGCACCACCACGTGATCGCAAATGCCCATGACCACTCCGATGTCGTGCTCGATCAACACCACCGTAGTGCCCAACTCACGGTTGATGTCGACGATGAAGCGGCTCATCTGCTGCTTCTCTTCGGCGTTCATCCCGGCCATCGGTTCGTCCAGCAACAGCAAACGCGGTTCGGCGGCCAGGGCACGGGCGAGTTCCACCCGTTTCTGCAAGCCATAGGGCAGCTTGCCGACAAGGGTGTCGCGCCAGGGCTGGATGTGCAGAAAGTCGATTATCCGCTCGGCGGCCTCACGTTGGCGGTCGTCCTCGCCAGCGGCGCGGCCGATGCGCAGAGCCTGCTCGATCCAGCTGCTGCGACGCTTGAGGGTGCGTCCGGTGAGCACGTTGTCGAGCACACTCATGCCTTTGAACAAGGCGATGTTCTGAAAGGTGCGGGCAATGCCGCGCACCGCCGCATCATGCGGGCTCATGCGCCGGCGCCCTTCTCCGGCAAAGCGGATGCGCCCCTGCTGGGCCTGGTACACGCCGTTGATCACATTCAGCAGTGAGCTTTTACCCGCGCCATTGGGGCCGATCAAGGCGCAAATCTCGCCGGCGGCCACGGCAAAGCTGATGTCGGTCACCGCCTTGACGCCCTTGAACGACAAGCCAATATTTTCCAGCTCCAGCAGATGTTCAACCTTTGTCGCCTGTGTCTGTGCCATGAGTCATGTCCTTGTCAGGCCGGTTGCGTGCTGTCTTCGATCCAGCCGTTGACCACCGGGGCTGGCCAGCGCGCGGGCCGGTGCCACTGTGCCGGGTCAGGCCAGGTGCGTACTTCAATCGCCAAGGCCTGGAAAAACGCCTGGGTGTGTGGCGCCAGCGCCTCGCCCACCACCAACGGCGCGCGGGTGCGGGAAAAGCCGAGGATGTCGCGCAACGGCCGGCGGATCAGCCAGTACCCCAGATGCCGTTGCAGCGCACCGGGGTGCGCCACCAGCGCCCAGTCCACCAGACGCCGACGCCAGCTGCCTGGCTCCGGCAAGCGGGCCAGGACCTGGGCATGCAGGCGCTCGTAGGTTTTCCGGGTGCCGGCCACCAGCGTCGGGCCCAACTCGCGACGGTCCTGGTCGCGAGTCGCCAGGTTCTCCGGAAAATTCAGTCGAAAGCCGGCAATCAACCAAGGCGCCAGCAAGTAACGCGCTTGACTACCCGCGGCAAACGCTCGCGCCGCCAGGGCTTCTTCCTGCCGCCCCAGCTGCTCGCTGTGCACCAGGCGCCGGCCTTCCTTTAGCAACTCGGCGTGGCTAATGCGCTGCTGCTCGATGCGCTGCCCCACACCCAAACGGTAGAAGGTAAAAGCTGTGCGCTCGGCTCGGGCCTGGGGTTCCAGCCGGTGATCGCTGCCCAGCAGCAGTTGTGCGAACGCCAGGGTGTCACCGGTCTGACTCACCTCAGCCATGCCGCGGCCGTCGGCGTAAATCAGCAGCCTGGGCGCCAGTCCGGCGGCGCGCAGGCGCTGAATCTCCTCATGGCCTTCGGCGAACACCCATTCACTGTGCAGCTCACGCAACAGCGGCACCTGTGCAGCCGCTGCCTCCAGCGGATCCAACAGCGCGGCCACCCCGCCCAACCACTGTGCCGCCAGTACAGCGATCAACGCCTCCGGCCGCGGGCGGCTGACAATCACCAAGCTCGCGCCAGGCACAAAACCACGCACCTGCAAGGCCATTGCCAGGTGTTCAACCTCAGCGGCCAGTTGGCGCCAGGTTCGCACCTGCCACACCCCCAGGCGCTTATGTCGCAGGGCAATGCCCGTCCCTTGCTGACGTGCCTGCTGTTGCAGCCACTGCGGCAAGGTGTCGGATTGCGTGTTATCAGTGAATGTCGCCATGACCTTTCCCGTCCTTTAGGCGAGCGCCGCAGCCTTGGCCGCGACCGCCTCGCGCTCCAGCTCACGCACCAACGGCAACACCTTGCGGCCGAAGTACTCCACTTCTTCATGAAAGTGCAGGAAGCCAGTGAGCACCAGGTCCACGCCCACCGCCTTGAGGGCGACGATGCGTTCGGCAATCTGCTGCGGCGTACCGATCAGGTTGGTCTTGAAGCCATCGTTGTACTGCACCAGGTCTTCGAAGGTGGACTTGGCCCAGTTGCCTTCGCCTTCAGGGCTGGAGGCGCCGGCGTTCTTCGCCTCGCTGCCGAAACCATTGACGGCCTCCGGATCGGCCTTGGCGATAATTTCCTGCAATACCGCTCGGGCTTCAGCCTCGGTTTTGCGGGCAATGACAAAGGCGTTCACCCCAACTTTCACTGAGTGGCCATTGATCGCGGCCTTGGCCCGAATGTCGTCGACCTGGGCCTTGATGCCTTCGACGCTGTTGCCGTTGGTGAAGTACCAATCGGAAACCCGCGAAGCCATGTCCCGCGCCGCGCGCGAGCTGCCACCCTGGAAGATTTCCGGGTGCGGTTGCTGCAGTGGCTTGGGTTTGAGGGTGTAGTCATGGAAGCGGTAGAAATCGCCATGAAAACTGAAGTTGTCCTGGGTCCAAATGCCCTTGAGCGCCTGGATGAATTCTTCCGAGCGACGATAGCGCTCATCGTGGTCCAGCCACGGCTCGCCAATGGCCCGGAACTCGCCCTTGAACCAACCCGACACGATATTCACCGCGACCCGACCGTTGGTGAACTGGTCGATGGTGGCCAGCTGTTTGGCCGCCAGCACCGGACTCCAGGGCCCAGGCAGGATGGCGGCGATCACCTTGAGCTTCTCGGTGGCGGCCAACAGCGCGTGGCTTATGGTCACCGACTCGTGCTGGTTTTCGGCGCCATAACCGGCGGTAAAGCGGATCTGTGACAAGGCGTATTCGAAGCCGGCCTTTTCGGCGATTTGCGCCAGCTTGCGGTTGTAATCGATGTCCCAGCTGGTGCGCTGTTCGATCTTGCTGACCACAAGGCCACCGCTGACGTTGGGAACCCAATAGGCAAACTTGATGTTGTCCTGGCTCATTGTACGTACTCCATTGACTCGTTGAAATGAGGGTTGACCCGGGACGTCAGGCAGCGCTGGCATCCCGGTGAACTTTCGGATTGAGGCTCAGGACCGCCGACTCGACAGCGCGCTCGATGCGTTCGAGCAACTGGGGGCTGGTGATCTGGTAGTCGGTGAAGTCGGCTTCGGCGGCATACACACCGATGGGCAAGCTCAGGGCCTGGAAGAAACCAAACAGCGGGCGCAACTGGTGATCGATGATCAGGGCGTGGCGGTCCGAGCCACCGGTGGCGGCCAGCAACACCGGCACGTTGTTCAACGCCTGGTGATGGACGAAATCGAACAGGTGCTTGAACAGTCCGGTGTACGAGGCGCGGTAAACCGGGCTGGCAGCAATCAGCAGGTCGGCCGTTTCAATGGCCTGCAGATCGGCCTCTACCGCGGCGGGCAAGTCTTCACGGCACAGCACCCCGGCAAACTGCGGGCCGACCTCGGACAATTCGATGAGGTGCAGCGCGATCGGCAGCTGTTGCGCAAGACCGGCGACCAGAGCCTTGAGCAGCACCAGGGTGCGCGTAGGCCGCTGCACGCTCCCGGATACCGCGACCACTTTCAGTGTGTTGCTCATTGCCCGTCCTCATGGTGGCAGAGGCCACCGCGGCACCTGCACAAGGACTAGAGCAGCAACCGTGCCATCTCTATAATTCAATAAAAATCAATAAGTTATACGGTTTTTCGCAAAACGCCGCAGTGTCGTCCACCGGGCAGGCTGTTGATCAACTGTTGCGCTCACAACAGCTGCCTCTCTGCCCATTCCGTGCAGCGCGCCCAGGCCGCTGTTGCCGGGCAGTCAGCGCTTCAGCAAGTTGCCCGGCAGACGACAGCAACCACCCTGGCGAACAGCCCTGCGCGCCCGATTAAACGGCTTTTGCAGTGCCAGGCACGACCTGTGCACTGGCAGTAGTACGCAACAGATCGACTGCACTGTTGCTTCTCTTGCCTTCCATAAGGAGCTGCACCATGACTGTCCAGCAACAGCACCTGCCACACCCCCTCTCCAGCGGTACCGACTACCAGGCCCTGGCCGAGCGCTTCCGGCCGATCTTTGCACGCATCGCCGCCGGCGCACTGGAGCGCGAGCAAACTCGCAGCCTGCCCTTTGAACAAGTGAAGTGGCTGAAGGAAGCCGGCTTTGGCGCCGTGCGCGTGCCGGTGCAGTACGGTGGCGCCGGCGCTTCCCTGCCCCAGTTGTTTGAGTTGCTGATCGAACTGGCCGAAGCCGATTCCAATCTGCCGCAGGCGTTGCGCGGTCACTTTGCCTTTGTCGAAGACCGCCTCAACGCCCATGCCGATGCGCCCCAGGACACCTGGTTCAAGCGTTTTGTCGACGGCGATCTGGTGGGCAACGCCTGGACCGAAGTCGGCAGCATCAAGATCGGCCAGGTTGGCACCCGTGTCTCGCGTCTGGGTGAACAATGGGTGGTCAACGGCACCAAGTACTACAGCACCGGCAGTATCTTCGCCGACTGGATCGACCTCTATGCCCAGCGCGATGACAACGGCGCCGATGTGATTGCCGCCGTTCGCGTGCAGCAACCGGGTATTGTGCAGAGCGACGACTGGGATGGCTTTGGTCAGCGCACCACCGGCAGCGGCACCTCGGTATTCGAGAACGCCGTGGTGGAGCCCGAAAACCTGCTGGACTTCACCACCCGCTTCAAATACCAGACGGCCTTCTATCAACTGGTGCTGTTGGCGGTCCAGACCGGTGCCGGCCGTGCCGCGGTGCGCGACATCACGGAAGAAGTACGCAAGCGCACGCGCATCTTCAGCACCGGCAACGCCAGCCACGTCAGCCAGGATGTCCAGGTGCAGCAAGTGGTGGGCAAGGCTTCAGCGCAGGTCTATGCCGCACACGCCACCACCCTGCGCGCCGCGGCCGCCTTGCAGGTGGCCTACGAAAGCCGCTTCGCCCATAACGACGAAGCCGAACGCGATGCCAACATCGCCGCCGAACTGGAATCCGCCCAGGCCCAAGTGGTGATCGCCGACCTGGTGCTGCGCGCCACCAGCGACCTGTTCAACGCCCTCAGCGCCTCGGCCACCAGCACCGGCAAAGCCCTCGATCGTCACTGGCGCAACGCTCGCACCGCGGCCTCGCACAACCCGCTGATCTACAAGGAACGCATCATCGGCGACTGGGAAATCAACGGCACCGAACCGCCCTACGTCTGGCAGATCGGTGCAGGATCGAAGTAAGTCGACATCACGCGGGTGCCAGATACCCCGGCACCTGATCGGCCAGCGACGAAGCACGGGCCAGCAACGCGCCTGGCCCCTGGCTCGTCGCTACGCCCAGGAATCGACGTCCCTGGGCGCGGCTCTGGATACGCTCGATACCGCCATGCAGCAAGCTGACCTGCCCACCCAGTGCCTGGGCGATGCCCAGCAGATCGGTCGCCACGGCCGGTGACACCTCGTGTTGCGGGTCACCAAAAATCTGCCACACCTCGCCCTGCTCCACGATCCGCCCACGGTCCAGCACCAGGCACGAGCGACCTGAGATAAGCTGACGGCTGACCTGTCTGTAGCTCAAATCTGCAACTGTCGCCTTTGCAGGATCCACAGACTCTACTGCTGACGCACATCGCCTCACTTCCAGCGTTATCGCGCTTGCTCAGTGTGCACCAGCAGAACGCACTACAACGTGTAGGAAATACCGACTTGCACGGTTCGTGGCGCACCCGGATAAGCGTAAACATTGCCGAACGCGCCTTCTTCATAATCGCGATCAAACAGGTTTTTCACGTCAAGATTGAGCCGCACCTTGTCATTGATCTTGTAGAAGCCAAGCAAGTCGACAACGGTGTAGCTGCCCATCGAAAACGCAGTGTTGGCGGTTTGTCCGGCGCGCTCGTCGACGTACTTGAATCCGGTGCCCAAGCCCAATCCCTTGAGGGTGCCGTCCTGGAACTCGTACATATTCAGCAGGCTGAAGCTGTTTTTCGGGATGTTCAGCAGCCGCGTGCCAGAGCGCAGTACGTTGTCTTTGGTCACTTCGGCATCGACATAGGCGTAGCCGCCAATCACGCGCCATTCGGGAGTGAGGTTGCCGGCAACGTTGATGTCAAAACCACGGCTTCGCACTTCACCGGCAGCCACGCTGAAGGTGGAATCGACGGGGTCGGTGGTCAGCACGTTACGCTTCTCGATCTGATAGATCGCCGCATCGACACTCAACCGCTGATCCAGTGCTTCCCACTTGATACCCATTTCGTACGACTTGCCCTTCTCCGGCGCAAACCCTCCGCCGAGGCGGCTTGCGCCGGTGTTGGGCTTGAACGAGCGGGCGGTGTCGGCATAAACCGCTAATGTCTCGGTCAAATCGTAGGTCACGCCGATGCGCGGAGTTACTGCGTTGTCACTCGCCTGCCAACTCTTGCCGCCCGGGACAAAGGTTTCGTAGTCATGTTCGAAGCGTTCGAAACGCGCCCCTGCCAGCACCTTCAGTTTGTCGGTCAGTGCCAATTGATCCTGCACAAACGCGGCATAAGTTTTGAGGTTTTCCTTGTCGTGGGTCGGCGTGCGAGTCAGTGCTGGACGCGACTGGCCGTACACCGGATCGAAGATGTCGATCGGATACGCATCGACAGCACCGCTGGAGCGTTGAATGATCGACTTGTAGTCATAATCTTCGTACTCGATACCGGTGAGCAACGTGTGCTGCAAACCAGCGGTATCGAAATGGCCGGTCAGATTGAGCTGGGTATCCTTGTCGGTCCACTCCAGCTTGCGATAGTTGAAGTTGCGCCCCAAGGTGCGGCCGTCAGCGGCAATACCGTTGGCCTCGACTGCGTTGCCCTTGAGCGAACCATCGAGCCACTGGAAGCCACCACCCAGCGTCCAGTCGTCATTGAGCATGTGCTCGAAACGCAGCTGCGCCATGTTGTTGTCGTTATGCAGTTTGCCAGCGTCTTTTTCGCCGAAAAAACTGTCGCGAGAGGCGGTACCCGTCTGCCTCGGGTAACGTGTAACGCCTCGATCCAGAGGCGCGTTGTTACGCATGAAATCGCCTTCGAAAATCAGCTTGGTCGCGTCGGTTGCCTGCCACGTGAGCACCGGCGTGATACCGTAGCGCTCGGTTTCGACGTGATCGCGGAAGGTGTCGCCGCCCTCGCCCACTACGTTCAGTCGATAGGCCAGGCGCCCTTCTTCGTCGAGCGGGCCGGAAGCATCCAGCGTGCCACGCTTCATGCCCTGATCGTTCAGTTGACTGCCCAAGGTGACGGTGCGCTCGGGCAACGGCTGTTTGGAAATCACGTTGAACGTGCCGCCAGGATCACCCCGACCGTAGAGCATGGTTGCCGGACCGCGTAGCACTTCGAGTCGCTCGATAGTGTTGGCATCCGGCATGTTCGGATAGCCGCGGTTGATCGGAAAACCGTTGCGATAAAACTCGCCAGTGGTAAAGCCACGAACGGTAAACGTGGTCAGACCCTGTCCACCAAAATTGTTCGCCCGCCCCACGCCCCCAGCGTAGTCCAACGCGTCCTGCAAACGGGTGGCTCCCAGATCCTCGACCGCATCTTTCGAGACCACACTGATCGATTGTGGGGTTTCGTGGATCGACGTGTCGGTGCGTGTGGCGCTGGCCGAGCGCGTAGCCAGATAACCCTGCACCGGGCCGTCCGCCCTTTCATAATTCGCAGTACCGATAACATCGGTTGCGTCCAGCTCAAGCGTTGAGGGTGACACCTCCGTTTGTTCAGCCCATGAGGTAGACGACAATGCTTGCAGCACACAAATGGAAAGCAGGGTTCGACGCATGAAGAGAAAAACCTTTACGAATAGGCCAATGCAGGGAGTGAAACCGCCAAAAACTGCGGCGCATGCTATACAAAACCATTCGTAATTAACACTGATTCCCATTAACAAAAACAATCTTCGATAAAGTCATCACTTCATTCAAGCAATGGCCATTGCAGCATCATCCGCGCCACGGCCGAGATCATCCAGCGCTGCCGACCTTGGCGGTGTAGCCGATGACGCCGAGCATGCTCCGGAAGTGGTTTGATAATGCCCCGAAGTTTGCCGGCATTCCCAAGGCTGATTTTCAAATGCGCGTACGGACGAAGGCCGCGACGGATAAGGAAGAATCGACACGCAACATTCGTGCTGCACGCGATCAACTTGGGCACACCACCGTAGGCATGACAGAGAAGTACATTCGAATGCGTAAAGGGATGAAAGTCACGCCCACAAAATGACCAGTGGTAGCGAATTGCGGAGCAGAGATAGATTTTTGCGGCGCAAAAAAATAAGGGCTTGCGTGAGGTATCTCATGCAAACCCTTGATATTCAAGGTGCCCAAAGCCGGAGTCGAACCGCACGCCCTTGCGAGCGGGCGATTTAAAGTCCCGAGCACGGTCAGGAGAACCTGACCATGAGTGGATAACGTGCGCAATCAGGAGCAGAAGCTAATCTCCCCTTTGAACGATAAAACTCAATAATCGAAAGTGTCTGCCGATAGTCAAAACGATGCCCCAGCATTAGGGGATTTTAGAATGTGGAGTAGCAGGCTCAAGCTTATGAAAGATATCTATCTACTGATCGAACATGGTATGGATCAGGGCGAAGTTTATGTGCTTGGCTGGTTCGATGATGAGAAAAGGGCCAAGGAAGTGGCTGAGGAAAAGGAGTGGGAGGCATACCGCGCCAGCTTGAAAACTGAGCACCCCTGGTCAAATCACAAACCGCTGCCGCCAGACCAAACTAAATATCGTCGCTTCTGGATCAAAGAGATTTCCAAATTTGATCACGTTCCAGTTCCTAGATCCTCGGCAGTTCATTGACCCTCCATCCGACTTCTGCTCGATTGCAGATCTATCAACTTATCTTCCAGCGGTGACCTGCAGGACGTACGCCTGACAAGCAGCCATGCGGCCAAGCGTTCGCAGCCGGAACGCCCTGTTAGCGATCGGGATCTCTGCCGTCTCTTCGCGGAAACGCTTGCGGGTAGAAGGTTTTGATTGATCGAATCATGTCCCGAAAGTCAGAACACAAGGTCCGCTCGACACGACTGATCGCTATAGCGGATGGCACACCAATGACAGTGGCGATATTGCGGAGAAGGTTTGATTTGGCCAGGGAAGCGGCCGGTGTCCAGAAATCTGAATTTCAGATGCGGGATTTACGCGCCAAGGCAGGCACAGATAAGGCCGAGTCCAGCGGTGATATCTTGCAGGCGAGAGATCAACTTGGGCATAAGGCTGTGGTAATGACAGAGAAGTACATCCGGAACCGCATGGGCAAGAAAGCCACTCCTACCAAGTGAATTGCGGACCAAATCCAAAATAGCGGACCAGAAACAAACAAGGGCTTGCATTAGCTTTCGCCTGCAAACCCTTGATTTTAGATGGTGCCCGAAGCCGGAATCGAACCGGCACGCCCTTACGAGCGGGGGATTTTAAGTCCCATGCGTCTACCAGTTTCGCCATTCGGGCGGTAGCGCTTGTGCAACAGAGGGGGAAATATATACATCCCGCCCCGGTGAAGCAAGTTCACACCCCCCTTTTCAAGACTAAATCTTGCAGGACTGCGAAAATAAAAAAGCTCCGTAGATCATGGACCTACGGAGCTCGTTTAAAGTGGAGGTCGAAGTCGGAATCGAACCGATGTAGGTGGATCTTCAATCGATCAACAAAACAAGCTATTTCAATAGGTTAGCATCATTATCGTTCCGCAAGCTACTGATTTTCAAGGTTCTGTAAGCCGCGCGGCACACGGGACTGCTCCATGGCTGCGGAGCTGCCCGGCGCCTGATTTTGTGACTCATCGCGCCAACCTCGTCCGAAAATAGACCTGATGCCGAGTTACCAATTGATACCAAAAACGACAAGCAAAGACGCTTTAATCGACTAGCCTTGCCGTACTAAACGCCAACGGAAGGGCAACCTGGATGATCAAGTTTGGAGCCGAGCGACCGGCAGAAACGCTGTACCCCAGTCTTTACGATGAGTTCGAGATCAGCAAAAAACCCTATTGGTCATCTCCCAGGGTGCAGGAAAAGGCCATGATCACGGCTCGCGCCAGCGCCATATTTAAACTGCTCAGGTTGGGTACTCGGTCCAACCCTCAGTGAGCATTTCGGCGCGATATGTGCCCTCATCGATTGCTTGCGGAAATGCTCGTTAGCGGTCGATCTGGAACCGCCTCATCGCCACGTTAAGGGCAGGTGCAAAAACGCCGACGCTGGTGCCGGCGTCGGAGAGGATCTTCAATAATTGTTGCACAGCAACAATAATGGCATTTTGCCAAGATGCGTCCAGTGATTTGGTGTAGAATCCGCATCGATCGGCACGACTCACCAATTTAGCGCTCAAAAAAACAAATAACATTCTCGGTTTTATATGCCTAAACAAATCATGGACAGAATTGTATTTTTGGATTGCATGCGAATATTTGCCTTTATTGGCGTGCTCGTCGGCCACCGAATGTTCCCAGACGTCTACTATGCATCTATCGATGAATCACTACATATCTCTTTACGGTATGTTTTATCGACAATCTCTCCATTAGTTTGGTCTGGTGCTGCAGGGGTAATCGTTTTTTTCATTACATCTGGCTACGTCATAACGCATGTACTCCAGTCCGAGAACACAACAGAGTTTCTCATAAAACGTTTTTTCAGAATTTATCCATTATTTATTTTCGCCGTCATCTGCGAGGCACTGGTAAATAAATTCGTTAATGGAATCCCGCTCCCTCCAGCCTGGCAATGGATTCCACACCTCCTTCTTTTAGGTGACCTGTTTGCAATTCCAACCTCACTATCTGGTGTTGAATGGACGTTGCGGATTGAGGTTGCTTTTTATGTGTTGATGGCGCTATTCAAGGCGTCCGGCCTGATGCGCAAGCAGCAATACCTTCCAATGGTATTTGGCGCTATTGCTGCAACCTTGTATTTCTCTTCGCCATTCCCTAACTCACCAGGGCTCACCCTCGGATACACCACGCTTTATGCTCCGTTCCTCTTTTTAGGATCGTGTATTTATCTGCTGGAAACCGGCAAAGCCAATAAGAATGCCTGCATCGCATTAATGATATGCATCGTCTTGGCATTCTGGACTATGACGACCAAAATCCAGCCATCATTCAATAACAATAATCACTCGATGTATGCACTGGCTATTTTCTTCTCTGCATGGCTGATTCGAGACAGAATACAAGATGGCCCACTTATCAGGCTCACCTCAAACCTGACGTACTCAGTCTATTTATTCCATAACTGGGCATGGCCTTATTTGGCAGAAGTCGTGAGCAACTTGGGAATCACCTATATCCCGCAAAAAATACAAATAGTCATGATCCTTGTAGTCATTTGCTACGTACTACATAAAACAGTAGAAACGTACGGCCTTCGCGCCGGGAGAATTGTAGTAGCCCGCTACCGCACTGCAAAGACCATCAACAGAATCAAACAAGTAGAAACTGCCAGCTCTTAACCCCCCCTATAACGATTACTCCAATACACTCAACTATCACGCAGGGATTGGAACCCCTGCCCTTGCCATAGCTGGCAAAGTGGTGAAGTAGCCTCTGTACCTATCTTCAGATGCCACGAAGGCTGCCGCGGATGGTGACCTTGAGCTTTCAGCGACGATTAGCAAATTTCAGTTCCGTGAAACCGACCGAAGACGGCTAGTGAAATTGACGATATCACTGACGCAAGTGCCCCGCTCGGTCACTCAGCTCGAGGGATAAAAAAGGTTTATCACCGCGTGTGCGCCCATCGTAAAGCCAACAACGCAATCCATTCATGCGGAACACTTCACTTTCCTGAAGGCATAAAAAAACCCCGTAGATCATTGATCTACGGGGTTTTTAATAGTGGAGGCCGAAGTCGGAATCGAACCGGCGTAGGTGGATTTGCAATCCACTGCATAACCATTTTGCTATTCGGCCTCAAACATCTGATGTTCAGTAGCGCAACATCAAACGTGTAAACTCGTACCTGGAAACAAGATTCTAATCTAGCTTCCAACCCTTTGAAATCTAAGGGGTTTTCGTGTTCCTGAATCAGGAATGGACGCAATTCTGGACTGGTTCGAAAGGCATGTCAAGAACTGGAAGAAAATAATTCCAGATGCGCTAACGCCACTACCCGGTTGCTTTCGAGACTAACACTTCAGCGCCACAGAAAGCGCTACCCACCGCAAGATGCGCGCTGCAACCGCTGCCGATACTCGCTGGGTGTCTCATGCATTTCATGGCGAAAGTGCCGATTGAAATTCGACAAGTTGGCGTACCCCACCTCAAAACAGATATCGGCAACGCTGAAACTGCTTTGCGCCAGCAAACGGCAGGCGCGCTGGACTCGTAGTTTGCGCGTCAGGTCGACGAAGGTATGGCCGGTGGCGCGCTTGAAGAATTTGGAGAAGGCCGGCTCGTTCATGTCCAGCCGCTGGGCAATGACCGACATCCGCAACTCATCGGCGAGGTCGTTCAGGATGTAGTCGAAGACAATGCTCATGCGCTGGGCCGTCAATGCGTCGAGCATGGGCGCGTATTGCAGGCTGGCGAGCGTCTGTCTCTCGCTGTCGGGGGCCGATGCCAGCAGTTGCAGCAACGACAGGAACAGGCACAGTCGCTGCAAGCCGTGGCACTGGCCGATCTCTTCCAGCAGTCGAGCTGCTTTTTTGCGGGTGTTGCCATGAAATTCGATGCCCTGCGCCGCCTGGCGAAACAGGCTTTGTAACTCGCTGAGCTCCGGGACCTTGTCGCGCAGTTGCATCAGCATCTGGCCATCGAATTGCAACACCACGTCACGGCCGGTAATCACCTCGCCTTTGCCCAGATCGCTGATCCAGTCATGAGGCAGGCCCGGGCCGATGAGGGCGACATGGCCGGCTTCGAATACGCCGATGTAGTCACCAGCCAGAAGCCGACCGCTGCCTTCACGGATCAGGTGGATCTCGAACTCCGGATGATGGTTCCAGCGCGCCAGGTCGAAGGGATAGTCGTGCTCATACCAACGAAAGCTGTGCTGGGGCTCGTTCAGAATGACTTCAAGCGCTGGCGGCTTGTCTGCGGTTACGTGATGGTTCATCACCCTGGCGATTCCGTTTTTGTTGGTTTTATCAAGGTACCGCGAAGCCCGGGACGAGTCGAAGTCTCGGGACGCTGACATGAGACTCGCACTAACGACGCCCGGCGCCTAGCGCGTTACATGGAGCCCACTGATACTTTTTTTCCACGGTCAAAAAAGTATCAGCGGCGCGTATGCCATTCATTTGTTCGCTGCTTGGGTAGCTGCAATTCTGTGGTCATCCCGGTGCGGCTATGCCCCGCCTCGTGGATTACAACAACAATAAAGCTTCTGCCGCCCAAGGCGCAGAGCGGAGATCACGATGAAGATCATTCCAAGCGCACTTTTTCTGTCCGCCGGGCTGTGCTCTGCCCTGCTCTGCCAGGCGGGTGAAACGGTGACCATCGCCACCGTGAACAACAGCGACATGATCCGCATGCAGCGACTGTCCAAAACATTCGAACAGCTGCACCCCGACGTGAAGCTCAACTGGGTGGTGCTTGAAGAGAACGTGTTGCGTCAGCGCCTGACCACCGACATAGCCACTCAGGGCGGCCAGTTCGACGTGCTCACCATCGGCACTTACGAAACACCGTTGTGGGGCGCCAAGCATTGGCTGGAGCCAATAAAGGACCTGCCCGCCAGCTATGACCTCGAAGATATTTTCCCTGCGGTTCGCCAAGGGTTATCGGTCAACGACACGCTCTACGCCCTGCCGTTCTATGGCGAAAGCACCGTCACCTATTACCGAACCGACCTGTTCAAGAACGCCGGCCTGAGCATGCCCGAGCACCCGACCTGGACGCAGCTCGGCGAGTTCGCCGGCAAGCTGCACCAGCCGGATAAAGAACAGTATGGGATGTGCTTGCGCGGCAAGGCCGGTTGGGGTGAGAACATGGCGCTGCTGACGACCATGTCCAACGCCTTTGGCGCGCGCTGGTTCAATGAGCAGTGGCAGCCGCAACTCACCGGGCCGCAATGGACTGCCGCCGCCAACTTCTACGTCAACACCCTGAAGCAGTACGGCCCACCGGGTGTGTCGAGCAATGGCTTCAACGAAACGCTCGCCCTGTTCAACAGTGGCAAATGCGCAATCTGGGTCGATGCCAGCGTCGCCGGCTCGTTCATCACCGACACAACGCAAAGCAAGGTGGCCAATGATGTTGGTTTCGTCGCCGCGCCAACAGAAGTCACCGACAAGGGTTCGTCCTGGCTCTATGCCTGGTCACTGGCCATCCCGGCGACATCCAAACACAAGGAAGCCGCCAAAGCCTTTGTGACCTGGGCCACCTCCAGGGAATACATCCAACTGGTTGCCAAGACGGATGGCATCAGCAACGTACCACCGGGCACCCGCATGTCGACCTACAGCGACGCCTATTTGCAGGCTGCGCCCTTCGCCGGTGTCACGCTGAAAATGATGCAGAACGCCGACCCGGCGCACCCATCAGTCCAGCCCGTGCCCTACGTCGGTATTCAGTACGTGACCATTCCCGAATTCCAGGCGATTGGCACGTCGGTCGGCAAACTGGTATCCGCGGCGCTCACCGGGCAGATGCCAGTGGAACAGGCCCTGGCCTCCGCGCAGCAAAGCACCGAGCGGGAGATGAAGCGCGCTGGTTATCCCAAGTAGGTAGTCCGTGTGGGAGCGGGCTTGCTCGCGAAGAGGGCGGCACATTCAACAGCGATGTCGCCTGACATACCGCTTTCGCGAGCAAACCCGCTCCCACAGGGTTCTGCGCAGACTTGTAATGCCCTCAACGGGGGCGTCTTTATAGCTCTTACGAATGGATGAAAAAAATGAAACGTCTGGAAGGAAAAAGCGCGCTTATCACCGGTTCTGCCAGGGGCATCGGGAGAACCTTCGCGCAAGCCTATCTCCGCGAAGGCGCTACGGTCGCAATCGCCGACATCAACCTTGAACGCGCGCAAGCCACAGCGGCTGAACTGGGGCCGAATGCCTATGCAGTCGAGATGGACGTGACCGATCAGCAATCCATCGACGCTGCCATCGCCACGGTGATCGCCACCAAAGGCAAGCTCGACATCCTGATCAACAACGCGGCGCTGTTTGATCTCGCGCCGATCACAGAGATTTCTCGCGACAGCTACGAACGGCTGTTCTCGATCAACGTTTCCGGCACCCTGTTCACACTGCAGGCCGCGGCCAAGCAGATGATCCGCCAGGGCCATGGTGGCAAGATCATCAATATGGCCAGCCAGGCCGGTCGGCGCGGTGAAGCGCTGGTCGCGGTGTATTGCGCGACCAAGGCGGCGGTGATCAGCCTCACGCAATCGGCCGGTCTCAATCTCATTCCCCATCACATCAACGTGAACGCTATCGCGCCGGGGGTGGTGGACGGCGAGCATTGGGACGGCGTCGACGCGCTGTTTGCCCGCTATGAAAACCGCCCGCTCGGGGAAAAGAAAAAACTGGCGGGACAGGAAGTGCCGTACGGGCGCATGGGCACGGCGGATGACCTTGTCGGCATGGCGATCTTCCTGGCATCGACCGAAAGCGATTACATCGTGGCGCAAACCTATAACGTCGATGGCGGCAACTGGATGAGCTGACTGGCCCTGATAACAGGGCCAGCCAATGCCTCAAAGGCGAAATCGATCCACCGACTGCGAGAGCTGTCCGGCCAGGCTGGACAGTTCATCGGTGGTCGAGGCGGTCTGGTTGATCACCTTGCTGTTGCCTTCGGACATGCCGGCAATCATTTCCACCTGATGTGCGATTTCGTTACTGGCCAGGCTCTGCTCACCGATTGTGCGGCTGATGTCATTGACCAGCTCCGTGGTGTTGAGCGTGGCCTGGAGGATTTCGCGGATGGCGCGCTCGACGTCGGCGGTCACCGCCATGCCCTTGTCGACCTGCGCGACGCCCGCCTCCATGCTGCTGACCGCCTCGCGGGTGCTTTGCTGGATACGCGCGACCATGGTGGCGATTTCCTGGGTGGAGGCGCTGGTGCGGCCCGCCAGGCTACGCACTTCATCGGCGACGACAGCGAAACCACGGCCCTGCTCACCGGCACGGGCGGCCTCGATGGCGGCGTTAAGCGCCAACAGGTTGGTTTGATCGGCGATGCCCTTGATCACCTGAATGATGCTGAAAATCCCCTCGGACTCCTTGTCCAGGGTGCGGATCACCTGGGCCGACTGCTGCGCCGAACGGGCAATCCCGTCCATGTCGCTGACCACTTGATGAATCACCCGACCGCCGTCCTTGGCCAGTTCCTCGGCCTGGTTGGCCATGTTCAGTGCACGCTCGGCATGCCGGGTGATTTCTTCGATGCTCGCAGTCATTTCGCTGGCCGCCGCGGCCATGGTGCTGGCGGCAACGCTTTGCTGCTGACTGCTGCCCGCGACCTGATGGCAACCGCTGCTCAACCGCTGGCTCATGCCACTTACGCCGTGGGCGTTGCTGCGAACCACTTCGATCATGCCGCGCAGGTCACGCTGCATGGTCGCCAGGCTGCGAATCAAGGTGCTGGCTTCATCCTTGCGGGTGGGTTCGACGATAGCCTCGCTCAGGTTGCCATGGGCGATGCTGTCGGCAATCCGGCTGGCGATCTGCAACGGCCCCATGATGCTCAGGATGACCGAGCGTCCCAGGGCGAGCAGCAGCAACAAGCTGGCAATGAGTACGACACCGAGGGTGAAGTTGGCACTGCTGATGGTTTGCCGAGTGCCCGCGCTGGTCTGTTGAGTGTTGGTTTCGATCAGCTCACTGAGGGTGGCCATCTGGCTTTCCAGTTGGCTGAACGCGTTATTGAACGTGCCCAGTTGCTGTTGTGCGGAATCCGGATTATCCAGCGCCAGCCCGACAATGCGCTCGGCGGCACTGATGTACGTATCGAGGCTTGGCTTGATCTTGTCCAGCGCGGCCTTGAGGGTATCGTTGACCGGCAGCTTGAGGTTGTCACCGAGCATCTCGCGAAAATGCGCGGCATGCTCATTGAGTGAACTGCGCACCTCGGCCTTGCTGCTGGGGCTCTTGCCCAACCCTACCAGCATCGCCGACAGCACATCGGCGCGCAGTGCATCGTGCATCATGTCGGCTTCGAGGTGGTTGCGCAGCGCGGTCATACTGACCTCGTTGTCACTCACCGCTTCAGCCATCCGGGTGTTACCCACATAGCTGACCAGACTCACGATCAGGGCGGTGAGCAAGCCAGTGCCGATCAACAAGATCAAACGTAATTTTATGGACACTCGATGGTTCCCCTGTCGGCAGGTGCGTGGTCGGCTAATTGCCTACTGTTGGGGTTATCGACTGTTCCAACCGGTTACTTAGGTTTATTTCCACGCCAGCCGATTTTTGCGACCTACGGTATGCGCGGGCTCAATGCCCGCGAATGTAGTGCTCAAGTTGCCGTATCAAATCGGCCTGCTCGACGATGGCTTCCTTGACCAGATCGCCGATCGACAGCAGCCCGATCAGTTCCCCGCCTTCCAGCACCGGCAGATGACGCAAATGACTGTCGGTCATGACCTCCATGCAGCGCTCGATGCTCTGCAAACTGTCGGCAGTCACCACCGGTGCGCTCATGATCTCGCGCACCGGCGTGCCGACCGAAGAACGCCCCTGTAGCACCACCTTGCGCGCATAGTCGCGCTCGCTGATGACGCCGACCACCTGCCCTTCTTCGATCACAGGCAGCGCGCCGACGTTCTTCTCGGCCATCATTTTCAGGGCGTCGAGCACCATCTGATCCGGTGCGATGCTGTGCACCTGCTGGTTTTGCACGATCTTCAGTTTCAGCAACTGTGCGGCTGTTTTCATCAACGTTCTCCGATACGGTCCAGGGCGACGGTCAAGCCGCCGCGACTTCCACGACGCCGGCGTTCAGACGCACCGGCCACACCCGCAGGCGCTGTTCGGGGTACTCCAGGCAGCTGCCGTCTTCAAGACGAAAGTGCTGCTTGTAGATCGGCGACGCCACCACCAGATCACCCTTGAGACTGCCGATCAGTCCGCGGCCAATGACGTTCGCGCCAGATTGCGGATCATGGTTGTCGATGGCGTAGAGGGTGCGGCCTTCGGCTAGTGGCAGGTAGAACAGCGCGACCTGAGCGCCGTCGAGCCAAACGACAACGCCGGAGTTGCTGACCAGATCCTGCTGGCTGCACACCGCCTGCCAGGCTTGGGCATTGGCTGCGGTGGCAAGGGCATCGACACGCTGGGTATTGGACTGGCTCATCAGGCATTCTCCTCGGTGACAGGGATAAGGTTGAGTTCGGCGGCCATGATCGGCCGGCGCTGACCGCGCTCCTGGACAAAATGGATGTCTGGGTCCGGGCGCTGATCGTTGACGAAGGTGCGGAAGCGCTTGAGTTTTTCCGGGTCTTTGAGGGCATTGGCCCATTCGCATTCGTAGCGGTTGACCACCAGTTGCATCTGCGACTCAAGTTCTGCGCCAAGCCCCAGGCTGTCGTTGATGATCACGTCCTTGAGGTAATCCAGCCCGCCCTCCAGGCTTTCGCGCCAGACCGAGGTGCGCTGCAATTTATCGGCGGTGCGGATGTAGAACATCAAGAAACGGTCGATGTAACGGATCAGGGTTGCATCGTCCAGGTCGGTGGCGAACAACTCGGCGTGACGCGGACGCATGCCGCCGTTGCCGGCCACATAGAGGTTCCAGCCGTTCTCGGTAGCGATCACGCCCACGTCCTTGCTCTGCGCCTCGGCACATTCACGGGTGCAACCGGAGACGGCGAACTTGAGCTTGTGCGGCGAGCGCAGGCCTTTGTAGCGATCTTCGAGGGTCAGGGCCATTTTCACGCTGTCCTGCACGCCGTAACGGCACCAGGTGCTGCCCACGCAAGACTTCACGGTACGGGTCGACTTGCCGTAGGCGTGCCCGGTTTCGAAACCGGCCTCGATCAGCTCGGACCAAATGTCCGGCAACTGATGCAACTGCGCGCCGAACAGGTCGATCCGCTGGCCGCCGGTGATCTTGGTGTAGAGGTCGTATTTCTTCGCCACCACGCCGATCGCGATCAGTTTGTCGGCAGTGATCTCACCGCCAGCAATGCGCGGCACGACCGAATAGGTGCCGTTCTTCTGCATGTTGGCCATGAAGGTATCGTTGGTGTCCTGCAACGGCACCAGCGAGGCGTCCATGATCGGCTGGTTCCAGCACGAGGCGAGGATCGAGCCCACTGCCGGTTTGCACACGTCGCAACCGGTGTGTCCACGGCCGTGCTTGGCCAGCAGTTCTTCGAAAGTGATCACCCCTTCTACCCGCACCAGCGCATAAAGCTCTTGGCGGGTGTAGGCGAAGTGTTCGCACAGACTCTTGTCGACGCTGACGCCACGAGCAATCAGTTCATGCTCGAAGACTTGCTTGAGCAGCCCAGCGCAACCGCCGCAACCGGTGCACGCCTTGGTCTGCGACTTGAGCAGGCCCAGGTCGGTGCAGCCGCCATCGATGGCCGAGCAGATCGAGCCCTTGGTGACGTTATGGCACGAGCACACCGTTGCCGACTCGGGCAACGCGCCCGGGCCCAGGGTTGGCGCGCCGGTGGAGGACGGCAGAATCAGGCTGGCCGGTTCCGAAGGCAAGGCAATACCGTTCTGCATGTATTGCAGCAAGGTGTCGTAATAGCTGTTGTCGCCGACCAACACTGCGCCAAGCACACGCTTGCTGTCGGCATCCACCACCAGCCGGCGGTAACTGGCCGTCGCTTCATCGATGAACTGATAACTGCGCGCACCCGGCGTCTGCGCATGGGCATCGCCGATGGAGCCGACGTCAACGCCGAGCAGTTTGAGCTTGGTCGACATGTCGGCGCCCTGGAACGGCTCGGCGGCTTGATTGCACAGCAGCGACGCGACGCCACGGGCCATCTGATAACCGGGGGCGACCAGGCCGAAGAGGCTGCCATTCCAAGCGGCACACTCGCCGATGGCGTAGATGTTCGGGTCGCTGGTCAGGCACTGGTCGTCGATCACCACGCCGCCGCGAGGACCAATGTCCAGCGCGCATTGGCGGGCCAATGCATCTTGCGCACGGATGCCGGCGGAGAACACGATCAGGTCGGCTTCAAGAAATTCGTCGTTGGCAAAATTCATCCGGTAGCGGTACTGCTCGCCGGCACTGATCGACTGCGTGCCACGGGACAGGTGCACACCCACACCGAGCCGCTCGATTTGCGCCTTCAGCGCCAGACCGCCCTGCTCGTCCAGCTGCACCGGCATCAGGCGCGGGGCGAATTCCACCACATGGGCTTCCAGGCCCAGGCTTTTCAGGGCGTTGGCGGCCTCCAGACCGAGCAGGCCACCGCCGACCACCACGCCACGCCGGGCATTGGCCGCCGCAGCACGAATCGCGTCGAGGTCTTCAAGGGTGCGATACACCAGGCGCGAGTCGCCTTCGGCCCCCTCAATGGGTGGCACGAAGGGATAAGAGCCGGTGGCCAGAACCAACTTGTCGTAAGCGACGCAACCTTGCGCGGTAATCACCTGGCGCCGGACGCGGTCGATTTCCAGCACCGGCACGCCCAGATGCAGGGTGACGCCCGGCGTCTGGTATAGGGATGCTTCGCCCAGGGCTAGCGATTCGGCATCGCGACCGCCGAAATACTCGGACAGATGCACACGATCGTAGGCACGCATCGGCTCTTCACTGAAGATATGCAGGCGGTAGTGGTCGAGGGCGCCGCGCTCGATGAGCTGCTCGACACAATGATGTCCGACCATGCCATTGCCGATCACGATCAGCGTTTGCAGTTTGTTCAATGCGGCAACATTGGAATTCATAGTAAGCACCCAGCCAAAGCCAATCACGGATAAAAAAGCAAAAAAAAACGCCTGAAACCTCTCGGTTTCAGGCGTCTTTGCCTGTTCTTCGCGGTGTTCGACCTAGCGCCTTCGCCTGATCCACCGATGTTGCCCACGACCTGCCCGGCCGGTCGATCTTCGTTGATCGAGTGGGCTGCCCCTCTTTTCAGATGAGGCTGAAGGGAGAATGCAGCCTTTGTGCCAGTCTGCAGCGCATGACTTCCTCAGTTCTGGAAAACCAACGGCTGAACGATGGGAGAGTTTGATAAAGACCGCGCCCCGGGCGGGTCTCATCAGGCGCGAGTCAACTTTGCAGCCCCCCGCGAGCGGGTGGGCGGACGTTGGGACTGAAGGAAGGAACAGCTCAGGAAACCGCTTCGCACTGGTGCATGTTGTCAGACGTGGCTCTTTAAAAGTGCATGCTCTACACCCTGCCGGGCATTTCCCGGTGCCATTCGGGCAAGCGTCAATGCCGATCTGTAGCAGCTGCCGAGCCTGCGAGGCTGCGTTCGGCTGCGCAGCAGTCGTCAAATCAGTAATTGCGGCTCGTCGCTGCTCAACTTACCGGCCCGGGTAAGCGTTGCCTTCAGCAGCATCGCGTATTTGTATTTTCAGATATATCGAGGCCGCGACCTTTTGGCGCATGCCGCCAAGCCATCGATTAAGCGTCACAGGGCAACAGTTTGTTAACATCCATGCGCTTTTTTTCGTCTGATTGATCAGCCACTGTAGATTCCCGGTCGCTACACAGGATGCTTTTGTTCATGAGTACGTTGTATACCCGTCGCACGGTCCTGCGCGGCATGAGCCTGCTGAGCCTCGGCCTGCTCGCTGGCTGCGATGACAGCAGCAAGCTGTCGTTCAAGTACGGCAAGGACCTCAGTGACAAGATCATGGGGCGTACCTTCAAGCTCAAGGACGCCCAGGGCGAATCCCGGATGCTGACCAGCTATCGGGGCCTGATGCCGATGGTTTTTTTCGGTTTCACCCAATGTCCGGCGGTCTGCCCGACGACGCTGGCCCGTGCGGCACAGGCGAAAAAACTGATGGGCCGCGATGGCGAACGCCTGCAAGTGATCTTCATCACCCTGGACCCCGAGCGCGATACGCCGCAAATGCTCGACGCCTACGTCAAGGCCTTCGATCCCAGTTTCGAGGCACTGTACGGTACGCTGGAAGAAACCGCCGCCACCGCCAAGGAGTTCGGTGTGTTCTATGAAAAGATCCCGAGCGGTTCGACCTATACCCTCTCCCACACCGCGACCAGCTTCGTTTTCGACTCCCGAGGCAATTTGCGCCTGGGGCTGTCCGCGTCCCTTACCGCTAAAGAGTGTGCAGAAGACCTGCTCACCGTCATGGAGGTCTGCTGATGACTTCGATTTGCGCACCACGTATTAAACAGCTGGGTATCAAGCAACTGGTCCTGGGTCTTTCCCTGATTGGCATGGCTTGGCAGGTGTCCGCTCAAACCCAGGTGAGCGACGCCTGGGTCCGCGCGACGGTGGCCGGTCAGCATTCGACCGGCGCCTTCATGACCCTGCAGGCCGACAGCGATAGCAAACTGCTCAGCGTACAGTCGCCGGTAGCGAACACCGTGCAAATTCACCAATCCAGCATGAAAGACGATGTGATGAGCATGAGCCAGGTCGAGTCCGTCGCGCTGCCGGCCGGCAAACCGGTAAGCTTCGATCCCCATGGCTATCACATCATGTTGATGGATTTGACGGCCCAGGTTAAGGAAGGCGGCAAAGTGCCCCTGACCCTGACCGTGGAAAACGCCAAGGGCGAAAAAGAGACGATCACCGTTGACGCCGAGACTCAGGCGCTCGGCATGCCTGATCACAGCAAGATGCATTGAGAGCTCGATCCCAGCCTGTCTGATCGCTGGCTGGTGTTCCGGTGGCGTATGCCTGCCCTCACCTGATAGCCTGAGCACCCTTGCCTGCATGTCTCTGATGGATCATCGGCGCGTGAAGACGCCGCGATGATCACTTCACCCCCATTCAATCAAGACAACGGTGACTCTCTTGATCAGCAGCACCCCCACATTTGCCCGCGATATCGACGGCAAAGCCATTTCTGCCAAGGTTCTCGACGAGGTCCGGGAAGAGGTTCTGGCCCTGGCTGGCCAACAGATCTACCCCGCCCTGGCGGTCTTGTTGGTCGGCGACGACCCGGCCAGCCATGTGTATGTGCGCAATAAACTGCTGCGCGCCAAGGAAGTCGGTATCCGCTCCCTGGAATACCGCCTGCCGGAAACCGCCAGCCAGGCCCAGGTCCTGGAACTGATTGCACAACTCAATGCCGATCCCACGGTGAACGGCATCCTGGTGCAACTGCCCTTGCCGGCCCCTATCGATGAGCAGGCAGTGATTCATGCCATCGACCCGATCAAGGACGTGGACGGTTTTCACCGGGAAAACGTTGGCGGGCTGGTGCAAGGCATCGAAGTGCTGACTCCGTGCACGCCCAGCGGCTGCATGCGCCTGTTGCACGAAACCTGCGGTGATGACTTGAGTGGTTTGCACGCGGTGGTCATCGGCCGGTCGAACATCGTCGGAAAACCGATGGCGACCTTGCTGCTGCTGGCCAATTGTTCGGTCAGCGTGGTGCACTCGCGCAGCGTCGATGCCCCGGCGTTGTGCCGGTTGGCGGATATCGTGGTCGCCGCGGTGGGCCGGCCAGCGTTGATCGATGCCAGTTGGCTCAAGCCCGGCGCGGTGGTGATCGATGTCGGCATCAACCGCATCACCAGCGAGTTCGGCAACCGTCTGGTGGGCGATGTCGACTACGCCAGCGCCCGCACCGTCGCCAGCGCGATCACCCCGGTTCCCGGTGGCGTCGGGCCGATGACCATTGCCTATCTGTTGAAGAACACCTTGATCGCCAGCCGGTTGCAACGCGCGGCACAGGCTCGCGGGCAGCAGCCCGAAGACGACCTGGCGTTAAACTGAGCACAATGCAAACGGCCCACCTGAGTGTGGGCCGTGTCGGTTTTGCACATCCTCTTGTTTATTTCCCCGCGTGCAACACCTGCGTTTGCGGCATCGCCGAAGAGTGGTGGTTGAGAATCTTCCACTGACCGCCCACCTGCTCATAAACGAAGGTGTAACGCGCCTGCACCTGACGGGTCTTGCCATCGGTTTCGGTCAACGTAAAGGTGTAGACGCCACTGTCCATGGCCACGTTGGCGCCCAATGGGCGGATCTCACGGAAGTTGATCAGCCCTACCGGCTTGAGCGCCATGAAGTGATCGAAGTAGTCCTTGATCTGTGCCGGCGTGGTGCGCACCTGATTGGAAACCGTCGGTTGCAGCACCGCGTTCGGCGCATACAGGTCGACCACGCTCTGAACATTGCCACTCTTCAACGCGCTGTTCCAATGGTCAAACAGGGCGGCGATTTCACGATCCTTTGCGTTGGTCGGTTGCTGCGCCACGCTGCTGTAAACGTAAGGCACCGCTTCCAACGCCTGAGCCAACGGGGCGGTCAGGGCGAATAACAGGGCGATGGTCGAGGTCTTGAATTTCATTGCGCTATTCCAATGATGGTCGATGGGCACACTGTGCCGCCCTGAACGCGGCCCGCCATCGGCCAACCGGAGCCATCTGCCTATGCCATTCGGCAGATAGCGCCCTGCCCCGCTAACAAGGTTTAATGACGCCCCTGCCCGAACGGGCGTGCCGGCGCCGGAACCTGCCCCCATGCAAAACCCTGATCATGACCCCGGTAGCGCCCTGGCCATTCGCACTCAATATCGGCAGTCGCAAAGTCGCGCCGCGCGGCTGCGGCTGCTGGTGGATACCGGCCAGGAGCTGACCCAACTGGCTCCCGAGGCCATGCGCCAACGGGTGCTGCAACGGGCCTGCGCCTTCCTGGCTATGGACCATGCGCTACTGCTGGAATGGGACATGGATGCGCAGGTCCGGACCACCGCCAGTCACGGCAGCCGTGATCGTTTGCACAGCCTCGAGCACCTCGCCGACACCGCAATGTGCGCACCGCAATGGCAGGAACAGCCGAGCGCGGATCTGCCCAATGTGTTGCGGGTGCCTTTACGCGATGGCGATGGTGCCGCCTTCGGTGCGTTGGTGCTGGCCAACAGCGTCAGCATCAGCGCACCGGACACCGAAGACCTCGAATCCCTGCAATTGCTCGCCACCCTGCTCGCCGCGCACCTGGAAAACCAGCGCTTGCTCGACGCATTGGTGACCCGCGAGCGCACCATGTCCGATCTGGTCCACCGACTGTTCCGGGCACAGGAAGACGAACGCAAACGCATGGCCTACGACCTGCACGACGGCCTGGCACAAACCCTTGCCGGGCTGCATCAGCGCCTGCAAGGTTTTGCCGGTCGCTGCCCGCCATTGCCCGATGAACTCGGTGCGGACTTACAGACGATTCTTCAACTGGCCCAGCATTGCGTCGGTGAAGGCCGGCAATTGATCCGTGGCCTGCGTCCGACGGTGCTCGACGACTTTGGCTTGCTGAAAGCGGTCGACAAAGAGGCCGATCGCCTGCGCGAGGCCGGGATCAAAGTGAACTGGAGTGCTCGTTGCGAAGCACGTTTGCCCAGCCAGGTGGAGATCGCCCTGTTCAGGATCGCCCAGGAAGGCATCAACAATATTCTCAAACATGCGCAGGCCAGCCACGTCGTGCTGGCGCTGCAACTGCATGACGGACACGCCTCGCTGCGGGTGGACGATAACGGCCAGGGCTTTGCCATGGAACAACCCCTCGATACCTGCGGCGCCCGGCACCTGGGGCTTGCCGCGATGCAGGAACGCGCGAGCCTGCTGGGCGGCGAGTTCACCTGCATCAGCCATGCGCACGGCGGAACGCAACTGCGCGCCACCGTCCCCTCCGGCCTGAATGGAACCCCTCAATGACTGACGTTATACGACTGGTGGTCGCGGACGATCATGAAGTCACGCGCACCGGCTTCGTCTCGTTGCTCGCCGGCCTGACGCAATTTGAAGTGGTCGGCCAGGCGTGCAATGGCCAGCAAGCACTGGATTTATGTGAGCGGCTTTTGCCCGACATCGTCATTCTCGATATCCGCATGCCGGTGCTCAACGGGCTGGGCGCGGCACGCCTGCTTCAAGAGCGCCTGCCGAGCCTGAAAGTGATGATGTTCACCATGGACGACAGCCCCGATCACCTTGAAGCCGCCATGAACGCCGGCGCCGTGGGCTATCTGCTCAAGGATGCCAGTCGCCACGAAGTGATCGACGCCTTGCAACGTGTCGCTGACGGCGAGCAGGCCCTCAACAGTTCAGTCAGCGCGCAGTTGCTGCGCCGCCTGACCGAGCGCAACGCCAGCGGCGCCGCTCCCGTAACCCTGACCCCACGGGAACGCCAGGTGCTGGGGCTGGTGGCCAGCGGCATGAGCAACCGTGAAATCGGTGCAAAACTCGGCATCACCACCGGCACGGCCAAAGCCCATGTGGAACGGGTCATCGGCAAACTCGGCGCCGCCGACCGCACCCAGGCCGCTGTGCGTGGTATTGCGCTGGGTCTGGTGACCCAGTCATGAAAGTGTCAAGCGCCCGCCGCTGGGCCGATCTGCCGTTACGCGGCAAAGCCCTCGTGGTGATTTCCCTGCCGTTGGTGATTCTGTTGCTCTCGCTGGTGCTGATCTACACCACCGAACGGCAGACCGCGCGCGCGGAAGAGGACGTGCGCCGCGTGTTGCTGGTGCAAGGCGATATTCAGGCGGTGCACACCCTGCTCGCCGAGGCCGCCGCCAGCGTGCGCGGCTATCTGCTGACCCATCGCGAGGATTTCCTGCCAGGTTACCGGCAAGCCAAGCCCTTGATCGAATCGGCCCTGCAGCGGCTCGACCGCAACGTTCGCGATCAGCGGGTGCGTAAACATCTGGAGGCGATCACGCCGCTGATCGACACCAAGGTCGAAGGTCTGGTTGAACTGCTCGATGATCGCAACGCAACCCCAGAGTCGATCACCACGATCCTGATCAACAACAAACATGTCCTCGACGAATTACGCGAACGCATCAGCGCCATGCGCACGCTTGAGGACACCCTGCTGGCCGAGCGCACCGCAGCGGCGGCCTCCACTCGACAGCGCCTGTTGTTCTCCACCTTGCTGGCCGCCGTTTGCGGGTTGTTCGGCGCCATTGTCGCGGTGCTGTTTCTGTCCAAAGGCATCGTCGCCCGGGTGCAGCAGGTTCAGCGTAACGCCCAACGGCTGGCACTCGGCCAGCCGTTATTGCCGCAACCGCCGGAGAACGATGAGATCGGTCAATTGGGCACGCGCCTGGTCGAGGCCGGGCTGTTGCTGGCCGAACGTGAACGAGCCTTGCGCGACAACGAAGAACGCTTGCGGCTGATCATCGACGGGGTGAAGGACTACGGTATCTTCGCCCTCGACACACGCGGCTTCGTCACCAGTTGGAATGCCGGCGCCGAACGGATCAAGGGCTACACCGAACAGGAGATCGTCGGCCAGCATTTCTCGGTGTTTTATCTGCCGCAAGAATGCCCGCAGCATCCCGACATGGCGCTGCGCGAGGCCACTCGCAATGGTCATTACATGGAAGAGGCCTGGCGTTGCCGCAAGGATGGCAGCCGCTTCTGGGCCAGTGTGGTGATTACCGCGCAATACGACAGCAGTGGCTCCCTGCGCGGGTTCTCCAAGATCACCCGCGACATCACCGATCGCCGTGTTGCTGAGATCGCGCTAAGTACTGCGCGGGAAGAAGCGGAACGCGCCAGCCGCGCCAAAAGCGAGTTTCTGTCGCGCATGAGCCACGAACTGCGTACTCCGCTCAACTCGATTCTCGGCTTCGCGCAACTGCTGGATATGGATTCGCCCAAAGGGCAGCGGGCGCAGATCGGTCACATCCTGCGGGCCGGGCAACACCTGCTGACCCTGATCAACGAAGTGCTGGACATCGCCAAGATCGAAGCCGGGCGGCTGCCGCTCAACGTTGAGGCTGTGCCCCTGGCGGTGGTGCTGCAAGAAGCCCTGACGCTGGTGTCGCCCATGGCCTGCGACGCCGGCATTCAACTGGTGGAACTGCCGATGCTGGCCGCCGACAGCGGGATCGTCGCCGATCGGCAACGGCTGGTTCAGGTGCTGCTGAACCTGTTGTCCAACGCGATCAAATACAACCGGCCCCAGGGTCAGGTGCACATTGAGGTCAGGGTTCATCAACAACGAATTGCAGTATCGGTCTGCGATACCGGCAAGGGCATTGCAGCTGATCGGCAGGACCAACTGTTCAAGCCGTTCGAACGCCTGGAGACCGACCCGAACGTTGAAGGCACGGGCCTCGGCCTGGCGTTGAGCAAAAGTCTTCTGGAAATGATGAACGGCAGCCTGACCGTCAAAAGCCAACCCGGCAACGGCTCCAGTTTCACCCTGGAGCTACCCTTCGAACGATTGCCGTCAACCACTGAGCCACCTGCGGCACTGATCAGCCCGCCAACCGCAACACCCGCCCTCGCCGCCCCCGATTACCAGGGCAAAGTGCTGTGCATCGAAGACAATCTGTCGAGCCTGGCTCTGATCGAAACCCTGCTGCAGCGACGGCCACACATCCAGTTGCTCTCAAGCATGCAGGGGCAAATGGGCCTGGACCTGGCCCGGCAACATGCACCGCAGCTGATTTTGCTGGATGTGGCGCTGCCGGATCTTGACGGTTTCAACGTTCTGCAGCGCTTGCGTCTGTCCTCCAGCACCCGCGCCACGCCCGTGCTGATGATCACCGCCGATGCCAGCGACCTCACGCACCAGGCCTTGCTGGAAGCAGGAGCGACCGCGGTGCTGACCAAGCCGATTCATATTCCTTCATTCCTCGCCCATCTTGACCAGCACCTACCGGAGCCCGTGTGAACACCGACCTGCGCATTCTGATCATCGACGACCAACGACCCAACCTCGATTTGATGGAGCAGTTGCTGGTCCGCGAAGGCCTGACCAATGTACTGAGCAGCACCCAGCCGCTGCGAACCCTGGACCTGTTCAACAGCTTCGAGCCGGACCTGGTGATTCTCGATCTGCACATGCCGGAGTTCGACGGCTTTGCCGTGCTCGAACAGCTCAACCGGCGCATTCCGGCCGGCGAATACCTGCCGATCCTCGTGCTCACCGCCGACGCCACCCGCGATACCCGCCTGCGCGCGCTGGCCCTGGGCGCCAAGGACTTCATCAGCAAGCCATTGGACGCCCTGGAAACCATGCTGCGGGTCTGGAACCTGCTAGAGACCCGCGCACTGTATAAAGCCCTGCGCACGCTGGTCCCTGCGGATCAAATCGAGTTGCTGCGTCAGTTAAGGCCGCAGCCAGTTAGCTGATTGCAGGGGCGGAATCACTGACGATTTGCCGCTGAAAGCCAGGTTGCGTGGCTGGTTCGGTGTCCTCACGGCTGGCGGCTGCAGAAAGCCCAGCAAGGCCCGCTGCGTGTCATGCCAGGCCGTGGGGTGTTCCATGTCAAGGAAGTGCCCGGTGTTCTCGATGGTCTGAAACTGCGCCTTGGGGGTATGCGCCGCAAACAGACGGGCGTCTTCCACCGAGGTGTACTCGTCCCATTCACCATTGATAAACAGCAGCGGGACTTCGATGGCATCGGCACAAGACACGTAGCAGTGGGTGTCCTGGGTCAGCACCTCATTGACGTGGAAATGCATCTGACGGTATTCGTGTTCGTCCAGGCTGCTGACATGGCGCTCATTGAAACGCTTGAACAGCGACGGCAGGTGCTTACCGATCGTGCTGTTAATCAAACGCCCGACGTTGCGCCGATCGCAGGCATGGAGAAAGTGCCGCCCGCTCTCCAGATACTCACGCATCGGTGTATTGATCCGCGCGGCGAATGAACTGATCACCGCCTTTTCGATCCGGCGGGGTCGCTGGGCCAGCGCTACCAAGGTCGCCGCGCCACCCCAGGAAAAGGACAGCACATGCTGGGCGCGAAAGTGCTCGATCAACTCCAGCAGTATTTCGGCCTCGTCTTCCTTGCGGATCGGTTGGTCATGCCGGTTGTGTTGTTTCGATTGACCGGCGTAGGGCTGATCGTAGAGGACCACATTGAATCGTGGCCGCAGGTAACGCACCGTTTGCGCAAAGGATGCGGTCGTTGCCAGCGAGCCATTGACCAGAATGATCGTCTTGTCAGCAGCGGCGTTGAGATAGTGCTCGGTATAAACCTTGTACTTCTTACCAATCTCGACGATGGCAGTTTTCGGCATCATTTCATTCTATTCCTTGAACAAATTGGACCAGACACACAGCGTGGTCGACTGCCCGGCTTCCTCCGGACAAGCCTGACAGCACAAACCAGCGACAACGGTACAAGGGCGCTGAGATGAACGCCATGACCAATGAGTCACAACCCGACCAGCGGTTTCCAGTTAAGCAGGAATTCTCCCGTGTGCAAGCTCACAAGCTCGAAAGCATCTGCCCAGACGCTTCGCCGGCATCAGCCTATGCTTGTTTATTGCCCCACCCTTTTCATCTGCCCAACAAGGAGTTGAGAAATGTCGCTAACGCTTTACTACCATCCGCTGTCGTCGTACTGCCACAAAGTGCTCATCGCGCTCTATGAAAACGGCATCGAGTTCGACAGAAGAATCATCGATCTCACGGACGCCGCCGACCGCGCAGAGCTTCAGGCATTGTGGCCCATCGGAAAATTCCCGGTACTTCGCGATCATGCTCGTCAACGTAATCTGCCGGAGTCCAGCGTCATCATCGAGTACCTGGATCGCCTGTATCCAGGTGAACAGCGCCTGGTTCCGGACGATTGGGAGACCGCGTTGGAGGTGCGCTTATGGGACCGGTTTTTCGACAATTATCTACAAACGCCGGTCCAACAGATTGTCAGTGATCGACTACACGCGACCAACGGTGATTTGACCAGGGAACGGGCCACGCTTGCGACGGCGTACAGCATGCTCGAGCGCCGGATGGCGTCCAGAATCTGGGTGGCCAGCCCGGACTTCAGCCTGGCCGATTGTGCCGCCGCCCCGGCGCTGTTCTATGCCTGCACACTGGTGCCGTTCCCCGACGACTACCAGCACTTGAGCGCCTATTTCGACCGGTTGATCCAGCGACCGTCATTCCTGCGGGTGATCGACGAAGCCAGGCCCTGGTTTTCGTTCTATCCGTTTGCGGATCGCCTTGCACAACGGTTTCGTGAGGCGCCGGATAATGCATGACCAGTCATTGGCCGCAATGCGATCTGTAGACAACCCGGCGTTTGCGATGTTGCTGGAGGGGATTCGCAAGGCTGTGCGGGAGGGATGGGGTCGTAGGAACTGCCCCTGCGACCGGCGGTTTACCGTTGCGCCAACTCATGCCGGATGCATTGCTCATAATACGTTTGCTTGATGCCGGCAGGCTTGAGACGCGAAGGGCTGTTATAGGTTTGCTCCGTGATGCCCATGGCCGTCATGCGCATCCACGGCCGGGGAAACTTGCGCGATTGCAGCTTCTTGCGTGCTCCGTAAAGCGTAAGCCCGGAAAGTTTCGAGGCTTGCGCGCCCTCGGCTATTTCCGAGCCCCAGCTGCATACATAGCGAGAGTTCTTGCTCAGTTCCTTTGCCTGGGCTCCAAACGAAATAGCCACCAGGACAAACGTTGCAGTCATCCATACCAAAGTCCGCATATCGCCAATGCCTAACCTGCTGAAAAGAAAGCAAGTTTGACAACGAACCGAAGATCGGGGGGCCAGCAGTTTGCCTCATTTCATCATTGATTCTCTCTGCCAGGCCCGATGTAAAAGATCGATGACCTCTTCATCCGACGTCTGAGAGAAATCCGTGTACCAATAGCCGATTGATACCAGCCAATCGGGGGTGAGCGGGCAAATCAGCTCGTCCACTTCGTCGCGCAGTGCCTCTGCCGTTTCCATGGGGGCCACCGGCACGGCGACGACGATGCGCGATGGTGCTTGCAAGCGCACGGCCTGTATCGCGGCCATCATCGTGGCCCCTGTCGCCAGGCCGTCGTCGATCAGAATCACCACTTGATCCTTGAGTGCCAAAGGCTCGCGGGATGCCCGGAATAGCTGCTCGCGACGCAACATTTCCTGCGTTTCCTTCGCCACCACAGCGTCGAGCGTACGCTGGTCGATGCCATTAGCCCGCAGCGCATCGTCATTGACGATTTGAATGCCACCGCTGGCGATAGCGCCCATGGCGAATTCCTGGTGGGACGGCACGCCCAGCTTGCGGACCAGCATCAGGTCCAGGCGAACCTCCAGGGCCGTGGCCACTTCATAGGCGACCGGCACGCCGCCACGGGGCAAGGCGAGGACGATGACATCGGCTCTTTTGGCGTATTTAAGCAGCGACTCCACCAGGCTTCGGCCGGCATCAACCCGGTCATGCAAGATGGTTTGCAATGAAGGACTGTGATTCATCTGAAAACCTCCCTGGGGCGGGAACCCCGAAACGGGCAAGTCAATTTCGCCAAGGATGCTTGCGACTACACCGCCAGAACGCTGCAAGGCACCTGGTACAGAATATGTTCGGTCGTGCTGCCGAGCAGTTTCTCCAGGCTACCGTATTGCGTTCTACCCATCACGATCACATCTATCTGGTGTTCGTGGGCGAACTCACTCAGCGCCGACACCGGATGCCCTGTGATGAAATGCCGGCATTCAGCGGGCACGCCGAACCGGGCGGCCAACTTGAGGAATGAGGTTTCCAGGTCCTTGCGCAATTCCCGGGTAAGCTCCGATAGCGTCAGGCCACCGCCCAGATCCGCCAGAAAAGCAGCCGGAATGTCACACGCGTACAGCAGATGCAACTCGGCATTGCATTGCAGCGCAAGGGCAGACGCCTGCAGGATGATCCGGTCATTGAGTTCGCTGTTCGAAGGCTCGGTATCGCCAACATCAACCGCGGCCACCACCTTCTGCGGCAAGGCATGGCTTTCGGCGCCCACCAGATAGACCGGCACCGGACAATGGCGCAACAAACGCCAGTCCAGCGGCGTAAAGAACGCGCGCTTGAGCACGGGCTCATGCTGGACTTGCTTGATCAACAGATCGGGGTGCATTTCCGTGACGTGATCAAGGATGTCCTGGCGCATGTTGTCGGCCCAGGCGACCTCGGTTGTCACCTCGATCCCCCTGCCCTGCATTTTTTCCGCCTGTTCCTTGAGCCAGTCGCGGTGTTCCTGCAGGTAGTTCGCCCGAGCCACTTTCCGGTCGCCCTCTTCGAGCAACGACAGAATGTCCAACGAGGGGATCAGCGCCGCAATATGCAAACTCGCCCCGCTGGCCTTGGCCACGGCAGCGGCATGGTTGAGCGCGGGAGACTGGCGCAGGAGCGGGTTGATGATCAGTAATAACCGTTGATACTGGCTCATGATCTGACTCCGGACAGCGATGGCGTTTTCGCCAGGTCAGCAACCCGGCTTCAGCCCAGACTCCCTCCTTAAAGTCTCTTGGGCCTTGATATATATCAATCCCCTGTGGGCGTCATTGAAGGTGCCCACTTGGGAAAGAATAGTTCACAACTGTGTTGTGCATCTCGTGCCGGGCTCGTGTGGCGAGGGGAGTTGCATGTGACTCCAAAATGGGTCACCCAGTCCCAAGAACAAACAACTCCAACATGGCCTCGACAGCATGCACCCGCAAAGACTGACCCTGCACAATGAGTTGCACGCGCGCCCTTCGCTGTATTTCGACGAGCCCGCCCACGTGTTTCATTTGGCGTTTCTGGCTAATGACGGGCAATGCGACACCCTGCTGAGTCGCTGCTGCCCCGGCCCCGTCGACCCGGATGCGGCCCAGGGCATCACCAGGCTGGAAGGGCATGCCTTGAAGTGGGAGCGGCACGCGGAGTTCCTGACGCTGACACTGGTGGTGCCTTCTTCCAGTCAGGAGCCTGACTGGAGCCAGCCCCCCAAGACCTTGATGGACCGCGTCGAACCCTTCATGCAGCACGTGATCAACGCCGTGCAGATTGTGGTGCGCAACGATGCGTCGTTTTCCGGCGATCTGTCGGCTTATGGATTCAAAGACCCTTGCGGCTCATGCATAGGCGGTGGCGATGCGACGGTCTGGAGCGATTTTCGCCTGAGCGAGGACGGCACTAACCGTTTCCTGTTCGTCAACAAGCGCCTGAATGCCTATCGCCAAGGCCGGATGATCCGCCGCCTGCTGGAAATCGAAACCTACCGCATGATGGCGTCGCTTTCCCTGACCACCGCGAAAACCTTGAGCGCTCAGCTCAACGTCTTCGACAAGACATTGGTCAACCTTTCGGAACGTAACGCCGGCCCCGATACCGGCAATGCGAAAGCGTTGTTGACCGACATCGCCAGTCTGTCGGCGCAAGTGGTCAGCAGCACCGCGAAAACCCGACACCGCTTCAGCGCCACCCAAGCGTATGCCCAGCTGGTTTTCGAGCGTTTGGACGAACTCAGGGAAACTCACGTGGGCGATTGCCAGCGACTGGGGATCTTCATCGAAAGACGCTTCAAACCCACCGTCAGGTACTGTGACGTCACCGAACAGCGCCTGGAGCAGCTGGCCAAAAGCGTGGCCAACCTCGGGGATCTGCTGCAGGCGCGGGTGCAGGTTGAAATGGAAGAACAGAACTCGGAAATCCTGAGCAGCCTGAACGCTCGCGCCGATACCCAAATCAAAATCCAGCGTGCGGTCGAAGGCTTGTCGATTATCGCCATCACCTATTATTTGCTGAGCCTGTTCAAGCTGTTCTACTCGGGCCTGCACACCCTGGGCGTGGACATTTCCCCGCGGGACGCCATGCTGGCCATGACCCCGCTCGCGCTGTGCATCCTGCTGTTTATTTTGATCAGGATCAGAAAAGCCAAAGAACACTGATCCATCGGTTGGCGGCGTTCAAGGCTTGCGCAACAGGTAGGTATCCATGATCCACCCGTTGGCCAACCGCGCCGCCTTGCGCACCCGCTCAATTTCATCGGCCACGTCTTTGAGCTTGCCGCTGATCAGGATTTCATCCGGCGTCCCCAGATAAGCGCCCCAATAAATCTCTGTCTCCTGATCAGCCACGTGATGGTAGGCATCTTGCGCATCCAGCATTACCACCAGGCTGTCGGCATCGCTTACCTGGCCGGCCGCCAGCCGTCGGCCGGTGGTGATTTCAATCGAGCGGCCGATGCTGTTCAGCGGCACCTTATGTTGCGCCGCCAGCGCCTGCACGCTGGTGATGCCGGGGATCACCTCGAACTCGAACACACAACGACCTGACGCCAGAATCGCCTGCAGGATCCGAATGGTGCTGTCGTACAACGCCGGATCGCCCCACACCAGAAAACCGGCGCACAGGTCGTCGGTCATTTCCTCATCGATCAGCCGCTCGAACGTCTGCTGCTTGGCACGGTTCAGGTCTTCGACGCTGGCGTTGTAGTCCACATCGCCGCGCTCACGCTCAGGGCTATTGGCTTCAACGAAGCGGTAGTCGCGGTCGGTGATGTAGCGCTCGCAGATCTCGCGACGCAGGTCGATCAGTTTGTCTTTGCTCTGGCCCTTGTCCATGAGGAAAAACACGTCGACCCGGTTCAGCGCCTTCACCGCCTGCATCGTGATGTAGTCGGGGTTGCCGGCGCCGACACCGATGACCAGAAGTTTTTTCATCACAGCGCTCCTTCAGGGTCCATGCCCGTCAAGCGAAACCGCCAGCGACCGTTGAACCGCAATTCGATGGCCGACAACGGCTCGACGTCGATCTGGTTGAACGCCGCGCCCTGCAACACCTGCATCAGCGCGGCGCGAATGACAAACGGATGGGTGATGGCAACGATATGCTCCGGTGTCGCCTCAAGGGTCTTCAACCACGCGGCTACCCGCTCGCCGAGCTGCGCCACCGATTCTCCCCCGTGGGGCGCCGACGTCGGGTCGCTGAGCCAGGCCTGGAGCGTCTCGGGTTCGGATGTTTGCAAGTCGTCGATCGACGTGCCTTGCCAGCGTCCGAAATCGCAATCCCCCAGTGCCGTGACAATCTCCACGTTGTCGCCAAACAGCTCAGCGGTTTGCCGGGTCCGCAGTTCAGGGCCGCAGAGTAAACGGGGGGCTCGCTTGAACAGACGACAGCGCGAGCCCTTCGCCGATTGCCAATCCATTTCCACGGGTTCATTCGTAGGAAAACGCGCCAGTTTCTGTGCGACGGTTCGAGCATGACAAATCAGGGTCAAGCGGGTTGCCTGCACGAAGGTTCTCTCTGTCGATGGGATGAAAGATGGCACGATGCCGCGAACAATCGGTTCATTGTGCCGCAAGAAACGCACTCTGGGCGCCTTCCTTGTAGCAGCTGCCGAGCTCGCGAGGCTGCGTTCGGCCGCGTAGCGGTCGTAAAATCAGGCACTGTGATCCGTCAGGCACACTGTGCACTCAGGGTTTACGACTGCTTCGCAGCCGAACGCAGCCTCGCAGGCTCGACAGCTGCTACCAGCGAACGCAGCCTCGCGAGCTCGGCAGCTGCTACGGCGTGGGCTCACAACGCCCATTTTATTCCTGAGCTGGGTCGATATCTCACACCTCTATGGGCGATGTCCTACAAAGCCTGTCGACATCCACTCAGCCCCGCACGCACGGGGGTTTTGCCCCATTTTAGTGCTTTTAAAATCCGCACGAAAATTAACTAGACATGTAGCACACGTTACATAAATACTAATTTAGCGTTTTATGAAATGAAACCGACATACCCATCCAGCAGGAGCCCGGATGCCCCCTCTCAGAGACCTGATCACCGAGCCCGGCCTGGACTTCACGCCGTCGGAACGCAAAGTCATACGTGCCTTGCTGGACCAGTACCCGCGTAACGGACTGGGCCCGATGTCACGTCTGGCCGAACATGCCGGTGTCAGCGATCCGACCATCGTGCGGCTGGTAAAAAAGCTGGGTTTCAGCGGTTACGCCGATTTTCAGGAAGCCTTGCTCAGTGACATGGATCACCGCCTGCGCTCCCCCAGCACCCTGTTGCAGCCCCGCGCCCAACTCAAAAAAGATGACCCCTGGAGCCATTATCTGGCAGACAGCCATCGGGCACTGGTAGAAACCCAGGCGCTTACCCAGCCTGAAGATGTGCGGATTCTGGTGGAGTGGCTGCTCGACACCCGCCACCAGGTCCACTGCTTTGGCGGTCGCTTCAGCAGTTTCCTCGCCAACTATTTGCTCAATCACCTGCGCCTGTTGCGGCCCGGCTGTTTCGCCCTGGAAGACAACGCCCAATTACCGGACCGGTTGTTTGACGTGCAGCGTCAGGACGTATTGCTGGTGTTCGACTATCGCCGCTATCAGTCCCAGGCCCTGCGGGTCGCCAATGCCGCGAAGAGCCGACATGCGCGCGTCGTGTTGTTCACCGACATCTACGCATCACCGCTGCGGGAAATAGCCGACCTGATCATCAGCGCACCGGTGGAATCGGCGTCGGCCTTCGACTCGATAGTGCCGGCGCTGGCCCAGGTTGAAGCACTGATTGCCTGCCTGACCCTGCGCAGCCCCGATCTGGCCGATCGCCTGGAAGGCATCGATGCCCTGCGAGCCGACTTCGACACTCACCTGCTGGAGGATAAATAAGGATGTTCATGCTCCCCCACCATTCGCCCCGGGACTTGCCGTTTGCCGCCGATCACACCGCGCTGTTGCTGGTGGACATGCAACGTGCCTGGCTCGAACCGCAGTTCGACCCACACCTCAACGAACCGGATGCCGACTACTTCCTGACCCGCGCCCGCACGCAGGTGGTGCCCAATCAACGCAGGCTGCTCGATGCCTTTCGCAGCGCCCGGCAAAACGTGTTGCACACACTCATCGAAAGCCTCACCGCCGATGGCCGCGACCGTTCGCTGGACCACAAACTCTCGGACATGCACCTGCCCAAGGGCAGCCCGCAAGCGCAAATCATCGAAGAGCTGACGCCGACCGAAAACGAAATCGTGCTGCCCAAGACCTCTTCCGGGGTGTTCAACTCCACCAGCATTGACTACGTGCTGCGCAACCTTGAAACCCGCCACCTGATCATCGCCGGCATCGTCACCGACCAATGCGTCGACATGGCCGTGCGCGACGCCGCCGACCGTGGCTACCTGGTAACGCTGGTCGAAGATGCCTGCGCCACCTACACCGAACAGCGGCATCACGCCTGCCTGAACGCCATCAAGGGCTACTGCTGGATCACCGACACCCAGACTGTGCTTGGCCGGTTGCAGGAGATGCAGCCATGAGCGAACGCCTGTCACCCCTGCCCATGACCACCATTGTCACCACCGACCTGATCGGCGTGACACGCGGCCGTTCCTTCCCCACCGACGAACTCGATGCCTATCAAGTGGCCGGTTGCGGCTGGGTGCCGGCCAATAGCGCCCTGACCCCGCAAGACATCATCGCCACCAGCAACCCTTGGGGCGCTTATGGGGATTTACGGCTGGTTCCCGACTTGAGCAGCCGGGTGACCGTCAACAACGGCCCGGATGCCAACGCGCCGGCGCTGGACTTCATTCACGGCGACATTCGCGAAACCGATGGCCGTCCGTGGGGCGCCTGTCCTCGTACGCTGTTGCGCAACGAAGTGGAACGCTATCGCGACGAGTTGGGTTTGCAGATCAACGCCGCGTTCGAACACGAATTCAACCTCGACAGCGGCGCGGCGGAGCACCTGGCGTTCTCTCTGGAAGCCCAGCGCCAAGGCGCCGAATTCGGCGGCTGGCTGCTCAGTGCACTGCGAGCCGGCGGCGTCGAACCGGAAATGTTCCTGCCGGAATACGGCAAGCACCAATACGAAATCACCTGCCGCCCGGCCCTTGGTGTCGCCGCCGCCGACCGCGCGGTGAACGTGCGCGAGATCACCCGTGAGATCGCCCGGCAAATGGGCCTCAGCCTGAGTTTCGCCCCCAAGACGGCCGAGCATGCCGTGTGCAACGGCGTGCATTTGCACGTGAGCCTGCAAGACATGGCCGGCCAACCGGTGATGTATGACGCTGGCACCGCCAACGGCCTGTCGACCCTCGGCCAGCATTGGGCCGCCGGCGTTCTGCATTACTTGCCGGCGCTCTGTGCGTTCACCGCCCCAACGCCGGTTTCCTATGAACGCTTGCAGCCCCACCACTGGAGCGCTTCCTACGCCTGCCTCGGCCAACGCAACCGCGAAGCGGCGCTGCGGATTTGCCCGACCGTCAGCCTGGGCGGCAAATCCGTGGCGATGCAGTACAACCTGGAATTTCGCGCCATGGACGCCACCGCCTCACCGCACCTGGCCATGGCTGCATTGCTGATCGCCGGGCGCCTGGGTATCGAGCAGCGCCTGGCGTTGAACGCCATCACCGATGAAATCCCTGACTCCCTGAACGAAGAGCAACGCCATGCCCGCGGCATCGTCGCCCTGCCCGCGTCGCTGTCCCGGGCACTGGATTGCCTGCGCAACAGCGAGGCGCTGATCGAAGCCCTGCCGAGCGCGTTACTGGATACCTACTTCGCCCTGAAAACCGAGGAACTGACGCTGACGGAACAGCTCTCGCCCGCCGACCTCTGTGAGCACTATGCGCGCCTGTACTGAATCCGCCGAACTGGGCCTCTACACCCGGCCTGCCTACACCCTGAGCCGGGAAGCTTCCGAGCACCCGCTGATTCTGGTGTGTGAACACGCCAGTCGTTTTATCCCGGACCGGTTAAACGACCTGGGCCTGAGCGACGAGGCCGCCCGCGAACACATCGCCTGGGACATCGGCGCCCTGGCGCTGGCCGAGGGTTTGGCCGAAGCACTGGGCGCGACCCTGTTGGCGGCCAACTATTCGCGGCTGTTGATCGACCTCAACCGCCCGCGCCACGCGCCGGACAGCATTCCGTTGCAGAGCGAGATTTATCAGGTGCCGGGCAATCGCGATCTGGATGAGGCCACCCGTGAATACCGCCGGCACTGCCTGTTCAAACCGTTTCATGCACGCCTGCAAACCTTGATCGACGCCCGTGTGGAGCAAAATAAACCGGTTCGAGTGGTGGGGATTCACAGTTTCACGCCGATATATTACGGCCAGCCACGATCGCTGGAAGTCGGCGTGTTGTACGGCCAGGCCACGGAGTACGCCCAGCGAATGATCGACGGCCTGAGCCGGCACCCATTGAAAGTCGCCGGTAATCAGCCATACAAAGTCGATCCGCTGGGTGACATGACCGTACCGGTTCACGGCGATGCACGCGGGCTGGACTCGGTGCTGATCGAGGTGCGCAACGACCTGCTGCGCACCCGCGAGGACGTCAGTCGCTGGACCGACTATCTGGCGCCGCTGCTATAGCAACAGTTTCAAACTCGCAGCGTGTAGCTGCTTATATCAAGGAGAACGGCTTCATGGACATTGAAGAATTCGGCTACAGGCAAGAGTTGAAACGTAGCCTGTCACTGACCGACCTGGTGGTGTACGGGATGATCTTCATGATCCCCATCGCTCCGTTCGGCGTGTATGGTTACGTCAACGCCGAAGCACCCGGCATGGTGCCGCTGGCCTACATCATCGGCATGGTGGCGATGCTGTTCACCGCCCTCAGTTACGGCAGCATGGCCCGGGCCTTTCCGGTGGCGGGCTCGGTGTATTCCTACGCACAACGCGGCCTCAACCAACATGTCGGGTTTATCGCCGGCTGGCTGATGCTGCTCGATTACCTGCTGATTCCGCCGCTGCTCTACGTATACGCGGCGATGGCGCTGAATCATTTGTACCCGGACATCCCGAAAGTCGGTTTCATCCTGGCCTTTCTGGTCAGCGCCACTTTCGTCAACCTGCGGGGCATCACCTTCACCGCGCGGATGAACATCATCTTCCTGCTGGCGCAACTGGTGGTGCTGGGGATCTTCCTGTTCTACGCCTGGACTGCCTTGCACAGTGGCGGCGGTAACGGTCAGCTGACCCTGGCGCCGCTGTACAACCCCGAGACGTTCAACTTCGCCCTGTTGATGCAAGCGGTGTCGATCGCGGTGTTGTCGTTCCTCGGCTTCGATGCGATTTCGACCCTCGCCGAAGAGATCAAGGGCGATCCGGGCCGCAGCGTCGGCAAAGCAGCGTTGATTACCCTGGTGGTGATGGGCGTGATCTTCGTCGTGCAGACCTGGATCGCCACCGACCTGGCCGCCGGCCTGGGCTTCAAGTCCGCCGACACCGCGTTCTATGAAATCGCCGAAATCGCCGCCGGTAGCTGGCTGGCCACCCTGACCGCCGTGGCCACTGCGCTGGCCTGGGGTGTGGCGGTCGCCATCACCTCCCAAGCGGCGGTTTCGCGACTGCTGTTCGGCATGGCCCGAGACGGCAAACTGCCAAAAGTGCTGGCCAAAGTGCACCCGAAACACAACACACCGTACTTGAGCATTTATCTGGTGGCGGTGCTGTCGCTGGTGATCTGCTACCTGTTCATCAACTCGGTGGACACCCTCACCTCTCTGGTGAACTTCGGCGCCCTGAGCGGCTTCATGCTGCTGCACCTGACCGTGATCAACTACTACTGGCGCCGGCAGCAATCCGGCCAGGTGATCCGTCACCTGATCTGCCCGGTCATCGGCTTCATCATCGTCGCCGCCATCATGTACAACATGGGCGTCGATGCACAGAAACTCGGCCTGATCTGGATTGCCCTGGGCCTGGTCTATCTATTCTTCCTCAACAAACTGGGTGCCAGCACCGCACTGCCCGACCCAAGCAACGGCTGACAAGAAAAAGAGCAACGTCTGACATGATTTCAGGCGACTGCCGATTTTACGCGTGGAAACCGACAGTGATAGTCAGGTTCGGTGCAAGCCGCCGAACCCTTTGATACAGGAGTATGTCCATGCTGGTCTTACGTCCAGTCGAGTTAACCGACCTGCCCCAGTTGCAGCAACTGGCGCGTGACAGTCTGGTGGGGGTCACGTCCTTGCCGGACGACACCGAACGCCTGAGGGAGAAAATTCTCGATTCCTGTGCTTCGTTCGAAAAAGACGTCCAGGGCCAAGGTCCGGAGAACTATTTCTTCGTGCTGGAAAACCTGACGACTCGCCGTCTGGTCGGCTGCTCGGAAGTGCTCGCCACCGCCGGGTTCGGCGAGCCGTTCTACAGTTTGCGCAACCGCCATTTCACCAGCGCCTCACGGGAGCTGAACATCGAGCATGGGGTGCCGGCGTTGTCGTTGTGCCAAGACCTCAGCGGTCACTCTTTGCTGCGCGGTTTCCATATCGACTCGGCACTGGAGCGCACGCCATTTTCCGAGTTGCTGTCCCGGGCGCGACTGCTGTTCATCGCCGCCCACCCGGCACGTTTTGCCGAAGCGGTGATCACCGAGATCGTCGGTTACAGCGACGAACAGGGGCAATCGCCGTTCTGGGATGCTCTGGGCAAGCATTTCTTCGATTTGCCTTACGTCGAGGCCGAGCGGCTTTGCGGCCTGCAGAGCCGAACATTCCTCGCAGAATTGATGCCGCAATACCCGATCTACGTGCCGATGCTGTCGCAGGCTGCGCAAGATTGCATCGGCCGGATCCACCCCGATGGCCAGGAGGCCTTCGACATTCTGGAGCGCGAAGGCTTCGAGACCAACAGCTACATCGACCTGTTCGACGGCGGCCCGACGCTGTACGCCCGCACCTCAAGCATTCGTTCCATCGCCCAGAGCCAGGCCGGCACGGTGCAGACGGGCTCGCCCATCGACGCCCGTGGCAGTTACCTGGTGAGCAACGATTCGTTGAAGGACTACCGCGCCATCGTCGCCGAACTGGACTACTGCGCCGGGCAACCTATCGCTTTGAGCGCCGAGATGTGCGCGGCCTTGAACGTGACCGACGCCAGTGCGATCCGGCTGATCGCCCTGTGAGTGGCAACCGGCCCCGAGCCCAACGACAGCGCCCGAGCAGGCGCGAAGAAGGAGCTGCATCATGATTTTGCGCCCGGTTCAAATGACCGACCTGCCCGCTTTACTGGATTTGGTACAACGGGCCGGCCCCGGGTTCACTACCCTGCCGGCCAACGAAGAGCGCCTGACCCACCGGGTGCGCTGGGCCCAGCGGACTTTCGCCGGACAGGTCGAGCGCGCGGATGCCGACTACCTGTTTGTGCTCGAAGACGATGATCAGCAAGTGGTCGGCGTCAGTGCCCTGATCGGGGCCGTCGGTCTGCGAGAGCCCTGGTACAACTACCGGGTCGGGCTCACGGTCAGTTCATCGCCGGACCTGGGTATTCAGCGCCAGATCCCCACGTTGTTCCTCAACAACGAAATGACCGGGCAATCGGAAATCTGCTCGTTGTTCCTGCGACACGATCAACGTTATGGCAGCAATGGTCGATTGCTGTCGCTGGGGGGGCTGCTGTTCGTTGCCGAATTCCCCCAGCTGTTCGGCGACAAGCTCATCGCCGAACTGCGCGGCAGTGCCGACGAACATGGCTGCTCACCGTTCTGGGACAGCCTGGGCCGGCACTTCTTCAAGATGGATTTCAGCCATGCCGATCACTTGTCGGGGCTGGGCAGCAAAGCGTTCATCGCCGAACTGATGCCGCGCCAGCCGCTCTACACCTGCCTGCTCACCGAACAGGCCCAGGCGGTGATCGGCAAGCCCCACCCCAACACCGAACCGGCGCTGAAGATCCTCACCGCCGAGGGGTTTGCCCATAAGGGTTACATCGACATCTTCGACGCAGGCCCGGTGATCGAAGCCCCGGTGTCGAGAATCCGCGCGGTGCGCGACAGCCAATCACTGGTGCTGGCCATCGGCACGCCCGACGACCAGGCCCCGGTATGGCTGATCCACAACCGTCGCCTGGAAAACTGCCGCATCACCACCGCCCGGGCGCGGCTGGTGGGCAATAGCCTGGTGGTCGACCGCCTCACCGCCAAACGCCTGCAATTGCAACCCGGCAGCTCGGTACGCGCGGTGCCGCTGCTCAACCAACAGCAGCAAGCGGTAGCGGCGTGAGCGGAAAAGATCTTGCGTTCACTTGCCAAAAAAATTCGTCATCATCCTTTACCCGCCCGCGTGATAGCCTTTTGTTCCTTCGGCGTTGACACTTTTGCTCAAGCCCTTCCATTCCTTTATATGGTGGAACTCGTATGTCCAGGCTTTCTCACCAAGATTTACGCCGTAATTTCCGCCAACTGCTCGCTTCCGGCATCTGCTACCACACGGCCTCTGTCTTCGACCCGATGTCGGCACGCATCGCCGCCGACCTGGGTTTTGAGGTGGGAATCCTGGGTGGTTCGGTGGCGTCGTTGCAGGTATTGGGCGCCCCCGATTTTGCGTTGATCACCCTCAGTGAGTTCGCCGAACAGGCCACCCGCATCGGCCGAGTGGCGCAATTGCCGGTCATTGCCGACGCCGACCACGGCTACGGCAACGCGCTCAATGTCATGCGCACCATCGTCGAACTCGAACGCGCCGGCGTGGCCGCCCTGACCATCGAAGACACCCTGCTACCGGCGCAATTCGGTCGCAAGTCCACCGACCTGATCACGGTCGCCGAAGGTGTCGGCAAGATCCGCGCGGCGCTGGAAGCCCGGGTCGATTCGGAAATGGCGATCATCGCCCGCACCAACGCAGGGATCCTGCCGGTCCAGGAAATCATCAGCCGCACCCAGCATTACCAACAGGCCGGGGCCGACGGGATTTGCATGGTGGGCGTGCAGGATTTCGATCATCTGGAACAGATCGCCGAACACCTGAGCGTACCGCTGATGCTGGTCACCTACGGCAACCCGCTGCTGCGCGACGACAAACGCCTGGCCGAATTGGGCGTGCGAGTCACCATCGACGGCCATGGCGCCTACTTCGCAGCGATCAAAGCCACTTATGACAGCCTGCGTGAACAGCGCCAGATCTTCACCCAGGCCTCCGACCTGAACGCCACCGAACTAACGCATACCTATACGCAGCCGGAGGACTACATTCGTTGGGCCAAGGAGTTCATGAGCGTTAAAGAGTGACGGCACAAGCGCCCTCACCACAGCGCTCGCGCGTCTGTGGTGAGGTTGAGGTCAAGCCATGTGCGCTTCTTTCGATTCGACCTCCGGCGTCACTTCAAACCGATCCGCCAGAAACGGTGTGATATCCAGCGGCAACGGCTCGTTATTCACCAGTTTGTCCAGCACCACGCCGGTAATCGCCGAGGTCAGGATGCCGGTGCGGAAATGTCCGCAGGCATTGAGGTAACCCTGCACCCCTTTCATCGGCCCGAGAATCGGCAGTTCGTCCGGCGAACCAGGACGTAACCCGGCCCAGCAACGTTTCAGGTTGATGTCGGCGAGCGCCGGAATGCAGCGCACTGCGCCTTGCACCAGGCTGCTGATTTCCGGGTAGGTGGTGGTCACGTCAAAACCTTTGTCTTCGGTGGTGCTGCCGATCAGGATTTCGCCATTGTCTTTCTGCGCCACGTAACAGTCGCTGGTGGTCAGGCAACCGCGCAGGATCTTCGGCATGCGCTCGGTCAGTAGGATCTGGCCCTTCACCGGTTTCACCGGAATGCGAATGCCGGTGGCCTGCTCGCTGAGGTCGGCGGCCCACGCACCCGCAGCGTTGATCAGCGTATCGCAACGGAACACACCGGCCTCGGAGGTCTGCACGCCAGTGACCTGCGAGCCGTGATGCAGCACCCCGGTGACGTTGGTGTTGAAGTACAGGTCCACACCGTTTTGCCGCGCGCCTTCGGTGTAGGCATCGGCCAGGCGGAACGGGCTGACCTGATGGTCGCAGAGAAACTCCAGCGCCCCCCTCGCCTCATGGCTGACACTTGGCTCGGCTTCGCGCAGTGCCGCTTGATCGAGCCAGCGCACCTGATCCGCCAGGTGCGGAATGCACGCCACGATGTGCTCGGCGTAGAGCCGGTCTTCATCGTCGTAGATCACGAATTTCAAGCCGGTCCTCTCGAACTTGAAATCCATCCCGTGATTGTCCTGCAGCTCCCGGTGCAAATCCGGGTACATCGCGTTGGACTGCAAGGCGAAATCGAAGAACGACTGCGGCAGGATATGCGGCGTGCTGGAGTCCACCGCCACCGCCGCGCCCTGGGCTTCGCGCTTGCGATTGGCCGACATCATGCGGAAGAAAATCACCCCGCAGCCCAAGCCCACCGACTCACCGATCGCCCACAAGCCCCCGGCCGAAGCACGGGTCGCGTTGCCGGGTCGCTTGGCGTCGATCAGCGCGACTTTCAGGTGTTTGCGCTTGGATAACTGATAGGCGCAGGACGCCCCGATCACACCGCCGCCGGCGATGATCACGTCGTAGAACTTACTCATGGCTTGCAGCCTCCGTGCCGACAGACTGGAATGCTGAAAAAGGAATCGGGTCGACGGGAAAGCGCGGTCGCAACCAGCCCACATCTTGCCGCCCGGTGGCTTCGCGCAAACGGTCGGTGCAATAACCGACGCACATCCGCCCCTGACAGTCGCCCATGCTCACGCGGGTGCGCATTTTCAGGCTGGCCAGGTCTTGCACACCCTGCTCCAGCGCCCGATCGATGTCGGCGCGGGTCGCGTGCTCACAGCGGCAAATCACCGTGTCGGCGACCGGCAATGCGGTCTGCCCGGCACCGCGTTCGGTGTAACGGTCGACGGCGGCGCGAAAGCGCACGATGGACTTGAGTTTCGACAGGTAGCGGTCACGTCTGACCCGCGCCAACTCCGCATCCAGCACGTCACGTTGCAGCAGGATCGACACTGCTGCGATTCGTCCCGCGAGCATGGCCGCCTCGCCACCGCGAATGCCGCCCATGTCACCGGCCAGATGCACATGGGGTTCGCTGCTTTGCTGCCAGACATTGGCGCTGGCCCGCAGGTAGCCGTCATCGCTGAAGCCATGGTCCAGGCCCATTTGCTGGCTGAGTTGGGTGCGAGGAATGAAGCCATAGCCGACCGCCAGGGTCTGCGCGGCAATCCGTTCGGCGCGGCTCAGGTCTGGCTCCCAGGTGCTGGAGTACGGCGCGACAGTCACCGAACTCAACTCATCCTCGCCCTGTGCGTCGACCACGCCCCAGCCATAGTGCATGGGAATGCCGTGCAGTTTCAGGTACGCGAGCATGCTCAAACCGTCGAGGAACAACTGTGGCTTGTTCAATAGCGCGAGGCTTTCCCGGGCGATCTTGCCGAACCCGCACGCCTCGTAGACTCCGGCGACGCTCACCCCCGAAGCGTGTAGCTGGCAGGCCACCAGCGGCAACAGCGGACCGGTGCCGGCAATCACCACCGGCCCCTGGGGTTGAACGACGCCGCTCTTGATTTGCAGTTGCAAACCACCCAGCAGAATCACCCCAGGCAAGGTCCAGCCGGGGAACGGTACGCTGCGCTCATGGCAACCGGCAGCCAACAGCAGCTGCGGGTATTCGACCTCCTGCAAATGCTCGTTGATGTCCAGCACCACCAACGCCCGGGTGCCTTCGGCGCCGACCACGCGGTGGTTCAAGCGCACGTCGATCAGGCCCGACTGCTCGTGGAATTCTCCATGCAGTTTGGCCAGCACTTCCGAATAGCGTGGCCCCAGGTAATCCAGTTGCACGTTATCGCGCAAGGGGCCGCGATAGACCACCCCGCCAAGACGCGAAGCCTCTTCGAGCAAGGTACAACGCACACCATGGCGCGCCAGTTCAATGGCCGCGGCCATACCCGCCGGCCCGCCGCCGACGATCACCGGTTGCAGGCTCATAAAACCTCCTGCCCGGCGATACGGTTGACCCGGGTTTCGATGCGCATGCCCTCACGCACGATCGTCTGGCAGGCACGCCGTTTGTGGCGCCCATCGATTTTCACCAGGCAGCATTGGCACACGCCCATGCCGCAATAGGCACCGCTGATTTGATCGTGATCGTTACGGGCCACCTGGCGAATGCCCAGTGACTGAATGACCGTCAGGACGGTTTCGCCGATGGCGGCGCTGACAGTCTGGCCATTGATGCACACAGTCATATCCGCCCGCACCAGTGGCTGGATATCGAAGGTTCGGTTTATGCGTTGCATTGCGATTGTTCATCCGTGAAAGGTTCAGGTGAGATTCTTCAGCTCCATGCTGCACTACACCTTGCGGGCCACCTGACTAATAACAACGAGAAGGTCTGCACTGGTACTTCGACAACGCATCAGCTGCGCGTCCAAGCAATGTAGTCAATACCGCGAGATGGGGCTGGATCTTTTTATGTTAGGAAATATCGCCGAAGGAAATATTGATCCAGGCCAGTGAAAACACCTGCGTCCTATCCAACATCGACGCTAAGCATTGCGCTAAGCGTTTTTTGGCTGCAAACGAATTACTTGCGCTTGTAACTCTTGTTGCCGCTGGGCGTCAGGCAATACACACCGCCTCTTGGCCCGGTGCAGAACGTACCGGTACCGCAGGCGCAGCCTTCGGTTTCCTGTAACAGCGTCTGCGGCCGCGCCTGGCTTTTAGTGCCAAACATCGCCGAACAGCTTTTCTTTGAACCGCTGATGGAGCCGTCATTGCACAGGAACAGATCGCCGTCGCAACGATCGATACCGCCCTTCTTCCCCGAACACGGCGTATTGGCAGCCCAGGCGGATGAACCGAACAGGCACAACAGCACAAATATTGGCATCCAGCCACGAACCATTAAAGTGCGCACAGTGCAGCTTCCATTTAGAGTCATGGCTGGATGATATCAATGTTGCGACCAGCCTCACGAGACCACATGAAAGTTAATTTAATCAGCCGCATGTAATTCTTGGCAAAATGCCTCAACTTCGTATTGAACCGATTATCAGGCAAGCCCTATGACCCGTATTTTGACCATCGAAGACGACGCCGTGACCGCCCGGGAAATCGTCGCCGAACTGAGCAGCCACGGCCTTGAGGTGGATTGGGTCGACAATGGCCGCGAAGGCCTGGAGCGCGCCGTCAGTGGCGACTACGACCTGATCACCCTCGATCGCATGCTGCCGGAGCTCGATGGCCTGGCGATTGTCACCACCTTGCGCACCATGGGTGTGGCCACGCCGATCCTGATGATCAGCGCCCTCTCCGACGTCGATGAACGCGTGCGTGGCTTGCGTGCCGGCGGCGACGATTACCTGACCAAACCGTTCGCCACCGATGAAATGGCCGCCCGGGTCGAAGTCTTGCTGCGCCGGCAGAACACCGTGACCGCCCAGGCCACTACGTTGCGCGTGGCCGATCTGGAGCTGAACCTGATCAGCCACGAGGCCAGCCGCGACAGCCAGTTGCTGACGCTGTTGCCCACCGAGTACAAGTTGCTGGAATTTCTGATGCGCAACACCGGGCAGATTCTGTCGCGGATGATGATTTTCGAAGAAGTCTGGGGTTATCACTTCGACCCCGGCACCAACCTGATCGACGTGCACATCGGCCGTCTGCGCAAGAAAATCGACCCGCCAGGCAAAGCCCCACTGATTCGGACCGTGCGAGGCTCGGGTTATGTCATTGCTGAACCCCTCTAAAGGCTGGCGTTCCTCCAGCAGCCGTTTGCTGGCGCTTTACAGTTCGCTGTTCGTCGCCTGGAGCGCGATTCTCATGGGGGTCATGTATTACGAGGTGTCCAACTACCTCGACACCCTCGCCAAACACTCGCTGATGCAACGTCAGCATCTGTTTTCACGCTTCCAGGGCGAGCAACTGGTGGATGCCCTCGCCGCCAGCATGACCTTCGACATTCGCGGCATCGATGCCTATGGCCTGTTCGATGACCAGCAGCGCTACCTCAGCGGCGCCTTGCGCCAGATCCCCGAAGAACTGCCGCTGGACGGCAAAATTCACATGCTCGGCGATTGCGCCGAATCCGACGACCCGACCCTGCCCGCCGACAGCTGCGACGCCGTCGCGACCCGAACCCTGGACGGCCGCTGGCTGGTGCTGGTGCGGGACAACGGTTCGTTGTTTGCCGTGACCCGGATCATCCTGCACGCGCTATTGTGGGGCGTGTCGCTGACGATTTTGCCGGGCATCGCCGGCTGGCATTTATTGAGACGGCGCCCGCTGCGGCGGATCCGGGCGATCCAGGCCAGCGCCGAAGCCATCGTCGCCGGCGACCTGACCCGGCGCCTGCCGTTGTCCAATCGCCGTGACGAACTGGACATGCTCGCCGCCATCGTCAACGCCATGCTCGAACGCATCGAGCGCTTGATGCATGAGGTCAAGGGCGTGTGCGACAACATCGCCCATGACCTGCGCACGCCGCTGACTCGTCTGCGGGCGCAGCTGTACCGGATTCAGCAACAGGCCGATGAAGGCTCGACACTGGCCGTGCAACTGGATTCGGTGCTCGGCGAGGCGGACACCTTGATGGCGCGTTTCCGTGGCTTGTTGCGGATTTCCGAGCTGGAGGATCGCCAGCGCCGTTCGGGGTTCGTGCGACTGGACCCGGTGCCGTTGCTGCGGGAGTTGCATGACTTTTATCTGCCGCTGGCGGAAGAAGGCGAACTGACCTTTGAACTGCAAATGCCCGAATCCTTGCCCGGGCTCAACGGCGACCGCGCTCTGCTGTTTGAAGCCGTGGCGAACTTGCTGAGCAACTCGATCAAATTCACCCCGCCAGGTGGCCAGGTGATTTTGCGTGGGGTGAATGACGCGGGGCACACGCGCATTGAAGTGCTCGACTCCGGCCCCGGGATTGCGCCGGCCGAGCGCGAGGCAGTGTTTCAGCGTTTCTATCGCGCCGAAGGCGGCAACCCGCAAAGCGGATTCGGGCTGGGCCTGTCGATCGTAGCCGCGATTGCCAGCCTGCATGGGTTTACGCTGGAGGTGGACAGCAGTGAGTTAGGGGGTGCGCGGTTGGTGCTCGATTGCCGGCAGAACCTGATTCCCCAGGCTTGACCCAATCTCCATAACAAAGAAGATCAATGTGGGAGCGGCCCCCTCGCCACAGGGCCACTTCCCACAGCGGATTTATGCTGTTATCGGGCCAGGGCTCGACTCAATACCCGGGAACCTCGCGCAAAAACTCTGACAGGTCGGTGATCGGCGGTATGGCCGGAATGTCGAAGTACATCTGAATCACCCAGCCCCGGTGATAGCTGGCGTGGTTGACCACATGCAACAGCATGGCGCCGGCACTCATGACCCCGCTTTCCCCCGACATGGAGGTGAATTCGATGGGTTTATCCAGCGACTCCTCGGTCTGGGCCGAGCTCCAGCCACAGAACCATTGATCAATCTCCTGTTGCGCCATTCGCAACTCGGCGAGCTCGGTATGGAGCAGGCCATGGGAGGTCTTGAAGTCGTGCCCCCGGCCCTCCAGATGAGCTTGCCAGATGCAATCCACCACATAGGTGTGGTTCAAGGCGCCGATCATGTTATTGAACACCGACACCCGTTTGCGATTGAGTTCCTCAGGTGGCAGCGCCATGAGGCTGTCGAAGAGTCGCTGATCGGCCCAGCGCTTGTAATCGGCGAGCATGCGGGCAGTGCGTACGTTGATCATCAGAGATCTCCCATGGCGATGGGCGCATTGCCAAGAATAGTCCTCGCAGCTGGTTGCAGCCTAAACCCTGATCATCGGTTGCGCCGCACGACTTTGTAGCAGCTGCCGAAGGCTGCGTTCGGCTGCACAGCAGTCGCTAAACCATACGCTGCGGGTGGGTCAGATAAACCACGTGCGCAGGATTCACGACTGCTGCGCAGCCGAACGCAGGCTTCGCCAGCTGCTACAGCGTTTCATTGCGAATTAAACGCTGCACCACCCGTTCGGCCAGCGCCAGGCAACTGGTCAGCCCCGGCGATTCGATGCCGAACAAGTTAACCAAACCCGGTACGCCGTGAACATCCGGGCCGCTGATGATGAAGTCGGCGGCCGGCTCGGTCGGCCCGCTGATTTTCGGGCGGATGCCGCTGTAGGCCGGTTGCAGACTGTCATCGGGCAACGCCGGCCAGTAGCGCCGGATCGCCTGATAGAAGCCTTCGCCACGATGGGGGTCGACGCGATAATCGATCTGCTCGACCCATTCGACATCCGGCCCGAAACGGGCCTGACCACCCAGGTCCAGGGTCATGTGCACGCCCAGCCCGGCGCTTTCCGGTGCTGGATAAACCAGATGCCGGAACGGCGCCGGGCCACTGAAACTGAAGTAACTGCCCTTGCACAGCCAAGCCTTGGGCACGTGCCGCGCCGGCAAGCCTTCGATCCGGCTCGCCACCTCTGGCGCAGACAGTCCGGCGCAGTTGATCAGTTCACGACAGCTCAAGGTCATCGGCTGAGTCCCCCCCATGTGCAGCTCGAAACCCTGTTCGGTACAACGGGCCGATGTAAGCGGCGTATGAAAGGCCACCGAGGTGCCCCAGGCTTCGGCATCGGCCTGAAGCGCCAGCATCAAGGCATGAGAATCGACAATCCCGGTAGACGGTGACCAAAGCGCTGCAACACAAAACAACGCCGGCTCAAGCGCTCGTGCCTGACCGGCATCCAGTAATTGCAGGTCATCGACACCGTTGCGCCGGCCTTGCTCCAGCAACGCCTGCAAGGCATGGCGCTGACGGTCATCGGTGGCCACGATCAGCTTGCCGAGGCGCCGGTAATCGACACCGCGCTCATCGCAGAAGGTATACAGGCGTTGCTTGCCCTCCACGCACAATTGCGCCTTGAGACTGCCGCTCGGGTAATAGATCCCGGCGTGGATCACTTCCGAATTGCGCGAGCTGATGCCCACGCCAATCCCCTCGCCCGCCTCGACCAGGATCACTTCTCGTCCGGTCCGGGCCAAGGCTCTGGCCACCGCCAGCCCGACCACGCCAGCCCCGACTACCACGCATTCGATATCGACGCTCACCTGCCCTCCACTCATTCAAGCCAGCCCTGGATGCGATAATCGATCAGGCTGGAGGATATCGCCAGCATGACTTCATACGGTCTGCTACGTGGCGTTCACACTCTATGTTTAATTTCCCATTTAACGATCATTCAAAATAACAATTAACTGTCATTGACCTGAACACTTTCCAACTTCCCCCCTTCAACACAACCTTAACCGGCTATCGGCGATTGACTTTGCCAACCTGCCTGAGTAAATTGCGCCGGCCGATAACAACGGCTTTTTTCAACTCACAAAAGAATTCAATGGACACAGTATCTAGTCGCTGTCGGATGACTGCTCACACGCAGGATCTGGCACATAACCCAGACAATGACGGGCCTCGACTTTTCGGTCGGGTGAGCTGCGCTAGAGCTTGAGGCTCCACCGTAACTTGCCTCACCGGAATCATTCCGGCCCAGAGGCATGTTATGAACTTCAAAACCACTGTACTGCCGGGCGTACGCGCCTTTGCATCGACCATGCGGGTCAAGCCCTGCCGTGAGCGTCTGCCGACGACTCGGCTCTGCGCCCCGTTCTCCGCCCCTTCTACCCACGCCAAGGTGCGCCCTCGTGCCAACTGGCGTGTCTGCCCGACAACCGGCCGGCTTCAGCAACGCTGGAGCTTCGACGACAGTCAGGACCCACAAAGTCGGCGCATCGCGCGCCTCTTCCAGCAGGCGAGCCTGATGCTCGGCCTGTCTATCGGGGCATGCATTTTCAGTTGATCTGAAGGCACTTCAAAGTCCTTCCAGAACGGTTTCCTTAAACGGGAATCCGACAATTTCTTATTGCCCGTAAAAAATCTGAATTATTGGAATTAGTTGCGGACCATCAAGTAACACCACAATCACGGGTGTTATTCAGATACCACGAGCCGGGTTCCGGGCCTTCAATAAATGCAATACGAAACAAGGGAGAGCCCTCATGTCGGGAACTACTCTACTGATCAACCTCGCCGGCTCCATTGCCCTGTTGCTATGGGGCACTCATATGATTTCTTCGGCGCTGTTACGCGGCTTCGGCACGCCGCTGCGTCAGTGGCTGGGCCACAACCTGAACAACCGCTGGATGGCGTTGCTGTCGGGGATCGGTATCACCGGGGTCTTGCAAAGCAGCACCGCCGTGAGCCTGATGGCGACCTCGTTCACTGCCGCCGGGACGCTGGGACTGGCGCCGGCCCTGGCGGTGATGCTCGGCGCCAACATCGGCTCGACGTTGGTGGTGCAATTGCTCAGCGTTGATGTGTCGATGCTCACGCCCAGCGTTTTGCTGGCGGGCCTGATCGTCTTTCGTCTGCGCGATGACTCGCGCTACGAAAGCGTCGGTTGTGCACTGATCGGCCTGGGGCTGATGCTCCTGGCCTTGCACATGCTCGGCTCCACATTGGCGGAAGTCGAAGGCACGCCGATCTTCCAGCTGATCATGCAGAGCCTCGAGGGCGATCTGGTCATTGCACTGCTGGTGGCGCTGATCCTCACCTGGCTGTGCCACTCCAGCGTGGCCGTGGTGTTGCTGATCGTCTCGCTGGCCGCCACTGGCATGCTCTCGGCCAGCACCATCGTCGCGCTGGTGCTGGGGGTGAACATTGGCGGTGCGCTGCCCTCGGTCATCAACGCCGGATCGAGCGTCGGCCGACGCCTGCCGCTGGGCAACCTGCTGGTGCGTGCGGTCGGTGCTCTGGCGGCCTTGCCGTTTGCCGGGTTGCTCGCTCAGGCGCCGCTCGCGCCCTCGACCCTGGTGGTGTGCCTGCACACCGGTTTCAATCTACTGCTGGCGTTGGTGTTCATCGGTCTGACCGACGTACTCGCCAATGCCCTCACCCGACTGCTGCCGGCACCTGAGCGGGATGTCGATCCCGGCATGCCGTGCTATCTGGACGAAGCCGGCCTGGAAGTGGCCAACATCGGCCTGTCGAATGCCGCTCGCGAAGCGTTGCGCATGACCGACATGTTCTCGACCATGCTCGGCCGGATGCTGCAGCTGTTCCACACATCGCTACCGGCCTGCGCCGATGAAGTGCAGCGGATCGATCAATCCCTGGACCTGCTCAGCGCGGCGATTCGCGCTTATCTGGCCGACATCGGCAAGGAAGGCATCAGTGATAGCGATGCCGATCGTTCCCAGGAAATCCTCACGTTCGTGATCAACCTCGAACATGCCGCGGACATTCTTTCCAGCAGCCTCACGCAGTTGGCCATGCGCCGCTTGCGTCGGGGTGAACAGTTCTCGGCCTTCGAACTGGGCAACATCGCCCCGCTGCACGACGCCGTTCTGGAAAGCCTGAGCCTGGCGATCACCGTGTTCCTGCGCGAAGACATCGCCACTGCCCATCAACTGATCCAGCGCAAGGAGACCGTCAGAAGGCTCGAAGCCTGCGCCAGCCGCGAGCACTTTCGCCAGTTGCAGGAAGACAAAAGTACCTGGGCGCAATCCGGTGATATTTTCCAGCGGGTACTGCGTGATTACCGGCGCATGCATCACCACATCGCCGCCCTGGCGTATCCGCTGCTCGAACGCGCCGGTGAGCGCTCGGTCGAGAGCATCGATGCTCCCGCTACGGGTCGCATGACGGTAGATCTGGCTGGAATTGAGTGAGGCATATGTCGATCGGCAGGGAACTCCTGACCACCGCCAGGCATCCTAAATTATGTGTTACTTCTTTTACGCTTCACGCTTCGGAGGACGCCGTCATGCGCCGTCTGTTTTTAGTATCTTCACTCGTGCTTTGCTTGCCCTTTGGCTCAGCCATAGCCCGTGTGGATGCGGGCGATGTCGCCACCTCAGCCGGGGTATCCGCATCGCTGTACTCAACGTTCAAGGATCACAAAATGGTCATTCCCGCCCGGGATGACGCCTCCAGTTTTGTCGCCAGCGGCGGCACGATCCGTGGCGTTTACCTGGAGTCGGTATTGAAGGAAATTCGCCAGAATCATCCCGACCTGAAGGCCAGCGATGAAGACCTGGCCAGAGCGATCCTCGTTCAAGAAGGTGTTCCAGCCGGTCAATAAAGTCTGAAACGTAAGCGGTAGGGCTAGTGACAGCCCTACCTTGCTTCAACGCTGTGTTTTTCGACCCCGGCAGACAGGCGTGCCCAGCCGGCGACCAACTGCGCGCTGATGCTGACGCCGCCGCACACCACAATCACTACGTCGTGGGCCTCGGCAATTGCCGGATGGTCGAGGTAGGCAATCGCCAATGAAACGCCACACGCCGGTTCGACCAACTGGCGCAGGTCGTTGGCGTAACGAACCACGCCCATGATCGCCTCATCATCGCTGAGCACCACGCATTCATGCGGGAAATCAAGGATGTGCTGCACCGGCCAAGCGGCCACTTGCGCGGCGCCGAGTGACGTGGCAACGGTGTCGATGCGCGGCAGTCTGACCGGGTGCCCGGCAGCGATGGCGGCAGCGAACGACGCCGCCCCCTGGGTTTCGCACGCAACGATCCGACAATCCATGCGCTGATGACGGATCAGGCCGGTGAGCAGGCCCGCCAGCAAACCGCCGCCCCCCACGGACGTCACCAACGCATCGACTTGAGGGCAGTCCTCGAGGATTTCATCGACCATGGTGCTGTGCCCTTCCCACAACACCGGGTGATCGAAAGCCGGCACGTATTCGGTGTCTGCGCCCTTCGCGAGTTCTTTCGCCCGTTGATTGGCCTCGTCCCAGACCTTGCCATAGACAATCACCTCGGCACCGGTTTTTCTGATCCTGGCGCGGGTGGTTTCCGGGGTCGTGTTCGGCACCACGATGCAGGCTTTCAGCCCAAGGTTGGCGGCGGCCACCGCCGTGGCCAAACCGGCATTGCCACCGGAAGGACAGACGACTTTGCGCTTGCCCTGCTCTGCCGCCTGACTGCATAACAGGCCCATGCCGCGCAGTTTGAACGAGCCGCTGGGTTGCAGGTTTTCCAGCTTGAGCCAGATTCGCCGGGTCGGAGTCGACAGACCCGGGTGCAGAATCAGGGGCGTTCTGATGTGAAGCATCGTGTGCTCCTTGTGACAGCACCGGCGCGTTGAGATCTTTCAACGGGCCGGAAGTGAACGGACAGGCTCATCCTTATCCAAGCTTAGTTCACCCTGCTCGACGGCTACCGCTCTCATAACGGGCTGCCCTCTACACTGGTGATATGCCCTTTTTGCGAGATCAGTTATGAAAATCTCAGCCAAACTCGCGTTTTTCGCCCTCGTCAGCACCCTTGCCTACCTCGCTCTCGCGGTGTTCGGGCTGGGCGGGTTGGCGGCGTTTTTCTCGCATCCACCGCTGGTGGTCATTGCGCTGGCAACCCTGGTGATGGCGATCGTGTCATTGTTCAGTGAGGGCAATTTGAGCCCCGGCGAACGTGAAGACCGGGCCAATCGCTGGGTGCTGCCGGTTTTCGGGGTGCTCGGGTTGTTGAGCGGGTATCTGCCGGCCTACACCGACCGGATCGACTTCTGGACCTTCGGTGGCGAGGGCGTGCGTTGGCTGGGTGCGCTGCTGTTCATTGGCGGCGGCGCGTTGCGGATGTGGCCGGTGTTTGTACTGGGCAAGCGCTTCAGCGGATTAGTGGCGATTCAGCCAGGACACCGTCTGGTCACCGACGGAATTTATCGGAATGTGCGCAACCCCAGCTACCTGGGGCTGCTGATCAATGGCGTGGGCTGGGCGCTGGCCTTTCGTTCCGGTGTCGGGTTACTGCTGGTGGCGCTGATGTTGATACCGCTGATCGCCCGCATTCGCTCTGAAGAAGCGCTGTTACGCTCGCAGTTCGGCAACGAATACGAAGCTTATTGCGCCCGTAGCTGGCGATTGATTCCGGGGATCTACTGAACTGACCGCATCAGGGCCGTGTCGATTACAAAAAGTGTAAACGGATCAGGTTATTGGCATCCACATGGCTCGTGACCGAGTCATAACTGGCCAGTGTGGCGTGCCGGGTCTGAAGGGGATGAACGTGGGTCGCGGTGATGACCATGATGTTGGCACCCGCCGCTTCACCTGCGCGAATTCCGACGTCGGCGTCTTCGAAGATCAGGCACTCGGCTGGGTCCACCTGCAGTCGACCAGCCGCCAGCCGATAGCCCGCAGGATCGGGCTTGCCGGCGCTGACATCTTCAGCGGTAACCATCACGCCAGGCTCGGGAATACCGGCCGCGGCCATTCGGCGCAACGCCAGGGCCCGCGGTGCAGAGGTGACGATGGCCCATTGGTGGGCGGGCAGCGACTTGAGGAAATTCGCCGCGCCGGACACCTCGACAATCCCCTCCACATCATCGATTTCCGCCTCGGTGATCCACGCCGCTTCAGCTTCGGCATCTACCCCTGGCAACGCCAGGCGATTGATGGTGTCGATGGCGCGAACGCCATGGATGGTCGGCAGAAAGGTTTCGACATCGACGCCGTGGCGCACGGCCCAGCTAGTCCAGATCCTCTCGGCGGCGGCGATGGAGTTGAGGACGGTGCCGTCCATATCGAACAGCAAGCCACGGAATGACCTGTTGAGCAGGGATGTTTTGACAGACAAAGGGCGACGTCCTTTTGCAAGAGCCAGGCAAATGTTGTCAGCTAATGTACACCAGCGCCTACAGGGTTCGGGTCGACTGCAAGGCGCGTTGCACACAATCGAGCAACTGCCCCACCGCCCAGGGTTTCTTGATGAACGAAACCGGATGCTTGACTCCGGAGCTTTTCGGGGTTTCGAAGCCAGACATGATCATGATCGGTTTGTCTGGCCAACGGTCGCCAAACTGATTGGCCAGGTCCGCGCCATTGAGTTTGCCCGGCATGGTGATGTCCGTCAGCAACAGCCCCACCTCCGGCGCGTGCTGCTCCAGAAACTGCGAAGCCGCATCCGCGCTGATCTGTGGTTTCACCGCAAAACCTTCCTCCTGAAGAATTTCGCAAAGAAACTCGAGGATCAACGGGTCGTCCTCAACCACAAGAATCAAACCGTCAGACAAATGCGCGCCCGCCGTCGATACTGGACTCATCACTGTGCCACTCCCTGATTGTTTCATTGGTTGCGCGGGCTCAAATCCGCCTCCTATTCAGGTATGAGCAGCGGACTTCGCGGAAAATTCATTTTTGATGCGGTTGTCCTGGAGATTCTCTGTTCAAGCCGACATACACGACCGTTTGTCAGCGCGTAATTGTGGTTAAAATGCCGCCCCCTTCTACATTGCCGACCTTGCCCGATGAATCCAGACGCCCTCTCCATCCTCCACGACCATTTGCTGACAGCACTTGCGGCCGCCCCCGCAGAAACCCGTCGGCTGTTTCACGGCCGTGGGCGCTGCTGGCCGGGGTTGGAGCAATTGACCGTCGACTGGCTCCAGGGCGTGGTGCTGGTCTGCGTATTCAAGGAGCCGCAAGCGTCGCAACTGGATGATTTGAAGCAGCGACTGATGGCGATCACGCAGGCGCCTGCGTGGAAAGCCTCAGGCGCGCATACCTTGCTGCTGCAACATCGCTATTTGCAGGAAAGCACCACCGAATGGCTGATCGGGGAGCCTATCGAGGAAATGACGATCACCGAGGGCGGCTTGCAGTATCGCGTGGACCTGGGCCGCAAACAGAACACCGGCCTGTTTCTCGACATGCGCTACGGCCGCGATTGGGTGCGGTCCAATGCGGATGGCAAGCGGGTGCTGAACCTGTTTGCCTATACCTGCGGGTTTTCAGTGGCCGCCATCGCGGGAGGCGCTACCCATGTGGTCAACCTGGACATGTCCCGCGCGGCCCTGAGCCGTGGTCGCGACAATCACCGGCTCAACGGCCATGACTTGAGCAAGGTGAGCTTTCTCGGCCACGACCTGTTCAAGTCCTGGGGCAAAGTGATCAATAGCGGCCCTTATGATCTGGTGATCATCGACCCACCGTCCTTTCAGAAAGGCAGTTTCCTGCTGACCAAGGATTATCAGCGCGTGTTGCGCCGTCTCCCGGAACTGCTCAGCCCCCAGGGCACGGTTTTGGCCTGCATGAACGACCCGGCTTTTGGCGCGGACTTCCTCATCGACGGCGTCACCCGCGAAGCACCGAGCCTGCGGTTTGAGCAACGGTTGGAGAATCCGCCGGAGTTTCCCGATGCCGATGTTGAGTGTGGGTTGAAGGCGTTGGTGTTCAGGCAGGGGTAGTTGAAAATCAAAAGGGTGATTCAACACCAGGCAGGCCGGCCAGACTCAGCAGACTAATGGTACTTGAGTGCTAAACCACGGCTTCCTACGATAGTGGTACGCAGCGGTTGGAGGTTTAAGCCGTTGCGTAAGTGGTGGGTGAACTGAACCCCAATAAGCCCACCCCTTGTTTCATGCGCATCTTGAGCCTCTCGGCTCTACTTCCTCCCCATCAAAGAGCTTTGAGGCTCTTTTTTTGTCTGTCAAAAAGCCTCGGCGCTGACCGCTCGGCAACGCTGAACATCCTGCTCCGCGTCGCGGCGCCCGGAGGCAGCAAAAAGCTCACGACCGATCGTGCGCGCAGCCTGCAGATGAACCGTCGGTTCCTGGATTTCCGATTCGAGCAGCAACTCGGACGTCACCACGCAAGCACCGCAATAATCAAAGATCCCATGGTCGATCTGCGTCTTCATGGCGTCGGCATAACCGTGGCGCGCATAGGTTCCTGCGTCGGCACCGCCAACACCCACCAGATGAACCCGCAGATGGCGAAGCTTCTTCTCCAACCTGGCATCCGCCGCGAAATCGAACGCCCAGCCATTGGCGAACACACGGTCGATCCAGCCTTTGAGCAGCGCCGGCATCGACCACCAATAAACCGGATAAACCAGCACCAGTGCATCGGCGCGATCGATTCGCGCCTGCTCGGCGGCCACATCGGCGGGCGGCGGTGCTTCACGGTGATGGACGGCGAGATCGGCCGCGCCGAATCTCGGATCGAACCCTTGCGCCCAGAGGTCCGCAATTTCGAAAGAGTGGTCGGCATCCGCCTCGGATACTCCTTCAGCGACGTGTCTCGCGAGGCTATGGGTAAGCGATTGGGGGTCATGGTGAGCCACAACGATGAGCGCGTGCATAACAAAATCTCCTGCTACGGAATGAGTGATTGAGGGTGAAAGACGAGCCTTATATACTCTTGGTAAGTTACGCTCAGTAAGCTACTTTTGGTATATAGCCATGTCAAGCACCGAAACACCCGAGCAAGATTCCAATCCGCAACCGCGCCGGCGGATGTCGCGGGAGGAGCGCCTGCGCCAGTTGCTGGATGTCGCCTGGCAACTCGTTCGAGAGGAAGGTACGGACGCGTTGACGCTTGGCCGGCTCGCCGAACAGGCGGGGGTCACAAAACCGGTGGTTTACGATCACTTCACCACCCGCCCCGGGTTGCTGGCGGTGCTCTATCAGGAGTTCGACGCACGTCAGACCGCGCTCATGGATACCGCGCTTGAAGCCAGTGAACCGACACTGGCCAGTAAGGCAATGGTCATCGCCTCGTCTTATGTCGACTGCGTTCTGCTTCAGGGCCGCGAGATCCCGGGTGTGATCGCGGCGCTGACGAGCTCGCCCGAGCTGGAAAAGATCAAGCGCGAGTACGAAGCGATCTTCATGGGCAAGTGCCGCAACGCCCTGCTCCCCTTCGCCGGAACCGGTGATATCGCGCCAGCGAGTCTTCGGGCGATGCTCGGTGCCGCCGAGGCGCTGTCCCATGCCGCCGCGACCGGAGAAATCACCGCAGAGCAGGCACAGGACGAACTCTTCGAAACGATCGTGGCGATGGTCGAAAGGAGCGCACGTCAGGAGGGTCTAGAAACCTAAAGCGCATCGTAGGGCTGGCAAGCACTCGCCAGGACAGCAGCGTATTGCCACCTATACTCAAGCCACCTTCCCCGCGCTACCCACAATAAAAAGCAGAGGTGGAAAATGGTCTGGCAGCAAATCTACGACCCCTTCGGTAACCCGGTGCTATCAACCCTCATGGCGGCGACGCCGGTGGTGGTGATGCTGGTTTCCCTGGCGTTTTTCCACATCAAGGCGCATCTGGCGGCGTTGTTGGCCCTGGGTTCGGCCTTGCTAATCGCGATTTTCGCCTTCGGCATGCCCGCGAACATGGCGGGCTCGGCCGCACTGTTCGGCGCCGCCAACGGTCTGTTGCCGATTGGCTGGATCGTGCTCAACATTATTTTCCTGCATCGGCTGACCACCGAGAACGGCTCGTTCAAAGTGCTGCAAGACTCCCTGGCGCGCATCACCGACGACCGACGTCTGCAATTGCTGCTGATTGCCTTCTGCTTCGGTGCCTTCTTCGAAGGGGCCGCCGGTTTCGGCACTCCCGTGGCGGTAACCGGGGCCATTTTGATCGGGCTGGGTTTCTCACCCCTGGCCGCGTCTGGCCTGGCGTTGATTGCCAATACCGCGCCCGTGGCGTTCGGTGCTCTGGGCACGCCCGTCATCACCCTGGCCAAAGTGACCGGGCTGGATGAAATGGAGCTGTCGATGATGGTCGGTCGGCAGTTGCCGTTCTTCTCGGTGATCGTGCCGTTCTGGCTGATCTGGGCCTTCGCCGGATGGCGCAAGATGCTGGAAATCTGGCCGCCGATTCTGGTTGCCGGCGTCAGCTTCGCCATACCGCAATTCCTCGTCTCCAACTACCACGGGCCAATGCTGGTGGACGTCATCGCGGCACTGATTTCCATGGCCTGCCTGACTGGTTTCCTCAGGGTCTGGAAACCAGCCACGGTGCATACCTCGGCCGCCCTGTCAGGGCGAGTCGACAACTCCAAAATAGCCCAGGAGCATGACCAGAAACCCGTCGCCAGCGCGACCTTTGCCAGCGATGCAAAACCCGCGGTTATGCGCGCCTGGATGCCGTGGATCATCCTCACGGTGTTCGTTTTCGCCTGGGGCACCCAGGGCTTCAAAAACTTGTTCGATACCCGCCCGGCCATGGATCCGCAAACCCACTCGGCCAAGCTTGATCCGCAGGGCAAACCGATGCGCGAGGCCAACCCGATCTTTGCCCCGAGCGTGACCTTCACCACGATTCATCAACAGATCGAGAAGGTCCCGCCGGTGGTGCCCGCACCGAAAGCCGAGGACGCGATCTACAAGTTCACCTGGTTCACCAGCACCGGTAGCGGCATCTTGCTCGCGGCGATCCTCGGCGGGCTGCTGATGGGGTACTCAATCCCGCAACTGCTGCACCATTACCTGCGAACGCTGTGGGTAGTGCGCTATTCGCTCACCACCATTGTGGCGATGCTCGCCCTGGGTTTTCTCACCCGCTATTCGGGCCTCGACGCCACCATGGGCCTGGCCTTCGCCGCAACGGGCATTTTCTACCCGATGTTCGGCACCCTGCTCGGCTGGCTCGGCGTGGCCCTGACCGGCTCGGACACGGCCTCCAACGTGCTGTTCGGCGGCTTGCAACGGGTGACCTCCGAGCAACTGGGCCTGAGCCCGGTGCTGATGGCCGCCGCGAACAGTTCTGGCGGGGTCATGGGCAAGATGGTCGACGCCCAGTCGATCGTGGTCGCGTCCACCGCCACCCGCTGGTACGGCCATGAAGGGGAAATCCTGCGCTACGTGTTTTTCCACTCCGTGGTGCTGGCAATTCTGGTCGGCGGGCTGGTGACGTTGCAGGCGTATGTGGCGCCGTTTAGCCATATGGTGGTGGGCGGGCACTGATCCAGGGGGGCGGGCCTGATCGCGAACATTAATTCCAGCCGCCCCCCATTACCTTGTACAACGTCACCCGGTTGCTCTGCTCGGCCAGACGCAGGGTGATCAGGTCCTGTTGGGCGCTGTACAACGAACGCTGGGCGTCCAGCGCTTCGAGGTAGCTTTGCGAGCCGCCGCGATAGAGCGCGTCGGCCAGTTCAAAGCTTTTACGGCTGGCGTCGGTCAAGGCTTGCTGGGCCGTCAGACGTTGGTCCAGGGTGCTGCGCACCGCCAGGGCATCGGCCACTTCCTTGAAGGCGGTCTGCAAGGTTTGCTGGTAGGTCTGCACCTGAATTTCACGCTCGACCTTGGCCGCATCCAGTGTCGCGCGATTGCTGCCGGCATCGAAGATCGGCAGGCTGACGCTCGGGGCGAAGGTCCAGGCGCCGCTGCCGGACTTGAACAGGCCGGACAAGGCCGAACTCGCAGAACCGGCGTTGGCGGTCAGGCTGATGCTCGGGAAGAACGCCGCACGGGCCGCGCCGATATCGATGTTGGCCGACTTGAGGGTGTGCTCGGCGGCCAGCACATCCGGGCGCCGTTGCAAAAGACTGGACGGTAACTCATCCGGCACCTGAACCAGCAGCGCGACCGATTGCAGGCTCGCGCCGGGCAGCAGTTCATCGGGAATATCGCTGCCGACCAGCAAGCGCAAGGCATTGTGGTCCTGGAGAATCTGACTGGCGTAGACCGCCACATCGCCTCGGGCCGACTCCACAGTGGTTTGCGCCTGGGCCAGGGCCAAGCCGGAAGAACCGCCCAAGGCATGGCTGCGTTGGTTCAGTTCGTAGGTTGCCTGTTGGCTGCGCAGGGTTTCCTGGGCCAGTTGCAAACGCTCATTGTCCGCCGCCAGCGTCAGCCAGGCCGTGGCCACTTCAGCCACCAGGCTGATCTGGGTGCTGCGCCGGGTTTCGGTCAGTGCCAGATAGTCTTCCAGCGCTTCGTCCTGAAGGTTCTGTACTCGCCCGAACACATCCAGTTCATAGCTGCTCAGCCCCAGTTGCGCACTGTACTCATGACTGGTGCTCGCCGTGCCGCTGCTGGACGTGCGGCTATGTGTGCCGCTGACTCCTGCATCGATGGTGGGAAACGCCGCCGCCCGTTGAATGCGATATTGAGCCTGGGCCTTTTCGATGTTCAGGCTGGCCAGACGCAAATCACGGTTGTTGGTCAGCGCCAGGGTCTGTAAGCGCGCCAGGCGACTGTCGGTAAAAAACTGCTGCCAGTGAATATCCGCCGCCGAATCGCCTGAGGCCACGCTGGTTGACGGCAACCATTGCCCGGCGACCGGCGCTTCGGGGCGCTGATACTGCGGCGCCAGATTGACACAACCGGTGAGCAACACCAGAGCAGCCAACAAGGGCCAATGAAACTTGATCATGCATCACCTTTCTGCGCGGTTGGGTTGGCGGTTGTTGCGGTGGATACGCGACCGAAACGACGACGGATCAGTACGAAAAACAGCGGCACAAAGAAGATCCCCAGCACGGTGGCGCTGAACATGCCCCCCAGCACGCCAGTGCCGATGGCCTGGCGCCCGGCAGAACCGGCGCCGGAGCTCAATGCCAGTGGCAACACGCCGAACATGAAGGCCAAAGACGTCATCAGGATCGGTCGCAGGCGTTGGCGCACGGCAGTCAGTGTCGCGTCCCGCAGGCTGTTGCCCTGCTCTTGCAGGTGCTTGGCAAACTCAACGATCAGAATCGCGTTCTTCGCCGCCAGTCCCACCGTGGTCAACAGCCCGACCTGGAAGTACACGTCGTTGCTCAAACCACTGAAGCGGGTCGCCAGCACCGCGCCGACCACCCCCAGCGGCACCACCAGCATTACCGAAAATGGCACCGACCAACTCTCATACAACGCCGCCAGGCAGAGGAACACAAACAGCACCGAGATCCCGTACAGCAGCGGTGCCTGGGAGCCGGACAAGCGCAGTTGATATGACTGCCCGGTCCACTCGTAGCCGATGCCTTCGGGCAGTTGTTTGATGATCGCTTCCACCGCATCCATCGCAACCCCGGCGCTCACCCCCGGTGCCGGATCACCGACCACCTCCAGCGAGGCGTTGCCGTTGTAGCGTTCCAGCAACGGCGAGCCATAGCTCCACGCGCTGCTGGCGAACGAGGAAAACGGCACCATCTCACCTTTGCTGTTGCGCACGAACCAGTGCTCCAGGTCAGCCGCCTGCATCCGCGCCGACGCCTCGCCCTGCACGTAGACCTTCTTCACCCGCCCCTGGTTGAGGAAGTCGTTGACGTAAGTGCCGCCCAACGCGGTGGACAAGGTGCTGTTAATGTCGCTGGTGCTCAGGCTCAAGGCGCCGGCCTTGCGATCGTCGATGCTGACTTTGAGCTGCGGTGTATCGTCCAGGCCATTGCTGCGTACTCCCAGCAGCCGCGGGTCTTTCTTCGCCAACTCGATGAACTGCTCCCGCGCGGCGACCAGGGCGTCATGCCCCAGTCCGCCAAGGTCTTTGAGTTGCAGGTCGAAACCCGAACTTTGCCCCAGGCCACGTACAGCGGGCGGCTGCATGACAAACACGTTGGCATCGCTAATGCTCGCCAACGCCAGGGTTGCACGTTGGGCAATAGAAGCCGCGTCCTGCCCTTTCCCCGATCGCTCGCTCCAGTCCTTGAGTTTGATGAAAGCCCGGCCGGTATTCTGGCTGTTGCCACCCATGCCCAAACCGCTGATGCTGATCAGCGCCTCGACTTCCGATTGTTCGAGCATGTAGCTCTCGAACTGCTTCATTACTGCCTGAGTGCGGCTATCGGTGGCGCCCACCGGCAACTGGATCTGCGCCATGAGGATGCCTTGGTCTTCATCCGGCAAGAACGAAGTCGGCAGGCTGGCGTAACCAGCGCCCATCGCCAACAAAATCACCCCGTACACCAGCAAGCTCCGACGCCCACGCTGCAGAATGCCGCCGACCCATTGTTGATAGCGCAAGGCGCTGCGTTCGAAGCTGCGGTTGAACCAGCCAAAGAAGCCGCTTTGCGCACCATGGCCCTGGGCATCGGACGGCTTGAGCAAGGTCGCACACAAGGCCGGTGTCAGGGTCATCGCCACCAACACCGACAGGAGCATGGCCGAGACGATGGTCACCGAAAACTGCCGATAGATAATCCCGGTGGAACCACCGAAAAATGCCATGGGAATAAACACGGCGCTGAGCACCAGAGCGATGCCGATCAGTGCACTGGTGATTTCCGCCATGGACTGGCGAGTCGCCGCCAGCGCCGAAAGTCCCTTCTCACTCATCACCCGCTCGACGTTCTCCACCACCACGATGGCATCGTCCACCAGCAGTCCGATGGCCAGGACCATGGCGAACATGGTCAGGGTATTGATTGAATAGCCGAACAGCGCGAGCACGCCGAAGGTGCCCAGCAATACCACCGGCACGGTGATCGCCGGGATCAGCGTGGCCCGCAGATTCTGCAGGAACAGGAACATGATCAGCACCACCAGCACGATCGCTTCGCCCAAAGACTTGACCACTTCTTCGATGGACAGGCTGACAAAGGGGGTCGTGTCGTAAGCGATCACGTTCTTGAGCTGCATTTGCGCAGGGTAGAAAGGCTCCAGTTCCTTGAGTTTGGCCTTCACCGCTTCACCCACGCTCAGGGCATTGGCCCCGGCGGCGAGCTGCACGCCCATGGCGGCGGCAGGTTTGCCGTTGAGGGCAGAACTCACGTCGTAGCTTTCGCTGCCCAGTTCGACCCGCGCCACATCGCCCAACAGCACCACCGCCCCATTGCTGGTGGACTTGACCACCACGTTGCGAAATTCTTCGGCGGTTTGCAGCTTGCTGCGGGCACTGATAGTGGCGTTCAACTGTTGCCCGGCCACCGCTGGCAAGGCACCGAGCTGGCCGGCGGACACCTCGGTGTTTTGTGCTTCCAGGGCGCTGCTGATGTCCGAGGGCATCAACGCATACTTTTCCAACAGGGCCGGGTCCAGCCAGATGCGCATGGCATAACCCGAACCGAGGGTCTGCACGTCGCCGACGCCATCGATACGACTGATCTGGTCGAGCAAGGTGCTGGAAATGTAGTCGCCGATCTGGGTGCCGGTAACGCTTTCGTTATCGGAGGCCAGGGCGGCAATCATCAGAAAGTCCGAACCGCCCTTGGTCACGGTCAGGCCTTCGCTCTGCACCGATTGCGGCAGTCGCGATTCAGCCTGTTGCAGTTTGTTCTGCACCTGCATCTGCGCCACATCAGGGTTAGTGCCGGCGGCAAAGGTCAGGCTGATGCTGGCGCTGCCCGCCGAACTGCTGGAGGCCGACATGTAGGTCAGGTTATCCAGCCCTTTCATCTGCTGTTCGATGACCTGCGTCACCGAGTTTTCCACGGTCTCGGCCGAGGCGCCAGTGTAGGTGGCGGAGATCCGTACCGTTGGCGGCGCGATGTCCGGGTACTGTTCCAGCGGCAGTTGGCTGATCGACAAGGCGCCGGCGAGCATGATGACGATGGCGATGACCCAGGCAAAAATCGGTCGATCGATAAAGAACCGCGCCATGCTCAGCCCTCCTGCGCAATGGCAGTCGGCGCCGATTGCCGCGTGCGGCTGCGAGTGCCAGGGTTTTGCGCCAGCACCGGGGCGCCAACCCGCACTTTCTGCCCGCCCTCGACAATCACCTGGTCACCCGCCGTCAGGCCCGAGGTGACCCACCATTGGTTGCCCACGGCGCGATCGATAGTCAGCACACGTTGTTCGACCTTGCCATTGACCACCAGCAACACCGACGTCACGCCACTGGCGCTGCGGGTCACGGCTTGCTGCGGAATCAGGATCGCTTGATCGTCCCGGGCCTGCTCCAGCACCGCCCGCACATACATGCCCGGCAGCAACAGCCGGTCCGGGTTGGCAATTTCCGCCCGCAGGGTCACGGTGCCGGTGCCCTCATTGACGCTGACCCCGCTGAATTTCAAGCGGCCCTCATGGGCGTAGGTGCTGCCGTCGTCGAGCTTGAGACTGATCCGCGCTTCGCCCTCGCCGTTGCTTTGCAGCACACCGCTGGCGAGGTCGCGCTTGAGGCGCAACAGCTCAGTGGTCGATTGCGTGATATCCACGTAGATCGGGTCCAGTTGCTGCACCGTGGTCAGTGCGCTGTCCTGATTGGCCACCACCAATGCGCCGGGGGTGACCGTCGAAGTTTCGATACGCCCGTTGACGGGAGAACTGATGCGGGTATAGGCCAGGTTGATGCGCGCCGTATCCACGCCGGCCTGGGCCACTTGCAGTTCAGCCTCGGCGGTCAGCAGACTGGCCTGGGCATCCTCGTTGTCCTGCTGGCTGATGGCATCGATCTTCGCCAACTGGGCATCACGCCTGGCTGTGGCCTGGGCCGACTTCAACGTGGCGCGAGCTTTGGCGAGGGTCGCCTGTGCTTCAGCCAATGCAGCCTTGTATGAGGACGCGTCCAGCTGATACAGCGCCTGCCCGGCCTTGACCTCGGCGCCTTCGACAAACAGCCGTTGCTGGACGATACCGCCGACCTGCGGGCGAATCTCGGCGATCATGAACGCCTGAGTGCGCCCGGCCAGCTCCGTGGTCAGCGCCTGGCTTTGAGGTTGCACCGTGATCACTGACACTTTGGCCGGTTCGACCACGGGCGCGGATGCGCCGGGGGAGCAACCGCTCAACACCACCAGAATGATCAAGGACAGTAAAACCGCGGCGGTTACCAGGGATTTGGCGAGAATTTTGGTCGACATAAATGCCTCTGCAAGACGGGGTGGCTGAAGCCAGACGCCATACTGCGAGGCAAATGTGCAGGAAAATTGAAGATTGCCTGCCGCCCTTGAATCTTCGTCGCGCCAGGGCCTAAATGGGCGGGCCATTCACCGACCTGCCCGAGCCCATGAAACTGAGTATCTCCACCAAACTGTTTATCGCGGTACTGGCCAGTGTGCTGTTTGTCATCCTGAGCATGGGGCTGGCCAACGGCTGGAGCTTCGGCAAAGGCTTTCTCGATTACCTCAACGAACAGGCTCTGTTGCGCATGACCCCAGTGCTGCCGCGCCTGGCCAGCGCCTATGAGCGCGAAGGCAGTTGGGAATTTCTGCGCAACCAGCCGGATCGCTGGTTCGAACTCATGCGACCGGAGCCGGGCGTAGACTTCACCAACCCGCAGCAGCCGACCCTGCCCACGTCTGACCTGACCGGCGCGGTGTTTCGCATCGCTCTGTTGGACCAGCAAAAGCAGTTGGTCATGGGCTACTCGGCGATTGCCGACGACGCCCTGATGCGCCCGATCGAGGTGGCCGGTAAAACCGTCGGCTGGCTGGCGGTAACGCCGTTCCAGAACGTGACCGAAGCCGGCGGTGAACGCTTTCGCCTGTACCTGTTGCGCACCAGTCTGGCCGTGGGCGTGTTCTCGTTGCTGCTGGCAATGCTGATCGCCTGGTGGATCGCCCGCACTTTGCTTGACCCCGTCAAGCGAGTAGCCGCCGCCACGCATCGATTGGCCGCAGGCGAGTACAGCAACCGGGTGGCGGTGTCCTCCAATGACGAAGTCGGTCAGTTGGCCCGCGACTTCAATCAACTTGCGTATACGCTGGAGCGCAACGAAAAAATGCGCCGGGAGTTCATGGCCGATGTGTCCCATGAACTGCGCACCCCGCTGTCAGTGTTGCGCGGTGAGCTGGAGGCCATCGAGGATGGTGTGCGCACGCTCGATCAGTCCTCGATGAAGTCGCTGCAAGGCGAAGTCGGCATGCTCAGTAAACTGGTGGATGACCTGTATGAACTGTCACTGGCCGATGTGGGTGCGCTGACCTACCGCAAGAGCGAATGCGATCTCAACGAGCTGCTGGACAGGTGCGCAGCGATGTTCCAGGAACGCTGCAATGCCCGGCACTTGCGCTTGGAGCTGGAGCTGCCGACACCCCCCCTAAGAGTGGAAGCCGACCCCAAGCGCTTGCAGCAACTGTTCGGCAATCTGCTGGAAAACGCCGTGCGCTATACCGATGAAGGCGGTGTGCTGCGTATTCGTGCGGCCAGCGATGGCGACGACGTACGCATCGATTTCCTGGATTCCGGCCCCGGGGTCGACGCGGATCAGTTGCCGCGTCTGTTCGAGCGTTTCTACCGTGGCGAAACCTCACGCAACCGCGCCAGCGGTGGCGCCGGTCTGGGGCTGGCGATCTGTCACAGCATCGCCCTGGCTCATGGCGGCAGCCTCAGTGCCGATCATTCCCCGTTGGGTGGCCTTTGGCTGACCCTGCGCCTGCCACGGAATGCCTGAACCATGGTCAACGACAACCCGATCCTGATCGTCGAAGACGAGCCCAAGCTGGCCGCGTTGATGCGTGACTACCTGATCGCCGCTGGGTATGCGACCCAATGCCTGGACAACGGGCTGGAGGTGGTACCGGCGGTCCGTGCCCGCGAGCCACGGCTGATCCTGCTCGACCTGATGCTGCCTGGACGCGATGGCCTGCAAGTGTGCAAGGAACTGCGCAGCTTCAGTGCCGTACCGATCATCATGATCACCGCCCGCGTCGAGGAAGTGGATCGCCTGCTCGGACTGGACCTGGGCGCCGACGACTACATCTGCAAACCCTTCAGCCCGCGTGAAGTGGTGGCCAGGGTCAAAGCCATCCTGCGACGCAGCCCGCAGCTTTTGACGTCCGCACCACCGCGTCTACAGATTGATGAAGAACAGTACCTGGCCTCCCTCGACGGCATAACGCTGGACCTGACACCACTGGAATTGCGCCTGCTAAGCACCCTCGCCCGCTCGCCGGGACGGGTGTTTTCCCGGGATCAGTTGCTCGACCGGATCTACTCCGATCACCGGGTGGTCACCGACCGCACGGTCGACAGTCATATCCGCAATCTGCGGCGCAAGCTCGAACAAGCCTGCCCGGGGGAGCATCCGATTGAATCGTTGTACGGGGTGGGTTATCGGTTTCAGCTCGCCGACGCCTGAAGCGTCGTCGAGTTGAAGGAAGACTACCGCCCCGTTCCACGGGCAGAACGGGGCGGCACATCAAGACAGTGCGATCAGAACGTCACGCTGGCGCTGAGGCGTGCCGTGCGCGGCTCGCCGACATTGACCGCCAGTTGGCTGCCGGTGGAGGACGGGTAGTACTGTTTGTCGAACAGGTTGTCGACGTTGAACTGCAGCGAAGTCTTGTACCCGAACATCGGCGCCTCCCAGCGCACGAAGGCATCGGCGACGGTGTAGCTGCTCAGCCAAAAATCGTTGGCATTGTTGGCCGCACGCTCGCCGACATAACGCGCACCACCGCCCGCATGCCAGGCCCCGAACTCCGTAGGCACATTCAGGTGATGGGTAAGGTACAGGCTTGCGGTGTGCTTCGGCGCATCGGCGAGGCGGTGACCTTCGTCATCCGGATCGTCGAGGATTTCCGTGTGGGTGTAAGCGTAGGTGCCGATCAGGTCCCAGCGCTCGGCCACACGCCCGGTGATGTCCAGTTCCAGACCCTGTGAACCGACCTTGCCCGCGGCTTCCGAAAGGCTCGTACCATTGACGGTCTGGGTGGTCACGACGTTTTTCTTCTCGATGTCGAACAGCGCCAGGTTGATGTTCAGCCCCGGCAGCGGATCGTACTTGGCGCCGACCTCATAACTGCGGCCCTCCTCCGGATCGAAGGTATGGCCGGCATCGTCGACTTGGGTATTGGGCTTGAACGAACGGCTGTAGTTACCGTACAGCGACAAGCTGTCGGTGGCTTTGTAAACCAGCCCCAGGAACGGCACGAAGGCATCGCCGTTATCGTCGCGGTTGACCTTGTAGCTGCTGCCGCGGCCCTGATCGCTGTACTGATCGAAATGCTGCTGGCGACCGCCGAGAACCAGGATCCAGCGGTCATCAAGGTGCCAGTTATCCTTGAAGTACACGGAGCTGGAGTTCAACTGGTTGCTCAGGTCACTTTGGCTGGCACTGACAAGGCTCGGCTCGGCCAGACGACCATAAACCGGCGAGGTGATGTCGAAGCCTGACTGCGCGGTATTACGGTAGGTTTTGCCACGGAATTGGTCGGACGCTTCGGTGTCCGCGCCGATCAGCAAGTCATGGCGCTGGCCGAACAGTTCCTGCTGGCCGATGAAATCCCAACTGGCGTAGCGGGTCTCGTCATCGTAGTGAGCACCGTTGGCAGCCCGTCGCAGATTGTTGCCGGTCAACGAACTCGGCTGGGCAATCGAGAGGCTGTAGCGGTCGTTGTTCCAGCCGTAGGTAACGCGGGTTTTCCAGTCGTCACTCAGCTGATACTCGAAACGCGCGGTAGCCAATTCACGGATACCGACGCTTTTGGCCCATTTTTCGTCGAGGCGCTTGTCGTAGTCGATGTCCGCCGGATGACCATTGGTGAACACCGTGCCACGGTCGAAGGGTTTGGAGTAATCGTTGTATTCGTAGCTGAGGGTCAGGCTGGCACGCTCGCCCGTCCAGGTCAGCGAGGGTGCAACCAGGGTGCTTTCATTCACGCCGTAGTTGCGCCAGTAATCCTCGTGGCCGCGCTCGGCAATCAGGCGATAGGCCAGGCCGGTATCGCCCAGCGGCCCGGTGGTGTCCACGGCCATGGTGCCGCCGCCTTCGCTGTAGGCCGAGCCACTCAGGGTCGTGCTCTGGGTGTATTCAGGCTTCTTGCTGATCACGTTGATCAACCCGCCGGGTTCCAGCGCGCCGTACAGCATCGACGCAGGCCCTTTGAGCACTTCGATGCGATCCGTCGTGGCGCTGAAGTTTTTCCCCAGGTTGGAACGCACGCCATCGCGCAGGATCGAGCCGTCATCGTTGGTGCCGAAACCGCGCTTGACCAACGAGTCCCGGGAACCGCCCAGGGTGTTGCCCTGGCTGACGCCGCTGACGAACTTCATCGCGTCGTCCAGCGAGCGCACCTGATAGTCGGCCAGGGTTTGCCGGGTTACGACATTGACCGATTGCGCCTCCTCCTTGATCGGCACATCGCTTTTGCTTGCGGTGCTGGCTTGAGAGGTGGTGTAGCTGGTGTCTTGACTGACGCGGCTCGCCTGAATATCCGTGGTCGGCAGTTCAATCAGTTCCTGTGCCCACAAAGGACCGGCGAACATCACGCAGGACAGTGTCGGCAGCGCGTGTTTGATGAAAACCTTGCGGCGGGCAAAGAGGTGGGGATGGCTCAAGACGTTGCACTCAATGAGTTAGTAGTAATGATTCTCATTGTATGGTGCGATGTATTTCCAGTAAACACCTTCGCGGTTATTAACTAACGAGTTATTGCTCTGCCACATAGATGATGGTTTGCGCGCTGTCTGCTGTCGCGGGCGGACGGGTGAAATAAGTGTCGCCGTCATCCGTGAGGATCTCGTATTGCACCTTGCCGGCGATACGGCTCGATACAGCGGCATGCTTGATGATCTTCAGCACCCGCTGAAATTTCACGCTTTGGGTGCCGTTCTGGGCAGGCCCGGTGAGCACATTGACCGTTTGAAACCAGCCATCATTTTTTTTGTTCGATACCAGGGTGCTGGTCAACGCCTCAAAACGCTCCAGTCGGGTAAAGCCCCAGAGCGTCTGCTCCTCGACCTTTTTGCCCTGCGCGGTAGAACCCGTAAACACAAACAGATTGATGGCCGGATTGTCTTCACAAAAGAAGTCATAGGGCACCAGCCCGTCGACCATTTTCTTGCCGGAAACGAAGCCCTTTTTATGAACCAGAAACATGCCCACCTCCACGCTGAAACATCAGCAAACGCTGCGTAAGTTTGAGCGGGAAGTCTACTGAGGCGAGGCGTACAGAGCCGTCAAGCCAATGTAATATCGTGTAAAGATCACGCCTGACGGGGCAAGCTGATTTCCACGGTCAGCCCAGCGGACGGCTCGTTGCGCGCCACAATCGTGCCGCCGTGCATTTCCACGGCCCTTGAGGCGATCGCCAGGCCCAGGCCGAAACCGGCACTGGCCTCGCTCAAGCCACGCTCGAACGGGTGGAAAATGCTCAGCAGCCGCTCGTTTTCAACACCCGCCCCCTGATCGGTAATCCGCACCGTCAGGCAGTCTGCTTCGAGATTGACCTCAGCCGACACAACAACCGCCGTCATCGGTCTGGTATGGCGCACCGCGTTGCGAATGACGTTCTCGAAACACCGATACAGCAACTCGCCGCTGACCCGACTGACAAAGGCCGGGCACGCCTGCAGACTGACCCGGCAACCTTTCATTCCCGCCTCGAATTGAGCGTCCTCGACGATCACCGCCAGCAACTCGATGATGTCGAGTGGCTCGCGGTCGATACTCTCGGGCCGGCCCTGCATGCGCGCCAGGGTCAACAACGCCTCGATCAACGTATCCATTCGCACCGATTCGCGCTGGATGCGCTCCACCATTTCCTGGCGGGCCGGTTCTTGCTGCAACAGCCCGATGGCAGCTTGCATGCGCGTCAACGGTGAGCGAAGTTCGTGAGAGATGTCATGCAACAGGTGTTGCTGGGCCTCCACCAGCAGTTTCAGCTGGTTGGCCATTCGGTCACAGTCCCCGGCCAGATCGACGATTTCATCGCGGCGCCCGCCCATCATCGGTTTGACCCGGGTTTCGAAGCGCCCCTTGGCCACATCGCTCATCGCCCGCCTGAGATAGGCCAACGGCCACGCCAGGTAATACGCCATATACCCGCTGAACAGCGCACTCATCACCGTGCCGATGATCAGCGGGATCGAACGCCCCGGCCCTTGCTCACCTTCTTTGCCAAGGGGCTGTGAGGATCTGAGCGAGAGGGCCAGACCGTCCTTGCTGATGACCGTTCGCTCAAACGCTGGCCGCGGAACCGGCGACCCAGCCAGCAGTTGACCGGCACTGTCATAGACACCAATGGTTTCGTCACCGGGGTGCCGCCACACTGTCAGCAATTGCCTTCCCGACTCGACGCCGAATTGTCGCAGCAGCTGTTCCTCGCTGGCCAGGATGGCCTCCAAATGAGGATCGCCAGGCCCGTGATTACCCAGTACCAGAATGCCCACCCCGACCAGAAACGTCAGGCTGGTGGCGAGCCAAAACGCCAGGAACAGTTTCCAGAACAGCCGACTGGGTTTCATCATTCGGCGATCAACAGATAACCGAGGCCACGCACGCTCTGAATCCAGGCCTTGGCGTCAGGGCGCGGACCGAGCTTCTGGCGAATGCTGCTGATGTGCACGTCGATGCGCCGGTCGTAGCGGGTCAAGGGACAGCCCAAGGCATTGAGCGACAGGTCCTGTTTGCTCACCACCTGCCCGGCACAGCGGGCCAGTTCTTCGAGCAGGCTGAACTCGGTACTGGTCACCCCCAGCTCGCGCCCCTGCCACTGGGCCTGGCGCTTGCCGGGCCACAAGACCAGCGGGCCGGTCCTGATCACTTCGGTGGTGGGCTGATCCGCCGGCTGCACCCGACGCATGATTGCCCGCAAACGCGCCACCAGTTCCCCCGGTGAACTGGGTTTAGGCACATAGTCATCGGCCCCCAGTTCCAGGCCGGTGATCTTGTCGATGTTATCGCCACGGGCCGTGAGCAACACCACCGGTACCTGGCTCACGGCGCGAATGCGCCTGAGCACCTCGATACCCGACAGGCGTGGCAGCATCACGTCCAGCACCACAATGCTGTAGCGCCCGGACAGTGCTTGAATCTCACCCTCCTCGCCCGTGTGCACGGCGGTCGCCTCGAAGCCTTCACGCTCCAGGTATTGGCTGAGCATTCCAGTCAGTTCCTGGTCATCGTCGACTAGCAATACAGAGATCATGGCGGGCTCTTGAGTGGGGGCCGCGCATTATCGCCCTTGCGCTGCACAGCGTCATCGCCCCGGGCAAACCTTTACCTAACTTGACACTTGGTTAACCGCACCAAACGCACCGAGCTTTTATGCTTCACCTCCACCAGCCTGCTCGCTTCGCGGTAACTCGTCTTGCTGTGAGATATCCGCGCCCGCCTACGCTGCTTGTCGATGTGTTCTGGATAAGATCTTGATGAATTTTTCGCGCCTGCTCTGCTCGGCTGCACTATTGCTCAACGCCACATTTGCGCACGCCCAAGGCTTCAAAATTTCCGATATTCGCATTAATGGCCTGCAACGGGTTTCCGCCGGCAGCGTATTCGGTGCATTGCCGTTGAACGTCGGTGATGAAGCGGATGATCGTCGTTTGGTGGAGTCCACCCGTGCGTTGTTCAAGACCGGTTTCTTTCAGGATATCCAGCTGGGGCACGACGGTGACGTGCTGATCATCACGGTGGTCGAGCGCCCCTCGGTCGCCAGTATCGAGATCGAAGGCAACAAGGCGATCTCCACTGAAGACCTGATGAAGGGCCTCAAGCAATCCGGTCTGGCCGAAGGCGAGATCTTCCAGCGCGCGACCCTCGAAGGTGTGCGTAACGAGCTGCAGCGCCAATACGTCGCTCAGGGCCGCTACTCGGCGTCGGTCGATGCCGAAGTGATCCCACAACCGCGTAACCGCGTGGGCCTGAAAATCAAGATCGACGAAGGCTCTGTCGCGGCGATCCAGCACATCAACGTGGTGGGCAACACGGTCTTTGCTGATGAAGACCTGATCAACCTGTTCGAGCTCAAGACCAGCAACTGGCTGTCGTTCTTCAAGAACGACGACAAGTACGCCCGCGAAAAACTCTCCGGTGATCTGGAGCGCCTGCGCTCCTATTACCTGGATCGCGGCTATATCAACATGGACATCACCTCGACCCAGGTGTCGATCACCCCGGACAAGAAACACGTCTATATCACCGTCAACATCAACGAAGGCGCGAAGTACACCGTTCGTGACGTCAAGCTCAGCGGTGACCTGAAAGTGCCTGAAGACCAGATCCGCTCCCTGTTGCTGGTTCAGCAAGGCCAGGTGTTTTCCCGCAAGCTGATGACCACCAGCTCGGACTTGATCACCCGTCGCCTGGGCAACGAGGGTTACACCTTTACCAACGTCAATGCGGTCCCCAACCCGAATAATGACGACCATACCGTCGATATCACCTTCGTGGTCGACCCGGGCAAGCGGGCCTACATCAACCGCATCAACTTCCGTGGCAACACCAAGACCGACGACAAAGTGCTGCGCCGCGAAATGCGTCAGATGGAAGGTGGCTGGGCATCGACCTACCTGATCGACCAATCCAAGACCCGCCTGGAACGACTGGGCTTCTTCAAGGAAGTCAACGTCGAGACGCCGGCTGTAGCGGGCGTCGACGACCAGGTTGACGTGAACTACAGCGTCGAAGAGCAGGCCTCCGGTTCGATTAGCGCCAGCGTCGGTTTCTCTCAGAGTTCCGGCCTGATCCTCGGAGGTTCGATCACTCAGAACAACTTCCTGGGCACGGGCAACTACGCCAGCCTGGGCCTGACCCGCTCGGACTACCAAAGCAAGTACAACTTCGGTTTTACCAACCCCTACTTCACGCCGGACGGGGTGAGCCTGGGCTACAACCTGTTCTACAACGCCACCGACTACAGCGATTATTACAGTGACGGCGTTTCGTACTACTCCATCAACAGTTATGGCGCCGGCACTTCACTTGGCTACCCGATCAATGAAACCTCACGGCTGAGTTTCGGCCTGACCGTGCAACACGACAACATCGAGCCAGGCACCTACAGTGCTGATGAGATCTACGATTTCATTGCACGCGAGGGCAAGGAGTTCAACAACTTCAAGGCCAACCTCGGCTGGTCGGAATCGACCTTGAACAAGGGCGTGCTGGCCACCCGCGGGCATTCGCAGAACCTCAACCTGACGGTGACAGTGCCCGGCAGTGATCTGAGTTTCTACAAGATCGATTACACCGGGCAGACCTTCCTGCCACTGAGCAACGCCACTTCGCTGCGTTTCCACACCAAGCTCGGTTATGGCAACAGCTACGGCTCGACCGACGGCCTGCCCTTCTATGAAAACTACACGGCCGGTGGCGAAGGTTCGGTGCGCGGCTTTGAAAGCGGCACCCTCGGCCCGCGCAACACCCCGGCCACAGGCACCTATGCCAGTGCCGGCCAGGCGTATTATTCGGATCGGGACACCGACGCATTGGGCGGCAATATCCTCATTACCGGCGGGGTCGAATACCTGTTCCCGATGCCCTTCATCAAAGACAACAAATCCCTGCGCACTTCGGTTTTCTGGGACGTCGGCAGCGTCTACTCCAACAAGTGCTACCTGAGCACCACCCAGGGTTGCGACGGTGTCGACCTCGGTCAACTGGCCAGTTCCGTGGGGGTCGGCGTCACGTGGTACAGCCCGATGGGACCGTTGAGTTTCAACCTAGCCTTCCCGGTCAAAAAGCCTGAGAACGCTGATACGCAAGTGTTCCAGTTCTCCATGGGGCAGACTTTTTGAACCGGTGAGTCCGCAAGCATTCCACTTCGTTGGTGCACTGACACGATGTGCAGAATGTGGGACAAGCCCACCCCCACAGGTTTCGCGCTGCCCCCCCTGCATCATGGCGCTCTCAGTCAACTCTGGCCGTTGTGCTCAAGCATCACGAACGTTCGGGAATTAAAGTCGAAGTGCCAGGGGAGCTACCCCGGCTCACAATTCCAAGAATAGAGCCACTTCGATGAGCCTGAAAAAATCCCTGCCAGTATGCCTGGCACTCAGCTTCGCATCGCTTGCCGTACCAGCAGTAGAGGGCCCTCCACCACCGTCGGTGAGTGAACCCAGCGGCATCAATCTGGGCGGCACCAGTTTCTACGACGGTTTCGCGGGGCCGCCCGGTCTGTCCCACCTGACCTATCTGAAATTCAGCACCGCACGCAGCATCAGGGACAATGCAGGCAAGGATAATGGCGCCTTCGACAATCCGAAGATCAACGTCATCTCGCTGATCAACCAACTGAGCTATTACTCACCCGACACCATCGGCGGTGGTGCACACCTGGGCTGGAGCTTATTGGTGCCCATCATCTCCCTGGACGGTGACTTTGGCGACAACGGTGCCAAGCTCCAGGATAACGGCACAGGGCTTGGTGATGTCACGGTAGGGCCGCAGATCCAGTTCGACCCGATCGTCGACGCCCACGGCAGGCCCGTGTTTGTACAGCGTCTGGCTTTCGACACCATCCTTCCAACCGGCAAATACGATAAACATAAAGACCTGAACCCAGGCTCCAACTACTTCTCTCTGAACCCTTACTGGGCCGCGACCTGGATGCCGGCGCCTCGTTGGGAAGTGAGCTGGAGGCTGCACTACCTGTACAACTTCAAGAACAACGATCCGGCGAGCAGTTCGACGCAACTTTTCGAGGGCCAGCCTGTGCGCGACACCCAGGCAGGACAATCGGCGTGGGCCAACTTCACGGCCTCGTATGAAGTGGTCCCCAACGTATCCGTCGGGATCAACGGGTACTACTTCAGGCAAATATCAGATGACGAGGTTAACGGAGGTCGGCTGAGCAACTCTCGGGAAAAGGTGCTGGGCATCGGCCCGGGCCTGTTCTGGAAAATCAGCGATGGCCAGGGCTTCTGGTTGAACACCTATAAAGAGACCGGCGTCGAGAACCGCGCGCAAACGGATTACGCCGTCCAGATCCGATACGCCCACACATTCTGACCGATGTGCGCCCACTCGTGCATGAGCGGGCCCTTTTACCCGAGGTGATGTTTCATGAACGCGCTCGACTCCATTGACAGTAAAAAATCATTGGCCGCTATCTGCCTGATGATGGTCATTTCCTTAGGGACGTTGCAAATCCAGCCTATTCTGGGCGGAGCCTTTATCGACCAACTCGGTTTGCCACTGAATGCCATCGGCGCCATTTTTGCGGCAGAACTGATTGCGATGGCCGTCGCCTGCGGCGTTTGCGCCATGTTGATGGCCAGCGTCGACCGGCGCCGCTTTGCCCTGATTGCCTTGCTGATGCTGGTACTCGGCAATCTGGCCAGTGCTCAACTGCATAGCCAGGGGTTGTTACTGATCTGCCGAATGATATGCGGCGCAAGCGGTGGCGCGGTCATGGCCGTTGTCTACGCCACCGCAGCCCTGCGCACATCCAAGGATTCGACGTTCGCGGTGATAAACATCGGCAACCTGCTCTGGGGGATGCTGCTCGTGAGTTCCATGCCGGTGATTCTGAAATCATTCGGCGTGGCCGGGGCGTTTTATCTCTTGGCCATCGCCAGTGCCCTGGCGATGGTTGGTAGCTGGAGAGTGCCGAGGAGCTATCCCGAGGCACATCGGGCAGCGAGCGGCTCGATCCCGCCTTTCGGGCTCACATCGATCTTACTGCTGATGCTTTTTACGCTGCTGTTTTTTGGCCATTCCGCACTGTGGGTTTATCAAGAGCGCATTGGTAAAGGCATTGGCCTGGAGCCGCAACAGATCGGTGCAATACTGGGGGGCAGCATCCTTGCCGGTGCCCTTGGAGCGGCACTGGCCGGACTTATCGGCAGACGCCTTGGGTTGCTGTTTCCGCAACTACTGAGCTTCGGCACGGCGCTGATTGCGACTCTGGTCATGGTCTATGGCAATACCCCTGTCGCATTTGCGGTCACTGCCTGCCTGATCCATGCAGTATGGTTTTTCAGTCTGCCTTACTTACTGTCCATGGCGGCCGAGCTGGACCCTTCCGGCCGACTGGCCGGGCTGGGTAACGCCGCGATTTTCGTTGGTCAGGGGCTCGGCCCGTTTGGCGCGGCACTCGTGGTAGGCGAAGGGCAATTCCGCGCCGTCGGATGGCTGGCGGCCTCGGCCTACCTGACAGCCCTGGTTATCTCGTGTCTGCTCGTTGCACGTTTTCGTCGTGACGCGAAGCCTTGCGCAACAGCACTGTCGCCTCAGTCGACCTGACCTGATATCAAACAGGAACCCCGTCAATGAACAATCGATACCCATCTTCAGAGGTTATGCCGATGACCACCCCGTTTCCCCAAACCCCTGAATTTTCCGGCGCGCTCTATGCACCCAGTCGGATAGAAGCCGAGGTGTTCGACCTGGAGATTGAAGGCACCCTTCCCGCTTCGATCCGTGGCGCTTTTTATCAGGTTGCGCCAGACCCGCAATACCCGCCGATGCTGGGCTCGGATATTTTCTTCAATGGCGACGGAATGGTCAGCGCGTTCTACTTTGCCGATGGCAAGGTGTCGATGCGACGTCGCTACGTAATAACCGACCGGTTGATGGCTCAGCGCCGCGAAGGTCGCTCGCTCAATGGAATCTATCGAAACGTCTACACCAATGATCCACTGGCGGCGAAGAACAACACCACCGCCAATACCAGCGTTGTCGCTCATAACGGTGTGCTGCTTGCACTCAAAGAAGATGCCATGCCCTGGGCAATGGATCTTGAAACACTGGAAACCCTCGGCGAGTGGCATTTTGACGGGCAGATCGAATCAGCGACGTTCACCGCCCACCCCAAGCTCGACCCGGTATCAGGAAACCTCTTGGCCTTCAGCTACGAAGCCAAAGGCGACGGCACACCTGACCTGGCCTATTTCGAACTGTCGCCCGACGGAAAGCTGTTGCACCAAATCTGGTTCCAGGCGCCGTACGCGGCCATGGTTCATGATTTCGCGGTGACTGAACACTACGTGGTGTTCCCGCTGATTCCGTTGACGACCGACCTCGAGCGTATGAAGAAAGGTGGCCAGCATTTCCAATGGCAACCCGATCTGCCTCAGCTCTTCGCCGTCGTACCACGCAATGGGCGCGCGGAGGACGTTCGATGGTTCAAGGGCCCCAAGGACGGTTTCCAGGGCCATACGCTCAACGCGTTCGATGAGGGCGACAAGGTTTACGTAGACATGCCGGTCACCGGCGGGAATATCTTTTACTTCTTTCCCCAGGCCGACGGTCATGTCCCGCCACCCGAAACACTGGCGGCCAGCCTGATGCGCTGGACCTTCGACCTGACCAGCACGCAGGAGGACATTCAACCGCAGCCATTGACGGATTACCCCTGCGAATTCCCAAGGTGCGATGACCGCTACATCGGTCGAAAATATGAGCACGGCTTTGTGCTCGCGTTCGATCCAGAGCGCCCGTACAACCCCGCGAATGGGCCGATTCCGTTTCAATTCTTCAATCTGCTGGCCCATGTGAACCTGAAAACAGGCACCACCGATGCCTGGTTTCCCGGTGACAGCGGATGCTTCCAGGAGCCCATTTTCATTCCGCGCTCCCCTGATGCGCAGGAGGCGGATGGCTACGTCGTTTCCGTTCTCAATCACATCGCGGACGGTCGCAGCGAGCTTGTAGTTCTGGATTCTCGTGACATGGAGAATGGCCCCATTGCACGAATCAAAGTGCCGTTCCGGATGCGCATGTCGCTACATGGTTGCTGGGTGCCGAGCAAACAATGAACCCATCGGCGACCCACTGAAATGACAGGAAGCCTGTGATTCACCAGGCCGGGATACGGCTCCTGCCCTGACCTTCCAAACACATCACTGTCTCGTATTGCCTGTTCCGGAGGGTCGGCAAAATGCTGCCAAAAATACACAAAAAAACATAATTCCTGCATTTTGGGATTTTTAATAAATCTCGCTTTACAGGATTAATCTCCACAACTAGATTGAACCTCAACCGCCGCGGCTTACCTGCCGCCATAGCTACATGAGCAGTGCCGAGCTTCTTTGCTCCCTGCGCATGCGCTGATCCTCTATCAAGGAGCACTCAATGAAACTCGCGAGCTTTATTGTTCAAGGCCGTAGCACCTACGGCGTCGTCGATGGCGAGCATGTCATCGATCTGGAGTCGGTCAAGCAAACCTTCGGCACCGATCTCAAGCAGGCTATCGCCAACAATCGCCTGGCCGAACTGAGCCACGAGGTCCTCGCGAGCCTGCCTCGTATCCCATTGGCTGAAGTAACTTTTCTCCCCGTCATCCCGAACCCGGGCAAAGTGCTGTGCATTGGCATCAACTACGCCACACACGTACGTGAAACCGGTCGTGAGATGCCGACCTACCCGATGATTTTCACTCGTTTCGCTGACAGCCAGACTGCCCACCTGCAACCCATCGTTCGCCCGAAGGCCTCGCACAAGCTTGATTTTGAAGGCGAGCTGGCGGTGGTGATCGGCAAACCGGCGCGTCACGTCAAGCAAGCCGACGCGCTGGACTATGTCGCCGGTTACACCTGCTACAACGACGGCAGTGTCCGCGACTGGCAGAAACACACCATTCAATTCGTTCCGGGCAAGAACTTCCCGAACACCGGCGGCTTTGGACCTTGGCTGGTCACCCGCGACGAGATCGGCGATCCGCAGGACCTGGAACTGACTACCCGCCTCAATGGCGAAGTCATGCAGCACACCAGCACCAGCGACATGATTTTCGATGTCCGCGCACTGATCGAATATTGCTCCACCTTCACCGAACTGGCCCCCGGCGATGTGATTGTCAGCGGCACCACCGGCGGCGTCGGCGCGTTCCGTGAACCGCCGGTATGGATGAAACCGGGCGATGAAGTCGAGATCGAAATTTCGCGAATCGGCATCCTGCGCAACAGCATCGTCGACGAGCAGTAAGCCATGGCCACACTACGCGAATCAGAACAATTGCCGGCGCAGGATATCGACAGTAAAGGTTCTAGCCTGGAGCGCATGCTGCGGGTACTCGATCTGTTTACCGAAGAGAGTCCGATCTGGGCTGTCGATGACATGGGCGGTGCATTGGGGTTTACCCGTTCAACCATCTACCGCTATGTGCGCGAACTGGCCGAGGCCAACTTGTTGTTCCAGGTCGGGGCCGGACGTTACGCCCTGGGCGCGAGAATCATTACCTGGGACCGTCAGTTGCGACTGAGCGACCCTTTGGTGCGCGCCGCACAATCATTGGAACCAAGCCTCCCACGCTGGAGCGAGCAGCAGATCTGGCTGATCTGCCGCCTGTTCAAGGACCAGGTGGTCTGCATTCATCAATACGGCGATTTGTTCAGCGAGGTCAGCTACTCACGCGGCTCACCGAGGCCGTTGTTCCTGGGCGCGACCTCCAAGGCCATCCTCGCCAACATGACCTCGCGTCAACACAGCCAACTCTTCCTGGAAAACCCCGATGAGGTGCGCGCCAGCAACCTTGGTCAGACCTGGGAACAGTTCCGCCGCTCGCTGCAGCGTCTTCGTCATCAGGGCTATGTGGCCAGCGCCGGCGAAGTCGACGCTGGCGTCTATGGCCTCGCCGCTCCGATCTTCGATGGCGATGGCAAAGTCGTCGGCAGCATCAGCTGCGTGCGCCCGATTCAGGAACGTGACAGCACTCAGGAAGAACAGCAAGGACAGCAGGTCCTCGCCCTGGCGCAAAACCTGTCGCAACTCATGGCTGCACTCGCCAACCGCCCCAAGCCATTGGACTGAGCCATCCGGAAGGGAACAACAACAATGACACCCCTCAAAAAAATCAGTACACACGTCTTGATCATCGGCGCCGGGCCCACCGGGCTGACCCTGGCCAACTTGCTTGGCCAAGCCGATGTGGACACCTTGATCATTGATCGCAAGCCGGACACCGTGACCGAGCCGCGGGCCGTTTCGATCGATGACGAATCCTTGCGCACCATGCAGGCCGTCGGACTGGATGAAGCCGTGTTGCGAGATGTAGTGCCGGGCTATGGCGTGCACTACTTCACTCGGCCCGGTGGCCGCTGCTTCGGCAAAGTCGAGCCCACCGGCAAGTTGTATGGGTTCCCCAAGCGCAATGCATTTCGCCAGCCACTGTTTGAACACACCCTGAAAATGGGCCTCGAGCGCTTTGCCAACCTGAAGGCACGGTTCAGCCATGAGCTGCTGGAATTCAGTCAGGATAAGCATGGCGTGCGCGCACTGATCCGTGACGCAGACGGCGAAACTGTCGAAGTCCATGCGGCCTATCTGGTCGCCTGCGACGGTGGTCGTAGCCCGGTGCGCAAGCAACTCGGAATCGAGATGGTTGGCTCGAGCTTCTCCTCGCGCTGGCTGGTGGTCGACACTGATCAGGATGACGATCCGTTCTGGCAAACACGTGTGTACTGCGATGCACGCCGTCCCGTCGTTGAAGTACCCGGCCCCCACCGCACACGCCGCTTCGAGTTTCTGCTCAAGCCGGACGAAACCGATGAGCAGGTACTCGGCGATGCTCGCCTGCAAGCGTTACTTTATCCCTTCAAGGGCAACACCCCGGCGTCCATCGTGCGCAAGACCGTTTATACCTTCCACGCCCGGGTTGCCGAACGGTGGCAAGTGAACCGCGTGTTTCTCGCCGGCGATGCCGCGCATCTGACTCCGCCTTATGCCGGACAGGGCATGAACAGCGGTGTTCGCGATGCCCATAACCTGGCCTGGAAACTGATCGGCGTGCTGAAGGGCAAAATGGCTGAAACGGCTCTACTGTCTTACGAAAGCGAGCGTCGCGATCACGCCTGGGCATTGATCAGACTGGCCTTGAACCTCGGCGTGGTCATGGCGCCGGCAACTGTCTTGCGCGCTCATTTGATCAGCGGTGCATTTGCTTTGATCGGCCTGCTGCCGCCGTTGCGGGACTATTTCCTGCAAATGCGCTTCAAGCCTAAACCCCGATTCACCAAAGGGCTGGTGCTGACCGAAGGTAAAGCCGGGAAACTGTCCTGCGGACACATGTTCCCTCAACCGATGCTCACCGATGCTCAAGGCCAGGAAATTCTGCTCGATGACTCGATCGGTGCCGGCTTCGCCTTGATTCAGTACGGCGATTACAGCCGCCAACGCATCGACGAACTCCAGCATGGCTTGTGGTTCCACCTCGAAGCCAAGCGCATTCTGATCCTTCCCGAGCCTGTCAAAAACATGCCTTCGATGCCTGGCTGCATGGTGCTTCATGACCGCCAGGGTTTGCTCAAAGAAATACTGGGCGATTCAAACACGTTCTTGCTGCTGCGCCCGGATCGCTATATCGCCGCCATTTTCGATAAGGCCGGCGAAACAAAGGCTGCCGAATCTTTGCAGTTGCTGTTCGGCATCGCACAGGCGCGAAACCAAAAAGCCGAATCAAGCATCGCGCCAGTCTTTCCCTGAATTCTTAAAGCCACGGAGGTGTTTATGCAAACCCTACAGACCTGCACCCCTGCACGCCTGTGCTACCTGCATCTGGCGAGCAAAGAGCCGCAACGACAAATCGATTTCTACCGGCGCATGCTGGACATGGAAGGCCTGGCACAGCCCGATGGCAGCTGGATACTCAGTGGCCCGCAACGCGCCATGCTCGTGTCGCCCGCCGATCACAGCGGCCTGCTTGCGGCGGCCTATGACCTGGGCGATCAGGCTCGGCTGGGAGAACTGCGCGCCCGCCTGAACGAGAACGGCTGTGCTGTCGAAGACATCGACTCGCCGTTGCTCGAACCGGATGCCTTTGTGCTTCGTGACCCTCAAGGCCGACAAACGATATTTGGCGTGTCCCGCATTGATCCCGGTGTCGACCGTCAAGGCATGCCGGGCCGCTTGCAGCACGTGGTATTCCAGACCACTGAACTGGAAGCCATGATCGATTTCTACGTCAATAAGATCGGGTTTACGGTATCGGACAATGTCGTCGACGAGCAGACCGGCCAGCTCATGGTGTGTTTCCTGCGCTCGGACGATGAACATCATTCGCTGGCATTTTTCCGCGGTTCGAAAAACGAATGGGATCACCACTGTTACGAAACCAATGAATGGAACGACATCCGTGACTGGGGTGATCGCTTCGCCAAGGAACGTATAACCCTCTTTTTCGGCCCCGGCCGGCATGGGCCGGGCAACAATCTGTTCTTTATGGTCGTCGATGCCGATCGCAACCGCCTGGAGTTTTCCGCCGAACTCGAAATGACCGATGCCGCCCGCCAACCCGGTGTCTGGCCGCAGGAGGAGTACACACTCAATTCCTGGGGGCGCGCCTGGATCAGAAGCTGAGCACATTTCTTCAGACAAGTTTTTGCATCATCCATGTCCTTAATCGACGCGGCCACCTGCCTCCAAAGGTAAGACTATGACGACTCAACATTTGCCCCTCTACGCCATCAACGGCGACCAATACATCAATGGCACCTGGCGTACAGGTCGTTCCTCGCGGCGCCTGGATGACCGTAACCCCTTCAATGGCGAGCAACTGCTGGAAATGCCACTGGCCTCGATTGCCGATCTCGACGATGCCTATCAGGCTGCACATCGTGCGCAAACAGCGTGGGCAAAGCTGCATCCGACGCAGCGCAGCGCGCAACTGGAGAAACTCGCTCACGTCATCCTGAACCGCCGCGATGAAATCATCGACTGGCTGATTCGTGAGTCCGGCAGCACGCGCATCAAGGCGAGCATGGAATGGCAGTTCACCCTGAACCTGGTGCGTGAGTGCGCAACGTTGCCGATGCAGGTTGAAGGACGGATCCTGACGAGCTACAAGCCCGGTGAACAGAGCTTTGTCTTCCGTGAACCGCTGGGTGTTGTCGGGGTGATCAGCCCATGGAATTTTCCGTTGTACCTGAGCATGCGTTCGGTGGTCCCGGCACTCGCGCTTGGCAACACAGTGGTGCTTAAACCCGCCAGCGACACGGCAGTAACAGGCGGCCTGCTGATTGCTCATTTGTTCGAAGACGCAGGCTTCCCGGAGGGTTTGCTCAATGTCGTGGTCGGTGCAGGTTCGGAGATTGGCGATGCCTTCGTCGAACACCCGGTGCCAAGCCTGATTTCCTTCACCGGCTCAACCGATGTCGGTCGCAATGTCGGCCGGATTGCGACTGGCGGCAAACACATCAAGCGCGTTGCGCTGGAGTTGGGCGGCAATGCTCCACTGGTGGTCCTGGATGACGCGGATATTGATATAGCCGCGCACGCAGCAGTGGTCGGGCGTTTCCTGCATCAGGGCCAGATCTGCATGAGCGTCAACCGGGTGATCGTCGACCGCTCGCTGTATGCGGACTTCACCGCGCTGGTGGTGGAGCGAGTGCGCAAGCTCAAGACCGGCGACCCGGCCCACGCAGACACCGTGATCGGGCCGGTGGTCAATCAGAACCAGCTCGATGGCCTGTTGCGTAAAATCGATGCCGCCGAGAACGCGGGCCTCAAGCGGTTGTGTGGCGGCCCAGCGTCCGGGTTGGTGTTGCCTGCGCATGTCTTCGGTGAAGTCGGGGTCGATCAGGAACTGGCACGTGATGAAACCTTCGGGCCGTTGCTGCCGCTGCTGATCGCAGAAAACGAAGCGCATGCGTTGGAGTTGGCCAACGCCAGCGAATATGGCCTGTCCAGCGCGGTATTCACCCGGGACATGGCCCGAGGCTTGAACTTCGCCCGTGGCATCGTGGCCGGGATGACCCATATCAACGACATCACCGTCGACGACCAGCCCAATGCGCCCTTCGGCGGCGAAAAGAACTCCGGCCTCGGGCGTTTCAATGGTCACTACGCCCTGGATGAATTCACCCGCGCCCATTGGGTCACCTGGCAACCGGGGAGCCACCACTACCCTTTCTGATTCTTGATCGGTACTGACCGGACTAAAATTGGGCAAGTGTTGACCCATTTGCCCAATCTACAAAAACAATAAGAAAAGAGGCGAAAAAATGAGTCATTTAGCCTGTGTGTCCACCGATCAGGTTGTTCGATCCGACCGGCTGATGAAGTGGAAAGAGTTCATGAGCGATCACTTGGGTCGCACGCCGGACTACATCAAGCGTCTGGAGTCGACATTCATCGACCCGTTGCATAACAGCAACTTTCAAGGTCGGCTGGAATATGGTGATCTGGGTCAGCTCGGCTTCTGCCGCATGACCGCCAGTGCCCATCGCTACTCACGCCATCTGAGCAAAGCGGTCGACTCACCCGATACGCCGCGCATGCTGATTCTGCAGATCGCCGGCGTCAGTCATTTCGAACAAGGTCGGCACTGCAGCGCATTAGCGCCTGACGAGATGCTGTTGGTCGACAGCGGCCAGCCCTTCAGCGTCACCAGCACTCAAGGTTGCGAACATTTTATCCTGCTCTTCAAGGGGCCGGCCCGACAGCCACCGCAAGCGGGCGATGTTCACCTGAACGGGCGCAATGGATTGGGCCGCATGTTGATGCATCTGATCAGTGATGCGTACAGCCAGTACCCACTGCTCAACAATCATTCGGCCGAACTGATCGGCAACAGCATCGTGGGGCTTCTGGATAACGCCCTGAAGAACAAACAGGAAGAAAAACAACTCGAACACGATTTCCGCTTCTTCAAGCAAAACCGCCTCAAGGCGTATATCGAGCGCCACCTGGCCGACCGCGACCTGACCATCGAGCGCATCGCCAGCGTCGAGCAATGCTCTGTGCGCAGTTTGCACCGCGCATTTCAGGAAGAGCTCGGCTGCAGTATCAGCGAATACATCTGGCAACGGCGCCTGTCGCGCTGCGCCGAAGATCTGCGCAGCCGGGAACATGCCCATCGCTCACTCACCGACATCGCCTTTGCCTGGGGCTATGGCAGCAGTGCTCATTTCAGCAGACAGTTCAAATCGGCATTCGGCATATCGCCCAAGCTGTTCCGCGATACCCAGGCCCGATCCTGACGCCACCTGCTGCTCGCCCATTGTGATGCGGGTGCACAACAGGTACTGGCCCCGCAAAACACATTCACTTGGGAGGTAGATGTGTCCCGCCACAAAGTCTGCGTAAAATACGGCGTCGATGCCGAATCCAATACAAAAACAGACTCATCATCCCTGTGATCAATACCACCGGTGAATTGTGGCTCCCCCCTACTTTCAATGCCTGAATGATCAACCATGAGCGGGAGTTCACGGATCTCAACTGCCCGTACAAAGACGCTTTGCAGATTGTGCCTGTCGATCTCGCTGCTGATTGCCTGTCACGCGAGTGGCGCGCCCTTGCCGCTCGAACTGTATATCCCGGACGCTCCCCCCCTGACGTTCGTCGATGGCTCCAAAGGCCACGGCATGGTCGGCGAGGCCGTAATGACCGCCATTGCCAACGCCGGCTATATCGCGCATGTCCATGTGCTTCCCTGGGCCAGATCGCAGAAACATGTCAGCGAGACTCAGGACATCCTGATCGCCCCTTTGTCACGCACGCAGGAACGTGAAGATCGCTTCACCTGGATCGCGCCGATCATGCCCATGGAGCGTGCTTTTTTCAGCCTTGACCGGCCGGTGAGCAGCTTCGAGCAAGCGAAACAAACCTACCGGGGGATCGGCGTCGGCCTGGGCAGTGCGCAGGAGGAAATCCTCCGTGAACAAGGCTTCAGCGACGAGCAGATCCACCCCCTGACCATTGGCGACAACCCCGCGCAGATGCTCTTGAAAGGTCGCATCGATGCCTGGTTCAACGGTGTCCCGGAGAGTCGATACATCTGGCCGAAAGTGTCTGAACATACACTGCACATGAGCCCCGTCATGAGCAGTGTGGACCTCTACCTGGCTTGCTCGAAGCAGTGCTCCGCCCAACTGGTGCAAGACTTGCGCGCGGCGGTTGAAACGCTTCGCGATGACGGCACCCTGGCGCGCATACAAAAGCGCTATTTGTCGCCATAGGAATTCTGAGGGCACACGGCTAAACCCATTCAAGGCAGGCATCCCTCCTCCTCTGGCACCTGCAATCCCATGAACCGCCGCACTCTATGAGCCTCGGGCTGCTCGCGGATCGCCTGTGGCGAGGCATCCAGCTGAATGTGGCCGTTTTCCATGAAGATCACCCGGTCGGAAATCGACAGGGCAAAATCCATCTCGTGGGTGACAATCAGCAGGGTCATGCCTTCGCGGGCCAGGTGGCTGATGACCGTGAGTACTTCGCCGACCAGCTCCGGATCCAGCGCCGAGGTCGGTTCGTCGAACAGCAGGATATCCGGGTCCATGGCCATGGCCCGGGCAATCGCCACGCGTTGTTGCTGGCCGCCGGACAGTTGATGCGGATATTTGTGGACGTGTGCCAACAGGCCGACCTTGTCGAGTAACTGGCAGGCGCGTTGCTCGCTCAACACACGACCGACACCGTGATAACGGGGAGCGAGGCTGATGTTGTCCAGCAGTGTGCGGTGCGGGAACAGGTTGAAGCTCTGGAACACCATGCCGATGCGCCGTACGCCCTGACGAATCCGACGGCTATCCGGTTTGTCCCAGGCATTGATGAAGCCCTCGCCGAACAACAGGATTTCGCCCTGATCGATGCGCTCCAGGCCATTGACCGTACGAATCAGCGATGTCTTGCCGGAGCCGGACGGGCCGATGATCGAAATCACCTGGCCACTTTGTACCTTCAGGTCGATGCCCTTGAGCACATGATGATCGCCGTAGCGTTTGTGCACGCCCTGCAGTTGCAGGGCCGGGGCGGCGCCTTTGGATGGCGGCTTGAGCTTGCTCGATAGAACAGGCGCCAGACTGTCACGCAGCGCTTGTGTCGAGGCGCTGTCGAGGGTTTGCGGTGTCCGCAGGTTGAGGTCCAGGTAGCGTTCCAGACGCTGCAGGGCAAAGCCGAACAACGTGACGATCAGCACGTAGTACACACCCACCGCCGCCAGGGTTTCCATTACCAGGAAGTTCTGCGCATACAGGCGCTGGCCGACGGTCAACAGTTCGGTCAATGAAATCACCGAGATCAACGACGTCAGTTTGACCACCGTGATGTATTCGTTGATCAAGGTCGGCAGTGAGATACGAAAGGCCTGGGGAATCACAATCAGCCGTTGCAGACCGAACAGGCCGATTCCCAGGGCGCGGCCGGCTTCCTTCTGGCCCTTGGCGACCGAGATCAGTCCGCCACGATGAATTTCGGCCATGTAGGCGGCCTCAGTGACCACCAGCGCCAACAGACCGGAATAGAACGGTACCGACAGCACCGGCCCGGCACCGGGCAGCAACTGCGGCAGGTTGTAGATGAAGACCACCAGCACCAGCAGCGGAATGCTGCGAAAGAACCAGATGTAGAGTGACGCCGGCAGGCGCAGCCAGGGCGAGCCGGACAACTTGGCTGACGCCAGGATGAAGCCCAGCAACATCCCCAGGAACCAGGCCAGGGCGCTCAGTTCGATGACGGTCAGACTCGCCGCCCAGAAGTCAGTCTTGGAGAACAGCGAAATAAAGTAAGACCAGTCGAATTGCATAGACACCTCGTGCACGCCGCGCCCTCGACCGAGGGCGCGGCTTCAGCCATTACTCGGAGACCGGTTCCAGATCGTATTTTTTGAGAATGGCGGCGTACTCGCCGTTGGCTTTGCTGTCAGCCAGGGCCTTGACCAGCGCCTGATAGGTTGCCTCGGCGTCTTTCTTCACGTAGATGCCCAAGGTCTGCGGGTAAACCAGTTTCTGCGAGCTGACCACGACCCGCCCGTTGGTGCGCTGGGCGATCATGTGCGCGGCACCGGCGATTTCCACCTGGGCCTGGATGTTCTTCGACAGCAGCGCCTGCGTCACTTCGGGAGCCGAGGGGTATTCGTTGACGGTGATCGCGCCTTTGTTGTTCGGAACGCAGTAGTCGCTGGACAACTGGTTGAACTTGGCGACCCAGGTGGTGCCCTGCTCCAGGCCGATCTTCAGGCCGCACAAGTCCTCGGGAACCTGCGGGCTCAACTCACTGCCCTTGGGCACCATGATCGCCGCGCCGGTATTGGCGTAGGCGATAGTGCGGGCCTGGAGCTGGCGCTCGGGGGTGATGTACATGCCGGAAATGATCGCGTCGTAATGCCCGGCGTTGAGGCCGTTGATCAGATTGGGGAACTTGGTGTCGACGAAATTGGCCTTGACGCTCATCGCCTTGGCCAGGGAGTGGGCCAACTCAGGATCGGAACCGACCACATTCTTGTCAGCGTCGTAGGACTCGAATGGCGGGTAAGTGATTTCCATACCGACTTTCAACACACCGGGGGTCGCGGTGTTGGCGAAGGCAGCATGGGCGCAGAACAGGCCGGCGGCGAGCAGGCTCAGTTTGGTCAGGGCGTTGTGGCTTTTCATGGTGGGAAGCTCCGTGGGTTGTTTTTTTAGGAATGAGAGGTGGTGTTCTTCAGATGGCCGAAACTCGATGGCTTTCGGGCCCGGGACGGCAACTCAAGCTCGCCGTTCTCCACGCGTTTGCGCAGGTACTGGTAGGTCTGTAAGGCCTGGCTCCACATGTGTTCGCCAATCGCCAGCGCCTCGTACTCCCGGTCATCCCTGGCGAATGCCGGCAGCGGCTTGATCAGCGTGTGATAGTCGCAGGCGTAGAACAGCGGGAAGCTGTAGCGCTCCTGCGCGACCTTGCGCACCCGGTGGGCAGTGGCCACAAAGGCACCCGCGGTCATGACTTCCAGCATGTCGCCGATGTTCACCACGAACGCGTCGGGTAGTGGCGGCGCGTCGATCCACTGCCCCTGATCATTGAGCACCTCCAGCCCCGGTTGATCGGCGTGCAGGATGGTGAAGCACTCGTAGTCGGTATGCGCGCCGATGCCCGGAGCGTCGACGACATCGGCATCGAAGGGATAATGGATCAGCCGCAATTTGGAGGGCGGGCGAGTCACCAGCGCGTCGAAGTAGCCCTCCTCCAGCCCCAGGGCCAGGGCGAAGCCATCGAACAGTCGGCGGCCTAGCGCGAACACCGCCTGATAGTAGTTCTGTACCGCGCTCTGGAAACCCGGCACGTCGGGCCAGTGGTTCGGCCCCAGCAGCGGTGTACGGTTGAGGAACAGCGGGTCATCCGCTGGCACTTCGAAGCCGATATCGAACGCTTCTTTGTGATCCGGCTTGCCCTTGGAATACACCTCCTCGCCTTCGGGCACGAAGCCCTTGTGGCTTTCCGAGGCGCCGATGTAGTGGCGCATCTTGGCGTCCAGCGGTTGCGCAAAATAATCCCTGGCCGCCTGGCGCAGGCCCTCGATCAGCGCCGGATCGATGCCGTGCCCGGTGATGTACAGAAAGCCCACATCGCTGGCGGCGCGGCCCAGTTGCTCGGCCACGGCCAGGCGGTGCTCCAGTTCGATACTGAAGAGCCCGGCGATGTTCACCACCGGAATGCTGTTGAAGTTGGCTTGGGTTGGCGAGGTGTTACGCATGGCGGGCTCCTTCACGGGTGAAACGGTCGAAGTGTTCGCGCTCGGTCCTAGCCATCCACTGGTTCAAGGTCCAGAGGTCGGCCACCGGCATGTTGGTGAAGGGCAAGTGGTGCAGATAACCGTCGGCACCGAACTCTGGGGTCAAGGTGCTGACCGGGTAGCCACGTTCGCGCTGAGCGGTCCAGACGGCCTCCCAGTGGCGCTGATGGAACGCCAGTTCACGGGCATATTCCGGTGCGGCGGGATGGGGGACTTGCGGGCCTTGGTCGTAGCCGACCCGCGCCTGGATGTGATGCACGCGTTCGACGAAAGCCGAAAGATCGTCGGCCGGATCGTCCAGCAGTCGCTCACAGCACACCACCCAATGGCTGATGTCACTGGTGAAACGCAGACCCGGCAGTTGGCGGATCAGCTCCAGAGTCACCCAAGGGCTGTAAAGGGAACGGGCGCGATGCGTCTCGAAACTGCAGAACACGCCATGCCTGGCGGCCAGTTCCATGGCCTGGCCGAAAAATTCGACCTGCAATGCCTGCGGCCAGCGGTCGTTGCCTGCCAGCAGATTGACGAAACGTGGGGTCAGCTCCGAGGCCCAGCCCAGTTTGCGATCAATGTCGGCCAAGTGTTGGGTGGGCGTGGCGTTCTGGTCGGGCAATACATCGTAGGCACTGAACAGTGTGCAGATGTAGGGAACTTGATTACTGCGCAGGAAAGCGCCGAACTCGCCACGCTCATCGGCCTGCAGTGGCAGGCGCGCTTCGAGGCCATCGAAGCCAGCGGCGAGCAGTTCATCCAGGGCCTGTGCCTTGCTGGCGGTATAGCCCCATAACGTGCGGAAAATTTCTAGCTTCATGCATTCCTCTCGGCTGCGTCAGGCCACCCGCTATTGGGCTGGCGTTACTGGGCAGTCGAAAGAAGTTGCTGCGGGCCGCGGCTCTGATGGCTGCGGTCCCGTGTGACGAATCCTAAGGCTAGGGCGACAAGCGATTGAATAGGCTGCAGCAAATAGTTAGTTCAGAAATTCATGAACTAACGATGCCGGATTTTCTCGCGTTGTGTAAGCCGCAATGCGATCCGTAGCAGCTGTCGAGCCTGCGCTCGCTGTAGCAGCTGTCGAGCTTGCGAGGCTGCGTTCGGCTGCGAAGCAGTCGTGAGTCCGGCTGATGTGGTCTGCCTGACACATCGCGAGCTCTGGTTTTACGACTGCTTCGCAGCCGAACGCAGCCTCGCAGGCTCGGCAGCTGCTACCAAGTGTGCGCCCGGTGCGGATGGGCACGAACCAGAACAGAGCACAGCGACGCAGCCATTCCCGCGACTGGTGCGTTGCTCGTCTGTGCTGCCCTTCGCAACCCTGTAGCCATCAGGTGCAATTCTCCTTCCACCGCGGGGTGACAGGCTGATCTGTTGTCGAGCACAAAGGCTGGCAAACAACTTGCTTGGGCTCTGTTCAAGCTTGAGCCATCAACACCGATGGTTTGGCAAACATCTCGGACAACGGCGTCCGCTTCCCTGCACATTGCGGCAGGAGAGCGTGCGCCGTTTTTGCTTTCATCCCGGCATCAGAAGGAAATCCTCATGTCCGCTCAAGGAATGCACCCACCGGGTCACGCCATCGTTCATCTGCGCAGCGATGGCGGCACATCGCACCCGGCCGGCACATCATTCGCCAAAGCCTTGTTCGAACCTGGCAGAGCCCTGCTCGAACGCAGCAGGATCGGCTTCTGGCTACCGCTCGGAATAGCCCTCGGCGCCTGTGGTCTCGCACTGGCCGAACAGCCCGCAAGCGCATTGGCCCTGATACCTGGCGTGCTGTACCTGGGATGCGCCTGGCAGCTTCGCGAGCGTCATCAACGCCAGCTGCAGACATTCTGGGATACGGAACTGGCACAACTGCTGCGCAGCTCCCGGGATACCGACCCTGCGACACTGCTGGTGGCCGCCAGCCTGCAACTGCGCAACAACGAACGCTTGCGCAGCGAAGTACAGTTCGCCAGCCGTGCCCTGGAGCAGATGGCCCAACAGGCCCGCGACCAAGGAGCGGAACAGAGCCAACGCATTGCCATGATCGCCGCCGCCAGCGAACAGATCGATCAGACCCTGCACAGCATCGATGCCTTGGCCAAGGGCGCGCTGGCAGCCTTCGCCAACGCTCACACCCAGAGCGAAACCGGTTGCCTGGAGGCGCGCTCAGTGGGTGACAGCATGCGCGTCATTCAGCACCGCCTGGGCAATACCGCACACGCCGTGGAAGCGTTGCTGCAGCGCACGACCGCCGTGGAAAGCACGGTCAACAGCATTCAGGCATTGGCCAAACAGACCCAGTTGCTGGCGCTCAATGCCTCCATCGAGGCGGCCCGTGCCGGCGAGCACGGGCGCGGTTTCGCCGTGGTCGCCGATGAGGTCCGCAGCCTGGCCCAGGCCACCGACCGGGCGACCCATGAAATCACTACCGCCGCGACAGCGATCGCCATGGCCGTGCGCCAGGTGGATGGCGAGGTCAAGGAACACCGCGATCTGCTGGCCGCCGGGAGTGAACAGAGCGAGCAGCTCGCCGCCAACCTCGACGACCTGGCGCAACATAGCCAGAGCAATCTGCAACACCTCGGCGCCATGCAACAGGCGCTCAGCGAGCATCAGCTAGCCAATCATGCCCTCAGCGAACAGTTGCAACAGGTCAATGGCGCGGTACAGGAACAGAGCACGCAAACCAATGCGCTGCACGACCTGACCCGTTATCTCAACCAGCTCACCGTCGGAAGCCGCCCATGAATCCAGCACTCGCCACAGCATTCGACGATGGGCCATCCCGCCAAGTCCGTCTGCCGCAGGGTGACACCGGACTAAGGCAGGCGCTGTTGCTCGGTCTCGACCTGCTGCAAGGACTACAGCAGCATCGCGGTCTCGGCGGACAAGTCACCCGCGATGCGCAACAACGTTGCCAGGCATTGGGGCATGCGCTCGACCAACGCTGGAGGGAGTGGCCGTATTCCGCACAGTGCCAGGCCTGGGGCGCGTTACGCCGCGACCCGGCGGATTTCGATGGCCATTGCCGATTGCTGCAGGACCTGCTCGGCGCCATCCAGCACCTCGAGCTGCAACGCTGTGCGCTCAGCCTGGCGCGCCCGAGCATCGCCGCGCGCTGCTGGGAACTTGAAGAGCTGGGACGACTGCGCGGGCTGTCGGTACGCGCCGCCGCCCATCGAAGTTGCCCATTGGAAATGCTGATTCAATTGCAGTACCTGCACGAACGCTTGCTCAAGCACGCTCCCCATTCGCTGCACACTGCGCTCGAACAACTGCAACGCTGCCTGATCGGGACAACCACCGTGTCCATCACCCCGGCGCAGTGCTACGCCCTCCTCACCCCATTGCTCGACGAACGCCTGGACGCTATCCGCCGGGATCTGGATTGAGGCTGCCGTCACCAGAACAGAGATCCGCAACAGCTCGTTCCTTTACCGTAGATTCGCTACTATGTTTGCACCGCTTTCCTTGTCGGCGGATTTCTTCACTCTGGAGCCCGAATGCCTAGTCAAAAGGACATCGCCGCCGAAAGCGGCGCACCGATGATTCCTGAACAGCGCCGTGAATTGATGCTGCGCCAATTGCGCAAGCATCAGGTGCTGAGCGTTCATCAGTTGATGGAAATGTTCGACTGCTCGCACATGACCATCCGCCGCGATATCGCGCTGCTTGAACAGGAAGGCCGTGCTTACTCGGTCACTGGCGGCGTGCGAATTGCCAGCCAGCTCCACAGCGAGCCCAGTCATCAGTTCAAGGCGGTGGTCGAGTTGCCGCAGAAGCAGGCGATGGCCAAGCTGGCCGCGCGGCTACTGCATGCCGATATGACGGTTTATCTGGATGCGGGCACGAGCACGCTGGAAATCGTCCCGTACATCAAGGCGCTGTCGGGAATGACCGTGGTGACCAACGACTTCGGGATTGTCCAAGCGCTGATCGATGCGCCCCATGTCACGGTGATTCACACCGGCGGGCAACTGGATCATTCGAATCAATCGTGCGTGGGTGGGCTGGCGGTGGCCACCTTGCGTCAGATCGTCACCGATATCGCTTTCATTTCCACCAGCTCCTGGGATTTGCGTCGCGGCCTCACCACGCCGTCGGCGCTGAAGGTGGAGGTCAAGCAAGTCGCGATGCAATCGGCCTCGCAAGTGGTGCTGGTGGCCAGCAGTTCGAAGTACGGCACGTTCAGCATGTACCGGATCGCCGGGCTCGAGCAGTTCGACATCATCCTCAGCGACGACGCACTGACCCCTGCCGCGGCCGATAGCATCCGCAAGCAGGGTGTCGAACTGCTGTTGCCTTCCGATAACAACCTGTAAGGCGTTAGCGCGCCTTCCAGTCCCGCAGCCACTGCAAGCCGGCCGACGTGTTGCCACGGGGCCGGTATTCGCACCCTACCCAGCCGTCATAACCCAACTGGTCGATCAACTCGAACAGATAGGGATAGTTGACTTCACCCAGGTCTGGCTCGTGTCGATCCGGTACACCGGCGATCTGGATATGACCGATGCCGGCGAAATCCCGACGCAGTTTAGTGGCCAGGTCACCTTCGACGATCTGGCAGTGGTAGCAATCGAACTGAACCTTCAGGTTACCGGCGCCCACTTCCTTGCAGATGGCCTGGGCCTGATCCTGGCGGTTGAGGAAAAAGCCCGGCATGTCGCGCGTGTTGATCGGTTCCAGCAGCACGGTGACACCGACCTTGGCGGCCTGCGCGGTGGCATAGGCCAGGTTCTCCAGGTACACGCCGTGATGCCGTGGTCGATCACTTTCCGACGGCAACAACCCGGCCATCACATGGATGCGTGAGTTGCCCAGGACGGCGGCGTATTCCAGTGCGCGATCGAAACCGCTGCGAAATTCACTCTCCCGGCCCGGCAACGATACCGTGCCCCGCTCGCCTGCCGCCCAATCGCCGGGCGGTGCGTTGAACAGCGCCTGCACCAGGCCGTTATCGCTCAAGCGCTGTTTGAGTTCCTGGGCGCTGTAGTCGTAGGGGAACAGGTATTCCACCGCTTCAAAACCATCGGCGGCCGCGGCGGCGAAACGATCCAGAAACTCATGTTCAGGGTAGAGCATGCTGAGGTTGGCAGCAAAACGAGGCATGGTAGCTCCTATGTATGTTTTTTGTAGGAGCCAGGCTTGCCGGCGAAGGCGCTCTTAAAGACGCCTTCGCCGGCAAGCCTGGCTCCTACAAGTCGACAGTTCGTTAGACAAACGGCCAGATCAGCAAGGTAATACCGAAACCCAGCGTGCCGAGCAAGGTGGTCAGCACGGTCCAGGTACGCAGGCCGTCGGCCACGTTCAACCCGGACAGCTTGGTGAAGATCCAGTAACCGGCGTCGTTGATATGGGACATGGCCAACCCGCCACCGCCCATGGCCAGGCACAGCAGCGCCATGTGATTCGCGGTGAGGTTGAGGGTCGCGATCAGCGGGCTGATGATGCCGGCGGTGGTCACCAGCGCCACCGTGGTCGAGCCCTGGACCGCACGCAACAGCATGGTCAGCAGAAAGCCCAGCGCGAGCACCGGCAGACCGGTGGTGCGCAACAAATCGGAGACCACCGCGCCGATGCCGGTATCCACCAGCACCTTGCCGAACACACCGCCGGCACCGGCAATCAGAATCACCATGGCCACACCTGGCAAGGCCGAACCGATCACGTCAGACACCTGGGTACGACTCCAGCCCCGACGCGACCCCAACAACCAGGCACACAGCAAGGTGTCGATCAGCAGCGCCACCAATGGCGCACCGAGCACGGTCATGATGCCGCGCAGGACCGAGTCGGCAGGCAGCAACGAGTTGGACAGTGTTCCCAGCAGAATCAGAATGATCGGTAGCGCGATCAGGCTGACGATCATGCCAAAACCCGGCGCGGGTGCCGGCGGCAACTTGGAAACGATCGCGCTGGTGGACTCTTCCAGGCCCATGTGCGACGCGGCCACGGCAGCTCGTTCAGCGCTCTTGCCGTTGCCATTGGCCCAGGCGACCAGGTCTTCGTTGGTGACATGCGGGCCATAGACTTCGGCGCGGATATCGTCGGTCATCGGGTACACCCGACGGGTCATGCGCCCGGCCACGCGGTAACCGACATAGCAGAGGAACGCGGTGATCGGCAGACCGAACATCAGCACGCGACCGAGGTCGGCACCCAACTGACTGGCAGCGGCCACCGCGCCGGGGTGTGGCGGCAGGAAGGCGTGTACGGTCAGCAACGCAGCACACATCGGCAACGCAAACACCAACAGTGGCTTGCGTGCACTGCGGGCAACGCCATAGGCCAGCGGCATCAGGATGATCACACCGACCTCGAAGAACACCGGCACCCCGACCATGAACCCGGCAATCGTCAGCGCCAGCGGCGTGCGTCGATTGCCGAAACGGCTGATCAGCGTCTTGGCCAGCGCCTCGGCGCCGCCGGAGAGTTCGATGATCCGCCCGATCATCGCGCCCAGGGCAATGATGATCGCGATATGGCCCAACGTCTTGCCCATGCCGCCTTCGATGGTGGCGACCAGGTCGGCCGGTTTTACCCCGGCCACCAGCGCCACCAGAATGCTCACCAGCATCAACGCCACGAACGGCTGGAACTTGTACTTGAGCACCAAAAACAACAACAGAGCGATCCCTAGCCCCGCGGTAACCATCAGGATTAACGGGCTCATTTCACAAGCCCTCCGCGCCGGGCGAACACAAGGGTGCTGCAACCGGGTCTGAAAATGCCGCAGTGAAGGTGAGTCATGCCTGGATGTCCTCTTGTTATTGTATTTTTCAGGCAAGCCGGGGTCGTGGGAGTCGCTGCGCGTCTCCCGAACAAGGCCTGCTTTATCGGTCTATCGTGTTAAAAAACTTCAGCGCCCTACCAGTGCACACCGAAAGCCGCTCGCAGCTCGTCCAGTGCTGCCTGATCGAGTGGTTCGGGCTTGGGATTGCTCATCAGCCACAACCGCGCGGTTTCTTCGAGCTCCTCCAGGGCGTAGCTGGCTCTGGACACCGAACTCTCCCAGACCACCGGCCCCAGCCGTTCGAGCATCACGCCGCGAACACTGTTGGCCAGTTGTGCGACCTGTTCGGCCACCTTTGGCGAGCCGGGACGCTGGTAGCTGATCAACGGGATATGCCCGACTTTCATCACCTGATAGGGCGTCAATGGCGGCAGGATGTCGTTCGGCTGCCAGACACCTGCCAACGTCAACGCCACCAGATGAGTGGAATGGGTATGCACCACACCACCGACACTCGGGTTGCGGTCGTAGACCTGGCGATGCAGCGCCAATGTCTTCGACGGCTTGTCGCCAGACACCCATTCGCCAGCCAGATTGACCTTGGCGATGGTCGCCGGATCGAGGCGGCCGAGGCAGACATCGGTCGGCGTGATCAGCCAGCCATCGTCCAGCCGTGCGCTGATATTGCCGGCGCTGCCGACGGTGTAACCGCGCTCATACAGGCTGCGGCCAACGTCGCAGATTTCTTCGCGCAGGGCGTTTTCATTACTCATTGCGCACCTCCGGTCTGGGCCAGTTGCTTCAGCGCTTTGCTGAAGAAATCCCGACCACCGAAGTTGCCTGATTTGAGCGCCAGGGCCAGAGGCTCATCGGTGCTGCTGACGGTTGCCGGCACACCCGGATCAATCTGCGCGCCAATTTGCAGCAGTTGTACGCCCAGCGCCTGAACCACCGCGCCCGAAGTTTCACCGCCGGCGATCACGAAGCGCCGCACGCCGCTCTGACGCAAGCCTTGGGCAATTTCGCCAAAGGCGTTTTCCACCAGACTGCCGGCCTGTTCGACGCCGAGCTGCTGCTGCACGGCCTTGACCTCGTCCGGTGCGCTGGTGGCGTAGATCAATACGGTTTGTTCATTGTTCTTGGCGAAGGCCAGAGCCTGGGCCACCACGGGTTCGCCAGCCGCCAGGGCCAACGGATCGATCCGCAGCGCGGGTCGACCGGCTTCTAGCCAGGCTGCGACTTGGCCATTGGTGGCGATCGAAGCGCTACCGGCCAACACCACTTCACCACCGGCCACCGCCGGGAGTTTCGAGGCATCGAGGTCGCGCAGTTTACCGGCACGACGGAAGTTTTCTGGCAAGCCCAGGGCCAGCCCCGAGCCGCCAGTCAACAACGGCAAGTCGGCACAGGCGGTGCCAAGGGTGTACAGATCCTGATCCGACAAGGCATCGGCAATCGCCATACCGATACCTTGAGCCCGCAGTTCGGCGATGCGCCCGCGAACCTTTTCGGCGCCTTGGGCAATGGTGTCGTAGCGCAACAGGCCGACGTTCAGACGGGTCTGCGACTGCAGCACCCGCACCAGGTTGGCATCGGTCATCGGCGTCAGCGGGTGATGCTGCATGCCCGACTCGCTGAGCAGTTGATCCTGGACGAACAAGTGACCGCGAAAGATCGTCCGGCCATTCTCCGGGAACGCCGGGCACGCCAGGGTGAAGTCGCTGCCCAGCGCCGCCAGCAGTGCTTCACTGACCTGGCCGATATTGCCGGCCGCGGTGGAATCGAACGTCGAGCAGTACTTGAAGAAAATCTGCTCGCAGCCTTGCTCACGCAACCAGGCCAGCGCGGCAAGGGATTGCTCGACCGCTTCGGCGACTGGAATGGTGCGTGACTTGAGGGCGATGACGATCGCATCGGCATCGAGCCCGGCCGCCACTTCGCTGCTCGGAATGCCAATGCTTTGCACGGTGCGCATACCGCCGCGCACCAGCATGTTGGCCAGGTCCGTGGCACCGGTGAAATCGTCGGCGATGCAGCCCAGCAATGGGCGTGCAGGGGTAGTGTTCATTGGGTGTTCCTCAAACCGGCTCGGTCTTGGCAGTCGGCAACTCGATGCCGGGGAAAATCTTGATTACTGCCGAGTCGTCCTCACGCCCGAAGCCGGCACTGGAAGCCTGCATGAACATCTGGTGGGCGGTGGCCGACAGCGGCAGCGGGAATTTGCTGGCCCGTGCGGTATCCAGCACCAGGCCCAGGTCCTTGACGAAAATATCCACCGCGGACAATGGCGTGTAATCAGCCTTGAGAATGTGCGGCACGCGGTTTTCGAACATCCAGGAATTACCGGCGCTGTGGGTGATCACTTCGTAAAGCGCGTCGGCATCGACCCCTTCACGCAGGCCCAGCGCCATGGCTTCGGCAGAGGCCGCGATGTGCACACCGGCGAGCAACTGGTTGATGATCTTGACCTTCGAACCCAGGCCATGGCTGTCGCCCAGGCGATAAACCTTGCCAGCCATGCCTGCCAGGACGGCTTCGGCCTTGGCGTAAGCGTCGGCCGGGCCGGACGTCATCATGGTCATTTCACCGGCAGCCGCCTTGGCTGCTCCACCGGAGATCGGGGCATCCAGATACAGCAAGCCCTGGGCGGTCAGGCGCTGGCCCAGGTCGACAGCGTAGGTCGGGGCCACGGTGGCACAACCGATCACCAGGCTGCCCGGGCGCAACGCAGCGACGGCGCCACCCTCGCCAAACAATACGGTTTCGGTCTGCTCGGCGTTCACCACCACGGTAATGATCACGTCGCACGCCGCGGCCATCTGCGCGGGCGAAGAGCACGCCACGCCGCCCTCCCCGGCAAACTGTTCAGTCACCTGCGCACGCACATCACAGGCATGCACATTGAAACCACTGCGCAACAGTGAGCGGGCAATGCCCAACCCCATCGCGCCCAGACCGACAACACCGACATTCTTGTTATTCATGGGGTACTCCTGAGGGAAGCAACGGCCTGTTCCACGCCGGTAAAGCGCAGGCGGCGGGCCGCGATGTAGAGATGGGCACCGGCGGCATGGCCAGCGGATCGCCCAACACAGTGGCAGCTACGATCGCTTGGCACTGGTTGAGCAGATAATCCATTAATGAACAGATTATGTGAAGTATTTTTTTAAAATAACATTTTTTAACATCGACTCAGATGCATCGATAGCCGCGACGCGCTTTTTTGTAGCAGCTGTCGAGCTCGCGAGGCTGCCTTCGGCTGCGCAGCAGTCGTAAAACCAGAACTCGCGGTGCATCAGGCAAACCACGTCAGCCGGATTCACGACGGCTGCGCCGCCGAACGCAGCCTCGCAGGCTCGGCAGCTGCTACGGGTCGCGTTCACGCAGGTGAAAAAAGTCAGATCGCCATCAGGCCGCCTTGCAAAAACACCACGACCGTCTAAGTTCAGAACTATCTCTACAGGCGTAACCAAACCGTACATAAACCAGCCCTTCAGGCGAGAGAACCTATCGATCCAATACCAACCAGACGCTGCTTTTAATTACTGACACGGAATCAGTCATAAAAATAAAGAGGGATGCTTGATGAAGCGCAGCCATGGGTATCGTGCGTTCTCGCAACGGGGGCCTGCCGGTCATTTCTGGATTTCATTGCTTTGCTTCTCAGGCTTGGTGATCGCCAGCTTTCTGTTGTTCGAACAACAGATCCAGGACTTCCTGACCCATCTCAACCTGTACCAGCCTTCCACTCCCACCCAAAAACTCAACCTGGCCCTGCTGCTGATCGCCCTGCTCGCGCTGGACGTGGTGCTGCCGGTGCCTTCGAGCATGGTCGCGCTGCTGGCCGTGGCCATGCTCGGCGCTGTTGGCGGCTACCTGGTGATTTTCGTGGGGCTGTGCCTGGGGGCCGGACTGGGGTATGCGCTGGGGGCGGGCTATTTTCGGCTGCTGTCCGGCCGCCTGGGCCTGCATCAGCGCCAGCCGGGGCAACTGGCATACAAGCTGGGCACGCTGTCGTTGATCTGCCTGCGCGGCGTGCCGGTATTGGCCGAAACCTCGGTGGTGGCCGCCGGGATGCAACGTTATCCGCTGCCCGCGTTCGTGTTAGTGACCACCCTGGCCAATGCCGGTCTGGCACTGGCCTACAGCGCCATCGGCATCTACCTCGTCGAGCAGAACGCGCTGCTGGTGGCCCTGCTCGCCAGCATGGTGTTGCCCGGGCTGTTTATCGCCGGGTACAGCCTGTTCAAAACCTTGCGCAAGCAAAACGCCGAGCATTCCCTGCACGGGCGTTTCGAGGTCCGTTACGACTACCCGGTGGTGTTCACCGATCACCTGTTCGAGCCGTCCAATCCGTGTCTGCACCGCCAGCTCACCGCAAGACTCACCCCACAGCACCGGGGCCCGGTGACGGTGCTGGTGTTCGCCGATGAACAACTGCTGCAAAGCGCCCCGCACCTGCTGGAACAGATCGACGCCTACTTTGCCGCCCATGCGGCGGACCTGCATTTGCAGGCCGCGCCGATTGCGGTGCCGGCCGGCGAACTGAGCAAGGACTCACAGGTGTTGCAGCAGCTTTACACCGATATGCTGCAGCATGGGCTGGACCGGCATTGCTATGTGCTGGCCCTGGGCGGCGGTGCGGTGCTGGATGCGGTGGGCTACGCCTGCGCCACCTTCCACCGTGGCATTCGCCTGATCCGCATCCCGAGCACCGTGCTGGCGCAGAACGACGCCGGCATCGGGGTGAAAAACGGCATCAATGCCTTCGGCCAGAAGAACCTGCTGGGCGCCTTCTACCCCGCCACCGCGGTAATCAACGACTTCCAGCTGCTGACCAGCCTGACTCGCCGCGACCAGATCGCCGGGCTGGCCGAGGCGGTAAAAGTGGCGCTGATCAAAGACCAGGCCTTCTTCCAATGGATGGAACAACAGGCCGACGCCCTCGCCCACTTCGATCACTCGGCCAGCCGCTATGCCATTCGCCGCTGCGCCGAACTGCACCTGGCACACATCACCGGTGCCGGCGACCCCTTCGAGCGCGGTAACGGACGGCCACTGGATTACGGGCATTGGGCCGCGCACAAACTGGAAAACCTCAGCCAGCACCGACTGCGCCATGGTGAAGCCGTGGCGGTGGGCATGGCCCTGGATGGGCTCTATGCCAATGCCCTGGGGTTGTTGAGCGATGCCGACACCGAACGGCTGCTGAACCTGTTGCTCAAGCTCGGCTTCAGCCTGAGCCCGCCGGAACTGACCTTGAAAGATGCACAGGGACGCTCGCTGGTTCTGCTCGGTCTGGAGGAATTCCGCCAGCACCTGGGCGGGCAACTCTCCATCCCCATGCTCAGCCGGATCGGCGAGTCGGTGGACCTGCACGAGATCGATGCCGCGCGGATGGAACAGGCGCTGCAACGGCTGTCGACCCGCATCGATCCAGCGCTCACCCTCAGCGAGGGCTGCGCGCAATGAGCCAGACACCGCTGAACCTGAAAACCTGGATGACCCTCGGCCGGGTATCCAACCTGCCCACCGTGTGGACCAACACCTTGGCCGCCGCCCTGCTCGCCAGCAGCGCCGGTGCCCTGGCGCCGCCGTCGTCGCTGGTGTGGATCCTGCTGTTGGCCGCGCTGTCGTTGCTGTATCTGGCCGGCATGTTATTGAACGACCTGCTGGACGCCGACTGGGACCAACAGCACCACAACCCGCGCCCGATCACGTTGGGCCTGGTCAGCCGCCAGCAAGTGGGGCTGGCTACTGCGCTGTTGCTGATACTGGCTGCGGCCTCGGTACTGGGCCTGAGCCGGTTGATCGATCAACCGCACTGGTTGCTGGGTAGCGCCACCCTGCTGGTGGGCTGCATCCTCGGCTACAACGTGCTGCACAAGAAATACGCCCACAGCGTCTGGCTGATGGGCGCCTGCCGCTCGGCCCTCTACCTGACGGCGGCGGCCAGCCTGGCGGTGCCGCCGGAGCCGATCTGGCTGTGCGCCATGTTGCTTGGCGTCTACATCAGCGGCCTGACCTACCTGGCTCGTCAGGAACACAACAACCAGTTGCTCAGCCGCCTGCCGCTACTGCTGATGTTGAGCCCGCTGGCGCTGGCGATCTATTCCGACAACGTCTGGTTCTGGCCGGTGCTACTGCTCTGGCTTGGCTGGCTGGGCTGGCATTACTGGCACCACTTGGCCAACCCGCAGCAACGGCAAGTCCGTACCTTTATCGGCGCTGGCCTGGCGGCTCTGCCACTGTTTGATGCCCTGGTGCTGGCTGTGGCCAACCAGCCGCTGGGCAGCCTGTTATGCGTTCTGGTGTTTTTCCTGCTTCCACACTTCCAGCGCTGGATCAAACCGACATGAACATGGACGTCACTGCATCGCCATCGGCGGCTCTCGATATACGCCACGACTGCCTCGCCGAACAACACCAGGCCCTCACCCAACAGCTCGATGACACCGAGCTGCAGTGGTGGCGCCAGGCCCAGGAGCAGCTTGCCCAACGCCCGGACGGCAATACCGCGGCGCTGTTGAGCAGCCAGTGCAAGCGCAACCTCAAGGAGCAATCGCTGCCCCACAGTCCCGACTGGAGCAGTGTCCAACTGGCGCGGGCATTGTTGCTGGCTCAGGTCCTGGAGCAACAGCCCCTCGCAGGGCAACTGCCGTTGCTGCGCCAACTGTTCCTGTGGGGTGACGATCAAGAAAAAATCGCCACCCTGAAGGCCCTCGACTGGCTCGACAGTCGCGGGCTTTGCGTGGAACTGGCGCTGCAGGCCGGGCGTACCAGTAACAGCCAGGTGTTCGCCGCCCTCGCGCTCGACACCCTTTACCCATCGCGCCATTACAGCGAACGGGCCTTCCATCAATTGGTGCTGAAGGCACTGGGCATGGGGCTCGACATACGACGCCTGATCGGCCTGACCCAACGACACAGCGTCACCCTCAACCAGCTGGCCCTCGACCTGCTGGACGAACAGCTCGCCGCCGAACGAACGGTGTCCGCCGGGCTGCCCCGAGTGATTGCCTTCGACCTGCTCAGCCCGGCGCAACACCAGCGCCTGGCCGGCCTGAATCAGCAGCAACGCTTACCACCGGAATGGCATGAGCACCTGGCCGGCACCTCACAGAACTGACACTCAACGACTCCTTTTCCTTGACGAGGATTTACCATGCTCAAGTACTTCGACCCGCATATTCATATGGTCAGCCGCACCACCGATGACTACCAGAACATGGCCGCCGCCGGTATCACGGGGGTGATCGAACCGGCCTTCTGGCAGGGTCAGGCCAGGACCAGCGTCGGCAGTTTCATCGACTATTTCGACACCCTGTTGGGCTGGGAGCGCTTTCGCGCCAGCATGTTCGGCATTCATCATTTCTGCACCATCGGCCTCAACCCCAAGGAGGCCAATGACCTGTCGGTGGCCAATGAAGTGCTGGAGATTCTGCCGCGCTACCTGGTGAAAGACGGCGTCGTGGCGGTCGGCGAAATCGGCTACGACGACATCACCCCGGAGGAAGATCGCTTCCTCGCCGCTCAGCTGGAGCTGGCCAGACAATTCAATTTGCCGGTGCTGGTGCACACCCCGCACCGCGACAAGATCGGTGGCACCAAACGCACCCTGGCAGTGATTCGCGAAGTCGGGATTGCCGAGCACCTGGTGATCATCGACCACCTCAACGAACTGACCCTGCCGCTGGTGCTGGACAGCGACTGCTGGCGCGGCCATTCGATCTACCCCAACACCAAGATGTCGGAACAGCGCATGGTCGCCCTGTTGCAGGAGTACGGCACCGAGAAAATGGTGGTCAACAGCGCCGCCGACTGGGGCATCAGCGACCCGCTCAAAGTGCCGAAAACGGGCGAAGCAATGCTGGCTGCCGGCTTCAGCGAAAGCCAGGTCGAACAGGTGCTGTTCCACAACCCCGTGGACTTTTTTGCCCAAAGCGGCCAACTGGACAAGTCCCTGGTCAGCACCCCGCTGCCCATTGACCAGCGTCGGCAGTGGCAGGACAACTCTGCCCTGCGTGGCCAGGAACCGGTGATCAAATGAGTGCCGGCACGGGTTGGGCTGCCGCGCAGGTCGGTTATTGCAGCAATGTGCACCCGACCCGTGACCTGGCGGGGCTACGGTCATCCATCGAATGGCATTTCCGGGGTGTGCGTACCCTGCGCGGCCTGAACGAGCAAGACAGTGGGCTGTGGATCAGCGCCCTCGCCGCAGCCGAACTACAGCAGGCGTCAGCTCGCGCGGACTTCCTCAGCCTGCTGCAACGCAGCGGGCTGCGGCTGACTTCACTTAACGGCTTTCCCTATGGCCAATTTCATCAAGGCGCGGTGAAAGCCGACGTCTATTTGCCCAACTGGACTGATCCGAAACGGCTGGCGTACAGCCTGAATCTGGCCCGAATCCTGGCACACGCCCTGCCGTCGGATTGCCCCCAAGGCGTGATTTCCACCGTACCGCTGGGCTATGCCGCCGACTGGAACCCGCGGCGACAGCAGCGTGCCGAACACCTGCTGCGCCAACTCACGGCTTCACTGGCCAGGCTGCATCGGGAGACGGGCAAGAAAATCGTGTTCTGCCTGGAGATGGAGCCGGACTGTGTGCTGGAAAACACCGACCAGGCCATCGCCTTCTTCCACCGCTACCAAGCCAGCGATCCGCACCATGACTATCTGGCGCTGTGTTTTGATGTCTGCCACCAGGCCGTGGTTTTCGAACACTGCTATCAGTCGCTGGAAAAGCTGCGCCAGGCCCGAGTGCCTGTCGGCAAGATCCAGCTGTCGAACGCGCTGATTTGTCACCTGCCCGCTGAAGACGACAACCGGCGCGAACACGTGCTCAAGACCTTGAGCGACTTCGCCGAAACCACCTACCTGCATCAAGTCAAAGCCCGAGATGCGCAGGCGCGGTTATCGGGCTGGGCCGACCTGCCCGCCGCCCTCGACGATTGCGCCAATAACCTGGAGCAGTACCCCGAACTGCGGATTCATTTCCACATCCCGCTGTTCAGCGAACACTTGCTGCTGCCTGAGCTCAGCGGCAGCCAGATCGCCCTGTCGCAGACTTTCGACTATCTCGCAGACCATGGGGATTTTCGTCCCGTGCTGGAAGTGGAAACCTACAGCTGGGGCGTGCTGCCCGCGCAACTGCGGCCCGACACCGAGCACGCCCAACTGCAGGGGATCGCCGCGGAACTGCACTGGGTCGAAGAGCAACTGCGCCAACGCCAATTGCTGCAATCCCAAACGCGGGAGGCGTACGCCGATGCCCTCTGAAAATCCGCGCCAAGCGCTGCTGCTGATCAACGTGGTCGGGCTGACCCCGGCTCTGCTGGGGCCGGCGACACCGCACATCAATGCCCTGTTGAAAACGGCGAAAATGGCCAGCCTGCAACCCGTGTTTCCGGCGGTCACTTCTACAGTGCAGGCCTCGATCCTCACCGGCGCGTCGCCGTCGGAACACGGCATCGTGGGCAATGGCTGGTATTTTCGCGACCAGGCCGAAGTGCGTTTCTGGCTGCAACCCAACGCACTGATCCAGGGAGAAAAGGTCTGGCAGACGCTCAAGCGCGAACTCCCGGGTTTTCGCTGCAGCCAGCTGTTCTGGTGGTACAACATGTATGCGGACGTGGACGCCGCCATCACCCCACGCCCGCACTACCCGGCCGATGGCCGCAAGATGTTCGGCCTGTATTCGTCACCGGCCTCGTTGCATGAGCGTATCGAGCAGCAGATCGGTGAATTTCCGTTTCCGGGTTTCTGGGGTCCGGCGGCCGGCATCGCATCGAGCCGCTGGATCGTCGACTGCGCCATCGCCGAATTCCAGCTCGATCGACCGGACCTGCAGTTGGTCTACCTGCCGCATCTCGACTATTGCCTGCAGCGACTGGGCCCTGATCATCCGTCGATTGCCGACGAGGTGCGGGCCATCGACAGTGAAGTAGGTCGCCTGCTGGCCTTTGCCCAGGGGCAAGGCGCGGCGGTGATGCTGTTGTCCGAATATGGGATCGAAGCGGTACAGCAATCCGTATCGATTAACCGGCTGTTGCGCTCGGAAGGCTTGTTGCAGGTGCGCCAGTCGCTGACCTGGGAGTTGCTCGACCCCGGCGCCAGCGCGGCCTTTGCCGTGGCCGATCATCAGATCGCGCACATCTACGTGAAACAGGCGCAAGACATTCCTCGCGTCAAAGCGCTGCTGCAGCGCCAGCCCGGCATCGAGCAGGTGCTGGATAAAGCCGAACAACGGGCCTGGCAACTGGATCATCCGCGCAGCGGCGAGCTGGTGACCGTGGCCGCGCCGGGTTACTGGTTCGATTACTACTACTGGCTCGACGATCGCAAGGCACCCGACTTTGCCCGCACCGTGGACATCCATCGCAAGCCCGGCTACGACCCGCTGGAACTGTTCATCGACCCGGCCATTCGCTTCCCCAAATTGAAAGTGGCGCGCCGCCTGCTGCAGAAAAAGCTCGGCTTTCGCTACTACATGGACCTGATTCCGCTGGACACCCGCCTGGTCCGTGGCAGCCATGGTCGCCTGCCCGACAGCGAGAACACCGGCCCGCTGCTCATCACCAATTGCGATCTGCCGTTGCCCCAGCGCCTTGCGGCCACGGCAGTGAAGCAACTGCTCCTGGAACACTTCCTGGGGCATTCACACACCGACCCGGCCAATGCCAAGGAGCTTCCATGCGGCGAGCCATTTCTATAACAGTTCTGAGTGCCCTGGCCGGTTTGGCTCAGGCTCAGAGCACAAACACCTTTGACTGCAGCAACTTTCTGCAATTTGGAGGAGACGTCGACAAGACCCGGGCCGCGTTTGCGCAGAGCCCCGAGACCATGGCCTGGAACTGGTTCGTCTGCCTGAACCAGCCCGCTGCCGCGGGGAGCCCCAACCGCGAGTGGGAATCCATGAAGCCTTCCGATCAGGTCTACCTGCCCAACGGCGCCAAGCCCGCCCCCTATGGCACGGCTGTGCCGCCGCCGAACGCGGTGCTTACACAGGCCAAGGCGCTAGGAATGGATATGTCCCGAACCTTCCATAACCTCAATGCCACCCAACAGGTCGATGGCTTGATTCTGCAGATGGGCGGCGCAGTGCCCTCAACAGAAAAAGGCAACCCTGTACGCTTTCAGCTGCTGATGGGCCAGGGCACGTTCGATTACATCGTGCAGAAGCAGGTCTACAACATGAACGGCCAGGCCGCCCTGACCAGCAATCTGGAGTTTCCGCCCATTGCCTGGGAGCTGAAATCCTCCTGGCTGTGGATCGGCTCCGACGCGACCTACAAACAGAAACTGGAGAAAGACGGTTACTACATCGCCCAGGCCTATTACCTGAAAAACGGTCAATACAAGGTCGGCTATGCAGCATTAAGCGGCTTACACGTCGTCAACAAGCTGAACGCCAACTGGGTCTGGACCACCTTCGAAAACATCAACAACAGCAAGTACACCGTGACCAATGCCGTACCGGCCACCCCGATGACCAACACCACAGGACCGACACCGGCTGCCCAATCGGTCAATACCAGCTTTCAGGCCGCTAATCCCTCCCTGTCGAAGTACGAACTGATCGGGGTGGAATTCCAGCCCATCACTCAGGTGCTGGCCAACTCCCAGCTGGAATCGGCCTTCCAGAACACCTCATCCTGCCTGGCCTGCCACGGCACCGCCGCCTACTCGAACCAAAAGGGTTACTTCAATTTCGCCCTGAAAGAACAGGGCGGCATTGTCTACCCCACCACCCCGCTGCCGAACTCGGCTTTCGCCGGTTACAACAAACTGGATTTTGTCTGGTCGTTGAAACACGCCCAGTGGCAACGCTAAGGAGCATGACATGAGCGTATTGAATTTCCCCCGTATCTACCTCAACGGCCACATGTTCTGGAACCCGCCAACAGCCAACAACAACGATGTGTTTCCACTCTATGACGCGGTCAACATGGATATTAACTGGCCGTTTGTGAACTTCTACGACATCACGCGCCAGAACGCCCCCAACAAGCTGATGCCCTGGGTCATCAGTCCCGTGAACAACGTCCCGGACTATGTGTCGATGGTGCCGACCAATGGCAGTCCGACCCCCTACATTCCCGCAGAATGGGATCTGTTTGGCGACAATGCCTGCGGCACGGTGAGCTACGACGATATCCGCTCCGTGGTCATCGGCGGCGAGCTGCAGGCCAACAACTACATCGCCCAGGATGCGCTGGTCGGCAAGAACTACCAATTGCTCGGTAACCCCTTTGGCAGCGCCAGTCCTACTGCCGCGCGCTTCGTGGACATCAGCCCGTGGCAGAACACCTTCACCGCGTTGTATTTCGACAAGCTGATGTTGGGGGATGATAAATGCGGCCTGACCCTCAATCGGCAATACCGGATGCTGGATCGATTCCTGAACTTCAATTGGGGGGCCCTCGGTGGTCTGAAGTATGTCACCACCACCTGGCAGACCTGCTTTCCTCAGGAAAACCTGGAATGGGTTATCGGCAACTCCGCGCTGCTGAGTCAGCTTCAACAGCAGATGAAGCAACAAGGAGCTCGTGGCTTGATGTTCAGGTTTTCCACCTACCTGACCTACTATGACAAGAACGGCATTTTCAACGATTTCCCGCCGATCAATACCCACTCCACGACAGCCGCGGACATGGCCAAAGTGCAAGCGATGTATCAGAAGGGCCTGGACAACGTTTCCGATATATTCTTCAACCCCGCCTACAGCCGCACCGCAGCGACCTTGGGTCTCTGGTTTGCCGACGAATACCCCACCGCACCCGCCGGCCGGCGCCTGGTATCTGCCAATCCGGTACCTGTTTTCAAAACAAACCAGCCTGTCGATGCCACAAGCATCACACTGGGTGTGATGTCGGCCCAGATTACCGGCAACACCCTGTCGCTGGATCTGGGCAACACTTTTCCGTTCTATCCAGTGGACTCCAACGCCCCGATCCCGACGGCCGAAAAATTCCATGCCGGCAACTATCTACTGGGCGTACGCAAGGATGGACAGTTCAACCCGGTGATCAACTTCGGTTTCGAGCAGTATCGACAAGCTGCCTTCGACAAACGTTCCGGCCTTCTGGACTTCACGCTCAACGACGCAGACAAGGCGACCCTGCAGGCCGGCCCTCTGGAGCTGCAGCTACAGGGCACACAAACGCCCCAGATCGCTTCCACTCAGCAGATGTGGACCGCCGAAGTGATAGAAAGCGGCAGTTTCATCGACGTGGGTGATCACAAGACGCTGCAAATCATGGTGCAAAAGGATGGCAAGCCAGCGGCCAACACCGTGCTGTGGGTGGCGGAGTATGGCAACCCCTTCTCGGTGACCACCAGCAACTACTATCTGGCATTCAGTAATCCGGCCGACTTCACACTGTTCTACGACCATCCGGCAGACCGTACATTGAACAAGCCCAATCTGCCGCAATTCAACGACATGCTCGCGATATCAAGCCACCTGGCTACCGGTAGCGGCCGTGGACTCATCGCCCTACAGGCCGTGGATACGTCGAATGCCGGGCCTTCGGGAATACCGGTAAATTATCAGCAGTTCCTGCATGACTTGGGCAAACCAGTCGCGGTCAATTTGCGCCCTTGCCTGACATTCGACTCAGCCATCTCCCGAACCGGGACGCTGCGCGATGCTCAGAACAGCATCGTCAATTACTCTGTTGCAAAGATCACCACCAACGCCAGCGGCATTGCCCAACTGGGCGTGAGTGCTCGAGCCCCGGGTTTTCCCACTCTGCGGTTCTTCGTGCAGGAAGATCACAACAACCCGGCCGTCCCTTTCAGTTTCAACTACACCCAGGCCTACACAGACTTCCTCGCCCCGATGCGCGTCCTGCCACTGGATCCTCAGTTGCAACAGGACTTCATCACCTACTGGAACTCCATCTGCACGCGTCAGAACGCCGCGACGCTGTTGTGGGAGAACTTCATCTACCCACGCATCTTGCAGACCTTCTATTACCTGTACCCGATCATGAACAAGTTCATGCCGCTCAACTCCCAGGCACGAGTTGAAGGCGCCATCGACCAACTGATTGTGCTGATCAGCAAGGAGTACCAGGAGGAAAGCACACTCGCCATGCCCATCACCCGCGACATGTCACAAAGCCGACGCGCCGTACTGGAGCTGTGGGCGCAGTCCCTGGTGAAACGCAATTACCCGCCCATCCCGCTCAGCATGAGCGACTACGAACAAAGCTAAAACTACAACGCTCAAGCAGGACCACCGGGTGACGAGTCTGTCACCCGGCACTTCACAGGAGTGTCATATGAAAGCCAGCATTTTGAACCGGCTGTTGCTGTTGACCCTGCTACTCATCCCGGCTCTATTCGCCCAGGCAGACAGCGGTGCCGTGTACTTCACCATGGGGGTGCACAACACCGAGGGGTGCAATGAACAGAACGGTAATTGCATCGCAACACGAGCACCGGGCGAGCCTTCCGATCCGTTTTTCCCGGCCTACTGGATCAGCGACTGGACCATGTACCGGGTGATGCACAACTACGAGAAAAACCCGCCGCCCTACAGCAATCCACCCACCACCCTGACCCCGGCGGACTACACCGTCTCTCGCGGCACCAGTTACTACGACACCGCCTACATCCCGCCGGATGGCGACGGCTTCGGCGCGATGATGGAACACTACGAGAAATACTGCCTGCCGATCTTCCCGATCAAGAACAACAACTACACCTGCTCCTTCGTGTCGCTGGGCAACAAGGCCTACTTCCTGACCTATCCCCAGGACCGTCCCAAGGACATGCCGGCCTGCTGCATGTTCTCGCCGATGAACCACCCACCACGGCAGGATTTCATCAAGCACCTGCCCTACAGTGCCGCGCGCAGCCAGAACCTCAATGGCAGCGTGCAAGCCTATGCCCTGAATGTCGACTCGCCACAAGGCCCGATCCTGTTCGGCTACGCCTTCTACAAGAACGCCACGGGACAACCGCCCTACCGGCATCCGCAGTCGTTCTATTTCTCCGGTGATGCCAGCGTCGCCAATGCCCCCATCGTCAGCCAGAACTACACCAACTTCCGCATCGCCAAACCGGACCCGGCCCAGACCTGGGCGCAAGTGGCCGCCATGTGCCCGGCGAATCCACCGCCCTGCCAATTGTTCGAACCACCGGCGTCACAGAGCAACGGCCAAAAGGCGCAGTGGAACAAGCTCATGCAACGCAAACCCTGAATAACGACGAAGGATCGCCATGAAAACCACATTCCGTTTCTGCGTGATGTTAGTGGGCCTGGCCAGTCTGCCGGCCTTGATCCTGGAGCAGGCCCTGGCCCGAGAACAGGCCATGCCGTCGACGCAGGCCAGTAACCTGAGTTGCCAACCCCCCAGCACCGCGCCGGTCGCCACCGCCAGTCAGGACCAGTTCGATCAATACAGCTGGCAGATGTTCATCGCTTTGAACTGGCCCGCACAGGATGGGCAACGAGGTGATCCCGACTGCGCCAAACAGCTTGGGGATCCCGGCTACACCGTTTGGCAAACCTACAAGACCGTGGAGGAAATCTTTCTGCCGAGGGGTGCCAATCCTGGCCCGTGGAATACCCCGCAGACCGCCAAAAGCCTGGGCATCATCAACATCGCCGCGCTGAAGAACAGCACCCAGGTGAATGCCGTCGACCAGGCCGTCGGCGGCTGGCTGATCGACCAGGCCGGTAACCCGACCTACTACGACATCTCGGCCAACGAGACGTCCTACGACTACATCGTCAACAACAACTTCTATAACGCCGACGTCGTTTCCAAAGCTAATAACATCAACTTCCCCAACGGGGTCATCGAGGTCAAGTCGAGCTGGCGCATCCTCACCCCCAACGACAATGCCAGCCACTACCTGACCATGCTGGCGCGCGTAGCCACGTTCAACGACCAGGGCCAGCGCAGCGGTGTCACCGAGGCCTACCTGGGCCTGGTGGGCCTGCACATCATCACCAAGGTCAATGGCTACCCACAGTGGATCTGGTCGACCTTCGAGCAGATCGACAACGTTCCGCCCAAGGAGCTGGTGCACGGTCAGTGGGTCGATCAGCCGACACCCGGCACAACCTACTCCTACTTCAACCCCACCGCGCCCCTCGTCAGCCTCAACCAGTCACCCTGCGACTGGCAGACTCAGGGTGGACAACTGGTCTGCGTGCCCAAACCCGGCACCACGTTCCAGACCCCGAACCCACTGAACCGGGTCACCCCGATTGCCGAGATCACCAACGGGGTAAACACCAATTACCGCACCAACCCGGACGTGCAAAAAAGCGTGTTGAAGTACTACCAGCTCATCACCACCCAGCGTCCGCTGATGCCGGACAACCCCAGCAACCCATTGGGTCAGCCGACCCCGTCGCTCTCGGCCAACGTGACCATGGAGAGCTACATCCAGCCCAACAGCAGCTGCATGAATTGCCACTCCATGGCGACACCGGTCAAGAGCCCCTACAAGGCCGATTTCTCCTACATGTTCAAATTCGCCAACGCGCCTGTCGGCAAAACCACCAAGGACGAGGAATAGATCATGAGCATTCTCAATGGACCACGCCTGAATTTCTGGGGCGGCATCCGCACGGACGTCAGCCTGCCGAACAACTCCCCCACCATCCCTTACGACGGCAATGATGAATGGCCGCTCTTCGACCTGACCACCTCGACCCTGGCACCGACTGCGCAGTCTTACACCGACGATCAGCTGAACAACATGATCAACGCGCCCGACGGCGACTACTACACCGCCGGCGGCTGGAATCACTATGGGCAGCATGTCGTCGACATGCAGAACGCCTTGATCAGTTCCCAGGGTAATCCGGGCAGCATCAGCACCACCGGCGACATGGTGGGCCAGCCGGTTTATCTGCTCGGCTCGGTGGACCCGGTGACCGGACAAGGCCCCGTCTCCGGCCCGATGATGGTGGACCTGGACCCCACCTCCTCAACGACCACCCAGATATTCGTCGGCGGCCTGCAGATTGGTGGTAACAGCGACATCCAGTTGCTGATTCGCAGTAATACCGTGTGCAGCAGTTTCGACGTGGCGGGACGTGTGCTGTTGCCCGCGAAAATGGATGCGCCGGGATCTTTCCACGCCAGCGGTACGTTTCAACTGACCTTCCCTTTGAGCAGCATCGTCAGCTGGAACCAGAACAGCAGTGGCCTGCGCTCGATCATCCAGGCGCCGGGTGCGACCGGCATTGTCCTGCGTTTCGTCATGTTCGAAATGTGCCCCACGATGACCACGGAACAACTGGACGCCGATTATGCCGCCGGCCGATACACCCCCAACCCGAGCATCGGCAGGGTCATCGGTACACTGGCCCCGGCCTTCGCCGACGAGCCGCTGAACTGCCAGCCGGGCCGGCAACTGGTCAACCAGAGTACGGGGAATGCCGGCTATGCCGACCTGGGCGGCAACGGTTACCTGAGCATCGACATGGTGAACGTCATTCCGAAGCAAACCTTCAGGGCCGTCAGGGACGATATCACCAGCCCTATCGGACCGAACGCGAACTACGGCCCCGTCACCATCACCGCAGGCACCACTGAACTGGCCACCCTGGACCCGACCAACCGCTTTCTATTCGACTACTACGTGTATGGCGGCATCGTCGACCTGCCCCTGACCGCCAACCAGCTACAGGCAGTGCAGACCGCCGCCCTGGCGATCAACGCGCCCGGCAAGGTCGCCGGTACCACGTTGCAAGCCACCGAATCGACCTATCGGGTGTATGCCGATCAGCGCAACGTCTACCTGGAGGACTACCCCAATGGCCTGTCAATCACCTTGCAGGTCAGGTACTTGGGCGGTCCGGTCCCCAAAGCCACCGAAATCGACCTGCAGGCTGCTGCTCCTGCTGTTTACGATGAACCGCAATACTGGGATTTCCTCGATTTTCCTGCATCGCTGACCGTTAACCCTGGCCAGCTCGCGATCAGTTTCCCGGTCACCGTCAAAGCGGGTTCTGCCGCCCAGGCGGGCTTTGTCGCCTTGACCTGCACGGCCAATGGCCTTCCAAGCAGTGGCTACTTCACCAGCTTCCGCAAATACGCACAGACCGACTTCGGCATCCCCGCGGGCACCCACATCACCTGGGAGCTGATGTACCCGAACGTCCTGCGCTTTCACTACCTGGCCTTCCCCGCCATGTCGCGCTACATCCCGCTCAATCAGCCCGACGCGGTCATGGGCGCCAAGAACCCCATCCTCGCCCGAACTTCGGATGCGTACAAAGGCACCACGCTGTTCATGCCTGTGGTGCGCTCGATGTCGCCCTGCCAGCGGGCGCTGCTCCGGGCTTATCTCACCGGTGAACCGTGGCAACCGCCGCAGTAACCGCATCCATCCGTTATTCATGGAGAGAGCCCTATGCCCATTCCCATTAATATCCCTGCGCGGCCCAGCGAAACCCTGTGCCCGAGCACCATCATCGCCGAAGGCCTGCTGAACCCTCGGGGCATTTGCGTGCAGGCCGATGGCAGCCTGCTGTTGACCGAAGCCGGCTCGGGCCTGCCGGAGCAGCCCTTCAGCGGTCGTATCAGTCGACTGCGACCGGATCCGCACAAGCCCGGCGCCTATCTGCCCGGCGAGATACTGGCGCAAGGTTTTCGCGCCATGAACATGCAGGCTCGCATGCTGCGCGATGAAATCATGGGGCTGTCGGACATCGCCTGCGGTGACGGGCGCTGTCTGGTCAGCCAGACCGATTACGTCGAGGGTTCCAAACTGCTGGACCTGCAATTCACACCGCCCGAACCGGTGTTTCACAGTCGTGGCAATCTGAATGCGCTGTGTTACCACCCGACCCGCCGCAGTTGGCTGGCGGTCAAGCCCGATACCAATCAGTTGGTGGAATTCGCCAGCGGACAGGACGAACGCGTGCTGGTCCGGTTGCCCGAACTGGACCAGGGCCAGGAAGCCGTCCCGGTGACCCTGGTGTACGAACCGGCGACCGACGCAGTGCTGATCAGTCTGTTTTCCGGAGAGTTGCAGGGCGCCCCGACGCGCAAGGGCATCGACTTCGCCGAGAAGGCCGGCCAGGTGATTCGGGTCTGGCCTGACAGTGGGCAAGTCGAGCTCCTGTTTCGTGGCCTGCAACTGCCCACCGGACTGGCGCTGTGTCCGAAGGGCAACGTGTTGGTGCTGGAGCTCTGCGACCGCCTGCAGCAACCCTTGCCACCCGACTGGAACGGCGAACCGCTGCATGGCGGCTTTACCCGTTTTACCGGGCGACTGCTGAGCTGCAACTTGCATACCGCCCAGGTCGCCGTGCTCGCCCGCGACCTGGATACCCCTTCCAACCTGTGTCTGCTGGAGGATGCGGTACTGGTGAGCGAAGGCATGGGTTTGACCGGCCGGCCACTGCCCATGCCAGACAACACCGTCGTCCCGTTGAGCGGCAGGCTGCGGCGGGTGCAGCTCTGAAAAGGTGGGCCACACGTTGCCTGAACATTACCTGCCCCGAATTCGGCAGGAATGTTCAGGCTCGGTTCGCGTCAATCGCGCTCTGAGGCGTCTCGGATTCGAGCGGGTGACACGATGATTTTCACGTTGTGCTCCTTGTTGTTAACCAATTGCTCAAAGCCCTGCCCGACGATCTGTTCCAGCTGAATGCGCCCGGTTATCAGCGGCGTGATGTCCAGCCGGCCGTCGGCGATAAAGGCGATTACATCTGCGAACTCACCGTTGTAGGCGAGTGCCCCCAGCACCTGTTTTTCGGTGGCGACCAGCTCGAAGAAATTGAACTCGCTGGGCTCCTCGAAGATGCCCACCAATACACACGTGCCGGCCTTGCGGATCAGGTCAATGGCGAGCTTGGCCGTGTGTTTGTTGCCGATGCATTCGAAACTGACATCTGCCCCCAGCCCGCCGGTCAGCCGTCGCACCTCAGCCAACGCGTCACACTCATTAGGGTCCAGCACTTGGCTTGCCCCCACCTCCAGCGCCTTGGCCTTGCGCGCTCCCGACATTTCCAGAGCAATGACCTGGGCCGCGCCAGCCGCCTTGGCGCACATGATGGTGCACAGGCCGATGGTTCCCGCGCCAACCACCACCACATTTTTCCCCAGCAAACTCCCGGCCTTTTTCACCGCGTGCATGCCCACTGCCAGCGGTTCGATCAGCGCCCCGGCTTCGGCTGGAAAGTTGGCCGGCAACTTGTAAAGCAGGTTGGCCGGCACGTTGACCAACTCGGCGAACGCGCCATTGTTCATCAGCCCGGTGAACGCCAGGTTCTCGCAAATGTTGTACAGCCCATGGGTGCAGTAATAACAAGTACCACAATGCTGACAGGCATCGGCTGCCACCGGTTCGCCCACACTGAACCCCTGGACCCCGGCGCCGATTTCGACGATCTCGCCACAGAACTCATGACCGAGAATGCACTGCCCCTTGATGCCGGTCAGCGGGTGCGGCGCATCCACCGGAATGAACACTGGCCCGGCCACGTACTCATGCAAGTCGGAGCCGCAAATACCGCACCATTGCACGCGAATCTGCACCCAGCCCGCCGGTGGCGAGACGGGCAACGGCACATCTTCGACGCGGATATCGTGACGACCATGCCAGACAGCGGCACGCATGCTGCGGGTCGGATCAATTGGAAGGCTCATGTTGGAATCTCCTTGAAATCGTTGGCCTTGGCGCCCGGCAAATGGCCGGCCGCCAAGGGAGGCATCAGTGTTGTTGGACAAAGTCCAGAATCAGCCGATTGACCTGCTCGGCCGCTTCCATCTGCACCATGTGCGCCTGACCCGGCAGGATTTCGACCTGAGCAGCCAGGCCAGCGCTGTGGGTCGCAGGAATGATCGCGTCGTCACTGCCCCAGATCAGCAACACCGGTTGCCGGTTTTCTTGCACCACGCCACGCAGATCGAGTTGTTGCCGGCCTTCTTTGAACAGCCCCGCAACCAGCAGGCGCAGGGCCGCATCCACCCCTTCCAGACGCTTGTACTTGAGCATGTCTTCGAGCATCTGCCGATTGACCAGTTCGGGGTCGGAGAACAGTTGCACCAATTGTGGTTTGAGGGCATTGCGGCTGGCTGCCTCGACAAAACCTTGCAGGTAATCGCCGTTGATTTCCGCGCCCAGGCCGGCGCTGCCGATCAAGCTCAGGGAACGCACCCGCTGGGGAGCCAGGCGCGCCGTGTTCAGCGACACCGCCCCGCCCATGGAATGCCCCACCAGATGCGCCACGGGAACATCCAGATGATCGAGCAGAGCCAGCAGCACCCTGCTCAACTCATCCAGATCTCCGTGTTCCAACTGTTTGCCCGACTCGCCATGGCCCGGCAGATCCAGAGCTATCACCCGGCGCCCGGCGGCCAATGCTTCATGATTGAACATCCAGTTATTCAGGTCACCGCCGAACCCGTGCACCAGCACCAACGGAACCCCGCCTTCGCCGCGCTCGAAGTAACGGATCAGTCGCCCGTCCAGTTCGACCTTCTGCGGCTTCGGCCCACTGTCTTCCTCGGCACCGTCACCTGGCACGAACGCGGCCTGGAACTGCTCGATCACCGCATCGATCTCGGCCTCGCTGGCTTCGCCGTCGACCACGATGCCTAGCAATGCACCGACCGCGAGGGTTTCATCCTGGCGCGCGATCTGCCGGCGCAGCACACCGGAAAACGGCGCTTCGACACTGCTGGAAATTTTGTCGGTTTCTACGTCGAGCACTTCATCGCCCTTGGCGATCGCCTGGCCCTCCTCCTTGAGCCAGACATCGACCCGGCCTTCGGTCATGGACAAGCCCCACTTGGGCATGGTCAGGGTATGGATCTGGCTCATGAACGCTTGCTCCACTCGATCAGCTTGAGCACGGCGTTTTCGATCTTCGCCGCGTCGGGGATATAGAGGTCTTCCAGAGAGTCGGAGAACGGCACCGGTGTGTGCGGCGCGGTGACCATCTCGATGGGCGCCTTGAGCGAGGCGAACGCTTTTTGCGCCACCAGGGCCGAGATGTCGGTGGCCATGGAACAGCGCGGGTTGGCTTCGTCGATCACCACCAGGCGCCCGGTCTTTTCCACGCTTTCCAGAATGCTGTCTTCGTCCAGCGGGCTGGTGGTGCGCAGGTCGATGACCTCGCAGTCAATCCCCCGCCCTGCCAGGCTGCGGGCTGCATCCATCGCCGTATTGACCGTGCGCCCATAGGAAACCAGGGTCACGTCCTTGCCGTCGCGCAGGAAGTTGGCCTCGCCGAACGGGATGGTATAGAGCTCTTCCGGCACCTCGCCCTGCATGCTGTAGAGCAGTTTGTGTTCGCAGAAGATGACCGGATCGTTGTCGCGGATGGCCTGGATCAACAGGCCCTTGGCGTCATAAGGGGATGACGGGCAGACAACTTTCAGGCCGGGGATGTGGGTCCACAGCGACGTGAGCATTTGCGAGTGTTGGGCGGCGGCCCGCAGGCCCGCGCCGACCATGGTGCGAATCACCAACGGGGTGGAAGCCTTGCCCCCGAACATGTAGCGAAACTTGGCCGCCTGATTGAGGATCTGGTCCAGGCAGCAACCGGCGAAGTCGACGAACATCAACTCACACACCGGGCGCACGCCGCAGGTCGCTGCGCCTACCGCGGCACCGACATAACCCAATTCCGACAGCGGCGTGTCCAGCACGCGGCCGGGAAATTGGTGGTAGAGGCCCTTGGTCACGCCCAATACCCCGCCCCAGGCGTCGTTTTCACCGGGAGCACCGGCACCGCCGGCGACGTCTTCCCCCATGATGAACACGCTGGGGTCGCGGCGCATTTCCTGAGCCAGGGCTTCGTTGATTGCCTGCTGATAACTGATTTTTCTCGCCATGATAAAGGTCTCGATTCTTGTTATAGGGGGCGTTCAGGGATAGGAAACGTAGACGTCGGTGAGCAGGTCGGCGGCGCTTGGCTTGGGGTCGGACTTGGCCTTGCGCACGGCATCTTCGATCAACAGGTCCACTTCGCCATCGATCTGGTCCAACTGGCTGGCATCGATCAAGCCGGTCCGAGTGGTGCGCTCGCGAAACTGCATCAGGCAGTCATTGTGTTCGCGGAAATACTTGACCTCGTCCGGTGCCCGATAGGTCTGGGCGTCGCCTTCAAAATGACCGTAGTAGCGGGTCAGCTTGACCTCGATCAACGACGGTCCTTCACCGGCTCGGGCGCGCGCCACTGCGGCACCGGCGGCTTCGTGAACGGCGAAAAAATCGAAGCCGTCGACGGTGACCCCAGGCATGCCGAAACCGGCTGCGCGGTCGGCAATGTGATCGCAGGCCACCGACCAGTTGGACGCCGTGGCCTCGGCGTAACCGTTGTTCTCGGCAATGAACAGGCACGGCAGGTTCCACACCGAGGCCATATTCATCGCTTCGAACACGGCCCCTTCGTTGGAACCGCCATCGCCGAAGAACGCCACGGCGACGCCGTCGGTCCCCTTGAGCCTGGCGGCCAGGGCCGCCCCTACCACCAGCGGTGCACCGGCACCGACGATGCCATTGGCACCGAGCATGCCTTTCTCGAAATCGGCGATGTGCATGGAGCCGCCCTTGCCCTGACAGACTCCGGTTTTCTTACCGTAGATTTCGGCCATCATCCCGTGCACATCAACGCCCTTGGCGATGCAATGACCGTGGCCACGGTGGTTGGAGGCGATGCAGTCGTCATCCCTCAGGTGAGCCATGACACCGGCGGCCGAGGCCTCTTCACCGGCATAAAGATGGACGAAACCGGGAATCTCGCCGGTGGCGAACTCCACGTGCAGGCGCTCTTCAAAGACGCGGATGGTGCGCATCACCCGATAGGCATGCAGCAATTGATCAGCAGTCAGCTGTGTCGACATTTTTATTCTCCAGGGTGTCTTGAGGCTCAAGTTTCAAAGTGCAAGGTTCAAAGGGTGTTGCGGGTGTTCACGACCGATGGCCAGCAGCCGCTCTTGCGCGGCATAGGCCAGCGCCGCATTGACATCGATGCTCAACGGGCCGCCGGCATCGAGGGTCACGGTGGGCAAGTCATCGGCGTTGAATTCGATTTCCCGTTCGCCATCCAGGGCCAGGGTGCCGCTGCTCAGGCACAGGCGATGGGCAACACCGGGTTCAAGGCTGGCGGCCGCGAGTACGCCGCAGCCTTGCAACAGGCCGGGCGCCAGGGGCACCAGCAAGGCTTCGGACGATTGCGGATCAAGGCGCATCCAGGCACCGTTGGGGGCTTGGCGCGAGACCGGAAACCACAAGCCGCAGAGGGCCGATATGCCAATGGACTGAGGTTCCGCGAAGGTGACGAACACCTCCGCCAGATCGATCCCACGGCTGATTGCACGGGCGCCGATGAAGGGCAGCGGGGACACTGCCACGTCTACCAGCGCCACTTCGCACAGGTCGCGGCGCGGAATCCGCACCAGCAGGCGTTTATTGCGACGCAAGGCAATTTCGGGTGGGATCCGGCCGCTGGCGAATAGCCCGCCGGCCAGCCCGGCGCTGGTGGCCTCACGCAGTTCCGGGAAGGCATTGTTGGTCCCCGTCGACAGGGTCAGCAGCGGAATGTCGCCGACTTCGGCAGCCACCGCTTTGTGGGTGCCGTCACCGCCGAGCACGGCAATCAGCGACACGCCGCGTTCAGCCATCCAGCGCGCGGCCTGGCGAGTGTCCGCCACGCTCTGGCGCAAGGTCAGTTCCAGGAATTCCAGAGTTGGCCAGTGGCTGTCACGCGCCTGGCGGCCATGACTGTTCTTCTTCACCGCCGCCGCGATGCCGGTCATGTCGGTGGGCATCAGCACGCGCTCGACACCGGTGGCGCCAAAAGCCGCCAGCAGCCGTTGGATCACCGAGACCTTGTCGGTGCTGGAAAACAGCCCGGCATTCGCCGTCAGGCGCCTTACGTCCCGGCCGGACGCCGGATTGGCAATGATGCCGACGGTCAGGGGCAAGCGACTCATGTCGCCACCACGGGTACGGCAGAGTAAAAGCCTCGGCAGGAGGACATAGGGCACCTCTTGTTATTATCGGGTTGCCAGTCGTGCTGGTTGCCAGGGTTAGAGCAAGGCCGGTGCCAGAATCGCAAAAGATCGCCATAAAGCCCGTTCCAGAGCGGTTTTGACTACATTTCCAAGTGATGGGATCCCGCTCGATTGAGACGTCCCATGTCAGCCTGCACGGGTTAGCGGCCAGACCTTGAGACGTCGCGTCTCAGCTTCGCAGTGGGGTGAACCGATGCTTGTCGACCGTCCGTGAACGGCGCTTAATAGCCCGCACAACTAAAAGAAGATCGAACCGGAGGCCCTAATGCTTTCCGCACACTCGAAGGCGCATGTGGATTGCGTCAGCCGTGTTTTGAAGAACGCAGCGCACCTGCCGCAACTGCCCGTGCCGGACTTGATCCTGGATTCCTGGCGCCGTTCCATGGAGCAACACCACTTGGACCCTGGCTCATTACAAGGGCCGCGGATCCTGTCCCAGAACGTGCTGCAAGAGTGTCGAGAACGCTCCGAACTGTTCCTGCGCATCGCCAGCGAAGAAGTCGCCCGACTCCATGGTCGTGTGCGCGATGCCGACTACTGCGTGTTGCTCACCGATGCCCAGGGCCAGACCATCGACTATCGCGTGGAAACCTCCATCCGTAATGATTGCCGCAAAGCAGGCCTGTACCTGGGCACCTGCTGGTCAGAAGGTGAGGAAGGCACCTGCGGGGTGGCCGCGGTGCTGACCGCACGAACACCGGTTACGGTGCACAAGCGGGATCACTTCCGCGCGGCTTTTATCGGACTCACCTGCTCCGCCGCTCCGGTCTTTGACCCTCGGGGGGAACTGCTCGGGGTGCTCGATGTGTCTGCGGTGCGTTCGCCGGACGACCGTCGTTCGCAGCATCTGATCCGGCAAATGGTGGTGCAGAGCGCACGGGAAATAGAACAGGCGTTTTTCATGAACAGTGCCCAGGGTTACTGGGTGCTGCGGGCCCACAACAGCCCGGGCTACGTCGACAGCCAGCCCGACTACCTGCTCGCCTGGGACGACGACGGCCAACTGCAGGCACTCAACCCCGCGGCGCGGCAGTGGCTGTCGCAAAGTTTTGGTCACCTGCCGGACCACATCGGCCAAGTGTTCGATCAGCAGTTATTGCATCGCGCCAAAGACGAATCACTCTGCCTGTTTCACTGCCGGGGTGGCCGCCATGTCTTGCATGGGCGACTCAGCGCGCCACGGCAAGTGAAACGCAGCCCGGCTCGGCGGGTACTGTCACCCGCCGAACTCGACCCGCGACTGGAAGAAAGTTTGCGCCTTGCGGTTCGGGTCAAAGACCGTAATCTGCCGGTGCTGATCCACGGCGAAACCGGTTCCGGCAAGGAAGTCTTCGCCCGCCAGCTGCACCAGGCCAGTCTGCGCCGTGATCGACCTTTTATTGCGGTGAACTGCGCAGCGATTCCCGAAAACCTGATCGAAAGCGAGCTGTTTGGTTATGCAGCCGGCGCCTTCACCGGGGCTTCGAATAAAGGTATGCAAGGCCTGCTGGAACAGGCCGATGGCGGCACCCTGTTTCTCGATGAAATCGGTGATATGCCCCTGACCCTGCAAACCCGGCTACTGCGGGTTTTAGCCGAGGGCGAAGTGGCGCCCCTGGGAGCGTCAAGAAGCAAGGCGATAGACATTCAGGTGGTCTGCGCGAGCCACCGCGATCTGGAGGCCCTGGTCGCCTCTGGCGAGTTTCGCGAGGACCTGTACTTCCGCCTCAGTGGTGCGCGATTCCAATTGCCGCCGTTGCGCGAACGCAGTGATCGACTGGCATTGATCAACCGGATACTCGAGGAAGAATCATCGGCCTGCGCGACAGCGATGCAACTGGGAAGCACCGCACTGGAATGCCTGCTCGGCTATCGCTGGCCGGGTAATGTGCGCGAACTGCGGCACGTGTTGCGTTACGCCTGCGCCGTGTGCGAGTCCCAATTGATTCTGTTGAGTGACTTGCCTGAGCATCTGCCCGGCCGTCGACTCAATGATTCGGCTTCAGCTGACACCATGGAACGCTGCGTCAGTCCTGAACGCGAGGCACTCATCGATGCCCTCGTGCGTCATCGCTGGAAACCCACACCAGCGGCCAAGGCTTTGGGCATCTCCCGGGCAACGCTGTATCGACGGGTGCATCAACATGGCATCGACATGCCTGGCAGGGGCTGACCACGAGTTCATCCGGCGGCCCCGCTTAATGAGCGTTGGCCACCGGACAGCACAATGGACTTGCATCGATCACAGTATTGGTGAACGGCATCGAATAAATGTGGAAGCAAGCCCCGGCTATTAAAACCAGGTCTCCATCTGTATCCCGTATTGCCACACACCGCCGGCGTTGAAGTCGGTCTTGCCAAAGTTGTCTGTGGAGCTGTATCGGTCCAGGTCCGAAGACCAGTTCATGAAGCTGGCGAACACTCGCAACTCGGGGCGTGTGAGCAGGTCTCCAACGTCGGGTTTGAAGGTCGGGGCGATGGTGAATTTCCAGAAGTTGCCGTCCACCGCATTACGTTGCAGGTAACCCTTGGGGTCGAGGTTCATGGTTTGCCAGCTCATTTCGTAGGCCATCTCGAAATTGCTGTTGATTTCATTGGCCAACCGCATGTTCAGGGTCATCCAGCGGTAGTCGTCACCCTTGACGTAGCGATCCTTGCTTTGTTCGGCCAGCAGACTTGGACCGATGCGCCAGTGGGGTGCAATCGGTGTCTCGCCGTACAGCGCCAGGCGCAGCGCACGGGCGTCGTCGATCAGTTCGCCGTCCGAGCCGATGTTCTTGACCTCGGCCCCCAGCCCTTGCCCGTAGAGCAGCGCCGTCTTGAAGAAGCCTTCCCTGCCGAAAAAGTTTTTCTGATGATTTGCGATCATGCTGTGCAAGCCGGAGTCCGCAGGCTTCAGGCCCGCTTCATTGGTGCGAGTGCTAAAGTCGTTTTTCTTTGAGCCAATGCCATTGAACATCCACTGCCACTGACCATTATCGAAGAACTGGTTGGAGGTGAGGATGTAGCTTTCCACATCGGCATTGACACCGCCCTCACTGAAATCCCCGTAGTTACGCCCGATCAACGAGTAATTCGAGCGCCAGTTCTTGTTCATCTGCACGTCGTAGATACCACCCCCGGTGCCGGCCAGAAAGACGACGTCCGAGTCCAGCCAATGGATATCGAAGTTGTCCCTGTCGAATCGCTTGCCTGCCCACAGGGTGGCGTTCTCGAACGTCGAATTGCCCTTGAATGCGGCGAGATGATCGAGTTCCGTAAATACCTGGCGCACATTCAGGTTACTTTCGGCGGCCGTCCAGTCATTGGAGCTTTCCACTCCATCGGCGATGGAAACCGTGAATTTGGAATGGGTGCCGTTCTGCGCATAGGCTTCTTTCGACAGGTCTATACGCATGTAAGTATCGTCTTCATTACCCAGTCGCCCGACTGCACCACCGACTGAACCGGCAGGCGTTGTATAAGGACCGCCCCGCCCGCCCCCCAGGCCATCGTTGATCAGCAATCCGGAGCGGGCGTAGCCCTTGAAGCTGAACCCGTCGGTGAGGTGTCCGGTACTGCCCTCCTTCTCCAGGCTTTGCTGACGGGCTTCGAGTTTTGCCAACCGCGTATCCAAACTGGGCGCCGCAGTGGCGGTCGCAGTGGACGCAACAGGCTGCAAGGCGGGAGTGGACTGTTTGAGCTGCTGCAATTCCCTGGCGAGCGCCTGGGTTTGTTGTTCGGCGGCGGCTGCACGTTTTTCCGCAGCGCTGGCGCGGGCTTCAAACGCGGCCATGCGTTCTTCCAGAGTCGCGGCCTGAGCAGTGGCCGCCGAGGTGCCGAGTACGCCTGCGAGTAGCCAGCTTGATGCTTTCTGCATGGGGGATTTCCTGTTTTGTTTTTATTTTTTGTCCTGCGACCGGCCTTTTTTTTGTGAATTGTTAATTGTCAAAATCCACGAAAAAAAGGATGCCTCATCGCAAATACGCTGCTACATTTGGCGATGTTAACGTTAACTTTTCTAAAAACAAAAATAAAGAGGGCTTTATGAAACAGCTCAAATCACTCTTTCCAGCAGCACTGCTTGCCCTTTGCGCCGGGCTTCCATCCCTCTCCAGCGCAGCCAATCTGACGATTTCCTGCGGTGCGGTGGGCGCGGAATTACAACTGTGCAAAGAGGCCGTCGAGGCGTGGTCTCAACAGACCGGCAATCACGTCGAGGTGGTGTCCACGCCTAACTCGGCAACCGAGCGGTTGTCGTTCTATCAACAGATCCTCAGTGCGCAGTCCAGCGACATCGACATCATTCAGATCGACATGGTGTGGCCGGGGATGCTGGCCAAACATCTGCTGGATCTGCGCGAGGTGCTGCCCGCCGATGCAACCCAAGGCTACTTCCAGGCACAGGTGGACAACGCCACGGTGAACGGACGGCTGGTGACGATGCCGTGGTTCACCGACTCGGGCCTGCTGTATTACCGCAAGGACTTGCTCGAGAAATACAACAAGCAAGTCCCCCAGACTTGGGAGGAAATGACCGCTACCGCCAAGGATGTACAACAGGCCGAGCGCAATGCCGGCAACGCCAACGCCTGGGGGTACATCTTTCAAGGGCGTGCCTACGAAGGCCTGACGTGTAATGCGCTGGAATGGATCAGCAGCCAACCGGACGGCGGGCTGGTCAATCCACGAGGCGACATCGTGGTCAACAGCCAGGCCTCAAGAGCGGCGTTGACCCTGGCCAAAAGCTGGGTAGGCGACATCTCCCCGCGTGGCGTGCTCAATTACACCGAGGAAGAAGGACGCGGCGTATTCCAGTCGGGCAATGCGTTGTTCATGCGTAATTGGCCTTATGTCTGGGCCCTGGTGCAAAGCCAGGACAGTGCGGTAAAAGACAAGGTCGGGGTCGCTCCCCTGCCCCGCGGCGGCAGCACCGGCACCCATGCCTCCACCCTCGGCGGGTGGGGTTTGGCGGTATCGCGTTACAGCGCCAACCCGAAGCTTGCCGCCGAACTGGTGAGCTACCTGACCAGCGCTCAACAGCAAAAACATCGTGCGTTGATTGGCGCCTATAACCCGGTGATCGAGTCGCTCTACCAGGATCCCGAGTTGCTCGCGGCCATGCCTTATTACAGTCAGCTGCACAGCATTCTCAACGATGGCGTCATGCGCCCCGCTTCAATCACCGCTGCTCGTTATCCGCGGGTTTCCAATGCGTTCTTCGATCAAGTGCATGGCGTGCTGGCCGGCGAGTTGCCGGTCGATCAGGCGCTGACCGAACTGGAAGGCGAACTCACGCGCATCAAACACCGGAACTGGTAAGCCACAAGGAAGAAAATCACCATGTCTGTCTCTACTGCCCATGCTCCCTGTGACGAGCTCCTGCTCACCAGGGAAACGCCGGTACAGCGTCGCCGAGTGCGCGCTGCCTGGCTATTTCTGACGCCGATGTTGCTGTGTCTGGCCCTGGTGGCGGCCTGGCCGTTGCTGCGGACATTCTGGTTCAGCCTGACCGACGCCAACCTGGCGGACACCGCTGGCGGCACCTTCGTTGGCCTGAGCAATTATCTGTTCCACAACGGTTCCAGCTGGTCGGGCATCCTGGTCGATCCGCAATGGTGGAATGCAGTGCGCAACACCTTGCATTTCACCGTGGTGTCGGTGGGGCTGGAAGTCGTGCTGGGGCTGCTGGTGGCGTTGCTGCTGAACATCCAGTTCGCCGGCCGTTCCCTGGTGCGAGCGTTGATTCTGATTCCGTGGGCGATTCCGACCATTGTCTCGGCGAAGATCTGGTCATGGATGCTCAATGACCAGTTCGGCATCATCAATCACCTGATGCTCAGCCTCGGCCTGATTACCGCGCCTCTGGCCTGGACCGCAGATGCCGATCTGTCGATGTGGGCGGTGATTATCGTTGATGTCTGGAAGACCGTGCCGTTTGTCACCCTGCTGATGCTCGCCGCCTTGCAGATGTTGCCGAGTGACTGCTACGAAGCCGCCAGGGTTGATGGCATTCATCCACTGAAGGTGTTCTGGCGGGTCACACTGCCACTGCTGATGCCCGCGTTGCTGGTGGCGGCGATCTTCCGCATCCTCGACTCCCTGCGGGTGTTCGACGTGATTTATGTGCTGACCTCGAACTCATCGAGCACCATGAGCATGTCGGTCTACGCCCGCCAACACCTGGTGGAGTTCCAGGACGTCGGTTACGGCAGCGCCGCCTCGACCCTGCTGTTTCTGGTGGTTGCAGTGATCGCCATGCTTTATCTCTACCTCGGACGCCGTCAACTGGAGGTCCGGTCATGAGCCCTCGCCTACTGAAAAAAGCACTGTTGCGCTTCGGTTTCTGGTGCCTGATCGGGGTGTTGCTGCTGTATGCGGTGTTCCCTTTCTACTACGCCATCGTCACGTCGCTGAAGCCGTCCAGCGCCTTGTTCGAGGTGAGTTACTGGATCAAAAAACCCGACTTCTCCAATTACGCGGCGGTGCTTAACCAAGCCTCATTCCTGCGGGCTATCGGTAATTCACTGGTGGTCGCGCTTAGCGTAGTGACGCTGGCGCTGTTCCTCAGCCTGACCGCCGCTTATGCCTTGGGCCGGGTGAAATTCCGTGGGCGTGGCACGGTGTTGATGATGGTCCTTGGGGTGTCGATGTTTCCCCAGGTCGCGGTGCTATCGGGGCTGTTCGAGGTGATCCGTGCCTTGGGCCTGTACAACACGTCCTGGGCGTTGATTCTCAGCTACACGATTTTCACCCTGCCCTTCACCGTCTGGGTGCTGACCACGTTCATGGGTCAACTGCCCCATGAGCTGGAAGAAGCGGCAATCATGGATGGCGCCTCGCCCTGGGTCACGCTGACCCGGGTGCTGTTGCCGCTGCTCTGGCCCGCACTGGTCACCACTGGCTTGCTGGCTTTCATCGCGGCGTGGAACGAGTTCCTGTTTGCCCTGACTTTCACTCTCACCGACACCCAACGCACGGTGCCAGTGGCCATCGCCCTGATTTCCGGCGGCAGCCCCCATGAGTTGCCTTGGGGTTTGTTGATGGCGGCATCGGTGCTGGTCACCGTCCCACTGGTGATTCTGGTGCTGATCTTCCAGCGCCGAATCGTTTCCGGCCTCACTACCGGCGCGTTAAAGGGTTGATGCCCGACAACTACAAGGAACAGCATCGTGATCAAGTTGAAACTGGATAACGTGAACAAACAATTGGGCGGCGCGCGGATTCTGCGCGACGTCAACCTGGAGATCGCGGCGGGTGAGTTCGTGGTATTCGTCGGCCCTTCGGGCTGCGGAAAGTCGACCCTGCTGCGCCTGATCGCCGGACTGGATTCGATCTGCGCCGGCGACCTGCTGATCGACGGGCGTCGGGTCAACGACCTGGAGCCGCGCGAGCGTGGCGTCGGCATGGTATTTCAGTCTTATGCGCTGTACCCGCACATGAGCGTCTACGACAACATCAGTTTTGGTCTGAAGCTGGCCAAGACTGAAAAGACCAGCCTGCGCGAACGCGTGCTGAAAACCGCGCAAATCCTGCAATTGGACAAGCTGCTGCAACGCAAGCCAAAGGAATTGTCCGGTGGGCAGCGTCAGCGTGTAGCCATGGGCAGAGCCATGGCGCGGGAACCGGACATTCTGCTGTTCGATGAGCCGCTCTCCAACCTCGATGCGTCCTTGCGGGTGCAGATGCGCAACGAAATCGCCCGGCTGCATGCCCGGCTGGGCTCGACCATGATCTACGTCACCCACGATCAGGTTGAAGCGATGACCCTGGCCGACAAAATTGTCGTGCTCAATGGCGGTCGCGTCGAACAGGTCGGCTCACCGCGCGAACTCTATGAGCGCCCGGCCAGTCGCTTTGTCGCCGGCTTTCTCGGTTCACCCAGAATGAACTTTCTGCTGGCGCGCTTGCAGGCGCCGGGCGAAACCAGCCTGGTCGACAGCCCCGTGTTGGGAATGACGTCCCTGCCCTTCGACAGCTCGAACCTGGCGGCGGGCACGCTGCTGAGCCTGGGCATTCGCCCGGAACACGTGTCGCTCAAGTCAGCGGAAGGAGCCGCCGGCATCGTGGTGACCGCGGTCGAATACCTGGGCAGTGAAACTTATGTGCACCTCGAGACAGGTCAGGACGAGCCACTGATCAGTCGTTGTGAGGTCCACGCCGGATGGCAGGTGGGCGATCGGGTCGAGCTGCAGCTGGACATCGACAACCTGCACCTGTTCGACGCTGACGGCACAGCCTTGAAGCGTCACCCACATGCCATTGAAACCGTCCCTCTGCGCCCGGCACGAGCAGGCGCCCTATGACTTTGTCTTTGAATACCATGAGCGATCCAATGCCTGACTCCCTTGACCTTGCGCAACAGGCGCTGAGTGACGGCCTGTCTCGGGTCATCCACGATTACCGCCCCGGTTATCACATTGCCCCCCCGACAGGCTGGATGAACGACCCTAACGGGGTGGTGTACTTCCGTGGCGAGTATCACGTTTTCTATCAACACCACCCCTTTGACGCCAAGTGGGGCCCGATGTATTGGGGGCATGCCAAGAGCGCCGACCTGGTCCATTGGCAGCATCTGCCCATTGCCCTGGCGCCCGGCGATGACTTCGACCGCGACGGTTGTTTTTCCGGTAGCGCGGTAGTGTGTGGAGACACCCTGGCGCTGATCTACACCGGGCACACCTGGCTGAAGGACGTGGGTGATGAAAGCTCGATCCGTCAAGTCCAGTGCCTGGCCACCAGTGTCGACGGCATTCGCTTCGTCAAGCATGGCGCTGTCATCGACACCGCGCCGCAAGACTCGATCATGCATTTTCGTGACCCCAAGGTCTGGCAAGCGGACGACTATTGGTACCTGATTGCCGGCGCACGTCTGGGCGATCAACCGCTGCTGCCGCTGTATCGTTCCACCGATCTGCACACCTGGGAGTTCCTCGATTATGTTGCCAGCGGCAGCGAGGGCGATGGCTACATGTGGGAGTGCCCGGATCTGTTTCGCCTGAACGGGCGCGACGTGCTGCTGTACTCCCCTCAGGGCATGCAACCCCACGGTTACGAACGGCTCAACAAGTACCAGACCGGTTATCGAGTGGGCCAACTCGACAGCCAATGGCACTTCACCGGCGGGCCTTTTATCGAGCTGGATAACGGCCACGATTTCTATGCCGCGCAAACGCTGGTGGCCGCCGATGGTCGGCGCCTGGTGTGGGCGTGGCTCGACATGTGGGAAAGCCCGATGCCGAGCCAGGCCCATCACTGGTGCGGCATGCTCGGTTTGCCGCGCGAACTTGAACTGCATGACGATCGCCTTTGCGTGTATCCGGCACGGGAGTTCACCGCGCTGCGCGAGGCGCCATTGCCGAGTACGCCTTGGCGGGATGAGTCGGGAACCTGTTGGGTGCCGGAAGTGAATGGCGACCTGCTGGAAATCCATGTGCATCTGGATTTGCGCGGCTGCACCGACGGCCACCTGGGCATCGCCTTGCGCTGCAGCGACGATGGCCTTGAAGAAACCCTGCTCTATTACGATGCGGCATTACAGCGCCTGGTGCTGGACCGCAGCCGCTCGGGTGCGCAAGTCAGCGGCCAGCGCAGCGTGTCGATAGACCCGACACAAGAGCGACTGGAGCTGCGCGTGTTTCTCGATCGCTCGTCCATCGAGGTGTTCGACGAAAACGGCCGCTTCAGCCTCAGCAGTCGCCTCTATCCGCGGCCCGACAGTCTGGGCGTGAAGTTGTTTAACCACGGCAGTGGTGGGCGTGCATCGATTCCGAAGGCGTGGCCTCTCGCTTCAGGTTGGGTATGAGCGCTGTCATTCGAGTCGCGAGAAACCCGGGCCCTGTGTCATGATTCTGCGTCAACCTGACCGGGCTCGCCTCGCATGACTTCAGTGAAAGACGTTGCACAGCTGGCCGGCGTGTCCTTGATGACGGTTTCTCGAGCGCTCAACAACCCGGAAAAACTGAGCCCCGAAACCCTTCAGCGGGTGCGTCGCGCCATTGATGAACTGCAATTCGTACCGAGCCTGTCGGCGCGCAAGATGCGCGGCGACAACCTCCAGTCGCGCACCATCGGTGTGTTCGCGCTGGACACCGCGACCACACCGTTCGCGGTGGAGCTGCTGCTGTCCATCGAACAGACCGCGCAACAGGCCGGCTGGAATGTCTTCATCCTTAACCTGTTGAGCAACCCGCCCACTGACCAGAACATCGACCTGATGTTGTCGCACCGCCCCGACGGGCTGATTTTCAGCGCCATGGGCTTTCGCCACGTCAGCATTCCCGAGCGCTTGAAGAGCAAACCGCTGGTACTCGCCAATTGCCTGGCCGATGACAGTCGCCTGGTCAGTTACGTACCGGACGACGAAACGGGGCAGTATCGCGCCGTGCATCACGCGTTGAGCCAAGGCTATCGGCGCCCGCTGTGCATCAATCTGCCAAAACAGAGCCTGGCCTGGGGGCTGCGACAAGAAGGCCTCTTGCGCGCCTGTCAGGCATTCGGGCTGGCGCCTGACGCGCTTCTGCAATACGACCTTTCCGAGCATGACGCCTACGGTGAAACCGCAGCCATCCTCGACCGGCACATTGTTGAGGGTCGCCCACAATTCGACATTCTGATCTGCGGCAACGACCGGATTGCGTTTTGTGCCTATCAGCTGTTGTTGAGCCGAGGCCTGAAAATTCCCGGCGATGTCGCCGTGCTCGGCTACGACAACATGATCGGTATCGCCGAACTGTTCATCCCGCCGCTGACCACGGTGCAACTGCCGTACTACGAGATCGGTCGCCAGGCTGCCCGGCATCTGATCGAAGCCCTTGAGGTAGAGGGAGCCCAGCCGGTTGATTGTCCATTGGTGGTCAGGGCGTCGCTATGAGTGCGAGCGCCGCAGACCAGCCTGTGCACGAGGTGCCTCAGGATTCGGCATCGACACCCGCGAGCATTGCCTCTCCCAATACGATTTTCCCGCTGTCTTTAAGTGCCTGACCTGCACCACGGATGTCTCTCGCTTCCTTGTTCTGGCCCAGCTTGAATTTACCGACCAGGCGAGTGATCTCGATCTCTACCCCAACGATCGCTTTAAGCATCGAGGCGATGTAGTCCTTCGGGGCGTCCGTCATTTTCCACGGCTCGGGCTGGGACGACTCATGGGTTCGGGTCAGGAGCGCCACCAACCCACGGACATAGCGCTCATCATCGTGAAGGGTGATCCTCCCATGGGCGTGCACCACCTTGTAGTTCCAGGTCGGAACCTGCTTATGGGTTTCGTGCTTGCTCGGATACCAGGTGGGCGAGATGTAAGCCTCGGCACCGCGAAAAACCACCAAAACTTCGTCGCCATTTTTAACGTCTTGCCAGACCGGATTGGCGCGCGCGACGTGCGCCTGGAGAACACCGAACTGCCCCTGCGCAGCCTTCAACTCGAAAGGAATGTGGTTGGCATCCAGTCCGCTTTCACCGTTGGTAAACAAAATGCCCAGCGGGTGCTGCACGATCAGTTCATGAAGGGCTTCGGCGCGAAGCTCATCAAAATGGGCAGGTACGTACATATCAACTCCTTCAATCGTTCAAGGGTGGGGACAGCGCGCCAGTGGTGAGGTGGCCTTCGTGTGAATTGTGTGGATGAACTGGCCCATGGTATAGAGCCAATATCCAACATAATCACTGAGCCAGAATTGATGGCACGTAAAGCCAACGTTGTTGAAATTCCATCGCTGGGCACGCTGGATCGAACCGCCGGTCAATTGGGACGACAACTTGCTCAAGCGCTTAGGTCCGCGATCCGCAGGGGCGACCTCAAGCCTGGTGAGCTGCTGCCATCGACGCGCATTCTCGGCAAATCGCTGACGATTGCCCGAGGCACCGTTATCGAGGCCTTTGAGCAGTTGATCGCCGAGGGCTTCCTGGAATCCCAAGGCAGAGCAGGTACGCGGGTGGCCCGCTCTTTGGCAGATGCGTCGCCAACCACCCGGCAGGAGCAAGGTCGGCCCACCGAAGCCAGGTCGTGGACGCCCTCTTCCCGAATCGAACGGTTCGCTCAGGTGGCCCAGCAATTTAGAGCGGCTGCGCAGATTCCGTTCTCGGTCTCGGTGCCGATTGGCAAAGCGGCGCCTGACGATATCTGGCGTCGCCTTGGCAATCGCATCAGGGCGCGAGGGGCTGGAGCGCCCTCGGGATACGGCGATCCACAAGGTGCGCTTGAGTTACGGGAAGCGGTAGCGGATTACGTGCGCAAGTCACGCTCTGTGCGCTGTGAAGCGAGCCAGGTCATCATTACATCCGGCACGCAACAGGGCCTGTATCTCGCCTGTCAGGTGCTGCTCGATGTGGGGGATTTTGCGTGGGTGGAGGATCCGGCCTACCGGGGTATCACAGGAATTCTGGAAAGCGCAGGCCATACAAATCAAATGATCCGCGTCCCAGTTGATGCCGAGGGGCTGAATGTTGAAAACGGCATAGCGCAATGCCCCCAGGCACGAGCAGCCTTCGTGACCTCGTCACATCAATATCCACTCGGCATGCCAATGAGCATGGCCAGGCGCGATGCCTTGCTGGCATGGGCCCGGGCGTCCGATGCCTGGATCGTCGAGGACGATTACGACAGTGAACTGCGTTACGCCGGCCACCCTTTTCCATCCTTGCAGGGGCTGGACCCCGACCGGGTTATCTACCTGGGGACGTTCAGCAAAATACTGTTCCCCTCGTTACGACTCGGCTACGCAATCGTTCCGCCTTATCTGGTGCAAGCCTTCTGCGGTGCGCGGGTCCTGATGGATCGGCATCCCGCCAACGCCGATCAGCACGTACTCGCAGCATTCATCGCAGAAGGACATCTGGATCGGCACATCCGGCGAATTCGCGGCGTATACGCAGACATCCACAGGCAAATCATCGAGGCGGTTGCCAGGCTGATTCCTCGCGAACTTGCATGGCTGGAACCGAGCGATCAGGGTATGCATCTGGTGCTTTGGCTGGCGGAAGTTATCGACGATCAGTGGGTCGCCGCCAAAGCTTCCGAAGCTCAGGTATCGGTACGTGCCGTGTCGCCGATGTATGCCGGTGGCAATGGCCGTTCGGGATTGATTCTGGGCTTGGGCGGTTTCAGTGCCGAAGACATTGAATCCGCCACCAGGCGCCTTGCGCAGGTCATCACGTTGGCCGCGAACCCGTCGGCCGCAGGATCATGCCAATTGCCATAAAACATTTTTAAAACAATTAGCTGGACAACCTTAATAACTTATTGGACAGAAGGCTATATTTTTGACTAGTGACATTTGACAGGTCACCTTGAGTGATCAATACCTAACAGGGTCGACACCTGACAAAGGCGACGATCCAGTGGATGAATATCCATTGTCGACTGCATTGTAATTAAGGCTTACGAACGAAAGTACTTATTCTTATAGGGCCGAAGGTTCGGACCGTGCGGTAGCTTTGGCCATCGCAAAGTACCGGCGTCATTTCGTGCCCGAAGGCGATATCATGCACAGCGTTAAGTAAGGTTTACACATTCCACTTTAAAGCCCTGTGCCCCCCTTACCGTTTCCTGTGCGTTACATGCTTCATCATTGATACACCGTTTTAAAAGCTTAACACTTTCGCGACTTCCACAACCTCATTGCGTTCACTGGAAGGATAACGGCATTGCTGATACGCAACAGGCATGCTTAAACCAACGTTACGGAGCTTGCCAGTATGCTGACGACTACCCAAGCCTCTAACTGGTATCTTTTGCAGTGCAAGCCACGTCAGGACGAACGGGCAAAAATCAATTTATTGCGGCAAAACTATGTCATATTTTGCCCGCAAACCGTTAGCCAGCGCTGGATACATGGTAGCCCCCATCAATCCCTTGAGCCTCTCTTCCCGGGGTACCTTTTCATTCAGTTAGGCCGTGACGACAATTGGGCGCCTTTGCGCTCTACCCGTGGCGTCAGCCGAATCGTCGATTTTAATCACGGACCGGCAATGGTCCCCGACGATGTCATCGAACACTTGCAAGAGCGGTGCTATAAACCACCGGAAATTCTTGCACCTCACTCGTTCAAGCCCGGCGAAAAACTGCAAATAACCCGAGGGCCGCTGTCGACACTCGAAGGTATTTTCCTGACCATGTTAGGTGACGAGCGAGTGATGATCCTGCTTCACTTTCTAAATAGAGAACAGCCGGTTCGTATTCCACTGACTGATATTGAGCGAGCACACCTCCTTCTATAAGCTCTTATTCAACTTACTTCAACAACGAACTTAAACACACTCACCCAACTTTAAATTCAAACAAAGTTTTATGCCTTTTTTATTTCATGGATTGTTTCCAGGCGCGTGATTACTCACACTTACGGTCTCTATTCACATGAAGCAATCACTGACATCAGCCGATATTACATCGCGCACATTCGGCCCTGTTTTTCCGGTCTATAGTCATTGGATTCATCCCCAAGGAGCAATGAGATGACCTTTAAGACCCATGGCCCCTTCGCACTGATAGTGATCTCTCTATATCCCGGAGCGGCCTGGAGTCTCGACCCCCAGGCCATTAACATCTACGGATTCGACTTCACACCCACGTTGTTATTTTCAGAGAGCTACGATGACAACTTCCGGGAGCTGGATCGGGGACGTCAGTCTTCCATGGTGACCAAGGTGGCGCCCTCTTTCGAACTCAAGGCCGAAGATCGAAACAGTGCCACGCGACTTATCTGGCAGCCTACCCGCTACATTTATCATGATCATCCGGACGCCTCGAATACGGCACAACGTGTGCGGCTCGACAGCATCATGGAGTTCACCGACCGCCATCGCCTGAAACTTGAAGGGGAAGCGCGTAAATACGAGCGCACGACATCGACTGCTGTCGATGGCATCAATGACAAGATCCGCACTAATCGCGTCAATGGTCTCTATACCTACGGCGCCAAGAGCGCTGCCAATCAGATCGATCTGGGCGCAAGTTACGCTCAACTTCGTTACGACAACTCCGACGGCATCAATAAAGACAAAGAGCGCAATACCACCGGCCTGACCACCACCTGGTACCACCGTATAGGCAGTAATACCCGCGGCTTGCTGGAGTACGACCATACCGTCTTCGACTACCTGCTCTCCGACAGCCGTCTCAACAGCACGTCCAATGCGGTCCTGGCCGGTGCCGAGTGGGACTTCACCGCACGCACCACCGGCAAAGTACGCCTTGGTTATGAGCGCAAGAACTTTGATGACAGCAGTGTCAAAGACCTCAGTAACCCGACCTGGCAGGTGGACCTGCGATGGAAGCCACGAACCTACTCGACCTTTTCGTTCGTTGCTCGCCAGGCGCTGGCCGAGGGCGACGACGGTGCTGACGCCGTCAAGACCAGCTCTGCCCTGTTTGGCTGGCGTCATGGCTGGACCGAACGGATCACAACCGTGGCCGAAGCAGGGCTGGCCCGCTATGAGTACGAGGGGCAGAACCGCACCGACAACCTTCGCGACTACAACTTCGCCGTGGAATACCAGATGCGCCGCTGGCTGGATATCGAATTGGGCTATCGCCACCGCAACGACAATTCCGACGCCGACAACCATAGTTTTGAACGCAACATCTTCCTGCTCAGCTTCAACGTAAGTCTCTAAGAGGTTTCCCCCCATGAACTCGCGAATGCTTGCCTTGTTGTTCGTGCCGTGGCTGTTGCCCGTGACTTTTGCAGCGGACACCGGCGCCCAGTACAAACTGGCGGCCGGCGATGTATTGCGCATCACCGTATTCGGAGAACGGGATTTAAGCTTCGACAAAATCCGCCTCAATGACGCCGGTACATTTTCCTATCCGTTCCTGGGTGAGATCTCCGCCAAGGGGCTCACCCCCAATCAGGTGGAAAAGATCATCGTCGACGGGCTCAAGCAAGGTTACCTGGTCGACCCCAAGGTCAGCCTCAACCTGATCGTCTACCGCTCGTTCTACATCAATGGCGAAGTACAAAAGCCCGGCAGCTATCCATACGAGCCCGGGCTGACACTGGAAAAAGCCATTGCACTGGGCGGTGGCCTGACCGAACGGGCCTCGATCAAGCGAGTGACCATCGTGCGCGGCGATGGCTCACCACCATTGACCGATACGGTCACGCGCAGCACCGCCATCGCTCCCGGTGACACCATCTCCATTGCACAAGGCTTTTTCTAAATCATGGATAACAGCCCAAGCATCTACGTTGAACGTCCGCTCCAGGCGCATCTGCCTCAGCACCAGCAGCATGGCGAGGAGAAGGACACCATTGACCTGCTCAAATTCTGGAGGGTGATCTGGCGTGCTCATTGGAAAATCGCTGGGTTGGTGCTGCTTGCCTGTGCGCTTGCGATGGCCATTCTGTCATTCATTCCCGCGCAGTACATCGGCAGCGCCACCCTGCTGATCAAAGAAAAAACGCCACCACTGCTGACCTTCCAGCAAGTCACGGACTCAAGCTCCGGTACCGTCGATTACTTGCAGACGCAATTGGCGCTTCTGCAATCGCGGGACTTGGCCGAACGCGCCGTCAAAAAGCTCAACCTCACCACTAACCCGGTGACCGATCCCCGCCAGCAACCGCAGTCATGGCTTACGCCACGCGAATGGTTGGCAAACCTTGATCTTGGTCAGTGGTGGCCGGCACTGGACTTTTTGATACCCCAACAGGTAACGCCCACTGAAACCGACATTTTCAATGAGGTCACGCAGAACCTCATGAAGCGCACCGACGTCAAATTCGTCGGCAAGAGCCAACTGCTCAACATAGAGGTGTTGCTGCCCGACCCTGACCTGGCGGCCGCAACCGCCAATGCGATTGCCCAAGGCTTCATTGATAGCCAGTTCGACAATAGCCTGAAGTCCTCGCAGACCAACGCCAGTTGGATGAATTCACGCCTGGTCGAATTGCGTAATAACCTGCGCATTGCCGAAGACAAGCTTCAGGCTTATCGGGAAGAACAAGGCCTGGTCGATGTCGGCGGTGTCGCCACCATCAGCGCCAACGAACTGGAAATGACCGGCAACCGCATGATCGATGCCCGCCGTAACCTGGCGGAAGCCGAGAGCCGGTACCGTCAGGTCCAGGCCCTGAGCAATGGCGATCTGAGCAGACTCTCCAGTGTGCCCGCCGTCTTGAGCAACGCTTTGGTGCAGAAATTCCAGGCACAACAGGCCAAGGCTCAAGCCAAGGTCGAAGAATTGTCCGGGCGTTACGGTCCAAAACATCCGACCCTGATCGCCGCCCTCGCCGAGTTGCGTACGGCCACCGACAGTTTGCGTCTACAGGTTCGACAGGTGGTTGCCAGCATCGAACAGGATTACCAGCTAGCCAAGGCCAGTGAAAGCTCACTGCATAAATCATTCAACAGCAACAAGACGCAGATACAGGATATTTCGCGCAAGGAGTTCCAGCTGCGTGAGTTACAGCGAGAAGTCGACAGCAGTCGCGCGTTGTATGAGACCTTCATCACTCGCTTGAAGGAAACTGCGGCCACCTCAGACATGGATTCCACCAAAGCGCGCATCGTCGACCCCGCGATTGTGCCTTTGGAACCGAGCAAACCCCGTAAAACACTGATCATGGCGATTGTCGCCATTGTGGCCGCGCTGATCGGCATGGCGCTGGCATTAATATCCGAAGCCCGGAACAAAACCTTCAAGACCGACGAAGCGGTCGAAAGCATGCTTAATATCCCCCTGCTCAGTGTGGTGCCGCTGGTCACGAAGAGAAGCCGCCGGCAACTGGCGCGATTGTTCGACGACAACGAGCATCCGCGTTTTTGCGAGACCATTCGCAACTTGCGCACCTGGCTGATGTTGCATAGTGGAGAAAAGCCGTCACAGGTAGTGCTCGTTGCCTCGACCATGGCCGATGAAGGTAAAAGCACCATTGCCAACAACCTGGCTTACTCGCTTGCATTGCTGGAGCGGGTCCTGTTGATCGATGCCGACATGCGCCGATCCAGCCTTTCGCTCAATTTCGATTTTCCGGCAGACAGCCTGGGGCTGGCCAATGTCCTGGCGGGTACCGCCCGACTCGAAGACTGTATCCGGACTGTCGGCAATCTAGACATGTTGCCGGCCGGCAAGCTTGCGCCCCCGCCGCTTGATCTACTTAGTTCGCCGTGCCTGGCGCCCCTGCTCGAAGCACTGAAATCGCGTTACCAGCGCATCATCATCGACTCCCCGCCGGCGCAAATGGTCAGCGATGCGCTATTGCTGGCCAAGCATTCGGACGCGGTGATTTACGTGATCAAAGCCGAAAGCACACCGGTCAGCCAGGTGCAGAAATGCCTCGCCATTCTGCAACAGAGCCACGCGCCGGTGTTCGGTGTAGTGCTCAATCAGGTTGACCTGCGCAAGGCGCGCAAGCAGGGCTACAGCCATAGCGATACGTTCCAGAACTACGACTATCTGACCCGGTAAACCCTTGCGCCTGTCTCTTGAGTAGCATCTTTCCAACAACCACCAAAAACTGCTTCATCCCAGTCGATCGATACCAGCGTGCGGGAACGAGGGCGTGCAGAATTCGACGCCGATGTCCAACCCATGCCTGGAGGTTGAGCCGATGACATCGCTATATACCGCTCAAATGATGCACCGGCGAGGTCTGACTTTCTGGGGCCAATGGGTGTGTGCGCTCAGCCTGGTCAACCTGCTATTGATATTGCTGGTGCATTGGAGGATCGGCAGCCTGACCAGTGAATACCGCATCCTGATGGTTCTCACTGTGCTCGGCTCGATTCCGATCTACAGCGTCATGCAGGTTTACCACAAGCGTCATGAGTGGTTGTCGGGGCTCGGTCGTTTGCTGGCGGCCTGGCTGATTCTGCTGGCCGTTCTGATCAGCATCGCCTTTGTCACCCAGACCAGCGCGATTTTTTCGCGTCAAGTAATCATCGTCTGGACCGTGTTGGGTTACCTGATCCAGGCTGCAAGCTTCCTGCCCTTGCATTACCTGGCTCGATTGCACTCGCGCAAGCTCTGTAACGAACGCCGCGCGGTAATCATCGGTACTTGCCCGACCGCATGCCGGCTTGCAAGGAAACTGTCCAGACCGAACCGCGTACCCGTACTGGGGTTTATCGCGACCGCCGAACATACCGGCCCGGCACCGAGCATTTTGCCGCTGCTGGGCCGCATCGACGAAATTCGCGAAATCATCACCCACCTGCACGTACGCCGGGTCTACATCGTCCTGCCGTTGGCGCAGGCAGCCATCATTGAAGCCCTGTACATCGACCTTCTGGATATGAATGTCGACGTGGTCTGGATTCCTGATTTCGGCAGCATGGTGTTGCTCAATCAATCGATCTCGGAAATAGAGCGAATGCCGGCCATCTACCTCAATGAAAGCCTCATCAGTTCGCACCCCGGCAGCCTGCTCTGCAAAGAGCTGTTCGAACGTACCCTGGCCGCCGTGGCCATTATTGTGCTCAGCCCCTTGCTGCTGATCGTGGCGGCGGCGGTCAAGCTCTCTTCGCCCGGCCCGGTGTTGTTCAAACAAGATCGTTACGGCTGTAACGCCGAGGTGATCAAGGTCTGGAAGTTCCGCTCGATGCATGTGCATGACGACAGCGAAGTGCGCCAAGCCTCTCGCGAAGATGAACGCATCACCCCGCTCGGGCGCTTTTTGCGCCGTAGTTCGATCGATGAGCTACCGCAGCTTTTCAACGTGCTGTTCGGTGAAATGGCCCTTGTCGGCCCGCGACCGCACGCGGTCACTCACAATATTTACTACACCGGCAAAGTACGCGCCTACATGGCCCGTCATCGCCTCAAGCCGGGAATCACCGGCTTGGCCCAGATCACCGGGCATCGCGGTGAAACCCAGACGCTGGAAAAAATGCAGCAGCGCGTCGCCCAGGACCTCAGCTACATCAACCAATGGTCGCTGTGGCTGGACATCAAGATTCTCGTCAAGACCCCTTTCACGTTGTTCTCAAAGGACATTTATTAAGGAGTCAGCCATGATAGATCTGGAACTGATCGGGCATTTCGCACCGAACCTGCTGGACGCCAACAAAGCATTTTCCTTCATTAACTTTGCGTCCATCGGCAGTCTGTTCGATCGGAGTCCGACGTCCATCGCCTATTTTTGCGATGGAATGTTGATGTCTACCTTCATGTCGCGCATCACCGGCCGGACGATCGGCCGGGTAAGCTTCGACTTCACCTCCATCGCCGACGCTGTCTTCAGTTGCGCCGAGAAACAAGGCAAGCGCATCTATTTTGTCGGTGCCAGGCAAACCGAACTGGACCTGTTCATCAACAAGATCAAGGGGCGCTACCCGGCGTTGCTTATCGCCGGTCATCACAATGGCTATTTCGATGCACCGCAGGCCGCGTGCATTCAAGCGGACATCTGCCGCAGTGAAGCCAACATCCTGATCGTCGGTCTGGGCGCAGGGCTTCAAGAGCAGTTCGAACAGGATGCCCTGCGTGCCGGCTTCAACGGTGTGGCATTCACCTGTGGCGGTTTCATACGCCAAGAGGCGACGGCCACACACCATTACTACCCTGAGCTGATCAACCGCCTGCATCTGCGCGCGTTCTATCGGATGTACCGCGAACCCCACACCATCAAGCGCTACCTGGTCGATTACCCGACCAATTTTGTTCATCTGCTGGCGATGATCGTCCGGCGCCAAGTGACGATCCATATCACTTATCCCTGAGCGCCCACCATGCATATCCTGTTCATCCTCAAGGACTTCAAGCCCGATGGCGGCCTGGAGCGTGTCCAGCAACGCCTCGCCCGACAGTTTCTCAAGGATGGCCAGCGGGTCAGTTACTTCGTCATGAACGGCGATACCGCGGACGACGAAGAAGCGGCCACCTTCAATGGTGGCGGCAATGGATTCTTCGGTCTGCTCAAGTCGATCGGAGTGCTGCGTCGCCTTATCCGTCGTGAGCGTGTAACCCACCTTATCGCCGCCAAGGAACAGGCCAACCTCTGCACCTGGTTTGCCACCCTGGGTCGCTCATGCAAGGTCATCTACGCCCGTCACGCGGCACTGGATTGCGGCGAGCAGAAAATCGGCCTCACTACCCTGCGCCTGCTCTATGGGTTGTACCTCTGCGGCAACGATCAGGTGGTGGCGGTATCCAAAGGCCTGCATCAGGCCCTCGCCGATCTGGTGCCCTGGGGTCGCCAGCGTATCCGTTATTGCCCCAATGCGGTGGTCACCGAACAACTGCTCAGCGCCGCGCAGACGCCCCTGCTCAGAGGGTTGCCGACCGAGTTCTGGTTGGCAGTGGGCCGGCTGGTGGAACCGAAGGGCTTCCATTTGCTGCTCGATGCCTATGCCATGGCCTTGGGCTGCGCCGCGCTGCCGGATCTGGTGATCATTGGCGATGGTCCGCAACTCGCCGCGCTGACATTGCAGGCAAACCACCTGGGCATCGAGGACCGTGTGCATTTCACTGGTTTCCTGAGCAATCCCTACCCATTGATCAGGCATGCACGACTGCTGATCCTGAGTTCCTTTCATGAAGGCTTGCCGACCGTCCTGATCGAGGCCCTGGCGCTGGGTACGCCCGTGCTGGCCTGCGACTGCGAGACCGGGCCCAGGGAGCTGCTTGATAACGGCCGACTCGGCCAACTGGTCAAGGTCAATGATGTACCGGCACTGGCCGAAGGGATGCTACGCAGCCTGGCCTCGCAAGACCAGGCTGCGCCAAACGCACAAGTAGCCGCTGATGCAGTCCGCCAGTACACCAGTCAATACGCCGCGCAGGCGTATTACCAGGTATGGAATCAATGAAGAAATTGCTGATTATTCTGCAGGACTTGGGTGGAGGCGGTGCCGAAAAAATGATGGCGCGCCTCGCTGGAGCGCTGACTGACGCTGGCAATGACGTGACTTTACTGATGCTCACTGGCACCGGCGTGAACTCGGCGCACCTCGACCCACGGGTAAAAAAAGTCGAGTTGCACAGCGCCCGCAGCTCCAGGGCCGTGCCGGCGCTGGCACGCTTTCTTCGCCACAATCGCTTCGACGCGCTACTGGCCGCCCTCACCCACGTCAACGTCGTGGCCATCGCTGCCGCCGCGCTGTCAGGTACGCTGGCGCGCCTGCATGTCAGCGAGCGCAACGCGTTTTCCCATGACAAATATGTCAACCCCACGCTGACGGTGCGCACAGCGTATCTGCTGGCACCATTGCTGTATCGACTGATCCCCAATCCGGTGATCTGCGTCTCGCGCGGCGTCGCCCAGGATCTGATCGACACCACCATCACCCGCCCCCAGGATGTCACCATCGCCGACAATCCGGTGCTCGACAATGATTTTCGCGACAAGGCACCGGCGCGTCCAAACCACCGCTGGCTGCAGGAAAAGTCCACCCCGGTGATTGTCGCCGTGGGCCGCCTGGCGCGACAAAAAGGCTTTGACGTATTGATCGACGCCTTCGCCCGACTGCCCGATCCCAGTGCCCGATTGATCATTTTCGGCGAAGGCGCGCTCAGAGCCCAATTGCTCGAACAAGCAGTTGCTGTAGGCGTGGCCGACCGGTTCGATTTACCAGGCTATACCAGTGATCCGATGGCAGAAGTGGCGGCGGCCGATTGTTTTGTACTGTCGTCGCGTTTCGAGGGCAGCCCCAACGCACTGGTCGAGGCCATGGCCACTGGCACTCCGGTGGTATCGACTCACTGCCCCTATGGGCCGCAAGAGATTCTCGATAATGGCGCGATCGCTCCGCTGGTGGCCGTCGACGCCCCTGACGCGCTGGCGCAGGCCATCACGATGCAGCTGACGTTGCCGCGTGATGTAAATCGCCAGGCCCGCATCGATGCCGCCGCCCGTTTCGTGAGCGCTTGCGCGGCGAAAACTTATCTCGATGCGCTACTCGGGAGGCAGTCGTGATGAACACACTGGAACTCAGGTACAGCACGCTGCGCAACGCCTTCACGCTGTTCGGTGTGCTGTTCTACATCCAGGTGATCGGATTTTTTTCCGGGCTGGCGGATACGTCAAATCTGGACTTGGCCGAAAAAGACCTCGAAGGCAACGCGGTCAATCAGATTTGCGGTCTGATCACCCTGCTGGTACCGCTGTTCTTCTTCATCCGCAACAAGGTCTTCCTCAGCAAAAGCTTTTACAGGAACAACGCTTTCTTGCTGGTGTTCATGCTCTGCCTGGCGGTATCGATCAGTTGGTCCCACGACCCGATGTTAAGTTTCAAACGTTTTGTGGCGCTGATCAGCGTGGTCTTCTTTGCGGGTTTCATCGCCTACAACTACAGCCTCGAGAAAGTCGCCTTCATGCTCGGCTGTCTCATCGGCGCCGCTGCGTTGTTCGGCTTGATACTGGCGCTTGTCAGGCCCGATGTCGCCTTCATTAACGGCGGTGTTCGCGAGGGTGCATTCAAAGGGATTTTCCCGGATAAAAATGCCGGCGCCCGGATCAACGCGATCGCCATTTTGCTACTGCTGCCGATGATCCGTCAGGGCAATCCCTGGGCCATCATCTGCTCGTTGTTCTCGCTGATCGCGATTGCACTGGCCCAATCCGCCACCGCCACAGCACTGATTGTTGCCGGCACCGTGAGCTACTGGTACTTCCTCACGCTGATCCGTTTGCACATCAACCGTTCATGGCCCGCATTCCTCGGCACGACGATCGTCTATTTGCTGATCTGTTTCTTTCTCTACGGCAACTACACGCTGCTGCTGGAGCTGACCGGTCGTGATCCATCACTCACCGACCGCACGTTGATCTGGGACCTGCTCACACCGCTGATCGACGCCGAATTCCTCAAGGGTTACGGCTTCGGCGCCTTCTGGTCCAGCCCCAGCGCCGAGGTCTTTATCAGCCGCTGGGGTTACATCGGTAATGCCCACAACGGCTACATCGAAACCTTGCTGAACGGCGGTATCGTTCAGTTGATAGCGCTGCTCCTCATGCTGATCGAGGCACTGCTAAAACACTATCGGGCCGTGATGGCGGACCAATCGGCACGGTTTCATGTCAGCGCGATGGTCATCGTCGGATCATTCATGCTCACCAACTATGTAGCGTATGTCGTGCCCAACTACCGCTCGGCGGAGTTTCTGGTGTTCTGCGTCCTGGCCCTGTCCTTTCGGCATCACCACGCGAAATACCCCGTGTTGTCAGCAGCAACCCTGCGTCAGCGTCCGTCCGGCGAGGCATTGCCGCGCGATTCAGCCAAGGCGTAACGAAAGGAGAAATAACCATGCCAGACCAAGCCCACCCTTCACCCAATACCGTGTGCGTCATAATCGCGATGTACAACGGCGCCGACAGCATTGAGCAAACACTGGCGTCCGTGGCCGGGCAAACGCGACTGCCCGATCACGTCATCGTCATCGACGATGGTTCCACCGATGATGGGCCCCAACGGGTCAGGGACTTCGCGGCGCCGTTTCGCCTGACGCTGTTGCATCAAGCCAACGAAGGCCAGGCCAGCGCCCGCAACCACGGACTGCAGCACACTGAAGAGACTCTTGTGGCGTTTCTCGATGCCGATGACAGATGGTATCCGCGAAAGCTGGAGCAACAAGTGGCACTGTTTGAAGAACTGGATCGTCAGGGACGGCCGGTGGGGCTGATAGATTGCTACGTGCATAACGACTACAGCGATGGCAGGCGAATACTGGAAGACCGGCAAAAAAACGGTAGGCATTTCGACGATTTCATCCGCGCCAACGTCCTCAATGGCGTGTCCTCCGCGATGGTCAAACGCGACGTGATCATGCAACTCGGCGGCTTCAATGCCAGCCTGCGTTACTCCGAAGACCGCTTCATGTGGACCCGGATCGCCGAACACTGGGAGGTCCATACGGTGCCAGAGGTGCTGCTGCAGCGCATGGTCAACAGCGCCAACATGACCGCGCAACCGACAAGGTACTACCCGCACAAGATCAGGTTCATCGAAGAGTACCTCGCCCACTTTGGCCCGCAGCTCAGCAAGCAGCAACGGATCGATTTCGCGCTGGGCAGCCTCTCCGACTTTCTCGAACTGTTTTCCCGCAGAGGAGAGCATGCCCAAGTGATCGGTGTGTACCGGCGAATGCTGGAGTATTCCTGGCAAGCGCTGATCTTCAGGAACGGCAAACCGACATTGCGCTTCCTCTATGCATGCGTCCAATCATTGCGCAAGGCACCTGCGTCCACCACCGCTCATTGAGCCGGTATCCGCCATGGCCAATCATCGTCTGGTTAAATTGATCTGGATTTTCACCGAGAAATTCGGCCTGATTTTCCTGTCGATGATTACCTTTGTCGCGTATGCCAGGCTGCTGTCGCCCACAGAGTTGGGTGTGGGCACGGTCATCATTGCCGTCGTCGAGTTGATCGGGATGATTTATTCCTCGGTTCTGGAAGACCCGCTGGTACGACTCGAACGACTGGAAGACAAACACATCGCCACAGCCTTCTGGGCGTCGGTACTCGTCAGCCTGCTGTCCATCGTCGTCATCTCGGGCGCGGTAACGCTGTACACACCCGAACCGGTGCTGCGATGGATGACGGCGGTGGCCTCGGTGAAAATCCTGTTCACCATGATGGCGCGGGTCTATGTGGCGCAAATGCGCCGTAGCGGCAACTTCAGGATGTTGGCGTCGCGCACGTTACTGGGCAAAGTGTGTGGTGGCGTGGGTGGCATCGCTGTCGCGCTTTGGGGGTTGGGGGCCTGGGCGGTCATTGCCCAGGTACTGATCATGGAGTTCGTGTCCATTGTCGTATTGATGCGTGCAGACCCGCGCCGCATTGCCTTTAGCATTGACGGCCCGCTCCTGCGCGAACTGTTGAAGGCCGGCGCACCGGTTGCCATCAACGCGCTGAGTTCGCAAACGCTACAGCGCGGGGTCACCGTCATCCTGGGCATGACGGCCGGTAGCAACGCGGTGGGCATGTTCAACATGGCGATGCGCATCATCGATCTGCCGCGCACGGCGATCTATCACGGCCTGATCAGCTATGCGCTGCCGGTGTTTGCCCGGCGCAACGCCGATCCCTCGCGGTTGCGCGCGATCATCAGCGATTCGACCGCCGTCAGCGGCTTCCTGCTGACGCCCCTGTTCATCGGCATCGCACTCACGGCGCATGACCTGATCCTGTTGATCTTCGGCGCCAAATGGACCGAGGCCATTCCCCTGCTGCAAGTGCTTGCGTGCACGGCAGCCATCGGCAATACCGCCATGTACGCCACAACCGCACTGGTCGCGGTCAATTGCAGCCACCTGACCATCAAGGCCGAAGTGGCAACCACCGTACTGGCACTGGCGCTGGTCTATAGCTTCGGCAGCCTTTATGGCGGCATGGCCGCCGCCCTCGCCCTGCTAGCCCGGATGGCGATCATCACGCCACTGCAAATCCGTGGGTTGAACCGCGCAATCGGCTATGACTGGCGGCTGTTTTTCGAAACCAACTATCGCAGCGTGGTTGCCTCGTTGGTCATGGCTGCGATCGTCCTGATGGTTTCTTCCCGATTGAGTGTTCAAGGCTACCTGCACCTGTTCTGCAGCATCGTGGTTGGCGCGCTGAGCTATGCCGTGGCGTACAGCGTGATGCATCCGCGCTGGCTGCAAGAATTCAAATCGGTTTTCACCACCCGCTGAGAGGACGCACCCGACAACCTTTCTCCTACCCGGACCACATTCTCCTGACTCGCGCAATTTCCTTGTGACAGGAACGCCTCATCATGCACAAAACCACGTTGATTACCGGCGGGGCCGGATACATCGGCTCGCATACCACCCTGACCCTGATTGACGCCGGTCAACAGGTGCTGGTCCTCGATAACTTGTGTAACAGCTGCCGCGAATCGCTCGCGCGCCTGGAGTATCTGACTCGCAAGCGAGTCGACTTCATTGAAGGTGATATCCGCGATAACCACCTGCTCGATGATATCTTCAGCCGCTACGACATCGATGCCGTGGTGCACTTTGCCGGTCTCAAATCCGTGGAGGAAAGCATTCGAAAGCCGCTCGACTATTACGCCAACAATGTCATTGGTACGCTCAATCTTTGCCATGCGATGGCCCGATTCGAGGTCTTCAAACTGGTGTTCAGCTCATCGGCCACGGTGTATGGCATTCCCCGACAGATACCGCTCATTGAAGATCTAGGCACAGGCAAACCGATCAATCCCTATGGTCGTACCAAGCTGCTGATCGAAGAGTTGCTCACCGACTTGTGCCTGTCCGATCCGCAGTGGAGCATTGCGGTGCTGCGCTACTTCAACCCGATTGGTGCTCACGATAGCGGGCTGATCGGGGAAAACCCCAATGGCAAGCCCAACAATCTGCTGCCTTGCCTGACACGAGTCGCGATGAGGCAAATGCCCGAACTCACCGTATACGGCAGCGACTATCCCACTGTCGACGGAACGTGCGTGCGCGATTACGTCCATGTGGTCGACCTTGCCGAAGGCCATCTCAAAGCGTTGCGGGCGTTGCATAACAGAAACGGTATCCACGTCTGGAACCTGGGAACAGGCATTGGCCACAGCGTGCTGCAAATCATCCGCAGCTTCGAGGACATTACCGGTATTACCATCCCGTTCCGGTTCGCGCCGCGCCGTGTCGGCGATATCCCCGAATGTTGGGCCGACCCCACCAAGGCGGGGCGTGATCTGGGCTGGTACGCACAGCGCGACCTGATGCAGATGATCATCGACACCTGGCGATGGCAAATGTGTAATCCGCACGGATACCGCTCCCAACCCGGATTGGCCGCATCGATTGTGTTAAAGCAATGGGTATGAGCAGGTACATCCTTTTGGCAGCCCTGGTATCGGTTGTGTGCTACGCGTCGGGGGGCACTCCCCCGCCGCTGGCCAACGGCCTGGTGCTGTGGCTTGACGCTGCCGATGCTTCAAAAATGACCTTCGATGCCCAGAACCACCTCCTGCGGTGGCACGACAAGTCCGGCAAATCCAATGACGTTACCGTAGACGATGCCGCAGGCGCCGCACTTCCGCTGCGTGTGGAGGACGCCATGAATGGCCATTCGGTGGTGCGTTTGAGTGGCTCGTCGGCGTTCCTTGGCAAGACAATTCGTGCCGCAAAAGGCCCCATGACCTTATTGATCGTGTCACGCAGACTGAACGGGCAAAGCGGCGGCGAGACCTGGCAGCGGCTGTTCAGCTCGCGCCCGTGGATCGCTGAAAACGACAACGTGGCACCAAATTTCGCGATCAGCGTGCAACAGCCCTCCGCCTACGCCCCGGCCCTCTTCGTTCTGGAACTCAACGACGTGCCTATAGGCCCGTTTGCGGTGGGGCGCAATGTGGTCGGTAGCACTGAAGACTTGCGTGGCGACATCGCGGAAGTGTTGGTGTACGACCGTCACCTGGCCTCTCTGGAGGAGCGGCAGCGCGTGTTTCAGTATCTGGCGCAAAAGTGGTCCGTCGCTATCCCCAAGGCGGCCAATTCCTGGACCCGTATCGGCCCCCTGGACGCTGTACCGCAGCGGATCAATGCCGAACTGCCGTTGTCCGATCAGGCCAATGTCGGCCAATGGAGGGTGGACAGCCAATTTTCCGACGACTTCAACGGTGCGACCCTTAACACCAGTCGCTGGCACGTCAACAATGCCACGGGCACCGAATCGCTCGGGCGTAAACCGGCGCTGTTCACGCCGAACAATGCCTACCTGAGCGATGGCCATCTGAACATCGTTTTCCGCAAGGAAAACGTGCCGCAAAAGTACGTTCGGCTGGGTTACCAAGGCTATAGCTCGGCGATGGTCCGCACGATCAAGCGCAGTTTTTACGGCTACTACGAAGCCCGCGCCAAACCCATGGAATCGGCGGGCTCCAGCGCCTTCTGGCTAGCGTGGACGGGGCTTGCCGACAATGCCACGGAGATCGACATATTCGAGATCGGCGGCAAGACCAAGGGCGCTGCCTTCGACCGTCTATACAACATGAACGCCCATGTCTGGGCCACGCCACAAAGCACCGCCCACCTCAGCGACGGCAGCAGCTGGATCGCCCCGTGGCGCCTGGCCAGCGACTTTCATGTCTACGGTTTTGACTGGCAACCCGACACCTTGCGCTGGTACGTAGACGGCGTCCTGGTGCGAGAGGCCAAGAACACCCACTGGTTCTTCCCGATGCAAATCAACTTTGACAGCGAGGCCATGTGGAATTGGTTCGGCGTTGTCGACGACGCCGATCTGCCCTCCACATTCAGCGTGGACTACCTCAAGGTGTGGCGGCGCGGTCGATAGCCGGGTCTTGATCCAGCGTCTTTGAATTTGATCCTTCCCCTTCCATCCTTGCTCAGCGGCAGATTCACTACATCAGCCATCGGATTCGGCCAAGGGATGAAGCCGATGGTTATTCGTGTTGCTCAGCGGACAAACGCCATCGGGCAGCACATGGGTGCCGGTCAGGCGTTTCGCCGCTACAATGCGCACCTTGACCGTGACAAGCCAGACTAAAAAAACATGTCCCTACCCAAGCATCACCTGGAATTGCTCAGCCCCGCCCGCGACGTGGCCATCGCCCGCGAGGCCATCCTGCATGGCGCCGACGCGGTGTACATCGGCGGCCCGAGCTTCGGCGCCCGCCACAACGCCTGTAACGAGGTGAGCGATATCGCCCAATTGGTGGAATTCGCCCGTCGCTATCACGCGCGGGTGTTCACCACCATCAACACAATCCTGCATGACAATGAGCTGGAGCCGGCGCGCAAGCTGATCCACCAGTTGTATGACGCCGGCGTCGATGCGCTGATCGTCCAGGATCTGGGCGTGATGGAGCTGGACATTCCGCCGATCGAGCTGCACGCCAGCACCCAGACCGACATCCGCACCCTGGCGCGGGCGAAGTTCCTCGATCAGGCTGGTTTCTCGCAACTGGTACTGGCCCGCGAGCTGAACCTCCAGGAGATCCGCGCGATTGCCGACGAGACCGACGCGGCCATCGAGTTTTTCATCCATGGCGCGCTGTGCGTGGCGTTCTCCGGCCAGTGCAACATCTCCCATGCGCAGACCGGCCGTAGCGCCAACCGTGGCGACTGCTCCCAGGCCTGCCGCCTGCCCTACACCCTCAAGGATGAAAAAGGCGGTGTGATCGCCTACGAAAAACACCTGCTGTCGATGAAGGACAACAACCAGAGCGCCAACATCCGCGCGCTGGTGGAAGCCGGTGTACGCTCGTTCAAGATCGAGGGGCGCTACAAGGACATGGGCTATGTGAAGAACATCACCGCCTACTATCGCCAGCGCCTGGACGACGTCCTCGAAGACCGTCCGGACCTGGCTCGCGCTTCCAGCGGCCGCACCGCGCACTTCTTCCTGCCCGATCCGGACAAGACTTTCCATCGTGGCAGCACCGACTACTTCGTCAGCGAGCGCAAGATCGACATCGGCGCCTTCGACTCGCCGACCTTCACCGGCCTGCCGGTGGGCGTGGTGGAGAAAGTCGGCAAGCGCGACCTGCTGGTGGTCACCCACGAACCGCTGTCCAACGGCGACGGCCTCAATGTGCTGGTCAAGCGCGAGGTGGTGGGCTGGCGTACCAACATCGCCGAGCCCAAGGGCGAGTTCGAAGAAGACGGTGAAAAGCGCTACCGCTACCGTGTCGAGCCCAACGAAATGCCGAAGGGGCTGCACCAGTTGCGGCCGAATCACCCGCTGAGCCGCAACCTCGACCACAACTGGCAGCAAGCCCTGCTCAAGACCTCCGCCGAGCGCCGGGTGGGTCTGGCCTGGGTCGCTCGCCTGCGTGAGGATCGCCTCGAACTGACCGCCACCAGCGAGGAAGGTGTCAGCGCCAATGTCGCCCTCGACGGTCCATTCGGCCTGGCCAACAAGCCGGAACAGGCCCTGGAGCAACTGCACGACTTGCTCGGCCAGTTGGGCACCACGCAATACCACGCCACGGATATCAAGCTGGATGCACCGCAGGCGTATTTCATCCCGAACTCGCAGCTCAAGGCTTTGCGCCGCGAAGTCATCGAAGCGCTGACCACGGCCCGCATCGAAGCCCACCCACGGGGTGGTCGCAAGGCCGAGACCAATCCGCCACCGGTGTACCCGGAATCGCACCTGTCGTTCCTGGCCAACGTCTACAACCAGAAAGCCCGCGACTTCTATCACCGCCACGGCGTCAAGCTGATCGACGCGGCCTATGAGGCTCACGAGGAGACCGGCGAGGTGCCGGTGATGATCACCAAGCACTGCCTGCGCTTCTCCTTCAACCTCTGCCCCAAGCAGGCCAAGGGCGTCACCGGCGTGCGCACCAAGGTCGCGCCGATGCAGCTGGTGCACGGTGACGAGGTATTGACGTTGAAGTTCGACTGCAAGCCTTGCGAGATGCACGTGATCGGCAAGATGAAGGGGCACATCCTTGGTCTGCCGCAACCGGGCAGCGTGCAGCAGGTTGTCGGGCACATCAGCCCTGAAGACCTGCTCAAGACCATCCCTCGCGCGCCCCACTGAGTGACGGGCGAGCGCGCCGCTACGGCGTCGCGCTCGCTGTGTTCGGAGGGATATTTAACCGACACAAAAAAACGCCAGGCCGAATCGGCACTGGCGTTTCTCGTAAACACGACCATCCAGGACTCGCGCAATACCGCCGACTGAGTCATGACTGGATGAGTGTAAGGAAAATGGCAGGGGCGGCTGGATTCGAACCAACGCATGGCAGGATCAAAACCTGCTGCCTTACCGCTTGGCGACGCCCCTGTAGCTGTTGCGATGAGTGCCTGGCACTCTCTTTCTGAATGTGCAGCTTGCGAGCAATATCGAGCTGCTGCGTCCCTACGCTGCAAGCCCCGTAAGGGCCTCTGCAAGAACGCGCGGAAATTTATCAACTTTCGCTGCATCTGGGAAGCCCAAAAACAAACTAATTTGTTTTAAAACAGAGATTTACTGTTGATCCAGGCTATTCGGGATATCCGGAGGGTGCCATGGCAGCCGTTACCGATACGCTGAAGCTGTTTCTCACCGGCGATGTCATGACCGCCCGAGGCATCGACGCAGTGCTGCCGCATCCTGGCGATCCACGGCTTTACGAAGACTACGTCAAGAAAGCCGGCGATTACGTCCGGTTGGCAGAACGACGCAATGGCCCGATTCCCCGCCCGGTCGATTTCACCTATATCTGGGGCGTTGCGCTGGATGAGTTCGAACGTCGCCAGCCAAACGCACGCATCATCAACCTGGAAACAGCGGTGTCCCGACGCGGACGACCGGAGCCAAAGGGCATCAATTACCGCATGAGCCCGGAGAACTTCCCGGCCATCAGTGCCGCCGGCATCGACTGCTGCGTGCTGTCCAACAACCATGTGCTGGACTGGGGCGCGCCTGGCCTGGCCGATACGTTGGCCACCCTGGCGAACAACGGCATGTGCAGTGCCGGCGCCGGGCACAACCGGCAATCCGCCGAAGCGCCCGCCGTGCTGGCACAGCCTGACGGGCGGCGCTTGCTGGTGTTTGGCCTCGGCGCTCCCGACAGCGGCATTCCACCGCAGTGGGCCGCCACGGATAGCCGCGCGGGCGTCGCACGGCTGGAAGATCTGTCGATGCAAAGCCTGCGCCCTGTGGCCGAACGGATTCTCAAGTACAAAAATCCGGGGGATCGGGTGCTGGCCTCCATTCATTGGGGCGGCAACTGGGGGTTTGAGATCCCTCGTGAACAGGTCCGGTTCGCCCATGCCTTGATCGACGAGGCCGGAGTTGATGTGGTGCACGGCCACTCCTCGCACCACATCAAGGGCATCGAGGTGTACCGCGAACGCCTGATTCTCTATGGCTGCGGGGATCTGCTAAACGATTACGAAGGCATCGAGGGCCACGCAGATTATCGCGGCGACCTGGGGCTTTTGTACTTTGCCTCGCTGGCCCCGGACGGGCACCTGCAGACGCTGGAGCTGATACCCACTCGCCTGCAGCGCTTTCGCCTCTGTCACGCCGAAGGGGATGACCGTCAATGGCTGCAAGACACCCTTTCTCGCGAGTGCAAACGCTTGGGCAGCAGCCTCCAGACGGGCGCGCAAAATGCCTTCGAGTTGCATTGGTAGGCTTTTTCATTTCTGCGTCGCTTTTGCATTTCTGTGCGACAGATCGCACTTCAGGTACTCCCGTACTACTCCCTCTTGGTGTTAATTTGGAAAAGTTTCTGACTAATCAATCAGATATTTCCTACCAACCACCTGCAAAGGAATGCCCCCAGCAATGGACTTTTCACTTAAGCAACTGGCCGCGACAACCCTGATGCTGGCCAGCCTTTCGTCGTTCACCACCTCAGCGCACGCCAACATTACCCCGCAACAGAGCGCGACCATCCTCAAGACCTTCAGCGATGCATCGGTAACGGATTTCAGGCAGTTCCTGGAACGCCTGGCCAAGAGCGAGCTTGCCAAAACCGGTAACCTCGGCCCGGCAATCAGTGCTTTCCAGGGCAACAAGCCCCTTTCCGCTGAACAGCAGAACGAGATTCATCGCCTGCTTGGCCTCTATGCGCGGGTGAAGTACGGCAACGCTGCTACCGAGACCTTGCGCGAACTGGTGGCCATCCCGACCTTCCGCGTGGACGGCGTGGCCCAACACGACAACCCTGAATTCATCAAGATCGGCGACAAGCTCAAGGGCCTGGCCCAGGCCTTCAACCTGAACTTTCGCAATATCGACAACCGAGTCTATGAAATATCCCTCGAAGGGGCTGGCGACGAAATCGTGGGCATTCACGCACATGCCGATGTGGTGCCCGTGACGCCGGAGAACTGGGTCTTGAAAGACGGCACCCGCCTCGACCCGTTCAAGGTCACCCTGGTCGGCGACCGTATGTATGGCCGAGGCACCGAGGATGACAAAAACGGCATCGTGGTCGCGCTCTACGCCATGAAGATCATCAAGGAAGAGAAGCTGCCGCTGGCTCGCCATTTCAAGCTGCTGGTAGACACCACCGAGGAAACCACCGGCGACGCCATCCCCTATTACTTCGAACACAACCCGACACCCAACTACAACCTGGCGCTGGATGGCGGCTACCCGGTGGTGATTGCCGAGAAAGGCTACGGCACCGTCATGGCGAACTTTGCCCTGCGGAGCGCTCAGGGCAAGGGCGCCGAAATCACCTCAATGACCGGCGGCCTGGCAACCAACCAGATTCCGTCAACGTCGGTCGCTACCCTTGTGACTGACAAGCCCGCCGAACTGGCCGCCAGCCTGCAGAAGGCGGGTAGCGATTATGCCAAGCGCAATGGCGGCAACTTCGAGGTGACCGCCAAGGTCGTCGGCAAGGACGTCAAGCTCACGGTCACCGGCGTTTCCGCCCACTCCTCCGAGCCCGAGTCAGGCATCAACCCGGTGGCACGGATGCTGGGCTTCATCAACAGCCTCGACGGCAAGGTCGCGCTCAAGCACAACCACATTACCGACGCCGCCCGTTATGCCGTCGACAACTGGGGACTGGACTACCTGGGCGGCAAGTTGGGGGTCGGTTTTTCCGATGCCTTCATGGGGCCGCTGACCACCTCCCTGACCTATGTCGGGATGGATGAAAAAGCCTTCAAGCTTGCGGTCAACCTGCGCGTGCCGAAGGGCAAGTCCCCGGAAGCGCTCAAGGCTGAAATCGCCGAAAAGCTGGGTGCCTGGAGCAAGAAGACTCACATTGCAGTGGCTTTCGACTACAAGATCGCCGAGCCGATGTACCGCAACCCCGAAGGTGAATGGGTCAAGGCACTGTTGGCGGTGGCCAGCGAGAACCTTGGCATGGAACACAAGTTCGGTACCTCAGCCGGCGCCACTTCGGTCCATGAGCTGCCCAACGGTGTGCAGTTCGGCTTGGCAAGGCCTGAGCTCAAATACACCGGCCACAACGACAACGAGTTCAAGACCGTCGACCAGTTCCTGCTGGACCTGCAGATCGTGACCGAGATGATGGGTCGCATCGGGCAGTTGCCGACACTCTGATCCCCCGTCCGGACCCGCCATTCTGGCGGGTCCATCGTTTTGATCCTCTTGCCATGAACCGGCGGCTATCGCATAACTGACCTATTCTGAATCAACCGACAAGAAGTCAAACCCCACCTGATGTACCCGGACTCTTTACAGCAATGGAGGCTAGGCGATGAAGGAGCAATCGATTGAGTTCCGCCCTGGAGAGGGACACTTTGAAGAGGGGCACTCTGCGCTCCTCGCCATGACCCACGCCACCCAATCTTCCACGACCAATAGCCGCATCGAACTTTACACCCAGGAGTCGATGGTCAACTGGCTAGGCCCGTTTCAGCTCATGCGCACGGGCATGCAATCGGCCGCGGCCACCACCATGGGTGCCTTCGCAGACCCACGCGATGTGTTGGCCATGCTCAACCCCCGGGGCTCTAACCCACCCATTCAGGTGGCTGCCGACGGTGATGTGTGGATCGACTATCTGGCGGATACCGGCGATGGCTGGGACTCCACCTATTCCATGGCGCTGTGCGTCAGCCAGGATGTCAAGTTGCCGGAGCTCACGCTGCCGCGCGGCGACGTGCTGCTGCTCGGCGGCGATCAGGTCTACCCCACACCTGCCCAATCCGGCTATCGCACTCGCTTCCTCGATCCCTTCCGCGCTGCCTTTCCCGCGCCGGTCCCCAAGGTTCGTCCGAATGAGCAGGACCAGCCCGTGCCGCAGCCAGGTGCACCGTGGATGGTGGCGACGCCCGGCAACCATGATTGGTATGACGGCCTGCGCGGTTTCTCTCAACTGTTTTGCGAGCAGAAGCCCATCGGCGGCTGGGAAACCCGTCAACACACCAGTTACTACGTGCTGCAGCTGCCCAATGGCTGGTGGATCTGGGGCCTGGACCTGCAATTGGAGTCGATGATCGACCGCCAGCAGAAGCAGTACTTCGAAGAGATGCGCGCCAAACTGCAGCCAGGCGACCGCGTGATCCTCTGTACACCCGAGCCGAGCTGGGTGGATGAGGCCGAACGACTCGCACGCGTGGGGCGCAAGACCCTGCCCTCGATCGAGACCCAGACCTTGCGCTTCAGCAGTCTGCGCGAGATCGAGCAGCTCTTGGGTGACCACTTGGCGGTGGTCCTGGCCGGAGACTCGCACCACTACGCGCGCTACCAGCCAAAAGCCGGCAGCCAGGCACCGCAACGCATCACCTGCGGAGGCGGTGGCGCCTTCCTGCATGGCACTCATCAACTTCCAGATCCGCCCGAGCCAATCACCGTCGGCGGAACGCCGCAGCACTACGAGCTGGCGGCAACCTACCCGGACAAAAAGACCTCTGAACAGCTGCGTAACCGGGCATGGCGGCTACCCACCCACAACCTCTCGTTCTGCGGCATGCTGGCGATCTTGTACTTGCTGTTCGACTGGATGGTAGAAAGCGCCAGCAAGGTGCCCCACCCGGCGCGCGATAATCGCAGCCTGGTCGAGGTATTGTCTGGCCTCGAAGTATCTATTCCCAACCTGCGCGAGGTATGGCGACAGCTGGTCCTGGTTCTGGCACACAGTCCTTCGTCGGTGATGCTCGCCGTGACCATTGTGCTGGGCTGCGCAGTGCTCTCGGCCGCCGGGGTCAAGCGCACCCGAAAGCTTGCCTATGGCGTCGGGGCCGTTCACGGGTTGCTTCACCTGGGACTGGCGATCGGGCTGCTGTGGCTCATGGGCCGTATCAACATCCACTACTTGCAGTTCGAGGTTGAAAACCTGCTCCAGGTCTTGTTGTTCCTGGTGGGGACACTGGTGCTCGGCGGTAGTTTGGGAGGCCTGCTATTCGGTGCCTGGATGGTCATGGCCAATACTTTATGGGGGCTACATAGCGAAGTGGTTTTTTCCTCGCAACGCATCGCCGACCACAAATGCTTTCTGCGTATGCACTTCAACGGCGACCAACTCACCCTCTACCCGCTCAAACTGGAGAAGGTCTGCCGGCGCTGGTCCGTGGCATCGGGAGTCGCCAAACTGGCGAAGGTGCAGCGCACCTGGAGGTTGCGGGCAACGCCTGAAAGCACTGGCCCGCGCTTCGTGCCGGCCTCGGGCGAGCTCGAACTGCGGCTGATCGAGCCGCCCATCGTGATTCGGCGGGGAGGAACCAGCTCATGAGTTCGCCTGCCTCTATGAACAAGGATTAGATTTGAATGACGCTGGCGGCATACCCGTGTCATTGCGTGATCCCGGCCGACCGAGCTGACTCAAACTCAGCTCGGCGCGCCCACGGTTAACGCCCGGGCAGCCTTAGAACGCCGCCGTCTTGTGCTCATTCACAAACGTAATATGCGACGCTACTCCTTTGCGCCCTCCTCCTCTTTCCCCTCCCAAGTAGTCTGAAACTCCCATCCCGCATGGGAGTTTCGGCCGATGCGCAATCCCCGGCGCTTCTCCATAGTTGCGGCCAAAGGTCAACGGTCAGGCCTCGATGACCGCAATTGCTCTGGAGAAAGTCATGGCTACCGGCGAGCAAAATTCATCGCTAACGGGCGATCCGACCCCCCCATACATTCCGACCCTCGACTCAGTGGTCAACGCTCTCAGCGTTGTGACCTCTGGCGCGAGCGTTACGCTGGACGAAACGGCCGGGTTGCAAAACAGCACCGCCACGCCAAGCCCCGCGGGAGACGCTGACGACAACGACATTCTGCTGGCGTCCCTGCCCTCGACTTTCTCTACCCGTTTGACCGCACTGGGGGCAGGTACCGCCACAGGTGCGGCCTTGAGTGGCTATACCGGTGCCGCAGGCAATACCGGCAGCAATGCGTTCAGCGTCACCGCCGACCCTGGAGCAACCATTACCAACGTCAGCTTCGTCGACAGCTTGGGCGCACCGCTTAATGGCGTGGACAGCGGGTTGGATACCATTGATGGCACCAGCATCCTTCTCTATACCGATACGAACGACAACATCCTGGTGGGCCGAGCCGGGAGCGCAAGCGGCGCGATCGTGTTCGCAGCCTACATCGAAGAAACCGGATCGCCACTCTCGGGCGGCAAGATCTGGACCGTGGAGTACCAACCGCTCAAGCATCCAGATGCGACGAACCCCGACGATGCGGTCAATCTGCTGAACAAGGTGTTCATCGGCGCCGGTCAGGACGCGGAATTCAGTCTGGACAAAGCGCCGTCGGGCCAGCAGTTGTTCCTGATGTTCACGACCGCGGGCGCGACGGCCGATGCGAACGGCCGGATTCCTGGTGTCTCGATCGTCGTCACCGGCAGGGATCCGCTGGATCAGTCGGCAAGCAGTGATGCCATCACCAGCGCCGACACGGTCAACAGCAGCCAGGGCGGCGGCAGCACAACCCTGGGCACCAACAACCAGGCGATCACCGAACAGGAAGGCCTGCGCTTCAGCTTCGTCAGCGGTGCCAAGGCGGACTTCACCGTCCCCAACCTGAGCCCGGGCGAAGCGGGTGTCGAAGCGAACATCGACTTCACCCAGTACTTCGGCGCCCGCTCCGCGACCTTCAAAGTCGTGCAGGAGACGGGCGGCACCACCGCGAAACTCTTGCTCACCGCCGTCAAGAACGCCGACAACGCCAGCGGGTCGCAGAGCGGTGTCAACTTCGTCAACAGCTACGCCAACGACAGCACCGAAAAGGTCGCGATCACCAACGGCAGCGTCACCGTCAAGACGTTCGCGGGCGCCACCGTTAGCGGCGTTGTCATCACCTACAACGCCGACGGCACGGTGCTGATCACCGGCGTTCCGACCGACTCGCAGATCACCTACAGCACGGCGACCGACCACAACCGCGTGATGATCGAGAACGCCGGGTTGCTGACCGACAAGAACGGCGACAAGACGCACGCTGACTTCGACATTGGCGGCTTCAAGGTGCTGCAGTCCAGCACGTCAACCGCCGAAATCGGCTCCAAGATGATTTTCGAGGACGACGGGCCGAGCATCAGCACCACTGGCACCGAACCGACGCTGACAGTCGATGAATCGGTGCTGGCGACCAACGATACCAAGAGCTTTGCCGCCAACTTCACGTCGGCGTTTGGCGCTGATGGCGCCGGCACCCTGACCTATGCGCTGGGCGTGGTGGCGGGAGGCTCCGGGCTGACCGATACGGCCACCGGTGAAGCAGTCAACCTGTCGCTCAATGGCACGGTAGTGGAAGGCCGTACGGCCACCACCAACCAACTGGTGTTCACCGTCAGCGTCGCCGCCAATGGCGACGTCACCCTCGACCAGATCCGCGCCGTGGTGCATCCCGATGCGACCAATCCAGATGACTCGAAGACCCTGACCTCGGACAGCCTGGTGACGCTGACGGCCACCAAAACCGATGGGGACGGCGACAGCGTCCATGCCACCCTCAATATCGGGCAGAACCTGGTGTTCAAGGATGACGCCCCCAGCATCAGCACCACCGGCACCGAGCCAACGCTGACAGTCGACGAAACGGTACTGGCGACCAACGATACCAAGAGCTTCGCCGCCAACTTCAGCTCGGCGTATGGCGCTGACGGGGCCGGCACCCTGACCTATGCGCTGGGCGTGGTCGCGGGCGCCTCAGGGCTGGTGGACACAGCCACGGGCGAGGCGGTCAACCTGTCGCTCAACGGCGGCGTGGTGGAAGGCCACACGGCCACCACCAACCTGCTGGTATTCACGGTCAGCGTCGCCGCCAACGGTGACGTCACCCTCGATCAGCTCCGCGCCGTGGTGCATCCCGACACGACCAATCCCGATGATTCGAAAACGCTGACCGCGGACAATCTGGTGACCCTGACCGCAACCATCACCGACAAGGACGGCGACAGCACCCAGGCGACCCTCAACATCGGCCAGAACCTGGTGTTCAAGGACGACGGACCGAGCATCAGCACCACCGGCACCGAACCGACGTTGACGGTGGATGAGACGGTGCTGACCACCGACGCCACCCAGAGCTTCGCGGCGAACTTCACCTCGGCGTATGGCGCCGATGGCGCCGGCACGCTGACCTATGCGCTGGGCGTGGTGGCGGGTGCCTCCGGGCTGACCGACACGGCCACCGGTGAGGCAGTCAACCTGTCGCTCAACGGCGGCGTGGTGGAAGGCCGCACAGCCACTACCCACCTGCTGGTGTTCACCGTCAGCGTGGCCGCCAACGGTGACGTCACCCTCGACCAGCAACGGGCCGTGGTGCATCCCGATCCAACCAATCCGAATGATTCGACGAGTCTGTCCTCGGACAATCTGGTAACCCTGACGGCGACCAAAACCGATGGAGACGGCGACAGCGCCCATGCCACGCTCAACATCGGCCAGAACCTGGTGTTCCAGGACGACGGCCCTGCACTTGCCTTCGGCAACCTGATCGGCACCGGTAGCATCCTTCCACAACAAGGGTACTGGGATCACTCGGCCGGAGCCGACGGACTGGGGGCAACCGGTCTGGATATTTCGTTGGTGAATAACCAATTCACCCTCGTCCGGCCAGACAACACGACCACCACCGGCACCGGCACGCTCACCGAGCAGTCGCCTTCACCGGACGTCAATGGCGCCTACCATTTCGCCGGCACGTTGACCGGTGATTTCGACAACAATGCCGCCACCGCGAATACCTCCGTCGACTACACGCTGACCGCCTATAGCAATGGCACCTATACACTGGACCTGGTGCAAGGCTTCAGTTCGCAGATTGTGCTGAGCAGTGCCGACGGCTCGCTCAGTGCCGGCGGCCCGGATCCAGTGCGCACATTGTTGATCCCACCGCAGAATCCGCCGACCATTCCTTCGCCATCCGAGGAGATTGTGTTCTTTTCCGCCAAGGCGACGGCGTCGACTTCGGACATCCTGACCGGCATCGGGGTCGGGAAACCCGACCCCACCGAAGCCCAGCTACAGACCACCCCCCTGCCCTCGTACATCGATCCGGCTGCCATGAACGTCAGCACGTCCGGCATCGGCGTCGGCAATAACATTCTCCAGGGAGACAACCTGGTGGCCATCAGCGCTGCCGATGAAAGTTTCGTGATCAATCCGGAGACCCTGCTGGCGGGCATGAAGATCTTCATCGACAACTCCGTGGGGGGGTACAACACGGCGACCGAAGACCTGTACTACAGGGCCTACTACGAGGATGGCACGTTCTCGAACCTGATCGAGGTGAACACCGTGACACCGGAGGCCGGCGGACAGGTGTCCTTCCTCGTTCAGCAACAAGGCACGAAGTTGATTGATGCGGTTCAGCTCACGATGGGCCGAGGCGATGTCAAGATCCCGGTGATCCAGTTCATTCAGCCGACCGAAAGCCTGGCCAGCGATATCAAGCTGGCATTCAACGCGACGCTGACGGACAAGGATGGGGACTCGGCGACGAGTGGTTTCGACGCCAACCTGTTCGCCAACGACTTGGGCGCCACCTTCGACTTCACGCTGGTGGGCACAAGCGGTGAGCGGGATGCCTTCAACGTCGATTTGTCACTCACCCAGAACAAGTACCAGATCACCGGCTTCGATGCGAGCGCAGGGCTGCGCGACACGCTGGTGCTCAACGGCGACCAGAGCGCCGTTGTGCAGTCGATCGACAACAGCGGCGCCAACAGCGTCGTGACGATTGCCGAAACGGGCGGACAAATCACGACCATCACCTTGGTCGGGGTTGATGTTCTGAATACCGACATTGTCCATGGCAGCGCCTGAGGCAGCGCGTGTGTGAAAGGATGCGAGGGTGGCGAAAGTCACCCTCGCATTGTTTTTGCAGTTCCAAAATGAGATCGGCACGGATCGAATTCGCTGTGGGTTCTCAAACACCACAAGGCTTAAACACGGCAGAAAACAACGAGAACGACATGCAGCAGGCCACCAACGAGGACAGCTAGGCCGAAACTCCTATCCCGCATGGGAGTATCGGCCGATGTGCAATCCCCGGCGATTAGTCATAGTTGCAGAGGTCAATGGTCAGGCCTCGATGACCGTAATTGCTCAGGAGAACGTCATGACTATTCGCGAGCAAAACTCATCGCTAACGAGCGATCCGACCTCCCTCAACTTAACGTCGATTACAGCCAACGCCCTGAGCGTGACGCCCGGCGCAAACGTTACGCTGGACGAAACGGCCGGGCTGCAGAACCTCACCGCCACGCCAAGCCCCGCGGGAGACGCTGACGACAACGACATTCTGCTGGCATCCCTGCCCTCGGCCTTCTCTACCCGTTTGACCGCACTGGGTGCAGGTACCGCAACGGGTGCGGCCTTGAGTGGCTATACCGGTGCCGTGGGCAACACGGGCAGCAATGCATTCACCCTCACCGACCCGTCCGGAGTTACCGATATCCGCTTCGTCGACAGTGCTGGCGCACCGCTCAATGGACTGGATAGCGGACTGGATACCCTCGATGGCACCAGCATCCTTCTCTATACCGATACGAACGACAACAACATCGTTGTGGGCCGAGCCGGGGCCGCAGATGGCGCGATCGTGTTCGCGGCCTATATTGAAGAAACCGGATCGCCAGTCTCGGGCGGCAAGATCTGGACCGTGGAATACCAACCGCTCAAGCATCCCGATGCGACGAACCCCGATGATTCGCTCAATCTGCAGGATAAGGTGTTCGTCGGAGTCAGTCAGGACCTGGGATTCAGCCTGGCCGGTGCGCCCTCCGGTCAGAACCTCTTCCTGATGTTCACGAAAGCGAACCCGACAACTGAAGTTATCAATGGTGTCACACGGATCACCGATCCCACCATCATCGCCACCGGTAAGGACCCTGCAGACCAGTCAAGTGGCGCCAACATAAACACCGGCGACACGATCAATACCAGCCAGGGCGGTGGGCCGACCACCATAGGCACCAACAACCAGATGATTGTGGAACAGGAAGGCATCCGCTTTTCGTTCGTCACCGGTGCCCGGCAGGATGTGACCGTTCCCAATCTTAGTCAGACCGAAGCTGATGTTGAGTCCAACATCGACTTTACCGGCGTCTACAATTCGACATCGGCCAATTTCGACGTCGTGCAGTTGCAAAGCGGCAAGAGTGCTGTGGTAAAAATCAGCGCATTCAATACCGCTGCTGAACCTGGCGCGAATTTCATCAACGGCTATGCGAATGACACGCTGGTGGCCATCACCAATGTTCAAGTCATCAACAATAGCACCGGGCTGGTAATCGAAAACTCCGACGGCTCGGTGAATGATCCGACCATCACCATCAGCTTTACGGGTGGGGTTGCAACACTCACCGGCATTAAAGCCGGCTACCAGATTGAATACACCACAACCTCAGATCACAACCGCGTGCTCATCGAGAACGGCGCGGCCCTAGACGCCAGGGGAGATAACCACGCCGACTTTGATATCGGCGGCTTCTCGCTGCGCAAAGCCTCTACCGCGACCGCTGAAATCGGCTCCAAGATGATCTTCGAAGACGACGGGCCGAGCGTCAGTGCGACCGGCACGGAGCCAACGCTGACAGTCGACGAAACGGTGCTGACCACCGACGCCACCCAGAACTTTGCCGCCAACTTCACCTCAGCGTTTGGCGCCGACGGTGCGGGTACGCTGACCTATGCGCTGGGCGTGGTCGCGGGTGCCTCCGGGCTGACCGACACGGCCACCGGTGAAGCCGTCAACCTGTCGCTCAACGGCACCGTGGTCGAAGGCCGCACCGCCACCACCAACCTGCTGGTGTTCACCGTCAGTGTCGCCGCCAACGGTGACGTCACTCTCGACCAGCAACGGGCCGTGGTGCATCCCGACGCGACCAATCCGGATGACTCGACCAGTCTGACCTCGGACAATCTGGTAACGCTGACCGCCACCATCACCGACAAGGATGGCGACAGCGCTCATGCGACCCTGAACATCGGCCAGAACCTGGTGTTCAAGGACGACGGACCGAGCATCAGCACCACTGGCACGGAGCCAACCCTGACGGTTGACGAAACAGTACTGACCACCGACGCCACCCAGAGCTTTGCAGCGAACTTCAGCTCGGCGTTTGGCGCCGACGGTGCGGGTACGCTGACCTATGCGTTGGGCGTAACTGCCGGCCCGTCGGGACTGACGGATACAGCCACCGGTGAAGCCGTCAACCTGTCACTCAACGGCAGCGTGGTCGAAGGCCGCACCGCCACCACCAACCTGCTGGTGTTCACCGTCAGTGTCGCCGCCAATGGTGACGTCACTCTCGACCAGCAACGGGCCGTGGTGCATCCCGACGCGACCAATCCGGATGACTCGACCAGTCTGACCTCGGACAATCTGGTAACGCTGACCGCCACCATCACCGACAAGGATGGCGACAGCGCTCATGCGACCCTGAACATCGGCCAGAACCTGGTGTTCAAGGACGACGGACCGAGCATCAGCACCACTGGCACGGAGCCAACCCTGACGGTTGACGAAACAGTACTGACCACCGACGCCACCCAGAGCTTTGCAGCGAACTTCAGCTCGGCGTTTGGCGCCGACGGTGCGGGTACGCTGACCTATGCGTTGGGCGTAACTGCCGGCCCGTCGGGACTGACGGATACAGCCACCGGTGAAGCCGTCAACCTGTCACTCAACGGCAGCGTGGTCGAAGGCCGCACCGCCACCACTAACCTGCTGGTGTTCACCGTCAGCGTGGCGGCTAATGGCGACGTCACCCTCGACCAGCAACGGGCCGTGGTGCATCCCGATCCAACCAATCCGGATGACTCGACCAGTCTGACCTCGGACAATCTGGTGACGCTGACCGCCACCATCACCGACAAGGATGGCGACAGCGCTCATGCGACCCTGAACATCGGCCAGAACCTGGTGTTCAAGGACGACGGACCGAGTATCAGCGCCACTGGCACGGAGCCAACGCTGACGGTCGACGAAACGGTACTGACCACCGACGCCACCCAGAGCTTTGCAGCGAACTTCAGCTCGGCGTTTGGCGCCGACGGTGCGGGTACGCTGACCTATGCGTTGGGCGTAACTGCCGGCCCGTCGGGACTGACGGATACAGCCACCGGTGAAGCGGTGAACCTGTCACTCAACGGCAGCGTAGTCGAAGGTCGCACGGCCACCACCAACCTGCTGGTGTTCACCGTCAGCGTGGCGGCTAATGGCGACGTCACCCTCGACCAGCAACGGGCGGTGGTGCATCCCGACCCTACCAATCCGGATGATTCGACCAGTCTGACCTCGGACAATCTGGTGACCCTGACCGCCACCATCACCGACAAGGATGGCGACAGTGCCCATGCCACGCTGAATATCGGCCAGAACCTGGTGTTCAAGGATGACGGACCGAGTATCAGCGCCACTGGCACGGAGCCAACCCTGACGGTCGACGAAACGGTACTGACCACCGACGCCACCCAGAGCTTTGCAGCGAACTTCAGCTCGGCGTTTGGCGCCGACGGTGCGGGTACGCTGACCTATGCGTTGGGCGTAACTGCCGGCCCGTCGGGACTGACGGATACAGCCACCGGTGAAGCGGTGAACCTGTCACTCAACGGCACCGTGGTCGAAGGCCGCACCGCCACCACCAACCTGCTGGTGTTCACCGTCAGCGTGGCGGCTAATGGCGACGTCACTCTCGACCAGCAACGGGCGGTGGTGCATCCCGATCCAACCAATCCGGATGATTCGACGAGTCTGACCTCGGACAATCTGGTGACGCTGACCGCCACCATCACCGACAAGGATGGCGACAGCGCTCATGCGACCCTGAACATCGGCCAGAACCTGGTGTTCAAGGACGACGGACCGAGCATCAGCACCACTGGCACGGAGCCAACCCTGACGGTTGACGAAACGGTACTGACGACCGACGCCACCCAGAGCTTTGCAGCGAACTTCAGCTCGGCGTTTGGCGCCGACGGTGCGGGTACGCTGACCTATGCGTTGGGCGTAACTGCCGGCCCGTCGGGACTGACGGATACAGCCACCGGTGAAGCGGTGAACCTGTCACTCAACGGCACCGTAGTCGAAGGCCGCACCGCCACCACCAACCTGCTGGTGTTCACCGTCAGTGTCGCCGCCAATGGTGACGTCACTCTCGACCAGCAACGGGCCGTGGTGCATCCCGACCCAACCAATCCGGATGATTCGACCAGTCTGACCTCGGACAATCTGGTGACGCTGACCGCCACCATCACCGACAAGGATGGCGACAGCGCTCATGCGACCCTGAACATCGGCCAGAACCTGGTGTTCAAGGACGACGGACCGAGCATCAGCACCACTGGCACGGAGCCAACCCTGACGGTTGACGAAACGGTACTGACGACCGACGCCACCCAGAATTTTACAGCTAACTTCAGCTCGGCATTTGGCGCCGATGGCGCGGGCACATTGACCTATGCCCTAGGCGTAGTCGCAGGCGGTTCCGGACTGACCGATACGGCCACCGGTGAAGCCGTCAACCTGTCACTCAACGGCACCGTGGTCGAAGGCCGCACCGCCACCACTAACCTGCTGGTGTTCACTGTCAGTGTCGCCGCCAACGGCGACGTCACCCTCGACCAGCAACGGGCGGTGGTGCATCCCGATCCAACCAATCCGGATGATTCGACGAGTCTGACCTCGGACAACCTGGTGACCCTGACGGCCACCATCACCGACAAGGACGGCGACAGCGCCCATGCCACCCTCAATATCGGGCAAAACCTGGTGTTCAAGGATGACGGACCGAGCATCAGCACCACCGGCACGGAGCCAACCCTGACGGTTGACGAAACGGTACTGACGACCGACGCCACCCAGAGCTTCGCGGCTAACTTCAGCTCGGCGTTTGGCGCCGACGGTGCGGGGACGCTGACCTATGCGCTGGGCGTGACTGCCGGCCCGTCGGGGCTGACGGATACAGCCACCGGTGAGGCGGTCAACCTGTCACTCAACGGCACCGTGGTCGAAGGCCGCACCGCCACCACTAACCTGCTGGTGTTCACTGTCAGTGTCGCCGCCAACGGCGACGTCACCCTCGACCAGCAACGGGCGGTGGTGCATCCCGATCCAACCAATCCGGATGATTCGACGAGTCTGACCTCGGACAACCTGGTGACCCTGACGGCCACCATCACCGACAAGGACGGCGACAGTGCCCATGCCACCCTCAACATCGGGCAGAACCTGGTGTTCAAGGACGACGGACCGAGCATCAGCACCACCGGCACCGAGCCAGTCCTGACGGTCGACGAAACGGTGCTGGCCACCAACGACACCCAGAGCTTTACCGCCAACTTCAGCTCGGCGTTTGGCGCTGACGGTGCGGGTACGTTGACCTATGCGTTGGGCGTGGTCGCGGGCGGTTCCGGACTGACCGATACCGCTACCGGCCAAGCGGTGAATTTGTCGCTTAACGGTACAGTCGTGGAAGGCCGCACGGCGATTAGCAACGATCTGGTATTCACCGTCAGCGTCGCCGCCAATGGTGACGTTACCCTCGATCAGATCCGCGCCGTGGTACATCCCGACCCAACCAATCCGGATGATTCGAAGACGCTGACCTCGGACAGTCTGGTGACCCTGACCGCCACCATCACCGACAAGGACGGCGACAGTGCCCATGCCACCCTCAACATCGGGCAGAACCTGGTGTTCAAGGATGACGGACCGAGCATCAGCACCACCGGCACGGAGCCAGTCCTGACGGTCGATGAAACGGTGCTGGCCACCAACGACACCCAGAGCTTTACCGCCAACTTCAGTTCGGCATTTGGCGCCGATGGGGCCGGCACGCTGACCTATGCACTGGGTGTGGTAGCGGGCGGCTCCGGGCTGACCGATACGGCCACCGGTGAAGCGGTCAACCTGTCGCTCAACGGCAGCGTGGTCGAAGGCCGCACGGCCATCACCAACCTGCTGGTGTTCACCGTCAGTGTCGCCGCCAACGGTGACGTCACTCTCGACCAGCAACGGGCCATAGTGCATCCAGACCCAACCAATCCGGATGATTCGAAGACGCTGACCTCGGACAATCTGGTGACCCTGACCGCAACCATCACCGACAAAGATGGCGACAGTGCCCATGCAACACTGAACATCGGCCAGAACCTGGTGTTCAAGGACGACGGGCCAAGCATCAGCACCACCGGCACGGAGCCAACCCTGACGGTTGACGAAACGGTACTGACCACCGACGCCACCCAGAGCTTTGCGGCGAACTTCACTTCGGCGTTTGGCGCCGACGGTGCCGGTACGCTGACTTATGCGCTGGGCGTGGTGGCCGGAGGCTCCGGACTGACGGATACAGCTACCGGCGAGGCGGTGAACCTGTCGCTCAACGGCGGCGTGGTGGAAGGCCGCACAGCCACTACCCACCTGCTGGTGTTCACCGTCAGCGTGGCCGCCAACGGTGACGTCACCCTCGACCAGCAACGGGCCGTGGTGCATCCCGATCCAACCAATCCGAATGATTCGACGAGTCTGACCTCGGACAATCTGGTGACCCTGACCGCCACCATCACCGACAAGGACGGCGACAGCGCCCATGCCTCGCTGAACATCGGCCAGAACCTGGTGTTCAAGGACGACGGTCCATCACTCGCGTTTGGCAACCTGATCGGGACCGGTAGCATCCTCCCACAACAGGGATACTGGGATCATTCAACCGGAGCCGACGGACTGGGGGCAGCAGGTCTGGATATTTCGTTGGTGAATAACCAATTCACCCTCGTCAGGCCAGACAACACGACCACCACCGGGACCGGCACGCTCACCGAGCAATCGCCCTCGCCGGATGTCAACGGCGCGTTCCACTTCGCAGGGACTCTGACCGGTGATTTCGACAACAACGCCGCCACCGCGAATACCAGCGTTGACTACACGCTGACCGCCTTTGCCAATGGCACCTATGCCCTGGACCTGGTGCAAGGTTTCAGTTCCGAGATCGTGCTCAGCAGCGCCGACGGTTCGCTCAGTGCCGGCGGCCCGGATCCGGTGCGCACATTGCTGATCCCGCCGCAGAATCCGCCGACTATTCCTTCGCCATCTGAGGAGATTGTGTTCTTTTCCGCGAAAGCAACGGCGTCGACTGCGGACATCCTGACCGGTATCGGGCTTGGAGCCCCCGACCCCACCGAAGCCCAGCTACAGACCAACCCCCTGCCGTCGTACATCGACCCGAGGGCCATGAACGTCAGCACGTCCGGCATCGGCATCGCCAATAACCTGTTCCAGGGAGACAACCTGGCGGCCATCAGCAATGCCGATGAAAGCTTCGTGATCAACCCGGAAAGCCTGCTGACGAGCATGAAGGTCTTCATCGACAACTCCGTGGGGGGTTACGACACGGCGACCGAGGACCTGTACTACAGGGCCTTCTACGAGGATGGCACGTTCTCGGCCCTCACCGAGGTGAACACCGTGACACCGGAGGCCGGTGGACAGGTGTCCTTCCTCATTCAGCAGCAGGGCACGAAGTTGATCGACGCTGTTCAGCTCACGATGGGCCGAGGCGAGATCAAGATCCCGACGATCGAGTTCACTCATGAGACCGAGAGCCTGGCCAGCGATGTCAAGCTGGCGTTCAACGCGACGCTGACAGACAAGGATGGGGACTCGGCGACGAGCACGTTCGACGCCAACCTGTTCGCCAACGACCTGGGCACCACCTTCGACTTCACGCTGGTGGGCACGAGTGGTGAGCGGGATGCCTTCAACATCGACTTGTCACTTCCTCAAAACAAGTACCAGATCACCGGCTTCGATGCGAGCGCAGGGCTGCGCGACACGCTGGTGCTCAACGGCGACCAGAACGCCGTTGTCCAGTCGATCGACAACAGCGGCGCCAACAGCGTCGTGACGGTTGCCGAAACGGGCGGACAAGTCACGACCATCACCTTGGTCGGGGTTGATGTTCTGAATACCGACATTGTCCATGGCAGCGCCTGAGGCAGCGCGTGCGTGAAAAGATGCGAGGGTGGTGGAAACCACCCTCGCATTTTTTTGCAGTGCCAATATCAGATCCGCACGGATCGCATTCGTTGTGAGCGCTCTAGCACCACAAGCCTTGAACACTGGCCCCCTGCGGCCAGGCCTGCGACGAGGACGACTAGTCTGAAACTCCCAGCCCGCGTGGGAGTTTCGGCTGATGCGTAATCCCCGGTGCTTCTCCATAGTCGACCAAAGGTCAACGGTCAGGCCTCGATGACCGCACTTGCTTTGGAGAAAATCATGGCTGCTATTGGCGAGCAAAATTCATCGCTAACGAGCGATCCTGCCCTCCTGTACATTCCGACCCTCGACTCAGTGGTGACAACATCGGTTACCACCAATGCCATGAGCGTCGTGGCCAGCGGCGCGAGCGTCACGCTGGACGAAACGGCCGGGTTGCAGAACGGCACTGCCACGCCAAGCCCTTTGGGAGACGCGGATGACAACGACATTGCGTTGGCGTCCCTGCCCTCGACTTTCTCTACCCGTTTGACCGCACTGGCAGCAGGTACCGCAACGGGTGCGGCCTTGAGCGGCTACACCGGTGCCGCAGGCAACACCGGCAGCAATGCGTTCAGCGTCACCGCTGACCCCGGAGCAAATATTACCGATATCAGTTTCGTCGACAGCGCCGGCGTACCGCTCAATGGCCTGGATAGCGGACTCGATACCCTCAATGGCACCAACATCCTTCTCTATACCGATACGAACAACAACATCCTTCTGGGCCGAGCCGGAAGCGCAACCGGCGCGATCGTGTTCGCAGCCTACATCGAAGAAACCGGATCGCCGGTCTCGGGCGGCAAGATCTGGACCGTGGAGTACCAACCGCTCAAGCATCCCGATGCGACGAACCCCGACGATGCAGTCAATCTGCTGAATAAGGTGTTCATCGGAGCCGGTCAAGACGCGGAGTTCAGTCTGGCCAATGCGCCGTCGGGCCAGCAGTTGTTCCTGATGTTCACGACCATGGGCGCGACGGCCGATGCGAACGGCCGGATTCCCGGTGTCTCGATCATCGTCACCGGCAGGGATCCGCTGGATCAGTCGGCAAGCAGTGCTGCCATCACCAGCGCCGACACGGTCAACAGCAGCCAGGGCGGCGGCAGCACAACCCTGGGCACCAACAACCAGGCGATCACCGAACAGGAAGGCCTGCGCTTCAGCTTCGTCAGCGGTGCCAAGGCGGACTTCACAATCCCCAACCTGACCCCGGGCGAAGCGGGTGTCGAACAGAACATCGACTTCACCCAGTACTTCGGCGCCCGCTCCGCGACCTTCAAGGTCGTGCAGGAGACGGGCGGCACGACTGCGAAGCTCTTGCTCACCGCCGTCAAGAACGCCGACAACATCAGCGGGTCGCAGAGCGGCGTCAACTTCATCAACAGCTACGCCAACGACAGCACCGAAAAGGTCGCGATCATCAACGGCAGTGTCACCGTCAAGACGTTCGCGGGCGCCACCGTCAGCGGCGTTGTCATCACCTACAACGCCGACGGCACGGTGCTGATCACCGGCGTTCCGACCGACTCGCAGATCACCTACAGCACGGCGACCGACCACAACCGCGTGATGATCGAGAACGCCGGGTTGCTGACCGACAAGAACGGCGACAAGACACACGCTGACTTCGACATTGGCGGCTTCAAGGTGCTGCAGTCCAGCACGTCAACCGCCGAAATCGGCTCCAAGATGATCTTCGAGGATGATGGGCCGAGCATCAGCACCACCGGCACGGAACCGACCCTGACGGTCGACGAAACGGTGCTGGCGACCAACGATACCAAGAGCTTTGCCGCCAACTTCACGTCGGCGTTTGGCGCTGATGGTGCCGGTACGCTGACCTATGCGCTGGGCGTGGTCGCCGGTGGCTCCGGGCTGACCGATACGGCCACCGGTGAAGCAGTCAACCTGTCGCTCAATGGCACGGTAGTGGAAGGCCGTACGGCCACCACCAACCAACTGGTATTCACGGTCAGCGTCGCCGCCAACGGCGACGTCACCCTCGACCAGATCCGCGCCGTGGTGCATCCCGATGCGACCAATCCGGATGATTCGAAGACGCTGACCTCGGACACCTTGGTGACGCTGACGGCAACCAAGACTGATGGGGACGGCGACAGTGTCCATGCCACCCTCAACATCGGCCAGAACCTGGTGTTCAAGGACGACGGACCGAGCATCAGCACCACCGGCACGGAACCGACCCTGACGGTCGACGAAACGGTGCTGGCGACCAACGACACCCAGAACTTTGCCGCGAACTTCACCTCGGCGTATGGCGCTGACGGGGCCGGCACGCTGACCTATGCGCTGGGCGTGGTGGTGGGAGCCTCAGGGCTGGTGGACACAGCCACGGGCGAGGCGGTGAACCTGTCGCTCAATGGCGGCGTGGTGGAAGGCCACACGGCCACCACCAACCTGCTGGTGTTCACCGTCAGTGTCGCCGCCAACGGTGACGTCACCCTGGACCAGATCCGGGCCGTGGTGCATCCCGATACCACCAATCCCGATGATTCGAAAACGCTGACCGCGGACAATCTGGTGACCCTGACGGCAACCAAAACCGACAAGGACGGCGACAGCGCCCAGGCCACCCTCAACATCGGCCAGAACCTGGTGTTCAAGGACGACGGGCCGAGCATCAGCACCACCGGCACCGAGCCGACGCTGACGGTCGATGAGACGGTGCTGGCGACCAACGATACCAAGAGCTTTGCCGCCAACTTCACCTCGGCGTTTGGCGCTGACGGTGCGGGTACGCTGACCTATGCCCTGGGCGTGGTGGCGGGAGGCTCCGGGCTGACCGACACCGCCACCGGCCAAGTGGTGAATTTGTCGGTTAACGGCGGCGTAGTGGAAGGCCGTACGGCCGCGAGCAACGAACTGGTGTTCACCGTCAGCGTCGCCGCCAACGGCGACGTCACCCTCGACCAACTCCGGGCCGTGGTGCATCCCAATACGACCAATCCGGATGATTCGAAAACGCTGACGTCGGACAGCCTGGTGACGCTGACGGCGACCAAGACCGACAAGGACGGCGACAGCGCCCAGGCCACCCTCAACATCGGCCAGAACCTGGTGTTCAAGGACGACGGGCCAAGTATCAGCACCACCGGTACGGAACCGACGCTGACGGTGGACGAAACGGTGTTGGCGACCAACGATACCAAGAGCTTTGCCGCCAACTTCACCTCGGCGTTTGGCGCCGACGGTGCCGGCACCCTGACCTATGCGCTGGGCGTGGTCGCGGGCGGCTCCGGGCTGACGGATACGGCCACGGGCCAGGCAGTCAACCTGTCGCTCAACGGCGGCGTGGTGGAAGGCCACACGGCGATTAGCAACGACCTGGTGTTCACGGTCAGTGTCGCCGCTAATGGCGACGTCACCCTCGACCAGATCCGCGCTGTGGTGCATTCCGTCACGACCAATCCCGATGACTCGACGAGCCTGACCTCGGACGATCTGGTGACCCTGACGGCGACCAAGACCGACAAGGACGGCGACAGCGCCCAGGCCACCCTCAACATCGGCCAGAACCTGGTGTTCAAGGATGACGGGCCAAGCATCAGCACCACCGGCACCGAGCCAACGCTGACGGTCGACGAAACGGTGCTGGCGACCAACGATACCAAGAGCTTTGCCGCCAACTTCACCTCATCGTTTGGCGCTGATGGCGCCGGCACGCTGACCTATGCCCTGGGCGTGGTCGCGGGAGGCTCAGGGCTGACCGATACGGCCACCGGTGAAGCGGTGAACCTGTCGCTCAACGGCGCAGTGGTCGAAGGTCGCACGGCCACCAGCAACCTGCTGGTGTTCACGGTCAGCGTCGCCGCCAATGGCGACGTCACCCTCGACCAGATCCGCGCCGTGATGCATCCCGACGCGACCAATCCGGATGATTCGAAGACCCTGACCTCAGACACCTTGGTGACGCTGACGGCGACCAAAACCGATGGGGACGGCGACAGCGCCCAGGCCACCCTCAACATCGGCCAGAACCTGGTGTTCAAGGATGACGCCCCCAGCATCAGCACCACCGGCACCGAGCCAATCCTGACGGTCGACGAAACGGTACTGGCGACCAACGATACCAAGAGCTTCGCCGCCAACTTCAGTTCGGCGTACGGCGCTGACGGGGCCGGCACCCTGACCTACGCACTGGGCGTGGTCGCGGGCGGCTCCGGGCTGGTGGACACGGCCACGGGCCAGGCGGTCAACCTGTCGCTCAACGGTGGCGTGGTCGAAGGCCACACGGCGATTAGCAACGATCTGGTATTCACGGTCAGCGTGGCCGCCAACGGCGACGTCACCCTCGACCAACTCCGGGCCGTGGTGCATCCCGTCACGACCAATCCCGATGATTCGAAGACCCTGACCGCGGACAACCTGGTAACCCTGACGGCGACCAAGACCGATAAGGACGGCGACAGCGCCCAGGCGAGCCTGAACATCGGACAAAACCTGGTGTTCAAGGACGACGGACCGAGCATCAGCACCACCGGCACGGAGCCGACACTGACGGTCGACGAGACGGTGCTGGCGACCAACGATACCAAGAGCTTCGCGGCTAACTTCACCTCCGCGTTTGGCGCCGATGGCGCCGGCACGCTGACCTATGCGTTGGGCGTGGTGGTGGGGGCCTCCGGGCTGACCGACACGGCCAGCGGCCAGGCGGTGAACCTGTCGCTCAACGGCGGCGTGGTCGAAGGCCGCACGGCCACCAGCAACTTGCTGGTGTTCACGGCCAGCGTCGCCGCCAATGGCGACGTCACCCTCGACCAGCTCCGTGCCGTGGTGCATCCCAACGCCAGCAATCCCGATGATTCGACGACGCTGTCGGCGGACAACCTGGTGACGCTGATAGCGACCAAGACCGATGGAGACGGCGACAGCGCCCAGGCGACCCTGAACATAGGGCAGAACCTGGTGTTCAAGGATGACGGCCCTACACTTGCCTTCGGCAACCTGATCGGGACCGGTAGTATCCTTCCACAAACAGGGTACTGGGATCACTCGAACGGAGCCGACGGGCTGGGTGCAACCGGGCTGGATATTTCGTTGGTGAATAACCAATTCACCCTCGTCCGGCCAGACAACACGACCACCACCGGCACCGGCACGCTCACCGAGCAGTCACCCTCACCGGATGCCAATGGCGCCTACCACTTCGCAGGCACGTTGACCGGCGATTTCGACAACAACGCCTCCACGGCAAATACCAGCGTCGACTACACGCTGACCGCCTATACCAATGGCAGCTACACACTGGACCTGGTGCAAGGTTTCAGTTCGACGATCGTGCTCAGCAGTGCCGACGGCTCGCTCAGTGCCGGCGGCCCGGATCCGGTACGCACCTTGCTGATCCCGGCGCAGAATCCGCCGACGATTCCTTCGCCATCCGAGGAGATTGTGTTCTTTTCCGCCAAGGCAACGGCGTCGCCTTCGGACATCCTTCCCGGTATCGGGGTCGGTAAACCCGACCCCACCGAAGCCCAGCTACAGACCACCCCGCTGCCGTCGTACATCGACCCGGCGGCCATGAACGTCAGCACGTCCGGCATCGGCGTCGGCAATAACCTTCTCCAGGGAGACAGCCTGGCGGCCATCAGCTCCGCCGATGAAAGTTTCGTGATCAATCCGGAAAGCCTGCTGACGGGGATGAAGATTTTCATCGACAACTCCGTGGGGGGGTACAACACGGCGACCGAGGACCTGTACTACCGGATCTACTACGAGAATGGCACGTTTTCGGCCCTCACCGAGGTGAACACTCTGACGCCAGAAGCCGGCGGACAAGTGTCCTTCCTCGTTCAAAAGGAAGGCTCGCTGCTGATTGACGCGGTTCAGCTCACGATGGGCCGAGGCGATGTCAAGATCCCGGTGATCCAGTTCATTCAGCAGACCGAGAACATGGCCAGTGATATCAAGCTGGCGTTCAACGCGACGCTGACGGACAAGGATGGGGACTCGGCGACGAGTGGTTTCAACGCCAACCTGTTCGCCAACGACTTGGGCACCACCTTCGACTTCACGCTGGCTGGCACGGCCGGTGTGCGGGATGCCTTCAACGTCGACTTGTCATTCACCCAGAACAAGTACCAGGTCACCGGCTTCGATGCGAGCGCAGGACTGCGCGACACACTGGTGCTCAACGGCGACCAGGGCTCCGTTGTGCAGTCGATCGACAACAGCGGCGCCAACAGCATCGTGACGATTGCCGAAACGGGTGGACAGATCACGACCATCACCTTGGTCGGGGTCGATCTCCTGAATACCGACATTGTCCATGGCAGCGCCTGAGGCAGCGCGCGTAAAAGAATGCGAGGGTGGTGAGAAACCACCCTCGCATGCCTTACAGGTCTGATATGAGGCTCACGAACGGCGACACAGTGACGGCTGGGCGCCCCGAAGAAATTCAGCGCAGTTGCACCCAAGTGGACTCGGGCGGTTCTTCGTTGTTGGTGAGCCCGTGCTTCTGTGCGTATATCAGCAAGTCGATCCGGTTAACGAGATTAAGCTTTTGATAAATGTTACTGAGGTGATTGTGCACGGTGTGCTCGCTGATACCCAGGCGCCCGGCGATGCACATGTATTTGGCAGACGGATCTCCCACGATGGCGCGAATCAGTTCCTTTTCACGCAGCGTCAGCCGCGCCTGTTTCGCCTGCTCCGAATTGCATTTCAAAGGTATATGCCCGGTCGCGGCATAGTCGGAAAGCCCACCGACCCAGGCTCTATCCAGCCCGATGTCGCGATGGTGGACCTGGATGATGGCTCGGATGATCGATTCCGTCGGGTCTTCCGCCAGCACGACGCCGCGTGCGCCCGCCTCTATCGCCTGGGCAACAGGGACGGTTTCGTACAGGCTCTTGAGCACCAGGACTTTCATTTCGGCGCTGCGGGCGAGCCCCGCGACGACCGCCAATGGGTTCAGCGCATCCGGAAAGAAACTGAAAAAAATGACATCGGGACGCAACTGATCGGCAAGATCCAGCGCTTTGGTATAGGTGGTGGCCTGCCCGCTCACTTCCATCTGAGGCTTGCGGGCATTGATCAAGTCTTGAAGGCCCATAAGAACAAGAGGACGACAGTCGATCAGCATCACGCTTATTGGTTTTATTTGGGTCGTCATTACCGTCCTGACTCCCTTGAAAAATGAACGATGGCCTCCACCCGTTGGCCTTCCTGGATCAGCAGCTCATTCACCTGTCCTTCACGATTGACGGACAGATACGAGCGCCGACAGGCCTTGACAGTGCCCGCCCGGGTATTAACCCTGGGGGACACTTCCACCCGTTGCACCGGCAGGGATTGCGGACGTTCCCAGAAGCCGGGCAAAAGCCATCGAAACAACAAAAATAGGAATAATCATCAATAGTTTGCGCTTGATGAAGTGCTCCTGCGAACCGCTCAACTGAGTCTAGGCCAGCCCGGCGCGCTGCCAGCCCAGCCATCCGCCAGTCGTCGACTCAGCCTCATGCGGATAGCCCGGCTGATGTTCCCAACGGTGCCATCTCCCCTAGAAAATCAAGGTCTTAGGCTCGCCACCGGCGACCTGCGGCTGAAGTCTGCCCCGATCAAAATCGTCAATTAACCGACGAGTGGCGTGCGGCAAAGTATGACAATAAAAACAGCGTCAATTTATCGGCGAAATCCGCCTAGCCGAGCCACCCACGAGCCGGCCCCAGGCCCGCGGGCAGGCACTGAAAAACCAGCCTGGCTGGAGGGTCTACAACGGCGGTATTGCTGGCAAGTTCAGGGGGATGTGAGTTTTTGACTGGAGCTGCGGGGGCTCAGCCAGGCATTGACGTTTTCGACACTCTCGACAGGCGGCTTGCCCGCCCAGCGATTGAGCGTGAAGACATTGGTGACGAAGTCGTATTGGGTCTTGAGCAGATCACGACGAGCCCGGAATTCGTTGCGTACACTGGTCAGTACATCGACGGCATTGACCATTCCGTAACTGAGTCCTTTCTCTGCCGCCACTCTGGACAGCTGTGCCGAGGCCAGGGCATGCCGGCTCGCACTGATCTTTTCTGCGCTCGAGTTGGCCGTCAGGTAAGCGGTGGTGATCTCCTTGACCACCTGGCGCTGGACTGCTTCCAGTTGCTGCTCCGCCACAATCTGATCCTGGTAGAGCCCCCGCACCCGCGCCGAGGTTGAACCACCGCTGTATATCGGCACTTGCACGCCAATACCGGCGACATAGCTGTCGGTACGCGGCGCCAGGGAGTTGTTGTAGCCCTCGTTGGTCTGTTGCGCGCTCAGAGACAGGCTCACGGTCGGATAGTGCCCGCCCTTGCCGCCGCGCAACGCAGCGCCTGCGGCCTCGACACCACTTTCGTTGGCCTTGAGCGCCGGGTTTTGCGCTATACCCTCGCGAACCCACGTTTCAAGACTCTGCGTCGACACCTGTAGTTGTACGTCATCGCGAATCCGGTTGAGCTTCTCCTTGACCGGCCGACCGACGATTTCCGCCAATGCCTCGCGGGTGATACTGGCCTGGTTCTGGGCATCCAGCTCCTGCGCCGCCAGCAAATCGACCCGGGCCTTGAGGTCGAGTTGATCGGTAATCATTGCCAGCTGCTTTTCGTACAACGCATTGACCCTGTCCAGGCTCTTTTGCGTGGTTTGACGCTCCGCCTTTACCAACTCCAGTTCATCCTCGGCCGCCAATGCGGCGAAGTAACGCTGGGCTAAATCCACTGTGGCCTCGGCCTGGGCCTCCTGCGCTTCTGATTCGGTTTGCTTGGCCAGGCTTTTGAATCTTTGGTAGTTCTCCCACGCGGCCTTGTTGTAAAGGTATTGACGCAGCACCAGGCTGTAGATTTCGCTATCGTAACTGCGCTGCACCAGGTCGCTCTCCTGATGAATCCGGTTCTGCCCGGCGTTGAGCGATACCTGTGGTAACAGCGAGCCCAGGGCCTCGCGTTGATGTTCCTCGCCCGCCTTCGCTCGCGCATACGAGGCCAACACTCGCGGATCTTCCAGCCGGGCCTCGCGATACAACTGCATGAGGTCAGTGGAGTACGTCGAGGCACTGACCCCGGTCGGCTTCGCTTCAGTGGTTTGCGCCAGAACGGCACCCGCGGCAAACATGAACGCCCCGCCCAGCAGAACTGTCGACGCTCGCATGATCACTCCTCGATCAACGCTTGAGAGATGACATTGCGGGCCGGCTGCAGAAGGTATTGCAACAGCGTGCGTTGCCCCGTGATGATCAACACGTCCGCAGGCATCCCTGGCAGTAATTTGCGATCACCCAAGGCGCGCACGCCGGCTTCGGTGACCCGGACCCGCGCCAGGTAATAGGGAGTCCCGGTCTTTTCGTTGACCAGCCGGTCCGCCGAGACACTGATGACCTCGCCCTGGATCACCGGCGTGGTCGCACTGTTGAACGCGCCGAAACGGATATCGGCACGCTTGCCGATGGCGATGCGATCGATATCGACCGGCGCCACCTGGGCCTCTATGACCAGTTCAGAAACCGAGGGAACGATGTCCAGCAAAGGCGTCGCCGAGCGCACGACGCCGCCAATCGTGTGCACCGTCATGCCAATCACCATGCCCGATTCGGGTGCGCGGATGATGATATGGCTGAGCCGGTCCTCCAGGGCGGAAGCCTTCTCTTGCAGGTCGTAGATTTTAGTCTGGACATCGGCCAATTGTTTGGCGACATCGGCATTGAAGTCTTTATCGACTTGTAGAATCTGCAGCTGTGTTTCGTTGATCTGCAGGCGCGTCCTGGTGATGGTCGAACGATGGTCGGCCAATTCGGACTTGACCATTTCAAGCTTGCGCTGCTGCTCAAGCAGGCGTTGTTTGTCGACGAACCCTTGTGACAACATGTCTGTCAATTCAACGATTTCACCGCTGTAGGATTTATTCAGTTGGCTCTTGACCCCGATCATCGCCTCCAGCCCCTTGATCTGTTGATTCAACTGACCAATGCGCTCTTGCAGCACCGATATCTGGCCCAACCGTGACCCCCGTCGTGCGTTGAATACCTGGGTCTCGCCCTGGCGCGCCTCGGCACCTCGCAGACTGTCGGCATCGGTCATGACGTCAAAGCCAATGACTGGCAGATTGTCCCGCTCAGCCTTGAGTCTTGCCTCCATGGCTCTGGCGGCAATGAGCTGGCTTCGGGTCATCTCGTATTCGGATCGCAGCTGGGCATCATCGAGAATAATCAGCGGGTCATCCTGCTTGACGATGTCACCGTCATGGGCCAACACCTCTTTGACGATGCCACCTTCGAGGTGTTGTACCGTTTTCCGATAAGCCTGCACGGTGACCACACCAGGCGCGTAAGCCGCGCCATCGATCGGTGCGACCGCCGCCCAGGTGCCGAACACCCCGAAGGTCATCAATAGAATGCCAAAACCCAGGCGACGGATCTTTCGATCAGAGACCGCCAGGTCGGCGAAGTTATCTGTTTGACGACTGAGCATCGTACTGTTCATCGGCATCACCCTTGCGAGTAGCCACCGAAGCCACGCTTGCGCCTGCTTGCGTGGCGTGCTTTTGTGCCCGCTGCGCGAGTTCGGCCAGCACTTGTTCGCGTGGTCCATAGAGACTGATGGCGCCATCACTCATCACCATCAGCCGGTCAAGTTGGGACACAATGTTGGTTCGGTGGGTAATCACAAAAACGGTTGCACCTGTCAGCTTGAGCTGCTGGATGGCCACCGCCAGGGCACGATCACCGACTTCGTCGAGATTGGAATTGGGCTCGTCGAGGATAATCAGCCGCGGGTTGCCATACAGGGCACGGGCCAGGCCGATGCGTTGGCGCTGCCCTCCCGACAGCATGACGCCATCGCTGCCAATGACGGTGTCATAGCCATCGGGCAACAGCAGAATCATTTCGTGAACCCCGGCGGACTTGGCCGCCAGAACGACTTTCTCGGAGTCGACCTCGGCGAAGCGGGCAATGTTCTCGCTGACGCTGCCTTCGAATAATTCAATGTCCTGGGGCAAGTAACCTATGTACGGCCCAAGTTCATGTTTGTCCCACGCACAGATGTCCGCGCCATCGAGCCGGACCACCCCATGCTGCGGCGCCCACACCCCCATCAGTGCCCTGGCCAGGGTGGACTTGCCCGCGGCACTTGGACCGATGATTCCGACAATGCAGCCGGCAGGTACGCTGAAACTTATGTTTTTGATGATCGGGGTTTTCGAGCCAGGTGCCGCGACGATCAGATTCTCCACCTGCACATGCCCCTGAGGCGCAGGCAGTGTCATACGCTCGGGCTGAGCCAGCTGTTTATCGAGGATGTCGTTGAGACGGCGGTACTGCGAGCGGGCCGCAATAAAGCCCTTCCAGCTGCCGATGATCAGATCGATGGGGGCCAAGGCGCGCCCTAGCAGCACGGACCCGGCAAACACCATGCCTGGCCCCACCTGGTGATCCACGGTCAGGTACGCCCCCAGCCCCAGGATCAGCGATTGCACCAGGATCCGGAAGGACCTGGAAAGCGTGCTGATGATGCCACCTCTATCACTCGCCCCGGACTGCAGCATCAGGACATGTCTTTGGCGACGCCCCCACCGGTCCATCAGGGTTTCAAGCATGCCCATGGACTCGATGACTTCAGCGTTGCGCAGATTTTTCGTGGTGTGGAGCGTCGCGCTGATATGTTCCTTGTTAGCCTGGGCAAGTGCCGGCCCCGTCAACCTCTCATTGAGAAACGCGAGAAATAACAACAACAACGCACTGCCCACCGCTACCCAGCCATACCAGGGATGGAACATGAACATCACAGCGATATAGATAGGCAACCAGGGCGCATCGAAAAAGGCGAACAATCCATTACCGGAGAGGAACTGTCTCAAGCCCGTCAAGTCGTTGAGCGACTGGGCCGAGGCATCCATGCCGCCACTTTCCAGCGCCCGTTTGAAACTGGCCTTATAGACCTGGCGACTCAGCAACACATCCAGCCGGGTACTGACCCGAACCATGATGCGTGAACGCACCCATTCCAGGGAACCGAGTGTTACCACCAACCCGGTCATGATCAGCGTCAGCATCGCCAGGGTGGTCAGACTTCCGCTGGTGACCACTCGTCCATACACCTGAAGCATATAGAAGGTAGGAACGAGCATCAGCGCGTTGATGAAAAAGCTGAAAAAGCCAACAGAAACAAAGCTGTCTCTACAGGCTTTCAACGCTATTTTCAGACTGTTTTCAGGTGTGTTTCGCATGGAAACCCCTGCTCGGAAAGTCATACCTTGAGGAGCTTAGATCATGCCGAACGACTGTGCGCAGCCGTTGGCCAGATCGCCCCGGACAACGGGTTTCACCCCCGTTTTCGACTGGATGCAAGTAAAGCGTCACCGACAAGATCCGTTCCGCCAGTACTTGTCCTATCCTTCCCTCCAACCCATCACTGCGGACATCGAAATGCCCAGCCCCGAATCCACCCTCCTCCAGAGCTGGCACCACAACGCCAAGCCCTGGATCGAGGCTATCCGCACCGGCACCATCGAAAGCCGCCTCAAGGTCACCGACCAGGCAATCCTGCTGGCGATACTGGGCCGCCAACCCGAGCGCGTGCTCGACCTGGGCTGCGGCGAGGGCTGGCTGTTGCGGGCGCTGGCTGAAAGGGCCATCGAGGCGGTCGGTGTGGATGGCGATGCGACACTGGTCGAGGCAGCACGGGCGGCGGGCTCTTCGCGGGTGCATTTGGCGAGCTATGACGAGTTGGTAGAGGCGAAGGTGGACATCGGCAGCGACTACGACCTGATCTGCGCCAACTTCGCCCTGTTGCACCAGGACATCATCCCCCTGCTCGCCGCCATGAACGCCCTGCTCGCCCCCGGTGGCGCGCTGGTGATCCAGACGCTGCATCCGTGGACCGCGGCGGCGGGCGACTATCAGGACGGTTGGCGGGAAGAAACCTTCGCCGGGTTCAAGGGGCAGTGGCAACCCATGCCGTGGTACTCGCGCACCATGTCCAGTTGGCTCAACGCCCTGGACATGGCCGGTTTTCGGCTGGCCAGCCTGCAAGAGCCGCAGCACCCGCAAAGTCCGGTGCCGCAGTCGTTGTTGTTGGTGGCTGAGCGATAACGCTTTTACACCTGTCAACCTGGTCTGAGATCGGTGCTGTAATTCTGCCCGGACTCTCCTCGTCCATGGGTAGCCTCAGCCTTCGACAGCGGACACGAGCGGTAACCAGACGCAGACTTCGAATCCCTCCTGTCGACCTGTTGCCGGCGACACCAGCATCATTCGCGCGTTGACCCCCTGCACAATGGTTTTGGCAATCGCCAACCCCAACCCTGACCCGCTGGCTTCACTGTGACCGCGCACAAAACGCTCGGTCAGGTGCTGCAACACGGGCTCCGGCACCACCGGGCCACCGTTGACCACCCGTAGCAACGCCTGGTCGGTCAGACTGACTTCGATCGGTTGATCCATCGCACCGTACTTCAGCGCATTCTCGATCAGGTTGCGCAACAGAATACCGAAAGCGTCTGGATCAATGACCGAGTACACGCAGGCCTGGGTTGGCAGCTGCAGCTCGATGTGGCGAGCGCTGCTATGGTTCCACTCATCAACCACATGGACCAGCAACGGAACGAGATCCTGGGGCGTTTCGGACAGCAGCCCACCGCCTTCGGCCTTGGCCAGTTGCATGAGCTTTTCCGAGAGCCGCGCCAACTCGCGCAACGAGTTTTCGATCTTTGCCGCGCGCACTCGCAACGGGCCTTCGGGCGCTTCGTGACGCAGCCGCTGGACCTGCGCCAGGGTAGCGGCCAGTGGCGTGCGCAGTTCATGAGCGCTATTGGCGGTAAAACTACGCTCGGCCTCCAGGGCCTTGCGCAAACGCTCCAGCAGATGGTTGACCGCGTCAGCCAGCGGATCGATTTCGGCCGGCAGGCGCGACGTTTTGATCGGCGACAGATCACCCACCCCACGGGCCTCCACCGCTCGACGATAGGCCAATACGCTGCGCAGGCTGATGCGCACGAATAACCAGGTGCCCAACAGGCTGATGGGAATCAGCGCCAATAGCGGCATCAGCAAGGCAAACAAGGCTTCCCGCGCGGCCTCACGGCGATGGCCAAGGGGCTCGGCGATTTCAATGAACAGCGTTTCCCGCAACGCACTGGCGCCATACAGACGGTATTTTTCAGTGGTGGAGAAGCCTTCGGTCGGTTGTTTGTTGAAGATATTCGGGTTGGCGTCGTGGGATTGCATCAGGATCTTGCCCCTCGCATCGCGCACCAGATAGGTCAGGTATTCCTTGTGCATTGTGAGGGGGGCCACGTGGTGTGTCTCATCGGGCTTTTCCCGATTGCTGATTTCCAGTACGACCAGGGGCAGCATGCGTTGCGCCGTCTCTTCCAGCGCGCTGTCGAATGCCTCATTCAACTCATGTTGCACCACCAGCCAGGCGCCGACGGTCGCCCCCAGCCAAAGCAAGGTCATGCCCAGGGTCAAGCCCACGCCGAGACGTTTTTGCAGGCTGGACGACTTCATGCGGACGTCAACCGGTAGCCCATGCCGCGCACGGTTTCAATCAGGTCGCGCCCGAGTTTCTTACGCAACCGGCTGATATAGACCTCGATTGTATTGCTCTCGATTTCGGCACCGAAAGCGTACAACCGTTCTTCGAGCTGCGCCTTGGACAGCAGTGCGCTGGGGCGCTGGACAAACGCCTCGAACAGCGCCCACTCCCGCGCCGTGAGGTCCACAGTCGCACCGGCCCGCTGCACCGTACGGGCACTCATATCGATCTGCAATTCGCCGAGTTTGATCTGCGGGTTGGGGTTGCCACTATAACGGCGAGCCACTGCAGCCACACGGGCCGAAAGTTCAAACAGGTCGAACGGTTTGACCAGATAATCATCGGCCCCGGCATTGAGGCCGGCGATACGATCGGATATCTGATCCTGGGCGGTCAGGATGATCACCGGCGTTGCATCCCCTGCGGAACGCTGCTGACGCAAAAAATCCAGCCCGCCACCGTCCGGCAACATCAGGTCAAGCAGGATCAGGTCGTATGGGGTAGTGCGCACACTGTTGCGCGCATGCTCCAGGCGCTGCACCCAATCGACGGCGTGGCCGTCATCGGCGATCTGTTCGCGCACCGCCTCCCCCAACCCCGGTGCGTCCTCGACCAATAAAACCCGCATCTGGCACCTCCTTGATGGTTATCGTGCAGCACCTTAATCGCCTTACCTGACGTGAATCTGAAGATTCAGGTGAGTCCCTCTGTCGATGATTTTTACTGCGCTTCAGGTTGCTGTCAGCAAGCAAGTCCAGGCTTTGGCCCCAACGAGCAAAAGGACAATCCCATGAAAAAAATTATCGCTGCATCCTGCCTCGCCGGCGCCGTTGCCCTGCCAGGACTGGTCCAGGCCCGTGAAGTGACCTTGACCACTCAGCTCAAGGACTACAGCGGCAATGATGCATATCTGGCGATCTACGTCACCGACGCCACTGGCCAATACCAGAAAACCCTCTGGGTGGCCGGCAAGAAGGCCAAGTATTACAGACATCTGGCCGACTGGGCCCGTGGAAGCGGGATGAACCCGAGCGAGTTTGACGGGGTCAGCGGCGCCAGCGTCGGCAGTGGGCGCACCCTCAAAGTCAGTGTCGAACTGGCAGACACCCTGATCGATGCCGGCTATCAAATCCGCATCGACAGCGCCGTCGAGGACAAACGTGATGCCCGCGCCGATGTCAGCGTGCCCCTGACGTCCAAGGGCGCAGGCAAGCCGGCGACCGGCAGCACCTACGTCGAGTCCTTTACTTACGATCTGTAGCACTGGCCATTCTGGAGGCTGAACATGCTTCGCCAGTTCCATTCCCTGCCCGGCCTGATCGCCGCCCTGCTGGTCATGCTGTTGGCCATCAGCGGCGCGATGCTGTCTGTCGACCCCGCCCTGGAACGCCTGCACAGCACGTCCACCGCTGCCGGGCAAGTCAACGTCAGTCAACTGGCCGGGCGCGTAGCCAGCCATTTCCAGGGCGTGGAGCAGATCCAGCGCACAGCGTCCGGGACGGTCATCGTCTACTACAACCAGGACGGTCAGGCCGGGGCCGAAAAGGTCGATCCACTGACCGGTCAAGGCCTCGCACCTTACGAGCCATCCGCCTTCTCGCGCTGGATGAAAGACCTGCACCGCTCGCTGTTCCTTGGCACACCTGGCCACGGGGTGTCTGGAGTCGGCGCACTGTTGATGCTGATGCTGTCGGTGTCTGGTGCGCTGTTGCTGGCCCGGCGGCTGGGCGGCTGGCGCAACCTGTTGCGGCCACTGCGAGGTTCCTTCAGCCAGCGCTGGCATGCTGAAGTCGGACGCCTGGCATTGCTTGGGCTGCTGTTGTCGGCACTGAGCGGGCTCTATATGTGCGCCACGACTTTCGGCTTTATCGCTGATGGCAGTCAGAATGAGCCCACCTTCCCCGCCCACGTCAGCGCCGGCCCGGCCTTGCCGGTGGCGAACCTGAAAGCCTTGCAGGCCACTGACCTGAATGACCTGCGCGAGCTGGTCTACCCGAACCCCAATAACCCGCAAGACGTGTTTTCCCTGCGCACGGCCCAGGGCGACGGTTACGTGGACCAGGCCAGCGGCACTTTGCTGTCCTATCAAGCCCACGATTCGATGCGCAACGTCTACGAATTGATTTATCAATTGCACACCGGTGAAGGCCTCTGGTGGCTCGGTCTGCCGCTGGGGCTCTGTGCCCTCTGCGTGCCGTTGATGAGCGTGACCGGTATCCTGCTGTGGTGGCGCCGCCGCAAGGCCGCTCCGAACATCCGTGAAAACTGCACCGCGCAATCCGCCGACAGCGTGATTCTGGTCGGCAGTGAAAACAATAGCACCTGGGGCTTTGCCAACACCTTGCATGACGCTTTGCACCAGGCTGGACACCGGGTACATAGCGCGGCGATGAATCAATACACCAGCGAATACAGCAATGCCCAACGGGTATTCATCCTCACCGCGACCCACGGCGACGGTGATGCCCCGGCCTCGGCTTCGCAGTTCCTGGCACGGTTGACCAGGGTCGGCCTCAAACCCGGCCTGCCGTTTGCCGTGCTGGGCTTGGGCGACCGCCAGTTTGCGCAGTTCTGTCAGTACGCCCATCAGGTGCAGGACGCGATGTTACAGGCCGGTGGCTCACCGCTGCTGGAGCTGGAAACCGTCAACCGCCAGTCCGCCCAGGAATTTGCTCGCTGGGGCCGCGCACTGGGCAAAGTACTGGGGCAGGACCTGACGCTGGTCCATACTCCGGAGCAGCCACGTACCCATCAACTGATTCTGATGGAGCGCATCGCCTACGGCGAACAGGTGAATGCGCCGACCCACGTACTACGCTTCAAGGCAGCCAGCGAGCTGCCGGAGTTTCTGGCTGGTGACCTGGCAGGGATTCTGCCCCCTGGTAGCGCGATCCCGCGGTTCTACTCGCTGGCCAGCAGTTCGCAGGACGGTGTGCTGGAAATCTGCGTACGTAAACACGAAGGTGGCGTGTGCTCGCAATTCCTTCACAACCTGGACATCGGTGCGTCGATCGAAGCTTTTATCCAGCCCAACCCACAATTTCGTCCGGCGTCGGGCGCGCACCCGGTGATCCTGATCGGCGCCGGTACCGGCATAGGTCCCTTGACCGGTTTTATTCGCAACAACAAGGCCCGACACCCCATGCACTTGTATTGGGGCGGGCGTAACCCGGCTTCGGATTTTCTCTATGAATCGGAGCTCAATCGTTACCTCGCGGACCAGCGCCTCACGGCATTGCGTGCCGCCTTCTCCCAGGTCATGGACGGCAGTTACGTGCAAGACCGGTTGATCAGCGATGCGCTGGTCTTGCGCCGGTTGATTGAGAAAGGCGCCCAAGTGTTGGTGTGTGGCGGTCGCGAGATGGCCAAGGGCGTGATGCAGGCCCTGGATGAAGTGCTGGCGCCGATCAACCTGAGTGTGCTGACCCTCAAGGCACAAGGACGCTACCGTGAAGATGTCTACTGACTTGCAACGCTACAGCCTGAATGGCGAGACCATGGGCACCCGTTACACCGCCCTGTTCTATGCGCAAGCCGGGATCAACACCGACAACATCGACCATAGCCTGGCACGCGCCGTGGCCCGGGTAGACCAGCAAATGTCCACCTGGAAACCCGACTCCGATCTCAACCGCCTCAACGTCGCCCCCGAACAGAAGTGGGTGCCGGTACCCAAGGAACTGGCCATGGTGCTGTCTGCCGCGCTACGTGTCAGTCAGCAATCCGGCGGCGCCTTCGACATCGCGGTCGGCGATCTGGTGAATGCCTGGGGGTTCGGCCCCGGCGAACAGACCGTCACGGAGCAGATGCTCGACACGCTGCCGCCGCAAGCTCGCCTGTCCGCCAGTGCGGCGCTGAGCGTTGACCCGCAACGTAATCAGGTGCGCAAACGTGCGTCGCTGAACCTCGATCTGAACGGTATCGCCAAGGGTTTTGCTGTCGATGAGCTGGCCCGCTGTCTGGAGGGTTTTGGCATCACTCGTTATCTGGTCGGCATCGATGGCGAGATGCGCGCCCGCGGCGTCAAACCTGATGCCCACCCCTGGGTCGTAGCCATTGAAAAACCCTGCCGGGGTGTGCGCGAAGTCATGGGTGTGATGGAACTCAGCGACGCTGCCATCGCCACGTCCGGAGACTACCGACACTGGGTCGATGTGAGGGGGCAGTCCTATGCCCACACCATGAACCCGACCACCGGCGCACCGCTGTGCAACGCACTCGCAGCCGTCACAGTGGTGGCGGCCTCATGCATGCTCGCCGACGCCTGGGCCACGGCGCTGATGGTGCTGGGCGAAACCGAAGGCCCACGTCTGGCACAAGAGCGCGGGATGGACGCGTTGTTCGTGCTGCGCGACGGTGAACAGTTCAAAGAAATATCCATCGTCGGCGGCCAGTTGCAGGCGCAGATTGAAATGCGCTGAAGGACCATTCGAAATCAGTACGAATCAAACCGCCAGATGAGACATGACGCCCTGGGCGGCCACGCCCAGTTCGAGCCTTTATTGGTAACCGGTCGGTAGAAGACCCTGTGACCGGTTGATCCACCTCATCTGAATACAACCCGGATCAGCAGTGCCCACTGCTGAAGAGCTTTTTTATAGCTCCCAAGCATATTTTTAATAATTTTCCTCTTCCGATTGATGCCGCACTATCAAACCGCACTGAGCACCTCTGGTCCGGCTTTCCCGGATGAAAGCTTTTTTCATGACGATGCCGGCCCCAAGAGCCCGGCACGGTGGAACCTTATCGGCCTCTGGCCAGCACTGCCCGGTTTTACACCATTCTAAAAACCAGCTGTGGGAGCGTTCCATGTCTTTATCCTTACGTACCTGTGTTCCTTTTTCCCTGGCCCTGTTGTGCACCGGCGTGTTCGCCGAGCCTCAGGCCCTGACCGTCATTTCGTTCGGCGGCGCCACCAAGCAGGCCCAGGACAAGGCCTATTTCCAACCCTTCAATGCAAGCGGTGCAGGACGCATCGTCGCCGGCGAATACAATGGCGAACTGTCGAAGATCAAGGCCATGGTCGATGTGGGCCATGCCACCTGGGATGTGGTCGAGGTGGAGAGTCCGGAACTGTTGCGTGGCTGTGATGCCGGCTTGTTCGAGCGACTGGACAAGGCCAGTTTTGGCGACCAGGCCCAGTTCGTACCGGGGACCTTGACCGAGTGTGGTGTGGCCACCTACGTCTGGTCGATGGTCATGGCCTTCAACAAGGACAAGCTGGCCAAGACCCCGACTTCCTGGGCGGATTTCTGGAACGTCACCGACTTTCCGGGCAAGCGCGGCCTGCGCAAAGGCGCCAAGTACACCCTGGAAATCGCTCTGCTGGCCGATGGTGTCAAGCCAGACGAGCTCTACAAAGTGCTGGCCACCCCCGAGGGCGTGAACCGTGCCTTTGCCAAGCTCGACAAGATCAAGTCGAGCATCCAGTGGTGGGAGGCTGGAGCCCAACCGGCGCAGTGGTTGATCGCCGGTGACGTGGTGATGAGTGCCGCCTACAACGGTCGTATCGCCTCGGCGCAGAAAGAAGGCATGAACCTGAGCATCGTCTGGCCCCAGAGCCTATACGACCCGGAATACTGGGCCGTGGTCAAAGGGTCGCCGAACAAGGCGCTGGCCGAGCGCTTCATCGCGTTTGCCAGCCAGCCGCAGGCCCAGAAGGTTTTCTCGGAAAACATCCCTTACGGCCCCGTCCACCGCCAGGCCCTGGCACTGCTGCCGGAGCCAGTACGCCAGCAATTGCCGACGGCCGAAGCCAACTTGGCCAAGGCTCAGTCGGTAGATGCGGAGTTCTGGGTGGACCACGGCGAGGAGTTGGAAGAACACTTCAATGCCTGGGCGGCGCGTTAGCCGCGACACACTCTCTGTAGCAGCTGCCGAGCCTGCGAGGCTGCGTTCGGCTGCGAAGCAGTCGTGAATCCGGCTGACGCGGTCTGCCTGATGCACCGTAAGTTCTGGTTTTACGACTGCTGCGCAGCCGAACGCAGCCTCGCCCCGGCTCGACAGCTGCTACGGATTAATCAATCAAGCCATCAAGAGCGCCCCACGGAACCTGTGACCGGTAGATTTCCCAGCAAGTTGAGCCCGGTACTCTTCACGAAAGCGTCATAGTCCATCGGTTTCTCGATGCGGGTTTCAGCGTTGGGCAGTACGTAAGCCCAGGCACGCTTGGACGATGCGTCGTAAACCAGTTTGAACAGGCGGGTCGGCACCCAGACCTTGTTGTCGCCGACGGTGCCGTGGCCTGAATCAAAGAGCGGGCCGGTAAAGACAAAGACATTGCCATCGGCTCGTTTGGCAAACTTTCTGACATCGGACTCGACCTTACTCCAGATCTTCCGGTTGTTGGTTGGGTCTTGCGGCACCATGTTCGACAGCGCAAAGGATTGGGCCATTGCATTGGGGTTCGGTGCATCGGCTGCCGGGGATTGATGGCCACGGTCCACGGCCGGATGTTGGCTACGGTAGTCGCTCAACTCTGCCCGCCCACTCTTGGGAATGCGTGGGTCCGGATAGAACTGGTTGGTGCGCTCCTCCCCTTTGGCATCCTGCAGCTGGGCGGCATTAAGGCGTTCGACCACTACCAGCGGTGTCTTGCTGGTTTGCGAGTACAGCACCGCGAAGTTATCGGAACACAGGGCCAAGGGTTTCATTGTGGCAGGCACAGTGGCCATGTTGATCGGTTTCGCGGCCGGGAACAGATCCGCGCAGCCGTCAAACGATGCCTGTTTCTGTTTGTTTGAATAGAGTTCCAGCGCCGCGCTCTGGCTGATCGAGCCCGAGTGGGAGGTTTGTTGCTGATGCTGGGTGGGCGGCTTGATGAAATCCAGCAGACTGCGGGCTTGTGCCCCGGTCGAGAGCAAAACAAGGGCCGACAGCCCAACTGCAATTTTGCGTAGGTGCATGCTTTAAATCTTCGAATTGGATTGAGGGGTAAACGTACGACGAGTCCCGATTTACGAAACCAGGTAGAAGCGGTTGCGGATTATATTGCGGTGAGCATGCTTTCACTGTCCTTGATCAAATTGCCGATGCGGATCCGGTCGGCGCCGGGCAGTACGACCGCTGACGGTCGCGCGGGGTGTATTGACCATCACAAGTCACATTAGTGCTGAGCGGCGTACACATTCTACTTGGCCATGCTCGTCGAATGGGCATACCTAAGCGGACTGGTTAACTGACGCGAAACGTTGTGCGTACTCCTTGTAGACAGGCGCGTATGCCGCTTTTCACTTAGCATCCAATAATCATCCATTCATTTTCAGGGAGTGTCTGATGAGCCCGAAAATAGAGCTGTATGGCGCGCCTACCGGCAACAGTCTGAGGGCTGCAATAGCCTTGGAGGAAGCAGGTATCCCCTACACCGCACGAAGACTGAACTTGCAGGCGAATGAGCAACGCGACTTGTCGTACCTGGCGCTTAATCCGGCAGGAAAAGTCCCAACCCTGGTCGACCATTCATCGACACCCCCGCTGGTCATTAACCAATCGAACGCAATCATTCAGTTCGCTGATGCAAAAGCTCCGGGTCGGCTTGCACCTGCGCATCGTGGACCAAAACGCGACCGGGTGTTTGATCGTTATTTCTTTTTCGTAACGGACGTCATCGGGCCCAGTCATGCTGCATTTTCCCTGCGCCAGGCAGGATTTAATGATGCGGCCACAGTTATCGATCAACGCGTCATTGAACAACTCGTCTACGCAGAACGGTTTCTTACCGACGACTTTATGGCCGGAGATCAGTTCTCCATGGCGGACATCTCCGCTTTCACCATTGCGGCATCATTTCGTGATCGGCTGGATTGGGCAGTGCTTTCACGCTTATCACGCTTATCACGCTGGTTCGACGCGATCGAAGCCAGGCCCGCCGTACAACGAGGATTGAAAACGTTCCAGAATCACTGAGCGCTACTGCGCAGACCTTATTGTGTGCGCTAAAGATGGGCATGGCTGCTCGCATCCTGCCCGAGGTCTGAGCCCCGGACATGCGAATATCGTATGTATCACAAGAATGGCAGCGTTCTATAAGGGCTCTGCTGTCTGGATAAGCGAGTTCAACACCAGTTTTATTTCAGAGGCTGGATCTTTATGCCCTTGCAGTATCAAACCTTCCGACAAAGCGGTGAAGGTCCTTGCAAGAGCGGCATTCGCCAAAGGAGGCTTCTTGCCTGCATGATTAAATATGATGGTAATCAACTTACCCAAGGCTTCACTATTTTCCTGATGCAGATCGTAGTAATGCGTTGAGAACTCTTCATCACGCAAGGCGATCAGTTGCAACTCAGCATCAAGAATCGCGCAACTGGTATTATTTTTAAGCGTGTCAATATAGGCATTCAATCCATGGGTCAGCTCTTCCGATGAATACCCTGAAGTCAGGGTGACACTCAATCGATCAATCTCAACTCCCTTGAATCTCTGAGTTAACTGCAGAAGCAAGTCCGACTTACTTGTAAAGTTTGAAAAGAAGGCCCCCTTCGAAAAACCGGCTTCCTCGGAAATAGCGTTGACACTGGTGGCGTGAAAACCTTTTCTCACCATAAGGTCAGTGGCGGTATCGAATAACTTATCCCTTGTTATTTGCTGACTTTCTTCTCGACCTAATCTCTTTTTAATCACGCCTTCGGCTCCTTTGGCCAAACAAATCTATTTGTAACTGGATGCAACGGATCTGCCACTCACTGCGCAAACCTGTTTTAACTATCATATCTTATACTAAGCCCTCTTAATCACTTTGCATTTAAACTTTTAAGGAGTGCCATGTAAATGCCATGTATTGGGCCCCGCACGTTCAGGCGCCTTGGTATCCAGCCTGACGCGCGCGCCCTGATGAATCGAGTCAGCAAGGGTGTCTTTTGACTCCCCCCAGAAGGCAGGCGACGGACGGCAAAAATGTCTAGCGATGACCTCAATCCGCCCGATCCCGGTGAATGCCTGCTGTCGACAACGCTCTAAACCACAGGATTTGCGTGTTTCAGGTCGGGTTCAAGGACGTCGACCTTGTGGCGACTGTTAAATACCGCTTGATTTCCAGATACCGAATGGTTTTTACTTGCCGCCGTTGACGCCCCCTGCCTGGTCAAAGCATCGAGCGCGGTGACATCAATCTCAATGCAGTAGCAGGTTACCACCCCACAGGAGCTGGATTTTAATGGAATATGCCTTTGTTACAGGCGCTACAGGCCTGCTCGGCAATAATGTGGTTCATGCGCTTTTAAAGCGAAACATCAAAGTAAAAGCACTGGTCCGCTCCGTCGAAAAAGCCAAGAAGCAGTTCGGCAATCTGCCTGTCGAATTTGTCGAAGGCGACATGCTCAATGTCGACGCCTTCAGCCATGCCTTGCAAGGCTGTGATGCCTTGTTTCATACGGCCGCCTATTTCCGCGATAGTTACAAAGGTGGAAAGCACTGGCAGAAACTGTATGACACTAACGTGACCGGTACCGAGCGCCTGTTGCAGGCCGCTTATGCCGCAGGCATTCGTCGTGCAGTCCATACCTCCTCCATTGCCGTCTTGAAGGGCGATAAAGATCAGGTGATCGATGAAACAATGTCTCGCAGTGAATCGGAGGCTGACGATTACTACCTGAGTAAAATATTGTCTGAACAGAAAGTTCAGGAATTCCTGGCGCGGCATCCGGACATGTTCGTCGCCATGGTATTGCCTGGCTGGATGTTTGGCCCTGGGGACATCGGCCCGACCTCATCAGGACAGTTCCTGCTCGACTTTGTCGGACAGAAATTGCCCGGCGTACTGCCTGGAAGTTTTTCCGTTGTCGATGCCAGGGATGTAGCAGAGCATCAACTCGCGGCGATCACACGCGGCCGATCCGGAGAACGCTACCTGGCAGCCGGCAATCACATGGACATGAAAAGCATTTTCCAGGCGCTCTCCAGTGTCAGCGGCGTAAAAGCGCCGGAGCGCAAAGTGCCACTGTTCATGCTGCGTATAATTGCCTTGATCTATGAAGGTTATTACCGAATCACGAAAAAGCCGGTGCTCATCAGCACTTCCACTGTCAAACTCATGGAACAAGAGCAAGGGCGCACCCATTTCAGCCACAACAAAAGCCTGAAAGAATTGCAGTGCAAGTTCCGCCCCGTGACGGAAACATTGACCGATACCCTGGATTGGTATCGGAAAAATAACTACATTGATGCTTAATTGAAACAATTTATATATAGCCTGCCTCTGTAGTACTTTTTTGTCTGACCATAAATTCAAGGATTGAGAGAGGTTGGTAAATGAAAAGCCTTTCATCTAAAGAAGGTTTTCTGCATCGGTTCGTCGGTTTTTCAGAGTCGTTCCCCGAGCACATTGCTATCAGGAACCTGGACGCGGAAGAAGATACCGTCACTTACCGTGAGTTGCGTATAAAGGCTGAAGAGTGCAATGGCGCACTCTCAGCATTAAATGTATTGCCTGGCGACAAAGTAGCGCTCGTTCTACCCAATGGGGTGGAGTTCATCGCTTACTATTTGGCGATCATCGGTCGCGGTGCGGTTCCGGTCATTCTCAACTACAAACTGACGCCATTCGAAATGAACAGCGTCATCAGCATCGCCAGACCGACGCTGGTAGTGACCACCGAAACGCTGTTCGAGCAGCATAGCGAGACATTTCAGCCTGACTACGGCGTTAAGCACTCCTTGGTGTTGAACGCCGCAAGTGAGCCGTCATCGCCCCTGCCCGACAACGCAACGGCGGACTCTCGGCTTCCCCGACAGACCGAGCCCTTGTTACTGCCCGAAGGCAATCCGATCGTCTCGGTACAGTTCACCTACCGGGGCATCGGTAAACCGCTGGCCGTTTCTCACCGCTACCTTGATTTGACGCAATCGAGTGATGGCCTGCATGAGCAGTTTCATCTTCAAGGTGTCGGTTCCGTTCATCTGGTGACGCTGCCGCTGTATGCCATCTTCGGCCTGTCGGTGATGATGGTTTTCCCCTTGAGCGTGGGCGCCACACTGTTAATGACTAACACCCTGCTCAACAGGGATCTGGCAGAAGTCTTGTCCCAGCATAAGGTCACCTTTGCCTGCCTGGTGCCCGACGTCATTCGCTACTTCAATACACGACTGGCCAAACGCAAGGGCGCGCTGTTGCCGTTGCACCCTCACCTGATGATTTATTCGGGTGGCAGTCATTTACCCGCAGACGAAGCCGAGAAGCTGGGAAGGCTGCTGGGGTGCAATCCGGTGCTGCAAGGCTATGGATTGACCGAGAGCATGCCGGTGATTGTCCAGAGCTCGATTGGCAAGGTCCATCGCGGCGCCATGGGACAACCGATCAGAGGCGTAGAACTAAGGGTCGTCGATGCCGAAGGGCGGGATGTCGCACCTGGACGCATTGGCGAACTGCTGATTCGCGGCTCGATGGTGATCGACGGCTATAACGATGCAGAGGACGCCAATGCCCGGTTCTTCCGTGATGGTTGGCTACACACGGGTGATCTGGTCTGGCGGGACGACGACGGGCATGTGTTCTTCTATTGCCAACGCCTGCGAATCTCGAAGATCAAAGCGCAAATGGTCGACCTGACTGAAATCGAATCCATTGCCCTGAAGCACCCGGATGTGGTGCGCGCGAAAGCTTACATCGTCCCGGACAACAAGGAGGTCAACGTACTGCACCTGTGCGTTGAAGGGAGCGGCGACTTGACCCAAAACGCTGTCTCTACCCTGCTCTCGCGCTACCTCTCGGGCTTCAAGTTGCCCAAAACCATCGAGATCATCTCTCTCAAGGAAGAGATTCATGCAAGCTAATGGCACACAACCGGTACTGGCCGTGTTTGACTTTGACGGCACATTGACCGACAGACATACGTTCTGGCGCTACATGCGTTATATCGTGGGAACCCGATCGTTCTGGCTCAGGATCATTCCCCTGCTACCCAAAATGCTCAGTGTAATCGTTGGCATCACGCCATTGATGCAAGCCCGACTGGCATTCATTGCCTGTTATCTGGGCGGTCTGTCCGTTGAGCAAGAGCGCGAGCATGCCAAGTATTTCATCAGCGAGCTGCTACCGCTCTGGCTCAGGCCCGAGGCTCTGCGCCGGCTGCAATGGCATCAGTCCATGGGGCATGTCACTGCGCTGGTCAGCAACTCGCCGGAAAACTACCTGATTCCCTGGGGTCAGGCAGCGGGTTTTGACTATGTCTGCGGCACTCGCCTGGCGACGGCGAAGAACAAACTGACCGGAGGAATATCAGGTACCAACTGTGTTGAGAGAGAGAAAGTCACACGGCTCAAGGGCTGCCTGAGCAACCTTGATGACTTTTACATTTATGCCTACGGGGATTCATCCGGTGACGATGCCCTGCTCGGCATTGCCAACTCTCCCTTCTACAGAAACTGGTACTAACCGATGAACACTCTGAGCACTTTGGCCCCCAAGCACTTCAGCCAACCCGGTAATACCCCGACAGTCATGATCGTAGGCGCCGGCCCGATTGGCCTGTCCCTGGCAATCATGCTGAAGAAGTGGGGCGTCTCTTTTCGCATCATTGAAAAGAATGCCGGTCCCTCGACCGCTACCAAAGCGATGGCCATCCATTCCAGAACCCTGGAAATTTTCCGAGATCTGGGAGTTGCCGATCAGGCCATCAGCGACGGATTCACTATCAACCAGTTTTCGGTGCAATCGAACGCCAAACGGGTGCTGAACTACAACTTCTCCTACCTGGACGCCACCTACCCCCTGCTCCTCAGCCTGCCACAACCGCAGACAGAGAAGATTCTGCTTGAGCGACTGAACAAGTTGGGAGCAGATGTTGAATGGAACACCGAGCTGGTCGACATAGAAAACCAGCCGGGCTCAGTGCAGATGACGCTTCAGCATGCGGACGGCAGCGCCGAGTCCTTTTCCAGCCGCTGGGTGGTCGCGTGCGACGGTGCTCGCAGCAACATCAGAAAACGTCTTGATATGACCTTCGAAGGATCGTCCTACGACCGCTTCTTCATGCTCGCCGATGCCGATATCGAGTGGTCTGGAAGCAAGGACGAAGGCGCTTTCTTCCTGGGTGCACAGGACGGTTATGTCGCGGTCGCGCCGATCAGCGCTCAATCCCGTTATCGACTTTTCATCGAGATGCCCTACAACCTGCCACCAGAAGGTGAGCGCCCTTCCTTGAGCCTGGAGAACTTTCAGCGGTTGTGCGAAGGACGCGGGCAAAAGATGACGTTGTCCAATATTTCATCGACCACCATCGCCTCTTTCCAACATCGCCGCGTGCAGTCGTTGCAGCAAGGCTCTGTGTTTCTGGTGGGCGACTCGGCTCATATCGGCAGCCCGATCGGTGGCCAATGGATGAACCTGGGGGTTTCCGAGGCCTATAACCTGGCGTGGAAAATGGCCTATGTCGATCAGGGCCTGGCTGATCCATCGTTGCTGGAAAGCTACAACGAAGAGCGCTACCCGGTGGCCCTGGAAGTCGAGAACACGGCACATCGACTGACCGGACTGATTACCGTCAAGCATCGCGCCCTCGTTTGGCTGCGCGACAATGTTCTGCCACTGATAAGCAACAGGCGCAAGGTTCAGCGCAAACTGCCGTCGATGATTTCCGGTCATCAGTACCACTACGGCAAGAGTGATTACATCCAGGAATCGCTGACGAAAAAGCAGCGCATGAATTGGGATAAAAAAGGCAAGAAACCCGAATTCCAGACGTCGGTGCCTCGCGCCGGGCAACTGGCACCCGATGTCGAGTTGTGGCAACTGCAAGGTATGCCGCCAAAGCGCTTGATCGACTTGTTCCACGGAACGTTCACGCTGTTGATTTTCAGCGCAGCCGATCAGTTTTCCCCGTTGTTGCCGGGCTATTACTCGCTGGCCGAGTCGGTGGAGAAGGACTACCCGGGCATCAAGGCTTATTGCGTTATTGATGCCCTGAGCAGCGCCGAACTGCCTTCCTGGCACTCGACGTTGCTGGACCCCGATTGGCGGCTGCACAAGCGTTACCATGCCAAAGCGGGCACGTTGATGTTGATTCGTCCTGACGGCTACATCGCTTTCCAGGGAGCCGATGCAATAACGCTCTTCACTTATCTGAACGTAAGATCCGGGCTGCTCAAAGGAGCCAGAAAAACAACATCTTCCGAGATCGACGCAGTGGAACTCCAACTTTAAGTCGCTATATGGCTACTGCCAACCTGGTTCATTGATTCACACAAGGCCCAACCCTGGGCCAAGACTTGTTATTTCTTGTTTGTAGAAAACATATACCGACTTTGGTTAGGAGAACCTCATGCGCTTCCAACTCAACGATGTTGTGCAGGAATTCATCGTGTCCAATGGAAAAATAGCCAACAGCTATTTTTCTCTTTCAGAAAAAATCATTGATTCACTGTGCGAGTCCAATATCGCAAAAGAATCAATATTGATGCGTTTGCTGGAGCAGGCCGAATCCGTCACTGCGCACTACTTCAATGCTCACCAACAAGTCCTCGAGGGCGTTTATGCCAATGGGATTGAAGCCCCCGTCAATAAAAACCTTGCGGTGCTGGAGCCCGTACACTCGAACCCGGTAATACTGGAATCGACACCTGTTGCGGAACAAACACCCGCACTCAACTACGGGCAATGGCTGCGCGCCGAAATAAGTACGGTCACAGGATTCAAAAAAGAACAAATCGACTTCGATCAAAGTTTCGAAAGCCTGGGTATCGACTCTCTCGGCATGGTCGATATTTTCGAATCCCTGGCCCAGCACTTCCCGGAAAAGAAAGAGCTCACTTCGCAGCTCTTTGATGCCCCCACTCCTACCGCCTTGCTGGCGCGGCTTGAAGCCGATCCGCAGGCACCTGCCGTGGATGTCGAAGCATGGGTACTGGAACAACTGGCGAATATCACCGGTTTTACGGTTGACCAGATCGACCAAAAACAAAGCTATGAAAGCCTGGGCCTGGATTCCCTCGTGCAGCTGGACTTCCTGGAGTCGGTCGTCGCATTGTGGCCGCAACTCAAGGCCAACAGCACTGAGCTGGCCAACGCCAAGTATCCGCAGGCAACAATCGCCCTGATTAAAGCCGCCCTGGCCGCCCCCGAGTCGACATCAACACCCGCTACCGAAGTGCAAGCACCTGCCACAACGGACGACCAAGGGCAGGCAAGCAACCTGCTTTTCAACTCCCTGTCACCCCTGATCCCGGACGCGCCACAGTCGATCGACATTGAGACGCCCTTTGCACAGTTAGGGCTCAACGGTTTTGCCCGAGAAGCACTCTGCCAATCAATGGCGCAACAGTGCTCTGCCAGCGAGTTTGCCGGTGAAGCACTGATGTCGCGTCGTACGCCGCAGGACGCCTTGTCGCTTCTGGCACGACTGAGCTGAAGCACTGAGCCGCTGTAAAAAATGGCATGGAATCCGGGTGATCGGACAGATCACCCAGCATTTTGGCAATCAGGAGACAGGGTATGAATGGCGCGGTAACAACAGAGGGCGACTTTTGCTTCAGCGCAATGGCCGGCGAGTTTCCCGGGGCACCGTCAACGGATGCGCTTTGGCATTTGCTGACGCAAGGACAGATAGCACCTATCAATTCGATGCTGACACGCTGGGAACTGGATAAGGCGTCAATCTATTCAGCAAAGGCAGGTGAAAAGGATCGCGTTTACCTGGACAGCGCTTTTTGCCTGACCGATGACGCATCAACCCCTTCACGGCATGAAGGACGGCAGGTCGCCATCGGTAAGAAAGTACTGCAGACACTCCTCGCCCAGCTTGCCGGACAAGGCTCGACTCTGATCAAAGAACGCACCGCATTGGTGGTCGCAACATCCTGGAGTGACGAGAGTTATTTCGTCACCGGCATGTCCGGAAAAACCGAAGCACCACAGGGCTACACGCCGGGTGAACAAGTGGCTGAACTGGCGGCGGCTTTTGCCTTCGGTGGCCCGGCGTTATCGGTCGACACCGCCTGTAGTTCGTTCCCCTATGCAATCGACATGGCTCAGGCCCTGGTCAATAGCGGACAGGCGGATAACGCGATTGTCATGGCACTGAACACCGTGCTGCCACCGGCGCTGTTTCTGGGCTTCTCGCAGTTGACCGCCTTTTCCGCCCGGGCCCAAATGCAGGCGTTCGGCCAGGACGCTGACGGCATTGTGCCGGGCGAATGTGCAGTCGCCTTTTTGGTCGAGCCTGTATCGCAGGCCCTGATTGCGCAGCGCCGTCCCCTGGGTGTTTTACGGGCATTGGGAATGTCCGCCGATGGCGCCGAAGGTTCAGTGTTTGCACCTGGCAAACAGGCCCAGTACACGGCTTACCAGCGTGCCTATATCGGTCTTGATCCCAATGACGTGGACTACATCGAAACCCATGGCACCGGTACTCCGCTGGGTGATGCGACAGAGCTGGACTCGCTGAACAGCTTCTTCGCCCCCCACTGCACAGACGGCAAAAAAATCACCATCGGTTCGATCAAGTCCGTCATTGGCCACCCACTGGCCGCTGCTGGAGGCGCTTCGCTCGCCAAGGCGCTGATGATCTTGCGTCACAAAGGGATTCCACCTCAGCCCGACTACCGTACCAGCGCAAAAGTCGACGAGACCAGCCTGCGACTGGCCACAAGGCAGATACAGCCCCTCGCGGACCGGCAGTCGGCGATCCGTATAGGCATCTCGAGCTTTGGCTTTGGCGGCGCCAATGCGCATCTGGTAGTGGATGAATATATTCCCGACAACCGCCCTGTCGCCCCTCAAGCCAACCCCGGCGTGTTAATACTGGACCTTGCGATTGTCGAGGCTGAAGCAGCGATCGGCAGTCACGGCTCGTTGCAGTCATTCAAACAACAGCTCGATCGGCCGGCAGCGCCATCAGTCAGTTTCCCTTATGGGCGTTTCGTTGATTACACCCCTGCCCCAGGTCAGCCGTTACTGGGCCAATTCCTGGCGCAGGATCGCGTCATTGATATCGACGGTTTCGGCATGGGCCCCAAACCTCTGGCCCATGTCGATCCGTTCAAGTTGTTGATCACCGATCGCGTCAATCATTTGCTGCGACGCCTGCCGGGTGTGGCCGGCTCACCCGGCACGGCGATGGTCATGTGCTGCAACATGGGCGGGGAACGCTTCAGCAATGCGTACAGCAGCGCTCACAGCTTCTACTCCCAGGCTCAAGGCACGCCACCGGGCGTGGAGGTAGCGGACGTGGCAACCATGTTGCCGAACATGTTGTCCGGCTACCCGACGCAGATTTTTGACTTCAAGGGTTTCCATCAAACACTGGTCGGCACCCCGGGTCTGTTCTGGCAAACCTTGCTGGCATCGCAGCAATGGTTCAAGAACGGCATAACCACGCTGTTGCTCGGTGCAGGACGCTTTATCAGCGGTGAAATCGAGATCGAGCGCGCCCGACATTCAGCGACGGTGCAAGGTGAAGGACTGGGGCTGATTGCGCTGCGTCCCTATCAACCAGACGCCAGCGACAAACCTTTACTGGTGATCCGCGCGGCGGTTCTCGCCCATGCCGCGAACTCGCTGGAAGAGGCTTGCCAACTGCTGGGCAAAGAGCGGAGTCAATACCAGAACATTGAAGTCTGCGAGCTGCAACCTGACGCGACTCATGCCAGTGGATCTCTGCAAGAGATTACCGGTTTCCTGGCTGAAGCCAGTGGCATCGAAACCCTGCTGGCGGTGATGTTGAGTGCATCGGCTCACACGGTGATCGAGGTTCGCGAAGCCGGCAAGGCAGTGATGTGGTTGTTTACTGAAAAGCTTCGGGAATGGAGCACGGTGGCCGAACCCGCTCCTGCCATCAAGCATCCCTTTACCCTGCGTTTTGCTCACTCGGCCCACCATGAACTGCAACCGGTGATCCCGCCTGCCCGTCCTGTCAGCCTTGTCCGCGAACCACAAAACGACGGCGTCGACGTGCTGCAACTCAGCGACATGCTGACCAACACTCTGCTCTCAGGGCTGCGTGTCCGGGTTCGCGCCATGGAGAGTCTTTTCGCCCTGCACCGTGGCACTGAAGTCCAGCGCCCGGCGCACTGGCAACGTTCCCCGGAAAACATCGTGATCGCCAACGTCCAGCGCGGCGCTCAGTCACTGCACGCCCGGCTCGTGGTGAATGAAGCGCACCCTTATTTCTTCGATCACCCTCTTGATCACATCCCCGGCATTCTATTGCTTGAGGGCGTGTTGCAACTGATTGAACTCGCCATGCCGCCACTGAGTGGGCGAGTCGCGTATGTCAAAACCCTGAATATCAAGTTCCAGCAATACGTACAAAAGGAGGGTGTGATTGATCTGCATCTGGAACAGGAAAAAGACTCCCAGGTGTTCAATGCCAAGGTCATGCAAGCCGGAAAGCTGATGTGCACCTGCGTCCTTGGGATGGCCTACAGCTCGGCGTTCGAGAAATCGCCCGCCGGCGAGTTCACGGCCACTCGCTGCCGTGACAAGGCCTTGCTGCACAAGGCCAGGGAAGAAAACGTCATCGTCAGTGACATGAGCGGCATCGCTCAGGGCTTGAGCGTGGACACGCTCAAACTGCCGGATGAGCACTTCTTCCAGGAGGGCGACCCCGAGCACCATTCGATGGTGTATTTCCTCGAAGTTGCCCGCCAGTGCTACATGCAGATTGCCCACAGCCATCTGCGGATTCCACTCAACACCCCGATGAACCTGCTGGCCTTGAGTTTCACCCTGGATCGGCCAATCCCCAGGAACAGTCCGCTGTCATTGGCACCGCAAGCGGGTTTTGACGCACAACAGCCGTTCAAAACCAACCGCATCTATATCGACCTGTTCAACCGGGGCGAAAAAATCGGTCAAGCCAGCATTACAGCTCAGGTGCTGAGTCAATCCGCACCCGCGGCCTGAGGCACTCAATTGATCCCACTCTCCCGCATGACCGTGCCCCCAACAATCAAGGTGTCGCCGTGAACGATGTCAAAGTGCAAGTCATAGTCAAATCGCCGCGTGCTGAAATCTGGAATATCTGGAGCAATTTTTCAGAAGCGCCGCTATGGGATACCGACGTTCGCCAGTGCGAACTCAATGGCCCGTTTCAACCTGGAACGCGAGGCAAATGCGTCCTCAAAAATGGCCTGAACATGCCGCTGAAACTGGAAGCAGTGAAGCTGCATGAAAGCTATCGGAACACGGCAAGACTGCTTTGGATCGACCTTGAGTTCGATCACCAGATGCGCAGGCTTTCCCCGAATGAAACCCAAGTCATCCATAGCGCAAAGATCTCTGGCCCCTTGAGTTTTTTATACCGCGGGCTGCTACGCAAAATGCTGACCGCGGCAATGACTACGGCACTGCGCAACCTGTGCACGCTGGCTGAACAACGAGCGAATGCCATCAGTACCCCAGGGCTCGAAAAACCTGGAACGCATTTGCACCGTGTATGAAATATCCCGGGAGGGAGCGTGTTGCACGCTCGCTGCCGCCCCCCGCTTACTTATCGATAACGGCACACTTTGGACCGAGCATGAACCTATTTAAAAAACCTCTGTATCTCATGATGGGCGTCATTGGCATGGGCGTTATTGCCCCTGAGTCCAGTTCCGCCGACACGCTCGGCCCTTACGTCAGCGTCATGGGTGGTCTGAACTGGGTGGCTCCGCAGGACCTTAACCAAAACAACCTCGACTTTGTCGAGATGGAATTCAACCAACCGTTACACTCCGGCTACGCCACCGGACTCGCACTGGGCTGGCGATTCCCCATCGGGCTCAGACCCGAAGTGGAACTCAGCTACCGCAAAAACACCCTGACCCAGTTCAATAACCGGGTCTACGAAGGCGGCGGGAGCATCGACGGGAAAGGCGAAGAGGAAGCCACCAGCGTCATGGCCAACCTCTGGTATGACGTCTTGAACCTGCCAGCCCCCTTCAATCGGTTCACCCCTTACATCGGCGGCGGCCTGGGTTACACCAAGCTGTCGGTCAGTGGCCTGGAAGCCGGCGGCGTCCAGTTCGGCAACACTCATCGCGACACTGTATCGGCCTATCAACTCGGCGCCGGGGTAGGTTACGAACTCACCGAGCAATGGTCCATGTCCCTGGATTATCGATACCTCAAGACTCGCGATGCGCACTTCGGTGACATTCAGGGCCTGCCCCAAGGCGATGTGCGTACTGACTACAGCGCCCAGTCATTAATGCTCGGCCTGCATTATTGGTTCTAAGGGGTTAAACAGATCGGTGCCTTGCGAGGCGTCGCTACGGCAAGCCGGTGAAATGCTTCGGCGCAGAGGCTCACCGGCTGATCAACTTACTGACGACCACCCGTTCAAAAATCGATCAAGGCACAAATGAGTTCCTCACTTGATGCCTTGATTCGATACTTGACCCTCTGCCTACCTACACTTCACAAGCGCAGGAATCACATCGCCGCAGCCGCTTTTTCAATCAGCCGGGCTACCGGCTCCGGGTTTGAAACCATCACGACATGGGAAGCCCCTTTAACGACTTTCACCACCTTGGCCTCGGCTCGCTTGGCCATGAATTCCATGGCCTGCGGTGGAATGTTCTTGTCCTTGTCGCCATAGATGTACCAGGACGGAATGTGCTTCCAGGCGGGCGTACCTGACTGTTCGTTCAGCGCCGCTTCGGTGACCGGGCGCTGAGTCGCCGCCATCAATGCCGCCTGCGCGGTGGGGACGTCAGCGGCGAACTGATCGTGAAACTTGTCCTGCTGGATGTACAAATCCTTGCCGCCATCAGCCAGTGCGACAGGCGCTGCGAGGGTTGGGCCGAGGGTACTCCCCGGGAATTTTCCGGCTAGCCCGGCGACCGTTTCGCCCGCCTCGGGCGCGAAGGCGGCGACGTAAACAAGTGCCTTTACATTGGCATGGTCGTTGGCCGCTTCGCTGATGACGTTGCCACCGTAGGAGTGGCCGACCAGCACAACAGGCGACTTGATGCCATCGAGCAACGCAGAAACAGCAGCGCCATCGCTCTTCACACTGCGCAATGGATTGGCGGCGGCCACAACAGGGTATCCATCTTTTTCGAGGATCTTCACCACGCCATTCCAACTCGAAGCATCGGCAAAGGCGCCGTGCACCAGAACAACAGTAGGCTTTTCAGTTTGCGCCGACGCGTTGGCGCCGATGATCAGGCTAACGGTGCAGGCCAGAGCGGCCATTACTTTTTTCATTGGAAACTCCTTGGGTGGTTGAACTATTGAACGATGTCTCGATGGAGTTCATTTGACGCCGAACGGGTATCCCGGATGTGTCACCAACCGCCCATAAAAGAAACAGTCTGTATCGGCATGCGGCCTGGATACACAGAGATACATTTGCGTCAGAAGTGGTGGAACTTGGTAACCATAAAAAGAGACCGAAGTTTCTTTTTTTCAATCTTCACGAACTTCAACGAAAGCCAATAGAACAATAACTTTAGCGGAAACGAGACTCACACTACTCCACCCCCATTGAAACCGAAGAGATTTCTTTTATTCCTGAAGCAGAAATACTCTGAAATTATTTCTCCCGATAAATGCACTTATTATCTGCTACCGCACCACACCTCATTGGACAGTTATTATTTTAGCGCACTTTAACATTCACACTTTCTACAAATATCACAACACACAAATAATACTTGGACAAACACCAACATGACTCGCTGACTTTTTATAACAATTATTGACACACCTACATGGAAACCCTAAATTAATGGCACTCTGCCAACGCCTAGACGACGCATCAACTTTGTTAAGTTAATGGAATGCTGAGTTTCTAAGTTATTTCATTCCTGGTACAACGCATGAAATATGTAGACGACATTACGAAACTCTTTACACGTTTTGGCGCAAACGCAGAGACTTACCAGGAAATACAACCAAACTATAAAGATTTCAAAGACGACCCGGTCATACCTGCGGTGGCTGAGCCAGAACCGCCGGTCGAACCGGTGAAAAATATTCCCCCCTCGCCACCATCGCCCAAGCCCCCTCCCCTGACCGAACCACTTGCGAGTTCTGCTACGGGTGACCGTCAGCGATTGAGCGACCTGTTGCGTGAACTCAACCAGGTTCGTCGGGACGGTCTGCCAGAAACGATTCGCAAGCGGACCAAGGCGAAGGTCATTGCCATCGTTTCAGCGAATGGCGGGGTGGGTAAAAGCACCATCGCCGCTGGCCTCGCGAAAACACTTCGGCACCCTGGCGGGCGAGTCATCGCGATTGATCTGGACCCTCAGAACGCGCTGTCCAGCCACTTGGGTATCACCAGGCCGGCTCCCGGGCTGATCCAGCTCAAAGAGCAGGACGCCGACTGGGGCGTTCATCGCCTGCCGGGCTTTAGTGACAGTGAGTGCCTGCCCTTCGGCACTGGCGAGCTGAACGAACGCCGATTGCTCAGGCAGATGCTGCTTGAAGATGCTGACTGGTTGAATCAGCACCTGGCGTCAATGAACCTCAGCGAAAACGATATCGTGATCCTGGATACGCCTTCGGGCGCGACCGTCTATTCGCAACAGGCACTCGACGCCGCCGATCTGGTGCTGGTGATGACGGTGGCCGACGCGGCCTCCTACCTGGCACTGGACACCATGACCCAGTGGCTGGAAACCAGCCCGCGACGCGCACAGCGGCAGCGGTATGTGCTCAACCAACGGGATGACTCTCGTGCGTTCAGCAGGGACATGGGCGTGCTGTTTCAGCGACGGCTCGGCGCTAACCTGATCGGGACGATTCGCCTCGATCACCAGTTCAACGAGTCGCTGGCCTATGGTCGGGACCTGTTGCAGTACGCACCTGAGAGCATTGGCTGTCAGGACATTCTGTCGCTATCAGGCGCGGTCCATGCCCTGCTTTTCACGGATGCTTCCAGCCAGCAGGGCACGCTATGACCGTCCAGCTGAATCAGCTACCTGCAAAGACCTGGTGGTTGCAGAAGCTGCTGGATAGCTTCCAGGATCGCTTTAGCCAATGGCCCCTGCGTTGGCGCCTGGGCCTGAAAATTTCAGGCGGGCTGATTGCAGCATTGTTGGTGCTGGGTATCCTCACTGCACCGCAGAATCTGTATTCCCAAGCCGTGTTTGCCTCCGTCTGTTTTGCCGCCAGCCTGATCATCCGCAAGCAAACCGGGCGTCTGGCGATCCTGACCCTGATTACCCTCTCGCTGATCGCTTCGTTGCGTTACATGTACTGGCGCCTGTCCGACACCCTGGACTTCGACAACTGGCAGGATGCCGTATTTGGCTACGGGCTGGTGCTGGCAGAACTGTATGCCTTGCTCGTCCTGGTCTTCGGCTATATACAGACCGCCTGGCCGTTGCAACGTAAACCGCAGTTTCTGCAACAGCCACCCGCTGAATGGCCGACGGTGGATGTGTTCATTCCCACCTATAACGAAGCACTGGGTATCGTCAAACTGGTGGTGCTCGCGGCTCAGGCCATTGACTGGCCCGAGGGCAAACTGCGGGTGCACGTGCTCGATGACGGACGCCGGGAGGAATTCAAGGCTTTCTGTCAGCAGATTGGTGTCAACTACATCACCCGCGACAACAATCAACATGCCAAGGCCGGCAACCTCAACGAGGCACTCAAAGTCACCGATGGCGAGTTCATTGCCATATTCGACGCCGACCACGTGCCCACCCGCTCCTTCCTGCAAATCACCATGGGCTGGTTTTTAAAGGACCCGAACCTGGCGTTGCTGCAAACGCCGCATTTTTTCTACTCACCCGATCCGTTCGAAAAAAACCTCGATACCTTTCGCTCGGTACCCAATGAAGGTGAGCTGTTCTACGGCCTGGTGCAGGACGGCAACGACTTGTGGAACGCGGCATTCTTCTGTGGCTCCTGCGCGGTCATCCGGCGGACTCACTTGCTGGAAGTCGGCGGCATCGCCACCGAGACCGTGACCGAAGATGCGCACACGGCACTCAAGCTCAATCGCCGTGGTTTCAACACCGCTTACCTCGCCATTCCACAAGCGGCGGGACTGGCCACCGAAAGCCTTTCCCGACACATCAGCCAGCGCATACGCTGGGCACGGGGCATGGTGCAGATTTTTCGGACCGACAATCCCTTGTTTGGCAAAGGGCTGAACCTGGGGCAGCGCATCTGCTACCTCAATGCCATGATGCACTTTTTCTACAGTCTGCCCCGCCTGGTGTTCTTGACCGCACCATTGGCCTACCTGTTTTTCGACGCGCAGATTTTCCATGCCTCGGCGTTGATGGTCACGGTCTATGTACTGCCGCATATTTTCCATTCCAGCCTGACCAACTCCAGCATCCAGGGGCGCTTCCGCCATTCCTTCTGGAACGAAGTGTATGAGTCGGTGTTGGCCTGGCACATCATGCGACCGGTCCTGCTGGCTCTAATCAGCCCTTCGCTGGGCAAATTCAACGTAACCGACAAGGGCGGCACCGTCGAAAAGGACTATTTCAACTGGAAGCTCGCGCGGCCTTACATCGTCCTGTTGACCTTGAACATGATCGGTCTGGCGATCGGCGTGGTGAAACTGGTCGGGAGTGATTCGGCCGAGGTCACGACCCTGCTGATCAACCTGATCTGGACCGTGTACAACATCATCATCGTCAGCACCGCCGTGGCGGTGGCCACTGAGTCCTCTCAGGTGCGCAACGAGCCCAGGGTGCCCGCGGATCTGCCCGTGCGCGTCTATCGCGAAGACGGCACATCGTTCGATTGCATAACCCGGGACTTCTCACAAAACGGCGTGGGTCTGGCACTGCCACCGCAAGTTCAGCTCAGCGCCAAAGAGAAGCTGCGGCTGTGCATTCTGCGCACACCTCCCTCAAGCCTCTTTCCCGCAACAACGATCTTCAGCAACGACAACGTGGCAGGCGTGAAATTCGAGGGTTTGACCCTGCGCCAGCAAAGTGAGCTGGTGCGACTGACCTTTTCACGGGCCGACACCTGGGCCAACACGTGGGGCAACGGCCGCCTCGACGCGCCAATGTCAGCGTTGCGCGAGGTCAGCAGCATTGGCTTGCGCGCCATCCTGCGCTTGTTCGTTGCCACCCTAAAGGACAGCCAGGCGCTGCTGCGCAAACGCCCGGCCACTCCATCACCCATCGACCCCACCGCGGACACGCAACGATCTTGAAGCCTTCCACTCGCCGGACCTTTCCTCCTCGTCGCTCACTCATGCTGCTCGCCTGCTCACTAGTGGGCTGGAGCGACTGGGCGTTGAGTGCTACCACCCCAATCAACGCCACAGAGCCGGCGGTGATGCCGGTCGCATCGTTGCCCGGGACCGATGCCCCGAGCAACAGCTATACCCGCACCCTCAAGGAGCTCGGCAAAAGCTATTCGATGAACCTTAAAGGCGTGGAGGCTACCGACAGTGTGAACTTCAATGTGCGCGCCGATGAAGTCGTCACGGCTGCGCAGGTCACGCTGCAGTACAGCTATTCACCGGCGCTGCTGGCCGACCTTTCGCAAATCAACGTGCTGATCAACGATCAAGTGGCCGCCAGCCTGCCCCTCCCGAAGGAAGAGGCCGGTAAATTGCAGACCCGGACCGTGCAGATTCCGCCGCAAACCATCACCGAATTCAACCGGCTCAGCCTGCAGTTCATCGGTCACTACACGATGCAATGTGAAGACCCTCTGCACTCCAGCCTGTGGGCCAAGATCGGCAACGATAGCCAGCTGAGCCTCCAGGTGTCCTCGATTAAACAGCCCAACGACCTGTCCGCTCTGCCTCTGCCCTTGTTCGATCGTCGAGACGCTTCGCCCCTGAAGCTGCCCTTCGTGTTCACTGCGCGCCCGGGCGGCCCTGAGCTTGAGGCCGCCGGTATCCTGTCGTCCTGGTTTGGCGCCCTGGCCAGCTACCGCGGCGCAACCTTCCCCGCCAGCCTCACCAGCCTGCCGGCCAAAGGCAACGCCGTGGTGTTTGTCAGCAGCGGCGAATCGACGGCCTTGAGTGGCTTGCCGATCAAAGCGGCCACGGGGCCGACATTGACACTCGTGAGCAACCCGAATGATGCTCAGGGCAAACTGTTGATCGTCTCCGGGCGCGATGGCGCCGATCTCAAAGTCGCCGCGACCGCGCTGGCCCTCGGTGGCTCGGCTTTTTCCGGGCAGAGCGTGGTGATCGACCGGATCGACTCGCTCAAGCCACGCCGACCGTACGACGCGCCTAACTGGCTGCCCTCCGACCGCCCGGTTCGCCTGGGTGAACTGGCCAAGCCCGCAGAACTCAATGTGTCGGGTTACAACCCAGGACAAATGACGGTTGCGCTGCGCTTGCCACCCGACCTGTTTAACTGGCGTGAGCCCGGCGCACAACTTGACCTGAAATACCGCTATACGCCGCAGCCGGTCTCCACCAATTCCTCGTTGCTGGTCAATTTCAACGATACCTTCATCAAGTCGATCGATCTGCCTTCGATCGAGAAACTCGGCAACAGCGACAGCCTGCTGGCGATGCTCAAAACCGACGACAGCCTGGCCCGCACGTCGCGCATGCTGTTGCCGCTCAATTCCGTAGCGCTGCAATCACGCCTGCAATTTCGCTTTATGTATGACTACATCAAACAGGGCGACTGCCGCGACATCATCATCGACAACATGCGCGGTGTGATTGACCCGGACTCGACCCTGGACCTCAGCCAATACGAACACTTCATGGCCATGCCCAACCTCGGGGTGTTCAAGGACAGCGGCTTCCCGTTCACCCGTATGGCCGACCTTTCTGAAACATCGGTGATCCTGCCCAACGAGCCAGGCCCGGCCGATCTGAGCGCCTATCTGACCGTGCTGGGCCGCTTCGGCGACTCCACCGGTTATCCGGCCACCGGCGTCAAGGTGGTCCACGCCGACCAGGTGGCCGAGCAACGCGACCGGGATCTGCTGGTGCTCGCCTCGGGCAACAATCAGCCGCTGCTGGAGCAATGGCAAAGCCTGCTGCCGGCCAAGGACGAAGCTGCTGCGCAGTACTTTGAATTGTCTGACCTGCCCTTGCGTCTGCGCAACTGGATCAGCCCGGATACGAAAACCAATCTGCGTGAAGCGCGCAGCAGCTTCAGGTTCAGCGCTGACGACGGCAGTGCTTATCTGACTGGATTCGAATCGCCGCTCAAGAGTGGGCGCAGTGTGGTGTTTATCGCCAGCGCAAGGCCCAACGGCTTGGCCGACGTGACCAACGCCCTGCTCAGCAGCGAAGAAAACGCCCACGAGTTGCAAGGCAGTCTGGTGGTGGTCAAGGGCAAGCATGTCAAATCGCTGGTCGCCGAACAGGACTACTACGTCGGGAGCCTGGGGCCATTGCGCTATCTGCAGTGGTACCTCTCGCAAAACATAATGGCGCTCATGCTGTTCACGCTCCTCGGGGTCCTGCTGCTTGCTTCGATGACTTACCTGGCCCTGCGCTTACGGGCCAAACGTCGTCTTGGCCAATGAGCTGCGCATGCCTGTGTCGTCCATGAGCAGCCGGGCGGTTTCACTTCGCCAGTGCCTGCGCGGTAACGCGCGCAGGTTGAGCGTTGTGCTTGCGCTCGCCCTGCCGGTGCCTGCGATAGCCGCCACAACTCCCTGTGAGTTGCCGGCCTGGCCACTGTGGCAAACCTATGCAACGCGCTTCGTCCAGGCCGACGGCCGGGTTCTGGAATCGAGCCTGGAGAACAATCACAGCACTTCTGAAGGGCAATCCTACGGCATGCTCTTCGCACTGATCGGCAACGATCAGGCACGCTTTGACAAACTCTGGCGCTGGACATCAGCCAACCTCGCAGGCTCCGCCACAGCCACTCGCCTGCCAGGCTGGTTATGGGGGCAAGGCACGGACGGTCAGTGGCGTCTGCAAGACGCCAATTCGGCTGCCGACGCCGACCTGTGGATCGCCTACGCCCTGCTCGAAGCCGCAAGACTGTGGCATCGGCCGGACTATCGCCAGGATGCCCTGCACCTGATGGCGACGATTGAAGCGCAATTGGTCGTCTCGCTGCCCGGGCTGGGGCCGATGGTATTGCCTGGACCACAGGGCTTCGTCCTGCCGGATGCTCTCTGGCGCCTGAACCCCAGCTACCTGCCACTGCCACTGTTACGGCGGCTGGCCAAGGAAGCTCCCAACGGGCCCTGGCAAGCGATTGCCAACAACACCGCGACGATGATTGCCCAATCAAGCCACCACGGTTTTGTCGCTGACTGGGTCGGTTATCAAGGCACTTCAGCGCAATCGGGTGTCTTCGTCAGCGACCCGATCAACGGCGACACGGGTAGCTACGATGCCATTCGCGCGTACCTCTGGCTGGGCATGAGCGACGCCTCCGAACCGCTGGCAGCGCTCCTGCTCAAACGGCTGGACGGCATGGCTCGCAGCACTGTCGCGACGGGTTCCCCCCCGGAAACAGTCCGGATTCTCCACGGCAGTGTCCAGGGTCAGAGCCCGTTTGGATTCTGGGCTGCACTGATTCCCTACCTTGAGGCCAAGGGGCATCCCCGGTTGGCCGATCAACAACGCCAGCGCGTGGAGCTCGCCTTGCAAGAGGCGCTGGCCAGGCCTGATGCCGACGCCAGTCCGCCGCGTTACTACAACTTCATGCTTAGCCTGTTCGCGCTCGGCTGGGCAGATAAACATTACCGATTCCGGGAAGACGGAACGCTGAAACTCTCCTGGGAGACCGCATGCACGCGCACCACCGCACGCTAGCCATCGCCGTCATGAGCGCATGGACGGCTGCTGCACACGCTCAAAGTCCGACGCCACAGACGTTACTCGTCGAGCAAGGGCATTACTGGCAGTCGCACAACAACCCTCAACGCGCTACGGAAGTCTGGCAGAAAGTCCTGCTGCTGGACCCGGTCCAGGTTGACGCACTCTATGGCCTGGGCTTGATCGGCGTGCAACAGGGCAAGCCACAACAGGCGCAGCAATACCTCGCCCGCTTGCAGGCCATCCAGCCAACGCCTCGGCAGGCTCTGCAATTGGCGCAGGACATCGGCGTGGCCCAACCGCAGAACCAGCAGCGCCTGGAGGAGGCTCGGCGCCTCGTCGATGCCGGTGAGCGTGACAAGGCGACCGCCGTGTTTCGCTCGCTGTTCGATGGCCGCCCACCTCAAGGTACGATCGGCCGCGAGTATTACAACAACCTTGCCTTCAATCAGGCTGACTGGGCTGAAGCACGCAGCGGATTCCAGCGCCTGCAACGTGAGATGCCCAACGACTCGATCGTCGCGCTGTTTTACGCCAAGCATCTGGTCCGTCGTGAAGACAGCCGTGCCGAGGGCATTCGTGCACTGGCCGCGCTGACCCAGCGTACCGACATTGCCGGTGATGCCGACGAAAGCTGGCGCCTGGCACTGACCTGGATCGGTCCGCCCAATCCGGCACAAGTACCGTTGTTCGAGGCGTACCTCAAGACGCATCCGGATGACGTGGAAATCCGCGCACAGATGAACAAGGGCAAGCAACAGCCGGCAACGACGGCCAGCAAGGAATGGCAACCGCCCGCCGAAGTCGCGCGCGGCCTGAAGGCGCTCAAAGCAGGCGATCAGGCCACCGCCGAACAGGCGTTTCAAGCACGCTTGAAAACCCAGCCCGATGACGCTGACGCGCTGGGCGGCCTTGGAGTTATTCGCCAGCAGCAACAGCGACTGGCCGAAGCGGAAAAGCTCCTGGGGCAGGCCACGCGACAACACAACGGCAGCCGCTGGCAAGTGGCGCTGAACGAAGTGCGCTACTGGTCTGCGTTGCAGCAGGCCCGCGATGCCCAGGCCAAAGGCCAGACAGCCCAGGCACAGGCCTTGGTGAACCAGGCGCTGCGGCAGAATCCAAACGGGGCGGATGCTCTCCTCGCCCTGGCGGATATTCAGGCCAGCGCGGGCCAGTTCGATGAGGCTCAGCGCAACTATCGGCAAATTTTGAATCTGCGCCGCGACGACCCTCGAGCACAGGAAGGGTTGGTCAATGTGCTGCTCAAGAGCGGCAAGAACGATGAAGCCCTGCAACTGATCAACAGCCTGCCAGCCACCGGACAGGCAAAGACCGGCCAGTCCGCACGCCTGCAAGCCTTGCGCGCGACACAACTGGCCGCCCTCGCCGAACAACGCAACGACCTGCCCGCTGCGCGCAACGCCTTGCAAGACGCGCTGCGCGTTGAGCCGGACAACATCTGGACACGTTTCGCCCTGGCCCGCCTGAACCTGGCGATGGGCGAACCGCAAAAGGCTCGGGACCTGATCAACACCATGCTCCAGGCCCACCCCGACAATGCCGATGCGCTTTACGTCAGCGCCTTGCTGTCGGTCCAGATGGGTGAGTGGAAAGCCGCCCAGGCAACCTTGGGACGCTTGCGCCCCGACCAGCGCACCCCGGACATGGAAGCACTGGCCGCTGATGTCAGCCTCAACCTGCAACTCAGCCAGGCGATCGGGTTGGGCAAGCGCGGACAGCGCCAGGAAGCCCTGACCTTGCTCGATCGTACTCAGCCGATGGCCAACAACAGTCCAGATCGCACGGCGAGCCTGGCCTCGGCCTATGTCGAGATCGGCGAGCCGACCCGAGCGCTGGCCCTCATGCGCGGCCAGTTGCAACACACCGCTGCGCCCTCGGCGGACTTCATCCTGCAATACGCCTCGGTCCTGCTTGAGTCCGGGGAAGACGCCCAGGTCAACGAGATTCTGCGCGACCTTCAGAACAAGCCCTTGAACGCACCGACTCGCAAGCGTTTCGACGACCTGCTCCATCTCTATCGCATCCGCCAGGCTGACCATCTACGCGAACAAGGCAATCTGGCCAGCGCGTATGACACGCTGGCGCCCGCGCTGGCGCAACGTCCCGGTGACAGCGCCGCCGTCGCGGCGCTGGCGCGAATGTATTCGGCCAACGGCGACACGGCAAAAGCCCTCGAACTCTACAAGCCGCTGTTACAACGTCAGCCAAACGACCCACAACTGCTGTTGGGTGCCGCCGACGCGGCGGTGTTGGCACATGACACAGGCTTTGCCGAACAGGCACTGCAACAGCTGCTCAAGACCGAATCCGGCAACCCTCAAACGCTGACCGAGGCCGCCCGCCTCTACCAGAACATGGGCAAGACCGGCACGGCGACCGATCTGCTGCGCAAGGCAGTGGCCATCGAACAGAGCGAGAAACGCAGAAGCCAGAGCGGCCAACTGGCCGGTTCGACGGTGGCACCCAACCCTTTTGCGGGGGTGTCGGGGCCACGCAGCGAGGTCAGTCGCGACACCTTGCTGGCAGCGATCCCGCCACCGGCTCAGGAAATACCGGGCAGCGTGAGGTCTAACACCCCTTTTGGCATCGACGCCCTGCCAAGGCCCCAGCAGGCGAGCAATCCATTCGAGTCGCAGCTACCGCGCGCTGCACTGGTGAGTGAAGACATCAGCCCCGCACAACTGGCGCTGAATAAAATCCTTCAGGAGCGCAGTGCCTACGTCACCCAGGGCGTGAGCATTCGCAGCAACAACAGTGAGTCGGGGTTGAGCAAACTGACCGATATTGAAACGCCGCTGGAAATCAATATCCCGCTGGATGAAAGCCGCGTCGCCCTGCGCGTGACACCGGTCTCACTGAACGCCGGCAGTGCCAGCGGCGAAGCACTGCAGCGCTTCGGTAGCGGTGCGCAGAGCGAAGGCGCCGGCTCGCAAAAAACCGAGGGTGTCGGTCTTTCCGTCGCTATTCAACGGCCCGCGGATGGGCTCAAGGCCGATCTCGGCACCACCCCGCTCGGCTTCAAATACTCCACCGCCACGGGCGGCATCAGCGTTGATCGCCCCATAAGCGACTCCTCTAATGTCCGCTACGGGGTGAGCGTTTCCCGGCGTCCGGTGACTGACAGCGTCACCTCGTTTGCCGGCACCACGGACAAACGCAGCGGGCAGTCCTGGGGCGGTGTGACCGCCAACGGCGGGCGCGGCCAGTTGAGCTATGACGACAGTGAAGTCGGCGCCTATGGCTACGCCTCCTGGCACCAGCTATTGGGCAACCATGTCGAATCCAACAGCCGCAGTGAACTGGGCAGCGGCATCTACTGGTACCTGCAAAATGCAACGGACAGCAAGCTGACCGTCGGCCTGAGCATGACCGGCATCAGCTACGCGAACAATCAGGACTATTTCACCTATGGCCACGGCGGCTATTTCAGTCCGCAGACGTTCTTCGCCCTGGGCGTACCGGTGACCTGGGCACAACGCACCGGGCGCTTGACGTATCAAGTCAAGGGCTCGGTCGGCGTGCAGCATTTCGAGCAAGACAGTGTCGACTATTTCCCGACCGACAAAGCCCTGCAGGCGGCCTCGGGCCTGCGTTACGCCGGGCAAAACAAAACCGGGATCGGCTACAGCGTCGCCGCAGCGGCTGAATACAAGGTCGCTTCGAACTTCCTGCTGGGCGCCAATCTGGGCCTGGACAACGCCCACGACTACCAACAATTCAGCGGCGCCCTGTCTTTGCGTTACCTGTTCGAGGACATCAGCGGCCCCATGAGCTTGCCGGTCAGTCCGTACGCCTCACCTTATTCCAACTGATCATTCTGGAGTTTCCGATGCCCACTTCTGCCCTTGCCGGCCTGACGCTCCTTGTTCTTGGGGAGAGCCATATGAGCCTCGCGGACCATTTGCTGGAGCCGCTGCACGACAACCTGACTCGCCAAGGCGCCCTGGTTCACTCCATCGGTGCCTGTGGCGCCAGCGCTGGCGACTGGCTGATCAGTAAAAAGGTCGACTGCGGTGCCGAGCGCAAAGGCAACGACAAGATGGTGATCAAGGGTCGTGACGCCACCACCACACCGATCCAGGACCTGATCGCCGCCGACAAGCCCGACCTGGTGGTACTGGTCATCGGCGACACCATGGCGTCCTATGACAAGCCCGTGTTTCCGAAGGCCTGGGCATGGCAAAGCGTCACCGGCCTGGCCAAGGCCATCGCGGCCACCGGGACCCGTTGCGCCTGGGTGGGCCCGGCCTGGGGCAAAGCCGGTGGCATGTACCAGAAGAATGATGCCCGCACCCAGTTGATGTCGCAGTTTTTAGCCGCGAACGTGGCGCCTTGCACCTACATCGATTCGCTGACGTTCTCCAAACCCGGGCAGTGGATCACCACCGATGGGCAGCACTTTACCGTTGCCGGTTATCAAGCCTGGGGCACTGCGATTGGTGGTGCGTTGGCCAAGTTGCCCGCCGACACCGTCAGCAGCACAGGAGCCGGCAAATGACTCGATCCGCATGTGGCTGGGCGCTGTTCGCGCCCTTGATGCTGAGCCTGCACGCCCAGGCCGCCGACATTGCCCTGTACCCGACGGGCCCGGATCAGGACTCGGCCTTCTTGCGCTTTATCAACGCCGCCGACCGCCCCTTGCAGCTGCTGGCCGAAGGCTCGCGGGCCAGCCTCAGGCTCGAGGGTTCGAATGCCGTGTCCGACTACCTGCCCGTGCCCGCCAACCAGCCGATCAAGGGCACCCTGGAACGCGACGGCAAAAGCCAGCCGCTGGACATCCAGGTGGCAGCAGGCGAATTCACCAGTGTGATCGCTTTGCCAGACAGCGCTCAAGGTATCCGCCAGGTCGTCATCCGTGAGCAACCCGACGATTTCAATAGCCTGAGAGCCTCGCTGGCGTTTATCAGCGCCGATCCAGCGTGCACCCAGGCCGGTTTGCGTGCTGCGGGGAAAAACACCGACCTGTTCAAGGAGGTGGCCGACGGCAGCGTGCAACGCCGAGCGATCAACCCGGTCACCCTATCGGTTCAATTGGTCTGCGCCCAAACCAATGTCGGTGCGCCACTCGACCTCGGCCAGCTCAAGGCCGGCGAGCGCTACAGCGTTGTGCTGCTGCCTGGTGCAAATGGCCCGCACCTGTTGCTCGCGACTGACGTCCTGGCCCACTGATCGGATCGCGCCACCACCATGGTTTTTGCCTCTCTCGAGTTTCTGACGTTGTTCCTGCCGCTGTTCTTGTGCAGCTATGCAGTGTGCCCAGCCGCCTGGCGCAATGTCACGTTACTGATCGGCAGCTGGCTGTTCTATGGCTGGTTGAGCCCTCGGTTCCTCGCAGTGCATGTGGTGCTAACGATCACGGCGTGGGCCGGCGGCTTGCTGATTGACGCCTTGCGGGAAAAAGACAAGGGTCGCGTGCGGCTACTCGTGACACTGATCGTGCTCAACACAGCGGTGCTGTGCTGGTACAAGTACGCCAACATCGTCGCCGGTACGTTGATCGATGCCCTTGCCTGGTCTGGCGCCATGCCGCTGGACTGGCAGCGAGTCATCATGCCGGCCGGGCTATCGTTTATCGTCTTGCAGGCGATTTCCTATCTGGTGGATGTACACCGCCGCACCGTGCCGGCCGAACGCAGCTTCATTAATTACGCCACCTATATTTCGATGTTCGGCCATTCGGTCGCCGGTCCCATCATTCGCTATGACTGGGTTCGGCGTGAGCTGAATCAGCGTCACTTCAACTGGCAGAATTTCTCGCTGGGCGCACGCCGGTTCATGGTCGGGATGAGCATGAAGGTCCTGGTGGCCGACACCCTGTCGCCGGTGGTCGATGTGGCGTTCAATGTGCAGAACCCAAGTTTCTCTGACGCCTGGATCGGCTGCCTTGCCTACTCCTTGCAACTGTTCTTCGACTTCGCCGGCTACAGCGCCATGGCCATTGGTCTTGGATTGATGCTGGGCTTCCACTTTCCCGAGAACTTCAACCGTCCCTATCTGGCCAACAGCATCCAGGACTTCTGGCGCCGCTGGCATTTGTCGCTGTCCAGCTGGCTGCGTGACTATCTGTATATTTCGCTGGGTGGTAATCGCAACGGCACCTGGAAAACCTATCGCAACCTGTTCCTGATCATGGCCATCGCCGGCCTCTGGCACGGTGGCGATAGCTGGAATTATCTGCTGTGGGGCAGCGCCCATGGTATTGCGTTGTGTGTGAATCGTGTCTGGAACAGCTCTACCCTGCCCCCGTTACAGCCAGTGTTTTCCCATGGGCTGACCCTGCTGTTCGTCTGCCTGGCCTGGACACTGTTCCGCGCCCCCGACTTTCACAGCGCGCTGAGCCTGTATGCCGGACAGTTCGGCCTGCAAGGCATTGCCCTCGGTGACGAACTGTCCGCGACCCTACGCCCGGTACACGGCCTTGCGGGTTTGCTGGGGGTGTTCGGTGTCGTTGCACCGTTGTTGCACCCTTACTGTGAGAAACGAATGGGCGGCCTATTGCTCCGCACCACCGCCCTTTGGCCCATCACCGGTTTCATGCTGTCGTTCGCACTGATCGCCAGTCGCGAAACCGTACCCTTCCTGTACTTCCAATTCTGATGACAACCCTAAAGCCTCCCCCGCTCCCTACTCAGCCAGATGATTTGGCGATCCGCAGCAGTCGGTTGGCAGGCGTGGCGCTGCTGATATTCCTGTTCGTCGGACTGCTGTCCTCTGGCCGTCTGATCGTTTCAGGGCAGATCTCACTATTACCCGGTGAAGTGCAGACCTCGCAGATTCTTGACGGCGATATCACTCATCGACTCGCCAAGGAACTGTCGAACGCTCACCTCCCCACGACCTTCGCCGAACTGGAGCGCGGAGTCAGTTGGCTGCTCCTCAGTGACACCGGGCCGAGGGTTCGCTCAGGTTGTCCTGGCTGGTTGTTTTTGGCCGATGAGCTCAAGGTTAATCATCAAGCGCAGCGCAATGCCGATGCCAAAGCCCAGGCCGTGATTGATCTAAAGCAGCAGCTCTCCCAGCGTGCTATCAGCCTGCTGGTGGTCATCGTTCCAGACAAGAGCCGCATCGCTTCCGAGCAGCGTTGCACACTGCACCGCCCAGCCGCTCTCGAAGGACGAATCCAGGCCTGGACCTCAAAGCTGGATGCGGGCGGCGTGTCGAATCTGGACCTCACCGCGGCGCTGACGCCACTGGGGGCCAGTGCCTGGTTGCGCACCGATACGCACTGGAGCGAATCCGGCGCGAAAACGGCGGCCGATGCCATCACACAGCGCCTGAAGACCCTGGGCATCAGCGCCACGCCAAGCAGGTCGTTCAATGAACGTCATGCCCCGCTCGCGGTTCGACCTGGCGATCTGGTCCATCTGGCGGGCATCGACTGGCTGCCGCTCAAATGGCAACCCGCACCCGACATGGTCGCCCAAACCAGCACCCACGAACTTCCCGTTGCGTCAGCCGCCAACCCTGACACTGAGGCAGACCTTTTTGGCGATGCCGACCTCCCCAACACCGCGCTCATCGGCACTTCATTCTCACGCAACTCCAACTTCGCAGGGTTTCTGCAGCAGGCACTGGGCGCCCCCGTGGGTAACTTCGCCAAAGACGGTGGAGCGTTCTCTGGCGCTGCAAACAGCTACCTCAACAACCCGGCTTCCAAAGAAACGCCGCCAAAGCAAATCATCTGGGAAATCCCGGAGCGGGACCTGCAATCGGCGTACGTCGACCCCATTGCCTATCGCTCTTTGCGGTAGGCAATCACACCTGGCTGAAGGCAATCTTCGCCAGCTCGCCCCGTGTGTTCAGGGGCATTTCTCTCGATTGTTACCATCCTCGCAACAGTGTTTCTCCTTTCCGGCAAATGACAATTTGTCGCAGGGCTCGCTTTTTTTGATATCTTTGCGCAATTAACCAAATAGTTAACAACTATTTTCAGACTTGCCTTCACTGCTCTTAACCCTCCCCACAAACGTTCATGCGTCAGTAGGATCATGCAACATGACTAAGTCTCGACCTTCGGCATCCGTCAGCCGCTGGCCCATCTGGGTCGTCGCCTTCGGTGTGCTGGTATTTGGATTATTCTTCGCAGCAGGTGGTGGCTACCTCGCCACGCTGGGCGGCAGCTGGTACTTCCTGCTCGCCGGTTTCGGTTTGATCGTCTCTGCCGTACTGCTCTTCAAGCAGCGTCTGCAAGGTGCCTGGCTGTTCGCGGCGGTGATGGTGCTGACCGTGATTTGGGCGCTGGCCGATGTCGGACTGAATTTCTGGCCACTGATCTCTCGCTTGTTCGCCCTGGGCGTGCTGAGCCTGTTGGTGGCATTGGTCTACCCCCATCTGCGCAAGGCCAATAGCCTGGCCAGCGGTCGCAGTGGCTACGCTCTGAGCGGTGTGCTGGCAGTCGCCATCGTTGCAGGTGGTGCCGGTATGTTCGTACCCCATGCCCCTGTTTCGCCGACCGGTGACGGCCCTGGCCTGACCACGGTCGACCCTGCCAAGGCCCAGAAAAACTGGGAACACTACGGTAACGACGAAGGTGGCGGCCGCTTCGCTGCTCTGGACCAGATCAACCGTAGCAACGTCTCGAAGCTGGTGCCGGCATGGACCTACAATACCGGGGACATCGCGATCAGCGACGGCAATGGCGCCGAAGATCAGATGACACCGTTGCAGGTTGGCGACAAGGTGTTCATCTGCACCCCGCACAACAACCTCATCGCACTGGATGCCGATACCGGTAAACAGCTGTGGAAGAACGAGATCAACGCCAAGACCCGTGTTTGGCAACGTTGCCGCGGTATCGCCTACTTCGACGCTACCGCCGCGCTCGCCCAGCCTGCTGACGGCAGCACACCTGCCAAGCCCGTATCAGTACCGGCCGGCGCCAACTGCCAGCGCCGTCTGCTGACCAACACCATCGATGCGCGCCTGATTGCAGTGGACGCCGATACAGGGGAGTTCTGCCAGGGCTTCGGTAACAACGGCCAGGTTGATCTGAAAGCAGGTCTTGGCGACGTCCCTGATTCCTATTACCAGCTGTCATCGGCACCGCTGATGGCCGGGACCACCGTGGTTGTCGGCGGCCGTGTCGCCGACAACGTCCAGACCGACATGCCAGGTGGCGTGATCCGTGGTTTCGACGTCGTCACCGGCGAGATGCGCTGGGCATTCGACCCGGGCAACCCCGAAGACAAGCAGGCTCCGGCGGCCGGCAGCACCTACGTGCGCAGCACGCCCAACAGTTGGGCACCGATGTCCTACGACCCGGCGATGAACACCGTGTTCTTGCCGATGGGCAGTTCGTCCACCGATATCTACGGTGTGGAACGTACGGCACTGAACCACAAGTACGGCGCTTCCGTTCTTGCACTGAACGCAACAACCGGCGAAGAAAAGTGGGTCTACCAAACCGTCCACAACGACCTGTGGGACTTCGACCTGCCCATGCAGCCAAGCCTGATCGACTTCACCAAAGCCGACGGCAGCAAGGTGCCCGCCGTAGTGATCGGCACCAAAGCCGGCCAGATCTTCGTGCTTGACCGCGCCACCGGCAAACCGCTGACCAAGGTGGAAGAGGTTCCGGTCAAAACCTCGAACATCCCGAACGAACCTTACTCGCTGACTCAGCCGAAATCGGTGGGCATGCCAGCGATCGGCGCGCAAACGCTGACCGAGTCGGACATGTGGGGGGCAACGCCGTTCGATCAACTGCTCTGCCGTATCTCGTTCAAGAAAATGCGTTACGACGGGCTGTACACCGCACCAGGCACCGATATCTCGCTGAGCTTCCCGGGCTCGCTGGGAGGGATGAACTGGGGTGGTATCTCGACTGACCCGGTACACGGTTTTATCTTCGTCAACGACATGCGTCTGGGCCTGTGGATCCAGATGATTGCGGCGCAGAAAGATGCCAAGACCTCTTCCGGTGGTGAAGCACTGAACACCGGCATGGGCGCAGTACCGCTCAAAGGCACCCCGTATGCAGTGAACAAGAACCGCTTCCTGTCGGTTGCCGGCATCCCTTGCCAGGCACCGCCTTTTGGCACACTGACCGCGATCGACATGAAAACCCAGAAAGTCGCGTGGCAAGTGCCGGTCGGCACCGTCCAGGACACTGGCCCGTTGGGTATCAAGATGCATCTGCCGTTGCCGATCGGCATGCCGACGCTGGGTGGTACGCTCTCTACCCAGGGCGGCCTGGTGTTCATCGCCGGTACACAGGACTACTACCTGCGCGCCTTCAACTCCGCCAACGGACAAGAGGCCTGGAAAGCCCGGCTACCCGTGGGCAGCCAGGGTGGCCCGATGACGTATGTGTCGCCGAAAACAGGCAAGCAGTACATTGTCATCACCGCGGGTGGTGCGCGTCAGTCACCCGATCGCGGCGATTATGTGATCGCTTACGCGCTGCCTGATAGCAAGTAACCCGTAACAACAAAAAGCCGCTGCCGCCCTGTGAGGGTGGCAGCGGCTTTTTGTTGTCTGCACGCTTGGCCCGTTGAACTCGCTGGCTCGGCGCGAAGCGGGTTTTAAAAATCGAAGAACACCGTTTCACCCTCCCCCTGAATACGTATGTCGAAACGATAAGCCGCCTTGCCATCCACCTCGCAACGCTGCGCTATCAGCGTTTCGCGACGCTGCGGTTGCTCGATCAGATTAAGCACCGGGCACGTCGCGTTGGCTTGTGGCTCATCGGCAAAGTACAGCCGGGTTTGCAGGTGAATATTGATCCCGCGGGCAAACAGCGACACATTGATGTGCGGCGCCATCGGCACCCCGGCGGCATTGTTCACCACGCCCGGCTTGATGGTATTGAGTGTCCACTCCCCCGCATCGAAGGTGGTGGCGGTTCGGCCGAAGCTGTTGAAGGTTTTTTCCGAGTCGAAGACCGGGTCGTAGACACCTTCATGATTGGCCTGCCAAAACTCCAGAAACGAGTCTCGCACCAGGTGACCGTTGCCGTCATAGACATGACCGATCAGCAGAATCTGTTCGCCCTCGGCACCCGGCTTGGCCATCTGATTCCAGATTTCTTCCGGCCGTGTCGGGTTGCCGGCAGCCTCTAGGGCCAGACCGATATGCACATAGGGGCCGGCCGTTTGCGAAGGGGTTTCGGGTAGCAGTTCGATAGGCATGGACGGACTCCTCAGCAGTTTTCGAAGTGGGTCTTGCGCTGGCCGCGCAGCACGATGTCGAAACGATAGGCCAGGCAATCCATCGGATTGGCATTACCCATGTCGAGCCGGGCGATCAGGCTCTGTACCGCCTCTGGATTGGCGATCGACTTGACGATCGGGCACATCGGGATCAGTGGATCGCCTTCGAAATACAGCTGGGTGATCAGGCGCGTGGCGATCGATGGCCCGCTGATGGAGAAATGGATGTGCGCCGGGCGCCAGTCATTCGGACCGTTGCGCCAAGGATACGGACCGGGTTTCACGGTGCGGAAGCTGTAGTAGCCGTCACGGTCGGTCAGAGCCCGGCCGACACCACCGAAATTCGGGTCCAGTGGTGCCAGGTAGCGATCATTCTTGTGCCGGTAGCGACCACCGGCGTTGGCCTGCCACATCTCCACCAGGGTATGCGGGATGGGCTTGCCATATTGATCACAGACCCGGCCGGAAACGATGATCCTCTCGCCCACCGGCAGCCCACCATTATTGAAGTTGAGTAGCAGGTCGTTATCGAACCGGCCCATTTTCAGGTGAGAGAAATCCGGGCCGCTGGTTTCGCTGGCCGACTGGGGGATGCTCACCAAGGCTTGGCGTGGAGAACGGGCGACAGAGGTTTTGTAATCAGGGGTCAGGGCTTTGGGGTGCCAATTACGGTCACGAATAACGAAACGACTGCTGTCTGCATCAGACATGTCGATCTCCTGTTGTTTGATTTATGGAGCACTACCTGCGCAGTTTCAAACAACAGAAGGCTGGGGAATATTGAAAAGCCACCCTCAACACATAACCAAATGGTTATGGATAAGACCCTTCGCGATACGCCTGCCCTACCTCGCGCAGCACCTCGACGCACCACTGGGCCGCCAGTGACAACGGCAAGCTGGCGTTACTGGAAATCCCCACCGAACCACCCGGTTCGCGCTGCCCCAGGTTGATCTCAAGCAGTTCGCCGCTTGCCAGATCCAGGCGCACGGCATCCAGAGGCGCGATCCAGATCGCCTCGCTGGACAACACATAACGACGGCTCAGGGTCACGGACAAGGTTTCCAGACGCTGCCGCGACTGGCTGATGCCACATTGCACGAACAGGCTATCGGCATATTTGCGAATCGTCGTTCCTGCCAGCGGCAGCACCAGCGGGAAATCTTCCAGGGCGCTACGCTCCAGTGGCTCGGCCAGCAAGGGATGATCGGGACGCACCACCAGTGTCATGGATTCACTGTACAGATGCTCGAAGGTCAGCCCCTGAATCTCCGGGCTATCTGTCATACGGCCGACCACCAGGTCCACGTCACCCACCCGCAACTGCGACAACAAATAGGCGCTTGGCCCGGTCACCACACTCACCACCAGCGCCGAATGGCGCTCGTGCAAGCGCCGTACAACCTCAGGCACCAGCAAACTTTCCACTGTCGACAACACGCCGAGTCGAACCGTGCCTGCCGCATATTCGCCACCGCGCAAGGTGTTCACCCCATCACGCAACGCCTGCACCGAAGGCCCGGCATAACGCAAAAAGGCAACCCCGGCTTCGGTCAGGTTCACACCACTTTTACTGCGTATAAACAGACTTGCCGCCAGCAGCTCCTCCAGCTCCTTGAGCGTCTTCGACATCGCTGGCTGACTCACCGCCAACACATCCGCCGCCCGCGCCAGACTGCCCTGACGAGCCATTTCGAGAAAGCACACGAGGTGACGGAATTTGATGCGGGTGTCGATGTTCACTACGGAGCCCTGTGAAGTTGCCTCGATGGCGTCGAAACGTTTGCAGGCAATCTTAGCGTGCGCTCAATTTCCTGGTGATCGGATGGTGGCAATGGACTTTTTTGACTTGCTCGGAGGGGATGTCAAATACAGGACATTGCGTCAATCAGGGCTTGATGTTCTTCAATTTATTGAGCAGTTCCAGCAACTGCTCAAGCGACTCCGCGCCGAACTGCTCCTGAATCTTCAAGTAGTTGCTTTCCATCCCCGCACTCATGTCGACGAAACACTGCTGCCCCTGCTCGGTCAGGGCGATGAATACCCGGCGCTGATCTTCGGACGACTTCCTGCGCCGGACGATACCGTCGCGCTCCAGCCGGGACAGCACGCCGGTCATGCTCGGTTTGAGGATGCATGCCAGATTAGCCAGTTGATGGCTTTCCAGTTCGCCGTGCTGACGCAAGATACGGATCACCCGCCATTGCTGTTCAGTCAGATCATGTTCGTTGAGCAACGGCCGGAAAAATGCCATGGCTGCTTCGCGGGCCTGCAACAAGGTGAGCGTAAGGGACGGTCTGGGGGTCGGCATGGTTCACGCGGAAAAAGAGGTCGAAGCCTCAAAGCTTAGAGTCGGCACAGAGTGCATGCAACATCCCCTCTGCAGCACATCATTAACTTATAAACAAATCAATGATCTCAGATAAAAAATAATCGCCACCACCCCTATTTCTTCTGAAAAAACTGAAAAAAACGCTACAAAAATAATAGATAAGATGTTAACTATATGACACCCCTTACCGAATAGGGGGTGATACCTACAAAAACAACAAAAGGACCCCCCTCATGCATTCGTGCCTCCTTCGCACGGCGGCAAGCGTTGCCCTGTGCGCCGCGTTTAGCCCGTTTAGCGCTCACGCTGATTTTGTCCAGGACAGTAAAGCCAGTTTGGACCTGCGCAATTTCTACATGAACCGAGACTTTCGTCAGAGCAACGCACCACAGAACAAGGCCGAAGAGTGGGCCCAGGGTTTTGTATTACGCCTGGAGTCGGGCTACACCGACGGCATGGTCGGTTTCGGGGTCGATGCCTTGGGCGAACTCGGGGTGAAACTTGACTCCAGTCGCGATCGTCGAGGCACCGGCTTGCTGCCCTTTGGCGCCAGCCAGCAACCAGAGGACAGCTACAGCGAATTGGGCCTGACCGCCAAGCTGCGAACATCGAAGACCGTGCTCAAACTCGGCACCCTACAGCCGCAACTGCCCGTGGCCGCCTATAACGACACCCGACTGCTGCCCTCAACCTACAGCGGTGAGCTGGTCACCTCCCAGGAAGTCGACGGCCTGACCCTGAATCTGGGCCGCCTGGAAAAGCAGAACCTACGAGACTCCTCCAGCAATGACGAGATGAGTTACGCCGGTGTGCAAAGCAGCCATCTCGATCTGGCCGGTGGCACCTACGCGATCAATCCACACCTGGCAGCGACCTATTATTACGCCCGGATGCAGGACATCTACAGCCAGCACTTCATCGGTCTGGTGCATGAATTGCCCTTGGCAGAAGGTGTGAATCTGCGCAGCGATTTGCGCTATTTCGATACTCGCGAACAAGGCAACCATGAATTGCGCAGTCCATCCAGGGTCGATGGCGGCAAGATCGACAACCGTTTTTTCAACGGCATGGTAAGCCTGTCGATGGGTGCCCATAAATTCGGCCTGGGGTACCAGAATCTCTCCGGAGACGGCGACTTCGCCTTTCCGGGCCTGGACCCATATTCAGTAAACCTGGTGACCATCAACGTCTTCACCAAGGCCGAGACCGACGCCTGGCAGGCGCGTTACGACTACAACTTCGCGGCCCTGGGCCTGCCTGGGCTGACCTTCATGACTCGCTATGTCGACGGCTCTCATGTGCAAACCTCCACCGTGCGTAACGGTCGGGAATGGGAGCGTGACACCGACCTGGTTTACACGGTGCAGAGTGGTCCGCTGAAGAACGTCAATGTGCGGCTACGCAACGCCACTCTTCGCTCAAGCAACGGCCTGACCAGCGATATAGACGAAAACCGGATCATCATCGGCTACAGCCTGGCCTTGTGGTGAGCCGCCCATGAAAAGTGCAATCGGTTCCCTGTAAAAGCCATTTTTCAGGGCACCGGCTGCGACCATGATTGCTCGACAAACACTCGGCGCCTATCGAGAAGCAAACATGGCTACCTCAGCGCAAACCCGACTGCCGCAGGCGGTACTCCCCAGGGGTCACCAGCGCATAACGCTGGAAAAACCGACTGAAATAGGCCGGGTCCTTGAAGCCCAGCTGGTAGCAGATTTCATTGGCCGAACTGCCAGTGAACAACAACAGACGCTTGGCCTCCTGCATCAGCCGTTCAAGGATCAAACGTTTGGACGGCAGGTCGGCAATGCGCCGGCAGACATCGTTGAGCCGTGCCTCGGTAACACCAATGCCATCGGCATAGCGCGACAGCGGCCAGTGCTGCAGGTAATGGTCTTCGATCAATTCGTTGAAGCGGTGGAAGATCCGCAAGTCTTCATGGCGTGCCGGGCGGGCTTCCAGGGAATTGGCGCACAGCCTGAGCAGGCTGATCACGATCAATCGCGTCAGGCTCTCCAAGGCCGCCCCCCGCCCTGGCTTGTCGCCGTTGATCTCGTTGCACAGTTCCTCGAACAGAAACTCCAGTCTCCTGACCTCGGGCTGGAACTGTGGTGCCAGCCCCGCCAATGCCACGCAAGCCGCTGGCAACTGCGAGCCCGGCGCCAGACTCGGATCGGCATCGATCAACTGCCAGACCAGTTGCTGGCGCACCGTCAACACATGCCCGTCGGCGTCCGCTTCGGTGACGAAGGAATGGGCCACCGTCGGTGGCGTGAGGAAAAACATCGGTCCCGACTCGAGGTATTGCTGGTCATCCAGATAGACCCGCACCGCACCGCTCTTCACGTAATGCACCTGGAAGAACCGGTCGTGTCGGTGCACGGGCATATTGCGGCCGAAGAACTCAGCCAGATTGCCGAGTTTGTCGTAGTGCACTTCGGCATCGCTGTAACGCTGGTCGTAGACCTGACCGATGTTGATATTGGGGATCGGCTGACGATCGATCATCGCTCGGTTCTCTTTCTTGTTTGCGTGTTGGCAGTGCAAGGACTTTCATCCTGCGCCGGTTTGCGGCGGCTAACCACTGCCAGCGCATTTTGCCACGCTTGACGATTGTTAACATATTAATTATAACGTTAACAGGTTAACGAATATTTCGCGAAGCAGTCACTGCTCCGCCATTGCCAGGAGAAAAGCATGAGCCGTGCCCTGCATGATGTTGCGAACGGCACCCTGTTCGGCGTTGCGCTGAACTATCAAGGGTTGCTGAACCAACGTATCGCCGAATTCGGGCAAGCGCCTTACCAGAAACCGCCGGTTAAACCGGTGCTGTTCATCAAGACGCCCAACACCCGCAATGGCCATGACCGCGCGGTGATTCATCCGCAAGGTGAACGCCTGCAACCGGGGCCTGCACTGGGTGTGGTGATCGGTAAAAGCGCCAGCCGGGTCAGCATCGAGAATGCGCTGGAACATGTGGCCGGCTACACCATCGTCAATGAGTTCAGCCTGCCGGAAGACAGCTACTACCGCCCGGCGGTGAAAGCCAAGTGTCGTGACGGCTTCTGCTCGCTGGGCCCGGAATTGGTGGGCCTTGACCAGCTCGCCGATCCGCATCAGTTGAGTCTGAAACTGTTCGTCAACGGTGAACTACGCCAGGAAAACTCCACGGCCAACTTTGTCCGCAGCATTCCCCAGTTGATCGCCGAAATCAGCGAATTCATGACCCTCCACGAAGGCGATGTGCTGATCACAGGCACCCCTGAAGGCCGTGTCGATGTCCAGCCCGGTGACACCGTCGAAGTCGAAATCAGCGGCCTGGGCCGCCTCGTCAACCACATCGTGGCCGAGTAACAGGAGCTTCCATGAAACACGCCCGTATCCGCTTTGAAGGTGAAGTCCACCTCGTCCATGTCGAAGAGCACAACGCCGTGCGCCTGGCCGACGGCCGCCTGCTGGCCGAAGAACAAGTGCAATGGCTGCCACCGGCCACCGGCAGTATGTTCGCCCTGGGCCTGAACTACGCCGACCACGCCGCCGAGCTGGCCTTCAAGCCGCCCACCGAGCCCCTGGCGTTCATCAAGTCCCCGGGCACCTACACCGGCCATAACCAGGCTACATGGCGCCCGGACAACGTCGCCTATATGCACTACGAGTGCGAACTGGTCGCCGTCATCGGCAAGCCCGCGCGCAACGTCAAGCGTGAAGACGCCCTCCAGTACCTGGCCGGCTACACGGTGTGCAACGACTACGCGATCCGTGACTACCTGGAAAATTACTACCGGCCCAACCTGCGGGTGAAGAACCGCGATGCCACGACGCCGGTCGGTCCGTGGATCGTCGACGTCGCCGACGTGCCGGACCCGAGCAACCTGAAACTGCGCACCTGGATCAACGGTGAGTTACGTCAGGAAGGCTCGACCTCCGACATGATTTTCGACATCCCTTACCTGATCGAATACCTGTCCAGCTTCATGACCTTGCAGCCCGGCGACATGATCGCTACGGGCACGCCGGAAGGTCTGGCCGATGTGGTTCCAGGCGATGAAGTGATTGTGGAAGTGGAAGGCGTGGGTCGCCTGGTTAATCGAATTGTTAGCGAAGCGGAATTCTTCTCCGCCCGGAAAGAGGCTTGAGCAACATGATCAAACACTGGATCAACGGCCGTGAGGTCGAAAGCAAAGACGTTTTCGTCAACTACAACCCGGCCACCGGTGAAGCCATCGGCGAAGTCGCCAGCGGCGGCGCCGAAGAAGTCGCTCAGGCCGTAGCCGCGGCCAAGCAAGCCTTCCCCAAGTGGGCTAATACGCCAGCCAAGGAACGTGCCCGACTGATGCGCAAGCTCGGTGAGCTGATCGAGCAGAATGTCCCGCGTCTGGCCGAACTGGAAACGCTGGACACGGGCCTTCCGATCCATCAGACCAAAAATGTGTTGATCCCCCGCGCTTCGCACAACTTCGATTTCTTCGCCGAAGTCTGCACCCGCATGGACGGTCACTCTTACCCCGTCGACGACCAGATGCTCAACTACACCCTGTATCAGCCGGTGGGTGTTTGCGGTCTGGTGTCACCGTGGAACGTGCCGTTCATGACAGCCACCTGGAAAACCGCGCCGTGCCTGGCACTGGGCAATACTGCAGTGCTGAAGATGTCCGAGCTGTCCCCGCTGACAGCCAACGAACTCGGTCGTCTGGCTGTTGAGGCCGGCATTCCCAATGGCGTGCTCAACGTCATCCAGGGTTACGGCGCCACCGCCGGTGACGCGCTGGTTCGCCACCCGGATGTACGTGCGATTTCCTTCACCGGAGGTACCGCCACCGGCAAGAAAATCATGCAGACCGCCGGCCTCAAAAAATACTCCATGGAACTCGGCGGCAAGTCACCGGTGCTGATCTTTGAAGATGCGGACCTGGAGCGCGCCCTCGACGCCGCACTGTTCACCATCTTCTCGCTGAACGGCGAACGCTGCACCGCTGGTAGCCGGATCTTCATTCAGGAAAGCGTTTACCCTCAGTTCGTCGCCGAGTTTGCTGCCCGCGCCAAACGCTTGATCGTCGGCGATCCACAGGACCCGAAGACTCAGGTCGGCTCGATGATCACTCAGGCCCACTACGACAAGGTCACTGGCTACATCAAGATCGGCATCGAGGAAGGCGCCACCCTCCTCGCCGGTGGTCTGGAACGTCCGGCCAACTTGCCGGCGCACCTGAGTAAAGGCCAGTTCATTCAGCCGACGGTGTTCGCCGACGTGAACAACAAGATGCGTATCGCCCAGGAAGAGATCTTCGGTCCGGTGGTGTGCCTGATTCCGTTCAAGGACGAAGCCGAGGCCCTGCAACTGGCCAACGATACCGAGTATGGCCTGGCGTCTTACATCTGGACCCAGGACATCGGCAAGGCCCATCGCCTGGCCTACGGCATCGAAGCCGGCATGGTGTTCATCAACAGTCAGAACGTGCGGGACTTGCGTCAGCCGTTCGGTGGTGTGAAAGGTTCCGGTACCGGACGCGAAGGCGGCCAGTACAGCTTTGAGGTGTTCGCCGAAATCAAGAACATCTGCATTTCCATGGGCAGTCATCACATCCCGCGTTGGGGTCTCTGAACAGCCGATGGTCGCTGCTGAAGGCAGCGATGGGCCGCGCATCGGCTCATCGCAGCCTTCACTGGCCACCAGATTGAATCGAATAACAACAATTTCAGGAGAATCATCATGGGCGAAGTCGTCCTGGCCGCGAAAATCTGCCATGTACCCTCGATGTACCTGTCGGAACTGCCCGGCAAGCATCACGGTTGTCGCGAGGCGGCAATTGCCGGACACAAGGAAATCGGCCGTCGCGCCCGCGAGCTCGGTGCCGACACCGCCGTGGTGTTCGACGTGCACTGGTTGGTCAACAGCGGCTATCACGTCAACTGCGGCGAGCATTTCAAGGGCATCTACACCAGCAACGAACTGCCGCACTTCATCAAGAACATGGAGTACGAGTACCCGGGTTGCCCAGCGTTGGGCGAGCTGATCGCCACCGAGGCCAATCAGGCCGGGGTGCGCACCATGGCCCACAACATCCCGAGCCTGGAGTTGGAATACGGCACTCTGGTACCTATGCGCTACATGCACATGGGCGTCCCGGACGAGCAGAAGTTTGACGTGATCTCCATCGCCGCCTGGTGCGCCTGGCATCGCCTGGAAGACAGCTTCGCCTTCGGCGCTGCCGTGCGCCGGGCCATCGATAGGAGCGACCGCAAGGTGCTGGTGCTGGCCTCCGGCTCGCTGTCCCACCGTTTCTCCGACGACCGTGAAGCCGAAGCCAACATTCACAACTGGACCCGTGAATTCGACAAGCAGATGGACCTGCACGTGGTCGAGATGTGGAAGCAAGGTCGCTTCAAGGAGTTCTGCGCAATGCTCCCGGACTACGCCGAGCACTGCTTCGGCGAAGGCAAGATGCACGACACCGCCATGCTCCTCGGACTGCTTGGCGGGCCCGAGTACAACAAACCGGTGGAAGTACTGACCGAGCCCTTCGGCAGTTCAGGCACTGGCCAGATCAACGCCATTTTCCCTCTCTGAGGTACCAGACAGGAACTGGCGTAGCAGCTGTCGAGCGGAGCGAGGCGGCGTCCGAGGACGTAGTCCTCGTAAAACCGGTGCTCTCGATTTACCTGAAAAACAGAGGTGTATGGGGTTACGACTGCTTCGCAGCCGGACGCTGCCTCGCTCCGCTCGACAGCTGCTACGCGATGCGAAACATCAACGTTACGGGAGACTCACATGCCTCATTTCATTGCTGAATACACCGACAACATCGAACAACAAGCCGACTTGCCCAGCCTGTTCGAAAAAGTCCACGCCTCCCTCGGCGACAGCGGCGTGTTCCCCCTGGGCGGCATCCGCAGTCGTGGAGTGCGCCTGGACACCTGGCGCATGGCTGATGGCAAGCACGATTACGCCTTCGTCCATATGACCCTCAAGGTCGGTCACGGACGAGATCTGCCGACCCGGCAGACAGTCGCACAAACACTGTTCAACGTAATCACCGAGCACTTCGCCGAACTGCAGTCGCAACGGCTGCTGGCGCTGTCGTTCGAGATGATCGAGCTGCACCCCGAACTGAATTTCAAGCAGAACAACGTGCATGCCTTCTTGAAGAACCAGGCGGGCTGATTCACGCCCTCCTTCCGCCAACGGCCACTCAAACAAAAAGTACAACATCATGAGCACAGCCAATACCGCTGACAGCATCACCCTTGCCGAGCACGATCGAACCCACAGCACCGTTACCTGGCGCCTGATGCCATTGCTGTTGATCTGTTACCTGTTCGCCCATCTGGACCGGATCAACATCGGCTTCGCCAAGATGCAGATGAGTACCGACCTGCACTTCAGCGACACCGTCTACGGCTTCGGAGCCGGACTGTTCTTCATTGCCTACGCGCTGTTCGGGGTACCGAGCAACATGGCCCTTGACCGGGTCGGACCACGGCGTTGGATCGCCAGCCTGATGGTGGTCTGGGGCGTACTTTCTGCCAGCATGTTGTGGGTCGAAAGCTCCAGCGGTTTCTATGTCCTGCGCTTTCTGCTGGGCGTAGCCGAAGCCGGCTTCTTTCCCGGGATCCTGGTGTTCCTCAATCGCTGGTACCCGGCCCGGCGCCGGGCTCAAGTCACCGCGCTGTTTGCCATTGCCGTGCCGATGGCCGGAGTCATCGGCGGACCGCTGTCCGGGGCGATTCTGGAAAACCTCCATGACTTCGGTGGACTGCGCGGCTGGCAGTGGATGTTCCTGATCGAAGGGGCGCCGGTGGTCTTGCTGGGCCTGGTGGTGCTCAAGTGTTTGCCGGATAACTTCGAAGTCGTGAAGTGGCTGAACCCGGCGCAGAAACAGCAACTGCGCGCGCAACTGAGCAGCGAAGAACAGCGTAAATCCATCACCTCCTTCGGTGGGATTGTGCGCGACCCACAGGTCTGGCTGCTGGTGGCGATCTATTTTGCGGTGATGCTGGCGGTCAACACCCTGGCCTTCTGGATGCCAACACTGATCCACGGCGCGGGAATTGGCAGCGACGGCAAGGTAGGCCTGCTCAGTGCAGTGCCCTATCTGGCCGGGTGTTTCTTCATGATCGGCTGCGGACGCTCGTCGGACCGTAACCGCGAACGCCGCTGGCACCTGTGTGTGCCGCTACTGATGGCCGCCGCCGGTATCGCAGTGGCGGGCCTGGCGCCGGGCAACCCGCTGTTGGTGATGGGCGGCTTGACCGTCGCTGGCATGGGTGCCAGCGCCGCGTTGCCGATGTTCTGGCAACTGCCTCCGGCCTTTCTCTCCAACTGCACACAAGCCGCCGGCATTGCCCTGATCAGCTCGTTCGGCAGCATCGCCTCGTTCCTCGCGCCTTACCTGATCGGCTGGATGCGCGACACCACTCAGAGCGCCAGCCTGGCCCTGTATGTCCTGGCGCTGTTAATCGCTCTCGGCGGCTTCCTGGTGCTGCGCACCAATGCGGCCATCGTCAATCCACAATAAGAGATCTTCGTCATGCTCGATCAACAGCAAATCCTTCACGCCGCCGCACAACTGGATCGGGCTGAACGCTCCAGGGAGCAGGTCCGGCAATTTTCCCTCGATCACCCGGCTATCACCATCGAAGACGCGTATGCCATCCAGCGCGCCTGGGTCGCCCAGAAAATCAAGGACGGGCGCAAACTGGTCGGGCACAAGATCGGTCTGACCTCGCGGGCCATGCAAGTGTCCTCGAACATCACCGAGCCGGACTTTGGTGCCTTGCTCGATGACATGTTCTTCGACGAGGGCACGGACATTCCGTTCGAGCGCTTCATCGTGCCGCGGGTGGAAGTGGAGCTGGCGTTCATCCTTGGCAAGCCGCTCAAAGGTCCGAACTGCACGATCTTCGACGTGCTCGACGCCACTGAATGGGTGATCCCGGCGCTGGAAATCATCGATGCGCGAATTCAGCAAATCGACCCGCAGACCAAGGCGACACGCAAGGTGTTCGACACCATTTCCGACAACGCCGCCAACGCTGGCGTGGTCATGGGCGGTCGTGCCGTGCGGCCGACCGAGATCGACCTGCGCAAGGTGCCTGCGGTGCTCTACCGCAACGGCGTGATCGAGGAGTCCGGGGTGTCGGCCGCCGTGCTCAATCATCCGGCCAAAGGCGTGGCCTGGCTGGCGAACAAACTGGCCGCCTACGACGTCACCCTGGAAGCGGGCCAAATCATTCTCGGCGGCTCCTTCACCCGCCCGGTGGCGGCCAACCCCGGTGATACCTTCCATGTCGATTACGACATGCTGGGTTCCATCTCCTGCCGCTTTGTTTGATCCCTGGAGGACTGTTCCATGGACATGCCCATCAACCGTTTCAAACAACGCCTCAAAAGCGGCGAAGCTCAGATAGGCCTCTGGCTCGGTCTGGCCGACGCCTACTGTGCCGAGCTGGCAGCCAATGCCGGTTTCGATTGGCTGCTGATCGACGGCGAACATGCACCCAATGATCTTCGCGGGTTGCTCGGCCAGCTTCAGGCAGTGGCGCCCTACCCCAGTCATCCGGTGATACGCCCGGTGATCGGCGATATCGCGCTGATCAAGCAGGTGTTGGATATCGGCGCCCAGACCCTGCTGGTGCCGATGGTTGAAAGTGCCGAACAGGCACGGGAACTGGTGCGTGCGATTCACTATCCGCCCCAGGGCATACGCGGTGTCGGCAGTGCGCTGGCCCGTGCGTCACGCTGGAACAGCATTCCCGGTTACCTCGACAAAGCGGATGAACAAATGTGCCTGCTGGTACAGATCGAGAACCGCGAAGGCCTGGTCAACCTGGATGCCATTGCGGCGGTCGAGGGCGTGGACGGGGTGTTTATCGGCCCGGCGGATTTGAGCGCGTCCATGGGCCATCGCGGCAATCCGGGGCATCCCGAGGTGCAGGCGGCCATCGAGGACGCCATCGTGCGGATTCAGAAGGCCGGCAAGGCCGCAGGCATTCTCAGCGCCGACGAGACACTCGCCCGGCGCTATATCGAGTTGGGCGCGGCATTCGTTGCCGTGGGTGTCGACACCACCGTGCTGATGCGTGGCCTGCAAACCCTCGCCGGCAAATTCAAAGATGCTCCGGTGCCCACCAGCTCCGGCGGCGTGTACTGATTTTTCGAGAAGCCCGATGAAACTTAACGATTTGAAACTGCTGCGCGAGCAGGCTTACATCAATGGCCAATGGGTCGACGCCGATGACGGTTCACGCTTCGCGGTGACCAACCCGGCGGATGGCGAAGTCATCGCCCAAATCAGCTCCCTCGGCCAAGCCGAAACCGCCCGCGCCATCGCCGCGGCCCAGGCTGCCCTGCCCGCCTGGCGCGGCAAAACCGCCAAGGATCGCAGCAAGGTATTGCGCACATGGTTCGAGCTGATCATGGCCCATCAGGAAGATTTGGCTCGCCTGCTCAGTTGGGAACAAGGCAAACCGCTGGCCGAGAGTCGTGGCGAAGTTGCCTATGGCGCGAGCTTTATCGAGTGGTTCGCCGAAGAGGCCAAGCGGGTCTACGGCGATGTGATTCCTCATGACAAGCAAGGTCGGCGGCTGGTGGTGATCAAGCAAGCCATCGGGGTGGTGGCGGCCATCACACCGTGGAATTTTCCCAATGCAATGATCACCCGCAAGGTTGGTCCAGCGCTGGCCGCCGGTTGCACCGTGGTGCTTAAACCGGCTTCAGAAACCCCATTGTCGGCTTTGGCCCTGGCTGAACTCGGCGAACGCGCCGGCATTCCGGCGGGCGTGCTGAACGTCGTCACCGGCACCCGCTCTCGAGAAATCGGTGCGGAGCTGACGGGTAACCCGGCAGTGCAAAAACTCTCGTTCACCGGCTCCACCGGCATCGGCAAATTGCTGATGGCCCAGTGTGCGCAAACCATCAAGAAAGTCAGCCTGGAACTGGGCGGTAACGCGCCCTTTATCGTCTTCGAAGACGCCGACCTGGATGCCGCCGTGGAAGGTGCGATCGGCTCGAAATTCCGCAACAGCGGCCAGACCTGTGTCTGTACCAACCGCTTGCTGGTACAAAACAGTGTCTATGACGAGTTCGCCCGCCGCCTGGTGCTGGCAGTCGACGCCCTGAAGGTCGCCCGGGCCGAGACCGAAGGCGCGCAACAAGGGCCGTTGATCAACGCCAAGGCGGTGGCCAAGGTCGAGGAACACATCAACGACGCACTCGCCCAGGGCGCGAGGCTGCTGGCCGGCGGCAAACCCCACGCACTGGGCGGCAACTTCTTCGAACCCACGGTGCTCGGCGACGTCACCCCGGCCATGCTGGTGGCCCGGGATGAGACCTTCGGCCCGCTGGCACCGCTGTTCCGTTTCGACACCGAAGCCGAGGCCGTCGCCATGGCGAACGATACCGAGTTCGGTTTGGCGTCCTATGTCTACACCCGCGACCTGGGCCGGGCCTGGCGCGTCAGCGAGGCGCTGGAGTACGGCATGGTCGGAGTCAACGAAGGACTGATCTCCACCGAAGTGGCGCCGTTCGGCGGGATAAAGCAGTCAGGGTTGGGCCGCGAAGGTTCCAAGTATGGGATCGATGATTACATCGAGCAGAAGTACATGTGCCTGAGTATCAAATAGTCCGGCTGACCTCCGATTTGGGGAGCTGCAAGGAGCAAGGTCCTGCGCGGACCTTGTGGGAGCCTGGCTTGCCCGCGATGAACGATAGCGCAGTGGGCTGGATACACCGCGGCATCTGCTTTGCGAACAAGCCCGGCTCCTGCAGGTTCAGGCTTTCAACGCTTGATGGTCTTCAATTCATCGAGCAACCCAAGCAACGTCTGCAACTTCTCCTCTCCCAACTGTGCCTGCAACCGTTGGTAGTTCTCTTCCATGCACTGGCTCATGGACTCAAAGCACGCCTCGCCCTTTTCGGCCAGGGTCACCAGCACCCGTCGCTGGTCCTGCTCGGCCTTGCGCCGATGGACCATGCCGGCCGCCTCCATGCGCACCAGCACACCGGTCATGCTCGGTTTGAGGATGCACGCCAGTTCCGCCAGCCGGTAGATTTCCAGCTCGCCGTGCTGACTGAGAATGCGGATAACCCGCCACTGTTGTTCAGTCAACCCGTGCTGGTTGAGCGAGGGACGAAAAAAACTCATGGCTGCTTCACGTGCTTGCAGCAGGGTCAAGGTCAGGGATTGCCGGGGTTTGAGCATCGGAGTCAGGATCACGGTTGATTTAGTTAATAATTTAACGAAACTCTATCATCCTGTCCTCCCGAACGCGCCATAACTTCTTATCGCAAAGGCCTTCTGGCGCGCTGAATCAAAAATCCCGGCATAGAGAATCAAGACATCCACCGAGCCAAGGCTCTTAATAGGAGTCATCCGGTACAGAGCTAATCAAAGGCCCTGCGTTGAGTTTTTCTTCACTTTTTCAGGCTGCGCCATGATCAATATCGAAACGCCCACCTATTACACGGCCACCAAAAAATACAATCTCAGCTTCCCGACCCTGGAACAGGATGTGGAAGCCGACGTTGTGGTCATTGGCGGTGGTTTCTCCGGCATCAATACCGCGCTTGAGCTCGCCGAAAAAGGCATCACCAACATCGTTGTACTGGAGGCGCGTTACCTGGGTTTCGGTGGCACCGGGCGCAATGGAGGGCAGATCATGGCCGGCATCGGTCACGACCTGGAGAAGATCAAGAAGGACGTGGGTGAGGACGGTCTGCGCCAGGTCTTCGAGATCAGCGACCTGGGCGCGGACATCATCAAGGACCGCATCGCCAAGTACAACATCGATGCCGACTTCTGCCACGGCTACGGCTACATGGGCTTCAACGCTCGCCAGGAAAAGACCCTGCGCGCCTGGGAAAAAGACTTCAAATCGATCAACAGCAAACACGAGATTCGCTTTCTCGGTGGTTCGGACGTCAAGCAAATCATCGGCTCCGATGCCTACAGCAGCGCATTGCTGCACATGGGCGGCGGTCACGTCCATTCGTTGAACCTGCTACTCGGTGAAGCCAAGGCACTGGTTGGGCACGGCGTGCGGATTTTCGAGAACAGTCCAGCGCTGGAAGTCAGCTATGGCGAGCGCATCACCGTGCGCACCGGCCGTGGTTCAGTAAAGGCCAGCAAGCTTCTGTGGGCCTGCGACAGTTTCCTCAACAAGCTGGAACCTGAGCTGCACCGCTCGACCATAAACACTTACGCTTTCCAGATGATGACCGAGCCACTGTCGGACGAGTTGATCAACCGCATCAGCCCGATTCGCGGCGCCTACAGCGACATTCGTCCGGTGATCGACTACTACCGCGTCACCAACGAAAACCGTCTGTTGTTCGGTGCGGCCACACCGCTGGTCGAGCACATTCCCCTGGACCTGAAAGCCTGGAACCGCAACCTGATGCTGAAAATTTTCCCGTACCTCAAGGACGTGAAAATCGATCTGGCCTGGGGCGGTCCGATGGCCTGCAGCCCGAATCTGTTCCCGCAGATCGGCACCCTGCCCGGTCGCAGCAACGCCTTCTTCGTTCAGGGCTATTCGGGCTTCGGCGTCACCCCCAGCCACATCATCTGCAAGGTGCTGGCCGAAGGCATGAGTGAAGGCTCGGCGCGCTATGACCTGGTCAGCTCGATCCACCGCCCTACCATCCTTGGCAAAGATGCGTTTCGCCCACTGTTGCTGACCGCCGGCAAGTCCTGGCACCAGCTGTCAGGTTATTGGAACGGGCGTCGGTAACTGCCAAGGCGCTCTTCCCTTTTCTGTTTTTTTACTCATCAGGAGCAACTGCCATGACCCTTACCACCCTCAAGAAAGACATCCAGCTGTCCGAACTGGACGCCTGGGGCTCCGTTGCCGACCTCGGCTCGGAAATCCTCGAAGGCGAAGTCAAAGCCTTCGGCAAAATGACTTTCGGCGCACCGACCGACCCGGTCAGCAGTGCCTATTTCGGCACCACCCAGGGCAAGTTCCGCATGGTCTATCCGTTCGCCGAACAAGCTACGGTGGTTACCGGCGAAGTGGTCCTGACCAACGAATCCACCGGCCAGAGTGCTCGCTACAAGGCCGGCGACAGCTGGTTCGTGACCAAAGGCACTCCCGTGCTGTGGGAAGTGGTCAGCGAAAGCTTCGTCAAACACTACTTCGCTGTCGCTTGACCGATTCGGGTTGCCGGCGAACAGCCGGTAGCCCCTTGGCGAGGTACCGAACATGAATGCCCTCCCCACCCAGGAAATCGCCGGCCATTGCCTGCAAGCTTTCACTCAACTCGTACCTGCCAGTCAGGCGGCGTTCTACTGTGTCGACCGGCAACTGCAAGCCCGTGACTTCCGGCTGCATTGCATGAGCGATGAGATGCATCGCGACTATCTGGACAACTACCGTCGGTTCGACCCTTTGCAACCGCGAAATTGCCTGTCCAGCGGGCGAGCCGTGGTGCCTCTGGGTTTTGCCATGGCCCGACAGCCGACACGGGACAGTCGGCGCTATCGGGACTTTCTGCAGCGCTATGGCATTGTCGATGTGGTGGAAATCCTCGCCCATCGCGCCGGCCAGCCTCAGGCCGCGATCTCGATGTTACGCACCGCCGAACAAGGCGCCTTCACCACCGACCAACTGGCCCAGCTCAATGCCTTGCAGTCCCTGCTGCAACTCGCCGTCGCGAACATACAGCCCTGCGAAGATCCGCTGACCGGCCTGACGCCCAAGGAGCGGCAGATCGCGTTGTTACTGCGCCAGGGCGCCAGCAACAAGCAACTGGCCCTGGAACTGAAAGTCGGTCTGCCGACCATCAAGACCCACCTGATCAACCTGTTTCGCAAGACCGGCGTCAGCAGCCGCACCGAGCTGGTCGGAACCCTGTTTCTCCAGCTCTGATTTTTTAGCCCGGCTCAACCATCCGGTTGATAGGCGAGCTTGTTTGCGAACCGCATGCTCCAGATTGTTATTTCACTCAACTGGAGCATTGCAATGACAACATCATCCGACTGGATCACCGTTGGCGCCCTGGCCGACGGCTTCGCCCCTGAAGCCTTCATCCTGCCGAACCTGGCCGACCTGAACGGCAAGGCCTTCACGCTGAACTTCGCCAATGGCTGGCAGATCGAACATCGTTTCGACACCGAAGCCCTATCCTGGACCGCTGCCGATGGGCACTCCACAGGCACTGCAAACTATCGAGCCACCTCAGTGCGTCCAGGTCTGTACCTGGTGGACTTCATCAAGCACGAAGGTGGTCAAGCCTGGTCGATCAGCCTAGTGCTCGACACCGTTAGCGCTGCATTCACCGCCGTGATCGGCCGCATGCCGACCCAGGAGCAAACCTGTGAAGGCCTCTACAGCCGTGCGCTGGCGGGCAAGCACCTGACCTCGGTCGAAGTCGAGTTTTTGCATGGCAGCCTTGATCGTCCGTGGCAGGAAGGCCAATGCCCTCACGCACCGACCAGCGAACTGAGCGGCCTGCGCAACCTGTATCGCTACAGCCCAAGTGAAGTCTACGAACACATCTACCTCAACGATCAGTTCTATTCCTGGCAGTGCCTCAAGGGCGTCGAGCAAGGCCTGTGCGACACCGACCGTTGTCACTACTACAAGATCGCCGATCAGCTGTACCTGTTCGTCTGGCGCGAGAAGATCATCCCGACCCTCGGCCTGGTGCTGATCGACCTGCAACAGCACCGCAGCGACGGCAAGATCTTCGGTTATGCCGGGTCGTCCTTCGATGAACTGTCAAACTTTCCGATCAGCTCTTACTGCCAGGTTCTCAACCGGACGGAGTATCCCAATGCCTGAGCCACGTACCGTTGCAATCACCGGTGCCGGGACGGGTATCGGTGCTGCCTGTGCCCGGCTGTACGCAGCCGAAGGCGCCAATCTGGTGTTGATCGGCCGCCGCCGCGAGCCCCTGGAGCAAATTGCCCGGGAAACCGGCGGGCTGGTTTTGGTCGGCGATGCCGCCTGCCCGGACACCTGGGAAGGATTCGTGGCGCAGATTCGTCAGCGCTACGGGCGCCTTGATGTACTGCTGGCCTGTGCCGGCGGCCTTGGCCTGGGCAGCGCCACCGACACCAGCCCGCAGACCTGGGAAGCGGCGTTGCGCAGCAACCTGGACAGTGCCTTCTACAGTGCCCGGGCCTGCCTGCCTCTGCTGCTGGAGAGTACCGGCAACATCGTGCTGATCGGGTCCATTGCCTCACTGGCGGCGGGCCCCGAAGTCTGCGGCTACACCACCGCCAAGCATGCGCTGCTCGGCCTCAATCGTTCGCTGGCCAGGGATTACGGCCCGCGCGGTGTACGAGTGAACGCCGTCTGCCCCGGCTGGGTGCGCACGCCCATGGCCGATCAGGAGATGCAGCCGCTGATGGACTTTTATGACGAAACGCTGCAGCAAGCCTATGACCGGGTCTGCGCCGACGTGCCGTTGCGACGACCGGCCAGCGCCGAGGAAATTGCCAGGGTTTGCCGCTTCCTGGCCTCTAGCGAGGCGTCGATTATCACGGGCGCAACCGTGGTGGCCGACGGCGGCTCGAGCATCGTCGATGTGCCGACCCTGGCCTACACCCACATGGAGCAAACTCATGTCTGAAGGCTGCGCTTTCAAAGATCTTGATTTCAGCGGAAAAACCGTCCTGGTAACCGGCGGAGCACAAGGCATTGGGCGGGCGATCGTCGAAGCCTTCGCCTGGCGCGGTGCGCGAGTGGTAATCGCCGACCTGCAACTGTCACAGGCTCAGGCACTGGCCAGCGAATTGTCCGGGCAGACGTGTCAGGTCGAAGCTGTGGGCGTCGATCTGGCCGATGCCACGGCAGTGTTCGACATGGTCCGGGCACTGGAGCAACGCTGGGGTCGGCTCGATATTCTGGTGCACAACGCCGGGTATTTTCCGCTGACACCGTTTGCCGACATCACGCCATCCATTCTCGAGCGCACCCTGGCGGTCAATCTCTCGGCATTGTTCTGGCTGACCCAGGCGGCCTTGCCGATGTTTCACCGTCAGGGCGGTGGTTGTGTGCTGGTCACTTCGTCAGTTACCGGCCCAAAAGTGGCTTATCCGGGGCTGAGCCATTACGCGGCATCAAAAGCCGGGGTCAACGGTTTCATCCGCAACGCGGCACTGGAACTGGCCGGACACAACGTGCGGGTCAATGGCGTCGAGCCGGGCATGATCGCGACGCCAGCCATGGGCAATCTGGGGGACGACCAACTGAACGAAAATATCGCCAGTCGAGTGCCCCTGGGACGGCTTGGCAAGGCGGCGGATATTGCCGGAGCCATGCTGTTTCTAGCATCGGATCTGGCAACTTACATCACCGGACAGACGCTGGTGGTCGATGGCGGCTCGACCTTGCCAGAGGTTTGATATAGCGTTTTTTCATGCTGAAAGGGGGCTTTGAAAAGCCCCCTTTTTCATCCAGAGAGTCAAGCCGCCCCCACCGCCTGTTGCAAATGACTGGAACGAAAATCCTTGGGTGACAACTCGAACTGCTTCTTGAACGAGCGGCTGAAATGCGCCGAGTCGGTGAAGCCCCACTTATAAGCGATGGAGGTGATCGATTCGCTACGCAAGAACGGATTGGTCAGGTCATCGGCGCTGCGCTTGAGCCGCGCCCGTTGAATGTAGCGACAGACGCTATCGTCCTGCTCTTCAAACAACCGATACAAATGCCGCACTGAAATGTTCAATCGATTGGCCAGCCCGACGGGACTCAAGCCCGGCTGGGTCAGGGACTCGTCGATGACTTTCTGCACATAACTGCGCAGGTTGTTGCCCTGTAACGAAGTAACGTCATCCCCCGACACCTGATCCTGATCGAATGCCGAACCCAGCAACGATACAAAAGCCGATTGCAACGCCTCACCCTCACCGACTGCGCCCTCGCCCACCCACGCGTCCTTGCACAGCTGATCCACCAGCACATGCAGCATCCGCCCACAGGCCTTGCTCGAGGAAATCTTGCCGAACGTCCGGGACTGGCTGCCAAGCTGTTTGCACACTTCGTTGCGGGACAAGGAGACCGAGACATGCTCGATCAGCCCGAATGGGCTGATTTCAATGGAGCCTGCCGAGTCCATCAGCAGCAGGTCCCCGGGAGCCAACTGGATGCTCTGTCCGTACTGGGTGATCTGGCAGTAACCGCTGCGTTGGCTGACCAGGAAACAATCCTGTTCGTTGTCGTGATCGGCGTTGGGCTTGTCGCGCTTGATAAGCCCTGCGTTGGTACGCAAGTTCGCCAAGGACAGACCGCCCCGGGAACACTCGGAAACCTCACCAATGAACAGCGAACGGTTGTAGGCCAATTCTGTGTCGAAATGACCACAGGCTGCTCGCAGATCCCGGGTCCAGGTTTCCAACCCGTCTTGCACAGACTGATGGATGCTCATGGGGCTCTCCACAATGGCTTTTTGTTTTTGTTGCGCAATAGTTAACATGTTATCTATATGCGCGCAACAAGTACGTGTCTGCCAAAGTGGGTAGCACTAATGATGCCAAAATCGCGAATCAGAACGTGCGCAACAGGCGCTGCAATCCAGTCAACGTGTCAAGCAGCCAAGTGCGTTGATCACGGCTCAAAGCGATGTAGCGACGAAAGGCCGGCATCCGGTTGACCACCTCGCTGCCACCCATATGCTCCAGCCGTACGCACCACTGATGCCCTTGCAGATCGATGCGCAAGCGTTTGAAGTCCAACGGCATCAAGGCCTGGTGCAGCGCACTGTCCTCCTGCAACCTGGCCTGCAACCTGGCTAATAGCGCGGCGTCTCCAGCACGCTGCCGACAGCGGATCCCGGTCCGTCGAACAGCCCCGCTATGGTGCAGTTCGAAGCTCACCGCGCCCTCAGTCGAGGCAGGCACCCGGATCACGAACTCGGTCATGACCAGGTGCATCAACAGCTGCGACTCGGTGCGCTCGACGATCTCCAATTGCAGGCTGCCATCGTCCAGCGAAGCCCGGGCCGCTGTCGGCTCTGTCTGCTCGAAACTGGCCAGACCGAGGTTGCGCCGCAGGTGCTCGAGCGTCACCCCAGGTCGATAACCGGCTGGGGCGCGTCTGGCGCTGAACAGCTCAGACAGTTTTTGCAGCATGGTCGATATACCCGTTGTGAGGGTGCCCCGGTTCATTGGAGAACTCCTTGGCCAGCACTTCTTCCACCGAAGCAGGCTTGAATGGATTGACCTTCTGCACGACTAACGTCCAGAACAGCGCGTACACCGCGGTGCCACCAAGCATCACCGCGAACGGGACATAGATATCCGCGGGGTTCATGCCGGGCGGCGTGATAAACCACATGCCCAGCAGGATGCCGACGCTGGAAAGGATCTGTGGCAACGGGAAGAAGGGCGAGCGATAGGCCCGTGGCAGATCGGGACGACGGATGCGCAGCATTACCACCGACAGCGTCACCAGCAGATAGGCAAAACTCCAGGCACAAACGGCGGCCAACACCAGATGCATGATGTTGTCAGTGTTACCGCCCAGATACAGCGCATGCAGGCAAGGAATCAGCATCGCCACCAGAATGCACAGCAGCGGCGTCTTGAAGCGTGGGTGCAAGTAGGTGAAGACCTTGGGCAACGCGCCGTCGACTGCCATGCCGTAAAGAATCCTCGGCACACCCGCCATCAGCGTATTGATGGTCGCCGCCCCGGCAAACAGAAAGCCGATCCCCAGCCACATCGGACCGATATTGCCCATCACCTGCTCGGCGAACTTTGGAATGGCCATCGGTGTATCGAGCAGATGCACGCCACCGGCGGCATCAAGCAACACGTTCTCCACTTGGCGCTTCATTGCCGCGCCATAGATGAACATGCACGACGCAACGCTCAACAACCCCAGAATCATCGCCTTGGGCATGACCTTGGCCGATTGGCGCAAGTCCGGCGCCAGAGGGGTGACGAACTCACAACCGACGAACATGAACATGGCCATGCCCACCAGCGACAGGATGGTGATCAGGTCAGTACCCACAAGGGATACACCGAACCAGCCATCCAGTTGCACCGCTGGCGCCGCGATCAACCCCAACACGCCAAACACCATCAACGTGGTCCACATGCCGAAGGTCAGAATGATCTCTGCCCTGCCGAAGGCGCTGACGCCGAAGGCATTGAGAATCCCGAACACCACGACGAACCCAACCCCAAGCAACCAGGAACCACCGGCAGATTCTGCCAAGGTATTGAGGTGCTCGAAGTTCACCAGGGCCATGACCCCGGAAAGAATGGTCTCGGCAGTGCCTGCGAACACATGCACGATCAGGTAGGCCGACAACGTGCCAGTGATAGCAAAGAAGCGGCCCATGCCGCAATTGATGTAGTCGTAGACCGAACCGGTAGTCGGCAGGATCGATGCCGCTTCAGCGAAGGTGGTCGCCTGGGCCAACATCATCACCACGGCAATCAGCATGGCCACCGCGAAGGCGCTGCCGCCGATGCCAAAGCCCATGGTCGCGGTGAGAATCACCGGGCTGGCCATGATCAGACCAATGGTACTGGCGAGCGCAGTGGGAAAACCGACCGTGCCCCGGTTCAAATGCTCGGTGAGTCTGTCATTGATCGACATAGTGCAGATCCTCAAAAGCGGATTTTTATAGTGGATGTAACGAGCCGTTCAAGGAGCTGGCGATAAAGCCCTCCCCAGCCAGTCCCTGAGCGAAACGGCGCCGTGTGCAGAGTGACTGTGCTCCTCTGCCACCCAGATCGTCTTGCCCATGTCTGCCGCCGGTCTTGTTGCTCCCTGCCATGCTTCACCGCGTGGCTGACAGGATCAAATGCCTGGCACGCAGGTGAAAGACTTCCCCCACCTCCAGTCGCCCTAATGCGCACTCGACCTATCGAACTGTCCAACAAAAGCTGGGGAAAACAACAATGGAGCAAACACTGAAAGCACGAGCGCTGCCCAAGGCCGTTGGTCTGGGGATCGCGCTCTTGATCGCCGACTCGTCGGCCCAGGCGTACGAGCTGTATGCCGATAACGACACCAAGGTCACGGGCAACTTCCTCGCGGTCTATGGGATGTTCAACAGTCGCAAGAACTATGACGGCACCACAGGCGGGTCTAGCTGGCGCGAAGGATTTATCAAGTATGGCTTGAGTGTCGAGCAAACGCTCGGCGGCCTGGGCAGCGCCTACGGCACGGCCAATCTGGTCAGTTCCGGCACCTGGGGCGATGGCGATGCCGCGGGCATCACCGACGGTACCGAACGAACCACAAAGTTTGATGAAGCCTTCGCCGGCTGGCGTTCCGGCGACCTGTTCCCGGTACTTGGCAAGGATGGCGTGGATGTGTCGTTTGGGCGCCAGGTCATTACTCTCGGTGACGGTTTCATCATCAACGACGACGGCCTGAACCTGGGTAAAGGTGTGGCGGATGGTGAGTTCAACCGAGGTGGTGCCTATTATCTCGCGGCGCGCCACGCATTCGACGAAACGGCCGTCCTGCGCCTGGGCGGCAAGGAAGGCGTGCACGGCAGCCTGATGTGGATCAAGTCGGACAACCGCGCCCAGGCCAAGACCGAGATGGCCGCCAGCACCCTGGAATACACCGCCGCGCCAGGTACCCTCGGGCTGACGTATATTCACGGCATTGACGTCGATGATCGTTATGCCAGCGACTTCCAGAAGCAACGTGAAGGCATGAACATCTATAGCCTGCGGGGCGCTGGCAATGCCGGAATAGAGAACGCTCACTTTTCCTTCGAATATGCCTGGCAGGACAAGGACGCCGGCCCGGAAAAAGCCTGGTACACCGAAGCCGGCTACACCTTTGCCGACCTGCCATGGTCGCCGGACCTGACGTACCGTTACAGCCGCTATTCCAAAGATTGGGATTCGATGTTCAACGGTGTCAACCGTGGCTACGGCACCTGGTTCCAGGGCGAAGTGGCCGGTAATTATTCGGGCCCGTTCAACAGCAACACCGCGATCCAGCATGTGGCGCTCAAAGTCAAACCACTGGAGCCAGTGACCGTTGGCGTGCTGTTTTTCGACTACAAGACCCTGCACAAGAACAATGCGCTGGACCTCGATGGTCGTGAACTGGACCTGTATGCCGAATGGGCGGTGAACGAGCACCTGATCGTCACCCCGTTGGTGGGCCTGTATAAGCCGGAAAAGGATGAAAGCAACGGCGGTAATCAGGTTGGTGGCAACGGCACCAATGTCTACAGCCAACTGACCGTGGCCGTGCCTTTCTAATCCATGTCAGGAGCTGCCTGGCGCAGCTCCTGACGCGGTTTACTGTTTGTGCTGATGCAACATCGTCTGAATCTGATGAGTCGCCTGGCGGGTATTTTCCGCCAGTTTGCGCACTTCATCGGCCACCACTGAAAACCCGCGCCCGACCTCCCCCGCCCTGGCCGCTTCGATGGCGGCGTTCAAGGCCAGCAAGTTGGTCTGGTCGGCGATGCCTTTAATGACTCCCACCACCGTCGCGATCTGGCCGTAGGTCGCCTGATTCTGCTCGAGCATTCGTTGATGGGTGGCCTCGGCTGAACGCTCATCGCTAATGTCGCGCACCGCGCCGATCACTCGGGTCAAGCGGCCCTGCTCGTCACGGGCTGCGCGACCACGCTCGCGACACCAGATGTAACCTCGGGTCTTGTGGCGCATCCGGTATTCAAAGACGTATTCACCACTGCCGTGGGTTGCGAGGATTTCCCGATCGAAGATCGCCATGATCTTCGGCAGATCGTCAGCATGGGTGATGTTGACTTGAGCATCCCAACCGTCGGGCAGCTCGTGCGGGGCATACCCCATGAGGAGGCGGAACTGACTGGAAAACCGCATGCAACTGGCTGGATCCTGCACATCACCGTTGACCACGGTGATGTCCCAGCAACCCTCGGTCAGCGTCGACTGCAACAGCTCCCAGATCTGCTCCTCCTGCCGGTGCTGGTGGGACAACTGCACGTGCAGGCTTAACTCGGCCTCCAGCGCCTGCTCGCGGAGCCGGGTCTGTTCCAGCTGTTGGCGAAGCGTTTCAAGCGCCTGCTCGCTGCGCTCCAATTGGCAGGCCTGGCCCTTGGACAGCTCCTCGGCGACCCGCAGACGTTGCACGATTTGGTTTTTTTCTTGTGTAAACCGTTCCAGTTGCAAGGCCTCGGTGAGCGCCTGCTGCTGTTTATGTTTCTTGAAGAACATCAGCCTGTCCTTTGTTCATCGAGTCGAGACACTGGATCTGATAGCAAACGGGAGATGATTGCTTGTACGTGGCTGCTGAGGCGTTTGCTCCTGTCTGCCACACACAAAAGGCCTTCCTGTAGCAGCCATCGTGCATCTGTAGGATAGCGATACTCTCTCAACCCGCCGATACTCGTCCTCAGGCCCTGCCCACGTCCAAACGACGTTTCGGTCCTTAATGACTTCGTGACGAAAACAATAAAAATGTCGCACAGAGGTACATACGAATGAGCCGTCATGATCATGGTCACGCCAGCCTCCTGGAGGCGTTCAGTGCAATGACACTGGAGCTTCAGCGCCTGGCACAGGACAAAGACATCGAGCATTTCCACCACGCCGCGCTGGGCTGCATCAACCAGTTGTTACCCTTCGACAGTGCCTGGTGGGGGCGTGCGGCGCTGATTGAAGGGTTGCCTGAAGAACACAACTCCTATCTCTACAAATTGCCCCGCAGCTACCTGTCGGACTGGCAATCGATTCGCCACATCGACGTGACCGTCGGCAGGGTCCACGACATCCCCGGGCAAGCGGTCATCGTCGACATGCGCGACCCTTCCAACGGTTCCGGACTCAACTGGCTCGGCGAATCCTATGGTATTGGCGAATTGCTGTGCATTGTGTACGTCGACCCACAAACCCACCTCAGCGATCACCTCACGGTGTATCGCGCTCCCGAAGCACCGCGCTTTTCCGATCAGGATTGTCGGTTGCTGAACAACCTCATGCTTCATCTGGTTGCTGCGGTATCGGCCAACCAGATCCGCACCCTTGTGGCCATGCGCGAAACCCTCACCCGCCCGCGCAATCTGGCGCTCGCCGTATGCGACCAGCGCGGCACACTGCACTGCGCGGAACGTGGTTTCGTCGACTTGCTGCTGACCGAGTGGACGGACTGGACCGGCCCTTGCCTGCCGGTGGCAATGGACGCTAATGGGTATGAAGGCAAGTATCTGCAGATCGAGGCCTCGACGGTCGGTGATCTGTTCTTGCTGGCAGCCCGCAGCCGCACTGTGCTGATGCAATTGAGTCCACGAGAAAACGATGTGGCTCAAGGCTTCGGCGAAGGCAAGACCTACAAGGAAGTCGCCCGCGATCTGGGCATGTCACCCAATACCGTGCGCCACCACATCCGCGCCATCTACAGCAAACTCGGGGTCAAGGACAAAGCCCGAATTGCCCATCTGCTGCACGCCCCGCCTGACTGATCTACCCCGCTGACTCGCGCTGACTTTTTAGCTGCCTTTTTGACAGCCACGGGACACTTTTGCCCTTTTTTCCCTATGCCACGTAGGGGCGATCCGTTCGCCGCACAACAACTCAAAGAAGAGACGCAATGCCCATGACCAGTACCTTCACCCGCAACACTGCACTGGCTCTTATCAGTGGTCTGTCGAGCCTGCATGCTGGCGCCGCCGACCTCAACGCCCGGGATTTTTTCGGCGCCCCTTCGGGCACCACCCTGGGCGTGCTGTATTTGCCGGCAAGCCGCGCCAATGATTTCCACGGCCCCGCCGACAGCACGGGCAAGGCCGACCTTAAGGTCAACGCCGTGGCTTATCGCCAGGTCTTTTTCACCGACATCTGCGGCACCCTCTGCACCCCACAATTCATCGTGCCCTTCGCCGACATCAGCGCCCACCTGCCAGGTGCCAGTCAGCACACCGGAGAAAGCGGTTTCGGTGACCCTCAGGTCGGCGGCACCCTGTTCTTCATCAACGACCCCACCTCGCGCACCTACAGCGGGTTGCTGACCCTGATTACCCTGCCGGTGGGCGAGTACCACAGCACAAATCCCGATGTGTCACCCGGTGCCAATCGCTGGGGGGCAACCTTCGTTTACAACTACACCCAGGGCATCGGTGAAAAATGGGTGCTGGAAGCCAACCTCGAAGCCCAGCTCTATGGCAAGAACGACGACTACTTCAGCAATGACCTCAAACAGGACCCTCTGTATCGCTTGCAAGCTTTTGCCTCTTATGACTTCACGTCGAGCACCTATGGCGCGTTGCGACTGATCCACGCCGATGGCGGCGAGTTGCGGATCAATGAACAACGCATCGATGACACCCACAAGCGCTACACCCAGGTGGGTTTCGAAGTCGGTCACTGGCTCGATAAACAGAATCAGTTGATGTTCAGCCTCTCGCAGAACGTCGCCACCGACAACGGCTATCACGGTACCGACGCATTGCTGCGTCTGGTCCATGTGTTCTGAATTCATTCATCGGAGCTTGAACATGAACACCCAGACCAAACCGCTGACCAATCACCGCTCGCTCGCATCATCCCAACTGGCATTGCTGGCAGCCATTGTGTTGTTCGCCGCCATCACCCCGACCATCCTTATGACCGCACCGGCTGTGGCGGCGCAACTGGCAACTCAATGGCAGCTGAGCCCGTCACAGATAGGCAATCTGTTCTCCACCGAACTCGGTGCCATGAGCCTGGCCACCCTGCCCGCTCTCTGGTGGCTCAAACGTATCGACTGGCGCCGCGCCGCATTGCTGGCCGGGATACTGTTCATTGCAGCCAACCTGCTCTCGATGCTTGCCCACAATTATTCGCTACTCCTGGCATTGCGCTTTTGCAGCGCCCTGGCCGGCGGTTCACTGATGATCATCTGTCTGTCCAGCGCCGCCTCGACGTCCAACCCCGATCGCGTCTATGGCTTATGGGTGATGGGGCAACTGGTGGTCGGGGCGATTGGCTTGAGCATCCTGCCACGCCTGTTCGAACACTACGGGCTGTCAGCCTGCTACTTGATCCTTGCAGGGCTGATGACGGTCTTTTTGCCAATGGCCCGTTACTTTCCCCAAGGCAGCCCGCCGACTGAGAAAACCGCCGAGCGAGTAGCCCTCGCCTCGAAGTGGAAGGCGGCACTGGGCATTCTTGCCATCCTGAGTTTTTACATCAGCCTGAGCGGCGTCTGGACCTTTATCGGTTCCATCAGCACCCACGCCGGCCTCTCTGCCGAGTCCAGCGGCGAGATTCTTGCCGTTGCTACGGTGACAGGCATTGTCGGTGCGGGTTGTGCCTCGCTGATCGGCAATCGTCTGCCACGCCTGCTGTTGTTGCTGCTGGGTTACGGGCTGATGGCAGGCTCGGTGCTGCTGTTGCTGGGCCAACCTGAAATGCTGCGCTTTGCTTTGGCTGCGCTGCTTTTCAAGTTCACCTGGACCTTCATTCTGCCGTTGATTCTGGCCTGCCTGGCCGACCTCGACCGTTCCGGAAAACTGATGAATGCCTCCAACCTTGTGATCGGTGGTGGCCTCGCCATCGGCCCGACAGTGGCTGGCCGGCTGATCGAAGCCAGCGGCGGTTTCCAATCGCTGCTTATCGGAGGGGCCTGCATCACTTTGCTGTCCCTGGTGTTGATTCTGAGCTGCCGCCCTAGCGCGTGAGTGGTCCTTTTACCCTAAAGAAAATGGAAAGAACGATGAGCCGAAAAAGTGCGTTTTTCTTCGACGAACTCAGCCTCTGGCACAGCGCCGGACTGCACGCCTTGACCTTGCCGGTGGGAGGTTGGGTGCAACCGCCTGCCGCTGCCGGCCACGCCGAATCGCCGGAAACCAAGCGCCGTCTGAAGAGCCTGCTGGACGTTTCCGGCCTGACCCGACACTTACAGGTACGAAGCGCCAATGCGGCAGCGGATGAGGATCTGCTACGGGTTCATACGCCTGACTACCTGCAACGCTTCAAGGCCATGAGTGATGCCGGCGGCGGCGAATTGGGGCCGAACGCTCCCATTGGGCCCGGCAGTTATGAAATAGCCAGGCTGTCCGCCGGACTGGCCATGGCAGCGGTCGATGCCGTACTGTCCGGCGAGGTCGACAATGCCTACTCTCTGTCACGCCCACCGGGTCACCACTGCCTGGCCGACAGCGCCATGGGTTTCTGCTTCCTGGCCAATATCGCCATCGCCATTGAAGCCGCAAAAGCACACCGTGGCCTGGGCAAAGTCGCGGTGATCGACTGGGATGTGCACCACGGCAACGGTACTCAATCAATCTTTGAGGAACGCGGTGATGTGCTGACCATTTCGCTGCATCAAGACAGCTGTTTCCCCGCCGGTTACAGCGGTGAAGCCGATCGCGGCCGCGGCGCGGGATTGGGAGCGAATATCAATATTCCGTTGCCCCCAGGCTGCGGTCATGAGGCTTATCTCTATGCGATGGAGCGTATCGTGATTCCGGCGCTGGAGCGCTTCGAGCCCGAGTTGATCATCGTTGCCTGCGGTTACGACGCCAACGCCGTCGATCCCCTCGCCCGGATGCTGTTACACAGCGACTCGTACCGGCAGATGACTCGCTGCGTGCGCGAAGCCGCCGAACGGTTGTGTCAAGGCCGTCTCGTTCTGGTGCATGAAGGCGGGTACTCCGAAGCGTATGTGCCGTTTTGCGGGTTAGCGACCATTGAGGAATTGGCTGGCATCAGGACTGAAGTCACCGACCCCATGTTGGAGTTTGTGCAGCTGCAGCAACCGAAGGAAGCGTTTGCGGCATTTCAACGGCACTTGATCGATGAGTTGGCCGTAGCACGCTGAGCCTTGGCGCTGACAATGTTGCAGCGCAGTTCAACGGCCCGAGCGTGACGCAAAAAAAAATCCGATGCCATTACCGGCATCGGATTTTTCTACCCCAAGATCAAACGGTCAGCAGTTGCTGATCAGTCGTTTCAACACGGTTTTGAACGTTTCTATCTGCGTCTCGCTGAATTCGGCAAAGACTTTCTCTTGTTGCGCCTGAGCGATCGCCCAAAGGTCTTCGGTCTGCTCGATACCGGCAGCCGTCAGACGTACACCGTTGTCATCGTCGTTCACCAACCCCTTGCGTTTGAGGTTGGCGACGGCCTCATCGATTTCCCGAACAGGCATCGCCACCTCACGCAACAGATCGTTGGGGTTCAGCCTTGCGTCACTTTCCAGCACCATCAGCATGCGCGCCTCGCTGGTGCGCAGGCCGGTGGACAGTTGCCGTGGCTGGTAGCTGGACTGGTAGGCCCGCACCGCCTGGGTCATCAGGTAATACAGATTGTGGCTGAGGCGCCCCTGAAAATGGCTGCTCGGTGGCTGGCTTTCATCGCGTTTAGTCATGCGGGTATGGGGCAAGACCATGGAATAGGCGCCCTGGTGATAGAGCAAGGGCGAGCGACCGAAATCATCGAACGCCACCACCTTGCCGATCATGATCCAGTGATCGCCGCCATCCACCTGCTGGTACTTCTCGCAGTGAAAACGCGCCGAGCAATCGGCGAACACCGGTGCCCCACCCTCGCCCGGTTCGAACTCGATCTCGGCGAAGCGATCTTCCTTGGGCCGGGCGAAATTATTGGAAAGGTCAATCTGGTCCGCCGCCAACACGTTGACCGCGAAATGGCTGGCCTGCTCGAACACCTCGTGGCTGTTGGAACGCTTGTCGATGCTCCACAGCACCAGCGGCGGATCGAGGGATACCGAGTTGAAGCTGTTGGCGGTCACCCCGACTTTGCGCCCGGATGCGCTGGCGGCAGTCACCACCGTCACCCCGGTGGCGAAATTGCCCAGCGCCCGGCGAAAGGCCCGTGGGTCGAAGGTCGTTTCAGTAGCTGCACAAACGCTGTTATCAGACATGCAAGACTCCCGGACTGCTTTCAGGAGCAGTCCTGATTGTTGTTATGGGGACGCGGTGACGATCTGGCTCAGATCATGCTCGGGTCGGGCTCCAGACCCATCAGCTCGCGGCCGAGGATCTGCGCGCAGACGTCGTAGTCGGTGTAGGCATGGGCCCCGGTCATGTGCGAGTCGCGGAACAGGCGTTGCATCTCGTTATGCTCGAACCAGGCATTGCCGCCGGCGGCCTCGAACAACCGGTCCACTGCCTGAATGCACATCTTGGTGGCGTAGGCCTGGTTGGTGCGCCAGAACGCCAGGGTTTCGCGGCTTGGGTATTCATGTCGTTCGCTGTGCTCGGCATGCTCCTGCCAGGTCTTTTCGAGAAAGGCCCGGGCCGCTGCTACCTGATGGGTCGACTCGGCCAGGCGCATCAACGCCGGGGTCGCGGCACCGACCGCCGCACCGGTGTAGGCACGCACGCGGGTTTTGGTTTTTTCACGGAACACCTCCAGCATGCGCTCGGCGACACCCAGGCTCACCGTGGAGAAACCGCTGGCAAAGTAAGGACGGTATGGCGAGTAGAAGATCTTGCTGTCCGGGTACAGACCGAAACCCGCGGACTTGCCTTCCATCATGTCTTTGGCTTTCTGGATGCGATGTTCCGGTACCAGCACATTGTCGATGATCAAAGTCTTGGTGCCACTGCCTTTCATGCCAGCGGCGAACCAGTCGTCACGGATCTGGTAGTCGCTGCGCGGCAGCACCGCGAAGCAGTAGTCCTGGGTACCCTCGGCATTCTTGCGACGGAAACCGACAATCGCCCACTCGGCATGGTCGCAGCCGCTGCTCCAGCCCATTTCACCGCTGAACAGCACACCGCCTTCGGTCTCTTCGGTACGGCCGAAAGGCGCGATGCTGCTGCTGGCGGTGGCATCCGGGTCAGTGCCCCAGACTTCCTGCTGCAATTTGGCCGGGAACATGGCCAGTTGATGACTGTGAGTACACAGCAGACTCATGGCCCAAGCCGTGCTGGCACAAGAGCCTGCAAGCAAGGCAATGCAGTCGGCAAATTGCGGCAGCGATATTTCCATCCCGCCGAACTGCTTCGGCTGAAAGGCACGGTGCATGCCGATGCTTTTGAGCAGCGCAATGTTCTCGTCGGGGACCTTGCGGTTCCGCTCGGCCTCAAAGGCATTGGCAGCGATGGTTGGCAGAATGGACTTGAGGTCTTCGAGGAGCGGGTTTGGCTTTTTCATGGACGGCCCTGCTTATTATTGGATGTCCGCCCGGTGCCCCGAATCGAGGCACGGCGCCGGATACAGGGCCAGTATGAAACCCGCCATCGCGATAGAAAATGCACCTTCCAGAGCCAAGATTGTACTTTTCAAAGGCAATGGCCCAATCATTCCGCCCACACTTGAAGCCGTTCTGGCACCCACGGGCATGTAGCACGGCAGGCACAGTCAAGCCACGCATGCCCCCACGGATTAACCTCGGGTTTTTCTCTTGTTCGCGATCAGGAAAACCCCCATGAGCGATATTGCGCTGCTGCCTCAAGTTGAAGCCTTCCTCCGTCGAAGCCATGCATTGTTTATCGACGGCGGCTACGTCCAGAGCCGTTCCAGCCAGACACTGGAAGTGATCAACCCTGCCACTGGCAAAGTCATTGCCCAGGTCGCCAATGCCGATCCAGCCGATATCGACGCGGCGGTGGAATCGGCCAAACGTGGCTTCAAACAATGGTCCCAGGCCACACCGGCGACGCGGGGCAATGTGCTGCTGAAACTGGCGGACTTGCTGGAGCGCAACCGCGAAGAACTGGCACAGATCGAAACCTGCCAATCGGGCAAGATCATCCAGATTTCCAGGGCTTTCGAAGTCGATCAGGCCGCTCACTTTCTGCGTTACTACGCTGGCTGGGCGACCAAGATCAGCGGCCAGACCATCACCCCGTCATTGCCCTCCTTCGCCGGCGAACGCTATACCGCCTACACCTTGCGCCAACCCGTCGGGGTGGTGGTCGGCATCGTGCCGTGGAACTTCTCCACCATGATCGCTATCTGGAAACTCGCCTCGGCGCTGGTGACCGGTTGCAGCATCATCATCAAACCCAGTGAGTTCACCCCGCTGACCATCCTGCGGATCGCCGAACTGGCCATTGAAGCCGGTCTCCCGGCCGGCGCACTGAACGTACTGACAGGGGGCGGGCTGGTTGGCAAAGGGCTGATCGAACACCCGGGCACCGACAAGGTGTCGTTCACCGGCTCGGTGCCGACCGGCATTGCCGTCGGTCAGAGCGCCATGGGTGCCGGCCTGACCCGCGCCACCCTGGAACTGGGCGGTAAAAACTCGGCGGGGTTCCTGCGCGACGTCGATCTGGATAAAGCGGTCAACGGCATCATCGAAGCCGGCTTCCTGCATTCCGGGCAAATCTGCGCCGCTGCCGAACGGTTCTTCGCCCATCGCTCACAGATCGAGCCAATCATGGACAAACTGGCCCAACGTTTGAGCACGCTGAACATCGGCTCGCCCCTGGACGAGCGCACCGAATTCGGCCCGGTGACCAACCGCCAGCATCAACTCAAGCTCGGCGCGTTTTTCGACAAGGCTCGTGCTGAAAACAACACCATCATCTGCGGTGGCAACCTGATCGACCGCCCCGGCTGTTATGTCGAACCGACGGTGATCCTCGCCAACACCGTCAACGACTCCCTGCTCAACGAAGAAACCTTCGGCCCGGTCGCCACCTTCTACCCCTACGACACCGAAGACGAGCTGCTCGAACTGATGAACAACACACCATACGGCCTGAGCGCGAGCCTGTGGACCAACGATTTGTCCAAAGCCATGCGCATGATCCCGAGCATCGAAGCCGGCACCGTCTGGGTGAACATGCACACCCTCCTCGACCCGGCAGTACCGTTCGGCGGCATCAAGTCTTCAGGCATCGGCCGTGAATTCGGCGGCGCGTTTATCGACGACTACACGGAGCTGAAATCCGTGATGATCCGCTATTGATTCGGAGGATTCCAAAGTCACCAATGGATCCACTAAATCGTTAATAAATAGAATAAGTTTGACAAAACCTCAATAAATCACCATTAATGGATCCACTAAATAACAACAAACAACCTTGGAGAATCTCCATGTACCCCAAGAACACCTGGTACGTCGCCTGCACGCCCGATGAAATCGCTGGCAAGCCATTGGGCCGTCAGATCTGCGGTGAAAAGATGGTTTTTTACCGCGGCCACGAGGGTAAGGTGGCGGCTGTCGAGGACTTCTGCCCTCATCGCGGCGCGCCGCTGTCCTTGGGTTATGTGGAAAACGGCAATCTGGTGTGCGGCTATCACGGGCTGGTGATGGGGTGCGACGGCAAGACTGTGGAAATGCCCGGGCAGCGGGTTCGCGGCTTCCCGTGCAACAAGACCTTTGCCGTGGTCGAGCGCTACGGCTTTATTTGGGTCTGGCCCGGCGATCAGGCGTTGGCCGACCCGGCGCTGATCCATCACCTGGAATGGGCCGTCAGTGACGAGTGGGCCTATGGCGGCGGCCTGTTCCACATCCAGTGCGACTACCGCCTGATGATCGACAACCTGATGGACCTGACTCATGAAACCTACGTTCATGCGTCCAGCATCGGCCAAAAGGAAATCGACGAAGCGCCGCCGGTCACAACGGTCGAAGGCGATGAGGTGGTCACCGCCCGCCACATGGACAACATCATGGCCCCGCCCTTCTGGCGCATGGCCCTGCGCGGCAACAACCTGGCCGACGATGTGCCGGTGGACCGCTGGCAGATCTGCCGCTTCACCCCGCCCAGCCATGTGCTGATCGAAGTCGGCGTGGCCCATGCCGGCCATGGCGGTTATCAGGCTCCCCAGCAGTTCAAGGCGTCGAGCATCGTCGTCGACTTCATCACGCCGGAAACCGAGACCTCGATCTGGTACTTCTGGGGCATGGCGCGCAACTTCAATCCGCAGGATGAAGCCTTGACCGCGAGCATTCGCGAGGGACAGGGCAAGATTTTCAGCGAGGACCTGCAGATGCTCGAACGCCAGCAACAGAACCTGCTCAGCCATCCCGCGCGCAGCTTGCTCAAGCTCAATATCGACGCTGGCGGCGTGCAGTCACGTCGCGTTCTGGAGCGATTGATCGCCAAGGAGCAAGCCCCGCAGGAGTCAATGGCATGATCGAAGTGCTGGTGGTATCGCGCAACAACGAAGCCCACGACATCTGCAGCTATGAGCTGGCCAGTGTCGATGACCGACCGCTGCCGGCCTTCAGCGCCGGTGCGCATATCGATGTGCACCTGCCCGGCGGCTTGATCCGGCAATACTCCCTGTGCAACCACCCCGAAGAACGCCATCGCTACCTGATCGGCGTTCTCAAGGACCCGACCTCCCGCGGTGGTTCACTGGCCATGCACGAGCAGATCCACCCCGGCACCCGCCTGCCGATCAGTGAACCGCGCAACCTGTTCCCGTTGGTCCATGAGGCCAGGCGCAGCCTGCTGTTCGCTGGTGGTATCGGGATCACGCCGATCCTGTGCATGGCCGAACGCCTGGCACACAGTGGCGCGGATTTCGAGCTGCATTACTGTGCCCGATCACGGGACCGTGCAGCCTTTGTCGAACGCCTGCAACGCTCGCCTTTTGCCGACCGGGTGTTCCTGCATTTCGATCAGGAACCCGACACCGTGCTGGACGCGGCCAAGGTTCTGGCCACGCCGCAGAGCGACGTTCATTTATATGTGTGTGGCCCCGGTGGCTTCATGCAGCACGTGTTGGACACGGCCAGGAAGCAGGGCTGGCAGGAGCAATGCCTGCACCGCGAGTACTTCGCCGCCGCGCCCGTCGACACTGGCGCCGATGGCAGTTTCTCGATCAAGCTCGCCAGCAGCGGTCAGGTCTTTGAGGTGCCGGCCGACAAGAGTGTGGTGCAAGTACTGCAAGACCACGGCATCGAAATCGCCATTTCCTGTGAACAAGGCATTTGTGGTACTTGCCTGACTCGGGTTCTGGAGGGGGTGCCGGAGCATCGCGACCTGTTCCTCACCGAAGATGAACAGGCCTGCAACGACCAGTTCACCCCTTGCTGCTCGCGCTCGAAAACGCCGCTGCTGGTGCTGGATATCTGATAAACCGCGCTTATTCCGAGCGGAGAATGACCTTCATCCGCTCCTCGGCCGTCGCTGAGCCGAAGACCTCGGCGTAGCGCAACGTGGCGTTGGCGTGTTCGCGCATGATCGCTTCGGCACGCGCGCCCTGGCGGTTGACCAAGGCATCGAACACCGAATGGTGTTGCATGTGGGCATAGTTGAAGCGTCGGTATTCCCGGACCATGTCGTTGCGGTCCACGGCCAGGGCAGTCACCGAAGCGAAGGGCAAATGATCGTTGCGCGCCAGGGCATCGGCGATCGCCGGGTTGTGACTGCCTTCGACGATCACCTGGTGAAAACGCATGTTGAGGTCGTGATAGACCTCCAGGTCTTCTATGGTCACGTACCCTTTATCGAACAGCTGATCACCCTGCATCAGGCACTGTTCGAGGGTCGCCCGGGCTTCGTCCGAGAGCCCGCGCTCAGCGGTCTGACGCGCCGCCAGGCCTTCGAGTACGCCCCGTACTTCGACCGCACCGGCAATGTCATCGGGGCTGACCGAACGCACCTGAAACCCGCGCCCGCCAAAACGCACCAGCAAGCCTTCCTGCTCCAGCGTGCGGAACGCCATGCGCACCGGCATCCGCGAAACACCGAACAGCTGCGCCGTGGGGATTTCCATCAACCGCTCGCCCGCCGCCAGTTCGCCCGAGGCGATCATCTTGCGCAATGCGACCAACACCGTTTGACCGGGCTTACTCATCCAGGCAACTTCCAGAAAGGTGGGCCTGCATAGTAACGCAAGAGAGAGACGCCAGGTTTGGGCAGAGGTCGCGGTGTTCAGCCTTGATAGGCAGGATTCTCGATCAGCAGCGCCATACCCTGCCCTCCGCCAACACACGCGGCGGCAATGCCATAACGCAGATTGCCCTCGCGCAGTTGCCTGGCCAGGGTCAGCACCAGACGCAATCCGCTGGCGGCCAAGGGATGCCCCAGGGCGATGGAGCCGCCCCGCCGGTTGAGGCGGTCGCCGTCCAGTTCAAGCACCTGCGCCACGGCCAGCACTTGTGCCGCCTGGGCTTCGTTGATTTCCAACAAGCCGATGTCGTCAATGGCCAGGCCGCTGCGTTGCAGCAGCAACTGGATCGCCGGTGCCGGGCCGATGCCCATGAACTCCGGTGCCACCCCCACCACGGCACTGGCCAGCAAATGGGCCAACACCGGACGCCGAGCCGCAGAGGCTCGCCCCACCAGCGCGGCCGCCGCACCATCGACCACCGCGCAACTGTTGCCGGCCGTTTGCACACCGCCGGCATGCACCGACTGCAACCGGCCCAAAGCGCTCAGGTCGGTAGGTCGCGGGTGGCTATCGTGCGTTACGCGGTCCACGCCCCGTGGCAACTGAATATTGCGTGGCTGATAGCCGGCCAACTCAAAACGCTCATTACCAATCGCTACCAGTTCCGGCTCGAACCAGCCGTCGGCTTGCGCCTGCAATGCCAGTTGATGACTGCACAGAGCGTAGCGATCCACTTCGTCGCGGCTCAGGCCATGCCGCCGGGCCAGGTTGTCGGCGGTGGTGATCATGTCTACGCCCGGGGCCGGGTCGTAGAGGGCTTCCCAGAGAAAGTCCTTGAACGCCACCTCGGCGCCGAGCCGGAAACCGCTGCGGTGGGTGTAAGCGGCAATCGGGTTGCGTGACATCGATTCGGCTGCCACACACAGGGCCAGCTGCACGCCGTCATCCAGCTGCCCGGCGGCCTGCCGCAAGAGTTCGAAACCGGTGGCGCAGATACGCTGCACCCCCAGCGCCGGAGTCTCTTGCGGCACGCCACTGTAGAGGCCGATATGCCGAGGCAGCAGGTAAGCATCGAAACTGGCCTGAGCCACGGAGCCAGCGAGCACACTGTCCACCGAGGACGGATCGAGAGCGGCGCGGGCCAATACCTCGCGCCCGACCTTGATCCCCAGATCGATCGGCGAGACCTGAGCCAAGTCCCCGCCAAGGTCGACCCAAGGCGTGCGCAGGGCTTCGAAAATCGCCACATCGCTAAAGCTCGAATACTGCCCCGCACCGTTCACGGCAGAGGTCCGGCACGCAGGATGGAAGGATCTTCACCGCGATACAGCGCCTCGACCTTGTCGGCACGCCACTGCAACACCGCACGCTGATTGATCGAGCCCTTGTCGGTGATTTCACCACGGTCGATGGAAGCAGGTTCGTCGAGCAGCGCGATCCATTCCAGGCGGCTGGCATTACCGGTGGCGTCGCGGTTGAGCCGCTGCAGCCAATCGCCGAACCACTGACGCACCGGCGCGCTGGCCAGAACCTCGGCGTCACTGGCGCGGGCATTCAAACCCGCCAGACGTCGGCATTCATACAACCGGGGAAAGACCAGCGCCCCCAGGCACTCGCGGTCCGGTGCGGCCACCACCAGGTCCTGAACATAAGGATAACCTTCGAGCACCGCGCGATTGCGCAGCGGACCGACGCTGACAAACACGCCGGAGCTGAGCTTGAAGTCCTCGGCAATGCGCCCGTCGAACATCAGTCCCAGTTGCGGATCACGGGGGTCAGCCAGTTTCAGCGCATCGCCGGAACAATAGAAACCTTGTTCGTCGAACACCTCGGCGGTCTGCTGCGGCGCGCGCCAGTAACCGGGCATGATGTGCGGCCCGCGAAAACGCCCTTCCAGCTTGCCGTCCACCGGCACCAACCGCACTTCGCAACCGGGTGCCGGCAGGCCGATGTAGCCGGCCATGGACAATGGCCCGGTGGTGAACGTGCAGGACGGCGACGCCTCGGTCATGCCAAGCCCGGCCATCATGCGAATGCGTTCGCCACAATGCTGTTCAGCGACCCGGTCCAAGCGATCCCAAACCCGTTGCGACAAACCGGCGGCAGCGAAAAAGAACAGCTTCATGCGCGAGAAGAAACGCTCGCGCAACTCGCCATCCTGCTCCAGAGCGTTGACCAGCTCTTCCCAGCCCTTGGGCACGGTCAGGTAGGCGGTGGGCGATATTTCCTTGAGGTTGCGCAGTGTTTCAGCAAAACCCTGAACGGTCGGCTTGCCGTCGTCCAGGTAAAAAGTGCCGCCGTTGTACAGCACGATGCCGACGTTGTGGCTGCCACCGAAGGTGTGATTCCACGGCAGCCAGTCCACCAGCACCGGAGGTTCTTCGCCGAACACCGGGAAGGTTTGCAACAGCATCTGCTGGTTGGCGCAGAGCATGCGCTGGGTGGTGACCACCGCCTTGGGCAGTTTGGTGGAGCCTGAGGTAAACAGGAATTTGGCGATGCTGTCTGGCCCGGTAGCCGTGAAGGCGCAATCGGCCTCGGCACCGCCGGGTTGTTCCAGCAGGCTGGCAAAACTCGCCTGACGGCGGCCCGGTACTTGACCATGCACGGTAATCAGCGGCGTTTCGGCCGGCAGCACCGCGTCGATCGCCCGCTGATAGGTCGCGGCGTCGCTGACGAACACGAGGCCCGGTTGCAGCAGATCGCAGACATGCCGCAGCTTGGCGAAATCCTGGGACAACAACGAATAGGCCGGGGAAATCGGGCTATAGGGAATGCCGGCATACATTGCGCCCAGGGCAATCTGCAGATGCTCGATGTCATTACCCGAGAGGATCGCCAGCGGTCGCTCGGCCGACAGGCCATAAGTCAGCAGGCTCTGGGCAATGGCGCGGACGCTGGTCAGCATCTCGGCGTAACTCACCCGGCGCCAGTCGCCGCCCTCCTGGCGAGCGGCGACAAAGGTCTGTTGCGGGCGCACCCGGGCCCAATGCACCAGGCGATCGAGCAAGCGTACGGGCAACTCGGCCAAGGGTTCCAGGGAGCGCATATGCAATATGCCCTGCTCTTCGCTGACCTCGACCGCAGGACAGCCGATGGATACCTGGCGATAGCGTGGCGCACTGGCGTCGGCCTGGGGTTGCGATCTGAATTCGGAACTCACGTGCTTGTTCTCCATCAAGGCACGCCACCGGTCCGCTGCGAAGCAGTCAACTGGGGCATGGCAGCCTTGTTATTGTTATATCTGGCCTGCACGCGGGCGACGAGCGCTCTCAAGCGTACGTCGCCCGGCGCTGCGACAGCTGCTCAGATCGGGTAGTGCCGCGGTCCGTTCTGCAAGGTCACCCAGCGCAATTGGGTGAAGTGCTCGATGGACGCCTTGCCGCCAAAACTGCCATAGCCGCTGGACTTGACCCCACCGAACGGCATCTGCGCCTCGTCGTGCACGGTCGGGCCGTTGATGTGGCAGATGCCCGACTCGACTCGCTGGGCCAAGGCCAGCGCACGGCCGGTGTCTCGACTGAAGATCGCCGCCGACAAACCGAATTCGGAATCATTGGCCAGACGCAGCAGCTCTTCATCGCCCTCACCGCGCAGCACCACCGCCACCGGGCCAAAGGATTCTTCACGGTACAGGCGCATGGCATCGGTGACGCTATCGAGCAAGGTCGGCTGCAGAATACTGCCCTCCAACCGGCCACCTGCGACCAGGGTTGCGCCCTTGTCGAGAGCATCGTCGATCATCAGTTTGATCCGTTCGCCGGCGTTGCTGTCCACCAGGGAACCCAGCACCGAACCTTCCGCATTGGGGTTGCCGGCGGGTAAGGTGGCGATCTTCGCCGCCAGTTTGGCGACAAAGGCATCGGCCACCTTGGCATCGACGATCAGGCGCTCGGTGGACATGCAGATCTGTCCCTGGTTGAAGAAGGCACCGAAGGCTGCGGCCTCGACTGCCGCATCCAGGTCGGCATCTTCCAGCACCAGGAACGGCGCCTTGCCGCCCAGTTCCAGCAACGCCGGCTTGAGATGACGCGCCGACAACTCACCAACGATGCGCCCGACATGGGTCGAGCCGGTGAAGTTGACCCGACGCACCGCCGGGTTGGCGATCAACCGTTCGACAATCGCCGGGGCATCCTGGGGCGCGTTGCTGATGACGTTGACCACCCCGTCACCGAGGCCGGCGTCCTGTAACACCTGGCCAATCAGCCGGTGCACCGCCGGGCTCAGTTCCGACGCCTTGAGCACCACGGTGTTGCCGCAGGCCAGCGGCATGGCGATGGCGCGGGTGGCGAGGATGACTGGGGCGTTCCACGGCGCGATGCCGAGCACCACGCCACACGGTTGACGCAGGGCCATGGCGAAGCTGCCGGGCACATCCGAAGGAATGACTTCGCCGGTGATCTGGGTGGTCATGGATGCCGCTTCACGCAGCATGTTCGACGCCAGATGCACATTGAAGCCGTACCAGTTGGCCATGGCGCCGGTCTCGCCGGCGGCGGCGATGAATTCCGCGCTGCGGGCCTGCAACTGCTCGGCGGCGCGCAACAACCGGGTGCGTCGTTCATTGGGGGCCAGGGCCGCCCAGGTGGGGAATGCCGCTTTGGCCGCAGCCACGGCGGCGTCGGCATCTTCCAGGGTGGCGGCGGCAACCCGCGACACGATTTCGCCGGTCACCGGATTACGCCGTTCGAAGGTTCGACCGTCTCGGGCGGGGCACGACTGGCCGCCGATCAGCAGGGGCACGTCCAGCATGGTGATTCCTCTTTATTGTCTTTATCGGGAATACGTTCGAGGGGCTCACAGTAGCGCCGAGGCGCCGGGGCGAACAGCTGGCGGACGCTCGATCGCCCGGCCAGCTCGCCTTGTTCTAAACGTCAGGGCTCAGCGTTTGTAAGCCTGCAAACCGGGCTTGATGCTCTTGTCGTCGAGGAACTGCTTCATGCCCTGCTCGCGGCCACCTTCGGTGTCCAGAAGACGCGACTGATCGAGCTTGGCGTACAGGTAATCTTCGTTCTGCTCCCAGGTGAGTTCGCGGCAACGCTTGAAGCCGTGCTTGGCTGCGCGCAGCACCACCGGGTTTTTCTCCAGCAGGTTACGCGCCAGCTCGATCGTCACCTCACGCAGTTGCGCCAGCGGCACGCTCTCGTTGACCAGGCCCATCTCGGCGGCTTTCTGCCCGCCGAAGGTCTTGCCGGTCATGATGTAGTACAGCGACTGGCGATGGCCCACGGTGTCGGCCATGGCCTTGCTCACCAGGTTGCCCGGCGGAATGCCCCAGTTGATTTCCGACAGGCCGAAAGTCGCTTCATCGGCGCAGATCGCCAGATCGCAGGCCACCAGCGGGCTGAAACCGCCACCGAAGCACCAGCCGTTGACCATGGCGATGGTCGGCTTGGCGTACATGCGCAGCAGTTTCCATTGCCATTGAGAGGCTTCGCGGCGGATTTTTTCCTGAAGGATTTCCGGGCCGGCGTCCACTTCGCGGAAGTATTCCTTGAGGTCCATGCCTGCAGTCCAGGCTTCGCCCGCCCCCGTCAGCACCAGGACACCGGCGTCCGGATCCTGCTCCAGGGTTTCCAGAACGTCGATCATCTCGCGGTTCAGGGTCGGGCTCATGGCGTTGCGTTTTTCCGGACGGTTGAGGATGACCCAAGCGATGCCTTCCTCGATTTCCACTTTGACCGTTGTCCAGCGACCTTCGTAATTGCTCATGGCGATGCTCTCTTGTTCTTGGCTTGACGATGGGTAAAAACTAAACCGCAAATATAGTTATGTCAATTAACTATTAATAAAATTAACCGAGTTGTTTTCGTGCCTGAAACGGGCGCAGCGCCTAGAAATCTGAAAGAGGTCGTGGCTATCCCCGGCCAATCTCGGCAAACTAGATAGCCTTCTTAACCGCCAGCCCGAGGATTCACCCTGCAATGGCCAAGTCTTCCAAGATTGCCGCCGCCCCCGAGGCGCCTGCCGACAGCCCCGAAACCCAGGCGTCGCTGGACGCAGCCCTCGACGACCTGATCGGTTACGCCATGCGCCGGGCGCAACTGAAACTGTTCCAGAACCTGATTGGCCGGCTCTCGGCCCACGACTTGCGCCCGGCGCAGTTCTCGGCCCTGGCGATCATCGACCAGAACCCCGGGCTGATGCAGGCCGACCTGGCCAAGGCACTGGCCATCGAACCACCGCAAGTGGTGCCGCTGCTGAACAAACTGGAAAGCCGGGCGCTGGCGGTGCGAGTGCGCTGCAAACCGGACAAACGCTCCTACGGGATTTTTCTCAGCAAGACCGGCGAAACCCTGCTCAAGGAGCTGAAACTGATCGCTGCCGAGAGCGACATGGATGCCACGTCCGCCCTCGACAGTCAGGAACGCGAAGAACTGCTCAGGCTGCTGAAGAAGGTCTATCAGGCCTGAAACGACTTACCAGATCGGCACGGTGTAGAGCACCAGAAAGCGGGTCTGGTTTTCATCGCGAAACGCCGCGCCGGTGGGGAAGTCATTGCGATAGATCGACTTGCGCGCCATCAGCCCGACGTTCTTCAGCGGGCCACTCTGGATCACATACCCCAGCTCCATCTGGAACTCCCGCTCCTTGCGGTCGTCGGCGTTCAGCGCCGCCAGTTCGATATGGTCACCGCGCACATAACGCAGCCGGCTCTTCAGGCCGGGCACCCCGGCGGCGGCGAAGTCATAGTCGTAGATCGCCTGCCAGGTTCGCTCCTTGGCATTGAGAAAGTCTGAGCTCATGGTCAGCTCACTCATGCCCATCAACTCGGTGCCCGACACGTAAGGCGTCGCGGTGTCACCACTGGAGTGCATATAACCCAGGCTCAGGCGATGGCCGCCAAAGCGATAACCGAACAACGCCGAGAGGTTGCGGTTGTCCACCTTGCCGGCCTTGGCGCTGCCGTCCTCGTCGCTGAAAAAACTGCGCAAGTCAGTGGTCAACGTGCCCTCGCCCACCTGCAGCGTGTGCAGCAAGGCCAGGGTGTTCTGCTGGTACAGATCCGCCACTTCGGCGTGATAGGCACGCAGGCTCAGATCCTTGTTCACCTGGTAATCGCCACCGACATAGGCCATGTGCGATGAGGTGGCCGCGCCGTTGAAACGCCGGTTCGGCGAGGCGATGCTCATCGGCTGGTAGTTGGTGGAATCGCGCTTGTTGATGCGATCGATGTAGCCAGTGTTGAAGGTCAGCCCGTCGATGTCCTTTGAACTGAGGGTGGTGCCACGAAACGTCTGTGGCAGCAGCCGTGACGGACTGGCGAAAGCGAACGGCAGGAAGATCGACACATCGCCGGTCTTCACCGTGGTCTGGGCAAAACGCATCTTGGCGGTCATGGCCAGGCGCGAATACTCGTCCGCCGCACGCTTGTCGCTGGCGGACACCGGCAACAACTCGGTGCCACTGCGGTCCGGCGACGAGTCCAACTTGACGCCCATCAGGCCGCGAGCGTCCAGGCCAAAACCAACAGTCCCCGGAGTAAAGCCCGACTCCATATTCATAATGAAACCCTGGGCCCATTCCCGGGCCGCGGTCTTCGCCCCGTCGTCCTTGTAGTCCCGATCCAGGTAGTAATTGCGCAGGGTCAAGGTGCCGTGACTGTCATCGATAAAGCCTTCGGCCAGCGCCGGAGTGGCAATCACACTCAAACCCAACAGGGCCAGATGACGTGCGCGAACAGGTAAGGTTGAGATCGCCACGAGGGCGTCCCGAGGGAGATTTGGCATGTTCGATGTCCACTTATTGTTGTTGTTTTTAGAACGGGATCGTCGGGTTGCCCCAAGGATCTCCGGTCAGAGAATGGAAACGCCTGAGGGTGGCGTCAATCCACAATGACCGATAATCGAACATTAATATTATTATCTATTTTTTAAATACATCTTCAACCTTATGTCATCACATTGATTTAAATGAAATTAATGGCATTTTTCAGTAAAAAACCTTGGTCATTCATTTTTTAGTTATCTTTGTTAATCTTAATTTCAGCCTGCTATCGCCTACAGCAATCAGGCTCGCGTTCCCCCGTAAGCCCCAACAAAAACAATAATGAGGTTCGCCATGGACACCCCATCACGTCGCACGACGCTGACCATCGCCCTGTGTTTTATCGTTGCACTGATCGAAGGCTTCGACCTGCAAGCCGCTGGCACTGCCGCCGCAGGCCTGCGCCAGACCTTTGCCCTGGACCCTAAAATGATGGGTTGGGTATTCAGCGCCGGCATCATCGGTTTGCTGCCGGGCGCCTTCTTCGGCGGCTGGATCGCCGATCGCATCGGCCGCAAGAAAATCCTCATCGGCGCCGTGCTGCTGTTCGGCGTGTTCTCCCTCAACACGGCCTATGTCAGCAGTTTTTCCGGCCTGCTGCTGGCGCGCTTCATGACGGGCCTGGGCCTGGGTGCCGCCCTGCCCAACCTGATCGCGCTGTGTGCCGAAGCCGTGGGTGAGCAACGTCGCGGCACCGCGATCAGCATCATGTATGCCGGCGTGCCGTTGGGCGGCGCGCTGGCGGCGGTGGTCGCCATGCTGTTTGCCGAGCATTGGCAGATGACCTTCATCATCGGTGGTCTCGTGCCCTTGCTGGTGGTGCCGTTGATGGTCCTGCTGCTGCCTGAGTCCAGCGCCTTTCGCCAGCAACAAGGCAGCGTCAACGTGGCGCGCGCGTCAACCGGCCAGGCGCTGTTCGGCGAAGACCGGACCCGCGTCACCCTGGCGTTGTGGCTGAGTTACTTCTTCACCCTGACCGTGATGTACATGCTGCTCAACTGGCTGCCATCGCTGTTGCTGGAACAGGGTTTCAGCAAACCCCAGGCAGGCCTGGTGCAGATGCTGTTCAACATCGGCGGCGCCCTCGGTTCCCTGCTCGGCGGACTGCTGCTGGATCGCTGCAACGGCATCAAAGTGGTGCTGTTTGTCTACGCCGGGTTGCTGGCGGCGCTGGCTGGAGTCGGCCTGTCGGTGGGCATCGTCCCCATGGCCATCGCCGGTTTTTCCGCCGGGTTGTTTGTGATGGCCGCGCAGCTGGTGCTTTACGCCCTGGCACCGCCGTCGTACCCGACCTCGGTGCGCGCCACCGGCGTCGGCGCTGCGGTGGCGATCGGTCGCCTCGGATCAGTAGCCGGGCCGTTGGCCGCCGGGCAGATTCTGGCGGCTGGGGCCGGCACCACCGGAGTTTTGCTGGCGACCTCGCCTGGGCTGCTGATTGCAGCACTGGCAATCATCAGCGTGATTGCCCGCTCGGCCGAGCCGCCGTTGCGTACGGCGAACCCGATTGCGGATAAAACCTGACCGGGGCGCCCTCCTTGTAGCAGCTGCCGAGCCTGCGTGGCTGCTGCTACAGATCGTGTTACGGCGTGGTGCGCAGGCACGCATTCACCGGCGGTACGCGCTGCCGCCAGGGCTGAGCCTGCTCCAGTTGTGCGGCCAGGCTCAGCAAGGTCGCCTCTTCGCCGAAGCGGCCTGCGAAGTGCGCGCCCATGGGCAAGCCTTGCGGGCTCCAGTGAAGCGGTACCGACATTGCCGGTTGCCCACTGGCATTGAACAACGCGGTAAACGGCGAGTAACTGTGGAAGCGCTCGATCAATTCATCGAGACTCAAGCGGTCGTCCCGCAGGTCCAGCTCGCCGATTGGTACCGGTTCACGGGTCAGGGTCGGGCTGAGGATCAGGTCGTAATCCTGCATGAACAGCGCCAGTTGCCGGCCCAGGGCATGAATCCACTCCACCGCTGCCGCGTATTGCGCGCCACTGACCCCGCCCTTGTCGCGCAGAATGATCCGCGTGCGGGCTTCCAGCTCCTCGGGCTGTACAGGCGCGCCACGCAATTGGCCCAACAGGTCGACGTAGTTTCGCGTGCTGGCACCGATGATAGTGAACACCTGGTCAAGAAACTCAGGCAGCACCACCGGTAACCGGGCGGGTTCTACCCGATGCCCCAGCGACTCACACAGGCTCGCAGCCTGACGCACCGCCTCCAGGCTTTGTGTGGAAGTCGGCCAAGACCCGATCTGCTCCACCAGGGCGATACGCATTGGCCGCGGAGTCTGATGTACAGCAGTCACATACAGTTGCGCCGACAGCGGCGCAGCATAGGGCGCACCCAAATCGATTCCCGCCGTGGCGTCGAGCAAAGCCGCGCTGTCACGTACCGATAAGGTGATGCAGTGGTTGGTGCCCATGCCCGCCCAACCCTCGCCTATCATTGGCCCGGAGGGCAGCAAGCCACGGCTTGGTTTGAGGCCAAAGACTCCGCAGCAGGACGCCGGCACCCGCAACGAACCGCCGCCATCATTGCCATGGGCAAACGGCACCACCCGCGCCGCCACCAGGGCCGCCGCCCCGCCGCTGGAGCCGCCGGCGCTGTGCTCGGTGTTCCACGGATTGCGGGTGGCGCCGAAACGTGTCGACTCGGTGGAATAGGATGTGCCGAACTCCGGTGCCGTGCTGGTGCCGACGATCAGGCAACCGGCGCGGCGCAGGCGGATCACCACCTCGGATTCGAAATCGGCGCGGGCCCCGCCCAGCGCCAGCGAACCATTGGTCATTGCGGCACCCTGCACCGGCGCGAACAGGTCCTTGATCAAGGTCGGCACACCGGCAAACAGTCCGTCCCGAACCTGAGGTTCGAGCGCTGCCTCGCGGGCCTTGTCGTAAAGCCGCTCGGCCACTGCGTTGAGTTGCGGTTCAACCCGCTCCAGTCGCTCGATCACTGCGTCGACCAGCTCCACGGGCTGCACTTCACCACGCCTGACCCAAGCGGCCAGGCCGGTGGCGTCTTCCTTGTCCAACAACTGATGGATGTCTTGCATGTTTGATACTCCGGATCTATTTCAATGACGAATGGGTGGATGGCACGGAAGAGTTCGAGCGGCGGCGCGATAACCCGGCGATCGCCCAAAGCAACGCGGCAGCAAGACTGGCAAAGGCCAGCCATTCGATGGCGTGACGCAGGTCGCCAGCAAATGCGCCGAGCATCGCCACCACCAAGGGGCTGACGAACTGACCGAAATACAGGCACGCGGTGAAGCCTCCCAATCCCCGACCACGGGTTCGAGCACTCAAGGCCTCCATCATCGGCGCCATGACATTGGGCACCAGCAATCCCGCGCCCAGGCCATGGATCACCACCGCCAACACCACTTGGTTGTAGCTTTGCCCGCGCATCAGCAACCACAACCCGAGCGCCAACAACAGCAGCAACACCGCATTGGTGCCGGCGATCCCCAAGCGTCGACGCAGCAGCGGCCAGGCCAGGGAACCGCCCAGGGTGGCCAGCAGGCTCAAGCCGGCGGACAGGCCAATCAGGGTGCTGGATGTGACCCCGAGACCCACCAGCAAAATGGGCGTCTGTACCGGCACCACAAAGCTCAGCACCATGCCCGCGAGGATCAGCAGATAACCCAAAACCAGCGGCAGAATCGCCACCCGCTCCGGTCCCTGAACCTCAACGGACGGCTGCGTACGAACCGGCTCCCAGAGCACCTTCACCATGGCCGGCACCAGCAGCAGCGGCAGCAAATAGAGGAGGAACGGCAAGCGCCAGGAGTGCTCGCCCAAAGCGCCACCAACGACGAAGAACAACGCACCGACCAAACCGATGGTGACCACCTGACGATTGATGTAGCGCAAGCGTTCCTCGCCCTGCCAATAGTCGCCGATCAGGGTCGCGCAACAGGTCATCACCGCCGCCTCGGCCACCCCGAACAGCAGGCGCACGGCGACGATGGACTGCAGATCTCCCAGCACCGCCGGCAACGCGCCGAGCAAGGCATAGAGCAAGGTGGCGATCACCAGCAACACCTTGCGCCCGACTCGATCGGCGAGCCAACCGGCCAGAGGCGCGCACACCGCAATCGCCAGCGCCGGTCCGGTGACCGCCAGTGGCACCAGCAGGTCGGCCCGGGAAGTGAGCGGCCCGAACTCGGCACCGAGTTTGGGCAGGATCGGCGCGATCATCACCGAGCCCATGATGGTCAAGCTGCTGCCCAGCACCAGCACCAGCCCTTCGCGGCGTCCCGTGGCCTGACGCACGACAGGCGTCGCCAGGGTTGAAGCGCAATGCACAGAAGTCATGGTCCGGTCCTCAGAAACTTTGGGAAACGCGCAAGGCGACGGTGTAGCCTTCGGCGCGGTTGCTCGCGCCCTGCTCTTTGTAGAGGTGCAGCCAGACCGGCGGCAGGCCCGGTTTGACGTAGCTCACCGCTGGTCCCACAGCCAGCACCCTGGCGCGATTGCCACTCGTCAGGCCCGGGGCGTCGTCATCGGTGAACTGACGGTAGTAGTACCCGCCGATACCGGCGGTCCAGGGGCCGAAGTGCTGGCCCACGGCGAACTCATGCCGGTACTCCACGCCGTTCTTGTAGTCAGTGGCAGGGTTGCGCGTGTTGATGTCCACCTCAAAGCTCGATGACACCTCGAAGCCGGTGTCACTGATGTAAGTGGCATTGACGATGGGGGAAAAAGTCCAGTGATTGAGCCCGGGGGAAATCAGCCGGTTCTTGTCGTAGTCGCCGGTGGGGGTCTGGATCTGAAACTGGGTGTTGACGAACAGGTTGGGCGACAGGTTCCACTGCAGGATCAGCGGCAGAAACTGCACGTCTGCCAGGCGGAACGGATCGGCCTCAAGCTTCAACGGACCGCCCGGCGTCGGCACCTCCAGGGAAGCATCCATCTTGAAGAAAGGCACCACCGTGCCGAAACCGTATTGGGCGCCGAGGACGCTGTAGTCCGTCATGCGCATATAGGCGAGGCCGATGGACAGCACGTCCAGGGAGAGATTGTTGTCCAGAGAACGACCGTGGCGGTCCTTCTGCACGTTGGCCGAATAGTAGGCCGTGCGCAGGCCCAGGGTGCCGAATGGCGTGGCCGGCGGCATCATCCCGGCGCCGAAGTCATAGACGCCCACTGCGGTGGTCGGCGCCCCGTTTTCAGTGGCCTGTGCGCCGGCGCACAGGCCGAACAGCCCCAGGGTAAACACAGTGACGCGGCTGATGCCTGAGTTGTTGTTCTTGTGATTCATCGAATGCCCCTCCCAACCAAATGGTGTGGGCCATCCTAGTAACGACTCCGGTAGGCGGGTTATCCGTTTTCAGCACAGTTAATGGCGACGCAAGGTCTGTGAGGGCGTCTCTCCGAACAGTGTGCGGTAATCGCTGGCAAAGCGACTCAGGTGCCAGAAGCCCCAACGCGCCGCCACCTCTTGCACCCCCTGTTCATGGGGGCTGTCACGCAGTTCACGACGCACTGCATTGAGGCGCAACGCCCTTAAATACGCCACCGGATTGATACCCAGGGTTTCCTGGAAACAGTACTGGAGTTTGCGTCGGCTGGCGCCGATGTGATTGCACAGATCGAGGATCGACAATGGTTCGTCCAGATGCCCCAACGCGTATTCCCTGGCACGATCGACCATGCGTTTGCGCGCCGTCGGGTTAAGGGGCGCGGCCTGATCCGGCGCGACCAGCTCCAGCAGTTGCACCATCACGGCATCGCGAATGCCATGACGGATCGCCTCATAGCCCAGCAAGCTGTCGTGGCCTTGATCGGCAGCGGCCAGCTCGTCGAACAGCGCCGCCAACTCAGCCTGCACCGAGGAAGCCCCCAGACGGTAACACTTGGGAAGATCGGTAATTTGAAACCGGGCGCCCTGGCGCTCCAGCACATGTTCAAGGGCCTGGACATCAACCGCCACCCCCAACAGATCCAGATGTTCGGGCGTGCGCAGATCGGGCAAGTGATCACCATGGGCCACCAACAGGCTCGCCTCATGAATCGGATGCCCCGCACAAAACACCGTCCCCTGAGCGCTCAGCGGCACGCTGAAGGTGATGGCTCCCTTCCAGGCGCTGCCACTCTTGAGCATCGCCTGATTAGAGCGGTCGCGCGCCAGTTGCATCCATCCGGCGCGAAACTCGATCAACTCGCCTTCAAAGCGCCCGGGCGTCAGCTGGTCATAGCGTACCTGCCAGCCGTCCATGTTCTGTGCGTGCTGATCGATGTCGTTGGTGCGATAACGATGAATCGCCGCAGTCATGTCCGGCGTACCGGTGGCGCCTTCCACGCTAGGGTTATTGTTATTCATGGACCTTTCCTGTTGGGCACACAAGGCTTGCAGACTGTTGGGGAGGCAAGTTCCATTCCGCCGTAACAGGCATTGGCGCAATTGTGCCGAAAACGGCTAGTCGGTCCTCACTGTCCCCGTCCTCGTGTAGCGCTTGCCGAGTCCTCAGCCCTCCTTGACCAACAGCCCATGCCGACTCGCTTCAGGCTTTTTTGCGAAGACCTTCTGCGGCAGCAGCAGCCAGGCCAGGGCCGGCAGCAGGATCAGGGCGCCGAGCATGTTCACCAGGAACATGAACGCCAGCAGAATCCCCATGTCGGCCTGGAACTTGATCGGTGAGAACGCCCAGGTCGACACCGCGACCGCCAGGGTCATGCCGGTCAGCAACACCACTTTGCCGGTGAACAGCAGCGCCTGGTAATACGCCTGTGCCAGGGTGTCGCCGGCACGCATTCGAGCCAGGATCACACTCAAGACATACAGCGCGTAGTCGATGCCAATGCCCACGCCCAATGCGATTACCGGCAGTGTCGCGACTTTGACCCCCATGCCCAGCCCCACCATCAGCGCCTCGCAAAGAATCGAGGTGAGCATCAGCGGCAGCATCGCGCAAAGGGTTGCGCGCCAGCTGCGGAAGGTCAGCAGGCACAACAGGCTGACCGCGCCGTAGACCCAGAACAGCATCTCGCGCATGGATTTTTTCACCACGATATTGGTCGCGGCTTCGATCCCGGCGCTGCCGGCGGCGAGCATGAATTTGACCTCTGGCATCTGATGCTTGCTGATGAATTTCTCGCTGGCCTGCACCACCCGATTCAGGGTATCGGCCTTGTGATCGGCCAGGTAAACGTACAGCGACAACATCGAGCAGCCCTGATTGAACAGCTCCCTCGGTGCACGGGTTTGCACGGCGCCCAGCGCACCATCATTGGGGATCAGCTCATACCATTTGAAGTTGCCTTCGTTGTAACCGGCAGTGGCGATTTTGCTCAGCGCCGCCATCGAGCTGGTCGACTCCACGCCGGGCAATTGCTCCAGCTGCCAGGCCAACGCATCCACTGCCGACAGGCTCGCGTAGCGGGTGCACTGATCTTCCGGAGTCTTGATCATGACCACGAAAATATCCGAGCTGGCCGCATAGTTCTGGGTCATGAACAGCGCGTCGCGGTTGTAGCGCGAGTCAGCCCGCAACTCCGGAGCGCCGGGGTCGAGATCGCCGATCTTCAGGTGCAGGCTCACGGCAAAACCGAACGCTGCCAGCAGCAGACCGCCCAGCATGGCGCCCATGGCCCAGCGCCGTTGGGTGAACAAATCGAGTACGCGCCACAACGGATGCTTGATCTGCGCCTGCAGTTCGGCGTTTTCCGAACTCAGGCTGCGTTGCGCCGCTGCCGGGCTGACACCGATATAGCTGAGCAGGATCGGCAACAGAATCAGGTTGGTGAAGATCAGCACCGCCACACCGAGACTGGCGGTGATCGCCAGATCCTGAATCACCCGGATATTGATCAGCAGCAACACCGCGAAGCCCACCGCATCACAGAGCAACGCGGTCATGCCGGCCGCGAACAGTCGGCGGAAGGTATAACGCGCGGCCACCACCCGGTGGGTGCCGCGACCGACGTCCTGCATGATGCCGTTCATCTTCTGCGCGCCGTGGCTCATGCCAATGGCGAACACCAGAAACGGCACCAGCGCCGAGTACGGGTCCAATTCATAACCGAGGATGGCGAGCAGACCCAGCTGCCAGAGCACCGCCACCAGCGAACACGTCACCACCACCAGCGTGCTGCGCGCGCAGCGGGTATAGCCAGACAGCACCAACACCGTCACCAGTACCGCCACCACGAAGAACAGCAAAACCTGGGTCAGCCCCTCGATCAGGTCGCCGACGATTTTGGTGAAACCGGTGATGTGAATCCGCAGGTCATCGCTCTGGTACTTGTCCCGCAGGGCTTCCAGTTGCCGGGAAAACTCGCCGTAGTCCAGGGCCTTGCCGGTCTGCGGACTGATGTCCAGCAACGGCACGAAGATCACGCTGGACTTGAAGTTGCCGGCCACCAATTGACCGACCTCACCGGAACGCGCGACGTTGGTCCGCACCTGTTCGATACTGGCCGCCGAGCCATCGTAGTCGTCGGGGATCACGGTGCCGCCATCAAGCCCCTCCTCGGTCACGGCGGTCCAGCGCGTGGTCGGGGTCCATAACGATTTCATGTAGGGCCGGTCGACACCCGGCAGCAGATAGAGCTCGTCGTTGAGCCTGGCCAAGGTGTCGAGATAGTCCTTGGTGAAAATGCTGCCTTGTTTGACCTCCACGGCGATCCGCAGCGAGTTGCCCAGGCCGCTCAACTCACTGCGATTCTCCAGGAAGTTGGCGACATAGGGATGCCCCGTGGGAATGGTTTTCTCATAACTGGCATTGATGCCGATGCGCGTGGCTTGCCAGCCGAGCACCAGCGTCACCAGCAGACACAGCAGGATCACCAGCGGTCGATGGTTGAAGATCGCCCGCTCGGCGAAGTTGCCCGACGCCTGGTCGAAGTCTGCCAGGCGGCCAATCACGGTTTGGGTTTTGTCGTCTTTCAAGTCTGACTCCTGTTGCACGAGCCGTGGCCCGATAGCGCTGCACCGTGAAGATTCAAGGTTTGCCAGAGGCTCGTGGATCCTGGTCAGCGGCCACACCGCTCAAACCAACGCTGGCCAGGCTGCCATCGGCCGCCTGTTGCACGGCAGCGACAGTCCCGCCGCTGCGGCTCTGGCGTTTGTCGAAGCTACGACCCTGGTCATGGCTGAATAAAAGCTCGCCGCCCTGGCTGGCCAACAGCAGGCTGCCATCGCGCAGTTCGATGGCGCTCGACAGTGTTGATTCGATGCCGGTGTCGAGGCGTCGCCAACTGCCGCCACGGTCGTCGGACCACCAGGCGTTACCGCGCAAACCATAGGCAATCAAGGCGCCGCCGTGAGTGCCGAGCAAGCCGAAAAAGCTGCCTTCATAAGGTGACTTCAAGGCCTGGAATGAATGCCCGGCATCGGTCGAACGCAACAGCAAACCGCGCTCCCCCACCAGCAGCAAATCGTTGCCCGAGACGCGAATGCCATACAGGTTCAGGCCCTGCGGATTGTCCACATGCTGCATCCACGGCTGCCAGCTTCGCCCGCCGTCGTCGGTACGGTAGATCTGGTTGTAGGCGCCAACGACGTAGCCGTGCAGGTGGTCACTGAAGTACAGGTCGAGAAACGGTTTGTCCGGTCCGTCGTCGAGCATCTGCCGGGCCTGCGCCAGGTTGCCGGCACCGCCCGGCTGATCGGCATCGCGCTCAGCGGCCTGCACCGCCAGCGCGGCGGCGCGTTCACCGTCGAGTTGCTTGTGCCAGGTTTCACCGCCGTCCTCGGTGTGCAACACCACGCCCAGATGACCGACTGCCCAACCCTGCTCGGTATCGACGAACTGCACCGCCGTCAGGCTGACGCTGACCGGCACACTGGCCTGGCGCCAATTGACTCCAGCGTCATCCGAGAGCAGCACGATCCCGCGCTCGCCGACCGCCACCAGTCGCTCGCCGGCCCGGGTCAGCCCGAGCAATGCCGCGCGCTGGGCCTTGGCGGTCGGCAGTGCCGGCTGCTGCAGTACTGCAAACGTATTCGCCTGGGCGCTGAACACACACGCCATCAAACCCAATGCCAGGACGCAGGCACCCCGGCGCAGGCCGAAGCCCGCATAGCGTTTTTGCACCATCATGTCGGTATCCCACTCGCAAAGTCACAAGCGACCGTAGCGCGCACCCTCACCCACCACGGCCCCCTCAGGTTCAACGCATGTTTTCGTTGGCCATGGCATCCGGCGTGAAATAGGACGCCGAAGGTTTCGCGACTTTCTGGTACTGGACCGCCAGATCGTTGCTCGAGGAGTTGAGGAAGTAGGCGCCGGTGTCGAGGTTGTAGCTGCCCCACATGACCTGCGCGGTGAGGGCCGGCAGGTCCGGCGCCAACAGCGTCAGCGAATACATCTGCCGTCCGAGCTTGCCCTGGGCGTCATACCCGTCGGCCATCAGGATCTGCCAGGAGTCTTCGTCGATGTAGTAGGTGCGACGCGGCACCACATGGCGCTTGCCGGATTTGAGCGTGGCCTCGACCACCCAGACCCGATGTTTCTCCCAACGCACCAGGTCAGGATTGAGGAAGTTCTGTTTGACCAGGTCGTCGCTCTTGGCCAGGCCGGCGCGGTTATTGTTGTAGGCGACGATCAGTTCTTTCTTGCCCATCAGCTTGAGGTCATAGCGATCGGTAGGCCCGAACAGCATGAACGCTTCATCGAACAGACCGACCCCCGAGGTCACGAAGTCCGGGGTGTCGTAGGCGATGTTCGGCGCCCGGCGCACCCGGCGCTGGCCGACCAGATACTGCCAGGCCGCGCGGTTGGCCGGGTCCAGGTCCCAATGGGTCATCAGGCCTTCACCGGCCTTGGACGATGGCAACTCGGTCAGCAGCTTGCCCACCAGGTACTTGCCGGAAAAGTTTTCCAGGCTGCCGTCTTCGACGTAGTAGGGAAACTGGTAGGTGTACTGGGCGCGGGTTGCCTGGACTTTCTTGCCGCCGGCGGTCATCAGCCAGGTATCGAAAGGCGAGCTGATGGTGTCGCCGCCCTGCCAGGACAATCGATAGTTCCACAGCACTTGCGTACCGTTTTCCGGGATCGGGAACGGAATGCCGCCATAGGCGCCGGTGACTTTCTCGCTCGCCACGTCCAGCGTGGCGCGGGTGGCATTCTTGCCGGTGTTGTCATACACCCATTGCGGGGCTGCCGCCGAGCGATGGGTCGGGTAGACGTCCAGGCGATAGTCCGGGTATTTCTTCAGCAGCAGTTTGGTGCCTTCGGCCAATACATTGGCGTACTGCTCCATGTTCGAGGCCTTGATCGAATACAGCGGTTTTTCACCGGCGAATGGATCGGGACGTTTGTCACCTGGCTTGTAGCCAGGCGCGACCTTGGTGTAACCGCCTTGCCAGGCCGGGATGCTGCCATCGGCGTTGCCGGCGCGCTCGCCACCAAGGGGTGTCAGTTCAGTCTTCAAACGTGCAGCCTGCTCAGGCGACACGGCCGCCTGCGCCAGGCTCATGCCGGCAAGGGCCAGGGTGAGGACGCAAGTGTTGAGAAATGCTTTGTTCTGCATGGCGAATCCACCTTATTAGAATGAGGTTTTCACGTAGAGCGAGACGAAGTCGCGGTCGGCCAACGACTGCCCGTAACTGAAATTGCCGTCCTCGCGCAGCCCGGCTTTTGGGGCACCGAAGAAGTTCACGTAGTTCAGGCCGACATCCCAGCGCTGCAGGTAGGTGGCCTTGAGCCCGACACTCCAGTCGCCGGAATGGGTATTGCCGAAGCCCGATTTGTTGACCGCCGAAGAGCGCCCATCGAGTACCACACCCATGCCGATCGGCACGGTCAGGTCGATCCCGTCGACAATCTGGAAGTACGCCGGCTCCACCAATACCCGCAGTGCCGTAGCATCGCGGGTGGTGTTGGCATCCAGCGCGGCGGCGTTCTCGGTCACGCTCAGGGTGCGGTTCCAGGCCAGCTCGGCCAGTGCCGAGCCGCCATCCCAAAATGCGGTGGGCGATAACAGGTAAATCGCCGACAGGTTGGCGTGAGCGGTTTTGCCCCTGGCAAACAGTGAGTTATCGTCGCCATCGGCCGCCACGCCAGGGGCCACCACTTGCAGATTGCTCACCAGCGGCGCGTTCCAGCGCACGGAAGTTTCACCGGCAAAGTTGAACGGCCCATAAGCGGTGGAGAAGCTGACACCGGCAGTCTTGATGTCTTCGGCGTAGACCTGACGATAGGAACTCAGGATCGGCAACCCCGTGGCGGCCGCAGCCGCACCGTCGAGGTAGGCGTACAGGCCGGTCGGGGTTTTGTCGTGATACTGCGCAGCGTAGAAACCCAACTCCAGCTCGGTGCCGGTCGGCTTGAAGCGGATCTGCATACCGCCCTGCCCCGAATTTCGCGGTTTCAAATCACCGCCATTCACCGTGTCGTTGCCGAACACTTCGCGCAGTGAACCGCTGCCGTAACCGATGGCATCGATATCGCTCAGGTAGCTGCCGGCGCCGGGCACATTGGAGCGTTCCCACTCAAACTGGTAGTAAGCGCCCACCGACAACTGCGGGTTGATCTGCAACTGCCCGGAGATCTGATTGACCGGACGCAGGATCTCCTTGAACTGGGTCCCCGGCACGCTCAGCAACTTGACCACATCGGTCGGGCCCTGGGCATTGGCAATGCCGTTGCCACCGTAGAACAGGCTTTCGCCGTAGATCAGGCTGTGTCGGCCCAGACGCACCACGCCCTGGGAGTCTTCACCGAGGTCACCGCGCAGGAACACGAAGGCGTCGAGAATTTCCGCGTCGCGACCGTGGAGCTTGCGGGTTTCGCTGAGGAAATGCGTTTGCTCGCTGCTGTCGGTGCCCTTGTTGTAGATATCGTCGTACCAGGCTGCGCCGCTCACGCGCAGGCCATAGTTTTGCCGGCTGAGGTCCATTTCGGAAAACAGGTCCAGACGATTGGAGACCAGGCCACTGCTGAAGTTTTTATCGCCCTGACTCTGGATCGAGGGATACAGGCCGTTGGCGGTCGGTGCGTTGACCAATCGGCTGTCCTGCCCCTGAAGACGCCAGGCCTGGCTGTACTTGATGGTGTTGTCCCAACGCAGTTTCCAGTCGGAATCACCAAGGTCCATTTGCATGGCCTCGACCCTTTCGACCATCACACCGGCGCTGCATAACGCCAGAAACAGGGCGCAATGCTTGAAACGAAAGCAACGTTTAACGTTGTCCATGGACGCTCCTCATTATTTTTATTTTTGCCTGTGCATCTGTGGCGAGGGGGCTTGTCGGAACGCCGCATCGCCCCGTTGGGGCGCGCAACGGCCCTCAAGTAGAACCGGTGCACCGGTTTACGACTGCTTCGCAGCCGAACGGGAGCAAGCTCCCTCGCCACAGCCGCCGTCTACTGGTGTGCATTTCAGATGTAGGTGGAGGCCAATCCGCCATCGACGGCCAGGTTGACGCCGTTGATCCAGCGCGACTCGTCGGCACACAGGAAAGCGATCACCGCCGCTACCTCATCGGCATAAGCGGGGCGTTTCATGCGATGGGCATCGGCCTGGGTTCGGGCCTCACCGAGCATGCTCACGAAGTCGCCGAGGATCGGTGTGAAAACCGGACCTGGCGCGACGCTGTTCATGCGCACCGAATGTTCGAGAAACCAGGGTTGGGCCTGCAGGTAATTCCAAACGATCAAGGCTTCCTTGAAATACTGGTAGCAGGTCTGGTCCGGTACCGGGTGCTCGGCCAGCCAGGCCTGCCCGGCGGCGAAACCTTCGATGTGCGCCAGTGCCTTGTGCTGTTCCAGACGTAACGGCCACTCGGCGCCGAGGATCGAGGCGATATTGACGATGCTGCCGCCAGCGTTGATGCGTGGCAGCAACGCGCTGCTCAAGTGGCGCAATCCCAGGTAGTTGACCCGCGCCAACAGTTGCGGGTTTGCAGTGCCCGGCACCCCGGCGATATTGCACAGGCTGTCGATCCGTGCCGGTAGCTGCGCCAGCAACCAGTCGATGTTCTCGGCACTGCTCAGATCGCCCTGAACAAAACCATCCAGGGTCATGTGCGGCGCCTTCAGGTCCACGCCAATCACGTGGGCGCCGTGGCTGCGCAGCAGGCTTGCCGTGGCCGCGCCGATACCCGAAGAGACGCCAGTCACCAGCACAATCTTGTTGTCGAGTTTCATGTTGAGTCCTCTTATTATTTTTGTGTACTCGGTGAGCCGACCTACCTTGTCGGCCCGGCAAAACCGGCCCGTCAGAACGGGTAACGCGGCGCCTTATCCTTGACCGTCACCCATTGCCATTGGGTGTATTCATCCCAGTCGGCCGGGCCGCCTACGCTGCCGGCATTTCCTGAGCTGCCGCGTCCGCCGAAGGGGTTGATGCATTCGTCGGCCACTGTCTGGTCGTTGATGTGCAGCAGCCCGCAATTGAGTTGCTCGCCCATCGCCATCGCGTGCCCGACCGAAGGCGAAATGATCCCCGCGGACAAGCCATACTCGGTGCGGTTGGCCAGGTCGATGGCCTCATCGTCGCTGGCAAAACTCACCACCGTGGCCACCGGGCCGAAGATTTCCTCGTCGAACGCGCGCATGCCCGGGCGCACACCGGAAAGCACCGTGGGTTGGTAGAAGAGCTGCTCATACTCGCCGCCGGCTTGCAGAGTTGCCCCGGCCGTCACACTCTCCGTGACGATTTCATGCACTCGCAACAGCTGGCGTTTGTTGATCAACGGCCCCAGCACCGCCTCACCGCGAGCGGCATTGCCGACCGTGATTGCCCGTGCCTTTTCTGCCAACCGGCGGACCAGTTCTTGTGCAATCGACTCATGGGCCAGGATGCGTCCGGTGGCCATGCAAATCTGCCCCTGATGCAGCCAGGCACCCCAGGCGGCGTTACTGGCCGCCAGTTCGAGATCGGCGTCTTCGAGCACGATCAACGAGTTCTTGCCGCCCAGCTCCAGGGCGACTTTTTTCAGATGACGCCCAGCCAGCTCCGCGACTTTGCGCCCCGCTGCGGTGGAGCCGGTGAACGCGATCATCCGCACATGCGGATCGCGGCACAGCGCTTCTCCGGCTGGCGCTGCCCCCGGCAACACCTGCAGCAAGCCCTTGGGCAGACCGGCCGCCTCGAACAACCGGGCAATGATGAAACCGCCACTGACCGGGGTCTGCGGATCGGGCTTGAGCACCACGGCGTTGCCCGCCGCCAGCGCCGGCGCCACCGAACGCAGGGACAACACCAAGGGAAAGTTGAACGGCGAGATCACCCCGACCACGCCATGGGGCAACCGGCGTGCATAGGACAAGCGCCCCGCTTCGCTCGGCAGAACCAGACCATGGGGTTGCGACAGCAGCCCGGCCGCCTGATGCAGCAACACGATCGCCTCACGGACCTCATGTTCACCCTTGAACAGGCTGCCGCCACTTTCCCGGGCGATGTACAACGCCAGTTCGGCAAAGTGTTGCTGAGCCAATGCGGCAGCTTTACGAAAGATCTCTGCGCGTTCCCGTGGTCCCAACGCCGCCCAGGCCGGTTGAGCACGAGCGGCGTTCAGACTGGCAAACGCGATGTCCGCTGCATCGGCCAAACCGGTGACGGTCAACACCTCGCCGGTGGCCGGTTCGATGACGCTATGGCTGCCGCCCAATGGACGTAGCCAGTCGCCATTGAAGATGCGTTCACGCCATGGCTCGTCCCGCAGAAAATCAGATGGTTCACTTACCGACATTTCGGTCTCCCGGCTCTTGTGTTTGTCATTGCCTGACGCGGCCTTGCTAAAACGATGCAAGGCGTCTGCGTGGTGATAGCGCTAGAGCAAGGGCTGTGCCGACTTCCTGCGTCGCGCCGCATTTCAACTGGCGAAGGCTCTGGCCTGCGGGCTGTAGAGGGGTGTTTGCGAATAGGACAAGGTGCTTGGCGTACAGCCGGCAGCTCGCCACTTGTCCAAATGATAAAGTTATGTTTAATAACTGTTTTGCTAGTTGATCATTTCGATCAGTCGACTCGCTCAGGGGCATAACAATGAACAATCCCCATTCGCTGCTTCCTCATCTTGCCGTGCAGGAGGAGCATTTCTCGCCCCGAGGCGACAGTACCCAACTGGCCGAAGGCAACTCACCGACCCTGGCCGAGTTGACCGAATGCCTGTTCTTTTCCCCTGTTGACGGACGTATCTGGCTCAACGACCAGCGCATGCTGCTATTGCACAGCTCATCCTTCGGCGCGCTGCGACGGGAAATTATCGAGCGCCAGGGACTGGAACAGAGCCGCGGCCTGTTTACCCGCACCGGCTATCTCTCCGGCGCACGCGATGCGCGACTGATCCGCGAGCGCTGGCCAGACGCCGACGCCGCGGCGGTTTTCTCGGCCGGCACTCGTCTGCATACACTTGAAGGCATGACCAAGGTCGAACCCCTGCACTTCAAATTCGACGCCGACTCAGGCTTCTATGAAGGTGAATTCCTCTGGCACCATTCCTGTGAGGCCGACGAACATATCGCCGCCTACGGGATCGGCCAGGATCCGGTGTGCTGGACCGAACTGGGCTATGCCATCGGTTATGTCAGCGGGCTGTTCGGCCGTCTGGTGATCTTCCGCGAAACCGAATGCCGGGGCATGGGCCATGAGAGCTGCCGGGTGATCGGCAAGACCGCCGAGCAATGGGGCGATGTCGAGCAGGACCTGAGTTATCTCACCGCCTCACCCTCAAGCGCCGAGCCCAAACAGCCTCAAGCCCCGGCGCCCGCCCCCCAGGATGACGACAGCGAAAACCCCGGCGGGCCAAAACCGATTGGCGCCAGCGCGGCCTTCAATGCCGCTACCCTCGCCTTGCAGCGCGTGGCGCCGACGCCCGCCACGGTGTTGTTCAGCGGCGAGTCCGGGGTCGGCAAAGAGTTGTTCGCCCGTCAGTTGCACCAATTCAGCCCACGCCATCGAGCACCTTTCGTGGCGCTCAACTGCGCCGCCATCCCGGACAATCTGATCGAGGCTGAGCTGTTTGGTGTCGAACGTGGCGCCTACACCGGCGCGACCCATTCGCGCCCCGGACGCTTCGAGCGCGCCCAGGGCGGCACGCTGTTTCTCGACGAAATCGCCAGCCTCAGCCTGCCGGGTCAGGGCAAGTTGCTGCGTGCATTGCAGGAGCGGGAGATCGAGCGCATCGGCGGTGGCCAGCCCATCAAGGTCGACGTCCGGGTGGTGGCGGCCACCAATGTCGACTTGCGCAAAGCCGTGGCGGCCGGAGAATTTCGCGAAGACTTGTTCTACCGGCTGAATGTCTACCCCATCGTGCTGCCACCGCTGCGAGAACGTCGCGACGACATTCCGTTGCTGGTCAACGCGTTCCTGCGGCGCTTCTGTCAGGCCTACGCCCGCAAACCCGCCGGCCTGACCATGCGCGCACTCAAGGTGTTATTGCGCTATGACTTCCCCGGCAACGTACGGGAACTGCAGAACCTGGTGGAGCGCGGCCTGATCGCCAGCGAAGACGGCCAAGCCATCGATCTGATCCACCTGTTTCGCAACGAACCCATGCCGCAGGATGCGTACTCTCTGGACGACAATGGCAGCCTCGCCGCAACCGACCAGAGTCCCACCGGCACACAGCCTCGCCCGGCCTTGCTGGAGACCCTGGCTCGCCTGGAACACGGCTTCTCCATTGAAGGGCTGGAGTCGCGCCTGATCGATGAAGCGCTGCAAAAAAGCCAAGGCAATCTGGCCGCTGCCGCGCGACTGCTGGGTTTGAGTCGTGCGCAGTTTGCCTATCGACTGAAAAAATACCGACAGGCATCGGCTTGATTCAGGCGGGTCAATGCATGGTGAACAGCGCTTAAAAGATTAATGAAATTAACTATTAAGCCTGAGGACTCTCGCCATCAGCCAACGAGACTTTTCGCTTCCGGGATAAACGCGCACTACAGAAATTAGCGCTTTAAAAGTTTTACCCGATTAAGTATTTTGCATGGATGATTGGGCGACATGCGCCCCCTTTATTCATAGCGACAAGGGATCAACCGTGAGCGGACTGCGTGAACGTCAGAAAGTCGAACGACGCCAAGCCATCAGCAAGGCAGCGATCGAACTGTTCGAGCGTCAAGGTTTCCAGAACACCACCATCGAACAGATCGCCAACCAGGCTGGGGTGTCGGCGCCCACCGTGTTCAAGTACTTCGGCAACAAGCAGGAAATCATCCTGGAAATCCTGCACGACGCCGACCAGCGCGCCCTCAAGGACACCCGCAACCAGATCCCTGAAATTGAGGATCCGGTCGACGCCCTGTGCTACCTGGAACGCCTGCTGACCGGTTACGCCCTGGAAGTCATGCATCCCAGTCTCTGGCGTGAACTGCTGCCGTTGATTCTATTTGGTGGTGATAACGGACTGCCCGAAGGTTATCGGGCCATGAACGATGCGCTCAGGGCCGAAATCAGCGGTTTACTCAGAGAACTGCAACAGGCCGGCAAGCTACGCGCCGACCTCAACGTCGACCTGGCCGCCTTCCTGTTGAACGACTACTCACACCTGCAGTTGTTCAGGCTGGTCAACCAGGAACAGCCGGACATCGAGTCACACTCCGCCCAGGTAAGGCGTATCACCGAGCTGCTCTTTTACGGAATGCGGGCCTGAGAACGCCAGCCTCCTCCCAGACTGGCTGCATGCCATAGCCGAGGCGCGTCATTGCTGGCGAGCCCGGCGTCACGACGCCGGGCCACGATGATCAGCGGTTGGTCTTGATGGTGGTCCAGGTGCGGGTGCGGATCCGTTCCACGGCTGCCGGCATGGGCTGCAGAGCGAACAGTGTTTTGCGCGCTTCGTCCGGCACATACATGTTGGGGTTATTACGGATCTCGGCGTTCACCAGTGCGGTGGCGTCCTTGTTCGGATTGGGGTAACCGATCTTGTTGCTGATCCGGGCAATGACGTCAGGGCGCAGGATGTAGTTGATGAACTCATAGGCTTCTTTGGTATGGGGGGCGTTGGTCGGCACCATCATCACGTCCGACCACATCGGCGCGCCTTCCTTGGGTAACGCCATCTCCACCCTGACGCCCTTGCCGGCCGCATCGGCCAGTTGCTTGGCCAGCGCCACGCCACCCGACCAGCCGACGGCTACGCAAATGTCACCGTTGGCCAGGTCCATGCCGTAGCGTGAGGAGTTGAAGTAGGTGATGTGCGGGCGAATCTTCATCATCGCCGCCTGGGCCTGCGGGTAGTCTTCGCGCTTCTGGCTGTTGGGGTCGAGGCCCTTGTAGTGCAAGGCGATGGGCACGATTTCGTTGGCTGCGTCGAGGAAACCGACACCGCAACTGGCCAGCTTGGCGAGGTTCTCTTCCTTGAAGATCATGTCCCAGGTGTTCATCTGCACATTGGCGCCCAGGACTTGCTGAACCTTGTCGACGTTGTAGCCGATCAGCGTGGTGCCCCATAGGTACGGTGCTGCGTAGCGGTTGCCCGTATCACCGGCAGCTTCCAGGGGTTTCATGAACTCCGGGTCCAGGTGCCGCCAGTTCGGCAGCTGGTTGCGGTCCAGCGGCTGGACGGCACCGGCGGCGATCAGGTGACTCAGGTTGGCGCTGCCGGGGTATACCACGTCATACCCGGAATTGCCGGTCAGCAGCTTGGACTCCAGGGTTTCGACACTGTCAAAAACGTCGTAGATCGGACGGATGCCCGTTTCCTCCTGGAAGCTCTTGAGCACCTCAGGTGGCAGATACTCGATCCAGTTGTAGATCCGCACCGTGCGCTCTTCAGCCAGGCACACCCCGCTGGCCAGCAACGACACTACAGCACCCAATAAGGTGTTACGCAAAAACATGTTCATGGTTAAGCACTCCTGCGCGGCCGCGAAGGCTCGCGGCACTTAATAGCGGTAGGTGAAGTACAGTTCCAGCGCACTGAATTTCTGGTCATCGCCGAACACCTGCCTGGCGGCGGCCAGCGGCTTGACCCAGTTATAGGAGAGCGACGTATAGAACGACGGCGTCGGGGTCCAGTCGAGGAAAACCACACTCTCGTCCGCAAAGCGCCGATCGCTGACCTGCGCACCCATGTAGTTTTTCTCGTCCAGCCAGAACTGATAGTGGATCGCGCCGAGGGTCAGCGTTTCATTGAGGTGGGTCTTGAGCGAGAACTGCTGGACGTTTTCGTTGCTGTTGAACAGCAGGTAGTTGCCGACGACATCCCCCACCAGCCAGGTGCTCCAGTCGACGAAGCCCTTGCTCAGTGACTCCCAGGCTTTCTGCCGGTTGTCGGCGAGGTTGTCGTCGCCGGAAAAACTGGCGTAGCGATAGCCGATCACCGGGGTCAGCGGCAACGTGTTGAAGGCGTAATCCGCCTGACCGTACCAGGCGTTGGCATCGTAATCCACGCCTTCACCACTGCCCCGCTCCACGGCGTATTCGGCATTCAGGGTCAGGTCCGGCACGCCCGGTACTTTGGCCTTCAACGCACGCACGTTGTACACCTGCATCCCGTCCCGGCGTCGTGGCAGTGTACTGCCCTTGGGCCCCAGCGCATTGACCTTCATCGCCATGGCCCCAAGTGTCACCTGGTCGTCGAGGTTGTAGTCCAGGTTAGCGCCGGTCATGCGGAAGTCACCCAGATCGTCATCGACCCGCAAGGTGAAGGCCTGGGTTTTCAATGCGCCATGATCCCAGGCCAGAATGGCCGAATCCTTGAAGGCGGTTCTGGGGCCAAGCCAGTAGGCGCCGTCCTTGAGTTGGTCGAGGTTACCGTCCATGACGATGAAGCCGGTGCCGATCATGTAGTTCTGGCGACCGGCTGTGAGCGTCCACTCCCCGGCCCGGAAACCACCGTAGAGTTCTTCGGTGGCCACGTCACCATCAGAGCTGCGGGTGAAGCCGCCGGCATCGCCATCGCCAAAGGTGGTCGCCGCCACCAGCGAGCCACCGGCCAACAGGCTGAAGTCTGGCTGCAGGGCGTATTCCAGCTTGACGCCGGGCTTGACGTAGAGCTCCTGCCAGTCGATTTTCGTACCGCCATTCTTGCCACTGCGCGCATCGACGCGGCCGCTGCCGAAGTTGACGTTACGGGTGGAAAGGGTCGCACCGCCGGCAGTGAAGTTGACCTCACCCTTGAGGTTGCCATCCTCGAAGGTGTAGCCCGCCAGCGCGACTTGGGCGGTCAGGGGTAAGCCGACCGCTAAAAGCGTTCGAGAGAAACGCGTCATGAGAACCATATGAAGCTCCTGTGTGATTATTGTTGTTACAGGGCAGTGAATGGCGGCGCAAAGCGCCGCCAACACCTGGTCGAGCCAGGCGAATAGGTCGCAAACTTCTTGTCGTTATGAGGCGTTTCAGTGAGTAAGGTGCGCGGCGATGGCACGCAGCATGCGCACGCTGTCAGCATCGAACGGGCTGACAGCCTCGGTCAGCGATGACTGCTTGACGATCACCACACCGGACGGCTTATCGACGAACAGGTACTGGCCGTGGATACCGCCGGCCATGATCGCCTGACTGTGGTCGTTGAAGACGTACCACTGGCTGCGGTAGGAAGCGTCAGGGGTCCATTGGGAGAACTCGGAGTTTTTGGCGTAGATCGCGGGATCGGAGCCGGCGCAAATGCGTGCAACCGTCTCGGTCGACAGCAATTGCAGCCCATCATGGCGACCGTCGTCGGCCAGCAGCCGACCGAACCGCGCCATGTCTCGCAAGGTGGCGTTGAAACCGGCACCGGCAACGCTACGCCCCCAAGGATCGGCCATGAAGTAGCCGTCGCGCTCACACCCCAACTGGCTCCAGATGTCTTGCAGCAATTGATTGCAAGCCTTGCCCGAAGCGCGCTCCATGACCCAGGCCAGGGCTTCGGTGGTGGCGGTCACGTAATGGAAAAAGCCGCCATGACTGCCGCGTTTTTTCAGCGACGGCAGGTACTGATACAGCGACTCGAACTGAGCGTACTGTGCAGGTGCCGGCTGGAAACCGCAGGCATAGCCGTACTGCGAGCTCTCGGAGTTGGGATCGTCATAGACTTCGCTGTAGTCGATGCCCACGGCCATGTCGAACAGCTGGCGCACCGTGGCATCGCCAAACGCGCTGCCCAACAGTTCGGGCACGTAAAACGCCGCCGGCAACTCCGGATTGAGGATGCCATCGCAGACCAGTTGCTCCCCCAGGGTGCCGATCAGCGACTTGGTCACCGAGAACATGACGTGCCGGTCCCGGGGACGCTGGCCGTTGAAGTAACGCTCGAACAGCACGGTGTCGCCCTGCATCACCAAAAAGGCGTCGGTCTGACTGACCACCAGATGATCGATGACACTGACGCTCAAGCCACATTCACTGTCGAAGTGCAGTTCATCCAGCGCTTGTGGCGCTTCCTTCAAGACGCTGACCGGTCCACCACCCGCCTCCACATCAATGGAGGGACGCAGGCGCGCCAGATTGCGGAACCCCCACTGATTGAACGGTGGACGCATCCAGTTGTTCCAGGTGACGCGGCGTTTCGGTTCGGCCGGAAAACCCTGCATAAACAAAGGCGCCAAGCGCCTGTCGAGTGACGATTCATTCGTCTCGATGTAAAGACTGGCCAGCAACGGCACGGTGTTCTGACTCATCGGGTTTCCCCTGCAAAATGACTCTGCGTGAAAGCAGATGCAGGGAAATAATTACCCGGTATTATTTTTTAGTCAATAAAACATTTATCAGATAAAAATATTTTTAGCGCTGTGCTTTGATGGGTGGGGCAAACACGGCGTTCAGCGCCCGTTACTCCTGCGCCAGCCCTGCCAACCGGGGGGTAATTGGGTGCTAAATGCCCTCGCAGGGTGCTGATACCAGGCGTAGGATCGATACGATGACTGCTTATCACGCATCGTTGGAAGGTGACTTCCAACCCATCTGCATTCACGCGCAAACGCAAGACATTTACCGCCGCACTGTAAGGCCGCGCGACCCTTCGCAGTACAAGGGCCGTGTTCTCACAACAACAAAAGCGAGGTGAAATCATGTCTGGTAATCGTGGTGTCGTGTATCTCGGCGCAGGCAAGGTCGAGGTGCAAACCATCCCCTATCCGAAAATGGAAGACCCGCGCGGCAAGCGCATTGACCATGGCGTGATCCTGCGCGTGGTTTCGACCAATATCTGCGGCTCCGACCAGCATATGGTGCGTGGCCGGACCACGGCCCAGGTCGGGCTGGTGCTTGGCCATGAGATCACCGGCGAGGTCATCGAGAAGGGCCGTGACGTGGAAAACGTGCAGATCGGTGACCTGGTATCAGTGCCGTTCAACGTCGCCTGCGGCCGTTGTCGCAGTTGCAAGGAGCAGCACACCGGCGTCTGCCTGACGGTCAATCCGGCGCGCCCCGGCGGTGCCTATGGCTATGTGGACATGGGTGACTGGGTTGGCGGCCAGGCCGAATATGTGTTGGTGCCGTATGCCGACTTCAACCTGTTGAAGCTGCCCGACCGCGACAAGGCAATGGAGAAAATCCGCGACCTGACCTGCCTCTCCGATATCCTGCCGACCGGCTACCATGGCGCGGTGACCGCCGGTGTCGGCCCTGGCAGCACGGTGTATATCGCCGGCGCCGGTCCGGTCGGACTGGCTGCCGCCGCCTCCGCTCGTCTGCTGGGTGCGGCGGTGGTGATAGTCGGCGACGTCAATCCGCTGCGCCTGGCGCATGCCAAGGCCCAGGGCTTCGAGATCGCCGACCTGACCCTGGACACTCCGCTGCACGAGCAAATCGCCAACCTGCTCGGTGAGCCGGAAGTCGATTGTGCGGTCGATGCGGTCGGCTTCGAAGCCCGTGGCCACGGCCATGACGGCGCGCAGCACGAGGCCCCGGCCGATGTGCTCAACGCGCTGATGGGCGTGGTGCGGGTCGCCGGCAATATCGGTATCCCCGGTCTGTATGTCACCGAAGACCCGGGTGCGGTCAATAAAGCCGCCAAGCATGGCAGCCTGAACATCCGTTTCGGCCTCGGCTGGGCCAAGTCCCACAGTTTCCACACCGGCCAGACCCCGACGATGAAGTACAACCGTCAGCTGATGCAGGCGATCATGTGGGACCGGATCAAGATTGCCGAGGTCGTCGGCGTGCAGGTGATCAGCCTGGACGACGCGCCGCGTGGCTACCACGAGTTCGATGCCGGGGCGCCGAAGAAATTCGTCATGGATCCGCACAAGCTGTTTACCGCGGCCTAAGGAATGGGTTGGGACAAGGGCAGCTTTGAGCTGCCCTTTTTTATGGCCGTTTATAACGTAAGAAACAGCGCCGAGGTCCAGACTCGGGATTGATCGCGCTGCCGGGCGCAGATGAATAATGGATGTTCACGCCCCTGCTCCAGATTCAACCGGGCAAGCTCGATTTGCCCTTGCAGTTCACGAGGCAGCGGCGCAGCGGTTGTCCTTTCGAGGGACACCTTCAACTCCGCGCCCGGCAACTCTTCACTCACTTGCGATTGCACCAGCAACTCATCGCCGGACAACTCCATCAGCACCGTCGGCGCATGCACGTAAGGTTGCGGTTCAGACGGGTCGCCGACCTTGATGTAGTTATCGATGCGGCTATGAACCTGCAGCGTGGCGCCGGCCAATTGCGACAAGTCGATTTCGATGCTGTCGGTGTCGCCGTTGGTGTCGGTGCGAAAGGCCAGAACCGTTGCATCCTTGCGCCATACAGTTTGTTCGGGGTGATCGAGACCCAAGGCGCGAAAGCCGTTGATGACCGCACCCGTCACGCGAATCTCGCCGGTCCAGTAGGCGCCGCGATAACGGTCCTTGATCCTTGCGCCGCCCAGGCGCAGACGAATACGTTGGCTGGAAAAACCCAATTCCTGATGCAGGTTGCGCGACCAGATCAGTTTGTCGCCATCGAACAGATCGACCTGCTCCCAGCCCGCCTCTCCGAGCAGTCGATAGTCCAGCGTGGCATTTGCATCGGCGGTGAACACTTCACCCATGAAATGCTGGCCCTGGCGCAGGCTGGCAAATGAACGCTCGCCGGTGGTGGCAAAAGTGCGACGGGCGCGAAGTGCCTTGCCAACACTGGCTCGATCGAAGGCCTCGGCCACCACGCCAGTCAGCCCGCCGCGAGAGCCGAACACCGCCGTGGCCGGAACACCACCGCCACAACGCCCCTGATGCTCATCGCTGTTCGCCGCGGCACCCACTCGATAGCCACGCTGAAGCGCTTCGGCGTAGACCCAATGGAACTGCCCCCAGGCCGAGCCGACCTCGATCAGGCGCTCCAGCTCCGGATGGTGCCAGTCGAGGTTGCAACGGCGTCCGCCGACGTGAGGCATCATCAAATGCCCTTCGGGGTCCTTGGCATAGGCGGCATACAACTCATCCACCGGCCAGGCACCCGGCTTGATGGTGCCGGCGGTGAACTCGTTCCACTCGAAAGAACGCACCAGCCGACCTTGATTGTCGAAGGGAAACTCGGGTTTGCGGTCATGCAGGAACACCACATTACGGTCGCCGCCCGCGCAAGAGTTGCCGCACCATTCGGTGCCGGGATAGCAAACAAATCGTCCTGGTTCATTGAGTTCGTGAATCAGGTTGACCGCCTGATCCCAGCGCTGCTCAGTGATATTGAAATCATTGGCGGTGTAACCGAGGACATCGAGCCCGGCGACATCGCGACCGTAGCTGAGGTTGTACAAGGTGTCGTTGGTGCCCACCGTGTCATCGGAGTGCACATGCAGGTCGGCGTACAGCGGGCGCAATGCAGTGCCAGCCGGATCGACCGTGACAAACGCCCGAGCGGTACGCACAAAAGGTGCCGCCACCTCGGCCGACAAGCGCCACTCCCCCACCGCACCAAGATCAAAACCTTCAAGCCGGGCAGTCGCCCAACCTTCAGCCGCCAGGGTGAACGGTTGTTGTCGCTCCCCCCCTTCAGGATCAACCAGAGTCAGGACACCTTGGAGCGGCAAGTTGCGGCAGGTGTTGCCCCAGGCATCATCCACCCTGAGCAGTACGTCGAACACCTCACCCGCGCTGACCAGGCGAGGCACGATCAACTGCACGCTTTGCGCCGGTCCCGGCACGATGTTCAGCAGCGGATCACCCGGCACCTCGGCAAATTTCGAGCTGCCCAACGGGTCGATGAACAAACGGAAACGGAAGTCCTTCTCGACAAAACTCTGCACCCGCGTACCCGCGCCGCCCTGACGACGATCGCCCAGGCGAATGATTATTTTGTCTCCCGGATTCAGGTAACCGTCGATGATGTCGATGATGATCGCTTTCTGGAAGGGCCGTTCATGGCCCTTCTGGTCGAAGCGCACTTTCAGATGCTGCACAGAGGCCTGGCTCTGGCCAGGGACCAGCTCGCCTGCCTGATATTCGGCGCTGACATAGTTGGGGCCAGTCGGATTCGAGGTCTGGAACAAGGCCCAGTCGGAGTAGAACTTGAAGGCCAGTTTCAACCAGGCGCCGTCTGCGAGGCCGCTGCCGCCGACTTCGTAGACCAGGGTAATTTCATCCCATTGGCCGGCAATCAGCGTGTCACGATCACAGTGGATGCTGCCCAGAAACGGGCGTTGTTTGTTGCGTTCGTAGAGGCCTTGAGGGGCAATGTAATACCCGGCTTCGCGGGGATCGAAAACGTTACTCACATGACACCTCGTGCAGTGGTCCACTGAAGGTTTGAAGGGGGTTGAAGTCAAATGACGATGCTTACTGCACTCGCCATTTCTGGTAATGACGCTCGATACGCCTGAACACAAAACTCTCCATCAGCCAGGCAATCAGGCCGATCACGACAATGCCCAGCAGCACCTGGCTGCTGTTGCCGATCTGCCCACCCGTCGACACCATCCAGCCGATGCCCTGGGACGCACCGATCATTTCCGCCGCGACCAATGCCCTCCAGCCCTGGCTGAAGCCGATGCGCAACGCCGCCGTCACGAAGGGCAGCGAGGCCGGCAGGTAAACGTGGGCCAGCAGTTGCCAGCGGTTGGCGCCCAAGGTGCGTGCCGCACGGACTTCACCGCCGCGGATACTCTGCACGCCCTCCTGAATGGTCACGGCCATGGGGAACATCGCGGCAATGAAAATCACCAGCACGATGGAGACATAGCCCAGGCCGAAAATGATCATGATCAGCGGTGCCCAGGCGATCGGCGGGATGGCCATGAACAGGCTGTTGAGCGGCGAGATGAAATCGCGAAAACGCGAGGACAGGCCACCGGCAGTACCCAGCAGCACCGCAACGACCACCGCCGCGCAAAAGCCGCCAACCTCTTCAAGGACGCTGGCCCGCAGGTGCTGCCACAGCGAACTGTCGCCCAGCCAGCGCACAGCCTCGCGGGCAACATCCCATGGCTGCGGCAGGATGTAAGTGGGAAAGCGGCTGGCCAGGGCCATCCAGATCAACAGCAGGAATGGCAGTGACGCCCATCCCCAATTCGGTTTTGGCAAGGACATGACAGACTCAGTGCGAGGCTTTTTGCAGGTAGGAGGTATCCACGATCTGTTCGGTCTTGAGCGTGGTATCGATAAAGCCCAGGTCGTGGGAGTAATTCATCAGGCGCTGGATGAATTGAATATCCGCAGACTGCAAGTCCGCTGACCAGCCCAACCGGGTACGTGCCTGGGCGACGATGGCTTGCGGGGCGATGGTCTTGCCGTCTACGCCTTGCACCGCTTCAAGCTTGAACGCCTCGGCGATGATTCGATTCGACTCTTCGGGGTGCTCGTTGAGAAAGGCGATGGCCTTGCGGTGCGCACGCAGCAGCTTCACCACATCTTCCGGTCGCTCCTGCAAGGTTTTGGGTAAGGCGATCACCACGTACCAAGGGTAATTCGGCAGCGCCTGATTGACGTCGAGCAGGATCCGGCTCGACCCGCGCAACAACGACTGGCTGACAAAGGGTTCCCAGGAAAACGCCGCATCGACAATGCCGCGCTCCAGCGCCGCGTTCATATTGCCGGGTGGCATGTCGATGATGTCCAGATCCTTGTCAGGATTGAGCCCGGCCTTTTCTTTCAGCACATAGCCGCGCAGCAGCACATCCATGCCACTGCCCTTCTTGACCCCGGCCAGTTTTTTCCCCTTGAGTTCATCCAGGGCGGTAACCGGACTCTTGGCGTCGACAATCACCGCAGCCTGACCGTAATTGACCTTGGCCAGAATCCGGCTTTGCAGCCCCCGGGAAAACCATTGATACACCGGCGGCGTACCGACATAGGCCACATCCAGCTCGCCAGCGGCCAGTGCCTGCTGGATCACCGGACCATCGCCCAAGGCCTTGAGATCGACATTCAAGCCTTCCTCGCGGTAGTAGCCCTGTTTGTCGGCGATCAACGCCGGGGCGTTGGCCATCGCGAATACATAACCCACACGCAAGGGTTTCTCTTCGCCAGCCACGGCGAATACGCTGCTTGCCAAGGCGGCAACAGACAAGGAAAGGGCAAGCAGCGAATGTTTGATCATGCTGTCAACTCAGGTTGGCGGGTTGGGTAAGCGGAGGCAGCAGGCACTTCCATGACCTGGGAAATGCGCTCCATCAGCTCATTGCGGTAATCGAGAAAGGCCGGCAACCGGCGGGTTTTGAGGTTGGAGCGAGGGCGCGGCAAATGAATATTCAGTTCGCTGTGGATACCGCCGGGGGCGATGTTAAGCACGATGACCCGATCCGCCAGAAACACCGCTTCGTCGATATCGTGGGTAATGAACAGCACCGTCTGACCCAGTTCGGCCCAGATGCGCAAGGTCTCTTCGTTCATGCTGTTGCGGCTGATGGCATCCAGTGCAGCGAATGGCTCATCCATCAGCAACACGCTGGGCTCCAATGCCAGGGTCCTGGCCAGGGAAACCCGCTGCTGCATGCCGCCAGACAACTGATGCGGCAACCGATGCGCGGCATTCTCCAGACCGACCAGACGCAGGTACTGCAAGGCTTGAGAACGCTGCTGCGATTCGTTGATCCGAGCCGCCATTCGCAGGCCGAAACGGACGTTTTCCAAGGCGCTCAACCAGGGAAACAACTGCGGCGCCTGAAACACATAACCCAACTCCGAACGCTCTGGACGCACCGCCGTCTGGTTGATACTGATCTGACCACTTTGCGGTTGCACAAAACCTGACAACAAGTTCAGCAAGGTGGTTTTCCCGCAACCGGATGGCCCCAGGATCGCAACGAACTCACCGGGCCTGGCGTTCAGGCTGAAAGAGGAAAACACGCGATGCCCATTGGGGTAGCTGAAGCTGATGTCATCGACCGTCAGCGCATCGGCTTGCTGCTGTGCGTAAGGGAGGGTTTTGAACATGGCAAGTGTCGTCAGGTCGTTTACAATGGGAATACCTGACATAATACGTATTAATACAAGTCGTCCCAATAACCTATTTTTATAACCTTAGAAGTGAAGGCGCACCACCCTCCTCCAAGGCCATGGAAACCGACAGTGTCTACATCCATTCTTCGCGACAGCACCACCTCACTCTACGAGCAGATTGCCCAGCAATTGCTGGAAGAGATTCAACGCGGCGACTTTGAGCCCAGCGGCAAGCTGCCGTCAGAAGCAGAGCTGGGTAAACGTTTTGCGGTGAGCCGCGTCACCGTTCGCCTGGCGGTGGGCAAACTCAGCGACGACGGCGTGGTAGAGCGCAAACAAGGCAAAGGCACCTTCGTGGCGGCCAAACAGGTGCGGCACGGCCTGGACGCGTTGCGTAGTTTTCATGAAGCCTTGTTGCTGCAAGGGTTCGAACCGAGCATGCGCGTCATCAGCCATACCCTGCAGCCGGTTCCAGAGGCGTTGCGTGGTTTGTTTGAAGAAGCGGACGATTGCCTGCTTCTGGAACGACTGCATTTCGTCGATGACGAACCCATCGCGCTGGGCCGCAGCCATTTACCGGCCGAATTGGCCAGCGTGGTCTGGACTGAAGTCGAGCATCAACCGATTTACTCCATTCTCGAGTCGATCACTGGCATGGCGGTCACCCGAGCCGATCTGGCGATCCGCGCGCAAGAAGCCGATAAACACCTGGCCAGTGCCTTGCACATCAAACGTGGCGCGGCACTGCTGGTCATGGAGCGCACCTCCTGGTTTGCCGACGGCCGCTGCTGCGACCGTACGACCTTCTACATCCGCCCGGAACGTTATGCCTTTGTCTTGAGTGGTGTCTTCAAGTCCAGACCCGCCAGCTGAATCAGTGCACCCGCAGGAATGCCCGCCTCAATCGCCAATTCAACCCGACGCATGGCGGTCAATGGGGTTTCCATCGCCGGTTTGATTCTCACCGTGCCGTGGGTTTCATTGGCCCGGGAGCTCAAGGCTTTTGAGAAAGCCTGCGACCAGCGCGTTGAACGCCTCGCCTTGATCATCGTGTACATAGTGACTGGCGCCTGCGACCTCCACCGTCTGGACGTACGAATTGCTGGCGCTCATCGCCTGCAGCATCGCGGGTGGCAGAAAGTCCGAGCGGCCGCCGCGAATGAACAGGGTCGGGCAATCCAGCGCGCGTACCGCCGGCCATAGGTCCGTCGGCTCGATACTCAGGCGCGCCTCGGCAATACCCTGCTGATCATGGCGCCAGGTGATCACGCCATCGCTCTCTTTCATCGAATGAGTGAGCCTTGATGCCAGGCCCTGTTCCGACAACCCAGGGCGCGAAGCCTGCCAGAATGTGCGGGCCGCCTCCCAGCTATCGAACTGCAAAGGCGTCTGGCTCATTTCGCGGCGAATACGCGCGGCGCCATCGCCCTGGATTGAGGAGCCGGGGCCGATGTCCTCGATCATCAAGCCAACCAATCGCCCCGGGTTTTGCCGCGCATATTCAAGGGCGTTGGCGCCCCCTAATGAGTGCCCCAGCAATACAAAACGCGACAAGCCAACATGGGCGACCAAGTCCTCGAGGTCCTCGACATACGACTGCGTGTGGTAGCTGCCGGGCGCGGCCCAGTCACTCAGTCCTCGACCGCGCTGGTCCAGGGCATAGACGCAGTAGCCTGCACCCAGAGATTGCACCAGCGATTCCCAGGTTTGGGCATAAGCCCGCAAGCCATGCAATAGCACCAGAGGCACACCGGTGGATTCACCCCAGCGCAAAAAGTGCAGGCGCAAGCCAGATCGGTTGGTAAAGAAACAGCTGTCAGAAGGCATCGTTTGGTTCCTTATATGCGTGGCTTCGACCGACCTAGAAACGATCGAACCGATAAGGGCTTGGATCAATGATCGGCGCATGACCGCTGACGAGATCCGCGGCGAGGTGACCTGCCGCCGGCGACGTGCCGAAGCCGTGCCCCGAGAAGCCGGTGGCCACGGTCAGCCCCGGAATCTGCGCGACCGGCCCAATGACAGGATTCGAATCGGGTGTGACATCAATAGTGCCTGCCCAGGCCAGGGCAATCCGCGCCTGTTCAAATACCGGCCAGGCCGCAATGAGGTTGTTCATCGCATCGTTATTGAGCCGCGGGTTGGCGGCCGGGTCCTGTACCCTGACGCGCTCGAACGGGCTGACACTGTCGGATTTCCAACGCCGGGCAAGCGCCAGGTCATTGAAAAAAGGCTTGCCCAACGACACGTTCAACACGCTGCGTTGCGCACGGAACTGCGGCATGTATTGCTTGGCGAGCAACAGGTGGTCGAGGGTCAGGAAGGCATCCAGTTTGCCGCGCTGGGTAATGATGAAGCCGCCGTCCTTGTGCTTGCGAAACGAAAAGTCCGGTGCGCCGACAGCAATTTCCGTCGGCCCCTCCATTGGGTGAGTACGTAGCACCGAGCAGGTCAAGGGCAAGGTCGGCAACGACACACCGAGGTTGCCCAGAAAACGCCGTGACCACATCCCCCCAGCCAGCAGCACATGATCACAGCGAATCTCACCTTGCTCGGTGACCACGCCACTGACCGTGCCGGCGGACATTTGCAGCGTCCGTACCGCGCACTGCTCGATAATCACCACACCCAGGGCCATGGCGGCCTTGGCGATAGCGCTGCTTGCCAGCGTCGGTTCGGCACGCGCATCGGACGGCGTGAAGATGCCACCGGCCCACTCACCCACGCCACCGGGCACCAACGCGTCAATCTCGCGCTTGCTGAGCAGCCGTGAATCCAGCGACAAATGCTCCACCGACTTGAGCCATCCCTCATGCATCGCCATCTGCGATGGGCTGCGGCCCACGAACATGATGCCCTCCTGGCGATACCCGACATCCGCCCCTACCCGCTCAGGCATCTTTGCCCACAGACGGTCAGCGGCGAGGGCCAGAGGGATATCGGCTGCGTGGCGGCTGGTCTTGCGTACCCAGCCCAGGTTGCGTGACGACTGCTCGCCGGCGATACGACCTTTTTCCAGCACCACCACCGCAATATTGCGTTCGGCCAATGTCAACGCTGCAGTCAGGCCGATAATCCCGCCGCCAATGATGACGACGGAGGTTGCGGAGGGAAACACGGTAGACGTTTTCACGGGCGCTATAGTGGGTGCCATGATCAAGACTCGGTAAACGAATGAGGTAGGCCACGCCTGCGCATGGCCGCGTGACAGTTACTGCGACAGTCGAATGACTTCAACTTGCGCCTTCGACGCGTTGCGATACGCCGTCACTTCCAGCTCCACCTTGTAGACCGTCGACCCCAAGGGCGGACAGGTGACGGTGCTGGCAGGGTCAACGCCGCGAAACTTTTCGCCGATCAGGGCCATCACGGCAGGTACGTCCTTGGGGTCCTGGATGAACACCCGCGAACACACCACGTCCGCCAGGCTCGCATCGACCGCCGCCAGGGCCGCCTCGATGTTGGCGAATACCTGATGGGTCTGTTCGAGGATATCTTCCGGGATCAGCTTGGTTTGTGGGTTGCGGCCTGCGGTGTTGGACACGTAGATCCAGTTGTCCACGACCACCAGGCGCGAATAGCTGGCCTGATCTTCAAACGGGGAACCGGTCTTGAGCTTGATGATTTTTGTCATGTGGAATGCCTCGTCAATATTAGTGATGGCTGGCTTAGCGCAGAACCGGGGTTTCCCACAGGTTCAAGGTGACGCCGATGCCTTTTTCGATGGCGTTGCGGTAAACCACCGTGCCCCAGGCCACGTCTTCCACGGGCATTCCGCCCACCGACATGATGATGATTTCTTCATCGTTCTTACGGCCTTGCGCGGCCCCGGCGATGATCTTGCCAATGTCCTCGACGTCTTCGAGCCGCATCTTGCCTTCGGCAATCATGTCCATGAAGCGCACGCCAATCACCGGCACGCAGTGATGCGCAGGCTTGGGCAGTTCTTCAAACCAGGCTTGGTAGAGACCGGTGTTGTCCAGCACCTTGCGTACGTCGCGCTGTTCCATCCCGTCGTCAAGGGAGCAGGATGCAGGCATCGCGAGGAAGGCACCTGGCTTGACCCACTCGCGCTTCACAATTGGGTAGGTTGTGGGATCACCCACCTCACCGGAGCTACAATAAGTAACAAGGTCGGAGTCACGAACCACCGCTTCAAGGGTGTCGACCACTTCGATCGTGGTGACCTGCGGATAGGTTTCCTTGACCCAGGCGATAAAGTTATCGAGGCTCTTCTGGCCACGCCCCTTGATCTTCAGTGTGTCGATATGCGGGCATACCGCGATGAATGCCGCCAGTGTGGTCTTGCCCATCACACCCGGGCCGAGCAGGCCGACGACTTTCGAGTCCTTGCGTGCCAGGTGGCGCGCGCCCACGCCGGGAATCGCACCGGTGCGGTACGCGGACAGCAGGTTGGCCGACATATGGGCCAGCGGTGCGCCGGTGTCGGGGTCGTTCAAGGTAAACATCAGAATCGAGCGCGGCAGGCCTTTTTCGCGGTTGGCGATATTGGAGCCGTACCATTTCACGCCTGCGGTGCAAAAGCTGCCGCCCAGGTAGGCAGGCATGGCCATCATGCGTCGGTCAGCCGTGGGCTTGGGCATGTTCGGGAAGGGTGAATCCTGCGGGAAGATCACCATCGCTCCATGGGAGTCATTGTTCGGACCGGCCATGCGATAGTCACCGGCATAGAGCAGGCCGAACATCTCCTCCATGGTGTTCACGCACGCCAGCATGTCAGTCACGCCCGCGCGGATCATGTCCTGCTCGGAGAGGTAGATGAAGTCGATTTTTGTATTTGTAGACATAGTTATTCTCGGGCTGAAGGTGATATCGCTGCGGTAGGCGCAGCTCCACGCTGTCGACCTCGAGTATCAGGGCGCGCTTTTCGGCGGTATTGTAAATTTCGGACATGCCCGATTGACCGGCGCGCAACAGTTGGCGTGATTAATGCGTGAAAACTTCCGTATCGCTGCTCATCGAAGGTGCAACCATGATCAAACAGTGCGCGCCGCCTCCCAGGCACCACACTGCGAACGAACAGCCCTGGTTCGTGCTCAACTCTTCACGGTATTCGGTCATGCCCTCCGAACACCCGGCGATTTCGCATTTCTATGCCTTCGATGTGGCTCAATCAGCCAACCTGCTGGCCGTGCCGGACGGTTGCGTGGATATTGTTTTCGACTGTGATGCAACACGCCCTACCGCCCGGATCTGTGGCACGCCGCTGGCTGCCCAAGCGGTCGAGTTACACCAGAACCATCACTACTTCGGCGTGCGCTTTTCACCGGGCGTCATTCCCGGATTTATCAATGTGCTGGCCGAGGAATTGACCGAACGGGAACTCGACCTGCTGGAGGTCTCGGGGTTCGCCCAGCGCATCTTCGAAAATATCGTTCAAGCACCGCTGCTGGGCGATCAGATGCGGCTGTTCAACGACTACCTCGCCCCCCGCCTGATGGGGAGAACGTCAGCACTCACGGCCATGGTCATTCAGCAGGCGCTGCGCCACCGCGGTGATATTCGTATTCAGCAACTGGAAGAGCTCAGCGGGTACACCAGTCGCACGCTGCACCGACAGTTCAGCCAGGACACCGGCATATCACCCAAGACCTTTTGCCGAATCATCCGCTGCCAGGCAGCTCTGGACACCCTCAATACCCAACACGATGTATCGTTTTCGGAGCTGGCCCTCGACCTGGGCTTTTCCGATCAATCGCACTTCCTGCGCGACTTCAAGAAATTGGTCAGTACAACGCCTTGCGACTATCAACGCAAAATGGTCCAAAACGCCTATAGCGACCGCATCAACTACGCCTGACCCGCCCTTTCAAAATTTCACGAGCGCTTGAATATCAGCCTGGAAAAGGAAATCGGGTGGGAGGACAGCGTCAGCCGCACATGAGGTCTTTAGCGCATAGCCCTGAGCGTTTCAGACGGTGACTCGCCGAACAATTGCCGGTAATGCGCGGCAAAGTGGCTCAGATGAAAAAAGCCCATCGCCATCGCGATCTCACTGATGTTGTGAGTGCAGGCAGAGGTTGTGATCAAGCGGCGTCGCACCGCGTTGAGGCGTAGATTGCGCAGGTATTCGACCGGACGCATTCCGGTCACTGCCTGAAAACTGTTCTGCAGGGTCCGGCGACTCACCCGCAGGTGCTCGCACAGGTCGAGAATGCTCAGTGGTGTATCACCACTGGCATCGATCAGCTCTTGGCAACGCTTCACCAGGTAAGCACTCACGGCGAAATTACCGCGACGACAACGTACCTCATCGGTGGCGTGGCTGAACAAATCGAGGAACGCGCCGAGCAGTTCTTCCTCCAGCATCTTCTCGGCGGTTGAGTTGATAGCGTCCGTCTGTTCCAAAAGGTGATGAAACAGCGGGTGGATACGCTGACGTATTCGCAACAGTAACGCATCATCCACGCTGAGTTGGGACGTGGTCTTCAGGCGCTTGAGCTGATCGTCAGACAATTCGAAGGCCGCCAGTTTGGCGAAGCGTACCGCGTCGATATTGAGCGCAAAGAAGTGCATGCCTTCAGGGGCGTGCAACACAAACTCCTCGCCGTCACGCAACAGTACCACGCTGTGAGTGCCCACCTGTTGCCCCTGCACCACCGGCGCGCAGCCTAACGACATGGCCGCGCACAGCCGACCTTTGGGCGCATAGCCGCGCTGTACCACGCGTTTGTCCAGCACTTCCTGGAAGATTTGAAAGCGGTCAGAGGACAGCTGCCGCAGCTCACTTGTCAGGCAGCCACGGCCGAGTTGGTCATACACTTGTCGCCAGCCCTGGATGGAGCCAGCGTGTTGTTGAGGGTCATTGAAGGTTCGAACTTCAGCAAGCATGGTCGTCGTTCCTCGGTGGCCCCGTTTGTTTATCGGCCTGAAAGGGACTCAGTCATCCGTGACGGCAGCTATCGTTCACACCGGGGCGGCGTCCGCCTTGAAAACCAAAGCCAGTTCCATGCCAAGCATGTGCAGGCAGTACGTGGCGGGCTGGATATTCATCGGCGGCAACAACGCCCCGGACAACACGACCTGCCCAGCCTCCACAGGTTGACCGTCGGCCAACAGACGCCGAATCAGCCAGCACAGATTGGCCAGCGGGCTGTCCTCCCGATCACGCGTATCACCGTTTCCGCAGAGCGCGCCGTCGCACTCCAGGCGATACGCTACGTTGACGTGGTGTACAGGATCGAACGGGATGCGCGGTCCGAGACAATAAAGCCCCGCCGCCGCGTTGTCGGCAAGAAAGGCGCCCACTCCGAAATCCCAGCCCTGCCAACGGCAGTCGGCGATCTCGAACGCGGGCGCTACGTCGCCGAAGGCGGCCAGAATATCCTCGTCACGGTAGTCCCCCGGCGCCAGGGTACGCCCGAGTACAAACGCCAATTCGATCTCCAGCTTGGGCTGGATCAACCGCGAGAACGCCACCGCCGTACCCGGCTCGACAATCATGGTATCCATCAGGCCGCCATACACCGGCTCGTCAAGGCCAAAGCGTTTTTGCGCGGCGCTGCCGGCGAAGGCGACCTTCCACCCGCTCAGTCGCTCGCCTGCGGCTTGTTGGTGATCCAGCGCCTGGCGTTGCAGCGCATAACCCGCAAGCCGATCTATCGCCTCGGGGGCCAGTGGCGCAATGGCTTGCACCGTGCGCGTTGCCTGATGTAGCCGATTAAGTAGCGCGTTGCCGCTGTTCATGACAGTTGCTCCGCCAGTTTGCGCAGCACACCTTCAAGCCTCTCTGGTGTGGTAATGGCGGCGACAAACCGGTCCGGACGCACCACTACGATGCAGTCACGCACCCTGGAGAACCATTCACCCAGGCGATTATCCACGTCCTCCACGCTGATGGCGTCCGAGGCCGTCAACGGCTGGCCACGTCCGATGCCACTGCGCGAACGATTGACCTGAATAAAACGCGTGTCCCAGCGCGCCCAATAAGCGGTCATTTCCTCGCTGAGTTGCTCGCGCGGGTTCACCCGATAACCCAGCACCGCATAGGAATTGCCAAGCACTTCGTCCAGGCGACGACGCTGCCCCTGGGCGTCTTCGATATGCGGCTGTACAAACAGCTGGCCGACCAGGTCGTCCTCGCGCAACTCGGCCCGTTCGTGATAGACCAAGCCCTTGGTGATGGTGGCCTTGGGTTTGAATTTGAACTCCAGCAGGTGCGAGCGCAGATTGTCGACACTGTTCACTGCCTGGAACAGCCAGTCGCGCACGCCGGCCATCAGCGGGTTGGTCATTCCCAGTACCGCGCCCATGTTGTCGGCCAGGGCTACCAGCTCGGTGGCATGCCCACGGCGCTCCTGGTCGTAGCTGGCGAGGATCGAGTGCGAGGCACGGCCCTGGATGATCGCCGCCAGTTTCCAGGCCACGTTGGCCACGTCCCTCAGCCCGGAATTGAGGCCCTGCCCGGCCCAGGGTGGAGAAATATGCGCGGCATCACCCACCAGCGCCACACGCCCTTCGACAAACCGCACCGCGACCCGGGAGTGGTGGGTATAGGCTCGGATGCGGATGATGTTCAACTGATCGACCGCGTTGCCGATATGCCCACGGATCAAGTCGCGAATGGTGCTTTCCTCACACATCCTCGCTTCATCTTCGCCCTCCAGGAGCATGAATTCCCAGCGGCGTTGCTGGTACGGCAGATAGATGCACACGAAGGGCCGCTCCGGGTCGGCATGCAGTGCGGTGTAGGGTGCATCTAGGGTGTCATTGGCCGTATCGACCACCACCCATTTGCGCGCATGTGTCAGCCCCGACAGCTCGATACCAAGCTTTTTACGCACCGTGGAGCGTCCGCCATCGGCGCCGATGACATAGTCAGCCCGCAGTTGATAAATCTCGCCTTGAGCATCGCGCACCTGCAATGTCACGCCCTGCCCGTCCTGCTCGAGTTCGAGCATTTCATGGCCTTGGCGCAACACAACGCTGGCACGCTGTCCCAGGGTTTCGCGCAACGTGCCTTCCAGCAACTGCTGCATGAAAATATTACGCATTGGCCAGCCGTAATGGGCGGTACTCGGCTTGACCTCGGCGAAGCACACACCGCGTGCATTGTAATAGCGCAGCGGTACATCGCAGATCATGTCGCGTACAGCGAGATCGGCGATGCCGATCCCCTGCAGCACGCGCAGTGCTTCATCATCCATGCCCACCGCGCGTGGGTAAGGCAGTACGCCGTCGGCAAGCTCAAGGACGACGCAGTCGATACCGTACATCCCCATATAGTGTGCGGCCGTGATCCCGTTAGGGCCGCCGCCGACAATGACAACTTGGGTCTTCTCCTGCTTCATCGCTATTCACCGCTTTCTTGTTGTGTTTTTAATCCGACGCCGCTAAAGCCATGCGCCTGAAATCAGTGCAGCCCATCAATACCTTTGACGTCTGCCGCCTGCAGACCGCCCAGCCGCGCATGCAAGCGCCCGCGCGTGGCGAAGGCCCAGATCACGATTACCTCATCCGGCGCGGGGCCGTCGCCAAACATCAGGGACATGCTGTCGTAATGGGAGCGTACATACAGTGCATCCTTGTGAGCCAACGGCACATCGATGGTTGAACCCGGGGCGCCCCGTTTGCCGGTGGACGGCACCCAGGATTTGCCCCCGCCCAGCGCCAGGCGCACCGGATCGGCAGCCGGGTTGGTCAGGAACGCATTGCCGTGTTCGTATTCGCCCTGGCTGCCCACCATGCAAGCTTTACCGTAGCTGACAATATCCCGCGAGCCGGCCAGCGCCTGAATGCGACGACCGAACTCTTCGCCCAGCAGCGGCGACGGTTCTACCAGCTCTGTCAGCGACTCGCTGTAGCGACCGGCATAGGGGTTGGCGATCACGGCGGCGACGGCATATTTGAACAGCGGCTCGCCATCGGCTAACTGGCCACTTTCGTTGGCCAGGGTTTCTTCGACAAAGCTGTACCACTTGCGGATGTGATACGAAGCAAAATTCGCGGTTTTCATCTGGGTTGCCTCAAAGTGGGTCTAGTGGGTCTAGATTGAAATGTCGGCTTGGCGCGCCAGCGGCCTTGAACCGGGCCTTGCCGCGCGCATCGTCGTGTTCGGTCTCAAGGAAAAATTCCATGCGATTACCGTCAGGGTCGTTGAAATACACACCATGGCCGATTTCGTGATCGGTGATCTTCACCACCTCGACGCCCTTGCCCAGCAACATGCCGTAGAGCTGGCGCAAGGTGGTCATGTCCCCGGCGATTTCCAATCCATAGTGTTGCAACCCCAACCCGCCCTGATGGGCGCCGGGCTCTGCACGAAGCAAGGCGATGTCGTGATGTTTGGTGCCAAACGCCATCATGACCCAGCTTTCGCCCCGGGCACTTTCATGCATGCCCAGGATGTCGGCGTACCAGCGTGCCGACACATCAGGATCACTTACCGAGAGCGATAAGTGAGTACGAAGGATTTCGACTTTCATCGCGTGATACCTCAGCTTTTTTTGACCACGGATTGATGCCCTGCCTTGATCTGCGCCACCGCGGGGGTCCAGAGCACGTCAGCGATCTCACTGAATTCGCGCCACTGTTTCTGCCAGCCATCACCGCCATTCCCGGAGGTGAACAAGTGCCCGTACTTGGTTCCCGCAACGATCTGTCGCGGATTTTCCGGGTTGAAGGCAATGGCCCAGACGCAGGAATTGGGTTGTTGCGGCAGGGGCAGCACTTCCCAGCTGAGCGCAGCATCACGGGACACCAGGATCTTGCTGGTGGTACCGGGCGTGCCATCGGAAATACTCAGGTACAGGTCGCTTTGCGTGCCCAACGGCGCGTTCATGGCGCGCATGTAGTACAGGCCGAACGCTTCTCGACCGATAATGCCAGTCCAGGTCAGCCCCTCATCCAGGCTGCGGTAGACGGCGTTGACGCAGACCACCACGATGACTTTCTGACCATGATTGGGCAGTACCAGAATGTTGTGGACATCCGAGTTGTAGTCCCACAGCAGCCGATCATCGACGCGCGTCCAGCTGTCGCCACCGTCACGGGAGTGGAATAACCCACCCTCTTCAAGGCCGAACCATAGCTGGTTGCGGTCGGTCGGGTCATAGGCGAAAGCCAGCAGCCGTGGGCGGCTGACTCCGTCGCAGAATTCCGGAATCTCCACCGGCGCACGATCCCAACTGAGACCACCGTCCAGCGTCCTCCACAGTACGGCGCGCGAAGGTGCACCGGTGCCGACGAAAATCCGTTGCGCGTCCTGCGGATCGACGGCGACTTTCCAGACCGTCTGCCCGTTGAACGGCGAATCGACCCGCTGCCAATGGCCGCCGGTGTCGCGGCTGACACACAAACCTACATCCGTGCCGGCGTAGATCACCTCAGGCTCGCCGGGGTGCACGCTCAAGGATCGAGTGATCGCGTCGAACTCCAGATCCTGGCCCAGGCCCAGGCGATGCCAGGTCCGCCCCTCGTCGGCGCTGCGGATCACCGCCTGCCCTACCGTGGCCACTAACAGGGTTCCGTTACTCATCGCTGGTGCTCCTCAGATGTAGATACCGCGGGTCAAACCGCCGTCGATGCCGATGGATTCTCCGGTCACCGCGCCAGCCTTCGGCGACGCCAGGAAACCAATCAGCCAGCCCATTTCAATCGGTGCCAGGGTGCGGCGAATCGGCGTCGCGTCGATGTAGGCCTGCTCAACCTGTTCCGAGGTCTTGCCTTGCTTGACCGCTTCGCGCTCGTACAACTCCTGGATGTGCGGGGTATCCACCACGCCGGGATGGATCAGGTTGACCGTGATGCCCGAAGGGCCCAACTGGTCGGAGAGGGTTTTGGTCATGTGGGCGATCGCCAGGTTGCGCATCCCCGAGAGGACTTTGCTGCTGCGCCCAGTGAGGCCGCCGATGTTGATGATGCGACCGAAACCGCCGGCCTTCATGTGCGGGGTCACTGCCTTGGCGCAACGGAAGTAGCCGATCACCTTGGTGTTGAGATCCGACAGCAACTCGTCGTCGCCGGCATGTTCGATGTCATTGCGCACCACGCCGGACGGCGCTGCGGCACCGTTGACCAGGATGTCGATGCGGCCGAAGTGTTTGTGCGCGGCTTCGACCATGTCAGACACGGCCGACATCTGATTGGTGTCGCAGTACAGCGGCAGCACTTCGTTGCCGGTCTGAGCCGTGATCTCTTCGGCAGCCTGTTGGAGAAACTCCATGCGGCGTGCGCAGATCACCACCTTGCAGCCCTCTTCGGACAGAAAACGTGCGACTTCCTTGCCGATACCCATACCGCCGCCGGTGACGATGGCCACGCGGCCTTTCAATTCCAGATCCATAGCATTTCCTCTTGTGATTATTCGGTTCAGGCGAGATCGACGAAGACGCTCTTGGTCTCGGTGTAGGCATCGATCACGTTTTTACCCATTTCCCGGCCCCAGCCAGATTGCTTGTAGCCGCCGAACGGCGAAGCCGCGTCGACCACGTTCCAGCAGTTGATCCACACCGAGCCCGCCTTGAGCTGCGCCGCCACGCGGTGCGCCGAGCGCAAGTCGCGGGTCCACAGGCCTGCTGCGAGGCCATAAGGCGAATCGTTGGCGCGCAGCACCAGGTCGTCGATTTCGGTCCAGCTCATGACGGTCAGCACCGGACCGAATATCTCTTCGCGGGCGACACAGGCACGTTCGGCGCGATCAAGGAACACGCTGGGCGCAATGAAGTGGCCGCGCTCCAGGTGGGCGGGACGGCCGCCACCGCAGATCAGTTCGGCGCCCTCCTCCTGACCACGTTGCAGGTAGCCTTTGACCGTGCTCAATTGGCGGCCCGACACGAGTGGGCCCATGCTGGTGGCCGGGTCCAAACCATTACCGAGCACGTGGGCGGTGGCATGCCGCTCAAGTTCTTCGAGCACCTGATCGAGCACACTGGCGTGTACGTATAAACGTGAGGCAGCCGTGCACACCTGGCCCTGGTTGTAGAAGATGCCATCGGCGGCACCTTTGGCGGCGCGCACGATATCGGCGTCTGGCAAGATGATGTTCGGCGACTTGCCGCCCAATTCCAGCGAGACCTTTTTCATGTTGCTGGTGGCCGCCTGAGCGATCAGCCGACCGACCTGGGTCGAGCCGGTAAAGGCAATTTTGTCCACGTCGGGATGCTGCGCCAGCGGTCCGCCCGTTTCCGCGCCAAGACCGGTGATCAGGTTGACCACCCCCGCTGGAAACCCGGCGGCCTCGATCAACTGCACCAGTCGAATCGCAACCAGCGGCGTTTGCTCGGCGGGCTTGAGCACCGCGACACAACCTGTCGCCAGCGCCGGGCCAAGCTTCCACACGCACATGTTCAACGGGAAGTTCCACGGTACGATCAGCGCGCACACACCCACCGGTTCACGCAAGGTGTAGTTGAGCATCGGCGCACCGCTGGCCGGCGATACAGGCAGCGTGCTGCCTTCGATCTTGGTCGGCCAGCCAGCGAAGTAGCGAATGATGGTCGCCGCGCTGGCCGCTTCCCCTCGAGCGGCTGAGATGGGTTTGCCGTTCTCCAGCGTGATCAACTGCGCCAGCTCCTCGCGGTGCTGATCCAACAGGTCCGCCAGTCGAAACAGCAGCAGACCGCGCTGGGCGGGAGACTGCAGCGCCCAGGCGCCGTTGAACGCTGCGCGGGCTGCCGCAACGGCCGCATCTACGTCACTCGCGTCACCTTGGGCCACTTCCGTCAGGGTTTCTTCAGTTGCCGGGTTTTCCACGGCAAACCGTCGGCCAGCGGCGGCGTCCTGCCAACTGCCACCGATAAACAGGCGGCCAGGCTGGGACAGAAAATGTTGCACAGCAGGTAGCACTTCGAACTGTTTCATCATCGACTCCTTCACAGCGCCATTTCGATCAGGCAAGGACCACCGTCGGCATTGGCATTGGCCAGCGCCTGTTGCAGTTCGGCATTGGTGTGCACCGTGCAGGCCGGCACACCGTAGCCCTTGGCCAGCGCTTTCCAGTCAATCCGCGGGCTATCGAGCACCGTCAGGCGCAGGGCTTCGGGGCCCATTTCAGTCATGCCGAAGCGGCGCAGTTCGTTCTGCAAAATGGCGTAGCGATGGTTGGCGGCAATCAGGATCACCACCGGCACCTGCTCACGGGCGATGCTCCACAGGGTTTGGATGGTGTACTGGGCACTGCCGTCGGATTGCAGGCAGAACACGCGATTGCCCCGCTCCGCCAAGGCGGCGCCGAACCCCACCGGAATGCCCTGGCCGATCGCGCCACCGGTATTGGTCAACACCCGGTGCCGCGCGGCGCTAGCAGAGGCGGTGAAAAACGGATAGCCACAAGTGCCGCCTTCCACGGAGACAATGCTGTCGTCCGGCAGCGATGCGGCTAAAACCTGGCCGATGGACTGAGGTGTGAGCTCGGCATGGCCTGGCGGCAGTTCGATGCCCATCGGTGTCGGCACGTAGGCCGGTGCATTGAGGGCATCGGCCAGCGCCGTCAGCGCGCCGGCTACATCGTCACCGACATCGGCCAGCGTCAGCAGACGCTCACGCTCGGCGAGGCGCGACGGGATGCCTTCGTAGCCAAAATAACTGATGGGCTCCGGCACCCCGGCACACACGACCTGGTCGTACTGCTCGAGGATTTCAATGGCCACTTCCGGGAAGTACGGCAGGCGATCCAGATCCGGCAAACCACCACCACGGTAGCTGAGCCGTGGAAAGGTCTCGGCAAACAGGCGCACGCCAGGCAGTTGGGCCAGGCGCCCCGCTGCTTCCAGACCGGCAACCGACAACCCCTCATCCCCGACAATAAACACCAGGCGCTGCCCGTCACGCAGTGCCTGTGCCACCGTCTCGACCCGGTCACCGGCAAACCGGCGAATCGGCGCCCGCATCGGAGCGAACACGCCGTTGTGCGTCACTGCGCTGGCTTGCAGGTCCATGGGCAGAATCAGGCTGGCGATCTGCCCTTTGGCCTGCCAGGCCGACCGCACCGCTTCCTGCAAATCTTCGCCGATACCCGACGCCGTGCGCGAGGTGCGCACCCAACCGGAGACAGTCCCGGCCAAGGCCTGGATGTCACTGGCCAGGGGCGGATCGTAGTTGACATGCCATGACGCGTGATCACCGATCACGTTGACGATAGGGGTATTGGCACGACGCGCGTTGTGCAGGTTGGCGATGCCATTGGCAAACCCGGGGCCCAGGTGCGTCAGGGTCATCGCCGGCTTGCCGGCAATCCGGCCATACCCATCCGCCGCCCCCGTGCACACCCCTTCGAACAACGACAACACCGGCTTCAGTGCTGGTGCGCTGGCCATGGCCGCCACCAATGGAATTTCGGTGGTTCCGGGGTTGGCGAAGCAGTATTCGATACCGCTTGCCGCTGCCGCATTCACTATCAGTTGCGCACCATTCATTTTCAGCCCTCTTGCTTGAGCATTTGCAGTGATGAGATTTATCACACACAAATACTCAACCAACAAGCATTAAATTCGTATTTGTCTCGTTTTGTGAGATTTATGCGATTTTATTTGCACCAGAAAGACTGCCGAGATTGCGTTTTTCTCTCACTGAGGTAGTGTTGCGCCAGCGCTTGGCGCTTCTGCGGGATGTCTGGTCTACGCCGGAACGAAGCACGCGCCCTCCCCCCGTCTTTAGGAACAAAATGAGTAGCCTGAGCAAATTGCTGAGTGTCCTGGACCTGTTCGGTCCACAGACATTGAAAATCGACCCCGACACCATTGCCGAGCGCATGGGCCTGTCACGTGCGACCGTGTACCGCTACGTCAAGGATTTGTGCGACGCCGGCCTGCTGACCCGCGTGGACGCCGGCAGTTATGGCTTGGGACCGCGAGTCATCGAACTGGACTGGATGATGCGTCAGTACGACCCTATCCTCGTTGCCGGGCGCGAGTTGATGCACGAGCTGTCCGCGCAAACCGGCCTGGCCGTGTTTGCGAGCGTCTTTTATGACGGTCGCATCATCAACACCTACATCGCCGAACCCACCGACACCTACCACTTTGCGTTCGGGCGCGGGCAACCGCTGCCGTTCTTTCGCGGCGCGCAATCCAAGGTGTTGATCGCCTTTCAGAAAGGTCGCCGTTTGCAACGCTTGTTCGACGAGCATATGGCCAACGACCCGGACTGCCCTTATGACTGGTCAAGCTTCTCCAAGGCCGCGAAAAAGATTCGCAAGGACGGTTACTGCCTCACCCATGATGAACTCAACCTGGGCTTGACCGGCATCGCCGCGCCGATCATCCAGACGGACATCGACGAAGTGGTTGGCAGCCTGTCCGCCGTCGGCAGCACGCAGAGCTTCAAGCTGCTGCGCCAGGAAACCGTGATCGAAATGGTCATGGATACCACTCGGCGCATCGCCGAAAACATGCGTAATCAGTCGAACACCACCACGCCCTAGCCTATGGACAAGCCGCCGGTCCCTTACCAGGGACGCGGCGGATGTGCGGTCAGAACGGAACAGCCACCGTCAATTGGCTGTACAGGTTGGTGCCATTGCCGCCGACTTGATTGCCACCCGTGGTTGAGTCCTGATCGGGTTTGTAGAGGCCAATCAGCGGGGTAATGATCAAGTGCGGGTTGGCTGCCCATTCGGCGTAGATATCCAGCTCACGGGCATTGAGGTTCAGCGCGTTGTTTTTACGCACCGTGTCGAAATCGAAGTACAGCGCGCCCAAGGTCAGGTTTTCCAGCGGAGTGGCCTTCAGACCGACGTGCTGAATGCTGGTATTGCTGTTGAACGGCCCGGCGTAGTTTCCGGCGACTTCGCCCTGGAACCAGGTGCCGTAGCCCATGCTCAAGCCAGTGAACAGCGGATCCCATTTCTGTGAATAGCGGGTATAGCGATAGGTCACCTTGGGCGCCCAGGCGGTATCGGCGAAGGTGTAGCCCGCTTCGCCGTACCAGGCTTTCTCAGGCCCGGCGTCCTTGTCCTGCCAGGCGTATTCGAACGCCAGGCTGACGTTCTCGATGCCCGCATCGCCTTCACCGCGAACGCTGTAGACGTTCATGCCTTTGCGCTGGCGTTGAACGTCGGTGGCCCATTGATCGCTCACGTCGATGCCGTGTACCCAGGTCAATCCGATCGTACCCGGCTGGGTGGTGTAATCCAGCGTGCCGGCGGCCAGTTCGGTTTCGGCCTGGACGCGGTTGTCGGATTTGAGCCACACCAGACTGCCGTGCAGGCCATCTTGCCCACCCAGGCGCAACAGCGCGGTTTGATCGAACGCATGCCGTGCAGCCAGGTAATAAGCGCCCCCACGGTTCATAGTGCCATTGGCCGGACCCTCGCCCAGGTTCAGTCCGTCATCGTTGATCAGGAACCCTCGGCCCAGCTTGACCACCTGGCGCCCGCCGGAAATATCAACCCCGTCCTTGCCTAACGCAGGGAACAGGTCGCCGGAGCGCCAGCCCAGGTAGGCGTCTTCGATCTTTGTTGTGCGCTCGGTTCCCAGGGAATTGCCGCCTGGGTCGCCGTCGCCCCAGGTGGCGGAACTGACCAAGGCGAATGCCCCATACGCGGTGCCATTGCCCGCCAGGGACTGGTCGCCATTCAAGCCGTACTTGATGAAGCCTTCGCGCCAGGTAGATCCACCGGGTGTGCCGTCGTAGTTCTTGCGACTGTTGAACTGGCCGAACACGGCGGTCATGTCTGCGTTGAGGTGACGGCTCTCATCACTGTACAACTCATAGGCCTGGGCCTGATTGATGGCGCATAGCACCAATGTGCACACAAGCGTGCTACCAAACACGGGATGGCGTGATGGATTGCGCATGGCTCAAGCTCCTTGTGGTGCGCCTTTAAAAGGGCGGACAAACAGCAGTTGCTGGCCAGTGAACTCCAGCAGCCCCTCAAGGCCGAACTCGACGCCAAACCCGGACATCTTGCTGCCGCCAAACGGTGTGTTCGGCTGAATCTGCGCGTGGCAATTGACCCAGGCAACGCCGCTTTCCAGGCGGCTGGCCAGTGCCTGGGCCTGCTCGACATCCGGCCCCCAGACCGATCCGCCCAGCCCCATGTCGCCGGCATTGGCGCGCCGCAGTACATCCTCGACATCCCGGTACGCGATCAAAGGCAACACAGGACCGAACTGTTCCTCGTCGACCAGACGCTGGCCATCTGTCACGTCCGCGACCAGGGTGGGTGGATAAAAGAAGCCGGGGCGATCCAGACGCGCGCCGCCGCACAGCACGCGTGCGCCTTGTGCCCGCGCGTCAGCGACCAGCGCGTCGACAAGCTCCAATTGCTCAAGGTTTTGCACCGGTCCAAAGGTGACGCCAGCTTCCAGGCCATCGCCCACCACTTGGCGCGTCGCAATCAGGGTCAGCGCATCAGCAAAGGCCTGGTACTGCGATTCGTGGATATACAGGCGCTTGAGGGCCGCGCAGGTCTGGCCCATGTTGAGAAACGCCGCCTGGAAAATCTCCTCGACCACCGCCTCAACCGGCGTACCGGGCAGAACGATTGCCGCGTCGTTACCACCCAGCTCCAGCGTCAGGCGCTTGAGGTTGTTGGCGGCGCCGCGCATGACGCTTTGTCCGGTGGCGGTCGAGCCGGTGAACACAATCTTCTGAATGCCGGTGTGCGAAGTGATTGCGCTGCCGAAACCTTGCTCACCCGTCAGGCAATTGATCACGCCGTGAGGCACATGGCGGGCGATGATCTCCACCAGGCGCAAGGTGCTCAGCGGGGTCAGGCTCGACGGTTTGCTGATCACACAGTTACCGGCTCGCAGCGCCGGCATGATGTGCCAGACGGCGATCATGAACGGCCAGTTCCACGGCGTAATCGACGCCACCACACCCAAAGGCTTGCGATGCAACTCGATCCGCTGGGTGGGGGTTTCCTCCACCAGCTCCACGGCAATCTCCTGCCCGGCCGCATAGCGGGTCCAGGCGGCGGACCCCATGACTTCGGAAAACGCCAGTTCCAGTGGTTTACCTTGTTCCAGCACAATCAGTCGGGCCAGTGACTCTGCCTCCCGCTCGATATCCGCCGCAACCGCCAACAGGCGCTCGCAACGGTCTGCGTGGGTGCTGTGCCGCCAGCTTTTGAACGCCGCTTGTGCAGCGTCGACCGCCTGGTCGAGTTGCGCCAGCGAGCCGGCGGGGCATTGGGCGAATGCAGCACCGGTGGCCGGGTTGATCACATCAAACTGGCCCTGTTCACCGGCGACCTGAACGCCATTGATGAGCATCTTGTAGTTGTGCATTTGAAACCTTCCTTTCACACACTGACGAGCCATGCCGGGCAACGGCAGGCTGGAATTGTCTGGTTAGTCGAGCAGTAACGAGTGCGGCCTTAAAGCTTGTGGCTGCCCAAGGCAAGAAACCGTTGCGGGGAGATCTTTCGCAAGCGCGCGGCGAGCATGACGCCGATGATCAGGGCCGCGGGAATGATGGCGCAGAGTCCGTAGGACAATAGCTGGCTGGCCCCGGTCAACACGTCGAAATGCACCACCGCCAGCCCCAGCACGAGCACCAATGCCAGGGAGGAGAAAACAGGCAGGATGCGCCCGCGCCATATCCCGACGTTAAGCTCGGGATGACGCTGAAAGTAGACGCAGACCGCTACCGACGTCAGCGCCATCAGTAAAATGACGCAGAGGGTGGCGAGGTTGGAGAACCAGGCGAACAGTTGCAGGATCGGGTCCGCATCCAACGCAGCGAAAATCAGTACCACCACAGCAGCAATCAGGCTCTGCAACACCGAACCCATATGGGGGCTCTGATGCACGCGGTGAGTGGTGCCCAACAGACTGTGCAACAGGCCATCACGGCCGATCGCGTAAAAATAACGCGCGGCGGCGTTATGAAAAGCCAGGAGGCCGGCATAGATACTCACCATGAACAGCACCCGGATAATCTGAGTCAGCCAGGGGCCGACAAAGTGATCGGACATGCCGTAGATAAACGTCGTGGGATCCTGCAAGGCCTGCAGCATCGGCACGATCTTGTCCGCGCCCACGCCCACCACCATTGACCATACCGACAGCGCGTAGAACCCACCGATCAGCAACACCGAACTGTAGGTGGCAATCGGGATAGTACGCTGCGGGTTCTTGGCCTCTTCGCCGTAAATAGTCGTCGCCTCAAAGCCGATGAATGCCGCAAAACAAAACAGCAGGCCGATGGACGGGGTACCGCCGAGCACATGGGTGCGGTCGAACGCATCAAGGTTGATGCCGCTGTCGCCGCCGGATTTGAGGATGGCAAAATCCAGGATCAGGATCGCCAGGTACTCGGCGATTACCACCACCGACAGCACCCGCGCAGAAAGGTCGATCTTGCGATAGCCCAGAATCGCAATGCTCGCCATCGCCATCAGCGAGTAGGACCACCACGGCAACACCAGCCCAAATACACTTTCCATGGTGCCACTGACGACCCCACCGAACATGCCATACAACCCGACCTGAAGAATGTTATAGGCAAACATCGCCAACACCCCGGCCGCGCCGCCTGCCAGGCCACCCAAACCACGTGAGGTGAACGCATAAAAACCGCCGGCATTGGTCAGGTGCCGGGACATGGTGGTGTAACCCACCGAGAACGCGAGCAGCACCAGCAACGCCAGGATCAGCAATGCCGGAGTACCGGCACCGTTACCCAGCATGATGCCAATCGGGAAGCCACCGGCGATCACACTTAAAGGACTCGCCGCCGACACCACGAAGAAGATGATGAACCCGACGCCCAGGGCGCCACGCTTGAGCTCCGTGGAGCTGTTGATCGAGATAGGTACACTCATGTTGTTGACCTTATTGTATGAGGCAGTCGCTGTTGGGGTGGCCCGATTGAATTCCATCGGCACCAATTAGCGTTTTGTTTTAGTTGCGCGCTGAACTCGATCCTATGCCCGCCCCTGAACCGCTCGCTATCCCAAATCGGTAGCATCCGAGGCGCCGCCCCAAAACAGGTCGATGCGGCACCCGCAATCCGGCAGTCCTTGCCGATTCGGGATAACCGGCTGGCCGTTCCCTCCCGCATGCTAGCGTCACCCGCTCTATACCCAGATGCCGGCACCGATAATAAAAGCGAGGGCCTGGTCCACAGCCCATCGCAGCCAAAGCCCTCTGCAGGAAGTCCCAGTCATGCGTTTAGCTCATCTCACTATCCAATGGCGGATCACACTCCTGAGCGGACTGTGCCTGCTGGCTGTCGTCGGCGCGCTGGTAGGCACCTCGGTGTACCAGAACCAACAAAGTGCAAAATTGCTGAAGGAGCAGAGCAGTCACCTGCTCGGGCAAGCCGCCGTGGAGCGCTTGCAAGCCCAGGCCGCTGCCCATGGCCAACAGGTCGAACGCTTTTTCAACGAAACGGCGCTGTATAGCGAAGGGTTCGCGCAACAGGTTCTGCAACTGCGCGATCAAACGCTCAATGGACGCCTCACGGCTGGGCAATTGCGCGAAGCGCTGATCAGCGTGACCCGTCAGACACTGCTCAACCGCGAAAAAGTGCTCGGCCTGTACGTCATCCTTCTGCCTGACGCGTTGGCGGGCGCAGACGCTAATTTCGTCGGGCAACGTGCACTGGCGAGCAACGAAAAAGGTCGTTTTGCGCTGTATTGGTCACAGAGCCAGCCGGGACAATTGGTCCAGGATGTGCTCACCGAGGCGCAAATCTTCACCAACACAGCGCCCCCCGGCAGCGAACCGACAAACGTCTGGTACACCTGCCCTCAAGCTCAAAGGCGCACGTGCGTGGTGGAGCCCTACACCAGTGAGGTGGAAGGCCAGAAAGTCCTGATGAGCAGCATTTCTGTCCCTCTGATCGCCAACGGCAAGATCCTCGGCGTGGTCGGCATGGACATTGGCCTCGACACGCTGCAAAAGCTGGCTGCCGACCTCGGCCAGGACCTGTATCAAGGCAACAGCGAAGTGGCCATTGTGTCGGCCTCCGGCCAGGTGGCAGGACGCAGCGGCGAAGTCTCCGGGACCACCCTCGATATACGCCAGGCTCTGCAACCCGTGGCAGGCAATCCACTCTGGCAACTGGAGATCAAGGTTCCCCAAGCCCTGGTGCAGGCACCCGCCCGGCAAATGCAAAGCGAACTGGACGACAAAAGCCGCCAGGCCAACTGGCTCAACCTTTGCCTGGGGGTATTGGCCAGTTGCCTCGGCATGTTGCTGATCTGGCTGGCCGCCTACGGGGTGACACGCCCGCTGCTGAAGGTGGCAGGCCTGCTTGATGCCATCGTCGATGGCGATGGTGACCTTACCCAACGCCTGCCCGCCGGGCGACGCGACGAATTGGGCCAATTAGCCAATGGGTTCAACCGTTTTCTGGACAAGTTGCAGCCAATTATTCGCGACATTCAAACCGCCTCCCTGGATACCCGCAACAGCGCCAATACCTCGTCGGGGATTGCCCGGGAAGTCAGCGCAGGGATGCAACGCCAGTACCGCGAAGTGGAGCTGGCCGCGACCGCGCTGCACGAAATGAGTGCCAGTGCCCAGCAAGTGGCGCGCCATTCCCACGGTGCCGCCGACGCAGCGACAGCCGCCGAAAGCGCGAGCCGATCAGGTCAAGCGGTGTTCTCCATCGCCGAAAGCAGCATCGAAAGCCTCGATCAGCGTCTGGACACCACCCTTAAGCAAGTGCATGCCCTCGCCGATAGCAGCACCCAGATTGGCCAGGTGCTGGACGTCATCAGCACCATCGCGCAGCAGACCAACTTGCTGGCGTTGAATGCGGCCATCGAAGCGGCCAGAGCGGGCGAACAGGGGCGCGGCTTCGCGGTGGTAGCCGATGAAGTCAGGCACCTGGCCAGCAACACCCAGAGCTCGGTCGAACAGGTCCGCACGGTGATAGAAATGTTGCAGCAGTTGAGCCAGGAGGTGGTGCACAGTACCCAGCTGAGCCGCGAGCAAGCCGGCAACAGCGTGATCCAGGTGCAACAGACCCGTGCGGCGCTGGAGAATATTTCCCAGGCCGTGGATGTGATCGAGCAGATGAATCAGCAGATCGCCAGCGCAGCCCTGGAGCAAAGCACGGTCGTGGAAGATATCAACCATCGGGTCAGTGGCATTCGCAGCATCAGCGAAACACTGACCAAACGGATGAGCGATGCCTCAACGGCCAGTGACTCACTCCATGAAATGGCCAACCATCAACAGCAGCTTGTCGGCCATTTTCGAGTGTAAAGGGGCACGGCAGGCTACCTGCCGGTGCTGACGTCTTGACTGAGTGACAGTTGCCGGCTTTCGACCATCGTTCATCGAGCCCCCCCATGATTCCCCCACGTCGTTGGCTGATCCTGGCCATTATTTCCAGCGCATTGCTGCTGATCGTCATTGATATGACAGTGTTGTACACCGCCCTGCCGACACTGACCCGTGAGCTCGATGCCTCGGCCTCGCAAAAGCTCTGGATCATCAACATCTATGCATTGATCGCTGCCGGGCTGCTGTTGGGCATGGGCACACTCGGTGACCGCCTCGGGCACAAACGCCTGTTTATCGGCGGGCTGAGTGTGTTTGGCCTGTTCTCGCTGATCGCGGCCTTCTCGCCATCGGCCAGCGTATTGATCGGTGCCCGCGGCTTTCTGGCTGTCGGCGCGGCGATGATGATGCCGGCTACGCTGGCCATCGTGCGGTTGACGTTCGCCGACCCGCGCGAGCAGGCGATGGCATTCGGCATCTGGGCATCGGTTGCCTCAGGGGGCGCCGCGTTCGGCCCGGTGGTGGGCGGCCTGCTGCTGGAGCACTTCTGGTGGGGCTCGGTATTTCTGATCAACGTGCCTATTGTGCTGGTGGCACTGGTCCTCGGCGCGGTGTTGATCCCGAATCACCCGGGGGATGCCAAAAAGCGATGGGACTGGCTGGGCTCGCTGCAGGTCATGATCGGGTTGATCAGCCTGGCGTATGCCGTCAAGGAACTCGGTAAACGGGCGCCCTCCTTCGACGGCATGCTGGTGGCGGTCGTGCTGGGTGCGCTATTTCTGACACTGTTCATTCGACGCCAACGCCGTGCCGCACAGCCGATGCTCGATCTGGCGCTGTTCACTGCACCGGGCTTCAGAAATGCCGTCATTTCAGCAGTCGTGTCGGCCGCTGCGTTGATCGGCATGGAACTGGTGTTCAGCCAGCGCCTGCAACTGGTACTCGGCATGTCGCCGCTGGAGGCGGCATTGTTCATCCTTCCTCTGCCACTGGGCTCCTTCGTCGCAGGGCCGCTTGCCGGTTACTACCTGCCGCGCCTGGGAAACCGGCGGATGCTGTGCTGGACGTTGCTGCTGTCGTCAGTCGCGATGCTGAGCTATCTCTTGCTGTACAACGCTGCGGTTTACCTGCAAGTCGCCAGCCTTGCCCTATTGGGCTTGACGATTGGCGCTGCACTGACCGTTTCGTCCAGCACCATCATGCTCAGCGTGCCCGCCAATAAAGCCGGCATGGCCGCCTCCATCGAGGAAGTGTCCTTTGAACTGGGCGGTGCTGTGGGTGTGACGCTGGCGGGCAGTCTGTCATCGGCGATTTATGCGTATTCGGCGGGCCTGATGATTCCGGCATGGCTGACCCTGAACCCCGCGACATTCGAGAGTCTCGACGACGCGTTGGTCGTCGCCGAGACGTTGTCACCCGAAGGCCGCGCGATGCTGAGCGCATTCGCCCGTGCGGCGTTCGATGCAGGCTTCGTTGCCGTGCTGGCAGCGTCGGCAGTCCTGCTGTTGATCGCCTCGCTGCTGGTCAAGTTGAGCAGACAGGCGCAGCCGCGCGAGGTCGCAGACCTTCCTTGGTAAGCAACGCGCAGATTTGGTTGAAAAGTTCTGCGTGGGGCCTTAAAGCTTGTGGCTACCCAATGCCTGGTACCGCTGCGGCGACGCCTTGCGAAGTCGAGCCGCCAGGAACACGCCACCCAGCAGGGCCGCGGGAATGATCGCGCAGAGACTGTATGACAAGGCCAGGCTGGCGCCCGTCAGTACATCGAAGTGCACCACCGCGAGTACCAGGACCGCCAATAGGGCAATGCAAGAGAAACCGGGGAAAATCCGCCCGCGCCAGATCCCCACCTTGAGTTCGGGGTGACGCCGGAAAAAGAAGATTACCGCTGCGGACGTGAGCGCCATCAACAAAATCACGCACAGCGTGGCCAAGTTGGACAGCCAGGCAAACAGCTGCAGGATCGGATCGGCATCCATGGCGGCGAAAATCAGTACCACCACCGCCGAAATAAGGCTCTGCAACGCCGACCCCATATGAGGACTCTGGTGCACGCGATGGGTAGTACCCAAGCGGTGCGGCAACAGGCCGTCACGCCCAATCGCGTAGAAGTAACGGGCCGCGGCGTTATGAAACGCCAGCAGGCCGGCATAGATACTGACCATGAACAGCACCCGGATAATCTGAGTCAGCCAGGGGCCGACAAAGTGGTCGGACATGCCGTAGATAAACGTCGTCGGGTCCTGCAAGGACTGCAGCATCGGCACGATTTTGTCCGCACCCACGCCCACCACCATCGACCATACCGACAGTGCGTAGAAACCACCGATCAGCAACACCGAGCAGTAGGTGGCAATCGGGATAGTACGCTGCGGGTTCTTGGCCTCTTCGCCGTAAATAGTCGTCGCCTCGAAGCCGATAAATGCCGCGAAGCAGAACAGCAAGCCGATTGACGGTGTGCCGCTGAACACATGACCGCGATCAAACGCATCAAGGTTGATGCCGCTGTCGCCGCCGGATTTGAGGATGGAAAAATCCAGGATCAGGATCGCCAGGTACTCGGCGATCACCATCACCGACAGCAGCCGCGCCGACAGGTCGATCTTGCGATACCCCAGAATCGCAATGCTCGCCATCGCCATCAGCGAGTAAGACCACCACGGCAGCACCAGTGCGAACATGCTTTCCATGGTGCCACTGACCACCCCGCCGAACATGCCATACAACCCGACCTGAAGAATGTTATAGGCAAACATCGCCAACACCCCGGCCGCGCCGCCTGCCAGGCCACCCAAACCACGTGAGGTGAACGCATAAAAACCGCCGGCATTGGTCAGGTGCCGGGACATGGTGGTGTAACCCACCGAGAACGCGAGCAGCACCAGCAACGCCAGGATCAGCAACGCCGGCGTGCCGGCGCCATTGCCCAGCATGATGCCAATCGGGAAGCCACCGGCGATGACACTTAACGGGCTCGCCGCCGACACCACGAAGAAGATGATGAAACCAACACCCAGGGCACCACGCTTCAACTCCGTCGAACTGTTGATCGGGATAGATACGCTCATGTTCTTGACCTTATTGTATGAGGCAGTCGCTGTAGGATCGGTGCAGCAAGCCGTTCACCGTCACCGATAGAGCTTGTCGCTTTTATCGCACGCTGGATTCGATCCTATGCCTCACCGTGAACGCCCCGGTATCCCAAATCGGTAACCTGTTACGCCATCACCTGAACAGCGCCATCCGCCTGCCTGACCTCACTGCGAAGCGAGACGCGCCGTCAGTTCTGACGCCGCGCCGGTCACCAGGTCGCACAGATAGCCTTGCTGAAACGCACCGAACCGCTCACTGCGCCCCACCAGGGTCATGCTCCCTAGGACGCGCTGCTTTTCGTCGAAGATCGGCGCCGCGACGCCACTGCGTCCTGGGTGCAGCTCGCTTTCGCTGATGCAGTAGCCCTGCTTGCGGATGGCGAGCAGGCTCTTGATGAACGGCTTCCACTCCAGCCCCAGATGCTGCAATTCGGATGGGTTCACGTGCGCGTCGTAAACACGTCGGATTTGGCGCGGTAGCAGATAAGCCAGTACGACCCGGGAGGTCGCGCTGTGGAAAAGATCGATCGACCGCCCCCTGCCGCTACCGACCGGTCCAGCATCGGAGCCACGATGGATCAGCACGTTGACCACGGAGTCGCCATGCCACTCGCTGACCAGCGCGTCCAGGCCGGTGTCGACGACCAGGTTGTCGACCAGATCCCGGCTGCATGCCAACAACGGATCGTAGTTCGTCATCAGATGCTCCAGCGTGACGATTCGCGGGCCGAGCGCGTAACCGCGCGGCAATCGCTTCAAAAAGCCCGCGTCGCCCAGTTCGCGCAGATAACGATAGGCGGTGGCGGACGTGTAGCCGAGCTCCCGGCAAATGATGTCCACATCGATGACCGGTTGTTCCGGGCGAAACAGGTCGAAGACCATGAGCAGACGGCGCAGGCTATTCATCTTTCTCTACATCCTTGTGAAGCCAACGGTCACCCCACACTGCTTTCAGCGGGCGGGTGTTCAGGCATGAGCGCAACCGGTGATGGCAGCGCGGGGGGTATGGGACGGCAACTCTGCGAACAGCTCCTGGTACTCCGCCGCAAAATGGCTGAGGTGAAAGAAGCCCCATTGGGCAGCGGCATCGCCGATCGAGAGATGCGACGCGCGGGTGGACATCAAGGTCCGGCGTACACCGTTGAGCCTCACAGAGCGCAAGTAATTCAGCGGCGTCGTCTCGGCAACCGAGCGAAAGCTGTTCTGCACGGTACGCCGACTGACCTGGAGTCGCTGGCACAACTCGATCACGCTGGGCACGTCGATCATCTCCGCGGTCGCCAGACGGTGGCATTTCTCGACAATGAAGCTGCGCGTGGAGCTTGCGGAGCGTTGTTGCTTGTCGCAAGCCGGGTCGGTCATGAGTTGCAGCAACTCGCCGAGCATCGCCTGTTCCAGCGCCAGCTCCCGCTCCCGATCTCGCGTGCTGTCGAGTTCTTCGTACACCAGGGCCTGGGAGAACATCGCCAGCAATCGGCGACGAGCGTCTGCAAAGCGCGGCGTGGAAACCCTGATCACCGGCTGACGCAGCAACAGGCTGACCTCCTTCGCCGAAGCCGTTTGCGCCAACGCCTGCTCGAACAATTCACGTTCGAAGGTGATGGACAGCAGCTCCATGCCCATCGGCATATGGAACATGAACTCCTCGCCACCGTGAAGAAAGAACAGGCTGCTATCGTCCGCCTCCCGTCCCTGCATCCGAATCGAACCCGGGGTGGTGATCGGCACGGCAAAGCACATCTTGCCTCGGGGAGCCACGCCGTGCTGCACGACACGCTGGTTGATCTGCTCGAGAAAGACGTGGACACCCGCCGTCGACAACTGCATCAGCGAACTCTCAGTCGAGCCTGCCGTTAGCTGACTGTAGTCCTGGTTCCACTCCTGGACGGTGGCCGCATGGACATGGACGTCTCTGAAATGGCTGATAGTCTGATTTTTCATGATGTCGAAAGCCTCTGCCAATATTCTTGTTTTTAGATCGCCTTCCTATGCGATATTCGCACATAGTGAGAATTTTGCACAATTCTTTATGAGATTTTAAATTCACTGGACAGTGCGCTCAGGGCGGTCCACTCATATGCCAATTCGGGCTACCGGCCATACACACACCACGGAGATGATCAGCACACTTAAATCGACATCCAGAGTGAACGTCATGAGTGAAGCCAAACTTGAATCCCTCCATTTCGCGGATGCCCCGCGAATTACCTCCAGCACACTTCCCGGCCCCAAAACCAGCGAGGCCCTGGCGTTGTCGGCGCGTACCGAGTCGATGGCGCGCGGCGGCGGACGCATGCCGGTGGCCATGGACCGCGCCTTCGGCGCGACCTTCAAAGACCCGGATGGCAACACCTACATCGATTTGTCCGCCGGCGTGGGCGTCAGCAGCGTAGGCCGCTGCCATCCGAAGGTGGTGCAGGCGATCCGCGAACAGTCCGAAGTGCTGATGCATGCCCTGGAGGTCAACAGCACCCGGCGCACCGAGCTGGCGGCCAAGCTCTCCGAGATCGCGCCCGACGGCTTGCGTGGCGACTGCATCACCTTCTTCACGCAAAGCGGCAGCGATGCGCTTGAAGCAGCCATCAAGTTCGCCAAACGCATCACCGGGCGGCACCAGATCATCGCCTTTCATGGAGGCTACCACGGCGTGTGGAACGCCTCGGGTTCCCTGACGACAGGTACGGCATACCGCAAGGGTTACGGAGCCCAAATGGGCGGGGTGATTCATGCCCCCTACCCTTACGCCTACCGTTTCCCTTTCGACACCACTCACAAAAGCGCCGAGCAGATCGCAGGCGAATATGTGGACTACCTGTTGAACACCCCCTACACCGCCGCCGATGACGTGGCTGCCGTTATCGTGGAGCCGGTGCAGGGCGAAGGCGGCTACGTGCCTCCTTCACCAGAATTCCTGCAGCTGTTGCGCAAAGCATGCGACCGTAGCGGCACGCTGCTGATCGTCGATGAAGTGCAATCCGGCGCAGGGCGCACCGGCAAGATGTGGGCGGTCGAGCACTCGGGCGTGAAGCCGGACATGCTCACGTTCGGCAAAGGCATCGGCAGCGACCTGCCAATGGCGGGCCTGATCATGCGTTCGGACCTGGCGGCCGCGATTCCTGACGGATCGATGCCCAACACCTTTGCCGCCAACTCGTTGTCCGCGGCGGTGGCGCTGACCAACATCAGCATCCTGCAGGACCCGGAGCTCGATCTGCTCAACCGTGCGCACACCCTGGGGTTGGAGGCGCAGGAACGTATCCGTGGCTTCAACAGCCCGTTCGTCGCTGAAGTCCGCGGCCGCGGCCTGATGATCGGTATCGAACTGGTTGAAGACCCAGCCACCAAGGCTCCCCTGGCGCCCGAAAAAATCGGCCAGCTCATGGGCTACCTGCTGAACCACGGCGTGCTGATGATTCCCTGTGGTCGCTACAGCAACGTGATGCGAGTCATGCCGTCGCTGACGATCTCACGCTCTCTGTTCTTCAAGGCACTGGACATCTTCGGCGACGCCCTGGCTTCCCTTGAGGCATGACCCGACCACTGCACATCACTTATGGACCGCAAAATGACTGAGCACTTGAATCACTTCATCGAAGGCGCGTCCTTCGAAGCCTCCGACGGTCGTCGCATAAACCTCGTCAACCCCGTGACAGAACAGGTGTACGGCAGTTCCGCACAGGGCACGACTGAGGACGTGGACCGCGCAGTGGGGGCCGCACACCGCCAACTTGAGGGTGGCGCCTGGAGCCAGCTCGACGGCGCCCAGCGCGGTCGACTGCTATCTAAACTCGCTGACCTGGTTGAACGCGACAGCGAATTGCTGGCCGATCTGGACGCCAACGCCATCGGTCGCTCACCCATCGAACCGCGCCGGATGGACTTGCCCAACGCGATCGCCAACCTGCGTGCCGCTGCTGGCTGGGCCAACCAGCTGGAAGGGCGCACCATTCCCACCGGTGGCTACTTCGGCACCAAGACTCTTTCGTACACGGTACGCGAGCCCGTGGGTGTGGTCGGCGCCATCGTTCCCTGGAATTCGCCGTTGATGATCACCGTCTGGAAGCTCGCCGCGTTGCTGGCGGCAGGCTGCACCGTGGTCATCAAACCTTCGGAAGAGACGCCGCAGTCTGCCCTGCACCTGGCGGTGCTGGCTCAGGAAGCGGGCTTCCCTGACGGTGTGATCAACGTGGTCACCGGCTACGGCAATGAGGTGGGTCGCGCCTTGTGCGAACACCCGCTCGTTGCCAAGATCAGCTTCACCGGCAGCCCCGAGGCCGGACGCGAAATCCAGCGCACCGCCGGTGTGCTGTTCAAGCGCGTGGCATTGGAACTGGGCGGCAAAAGCCCCCAGATTGTCTTCGACGATGCCTCTTTCGAAGACGCGCTGCGCGGGTGTGCGCTCGGCCTGTTCGCCAACCAGGGCCAGGTCTGTGCGGCCGGCTCGCGCATCCTGGTGCACCGCAGCATCGCAGATCGCTTCGGCGCAGCGCTGGCCGATGCCGCAGAGGCAGTCAACGTGGGCGACCCTCGCCAGCCCGGTGTACAGATGGGACCGGTGGCCAAGAAAGCGCAATTCGATCGCGTTAACCGATACATCCAACTGGGAATAGACCAAGGCGCCTCGCTGCTGGCCGGTGGTGTATCGACGCCTGAACAGGGCTGGTTTGTCCGGCCGACGATCTTCACCAACGCGAACAACGCCATGGCGATCGCCCAAGACGAAATCTTCGGGCCCGTCGGCACGCTGATCACGTTCGACAGCGAAGAGGAAGCTATCGCACTGGCCAATGACTCCTCCTACGGCCTGGCGGCCACGGTCTGGACGACCGACCTGGTGCGAGCGCACCGCGTAGCCGCTGCGGTGAAGGCCGGTGCCGTGGGTATCAACTGCTGGAGTCCGCTGGACGCCAACCTGCCCTGGGGTGGCGTAAAGACCAGCGGTATCGGCCGTGAAGGCGGGTTTGCCGGCGCGGTGGCCTACACCGAGGAGAAAGTCATCACCGTGCTGCTACCTTCCTGAGCACGATCCCTGTCCTGACCGAATAACCCTCCGGCCCCTGTGCCGCGAGGGTTAGCGTTCAAAAGTGCATCCCTGATGCCGTTGATAATCAATGGAGAGACTGCGATGAACCCGATAGATCAACAAACAACCGATCGGTATCCGACGTCCCTGCGAATGTTGCACTGGGTGCGTGCCGCACTCATCGCAGGCCTCCTCTGGGCAGGCTGGCATATGACCGGTCTGAATGACGAAGTGGCGAGCAAGTACGAGCTCTATTACCCGTGGCACAAATCCTTTGGGCTGTTGGTGTTTCTGGTTGTCCTGACCCAGATCGCCCTGCGCTTTCGGACCCCCGTGCTTCCGCAGCCGCTGGAAACGCTGGCAAGTTATGAAAGGTTCCTGTCAAGGCTTACGCAGCGTGTCATGTATGCGCTCGTCGTGATCGTGCCGTTGATGGGTTACTCAATGTCGAGCACTTACACGATGAGCGACGGGGTGTTCTTTTTTGGGGTCAACCTGCCGGAGCTCCTTCCGAAAAATGACAATTGGTTCGTCGTCTTCCAATGGCTGCACAAAGTGCTCGCCTACACCCTGCTCGGACTGATCCTGTTGCATGTCGTAGGCGCCCTCAAACACCGGTTTTACGACCGGGACCCTCGAAACGACGTCCTGCGCCGCATGCTGTGACTTGATGAGGCGTGGGCGCAAGATGTCCACGCCTTCATGGCTCTGACCTGAGGGGGCCCGGTACAGTCACTTGCGTACGGGGTTCTTGAAGTTTTCAGTTCTGTTGTGCTTACCTGCTATCAGTTTGGCCCAGGTCTGACGAGGTGAGCCCGCCATGCTGAAATCACTCGCTGTTATCGCCGTTGGTGCGTCACTTGGTGCCTGGTTGCGCTGGCTCCTGGGCATGAAGCTGAACGCCCTGTTCCCCACGATTCCCCCGGGCACGGTGGTCGCGAACATGGTCGGGGGCTACATCATTGGCCTGGCTATCGCGTTTTTGGCCGCCTCCCCCACCTTGAGTCCTGAGTGGCGCCTGCTGATCATCACGGGTTTCTGCGGTGGGCTTACCACCTTTTCTACGTTTTCCGCCGAAACAGTTGCCCTGATCCAGGAAGGCAGACTGCTCTGGGCGCTCGGCTCAATTTCATTGCACGTCGTAGGCTCGTTGGTGATGACCGCTGCCGGGCTTTTGTCCTATCAAATCATTGGCATGCGATGAGGAGATGAAAATGAAAGGTTTTCTGGTGATTTTCTTCACTCAACAGAACCGCCGTTATCAGGGAAAGATGCTTGGCGAATGGATCGTCGATGTGGCCAAGGAGATGGGGCTGCGTGGTGCGACTCTCTCTACGGCTATCGAGGGTTTTGGACACACCGGTCGACTGCACTCTTCGCATTTTTTTGAACTCGCGGATCAGCCTACGGAGATTCGCATGGCTATCACCGAGGACGAATCCGAAAGGTTGCTCAAGAGGCTGGAGGCTGAGGAAATCTCTGTGTTCTACATAAAGACCCCAATCGAGATGGGCTTCGTCGGCAAAAAAACCACCTAGCCTGGCCCCTCCTCGATCGTCTGTTGCCTGGCGACCTCCCATCGGGAATGCGCCACCGCGGGTGGCGCCCCCGATCAAGATACCGGCAACAAACCTTCGTCGTTACGGCGTGAGCGGCGACTCAGAACGTCATCCACACGATGAACTGGAAGTAAGTGTTCGTTGATGCGCTCCCGCTCTGCAGACCACCGTCCCCGAGCCACTTTTCGGGCTTGTAGAAGCCGACCAGAGGCGAGAGTGTGACGTTATCCGTCACCATCCAATCCAGAAAAAGGTCGACCTCACGTGCAGCGAAGTCCTGCTCATGCGTACGGGAGAGCTGGTGGTAGTTGAAGGCCATTGCGTTAAGGGTCAATTTATCGGTCGGCTTGACTGAGAGGAGCACGTCGTTGATCGCCATGTTCGAGGTCACTGAACCTGCGTAATTGGCGGCGACTTCACCCTGGTATCGCTTGCGAAAACCTCCCTGGAACAGAAAGTCGTAACCTTCGGAATAGCGCGAATATCGATAGCTCACCGTCGGTTGCCATTGGGTGTCGGCAAAGGTGTAGCCCGCTTCGAAGAACATCGCCCGCTGTGAGCCCGAGCGTTTTTCCTGACGTGCGACCTCGAACGCAAAGTCGGCATTCTCGATCCCGGCATTGCCCTGCCCACGAATGCTGTAGACGTTCATACCCTTGCGCTCAAGCCGATCGCCAAAGGCATATCGCTCGTCAACATCCAGGCCGTGCACGTACGTCGAACCGATCGAGCCGACGGGCGTCGTGTAGTCGAGGGTGGCGGCAGCCACTTCGGTCTTCGACTGCCCGGGGTTATCGGATTTGAGCCATATCAGGCTACCGTGCAGGCCCTCCTGACCACCCAGTTTCAAGACTGCCGTATTCCCGAACGCCAACCGCGGGCCAAGGTAAAAGGCGCCACCGCGATTGAACCGGCCATCCCTTACGCCCTCGATAGGGCTGAAGGCCTTCCCGGGGGCGAACCCGTCGTCAGTGATCAGGAAGCCGTCCACCGTAACGAGCTGCCGGCCAAAAGAGAAATCAACGCCGTCCTTGCCCAGCGCAGGAATCAGGTCACCTGACTTCCAGCCCAGGTAGGCGTCTTCCACAGCCGTTCTTCTTTCATCCCCGACGGTGAGTCCTCCCGCGTCCCCATCGCCAAATGACCCCGTGCTGATCCAGCTGAACCCGCCATAGACGGAACCGGCAGTGATCTTGTTTGTCGTGCCGTTGAGACCGTACTTGGCGTAGCCTTCTTGCCAGCGCATCCTGCCAGGCTCCCTCTCAGGGTCGCCAATGTAGTTTTTCTCGCTGCCGAACCAGCCAAACGCCGCCGACAGGTCGGCGTTCAGGACGGTTCCGCCATCGTCTTCGTTGTAGAGCTGGTAGGCGTGTACCTGCGGCTCAAATGTACAGAGTGCGACCAGCGAAAGTAATGGGGCATAACTGAGGGTGCGCATGACGTCTCTCCTGTTTTTATATTTATGAGGCGAGCCATGAGTGTTCCGGCTTGGGTCGCGCAAGCGGTAACCCAAATCAGCACTTTCAAGGGGCTGGCCGCCCATCCCCTCGCGCGATACCTCCCCCGCTGCAAAACATCCTCAGCGCCTCGAATGGTTGCCGTTTTGGGCTACGGCCTCTGAGCGCACTCCCCCTATGCTGGGTCCATAAGAACCATAAGAACCGAGGCACCTGTCATGACCCCTTTGTCACCCTCCCCGCTGTTACGTCAGGGGCTTTGTCTTCTGACCCTCTTCGCCTGCAGTGCCCTGGCACCTGTTGCCAGTGCTCACCATTCGTTCGCGCTTTTCGACCAGACCCAGACCGTCTCGATCAAGGGTGTCGTCGAGCGCTTTGCCTGGAGCAATCCTCACATCACGATTTACCTCGATACACCCGGCCCGCCGGCCCAGCGATTCAAGATCGAAACGGGCAGTGTCAACGCGTTACAGCGCACGGGCTGGACCGCTGAGTCGATCAAGGCCGGCGAGACTGCCGAGGTGTCCTTCAAACCGTTGAAAAACGGTGAGCCAGGAGGGCTGCTCGTGGAGATCAAGATCGGTGACGTCGTACTCACGGGCGGCGGATGAGAAATCCTTCCCTGGCTTCATGACGACCTAACCGACCGGACCAGACCAGCAGCGTGGAGACGTTTCAATGAAACCGACACGAACCTTGAACACGGCAATGATCGTCCTGGGCATCGCCCTCGTGACTGTCGCCGGGATGTGCAACGCCGCTACACCTTCCAAACCTCTAAGCGACAAACACAGCGTCAGCGCACGCCCCGACATCAGCGGCACCTGGGAACGAACCCCGGACGACTGGTTCGGTGAGAACCCCGACAACCCGGTGCACCCAGGCGGACCGATGGACCTGAAGGCGCCCTATGCCGACGAATACGTCGCGCTGAAGAAGAAACAAGCCGCTGCGAACGAGGCCGGAACGCCGTTGGCCACAACAAGTTCCAGATGCCTGCCCGAGGGAATGCCAACGTTGATGGCGGCGCTTTTTCCGATCCAGATCATTCACGACGACAAGCAAGTGATTGTCCTCGGTGAGTATCTCCAGCAGGTCCGCCGGATTCTCTTGAACGAAGCGATGCCTGCAAAAGAGACCCTGGACCCTAAATATCAAGGCCATTCACGCGGCCATTGGGAAGGCGACACGCTCGTCGTGGAAACACAACGGGTGCGAACGGACGTGAGTTTCTACGACGTTCCACACGGCAAGGACATGAAGATCACCGAACGCATCAGGCTGACGGCGCCGGATCACCTGGAGAACCAGGTCGTGATCGAGGACCCGCAGGTGCTCAAGACCCCGTATCGCTTCACGTTCGAGTACAAACGGTCCAACTACGCCATTCAAGAGTATGTCTGCGAGAACAATCAGATCGTGATCGATAAAGAGGGCAAGGCATCCCTCAGTCTCGAGTGAAGTCGCCATTAATCGCCATCGGAGCTGACCAAATGGAAAGACTGACAACCTTCAGCATCCTGCGGCCGACGCTGCAAAGCGCCCTGCTGTTGCTGATCCTCACGTCGAACACATTCGCAGAAGTGCCGCGCATGCCCACGGCCATCGCGGTGCCGCCCTCCGGCAAGCCACCGCTCTCGTCGGCGAAACGCCCGGGCACCGAATACAGCGACCTCGACAAGTACGGCTACATCGAGGAGGAGTTTTACCTGCAAGGCGTTGCCCCGGCCATTACCGCCTCGGGCAAAACCCTGTTGGAGGCGCCTTACACCACACGCATTCTGGTGCGCAAACCGGCTGACCCCGCGCGCTTCAATGGCACGGTCGTGATCGAGCCGTTCAGCTGGTTCGGCGAGCGCGCCGCGGGATGGATCCTGACCCGCGACTATTTGCTGCGTCGCGGCTACGCGTACGTCGGGTACACGCTGAATGTGAACAAGCCACCAGTCGATCCCAAGTTCATCTCGGACACCCCGGCTGCCGAGGCCGAGCAGATCGCTCAGTACGGACGGATCGTGAACTTCGAGTTCATGCGCCGCTTCGACTTTGCACGCTACGCGCCGCTGGGCACCTATTACGACCCGGAACACTTCACCCGCGGTGAAGCTCCCGATCCGTTTGCTCCACAGTCCCAGGGCATCGGGGCGCAACTGGCGTTGCTGCTGAAAACCAATGCAGCGCAAAGCCCGTTGGCCGGTCTCGATGTTCAACGCATCTACGTCAATAGCTGGGCCGTGACCGCGCAAGTCTGGATGGACTACCTCGACCAGGGCCGGCACCAGCAATGGCGTATGCCCGACGCAAGGCCGCTGATCGATGCCTACATGACCGGCCGCATGGCCTACGGAGAAGTGGGCGGCGACGTCATCCGGGTGCCGCGCCATACGCCCGATGGCGTGCCGTTCGTGACCGTCTACAGCCAGTCCGAACTGATGCACGACGTGATCGAAGGCATCAACCTGCCGCCGGACACCGACAGCCCGCAGATTCGCTATTACGAAGTGACCGGCATGCCGCACCTGCGGCTGGCCGACCTCGGTACGGAGCATACCGAAAAGCTCGCTGCCGACATCGGCAAGGGCGACGACCCACGGTGCCGGACGCTGTACGACGAACCGGCGGAGCTGGTCGTCTCGGCGCTCCTGGATCGCATGGACCAATGGGTGCGCCAAGGCAAACCCATGCCGAATGCTCCGCGGGTCGCCCGCGATGGCAAGACCGCCGCGCGCGACCCTGTTACCGGCAACCTGCAAGGGGGCGTACGCCCACCGTGGATCCAGGTGCCCAGTGCGACCTACCTCACGGATCAGGAGACCGGCTGCGGACTGATCTACGACACCAAGGTGCCTTACTCCAAGGACGTGCTTGACCAGCGTTATGGAAGCTTCAGCAACTACGAACAGAAATTCGAAGACGCCAAAGCCCTTTCGATAAAGGAAGGCTACCTACTGCCAGAAGATGCGGCGGGCCTGCGTTCGATCGCAACGCCTCAAGACTTCTAACCCATTGGGAAGAACAGCAAATGTCATCATCACTCATCATTGCCTGGATCTATGCGTCACCTTTGAGCACAGCCATCCGGGACATTCTCTGGATCATACCCACCGTCCAGAGCATTCATATCCTCGCTATCACAGTGCTCTTCGGCTCTGCGGTCATCTCCGATCTTCGGCTGGCGGGTGTGTTCGCCACGGACGAGCCCTTGCGTGGCGTCGTTCGCCGGTACTACCCGTGGATGCGCAATGCGCTCCTCGTCCTGCTCTTCACGGGGTTGATCATGATCATCGCCGAGCCTGATCGCGTACTCGTCAACTCGACCTTCTGGCTGAAGATGGCGCTGGTCGTGAGTGCGTTCACGCTGACCTTGCTTCTGCGGCGCCCCCTTCTGCGCCCTGCCGACGATGCACAACGTGATGGCAAGCCTCCTCTTGTCAAGGCGCTAGCCTGGCTGTCGATCGGCTTGTGGTGCGTCGTCATCATCTGTGGTCGCTGGATCGCCTACGCGATCTAAGCGTTTTCAACGAAAGCTCCCAGGTATTCGCCATGGACATTCAACCAACACTACAAGCCCTCCAGGACACCTCTGTCGCCACCTTCATCCGAGAGTCGGGCTCCGCTTTTCCAACCCTTGAATCGGTGCATGTGATCGGCATCGCCCTTGTGTTCGGGACCATCGCCGTCGTCGATTTGCGTCTGCTCGGCGTTGCCTCCCATCGCCGCAGCGCGCTACGGCTGATAAAAGATTTGCTGCCGTTCACCTGGGTCGCTTTCGTGGCTTGCGTGATCACCGGCCTGCTCATGTTCGCCGCCAATGCCACGACCTATGCCGAGAACACCGCGTTCTTGTGCAAGATGGGCGTGTTACTGCTGGCGGGGCTCAACATGGGGGTATTCCATTTGGGCGTCTTTCGCCGCATTGCCGAATGGGACACAACGCTAACGCCTCCCAGCCAGGCGCGTGTCGCAGGGTTCAGTTCGTTGGCATTGTGGGCGGGCGTGGTGTTCCTCGGCCGCTGGATCGCGTTTCTCTGATGGCTCGTCTATCGCCGCGTCGCGCATCCGGTGCAGATATGCCCAGCGATCACGCAAACAGCGCAATCAAGGTGGTGCGCCCGGTATCCGGCCGATGGGAATCGCTGGCGCTGTTGCTTGCGGCCCTGGCAGTCATCGCCAGCGTGGCAGGCTATATAACGCTGCGCCCCCAGAAAGTCGGCCCACCGATAACCTTGAGCTGGCAGGTGCGTTCCTTCGATGGCCTGGGTGCGGTCGATCAGGCGATTCACAGCGCTCTGCTGCCGGCCGGTGAAGAAATCATCTGGTTCAACAACGATACCGGCGGCTGGATCACGCTGGAGCGTGCGCAGAAAATCTTGCTGCCGCCCTTCTACCGTGACGCCTTCTGGAAGACCAATGGCGAGGTGCAGTGGCAATTGATTCTGCCTGGCACTCACCTGCCGCATGCCGCTTCCGGCGACGTGCACGCCGATGCGCCTGTCACCCCGCCGGACCAGACCGCCAACAAGGTGTCGCAAGCCACCCAGGGCCAGGGCGCTACGGTCTATTACGGCTCGGGCGGCCGCGCGCCGGGCCAGAGCGCCTACCTGCTCGTCATCGGTCACGCGCATGCCGGTGTCATGTGGGCCAACCAGGCGACGATCTGGGTCCACCGCGACCCGAACGCGCCCTACCCTGGCATCGTCAAGCCCGAATCGCTGGTCGGCGATGGCTGGCGCCAGGTCATCCCTTACAACGGTGCCAGCGAAGTCGAACGCGTAAAAGGAACCCAGCCATGACCGTTTCTACGAAACACCGCGCACTGTGGCGCCGATGCATCGCGCTATTGCTGCTGATACCCGCCATCGCACTCGCCAGCCCGGCTCCCTCTTCGGGCAAGAAGCTCAAGATCGGCGTCACACTGCATCCCTACTACAGCTTCGTGGCAAATATCGTTGGAGATCGGGCGGAAGTCGTTGCGCTCATCCCGGCGGAAGCGAATCCGCACAACTACCAGCCGCAGCCCGATGACATCACCCGCGCGATGAATATCGATGTTCTGGTCGTCAACGGCATCGGACACGATGAATGGGCCTTCCAGATCATCAAGGCCGCTGGCCGCGGGGCGACCCTGCCGATCATCCAGGCCAATGCCTCGGTTGCGCTCATTCCAATCGGCGGCGGCCAGGACGGCGTCAAGGTGGTCAATCCGCATACCTTCGTATCCACCACGGCAGCGATACAACAGGTCTTCGAGATCACTCGCCGGTTGGGGGAACTGGACCCGGACAACGCTGCGGCGTATCGACAAAACGCCCTGGCGTATGCCGCGCGTATCCGGGCGCTAAGGGCCGGCTTCATGACCCGTTTCGCCGCGCTGGATTTGTCTTCCTTCCGGTGCGCGACAACGCACGCTGGATACGACTACATGATGCAAGAGTTCGGCCTGTTCGTGAGTGCGGTGATCGAGCCGCGTCACGGCGTCGCGCCGACTGCGCGCCAGTTGGCCAACACCATCGACGCGATCAAGAAGGCCAATGTGCGTGTGCTTTTTGCCGAGAAGAATTTCTCCCTCGACCTGGCCAAGCCTATCGAGGCAGCCACCGGCGTGAAGGTGTTCGCGCTGTCTCACATCACCGGTAATACCTACAGCCCGGACGAATTCGAGGTGGCGATGCGTGAAAACCTCGAGACCTTGGCCGAAGCCGTTGAGTTTACGCAGCGATGAACGCGATGAAAGAGGAACAAGCGATGCGCGGCCCCGCCATAGTGTTCGATGACGTCTCCCTGCAATTGGGAGGTACGCAAGTGCTCGACAAAGTGAGCTTCCGGGTAGAAGCCGGTGCGCTGCACTGCCTGGTAGGCCCGAACGGCGGCGGCAAGACTTCACTGGTGCGTGCGCTGCTGGGCCAGATGCCGCATTCGGGGACGGTCCGGTTCGAAGGCGAGGTCACGACACCCATGGGGTATGTCCCGCAATTGCCGGACTTCGACCGCAACGTGCCGATGACGGTCAACGACATCATGGCCCTTCTCGGTCAACGCAGGCCGGCCTTCCTGGGCTCAAGCCGATCTGCCAAGGCGGCCAATGCCCAAGCACTGGAGCGCACCGGCGTGGCCGGAATGGGCGCAAAACCTTTTGGCAGCCTATCCGGTGGCCAGCGTCAGCGAGTGCTGCTGGCCCAGGCGATCAGCCCGGCGCCCTGGCTACTGATCCTTGACGAACCGACCGCCGGCATCGACGAACCGGGTGTGCGACTGGTGGAGGCGCTGGTGGCCGAGCTGAACGGCCGCGGCGTCACCATCCTCTGGATCAACCATGACCTGGAACAAGTCAGGCGCATCGCGCAATCGGTGACCGTTATCAACCGGCGGGGGCTGTTCCATGGTTCGCCCGACCAGGTCGCCTACCCTCTGGAGGCTACCCAATGAGTGCCCTGTACGAATTGATTCGCAACCAGCTCCAGGCGCTTGCCGCGAGTGGCATCCTGCCGCAACCGTTCGAGTACGAGTTCGTGATCAATGCGCTGCTCTGTGCAGTGCTCATCGGACCGCTACTGGGCGTGCTGGGCTCGATGGTGATGATCAAGCGCATGGCGTTCTTCAGTCAGGCCGTCGGTAATGCGGCGATGACCGGCGTTGCCATTGGCGTGCTGATCGGCGAGTCCTACACCTCCCCCTACTTCTCAATGTTCGGCTTCTGCCTGCTGTTCGCCCTGACGCTGAAGTACACGCAGCACCGCACCACGCTGGCCAATGACACACTGATCGGCGTGTTCTTGTCCATCTCGCTGGCGGTCGGGGCCTCGTTGCTGCTGTTCGTGTCGGCGAAGATCAACACGCACGTAATGGAAAGCGTGCTGTTCGGTTCCATCCTGGCGGTCGACTACACCGACATGAACGTGCTGCTTGTGGTAACGGCGACGTGTGCTCTGCTCGGACTGCCGATGTACAACGGCATGCTGTTGGCCAGCCTCAATCCGAGCCTGGCACATGCTCGCGGCGTGCGCGTGCGAAGCGTCGAGTACCTGTTTGTCGTACTGGTCACCCTGGTGACGGTAGCCTGCCTGAAAATCATCGGCGCAGTACTCGTCGAAGCCCTTCTGCTCATACCGGCCGCGGCAGCACGCAACATCAGCCATTCGCTCCCAGGGCTGGTCGTGCGCGCCATCCTGATCGCGACTTTTTCCTGCGTGGTCGGCATCCTGGCACCCATGCAATTTCACATTCCCGTACCGACAGGCGGCGCAATCGTGATCGTCGCCGCCCTGGTGTTCGTCGTCACCACCGTCATCCGCGCTACCGGGGCCCGGTTCAGAGGTGCCAGCGTATGAAATGGCTTTGCATGTCACGTCGACCCTGGCTAGCGATGCTGGTACTGCTGCTGGGCAATCCGCTTTCTGCCTTCGCGGATACCGGCAGGCAGCAGGTGCTTGTCGCACTGCCGGCGGTGTATGCGCTCACCTCGACGCTCAGCGACGGCACAACCCTCAAGATCGTCCGCCTTCCGGCAGACTCTGCCGTGCCCATGGAAAGCCAGGCCAACGCGCTGTCGCGCCTGGAGCCCGCCGTGTTCCAGCAGGCCACCGCCGTAGTTACCCTGGGCAACCTCTGGCGCGCGGATCCGCTTTACACCACGGCACGTCGCCACAATCTGCGAATCGTCGAGATCGATGCCTCGCACTCATGGGACACCGTCAAGCCCGGAGTGGCCGTGGCCCGCGTGCCATCGAACGACGTTCCCTGGGTAACCGAACGCGACGTCGATGGCGGACTGTCGCCGTACGCCTGGCTCGGCCCCGTCAACGCCATGCGCATGTCGGCGATTATCGCTACCGACCTGGCACGCCTGTCTCCCCCCGATGCGCCTCGGATAGAGCGCAACCTCGCCGCACTCGAAGGCCGATTGCGCCAGCTCAAGGCCAACTACGGTGCCCGGCTGCTGGCAGTGCCGGATCTGCGCGTGCTGTCGCTGGCCAGTGAGTTCACCTACCTGTTCGGCGAGTTCGGGATTTTTGTCGACGGCTGGTTCGTCCGACAGGACATCGACTGGAGCGACGCCGACTGCACCGCACTGACCCGATACCTGCGCGAGCGTGACATCCACGTGGTGGTCCACAAGTGGGCACCGGACGCCAGGATTGCCAAGGCCATCGAGGACGGCGGCGCACGGTTGTTGATACTGGACGCCGGCAACCCGGGAATGCTCGCCGACGCGGCCGACGGGTACGAAGCACTCCTGAGTTCGAACCTGGATTCCTTACTGACGGCCTTCGCGCCACCTGGCCCCAATACGAGCGGCGACCACAAATCGCCGCTCCAATGATCAACCTCGACCGTGGAGATCGAAGACCTTATGAAACCCCTAGGCTCAGCACATCGGATACTGATCGCCGGCGCCCTGGTGTTCTGCCAGGCAGCCTTCGCTCATGGCCCCGTCTTCGACTGCTACATCGAGAGCGATGATCTGGTGAAGTGCGAGGCGGGTTACACCGACGGCAGCTCCGCCGCTGGCAGAAAAGTCCATGTCCAGGACACTAGCAACAAGGTGTTGCTCGAAGGAAACGTCGGCACCGACAACACCTACGCATTCCAACCCCCAGCCGGGAAATACTCCGTTGTGTTCATGGGCGGAGACAACCATCAAGCCACGATTCAATCATCCGACATTTCAAGGTGAAATCGACCATGCCGATCAAACGACGACTGCTCCAGGCACTTGCCGCCGTTACATTAGGTTGCCTGACAGGCGCTGCACAGGCCCATTTCCAGATGCTCTACGTCGAGGAAACGGCGCTGCCGCGTGCGGATAAACTGGAGTTCGCGCTGGTGTTCACGCATCCCTTCTCCGGCGGCCCCACCATGACCATGGATGAACCCCGCGCCTTTAGCCACATCAGCTCGCACGGCGGGGAAAAAATCGATCTGCGCCAATACTTGCGCCCTGTCCAGTGGCAGAGTCGCGATAACCAAACGACTGCCTATCGTGCGTCGATTCCGCGGGAGTTGGTTCGCTCACTGGGTGACCATATCTTCGTACTCGAGCCCGAGCCCTACCTGGAAACCGAGGAAGACGTCTACATCCAACAGTTCACCAAGCTGATCGTGAACGTGGGCGGAGTACCCGGCAACTGGGCAGAACCACAAGGGTTGCCGGTTGAGATCCAGCCACTGAACAAGCCTTATGCAAACTGGACAGGCGGAGTGTTCCGCGCCTTGGTGCTGGCCGATGGCAAGCCCGTTCCGTTCGCCGAAATCGAAATCGAATACATCAACCATTCCGTCGATATCGAGAAAAACGCCTTCGGCCAGCAAGACTATGTAACGGCACCTCAAGCTTCATTCAAATCCCTGAGCTCCTACACGGACGCCCAGGGCATCGTGACCATCGGCCTGCCCCGGGCCGGCTGGTGGGGTATTGCAGCGCTCGACATCGGTACAACGAAAACCCACAAGGGCAAACCCTTGTCGCAAGACGCGGTGCTGTGGGTGCAGGCCAGGGATATGAAATGAAAAGCGCATAAAGCAACCGCGCCTGACAGGCCTCACGAAAAGCGCCCTACCCCCTCAGAAACGGATAGATATCGCCTCGAATCCGGATAGATGCACCGCACAGAAAGGCTTTCAATCAGGTCGTGCCTAAAACTACAAAAAGGGTGTACCTGATGAACAGCTCTAGAAGCATTGCGCAGTGGCAAGATTACATTCAGGGTTGCCTGGATTTTCGGCCGGCCGAAGGTATTTACCGCGTCGCCCGCGACATGTTCACAGAGCCGGAACTGTTCGACCTGGAGATGGAACTGATCTTCGAGAAGAACTGGATCTACGCCTGCCACGAGAGTGAAATCGCCAATCCCAATGATTTCCTGACGATGCGCGCCGGTCGTCAGCCGATGATCATCACCCGCGATGGAAGCAATCAGCTCCACGCGCTGATCAACGCTTGCCAGCACCGGGGCGCGACCCTGACTCGCGTCAGCAAAGGTAACCAATCTACCTTCACCTGTCCGTTCCACGCCTGGTGTTACAAAAGTGATGGCCGCCTGGTCAAGGTCAAGGCTCCGGGGGAATACCCGGAAGGTTTCGACAAAGCAACCCGCGGCCTGAAGAAGGCCCGGATCGAGAGCTACAAGGGCTTCGTCTTTATCAGCCTGGACGTCAATGGCAGCGACTCGCTGGAAGACTACCTCGGCGATGCCAAAGTGTTCTTCGACATGATGGTCGCGCAGTCTCCGACTGGCGAACTGGAAGTACTGCCCGGCAAGTCGACCTATAGCTATGACGGCAACTGGAAACTGCAGCACGAAAACGGCCTGGATGGTTATCACGTCAGCACCGTGCACTACAACTACGTCTCCACGGTGCAGCATCGCCAGCAAGTCAATGCGGCCAAGGGCGGTGGTTCCGACACGCTGGACTACAGCAAGTTGGGCGCCGGCGATGCCGAAACCGACGACGGCTGGTTCTCGTTCAAGAATGGCCACAGCCTCTTGTTCAGCGACATGCCCAACCCGACTGTACGCGCCGGGTATGCCAGCGTCATGCCGCGCCTGGTGAAGGAATACGGCCAGCAACAAGCCGAGTGGATGATGCATCGTCTACGCAATCTCAACATCTACCCAAGCCTGTTCTTCATGGATCAGATCAGCTCGCAGCTGCGTATCGTGCGCCCAGTGGCCTGGAACAAGACCGAGATCACCAGCCAGTGCATCGGCGTCAAGGGTGAGTCCGACGCAGATCGGGAAAACCGGATCCGCCAGTTCGAGGACTTCTTCAACGTTTCAGGCATGGGCACTCCCGACGACCTGGTGGAGTTTCGCGAAGCCCAACGCGGATTCCAGGCCCGCCTCGAGCGCTGGAACGAAGTGTCCCGCGGCAGTGAGAAATGGGTCGAAGGCCCCACCCCGAACAGCGAGGTTCTGGGCATCAACCCGGTACTGACCGGCACCGAGTTCACGCATGAGGGGCTCTACATCAATCAGCACGGATCCTGGCAGCGCTTCCTTCTGCAAGGTCTGGCACAAAAAGCCCTGAACTTGAAGGAGGTGTGAAATGAGCGCACTACAACATTCCGTCGAACAATTCCTCTACCGCAAAGCCGAGCTGTGTGATCAGCAGGATTGGGACGCCTACATCGCCCTGTTTGATGAACAGAGCGAATTCCACCTGCCGCAATGGGAGTCGGAGCATGTGTACACCACCGATCCCAAGCGCGGCATGTCGCTGATTTACTACTCGAACCGCTCCGGTCTGGAAGACCGGGTATTTCGTCTGCGCACAGGCAAGTCGGCGGCTTCAAACCCGATGCCGCGCACCTTGCATCAAATCAGCAATGTGCGAATCAAGGAGATCGATAACGGCTTGCTTGAAGTCAAGGCCGCCTGGGTCACGCTCTACACCCGGCAAGGGCTGTCCGAGCAGTTCTACGGCCATGTGACCTACCACCTCAAAGCGGACGCCGACAGCTGGAAGATCACCCGCAAGCACATCGTGCTGCTCAACGACACGATCAACTCAGTGCTTGATTTCTATCACCTGTGAACTGTGGGGCACGCTGTCATGAACCATAAAGTCGCTTTCAGCTTCGCAGATGGCAAGACCTCGTTCTTCGAGGTCAAGCCCAACGAACTGCTGCTCGACGCCGCGCTACGCAATGGCGTGAACATCCCGCTGGACTGTCGCGAAGGTGTCTGTGGCACTTGCCAGGGTCGCTGCGAATCAGGCCAATTCACTCAAGACTACGTCGATGAAGAGGCTCTTTCCGAGCAGGATCTGGCGCAACGCAAAATGCTCTCTTGCCAGACCCGCGTGCAATCGGATGCGTCGTTCTATTTCGACTTCGATTCGAGCTTGTGCAACGCTGGCGCAACCCGGTTACTGCAAACGGTGATCACCGGTGTAGAACAGGTGTCGGCCACCACGGCGATCCTTCATCTGGACGCTTGCGCCCACCAGCAGCAATTGGACTTTCTTCCGGGGCAATACGCTCGACTGCATGTACCGGGCACCAGTGAGTGGCGCTCCTACTCATTCGCCAACCGCCCCAACCCCACCAACCAATTGCAGTTTCTCATCAGGCTCCTGCCTGATGGCGTGATGAGCAACTTCATCCGTGAGCATTGCCGCCCCGGTCAAACACTCGAGCTCGAGGCCCCATTAGGGAGCTTCTATCTACGTCAGGTGACCAAACCTCTCGTACTGGTGGCAGGAGGAACCGGCCTGTCGGCCTTCCTCGGGATGCTTGATAACATTGCAGAAAAAGGTGGCTGCGGGCACCCGATCCAACTGTTCTATGGCGTCACGCAGGACAATGACCTGTGCGAAACTCAACGCCTGGCTGATTATCGCGACCGCATCGCCGACTTCGACTATCACCTTGTGGTTTCGAAACCCTCCGTGGATTGGCAAGGTAAAACCGGGTGGATTCCTGATCACTTCGACCGTCAGTCGTTCGACGCCAACCCATTCGACATCTACCTGTGCGGTCCTCCGCCCATGGTCGACGCGATTAAAACCTGGTTCAACGATCAGAAGATCGAGCAGTTCCAGATGTATTACGAGAAGTTTATCGATAGCAATTCCAAACATTGAGCAACAGGGAAATATCCGGAGAGGCATCCAGATATTTCCCTGATTTTTTAATCTGCGAGCTTTGGCATGCACTAGACGCCATCATCCGCTGTCTTGTCCGTGACGATGAGGGGCTCGATGCCCCAGTCGCCAGACAAATACCAATCCTCTCCGAACATCTCGGCCGGATGCATCGTACGGTCGGAGCCATTGCCGCATGCCAGGGACTTGGCCGGACAATACCGGTCGCACCCCCAACAGATCCGCTCGGGGTGCTTGGGGTTGACGGGGAAGTTCTTGGCCATTTCGATCTCCGGTCATTGAGAGACGTTCTTGCAACCTACAGCCATTGTGCAAATCCATCCTTGATGGATATCAAGAATCGACATCTAGCGACTGCTCTCCCTATCGCGATCCTGGAGCTAAGCTTCTAACGGTTTAATTGATCAAAACTTGATAACAATCATTATTGTTCGCAGCAAAGCTTCCTAGACTCGGGTTCCTACTCGTCAGTGCTCAGGAAGACATTATGCGTACCCACCTCTCACTCGCCCTGCTCTTGCTCGTACCGCTGGCTCACGCAAAGGAATACCCGATCGGGGAGCCACAGCTGTGTCAGGGGCTGGAAGTCGGGGCGGTGTATCTGCAACCGATCGAAATGGCCCCGGCTGGCATGATGCGCGCTACTGTCGATTCTGATGTTCACCTGGAAGCCGACATTCGGGCCACCGCGGACAATCGACAGGGCTTTCAGGAAGGCAGTTTCGTGCCTTACCTCAATGTCTCGTTCAACTTGAGCAGAGCGGGTAACCCGGACGAAATCAAGGGCGACTTCCATGCCATGGTCGCCAATGACGGCCCGCACTATGGCGACAATGTGAAGCTGCTGGGGCCGGGCAAATATCGGCTGACGTTCACCGTGCTACCACCCACCGGTCACGGCTCCCTCGGGCGTCACACCGATAAGGAAACCGGTGTGGCGCCCTGGTTCGAACGCTGCGAACTGCACTACGAGTTCATCTACGCCGGCATCGGTAAAAAAGGCGGCTATTGAATGAAGCGCCTGCATCTTGCCTGGCTGATCGTGGCCGCAACAGTTGCGCCGTTGACGGCCCATGCCGAGTTGCCGAGCTTTGAGCTGACCCTGCGCGATGGCCACTTCTCCCCTGCCTTGCTTGAGGTCCCGGCCGGACAGCGCTTCAAGATCGTCCTGAAAAATAGCGGTCAGGGGCCGGCCGAGTTCGAGAGCACGCCGTTGCGGGTTGAAAAGGTACTGTCGCCGGGCGTGACAACCTTCGTCGTCATTCACCCGCTCAGGCCCGGCCACTATCCCTTTTTCGATGAGTTCAATCCGCAATTGCCCGAGGGCGGCATCCTCGCGAAATAACCTGTTAGCGCACGGAGCTTCCATGAATCAATCAATGTTCATCGTCTGGCGCGAAAGCGTCGAGGCGTTGCTGGTGATCGGCATTCTCCAGGCCTGGGCCAGCCAACAAGGCCAGCGTCATCGCTTGGTCAAATACCTGTGGGCGGGTGTGATGCTGGGGTTGATGCTCTCGGGCCTGCTGGCGGTGTTGATTCTGTTTGCCGGTGAGGCCATGAGCGGGTCGGCCAGTGAATGGTTCCAGGCCGCACTCGCACTGTTTGCCAGCCTGTTAATGGTGCAAATGGTCGGCTGGATGCACCGTCACGGGCGCACCCTCAACCACGATTTGCGACGGCACGCCGATAGCCACCTGGCCCGCCAAGGAGGCGCAGGTCTACTACTGCTGGCCATGCTCGCGATCAGCCGTGAAGGCAGCGAAACGGTGGTATTTCTCTATGGCGCCGGCGCCCGATTGCGGGGTCCGCAGCTCGGTTTGTTTGCCGTCGGCGGCGTGTTGGGGCTGGTGCTGTCCGCGCTGACCATTACGCTGCTGCACAGCAGTCGCCGCTTCATTTCATGGCAACGATTCTTTGCCATCAGCGAAGTCATCTTGCTCATGCTCGGCGCGGGGTTGCTGGTCAGCGGCACCGAGCGAATCGGCGGCCAACTGCTCGCCCTGGATGTGCCGGACGTGGTTTACAGCCTCGTAGGCGAATCGCTTTGGGACAGCAGCGCTTGGCTGAGCGACAGCCATGGATTGGGTGGCTTTCTGGCCAGTTTTGTCGGTTATCGCGCAACGCCCAGCGGCATGACCTTACTGGTGTGGGTCGGTTACTGGCTGGTCGTCAGCGCCTGGCTACGCCAACGGGCTGCGGAGAAAGTCCCATGCCTGACCTGAGCCGGCACAATCGATGGCTCCAGCGCCTGGGTGACGGGATGCGTCGCCATGCGTCCGTCATCCGTGCGCTGCAGTGGACTGTCGTAGTGTTTTACGCAGTGCTGTTGGTGACCCCGGCGCTGTTGCCGTTGCCGGACAGCCAGGCACGGATACTCGACAACCTGACCTTGCTCGCGCAGTTTTTATTCTGGGGAATCTGGTGGCCGTTCGTGTTGCTGTCGATGGTGTGCTTCGGTCGACTCTGGTGTGGCGTTCTGTGCCCGGAAGGTTCGCTCAGCGAATGGGCCAGTCATTACGGCAAAGGCCTGGGTGTGCCGCGTTGGTTGCGTTGGGGCGGTTGGCCCACATTGGCGTTCTGCCTGACGACCCTCTACGGCCAATTGATCAGCGTCTATGACTACGCCCAGGCCGCACTGTTGATTCTGGGTGGCTCGACCGTCGCAGCGGTCATCGTCGGGTTGTTGTTCGCCCGGGGCAAGCGGGTCTGGTGCCGTTACCTGTGCCCGGTCAGCGGGGTTTTCGCCCTGCTCGCAAGGCTGGCCCCCGTGCACTTTCAGGTCGATGAGCAACGCTGGATAGAGAATGCCGCGCCACGCCTGCCGCCCCCCAACTGCGCTCCCCTGCTCGATATCCGTCGCCTGCAAGGCGCCAGTGATTGCCACGCCTGCGGACGCTGCAGCGGGCAACGCGGCGCCGTGCAGCTGATCGCCCGCTCCAGCAATCAGGAGATTCTTCACGCAACCGCTCAGGCGCTGTCCCCTTGGGATACACGCTTGCTGCTGTTCGGCGTGATCGGCTTGGCCATGGGCGCGTTTCAGTGGACGGTCAGCCCATGGTTTATCGCCCTCAAACAAACCCTGGCCCAGTGGCTGGTGGAACACAACCAGCTCTGGGCCTTACGGGACAACGCCCCCTGGTGGTTGCTGACCCATTACCCGCAACTCAACGACAGCTTCAGCTGGCTCGACGGCTTCAGCATTGTCGCTTACTTGAGTGTGAGTTCGATCATGCTCGGCACGGCGTTGATGCTGCTCCTGCGCCTGACGGCCCGACTGGCGCGAGATCGCGCACTGTATTGGCCCCTGGCGCTGACACTCACGCCTGTGGGTGGTGCCGGACTGTTTCTCGGGCTGTCGGCCACCACCGTCAAATTACTGCGTTATGAAGGTCTGCTGCTGGAGTGGGTACAACCCGCCAGGGCCTGCCTGCTATTGGCCGCCATGGGGTGGAGCCTGCTACTGGGTTGGAAACGGCTGAAACACGAAGGTATTCCCCTGCCTCGGCGCGTGTCGGGTGGCGTTTGCCTGTTCCTCGCCAACGGCCTGATCGGGTTTGGCTGGTGGTTGCAGTTCTGGGGCTGGGCTTGAGTTTCCCCAGCCCCCGTTACCCCCGCAGCACGAAGGCTGGGAACAACTCGCGCATGGCCTCCCACAACTCTGGCAACAAGGCTTGTGCCGAAATGCTTGGCAGTAGCGGATCGAACATCCGCTCAGTGCGGACCAGTTGCACGGCGAAGCGTTTGACGCCGAGCGCACTCAAGCGTTTTGCCAGAATCAGCAGACGCGCCGGCTCGAACAGATGCCAATGCACGGTGGTGCGACATTCGTAGTCCACACCACTGGCCAGCAGATGCTCAAGGCTGCGCCAGTTAGCCGTTCCACTGCCCTCGACCCGGGTAATGGCCAGGCAATCTTCGGGCAACGCCTTGACGTCGAAACCGACCCAATCCGCGCCCGTGAGTGCCTTGGCGAAGGCGGCAGGCTTGATGCCGGCGCTGTGCAAGCCGATGCGAAAGCCCATGTCCCGCACTTCATCCATGGCACCGAGCAAGCCGTCCTGCAAGGTTGGCTCACCGCCGCTGAACACCACGGCATCGAGCAGGTCCTGACGACGTTGCAGAAACGCCAACACCCGCCGCCAATCCACTTCCTCACTGCCACGAGGCGGAATCAGCTGCGGGTTATGACAGTAACGACAACGCCAGGCGCAACCCTGGCAAAACAGCACGCAGGCGAGCTGTCCCGGATAGTCGATAGTGGTCAGGGGCACCATGCCCCCAACCCGAAGCATTCGACTCATTGGCGCCCGGCCAGTGCCGCGCTTTCAGTGAAGTGCAGCCGCTCGCGGTGCTCCGACTGTTTACCTGGATTGAACGCTGACACAGGACGGTGATAGCCCATCACCCGGGTCCAGATTTCGCAGCGTTGGCGTTGAGCCTGGGGCAGAGTTTGCGATGCAGTCATGGTGAAGCTCCTTGCGGTTGAGTGGATCAAAATCAATGAACGGTGCCAGCCTTCTGTTCTTGTAGCAACAGGGCCTCGTCGCATTTGGGGCAGAACTCATGTTCGCCATCGAGGTAGCCGTGCACCGGGCAGATGGAGAACGTCGGGGTCACGGTCAGGTACGGCAGGCGGAAACGTCCAAGGGCCTTGCGCACCAGTTGCTTGCAGGCCTGCACCGAGGAAATCCGCTCGGCCATGTACAGGTGCAAGACCGTGCCGCCGGTGTATTTGCATTGCAGTTCGTCTTGAAGTTCCAGGGCCTCGAAGGGGTCTTCGGTGTAGCCCACGGGCAGTTGCGAGGAGTTGGTGTAATACGGCGCCTGCGTACTGCCCGCCTGGAGAATGTCGGGGTAGCGCTTGAGGTCTTCCTTGGCGAAGCGGTAGGTGGTGCCCTCCGCCGGTGTCGCTTCCAGGTTGTAGAGATGACCGGTTTCTTCCTGGAAACGCAGCAACGTGGCGCGCACATGGTCCAGCAGACTCAGGGCAAACTGCCGGCCATGTTCGGTGTGCATGCCCTCCTCGTCGCCAGTGAAATTGCGCAGCATTTCATGCAGGCCGTTGAGGCCGATGGTGGAAAAATGGTTACGCAAGGTGCCCAGGTAGCGCTTGGTGTAAGGGTACAAACCGGCATCCATGTGATGCTGAATGACCTTGCGCTTGACCTCCAGGCTCTCCATTGCCAGCTCCATCAGCGTGTCCAGGCGTCGCAACAAGCCACTGGTGTTGCCCTTGAACACATAGCCCAGGCGTGCACAGTTGATGGTCACCACGCCGAGCGATCCGGTCTGTTCCGCCGAACCGAACAAGCCACCGCCGCGCTTGAGCAACTCGCGCACATCGAGCTGCAACCGGCAGCACATCGAACGCACCTGATTGGGCTGCATGTCCGAATTGAGGAAGTTCTGGAAGTACGGCAAACCGTAACGCGCCGTCATCTCGAACAGACGGTCGGCGTTCTCACTGTCCCATGGAAAGTCATGGGTGATGTTGTAGGTCGGGATCGGAAAGGTGAACACTCGCCCTTTCGCGTCGCCAGCCTGCATCACCTCGATGTACGCGCGGTTGAGCAGGTCCATTTCGACTTGCAGGTCACCATAGGCAAACGGCATCTCCTCACCGTTGATGACGGGTATCTGCTCACGCAAATCCTGCGGGCAAACCCAGTCGAAGGTCAGGTTGGTGAACGGCGTCTGGGTGCCCCAGCGTGACGGCACATTGAGGTTGTAGATGAACTCCTGGATCGCCTGGCGCACCTCCTGGTAACTCAGCCGGTCCTTGCGCACGTAAGGCGCCAGGTAGGTGTCGAACGAGCTGAACGCCTGGGCGCCGGCCCATTCGTTTTGCAGGGTGCCGAGGAAGTTCACCATTTGCCCCAGGGCACTGCTCAAGTGCTTTGGCGGACCCGCTTCGACACGCCCCGGCACGCCGTTGAGCCCCTCGTGCAACAGAGTGCGCAGCGACCAACCGGCACAGTAACCGGCGAGCATGTCGAGGTCGTGCACATGCAAATCCGCCTCGCGGTGGGCCTGGCCGATGGCCTCGCTGTACACCTCGTCCAGCCAGTAGTTGGCGGTGACCTTGCCCGACACGTTCAACACCAGCCCGCCCAGGGAGTAGCCCTGATTGGCGTTGGCCTGGACCCGCCAGTCTTCACGGTCCAGGTACTCATTCATAGAAGTCGCCACCTCGACCATGGTCCGGCGGTCACGACGCAAACGCCCGTGCTGTTCGCGGTAGACGATGTAGGCGCGCATGGCGAAGAAGTAACCGGCATCCATCAATACCCGTTCGACCCGATCCTGAATCTGCTCGACGTGCAACCTTGGCAGCCCTTCCAGTCGGGCGAGTACCGCCTGAAGCAAGCCTTCAACCTCAACCTCGGTGTACTCCCCTGTCGCCTTGCCGGCGGCGATCAATGCCTGGCGGATCTTGTCGGCATCGAAGGCGACCAGACTGCCATCGCGTTTGTGCAAGCGGTTACATCCCACTGAGATCAGCGTGCTCTGCATTTGGCCTCCAGATACTACATATAGATGTTCATACACAAACAAACACAACATGCAGTGAAGACTACGGACAAAGTGCTGTTCTGCAATTGATCGATATCAAGATTTGCCGGTGAAAAAAACCGCCCGAAGGCGGTGAAGGGAAAATCGGTGTGAACACTGTGGCGAGGGAGCTTGCTCCCGCTCGGCCGCGAAGCGGTCGCAATCCTGCAAGCTCGATTTGTCTGAATAATCGTGGTGCCTCATTTAGGGTTGCTTCGCAACCCAGCGGGAGCAAGCTCCCTCGCCACAAGTATTGTGTTTAGCAAACTCTTTCCTTAACAGAACAGCTCAACCGCCACTCATGTTCATGAACCGCACAATCTGCACCTCCCCTTCGGGGTTGAAGTCGTGGCGCAATGGCTTGCCGCGCAAAGCCTTTTGCACCGCATTGATCAGCGGCTGGTCGTCCAGCGGATAACGCCGCAGCAATCCACGCAAATCCAACGCGTCGTCCTGGCCCAGACAGAGCAAAAGCTTCCCTTCAACGGTCATCCGCACCCGGTTGCAGGTGCCGCAGAAGTTATGGCTGTTGGGTGAAATGAAACCGATCCGGGTATCGGGATGGCGTTCCAGACGCACATAGCGCGCCGGTCCGCCGCTGTTTTCCGTACTGTCGAGCAACCGATGTTGAGCGGCGATCGATGCCCGCACTTCATCGCTGGAACAAAACGATTCACCCCGTGACCTGCCGACATCGCCCAACGGCATTTCTTCGATGAAACTGATATCGATGCGCTGATCGATGGCGTACTGCACCAACGCCGGGACTTCATCGAAGTTGCGCCCCTTCATCACCACGCAGTTGAGCTTGATCCGCTCAAACCCTGCGTCCCGCGCGGCTTCAATGCCACCCAGCACCTGATCGAGATCGCCGTTGCGGGTGATTGCGCGAAACTTCTGCCCGTCCAGGCTATCGAGGCTGATGTTCATCCGCTTGACGCCTGCCTCCGCCAACGGCCGGGCCAGACGGCCCAGCTGCGAGCCGTTGCTGGTCATCACCAGTTCGCGCAAACCGGGCAATGCGGCGATGTTGCGGCACAGTCCGACAATGCCCGGACGAATCAGCGGTTCGCCGCCGGTCAGACGGATTTTGCGGACGCCCAACCCGACGAACAACGTTGCCAGGCGCTGCAATTCCTCCAGCGTCAGGACCTGCTGACGCGGCAGGAAGGTCATGTTTTTCGCCATGCAATACACACAGCGAAAATCACAACGGTCCGTCACCGACATCCGCAGATAATCGATCTGCCGTCCAAAACCATCCTGCATGACAGCGTTCATCACATCTCCCGGTTTGTCTCGATGCTCACTGCACCAGCGGTGAGTCGGCGCCCTGCAAGTGGATGCCACGAATATCCGCCGCTCCGATCAGGGTTTGCAGGTACTGCACCAGCGCTTTTTGCCAGACGCCCTGCTGCAACTGCGTGCGGATCGCCGTCGACACCACTTCATAAGGCAACGGCATGCCTTCAATCCGCTGATCGACACTCACCACATGCCAGCCGTAGCGACTTTCCAGCGGTTTGCTGGCCAGGCCGGGCGCTAGCGTGAACAGCTGACGCTCCAGTTCCGGCACGGTCTGGCCCTTGCTGATCTGCCCCAGAGAACCGCCTTGAGCCTTCGACGGGCAGGCCGAATATTTCACCGCCAGCTCGGCGAAACTGCCGGGGAAATCCTCCAGACGTTGCAGCAATATCTCGGCCTGAGCATGCGCAAGGCTGCGAGCCTCGACATCATCCGGCGCGCACTCGAGCAGGATGTGTCGCACCGCCAGCAACGGCGCGCTGTGAAAGCGCCCGCGATTGTTTTCGTAGTAGCGCAGGCTGGTTTCCTCGTCGCACTGCGGCACGTGCACCTCGCGTTCGAGCAACAAACGCGTGGCCGCTTCTTCTTCGTTCTCACCAGCGCCGATCTCCAGCGCCAGGCCGAGTTCGGCAATGCGCTGCTGCAACAATTCGCGGATCACCAGTGCCCTGGCGGCCAGATAGACCGCCTCTTCACGGCTTTCGGCCGGGTGATATTGCAGCTCCTGGGCCATTGCCTCAGGCGTGATCGACACCCCGTTGACGCTGATGATCGGCCACTCCTGTTCGCTGCTGGCGATCAACTGCACCGGGGCGTCCTCGGCCGCCGCCGGCTCGACCGGCAGTGCTTCAAACTGCGCGATGTCGACAACTTCCGGTACCGAAAGCTCTGCATTTTTAGAAGAACCGCAGCCACCGCTGCCGCCGTTACCGCCGCCACATCCACATCCACATCCACATCCACCTGACATGATGTTCTCCTCAGACTTTCTGCCGAACGATTTGATAACGACGCCCCAGGTACCAGATCGGTGCACTGACGATGTGTACGAGACGGGTGAAGGGGAACAACACGAACAGGGTCAAGCCGAGAAACACATGCAGCTTGTAGGTCAGCCCGACCGGCGCAATGGACGCCGCCGCCTCCATCGGCCGCAACAGCACGGTGTTCTGCGCCCAGTCGGCGAGCATCACCATCACCGAGCCGTCCATGTGCGAGGTGGACGCTGCAATCGTCAGCAAACCGAGCAGCAACTGCACCAGCAGCACCAGCAGAATCAAAATGTCCGAAGCGCTGGAGGCGGCACGTACCCGAGGATCGGTGAGCCGCCGATTGACCAGCATCAGCAAGCCGATCAGGCACAGCAGGCCGAAGAGCCCGCCGGAGACCATCGCCAGCAACTGCTTGTTCTCGGTGCTGATCACATGGTGATAAACCGATGCAGGCGTCAGCAGGCCGACGAAATGCCCGGCCAGTACAAACAGCACACCGATGTGGAAGAGGTTGCTCGCCACGCGCATGCCGCGCTGGTTGAGCATCTGGCTGGAGCCAGCCTTCCAGGTGTACTGCGACAGATCGAAACGGGCCCAACTGCCAATCAGGCAAATCGCCAAAGCGACATAGGGATAGATCCCGAACAACAACAGGTTCCATTTAGACATTGCCTACCTCCTTGGCTGGCACGGTGGCCAACCCTTCATGCTGAAAATCCACCCAGTGCAACGGCACGGCGCTTTCTTCCCGGGCCTTGCCCGGGGCGCCAGGCAACGAACTGCAACGGTCTTGCTGTTCGGCCTGGAGAAAGTCCACGGCCTCCTCTTCCCAGATCTTGTCGAGGGCTTCGAGGGAGTCGTCGCGCGGTTCCGCCGCCACCTGCGCCCGCAGGTCGGCCACCGCCTGATGCGGCTCGGCCCCGGCGATTTGCAGCAACGCCCGGAAGCAACTGGCATAGGCGCTTTCGCGCTCTTCCAGACGCGCCGCGAGCAAGGCCAGCAAGTGCGAAACATCCGCCAGGCCCTCGCGGGCCTCGAGGTCTTCGCGGGTGGACAGGAACTCCAGGTACAGCGGGATATAGTCCGGCAGCTCCTTGACGCCGATGGCAAAACCGGCGGCTTCGTATTGCGCCATCATGTCGACCATGGCCTGGCCACGATCGCGGGATTCGCCGTGCACATGCTCGAACAACAGCAACGACAGCGAACGCCCCCGGCCGAACAGCGCGCCGTAGTGCTCCTGCCCGTCCATCAGGTCATTGGCGCAGATCAACTCCAGCAATTCGAACAACGCACCGCGCTGTTTAGGGCTGATTTCCCGTGACTGGATAATCGCTTGCTCCAGTTCGTCGCGCCCGCCAATCAGCGTCTCGGTCGGATAGTCGAGCAGCAGCGAAATCACTTTGAGAATTTGCATGCTCATTCCTCCCACAACTGGACGGTTTTCAGGACGTCGCGGCGGTTGGCTTTCTTCGCACCGAACATGTTGGTGTCGGAGCTGCCGCTGCAACCGCTGCCGAAACTGAAGCCGCAACCGGAGCGCTCGGCAAAGGCGTCGCTCATGGCGTCTTCACGGTGGGCACTCGGTACCACAAAGCGGTCTTCATAGTTGGCAATCGCCAGGTAGCGATACATCTCTTCGACCTGGGCCACGCTCAAGCCGACGTCCTTCAACACTTGCAGGTCCTGAACGCCATCGACTTGCTCGGAGCGTTTGTAGGCGCGCATCGCCAGCAAGCGTTTAAGTGCGCGCTTGACCGGTTTTTCATCGCCCGCTGTCAGCAGGTTCGCCAGGTACTTCAGTGGAATACGCAGGCTGTCGACATCCGGGATCACCCCGTTCATGCCCACGGTGCCGGCGGTGGCGGCGTTCTGGATCGGCGACAGCGGCGGTACGTACCAGACCATCGGCAAGGTGCGGTATTCCGGGTGCAGCGGCAGTGCGAGTTTCCAGTCCACGGCCATTTTGTAGACCGGCGAACGCTGGGCGGAATCAATCACCGACTGCGGTACGCCATCGGCCAGGGCCTGGCGAATCACTGCCGGGTCGTTCGGATCGAGGAAGATCTCCAGTTGTTTCTCGTACAGGTCTTGCTCATTGGCGGTGCTCGCCACTTCGCTGATGCGGTCGGCGTCATACAGCAGCACACCGAGGTAACGGATACGCCCGACACAGGTTTCGGCGCAAACAGTCGGCATCCCGGCTTCGATACGCGGGTAGCAGAAGATGCACTTCTCGGATTTGCCGCTTTTCCAGTTGAAATAGATCTTCTTGTACGGGCAGCCGCTGATGCACATCCGCCAGCCACGGCATTTTTCCTGGTCGATCAGCACAATGCCGTCTTCTTCGCGCTTGTAGATCGCCCCGCTCGGGCACGACGCCGCGCACGCCGGGTTGAGGCAGTGCTCGCACAGGCGCGGCAAATACATCATGAAGGTGTTTTCGTATTCGCCGTAAATGTCCGCCTGGATCTTGTCGAAGTTCTTGTCCTTGCGGCGCTTGGCGAACTCGGTACCGAGGATTTCTTCCCAGTTCGGGCCCCACTCGATTTTTTCCATGCGCTTGCCGGAGATCAGCGAACGCGGGCGCGCGGTGGGCTGATGCTCGCCCAGCGGCGCGGTATGCAGGTGTTGGTAATCGAAGTCGAACGGTTCGTAGTAATCGTCGAGGCTCGGCAGGTCCGGGTTGGCGAAAATGTTTGCCAGCACGCGGAATTTACCGCCGATGCGCGGGTTGATCGTGCCGTTGGCATTGCGGATCCAGCCGCCCTTCCACTTGTCCTGGTTTTCCCATTCTTTCGGGTAACCGATGCCGGGTTTCGATTCGACGTTGTTGAACCAGGCGTATTCCATGCCTTCGCGGCTGGTCCAGACGTTCTTGCAGGTAATCGAACAAGTGTGGCAACCGATGCATTTATCCAGGTTCAGGACCATGCCGATCTGTGAGCGAATCTTCATCTCAGTTCTCCTCGATATCGGTCGGCAGAGGACGCGGCAGGTCATCGCCGTTTGAGCCATCGAGCCAGTCGACTTTGGCCATTTTGCGTACCACGACGAATTCATCGCGGTTGCAACCGACCGTGCCGTAATAGTTGAAACCGTAGGCCTGCTGTGCATAGCCGCCGATCATGTGGGTCGGTTTGAGCACCACGCGGGTGACCGAGTTGTGGTGGCCGCCACGGGTCTTGGTGGTTTCCGAACCAGGCACGTTCACGATCCGTTCCTGGGCGTGGTACATCATCACCATGCCGTCCTTGACCCGCTGGCTGACCACCGCTCGTGCGGTCAGCGCGCCGTTGGCGTTGAAGCATTCGATCCAGTCGTTGTCTTCAATGCCGGCGCGTTTCGCGTCGTTCTCCGAGAGCCAGACAATCGGCCCGCCGCGGCTGAGGGTCAGCATCAGCAGGTTGTCGCTGTAAGTGCTGTGGATGCCCCATTTCTGGTGCGGAGTAATCCAGTTCAGGACGATTTCGGTCTCACCGTTGCTGCGCTTGCCTTTCACCCCTGCAATGGTGCGGGTGTTGACCGGCGGGCGGTAACTCATCAGTTGCTCGCCGAATGCCTGCATCCACGGGTGATCCTGGTAGAACTGCTGGCGACCGGTGATGGTGCGCCATGGGATGGCTTCGTGAACGTTGGTGTAGCCGGCGTTGTAGCTGACGTGATCGTCTTCGAGACCCGACCAGGTAGGGCTGGAAATGATCTTGCGCGGCTGCGCCTGAATGTCGCGGAATCGGATCGCCTCGTGTTCCTTGGATAACGCCAGGTGGCTGTGATCGATGCCGGTAAATTCCGACAACGCAGCCCAGGCCTTGACGGCGACGTGGCCATTGGTTTCCGGCGCCAGGGACAGAATCACTTCAGCAGCATCGATCGCCGAGTCGATTTTCGGCCGGCCATGACTGATCCCGGCAGCCCCTTCGCGGTGATTGAGCGCACCGAGGAATTTCACTTCGGCGTCGGTGTTCCAGTTGATGCCCTTGCCACCGTTGCCGTGTTTTTCCAGCAATGGCCCCAGCGAGGAAAACTGCTTGTAAATGTTCGGGTAATCACGCTCCACCACATGCAGGTTCGGCGCGTTCTTGCCTGGCACTGGGGCCACGCCGGCGCTTTTCCAGTCGGTGCCGCCAAAAGGTTGAGCCAGTTCACCGACGCTGTCGTGCATCAGCGGAATGGTCACCAGGTCCTTCTCAACGCCCAGATGCCCTTCAGCCATGCTGGAAAAGGCCTTGGCGATGCCTTTGTAGATTTCCCAGTCGGAACGCGATTCCCACGCCGGGTCGATGGCGGCCGACAGCGGGTGAATGAACGGGTGCATGTCCGAGGTGTTCATGTCGTCCTTTTCGTACCAGGTCGCGGTCGGCAAGACGATGTCGGAATAGACGCAGGTCGAGGACATGCGGAAATCCAGCGTGGTGACCAGATCGAGCTTGCCGATGGCGCCCTCGTCCACCCATTCGGCTTCTTCGGGTTTGCAATCCCCGACCTGGCCGATGTCTTCGTTCATCACCCCATTCTTGGTGCCGAGCAGGTACTTGAGCATGTACTCGTGGCCCTTGCCCGAGGAGCCCAGCAGGTTGGAACGCCAGATAAACATGTTGCGCGGGAAGTTCACCGGGCTGTCCGGCTGTTCGCAGGAGAAGCGCAGCGAGCCGTCTTGCAGCGACTTGACCACGTAGTCTTTCGGGTCCATGCCGGCTGCCGCGGCATCGCGGCAAATGTGCAGCGGGTTGGTGTTGAGTTGCGGTGCGCTGGGCAACCAGCCGGCGCGTTCGGCACGGATGTTGTAGTCCAGGGCATGCTCGGGAAACTGTGATTTATCGGCCAGCGGCGAGAGCACGTCGTGCATGCTCATCTTCTCGTGGCGCCATTGCGAACTGTGGGCGTAGAAGAAGCTGGTGCCGTTCATCTGCCGTGGCGGACGGTTCCAGTCCAGGCCGAACGCCAGGGGCAGCCAGCCGCATTGCGGACGCAGTTTTTCCTGACCGACATAGTGCGCCCAACCGCCACCGGTCTGGCCGACACACCCGCAGAGCATGAGCATGTTGATCAGCCCGCGGTAGTTCATGTCCATGTGGTACCAGTGGTTCATCGCCGCGCCGACGATGATCATCGAGCGCCCCTTGGTCTTGTCGGCGTTATCGGCGAACTCGCGGGCGATCTGGATCGCTTTCTCGCGGCTGACGCCGGTGATCTGCTCCTGCCAGGCCGGGGTGCCGGGTACGCTTGCATCGTTGTAGTCCTTGGCGACGTTAGCGCCACCCAGGCCACGATCGATCGCCAGATTGGCGGCCGACAGGTCGAACACAGTGGCGACTTTGGCCACACTGCCATCGGCCAGTACCACGTTGTGCACCGGCACGCGGCGGTATTGCACGGCATCGCCAGCGACGTGCTGGAAGTGCTCGTGGGACTCGCCGGCAAAATACGGGAACGCCACTTCGGCGACGTCATCGCCGATCAGGCTCAGCTTCAGATCGATCTCACGCCCTTCACCGCCTTCACGAGGCAGGATGTTCCACTTGCCCTTCTCGCCCCAGCGATAACCGATGGAGCCCTGAGGAGAAACCAGTTCACCGCTGACATCCAGCGCGATGGTTTTCCATTCCGGGTTGTTTTCCTGGCCGAGGTTGTCGGTAAGGTCCGAGGCGCGCAAGAAACGGTCCGGCTGGTAACCGGCGCCCGGCGCCTTGTCGACCATTTGTTTGAGCAGCACCAGCACCGGCAAATCGGTGAAGCGCTTGGCGTAGTCGGTGAAATACGCGCTCGGTTTGTCCAGGTGAAACTCTTTGAAGATCACATGATTGAACGCCTGGGCCAGCGCCGCATCGGTACCCTGCTTGGGGTTGAGCCACAGGTCGGTGAGCTTGGCGACTTCCGAGTAGTCGGGGGTGATGGCGACGGTCTTGGTGCCCTTGTAACGGACTTCGGTAAAAAAGTGCGCATCGGGGGTACGGGTCTGCGGGACGTTGGAGCCCCAGGCAATGATGTAGTTGGAGTTGTACCAGTCGGCCGATTCCGGCACGTCGGTTTGCTCGCCCCAGACCATCGGCGAGGCCGGTGGCAAGTCGCAGTACCAGTCATAGAAACTCAGGCACGCACCGCCGATCAGCGACAGATAACGCGAACCCGCGGCATAGCTGACCATCGACATGGCCGGAATCGGCGAGAAACCGACGATCCTGTCCGGGCCGTATTGCTTGATGGTGTAGACGTTGGACGCGGCAATGATCTCGTTGACTTCCTCCCAGTTGGAGCGAATGAAGCCCCCCATGCCGCGCTTGCTTTTATAGGAGTCGGCCTTGGCCTTGTTCTCGACAATGCTGGCCCAGGCTTCCACCGGCGCCATGGTCTGCCGCGCCTCGCGCCAGAGCTTGAGCAACGGCTTGCGGATTTTCGGGTACTTGAGGCGGTTGGCGCTGTAGATGTACCAGCTGTAACTGGCGCCACGCGGGCAACCGCGAGGTTCGTGGTTAGGCAAATCGTTGCGGGTGCGCGGGTAATCGGTCTGCTGGGTTTCCCAGGTGATCAGGCCGTTCTTGACGTAGATTTTCCACGAGCACGAGCCGGTGCAGTTCACCCCGTGGGTGGAACGCACGATCTTGTCGTACTGCCAGCGCGATCGGTAGACGTTCTCCCAGTCGCGAGACTCTTTGCGAGTCTCTCCATGACCATCGGAAAACTCGTTTTGCTTGCGATTGAAAAACCGCAGTTGATCCAGTAAATGACTCACGGTGTGTCCTCTCAGGCTTGCTGCGGGGTTCTGTGCCCCGCCCACGCAATGGTTGGATTCAGGTCGTCTCAGCAGGGTGTCGCGGCGCCTTTGCGCGCGTACCACCACCAGGTCACCACGATGCAGCTCAGGTAAAAAACGACGAACATGTAGAAGGCCATCTCAGGGCCGCCGGTCTGGGCCATCGAAGTGCCGAAGGATTTGGGAATGAAGAACGCACCGAAGGCGCCCATGGCCGAACTGAAGCCCAGGACGGCGGCCGATTCCTTGCCGGCATCCTTGAGCGCCTGTTCACGCACGGCTGGCGATTTCCCGGCCGAGGCTTTTTCGTGCTGCGTGCGGAAGATCACCGGGATCATCCGGAAGGTGGAGCCGTTGCCCACGCCAGTGGTGATGAACAGCAGCATGAACAAGCCGAGGAAGCCGTAGAAGCTGCCGCCCGCGCCGTTCTGCGGCAAGAAGTGCATCACGCCGAAGACCATCGCGATCATCGCCACGAAGTTCCACAGGGTCACTTTCGCGCCACCGAGCTTGTCCGCCAGCCAGCCGCCCAATGGCCGTACCAGCGCACCGACCAATGGGCCAAGGAAGGCGAATTTCAAGGCAATGACATCCGGAAAGGAGGTTTTGATCAGCAGCGGAAACGCGGCGGAAAAGCCGATGAACGAACCGAAAGTCGCCAGGTACAACCAGCACATCAGCCAGTTGTGCTTGCGCTTGAAGATCACTGCCTGTTCGCTGAACGAGGCCCGGGCGCTGGACAGGTCATTCATGCCGAACCAGGCCAACACCGTCACCAGGACGATAAATGGCACCCAGATGAACCCGGCGTTCTGCAGCCACAACTGACCGCCGTCCGGCAACGCTTGCGAGGAGCCGCCCATGAAGCCGAACACACCGAAGGTAATCACCAGCGGCACACAGAACTGCATCACCGAGACGCCCAGGTTGCCCAGTCCGGCGTTGAGGCCCAGCGCTGTGCCCTGCTGGGACTTGGGATAGAAGAAGCTGATGTTGGACATGCTCGAGGCGAAGTTGCCGCCACCGAAACCGCAGAGCAAGGCAATCAACACGAACACGCTGTAGGAGGTGCTCGGGTCCTGCACGGCGAAGCCCATCCAGATCGATGGCAGCAGCAGCGACGCAGTGCTCAGGGCGGTCCAGCGCCGGCCGCCGAAGATCGGCACCATAAAGGAATAGAAGACCCGCAAGGTCGCACCGGACAGCCCCGGCAATGCCGCCAGCCAGAACAGTTGGTCGGTGGTGAAGCTGAAGCCGATGGCGTTCAAGCGCACAATCACCGTGCTCCAGACCATCCACACCGCAAAGGCCAACAACAGCGCAGGAATGGAAATCCACAAGTTGCGAGTGGCGGTCTGTTTGCCGCTACTTCCCCAGAACGCGGGGTCCTCGGGGCGCCAGTCATGAATGACCGGGCCTTTGTCAGGCGTTTGCAGAACGGACATGTTCTTCTCCTTGGGCAATGCTGGAAATCGGGGACGGGATCAGCAGCGGCTCTTTACCAAGCACCGGGCTTTTGCGTATTTCGCTGAAGTACATCCAGGTGAGAGAGACCCAGACCACGCCGTACATCAACATGAAGCAGGAAGAGCGCACGCCGGTGAGATCCACCAGGGCGCCGAACAGGATCGGCAGCACGAAACCGCCCAGGCCACCCGCCAGGCCGACGATGCCGGACACCGCGCCCATGTTTTTCGGGTATTCATTGGCGATGTATTTGAAAACCGAGGCCTTGCCGAATGCGAAGGCGATGCCCATGACGAACAGCAGCACGGTGAACAACGCGGGGCTCAGGCCAATGTGGAAATCCAGCGGGCCGTCGATGGTCTGCACTTGCAGTTGGGTCTGGGGATACGAGAGCAGGAACAGGCAGATCCAGCTGACCCACAACACCCACCAGGTCACGCTTTGCGCCCCCCAGCGATCCGACATCCAGCCGCCGACAGCACGCAGTACGCCGCCGGGCAGGGAGAAACAGGCCGCCAGCAGCGCCGCGCTTTGCAAGCTGAAACCGTATTCCTGCACGTAGTACTTGGTCATCCACAGTGCCAGGGCAACGTAGCCGCCGAAGACGATCGAGTAGTACTGGCAGTAGCGCCACACCGCAGGATCTTTCAGTGAGCGCAGTTGCTCACGCAAGCTGGCGCCCGTGGCACTACGATGGCCCTTGTTTTCTGAGGTCAGGAACCAGAACAGCAGCGCAGTGATAAACAAGATCGCACTGAAGACTTTCGGCACCAGCTGCCAGCTGCCGGCGGCGATCAGCGCCGGGGCCAGGAACTTGGTCACCGCCGACCCGGCGTTACCGGCACCGAAGATGCCCATGGCGAAGCCCTGGTTCTCCTTGTCGAACCATTTGGCGACGTAGGCAATCCCAACGGAAAACGAGCCACCGGCCAGGCCGACGAACAAACCCAGTACCAGGAACTGCCAGTAGGCGGTGGCGTGACTGATCAAGTACAGCGGCGTGACGCAAGTCAGCATCAGCAGGAAAAACACGCTGCGCCCGCCAAATCGGTCGGTCAGCAACCCCAGCGGCAAACGCACCAGCGAGCCGGTCAGCACCGGGGTCGCGGCCAGCAGGCCGAATTGGGTTTCGTTGAGCTGGAGCAATTCCTTGATCGGCACGCCGAGCACGGCAAACATCATCCAGACCATGAAGCACACAGTGAAGGCCAGCGTGCTCATGCCCAGCACCAAGCCTTGTCGTACACGCGGTTGGGTCACAATGCTCTCCCGTCAATTAGCCATGGCGGCAGACTAGAGAGGCAAACCCCGCAAAAACTTGACCCAGGTCAACGATGCCCATGTGGGCCTAAGCCTATGCTTAGCCCGCCTACCTCCAAGGAGGTAGTGCTAGAAAACCTTGAAAACCTTTATTTATCAGCTTGTTAAGGGTTTCAACCCACGCTTTTGCCGACAAGGAACTGTCGACAACTCTTTAGAGGTAGCTCGCCCAGGAACGGCGGCAAAACCCCACGCTGGAACGTGCATGCTCTGTTTTCTTATCGCTTTCCCGGACCTGCGCCGATGATCCGCTGGTTGCGCAGCTCCCTGCCCGCTCGCGCCGGGCTGGCGGTGATCCTGATCGCCGTGCTGGCGCTCGCCAGTTCATTGAGCGCCGGGCTGATCGCCTGGTTCAGCCAGGGCGATGCCGCTGCCATCAACACCGCAGGCTCGGTGCGCATGGAGACCTATCACCTGAGCTGGAAACTCGCCGCTGGCGTCGCCGACGAAGAAATCACCACCATCATCGACAGCCTGCAAAACCGCTTGGACAGCCACTCTCTCAAAGCGGTACTGGAAGATGGCCCGACCACCGCATTGCAACTCAGTTATGGGCAAATCCAGCAACACTGGAATGAGGATTTGCGTCCGGCACTGGAGCGCGGCGATGCGGCGGCCTTTCAGGCCCAGGCGCAGTCCTTCGTTGAGCAACTGAACCAGTTCGTCGATCTGTTGCAACGCCAAAGCGAACAAAAGCAAGGCTGGCAACAGGCGATCCAGGGCCTGGCCCTGTTCACCACCATGATCGTCCTGCTGCTCGGGCTCTACGAACTGCAGTACGGCGTCGTTACCCCTTTGAAGGAGTTGGTGGATGCAACCCAGCGCTTTCGTCGCGGCGACTTCAAGGTGCGGGTCAACCATCAGTCCGAGGATGAGCTGGGCCAGTTGGCCATGAGTTTCAACACCATGGCCGAGACGATCGAAGAGTCGCATCGCACCCTGGAAAGTCAGGTCCGGCAAAAAACCCTGAACCTGCAACAAGCCAATGCCGCCCTGGAGCTTCTGTATCAAAGCAGCCGAAGCCTGGCCACACGCCTGGCCAATGCCGAAGGCCTGGATGAGTTGATTCGGCGCTTCCAGCAACGCCTGCCCGGCTTGCGCCTGTCGCTGTGCCTGCAGGGACAGTTGCAGGCACCGGCCCAGCAGCTGCTCGCCCTGCATGGCGCGAACATCCGGGAAGTCTGTGCCAGCAGCGACTGCGCCACGTGCCAGCGACACCCTAAAACCAACCCGCAAATCTTCAGCATCAGCAACCAGGGCAGTGAACTGGGGGAACTCAAGGCGCACTTTGTCGACGGGCACCCCATGCAAGCCTGGGAAACCCAACTGATCCAGGCCCTGGCCAATCTGATCGGCACCTCGCTCTCGCTCAAGCGTCAACGGGAACAGGATCATCGCCTGCTACTGCTCGAAGAACGCACGATCATCGCCCGCGAGCTGCACGATTCACTGGCCCAGGCCCTGTCCTACATGAAGCTGCAAGTCAGCCGCATGCAAACCCTGATGCGCCGGGGCGAACCGGTCCAGACCCTGGAAACCGTCACCAGCGAATTGCGCGAGGGACTGAACAATGCCTATCGCCAGTTGCGCGAGTTGCTGACCACGTTTCGCTTGCAGATTCACGACGCGGGACTGGTACAGGAACTCAAGGACACGGCCGAGGAGTTTTCCCGTCGCGGAGAATTTCAGGTGCACCTGCACGTCGACACGCTGGCCTTTCAGCTATCGGCCAGCGAACAAATCCACATTTTGCAGATCACCCGCGAGGCGCTCTCCAACTGCCTGCGCCACGCCCATGCGCAAAACGCCTGGCTGCAACTGCGCCAGGATGGCGAGACCGTCAGGTTGTCGGTCGAAGACGACGGGCGTGGGTTCAGTGGCAATGTCGACCAGCGCGAACACCACGGCCTGAACATCATGGATGAGCGGGCTCGCAGCCTGCGCGGCCAACTGCAGATATTTTCCAGGGAGCCCCAAGGCACCCGTGTCCAACTGGAATTCCACCCGGAGTTTCTCGGGCAGCAAACAGAAGGTAGCGCCACATGACCCCGTCCCCACAACACAAAATCCTGCTGGTAGACGATCACCCGATGATGCGTCACGGCATTCGCCAGATGCTCGAACTCGAAGATGATTTCCTGATCGTCGGCGAAGCCAGCCAGGGTGAAGAAGCACTCAGTCTGATTGAGCCGCTTCAGCCGGACCTGGTTTTGCTCGACAACAACATGCCGCAAATGAATGGCATCGAAACCCTGCGCCGACTACGAGCCATGCACTACACCGGCAAAGTGCTGCTGTTTACGGTATCGGACGCCGAAGACGATATTCGCGATGCACTGCGCCTGGATGCCGACGGCTATCTGCTCAAGGACATGGAGCCCGAACTGTTGATTCAGTACATCCGCGATGCCCTGAACGGCGCGCTGGTGATCAGCCCGGGACTGACCCAAGTCATGGCGCAAGCACTGCGTGCTCCTGCGCGTCAGGCCGTGGTGGAACTGACCGAGCGTGAGCGTCAGGTGCTGAAAACCATCGCCAGCGGCTTCAGCAACAAGGTCATCGGGCACAAACTGGGCATCACCGAAGGCACGGTCAAGGTTCACGTCAAAAACCTGTTGCACAAACTCGGCTTGCGCTCACGAGTAGAGGCGGCGGTGTGGGCCATGGAACATCTGCGCAACGCCGGCTGAAGGGTATTCCTCTTTGGAGGTAGGCCTGCAGAGGCATAGGTCATCGAGCCTGCGCTCTCTACTATGGTCGTCAGCGGAGGTACGCCATGCTGACTCACCCTTCCATCGTTTTAACGTTGCGCCGTCATCATCTGTTCAGCCAACTGCCGGAGAAAGTCTTCGAGGAAGTCTGCGGCCTGGCCATGCTCAAACGCCTGAGTTGTCACAGTACGCTCATGCATCAAGGGGATCCGGCCAGGCGTTTTTTCCTGCTGGTCAGCGGCCAGGTCAAGTTGTACCGACTCACCGGCGAAGGCCAGGAGAACCTGGTGGAGATCATTCAGCCCGGCCAGACTTTTGCCGAAGCCTTGCTGTTCAGCCAGGCTCGTCTGTATCCGGTGAGCGCCACCGCGCTGAAGGACAGCGTGCTGGTGAGCATCGACGGCAACCATTACCGCAATGCCCTGGAGGACCAGCCGAAAGTCTGCCTGGCCATCCTGGCGAGCATGAGCGTTCACCTGCACCTGCGTCTGCGCGATATCGATACCTTGACCATGGCCAGTGCGAGCCGTCGGGTGATCAATTTCCTGTTCCAGGAACGCCACCCGGTGACCGGCCAGATTGTCTTGCAGATGTCCAAACGCCTGGTGGCGTCGAAGCTGGGAATTCAGCCGGAAACCTTTTCGCGGATACTGCATCGCCTGGTGGAAAGCGGCCTGATTGCCATGGAGCGACGCCACATCAGCATCCTCGCTGAAGAGGAACTGGCCGCTTTCCAATAGCCGGAATTGACCGTCATCAAGGTACCCATCCACACCTCTTGCACACTGACAGAGCCCATCCACGGAGAGTGCAAATGCCCCGTTCAACCCTGCCTTTGGTTTACTCCTGCTCAGGCTGCTCCAACGTCGCCCAACTGGCCAACACCCTGGCCGTGCGCCTGGATCGCAGTGGTCTCGCTGAAATGTCCTGCATCGTTGGTGTCGGCGGGCATGTGGCAGCGCTGGTCAACAAAGCGCGCTCGGGGCGCCGGATCTTCGCGCTGGACGGCTGCCCGCTGCAATGCGTCGAGAACTGCCTCAAGCAACATGGCCTGCACGCGGACGTGCACCTGATCCTCAGCCACTACGGGCTGCGCAAACGCTATGGCGAGGACTGCACGCTGGCGCAGAGTGATGAGTTGTTTGAAGGGATCAGGCAGTTGATTGCCAGTGATGCCCGACAGCACGGAAGCCGCCAGTAAACGATTAATGCTGTTCACTTAAGCAATTTCAGCCGCGACGCATTCCTTGTAGCAGCTGCCGAAGGCTGCGTTCGGCGGCGAAGCCGTCGTCAAACCAGTGATTGCGGCGTGTCAGGCAGACCGCACTAGCCGGATTCACGACGGCTTCGCCGCCGAACGCAGCCTCGCAGGCTCGACAGCTGCTACAGATCGCATTACGGCTTAAGTGAACAGCATTACAGTAAACGATGGCCTGAGGGCCAACGAAAATCCAACTGTGGGAGCGGCGGTGCGACGATTCGACCTGCTCGCTCCCACATTTAATCTACGTTGGTCATCCCGCCGCCAAGCCCTTCCCCGCTCGCTCCAGATTGCGCCACAACCACACGGGCAGAACATCGGGATCAAGGCTGTCAATCAGGTTCTTCAGCGCCAGCCCCAGTTCGGTATCACCCTCGATGACCAGCCGCCGGCGAAAGAACAACGTGTCGGGATCTTCCTGACGGCTGGCCAGCAATAAAAATTCGCGCCAGTTACCGCTGATGGTCACGTTCGCCGTAGCGTGCTCGGCAATCCGCAAGCCCTGACGACTGAGCGTCAGGTACCAGGACAAACCCAGGTCCGGAATCCGCAAGCACAGCCAGCGCCCGCGCAGCACTTCGAACTCGCCCTCGCGCAATGGCTCGGCGAGGCAGCGATTCAGCGTCTGCTGCAACGCCAGGCGCTGCACGGCAAAAGGCACCCGGCGCACCAGTGGCAACAACCGGTCGGCGCCTTTCGACAGCCACTTCTTTCGATTCAGCACAGGCCAACCTCCTCGACGCGCAGCATGCCGGCCTGACCATGCCAATAGCCATTGCAACCTTCGACGAACAGCGGCGGTGTTTCGCCCAGACGAACCCGTTGATAGGCCGCGATCACTTCGTCCATGCCCTGAGCACGAGGGCTCAAGCGCAACAGATCGGCACCACAGGCCACCAGTCCGGCGTAATCGGCCAGCAGGTTGGTCACCTCGGCCGACATCGTTTGAATACCGTTAAGGGTAAACAGTGGTTGCCCCTCCTGGCTGGTCAGCGCCAGGCCATCGGGGTAGTTGATGCAGCAGAACCGGCAGTCGTCCTTGGGCCGGTTTTCTGCACGGGCAGTGAAGCAGCGGGCGGAATAGGCCAACGGCAGGTGCCCATAGGCGAAGATTTCAACTTCCGGCACTGCACGGCCCAGCTCGCGCACTTGCCCGATCACGTCGCTGATCAGCGTCGCCGAACACTCCACGGGCGGCACCCAGCGAGTCATTCCGCTGTCGAGTAATTGTGCCAATGAGTGGCCGTTGTACAGATTGAGCGCCGGGCCGCCCACGAACGGTAACTTGCGCTCGGCCAGGAAATGCACCGCGCCCATGTCGTTGGCCTCCACCAACAACTCGCCGTTGTCGCACAGCCGGCGCAGGCTGGAGAGTTCGGAGGCAGCCTCGATCAGCGTCAGGCTGGAAAGCACCAACTGTGCCTGGCTGCATTCCTGTAACTCGCGCCCCAGCCCCAGCCATTGATCCAGGGAAAAGGCCCGGCGTTTGGAGCACACGGTTTCCCCCAGATAAATCACGTCCAGGGGCAAGGTCGACATGTCGGCGTAAAAGTTGCTGAGTTGCTCTTTGTCCCAATAAAACAGGACCGGTCCCAGGCTGAGCTTCATGTCGCGTCCCTCATTGCCATGATCGATGATAAGCGCCCAGGGTGGTCTGGCTGCCTTCGGACAAACCGGCCAGCACCTGACGCCATTCTTCCTTGACCCGAAAACTGCCGGGCGCGCCACGGTGAGCGTCCAGTGCCGCGCGCCAGACCCGGGTGACTTGTTCGACATACGCCGGGCTGCGTTGGCGGCCCTCGATTTTCACCGCTTCGACGCCAATGGCCGTCAATTCCGGGAGCAAGTCCAGGGTGTCGAGGCTGGTGGGCTCCTCCAGCGCATGAAAGCGTTTGCCATCGACCAGAAAACGGCCTTTGCACAAGGTCGGGTAACCGGCCGATTCGTCAGGGGTGTAGCGATCGATCAGCACTTCGCTGAGGCGCGCGCTCAAGCCTTCGGCGTCCTCGCTCCAACGCACGGCTTTGGCTGGCGAACAGACACCGCACAGGTTCGGCGACTCACCGGTAATGTAGGAAGACAGGTGGCAACGCCCTTCGGCCATGATGCACAAGCTGCCGAAGCCAAAGACTTCGATGGGCACCGGGCTGCTGGCGGCGACTTGACGTACCTGCGCCAACGACAACACCCGCGGCAATACCGCGCGACGAATGCCGTAGCGCTGCGCATAAAATTCCAGCGCCGCGGCATGGGTTGCCGACCCCTGAACCGACAGATGCAGGGCCAATTGCGGGTGACGCTGACTGGCATAGTCGAGCACCCCGGGGTCGGCGGCGATCAGCGCATCGACGCCGAAATCGGCGGCACGATCCACCGCCCGTTGCCAGCGCTCCCACCCCTTGGGTTGTGGGTACGTGTTGACCGCGACGTAGAGTTTGCGTTGATGTTGGCGGATGTGGGCGACGGCGGCGTCGAACTGTTTGTCGTCCATGTTCAACCCCGCGAAATGCCGGGCATTGGTGTCATCGCGAAAGCCGACATACACGGCATCGGCGCCTTGGCGCACCGCCGCTTTAAGCGCAGGCAGATTCCCTGCCGGGCAGACCAGTTGCATGGGTAATCCTCATCAAAAAGCGCAGTCCGGAGCCTGATCAGCCATGGTTGGAATGCGCTTGTGGCGAGCGAGCTTGCTCCGGGCGGCGTTCCGACGCTGGACTGCGCAGCAGGCCTGAATAACAGGGCCGCTTCGCGACCCAGCGGGAGCAAGCTCCCTCGCCACACAGTCTAGCCAGACCGGCAGGCACAGCCTTGACGGCAATCAATTGCCATCACTGCATCAGGTCGGCGAAGGACAGGAACATCACGTTGTCGTGCTTGAGCACTTGCTGCTCGCACTCGATCACCGCCAGCCCGTCGGCCCAGCACGCGGCGGTCAACATGGCCGAGCTTTGCTGAGGGTGCAGTTCCACACTCAACTGGCCATCGGCACCGGGAATCAACCTGGCCCGCAGGTATTGTCGACGCTTGTTACGCTGCAACCAGTCGAACCCGGCGGGTACAGCCAACGGCACTGGCAGCACGTCAGTCACGCCCTGGGCCCGGAGCAGGAACGGACGCACCACCACCAACGCGGTAATCAGCGCCCCTGACGGGTTTCCCGGCATACCGATCCACGGTTTACCGGCCACTTCGCCATAGGCCAATGGCTTACCCGGCTGGATGGCCAGCCGCCAGAAATCCACACTGCCCAGTTCCTCGATGGCCTGTTTGAGGTGATCTTCCTCGCCGACCGACACGCCACCGGAGCTCAACAGCAAGTCGCATTCCGAAGACGCCAGGCTCAAGGCATGCCGGCTGGCCACCAACTCATCGGCCATGACGCCATAGTCATGCACCTCGACGCCCCAGCCACGCAACAACGCAGCAAGGCAATACCGGTTGCTGTTGTAGATCTGCCCCGGTGCCAAGGAATCGCCCGGCTCGCGCAGTTCATTACCGCTGCTGAGCAGGCACACTTGCAACGGCCTATAGACCTCGACCCGGGCGATCCCGGCGCCGGCCAGCAACCCCAGTTCTTGTGCGCGCAAGCGTTTGCCAGCCTTGAGCAGCAGATGCCCGCGGCGAACTTCCTCCCCTTCCTTGCGCACGTGATCGCCAACGGCTACGGGCGGGAACCAGACTCGCTCGCCTTCGACCCGGCAGCGCTCTTGCGGCACGACGGTATCGGCACCCGGTGGCAATGGCGCGCCGGTAAAGATCTGCACCGTTTGCTGCGCAAGCAAGGGCGAGCGCGCCTGATCCCCCGCCGCAATTCGCCCGCCAATCGTCAAACAGCCACCTTCCGCTGGCAGGTCACCAGCCCTGAGGGCATACCCGTCCATGGCACTGTTGTCCCAGGCCGGCAGGTTCACCGGGCAATGAATGTCCACCGCCAGTACCCGCCCCATGGCTTGGTCCAGACGGACCATTTGCGCCAGGGGTGGTGGTGGCGCCTGGTCGAGCAGACGGCTGATGGCCTCGTCCACGGGCATCAGGTTGCCGAGGTCGCACACCCGGCCGCTCATGAGCGTGTCTCGCAGGCGTCGATGACCCGCTGTGCTTGCGCTTTCAAATGCGGGGCGAAGTTACACGGGCCGGTGCGACTGTCCAGTTGCTCGAGCAGAATCTTGTTCCAGGCAGTCCGGCAGGCACCCGGCGAGCCAGGAACGCAGCACACCAGTACACCGTTACTCATCCCGGCCAGTGCCCGGGACTGCAGACTGGACATGCCAATCTCCTCCAGCGACACCTGGCGGAACAATTCGCCGAAGCCTTCCACATGTTTGTCCAGCAGTGGCAGCACCGCTTGCGGTGTGTTGTCACGAGCGGTGAAACCGGTGCCGCCAGTCATCAATATGACTTGCACCCGGGGGTCGGCGATCCACTGGGAGACCGTTGCGCGGATCTGATAAATGTCGTCCTTGACCAGGCCGCGATCGATCAGCACATGCCCGGCCGTTTGCAGCAAATCCGCCAGGGTCTGTCCTGAAGTGTCGGTGTCAAAGGTGCGCGTATCGCTGATGGTCAGCACGGCAATGTTCAGGGGTTCGAAACTGCGTTGCGTCAGATGGGCCATATCCAGGCTTTCCCGTAGATGAGGGTATGGCCCAAAGCCTGAACCGGAATAGCGAACGAGCCTATTCCTCCAAGGAGGTACCTCGTCGGGGTCTATGGATTAATGGGGGACTCAAGCCCGTAGCAGCTGCCGCAGGCTGCTACGGGGGAACTTACTCGTCGCTCAAGGCGCCAAGCGGCGCCGTTGCCATGCACCATCTCGCAACCGGTAATCGAGACGGTCATGCAAGCGGTCGGCACGGCCCTGCCAGAACTCCAGACGTTCAGGGTGCAGGCAATAACCGCCCCAATGTTCGGGGCGCGAGACGGTCTGGCCAACGAAGCGCTTGATGGTCTGCGCCAACATCGACTCCAGCGCGGCACGACTGGCCAACGGACGACTTTGCGGTGAAGCCCAGGCGCCCAGGCGACTGGCCATCGAGCGGGAATCGAAGTATGCATCCGAGAGTTGCGGGTCGAGCCTGGACACCTGGCCTTCGATGCGCACTTGACGCTCCAGCCCTGGCCAGAAAAACGTCATGGCGGCATAGGGATTGACCGCCAGCTGCTGCCCCTTGTCGCTCTGGTAATTACCGAAAAAAGTAAAACCTTCATCGCTCAAGCCTTTGAGCAACAGCACACGGCAGTGCGGCCGCCCTTCATCATCGACCGTCGCCAGCACCATGCTATTGGCTTCGACAGGTGCGCACTCGGTGTCGCGGGCCTGTTGCAGCCATTGCCGGAACATCGCCAACGGATCGTCCAGCGCAGCCTCATCTTGCAGGCCATTAAGGGTGTAGTTACGGCGCATTTGGGCCAGGGACAGGGGCATGACGGTGATCTCCGGAAGGTTTTGCGCAGTGTGCGAGGCACTGCGCGATACCACCTTGACCGCCATCAACACCGAGGGTCGAAGCGACAACGCCCTGACCTACTTCAGACGCAGGCGCCGCGCCAGTTTGTGCAAATTGCTGGGGTCGACTTCCAGCATTCGCGCGGCGCTGGCCCAGTTGTCCCCGGACAGGCTCAGGGCCTCGAGGATCTTCTTGCGCTGGTAATCATCGACGGCTTCGCCCAGGGGCTGGAACGGCAGATCAACCGTAATGTCCCGGGATGGCTCGACCTCTGCCCCCGATGCTGCCACCGGGCTGTCGAGATCGAGAACCTCTGGCTCCAGCGTCATGATCGATGTGCGACTCGTCCCGCGACTGAGCTGCTTCAATGCGGCCCGACTGATGACGTGCTCCAGTTCGCGCACATTGCCCGGCCAGGTGTATGCCAGCAAAGCTCGCTCCGCCGCCGGCGACAAACGCAAACCTCGCAGGCCGAGCCGCGCCCGATTGAGCTCCAGAAAATGCCCGGCCAGCATCAACACATCGTGACCACGCTCGCGCAGCGCTGGAATCGGCACCGGGTACACCGAGAGGCGGTGATACAGATCGGCGCGAAACAAGCCATCGCGGATGCTGTCCGGCAGGTGCCGATTGGTGGCGGCGATGATGCGCACATCGACGTGCAACGGCTTGTCGGCGCCCAGGCGCTGGATCTCGCCGTTTTGCAGGGTGCGCAGCAATTTCGCTTGCACACTCAAGGGCAACTCCCCGACTTCATCGAGAAACAGCGTGCCACCGTTGGCGGCGTCGAAGCGTCCGGCACGGTCACTCGTAGCACCGGAAAAGGCGCCTTTGACATGCCCGAACAACTCACTCTCTGCCAGCGACTCCGGCAAGGCTGCGCAGTTAACCTGTATCAGCGGTTTGTGGTGGCGCCTTGAAAGACGATGCAAGCGCCGTGCGAACAGCTCTTTGCCGACGCCGGTCTCGCCCAGCAGCAATACCGGCAGATCGGAATCGGCCAGTACATCCAGCTCATTGAGCAACTGATGCAACACCTCACTTTGCCCAAGGATCTCGCCTTCTCCGACGGGCACGCGCAAGTCCTGAGGATCGCTGCGGGACAGGCGCAAGCTGCGGTTTTCCTGCTCCAGGCGGGTGACCCGCACGGCGGCTTCGATCTGCAAAGTGCAACGCTTGAGTTCTTCCCGCGCCCGGTTGTCAAAGGTCCCGGCGTGCAGCGCATCGAGGGTGATCGCGCCCCAGATCCGCCCCTCGACATAGAGGCTCACGCCCATGCAGTCATGCACCGGCAGCGGTTCGCCGACATGGTTGTCGAGCAAGCCGTCGTAGGGGTCCGGCAGGCGGCTGTCGGGCTCGAACCAGGTCGGCTCGCGCGACGCCATGATTGCCGCCAGCCGAGGATGCTGGGCAATGACGAACCGGCGCCCCAACGCTTCATGAACCAGCCCCACCGTTGCAACGGGCCTGAGGCTGTCGTCATCCAGACGCAGCAAGCCCACGGCGCCACTGTTGAAGTATTCGCGCAGGGTCTGGACCAGTCGTTGCAACCGCACGGCATTGGGCAACTCGACGATCAGGTCGGCCGCCAGGCTTTCTCGCAGCATGGTAGTCATCACCCTCTATGGTTGTATTTACCCTGAAGCATCAGGGTGAATATCACCACAACTAAAAATTAATCCATGGTTTTCAATTAGTTGAAAATGGCATGCCGGATGCAATAGGCCTGGGGAACCTGTTGAAACCTAAACAAGGAACCCTGATGAGCCAGCCCCTATTGGAACAAAGCCTCGGCCAACTGGCCTGTGACATTCCCGGTGCCACCCGGATCTTTCACACCTTCAAACTGGACTTCTGTTGCGGCGGGCATAAAAGCCTGCGTGAAGCGGCCCTTGGCAAAAACCTCGATCCGGTCCTCATTGCCGACGCCCTGCAGATTCTGCAAGACGCCGGCGAAACCCAGCACGACTGGCGCAACGAACCGTCCGAACTGCTGATCGCCCACCTTCTGGCGCGCTACCACGCCCGCCACCGCGAGCAACTGCCGGAGCTGATCCGACTGGCCCGGCGCGTCGAGCAGGTCCATGGTGCGCGCAGCAGCTGCCCCAACGGCCTGGCCGACCTTCTGACCGACATGCAACAGGAACTCGAAGGCCACATGCTCAAGGAAGAACAGGTGCTGTTCCCGATGCTGCAACAAGGCATCGGTCCTCAAGCGGCGCCGCCGATCCAGGTATTGCGCTTCGAGCATGATCAACATGGTGAAGCACTGGAGAAAATGCTCGCCCTGACCAATCACATCATCCCGCCGGCCGATGCCTGCAACACCTGGCGCGCCCTCTATCGCGGGCTGCTGGAGTTCAAAGACGACTTGATGCAACACATCCACCTGGAAAACAACGTGTTGTTCATTAATGCCCTGAACCCCCGCCATTGATCGATTGTCGGCCACCCCCAACCCGCGCCATCCAACCGGATGACGCGGGTTTTGTTTATGAGGGACGAGTTGCGATCAGCCGTGCCAATAGAACATGGCCTTGGCCAGGATCACGATCATCACCATGTGCCCGAGGATGCTGCGGCGAATCCAGCTTGCGCGGGTCGCGGTCAGGCGCCCGTGGGTCAGCCAATAGGCCAGCAGCAAGTAATGACCAATGATGCTCAGGGCCAACAGGATTTTCAGGCTCAGCAACGTAGCAAAACTGCTGGCCAGCGGCTGACTCAATGCGCCCCGGTACTGCCACGCCAAACCGATGCCGGCGCCGTACAACAGCAACACCACGCCATGCAGCACTTTGCGCGAGCGCACGGCAATCGCCTGGTCCGCCGTCACTTGCGATACGTCCGTCAACTGCTGGCGAGCGCGATGCCAGATAACCACCTCGAAAAACAGCGTGCCGATGAAGGCAATCGCCGCCAGCAAATGCGTGACCAGTAAAAAGGGATACATCAGCGGCTGCCTCCATTCATTCGCGTATTCATCCCGGATGACCGTCGACCCGGGCCCGCAACAGCATCGGCCCATAGCGCCAGGCATACAGCGCAAACGCCAGCGTCCAGCACAGGCCCGCCAACCACAATGCGGCCAAGGGGAAAAACAGGATCAACACCACCCGGCTCAGACACGCCAGGTTGAGCAAAATGAAGGCCAGGGTCATGCCCGAGGGCGGTTCCAGGGGGCGACCGGTGTGGCCGAGGCTGACCCGCGCGATCATCGCCAGCACCAGGCCAGCCATGGCCCCTATGGTCAGGCAATGCACCGCCAGACTCGGGTTAACCGGCACACCGAAATGCCACAGCGCCATCACGAGACACGCCACCGCCAGCCAGCCATAGGCCAGATGCAGCGACCACAACAACGGCACGCGCCAGAGTGCCCGGTCATGCCAGCGCACCAGGCGCACCAGATGCCCTGCCGCCAGCACCGCGAACAGCAGGCCCACCCAGACATTGGGGTTGAGCGCCGGTCCTGCGGCATACAACAACGCCACCAGCGGCGAACCGACCAACAGCAGGCGATCCAGCCAGGGCCAGGCGGCAACGCCTTCAACCCGACCAAGGCCGCGCTGGGTGAAGAACGGAATGACCCGCCCGCCGATCAACCCCATCATCGCCGCCACCAGCCAGAGGCCGCTCAGCACGCCCTGGCGTTGCCAGCCTTCGTGCCCCTCGACCAGGCCGTACAGAGACAACCCGTCAGCCAAGGCCAATAACATCAAGACCACCACAATCGGGTAGTTACGTTTCTGCCGCACTTTCCACAAGGTGAAGCCCATGAGTACCGCCACCGCCAACGGGAACGCCAGTTCCAGTACTGCGAGCAACGGCCATGGCGCATTGGCCAGCCAGGCCACCCGCGCCAACAACCACAGCAACGCCAGCGCGGCCAACGGTTTGCTGCTGAGGCCGGGGCGACCGGTCCAGGTCTGCACCGCCGTCAACAGAAAGCCCGCGATAATCGCCAACCCGAACCCGAACAGCAATTCATGCCGATGCCAGCCCAGCCAACCGCCCGCCGGCTGCCAGTTGGAAATCGAACCACTGAAGGCCGCCAGCCAGAGTGGAATGACCAGCACTGCCAAAAGGCAACCGGCGAGGAAAAATGGCCGAAAGGCCAGCCGAAACAGCGGCGTGATTGCCATCGCTTTACGGCGGTCAAGCACTTGCATAAAACCACTCCTCTACCTTGTTGCCGACCTGACACCAACCCGCAGGCGCCGAGGTAAATCCAGGGGCAATCATCGGGTATTACCGATCCATTGCCGTTGTCGCAGATCAAGTGTGCAAGGGGCGTGCCCTGATGCTTTCTCGTATTCCTGTGGCGAGGGAGCTTGCTCCCGCTCGGGTGCGCAGCAGCCGTAAAACCGGCGAATGCGTTCTATCAGACATACCGCGTAGATCGATGTTGGGAGTGCTTCGCACTCCAGCGGGAGCAAGCTCCCTCGCCACAGGGCATTCCGGATCAGGGTACAAATGACCATTAAAGGGTTATTTTCACCCTAATCCTCAGGGTCTTTTTTACCCTCACGCCTGAGAACCCCGCTAAATAAAGGCCTCCAAGCCTGGCCCATGTCTTGCTCAAGCTTGTGGAAATCAAACAAACCGATCCCAGGAGTCGTCATGAAAAAAGTCATCCAGCCACTGGCCTGGTTCGTGGTGTTGACCTCAATCCTGGCCGTGGCCAGCGGCGTTTCCCTGGGCCTCGTCTGACTTGTTCACCAGCCCCCCTTCTCAATCTTCAGGATGAATTCTCATGGTGCTTCACCGCGTCCATCACCAGATTCTGCGCAGTCATCATCTGTTCGAGCCGTTGAACGAAGAACAGCTGGACGAATTGATGAGTACCAGCCAATTGCTGAGCATCGACAAAGGCGAGCCGTTGTTCCGTCAGGGGGAGCCGGCCGATGCGTTCTACTTCGTGATTGCCGGCGCGGTAAAAATCTACCGGCTGACACCGGATGGGCAGGAGAAAGTGTTCGAGGTCATCAGCGAGCGGCAAACCTTCGCAGAGGCGATGATGCTGATGGACACCCCAAACTATGTGGCCTCGGCCGAAGCGATCTGCCCCACCCAGCTCTATCGTTTATCCAACAGCACCTACATGCGCCTGCTGCAGAGCAATAGTCGGTTGACCTTCGCACTACTGGGCAAGCTCTGCGTTCGCTTACATCAACGGGTCAACGAAATCGAAACCCTGTCGCTGAAAAACGCCACCCACCGGGTCGTGCGTTATCTGCTGACGCAACTGGTGCGCCAGCAAACCGTTGACTGCCAATTCGAACTGCCGATGGCCAAGCAACTGATTGCCGGGCATCTGTCGATCCAGCCAGAAACCTTTTCGCGAATCATCCGCCGCTTGATCGATGAAAACATCATCACTCAGGACGGCCGTCAGATCGCCATTCTTGATCGTCTGCGCCTGGAACAGTTCGAGTGAGTGCCATGCCCGTCTGCCTGTATTGCCAACATGCCAACCCTTCACAAGAAACCGAGTGCCACCAATGCGGCATGCCCCTGCCGGCACTGGCTGAACACGCCGGGGAACGTCGGCAGCGCCGATTCATGTGGTTCTGCGTTGGCCTGACGGTCTTTTGCGTGGTGATGTTTTTCTGGCTGCCGCGCAGCTGAAGATCGCACATATCCCTGTAGCAGCTGGCGCAGCCTGCGTTCGGCTGCGCAGCAGTCGTAAATCCTGAGCCCACGGTACGACTGAAACACCGCGTTGTATGGTTTCGCGACTGCTGCGCAGCCGAACGCAGCCTTCGGCAGCTGCTACAGGGACGCAGGTGGTCAAGGACATCACAGTTGGGTCAGCTGGCGGTACAACTGCGGCAAGCGCAGGGGCAGTTGTTCGGGCTGGCGGATCAAGGTGTAGCCATTGGCGCCGAACATGTATGGCAGGTAATCCCCGGCCTCGCGATCGATCGTGATACAGAACGGCGTCAGCCCCTGACGCCGTGCCTCCAGCACCGCCTCGCGGGTATCTTCAACGCCGTAGTGCCCCTCATACAGATCCAGATCATTCGGTTTGCCATCCGTCAGCAGCAACAACAGTTTGCTGCGCCGCTTGCTCGTGCCCAACAGTTGCGTGGCCTGGCGAATGGCGGCGCCCATACGTGTGTAATACCCCGGTTTGAGACCTTGAATACGACCTCGGGTGGTGTCGTCATAACGCTGGATGAACGACTTGAGTTCCTGCATGCGCACTTGCTGACGACGCAACGAGGAAAACCCGTACAGGGCGAAATCATCACCCAGCACCGACAAGGTTTCGCCGAACAGCAGCAGGCTGTCGCGGATCACGTCGATGACACGATGCTGATCGTTCAGGTGGGCGTCAGTGGACATCGACACGTCGGCCAGCAACAGGCACGCCAGGTCGCGGCGAGTCTGCCGCTGCTCCATGAACAAACCGCGTTCGGCGCACTGGCCATGCTCGCGATCAACGTGAAAATCCAGCCAGGCCTGCATGTCCAGCTCTGATCCCTGAGGTTGTTGGCGTAACCATTGACGATCATTGCGCAGGTGCTCGAACTGACGCCGCAAACGGTGCGCCGAGGCCTTCAGGCGTAGCGGCAGCGGCTGCGCCTCACAGTCGCGGGGCACCAGCATTTGCAGGTTGACGAAGCTGTCCTGCATCCGTTGTTTGCGATAGTCCCACTCCGGCAACTTGATGCCCTCGCCGAGGGGAATATCGTCGACATCGGCCGGTGGTAAATCCAGATGCAGCTTGAGACCGCCACCCTTGCGCAGGCGTGTGCGCGACAGCGTCAACTCATCCAGGTCGTCGGCGACTCGGGCAGCGTCCGGGTCTTCGCTGTCATCCGACCAGCGATCCAGGTCCACGTGCTCGGTCCAGCTGAACAGGTTCTCCAGACGCACCACCAGCAACCCGCCTTCACGGGTGCTTTCATCGATCCGCGTCGCGCGCTTACGCCCGCCTTTCTGCTCGCCGGGTGGCGTGGTCAAAGACTCTTCGGACTCATCGCCCAGATCGGCAGCCTGGGGACTAGCGAGATTTTGCGGCGGGTACAACCACAGCGGCAACGGCCACGCGGCCCGTTCGCTACGGGGGAAGTGCTCGACACTGCCGGGCTCGCGCAACGCCTGGCATAACGCCCGTTCCAGTGCCGCTTCGCTGCCGTTCAACGAGGCCGGATCGGGGCGCAATTGCAGATGGGCATCGACCAGTCGTTGGTAACGAACACGCAGCGCGGGATAGCGTCGCAGCAGCTGTTGCGTCCAGCGTTGATTGTCCCGGCCCCAGTGGCGCATCTGCCCGGCCTGTGCCGCCAGCAACGCGAGCCAGCGATAGAGTTCCTCATTCAGTGCCACTTCGGGAAACACCGCCAGGCTCGATGGCAGCCGTAAATTACGCTCGTCACACCACGCCAGCGGCACTTGTTTGCAGGTGCCGGCGATTTGCTGCAACACGTTGCGTCGCAGCAGCAGATCGCGGTCGCTGGCCGCTTCCACACCGACGCCATTGGCACCGCCCATGGCGCGGAACAACAGCGCCAGCGGGCGTTGCTGGCTGGCCAGTTCAACCCGTGCTTCGGGGAAATCAGGGCTGGCGCGCCGGGTGATGAAACGATGCCAGACACTGCCTACCCACTCTTCCAGTTCGACGGTAAACGCCATGATGCTTGCCCTTGCTGGAACCAAAAAACGGCCCGCTGTATCAGCCGGGCCGACCTTTTCCTAGCCATTGCACCCGATCATGAAGGTACAACCGCCGCCGGAGCGCGCAAGGCTGCGCGGCCACGTTGCTTGAAGCTGAACAGGTAACAGAGCAGCCCGGCGAAGAAGCCGATACCAGCACCCAGACGCGCCCAGAACAGCACTTGCAGATGTTCGACCGTGGCCATGAATGGCAACGCGATCCCATCGGCCTGCCAGCGTTGCAGGTAAACCTGTACGACACCGGCCGCGGTGAGGAACAGCGTGATCATCACCATCGACAGGGTCATTAACCAGAAGCCCCAGACTTCGAGGGTCTGTGAACGCTCGTCACCCGCTTCACCCAGCCCGCGCAGGCGTGGCATGGCGTAGCTGATCAAGGTCATCACGATCATCGCGTAAGCACCGTAGAAAGCCAGGTGACCGTGCGCTGCCGTCAATTGCGAACCGTGGGTGTAGAAGTTGACCGGCGCCAGGGTATGCAGAAAGCCCCAGACACCCGCACCGAAGAACGCCGTGACCGTGGTGCCCTTGGCCCACAGCGTGGCGGCACGGTTCGGGTGTTGCCGCCGACGGTTCTTCACCATGCTGAAGGCAAAGATCACCATGGCCAGGAACGGCAGCGGTTCGAATGCGGAGAAGATCGAGCCGACCCACAGCCAGACCTCGGGCGCACCGATCCAGAAGAAGTGGTGACCGGTGCCGATGATCCCGGTAATCAGCGCCATGGCGATGATCACGTAGAGCCATTTCTCCACGACTTCCCGGTCGACACCGGTGATCTTGATCAGCACGAAGGCGAGCATCGAGCCCATGATCAGTTCCCACACGCCTTCCACCCAAAGATGCACCACCCACCACCAGTAGAACTTGTCGCGGGCCAGATTACCGGGGTTGTAGAAGGAGAACAGGAAGAACACCGCAAGGCCGATCAACCCGGTCATCATCACCATGCTGACGGTGGTCTTGCGACCTTTGAGCAAGGTCATGCCGATGTTGTAGAGAAAGCCCAGGCACACCACCACAATGCCCATCTTGGTGATGGTCGGTTGCTCCAGGAACTCCCGGCCCATGGTCGGCAGCAGCTCGTTATGCGTCAGTTTGGCCAGGCCCGCATAAGGCACCAGCAGATAGCCGAGAATCGTCAACACACCAGCAGCGGCGAATACCCAGAACAGAATGATCGCCAGCTTCGGGCTGTGCAGTTCGCGGTCGGCCTCTTCCGGAATCAGGTAATAGGCGGCGCCCATGAAGCCGAACAGCAACCAGACGATCAGCAGATTGGTGTGCACCATCCGCGCCACGTTGAAGGGAATGATCGGGAACAGAAAGTCTCCGATCACGTATTGCACCCCCATGATCAAACCGAACAGCACCTGACCGAGAAACAGCATCAGGGCAAACACGAAGTACGGTTTGGCCACGGCTTGCGAGGCGAATTTCAGATGCGGATTAGCGATGCTCATCTCTTAGCCCTCCTTGTTTGGCGGCCAGCCATTGGTGTTGATGTTCGAGCTCCATTTGAGGAACTCGGCGATGTCATCCACCTCTTGCTCGCTCAACTTGAACTGCGGCATCGCTCGTCGGCCCGGTACGCCCAGCGGCTGCATTTTCATCCAGGCATGTAGAAAAGGTTTAAAGCCCTCCTCCCCGCCGCGCCGCTGGAATACGTTGCCCAGCTCTGGCGCAAAGTAGGCGCCCTCGCCCAGCAACGTGTGGCAGCCGACGCAGTTGTTTTGCTCCCAGACCGTCTTGCCGCGAATCACTGATTCGGTTAACTGCGCTTCGTTGCTGCGCACTGGAAAGGTCTGTTCCGTGTGATAGGTCAAGGCCAGGAATATCAGGAAGAAAAAGACGCTTCCCCCGAAGTAGATATTCCTGGCCATGCCTTTGGTGAAGGTCTCTGACATGGTCGCTTCCTCTTTGCTTGGCGTGCCCATGATAGAAAGCGAGGGGGTAAAACCTGCTTGATGGCGATCAAGAAAGGCAGATGGTTTTGGTCGGGTAATACGCTTAAGTCGTACTCGGTCCATGTAGCAGCTGGCGCAGCCTGCGTTCGGCTGCGAAGCAGTCGTGAAATCAGCCACCGCGGTGTTTCAGATGGACCGAGGCGGTAGGATTTACGACTGCTGCGCAGCCGAACGCAGGCTTCGCCAGCTGCTACATGGATTGGTTAGCCGATCGACAGCAGCGTCAGCCCCACAACGGCCGCCAACACCAGCGCCCAGCTCACCATCAACCGGCGCCACAATCGCGGCGCATGGCGCATCTCCATGAAGCCATCGGCGATCAGCCAGGCCTTGCCAACCGCCACCAGCAAAATGGCAATGGACAACAGCCACGTCGCGCCGACTTGTGACAACACAACGGTGCACACGCTTAATGTGGCCAACGCTGCCCAGCAGACGAGCAACAACCTGGAAGCCGACATCAGAACCTCCGTCAATTCAGCACGTACACCAGCGGAAACAGCACGACCCAGATCAGATCGACCATGTGCCAATACAGCACGCCCGATTCAAACCCGCTGCGGTTGGCGGCGTTGTACAGGCCTCGACGGCAGCGCTCGGCCAGCCATCCGAGAATGACCATGCCGAGCAATACATGGAGAAAATGAAAACCGGTGAGGATCCAATAGAGGGTGAAAAACGTGTTGTGCTCCATGCCCAGCCCCGAGGCCAGCAAGTGCCGGTATTCGGTAAGTTTCAACACCACGTAGACGCTGCCGGCAAGCAACGCGGCCAGCAGAAGTACGGCGCCGTGGCGGGACCGGGAGCGCCTGACCTGCTCCTGAGCCAGCGCGGCGAACAGCCCGGCGGTGAGCAGGCTCAGGGTCATTGCCAGGCCGGTAGAGGTGTTGAGCAATTGACGGCTTTCACCAAACAACTGCGGCTTGAGTGCCTGGGTCACGGCGAACGCCAGAATCAGGATGGCGAACACCGACAACTCGGCCAAAATGAAAAACCACATCGCCAGATCGCCCGGCAGGTGGCCACGCGCAACGCCCCTGGACTCAGCCGAAGTGGACATCAACCACGCCCATCAGCGCCGCAACCGTCAGCGGATCATCGCTCAGCGGCTCGGCCAGGCAGGCCATGCACGCTTCACGCGGGCTCATGCCGGAGCGGATCATTCGCGCGGTAAAAATCAACAGCCGTGTCGAGGCAACTTCCTCAAGATCATGTTGATCCAGCCTTCGCAGAGCCTGCCCCAACCTGACCACTTGCGCCGCCAGGGCGCTGTCCACCTGCGCTTCCCGGCTGACAATACGCTCTTCATCGGCCACCGGCGGATAGCCGAAACGCATCGCCACGAAACGTTGTCGGGTGCTGGGTTTCATGCCTTTGAGCAGGTTCTGGTAGCCGGGGTTGTACGACACGACCAGCATGAATGAGGACGGCGCCTGCAACACTTCGCCGGTGCGCTCCAGGAACAACTCGCGACGATCATCGGCCAGTGGGTGCAGTACGACCACCGTGTCCTGCCGCGCCTCGACCACTTCGTCCAGATAACAGATGCCGCCTTCACGCACCGCGCGAGTCAGTGGCCCGTCCTGCCACCAGGTGCCTTGGGCACCGATCAAATGACGACCGATCAGGTCGGCGGCACTCAGATCGTCATGGCAAGCCACGGTGTACAGCGGCAGCTTCAGCCGATGGGCCATGTGCTGGACGAAACGGGTCTTGCCGCACCCCGTCGGGCCTTTGATCAGTACGGGCATGCCGTGTCGCCAGGCTTGCTCGAACAGCGCCTCCTCATTATTGAGCGGTTGATAGAAGGGTTCGCAAGACTGGATTCGGTCCATGGGCTGTCTGTTCCAAAAGCGGATTCAAGCCACACGCTACGGGTGCCTGCGACAACCTGGCAAGTGACATGGCCGGCAAACTTGATCGCGGTCAAGCAAGCATTGGTCTGCTCGGGCATAGCCTTGCACGGCACTAAGAACCTGCGTTCTGCGCTGCCGTTCCAGCACATCGCAAAGGTCTTGCCTGAGGAGAAATGGAATGCTGATCAGCAATAGAAAAACGTTTGCTCTGACTGTCGCCACATTGTGGTCGGCGCTGGCCCTTGCGGTGACTCACGCAGCCAGAGCCGAGGAACCCGCCACTGCTGCGGCCAGCCCGCTGATGGTCAAAACCGCCGGAGCGCCCGACATGAGTCAGGCCGAGTTCGACGCGTCCAAGGAAATCTACTTCCAGCGCTGCGCCGGCTGCCACGGCGTGCTGCGCAAAGGCGCCACGGGTAAACCACTGACGCCGGACATCACCCAGTCTCGCGGCCAACCGTATCTGGAAGCGTTGATTACCTTCGGTTCACCAGCGGGCATGCCGAACTGGGGAACATCGAATGCACTGACCAAGGATCAGATCACGGCCATGGCCAAGTTCATTCAGCACACACCGCCCACGCCACCGGAATGGGGCATGGCCGAGACGCTGAAAACCTGGAAAGTGCTGGTCAAGCCCGAGGATCGTCCGAAGAAGCAACTGAGCAAACTCAATCTGCCGAACCTGTTTTCGGTGACGTTGCGCGATGACGGCAAGATTGCCCTGATCGACGGTGACAGCAAGAAAATCGTCAAGCTGATCGAGACCGGTTACGCGGTGCACATCTCGCGCATTTCTGCCTCCGGTCGCTACCTGCTGGTGATTGGTCGAGACGCCCGGATCGACATGATCGACCTGTGGCCGGTGGAGCCGACCAAGGTCGCCGAAGTCAAAGTGGGCATCGAGGCGCGCTCGGTGGAGACCTCCAAGTTCAAGGGTTACGAAGACAAATACACGGTCGCCGGCTCCTATTGGCCACCACAATTCACCATCATGGATGGCGAAACCCTGGAGCCCAAACAGATCGTCTCGACCCGCGGCATGACTGTCGACAAGCAGGAATATCACCCGGAACCCCGGGTCGCGGCGATCATCGCCTCCCACGAATGGCCGGAGTTCATCGTCAACGTCAAGGAAACCGGCAAGGTCATGCTGGTCAATTACCAGGACATCAAAAACCTCACCATCACCTACATCGATGCCGCCCCTTTCCTGCATGACGGCGGTTGGGACAGCACCCATCGCTACTTCATGACCGCCGCCAACAACTCCAACAAAGTCGCCGTGATCGACTCCAAGGATCGCAAGTTGGCCGCCCTGGTGGACGTCGGCAAAACCCCTCACCCGGGTCGTGGCGCCAACTTTGATCATCCTGTCTACGGGCCGGTCTGGGCCACCAGCCACCTGGGAGACGACGGTATCTCGCTGATCGGTACCGACCCGGCCAAACACCCGCAATACGCCTGGAAACAGGTCGCCTCGCTCAAGGGTCAGGGTGGTGGATCGCTGTTCATCAAAACCCACCCCGACTCCCGTCACCTGTACGTCGACACCACCCTCAACCCGGACGCCAAGCTGAGTCAGTCGGTGGCGGTGTTCAACATCGACAAACTCGACGCCGGCTACACCGTGCTGCCCATCGCCGAGTACGCCGGCATCAAGCAAGGGGCCATGCGGGTCGTGCAGCCGGAATACAACAAGGCTGGCGACGAGGTCTGGTTCTCCGTGTGGAGCGGCCAGTCGGACGAATCGGCGCTGGTGGTGATCGACGACAAAACCCTGAAGCTCAAAACAGTCATCAAGGACAAACGACTGATCACGCCCACGGGAAAATTCAACGTCTACAACACCCAACACGACATTTATTGAGCTCCATCAATGAAAGGAATCCTCATGAAAAATACCCTGCTTTCACTGATCGCCCTGACCGGCGCATTGAGCCTGCAACCGGTGGTGGCCCAAGACGCGCCGGAGCTGTTCAAGAGCAAACCCTGTGCAGCCTGCCATTCCATCGACACTAAATTAGTCGGCCCGGCACTCAAGGAAGTAGCCGCCCGGAACGCTGGCGTGGCCGGTGCCACGGACACCCTGGCCAACCACATCAAGAACGGTACGCAAGGCAACTGGGGCCCGATACCAATGCCGGCCAACCCGGTGACGGATGATGAAGCGAAGACACTTGCAACTTGGGTCCTGAGTCTCAAATAGCCAACGGAGGGCGCCATGATGGTTCATCGACACGCAGTGGTTCTGGCGGCCCTCCTCCTTTTTTGCGCGACCTCGGTTGCGGCGCCGAACGCCAAGCGTCAGGCCCAACTCGAGCACCTGCTGGCCCAGGATTGCGGCGCCTGCCATGGACTGCACATGACCGGCGGGCTGGGTCCCGACCTGACGCGTGCAACGCTGGCCGGCAAGTCCCGCGACAGCCTGATCGCCACCGTCACCCAAGGTCGCCCCGGCACCGCGATGCCCGGTTGGGCCCCGTTGCTCAGCCCGGACGACATCCGTTGGCTGGTCGATCTTCTTCTCCAGGGATATCCCGCACCATGATCCGTTCAACCCTGCTTTTAGCGGCGACCGGGCTGTTGTTGTCCGCCTGCGCTCTGTCACCTTTGCGTGGTACCGGCGATCTGGGCGTGGTGGTGGAGCGCACCACCGGCAGCGTGCAAATCATCGAAAGCGATACCCGCACGGCACTGGCCCGACTCGAAGGCTTCGGCGATCTGTCCCATGCCTCGGTGGTGTTTTCCCGCGACCAGCGTTATGCCTATGTGTTCGGCCGCGACGGCGGGTTGAGCAAAATCGACCTGCTGACCCAACGCATCGACCATCGCGTCATCCAGGGCGGCAACAGCATCGGCGGCGCCATCAGTCAGGACGGCAAGTTGATCGCAGTCTCCAACTACGTGCCCGGCGGCGTGAAGGTGTTCGATGCCGTCACTCTGCAACAGGTGGCCGATATTCCCGCGACACCGCTCGCCGATGGCAGCAAACGCTCACGGGTGGTCGGCCTGGTCGACGCGCCCGGACAGCGTTTTGTGTTCAGCCTGTTCGATACCGGCGAGATCTGGACCGCCGATTTCAGTCAGGGCAGCACGCCACGGATCAGCCGCTTCACCGGCATCGGCCAGCAACCCTACGACGCGCTGATTACCCCCGATGGTCGCTATTACATGGCTGGGCTGTTCGGCGAAGACGGCATGGCGCAACTCGACCTCTGGCACCCCGAGCGCGGGGTGCAGCGAGTGCTCGGTGATTACGGACGCGGCCAGGCGAAGTTGCCCGTCTACAAGATGCCGCATCTGGAGGGTTGGGCCGTTGCCGACAACCAGGCCTTCGTGCCCGCCGTCGGCCGTCATCAGGTGCTGGTGATGGATTCCCGCACGTGGCAGCAGACCGCTGCCATCCCGGTGGCCGGTCAACCGGTGTTCGTCACGTCGCGGCCGGACGGTCGGCAACTGTGGGTCAATTTCGCCTACCCGGACAACGATCGGGTCCAGGTCATCGACACCGAAACCCGTGCCGTAGTCGCCGATCTGCGACCGGGGCCGGCGGTGCTGCACATGGAATTCACCGCGCGCGGCGACCAGTTGTGGCTGTCGTTACGCGATGGCGATCAGGTTCAGGTCTGGGATCCGTACAGCCTGAAGCAGCTGAGCACCCTTCCCGCCACCGCGCCGAGCGGCATCTTCTTCAGCAGTCGCGCGCAGAAAATGGGCTATTGAAATGAACCTCGACCTGCTCAGCCGCCAACTGATCGACCGCTTCCAGCACGGCATGCCATTGTGCCCGGAACCTTACAAGGAGATGGCCCGGATTCTCGGTTGCCGCGAGGCCCAGGTGATGGATTGTCTGGAAGCGATGGCTCAGGCCGGCACCCTCTCACGCATCGGCCCGGTGTTCGAACACAGCCGCGCCGGGGCCAGCACCCTCGCCGCCTTCGCCGTGCCCGCCGAACGTCTGCAACAGGTCGCCGAGCGCGTCAGCCAGTATCCCGAGGTCAACCACAACTACGCACGGGAGCATTTCTACAACCTGTGGTTTGTGCTGACCGGGCCTGATCGCCCCCACATCGAACGTGTTCTCGAACAACTTGAGAACGAAACCGGCCTTGTTCCGCTGGATCTGCCGATGTTGACCGCTTACCGCATCGACCTCGGTTTTGCCTTGGGAGAAGGCCCATGAAGCCGGGATTGAGTCCCGAACAGACACAGGCCTTACGAAGGCACCTGGAAGACGGATTACCGCGTGTTTCGCGCCCCTATCAGGCCCTCGCGGAACGGATAAACGCCGACGAAAACCAGGTGCTCGCGCAGATGCACCAGTGGCACGAACAGGGGCTGTTTCGCCGGGTCGGCCTGGTGCTCAACCATCGCGCACTGGGCTTTACCGCCAACGCCATGCTGGTGCTGGATGTTCCGGACGCGCTGATCGACGAAGTCGGCCAGCGCCTGGGGCAAGCGTCCGATATCACCCTCTGCTATCAACGGCCACGGCGCCTGCCGCAGTGGCGCTACAACCTGTTCTGCATGGTTCACGGACGCCAACGCGCGCAGGTCGAGGCGCAGATCCAGGCGTTGCTGGAAGAACACTTGCTGAGTGACCTGCCCCATCAACTGCTGTTCAGCACCCATGCCTTCAAACAATGCGGCGGACGCTTTGTCGCCTCCTCAACGGGAACCAAGCCCCATGGATGATCTTGACCGTCGGTTGATCAACCGCTTGCAACTGGGCCTGCCACTGGTGCGTAACCCCTGGCAGGCGCTGGCCAGCGAACTGGACAGCAGCAGCCCTGAATTGCTCCACCGCCTCCACGAACTGCTCTGTGAAGGAATACTCACGCGCTTCGGTCCTATGTTCGACATCGAACGCCTCGGTGGCGCCTTCACCCTCGCGGCGCTGGCCGTGCCGGAAGAACGGTTCGAAGAGGTCGCCGAGCAACTGCATGCCCTGCCTGAAGTGGCGCACAACTATCGACGCGAACACGCCTGGAACATGTGGTTCGTGCTCGGCTGCGCGACCGAACAAGACGTCACCGAAACCTTGCAATACATCGAAACCCTGACCGGTTTGCCGCTGCTCAACTTGCCTAAAGAGGAGACTTACCATGTCGGTCTGTACTTCCCGGTCTGAAGACACACTGGCACACCGGCTGATTGAACTGACCCAGGCCGGCCTGCCGCTGCTGGACGACCCGTGGGCCTGGCTCGCCGAACAGCTGGACCTGAGCATCGAATCCACCCTGGATCTGCTCAAGCGCTTGCAGGCCGAGGGCGCGATCCGGCGCATCGCCGCCGTCCCCAACCACTATCGCCTGGGCTATCGCTACAACGGCATGACCGTTTGGGATGTGCGCGACACCGACATGCCGCGCCTCGGCGCGCTGATCGGCGCACAGCCTTTTGTCAGCCACTGTTATCGACGCCCGCGACGAACCGCGTGGCGCTACAACCTGTTCGCCATGGTGCACGGTCGCAGCCGCGAGGAAATCGACAGCTACCGCGAACACCTGCGCTACTTGCTGGGCGACGCCTGTGTCGCCGACGAGATGCTGGTGAGCAGTCGCATCCTGAAAAAAACCGGTGTGCGTTTAATGCCGCTCAGTTCAACGCATACCTTGTAGCAGCTGGCGAAGCCTGCGTTCGGCTGCGAAGCAGTCGTGAAATCAGGCGATACGGTGTTTCAGATAAACCTTGCACACAGGTTATACGACTGCTGCGTCCGATCGCGGCCCGAACCGAACGCAGCCTCGCAAGCTCGACAGCTGCTACGGGCATCAGGCTTGCGTTTGCTTATTGCTTCGCGCTGAACACACCCTGACTCAAGGAGAGTTGCATGTTGAGGATCAGCCAATACCTGCGTGCCCTGACCGGCCAGGTGCCCGCCCCCAGAACCAGCCCACCGGGCAGCAACCGGCCGCCGGTGGTGATCTGGAACCTGCTCAGGCGCTGCAACCTGACCTGCAAACACTGCTACGCCACGTCCGCCGACAGCGTCTTTCGCGACGAACTGGATACGCCCGCCGCGCTGACCGTGATCGACGATCTGCACGATGCCGGCGTGAAGGTATTGATTCTTTCCGGCGGTGAACCCCTGCTGCGTGACGATCTGTTTGTGCTCAGCGCCTATGCCCGCACAAAGGGTTTCTTTGTGGCTTTGTCCACCAACGGCACATTGATCGATGAGCAGAACATCGCGCAGATCCGCGCAGCGAATTTCGATTATGTCGGGATCAGCATCGACGGCCTGGAAGCCACCCATGACGCCTTCCGCCAATTGAAGGGCAGCTTCGCCAGTTCCATGCGGGCGATCCGGCTCTGTCGCGAACAGGGCATTCGCGTCGGTCTACGGACCACATTGACCCAGGAGAACCATGCGCAGCTGCCCCAACTGCTGGCGCTGATGCGCGAATACGACGTGCAAAAGTTTTATCTGTCGCACCTCAACTACAGCGGTCGCGGCAAACGAAGCCGCCAACTCGACGCCCGGCAGCAGATGAGCCGCGAGGCGATGACGCTGATCTTCAAACGGGCCTGGGAGGACATCCAGCACGGTCGCGACAGCGATTTTGTCAGCGGCAACAACGATGCCGACGCGATTCTCCTGCTGCAATGGGTAGGCCTGCATCTACCCGAGCATTACCGGCGCCTGGAACACATGCTCCGCGCCTGGGGCGGCAACGCCTCGGGCAGTGGCATCGCCAACATCGACAACACAGGCGAAGTGCACCCCGACACCTATTGGTGGCAGCACTCGGTGGGCAATGTCCGGCACACGCCGTTTCGCACGCTGTGGCTGGACCGCCCGGACGCCTTGTTGCAGCAACTGCGCGCGCATCCTCGGGCCATCGGTGGCCGCTGTGCTCAATGCCGCTGGCTAAGCATCTGCAACGGCAATACCCGCACCCGCGCCTGGGCCGAAGGTGATCTCTGGGGCCAGGACCCCGGATGCCACCTCAGCGATGAAGAAATCGGCATACCACCATTAACGACCATCCCTTGCGTCATGCACTGAAGCACCCGCCTGGCGAGCCATCTGACAAAGGATGGGGCCGGCCCACCTGATGAAGTACCAAGGACGTCCCATGCATCCATCGATTATTTTACCGGCTGCACTTGAGTCCCCGTTCAGACCGGGCGAAGTTGCCCTGGTCGGCGCTGGCCCCGGCGATCCACGCTTGCTGACCCTGCGCGCCTGGAGCCTGTTGATGCAAGCCGACGCCGTGGTTTACGACCGCCTGATCAGCCCCGAGCTGCTGGCATTGATCCCCCTCACCTGCGCCCGGCATTACGTCGGCAAGGCCAGCGGCTGCCACAGCCTGCCACAGGATCAGATCAACGAACTACTCGCCGACCTCGCCGATCTGGGGCAGCGTGTGGTCCGGCTCAAAGGTGGCGACCCGTTCATCTTCGGCCGTGGCGCCGAGGAACTGGAGTACCTGCTGCAACGCAACATTGACTGCCAGGTGGTCCCCGGCATTACTGCCGCCTCCGGGTGTAGCGCTTACGCTGGCATTCCACTGACCCATCGGGAGCTGGTCAACTCCTGTCGATTCATCACCGGGCACCTGCAGCACGATGGTGAGTTGCAATTACCCTGGAGCAGCCTCGTCGACAGCAGCCAGACCCTGGTGTTTTACATGGGGTTATCCAATCTCGGGATTATCGCCCAGCGCTTGATCGAAGCTGGAATGCCCGCCGAGACACCGGCGGCGCTGATCAGCAATGGCACGCGTCCCGACCAGCATGTTGCACGAGGCAGGCTGCACCAATTGCCGACCCTGGCGCGGGAATGCCCACCTGGCATTCCGACGCTTGCGGTGATCGGCAAAGTGGTCGATCTGTTCGCTGCCCAACAACAGGAATTCCCGGCGCGCTTTTACCCCGCAGCGCTGCAACGCCAGCGCAAGGTGGCGATATGAGGCGCATGGTGCTTGGCCCATTGTTATGGATCGGTGCGGCTCACGCCGGTGCAGCGACTCCGCCCTCCGACGTGGCCGCCAACCTCTACCAACAGCATTGCCAGAGCTGCCATGGCGCCAATCGTCTCGGCGGTACGGGACCGGCCTTGCTGCCGGAAAGCCTGAGCCGGATCAAACCCGACGAAATCCGCAGCGTGATCCAGGACGGTCGTCCCGCGAGTCAGATGAGCGGGTATGCCAACGTGTTCAACGCCACGCAGATCGACGCGTTGGTGGACTACCTCCAGCAACCACCCGCCACCCCACCCACCTGGAGCAACGATGACATTCGCGGCAGTCATTCGATTCTCGCCGATATCAACAAACTGCCCGACACACCCCAGCATCGCGCCGATCCCCTGAACCTGTTTGTGGTGGTGGAAGCCGGTGATCATCATATCGACATCCTCGACGGCGACCGCTTTGAAGTGCTGGCTCGGTTCGCTTCGCACTTTGCAGTGCATGGGGGGCCGAAGTTTTCGCCGGACGGACGCTTCGTCTACGTGGCTTCTCGCGATGGCTGGATCAGCCTGTATGACTTGCATAACCTGAAACTGATCGCCGAGGTCCGCGCCGGGCTCAACACCCGCAACCTCGCGGTGAGCAAGGACGGCCGATGGGTGCTGGTGGGCAACTACCTGCCTGGCAACCTGGTGGTGCTCGATGCCCGTGATCTGTCATTGGTCAAAACCATTCCGGCGATCGGCCAGGACGGTACCGCGTCACGGGTCAGCGCGGTCTACACCGCGCCGCCACGGGACAGCTTCATCGTAGCGCTCAAGGACGAGAAGGAAGTCTGGGAACTGCCCTGCACCGGCACACCGGATTTCGAACCGCGACGGATCCACGCCGAAGATATGCTGGACGACTTTTCCTTTTCACCGGACTACAAGCAACTGCTGGCCACGTCGCGCGCGGCCAAGGGCGGCCAGGTGATCGACCTCGACAGTGGCAAGGTGGTCACCGACATTCCACTGCCGGGCATGCCGCACCTGGGGTCCGGGACCTACTGGAAACGTAACGGTGAGTGGGTGTTCGCCACGCCGAACATCAGCAAGGGCCTGATCTCGGTCATCGACTTCAAGACCTGGAAACTGCTCAAGGAAATACCGACCCTGGGGCCGGGCTTCTTCATGCGCAGCCACGTCAACTCGCGGTATGCCTGGGCCGACGTGTTCTTCGGCCCCGACAACGATGCGATCCACCTGATCGACAAACAGACCCTGGAAATCGCCCACACCCTGCGCCCGATGCCCGGAAAGACCGCCGCCCACGTCGAATTCACCCGCGACGGTCGCTACCTGCTGCTGAGTATCTGGGCCACCGACGGTGCGCTGATCGTCTACGACAGCAACACCCTCAAAGAGATCAAACGCCTGCCGATGAACAAGCCGTCGGGTAAGTACAACGTGGGCAATAAAATCGAGTTTGCCGAGGGTACGTCGCACTAGATTTTGTGTCTGAACATCGAAATACACATTGCACTTGTGGCGAGGGAGCTTGCTCCCGCTGGGGCGCGAAGCGGCCCTAAAAGCAGTCACTGCGTACATTCAGATTAAACGCAGGTGCTGATTTTACGACTGCTACGCAGCCGAGCGGGAGCAAGCTCCCTCGCCACAGGGTTTGTGTTCACCTCTTCAGCTCAGGGTATAACCGTTATCGACTTTCCAGTCCTGACCATAAACACCCCGCGCGCCTTGAGACAGCTGAAAGACAATCACGTTGGCCACCGCAGACGCATCGAGGAAATGACCGGGCAGCAGACGTTTGCCGAGGGTGCCGGCAACGTCGTCGAGTTCCCCGTCGCTCAACCCCAGGTTGTCCCACATCGAGGTCGCGGTCGGCCCCGGGGAGACCAGATTGATGCGCACGTCATAACGCGCGAATTCCACCGCCAACGTGCGCGCCTGCGCCGCCAGCGCGGCCTTGCTGGCAATGCAGGCGGCCAGACCGGGAAAACTCGAGCCGGTCAGGAAGCTGCCGACAAACACCACCGAAGCCGGACTCGCCAACTCCCCGCGTAACGCCGCCAGGGTATTCAACGCCCCGGCGCCGTTGACCGCCCACTGACGCTGGAAGGCCGGCATGTCGAGGCTATCGGCCATTTCGGCGATACCCGCGTTGGGCACCAGATAATCCACCTGGCCCAGTGTCGATGCACGTTGGGCCAGCGCCTGCAGGTCATCCTGACAGGTCACGTCACCGGCACACCATTGCAGGCGCTCGCCATAGATCTGCTGCAAGGCCGGCAGTTCCCCGATTTTCCGTGACATCGCCAGCACCTTGACCCCGCGCGGCAACAGCGCCGCACACAGGGCCAGGCCTATCCCGGAACTGGCACCCGTGACCACCGCCAAACGATCCTGAAACTCGGTTCTCATCATTTCCTCCTGGCATCGCGGACGCCAGCACTGGGGACTTCAAACGGTACGTGAAAACCGGCCTTTTTGATCAGCGCCCAAATAGGCATCAAACGCCATCGCCGCGCTGCGCATCATCAAATGCCCGTGGGGCAACAACACCAACGCGTCTTTGTGAATCTGCAGCAAGCCATCGCGAACATGCTCGTCCAGTTGCATCAGCGCATCGGCAAAGTAATCGGTAAAGCAGATGTCATGACCCGCTTCAAACTTGCCGAAGTCGATCCGGCCGTGGCACATCAGATCGCTGATCACTTCACGGCGCAGACGATCATCGGCGCTCAACCGGTAACCCCGATGCACAGGCAACAAGCCTTGATCAATGCGGGCGTAGTACTGCGATAGCTCCTTGACGCTCTGGCTGTAGCTGTCGCCGACCTTGCCGATGGAGGACACCCCGAGACCGATCAAATCGCAGTCGGAATGGGTGGAATAACCCTGGAAATTGCGTTGCAACGTGCCATTGGCCCGGGCCAACGCCAACTCATCGTCCGGCAAGGCAAAATGGTCCATGCCGATATAGATATAACCGGCCTCAGTCAGACGACGGACAGTCAGTTCAAGCAATTCCAGTTTGCGCTCCGGTGGCGGCATGTCAGCCAAACGAATCAGCCGTTGCGCGCGCACCAGCTCCGGCAGATGGGCGTAGCTGTAGGCGGCAATCCGGTCCGGACGCAGCGCGATGATTTTGCCGAGGGTGACATCGAAACTCTCCACGGTTTGCAATGGCAGGCCGTAAATCAGATCGACACTGATCGATTTGAATCGCGCTTGGCGCGCCGCAGCGACCAGCGCATGGATTTGCTCTTCACTTTGCTGCCGATTGACCGCTGCCTGCACGTCGGGATCGAAGTCCTGTACGCCAAAGCTCAAACGATTGAACCCCAACTGACGCAACAACTGGATCTGTTGCGTACTGATGGTGCGAGGGTCGACCTCGATGGAAAACTCATGGTCATCGCTGTCGTCCATGTCGAATGCCTGGTGCAGGCAGTCCATAAGGTCAGCCAGTTGTTCGCCGGTCAAATAGGTCGGCGTGCCACCTCCCAGGTGCAGTTGCGTGAGTTTGCGGGTGCGGTCGAACAAGGCAGCCTGCATCACGATTTCGCGCTTGAGGTACGTCAGGTACTCGACGGCGCGGTGGGTTTTCTGGGTAATGATTTTGTTGCAGGCGCAGTAGTAACAAAGGCTCTTGCAGAACGGGATGTGGATGTACACCGACAGCGATTTTGGCGTTGTCGCCTGGTTGCTGTCCGAGGCCGCACGCTGATAGTCATCGACGGCGAACGCCTGATGAAACTGCGGCGCGGTCGGGTAAGAGGTATAGCGCGGCCCCGGGAGGTCATACTTTTCGACCAGGGCACGATTGAAATCAAATGAAGTTGTCATGATCAATCCATTCGTAATGGGGTTCATGCCCCGCACCGTCCGAATCCTTTTCAAACAGGTTGCAGACGGCATCCACGTGCGGCCGACCGGCCGGAAGAATGCTGATGAAACGGTCAGACAGTTCAATCAACCCGTCACGGCTCAATTGCTCAAGCACAGGCCAGGCGGTGAAAAAGTACTGGCGAAAAATGACTCCATGACGCCTCTCGATTGCCTGGATATCCAGCTCCAGATCACACGCCAGGCGTTCCATGACCATGTGCCTGACCTGATCCCCTTCCTCACAGCGCCAGCCACGACTCGTCGGCAGTTGGTCCATGTCCAGTTGCTGCTGGTACCGTTCCAGTTCGTCGGTGTTTTGCGCATACAAACCGTCGATCTGACTGATAGCGCCCAAACCGAACCCGATATGGTCGCAATGCCCGTGACGGGTAAACCCCTCACAATTGCGACGTAATCGGCCGCGCTCCTGAGCAATCGCCAAATCGTCATCGGGCCGGACAAACTGCCCCAGGCCAATGTAGTGATAACCGGCGCCGATCAACTGTTCAAAGCAGATCCGGCGCATGGCGCCTTTATCTTCCTCGCTGCAAAACGCCCCGATTGTGTCTGCAGTCTTTGGCCGATAGCGTTGGGGTGGCCGGGCATAGTCAAACACCAGCAGCCGGTCCGGCTCCAGTTCGATGATGGTCGCCAGTTTCAGCGCAAAACTTTCTGGCGTCTGCCAGGTATGGCCATAACCCAGATCGACATTGATGGATCGATAGCCGAAGGTACGAGCGGCATCGATAAGCGAATGGATCGGTGCCGGATTCTGGTAGCAGGCCACCGACATCGCACGGTCGGCACCGATGTCCGGAACGCCGATGCTGACATGGTTGAACCCCAGGTCACGCAGCATGCCCATGGTCGACCAATCCGTATGGTGAAGGTCCACTTCTATGCTGTAGTCACCGCACTCATGTCCAAGAAAGTTGAATCGGCCACGAAGGTGATTCATCAGCCGTCTCAGTTGGGCGATGGCGGGTGTTCCGCCCCCCAGATGGAACTGCTCGACCCGCTGCCCGGCTCCCAGATGACAACCGACGAGGTCGATCTCATGTTGCAGACGCTGAAGATAGTGTTCGACACCACTGTGCTCGCATGAAGTTTCGCGAGGGGACCACAAGGCACGCTTGAGGTTAGAAGGCAGTTGCACGTTCAGCGACAGCGGACGGCACTTCTGACGGCTGACGCGCAATGCACGATGCAAATCCAGAGAGCCGATGCCGTCGTGAAATTTTTCAGTGTCGACATGGCCGTTGGGGTCGAGCACGCCTTGATCGCACCGGACGTTCAGCTCTCCAGGGCTGTGAAACGAATTGAGCATAACGGGTCTCCGAGACTGGCTGCGGACCGCCAGTGTCGGAGCCTGGCGACCCATGCTCCTTGATTTGCATCAAGCGCGAGCGAAGTGCTTGTCGCGCAACGGACACCAGGCAAGCCCAGTCACCACGTCAGGTAAAACATCCACTTGGCCAACAGCACAATGACAACCATGTGGCAGAACAGGCTGCCATGGATGAAATGCAGGTATCGAGCACTCATCCGGCCACTTTTGAACAAAAACATGGCGACCAGGAAATGCAGCAGTACGCTGACGGCCACCACGATTTTCAACATCAGCAACGTGCCAAACGATGAGGCCATTGGTGTGGCAAGGACCGGTAAATAGCGCAGCCAGACCATCCCCAACCCGGCACCGAACAACACCAGCAAGACCCATGGAATCAAGGTGCGTGCACGTCGACCGACACCCTGCTCGACCAGTAACATGACCTTGACCGGCAGTTGTTTGCGGATACTTTCAAGGAACAGGACTTCGAAGAATACCGTGCCGATGAAAATCATCGCGGCAAACAGGTGCAATGTCAGAAACAGCGGATAGAGCATGGGATTCTCGCTCTCAATACAGCTGAACACGTTCCACTCACCGCGAGGGAAACGTCACTCCCATCGTTGCGCCGCCTCGCGATCACTGTGGCGAGCCTCGACCCAATGGGAACTCTCGGCCACCTGTTCTTTCTTCCAGAATGGCGCTCGGGTTTTCAGGTAATCCATTACAAACGCACAGGCATCAAAAGCCGCTTGACGATGACTGCTGCTGACGCCGACAAAGACAATGGGGTCTCCCGGTTGCAGCGCGCCGATTCGATGGATCAGCACCAGTCCGAGCAACGGCCAGCGCTGTCGGGCTTCGTCGGCGATCTTGCCCAGGACCTTTTCGGTCATACCGGGGTAATGCTCAAGAAACATCCCGGCGACTTCTTGTCCGACGTTGGTGTCACGTACATACCCGACAAAACTCACCACGGCACCGACATTCAGGCTCAAAGCCTGCAGGGCATTGATTTCGGTGCCGGGTTCGAAGCGCTCTGTCTGCACTCGAATCATCGAATCACCCTCCCGTTACGGTTGGGAAAAAACCCACTTCATCACCGTCGATCAACGGCTCATCGAGCCCACACATGTCCTGATTGCGGGCACACATGAGGTTCTGTTCGGCCAGCACCTGCCAGACGCCAGACCGATGTATCAGGTGCTGACGCAACTGATCGACAGAAGTGAAATCACCTTCAATCGTTTCATCGTCAAGGCCAAGCGTTTCGCGGTACCGCGAGAAATACAAAACATTCAGCTTCATTGTTGCGGCGCCTGATACCAACCACTTTTACCACCCTGCTTCTCCAACAGCCGCACCGATTCGATACTCATGCCCCGGTCCACGGCCTTGCACATGTCATACAAGGTCAAGGCCGCCACACTGGCGGCGGTCAGTGCCTCCATCTCGACGCCGGTCTGTCCGGACAGCTTGCACCGAGAAACAATGCGTACGCGTTGGTCACCTTCAAAACTCAACTCAACGTTAACACTGCTCAGAAGCAGCGGATGACAGAGCGGAATCAACTCGCTCGTGCGTTTGGCCGCCTGAATGCCGGCGATCCGCGCTACCGCAAATACATCACCTTTAGGGTGAGCACCACTGGCAATCAGTTGTCGGGTCTCGGCAAGCATATGAACCCATGCCTCAGCCACGGCTTCTCGGGACGTCACGCATTTATCCGTAACATCGACCATTCGCACGCGTCCCAGTGAGTCGAGGTGAGTCAGCATCAATTCAGTCATGAGCAATAAGCCTTGCGCTACCAACAGTCGGTTTCAGCGCAGAATACAGCGCAGGCCGACACAGGCGGTTGACGTCAATCAAGTAATCCAGACAAGGCCATTCCTACAACCTTGCGTAAACCAGGATGTCGAGGACGGACCTGAAAAAAAATCTAATCTGGACCCGATTTCCAATGATCAAAATTAATGTAACTCATTGTTGTTAAATATAATTTTAAAAAAATTACTCACATTTTCCTGGCGTCTGCCGATGGCTTTTTTACCGGACCCAGGGAGCTGCAGGAATGAGGAACAACCAACCCGTTACGCAACGTGAGGTCGCGCTTGCACCTCAACAGAAACTCATCTCGACAACAGATGCTCGAGGAGTCATCACTTACTGCAATGACGCCTTCGTAGAAATCAGTGGCTTCGACAGAGCCGACCTGATTGGCGCACCGCAAAATATCGTCCGCCATCCCGATGTGCCTCCTGCCGTATTCGCCCATATGTGGGGCGCTCTTAAGCAAGGCAACCCGTGGATGGGCATTGTCAAAAACCGCTCCAGAAACGGTGACCATTACTGGGTCAATGCCTACGTCACACCGATTTTCGAAGGCAGCCAAGTGGTTGGCTATGAATCGGTCAGGGTCAAACCCACTGCCGAACAAGTTCACCGCGCCGAAGCCCTCTACAAGCGCATCAGTCAGGGCAAGGCGGCCATCCCCGCGCGTGACAAGTGGCAACCGGCCCTGCTTGGCTGGTTGCCATTCCTGGTTATGGGCTTGGCGGGGGCTTTGAGTGGTGTCTTACTCAACACCTTCGTGGCCATTGCCATCACCGCAGCTGTCTCTGCACCGCTCGGACTGATCGTCACGCGCTGGCAAAAGCAGGGGACATTGCGCATGCTACAGATGGCTGAACCCTCCACCTCCGATCAACTGATCGCGAAAATGTACAGCGACGAGTGTGGCCCTCAGGCACGCCTTGAAACCGCCTTTGTGAGCCAGGCCGCGCGCCTGAAGACCTGTCTTACACGTCTGCAGGACACCGCGGAGCAACTCAGCGGACTAGCCGGGAGGTCCGACGTATTGGCCGCCGACAGCTCACGGGGTCTTGATCGCCAGCGTGTCGAAACCGAACAAGTGTCCGCAGCGGTCAATCAGATGGCGGCGACCACACAAGAAGTCGCCAGCCATGTCCAACGCACCGCTGACGCCTCCCAAGAAGCTAACTTGCTGACCGGACGCGGACGCGATGTGGCCCGAGATACCCGCGAAGCGATCCAGCGACTGTCCGCAGTGGTTGGCGAAACCGGGCAGACGGTCGCGCAGTTAGCCAAGGACAGCAATGAAATCGGAACCGTGGTCGATGTCATCAAAGGCATTGCCGATCAAACCAACCTACTGGCCTTGAATGCCGCGATCGAAGCTGCGCGCGCTGGTGATATGGGTCGAGGCTTCGCCGTGGTGGCGGACGAGGTGCGTCAGTTGGCGCAGCGCACCTCTGAATCCACGACGCAAATCCATGGCTTGATAACCAAGCTCCAGATGTCTTCCGATAACGCCGTGCAAACAATGGAAAGTGGTCGCCATCAGGCCGAAGAAGGTGTGACGTGGGTGCTTGAGGCAGACAAAGCATTGGTAGGTATCAGTGAAGCGGTCGCCAACATCACTGATATGACAACCCAGATTGCAGCGGCCACTGAAGAGCAAACCGCCGTTGCAGAGGAAATCAGCCGTAATATCACCACCATCGCGCACCTGGCAGATCAGACGTCGGAGCAGGCCCATCATTCGGCAGAGTTAAGCAAGGAATTGACCCGGACAGCTAATACTCAGTATTCATTGGTCGAGCGTTTTAATCGATAACTAGAGGTGTTTGAGCTGACCGAAGAAGCTCGCAGTTGACCGGCGAAAATACGGGAGAGCACCGACCTCAAGTGGTTTGCGCCACAATCGGCATGGGGACGGCCTTCATAGGTCGTTCCCCTGCCACACTACCCGGCTCATCGAGATTGGCACCATGGTTCATGCCAGATGCAAGTTTTCTCTCTTGCTGAATGCCGAGCGTGCCATGCCACAGTCCATCAAAAATGCTGAAGCGAAATTCCGTCGTCCGGTGCTGGCCACTCTGGTGGTTTCTCTGGTCACCAGTTGGGTGAGCAGCAGAAAGTCGCCGATGTCTTTTTTGCCGCAGGTCGACACAGCAGCGTTTTACCGTACGCCAAGTCATTAATGCCCGGGCATTGGACTGCGTGGACGTTTTACATCGCGTTTTCGCCTTACCGTGTCAGGGCTGATAATGCGGCTCGGTTGAGGCAATCGGGACGTACGCAGTAACAGACTGATTTCCTCTGCGCTGACCGCTCTGCTGAAAAAGTGGCCCTGAATTTCATCGCAGCCGTTTTCACGCAGGAAGGTTTGCTGCTCTTCGGTTTCGACACCTTCGGCTATGACCTTGAGGTTCAGTTGGTGCCCCAACGAAATCACTGCGGTAGCGATGGCTTTGTCGTTCTCGTTGTCGGGCAGATCGTGCACGAAAGACTGGTCGATCTTGAGTCTTGCGATGGGGAAGCTTTTCAATGCGGCGAGGCTGGAGTAGCCGGTGCCGAAGTCGTCGATCGACAGACTGATCCCCATTGATTGCAGTTCCTTCATTTTGCTGATGGCTTGCTGAAGGTCTTGCATGATCAGACTTTCGGTCAGCTCCAGCTCAAGGTACATCGGGTCCAGTCCGGTCTCTTGCAAGGCATGCCTCACCCGGTCGATCAGGTCCCTTTCGATGAACTGGCGTGCTGAAATATTCACCGACATGGTGATCGGCGGCCAGCCCGCATCCTGCCAGTCCTTGTTCTGTCTGCACGCGGTATGAATCACCCAATCGCCTATGGGCACGATCAACCCGGTCTCTTCGGCCTGCGGAATGAATTTGACTGGAGACACCATGCCGAGCTCGGGGTGCTGCCAGCGGATCAGTGCTTCAACGCCGATAATCTGACCTGTCTGCAAATCCACCTGTGGCTGGTACAGCAGCAGGAACTCGTCATGGTTGAGTGCGTTTCGTAGCCCGTCTTGCATGGCGAGCTTGCCCTGATCCTTGTTATTCATCTCGCTCGTATAGAACTGGTAACTGTTGCGACCCAGTTCCTTGGCCCGGTACATGGCGGCGTCCGCATTGCTGAGCAACGTATCGGTATCGCTGCCGTCGGCTGGGTAGGTGGCCAACCCCATGCTGCAGGTGACGTGGAGTGTATGCCCGCTGAGCTGAATCGGCTGCAGGATGGCTTCCTGGATCTTGTGCAAGGCTGGAGTAACGCCGTCGAGGTCTGAGGGCTGGTCGAACAGGATGATCACAAACTCGTCGCCACCCAGTCGCACGACGGTGTCGGTGCGGCGCACACATTCCTGCATGCGCTGGGCGACGGTTTTCAGCAGTACGTCTCCAGCGCTGTGCCCAAGGCTGTCATTCACCAGTTTGAATTTGTCCAGATCGAGAAACACCACCGTCACCAGCCGGCTGTAGCGCTGGGCATACAGTATTGCCTGCTTGAGACGGTCTTCGAGCAGGGTGCGATTCGGCAGCCCGGTCAGTGCGTCATGGTCGCCCATATAGCGAATGCGTTTTTCGGTCAGTTGGCGTTCTATCGCAATACCGGCAAGAGGTGTCGCCATGTCGATCAGTCGCGTCTCGGTCGAGCTAGGGCTGCGGACGGTGTTGGAATACAAGGCAAACGTACCCAATACCTTTCGCTCATGGGACAGAATCGGCGTCGACCAGCAGGCGCGAAATCCATAGGGCGCAGCGGCTGATCGGTACTCCTCCCACAGCGGGTCCAGCTCGATATCCGTGACGATGACCGGTTCTCGTCGATACACCGCGGTGCCGCAAGAGCCTACGTTTGGACCGATCGCAATCCCGTCAATGAGCTGGTTATAGGCTTTCGGCAAACTGGGGGCAGCCCCGTGCAGCAGGTGTTTGCCATCCTCATCCAGCACCAGGATGGACACCATCATCCCCTCCAGTTGGGACTCGACCAGGTGAGCCAGACTCTCGAGGACTTCTGCAAGCTCGGTGCTCCTGGCGATCAGCTCCAGGACATGACCTTGTCCGGCACGGATGATGGCTTCTTGCTCTAATCGGTTGTTTTGCAGGGCGAGCCGCTCTGTGGCGATACTCAATTGGACCGTCTTTTTTTCCAGCTGAAGACGGTCTTTGAGGAATTGATTCACCGCGCGAGCCATGTTGCCGATCTCGTCTTTCCCATGTTCCACCATCATCAAATGCGTTTTGTCAGTGCGTTCCTGACGCAATTGCCGGCTTATTTCATTCAGGCGCACAAGCACATGACGGCCCATGAAGACCCGGGTCACGAACCAGGCGAACACCAGGCTGGCGCCCAACATGATCAGCACCCATTGCTGGCTACGATTTGAGGCCTCGACCAGGCGCTGCACGGCTTCGCGATAGTCTTCGGTGTAAGCACTGGATTGCGCACGGGCCACCGCGACCAGAACCCCGGCCTCATTCTTCAACTCCTCATTGAAGCGCTGGATGACGTTGTGCTGATTGATGAGTCTCAGGCGCAGGGAGAAGAGATCGGGCGTTTCCCCATCAGCGTCGGGTAACTTGCCAGCGGCGCGTGACAGGCGCTCATATCGGATCCGCAGCCGTTGCACGGCATCACTGTCATTAGCCTGCGGCAGATCGAAAAGTAACACCGCCAGTTCCAGGCTGGACCGGGACTTGGTCGCGGTTAACCGGGCAGCGTGATCCTCCAGGGCTTGCTCGAAGGTGACCTCGGTCTGCAACAGGCTTTCTCGCAGTTGCGCAACGATGTTGGCGGTATTGCGGAACATCTGACTCGACTGATGCATGTCGAGTATCGCCTCGCCACTGTTCGCGGCAGTCAGCTCCTGCACCAGTTGATCAAGGGCTTCAAGCTGTTCGACGGTCGCCGCATAGCTTGAACGCAGGGCGTCGGGGGAACGGGTTGTCAGAAGCTGATCGGTCTGGCGTTCGATCAGCAAGGTCCGCTGCACCATGTCTTGCCCATTTTGCATGCGCACCAGTCGTTCATCCGTCAGCTGGCGGGTGGCGCTGTTTGACGTGCGCAACGCGTAGACCGCTGTGGCACCACCCGCCAGGATCAGCAGCGCCAGCGTCAGGAACGCCAGTGTGAACTGTGCGCGCAACGACTGCGGCAATAGCCGGCGTCCGAGCCGGGAAATAACGTCCAATGTCAGGGATTCCATTGGTGGCGATAAATGTCTCGATAACCATTGTCAGGGTCGTACTGGAATTTCTTCCCGCCGTCGAAAGCAATATTGTCGGCATTGACCAAGTGAATCGGTGCTACGAAGCCGCTCACCGGCTGCCCTGCAAACAACCGGTTCAATTCATCCATCACTTGCCAGCCATGCAGGTTGAGCGGCTCGGCCACGGTGACGGTCTGGTAGGTTTTTGCCTGTATGCGCAAGAAAGCCGAAGCGCTGCCATCACCGGCAGATAACAGACTGATGCCGTCACTGGGCATTGCGGCGTTGGTCAATGAGGCAATCGAGTAGTCGAAATAGATATCGTTGATGGCCAGCGTGTGGGTCCAGCGCTTGCCATAGCGCTGAAGCAGCTCCTTGGTGAGCGCCGGCATCTTCTCGCCACTTTCGGAGATCGCCACATCGCGCACTTCCAGCAACGTACATTCTCGACAGGCCCGAATGACGTTTTCCATGGCCTTGGCTTTCGCCATGGCGATGCTGTACTTGGAGTCGGTCAGGATGACCACGCCGGCGTGTCCGTTTGACTGTGCCACTGCCGCCATGGCCGTGAGGCGAGCCACTTCGAGCGGGTCGGTCGTGACGTTCATGGCCACCGGCGTGCCGTCAATCGGCCCGGGGCGTGCCCCGGCGTGCCAGCCAACCACCGGCACATCCCTGTTGGCGAAGAGGATCAGCGCCGCATTGTTCTCAAGGGCATCGGAACCGCACAGAATGAGGCCGTCGGGCTTCTCTGCCAGCGCATCGGAGAAGGCCTTTGCGCGCCCGGCCGATGATCCAGCGCCATCGAATATCTTCAGCGTCCAGCCCATCGCCTTGGCTGCCTCGCGAGCGCCCTGCGCGACACCGACGATGCCTCCGTTACGCAAATCCTCTGCGACAAGGGCGATGCTCTTGCCCCGCTGGGCTTTCGGGCCGGACTCAGGGCCGCTCCAGCGAACGGCTTCAAGGGTGGCCCTGGAAACGATTTCCTGCGCTTGAATCACCGTTACCGTGGCGTTTTCGACACCTGCCGCGGTTGGCAGGTTCTGGCCGTATCCGGGCGTTGCCGTGAAAAGACAGAAAACCGTAATTGAAGCCATCCGGAGTAGCCAGGGCCTGAGTAACCAGGGCCCGATCAGACAGGTTCGATCACCGTATGTAATGCCGGGTGTGGAGCCGATGGCGCGATCATAGTCTGGCATGGCGTCCCTTTTTGCCAAGAGTGCAGCGTTCACTATCCGAAAGGATAGTCGGTTCTGCTGTCATCAGGTCTTCGGTGGTTAAAAGTGCGCGAACTTTAGTTTTACAGTACTCATCCTTTACGCAACTTTGAAAGATGCTCTTCATAAGCACGATTGAATTCGCGCCTGAATAAATTGCGCGGGTACTCACTTTTTAGAATAAAGCCTATAACCAAAGATACTAAATAATGACCTCCGATCACCGATCTTGAAACGCCTCGGTGTTCACCCCACTGGTCGGAGAGTTTCTTGACAAGCATTGAACAGCGCTAACACTTCCTTGAATTGTAAGGATTAGAGATAACGCCAAAGAGGCGTTGGGCAAAAGGTTAATCCGCTGGAAACGGATTCAGTCGTACGTTGCGTTATGTATTCGAGACGGCCGACTGACGCCCAAACACGAGGCAGAGGAAGCCGTGCATGGCAATCACGCAAAACAACCGTTTGGTGCAGGTCAACTGCCCCCTCGGCGGCGATGTCCTGCTGCTGCGGAGCATGGAAGGCAACGAAGAATTGGGGCGGTTGTTCCACTACGAATTGAACCTCACCTCCGAAGACCGGGCGATCACGTTCGACCATTTGCTGGGCAAGCCGATGGGCCTGACCCTGGAACTGCACGACGGCGGCAAACGCTACTTCCACGGCATTGCCTGCAGCTGTCGACAACTGACCGGCCATGGCCACTTCGCCGGCTACCACGTCAGCCTGCGGCCCTGGTTCTGGCTGCTCACGCGCACCTCGGATTGCCGGATTTTTCAGAACAATACGGTGCCGGACATCATCAAGCAGGTGTTCCGCGACCTCGGTTTTTCCGATTTCGAAGACAGCCTGAGCGGCAGCTACCGCCAGTGGGAATATTGCGTGCAGTACCGCGAAACCAGCTTCGATTTCGTCAGCCGCTTGATGGAACAGGAAGGGATCTATTACTACTTCCGCCATGAGCAAGCGCGTCATGTACTGGTGTTGGCCGACGCCTATGGCGCCCACTCCACGGTGGCAGATTACGACTCAGTGCCGTTCTACCCGCCCGATCGGCAAATGCGCGAGCGCGATCATTTCTACGATTGGCAACTGACGCGGGAAGTCCAACCCGGTTCGCTGGAGCTCAACGATTACGACTTCCAGCGCCCCCGCGCCAACCTTGAGGTGCGCTCCAGTGTGTCGCGCAGCCACAGCAACGGCGACTACCCGCTCTACGACTACCCCGGTGAATACGCACAGAGCAACGACGGCGAGCACTATGCGCGTACCCGCATCGAAGCCATCCACAGCCAGTTCGAGCGCGTACAACTGCGCGGCCGTGCCCGCGGACTGGGCTCCGGCCACCTGTTCTCGCTGACCGGTTATGAGCGCGAAGACCAGAACCGCGAATACCTGGTGGTCAGCGCGCGCTACCACATCCACCAGGAGCCCTATGAAAGTGGCACCCAGGATCTCTCCGAGCAGTTCGTGGGCGAACTCGCTTGCATGGATGCCAGCCAGGTTTTCCACCCCCTCCCCCTGACCCCCATGCCGATTGTCCGAGGGCCACAGACCGCGGTGGTGGTCGGCCCCAATGGCGAGGAGATTTGGACCGACCAGTATGGCCGGGTCAAAGTGCACTTCTACTGGGATCGCCACGACCAATCCAACGAGAACAGCTCCTGCTGGATGCGCGTCTCCCAGGCCTGGGCCGGCAAGAACTGGGGGGCGATGCAGATCCCGCGAATCGGTCAGGAAGTGATTGTCAGTTTCCTCGAAGGCGACCCGGATCGGCCGATCATCACCGGCCGCGTCTACAACGCCGAGCAGACGGTGCCTTACACGCTGCCGGCCAATGCCACCCAGAGCGGCGTGAAGAGCCGTTCAAGCAAGGGCGGCTCACCGGCCAACTTCAATGAAATCCGCATGGAGGACAAAAAGGGTGCGGAGCAACTGTTTATCCACGCCGAGAAGAACCAGGACATTGAGGTCGAGAACGACGAGACCCACTGGGTCGGCCACGACCGCAGCAAGAGCATCGACAACGACGAAACCGTGCACGTCAAACACGACCGCACCGAAACCGTCGATAACAACGAGACCATCACCATTGGCGTCAACCGTACGGAACACGTCGGCAGCAACGAGACCATCAACATTGGCAGCAACCGCACGATCAGCGTCGGCGCCAACGAAACCGCGACCGTGACCCTGCAGCGCACCCATGCGGTAGGTATCAACGAGACGATCGCCATCGGCGCAGCGCAGGAAGTTGTCATCGGTGCCTTTCAAACGGTGAATGTCGGGGCCTACCAAAACGTCAATGTGGGCCTCTACCAGTCGACCAATGTGGGCGCCAACCGCTCGGTGGACGTGGGTGCCAATCTTTCAACCACGGTAAAGGCAAACGAATCGCGCAAGGTCGGTGCAGGACGCACGACCGATATCGACAACAACGATGCGCTGACGGTGGGCAAGGACCTTGTCATCGATGCCGGTGACTCGGTGACCATCACCACCGGCAAAGCCAGCATCGTCATGAAGAAGGACGGCACCATCAGCATCCGCGGCAAGGACATAACCATAGACGGCTCTGGCGCGATCAACATCAAGGCCAACAAGAACGTGGTGATCAAGGGACGCAAGATCCTGCAAAACTAGGAGTCACGCGTATGACGGTTCAATACCCACTACCCACCCAGGCCCGCATCGATGGCGTGGTCATCGGCGTCCTGCTCGACCTGCCGCAAGCCAGTGCGCCCCTGGTGACCTACCCCGGTTGCCCCGAGGAACAGAGCATCGCCGCCCGCAGCACCACCCTGCTCGCCCCTGCAGACATCGGCACCCAGGTGGCGCTGATGTTCGAAGATGGCGACCCTTTCCGCCCGCTAGTGATCGGCCGCCTGCTTGGCCAGACCGCGGCGCCCGCACCGGTTGCCTGCGTGCAACTGGACGACCAGCGCCTGGAATTGAGTGCCGAACGCGAGATCGTGCTGCGCTGCGGCAAGGCCAGCATCACCCTGACCCGCGCGGGTAAAGTGATTATCCAGGGCGCCTACCTGTCCAGCCGCTCCAGCGGGGTCAACCGCATCAAGGGTGGTTCGGTGCAGATCAACTAGACAGGTATTCGGCCCATGGAACTGCTCAACGCCAGCAAACTGCTTGCTGCCTATACCCAGGGCACGGAGCCCGATGGCCGCGAATCCCTGGTGGTGGTGGCCAAAGGCACTTTCAATCTGCCGCTGGACGGCCGCGCGGCGACCCTCGCCGACAGCCAGCAACCGCTGCTGATGGCCGATACCTTCCTCGGCGAGCCTGGTCTCAGCGCCCCGCTGCAGGAAATGGACTTCGCCCCGATCAAGCCATTCTGCGATGTGCTGGTGCGAGGCAAGGCCTATGCCCCAGGCGGGCGGCCCGTGAGGCAACTGGCTGCGGGCATTCGCGTCGGTCAGATGAGCAAAGCCTTTTCCGTCCTCGGCCCCCGGCAGTGGCAACCGGGGCTATTGGGCGTTTCTCCCGGCTTGCCGCAGCCCTTCACCGAGCAGCACATCTCTTATGCCCAGGCCTTTGGCGGCAGTCATCCGATGGCCAAAGACTCCGAAATGCGTCACTGCTACCTGGACAATCCGACCGGTTGTGGCTGGTTCCCACGCCATATGGGTAGTGCTGATATCGGTGGCATGCCGATGCCGAACACCGAGGAATTGGGCAAGGCGATCGACAGTCCCTCTGGCGACTACCGCCCGATGGCCCTCGGCCCCATCGGCCGTAGCTGGCCGCAACGCGCCCGCTTCGCCGGTACTTATGACGAGACCTGGTTGGCCGACTGCTTTCCGTTTCTGCCGGGTGATTTCGACCGCCGCTACTTTCAGGCGGCCCCTGACGATCAGCAGATCCACTATCTGCGAGGCGGCGAGGACGTGCTGCTGCTCAACCTCACGCCCCAGGAGCGCGCGGGCTTTCGCATCCCCGAAATCGACGTGCCGGTGACCTTCTTCCTGAAAAAAGGTGGTCATGAGACTGTGCAGGCGGTGATCGACACCCTGCTGATCGACACCGACGCGCTCCAGGTGCAACTGACCTGGCGTGTCGCCCGCCCGCTACGGCGCAACATGTTCGAGATCGCTCAGGTGCTGGTCGGCACGATGTCCACGGGCTGGTGGCGCGCCCGAGAACTGGGCAAGGATTACTACCCGTCGCTCTCCTCCTTGGTAAAAGACAAGCACGCACCCGAGGAGACGGACTGATGACCGTGCTTTGCATCATCGGCTCCGGCATGGTCAGTGCTGTCGGCCTCAGCGCACCCGCGAGCTGCGCGGCGATCCGCTGCGCCATCGACAATTTCCAGGAAACCCGCTTTATCGACCAAGGCGGCGAATGGCTGATTGCCGCCAGCGTGCCTTTGGAACAGCCCTGGCGCGGCCGCACCAAGCTGATCAAGATGGCCGCCCGGGCCATCGCCGAGGCACTGCAAAGCACCCCCAACGTCGACCCGGAAAAGACCCCGCTGTTGCTGGGGGTGGCGGAAGTCGAGCGCCCCGGCCGCCTCGATGGTCTCGATAAGGGGCTGCTGCACGCCATTGAAGCCGAACTGGGCCTGCGCTTTCATCCCGGTTCCAACGTCATTGCCCGTGGTCGGGTCAGCGCTGCCGTGGCCCTGCTGAATGCACGCACGCTGATCTACCAGGGCGGCCATCGCCATGTGCTGATTGCCGGCGTCGACTCCTTCCTCAGCGGGCCGACGCTGGCCGCTTTCGAAGCACGCGAACGCCTGCTCACCAGCCAGAACTCCAACGGATTTATCCCCGGCGAAGGTGCCGCCGCCGTGGTGCTGGCCGCCCCTGTTGCCAGCAAAGAGCCGCAATTGGCCTGCATCGGCCTGGGGTTCGGTATGGAGAAGGCCACGGTGGAGGCCGAAGACATTCCCCTGCGCGCCGACGGCCTGACTCAAGCCGTACGCGCCGCCCTGAGCGAAGTCGGCTGTGGTTTGGAGCAAATGGATTATCGGCTCACCGACATCTCCGGCGAGCAGTACTACTTCAAGGAAGCGTCCTTGGTCCTGAGCCGCACCCTGCGCGTGCGCAAGGAGTTCTTCCACCTCTGGCACCCCGCCGACTGCATCGGCGAAGTCGGCGCCGCCATCGGCCCGGCGATGCTCGCCGTGGCCCTGGCCGCCAGCCGCAAGGGCTATGGCGAAGGCCCGAATATCTTCTGCCACTTGGGCAACGACGCCGGCGAACGCGCCGCCGCGATGCTCAGTTACCAGACTGTGAGGGCTGCGTGATGGCGAATGAGGTCTTTGCCAACAATATGGAGATCTCCTGCAAGGCGGCGGATGGCAAGTCGGTGGCCTGCTTTCCGGATGTCTGCTTCACCCCGCCCCAGGCTCCGCCCACCCCGCCCGGGGTGCCGATCCCCTACCCCAATACCGGCATGGCCAAGGACACGACCAAGGGAAGTCGGACGGTGAAGATCAGTGGTAAGGAAGTGATGCTCAAGAACAAGAGTTACTTCAAGACCAGCTATGGGGATGAGGCCGGTTGCGCGCCGAAGAAGGGCGTGATCACCAGTAAGATCAAGGGCAAGGTGTACTTCACCTCCTGGTCGATGGATGTGAAGTTCGAAGGCGAGAACGTAGTGCGACACATGGACCTGACAACCCACAACCACGCATCATCACCTGGTAACACGCCAACGTGGATGCATGTGGATGCGATAGCGTTCGACACCAGCGAAGGCCAGGTCTGCAAAGACGAGCAAAACGCTGCCGAGGATAAATGCAAGGATGCGAAGATACGTCCCAAGCGGGAGACCGAGAGAGGCAACAAAGTACCGGATGGAATGGATTGCGACGATGAATGCAAGAAAGCCAAGGCATGCGTGCTCAAACCGAAAAAAAAAGACAAGAGTTTTTGCTGTCACCCGGAGATCACAGGTCACCACCTGATCGAGGTACATTGTTTCTCTAAGACGGGGGAACGTGGCACTGCCTTGACTGGCTTCGAGAAGTACAAGCAAGACAACGCGCCGTGCGTGTGTGCATCCCAGTCGCGCGACGACGGTACCCATGGAATCCTCCATGCGGTCCAGGGCCAGATGGAGGCGGCCCACAACGACGGTCCGGTGTTGCAATCCTGGCCGGACTCCGGTGACAAGATCAAACCAGGCAGCGACCAGCGACTACCCGCTAATGCCAAATGGACTTACAAAAATGCCCGTGAAGCAGGTGCACTTGCCCACAGTACGGCATTCCCTCATTGCAACTCGAAGTGCATAGCCAACCAGCTGGACGACTATCACCAGAAAAAATGTGACATGGAAGACAACACACCAGTGCGCAGCGATCCAGGCTCGGACAAGCGCTCTTCCGGCACGCTGACTGCCACGCAGCAGAACGCCGTCGACCAGGCGATCGAGGCCATCAAAGGCATCACATCCAACGCCCACTCTGCCGCTTAATTTTCAATTTCAAGAACGATAGGTTTGCTATGTCTAACGAATACTCCTTCCTTTCCGGCTTCATGCAGAGCCGCAATGTTGGTCGAGTCATCGCCCAAGTCGATGCATTGAAGGAAAGTGGCTCGACCGCCTCCAAACTGCTCAAGTGGGACAGGTCCCAGAACCGCTGGTTCTCCTTCAACCTCGAGTGGCACGCCACGCGAATCTGCGCAATTGAAGTACCGGAAATCATGGTTTTCGCTACAGGTCCAGACGGTATTGTGTCAGTCAGCACAATGGTTGGCTCAACCGAAGAAGAGATCGACGACTCGCTCGATGGCCCTGCTCGTCGCGGTCCTATTCGGGATCTGCAACTCATCAACGGTGTTCCCTACGCCACTGGCATGGGCCGCCAGGTTTACCGTCGCGAGGGACCAGCCAAATGGACGCGTCAGGACCAGGGAGTGGTTTTACCCAGAGGCGAGATTGAACTATGCGGTTTCAACTCCATCGACGGTATCAGAGAAGAAAATCTCTATGCCGTCGGATTCAATGGCGAAATTTGGCAACGCCTGGAAGGCAAATGGTTCAATCGGGAAAGTCCAACCAATCTCGTATTGCATCGGGTCAAGGTCGTTCGCGAAGACTTAGTGTTTGTATGCGGGCAGATGGGCACTTTGCTGCGTGGCGATGGTTCGCAGTGGGAAGCCGTTGGACAGGACGCAACCAGCGAAGACCTCTGGGGTATGGAGTGGTTCAACGGCGAGCTCTATTTGGCCTGTGATTCCGGTCTATTGCGCCTCGACGGCAATGACAATCTGGTTGCAGTCGACATGAATTTGCCCGGTAAGCCCAGTAGCCGCCATCTCCATGCAAATGATGGTGTTCTCTGGTCCTGCGGACCGAAGAACGTAGTCTGGACCGAGGATGGGCAGCGTTGGACCGAGGTGACCCCGTGATATCGACCCAGGCAGGCTTAGTTTGATATCCCTACCCATCATCATCGACCAACACGCCGAAGAAGCCGGCTTCCTAGCCGTCCTGCGCGACTATGCCCAGCGCGCGCCGCATTACGATCTGGATGACCTCAGCAAGCTCGACAGCCGCATCGACGCCTACCTCGACGGCCTTCGAATCGCCGGCACCACCGGCCTGGAAACCCTCCTGACCCAACTCGGCCCACACGCCATCGGCGAGATGTTCGCCAGTGCAGTACTGGCCTTCGAGGCGGGTAACGCGCAGGTGTTGTCACGGCTCAGCGAGCACTTGCGCAGTGCCGTGGATACAGAGCGCGGTTATCTGATGGCCTTGGGTTGGCTCGACTGGGAATGGATATCGCCCTGGATCGACCGCATGCTCGCCTCCCCTGAACCTCTGTTCCACCGCCTCGGCCTGGCCGCCTGCGGCATGCACCGCTACGACCCTGGCCCTGCCCTGCTTACCGGACTTTCCCACGCCGACCCAAGCGTGCTGGCACGTGCCGCCCGCACTGCCGGCGAGCTGCGTCGTCGTGACCTGATGTCGACAATTCATGCCCACCGTCTACACCCGGATCCAGCCACGCGCTTCTGGGCCAACTGGGCCACCGCACAGATGGGCGATGAGCACGCCCTGGAACCGCTGCGCCAGTTCGCCGAGCAACCGGGCGAGTTCCAGTACCGAGCGCTCTGCGTATTGCTGGCCTGGCAAAAGCGTGAAAACAGCATCGCCTGGATACGCCAATTGATAGAGCACCCTGAGCAGCAGCGCATCGGCATCCAGGCCATCGGGCTGCTGGGCGACCCGTTCAGCGTGCCCTGGTTGATCCAGCAGATGAGCGACCTGTCTCATGCCCGCGTCGCCGGCGAAGCCTTCAGTCTGATCACTGGCGCTGACCTGGCGCTGCTCGACCTGGAATTGCAGGACATGCCGGATTTCGATGCCGGCCCGAACGACGATCCTGAGGACGCTAATGTCGCCATGGACCCCGATGAAAACCTGCCCTGGCCCGACCCGCAGTTGATCGCCGCCTGGTGGCGGGCCCATGGAGGCGATTTCCAGGCGGGCATGGGCTATGTGCTGGGGCTACAGCAGAGCGAGAGCAGTTACCGGCGCGCCCTTGTCCAGGGCCAGCAACGCCAGCGTATTGCGGCCGCCTTCGGCGTTGCTCGCTGGCGACCGAACGAAGTGCTGTTCCCCACCAGCGCACCCGCCTGGCGGCAAAAGATGTTGTTGGGGGAGCCAGCGTCGCTCGTTCGGCCCCTCTGAGGTTTTGCCAAAATAGAATGCAGCCCCTAAGCCACGCAGTATGGCTTGATCAGCACGGAGACTGGCTGCGCCCCCTGCGCTGCAATGTGAACGATGAACAATCACGTGTTGGACGGTGATTGCGGCGTATCAGGATTGAGTTGCTGACGCCTGAATTGCCCTGGAGGCTGGCCGTGGATCTGGCGGAAGCGTCGCGAAAAATAAGCCTCGTCAGCGAAACCGCACAACCTCGCCACCTCCCCCACCGGTCGTGTCCCATTGAGCAAATAATTGCGTGCCGCGTGCATCCTGCGCTCGAGCACCAGCTCAGTGAAGGTCTTGCCGATTTCCTTGCGCAACCAGTGCGTCAGGTACGTCGGTGACAGGTAAGTCGCAGCAGCCACCTTGATCAGGTTGAGGTCGGGATCGGCAATGTTCTTGCGCAAGTATTCGGACATCCTGCTCAGCGCATCGCGTCGGCTGACTTCGGCGGCATTCTCCTCGGCCAACCGCTTGAGCGGCTCGGCATACAAGGCACAAACGCTCCCCACCAGTTGCAGCAACAATCCCTTGAGCATCTCGCGAGTGCCGAACTGACGGTTTTCATCGAGCACGCGCATCTGTTCGATCAGGGCACAGACTTTGCTGAAATCTTCATCGGACAGAATGAAATCCAGATGCTCCTGAAAGCGGAACGGCGACAACTCGGGTGCCAGCAGAATCGAGACCTCCTCCAGGTCCATCGGGTCGCACTGCAAATGCGGCAACAGGAAGGTCTGGGAAAAGTTGATCACCATGAAATTGCTGTCGGCCGGATGCGGAATCACGTGCACGCGATGCGGCAGGATGAAGGCCAGCGTGTTGCGCGGAAACGGCCGCTCGACGTTGCCGATGTGCTGCACGGTATCGCCACCGAGGTTGACCTGGATCTGGAAATACTCATGGCGATGCGGGCTGGTTTCGGCGCGCCGGCCCTTTTTGTCGCGGATGTAAAAGTCCGTCAATTCGCTGCGTTGCTGCATGACGTAAGTGGGTACTCGACTCGGTGACGACATCGCCTGAGGATCCTCGACAGGTACATGGACAGGTTGTCGTCGCGCCGCGACGCAGGCGGCGACCGCAGTGATTGTGAAGGCAGACACCGCTGGCTTCAACATGTCATAGGATGACAACGAAACACAGAGAATTAATTGTATCCGTGTGTGATGTGTCGCCTGTCCAAAAAACTACGAGCGCACAAAAATATTTAATCATTTAAAAACATCAACTTATGAAGTGAATAACACATACCGAAGGAAATGAGCCGATTTGATTTCTCTTGGACACCTGCATTAATCGCCTTTTACAGGAGAAAAAACGATCTAACGCCTCCGTTGATTTTGAGAGGTTGTACGACCACTGTAACAACCAATGCAGCCCGACCCTTCCAAAAACAATCAAAAGGTGCGCTCGTGATGAACCTGCTTTTTTCCCTCGCCAACCCTCCCCCGACCGAGCCAGTCCGAAGGCGTATCTGAGCGCCTGACAGTAGCTGTCCGCGCCCTCATTCAAGTAGCGATTGCCCTGCCCCGGCACTGGGGGCATCGGCTTCGGCTGCGCGCGAACATCTCGATTCTCCTAACAATAAAAAGGTCTACTCATGTCGAATTCGCAAACCTCCCCGTCCACCGCGCCGTCGGTGAGCGCCGGCGCCCGGGACGCCCTGTTGCCTCAGCGACTACCGACGCGGCGGCGCTGGTTCATGCTGTCATTGCTGCTGATTGCGACCATCATCAACTACATCGACCGCGTAAATATCTCGATTGCCGCACCGTTCATGGCCAAGGATCTGGGCCTGGACAAGATCGAAATGGGCCTGATTTTTTCCGCGTTTGCCTGGACCTATGCACTCGCCCTGGTCCCCGCCGGGTTCATCGCCGATCGCTTCGGTTCCCGGTTCACCTACGGGGTGTCGCTGATCAGTTGGTCGACGGTCACCGTGTGCCAAGGCTTTGCCACTGGGTTCGCTTCGCTGTTCGGGCTGCGCCTGGCTGTCGGCGCCATGGAAGCTCCAGCGTTTCCGGCCAACAGCCGAGCGGTCACGGTGTGGTTCCCGGCCCGCGAACGGGGCCTGGCCAGCAGCATTTACGTGTGCGGCCAGTATCTGGGCACGGCATTGTTTACCGGCATGCTGTTATGGCTGGCCACGACCTATGACTGGCGCCATGTTTTCTACAGCACCGGGATACTCGGCATTGTGTTTGGTGTGATCTGGCTCTACGTGTACCGCGATCCGCTGAGCTGCAAGAACGTCAGCCAGGAAGAACTGAAGTACATCGAAGCCGGCGGTGGACTGGTCAAGAGCAGTCAGGAGCGCACCCGGTTCAACTGGCGGCAGATCGCCGAGCTGTTCAGCTATCGGCAGATCTGGGCGATTTGCATCGGCAAGTTCGCCAGCACCTCGGCGTTGTACTTCTTCCTGACCTGGTTCCCGACGTACCTGATCGAAGAACGCAAGCTGACCATGATCAAGGCCGGGGTCTTCGCCGTGCTGCCGTTCGTAGGTGCAACGGTCGGCATTCTGCTGGCAGGCATCGTCTCCGACTTGCTGATCCGTCGTGGTTACTCAATGTCCTTCGCTCGCAAGTTGCCATTGGTGGTCGGCTCGATGCTGGGGATGTCGATTGTGCTGGTGAATTTCACCGACTCGAACGTGATCTGCATTGCCGTTCTGACCATGGCCTTCTTCGCCCAGGGAATTGCCTCCTCGTCGTGGGCGGCGGTGTCGGAAGTCGCGCCGAAGGAGTTGATCGGATTGACCGGGGGGGTCACCAGCCTGGCTGCCAACATCGGCGGGATCGTCACCCCGATTGTGATTGGCGGAATCGTCCACGCAACAGGCTCGTTTGCCTACGCCTTCTGGTTCATTGGCGGCGTGGCGCTGATGGGGACCTTGTCCTATTCGTTGCTGCTCGGTCGCTTGTATCGCATCGAACTCAAGGCGCGCTGAGCCAAGAAACCGTTTTTCTCCAACACGAGACGGCTTTCGTCCAACTTTGCAAAAGATTGCCGCCGTACGCTGACGCTTCAAACAGGACGACTACAAAAATGACGATGACCGAGTACGTGTTTACCCCGGATCTGCCCGTGACCTTGCCGGTTGCCGGCAGCCAGCAGCGCTTTCCCGTTGGCCGAGTTTTTTGCGTCGGCCGCAACTACCCTTGGCCAGACACCCAAGGCCAGTCCCGCCAGCCGCCGGTGTTCTTCATGAAACCGGCGAGCAACGTGGTGGATGCGACGGGCGAAGTGACTTTCCCGCCATTGACCGAAGAGTTTGTCCACGAAATCGAATTGGTCGTGGCCATCGGCGAAGGCGGCGCCAATATTCCGGAGAGCCAGGCGCTGGCCTATGTCTGGGGCTATGCCGTCGGCCTTGACCTGACCCGCCGTGATGTCCAGCGTGCGGCCAAAAGCAATGGCTTGCCGTGGGAAGGTGCCAAGGTGTTTGACGGCGCCGCGCCGATGACCGCCATCGTGCCGGTGACTCGCGCCGGACACCCGGACGGTGATTTGTGGCTGAACGTCAACGGCGAAGAGCGCCAACGCGACAGCCTCGACAGCCAGATCTGGTCGGTCAGTGAAATCATCAGCCGCATCTCGCAATCGGTAGCGCTCCGGGCCGGTGACTTGATCATGACCGGCAGCCCGGCGGGCGTCGATGCGCTGCAACCGGGCGACATCATCAATGCCGGGATCGACGGCATCGGCCAACTGGAAATGCGCGTCGGTCAGCGACCTTGAACCCGACGTACGCTCTCGTGAATCGAAAAAAGGAGATAACAACATGTCCAGTCCTTTGAAAGTGGCCCTGGTCACCGGCGCCGGCAGCGGAATCGGCCGCGCCGTGGCGCTGGCTCTGATGGCAGACGGATTCACTCTGGTGTTGGCCGGTCGCCGAGCGGAGCCTTTGCAGGCCTTGGTCGAATTGGCGCTCAGCGAAGGACACGAAGCGTTGGCGGTGCCCACTGATGTGCGCGACCCGATCAGTGTCGATGCGCTGTTTGCCACCATCACCGAGGTATACGGACGCCTCGACGTGGTGTTCAACAACGCCGGGGTCAACGCCCCTGCTGTGCCGCTCGATGAGCTGACGTTCGAGCAGTGGCGAAACGTGATCGACACCAACCTCAACGGCGTTTTCCTCTGCGCCCGTGGTGCCTTCGCACTGATGCGCCGGCAACAGCCACAGGGCGGACGCATCATCAATAACGGCTCGATCTCGGCGCATACCCCACGCCCCTTCAGCAGCGCCTACACCGCCAGCAAACATGCGGTGCTGGGGCTGACCAAATCCCTGGCCCTGGACGGGCGTGAATTCAACATCGCCTGCAGCCAGATCGACATTGGCAACGCCCTGACCGAAATGTCGGTGCGCATGACCAAAGGCGTGCGCCAGGCCAACGGCACCATCGCCGTGGAGCCGATGGTGGACGTCAAACATGTGGCCGATGCCGTGCGTTACATCGCCGGCCTGCCGCTGGAGGCGAACGTCCTGAACATGACCGTCATGGCCACTGCCATGCCGTTTGCCGGTCGCGGTTGAACCGGTCTTTTTATTCCGCTACACGAGGTTTACATGAAGCCAGAAGTCTTGCAGCTCAGCCCGATCCTGATCCCTGAAATCAACGCGCGGCTCGATGAGCTGTTTACCGTCAGACGTTACTTCCAGCAGGCCGACAAGCAGGCTTATTTGCAGGAACACGGCGCGAACATTCGCGGGGTGATCACCGGCGGGCATACCGGAATCAGCCAGGCGCTGATGGCGCAACTACCGAAACTGGAAGTGGTGGCGGTCAACGGCGTGGGTACCGATGCGGTGGATCTGGCTTACGCCCGGGATCGCGGAATCCGCGTAACGGCAACCATCGGAGCGCTGACCGAAGATGTCGCCGACCTGGCCATCGGCTTGTTGATTGCCGTGTGCCGGGGTCTGTGCACCAGTGATCGTTATGTGCGTTCGGGCCAATGGCCCCATAGCCCGACGCCGTTGGCTCCGTTGCCGTTGGCACGTCAGGTGTCGGGCATGCGCATCGGCATCGTCGGCATGGGCCGGGTCGGCCGTGCCGTGGCGACCCGGGCCGCGGCGTTCGGCTGCCCGATCAGTTACACCGATCTGCAGCCGATGAGCGACGTGAACCACACGTTCATCGCCGATCTGAAGCAGCTGGCCAGCTACAGTGATGCACTGATTCTCGCGGCCGCTGCCGACAAGGCTGAAGCCATCATCAATGCCGAGGTGCTGCACGCACTGGGCAAGGACGGGTATCTGATCAACGTGGCGCGCGGCAAGTTGGTCAACGAGGTCGATCTGGTGACGGCACTGGCCGCTGGAGAGATCGCAGGTGCGGCACTGGATGTGTTTGTCGATGAACCGAACGTCCCCGAGACACTGTTTGCCAACGAGAACGTGGTACTGCAGCCCCATCGCGCGAGTGCGACGCTGCAGACTCGCACGCGAATGGGAGAGATGGTGGTGGCGAGCCTGGTGGACAGTTTCGCCGGGAGAATACCGCAGGGGTCTGTGACTGACTGAACGTTGGCCGCCGAGGAGACGTTGCGTCCCCTCGGCGGTTCGGTGTCAGGTAAACAGCCACGTCGACGCCCACTAAAGCAGCACGCTATGGCCTACGGCTAAAGCTCTGTGGTTTGGTGAACGTCGAGAGGACGAGGTGGCGTCCTATCCACCAGGCTTGCTTGCTTATTGGCGGGTTCAGTTTTCCCCGCATGGTCAGGACGGATCTTGAACCAGATGGAGTACATCGCTGGCAGGAACACCAGCGTCATGATGGTTCCGACAAACGTGCCTCCGATCAGCGTGTAGGCCAGCGTCCCCCAGAAGACGGAGTGTGTCAGGGGAATGAATGCCAGGATTGCCGCCAGCGCTGTCAGCAGTACCGGGCGGGCACGTTGGACCGTGGCTTCGACCACCGCGTGAAACGGATCCAGCCCTTCTTGGGCGTTGTGATGGATTTGCCCAATCAGAATCAGCGTATTGCGCATCAAAATGCCTGAAAGGGCGATTAGACCTACCAGAGCGTTGATACCAAACGGCTGCTGGAAGATAAGCAGTGTCGGCACCACACCAATCAACCCCAGTGGCGAGGTGAGGAACACCATGACCATCGCCGAGATCGAACGTACCTGCAGAATAATGATCAGCAGCGTCATGGCAATCATGATCGGGAACAGCGGCAACATCGCTTTACCGGCTTTACCCGACTCCTCGATTGCACCCGCCTGCTCGATCCGGTACCCGTCAGGCAGCTGGTCGATGACCGGCTGCAGCTCTTTCATGATCACGCTCGAGACGTCCGGTGGCTGCAGGCCTTCGGCAATGTCACCGCGCACGGTAATGGTCGGCGTGCGGTCACGACGTCGGAGGATCGGATCCTCCATACGAACATCGACCTCTCCCACCTGAGACAGCGGAATCCGCTGACCCGCCGTGCCCACCAGCGTAAAGCCTTCTATCCTGGCGGGATCGAGCCTGATATCACCCGCTGCGCGACCGACCACCTGCACCGAGCGAATGTCCTCACGAACTGCGGTGATCGGTACTCCGGTCAACAGGAATTGCAGTTGCTGCGCGACTGAGTTTGACGTCAACCCCACCGCCTCCAAGCGATCCTGATCCAGAGCGAAATGCAGCGTCGGCGTCAGTGGCCCCCAGTCAGTGTTGACGGTTCTCATCATCGGGCTCGACTGCATCACGTCCAGCACCTGGCCCGCGATCTCGCGCAATTTTGACGGATCAGGCCCCATCACCCGATAGGCAACAGGGAACGGCGAATATGGACCAAACACAAGCTGAGTCACCCTGACTCGCGCTTCTGGGGCAAGTCCCTCAGCAGCGGCTTCGCGGAGACGGAACTTGAGGGCCTCGCGCTCCTCCTGGCTGTCCGTCAGCACCACAATCTTCGCGAACGATGGATCAGGGAGTTCCGGCGCCATCGCCAGATAGAAACGCGGCGCGCCTTGCCCGATATAGGCCGTGACGATTTTTGCCTCACCCTGCTTTTGCAGCCAGGCCTCTATCTTGGCGGTGGTGGCGCTGGTCTGCTCAATGGAGGTTCCATAAGGCATTTGCACTTCAATCAATACCTCTGGACGGTCCGAGGTAGGGAAGAACTGTTTCTTGACCAGGCTCATGCCGAGAATCGCCACGCCAAACATTGCGATAACAGTACCGGCTACCAGCCATTTGCGAGCGATGACACGCGTCAACACCTGGCGGAAGCGGTTGTAATTTCGGGTGTTGTAGATGGCCGCATGACCACCCTCCACCTTCTTGATGTTCGGCAACATCTTCACACCCAGGTACGGGGTAAAAGCTACCGCAACCACCCAGGAGGCAATCAGGGCAATGCCCACGATCCAGAACATGTTGCTGGTGTACTCGCCGGCTGTCGACTGCGCGAAACCGTTGGGCATAAAGCCGATAGCCGTCACCAGCGTACCGGAAAGCATCGGCGCGGCTGTATGACTCCAGGCGTACGCGGAAGCTTTGATGCGGTCGTAGCCCTCTTCCATTTTCACCACCATCATTTCGATAGCAATGATGGCGTCGTCCACCAACAGTCCGAGCGCCAGAATCAACGAGCCAAGGGTGATACGGTCAAAGTTCTTTCCAGTGGCCGCCATCACCACAAACACCACAGCCAACGTCAACGGCACAGCCGCAGCGACCACAACGCCTACACGCCAGCCCATGCTGAGAAAGCAGACGAGCATCACCACAAGCAGCGCGACGAAAAACTTGACCATGAACTCGCCGACGGCCGAACTGATATTTACAGATTGATCGGTGACCTTGGAGAGCGTCATGCCCAACGGCATGCCTTCATTGATCTTGACCGTCTCCGCGTCCAGCGCCTTGCCCAGGTCAAGACCGTTCCAACCCTCACGCATCACGATCCCCAGCAACAAGGCCTCTTCACCGTTATTACGCACGAGAAAGGTTGCCGGATCTTCATAACCACGTTCGATCGTCGCCACGTCCGAGAGCTTCAGCGTCCGCCCCTGAACCGCAATGGGTGTGTCACGAATCTTCTGCACCTTATCGAAGGCGCCATCCAGCCGAAGAAAAACCTGCGGCCCGTCGCTTTCGATCGAGCCGGCAGGCGTGAGCACGTTCTGATTATTCAGCGCGGCAAAGATGTCCTGAGGCGATACGCCCAAGGTGGCCAGCCGATCATGGGAAAAGGAAACAAAGATGCGCTCGGGTTGCTCCCCAATGATGTTGACCTTCTTCACGCCCGGCACATGCAACAGTTGTTGGCGCAACGACTCTGCATCACGCACCAACAGTCGCTGCGGTTCGCCTTTGGCTTTCAGGGCGAACAGTGCAAATGTCACGTCCGAAAACTCGTCGTTGACCATTGGCCCGATGACACCCGCCGGCAGCTTCCTGGCCTCATCGTCGAGCTTTTTACGCGCCTGATAGAACTCCTCCTGCACTTGCGAGGGCGGCGTGCTATCGCGCAGTGACACCATGGTGAAGGCGAGGCCAGGACGGGTGTAGGTTTCCGTGCGGTCGTACCATTTCAGTTCTTGCAGGCGCTTTTCAAGTGGCTCTGCTACCTGATCCTGCATCTCCTGCGCCGTGGCGCCCGGCCACGCGGTAATGACCGTCAACTGCTTGACCGTAAACGGAGGATCTTCCGCACGCCCCAGCTGGAAGAACGACAGGATGCCCGCAACGGCGATCAGGAAGATCAGAAACACCGTGATGGAGCGCTCGCGAACGGCGATCGCAGAGAGATTGAAGCGCCCCTCGCTCATTGATGACTCCCTGCGACCTTGACGCCATCCGGTTGAGCCAGCCTCACCTCCTCACCATCGCGCAGCAGATGCGCGCCTAACGCTACAATCTGCTCGCCGACCTTGAGATCGCCTGCGACTCGCGCTGCGTCGTCGCTCAAGCCCAAGACTTGAACAGGTCGCCAGGCCACCTTCGCAGGTGTACCGGCAATGACCCATACGCCAGTGCCTTGGCCTGGGTCATAAACGGCGGCGATCGGCACTTGCAGCCCCTGCCCTTGCGTGGTGCTTTCAGCGATCCGAAGCGTGACGGTCGAACCTAGCGGTGCATTGGCCAGCGCGCCCTCAAGCACATACCGCGCCTCGAAGGTGCGTGTCATTCGGTCGGCCGAGTCAGAAAGCAACCTCAGCTTCGCTGTAACAGCACCCGTGGTATTGCCATAAAGCGTCGCCTGCGCGGTGGATCCTGCTGCGGGGCGTAGCGTCTCGGGCAGATGCACGATGGCTTCACGTTGCCCCGCCCGCGCCAGTCGAACCACGGGCTGTCCCGGGCTGACGACTTGTCCGGGCTCGGCGAGCGTCTCCACCACTACGCCGTCGGAATCCGCAAACAGCACCGCATAACCAGAAGCATTGCGGGCTACATCAGCCTGCGCTTCAGCGGCGCTGAGCTGCGCCTTTGCGGTATCCGCTGCGGCTTTGATCTGGTCGTAAGCCGATGCGGAAATAGCGCCTGCGGCGACCAGGTCGCGATATCGCGCTTCGTCATCTGCAGTCTGCTTGGCTCGGGCCCGAGCGGCGATGACTGACTCTTGCTGTGCTCGCGCCTGCAACCCCAGGTCGATTGGGTCGAGACGCATGAGTGGCTGACCGCGCTTAACGGTCTGACCGGTGTCAACCAGACGCTCAAGCACCTTGCCTGATACCCGAAAACCCAGATCGCCCTGGACGCGGGCAGCCACGACGCCCGTGAAAGAACGTGAGACGTCGGACGAACCCTGAACCGCAGAGGACCTCACCAGAGGGGCATGCGTACGTGGATCTTCAACGGTGGATGAGTCGCCACACGCCGTCAGGACGAGAGGCAACAAGCAAGCGGCAATGGGGACAGGTCGAAGCCGGCGCATAGGTTCCCTTACTTAAAAAATAGGACAGGCACCACATTCTCAGTCTAGTGACCATATCTGTCAATGGTCACGAATCATGAAGTACCGAACCCCATGATCTCAGCACTAGTATTGCCGAATACTGCTGGCAAACCTCGAGCTCAGCCCAAAGAGCGTCGATTGACAGACAGTGACCATAACGTAATATAGTCACAAACATCCTCAATTGAAGGTACCTCAATGCCTCCCCTCCGCCCCATTGCTCTCTTGGTGAGTGCCAGCTTGATGACAGGTTGCGCGGTCGGTCCGGACTATCACCGTCCGGACGCCCCACTGTCGGACCATTACTTGGGGCAGTCTTCTGTCGAACAGAGGCCTGGGGCGACGCCGGCCAGTCTTGTCGCCTGGTGGGAAGGCTTTGGTGATCCGCTGTTAGCCGACTTCGTCTCCAAGGCACTTGAGCAGAACCTGGACCTGGCGCAGGCGTCGGCGCGAGTCACGCAGGCACGGGCCGGACTGGGCGCTGCAAATGCCGCTTTACTGCCCTCGGGGAACATCAGCGGACAGGCCGCGCACTCCTACCAGTCAATCGAGACTCCGCTCGGCCAGGTGTTGAACTCAACGCCTGGCTATGACCGGTACGGAAGTTCCTACGAGGCCAACCTCGATGCCAGCTGGGAGGTAGATGTCTTTGGCGGATTGCGCCGCGGACGCGAGGCTGCTCTGGCCGAGTACCAGGCTTCCCAGGCGGGCGTCGCTGCCACACGATTGGCCGTCGCTGCACAGACCGCCGATATCTACATCACTATCCGCGGACTGCAGACCCGGTTGGACATTGCGAACCGACAAGTCAAAACACAGCAGGAGCTACTAGAGAAAGTCCAATTGCTCTACAGCAAGGGGCTCGCCGCCAACTATCAGGTTCGCCAGGCCGAAGGGGCGCTATCGCAGGTCCAGGCGACAGTGCCGGTCCTGCAGACCGGTCTGGATGCTGCCATGAATGCGCTGGATGTCATGCTCGGCGCGCCGCCAGGCACTCACCGCACACAACTGGCAAGTGCGGGGAGCATTCCTGTAGCGCCGCAATTAAAGGCGATGGGAACGCCGGCCGATTTGCTGCGCCGCAGGCCAGACCTCATTGTGGCTGAGCGCCGTCTTGCGGCCTCAAACGCACGCATCGGGGAGGCGATTGCTGAGTACTACCCGAAATTCTCCCTTAGCGCATTGCTGGGTAGTGCTACGGCTGTATCCGCAGGCAATCTTTTCACCAGCGGCGCCAGCCAGTCGGCGGGCGTATTGGGACTGCGCTGGAGACTCTTCGACTTCGGTCGCATAAACGCCCAAATCGACCAAGCCAAGGGACAGGAAGCCGAAACCCTGGCCGCTTACCGTCAGTCCGTGCTGCGCGCCACCGAGGATGTCGAGAACGCGTTCTCCTCCCTGGTGAATCGGGAAGCTCAAGCAACCACCCTCACCGGGGGAGAGGCGTCTCTGACACAGGCTCGCCAATCGTCGTTCATTGCCTATGAGAAAGGCACGGCCAGCCTGATCGACGTCCTGCACGCCGACGAGACGATGCTGCAGGCTTCCGATGCTCGGGCACAAGCACGAACGGAATCGGCACGGGCGGCGGTTGCGGCATTCAAGGCGCTCGGTGGTGGCTGGCAGCCTCCTGAAACTCAGCCTGTTGCGACACGATGATTTATCCAGGTGACGTAGCACTTGATGCACGCACCTCCCCCCTCTTTCAGCTACTACCCAATCCGAGAGTGGGTTCGCTCACCGACTGACGCGGTCAGCAGCCAATTGCTCAATAGAAACCAACCGGAGTACAGCGAAATGAAGTCGAACGAAAATTCCTGGGTGCTCATCACCGGCGCATCAAGCGGATTTGGCGAGGAGTTTGCCCGGCAATATGCAGCGCAGGGAAAATCGCTCGTTCTGGTAGCAAGAAGGCTGAGTAAGCTCGAAGCGCTATCGGCGCAGTTGCGCGAACGCTTCGGCGTTGATGTGATCGTCGAACAAGTAGACCTGTCCTCGATCCCGGCGATCATCGGACTGCATGAGCGACTCAGCGAACGCAATATAGTGATCGATGTGCTCATCAACAATGCGGGTCATGGATTGCAGGGGCCTTTCCTGGATCAACCTCTGGATGAGTCCCTGACCATGATTGATTTGGATATCGCCAGCCTGACAGCCCTGACACGCCTTTTCGCGGCCGACATGCGAGCCCGCAAACGTGGGCACATCCTGATGGTCGCCAGCTTGCTGTCCTTCCAGGGCGTGAAGAATTTCGCCGTTTACTCTGCCGCGAAAGCCTATGTTCTTCGCTTCTCTGATGCGCTTCATCGCGAACTGAAAAATGACGGCGTCGTCGTTACCGCACTGTGCCCAGGAATGTCGGATACCGGATTTGCAGAAAGCGCCAAGCAAAAGATCACGCCGGCCTTAAAAATGGTGATGATGCAGCCTCAACCCGTCGTACGCGCAGGAATCCGTGCGCTGCAAGCCGGACGCATGAGCGTGGTGCCGGGTTTTGGCAACAAGGCCATTACTGTCTTGACTTGGGCCACACCTCGTCGGTTTCATCAGGGCCTTATGGCGCAGGTGATGGGAGTCTGAGGGGACGACAAAGAGGCCTTTTACCTCAGGGGAAAGGCCCGAGATGTGTTCCTAAAGGTCGGGAGGCAACGCGTGCTCCCGACAGGACATTCATCGTGTAACAGCACTCAATTAGAAGCGGTAACTCACAGACGTACCGAGCCCGTTCGCACTGTTCTTAAATTTGGCACTGTATGCACCTCTATTCGCAGAGGCGTCGTTGATCTGCACGCTCTCCTCCCATAGGTAGGAATAAGCAACATCGATCGTGACATTGTCCGCCGGAGTCCAGCCAGCACCGAAGCTGATAACCTTCCGGTCACCCGTAGGAATACGTGGTCCACGGTTGGTGTTGTTGGTGGGAGACTGGTCGACCGAGAAGCCTGCGCGAAGTACCCATTGGCTGTTCAATTTGTACGCCGTGCCGATAGCGTGAGCCCACGTATCATGCCAGTTCTGTTCTTCGGTAATCGTGCCCAGCGAGCCGCTCAACAAAGGGGGTAAACCCGTGTTCTCGATGGTTAATTCTTTAAAGCGACTCCAGCGTGTCCAGGTACTCCCCAAATATAGAGTCCAGTCATTATTGAGCTGATGAGTCACCGAGAAATCCACTGACTCTGGGGTATCCACATCCAGCGAAGCGTCATAACTCCGGCCGCTGACCCCCAACACGCTAAAGATGCCGTCGGTGACCTTGGTCTTGGCGTCCAAGTGGTAACTGACCTTGGAATGGTAAGTCATGCCCAAGCGAGTTTGGTCTGTAGCCTGCACCAGGATACCGGCGTTGAAACCGAGGGCCGTGTCATCGCCCGTGCTTTTGAGTTTTCCGTCATTGCGACCTGGGCTAAGTGGATTGGGCACCATCCCGGACAGCTCACCGGTGATGCGGTTGATGGTCGGACCGAACCCGATCGAAACTTTGTCGTTGAAGGCATAGCTGATGGTGGGCTGGAACGTAAGGGTCGTGACCTCACTTTTGTTGGCGTAGTAACGCCCGGCAAAACCGCTGCCATAGTCAGTCATCAGACCGAAAGGTACATAAAACCCTACACCGAACGCCCAATGCTCATCGATGGGTTTGACGTAGTAACCCATAGGCACTGTGGTGGTTGGCACCATGTCGCCGTCTTCCTGGCCTCCGAATGTACTGCGGGTTTGGCTTATGTCGGTCTTCGCGAATAGAGTCGCCGCGCCCACGCTGACCTGCTCTCTTTTCAATCGAGACATACCCGCCGGATTACCGAAGACCGTGCTCGCATCTTCAGCGGATGAGGAGCGCCCGGCAAACCCGGACCCCATCCCACTGACGCTTTGTTCATTGAGAGCGAAACCGCTTGCAAACACATTTGAAGATGCGAGCACGACAGCGAGGCCAAATGGGCTCTTGAGCAACATTTTTTTCATTGTTTGAACTCTATGGGATCACTGAGATGAAGCAGTAGAAGTAACGGCTCACAATATTTATTCATGTGACCAATTCAGTCAATGGTCACAACGCGAATAAATGAAATGCCCTTCGACGACTGGAAGAAGGGCAAAGTGAAAAGCCGTTTTGGTGATGTGTCGCTTACACAGGCGTGACGTAAAACCGTTAGCCGAAGGTCAAGGCATGAGGCTACGCAAAATGAGGTTGGCGGTGAGCGTGGGCGCCTCCTCGACATAATCGAGGTTGTACTGCAGGAGTAAAGGATTGACGAAAGGCCGCAAAGCCAGATGTATCGCTTCTACTGTTTCGTCCAGGGGAGTCTTGCGTTCAAATTCGCCGATCTCTCGCCCCTCCCGCACGATTTGCAACACGAAGCGTTTGATCTGTGCGTCATAAGCCTGCGTACTGGGCCAGCTTTCCGACGCCGCAAATGCTGCAATGTCATAGAGTTTTCGGTCGTTAAAGAACAGATTCACGCCTGTGGCGACCACAGTTTTGACCAATCGTCGAAAGCGTTCCGTCGGCGACAGGTCTTCTACATTGATCGCCTGCTCCACAGCCGCGACGATTTCTGCCAGACAATTTGCACAGATGGCTTCACCGATCGCCTGCTTGGAATCAAAAAACTTGTAGATGTAGGCCTTGGAAAACCCAATGGCCCTAGCCAGGTCGGAAACCGTGGTTTTGCCGTAGCCGTACTGACTGAAGTGTTCGTTGGCCGCCGCAACAATCTGGTCTCGAATGTCGTGATCGGCTGGGCCACGGGGGCTGGGCGAAGCTGAAGATATTGATGGCTGATTCATGGGAACAGCTTACTCACCCAATCGCCGACTGACAACTTGTGACCGATAAGATATCTAGTCACGATATCGGCCATTTTGAACGACTTTTCCGAGCGCCCACAAACTTCATCACTTGAGCCGGTCGACAGTGGCTGCCTCGAGGAGTTGTTGCAGCGCGACACACGACTGATTTATTGGAGAACATTATCTGATAGTCCTTCAGTGGTGAGCGCTGCCGCCGAGACTGGTTCGGGGAACGTAACTGCGAACGAAGGTGTCATCTGTATAGGCACCGTGGTGTCGCAATCCTGTTGGGATAGAGAGGTGGCTTTCATGAACAATATTATCTACATCGTCGGGGCAGTTGTGATTGTCCTGGTTATTCTGTCGTTTGTCGGCCTTGTATAGCCTTAGCTGCCAGCTGAGAACCGTCCTGATGGCGCCTGCCTGACAGGGTGCATTTATGTTGCTACCTCCTGCCCTCGCAACATCGCAATATCCCGCTTGGGGGGTACGCCAAACAGACGGCTGTATTCGCGGCTGAACTGCGACGGGCTTTCATAGCCGACCTGGTAGGCTGCGCTTGATACTTCCTGATGCTCGTTGAGCATCAATCGCCTCGCCTCGTTCAATCGCAACCACTTCTGGTACTGCAACGGGCTCATCGAGGTGAGCTGGCGGAAGTGGTGATGAAAGGTGGGTGTGCTCATCTGCACTCGCGCCGCAAGTTCTTCGACGCGAAGCGCCGAGGCGTAATTCAACTTCAGCCAGTCGATGGCTTTTGCGATGCGATAACCCTGGCCATCGACCGAGGTAATCTGCCGCAACCTGGCAGCCTGATCACTCTTCAAGAGACGATAGTGAATTTCGCGCTGAATCAGGGGCGCAAGCACAGGGATGGCTTCAGGCTCATCGAGTAGCGCCAGCAAGCGCTCGAACGACGCCAACATGGCAGGCGTTACTGAACCAATCCCGACACCTTTCACCACTGATCGATCACGGGTTGGCGGCAAGTCACCCTGCACTATCAGCTCAGCCAACATGCGCAGATCGAGCTTCAAAGTCAGCCCCAGGCATGGCTGCTCCGGGCTTGCCACCAGCACCTCAGAATTGGCGGGCAAGTCCAATGAGGTGATCAGAAATCGCGACGTGTCATACGGGTAGCCCTCGCCACCTACCCAAAGCTGTTTCTCCCCCTGGGCGACGAGGATGATGCTTGGCTCGACCATGCAGACGACGGGCGGCGACGGATGTTCGCGCCTGAAAAAGCCCAGGCCCGTAATGGGCGTACCGTAGTCACCTGGTTTCGGGATCTGCTCGCTAATGATCCGCGCAAGCGTTTCTTGTGGCGACAGGTGTTGAGCAGCGGTGTCGTGTTTGATCGTCATGTTCGCCTTGTACCTCTTCGCTGAACTCTAACTCGCCCGCTCACGACCGTCCTGCAAAAAAACAGAGACTCATAGAATCAGGCAAGTAATCCAGCGCAATGCACTACAGGGAGTCTGGGCAGAGCCGGAAAATGTTCATCCGACAAAGCCATTGAGGACTCTCCCATGCTTGTACAAGCCTATGGTGCTCATGCGGGCGACAAGCCCCTTGAACCGTTGCAAATCATTCGCCGTACACCCGCCGCCCATGACGTTCAGATCGATATTGCCTTTTGCGGCATCTGCCATTCGGACTTGCACCAGGTGCGCGCCGAGTGGGCGGGCACGCAATTTCCCTGCGTACCGGGGCACGAAATTGTGGGTCGTGTATCGGCGGTCGGCGCGCATGTTGTGGATTTCAAAGTCGGCGATCTGGTCGGTGTCGGTTGCATCGTCGACAGCTGCAAACACTGTGAAGACTGTGCCACGGGGCTGGAAAACTATTGCGACGGCATGGTCGGCACCTACAACTTCCCGACCCCGGACGCACCTGGCTGGACGCTCGGCGGCTACTCACAAAACATCGTGGTGCATGAACGTTATGTTCTGCGTATCCGCCATCCCGAAGAACAACTGGCCGCCGTCGCACCACTGCTGTGTGCGGGCATCACCACCTACTCCCCACTCCGTCACTGGAACGCCGGTCCGGGCAAGAAAATCGGCGTGGTCGGCATTGGTGGCCTGGGCCACATGGGCATCAAGCTGGCCCACGCGATGGGCGCCCACGTCGTGGCGTTCACTACATCCGAATCCAAGCGCGAAGCGGCGAAGGAGTTGGGCGCTGACGAAGTGGTGGTATCGCGCAACGCTGAGGAGATGGCCGCGCATGCCAAGAGCTTCGACTTCATCCTCAACACCGTCGCAGCCCCCCACGATCTCGATGCCTTTCTGGTTCTACTCAAGCGCGATGGTGCGCTGACCCTGGTCGGTGCACCCGCCTCGCCGCATCCATCGCCCAATGTGTTCAACCTGATCATGAAACGACGAACGATTGCCGGCTCGATGATCGGCGGTATCCCCGAGACGCAGGAGATGCTGGATTTCTGCGCCGAGCACGGCATCGTCGCCGACATCGAGTTGGTCCGGGTCGATCAGATCAACGAATCCTATGAGCGGATGCTCAAGGGCGACGTCAAGTATCGCTTCGTGATCGACAACGCCACATTGGCTGGCTAAGCGAAAGGCGCCAGCGAATAACCACTCATCAAAAGGACTATCCAGTGAAAGGCATTTTGCTTGCCCTAGGGCTGCTTGTTACCTCTTTTTCTTCAACGGGAGCCGATCTGTCGAACGGCGCGGACAACTTCTACAAAAGCGAAAAAGTGACGGTAGAAAAGGTCACCTTCAAGAATCAATACGGCATGAAGGTGGTGGGCAATCTGTTCATCCTGAAGAACCTCAATCCTCAATCGAAGAATGCCGCGATCACTGTCGGTCATCCAATGGGGGCAGTGAAGGAGCAGAGTGCAAACCTCTACGCCACAAAAATGGCCGAGCAGGGATTTGTCACACTGTCGCTGGACTTGTCCTTCTGGGGTGAAAGTGAAGGCACGCCTCGCCAGGCCGTTTCGCCTGATATCTACGCCGAAGACTTCAGTGCCGCCGTGGACTTTCTCGGCTCTCGCCCATTGGTCGACCGTGAACGTATCGGCGTCATCGGTATTTGCGGCAGTGGCAGCTTCGCCATCAGTGCGGCCAAGATCGATCCGCGTCTGAAGGCCATCGCCACCGTCAGCATGTACGACATGGGCGCCGCCAATCGTAATGGCCTCAAGCACAGTGTAACGATCGAACAACGCCAGCAAATCATTCGCGAAGCGGCGCAGCAGCGCAACGCCGAATTCTGGGGTGGCGAAGTCCGCTATACCAGCGGCTCACCACTGAAGCTGACCGGCAACGCCGTGGGTGACGAGTTCTACGATTTCTATCGCACACCGCGTGGTGAGGTCACCCCTGCCGGCGCATCGGCACAGACAACCACCATGCCGACGCTGACCAGCAACGTGAAATTCATGAACTTCTATCCGTTCAACGACATCGAGACGATCTCCCCTCGCCCACTGCTGTTCATTGCTGGCGCCCGGGCACACTCACTCGAGTTCAGCGAGGATGCCTACAAACGCGCGGCAGAACCTAAAGAACTGCTCATCATTCCAGATGCCGGCCATGTGGATCTTTACGACCGGGTCGACCTCATTCCATTCGCCAAGTTGACCACATTCTTCAAAAGCAACCTGAAGTAGCACTGAACAGTGCCCTGGCCGGGCATCCGTTCTCACGCGCGGCCTCGTTCCCGGGGCCGCGACGCTTCGCGCATTACGGGATTCAATCAATGATCCAACCCACGCTCTCAGCCCCGCGAAAACCTGAACAATCATGGGGTGCCGTATTCGCCATGTCGCTCGCCGCCTTCGTCCTGGTGGCATCGGAGTTCATGCCCGTCAGCCTGCTGACACCGATTGCCGCCGATCTGCATATCACCGAAGGGCAAGCGGGCCAGGGCATTTCAGTCTCTGGGCTGTTTGCGCTATTCGCCAGCCTCCTGACCGCTTCGGTGGCGGCGCGGGTCGACCGCAAGCCACTGCTGTTGTCCCTGACGCTGCTGATGATCGTTTCGGGAACCGTGGTCGCGTTCGCGCCGAACTACTGGGTGTTCATGGCCGGCCGCGCGCTGATCGGCGTAGCAATTGGTGGTTTCTGGTCATTGTCGGCGGCAACTGCCATACGCCTGGTGCCTGACGACCAGATCGCTCGCGCCATGGCAGTCGTCAATGGCGGCAACGCTCTGGCGACAGTGATTGCAGCACCTCTGGGCAGTTTTCTCGGAGCCTTCATCGGATGGCGCGGCGCATTTTTGTGCGTCATCCCGGTCGCGGTAATCGCCAGTCTCTGGCTTTGGGCGAGCCTTCCTGCGATGAAGTCGCAAAGCGGTTCAGGCACTGGAAATGTTTTCAGGTTGATGAAAAGCACACCGGTCGCGTTAGGCATGGCGGCGGTCAGTGTCTTTTTCATGGGCCAGTTCATGCTATTTACCTACTTGCGCCCGTTCCTTGAAACAGTCACGCACGTCAGTATTTCCATGCTGTCACTGATGTTGCTCGTCCTCGGCCTGGCAGGCCTCGCGGGAACCTTCCTGATTGAAGCATTCTTGAAAAATGGCCTGCATCGCACCCTCATCGTCATCCCGATATTGATGGCGGCGATCGCACTGGCACTCGTTTCGTTCGGCAGCTCTGCGGCTACCACCACCGTCTTGTTGGGTCTCTGGGGGCTGGTTGCGACCGCGGCGCCGGTGGGATGGTGGACATGGCTGGCCAGAACATTGCCAGAGGATGCTGAAGCCGGAGGCGGCTTAATGGTGGCGATCATCCAACTGGCCATTGCATCCGGCGCAACCGTTGGCGGGCTGGTATTTGACTCGAATGGCTATAGAGCGACTTTCGAGTTGAGCGCCACGCTGCTGGGCGTGGCGGCAGTTCTTGCCTTCCTGGCGGCACGCGCAGCTTCGCGAGAGCCTGTTGCATCGGAGAGCATCGCTTGAAAAAACACAAGACATGCCAAGGCGAGTCTTGTGTTCCCTGTGGGGCAATCGCGGCCAAGTACGTTAGTGGGCGCAGGCACATCGGCCGCAGTACCCCAAGTGTCTGCGACCGGCATGACATTGTTCACCGTTCCTCAAAGAGCCGTGGACGTTAATTACCGATTCAGGGACAGATGAATCGCTGGTGGCGCCGTTCCGGGCAAACAAAATGATCACCCTTGAAATAGCTGACAGCCGACTGTTCTATGTACGGGCTCAAGGGACAAGCTTTCTTCTCTCGATGGGGACAGACAAGACAATGCTTGTACGTGTCTCACCGTACGCGTTGATCTTCGCAATGATATTTTCGATATCGGCCATTGACCTGGCATAGATCCTGATCAGGTAGGAGTCGTTACCCGTGACGTGCAGGCACTCAACGACTTCGGGTATGTCGTTGAGCGTCGCTATCAATTTGGATTTCGCAGGCTTGAGGGTGGTCATGCCGACGACAGCAGATATGCCGAACCCTAGTTTGGTTGGATCTAACTGAGCGCTATATCCCTTGATGACCCCAGAATCTTCGAGCTTTCGCAACCGATCAGTGGTGGCGGGAATAGAAAGACCTGCGTGCTTGGACAGCTCCGTGATGGAAATGCGACCAAAGTCCTGCACCTTCCCCAAGATTTTGATGTCTATACGGTCCATGTAAGCTCCCACAGCAAAAAGTATAAATTTTAATGAAAAGCACCCGGTTTTCATTAAAAAATAATGCACCAAAATAAAGCAGAGTGCTAGTCTATTTGCAGCCCGGTAAAGCCTAACAAGAACCCGGGTAATCAATAGCTCTGAATCCTTAGCGTTACGCACTGCATAATAAAATATTCTCCTCCAGGGATGGTGTTCGTATGGAAGATGAAAAAATAAAGTGTGAAAAAAAATCCTATCCATCATTCGCGAATTATATTGGAACGCAAGTCCTAAGTTTTCGTGATTTCAAGATGGATCAGATTTTTATGTATTTGGCTGGCGTCGCCCTTTTCTCGGTGGGGGCCAAGTTTTTCATAGTCAGTCAACTGGGGACTGACCCATTAGATGTCCTGATCATCTCGATAAATAAAATACTCATGCTCGGAATGGGCGTTTGTTCGGGTATCGTTTCTCTATTCTTTCTGCTGTGGTGGATGCTCTGGAACAAGAAATATCCTCCGATAAGCCCATTTGTTACAACCACACTTACAGGTCTGTTGATTGACCTCTGGTCCGTGCTGGGGCTTGGAGAGTATTTGATTGTCAGAGTGAATGAGTACACGATATTGGCGATGGGTCTGGTGCTGTGTGCTTATTCGTCTGCACTGATTATCATGAGCGGTATTGGTATCAGAATCATGGACCTTGTGGTGCTTACCATGGTGTCCAAATGGGCGTGGTCATTCACCAAAGCCAAAATGATAATTGAAATTGGCATCTTTTCAACCGGATGGCTTCTAGGCGGGCCCTTCGGCATGGGAACCATTGCATTCTTGTTGGTCATAGGCCCTCTTATACAGCCATTCATGAATATAAACGCCAGGCGTTTTTCACTTAAGAATTATGGATTGACCAGCGTTTCTTCCGCCTATCAATAACTACTAGGGGATTGCTGCCACTGTGGCGGCGGGATTGTTTCGCCTCGACTATTTAAACCGATGATATTGACAGCAACTTCCGTAAAATGAGGAGTGAGAGATGGACACTACAAAAAATAAAAACTGGACCTTGGAAAGCACGCCTGCAAAGTTGGAAGAAATACTCCCGAACGGCGTTGTAAAGTGTCATCTTTCTCCCCGAAACTGTGTCATTCAGGAGGGTAAAGTAGGTTTTTGCAAGGTGCGCGGAAACAGAGGCGGCCGGTTAGTTACATTGAATTATGGCAAAGGCGTTCACAGCACCGAAGAGACCATCGAAACCGAGGCGGTATTCCACTTTGCTCCCGGAGAGCGAATCCTTTCCCTAGGCAATATCGGCTGCATGCTTAACTGCGGCTACTGCCACAATTGGAAGACCTCTCAGGCCAAGTATGTGACAGACAAAGATGTTTACTACTATACGCCTGAACAGGTTGTAGAAACCGCCTTAAAGCATGGTATACGCGTTATCTCCTGGACGTATAACGACCCTGTTGTCTGGCATGAATTTATCCTCGATACGGCAAAACTGGCAAAGGAAGCGGGCTTAATCAATTTATATAAATCAGCTTTTTTTATCAGTGAAGAAGCCATTGATGAACTATTGCCCGTCATCGACATATTCTCGATTTCGCTAAAATCCATCTCCCCCGAATACTATCGAAAAGTCACAACAGGCTGGGTAGAGCCCGTTCTGGCTGGCATCAAGAAAGTATACGATGCTGGTAAATATGTTGAAGTCAGCACCTTGATGGTTACCGATATCAGTGACGATGAGGATACCGCCAGGAAAATCAGCCAGTGGGTGCTGGATGAACTGGGCCCGAATGTACCGCTCCACTTTGTAAGGTTTCACCCTGATTATAAAATGAGTAATAGCATCAGGACGCCCGTGGATAGACTCCTGAAGGCCCGGGACATTGCCCGGAGCATGGGGGTTGAGCATGTTTATCTGGGTAACGTAAATGATGTCGAGGGCACCAATACCAACTGCAATAATTGTAACGCTCTACTCGTTACCCGCTACGGTTTGAATGCTGAACTAATCGGATTGGATAGCAACGGTTGCTGCACCCGGTGTGGGCACGACGCACACTTCAAGTTACTGGGCGAACACAAAGCGAACATGCCTGTTGAACTGCGAGAGGCTGCATTGACCTCTTACGAGAAGCGAAAGTTCGAGTGGCATGGGGATATCGTATCGCTGCACGCCCAAGTGCTGAATACTGAAGACTTTGAACAGACCGTCTACCTGCGGCGCAACTATACCGACGGGCTCAACAGTGATTGGAAATCACTGACATTGCGGCCGTATGAAAGCTATCGATTTATTATTGCCAAGGCACGAATTGATGAATCAGGCCCTGAAGTCTGGCTTCCCAAGGGGGTGAACTCAAATCTTCATGAAGTATTCGACAGGGCTCACTTCCCAACCGAGTCGATTGAAGAGATTGGTATTTCGCAAAACGACATCACGCCGACCATTGGGTATGAAGGCAAGCAGAACATGTATGAGCAGGTTATCAAACTGGTGAGCAAATCATGAGCGTGTCTACTGAAATACTCCACATCAGGGTCGATGACCGAGAGGCCCACCCATCCGTGACGCCTATTTATCAGTGCAGCGCTTTTAGCGCTGACTCGGCGTTCTTCTACTCGAGAAAAGCCAATCCCAATGTGACTGAGCTGGAACAGGTTGTCGCTGCACTGGAAGGAAGCGAATACGCCTTGGCCTACAGCACCGGAATGAGTGCCATCTACATGGTGCTGGAGCTGCTGAAACCCGGTGGGTCGCTGGTGATCAACAAATATATCTATGGCTGTTCTTATAAGCTGTTTCAGCGATATGCGGCACGTATCGGTGCGAAACTGACGATTCTGGATCTCACCACGGAAAGTGGATTGAAAGAGTTGCCGTCGGACGTGGACATGGTCATTTTCGAAACACCGACCAATCCCTTTCTGAAAGACATTGATATTCATGCGGTCAGCAAGGCGGTTAAGCAAAACAACCCACACGCTCTGGTGGTCGTTGACAACACGTGGGCCACTCCGATATTTCAAAAGCCTCTGAACTTCGGCGCGGATATTTCTCTGTACAGCGCAACGAAGTATTTCTCCGGGCATAGCGATGTCATGGGCGGCCTGGTACTCGTCAACAATGAAATGATTTATACGCGCCTCCTCGAAGGCCGCTTTTACTCAGGCTCAATATTAGCGCCTAATAGCGCATGGCTGCTCCGCAGAAGCATGCAGACATTTAACCTGCGCATGGAGAAACACAGCAACACAACCTCCAGCATGCTCAACTATCTACGGGAACTGCCCTTTATTGAGCATGTATATTATCCACGAGTCGATGGTAAACAATTGACCGGCTACGGTGGCATTGTGTTTGTTGATATTCGGCCCGATCTGGTCCCCTTTTACAAAACCTTCACCAGCTCCCTCAAATGGTTTGGAACGGGTACGGGCATGGCCTGTGTCACGTCAATGGTTGCGCAACCCTTTAGTGGAAGCCATGCCTCGATGACTGAGCAGGAAAAAGCGGATATGGGGATTGAAAAGGGGTTGGTACGATTGTGTTTTGGTTTAGAGGCCCTTGAGGATCTTAAAGAGGATCTGCTTCAGGCATTTGTGGCCATGGAAAATATGGCCAATCAAAAAAGTGCACTTAAACCTGCGTAACAGATGTTAATCATGAGCAACGAGCCTTCAACGGCTCGTTGCTTTTTATGGAGAAGCGAGATTGCCCAGTGTACTCGAAAAAACGATATTCGAAGACCCTACTCTGAACGTTATCCATCTTCTAAATTCCATTTCCAGTGAAAATCCAGAGGCAATCTCTCTGGCTTCCGGTCGACCTGACGACGAGCAATGCGACCTGTCCCTCATCGATAAAGGGCTGGCCAGCTATGCACGATACGCCGTCAATCCGGAACACTCGCTTGCGACACTACTTTGCCAATATGGAAAAACCACCGGAATTATCAACGGCATAATAGCCGAACACTTGCAGGTGGATGAAGGCATAAAAATTTTCAACCCTGAAAGTATTGTCGTGTGTATGGGGTTTCAGGAAGCTGCGACCTTGACACTGCTATCAATTTTTGAAGGAGGTGGTGTTTTATTAGTGCCTGACCCTGTGTTTTCCGGAATAACGGGGATTGCGAAATTATTAAGAATAAAAATTGTACCCGTTCCCGAGGACGCCTTCCTCGATCCATCTGCCCTGCGCAAGGTAGCTGAAGATCTTGAGTCCAAGGGGGAAAAGGTAAAAGCGCTGTACGCGATTTCAGATTTTAGTAACCCTACTGCTAACAGCCTTTCCTATGAAAACAGAAAGGCCATGCTCTCCTTGGCCAATGAAATGAATTTTTTTATCCTGGAGGATAATGCCTACAGCTACTTCAGGTACGAGGGAGATAAAATCCCCTTGATGAAGTCAATCGACAGTAGTCGAGTATTCCTTCTTGGCTCTTTTGCAAAGTCAATTTTTCCGGGATTGCGTATGGGCTACGTAGTCGCCCCGGAGAGCGCTGGGGTGATTTCCTTTAGCGCCAGGTTATGTAAAGCCAAAAGCTTGATCACCGTCAATACACCTGCCCTGTGCCAGGCAATTGTCGGAGGTTTGCTGATAGAGAACAATTACTCTTTAAAACAGCTTAATCAACCAAGAGTGTTGTCTTACAGGCAAAAAAGAAACCATATGATTGAATGCCTTGAACGTGAATTCCCGGTCAAGGCTGGTTCTGAAAGAAGTGTCACCTGGAACCATCCAGAGGGAGGTTTTTTCATCAATGTACAGTTGCCCTTCACCTTTGAATATTTTGAAATGTGCGAGTGCGCCAGGAACTTCAAGGTTATTGTATTTCCCACTTCCTTGTTTTCGCTGACGAATCAGGCTGTCACTCAGGTCAGATTGTCGTTTAGCAATGCGACAGAATCAGAAATCAAACAAGCGATAGGTAGCCTCAGGGCGTACATTGAATCCAGAATTCAGTAAAGCATCCTCCCGTCAAACCGTAGGGGATTGATGCCAAGGCTTACTCATCAGCCAATAAGAAATAAGCCTTGCCTCATTTCCCTATTAAGCTGCTGTGGCGAGCATAACGCCAGTGGCTACTTGGTAGGCACCCAGAATGGTGATGGTTGACCCGGAAAAATAGTTGATCAACCTGAGCTTTGATTGGGAGATTCTGGTCTTGAATATGGAGGAGAATCCGCTCAATCCCAGCCACCAGACAGCCGAGCCTAGAAATATACCTGTCACCATAGGCAGCACTGAGTGCTGACCGCTTTGATCATTAGCCATGCCATCGCTCATGGCAGCAAATATCGCAATAAACGACAGGATGGTCATTGGGTTCGACAGTGTCAAAAACAGTGTACTCAAGTAGGCTTTTAACAGGTTGGCTCGTTCACCCGCCAGGGCTGTTGAGCTCGCTTTCGATTTTATTGTTTGATAACCAATGTACGCGAGGAACATCCCCCCCAAAATACACAACCATGGCTTAAAGCTAATGAGTGTCGCTATGATGACTGTGATTCCCAGCGCACCGACAAATCCATAGATCGAATCGGCTGTGGCCGCCCCTAACCCTGTCGCGAAACCTGCTCTCCATCCAAGCGCAAGGCTCCTCTGTATGCACAACAGCCCAATGGGTCCCACAGGGGCTGCGATACAAAGCCCAATGATCATCGACTTAATGAAAATCAACATAAATGCACCTCCGCAATTGATGCTTAAAGGTTAGGAGAAGTACATTTTTTTATGAATTAATTATTAATTCCCATAGAGGTTTTTTTGATAATTTTGTAAGAAGTATTCTTATCTTTCCTTCATTATTAAGGTGCACTCTGTGATGAGCCTTACTAAACACGATCGGGATGCCATTCGCCTTCGACGATGACGCCGGCCAGGACGTTGCAGGCTTTTTCGTTTCTGCGTCGCTTTTGCATTTTTGTGCGATAGATCCCACTTCAGGGATTTCCCCTACCGCTCCTTCTGTCTCCGATGCCGTGGGACGAATAACCGGCTATACACACGACGGCATGGGAAATCTCACCAGCGTGCCCCAACTGCAAGGGACATCGCAGGCCGTAACGGACAGCTGACCCCACCTTCAACCAACTGACCAGTCACACCGATGGTCTGAGCCATACTACCAACTACAGCTACGACAGTTTGGGACGTCTGACACAGATTACCGCCCCCTTGGGCAATACCGTGAAATTCACATCAGATAGCCAAGGGCGGGTGACGCAGATCACCGATCCCATCGGAGCGAATACCGCTCTCAACTATTCTCTTGGAGACCTCGCCAGCGTTAGTGACCCATTGGGGCGAACCACCAGCTACGTCACCGACAACGTGGGACGCGTCATGGCATTGACTGACACCGTGGGACGCCGCACCCTGATGGAGTACGACGTGTTGGATCGCAAAACCAGGATCACAGACCCGCCAGGAAGCGTGACCGGTTTTGCTTACGACACGAACAGTAATCTCCTGAGCGTCACTGACGCCAAGAACGGAGAGCATGCGTACACCTATGATGCTCGCGATCGTCGTATAACTTACACCGACCCATTGAACGCTACGCAAAGCTATGGTCTCGACGGCTTGGGTAATGTGACACAGCGGACCGCCCGCAATGGCGTCATCGCCACCTACACCTATGACGCCTTGAATCGCCGCACGCAATCAGCCTTCGGACAGACCTTGATTGGCAGTGGTCCCTCGTTGACAGCACCGGATGCCACCGTGGGCTACACCTTCGATGGTGGTAACCGTCTGACGCAGATTGTTGATACTCAAGGCGGCACGATCACCCGCAGCTATGACAATCTGGATCACCTGCTTAGCGAGACTACTTCCCTAGGCACCGTTTCCTACACCTACGATGCCGCTGATCGCCGCACCAGTATGACGGTGACGGGCCAGCCCGCTGTGAATTACACCTACGACGCTGGCAGTCGTCTGACCAATCTCAGTAACGGCAGCCAGAGCGCGGCGTTCACCTATGACGCGGACAACCGTCGTGCCACCTTGACCCTGCCCAACGGGGTGACCGTCAGTTACGGTTACGATAACGCCGGTCAACTGATCAACCTCAACACTTACACCTGGGATTCGCGCCAGCGCCTGAGCAAGACCGCAAAGTTCAAGAGGCCACCGATCAAATTAAAAAAAACCCGGAAACTACCGAATTACAGGACCAAACTGCTCAACCACAGTGCATGACACACTTAGCGCCGGAGGAATAAACTCTATATATACAATATGGCCAAGACGACTGATGGAAAACTTAAAAGAAAATTACACCCCGGAGGCAAAATGAAACTCTCACGTCTTCTGATTTGGCCTGCAACTGCAGGAGCATTTATTCCTATCATTCTCCATATCATATGGCGCCTAGATAACAACATGCTTCTTCTTAGCAATAGTGCAAAAATAATATTACAAAAAATAACTTTAGCCTTATGGCCAAGTTCCTTTTTTATGCTAGCAGCAAGTGGCGATGAGCCGTATTTATTATCCGTACTGGCAAATATTGCGCTTTATGGCATTCTGGGTATCGGCATATATTATGGGCTTACCAAACACTGGCTAATTCTAATATTCCCCATCCTGGGGACCTGCCTAATTTGGTGGGGTCTTTTCTCACTAAAATAAACAATGAGATTTTGTCATTACTCTGAGTATCATGGCAACGGCCCCAATCCGCATCCAGAGAGTGGTACCAATGGCCCATATGGTTTGCATAGGATTATCATCTTCAACGTTCCGGGGCGAACAGGAATGGGACTCCATTCAGGAAGAGCGAATAGCGGTGCACAAAACCATCCGACGCTGGTAGGCATCCGAACGACAGACGCTGCTATGGGATTCGTGCGTAATCTCATAACACCTGCCCCTGCAACATCCATGACTGCTATCATCAATAACGTCAATACTCCTCAGTTTGGTACGCAACAGTAGTGTGGTCGACAGGGTGATAATCATGATGCTCATCAGATTTGTATGTGCTCACTCTCTAACCTTCTTGGCCTTATTGTTCGGACTTGGACTGGGATGTGTGCCATTCTCTGAGGCTTCGGCGCACGGAAACTGCCCTCCCGAAATGAATAGCCAAGCAGGGTCTTTTTTAGTTGATGCGCGCGGAGATTGGCCCTCCCTTTTCAAGCATCAGAGAGTCTTCGCTTCTTGTGATGATGGTGAGCTTGGCGAGGGCTATTCTGAAGCAGTGGCGAACCTCTTCGCCCAAGGATGGGATCAGTTCGATACATTTGTTGCACTTGCAAAAACACACCCTGACTTTCAAAATTGGGCGATACGACATATCGATGCGACTGTCTCAGATGACGACCTAAATAGAATCATATTAAATTCCAATACATGCATTAATAATGCACCGGTGGAAAAACTTTGCAGGGTTATTCGACAGAGTGCTGAAAATGCCCTGATGGAATCTGCACGGATGCGACGATAAAATTTTGGGATAGGTTCTACGCCTATGTCAGCGGCATCCTTGCTGTATGACGCCAACGGCAATATGACCAGTGACGCTCCTGGTACGGCGCGCCGACTTTGTATCGTTACAAAGGAAATTAACCGATGAGCATTCCAAACATTAAGATCTTCATGATTGCAATTTCGTGCCTATTGCCGCCATTGACTGCATGGGCCAAATCACCCTGTGATGGTATTGACCGACGTTTAAACTTATCTGAAATACCGAAGCTACGCATAGAGGTGGGACATCAATTAAATGTCGACAACGTAGAGATTTTACAATCTTTTAAAAGCCTTAGCTGGACGATTTTGTATGCAGCCTCAGATGAGACTGACCCTGCATTTTTATTTTATTCAGACAACCCAATCAACCATCACTTTATAACTCTATGGAGTGGCGGAGCGAAGCCTGATGAGGAGCAAGCTATTAGTTCATGGCTTCAGAAAAACGCCAAAGGCATTCCTACCAATCTAGCGCAATGTTTTGTATGGCATGTGACGAAAGATCGAGACATGTAAACAAATCTCCGCTCAAAAAGCTAAAACATCTTTCCCCATGCTGGGGGGAAGATCGATAATTTAGGCCACATCAAACAAGGTCAAGCCCGACTCCCCATATTGCTTTACGGTGAGGGCGGCAGTTGTCAAATATACGCCCCCAAGCGACAATCAGTTGCACTGGCAGCTAATGCACCCGATTAGCCCCGGAACTCCGCATTCCACCGATCGCCTTGGTGACACAATAAACACCATGAATAGAACCAACAACATTATCAGCCCTGATGGAACTGAAAGAATTACAGCATCTGTTAGTCCATCGAATGACTTGTTTGACGACGAATGAGAACACCCTGCGTACGGGGGTAATTCTCCAGGAAAGATACTTCATTGATCTATTGAAAGGTGGTGCGCCATGATCATAAAAAAGTCGACACTTGAATTTTTGTTTACGCTACTCACACTTACAAGCTTAGGCATGCCAGCTTCGGGGAGTGATAGTTCACCCCATTGCCGAGAGGCAGTTATGATGTTTTTAACCACTCCAGAAAAGCGTACTCTTATTGCATTATCAGATGCTAGCGAAACTGAATGTTGGTCGGTTATCGAGCAGTCGAACAGCAACCTCAACCAATTGATGCATTTGGTTGAACAAGGAAATGATTGGAGCGCTCAGTATTTAGTTGAGCACTTAAGAGTGCTAGATGGCGGAAATTTAGAAGACTCACTTATAGCGCTGGGGCTATTTTCTGACCACCATATGGAACGCTTATTGATTTTCGCGAAGAAAGGACAGCTCTCAAAGCAGGAACTCAGTGACACCTTAACCATGCTTCCACTTTCATTGAGTGATAATCCAGCGGGCCAATTGGATTATCTAAAGGCAAGAAGAAATCGAGTGATGCGCGTAACGAGAAAAAATCTATCTGAGCAAAAGACTCTAGCACTAAGCGCTATCGACAATTTTGAGTCCGAGATCAGGTCAAAAAACCCGCAACTCATTGAAAATCCTCAGCATTAGATTAGTGCTTTCATCACCCCCAAGCTCTACATCAAACTGGGCCGAGCCTCAATGTAACCACCTTGAAGGTTCGCCAGGCCAGAAAGACTGCTGTAAGAGAATTCTCGCCAGCAGCCAAGGCAGTGAGACGATCCTCTCTTCGAGCGGTTCGAGGATTAATCCCCTTTCGCATTTTCAGTCAAAGGCATATGTACATCTCCTCGTCTCGATCGATTGAGGAGAGATGTACGGGTTCCAGCAATGCGTCATCTATCTGAAAACCGGCATGCCCTGGGACCGGATTTCGACGTACGTTTTAATGTACAAAAAAGCGTGGCTGGGGGTGGTTCTCAGTAGAAATCACTGGAACGAAAAAAAGAGGCAAAAGCCTCTTTTTCCAATGCTGACAACAAAATACCGCGCAAAAAAAACGCCACTCAATGAGTGGCGTTTTTCTGTATTTGGAAGAAACGAGACTCGCATCTAGCGTACTACCCATTGAAATCTAAGGGTTTTCTTTTATTCCTACTGCAGGAATGGACTTGATTCTGGACTTGTTTTCAGGGTGTATCAAGAGCAAAAAAGGAGTGAATCCACGCCACGCTATTGGAGCCTACCTATAGCCAACTGACGATTTTTGCGGCTACGAGGCCAGCTTTGAACTTGGTGTCATCGAACTTGTGCCGCCATGGATCAAGCTGCCAATAGGGAATGCGCTGACCGCGATTCCCCTGGCTCAGAAGCAGTAAGCGTCGAGCCTTGATATCGCGATTGATCTGATCGCGAGATTTACCTGCCAGCCTGGCGAAAACCAGCAGCGGCAAGTTACTCGAAACCTCAAACGTGGCCGACATTTCAGCTCGTTCACGCTGGATGTCAGACACGTGAGATTTGTGAGGTTTTTCTGTCCGTATCGGTGCAGGTACGGCAGGCGATCGGTTGCGCCCAAGGGGGGCTTTCTCGCTACTGACCAGCATCGTCGATGCGACGGTCGCCAGTACAAAGCTTCGGTAGCTGAGCCACAACTGCACTTGCCTTCGGATTTGAACGTCACCTAAATCGTCGAGCATCGAATTCAATAGCAGCTCGTCCTCACAGTCCAGAATCTTACGTGCAGGTTGACCGATTTCCAGATCAAGAGGTCAACAGCGACAGCGCGATCACGGCCTTCCAAGACGTGACTCCAAGCAGCAACAAATCCCGGTGCAATGAACATCCATGTTTTCACTCCAATAGTTCCCGTAGTCGTACACCTCACCGACCATCGACCGCTACAAGATCGATAGCACCAGTCCTGCTGCAGCGATGTACTCCGAGCAACGGGCAATACCTGCCCTCCCTTTTATCGCCTTCCGACCAGAAACCCATAGAGGGGACTTGCGCAACCAGTATTATGGTATACCATCATACGCACAGACACTCTTACCCTTACAACGGAGCAGCTCATGAGTTTCGAAATTCGCAAGATCGTCAGCTATGTCGAAGAAACCTTTATCGAAGGCGGCAAGGCTGCCGACAAGCCCGTGACCATGGTCGGGCTGGCCGTGGTGATGAAAAACCCTTGGCTGGGTCGCGGCTTCGTCGAAGACCTGAAGCCGGAGATCCGTGCCAATTGCTCCGACCTCGGCGCGCTGATGGTTGAACGCCTGGTGGGCATCATTGGCGGCGCCGAGAAGATCGAAGCTTACGGCAAGGCCGCTGTCGTCGGCGCCGATGGCGAAATCGAGCACGCCTCTGCCGTGATCCACACCCTGCGCTTCGGCAACCATTACCGCGAAGCGGTCAAGGCCAAGAGCTACCTGAGCTTCACTAACAAGCGCGGCGGCCCGGGCACTTCGATCCAGATTCCGATGATGCACAAGGACGACGAAGGCCTGCGTTCGCACTACATCACCCTGGAAATGCAGATCGAAGACGCGCCGCGCGCCGATGAAATCGTCGTGGTACTGGGTTGCGCCGATGGCGGCCGCCTGCACCCACGCATCGGCAACCGTTACATCGACCTGGAAGAACTGGCGGCCGAGAACGCCCAGTAATCCGATCAGTCACCACAACAAAAAAGGCATGCAGGAGCGCTCCATGATTCGGCTCACCGCTGAACGCACCCCGGCTGGCACCAGTTACCTGGCGACCGGCCAAGGCCAGCCCGTGGTTTTGATCCACGGCGTGGGCCTGAACAAAGAAATGTGGGGCGGCCAGGTCGTTGGCCTGGCCACAAAGTACCGTGTGATTGCCTACGACATGCTGGGCCATGGCGCCAGCCCGCGCCCGGAAAGCGGCACGCCCCTGCTGGGCTATGCCGACCAGTTACTGGAGTTGCTCGACCATCTGCAATTGCCTCAGGCAACAGTGATCGGTTTTTCCATGGGCGGGCTGGTGGCACGGGCGTTTGCCTTGCATTACCCGCAACGCTTGCAAGGCCTGGTGGTGCTCAACAGCGTGTTCAACCGCAGCCCCGAACAGCGTGCCGGCGTCATCGCGCGCACCGCTCAAGCGGCCGAGCATGGCCCGGATGCCAACGCCGAAGCTGCGCTGTCGCGCTGGTTCAGCCGTGAATACCAGGCGGCCAACCCGGCGCAGATCGCCGCGCTGCGCCAGACCTTGGCGGGCAACGATCCGCAGGGCTATCTGACCACATATGAGTTGTTCGCCACCCAGGACATGTACCGCGCGGAAGATCTGGGCAGCATTCAGGTGCCGACACTGGTCGCCACTGGCGAACTGGATCCCGGCTCGACACCGGAAATGGCCCAGCAACTGGCCGAGCGAATTCCCGGCGCGACCGTTGCCGTGCTCGCCGAGCAGCGGCATATGATGCCCGTAGAATCGCCGCGCCTGGTCAACCAGCTGTTGCTGGAGTTTCTCGACACGGCAAACGCTCGACAAAACCAAATAAAGGGGATCGTTGCATGACACTCGCACGCTTCCAGATGTGCATCGGCGGTGAATGGGTCGATGCCCTCTCCGGCAAGACTTTTGAAAGCCTGAACCCTGCCCTGGCGCAAGCCTGGGCTGAATTACCCGATGCCGACGAAGCCGATGTCGAGCGCGCCGTGCAGGCTGCGCAGACGGCTTTCGACAGCCCGGCCTGGCGCGGCTTGACCGCCACCGCTCGCGGCAAACTGCTGCGACGCCTCGGTGATCTGATCGCTGAGAACAAAGAACAACTGGCGCAGCTGGAAAGCCGCGACAACGGCAAGCTGATTCGCGAAACCCGCGGTCAGGTCAGCTACCTGCCGGAGTTTTTCCACTACACCGCGGGTCTGGCCGACAAACTCGAAGGCGGCACCCTGCCCCTCGATAAGCCCGATCTGTTTGCCTACACCGTACATGAAGCCATGGGCGTAGTCGCGGCGATCATTCCCTGGAACAGCCCGCTGTACCTGACCGCGATCAAACTGGCGCCAGCTCTTGCGGCAGGCAACACCATCGTGATCAAACCGTCCGAGCACGCCTCGGCGACCATTCTGGAGCTGGCTCGCCTGGCGCTGGAAGCCGGGATTCCGCCGGGGGTAGTCAACGTCGTCACCGGTTACGGCCCAAGCACCGGCGCCGCCCTCACCCGCCATCCGCTGGTGCGCAAGATCGCCTTCACCGGTGGCGCCGCGACCGCACGGCATGTGGTGCGCAGCAGCGCGGAGAACTTCGCCAAGCTGTCGCTGGAGCTGGGCGGCAAATCGCCGAACATCATCTTTGCCGACGCCGACCTCGACAGCGCCATCAACGGTGCGATTGCCGGGATCTATGCGGCGTCCGGCCAGAGCTGCGTTTCCGGCTCGCGACTGCTGGTGCAGGACGAAATCTACGACGAATTCGTCTCGCGTCTGGTCGAACGCGCCAAGCGCATCCGCATTGGCAACCCGCAGGAAGACAGCAGCGAAATGGGCCCCATGGCCACCGCGCAGCAATTGGCGGTGGTCGAAGGCCTGGTGGCCGATGCCATCGCCGAAGGTGCGCGCCTGCGCCTGGGCGGCAAGCGTCCAGAGAATCTGGGCGATGGCTGGTTCTATGAGCCGACCCTGTTCGAGTGCGACCGCAACTCGATGAAGATCATGCAGGAAGAAGTCTTCGGCCCGGTGGCCTCGGTCATCCGCTTCAAGGACGAAGCCGAAGCGCTGGCGATTGCCAACGACTCGCAGTTCGGCCTCGCCGCCGGCATCTGGACCCGCGACCTGGGCCGCGCCCATCGCCTGGCCCGGGACGTGCGCTCCGGGATCATCTGGGTCAACACTTACCGTGCGGTATCGGCCATGGCGCCAATCGGCGGCTTCAAGAACAGCGGCTATGGACGCGAAAGCGGCATCGATTCGGTGCTGGCCTACACCGAGCTGAAAACGGTGTGGATCAACCTGTCTCAGGCGCCAATGCCTGATCCCTTCGTGATGCGCTAGGAGACCGCCGACATGATCGAACCCGGCATTTATAAAGACGTCATGAGCTCGTTCCCTTCCGGAGTCACGGTGGTTACCACCCTGGACCCGGACGGCGGCATCGTCGGCATCACCGCCAGCGCCTTCAGTGCGCTGTCGATCGACCCGGCACTGGTGCTGTTCTGCCCCAATTATGCCTCCGACACCTACCCGATCCTGCGCGACAGCAAGCAGTTCGCGATTCATCTGCTGTCCGCCGACCAGACTGCCGAAGCCTATGCGTTTGCCGGTAAAGGCAAGGACAAGGCCAAAGGCATCGACTGGCACCTCAGCGAGCTGGGCAACCCGCTGCTGGGCAAAGCCACCGCGATTATCGAGTGCGAACTATGGCGTGAGTACGACGGCGGCGATCACGCGATCATCGTCGGCGCGGTGAAGAACCTGATTCTGCCCGAGCAACCGGTGACGCCGATGGTCTATCACAAAGGCAAGCTGGGCCCGCTGCCCACCCTGGCCTGACGTCTACATTTGGGCTGCGTCTAACCACCCCCCGGTGCAGCCCTTTTTTACTTCTATTATGGGAGCCGGCATGAGCCCAGCAGCCTTGCAACTGTTCCGCCAGCAGGCCTACATCGACGGCCAATGGCTGGATGCGCCCGATGGCACCTGTCAGGACATTTTCAACCCGGCCACCGGCGAGCTGATCGGCCGAGTGCCGAACCTCGGTGCCGCCCAAGCTCGTCAGGCGATCGACGCCGCCAACAACGCTTGGCCGGCCTGGCGCGCACTGACCGCCAAGGAACGCAGCCAGACGCTCAAGCGCTGGCATTCGCTGATGCTCGAAAACGCCGACGCCCTGGCTCAAATCCTCACCCTGGAACAAGGCAAACCCCTGGCCGAAGCCAAGGGTGAAATTCTCTACGCCGCAAGTTTCATCGAGTGGTTCGCCGAAGAAGCCAAGCGCATCTACGGCGACACCATTCCCAGCCACAAAGCCGATGCGCGCATTGTGGTCAGCAAGGAACCGATCGGCGTGGTCGCGGCCATCACCCCGTGGAACTTCCCGGCGGCGATGATCACCCGCAAGGCCGGCCCGGCGCTGGCGGCCGGTTGCCCGTGCATCGTCAAACCGGCCCCGGAGACACCGTTCTCGGCGCTGGCCATGGCCGCGCTGGCGGAACAGGCCGGGATTCCACCGGGCATTTTCAACGTGATCACCGGCGACGCCGTGGCCATCGGTGGCGAACTGACTGCCAGCCCATTGGTGCGCAAACTGTCATTCACCGGCTCCACTGCAATCGGAAAGTTGTTGATGGCTCAGTGCGCGCCGACGCTGAAAAAAGTCTCGCTGGAACTGGGGGGCAACGCGCCCTTCATCGTGTTCGACGATGCCGACCTGGAGCGTGCCGTGGAAGGCGCGCTGATCGCCAAGTTCCGCAATGCCGGGCAGACCTGCGTCTGCGCCAATCGCTTCCTGGTGCAGAGTGGTATTCATGATGCTTTCGCCACGCGCCTGGCCGAACGCGTGGTGCAACTGAACGTGGGCGACGGTTTTGAGGCAGGCGTCACCCAAGGTCCGCTGATCAACGAACGCGCGGTGGCCAAAGTCGAAGACCACGTGCAGGACGCCCTCGCCCAGGGTGCACAACTGCTTTGCGGTGGCGACCGCCATGCGCTGGGCCACGGTTTCTTCCAGCCAACGGTGCTGGCCGGCGTAACCGGTGAGATGAAAGTCGCTCAGGAAGAAACCTTCGGCCCGCTGGCCGCGGTGTTCCGCTTCGACACCGAAGCCGAGGCCGTGCACCTGGCCAACGACACCGAGTTCGGCCTCGCCGCCTATTGCTACACCCGCGACCTGGGCCGGGCCTGGCGCATGAGCGAAGCGTTGGAGTACGGCATGGTCGGGATCAACGAAGGACTGATTTCCACCGAAGTCGCGCCGTTCGGTGGCATTAAGTCCTCGGGGCTGGGCCGCGAAGGTTCCAAGTACGGCATCGAGGATTATCTGGAACTCAAATACACCCTGATGGGCGGGCTCGACGACTTTGGGAGCACACAACGATGAGCAACGAAAAGTATGAAAAAGGCCTGAAAATCCGCACCCAGGTGCTGGGCGAAGCCTACGTGAACCGCTCCATCGAGAACGCCGACGACTTCACCCGGCCACTGCAGGAAATGGTCACCGAGTATTGCTGGGGCCACGTCTGGGGCCGTGAGGGTTTGTCGCTTAAAGAGCGCAGCATGATAAACTTGGCGATGATTTCGGCCCTCAACCGGCCGCACGAACTCAAGCTGCATGTACGCGGTGCCTTGCGTAACGGGCTGAGTCGTGAACAAATACGCGAAATTCTGCTTCAGGTCGGTATTTATTGCGGTGTCCCCGCTGCCGTAGACAGTTTCCGGCTCGCCCGTGAAGCCTTCGCCGAAGCCGATGCCGAGGCCTCCAGTTAACCCTTGGCTGCTGTGATGACCTGAGCACGATGATCCTCGATCGACGTGCTCTTTTTGCATGGACAGCCACACTCAGAGCGGACCCCATGAAACGCCTGCCACTCGACGACAGCTTCAAGGTCAATCGCAACCCCGTTACCCTGCGCGAAATCGTGCTGGATAAACTGCGTAGCGCCATCATGAACTTCCAGCTCCTGCCGGGAGACCGACTGGTCGAACGCGATCTGTGCGATCGCCTGGGCGTCAGCCGCACTTCCGTACGTGAAGCCTTGCGTCACCTGGAATCCGAAGGCCTGGTGGAGTTCGCCGACGCCAAGGGCCCACGGGTCGCGATCATCACCCTGGCCGATGCCGTCGATATCTATGAGCTGCGTTGCGTGCTCGAAGGCCTGATCGTTCAGCTGTTCACCCTGCGCGCCAAAGCCAAGGACATCAAGGCCCTGGAAAAAGCCCTCGAGGAAAACCGCAAGGCCCTCAAGGAAGGCGAACTGCAACAGGTCATCGATTCGGTGCAGGGTTTCTACGACGTGCTGCTCGAAGGTTCCGGCAACCATGTCGCCGCCACCCAGCTGCGCCAGTTGCAGGCCCGCATCAGCTACCTGCGGGCGACCTCGGTGTCCCAGGAAAACCGTCGCGGCAGCAGCAACCAGGAAATGGAACGCATGGTCGAGGCGATCAAGAGCGGCGATCCGCTAGCCGCTCACCAGGCTTGCGTCGACCACGTGCGCGCCGCCGCTGCTGTGGCTCTCGATTACCTGAAACGCAAACAGGAAGAAACCGGCGCGATCCCAGAGATCACGCTGCCCATCGCCCTTAAAGAACCGCGCATAGGTCGCTAATCATGTTCAGCCCGAGCTTTTGTCCGAAGTGTGGCGGCAGTGACCTGGGTCAGCAGCTACCGCCGGGCGATACGCACGAGCGCCTGATGTGCCGCGGTTGCGGCTACATCCATTACATCAATCCGAAAATCATCGCCGGTTGTATCATCGAACAGGACGGCAAGTACCTGCTCTGCCAGCGCGCGATCCCGCCGCGCCCTGGTACCTGGACGCTGCCGGCCGGCTTCATGGAAGCTGGCGAGACCACCGAGCAGGCAGCGCTGCGTGAAGTCTGGGAAGAAAGCGGTGTGCGCGCGGAAATCCTCTCGCCCTACTCGATCTTCAGCGTGCCGAAGATCAGCGAGGTGTACATCATCTTCCGCGCCATCGCGCTGGAGATCACCGGTCAGTATGGGCCGGAAACCCTGGACTACAAATTCTTCGCGCCCGAGGACATTCCCTGGGACAGCATCTATTATCCGGCGATCCGGCAGATCCTCGAACGCTATATCGAGGAACGCCAGGCCGGGGTCTACGGCATCTACATCGGCAACGACGACAGCGGCAAAATTCACTTCATCCGCTGATATCCCCTAGGGCGCCACGCCTTCGACAATGATCACTTCGGCCCGAGCCACGCCCTCGCGGTGCCGTTTCGCCTCTTGATATTGCTCGCTGTGGTAACAGGCGAGCGCCTGCTCGTAAGAATCGAATTCGATGACCACGCTGCGTTGCGGCGTGCGGCGACCTTCCATCGCTTCGCTGCGCCCGCCCCTGGCAAGCATCCGCCCGCCATATAACGCGAAGGCCGCCGGTGCCCGCTGGGTGTATTGGCTGTATTGATCGGGGTCGGTGACATCCACGTGAGCAATCCAGTACGCCTTCATAGTGACCTCTTGGTTTATTTTGTATTATGGTATACCAATAAATATACCCACCCAACACTGAGAGTTCCAGCATGGCCTTCAACAGCATCGAAGAAATCATCGAAGACTACCGGCAAGGCAAGATGGTGCTGCTGGTCGATGACGAGGACCGGGAAAACGAAGGCGATCTGCTCCTCGCCGCCGATCGCTGTACCGCCGAGGCTATCAGCTTCATGGCCCGCGAAGCACGGGGCCTGATCTGCCTGACCTTGACCGATGAACACTGTCAGCGCCTGGGGCTGGAGCAGATGGTGCCGAGCAATGGCAGCGTGTTCAGCACCGCGTTCACCGTGTCTATTGAAGCCGCCGTCGGTGTGACCACTGGCATCTCCGCCGCCGACCGTGCACGTACCGTCGCCGCGGCGGTTGCCGCCGATGCCGGGCCCGCCGACCTTGTGCAACCGGGTCATATCTTTCCGTTACGCGCCAAAGAAGGTGGCGTACTGACCCGCGCCGGCCACACCGAAGCCGGTTGTGACCTCGCCCGCCTGGCCGGTTTCACCCCGGCGTCGGTGATTGTCGAAGTGATGAACGACGATGGAACCATGGCCCGTCGCCCGGACCTGGAAGTGTTCGCCCGCAAACACGGGATCAAGATTGGCACCATCGCCGACCTGATCCATTACCGCCTGAGCACCGAACACACAGTGGTGCGCATCGGCGAGCGCGAATTGCCGACGGTGCATGGGACTTTCCGGCTGATCACCTTCGAAGACCGCATCGAAGGCGGCGTGCACATGGCGATGGTAATGGGCGACATCCGCCGGGACGAGCCGACGCTGGTGCGGGTGCATGTGATTGATCCGCTGCGTGATCTGGTTGGCGCCGAATACAACGGCCCGTCCAACTGGACACTATGGGCGGCCCTGCAGCGGGTGGCTGAAGAAGGTCGCGGCGTAGTGGTCGTGCTGGCCAACCATGAGTCGTCGCAAGCGCTGTTGGAACGCGTGCCTCAACTCACCCAGCTGCCGCGACAGTTCAGCCGCTCGCAATCGCGCATCTATTCTGAAGTAGGGACCGGAGCGCAGATTCTCCAGGATCTCGGGGTGGGCAAGTTGCGTCATCTCGGCCCACCACTGAAATACGCAGGCTTGACCGGTTACGACCTGGAAGTGGTAGAGAGCATCCCTTTCACCGAATGAGTCCGGGGCTGGCCCCTTTACCCGCGCAGTTCACTATTGGGTGGCCTGACGGCAAAAAAACCGCTTTTGGCTGATAACCGGTAAGGCAAAATGCTTGCACAAAGCTTGGAATACCATAATATGATATTCCATAGACCGAACGCTTCAGCCAAAAGCCCCGGCAGGGAAAAGCACAAACAACAGCTCTTGGCACGGTCGCCTTTAAGGCCAGATGGACCTACTGCTCCCGATAGGCGGGCGACAAAAGCCCGCTTAAAAACACAACAATGAGGGCGTGAAAATGGTGTTGAAGAAAAGTGCAACCGCAATACTGTTCGCGGGCTTACTGGCCACGGTCAGCCATGTGGCAATGGCGGCCGAAAGCGTCAACTTCGTCAGCTGGGGCGGTACCACCCAGGATGCGCAGAAGCAGGCCTGGGCCGATCCGTTCAGCAAGGCCACCGGCATCACCGTGGTCCAGGATGGCCCTACCGACTATGGCAAACTCAAAGCCATGGTCGAAAGCGGTAACGTGCAATGGGACGTGGTCGACGTCGAAGCTGACTTCGCCTTGCGCGCAGCCTCCGAAGGTTTGCTCGAACCCCTCGATTTCTCCGTGATCCAGCGCGACAAAATCGACCCGCGCTTCGTCTCCGATCATGGCGTCGGTTCGTTCTTCTTCTCGTTTGTGCTCGGTTACAACGAAGGCAAGCTCGGCGCCAACAAACCTCAGGACTGGTCCGCGCTGTTCGATACCAAGACCTACCCCGGCAAACGCGCCCTCTACAAATGGCCAAGCCCTGGCGTGCTCGAATTGGCGCTTCTGGCCGATGGTGTAGCTGCCGACAAACTCTATCCGCTGGACCTGGATCGGGCCTTCAAGAAGCTCGACACCATCAAGAAAGACATCGTCTGGTGGGGCGGCGGCGCGCAATCGCAACAGCTGCTGGCGTCGGGTGAGGCGAGCATGGGCCAATTCTGGAACGGCCGGATTCATGCCCTCCAGGAAGATGGTGCACCGGTGGGTGTGAGCTGGAAACAGAACCTGGTCATGGCCGACATTCTGGTCATTCCAAAAGGCTCGAAAAACAAGGCCGCGGCCATGAAGTTCCTGGCCAACGCCAGCAGCGCCAAAGGACAAGCTGACTTCTCCAACCTGACCGCCTATGCGCCGGTCAACGTCGACAGCGTGGCACGCCTGGATTCAGTGCTGGCCCCTAACCTGCCGACGGCCTACGCCAAGGATCAGATCACTCTTGATTTCGCGTACTGGGCCAAGAACGGTCCGGCCATCGCGACACGGTGGAACGAATGGCTGGTCAAATGAAAATGACGGCAACAGCGTCCCGTCAACCTACACCGACCGGGAGCGCCGCTGGCGCTGCCGGGGCGGTTCCCGGCAAGGCGGCTGCGATGAACCAATCTCCTTCCCTGGCACAGCGCTGGCGCGGTTCGAGCAACCTGATCCCCGCCCTGCTGTTCCTCGGTCTGTTCTTTCTGGCGCCGTTGATCGGCCTGCTGCTGCGGGGCGTACTGGAGCCGGTACCGGGCCTGGGCAACTATGAACAACTGTTTGCGAACTCGGCTTACGCCCGGGTCTTGATCAACACCTTTTCGGTGGCTGGGCTGGTGACCCTGTTCAGCCTGCTGCTGGGCTTTCCGCTGGCCTGGGCAATCACGCTGGTGCCCCGTGGCTGGGGCCGCTGGATCCTGAACATCGTGCTGCTGTCGATGTGGACCAGCCTGCTGGCGCGGACCTATTCCTGGCTGGTGCTGTTGCAGGCCTCCGGGGTGATCAACAAGGCGTTGATGGCGATGGGCATCATCGATCAGCCACTGGAAATGGTGCACAACCTGACCGGTGTAGTGATCGGCATGAGCTACATCATGATCCCGTTCATCGTGCTGCCGTTGCAGGCGACCATGCAGGCCATCGACCCGATGATTCTGCAGGCCGGTTCGATTTGCGGCGCCAGCCCCTGGACCAACTTCTTCCGGGTGTTCCTGCCGCTGTGTCGGCCGGGGTTGTTCTCCGGTGGCCTGATGGTATTTGTGATGTCCCTTGGTTACTACGTGACCCCGGCCCTGCTGGGCGGCGCGCAGAACATGATGCTGCCCGAATTCATCATTCAGCAGGTGCAGTCGTTCCTCAATTGGGGACTGGCCAGCGCCGGCGCAGCCTTGCTGATCGTGATCACGCTGGTGTTGTTCTACTTCTACCTGAAGCTCCAGCCGGAATCCCCGGTTGGCGCCAGCAACCCGAGGTAAGCCGTCATGCTCCTGACCCCCAATGCCATGAGCCGCAGGATGCGTTTGGGCCTGTACTTCACGACCGGTCTGATCGCGTTGTTCCTGCTGTTGCCGATCGTGTTCATCGTGCTGCTGTCCTTCGGCTCCTCCCAGTGGCTGGTGTTTCCGCCACCGGGCTGGACGCTGAAATGGTACGGCCAGTTCTTCTCCAACGCTGACTGGATGAACGCCGCCATGGCCAGCCTCAAGGTGGCGGTGCTGACCACGATCTGCGCCGTAGCCCTGGGCCTGCCGACCGCGTTTGCCCTGGTGCGCGGGCGTTTCCCCGGCCGGGAAATGCTCTACGGCCTGTTCACCCTGCCGATGATCGTGCCACTGGTGATCATTGCGGTGGCGGTGTACGCACTGTTCCTCAAGCTCGGTTACACCGGGACCATGTTCGCTTTCGTGGTCAGCCACGTGATTGTTGCGCTGCCATTCACCATCATCTCGATCATCAACTCACTGAAGCTGTTCGATCAGTCGATTGAAGATGCCGCGGTGATCTGCGGTGCCTCGCGCCTGCAAGCGGTATTCAAGGTGACCTTTCCGGCGATTCGTCCGGGCATGGTCGCCGGTGCGCTGTTCGCGTTCCTGGTTTCCTGGGATGAAGTGGTGCTGAGCGTGATGATGGCCAGCCCGACCCTGCAAACCCTTCCGGTAAAAATGTGGACCACCCTGCGCCAGGACCTGACGCCCGTGATCGCCGTCGCCTCGACGCTGCTGATCGGCCTCTCGGTATTGGTCATGGTCATCGCCGCCGCCGTTCGCCGGCGCAATCAAATCAGCGCCTGAGCGCCCAGGAGAACAACATGAGTGCCGTCATCAAAGATTCCGCGCAGCAGCACGACAAACCACTGGTCAGCCTGCGCAACCTGAACAAGTACTACGGCGATTTCGCCGCCGTGGACAACATCTCGCTGGACATCAAGGACGGTGAATTCCTCACCTTCCTCGGCTCCAGCGGCTCCGGCAAAAGCACCACCTTGTCGATGCTCGCCGGCTTCGAAACCCCGAGCAGCGGCGAGATCCTGGTCAACGGTCAATCGCTGGTCAACGTGCCGCCGCACAAGCGCGACATCGGCATGGTGTTCCAGCGTTATTCGCTATTCCCACACCTGTCGGTGCGCGACAACATCGCGTTCCCGTTGTCGATCCGCAAACTGGCCCCCGCCGAACGCGAGCGCCGGGTCGATGCCATGCTCAAACTGGTACAGCTTGAGCAGTTTGCCCATCGCCGCCCTTCACAACTCTCCGGTGGTCAGCAACAACGGGTAGCGATCGCTCGCGCGCTGGTCTATGAGCCACGCATCTTGCTGATGGACGAACCCCTCGGCGCGCTGGATAAAAAGCTGCGCGAAGACTTGCAGGACGAACTGCGCCAACTGCATCGGCGACTCGGTATCACCATTATCTACGTGACCCACGATCAGGAAGAAGCCATGCGTTTGTCTCAGCGCATCGCGATCTTCAGCCATGGCAAGATCGTGGGCCTGGGCAGCGGTTATGACCTGTACCAGAATCCGCCGAATGCGTTTGTCGCTTCGTTCCTCGGCAACTCGAATTTCCTCAAACTCAAGGCTCAGGGCAATGCGGTGGCTTCGTTTGAAGGCCAGTCGTTGTCGATTCGCCTGACAGCCGGTTTGCAAACCGATCAGGATGTATTGCTGATGGTGCGTCCGGAAAAAGCCCTGGCCCTGAGTGTCGAACAAGCGAGTCAAGAACCATTGGCGGCGGGCTGGAATGAAGTCTCGGCCAAGGTGGTGGAAGTGCTGTTCCTTGGCGAAAGCCAGACCTGCAGCGTAGTGACCTCGGGCGGCACGTCGATGACCGTCAAGGCCCTCTCTGCGGCCGGCATGCCACTCAAGGCGGGCGACCCGGTGCGCGTGCGCTGGGCGACAGCGGATGCTTGCGTTTATACCGAATGGGCAGAAAGCGATCTGAACAAGGCGGCGGGCGCTCACTGATGCAAAGGGCCCACCGCGGTGGGCCCGATTTTCGCGATAATCGCTCAAGTGACGTGAAACGCTACGATCAATGCCCAAGGATCGAAGTTTCAACTGTCGCAGGTGGCGTATTCCTTTAGATGCTGAACTCCACTTCAGATGGGGAGACAGCTCATCTGCGTTTGAGCCTCCTCCAGCTTGTTGCCTGGCTCTCTCAACACTTGTCGCCTAAGCTATGTTCTCCGAAACATGGATGATGACGGGAGGCGACAATGAGAGTTGCGAACATCTTTTTATTTACCGTGGGTCCAAAAGGGAACGCTCCAATCCCTAGTGTTCTCGGCATTTATCTCAAATATGCCAACAGAGACACGACAAACTTCATTGGTTGGTTTCACCTAACGGCGACAGCAATAAAGGGAGGATATTCAGGATCTTATCAACAAATCTTTATGATAGATAAGAGCGGAGACACCTCGGAAGACCATACAAAAATATCCGAGATTGCGGCTAAATTCGCCGTAGCAGAGCAGCCCCAAGGAAACACCGACTTAAAAACATTAAAGGGAGATATTGGAGCAATTGTTATAGCTCATGGTAGTTGCGCGCTAGCTGGCACACTCTCCCCCGACAAACTTGCCTACACAATTAATAATTTCAGAGTTTCAACAGGGCTGACTCAACAGTTCAGAAAAATTGTACTCGATGTCTGTAACGTCGGACAAAAGGCTGGAGTATTCAAAAAGACCAACAAAAAATATAATGGAATCACTTTCCAAGAAGATGAGCCACAGCAAGAACATTCAGAAGAAGAGGACGAGGACGAGCAGAACAAACTCAATTTTCTTCAAGCTTTTTTAGCAGTCTATGGACCACTCTCGAAAGATGCAGGCACAGTCAGTGTTGCTGGATGGGACTCGGGGATTTCGGTTTTTCATCCAGATAATGAATATTTCACCAACAAGGTAAGCGTCGCCCAAGGGAACACTGCGAATGTCTCTAATCCCGCCATTGTCGATTCATTGCAACCCGGCCAGAAATTTTTTAGCAACAGAGAACGCACTGGATCACATTCAGAATACACGCTCGGCCTTATTGATAATGAAACCCGGAAAACTCATAAAAAAATATACAACTACGCATCCGTCGAAGATCCTTCTAGTACCGGACGCATCGTGCAGCTCAAAATAAAAGACTGGTCAGACAAAGAAAAGTAGCTCTCATCTACAGCACCAGTTACATCTGGCTCAGACATGATCCGGAAACAATAATGCCCGACAGTGTGCCGGGCATTGCACATGAAGTCTGGAACGGTCAATCAATGTAGCCCAACCGCACCGCCCTGCTCCGCTGAGTCTGCCCCCGAGTAGCCAGGCAGTAATACAACGGACACGTCACCACCAACCCCACCAGCCACGAAAGATCCGCCCCCTCGACCATATTGGCATACGGCCCGACATACAACGATGTATTGGCAAACGGCAGCTGCACGATGATCCCGATGAAATACGCAACGATCGCATGCAGATTGAAGCGTCCATAAATCCCGCCGTCAGCCCGGAAGATCGACGCGATGTCGTAGCGGCCGCGCTTGATCACATAGAAGTCGATCAGATTGATCGAAGCCCACGGCACCAGTACCAGCAACAGCGCCAGGATCAAACCGATGAACTGCGAGATGAAATCCACCGAAGCGCCCAGCGCAACAACACAGCAACCGGCCAGCACCCCGCTCGACAGCACCACCCGCAGCTTGATGCTCGGCGTCCACTGGCTGGCGAAGGTCTGGATCGAGGTGATGATCGACAGCACCGCGCCATACAGATTCAAGGCGTTGTGACTGATGATATTGAGCAAAAACAGCACCATCAGAATCGGCCCGAGCCAGCCGGTGGATTGCTTCACGGCGGCCATCGCTTCGGTACCTTCCGGGGTCGCCAGCACCGCCACCGCGCCGAAGCTAAACGACAGAATGGTGCCCAGGGTCGCACCCATATAAGTGGCCCAGAACGGTTTGGCGATGCCGATATCCACCGGCAGGTAACGGGAATAGTCCGACACATAAGGCGAGAAACTGATCTGCCAGATAATCCCCAGCGATACCGTGGCCAGCCAGCCGGAGAGGTTGAAGCTACCGCGAGTCAGGAAATCCGATGGCAGTTCATGGGCGAAGATGTAAATAAACCCGGCAAGCAATGCGCTACCCATCACCCAAGTACCGATGCGGTTGAGGGCATGGATGAAGTTGTACCCGATCACTCCGATCGCGGTGGCGCCGAGGGCACCGATCAGGATGCTCGCCGGCACCGGAACCGCAGGCGCGATGCCGACAATCGACTTGCCGGCCAACACGATGTTGGAAATGAAGAAGCCGATGTAGATCAGCGCGGCGAAAAACACAATCAGCAGCGCACCATAACGGCCGAACTGGCCACGACTCTGGACCATTTGCGGAATACCCATGCGCGGGCCCTGGGCCGATGCAAGGGCGATCACCAATCCGCCGAGCATATGCCCGAAGGCAATCGCCAGCAGCCCCCAGACCAGGTCGAGGTGAAACACCTGAACCACCATCGCCCCCGTCACGATCGGCAACGGTGCGATGTTGGTGCTGAACCATAAAGTGAACAGGTCGCGGGCCTTCCCATGGCGTTCCGCGAGAGGGACGTAATCGACCGTGTGATTCTCGATCAACGGGTCTTGCCGGGACATCTGGGACATGTGCATGAACTCGAGTTTGTCTGATCTTATAGTTGTACGAAGCCAAACCGGGGGTGCGCTTTGGCAGCCCCTCAGATGCGCACCATATTATGGTATTCCAACTTTTTCACAAGGCTGATCCGATACTTTACCGGTAATCTGATCTGCACCTTCTGCGGCCGTCAGTACTCAAATTCGCGTCACAAACCCCGAAAACATTGGGTTTCATGCCCTCGACATGCGTTTATCGGCAAAGATAAAAACCACTTGCAAACTATGTATTACGGTATACCATCAGACCTATAAATTCATAAAAACCACCTCACAGCACCCGAGGACCCTCCAATGATCGATGCCGCCATCTACAAACAAGTCATGGGCTCGTTCCCGTCCGGAGTAACGGTCATCACCACGCTGGACGACGACGGACAAATCGTCGGCCTCACCGCCAGCGCGTTCAGTTCGCTGTCCATGGACCCGGCCCTGGTGCTGTTCTGCCCCAACTACAGTTCCGATTCCTATCCGGTATTGATCAAGAACAAACGCTTTGCCATTCACGTCCTGTCCGGCGGTCAGCAAAGCGAAGCCTATGCTTTCGCCCGCAAAGGCAAGGACAAGGCGCAAGGGATCGAATGGACGTTGAGCGAACTGGGCAATCCGATCCTGGCCAACGCCACGGCCGTCATCGAGTGCGAGTTGTGGCGCGAATATGAAGGCGGCGACCACGCGATCATGGTCGGCGCCGTGAAGAACCTGATAGTGCCGCAGCACACCGCCGGCCCACTGGTGTACTGCCACGGCAAGATGGGCGCCCTGCCCGTCCTCGCCTGAACCGACAGCCAATTACAAAGATTAGAGGTAGCGTCATGAAATTTTCCCTGTTCGTACACATGGAACGTTGGGACGAAAGCGTCAGCCACCGTCAGTTGTTCGAAGAACTGACCGAACTGACCCTGATGGCCGAGGCCGGTGGCTTCAGCACTGTGTGGATCGGCGAACACCACGCCATGGAATACACCATCTCGCCAAGCCCGATGCCGCTGCTGGCGTATCTGGCCGCCAAGACCACCACCATTCACCTGGGCGCCGGCACCATCATCGCGCCGTTCTGGCACCCGCTGCGGGTAGCGGGCGAATGTGCGCTGCTGGACGTGATCAGTAACGGTCGCATGGAAGTCGGCCTGGCCCGTGGCGCCTACCAGGTCGAATTCGACCGCATGGCCGGCGGCATGCCTGCCTCGTCCGGCGGTCAGGCGCTGCGGGAAATGGTCCCGGTGGTGCGCGCCCTGTGGCAAGGCGACTACGCCCACGACGGCGAGATCTGGAAATTCCCCACTTCCACCAGCGTGCCCAAGCCGATCCAGAAGCCCAACCCGCCAATGTGGATAGCGGCTCGCGACCCCGACTCGCACAACTTCGCCGTGGCCAACGGCTGCAACGTGATGGTCACGCCATTGATGAAGGGCGACGAAGAAGTTCTCGACCTGAAGAACAAGTTTCAGACCGCCCTGGACAACAACCCGGACGTACCGCGCCCGCAATTGATGGTGTTGCGCCACACCCACGTGCATGCCGCCGATGACCCTGAGGGCTGGAAAGTCGGGGCCAAGGCGATTTCCAAGTTCTACCGCACCTTCGATGCTTGGTTCGGTAACAAGACAACGCCGGTCAACGGTTTCCTGGAACCGAGCCCGGAAGAGAAGTTCGCCGAGCGCCCGGAGTTCAAACTGGAAAGCCTGCACAAAACAGCGATGATCGGCACCGCGGAAGAAATCATCCCACGCATCAAGTATTACCAGGAACTGGGCGTCGATGAGTTCAGCTTCTGGTGCGACAACAGTCTGCCCCACGCAGAGAAGAAAAAATCCCTGGAGCTGTTCATCAAGCAGGTGGTACCAGCGTTTCGCTGAGTCCACCTATCAGGCTTTGCGATAAAACCCAGGTAAGCCAAACGCCGGTTCATGCCGGCGTTTTGCTGTCCGCGCCAGACCTCAATGGTTGTAGGCACGCTCGTTGTGCTCGGCCAGATCCAGCCCCATCTCCTCCACCGATTCATCAGCCCGTAAGCCGACAAGGACATTGACGAGTTTGAGAATGACCCAGCTCACCACGAAGCAATAGACCGTGGTCAGCGCAACGCCTTTTATCTGCGCCCAGACTTGTCCTCCCAGGGTCACGCCCTCCACCAGCCCGCCCAGAGATGGTATGCAGAATACTCCGGTCAGGATCGCGCCAATCATCCCGCCGATACCGTGCAAGCCGAACACGTCGAGACTGTCGTCATAACCGAAGCGACGTTTCAGCACGGTGACGCTCAAGTAGCAGAACACCCCGCACAGCAGACCAATAGCCAACGCACCTCCAACGCCGACATAGGCGCACGCCGGCGTGATGCCCACCAGACCGGCCAAAGCCCCACTGGCCAGGCCCAGGGCACTTGGCTTGCCGACCTTGAACCACTCGGTGAACATCCAGCCGAGAATCCCGGCGCAAGCGCCCAGCTGGGTGTTGAGCATGACGATGCCGGAGGTGCCATTCAGACCGCCGCCGGAGCCGATGTTGAAGCCGAACCAGCCGACCCAGAGCATGGCCGCACCGGCCATGGTCAGGCTCAAGTTATGCGCCGGCATTGGCTCGTTTTGGTAACCCTTGCGTTTGCCCAGGATCAGGCACGCCGCCAGCGCTGCGACACCCGCATTGATATGTACCGCGGTGCCACCGGCAAAGTCGAGGACGCCCCAGTTATGCATCAAGGCCCCCGAACCACCCCAGACCATGTGCGCTACCGGGGCGTACACGAGGGTGAACCACAGCGCCATGAACAGCAGCGCCGCCGAGAACTTCATGCGTTCGGCGAATGCCCCGGCGATCAGCGCCGGGGTGATGATGGCGAAGGTCATCTGGAAGGTCACGAACACCCCTTCCGGAATTTCACCGACAAGGCTTTCCGGTGTCATGCCCGCCAGAAAGGCCCGGCTCAATCCACCGACAAAACTGTTGAACGTCACCTGTCCCTCGACCATGCCGGTGCTGTCGACCACCATGCTGTAGCCATAAATCACCCACAGCACCCCCACCAGGCCGGCGATGCCGAAGCACTGGGTAAACAACGACAGCATGTTTTTTGCCCGCACCAGGCCGCCGTAAAACAACGCAAGGCCTGGCAGACACATGAACAACACCAGCACGGCGGCGGTGACCATCCAGGCCGTGCTGCCGGTGTTCAACGTGGGAGCATCGGCTGCCTGTGCCAGCGGCACGAGCGCTCCGGCAGCCAGTAGGCCGAAAAGGGACTTGCCGAGAAGACGATTGACCATGTTCAAAGCTCCTGCAAAAGAAATGGGAAGTGTCGGGCAGTGAGCAAGGTAAGTGCGTACGGGTCTCTTGGGAGACTCTTGATCGTTGGGCAAGCCTGCGGCGATCCGGCAGGCCAACCGAAATATGTGTGGCGAGAGGGCAAGCCCCCTCGCCACAGGTTATCTCACCGGTTTCAATAACCACCCGAGCCCGGAACCCAGTTGGTCCCCGCCAACGGCACCCGCGCCATGGCGGCCGACTCCACCGTCAATGCCACCAAATCCTCGGGATCGAGGTTATGCAGGTGCGACTTGCCACACGCCCGGGCCATGGTCTGCGCCTCCAGTACCAATACCCGCAGGTAGTTGGCCAGACGCCGGCCGCCTTCCACCGGGTCCAGCCGCTTGGACAGCTCCGGATCCTGGGTAGTGATCCCCGCCGGGTCGCGGCCGTTCTGCCAGTCGTCGTAGAAACCGGCGGCCGAGCCGATTTTCTTCAGTTCCTCGTCCAGGCGTGGATGGTTATCACCCAAGGCAATCAGCGCCGCCGTGCCGATGGCCACCGCATCCGCGCCCAGCGCCATCGCCTTGGCCACATCGGCGCCGTTGCGAATACCACCCGACACGATCAACTGCACCTTGCGATGCATGCCCATCTCCTGCAAAGCCTGTACCGCTTGCGGGATGGCCGGCAGAATCGGAATCCCCACGTGTTCGATAAACACTTCCTGAGTCGCCGCGGTGCCGCCCTGCATGCCGTCGAGGACAATCACATCCGCGCCTGCCTTCACCGCCAATTTGACGTCGTAGTACGGCCGGCTCGCGCCGATTTTTACGTAGATCGGTTTTTCCCAATCCGTGATTTCGCGGATCTCGGCAATCTTGATCGCCAGGTCATCCGGGCCGGTCCAGTCCGGGTGACGGCAGGCGCTGCGCTGATCGACACCGATCGGCAACGTGCGCATGCCGGCCACCCGCTCGGTGACTTTCATGCCCAGCAGCATGCCGCCGCCACCGGGTTTGGCGCCCTGGCCCAGGACAATTTCGATGGCGTCGGCTTTGCGCAGGTCGTCCGGGTTCATGCCGTAGCGCGATGGCAAATACTGATAAACCAAATGCTGGGATTGACCGCGTTCTTCCGGGGTCATGCCACCGTCACCGGTAGTGGTGCTGGTGCCGGCGATGGTCGCGCCACGGCCCAGCGCCTCCTTGGCATTGGCCGACAACGCACCGAAACTCATGCCGGCAATGGTTACCGGAATCTTCAGGTGGATCGGCTTCTTGGCGAAGCGGTTGCCGAGGATCACATCGGTGCCGCACTTCTCCCGATAACCTTCCAGCGGGTAGCGTGAAACGCTGGCGCCCAGCAGCAACAAGTCATCGAAGTGCGGCAGCTTGCGCTTGGTGCCACCGCCGCGAATGTCATAGATGCCGGTTTCAGCGGCACGCTGTATTTCCTGAATGGTCAGGCGGTCGAAGGTCGCGGACTCACGCAACACTGGAGTGCCTGCTTTTTGGGTAGTAGGGTCGCTCATGTCTATTCTCCTCGCGCGGATCAGTACGCGGATGCGTTATCGACTTTGAAGTTGTACAACTGTCGGGCCGAGCCGTAGCGCTTGAAGTCAGTCGCCTTATGCTCGAAACCGGCACGGTTCAGCAGGACTTGCAGCTCCTCCAAGTGTTCGGCGCGCATCTCTTTTTCGACGCAGTCCGAACCCAGAGATGCGACGCTACCCTTCACGTAAATATGGGTCTCGTATAACGAATCACCCAGTGCATCGCCGGCATCGCCGCACACCACCAGGCGTCCCGCCTGGCCCATGAAACAACTCATATGGCCAATGCTGCCGCCGACCACGATGTCGATACCCTTCATGGAAATCCCGCAACGCGCACCAGCATCACCTTCAATCACCAGCAGCCCGCCATGGGCCGTGGCACCGGCCGCCTGAGAGGCGCTACCTTTGACCCGGACGTAGCCGGACATCATGTTCTCGGCGCAACCGACACCGACATTGCCGTGGACGGTGATCGAAGCCTTTTGATTCATGCCGGCGCAGTAGTAACCGGCGTGGCCCTGGATCTCGATGGACACGGCCTGGTTCACCCCGACCGCGAGGTTGTGCTTGCCGCTCGAATGAGTCACCACCCATTCGCGGTCTTCAACGTTGTTGACCTGGTCGTGCAGCGCCTGGTTGAGGTCGCGCACGGTGGCAATGGAAAGATCGATGGTTTTCATGTGTGCGCCCCTTAAGCTGACTCGCGTTCCCAGATGTACATAGTGGCCGGTGCCGGTTCCCAGACCCTCGCGTGTTCGATCCCCGGCAGGCTCGACAGCGCCTGGTATTCGGAAGCCATAGCGACGTAGTCCTCCGTCTCGGCGAGGATCGCCGGCTTGCAGGCGATCGGATCGCGGATCACCGCAAAACCGTTACGGGTACCGATGGCGAAGGTGAAGAAGCCGTCCAGATCCTCCAGCGAATGATCCAGCGCCTCCTTCAGCGAGTCGCCCTGTTGCAGGCGCCAGGTCAGGTAGCCGGCGGCGACTTCGGTGTCGTTGTCGGTCTCGAAGTGAATGCCTTCGCGCTTAAGTTCCTGACGCAGGCGGAAGTGGTTGGACAGCGAGCCGTTGTGCACCAGGCACAGGTCGGCGCCGGTGGAGAACGGGTGGCTGCCTTCCATGGTCACCGCGCTTTCGGTGGCCATCCGGGTGTGGCCGATGATGTGGCTGCCCTTCATGCCGGCCAGGCCAAAGCGTTGGGAAATCTCCTGGGGCAAGCCCATACCCTTAAGGATTTCGATGCTTTGTCCAGCGCTCATAATGCGTACGCTCGGCGCCAGCTCAGCGAGGGCCAAGCGTACCGGCGCCTCTTCGGCATTGACCTTGAGCACGGCGGCGTTGGCGTTCTGGAACCAGTCCAGCGAGCAGCCGAGGCGCCCTTCCAGCTCACCCATCAGGGTTGTCCAGTCGAAGCCTTCGGTGGTCGCCTGCAGGGTCAGCTTGACCCAGCCATCGGCGACTTCATCGCCGTAAATGGCGAAGCCGGCACTGTCCGGGCCACGATCGGTCATGGCCTGCAACATGGGTTCAAACAGCTGGCCGAGCTGAGATTCCAGCTGTGGATTTTTCAGATAAAGACCTACGATTCCACACATATCAAGTCTCCTTCGGAGGCAGTGAACACTCGACGCCATGCCGGGTGCCCGAATGGTTGTCACAACTCAGTGTTAGAAAAATTCGGTGTAGCGCTGGATTTCCCAGTCGGAGACGTGGCGGCTGTATTCCACCCACTCCATGCGCTTGAGCTTGATGAACTCGCCGACGATCTGCGGACCCAGCACCTCGGCGAACAACGGGTCGGCTTCCAGCGCATCGCAGGCTTCCTTGAGCGATTGCGGCAAAGTCTTGATGCCCCGTGCAGCGATCTGCTCCAGGCTCAGGCTGTAGAGGTTTTCATTGCAAACCTGGTCGATTTCCAGCTGACGGTCGACGCCATCCAGGCCGGCCGCAATGATCGCGGCGCTGACCAGATAGGGATTGCAACCGGCGTCCGGGAGGCGGAATTCGAGACGGCCGTAAGGCACCCGCACCATGGCTGAACGGTTGTTGGCACCGAAGGCTATAAAGGCCGGCGCCCAGGTCGCGCCGGACAACGAGTTGCCCACCACCAGACGCTTGTAGGAGTTGACCGTCGGCGCGGCGAAGGCACATAGCGCCGGGCCGTGGGCCAGCAGACCGGCGGCGAAGTGATAAGCCATTTTCGACAGGCCCATGCCGCTCGGGTCGCTGGCGTCATGGAACAGGTTCTTGTTCTCGGCGCTGCTGATCGACAGGTGAAAGTGCATGCCGTTGCCGGCACGTTTCGGGTCTGGTTTGGGCATGAACGAGCAGATCATGTCCAGGTCATTGGCAATCTCGCCGGCGGCCATGCGGAAGAAGGTGAAGCGGTCCGCCGAGGTCATGGCGTCGCTGTAGGTGTAGTTGATTTCGAACTGGCCGTTGGCGTCCTCATGGTCGATTTGATAGACCTCAAAATCCACCGCCTGCAAAGCTTCCGTCAGGCGTTCAAGAAACACCCGGGAGCGCGACAGGCCTTTGTAGTCGTAGCAAGGCTTGTCCAGGTTGTCGCTGAGGTCGACCAGTTGCAGCTTGCCCTGCTCGTCGCGGCGCATCAGGTTGAACTCGGGCTCCAGACCAGTGTTGAGGGTCCAACCCTTTTCTTCCAGGCGTTGCACTTGTTGCTGCAGCACATAACGGCTGTCATAGGGATGGGGCTTGCCGTCGACGTGGCCGATGCACACCACCCGCCCGTAACCCGGTTGCCAGGGCACTGCCGTCAGCGTCGACAGATCGCCACGGGCCATAAAGTCCGGGCCGTGAGGTTCCATGCCCATGCCGCTGATCGCGAACCCGGCAAACCCCGCTCCTTCCTCGGCAACAGCCTTGAGCCCACAGATGGGCACCGACTTGGTTTTGGCCGCCCCGTGTATATCCACAAACTGCGCAAGCACATACTTGATCCCGTGCTTGTCGATGATGCGCTGGGTTTCTGCTGGCAACATTGCTCGTCACTCCTCGCGAAAGGCAAAACATTGTGGATGGGTCTTGACTGACTTTTTATTCCTAAAAAGAAAGTTAGTTTCCCACTAGGAATGCAAGGCCCTTGCCAGATTCGCGAGTGAAGCGTTGATTCGCCGAGAAAAGCGCTTTTGTGCTGTATATATGGGAAAATTCTTTTCCCGGTGGGAATACCGCCCCGATGGATGCGAGCCGAGTGCCGCGATTTGCACTTTCTCAGTGCGAAACTAATATTACTGAACGGAAAGTGTGCAGGATCTGATGACTATGCCAACCGAAACCGCTCCGCGTCTCAAGCTTGAGCAATACCTGGGTTTACAGATCAAGCGACAACGCCAGGCGCAGGATCTGAAGCTGTCCGACGTGGCCAAGATTGCCGATATCAGCCAGGGCATGTTGAGCAAGATCGAAAACGCCCAGGTGTCCACCAGCCTCGATACCCTGAGCCGTCTGTGCGACGTGCTGGGCCTGCCGTTGTCGAAATTGTTCAGCGAATACGACCAGCAAGATGGCAGCGCGTTGTTGGTCAAGGCTGATCAGGGGATGGAAGTGGTTCGGCGAGGGACCGAGAAAGGTCACACCTACCATCTGCTCAATCACACCCGTGGGCCGAAGAAGAGTTTCGAGGCGTACATGGTGAGCATGGATGACGCGAGTGAAGAGTTTCCGACCTTCTCCCACCCGGGCACCGAATTCCTGCACTTGCTGGAAGGCGAACTGATTTATCGCCACGGCAATCAGCTGTACCGCATGGAAGCCGGCGACAGCCTGACCTTCGAAGGCGAAATTCCCCATGGCCCCGAGCAACTGGTGCAGGTACCGATCCGGATGCTGTCGATCATGAATTACGGCAACGATAAGGAGTGATCCTTAAACCGGCGTTTTGCCTGACCGCAAAACCTGTGCTCAGCGCCCCGGATTCAAACCCCTGCTGCGCTCGAAAATCGCCCCCTCGATCCCCAGCACTTCCCGGGTGTCGGCATAGATCCCGACGCCCTTTTCCCAGACGTGCTTGATCGACTGATCCGCGCAGCGAATCCGGTAATTGAGTTCAAATGGCTCCTGTCGCGACAGGGCACGTTGCACCTCGCGCCAGACGTAATCGGCATCCTGGGCCAGGATCAGGCTGTTGTAGGTGAACTCATGATTGTCCACCAACCGCTCCGGTGGATACCCGGTCAGTTGCAGGCATCCGGCACTGACGAACTCCATGGTCCAGTCGCGGTTGTTGCGCCCGCGATAGATCAGCCCCGGCATGCTGTCGAGCAGGCTCATGCTGCTTCGCTGGCTGGCCTGTAAGGCAATCTCGCGCCGCTTGTGCGCGGTAATGTCCCCGGCCACCAGATAGAAACCCTGATACCCGCGCTTGAGGCTGACCTCGAACCAACGCAGTTCTCCCGAAGGGTGAACAAAACGCAGCCGCTGGTTGAAGCAAGTCTCGGGGCGTCGCCGCAGTTCAAGCAGGGCCCGGCGCCACAGCGAACGGTCTTCGTGGTGCACATAATCGATGAGGTTGCGCTCCGGCCCCGACCGATCCATCAGCTCGACCCACGCCAGGTTGAAGTGGGCGATCTGGCCGTTGTCCCGTAGCTCAAGCAATGCCGCAGGAAAGCGGTCCATCAGGTGTATAGGCTGTGTCGGCATGAATGCCTCTGGACGTTCCATCATCTAATGCCGCTCCTCATGTCCCACCGACGAGCCGTTGTGCACCCAGGCCGCCAGCTCCAGGCGCGAGTGCAGGCCGAGCTTCTGCAACAGATTGCGCACATAGATCTTGACCGTGCCATCGCTGATCCCCAGCTCCCGGCCGATCTGTTTGTTGCTCATGCCGGCGGCAATCAGGGCCAGGGTCTGGCCCTCGCGCTCGGTCAGGTTGCCGGTGTCGAGCGGATCCGCATCCTGCACCTGTCGCTGCAGCGGTTCACGTTGGTCGGCGAGCAACGAGACCAGGGTCGAATCGAGAACAATCGCGCCCTTGTTGCAATTGCGCATGTAGGCCAGCAACGCATCAGGCTCGGTTTCCTTGAGCACATAACCGCTGGCCCCCAGGCGCAGGGCCGTCAACAACTCGGCGCGATCCATCGAGGCGGTGAGCACCACGACCTGGCAGTCGAGGCGCAACTGACGCAATTCATCGAGCACCTGCAAGCCGCTCAGGCCGGGCATGTGCAGATCCAGCAGGACTTGCTGCGGCGCCAGGCTCACGGCCAGGTTGATGCCTTCGCGACCGCTGGCGGCCTGCCCCACCACCTCGAAGTCGTCACTGGCGCCGAACAGCTGCGCCAGCCCCTTGCGAAACAGCGGATGATCATCGATCAGTAACAAGGTCGTGCAGTCCATCGAAACTCCCCTCTGGCAGGTCTGGGTGGAGATAAAGGTGTACGCGGACCCCATGGGGGCGGATCGCTTCAATGCTTAGGCGGGCGCCGATGCTGGCGGCGCGCTCACGGATAATCGCCAGGCCGAAATGATTGGCCTCCCCCGATGCCGGGCTCAGGCCGATGCCGTCATCCTCCACCGACACCGAGGTATCGCCGTCCTGGCTTTGCCGCAGCTCGATGCGCACGTGCCGTGCATGGGAATGGCGCACGGCGTTGGCCAGTGCCTCACGAATGATCTGCAAAATCTGTAATTCGGTTTCCGGGTTCAAGGCATCGTCGGCCAGACGATTGTCCAGTTCGAAGACGATGATGCAGCGCCGCGAGAACTCCGCGACCGAGTCGGCCAGGGCCTGGCGCAGCGAGCGCCCGTCCATGGTCAGGCGAGCGCTGGTGATCAGCTCGCGCACCTGGCGTTGCAGCTGGCTCAAGCCGCTGCACAGTTCCTGCAACGCGGCGCTGGCCTGCGCAGGCTCACCCATTTGCGACTGCAGCACACGCGCCTGGAACGACAGGTAGCCCAACTGCTGAGCCACCGAGTCGTGCAGCTCGCGGGCCAGGGCGCCGTGCCGGGACGTGGCCTGTTTGCGCTGTTGCTCACGGGTGTGGCAGCGCAAGCGCACAGTGACGCCGACCGCCTGTGCAGCCTCCTCCAGCAACTGGCGCCAGCTCGCTCCGACCGGTCGCGGGGTATCGAGCAACAACACCCCTTTGTTCGAATCGTCACTTTGCGGCAAGGCACACAGCAGGCGATGTACGCCCCGTTGCCGACAAGGGCCACAGGCCTGAGCCGCATCAGGCAGTGTCGAGTCACGCCAAGGGCAATGCGCAACGTCCTGACAGCCCTCGAGCAATCCGCGCCGTGCCGGCCCCATGTCTTCGCCGCCCAGGATCAGATTCAGTTTGCAGGTCGGCAACAATGCTTCGAAACGATCCAGAAAACCCGACAAGGCACCGTCAGCGTGCACCTGACACAAGGGCAATCCGGCCAGCAGTTTGCGCACGCTGCGTGCCTGTTCGGGGCGAATAGGCCCCAACCAGAGCGGCCACCACTGCGGTTGTGTTCGCACTATCGATAACTCCCCGTCCGGTTGCTCAGCCCTGAGCAAAGACCAGCAACTTCCATGCCCCGAACAGACGTTGCGCAGGGCTTATCTCCAAAGACATAGCCCTTTTTCCGGATTGAGAAGATTTTCCCCATAGGAAAGTATCTTCCCTAACAGGAAACAAATTTCCAGTCCAACGCCACCTTTCTCGCCCTTCGACAGGCGCGGATCAGCCAGGAAAGCCCACATGACGGATAGACACAGCGCCGCCCCGGACCGACTTCACAGCCTCCCGCGCTATCGCCAGCCGCTGCCTCGGGAAAGCGTCACCCGGCACATAGTGGTCATGCAATCGGCGGCCGCCTGCTCGCCCGTGGTCGGGGAACTGGAACAGCCCTTGGTGCTGAATGGCGAGAGCGCCGACTTTTCCCGGCGCCTGCATCAGGTGCTGGTCAGCGCCACCGTCGGCAGCCATCTCTACATCATGGGCGACGAGGCCTTTATCTGGCGCATCCACGGCGAGGCCCGCAGCGCCGGACTGGAAAATGACGAGATCGACATCACCCGCACGATTGCCGGTGCGCGCCTGGTGTATTGCGTGCACTGCGGCCTGACTCAGGCCGCCGGGCCGGAGCCGCTGCTGACCTGCATCGGTTGCGACGTAGGGCTGGAAGTCCGGGAGCACTTTTCCCGCCGCCTCGGGGCGTACCTCGGCGTCTGCGCCAACCCCGACCAGCCTTACGCCGGAGTCCGGTCATGAGTGCCGCAATCGAAGTGCGAGTCAGCGCGGCGAGAATGCTTACCCCAGTGGTGCGCGAATTCACCCTGCAGGCGTGCGCCGGGCCCCTGCCGGCTTTCTCCCCCGGCAGTCATGTGCAGGTTCACCTGCCACTGGCCGAGGGCAAGCTGCGCAATGCCTATTCACTCACCAGCGACCCGGCGGACAGCCAGCATTACCGCATCGCCGTACGCCTGCAGGAGGCCTCCCGCGGCGGCTCGCACTACCTGCATCGGCAGGTCCAGGTCGGGGACACGCTGCAAATTTCGCCGCCGGCCAATCTGTTCGCCCTGCATTCGACCGCCAGCCTGCACATCCTGATCGCCGGAGGCATCGGCATCACGCCGTTCATGGCCTACATCGCGGCCCTGGAACAACGCAAGGCCCACTTCGAATTGCACTACCTCTGTCGTCCGGGCCTGAGCGATGCCTATGTCGAGGCGTTGCAACAGCGACTGGGATCGCGCCTGCACACCTACGCCAGCCGCCCGGACCTGAGCCGGATCCTGCGTGATCGACCGCTGGGCAGCCACGTTTACACCTGCGGCCCGCAACCGTTGCTCGACGCGGTTCGGCAACAGGCCAAGGCACTCGGCTGGCCGCCCGGCCGGGTGCACTGGGAAGCCTTCAATGCCGCACAACCGGGCCAACCCTTCGATCTGGAACTGCTGCGCAGCGGTCGGCGCCTGCGGGTCGGCACCGAACAAAGCCTGCTCGAAGCCCTGGAATCCGCTGGGCTGCAGATCCCCAACCTGTGCCGCGGCGGGGTCTGTGGCCAGTGCATGACCCGCCACGTGGGCGGCGACATCGAACACCGCGACAGTTTTCTGAGCCCCGCCGAACAGGCCGACTTTCTCATGCCCTGTGTCTCTCGCGGCTGCGGCCCTTGCGTTTCGCTGGATCTTTAGGAGTCGACCATGACCATTCAATCAAGCCCCGTGCAGAGCTATCGAGACGATTTCAGCTTTCGCAACAGCCCCGCCGCCATCCGTCGTTTTCCCTTCCCCTTCACCGAGGACAGCTACCTGTATTCGGTGAACATCGAACCGGCGACCTCCCGGGACCCCGGCTCGATTTACCAGCACGGGTTCGACATCGACGAGCACTACCGCTCGGAAATGGCCGAACGCGCCCTGGTGCTGGATAAGGATCCGCGCCGCTACCTGGTGCTGCCGCACATGCAAGTGGCGGCCTGGGATGCGCTGCAGATGCTCATGGAGCACCTGGCCGCCGACTATCCGCAGTGGTTCACCCTTGAGCGTGACGCTGAACACTGGCATTGGCGCAACACCCTGCTGGATATCGATCAGCGCTTTGTGTTCGGTGATGCCGCGACCCTGCCTTGCGAACCGCTGGAGTTCATTGGCCGACAGGTGCAGGGGGATTTCGCCCTGCTCGATCAACGCGACGGCGATCTGTACATGGACGCCGGCCTGGTCACCAGCCCGGCCGACTGGTCCCTGGCCTTCGACGCCGGCATGAGTTTCAAGCAGTGGCATTCGCCGGTGCCCATGGCCCACCAGATGGGCATCTTCGACCGCGCGCTGAAGTACCTGCTCAACCTGCAGGTGGGGCAGCCGGTGCGACGCCTGAACTGGACGCTGACCATCAACCCGCGCTTGGACTCCTCCCCTGAGACTTTCCATGAATGGGGCGCCGACCGCGGCCGCATCACCGCCGAGAACGTCGGGCAACAGGTTCACCTACGGGTCGAGTTGCAAGTGATGGTCCGTCTGCCTCGCAGCAACGCGGTGATGTTCAGCATCCGCACCTACCTGATCAGCATGCAGGAGCTGGTCACTCAGCCCGGCTGGGGCTGCCGCCTGCACCGTGTGCTGCGCGACCTGCCCGAGCCGATCGCCGACTACAAGGGCATGAGCCGCTACCGACAGACCCTGGTCGAGTGGCTGAGCAGCTTCGATCCGCAAGCCTGAACCCTGACCCACTTTCACCGACAAGGATCTTCACATGACGCATTCATGGCGTATTTCTGCACTGGCCGAACGGCACCGCGCACTCGGCTCGAACCTCGAAGACTGGAACGGCATGGGCACTGCCTGGACCTACGACAGCGACCTGGCCGATCACCATCAGGCGATCCGCACCCGGGCCGGGCTGATGGACGTGTCCGGGCTGAAAAAAGTCCACTACGTTGGCCCCCACGCCGAGAGCCTGCTGCAATGGGCGACCACCCGCGACATCGCCAAGCTCTACCCCGGCAAGTCGGTGTACGCCTCGATGCTCGACGAGGACGGCAAGTTCGTCGATGACTGCATCGTCTACCGTACCGGACCTAACGCGTTCATGGTGGTGCACGGCGCGGGCAGCGGCCACGAAATGCTGGTGCGCTCATCCCAGGGCCGGCAAGTGGCGGTGCTGTTCGATGACGACCTGCACGACCTGTCGCTGCAAGGACCGCTGGCAGTGGACTTTCTCGCCGAGCACGTGCCCGGGATCCGTCAACTGCCTTACTTCCATCACCTGCAAACCCGCCTGTTCGATCGCCCGGTGATGATCTCCCGCACCGGCTATACCGGCGAACGCGGCTACGAGATTTTCTGCAAGGCGGCCGATGCCCCGGCACTGTGGGACAGCATCCTTGAACAAGGCGCGGGCCTGGGCATCATCCCTTGCGCCTTCACCGCCCTGGACTGGTTGCGGGTGGAAAGCTCACTGATGTTTTTCCCCTACGACAACTCGCAGATGTACCCCTTCGCCGATCAGAAGGCTGGCGACACCCTCTGGGAAATGGGCCTGGATTTCACCGTCTCTCCGGACAAACGCGAATTCCGTGGCGCGGAAGAACACTTTCGGTTGCGCGGTCAGGAGCGTTTCAAGATCACTGGCGTGTTGCTCGAAGGTGTCCGCGCCGCGGAGGCCGGCGACACCTTGTGGCAAGGCAGCCAGCAAGTCGGGGTGATCACCTGCGGCATGTATTCGCGCCTGAGCAAACGCTCCATGGCCATCGCCCGCATGAGCGTCGCCTGCTCGAATCCAGGCATCGCCCTGCAGGTGCGCGGCAGCCAGGACAGCGCCGCCGTGACCCACGCCCTGCCCTTCGACGATCCCGAAAAAACCAAGCGTACGGCCAAGGGCTGAGCCTCCAACCACTTTATCCAAGGGACTTTCGATGGACACTTCCAACGAACATTACATTCTCAAGATCAATTGCCCGGCAGCGTCCGGCATCGTTGCCGCGATCACCACCTGTCTGGCCGGACAGCAGTGCTACATCAGCGAGCTGGCGCAATTTGACGACGAGTTCACCGGGCAGTTTTTCATGCGCGCGGTGTTCCGTTTCAACAAGGGCGTGAGCGGCGACATCGGTGCCCTGCGCGAGGATCTGGGCGACCTGGCCGGCGGCTTCGACATGCAGTGGCAGCTGTTCTGCAGCAGTCAGCCGACCCGGGTGCTGCTGATGGTCAGCAAGTTCGACCACTGCCTGACTGACCTGCTGTACCGCCACCGAAAAGGCGAGATGGACATGCACATCACCGCAGTGGTCTCCAACCACCTGGACCTGCGAGCCATGGCCGAACGCGAAGGCATTCGCTTCATCTACCTGCCGATCACCAAGGACAGCAAGGCCAGCCAGGAAGCCGAGTTGATGCGCATCGTCGAGGACACCCAGACCGACCTGGTGGTACTCGCCCGCTACATGCAAATTCTGTCTGACGGTCTGTGCCAGCAGCTGTCCGGTCGAGCCATCAACATCCATCACTCGTTCTTGCCCGGTTTCAAGGGTGCCAAACCCTATCACCAGGCCTACGACCGTGGCGTGAAGCTGATCGGCGCCACCGCCCACTACGTCACCAGTGACCTCGACGAAGGCCCGATCATCGAGCAGGAAATTCAGCGCGTCGATCACACCTACCAGCCCGATGCGCTAGTCGCCATCGGCCGCGACACCGAAACCGTCGCACTTTCCAAAGCCCTGAAATACCACCTGGAACACCGGGTGTTCATCAACCAGGACAAGACGGTGATTTTTCGCTGAGCGCGCCCTTTTTCGATCCATCGCCACAAGACACAGTCACGAGAGACGACCATGACCACACGCGTAGCAATCATCGGCGCCGGCCCTTGCGGCATGGCTCAACTGCGGGCATTTCAATCAGCCAGGGACCAGGGCACGCCCATCCCGGAACTCGTCTGCTACGAAAAACAGCAGGACTGGGGTGGCATGTGGAATTACACCTGGCGCACCGGCCTGGACGAGAACGGCGAACCGGTGCATGGCAGCATGTACCGCTACCTCTGGTCGAACGGCCCGAAGGAATGCCTGGAGTTCGCCGACTACACCTTCGAAGAACATTTTGGCCGCCCCATCGGCTCCTACCCACCGCGGGAAGTGCTGTGGGACTACATCAAGGGTCGCGTCGAAAAAGCCGGGGTTCGCGACTACATCCGTTTCAACAATGTGGTGCGCCAGGTCACCTTTGACCAAGAGACTCGCCGCTTCACGGTGGTCGCCCACGACCACGGCAGCGATACCCAGACCTCGGAACAGTTCGATTATGTGATCAACGCCTGCGGGCACTTCTCGACGCCGAAGATGCCGTACTTCCCAGGATTCGAGCAGTTCGGCGGGCGCATCCTGCACGCCCATGATTTCCGCGAGGCGCTGGAGTTCAAGGGCAAGGATCTGCTGATCGTCGGCAGCAGCTATTCTGCCGAAGACATCGGTTCCCAGTGCTACAAATACGGCGCCCGCAGCATCACCAGCTGCTACCGCACCGCGCCCATGGGCTATGACTGGCCCGCCAACTGGGAAGAAAAACCGCTGTTGCAACGCCTGGAAAAAAACCGCGCGTACTTTATCGACGGCACCCACAAGCACGTCGATGCGGTGATCCTCTGCACCGGCTACAAACATCACTTCCCCTTCCTGCCGGACGAACTGTGCCTCAAGACCGACAACCGGCTATGGCCGATGAACCTGTACAAGGGCATTTTCTGGGAGCCCAACCCGCAACTGATTTACCTCGGCATGCAGGACCAGTGGTACTCGTTCAACATGTTCGACGCCCAGGCCTGGTACGCCCGCGACGTGATCCTGCAACGCATCGCCCTACCCGACCAGACACAAAGGGCCGCCGATAGTCAGCAATGGCATGCCCGTGAACAGCAGCTTGAAACCAACCAGCAGATGTTCGAATACCAGGGTGCCTATATCCAGCAACTGGTGGACGCCACCGACTACCCGAACTTCGATATCGCCGCGGTCAACGACACCTTCCTGCACTGGAAGCACGACAAGGCCCACAACATCATGGGTTACCGCGACAAATCCTACCGATCGCTGATGACCGGCACCCAGTCGCCACCCCACCACACGCCTTGGCTGCATGCCCTTGACGACTCCATGGCGGCGTACCTCGCTGAACCGCCGATGTCCGTCAAGTCGATCGGTTGACCCGGGAGCCTCACCATGAACGCACCTCGTGTTTCCCGCCCGCGGGAGCCCGGACTCTTTGCCCGGGCCCCGGCCCTGGAGCGCTATCGGGTGGCCGCCGGCGGCCTGACCCTTGTCGCGCTGCAGCCCGGTGACAGCCTGCAAGTGATCGACCTCGAAGGTCGGCAACCCTGCGAATTGCTGGCCGTGGATATGCTCGGTCGCAGCGCCCTGGCGGCCTGGGCGCTGAGCGGTTCGACGGCCTGCGGGTTTATCGGCGCACGGCTCGCCGAACCGACCTTGCAGTCGCGCCGCATTGGCCAGGCGCTGATCCGACGCGCGATTGATCCACAACACCTGCCCAGCGCCGCCTCACTCTGGGACGAGGACAGCCCTGCCGACTTCAGCCGCCGCTTCGTCGCCAGCGATGAGCTACTGGTGATCGTCGCGGCACCCGCCGGGCCGACCGCCGTTGACCGGCAATACCGGCCCAGCGAACTCAGGTTATGGGTGACTCGGGCCAATCCCTCGCCGCTGCTGCTCCCCGCGTTGCCCGAACCCTTGGGCGAGTTACTTGACGAGTTCACCATCGGCGCCGGCACCGCCCACAGTTACACCGTCGGCAAAGGTCAGTATGTGCAGGTGCTGGATGTCGCCGGTCGCCAGTGCTCGGACTTCGTCGCCCTGGATCGACGGGCACTGGATTGCGGCCTGGAACTGGACCTGGACCAGACCGTGACCCGCACCCTGAACGGCAGCGCCTACCCGGCACCGGGACTGTTCTCAAAGTTTTTCGACCGGCAGATGCAACCGATGCTGGAGGTGGTGCGTGACACCGTCGGCCGCCACGACTCCTTCGCCCTGGCCTGCGCCTCGCGCTACTACGAGAGCCATGGCTACTTCGGGCACGACAACTGCAGCGACAACCTCAGCCGAGTGCTCGCGTCCCATGGGGTCAAGGCCCGCAATGGCTGGCCGGCGATCAATTTTTTCTTCAATACCGGGATCGACGCGCACCAGCAGATGACCCTCGACGAACCCTGGTCGCGTCCCGGTGACTACGTGCTGCTGCGGGCCATGACCGACCTGGTGTGCGGCAGTACTTCGTGTCCGGATGACATCGACCCGGCCAATGGCTGGAACCCGACCGATATCCATGTCCGCATCTACAACGAAAAGGAGCGTTTTTCCATCGCCATGAGCACTCGAACCACGGCCGATGCCGACCCGATTCTCACCCGTGAGACTGCGTTCCACTCACGCACCAGCGCCTTGACCGGCAGCTTCGTCGACTACCGCAACTGGTGGCTGCCACTGCGCTATGACGGCTATGGTGCGATTGAGGAATACCTCGGTTGCCGCGAACGGGTGGCGGTGATGGACCTGACCGCCCTGCGCAAATTCGAAATCATCGGCCCCGACGCCGAAGCCTTGCTGCAGTACTGTCTGACCCGCGACGTGCGGCGCCTGGCGGTGGGACAAGTGGTGTACTCGGCGATGTGCCACGAACACGGCGGCATGCTCGACGATGGCACCCTGCTGCGCCTGGGGCCGGACAATTTCCGCTGGATCTGCGGCGAAGACTACGCCGGGACCTGGTTGCGCGAGCAGGCACAGAAACTCGGCATGAAGGTCTGGGTCAAATCCGCCAGCGAGCAGATCCACAACCTGGCGGTGCAAGGCCCACTGAGCCGCGAGCTGCTCAAGCAGATGGTCTGGACCCCACCCACTCAACCGGGCCTGGAAACCCTCGGCTGGTTCCGCTTTCTGGTGGGCCGCCTGGATGATTACGACGGCTGCCCGCTGATGATCTCGCGCACCGGCTACACCGGCGAACTGGGCTACGAAGTCTGGTGCCAACCCGAAGATGCCGAGCGGGTCTGGGACCGGATCTGGGCGCTGGGCCAACCCTTGGGTCTGGTGCCGCTGGGCCTGGAAGCCCTCGACATGCTGCGCATCGAAGCCGGGCTGATCTTTGCCGGTTACGAGTTCAGCGATCAGACCGACCCCTTTGAAGCGGGCATAGGTTTTAGTGTGCCGCTGAAAAGCAAAACCGATGACTTCGTCGGTCGCGACGCCCTGCTGCGGCGCAGTGCCCATCCCGCCCACAAGCTGGTAGGCCTGCAATTGAGCGGCAACGAAGGCGCTCACCACGGCGACCCGGTGTACCACGGCCGGGCCCAGGTCGGGGTGATCACCAGTGCCTGCCGCTCGCCGCTGCTGGCCAGCAACATCGCCCTGTGCCGGGTCGATGTGGCCTGCGCCGACGTGGGTACGACGCTTGAGATCGGCAAAGTCGATGGCCTGCAGAAGCGCATCAGCGCCACGGTCACCGCAGCGATTTTCTACGACCCAGACAAGAGCCGGGTACGCAGTTGATCAATCAGACGAGTATGTGCGCCACCCGACTTTGACTGCCCCACTACACCTCTACTCAGACATGGGAATACGAAGATGGAAGCGACTACGTTCGAGGCCGTACCGCAGGCTGCCAGTTCAGTGGGCGGCCTGCACCGCAAGATCGATTGGCGCGGGGCATTCTGGGTCGCCAGCGGCGTGCCCGCCCTGGTGCTGTTCTCTATCGGCGCGATTGCCGCCACGGTCGGCAAACCGGCCTGGATCGTCTGGATCGTGTCGATCCTGTTCGGCTTTATCCAGGCCTTCACCTACGCCGAAATCGCCGGGTTGTTCCCGCACAAGTCCGGTGGTGCCTCGGTCTACGGCGCGGTGGCCTGGGTGCGCTACAGCAAGCTGATCGCACCGGTGTCGGTGTGGTGTAACTGGCTGGCCTGGTCGCCGGTGTTGTCTATCGGTTCCGGACTGGCGGCCGGGTACATCCTCACCGCGCTGTTCCCCGCCGATGCACTGATCAACACTTGGCAACTGACCCTGCTCGATCTGGGCTGGATCAAGAGTGGCCTGTCACTGCGGATCAACGCAACCTTCGCCATCGGCCTATTGATCCTGCTGACGGCGTTCACTGTGCAGCATGGCGGCATCCTGCGCTCGGCGCGCCTGACCCTGGTGCTCGGCGTGACCTCACTGATTCCCTTGCTGCTGGTGGGCGTAGTGCCATTGTTCACCGGGGAGGCGGCCCAGGCCAACTTCCTGCCGCTGTCCCCCCTGGCCCATGATGCGACCGGGCAAGTCATCGACGGCCCCTGGGATATCTCCGGCTGGACGCTGATGGCCGGCGGGTTGTTCATGGCCGCGTGGTCAACCTACGGTTTCGAAACGGCAGTGTGCTATACCCGCGAGTTCAAGGACCCCAAGCGTGACACTTTCAAGGCGATTTTCTATGCCGGCCTGTTGTGCATCCTGGTGTTCACCCTCGTGCCCCTGGCGTTCCAGGGCAGCCTCGGTCTCGGTCAACTGGTGACCCCGGCCGTCCTCGACGCCAGTGGCGCGGTGGTCACACCGGCGATCTACAGTGGCCTGTTGTCGCCAGCGATCTACAGCGGCATGGGCGTCGGCCAGGTCCTGGCGGACAGCATCGGCGGCGGCAAGCTGGTGGCCAATATCGTGCTGATCATGCTGGTCCTCGCCACTTTGCTGGCGATCATGACCTCGATGTCCGGCTCGTCGCGCACCCTGTATCAGGCGTCGGTGGATGGCTGGCTGCCAAAATACCTGGGCCGCACCAACGAACACGGCGCGCCCACCGCCGCGATGTGGACCGACCTGTCGTTCAACCTGCTGCTGTTGCTGATGTCCGATTACGTATTCGTGCTCGCGGCGTCCAACGTCAGCTACATCATCTTCAACTTCCTCAACCTCAATGCCGGCTGGATCCATCGCCTGGACCGCCCCGACTGGATACGCCCGTACAAGGCCCCGACCGTGCTATTGGCCGCTGGTGGCGTACTGAGTTTCGTCAACCTGGCATGCATGGGGCTGGGTGCCGATATCTGGGGTGCCGGCACCCTGGTGACCGGCCTGTTGCTGGCGCTGTTGATTCTTCCGGTGTTCTGCTACCGCCACTACGTGCAGGACAAAGGGCGCTTCCCGGAAGCGATGCTCAGCGACCTGTACATTCAGGCCGATGCCGGTCAAAAGCGCGCCGGCTGGCTGCCCTACGCCACGCTGATCGCAGGTGTCCTGGTAGTGTATGGCTGCCATCAACTGGCAGCCTGAGCCCCTTGCTTGCCGGTCTCTGAAGGATCATCGGGGCGCAACGACGCCTCGATGTTCACTTCGCCCCCCATTCAATCAAGACAACGGTGACTCTTTTGATCAGCACCACGCCTGCACTTGCCCGCGATATCGACGGCAAAGCCATCTCTGCCCAGGTTCTTGACGAGGTCCGGGAAGAAGTTCTGGCCCTCGCCAACCAACAGATCTACCCCGCCCTGGCGGTCTTGTTGGTCGGCGACGACCCGGCCAGCCACGTGTATGTGCGCAACAAACTGCTGCGGGCCAAGGACGTCGGTATCCGCTCCCTTGAATACCGCTTGCCGGAAACCGCCAGCCAGGCCCAGGTCCTGGAACTGATTGCGCAACTCAACGCCGATCCCGCGGTGAACGGCATCCTGGTGCAACTGCCCTTGCCCGCCTCTATCGACGAGCAGGCGGTGATTCACGCCATCGACCCGATCAAGGACGTGGACGGTTTTCATCGGGAAAACGTCGGCGGGCTGGTGCAAGGCATCGAGGTGCTGACCCCATGTACGCCCAGCGGCTGCATGCGCCTGCTGCTCGAAATCTGCGGTGACCTGAGCGGCTTGCACGCAGTAGTCATCGGCCGTTCGAACATCGTCGGCAAACCGATGGCGACTTTGCTGTTGCAGGCCAACTGTTCGGTCAGCGTGGTGCATTCGCGCAGCGTCGATGCCCCGGCACTGTGCCGGTTGGCGGATATCGTGGTCGCGGCGGTGGGCCGGCCAGCGTTGATCGACGCAAGTTGGCTCAAGCCCGGCGCGGTAGTGATCGATGTCGGCATCAACCGCATCACCAGCGAGTTCGGCGACCGTCTGGTGGGCGATGTCGACTACGCCAGTGCGCGCACCGTTGCCCGCGCGATCACCCCGGTGCCCGGTGGCGTCGGGCCGATGACCATTGCTTATCTGCTGAAGAACACCCTGATCGCCAGTCAGTTGCAGCGTACTGCGCGGCTTGACGGAGCGCTGTCGGTCAGTGCGCCGGTGTTGGGCTGATTCTCACTGGATCACTCGGTCAGCCCTCGGGCCCCTCTAAAATTTCCTGTCAGTTAAAAAACTTTCACAAAAGATCTGGACGTCACGCACCCATTCCCCTATAAAGCCACAAACAGGAATAATTTATTCCCACCAAGAAAATACGCTCATGGATGAGCCTGCTGTCCGCTGATGTTTTTTTCGCTATGCGATGAGCTGCCGCCATCATCCCGAGGACGTGTCATGCAACACGAAAAAAACCATTTCATTATCAAGATCACCTGTCCCGCGGTGTCTGGCATTGTCGCTGCCGTCACCACCTACCTGGCGGACAACGGTTGCTACATCGGGGAGATGGCGCAATTCGACGACGACTTCAGCGGCCGTTTTTTCATGCGCGCGGTGTTCCGTTTCAACGACGGCCACCAGGGCGATATTCAGCAGATCAAGGACGGTTTCGCCGACGTCGCCCAAGCGTTCGACATGACCTGGGAATTGCACGATACCCGTGAACCGATGCGCGTACTGCTGATGGTCAGCAAGTTCGACCACTGCCTGACCGACCTGCTCTACCGCTACCACAAGGGCGAGATGGACATGACCATCACCGCCATCGTCTCCAACCACCTCGACCTGCGGCCCATGGCCGAACGCGAGGGCATTCGCTTCATCTACCTGCCAGTCACCAAAGACACTAAGGTGCAACAAGAAGCCGAGTTGATGAAGATCGTCGACGACACTCGCACCGAACTGGTGGTGCTGGCGCGCTACATGCAAATCCTCTCCGACGATTTGTGCAAGCAACTCTCGGGCCGGGCGATCAACATCCACCATTCGTTCCTGCCCGGGTTCAAAGGCGCGAAGCCCTATCACCAGGCCTACCAGCGTGGTGTGAAACTGATCGGCGCCACGGCGCATTACGTCACCAGCGACCTCGACGAGGGGCCGATCATCGAGCAGGAAGTGCAGCGCGTTGATCACGTCTATCTGCCCGACGATTTGGTGGCTACCGGGCGTGACACCGAAACCGTGGCCCTGTCCAAAGCGGTCAAGTACCACCTGGAACACCGGGTTTTCCTCAACCAGGACAGAACGGTGATCTTCCGGTGAACGCGCCCCGACTGATTGACGGCAAAGCCGCCGCCGCCCGTGTGTTGGCACAGGTCCGCGAGGACGTGGACAGCCTGCGCGAGCAAGACATTCAACCGGCACTGGCCGTAATTCTGGTGGGCAGCGACCCGGCCAGCCAGGTCTACGTGCGCAACAAAATCCTGCGCACCGAAGAGGTCGGTATCCGCTCCGTGGAGTACCGGTTGTCTACGGACACCAGCACCGAACAGCTACTCAATTTGATTGCCTGCCTGAATGCCGACCACTCGATCAACGGCATTCTCTTGCAACTGCCGTTACCGGCGCATATCGACGAATTACGTGCACTGGAGGCCATCGACCCGGACAAGGACGTCGACGGTTTTCATAGCCAGAACGTCGGCGGACTCAGCCAGGGTCGCACCGTGCTTGCGCCCTGCACCCCCAGCGGCTGCCTGTATTTGCTGGAGCAAACCTGCGGCGACCTGCGCGGCAAGCATGCGGTGGTGGTCGGTCGCTCGAACATCGTCGGCAAGCCCATGGCCGCGCTGCTGCTCAAGGCTGACTGCTCGGTGACTGTGCTGCATTCGCGCAGTCGCGATGCGCAAGCCCTGTGCCGTCAGGCCGACATCGTCATTGCCGCCGTGGGTCGGCCGCGGCTGATCGATGCCGGCTGGCTCAAGCCCGGCGCGGTGGTGATCGACGTCGGCATCAATCGCATCGACGACGATGGTCGCAGCCGTCTGGTGGGCGACGTCGACTTCGACAGTGCTCTGCCCCACGTCGCGGCGATCACCCCGGTACCCGGTGGTGTCGGCCCGATGACCATCGCCTTTCTGATGAAAAACACCGTCAGCGCAGCCGTTGCGCAACACCAGGCCCTACGCAGCCAATCGGAGGCCCTATGCCATTCAATCTATTGAAGTACGGGCTGAGTTCGGAGTACCCGGTGGAAGTGGATTTGCCGCCACCGAAGGAACTCAAGCCGAGCTATGACGTGGTGATCATCGGTGCTGGCGGCCACGGCCTGTCCACCGCTTATTACCTGGCCAAGTACCACGGCATCACCAACATCGCGGTGCTGGAAAAGTCCTATCTGGGCGGCGGCAACACGGCTCGCAACACTGCAGTGATCCGCTCCAACTACCTGACCAGTGAGGGCGTACGCTTTTATGCCGAGTCGGTGCGAATGTTTCAGGGGCTGTCCAACGAGTTCGATTTCAACATCATGTACTCCGAGCGCGGCCAACTGACCCTGGCCCACACCGATGCCACGGTGCGTTCGTTCCGTCAGCGCGCCGAGGTCAACAAACACTTCGGCGGCCGTACCGAGATGATCGACCGCCAGCAGATCCGCGAGCTGGTGCCCAGTCTCAACCTCGATCCCGGCCACTTGCCGGTGCTCGCCGGGCTCTGGCACATCGACGGCGCCACCGCACGCCACGACGCCGTGGCCTGGGGGTACGCCAAACAGGCGGCCAAGCGCGGGGTGGAAATCCATCAGCTCACCGAAGTCCAGGACCTGATCATCGAGAACGGCGCGATCACCGCCGTCAAAACCAACCGCGGCACGATCAGATGTGGTTGCGCGGTGCAGGCGATTGCCGGACACAGTTCCTTGCTGATGGCCAAGGCCGGAATTCGTTCGCCGATCCAGACCTTCCCGCTGCAAGCGATGGTCACGCAGCCGTTCAAGCCGTTTCTCGACCCGCTGGTGAGTTCCTCCGCCCTACACTGCTACGTGCAGCAAACCAGTCGTGGCGAAGTGGTGTTCGGCGGCGGCTCCGATCCCTATCCATTGTTCAACACCCGGTCGACCCTTGACCTCAAGGAAAGCTTGCTGGCCCACGCCATCGAGATGTTCCCGTTCCTGGCCAACGCCAAGCTGATGCGCCAATGGGCCGGAATTACTGACATGACCCCGGATTACAGCCCGATCATGGGCCTGTCGCCGGTGAAGAATTACTACCTCGACGCTGGCTGGGGCACCTGGGGCTTCAAAGCTACGCCGATCTGCGGCAAGACCATGGCCGAGTTGGTCGCCAGCGGCGGCAAGGTGCCGGAGTTGATCAAGCCCTTTGGTCTCGAACGCTTTTCGACCTTCCAGCAAGTCAACGAAATGGGCGCCACGGCGGCCAGCCACTGACGGAGAGCAGACAATGAAAATCATGATTTGCCCGCTCAATGGGCCGCGCAATATCAGCGAGTTCACCTATGGCGGTGAGTTCAAGCCAATGCCCGACCCGGTCAACTGCAGCGATGCCGAATGGGCCGACTACGTGTTCAACACCGACAACCTCGCCGGTGTGGTGCGCGAATGGTGGATGCATACACCGTCCAGCTACTGGTTTCTGGCAGAACGTCACACCGTCAGCGATGAAATCCTGCGCACCTTCGACCCTAAAGAACTGTTCAGCACCCGTGTCGAGTTCAGCGCAATTGCCAAGGAGATCGCAGGATGAACCGCCTACCCGCCCCCATGGGCCTGCTGATTAACCGCGATCAGCCGCTGGATTTCAGTTTCGACGGCGACCGTTATCAGGGCTTGCAAGGCGACAGCATCGCCAGCGCCTTGTTGGCCAACGGACGCTTCCTGATTTCCCGTTCGTTCAAATACCATCGCCCGCGTGGCCCGCTGACCATGGCAGGCCAAGACGCCAACAGTCTGGTGCAACTGCCCGAAGAACCTAACGTCCTGGCCGATGCACACGCTTTGTCCGCCGGCTTGCAAGTCACGGCGCAGAACGTCAATGGCTCGCTGGACAATGACCGCGATGCTTACCTGGGCAAGTTTTCCAAATTCATGCCAGTGGGGTTCTACTACCGTTCGTTCTACAAACCCAAAGGCATGTGGAAGGTCTGGGAACCGATCATTCGCAAGAAGGCCGGCCTCGGCGTGCTCGACCTGACCTTCCAGCCCGAGTATTACGACAAAGCATATCTGTTCACCGATCTGGCGGTGATCGGCGCAGGACCCGCCGGCCTGTACGCGGCCCTCACTGCAGCGAATGCCGGAGCCAAGGTTCTACTCATCGAGCAGCAGCCAATTCTCGGCGGCTCGCTGACCTATGCCCGCTTCGATATCGAAGGTAAAAGAGCAGAAACCTTGCGCCGCGAACTGCTCGCGGCGGTACAACAGCACGCCAACATCCAGATCCTGACCGAGGCCACCTGCAACGCCTGGTTCACCGACAACTACCTGCCGGTGATTCAGGGCAAGCGCCTGTACAAGGTCCGTGCCCGCCAGTGCCTGGTGTGCAGCGGCTCTTTCGACCAACCGGTGATCTTTCGCAACAACGACCTGCCGGGCGTGATGCTGACCAGCGCCGCGCAACGGCTGATGAAGCTGTATGCGGTCAAACCCGGCAAACGCGCCGTGGTGCTGACGGGTAACGATGATGGTTATCTCGCCGCCCTCGATCTGCATGATCAAGGCGTGGAAGTGGCCGCTCTGGTGGACCTCCGTACAGGCCCCGGCGACGCAGCCCTGTCCGAAGCGTTGGCCAAGCGCAAAATTCGTTGTTTGAGCAACAGTACGGTATACGAAGCCCTGTACGAAAAAGGCATGCGCCATGTCACTGGCGTCGACGTGCGCAAGATCACCGCACAGGGTCAGGTCGCCGACAGTGGGCACCACCTGGATTGCGATTTGCTGTGTATGTCAGCCGGTTACATGCCGGTCTATCAACTGCTGTGTCAGGCCGGCGGCAAACTGGCCTATGACGACCAGCGTGCGGAGTTCACTCTCAATGGCCTGCCACAGAACCTCGCTGTTGCCGGTTCGGTCAATGGTCGCCATCAACTGGACAACGTGATCGCCGACGGCGTGAATGCCGGTACTGACGCCGCCCTCGCCCTCGGCCTGACAGTCGGCGCGCAACGCGCGCCGTTCAGCGGCGAAGCTCGGGTCAACTTCAACTGGCCGATTTTCCCTCATCCCAAGGGCAAGGATTTCGTCGACTTTGACGAGGATCTGCAAGTGGCCGACATCGTCAACGCAACGAAAATCGGCTACCGCGACGTGCAACTGGTCAAGCGCTACTCCACCGTAGGCATGGGCCCGTCCCAGGGACGACATTCGGCACTGCCGACTGCGCGTCTGGTGGCTTGGGCGACCCAGCGCAACATCAGCGAAACCGGGGTGACCACCGCTCGGCCGCCCTTTGTTGCCGAGAAACTGGCACATGTTGCCGGTCGCGCTTTTGATCCCTATCGGCAAACACCGATGCATGCGCGCCATTTGCAAGCCGGCGCGAAGATGATGCCCGCGGGCATCTGGCAACGTCCGGCGTATTACAGAAGCGCCAAGGATCGCGACGCGTGCATGCAGGCCGAAGCCCTGCACGTACGCAACAAGGTCGGCCTCATCGATGTCTCGACTCTGGGCGGTCTAGACGTGCGTGGCCCGGACGCCGCTGAACTGCTCAACCGCATGTACACCTTTGCGTTCCTCAAGCAGCCAGTCGGCCGTTCCCGCTACGCGCTGATGACCAACGAGCATGGCGTGGTGATCGACGACGGCGTCTGCGCGCGGTTTGCAGAGAACCATTTCTACGTCACCGCCACCACCAGCGGTGTCGACCGGATCTATCAGCAGATGCTCAAGTGGAATGCGCAATGGCGCCTTGACGTGGACGTTGCCAACGTCACCGCGGCTATCTGCGCGGTCAACGTCGCCGGCCCCGACTCGCGCAAGGTACTGGAACAGGTCTGCAGCGACCTGGACCTGAGTGCCGAAGCGTTCCCTTATCTGGGAGTGCGCCAGGGCACGGTGGCAGGCATCAAGGCTCGGTTGCTGCGGGTCGGTTTTGTCGGCGAACTGGGCTATGAAATCCACGTCCCGGCGCGCCACGGACTCAAGCTCTGGGACGCGCTGATGGAGGCCGGCAAGGTGCATGACATCCGCCCGTTCGGCGTGGAAACCCAACGCCTGCTACGTCTGGAAAAAGGCCATGTGATCGTCAGTCAGGACACTGACGGCATGACCCACCCCGCGGAAATCGACATGGGCTGGGCGGTCAGTCGCACCAAACCATTCTTCGTCGGTCGCCGCTCGGTGGACATCCTCGAAGCCCAGCCGCTGAAACGCAAACTGGTCGGTTTCACCTTGCCCAAGGGCAGCCCACAACCACTGGAAGGCCATCTGGTGCTCAACGGCCCGGACATCAGCGGCAACGTCACCTCCTGCGAATATTCCGCCTCTCTGGGCAAGATCATCGGCCTGGCCTACGCCGGCATCGACCAGAGCACGCCTGGGCAACAGATTCCGATCCGCGTCGAAGGCGGCATCGTGGTCCAGGCCGAAGTGGTGAAATTGCCTTTCTTCGATCCCGATAATCAACGCCAGGAACTTTGAGTCATGACCAGTCTGAGAGAACAACCTAGCGTCAGTCAGCAAGCCCTGGCGCCTTCGCCGGAGTACTGCCTGGTGGACCTGACCGACCTGCCTCGGGTCGGCTTTCGCGGCGCACACAGTGCCGAGTACTTGCGCAACCGAGGCTTCGTCCTGCCGGACGCGCCCAACCGCGCCGTGGCCCAGGCCGATGGCAGCCTAGTTGCGCGACTGTCGCAGACCGAGTACTTACTGCTGGGCAGTCCAGAAGATCAGGGCGAACGGATGGCCGATGAAGAAGCCCGCTGGGAACTCGATCATCAGGCCAATTACCTGCTGCCGCGTCAGGACAGTCATGCCTGGTTTCAGCTGACAGGGGAATGTCCGAGCGAGGTGATGGCCAAGCTCTGTGGCGCTGACTTGAGTCCCCAGACATTCGGTCCGGGGACGGTGGCACAGACGTCGGCGGCGCGCATCAACGTGATCGTGATCAACGCCGGTACCGCGCATCAGGCGAGTTTGCACATCCTTTGTGATCGGGCGTCGAAAGCGTATTTTCGGGGGGCGTTGGAGGATGCAATGCAGGAGTATTCAGGTCTGGCTACGGCTGTGACAACGCGCTGACTCTGCCGCCCTACTGGTCATGCATGCTGAGACAAAATTCCGTTCTAAGCATGTATGGGCAGATGCCAACAGTGATGACAATGCCGCTTGTACACGCTGCACCGGCGATTAACAACGCCCCAATAATTTAGCTTTTCAGTGTAGCGAATTCGCTTCTGTGAACGCACGATAAATGAGCAACGTAGTACTGACGCTTCAGCTAGGATTTCGATGTACGTTTTAACGTACAAAAAAAAGCGTGGCTGATAATGGTTTTCAGCAGAACTCGCTGGAACGAAAAAAGAGGCAAAAGCCTCTTTTTTCAATGCTGACAACAAAATAACGCGCAAAAAAAACCGCCACTCAATGAGTGGCGTTTTTCTGTATTTGGAGCGGGAAACGAGACTCGAACTCGCGACCCCGACCTTGGCAAGGTCGTGCTCTACCAACTGAGCTATTCCCGCGTCTTGGTGAGGCGCATTCTATAGAATCCAGATGCCCCGTCAACCCCTTGATTCAAAAAAGTTTTATTTCTTTTCCACATCCGTCTTCAGATGCGGCCAGGCGGCCCGCAAGTACTGGACCATGGACCACAAGGTCAGGCCAGCGGACACCATCAGCAAAGCGTAGCCCATCAGGACCCAGAAGCTGAAGTCCGACGGATTGGCCAGCAGGATCACCAGCGCCAGCATTTGCGCGGCGGTTTTCCATTTGCCCAGGTTCGATACCGCCACATGGGCACGGGCGCCGAGTTCGGCCATCCACTCGCGCAGTGCCGATACGACGATTTCGCGACCGATGATGACGGCGGCCGGCAGTGTGAGCCACAGGTTGCCGTGTTCTTGCACCAGCAGCACCAGCGCAACGGCGACCATCAGCTTGTCCGCAACAGGATCGAGGAAAGCCCCGAACGGTGTGCTTTGTTCCAGACGTCGGGCCAGATACCCGTCCAGCCAGTCGGTCGCGGCGGCAAAGGCAAAAACCGAAGCCGACGCCAGATAGCTCCAGTGGTAAGGCAAGTAAAACAGCAAAATGAAGATCGGGATGAGCAGGACGCGTAGAACGGTAATCAGATTAGGGATATTCATCGACACAACTGGCTACGAGGTGAGTTGGGCATTCTACTCGCTGTGCAGATTTGCATAAATCAACTCTGCGAGCTTTTTACTGATCCCGGGTGCTTTGGCGATCTCTTCGATGCTGGCACGAGACAGCTCCTGCAATCCACCAAAATGTTTCAACAAATCCCGTCGACGTGTCGGTCCGACACCGGCAACCCCCTCAAGCGTCGAGGTGCGGCGGGTTTTACCACGCCGTGCACGGTGCCCGGTGATGGCGAAACGGTGGGCTTCGTCGCGGATCTGCTGGATCAAATGCAGCGCGGGGGAATCACCGCGCAAGGTGAATTCATGGGCCGCATCGTTGAGGTACAAGGTTTCGAAACCGGCCTTGCGCGTCGCCCCCTTGGCCACGCCCAGCAGAATCAGGTCGGGCACGGCCAGCTCATTGAGCACGTCACGGGCCATCGACAGCTGACCTTTACCGCCGTCGACCAGCAGAATGTCCGGCAGTTTGCCCTCTCCGTCCTTCAACTTGCTGAAGCGTCGGGTCAGGGCCTGGTGCATCGCGGCATAGTCGTCGCCTGGCGTGACGCCTTCGATGTTGTAGCGGCGGTAGTCGGACTTGATCGGGCCTTCCGGGCCGAACACCACGCAGGACGCCACGGTGGCCTCGCCACTGGAATGACTGATGTCGTAGCACTCAAGACGTTGCGGCGGCTCGTCCAGGCTCAGTACTTCGGCCAGGGCATCGAAACGTGCCGCGACGTGTTGCCGGTTCGCCAGACGTGCGCCCAGCGCCTGTTCGGCATTGGTGACCGCCAATTGCTGCCAGCGCGCGCGGGTGCCCCGTACACGATGACTGATGGTCAGTTCACGACCGCGCAGCTCTTCAATGGCCGCAATCAGGGTCGGAAAGTCTTCGTGAACCACGTTGACGATCAGCTCGCTCGGCAAGTCGCGCTCAGGACTGCTGATGAAGTACTGGCCGAGAAACGCCGCCATGACTTCGGAAACGTCTTCTTCAATACCCACCTGCGGGAAGAAGTTCTTGCTCCCCAACACCCGACCGCCGCGTACGCTGATCAAGTGCACACAGGCGCCACCCGGATTGACGAACGCTGCGATCACATCGACATCGCCCGTCCCGCCTTCCATGCTCTGCTGGTCCTGGACCCGGCGCAGCAATGAAATCTGGTCGCGCAATTCGGCGGCCCGTTCGAACTCCAGATTGACCGCCGCTTCCTCCATGGCCGCGGACAACTCGTCCGCCAACGCATTGCTGCGCCCCTCAAGAAACATCACCGAGTGGCGAACATCTTCGGCATACACCTCGGGCTCGACCAGGCCGACACACGGCGCCTTGCAGCGCTTGATCTGGTATTGCAGACAAGGTCGCGTGCGGTTCTTGTAATAGCTGTCTTCGCACTGACGTACAAAAAAAGCCTTTTGCAGCAGGCTCAGGCTTTCGCGGATCGCTCCTGCGCTGGGGTAAGGGCCGAAATACTTGCCCTTGGCCTTTTTCGCTCCGCGATGGATGCTCAAACGCGGGAACTGGCCATCCGAGAGAAAGACATAAGGGTAGGACTTATCGTCGCGCAGCAGGATGTTGTACGGCGGGCGCCATTCCTTGATCAGCGTCTGCTCGAGTAGCAAGGCCTCTGTTTCGTTGGCCGTGATGGTGGTTTCGACCTGGGCGATACGCCCTACCAGCGCGGCGGTCTTGGGAGCCAGACCGGTTTTGCGGAAGTAGCTCGCCAAACGTTTCTTGAGATTCTTGGCTTTGCCGACATAAAGCAGACGGGCATCGCTGTCGAACATGCGATAGACACCCGGCCGCCCACTGACCGTCGACAGAAAAGCACTTGGATCGAAGGTTTCAGTCATTTTCAGAGGCTGGCATCAACCATGCCGTGACGAACCGCCAACAGCGTCAACTCGACATCGCTGCTGATCGAAAGCTTTTCGAAAATACGGTAACGGTAGGTATTCACTGTTTTTGGCGACAGGCACAGTTTGTCGGAGATGATCTGCACCTTCTGACAGCCGACAATCATCAACGCAATCTGGATTTCCCGCTCAGACAAGGCGTCGAACGGCGAATCGTTGGTTGGCTGGAACGACTTGATTGCCAGTTGCTGGGCAATTTGCGGGCTGATATAGCGTTGCCCGGCAAACACCAGGCGAATGGCCTGGACCATTTCCGGCAGTCCGGCGCCCTTGGTCAAGTAGCCCGCGGCACCTGCCTGTAACAGGCGGGTAGGAAACGGATCTTCTTCGCACACGGTGACCGCGACGACTTTGATGTCGGGATGACTGCGCAATAATTTGCGCGTGGCTTCAAGACCGCCGATCCCGGGCATCTTGACGTCCATCAGCACCACATCGGGTTTCAACTCACGCGCTTTGAGCAGGGATTCCTCTCCCGACTCGGCCTGACCGACTACTTGCAGGCCATCGATGTCAGCCAGCATTCGTGTAATGCCTGTACGAACGAGATCATGGTCATCGACTACTAGCACCCTAATCAAGCAGACACCTCGCGATTTGGTCTTATTGGGTTGCCGGACACCTTAGCAAAAAGCGACTGGCAGACCTAGCGGAAAGCAGCATATAAAAAGTGTCAATTCTTCTGGCGAGGCTTGCTGGCAGTGTGTTTCAGCGATGCAGTCCATTGATATCACGCTGCATTCTCAGGAAACACTGGTCCTTGCCGACCACCTTCAGTCCTTTTCTCTCGTAAAGTATTTTTGCCGGATTATTTTCAAATACGGTCAGACGCAATGCCGGGCGCCGTTCCTTGCAGGCCATGGCGAATACCTGATCGATCACCCAGGAGCCAGCACCCTGCCCCCGGTACGCTTCAAGTAAATGCAATTCGCGGATATACAAGGCGCTGGCGTCACGGCTCAGGCTGACATACCCCATCAGTGTGTCATCACGCACAATCAGCCAGTTTTCGCGTCCCTCCCAAGCAACATCGAAAGCCTCATCCAGCCACAACAGTTCATGTTGAATGTAGTAGCGCAGCATATTTCGACAAGTCAGGTCACGCGCGAAGTCCAGGTCACGAGACGTTGCCGGGCGCAATTCGAACCCCATTCAAGCCTCCGCGACAGTCACGATTTGCCCCTTCCAGCCGTCAGCATTGCGACGAGCAACCACCATGAGATTCCCCGTCCCCGGTGCCGCCGCAACCAACGAGCCGTCCGCCGCCCAGATTGCACTACGCCCTGCCGACTCCCAGCCCCCCGTTGCGCCACCATGGTTGGCCATCAGTACCGCCATCGAGTGGGTGCGGGCATAACCTTGCAACAGTGCGGTATCTGGAGCGTAGCCGCTTTCTGTAATCAACACGCCCGCGGCATAAAGATCAGCGCCCTGCCGTGCCGCGGCGGCTGCATGACTGGCGTGAGAAAAATCGGCGCATATCGCCAACGCGACGGTGTCGGTACCGATCTTCAACGTCGAACCGCCTGTTCCCGGGGCAAATGCCACCTCCTCCCCTGGGTGCAAATGCTGCTTGCTGTAGATCTCGAGCGAACCATCGGCCCCCAATACCAGGGCACCGATCAACACCGGCGAATCGTCCGACAGACGAATCGGCATCCCGACGACACTGGTCACACCGACCTCCCGCGCGAAATCGCGCAGAGGTTGCAGCACTCTGGCGTCTGGCGCGATGGCCAGCTCCGCTGCCAGACCGCGCTCGTAGCCGGTCAGCGACAGTTCTGGAAACACCAGCAATTGCACGCCCTGCTCCGCGGCAACCTGCATGAAGCGCAGGTGCCGGGCAATATTGGCGGCAAGATCACCGGCGACGGAGATCGATTGTGCGGCGGCGATGGTCAGCGTCGTCATGGTTCGTCCTTGTGACGTTGATGGTTTGGACGCCGGTTACACGCCGCCCGTTGCGTAAAGTGTGTCACAACCCGCGACGTACCCAACCGATAGAAACGTCCCGTGATGCCCGATAGCATTTTCTGATTGAATCCGCGCACCGGCCTCTAGTAAGCTCGGCTCATTCTTCGGAGACAGACCATGTTCAACGCCCTCTCACCGCTTCGTACCGCCAGCGCCCCGCGCTCGGTTGCGGCTGCCCGGGCGAATGACGTTTGTGCTTCGGTCAGCTTTTATTTTGGGTATTGGTTTAGCCACTGGCGCGCCTGATACCCACACGGCGCCCACTTTAAACGGGTCGCCACCAGAGAATTCTCAACCCCCGGTCGGCCTCCCGACCGGGGGTTTTGTTTTTTCAGCCCTGAACATTTTTTGCGTTACACCAGACAACTTGAGGATTTACGACATGAATTACGCCACTTATTACCGTTACGACACTTTTACCGCCTGGCGATTTACCAGCTTCCGCTCGGGACAGCCTGCCGCCTCCGATCGGTCACCCACAGGTGGCAAGCATACACACGCAGCCAATCCGGCCAATTGTCGAACACCCCACTAGGGCCGAGCGCGCGGGACGACCCCGCCGCCAGCCCAGGAAGCCCGAATATGAACTCGTCCGTCTCTGCTCTGCCGCTGTCCACCTTGAGCCCTGCCAATGAAGCGCTGACCTTGCGTCTGCCCAGCTCATTGCAACTCAAACAGCAACTGCCACTCAGCAATGCCCTGACCCAACAAGTCGCCGCCCACCGCCAGGCCGTCCGCGCGATCCTCAACGGTGAAGACTCCCGTCTGCTGGTGATCGTCGGTCCCTGCTCGATTCACGACCCACGTTCTGCCCTCGAATACGCCGCCAACCTGGCCCGTCTGTCTGCACAAGTCAGCGACGAGATGCTGCTGGTGATGCGCGCCTACGTCGAAAAACCCCGCACCACGGTCGGCTGGAAAGGCCTGGCCTACGACCCGCACCTGGATGGCAGCGATGACATGGCGGGCGGTTTGACCCTGTCCCGCGAATTGATGCGCGAAATGCTCCAACTGGGCCTGCCCGTTGCCACCGAGCTGCTGCAACCGATGGCCGCCGGTTACTTTGACGACCTGCTGAGCTGGGTCGCGATCGGCGCCCGCACCACCGAATCGCAGATCCATCGGGAAATGGCCAGTGGCCTGAGCATGCCGGTAGGGTTCAAGAACGGCACCGATGGTGGTGTGGCTGTCGCCAGCGACGCCATGCGCTCGGCCGCTCATCCGCACCGCCATTTCGGTGTCGACAGCCAGGGCCATCCTGCGATTATCCAGACACCGGGCAACCCCGACACTCACCTGGTATTGCGCGGTGGCCATCGCGGGCCGAACTACGACCGCGACAGCATTGCCAAAGTGCACAGCGACTTGACCAGACTCAAGATTCCGGCGCGGATCATGGTCGACTGCAGCCACGCCAACAGCGGTAAAGATCCGTTACGTCAGCCCGCCGTGTTCAACGACGTGCTGGAACAACGCCTGCAAGGTGATCGCTCGCTGGTCGGCATGATGATTGAAAGTCATCTGTTCGAAGGCTGCCAACCGTTGAGCCCTTCGTTGCGGTACGGGGTGTCGGTAACGGACGGCTGCCTTGGCTGGACCGGGACGGAACAATTGTTGTTGCAGGGCGCCGAGCGACTTCGTGCACAACGAAGCACTCAGTAGCCAAAGTAAGCGGTGGCACCGAGATCCGCGATGCAGGGCGATCGGGTCGGTTTACACGGAAAAATGACCTACCAGCGGTAGGTCATTGAAAGAAATATCTCGGCCATCGTTAAAAAGATGTCCGGATATTCCGACCAAGACCTCACGCTCATTCGAGTTTTCGTACGATTTCTATTCCGTTTTCATCAGGTTACAGCGGCTTTTTCATACATCGCCGAGCAGTGGCTGTGCTTTAGAGTGCCCCCATTAAGCACACACCTGACCTACTCCGAAAAAGGAAATGTACATGCTACGGAATGCAACCACTGACTATCCGATCCTGCTGGTCCACGGGCTCTTCGGCTTTGATCGCATCGGCAAACTCGAACTGTTCCATGACGTCAAACAGGCCCTGAGAAGCGCCGGTGCGAGGGTTTTCATCCCGCACCTGTCGGCGACCCACAGCAATGAAACCCGTGGCGAACAGTTGCTGGTGCAGATCGAACGGGTACTGCAAGGAACCGGTGCAAGCAAAGTCAACCTGATTGGTCACAGCCAGGGCGCACTGGCTGCACGATATGCGGGGGCGCTGGCGCCACAGATGGTCGCTTCAGTGACATCGGTCAGCGGGCCGAACCACGGCTCAGAACTGGCCGACTTCCTGCGCAAGGCGCTGACGCCCGGGCGCCTGCCAGAACAGGTCGCCGGAGCGGTGGCCACCCTGTTCGCCGACTTCCTGTCGTTGCTCAGCGGCAACCGGCACCTGCCGCAGAACGCCATCGCCGCACTCAACGCGCTGACCACCGAAGGTGTCGGCGCATTCAACGACAAGTACCCTCAAGGGCTGCCGAAAACCTGGGGCGGCAAGGGTCGCGAACTGGTGAATGGCGTACGCTACTACTCCTGGAGCGGCACCCTGCAGGGAAACATCCTCGACGAAGGGCTCTATGCGCTCAACCCGCTGCACGGGTTCCTGCGGGCCTTCTCCCACTACTTCACCACCGAAGCCGAGCAGAATGACGGCATGGTCGGCCGGTTCAGCTCCCATCTGGGTAAAGTGATCCGTTCCGACTATCCGCTGGATCATCTGGACAGCCTCAGCCAGACCACAGGTCAAGTCCGCAAGGGCATCGACCCCATTGACCTGTATGTGCAGCATGCCGAACGCTTAAGAAATGCCGGGCTTTAGACAATGCCTTAAGCTGGACGGCATTTTGAGAAGAAATAGCCCTCTGAATCCGGTAGGCTCCGCACTTTACTGAACATTGAATGGAGTATTTTCCCATGGCCAAAGCCACCGCCCGCCACATCCTGGTTTCCAGCGAAGCCAAGTGCAACGAACTCAAGGCCCAGATCGAAGCCGGCGCCGATTTCGCCGAAGTCGCCAAAGCCAACTCCAGCTGCCCATCGAGCCGCCAGGGCGGTGACCTGGGTTCGTTCGGTCCAGGCCAGATGGTCAAGGAATTCGACACCGTGGTTTTCAGCGCGCCAATCAACGTGGTGCAAGGCCCGGTCAAGACCCAGTTCGGTTACCACCTGCTGGAAGTGACCAGCCGTCAGGACTGATCAACCCCTGAGTTTTCTCCACAACGGCCCGCCTTTTGGTGGGCCGTTGTGTTTTCGTTACGTGATACGGCTGGCGAGGGACGCGCCGCTAGCGTACAAATTGTGCTTATCGATCACCCGGCTCTAAGGCTGACAATGCGACTGGCTTTCCCCACTTTACTGTTCACTGCCGTGGCCCTGCTGTTGGGCGCCGCCGGTGTGAGCGCTGCACCGCAACAGGCGTTGACCGTGTACGGTGAACCGGCGAAGTATCCCGCCGGTTTCAGTCATTTCGACTACACCAACCCGCAAGCGCCCAAGGGCGGCACGATGCGTCGCTCGGCGCTGGAAATCGGTCATTTCGACCACATCCTGCCGTACATCGACAAAGGGATTGGCGTCACACAAGTCGATGGCTTGATCTACTCGCCCCTGGCCGCGCGTTCACTGGACGAACCCTACACCGTGTACGGCCTGGTGGCGCAGCAGATGGAGCGTTCCGACGATGGACTGTCCCTGCGTTTCTACCTGAACCCGAAGGCCCGTTTCGCCGATGGCAAGCCGATCACCGCCGAAGACGTGCGCTACACTTTCGACCTGCTGATGACCCAGGGCAGCCTGCGCTATCGCACGCAATTCGCCGACGTCAAAGGCGTCGAAGTGGAATCACCGCAAACCATTCGGTTCGACTTCAAGAGCAACGAAAACCGCACCCTGCCCCTCGACATCGCCACTTTGCCGGTGCTTCCCGAACACTGGTGGAAAACCCGCGACTTCGCCAACGGTGGCGGTTACGAGCCGCCGCTGGGCAGCGGGCCGTACCGCGTGAGCAAGGTCGACTCCGGGCGCAGCATCACCTTCGAGCGTAACGCCGACTGGTGGGCCAGGGATTTACCGGTCAGTCGCGGCCTCTACAACTTCGATCATTTCAGCATCGAGTACTTCGGCGACACCGACGTCGCCCGTCAGGTCCTGCGTGGCGGCGCCTACGACTACAACCGCGAATTCTCCGCCACCGCCTACTCCATCGGCTACGAGAGCCCGGCCTTGCGCGACGGTCGTCTGCAAAAAGCCCACCTGGCAACGCAGGCACCACAACCGTCCCAAGGCTTTGTGTTCAACCTGCAAAACCCGATGTTCCAGGACCGCCGCGTGCGCCAGGCGCTGGCCATGCTTTGGGACTTCGAGTGGAGCAACCGGCAGATGATGCGCGACCTGTACATCCGCCAGCAGAGCTTCTTTTCCAACACCGACCTCGCCGCCCGACAACTGCCCGACGCGGGTGAGCGGGCGATTCTCGAACCGCTTCGCGGGCAGATCCCCGACGAAGTCTTCACTCAGGTCTTCGAAGCACCGAAAACCGATGGCAGCGGCGTGATTCGCGACAAGCAATTGCAAGCCCTGGACCTGCTCGAACAGGCCGGCTGGAAACCCGATGGCGATCAACTGGTCAACGCCGAAGGCCAACCGCTGAGCTTCACCTTCCTGATCAGCCAGAACGGCATGGACCGATTGCTGCTGCCTTACAAGCGCACCCTGAAACAAATCGGCATCGACCTGAACATTCGTCGCATCGACGCCTCCCAGTACGTCAACCGCCTGATGTCCCGGGACTACGACATGATCGTCACCGGCTACCCGGTCACCAACTCGCCGGGTAACGAGCTGTACAACTACTTTGGCTCGGCGGCGGCCAGCGATCCGGGCTCCAACAACTACATGGTGCTGAAGAACCCGGCGGTCGATACGTTGATCAACGGCCTGGTCCGCGCCAACACCCAGGCCGACATGCTGCGCTACGCCCATGCCCTGGACCGTGTCCTGCAATGGAACTTCTATTGGATTCCCAACTATTACCCGCCCGGCAGTTCGACCGTGTGGTGGAACCGCTTCGGCATTCCCTCTGTACAAGCAAGCAATGACGAAGCCATCGAGAGTTGGTGGGAAGTCAGCTCCACCCCCCTGACCAACGAACAGATGACCGCCGAACTCATCAAGCGCGGCAAATCCGGAGGGTCGCACTGATGTGGGCTTACGTACTGCGGCGCTTGCTGCTGATCATCCCGACTTTAGTGATCATTCTTCTGGTCAACTTCGCCATCGTCCAGGCCGCGCCCGGTGGCCCGGTGGAACAGGCCATCGCGCACTTGCAAGGCATCGGTGGCGCGAGTGTCGGCGGCGGTTCCAGTGAGACCATGCACGGCAGCTCTCGGGCCAGCCGCGGGCTCGATCCGCAGCTGATCAAGGAGATCGAAAAGCAATACGGCTTCGACAAGCCGGCGCCGGAACGCTTGTGGCTGATGCTCAAGAGCTACGCCCACCTCGACTTCGGCAAGAGCTTTTTTCGCGGTGCCACGGTCACCGACCTGATCCTGGATAAAATGCCGGTGACCATTTCCCTCGGGCTCTGGGCGACGTTGATCACTTATCTGGTGTCGATTCCGCTGGGCATCCGCAAGGCCGTGCACCACGGCAGCCATTTCGATATCTGGAGCAGCACCGCGATCATCATCGGTTACGCGATGCCGGCGTTCCTGTTCGCGATGTTCCTGATCGTGGTCTTCGCCGGTGGCACCTCGCTGAACTGGTTTCCGGTGCGCGGCCTGGTCTCGGACAACTTCGATTCGCTGTCGACGGTGGGCAAGATCGCCGATTACTTCTGGCACCTGGTGCTGCCGGTAACGGCACTGGTGGTCGGCGGCTTTGCGACCCTGACCATCCTCACCAAAAATTCCTTCCTCAATGAAATCACCCGCCAGTACGTGGTCACCGCCCGGGCCAAGGGCTTGAGCGAACGCCAGGTGCTTTACGGCCATGTGTTTCGCAACGCCATGCTGCTGGTGGTCTCGGGAATTCCCCAGGCCTTTATCAGCGTTTTCTTCGCCGGCTCGCTGCTGATCGAAGTGATTTTCTCCCTCGATGGCCTGGGTCGCATGAGTTACGAAGCGGCGGTATCGCGGGACTATCCGGTGGTATTCGGTTCGCTGTTCATCTTCACCTTGTTCGGCCTGCTGATAAAAATCATCGGTGACCTGTGCTACACCCTGGTCGATCCGCGTATCGACTTCGCCGCGAGGAACGCCTGATGTTCAAACTCTCGCCGCTGGGCCGTCGCCGTTTTGAACGCTTCAAGAAAAACCGCCGGGGCTGGTGGTCGTTGTGGTTGTTTGTCGGTTTGTTCCTGCTGACTCTGGGCGGCGAACTGATCGCCAATGACCAACCGCTGGTGCTCAGTTATCAGGGCTCGCTGTACTTCCCGGCGTTCAAACACCACACCGAGCAAGAATTCGGCGGCCAGTTGCCGTTTCAGGCCGATTTCCGCAGCGATTACGTGCAGAAGCTGATTCACAAGGGCGACGGCTGGATGCTGTTTGCGCCGATCCCGTTCAGCGACGACACGCCCAATTACGATCTCAATCAACCGGCGCCGAGTCCGCCGTCGAAGGTCAACTGGCTGGGCACCGACGATCAGGCCCGGGACGTGCTGGCGCGAGTGATTTTCGGGGCACGGGTGTCGATCCTGTTTGCGCTGATGCTGACGTTTATCAGCGCCTTGATCGGTATCGCCGCCGGTGCATTGCAGGGCTATTACGGCGGCTGGGTCGACTTGCTTGGTCAGCGCTTGCAGGAAGTCTGGTCGGGGCTGCCGGTGCTGTACCTGCTGATCATTCTGTCGGGCTTCGTCGAGCCGAACTTCTGGTGGCTGTTGGGGATCATGGCGCTGTTTTCCTGGCTGGCCCTGGTGGATGTGGTGCGCGCCGAGTTCCTGCGCGGGCGTAACCTGGAATACGTCAAAGCCGCCCGTGCGTTGGGCCTGACCGACCGCAAGGTGATCGTGCGACACATTCTGCCCAACGCAATGAACGCCACCCTGAGTTATCTGCCGTTCATCCTGACCGGGGCGATTTCCACCCTCACGGCGCTGGATTTCCTCGGTTTCGGCATGCCGGCCGGCAGTGCGTCCCTGGGCGAATTGATTGGCCAAGGCAAACAGAACCTGCAAGCGCCGTGGCTGGGGCTGACGGCGTTTTTCACCCTGGCGCTGATTCTTTCTTTGCTGGTGTTCATTGGCGAGGCGTTGCGTGATGCCTTTGACCCTCGTTCTTGAAGCGGACTGGTGAAATGACTGACAACCTGATCGAAATCCGTGACCTCAACGTGGCCTTCAGTGGCCAGACCGTGGTGCGCAACTTATCTCTGGACATTCGCCCCGGCGAATGCCTGGCGCTGGTCGGCGAGTCCGGATCCGGCAAGTCGGTGACCGCCCACTCGATCCTGCAACTGCTGCCCGAAAACGGTACGCAAACCACCGGCAGCATTCGCTATCGCGGCCAGGAATTGATCGGCGCCGACGCTAACGTCTTGCGCGAACTGCGCGGTAACCGGATCGCGATCATATTCCAGGAGCCGATGACCTCCCTCAATCCGCTGCACAGCATCGAGAAACAGATCGGCGAAACCCTGCTGCTGCACAAAGGGCTGGGTGGCAAAGCGGCGCAAGCGCGGATTCTGGAATTACTGCAACTGGTGGGCATCCAGAAGCCCGAAGAGCGGCTCAAGGCCTACCCTCATCAACTGTCCGGCGGCCAGCGACAACGGGTAATGATCGCCATGGCCCTGGCCTGCGAACCGGAATTGCTGATCGCCGACGAGCCGACCACCGCGCTGGATGTGACGGTGCAGCGCAAGATCCTGCGGCTGCTCAAATCCCTGCAACAGCAGCTTGGCATGTCGCTGCTGCTGATCAGCCACGACCTCAATCTGGTGCGCAGCATGGCCCAGCGGGTGTGCGTGATGCACGCCGGGGAAATCGTCGAGCAGGCACCTTGCGAAACGCTGTTCACCGAGCCGAAACACCCTTACAGCTGTGTGCTGCTGAACGCCGAGCCGGAAGGTGAAGCCCTGCCCCGGGACGAGCGTGAAAACGTGCTGGAAGTGGAGAATCTGCAAGTGCAGTTCACCCTCGGTGGCGGGCTGTTCCAGCGTAAGACGTACCTGCGTGCAGTGGACGGCATCAGCCTGAACGTTCAGCGCGGCAAGACCCTGGGCATCGTCGGTGAGTCCGGTTCAGGCAAGTCCACGCTCGGTCAGGCGATCCTGCGCTTGCTTGATTCCGAAGGCAGCATTCGCTTTCAGGGGCAGGCGTTGGATGGCCTGACGCAAAAGCAACTGCGGCCATGGCGCAAGAAGATGCAGGTGGTATTCCAGGATCCTTTTGGCAGCCTCAGCCCGCGAATGTCCGTGGCGCAGATCATCAGTGAAGGCCTTGAGGTCCATAGCCAGTCCACCCCTGCCCAATGCGAAGCCCAGGTAATCCGGGTGCTGGAAGAAGTCGGCCTCGATCCGCAAAGCCGTCATCGCTACCCGCACGAATTTTCCGGCGGGCAGCGCCAACGCATTGCCATTGCCCGCGCGCTGGTGCTCAAACCGGCGTTGATCCTGCTCGACGAACCGACCTCGGCGCTCGATCGCACGGTGCAAAAACAAGTGGTCGCCCTGCTCCGCCAGCTTCAGGAGAAATATGGCCTGACCTACCTGTTCATCAGCCACGACCTGGCGGTGGTGCGTGCCCTGGCCCACGACATGATCGTGATCAAGGACGGCAAAGTGGTGGAAAGCGGCGCCAGCCACACGGTGTTCGAATCACCGCAGCACCCGTACACCAAAGAGCTGTTGGCGGCGGCGCATCCGGGGTTGGCATAATCCCTGCGATCTTTTGATCTTGATTTCCAAAAATGGACACCCCGATGAACACCACCGAAAGCCTCAAGGACTACCAGCGCGTTCGCACCCTGGCGATCCGCTCGCTGTTCGAGATCATCGAGCAATCGAGCGAAGGCACGGTGATTGTCGACCGCGATGCGAACATTGTCTGGATGAACGAGCGCTATGCCCGGCGATTCGGCCTGGAGTCGGCCGCAGGTGCCATCGGCAGGGCCTGTGAAAGCGTGATCCCCGGCAGCCTGTTGCGTGAGGTGGTGCGCACCGGACGGCCGATCCTGCTGGACATGCAAGACACCCCCAAGGAACCGCTGGTGGTGATGCGCCTGCCGATTCACGACGATGCCGGCGCGGTGATCGGCGCCATCGGTTTTGCCCTGTTCGACGAATTGCGCAGCCTGTCGCCAATGCTCAAGCGCTACCTGAGCATGCAGGAAGAGCTGGCGTCCACCCGCTCGCTGCTGCGGGCGCGACAGACCAAGTACAACTTCGCGCACTTCATCGGCACCAGCGCCGCCAGCCTCGAAGTCAAACGCCGCGCCCGACGCAGCGCCAGTGCAGAGTCGCCGGTGTTGTTGCTCGGTGAAACCGGCACCGGCAAGGAACTGCTGGCCCAGGCGATCCACGGCGCATCACCCCGGGCGCATAAAGCCTTCGTCAGCATCAACAGCGCAGCGATTCCCGAGTCGCTGCTGGAAGCCGAGTTCTTCGGCACCGCGCCCGGCGCGTTCACCGGCGCCGATCGCAAGGGCCGCGCCGGCAAGTTGCAAATCGCCCAGGGCGGCACGCTGTTTCTCGACGAAATCGGCGACATGCCGCTGCCGTTGCAAAGCAAGTTGCTGCGGGTGTTGCAGGAGAAGGAATTCGAACCGGTGGGCTCCAACGAGGTGATTCAGAGTGATGTGCGAGTGATCGCCGCCACCTCCACCGATCTGGTGGCGGCGATCAAACGCGGCGAGTTTCGCGCCGATCTGTATTACCGCCTCAACGTGCTGCCGATCCAGGTCCCGCCCCTGCGTGATCGCCTCGACGACCTTCCTGCCCTCAGTGAAGCGATCCTTGAGGAACTGCGCAGCCAGCACGAATTGAACCGCGAAGCCTTGGAATTGTTGGGGCAACACGCCTGGCCGGGGAACATTCGTGAACTGCGCAACGTGCTGGAGCGGGCGGCGTTGCTCAGTGATGACTTGATGCTGAACGCGGCGGATATCCGCGCGGCGATTGGCAGCTTTACCCCGGTGGAGCGTGCGGCGCCTCTGCCCATTGAGCCGATTACCCATGAAACCTTCAGTGAGGCTCGCGAACGGTTTGATCGGCAGTTGATTGAATCGACCCTCGCGCAATGCGGTGGGAAGGTAATCGAAGCGGCGGCGCGGTTGGGGCTGGGGCGGTCGACGCTGTACAAGAAGATGGCGGCGCTGGGGATTGCTGAGTCTCTATAAAGAGACATGCATCTCTATTGGTAGATAGGGCCTCTTCGCGGGCAAGCCTCGCTCCTACGGGTCGTGCAATTTCGTAGATAACCACACTCCCGTAGGAGCGAGGCTTGCCCGCGAACGCGTCAGCACAATCGCCAGAAATCTCAATACAGAGACAAAAATCACCAAAATCACTTCACAAACAAATAATCTCCTTATATTTCAATAGCTTAGATAGCTGGCACGAAACCCGCTATAGCCCTTCCACCAAGCTTCACCCTACAAAAATAACAATCCTGGAGAGACACACCATGAGTGTGATCATTGCCTTGGCAGCCCTCGCGCTGCTGATGGTGGCTGCTTACCGTGGCTACAGCGTTATCCTCTTTGCCCCGATCGCCGCCCTCGGCGCCGTCCTGTTCACCGACCCTTCCGCCGTAGCCCCCGTCTTCACCGGGGTGTTCATGGAAAAGATGGTCGGCTTCGTCAAACTGTATTTCCCGGTGTTCCTGCTCGGTGCGGTGTTCGGCAAGCTGATCGAGCTGTCGGGCTTCTCCCGCTCCATCGTTGCGGCGGCGATTCGCTTGCTCGGCACCCGTCAGGCGATGCTGGTGATCGTGCTGGTCTGCGCCCTGCTCACGTACGGCGGTGTGTCGCTGTTTGTGGTGGTGTTTGCGGTGTACCCGTTTGCCGCCGAGATGTTCCGCCAGAGCAATATTCCCAAACGCCTGATCCCGGCGACCATCGCCCTCGGCGCGTTCTCGTTCACCATGGACGCCCTGCCTGGCACGCCGCAGATCCAGAACATCATCCCCAGCACCTTCTTCAACACCACCGCCTGGGCGGCGCCGTGGCTGGGAGTGATCGGCACGATTTTCGTGTTCTGTGCCGGCATGCTGTTTCTGCAGCGCCAGCGCAACAAGGCCCAGCGCACGGGTGAAGGTTACGGTTCAGAACTGCGCAACGAACCGGAAACCGCACCGGACATCAAACTGCCCAACCCGTGGATCGCGCTGTCGCCGCTGTTGATGGTGGGCCTGATGAACCTGCTGTTCACCCGTTGGATTCCTGTGTGGTACGGCAAGACCCACAGCCTCTCGCTGCCGGGCATGGCCGTTCCGGTGACCACCGACATCGCCAAGCTGACGGCGATCTGGGCGGTCCAGGCGGCCTTGCTGGTCGGCATCGTCATGGTGCTGGTGTTCGGCTTTCAGGCGATTCGTGGCAAGTTGGCCGAAGGCAGTAAAAGTGCGGTCAGCGGCGCATTGCTGGCAGCGATGAATACTGCATCGGAATACGGTTTCGGGGCGGTGATCGCCTCGTTGCCAGGTTTTCTGGTGCTGGCCGACTGGCTCAAGAGCATTCCCAACCCGTTGGTCAATGAAGCGATCACCGTGACCTTGCTGGCCGGCATCACCGGCTCGGCGTCAGGCGGGATGAGCATCGCTTTGGCGGCGATGTCCGAGAGTTTCATCAGCGCTGCCCACGCCGCCAATATTCCGCTGGAAGTGCTGCACCGGGTCGCCGCGATGGCCAGTGGCGGCATGGACACCCTGCCGCACAACGGCGCGGTGATTACCTTGCTGGCGGTCACCGGGTTGACCCACCGCGAGGCCTACAAAGACATTTTCTGTATTACGCTGATCAAGACACTCGCTGTTTTTGTGGTGATCGGTACTTTCTACGCCACTGGCATTGTGTGAGGTATTCATGACGACTCTTTCGGGCAAGACCGCACTGGTCACCGGTTCCACCAGCGGCATCGGTCTGGGGATCGCCCTGAGCCTGGCCAAGGCTGGCGCCAACCTGATCCTCAACGGTTTCGGCGATGCGTCGACGGTGATCGCTGAGGTCGAGCAATTCGGTGGCAAGGTCGGCCATCACCCGGCCGACGTCAGCGACCCGGCGCAGATCGCCGATATGATCGAGTACGCCGAGCGTGAGTTCGGCGGCGTGGATATCCTGGTCAACAACGCCGGCATCCAGCACGTGGCGGCGGTGGAAGATTTTCCGGTGGAGCGCTGGGACTCGATTATTGCGATCAACCTGTCGTCGGTGTTCCACAGCACCCGCTTGAGCCTGCCGGGCATGCGTACCAAGGGCTGGGGACGCATCATCAACATCGCTTCGGTGCACGGCCAGGTCGGTTCGGTGGGTAAAGCGGCGTATGTCGCGGCCAAGCATGGCGTGATCGGCCTGACCAAAGTGGTCGGCCTGGAAACCGCCACCACCAACGTTACCTGCAACGCCATTTGCCCAGGCTGGGTGCTGACGCCGCTGGTGCAGAAGCAGATTGATGATCGCGCCGCGACCGGGATCGACCCGCAGCAGGCGCAACACGACTTGCTGGCCGAGAAGCAGCCCTCCCTGGAATTCGTGACGCCGCCGCAGCTGGGTGAGTTGGTGCTGTTTTTATGCAGCGAAGCGGGTAGCCAGGTGCGTGGCGCAGCGTGGAATATAGATGGTGGGTGGTTGGCGCAGTAGCCTGCCGCCCGCCCCTGTGGCGAGGGAGTTCTGTGGCGAGGGGGCTTGCCCCCGTTCGGCTGCGAAGCAGTCGCCAGCGACTGACCGTGCATCGAAAGTGCGGCGTCTATCCGGGGGCCGCTTTGCGACCCAACGGGGGCAAGCCCCCTCGCCACAGTAGACTGTGTGTAGACATAAGAAAAAGAGGCCAAGCCATGTCCGACATCCTCTGGCAACCCGGCACCGAGCGCATCGGCAAGAGCCGCATGGAGGCCTTCCGGCGTTTCGTCAATCAGCGACACACCCTTGGGATCGCCGACTACCCTGCCCTGCACCAATGGAGCATCGACCAGCGTGAAGCCTTCTGGCAGGCCATCGTCGATTTCTTTGACATCCGTTTTCACGATCAGCCAGACGCGGTGCTGATCGAAGGCGCGCAAATGCCCAGCGCGCAGTGGTTCCCCGGCGCTACCTTGAACTTCGCCGAACACCTGCTGCGCCGTCGTGACGATGCCGTGGCCGTGGTCGCCATTGGTGAAAACGGCCAACGGGAACAGCTGACCTGGGCCGAACTGGCAAGTCACGTCGCCGGTTTTCAAAATAGCCTGAAAGCCGCCGGTGTCGGCCTCGGCGACCGCGTGGCAGCGTGTATGCCGAACACCTGGCAGACCCTGGTGGCCATGCTCGCCACCACCAGCCTGGGCGCAATCTGGTCCTGTTCTTCACCGGACTTCGGCACCCACGGGGTGATCGATCGCTTCGGCCAGATCGAACCGAAAGTGCTGATCACCTGCGCCGGTTACCGCTACGCCGGCAAAGAGATCGACCAGACCACCAAGGTCAATGAAGTCCTCGGACAGTTGCCGTCCTTGCAGCAATTGATTGTTGTGCCTTATGCGCGTCCTCAAGCGCGCATCGAGGATTTTCGCTGCCAGGCCAACGTGACGCTGTGGGACGATTTTTACGACCCGGGCGGCGAGCCGCAATTCGTTCCCGTGCCTTTCGCCCATCCGCTGTACATCCTCTACTCCAGCGGCACCACCGGCGTACCGAAGTGCATTGTGCACGGCACCGGCGGCGTGCTGCTGCAACACGTCAAGGAACATGGCCTGCACACCGACCTCGGTGCCGGTGACCGTTTGTTCTACTACACCACCTGCGGCTGGATGATGTGGAATTGGCTGGTCTCGGCGTTGGCCGTCGGCAGCGCCGTGGTGCTGTATGACGGCTCGCCGTTTCATCCAGGGCCGGAGCGCTTGATCGACCTGATCGACGACGAACGCCTCAATGTCTTCGGCACCAGCCCGAAATTCCTCACTGCGCTGGAAAGCAATGGCTTGAAGCCGTGCGACAGTCATGACCTGAGCAGCCTGAGAACCATCCTGTCCACCGGCTCGGCGCTGTCGCCGCAAAGCTTCGATTACGTCTACCGCGCGTTCAAGTCCGACCTGTGCCTGTCTTCGATGTCCGGTGGTACCGATATCGTTTCGTGCTTTGTGATTGGCAACCCGGTCCTGCCGGTGCGCCGTGGTGAGATGCAATGCAAGAGCCTGGGCATGGCGGTCGAAGTGTGGAACGACGATGGCAAGCCTGTGATCGGTGAAAAAGGCGAACTGGTGTGCACCCGGCATTTCCCGGCCATGCCCATCGGCTTGTGGAACGACCCGCAACAGGAAAAGCTGCGCGCTTCGTATTTCAGCCTGTTCCCCGGCGTCTGGGCCCAGGGCGATTACGCCGAACAACTGCCCCATGGCGGCATGCTGATCCACGGCCGCTCCGACGCGGTGCTCAACCCCGGCGGCGTACGCATCGGCACGGCGGAAATCTACCGTCAGGTGGAGAAAGTCCCGCAGGTGCTGGACAGCGTCGCCATCGGTCAGCAATGGCAGGATGACGTGCGAGTGGTGCTGTTCGTGCGCTTGCGCGAAGGCATCGAACTGGACGAAGCGCTGCAACAACAGATCCGCCAGGTCATCCGCGCCAACACCACGCCACGGCATGTGCCGGCGAAGATTGTCGCGGTGACGGACATTCCGCGGACCATCAGCGGCAAGGTGGTCGAACTGGCGGTGCGCAACGTGGTGCATGGCCAGAAGGTGAAGAACACCGATGCACTGGCCAACCCCGAAGCCCTGGAGCAATTTCGAAACCGCCCCGAACTGAACGACTGACGCCGTAGATCTACTGTGGGAGCAAACCCGCTCCCGCATTTTTGAACAGCGTCGGCCCCTTCAGTCCATCAACCCCCATTCACCCGGCGGCGTATGGGGGCCGGGTGTGGCCTCGGCGTGCATTTTCAGGCGCAAGCGCAGATTGTTCACCGAATCAGCATGTTTCAACGCCTCTGCCTCATCGATTGCGCCCTCGGCAAACAGCGCGAACAGCGCCCCGTCAAACGTCTGCATCCCCACCTCTGAAGACTTCTCCATGATCCCCTTGAGTTCGCCAAACTCATTGCGCCGGATCAGGTCGCCGATGGTTGGTGTGCCCAGCATCACCTCCACCGCCGCCCGGCGCTGCCCGTCGCGGGTACGCACCAGACGCTGGGACACAAACGCTTTGAGGTTGTTGCCCAGGTCGTTGAGCAACTGCCCCCGGCGCTCTTCGGGAAAGAAATTGATCACCCGATCCAGCGCCTGATTGGCGTTGTGCGCATGCAACGTGGAAATTACCAGATGACCGGTATCGGCAAACGCCAGCGCATGTTCCATAGTCTCGCGGTCACGGATTTCGCCGATCAACACAACGTCTGGTGCCTGGCGCAACGTGTTTTTCAGCGCAGCGTGGAAACTGCGGGTATCGACGCCGACCTCGCGCTGATTGACGATCGACTTCTTGTGCCGATGGATAAACTCGACCGGGTCTTCGATAGTGATGATATGACCGCTGCTGTGGCGGTTGCGGTAATCGATCAGCGCTGCCAGCGAGGTCGACTTGCCCGAGCCGGTCGAACCGACGAACAGCATCAGCCCTTGTTTGAGCATCACGGTTTCGAGCAGCACCGGTGGCAAGTTGAGGTCTTCGAAGCGTGGAATGTCGAGCTTGATGTTGCGCGCCACGATGGACACATCATTGCGCTGCTTGAAGATATTGAGCCGGAAACGCCCGACCCCGGGCAGGGAAAGTGCCAGGTTCATTTCCAGGTCCCGATCGAACTCCTGGCGCTGTTCGGCGTCCATGATGGACGCGGCAATGGCCGCCACTTCTCCCGGCTTGAACGGTTGATCGGTCAGGGCTTTGAGCACACCGTCAAATTTCGCGCTGGGTGGCGCGCCCGTGGACAGGTAAAGATCGGAGCCATGGCGGCTGGCCAGAATCTGCAACAGTGCATCGATTTCCATGGCAAAAAGCACCCGCGAAGCATTCAATGAAAAAAATGACCCCATGCGGGTCATCTAGCGTCTACCGCCTTGCAAGGATAGTAGACGCCGCCACACTGACTCATGCGCAGGACATGTAGATGAACGCACCACCGACCGCCAGCGATGCCCAGGCCTTGATTGCCCGACTGGACTGGACAAACAACCCGCTGGGCGCCGCCGAAAACTGGCCGCAGAGCCTGCGCACCGCGGTGGACATCGTGATCCACTCGCCAATGCCGATGCTATTGCTGTGGGGCCCGCAGCTCACCCAGATCTACAACGACGGCTTCGCCTTCCTCGCCGGTAGCAAACACCCTCACGCCTTCGGACAACCGGCGCACCAGATCTGGCCGGAACTCAAAGACTTTACCGACCCGATTTACAGCGCCGTCCTACAGGGTCAGGTGCGGACCTACAGCGAACAGCGCTTCACCTTGCAACGCGACGGTCGGGATTCCGACTTCTGGCTGGATTTGACCTACAGCCCCATTCGCAACGAAAGCGCCGAGGTTGCCGGGATTCTGGTCACGGCCATCGAAACCAACGAACGTCGCCGCATCGCCCTCGAACTGGAACAACGCTCTGCCGCCAGCCTCAAGGCCCAGCAAGACACCGAGCAGCGCCTGCAACTGGCACTGGCCGCCACCGATGCCGTCGGCACCTGGGACTGGGACATTGGCGAAGACCGTTTCATCGCCGATGCGCACTTCGCGCAATTGCATGGCGTCGATCCGGCCATGGCCAACCAGTTGCCGATCAGCGAATACCTCCACGGCGTGCACCCGGAAGACCGCGCCATGATCGCCCGCAGCATCAAGCACTGCATCACCCATGGCAGCGAGTACGCCGAGGAATATCGCTTGCTGCAAGCCGACGGCCAGTTGCGCTGGGTGTTTGCCCGGGGTCGTTGCTACAAGGACCACCATGGCCGGCCGATCCGCTTTCTCGGCGCCGCGCTGGACCTGACCGAACGCAAACACATCGAACAGGCCTTGCGCCAAAGCCAGACCGAGCTGCAACTGATCATCAACGCGATGCCGATCCTGATCAGTTATGTGGACCGCGAAGAGCGCTTTCGCCTGAACAATGCCGCCTATCTGGAATGGTATGGCCTGACGCCCCAGGAGCTTTACGGCCGCACCATTCGTGAAGTGCTCGGCGATGAAGCCTATGCCCTGCGCGCCGAATACATCGCCGAGGCGCTGAAAGGCAAGACCTGTTGTTTCAGCATCAGCGCCGATCACCGCGATGGCAGCACCCGCCAGGCCCTGATGAACTACCTGCCACGCCACGGCGCAGACGGCGCGGTGAATGGTTTCTACATCTTCGTGATCGACGAGACCGAGCGCAAACAGACTGAAGAGGCGCTGCGCAACCTCAACGAAACCCTGGAAGAACGCGTGAGCGCTCGCACCCAACAACTGGCCGAAGCCAACCAGCGACTGCAGAACGAGATGTTCGAACGCGAGCGCGCCGAAGACGCCTTGCGCCATGCGCAGAAAATGGAAGCGGTCGGCCAGCTCACCGGCGGCATCGCCCATGACTTCAACAACATGCTCACCGGGATCATCGGCAGCCTCGATTTGATGCAGCGCTACATCGCCGATGGGCGCGCGGCCGAGATCGGTCGCTTCACCGAAGCGGCGGTGTCCTCGGCCCATCGCGCCGCCGCCCTGACCCATCGGTTGCTGGCATTCTCAAGGCGTCAGTCACTGGATCGCAGGCCACTGGACGCCAACCAGCTGGTGCATTCCCTGGAAGACTTGCTCAGCCGGACCAAGGGCGATCACATCGAGCTCAAACTGAAGCTGGCCGATGAGGTCTGGCCGGTCAGTACCGATGTCAGCCAACTGGAAAACGCCTTGCTCAACCTCGTGATCAACGCCCGGGATGCGATGCCCGATGGCGGTGAGTTGTTGATCGAAACCGCCAATGTTCACCTTGACGGCAGCGACGTCACTCCGCTGGAGCCAGTCAGGGCCGGGGATTACCTGATGATTGCCGTCAGCGACAACGGTGCCGGCATGACCCCATCAGTACTGGCCAAGGCCTTCGATCCGTTCTTCACCACCAAACCCATCGGCCAGGGCACCGGCCTTGGGTTGTCGATGATCTATGGTTTCGCCCAGCAGTCGGGCGGGCACGTCAGCCTGCACAGCCGGCCGGGCCAGGGCACCAGCGTTCGCCTGTATTTGCCACGGTTGCACGTCGCCCTGCCGGAACACGCGCAGCTGCCGGTCACCGGCGAAGCACCGCCAGCGGTTGCCGGTGAAACCGTGGTGTTGGTGGAAGACGATCCGGCGGTGCGCATGCTGGTGCTCGACCTGCTCAAAGAGTTGGGTTATCACGCCCATGAAGCCGAAGATGCGCAGAGCGCCCTGCCCTTGCTGGAGTCCGACCTGCGGGTCGATCTGCTGGTAACCGACGTCGGGCTGCCGGGCATGAACGGTCGGCAACTGGCGGAAATCGCTCGTCAGCACCGCCCTGAGCTCAAAGTGCTATTCATTACCGGTTATGCCGAGAAAGCCGCCGAACGCCAGGGCTTCCTGGAGGAAGGCATGGACATGGTAGCCAAACCCTTTTCCATGGACCTGTTGGCCAACAAGATTCGCACGATGATCGGCCAAGCCGGCTGAGTTAAGGCATAATCGCGCGCCCCACGCTGGCACCAACATAGCCACCACCGTTGCAAGGTACTGCCCATGAAAGCCCAAGCCCGCCATATTCTGGTGAAAACCTCGGAAGAAGCCGAGCAGCTCAAACAACGCATCGCCAAGGGCGAAGCCTTCGATGTGCTGGCCAAGAAATACTCCACCTGCCCGTCCGGCAAACGCGGCGGGGATCTTGGCGAAGTACGGCCCGGGCAGATGGTCGGGGCAATCGATGCGGTGATCTTCAAAAAACCGCTGCGGGTGGTGCATGGGCCGATCAAGAGCAAGTTCGGGTATCACCTGGTGCAGGTGTTTTACCGGGACTGATCGATTGGCTCGATGTACAGGGTGAGGCTTGCCTGTGGCGAGGGAGCAAGCTCCCTCGCCACAAAAAATCACAGCATCCCCCAAAGATTGCATTTCAATCTTTGGGGATCAGTGCCCCCGGCACTTGAATCACCCGACTCGCCAAGCGATGCCCCGCTTCAGCAGCCTCGACCGGGCTCCCACCCTTGAGGCGGCAAGCCAGATACGCCGCGCTGAACGAATCCCCCGCCGCCGTGGTGTCCACCACCCGTTCGACCACTTGCGCCGGCACTTCGAACGACTCGCCGTCACAGCGAATCAGACACGCCTCGGCACCGCGCTTGAGCACCACTTCGGGCGTGCCCATCTGCTCATAAGCGGCAAACACCGCCGTGCAATCGGAAAAGTGGAACAGCGCCTGCTCGTCATCAACCGTCAGCAACGCCAGGTCGACATAGGGCAACACTTCGCGATAAGCCGCTCGTGCGTCCTCGACCGAAGCCCATAGGCGTGGTCGATAATTGTTGTCGAACACGATCCGCGCATCCCGCTGTCGGGCTTCGATCAGGGTGTCCAGCAGTTTCTCCCGGCCCTGTTCACCGAGCACCGCCAGGGTAATGCCGCTGAAATACAGCACGTCGTAATCCGGCAGCGCTGCCAGGATCGGCGCGGCCGCCGGGGTGGTAAAGCAATCGCGCACGGCCGCTTCATTGCGCCAGTAGAGAAAACGCCGCTCGCCGGCCGCGTCGGTCTGGATGCAATACAGACCGGGCAAGCGACCGGGCAAACGCTGGACCATGCCCAGGCCGATGTGTTCGCTGGCCCAGCTCTGGCACATCGCATCGCTGAAACTGTCATCACCCAGGGCAGTGACGTAATCCACCGTGCCGCCATCGCCCAGTTCACGGGCCAGATAGACCGCGGTGTTCAGGGTATCGCCGCCGAAGCTCTGTTGCAGAGAGCCGTCGGCGCGCTGCTGCAGTTCGATCATGCACTCGCCGATCAGGGCGATGCGCGGGATGTTGGGGCCCAGAGGGCTGATGTTGTTCATGTTGTGGGGGCTCTTAGAAACAGGTTTCCATGGTCTCGATAACATTCAGCTGCTCATCCACCAGACACCCGATACGCCACTTGTCGAACGTCAAACACGGGTGCGAAGTCCCGAACGAAATGATATCGCCCACCCGCAACTCAACCCCCGGCGCCACGGTCATGAACGCGTGCTGGTCCATCACCGCTGTCACCTTGCAGGCACTTACATCATCGCCGGTCGCCGGCACCACGCCGGCCTTGTAACGCAGCAACGGCACCGGCAAACCGGCGTCGTAGGCCACGTCGCGCTTGCCCAGGGCGATCACCGCAAAACCCGGTTCGGGCAACGACTGCACATGCGCCCAGACTTCCAGCGCCGGGCGCAAACCTTCGTGCAGGTCGCTGCGACGGTCGAGCACGCAACATTGCGCTTCTTTGTAGATGCCATGGTCGTGGGCCACGTAACTGCCGGGGCGCAGCACGCTGAGGAAACGCCCGCCGGCATTCTGCGCTTCGAACGACTCGGCGATCAGGTCGTACCACGCCGACCCCGACGCGGTGATGATCGGCTTGGCAATCGCGAACGCGCCACTGTCCTGCAACTGCACCGCCAGACGCACCAGGGAGGCGGCGAACTCGCGGATGCCGCTCACCGCATGATCACCGTGAATCACCCCTTCGTAGCCCTCGATGCCGGTCAGCGCCAACGCCGGTTGAGCGTTGATAGCCTTGGCCAGCGCCAGCACTTCGGCTTCGGTGCGGCAACCGCAACGACCGCCGACCACGCCGTACTCGATCATCACGTTCAGGCGCACGCCGCGCGAAGCGAAATACGCGCCGAGGTCGGCGACGTTATCCGGGTGATCGACCATGCAATAGAAATCGAAAGTCGGGTCAGCCAGCAGGTCGGCGATCAGTGCCATGTTCGGCGTGCCAACCAGTTGATTGGCCATCAGCACCCGGCGCACGCCATGGGCGTAAGCCGCGCGGGTTTGCGTGGCGCTGGCCAGGGTGATGCCCCAGGCACCGGCGTCCAGTTGGCGACGAAACAGCGCCGGGGTCATGCTGGTTTTACCGTGAGGTGCCAGTTCCGCGCCGCTGTGGCTGACGAAGTCCTGCATCCAGCGAATGTTGTGTTCCAGCGCGTCGCGGTGCAGCACCAGGGCCGGCAGACTGACGTCCCGCACCAGGTTGGCGCCGGTCTGGGCGGCGCCCTTTTCCACGGCGGCGGTATTGATGGCAGTAGACATGGTCGATCTCCTCACACACGGCCGCAGGCAGCCGCTGTTATTCGTTGATACGCCGGGCGAGGCTGTTGGCGCTGTCGATCAGCACCCGGCGATAGTCGTTGTAATTGTTCTTCGCATCGGCCCGTGGGGCGACGATGCACAGGGTCGCGATGGCCACGCCGTTCGGGTCTTTGACCGGGGCGGCGAAGCAATGGGTAAAGGTGTCGGCGACGCTGTCGAAGGAAAAGAATCCGTCAATGGCGGCCTGGCGGATCTCCCGGAGAAACTGCTCCAGCGGCAGGCGTTCGCCGTCGGGCAGGATGAAATCGTCGGGGTCGATCAAATCGACGATCTGCTGATCGCTCAGGTGCGCCAGCAGCAGGCGCCCGGAAGCGGTCCAGGGGATCGGCGCGTTTTCGCCGATGTCCGAGGAAATGCGGAAATGCCGCTCCCCCTCTTTCATCAATGCCACGGTGTATTTGCGCCCGTTGAGCAGGCACATCTGCGCGGTTTCGCGGGTCTGGCTGACGATTTCCTGCAAGGCGTGATCGGCCTCGCGGGACAGGTCGAAATGACGCAAATGCGCCTGCCCGAGGAAGTACAGCTGACGACCGAGGTAAACGTGACCTTCCTTGCCCACGGGTTCGAGGATGCGCCGCTCCAATAAGGACGCAACCAGTTCGTAGATCGTGGATTTCGGGCTGCCGATGCCGCTGGCGATTTCGTTCGGGCGCAGGGGCTGGCCGATTTCCTTGAGGAAATCGAGGATGTCGAACGCCCGGTCCAGACCGCGAGCCCGGCGCTTGATGGTGTCTTCGGTCATTTCAGTGGTCCCATTCAAAGTGCCGGGAGTTTACCCAGAAGGCCGCCTTCGCGGGCAAGCCTCGCTCCTACAGGATTTCGCCGTTTGTAGGAGCGAGGCTTGCCCGCGAAGAATTCACTGCGGTTCAGGCCTTTTTCTTGTACGCGATGCAATCAATCTCGACCTTGCAATCGACCATCATGTTCGCCTGAACGCAGGCCCGGGCTGGGGCGTGTTCGCTTTTGAAGTACTCGGAAAACACCTTGTTGAAACTCCAGAAGTCCCGCGGGTCTTCCAGCCACACGCCCGTGCGCACCACGTCTTCGAGCCCGTAACCGGCCTCTTCCAGAATCGCGATCAGGTTTTTCATGGTTTGGTGAGTCTGCTCGACAATCCCGCCCACGATGATTTCACCATCCACCGCCGGCACTTGGCCGGACACGTGCAGCCAGCCATCGGCTTCGACGGCGCGGGCAAAAGGACGGGGCTGGCCGCCACCGGCAGTGCTGCCGGTGCCGTAACGAGTAATGCTCATGGGTGTTTCTCCTGATTAAAAAGTGAAGGCTTAAAAGCGGGTGCTCTTGAGAAATTCCGCCAGTCGCGGCGACTGCGGGCGCTCGAACAGTTCCTTGGGCGGCCCCTGCTCTTCGATCCGCCCCTGATTCATGAACACGATCTTGTCCGAGACCTCGAAGGCAAAACGCATTTCGTGGGTCACCAGCAACATGGTCATGCCATCCTCGGCCAGGCCCTTGATCACGTTCAGCACTTCGCCCACCAGCTCCGGATCGAGGGCCGAGGTGACTTCATCGAACAGCATCAAACTCGGGTTCATCGCAATCGCCCGGGCAATCGCCACGCGCTGTTGCTGACCACCGGACAACTGACCGGGGTAATGATCGCGGCGCTCCAGCAGGCCGACCCGCTCCAGCCATTTCTCCGCCAGCGCCACGGCTTCATCCTTGTGCAGTTTTTTCACCTTGAGCAACCCGAGGGTGACGTTCTGCAACGCGGTGAGGTGCGGGAACAGATTGAATTGCTGGAAGGCCATGCCGGTCATGGCGCGATGGCGGGCGATGACTTTTTCCGGGTGGCGCACGCGCTTGCCGTTGACCTCGTCATAGCCGATGGATTCACCGTCGAGCAGAATCTGCCCGCCCTGGAACTCTTCGAGCATGTTCACGCAGCGCAGCAGCGTGGTCTTGCCCGAGCCGCTGGAGCCGATCAGCGTGACCACATTGCCGCGCTGCATGGTCAGGTCGACGCCCTTGAGCACTTCGAGCGGGCCGTATTGTTTGTGCAGGCCGCGGATGTCCAGCAGCGCTTGGTTCTGGGTCGAAACTTGTGCTTGTGTCATGGCAAGGCCACCCGCTTTTCAATGTGCCGGCCGAGTAATTCGATGGCGTAGTTGATGACGAAAAACAGCAATCCGGCGAACAGGTAAAACTCCAGGGTCATGAAGGTCCGGGCGATGATCTGTTGAGTACTGAGCAGCAGCTCGGCGACGCCGATCACCGACAACAAGGTCGACGCCTTGACGATCTCGGTGGACGAGTTGACCCAGGTCGGCAAGATCTGCCGCAACGCCTGGGGCAACAACACATAACCCAGTGCCTGGTAAAACGTCAGGCCGATGGCCTTGCTCGCTTCCATCTGACCGCTGGGCAGCGCTTGCAACGCACCGCGCACGATCTCGGCGACATGGGAACCGCAAAACAGCGTCAGGCCCAAAGTGCCAGCCCCGAAGGCGCTGATCTGCCAGCCCAGTGCCGGCGCCATATAGAAGCAGGCCAGTACCAATACAAACACCGGCGTGCCGCGAATGATGTCGACGTAGAACCGGAACGGCGCGCGCATCCAGAACGTGCCGTAGGTGAGTACCAGGCCGGCGACGATGCCGACCAGCGTGCCCAGCAAAATCGCCAGGCCCGAGCACTGCACACTGGTCAGGAAGCCCTGCCACAGGACATCCCGGGCCACCCATAACTCATGCAACCAGCTGGGGGATTCGTACATGGGGCCTCCTATCGGCGAATCGCCAGACGCTGCTCGAGGTAACGCAGCATCATGGCAATGAGGTAACAGGCCGCAACATAGAGCGCTGTGGTCACCAGCCAGGTTTCGATCACCCGGTAGCTCTCGACATTGATCTTGCGCGCGTAATAGGTCAGCTCCGGCACGGCAATCGCCGCCGCCAGCGAGGTGTCCTTGAACAGCGAAATGAAGTTGTTCGACAGCGCCGGCAGCACATTGCGCAGCATCACCGGCACGGTGATGTACGCCTTGACCTGCCACTCGCCCAAGCCGATCGCCAACCCGGCTTCACGTAGCCCCTTGGGAATGCTCAACAACCCGCCACGAAACACTTCGGTCAAGTACGCCCCGGCATACAGCGACAGGGTGATGATGAACGAGGGGATCTTGTCCAGACGAATGCCCAGGCTCGGCAACGCGAAGTAGATCAACAGAATCAACACCAGAATCGGCGTATTACGGATCACCGTCACATACACCGACGCCAGCCCCCGCAATGCGCGGTGCTTCGACAGCAAAGCAAACGCCATCAGCAGGCCGATCACGCAGCCGATGGCGATCGACACCAGCGCCAGCTCAAGACCCAGACCGAGCCCCGCCAGCAAGGTGTCGAAGTCGCGCCACACGGCGGCAAAATTCAACTGATAGTTCATGGTCAGCAGTACCTTGAGCGGAGCGATTTATCACCGCCCCGCTCTCACGGGATCATTTGAATTCGACTGGGAAACCGATTGCAGGTGTAGGCAGGTCGACACCGAACCATTGTTTGAAGGAAGCCGCGTAAGTCGGGAATTCAACGCCGGTCATGCCTTCATGCAGCACGGTGTTGACGAAGTTCAGCCAATCCTGATCGCCGCGTTTGACCGCACAGGCGTAGGTCTGCGGGCTCCAGGCGTAGGTCGGGCTGCGATAACGGCCAGGGTTCTGCACCATCAGGTATTTCACCGACGACTGATCGGTGGCCGCCGCGTCGGCACGGCCGGAGTTCACCGCCTGATACATCAGATCCACGCTGTCGTACTGATCGACCTTGGCCTTGGGCAGCGCCTGATGCACCAGTTCTTCGGCGTACACGTTCTGCAGCACCGCCACGGTCACGCCGTCGGCGGCGGCCCTGAGGTCTTCGATTTCCTTGTACTTGCTGTTGGCCGGCAGCAACAGGCCAACACCTTCACGGTAGTACGGCAGCGTGAACGCGACCTGTTGGGCCCGGCTGGCGGTCACGGTGATGAACTGGCAACTCATATCGACCTTGTCGGTCAGCAGGTTCGGAATCCGCGCATCGGACGACTGCACCACGAACTCGACCTTGCTCGGGTCGTTGAACAACCCCTTGGCCACCATCCGCGCGATATCGATATCAAAACCCTGCAACTTGCCGTCGGCTCCCTGGAAGTGCCACGGCGCGTTGGTACTGCCCGTGCCCACGATCAATTTCCCACGGGCCAGCACGCTGTCGAGCTTGCTGTCTGCCGCTTGAGCGACACCCACGGCAGCGGCCGAAGCCGCGAGTACGAAAACACACGCTTTAAACAAGGAAAGTCGACGATGCATGGCAAGCACTCCAGGGCTGTGTTTATTCCGCTATACCGGAACTTGGTATGTAACAACGGAATAGACAGCAGAAAGTGTGCCACAGGATGTGGCCGGAATCTCGGAGGATTTGAAAAGTGTTTTGAATCAAATGGATGCGCACAGGCGCGAAGAAAGTGTTACGAAAAGACAGCTGGCTGAACGCTACCGTTGGCTACAGGCTGTGTGTGGTTGAGTCACATTGCGGTGCATTGCAGGTCAAAAAGAAGCAGAGCGCACCTGTAATTTTTGATAGTAGACCCACCCCCTTGCCTCCTTTAACGTCAACTGGCCTTCGACAGTCTTTGAAAAGGAGATTTCAATGAGTTCGATGTCCACCCAGTCATTGGATCCGGCCTACCGCAAAGCGCTCAACACCTGGCGCCCGGTGATTCTGTATTTCGGCAACGACCACTGTCCCGCCTGCAAATGGGCCGAGCCGGTTTTCCGTGAAATTGCCGAGAAGTACAAAGATCACGCGTGCATCTATGTGCTGGATACAAGCAAGTCCCCTCGGCATCCGGAAGTCAAAGGCACACCCACTGTGCTCTTTTACAAGGAGGGGAAGCTGCTGACGAAGCTCAAGGGCATAGGGACCCCGGAAACCCTGGAAGAACATTTCAAAAAGCACATCGGCAAGCTCAGGCCCAAAAGAGTTGCCCGCAAACCTCGTCGCGACTTGCCGTGGTTACAGAAAACCCTCAGCACTTTATGCACCGCGCCTCGGGCACGGGAGCGGTTGAATGCACGTTTGATGAGTAATGCAATGGGCAAATAACTGACCTGTAGCAGCAGCCTTGCGCTGCTCGGCAGCTGCTACAAAAAGTGCCCGCCGGTGTGTTTATCGTCCGGAAAAACGCAGCCGCGACAACATCCGCAGGTCGCCCTCGCGGTAATAGTCATCGGTCCAGCTGTCATCCGCCGCCAACGGCCGGACCTGCTTGAGTTGCAGTTTCTTTGCGAAGTAGCGGAACCGGTAATGTTCGTAGAAGCGCAGCAGTTCCAGCCCGTAACGATCGGCCAGGTCGGTGTCGCCACGGATGATCAGGTAGTTTTCGTCATTGCCGTTGCTGGCCGCGTCACTGAGGTTGTGGCTGCCGCTGATGATGGTCGGTGAATCGCTGGTGAAGTCGACGACGATGGCTTTGGTGTGCACCAGCAGGTTGCCCTTCTGGCCTTTCATGTTTTCCTTGAGCCAGCCTTCAAGGCCGGTGTTGAGCAGCGCGGTGGCAGCGAATTCGGCGGTGCGGTCGGCATGGAAACCGGTGATGCTGCTGACCGTGTTTTGCAGGCCGTAACGCAAGATGTCGTCGTGGGGTTGGCCGAGCAGCGCGTTGAGTATTTTGTCCGGCAAGGTGAATGCGGTGACAAACAGCAGGTCTTTTTTGGCGGCGTTGATGATCTTGATGAACTCACTCAAGTCGCCCTCGCCCGAGCGCGGTGAAAAACCGGCGAACAGCGGCTGGTCAGGCTGCATCGGATTGTGTTCCGTGAGCCAGTCCCGCGTGGCGCCGACGTCCGTCGGTGTGGCCCAGACCTGCTCGAAGGTTTGCAAGTAAGTGGCGCCGATCCGAGCGTCGTCCAGCACATGCACGACGTTGGCCTGACGGTAGACGCCGTTGGCAGTGAAGTTGGTACTGCCGCAGAGTACCGCTTCGGGCTGATGCTGCCCCGCCGCATCGAGCCGGCTCAGGACCATGAACTTATCGTGAAAGATATTGTGGGTGACTCGCCCGCGTTTGTTCGCCGCCGGGATTTTTTCCAGGCTGGCTTCGTTCAGCGCCGTGGTGTCTTCGCCAGGTTGGGCGTGGTACAGGACCCGAACCTTTACGCCACGCTCGAAGGCGGCGTTCACCGCATCGACGATCGCCTGCAACTGGTATTCATAGATCGCGATGTCCAGCGCCCACTGGCCATCCACGGCACGTTCGATAAACCCGAGCAGGCGTGCGAGCAGACCATTTTCCAGCCATTGCCGCGGCGCATCGGGCCACTCTTCGATGGGCAGTGTCTTGTTGACGCTGAGCAGCGCATCGAGGTCGGCGAATTTGCGCTGGAACGCCTGACTGGCAGCCACTGCTCGGTTGAATATCACGTTCTGCCCCTTGGGCAGGCCATTGTCCGTGGTGACCGTCACTTCCAGGCTTTCACCCAACTGTGGCGCATCGGCAGTGCCATAAGCCAGGTGAACCCGATAATGGATCGTCACACCCGGATTGACCGCGTAATCGGCCCAGCGAAATTTCTGCAAAGGCGCGGCATCGCTGGGGGTGGCGTGAAACTGAGGGAACGTATGATCCTTGCCGGGGAAGGTCAGGCTGTTGAACAGAAACAACCAGGGTTTGTCACCTTGCTGTTTTTCGATGGCAAACCCCAACAGGCCTTTGCGGCGGGGTTCGGCCAGGTCGATGGCCAGCAGCACACCGTTGGTGCCAGCGTAGGCTTTGACGCGGAAATCGTCCTGATCGTTGCGGGCTAGAACGCGCATGGGTCACTCCTGTGATGGGTTTGCTTACAGAGCATAGGGCAGCGATGCGATGGGGCCAGCACTGTCAGCACAAAACTCAACCTGAAATCAGCTCATCGATATGTCGATAATCAACCTGTAACTGCGCTGCCAACACCTTTGCCCGCCCGAGCCGAATCGGCCCGCGCTCGATGTCGATCAGCAACCCCGGACAATCCAGCTCCGGCAATGTCGACCATTCCTTCAACCGTCCATCTGTCACTAGCAGCAGCCGCTGCTGTTCGGCCGGAAAACGCTTTTGCCGGACCGCCAGCCAGCGCCCCGCCTCGCCAAGCGCCGCCAGCATCGGCGTCCCGCCGCCGGCGCCCAATCCCTCAAGCCAATCGCGTAAGCCCGCAGAAGCTTTCAATCCCTGCACCTGCCACTTCGGCAGGTGACCGCTGGCGGTCAGCAAAGCCAGGCGTGCGCGCTGGCGATAGGCATCGTCGAACAGTTGTGCCAGCAAGCCCTTGGCATCGCTCAACGCCTGATGGCGCCGGGTCGAGGCCGAGGCATCGACGATCACCAGCCACAGTTCATGCGGGGTGCGGGTCCGCAGATGGAACAATAGGTCATCGCGTTGACGCGGTCGGCCATTGAGCAAGGTGCCGGGCCAGTTGACCGATCCGCTACGGGCGGCGTGACGCTTGCCCTGTTTACCGTGATCCAGCCGGCCTGCGCGGGGTCTGGCATTCGCCCCCGCGTCTGATCGAGGGCGAATGCCTAGGGCTTTTTTGGCCAGCTCGGCACTTCACGTCGAGCACCGACCGGCAGCGCCTGGGCGGGCATTTCGCCCCACTGGCCCTGACCTTCGTTCGGGTTGGTGGTTTGCGCAGGGGATTGCTGTGGCGCTTGGGAGTTTTGCGGCGCAGAGGTCGAATGCTCCCGACGACGATGACGCAAGGCAAATTCGGCGACCGCGTCGATATCCTCTTCGGCAATGGCGTTCGCACCGCGCCACGCCGCATGTGCCCGCGCCGCGCGCAGCCAGACCAGGTCGGCCCGCAAGCCGTCGACACCGGCAGCAAAGCAGCGCTCGGTGATCTGCGCCAGTGCGGCATCGTCGAGCGGGATACTCGCCAGGGCCGCACGCGCCTTCTGGCAACGCTCGCGCAGGGCGTGTTGCTGACTTTCCCACTCGGCGCAGAAGCCTTGCGGATCGCTGTCGAAATCCAGTCGACGACGGATGATCTGGCCGCGCTCGGCGGGTGCGGTATGGCCACTGAGGGCGACGTTCAGGCCAAAGCGGTCGAGCAGTTGCGGGCGCAGTTCGCCCTCTTCCGGGTTCATGGTGCCGATCAGCACAAACTTCGCCGAATGCCGATGGGAAATCCCGTCGCGCTCGATCAGGTTGGTGCCGCTGGCGGCCACGTCGAGCAGCAGGTCCACGAGGTGATCGGGCAGCAAGTTCACTTCATCGACGTAGAGCACGCCGCCGTCGGCCTTGGCCAATACACCCGGAGAAAACTGTGCGCGCCCTTCGCTCAAGGCCGCGTCGAGATCGAGGGTGCCGACCAGCCGTTCTTCGGTGGCGCCCAGGGGCAAGGTAACGAATTGACCGCTGGCCAGCAGGTCCGCCAGGCCTCGGGCCAGGGTCGACTTGGCCATGCCGCGCGGGCCTTCGATCAGCACGCCTCCGATTTTCGGGTCGATGGCGGTCAGGTACAGGGCGAGCTTCAAGTCATCGGCGCCGACCACGGCGGAGAGCGGGAAATGGGGGGTGTCGGTCATGTTCAAATCTCGGTCATGGTCGGTGATTACTCTGTGGCGAGGGAGCTTGCTCCCGCTCGGCTGCGTAGCAGTCGTAAAACCTGAAAATGCGGTGTGCCTGACAGAGCCTGGTTTTTTGTTTTGGGGCTGCTGCGCAGCCCAACGGGAGCAAGCTCCCTCGCCACAAATTTCCTTTGCTCACCGGCTAACTGTCTTCTTCTATGTCCAGCAACAAATTCTCCAGCGCCTCGCGGTATTCACCCGGCTCCTGCCACATCCCCCGTTGCTGCGCTTCGAGCAGGCGTTCGGTCATGTCGCGCAAAGCGTGGGGATTGTGTTCGCGAACAAACTCCCGGGTCGCCGGATCAAGCAAATAGGCGTCCGCCAGCAACGCATACTGGTGATCGTCGATCAACTGCGTGGTGGCGTCGAACGCAAACAGGTTATCGACCGTCGCCGCCAGTTCGAACGCGCCTTTATAGCCATGACGCTTGATCCCGTCGATCCATTTCGGATTGGCCGCCCGGGAACGGATCACCCGGTTCAGCTCTTCCTTCAATGTGCGGATCTTCGGCAAGTCCGGCTGACTGTGGTCGCCGTGATAACTCGCCGCCGCTGCACCGCTGAGGCTTTCGACGGCCGCCAGCATGCCGCCCTGGAACTGGTAATAGTCGTTGGAATCGAGCAAGTCGTGCTCGCGGTTGTCCTGGTTTTGCAGCACGGCCTGCACCTGGCTCAGACGCTGGGCGAACTGCTCGCGTGCGGCGGTGCCTTCATCGGAGCCGCCGTAAGCGTAGCCGCCCCAGTTCAGGTAAACCTCGGCCAGGTCTTCGCGGCTTTGCCACAAACGACCGTCGATGGCGCCTTGCACGCCGGCACCGTAAGCACCCGGTTTGGCCCCGAAGATCCGCCAGCCGGCCTGTCGCCTGGCCGCTTCTTCATCCAGACCGGACGTCAGCAGCGCTTCGCGCTCGGCACGAACCTTGGCTGCCAACGGGTTGAGATCATCCGGCTCATCCAGCGCGGCGACCGCTTGCACGGCGGCGTCGAACAGCCGGATCAGGTTGGCAAAGGCATCGCGGAAGAATCCGGAGACGCGCAAGGTCACGTCCACCCGCGGCCGGTCCAGCAGGCTCAACGGCAGAATCTCGAAGTCGTCGACCCTCTGACTGCCCGTCGCCCACACCGGCCGCACACCCATCAAGGCCATGGCCTGGGCAATGTCATCGCCGCCGGTGCGCATGGTCGCGGTGCCCCAGACCGACAGGCCGAGCTGACGCAAGTGATCGCCGTGATCCTGCAAGTGCCGCTCAAGAATCAGGTTCGCGGATTGAAAACCGATGCGCCACGCCGTGATGGTCGGCAGGTTGCGCACGTCCACCGAATAGAAATTGCGCCCGGTGGGCAACACGTCCAGCCGTCCACGGCTGGGCGCACCACTCGGCCCGGCCGGGACGAATCGCCCGCTGAGGGCGTCCAGCAGGCCGCGCATTTCCGCCGGGCCGCAGGCGTCCAGGCGCGGGGCGACGACCTCGCGCAAACTGTCGATGATCGCGCTCACGTCGGACCAGCCTGGCTGGTTCAACGGAGCAATTTCAGCGCTCAAGGCTTGCTCGATCAACTGCGCGGCGAACAGTTCCAGACGCTCACGGGTATCCCCCGCCGTGCGCCACAGCTCATCACTGACCGCCTGCAAGGCATCCGGCCGAGGACCGTTCCAGGGCTCGGCCAACACGCAATCCAGTGGACCGAAGCCCAATTCGAACGCCTTGGCCAGCGCCCGCAGCACGCTCGATTGCGCGCCACGACCGTCACCGCGAGGAATGCGCAGCAAGGCCAATAAAGTGTCGATGCGCAATCGCCCGGTCGGCGACTCGCCAAACACGTGCAGGCCATCGCGGATCTGCGATTCCTTCAAGTCACACAGGTAAGTGTCCAGGCGCGGCAACCAGATCGCCGCGTCGGCATCGCTGTCGAGCTTCTCGTCCAGCTGCAGTTCGCGATCAATGTGCGTGTCGCGCACCAGTTGCAGAATGTCGCGTTGCAGTTCCCGGGCGCGGCGCGGATCGAGCAACTGCGCTTCGTAAAATTCGTCAGCCAACAACTCAAGGTTGCGCAGCGGGCCGTAGGTTTCGGCGCGGGTCAGCGGTGGCATCAGGTGATCGATGATCACCGCTTGCGTGCGGCGCTTGGCTTGGGCACCCTCGCCCGGGTCGTTGACGATGAACGGATAGATGTTCGGCAGCGGTCCGAGCAGCGCGTCGGGCCAGCAGTTTTCAGATAACCCGACGCCCTTGCCCGGCAGCCATTCGAGGTTACCGTGCTTGCCGACATGGATCACGCCGTGGGCGCCGTAGGTGTTGCGCAACCAGAAGTAGAACGCCAGATAACCGTGGGGCGGCACCAGGTCCGGGTCGTGATAGACCGCGCTCGGGTCAACCTGATAACCCCGCGCCGGTTGAATGCCGACGAAAGTCAGGCCGAAGCGCAACCCGGCAATCATCATTCGCCCGCCACGGAACATCGGATCGCTTTCGGGCGTGCCCCAACGTCGCAGCACCGCCTCGCGATTGGCTTCGGGCAGTGCGTTGAACATCAAAAAGTAATCGTCCAGCGCCAGGCTTTGCTGACATGGACGTTGATCGAGCGTGTCCAGGTCATTGCTGACGCCACCGAGCAGTTGCTGGATCAGCGCGGTGCCGCTGTCCGGCAGCTCGGCCGGCAACGGATAACCTTCGGCGTACAGGGCACGCAGGATGTTCAGCGCCGCGGCCGGGGTGTCAAGACCGACGCCATTACCGATGCGTCCATCGCGAGTCGGGTAGTTGGCGAGGATCAGGGCGATGCGTTTTTCGCTGTTGGGCAGCCGCGCCAGATCGATCCAGCGCCGTGCCAGTTCAGCGACAAAATCCATGCGTTCCGGTTGTGGTCGATAGCAAACCACATCGGACTGACTGCGCTCGCTGCGCCACGCCAGATCCTTGAAGCTGATCGGCCGACTGATGATTCGCCCGTCCAGCTCCGGCAGCGCGATGTGCATCGCCAAGTCACGGGGACCGAGGCCTTGCTCGCTGGCACGCCAACCGGGCTCGTTGTCCTGGGCGCAGATGGCCTGGATCACCGGGATGTTGCGACGAAACGGCCGCAGGTGCGGCGCTTCAGGGCTGGACTGGGCGAAACCGGTGGTGTTCAGAATCACCCCCGCCTCAACTTCATCCAGCCAGTCCTCGACCACCGCCAGGCAGCCTGGCTCTTTCAGACTGGCCAGCGCAATCGGCAACGGGTTGAGCCCTGCCGCCTGCAAACGCTGGCAGAAAATATCGATGAAACCGGTGTTCGCCGCCTGCAAGTGCGAGCGGTAAAACAGCACCGCCGCCACCGGCTGATCGGCCTGCCAATCGGCTTGCCAATCCTGAAGGTGCGCGGGGCTTTTTTGCGGGTGGTAGATCGCGGTGCGTGGCAGGGTTTGCGGCTCGGACCATGGATAATCACGACCCAGCCAACGACTGGCAAGGCAGCGAAACAGGTCGAGCGCATTGGCCATGCCGCCCTGACGCAGGAAGTGCCAGAGCCGGTCGCGGTCTTCGGGGGCCACGGTGCTCAGATCGCTGAGTTCCGGGTCCGGGCGATCGTCACCCGGCACCAGAATCAACTGCACACCGCGCTGGGACAATTCCACCAGACGCTCGATGCCGTAACGCCAATAGGCGATGCCGCCGTGCAGCGAGATCAGAATCACCTTGGCGTGGCGCAGCACTTCGTCGACATAAAGATCGACCGAGGCGTGATTCTGCACCTGCATCGGGTTGGCCAGGCGCAGGCTCGGGTAATCGTCGGGCAGCTGCTGCGCCGCCTCGGCGAGCAACGCCAGACTGGAATCGCCGCTGCACAGGATCACCAGCTCGGCGGGAGTTTGTCCAAGGTCGGCAATGTTGTCATCCGACACGAAACCGCCGGGCTGGGTCCTGAGCAGGTGCATGGGTTAAACGCTGAGCGCAGCGCGCAATTGCGCTTCGAGTTGAACGGCGTCCAGCGCCTGACCGATCAACACCAGACGGGTGGTGCGCGCTTCCTCGGCGCCCCACTGACGGTCAAAGTGCTTGTCGAAACGCGTGCCCACGCCCTGAATCAGCAGGCGCATCGGCTTGTTCGGCACCGCCGCGAAACCCTTGACCCGCAGAATACCGTGCTGCACCACCAGTTGCGTCAGCGCGTCCATCAGCAGGCTTTCGTCGGCTTGTGGCAGCTCGATCGAGATGGAGTCGAACGCGTCATGGTCGTGATCGTGGTCGTCTTCACCTTCATGGTGATGATCGTGATGGCTGTGACGGCTGTCGATGTGTTCTTCGGAACCGGCACCGAGGCCGATCAGCACGTCCAGTGGCAAGCGACCGCTGCTGGCTTCGATGACTTTCACCGCCGGTGGCAGCTCTTCGGCGACTTCCAGGCGCACGCGGGCCAGGTCTGCGGCGCTGATCAGGTCGGCCTTGTTGAGAATCACCAGGTCGGCGCTGGCCAGTTGGTCGGCGAACAGTTCGTGCAGCGGCGATTCGTGGTCCAGGTTCGGGTCGAGTTTGCGCTGGGCGTCCACTTGATCCGGGAATGCAGCGAAAGTGCCGGCAGCGACGGCCGGGCTGTCGACCACGGTGATCACCGCGTCAACGGTGCAGGCGCTGCGGATTTCCGGCCACTGGAAGGCTTGAACCAAAGGCTTTGGCAGGGCGAGGCCCGAGGTTTCGATGAGGATGTGGTCGAGGTCGCCGCGGCGAGCAACCAACTCGCGCATCACCGGGAAGAATTCTTCCTGAACGGTGCAGCACAGGCAGCCGTTGGCCAATTCGTAGACGCGGCCGCTGGCCTCTTCTTCGGTGCAGCCGATTGAGCACTGCTTGAGGATCTCGCCGTCGATGCCCAGCTCGCCGAACTCGTTGACGATCACCGCGATGCGACGGCCCTGGGCGTTGTCGAGCATGTGCCGCAGCAAGGTGGTTTTGCCCGAACCGAGGAAGCCGGTAACGATGGTGACGGGGAGTTTGGCCAGTGTTTTCATCGGATGCCCTTTGGCAAGGTGGCGGGCATACGGGACGACAACCGGCAACGCGGGCGCGCGTGCCTGAAGAGTTCGCCACCGGATCACCCCGCCCGGTTGAAAGTGAGAATCTGTGTCGAGGCAGGTCTCCTGGCTGACGGTGCGCCGGGCGTTGGCCCGGCATTCGCTGCGCCTTCCCGCGAACCCGTTGCACAGGGTTTGCAGTGGCGTGGCAGCGAACATCACCGTTCACAGTTGCGGGGGCAGCCGCGGCATCGACCGCGTTCCCTTCTTAGCTTCGACAGACGCCGAAGAACCTCGAAAGCGCAAGGCTACGCATCGTGTGGGGGCGGGTCAATGTCTTGTCGGCGAATGCGATCACCTGTGGCGAGGGGGCTTGCCTGTGGCGAGGGAGCTTGCTCCCGTTCGGCTGCGAAGCAGTCGTGAAACCATGCACTGCAAATCTTACAGACAGACCGCATGAATCCGATGCGACCGCTATGCGCTCGAGCGGGAGCAAGCCCCCTCGCCACAGATATTGGGTGTTAGTGAGAACCCCTGCCAATTGACTCCCCGCCCTCGCCCATGCTCTCCTACACGCCTTGTTACGGGTGCCCTTCACAGGGTGAAACGGGAAACCGGTGAATCATGTGCTTTACTCTAAAGCCATGTCAGTCCGGTGCTGCCCCCGCAACGGTAAGCGAGTGAAGCGTCAGATCCACTGTGCCGGTCATATGGCATGGGAAGGTGATGCTTGCAGGTCCAGGCGCAAGCCCAGCCCCTCGCGAGCCCGGAGACCGGCCCGCAACACAAAGTGACTTTTACGTTCACTGAATAACAAACCCGCGGTGGGCGGGCGCTGTTCGAAATCTCTGCGAGCCCTTGGCGTGCGGAGATTTTCATGCGCTCTATTCACCCGCTGACAGACCAGAGGGAAGCGCCATGACGATCATCAGCAGCACCGCCAGCAACACCGACAAGAGCATCGCCAGCACCACCACGACCCTGACTCAACGCCTGACCGCCGCCGTGTGTGCGTCGATCCTTGGCGCCAGCCTTGTGTATTTCGCCGGTTTCTCGCACATCGAAGCGGTGCACAACGCCGCGCACGATACCCGTCACAGCTCCGCCTTTCCGTGCCATTGAGACCTGCTGAGATGATCAAGCGTATTGCGCAAACCGCAGGTTTCACCGGGCTGCTGGCCGCCCTGCTATTGACCCTGCTGCAAAGCTTCTGGGTCTCCCCGCTGATTTTGCAGGCCGAGACCTACGAAAAATCCGAGCCGGCTGCTGTTGAAATCCACGAGCACGCCGCGGGCGCAGTCGCTCATACCCACGATGCCGAAGCCTGGGAACCGGAAGACGGCTGGCAGCGCGTGCTGTCCACTACCGGCGGCAACCTGGTGGTAGCCGTCGGTTTCGCCCTGATGCTCGCCGGTCTTTACACCCTGCGCGCACCGACCAAAACCTCTCAGGGCCTGCTCTGGGGCCTGGCCGGTTATGCGACGTTCGTACTGGCTCCGACTCTCGGCCTGCCGCCTGAGCTGCCGGGCACTGCCGCGGCTGATCTGGCGCAACGGCAAATCTGGTGGATCGGCACTGCCGCGTCCACGGCCGTCGGCATCGCGTTGATCGTGTTCAGCCGTCACTGGCTGATGAAAGCGCTCGGCGTGGCGATCCTGGCCGTGCCGCATGTGATTGGCGCACCACAACCGGAAGTCCATTCGATGCTGGCGCCGGAAGCCCTGGAAGCGCAATTCAAAATCGCTTCGCAGTTGACCAACGTGGCGTTCTGGCTGGCCCTGGGCCTGATCAGCGCCTGGTTGTTCCGCCGCAAAAGCGATGGCCATTACAGCGCATGACTGACGTCAGCTCCGCGCCGACCCTGGTGGTCGGCCTGGGCTGCCAGCGCGGCTGCCCCGTCAGCACGTTGCGGGCGCTGCTCGATCAGGCGCTACAGGCCCATCAAATCGGGCTCAGCGAGATCAAGGCCTTGGCCAGCATCGACCTGAAGCGCGAAGAGCCTGGTCTGATCGAACTGGCCGAACAGCTGGCATTGCCGCTGATGTACTTCAGCAGCGAACAATTGGCGACCTATCAAGCACAACTGAGCCACCACTCGGACATCGCGTTTGAACGCACCGGTTGCTACGGCGTGGCGGAAAGCGCTGCGTTGGCCCTGGCCGAACAATTGGCCCAGGCACCGGCAAAGTTGCTGATTCCACGACAAAAATACGCCCAGGCCACCTTGGCATTGGCCAGCGCCGCGTAAAATCCCCGATAATCCCCGCCTTCGATCATGAGCATTCTTCATCTGAAGCATGCCCAGGCCCTATTTCTGACAGGAAACGACGATGACCGTCTACTTCATTGGCGCCGGCCCCGGCGACCCGGAACTGATCACCGTCAAAGGCCAGCGGCTGATTCGTAGCTGCCCGGTCATCATCTATGCCGGCTCCCTGGTCCCCGCCGCTGTGCTGGAAGGCCACCGGGCCGAACAGGTGGTCAACAGCGCTGAACTGCACCTGGAACAGATCGTCGAGCTGATCAAGACCGCCCACGCCAACGGCCAGGACGTGGCCCGGGTGCATTCCGGCGACCCGAGTCTGTACGGCGCGATCGGCGAGCAGATTCGCTACTTGCGTGAACTCGACATCCCTTTCGAAATCATTCCCGGCGTCACCGCCACCGCCGCCTGCGCGGCCCTTTTGGGGGCCGAACTGACCCTGCCGGACGTGTCACAGAGCGTGATTCTGACCCGTTACGCCGACAAGACCGCCATGCCCGCTGGCGAAGAACTGGGCAGCCTGGCGCAACACGGGGCAACCATGGCGATCCACCTGGGGGTCAATCATCTAGAGAAGATCCTTGCCGAATTGCTGCCGCACTACGGCGCCGACTGCCCGATCGCGGTAATTCACCGGGCGACCTGGCCTGATCAGGATTGGGTGGTGGGAACGCTTGAAGACATTGCGCAGAAGGTACAAGCCAAGGGCTTTCGCCGAACGGCGCTGATTCTGGTGGGTCGAGTGCTGGGCAGCGATCACTTCAGTGAGTCGTCGCTGTATCGCGCGGGGCATGCGCACCTATACAGACCCTGAAGCACTTGTGGCGAGGGAGCTTGCTCCCGCTGGACCGCGCAGCGGTCCCAAAATCAGCCAACGCATTCATCACGGGAAAATGCATCGGCTGGATTGCGACTGCTTCGCAGTCGAGCGGGAGCAAGCTCCCTCGCCACAGGTTATCGATCATCCATAAAAAAACGGTGCTCACGGGCACCGTTTTTTATGTTTGCAGCGAACACCTTAGTAGTAGGCGTTTTCTTTCTGCGTGTGGTCAGTCACGTCACGTACACCCTTGAGCTCGGGAATACGCTCGAGCAAGGTGCGCTCGATGCCTTCCTTCAGGGTGACGTCTGCCTGGCCGCAGCCCTGGCAACCGCCGCCGAACTTCAGCACGGCGATGCCGTCTTCGACCACATCGATCAGGCTGACCTGACCGCCGTGGCTGGCCAGCCCCGGGTTGATCTCGGTTTGCAGGTAGTAGTTGATGCGCTCGTTGACCGGGCTGTCGGCGTTGACCATCGGGACTTTGGCGTTTGGCGCCTTGATGGTCAGTTGGCCGCCCATGCGGTCGGTGGCGTAGTCGACTACCGCATCGTCCAGAAACGCTTCGCTGAACGAGTCGATATAGGCGGTGAAGCTTTTGAGCCCCAGCGCTGTATCTTCAGGTTTTTCTTCGCCCGGCTTGCAGTAGGCAATGCAGGTTTCGGCGTACTGGGTGCCAGGCTGGGTGATAAAGACGCGGATGCCGATACCCGGGGTGTTCTGCTTGGAGAGCAGATCGGCCAGGTAATCATGGGCGGCGTCGGTAATGGTAATAGCGGTCATGGAAACTCCTCGCAGGCTTGGACGCAGTTTACGCCAATCGACGCGCCGCACAAAGTCCTAGTATTTTTGTCGGGAACTGTGGCTCCCACACCGGGTTGCAGGCATTTCAGAGATTCTCGTAGCGATTCATGTCCAGCACGCCCTCTTCCACTGGGTCGGTGTCGTGGATGTACCGGCTCAGATCATGGAAATACTGCCAGAATTGCGGATGACTGCGACGAATGCCCCAGCGTTCGACGATTTTTTCGAAACTCGCGGCGTCTTTGGCATTTTCCATCTCGTCGACAAACGCCGGCACCTGCCCGGCCGGAATGTTGAACATGAAGTTCGGGTAGCTGCTCAGAACACCCGGATAGATCGTCAACGTGTCGAGCCCCGGCTGATAACGCAGCGACTCCCCGAGCAGGAACGCCACGTTGCTGTGGGCGCGGTTACGCAGCAGGCTGTAGACCTCACGCTTGCCGCTTGAGGTCTCGATGCGCAACATCGTGGCCTCCGGCAACTGATCGATGACTTTCAAACCGGCGGCCGGGCGCGACGTCAGGCGGCTCAAGGCTTGCTCGGCGTTCTGCAACGCCGGATCAATGTTCGGCCGCGAGCAGTAAGCGCCGTCGCAGCGGTTGATCGGATCGGGCCTGGCATTAAGTTCGCCGTAACGGGACAGCAGCTGCAAGGCGAAATCGCGTTTCGGGTCGTTTTCGTCCAGCGTCAGCGCCGTCGGCTTGTCGTTGTCGATGTCCTCGTAATCCAGCCACATCTTGAACTTGCCGCTGTTCTGGTACCAATCGTCGAGATAGCCGTCCCGTGAGCTGGCCGGCATCAGGCGCAGGAAGTTCTGCTCGGCGCCGTTGCGGATCAGGTCGAAGTACAGCCGGGTCTGGGCCTGATGGGACACGTTACCGAACACATCGAAGTTGACCGCCAACTGGTAATACGTGCGTTCCAGCAACGGGTAATCGAACAGCCACATCGTCTGCGGCACATCGCCGATCAGGCCCTTGGTCACCGAGGCGCTGTCGAAATGCCGGAAGATACTCAGCAACGCATTGTCATTACCGGCCCACAGGGTCGACCAGCTCGGCGCTGGCAAGTCGGCATAGCTGTCCCGACGCAGAGCCTCATATTCGTTGCGTTTGTTGCGGTAGTCGTGCCACAGGCTCAGGACACTGCCGACGTCATCGTTCTGCCCCGGCATCGCCAGCAACGGCGTAGCCTTGCCGCGATATTTCGGGTCGGTGATGTAAAGGTCATGTTCCGGGGCCTGGAACAGTGCCCAGAAGTTGTCGCGAATCACGTCGGTGGCGATCTGGCCCCGGCAGACTGGGCCGCGAATAAAGGTGCGCACGAAGTATTCGGCGTTATCGAGCATGAACTGGTAACGCGCCTGGGCCGGGATCGCTTCGAACGTGGCAAACGGATTGGCCCGCCGCTCCGGCCCGTAGCCCGGTAACGCGTGGACCTGCCAGTTACCGTTGTAAAACAGGCTCTTGATCCGCGCCATCTTCGCCGCGCTCAGCGGGTAGGTGATGTGGGTCTTGTGCACGATCACGCCTTGCACCGGCCACAGACGGTAATAGACCTGGGTGCCCGGATCATCATTCGGACGGCGGGTGTTGATCAGGTTGATGGGCTGCCCCGTCGGCGTGCGCGAACGTACCCACTGAAAGAAATGCCCCGGCTCGCCGTCCTTGAAATAGATATGGGCCAAGAACCAGTGCTCGAACAGCCAGCGCCCGACCAGGCTCTCCCGGGCGCCCGGCGCATTCAGCAGGTTTTCCCACTGCACCACTTCCAAGGCTTCCCTGGCGCTGGGCACCAGTCCCTGCTGATCGATCGGCGCGCCGGAGGCCAGCCAGCGCTGCAGCGTCTGGTATTGCTGATCGGTAAGACCGGTGACCGCTAGCGGCATGCCCTCTTTCGGATGAGAGTTGGCGTAATCGCTGAACTCTGCCGGCATGGCGCACTGGTTTTCCCGGTTCAGGCCCAGGACGATCTCTTCCGGCAGTTTGGCGTTGGGTTGCAACGGGGTTTTGTGCCCCAGCTCAAGCATCCGCGCCATCAGCGCCGCCTGGCTGCCTTGGGCGTCGAGCACCGAATAGAAGCCCTTTTGCTGCCAGGCACGCTTGCCGAAGGCGTCATAAAACAACCGGGTCGGCGCGGCGGCCTTGCTCCGTTCGCCGTCATAGACCGGCGCCTTCGTCGCACCTCGGGCCGCCCCTTCGCCACTGCCCAGGTTGAGCTGACAGGCGGAGTCGTAGCAGGCATGGCAGGCCACGCACTTTTCGGTGAAGATCGGTTGAATGTCGTGAACGTAGGAAATGTCCGGACCTTGCGCAGCGGCGCCCCCGCTTAAAAACAGCATCAATAGGCTGGTGACGACGCGATACGACATATCCCTGGTCCTGATCATGAGAAAACGCCGCGATTCTACCGGTCCGACCCGCGCACCAACATGAACGATATTCATGCAAAACCGGCATATGCTCCAAAAGCACACAGGTTTGTTATTATCCCGGCCCTTCGTCATGGCCTTACCGAGTAGTCCAAATGTCCGATCGCAGCGTTCGCCTTCAAGCTCTCAAGCACGCCCTCAAAGAGCGCATCCTGATTCTCGACGGCGGCATGGGGACAATGATCCAGAGCTACAAGCTCGAGGAACAGGATTACCGTGGCAAACGCTTCGCCGACTGGCCGAGCGATGTCAAAGGTAACAACGACCTGTTGGTGCTGACCCGCCCGGATGTGATTGGCTCTATTGAAAAAGCCTACCTGGATGCCGGCGCCGACATTCTGGAAACCAACACCTTCAACGCCACCCAGGTGTCCCAGGCCGACTACGGCATGCAAGGCCTGGCGTACGAACTCAACGTAGAAGGCGCACGCCTGGCGCGCAAGGTGGCGGACGCCAAGACCCTGGAAACCCCGGACAAGCCGCGTTTCGTCGCCGGCGTGCTCGGCCCTACAAGTCGTACCTGCTCGCTGTCGCCCGACGTGAACAACCCCGGCTACCGCAACGTGACCTTCGATGAACTGGTGGAGAACTACACCGAGGCCACCAAAGGCCTGATCGAAGGCGGCGCCGACCTGATCCTGATCGAAACCATTTTCGACACCCTCAACGCCAAAGCGGCGATCTTCGCCGTGCAAGGGGTTTACGAAGAGCTGGGCGTCGAGCTGCCGATCATGATTTCCGGCACCATCACCGATGCCTCTGGCCGCACCCTCTCCGGCCAGACCACCGAAGCGTTCTGGAACTCCGTGGCCCACGCCAAGCCGATTTCCGTCGGCCTGAACTGCGCCCTCGGCGCCCGTGAATTGCGTCCGTACCTTGAAGAGCTGTCGAACAAGGCCAGCACCCACGTGTCGGCGCACCCGAACGCCGGCCTGCCGAACGAGTTCGGCGAGTACGACGAACTGCCGGCCCAAACCGCCAAGGTCATCGAAGAGTTCGCCCAAAGTGGCTTCCTCAACATCGTCGGCGGCTGCTGCGGCACCACACCGGGCCACATCGAAGCCATCGCCAAAGCGGTCGCCGGCTACGCCCCGCGTGAAATTCCGGACATCCCCAAGGCCTGCCGCCTGTCGGGCCTGGAACCGTTCACCATCGATCGCAGTTCGCTGTTCGTCAACGTCGGCGAGCGGACCAACATCACCGGTTCCGCCAAGTTCGCCCGCCTGATCCGTGAAGACAACTACACCGAGGCCCTGGAAGTCGCCCTGCAGCAGGTCGAAGCCGGCGCCCAGGTGATCGACATCAACATGGACGAAGGGATGCTCGATTCGAAGAAGGCCATGGTGACCTTCCTCAATCTGATTGCCGGCGAACCGGACATCTCCCGCGTCCCGATCATGATCGACTCCTCCAAGTGGGAAGTGATCGAAGCCGGCCTCAAGTGCATCCAGGGCAAGGGCATCGTCAACTCCATCAGCATGAAGGAAGGTGTCGAGCAGTTCATTCATCACGCCAAACTGTGCAAACGCTACGGCGCCGCGGTGGTGGTGATGGCCTTCGATGAAGCCGGCCAGGCCGACACCGAAGCGCGCAAGAAAGAAATCTGCAAACGCTCCTACGACATTCTGGTCAACGAAGTCGGCTTCCCGCCGGAAGACATCATCTTCGACCCGAACATCTTCGCCGTGGCCACCGGTATCGAAGAACACAACAACTACGCTGTGGACTTCATCAACGCCTGTGCCTACATCCGCGACGAACTGCCCTACGCCCTGAGCTCCGGCGGTGTGTCCAACGTGTCGTTCTCGTTCCGTGGCAACAACCCGGTGCGCGAGGCGATTCACTCGGTGTTCCTGCTGTATGCAATCCGCAACGGCCTGACCATGGGCATCGTCAACGCCGGCCAACTGGAGATCTACGACCAGATCCCGGTGGAGCTGCGCGACGCCGTTGAAGACGTGATCCTCAACCGTACTCCGGAAGGCACCGACGCCCTCCTCGCCATCGCCGACAAGTACAAGGGCGACGGCAGCGTCAAGGAAGCCGAGACCGAAGAGTGGCGCAACTGGGACGTCAACAAGCGTCTGGAGCATGCGCTGGTCAAGGGCATCACCACGCACATTGTTGAAGATACTGAAGAATCGCGGTTGTCGTTCGCGCGCCCGATCGAAGTCATCGAAGGCCCGTTGATGGCCGGCATGAACATCGTCGGCGACCTGTTCGGCGCCGGCAAAATGTTCCTGCCGCAAGTGGTGAAGTCCGCCCGCGTGATGAAGCAGGCCGTGGCCCACCTGATCCCGTTCATCGAACTGGAAAAAGGCGACAAGCCGGAGGCCAAGGGCAAGATCCTCATGGCCACCGTCAAGGGTGACGTGCACGACATCGGCAAGAACATCGTCGGCGTGGTGCTGGGCTGTAACGGCTACGACATCGTTGACCTCGGCGTGATGGTGCCGGCGGAGAAGATCCTGCAGGTCGCCAAAGACGAGAAATGCGACATCATCGGTCTGTCCGGCCTGATCACGCCTTCGCTGGACGAAATGGTTCACGTGGCCCGCGAAATGCAGCGTCAGGACTTCTATCTGCCGCTGATGATCGGTGGCGCGACCACCTCCAAGGCGCACACGGCGGTGAAGATCGAGCCCAAGTACAGCAACGACGCGGTGATCTACGTCACCGACGCCTCCCGCGCCGTGGGCGTGGCGACGCAGTTGCTGTCCAAGGAACTGAAAGCCGGTTTCGTCGAGAAGACCCGCCTGGAATACATCGACGTTCGCGAGCGCACCGCCAACCGCAGCGCCCGCACCGAGCGCCTGAGCTACCCGGCAGCCATCGCCAAGAAACCGCAGTTCGACTGGGCCAATTATGAGCCGGTCAAACCGACGTTCACCGGCGCCAAGGTACTGGACAACATCGACCTGAAGGTTTTGGCCGAATACATCGACTGGACACCGTTCTTCATCTCCTGGGACCTGGCCGGCAAGTTCCCGCGCATCCTGCAGGATGAAGTGGTCGGTGAAGCCGCCACCGCGCTGTACGCCGATGCCCAGGAAATGCTTGCCAAGTTGATCGACGAGAAGCTGATCAGCGCCCGTGCGGTGTTCGGTTTCTGGCCGGCCAACCAGGTGCGCGACGATGACATCGAAGTCTATGGCGACGACGGCAAGCCATTGGCCAAGCTGCATCACTTGCGCCAGCAGATCATCAAGACCGACGGTAAGCCGAACTTCTCCCTGGCCGACTTCGTCGCGCCGAAGGACAGCGGCGTGACCGACTACGTGGGTGGTTTCATCACCACCGCCGGGATTGGCGCCGAAGACGTGGCCAAGGCCTATCAGGAAGCGGGCGACGACTACAACTCGATCATGGTCAAGGCGTTGGCCGACCGTCTGGCCGAGGCGTGCGCCGAGTGGCTGCACCAGCAAGTGCGTAAAGACTACTGGGGCTACGCCAAGGACGAGACGCTGGACAACGAGGCGCTGATCAAAGAGCAATACACCGGCATCCGCCCTGCTCCGGGCTACCCGGCGTGCCCGGATCACACCGAGAAAGCCACGCTGTTCAAGCTGCTGGACCCGGAAGCGGAAGAGCTCAAGGCCGGCCGCAGCGGCGTATTCCTCACCGAGCACTACGCGATGTTCCCGGCGGCGGCGGTCAGCGGCTGGTACTTCGCTCACCCACAGGCGCAGTATTTCGCCGTGGGCAAGATCGACAAGGATCAGGTGCAGAGCTACACCTCGCGCAAAGGCCAGGAGTTGAGCGTGACCGAGCGCTGGCTGGCGCCTAACCTGGGTTACGACAACTAACCCCTTCCCCTGTGGAAGATTCTTTGTGGCGAGGGAGCTTGCTCCCGTTGGACTGCGTAGCAGTCCCATTTTTTGGGGCCGCTTCGCGACCCAACGGGAGCAAGCTCCCTCGCCACAACGGCTCCCACAGAGTTCGAGTCTGTTGTCTATGCTTGCCTCATACACATTCGTGACGGGGGATTTATGGACGATCCAGTCGACAACAATAATCACAACAAGCCGCCGACCTTCTGGCAGATGCTGCACAGCGTCATGGCGGCGGCGTTCGGGGTGCAGAGCGGGAAAAACCGGGCCCGGGACTTCACCCATGGCAAGCCCAGTCATTTTGTGATTCTGGGGATTCTGTTCACGGTGGTGTTCGCCCTGACGCTGTTCGGCATCGTCAAACTGGTGTTGCACCTGGCCGGAATCTGAGCCGGCTCAATGCATCAGGGTTTGCAGACTGAACGGGTAGCGGTACGACGTCGGCCGCCCCTTGGCCGAGAGCTTTTGAAAATCCACGTCGTAATCCTGAGTGGCGCTCAAGCCCAGCAGTCGCCGGGCTTGCGCGTGGTCGATCAACTGCAATAAGGGGATCTGTCGGTCGCGCCCGCCGTACTGGCTGACATCCACCCCCTGATCGTAGTCATGCAACTGCACAAGAGCCCAGCCGCCCAGAGTGAAGTGCCCGCCCAACAACACGCTTAGCCGCCCTTCCAACAGCGCCTGCAACGCGGCCGGTGAATTGTTGATGGCACTGAACAGCACACCCTTGCCCGGCTGGCCTCCCGTTTCGGCGTATGCCTGCATGGCACCGAACGCCATTTCATCGTTGGCCGACCAGACCAGCGATGTTTGCGGGTAACGCTTGAACAATAACCTGGCCTGTTCATAGGCGCGCTCGCGGGTCCAGCCGCCGTACACCAACTGGCGCAACCGCACTTCGGGGTGTTCGGCCAATGCCCGCATCATGCCCTGCTCACGCTCTTGCGCGGCCGGCGTGATTTTCAGGCCGGAAAAGGCCACCAGTTCAATGACCTCACCGGGTGCTACCGGGCCATGCAGGCGAATCAGTTCCTTGAGCATCAGGTAGCCGCCCTCCTCATTGTTGGGCACCAGGCTACCCAGCCAGTCGGGATACTTGTCCGGCTGGGCGCCGAGCAGACGCATCTGGTCGGCGGTCAGGCCGTTGTTGACCAAAAACAGCTTCACACCGCTGCCTTGAGCCAGGCGCAGGATTTCGGGGGCGACATACAGTTCGTTGGAGAACACCAGATAGTCCGGCCGACTCGGCCCTTGCAGCGCTTCGCGGGCCTGTTTGAGTGTGGTCTCGGCGTTTCGCTCGGCATACTGGATTTGCAAATCCATGCCCAGGTTCTTGGCCGCGGTCTGCATGAACTGCGAGTAACTGACCCAGAACGTCTCTTGGCTGGTCCCGGGATTGAGGAACAATACGGACGCCGCCTGGGCACACGGCCCCAGGACCGCGCCAAGCGCCAGCACTACACCATAGAAGAACTTCAACATTGATCGTCCGAGCCCCCGAAAATCCGCCGCGCATTATAGCCAGCGAAGTCCCTGGAAACGGCGCATATTCCGGCTTTTTGTCCGACAATCGTCGGCGCCGGGCCCGGACGGGGTCGTTTATTGATGGCTGACCCAGAATACCGCCGTACCCACGACCAGGATGATCAGGAACAGAATCGCCCAAGCATCGACCGTGCTATCGCTTTTCCTTGCTTTGGTTGGGTTGCTCATTGCATCGCCTCTTGTCGGTTTTATCGGTGATTGCATAAAGACTCGAGCACAGTTAAGACGATGATTGCCCGCACGACAAATGAGGGTTTTATCACAACGACTTTCATTAGTCGTTTTGGTTCTTTGCATATACTCAAACATCACTTTTGCGCATAACTGCAAACTGGTATCTTGCGTCGGCTCCGTTGGGAGTGCGCGGCCGTGCGCGCAGAATTGCCGAGGCAGAATCGGATGAAAGCTTGCGAAAACGCAGCTGTATCCGACCGGCCCAAGCCTGAGAACAGGACTTATATGTACGTATACGACGAGTACGATCAGCGGATCATCGAGGACCGCGTCAAGCAGTTCCGTGATCAGACCCGACGCTATCTGGCAGGCGAGCTGAGCGAAGAAGAATTCCGCCCCCTGCGCCTGCAAAATGGCCTTTATATCCAGCGCTTTGCCCCGATGCTGCGGGTGGCGGTGCCTTACGGCCAACTCACTTCGCGCCAGACGCGAATGATGGCCAAGATTGCCCGCGACTATGACAAGGGCTACGCCCACATCAGTACCCGGCAGAACGTGCAGTTCAACTGGCCGGCCGTGGAAGACATCCCGGACATGCTGGCTGAGCTGGCGACCGTGCAGATGCACGCGATCCAGACCAGCGGCAACTGCCTGCGCAACGTCACCACCGACCAGTTCGCCGGTGTCGCCGCCGACGAGTTGATCGACCCGCGGCCATGGTGCGAAATCGTCCGTCAGTGGACCACGTTCCACCCGGAATTCGCTTACCTGCCGCGTAAATTCAAAATTGCCATCAACGGTTCGACGTCCGACCGTGCGGCCATCGAAGTCCATGACATCGGCCTCGAGCCGGTGCACAACGCCGCGGGCGAACTGGGCTTCCGTGTGCTGGTCGGTGGCGGCCTGGGCCGTACTCCGGTGGTGGGCGCGTTCATCAACGAATTCCTGCCGTGGCAGGACCTGTTGAGCTACCTCGACGCCATTCTGCGGGTCTACAACCGCTACGGCCGTCGCGACAACAAGTACAAGGCGCGGATCAAGATTCTGGTCAAGGCCCTGACGCCTGAAGTGTTCGCGCAGAAAGTCGATGCGGAAATGGAACACCTTCGCGGTGGCCAGACCACGCTGACCGAGGCCGAAGTGCATCGCGTGGCCAAGCACTTTGTCGATCCGGACTACAAGGCTCTGGACAATCAGACGGCCGAACTGGCCGACCTCGACAAGCAACACCCGGGCTTCGCCCGCTGGCGTGCCCGCAACACCCTGGCCCACAAAAAGCCGGGTTACGTCGCCGTGACGCTGTCCCTGAAACCGACCGGCGTTGCACCGGGCGACATCACCGACAAGCAGCTCGATGCCGTTGCCGACCTCGCCGACCGTTACAGCTTCGGTCAGCTGCGCACCTCCCACGAGCAGAACATCATTCTGGCCGATGTCGAGCAGAGCCAGTTGTTCGCCATGTGGGGCGAGTTGCGCGAGCAAGGTTTCGCCACACCGAACATCGGCTTGCTGACCGACATCATCTGCTGCCCTGGCGGCGACTTCTGTTCCCTGGCCAACGCCAAGTCGATCCCGATCGCCGAATCGATCCAGCGCCGTTTCGACGACCTGGACTACCTGTTCGACATTGGCGAGCTGGACCTGAACATCTCCGGCTGCATGAACGCCTGTGGTCACCACCACGTCGGCCACATCGGTATTCTCGGAGTGGACAAGAAAGGCGAAGAGTTCTATCAGGTGTCCCTGGGTGGCAGCGCCAGCCGCGATGCGAGCCTGGGCAAGATCCTCGGCCCTTCCTTCGCCCAGGAAGCCATGCCTGATGTGATCGAGAAGCTGATCGACGTGTACATCGAACAACGTACCGAAGACGAGCGCTTCATCGACACTTATCAGCGTATCGGCATCGACCTCTTCAAGGAGCGCGTCTATGCAGCGAATAATTAAGAACAACGAAGTCGTCGACGAAACCTGGCACTTGCTGCCGAAAGATTTCAACATCGACGAGATCAGCAACTGCGACGACCTGATCGTCCCGTTGCACATGTGGCGCGAACACAGCCGCATGCTCATGGCCCGCGATGGCGGCCTGGGTGTATGGCTGGATGCCGATGAAGAAGCTGAAGAAATCGGTGATGACGTGGCGAACTTCCAGGTCATCGCCCTGAACTTCCCGGCCTTCACCGATGGTCGCAACTACTCCAACGCCCGTCTGCTGCGTGACCGCTATGGTTTCAAAGGCGAACTGCGGGCAATTGGCGATGTGCTGCGCGACCAGCTGTTCTACATGCACCGCTGCGGTTTCGATGCGTTTGCCATTCGCGCCGATAAAGACCCCTACGAAGCCCTTGAAGGCCTCAAGGACTTCTCGGTGACCTATCAGGCCGCCACCGACGAACCGCTGCCGCTGTTCCGTCGCCGTTGATCGTCACACCTTGAACCCCTTGCGGGGTTCAAGGTTTTTCCCTTACTGCGTGCCTATCGGAAACGGTCGTCCCATGGCCTCCCAGCTCCGATAAAACCGGGCACGGTCCTCAAGTGCCGTGAACAGCGCAAACGGGTTTTCAGGATCGACCTCGGCCGATTCAATATCCTGGACCAGTCTTTCCCAAAGCGCTTGCGAAGCATCGGCTTCACCGAGCAGTCGCCACACCCTCGCCTGAAGCGGCAGATAATCGACCCGGAAGTCCGCCGTCAGGCTCAGTCCATCCATTACCCTCAAGAACCGGGCGCCAAGGGGCCTGGCTGCCAGCCTCTGCCAGATCAATCGTCGCGTCGCTTGCAACTCCCCATCGCCTTCGCGCAACCACTCGATGACATTCCCGTAATTAACCCCGGGATCACTTAACCACAGGTTGATACCCGTTCGCCGCCGATGATCGACAATGCGCAACAAGGTGTCCTCATCCGTCAATGGATTGCCCTGCAGCAGCACACGGTCCCTCGAGATAGCCTGGTTCAGCACTGCTGGCGGCACTCGGGTTATCTGGTTATTACGCAGGTCCAATGACGTCAGATAGGACTGCTCCATGATTCCGACTGGGCAACCAGTGATCCCGGTGTTGCTCAGGTTCAGCCAGCGCAAGTCGTGCATTCCGAGCACCAAAGGCGGGACGCCCAGCGGGTTGTTGCTCAGGTCCAGCGTCTGCAAGTGTGTCAACCCGGTCAATTGAGAGGCGGCGCGCTCATTGAACGTCAGATTCGTCGACCTCAGATTCAGCGAAGAGAGACGCGCCATCTGGTTGATCGAAGGAGGCAGTGCACACTCCGCAAGGCCGCCATGGTTGAAGTGACTCAGGTCGACATTTTCCAGGTTCAGCACTTCAAGATTTGGAAAACACTCGAGAAATCCGTTCAGACTTTCTTCTTCAGTCAGGTGAAAGCCGCGCATCGATAACTCGAGAATATTATTGAACCGGACATTCAACGTGGGTAACCGGTGATAATTCTCGAAGTCGAGATCCAGCCTGACGCCGCGTATCTGATCAGCAGGCAGTAACGGATCCTGCAGCGCCCTGCGTCGTTGCCAGATGGAGACCAGCTCCTCGGCCAACTCATTTCGAATCGCTCGCTCCTGTTGCATTTCGGTCTGCACCAACTGAACGTTATAGGCCTCGATTTGTGCAGCGCTCAATCCCGCTGCTTCGGGATCATTCGGGGCCAGGAAATCGATAGCCATGTCATGAATGTCATCCGCCACCTGATCTACCCAGGCGGTCAGGTCGATGTCGAGTTGCTGCAGCTGTTGCTTCAACCACTCAATGTGCGCCTGCGCGTTTACACCTTCGCGTTGAAGAACCGCATCTGCCTGGGCATCGGTGAAGTCTGGATAGACCTCTTTGAGTTGCAGCCTCATCATCTGGTGCGTCAGCGCCTCGGCCTGGGGCGTTCCCGGAAAACCGCCGCCGCTGAGCCCGCGGGCATCGAATGGCAACCCACCGTCCATTCTTTGCAGCCCGAGTATCACCTGTGATCGGGGCAACGCCTGGTTGCTGATGACGAGTCGTAGTTCGTCGACTGAACCAGGCGACGTCAGGAGCAGCGCTGAACGGTCGTCGTCCGTCAACACACCGAGAAGCGCCGTATAAAAGTCTGTTGGCGAGGCCTGATGCAGATAGTGCTGTCCGACTCTGACCAAGCGCCGGACCTCCGTGGCATCCTGCGCGCCGATGCGGTCCAGCACTCGCCCCGCGACGGATTGATCAAGGACATCGATCCGCAGGTTCCGCGGCCAGCCCGGCAGGTTTTGCAGCGAGTGTAAGGCCAGGATGTCCGAGTCCGGACTCGCCACCGAACGCAGATAAAGACCTTCATAAGCGCGATTGAGCCGCACATGCTGCTGGTACTGCCGCGCCTTGCTGTCCAGACGCGTGAACACTTGCCTGACCTCGGTCACATCGGGGGCTTGCTGGATATCCACGCCATAGCGGTCGAGCATTTGTTCGATGGCACCTTTGGGCAGCGCCGGGTATTGCTGCTGAAACAGCCGCACCCATTCATGTTCCGACTGTTGAAGTGCGGCGTAACGCCTGTTGAATTGCTCAGGCGTGCCGGCCGCCCCCAGATCCTGATCGATCTTGAAGCGACTGATCGTATCCGTCAGTAAAGGCGTTGGTGGACGCCCCGTCTGCATCAGTCGCAGCATGTCATCGTCAATCACACTGACCTTGCCGATCTGTGCCAGGACTTCATCGCTGAAAGACGCCACAGTCGGGCCGATTCCGCGGATCAGCTCCACGCGGGAGGACAGCACGGAAACCGGTGGCTCGGGCGTCGGGGCAACGGCGATTTGCGAAGACGGACGTACTGACTCGACGGCCGCTTCATCCTTCAGCGCCGCCTGTGCGCCGATCGGCAGCGCATTAAGCAAACCGAACACGGTGCGCGACACGCCCTCCGACCGTTCACGTGGTGTTTCACCGTTTACTGCCTGATCAAGACCGTAACCGGCGTCAATAAGCCCGGCCAGCGCCAATATGCCTTCGCCTCCCGGGACGAACAACGCCAATGGCCCGAACCGGTTGATCCATTGCACCACCGGTTCGACCACCGCACTTAAATTGTCACGATTGACCTGTGCATCGGTACGAATGCTTTCGATACTGGCGTGGGCGGCCTGCTTCATCGTCAGCACCAGTTGCGCAAACGGATCGGTCGCCGATGGCGGATTGTCGTAGCCAATGTAATCGGCGGGGTCCCAATAGCCGTCGTTATTGAAAAAACCGGCATTGTTGGTCAGCCGATGCATCGCGGGGTACTGCGCCATGCCGTCCAATGCCGTCAGCACCCCCGCATGAAACGTACCGTCCTCTCGATCATCTTCGGCAAAATGGGCGGCCAATGCCTGTTTTGTCTCGCTGAGCTTGCCCTGCGCGACGACCCATTGGTGCAGTTGAGTGGCATCGGTGAATTCGTGCAGCGGAGAAGAGTTGCCAGGGATGTACAGCAGCACTCGGGTACTGGCAGTGTCACGGAACGCCCAGATATCTGTTGCGGTGTAACGGTATAGCTTCAAACGGCCGGCCCTGACGGACAAAGGGGGGCGCGTCGCCGCTTGCAGTTGTTCGATGGTCAGCGTTTCCCATGCCTGACCGGGCGGCAAGCCAGCCGCCTCCATCGCGAGCTCAAGTCCTTTTTGCGACAGGCAGCGCTCCTTGAACTGCAACCAGGCCGTCATCACAAACGCTGCCTTGACCGATGTCCTCAAGGCGTACGGGCCGGACGCAGCGAGCACCTCGTCAGCGGGCCAGACCTTTTCAAGATAGGTCTCGTACACGTGCTTGAAGTCCAGCTCCCAGACCCATTTCTTGAAATCGGCCGGCCTCAGCTTCAGTTGTGAGGCGGGACCGTAAGTCTGCGGCGTCGTTTGCCGATAGATGCCTTCATAGGTGTCGTGATTGCCGCTGCCGTAATCAGCGAACTCATCGACATGCTCGACAATCCGCACCCTCGGGCCGACGTCCGGCGGTGTGTACAGACCAAAGGCGGTTTCAGCAAAACGGCCGTCCCCAACCGTCTGGTAATTTGAAAGCAGCGCTTGCAACAGCGACCGCGAGTTCGCCACCTGGCCCTGCTGGAAACCGTTCTCTTCAGGGTGGCCCTTGTAGTGGTAATCGAGGGTGACCATCAAGGTCGTCTGCGGGTCGATGTCCTGCCCCCATTTTTCCTTGATCAGGTGTGCGCCCAACTGGCCGGGGGTTTGGGGGAGAGCGATGTCCAGTGCAGCTTTCAGTTCGTCGCGCATTCGCAACGATGGGGCTGGATGAGGTGCGGCAACGTGGTGAAGGAGCTCATTCATGGTGCAATCCATTGCAGTCAATTCAGGCCAGTCACCCTACCCCACCTGACTCCACACTAAAGCGCGACCGATCGACAATGGCATTAGGAAAATTCGTTATTTCTTGAGGGTGAGTGGACACTTTCTGAAGGTCAAAAAAAAACCGTGGGCAATCCACGGTTTTTTTACTGACGGTGATACCTGGTACGGTTACCAGAAGCGTTGCTGGGTCAACCGGCTCCACCAGCTCAGCAATACGCGATCGATCGAACCGCTGGCCGCCATGCCGATGCGCTCCTGCAGGGTTTTACGTTCGGCGTAATGCAAATGATAGAGCTCGGACTGTTTAGCGCGCTCAGCGAGGTATTCGTCGCTGGTCTTGAGCTCGTCCACCAGTTGCTTGTCGAGTGCCGAAACACCGAGCCAGATTTCACCGGTGGCCACTTCGTCGATAGCCAGTTGCGGGCGATAGCGGGAAACGAAGTTCTTGAACAGCTGATGGGTGATGTCCAGCTCTTCCTGGAATTTCTCCCGGCCCTTCTCGGTGTTTTCGCCAAACACTGTCAGGGTGCGCTTGTACTCACCAGCCGTGAGCACTTCGAAGTCGATGTCATGCTTTTTCAGCAGGCGATTGACGTTGGGCAACTGCGCCACCACGCCGATCGAGCCGAGAATCGCGAACGGTGCGCTGATAATTTTCTCGCCGATGCACGCCATCATGTAGCCGCCGCTGGCCGCGACCTTGTCGATGCACACGGTCAACGGCACGCCGGCCTCGCGAATGCGCGCCAGTTGCGAAGATGCCAGGCCATAGCTGTGAACCATGCCGCCGCCGCTTTCCAGGCGCAGCACCACTTCATCCTTTGGCGTGGCGAGGGTCAGCAGCGCGGTGATTTCGTGGCGCAGGCTTTCAGTGGCCGACGCCTTGATGTCACCGTCGAAATCCAGCACGAACACCCGCGGCTTGGCCTCGGGCTTCTTCTTTTGCTTTTTCTCGGTTTTAGCCTGGGATTTGCGCAAAGCCTTGAGCTGGTCCTTGTCGAGCAAGGTTTGCTCCAGGCGCTCGCGCAGCCCTTTGTAGAAATCATTGAGTTTGCTGACTTGCAGTTGGCCGGTCGACTTGCGCCGACCTTTGCTGCGCAACGCCGCAAAACTGGCCAGGACCACCAGAATGGCGATCACCAGTGTCACGGTTTTAGCCAGGAAACTGGCGTACTCGGACAAAAACTCCACAGAGACTCCTTCAACACGATGCGCGGCATGAACACGCGCGGGATACCTTCAGCATACCCATGAGCCGGCCCGGCGACCAGTCGTGAAACCTCGAGTGTCCTGTCTCACAAATACTGTTCCCTTTTTACGGCGTCCGTTGCCGTCATGCTGCGTTGCCGCTCCTCGCCTGACGACAACAGCCACTCGTCAAAAGAGAAACGTATTTGTGAGACAGGACACTAGCAACAGGCCTGTAACGGGCATTTCAAACAAGCGTATGTTTTTTCATTGACAGCTCACCGTCATCCTCATAACCTCGCCAAACCTTCAACGTACCGGGATGACGCGGACGTGGGCAGCATCTATTTGATTCGACATGGCCAGGCCTCCTTTGGTGCAGACGACTATGACGTTCTGTCGCCGACCGGTATTCGCCAGGCAGAAGTCCTTGGCCGGCACCTGGCCGAGCTTGGTGTGAGCTTCGATCGCTGCCTGTCGGGCGACCTGCGCCGTCAGCAACACACGGCCACCAGCGCGCTGGAACAGTACGCCACCGTCGGTTTGCCGGTGCCGCCCCTGGAAATCGATTCGGCCTTCAACGAGTTCGACGCCGACGCGGTGATCCGCGCCCTGCTGCCCGCCATGCTGGAAGACGAACCCGAGGCGCTGGAGATCCTGCGCAACGCCGCGCAAAGCCGTGCCGAGTTCCAGCGTATCTTCGCCCTGATCATCGAGCGCTGGCTCGCCGGTACCTATGACACACAGGGCCTGGAAAGCTGGCTGGGCTTCGTCGATCGTGTGCAGGCAGGCCTGCAGCGGCTGCTCGAACATGCCGACAACACCCAGAAAATCGCCGTGTTCACCTCCGGCGGCACCATCACTGCCCTGCTCCACCTTATTACGCAAATGCCTGCCCGGCAGGCCTTTGAGCTGAACTGGCAAATCGTCAACACCTCGCTCAACCTGCTCAAGTTTCGTGGTCGCGAGGTGGCCCTGGCTTCCTTCAACAGTCATACACACCTGCAACTGCTGAAGGCCCCGGAACTCATCACGTTTCGTTGATTCCGGACTATTGTGACCCTGGCTGTATTCACCCAGCTCTTATTACCCAAGAAAGGATCGAACCATGACCTCCGTAGCTGATGCCGTACAAGCAATGAAAGCCAAGTTCAACCCAGCCGCTGCTGCCGGTCTGGACCTGGTATTCGGTTTCCGCATCGACGACACCAAGAACTTCTCGTTGATCGTCAAAGACGGCACCTGCGAGCTGCAAGAAGGCGAAAACCCGGACGCCCAGGTGACTCTGGTGATGGACGGCGAAACCCTGGAAGGCATCGTCGACGGTTCGACCGACGGCATGCAAGCGTTCATGGGCGGCAAGCTGCGCGCTGAAGGCGACATGATGCTGGCCATGAAACTGTCCGAGCTGTTCCCAGGCTAAGACGACGGCTCCCGCTCTCGGGAGCCTCTCTGGCTGCATGCGAATCCCGCCCCTCGTGGCGGGATTCGTCGTTTTTCACCCTCGGAAAACGGCTATCTGTGGATATGCCGTCTATATTCCTTCTGGCCGCATGCGTCAGACATCGGCTGTTTGCCCTCGCTTCTTTTATGAAGAACTGTGTGGAGAGCACTGCCATGAGCCCACCTGACGAGCACAATGACTTCAGTCGCCGCCGTGTACTGCAAGGTCTTTCGGCAGGCGCCATCGGTGCCTGGATCAGTCCGCTAACCGCAGGGAGTAAAACCATGCCCGACACCCCCGCCGACCTGATTCTGTACAACGGACGCCTGCACACCGTCGACCGCAAGAAACCCCAGGCCAGCGCCGTCGCGATCAAGGACGGGCACTTTGTGGTGGTCGGCAGCGATGCCCAGGCCATGGCCCTGCAAGGCCCCGGCACGCAAATCGTTGACCTGCATGGGCGCACGGTGATTCCCGGCCTCAACGACTCCCACTTGCACCTGATTCGTGGCGGCCTCAATTACAACCTCGAACTGCGCTGGGAAGGCGTGCCGTCCCTGGCTGATGCGTTGCGCATGCTCAAGGATCAGGCCGACCGCACCCCTACCCCGCAATGGGTGCGGGTGGTCGGTGGCTGGAATGAATTCCAGTTTGCCGAAAAACGCATGCCGACCCTTGAAGATCTGAACAAAGCCGCGCCGGACACTCCGGTATTCGTCCTGCACCTCTACGACCGCGCCCTGCTCAACCGTGCCGCGCTGAAAGTGGTCGGTTACACCCGCGATACGCCGAACCCGCCAGGCGGCGAGATCCAGCGCGATGCCAATGGCGACCCCACCGGCATGCTGATCGCCCGCCCCAATGCGATGATCCTCTACTCGACCCTGGCCAAAGGGCCGAAGCTGCCGCTGGAATATCAGGTCAACTCGACCCGCCAGTTCATGCGCGAACTCAATCGACTGGGCGTCACCAGCGCCATCGATGCCGGCGGCGGTTATCAGAATTACCCGGACGACTATCAAGTCATCCAGCAACTGGCCAAAGACCAACAACTCACGGTACGCATTGCCTACAACCTGTTCACCCAGAAACCCAAGGAAGAACTGACCGACTTCAAGAACTGGACCAGCACTTCCCATTACGGCCAGGGCGATGACTTCCTGCGGCACAACGGCGCCGGCGAGATGCTGGTGTTCTCGGCAGCGGATTTCGAAGACTTCCTCGAACCACGCCCCGACCTGCCGCAAACCATGGAGCAGGAACTGGAACCGGTGGTGCGCCATCTGGTGGAGCAGCGCTGGCCCTTCCGCCTGCACGCCACCTACAACGAATCCATCAGCCGCATGCTCGACGTGTTCGAGAAGGTCAACCGGGATATTCCATTCAACGGTTTGCCGTGGTTCTTCGATCACGCCGAAACCATCACCCCCCGGAACATCGAACGGGTCAAGGCCCTGGGTGGCGGCATCGCCATTCAGGACCGCATGGCGTTCCAGGGTGAATACTTCGTCGACCGTTACGGCGCCAAGGCGGCCGAAGCCACGCCACCGATCGCGCGCATGCTCGCCGAGGGCGTTCCAGTGGGCGCCGGCACCGATGCCACGCGCGTCTCCAGCTACAACCCCTGGACCTCGCTGTACTGGCTGGTCAGCGGCCGCACCGTCGGCGGGCTGGCGCTCTACCCACAGGGCTTGAGCCGCGATACGGCGCTGGAGCTCTTCACCCATGGCAGCGCCTGGTTCTCCTCCGAACAGGGCAAGAAAGGTCAGATCAAAGTCGGGCAACTGGCGGACCTGATTGCGCTGTCGGCAGATTACTTTCACATCGAAGACGAAGCCATAAAGTGGATCGAGTCGGTGCTGACCATTGTCGACGGCAAGATCGTCCACGGTAGCGTCGAGTTTGAAAAACTGGGGCCACCGCCAATCCCGGTGGTGCCTGAGTGGTCGCCCGTGGTGAATGTACCGGGGCACTGGAAACCCCTGGCGCCAATGACCGCGCAAGTGCACCAGTGTGTGGGCGCTTGCGCGGTGCATGCCCATAGCCATGAACGAGCGCGATTGTCGTCGGCGCCGGTCAGTGACTTTCAAGGGTTCTGGGGGGCGTTTGGCTGTTCGTGTTTTGCGTTTTGAAAAGAGAAAAGATCGTCCGAAGGCGCGGGACGCGTTCGGACGATCTTTTGATTTTGAGCCTCTGCAACACTCGCTGACACAAGCTTGATCTCGATCAGTTGCCCTCCCCCCCACACTCTCTACTATCGCTCTTCCATCGAAGGCCAAGGACGGCTCATCGGGAGCCTGCGGCCGATCATTCTCAAGGAAGAGTCAATCATGCGGTCATTGAAAATCATTCTGCTGGCATCGGCGTTCAACGGCCTGACCCAGCGGGCCTGGCTGGACTTGCGTCAGGCCGGCCACTCGCCCAGCGTGGTGCTGTTCACCGATGAAGAGGCAGTGTGCGAGCAGATCGAGCATTCCGGCGCCGATCTGGTGATCTGCCCGTTCCTCAAGGATCGGGTGCCACAACAACTGTGGAGCAATCTCCAGCGTCCTGTAGTGATCATTCATCCGGGTATCGTCGGCGACCGTGGCGCCAGTGCGCTGGACTGGGCGATCACCCGTGAACTCAGCCGTTGGGGCGTGACCGCATTGCAAGCAGTGGAGGAAATGGACGCCGGGCCGGTCTGGGCCACTTGTGAATTCAACCTGCCCCAGGGTCTGCGCAAATCCGAGTTGTACAACGGGCGCGTCAGCGACGCGGCAATCACCTGTATCCGCGAAGTCGTGGAAAAGTTTATCGACGGTTTCGAGCCAGTGCCTTTGGACTACAGCCAACGCCATGTGATTGGCCGCTTGCAGCCAAACATGAAGCAAGCTGACCGGATCTTCAGCTGGCACGACAGCGCACACTTCATCAAACGCAGCATCGACGCCGCCGACGGTCAGCCCGGCGTATTGGCCAGCCTGGCCGGCGGTCAGTATTACCTGTATGACGCTCATCTGGATTCGCGCAGCGGCACGCCGGGAGAGATTCTCGCGGTGCACGACGATGCGGTGCTGGTCGCGACCGGTGATCACAGCCTGTGGATCGGTTCGCTGCGACGCAAACCCCGGCCCGGCGAAGAAACCTTCAAGCGTCCGGCCCGGCATGTACTCGCTGAACAGCTTGCGCACGTCCCGACCCTTGATTGGTCGATCGCCTCTCAGCCATTTAACAACGAAAGCTATCAACCGATCCGCTATCGCGAGTCGGGGCATGTCGGCGAGCTGACCTTCGAGTTTTACAACGGCGCCATGAGCACCGAACAGTGCCAACGACTGGTGGAGGCCCTGCGCTGGGCCAAGTCCCGGGACACCCAAGTGCTGCTGATCAAGGGTGGACGCGGCAGTTTCTCCAACGGCGTGCACCTCAACGTGATCCAGGCCGCAGCAGTTCCGGGGCTGGAAGCCTGGGCCAATATTCAGGCGATCGACGACGTCTGCCAGGAACTGCTCAGCGCCCGGCAACTGGTGGTCAGCGGCCTGACCGGCAATGCCGGGGCCGGTGGCGTGATGCTGGCGCTGGCTGCCGATATTGTTTTCGCCCGCTCCGACATCGTGCTCAACCCCCATTACAAAACCATGGGCCTGTACGGCTCCGAATACTGGACCTACAGCCTGCCCCGCGCCGTCGGCCCGGCGATGGCGGAAAAACTCACCGAAGACTGCCTGCCGATCAGCGCCCTCCAGGCCTTGCAGTTAGGCATGGTCCAGGAAATCGGTCCGCGCTGCCCGGATGAGTTTGGTCTTTGGTTATTGCAGCGTGCCAATGGTGCGTTGAGTGATCCGGCGTACCAGGCGATACGTGAGCGCAAAAGTCATCTCGATCCTCAACTGATGCAGCACTGCCGTAATGCCGAGCTGGAAGAAATGCATCAGGACATGGTGCAAACCCGTAAACAGTTCGCCGAGAAGAGCAAAAATTTTGTGCTTAAGCGCAAGGCGTGTGGCACGCCGCAGCGGTTGGTGGCCGATTGGGCGGTGGTGAGGGAGGTTGAGTTGGCGGACTGATTGTTTGGCACGGGTGATCAGGCCGGACAGTGAACTCTGTGGCGAGGGAGCTTGGGGCCGCTTCGCGCCCCAGCGGGAGCAAGCTCCCTCGCCACAGACGGTATCGGAAGACCATGGCTGCTCTTACAATGCCCGCACCTCCCACATCGGCCTGCCCATGGACATCGACCTCGCCCGCACCTTTCTGGAAATTGTCCGCCACGGCAGCCTGGCCGCGGCGGCTGAAAAGCTGCACGTCACCCAGACCGCGATCACTGCCCGGGTGCAGAAGCTCGAAAGTCAGCTGGGCAGCACGCTGTTTGTGCGCAATCGCGCCGGCGCGCGCCTGACGCCGAACGGCGAGGCCTTTGTGGTTTACGCCAATCAACTGGTGCAGACCTGGGAAGCCGCACGCCGGGACTTGCCGCTGCCCGAGGGCTACCGCGACGTGCTGCACATCGGTGGCGAGGTCAGCCTGTGCAACCCGTTGATGCTCAGTTGGGCCGGGGAACTGCGCGAGAAGATTCCCAGCCACGCCCTGCGCATGGAAATCCGCGATGGCGAAAACCTGCTGCGCCAACTGGAATTGGGGGTGTTGGATGCGGCGCTGGTCTATCAGCCCGAATACTGGCCACGCCTGCAAGTCGAGCAGGTGCTGGAAGAAAAACTGATTCTGGTACGCTTGGCCGGAAAACCCGATCCTTACGTGTATATCGACTGGGGCCCGGATTTCCGTCGCCAGCACGATGCGGCGCTGCCGGAAAAAGCCAAGGCAGCCCTGAGCTTCAACCTCGGTCCGCTGGCCTTGCAATACATCCTGGAAAACGGCGGCAGCGGCTATTTCCGCACTCGGGTGGTCCAGAGTTACCTGGAAAACGGCTTGCTGGAACAAGTGCCCAAAGCTCCGGAGTTCAGCTACCCGACCTATCTGGTTTACTCCCGGGACCGCGATTCGGCGACCCTGCAACGGGCGTTCGACCTGCTGCGGGAAGTGATCAAGACGGACGACGACTGGTCCCAGCGCTGGAACCCGCTGACCTGACACCATACGGGCGTCTTGCACCGGAGCGTGGCGCTTGTGTCCTCAAGGTTCGGCCTGCCTGTGCGGCGGGATCGGCTAATCTGCTGGTTATAACAATAACCACAGGTGAACCCAGTGAGGCAGACCACCGAAGCGTTCCGCGCGCGCTACCGTGCCGATATTCATCCGCTCTACAACCCTTGGTTGCACGGCGCTTTTGTGTTGCTGTTCGGGTTGCTGGTCATCGGTGGGTTCTGGAGCACGGTGCATCAGGTGCAACCGCTGGAATGGCTGGCGGTGCCGCTGACCCTGTTGTTTTTCAACTTCGGCGTGTACGTCGTGCATCGGCATCTGGGGCACCACAAAAAGAGCCTGGCGCGGATGTTCTACGCCCGTCACGCCGGTGACCATCACAGCTTTTTCACCCCCGGCCACATGACCTACGACAGCGCCCGGGACTGGCGAGTGATTCTGTTTCCAGCCTGGCTGATCGTGTTGCACACCCTCGTCATCACGGGGCCTGCCTGGTGGTTGCTGGCTCAGATCAATAGCAACGTCGCGGGGCTGTTTGGCGGCTGCATGGTGCTCGGTTACCTGACCTACGAGGTGTTCCATGCCTGCGAACATCTACCGCCCGGCAACCCGGTGACGCGTTTGCCGTGGATCCGCCAGATGCGCCGTCTGCATGAGCTGCATCACCGTCGTGAGCTGATGCAGGAGCGCAATTTCAATATCGTGTTGCCCCTGATGGACTACCTGTTCGACACCCTCTACTGGGAACCGGAGCAAGCGCCCCCGCACCTGACGAGCACGTCCATGACCCGTATGCAGCATGTGATCGACATCGCTGGAAACCCAGTGGCTGTGCTCGCCTACGCCAGCACCGCGACCCATTGGCCGCAGTGGCATCCGTCCTCCCTCAAGGTCGACGGCCAGAGCGGCCCGCTGTATGCCGGGGAGCGATTCGAGGAAGACATTCGGGCCGGCGGGCTTGAGGGGCATTTGAGCTGGGAAGTCGACGAATACCTGCCCGGACGCCGCTGGAGGGCTCGGGCCCGGGGCGATCATGGTCTGTCGTTGGTGGTGACTTACGAGTGTGAGGTTGAGGGCGATGACACGCGGTTTGTCCGTACTCTGGAATACAGCTTCAGCGGCCTGGCAATGCGCATTGCCAATCGTCTGGTGCTCAAGCGGCGCATCGAGCGCGAATCGGCGGAGTCGATGCTGGCGTTACGCGAGATGGCGCAAAAACATCTGGCCCTGGCAGGAGTCAGCGCATGAAAAGACCCCTCAAGTTTCGGCATTGGTTGCTGCTGCTGATCATCGTGATCAGTGCCTTGCTGTTTCTATTGCCGACCAAGGTTCAACCGGTAGCCTGGACACCGCCAACGGCGCCCTCCCTCGTCGAGGGCGTCTACGCCGACAATCAGCGACTCAAAGGCGTGAAACGGGTCGGTGCTGCTGACATCGACGGCCCTGAGGCGTTGCTGCTGGAGAAAGACGCCCTTATCACCGGCCTGCATGACGGCCGATTGATTCGCACCAGCCTCGACGGCAAAACCACCCAGGTGCTGGCTGATACCGGTGGCCGGCCGCTGGGCCTGGCGCGGCACCCCAATGGTTTGTTGGTGATCGCCGACGGGGTCAAAGGCTTGCTGTCGCTCGACGCTCAGGGCCGGTTGATTCCATTGACCACCACGGCCAACAACCTGCCCTTCGGTTTTACCAATGACGTGGCCATCGACAAGCCCGGGCATTACGCTTATTTCAGCGACTCCTCCAGCCGTTGGGGCTACGGCAAGGACGGCGAGGCGATCATCGAGCACGGTGGCGACGGCCGTTTGCTGCGTTATAACTTCCAGACAGGCAATACGGCGGTCCTGCTGGACAAACTGGAGTTCGCCAACGGCGTGACACTGGGGCCTGACGACGCGTTTGTGCTGGTCAATGAAACTGGCGCCTATCGCATCAGCCGCTATTGGCTGACCGGGCCGAAAGCCGGCACCCACGATCTGTTCATCGACAATTTGCCGGGGCTGCCGGACAACCTGGCATTCAATGGCCGCGACCGTTTCTGGGTGGCGCTGTATGCACCGCGCAATGCACTGCTCGACACCACGGCGCCCTACCCTCTGGTACGCAAAATGATCGTGCGGGCGATGACTATTCTGCCCAAGCCCCTGGAGAAACGTGCCTTCGTCCTGGGACTGGACCTCGACGGCAAAGTGATTGCCAATCTGCAGGACGCCAGCAGCGGCAACTACTCACCCATCACCACCGTGCGCGAGTATGGGGACTGGTTGTATCTGGGGTCGCTGAAAGCCCGGCACATGGCGCGGTTGCCGTTGAGTGCCGCATTGAAATAGAGGGTGTAGCCAAAAGATCGCCCGAAGGTTCGGACCGCGTTCGGACGATCTTTTGATTTTGAATCAACGCAGATCTCGTATTGATCCCCGTTCCAATTGTTCAGTCACCGGTCGTCGGTGATTCTGCACAGCGTCCTCAGGACGGCGTCTTAAGTCGCTCAGCGATCTTGTCCTTGACCTGCACACGCTTCTCCTTGAGCTTCTTCAGTACCTCATCGCTGGGCGCATCCGATTGTGCGGACTCGGCCTTCACCACCTCTGCGTCCGCCTGGGTGTACTTGTTGAGCAGTGAATCCAGTAACGGATCCTTGGTGCGTTTTTGCTGGATCTCTTCCTTCGTGCAGCGCAAGTCCTGATAAAGGTCATGGGTCACCGGCATGGAACACCTCCGTTTGTTAATCGGTGGCAAACGTGATCGATGGCGTTCGCCAATTATCAGAATGGCCTCGCTTACCCGGTTCTGTCGACCGTCTATCAGACCAGCGGCGTCCGTTCGTCGTCCTGTCGCAAACGCGATAAAACCTTTGTTCGAACGCCTGCCTCCATTGAATATCGATCACCTGGATCGCCCATGTAAACCTGTATGGAGAATGTCCATGGACATATTCACCCTGCGCCACCTCGCTCTGGCCGTCGCTTTGAGCACCGGTATGGGCACGGCTTTTGCCGCCAGCTCCAACGACTTTGTCGATGACGCAGCCGCAGTCGGCATTGCGGAAGTCGAGACCAGCAAACTGGCCCTGGAAAAAAGCTCATCGGCCGACATCAAGGCGTTTGCCAAGATGATGATCACCGATCACTCCAAGGCCAACGAGGAACTGGCGGCATTGGCGAAAAAACATGACATCGAGGTGCCGGATTCGACGACGCTGGTCAAACAGGCCAAGGAGAAAATTCTCGACCTGCGCGAAGAGTCCTTTGACAAAGCCTATGCCAACAATCAGGTGAAGGCCCACGAAGAAGCCATTGAGCGGTTCAAGAAAGAAGCCAACACGGTGACCGACGACAGAACTAAAGGCGCCACCGAACTCAAGGCGTTCGCGCAAAAAATGTTGCCGACCCTGGAAAACCACTTGGCGTTGGCGAAAAAACTTCAGGCAGCTCATCCCGATAAATAACCCCAAGCCTTGATGCCAGTCAGTCAAGGTGCGGAATTCTGTGGGAGCGGGCTTGCTCGCTCCCACATGGGCTGCATCCCTCGCCACAATAGAATCAACCACCCAGCACGCTGCGGATCATGCTCAATAGCGCCTCGGGACCATAAGGTTTGCTCAGCAGATAAGTGTCAGAGCTGAGTTGGTGATCGCGCGAAATGATGTCGCGGGTGTGTCCGGAGGTAAACAACACCGCCACCGGAGGGTTTTGCACCTTGGCCCAGGCGGCCAGGTCCGAGCTTTTGATCAAGCCGGGCATGACCACGTCGGTAAAGATCAGGTCCACTGTCGTACCGTCGAGCAACATCTGCATCGCCAGGTCACCGTTGGCCGCGGTCAGGACCTGATAGCCCTCTTCGCACAACAAGTCCACGGCCGAACTGCGCACCGCTTCGTTGTCCTCGACCACCAGAATGGTTTCATGCCCGCCCCGGTGCTGCGGAGCATGGCGCATTGTTTCATCAGGCAACGGGCGCAAGCTGCGAGGGAAATACAGCCGCACCCGAGTGCCCCGCCCGACGACGCTGGAAATCTCGATATGCCCGCCGCTCTGTTTGACGAACCCGAACACCATACTCAAACCCAGGCCGGTGCCTTGACCATCAGCCTTGGTGGTGAAAAACGGCTCGAAGGCCTGTGCAAGCACTTGCGGCGGCATGCCGACGCCCGAGTCCGCCACCGTCACGCAGACATAATCGCCAGCGACGATGCCCTTGCCGGCGCAAAACTTGCGGTCGAGGACGATGTTCTCTGCGCTGAGGGCAATGGTCCCCTCTCCGTTCATGGCATCTCGGGCGTTGATCGCAAGGTTGAGAATGGCGTTTTCCAGTTGATTGCAGTCCACGTAGAAGTGCCATGGATCGTCAGGTGCGGACACCTTGATCTGGATCGTCTCTCCCAGCGCGCGCTGCAATAATTCCCCGAGGTCTTCGAAGATCTGCCGTGGGTCGCATACGGCCGGTGACAACGGCTGACGTCGGGCAAAGGCGAGTAATTGCGAAGACAATTTGGCCCCGCGCTCGACTGCGGCAATTGAGGCGCCGACCCGGCGCTGCACGTTGGCGTTATCCGGCTCATGACGCGCCAGCAAGTGCAGGTTGCCGGCGATCACCTGCAACAGGTTGTTGAAGTCATGGGCCACCCCGCCGGTGAGACCGCCAATGGCTTCGAGTTTCTGTGATTGACGCAGCTGCTCTTCGGCCGCCAGCCGCGCCTCGACTTCTTCAGCGACTCGTTGCTCCAGGTTGCGGGTGAACTTGAGCAAGGACTCTTCGGCAATCTTGCGTTCGTGGATGTCGATCAACACCCCTGGAAAGCGCAACGCTTCACCTTGCTCATTGAACTCGCAACACCCGCTGGCGAGCACCCACAGGTAACTGCCATCGGGACGCAGGACCCGATATTCGGCGTTATAGGGCACGCCGGTTTCCACCGACTGATTCATCCGCTCCCGGGCCCAGCTGCGATCATCGGGATGAATCTGCATTTGGGCGATGGCTGGTGGCAAGTTGGCCAGGTCCTGGCCTGGCGGATAGGAAAACGTGCGGGCGAATCGCTCGTCGCCCGATAGCACATCAGCCTTGATGTCCCAGACAAACGAGCCGAGCAAAGCCCCGGCATTGAGGGCCAGGCGAACCCTTTCATTATCGGCACGATAGGCGTTTTCGGCTTCTTGGCGTCGGCGTTCGGAAATCACATGGTCAGTGGTTTCGACCACCATTGCCATGACCCCGGCGGGACACCCGTCATCATTGGAGACAGGACTGTAGTAAAGGTCCATCCAGACGTCTTCGGGAACGCCGTCGCGCAGCAATACCAGGGCTTTGTTGTGATAAGACAAGGTGCCGCCCGCAAGACAGGTGTCCACCACATGCCGATTGAATTCGGCGACCTCCGGCCAGCCCAACTCCACCGGGGAGCCCAGCAGGTAAGGGTGGCGGCCACCGGCAAATCTTGAGTAGGCGTCGTTATAGATCATGTAACCGGGGCGGCCCCACAGCATCACCATCGGCAGCGGTGAAGCGAGCAGTAACTGCACCGCGCTGCACAGACTCCCGGGCCAGGTGTCGATGCGTCCGAGTTCGGTCAGGCTCCAGTCGAACGCACGAATGCGTTCGGCCATTTCGCCGCTCCAACCGGTACAACCGTGGCTATTGTCTAGAAACTGCATCGACTGGCCTATGTCTTGTGAATGACATGTTTTCAGGCAGTGCAACAGCATGAGGAGACGGTGCCTGCCCGTTTGTTTCGAGCACTGCCGACGCCAATGGTTTCATTGAGGTATAGCTGATTCTCGACCGGCCCCTGCGACAAGCTGCTCCTGCGCAGGTGACATATCCACCGCCAAGGCTCAGTGGAAATCCCGACTGCGCACATGGATACCGTCGAGTAATGAACTCAGGTCGCTCAAGCGTCCGGCAATCAGGTGCCGCACCTCGCCCACCTGTTCCCAGCGCCCGTCGACCTTGAGCAATTGCGAGCCGACCAATACCTGCCGTTGCCGTTCGGCCAGGTCGCGCCAGACCACCACGTTGACGTTGCCGAATTCGTCTTCAAGCGTCACGAAGGTCACACCGCTGGCGGTTCCCGGACGCTGTCGACCGGTGACCAGCCCGGCGACGCTGACCGGACGCCCATGCTCGACCATCAGCAATTCCCTGGAGCTGCGACAGCGCCGGGCCTTGAGTTCCCCCCGCAGCAACGCCAGCGGATGCGGGCCGAGGGTGGTGCCGACACTGGCGTAATCGGCTTGCAGGTCCTCGCCCACGGTGGGTTTGGGCAGCTCCACTGCCGGCTCTTCCTGACTCGGCAGACCGGCAAACAAACCGAGCTGCTTCTGCACCCCCGCCACCTCCCAGCGCGCCCGATGCCGGTCACCGGCCAGCCCGCGCAGTGCACCGGCATCGGCCAGTTGTTCCTGGGCGCGGGCATCGAGTCGTGCCCGTTCGCCGAGGTCGGCGATGTCGGCAAACGCCCCTTTCGACCTTGCTATCTCGATGCGCCGGGCATCGTCTTCGCGAAAGCCCTTGATCATCCGCAGCCCCATGCGAATGGCCGGCTGCGCACCGGTGATCGGTTCCAGGCTGCAATCCCAGTCACTGGCCCGCACGTCCACCGGGCGAATCTGCAAATGATGGCGGCGGGCGTCCTGGAGAATCTGGTCCGGGCTGTAGAACCCCATCGGCCAGCTGTTGATCAGCGCACAGGCAAAAGCCGCCGGCTCGTGGCATTTCAACCAGCAACTGGCGTAGGTCAGCAAGGCGAAACTGGCGGCGTGGGATTCGGGAAAACCGTAATCGCCGAAGCCTTTGATCTGCTCGAAGATCTGCGCGGCGAACTCCGCCGTGTAGCCGTTTTTCTTCATTCCGTCCGCCAGGCGTTCCTTGTGCGGTTCCAGTCCGCCGTGGCGTTTCCAGGCCGCCATGGAGCGGCGTAACTGATCAGCCTCGCCGGGGCTGTAGTCGGCGGCGACAATCGCGATCTGCATCACCTGCTCCTGAAACAGCGGCACGCCCAGCGTACGTTTCAGCACCGCTTCAAGTTCTTTCGACGGGTATTTCACCTCTTCTTCGCCCTTACGCCGCCGCAGGTAGGGATGCACCATCCCGCCCTGAATCGGCCCCGGACGAACGATCGCCACCTCGATCACCAGATCGTAGAAGTTCTTGGGCTTGAGCCTGGGCAGCATCGACATCTGTGCCCGGGACTCGATCTGGAACACCCCGATGGTGTCCGCATGGCCAATCATCTCGTAGGTTTGCGGGTCTTCGGCCGGCACCGTCGCCAGGCTCAGGTCGCGGCCCCGGTGCCGACGCAGCAGATCGAAACAACGGCGAATCGCGCTGAGCATGCCCAGCGCCAGAATATCGACCTTGAGCAGCCCGACCGCATCCAGATCGTCCTTATCCCACTGGATGATGGTGCGCTCGGCCATGGCGGCGTTTTCCACCGGCACCAGGCTGTCCAGAGGCTGCTCGGAAATCACGAAACCGCCGGGGTGCTGGGACAGGTGCCGGGGAAAACCGATCAGTTGCTGGGTCAGGCTCAGCACTCGACGCAACACCGGGCTATCGGGGTCGAAACCACCTTCACGCAGGCGCTCGACGGGCGGCGCCTGATTACTCCAGTGGCCGCAACAGTCGGCCAGGGCGTTGACCTGATCCGGCGGCAAACCCAACGCCTTGGCCACGTCGCGGATTGCGCCGGCACCGTGGTAAGTGCTGACCACCGCCGTCAGCGCCGCACGGGCCCGGCCATAACGCTGAAACACATACTGCAGGACTTCTTCGCGCCGCTCGTGCTCGAAATCCACGTCGATGTCCGGCGGTTCGTTGCGTTCCCTGGAGAGAAAACGCTCGAACAGCAGCGTGCTGCGTTCCGGGTCGATCTCCGTGATCCCCAGCACGAAGCACACCGCCGAGTTGGCGGCAGAACCGCGGCCCTGACAAAGGATGTGTTGCTGGCGGGCGAAATTCACAATGTCGTGAACCGTCAGGAAATAACTCTCGTACCCCAGCTCGGCAATCAGCTCCAGTTCCTTGTCGATCTGCGCCAACACCTCGGCCTTGGGGCTTTTTTCCCAGCGCCAGCGAATCCCCTTTTCTGCCAGCACCCGCAGCCAGGACGTGGCCGTGTGCCCCTCGGGCACCAGTTCCCGGGGATATTGATAACGCAACTGACCGAGGTCGAAAGTACAGCGCCGGGCGATGTTCAGCGTCTCGTCGAGCAGCGCCTGCGGGTAGAGATCGCGCAAGTCGTCGAGGCTGCGCAAATGCCGTTCGCCATTGGGGTGCAGACGCAACCCGGCCTCGGCCACGGGAACGTGATGGCGGATTGCGGTCATGGTGTCCTGCAAGGCGCGCCGGCCGCGGGCGTGCATATGCACATCGCCGCTGGCCACCGCCGGGATCCGCAGTTCCCGCGCCAGGGTCAGCAGTGCTGCCAGTCGCCGGGTGTCGTCCTGCCCGCGATGTAACTGAACGCTCAGCCACAGGCGCTCGGCGAAGCTCTGCTTCAGCCAATGGCCCTGCGCAAAATCATCGACGGCGTCCGGCGCCCACAACGCCAACAGCCCCGGCAACGGCTCACTGAAATCCTCCCGCAGCACCTGATACTGGCCTTTCTGCGTGCGGCGTCTGGCGCGGGTAATCAGTCGGCACAGGGCTTGATAACCTTCGAGGTTTTCCACCAGCAGCACCAGTTTCGGGCCATTTTCGATACGTATTTCGCTGCCGATGATCAGCGGCAGCTCCACGGTCTTGGCCGCCTGCCAGGCACGGACGATGCCCGCCAGCGTGCATTCGTCGGTGATTGCCAGCGCTTGATAGCCCTGCTTTTTCGCCCGTTGAAAAAGCTCAAGCGCACTGGAGGCACCGCGCTGGAAACTGAAGTTCGACAGGCAGTGCAGCTCGGCATAGTCGACGCTCATGCGAACCAGCCTTGCAGCCACAACGGACCGTCTTCGCCCACCGCCCGATAGGCCCAGCCCTGCTGACCGGAACGGGTTTCGATCAGGTAGTAATCGCGGCGCACGTCGTCGCCGTCCCACCAGCCGGACTCGATGCGCTCCGGCCCCATGAGGATGCGCGTCGAGCTTTCGTGTACCGCCTGCGGTTCAGTCAGCAACCAGCCTGGACGTTGCACGGCAGGCAGCCCCTCGCAGGCCTGGCTGTCGACAGTGGTCTGCCACGCGCATTCCGGCCGGTGATCGGCCTGGAAGCGCAAGCCCTGCACCGCGTCATCCCCCAGCCGTGCGCGCAAGCGTTCACGCAGTTGCTCCCAGGGCAAGGACTGCTGCGGACGATCGTCGAACAGCTCCTGACGCTGGGGCACGAAGGCCGGCAGATCTTCGGCGCGCAGACGAAAACCGCGCACCGGGGCTTCGACCTGAACCTGTTCCAGCCGCCCTCGGGCCAGTTCGAACAGCATCGCCGGATCGCGCTCGGCGCTGAGCAGGCCGACCTTGATCACGGTGTCCGGCAAGCCGGCGTGTTCCAGGTGCAAGTCGAAACGTTGCACGCCGCTGTCCCGGCCGCAGAGGAACGCCGACAGATCGCCGGTCAATCGCCTTAAAGGAAACAACAATGCCTGATGGGATTGCACATCGAAATTGAGTTCGATGCGCACATCGAAACGGTCCGGCGGCAGGTAAAACGCCAGTGCCAGCCGCCGCTCACCGAACAGGCTGTCCAGATGCTTGAGCACCTGGGCCTCGAAACGCCGGGCCAGGCTATGCCGGGGCAGCGCCTGCACCTGACTCAAGGTGCGCAGCCCCATGCGCGATAACGCCGTAGCAACGCTGGGCTCCAGGGCAATGCGATCGACGGGCAGTTGCCCGAGGTGATGCTGCAAGGCTTGATTGTCCGGCACCACCAGACCGTCATAAACGTTGGCCAGCACCCGCGCCGCCACCGGATTTGGCGCGGCGACAATCCGATGGCGAAACCCCAGCTCAGCGAGCTCGGCGCGCAGCCGCGCCTCGAACTGCGGCCAGGGCCCGAACAAGCCCAGGCTGGATTCGATTTCAAACACCACGGCGCGCGGGTAATGCACGCTGACCTGGGAGCTGAACCGATAGGCCCAGGCGGCCAGGAACTGCTGCCAATGTTCGATTTCGGCGGCATCGTATTCGGCGGTGACGAACCCTTTGCTCAGCGCCTGGGCGGCGGTCATCGACTGACCGGGTCGCAAACCCAGCGCCCGTGCCGCACCGTTGACCGCCTGCAGCACCCGCCGCTGGGCCGGGCCGGTCAGCAGCGCCAACGGCTCATCGGGGTCGGGGCGCTGACGCAGTACCGCGTCCAGCGCCAATTGCGGGAAGACAATGCACACCCAGCGCATGGCAACCTCAATGCCCCACGGCAAAGGCAATCGACGCCGAACGGGCCAGCCCGCCCCGGCACTTGAGCACCCGCAACTGAGCAGGCTTGGCGTCGATGGCGATGCGCAGGGCCGCTGGCGACGGGTTGATGGCTTCACTGAGCGAGCGATAGGCGAACGCCAGGGTCTGCCCGGTTTCGGCCGCCACCTGCAAACGTCGCAACGCCCGGTCATCGGCCTTGTGCGGCCAGCACAACACCGCCCCGCAACTGCCCGAACGCAGGCATTGTTCCGCCGCCCACAGCGCATCGCGCTCGCTGGCCTGGATGATCGACAACTGGCGCAGATCGACCCCGGCGTTCTGCCAGGCCTGGGGATACGGCACGTAGGGCGGCGCCACCAGCACGATGCGCTCGCCCGCCGCCGACAGCCGTGCCAGCGTCGGCCACACCAGTTGCAACTCACCCACGCCCTGCCCGGCCAGGAGGATTTCGCTCAGCGCCGCTTCCGGCCAGCCACCGCTCGGCAACGCCGCATCCAGCGCCGCATGCCCTGTGGGTTGCGGGCTGACGGCCGGTGGCGCAGGTCGGCCCTTCCAGACCTGGCCGCCATTGAACAGCGTATCCAGCGCAACGACGGCGCCCATCACCCTTGCCTCACCAGACCACAGAACACGCCTTCGATGGCCAGCTCCTGATCGGCTCGAACAATGATCGGCTGGTAAGCCGGATTGCGCGGCAACAGGCGAACGGCATCGCCGACCCGCTCGAAACGCTTGATGGTGACTTCGCCGTCGAGCCGCGCCACCACGATCTGGCCGTTGAGCGCTTCAGGATTGCGCCGCACGCCCACCAGATCGCCGTCGAGAATGCCGTCCTCGATCATCGAATCACCCTGGACCCGCAGCATGTAATCCGGCACCCGCGAGAAGATCGACGGATCGAGCAGCAAGCGGCTGTGGACCTCGGCATCGGCACCGATCGGCGCACCGGCCGCCACGCGGCCCAGTACCGGAACGTCCAGCAGCTCGGGCCGCGGCGGCTGGTTCAACAAGCGGATGCCGCGCGCCTGATGCGGATTGACCTCGATGAAACCCGCCTCGGTCAGCGCCAGCACGTGCTTGCGCGCCACGCTACGGGAGGCGAAACCGAAGGCCTCGCTGATTTCAGCGAGGCTCGGGGGCTGACCGTGTTCGGCGATGCGATCGCGGATGAAGGTCAGGATGGCGGTACGGCGGGGAGTTAAAGTCGTCATGGAGTACATTTGTACTCTTTCGGCTTTTTCCTGGCAAGGACCGCCAGTCAGCTCAGCCCGCGAGAGGCCAGAAACCCGGCGATGTAATCGATAAAAGCCACGACTTTGGCGGTCGCTCGCCGATGGCTCGGGTACACCGCCAGAATGTGCGGGCCAAAGCTGTCGGGATCGATGTCGTAGTCCGCCATCACCCGCACCAGTCGACCGTCGGCCAGATACGGCGCAGCGCTCCATAGCGGCGTGTGCAACAACCCGCGTCCGGCCAGCGCATTGGCCAGCAGCAAGTCGTAATTGTCGCTGCGCAGCCGTGGCGCCTGGGGTTGCGGCAGGCTCAAGCGCTGCCCATCGCGCTCGGCCCACCAGAATTCGCGGCTGAGCAAGGGATGGCGATACAGCAACCATTCGTGCTCATCGAGGGTTTGCGGGGTGACCGGCAACGCCTTGCGCGCCAGATAGGCCGGGCTGCCACACAACGCCAGACGATTGCTGCCAACGACGCGGGCGATCAGCCCCGGCAGGTCGTCATGGCCTTCGCGCAGGGCCAGGTCGTAGCCGCTTTCCAGCAGATTGACGAACTCATCGCACAGGTCCACTTGCAGATTGATCTGCGGATACTGCTCCAGAAAACCGCCACACACCTGATCGAGAAAGGCATGCCCATAGGCCAGTGGCGCGGTGATTTTCAGATTGCCGCGCAGGCCATGCTGCAACTGCTCGATTTCCTCACCGGCCTCGTCCAGCCGCTGCAACACCTGACGCGCGGTTTCCAGGTAGAGCCGCCCCACTTCCGTCAGCAGAATCCGCCGGGTGCTGCGCTCGAATAGCCGGGCACCGAGCTCGGCCTCCAGGTGATTGACCGCTTTGGTCAGGGCCGACGGGGTCTTGCCCAGTTGCTCGGCGGCGCGGCTGAAACTGCCCAGTTGCGCCGTGACCACGAACATTTTCAACGCACCCAACTTGTCCATTCTTTTTCCATTCCGGCAAAAACGTTTTTCGTGAGTGAGGCGTTCTGTTGAGCATAAGCAGCCACTAATCTGGCCATCAGACGCAATAACAAGGAAACATTCAATGAAAAGATTCCTCCCGAATCTATTGATTGCCGCTGTGGCTTTTGCCTCGATGGAAGCCATGGCAGCGACCGATCTGGTGCTGCTCAACGGCAAGATATTCACCGCCGACCGCAACCAGCCCAAGGTGCAGGCCCTGGCGGTGCAGGACGGCAAAGTGCTGCAAGTTGGCAGCGATGCACAGATAAAAGCCTTGATTGAATCGCAAACGAAAGTGATCGACCTCGGCGGCAAGACGTTGATGCCCGGCCTGATCGACAGCCATTCCCACGCGATTTTCGGCGGTCTGGAAATGGCCTCGGCCAATATGGAAGATGAGGTGGTCGACCTCGATGAGCTGGAAAAACGCCTGCGCGGATGGCGTGATGACGGCAAGGCGAAACACGGCGATGTGCTGAGCGTGGCCGGCATGAGTTCGGCGTATTGGGCCCAGGCCGAGGCCCTCGGCAAAAAATTCAACAGCGGCGAATGGGCCAAGGTGCCTGTGGTGTTCACCGGCAGCGACCACCACACCGCCTGGGCCAACAACGTCATGCTCGAACGCGCGGGCATCGACGCCATCCTGCTGCAAAACCTGCCGGCCGCCGAACTCGACACCATAGGCAAGCTTGCCGATGGTAGCCCCAACGGTTTTCTGGTGGACGCCGGTTGGGATCGGGTTGCGTTAAAAATGCCCGCGCCCAGTGCCGCCGACATGCTGCGCGCCGCGCAAACCGCCGTGCGCTACAACAACAGCCTGGGCATTACGGCCTGGATGGACCCCGCTGCCAACGCCGCCCCCGGCGAGCCGGTGTTTGCCCTTAAACCCACGGAGAAAACCGTCGGCGTACTGCCGGTGTACAAAGCGCTGTCGCAAAGCGGTGGCATGACCGCCCACGTCGCGGCCCTGCTGGTGGCCAATCCGAAAAGCGTACCGGCCGATCTCGACACGCTGGACAAGGTCCGCCAGCAATTCCAGGGCATCCCCAACCTGACCCTGCCCGGTATCAAGATTTTTGCCGACGGCGTGATCGAATACCCGGCCCAGAGCGCGGCGATGATCGATCCTTACACCAACTCGCAAAAACAGGGCGAGTTGCTGATCGATCCGAAGCACTTCGGCGAACTGGTCAGTGCCATCGATCAACGCGGCTGGCGGGTGCATATCCACGCCATCGGCGACCGCGCGGTACGCGAATCCCTGAACGGCATCGCCCAGGCGCGCAAGGATCGCCAGAGCGGCGTGACTCACTCGATCACCCACTTGCAAATGGTCAACCCGAAAGAGTTTGCGCGGTTCAAACCGCTCAACGTCATCGCCTCCATGCAGTTGCTCTGGGCCTCCGCCGACGATTACACCCTGGACATGATCAAGCCTTACGTCAGCGCCCTCGCCTTCCGCTATCAGTACCCGGCGCACTCGCTGCTCAAACAGGGCGCGACGATCGCCGGGGCCAGCGACTGGCCGGTGTCTTCGCCCAATCCGTGGAACGCCATCGCCCAGGCGATCACCCGAAACGGCCCGTTGGGTGTGTTGAACGCCGACGAACGCATCGACCGGGAAACGATGTTCTACGCCTACACCCTCAACGCCGCTCGCACTATCGGTCTAGAGAAGCAAATCGGCTCGTTGAGCCCCGGCAAGCAAGCCGATTTCATCGTGCTGGACCGCGACGTGTTCAGCGTCGATGAGAAAGCCCTGCACGACACCCAAGTGCTGCAAACCTGGTTCGCCGGTCGCGAAGTCTACGCCCCGACACTCTGAGAAAAATCGCCTGTACACGCTGCCCAACTCCGCGTTCATCGCTGGGGGCTGGAGCAGCGTTGTCTCAAATCTGCCCATAACAATCACAACAAAGGCACTGCACCATGAAATCGTTCACCCTGTTCGCCCTCGCATCCTTCAGCCTGTTGCCCCTGGGCAGCCAGGCCCTGCCCTTGAATGACGACTTCGCCGTGCTGGTCGACCTGACCCTGGCCAGCGACTATCGCACTCGCGGCATCTCGCAAACCCAGAACGACCCCGCCGTGCAAGCCGGTGTGACCCTGGCCCACAGCAGCGGCCTGTACCTGGGCGCCTGGAGTTCGAACGTCGATTTCGGCGGTGGCCTGAAAACCCGCCAGGAAGTCGACTACTACGGTGGTTGGCTGTGGCAGGCGACCGACGCCGTCAGCCTGGATGTCGGCTATCTCAAATACGCGTATCCAAAAGAGAGCCAGTTCAATCAGAGCGAGGTCTACGGGATTCTCGACGTCTATGGCGTGAAACTCGCGGCCTATTACTCTGCCGATGCACCGGGCATCGACAGCAAACAGAGCACGTTGTACCGCTACGTTGGCTACGAAACCGAGTTGCCCTATGGGCTGGGGCTGAAACTGCGCTACGGCGAAATGGACTTCAAAGACCCGCGCCTGTATTCGGCCTCGGGGCATGGCGAGGAGGCTTACCACGAGTGGGAGGCGAAGCTGACCCGCGAAGTGGCCGGGGTGCTGCTGGGGTTGAGTTACATCGATACCGATTTGTCGAAAAGCCAATGCATCAGCAACTGGGGGTTCGACGATGTGTGCAGCGCGACCCTGGTGGCGAGTGTCAGCAAATCGTTCTGACTGCCGCACACGCTCTACGCTGGCTGGGATCTTTTGGCGACGTCAAGGTGACCAGGAGCAAGATCAAAAGATCGCGGGCTTCGCCTGAATCTGTAGGCGCTGACGAAGCCTGCGATCTTTTTCTGGTTTCGCTATTTAGCCGACACGCAATGCGCGCAGGTCGAGGCGACCGTCCTTGAGCGGCGGGCACCAGTAGTAGCCGCCAGTGATCGGTCGGCTGATGCGGTACAAACCGTCGGTGATGCCGTCCTCCAGACCGCTCATGCGTCGCAGTTGGGCTTCGAATGCATCGAGGGAAAAACCGAATGCCAGGAACATCAGGCCGGCGCGATCGCCTTCGATCCACGGCATCGAGCGACGGACCACGAAGGCTTCCGGTGCGAAGCTTTCCTGGGCGGTGCGTTTGACGTGGGCGGAGAGCGGCGCGTCGTCGAGTTCTTCGTTGTCGCTCAGGCGCCGGCCCATGATGTTGTCCTTCTCGTGGGACGGCATCGCGTGGAAGCCTTTCAAGTCATGCTGCCATTGCTGGATCGCGGCGAAGCTGCCACCGACCAGCCCCTCAGCGCCCTCGCCCAGCAGCGCGGCGGCGACAGCGGCTTCATCGTGAGGGTTTTCGGTGCCGTCTTCGTAACCGGTCAGGTCATGGCCAGTCATGTGGCGGAAGGTTTCGTTCATCTGCACCAGACGCAGGGCCGGTGCCAGCGCGGCTTCGATCGCGTGGCTGCGATTGAGCAACTCGCCACGGTCAACACCGTGCAACCAGCACCAGAGCGCGTGTTGGGTCGACGGGTTGTCGACGCCGACACCGACCAGCGCAGGAAAGGCTCGCAAGCCGTCGATCTGCGCGTGCAGCGCCTTGACCAGGGACTCGCCGAAACCCACCACCGCCGATTTTCCGTCCACCAGGCGCGTCAGGTTATCCAGCGCTGCCGGCAGTGCCTCGGCGGATTCGAGGGCGAAGAACATATGACGAGCTTGAGGCGGAACTGGGGTGGCGAGGATGCCCGGCTGGTAGTAACTCATATGAACTCCTTTAGAAAGAGCGTGAAGTTTAACCGGGGGATCATTACTTGTGTGTTCTCAAGGGGAAAAGATCGGCTTTCATGAGCGGATGAGCCGACAGATTCGCGATCCACAACGCCGAGCCCAAAAAACCCAAAGATGAATCATGACAAGCCAGGCCGAGGTCTGCTAAAACGATTCATCAGTGCATCACCCAATCCAGACGGGGTAGCGACATGACCACAGCATCGATCCTTGGCAACCTGTTTCCCACCGCCGACGGCATCCCGGAAAAGTATCGCCTCAACGGCCAGACCGAACAGCGCGAATACCTGGTCGACGGTGAACTGAAAACCTGGTCCGGGCCCCTCGCCCAAGTCCGTAGCCCGGTGTACCTGAGCGGCGCGAATGGCGACGAACAAGTAATCCTCGGCAGCACACCGCTGCTCGATGCCGATACCGCCCTGACCGCGCTCGACGCGGCTGTCCGTGCCTATGACCGGGGCCAGGGTTTGTGGCCGACCATGCGCGTGGCCGAGCGTATCCAGCATGTCGAGACCTTCCTCGGTCGTATGCGCGAACAGCGCGAGGCGGTGGTCAAGTTGCTGATGTGGGAGATCGGCAAGAACCTCAAGGACTCGGAGAAAGAGTTCGACCGCACCTGCGACTACATCGTCGACACCATCAACGCCCTCAAGGAACTCGACCGCCGCTCCAGCCGATTCGAACTGGAACAGGACACCCTCGGCCAGATCCGCCGCGTTCCGATGGGCGTGGCGTTGTGCATGGGGCCTTACAACTATCCGCTGAACGAGACTTTCACCACGCTGATTCCGGCGCTGATCATGGGCAACACCGTGGTGTTCAAGCCGGCCAAGCTTGGGGTGCTGTTGATTCGTCCGCTGCTGGAAGCCTTTCGCGACAGCTTCCCGGCCGGGGTGATCAACGTCATTTACGGCAGTGGCCGCGAGACCGTCAGCGCACTGATGGCCAGCGGCAAGATCGATATCTTTGCGTTTATCGGCACCAACAAGGCTGCCAGCGACCTGAAAAAGCTCCACCCAAGGCCTCACCGCTTGCGTGCGGCACTGGGCCTGGATGCGAAGAACCCCGGCATCGTGTTGCCTGAGGTGGATCTGGACAACGCGGTCAGCGAAGCCGTTACCGGCTCCCTGTCGTTCAACGGTCAGCGCTGCACCGCGCTGAAAATCCTCTTCGTCCATGAAGACGTGGTCGAGGCGTTCATTGAGAAATTCAACGCCAGGCTCGCCTCACTGAAACCCGGTATGCCGTGGGACAGCGGCGTGGCCCTGACACCGCTGCCGGAGGCGAGCAAAGTCGATTATCTGCATTCGCTGGTGGCGGACTCGGTCAGCAAAGGCGCCGCCGTGGTCAACCCCAATGGTGGTGAGTCCCGGGCATCGTTCTTCTACCCGGCCGTGTTGTACCCGGTGACACCGCAGATGCGCGTCTATCAGGAAGAACAGTTTGGCCCGGTCGTGCCGATCGTGCCTTACCGTCATCTGGACACCGTGATCGATTACGTCCTGGAATCCGACTTCGGCCAGCAACTGAGCATCTTCGGCACCAACCCGGTGGCGGTCGGCAGGCTGGTGGACACCTTCGCCAACCAGGTCGGCCGGATCAACCTCAACGCCCAGTGCCAACGCGGCCCGGACACCTACCCGTTCAACGGCCGCAAGAACTCCGCCGAGGGCACGTTATCGGTGCACGATGCGCTACGGGTGTTTTCGATCCGGACCCTGGTGGCGACCAAGTTCCAGGAAAGCAGCAAAGAGCTTCTCAGCGAGATCATCAGCGGCCGGAACTCGAGCTTCCTGACCACCGACTATATTTTCTGAGGACACCAAAATTTTCTGAGGACACCAGACTGAGCATCATCAAAGGCCTTCGACTGCCGCCGCTGTTGCGCCGAATACTGCGTCCATTGCTGGACCCGTACCGGCGCTACCGCCACGCCAAACTGATCCATGCGGTGCGGGTTTCCTTGGGGTTGCTGGCGACGATTCTGCTGACTACCGGCATCCATCTGCCCCACGGCGAATGGGCGTCGGTGACCATGCTGGTGGTGATCGGCGGCTTGCAGCACCACGGTAATATCGGCAAGAAAGCCGCCGAGCGAGCCATCGGCACCTTGATCGGGGCCGGTGTCGGCTTGTTGCTGGTGGCGCAACAGGCCTGGCTCGGGATGCCGTGGCTGACCTATTTCGCAATGTCGGTGGTGTGCGGGTTTTTCTCGTACCACGCCATCGGCAAGGGTGGTTATACGGCGCTGCTGTCGGCGATCACCGTGTTTATCGTTGCCGGGCACGGTGACAACCCGGTCACCGATGGCCTGTGGCGCGGGGTGGATATTCTGATCGGCATCGCCCTGGCACTGGCTTTCTCCTTTGCCCTGCCGCTGTACGCGGTGTACTCCTGGCGCTACAACCTGGCCGATGCGTTGCGCGACTGCGCGGCAATCTATGGCCGTATCATCAACGGCGAGTCCGTCGCCGCTGACGAGCACTTGAAGCTCATGAATCGCTTGAACGCAGTCATGGTGCAACTGCGCTCACTGATGCCCTCTGTGTCCAAGGAGGTGCGGGTTTCCATGACCGAACTCGATGCGATTCAGCGCAACCTGCGGATGTGCGTCAGCATCCTGGAAATCCTCGGCAATAGCCGGCCGAATGCCGATGACTCTGAGGCAATGGCCCACCTGCAATCGGCATTGAAAACCGAGCACCGACAGATCCGGGTGCAACTGATCGGTATGGCCCGGGCATTGAAATCGGGCGCTTCACAACGGCTCAGCCGGCCAGCCGAACCGCCATTGGACTCTACGCTTGATATGCCGGTCTACAGTCCACTGGATGGCTACCGATTGCTGACCCGACAATTGGCCGCGAACATCGGCGAGATGCGCCAGCGTCTGGCGAAAACCGCACCGCGCTGGAACATCTGAGAGGCCGTTTATTGTGTAGCCACCCGCCGAAGCTTCAGGCCCCAACCCTGTTGCATCCCGGCGGCGGCCAGCAGAATCGCGGCGACACCGATCCATTGCAGCGGCTCCAGGCGATGACCGAAAGCAAACCAATCCACGAAAATCGCCGCAATCGGATAGATGAACGACAACGCGCCGGTCAGGGCGGTCGGCAGCTTTTGAATTGCTCCGTAGAGCAGCACATACATCAAGCCGGTATGCACGATACCCAGGGTCACCAGGCTGGCCCAGGTATTGGGCGCTTGCGGCATCGCCGAGAAGTGCGCAAAGGGCGCGAGCAACAGCACGCCGGTGCAGACCTGGATCAACGCAATCAGATGCGGTGGCGTGCCGGTCAGGCGTTTGATGATCAATGCGGCAATCGCGTACAGGAAGGCAGCACCCAGCGCCAGAGCGATCCCCATCAGGTAATCGTTGCCACCCTCGCCTTGCTCGCCATGTGCGCTGACAATCGCCAGCATCCCGAGAAACGAAATGCCCAGCCAGAACAGTTTTTGCAGGGTGATTTTCTCCCCGAGAAACAGCGCGGCCAGCCCCACCAACATGAACGGCTGGACGTTATAAACCGCCGTGCCGATGGCAATCGAGGCGCGAGAATAGGACGCGAACAACAACACCCAGTTACCGACAATCGCCACACCACTCAGTACGGCCAACAAGAAAGTGGTGGACGTCAAAATGCCCGGGCGCAGAAAGCCGAACGCCGCGCAAATCAGCAACAAGGTGGCGGCACCGAACACACAGCGCCAGAACACCACGTCCAGCACCGGTTGCCCGGACACCAGCACGAACCAGCCAATGGTTCCGGAAATCAGCATGGCGGCGGTCATCTCGAATGAGCCGCGACGTAGTGTTCTGTCCATCATCAACCTCCTGTGTTTGAGGCCAAAGTATGCCAATCCGCCGAGGGGCTTCTCCAGCGCAAAAAGCAGGCTAAACTCGGTATCTGCCTTTTTTATCAAGGCTTATCCAGCCGATTGCCTAACAGGGGATTCGCCATGACCGACGACATCGACCAAGTGCTGATCAGCGCATTGATGGAAGACTCCCGCCGCTCGCTCAAGGCCCTGGCACAGATCAGCGGCCTGTCCTCGCCCAGCGTTGCCGAGCGCCTGCGCCGCCTCGAAGAACGCGGCGTACTCAAGGGCTATACCGTCGAAATCGACCCTAAATGCTTCGGCTATCAACTCCAGGCCATCGTCCGCATCCGCCCGTTACCGGGCCAGTTGCAGGAAGTGGAACGGCAGATTCAGGCGATCCCCGAATTCACCGAGTGCGACAAAGTCACCGGCGACGACTGCTTCATCGCCCGCCTGCATGTGCGCTCGATGGAACAACTGGACACCCTCCTCGACCGCCTCAACACCCACGCCGAAACCAACACCGCCATCGTCAAGAAAACCCCGATCAAACGCCGGCTGCCACCGATGGCGTGAGTGCTGTTTGGTTCGCAAAGACGTGGATACCCCGATTCCCAGACGATAAAAAACCCGCCGAAGCGGGTTTTTTACTCAAGGCTGGCGATCAATCATCGCGGCCCATGATGCCGAACAGCTGCAGCAAGCTGATGAACAGGTTGTAGATCGATACATACAGGCTGATGGTCGCCATGATGTAGTTGCGCTCGCCGCCGTGAATGATGGCGCTGGTCTGGAACAAAATGCAGACCGAGGAGAACAGCACGAAACCTGCGCTGATCGCCAGTTGCAGACCGCTGATCTTGAAGAAGAAGCTCGCCAGCGTCGCACCCAGCAACACGAAGAAACCGGCCGTGATGAAACCACCCAGGAAGCTCATGTCCTTACGGGTGATCAGCACATAAGCCGACAGGCCGCCGAACACCAGCGCGGTCATCGCGAAGGCCGAGCTGACCACTTCCGCGCCGCCCTGCATGCCCAGGTAACGGTTGAGGATCGGGCCGAGCAGGAAACCCATGAAACCGGTCAGCGCGAACGCAGAAACCAGGCCCCACGCCGAGTCACGGAGTTTGTTGGTGAGGAAGAAAAGGCCGTAGAAGCCGATCAGCACCACGAAGACGTTCGGGTAACCGACACGCATCTGCTGTGCGACAAACGCCATCACGCCGCTGAATGCGAGGGTGAGAGCGAGTAGGCCGTAAGTGTTGCGCAGGACGCGGCTAACCTCTAGCTGCTCAGCCTGCACGCTGTTATTAACTGCGTAATCCTGTTCGCGCATGGCGACACTCCTGTTGGTTTGAAACGTTCAGTCGCAAAGATCATAACAGACGCTCTGTAACAAGCCATGCAGAGAGTTTGACAGTGTGTTTCATTCAGGTATTATGGCGCCCGCAACGCAAACGGAGGTGTGGCCGAGTGGTTTAAGGCAACGGTCTTGAAAACCGTCGACTGTAACAGGTCCATGAGTTCGAATCCCATCGCCTCCGCCATATTTATACGACAAAGCCCTGATTTTTCAGGGCTTTGTCGTTTCTGGGGTTTGGTGAAAATCTCGGCTCTCGGCATGTGTTCCATAACTATTATGGACGTGTTCCAGAACTCAGCGGCTGAACCCCCTCCTCCGGCGTCCTGCTGATCGTTAAAAATCCTTCACGTAAGGTGATGCTACGCTGTCCTCAAAACCGAGGATTTGCGATGCCACAATTCAAACCTTCTCCCCTCCCAGCCATACAAAATCAGCTCGCTCTCGAAGCCGCCATCCTGGAGCGTTCCAACTGGGTCGAGGCTCATGGCTCGGCTGATGCCCACCGACACTTTGCGTGGCGCCTTGGACACCATCGACAAGAACGAGGAGTTCATCAAGCTTACGCTCACAGTCCCGATGGCACCGGAGTGACGACGGCTACTTTTCCTTGGCTGAAAATGACTGCTATCAGCCAGCCAAAAGCAGCCTCTTTGGTGGCCCGCGTGCGGCCGAAAACACGTCAGTTCAATCCAGAATGGGACGAAGGAAACTGCGCTCATAGCTCAGGATGAATTTTTGCTCGGTAGCCTGCGTCACCAATTGAACACACTCCGGATCAACTCCGGCCTCCCTACGATACTGCTCATAATCTGCCAGGCTGGAAAAGCTGAATAGACAGTAAGCGATGTTGTTGGCGCCTTCCGCTGGTAGAAAGTAGCCATGGTGGTTTCCTCCCATACGGGTCACCACACGAATCCAATGGCGAGAATAGCTTTCGAAAGCCGGGAGCTGGTAGGGATCGATTACATACCTGACGTGGCAAGTGATCACTGGATCATTCCTTTGAAAATGGGGAAGCCGCTATTCTACGCACGCCATAAGCTGAGTCGTCGATGGCAGTCTGGGGGCGATTTCAGCCCATCTCAACAGGCAGCAATCGGCCGAGGCTGTGTAAAAACGGTTTAGAGCAGGTTTGACAGTCAGAACCAGAACGAAAAGCGCGTTCCTACGCAAATTTCAGGTCCGCTGACCCACCAACCATTGCAGATTTTACGTAGCGACGCAGACTTCAAAACCGTGTCTGCGTTTTTACACAGCCTGGGCCAGAAGCAGCCAGTGGAATTGTGAACAAATTCGTCTAGCCTAAGTATCTATGCGGAAACGAATGCTTCTGGCGCATGACTGAGGAGAGTTCGCTTGATACTTGACTTACTAAAATCGACTCTTCACTTGAACAACCATATCAAGGCTGCGTTATTTACCACGTTCGCCCTATTAGTATTTACAGCACTCTATCTCTCCGAACTTTCAAATAAGCCACTGCCCTTCAAAGAAAACGCTTCCGTGACAGAGGGCACACTCGTGTGAGCTGATGGCACTCAAAGAGGGATCTGGCTTATTATAAGAGACAAATCCACTAATGAATTAAGAAAATTTCTCGCCCTCCCAGACTATACAGAACTTCCGAAGGGGCTCACAAAAATTCGAGGGAACCACATCACCATTACACATTATGGAAAATTAGTGACTGGATGCAATTTAGAGTCGGTAGGATTTTGCACACCAAGATGCGGTGAGGCTTACGAGTGCAAAGCTAATAGTATAAAACACTCAGCTGAGGCCTTAAGACATATCAGTATTACCATTTTTGTCTTTTTGGTTGGCATAGTTCTTCATTATTTTTTCTGGGCCAAAAAATCTCCGAAGGATTAATCGCTAAGTTGGTAAAAACTCATGAGAAAAATTGGCAGAACATCGGAGGAGGAAGCTTACCTTCTGATGATTTAGCGCCTGCCATGGGTCGTGAGAGGCAGAAACCCGCCAAAAGCTGCCTGCTGGAACCGGCTGAAATCGACCCGAAGCAGTCTTCGCTAACGATTGAACTCACAGGCTTGGACAGCCGTTCGGGCAGATCCGGCGGCATGATGGCTCAGCCCGTAAAGAAGTACTTACCTTTGATTTTCCTGGGATTGACGAAGACGAAGTCTGGAAAGATTTTTCCTCGGACGTACCAAACAAAAGCCAGGATAACGATACTTATAGCTAATGCGATAGTGGTTGTTGCCGGACTCGATGTAAACCCCTCAAGTGATCTTGGGAATTGGAGAAGCGAAAAGAGTATGTACGCGTTGTAGGCGCCGACGCGATGGTTGTAGAAGCCCCATACCAAAAACAAGGGAATCAAGGTCATTGAAACACCCATAACCCATTTGGCCGTTGGCCCCATCCGGGCGCCGATATCCAATCCCAGAAAGAATGCAATCAAAGCCTGGGCGAGCATTATCGTGATGAGAATATTGACCTTGCGATCGTGCTCGTCACAACGAATTGGATCTGCATACGAGGCTATAAAGTAGGCAAGATGACTGTCTTTTACACCCCGCCCGGAGAGTTGTGAAAACACTTCCGACTTTGCAGTGCCGGCGGCGAGCAGCTCGCGAACTTTTTCCTGAACTTCTTTCTTGCTCAAAGTTGAATGTGAAATGCTTTCTCTTTGCTTGACAGATTTCTTAGCAGGAAACACCAGGACAGCTACGCCCCCGATAAAGGCTAGCGTGCCCAAGAAAACGCCGAGGTAAAAAGCCCCACCTAGTGAGTAAGTACCTGGCTTCACTCTACCCGGCTTCGCAGGGTCGACAAGAATTTCGATCACTTTTCCTTCCCGGAGTGTTGCAACTGATCTTTCGACCGACTCCAGGCTGGTCTTACAGGGCCGCTGCGATATTTCGAGCGGATAAGTGTATTGCTGTCCGTTCAACTCAAAGGTCACGTTAACCAGAGGGCAATAGGTCATACCCTTACTGCGCATCTCCTCAAAAATGGAGACAGTGGCGACAGTGGCATTCAACCTCTGCCAAGTCTTCGTCTCGTCCACCTCCTTGTACGAGGAAAGAGACACGAGAAGACTGAGCAAGGCAAAGGAAAATAAAACAACGAACAGGGCCGTCCTTAGCAAGAGCAAGAAGGTCTTCATAACGCTCCTTGGCCAACGTGAATTGGAGGTCAGTTGGGATATGACACCTTGGCGGCGAGTCCCCCCGCGCGCGGTGTAATGATGCACTGAGGTTAGTCCGTAGATACTCAAATGCAATGCAACTTCTCGCGCTTGCGCTCCTGGCCGGTTTCTGCCGGTTCCCACCGGCAGCTATGGGTCGCTTTCTGCCTTTCGCGACCGGCGGAGAACGGCCAGAAGCGGTCATTGCAGTCCTGAAACTCGTGCGTCTCAGGTAGGTATGAAATGCCTTGATGAATGGATGAACAGTTGCCACTTTCTATAAGGAAAGTTTATGCGTACGCGACTCGGTAATTCCCTTGACCACGATGTACAGGAGTGGGCCTATGGAAACAAAAATGAGCGTAAGCAACAGGTACGGCAATACACCTGGCAACGAATCGCCTCTCGATTTGGTGTCGTTAACCATCCAAAGGCAAGCGAGCGCTGCCATCACATAGAGATCGATGACGACTTGCGCGGTGTCAGGCCGGGACATTAGCTCCAAACCAAAGGCAAAAAGCGACTGCTCTGCCATCAGCAACGTCCAGCCGGTATAGAGTGAAAAAATCAATAGCACGGGTAGTGCAACGTAGGTGCCTTTCATGTCCTTCTCCTTGGTGGGTAGCGCCTGCACAGTAGTGATAATGTTGCTCGTCTCACAATGACCTTATAGGTCATAGACACTCTTCACATGGACAGTCAGAGTTGAAACATGGGCCACCACTTTTTTCATCCTACGTATTCAGTAGCCAGTAATGCTGCTGGCGAGCATCTACGACGACTCCGTCAGCAAGCGGGACTCAGCCAGCTGGATCTGTCCCTGTTGGCAGGCATATCTCAACGTCACCTGAGCTGCGTCGAGACAGGTCGCGCCAAGGCCAGCCCTGGCACACTGCATGCACTATTAACAATCCTCGACGTACCTCTCGAGCAATGCAACGCAGTGTTCACTGCCGCTGGCTACGCGCCGCGCTACGTTGCTTCTGCACTGGACGCTCCGGAGTTGGAGGTTGTCCACGTTGCAATTGATCACATCCTGCAAGCCAACAATCCTGCTCCCGCCATTGTCATCAATAACAAATGGGACATCACCGCAGCCAACGCCAGCGCGGGGTTGTTATTCGAAATGGCCGGTGTTTCAGTGGCTGGTGAGGCAGGTCTCAACTTGCTGGATACTCTGATACGTCCGGGCGGCTTGGGTGATTGCTTGGTAAATGCACAAGAGATACGGGCTATTGCTTGGCAGCGCGCCGCAAGGGAAGCGTCCAGCAATCCCGATTTAGCTCACCTCCTGCGGGACCTTACAGGGCCGAAAGAATTACCACAGGACATACCATCATCGCCCTTGATACTGACTCAAGTGCGCACCGACAACGGGGAGCTTCGCTTTCTATCTACATTCACAACCTTCGGAATGCCGCTCGATATCACGGTAGCGTCATTTCGCATCGAACATCTTGTCCCCGCGGATGCTCATACCTGGCAGACAATGAAAGCAGCATATGATCAGTGGTCGGCGATTAGAGCCAAGACGCCGCATACATAACCTCACCGACACCAAGTGAGTGCGAAGGGACGTCTTTGGCAGTGTCCGCTTTGGGTCGGTTGCAGCCTTGGCGACAGGCAGAAACCGAGCAGTAGTGGTCATTTAGACGACAGTACCGTGGACGAGATGCCATCTCACCCTCGTTTTTGGATCGGGCCTCCCTCCGGAAAATCAAGGAACCAACTGATAGGTTGACTGCACTAGACCGGAAGGAAAACACCGGCTATTTACTAGCTTCAATTCAATGTCCTGCGTAAGGGCCCCGAACAATGGTCTTCCCGACCCAATCAGCACGGGAACAGTGGTGATCACCATATCGGCGACTAACCCGTCACGCAGGAATGACTGCACCAATTGCCCGCCATCGACATAGACTCGATGCACACCTTGCCTCGCCAGTTCCGCCAGCAGGTCTGAAGGAGTGAGGTTGGAAAAACGCACTTTTCCCTCTAGCGCATTAGGCACCTGTGAATCGGCCAACTGTTGAGACAACACGATTACTGGCAGGTCGTAGAACCAAGTGTCGAAGGTCAGCACTTTCTCATAGCTCCCCCTCCCCATCACGATAGCATCCTTATCGGCGATGAAGCCCAGGTAGCCGTGATCCTCACTCTGATCATCGCGCTGCAATAGCCAGTCAATGTCACCGTCGGACCTGGCGATATAGCCATCTAGACTGATGGCGATGAAAACATGTGCAGTAGTCATAGAAGTTTCCTTATTCAGACGACGCATGACTGACCGCAAAGAGGATAGCAAAACTAATATATAGCTAAATTTCTTAGCTGGTTTTCTACAAATCCCGCTCAAATCAAATTGGTCAAAAAACTGTGTAGCGTATTTTGATCGCGCGGATAGGCGGCTCACGCTTTGAATTAATCTTCCTTCAACACCGGTTCAACTTCATCGACCGGCAACGAAGCCAACATTTCAGCGCGACAAACCTCAAGGATCTCATCCGCGAGTGCAGAATCATCCGGGCAGGCACGCGACAAAATAATCGCGCCGACAGCACGAGACAGCAGGTCGATCATTTTCTTTCTCCCCTCTCCCGCCTCGGCATCCGGTCCCGTCGGATATTTCTCTCCCAGCGTTTGCAGGGTGTGTTCAATGCCTTCGGCAAATGTCGTTTTCACATCATCCGATTGACGCGCCGCGTCGCTGCACAACGCGGCCATGGTGCAACCGCTGCCACGTCCGTCCCGATGTTCTCGGGTCACATAGACGTTGATGAAGCCCGGAACATCGAGCGCTTGGGCGCCAGTCAGCGATTTGGCAAGACTGCAGGCCGAGGCTTCGGCCATCAGGTCGGCCTTCGACCCGAAGTGTTTGTAGAAGCCTCCATGGGTGAAACCGGCAGCCGCCATGAGATCCGCCACACCGACGCCGTCAAAGCCGCGCTCACGGAACAGCTCTGAGGCCGTTTCAACGATGTGCTCTCGATTGGCCTGCGCCTGGGCCTTGGTCACTCTCACGTGCAATACCTCGTGTTTACCGGGAAATCATGCGTCCAATCATACATAGATGCTGGTCATAATCAAAACCGTTGACAGTTTAGATTTCGATCATCATCCTAATTGCACGCAACACCGATCTCCATCAACGGGCACGGAAGAAATACCAGATGACCAATCAGAATCTGTTCACCCCTTACACCCTTGGCAGCCTAACGCTGTCGAACCGGGTAGTCCTTGCGCCGCTGACACGTAACCGCGCAGGCCAGGGCTTCGTCCCCAGCGAGTTCGCGGCCACCTATTACAGCCAACGCGCCAGCGCCGGCCTGCTGATCAGCGAAGCCACGCAGATTTCCCGACAGGGCCAGGGCTATCAGGACACCCCCGGGATCTACACGCAGAAGCAGATAGACGGCTGGCGCACCGTGACCGATGCCGTCCATGCCAAGGGCGGAAAAATCTTTCTGCAACTGTGGCATGTCGGCCGCGTGTCGCATGTTGATCTGCAAGAAAACGGCGCCGCTCCTGTGGCCCCTTCTGCACTGCGCGCCGCCACCAAAGTGTTCGTCAACAACCGTTTTGAAGACGTCTCCGAGCCGCGCGCACTGGACATCAGCGAACTGCCGGGGATCGTCTCCGATTTCCGCCAGGCCGCGGCAAACGCGGTCGCCGCCGGGTTCGATGGTGTGGAGATTCACGGTGCAAACGGCTATTTGCTGGATCAATTCCTCAAGGACAACGCCAATCTGCGTACCGACGCTTACGGCGGTTCGATTGAGAATCGTGCGCGCCTGTTGCTCGAAGTGACGGCGGCGGTTGTCAATGAAATCGGCGCGGATCGCACCGGTGTGCGCCTGTCTCCGGTTTCGCCGGCCAATGGCGTATCCAGCAGCGATCCGCAGGCGCAATTCGATTACGTCGTTGAACAACTCGACGCCCTCGACGTGGTTTATCTGCACGTGGTCGAAGGCGCGACCGGTGGCCCGCGCGATGTGGCGCCCTTCGATTTCGGCGCCCTGCGCCAGCGCTTCAAAAACACCTACATCGCCAACAACGGCTATGACCTGGACCTGGCGGCTTCGCAGCTCGCTGAAGACCAGGCCGACCTGATCGCCTTCGGTCGCCCGTTCATTGGCAATCCGGATCTGGTGGAGCGCCTCAAACGTGGCGCGCCGTTGTCCGCATTCAATCCCGCCACCCTCTATGGCGGCGGTGCGGCTGGCTACATCGACTACCCGACGCTGGCTGAATCGAGCGCTATCGCAAGCTGAGCCATCAGTGATCGCGCTTTCTGTTTCTCACATCCTGAAAGAGAGATAACCCATGAGCACTCGCCCTACTGTTCTCATCACTGGCGCCTCCACCGGCATTGGCGCGGTCTACGCCGAGCGCTTCGCGCAACGCGGCCACGATCTGGTACTGGTCGCCCGCGATCAGGCGCGCCTGGATGCACTTGCAGCGCGCTTGCGCAGCGAACACGACGTCGCCGTCGATGTCATTGCGGCGGACCTGACCCAACTCAGCGATCTGACAACCGTTGAAAGCCGCCTGCGCGACGACGCCCGCATCGGCATCCTCGTCAATAACGCCGGCGCCGCGCTGTCCGGTAACTTCATCGACCAAAGCACCGACAGCGTTGCGCAACTGGTCGCCCTCAACACCACGGCGCTGGTGCGGCTCGCCAGCGCCATCGCCCCACGCCTGGCCAAGGCAGGCGACGGCGCGATCATCAACATCGGTTCGGTGGTGGGCCTCGCGCCGGAGTTCGGCATGACGGTCTACGGTGCGACCAAGGCATTTGTGCTGTTCCTTTCCCAGGGCCTGAGCCTGGAACTTTCGCCTCAGGGCGTCTACGTGCAGGCCGTGCTGCCCGCCGCCACCCGCACGGAAATCTGGGATCGCTCCGGCGTCGACATCAATACCTTGAGCGAAATCATGGAAGTGGGCGATCTGGTGGATGCCGCTCTAGTCGGTTTTGATCGTCGCGAACCGGTGACCATCCCGCCGCTGCACGAAGCGGAACGCTGGGATGAGCTGCAGAGCGCACGTCAGGGCCTGCTGGGGCAAATCCGCCAGTCTGCAGTCGCCCAGCGCTACCAGACCCAACCGTGATCTTTTGGTAGCGAGCATTCGCGCCGGATTCGATGCAGGCGCAGGGCACTGCATCGAACCCGGCCACTGTCCGGAGTAGCAATGAATTCAACGCAGACAAGTACGCCCTCGGGTTCACAGACGTCGTTCATCAACGCGACGAACCAGTCGATCACGGTCAACGGCATTCCCTTTGCCTATCGCGATACCGGCCCAGCAACCGGTGTGCCCCTCGTACTGTTCAACCATTGGGGCGCGGTGCTGGACAACTTCGACCCCGCGATCATCGATGGCCTTGCACAAACCAGACGCGTCATTACCACCGACTATCGCGGCATCGGCGGCTCTGGTGGAAGCGCACCACTGACCGTCGGCGAAATGGCTGACGATGCCATCCAGCTGATCCATGCGCTGGGGTTGGAAACCGTTGATGTGCTCGGTTTCTCCCTCGGCGGTTTCGTCGCTCAGGACATCGCCCTGAAGGCACCTAATTTGGTTCGGCGTTTGATTCTGACCGGCACCGGACCAGCCGGCGGCAGCGGTATCGACAAGGTAGGCTCGGTGACATGGCCATTGATGCTCAAAGGCTTGCTGACCTGGCGCGATCCGAAGTTCTACCTGTTCTTTACTTCGACGCCCAATGGCCGTCGATCCGCCTCGCAGTATTTACAACGTCTGAAAGCACGCAAAAAAAATCGAGACAAGGGCCCGACGCCCAGCGCTTTCCTGCGGCAGTTGAAAGCCATCACCGCGTGGGGCAAACAGGCGCCACAAGACCTCAGGCGCTTGCGGACGCCGACGCTGATCGTCAACGGCGACAACGACATCATGGTGCCCAGCGTTAACTCGAGTGCACTGGCAAAGCGTATCCCCAACGCACAACTGGTGATTTATGAGGATGCCGGGCACGGCGGTATTTTCCAACACCACGCTGACTTTGTGGCCAAGGCACAGGCGTTCCTCGATGCCTGACAACACGGCACAGCAACGCCGCAACACACCGGCTACCCTCCTTACAACCGAAAAGAGCTGCACCACGATGAAAGCATTTCTAATTGATCGCTATGGCAAGAACCCCGGGCGGATTGGCGAAGCGCCCGCCCCCGCAGTGAGTGCCCACGACGTTTTGATCGAGGTACACGCCAGTAGCGTCAACGCACTGGATTCGAAGATCAGCAAAGGCGAATTCAAGCTGATCCTGCCCTACTCATTTCCGTTGATCCTGGGTAACGATCTGGCAGGCGTCGTGATTGAGGTGGGCTCGAAGGTGACACGCTTCAAACCGGGAGACGAAGTGTACGCTCGCCCACCGGAAGCGCGGATCGGCACGTTCGCCGAATTGATCGCCGTGAACGAGAACGCGATCGCCCTGAAACCTGCCAATACCAGCATGGCACAAGCCGCGTCCCTCCCCTTGGTTGCACTGACCGCCTGGCAAGTGCTGGTCGAAACCGCCCAACTGAAAAAGGGTCAGAAAGTGCTGATTCACGCCGGCTCCGGCGGCGTCGGCACCCTCGCCATCCAGCTCGCCAAACACCTCGGTGCGTTTGTCGCTACAACCACCAGCACAGCGAATGTCGAATGGGTGAAGGCATTGGGGGCCGATTTGGTGATCGACTACAAACAGCAGAACTTCGAAAGTGTCTTGCACGACTACGACGTAGTGTTGAACAGTCTCGGCGCCGATGTCCTGGAGAAGTCACTCAAGGTGCTCAAGCCAGGTGGCCAGCTCATTTCCATCTCTGGGCCACCCACTGCGCAGTTCGCACAGGAGCAAGATTTGTCCTGGCCATTGCAACAAGTCATGCGCCTGCTGAGCCTCGGTATTCGGCGCAAGGCCCGCAAGCAAGACGTCAGCTACAGGTTTGTATTCATGCGGGCCAACGGCGCCCAACTGCAACAAATAACCGCGCTCATCGAGGCCGGCATCATCAAACCGGTGATTGACCGCGCCTTCCCCTTTGAATCAACGGCAGAGGCGTTGAAGTATGTCGAGCAGGGACGAGCCAAAGGCAAGGTCGTTGTTTCGATCAAATGACTAAGCCGCCTATCGATGAGTCGACCGAAGAGCCCGACAAACTTTTAGCACGCCAGCATTCTTCATCCGGGCTGAGCGAGTTGACGACACTAGAGTTGCCGAAACCGGAAGCGCAGCAAACGGACGTCGTGCCTGTAGCACCAACTGTGATCCTATGGCGCAGTTTGATGCTTAAGCAGTAGATCTCGGCCTCGCCACAGCCACCGTACAAAGCACATTCATAATCAGTTTGGCGACTCTCTCCGTAGCACAATTGACGAACCCGAGGATGAATATACGTTCATCAAAAACATTGTTCTATGCGTCTAGCCTGTGGGTTCCGACATAGTGAATACAGGAGTAACCCACCATGTTCTCGCACGAAAGCATCCCGCTGATCATCATTTTCATCATCCTGCTGCTTGGCGTGCTTACTGCCGTCCTCCATCCGGTACATGCGTTCTATAGCTGGCTTCAGAGGCGCAGGGAAAAATCATCCGTCGAGATCGCGAAAGAGGTGGATTCGCGCTGAATTTTTTTTAACGAGCCCGGCTAAGTCCGGGCTTTTTTTGAAGCTTTCGGGCCAGAAGCAGCCACTCAACGCGACTCGATAATTCCCACCCGACCGTGCATCATCATGCTCGCCACGATCCCGTCGTGGCATCACCTCTGCCCACCCTCTTAGGGTTGATAAATCCTCAACGCCTCGGCAGTAGTTAACGCCTGAAAGCATGCCCCTTGGCTATCGAAACAATCAACAGCGCTGGTAACAACAATGCCAGCGCTACCCAGGGAATAGCACCTGCCCCCCATGTTTCCAGGAAAATGCCGCCGATCACACCACTGCCTGCAAACGCCAGATTGAAGACGGTCACCAACATTGATTGCGCAATATCGGCGCCGTCACTGGCAACATCAGCCAAGGAGGTTTGCAATAAGGTTGGCGCACCACCGAAGCTCATCCCCCACAGGACGATGCCGATATAGATCGCACTGACGGGCAGGTCACCCAAGCCCAGGGCAAACGAAACCAGGATGAATGCTGTCAGGCTGAGCAGTACCAGACTCCGAAGCCTGTCATCAATCAGCGTGCCAATCATCCATAGACCGAACAAGGCCGCAATACCGAATGAAAGGAGGCCCCGATCTATCTGATCGGCCAATCCAACAGAAGCCAGGAACGCAGCAATATAGGTATAGAGGGTGTAGTGGGCCAGGATCCAGAGCATGACCACCGCCAGCACGGGCCGCACGCCTGGGGTTTGCAGGACCCTGCGTAGCGGCAAGCGTCGATCGGAGCGTTGTCCGGGATAATCAGGCACTTTCAGATATATCCAGGCCATCAGCAAAAGGCTGAGTCCTGAGAGAGTCCCAAACACACAACGCCATCCCAGCAGCTTGCCGAGCCAGGCACCTAGCGGTACGCCTAGGGCTAGTGCCAAAGGGATGCCGAGCATGGCCAGCGCCATTGCGCGACCGTGCTGCTGTGGGGCGACCAATCGTCTGGCATAGCCGGCCAGCAGGCTCCAGGCCAGACCGGTTGCGATACCCACCATGAAGCGGGCAGCCAGCGTCAATGAAAACCAGGGCGACAGAGCGGTCACCGCATTACAGACGCAAAACACCCCGACAGCCAGTAATAGCACCAAGCGCCGACGCCAGCCCTGCAACGCGAGAGTCAATGGAATAGCCGCTAACCCTGAGCCCAGTGCACATAGGGTCACCATCTGACCAGCCCACGCTTGCGACACACCAAATGCCTCGGCGATTTGCGGCAAAAGTCCTGCTGGCACCGTTTCGTTGGCGGTGGCGATAAAGCTCCCCATTGTCAGCGCCAACAGGGCCGCCAATGGGAGACGCCCAGTAGCGAGGTATCCGGTATTGCCCGATGTCGTGAAAGAGCCATTTTCAAATTGCGATTTGCCGGTCATGACCTGTGCTCAGAGGAGTGGGAGACGTGAGTGTGATGAATTGCTACGGATTTGATAATTGGTCTACCATTTGATGAACCATCAAATTTGAATTGAATATGGCTACTGACCGATTGGGCGACATGCGTTTGTTTGTCGAAGCGGCAGCACTCGGCAGCTTGTCTGCCGCAGGGCGCAAACTGGCGCTGTCGCCGGCCGCGGCCAGCGCGCGACTTATCAAGCTTGAGGCGGCGCTGCGCACCAAGTTGTTTGATCGCACAACGCGTCAGTTGCGCCTCACGGAAGAAGGTCGGTTTTATTTGCAGCAATGCTGGGTCGCATTGCGGGCTATCGATGAGGCGGAAGCGGGGCTTCAAGCCAGTCAAACAGAGGTGCGTGGCAAGGTACGGATATCCGCATCTGCCGATTTTGGCCGCAATCTTTTAAATGACTGGCTTGAGACATTCAGTACATTGCACCCGGAACTGTACGTCGCGCTGACGTTGTCGGACTCGGTGTCAAATCTGGTGCAGGACGATGTCGATCTGGCAATCCGGTTTGGACAGCCACATGACAGCTCGATGATCGCCAGGCAGTTGGCTCCCAACTGGCGAGTACTGTGCGCTTCGCCTGATTATCTGGCGAGATACGGTGAACCCCAAACCCCTACTGACTTGCCTAGCCACAAGTTCATCGTGCTGGTGACGTCTGCAGGTCCATTGAACACCTTTCACTTTGTGGTGGATGGTCAGGAATGGAACCACACCGTTCCCATGAGCCAGGCATGGGAAACCAACGACGGCGCCCTCGCGCGCGCATGGGCGTTGGCTGGACATGGCATCGCACGCAAGACCATTTGGGATGCGGCAGCCGATATCCGTGCTGGACGACTGAAGGTGCTGTTACCTGACTTTTGTGTCCGAGAGGCCGGCGTCTACGCGGTATTACACGGCAATCGTTACCGGATTCCCCGCGTGCGTGTATTGCTGGATTTCCTTACCGACCATTTTGATCGCGCAACCGATGAGCTGTTGTTCGACCTTAAAGTACCTAATGCCTGATGTTAGGAGGTTGTAAGCCACGCCATACCGGATAAGAGTTGCCGTCAAGTGCGCAATGAGGTTGCCTAGGTCGGGGGCAGACAATTTCCAGTAAGTTGAATAGCCCTCTGGTCTCGTAGACACATCTGACTGGCTGCTGGAGCGTCCGCTATGGGTCCAGGCTGTGTAAAAACGCAGACACGGTTTTGAAGTCTGCGTCGCTACGTAAAATCTGCCAATGGTTGGTGGGTCAGCGGACCTGAAATTTGCGTAGGAACGCGCTTTTCGTTCTGGTTCTGACTGTCAAACCTGCTCTAAACCGTTTTTACACAGCCTCGGTCGATTCTGTTGAAAAAGTCGGTTCTTCCAGACGGCCTGCATACTGACCGCTGAAAACGCCTATTTTGCGCGCTGCTACTCGAAATCCGAGTCCTGAACCTTCTGCCCAAAACACAGATTTAAATCTCAGGCACGTACTTTTCTGCCGTGGAAACCGAAGCCGACTTTTTCAACAGAATCGGCCAAGAGCGGACACTCGAGCACATCACCTGGTTGGCTGTTTTTTCAGGACGAAGCGGTCACCTGTGTTCTGCTGCCAACATTGACCTGAACTGAGAAATGATCTCTGAAGATAACCCGGCAGCTTCGAACACTGCGCAGGTAAAGCTAACGGGTGCAGGACCTGGCGCAGTTATGATGCGGTCAGCAACCACAGCTACTGGACTGCTTCGATAAAGCGAGGACCCTTCATAACCTGCGGCATTCTGTTGTAAAAAGTCAGCGCTGTTCGAGGTATGAGAAACCGTGTCGAGAAGCCCGGCTCTCGCAAGTGCCAGCGTTCCCCCACAGATACCGGCAATTGTCGCGCCACTTGAACGACTAGTATGAAGAAAGTCCCGAATATCCGGTGCATCTGCACGTTCCCAGATCATTCCACCGATGACGACAACAACGTCCGGTTTCCAGTCCAGGCATTGTTGCAAGCTGCAATTCACAGTTACTGCCAATCCACCCTGCGAGCGGAACTGTCCCGTAGTAGAGGCGAAAAACCTAACGTCGATCCCGTAGAACGGGGATGCGGTTCCTGCAATGAAAGCATATTCCCAGTCCGCAAAACCGGGTGTCAGTATCAATCCCACGCGTGCCATCAGTCAGAATCCTCCATGAAAACGAATAACATAAAGCGACAACACATAGGTCTCAACGGCTGCCTTGGGTCGAAAGTTTCCCCTCACCACTGACAGCTTTCGGCCAGAGGCTGATTGTTGAAATCGACTGAAATCGCCACTCAATGGTCAAGCCTATAAACTTGCGGATGACTCAAGGTGCGTATCACTTCCTGCCAGTCGCCGTAATTCGCTCACATCGGCGAACCACTCATGGGACTGAAGACTGTGGAATGCATCATATGCTCCATACCCCCAGGCGACCGCACCAAAGGCGATACCGGCAGTCGCTGCTGCTTCACCATCCGTAGGTTGGTCGCCGATGTAGATAACTTCCTCTTGCGCCACGTCGAATTTGCGCATGACCCGGCGCAAGCGAGACGCCTTGCCGAAAATGGAGGCGCCGCACTCGAAGGCCCGGATATGTTGACAGCTGGAGCCCAAAATTTGCTTGATATTTTCTTGGGAGTTAGAAGATACCACCGCCAGAATCAGTCCTCTCTCGTCAAGATGGGCGAGGGTATTTGCAATGTTATTGAACAGTGGGATCGAGCTTCGATGTTTCTTCATCAAGCTCATGAAGGTTCGCGCCACCAGAGGCAACTTCCAGCGAGGCATTCCGATATGAGCCATGATCTCCCGAGCCCCCTGCTTGCGCAAACCGTCCAACTCTTGCGGGTGAATTCGACTGAATGCGTGTCTGTCAGCAACCTGGTTGAACACTGAAACAAAGAACGGAAAGGAATCAGCGAGCGTGCCGTCAAAGTCGAAAATGGCAAGCCGGTATGACATGTAAAAGCTCCTTCCTGTAGTGGTGGCAGCCGAGTCCAGGCGACTGCTTGTGGTGGGCGATTGATTCACCCGATTGGTGGGAAAGGCGCATTATCCCTGCTCCGGAATCTGCCCGGAAGGAGTAAGTGGCTTAACGCTGTTGCCGTATCTGACTACCTTCAAGGCCTTGACTTGATTTATCGAGCTCGCCGAGCATATTCCGATGATTGCCAAGGCCAAAGTCGTTTTTCTCGCCACCCGCAATCACCTCAACCATCCGCTTCAGCACTCCTTCACGGCGATGCATGGGAGTAAACGTCCCATCGATGTGGGGCGGCATTCTATCGAACGACAAATCAGCGACAGGGATCGTCATCAATGCAATGCTGACCGAGCCGTTGTTCGCCGCGCTGCTGACGTTTGTGGTGCTCAATGAAGTACCGCGCGAAAGCCTGTACGCAGGGGCAGTACTGATCATCGTCGGCCTGTGTTTTTCCAATGAGCTGATCCGCTTGGGCAGCAAAGCATCCGTCCCTTCGACCGAGTGAGCTATTTTCGGATCCTGATTGCTTTAGCAATCAGTGGTTTTGAAGTGTTTTCAGGGCTTTGTCGTTTCTGGGGATGCGAGCGAGCAGCCCCTCTAAGCCCCAGCAATCTCCACTGAACCTACCGCGCCCCAACCACGTCCAGTCGAAGAAGGCTAGAGAACACGCGAGGCCACGCTGTGCATCAGTTCCGCGCACGGATGCACAGCGTATTTTTCACGCAGAAGAGACCGAGTCGTCTTCGTTTGTTTTCAGCTACCCGTTACCACACAGCAATATGGGAATCGGCCCGCGGCTCGGTGCCGCCGCACAACACACCGGTGTCCGGGTCGCGGATGATGATCTGCCCTCGGCCATAGTTGATCAGGTCGCAATCGACCTGAACCTTATGTCCGCGCCGGGCCAGCGAAGCGGCCAAGTCCCTCGACGCCCCCTGCTCGATGCCGACTTTCATGCCTCCCAGCCATTGCCATCGCGGTGCATCCAGCGCAGCTTGAGGATTGAGACCAAAATCCACCAGGTTCATGACCATCTGCACATGGCCTTGGGGCTGCATATAGCCACCCATGACACCGAACGGTCCCACCGGCGCGTCACCTTTACTGATGAAGCCAGGAATGATGGTGTGGAAGGTCTTTTTGCCCGGTGCCAGGCAGTTGGCGTGGTCAGGGTCGAGACTGAATTCCTGCCCACGGTTCTGCAAGGCGATGCCGCTGTCTGGCAGCACCACGCCAGAACCGAAGCCGTGGTAGTTACTCTGGATGAAGGACACCATATTGCCCTGCGCATCTGCCGTGGCCAGATACACCGTACCGCTGGCGTGAGGATCGCCGGGATCAGGTTGCTGAGCCTGATCAACGATCTGTTCACGGCGTTGGCTGCTATAGGTGTCGCTGAGAAGATCAGCCACCGCCACACGCATGTGCAGCGGATCGGTGATGTAATGCAGGCCATCGCTGTAGGCCAGCTTCATGGCTTCCAATTGACGATGCCAGGTCTGCTGGCTGTCTCGGTGATCGAAGTCGAAACCCTGAAGGATTTTCAGGGTCATCAGGGCCACCAATCCTTGCCCGCTTGGAGGGATTTCCCACACATCGTAGCCGCGGTAATTGATGCTGATCGGGTCCACCCATTGGGCGCGATAGTCCTGCAGGTCGCTGGCTCGCAGGTAGCCGCCGGTGGCGCGGGAATGGGCATCCAGCCGCTGAGCCAGAGCGCCGCGATAGAGGCTTTCGCAAGCGCTGTCCGCCAGTTCTTCCAGCGTTCGGGCTTGCGCCGGGTTGCGGAATAATTCACCGGCCTTTGGCGCACGGCCATCAATCAGGAACGTGTCGAACCAGGCGTCTAGCACCGGGTCTCGATGGGGGCTGAATTCATCCAGAGCAGTCTGCCATTGTCGGGCGACCACCGGCGACACTGGGAAGCCCTCCCGGGCCAGAATGATCGCGGGCTGCAGCAACTCGGCAAAGGGCAGCTTGCCGAACCGTCTGGACAACTCCGCCCAGGCCGAAGGACAACCGGGCACCGTGACCGGCGTCCAGCCATAAAGCGGCATCCGCTCGTGACCACACGCCTTGACTGCATCGATCGTCAGTGCCGCCGGCGCTTGGCCGTTGCCGTTCAGTCCGTGCAATTGGCCTTTGCTCCAGACCAGAGCAAAGGCGTCGCCGCCCAAGCCGCAGCCGGTGGGTTCAACTACCGTTAGCGCCGCCGCTGTAGCGATCGCGGCATCAATGGCATTGCCGCCGTTGCGCATGATTTCGATGCCGGCCTCGGCGGCCAGTGGCTGTGAAGCCGCGACCATGCCACGGCGGGCAAACACACTCTGACGTTGCGACGGATAGGGATATTCGTGGGCAGAAAATTTCAACATGGCAAAAGCTCTTCCAAACAAAGATTCAATGGCCGCAGGTATCCGGTTCCATTGCCGGGTAAAAAACCCTGACTGAGAAGGTCACAGCACGCGGCTGAGAAAGGCCCGAGTTCGCGGGTGTGTCGGTCGACTGAAGATCTGCTCCGGCGGACCCTGCTCAATCAGTTCGCCCTGATCGAGAACCACCACGCGATCAGCGACTTCCCGGGCAAAACCCATTTCATGGGTGACCACTACCATTGTCATGCCGTCATCGGCCAACTGCTTCATCACCTGCAGGACCTCGCCGACGGTTTCCGGATCCAGGGCGCTGGTGGGCTCGTCGAACAGCATGGCTTGAGGTTTCATCGCCAGCGCCCGGGCGATCGCCACGCGCTGCTGCTGTCCACCGGACAACATCGACGGGTAATGCATGGCCTTGTCCGCCAGGCCGACCCGGGCGAGCAAGGCCCGGGCCTGTTCCAACGCTTCGGCGCGTGGCACGCCGAGCACCTGGATCGGTGCCTCAATGATGTTTTCCAGCGCGGTCATGTGGGGGAACAGATTGAAACGTTGAAAGACCATGCCGATGTCCCGACGCTGGCGAGCGATGTTGCGCTCGGAGTCGCGCACCAGGCTGCCGTCGGCGCGCTCGCGATACCCCATGGAGCGACCGTTGACGCGTATGCGCCCGCCTTGAATGTCCTCCAGCAGATTAATGCAGCGAATGAAGGTGGTCTTGCCTGAACCCGATGCACCGATCAACACCACCACTTCACCGCGCCGCACCTGCAAGGAAATCCCCTTGAGAATCTCCAGGTCGCCAAAAGACTTATGAATGTCCAGGGCCTCGATAATCAGTTCTTCACTTTTGTGCGCCATGCTTAACGCCCTCTCAGCAATTTGAGCGTGCCGCGGCCAAACATGCGACTGCCGGCCGCTGGCGGTGCGGGTCGATCGGACTGTCCGAAACGCGCTTCCAGCCAACGCTGGAAGAAACCCCAGAGGGTGGTCAGCAGCAGGAAATAAATCGCCACCACCAGGTACAGTTCAAATACCCGGAATGTCGCCGACGTGACCATTTGCGTACTCAGCAGCAACTCCTGCACGCCAATCACGCTGACCAGCGTCGTATTCTTGAGCATCACGTTGAATTCGTTGCCCAACGGCGGAACGATGACCCGGAACGCCTGAGGCAAAACGATACGCCGCATCATTTTGGCGAAGGTCATGCCCAGCGAACGCCCAGCCTCATACTGTCCCTTGTCGACAGCGCCGATCCCGGCACGAATGATCTCGGCCATGTAGGCACCTTCGTTCAGGCCCAGGGCGATGATCGCTGCCTGAATATTGCCCGGCACCACCAAACCAAACAGTTCCACGTCCTCGAAACGGAAGATGCCGCCGGCCGCCAATGCGGTATAGAGAAAAACGATTTGCACCAACAGCGGAGTGCCGCGCATCAGCCACACATAGAACCGTACCGGCAGGTTGAGCAACGGGTTGCGCGACAGACGCATCAGCGCCGCTGCCAGCCCAAGCACGCAGCCCAACACCATTGCCAGCACACTGATCAGGCAGGTCAACCAGAGCCCAGTGAGGTACACCCCGCTGGGCTGCAAAAGGTATTGCCAGAACACATCCCAATTGAAATTCATCGAGCGCTCGCCTCAGTCGAGTGTGTCGCTGGAAACATGCCATTTGCTCAACAACTGCACATAACTGCCGTCACTGCGCATGTCACTGATGATCTGCTGTACTGCGGTGGTGAGCTGGGAATCATCCTTGCGGGTCCCTAAACCCGTGAGAATCCGGCTGAAGGCTGGCACCCCCTCCTCGAATAAATCAGGCGCCATTGCGGCGTAGTAACCTGCTGTTTCTACGGTGGTGCCGTAAGCGTCCACCTGACTGATACGCAGCGCCTGGAAGGCGTCAGTATCACTGTTGTAAACCACCAGTTTCATCGGTGTCTTGCCAGCCTTGGTGAGCTTTTCATTCTCGGCGTCCAACAAGGTTTTGATCGTGGAGCCATTGAGCACTGCCACCTTGTGCCCAGACAGTCCATCCAGGGTTTTGATGCCCTTGGGATTGCCTTTGGGAACGACCACTGACTGGCTGGAATACATGTAGTTGACGATGTCGATCACTTCCCGGCGTTCGGGCTTGTCGAACAGCTGATCAACGATCATGTCGCACTGCTGGGCGAGCAATGCCGGCAGCAACCCGGAGAATGGAATGACCCGCCATTGCACCGGTTTGTCTCCGAGCCGTTTGGCGATTTCCAGCCCCAGATCGACAGTCAGGCCCCTGGCTTTTTGCGCCTCATCGAAAGACACCAAGGGTGGCGAGTCCATGCCCGAGCAATACGTGAGTTTTTCGGCCTTTTGCAGTCGTTCCGGCACTTGGGGCGTGGCGAACGCCCACTGTGCGCAGAGTCCCAGGGATACAGCAGCAAGCAACACACGGCGTTTATGCATGACCAGACACTCCAGTTGTTTAGTAACGGGGCAGTACTCAAAGTCAACACACGGTCGGGCTCGAGCCCGATTCTATTTTTCCGATTGCAGGAACTGAATCAGCGCCGGCACTGTGCCCTCGATGTGCTGACGCACCACCGACTCGGCCTGGTCGGCATCGCCTGAGCGAATGGCATCAAGGATCACCGCGTGTTCCTGGCGGGCACTCAAGGGCTTTTCACCGTGTTGCAGCCACAGGCGCATGGGCGCCTCGATCAACGAGTACAGGGCCGAGATTTGCTTCATCAAACGCGGACGGCCGCTGAGGCTGCACAGGTATTCATGGAAAGCCCGATGACGGCTGACCCATTCCGCGCTTTCGTCGCGGTAGTCATCCATCTCGTCCAGCATGCGTTCCAGAGCCGCCAGCTGACGCTCACCGATCTTGGCTACGGCGACGCGGATGGCCAGGCCCTCGAGGGCACTGCGCATCTCGAAGACTTCGTGCAGTTCGTCGATGTTCAGGCCGCTGACTATCGCCCCGCGGTTAGGCCGCAAGGTCACCAGGCCTTGAGCATCGAGGCGTCGGAAGGCTTCGCGCACCGGCATGCGGCTCATGCCGATCTCAGTGGCGATGTCCTCGGCGATCAACCGGTCGCCTTTGCGGTAACGACCGCCGCAGATCGCTTCCAGCAGAAAGTTGTAAGCCTCCTCCTCGGCGGTCAGGGGCAGACGCTCAATGTAAGCGGGAGCGAATTGCATAAAGTCACCTTTTGCAGTTTTGTATCCAATTATCCATGGATTCAAAAAAGCAGAAACCGTGCCAGGCTGCGTAGCACTGCTTCAAGCGCTTAATTGGAAAGGATTTTCGACTCAAGAGATGCTGATCTATAGATCAGCGTGGTACTCACCGTGCGCTACGAAATGGCCCAGTGCGCCCCAAATGGGTGAAAAATGGTACCCAGGTAACAAATCATTTCGCCGAATACCCCCAAAGCCCTTGGCGCGTTCTCTGAGTAATTGCACAGACTTGCCCACCCATTTACATTCGGCCTGACCTGTCATTTGCAACGGATCTGACCAGCGCATTTCGCGGACATGACCGGCAGAGAATGGCCCAAAGCTGACCCCTCAGGATTTCGTACTCTCAGACCCCATCCGCGAATTTGCACACCACTGATGACATATTGGTACGTCTGGAGAGGGGCATGACCACCACGCAAAAACTGACTCAAACAATGCTATGTGCATTGTCAGATCAAACAAAGGTTATGGTTTGTCATGAAATGAAAAAGCGCTGTCGCCAAATGAAAGGCTGGCGCGCGCCCTGCCTATAAACTCCTCCTCAAGCCTGCGCAGCAAGCCCAGGGCTCTCACGGGTGCGAAACACCTATGGAGAAATCCACGCATTTCCCACGAATGGAGAAGAGACAATGAGTGAGCGGTCGATCAAGCCACGGCTGATCGATACATCCTACGATTACCTGCTTCAACGTTGAATCTGGATAATTAAGAGTTTTAAAAAACTAATTCCATTAGTAAGCGCTTAATGTCCAACCTACAAATATATTACTGAAAACCCACGACCTACCGTGCACTCACCCTAATAGAACTCACACTTAAAAATACGCCCCTAGAACTACATTGCGGAAGACAAAAATAAGTAATGTTTTTGCGATTTGTTTTTTGTTGCATTCATGAATTTTATAATCAGAAACCATGACAAAATTTGCAGAGACATCACTTCAACGCCCTCAATGCTGGAAGCTCGATATAAATAATAGAATATTATTCGACGACGTCATTCAAATACACTTAACAAATATTGAGGGCATCATTGTAAAAAACATGCTCCTCAAGGAGGAACGCGTAATCAGTAGAGCAGAGCTAATTAGCAGTATTGGGAGAGATCCTGAACTCTATCGCGGTCTGGAGATGAGTTTGAGTAGACTGCAAATAAAATTCAAGAAAAACGCAGGAGGACGGCATCTCTTTCGCGCAGTCAGAAATCGCGGCTACTGCCTCACTCAAGCCATACATATTAATGGGGAGCCGTCTCGGGAATTTACGTGAGGTAAGCGGCAATACACCCCTCGCATGGTCATATGGCTGATGATGACTAACGAACTTATGAATTTAGGGGTGGCCGTGGGCGCAGCGTTCAAGATGAGTGAGTTCACTTTTTACGATTGACCTTGCGCTTTGATACTGGTGTAGCGGCGTTAAAAAACTGTCGCATAACTTCTAAGTTATGCGACGACTCACTCGGGCTTGACAGTAAAGGCTTTGTGATATCTCGTGACTCTGTCGCTGGTTCTCAATTATCTGCGACATGAAATGTGATAGATGTGACATTGAGAATGTTGGAATGTTAATCCGATATGCTCGTCCCCCACTCCAGGCAAAAATCTGGAGCCGCAGCAAGGCCTGCTGGCGAGTTTGTATCTGTCACGGTTGACCGGAAATGGCCGTTTTCAGCCGGCCGCGACCGACTGAAAACGCCCTATAGCAACCACTCGCAGTGGTGCGACAAATGTCCTGCGAGCTGTAATGCCTTACTGCTCCGCCTGCCCTTGCAGATGTCGGTACCCAGCCGCCTGAATGAAATCGGCCAAATGCCAAATCGCTCCGTTGGCTGCCCAGAAGCCATCTCTGACTTCATCAAGGATGATCGAAGTCATGATGATCCGCTGGTCGTCCGCTGCTTGCGACCGGGTTACTGCTTGATGCAAACGCTGCACATAGTCGCTTCGCATGGCCTCATTCAGCACACCGCCGGGGACCTTAACCTGCACAATGCAGGGGATGGCTTGAGCGCTGATATCCACTGCGCCGCATGTCCAGGAGCCAGAAGCCACTTCGTCAATGAGAGTCCAGCACAGGCCCCGTTGACGTGGATCGTCGCCGATTTGCTCGACCGCGATGGCCACTTTCGTAATCTCTTCGCACAGCAGTGCCCGTTGTTCGCAAGTAAAAGAACCTTGAGGCACCTTGATCAGGATATTTGGCATAAGGGTTAACGCTCGATGAAATGGAAGCGTTATTAAGTCAGCCCTCGACCACTGCAACCAGCGACCGATTTGACATCTTTCGTGCATAATCAGCCAATGAATGACTTCACGATTCTGGTAGTTCCAGGCGCCTTTGCCTCCAGTGTCGCACTGACTCTGGATATCCTTTCAACGGCGGCCGTACTCGCCCAGGGACTGGGCTCCGCTGTACCTCGCTGGCAAGTCTGTGGGGTGAACACGGATTGCGTGACGCTCGGCCACGGTATGCAGATTGCGGTTCAGCCCTTGGCTATCAACCCTGATGACCGCTCTTGCTGGATCATCCCCGGCATCGGAGTGGCTGACGCCCCCATGATCGAGCACCGATTACAACAGGCGGATATTGCTCTGCTGGTTCCGGCATTACGCGCGCACGTGCAGGCCGGGGGTAACGTAGCCGCATCATGTTCTGCGGTATTCGTGCTGCAGGCTGCAAACCTGCTCGCTGGGCACTGTGTAACCACTTCTTGGTGGATGGCACCCTTACTCCAGCAGTGGGCGCCGGAGTGCCAGGTAGATGCCGAGCGCATGGTAATCCTCGATCCGCCGTTGATTACTGCGGGTGCAGCGCTAGGTCATAGCGATCTGATGTTGCATCTTCTGCGAAGCCATTTCTCCCCAGCTTTGGCAGATGGCGTTGCTCGGGCGCTACTGATCGATGGTCGGCAACTGCAATCGCCTTTTATGGTTCCGGCAATGATGGCTCAGGGGAACGAATTGATCGCACAATTGACGGCTCATATTGAAGCCTCGCTACCGGCGATTATCAGCGTCAGCACACTCGCATCCGACTTTGGTCTGTCAGAGCGGACCTTGTCTCGACACATCCACAAGGCCACCGGATATAGCCCGTTGCGGCTGATCCAGCGTGTCCAGGCCAATAAAGCCCGGGAACTGCTGGCAAACAGTAAATACTCAATCGACACCATTGCCGAACAAGTTGGATACAGAGATCCCACATCCCTGCGGCGACTGATGAAAAAAATGCTGAACGCAACACCTCGGCAACTGCGTTAACTGCTGCGACGATTTTTTTTTAATTCAATTATCCGATTTGGCGCGCGACTCAGGCAGTTCAATATTGGCCGTTTGCTGCCAGTCGCGAAGGGCTGCAATTGGCCGTTACTTGCCTGTCACGACCGCAGCCGACTGCTGCTTGATGCGAAGAGCCACCCGAGCTTGTATTAATCGGAGATTGTTCATTATCGATGTGCCCGCGCGAGGCCGACTGACTCACCGGCATTGCCCCACAAGCCCTAAAACCTGAAATGGCATTTAAATTTCTGTGCCTGCCTCTCATCTCTAAAATCATCGACTCTTTGAAATCACACCACCCATGTATTCATTTAAATCGCGTAGATCTTTAATCCTCCAAGCGTACGGCGATAGCTTTACACCATTCTCTCGCAACGTTCTTGGAATCAAGTCTCCATTTGGACGAAGTATTATCGATGATACAATTACGCCCGGATAATCATTTAATCGCTTTTTGAAAGCGGATGTTGTTAGATCAGGCGTAGGAGGATTGCTTTTATTAGCCAATGGTCCTGTTGCTTTAAGATCTACTCCGTGGCACATGCTGCATCGCTGTAAATAGAGATTTTTTCCATTAACATTATCCGCGAAGGATAGTGATGCTTGAATTAGCGATGCAATTCCTAGCGAAGCGATGAGTAACACTTTCATTGTTTCTATCTTCCTTGATGGGATCAGCGCCGACTGGAGGCGATTTGGTGCGCAGGAAAGATATCAGCCATCGTGTCCGCACGCACTGTCATTTCTGATGCCCATTGAATCAACTCGTTTTCCAGGCGCATCCCGCTGACCGCTTCTGGCCGTTCTCTGCCGTACATGGTTGCAAAGCATGCTGCTCGAATCCGAAGCAATCGGTGGTCAGAACGAATGCAAATGACTGGTCAGGTCGATGCAAACGGGTGTTCAAGTGGAGTGCAATTTCGCATTCTCCACTGGGCGCCTTTATGCAAGGCATCCAAGCCTATAAAGTAGCCCCTCCAAACAAGGAGGATGGAACAGTGCTCACCAAAATTGAGCTGCTGGACGAACTGCTTCAGCGCTATGCCGGAAACCTCGGCAATGACTTCACCGGATACCGAAATCATGTGTACCGAGTCATCAACTTTTGTTGCTCGCTCAGTACGCTGGACGCTGTGAATCTAGAAAAGATAGTTTTGGCCGGGGTATTTCATGATCTTGGTATATGGACGGCCAAGACGTTTGATTATTTGCCCCCCTCAGAGCAATTGGCAGAAGACTTCCTTCAGGAAATCGACAAGCTGGATTGGGCGCAAGAAATTATCTTGATCATTCGCAACCACCATAAAATAACTCGGTCCCATCGCGATCCACAGAACCTAGCAGAGGTATTTCGCAAAGCCGATTGGGTCGACGTCTCCCGTGGTGCGGTTACTTTTGGACTCTCACGACAGAAGCGACGTGAGATATTCTCGGCCTTTCCTGATGCAGGATTTCACATTCGCTTAGTTCAGCTTTCGCTCAAACGACTGCTAACGAACCCATTGAGCCCACTGCCAATGATGCGGCTCTGAATTTAGTGAGCCCACCCAGGCTGTGGTGATCACAACGCTACCGGACTTGTGGTCGTTGCACGGCGCGCATTGCTTCCAGACATTGAGCGCTTTGGGGGGGACCGCCCATACGGGAACACCCATACCACATGATTATAGGAATACCGATTTGCAAGAGTATGGGAGCGCCCGTAATACTTCGCGGATGGAATTTAAAGAAAGACTCAAAATCGCCCGTCGCCATGCCGGTCTAAACCAGACCGAGCTTGCCGAGCGCGCCGGCCTCACGCAGACATCAATTTCCGACCTTGAGCGCGGCAAATCGAAGGCGACAGCCTTTGCTGCTCAGATTGCTTCGGTCTGTGGTGTCTCCCCTATGTGGCTCGCTGAAGGCAGTGGCGACATGCTCAAAGGTGTTGCAGTAACCGCTGAGCGCACTCAACCAAACGTGGCAATGTCAGACATTGAGACATGGGATGACGAAACCCCGCTCGATGACGACGAGGTTTACGTGCCATTTCTCCAGGAAGTGGAGTTAGCAGCGGGCTCCGGCCGATTCGCGATTGCCGAAAGCACCAGCGCCAGGCTGCGCTTCTTCAAGAAAGACCTTCGCCACAACAACGTTCAGTTCAGCAACGCGAAGTGCGTTGCGGTGAGCGGCAACAGCATGCTGCCGGTGCTGCGCGACGGCGCCACGGTTGGCGTGAACGTTGGCAAGAACACATTGAGCGATATCGTCGACGGCGAGATGTACGCGATCAACCACCACGGCCAGCTAAGGGTCAAACAGGTGTACCGCACGCCCACCGGAATTCGCCTGCGAAGCTTCAACCGAGACGAACATCCGGACGAGGACTACACGTTCCAGCAAATCCAGGAGCAGCAGATTTCAATTCTGGGGCATGTGTTCTGGTGGGCGATGTATTCGCGTTGAAGGGCTGAGTTGGCTCCAACGGTTGCAGCCTTGGCAGAACACACGCTCTGCTGGACGCCACTCCTCAATGCCTGGACGAGCTTGAGGCGTTCGTCGTACTGCGCGTGGCTGCACTCCCAAGAAGAATTTCAGCGCATCCAATCTCACCAAATACAGACCCCCTCTCCATAGGAATGTGGGAGCGGCTGAATTATGGGAATGCCCATTGACATAAATTACGGGAATACCTATATTTCAATTCAAGCCAACGCATCACTGGCCCAGCAGCACCAAACGTAAGGCTCAACTGAGCAAAGGGTGACATCAAATGAAATAGGGAAATGACCATGACCGTAGACATCAGCAACTACACAATCGCTACACCGCTTCCAATCTCCGACACCAACCCGATCGCGCTTGAATTGATCGGCTGGCGGGCACTGCTTGAATGCCCGGAAGTTGTTTCGATGCTTCCAGATGGCTCGCTGCAAATGACGGCGCCGACGCTCGGTGCTTCGAGCAAGAGCACCCTGCGGACGCGCTGCGAGTGGAAAGAGCCGGGCTATTGGTTGTTCGCCAGCGCTGCTGACCACTGGAACCGACAAGAAATGCGAGTCACGAAGGTCAACTCACTGCAGAAGGTTGTGATCAGCCAGATTCATGTTCAGGGTTCGGAAAGGCCACCTGTAAAAGTGTTTTGGAACAAAGGCCGAATCACGATGGGATTTCGGTCGAGCTATCTCCAGGAAGACCCGGTGAACACGACGATTCTGGAAGACGTGCCACTCGGTGCACTTTTCAAAATCAACATTCACGCCAATTCGAGCGGCGCTGTATCCGTCTCGGCGAGCTGTAATGGCGTCAAATCCACCTCTGCAATCATGCGCCTCGACAACACCTGGGACACGAAAACTCTCGCCTTCCACGGCGGTGTGTACAACCAGATCGATTACTCCGACACCACTGACCCGCAAGACGGTTCGGTCTGCATCATCAGCGACCTTTCCATCACCCACCTCTGAAATCGCGCATTTCGTGCGAGCAAGACAACCAGCGTCACGTCAGCCTGACGATAACTGCCCGCCCCTCTCAATGAGAGCGCATCGGAGTGTGATCTGTAGCAAAGCAGGCACCTGACCGGTAATCAGGCCAGCCACTGAGTACGCCGGGCAGAGACCGGCGCAGGCAGAGCCAGAGGTGACGACCTCGCGCAGATCCCCCCGATGCATACGGAACAGATGAGTGCAGCCGAGTGGTTTTGGATCAGTTCACGACCTGAATGCACGACTGGAAATACTGACATTATTTTGGTCTGGATCTTTGGCATTGGAAAAACTGTATCCCTCTGCCTCGTGTGTCGGGCCAAAAAGCAGCCCCTTTTCTGCAGAGGTCTCCTTGAAAGCCTGGACGTCATCCACGTCAAAAACGATTTTGACGCACGCCTGACCGTTCTTTAGGCCTTTGGCCGCCTTGTGCAGAAGTAGCTTGGCGCCACCTGCTGGCGAAGTCAGTTCTGTGATGCCATTGAGCTCCGGCAATGCGGTAAACCCAAAATGCCGAGTGTAGAAATCAGATGTTTTCGCGACATCCTTCGCATAAATGATCACCGCATTGATTGCTGGCTTCATATCACCCTCCCTGGTCGGTCTCTCAAAGCAACTAGCTATCCTAGACGTAAATCCTCAACTCGCCACCGTCCAACTCATCCCGTCACTCTGGAGGCGACCATGTCAGTACTACGCAGGCTCAGTTCCAATACGACAACCTTCTGCCGCCTCCGGAGAGCGACGACCTCTACGGCATTAAGTTCGCCACGACCACCGACGTACGCAACAAGCTGCGCAGGAAGCGCGAGAAGGAAGCAACCAAGAGCACCGCGCTGGGCGCCGAGAAGTTCTCGGTTGAGGCAGATATCCGAGCGCAATGCTCAACACGTCTCGAACTAAACAGACCACAAGAAGACTTCCCGGATGGGTCAATCATCCCGACCTTGAAACCGCAAACGATATTGCCCCGGGCTCTCCCCCGTCCATTTTTTGAAGGCGCGGTGAAACGCACTCGGCTCCTGAAACCCCAACTGTTCGGCAATATCACTGATGTTCGCCTTACTCTGGCGCAACCGTTCAAACGCCACCCCGCGCCGCACTTCATCCTTGATTTCCTGATACGAACAGCCCTCACGTCCCAGTTTCCGGCGAAAGGTACTGGGGCTCAGGTGCTGTTCCAGGGCGAAGTCCTGCAAGGTCGGCCATTCGCTGTAATGGCTATGGCGCAGGCGCTGATGAACCTGCGATGCCAGCCCATGCTGGTTTCGGAAGCGGATCACCAGCCATTGAGGTGCGGTGCGCAAAAACACTTTCAGCGAGGCAAGGTCCTGAACCACCGGCAGCCGCAAGTAGTGACTGGCGAACTCGATTTCGGTGTGTTCGGTACCAAAGGTCAGGTTGGGCCCCCAGAGCAAGGCGTCATCACGCAGCGACAAACGCTGATGACGAAAGTCCGCACGATCGATGGGAATTCGCCGCCCGCCCAGCCAACACAGCAGACTGATCATCAACACCAGAAACGTTTCTTCGCCCAGCCGGCTGACCTCGCTGTTCTGCGAGCGGGTCTGCAAGCTGATGACCGCACGCTTGCCACGCACACTCAACGTGCCGCGAAAATCACGCAGGAACAACGCGAAATTGGCCAGGCACTGACGCATGGCTTTTTCCAGCGTCGGCTCCTGAATCAATGCCCGACAGATCAAGGCAAAACTGCCCGGCGGCATACCATGGGAGTCCAACTGGAAAAATTCATCGTTCAACTCACGAATCTGCGCCAGCCACAACGCGGCGAAAGCCGTGGCCGGCACCCGTGCTGTCGGCTGATCCATCAGTGCCGGATCAATTCCCACCTGTTCAAGGAGTGACCGCAGACGCTGCGGCTTCTCACGCAACGCATGGATCATGGGATACATGAAGTAAACCGCCACCGAATCCGTTTCCCGCATTTGAATGCCTCTCTCCTCACATCTGAACATGGCAAAAAACGCCATCACCCTTGAACAGTTTTGGCATAGGCCAGTGGCGCTGCTGATTCTAGACTCGTGCTCAACAAAAAAGACCTGTTCAAGAGAGCCAACATGAACCATTCCGATATTTTTGTAGTGAGCGCCGTCCGTTCTGCCATCGGCAGCTTTGGCGGTTCACTCAAGGATGTACCGCCTATTCAGTTGGCAACCGATGTTTGCCGCGCCGCTATCGAACGATCTGGCCTGGCGCCCGAGCATATCGGCCACGCGGTGATGGGACATGTGATCCCGACCGAGGCACGCGATGCCTACATCTCCCGGGTCGTAGCGATGAATGCCGGCCTGACGAAAGAGACTCCCGCCTTCAACGTCAACCGTCTTTGCGGTTCGGGTTTGCAGGCGATTGTCAGTGCCGCGCAAAGTTTGATGCTGGGGGATGCGGGCGCTGCGCTGGCAGGTGGCGTCGAGTCCATGAGCCGCGGCGCGTACCTGTTGCCGCAGGCGCGCTGGGGCGCACGAATGGGCGACATGCAGGCCGTCGACTACATGCTTGGCGCACTGCAAGACCCGTTTGCCGGTTTCCATATGGGGATCACCGCTGAAAATATCGCCGAGCACTATGGCATCACGCGTCAGGCCCAGGATGAGTTGGCGCTTCTCAGCCAACAGCGTGCTGCCCGGGCGATTGCCGAGGGGCGTTTTTCCGGGCAGATCGTGCCGATCGAAGTCGCGACCCGCAAAGGGACGGTTTCCTTTGCGACGGATGAGCATGTACGGGCTGAGGTCAACGTCGAGCAATTGAGCCGCATGAAACCCGCCTTCAAAAAGGACGGTACCGTCACCGCCGGCAACGCGTCTGGTCTCAATGATGGTGCCGGCGCACTGATCATGGCCACCGGTCAAACTGTTCAGGAACAGGGTCTCAAGCCCATGGCTCGACTGGTGGGTTATGCCCACGCAGGCGTTGAGCCCTCAATGATGGGGCTGGGACCGATTCCCGCCACCCGTTTGGTGCTCAAGCGCGCCGGCCTGACCGTTGCCGACCTTGACGTGATCGAGTCCAACGAAGCCTTCGCCGCCCAGGCCTGTGCCGTAGCGCAAGAGCTGGGCTTCGATCCGCAGAAGGTCAACCCCAACGGTTCGGGCATCTCGCTGGGCCATCCGGTGGGCGCCACTGGCGCGATCATCGCCACCAAAGCCATTCATGAACTGCACCGCTGTCAGGGCCGTTATGCCCTGGCGACCATGTGCATCGGTGGCGGCCAAGGCATCGCCGTGTTGTTCGAACGGGTTTGATCACAAGGACATACGCATGAACCTACAGAACATTGGCGTTATCGGCGCCGGCACCATGGGCAATGGCATCGCGCAAGTCTGCGCCCTGGCCGGCTTCAACGTGACCTTGATCGACATTTCCGAGAGCGCTCTGCAAAAGGCAATCGCGACCGTCGATAAAAACCTTGATCGGCAGGTCGCCAAGGACGCGCTGACGCAGGAGCAAAAGCTCGCCGCCCTCGACAAGATTCGCACCAGTACCGATTACAACAGCCTGCAAAGCGTACAACTGGTGATCGAAGCCGCCACCGAAAACCTCGATCTGAAACTGCGCGTGTTGCAACAGATCGCCGCGCAGGTCAGCGCCGAGTGCGTGATCGCCTCCAACACGTCATCGCTGTCCATTACCCAACTGGCGGCCAGCGTGAGCCGGCCTGAACGCTTCATCGGCCTGCACTTTTTCAACCCGGTGCCGGTGATGGGCCTGATCGAAGTGATTCGTGGCCTGCAAACCAGCGATGCCACCCACGCCCTGGCGCTGGACATGGCAAAAACCCTCGGCAAGACCGCGATCACCGCGGGCAACCGTCCGGGCTTCGTGGTCAACCGGATTCTGGTGCCGATGATCAACGAAGCGATCCTGGTGTTTCAGGAAGGCCTGGCCAGCGCCGAAGACATCGACGCCGGCATGCGCCTGGGTTGCAACCAGCCGATCGGGCCACTGGCTCTGGCGGATCTGATCGGTCTGGACACGGTGCTGGCCATTCTCGAAGCGTTTTACGACGGCTTCAATGACAGCAAATATCGCCCTGCACCGCTGCTCAAGGAAATGGTCGCCGCCGGTTACCTGGGGCGTAAAACGGGACGTGGCTTCCATGCCTATGCCTGAGCGTTGCTCACGGTTTGCCGAGTACCGGGGCAAGGTGCTGGAGCTGTTTGCCAGCAAGGGTTTCGGTCAGGTCGGCATGCGTGAGCTGGCGACAAGCCTGGGGCTCACTCCAGGCTCGTTGTATCACCATTACCCCAGCAAACAGCACTTGCTGCTCGACTTGATCGAGGAGTTCTACGAAGAGCTGTTGGCAACCTTGGGGCGCCTTGAACAACAGGCGCCGGCAAAACGCGACAGGCTCAACAGCCTGATCCGCGCCCACCTGAATCTGCACCAGGAAATGCCCTGGCATTTTCGACTGGCGGAGCGCGACAGTGGCTGCCTCAACGAGGAGCAGCAGGAACAGGTTCGCCACTTGCGTGAGCAATACGAACGCAAATTGCTGCTGATGCTCGGAGCCAAACCCCGCGTGAGCGAACCGGCGCAACGGGCCGCGGGTCGAGCCATTGCAGCCTTGCTCAATAGCGCGCCCAGTTGGCTGATGCAACATTCGCTGGAGGAACAAGAGCGCGATAATTTGATGGAAAACATGGTGAGTGGCGCCATCGAGCGATTATTGGCGCCAAAGACGCGTAATTGGGCGACGACTGCCAACGCGGGCGACAGTACGAAGCAGCCAACTACGAAATAACAAGCCTACGCGGCTCTTCCTCGAACTGAGTCGTCAGCAGATTCCGTACGACAAAGCCCCGATTATTCGGGGCTTTGTCATTTCTGGGGATACCTGCTGGTTGAGCCGGCAGACGTCGGAACAGTCGAAGGCTGCGGTCTTTTGACCTTCCAGCGCCCTTTGTTTACTGGGTGACCACAATCTTCCCGATCATCTGCGGGTGCAGCGCACAAAAATACTCGAACTCTCCCGGTGTATTGAACACCCAGGAAAAACTGTCATTCGTATCCAGCGCCCCCGAGCGAAACACCTTGTGGGTTTCTGCCACCGTGTGCGGAATCTGGTCGTCATTCACCCACGTCACTTTGGTGCCCACGGCCACGGTCAAATCCTTGGGTGCAAACATGAACTCCTTGATATCGATCTTCACCTCCTGAGCCCACGCCGGCATCGACAGCATCAGGCACACCACCGCCAACAGTCGCGTTTTCATCTGACCGCCCTCCCCTAGACCAGTGTCGAATCAATCAGCGCCAGCGGATGATCGCCCTGTGTCGCTCGCACATCGGTGATCCCCAGGTAATTGCGCAATTGATCGGCGGCCACCATCATCGGCCCCGGTGCCGGCGCCGCACCCGGTGCAGGTTGTGGGTAAGCCGTGCCACGGGCGGTGTGGAAGGTGATGTTGCCTTCGACCTTCTGGATGACTTGATGGATGTGGCCGTTCAATACCGTCACTGAACCGTACTTGCGCAGCATCGCAATCGCTTGATCACCATCCTCGGTGCCCCAGCCCCACGGCTGATAAATCGTCCACAGCGGAATGTGGGTAAACACGACGATGGGTGTACTGGTCGTCACCGCCCGCAAATCATCGGCCAGCCAGGCCAGTTGATCGGCGCCAAGGGTGGCTTCGTGACCGGCCTGGAAGTTGAAGACGTTTACCAGTGCGATGAAATGCACGCCGTGGTCATCGAAGCTGTACCAGCCATTGCCTTTGGTGCCCTTGCCGTATCGCTCCAGGTAAAGCTTGCCGCCGCCCTCATCTAGGGTGTCGTGTTCACCCGGCACGTAATGCACGGTGGACGGCAGCCCCTTGAGCAACTGTGCCGCAGTGTCGAACTCCTCAGGCTTGGACAGGTGCGTGATGTCGCCGGTATGCAGAATCAGCGACGGTGGTTTTGGCAGCTTGATGACCTTGTCGATCGCCACCTGCAATGTCTTTGCCGGCTCCGGGTTGGCTTCCTTGTTGAAGCCGATGTGCGAGTCGCTGATCTGCACGAAGTGAAACGTGCTGGCCAGTGCCTTGGGGTCGGCGACGTTGCCTGCCTCATCCAGCGCAAAGGCCCGGGGAATGCCGCCGCTCAGGGCCCAGATAACCCCTGCCCCGGCCCACGCCGAGCACTTGAGCAGCGTTCGGCGGTCAGGGTTCAGCAAGTCGTCGGTGCGCAATGGGTGTTTTGATTGAATGTCCATCGGTATGTCCTCGCTGGCGGACTACAGTGATGTAGCTGACACGAGGTAAACCTTGCGGGATGAGTGTTTATTCCGTGCTGGAAAACAAATTCTTTTCAGGGAATAAAAGACCACGCACCACGGTTATAGGGGTGTGACAGTGCGGAAGCCACCATGAAGCGATTTGAGGACCTGATTGCGCCCCATCTGGACGCCGCTTACAACCTCGCGCGCTGGCTCACTGGCAACGACGCCGCCGCACGCGATGTCGTGCAGGAAAGTGCCCTGCGCGCCTTCAGGTTTTTGCAGCGTTTCGCCGATGGCAACGCCAAGGCCTGGTTTCTGACCATCGTACGCAATGAAAGCTACACCTGGCTCAAAGCCTCGGCCGGGCGCCATTGGGTTGCTTTCGATGACGACATTGGCGATGACGAAGGGGCACTGAGCCACAGCCAGACCCCGGAATTGCTGGCTATTCACACCGAAAACGCGGCGCTGATCCAGCAAGCGCTGTGCGCCCTGCCGCCAGTGTTTCGTGAGGTGATTGTGCTGAAAGAACTCGAAGACATGCCTTACAAGGACATCGCTTTGGTGGTCGATATCCCCATCGGCACCGTCATGTCGAGACTGGCCCGGGGGCGCGCGATGCTCAAGCTCGAACTACTGAAGTTGCACGATCATGAATGAACTCGACTGCACGGTTTGCCAGACACGGCTGCATGGTTATCTGGATCACGAACTCGATCCTGCGACGGCTGCGGATGTAGCTGCGCATCTGGCCGCATGCCCCGAGTGCGCGCGGCTGCATGATGAAGTGAAACTGCTGAAGGTCAGTGTGAAGCGCCAGGCGCCGTATTACCCGGCGCCGACATCGTTAGCGGCCAGCGTGTTTGCCACAGGTACTCCCGCGACTCGCGCCGTCGAGCGCTGGCAGAAATGGTTCGCACCGACGTTTTCCGCGGCGGCGCTGGCCTTGGCGGCAGTGCTTTATGTGATGACGCCGGGCAGCGAGCAACCTCTGATGGACGAGGCTGTCTCCAGCCATGTCCGCTCGTTGATGGGCGAGCATCTGAACGATGTGGTGTCCTCCGACCGCCACACCGTGAAGCCCTGGTTCACCGGCAAACTCGACTTCTCGCCGCCGGTGTTCGATTACTCGGCGCAGGGATTTCCATTACTGGGCGGACGGCTGGATTATCTGCAACACAAGACCACGGCAGCGCTGAGTTATGGGAGGGCCAAGCACATCATCAATGTGTTTATCCTGCCCGTGCCAGAGGCAGACAAGCCGCGGCAGACCCAGACGATTCGCGGCTTTAACGTGGTGTCCTGGCAAGCCAACCACATGCGTTTCGTGCTGGTTTCCGATGTGGAAAAAAGTGAACTGGAGGCGTTCAGCCAGTTGCTCAGGGACGGTGCCTGAAGGGAGCATGGTTTCGCGTACGCCGTCATTCTCTCTGTCGAGAACAATCAAAAATGGGTGCTCGCCCAACCAAGGCCTAGCACTCCGTGCCTGGTAAAGAACCGAAGCTGGGTGAGCGGTGAGAACTCTATCCAGAGTTGCGCCCTGTGTCCCGAACACAATTCTGAATAAACCTGAACAGCCTGCGTCCGGCATAATCAGGTTTTACTCACTGCCAGTGCGCGACCACTCATCATCCATAGCGCCTGCTGTGCTGGCGACTATCCACGCCACTGCACAAGCCACTAACGAGAACACGGCAAAAGCACCCATCACATGCAAGTAAGGCAGCACGTGATTCCACGCTCGAGCCACCCCCAGGAATGCGGCAAATAACCAGCCACTCATAGAGAGAGCGCCCAACAGTGCAAGGCGAGTCCGGGCGCAGCTGTGTAACAAAACAAAGGGGGCCTTCTGCAGCAGCGGAAAACCGATTCGATGCAACAAAGCGCCGTTGAGGCTAAGCAGCGCAACAACACTCACCTTGGCCCAGAGCTTTTGATTGAGCAGATACGTGGTCCCCTCATAGAGGTAACCCTGGAGCACCAGCAGCAAGCCACTTCCCCAAAGAGCCAATAGCGCGAGCGTGACGATTTTTTGAGTCTCGTCGAGATACTCACGTTGCACCTGGCTCAACACATCCTTGCGCCAGCTCCATAGCTTTTGATCTGCCTGCAGCACCCTCCCCAGAGCAATACAGGTGGCAATCAGATGACCGTACACGAGTAGCATTTTGAGCATTACCTGAACCTTATTTTTATGTGGGTAATGCACTCCCTCGCACCCTTTATTTGAAACTAAATGATACAGATTCATATTTGTATCGAGCAAGTTACAAACTCAACCATCCATCCGAAGCCGCCTGCCCTCTCGCACGTTTGCGGTGTTGCGCTGTTCCTTGAGCAACGCCCGAATACGAAAACGCCGCTCAATGAGCGGCGCTGGAGAATCCCGGTTCACCACGATGACGAGCGGAGACAAAACATTCTGAACCCTGTACATCCCCTCCAAGTCGAAAAATAGACAGTCAGTAATCACTGAAGCATCCCTTTAAAAGGAGTCTTTTTCATGAAGATCTCGGAAGTTATGACGAAAGATGTTTTAACAGCCAAACCAAGCCAGACGATCCAGGAGGCTGCAAGCATGATGGCCAGGATCGATAGCGGCGCCATTATGGTTGAAGAGCAAGAGCGCCTGATTGGCATGATCACGGACCGGGACATCGCCATCAGAGCAGTCGCCGAAGGACTCACCGGAACAACCCCTATCAGTAAAATAATGAGTGGCGGCATCCGCTATTGCTATGAGGATGAAGACATCGAGCATGTCGCTAGAAACATGGCGGACGTCCACCTCCGTCGCCTGCCCGTGCTTAACCGAGACAAGCGTCTGGTTGGCGTCGTGTCGCTGGGAAACATTGCCAGCACACGATCTCAGTCCGCCGCCGCGACTGTTTTGTGCGGCGTGGCACAGGCTCATTAACCGATTGGATAATGAGCCGTTCAAGTGTTCATCAGGATTACAGCCCCATGGATCCGACACGCTCGCCTGACCTGGAATCCGTTGGAAATTCGGCTTCAAGGCCAGGCGAGTCCTTCTGTAAATAGTCGCTGCCCCTTCCCCACGCAACGCACCCTTCGTTGAACTGCATTCGCGTTGCGCGACACGTTAGCCCGGCTCAATGAGTAGGTCTTTGTCTTCCGGGCCTAGCGCCGGCTCTTGATCCTCCAATTTGCCGGTTTCACGCTTCTTCTTCAGGCGGGTTCGAGCGAGCTCGGTGTCATAAGACTTTCCTTCAGCCAAGGCATGCAGGGTCGATGAAATTCGATAGAAACCACCACACGGTTCGCAATGAATGCGCAATCCGCCCCCGAACGAACGATCTTCCAGCGCATTAGTATTGCCACACAGCGGACAGTTCATAACCACCTCCTGAACATTCAGCTATAGCCGCTTTCAGCCCGCCATAAACGCTGACAACCTGGACAGGTGTGATGACGAATAGCGCGGATATGTTGATATCGACACGGGCGATCCAAGGAGGTTGCTTGTTTTTACATGACGGTCGAACGTTAGGCGTCGCTCGGCAGCTGCTGCATCTCTTGATCGTTCAGGAACCGCTGAAGATCAAAAGATCGCAGCCTTGGGCAGCGCCTACCGAGGGTGGCGTTACAACCGGGCGGAATCTAATCCGACGTCAGCGGTTGCCTGGAGCGACTCGGCGCGATGACCGACTTCTCCCCGGTGTCGCGATGCAACAAGGCAACGTTGTAGTCATAGCGGGATATCAACGGCACCGGCTCGTCATTGCGGGACATCTTGAGCCATTGTCTTGTGCGCTCGATGTCAAAGGATTCGTTCCTGCCCTTCATGCTTTTAATCAGGTTGGCCGAGACCCTGAAGCGTCCACATCCAGCCGAGCATGCAACTTCTGACCAGTCTTCAGCCACATGAACAGTGTTAGAGACAGCGTGACAAATTAAGCACTTCATGTTCGATCTCCGTATCCATGAATTACCAACTGTAGACGATCCACGAACAAAGAACTCAGCGCCCAAAAAAACCGGGGCAGTCCATCGCGCCACCCAGTGACAGCCTGGCCAGGTGACCTGTCAAAGGGGCGATAAGTGAAGAGCCCGGCCGCAATGGCCGGGCTCCGTTTTATCTTCTGTTTTCAAGCATCTTGTCGGCGAGCGCTTTGGCTCTTTGGATCAGCATGTTTTGCCTGTCTTCGTGGGTGGTTTCTCCTACCACCGGTGCCGTCAGATGGCTTTCGGCAATCAGCGCAGCACAGAAATATTGGTCCCAAACAGTGCTTTGCTCCGACGCCTGTCTAATCGTTTGGTCGGCGATCATATGCGGCTCCTTTTGATGAGGTAGCCTTTTCAGTTTACGCCCGAATCACCAACAACCTACGTTGTGCAGGACAGTCGGCACTGCCAATCGCTGGCGACAAATCGTTTCCTCGACTAGGATCTTTATCGCACAGGACTTCGCCCACTGTGTTGTCGGGCGACTCACAAGGGAGAGATAGATGACGCCTACTCGTATTACCGAGCAAACCTATCGTGGCTGGTCCAGCCCCATCTTGCTTGAACTCAAGGAGAGAGAACATCAACTGGATCCTTCGGCACGCCAGGCCCTGCGAAATGTCCTGGTCGAGAGAAGGCTTATAAACACTGGCAATCCTTCTGGCAGTGATCGGCGCAAGGCTGATCCGGCCGGGTAACAACTGGTTTTAGCAATAGCGCTTACCCACCTCATCACCTACGCTGCTGGCGCTCTGCCGGCAGCGTGCTTGTAAGCCATCCCTAAATGCCGGTGTCTAGTCCTGAAATAGGTTTACACCTGTTTCACCCTCAAAACGCCCGATGCACCGCATCGGGCGTTTTGCATTTCAACGATAGGTGCGGACGTTTGCTGTTGTAGATGCTTATCGACTCGTCGACCATTCGAATCGCCTCGGCCAGATCTCTAGGTCGGTGAAGCAGAAACTCTGTCTTCAAGATCCCGTTTACACGCTCCGCCAAAGCGTTCTGATAACAGTCGTACCCGTCGGTCATGGAGCACCTGACTCCATGCTTGGCATGCAACTTCTGGTAGAGATCAGAGCAGTATTGCGAGCCGCGATCTGAGTGGTGCACCAGCGCCTGATCCGTTCTTCTGTTCCTTAGAGCCTTGTTCATTGCCTGTATGACCGATTCGGTGTGCAGGGTTTCATGCACGTGATGGCCGACGATTTTGCGAGAGTAGGCATCGGTCACCAAGCTCACATAGGCAACGCTTTGTTGGGTCGGCAAATAGGTGATGTCCGCCACCCAGACCTGCTCGGGGCCCGTAGCAGTCACTTGATCAGGGCCAGGTTTTAACCGATTCGGATGTCGGCGGAAGCGATGATGGCTGTCAGTGGTCTTGTGATAGGCGCGCTTGCGAGGAACCAGTTGCCGATTGTCTCGCAAGATATCGAATAGCCGATCTCGACCTACCGTTTGCGTCAGCTCAGGCTCCGCCTGCATAAGGCCATGCAGCTTACGAGTGCCCAACCGGGGCATCTGAAGACGTGTTTCCAGGACAAAACCCAGCACTTTCTGAGCATGACTGGCTTGCGCGTCATGAGCCCGGTTTCGTTTGTAGTACGCCTGCCGGGATATACCCAGAAACTGGCAAGCCCTCTGAATGCTCAGGCCTTGGACTTGCCCTTGGGTGAGGACTTGCCGGATCGCTTTTTTACGATAGAAACCCCGTAATCGTTCTTCAACACGTCAACCACCGCTTCGAAGAATTGGGCTTTCTGATTGGCAAGGGCTAGCTTTTCCTCCAGCTCCTTGATTCGCTGCTCAGGCGTCAGAGGCAAACTTTGTTCGTCCATCGGTCGGCTCCTCTGGGTGCGAATAGAGGCGCCTTGGCTCCAGTCCTGCCGCCCATGCTTGCGTAACCACGCCAGCACAGTCGACCGCCCCTGAATCCCATAGCGCCGTTGAGCCTCTTTATAACTCAACTCGCCTTTTTCGACCTGATCGACGACTGCCAATTTAAAGCCCAGCGTGTAATCACGTTGGCTGCGCCTTTTTCCCGTATCCATTGGTTCCTCCTGAAGATAAGTCAGAAGGTGTAAACCTTATTCAGGACGAGACACGGACAAAAAAAAAGCCCAGGCAGCTGATGGACGCCTGGGCTTAAAAAATGCATAAACCGTGGTGGTGAACGCGGGGCAATATTACCCAATCAATTGATCTGTAACAAGATATTTTGATTCACTATCCAGTTACTAAATCTCGTAACTCATTAAATATCCACACTATTTTTGAGTCATCTACTGAAGAAGCCGTTACAGACAATCCCGAACAGCCTGGCGCAACGCTCCTGACTTGGCCCATGGCGGCCCTTGGTAAAGCGATACCCGGCTGCCATCCTTCGACTTCACGATATCCAGAATTTCGTCAGCTGTGATGACGCTCGGTGCAGTAATCCGATAGCCATTGGAAATCGCGGTTTGCGTCGTTCCCGCAATCTCCTGACGCCACAATGGCAATACACACCCGGCATATTCCTTGGGCGCCTTATCGCTGTATTTGCTGACATTGGGCTCACCGGGCACCAGGGATGCGGGCAATGAACAGCCCGCCAACGCAGCCACCGCTACTCCCGCTATCAACATCCGCATGATGCTTCTCTATCCTGAAAAACGGGAAATGTAGCCTGTACTTGGGCAGACATCCAGCAAACGCTGGCGTTACGCCGCTATAAAGGAGCTTTCTTATACAGAGGCTTCTATACAGAGGCCTCGCCCTGCCCCGGATCGACCCCCGAGCCGGAATCGGTATACGAACTCGCATTCAGATACTTCATCCACCGCTCGTACGCTTCATGCTGCCATTTCGTGACCCGTTCCCATTCCGGCCCACTGAGCTGATGGGCTGAAATCAACTTCATCATTTCCGTGGTGGCCGCATCCAGGTCCGCGATCAGTTCATGCGCATGGTGTCTGAAATCATCAGTCGCCGTCATTTGAGATACCTCGCCCCAGCGAATAGATCACTACCTCCATACGACAGCAGAGTTGTCCACTCCCGTTGACTTTCCCGACCAGCGGACCTCCCATCCCTACCCCTTCACGCACACCACCTGTCGCAACGTATGCAGCACTTCCACCAGATCACGCTGGGCGTGCATGACTTTGTCGATGTCCTTGTAGGCCATCGGGATCTCATCGATGACCGCCGCATCCTTGCGGCATTCCACATGGGCGGTCGCGCGGATCTGGTCGGCGACGGTGAAGGTGTTCTTGGCTTTGGTGCGGCTCATGGTGCGACCGGCGCCGTGGCTGCAGGAACAGAACGATTGCTCGTTGCCGAGGCCGCGAACGATGAAGCTTTTGGCCCCCATGGAACCGGGAATGATCCCCAGCTCGCCCTTCTTCGCCGACACCGCGCCTTTGCGGGTGACCAGGATGTCCTCGCCGAAATGCCGCTCTTTCTGCACGTAATTGTGGTGGCAGTTCACAGCCTCCAGCGCAACCTCGAAAGGTTTGCGGATCACCTGCCGCGCCGCGTGAATCACCGCTTGCATCATCAAGGCACGGTTCTGCCGGGCGAAGTCCTGAGCCCAACCCACCGCTTCGACGTAGTCATCGAAGTGCCGGCTGCCCTCCTTGAAGTAGGCCAGGTCACGGTCCGGCAGGTTGGCGATGTGCTGGCGCATGTCCGCCTGGGCCAATTGAATGAACAGAGTACCGATGGCATTGCCCACGCCGCGAGAGCCGCTGTGCAGCATGAACCACACGCGATTGGCCTCGTCCAGGCAGACCTCGATGAAGTGGTTACCGGTGCCGAGGGTCCCCAGGTGCTGGCGGTTGTTGGTGCTGGCGAGTTTCGGGTACTTGTCGGTGATCGCCTTGAACCGAGGGTTCAGCGCCGCCCAGGCCTGATCGGCCTGCTGTGGAACGTGTTCCCAGGCGCCTTCGTCACGGCGGCCATGGCTCAAGGTGCGGCCATGGGGCACGGCCTTTTCAATGGCAGTGCGCAGACCATGCAGGTTATCCGGCAAGTCGGCAGCGGTCAGCGAGGTGCGCGCGGCGATCATGCCGCAGCCGATGTCCACGCCCACGGCCGCCGGAATGATCGCGCCCACGGTGGGGATCACGCTGCCGATGGTGGAACCTTTGCCCAGGTGCACGTCCGGCATCACCGCCAGGTGCTTGAAGATGAACGGCATCTTCGCGGTATTGATCAGTTGCTGCCGGGCTTCGCTTTCAACCGGCACGCCTTCGGTCCAGAGTTTGATCGGCTTGCCGTTGGCGACTTCCAGCAGTTGGTAGGCAGGTTGTTGCATGATTTCGACTCTCTTTGGGTCAGACGAACATAACGCTCCATCGAGGTAAATGGGATTACTATTTCGTAGCGGGGAATTGCAGGAGGTCATCATGTGGCTTAACGAATATGAACAGCAACTACGGCGCGATCTGCAAGGTGTGGCGTCGGATCTGAGGTGGTCGGCGGTAGAGCTTTTGCGCATCGCAGAGCAGTTGCGCCTGGCCGGCAATGATGTGGACGCAGAGGCGACGCTCAGGCTGTGCTCCTTGTTCCAGGGCGATGAAGAGCGGCTGGCTGGCTATGCTGAAGAAGTGAAAGCAAAAACCATCACTCGAACGAAAGTTCACTAGAGAGCATTGCCATGAACAAGCCTCTATGCGCGCTGATCGCCGTGCTGGCGGCGACAGGTGGCTGTAACACGGAATCGCATATCTACCGGGACCAACCGCTGGTCGCCAAGGTCGAAGCCGGCATGACCAAGGATCAGGTCGAGCAGATTGGCGGCAAGCCGCTATCGATCACCGATCGCACGGTGGAGCCAGGCGCTTGCTTTGATTACAAGTTGACCCAGGCCGGCAATCAGCAGCCGTACAGCGTCAGTTTTGATGGCAGGGGCCAGGTCGACCATAAAGCCTTCATGACCTGCGCCGAGTGGAGTCGCGTCCAACAAAAAGCCAGAGCGTATTCCCCGTCCACGGGCGGGATGGGTGGTGGTTACTGAGCCCACGACTTTAATAACGAGAAGCCCCGGCGTACCGGGGCTTCAGGCACACTATTTGTCTGATTTGTGGCTACGCGATGATCTGCCCGACCGGGCTCTGTAGGCGGGAAGCGCAGCCGCATAGGCCAGTGCTTCTTCTCGGCTGCCAAAGGATCCAAGCCGGTCACCTTTGGTGCACACCCGCCACGGGCCACTGTTCACGCTGAGTACGTCATAGCCGTTCATGTGCATTTTGGTCAGCATCGGAACGCTCATTAGTCACCTCCATTTCGGCAGTGATAGTCCAGGGTCCACTCAGCTACCTTACACCCGACCTTCACTGAAGTGCCGACCAGACGTCGCGTCAGGATTCCGGCATTCCATTGCACTTTCAACCGCCCTGTCGACTCTAACCCTTGAAGCAGACACGTCTGCGGATTGCGGTCTGAATATTGCATTTTTATGACTGTTTTATGACAACCGGCAGTCAGGTAATCCATGAAAGTACGCGCAACCGTCATTTGCGAGCAGGACCGGCACATTCTCCTGGTGCGCAAACCCAGGGGGCGCTGGACCCTGCCGGGTGGAAAAATCGAGCCTGGCGAAACCATCGCGGGCGCGGCCACAAGAGAGCTTTATGAAGAAACCGGGCTTGGGGTCGACAGCCTGCTGTACTTGATGGAGTTGGACACGACCAGCACCAGGCATCATGTCTACGAGGCATCGGTCATAAACGTGGCCGAGGCGCGGCCCCAGAATGAAATCTTCGACTGCATCTGGTACCCGCTGGACGCCGTCCAGAACCTGAACACAAGCGACGCCACACTCAGAATCGTCAGAGCATTTCAGCGTCGCTTGTAGCTCAATACAGCCGACGCCCTCCTGAAAGGTCAGCCCAGATCGCCGCCACCGACCGGCATGACCATGCCGGTGATATAGGAGGCTTCGTCGCTGGCCAGAAACAGGATAGCGCTGGCCTGTTCATCCAGTGTGCCGTAGCGCTTCATCAAACTGCTGTCGAGGGTCTGGTCGACGATCTGCTGATACCACAGCTTTTCCTGAGCGCTTTGTTCCGCGGTGTTGCGCGGGATCAGCCGCGGCGGCGCTTCGGTGCCACCGGGAGCGGTCGCGTTGACCCGTACCCCACGGCCGGCGGTTTCGAACGCCAGGCACGCGGTCAACGCGTTGACCCCACCCTTCGCCGCACCGTAAGGCACGCGATTGACGCTGCGGGTGGCGATGGATGAAACGTTGACGATGGCGCCGTTGCCTTGCTCAAGCATGAACGGCAGCGCGGCATGGCAACACCACAGCGTCGGGAACAATGAACGTCGGACTTCGGCCTCGATCTGCGACTCTTCATAGTGCTCGAAAGGCTTGGCCCAGATCGTGCCGCCGACATTGTTGACCAACACATCGAGGCGCCCGAAGCGCTCGACGGCGGTGCGCATCACGCGGCTGCATTCGTTGTATTGCTCAAGGTCGGCGGTCAGGGCGAGCACCTGGCTGTCCCGCCCCAGTTCTTTCTGCAACTCGAACACCAGATCGGAGCGGTCGACCAGAATCAACCGCGCACCTTCAGCGGCCATGCGTTCCGCCACACGCCGGCCGATGCCTTGGGCGGCACCGGTAATCAGCGCGATTTTTTCGTGGAATCTGTTCATACATACCCTCGTTGCGAAATCGCTTTCGCGGGAAACACGATCTGTAGCAGCTGTCGCGGCTCAGGCCGCGCTGGCGGCAAATTTCTCGTAGTAGAAGTTCGCAGGCGCGATGCCTTGCTCGCGAATGAACTGGCTGACCGCTTCGACCATCGGCGGCGGGCCGCACAGGTAGACATCGACGTCGCCATCGTTCAGATGCCGTGGCTCGATGTGCTGGGTCACGTAGCCCTTGAGCGGGTGCCGACTGTCGGGGTTGGCCACGCAGGCGCTGAAGCTGAAGTTCGGGATTCGTGCGGCAAAGGCTTCCAGTCGATCGATTTCCACCAGGTCGAAATCGTTGGTCACGCCGTAGATCAAATGCAGCGGATGATCGCTGCCCTGCTCGGCGATTTTTTCCAGCATCGCGGTAAACGGCGCCAGACCGGTGCCACCGGCCAGCAGCAACAACGGCCGGCGAATATCGCGCAGATAGAAACTGCCCAACGGTCCGGCCAGGCTCATGCTGTCGCCGGCCTTGGCCATGCCGGTCAGGAAACTGCTCATCAAGCCGCCGGGCACGTTGCGAATCAGGAAACTGACTTCGCCGTCACGCTGCAACGAGCTGAACGAATACGCGCGGGTCTGCTCGCTGCCCGGAACCCCGAGGTTCACATACTGCCCCGGCAAAAACGCCAGTTTGCTCAGGGCTTCGCCCTTGATCGACAGTGCGATGGTGCTGTCGGACAGCTGACGCACGGCGCTGATGGTCGCGTCGTAACTGGCCTGACGAGTACGGCAGACATCCGATGAAACCGGCACCCGCACCACGCAATCGCTCTGCGCACGCATCTGGCAAGTCAGGACAAAACCCTGCTGCGCTTCGTCAGCGCTGAGGGCGTCTTCGATGTAGTCCTCGCCCAGGTCGTAGCGCCCGGCTTCGGCGAAACACTTGCAGGTGCCGCAAGCGCCGTCGCGGCAGTCCAGCGGAATATTGATGCCCTGGCGGTACGCAGCATCGGCCACGGTTTCGCCGGCGTTGGCGTCGATGAACCGGGTGACGCCGTCTTCGAAATTGAACGCAATGGAATGAGTCATGACGGCCGCCTCAGAGGTGGTAAACATCAATGACCTGGCGAACGTAGTCGTTCTTCAGGATCACTTTCTTGGCCAAGATCAGCGGGTTCTCGCCGCGCACATCCAGGGTGTAGAAACTGCTGCCGAAATAGCTGTCGACGGTCTTGTAGCGAAAGCTCAGGGTGTGCCAGTTGAAACGCACCTTGCACAGGCCGTCGGCCTGTTCGATCAGCTCGATGTTGCTGAGGTTGTGCGAGGTGCGGGTGTCCGGCACGCTGGCACTGGAACGCTCGGTCTTGATACGGAAGATGCGGTCTTCCAGGCCCGTGCGGTTGCCGTACCAGATCAGCGAGATTTCCCGCTGCGGATCGATGGTCAGCTCGTCGTTGTCATCCCAGGACGGCATCCAGAAAGTGGCGTCCGGTGCGTACAACTCCAGCCAGTCATCCCATTGCTTGTCGTCGAGGTAGCGCGCTTCGCGGTAGAGAAAATCGCGCACCGCGTCATAGGTCATGGTCATTGCACGGCCTCCACTGCAATCAGTTCGGACTGTTCGGCGGCCAGGGCCTTGAGCATGGTCTGCTGCCAATATTTGTGTTGCAGCACGAACAGGCCTTCGTCTTCGGTACGCACCCCGCTGAGCAATGGGTGCAGGCCAATTTCCTTGGCCGCGTCATCGGCGCCTTCAATCCAGTGTTCGGCACCACGGGACATGTCATTCCAGGTGGTGACGCTGCCCTGGTAACCGGTCTGGCAGGAGCGAAACTCTTCCAGATCGTCTGGAGTGGCCATGCCACTGACGTTGAAAAAGTCCTCGTACTGCCGAATGCGGCTCGATCGGGCGTGGTCGCTTTCACCTTTGGGGGCGATGCAGTAAATGGTGATTTCGGTGCGGTTGACCGAGATCGGCCGGGCGATGCGAATCTGCGAGCTGAACTGGTCCATCAGGTACACGTTCGGGTACAGGCACAGGTTGCGCGAGTTCTCGATCATCCAGTCGGCGCGAGCCTGGCCGAAGTCCCGGGCCAACTCGTCGCGACGCTCGTACAGCGGACGGTCCTCGGGGTTGGACCAACGGGTCCAGAGCAGCATGTGGCCCTTGTCGAAGGAATAGAAACCACCGCCCTGCTTGGCCCAGGTGCCGGCGCTCATGGTGCGGATGTCTTCGCCCGCTTCGCGCTGTTTGCGCTGATTCTGGGTGGCGGCGTAGTTCCAGTGCACGGAGCTGACGTGATAGCCGTCGGCGCCGTTTTCGGCGGTGAGTTTCCAGTTGCCTTCGTAGATGTAACTGGAGGAACCGCGCAGCACTTCCAGGCCATCGGCGGACTGGTCGACGATCATGTCGATGATCTTCGCCGACTCGCCCAGGTGCTCCACCAACGGCACCACGTCGGCCTTGAGACTGCCGAACAGGAAGCCGCGATAGGACTCGAAACGCGCGACTTTGGTCAGGTCGTGGGAGCCTTCGCAATTGAAGCTCGCCGGGTAGCCGGCCGCCGCCGGGTCCTTGACCTTGAGCAGCTTGCCGGAGTTGTTGAACGTCCAGCCGTGGAATGGGCAGGTGTACGAACTCTTGTTGCCGGTCTTGTGCCGGCAGAGCATCGCCCCGCGGTGGCTGCATGCGTTGATAAAGGCATTCAACACGCCATCCTTGTTGCGCGCGATGAAGATCGACTGGCGCCCCATGGTGGTGGTGTAGAAATCGTTGTTGTTGGGGATCTGGCTTTCGTGCGCCAGGTACAGCCAGTTGCCTTCGAAGATGTGTTCCATCTCGAGGTCGAACAGCCGCGGATCAGTGAACATCTCCCGCTTGCAGCGATAGATACCCTGTTCAGGGTCTTCTTCAAGCAGGGAGTGAAGGTATTCGGGTCGCAGGGACATGGCCGCCGCCTCCATTGTTTTTATTCAGGCAGGGCCATGCTAGGACGTGGGGATGGGGCGGACTATCCGCCGGGTGCAGACCTGTATCCGTTTTGTGCAAGGGGCGGTCGGTTGTTGATGATTGCCAATGTGGCGAGGGAGCTTGCTCCCGCTGGGCTGCGAAGCGGCCCCCGGCATTCTGTCAGGCACACCGCGTCGGCAGGATTTACGACTGCTGCGCAGCCGAACGGGGGCAAGCCCCCTCGCCACAGGTTATTCGTCAAACGTCTTGGCAATCAATGACGGCGCTTGAGGGTGTCCGAAGGCAATTCGCCGAACTGTTTGCGGTAGCTGTCGGAGAACCGGCCCAGGTGCAGGAAGCCGTAATCCATGGCCACCTCCGTGACGTTGCGCACATTGCAGGTCGGATCGCTCAGGTTGGCGTGAATGCGCTCGAGCTTCTTCTGCCGGATGTAGTTTTTCGGCGTGTCCCCCGCATTGCGTTCGAACAGCCCGTACAGCGAACGCAGGCTCATCCGCGCCTGGCGCGCCAGTTCTTCGCTGTCGATGTCTTGCTTGAGGTTGCAGGCGATGTAATCGACCAGCGCCTCGAACGTGGCCGAGGCTGAGCCGGGATCGGTGCGCATGACGTTGGTTTTCATCAGGCCCAGCATCTTGCTGACCACGATTTGCGCATAGTGCTCCTGCACGCGAGGAATCGGCTCGGAAGCCTCAGCTTCCTGGCAAATCATCGCCAGCAGACCGACGAAACCTTCCAGTTGATTGAGCTGATAACGGTTTTCCAGAAACCGCACGCCCTGCCCCGGATACCGCCAGCGCTGCTCCTCGCACACCGACTCCAGCAGCCGGGTGGGGACTTTCAGGATGAATTTTTCGCAATCACTGGAATAGGTCAGATCCACCGGATCGTCCGGGTTGATCAGCAGCAACTCCCCGGGCGCGAAGTAATGTTCCTGACCGTGGCCACGCCACAGGCAATTGCCGCGCAACAGCACTTGCAAGTGATAGATGCTGTCCAGCGCGCCAGAGGTAACCCGCACGCTGGCGCCATAACTGATGCGGCACAGATCAAGGCTGGCAAACTTGCGATGATCGAGGCTGGCCAGCGGCCGGCCGGCCCTGGGCATCTGCAGGCAATGGTTGCCGACATGCTGATTGACGTAGCCCGACACCGCATACGGGTCGGCATGGTCGAAGATTCTGCTGCGATGACTCAACAATTGCGCTTGCATCATCGGTTCACTCTCATTGTTGTTATCAGTGGCGCCGCCATTCTAGTGTCCTGCCCGAAACACAGAAGGCCACGAGATAAACGGTCGGTTATCTCGTGACCCGGTTCGGCTGCTCGAGAGGTATCAGTCCTCGAGCGCACGCACCCGCTCGTGGCGTTGCTGCTCCTCAGGTTGGGCGGACGACTGCAGGGTGAAGTCGAAATCGATTTCGGCAAAACGACCGCTCACGCCATGGGCCGCTGCACGCTGCGGATCGTCGCTGAAGGTGATCTTGGCGATCAGTTCGTCACGGGTGGCGTAGGCGAAATCGTCATGCAGGTACTGATCGCCATCGAGGTTGATCTGGGTGGTCAGGTGACGATGATCCGGTGCCGAAATGAAGAAGTGAATGTGCGCCGGCCGCTGGCCATGACGGCCCAGTTGATTGAGCAGTTGCTGGGTCGGACCATCCGGCGGGCAGCCGTAGCCCGACGGCACGATGCTACGGAAGCGATAACGACCCTCGGCATCGGTGACGATCCGGCGACGCAGGTTGAACTCGGACTGGGTGGTGTCGAAGTACGAATAGGTGCCGCCGGTGTTGGCGTGCCAGACATCCACCACCGCCCCGGCCAGCGGTTCGCCGGCGGTGTTGAACACCCGGCCCTGCATGAACAGAGTCACACCCGGATCGACGCCGTCATCGAGACGCGCTTCGCCTTGCGACAGCGGCGCACCCGCCACATACAACGGCCCCTCGATGGTTCGCGGGGTGCCGCCGGATTTGCCGGCCTGCTCGTCTTCGGCATCCATCAACAGGTCGAGGTAATGCTCAAGACCGAGCCCGGCAACCAACAGACCGGCCTCCTGCCGCGCGCCCAGCACGTTGAGGTAATTGACGGCTTTCCAGAATTCTTCCGGGGTCACGGCCAGGTCTTCGATGATGTTCACCGAATCACGCAGGATGCGGTAAACCAGCGCCTTGACCCGCGGATCGCCGGCTTCATTGAGCAGGCCGCTGGCTTCTTCGAGAAACTTCTGGACACTGGCGGTGTGGGAAATCTTGACGTTCATGGTGGATCCTCATCTTGTAATTATTAGCGTAGCGAACTGAACAGGCTGGGTTCAGCGGTCATCCTCGCGAATGGAAGAAGGATGCCGGCACAGCGCGTTGACCTCGATGGCCATGTACGGGTACAGCGGCAATTGCATCAGTAAGTCGTGCAGTTCCTGAACGCTGTCGACATCGAACACGCTGTAATTGGCATAGAGCCCGGCGATGCGCCACAGATGACGCCACTTGCCTTGCTCTTGCAGGCGCTGGGCCAGGGCTTTCTCGTCGGCCTTGAGTTGAGCGGCGCGCTCCGGGTTCATGTCGACCGGTAAATTCACGGTCATTTTTACGTGAAACAGCATGATGCCCTCCTCAGGCTTGATGAACGACAGTGGAACTTTTGTCCCGACGGAAAAACGCCAGGCGCTCTTCATCCAGGGTCAGGCCCAGCCCCGGTGTTGACGGGACGTGCAGTTGGAAATCGCGGTAGACCAAGGGCTCGCTGAGGATGTCTTCGGTCAGCAGCAGCGGGCCGAACAATTCGGTATCCCAGCTCAATGTATTCAGGGTGACAAAGGCATGGGCCGAGGCCAGCGTGCCGATTCCGCCTTCGAGCATGGTGCCGCCGTACAGGCCGATACCGGCCGCCTCGGCAATCGCGGCGGTTCGCAGCACGGCGCGCGGGCCGCCGTTCTTGGCGATTTTCAGAGCGAACACCGAAGCGGCGCCTTCCCGTGCCAGGTTAAAGGCATCTTCCACGCACTCGATGGATTCATCGGCCATGATCGGCGCCGGGCTCATGGCATTCAGGCGCACCATGCCGGCGCGGTTATTGCGCGAGATAGGTTGTTCGATCAGGTCGATGCCGTTGGTGCCGAGGATCCGGCAGGCCCGCAGAGCGACTGCTTCGTCCCAAGCCTGATTGACATCGACCCGCACGCTGGCGCGATCGCCCAAGGCCTTTTTGATCGCAATAACGTGAGCCAGGTCGCGGTTGACCTCGCCGGCGCCGATTTTCAGCTTGAAGATCCGGTGGCGGCGCAGGTCGAGCATTTTTTCCGCTTCGGCAATGTCCTTGGCGGTGTCGCCGCTGGCCAGGGTCCAGGCCACCGGCAATGCATCGCGAACCCGTCCACCCAACAGTTCGCTGACCGGCAGGCCAAGGCGCTTGCCCTGGGCGTCGAGCAAGGCGCTTTCGATACCCGATTTGGCGAAGGTGTTGCCACGAATGCTGCGCTCCAGGCGCAACATCACGGCATTCACATTGCCGCTGTCCTGGCTGATCAGCAGTGGCGCGAAGTGTTTGTCGATGTTGGTCTTGATGCTGTCCGGGCTTTCGTTGCCGTAGGCCAGGCCGCCGATGGTGGTCGACTCACCGATACCCTCAATGCCATCGGCACAGCGCACCCGAATGATCACCAGAGTCTGGTTCTGCATGGTGTGCATCGCCAGCTTGTGTGGGCGAATGGTCGGCAGATCGACGATGATCGTCTCGATCGATTCAATGGCTGTTGCAAGCATGTCGCGATACCCGTCAGGTTCTTAAAGTTCTGGAACCGATTCTGGTACGGCTTTTTTCGGGAAGCCAATATAGAATTGGTCTGACTCGATACCTTAAAGGTATTTAACAGATCGACGTCCGGAGGCCCCATGGAACTGCGTCACCTGCGATATTTTCAGGTGCTGGCTCAAACCCTCAACTTCACCCGCGCCGCCGAACTGCTGCACATCGCCCAACCGCCGCTGAGCCGGCAGATCCAGCAGCTGGAAGACGAACTCGGGGTACTGCTGCTGGAGCGCGGCCGACCGTTGAAGCTGACCGACGCCGGGCGTTTTTTCCATGAACACTCCACCGCCCTGCTCGAACAACTGGGCAAGGTCTGCGACAACACGCGGCGGATCGGCCTGGGCGAAAAGACCTGGCTGGGCATCGGCTTTGCGCCCTCGACCCTCTATGGCGTGCTGCCGGAACTGATTCGCCGGTTGCGCAGCGGCGAGCCTCTGGCGCTGGAGTTGGGGCTCTCGGAAATGACCACGTTGCAACAGGTGCAGGCGCTCAAGGCCGGGCGTATCGATGTCGGCTTCGGGCGCATCCGCATCGACGACCCGGCCATCCTGCAGACCGTGCTCACCGAAGACCGACTGGTGGCCGCCCTGCCCGCCGGCCATCCGCTCCTCGCCAGACCCATCAGCCTTCGGGAACTGGCCAAGGAACCCTTTGTGCTCTACCCCGGCAATCCGCGCCCGAGTTACGCCGACCACGTGATCGCATTGTTCGAAGCCAGTGGCGTGCACATCAAGGTGGCGCAATGGACCAACGAGCTGCAAACGGCGATTGGTCTGGTGGGGGCGGGAATCGGGGTGACGCTGGTACCGGCCTCGGTGCAGTTGCTGCACCGCGACGACATTGGCTTCACTCCGGTACTGGAAGACAACGCGATCTCGCCGATTATTCTCAGCAGGCGCGTGGGCGATGTGTCGCCGGGGTTGAATCATTGCTTGCAGATGATCGATGAACTGCTGCCGCGCGACAGTTGAGCCGTAAATGCAATCCGTAGCAGCTGTCGAGCCCCAGCGAGGCTGCGTAGCGGTCGTGAATCCGGCTAATGCGGTCTGCCTGATGTATCGCGATCTCCGATTTTACGACTGCTACGCAGCCGAACGCAGCCTTCGGCAGCTGCTACAAGAAGTCGCGGTTAGGCCACGACACCGGCGAACGCTCGGCGACCGGCACGCATTTCTGTGCGAAGTTCGCCGATCAGGTTGGAAATATCGCGAACACTGATCAGTTTGTCGGGGGATACGCCGGTGATCAACAATTCAATCCGCCCGGTGCTCTGATCGAAAACCTTGATCCGCAAGGTTTCATCATGGTTCACGGTGCATTCGCAGGAGAGCGGCTTGAAACCGGACTCGACAATCTGGCAAAGCTGCTCAATTGAAACCATGACAGACGCCCTCCCTGGACGGCCTCCCGATTGGATCCACTAAGATTAGTCCAGCTTGCGCAATGCGCCAGCGGGTTCAGTGAGCATCCCCATCCCATATCCAATTCCAGATCCCCGGCAAACGAACAGGCTCGGAACTCTGCTTGACGGTGCGCGCCATGGCCGCCCGCTGTAGCGCTGCCGTGTCGTCGTAAAACGGTTTCTGCGCCGTGGCCAGACCGGTGGCGTTGGCACTGTCGAGGAGGATTTGCAGGTATTCGCGGGCATGCCGGGCGGTGTAGCGGTTGAGGTCGTGAAAGGTCACCACCACCGGAATCACCCCATCCACCGTCGGCAACTCGCCAAGGGCTATGCGCTCGCGGACTTCGGACAGCTGCCGCAGCATATTGGCCCGCCGCCGAGGGCTGGCGTTGAAGCCCCAGATCTTGCCGTCATTGGCGCTCAGGTCGGTCAGCAGTACATGCATGCCATGCTGCTGATAAGCAGCGAAGGTGCGTTTGTCGTAGTTCCAGAACGGTGGACGCACCAGGATCGGCGAGGCGCCAGTGATCGCAGCAATGTCTGCGCTGCCGTTGGTCAGCGACTGTTCCAGTTGTTCTGGCTCCAGGGAGCGATGGTTCGTGTGGTGGGGAGTGGCCGTGTGGAAGCCCAGTAGATGCCCTTCGGCCTGTTCGCGCCGCATGAGTTGGCGCCCCACGTCACTGCCGCCGGCGCCCGAGGCTCGGGTCTGCACGAAGAACACGGCTTTGATGTCCGGTTGCAGCGGATTGTGCGCCAGGCTGTCGAGTACAGTGGCGGTCGGGTTGTAAAAACCGGACGCGCTGGGCCCGTCGTCGAAGGTCAGCAGAAAGCGGATCGGCGCCTGCGCTTGCAGACGCTGTTGCGTCTGCGGCGTCATTTCAATGGGCGCGGCGATGCAGCCAAACAGGCCGACAGCGATGGCGAATACGGATAGAACCTTGATCAACTGCTTCATGTTTTGCCTTGGGCCAGACCTTGCGACCGTCACGTTTAATGGCAAAAACCCCTCGCCCATTCATCCTTCGACCGGCCCGCCAATCGCTGCGAGCCGAGGTTGGATAAGGGTACACAGTGTTTGGTTCCAGCGCCTGCTCCCCAGGTGATTGCATTTCAAACTACAAAAACTAAAAAGCCCCGCCATCTATTGGCGGGGCTTTGGGGATGTGCAAACCGATCAGGGCTTCAGCGGGTGTTCCTGGTCGCGGTCCGACAGCTCTTTGCCGTCGTCGGGGTGCTTCCAGTCCGGCGTCGAACGCTTCTGCCGCTCGATTTCTTCCTCTGTCGGTTCATCGGTCTCATCATCCAGGTCCGGACGCTTTGGTTCAGTGGCCATGTCCACCTCCCGTCCTCAAGGGATCATCCGTTAAGCGTAGAACAGTTTCGCGCCGGACGACTCAGAGCCACCAGCGCAGCAAAAAGAAAAAGCCCATGCTCAACAACATGCTGAGCAGAGTATTGCGGGTGTAAAGCACCAGGCCCACGGCCGCCAGCGAACTGATCAGGTAGGGGTTGTCCCACTGCAGGTTCAACTGTTTGTCGGGCATGAACACAATCGGCCCGCAGATCGCGGTGAGCATGCCCGGCACCGCGAAACCGAGGAACTGCCGGGCATTGCTGCTCAAGCGCACCGGCAGCCGAGGTTCGAGAAATACGTAGCGGTTCAGGAACACCAGCAGGCCCATCCCGATAATCACAGCCCAGACCATCATGTGCGCCCCACGTAAAGTTTGTTGCAGATGAACCCTGCGGTCATGCCCGCCAATCCCGACAGCACCAGCGCCGAGCCCCATTGCCAATAGCTGAACAGCACCGAACAGAACAGCGAGACTGCCACGCAAACCACTGTCGGAACGTTGCGCACCACCGGCGTGATCAAGGCGATAAAGGTCGCGGCGATGGAGAAATCCAGCCCCAGGTGTTCAAGGCCCGGAATGCTGCTGCCCAGCACAATGCCCGCCAGGGTGAAGAGGTTCCATGCGATGTAAAACGTCAGGCCCACGCCGAGGGCGTACCAGCGATTGAACTGCTGTTTGTCATGCTGGCTGGTCAGGGCGAACAACTCGTCGGTGAGCAAAAAGCCCAGCCCGATACGCCAGCGGCCCGGCAACGGGGAAATCACCGAACGCATGCTCATCCCGTACAGCAAATGCTGGGAGGTCAGCAGCAACGTGGTCAACAGAATCGAAAAGACCCCGGCGCCGCCCTTGAGCATGCCGATGGCGACCAATTGCGCCGCGCCGGCAAACACGATGCTCGACAGCCCCTGGCCTTGCAGGGGCGTGAGGTTGGCCTCGATGGCCATGGAACCGGCCAGCAACCCCCAGGGCGCGGTCGCCAGGGACAACGGCATGATGGCCGCGGCGCCACGAAGGAATGCAGTACGCGGCATGAATGAGTTGGACATAACGCTCTACAATCAGGAAAAGACTTCAGACTGTGCCAGCAGTCATGGCCGATGGCTTGAACAATCTTGCGCACTTGCAACGACTTCACGATTGACAAATACCCCGTCGGCTTTTAAAACTGGGCGCCTCATTCAGGGTGTAAGCAACCATGTCCGCAACCTTCAACCTCAACACTGTCGTCATTGGCTTGATTGCCAAGGCGCAAGGTTGCGTTGCGCACGCCCCTAAATCGAAGAAACAGTCGCTCATGTGACCGGGGCGCGCTGTCCCGTCAGATGAGCTGACAGGACATTGAGCGCGACGGACACCCCTCCTCTTGCTGACTTCCTTCTACGCTTCTGACGGTGACGAAATCGGTCAACCTTCAGGAGAAAGTGCATGTCATCGTTTCAAGGTATCTGGGTTCCCATCGTTACGCCGTTTCACAATGGCGCGATCGACTTCGCCGGATTGCGGCGGCTGGTCAGTCATCTGCTGGAAAAAGGCGTCGATGGCATAGTGGTCTGCGGCACCACCGGGGAAGCCGCGGCGCTGGCCAAACATGAACAACTGGCGGTGCTCGATGCGGTGCTGGAACAGGTTCCACCAGAACGCGTGGTCATGGGCCTGGCCGGCAACAACCTCACCGAGTTGCTGCACTTTCAAAGCGAAATCCTGAAGCGTCCCCTGGCGGGCTTGCTGGTGCCGCCGCCCTACTACATCCGCCCTTCCCAGGCCGGCCTCGAAGCCTTTTTCAAGACCGTCGCCGATGCGTCCAGCGTCCCGATTATTCTCTACGACATCCCCTATCGCACCGGCATAGCCTTCGAGCAGGCGACCCTGCTCCGGATCGTCGCCCATGAGCGGATCGTCGCGATCAAGGACTGCGGCGGCAACCCAGCCAACACCTTGGCACTGCTCTCCAGCGGTAACGTCGACGTGCTGTGCGGCGAAGATAATCAGATCTTCGGCGCGCTATGCCTGGGGGCCAAAGGCGCAATTGCCGCCTCGGCCCATGTTCATCCCGAGCTGTTCGTGACGCTGTATCAACAGCTTCGCGACAACCGCTTAGCGGCCGGCCGAACGACCTTCTTCCAGTTGCTGCCGCTGATCCACAGCCTGTTCATCGAGCCCAATCCCGCCCCGGTGAAAACTGCCCTGGCCCTTGAAGGATTGATCCGCGACGAGCTGCGAGCGCCGATGCAACGCAGCAGTGAAAGCACGACGGTGCGTTTGAAAGAAGTACTGGCAGCGCTTGAAGGCGGCAATCGATAGAGCACAAGCGTCCAGCCCGAGTACCATGGAGCGATTCACCCAACACGTCAGGGAATCGACATGCTTTACCGAATCGCCGCCGACGGGCTGGTGCTGTCTCACTTGTTGTTCATTCTGTTCGTGCTGTTCGGCGGGCTGCTGGTGCTCAAATGGCGCCACCTGATCTGGTGGCACCTGCCCGCCGCTGCATGGGGTGTGATCGTGGAAGTCTTCCACCTGGCGTGCCCACTCACCGAATGGGAAAACCGCATGCGCCACGCGGCCGGGCAAACCGGTTACGGCGGCGGTTTTATCGAACACTACGTGTGGCCGATCATTTATCCGGCCGGGCTGACGCCCACGATTCAACTGGCACTGGGCAGTGTGGTGTTGGCGCTCAACGTGCTGATCTATGTGCGGTTGTTCCGGCACTGGAAGCATCCGACCCGTTCAGGCAGTAACCACCGGTCCGGTTGAACTCAGTTGGCGATAACACTCATGTTCCGGCCACTGGCCTTGGCCACATACAGCGCCTTGTCCGCGGCGCCGACAATGTCGTCGGGCTGGGCTTGCGAGGCCGGGTCGTAAGCGCAGACACCCACGCTGACCGTGACCACGCCCTCCACACCCTCAACGTGTTTGATGCCGGCCTGCTGAACCGCACGGCGGATGTTTTCCGCTACCAGAAACGCCCCCACGTAGTCGGTACCAGGCAGCACCACCGTAAACTCCTCACCACCGAAGCGAGCCGCGAGATCGCCGGGGCGTTTGATGTTTTCGGTGATGATCGTGCTGATTTTGCGCAAACACTCATCGCCCGCCAAATGACCGTAGTGATCATTGAAGTTCTTGAAGTGGTCGACATCGATCATCAACAGCGCAAGATGGGCCTGGCTACGCCTGGCGCGGCCCATTTCCGCGAGAATGAACAGGTCGAATTGACGCCGATTGGAAAGCCCGGTCAGTGCATCCTCCAGTGCCAGCAACTCCAGGCTGCGGTTGACCTCAATGAGTTTGTCCTGAGTCTCCAACAGATTGTTCTGAATATGATTCTGCTGCTTCATGAGGCGGATCAGGCGATAACCGAGAGCCCCCAGAAACCCCAGCAGCAACAGGACGATGCCCGCACTGAATATTGATTCCTGCCGCCAACTGGCCAGGACTTCATCCTTGTCGAGCCCGGCAAAGACGACAAGCGGATACCCCTCGACCCGTCGAAACCCCACGACCCGCACCACCCCGTCGACAAAGGACCTGACCGTTGCCGTACCGGAATCGCCCTTGGGCAACAGCTGGGTAAACAGCGGCCCTTTGGCAACACTGGTGCCAATATCGGCTTCGTTGAACGGGCGCCGAACGACAATGGTGGCGTCATCGGAGATCAGGTTGATCACGCCGTTATTGCCCATGTCGATGCTGTTGTACAAATCCAGGAAATGCTTGAGGTAGATCGATGCCACCACCACGCCGGCAAACCGGCCATCAGGGTGATTGATCCGGCGTGACACGGTCATGATCCACTCACCGGTCGAGCGACTTTTTATCGACGGACCGATATGAGGACCGCGGTCGGGATGATCACGGTGGTAGATAAAATATTCACGGTCGGAATTATTGGCATTGGGCGGTATGACGTTAATGGCGTTGGCGAGCCAGCGTCCTTCTTCGTCGAACACGAACAGCCCATGGATCTGTACCAACTCACTGCGCTGAGCCTGGAGCAAACGTTGCAGTCGGGGAAATTTTTCCGGTTGCATGCCATCGATTTCGAGGCGGTCCACCAGGGAGAACAGCAGCGTGTCGGCCTGTTTGATCGATGCCTGCGCCTGCGAGGCCAGGGTTTGCGCCAGGTTGGACATCGCCACTTCGCTCTCACGCAGATGGTACTGACGCGAGTTCCAGCTTTCACCGATCACAATGGCCATCAAGGACAGGCACACCGCAATCAGCAGAGAAACCGCGTATCGAACTTTGAGCGTTGTCTCAACCGGCTCGGGCACCCAAGGCGTGGCGAACCGGGTGTGTTCAATACGATCTTTGACGGACGGATGCCCCATGACGCTCCCTGAATCCCTTATGACATGGCGAATTTTCCCGTTCGCCCTTTTAGCGCCAGCCAGCCGTGACCGGCGCTCAAACCATTACAACCCGACACGATAGGTAATTTGCACGAAAACGGTCATCGCAATCATCCGCCGGATCAACGAGGATGATAGCACCCGTTACTTAAGGCTTCCCGCCAGAAACTGCTTCAACCGCTCGCGCCGAGGCTGCTCCAGCACACAGCTCGGTGCTCCCTGTTCCTCCACCCGTCCCTTGGTGGCCAGGGTGCCCGACAGGATTTGCGGGCCAAAGCCTTCCAGAAGCATTTCGCTCTCCTTGTTTTTATTAGTGAAGAGGATGGTCAAACAGAGCGGCCCGGACGGCCGCCCTGTTTCAGGTATCGAGAGGCGTCATTTCGCGCCGTAGACGTCGAAATCGAAGTACTTTTTGTTGATCCGTTCGTAAGTGCCGTTGGCCAGAATCGTCGCCAGCGCTTTGTTCAAGTCTTCGCGCAGCTCGACATCACTCTTGCGCAAGCCGATGCCATCACCGACGCCGAAAAAACCGGGGTCATCCAGGGTGGCACCCGCAAATTCATAGTCCTTTCCCCGCGCAGTGTTCAGAAACCCGTAACTGGCCTGGATCGCGCCCTGCAGCGAGGCATCGAGTCGCCCCACTACCAGGTCGGCGTACACCTGGTCCTGATTCTGATAGGAGAGAATGTCCACGCCCTTCGAACCCCAGACAGCTTTGGCATAAGCCTCCTGGGTCGACCCCTGCTCCACGCCAATACGCTTGCCCTTGAGCGACTCCAGGGAGGGCAGCAAGCCCGATCCACGCCTGACCACCAAACGCGCCGGCGCATTGGACACCTTGTCGGTAAACGCAATCTGCTCCAGGCGCTTGGGCGTAATGGTCATCGACGAAGCCACCGCGTCGAACTTGCGCGCCAGCAGGGCCGGGATCATGCCGTCCCAGCTGCTTTCAACCCAGACGCAGCGAGCATGCAACTCGGCGCAAAGCGCCTCGGCGATGTCGACCCCGAAGCCGGTCAGCGTGCCATCCTGGTTCTTGTATTCCAGCGGTGGGTAGGTCGGGTCGACGCCCAGCCTCAACACTTTGCCGGACCAGTCGGCCGCTCCGGCCAGGCCGGATGCCGTGAACAACACCAGTGATACAGCCGCGATCATTTTTTTCATTGTTATTTTTCCTCTATAGGCTCGCCGAGCCAGGTTACCGACAGCTTTTTGTACAGCCGCAGCGCTTGAAAACGCCGCCGCTCAACGCAGAAAACCCTCGACCAGCTTCACCCAATAACTCGCCCCGATCGGCAGGCAGGCATCATTGAAGTCATAGCCGGGGTTGTGCAGCAGACAGCCGCTGTCGCCCTGGCCATTGCCGATCACCAGATAGCTGCCCGGGCACTTTTCCAGGATGAAAGCGAAGTCCTCGCTGGCGGTGAAGGGGCGCAGGTCGTCAATCATTTGTCCTTCGCCCAGCCAGTCCTGCGCGACCTGACGGGCGAACGCTGTCTGCTCGGGATCATTGATCAACACCGGATGACAATGCTGATAGTCGATATGGGCCTGTGCGCCGAAACTGGCGGCCTGGCCCTCGACCAGCTCGGTAATTCTGAGTTCGAGCAGCCGGCGAACCTCAGGGGTCAACGCTCGCACGCTCAGACTCATTTCGGCGAACACGGGAATGACATTCGAAGCGCTTCCGGCATGTATGGAACCCACCGTGATAATTGCCATGTCCTGCGGATTGACGTTGCGCGACACGATGCTTTGCAAGGCAATCACGATCGAGGCGCACACCACCACCGGGTCGATGGCCTTGTGCGGCACAGCGCCGTGGCCGCCGTGACCGATGATTTTGATCGTCACCGTATCGGCAGACGCCATGAACGGGCCGCTGTAAAACCCCAGATGCCCGACGGGATAACCCGGTACGTTGTGCATGGCAAACACCGCATCACACGGGAACCGTTCGAGCAGGCCGTCTTCAAGCATTTTCCTGGCACCGCCCAGCCCTTCTTCGGCCGGCTGGAAAATCAGATGCAATGTGCCGTTGAACGCCCGGGTCTGTGCCAGGTATCGAGCGGCCGCCAACAGGGTTGCGGTATGCCCATCGTGGCCGCAGGCATGCATCACACCGTCAATCCGGCTGGCATACGGCAGGCCGGTGGTTTCCTGAATCGGCAGTGCATCCATGTCGGCGCGCAAGCCAACGGAGCGCCCCTCACCATTTTTCAGGGTGGCGACAACTCCGGTCCGGCCCACACCGGTGCTGACCTCAAACCCCCACTGCGTCAAAGACTGTGCAACCCGCTCACTGGTGGCGAATTCCTCAAAGCCCAACTCGGGGTGCGCGTGAATGCTGTGCCGCAAGGCGATCATTTCATCCTGGATCGCGGCAATACCAGGCAAGACAGGGCCGGCGTTCATCGTTGTATTCCCTCGATAGGTCTGGGCGGCTGTTGGGGTCGATCTTAGGGAACGGAGTCCGGGCTGGGGAGACGCAGTTTGGTTATGATGACAACCATTGGTTGTCGTCACGGTGAGCATATGAAACTGCATCAACTACAAGCACTGATCGCCAGCGCCGAAACCGGCAGCATCCGCGCGGCCGCTCGCTCGCTGGATATGTCCCAGGCCGCGGTAACCAAAGCACTTCGCGAACTGGAAACCAGCCAGCAGTTGCCGCTGTTCACCCGAACGCCCAACGGTCTGAACTTCACCGAGTACGGCAAAGTGCTGCTGACTCACGCCCGGCTCGTGATCAAGCAACTCGAACATGCGCAGACAGAGCTCGATCACCTGCGAGGCAAGGCTCAGGGGCGGCTCTGTGTCGGGATCACGCCATGGATTGCCTTGACCTTCTTGCCCGAAGTGGTACTGGCCTTTCGGGAGCGAATGCCGGAAATCCGGCTGGAATTGTTCGAAAGCCTGATGGCCGTGGCCCAACCGCTGCTGCGCGATGGCAGCATGGATTTTGCGATCGGCCAGCTTCACCCGACGCAATCAACCCAGGAATTTGCCTGCCAAACCCTGCTCGATTACCAAACGTCGGTGTTGGTCCGCCAGGGCCATGCACAACAGAATGCTCGGTCGATCCATGAGCTGCTGGAGCAGAACTGGACCTTGAACTATGCACCGGACGGTCACGATGGGCTGATGCAGGAGTTGTTCTGGAAACACGGAGCACAAATTGATGAGAGCCGAATCGTCCGCGCCCATTCACTGGCGATCCTGCAGATGATGGTCGAGCGGGCCGACATGTGCACCTGGGGCCCCTCCATTGTGAGTATCGCCCCGCCCTTTCTCGGCCGAGTGGTTTCCCTGGGGCTGACCGAACAATTCGAACCCAGGCAGTTGGGCATCGTGACACGCCGCAATGGTGCGCTGAGCAATCCGGCACTGTGCTTTACCGATTGCCTGTTGCAGGTCATTCGGCGTCATGCCCGCTCGGCCAAAAAGGAAGACCGACAACTCTTTGAAACGCTGCACCTGCGGGTTTGAGAGGGATCAGGCGCGCGTCTGTTTCAATGCCTCAAGCCAGGCCGGATTCAATTGCGTCTGCTCAGTATCGATGCCCAGTGCTTGCATCCGCGCCGCGTGTTGATCCATCTCTCGGGCCAGCTGACTATGGTCGCTGGAGTTGCCGTCCAACTGGTGCATCTGGCTCAGCCCCAAGTGATAAAAGCGCAGCAGCTTCATGGCGCTCGGATCGCTCTGCTCCACCGCCGTCGTCACCTGGTGCATGACGTTGGTGACGCTCATCAGGCTGCGCTTGAGCTGCCAACCATAGACCGCTGGCGCCATCCACTCCTGGCTCCAGAACTTGCCGCGCATCAGCGCCACCGTCAGCAACAACGCGGCAAACACACCGCCCACGTTGAACCGCAGATTATCGCCGCCGGGTTCACCGAACAACGTCACCGCCGCCGTCGACAGCACCATCGCCAGCGCCAGGAACATCAGGGCGATGATCACCGTGCTGCGCCGCGTCTGGCGTCGATAGGTTTCGGCATTCATTGGCTGGATTTCGAACATCGCGACGGGGTTCCTTGCATCGATGGTAAAAGGCGCTGTGACAAAAAGACTGCGAGGCATTATCGCCTCCCCGAAGGATTTAGCTATGCTGGAGCTCCTTTTCATCTTTTCATCGTCAAACGGGAGCATGGCGATACAGCGCAGTTCGTGCCATCTTCATCATGGATACACACTATTCGGATGCCATGCGCCGTTGCTGGCGGGTGACATCGTTTTAAGGATCATTGAATGACCCAACGACATGTAATCAACGCCTCGGTCAGCCCTAAAGGCAGCCTGGAAACGCTCTCCCAGCGTGAAGTGCAGCAACTGAGCGAAGCCTCATCCGGCATCACCTATACCCTCTTCCGCCAGTGCGCCCTGGCCATCCTCAATACCGGCGCCCATGTCGATAACGCCAAGACCATTCTGGAAGCCTATAAAGACTTCGAAATCCGCATTCACCAGCAAGACCGTGGCGTACGCCTGGAACTGCTGAATGCCCCCGCCGACGCTTTCGTCGATGGCGAAATGATTGCCAGCACCCGTGAAATGCTCTTTAGCGCCCTGCGCGACATCGTCTACACAGAAAACGAACTCGACGCCTTGAGCATCGACCTGAGCACCTCCCAGGGCATCAGCGACTACGTCTTCCACCTGCTGCGCAACGCCCGCACCCTGCGCCCCGGCGTCGAGCCGAAAATCGTGGTGTGCTGGGGCGGCCACTCGATCAACACCGAAGAATACAAATACACCAAGAAAGTCGGCCACGAACTCGGCCTGCGCAGCCTGGACATCTGCACCGGTTGTGGCCCTGGCGTGATGAAAGGCCCGATGAAAGGCGCGACCATCGCCCATGCCAAGCAACGCATCCACGGCGGCCGTTACCTCGGCTTGACCGAGCCGGGGATCATCGCCGCCGAAGCACCGAACCCGATCGTCAACGAACTGGTGATCCTGCCGGACATCGAGAAACGCCTGGAAGCGTTCGTGCGGGTTGGCCACGGCATCATCATTTTCCCGGGTGGCGCGGGCACGGCCGAGGAATTCCTGTACCTGCTCGGCATCCTGATGCACCCGGACAACCAGGACCTGCCGTTCCCGGTGGTCCTTACCGGGCCGAAAAGCGCCGCACCGTATCTGGAGCAACTGCACGCCTTCGTTGGCGCAACCCTCGGTGAAGAAGCGCAGCAGCACTACGAGATCATCATCGACGACCCGGCCGAAGTGGCGCGGCAGATGACTCAGGGCCTCAAAGCGGTCAAACAGTTCCGCCGCGAGCGCAACGACGCGTTCCATTTCAACTGGCTGCTGAAGATCGACGAAGGCTTCCAGCGCCCGTTCGACCCGACCCACGCCAACATGGCCAACCTGCAATTGAGCCGCAACCTGCCGCCCCACGAACTGGCCGCCAACCTGCGCCGCGCGTTCTCCGGCATCGTCGCCGGCAACGTCAAGGACAAGGGCATCCGCCTGATCGAAGAACACGGGCCGTACCAGATTCGCGGTGATGCCGAGGTCTTGCAGCCGCTGGACCACTTGCTCAAAGCCTTCGTCGCCCAGCACCGGATGAAACTGCCGGGCGGCGCAGCGTATGTGCCGTGTTACCAAGTAGTGGCTTGATACGCAAAACCCTGTGGAAGCGGGCTTGCCCGAGATGGCCCGCTTGCAGAACCACCGGAAACAAGAAACCCCGCGTGATGCGGGGTTTCTTGTTTTTGGGGACTGAGTCAGTGGAGCCCACTGTGGCGAGGGAGCTTGCTCCCGCTGGGTTGCGAAGCGACCCCAAATCCAGCAACCGCATTTTTCTGGCACACCGCATATGCCGGTTTTGCGACTGCTGCGCAGCCGAGCGGGACGGTGCGGCGATCCGACAAGCTCCCTCGCCACAATGGGTCACTCAGTTCTGAGTGATCGAGGTTATCCAGCACCCGGTTCACCGCCAACTCCCCAAGCATGACCACCGATTGAATCCCCAACATCACATTGCGATGTGGCATGTCCATCAGTCCGGCGAACTCACTGAGCATCATGCTCGCTGACGCCAGGGATTCGCAGGCGTTGACCAGCAGGGTTTCGTTATCGACCTTCGTACCCACATGGTAAATGGTGCTGGGTTTGCGCTTGGTGGCTTTGGGGATGGGTGGTTTGAGGTAGTGGTCGAGGGCGCGGTCGGCGGCTTCGTGGAGTTTTTTCGAATCGAGGGATTCGTAGGGGGAAATGTCGTCGGTTTCCGGAGGATTTGGTGTTGGTTTGAACATAAATGAAGCTCCTTGATCAGTGGAGCCGACATCTACCGCTGCTAAACGAAGAAGGTGGCGGCTGTACGCGGGTTAGCAGACCAGGGATCAAGGAACCCGGCGCACCGAAGTGCCCCACGCATAGCCGCCATAACGCGAATGGCGACACTGACGTGCCTTGATATTCATCGAGCTGCTAAACCCGATCGCTGATTCGTCAGCGACCCGGAAACGATAGAGCCCGGCCTCAAGGCGCACAAGCCGGCGGATTCTGGCGTAGTCGTAGGCAACGGCGCAAGGCTGTGTAGCCTGAGTGAGTATCTGGAGATGTCGATTAAACATCGCCTGTTTATTGGTCTTACTGTGGATTTTGCGGTGGATGGGCTGGCCTCTTCGCGAGCAAGAGACTTGGCCTGCCCGTAGCAGCAGCCTCGCGGGCTCGGCAGCTGCTACAACAGATCGCTTACTAATCGCGCCGCAAGAGACTTGGCCTGGCTCGCCACATCAGTTACCGCCGTGCTCTCCCACCACATGCCGCGCAACGGTGGCCCCATGGCGAACAAACGGCTGGCGACCTGCCCGTCGGCGCTGAGTACCGCGCCATCCACCGCCGCAGCAATGCCCAACGCCAACGGCCCCGGCCGTACCAGCCCGCGAGCGAGCAATTGCTGGGGCAACGGCCGCGCCACCCGGCGCCAGTCGTATTCGATGCCGCTGGAGTTGATCAGCGCCGCGCCATGCACCACGCAGGTTTGCGCCTCACCACGACGACGAATGCGGATGGTGGCCTCACCGTCCGACGCAGGCTCGAGCCCCTTGAACGATGCGGCATGAATCCGCAACCGCCCTTCCCCATGCAGCCGCGCCACCAACTCGGCACTCAACGGCGGCGAGCGATGGTGATGGCTTTCCCACCATGGCCGCACATGCCGCACAAATTGCCGGCGTTGCACATCGGTCGCCTGACTCCACAACCGCCCGATGTGCGCTCGCACCGTGTCCAGCGGCGCTTGCCAGTCGATGCCTTGAGCAATGGCATCGCGACAATGCCGGCGCAGTTCGCGCACCAGCTGACGCGGTGTGCGAATACTGTGGTCCTCGGCGAGAAAATCCACCCACGCCGGCGGTTGTCGGCGCACATGCGGCAGCAAACCATGACGGGAGAACACTTCGATCGGCCCACGATGCCCGGCCTGCTCCAGCGACACCACGGCATCGACCATGGTCAGGCCCGAGCCGATGATCAGCACCGTCGACTGTGGATCGAGTTGACGCATGGCGGCCACATCCCACGGGTCGAGTGCAGCTGCATTCAAACCGCTGGACTCGGTCTGCGGCGTGCGGGCGGCGGGAAACATTCCGGTCGCCAACACTGCGTAAGCGCCCTGCAATTGTTGCCCATCACTCAGGCTCAACCGCACCGAATCGCTCAACGTTTCCAGGTCCACCACCTCGGCCCGCACATGTTCGACACGCGCCCCCTTCAATGCGCCCACCGCCTGCGCTTCAGCCAGACGCTGCTGCACATAAACGCCAAACAACCCGCGCGGCGGAAACAGTTCACTGACCGGCACATGTTGCTCATCCGACTCCGGCCAGCCACCGGCGGCAATGTGTTCGGTCAGCCAGTGGGTCAGGTCATCGGCGTTGTCCGGGTCGACGCTCATCCGCGCCGCGTTACCGTTGAGCGTATGGCCCAGCTCCACCGCACTGTAGGCTTCGCCACGGCCCAGTTCTGCTCGCGGCTCGATCACCAGAACCCGGCGTTGACCGGGCAAGCGCAACAACTGCGCCGCCAGCATCGCGCCACTCAGGCCGCCACCGATGATCAGGATGTCAGCGTGGCGGATGGCGTCGCTCGCCTGTCCGCGTGGGGTCTCAGTCATGGCGTTCTCACTGGTCAATGTTTACCTGAATAGAAGTCGTGCGGATCGCCCCGTGTCAGTCACTCACCGGACGCTAGCCTGTGAAGCGTACTTGAGTGCCACGTTAATATTTTGCTCGGCCATCAGGAAGCTCACCTGCTCGTCTCGATGCCATCCCCACTGTTTCTCAGGAGCCGAACCTGAATATAATTTTCTTTTATTTCAACAGGTTGAATAATTATTCAAGAAACACTTGCAGCTTTAAAACAGCAAAGTGTTTATCCAGTGTTAGCCGGTAAACAGTCAAATCACCACATTACGCACAAACCGCGCCGCCACGTCCCCATCATTGCGATAAGAATGCGGTTGATGACTGGCAAACATAAAGAACTCGCCAGCCGCAATTTTCTGCGGCTGACCGCCAAGCATCAGGGTCAGGCAACCTTCGAACACATAAAGCTGTTCGCTGTAGCCTTCGGCATCCGGCTCCGAGGGGTAATGCTCGCCTGGTTCCAGGCGCCATTCCCAGAGTTCTACTTCGCGGGTGGCGGTGGCTTTGGCCAGCAGCACCGCTTTACTGCCCGGGATCGTACCGGCCCAGGCCAGTTCGTTGATGCGGCTCGGGTCGCGGGCGTCGGGGGCCTGGATCAGGTCGCTGAAGGCCACGTCCAGCGCTTCGGCCACGCGGTCGAGCGTGGTCAGGCTGACGTTCTTCTCGCCGGCCTCGATGGCCACCAGCATCCGGCGGCTGACCCCGGACTTTTCGGCCAGGGCGCTCTGGCTCATGTCGGCGGCGTGGCGCAGACGTCGCACGTTCAGGCTGACGTGCTGGAGGACTGAAGCCCGTTGGGTGGAATCTTTGTGCACTATATTGCTCACTGGGTGGCGTTGCGCAGTATACTGCCCAACTTCGGGCGCATTGTGCGTCTCCCTCAGATGGCGCGCAAGGTCATGACGTCAATGAACGCTTCTCATACTTCCCCCCGTTTCTCCCGGTTCAGCAAGGCCGAGTGCGTGCTGGTGCTGATTACCATGGTCTGGGGCGGGACCTTTTTGCTGGTGCAGCATGCGATGACCGTCAGCGGGCCGATGTTCTTCGTCGGGCTGCGTTTTGCCGCGGCGGCGAGCCTTGTGGCGCTGTTCTCCTGGCGCCATCTGCGTGAACTGACGCTGTTCGAACTCAAGGCCGGGGCGTTTATCGGTATGGCGATCATGCTTGGTTACGGCTTGCAGACCGTGGGTTTGCAGAGCATTCCCAGCAGTCAGTCGGCGTTTATTACCGCGCTGTATGTGCCGTTCGTGCCGCTGCTGCAATGGCTGGTGCTGGGGCGTCGTCCGGGGTTGATGCCGAGCATCGGGATCATGCTGGCCTTTACCGGGTTGATGTTGCTGTCGGGGCCTTCCGGCGCGTCGTTCAATTTCAGCCCCGGTGAAATCGCCACATTGATCAGCGCCGTGGCGATTGCCGCGGAAATCATTCTGATCAGCACCTATGCCGGCCAGGTCGACGTGCGCCGGGTGACGGTGGTGCAATTGGCGGTGACGTCGGTGCTGTCGTTCCTGATGGTGGTGCCGACCCAGGAAGTGATTCCCGACTTCTCGTGGTTGCTGTTGTGCAGCGCTTTGGGCCTGGGCGCGGCGAGTGCGGCGATCCAGGTGGCGATGAACTGGGCGCAGAAGAGTGTGTCGCCGACTCGGGCGACGTTGATCTATGCCGGGGAGCCGGTGTGGGCCGGGATTGCCGGGCGGCTCGCCGGGGAACGCTTGCCGGCGATTGCGCTGGTTGGGGCGGGGTTGATTGTGGCGGCGGTGATTGTCAGTGAGTTGAAGACCAACGGGAAAGTTGTTCCCGAGATCGAAGAAGATTCGGTACAGGAAACCGAACACTGATCGTTCCCACGCGTGGGAACGATCGCGATCTCCTTTGAAACAATGATAAACAGGGTTTCTGCGTCTATCTTGTAGGATTCTGCGACAGCTTGGCGTTTGGTGATCGGGGAGCTGGCACGTATGATGCCTCATAAACTTCCGCAGATTAGAAGCCTATGTCCCTGATAGTTCTACTGCTTCTGCCTTTTATCGGCAGCTGTCTGGCAGCCTTGCTGCCGCACAACGCGCGTAATACCGAATCGCTGTTGGCTGGTCTGGTTGCCTTGATCGGCACCGTCCAGGTCGCCCTCTTGTACCCGCAAATCGCCCATGGCGGCGTGATCCGTGAAGAGTTCTTCTGGCTCCCCAGCCTGGGCCTGAACTTCGTGCTGCGCATGGACGGTTTCGCCTGGTTGTTCTCGATGCTGGTACTGGGCATCGGCACGCTGGTTTCGTTGTACGCCCGTTATTACATGTCACCAGACGATCCGGTGCCGCGCTTCTTTGCGTTTTTCCTGGCGTTCATGGGCGCCATGCTGGGGTTGGTGATTTCCGGCAACCTGATCCAGATCGTGTTTTTCTGGGAGCTGACTAGCCTCTTCTCGTTCCTGTTGATCGGCTACTGGCACCACCGCGCCGATGCGCGACGGGGTGCTTATATGGCACTGATGGTCACCGGCGCGGGCGGTTTGTGTTTGCTGGCGGGGGTCATGCTGCTCGGCCATGTGGTGGGCAGCTATGACCTGGACAAGGTCCTGGCCGCCGGCGATCTGATTCGCGCGCATGCCCTCTACCCTATTCTGCTGCCCCTGATCCTGATCGGCGCCCTGAGCAAAAGTGCGCAATTTCCCTTCCACTTCTGGTTGCCCCACGCGATGGCGGCACCGACACCGGTCTCGGCGTATCTGCACTCGGCGACCATGGTCAAGGCCGGGGTGTTCCTGCTCGCGCGCCTGTGGCCGTCGCTGTCCGGCAGTGAAGAATGGTTCTACATCGTCAGCGGGGCCGGCGCCTGCACCCTGTTGCTCGGCGCTTATTGCGCGATGTTCCAGAACGATCTCAAGGGCCTGCTGGCCTACTCGACCATCAGCCACCTGGGTCTGATCACCCTGCTGCTGGGCCTGAACAGTCCGCTGGCCGCCGTGGCCGCGGTGTTCCACATTCTCAACCACGCCACGTTCAAGGCCTCGCTGTTCATGGCCGCCGGGATCATCGACCACGAAAGCGGCACCCGGGACATTCGCAAACTCAGCGGCCTGGTCAAACTGATCCCGTTCACCGCCACCCTGGCCATGGTTGCCAGCGCCTCCATGGCCGGCGTGCCGCTGCTCAACGGCTTCCTGTCGAAAGAGATGTTCTTCGCCGAAACCGTGTTCATCAACGCCACGGCCTGGATCGAGATGACCCTGCCGATCGTCGCGACCATCGCCGGGACGTTCAGCGTCGCCTACTCCCTGCGCTTCACCGTCGACGTGTTCTTCGGCCCGACCGCCACCGATCTGCCGCACACCCCGCACGAACCGCCGCGCTGGATGCGCGCGCCGGTGGAGTTGCTGGTGCTCACCTGTCTGGTGGTGGGGATTTTCCCCGCTCAAGTGGTCGGCTCGCTGCTCGCCGCCGCCGCATTGCCGGTGGTGGGCGGCACGCTGCCCGAGTACAGCCTGGCGATCTGGCACGGCTGGAACGCACCGATGTTCATGAGCCTGATTGCCATGTCCGGCGGCATCGTGCTTTACCTGTTGCTGCGTAATCAACTCAAGCAAGGACGCTTCACGCACCCGCCGGTGATCAGCCGTTTCAATGGCAAGCGGCTGTTCGAGCGCAGCCTGGTGGTCATGATGCGTCTGGCCCGACGGCTGGAGCGGCGGATCAGCACCCGGCGCCTGCAAACCCAACTGTTTCTGGTGGTGCTCGCCGCCGTACTGGCCGGGGTGATCCCGATGCTGCACAGCAGCCTGAGCTGGGGTGACCGGGCGAAAATTCCGGGCTCGATCGTGTTCGTGATCCTCTGGCTGCTGGCGATTGCCTGTGCCCTCGGCGCGGCGTGGCAAGCCAAGTATCACCGGCTCGCGGCCCTGACCATGGTCAGTGTCTGCGGCCTGATGACCTGCGTGACCTTCGTCTGGTTCTCGGCGCCGGACCTGGCCCTGACGCAACTGGTGGTCGAAGTGGTGACCATGGTGCTGATCCTGCTCGGCCTGCGCTGGTTGCCGCGACGGATCGAAGAGGTGTCACCGTTGCCGAGCAGCCTGCGCAAGGCGCGGGTACGGCGGGTTCGCGACTTGCTGCTATCGACAGCGGTCGGTGGCGGCATGGCGCTGTTGTCCTACGCGATGCTGACCCGCCAGACGCCCAACGACATTTCTTCGTTCTACCTCAGCCGCGCCCTACCCGAAGGCGGCGGCAGCAACGTGGTCAACGTAATGTTGGTGGATTTCCGTGGCTTCGACACCCTCGGCGAAATCACCGTGCTGGTGGCCGTGGCCCTGGCGGTGTTCGCCCTGCTGCGACGCTTCCGCCCTCCGAAAGAAAGCCTGCAGCTGCCGGCCCAACAGCGTCTGCTGGCGCCCGATGTGGTCACCGATCTGGTCAACCCGCGTCACGCCAGCGACACCGCGCTCGGTTTCATGATGGTGCCGGCGGTGCTGGTGCGCTTGCTGTTGCCGATCGCCCTGGTGATCTCCTTCTATCTGTTCCTGCGCGGGCACAACCAGCCGGGTGGCGGTTTCGTCGCCGGACTGGTGATGTCGGTGGCGTTCATCCTGCAATACATGGTCGCCGGCACCCAGTGGGTCGAGGCGCAAATGAGCTTGCGGCCGCTGCGCTGGATGGGCACCGGGCTGTTGTTCGCCACCGTTACCGGGCTCGGGGCGATGGCGGTCGGGTATCCGTTCCTGACCACCCACACCTGGCATTTCGAGCTGCCGCTGCTGGGTGACATTCATATCGCCAGCGCGCTGTTCTTCGATATTGGCGTGTACGCCGTGGTGGTCGGTTCGACGCTGTTGATCCTCACCGCCCTTGCCCACCAATCGGTACGCGGTCATAAAACCAGCGCGCAAATCAGGCCCGCGGCCAAAGCCGTTGTCACCCAAGGAGCCATCTGATGGAAGAAGTCATCGCAATCGCCATCGGTGTGCTGGCCGCGTCCGGCGTATGGCTGATCCTGCGGCCACGGACGTTCCAGGTGGTCATGGGCCTGTGCCTGCTGTCCTATGGCGTCAACCTGTTCATCTTCAGCATGGGCAGCCTGTTCATCGGCAAGGAGCCGAACATCAAGGACGGCGTGCCTCAGGATTTGCTGCACTACACCGACCCGCTGCCGCAGGCGCTGGTGCTGACCGCAATCGTCATCAGTTTCGCCATGACCGCGCTGTTTCTGGTGGTGCTGCTCGCCTCCCGGGGCCTGACCGGCACTGACCATGTGGATGGCCGGGAGCCTAAAGAATGATGGCGATGACTCACCTGATCGTTGCACCGATTCTGCTGCCACTGCTGACCGCCGCCGTGATGCTGATGCTGGGCGAGAAACACCGCCCGCTAAAGGCCAAGATCAATCTGTTCTCCAGCCTGCTGGGACTGGGCATTGCCGTAATGCTGCTGCAATGGACGCAGACCACCGGTGTGCCAGGCTCCATCGGCGTGTACCTGCCGGGCAACTGGCAGGCGCCGTTCGGCATTGTGCTGGTGGTTGATCGCCTGTCGGCGTTGATGCTGGTGCTGACCGGGATCATCGGCGTCAGCGCCCTGCTGTTCGCCATGGCCCGCTGGGACGGCGCCGGTTCGAGTTTCCACGCACTGTTCCAGATTCAGTTGATGGGCCTGTACGGCGCCTTCCTAACGGCGGACCTGTTCAACCTGTTCGTGTTTTTCGAAGTGCTGCTCGCCGCCTCTTACGGGCTGATGTTGCACGGTTCGGGCCGGCCGCGGGTGTCGTCGGGGTTGCATTACATCTCGATCAACCTGCTGGCCTCGTCGCTGTTCCTGATTGGCGCGGCGCTGATTTACGGCGTCACCGGCACGCTGAACATGGCCGACCTGGCGCTGAAAATCCCGCTGGTGCCGGAAGCCGATCGCGGCCTGCTGCATGCCGGCGCGGCGATTCTGGCAGTGGCGTTCCTGGCCAAGGCCGGCATGTGGCCGCTGAACTTCTGGCTGGTGCCGGCGTACTCCGCGGCCAGCGCGCCGGTAGCGGCGATGTTCGCGATCATGACCAAGGTCGGCGTCTACACCCTGCTACGCCTGTGGACGCTGCTGTTCTCCGGTCAGGCCGGGGCCTCCGCGTACTTCGGTGGCGACTGGCTGATCTATGGCGGCATGGCGACGATCGTCTGCGCCGCCGTGGCGATCCTCGCCGCGCAACGCCTGGAGCGCATGGCCAGCCTGAGCATCCTGGTGTCGGCAGGCATTTTGTTGTCGGCCATCGGTTTCGCCCAGCCGAACCTGATCGGCGCGGCGCTGTTTTACCTGGTCAGCTCGACCCTGGCCTTGAGCGCGCTGTTCCTGCTGGCGGAGTTGATCGAGCGTTCGCGTTCGGCCAACGAAATGCCACTGGACGATGACGGCGAGCTGCTGCCACGGCCCCTGGAATCCTTGCAGCCGCCCAAAGGCTTCAACCTCGATGACGACCAGAAAGCCGTGGTCGGTCAGGTGATTCCCTGGACCATGGCCTTCCTCGGCCTGAGCTTCATCGCCTGCGCTTTATTGATTATCGGCATGCCGCCGCTCTCCGGTTTTATCGGCAAACTCAGCCTGCTCAGCGCCCTGCTCAACCCGCTGGGCCTGGGTCATGGCAGCGACGAGCCGGTATCGAACGGCGCGTGGGGGTTGCTGGCGTTGTTGATCCTGTCCGGATTGGCCTCGTTGATCGCTTTCTCGCGTGTGGGTATCCAGCGTTTCTGGACCCCACAAGAGCGGCCATCGCCCTTGCTGCGTCGTCTAGAATGCGTGCCGATCATGGTTCTGCTGGGGCTGAGCATTGCGCTGACGTTCAAGGCTGAACCGCTGTTGCGCTACACCCAGGCCGCCGCTCAAGCATTGAATAACCCTCAGCAATACGTGATGGCGGTGCTCGGCACCCGTGCGGTGCCGAGCCCTGAAGCCAGGGCAGCACTGGTGGAGGTGCAACCATGAAGCGTCTGTTTCCTGCGCCGTGGTTGTCACTGTCCTTGTGGCTGCTGTGGCTGCTGTTGAACCTGTCGATGAGCCCCGGCAATGTGCTGTTGGGCGCGGTATTGGGCCTCTGTGCCCCACTGATGATGCGCAAGCTGCGGCCGTTGCCGATCCGCATTCGTCGCCCCGGGGTGATTTTGCGTTTGTTCTTGCTGGTCGGGCGCGATGTGCTGGTGTCCAACCTCGCCGTGGCCTGGGGCGTGCTCAATGCCGGGCGGCGTGCGCCTCGCTCGCGGTTCATCAAGGTGCCGCTGGACTTGCGCGATGCCAACGGTCTGGCGGCGCTGTCGATCATCTGCACGGTGATTCCCGGCACGGTCTGGTCGGAACTGGCGCTGGATCGCAGCATTCTGTTGCTGCACGTTTTCGATCTGGATGACGAAGGCCCATTCATCCAGCACTTCAAGGCGACCTACGAGCGCCCCTTGATGGAGATCTTCGAATGAGCGCATTGCTGTCGAACGCGATCCTGCTGAGCCTGTTCATCTTTTCGCTGGCGATGATTCTGACCCTGATCCGCCTGTTCAAGGGCCCGTCAGCCCAGGACCGGGTTCTGGCCCTGGATTACCTGTACATCATCGCCATGCTGATGATGCTCGCGCTGGGCATTCGTTATGCCAGTGACACTTACTTCGAGGCGGCGCTGCTGATCGCCCTGTTCGGCTTCGTCGGCTCGTTTGCCCTGGCCAAATTCCTGTTGCGTGGCGAGGTGATCGAATGAACGCTGAACTGTCTTTGTGGGTGGAAATTCCGGTGGCGATTCTGCTGGTGCTCAGCAGTCTGTTTGCACTGATCGGCGCGGTCGGGCTGCTGCGGATGAAGGATTACTTCCAGCGCATGCACCCACCGGCGCTGGCCTCGACTTTGGGCGCGTGGTGTGTGGCTCTGGCTTCGATCATTTACTTTTCGGCGCTCAAGTCGGGGCCGGTGTTGCATGCCTGGCTGATTCCGATTCTGTTATCGATCACGATGCCGGTGACCACGCTGCTGCTGGCCCGGGCAGCGCTGTTCCGCAAGCGCATGGCGGGGGATGATGTGCCGGCGGAAGTGAGTAGTCGGCGCACGGAACCCGGGAGTTAGTTCAGGGATTTGTGTTGATTGGCGGGATCTCTTCGCGGGCTTGCTCGCGAAAGCGATTGACCGCCCCCCTCAGATCCAGGCCACTGCCAGCAACCCGGCCCCCAACACCAAGCACAACGGCGAATACGCCCAAGTGTCGAGCCGGGCAAACTTCGAATCCTTGACCTGCTTGAAGAACCCCACCAGATTCGAATCGCCGATCGCCCGAGCGAACATCAGCAGAGCAATCGCGCTAATTACCCATTGCAACGACCAGTGATGCACCGTGGGCAGATACAGTCCGACCCGCAGGCACACCAGCATCGCTATCAGCAGCAAACCCACCGCCACCAGCAGCGTGCCAAAGCCCGATGGCTTGAACGCCGGCCTTGATGCCTCACCGTCCTCCCCGGGTACGCTCGGTACCACCGCCTCGCTACCCCACTTGCCACCCGCCGCCCAATACAGGTGGATCAGGCTGATGACCAGAAAGATTGCAGCAATCCATTGCGCGACCAAAAGGCTCATATTCAGACGTCCCGTGTGAAATGTTGCAGCAGAATGAACTTCCTTGCGCGATTTTAAAAGCGCCCGGCACAAGCTGGCGAAGCCTGCAATCTTTTGACTTTGCTTCCAACGGCAAAATCAAAAGATCGCAGGCTTCTACGAGTTTCATGTACACCCGAGCAGTTTATTTCAGCTGGGCAGCGACTTTATCCGCCACATCCTTGGGCACCCAGGCCTGCCACACCTGTGGGTTCGCCTTCATGAACGCCTCGGCCGCTTGACGTGGCGGAGTGTGTTTTTCACTCATCTCGGCCAGGGCCTTGTTCAACGCTTCGATCGGTAAATCGACCTTGCTGAAGAACTCGGTGAGCTGCGGGTACTGTTTCTGGAACGGCGCGGACACGCCGATGGACAGCTTCGAGGGCAGTGAGCGAGTCGGTTTCGGATTGGGGTTGTCAGCCTCGGTCAGGGTTTTCCAGGCTTCGGCGTCGAATGGCGGCTCTTGCAGTTGAATCAGCTTGAAACGGCCGAGCAATGGCGTCGGCGACCAGTAATAGAACAGGACTGGTTTGCCGCGACGAATCGACGAACTGATCTCCGCGTCCAACGCCGCCCCCGAACCACTGCGAAAGTTCACGTAGCTGTCGTTCAGCCCATAGGCCTTGAGCTTCTGCTTGTTGACCACCTCCGACGTCCAGCCGATCGGGCTGTTCAGGAAGCGCCCCTTGCTCGGGGTTTCCGGGTCTTTGAACACATCCTTGTAGCGCGGCAGATCACTGACACTGCGCAGCCCCGGCGCCAGCGGCTTGATGCCCTTGGCCGGGTCGCCCTTGATCACGTATTCCGGCACCCACCAGCCCTCGGTGGCGCCCTTGACCGTATCGCCCAGGCTCGCGACTTTGCCCTCGGCCTCAGCCTTGACCCAGACCGGACTGCGGCCCGCCCACTCTTCGCCAATGACCTGAATGTCATTGTTGGCCAAGGCGGTTTCCAGGGTAATGGTCGTTCCGGGCAAGGTATCGGTCGGCAAGCCGTAGCCCTGCTCGACGATGATCCGCAGAATCTCGGTGATCAGGCTGCCACTTTCCCAATTCAGGTCGGCAAAGTGAATCGGTGCCTGGGCAGCGAATACCGGAACGGGTGAAACCAACAAGCCGAACGTGGCCAGGGTAGCGGCCAGTAACCGTCGTAATCCCTTCATGCTCTTGCACCTCGTGCTGTTCACAGCAATAGCAGGATGGCCTGACAAAGAAGACCACAAGCCTCTGAATACTCAGTCAACTGACTGTAGTAGAGGTTTCTGCTTTCGAGGGGCGAGGATTATTTTTCGGAAGGTTCCTGCAAGCGCGCAAGCTCTCTTCTGACCATGCTGGCGTACGCCGCCGGGCGCAACATATAAATCTGTGACGCTACCCAACTCAGCCAGGCTCCCTGCAGAACGGCCTTTTCAGCCAACAGGCGCTGGGCCTCGGCGTGTGCACTGGCCTGGTTCTGTTCATGGAAATCGGCGCGGGTCTGGGTCATTACTCGCTGGCCTTGAAGGTCACCAGTTCGCCTTTGCGCCACTTGGCGGCCTTGGCAGTCACGGCTTTCAGTGTCTTGGTCAGGCCTTCCTGCAATTGTTGGTGGGCCGCAAACACCATCACCACGCTATGACCTTCCTTGAACACAATGCCGTGGCCGTCTGCGGTGGTCACGAACGCGTAATCCCCCAGTCCGTACACCGTCAATTTGATTTCGCGGAACTTGATATCCAGTTTTCCGCCTTCGCGGCTGGGCAATACGGAAGCGCTGAAATGATCGCCGACCTTGAGTTTCAGCCCGGGCTTGTCGTCTACCACCAGCGCGGCTTCGGTGTCGATCTCGGCAATGTAAATGCCTTCAGCGTTCTGTTCGGTGATGTAGACGAAACGTGACTGAAACTGTTTAACCAGCTTTGCGCGCAAATCACCCAGTACGAACAAAGCATGCATATCGAGATTACTTACTGCCAAGGAAACATCCCCACATCTGAAAATGATGCCGTACGCAGGAAACGCGCACAGCAGAAAAAAGCGGCAATGCCGAGGTTTAGCCAAATGACCCGGGTCGTAATCCTGGAACGAGCAGAGGGCTCATTCATCGCGAGGTTTGGGAAGATTACTGGAACATCCCCCGCGTCGTCTTGCCTGGCGGTCGTCAGAGGTTGAAGGAAAACGCCCTTCTGACGGCCAGAAAAACCGGATCACCAACTTTAGGGAAAAATCTCTTTAAAAAAAGCACTTTTCTGACATATCGCCAGTAAAAAATTGCTTTAGATGGGCAGCAATCGCCAACCAGTGAGAGCGATTCTAGAGCAGCCATGCTCACCGAGACTACCCAAAACAACGTACGCACGTCGGTAAAACCACGAAAAGGACTTCATATGTGCACACTGACTCACTTCGCCCAGCCTCACACACACCACACAAACGGCTCGTCACTTCTGCAATCGATAGTACTCCGCCAGCAGGATTTCCTCCCTGAGGCGCATCTGCTCCCGCGTTTTCAGGTGGTATTGGCCGGCAACGCCTTTTTCCACATCAGGGAAATATCCACCGGACGTGTCAGAGGTTTCCGCGCCGACCATAACGAAGCCTGCGCCCTTGCCCGCTCGCTCGAGTCTCGCAACTGACTCATCTTGCGGCATTCACATTTATAGACGTTTCGTCACGCCGGCGACTTAACTCAGCCGCCGGCAGGCAACTACTGCCATACTGCCCGCCCCATGAAACCCGTCTCCAGGGTGGACGGCGCTCAATACAACATAATATTTCAAAGGGAAGACTGCTACGTGACGGAATTTGATATCGGTGAATTTTTTATCCGGGGCGAAGCCAGAGAGGTCGACGGTGAATTCCAGGCAGTCATTATCATGCGCGCCAAACCACCGCTGACCACGGTGTCGTATCACCAGGTCGAAAAGGATCGCTGGTTCAAGACCGCGGAAGTCGCGACGATTGCCGCCCAGGAGTCCGCCAAAGCCCTGAAGCTTGCCGTCGATGAGGGTGCGTTGAAGGGCTGACCATCGGGTTTACAGTCTATGCTCATCCCTGCTTTGAACATCGTTATCGAACTCCCTGGCGCGCGGCTCCCTCAGATGCAATGAAGCCGCACCTCAGACCTCACGCCCGAGGCGATTGATTATCTGCAAGGAGATGAAGATGGATTCACCCACACATGACTTGAAAGGCTTGTTCGACCAGCTCGGCCTGGACTCCAGCGAAAAGGCCATCGACGATTTCATTGCCCTGCATTCACCGTTGCCCGATGACAAGAAACTCATCGATGCCGAGTTCTGGACTCCGCAACAAGCCGGCTTCCTCAAGGAACAACTGCGTGAAGACGCCGATTGGGCGCACGTGGTCGACGACCTGAACCTGCGCATGCACCAGATTCACTAGCTGAGGCTCAATGCAGGCTGTCGGGCATTTCGGCGTTCAATTGTGCCAACCAGGCAGCCCTGCACTCCTCGGCTTCATTACGACTGGAGAACACCGTCCCCCGGCGTTCACCGTTGAGCAGCACCACCCAACAGACGCTCTGCCCCATCGCTCGCAAACTGGCGGGCACGCCGCTGCCAATCATGACCGCGACATCGACTTTGCTTTGCATGCTGACCTCTCGAATTTCATTAGCGACCTAACTATGCAGGCATGTTAATGAGTTCATCCTCGAGGAAACAGCAACGGCGTTGCACAGCTTCGTTGCATATGCGGTAACAATTGCCAGGCTATCAGCGAGGCTTTTCCGGTTTGTAGCCCAACCGCAATCCACCCCAGTGGCGCCCCTTGAGCATGATCGGCACCGAGAGGTCGTGCATCAGTTCACCGGTGTCGCGGGTGTAGGTCTGCAACAGTACGGCCTGCTGGTGGCTGCCACAGCGAATCCCGGTGCGGTCGGCGAACTTGCGCTTGGTGCGGTTTTGCAGGGTATCGACCTGCACGTCGCCGGTCAGTGGCTGGCTGAACACCGTGTTGTGGGTCGGCACATACCCCTGCTGCGTGCAGGCAATGGCGAATACCAGGCCTTCGTGACGCGGCAGCAACGGTTCCTGAATCGCCGGCAAGACCTGATCGGTGTAACGGTCGAAGCGGGTCTGGTATTTGGTCGGGCTGGTGTTGGGGATCGTCTGATAATTGCGATCAAACAGGTCGTCGAGGCTGATCCGGCCCTGGTCGATATCCGCCTCGAAACGCGCCGCAATCTGACTCGCCCCTTCGCGGGCCAGGTCGTAAATCCGCTGATGATAGTCATCCAGCCCGACTTCGGCGAGACGTTCACTGATGGTTTCGGCCTGCCCTTCCATTTGCACCGCCGCCTGGGCCAGGCGCTGGGTTTGCTGGTCACTGATCGCCAGGTCGCTGCGCATTTGTTCGATGGCGTGGAACAGGCTGTCGAGTTGTTCGCGATTAGTGTCCGCGCCCAGAGCGATTTCCCCGACCTGCCTTTCAACACCGGCCGCCAGGCGCGCGATGTTTTCCAGGTGCTGCCCCGTGTGCTCGACCTGCGCAACGCCAGTATTGAGGTCGCTGGCCAACTGACGAATCTGCTCCACCACTTGCGCGGTGCGTTGTTGAATATCGGCGACCATCTCCCCGACTTCGCCGGTCGCCGTCGCCGTGCGCGCGGCCAGGCCACGAACCTCATCGGCCACCACCGCAAACCCGCGACCGTGTTCCCCGGCCCGCGCCGCTTCGATGGCCGCGTTCAGCGCCAACAGGTTGGTCTGGCTGGCGATGGACTGGATCACCAGCGTGACCCGCTGGATATCGTCACTGCGCAGGCTCAGGGCTTCGATCAACTCGCGGCTGTTGCTGGCACGCTGACTGAGTTGATGCATGCGCGCGATGGACTCGATCAGTTCCGTACGCCCTGCCGCGCTGCTCTGATGGGCTTCGCTCGCCGCGCTCAAGGCTTCCCGGCTGAGTGTCGAGGTAGCCTGTTCGGTGGCGATCATCACTTCAGCGCTGCTGACAATCTGTGCTGCGGCGCCGAGTTGCGATTGCAGCTTGTCGGCCAGCTGCTTGACCGAAAAGGCCACGCCGGCGGCCGACAAGGCGTTATGACTGGTGGTGTAGGAAAGATCGCGAGTCAAACCGGCGATGGCGCTGGCGTTGTCAGCCGGGGTTGCCTGCGGCAGCGTGCGCGAGCGCAGGCGCGGCAGCCAGATAATCAGCACAGCCAATGGCAGGCCAAGGTAAAGCGACCAGCCAGCCAATGCCATGCCACACAGCAAGAGCATCAGGGCGATGCTTTGCAGAGTCGGCGTGAGCCACTGGTTTTTCGGCAAAAGTACGGCTGCGGGCACTGCCCCAGCCAGAGACCCGTCTCGCATCATCGTTTGTCACCCCAGGCATCTTCTAATTGTTGTATCCGCATTAAACGCCACCACAAGGCCATTATCTATGGTCCGTTAGTAGTGGGGGGTTGCAGCAGATCAATAGAAGTGCACGGGTGTTTTCGCAGACGTCGAAAAGCAAAGATCGCAGCCTTCGGCGGCTCCTGCACGGGTTCACATAAACCTGTAGGAGCTGCCAAAGGCTGCGATCTTTTCAAGGCAGCCAGTTATTAGCTGGCTGCCTCACAGAATCAGGCCTGACGCTGGTGCTTGTCGATCTGCTCGTGACGTTCTTGAGCTTCGATGCAGTACTTGGTGGTCGGGCTGATCAGCAGGCGCTTGAGGCCAATTGGCTCGCCGCTGTCATCGCACCAGCCGAAGCTGTCTTCCTTGATGCGTTCCAGGGCCTGTTCCAACTGAGGCAGCATGCGCTGGTCGCGATCGATCGCGTTCACCAGCCAGGTGCGCTCTTCTTCGACAGAAGCTGCGTCAGCCGGATCGGCCGGGGTGTCCAGGCTCTCGATGGCGATGCGATTCTGTTCGATGCGCTCATGGGTTTCGACTTTCATGTTCTGCAACAGCTCAGAGAAAAAAGCATGTTGCTCGGCATTCATGTAGTCATCCGCCGGCATGGCCAGCAACTTGTCCTTTGTCATTGATATCTCTATAAAAAAACGTGCATTAAGGCGAATTAGGGAGCGTTCCGTTGAGCCTTGTGCGGTCATTGGAACGGCGCCGTTTATTCCAAGCGCCACCCGGCACTCAATTTACGAGGGGCGGCAGTCTAAGGCCGACTTGAGGCCTCAGCAACTGAAAAGACAGCAAATCTGTCCGACAAAGCCCTGAAAGTGCTCTATGGCGAGCTTTGAGGCGCTTATCGGAGTGCGTTTATAGCAAGAAATTCAGTCCAGCGGCTGTATATAGAAGACAAACGGCTGCGCCACGCGGGTCAGGCGTGGCGCAGTTTCGTCTTTCGTGTGGTTTAGCGCTTGAGTTTGCGCTTGTTGCGGTACTGGTCGATGACCACCGCCACCACAATAATCAGCCCCTTGATAATGTCTTGAATATAAGCGTCAACACCGACAAAGGTAAAGCCGCTGGCCATGACCCCGAGAATCAATGCCCCGATTACGGTGCCAGTGATGCGCCCAACGCCACCGGCCAGGCTGGTGCCGCCGATGACCGCCGCGGCAATCGCGTCCAGTTCATAAGACATGCCCATCCCGGCCTGCCCGGTCGCGGCCCGTGCCGACGCCACCACCCCGGCCAGGCCGGCAAGCAACCCGGCGATGCTGTAGACAATCACCAGATGCCGCTTGACGTTGATCCCGGAGGTACGCGCCGCCTGCATGTTGCCGCCAATGGCGTAGGTGTATTTACCGTACTTGGTGTAGCGCAGGGCAATGTGAAAGATCACTGCCACCACCAGAAAGATGATCACCGGCATCGCGCCGTGCCCTATGGCTGTGTAGGAATCCGAGAGCATGCTCACCGGCTGACCTTCGGTGTAGTAGCGCGCCAGACCGCGCGCCGAGACCATCATGCCGAGGGTGGCAATGAACGGTGGAATCCCGGTGATCGCAATGATGCTGCCGTTGATCGCCCCCGCCAGCAATCCCACCCCCAGCCCGGTGATCACTGGAATCCACACCGGCAAGTCAGTCAGGGACGGAAACACCGCCCGGGCAAAGTCCGAGGTCTGGGCCAGGCTGGCGGCAATCATCGCCGACAGCGCCAGCACCGAACCCGAGGAAAGGTCGATACCGGTGGTGATGATGACCTGGGTTACCCCGATTGCCAGCAGGCCGATGATCGACACTTGCAGGATCATCAGCACCAGGCGCTGAGAGTTCATCAGGAAGCTCTGGTCCCGCACGATCCAGCCGAACAGCTCGAAGACCAGGCCGATGCCGATCAGTACCAGGAAGATACTCAGCTCGGTCGGGAAGCGCCGGCGACTCTTGACCGGTGCCATTGCAGGCTTGTTTTCCAGTATCGCGTTCATAACCACTCACCCTTCTATTGCGTCGTCGACGGCGGCCACGGCCACCGCCAGCATCCATTAGTGAACCGCGGACATGCCCGAGGCCAGTTGCATCACTCGTTCCTGGGTCGCTTCGCTGCGGTCGAGGGTGCCCATCAGGTCGCCCTCGTGCATGACCATGACCCGGTCGCTCATGCCCAGCACTTCCGGCAGTTCCGAAGAAATCATGATCACCGCCATGCCTTCGCTGGCCAGGTACGAGATCAGCCGGTAGATCTCGGCCTTGGCGCCGACATCGATGCCCCGGGTCGGCTCGTCGAGAATCAGGATTCGCGGGTTGGTCATCAGCCAGCGCGCCAGCAAGGCCTTCTGCTGATTACCGCCGGACAAGGTATCGATGCACTGCTCCAGCGACGGCGTTTTCACCCGCAGCTTCTTGCACATGTCTTCACACAACGCGCGCAGGGCTTTCTGCTGGATGAAGCCGTTGCCGACGTAATGGGGCAATACCGCCATTTCCATGTTTTCCAGCACCGACAGGCACGGGAACAGGCCGCTGAGCTTGCGATCTTCGGTCAACAACGCGAAGCCCTTCTCGATGGCCATGTGCGGATCGGTGATGCGCACCACCTCGCCGTCGAGCCGGATCTCGCCACCGTCACTCGGAGTGATGCCGAAAATCGCCTCGGCGACATTGGTCCGCCCCGAGCCCATCAATCCGGCGATGCCCAGGATCTCCCCGGCATGCAGGTCGAAGGAGACGTCCTTGAAAATGCCGTCCAGCTTGAGGTCGCGTACCGACAGCAACAGATCGCCGATCGGCTTCTCGCGCACCGGGAACAACTGGCTCAGTTCGCGACCGACCATCATCGAAATCAGGCTGTCGCCGTCCATGCTGTCGGCCCGTTGCAGGCCGATGTAGGCGCCGTCGCGGAACACCGCCACTTCATCGGCGATGCTGAACACTTCGTTCATTTTGTGAGTGATGTAGATGATGCCTTTGCCCTGGCTCTTGAGGTCGGCAATGATCGAGAACAGGTGGGCGACTTCCTTATCGGTGATAGCCGAAGTCGGTTCGTCCATGATCAGGATGTCGGAGTCGTAGGACACCGCCTTGGCAATCTCGACCATCTGCCGTTCGGCGATGCTCAGGTTGCCCACCTGCTCTTCCGGGTCGAGATTGATCCGCAGCCGCTCCAGCAGTTTGGCGGTGCAGCGGTGCATTTCGCGGTGATCGATCATGTGCAGGCCGTTGAGCTGCTCCCGGCCGATCCAGATGTTCTCGGCGATGCTCATGTGTGGCATCAGGTTGAGTTCCTGGTGGATCATCGCAATCCCGGCCTGGAGCGCGGCCAGTGGCGTTTCGAAGACCACCGGCTTGCCCCGCAGGCGCAACTCGCCAGCGTCCGGCTGGTAGATGCCGGCAATGATTTTCATCAGGGTGGATTTGCCGGCACCGTTTTCGCCCATCAGCGCCAGCACGGAACCGGGACGCACCCGCAGCTGTACGTCGGACAAGGCCACCACACCGGGAAAACCCTTGCTGACGTTGATGATCTCCAGCAGGTACGGCTCATCGACAGATGTTGCGGTTGGCTGGATACCCACCAACGGGGTGCTCGAAGCAGTCGCTGAAGCGAACATGATCAGGTACTCCATCAGCAAGGTCGCATCGCAACCTTGCGTGCTTATTGTTGTTATCGAACGGACGGACTATTTGAACTGGTCAACGTTTTGCAACGTGATCAAGCGATACGGCACCCACACCGCCTGCTCGACCGGTTCATTCCTGGCCATTTTCACCGCGGTGTCGATCGAACCGTCCGCCTGCCCCTTGGCATCCTGGAACACCGAGACCAGCAGAGAGCCCTTCTTCACCGCGTTCAAGCCGTCGGGCGTACCGTCGACACCGGCGATCAGCACACTGCCTTTGGCGACACCCGCCTGTTGCAGGGCCATGGCCGCGCCAATCGCCATCTCGTCGTTGTTGGAGACGACCGCGTCGAACTTGCGGCCCTGGGTCAGCCAGTCGTTGACCAGGGTCATGCCCTTGTCCCGCGACCAGATGCCGCTCTGCTCTTGCTCGATCTTGATGTTCGGGTACTTGGCCAGCACCTCTTTTACGCCCTTGGTGCGGTTGGTGGTGGAGTTGTTGGCCAAATCACCGAGCAGAATCACGATGTCGCCCTTGCCGCCCATTTTTTCCGCCAGGTACTGCATCTGCATCTGACCGGCCTCCAGATCGTTGGAGGCGACAGTGACCACGCCTTTGGGCAGGTTCATGTCGTCGGGACGACGATTGACGTACACCAGCGGAATACCGGCCTTGACCGCTGCTTCAGTGATTTTCTTGGTGGCGGCGGTATCCACCGGGTTGACCACAATGGCGTCGACCTTCTGGCTGATGAAGCTTTCTACCTGGCTCAACTGCCTGACCACGTCGCTGCGCGCATCCTCGAACTGCAGCTTGACGCCATCGGGATAGGACTTGGCTTTGGTGTCCATGGATTCGCGCAGGTAGGTCAGCCAAGTGTCATCGAACTGCGCCATGCTGACGCCGATCTTCATGTCAGCGAGTGCGGCACCGCTGGCGAGCATCAGGGACAAGGCGAGTGAGGCGAAACGGGTCTTGGTCTTCATGAAAGGTCTTTCTCCACATTCTTGTTGGTTTTATGGATAAGGCGTGACGATTTCAGTAAGCGGGCAAGCGGACTATCGGCGCTCCCGGAATGCAGCAGACCAGGGCGCCCTTGCGTTCGACGCAAAGCAAGCGAGAGACGGAATGAAACGAGACGCGAGGCAGGTCGCGAGAGAGGTGCAGCGCGGAACGTAAAGCATGCAGAGTAGAGTTGAAGGTTTTCATCGACGGTACCTGGCTTTGTTTCTTGTTTTTGGTGCGTCCTTCACTCGTTCAAGGCCTGCTTGAGCGTGATCGGACGTTGATAGTCGGCAACCTGGAAACGACTTTATTGGAAAATAATTTCTATATCAACTCATTTTAGAATTTTATTCTGATTTTATTCCATGGCTTTCAAATGCGCTCAAAGTCACCACTTGATGGCGCTCGAAACTGAGCCGCGCAGCGTCTAGCACGCGGGTGGTCGCCAGTGCATCACGGGGCTCGACCGGCAGTGGGCCACCGCTCTGTAACGCGGTTTGTAGCTGCAAATAGAACTGGTTCCAGCAGCCTCGCTCGGACGGCACCCGCTCGCGCACCTCGCCCTGCTCGAACCAGCCCCAGCGACGATGCTCTTCGACGCCCCAGCGCTCGCCCTCGGATTTGGGTGTGAGCCCGGCCAGGGCCGACGCCTCTTGCCCGTCCAGACCGTCGACGCTGTAGCAGCCCTGGGTGCCGGTCACGCGAAAACGCGGGCCGGGGGTGTTTTGCAGGCAACTGCCACTCAGGTGCGAGATCACGCCACTGGCATGGGTCAGGGACATAAAGAAGCCGTTGTCGAAGGTCTGGCCTTTTTCGAGGTAATCCAGTTCGGCGTAAACCCGGGTGACGGGGCCAAACAACAGCAACGCCTGATCCACCAGATGGCTGCCCAGATCGCGCAGGAAACCACCGCCGCTGCCGTTGTTCACCGACTGTGGCGAGTAGCGTTCGATCCGCGACTCGAAACGGGTGACCTGGCCCAGGGCACCAGACCCGATGAGTTTGCGTACGGTGAGGAAATCCGAATCCCAGCGCCGGTTCTGGTAGACGCTCAAATGTACGCCCTGACGCTCGGCCATGGTGATCAGGGTTTGCGCCTGTTGCGTATCGGCGGCGAACGGCTTGTCGCTGACCACCGCCACCCCGTGTTCGATGGCGTCGAGCACCAACGCCGGACGACCTTTGAGCGGCGTGGACACCACCAGCACATCAACCCCGGCTTCGACCAGTTGGCCAATGCTGTCGAAGGCCGGCACACCGGGATGTTCCGTGGCCAGCAGTTGTCGGCGCTCGGCGGAACGGGTGACCACGCCCACAAACGTCGCCGCCGGCAAACTGCTGATCAGCGGCGCATGGAAAAACCGGCCGCCATGGCCGTAACCGACAAGTCCGATACGCATAATTAATTCCTGTGTTCACATGATCCGTAGGAGCGAGGCTTGCCCGCGAAGCTTTTAGCGATCTTGAGGGCCTCTTCGCGGGCAAGCCTCGCTCCTACAGGGGGTGGGGCTATTGGCAGAGTTCGCGGGTCACGCGTTCGAGCATCATTCGGTTGGACTCGTCCGGCCGGTCTTCCCAGGCGAATACCGAGACGGTGGCGATGCCATCGAACTTGATCTCGCGCAAGGTGCCGAAAAACGCTTCCCAGTCGACCTCGCCCTGGCCGATGTCCAGGTGCTGATGCACGGTGGCAGTGACACCTGGCGGGTTGACGATGTAGCGCAAGCCCGAGGAAGCCTTGTGGTTGTAGGTGTCGGCGATGATCAAGTGACTCAGCTTCGAGCCGGCGTACTTGAGCATCGAGGCGATGTCACCCACGCCATCGTCATAGAAAAACGTGTGCGGCGCGGCGTAGAGGTAGTTGATCCAGTCGCGGTCCAGACCGCGAATGATGTCCACCGACTCGTTGTTGCGCTCGCAGAAATCATAAGGATGGGCCTGGATATCGAGCTTGATGCCTTCGCGTTCGAACTCGGGGATCAGTTCGTCCATAGAACGCATGAACTGGTTCTCGCAGACCAACGGGTTGTCCGACTGACCGGTGAACTCGGTGTTGACCAGCTCGCAGTCCATCTCCACGGCAATCTGGATCGCCCGCTTCCAGTTGCGCACGGCGGCCACGCGCAAACCTTCATCGGCGGCGGCCCAATGGTACATGGGTAATAAGGAAGAGAGTTTGACCCCGGTATCGCTCAGGGCTTTGCGAAATTCCTTGATCCGCGCCTTGTCGACTCGCGGGGCTTTATAGAACGGCAGGAAATCTTCTCGGGGCGACAGCTCGATGTGTTCGTAACCGAGCTCGGCGACCTTGTCGACCATCTTGCCCAGGGACAGGTTGCGGTACATGTAGGGGTCTAGTGCGATGCGCATGTTTTTTTGTTCTCCTTAACCAGAAATCGACACCATCCCCTGTAAGAGCGAGGCTTGCCCGCGAAGACGGACCTTCAGCCGACATCAATGTTGAATGTGTCGACGTCTTCGCGGGCAAGCCTCGCTCCTACAGGGGTCAGTGGTTAACCGTAGAAGCGTGGGCGATCAGGGAGTGCGACTTTGACAATCTGGCCGCTGTTCTGCGCCTCGATGCAGGCATCCGCAGCGACGGCGGCGGCGAAACCGTCCCACGCCGATGGCCCGCCGACCTGCCCGGCGCGCACGCCATCGATGAACGCCTGCAACTCGACGTCGTACGCGGCGATGAACCGATCCTTCCAGTCCATCAGAATCGCATTGGACAGTTTCGCTCCGCTGCGCAGTTGAACCTGCGACGGCTCCGGCAGTTTGGCGATGCCGGTCTCCCCTACCACTTCGCACTGGATGTCGTAGCCGTACTGGCAGTTGACGAACACTTCCACGTCGATGCGCGTGCCCTTGGCGGTTTCCAGCAACACGATCTGCGGGTCTTTCAAATGGGCGTGGGCCTTGCTGGTCTTGCGCGGGAACACCACTTGCACCGACACATAGTCGTCGTCGAGCAACCAGCGCAACACGTCCAGCTCATGGATCAGCGTGTCGGTGATCGCCATGTCGGTCTTGTAGTTTTCACCTACGGTCGGGTTGCGGTGTGCGCAGTGCAGCATCAGCGGCTCGCCGATCTGGCCACTGTCGATCACCGATTTCAATGCCCGATAACCTTCATCGTACGGGCGCATGAAACCAACCTGCACCAGTCGCTTGCCGTGGGCCACTTCGGCCTCGACGATCTTGCGGCAGCCTTCGGCGGTGACCGCCAGCGGTTTCTCGCAGAACACCGGTTTGCCCGCCGCAATCGCCGCCAGCACGAACTCTTCGTGGCTCGGGCCCCAGGAGGTGACGAGGATTGCGTCGACGTCCGGCGCCTTGATCAGCGCGTGGCCATCGGGATAGACCTCCGCGGTCAGTTTCAGATCGGAGACGACCTTGGCCGCTTGCTGCAAATTGATGTCGGTGACCGCGACAACCTGACTGTTGAGCAAGGTCTGGCTGCAACGACGGATATGGTCCTGGCCGATGGCCCCGGTGCCGATGACGCCGATACGCAACGAATTGGAAAGCGAAGACATATAAACACTCCTGTTGTTCGTTTCAGGGCAATCAGTATTGACGGGCCTTGGCCAATCGTTCGTTGAGGGTCTTGGCCACTGCGTCAGTGCGTGCGCTGGTGGAGACTTGCGCCACACCGACCCGCCACCACGACAGGTATTTGTGAATCATGGTTTTGGGCAGGACCTTGATGTCGATCAGCGTCGACACCGTCTGCAACCGCCCATCCGCCAACGCGGCTCGCAGCTCTTCAACCGTGTTCACCTTGTAGGTCTTGCAGCCGTAAGCCGCCGCGCTCATGGCGAAATCCACCGGCACGAAACCGCCATCGAGCTTGCCGGTTTCAGGATTGCGGAAACGGAACTCGGTGCCGAAGCTGTCCATGCCGTGTTCCATTTGCAGGTTGTTGATGCAGCCGAAGGTCATGTTGTCCAGCAACACTACGTTGATCTTGCGGCGCTCCTGGATCGAGGTCGCCAGCTCCGAGTGCAGCATCATGTAGGAGCCGTCGCCCACCAGCGCATAGACCTCGCGCTCAGGCTCGGCGAGCTTCACCCCCAGTGCGGCGTTCACCTCATACCCCATGCACGAATAACCGTATTCGACGTGGTAGGTGTTCACGCCCTTGCTGCGCCAGCTGCGCTGCAAGTCGCCGGGCAGACTGCCGGCGGCGGCGACGATCACCGCATCATCGGCCAGGGTTTCATTGAGCACACCGAGCACCCGGCTCTGGGTCAGGCAGGAACCGGTCAGCTCGATGAATTCGCGCAGCACCGCCGGGTCCAGGTGATCGTTGATTTCCGGGACGAAGTCTTGAGTCTGGTATTCGACCTGATAGATTCGGTCGACTTCCTCGTCCAGCTGCGCCCGGGCCTGTCGGGGTTGATCGCCCCAGCCGGAGCGATAGTCGCCCAACACAGCGGCCAAGGCGTTCAAGCCGGTTCTGGCGTCCGCCAGCAGTTGCACGCCATCGAGTTTCAGGGCGTCGCAAGGGCTGATGTTGAGGTTGAGAAATTGCACGTCCGGGTGTTTGAACAAGGATTTCGACGCGGTGGTGAAATCGCTGTAGCGGGTGCCGATGCCGATGATCAAATCTGCGTCCCTGGCCAACAGGTTCGCCGCCAGGCAACCGGTTTCGCCGATCCCGCCGACGTTCAGCGGATGGCTCGACACCACCGCGCTCTTGCCGGCCTGGGTTTCGGCGAAAGGAATATCGAAGCGCTCGGCAAAGGCCTGCAACGCTGCATTGGCACCGGAATACTTGACCCCACCGCCGCAGATGATCAGCGGTTTGCGCTTGCCTTCAAACAACGCCACGGCATCGTCGAGCATCGCTTCGGTGGCCGGACGGCGCTCGATGCGGTGCACGCGTTTTTGCAGGAAGTAATCGGGATAGTCGTACGCCTCGGCCTGCACGTCTTGCGGCAAGGCCAGGGTCACGGCGCCGGTTTCGGCGGGGTCGGTGAGCACGCGCATGGCGTGGATCGCCGCAGTCATCAGTTGCTCGGGACGGTTGATCCGGTCCCAGTATTTGCTCACGGCCTTGAACGCATCGTTGGTGCTGATGCTCAGGTCGTGGAACTGCTCGATCTGTTGCAACACCGGGTCTGGTTGGCGGCAGGCGTAGACGTCGCCGGGCAACAGCAGCAAGGGAATACGGTTGGCGGTGGCCGTCGCGGCAGCAGTCAGCATGTTCGCCGCGCCCGGGCCCACCGATGAAGAGCAGGCGTAGATCTTGCGCCGCAGGTGTTGCTTGGCAAAACCAATGGCCGCGTGGGCCATGCCTTGCTCGTTGCGGCCCTGATGGACGATCAGGTCGCCGCTGTCCTGTTCCAGGGCTTGCCCCAGACCCAGCACATTGCCGTGGCCAAAAATGGTAAAGATCCCGGCGACGAATTTGCTCTGGACCCCATCGACCTCGATGTACTGGTTATCGAGGAATTTCACCAGGGCCTGGGCCATGGTCAGTCTTGTTGTGGTCATGCTCGCACCTTTTCCGTATGCAAATCCGATGTCAGCTCAGGGATTTCTGCAGGTGATCCATACTCGCGCCGATCGCCGTCTGGATATCCGCCAGGCCATGGACGCTGTCGGCAAACGGTTCGAACGACAGGTAGCCGCTATAGCCGCTACTGAGCAAGGTGTCGATCTGCGCCGCATTGCCGAGGATGTCGCCCTCGCCCACCAGCACCCGATGGCCGTCACGAATGGTCGCCAGTGGCGCCTCGGCATCTTCGACGCCGGAGATGTGCACCAACCCGGTCAGTTCAGGGAAGAATTCATGCTCGCTGGCCAGGTGATGGTGGAAGGTGTCATGCACCAGACGAAACACATCCAGCCCTCCGATGGCCTTGATCGCATCGACTGCCGTGCGTTTGCGCCGCAGCGAGCATTCTTCGAAACCCAGCGGTTCGATGAAGCCGAGAATGCCGTGATCGCGCAGGATCGGTGCCAGTTCACTCAACGCCGTGCGCAGGCCGGACGCACGCTGCGCTTCGGTTCGTGGATCGGCGCGGTCGTTCAATGGGCACATCACCAAGCCCCGTGCGCCACAGTCACGGGCATAAGCGGCAAGCTTCAGGGCATGTGCGCGGCGCTCGTCATTCCAGACATCGAACGGATACAGCGCGTTGATCGACAGCACAGTGATGCCTTTGGCCGCGCACAGCTCACGGACGTGTTCGGGTGCGGTGCCATCCTCGATCTCGACGCCTTTGAGGTCGTTGCGAATCTCGATGGCGTCGGCCTTGAGGGTCACCGCCAACTCGATGAACGCCGGCAGGGACAAACGTGGGGCGACCATACGGTTCAAGGCGAAACGCAGGGGTTTGCTCATTTTTTGTTGTTCTCCGCACACGTGAATTATTTGGCTGTCGGCATGCTGAATTCAGGGCCCTTGGCGATGCTGTCGGGCCAACGCTGCATCACGCTTTTGTAGCGGCTGTAGAAGCGAATGCCTTCTTCGCCATAAGCGTGGTGATCACCGAACAGCGAGCGCTTCCAGCCGCCGAACGAGTGCCAGGCCATGGGCACCGGAATCGGTACGTTGATGCCGACCATGCCGACCTTGATGCTGCGGGCAAACGAGCGGGCGATGCCGCCGTCGCTGGTGAAACAGGACACGCCGTTGCCGAATTCATGGGCGTTGATCAGCGCCACGGCGCTGGCGAAGTCCGGCACGCGCACAATGCCCAGCACCGGTCCGAAGATCTCTTGCTGGTAAATGCTCATCTCGGTCGTGACCTTGTCGAACAGCGTGGCGCCGACGAAGAAGCCTTTCTCGGCGCCCGGCACCTTGAAGTTGCGCCCATCGACAATCAGCTGCGCGCCCTGGGCCACGCCTTCGCCGATAAAACCCTCGACCTTGGCCTTGTGTTCGGCGGTCACCAGCGGCCCCATGTCGCTGTCGCCCTGCATACCGTTGCCGACCTTCAGTTGATCGATGCGCGGCAGCAGTTTGGCAATCAACTGGTCACCGACATCACCGACGGCCACGGCAATCGAAATCGCCATGCAACGTTCACCGGCCGAGCCGTACGCCGCGCCGATCAGCGCGTCCGCCGCCTGGTCCAGATCAGCATCGGGCATGACGATCATGTGGTTCTTCGCCCCGCCCAGCGCCTGTACACGCTTGCCACGCGAGGTGGCTTGCTGGTGGATGTACTCGGCAATCGGCGTCGAGCCGACAAAGGAAATCGCCTCGATGTCCGGGTGTTGCAGCAAGGCATCGACCGCCGCCTTGTCGCCCTGGACCACGTTGAACACACCGTCCGGCAACCCGGCTTCGGTGAGCAAACGAGCCATCAACAAACTGGCGGATGGATCACGTTCAGACGGTTTGAGGATGAAGCAGTTGCCGGTGACCAGCGCCAGCGGGATCATCCACAGTGGCACCATCACCGGGAAGTTGAACGGCGTAACGCCGGCGCAGACGCCCAATGGCTGGCGCAGGTTCCAGTTGTCGATGCCACCGCCGATGTTGTCGCTGAAATCGGTTTTCAGCAGGTTCGGCGCACCGCAGGCGTATTCGACGATTTCGATGCCACGGGTCACTTCGCCCTTGGCGTCGGAGAACACCTTGCCGTGTTCGCGGCTAATGATTTCGGCCAGTTCGTTGTGATGGCGGTCGAGCAATTCCTTGAACTTGAACATCACCCGCGAACGGCGCAGGGACGATTGCTCGGACCAGGCCGGGAACGCCTTCATGGCCGAAGCGACGGCCTCGTCCACGGTCTTCTGGCTGGCCAGCCCGACCCGCGCCTGAACGCTGCCAGTGGCCGGATTGAAGACATTGCTGAACCGCTCGCTACCGCTGTCCTGCACCTGACCGTCGATGTAATGACCTATGACCGGGGCGTCGCTCATTGTTCTTGTTCTCCCTTTGAATGTTGGAATTTAGAGATCCAGAAGCCAGCTGTGCTGCGGATCGTTATGGAACTGCCAGACGCGTTTCGGGCCGGCCATCACGTTCAGGTAATACGACTCATAGCCGTAGGGCACGCTGACCGGGTGATAACCCTTGGGCACCACCACCAGGTCGCTGTTTTCCACCGCCATGGCCTGATCGATACTGCGATCGTCGGTGTAGACCCGCTGGAACACGAAGCCCTGGGGCGGGTTGATCTGGTGGTAATAGGTTTCTTCGAGAAAGCTCTGGTGCGGCAGATCGTCGGTATCGTGCTTGTGCGGCGGGTAGCTCGACGAGTGACCGGACGGCGTACGCACTTCCACCACCAGCAGCGAATGGGCGGGCTCGGTGTCCGGCAAAATGTCGCAGACATAACGGGTGTTGGCACCCTTGCCGCGCACGCTGCGTTTCATGCTGTCGGGTTTGATCAGCCTTGGGACGAGGTTTTCGGTCGTCGAACCGGGGGCCGCGCACACGGCGATTTGCACGTCGCTCAACGCCACCACCTGGGCCTGGCTGCCGGGTGGCAAATACACGGCGAACGGTGATTTGTCTTCGAACACCGACTGACGATCGCCGATGTTGTCCCAGTCGAATGCGCCCTGCCCCGGTGCTTCACCCTTGATGCCGACCCGACCGCTGAGCAGTACCAGGCACAATTCCTTGTCGCCCGCGCTGACCGGTAGGGTTTCGCCAAGACTCAGGCGGTAAGCGGCAAAGCCGACGTATTCCAGCTCACCCTGCCCCAACTCGACCATGGTCCGGCCACGGGCATTGCTTTTGACCAGCAGGCTCATTGCGCGGTCCTCTCGTCGAGCAGCGCACGCAAGGTGTCGTAGCCTTTTTTCGCGTAGACGTAACTTGGTGCCACCGCCGGATCCTGCTCGGCTTCCACCACCAGCCAGCCGTGGTAGTCGGCGCCCAGCAGCACGTCGAGCAAGGTGCTGAAGTCGATGTCGCCATCGCCGGGCACGGTGAAGGTGCCGTTGATGATGCAGTCCGGGAAGCTCCAAAGATTGTTGCGCGCCAGTTGCACCACCGGTTTGCGCACGTCCTTGAAATGCACGTGGCAGACCCGTTCGATGTGTTTGCGCAATACCTGCAACGGCTCGCCGCCGCCCATGTAGCAGTGGCCCGAATCGAACAGCAGGCCGACTTCGCTGCCAGAAAACGCCATCAGTTTGTCGATGTCGGCCGGGGATTCGACGTAGGCCCCCATGTGATGGTGATAGGCCAGACGCACGCCCTGAGACAGGGTGAAGCGCGCCAGTTCGGTGAGTTTGTCGGCGTATTCTCGCCAGGCCTGCTCGGTGTGGAAACGTGGGCGCTCGACCAATGGAATGCGCTGGCCTTGAATGGAGTCGGCGACTTCGCCATAGACCAGCACCTTGGCGCCGTTCTTCGCCAGCAGCTCGACATGGCTGCCGATGGCGTCGATTTCCTCGGCCACGGAACGGCGGGCCAGACGGCTGGAATACCAACCGGACACCAGCGCCAGGTCATACGGGCGCAATACATCGCCGACGCCCTTGGCGTCCTTGGGAAACTTGCCGTTGAGTTCGAAGCCTTCGTAGCCGATGTCCTTGCCTTCACTGAGGGCGGTGCTCAACGGCGTCTCGCCACCGAGGGACGGCAGGTCGTCGTTGCTCCAGGAGATCGGGTTGATGCCAATTCGGATAGCGGGCATGGCTGCACCTTTTATTGTTTTCTCAAAAATGTTCAACCGATCACCTGTGGCGAGGGAGCTTGCTCCCGCTGGACTGCGAAGCAGTCCCGAATCAATCAGCCCGGTGTATCAGGTAAACCGCATTCACAGGTTTGCGACTGCTTCGCAGCCGAGCGGGAGCAAGCTCCCTCGCCACAAAAGCCTCATCAATCAGCTAATTTTTTCAGGCTCGGGCCGTGCGCCAGGCATCGATCAGTTCGACGAAGGTGCCCTGCACCTGGCGAATCAGTGCCTCGTCGTCGATTTCACCGGCCAGCCACGCGCGGCTCGGTTCCTGGAAGATCGTCCGGCCCACGGCGAAACCACGGCAGGTCTGGCTCTGGCTGGCCTGTTGGAACCCTTCGGCCAAGGTCGCCGCCGGGGCATTCAGGCCCAGCAGCACCACGCCACGGCAATACGGGTCGCGTTCCTGGATCAGCTCGTCGAGTTGTTTCCACTCCTCGGCGCTTTGCGCTTCGATCTTCCACCACGCCGGGTAGATGCCCAGGTTGTAGAGGCGTTTGAGGGCGCGATAGAGCACGTCTGGATGCGGTGATGGGTGATCCTTGGGCGGAATGATCTCCAGCAGCAATTCATGCCCGCTGACCTGCGAGGCCTGGTACAGGCCCTTGATCTGCGCCTCCTGCTCCAGACGCAGCAGAGGCTCGTCGTCGGGATGGAATTGCACCAGGCATTTGATGATCTGTTCTTGCGGCCAGGCGATCAGGTTGCTGCCGATCGAGCGCCCGTGTTCGAACGCCAATGGCCGCGAACCCTGCACTTCCACTGGCCGCGCCACCCACCAGCCACGACCGGTGGCGGCGTTCAGCGAGTCCTGACCGAAACGTTGATCGGCCAGCAAGCCGACATCGGCGTCGACGCCCTGCTCACGCAAATCCGCCTCGACCCGTTCCACGGCTTTGATAAAGAGTTGTTTGAGTTCGCAGATAGCGTTCAGGTCGCGCCCGCCCTTGTGGGCCAGCTCCACCAGTTGCCTGCGATGATCGAAGGCAAAGATGAACAGCTGCTTCCACTGTTTGCGCGGCACGCTGACCTGATGCAGACGCTGCAATGTCACGTCCTGATCCGGCCGGGTGATCGGCACCGGGCTGTTGAACAGGTAATCGAGTTCGGCGCGGGTCGGCATCGCCGGGGCGCAGGCATGGCGCGACACCACCAGACCGCCGCAGGCATTGGCCAACTGGCAGCAGCGCTCGTCGCTGGCGTCCTCCAGCCAGCCACTGAGGAAACCCGACATGAAGGCATCGCCGGCCCCCAGCACATTCAGCACTTCGACGCGCACACCGGGATAGATCGCGCCGTCTTCGAGACGCGCCGGGATCGCCCCGTGAATCACCGTGCAACCTTGCGGGCCGAGCTTGACCACCAGGGTTGCCGCGCTCAGGCGCCGGACATTGCGCAGCGCGGTAAGCAGATCCTCGGCGCCGCCGGCGATCAGGAATTCTTCTTCAGTGCCGACGATCAGGTCGAAACGCGGGAGGATTTTCTGCACGTGCTGGCTGACGTTCTGGTCGGCGACGAAACGGGTTTCGCCGTCCGCCTTGCCGGCCAGGCCCCAGAGCACCGGGCGGTAGTCGATGTCCAGGACCCGCTTGACGTTGTGCTTTTCGGCGTAGTCCAGCGCCTGAATGCTCGCCTTGTAGACACCGTCGGTGGAGAAATGGGTGCCGGTGATCAGCAGGGCTTTGCTGGAAGCGATAAAGGCTTCGCTGATGTCTTCGGCGCGCAACGCCATGTCGGCGCAGTTTTCGCGGTAGAACACCAGGGGAAAGGTTTCGCGATCCTTGAGGCCCAGCAGGACCATGGCGGTCAGGCGTTCCGGATCGACCTTGATGCCGCTGACGTCGCAGCCTTCACGGACCAGGGATTCAACGAGGAAACGGCCCATGTGGTCGTCCCCTACCCGGCTCAACATCGCCGACTTCAGCCCCAGTCGCGCGGTGCCGAAGGCAATGTTGGCGGACGAACCGCCCAGGTACTTGGCGAAGCTGCTCACATCCTCCAGCCGCGCCCCGACTTGTTGCGCATAAAGATCGACGCCAAGGCGTCCGAGGCAAATCAGATCCAATTGACGCCCACTGGCAAAACGAGTCTGGCCCATGCTGGCTCCTGTTATTTTTATCAGCCTGCGTCCGGGGCGATGAAGGCGCCGAACACTCTTGGTGGATGCAGACTAAAACGACCGGGACCGAACAATCAATATTTATTCTATATATTTTTTACGTGGAATATTTTTTCCAATAAACTTTGATACAAGCGTTCCAGACACCGTGCATCGTTTCAGCAGGCCCCAGGCCGATTGCAAGCTCAAGATTTTATTCCGGCCTACCCTGTAGACTGCGCACAGCCAACCTATTGTCAGGGGGTGACGAGAACCGTCATCCCTATAAGAACAAGCCAGAAGGATTTCTTATGTCCCGCACCGATCAGCCGGCTACGACCGAGAGCTCGCCCGACAGCGATCTCGCCAGCCCTCCGATCAATGCCGAGCGTCTGTTGCAGCTGATCACCGAGGAGTACGAAAGTCTGCCGCGCCAGCTCAAACGCATCGCCAGCTACATGAGCCAGCAGAGCGACCGGATCATGGTTGACCGCATCAGCGACATCGCTCGCGAGTGCGAAGTGCACCCGTCGGCCATCGTGCGCTTTTCCCAGCGCTTCGGCTTCAGCGGGTTCAGTGAAATGCAGGCGCTGTTCCGCGAGGCCTACACCCACAAGACCACGCCGGTGCAGAACTACCAGCAACGCATCCGCAGCATGATCGCCAACAAGTCACAGAAGGCCAGCGGCGGCGACCTGGCGCGCGAATGCATCAACGCCACCCTGTCAGGCATCGAACGATTGGGGCTGGAACTCGATGACCAGGCTTTCGACAAGGCCGTGGACCTGGTGGTGAATGCCGACAACATCTACGTGGTCGGGGTGCGCCGCTCGTTCGCGGTGGCCGATTACCTGGTCTACAACCTGCAACACACCAACAAGCGCATCCACCTGGTGTCGGGCCTTGGCGGCAGTTACCGCGAGCAGATGCGCAGCGTGCGCGCCAACGACCTGGTGATCGCCATCAGCTTCACGCCCTATGGCAAGGAAACCCAGCACTGCCTGCGCATCGCCCAGCACCATCAGGCGAAAACCCTGATCATCACCGACAGCAACCTCTCGCCATTGGCCAAGCGCGCCAACACCGTGCTGCTGGTCAACGAGGGCAGCTCGTTTGCCTTCCGTTCATTGAGTGCCACCTTGTGCCTGTGCCAGGCGCTGTTCATCGCCGTGGCTTATCGACTGGAATTGAAGGTCGATGAGATTCATGAGCAGGCAGGCTTTGAGGATTAGCCTTCGAGGATGAACGATAGGCCTGAGGATTAGCGCGAAACCGCTTGCAGGTCGCTGAACCTCGGCTAAGGTTGTCCATCCCCAAGGACCGTCTGTAAGGAGAGGCTCAATGAAACTGATCGGCATGCTGGATTCGCCCTACGTGCGGCGCGTCGCCATTTCCGCCAAATGCCTGGGCATCCCGCTGGAACACGCGTCGGTTTCGGTGTTCAGGCACTTCGAGCAGTTCCAGCAGATCAACCCGGTGGTGAAGGCGCCGACGCTGGTGCTGGATGACGGTGAGGTGTTGATGGATTCAACGCTGATCATCGATTACCTCGAAGCCTTGGCCGCTCCGGGTAAAAGCCTGATATCCGACAATCCGGTTCAACGCTTGCGCTCGCTGCGGCTGATCGGCCTGGCATTGGCGGCGTGCGAGAAGTCGGTACAGCTTTACTACGAACGCAACCTGCGGCCAGCGGAAATTCAGTACGCGCCTTGGGTGGAACGGGTCGAAGGACAATTGGCGGCAGCGTATTCGGCGCTGGAGCGGGAGCTGGAAAAGCAGCCGCTGAAGACCGATGGCTCGATTGCTCAGGATGGGATTAGCCTGGCGGTGGCCTGGAGTTTTACCAACCTGGTGGTGCCGGATCAGGTGGATGCTGCGCAGTTTCCACTGATCAACGCGTTCACGGCGTATGCCGAAGGGCTTGAGGTGTTTATCGATACACCGATCGAGTAGGCGGATGGGTTGCGCCTGAACTGCCGTCTTCGCGGGCAAGCCTCGCTCCTACAGGATTTTGCGCATAACTTGTAGGAGCGAGGCTTGCCTGCGAAGTTTGTCGATCAGCGGGCAGTGTGGCTTATTGCTTGGCCAATTCCATAATCATCCGCGACAGCAAATAAATCCGCGGCGCCACGCTTTCGACCTCGGCGTACTCTTCAGGCGTATGGATATTGCCGCCGACAATCCCGAACCCGTCCAGCGTCGGCGTGCCAACACCCGCGGACAAACTCGCATCTGCCGCCCCGCCGCTGCCTTCTTCCGTCAACTTGCGGCCAATTTCGCCGTAAATGCCTTGAGCCATGGCCATCAAGCGATCCGATTCCGCCGTTTGCGGCATCGGTGGCAAGCCGCGCTTGAGGCTGGTGGTGACTTGCGTATCGGCAATCAGTTTGTCCTTCGACACCCGCGCCAGGTCCTTTTCGATCCGGTCGAACTCCTCCGGCACCGCCGCCCGCACATCAGCCTTGGCCGTAGCCTGATCCGGAATCACGTTGGTGCGGTCGCCGGCCTTGAGCACAGTGAAGTTGATGGTGGTTTTCTTCGCTTCATCGCCCAGTTTGCCGAGTTGCAAAATCTGGTGCGCGGCTTCCATGGCAGCGTTACGCCCCAATTCCGGGGCAACGCCCGCATGCGCAGCCTTGCCTTTGACCTCGACCACGGCAGTGGCGCTGCCTTTGCGCCAGACCACCAGGCCATCGGCCGGGCGGCCCGGTTCGAGGTTGAGGGTCACATCGTGGGCCTTGGCGGTTTTCTTGATCAGGTCGGTGGCGACGTCCGAGCCGGTTTCTTCACTGGCATCGAGCAGGAAGGTGATCTGCGCGTAGTCCTTGAAGTCGAGGTTCTTGAGGACTTTCAGCGCGTAGATCCCGGCGACGACGCCGCCCTTGTCGTCCATCACGCCCGGCCCATAGGCGCGGCCGTCCTTGATGTGGAACGGGCGCTCGGCGGCGGAGCCTTCCTTGAACACAGTGTCCATGTGCGCCATCAGCAGAATTTTCGCCTTGCCGGTGCCTTTGAGGGTAGCCAGCACATGGTTGCTCTCGTCCGGGGTGTTGGCCACCAGTTCGATGGTGGCACCCAGTTTCTTCAACTCTTCGATGGCGATGTCACTCACCTGGGTCAGGCCCGGTTCATAGCCGGAGCCGGAGTCGATGTTCACCAGCCGTTCCAGCAGTTTCAGGGCTTCAGCCTTGTACTGTTCTGCATCGGCGAGGACTTGTTTGTGGGGTTCGGCGAAGGCTGCGGGGGTGAAGGCGCCGAGGGCGAGGGTCAGGCCAAGGCTGGTGGCCAGGAGGGAACGCGGGAGCTTGAACGTCATGAATCGATCCTTGTTTCGTGTCGGGGTCTTTAGACCCTACCTGACTACGACGCAAGGCTCTACACCGGATGCGACACATACAAACCTGCATGACCACACATTCCCTGTGGGAGCGGGCTTGTGTGGTTATTGGGTTACACAGAATCAAGCAACTCTTTACGCGGCTTTCCGTCGCCATGGCAAATGACGCGGTTACGGCCGGTGCTCTTGGCTTCGTAGAGCGCCTGGTCGGCGTCGTTGAGCCACAGGGTCGCTTCGTCGTGGGCCGGGTTGAAGGCCGCCAGGCCGATGCTCAAGCTGACCTTCAGCGCCGGGTTCTGCTCGTAACCCAACGTGGCGAAACGAGCACGCAGCGCATCCATCGCCACGGCGGCACGTTCCAGCGGCAGGTCCGGCAGCAGCACGCAGAATTCGTCGCCACCATAGCGGCCGGCGACATCGGCTGCCCGCAGGTTCTGCTTGAGGATTTTGCTCAGCTGACGCAAGACGATGTCCCCGGCGACATGGCCGTAGGTGTCGTTGATGGTCTTGAAATGGTCGATATCGATCAACGCAATCGCCCCGCCCTTCTGTTGGCGCCGGCAACGCTGAAACTCGATTTCCAGCTGGTCTTTCCAGGCGCCGTGATTCAGCAGGCCAGTCAGGCTGTCGGTGCGGCTCAGGGCCAGCAACTCGCGCTTGTGTCGGCCCAGAGTGTGGGCCTGACGGAAGCAGACCCAGCCCAGGGACATCGGATAAATCGACAGTAAAGGTAAACAGGCGTATAGCTGAAATGGACTGGTTTGCGGGACAAAAGCCGGCATGAACACCAGCAGCCCGAGGCCGATCCCGAGGATCTGCGCGACGGCGCCCGCCAACAGAAAACGCAAGCCACCGATGGCCACGTTGTGCATCGCCATCATCGACAGCGTAGCTGCGCTGGGCAGCGGATTGAACTGCATGGCGGCCACCCAGAAACCGCCGAGAAACGCGTCCACCAGAATGTTGCGGTGTTCGGCGTGATAAGGAATTTTCGCCCGACGCGCCCATTGATAGGCCACATGCGGCCAGATGACGCCGTTGAACAGCATCACCACCCAGACCCAGGGCGCGGGGTCGAGTGGATACATCCCTGCACCGACACACAATAGTCCAAGGGCCAGACCCAGGATGCGCGACCCATAAAGCCTCCTGGCCAATGAAAGTCCCTTTCCTCCCTTTTTTTCCATAGAGGCCTCTGTACTACTGAACCGAGCCTGACATCACATGGGTGAAAGTGATTGAAGTCTATCAGGGGAACGGCGAATAGCCATCACCGGATGACGGTCTGACAGCTGGTAGCTCCAATAGTGTGGTATCGCGATGAGGCGAGTGCCCAATGTTTGTCTATACATGAAGTAAGGGATCGATAAACCACGATAAACAGGAGGCCGCTGCAGAGGCTCCGCCAACCACCTTCCGTCCTGATCACTGCAAAAGGAATAGCCTGATGCTTTTGTTGGTTGTCGCTATCGCCGTTTTCGCGGCCTGGAGCTGGTTGAGCTACCCGGCCATCGGTTACTGGCTCTATGATTTGAACATGGCGCTGGAGGCCCGGCTGTATCGGTTGCACAAGCTTATTGTGCCGATCACCGAAATGACCGTCTCGACCTGGCAAGGCGGCCCCTACGAAGCCTCCAGCAACATACTGATGCTGCACGGCTACAGCGCCGACAAGAATATCTGGCTGCGCTTCGCCCGGCATTTCGTCAACGACTACCGGGTGATCATCCCCGACCTCGCCGGCCATGGCGAAACCGGCTTCAAGGCCGGTGGTGGCTACGACATTCCGGTCCAGGCCAAACGATTGATCCAGTTGCTCGATGTCTGCGGCGTCGAGAAGGTGCACGTGATCGGCAATTCCATGGGTGGCTACATCGCGGCATGGCTGGCGGTCAATTACCCCGAACGTATAGTCTCGCTGGCGCTGCTCGACCCGGCCGGCGTCACTGCCCCGGAACCCAGCGACATGGAGCGCCACCTGGCTCGCGGCCATAACCCGTTCCTGATTCATTCCCGTGAAGAGTTTCAGCATTTCTACGCCATGACCATGGCTTCGCCGCCATGGGTACCGGGGATCGTGCTGGACGCTGTCGCCCAGCGCTATGAACAGCAGCGCGACGAGCTGGAAGAAATCTTCAGGGACTTCCGGGCCAGCCCGCCGATGGAGCCAAAACTGCCCGATATCAAATGCCCGGCGCTGCTGCTGTGGGGGCGCAAGGACCGCTTGATCGACGTCAGCAGCGTGCCCGTCTGGAGCAAGGGCATCGCCGATCTGCGGGTGGAAATCTGGGACGGTGTCGGCCACATGCCGATGGTTGAGCAGCCGACCAAAACCGCACGCTTGTACCGGGAGTTTTTGCGGGCGCATCACATGACCCCCACCGCCTCATAGCAGCTGCTACGGGTTGGCAGATAATTCGGGGGGGATGCTCGGCGATTCATACGAGGCGCGATTGATGAACATTCTTTACGACGAACGCATCGACGGCGCCCTGCCCAATGTCGACAAGGCGGTGCTGCTCAAGGCCTTGCAACAGGAGGTGCCGGACCTGGACATTCTCTGGCGCGAGGAAGAACTCAAGCCCTACGAATGCGACGGTCTCTCGGCCTATCGCACCACGCCGATGCTGGTGGCCCTGCCCCGGCATCTTGAACAGGTGCAGGCACTGCTCAAGCTCTGCCATGCCCGGAACGTGCCGGTGGTGGCGCGCGGGGCCGGCACCGGGTTGTCCGGCGGTGCGCTGCCGCTGGACAAAGGCGTGTTGCTGGTGATGGTGCGATTCAACAACATCTTGCACATCGACCCCGCCGCCCGCACCGCACGGGTCCAGCCAGGGGTGCGCAACCTGGCGATTTCCCAGGCAGCGGCGCCCTTCGGGTTGTATTACGCACCGGACCCGTCCTCGCAAATCGCCTGTTCCATCGGCGGCAACGTCGCGGAAAACGCCGGTGGCGTGCATTGCCTCAAGTACGGCCTGACCGTGCACAACCTGCTGAAACTCGAAATCCTGACCCTTGAAGGCGAACACCTGACCCTCGGCGCCGACTCGCTGGACGCGCCGGGGTTTGACCTGCTGGCGCTGTTTACCGGCTCCGAAGGCTTGCTGGGGATCATCACCGAAGTCACGGTCAAACTGCTGCCCAAGCCTCAGGTCGCCAAAGTCCTGCTGGCCAGTTTCGATTCCGTGGAAAAGGCCGGTCGCGCGGTGGCCGAGATCATCGCCGCCGGGATCATTCCCGGTGGCCTGGAGATGATGGACAACCTGGCGATCCGCGCCGCCGAGGATTTCATCCACGCCGGTTACCCGGTGGAGGCCGAGGCGATCCTGCTGTGCGAACTGGACGGCGTCGAAGCCGATGTCCATGACGATTGCGAGCGAGTCCGCGAGGTGTTGCAACAGGCCGGCGCCAGCGAGGTGCGCCAGGCCCGGGACGAGGCCGAGCGCGTGCGGTTCTGGGCCGGGCGCAAAAACGCCTTCCCGGCCATCGGCCGTCTATCGCCGGACTACTACTGCATGGACGGCACCATCCCCCGTCGCGAACTGCCCGGCGTACTCAAGGGCATCGCCAACCTGGCGCAAGAATACGGCTTGCGGGTGGCCAACGTGTTCCATGCGGGTGACGGCAACATGCACCCGCTGATTCTGTTCGACGCCAACCAGCCCGGCGAACTGGAACGGGCCGAAGCCCTCGGCGGCAAGATCCTTGAACTGTGTGTGAAAGTCGGCGGCAGCATCACCGGCGAGCACGGCGTGGGCCGGGAGAAAATCAATCAGATGTGCGCGCAGTTCAACAGTGACGAGTTGACCTTGTTTCACGCGGTGAAAGCCGCGTTCGACCCCCAGGGTTTACTCAACCCAGGCAAGAACATCCCGACCCTGCACCGCTGCGCGGAGTTCGGTGCGATGCACATCCACGCCGGGCAATTGCCGTTCCCTGAGCTGGAGCGTTTCTGATGGCAGATTTCGATGCCAGTGCAACCCTGCTCGAGCAGGTCAGGCAGGCGCGGGAAAACGCCACGCCGCTGCGCATTCAGGGAGGGAACACCAAGGCGTTTCTCGGCCGTGAAGTGGCCGGCGAAGTGCTCGACACCCGCGCCCACTGCGGCATCGTCAGCTATGACCCGACGGAACTGGTGATCAGCGTTCGCGCCGGCACACCGCTGAGCGAACTGTTTGCCGCGCTGGATGCCGCGGGGCAAATGTTGCCCTGCGAGCCGCCGTCGTTCGGCGAAGGCGCCACCGTCGGCGGAATGATCACCGCGGGGCTGTCCGGGCCGCGGCGCCCGTGGTCCGGCGCGGTGCGGGATTTTGTCCTCGGTACGCGGGTGATCAGCGGTCTGGGCACTCACCTGCGCTTTGGCGGCGAAGTGATGAAAAACGTCGCCGGTTATGACCTGTCGCGCCTGATGGTCGGCAGCTACGGCTGCCTCGGCGTGCTGACTGAAGTCTCGCTCAAAGTGCTGCCCAAACCCCGGCAATGCCTGAGCATCAGCCTGGACATCGACTGCGCCCGCGCCTTGGCCAATCTGGCGCAATGGGGCCAGCAACCGCTGCCCATCAGCGCTGCCAGCCACGATGGCCAGCGTTTGTACCTGCGCCTGGAAGGTGGCGAAGGCTCGGTCGCGGCGGCCCATCAACGGCTCGGCGGCGAACCGTTGGACTCGGCCTATTGGTCCGACCTGAACGAACAACGACTAGACTTTTTCAATGAAGGCCTGCCGTTGTGGCGCTTGTCATTGCCCAATAACCTCGGGCCACTGGACTTGCCCGGCGAGCAGTTGATCGACTGGGGTGGCGCGCAACGCTGGTTGAAATCAGCAGCCGATAACATTCAATCACTGGCTCAGCAGCACGGCGGCCATGCCACCTGTTTCAGCCATGGCGTCACAGAAATGCCTTTCCAGCCCCTGGCCCCGGCGCTGCTGCGCTATCACCGGCAACTCAAGGCGCAACTGGACCCGCAAGGGTTGTTCAACCCTGGGCGGATGTACGCGGAGTTCTAGCATGCAAACCAACCTAAGCGAGCAGTCCAAATTACTGCCCCGCGCCGAAGAAGCGGACAAGATTCTGCGTACCTGCGTGCATTGCGGGTTCTGCAACGCGACGTGCCCGACCTACCAACTGCTCGGCGACGAACTGGACGGGCCGCGCGGGCGCATCTACCTGATCAAGCAAGTGCTCGAAGGCGCCCCCGCCACAGCCAAAGCCCAATTGCACCTGGATCGCTGCCTGACCTGCCGCAACTGCGAAACCACCTGCCCGTCCGGGGTGGATTATCACAACCTGCTGGACATTGGCCGCGCCGTGATCGATCAAGCGGTGCCACGCCCAGCCAGTCAACGACTGTTGCGTCAGGGCCTGCGGGCATTGGCGCCAAACCCGAACCTGTTCAAGACCCTGCTGCAGATCGGCGCCACTTTCCGGCCGTTGCTACCACGGGGGGTTGAGGCGAAGTTACCCCACGACCTCCCTGCTCCGGGCGAACGCCCCGTCCCTCGGCATGCGCGCCAGGTGTTGATGCTCGAAGGCTGCGTACAACCCGGTCTGTCACCGAACACCAACGCCGCGACGGCGCGGGTGCTGGATCGGCTGGGAATCAGTGTGATTGCGGTGCCGGAAGCCGGCTGCTGCGGTGCGCTGGACTATCACCTCGACGCCCAAGCCGTGGGCCTGGACCGCGCCCGACGCAACATCGACGCTTGGTGGCCGTACCTGGAAAGCGGCGCCGAAGCCATCGTGCAAACCGCCAGCGGCTGCGGCGCATTCATCAAGGACTACGGGCATCTGCTGGAGCGCGACCCGGTTTATGCGGCCAAGGCACGGCGAGTCAGCGAAATGGCCCTGGACCTGGTGCAAGTGCTGGCCGATGAGCCGTTGGAGCGAGTTTGCGCCGCCACCGACCGACGGATCGCCTTTCACTGCCCCTGCACCTTGCAGCACGCACAGAAACTCGGCGGCGCGGTCGAGGCCGTGTTGACGCGGTTGGGCTTCAATCTCACAGCTGTACCCGACAGTCATTTGTGTTGCGGCTCGGCGGGCACCTATTCGATCACCCAACCGGAGTTGGCCCGGCAACTGCGCGACAACAAACTCAACGCCCTGGAAAGCGGCCACCCAGAAGTCATCGCCACCGCCAACATCGGCTGCCAGAGCCACCTCAACAGCGCCGGGCGCACCCCAGTCAGGCACTGGATCGAATTGGTGGACCAAGTGCTGCGTTGACCGAGCAGCCTGAGTGGCAAGAACAGTCCTTGGCAGAATGAAGTTCGTCAGAAACTTCGTTTGTCGGCGCCGCCGAAGGCTGCGATCTTTTCCGGCATCCGTTACGTCACTGCGCCAGGAATTTTTTTCATGAGCCACCCGAATTTCGTCAGCCCTGACCTGATCCGCCAACGCTTCTCCAAAGCGATGTCCGACATGTACCGCGAAGAAGTGCCGCTGTACGGCGCGCTGATGGAACTGGTGGAACAGACCAACCGCCACGTGCTGGACAGCGACCCGCAAATCGCCCGCCAGCTGCACAGCACCGGGGAAATCCAGCGGCTGGACCTGGAGCGCCACGGTGCAATCCGCGTCGGCACCGCCACTGAACTGGCAACCCTCGCCCGCCTGTTCGCGGTGATGGGCATGCAACCGGTGGGCTATTACGACCTGACCCCGGCCGGCGTGCCGGTGCATTCCACTGCATTTCGTGCCGTGCATGAGGCGGCGTTGCAGGTCAGCCCGTTCCGGGTGTTCACCTCGCTACTGCGCCTGGAACTGATCGAAGACACCGAACTGCGGGCCTTTGCCCAGTCGGTACTGGACCAGCGTTCAATCTTCACCCCGGCCGCGCTGACGCTCATCGAACGCGCCGAAACCCAGGGCGGCCTGACCGAATACGAGGCGCAGGACTTCGTCGCACAAGCCCTGGAAACCTTCCGCTGGCACCACAGCGCCACCGTCACCGCCAAGCAGTACCAGCAACTCAGCGCCCAGCATCGACTGATCGCCGACGTGGTGGCGTTCAAAGGCCCGCACATTAACCACCTGACGCCGCGCACCCTGGACATCGACATCGTCCAGGCACAAATGCCCGCCCATGGCATTACCCCCAAAGCGGTGATCGAAGGCCCACCCCGCCGCCAATGCCCGATTCTGCTGCGTCAAACCAGCTTCAAGGCGCTGGACGAGCCGATTGCTTTTACCGATCAAGCCGAGATGCGTGGCAGCCACAGCGCCCGCTTCGGTGAAATCGAACAGCGCGGCGCAGCGCTCACGCCCAAGGGCCGGGCACTTTACGACCGTTTGCTCAACGCTGCCCGGGATGAGCTCAAGGAGTTCCCCAACGAAGCCAATGCCGCACGCTACAACGCGCTAATGACGCAGCATTTTGGCGAATTCCCTGACACCGTAGAAGAAATGCGCCAACAGGAACTGGCGTACTTTCGCTACTTCGTGACCGAAAAAGGCCTGGCGGCGGATGGGCTGAAAGACGCGTCGCTGGAGGATTTGCTCCGTGACGGGTATGTGCGGGTAGAACCGCTGGTGTACGAAGACTTCCTGCCGGTCAGTGCGGCGGGGATTTTTCAGTCGAACCTGGGGGACGCGGCGCAAACCCACTATGGTGTGCACTCGAACCAACAGGCGTTCGAAAAGGCGCTGGGACGGTCGACGATTGATGAGTTGGGCTTGTATGCCGAGACGCAGCGGCGATCGATCGAAGAGTGTTTTGCAGCATTGGGCTTGAAGGTGACCGATTAGGCGTTATGGCCGCGAAAAAGATCGTGGGCCTCGCCAGCTCCTGCAGAAATACGTATTTCATGCAGGAGGGGGGCCGCCCCGTCGTTCGTCGCGTCGTTGCCGGCACGGCACGTTTTCGACCTTTTAAGCCGCACCGCCCTTGGCCTGTTGCTCCAGGTGCAGTTGCAGCTCTGGATCGATCTTCAGCGCAGCGGCCAGTTCGTCCAGATAATTGCGCTCGGCATCCTGCTGATCGTCCACCAGCATCACGCTGGCCAGGTACATCTCGGCGGCCATGCCCGGGTCCTGGGCGGACTGCGCCACATCGGCGGCATCCAGCGGCCGGGCGACTTCGTCATCGAGCCATTGTTGCAGTTGCGGGTCGTCGGTATGGCGGCCGATTTCAGTGCTGATCATTTGTTTCTCGGCGTCGTCGATACGGCCGTCGGCCTTGGCGGCGGCGATCAAGGCGCGAAGGATGGCGTGGCTGTGGTCTTCGATTTCCGGACCGGACAACAGATCAACGGTACGCGGCGCCTGTTGGGGTGCCGAGGCCTGGCTGCGTTGCCATGCCTGATAGGCCTGGAACGCCATCATCCCCAAAGAGGCCAACGCCGCATAGTTGGTGCCGCCCGAGCGCGTTTGGCTTGAACCGCCCGAAGGGGAACCGCCGCCCAACAGACCACCGAGCAAACCTCCCAGACCTCCGCCGCCAGCACCTCCACCCGCACTGCCACCCAACAGGCCACCGAGCAAGCCACCCAAATCGCCCAAGCCGCCCAAGCCGCCTTGAGTCGACGCCGCACCACCACCTTGTTGCGACAACGAGCCCTGGCCGGCCCGCAGTAATTGCTCAAGCAAATCGCTGGTGTTCATGACGACGTCCTCATTGATGGGCAGAAACCAAGTCAGGCAACGATAGTCCTCGCCGGACATTCCGCCAACTCCGTCTGGCTGACGCCAAAAGGTGCCCCTTCACACTCCTGACAGAAACTGACAGCGCCTCCTTTTATGCTGCGTCCACCTTCTAATGGAGCAACCCCATGATCACTCCCCGTTTCATTTTGCTTTTCGTGGACAACCCCGCCGTCAGTGCACGGTTTTATGAGTTTCTGCTGGAGCGCAAGCCCGTGGAAGAATCGCCGACCTTCGCCCTGTTTGTCCTGGACGACGGCTATAAACTGGGGCTTTGGTCGCGGCATACCGCCGAACCTGCAACGACTGTAACGGGCGGCGGGACCGAGCTGGCGTTCCCGGTGGAGTCTGCCGAACAGGTCGATGCACTGTTTGCCAAGTGGAGCGCCCTGGGGCTGACCATGCTGCAAACACCGACCGAACTCGACTTCGGTCGGACCTTCGTCGCCCTTGACCCGGATAACCATCGGCTGCGTGTGTTCTTTCCTCATTAAGCTGACAACACTGGCATACAACGCTCATGACGTACCCCGGATATTTCCGGGGTATTTTTTTGCGCGGCGTCTAAGATTCAAAGGTGGTGAACCTTATCCCCGAAAATCCGGTCGATACCTGCAACCCGATCCGGTTTGCCGACGCCCTCAATAGCGGGGTGATAACTGGCTTGCTTCATTTTCTGGAGAACGCCCCCGTGATATCCACCGTACACATCGCCAGGCTCAAAGCATGGGGCGCCCATGGTTTTACCGCCACCGGCGTGGTCACTGCTTTCCTCGCGACCCTCGCCCTGCTGGAGAACCAGCCCACCCATTGCCTGCTGTGGCTGGGCGTGGCGCTGATCGTCGACGGGCTGGACGGCGCGCTGGCACGCAAGGTCAATGTGCAATCGGTGCTGCCAAGTTTCGACGGCTCGATCCTCGATCTGGTGATCGACTACCTGACGTATGTGTTTATCCCGGCGCTGTTCATCTACCGTTACATCCCGTTGCCGGACTACACCCTGCTGCTGACCGTGTCGCTGATTCTGGTGTCGTCGCTGTTCTGCTTCTGCAACGTCAACATGAAGAGCAAGGACAACTACTTCCAGGGCTTCCCCGCTGCGTGGAACGTGGTTGCGCTGTGCCTGTACATCATCGGTCCGTCGCCGTGGATCACGTTGCTCACCGTGATCGGCCTGGCGCTGTTGACCGTGACTCGAATGAAATTCCTGCACCCGTTCCGCGTGCGCCGCTTCATGCCGATCAACATTGCCGTGACGGCCATCTGGTTGCTGTGCAGCTTGTCGCTGGTGCTCAACCATCCGGTCATCAATCCACTGGTGATGGGCCTGTGGCTGCTGATGTCGGCGTACTTCCTGGGGATCTGCATCTGGCGCACGGCGCTGGAGTGGTTCGACGGCTCGCGGCTCAAATAGGCACTGCATTCATGCCCATCCATATCGTGCGACTCGGTTCGCCTCGCACCGCAAATGAAGGCCTGCGCCTGGGCACGGTACGCCGCCCGCCCCGTGGCGTACCGAAGGCCGAATTCGCCAGCCGTGATTTCTATGATGTGTGGCAACCGCTGCTGTCCCCCAGCCCCGAACTGGTGGCCGAAGCCAAGGCGGCAGAAGATGCCAAAGCCTGGGAGAGCTTCAAGCGCAAGTTCAAGGCCGAGATGAACCATCCCGCGCCCAGTCAGCTGCTGGACCTGCTGGCCGCCCTCTCCCATCAAACCTCACTGGCCGTGGGGTGTTATTGCGAAGACGAAGCGCACTGCCATCGCTCCGTATTACGGGAGTTGCTGGAGGCACGGGGCGCAAAAATTGTTTAGCCAAGATGCAGATTTGATCGCTCGCCCGAATGTTCACGGGCAAGCTGAATACACTTCATAGCCAGAATGGTCGTCGGGTCGATCAATGCCACTTGATGACCTTTGATCATGAAGGCCTCGCTATGCTGCAGCACCAGCGGCAACTCCGTGCATCCCAGGATAAGCACATCGGCGCCCAGTTCACACAAGTGCTCGGCGGCGATCAGGAGTTGGTCCCTGCAAAGGCCCTCGGTGAACCCGGCCTTGATCCCGAGCGACCCATAAATCGCTTCCATGACCAGCGCCTGGTAATCCACCCCGGGGGCGACTATGTGCAACCCGACTCGCCGGGCCGCCTCGTGGTAGACCTGACTCTTGATCGTGCCCGACGTCGCCAGCAGCCCCACTGTTTTCCCGGCGCCATACCGCTGAACGATGGCCTCTACCGTCTCGGCAAGCATGTTCACAATGGGTACGCGCAAGTGTGCCTGGATGCGCTCGACGAATGCGTGGGCGGTGTTGCACGGGATCGCAATGGCATTGGCTCCAGCGCTTTCAAGCCGCTTGCAGGTGGCATACATCGCCATCGTCGGATCAGTTTCGTCATTCAACAAATTGGCGGTGCGATCAGGAATCTGGGGGTTTTGTTCGACCACCATCTTGATGTGCTCCTGGTCACGGCCGGCCGGTGTATGCGCAACCACCTTGCCCATGAAATCGACCGTTGCCGCAGGCCCCACCCCGCCGACGATCCCAAGCTTGAAGGGTGGGCGATTCGACTGACCTTTCTGCTGAGTCGCGAAGCCGGCATAAATCTCATTGATATCCAGCACCGTGATGCCCCGACGCTGCAGGTCGCCGCAGACCAACGAGAGCTCGGTCATGCCCGGCAAGACCATCGTGGCCCCCTGCTCCTGAAGTGACAGGCAGGCCTGATACACGCATTCCAGCGGTACACCGTCAAGGTAGCCATCCTTGATGCCGTTGACGCCATACATCGCTTCCATCAACCCCGATTGTTCGTCGGCACCTGGATAAACGAGTTTGAAGTCGGAGCCGAAGTAGCGTTCGAACAAACCGGCGTGACGAACATAGTCTGAGGCGAGAATGCCCAATACCGTGCCGGGTTCAACAACATGGTCGATGTGCCTGCGCAATGCGGCCATCATGTCCAGAACCGGTATGCCTATCTCCTCCTGTATCTCTTCGCGGAAAGTGTGACTGGCAAAACACGGCAGTACGATCGCGCTGACCCCGCTGGCCTCGAAAGTCTGACAGACCTGGAAAACATAGAACTTTCTGGAGGTCATGCTCGCGCCCCGATCCAACGGCATCAGCACATCTTTGAACGGGTGCTGCTCGAACAGGAAGTGATAGCGGCCTTGATCCTCCAGTACCGCCCTGGACTTCACCAACTTATAGAAAAGATCGCCGCCGGCCAGTGAGCCAAGCCCGCCGACGATGCCCAGTTTGTGTACCAATGAAGACTCACGGGATGGCTTCGATTTCGTTTTCATGGTGATAGCGCTCAGACGGTGGCTACAGAGCGAACAGGCAGTGGGGACACCTCGGTTTGCGGCACGTCGTCCGGCTCTTCGAGAGGCTCGGATTTAGCGATCACGGCTGTTGCGATGCTGTTGCCCACCACATTGGTGGCCGTCCTGGCCATATCGAGGAACTGATCAATACCGATGATCAGCAAAATGCCAGCCTCTGGCAGATTGAACATGGGCAACGTCGCCGCCACGACCACCACCGAAGCCCGGGCAACACCCGCCATGCCCTTGCTGGTAATCATCAGCGTCAGCAAGATCAGCAGCTGCTGCGTAAAGCTCAAATCAATGTTGTAGGCCTGAGCGATGAACATAATGGCGAAGGCTTGATACATCATCGAGCCGTCGAGGTTGAATGAGTACCCCAGTGGCAGTACGAAGCTGGATACCCGCTTGGGTGCGCCGAACTTCTCCAGGGCTTCCATGGTTTTTGGATAGGCGGACTCACTACTGGCTGTCGAGAATGCCAGCAGAATGGGTTCGCGGATCAACTTGCCCAGGGTAAAGACTGAACGCCCCAGAAACAGGTAGCCGGCAGCGAACAACACACCCCATAGAATCACAATGCCCAGGTAGAACTCGGCAATCAGTTTTCCATAATCGACCAGCAAGCCGAGACCTTGGGTGGTGATGGCCGAAGCGATGGCGGCAAAGACACCGACTGGCGCAAAGGCCATGACATAGTCAGTGATCTTGAACATCACCTTGCCCAGTTCTTCAATGCTGTCGGTGATCTTCGTATAGCCAGCGCGCTTGATGCCTGCCAGCGCAAAGCCGAAAAACAAAGAGAACACTACAATTTGCAGAATCTCATTGTTGGCCATGGCTTCTGCGATGCTTCGAGGGAACACGTGACTGATGAATACCTTGAGGCTGAAGTCACCCGTGCTGACAACGGCCGTCGCCGCTGCGCCTTGAGTCACCTGCAGATCCAGACCCGCGCCAGGCTGGAACACATTCACCAGCAACATGCCAATGAACAGCGAAATGATTGAGGCCGACACGAACCAGATCATCGCCCTGGCGCCGATCCGCCCTACGGATCGGGAATTACCCATGCTGGCAATACCACCGACCAGTGTGGCGAACACCAAAGGCGCGATGATCATCTTGATCAACCGCAGGAAAATGTCCGTCACCATCGAGAAGTAGGAGGCGATCTCCCGGGCGGCTTTCTCATCCGCTGCGAAATGATGGCAGGCCCAACCTGCAAGGACGCCCAAGGCGATAGCCATCGCAATCTGGCGGGGTAGTCTGTTTCTTTTCACGGTGCATTTCCTCAAGTGGTTTTGTAGGTCTTTTTACTTGGCAGGAGACAAGATTGAAGTGCCCCGATGTTCTGCGGCAGCGGGGTTGTGGCACCGATTCTAAGGACGCCCTTCACGCCGGATGATGAGTAATCACCATAGGCTGATGCGTTTTTGGAATAGTTTGCGAAATTCCCTCAATGGCGCCATCGCACCGCAGTAAACTCTTCGCCAGAGACGCAATGAGGTGCCAGCATGCAAACCAAATGGTTGGACGATCTTCTGGCGATTGCCGAATGGAAGAACTTTTCCCGAGCGGCGGAAGTGCGTTGCGTCACGCAGTCCGCGTTGTCCCGGCGGATTCGTTCACTTGAAGAATGGGTGGGCGCCGAACTGGTGGATCGCGGCACTTATCCTGTCCAGCTGACTCAAGCGGGCCGCAGCTTCTGTGAAGAGGGGCGCGAGGCGCTGTCGGCGTTGCTGCAATTGCGCCTGGCCCTTCGCGAAGGCGAACGAATGCCGGGACGCTCGATTCAGGTCACTGCCGGGCACAGTCTTTCAATGACCTTTCTGCCTAAATGGCTCACCCAGTTTCAACAGCAGAATGAGCCCTTTAATGCTCGCGTGGTGGCCGCGAACATCCACGATGCGGTGATTGCGCTGGAGGAAGGCAGCTGCGATTTGATGATCGTCTACCACCATCCCCTCGCCCCGATCCAGCTCGACCCCGAGAAGTTCGGCAGCTTGACCCTGGGGCATGATTCGTTCGTTCCATTGTGCGCGCCGGACAATAACGGCAAACCGTTGCATCGGCTGCCGGGGACGGCCGCCAAGCCAGTGCCGCACCTGGCCTATACCGCGACCACTTTTTTGGGTCGCGTGGCCGATATCGTCATCAAGAATGCACCGACTGCTTGCGTGCTTGATCGTTGCTTTGAGGCGGACATGGCCATGTTGCTGATGAGAATGGCGATCGAGGGCTACGGCGTTGCCTGGCTGCCCCTGAGCGCCGTGACCGATGAGCTGGAGCGAGGGCAATTGGTGCTGGCCGGCGGCGATGAATGGAAGACCCGGCTGGAGATTCGTTCGTATTGTTCGATCGCCAATCAGAACCCGACGATGCGCGAGCTTTGGAAAACGCTTGAAGTCGCATCGCGAGCAGGCCCATTCGAGCGACCAGACGCCCCTTAGACTGATCATGGTCAATAATCAAAGGATTGAGATGTATCGAACGACCACCGTCTGCTCGCTTACCCACGGGAGGTTTGTCATGTCTGGTCAACCGCGCTTCATGCTGGTCGCCTCACCGCTGATGGAACACAGCCCCGCCTTCGACCGGGCCGCGATGCTGGCCAAGGCCGAGGGGGCGGCCCTGCACATCGTGGCCTTCGACTATCTGGAAGGCCTGGCGACCGCCAGCCTGGTCAACGAAAAGGCCATGGAGCAGATGCGCTTGGGCTATGTCGAGCGCCACCGCCAGTGGCTTGAAGAACAGGCCCACCCCTTGCGCAAGATAGGTGTGAACGTCACCACCGAGGTGGCCTGGGTCGAGAATCCGCTGGAGGAGATCCTGATTCACCTCAAAGAGCAGCCGATGGACGTACTGATCAAGGCGCTGGATCATCCATCGCGGCTGTCGCGGCTGGTGTTTACCCCCCTCGACGTGCATTTGTTGCGCGAATGCCCGGTGCCGCTGCATTTCGTCAGCCATGCCACTCGCGCGTTGCCGCGCAAGATCGTCGCGGCGATCGACCCGTTTCACCGCGATGATCAATACAACAGTTTCAACGACCGGATCCTTCACGAAGCCTCAAAACTGGCGAGCGCCTGCAATGCCGAACTCAATGTGGTCTACGCCTATGACCTTTCATCCATCAGCGCGGATGAGTTCAACTTCTACAACGGTTCGGCGCTTTTCTCTTCGGACCAGGTCAAGACCCTGTTCGACCTCCAGGAGAATGCCTTCAACGAACTGGCCGCGCGCAACGGCATCGCGCCGGAGCAGCGGCACATGATCATGGGCAACCCCACCAAGGTACTGACCCACTACACCGAGACCCATGATGTGGATGTGATCGTCATGGGCCGGATCGGCCATCGCGGCATGGGCCGGTTGATCGGCAGCACGGTGGAGCATGTGCTGTACAAAATGCCATGCAGCGTGTGGGTGGTGTACACCGAGTCACTGGATGAGTGACTGCAACGGCTGAATACCAAATTGTGCACATACCTTTGTGGACGCGACCCCTGTGGCGAGGGGGCTTGTCGGAACGCCGCACCGCCCCGTTCGGCTGCGAAGCAGTCGCAAAGCTTTTGGGGCCGCTTCGCGACCCAACGGGGGCAAGCCCCCTCGCCACAGGGGTCGCGCACACGGGGATTTTGTGTTCTCGACTCAGCGCCGGGTGATCACCACCTCCAGGTATTCGCTTGGCACCACCAGCGACCGCTCCCCCGCTCGGTTCAGGCGCTTGAGCAGTTCCGTCAGGTCGTGTTCCAGGGCGGCGGACCCTTCGGGTGGCAGGGTCGCAAAAGCCTTGTGAACCGGGCCATACCAGGTGCGGAAGGTGTCGATGAAATGGGCGGCCGAACGATAGCGGAAGTTGAATAAGCGTCGTGTCACCTGAAGCACGAAGTCGCGCTGATCGAAGTGCGAGTGCAACCACGCTTCGGAGCCCCAGTTTGAAGGTGGTTGAGCCCCTACGGGTGGCGGCATGTGGCGCCCCAGGACCTTGAACATCTGGCCGACAAAGCCCTCGGGCGTCCAGTTGGCAAGGCCAATCCGACCTCCCGGACGACACACCCGCGCCAGTTCCGCAGCCGCCTTGGGTTGATCCGGGGTAAACATCACCCCAAAGGTCGAGAGCACGGCATCGAAACTGGCATCCTCGAAAGGTAGTGCCTCGGCATCGGCCACCTGAAAGGTCACGTTCAGGTGTTCCGCCCGTGCCCGGTCTTCGCCACGCTCAAGCAGCTTGGCCACATAGTCGGTGGACGTGACCTTACAGCCCCGGCGCGCAGCGGCAAGCGTGGCATTACCGTTGCCCGCAGCGACGTCCAGCACCCGCTCATCGCAGAGCAGGTCGCAGGCTTCAGCCAGTTGTTCGCCGACGATCTGTAAAGTGGTGCCGATCACGGCGTAGTCGCCGCTGGCCCACGCAGTCATCTGACGGTTTTTCAGGGCGGTGAGATCAATGGGTGTGCTCATGAAGTCTGCTCCGCTGCGGGTTGGAACGCGTCCCGGCTTACTCCGCCGTGGTGGGATCGATGATGTTCACAACTCGGGAAACGCTGTTGATCGGAAAACCACCTTGTTTGGCATGCTCCCTGATGAGCTCCTCGCTCGGCGCGATGTACACGCAGTAAATCTTGTCGCCCGTGACGTAACTCTGCTGCCATTGCACTTGCGGCCCCAATCCGCGCAACACATCGCAGGATTTTTGCGAGATCGCTTTGAGTTCCTGTTGTGGCAGTGCGCCGGCTCCCGGAAGCTCGCGTTCAATAATGAACTTAGGCATAACCCTCTCCCTTTCATGATCGTGATGGCAGGGTCGCAAGTGACCCCGTCCACAAACTAAAGCTCCCGGACAGGTATCCGTCCTGCCCGGTCGTCCGGCAGACTCACGAAACACACCGGTCTCCGATGCATGGTCATGCGTTTGTAACGCAGGATTAACACCCGGCCCCCGGGATTGCCGATGCGCCATGAATCAGCTCGTATGGGCCACCGTCTTTTGAAAGGATTCCCCCATGCCTCGCCTGGACTGGCTCGCTCACCACATGCACCACAGCGACATCTTTGCTTCATGGATTCACCAACAATTCCACTATGAATACGCCGACCAGCCCTTGCCTCAGTGGCAACGGGAATTCGCTGACGGCCAATTCGACGGCACATGGCAATGTTTGATCGCCCTGGATGAAGACCGCCTGCTGGGTGGTGCGGCACTGGCCGCCGCCGACCTGGCTCACCGGCCTGACCTGGGTCCTTGGCTGGCCTGTGTGTTCGTCACCCCCCAAGCAAGGGGAAAAGGATTGGCGGAGCGTTTGATTGAGGGGATATGCGCGCAGGCCAGGGAACGTGGCGTGGCGAAGATCTATTTGCACACCCGGGACCAAAGCGATTACTACGCCAGACGCGGATGGACAGTGCTGGAGCGTTTTCAGGCCTGGGAAAACGACCAATGGCTCATGGTGCGCAACCTGTGAGCCATTGATTGGAAAGGTTACGCAGCAGGCGCCTTGGCCTCTTCCAACAGCTGCCGGATCATCTGCTCCTGAGTCTCGTAGCGACCCTCGCCAAAGTGGCTGTAACGCACCTGCCCCTTGGCATCGATCAGGTAGTGAGCCGGCCAGTATTGGTTGTCGAAGGCGCGCCAGATCGCGTAGTTATTGTCGATCGCCACCGGGTAGGTGATACCGAGTTTTTTCACCTGATCGCGAACGTTGTCGAGGATGCGTTCGTAACCGTATTCCGGGGTGTGCACGCCGATCACCACCAGGCCGTCCTTTTCATATTTTTTCGCCCAGTCCTTCACGTAGGGCAAGGTGTGCTGGCAGTTGATGCAGTCATAGGTCCAGAAATCCACCAGCACCACCTTGCCGCGCAGGGAGTCGTTGCTCAGCGCTGGCGAGTTGAGCCATTCGACCGCGCCGGAGAGTGACGGCATCGCACCTTTGGCCGCGTCCATCGGGTCGGCCTTGACCTTGCTGACCAGGTAATCGACCACTTTCGGTACGGTTTCCAGCACCTGCTGTTCAACGGTCGTGACGCCTTCGGACGAAGTGCCGGCGAGCAGCCTGTTATCGGTTCCGGTGGCGATGACTGCCGCCGCGACCAACACCCCGGCACCGGCGCCGCGACGCAGCCAACCGGTGACCGGAATCGACGGTTTCAAGCGATTGACCAGGCCGCGACCGGCGAAGATCAAGGTGCCCAGTGACAACGCGCTGCCCAGGCCATACGCCACCAGCAGCAGACTGGTCTGCACGTTGGCGCCTTGCAGCATGGCGCCGGTGAGGATCACCCCGAGGATCGGCCCGGCACACGGAGCCCAGAGCAGACCGGTGGCGACGCCAATCATCACCGAGCCCAGCGGGCCGGACATTTTGCGAGTGTTGGGGTCGAGGCGATTGCCCAGCAACACGAACGGTCGCGCCAGCCAGCCGCCGATGCGCGCGGAGATCAGCGACAGCGCAAACAGCACCATCACGATCAGCGCCACATGGCGGCCGGTGTTGTTGGCTTGTATCACCCAATCGCTGCTGACCACGGCCAGGCTGGAGATCAGGGCGAAGGTCAGGGCCATGCCACCGAGGGTGAGCAGGATCGAGGTGCGTGTGCGTTTAACACCGGCAAACAGAAACGGCACGACCGGGAGGATGCAGGGGCTGAGGACGGTCAAAATGCCGCCCAGGAATGCGATGAGAAACATGGGGATCACCTTGAATATACGAGTCCGATGTGGGAGCGAGCCTGCTCCCACACTGGGAATATCGAGTTCATCGGAACAGTGCCTGGCCTCAAGCCATCTGGTTTTCCAACTGCTGGCCCTGTGGCGTCCGGCTGGAGCCGTTCTCTGCAACCAATTGCCCCTGCGGTGTGCGGCTGGAACCATCCTCAGCCACCAGCGGCGTCAGTTGGAAGCAGGTGCTGCTGACACAGCTGCTCTGTTCAACAGCCGCGTTGGCATGAGCGGCGACGCCGGCTATGGAAAAGACGATGGCGGTCAAAAAGCGGGTGGCGTTGTTCATGGAGTTATTCCTGTTTCAAAAAAGGGATTGATAACGGGTGAGCAAAGGACTCAGTTGTCTTCGTTGCAGTTGTCAGCGAATTTGCGGTAATCAAGGGCCTGGGTTTTGCCTTGGGAATCCAGGTAGGTCATCCGCGCATTCACAATCCCGCAGGAAGGCGTGGCGTCCTCTTTCATCGACAGCACTTTCTGGATGTCCAGGTGCGTGCCATAGGTGTAGGTTTGCGGGGTGACATTGGCTTCGGCCCGGGCCGACAAGGTGCAGATGTTCAGGGCGGCAAACAGGCAGGCGGCGTAGACGGCTTTGGTATTCATGGTGGTTTCCTCGGGGCTTCAATGGGTCAATCGTTGCCAAATCGTTGATGGGGCCGAGGCGGTTTGGGTTCGCCTCGATGGAAGCCATTAGAAGCCCGCGAGGTATCCCGTCTGTGTCTGGAACAGGCGCGAGTAAATTGCTATGTATCAGCACCGGCCGGCGATACACAGCGATACAAACCCCCTGAAACCGGCTGTTTTTGCGTCCCCGTGTATCCGCCGACAGGCCAGATACACTGCAATACAAACCGCTGCGGGCGAGCGAGCCTTGACTCGGTAGACTGCGCGAAAACTCCTACTCAAGAGGCATGGCGACCATGGAACACGTCGATCACATTCTCATCGTGGACGATGACCGCGAGATCCGGGAACTGGTAGGCAATTACCTGAAGAAGAACGGCCTGCGCACCACCGTGGTGGCGGATGGACGGCAGATGCGCGCGTTTCTGGAGACCACGCCGGTGGACCTGATCGTGCTCGACATCATGATGCCGGGCGACGATGGCCTGCTGCTCTGCCGCGAGCTGCGTGCCGGTAAACACAAGGCCACGCCGGTGCTGATGCTCACCGCGCGCAACGATGAAACCGACCGCATCATCGGCCTGGAAATGGGCGCCGACGACTACCTGGTCAAACCGTTCGCCGCCCGTGAACTGCTCGCCCGGATCAACGCCGTGCTGCGCCGTACGCGGATGCTGCCGCCGAATCTGGTGATCACCGAAAGCGGTCGCCTGCTGGCGTTCGGTCGCTGGCGCCTGGACACCTCGGCCCGGCATCTGCTGGATCAGGATGGAACCATGGTCGCCCTCAGCGGCGCGGAATACCGTTTGCTGCGGGTGTTCCTCGATCATCCTCAGCGGGTGCTCAATCGCGACCAGTTGCTCAACCTGACTCAAGGTCGCGACGCCGACCTGTTTGACCGCTCCATCGATTTGCTGGTCAGCCGCTTGCGTCAGCGCCTGCTCGACGACGCCCGGGAACCGGCCTACATCAAGACCGTACGCAGCGAAGGCTATGTGTTTTCCCTGCCGGTGGAAGTGCTCGGTGCGCCGTCATGAACCTTGCGCTGCACTGGCCCCGCACGCTGGCCTCGCGGCTGTCGCTGATTTTCCTGATCGGCCTGATCCTCGCCCAGGCGCTGTCCTTTGGCGCGCAGTACTACGAGCGTTATGAAAGTGCGAAAAATACGATGTTGGGCAATCTGGAAACCGACGTTTCGACCTCCCTCGCCATCCTCGACCGCTTGCCCGCCAACGAACGAGCGAGCTGGCTGCAGCGCCTGGAACGCACCAACTATGGTTATCTGCTGAATGAAGGTTCGCCCGGCACACCGATGGCGCCCAGCGATGTGCCGATTGCAGTCCCCTCGATTCAGGACGCCATCGGCCATGAGTATCCGCTGACTTTTACCAACATCCCCGGCCCGAAGAAACACTTCCAGGCCCATCTGAAACTGAAGGACGGCAGCCCCGTCACGATCGACGTGCGCCCCGCGATGGTGCCTTTGTCCCCGTGGTTACCGGCGGTATTACTGGGGCAACTGGCGCTGCTGATCGCCTGCACCTGGCTGGCCGTGAGAATCGCCATCCGCCCGCTCACCCGTCTGGCCCAAGCGGTGGAAACCCTCGACCCCAACACCCACGCCGTGCACCTGGATGAAAAAGGCCCGACCGAAGTCGCCTACGCCGCCAGGGCGTTCAATGCGATGCAAGCGCGTATCGCGGCGTATCTCAAGGAGCGCATGCAACTGTTGGCGGCGATTTCCCACGACCTGCAAACCCCGATCACGCGCATGAAACTGCGTGCCGAATTCATGGACGACTCCAGCGAAAAAGACAAACTGTGGAATGACCTTGGCGAGATGGAACACCTGGTGCGCGAAGGCGTGGCCTACGCCCGCAGCATCCATGGCGCCACCGAGGAAAGTCGCCGCACCGATCTGGATTCGTTCCTCGACAGCCTGGTGTTCGACTATCAGGACATGGGCAAAGACGTGCAGCTGGGCGGCAAAAGCGCCGCAGTGATCGACACCCGGCCCCATGCCTTGCGGCGAGTGCTGGTGAACCTGGTGGACAACGCGCTGAAATTCGCTGGCGCGGCTGAGTTGTGGGTGGAAACGAAGGCGGACGGCAGCTTGTCGGTGAAGGTCATGGACCGAGGGCCGGGGATTGCCGAAGAGCAATTGGCCCAGGTGATGCAGCCGTTCTACCGCGTCGAAAACTCACGCAACCGCAGTACCGGCGGGACCGGGTTGGGGTTGGCGATTGCCCAGCAATTGGCGCTGGCGATTGGCGGGGCGCTGACCTTGAGCAATCGCGTGGATGGTGGGTTGTGTGCGGAGCTCAAGTTACCGAAGCCCCAATAAACACCGCCAACCCCAGTGGGAGCAGGCTTGCCCGTTCCCACGGGGATTGGTGTTTGGGGGATTGCGTACGGTCAGGCCGCTATGCCGATTACCCCCTCCCCATGCATCTGCCGCAACAACGCCAATCCACTATCGATAAAGGCCTGCGCCCCCGCCATCCCCGCCTCCACCGCCAGCCCTTCCAGTTGCGACCGGCCATCGAGCTGAGGAAATTCCCCGATCCGCTGCAACAACCGCCACGCCAACGGGCTCAGTTCAGAGAAGCGCACACTCCAGTCTTCAGCCCGACGCACCAACAGCAACGTCGGCTGAGTCGGAGGCACTTGCGGCCGATAATCCGGCCCCACTTTTTGCACCGGCCAGCCATAGGCCAACGGCCAGGCCAGTGGCGAAACCTGCAACGGTTGATCCAGCAGCAGCCCTGCATCGCTGGCGGGTAGCGGCTCGGCGTTGGATTGTTGCAGGGCCATTTCGACCCATTCGTAATGCGCCAGCTCGACCATGAACGGTGGCCATGGCCCATCGTTCAGCGCCAGCGGCATCGATGCGAGGAACTCGACAAACTCCCGGGCGATCTCGCCGAATTTTGGCGTGTGAGCACGGTAGTCCCGCAGGAAGATTCGCACCAGAGAACGCCAGTCACTGTCCCCCAGTATTCTCACCAACACCGGAAAGGTGCCGCTGAGCAACGACGACAGGTTAGAGAACACCAGGTCGCGATAAACCTGCGCCCGTGCCACGTCCATCCCGGCAGGCGGTGCGCAGTGGTCGGGGTCGCGCAGGTAGCGAGTCAAGGTGTCTTGCTGCTGATACAGCGTCGGTTTATCCACGGTCCGCCTCCTCCTGCAGTCGGCGGATGGTCTGCAACTCGCTCACCAGTTCAGAGAACGCCGGGTAATTGAAGTCCCGTTCAAGCAGCGTCGGCTGTACGCCGAACCGCGCATACGCTTCGGCCAGCAATGCCCAGACCACCGGTTTGACCGAGGCGCCGTGGGTGTCGATTTTCAGGGTGTCGGATTCGTCGAAATGCCCCGCCACATGCATCGCGACTACCCGCCCCGTGTCGATGCCCGCCAGAAACGTCTGCGGATCAGAACCGTGATTGATCGAGTTGACGTAGACATTGTTGACGTCCAGCAGCAGGTCGCAATCGGCTTCGCGCAGCACTGCGTTGGTGAACGTCAATTCGTCCATGTCCTGCTGCGGCGCGGCGTAGTAGGAGACGTTTTCTACCGCCAGGCGCCGACCGAGAATGTCCTGTGCCTGACGAATTCGGGCGGCGACGTGATGCACCGCTTCCTCGGTAAACGGCAACGGCAGCAGATCGTAAAGATGCCCGTCATCGCTGCAGTAGCTCAGGTGTTCGCTGTACAGCGGCACCTTGTAGTGATCGAGGAAAACCCGCACTTCCCACAGAAACCCGACGTCCAGCGGCGCCGATCCGCCCAGCGACAAGGACAAGCCGTGACAGGACAACGGATAACACTCGGCCAGGGCACGAAACGCCGCGCCATGCGCGCCGCCGATGCCAATCCAGTTTTCCGGCGCGACTTCCAGAAAGTCGAAAGCGCCCGCCGAGGCTGCTTGAAGGTCCTTCATCAAACCGCGGCGCAAGCCTAGCCCGACGGTCGCCTGCGCAGATGTGAGGGGAATTTGCATGGTGTCGATCTCATCCTGGGATCCGGTCTCCAGCGCCTGAAAATCAGTGCCGGCCGGCAGGCCCAGTCAAGCGCCTCGGTGTGTCGGGTCTGTGTGCGCAAACACCCCTCTTCTCAGCGCACTGTATCGGACAGGCAGCCAGATACAGAGGGATACACGAACTAGACTTGTTGATTACCCCCCGCGGGGGGGAGCCAGGACGCGGTTATCGTCCTGTTCATTCCCACGATCACCGCCCACAGGCGCATGCCTCGACAAACAATGCCTGCGGGCTGTGATCCTGCTGAAGGAGCACACATGATGGACGAGGCCAGACTCAATGATTTCATGGGCAAACTGGTGAGCGACATGGGTGGCGCGGCGATGCTCGCCAACGTCATCCTCGGCGAAGAACTCGGCCTGTACCGGGCCATGGCCGACAGTCAGCCAGTCACCCCCGAAGCACTCGCCGAGAAGACCGGCTGCAACACTCGCCTGTTGCGTGAATGGCTCAGCGCCCACGCCGCCTCCGGTTACATGGAACACCGCGACGGCCAGTTCCGCCTGCCCGAAGAGCAAGCCCTGGCGCTGGCGATCGAAGACTCACCGGTTTATGTAGCTGGCGGTATGGCGGTGGTTGCGTCGTTTTTCCATGACAAGGACAAACTGGTCAACGCCATGCGCGGCAACGGCGCCCTGCCCTGGGGCGATCACCATCCGTGCATGTTCAGCGGCACCGAGCGGTTCTTCCGCCCAGGCTACAAGGCGCATCTGGTCAGCGAGTGGCTGCCGGCGCTCGACGGGGTGGTCGCCAAACTGGAAGCCGGCGCGAAAGTGGCAGACATCGGCTGCGGCCACGGCGCCTCGACCGTGATCATGGCCCAGGCTTTCCCCGAGTCGCGGTTCGTCGGTTTCGATTACCACGCGCCTTCGATCACCGTCGCCACCCAGCGCGCCGAAGAAGGTGGCGTGTCCGGTCGGGCGCGGTTCTTCCAGGGCAACGCCAAGAGCTATCCGGGCGACGACTATGACCTGATTTGCTATTTCGATTGCCTGCACGACATGGGTGACCCGGTCGGTGCCGCAAAGCATGCCTATGAATCGCTCAAACCCGACGGCACGGTGCTGCTGGTTGAGCCCTTCGCCAACGACACGCTTGACGAGAACACCAACCCGGTGGGACGGCTGTTCTACGCCGCCTCGACCTTTATCTGCACACCCAACTCGCTGTCCCAGGAGGTCGGCCTCGGGCTCGGTGCCCAAGCGGGCGAGGCACGGTTGCGCAAGGTCTTCACCGAGGCGGGGTTCACCCAGTTCCGGCGAGCCACGGAAACGCCGTTCAACCTGATTCTGGAGGCGCGTAAATAAGGGCAGGCGCATCACCCAGGCAGGCTAAACCCACCCTGTCGGGGTGTGCTTTTGTGGCGAGGGGGCTTGCCCCTCGCCACGGTCCATTTCAACAGGTGACCGTGATCAGCTCAGACGCTCACCCAGGTTTTCGGCCTTGAGAATATCGAACAACGCCTGCGCCGCCGCCGACAGTTCTTGCCCCGTCGTCAGTACCCCGATCGCCCGTTCCACCACCGGGTCGCGCAGGGTGATGCAACGCGCGCCCAGCTCGCGCATCTGCCCGGCGCACAACGCTGGCACCGCGCTCACGCCCAGTCCGCTGGCCACCATCCGCCCGACCGTTGCCAACTGATGACTTTCAAACTCCACCGGCAATTTCATGCCCCGCGCTTGCAAATGCTCTTCGAGCATCACCCGCACCGTGGACGGTCGCTGCAAGGTAATGAACGGTTCCTTGAGCAAGGTCTGCCAATCGATATCGCCCAGGTCCGCCAGCGATGAATCAAGCGGCACCACCGCCACAAACCGGTCGATGTACAACGGGGTGAATTGCAGCGACGAACTCTGGGTCGGCTCAAACGCCACGCCCAATTCCACCTGACGGTCGCGGACCATTTCCAGCACCTGCTCGTTGATCACGTCGTTCACCGTGACGTTGACCTTGGGATAACGCGCGCGGAAGGTCTTGAGGATCGGCGGCAGCAGGTTGCCGGCAAACGATGGCATCGCCGCGAGCGTCACGCGGCCACGCTGAAGGGTGAAGCGTTGGCGCAGTTCATCCTCGGCATTGTCCCAATCCGCAATCAACCGACGGGCCAATGGCAGCAGCGATTCACCCTCGGCGGTCAGAGCGACGTTGCGGGTATTGCGGGTGAACAGGCGCCCACCCAGGCCCTCCTCCAGCGCCTTGATGGTCAGGCTCAACGCCGACTGGGACAGGTGCAATCGCTCGCAAGCCACGGCAAAGCTCAAACTCTGGGCCACGGCCAGGAAGGCGCGGATCTGTTTAACGGTCATGGCCACTGTCTCCAACGTAGCGCGCACTCATTGGTGAGTTTTATCTATCAATCAACCTTAAAAATCAACTTAACAAATAAATCCTGTGGCGAGACACTCCCTCCCCATCCGGCTAGCCAGCCGCCCACAAAGAATAAAAGAGGTGCATATGGCAGGGTTCGACAAGCGCGTGTATTCCTATGAGGAAGCGATGGCCGGTCTTGAAGACGGCATGACCGTGATCTCCGGCGGCTTCGGCCTGTGCGGGATTCCGGAAAACCTCATCGCCGAGATCCAGCACCGGGGCACCCGTGACCTCACCGTGGTCTCCAACAACTGCGGCGTCGATGGGTTCGGTCTCGGCGTGCTGCTGGTGGACCGGCAGATCCGCAAAGTGGTGGCCTCCTACGTCGGCGAGAACAAACTGTTCGAAGACCAACTGCTTAAAGGCGAAATAGAAGTCGTCCTGACCCCCCAAGGCACCCTCGCCGAGAAAATGCGCGCAGGCGGCGCCGGCATCCCGGCGTTCTTCACCGCCACCGGCGTCGGCACTCCAGTCGCTGAAGGCAAGGAAGTGCGCGAATTCAAGGGCCGCCAGTACCTGATGGAAGAATCCATCACCGGTGACTTCGCCATCGTCAAAGGCTGGAAAGCCGACCATTTCGGTAACGTGGTCTATCGCCACACCGCCCAGAACTTCAACCCGCTGGCCGCCACCGCCGGCAAGATCACCGTGGTCGAAGTCGAAGAAATCGTCGAACCCGGCGAGCTGGACCCGTCGCAGATCCACACCCCTGGCATCTACGTCGACCGGGTCATTTGCGGCACGTTCGAAAAGCGCATCGAACAGCGCACCGTGCGTAAGTGATCCCCTGCCCCCGGACCGAATGAAGGAATAACAACAATGGCACTTTCCCGCGAACAGATGGCTCAGCGCGTCGCCCGCGAAATGCAGGACGGCTACTACGTGAACCTCGGCATCGGCATTCCGACCCTGGTCGCCAACTACATCCCTGAAGGCATGGAAGTCATGCTGCAATCGGAAAACGGCCTGCTCGGCATGGGCGCCTTTCCGACCGACGCCGAAGTCGACGCCGACATGATCAACGCCGGCAAGCAAACCGTGACCGCGCGTATCGGCGCGTCGATTTTCTCCTCCGCCGAATCGTTCGCGATGATCCGCGGTGGCCACATCGACCTGACCGTGCTCGGTGCGTTCGAAGTGGACGTCGAAGGCAACATCGCCTCCTGGATGATCCCCGGCAAACTGGTCAAGGGCATGGGCGGTGCGATGGACCTGGTGGCCGGTGCGGACAACATCATCGTCACCATGACCCACGCCTCCAAGGACGGTGAGTCGAAACTGCTGCCGCGCTGCAGCCTGCCGCTGACCGGCGCCGGTTGCATCAAACGCGTACTGACTGACCTGGCCTACTTGGAAATCCACAACGGCGCGTTCATTCTCAAGGAACGCGCACCAGGCGTGAGCGTTGAGGAAATCGTCGCCAAGACCGCCGGCAAACTGATCGTGCCTGACCACGTCCCGGAAATGCAGTTCGCTGCCCAGTGAGGAATCCGTCCATGCAAGACGTTGTGATTGTTGCTGCCACTCGCACTGCCATCGGCAGTTTCCAGGGCGCGTTGGCCAATGTGTCCGCGGTTGATCTCGGTGCGGCGGTGATCCGCCAGTTGCTGGCGCAAACCGATCTGGACCCGGCGCAGGTCGATGAAGTGATCATGGGCCAGGTATTGACCGCCGGCGCCGGGCAAAACCCTGCGCGCCAGGCTGCGATCAAGGCCGGCCTGCCCCACGCCGTACCGGCCATGACCCTGAACAAGGTCTGCGGCTCGGGCCTCAAAGCGCTGCACCTGGCAGCGCAGGCGATTCGCTGCGGCGATGCCGAGGTGATCATCGCCGGTGGCCAGGAAAACATGAGCCTGGCCAATTACGTGCTGCCGGGTGCCCGCACCGGTCTGCGCATGGGCCACAGCCAGATCGTCGACACGATGATCAGCGACGGGTTGTGGGATGCGTTCAACGATTACCACATGGGCATCACTGCCGAGAACCTGGTGGACAAGTACGGCATCAGCCGTGAAGCCCAGGACGCCTTCGCGGCCGCTTCGCAACAGAAAGCCGTGGCCGCCATCGAAGCCGGGCGTTTCGTCGATGAAATCACCCCGATCCTTATCCCCCAGCGCAAGGGCGATCCGCTGGCCTTCGCCACCGATGAACAGCCGCGTGCCGGCACCACCGCCGAGTCCCTGGGCAAGCTGAAACCGGCCTTCAAGAAGGACGGCTCGGTGACCGCCGGCAACGCCTCTTCGCTGAACGACGGTGCGGCCGCGGTGATTCTGATGAGTGCAGAGAAAGCCAAGGCCCTCGGCCTGCCGGTGCTGGCGAAAATCGCCGCGTACGCCAACGCGGGCGTCGACCCGGCGATCATGGGCATCGGCCCGGTCAGCGCCACCCGTCGTTGCCTGGACAAGGCCGGCTGGTCCATCGATCAACTGGAGCTGATCGAGGCCAACGAAGCCTTCGCCGCGCAATCCCTGGCGGTGGCCAAGGACCTGGAATGGGACCTGAGCAAGGTCAACGTCAACGGTGGCGCGATTGCCCTGGGTCATCCGATTGGTGCATCGGGTTGCCGGGTGCTGGTGACCTTGTTGCACGAGATGATCAAGCGTGACGCCAAAAAAGGCCTGGCCACCCTGTGCATTGGTGGTGGTCAGGGCGTGGCATTGGCGATCGAGCGCTAGCCCGAGACCGCGTTGTCGTTCATCGCGAGCAGGCTCGCTCCCACAGGTGACCGCATTCTCCCGAGAGCACTCGGTTACCTGTGGGAGATTCTATGGTTGAGGGGAAACCCTCAACTTGCTTTCGGCTGGTATTCGCTCTGCCCCTTCAGTAGTGCGAATACGACCCGAGCAAGTTTACGGGCCAGAATCACCAGTGCCTGAGTGGTGCTGAACCCTTTAGCTCGTTGCTCTTCATAAAAACCTTTCCAGGTTGCCGTTCGGCTGGCCGACATGGCTGCATTGTGCAAAAGTCGGCGCGCCTCCGGATCACCTCGTTTTGTCAGACTGCGGCGACCGTCCTTCTGTCCCGACTGTGAAACCCGTAAATCCATCCCCAAAAAAGCGATGAATGCGTCAGCGTTTTTAAACTCGCCCCGCTGAAACGCCGCGATCAGGCGAGCTCCAGTCAAAAAGCCTATGCCTTCAACTTTCATGCAGCGCCTTAGATGGGTAAGTAAACCGGCCTCTTTAAGGAGGTCGTTGATCATCTTCTCGACCAGCACTTCAAGCCTCTGCATTGAGGCTATTTGCTCGGCAAAAGCGGCTTTGAGCAGCGGCTCACTTGCCCAGCTCTGTACCAGGCCAACTCGTGCCTGAACCAGCGCGGCGCGCCGGCGGAAAAGGCTCAAGAGCTGACGATACAGCGGCGATGGTGGAGTCCATGGGTGAAGCTCTTCATATTCGTTTTTCAGATAACGGGCGAGCAGCTTTGCATCCAGCGCGTCGGTTTTGGCGCGAACCTTCACACCTTTGCGGTAGTGGCTTAGTTCATAGCCACCGACCATGTAAATCGTGCAGCCGGCATCATGGGCCAGGTCGGCGAATTCCAAGTGATAGATATTGGTCGACTCAATTGCTACGTCGACCGGTTCCGGCAAGGCTTTCAGCCATTTCTTGATGGCTGGCTTGTTATTGGGAAGCGTCTCCAGCAGATCCAGTTCGGTCTGGTAGATCACCAGTTCATTTTTGGCGACATCCACGCCCACGATTGGCTTGGAAACAGAAACCGACATTGCCATTGAACACCCCCCCGAGATATGGTTTTGAGCACTTGAAGGGCTCACCCAGAGGCGCAGGCTTGTTCCTATCGTCGGTCTAGCCAGATGCATTCTTTATCGGCGCTTGGGTGAAAGGAGGAGGGGCGAAATCTCCCACGGATCTGTACTGCGCCAACAGTCAGAATCGAGCCTTGTCCCTCCTCCTCCCTTCAAGTACCAGCATACAAGCGTGGCTTGCCCGCGACGACGGCGGCACAGTCAACATTGATGTCGCCTGACACACCGCTTTCGCGGGCAAGTCCCCTCACCACAACGGCTGGAAACCTCTGGCCCTCAGGCAAATTTCACCAGGTTCAAGACCGGCAACGGACCGCCCGGGAACTGCACCAGCCGCGCCCCGACACTCAGTTCGCCCAGATCGATTCCAAAGAAGCCCAATCGCTCGATCAGCGCTGCCACTTGAGCCTTGGCCTCGGCATCGTCACCAGAAAGAAACAACACTCGCCGCCCACCCTCCGCCGCCGGATCACTCTCAAGCAGATGCGCTTGAAGGTGATTGAAGGCCTTGACCACCCGCGCGCCAGGTACCCATTCGGCAAACACTTCACTGGACGGACGGCCCTGCAAATCCACCGCTTTGAACGATGGCGCCTCGATCGAATTGTTCGCGTCGATGACAATTCGCCCGCCGAAATCCGGCAATCCGGCCAGTGCCGTTGGCAATTTCGACCAGTTCACCGCGACCAGAACGATCGGCTGCGCGGCCGCTTCTTCACGGGTGCCGGCCCGCGCCGTCGGCCCGAGTTCTTCCACCAGTGAGGCCAGGGTTTCCGGGCCGCGGCTGTTGGCGATGACGACTTCAATGCCCTGACGGGACAATGCTTTGGCGAAGGCTGTGCCGATGGCGCCGGCGCCGATGATTCCGATAGTGCTCATGGTGTTCACTCCGTAGTGGGTTGGTGGAGTGAATACTGCGCTTGCCATTACTACTTTATTAGACGGTAATGAGTTGAATGATCTTCAAGTATTAATATCAGGTGTCTGAGATGGAAACACTCGCCAACCTCGAATCTTTCGTGCGCAGCGCTGAAACCGGCAGCTTCTCCGCCGCCGCACGGTTGCTCGCACTGACGCCCGCCGCCGTCAGCCGCAACGTGGCGATGCTTGAACGCAATATCGGTGTGCGGCTGTTCCAGCGCTCGACCCGCAAGCTGTCACTGACCGAAGCCGGAGAACGCTTTCTAGCCAGCATCGGCGGCAATCTGCAGGCGCTGCAGACGGCGATCAGTGCAGTGTCCAGTGATCGCGGGGAGCCGGCGGGGGTGCTCAAGGTCAGCTTGGCGCCGACGTTCGGCATTGACCACGTGTTGCCGCTGTTACCGGAATTTCTGGCGCGCTACCCGCTGATTCGCTTGGAATGGCACTTTGAAAACCGCCAGGTCGATCTGATCGCCGAAGGGTATGACGCCGCCATCGGCGGCGGTTTCGAGCTGACACCCGGGGTCGTCTCGCGGACGTTGGCAGCGGCGGATGTGGTGGCGGTGGCCTCACCGGCGTACATGGCCGGACGCACCCTGCCCAGCAGCCCGGCGGACCTGGCTCAGTACAACGGCATTGTGATGCGCGGCATTCGCACCGGGCGGGTGCGCCAATGGGTGATGCGGGATAGCGTGGGCAATGAAGCCAGCGCCGAGCTGAGTGAAAACATCGTGCTCAATGACCCTGCCGCCATGCGTGAAGCGGCCCTGCTCGGCCTTGGTGTGACGCTGCTGGTGTCGCCCGATGTCATCGCCCATATCCAGCACGGCGAACTGCTGCGCTTGTTGCCGGACTGGCATGCCGACGCGGGATCGATCTCGCTGTATTACCCGAGCCGCACGTTGATGCCGGCCAAGACCCGGGTGTTTATCGATTATCTGGTTGAGGCGTTTGAGCGGGGGTGAAGATCAAAAGAATGACTCAGCCCACAAACTGCAAAATCAACCAGCTGTTGGCCGCACTGATTACCGTAAACAATCCCCACGCCAACACCCGAGTTGGCAGCCGATTCACAAACGGCCCCATGAGCGTCTGATCGTTGGTCATGCGAATCAACGGGTACAACGCGAACGGCAGTTGCAGGCTGAGTACCACCTGACTCAACACCAGCAGTTTGCCGATTGCCCCGTCGCCCATCAGCCACACGCCGATAAACGCCGGGATCAGCGCCAGCCCGCGAGTGATCAAGCGCCGTTGCCAGCAGGGCAAGCGCAGGTTCAGGTAGCCCTCCATGATCACCTGGCCCGCGATGGTGCCGGTGAAGGTCGAGCTCTGCCCCGACGCCAGCAACGCCACACCAAACAACACGCTGGCCAACGCCCCGCCCACCAATGGATCGAGCAAGTGATAGGCATCCTGGATGTCCACCACGTCGGTGTGCCCGGTCTTGTGGAAGGCCGCGGAAGCAAGAATCAGGATCGCCGCGTTGACCAGCAGTGCCAGGGCCAGAGAGCCGATGGTGTCGATGCGCGCCAGTTTGACCGCGTCCTGCTTGCTGGCCAGGTCTTTGCCGATCATCCGCGTCTGCACGATCGAGGTATGCAGGAACAAGTTATGCGGCATCACCGTGGCCCCGAGAATGCCGATGGCCAGGTACAACGGCGCCGCATCGCCAATCGCCGAAAGTGACGGTGTGAAACCGCGAGCGACATCCGGCCAATAGGGTTTGATCAGCCACAGTTCGACAAAGAAACACGCGCCGATCGTGCCCACCAGCACCAGCATGATCGCCTCCAACCGGCGGAAACCCCGGTTTTGCAGGGCCAATACCAGCAACGTGTCGAACGCGGTGAGCGCAATGCCAAACGTCAGCGAACAACCCAGCAGCAAGTGGAACGCCAGGGCGCAGCCGAGCACTTCGGCGAGGTCGGTGGCGATGATCGAAATTTCCGCCAGCAGCCACTGGGTCCGTGCGGTCCGCGTGCTGTAGCGCTCCCGGCATAACTGCGCCAGGTCGCGCCCGGTGGCGATACCCAGACGCGAGCACAAACACTGCACCACCATCCCCGCCATGCTCGCCAGCAACACCACGAACAACAGGCTATAGCCAAACCGCGAACCGGCCTCGATGGCCGTGGCCCAGTTGCCCGGGTCCATGTAGCCGATGGACACCAGCAAACCGGGGCCGGCAAAACGCAGAACGCGCTTGTAGAACGAAGCACCAGGGTCAACGGCAACCGTGCCGGCCACTTCCGGTGGGCAAAACGGCGCGGTGCCGACTTTGGGCAAACTGAATTTCACGCAAGCATCCGTCAACAGGTGGGAGCGCGCAGCTTAGACGTTTCGCGCACCCGGGTGTAGGCGCTCAACGCTTGCGCAGAGACCGCCTTAAGCAATCCATCGCCCGCAATGCTAACGTGACCGGCACACACAAATGGAGATGCGTGCGTGCTGATGCTCAAGCTGCTGGTGATCCCGGGGTTTCTGCTGCTGATTTCCCTGGCCGGTAAACGCTGGGGACCAAGCGTGGCCGGTTGGCTGTCGGGGTTGCCGGTGGTGGTCGGGCCGATTCTGTTGTTCCTCGCCATCGAGCAAGGCCATGTGTTCGCCGCTCAAGCGGCAACGGCGGCGCTGTCAGCCATGTTCGCGATGATTGCCTTCTGCGTGACGTATGCCCAGGTCGCACAACGCTTGAGCTGGCCGTGGGCGCTAACGATGGCGGTGCTGGTCTGGGCGTCGGTAGCTGCTGTGCTGTCGCTGATCCCGCCATCGCTGGCGCTCTCAATGATCGCCGCCGCCACCGCGTTGCTGGCCGCGCCGTACCTGTTTCCCTCGGTGCAACCCGTCATTTCAGGCCCGGCGCCCAAATCCGACAAACTGCTGCTGCGCATGATGGCTGGCGCCCTGCTCACGTTGGCCGTGACGCTGCTGGCCAGCACCGTCGGCGAGCGCTGGAGCGGATTGCTTGCAGTGTTCCCGGTGCTGGGCAGTGTGATGGCGGTGTTTTCCCAGCAGACTCGCGGTCCGGCATTTACGGCGGCGTTGCTCAGGGCCACGGCAACCGGGATGTATTCGTTCGCGGCGTTCTGTCTGGTGCTGGCGTTGGCGTTGCCGAGGTTCGGCTGGACGGGATTTGCATTGGGGATAGGCGCCTCGCTCGGGATGCTGTTAGTGACTAAACAACGGGCATTGCGCCCGGCGCCTTATCGTTTCAACGAACGGCAACGATGATCACCACACGCCTTGTGTAGCAGCTGTCGAGCTTGCGAGGCTGCTGCTACAAATCGCAATCCATGGGATGATCGCCGTCATAGCGCGACCATCCCACGGAGAGTTTGAATGTCATTGTTGAGTAAAAAAGCCGTTGTTCTGCTGCTGACAGCGGCTGCCAGCCTGGGGGCCTTGAATGCGCAGGCGGCCAAGGCCACTACCAGCGACAAAGCGCCGACCCAGAAGGTCTCGATGCTCGGCGGCAAGTTCACCTTCACCCTGCCCAAGGGCTTCATCGCCAATCCGCTGCCGGCCGGCGACGCGGCCACCGGCACCGCTGGGGCGACGGGCACGATGTACACCAACCAGACCAGCAAAACCGTGGTGATCGCCGCCGAAAACACCATTCCCGGCGGCGCCAACGTCAAGGACAACGACGGTGAGTTCCTCGACGCCACCGTGTCCGCCTTCGCCACCGAGCAACGCAATGCCTTGCCGGACTTCAACAAGCTGAGCGAAAAAAGCCTGACCCAGAAAGGCACGGGGCTGGGCCTGCGACAGATCGACAGCACCGCCACCCAGGGCGGCGGCATGACCCTCGACACCTCGCTGATGGCCGCTTCTGGCACTCGCATGGCCATCATTCAGGTCATCTCCCGCCCCAACGACAAAACCGGCCACGAAACGCTGGTGAACCAGATCATCACCGGCAAATAAACCCTACCGGCTCAGGGATTGAGGCGCTGCAACCAGGCGCTCAAATCCTGCATCTCGGTGGCGCTGATACTGTGGCCGACACCTTCGTAGGCATGGAACTCGGGCTTGAGTGACAGGCTTTGCAACAGGCTGTCGGCCTCAGTGCCGTCGGTGTAGGGCAGGCGTTTGTCGGCGGTGCCATGACCGATGAAAATCGCCAACGGCTGGCGTTTTTCATCCGGTTTGAGTTCGGACTTGAGCACCGGCAGGATGCGCCCGCTCAACGCCGCAATGCCGCCTACCGCCTCAGGATGACGCAACGCGACTTCATAGGACATGATCGCGCCCTGGCTGAAACCCACCAGGAATACCTTGTCCGTTTCGGTGTGATATTTCTTTGCCGCTTGTGCGACGAAATCCAGCAGCACCTGGCGGCTGGTTTTCAGGTCGTCAGTCTCGCCGTTATAGGCGCCCTCGCCCTTTTTGCGAAACCACTGGTAACTGCCCTCTTCCAACGTCATCGGCGCCCGCACCGACAGGTAGGTGTACTGCGGCGGCAATTCATCCTTGATGCCGAACAGGTCCTGCTCGTTGCTGCCGTAACCGTGCAGGAAAATCACCAAGGGCTGGTTACGGGATTCAACGTTGGCCTGTTCCAGGTACTTGAGCGGCAGATCGGTGTGTAGCGGGATTTCAGCGTGGACGGCGGTGGACGCCAGGAGCGTGAGCAGAGCGAGAAACTTCAACATAAACCTTCCTTCACAGCGCGCAGGATTCGGGGCAGAGCCTAACATCTCTTCCCGCCGATGCACCGTTTCCCTCTGATGCACCGCGCCCCCGCAAGAGGCAGCGCCTACATGTTGAATCGCGTCGGGACGTCAGTCGTTGACCAGTTTCCCAACCCGGATCGGCTCACGTCCGGCGACTTTCGCCTGCCAGGTGCCCGGTTGCGTGTAGCGCCCGCGATCGATGGCAAACAGCACGCCGCTGGTTCCGGCGCACACGGTGGTGGTCCGGTCGCTCAACGGATCGACTACTTCAAACAACGCATCGCCCCGCTCCACCCATTCACCTGAATTGCGCAGGAAACTGACCACCCCGTGATGCGGTGCAAACAGGTACTCGGTGCCTTCGAACGGCAGGCCCTCACAGCATTCGCTTGGCGCTGCCGGCCAGGTGCCGGTGATGAAACCCTGTTCGGCGAGGAACCCCAGGATCGCCTCGCAGTTGGCCTGGGCCTGATCGACCCGTGTATCGCCCATGCTGCCCAGCTCCAGCGTGGTCGCCAGGTTGGCCGGCGGGATCGCTGCCTCGGGAAAGGCCCGTGCCAGGCGCAACCACGGCGTAGAGCACGACTCATCGAAAGAGCTGCCGCCGGAATCCTCACACAACAACGCCACCCCGGCCTTCAGGCGAGCCGCCAGGGAGCGCCATTGCGGCCAATGCTGCGGCAAGGCATACAGGTGAATCGCCGCGTCGAAATCGCAATGCAAGTCGAGGGTGATGTCGGCCTCGCAGGCGTGGCGCAGCAGCAAGCGGTGCATGGCTTCCAATTGCGAAAGCGGTGCCGGCAGACCGCCGAGCACCTGCCCCATGGTCTGGCGAATCAGTACGATGTTGGCCTGGGCGTCACCCCCCAATTGATCGCCGATCAACTCAGCCACCGGTGCGCTGAGTTCAACGAACGAGCGGTTGAAGTTCTTGCCGCTGCCCAATTCGAAGCGACCCATGTGGCTGCCTTGCAGGTGCTGATCGAGGCCGATGGGATTGGCCACCGGCACCAGTTCGATGATGCCCTGAAGTTGCCCCTGGGCTTCGAGCTCGGCCAGACGCTTCTTCAGTTCCCAGGCGGTGCGCATGCCCGGCAGTTCGTCCGCGTGCAGGCTGGCCTGGATGTAAACCTTGCGAGTACCCGCGCCATAACGAAACACGCTGAGCGTGCGTTCAGTCCCCAGATGGCTCCAGGGCAGTGAATGATCGATGCGTTGCATGGGGACTCCTGAATATCTGTGCGATGAGGCCATTCTTGTGGGAGCGAGCCTGCCCGCACCCACAAAGTCCAGCGTGAAAAAATGGCCACCGCATCCACGGTGGCCACTTCTCTACGGCGTATTAATGGCCGTAAACATCGAAGTTGAAGTACTTGTCCTGCACTTGCTTGTACTTGCCGTTGGCGCGAATTTCAGTGATGGCAGTGTTGAATTTGTCTGCCAGCTCTTTATCGCCCTTGCGCACGGCGATACCGGCACCACCGCCGAAGTACTTGGCGTCTTCGTAGGTCGGGCCGACAAACGCGAAGCCTTTACCGGCGTCGGTTTTCAGGAAACCGTCATCCAGGTTGACCGAGTCGGCCAGCATCGCGTCAAGGCGACCGGCAACCATGTCCAGGTTGGCTTCCTGCTGGGAACCATAACGCACCAGGTCGATGCCGGCCGGCACCAGCACTTCGGTGGCGAAGCGGTCGTGGGTACTGGCGCGCAGTACACCCACTTTCTTGCCCTTGAGCTCGGTCAGTGGATCCTTGACGTTGGTGCCTTCCTTCATCACGAAGCGCGCCGGGGTGTGGTAGTACTTGATGGTGAAATCGACGTTCTTCTTGCGGTCGTCGGTGATGGTCATGGACGACAGGATCGCGTCGATTTTCTTGACCTTCAGGGCCGGGATCAGGCCATCGAACTCTTGCTCGACCCAAGTGCACTTCACTTTCATCTGTTCACACAGCGCGTCACCGATGTCCACGTCGAAACCGGTGAGTTTGCCGTCGGGGGTTTTCATCGAGAATGGCGGGTAACCGGCTTCGATCCCGAGGCGAATCGGTTTGGCGTCTTCGGCCACGGCGGTCAGGGACAACATCGACAGTGCCAGGGCACCGAACATCACTCGCTTCTTCATTTATAACTCCTGTGTGCGGAGGCTTTTATTGGCAGCTTTCGATTGGCAACTTTCGGCTAGTGAAGACCGAAGTGGCCGGCAGTCTAGAGCGGCTACAGGAGGGCAAATTGTGTTTAGGCGACAAATACTTATAAAAAAGAAGCCGAGGGATTCGACGCACTTGAAGTGTGCTCCGAGGTGGTGCAAGGACTGTAGGACAATCCTTTGCTTCAGACAAAACCTACACATTTTCGGGTACTGATCCGATCGAAGATTCGCACTGGCGATGAACCTTTTTTTGCCTCACATTGACCCGCCAACCGCCCCCACAAGAGAAACGTGATGCCCGCGCTGAGTCTGATCCAACACCATCCTGCCGAAGGCCCCGGCGCCATTGCCGAATGGGCCCGATCCCGAGGCATCACCCTGAACGTGTTTCGCGCCGACCTCGGTCAGTTGCCGCCGGTGAGCGCGGCACCGCTGATTCTATTGGGTGGGCCTTATGAATCAGGTGCCGGACCGTTATGGCTGGAAACAGAGCGTCAGTGGCTGGCGGGCAGCCTGGATCAGGGCGCGGCGGTGTTCGCGATTTGCCTGGGGGCGCAGTTGCTGGCGCTGAGCCTGGGCGGCAATGTGCGGCGGATGGCTCACACCGAAACCGGCTGGACTACCGTGACCTTTGCCGATGGCCAGACGCTGAAGGTGCTGGAATGGCACGAAGACGCGATCGATCTGCCGCCCTCTGCGCAGTTGCTGGCCAGCAGCGAGGTTTGTGAGCAGCAGATGTATCGCGTTGGCCCGACGCGGGTGGGGTTGCAGTTCCACCCGGAATGGAATGCTGAATCGGTGGCGATCCTCAATGAGCACTTTGGCGAGGAATCACCGTTGCCCCGGGAGCCGCAAGACAGTGCCGCTTATGCAACGGTGTTTGACTGGTTGCGGGTGACGCTGGATGCATGGTGGAGCGCTTCATCAGCTAATCGCCACACTTAGTCAGCATTCACACCTAATGGTCAACGCAACGGCGGGTTGCACCGCAACACTCAACTCAAACCCTTCATCCAGCCACCCGGTCACCCCGCCGATCATCTCCTTGACCGGGTAACCCAGCGCCGCCAGCTTCACCGCGGCCTTGTTGGCGCCGTTGCAGTGAGGTCCGGCGCAATAGACCACAAACAGCGTGGACTTCGGATAGGCCGCCAAGCCATCAGCTGTGATCAATCGACTCGGGATGTTGATCGCGCCTGGCACATGTCCGCGTTCGAACGCCAACGGTCCGCGCACGTCTACCAGAACAAAATCCACCTCGCCGGCCTCTTGGCTGCTATAGACGTCGGAACAATCGGTTTCGAAGGTCAGACGATTGCTGAAGTGCATCAGGGCGATGGCGGACGGGGCTGCGGGAATCTCGCGAACCAGGCTAGGCATGGGCTGTACTCCAAAGTCTCAGTGGGTGTGAGAAAACTTTATCTGCTCCGGCCTTGCCGCTACAGTGGCGCACAAGACACTCACCGGGAATTTTCCGCCAAATGCAGCCCACCCCAGGTTTAGTCGCGATTCTGGCCTACGACGGCCTCTGTACCTTCGAATTCGGCATTGCCGTGGAGATCTTCGGCCTGGCGCGGCCAGAGTTCGATTTCCCTTGGTATGAGCACCGCATCGTCGCCGTCGACCAAGGGCCGATGCGCGCCATGGGCGGCATTCAGGTGCTGGCCGACGGCGGGATGGAACTGCTTGAGCGCGCCCGAACCATCATCATCCCCGGCTGGCGCGACCGCAGCGCACCGGTGCCGGAGCCCTTGCTCGCCGCGCTGCGCCAGGCCCATGCCCGAGGCGCGCGGTTGCTGTCGATCTGTTCCGGGGTATTCGTACTGGCGGCCACCGGTTTGCTGGACGGTCACGGCGCCACCACCCATTGGCGCTACACCACTGAACTGGCCGAGCGCTTCCCGAACATTCTGGTGGATCCGGACGTGCTCTATGTCGATTCGGGTCAGTTGATTACCTCGGCCGGCAGCGCCGCCGGCATCGATGCCTGCCTGCATCTGGTCGCGCGGGATTTCGGCACGCAGGTGGCCAACTCGGTGGCGCGGCGGTTGGTAATGTCGCCGCAACGCACCGGCGGCCAGGCGCAATTCATTCCGTCACCGGTCAGCCCGACGCCGCGCAGCGACCTGTCGCGGGTCATGCAGTGGGCACGGGAACGTCTGCATGAACCGCTGGAGGTTCGCGACCTCGCCAGCGAGGCGGCCATGAGTGAGCGCACGTTCCTGCGGCGGTTCACCGAAGCCAGCGGTATGCCCCCCAAAGCGTGGCTGCAGCATGAACGCCTGGCCCGGGCCCGCGAGCTGCTGGAGAGTACGAATCAAAACACCGACCAGATTGCCCAGCACTGCGGTTATCGCTCGGTGGAGAGTTTCCGGGTGGCATTTCGCAGCGTGGTCGGCGTGCCGCCTTCGGTGTATCGGGAACGGTTCGGGCACAAGGTCAGCGCTGTTTGAATGATCTCAGTCCAGGGCGTTACAGACCGCCCCAACACTCTTTATCAATGGCGATAAAAACAATAAGGACTCATGAGGAATCGCACTAACTTATCGCCAATCTTAATATCAAATATCTCGACTGCTCACCCGCCGCGATAAATAAAACGATATTAAAAATTACTCTTGCACAGCCCATTGCATATTTATCGGCGCCTGCTTAACTGCAAAAACTGCTGATGACAGCAGTGCCCGCAAACACCACGGAAGGAATCGTTATGAGCACTTCAACTCGCCATAGCATGCCCCCCTATGGGGTGGCCATCCAAGGCGCGATCAAGGCAGGCGACCTGCCGCAAATGAAGACGCTGTTGAAACAACGCGATGCATCCACACCAGAAAATAAAGAGCTAAAAACTGCTTACGAGCAGTTGGTTAAGGAAATCGCACGCCTGGAAAAGCACTAATAGCTATTTCCGCGCCCCTTATTGCAATGGAGGCAATAATTATGTCTGGTTCCAATCAACAACCTGTCAGCTTGTTCCCACTCTGCTACCGAATTGGTACTTCGGCCGCGGGCGCACAAAACCTGGCACTCAATCTTCTGGTTTTTACCCCAGATCAAACGGTAAGCGGCACTGCCGAAATTACTCAAGCCACTAACCCGCCACTGGATGTGCACTCCGATGTCTGGGGCGAATACACCTACCTGACGGTCATGAGCCCTGGCGTCAGCAAGATCCTGATCACCGCTCAAGGCAATAACGGCGGCCCAGGCTCGAACTCAATCGTGAATTTCAAGTTGCATCTGGTGGTCGGTAGCGACTGGAGAGAAGGCGTCGCCAATTACGAGTACTTCAATGGTGAACGGTGGGTCCAGGTCACCGCTCCCGCTCATCTTGTCGAGGCGGTACCCTCCAACGCTTATAAATCAGTGCCTTTGGAGCCCGGCCCGGTCATTCCAGCCTATCCACCGATCATGCCGCTGTACGCCGCACCGATTCAAAGTGCCATTGCCAGCGGTGACCTGGCCCAGATGAAAAACCTGGCCCGCCTGGCCCAACAACAACTGGATCAGCAACCCCAACTGCAGAGCGCGCTTGAAACGGCCAAGGGCGAAATCAGCCGGCAGGAACGCCGCTGACCCGCTCACGAAACATGCCCGAGTTGTCCTGAATACAAATAAGGGAGTAGCACCATGTCAATCGGACTATTTCATACCCGCCTGAATGTCAGTAGTCACCTATTGGGCGCACCGGTTTTAACCCTGGATCTGCTGGTAGATACCGTAAAGAAAAAAGTCAGCGGGGTTGCCAGCATTTTCCAAAGCACCTATCCGCCTCTCAACTTCCGTGCCCGTGTATGGGGTGAATACTCCGAGGCCAAACTGGTGCCGACGGCCGAAAACCACATCATCCTCACCTTGGCGGGCAGCCCGAGCGGCCCTCTCAGCCAGATCGCCCAGACTTTCGGCTTGAAAGGCATTTTAGGCGCCGACTGGGCGAGCGGTTATGTCGACTACAAGTACCAGGACCAGGGTATCTGGCATTACGTGAAACACGCAGCTGTCAGCCAGGCCCCAGTGATTGAGCGCCCAGAGCATCCGCACCATGCGGTGCCGCTCTATGCCGTCGCGGTACAGCAAGCGCAAACCAGCGGTGACCTGGCGCAACTGAAGTCCGTGGTGAGCCAGGGTGAACAGCAATTGGCCAACAGCGGTGCCCTGCGCAGCGCTCTGGAGCAGTTGAACGCTGAAATCGCCCGCCTGGAGGCCCGCTAACCCCAGGCAGTTAAGCGCAACCCCCTGTGGGAGCAGGCAAGCCCGCTCCCACAGACTCCGCGCTATAGACCAACAACAAAAGGTAAATCCGGTCGCGCCATTGACTCAAGGAAGGCGCGAACACTTCGATGGATTCGTGCCGCGCACGCGTTGGTGCGCAAGGATTTCCCATGTCAGACAGTCGCCCTGCCCGCTACCTCAGTGAAACCGACCTCAAACGCTACGTGCCGGTGCATGTGGTCTGGGAAATCACTCTGGCTTGCGATCTCAAATGCTTGCATTGCGGCTCACGCGCCGGCCATCGACGCCCCGATGAACTGAACACCCGGGAGTGCCTGGACGTTATCGATTCCCTGGCGGCACTCGGCACCCGCGAGATCACCCTGATCGGCGGTGAAGCCTATTTGCGCAAGGACTGGACCCAACTGATCCAGGCTATCCACGATCACGGCATGTATTGCGCGATACAAACGGGTGGGCGCAACCTGACGCCCGCGAAAATGCAGGCAGCGGTGGACGCCGGACTCAATGGCGTCGGTGTGTCACTGGATGGACTGGCCCCACTGCATGACGCAGTGCGCAATGTCCCGGGCTCGTTCGACAAGGCGGTGGACACCCTGCGACGCGCCAAACAGTCCGGGCTTGCGGTGAGCGTCAACACACAAATCGGCGCGGCCACGTTGCCCGACCTGCCCGAGCTGATGGACCTGATCATCGACCTCGGCGCCACTCATTGGCAGATCCAGCTGACGGTCGCCATGGGCAATGCCGTCGATCACCCGGAGCTGCTGTTGCAACCCTACCAACTGCTGGAAGTAATGCCGTTGCTGGCGCGCCTCTACCGCGAAGGGGTTGATCGCGGCCTGCTGATGAACGTGGGCAACAACATCGGTTACTACGGCCCTTACGAGCACATGTGGCGTGGCTTCGGCGACGAGCGCGTGCACTGGAGTGGCTGCGCCGCCGGCCAGACTGTGCTGGCGCTGGAAGCCGACGGCACGGTAAAGGGTTGCCCGTCATTGGCCACGGTGGGGTTTTCGGGCGGCAACGTACGCAACATGAGCCTGCACGATATCTGGCATTACAGCGAAGGCATGCACTTTGGCCGCCTGCGGTCGGTCGACGACCTGTGGGGCTACTGCCGAGGCTGTTACTACAACGACGTCTGCCGTGGCGGCTGCACCTGGACCTCGCACTCCCTGCTCGGCAAACCCGGCAATAATCCCTACTGCCATTACCGCGCGCTGGACCTGCAAAAACGCGGGCTACGCGAGCGCATCGTCAAACTCGAGGACGCGGCAAAAACCTCCTTCGCCGTCGGACGTTTTGATCTGATTACCGAGCGCATCGATACCGGTGAGAAGGTGAACAGCGTCAGCGACAGCGGCCAGGTGATCAAACTGGCCTGGGCGAACCAGGGCCAGAAATCGCCTGACGAAGGACGTGTTCCACCACAACTGGCGCTGTGTCGTGGCTGCTTGCAGTACATCCATGCACACGAAGTGACGTGCCCCCACTGCGACGCTGATGTCGCCGCCGCGGAAGCCGTGCACCAGACAGACCGTGCCCGGCAACAAGCGATCATCAACACCCTGACCGGCCTGCTGGGGTTGCCGCAAAATAACTTGATGTGACGTTTATGCCGACGCATCACCAGGGAAGCGACCTCGAAGATCGCTTCCCTGGCACATCACCCGGCATGCGGGTCTGCGCGTTGCGAAAAGGACGGTTACTGAGCCGTCGGGTGTTCGACGATCAGCGATTCGATGTTCATCTTTTTCGCCCGGGTCAGCGCCGCCGTTATTTCAGCTTGCCTGACCTGCGCCTCGGCTTGCGAACCGAACGGCCCGACCAGAATACGAACCTTTCCATTTTCCTTCACGACGTTGGGAACGAAGCTGTGCTCAATCAACCAACCGCTCAGGTCACTGACCGCCTGGGGTGTCTCGCCGCGCACTTCGACGTCCCACTGCGGGCCCGTTACCGCCGCGGGAACGGAGGCGACTGCCGGTTGCGGCTTTTGAGCGTCAACCCCTTTATCCTCACCGCATCCGGCCAGCGTCAGTACCGCGATTACCAAGACTATTTTGCGCACAACGCTTTCCTCCGAATGCTTAAAGCGGCGATTTTAACATCCATGGATCCATCCCGAGTGCCGCAAAATGGGCTCAAAACAACGAGAATGATGGTGGCGGCCTCTGTATAGTTACACCTTGGGAATTAATGCAGCATCTGCGCGTCAGAAAGAGGCACCCAAACCGTGAAACTTCGCACTAATCTATATCTAATACCGACCTCTGCACTGTCCGAATCAGGTGCCCTACAAAGCAATCAAGGAGAAAACCATGCTGATACTCACCCGCAAAGTCGGTGAAAGCATAAACATCGGTGATGACATTACGATCACCATCCTGGGCGTTAGCGGCCAGCAAGTCAGGATTGGCATCAACGCCCCGAAAGACGTTGCGGTGCATCGCGAAGAAATTTATCAACGCATCCAGGCTGGCCTGACCGCCCCGGACAAGCCGCAAACGCCCTGAATCCTGCTGCAGTCAGTAGCCAGCCCATTCTGCCTCGAGTAACGGCTGGCTAAGATTCAAGTGCCGCATCGTTCTGCGCTCCGTCTCTCTTTGCGATGCCATCGCAACACGGAGCCGATACTACTGCCCTGGCTCCTGCCATGACTGTCAGACGTTTCGGATTTGCAGCGAGAAAGAGCGCTCCCCTGCCCGGTTAGCCAAACGTCACACCACGCGCCATGCCCGTGGCCGCCACGACCATTAGCACCAGCAACAGCGCCTCGATATGACTGATACGGGCAAACAGCGTTGCGCGGCCGGTATCGATAGCCGCGCCGCGCCCCAGCGCAATCCGCCATTTGATCAGCGTCACCATCGGTGCAATCTCAAGCAACAGGATGAACACCAAGAGCGTCATCTTGAGATGAAACAGGGGTTGGTGAAGATAGTAATCAGTGCCTTTTTCGTACCCGCCAAAGGCTCGTAGCCCACCCGTGATCAGCAGAGTGACTGCAGAGATCCCCCACAGATTATCTGCAATCAAAACACGGCGAGCGTCCCCTGCCCCGGCACTCAGACGACGTAACGCCGTACCGCGGGTCAGTACAGCCCAAAAACCCAGACCAAAGGCCAAGAGGTGAACCGCCGCCAGAAACCAGTGAGCCAGCATCGACATACTCCCATCAGGACAAAGTTGAATCAGCCTTACAGTAGTAGTCCATCGTGTCGGATTTGCTCACGCATGTAGCTGGGCTGATCTCCCGCACCTCGCCATCGGGCAAATTGCAGGCGAAAAAAAACCGGGTTCCTGATGGATACCCGGTTTTTGAGAGTCCTGGACTTAATCCAGTCGTTTCGAGATCGAAGTACGAGCGCTGCTCAACCCTTTCGTGTTGTGATCGCCAGGCGTAGTGGCCGAAATGGCAGAGGCCTTGGCAACTCCTCGCGTGTCCCTGGAATGCGCAATGCCCGAAGTGACTGCGCCATGGCCACGGTCACTGTTACGTTCGCTACCAAAGTGGTTGCCATTGACGCCACGGTCCCGGACGGCTTTGCCGGCGTGATCACTGCTCAAGCCTGCGCCACGGCCGACATGGGTGCCACTCAAGCCTGCGCCACGGCCGACGTGGTCGCTGCTCAAGCCTGCACCACGACCGACATGGGTGCCACTCAAGCCTGCACCACGGCCGACATGGGTGCCACTCAAGCCAGCACCAAGGCCGACATGGTCGCTACTCAAGCCTGCGCCACGGCCATTGCTACTGACGCCGCCGGAATGGCCGGAACCGCCGTTGCCACCATGACCACCGCCGTTACCGCCGCCATTGCCACCACCGTTACCACCGCCGCCACCTCCATTGCCACCATCCTTCGCGTAGGCGGAGCTCATGATGGACAGTTCAGCGGGCAATAACGGGGCGGCTGCAAGCATCATCACGCAGGACATGACGGCAACAAAACTCTTGTTTTTTAATAGCATGGTGAAGTTCCGTGGAGGTTGATATTGCACGGAATAATTGACCGTCTCCACCCCACACAGTTCAAAGGCCGGCGACCAGCGGGCAAGCAATGTGCAGTGATCGAACCGGCACACTGCTGCCCGCGATGTTGCTGGTCGTTATGCGGCAAGGGCGCAATTGAAATTTATCGCCCTCACATCAATCGAACGCACCATTGAGCACCTCGTAGATGATCCCGGTAGCGATGGCCACCAAAATCAAGTCAGTGCCAGCCTGCTGCCACTCATAGCCATCGTAGTGGGGAAGCTGGCCGAGCAGACGGCCATCGAGTTTTTTGGCGATCCCCGGCGGCAGAGGTTTACCGCGCGCGAGGTTTTTCTGAATACCGGGTGGCAAGGCGGGCCCGGGGCTCCAGTAGCCACGATAACCACCCACGATGCCAAGGACGTTACCGTGGTCGATGCTCGGGCCGTGACTCCAATCGCCCCCCCCTGAACCTTTCCCCTTGTTTCCATGGCCGGAGTTGCCATGGTCCTGGTTGTATTGTGGATTTCCCTTGCCACCTCCCTGGCCTTTCCCGTTTCCCGGGTCGGCCAATGCAGTCACTGAACCAGACACCAAGGCAAGACACGTCATAGCGGCGATCAACGAGCGAGATCTAAACATATCCATTCTCTCCGAAAGGGGATGTCCCCTGAAGAATGTAGACGGCTATGGCGGTATTAGTTCAGCAACAGTGTTTACTGGAAGTGAGGCGCCGAGTTGGCGTTTTTGAGGATTTTGCAAAAGCCAGGTAAATCGCAGACAACAAAAAAGGGCCCACCTTTCGGTGAGCCCTTCTAGACCGCCCAGCAGAGCGGATTTTGTTTGGTAGGCGCGATTGGACTCGAACCAACGACCCCCACCATGTCAAGGTGGTGCTCTAACCAACTGAGCTACGTGCCTGCTGTGAGGCGGCATTCTACGGAATTCCGGAGGGGTGTCAACACCTTTTTTTCACCTAACCCTATGAATATGCAAAATATTTAATTTCTCTGTGGCAAAGAAGATTTTCCGGTGGCTGGCGGTCGTTTTTTAACTCGGGTAGGATCAATGCACTCGTAAAATATATTAAACAGAGGCTGCAGGATGGCGAACACTCCCTACCCAGAGTCCTATTACGCCGCGTCGGCCAATGCGGCGCCAGCGCGCCCGGCCTTGCAGGATGATGTAGAGACTGATGTCTGTGTAATCGGCGCCGGTTACACCGGCCTGTCCTCTGCCCTGTTCCTGCTGGAAAACGGTTTCAAGGTTACGGTGCTGGAAGCCGCCAAGGTCGGTTTCGGTGCGTCGGGACGCAACGGTGGCCAGATCGTCAACAGCTACAGCCGTGATATCGATGTGATTGAGCGCAGCGTCGGCCCCAAGCAAGCTCAGTTGCTGGGGCAGATGGCGTTCGAAGGTGGGCGGATCATTCGTGAACGAGTGGCCAAATATAATATCCAGTGCGACTTGAAGGATGGCGGTGTGTTCGCCGCCATTACCGACAAGCAGATGGGCCATCTGGAGTCTCAGAAGCGCCTGTGGGAGCGTTTCGGTCACACGCAGCTTGAGCTGTTGGATCAGCGTCGCATCCGCGAGGTAGTGGCTTGCGATCAATATGTCGGCGGCATGCTCGATATGAGTGGCGGGCATATTCATCCACTCAATCTTGCCTTGGGCGAAGCAGCAGCCGTGGAGTCGTTGGGCGGCACTATTTACGAACAATCGCCGGCAGTGCGCATCGAGCGCAGTGCCAACCCGGTGGTGCATACGCCTCAGGGCAAGGTCAGGGCCAAATTCATCATCGTCGCCGGCAACGCGTACATCGGCAATCTGGTGCCGGAGCTGGCGGCCAAGTCGATGCCCTGCGGGACTCAAGTGATCACCACCGAACCCTTGGGCGATGAATTGGCCAAGCGCCTGCTGCCTCAGGACTACTGCGTCGAAGACTGTAACTACCTGCTCGACTACTACCGCCTGAGCGCCGACAAACGCCTGATATTTGGTGGCGGCGTGGTGTATGGCGCGCGGGACCCGGCGAACATCGAGGCGATCATTCGACCGAAGATGCTCAAGGCCTTCCCGCAACTCAAGGACGTGAAGATCGATTACGCCTGGACCGGCAATTTCCTGCTGACCCTGTCGCGTCTTCCTCAGGTCGGGCGACTGGGCGATAACATCTACTACTCCCAGGGCTGCAGTGGCCACGGCGTGACGTATACGCACCTGGCGGGCAAGGTATTGGCCGAAGCATTGCGTGGTCAGGCTGAACGCTTCGACGCCTTCGCCGACCTCCCCCACTACCCGTTCCCCGGCGGGCAATTGCTGCGCACACCGTTCGCAGCGTTGGGCGCCTGGTATTACGGATTGCGGGACAAGCTCGGGGTCTGATCGACCGACTCAGGAGCGGCGACTTCTTGTAGCGAAGTCGCCGTCGAAGCCCAACAGATGTCAGTGGCGCGCAAAGTGACTCGGCCGTTGTAGCGCCGAGGCTGGATGCAGAAGGATCAGAGCGCAAAGGCGCGAAAGAAGAAAAAGCCAAATCGCAGACACAAAAAACCCCGGTCTTTCGACCAGGGTCTTTGCTATCGACTCGAAGATTGCCAACGGCCTTCTTCGTAGCTTCAAGGCGTTCAGTGGGCCTTGAGGCAGATATGGCGCAGCGGACGGGACTCGAACCCGCGACCCCCGGCGTGACAGGCCGGTATTCTAACCGACTGAACTACCGCTGCGTATCGCTTTGAGCTGACGCTCAAGTAACTCGTCTGATTGAAACTTCGAGACTTTTCGATCTCGCTTTTCAATCTCGAACCAGGGTAAACCTGATTCGGAAAATATGGCGCAGCGGACGGGACTCGAACCCGCGACCCCCGGCGTGACAGGCCGGTATTCTAACCGACTGAACTACCGCTGCGCGTCGGTGGAGGCTTTTCAGCTTCCCTCTTGCTTACACAAGAGTCTCAAGAGTTGGTGGGTGATGACGGGATCGAACCGCCGACATTCTGCTTGTAAGGCAGACGCTCTCCCAGCTGAGCTAATCACCCTTTGCATCTCTGAGGCCGCGAAATTTACGCAGGTACCGAAGCTAAGTCAATACCCCGCTTGAAGTTTTTCTAAAAAAGACAAAATCGTGTCATTCCGGACGAGGCCGACAACCGCCAGACCGCTTTCGCGAGCAGGCTCGCCCCCACAGTGGACCGCGCCTCTTCAGACAACAGGTTTTCTAATGTGGGAGCGACCCGACTCTCGGCGGCGAGCCGACGATGATGGCAACACATTCAACATCAATGCCGGGGACAGCGCCCCTGCCCTGTTACTCGCTGTAAATCATCTTCTTGGTCATGCCACCATCGACCACAAACTCCTGGCCCGTGACGAAACCAGCGTTCTTCGACAGCAACCAGGCCACCATCGCCGCCACGTCTTCGACGGTCCCTACCCTGCCCGCCGGATGCTGCGCATGATCGGCGTCAGTCAGCGGTTCGGCGCGCCGTGCCGCTGGATCCCGTGCATCGATCCAGCCGGGACTGACCGCATTGACACGAATCTCTGGCCCCAAACTGATGGCCAGGGCGTGAGTCAGGGCCAACAGGCCGCCCTTGCTCGCCGCATAAGCCTCTGTGTCGGGTTCCGACTGCGCGGCGCGGGTCGAGGCCAGGTTGACGATCGCGCCGCTGTGAGCGCGCAGGTACGGCGCACAGTGCTTGGCCAACAGCATCGGCCCACTGAGGTTCACTGCCAACACCCGGTTCCAGTAAGCCAGGTCGAGGCTTTCCAGGGTGATGTTGTGCGGATCGGCCACCGCCGCATTGCACACCAGCGCATCCAGACGCCCGAACTGCCCCAGCACCTCGGCCACACCCAGCGCCACCTGCGCTTCATTCGCTACGTCCATGGCGATGAACCAGGCGTTTTCGCCGAGCACCTTCGCCACTTTCGAACCACGCTCGCGATCCAGATCGGTCAACACCACCTGCCAGCCTTCGCTGATCAGCCAGGCCGCAATGCCCAGGCCAATGCCGCGCGCGGCACCGGTGACCAGCGCGACGCGGCCATGGGTACCCGTGGTCGGCGACGACAACTCAATCACAAGGCAGCCAACCCGCGCGCCAGATCGGCTTGCAGGTCTGCCACGTCTTCCAGACCGACCGCAATGCGAATCAGGCTGTCACGAATCCCCGCAGCTTCACGCTCTTGCGGCGCCAGACGGCCGTGAGAGGTGGTGCTCGGGTGCGTGATGGTGGTTTTGCTGTCGCCCAGGTTGGCGGTAATGGAGATCAGGCGAGTCGCATCGATAAAGCGCCAGGCGCCCTCTTTGCCGCCTTTGACCTCGAAGCTCACGACCGCACCGAAACCCTTCTGCTGACGCTGGGCCAGTTCGTGCTGCGGATGGCTCTTGAGGCCGGCGTAATGGACTTTCTCGATGCCGTCCTGCTGCTCCAGCCACTCGGCCAGTTGCTGGGCATTGGCGCAATGCGCCTTCATGCGCAGGCTCAGCGTTTCCAGGCCCTTGAGGAAAATCCAGGCATTGAACGGACTCAGGGTCGGCCCGGCAGTGCGCAGGAAACCGACGACTTCCTTCATCTGCTCGCTGCGACCCGCCACGACACCACCCATGCAACGACCCTGGCCGTCGATGAACTTGGTCGCCGAGTGCACGACAATGTCCGCGCCCAGCTTCAGTGGCTGCTGCAGCGCAGGCGTGCAGAAGCAGTTGTCGACCACCAGCATCGCGCCCTTGGCGTGAGCGATTTCCGACAGGGCGGTGATATCCACCAGCTCGGCCAGTGGGTTGGAAGGCGATTCCACGAAAAGCAATTTGGTGTTGGCCTTGATCGCCGCATCCCAGCCGGACAAGTCCGCCAGAGCTACGTAATCGACTTCGATGCCAAAGCGCTTGAAGTACTTCTCGAACAGACTGATGGTCGAGCCGAACACGCTGCGCGACACCAGCACGTGATCGCCGGCACTGCACAGGCTCATTACCACCGCCATGATCGCGGCCATGCCAGTCGCCGTAGCCACGGCTTGCTCGGCGCTTTCCAGCGCGGCAATGCGCTCTTCGAATGCGCGCACGGTCGGGTTGGTGTAGCGCGAGTAAACGTTACCCGGCACTTCACCGGCAAAACGCGCAGCCGCGTCGGCGGCGGTACGGAATACGTAGCTGGAAGTGAAGAACATTGGATCACCGTGTTCGCCTTCCGGCGTGCGGTGCTGACCGGCGCGTACGGCCAGGGTATCGAACGCTACGCCTTCGAGGTCGCTGTCCAGCCGACCGGCATCCCAATCCTGACTCATGCTGTCACTCCTTGCCTTGCTCTTTATTTAATAGATACAAAACCGGCCCCTCAGGGCCGGTAGTTACTCAGTTGTTGTACAGATCAATGATCGCACTGACTGCCTGGGTCTTGACCTTGGAGGCATCGTTACGTGCCTGCTCGATCTTGTTCAGGTAAGCCTCGTCGACGTCGCCGGTGACGTAATGGCCATCGAACACCGCGCAATCGAACTTGTCGATCTTGATCTTGCCGCCACCGACCGCTTCGATCAAGTCAGGCAGATCTTGATAGATCAACCAGTCAGCGCCGATCAGGTCGGCCACGTCCTGGGTCGAACGGTTGTGGGCGATCAGCTCGTGAGCGCTCGGCATGTCGATGCCGTAGACGTTCGGGTAACGCACGGCCGGGGCCGCGGAGCAGAAATAGACGTTCTTGGCGCCGGCTTCGCGAGCCATCTGGATGATCTGCTTGCAGGTGGTGCCGCGAACGATGGAGTCGTCCACCAGCATCACGTTCTTGCCGCGGAACTCCAGTTCGATGGCGTTGAGCTTCTGGCGTACGGATTTTTTCCGCGCAGCCTGACCCGGCATGATGAAGGTCCGACCGATGTAGCGGTTCTTCACGAAGCCTTCGCGGAACTTGACGCCCAAGTGGTTCGCCAGCTCCAGGGCCGCGGTGCGGCTGGTGTCCGGAATCGGGATGACCACGTCGATGTCGTGGTCCGGACGCTCGCGCAGGATCTTCTCGGCGAGCTTCTCGCCCATGCGCAGACGGGCCTTGTAAACCGAAACGCCGTCGATGATCGAGTCCGGACGTGCCAGGTAGACGTGTTCGAAGATGCACGGGGTCAGCGACGGGTTGGTCGCGCACTGACGGGTGTGCAGCTTGCCGTCTTCAGTAATGTAGACCGCTTCGCCGGGTGCCAGGTCGCGAATCAGGGTGAAACCGAGCACGTCCAGCGAAACGCTTTCGGAGGCGATCATGTACTCGACGCCTTCATCGGTGTGACGCTGACCGAAAACGATTGGGCGGATGCCGTGCGGATCGCGGAAACCGACGATGCCATAACCGGTCACCATCGCCACGACCGCGTAACCACCGACGCAACGGTTGTGCACGTCGGTGACGGCCGCGAACACGTCTTCTTCAGTCGGCTGCAACTTGCCACGCTGGGCCAGCTCGTGTGCGAACACGTTGAGCAGCACTTCCGAATCGGAGTTGGTGTTGACGTGGCGCAGGTCAGATTCGTAAATCTCCTTGGCCAATTGTTCAACGTTGGTCAGGTTACCGTTGTGCGCCAGGGTGATGCCGTACGGCGAGTTGACGTAAAACGGTTGAGCTTCGGCCGAGGTCGAGCTGCCCGCGGTCGGATAACGCACATGGCCAATGCCCATGTGGCCGACCAGGCGCTGCATGTGACGCTGATGGAACACGTCACGCACCAGGCCATTGTCCTTGCGCAGGAATAACCGGCCATCGTGGCTGGTCACGATACCGGCAGCGTCCTGGCCGCGGTGCTGGAGGACGGTTAGCGCGTCATACAGCGCCTGATTGACGTTCGACTTACCGACGATACCGACGATGCCACACATGCGACGCAACCCCTACTTAATGGATCTGAACTGAACACAACTCACTGAGGCGTTTTGGCCGTCGGCAAGAGGTGCTCCTTGAACGGAATATCAGCGGGTACGCTGATTCCGCTGGCAAGCCACTGACCGCTCCACCCGAGGATCAGGTTTTTGGACCAGTCTGCGACCAATAGAAATTTTGGCACGAGCTGTGACTCTTTCCACCACTCGTCCTGCTGTACCGGCCCCAGGCTCAACAGCCCGACCGCCACGACCACCAGCAACACGCCACGCGCCCCGCCGAAAGCCATGCCGAGGAATCGATCGGTCCCGGATAGCCCGGTGACGCGAACCAACTCGCCGATAAGATAATTGATCATTGCGCCTACGATTAAAGTGGCGACAAACATGATGGCACAGCCCGTGATAACACGAGCCGACGGCGTAGCAATGTATCCGCCCAGGTACTCGGACAATGAACCACCGAACATCCAGGCAACGACTCCTGCGATGATCCAGGTCAGCAGCGAGAGTGCTTCCTTGACGAAGCCGCGGCTCAGACTGATCAAAGCGGAGATGGCGATGATTGCAACGATCGCCCAGTCAACCCAGGTAAATGGCACAGTGCAGCCTACAGACAGATGAGGCGGCGCATTTTAGCAGAGCCCATGGCTGTCGGTAAGCTGAGATTGTCAGTGCTTTTCAAATCGGGGTGATAGATTTAGCCGCGCTCAGGCTGGAAACGCACCACAAAACCCTTGAGGTTCTGCTGGCGACTCAACAAATCACGCAGACGATCGGCTTCCGCACGCTCGATCAGCGGCCCGACGAACACTCGATTCTTGCCATCGGCGGAGCGAATGTAGGCGTTATAGCCTTGGCTGCGCAGGGTTTTCTGCAAACTTTCAGCGCTCTCACGGCTCGCCAGGCTGGCCAGTTGCACCGACCAGCTGACCGACAGGCCATTGGCATCGACGCGACTTGGAGTAGCGACCGGCTTGGTCGGTGCAACCGCGATTGGCTGGGCAGGTGCCGGCACAGGCTTGGCAACTGGCGCTGCTGGCGGCGCGACTGGCTTGGCAGCCGGCGGCGCTGGCGCTACGGGAGCCGTTGGTGCAATCGGTGCCGACGGCGCTTGCTGCTCGGCAATCTCGTCGTCGCTTGGCACAGGCTCTTGCGGCAATGCCTGTGGTTCAGGCACCGCGACCGGCTCAATCTGCACTTGCGGTAACGAGGAGGCATGCGGTGCGGCAGGCGCGTCGACCCTTACCTGGCGCTGTTCGTCCTGACGGGAAAACAGCATCGGCAAGAAAATCACCGCCAGCGCCACCAGCACCAAGGCACCGACCATGCGCTGCTTGTACGCCTTATCCAGCAAAGCCATTTGCCGCTTCCTCCGTGGAGTGCCGGGCCAGCCACTCAAGGGCCTCGGCGACACAATAAAATGATCCGAATAACAGAATCTCGTCGTCGCTCGTCGCCTGCGCGCACTGCCCTTCCAGGGCAGCGGCCACGCTGTCATAGGACGTAACCGAGGCGCCAAGGTTCTGCAACGCTGCGTGCAACTGAGCTACCGGCCGTGCCCGCGGCGAATCCAGCGGCGCGACGGCCCAATGCTGGACACTAGCATTCAATTCACCGACAACACCATCCAGGTCCTTGTCCGCCAACAACCCGAACACCGCCAGACGCTTGCCGGCCAGCGGTCGACTGGCCAGACGCCGAGCCAGATATTCTGCCGCGTGAGGGTTGTGCCCCACGTCCAGCAGCAGATTCAGACGCTTGCCCTGCCAGTCGAACTGCCGACGATCAAGACGACCGACGATCCGCGTCGCTTTCAACGCTTCAATAATCTGCGCATCCACCCAAGGCAAACCGAGCAGAAGGTAAGCCTGCAACGCCAGTGCAGCGTTTTCCATCGGCAGATCGAGCAATGGCAGATCGTGCAATTCGACCGCACGCCCTTGAGCATCAACGCCGCGCCATTGCCAGTTGTAATCGGTGATACCGAGGTCGAAATCGCGCCCACGCAGGAAAAACGGGCAATTGAGCTCGCGCGCCTTATCCAGCAGAGGTTGAGGAGGATTCAGATCGCCGCACAGTGCAGGAGCGCCCTGGCGGAAGATTCCGGCCTTTTCGAAGGCCACGGATTCGCGGGTATCACCCAGGTAATCCGCATGGTCGACACCAATGCTGGTGACGAGCGCGATATCGGCATCCACCACGTTGACCGTGTCCAGGCGCCCGCCCAAGCCGACTTCCAGCACCACTGCATCGAGACCGGCCTGTTGAAACAGCCAGAACGCCGCCAGGGTGCCCATTTCGAAGTAAGTCAGGGATGTTTCGCCGCGACCCGCCTCGACCGCGGCAAAGGCTTCGCACAGCTGCGCGTCAGTGGCTTCGACACCATTGACCTGCACCCGCTCGTTGTAACGCAGCAGGTGCGGAGAATTGTAGACACCCACGTTCAGGCCCTGCGACCGCAGCAATGAAGCCACGAATGCGCAGGTAGACCCTTTGCCGTTGGTGCCGGTGACCGTGATCACCCGAGGCGCCGGCTTGCCCAGCCCCATGCGGGACGCTACCTGCTGCGAACGCTCCAACCCCATGTCGATGGCCGAAGGATGCAACTGTTCAAGGTAGGCGAGCCACTCGCCAAGGGTGCGCTCGATCATAGGTTCGCAGGTACCGGTGGGACCACGATCGGCTCGACTGGCGCAGCGACGAATTTAGGCGTCGGCTTGCCGGTCAGTTGCGCCAACAGGTTGCCCAGACGCGGACGCAGCTCCTGACGAGGGATGATCATGTCGATCGCGCCGTGCTCCAGCAGGAACTCGCTGCGCTGGAAGCCTTCCGGCAGTTTTTCGCGAACGGTTTGTTCGATCACGCGCGGACCGGCGAAACCGATCAGGGCTTTCGGCTCACCGACGATCACGTCGCCGAGCATCGCCAGACTGGCGGAAACACCGCCGTAGACCGGGTCGGTCAGCACCGAGATGAACGGAATGCCTTCTTCGCGCAGACGTGCCAGCACCGCGGAGGTCTTGGCCATTTGCATCAGGGAGATCAGCGCTTCCTGCATCCGTGCACCGCCGGAAGCGGAGAAGCAGATCATCGGGCAACGGTTTTCCAAGGCGTAGTTGGCGGCGCGCACAAAGCGCTCACCGACGATGGCACCCATCGAACCACCCATGAAGGAGAATTCGAAAGCCGACACCACGACCGGCATGCCCAGCAAGGTGCCGCTCATGGAGATCAGTGCGTCTTTTTCGCCGGTCTGCTTTTGTGCAGCGGTCAGGCGATCCTTGTACTTCTTGCCGTCACGGAATTTCAGACGGTCAACTGGCTCCAGGTCCGCGCCCAGTTCGGCACGACCTTCAGCGTCGAGGAAGATGTCGATGCGCGCGCGTGCGCCGATACGCATGTGGTGGTTGCACTTGGGGCAAACGTCCAGGGTCTTTTCCAGCTCCGGACGATACAGCACCGCCTCGCAAGACGGGCATTTGTGCCACAGACCTTCAGGCACCGAGCTCTTCTTGACCTCGGAACGCATGATCGAAGGGATCAGTTTGTCTACTAACCAGTTGCTCATGCTTTCTTTCTCCAGTACCGGCGGCCCGAACGCTCTGGTTCGCAGCCCCGCGTATGCCCTTGAGCTAAATTCATATGTGTAGCGATGATCGATGGATTGCCGGGTCAGCGAGACGCTGACCTGCGTACGACCCAAAAATTCTCAGCCATGCCTGCTTTGTGCAGGTGCACCTCTTTTGTACAGAGCAGTGGACGGCGGCAGTCTGCCAGCCGTCACATCAACGACGTGCTACCGCGTACCGCTTTGATGAATGCCTGAATCTTTGCGTGATCCTTGATGCCCTTGCTCGCCTCTACCCCTCCGCTGACGTCCACCGCGTAAGGCCGAACCCGGGCAATCGCCTCGGCGACGTTATCTGGCGTCAAGCCACCCGCCAGGATGATCGGCTTGCTCAAGCCTTGCGGTATCAGTGACCAATCGAAGGCTTCACCGGTTCCACCAGGAACACCTTCGACATAGGCGTCGAGCAAAATACCGCTGGCACTTGGGTATGCGTCACAAGCTGCCGCGATGTCATCACCGGCCTTGACCCGCAATGCCTTGATGTACGGTCGGTGCCAGCCTTCGCAATCAGCGGCGGTTTCGTCGCCATGGAACTGCAACAGGTCCAGTGGCACGGCGTCGAGGATTTCCCCCAACTCGCAACGGCTGGCGTTGACGAACAAACCCACGGTGGTCACGAACGGCGGCAAGGCCTTGATGATCGCCCTCGCCTGCTGGAACGTCACGGCCCGCGGGCTTTTGGCGTAGAACACAAATCCGATGGCATCGGCCCCGGCCTCAACCGCCGCCAACGCATCCTCTATGCGGGTAATCCCACAAATTTTGCTGCGAACGGCCGACATGTCGATAGAACCTCAGGGCTATTGCGGGAAAGTCCCGGATGGTATCAAAAGCGTTCGAAGGCGTCAGCCGTCAAGTTCCGAGAAGCCGGTGAGGAAGTGTGGGCCGATGTAACGCTCGGGCAATTCGAACTCGTCGCGATACTCGACCTGCACCAGATACAGACCAAACGGATGAGCCGTCACCCCACCGGAACGGCGAATGCGACTCTCCAGCACCTCTTTCATCCACTCCACGGGACGCTCGCCAGCACCGATAGTCATCAAGACGCCTGCGATGTTGCGCACCATGTGGTGCAGGAACGCACTGGCACGGATATCCAGCACGATCATTTTGCCATGGCGGGTAACGCGCAGGTGATGCAGCTCCTTGATCGGCGACTTGGCCTGGCACTGGCCGGCGCGGAAAGCACTGAAGTCGTGGGTGCCGACCAGATACTGGGCGGCCTCGGACATGCGCTCAACGTCCAGCGGGCGGTGGTTCCAGGTGATTTCTTCGTTCAGGTGCGCCGGGCGGATCTGATCGTTGTAGATCACGTAGCGATAGCGCCGGGCGATGGCTTTGAACCGCGCATGGAAATGCGCCGGCATGACCTTGGCCCAGCTGACGCTGATGTCGTGCGGCAAGTTGATGTTGGCACCCATGACCCAAGCCTTCATCGAGCGCTCTACCTGGGTGTCGAAATGCACCACTTGGCCGCAAGCATGCACACCGGCGTCAGTGCGCCCGGCGCAATGCAGCGACACGGGTGAGTCGGCGACTTTGGACAAGGCCTTTTCAAGAAGCTCCTGCACCGTGTCCACACCGGAGGCCTGACGTTGCCAGCCGCGATAACGCGAACCTTTGTATTCAACGCCCAACGCGATCCGGAAAAAGCCGTCGGCCGCCATTTCGGCGGCCGGATTATCTATATTTGCCAAGGGGTGACAGCCTGCTGATCTACGCAAAGGCAGGCATTATAAGGCCGCTGGACCGGGATGCCAGTGTAACTGTGACACGGCGTTGAATGTACCAACCCTATCGCATCCCCCAAACAAAAACGGCAGCCTGGATGGGCTGCCGTTTTGTTTAAGCCTTACCGACGATTCACGCCAGACGCGAGAGCATTTCCTTGGCTTCGCTCTTCTGCCCCGCATCACCCTCGGTCACCACCTCATTGAGGATGTCCCGAGCACCGTCATTGTCGCCCATGTCGATGTAGGCCTGGGCCAGGTCGAGCTTGGTGGCGACTTCGTCAGCGCCAGAGAGGAAATCGAGCTCGTCATCTGACGCGCTCAACGCATCTTCCTCGGTGAAGCTTGGCTCGCCGAGGCTCTGGGACAAACGATCCAGCTCGGCATTGACGTCGTTGAGTTCGTTTTCAAAGGCGTCAGGCTTATCCGGGGCGGCGTCCATTTCATCGGCCAGCGACAGATCGAAATCAGCCGGCAACTCCAGATCGTCGAGCGGCGCCTCAGTCACCGTTGGCGCCTCAGTGACGGTCGGCACTTCAGCGACAGGCAAGTCCTTGAGGTCGTCATCCAGGCTCAGCAGGAAGTCGTCTTCAGCCAGAGTCTCCGGGGAAGCATCGCCGCCCAGATCCATGTCCAGGTCGAAGTCCGACAGGTCGTCGAGGCTTTCCTTGATTTCAGTCTGTTGTTGCAACACCGACTCAAAGCTCAGGTCGTCGTCCAGCGGAAACTCATCCAGCTCAGCCAGAGACTCTGGTTCTGGCTCAGGCTGTGGCTGCGGTGCTGGCTCGACTGCAACCGCAGGCGTGATCGGAGTAGCCGCTTCCAGATCGTCGAGACTCAGATCGAAAGCACTGTCAAAGTCAGCCAATGCCGGTTCCGGGGCTTGCGGCTCATCCAGCAGCAGGTCCTTGACGTACTGTGCGTCCAGCTCGGCGGCGACAGCTGCGGCGGCCAGACCGCCCACCGCCGCGACCACCATGGCCGGGAAGCGGCTTTTCAGCTGTTCGACCCGGGCGAAGTTGTCGCCGTTGGCCACCAGTTGACGCTCCTGAGCGACGAACGCATCGCGATCGCCCTGCTGACCGTAGACTTCCATCAGCTTCAGGCGCAGGTCGCTGCGTTGCGGCTCTTGCTTGATAGCGTCTTCCAGCAGCGCGGCAGCCTGATTCAGGCGACCAGCCGCGATGTGCGACTGAGCCTGGGCCAAGACGTCGTCAGAGCGTTCGGCGGCAGGCGCAACCAACGGTGCAGCGATCGGTGGCGTCATCACAACCGGGGCAATCACCGGGGCCGGTGCAGGTGCAGGCGTTGGTGCGGTCGCGAGCTTCACGCTTGGCGGCGGAACCTCCAGACCTTCGAAGCTGCTTTCCGGCAGGTCGAGGTCGGCGGAGAACGCTTGTTCCTCAGCCAAGGCACGGGCCATGCGCAGATGTTTTTCTGCCTCCTGCTGAGCTTTACGGCGACGGGCCAGCAACAGCAGCAAGAGCAGCAGAACCACTGCACCGCCACCCACCAGACCCAGCAGGATCGGGTTGGTCAGCAGTTCGTTGAATTTCTGCTCGTCGGACGCCACAGGCGTCGGCTCGACGGCTGGCGCCGGAACGACTTCCGGCGCAGGAGCCGCCGGAGTCACTTCAACAGGTGTTGCCGCCGGGCTGGCTGCCAGCTCGGCCGACATCGCCGGAGCGGTCGTAGCCGCCGGTGCGCCCGCGCCGCCTTCGGCTTGCAGCTTGGCCAACTGATTATTCTTCAGTTCGATCAGGCGCTGCAGCTTGTCCAGCTGGCTTTGCAGGTCGTTCATGCGGCTTTTCAGTTCAGCGTTGTCACGGCGAGCCGTGTCGAGGCTTTCCTGGGTCACGGCCAGCTTGTTGCTCAAGGCCTTCGCATCACCGGTGGCACCTTTGCCACGGCCCTTGCCGGTGTCGGCAGAGACCAGGCTCAGCTTGTCCGTGGCGACTTGCGACGAAGCGCCGTCACCGCGAGCACGCTTGGTGGCGTCGAGTTGCTGCTGCCCGCTTCCAGGCTTCGCCACATAGCGACGACCGTGGCGCCATGCAGAGTTCTGCGCCGCGACTTCAGCGATGGCCTTGGGTTGCGGCAGGCTGGCGCTTTGCACCTGATCCGGCAGACGCAGCACCTGGCCGGCTTTCAGCCGGTTGATGTTGCCGTCGATAAAGGCATCCGGGTTCAGCGCCTGGATGGCCAGCATGGTTTGCTGGATCGATCCACCGTTACGCGCCTTCGCGGCGATTTCCCATAAGGTATCGCGCGACGTGGTGGTGTATTGCGTCGATTTGGTCGCGCCGGTGACTGGCGCGGTCACCGCCTGGGCTGGCGCCGGTTGCGCGGCGGCATCGGCGGTTTGCGGCGAGAATTTGGACGGATCGAGCAGCACGCTGTAATCACGCAGCAGACGACCGCTTGGCCACATCACCTGAACCAGGAATTTCACCATCGGTTCGGACAGCGGTTTGCTGGAGGTGATGCGCAGGATGCTTTTGCCGCTGGCGTTAAGCACCGGCGTGAAAGTCAGGTCGTTGAGGAACGCCTGACGATCGACACCAGCCTTGGCGAAATCTTCGGGCGAGGCCAGGCTCGGCACCACTTCGGCAGCCGTGAGGTCCTTGACGTCGAGCAACTCGATTTCTGCTACCAGAGGCTGGTTCAGCGTCGATTTCAGGGTCAATTCCCCAAGCCCGAGGGCATGCGCCATACCGGAGGACAGCGCCGAGGCGGCCGCTATTGCTAACACCAGTTTGCGAACTTGAACCATAGCCTCATCCTTTGTTTGAACATTCCTCGGCCAGCGAGAAGGTGTTGATTGCCGCTGCCGTAAGGCGTTGCGCGCGACGGCGAAGGGTCGTCGCGCGCGATCGTTTCATTCATGCGACGAAAGCCCTGCGGGATGGCTCGCCTCAAGCATTCCAGCCAAACATGGTGTTCGGCTGGAACCACTAGAAAAAATTGTTGCCAAGTATCTTTTACAGCAGGTCTTTTATCAACAATTCAGCCACCTGCACAGCATTGAGCGCGGCGCCTTTGCGTACGTTATCTGACGTCAGCCACACGTTAAGTTCCGCCGGGTCGTCGATCCCGCTGCGAACCCGACCAACGTAAACCACGTCCTGCCCTACCGCATCGCCTACCGGAGTCGGGTAATCGCCCGCCTCGACCAGCTCGATACCGGGCGCCGCTTCCAGTGCCGCGTTGACTTTCACCAGGTCGACAGCGCTCGATGACTGCAAGGTCACGCTATAGCTATCGCCAAAAAACACCGGGGCTTGAATGCAAGTGACGGAAATCTTTAATAAAGGCCGCGACAAGACCTGACGCAGCTCGCGCACCAGACGCTTTTCCAGCAACGTGTGGCCCTGAGCATCGGGCGCACCGACTTGCGCCAACAGGTTAAAAGCCATCTGCCGATCGAAGAAAGCCGGCTCCAGCGGACGCACGTTGAGCAGTTCGGCGGTTTGCCGGGCCAGCTCGCTGACGGCTTCGCGGCCCTGGGCGGATACCGCCAGGCACGCCGTCAGGCTGATGCGTTGCAGGTCGAGCAAGTCGAGCAGCGGCGCCAGCACCACCGCCAGCGCTGTCGCCGAAGGGCTTGGGCTGCTGACCTGGAAGGGCTTTTTCAGGCCGGCAAGAATTGCAGCATTGGCCTCGGGCACCACTTGCGGCGCCTGATCGGCCGGCAACGCGCCGGACAGGTCGATCAGCGAGCAACCGGCGGCCGTAGCGCGCGGGGCGAAACTGAGGGTCACCGCCGGACCGGCGGCGAAGAACACCAACTGGACTTTGCTGAAGTCGAACTCATCGACTTCGCGCACCCGCACGTTCTTGCCGCGAAACGGCACCGAGTGTCCGGCCGATTCACTGCTCGCCAGCAGGTGCAGATTGCCGACCGGGAAGTCGCGTTCTTCGAGAATCTGGACGAGTGTTTCGCCGACAGTGCCGGTGGCGCCGATCACGGCAATATCGAAGGACTGGCTCATGGTTCTACCTCTGGCGAAACGGGGGGAGCGGCACTTTACCGGGTGGTTGGTGGTGAGGCAATGAATGGGGAAGCCTTGTAGCAGCTGCCGAAGGCTGCGTTCGAGGACGAAGTCCTCGTCATGGCGATCCCGATCATTCAGGCAAACCCCGCGCGCAGGGTTTACGACTGCTGCGCAGCTGGACGCAGGCTTCGCCAGCTGCTACAGAAGTTGGATGGCGCGCATAAAAAACCCGCACCTCTTTCAAGGCACGGGTTCTTTCATTGCATCAATCGATCAACGCTCAAGCAGGATCCGCAGCATGCGACGCAGCGGCTCGGCCGCGCCCCACAGCAGTTGGTCGCCGACGGTGAAGGCACCGACGAATTGCGAACCCATGTTCAGCTTGCGCAGACGACCGACCGGCACGTTCAGGGTGCCGGTGACTTTCGTCGGGCTCAGCTCCTGCATGCTGATTTCACGGTTGTTCGGCACCAGCTTGACCCAAGGGTTGTGCTGGCTGATCAGCCCTTCGATATCAGCGATCGGCACGTCTTTGTTCAGCTTGATGGTCAGCGCCTGGCTGTGGCAACGCATGGCGCCGATGCGCACGCAGATACCGTCCACCGGGATCGGGCTCTTGAAGCGACCGAGGATTTTGTTGGTCTCGGCCTGGGCCTTCCACTCTTCACGGCTCTGGCCGTTCGGCAGTTCCTTGTCGATCCACGGGATCAGGCTGCCGGCCAGCGGTACGCCAAAGTTTTCGGTCGGGTACGCGTCGCTGCGCATGGCTTCGGCAACACGGCGGTCAATGTCGAGGATGGCGCTGGCCGGATCGGCCAGTTGATCGGCGACAGCGCCGTGAGTCACACCCATTTGCTTGATCAGCTCACGCATGTGCTGCGCGCCGCCACCGGAGGCCGCCTGATAGGTCATGGCGCTCATCCACTCCACCAGACCGGCTTCAAACAGACCGCCCAGGCCCATCAGCATCAGGCTGACGGTGCAGTTGCCGCCGATGTAGTTCTTGGTGCCCGCGTCGAGCTGCTGGTCGATAACCTTGCGGTTCACCGGGTCCAGCACGATCACCGCGTCATCCTGCATGCGCAGGCTGGAAGCGGCGTCGATCCAGTAACCCTGCCAGCCGGCTTCGCGCAGCTTCGGGAACACTTCGCTGGTGTAGTCGCCACCCTGGCAGGTCAGAATCACGTCGAGGGTTTTCAGCTCTTCAATGCTGTAAGCGTCCTTGAGCGGAGCAATGTCCTTGCCCACGGACGGGCCTTGGCCACCGACATTGGAAGTGGTGAAAAACACCGGCTCGATAAGATCGAAATCCTGCTCTTCCAGCATCCGCTGCATGAGCACGGAACCGACCATGCCGCGCCAACCGATCAGACCTACACGTTTCATCGCAACTACACCTTCTTGAAAAGTGGGCCGCTGCTTTCAAGGTTGAAAATTGCAGCGGGCCAGAGAGATTACAGATTCCGCAGCGCGGCGACTACTGCGTCGCCCATTTCCTGCGTACCGACCTTGGTGCAACCAGCCGACCAGATGTCTCCCGTACGCAGACCCTGATCCAAAACCAGGCTCACGGCCTTCTCGATGGCGTCGGCCGCATCCTGCAGATTGAAGCTGTAACGCAGCATCATCGACACCGACAAAATGGTCGCCAACGGGTTGGCAATGCCCTTGCCAGCGATGTCTGGCGCCGAACCGTGGCACGGCTCGTACATGCCTTTGTTGTTGGCATCCAGCGACGCCGACGGCAGCATGCCGATGGAACCGGTGAGCATCGACGCTTCGTCGGAAAGAATGTCGCCGAACAGGTTGTCGGTGACAATCACGTCGAACTGCTTCGGTGCACGCACCAGTTGCATGGCGGCGTTGTCGACGTACATGTGGCTCAGTTCGACGTCCGGGTAGTCCTTGGCCACTTGCTCGACGATTTCACGCCACAGCTGGCTGGAGGCCAGCACGTTGGCCTTGTCCACCGAGCACAGCTTCTTGCCGCGCACGCGGGCCATGTCGAAACCGACACGGGCGATACGGCGGATTTCAGTTTCGCTGTATGGCAGCGTGTCGTAGGCCTGACGCTCGCCGTTTTCCAGCTCGCGCACGCCACGTGGCGCGCCGAAGTAGATACCGCCGGTCAGTTCACGGACGATCAGGATGTCCAGGCCAGCAACGATTTCTGCCTTCAGGCTGGAAGCCTCGGCCAGTTGCGGGTACAGGATCGCCGGACGCAGGTTGCCGAACAGGCCCAGTTGCGCACGGATTTTCAGCAGACCGCGCTCAGGGCGGATGTCACGCTCGATGGTGTCCCATTTCGGGCCGCCCACGGCGCCCAGCAGCACAGCATCGGCTGCGCGTGCACGGGCCAGGGTCTCATCGGCCAGCGGCACGCCGTGCTTGTCGATGGCGGCGCCACCGATCACGTCATGGCTCAGTTCGAAGCCCAGGCTGTACTTGTCGTTCGCCAGCTCCAGCACCTTGACCGCTTCGGCCATGATTTCCGGGCCAATACCGTCGCCTGGGAGAATCAGAATCTGCTTGCTCATGCTTTCCTCATGTCATCAGTCGGCGCACCCGCGGGTGCGCCCGGAAAAATTCTATCGTTCAGCCATCAGCACCAGTACATCGGTGCTGAACGAACCATCGGCTTCAATCTCAAAATATTCGCGCACCTCGTTGCCCATCGATTGCTGCAACTCGAGGATCGCCGCGCGCATCACCTGCGGCGTACGCATGCGCTCGACCCAGGAGGTGTACTCCAGGCGCAACCGTTGGCGCGTTGTGCTGCGGGTATGCAACCCCGCTTCGCTGACCTGACGCAACCACTCGCCCGCAGAATAATCGCGCACGTGACTGGTGTCGCGCAGCACTTCGACGCTTTGCAGGTAAGTGTCGAACAACGGGCTGCCCGGCGACAACACATCGATGAACGCCGCCACCCCGCCCGGCTTCAGCACCCGGCGAACTTCGCGCAGGGCCACACCGAGGTCGCTCCAATGGTGCGCCGAATAGCGGCTGAAGACGAAATCGAACTCGCCATCGGCGAACGGCAGACGCTCGGCGGCGCCGTTGACCGTGGTCACATTACTCAAACCCCGGTCGACAGCGGCGGAGGCGACTACATCGAGCATCTGCTGGGACAGGTCGTAAGCGACTACTTCCCTGACCAGCGAGGCCACATGAAAACTCACATGACCGGCACCGCAACCCAGGTCCAGTACCCGGGCATCGCCCTGCCCCGCCAGTTCAGCCTGTAGCAGCGCGAATTCGGTGCCTTGAGCGTGTACGGCGCTGCTCAGATAGGCCGAGGCCTGTTCACCGAATTGTTTTTGGACTACCTGGCTGTGCTGCGCGGTGCTGGTCATCGGGACTTCCTTTTTAGGTTTAACCTTGCGCTGTCTGGGCCTGCCCGCGAAGAGGCCGGCCCTGATTACATCGATTCCAGATCAATCTCAGGCGTCGCGAAACAACCATGGCTGGCTCGCGCGGTGCTTGGCTTCAAACGTGGCAATCGCCTCGTGATCCTGCAAAGTCAGGCCGATATCGTCCAGGCCATTGAGCAGGCAGTGCTTACGGAAGGCATCGATCTCGAAGCTCAGCACTTTGCCGTCCGGACGGGTCACGGTCTGGGCCTGCAAATCGATCTGTAACTGGTAGCCCGGGTTCGCTTCAACCTGCTTGAACAGCTCATCGACTTCAGCGTCGCTCAGGATGATCGGCAGCAAGCCGTTCTTGAAGCTGTTGTTGAAGAAGATGTCGGCGTAGCTCGGTGCGATGATGCTGCGGAAACCGTACTCTTCCAGTGCCCACGGCGCATGCTCGCGGCTGGAGCCGCAGCCGAAGTTCTCGCGGGCCAGCAACACGCTGGCGCCTTGATAACGCTCGGCGTTGAGGACGAAGTCCTTGTTCAGCGGGCGCTTGGAGTTGTCCTGATACGGCTGGCCAACGTCCAGATAACGCCACTCATCGAACAGGTTCGGACCGAAACCGGTGCGCTTGATCGACTTCAAGAACTGCTTCGGGATGATCTGGTCGGTGTCGACGTTGGCACGATCCAAAGGCGCGACAAGACCAGTGTGCTGGGTAAAAGCTTTCATGCTGCGCTCCTTTAGATCAATTCACGGACGTCGACGAAACGACCGTTCACCGCGGCGGCGGCGGCCATGGCCGGGCTGACGAGGTGGGTACGACCACCGGCGCCCTGACGGCCTTCGAAGTTACGGTTGGAGGTCGACGCGCAATGCTCGCCCGACTCCAAACGGTCCGGGTTCATCGCCAGGCACATCGAGCAGCCAGGCTCACGCCATTCAAAACCGGCCTCGATAAAAATCTTGTCCAGGCCTTCGGATTCGGCCTGAGCCTTCACCAGCCCCGAACCCGGCACCACGATGGCCTGCTTGATGGTCGAAGCCACTTTGCGGCCCTTGGCGATCACCGCGGCGGCGCGCAGGTCTTCGATCCGCGAGTTGGTGCAGGAGCCTATGAATACACGGTCCAACTGAATGTCGGTGATCGCCTGATTGGCGGTCAAACCCATGTATTTCAAGGCGCGTTCGATGGAATCGCGCTTGACCAGGTCCATTTCCTTGGCCGGATCCGGTACGTTCTGATCCACGGCCAACACCATCTCAGGCGAGGTGCCCCAGCTGACTTGCGGCTTGATCTGAGAGGCATCGAGCTCGACGATGGTGTCGAACTTGGCATCGGCGTCGGAGACCAGGTCTTTCCAGGCTTCGACGGCCAAATCCCATTCCGCGCCCTTCGGAGCAAATGGACGGCCCTTGACGTAAGCCACGGTTTTTTCGTCGGCGGCCACCAGGCCAACACGGGCGCCGGCTTCGATGGACATGTTGCAGATGGTCATGCGGCCTTCAACGGACAGGTCGCGAATCGCGCTACCGGCGAATTCGATGGCGTGGCCATTACCGCCGGCGGTGCCGATCTTGCCGATCACGGCGAGGACGATGTCCTTGGCAGTCACGCCGAACGGCAATTTGCCCTCGACCAACACCAGCATGTTCTTCATTTTCTTGGCGACCAGGCACTGAGTGGCGAGCACGTGCTCGACCTCGGAGGTGCCGATACCGTGAGCCAGGGCACCGAATGCGCCGTGGGTCGAGGTGTGGGAGTCGCCGCAGACCACGGTCATGCCCGGCAAGGTGGCACCCTGCTCCGGGCCGATGACGTGGACGATGCCTTGGCGGACGTCATTCATCTTGAATTCGACGATGCCGTATTCGTCACAGTTATCGTCGAGGGTCTGAACCTGCAAACGCGAGACCTGGTCGACGATCGCTTCGATGCCGCCCTTGCGCTCCGGGGTGGTCGGTACGTTGTGGTCCGGGGTCGCGATGTTGGCATCGATGCGCCAAGGCTTGCGCCCGGCCAGACGCAGGCCTTCGAAGGCTTGCGGCGAGGTCACTTCGTGGATGATGTGACGATCGATGTAGATCAGCGCAGAGCCATCGTCGCGCTGCTTGACCAAATGCGAATCCCAGAGCTTGTCGTAGAGCGTTTTGCCGGCCATCAGACGGTTTCCTCATCAGCTTGTTTCTATGCCCCGGATCTTGAGTAATTCAATAACCCCTTGGCTTGTGAGGTCGATCCTAGGGGGTTACATTAAATAACTCAAATTCATATTTTTTATGCTTTGCATAACCAACTGGAATGCCACTGAGACCTCATTATGGACCTCGCCAACCTCAACGCCTTTATCGCGATTGCCGAGACCGGAAGCTTCTCCGGCGCCGGCGAACGGCTGCACCTGACGCAACCGGCCATCAGCAAGCGCATCGCCGGGCTGGAGCAGCAATTGAAGGTGCGACTGTTCGATCGACTGGGCCGGGAAGTCGGCCTGACCGAAGCCGGCCGCGCCTTGCTGCCACGGGCCTATCAGATCCTCAATGTACTGGATGACACCCGCCGCGCCCTGACCAACCTGACTGGCGAAGTGACCGGTCGTCTGACATTGGCCACCAGCCATCACATCGGCCTGCATCGCTTGCCACCCTTATTAAGGGAGTTCACCCGACGTTACCCGCAAGTGGCGCTGGATATTCAGTTCCTCGATTCGGAAGTGGCCTACGAAGAAATCCTCCATGGCCGCGCTGAACTGGCAGTCATCACCCTTGCACCGGAACCTCACACATTGGTCAAGGCCACGCCCGTGTGGGACGACCCACTGGATTTCGTGGCCGCCCCAGAGCATCCGCTGATCAGCAACGGTGCGGTCAGCCTGGCGGACATTGCCCTGCACCCCGCGGTTTTCCCCGGCGGCAACACCTTTACCCACCACATCGTGCAACGCCTGTTCGAGGCCCAGGGCCTGACGCCGAACATCGCCATGAGCACCAATTATCTGGAGACCATCAAGATGATGGTCTCGATCGGCCTGGCCTGGAGCGTTTTGCCGCGCACCATGCTGGATGAGCAAGTGGCGCGCATACCTTTGCCGGGCATACAGCTCACTCGCCAGCTAGGCTATATCCTGCACACCGAACGGACGCTGTCGAACGCGGCAAAGGCCTTCATGGCTTTGCTGGATGCACAAATCGATCAGCCAGGGACTCGCGGCTAAGCTGTGCTTCTTCTTTTGTGCTACGCCTATAGAGCCCCAAAACCCTGTGCCTAACGCCCAATTCAGCCCAAGGCCTGTCATCCATGCCCAAATCTGTTGAACGTATGCCGCCAATGCCGCGAATTCAGGCAATTGACCCAAAACGGTCCGAGCAGAGCTGGGAAAGCGCCCCACAGTTGCTCGCGGCCCTCAATGGCGCCCGACTGGGCGCCTGGTATTGGGACATCGAGCGCGGACAGATCAGCTGGTCACGGGGTACTCAGGCGTTGTTCGGCTTCGATCCCCGGCAACCGTTGCCCGAGGATCTGGAATACCTCGACCTGCTGCCCCAGGAGGATCGGGCGAAAGCCATCCGCGCCTTCAATGCAGTGATCGCCGGCGCTCCGCTGGAGCAGGCCATGCACCACCGCATCCGCTGGCCCGACGGCAGCCTGCACTGGCTGGAAATCAACGGCAGCCTGCTACCGGACAAAAACGGCCGGCCACGAATGATCGGGGTCATCCGTGAAATCACCCACCAGCGCCAGCGTGAACAAGCGCTGAGCAGCTCGGAAAAACGCTTCGCCACGCTGTTTCACCTGTGCCCGAACATGGTGCTGCTGACCCGTCAGGAAGACGGCCTGATCAGCGAAGCCAACCAGTATTTCGAAAGCCTGTTCGGCTGGCCGGTGCAAGACGCAATCGGCCGAACCACACTGGAGCTTGGCCTTTGGGTCAACCCGGAGCAACGGGCGGAACTGGTCAAGGCCACCAAGGCCAAAGGTGAGCTGATCAACATGGAGGTGCAATTTCGCGCCAGCAACGGGCAGGTTCACGACGGCATTCTCAGCGCGCAAAAGGTCGAGCTCGAAGGCCAGCCCTATCTGCTGAGCACATTCCTTGACACCACCGAACGAAAAATCGCCGAGCACGCCCTCAAAGACAGCCAGGAACGCCTCGACCTGGCCCTGGATTCAGCACAACTCGGCACCTGGGACTGGCACATCCCCAGCGGCATGCTTTACGGCTCGGCGCGGGCCGCCCAGCTGCATGGCCTGGAGCCCAAACCCTTCCATGAATCCTTCGATGCGTTTTTCGAAGGTGTACCCGGTGAAGAACGCGACACCATGCGCGACGCTTACCGCAGCTTACGCGAAGGCCCCGCCGGCAATTATCAACTGACGTACCGCGTGCAGCTGCCGGACGGTAGTTCGCGCTACCTGGAAAGCCGCGCCAGACTCTACCGCGATGATGACGGCAACCCGCTGCGCATGGCCGGCACATTGCTGGACATCACCGAGCAAGTAGAGCGCGAACAGCAACTGATAGCGTCGGAAGAGAAATTCGCCACGTTGTTCCAGGTCAGCCCCGACCCGATCTGCGTCACGCGCCAGGACACCGGCCACTTCATCGAGATCAACTCCAGCTTCACCCAGACGTTCGGCTGGAGCACCACCGACGTCATCGGTCGCAGCGCCGACGAAATCGGCCTGTGGGACGCCTCGGCGAAAAGCCTGCAAAGGATCGAGCGGGTCATCCGCGAGCAGGGCCTGAACAATGTGGCGATCATCGTTCAACACAAGGACGGGCAATCCCTGACCTGCGTGATCTCCAGCCGCCAGATCAGCGTCGGCGACCAGCCGTGCATCGTCACCACCCTGCGCGACATCACCCAACAGCAACGCTCGGAAGCGGCGCTCAAGGCCAGCGAGGAGAAGTTCGCCAAGGCCTTCCACTCAAGCCCCGACGCCATCACCATTACCGAGCGCGACACTGGACGCTATCTGGAGGTTAACGATGGCTTCTGCCGCCTGACCGGCTACCGTGCCGATGAAGTGGTGGGCCGCACGGTGTATCAGGTCGGCATCTGGGCCGAGGAGAAACAACGCTCGGCGTTGCTGGCCGAACTACAGATCAAGGGCCGGGTTCACCACCTGGAAATGCTCGGGCGCAACAAGCGCGGCGAGTTGCTGACCGTCGAAGTCTCGGTGGAACCGATCACCCTCAACGAAACCGCCTGCCTGCTGCTGACCGCCCGGGATGTCAGCCTGCTGAAAAATGCCGAAGCGCAGATCCGTCACCTGGCCTACCACGACCCGCTGACCAACCTGCCGAACCGCGCGCTGCTGATGGACCGCCTGAGCCAGCAGATCGCCCTGCTCAAGCGCCACAACTTGCGTGGCGCCCTGATGTTCCTCGACCTCGACCACTTCAAGCACATCAACGACTCCCTCGGCCACCCGGTGGGCGATACGGTGCTGAAAATCATCACCGCGCGCCTTGAAGCCAGCGTACGCATGGAAGACACCGTCGCACGCCTGGGCGGCGATGAGTTCGTGGTGCTGCTCAGTGGCCTGGAAGGCTCGCGCACCGACGTCAGCGCTCAAGTCCGGGAACTGGCGGATACCTTGCGCGAGTTGCTGTCCGAACCGATGTTTCTCGATGGACAGCGCCTGCAAGTGACGCCGAGCATCGGCATCGCGCTGATCCCCGACCACGGCTCGACCCCGACCGACCTGCTCAAGCGCGCCGATATCGCCCTCTACCGCGCCAAGGACTCGGGCCGCAACACCACGCAGATGTATCACAACACCATGCAGAAGGCCGCCAGCGAACGCCTGCGCATGGAAACCGACCTGCGCCTGGCCCTTTCCCGGGGTGAATTCAGCGTGCAATACCAGCCTCAGGTGGACGCCCGCAACAACCGCATTACCGGCGCCGAAGCCCTGGTGCGCTGGCACCATCCGCAACTGGGCGCGCAATCGCCGACCGAGTTCATCAAGGTGCTGGAAGACAGCGGGCTGATTCTGGAAGTCGGCACATGGATCCTCGACGAAGCTTGTGCGGCCTTCAAACGCCTGATCGCCAAAGGCCTGATCGACCCGCTCAATTTCAGCCTGTGCGTGAATATCAGCCCGCGGCAATTCCGTCAGAACGACTTCGTCGAACGCATCGAGCACAGCCTCGGCAGCCACGACCTGCCCTGCTCGTTACTGAAACTGGAAATCACCGAAGGCATCGTCATCCAGAACCTGGACGACACCATCAGCAAAATGCGACGCCTGAAAAAACTCGGCGTGAGCTTTGCCATGGACGATTTCGGTACCGGTTACTCCTCGCTGACCTACCTCAAGCGCCTGCCGGTCGACACCCTGAAAATCGACCAGTCGTTCATCCGCGACGCCACCACCGACCCCAACGATGCCGAAATCATTCGCGCCATCGTCGCCATGGCCCGCAGCCTGGAGCTGGAAGTGATTGCCGAAGGGGTTGAAACCGAGGAGCAACTGGAGTTCTTGCAAGGGCTGGGCTGCCATTTGTATCAGGGGTATTTGCACAGCAGGCCGTTGCTGGTGGAGGAGTTTCAGAAACTGCTCAAATGAGCCCTGCTACCAACGGACAAAAAAAGGGCGCCAGTGGATGGCGCCCTTCTCATTTGCTCTGACCGATTAGTGTTGCAGAGCCGGTTTTTCCGCCCCATTGATCGGGATGCGTTTGGCTTTCGCTTCTTCCGGAATCACCCGCAACAGCTCAATATTCAACAAACCGTTGCGCAGTTCGGCGGCCTTGATTTCGATGTGGTCCGCCAGACGGAACGACAGTTTGAAGGCGCGCTGTGCGATGCCTTGGTACAGGTAAGTGACGTTTTCGTCCGCGTCACGTTTGCCGCCACTGATGGTCAGTACACCTTTTTCTACTTGCAGGTCCAGGTCGTCTTCCTGGAAACCGGCGGCCGCCACAACGATGCGGTATTGATCATCACCGTATTTTTCAACGTTGTAGGGTGGATAGGTGCTGCCTGGCTCATTGCGCAGGGCGGTTTCGAACAGGTCGTTGAAACGGTCGAAACCTACCGAGGAACGGAACAGTGGGGCCAAGGAAAATGCAGTACTCATGATTCAAATCTCCTGAACATAATCAGCAAGTTTTTTTGTCTCCGCGACCCGAATTCGGCATCGCGTAATCCTTAGATAAGGACCGCTGATTACTTTTCAAGAGATTATTTTCAGATTTTTTTCAAGCAGACTCAGGCGGCTTCAGACACCTGCAACCCCAGTAAACGCGAGACCTGATCCAGCTCGGTTTCACGACGCAGGACGCCGAACAACTCTACTGCTTCGGGATAATTACGGGTCAGCATTGCCAGCCACTGCTTCAGGCGACCCGGCGATTGGCGTGGTGTCATCTGGGCCTTGGCTTGCAGCCAGAAATCCTGAATCAGCGGCAGCAGCTCGGCCCAGGTCATCTCGACGACCTCCTCACCGGCCCGCGCCGCAGCGATCTGCCTTGCCAGATCCGGACGCGACACCAGGCCACGACCAAGCATGATGTCTTCGACGCCGCTGATCTCGCGGCAACGTCGCCAGTCCTCCACGCTCCAGATGTCACCGTTGGCGAACACTGGCACCTTGACCACGTCCTGGACCCGCGGGATCCATTCCCAGTGAGCTGGCGGCTTGTAGCCATCCGTTTTGGTCCGCGCGTGAACCACGATGTGCGCCGCACCGCCTTCGGCCAGGGCTGTGGCGCAAACCAGCGAGCCATCGGGACTGTCGAAGCCCAGGCGCATTTTGGCGGTCACTGGAATGTGTGCTGGCACCGCGCGGCGGACATGTTCGACGATTTCATTGAGCAGCTCAGGCTCTTTGAGCAGAACGGCGCCACCGCGCGACTTATTGACGGTCTTGGCCGGGCAGCCGAAGTTCAGGTCGATGACTTCGGAACCCAATTCGCAGGCCAGTGCAGCGTTTTCCGCCAGGCACACCGGATCGGAGCCAAGCAGTTGCACCCGCAGCGGCACGCCGGAGGCGGTACGGGCGCCGGTCAGCAGTTCCGGGCCGAACTTGTGGTAGTAGGCAGGCGTGAGCAGCTGATCGTTGATCCGAATGAACTCGGTTACACACCAATCGATACCGCCCACACGGGTCAGCACGTCCCGCAGGATGTTGTCGACCAACCCCTCCATGGGCGCCAAAGCAATTTGCATGAAAAACACACTCAACGAAAAACGTGCGGCAGTTTACTGGTTTCGGCGTGCAGAAGGTATTTCGTCAGACCGGGCGGTGGCAAATGTGCGGACTGTGTCAGCTTGGAACTTGCAACGCCGAGCCATAGCCCTCGATGAATTCCGCCGGCATGCGCTTGGGCTTGCCGGTCGACAGCTCGATGCACACGAACGTGGTCTGCGCCCGCAGCAACGTCGAGTTGTCACTGGGGCGGATCAGCTGGAAGTGTCGGGTCATTCTCAGGCGCTGGTCCCAATCGACGATCCAGGTCGCCAGCTGCAGCTCATCGCCTTCGTAGGCCGCCGCCAGGTAATCAATCTCGTGCCGCACCACCGCCATCGCCCGGTCCAGCCGCCGATACTCGACCAGGTCCAGACCCAGCCGCTGCGAGTGACGCCAGGCACAGCGCTCGAGCCAGGTCACGTACACCGCGTTGTTCGCGTGGCCCAACCCGTCGATGTCTTCGGCGCCCACTTCCAGATCAATGATAAACGGCGTTGCCCGATCCCAGCCCATGCCCCACTCCCGGTCAGATTATTTCGACCGGGGCAGTGTAACGGAAGCTCAGGCCGATTGGCGCGATTGCAGGCTGCGACCGGCCAGCAGCGAGAGCACGCCATCGATCACCCGCGGATCGGCCAGGACCCGCTGATGACCGCCCTCTTCCAGGCGCAACAAGCGACTGTCGAACCAGGCTTCGTGAATCAATTGGGACTCCTTGACCGAGACAAAGCTGTCGTCCTCGGCATGGACAATCAGGCCAGGCATGTCGAGCTGGTAGTGCGCGACATCCAGCGCAGCGGCGCGCATGCCGACGTCTTTTTCGACCTGACGAATGAACGCCGAACGGGCTTTGGGCGGCAGGCGTACATAGCGCGCAAAACCGCGCAGCACCCCAAGGATTCGCGCCGGGGCGGCGATCGAGACCAGGGTTTCGGTGCGCAAACCCAACTGCACCGCGAGCATGGCGCTGGCGCCGCCCATCGAGTGACCGATTACCGCTTGCAGCGGCGGTAGTTCAGCAGCTGCTTCAAGCATCGCCCGGGCGAACAGCACCACATTGGCTTCGCGTCCAGGCGAGCGACCATGAGCCGGGCCGTCCAGGGCGACCACGGTGTAACCGGCATCGACCAGCGCCGTGATCAGCGCGGCAAACTGCGTTGGCCGGCCCTCCCAGCCGTGCATCAACAACACTGCCGGGCCCTGTCCCCAACGCAGCGCCGAGAGGCCGAAGCGCAAAGTGATCCGCTCGGATTTCGCCAGCAGCGGCAATTCCCAATCACGCGGCGGCAACTCCCGCGGGGTCATGAATGCCAGACGCATCTTGCTCGCCACCAGCTTCGGTGCGAACCAGCCCAAGGTGCCATTAACGCCACGAACCCAGCTCAACGTGTTCATCGCCCATCTCCTCAGGCTGGATGCCTTTAGGTCACAGCACCGCCGATTTGGCGGCGCGCAGCAATCGATCGGACAACTCTCCTGGCCCCAGCGCCCGCGCCAGCGCCAAACCACCCACCATCAAGGCGATGTCGGCCAAGACCTTGTCGATGTCTTCCGGGCTGGCTGCCAACTGCGCGACCATCAATTCAATATGTTCATTCAACGCCACACGAAATTCGTCCGGCAGACGGCCCAGTTCACTGATCGACGCTGGAACCGGGCATGCCTGCTCGGTGGAATCACGGTGTTTGCGCGACAGGTAGAACGCTGCGACCAACGCGCGACGCTCTTCGCCGGTCAACTCGGCATCCATGTCGGCGATCAAGTCACGACGATGGCTGAGCAGCTGCTTGAACGCTTCCAGCATCAACGCGTCCTTGCTCTCGAAGTGCGCGTAGAAACCGCCGACCGTCAGCCCGGCCGCGCCCATCACTTCACCCACGCTCGGCTCGGCCGGGCCGCGCTGGATCAGCGCTGCACTGGCAGCCTTGAGGATGCGTTCGCGGGTTTGAGCTTTTTTATCGTTCATCGTTGCCTCCGAATATTACGACTAGAATATTATTCTCATAATAATTTTCCGCAAGTCGTGGATGTGACCGCTGGTCTGAAGAACAGTGTTGGGGAAAAAGGAGATTTGGCCAAACGCCAGACAAACAAAAGGGCCATTCAATAATTGAATGACCCTTAAAAATCCCGCAAAGCGGGTAATCGTGGCGTCCCCTAGGGGACTCGAACCCCTGTTACCGCCGTGAAAGGGCGGTGTCCTAGGCCACTAGACGAAGGGGACGCAAACCCTTCTATACAACTGATCAGTGCTGAGAGCTGATCGATTCAAGGCCGGTGTGGCCAGACCTTGAACTGTAAAATTGGTGGAGCTAGACGGGATCGAACCGTCGACCTCTTGCATGCCATGCAAGCGCTCTCCCAGCTGAGCTATAGCCCCGGATTTTTCGCCTCGCGGCGGAGCGATATCTTGCAACATCGCTTCTGTAAAACTGGCGTCCCCTAGGGGACTCGAACCCCTGTTACCGCCGTGAAAGGGCGGTGTCCTAGGCCACTAGACGAAGGGGACGCAAACCCTTCTATACAACTGATCAACGCTGAGTGTTGATCGCTTCAAGGCCGGTGTGGCCAGACCTTGAAGTGTAAATTGGTGGAGCTAGACGGGATCGAACCGTCGACCTCTTGCATGCCATGCAAGCGCTCTCCCAGCTGAGCTATAGCCCCTCATCGCTGAGGACGGGGCGAATCTTAATGGCGCATCGGAAAGCTGTCAAACTTATTTTTCAAAAAATTTAAAATTTTTTGCCGACATAACAATCACTTACCGCCCTCCCCCCGTAAATTCGGGGGAAGCGCCGAAGATCAGGATCAAAAGATCGCGGCCTTCGGCAGCTCCTACTGAGTCAAACGCCGTCAGGCAATCGCGCCCAGAAGCTTTTCCCACTCTTTGTTTTCTTTCTTCGACACGCCGCCCAGCAGGTCAATGGCCTGGCGCAGACGGAAACGGGTCAGGTCCGGACCGAGGATTTCCATCGCGTCGAGTACCGATACCGAACTGGCCTGCCCGGTGATCGCAGCAAACATCAGCGGCATGGCGTCACGCAGCTTCAGCTCCAGGGATTCGACCACCGCCTGAATCGTTGCAGTGATGCTGTCCTTCTCCCACTGACGCAGGCTTTCCAGCTTCCACAGGATCAATTGCATCAACTGACGAACCTGATCGCCCGAGAGCTTCTTGGATTCGAACAGTTTAGCGTCCGGATTCACGCCACCAGCGAAGAAGAAGCCAGCCAGCGGTGCGACCTGGCTGAAGGTTTCAACCCGGCCCTGCACGTGCGGCGCGATCTTCATCATGTATTCAGGGTTCAGCGCCCACTTCTGCACGCGAGCGGCGAACTCTTCCACCGGCAGGTCACGCAGCCACTGGCCGTTGAGCCACGACAGTTTCTCGATGTCGAAAATCGGCCCGCCAAGTGAGACGCGGCTCAAGTCGAAGTTGTCGACCATTTCCTGCAGGGAGAACTTCTCGCGCTCGTCCGGCATCGACCAGCCCATGCGGCCCAGGTAGTTGAGCATCGCTTCCGGCATGAAGCCCATGCGCTCGTAGAACGTCACCGAGGTCGGGTTCTTGCGCTTGGACAGCTTGCTCTTGTCCGGGTTACGCAGCAGCGGCATGTAGCACAGCTGCGGCTGTTCCCAGCCGAAGTACTCGTACAGCAGGATCAGTTTCGGTGCCGAAGGCAGCCATTCTTCACCGCGCAGCACGTGGGTGATGCCCATCAGGTGGTCGTCGACCACGTTGGCCAGGAAGTACGTCGGCAGGCCGTCGGTCTTCATCAGCACTTGCATGTCCATGCGATCCCACGGGATCTCGACGTCGCCACGCAGCATGTCCGGCACCACGCACACGCCTTCGGTCGGCACTTTCATGCGGATCACGTGGGGTTCGCCGGCGGCCAGGCGGCGCGCGACTTCTTCCTTGGACAGCAACAGCGCACGGCCGTCGTAACGCGGGGTCTCACCGCGGGCCATTTGCTCGGCGCGCATCTGGTCCAGTTCTTCGGCGGTGCAGAAGCATGGGAAGGCATGGCCCATGTCTACCAGTTGCTGGCAGTACTTCTGGTAGATATCGCCGCGCTCACTCTGACGGTAAGGACCGTGCGGGCCGCCGACATCCGGGCCTTCGCTCCAGTCGATACCCAACCAGCGCAGGGCGTCGAAAATCTGCTGTTCGGACTCGCGGGTCGAACGCAGTTGGTCGGTGTCTTCGATCCGCAGGATGAACTCACCGCCATGCTGCTTGGCAAAGCAGTAGTTGAACAAAGCGATGTAAGCGGTACCTACGTGGGGGTCCCCGGTAGGCGATGGCGCGATGCGAGTGCGGACGGTGGTCATGGCATGTCTCAAAAAGAATGAAAAGCGAAGATCAAACAAGGGGCGAATGGTAACAGGCGATAGCCGCCCGGCTCCAGTGAGTGCGGGATTTAAGCGCCGCAGGAGCTGCCAAGGCTGCGATCTTTTGACTTTGCCTGTAAAAACAAGATCAAAAGATCGCAGCCTTCGGCAACTGCTACAGAGGGAGCGTCAAACCGCGATCAACCGCTCCCGCAGCTTGCCGATTTCGTCGCGCAGCTGCGCCGCGGCTTCGAACTCCAGGTCGCGGGCGAGCTGGTACATCTTCTCTTCCAGCTGACGAATGCGCTTGGTGATCTCGCTCGGCGAACGCAATTCGGCTTCGTATTTGGCGCTTTCCTCGGCAGCCTTGGCCATGCCTTTGCGCTTCTTGCTGCGCGAACCCGGCACAGTCGCGCCTTCCATAATGTCGGCGACGTCCTTGAACACCCCTTTGGGCGTAATGCCGTTGGCCAGGTTGAAGGCGATCTGCTTGTCGCGACGACGCTCGGTTTCGCCGATTGCCCGCTCCATGGAACCAGTAATCCGATCCGCATACAGAATCGCCCGGCCATTAAGGTTGCGTGCCGCCCGGCCAATGGTCTGGATCAGCGAGCGTTCGGAGCGCAGGAAACCCTCCTTGTCCGCATCAAGAATCGCCACCAGCGAGACTTCCGGCATGTCCAGGCCTTCACGCAGCAGGTTGATCCCCACCAGCACATCGAAGGTGCCGAGGCGCAAGTCACGGATGATCTCGACCCGCTCCACGGTGTCGATGTCCGAGTGCAGATAACGCACGCGCACGCCGTGATCGGCCAGGTAATCGGTCAAATCCTCGGACATGCGTTTGGTCAGCGTGGTGACCAGCACCCGCTCTTCCAGGGCTACGCGCTTGGTGATTTCCGAGAGCAAGTCGTCGACCTGAGTCAGCGCCGGACGGATTTCGATCTGCGGGTCCACCAGGCCAGTCGGGCGCACCACTTGCTCGACCACGCGCCCTGCGTGCTCCGCCTCGTAATTGCCCGGTGTGGCCGAGACAAATATTGTCTGCGGACTGATGCCTTCGAACTCGTCGAAACGCATCGGCCGGTTATCCAGCGCCGATGGCAGGCGGAAGCCGTATTCCACCAGCGTTTCCTTACGGGACCGGTCGCCCTTATACATGGCACCGACCTGCGGCACGCTGACGTGGGATTCGTCGATCACCAGCAAGGCGTCGGCTGGCAGGTAGTCAAACAACGTGGGCGGCGCCTCGCCGGATGCACGGCCCGACAGGTAGCGCGAGTAGTTTTCAATGCCGTTGCAGTAACCCAGCTCCAGAATCATCTCCAGGTCGAAACGGGTGCGTTGCTCCAGCCGCTGGGCTTCCACTAGCTTGTTGTTGGAGCGCAGGTATTCCAGGCGCTCCTGCAACTCGACCTTGATCCCCTCGACGGCGTCGAGCAGGGTTTCCCGAGGCGTCACGTAATGGCTCTTCGGATAGAAGGTGAAGCGCGGCAGCTTGCGGATGACTTCGCCCGTCAGCGGATCGAAGGCGGACAGGCTTTCCACCTCGTCATCGAACAGCTCGATGCGGATCGCCTCAAAATCGGATTCCGCCGGGTGGATATCAATCACATCGCCGCGCACCCGGAACGTCGCCCGGGCGAAGTCCATGTCATTGCGGGTGTATTGCAGGTCGGCCAGGCGACGCAACAGCGCACGCTGGTCGAGCTTGTCGCCGCGATCCACGTGCAACACCATCTTCAAATAGGTTTCCGGGCTGCCCAGACCGTAGATGCACGACACCGTGGTGACAATGATTGCGTCTTTGCGTTCCAGCAGCGCTTTGGTCGCGGACAGGCGCATCTGCTCGATGTGGTCGTTGATCGAGGCGTCCTTCTCAATGAAGGTGTCGGACGACGGCACATAGGCTTCGGGCTGGTAGTAGTCGTAATAGGAGACGAAGTATTCAACGGCGTTGTTCGGGAAGAACGCCTTGAACTCGCCGTACAACTGCGCAGCCAGGGTCTTGTTCGGCGCCAGCACCAGCGTCGGGCGCTGCACTTGGGCGATCACGTTGGCGATGCTGAAGGTCTTGCCCGAGCCGGTCACACCGAGCAGCGTCTGGTGCGCCAGCCCGGCCTCGATGCCCTCGACCATCAGACGGATGGCTTCCGGCTGATCGCCGGCGGGCTCGAAGCGGGTGACTAGCTGGAATTCAGACATACATACCTCTGGTTCACTCTTGCCCGGTTAAGCCGGACAGGAACGAGAAAGACCGCAAACGACCGATGTCGCCCGAGGAAAAAACTGGATTGTGCTCAATGTGGAGCCGATTGCCATCCCTTTCAAGGCAAACGTCCTACATCGGGTAAAACCTTTGACGACGTCGCTCGACCAACGATCGAAAAATAATTGGAAAAACTTACCGTAAAAGCCGAATCGCCTGTCGCCATCAATCGCTGATGGCCTCTATACTAGCTCCCCGTTTGTGCACCGCTCTAGTGCATTCGGCTGGAGCGCGACACGTCCCTCCACACTCCATTCAGAGCCGCCGCAATAATGAGCCTGTTCTCCGCTGTCGAAATGGCACCACGCGATCCAATCCTGGGCCTCAACGAAGCATTCAATGCCGATACCCGTACCACCAAGGTCAACCTGGGGGTCGGTGTTTACTGCGACGAGCAAGGGCGAATCCCTCTCCTGCGCGCCGTTGTCGAAGCCGAGACGATTCGCGCCGCTCAACACGTTTCCCGTGGCTACTTGCCGATCGACGGCATCGCCGCCTACGACCAGGCCGTGCAGAAACTGCTGTTCGGCAATGACTCGCCATTGATCGCTGCTGGCCGGGTCATCACCACCCAGGCCGTCGGCGGTACTGGCGCGCTGAAAATCGGTGCCGATTTCCTCAAGCAACTGCTGCCGAACGCCGTCGTGGCGATCAGCGACCCGAGCTGGGAAAACCACCGCGCACTGTTCGAAACCGCTGGTTTCCCAGTACAGAACTATCGCTACTATGACGCCGCCACCCACGACGTTAACCGCGCCGGCCTGCTGGAAGACCTGAACGCCCTGCCGTCCGGCTCCATCGTTGTGCTGCACGCTTGCTGCCACAACCCGACTGGCGTCGACTTGAGCCCGGCGGACTGGAAAAACGTGCTGGACGTGGTGAAAGCCAAAGGTCACATTCCATTCCTCGACATGGCCTACCAGGGCTTTGGCGACGGTATCGATGAAGACGCTGCCGCTGTGCGCCTGTTCGCCGAATCGAACCTGACCTTCTTCGTTTCCAGCTCGTTCTCCAAATCCTTCTCGCTGTACGGCGAGCGCGTTGGCGCCCTGTCGATCGTCAGCGAATCGAAAGAAGAAAGCGCGCGCGTGCTGTCGCAAGTCAAACGCGTGATCCGCACCAACTACTCCAACCCGCCGACCCACGGTGCAAGCATCGTCGCCGCTGTGCTGAACAGCCCGGTATTGCGTGCCCAGTGGGAAGAAGAACTGGCAGAAATGCGTCTGCGGATTCGCGGCATGCGCACCCAGATGGTCGACCTGCTGGCGAAAAACGCTCCACAGCGCGATTTCAGCTTCGTCGGTCGCCAGCGCGGCATGTTCTCCTACTCCGGCCTGACGGTTGAGCAAGTGACCCGTCTGCGCAACGAGTTCGGCATCTACGCCCTGGACACCGGCCGCATCTGCGTTGCCGCGCTGAACCAGAGCAACATCGACGCCGTGACCAAGGCCATCGTTCAGGTGATCTGAGTCGTCGCGTGACATGAAAACGGGAAGCCAAAACGGCTTCCCGTTTTTTATTGGCCTCAGATAAATCTCAAAGCAGCCGCTGCGCCCTTTAAACTCCCACAGGCTTTATGTACACCCGAGAATTCTTGCGAGAACCCACATGAAAAACGACGACCTACGCGCCGACCGCGATGAACTGGACCACTTCGTGCCCCGCTCCTCGGCCAAACGCGGTAATAACCTGGTGCTGCAAGTGGCCGCGGGCGTGTTCCTTGGCGGCCTGGCCTTGTGGCTGGTGCAACTGGCCGCCACGATGCTGTATGCCAAGCTGATGCTCGGCACTATCACTTTTGGCGGTTAGGCCAATTCGCTCGCACGCTGGCTGGCCGCGTCGTCATAGGCGACATAAAGCGACTCGGCCACCTGACTTTTGATCGCCTTGGTGCTTTCCAGGCCCAGGACAAAACCTTCGGCCTTGCCGCCTGCGCGGTTCAGTTCTTCAGCGGTGCTGGCCTGAGTGATTGCGTCGAACAGTTTCTCGGCGTGCGGGCCGACACCTTTGGGCAAGCTGATCTGAGCAATGCTCATGGGAACACCCCACTGTTTCGGGGTGTGAAGGCTGGGTGATTCATGGCGCGTACCTTTTCGGCTGAGGGCCGGCAGCGCGTGTCACCACTTCCGGGCAGCCATGGTAGACCTCTCCCGCGCTTCTGGTAACCGCCGATGGCCGATAAACCTCCCTCTGATCCGATGAAAACATCAAATTGCCAACAGAGGCTTGACTTCTCTTTTTGAATCAGTAACATACACGCCATTCCGCGATAGCTCAGTTGGTAGAGCAAGTGACTGTTAATCACTGGGTCCCTGGTTCGAGTCCAGGTCGTGGAGCCAGACAGCAAAACCGAAAAAGCCCCTGAATCGAAAGATTCAGGGGCTTTTTTGTGTTTGCCATAAAGTCAAAAGATCGCAGACCGCAATCTTTTGACTATCTATCTTTAGACATGCTCACTGCTTTTCGCATGCACCGCCCGCAAATCGGCGTGCCCATGGTCCATCTCCACCACCGGAATCTCATTCCCGTCGCAGTCGCGCAGTTTACCTTCGCTGAAGTAGTCCCCTTCCCGCAGCGCCGCCAGGTCTTGATAACGCAGGACTCGTTCAGTACCGGCGGCAAATACCGATTGCTGGTCCGAGTTGCCGGCCGTGAGGTGGTTGAAGGTCAGGTTCAGCACGATGGCCATGATCGCCGAGGAGCTGATGCCCGAGTGGAAGATCGTCGAGAACCAGCTGGGAAAGTGGTCGTAGAAGTTCGGGGCGGCGATAGGGATCATGCCGAAACCGATGGAAGTGGCGACGATGATCAGGTTGACGTTGTTGCGGTAGTCGACCTTGGACAGCGTCCGAATGCCGCTGGCGGCGACGGTACCGAACAGCACGATGCCGGCGCCACCAAGTACGGAGGTTGGCACGGCGGCGATGACCCGTCCCATGAACGGCAGCAACCCAAGCACCACCAAAAACACACCACCGGTGGCCACCACGAAACGGCTCTTGATCCCGGTGACCGCCACCAGCCCGACGTTCTGGGCGAAGGCGCTCTGAGTGAAGGAGCCGAAGATTGGCGCGATCATGCTCGACAGCATGTCTGCACGCAAACCGTTGCCCAGGCGTTTTGAGTCGACCTTGGTGCCGATGATTTCACCGACGGCGAGGATATCGGCCGAGGTTTCCACCAGGGTCACCATGATCACGATGCACATCGACAGGATCGCGGCGAAGTGGAAGGTCGGCATGCCGAAATGGAACGGCGCCGGAAAGCCGAACATCGGCCCTTGGGTAACGGACGAGAAATCCGCCATGCCGAGGAACACAGCGATGACCGTGCCGATGACCATCGCCAGGAGGATCGACAAACGGGAAATGGTCGCGCTGCCGATCTTGCTCAATAGCAACACCAGCACCAGCGTCATCGCCGCCAGACCGATGTTCGCCATGCTGCCGAAATCCGGCGCATGGCTGTTGCCACCCATGGCCCAGCGCGCGGCCACCGGCATCAGCGTCAAGCCGATAGTGGTGATCACAATGCCCGTCACCAGCGGTGGAAAGAACTTGGTAATCCTTGAGAACACCGGCGTGATCAGCAAACCGATCAACGACGCGGCAATCACCGCCCCGAGAATCGACTGAAAGCCACCCTCCCCGCCACTGCTGACTATCGCGACCATGGTCGCAACGCCGGAGAACGACACGCCCTGCACCAGCGGCAACTGACAACCGAAAAACGGCAAACCCAGGGTTTGCAGCAATGTCGCCAGCCCCCCTGCAAACAATGAAGCAGCAATCAACAAACCGATGTCTGCCGGCGAGAGCCCGGCCGCCTGGCCGATGATCAAAGGCACCGCGACGATACCGCCGTACATGGTCAGAACGTGTTGCAGGCCATAAGCCATATTCGCGCCGATCCCAAGGTTTTCGTCCTCGGGCCGTTGGTGTGAAACATGGGGCGTTTTCATGGTTGGGGGGGTCCCTGGTTTTTGTTATGCGCACACTGTATTCAATACTCAGGACAACTGTCTATAGAGTTGTATACAACTGCCCAGTCAGATTATGGACACTTGTCCACGCCACCCTTTGGCCATAGCGCCTCCAACCCCAAACGTCTTGAAATACATCCCTGCGCCCCTATCCCTCCTCACCGCTAATCTTTTGCTTTCCAAGCGACCGCCGGCACGGACGCCTCCTCGCTTATACATATAAAGTATGCATAATGAAGTCATTCGAGATTCAGTATCACAGGGCAAAGAACGCGGCCAACAAACTAAAACATCAAGGCATCAGCCTCGCAGAGACAGAACCGGTGTTTTATGACGAACGAGCCCTGACTTTTCAGGACAACCATCATGATGAGCAGCGGTGGATCATCATGGGGCTGGATGCCAAAGGTCGCTTGCTGGTCGTTGCGTACACCTATCGCGACCCGAATTTCGTGCGAATCATTTCCGCACGCGTCGCCACCAAAGGCGAGCGTCGCCACTATTTGGAGGCTTGAACGATGAAAGACGAATACGACTTCAGCAACGCCAAGCGTGGAGCAATTGCCACAAGCAAAGGCAAGACCCGAATCACCATCATGCTCGACGATGTCGTCATAGAGGCTGCACGCGCTCTGGCAGAAAACGAGGGGTATGGCTACCAGACAGTGATCAACAATACTTTGCGCCAGGTGTTGCTCAGCGATAAAGGCAAAGCGGCGAAGCCCGATGAGAACACCGCAGGTACAAACGTCGGGCATTTCAAAAAAGGCATAACCGCCTCGGAGCTGAAAAGCCTGGAGAAAAAATTGTCAGAGGCCCTCAGCGAAATCCATCACGTGATGGAGCTAGAAGTTCGTTCCTAGACACAAACCGCTTGAGTCGGCCAAATAAAAAAGGGCGGATTGATCAGATCCGCCCTTCGCGTGGTGCTCAGTTTGCCTGCGGCACCGGCTCGATCAACCGCTCCAGCACCGGCTCCAACGCCTCCTTCGCTGGCACCCGAATGTCGAACTCACGTTCCAGCAACCCGATCAACTCATCCACATCCGTCACCTGCCGCCGCTCGCTCTCGCTGCCCAAGCGGTGAATGGCAAAACTGCCATTGTTCAGCGTGCGTCGCCATCCCTCCCCCGTCCGCGCCACCATCAATTGTTTGACGAAGGGCGATTCAGGATGAGTCGAGACGTACCAGTTACCGAGGGTGTAATCGATGTCTTCCTGACGTTGCAGATCGAAGATGTACATCGCCCGCCATTCACCGCCGACGTTGGCACGCAGGGTGTAACCGTCTGCATGCTGTTCGATGCGATAGGGTTCGTGGGGAGTGAGCTGTTCGTCCTCGGTGTCGAGGATCAGCGGTGCGGTGGGCACCATGCCGCCGAAGCCGACGTCGGTGATGTAGCGCACGCCGTCAAGGATCACCAGGCTCAAGCGGTGAGTGCGTGCGGTCCATGCGCCTTCGGGCTGGTTCATGACCACGCGACCGGTGATGCCGCGCGCCTCGAAACCCAGCGTCTGCAGCAAGGCCAGGAACAGGTTGTTGAGTTCGTAGCAGTAACCGCCACGGCCGTCGTGCAGGACTTTCTGCTCGATGGACGGCAGGTCGATGAGTACCGGTTGCCCTAACAGCGTGGTGAGGTTTTCGAACGGAAAAGCACCGGTGTGGCGCAACTGCAATTGACGCAGGGTTTCCAGGGTCGGCGCCGGGGGCGCGTCGAAACCCAGGCGTTGCAGGTACAGCGCAAGATTTGTCAGTCGTGGTTCGCTCATCGCTCAATCCTTATGCATGGAGCCCGCGGATCGCTCCGCCGATGGCCGCCATGTATAAGGGAAAAAGTGCTCGGGCCGATAATTGATTTCGCCAATCGCCGCTCACGCCAAAACTATCGCCGTTTGCGTGAACCCAATCGAATCCACGTCGGCGCGTGATCGCTGGCATGAGACTCGTTGCGAACCCAGGCGTCGACGCCGGCCTCTCGCAGATAAGGACTCGCTGCCTGATTGAGCAGCAGATGATCGATGCGCAGTCCCGAGTTTTTCTGCCAGTGCTGCCGGAAGTAGTCCCAGAAGGTGTAGATCCGCTCCTCTGGATACAGATGGCGCAGGGAATCAGTCCAGCCCTGATCCAGCAGACGCTGATAACACGCACGACTCTCGGGTTGCAGCAGCGCGTCCTTGAGCCAGGAGCGTGGGTTGTAGATGTCCATATCGGTGGGCACCACGTTGTAGTCGCCGGCCAGCACCACCGGATGCTCGCTGCTCTGCAGGTCCTTGGCGTACGAGATCAGCCGCTCGAACCACGCCAGTTTGTAATCGAACTTCGGCCCCGGCTGCGGATTGCCGTTGGGCAAGTACAGACACCCCACCAGAACCCCGTGCACGGCCGCTTCGATGTAGCGGCTATGGGTGTCACTGTCATCGCCCGGCAGACCACGCCGACGTTCCAGCGGTTGCGCATCGCGCGCCAGAATCGCCACCCCGTTCCACGCCGCCTGGCCCTGCCAGATAGCGCCATAACCGGCCGCCTCCAGCTCGGCGGCAGGGAATGCCCCGTCCACCGATTTGAGTTCCTGCAGGCAGGCGATGTCTGGCTGCTCCCGCGCCAGCCACGCCAGTAGATTGGGCAGGCGTGCACGCATGCCGTTGACGTTGAAGGTGGCGATTTTCAGGTTGTTCATGGTCCGACGCTCGCAACGGATGGGCGGTATCCCATTGTGACCGGGGGCCGCCCCGGCAGTTGCCGTGGCGGATGTAACAGGCGACTAAAGGTGCGCGCTCTGCAGAGGGAAATCTTCCTGCGAGACCTTGAGCAACGGCAGCAGTGCATACCTGTCCACCGGACGACTGAGGTAAAAACCCTGCACTTCATGACACTGATCCGAGATCAGGAAGTCCAGTTGCTCCAGCGTCTCGACACCTTCGGCAGTCACCGTCAGGCCCATTGCCTTGCCCAGGTTGATGATCGCCTGTACCACGGCGCGATCATTGCTGCCGCTGCTCATGGACGAAATAAAGCGTTTGTCGATCTTGATCCCGTCGAACGGATACGTGCGCAAGTAACCCAGCGAGGAATAACCGGTGCCGAAGTCGTCCATGTTCAGGCGCACGCCCAACTCCTTGAGCGCATTCATGGTCGCCAAGGCGCCATCGACGTCGATGAGCATCACGTTTTCAGTGATCTCCAGCTCCAGCCGACTGGCGGGCAAGCGGGTCTGGATCAACGCTTCGCGCACGTCCTCAATCACATCGCTACGGGCGAATTGAACCGGTGACAGGTTGACCGACACCATCATCGCACCGGGCCAGGTCAGAGCGGTCTCGCACGCCTCGCGTAGCACCCAGCGGCCCAATGGCACGATCAGATCGGTTTGCTCGGCCAGCGGGATAAACGCGTCGGGACTCAACAAGCCTTGCACTGGATGCTGCCAGCGCAGCAGCGCTTCGACCGAGACGATGCGCTTGCCATCGACGTGATAACGCGGCTGGTAATGCATCACGAATTCGTTGTTCTTGATCGCCCGACGCAGGTCGGTTTCCAGTTGCCGGCGATGCTGGATCTGATCGTTCATGTGCGCGGCAAAATAGCACCAGGTCTTCTTGCCATCGGATTTGGCCTGATACAACGCGATATCGGCACACCGAATCAGCTCCTGTGGAATATGCCCCTGGCGCCGACTCAAGGCGATACCGATGCTCGCGCCGATGTGCAGCGAGTGATGGTCGTAGTGAATCGGCTGATGCAGGCTGTCGAGCAAGCGCTCGCAAAACCGGTCGATTTCCGCGTGGCTGTCCATGCCATGGAGCACCAGCACGAACTCGTCGCCACCCAGTCGGGCGACCAGGTCAATTTCTCGTGTGCACTCGCGCAAACGGGTGGCGACTTCCAGCAATACTGCATCGCCGGCCGGGTGGCCGAGGGAATCGTTGATCGGCTTGAAGTTATCCAGGTCGATCATCAACAACGTCAGCGCCGTCGACTGCTCTTTCAGTGCCAGCGCCTCATCGAGAAAACGCGCCAGTTTGTTGCGGTTCGGCAGGCCGGTCAGGGCATCGTGCAACGACAGATGCTGGATCTGCGCATGGGCGGCGACTTCGTCGGTGATGTCGCTGGCCGTTCCGCGATAGCCCAGCACTGCGCCCTTGCGCTGGATCGGCCGTGCCGACACCCGACAGACCCGCTGTTGCCCCGATTGATCGCGGTAGGAACAGCGCAAATGGCTGACGGCTTGCTCTTCATCGAGTTTGTTCAGCCACAGCGACAACGGCGTCGTATCGCAATTGAGCAATTGCCCGATGTTCTGTCCCAGCCACTGCTGATCGGAGAACCCGGTGACGGTGCTGAAGCGTCCCGACAGATAAGTGATGCAATGCTGGTCATCGATTTCCCAGATCCAGTCGGACGCGGCCTCGGCTACCGCACGAAAACGCTCTTCACTGGCCTCCAGTGCCTGGTTCGACAAATCGAGGCTGGTGTAACTGGCATCCACATGCCCGGACGTGCGCAGGACATAGCGAAAGAAATAAGCGGTCAACAACGCCAGAACCAGCAGCGCCCCGCCCAGTGGCGGCAGCAGTGACCAGAGCAATTGATGACCCGGCCGCTGGAGCCGGGAGACCAGACTGTAACCGGTGCCAGCGAGGGCAATAGCGGGCTGACCGGGAGCGATGACGTTGTCGGGCGTCAGGCTCAAGTCGTGCAAACCGTAATCGACGCTCAAGGCGCTGAGCTTTTCAGGGTTCAGCTGGTCAACGTATATAAGCACCGAAGTGCTTTTGGGATCGACCGCCGGGCGTTCGTCATTGGGCACAATCGCGGCGGCCGACAGCAGCGCGGGTTTGCCCTCGAACAAGGTGTAGTGGCTGACGGGTTTGATGAGGTTCTCCTGACCCTGAACCTCGTCAATGAGCGTCGCCATCGAGGTCAACAGATAGGCCGCCGCCTCGTCCTGCACCTGAAGCCCACGCACCACGGCGTATTTTGTTCGCTGGGGATCGACCACGAAAACACCCTCGTAGTGGTCCATGGTGAACAGGGTCTTACCCAGGTTCTGCTCGACGTAGGCCCATTGCACATCGACCTCGCCGTTCAGGTGATCATAGGCCGACGTCCAGTTGGCATAACTGGCAATGTAGTTTTTCGTGGCGGTAATGCGGTTTTCCAGCGCGCGCTGGGTATAAAACGTGGTCTTGGCCAGGTCCTCGGCATCGAGCCGCCCGGCAATACTGAACAGGGCGATCAGCGCGATCAGCACCCCAACCACAAACAACAGACCGACCACCAACATCAGGTTGCGGGTAATCGGGGTATGGCGCGCAGGTGCAGCGGTGGTAACGGCAGACAAATCCATGCACTTGATCCTGTCAATCGATTGCTCGATCGGAATGAGACCGGTGGGCCGGTCGGTCAGGTGTGACAGCCAGGCTCTCTGCACTGACCATAGCAGGCATGCCCGATCATCGCTCCTGGATAACGCAAGTCATTGCCGCACTTGAAGAACCGGTCACAAGAACCATTGCCCATCGATGGCCGCAAGCGTCATCGATCCGAGCGCATCAGCGCCTCGACGCCCCCTTCCATCGACAACACCGCCGAGCGATTTCGCCCTGAATGCTTGGCCTGGTACAGCGCCGCATCCGCACGTTTGATCAACACTTCGGTGCTGTCGTGCGCCGTCGGCACAAACGAATAACAGCCAAGACTGACCGTCAGATAGCCCGTGGGCGAACCGCTGTGGGTGATGTTTTTGTCCATGACGCTGCGGCGGATTTGCTCGGCGATCGTCAGTGCTCCATGAATGTCGGTGTCCGGCAGCAACACCGCGAACTCTTCACCGCCGTAGCGCACCGCCAGATCGGCTTTGCGGTGGCAGCAACTCTTCAGGGCCCGCGCCACTTCAGCCAGGCAATGGTCCCCGGCCACATGACCGTAAGTGTCGTTGTAGCGCTTGAAGTAATCGATATCGAGCATGATCAGGCCCAGCGAACTCGACCGCCGGGCACCGCGCCCGAACTCTTTCTCCAGCGCCCGTTCGAACAAGCGGCGGTTGGCCAACCCGGTCAGGCTGTCGTGGGTGGCGATCAGTTCCAGGGTTTTCTGCGCCTCGCGCAAATCCGCCTCGATGCGCTCGCCCGCGCGAACCTGATGAATGAACACCCAACCGAACAACCCCACGCCGAGGACAACCAGAGCGACGATCACACCGGATTGAATCGCCGTGTCGTACCAGTCCTTGAGGACGGCGTCTCTGGAGGATGCCGCCGCGACCACCACCGGATAGGCATCGAGCTGACGGTAGCCATACAGCCGAGGGATGCCATCCACCACTGAGTCGATCATGGCGTTGCCGGACGTGGCGTTAGGCAAGAGTTTCTGAAAAATCTCGCCCTTAGCCAATGACGTACCGATCTGCGATTCCACAAACGGCCGCCGCGCCAGCAGTGTTCCATCGGTCAATGCCAAAAACATCGCGCCGTTGTCGTCGAGGCTGAAGCTTTTGAAGAACTGATCGAAGTACGACATCTTGATCCCGGCCAGCAACACACCCTGGAAATGACCGCTCTGATCGTTTATCCGCCTGGAAACCGGAATGATCCACTCGCCATTTTCCCGACTACGAATGGCCGGGCCGATGTGCGCCAGGGTTGAGATGTTTTGCTGGTGAAACCTGAAATACTCGCGATCCGCCACACCAGCCCCGCGGGGTAGATCCTCGAACGACGTCACGGCCCATTGCCCCTGCCTGTCGAACAGAAATATCCCGTGCAACTGATGCAGCGCCTGCACCCGCCGGGCGAAGGTTTTCTGCAGGCGTGGCGTCTGGGCAGCGTCGAAACCTTCAGCCTGAATCCAGTCCACCAGACTGGTCAGTACCAGATCGGCCTTCATGAACGTGTCTTCGGCCTGCTGCGCCATGGCCCGGGTCAGGTTCGACGACGACACCTCGGCCAACGCCAGGTCATGCCGACGCGACTGCTCCAGTTGCAGGTAAAGCAGCCCACAGAGACAAAGGCATACCGCCGCAATGAACAGCACCGCAGCCTTGAGCAAAGGCAGTCGCTTCAAGGCACCGCCGGACGCGTGCTGCGGATCGTGAATGGGGATAGGCAAAAGTGAGTCCTGGAAAAGGGTAAGACATGGGCAACGGCCCAAAGCCCCTATTTTTTTGAGCGTAGTCTACGGGGTTGTGCGGGATAAACAGAGGATTGAGGGATAAATGGTTGTGTTTTAATTCCATGACGCAAGGCAAAACCACATGACCTTGAAGAAGCTACGATTAACTGACATCACGACAGGAAATCGAAATGAGTAAGGTAGACGAGCTCGCCGCGAAGCTTAAACAATCCCGGCAAACCAGTGCCGACGCGACCATCGCCGATCAAGCCATCGACAGCTGGCCCGCCCAGGTCTACGAGCTGTATCACCAGATCGAAGCCTGGCTGCAACCACTGATCGAGGTGGGCCTGAAGCTGCGACGCAATTCCACCCATGTATTCGAGAGTGCGCCGGACGGCGCGACTTACGATTACGCCATCGACCAACTGCTGATCGAAGGCAACCACCACGGCATCACCTTCGATCCCGTCGCGCGCCTCACCGTCGACGGTGCCGGGCGGATCGAAATCCACTCGACAGGCAAGGAGCTCGCCTTGTTACGAACCGTGAACGAACACGGCGAGACGCAGTGGTGGCTCCAGGCGAGCGAACAATCCGGACAACAACCGGATGCGATCGCGCTGACGGAACACAATTTGCTGCTGGCCGTGCAGGAAGGCTTGGGGCTTTAAGGCCTACAACTTGCTCTGCTCCGCTGCCACCGAGGGAGGCGCCGTTCGCCTCCCGTCCAGCGCCGGCCGCTCCGAAGGCAGATTCAACGCCCGCAATACCGGGGTGTCATAGCCATACACATCGGGCTTGAATGTCACGCGCCCATCAAGACTCAGGTCCACCGTCCAGTAGGCCAACAGCACCGGCACTTTCACCGGGAGCCTGATGTTCTCTGTCTTGCCGTTGGCTAACTGTCTTTGAATCCCTTCGCTGTTCCAGTGAACCGGATCGTTGAACAACAGCTCCACCAATTGCAGCGGGTTTTCTACCCGAATACAGCCGGAGCTGGTCGCGCGATTGGATTTCGCGAACAAATCTCGATGCGGCGTGTCGTGCAGATAAATCGAATACTCATTGGGAAAACGAATCACTACCTGCCCCAGCGAGTTATCCGACCCCGCATCCTGCCGCAAGGTGAGACCGCGCGGGTTGTCCCAATCGACAGTGGACGGATCAAGCACATTGCCATCTCGATCGATCACGCGAATCCGGCTTGCCTCAAGGTAACCAGGATTGTCGCGAATCTTCGGAAGCATGTCCTTGAGCAGAATCGTCGGTGGTACGGTCCAGGTGGGGTTGAACGTGACGTAGGTGATCGCGGATTGAAAAATCGGCGTGCTGCGAAACGGTTTACCGACCTGCACCCGTGAGCGCCAGATCGGTTTGCCATCGCGATAGAACGCGACTTTATACCCGGCGATATCGACCACGACGAAGGTGCCCTGAAGCTTGTACAGCAGCCATCGCGCCCGCTCCATGTTCACCCGCACCTGATCGATTCGCGCCTCGACTGGTACATTCAGCTCCGTGAGTGTCGCCGGCCCCGCTACGCCGTCCGCCCCAAGGTATTGCTCCGTCTGAAACTTCTTCACCGCCGCGGTGACGGCGTCGTCGTAGTCGGTGCGAGCAGTTCCTTGCGCGGCGAGATAACCGCCCGCCGCCAAACGCGTACGCAGTAGAGCAACCGAGGCGTCGTCCATGCCGGGCCTGAGCGTCTGCCCTTCCGGGATCTTTGGCCAGCCACCCCGATCACGAACCTTGCGCAGTTGCGCCAGGCCATGGCGCAACGTGCCGTAAACCGCTTCTTGGGGCGGCGCCTGGGCAAAGGCGCGCGCAATGTCATGGCTATCGAGGGCGGCAAAAAACTTATTGACGTCCTCCCGAGGATCGACGCCAGCGGGGTCGAAGTTCCAGTGGATGTCCAACCGCGAAGGGTCGACCTTGCCGCGCCGCAACTGCAGCAGCGCCGTGATGAACGTCCGGGTGGCGGAGATATCAAAGGCTGCCCGTTGCCCGGGGGTTGGGGAGGTTGTCTGCATCAGCGTGTGGGCCTCGGCCAACTCGGCGATCCGGAAATCCGCGGGGTTCAGGCCATCGGCCTGGGTATCACCCAAGCTTTTCAACAACTGGGCGACATCGTCATCGTCCGTCCAGGCGGCGCGATAGCCACGATGGCTATAAAAATCCAGCACGACTCGGTTCACATCGACCCGTTGATGACGCGGCGAGGTGAGCAGCGGCGGAAACGCCGAACTCAATGGCGCCAACTCCGCCTGAATCGCTTGGCCGACATAATCACCGGGAGCCGCTTCAGCCACAGTGCTAACGGGAGATGCCGGCTCAATCGGCGAAGTTTGCGCGATCGCAGTGCCGCTTATCAGAAAGCCCATAAAAAATATGCGGCTTATGACGAATAACCTTGTTAACTGCCCCATGGATAATCCTTAATCTTCCGTTTTCAACCGGCTAGCGTCGTGCGCGCTGCTAGACTCGAAATATTCAGATGAGACTTGCATATGGCCCCACACCGCTTTGGCTGCTTAATGACGGCCCTGCTGCTGACTGCTTTTTTTTCATTACCGGCAGCCTACGCCGATTCGCTTGAAGCTGCCTTGGTCAAAGCGGCCCCCGATGCCAACGCCAAAGTCATTGCCCTGGCCGTTCGCGCCTCCCAATGCAGCCGGGCCCAAGGCACGTCCCCGGTGCAGAGACTCGCAGTGATCGATTATTCCCTGCCCTCGACGGTGCAACGTCTTTGGGTATTCGACCTTAAACAACGCAAATTGTTGTTCCATGAACTGGTCGCCCACGGTCGCAACAGTGGCGAGAACATGGCCAGCCAATTCTCCAATCAGAATGCCAGCTACGCCACCAGCCTGGGCTTGTACCGCACCCAATCCAGCTATGTCGGGCAGAACGGTTATTCCCTGCGCATGGAAGGCCTGGAACCGGGTTTTAACGACAACGCCTTCGAACGGGCGATCGTCATTCACGGCGCGCCTTACGTCAGCCCTGCCCTGGCGCGGGCCAATGGCCGGATTGGCAGAAGTCTCGGCTGCCCTGCAGTGAGGCCTGCGATTGCACATCGGCTGATCGACTCGATGAAGGATGGGCAGTTGTTATTTTCTTACTACCCGGATCAGCGTTGGTTGAAGTCTTCTTCGTATATCAATTGCGGTAACGCCACCGTGGCGGATTCGTCCAGGTCCAATAGCAGTCCTTGAACACCGCGTGAAACTGTCAAAACTGTAATCTTGGCCTCAGCCTGCTGAAAGGCACCGCCCGTTAGCCTCCTCCCCATTGAGTTCTCTTCCTTCCGCTCAGGATGGACCTGAGGGCTTCATCAGGCTGACGGACGGGATAAAACGGCATGCATTCCAACACCTCAAGACGCACCTTTGTGAAGGGCCTGGCCGCTGGCGGGGTGCTCGCTGGCCTCGGGCTGTGGCGCACGCCAGTCTGGGCGGTCACCAGCCCCGGCCAACCGAATGTGCTGGCCGGTACCGACTTCGACCTGTTCATTGGCGAATCCCCGGTCAACATCACCGGCAACCCTCGAACCGCGATGACCATCAACGGCGGCATTCCCGGCCCCCTGCTGCGCTGGCGTGAAGGCGACACCGTCACGCTGCGGGTGAAAAACAAACTCAAGGACAGCACGTCCATTCACTGGCACGGCATTTTGCTGCCGGCCAACATGGACGGCGTGCCGGGCCTGAGTTTTCACGGGATCGAACCGGATGGCATGTACGTCTACCAGTTCAAGGTCCGGCAGAACGGCACTTACTGGTACCACAGCCACTCGGGCTTTCAGGAACAGTCCGGGGTTTATGGGCCGTTGGTGATCGATGCCAAGGAGCCGGAGCCGTTCCAGTACGACCGCGATTACGTGGTGATGCTCACCGACTGGACCGACGAAGACGCCGTCGGCCTGATGAAAAAACTCAAGAAACAATCGGACTACTACAACTACAACAAACGCACTGTGGGCGACTTCATCCACGACGTCAGCGAGAAAGGCTGGGGGTCGACGGTGGCCGATCGCAAGATGTGGGCCGAGATGAAGATGAACCCCACCGACCTGGCGGACGTCAGCGGTGCCACTTACACCTACTTGATGAACGGCCAGGCGCCGAACATGAACTGGACTGGCCTATTCCGTCCCGGCGAAAAGCTGCGCCTGCGTTTTATCAACGGCTCGTCCATGACCTACTTCGACGTGCGCATCCCGGGTTTGAAAATGACCGTGGTCGCGGCGGATGGCCAACACGTCAAACCGGTGAGCGTCGACGAGTTCCGCATCGCGGTGGCGGAGACGTTCGATGTAATTGTCGAGCCGACCCAGGACGCCTACACGCTGTTCGCCCAATCGATGGATCGAACGGGTTATGCGCGAGGCACCCTGGCGGTGAAGGCAGGGTTGTCGGCGCCGATTCCAGCGCTGGATCCGCGACCGCTGCTGACCATGGATGACATGGGCATGGGCGGCATGGATCACGGCAGCATGGGCGGTGACATGGCGGGGATGGACCACGGTGCCATGCAAGGCATGAACGGTGGTGACATGCAGGGCATGGACGGCGGCGACATGCAGGGCATGGACAGCATGGCCGGAATGGATCACAGCAGCATGGCCATGGGTGGCATGGCCGGAATGCAATCCCATCCCGACACGGAAAAAAACAACCCGCTGGTGGACATGCAAGCCATGAGCACCACGCCAAAACTCGACGACCCGGGCATCGGCCTGCGCAACAACGGCCGTCGTGTGCTGACCTACTCCGACCTGCGCAGCACCTTCGAAGACCCGGACGGCCGCGAGCCCGGCCGCACCATCGAACTGCACCTGACCGGCCACATGGAGAAGTTCGCCTGGTCATTCAACGGCGTGAAGTTCTCTGATGCCGAACCCGTGCGACTCAAGTACGGCGAGCGGGTTCGAGTGGTGCTGGTCAACGACACGATGATGACTCACCCCATTCATTTGCACGGCATGTGGAGCGACCTCGAAGACGAGAACGGCCAGTTCATGGTACGCAAACACACCATCGACATGCCGCCAGGATCAAAGCGCAGCTATCGGGTCACCGCCGATGCGCTCGGCCGCTGGGCCTACCACTGCCATCTCCTGTACCACATGGAAATGGGCATGTTCCGTGAAGTTCGCGTGGAAGAATAAGGCGCTACCCATGACCAGACTCACTCCGATCACTTTGACCCTCGTCACCATGGGCCTGACGCTCTCTTCGGCCATGGCCGCCACCGACAACATGCAGGGCATGGACCATAGCCAGATGCCGGGCATGGACCACAGCCAGATGCAGAGCGAGGATTACGGGCAAATGCAGCCCGCCGCGCCGACCCAAAGCCGCACGCCGATTCCGGCATTGACCGACGCCGACCGTGCCGCCGTTTTCGTCAGCCCCGCCGGCCATGACATGCACGACAGTGCGCTCAACTATTACTTCCTAGCCGACAAACTCGAATGGCAGGACGCCGATAACGGCAGCGCATTGGCGTGGGATCTGTCCGGCTGGATCGGCGGCGACATCGATCGCCTGTGGCTGCGCTCCGAAGGCGAACGCGTCAATGGCAAAACCGAAGACGCCGAGGTCCAGGCCCTCTGGGGTCACGCGATCAGCCCATGGTGGGACGTGGTGACCGGCGTGCGCCAGGACTTCAAACCCGGCGCCCCGCAAACCTGGGCCGCGCTCGGCGTGCAAGGCATGGCGTTGTACAACTTCGAAACCGAGGCCACCGCGTTCATCGGCGAAGGCGGTCAGACCGCTGCACGCCTTGAAGGCGACTACGACATCCTGCTCACCAACCGGCTGATTCTGCAGCCGACCGCCGAGCTCAACGTCTACGGCAAAAACGACCCGCAACGGGGCATCGGCTCCGGGTTGTCCAGCACCGAAGCCGGCCTGCGCCTGCGCTATGAAATCCGCCGGGAATTCGCGCCCTACATCGGCGTGACCTGGAACCGCACCTACGGCAAAACCGCCGATTACGCCAGGGACGAAGGCGAGGACCGCAGCGAAGCCCGACTGGTCGTCGGCGTTCGGCTGTGGTTCTAAACACTTCAACTCAAAAACCTAAAAACCAACCGCTTGAAGCGGTAAGAGGCCTTGCATGCGCACCATCAAAACCACCGCTGTCGCCATCGCACTTTCCACCGGGCTGCTCATGAGCGCACTGGCTCAAGCCCACCCGAAACTGCTCTCCTCCACCCCAACCGAAGGCGCGGACGGCGCAGCGCCCAGCAACATCGAGCTGCACTTCTCCGAAAACCTCATGACCCAATTCTCCGGCGCCAAACTGGTCATGACCGAAATGCCCGGCATGGCCCATTCCCCCATGCCGATGAAAGCCAAGGTCTCCGGCGGCAGCGACCCGAAAACCATGGTCATCACCCCGCTCTCGCCCCTGCCCACCGGCAGCTACAAAGTCGAATGGCGCGCCGTGTCTTCGGACACTCACCCGATCACCGGCAACGTTACGTTCAAAGTGAAGTGATTGATGAGCGACTCGGTCGGCATTGCCCTGCGGTTTGCGTTGTATGTGGATTTGATGCTGTTGTTCGGGGTGGCACTTTTTGGGCTGTACAGCCTTAAAGGGCAGGAACGGATGTCCGGGGCGGTGCTGCCATTCCGGTCGATGCTGGCGGGGACGGCAGTGCTGGGCGCGGTGTTGTCCGTCGCCAGCATGGTGATGATGGCGAGCGCCATGAGCGGTGAAACGGACTTCGCCGAGCTGCGTCCGCACATCGAAATGATGCTGTTTGAGACGGATGTCGGCTTGGCTTGGGGGGTTCGCATTGTTGCGCTGGTGATCGCTGGCTTAGCGGTGATGCTCCGTGCGCCTGGTTTCAGTTTATGGGTCGCGGCTTTTGCCGGTGCTGTCGCCCTCGCCAGCCTGGCCTGGAGCGGACATGGGGCGATGGATGAAGGCAATCGTCGCTTTTGGCATTTCGCGGTGGACATTCTGCACCTGCTGGCGGCGGGGGCTTGGCTTGGCGCGTTGCTGGCGTTTGCGTTGATGGCGAAGATCAACGCCCTGCAAACCGAAGCGCGCCTCAGGTTGCTGGCCCGCGCGGTTAATCGGTTTGAGGCGATTGGCGCGGCCATCGTCGTGGTCATCACCGCGACGGGGGTGGTGAATTATCTGTTCATCGTTGGGCCGAAGCTGGACGAGGTGTTTCTCAGCACTTACGGGATTCTGCTGTTCATCAAAGTGGTGCTGTTTGCCGGCATGCTGGTGCTCGCCGCGTTGAACCGGTTTCACCTCGGGCCGTTTCTGGAGCGGTCGTTGCGGGACGGGCAATACACGGTCGCCGCCAATGCGTTGCGGCGCAGCGTGGTGGTGGAATTGGCGGCGGCGGTGTTGATCGTGGGATTGGTGGCCTGGTTGGGGACGTTGAGTCCGGAGATGAAAATGGGCGAATTGTAGGGGCACAAGTACCTTTAGAAGGCGCGTAACAAAAGAGGTCGCCTTCCCCGACGTCCGGTGCCCTCCTTTATTTGCCTAGGTGAAAATCCCCTACTACCGTCAACAGTCAGAGGCGGCATTTACCGCTGTGGGCACTCGACATCAGGGAGCGAAATCGGGATGGCTGACAATTTAGCGTTGGTGAACCCCTTTAATGCAAAGGAATCAGCGGATTACGACGAAATATCTAGAAGCTGGCTTGATGCCTGGAAAGAAAAGTCCAAAAAAATAATGCCCCCACCCTCGGAAAGCGATTCAAAAAATTCATCTCCTTCTTTCAAAGAAGATGGAATAAAAAGATTAAGAGATGACGATGAGGAAGAAAAGGCACACCCGAGCAAGACACAAAAAACTTCGACAATCATCTCTAAATACATAAGCAAAGGCTGCTTGGTGTCCGGTGGACCCGCCGCCGAGCAGCTTGTTAGTTTTATTAGAACACTGATTGGAGACGGAGATCGAATTTACGTCCTGGGCCATTGTGAACCGGGAAGCTCCGTGCTTATGTCCTCGGAAGAAAAAGGCAAAGGTCAAACCGTCAACGCCAAAGAACTGGCAAGATTCTTTGACGTGTTATTTGGACTTAATAAGAGCTATGCGGGAAAAATCAAGATATTCGGATGCCATAGCGCACTGGGTTTGGGTGATACAAAATCCTTCGCCGAACAATTCAAGGATGCAATGAGGAAACGTGAATACCATAACTGCACCATTGAAGGGTATACAGCGTCAGTCAGAGGCTACGATGGCGAGCACAAAGTTGCGTTCATCGGAACCGCCGAAGAGCTAAAACGAGCCCAGATGGCTGAAATTCTGTATGCAGAAGAAACGATCAGCAAAGCTAAGCTCGACTCTTTCTATGAAAACAAAACCGCACGTCCCAGCACCCGGAAAGTGTCCTTCGCCTAGTTTCAGATAGTTTTAAGACAATAGGCTGACGCGTCGCTCAATCATTAAAGGGCGCAAAGGCTTAAGGGTTGACACCCAAGCGCCAAGGTGAAAAAAAGCGGCGCAATTATCGAAAGGAGTTCGAAAATGGCTGACGTGATGAAAGTAGTGGATGTCGACTTAAAAATACTTAAATCAAATCCACCGCAGCTACACATATCGGCAATTGGCCTGGTGAATTCTGGTGGATGGACAAACCCGAGACTGGAGCCACGGGTTTATATCCAGTTCCCACCGGACGGCATTCAGGACTTCGATTTTGTTGCTGATCCGCCCCAAGGGGCTGCTATACAGGTCATCCTTCCCATCGACGCATCAGAACTTTGGAAAGACCCGCCACTCGATAAACTCAAGGGAGTAAGAGTCCACTCTGCTAGCAACTCGATTGAAGCTCACCTTAAGAGTTCGAAGTCCGTGGCTTGTGGATAAACAACTCATATAGAGGGATACGTGTCGGGCCTTGCCTGACACGTATCAGCCATTGGAATGTCACCCTGGCAGCACAACCAACCTCTGTGGACGTCGTTTGATATGGATCAACAACGCCCTGCGACCGTGGCGTAAGTTCAAGATCACTCCCTCTAACGGGAACACAACATACCTTGGTCCGCAGCCATCCGACGCTGCCGATCCGCGTTATCACTGTGGAGATCGCCATGCACATCGACATCAAGTCCCTCCTGGCCGCACTGGTCATCAGCAGCCCATTGCTGACGCTGGCTGCCGAATACCCCGAAACAGCGCCCGCCGCCCCCACCGATAACGCAACCCAAGCCACGCCCATGCAAGACAAGGCCATGAGCGAACAGATGAAAAAAATGCAGGCGGCCCACGACAAAATGATCGCCGCCAAAACCCCGGCCGAACGCCGGGCAGCCATGCAGGAAGCCATGACTACGATGAGAACAAGCCTCGGCATGCTGCACGACAATTGCAGAGGTATGGGGATGGGCATGGGCATGTCCGGTGGCAAGGGCAGTTCGGATACGGCGATGATGGACATGATGATGAAAATGATGGATCAGCAATCCATGATGATGAAGATGCCGATGGGCCAATAAGCATCGCGCCATAGCCCCCGTCGTAGGCGGTTGGCATTGGCCGGCATAGCCGGACGACACCCCGGAAGATTTTCGTCAGAACGGAGCGCGTCACATGAACCACTCAAACCCCTCGACACCTCCAGCCACCTCATTCTGGCGCAGCAAACCCGGCATCGCGCTAGGCATGCTGCTGGTGATCGGACTGTTCTACCTGGCCCGCGAGCATTACGGTCATATCTACCCGCTTTTGCCCTATCTGATTCTATTGCTGTGCCCGCTGATGCACCTGTTCGGGCATCACCACGGCAGACACTGACCCATGCATCGCCATCTCGATCACCTCAAATCACCTGCTTTGGCGCAGCAGGCGGCGGAGCCGACGACCGAAAAAGAGTACACCTGCCCCATGCACCCGGAGATCCGCCAGCACAGTCCGGGTACATGCCCCAAGTGCGGCATGACCCTTGAGCCGGTGTTGCCCGAACTGGAGGAATCGGACAACCCTGAGCTCGCGGACTTTTCCCGGCGCTTCTGGTGGACCCTTCCTCTGACTCTGGCGGTGACCGCACTGGCGATGGGCAGCCATGGCTTGAGCCTGTTTCACGGCGCCACACAGAACCTGGTCGAACTGGTGCTCGCCACGCCCGTCGTGCTTTGGGCCGGCTGGCCGTTCTATGTGCGCGGCGCCCGTTCGGTCATCCAGCGCAGCCCCAACATGTGGACGCTGATCGGCCTCGGCACCGCGGCGGCCTTCCTCTATAGCCTTGCCGCCACCCTGACACCCGGCCTGTTTCCAGCCACCTTCATGATGGACGGCCGGGTTGGCGTGTACTACGAAGCAGCGGCGGTCATTATTTCCCTGACGCTGCTCGGACAGATGCTGGAACTCAAGGCGCGCTCGCAAACCTCGGCCGCGATCAAATCACTGCTCGGCCTGGCGCCCAAGACTGCGCGCCGGATCAACACCGACGGCAGCGAAACAGACATTGCACTGAGCCATGTGCACAGCGGCGACACCTTGCGCGTGCGCCCCGGCGAGAAGGTCCCGGTCGATGGTGTGGTGTTGCAGGGCGAAAGCGCGGTGGACGAGTCTATGCTCACAGGCGAGCCGGTCCCCGTGATGAAACGCCCTGGTGACGGGCTGATCGGCGCCACCCTCAATACCCACGGCAGCCTGGTGATGCAGGCGCAGAAGGTGGGCTCAGCCACCGTGCTTGCGCAAATTGTGCAGATGGTGGTCCAGGCACAACGCTCCAAAGCACCGATGCAACGCCTGGCGGACGTGATTGCTGGCTACTTCGTCATGGTGGTGATCGCCATTGCCGTCCTGACTTTTGTCGGCTGGGGGTTGTGGGGGCCGCAACCGAGCTGGGTGTTCGGCCTCATCAATGCAGTGGCGGTGCTGATCATCGCCTGCCCGTGTGCCCTCGGCCTGGCCACACCGATGTCGGTGATGGTCGCCACCGGCAAGGCGGCCAGCAGCGGCGTGCTCTTTCGGGATGCGGCGGCGATCGAAAACCTGCGCAAAATCGACACCCTGATCGTGGACAAGACCGGCACCCTCACCGAAGGCCGCCCGGCGTTTCACAGCGTCGAACCTGCGCCTGGCTACAGTGCTGACGAGGTGCTGCGCCTGGCCGCCAGCCTCGACCAGGGCAGCGAGCACCCGTTGGCCCACGCCATCGTCGAACATGCACGCGCCAATGGCTTGGTGTTGAGCACAGCGCAGACGTTCGAGTCGGCGTCAGGGATCGGCGTGCGCGGCCAGGTCGACGGGCACCGTGTTCAACTGGGCAACACCGCCCTGATGGCAGAAGCCGGCATCGCCCTGGAAGCCTTGCAACCTCAAGCCGAGCAACTGCGCAGCGACGGAACCAGCATCATGTACCTGGCCGTGGATGGCGTGCTCGCGGGGTTGCTCGCCGTCGCCGACCCGATCAAACCCACCACCCGGCTCGCTGTCGAACGCCTGCAGGCCGATGGCGTGCGGGTGATCATGGCGACCGGAGACGGCCTCACCACTGCCCGTGCCGTCGCCCGCCAACTGGGTATCGAAGAAGTCCACGGCGAGGTCAAGCCACAGGACAAGGAACGCCTGGCCGCCGCATTGCAGGAACGCGGGCACCGAGTGGCAATGGCCGGCGACGGCATCAACGATGCCCCGGCCCTGGCCCGTGCCGATGTCGGTATCGCCATGGGCACTGGCACCGATGTCGCGATGAACAGCGCTCAAGTCACCCTGGTCAAGGGCGACCTGCTCGGCATTCTGCATGCCCGCAACCTGTCGGTGGCAACCGTGCGCAACATGCACCAGAACCTTGCCTTTGCCCTGGCCTACAACGCCATGGGCATCCCCCTCGCCGCCGGGTTGTTCTACCCGCTGACCGGGCATTTGCTGTCCCCGTTGGTGGCGGCACTGGCCATGAGCGTGAGCTCTGCCTCAGTGGTGTTCAATGCCTTGCGCCTGCGCCGGGCCGTGATTGACTGAGCACATTGCTGACAGCCAGGAAGCGGTTTCACTACACTGATCCAGCCTTGCCCCCCACTCCATCACAAAAGCCCGATAACGATGAAAACCATAAAAAGCACATTGCTGCTCAGTGGCCTGCTGGCGCTATCCTGCGGCGCTCAGGCAGAGCAAAGCCCTTCGCACCTGGACACCGTCCTGCAACAAGGCCAACTGCGCGTTTGCACCACAGGCGACTACAAACCCTATACCTTCAAAGGTGAAGACAGCGAATACTCGGGCATCGACATCGCCATGGCCCGCTCGCTGGCCGACAGCCTGGGCGTGAAGGTCGAGTGGGTCCAGACCACCTGGAAAACCCTGATGCCCGACATGCTCGCGGGCAAATGCGACATCGGCGTCGGCGGCATCTCCGTCACCCTGGAACGCCAGAAAAAAGCCTTCTTCAGCACCACCCTGGACGTCGACGGCAAAATCCCGCTGGTGCGCTGCGAAGATCAGGCGAAATACCAGACCCTCGAACAAATCAACCAGCCTTCGGTTCGCCTGGTCGAACCGGCCGGCGGCACCAACGAAGCCTTCGTCCACGCCTTCCTGCCCAAGGCGCAATTGCAGCTGCACGACAACGTGACCATCTTCCAGGAACTGCTGGACAAGAAGGCTGACGTGATGATCACCGATGCGTCGGAAGCGCTGTATCAGCAGAAACTCAAACCGGGGTTGTGCGCGGTCAACCCGACGCAATACATGCAGTATGGGGAGAAGGCATATCTGCTGCCGCGGGATGACATCAGCTGGAAGATGTATGTCGATCAGTGGCTGCATTTGGCCAAGGTGACGGGGAATTACCAGAAAATTCTGGGTCAGTGGATCGCGGTGCCAGAGGCTAAATAGCCCGTTAGTCCATCCCCCGTAGCAGCTGGCGCAGCCTGCGTTCGGCTGCGCAGCAGTCGTAAATCAGAACACGCGGCTCATCAGGTAAATCACGCAACGGCGAAAACACCCCAGCCGTTGCGTCGTTCCTTAGTCGTGCAGCAAGCCCGAGCTGTACTCATTAAAGCTGTTGCCGATGGCGCTCCCACCAAAGTTCACCTTGTTGGGGTTATGGCCATCGAATTGTTGGCAGCTTTCTGAAAAGCAGGAACTGGTGCTCACACCCGAACAGGCGCTCAAGAGCAAAGCACCGGTGATCAGCATGGCTTTGAAGAGGTTCGAGATCATCTTGTTGTTTCCTGTGGGCTGGAGGTGAGGCAGCACGGTCTTAGGTGGTCATCCTATGCCGCGAGCCTGCCCAACTTGATGAAACATTGCTGAGCGACAGCGTTGGTTCAGCATCCTTGTTTTCTCTGAAGCGACCCACCTGTTTAGATGAGCGTTTAAAGACACTCACCGTTACTTCACCAAGGCTACAACGCCTTGCGTCGTTGCCTACGACTGCGCCAGAATCCGCCGGCTGTGCGCCTGGCGCTCCCGCCGGTAACTTGATTCCCGTCACTGCTCATCAGTGATCGGGTCTGCAAGCCCGCCGGAATACCAGGCGCATAGCCCTACCGTAGGACACTCGTTTGTGTCCGCTCAATGGCGGCTTTGTGCGGGAGACCTTCGGGTCTGCCGGGTTCCTGGTTTCCCGGTCTTGCAGACCCGCGCATAGCTGCCACCCATCATCTGCAAGTGATGCTGGTAGCTCCTAATGAATAATCAGGAGTTTCACCACGTTCAAGGCCACACCCAGCCCGCCGGTCACAGACCCGACATCCCCTTACGAATCACTCGACTCAAAAAAACTCCACGAAGCCGCCGAACGCGCCCTCGACCACTACCTCAAACCGGCTGCTCAAATCATGGCCACGGCCAACGAGCCCGAGCGCATGTTCCTAGCCAACCCGAAGTACAACACCGAATCTCTGCTGGCCAACGCCTGCGAGTCATTGGGCTCGGCCACGGTTATGCTCAATGATTTTGCTGCGCTGCTGGAGGGGACACACCGCAAAACCCTGCTGGGTATTGCGCAGGTGGTCATGTTGGGGGAGCTGGCGGTGAATCAGGCGTTGGATAAGGTCGAGCCGTCTGAGTAATTAATGTTGTACATCGGCGCGGGGAGCGTGAGCTCCTCGCGCCTCAGCCACCTTTCAAAGCAACTCTGATACAGTCGCCCCCGGTAAATTCGTTGACAGGAAGTCAAACATGGCAAAGCCCGCCGCACGTATCACCGACCCCACCAGTTGTCCCATGCCTGGGCACGGCCCAAAAGCCATCGCCTCTGGCTCTCCCAACGTGTTCTTCGACGGTCTTGCAGCCGCGACCAAAGGCGATGCCTGCACCTGTGGCAGCGCTCTAGTCTCGAGCGTAGCAGCAACGGTCTTCATCAATGGCAAGAACGCTGCACTGGTCGGCACTGTCGGAACCCATGGCGACGTCGTGATTGGTGGGTCAGGCACTGTGATCATCGGTGATTCGCATACACCAGCACCGTTCATGCCCCCACTTCCGCTTTTACTGCAAAAAACCTACGGACACAGCTTCAGCATCGTCGATAGCGAAACCGGTCAACCTTTAGCCGGAAGAAGTTTCACTGCCACTATTAACGGTGAAAAGATCATTGGTATCACCGATGGTGCAGGAATAGCGCACGTCAAAACCCCCATCAAAGATGCCACTATTTCTGTGAGCATTTACTTTATCTCTCCTGCTCGGACGCTTAGCGAACTCACGGATTGATCAAACATGGCTGAACAATTTACTACTGAAGCAAAAGCAACCGAAGTCAAACCCAAAGAACCAGCGGCGCCCACTACCATCACCGTCAACGATAGAGCTGCTACCAGAGAAGCGATCCTCAGACTCGTCCGCAAAAATGGTGAGTTTATAGAACGATCATCTTGGGGAGCGCATAAAGCAAAAGGCGAAATGGTCGATGACTGGGACTACTCGATGATCGCACTTCACCATGCCGGTAGAAGTGTCGGCTGTGGTGCCGGCGCAGGACAGATGCGTGCGATTCAGAGCGAGCACCAGGCCAAGTTCGATGACATCGGTTATCACTACGGCATCGATTGTATGGGTAAAGTATTCGAAGGACGCGACATCCGGTTCAAAGGCTCAAGCGTACATAATTACAACACGGGCGTAATTGGCATCGTTTTGCTAGAAAATTTGACAACCCCGATGAAGGTGGCGATGTGGTTGCCCTTGCCCGTCAGGCTCTTGAAGCCATCAACGGCAATATGGACCAGAAAATCCCAGCCATACAAATCGACACCCTACTGAACTTAATTCAAGCCCTGACCAGCGTTTTCAGGGTGACGACTTTGGGTGGACACCGGGAATTTCCCATGCAAGCCGGGGAAGGAAAGATTTGTCCCGGCAACATTGGGATGGAGCTGGTGAGAAACCTTCGAATTAAAACCAAACTGTTACGACCACCCGCATCATGAAATTTCTACTTATCATTGTTCCGACCATACTCGTCGCCTTCCTCTACATCGGCTTTTACGAAAGGATGGAAGACGCCTACCCGGAAAAAGTATTTTTCATCAAGAAATACCCGACATTTCAGATTAAGTTTGAAAATATTTTCGCGTACGAATCAGATGACAAAAAATTGAGTGAGCTAAGTGACACGGAGCGACAGTTGGTCATCCAGTACTGTAAATATCGGTTAGGTGTGACTACGACATTGAAAAACCAAAACGAGCTTGAGGAATGCAAAAAAAGGTAAGATAAACCATCTTTTGGATGGTAAAAATTGGACAGATCTATTTCATACGCAAAATAAATCCGCCCCTGAGGGACGGATTTATTTACTCGTACCAAGACGCTCAACCCCTCCCCTTTCTGCTTTTCTCCGGAATTGATTTTCCACCTAGCGGTTGTCGATTTTGGCGCTGCTTTTCCTTCCTTTTTCGCTGGAGGACATCCGGCAGATCAATAGTGCATATAACATACACTTGATATTTCAATTTTTTCCAAGGGCGGCAAATTTACTGCCGCGAGGGCTTTGCGCTCACCTATACTAAAAAGATTAAATAGTGCTAATGAGCACGCTTAATAAGATATTGAAATTATTGAAATTTAAATGTGTAGATACCCTTGCGAACTACCGGTATCGCGATGAGGATTTGACATGAACGTTTTGTTGAAAGAGCTTCTGACCTATCATCACGAAGTGTCTATGAAAATTACTCAGATCAAAGAGTTGCTGAGGAAAATCAGACATGAACCCGATGGAACTGATGACTGCAAGCTGTTGTTCACGATGCTGGAGGCCTTGCATGGTGATGCAGAGCGACACCACCATGAAAATGAAGAACTTATTCGGCTGGCCTTGCTAGCGACTGAGGCGCCGATCCACCAACGGGTCAAGGATATCGAGCGAGATCATCAGGCATTTGGGCGCATTGCTGGACAGTTGAAGATGCTGAAGGATACAACTCACGAAACGAGAGTAATTGCTGACACTATCGATGACTTCATCAAAAAATATTACGATCACATGGACGCCGAGGAGAATATTTTCTTTCCGGCGGCAGATAAGTGGCTGTCAGACGACCAGTGGCAGGAAATCAAGCATCAATGGCATTAATTGGAGCTCGCCTCATACGTTAAAAAATTAGCTACTACTTAGTACTGACCTCACTAAGTAATTACGCGAACACCACGTATTAACTTACAGGGGTGTCCGTATATCGATGGCTCTTTGTTGCAAGTCACTCAACCCCTTCCGTTCCTGTTTTCACTCGCTCTCAACTACCTCCGCTAGACTCACCTGAGCCCCGCAAGCCCAATCCTGATAAACTCCCCACCTCCCAGCCTCGGTCAGGCTGGTCGTTGGTAACTCAGCATCTCTCTTTATACGCAAACACGCTTATTTGAAATCGCCCATTTATTCTCGAGGTAATGGTGACTCACTCTTCGGATCAACGTACTGACGAAAAAAGCCTGCCTCGATTATTGCTCGATCTACTTTGGCAAATCGCCGTACTGTTGATCCCGATTTTCCTCGTGGCGGTACTACCGCTGTTATGGGCACTCGGTGTGGTACTGGGTTGTACTGCCTTAATGTGGCTGACCGCGCGGGCCGGTTGGCAACGAACCGGCCGAGGGGCTGCACGGCTGATGACCTCTGCCGCACTAGGCCTGGGTTTTAATCTGGGCAGGGCTTTGCCGGCGTACTGGGATATTGCGGGGGCAGCGGCTGTGATGTTCTTCGGGCTGGCTTGCGTCAGTCACTTGGAAAGACGTTTTGGCCTGGTCGATAAAACACAGGCCAAGTCGTCACCGCTATCGCCTGATCAGTCTTCAGGCGGCGCCAGTGCCTGGGGTGGGGACGAACCGCAGCAAACTCCCGAGGGCGAGCCCATCAGGGTGTTCAACTACAGCGAAATCGCCATGGGCGGGCCCGTCCTGTGCGATTACCTATTTCCCGATGGGGTGCTGCTCCAGGGCCTTGGGTCGTCGGCTCGCTTCTCGAATGACGGACGTTATTTCGCCGCGCCTTTACCCTCGCGCCAAGCCTGGGGGTTGGTGATTCTGGATCGACAGTTGCGTCAGCTTTACCAGTGTTCGTGTGATGAATTTTGGGAACTGGATGCCTTTAACGACGGCACCCTGAGTGGGCGTTACAGTCCTCTGGTCGACAACGGCGCACGGGAGATCAGCCTGGAGCAACTGCTGACGACGGCTGAAAAGGTCAGCCTGGTGCCCGTTATTGACCTTTGGGTTGAGCCCGGTGACTGGCAAAAAAACCTTGCGCTCGACGCGTTCCGGCATACGTCTCCCGATGGTCAGCAAAGTTTGGACGCTTGTCTGGCGCTGCCGGCCAGCCTGCGTGAATTGCCACAGCCTTGCGCCCCGCTGATGAACCCGGAATACCGCGTGAGCATAAACGGTGAGCCCACTTCGTTGCTGATCAGGGCCGATACCTCAATCATCTGGAATCACGATAGTCGCTCGTTCGCTTGCCATGCACGGATGGATGATGAGCAACCGCAAGCCCTCGAATACTGGCTCTGGCACGTAGACCGCGGCTGGCAAGCATTGCCTTGTCCGTGGCTATCTGCCGACAGCGAACCTTCCGTGGGTTGGAGCGACCCCCTGGAGCTGGATGACCACTACCTGCGGCTATCGTCCTACTTCGACTACCCGCAGCCTGATCGCGGTCGCTATGGTTATGGCTTGTACAGCATACACAGCGACTGTGAGTCTCAGGTGGACCATGATCCGAACGGCCGGGGGCAGGTTGCGCAGCGGCACCTGACTCGCGTGCGGTTGGCCGTGCCTCTGGTGGGTGATGGACAGCGAGGCGCGACGATGGTCGAGTCGGCACCATTGACTGATGATACGCGGGCTCAATTTAGCTGGCGGCAAGACAACAGCCTGGGGCTCGGGGGTTATACCTGCAGGATTGGGGGCTGGGAGTTACCGGGCGTTTGGCTGCTCGATCATCGAGTTTCAGACACTGGACGTTACATCGCATTAATACCGTTCGCCCTGCCGCCCGCCACAGCAGGTCACGTGGTGGTGGTCGACGCACAGGAACGACAATTGATGAACAGCCCTCCTCTGTTGGTCGCACGATTGTTGGACTTTCGTGGGCCGAGACTGAGCCTGGCAGTGATTCGAGGTCGCCTGGATCAGGATCGGCAAAGCAGTCCATTGCAGCGCTTTGATCAATCGCCACCCGAGGCGGACGATGCCGCTGCGTTTTGCCAGTATCGACAGGACTCGCGGCTTTACTACGAGTGGTGTGAGCTCAATGTCAGCCAACAAGGCCTGAGCGCCCTCCCCGATTGGCGCCTGGTTCAACAGCCACAGTCTGCAATCGCCGATGGAAACTTTGTCCAGCCAGCACCGATGGATAAAGATGCCGCGTGGCTGTTCGGTTGTGAAACCGAATACGCCGACAGTTGGCTACGCGTCCAGAGCCCACGCCTGGGCGGGCATTTGCTGACGGCGTCCGGTTGCGCCATCAGCCATCTCGCTCCCTCGATGATCTGGTCCGAGGATGCACGTTATCTCGCGCTGACTCGACTCCATACCAACGTCGACGATGACCACGGAGGTCGCTTGGCATGGCAGATCTTGCTGCTGGATGTCCAGGAGCGAACCTTGAGGCATTCACCTCAGTGGCTCCACAATCGACCACAGTTTGAAGGTTTTAATGCCAATGTCTTGAAGGTGCGTCTATTTCTGCGCGACTGGGAAGCCGAGGATGAAAGAGACCGAGGCTCAATCAGCGCAATGAAGTTGAGCGACCTGCTGGCACTCCCCGCCGAGTCCCTGTGCCCGCACGCAGGACTCTGGCTGACGAAGGATCAACTGTGTCACTCCGAAGTGTGGCAAGCATTGGATACATCGGCTTTACGCCATTGGCGCTAGTCACGTTTATCACTGGCGCTGGCATGGCGCGCGAAAAGAGACGAAGCCGACTGAGGCACGTTCGGTTGAGTCACGTTAGATGTCGGGCCTGAGCTTAATCTTGCCTGACAATATCGGAACAGGCGTATCTGTGCCGTGTAACTGGTGCCGCCGTCGGTGCGCTTGCGTGCTCTGATCGTGGCCATAGTCAACTGGTACAATTGTTAAAGGGGTTGGTACATTGTATCAACGCCCCTCAAAACGCCCATTTACCCCCTAAACCCGGCTTTGAACACGTAGAGCGAAATGGTACAGAAATCAGCTACATACTCAGTAAATTCAAGCTCTACAGTGTCTAGACGCTTTAGCGTGGCGCCGATGATGGATTGGACCGACCGCCACTGCCGCTTCTTCCTGCGCCTGCTCTCCAAGCACGCCCTGCTCTACACCGAAATGGTCACCACCGGCGCGCTCCTCAACGGCGATCACGACCGCTTCCTGCGTCACAACGAAGCCGAGCACCCATTAGCTCTTCAGCTCGGCGGCAGCGTTCCATTGGACCTGGCCGCCTGCGCCCGCATGGCCCAGGATCACGGTTACGACGAGGTGAATCTGAATGTCGGCTGCCCGAGTGATCGGGTGCAGAACAATATGATCGGCGCGTGCCTGATGGGGCATCCGCAGTTGGTGGCCGATTGTGTGAAGGCGATGCGTGATGCGGTGTCGATTCCGGTGACGGTGAAGCATCGGATCGGGATTAATGGGCGGGACAGTTACGAGGAGTTGTGTGATTTCGTCGGCACGGTTCGGGATGCCGGGTGCACAAGTTTTACCGTGCATGCGCGGATTGCGATTCTGGAGGGGTTGTCGCCGAAGGAGAACCGTGACATTCCGCCTCTGCGTTATGACGTGGCGGCGCGGTTGAAGGCGGATTTTCCGGAGCTGGAGATTATTCTCAACGGCGGGATCAAGACGCTGGAGGCCTGTCACGAGCATTTGCAGACGTTCGACGGTGTGATGCTGGGCCGTGAGGCGTATCACAACCCTTATGTGATGGCTGAGGTGGATCAGCAGCTGTTCGGCAGCACCGCGCCGGTGATCACTCGGGCCGAGGCGCTGGCGCAGTTGCGGCCTTATATTGCCGAGCATCTGCTGGCGGGTGGCGCGATGCATCACATCACTCGGCATGTGCTGGGGCTGGGTACCGGGTTTCCGGGGGCACGCAAGTTTCGGCAGTTGTTGTCGGTGGATATTCACAAGGCTAAAGAGCCGTTGGCGTTGCTGGATCAGGCGGCGGAGTTGCTTGAAGGGCGATAAGGCCCAAGTAATTTGATGTAGCGATGAGGGGCGGACTTTTATTCTTTTCGAAGGAATGAAAGCAGCCCCTTTTTTATGCGCCACTCTTGACACGCGAAGTGTTGGCAACCCAGTGCAGGCTCGCACCCTGGTTACGCATTATGTAACACTGTAATTATGTGTTAAGGATGAGTTATCGCCATGCAAGGACAGCACCCGATTATCCAGGATCTTCACGCCTTCGTCGAAGCAGAACGCGTTGCCAACGTGCAGCAACTTCAGCAGACATGGCTGCTGCCATTGGAGCAGAAGCTAACGAAGGGTCTGACGCAAGGTTTCATTCGGCTTGAAAAGGCCGAACTCCCGACACAGCTCTGGGCTTATCTCGACGACGGCGATTCACGGTTTCGTGAAGGTGACATGTTGCGCCTGCACTTGGGTGATCCCCTGGGCCATGTACTTTGCGCAAAGATGAAGTTCGAGCGTGAGGAAGATGGTCGCTGGTTGTTGAGCGAGAAACTGGCGTCCACAGTCTGGAACCATTATCAGAACGGTGCTTGTTACGCCGATCCCGATGGAATGGACCTGACTCACTACTACGTGAAAGCGCTGAACGATATTGCAGAGAGCACTCATGGCAATAGCGTGATTATTCCGCTACTGGGTAAGTCGCCGGAGATCACGTTCAATGTCGCGGAACTTGATTATGCCGAGCAGTTTGCCTTGGACGAAGGCTGTAATGATCGCCAGGCTCAAGCCGTGGGCATGGCGTTCAGTGCAGAGCAGATTGCCTGTATTCAGGGCCCTCCGGGCACCGGAAAAACTCGGGCGCTGGCGTTGATCGTGCAGTTGTTAGTCGCACGGGGTGAGCGGGTGTTCGTGACATCACATACACACATGGCCATCAATAATGCGCTCAGCAAAATTGCCGCACGCAATGTACCGACAGTGAAAATAGGTGGCCGTCCGGAAGACCTCGACAAAGCCGTGGACTGGGTACAAGAACCCGCCAACTGGAAGGGCTGGCCCAAGAACGGAAGCGGTTACGTGGTTGGCGCCACGCCGTTTGCCACATGCAGTCGCCTGGAAAATTACTCCTTTGATACGGTGATCTTCGACGAGGCCAGCCAGATCACATTGCCTTTGGCCTTGATGGCGATGCGTAAAGCCAAACGGTTTATCTTCATCGGTGACCAGAAACAGTTACCGCCGGTGATGTTATCGCGATCTATTCTGTCAGGTGACTCAATGTCGATTTTCGGCCTTTTGACAGCCCAAGATGCCGATCACACAGTGATGCTTGAAGACACCTACCGCATGAATCATTGGTTGACTGAATGGCCGAGCAACACCTACTACAGCAATCGGCTCAAGGCGGCAGGTCCCAATAAACTTCGACGCTTCCAAAGCGCAGACCTTGAAGGACCGTTTTCACAGGTGTTCGATCCCCTGGCCTGCGCCGTGTTCATCCCCACTGCGGACTCCGGCGCAAAAAACCGCAATCACAGCGATGCTGAACGCGTCGTGCAGTTATGCCAAGCCGCCGAGGCTCTGGGCCTGCCACTGCATGAAATTGGCATCGTGTCGCCCTATCGAGCTCAAGGGCGCGCCATCAGGAATTTACTGGTCAAGCGCTTCGGTCGAGACGCAGCCAAATTGGTGGTTGCCGATACGGTTGAGCGGATGCAGGGCCAGGAACGTGAACTAATCATTCTCTCGCTGGCCAGCGGCGACGAAGTGTTTATTGGGGCTGTAGCCGAGTTTTTCTTTCAGCCCGAACGGTTGAATGTCTCTATTACACGCGCAATGACCAAACTCATCATTATCGGGCCTGAATTGGAACGGGGCATTGTTTGTGCCAATGACACTATCCAGCAGTGGGCGGAACAATATCGCGATTTGATCAGCCAGTGCCGCAAAGTCGAGTTCAACGCATGACGACCTTGTTTATCCCGGAGTGGCATCGCAGCAGCGGCCCCTATGTACACATCAAACGCCTGTTCAGGAAACTCGAAGGCGACTGCGTAGTGCGCAAATGCATTACTACCCTGCCGTGGGTGCCGGATTTTTTCCTGCAACAGGCCGAACACCAATGGTTGGCCTTGGTCCTGTGTGAAATGCCTTATGAAGCACTGGATCCTGGTCAACTGTTTGGAGCTAGCCAACAACAAGATTTTATAAACCTGCTTTTGTCCCTGAGCGCTATTGATGATCCCGAGTATATTGGCGAGCAACGCATAGGCAAACTCGTGGTGATGTGGAATTGCGATTCCGATCAGTCCAAATCGCTGTGGGAGCATTATGGCGCGTCACGCGGGATACGCCTGATGTCGAAAAAGACCTTTTTGGACAGCGGTCATGAAGTGCTGCCCAGATTGCTCACTCCGCTTAGCCAGGACACCAGCCAGAATGTCCTGAGCCATTACTTCCCGGAAGCAGAAATACCCGGTATTTGCACCACTCGCCGACATTTTGCACGAGACAACTCAGCGAAAACCCTGCGCTACTTCCTGGACAACCAGCAAGAGTGGGCCAGTAAACTCGATCTGGAGTTACCGGAAGAGCAAACGGAAACTGTCAGCGACTTTTCAGTACGGCTGGTGAACGGTGTTGCGGGCAGCGGTAAGACGCTGATTGCGGCGAACCGTGCGCTGATTCTGGCAAAGCGGTTTCCAGAACAGAAAGTATTGATGCTGATTCATAACGTGCCGGTGGTCAAAGACCTCAATCATCGCCTGGAGCGCGCGCACGGCAAGCTTCCCGGCAACTTGACGGTCATTACTGCACTGGCATGGATACGCCAACAATGGGTGAATGTATTCAAATGCGATCCTAAAATGCCTCCAAACTCGAAAGTGATCGGACTGATCAAGCACTACCGCCAGGAGTATCCTGAGCTCAAACCCAGTGATGAGCAGTTGTTTGACGAGTTTGAATTTATTAATGAAAACCTGATCGAAACAGTCGACAGCTATCTCGCGGCCGAACGTGCGGGTCAGGGTTTTGCACTGCGTAAGGAAGAGCGGGTTCAAGTATGGTCACTTTTTAACTACGTAATCTTGCAACTCGGCCAAGAAAAACTGCGCTTATGGAGCTCACTGTCCCGCGACCTGTGTCTGAAAGATCAATGGGAAAAACTCGACAACTATCACCATATCCTTGTAGATGAAGCTCAGTTCTTCGCCCCCACCTGGTTCCAGTTGGTCAAGCGCACGCTGGAAAAAACCCAAGGCAGCCTGTTTCTATGTGCAGACCCTAATCAGGGTTTTCTGAAAAGCCGACTGAGCTGGAAACGCGTGGGTCTGGACGTAGCCGGTAAAACCAAAAAGCTGCGCAAGTCTTATCGGACCACGCAGGCTATTCTTAGCGCGGCCAATCAGGTGCTGGCAGAGTTCACCCAAACCGATCCTGACGATTACTTGCAACCGGACTTCGAGGGCATGGAAGCGGGCATCGCGCCTTTATTGATTATCTCCCAATCACCACAAGACGCGATCGAGCAAACCTGCAACGAAATAGCCGCGCACTTGGATTCCCAAGTGATTGCTTTGTCCAACATGCTCGTCATTCACGGCCGAAGCGCAGACAAAAAGTTGCTGCTCCGCTCATTGCAGGATCGATTCAGCGCAGCAAAAATCTGGGATTTGAATGGTAAAGACTTGGCGCAAGATCCTCTCGATAACTTGCGAGTCTCCAGCGTCGAGACGGCTACCGGACTGGAGGCCAGCATAGTGTTTCTAGTGGGATTCGAGAAACTGCTCAGAGATACTGTGCAGACTGAATCGGTTTCCGCCGACGACCTTGAACAGAGTGCACGTAAACTCTACATGGCTATGACGCGAGCAGGACAGCGCCTGATTCTGGTCTCATCCGCCGAACTACCCACGCGAATTGCTCAGCTATTCACAGTTGCCAATGCTGAATGAAAAAACTGGCCGTCAGGTAGTTTGAACCTGCCCCACATTTCAGCATCGTATCTACCAACACCATGCCCCGCCTTTCAAACATCCGTTTCCAGGATGTTGCCACTGGGGCCTTCGATACGCACATGCACCCTTGAGTGGCTGTCAGCGCTCGGGTAATGTCATTAGACCCATAGGACAGAGCACGCCCATGACTTCCAAGCTGGAACAACTCAAACAAATGACCACCGTGGTTGCCGACACTGGCGACTTCGAAGCAATCGCTCGCGTTAAACCCGTGGACGCCACCACCAACCCTTCCCTGCTGCTCAAAGCGGCGGCCATTCCCGGTTATGCCGAGTTGCTGAACGCTTGCGTCAGCGACTGCAAGGGCGATGTGGGCCTGGCCAGTGACCGTTTTGGTGTGGCGGTAGGACAAGAGATTCTGAAGGTGATTCCTGGCCGTATTTCCACTGAAGTGGATGCGCGCCTGTCGTTCGACACTGACGCCGTATTGAAGCGTGCGCACCGTCTGATCGACTTGTACGAGAAAGCCGGCGTTGGCCGTGACCGTGTGCTGATCAAGATCGCTTCGACCTGGGAAGGCATCCGCGCTGCCGAGAAGCTGGAAAAGGAAGGCATTCAGACCAACCTGACCTTGCTGTTCTCTTTCGCTCAGGCGGCGGCATGTGCTGACGCTGGAGTTTTCCTGATTTCGCCGTTCGTAGGCCGTATCTACGACTGGTACAAGAAGGCCACCGGCAACGACTACACCGGCGCGGATGATCCGGGCGTGCAGTCGGTGACGCGCATCTACAACTACTACAAGGCCAATGACTACAAAACCGTAGTGATGGGTGCCAGCTTCCGTAATCTGAATCAGATCGAGCAATTGGCCGGTTGTGATCGGTTGACCATCAGCCCTGATCTGCTGGAGAAACTGGCGGCGGATACCGGCAAGCTGGAGCGTAAATTGGTGCCGGGGCATACGGGTGAAGCGCGTCTGAGCTTGAATGAAGCGCAGTTCCGTTGGTTGTCCAACGAGGATGCGATGGCGACCGAGAAGCTGGCTGAGGGCATTCGTCAGTTTGCTCGGGACCAGGAGAAGCTTGAGGCGTTGTTGCAGGCCAAGCTGTGATTTGAGTTAGCTGGATGCAAAAAGGGCGAACCATGGGTTCGCCCTTTTTTTGCGTTGAATTCGGGTAATGGGCTTAGCACTGGAAGATGTGGTGATTGTTAGGGCGCCTTCGCGGGCAAGCCCGCTCCCACAGGGAATTAATCAGTGACGCTCCAGCGCGTTCACCAGGTCATGAAACGCCTCACGGTTGGAGTCGTTCAGGCCCATGAGGATTTTGTGTGCTTCGAGGACTTTGATCCGCACCACTTCTTCGGACTGGTCCTGGTCTGGCAGGTCGGTCAGGCATTCAGGGCATGGGATCGGGCGGTCAACGATGTTGAACACTTGCTCGAAGCCCATGGACTGCAGCAGCCGGGTGATGTCTTCGTGGGTGGTGACGACAGTCGGCAACAGGCCGACTTTTTGCCGCGACAGGATCGACAGCTTGGCCAGCAGGCCCAGGGTGGTGCTGTCGATGCTACGGGTTTCAGTCAGGTCGATCACGATGGCGTTGAAGTTCAACGCAGTGAAGATCCGCTCAATAGTCGCATCCAACGCCGAACACAAGGTCAGGCGAACTTCACCGACGAACTTCAGGACGAAGGTGCCGTCCTGCTCGGCGAACTGGATTCTACCGGTACTCATTAAAGATTCCTGCTCAACACCAACAGGGCGATATCATCCGGCATCTCCCCTAGCGTGGCCAATCCAAAAACCTGGCGCAGACCATCCAGGCTGCCGCCCGCCGCTTTCACCCGTTGAGGCAAAGCAGCTTCTTTATCTTTGAGTGTGGGTTCTGGCAAAAGGTCCAGAATGCCATCAGACATCAGCGTCAGGCTGAATACCGGCGGCAGCTCCAGTACGTGGTCTTCGTAGGTGGCTTCATTGAAGAGGCCCACCGGCAGACCACGCCCTTCCAGGTAACGAACACTGTCTGGCGTGTACAACACGGGCAACGGCAGATGACCGCCGATGCTATAGGTCAACAAACCTGTCTCCTCGTCGATGACTCCACCGACCATTGTGACGTGTTTACCCAGCTTACAACTGATCAGGCCCCGGTTGATATGACCAAGGACTTCTGAAGGCTTGAATTCCGGCAATGTGCCGTTGCGCTTGGATTCGAACAGCAAGCGCGTGGTCATGAACTTCAGCAGCACGGTGACGAAGGCTGAAGAGGCGCCATGACCGGAAACGTCCGCCAGGTAGAACGCTACCCGACGCTCGTCGACCCGAAAGTAGTCGACGAAATCGCCCGACAGGTACAGCGACGGGATGATCTGGTGCGCAAACTGGAACTCGTTGATGGTCCAGGGGCTCACCGGCAGCATGTTCATCTGCACCTGGCGACCGGCGTTCTGGTCTTCCTGGAGCAAGTTCAGGCTGGCTTCGAGCTCGCGGTTGGCCTTTTCCAGCTTCTCGCGGTAGCGCTGGTTTTCCAGCAGCAGACGCGCACGATCCAGGGCACGGCGCACGGAGTGCTCGAGTACGGCGAGATCTTCGAGAGGCTTGATCAGGTAGTCCGCTGCGCCCAGGCGCAGGGCCTCGACGGCGTCGTTCATCACACCGGCGCCCGAAACCACGATTACCGGGGTTTGCGGCGACAGTTCGGTGACCTGGCGAATGAGTTCGAGTCCGCCCATCTGCGGCATGCGCAGATCGCAGATGACCAAGTCGGGCTTGTCTTGCTCGAATACCTGAAGACCCTGCTGGCCATTGCTGGCCTGCAGGACACTGAAACCACTGTCTTCCAAGTAGGCCGCGAGGCTCGCACGCACTACTTCGTCATCATCGATTATCAGCAGCGTGGCACTGGTTTTTGGCATGTGGGCAAACGGCGCCAGAATTAGGTTGGCGTAGCAGGCTGGGCATTTGGCCCTGCACACACTACTGGATTCGCTTTCTAGCCTCTCTGCTGCACCGTTTTCGAGCGTTTGCCCTACTCACTGTTCCACCAGAGGTGCCCTTCTAAGGCGCAGACGGTACTCCCATCCGCGAGGCGTTTCAAGCTCACGCCGATGGTCGCTTGACGTCTTTACTTGTCAAATCACCGAGAGTTATAAGAACAGGCAAAACCGTAACCCAAAGGAAGGATCGAGCCCATGAGCCAAACCGATCGGGACTACAGCGAAAAGCGCGATTTCATCCGCATGCGGGTTGATGCCGATGTGTCGCTGATTCATGAAGGCGATGAGGTGCAAGCCGTCTGCATCGACCTTTCCAGCAGTGGCATGCAGCTGGAAGCGCCCCGCTCATTCAAGGTCGGTGACCGGCTCAGCGTGCGGATCGATTCCGATCACGCAGCCCTCAAAGGCCTTGAAGCCGACACCGAGGTGGTGTGGGTGAAAGCACAGGACGGTGGCGGCCAGAAACTCGGGCTTACAATCCTGAAGATGAAATAGCCCTGACTTAACCCCGCAAGCCAAACGAAAGAAGGCGGCCAATTGGCCGCCCTCTTCGTTTTACCGGTCGAGATTAAAAATCGTCTTCGACCTTACCGTCCTTGACCTTGAATTCGCGGTTTTGCAGGTATGCATTGCGAATAAAGGTGTATTTGTCGCCAGTGATCAGTTTCTCGGCCGACAACAGGCTGGCGCGAGTGTCGACGATGTTCAGGCCGTAAATCGAGTTACGTACCGGTATATCGTTGATGTAAGGGTACGGACCGGTATAGCCATCGACATACTTGGAAGGCGTATCACGCAAGGTGCTTGGACCCAGCAGCGGCAGCATCACGTACGGGCCGCTGCCCACGCCCCAGTAACCGAGGGTCTGGCCGAAGTCTTCGTCGTTGCGGTGCAGGCCCATCTTGGTGCCCACGTCGAAGAAGCCCAGCAGGCCGAAGGTGGTGTTGAAGATCAAACGCGCGGTGTCGACGCCAGCCGCAGCGGGCTTGGCCTGCAACACGTCGTTGGCGAGGTTGGTCACATCGCCGACGTTGCGGAACATGTTGTGGATGCCGTCTTCCAGGAACTGCGGTGTGACGAACTGGTAGCCCTGAGCCAACGGCTTCAGTGCGTAGGTGTCGACAAAGTCGTTGAATTTGTAGATCGGGCGGTTGATGCTTTCCCAAGGGTCTTCTTCCGTGGCGGCCTGAGTCGCAAACGGAACCAGCAATACACTGGCACACATACAAAGCTGAGCGAGTCGATTGCTCCAGCGCATAGAAAAACTCCTTGGATTGTACTGACGCGGGCGCTTGGCCCAGCCGCAAAGACCGCTAGTATATGACGGAAAACCCGGTTTAGGCAGCATCGTGCACGATGGTCTACGAACGACGCCTCCTGACGGCGAGCGATTCACATCCGTGTCACTCGATTGTCATCGTCCATGAATAGCCTTGTCGCTATTTCAAGGACGTTTCCATGCCGCACGCCGAAGTCTTGCCCCTTGCCGCACCGAATCTGACCGCCGTGCTGTTCGGTCTCAGTGGTTGCCTGGTGGATTTCGGCGCGCGCACGCATCAGCACGGCGCCGTTTCTGCCGAGCATGCCGAGGTCACGCCCGGCGCCCTGGAGAGCCTGTCCAGCTTGCAGCGACAACGGATTCCCTGCGCCTGGCTTGATGAACTACCCCCTGCCCTCAGCCATTCTCTGGCCGTCGCACTTCCGGCCTGGATCAAATCTTTGCAACACTCGGAAACAATCAATCCATGGCCGGCCCCGAATGCCTGCTGGCAAGCCTTGATGGCGTTGAATGTCGAGCGCCTGGACGGTTGCGTGCTGGTCAGCGGCGAGCCGCGACTGCTGCAATCGGGCCTGAACGCCGGGCTGTGGACCATCGGCCTGGCGTCGTGCGGCTCGCTATGCGGGCTCGCGCCGAACGAATGGCAAGCCTTGAGCCAGAAGGAACGGGAACACTTGCGCGGCAAGGCGACGGTGCAGTTGTTCGGCCTGGGCGTGCATTCGGTGATCGATCATCTGGGCGAGCTCGATACCTGCCTGGCCGATATCAGCCTGCGTCGGCTCAAAGGCGAAAAGCCCTGACTGAGATCATGCAGGTTGCGCGCGAGTGGATTAATCTAAAGGTCAGCCATAGACCTTTTGGCGCGCCGCTGCGGTCTATGCCAGTGCCTATTGATAAAAGGAAGAACGCCATGCCCGCCCGCGAACTGCAAGATCAGCTCAATAAACTGCGCGAGCAATTGGAACAGAATCCGCCACTGACCGAAGCCGAGCGCGAAGACCTGCACGCGCTGATGCAACAGATCCAACTGGAGCTTGAGCTGGAAACCAAAACCCAGGACACCAACCTCGCCGACAATGTGAATCTGGCCGTCGAGCGCTTCGAACTCGAACATCCCACATTGGCCGGCACCTTGCGCAACATTGTGCAAGCCTTGGGCAATATGGGGATCTGAACCTGCCAGATGCAAAAAAGCCCCGCTATCGATAGCGGGGCTTTTTCATATCCGGGATGTGCAAATGCAATCCCACACTGGCTCTTTATTGTCGGACCAAGCGATGGTTCGGCAGTTGCACCTCTTCGGTGCTGCGATACGGGTTGATGTCCAATCCACCACGACGCACATACCGCGCGTACACCGTCAATTTCTCCGGCTTCAGCAACCGCTGCAGGTCGAGGAAAATCCGCTCTACGCACTGTTCATGGAAGTCCGAGTGCTGGCGGAAGCTCACGATGTATTCCAGCAAACTCGCGTGATCCAGCGCCGCGCCACGATACTCCACCACCACGCTGCCCCAGTCCGGCTGACTGGTGACCGGGCAGTTGGATTTGAGCAAATGGCTGTGCACGCACTCTTCAACGATGCGCGACTCATTGCAACGCAGCAGTTCCGGACGCGGATGCTCATAGTTGCTGACACTGATGTCCAGGTCATCGATGCACACGCCCGGCAACGCCACGACGCCTTCCGCCTCTACCTCTTTCAGGCTGCGAACCCGCACGCCCACCGGTTTGCCGGCAGCGGCCGAGAGATCTTTCACCAGCGTCGCTTCAAGGCTCGCGGTGTCGGCAAATGGCGTCTGGTTCAGCGAGTTGAGGTACAGCTTGAACGACTTCGACTCGATGATGTTCGGCGAATCCGCCGGGATGCTGAATTCGCCGATCGCCACCACAGGCTTGCCGGACGGCAACAGCCACGACAGCTCGAAGCAGTTCCAGAAGTCCACGCCCTTGTACGGCAGGGTTTGCGCGGTCAGGCCCAACTCGGCCCATTTCGCTGTGCGCGGGATCGGGAACAGCAAGGACGGCGTGTAGGTGGCGATGTATTCGCTGGATTTGCCCAGCGGCGAATGTTCGGCTGCGGGATGCATGGCGGAAACCTGACTGAAGAATCAGCGGATTCTACCAGCCTTTGCTCCCGCCTTTGAGTGCTTACTGACTGACTGTCAGTTTGCCGACCATGCCGGCCTGGTAATGGCCGGGAATGTTGCAGGCAAATTCCAGGTTAGTGGCCTTGGTGAAGGTCCAGGTCAGCTCGGCGGTTTTACCCGGCTCCACCAACACACTATTGGGGTCGTCATGCTTCATGCCGTGATTCATGGCGCCATGATCCATTCCGGCCATGGAACCGTGGTCCATGGCCTTCATGCCTGTAGGCATCAGCATGCCGCTTTGCTGCATCTGGAGCATTTCCTGCTGATGCCTGGCATGCATCTGTGCATCGCCGAGGTTGAATTCATGCAGCAACTGGCCTTTATTCACCAGTACGAGACGCACGGTTTCCCCGGCCTTGATATCGATGGTCTTGGGGCTGAAGGTCATATCGCCCATTACCACTTCAACGCTGCGGGTGGCCTGGGCGGCCGAGGCTGGTTGACCGAAATCGTAGGTCTGCGCCGGTGAGGCTTCCAGCCCTAAACTCAGAGTCAGCAAACAAGCGGCCAGTGCCAGACGCTTTTGCAAAAACATAGTCGTACTCCAACAAGATGAGGTTCAGCTTGTGGGAAACTCTACCAGCCGGCTCTGCCAGCTACCTGACAGGCAGATTACAACTTTGTCAGATTGGCCAGCTTCCTCGCCGCCCACGGTATAACGCACCTGTTCAAACTGCCCGAGTCGCCCATGAAACTGCTGATCGTCGAAGACCAACCGAAAACCGGCCATTACTTACGCCAGGGCCTGACCGAGGCTGGCTTCACCACCGAACTGGTGGCCGATGGCACCACCGGCCAGCAACTGGCCTTGAGTGGCGATTACGCCTTGTTGATTCTCGATGTGATGCTCCCCGGTCGCGATGGCTGGCAGATTCTGCAAGCGGTGCGCAGTGCAGGCCTGGACACGCCGGTACTGTTTTTGACCGCACGAGACGCGGTGGAGGACCGAGTCCATGGCCTGGAACTGGGCGCCGACGATTACCTGGTCAAACCTTTCGCCTTCTCCGAACTGCTGGCCCGGGTTCGCAGCCTGCTGCGTCGCGGCAGCGCCACGCCCCAGGAAACCAGCCTGCAACTGGCCGATTTGCGCCTGGACCTGATCCGTCGTCGGGTCGAGCGTAACGGTCAGCGCATCGACCTGACCGCCAAGGAATTCGCCCTGCTGGAAATGCTCCTGCGGCGCCAGGGCGAAGTTCTGCCCAAGTCGCTGATCGCGTCCCAGGTGTGGGACATGAATTTCGACAGCGACACCAACGTCATCGAAGTGGCGATCCGCCGGTTGCGCCTGAAGATCGACGACGATTTCCCGAACAAGTTGATTCACACCGTGCGCGGCATGGGTTACGTCCTTGAAGAGCGCCCCGCCTGATGCGCCGGCTTTCATTAAGCAACCGCCTGGCACTGCTGTTTGCCGCCTGCACTGCGGTGGTGTCGTTGTTCGCCGGGGTGTTGTTCAGCCGCGCCAGCGAGGCGCACTTTGTCGAGTTGGACCAGCAGTTGCTGGATGACAAATTGATTGGTTTACGCCGGGCGCTGGATGACATTCAGGCCGGCGACGCCGAGGCCAGGCTGGCCGATGAATTGAGCCGACAGGCCGATCTTTCGCTGCGCATCATTAGCAGTGACGGCCAACGCATGTACGACAGTTCGCCCAGCGTGCCCAAAGATTTACCGCGCAAGCGTGGCCTGTCGACAGTGAGCGACGACGGCACCGATTACCGCGTCCTGAATGCGCCGCTGTTCCTCGACAAACCCGACTCACCGCAACTGACCTTGTTGCTGGACATCACCCATCACCAGCACTTTCTGCAGCGCATGCAGCACCTGATCTGGCTGACGGTCGGCCTCTCGGCCCTGGCCACCGCCCTGCTCGGTGCCTGGGCGGCGCGCAGTGGTTTGCGTCCGTTGCTGCGCATGAGTGCGGTCGCCAGCGGCGTATCGGCGCAATCGCTCAACGCCCGCCTGCCGGAAGCAGACATGCCGCCCGAACTCGCGGAAATGGCCCACAGCTTCAACGCCATGCTCGGACGTCTCGATGACTCTTTTCAGCGGCTCTCGGCCTTCTCCGCCGACATCGCCCATGAACTGCGCACACCGCTGTCGAACCTGCTGACCCACACCCAAGTCACCCTCACCCGCCCTCGCCCCCTTGAGGATTACCGCGAGGCGCTGCACAGCAACCTCGAAGAACTGCAATGGATGGCGCAACTGGTCAACGACATGTTGTACCTGGCCAAGGCTGATCACGGTTTGCTGATGCCCAAGCGCGAACCGCTGGACCTGGCGGAAGAAGCGGATGTGCTGCTGGAGTTTTTTGCGCCGCTGGCTGAGGACGCCCGGGTGAAGTTGAGTCGTGACGGCCACGCGAGCATGCAGGGCGATCGCAGCATGTTGCGCCGGGCACTGTCCAATTTGCTGGACAATGCGTTGCGGTTTACCCCGGCCGGTGGTGAGGTGCGGGTCAAGATTGTCGAGCAACCGGCAGGCTTGAGCCTGACCGTTGAAAACAGTGGTGAAGGGATTTCCGAGGACCTGGTGCCGCGTTTGTTTGACCGTTTTTACCGGGCAGACCCCGCGCGCCGTGAAGGCAGCAGTGAGCATGCGGGATTGGGATTGGCGATCACCCAGTCGATCATCCGCGCCCATGGCGGGCAGATTCGTTGCGAATCGGCCCAGGGGTGGACGCGGTTCATAATTGAGTTGCCAAGAAAGGACTGAGGCCAGCAGGACTGGCCCCCTCGCGGTCTAACGGACTCACGAATACCGCAACGCGGTAGCCGGCTCGACTTTCGCCGCCCGCCACGCCGGATAAACCGTCGCCAGAAAGCTCATGATGAAACCGGCGGAGCAGATCAACAGCACATCCGCGCCCTGCAATTCGGACGGCAAGTTGCTGACGAAGTACACATCGGAACTGAAGATGTGCTGCCCGCTGACCCGCTCCATCCAGCCCACCAGTTCACTGACGTTCAACGCCGCGATCACGCCCAGCACACCACCGATCAAGGTGCCGACAATCCCGATCACCGTGCCCTGCACCATGAAGATCGCCATGATCTGCCGAGGTGTGGCGCCGATGGTTCGCAGGATCGCGATGTCCGCGCCCTTGTCGTTGACCACCATGATCAGGGTGGCGATGATGTTGAACGCCGCCACGGCGACGATCATCAGCAACAGCAGGCCGATCATGGTTTTTTCCATTTTCATCGCACTGAACAGACTGCCCTGGGTGTGGGTCCAGTCGTCAGCCTTGTAGGCGGCGCCCAGACCGGTCGCGATGTCGCTCGATACTTGCGGCGCGGCGTACAGATCCTTCACCGCCAGGCGCACGCTCTGCACCTGATTCGGTTGCCAGTGCTGCATCTGCGCGGCATCGGCCATGTGGATCAGCGCCATCGAACCGTCCAGTTCGGCGCCGACCTTGAACACGCCCACCACGTTCAGCCGCTGCATGCGCGGGGTGATGCCACCCGGCGCATTGCTGACTTCCGGCACGATCAGGGTGATCTTGTCGCCGACGTTCAAGCGAAAGCGCCGCGCGGTGATCTCGCCGATCACCACGCCGAATTCGCCCGGCTTCAAGGCGTCGAGACGCCCCTGAACAATGTGCTTGGCAACGATCGAGACCTTGCTTTCCAGCGCCGGATCGACCCCGCTGACCTGGATCGGCTGCATGGTGCCCTTGTAGGACAGCATGCCTTCCATCTCGGTGAATGGCACGGCGGCGGTGACTTCAGGATTCTTCATCGCCGCGGCGGCCACCGGCTGCCAATCGTCGATAGGGTTCACGCCGACGATGGTCGCGTGGGGCACCATGCCGAGGATGCGCGAGCTCATTTCGCGCTGGAAGCCGTTCATCACCGACAGCACCACGATCATCGCCAGCACGCCCAGGGCGAGGCCGATCATCGAGGTCATCGAGATGAAGGAAACAAAGCGATTGCGGCGCTTGGCGCGGGTATAGCGCGTGCCGATAAAGATCGATAACGGTCTGAACATTCGCTGGGGCACCGTATAAAAATAAAAGACCCGACGCACTGTTCAGTGTGCCGGGTTTTAGCCAATCAGATGGGGGTCAGGCAACCTTCCTGCAAATGCAGGACGCGATCCATCTGGCGAGCCAGGTTCATGTCGTGGGTCACCACCAGGAACGCCGTGCGCATCGAGGTGCTGAGTTCCAGCATCAAATCCTGAATACCCTGGGCGGTGTGGGAGTCGAGGTTGCCGGTCGGCTCGTCGAGCATCACCAGGCCTGGCTTGTTCACCAGGGCGCGGGCAATGGCCACACGCTGGCGTTCGCCACCGGACAATTCCGCCGGCTTGTGCTCCAGGCGATGGCCCAGCCCTACCCGCTCCAGCAACGCCGTCGCACGCTGACGCGCTTCCGGGATCGCGGTCTTGCCGATCAGCAGCGGCATGCAGACGTTTTCCAGTGCGGTGAACTCAGGCAGCAAGTGGTGGAACTGGTAAACGAAACCCAGCGACCGGTTGCGCAACAGGCCACGGGCCTTTTCGTTCAGGGCCGAGAGCTCTTCACCGGCCAGCCAGACGCTGCCCTTGGTCGGCGTATCGAGGCCGCCCAGCAGGTTGAGCAAGGTACTTTTGCCCGAACCCGACGTACCGACGATCGCCACGCGCTCACCCGGATGCAGTTCCAGTTGCAGACCGGCCAGAACCTCTACCGATTCCGGGCCTTCCACGTAGGATTTGCCCAGGTTGCGGCAGCTCAAGATTGCTTTATCACTCATGCCCGACTCACTCATAACGTAGCGCCTCCGCAGGCTGGGTGCGCGCGGCACGCCAGGCTGGATACAGGGTGGCGAGGAAACTCAGGACCAACGCGGCGGCGCAGACCATCAACACGTCCTGGCTCTGCACTTGCGACGGCAGGTAATCGATGAAATACACGTCGGCATTCAAGAACTTGTGGCCGATCAGCCCTTCCAGGGCCGCGATCGCGGCGCTGACGTTCAGCGCGGCGAAGATCCCGACCACGGCGCCGATCAGCGTACCGACCACACCAATGACCGTGCCCTGGACCATGAACGTCGCCATGATCGAACCCGGCGTGGCGCCCAGGGTACGCAGGATCGCGATGTCGCCCTTCTTGTCGTTCACCACCATCACCAGCGTGGAAATGATGTTGAACGCAGCAACGGCGACGATCAGCAGCAACAGCAGGCCGATCATGGCTTTTTCCATGCGGATCGCCTGATACAGATTGCCGTGGGTACGAGTCCAGTCGCGGGCGTAGTAACGGTCTTCGCCGAGCTGCTGGGCGATGGTCCACGCGGTGCGCGGTGCCTGGAACAGGTCGTCGAACTTCAGTCGCAGGCCCTGGACCTGATCCGGTTGCCAGCGGTGCAACCTGGCCAGATCCTGCAGATTGGTCAGGCCCAGATAGCCGTCCAGCTCACCGGCGCCGACATGGAAGATGCCGACCACGGTAAAGCGCTTCATGCGCGGGAACATCCCGGCCGGGGTCACGGTGACTTCCGGCGCGACAAACGTCAGCTTGTCGCCAACCGCCGCGCCGAGCTTGGCTGCCGCCTTGTCGCCGATGACGATGCCGAAACTGCCCGGCGCCAGGTCGTCGAGTTTGCCCTGCTGCATGAAGTTATCAATGATCGACACCTGCCGTTCCTGCACAGGGTCGATGGCATTGAGCAGCACTTTGGAAACCTTGCCGTTGTTGGTCAGCAGGCCCTGCATCTGGACGAAGGGCGCAACCGCCGCCACCTGCGGGTTCTGCTTGACCTTGGCGGCCAGGCTTTGCCAGTCGCTGATCGGCTCGCCGGACTCGATAGTCGCGTGGGGCACCATGCCCAGCACACGGGTACGCATCTCATGATCGAAGCCGTTCATGACCGATAACACAACGATCATCACGACCACGCCGAGGGCGAGTCCGATCATCGAGGTCAGGGAAATGAATGACACAAAATGATTGCGACGTTTTGCACGGGTATAACGCGTGCCGATAAATACGAAGAGAGGTCTGAACATGTCGGGGCTTGTTCGGAGGGAAAAGGAACGTCCTTGTGGCGGGGGTCGATAACCAGCTTTACACTCAGACCACCGCCGCTACCATGGGTTCGCCATGTCGACATTAGATGAAGAAGATCGCCGCGAATACTACCGTATCGAGGACACGATCGCACTGGAAATTCGGCCCCTGTCTGCTCCCGAAGCAGCAGGCCAGGAAGTGTTGCAGGATGCTTCCCCGCTATTCAACCTGCTCAGCGAACTGCACCTGAGCGAATTCGAGTCGCAACACCTGTTGCGCCAGATCAACGAACGCGACCGAGCCATCGCCGCGTTCCTCAAATCACAGAACAAACGCATCGATCTGCTGAGCCAGGTGGTCGCCCTGACCGTGCTCGGACAGATCGGCGAACCGCAGCCGGTGATCATCTCCGAAGGCGGCATCGACTTTCAGCATCCGACGCCCATTGCCGTCGGCGCGCACCTGTCGGTCAAGCTGGTGCTGATGCCACAAGCCCTCGGCCTGTTGCTGCGGGCCCGCGTCACCCATTGCGACCGCAAGGGTGGCGGCTACGACGTCGGCACCGAGTTCGAATACCTGTCCGATGCCCAGCGACAACTGCTGGCCCGCTACATCTTGCAGCGACAGGCACAAGAACGACGCCTTGCGCGCGAACAAAACGAAAACGGCCATTAATTAAGGAAGAACCGTGACTCTCATCTACGGCCATCGCGGCGCCAAAGGCGAAGCACCGGAAAACACCCTGACCAGCTTTCAGCAATGCCTCAAGCACGGCGTGCGCCGCTGCGAACTGGACCTGCACCTGTCCAAGGACGGCGAGTTGATGGTGATCCACGACCCGACCCTCAAACGCACCACCGACCGCCGCGGCAAAGTGGCCGAACACACGGCTGCGGAACTGGTGACCTACGACGCGCGCAAGGGCGGCCCGGGCTGGATCAAACCCTGCCCGATCCCGACGCTGGAAGAGTTGTTCGAAAAATGCGATTTCGAGCACTGGCAGCTGGAAGTCAAAAGCGCATCACGCACCCGTGCCGCAACCACCGTGCTGGCGATTCGCGAAATGGCCCAGCGTTTCGGCATACGGGACAAGGTCACGATTACCTCGAGTTCACGCGAAGTGTTGAAAGCCGCGCTGGACCTGGTGCCGGACGTGTCTCGCGGACTGGTGGCCGAGTACGCCTGGCTCGACCCGCTGAAGGTCGCGCAAAACTATGGCTGTGAGATGCTGGCGCTGAACTGGACCCTGTGTACGCCGGAACGCCTGCAGAAGGCGCAGCGTCAGGGGCTGCATGTGTCGGTGTGGACAGTCAACGAGCCCGCGCTGATGCGCAGGCTCGCCGACTTCGGCGTTGACAGCCTGATTACAGACTTTCCCGGTTTGGCCAGCGCCACGCTCGAGAATTGCTGAAATCGGTCTCCCCGGCCGGCTCAGGCCACCGGCCGGAGCCGCTCAAAAAAGCCGGTTGAGGCCATCGTACGCCGCTACCCGATAGGCTTCAGCCATGGTCGGGTAGTTGAACGTCGTGTTGACGAAGTACTTCAGGGTGTTCTGCTCGCCCGGCTGGTTCATGATCGCCTGACCGATGTGCACAATCTCCGACGCCTGATAACCGAAGCAGTGAACGCCCAGCACTTCCAGCGTCTCGCGGTGGAACAGGATCTTCAGCATGCCCTGAGGCTCGCCGGCGATCTGCGCACGCGCCATGCTCTTGAAGAATGCCTTGCCCACTTCATACGGCACCTTGGCCTGAGTCAGCTCCTGCTCGTTCTTGCCGATCGAGCTGATCTCCGGAATCGTGTAGATGCCGGTCGGCACGTCGTTGACGAAGCGCCAGCTGCCGTTGTCGACGATGCTGCCAGCGGCCGAACGGCCCTGGTCGTGGGCGGCACTGGCCAGGCTTGGCCAGCCAATCACATCACCGGCGCCATAAATGTTCGGCACGCAGGTGCGGTAGTTCTCGTCGACTTCGATCTGGCCACGGCTGTTGACCTTCACGCCGATGTTTTCCAGACCCAGCTGATCGGTGTTGCCGGTACGGCCGTTGCACCAGAGCAGGGCGTCGGCCTTGATCTTCTTGCCGGACTTGAGGTGCAGGATCACGCCGTTGTCCACGCCTTCGACGCGGTCGTAGTCTTCGTTGTGGCGAACCGTGATGTTGTTATTGCTGAAGTGGTAGCTCAGGGCCTGGGAGATTTCCGAGTCGAGGAAGCTCAGCAACTGACCACGGTTGTCCACCAGCTCAACCAATACACCCAGACCACTGAAGATCGAGGCGTATTCGCAGCCGATCACGCCGGCGCCGTAAACAATGAGTTTACGCGGGGTGTGGCCGAGGCTGAGGATGGTGTCGCTATCGTAGATACGCGGGTGATGGAAATCGATGTCCGCCGGGCGATAAGGACGCGAACCGGTGGCGATGATGATGTGCTTGGCCACCAGTTTTTCGACCACGCCGTTGGCGCAGACGACTTCGATGGTTTGCTCGTCGGCGAAGCTGCCGGTGCCGAAGAACACGTCGACGCGGTTACGGGCGTAGTAGCCGGTGCGCGAGGCGACTTGTTTGGAGATGACTTTTTCAGCGCTTTTCAACACGTCCGGGAACGAGAACCAACGCGGCTCACCAATGGCCCGGAACATCGGGTTGGTGTTGAACTGCATGATCTGCCGGACCGAGTGACGCAAGGCCTTGGACGGGATGGTGCCCAGGTGGGTGCAGTTGCCGCCGACCTGGCGACGGCTATCGACCATCGCCACCTTGCGCCCTGCCTTGGCAGCGTTCATTGCCGCGCCTTCTCCCGCCGGGCCGGAACCCAACACCACCACATCGTAGTTGTAGACAGCCATGCGTACTCCTCAGAACAGGCCGCGACACCCTCGGCGCCTGCGGCTAAATCACGCCGATCGGCGGCGTGAAGGAACAATTTGGGGCCAGTGCAGAACCCGGACACAGTCTATAGAAGCGTCAACGCCGCGCACATTAACCCTTGGTCGCGTCGTAGGCTAGTTTTGCCTGCACTACAAAGCCATCGAAAAATGCTTTTGCAGCCGCAATCACTCGGTTTTCTCACCGGCCAGGCGCTCAAAAGCCTGATTGGTGCGTGTGACAAAACCTGTATCGGCACGAATCACAAAGAATGCAGCAATGTCATGCGTTTGGGCATAGTCCCAACCCCGTTCAGGGCCAAGAATCAGCAACAGCGTCGATAAGCCATCGGCCATCAACGCTGAAGGATGAATCACCGTGACTGACGCCAGGGTGTGTAGGACCGGTGTTCCGGTGCGGGCATCGAAGGTGTGGGAATAGCGCCGGCCACCCTGCTCGAAATAGTTACGGTAATCACCGGAGGTGGACACGCCGTAGCCGTCGACGGCAATGATGCGCTCGGCCACTTGCTGATCATCACGGGGTTCTTCCAGGGCGATGCGCCACGGTGAGCCGTCGAGTTTTTTACCGACGGCCTTGAGTTCACCGGTGGCTTCAGCGAGGTAGTCGTGGATGCCCAGCGCTTCGAGTTCGGCGGCAATCGTGTCGACCGCGTAACCGGCAGCGATGCTGTTGAAGTCGACCTCCACTGCGGCATCCTTGCACAACTGGTCACCTTCGATGCGCAGGTGATTATGACCGACACGCTGCTGCACCTCGGCCAGTGCTTCGGCGCTCGGGACTTTTTCCTCACGCGCCTGCGGGCCAAATCCCCAGAGGTTGAGCAGCGGTTCCACCGTCAGGTCGTAGGAGCCGTCACTTTGCAAAGACAAGCGCTCGCCGACGCGGACCAATTCGAGGATCGGCGCAGGCATTGTCTGGCAGTGGTTGGCGGGCAGGTTATTGAAGCGTTCGATGTCGGAGTCACTGCGATAGGTCGACATTTGCCGATCGACATCAGAGAGTATTTTTTCGACCTGGACGCGGACTTCCGCCGGTGCGGGAAGACCGGCATGGCGCACGTACTGGATCGAATAGCGACTGCCCATGGTCGGGCCGTCGAAGCGTTCCAGGCTATCGCCGTTGCCACAACCGGACAAAATCCCGACCACTACCACAAGCCCTCTCCATCGTCCAGTTAACAAATCTTCATCTCCCCTCAAAACCGCGCCCGCCATTATGGGCTTCAGAGCGCATGGGAGCGAGCCTGCTCGCGATAGCGGTGACCGGTTTTACGATTGCTGCGCAATCGAACGGGAGCAAGCTCCCTCGCCACATAGGTGCAGCGCTTTCAAACAAGATCGACCAGAGTGAGTACCTACACATGTCTTCCAATACGAGCAAAGGCAAAGCGATTTTTCGCGTTGTCAGCGGTAACTTTCTCGAAATGTTCGACTTCATGGTCTACGGCTTTTACGCCACGGCCATTGCCAAAACCTTCTTTCCCGCCGATAGCGCGTTTGCTTCCCTGATGCTGTCTCTGGCCACTTTCGGGGCCGGTTTCCTGATGCGTCCGCTGGGGGCGATTTTCCTCGGTGCCTACATCGACCGCCACGGCCGCCGCAAAGGCCTGATCATCACACTGGCGTTGATGGCCGCCGGCACAGTGCTGATTGCCGGTGTGCCGGGTTATGCCACGCTGGGCGTCGCGGCGCCGCTGATCGTATTGTTCGGTCGTCTGTTGCAGGGCTTTTCAGCAGGCGTGGAACTGGGCGGTGTGTCGGTGTACCTCGCCGAAATCTCCACACCGGGCCGCAAAGGCTTCTTCGTCAGTTGGCAGTCCGCCAGCCAGCAAGCCGCGGTGGTATTCGCCGGCCTGCTCGGCGTGGGTTTGAACCACTGGCTGAGCCCCGACCAAATGGGTGAGTGGGGCTGGCGCGTGCCGTTCCTGATCGGCTGCATGATCGTGCCGGCGATCTTCGTGATCCGCCGTTCGCTGGAAGAAACCCCGGAATTCCAGGCACGCAAACACCGCCCTACCCTGCGGGACATCGTCCGCTCGATCAGTCAGAACTTCGGCATCGTCCTCGCCGGCATGGCGCTGGTGGTGATGACCACGGTGTCGTTCTACCTGATCACCGCCTACACCCCGACCTTCGGCAAAGCCGAGCTGCATCTGTCGGATCTGGATGCGTTGCTGGTGACGGTGTGCATCGGCCTGTCGAACTTCTTCTGGCTGCCGGTGATGGGCGCGCTTTCCGACAAGATCGGCCGCAAACCTCTGCTGCTGGGCGCGACGATTCTGGCGATCCTCACGGCTTATCCGGCGCTGTCGTGGCTGGTGGCGAACCCCAGCTTCAGCCACTTGCTGATTGTCGAACTGTGGCTGTCGTTCCTGTATGGCTCGTACAACGGCGCCATGGTGGTGGCCCTGACCGAGATCATGCCGGTAGAAGTGCGTACGACCGGTTTCTCCTTGGCCTACAGCCTGGCGACCGCAACATTCGGTGGTTTCACCCCGGCGGCCTGTACGTACCTGATCCATGTGCTGGACAACAAGGCGGCGCCGGGGATCTGGCTCAGTGGTGCGGCGGTGCTGGGGTTGATCGCGACACTGGTGTTGTTCCGGGGCAATCGGCATGCGTTGCGCACGGCGCAAGCGGCTGTCATCAGAGGCGCTCACTAAAAGGAACGCAGTCAGGTGCAGAACCTGTAGGAGCGGGCTTGCTCGCGAAGAGGGAGTGTCAGTAAACACTGATGTTGCCTGACACACCGCCTTCGCGAGCAAGCCCGCTCCCACATTTAATCGGCGTGCCCCATAGGTTTTAGTTCGCTTCGGTCCACATGCAGCCAAGGCGGCCCCTCTGCAAATCTGGCCTCCAGCCATGTCTTGAACGCCATGAGCGTCGACTGCGCGATGTTCAGGCAGTATCGGTATTCGATTTTAGATGAACAATATAGGCTCACTGCAGTTCATTACTGCACACAGTGCAGCAGTCAGAAACCTTCGGCAACAGGGCCACAGCAAGGGCCAGGAGAATCAGTGCCGCGGCGACGGCAAACGTTATCCGCATGCCGCTGGCGACGGCTGCGGGAGACGCGCTGGTGATGTCTGTCGTCGCCGAAGCAAGCGCAAACACCGCGCCCATCACCGAAGCTCCAGTGATCAGGCCGAGATTGCGTGACAGGCTGAGCATGCCGGAAATCACGCCGCGCTGGTCCGGGCGGATGTCGGTCATGATCGCGGTGTTGTTGGCCGCCTGAAACAACGCGTAGCTGGCCGTGATCACCGCGATGGGCGCGAGGTAACCGAGGAGGCCGAACCCCGCTGGCATCATTGATAAAGCACTCGCGCCGAGCGCCATTGTCGCGAGCCCGAGACGGGTCATGCGCCGAGTGCCAAAACGGTCCACCAGGCGACCGGCCGGCACGCCGGTCAATGCAGCCACCAACGGTCCGACCGACAAGGCGAAACCGACAAGTGCCGTGCCGAGGCCAAGCGCACCCGAGAGATAAAACGGCCCGACCACCAGCGTCGCCATCATCACCGTCGAAACGAGCGCGCTCATGGCCAGGCTGGCGCTCAATCCCTGTTGGCGGAACAGCGCTAATGTGATCAATGGCGATGCGACCGTGGCCTCGACGAAGATGAAAAGCCCAACGCCGAAAACAGCCGCCAGTAGCAGCGCGACATTGAGCGTTCCAAAATCACCGTGCCCGAGCGTCATGGCCAGCGCGTACGCCGCGAGCGTCAGCGCCAGCAGCAACGTGCCGGCCTTGTCGAACCCCACCCGCCCTGCTTTCGCCCGCTGAACATCCGCCGGCAAATAGCGATATGCGAGCCAGATGTTCAGCACACCCAACGGTATGTTGATCAGAAAAATCGCCTGCCAGCCAACGCTGGCAATCAACATCCCACCGAGCGACGGCCCCAGCGTGGTGCCGATCGCCGACATCGTTCCGAGCAACCCCATGGCGCTGCCGGTCTGCGCTTTCGGCACCGTCTCACCGACAAACGCCACGGTCAGCGCCAGCATGATCGCCGCCCCAAGCCCCTGCACCGCCCGGGCGCCGACCAGCCACCCAAGCGACGGCGCGACACCGCAGGCCAGCGATGACAGGGTAAAAATGGCGATGCCCACCAGTAGCAAACGCCGACGGCCAAGCATGTCGCCGAGCTGTCCGACGCTGACGATCAGCGTGGTGATCGCCAGCAGATACGCCAGAACAATCCACTGCACGTGTTGGAAGGAAGCATCGAACGCCTCGGCCAACGTCGGCAATCCCGCATTGGCGATGCTGGTGTCGAGTGAAGGCATCAACATCGACAGCGAAAGACTCGCAAGCGCCCAGCGCACCGAACCTGATTGAGTGATGGATTTCATTGTCTGGCCACGTCTGAAAGGTAGAGCAGCAGCGTATGCCCGTGCGTGACAAGGCGGAAGGCGCAGCATTTGCACTTGATAGATGCGTTTGACGCCATGTCAGCCCCGCGCCGTGCTAACGTTGCGGCATGACCACTCCCGATCTCAATCTGCTGATTACCCTGGACGTGCTGCTCGCCGAAGGCAGCGTCGCCCGCGCCGCCCAACGACTGCGGCTGAGCCCGTCGGCCATGAGCCGAGCGCTGGCGCGGTTGCGCGAAACGACAGGCGACCCGCTGCTGGTCCGGGCCGGACGCGGCCTGGTGCCGACGCCACGAGCGCTTGAATTGCGCGAACACGTCAGTCGATTGGTGCAAGACGCCGAAGCGGTTTTGCGCCCCGCCGAACAGCTCGACCTCAAGCAACTGGTTCGAACATTCACGCTGCGCACCAGTGACGGCTTCGTGGAAAACTTCGGCCCGGCGCTGATCGCCCGCGCCGGTGAGCAAGCCCCCGGCGTGCGTTTGCACTTCGTGCAGAAGCCGAGCAAGGACAGCGCCGCACTTCGCGACGGCTCGGTCGATCTGGAAACCGGTGTGGTCGGCGGCACGACCAGCCCGGAAGTGCGCACCCGTGCATTGTTCGAGGATCGTTTTGTGGGCGTCGTTCGCACGGGGCATCCGCTGAGCGAGGGCGAGATCACTGCCTCCCGTTACGCCGCTGGCCGGCACATCCTGGTCTCACGGCGCGGGCTCGATAAGGGGCCGATGGATGAAGCGTTGGAAGCGCTGGGACTGCAGCGGGAAATCATCACCGTCGTCGGCGGTTTCTCGGCCGCCCTGGCGCTGGCTCGCGCCTCGGACCTGATCGCCACCGTGCCTGCCCGACATACCCAAAACCTGCGCACCGGCCTGCACAGTTTCGAGCTGCCGTTCGAACTGCCGCCGATCACCATTTCGATGCTGTGGCATCCACGGATGGATGCCGATTCGGCGCATCGGTGGCTGCGTGAATGTGTTCGAGAGGTTTGTGCGCGGCCCTGAGGAACCCTCAACCCTTCCTTTTCTGAAGCCCTTTCAACCGCACACTCGCCCGCTGCGCCGCCGCCATTTTTTCCGGACGCTTCATGCGTTTCCATTTTCTGATGTCATCCTTGGTGCGACCACAACTGACACACAGCTCACCACTGAGCTGGCAAACGGAAATACACGGATTTTCGATATCCTTGGCCACGTTTCAACCCCGCGTCGAGCGCTTGGGCGCCAGGCGTTGCTGCCAGTTGCCGCCATTGGCGCGCTGACATTGTTCTTCAGAATCAAACTGCACATGGGCCGCGACGGGGCTGACGAGAACGTCCGCTTCATTTAATGCTACGGCCGTCAGTTCGACCATGCGCTCGCCCTGCCCGCTCGCCAGCGCCTGATCCTTATGGGCCTGCGTATCGAAGACCCAGATCACCCGCAGGCTGGATGGAAAGGCGTCGTAATCGATTTCGTGGGTCAACCAGCAAAACCCGACTATTTCCGCCTTGGCTGTTTCGCACGCCTCGGTCAGAGTGGCGACCAGGCGACGTTCGATGTGTGCCTGATCGCGTTTGCTTAAAGACATCGGGTGGATCCTTGGGTGGCGGTCAACGGAAAAGGCCCAGCATACCTTTTGATCGACTCCATCTCGACGGCTCAGATAAAAGACTATCCCTATCACCTCCCAATACTCCCCCTATTAGCTGACTGCTTTATAGGCGTCTACCCTTACTGGAGCGCTGGCATCAGCCGGCCGGTTGAGACCTGAGAAGAGATACGAATGAGTCAGGAAACGTACTAGGCTTGCCGTGGGCCACCGTGCTGGCAACTCGATTGCCGCTATCCGGATTTCCCGTGTGACCACGACGATCAATTGATCGCACGGCTGCAGCCTATGTCATTGATTCCGCTCGTCGCTATTGCGTGCCCAACCCCGGGCCGGATAGCCGGATGAACACGACCAAAGGTAGCGCACACATGGCAAATGAATCGAAATGCCCGTTCAATCACGCCGCCGCTGGCGGTGGCACGACGAACCGCGATTGGTGGCCGAACCAACTGAATCTGAAGATCCTGCACCAGAACTCGCGGCTGTCCGACCCCACGGACGAGGGTTACGACTACGCCGAAGCGTTCAAAAAACTGGATTTTGCGGCGGTCAAGCAAGACCTGCATGCACTGATGACTGATTCACAAGACTGGTGGCCTGCGGACTTCGGTCACTATGGGCCACTGTTTATTCGCATGGCCTGGCACGCCGCCGGCACGTACCGCGTCGGTGACGGTCGTGGGGGTGCCGGCTCCGGTCAGCAGCGCTTCGCCCCGCTCAACAGTTGGCCGGACAACGTCAGCCTCGACAAGGCGCGCCGGCTGCTTTGGCCGATCAAGCAAAAGTACGGTCGCAACATCTCCTGGGCTGACCTGATCGTCCTCACCGGCAACGTTGCACTGGAGTCGATGGGCTTCAAGACCTTTGGCTTTTCCGGCGGCCGGCCAGACGTCTGGGAACCGGATGAGGCCGTCTACTGGGGCTCCGAAAACAAGTGGCTGGCAGGTGACACCCGCTACGAAAAAGACAAAAAAGAACCCATGCAAGAACCCGGCGAAGGTCCTCTCGTCGCTGAGCCGGGGAAAAATGAGGACAGCCGCACCGAGGGCGAACGCAACCTGGAGAACCCGCTCGCCGCCGTGCAAATGGGCCTGATCTACGTCAACCCCGAAGGCCCGGAAGGCAACCCGGACCCGGTCGCTGCGGCGATAGACATCCGCGAAACCTTCGGGCGCATGGCAATGAATGATGAAGAAACCGTGGCGCTGATCGCTGGCGGCCACGCTTTCGGCAAAACCCACGGCGCCGGCCCTGCCGACAACGTCGGTCCCGAGCCCGAAGCCGCTGGCCTTGAACAACAGGGCCTGGGCTGGAAGAGCACTTTCGGCAGCGGCAAAGGCGGCGACACCATCACCAGCGGCCTGGAAGTGACCTGGACCACCACGCCGACCAAATGGAGCAACAACTACCTGGAAAACCTGTTCGGCTTCGAGTGGGAACTGACCAAGAGCCCTGCGGGCGCCAACCAGTGGACGGCGAAAGGTGGTGCCGGCGCGGGCATCATTCCGGATGCTCACGACCCGTCCAAGCGGCGTAATCCGACCATGCTGACCACGGACCTGTCGCTGCGATTCGACCCGATCTATGAGCCGATTTCGCGGCGCTTCCTCGCCAATCCGGACCAGTTGGCCGACGCCTTCGCCCGCGCCTGGTTCAAACTGATCCACCGCGACATGGGCCCCCTCTCCCGCTACCTCGGCCCGGAAATGCCCAACGAAGTACTCCTGTGGCAAGACCCGATACCACCGGTCGACCATGCCTTGGTCAACGACAGCGACATCGCCGCACTCAAGGGCAAGCTCCTGGCCAGCGGCCTGACCGTCTCGCAACTGGTGTCGACCGCCTGGGCAGCGGCCTCCACCTTCCGCGGCTCCGACAAACGCGGCGGCGCCAACGGCGGACGCCTGCGCCTGGCCCCGCAGAAATCCTGGCAGGCCAACCAGCCTGAGCAACTGGCGAGCGTGTTGGCGAAACTCGAAAGCATCCAGAACGAGTTCAACAGCGCGCAAACCGGCGGCAAGAAAATCTCCCTGGCCGACCTGATCGTACTGGCCGGTTGTGCCGGCGTCGAACAAGCGGCAAAAAATGCCGGCCATACCATCACGGTGCCTTTCACACCGGGACGCATGGACGCCTCGCAAGAGCAAACGGACGTTGAATCCTTCGGCTACCTCGAACCCGCCGCCGATGGCTTCCGCAACTACCTCAAAACCCGCTACAGCGTACCGGCCGAGGCCCTGCTGATCGACAAGGCCCAACTGCTGACCCTCACCGCGCCGGAAATGACCGTGCTCATTGGTGGCCTGCGCGTGCTGAACACCAACGTCGGCCAAACCCAACACGGCGTGTTCACAAAACAACCGGGAGCGTTGACCAACGACTTCTTCAAAAACCTGCTCGACATGGGCGTGGAATGGAAACCGGTCTCTGAGGCCAATGAAGAGTTCGAGGGGCGCGACCGCAAAACCGGCGATCTCAAATGGACGGGGACGCGTGTTGATCTGGTGTTTGGCTCGAATGCACAGCTGAGGGCGTTGGCTGAGGTTTATGCCAGCAACGACGCGAAGGAGAAGTTTGTGAAAGACTTCGTGGCAGCCTGGGTCAAGGTGATGAATCTGGATCGGTTTGATCTGAGGTGATGCTGGCGCTCAATCCAGCGTGAAAAAAGCCCACTGACCGTTACTGGTTCAGTGGGCTTTTCAAGTCTGGGTACACGACGGCTGTCACGCCATCAACGTCGCCCTGGCTCAAGCCAAAGTGGAACCGAATCACTAGCGATATAGGTATTTCCCAACTAGGGTTCTCAGTAGCGCATCACCGACGTGGCGAACCGAAGGAGCCAGATCAATTGATGAGGTCTTTTTGTGTCGCGGTCGCATTCGTAGCGCCCATCGTGTTGTCCACCACGGTCACGGCTGAAGTACTTGCGCATAAGACAGCGCTCGCTTTTGTTGCTCAAACCCATGTGGGTGACAGCCTGCCAACACTGGCACTGCTGGCGGCAAAGAAAACCCAAACCTTTGCGATGCTCATTGAAAAGTTAGGAAGTGAAAAAGCACACAGTGCCGTATCGAGCGAAATTGACGCGCTACTTCCGCAGTACCAGCCGAAATGGAATCAAAATCTTGCTGCGGCTTATGAGAAGTCTTTTACTGAAGAAGAGCTGTTATCACTCGCGTCTGAAGGCCAGGCATCCAAATACGCTGGCAAAGTGCTGGAACGGCGAACTGACATCGGCAGAGACATGCAGTCCAGCTCTACCCCGATACTGATTGCCCTTGTATCCGAGGCACTTAAAGCGGCCTATTCCAAGCATATTCGTTGAGGCGGTCTTGGCCCCCCCTGCCATCAGCTTGTCCGAAGAAAACCAACGCCTCCCAGTGTGGAGGCGTTGTGCTTTTTGCTGATCGCAGGACGAGACTAAACGGGAGAAATCGTAGCCAGCGCACCAATCAAAATGGTCAACACCAGAAATCCACCCAGGAAAATTGCCATCTTGCCCATGGGGCCTCCTACGCTATGAGTTTGCGGTGCAGCGGTTGGCGTAACTGCTGACCGTGCTGCCATTGTGAGCCGCAGGCTGATCCCATTACAGATGCAGATAGCCAAGAAAAATACGGATCAGATCCGCGATTCACGCCCCTGTAGGAGCCGCCGAAGGCTCGGGCCGCGTTCGAACGATCTTTTGATCTTAAACACGTCGCCCTGGCTATGTGGCATCTGCTAATGATTTCACATGAGTCGCAAAATCATCGTGTATCTGTTGAAACCCGCAGCGAAGGTAAAATGCCGATCCCTCTGGGGTATCCGTGGATAGGCGCACGACAAGGAATCTCTTAGCCGCATATTCCAGAAGCCGCTCCACCAGAGCTTTACCCACATTCTGGCCCCTTGATGCGCGCGCGACGTATACCCGCCGTAGTCTCCCGATATCCGACCCGGCATATGGATCATATGAAAGACCACCGATGGCCATCAGTTGCCCGTTGCGGAAGGCTCCCAAAAGACATTCACCTGGTTGATCGAATCGATTCGACCCGTTTTTCCAATCTGCAACCAAGCGCGTGAGAAACCTGAAACCCTCTGTAACGGCCTCCGCTTCCAGTATCAGGATTTCCGGAGGAAGTGCTGATATCTGACGTATCGTCAGTTCGCCCGTTGACGTAATCACTCGATATCCCTTGTTTGCTTTGGCACCCTGCCTGACTCATCTATGTGGACACCACGGCGTCAGGTGTTTTACACACAACCTCGTAGGAACTGCCGAAGGCTGTGATCTTTTGATCTGACCCGAGACCTCAATCCACAATGAACAACTTCGCACCGCTGGTGGTAAACGAGCGATGTCCCTCGGCATCGTTGCCCACCTGATAGCTCATTCCGGCAGTCAGCGTGAACTGGCGGCCATCTTCCAGTTCTGTGTGTAACTCGCCTTCCAGGCACAACAGGATATGACCTCTCCAGCACCAGTGATCGGCCAGATATCCGGGGCTGTATTCAACCATCCGCACACGCGTTGAACCAAACTGGCAGGTCCGCCAATAGGCCATGCCCGTCTGGCCGGCATGTTCGACCGGTTCGATCTTCGACCAATCGGTAGTCCCAAAGGGGATGGCGGTAAGGTCCATTATTGCCTCATCAACTTGAAGTGAATACGGACCCTATCAACCGGGCCACGCTGCCGATAGACACAGATAGCCCACATTTACGGAATACAGGCTTGAGAGCAAAAACTAGTTGCCCCGCCCGCCACCAAACGACCACTCATCTGCCGCGGTCGTGGTAATCACCACCATCACGTCCTCAGAATCGATGCCCGGCGCTCGGCCCAGTTTCTCGACCAGGTTGCGATAAAAACGCTGTTTCGTCTCGATGTCTCGAGGGCGACCGGCAGTAATCACGATCAGCACAAAGTCATCACTACGAGGACCGCCCAGGTAGTCGGGATCAAAGATCAGCTCGCCCGTTTCATGTTGGTGAATGACCTGGAATCGATCAGCCATCGGCACTTCGAAGCTTTCTACCAAGGCGTCGTGCAGCCCTTGTGAGAGGGCCTGTAAATACTCGGCAGACTTTCCCCGGTGCAGTGAAATACGTGCAAATGGCATTAAGACCTACTCCTGAAAATCCAACTGACAGGGGAAAACTATCAAGTCGCGATCATTCCGAATATCAGATTTAATAGCGGCCTTAGTCCCGAATTAATGGATGATTCGATGCGCCGTCCGACCTTCGATCTTGATGTGCTGCGTACTTTCGTGACCGGCGTGGAGTTCAACAGCTTCGCCAAGGCGGCGGATCGGCTCAATCGCTCGACGTCTGCCGTGAGCGCACAACTCAAGAAGCTTGAGGAACAGGTAGGCACGCCAGTGCTGTCAAAATCCGGTCGAGGGCTGGTGTTGACGCCGGTGGGTGAAACCCTGCTCAGCCATGCACGCCGACTGCTTGAACTGAACGACAGCATTTTCCAGACCCTGCACGAAAGCCAGACCGCCGCCACGGTACGCCTGGGGCTTCAGGAAGACTTTGGCGAACACTTTCTCAGCGACATTCTGCGACGCTACGTCAAGATGTACCCGATGGTGAGGCTCGAAGTCAGGATCGCGCGCAATGCCGAACTGCTTGCATTGATCGACAGCGGCGGCCTGGACCTGGCCCTGTCTTGGGACACAGGGCACAAGTCCCCCTACGCCACGCACCTGGGTGAAACGCAGATGCACTGGATCGGGCCTCGTGACTCGCCCGCCATCAACCGCTCTGTCGATTCCCCCCTGCCATTGATCATGTTCGACGCCCCTTGCGTGTTGCGCAGCGCGGCCACCCAGGCACTGGATGAGGCGCGGATTCCCTGGCGAATCGCGCTGACCAGCCCCAGCGTCGGTGGAATCTGGGCGGCCGTTGCGGCCGGTTTGGGCCTCACGTTGCGAACCCGCATTGGTCTGCCAGGGCATCTCGCCGTGATTGCCGGTCTACCCCCGCTGCCGACCCTCGGCTATGTGCTTTATCGAGGGGCAGAACACTTGGCGCCTGCCCCCCGACAATTGGCTGCGTTGATACAAACGAGTCTGCAAGAGCAGGCGTTCAGTATGACTAGAGACTCCCCCGCTTGATGCTGCCTAAAGCAGGTCGCTCAAAGTGTCGTACTTGTAGTACTGGCTGTAATTCAGAACATCTCGAGGTGTCACCTTTTCCGGAAAAGGGCTGTACATCGGGTCATCGATCCGATGGAACTTGAGCGTATCGGGAGCCGCTGCGTCAGGTACGTAAGCGGCGGCGGGATGCTTCGCTTGCCATGCCGCCCAGAGCCGGTCGACATTGCAATGATGCAGAAAGAACACCGGGTCGTTTGGCGAAGACGACAACCCCATGTCACCGCCGACCCACACATGGACGTTGTTGTGAATGCGTTCTTTGCCAGTCCATCCCTCGATGTAGTTGCGCGCACCACCGGTGGATTGCGCCGCGTCGTAGGGCACTTTGTCATACAGGGTATTTTCCTGGATGACCTTGCGTACATTGGCTCGGCTGGGCAGCGCCCCACCTCCCCCCAGATAACGCACCAGGGGGCGGTTTACCCGGCCCAGTTCCATGGTGCGGCCATCACCCATCAGTCGTACCCGCCACTTCCCGTCCACGAACTGTCCAAGGTACTGATTCGACCAGATGACTGATGTCCTGGGGTCCTGAAGTTCCGCGTCAGTGTTCCAGTCCCAATATGGAATTCGAAAGTGTGGGTCATTTACCGCTTTGCGAAGCAACGATTCCAGCCGCACTAGAAAGTAGCGATGCCACGGTAAAAATGATGGGCCTCCATGCGCAGCATTCCTGGCCATCTGCCCCGCAGGCGTTGAAATCATCATGGCCCGGTGGTGCCAGGCCACCAAGGAGTCATAAATCGAGAGATTGGCCTGCCCAGGCCAGGGATTCAGCGCAGGATCCTTGAGCAGCTTCACCCCTTCGACGTATTTCTGAAGCGCCGCGAGATCTTTGACAGCATTAGACCTGATCATGATGTGCTCCGTGATCATGGTGAACGGGATGGTCGGAGTGCTCTCCCCCGTCGCCATTGCCCTTGGCGAAAGACTCGGGATAGGCATCGATCACCGCTGTCATCAAATCGAGAGCCGATCCGTAAGAAACGAATGGAGTGGCATGCGTATGGACCTGTCCAGCATCGTCCACAAACAGATGCGCCTGGACCGGGGCCCCATCCACCTCCACCTGGTAGGTGGTCACGATCCGGACAACGTGCCCTTTGTGATTAATCTCGCGAACCGTCCTGGCCTCATGGCCTGCATGCGGGTCCACGTACTCGGGAAACTGCTCCTTGATCCACGCAGGGTGCATTTTGTCAGGATCAGTGATGGATATCTCGGCGAGAGCAGCTATGTCGGGCGGGCTCAACAGCACGTTGGCTTCGGTAGCTGAGGGTTCAGGGCTGGAGACATTTTTCCTTGTCATGATTCCTCCTGGAGTGTGCCCCCGGACGATTGCCCGGACTGGCTGGAGAAAGTGTAGTTGGTGATGGGTAGAGATGCTGTTGAAGCCAGAATAATGGGACCGGATGCATCTCTCCTGGGGGGCGGACATTCAGTTTGAACACGGCTGCCAGTCCTCTGATCCCTTGCCAGGAAAGAATGATCAGTGGTGAGCCTTGACTTCATGGCTACCAGTTATATGCCTGGACTGGTTGAGCACAGGCAGTTGGTGACCGTAGATACCGCCTTGAACTTCACCTACTCCTGCGGATCAATCTGACCCAACAGGATATTGACGTCAAAAAACAGAAGTCGCGCGATTACAGCTAAGGGGTTGGGCGTGAAATATAGGCCTATGATTTATATAGACTTTTAAAAAAGTCGGAATTGGTAGCGCAGAGTTATCTAGAGGCTTCTATTATTTCGTTATCGCCGAATTCGGCCCAATCATTATTATGCGTCAACGACAACGCAAGCCCTTAATCAACAATTATGGGAGGGTAACATGTCGACAAAAAAAATAACTGCCTTACTCGTGCTGGCTTTTAGCTTTTTCGGAGTGACGAGTTGTGCCAACATAAGAAATTATTCAGAAGTCTCAAGCGAAAGAAACAAGAGCATTGTTCCTGATATCGACTATTATGACCTTGCATACAATGTAGATGTTATTGTGCTTCCTGCAGAAATAAAAACCAAAGAAAATGCAGATACAGACAACAACTTTCCAGGTGAATTACAAATTTCAAACTGGGGAAATTCCATCAAGAATGCGACCCAGAAAGAAATTCATAACAGTGATCGCTTTATCGAATTTGGACATTACAGCGGCCGCATTGAAATAAGTACAGAAATATCTTCAGTATCTATAAGCAACGCCCGAGGCGGGACTCGATCGAAATGCAATGTTGTTTACACATATAAAGATTTAGCGGCAGGAAAAATACTCTCCAGGCATGACAGTGCCATTGAATTAATAGCGCCCCCCTCTGCCATACCAAAAACCAGCAATAGCTTTTCTTACAGCCTTGATCAACTGACATATGCTATTGCTCGCGAGGCGATTTCTGGCCTCATTCGATTGTCGCCTGTTGCCGACATCCAGCTAACACAGAAGCAAGTGAAATTTTATAATTCAAATATCAAAAGAAAACCCAACCAAATTATTAGCTACGTGCCGATTGACAGTCTTATCCACAAGAACAAAAAAGAACTGAACTCTGCTTTTTCAATGGCCAAGAAAACGCAAAAAAACAGCAATAAGCCGACAAAGAAAAACAAGCCAACAGTTAAATTAGACACCGTCTCCGCTCCCGCCGCCCACCCTCTGAAATCTAATAAAGCTAGTGATACACCCACCGCAAACACCGTGACATCGAGTGAAAACACTGTCAGTCAGAACTCAAGCCAGGCTGCGACTGAAAACAAGAAAGACGATAGTAATTCAAGCAAAATAGCTAGTTCATCGGAGCGCTTGAAGGATGGGGCCATTAAAAACAATGAGCCCAATGATGACAGCAGTGGATATATAGCCACCCCGGAAAACCATCAACCTCAAATCGATGTATCGGCAGAGCAAGAAAGAGCATTGGATGAATGTTTGAAGAAGGAAAAAGAAAAGTTACAGGGAGCGACTGACAATGTCGCTTCACGTACCGGATATACAACCGTGTCGGGACTCTATCAACCTCAAAACAAGATATTAGCAGCGCAAGAAAGAGCAATGGATGAATGTTTGAAGAAGGCAAAGGCAAAGTTACGGTGAGCGACTGGCAATGCTGCTTCACGTACCGGATATACAGCCGCGCCGGGACGGCAGCAGAAGAAATCGCGCAGGCGTTAAGCCAAGCCAAAATACCCGGGCTGCACGCCATCAAAAAGATAAAGCCAAAGGACTTCGAAGATGATCTTGAAGGGCAACAAGGCATCATTTTCTTCAAGGATTTCTGGCGCCGAGGCAACGAGACCTTCGGCAATCGCAGCGGCGATCATATTGACCTATGGAACGGGCGTAGACTCACGGACTGGCTGAGCTACCCTCGTATTCAGTTGGGTTTTTCCATTGAGGGCAGTTTCTCCGACTACCACGAGTCGAAGGAAATATGGTTTTGGAAGGTCATATGAAAATTGTTAAAGGGACATTGTTCGTCATCCTTGTTGTTGCCCTGGCCGTTGGGGCGTTTAATTTGATATTCGTGGCAGTGTCTGGCTACTTTGAGCCGTTCTACGAGAGTGAGGCAGACCAAAGTCGAAACTTTGCGATTTGGCTTTTGGGTAATGCGGGGGTTGGGTTGCTTTCGGCTGTCATGGGTGTCGTTTTGTATCGGCGATATCTGCGACACGCGAACACCACGAACACGTAGGAGCTACCGAAGGCTGCGATCTTTTGATCTTTCGCCCACAAAAAAGCCCACTGACCGTCACCGGTTCAGTGGGCTTTTGACAGGGCTTCTAGTTACAGAGCCATATCCGTCGCAGCATTGGCCTTCGGCGCCTTAGCCGGAGCAGCCGGAGCAGCAGCCGGAGCCGCCACCTGACCAATCACCGGCGGCGGAGTCAGCTCCAACACCTTGGCGGTGTAAGCCCACTCTTGAGCCACTTTCTCAGGGCTGTTGTTCAGCTGAGTGCCGTAGCTAGGCACGATCTGGTGCAGTTTTTCCTGCCAGGCTGGGGTGGCAACCTTGTCCTTGAACACTTTCTGCAGCACGGTCAGCATGATCGGTGCGGCAGTCGACGCGCCTGGCGATGCGCCCAGCAGGCCGGCGATGGTGCCGTCTTGCGAAGCAACGATTTCGGTACCCAGCTTCAGCACGCCACCGGCGGCTTCATCACGCTTGATGATTTGCACGCGCTGGCCGGCTTGCCACAGGCGCCAGTCTTCGGCTTTGGCATTCGGGAAGTATTCTTTCAGGGCATTCATGCGGTCTTCGTCAGACAGCATCAGTTGGCCTGCCAGATACTCGACCAGTGGGTATTCCTTGATGCCGACGCGGGTCATTGGCCACACGTTGTGCGTGGTGGTGGTGCTCAGCAGGTCCAGGTACGAGCCTTCTTTGAGGAACTTGGTGCTGAAGGTCGCGAATGGGCCAAACAGGATGACGCGCTTGCCGTCCAGGACACGGGTGTCCAGGTGCGGAACCGACATTGGCGGTGCGCCAACGGAGGCTTTGCCGTAGGCCTTGGCCAGGTGTTGTTCGGCGATGGCCGGGTTATCGGTGACCAGGAACGAGCCGCCAACCGGGAAGCCTGCGTATTCCTGAGCTTCAGGAATGCCGGACTTCTGCAGCAGGTGCAGTGCACCGCCGCCCGCGCCGATGAACACGAACTTGGCGTCGGTTTCGGTTTTGGTGCCGTCTTTCAGGTTTTTGTAGCTGACGCGCCAGCTGCCGTCTGCGTTCTTGGTGATGTCTTGCACTTCGCTAGACAACTTCAAGTCGAACTTCGGCGTGGTTTGCAGGTGCGCGACGAACTGGCGGGTGATCTCGCCAAAGTTCATGTCGTTACCGAGCGGGCTCCAGGTGGCCGCGACTTTCTGGTTCGGGTCACGCCCTTCCATCATCAGCGGAACCCATTTCTTGATCACTGCCGGGTCTTCGGAGTACTGCATGCCGGCGAACAGCGGGCTTGCTTGCAGGGCTTCGTAGCGCTTCTTCAGGAACTTGATGTTGTCATCGCCCCACACAAAGCTCATGTGCGGAGTGGAGTTGATGAACGAACGCGGGTTCTTCAGCACGCCTTGCTGAACTTGCCAGGCCCAGAACTGACGGGAGATCTGGAAGGCTTCGTTGATTTCAACGGCTTTCGTGATCTGAACTTTGCCCTTGTCGTCTTCCGGGGTGTAGTTCAACTCGGCCAGGGCGGAGTGACCGGTACCGGCGTTGTTCCAGCCGTTGGAGCTTTCCAGGGCGACGCCATCGAGGCGCTCGACCATTTCCATCGACAAGTCGGGTTCCAGCTCATTGAGCCACACACCCAACGTTGCACTCATGATGCCGCCGCCAATGAGCAGCACATCGACTTTCTTTGCCTCCGCGTAAGCGGACGTGATCCCCATCGACAAAGCCAGCCCCAGCAGGGCTGTGTTCAGTTTCTTAAACATTTGTAGCACCTATGATAAACGCCATCCGCCTCCAACCCTCATTCATGAGCAACCCAGGTTCACGGGTACGCAGGCAGCGTGCCGCGGGTTTCTGCATTCAGAAAGATTTGAAGGTGGGCACACAAGGCCGACGTGTCTCCATCGACCTCAGTTATATGTCCCTCGTGCACTGACTTCTTATCATTATTGGCTCAGCTACTTGAGCGACATTGATTCTGCCGCACGTCTGTGGACGTACGAACCGAATAAGTCAAACCAAGTTAATGCGACAGAATATCACGCCTCGGCCAGCCTGCGCGCCCGAAAGGACTCGACAGTCTAGACGGGACGAGGCCCGTGCTCAGCGTTTTTGCTCAAACGATCCAGCACAAACGCCTTGGCGTTGCGCGTCATTTGGTCGAGATGCCGGTCGCGCTGCTTTTCCGCATCGATCATTGCCCGCTTGCCGTGTTTTTGCAGCAGATACGTATGTATCTGCCGCACCTCCAAAGAACTGTAGATCGAGGTGACATCCAACAGACCCATCAGGCCTTCAGTGCCGTGATCCCGGGTGTTCATCAGCACCTGAGTGCCGCGCACGCCCAGCACTTGAAAACCCATCGACTCGAACCAGGGCACCTTGGCGACGGTGCATGTCAACTCGGCATGGGGGTAGCGACCGAGCATGTCTTGCAGCATCGCCCGCGCGACACCCTGTCGCCGGTGACTGGCCTGCACCGCCATGTACGCCACGCCGCAGGCCTCGGGATCGTCCTTGACCGGCAGGTACAGCAAAAACCCGATGACCTTCTCGGGATCTTCATCATCCATGGCGACGATCAACTCGACCGCAATGCCTTTGGCGCCGCCGAGCGCTTCCAGGTAGAGATGAACCTCATAGCCCACCGCGTATTGATAGACGTTGTACAACGGGTTGCTCGGCGCGATGCCTACCATGCTGATGTCGGTCAGGTTGTCGACGACCATCTGCAGAATCTGGCTGTTGATGGGCTCCGGGCATGGAGTGGCAAAGTGGGTGAGCTGGGGCATTGCGTTTCTGACTCCGGGTTAAGGCTTACTGAGCATCAGCCCGGCCATTGTCACAGATCGAGCCCCTCGCAGGAAAATCAACGCTGCGGCGCGACGATGCGGAAGCGGATGTCGATGTCGTTGGAGACCACCGTATCGGCCCACTCCCCCTCCCCGATCTTGAAGTCACTGCGTTTGAGAATGATGTTGCCATCGAAAATCCCGATGGCCTGCTCCGGCTTCAACAGCACCTTCACCTGCAACTCGCGCGTCATGCCCCTGAGGTTAAGTTTGCCGGTGATCAGATAGCGTTGATTGCCCAGCGCTTTCACCCGGGTCGATTCAAAGGTCGCCACCGGATAGTCCGCCGTGTTGAACCAGGCAGGCTTTTGCAGCTCGGTATTGGCATCGCTGCTGCCGGCGTCGATGCTGGCAAGGTCGATGGTCATCCTGGCATGGGCCGCGGTGGGGTTTGCCGTGTCGAAATCGAGCGTGGCGTCGAATTTGCCGAAGGTGCCGTACACCCTGGAGCCGAACTGGTTATAGGTGAAGGAGATCTTGCTGGCGGTGGTGTTGACCCGGGTGTATTCAACGGCTTGGGCACAGGGCAAGACGCCGATCGTGAGGATGGCGAGCAATGCGGCGAAACGCGGGAATCGAAGAGGCATGGAATTCTCCGGGTGGAATGCCCTTCAGGGATTGAAGTGCAGCACCCGTGTGGCTGCGATAGCTGGACTTAAGCAAATATTCGAGGGTTATTCCAGCCCAGCAGAGCCCCTGCTCCTCAAAAGCCCGGCCCCACGGGTCTTTGGACTCGCCGGAAAGCCCGATGTGCCTAAAGTTGTGCTCTTGGCCGCCGACTCCCTTTTACTAACTCCTCTTACGAAGGACCGTAAAGTAGTGAACCTACAGCGTGAAATTGACGAGGTTTACGAAAGAAAAGCCTTCGAACGGCCACTGTTCTATTCCTACCCGGGAGGTTTGCGATTCAGCCTTTCCGAAAAGGGAACTGCCATTGAACAGTTTCTCCTGGCGCTTCAAAAAGCACGGTGCATTTGCGAGGACATATTCTCCGAGGAAGGATCGCTCGTTGTCTGTCTTCGTGTTCGTTCCAGAGCAAATCCATTTGCACACCGACCTGTTCTAGCGGAGCTTCGGGCGGCCGGTATCAAGATCCCCTCGAATCATTCCCGATGGCTTAACCCCATTCATCCGGACAATTGGTTTAATGAACATGAAGAAGAGCATTGGGCAAATGTCGCCTTTCATGCCCCATTGTCGCTACTTCAGAACTTTCTATGGTGTGCATTGGCGAAGGACATTGGAGACATTCGGCCCCGCCCGTTTTGTGACATCTACTTTTTCAACCTGAACCTGCAGGTTATGGCATTTCCCTACGATGATCGCGGCATGGATGTCGTCGGACCGAACAGGACTGCCCTGGCGCAGCTGTATCAGAAACATCAGCGTTTTTTACTAACCCATGATAGACCAGTGATGGATGAGGTATTCGGAGTCCAGGAACCCCATTGTAGATAACGCTGACAGCGACGCCTGGACTCCAAAAAATTTGGGCTCGATGGGGCGTGAAACAACCCGAACTGCTCTTCGATAAAGGAAAGTGCAATGCCACCGCTGATATGGGACCCGTTTGACCTTTTCAACGTACTTGGGGTTGCTCCTTCTGAAGGAGAGTCCGGGATCTCGCACCAGTACATCGTCGAACAGGGCGCTGTCAGACTGCAATTGACCATTTGGCAATTTGATTGCGATGTTGAAGTCCAGCTGTGGGCGGCTCCGCTACCAAACCCAATAGTGCGGTACTCAATGCTCGATTGCCCGGGTATACGCGTCGTTAACGATAAACGTGGTCGTTTTTTAGAGTTCGCTGCGTCTAATACCTTCTCGGGTCGCTACGACGGCTATTCAGTCATTCCTTACGGTTTAAGACTCTGGATTGATCCGCAAATTTTTCTTGAGCCATTCACCTACTCGTGATTGGTGCTCCCACGTCTTTACCCAGCCTGCCATTACTGGATAATGGCCCCCTGCCACAACCAGGCTCTGACCTTGATTTCTCAAGGTTTTATATTGCTACAGCCTGACAGTCACCTTCAAGGACGGACGATCGGCTACGGAACAAGGAATCAGCACCGTGATATCCCAGCAAGACTCAGCAATACCGCTTACCCGCACTCAGAAATTCACCTCGTTGATCACCCGCGGCATGGCAGGCCTCAGCGTCGTGCTGGGCGCCATGTGGGCGTTAATCACCTATGCCGTGCCGGACCCGAGCGTGTTCGGTTTCAGCTTCATCAGCTGGAAAAACGTGGTCCTGCTGGTGAGTGCATTCATATTTCTGGGAGCCGTTTCAATCGGCTGGCAGATTCGTAATTTCACGCCGATGCTCCGCGGCGCGTTGCAGTTTTTCATGATCGCCGGCTTGTCTTTCGGCTTCTTCATCCTAGGCACCGAATACGCCAAGCCCTCTTTCGAGTTCGCCAAACTGCAAGCCAAAATAGTCGAAAACGAAGGCAACAACCTGCTCGGCAAACGCATGGAAGTGCTGGATAACATTCGCATCGAACTGGAGGGTTGCGAGAACATCGGCCGTCTGCCCACCTGCACTTTTGAACTGACCAATCTGAACGTAGACCGCAGCTTTCGCTTCGACGACGGCACCCGGCTATTCGACGAGTCTGGCGGTCCACTGAAGTTCGAGTCGATCCGGGTGGGCCAGGTCGAGGACAACGCCTGGCTGCGCTTTCAGCTGATTCGCAACGTACCTACACGCGTTACGCTGATCTTCCAGCAGAGCAACAGCAAACTCAGCAAAACACCAGCGATCAAGTTGGTGTTTCGAGATGGGAATGATGAGACGCTTACCGTCAAATTCAGTGAGATTGTAATGCGCTAGTTGTTGGAATAAAGGCTCTCTACTGACCACTACGGCGCAGGCACATACTCTTCGGTAATAACGAGACTATGTATAAGCCCCAACCACCCACTTCACTTTCTCCAGCGCCTCCCTGAGCGCCCCCATCTCCACGGAGCCCAGCGCCAGGCGAAACGCATGTGGAACGTTGGCCGACGTGGCAAACGGATCGGCGGTTGAAACCGAGACGTTTTCCCGCATCAACGCCATGGCGATCTGGTCGGCCCGTGCGTCTTCCGACAATGGCAGCCAAAGAAAATACGACGAGGGGTGGCGAATACAGCGCAGCCCCGCCAGTACCTCGCCGGCCACGATTTGCCGGGCCTGCGCGTCCCGGCGCTTTTCGGCTTCCAGTTGCATGACGGTGCCGTCGTCAAGCCAGGTGGTGGCAATCGCCGTCATCACACCCGGGGTATTCCAGGTGGTCGCTTTGATTGTGCGTTCCAGCGCTGGCACGTTCTGCAGGGGGGCGGCGACGAAGCCGACGCGCAGTCCGGTGGCCACGCTTTTGGAGAGCCCTGACACGTAAATCGTCCTCTCGGGGGCGAGTACCGCCAGCGGCGCGGGTGGATTTTCGGCGAGGAAGGCGTAAGCGGCGTCTTCTATGATCAGCAGCCCATGCTGGCGCGCAATCGTCACCAGGTGTTCCCGTTGCTCGGCACTCATCACCCAGCCCAGCGGATTGTGCAGGGTCGGCATCGTGTACACAGCCCGCACGCGTCGATGCCGGCACAGGCTTTCCAGCGCTTGCAGATCAGGCCCGTGATCGAGCACCGGAATGGGCACGATTTCAAGGTGCAGCGTGTCGGCCAGGACCTTGAACCCCGGGTAGGTCAACGCGTCCGCGGCAATCACGTCACCGGGTTGCAACAGCGCCATCATCGTCACCGCCAGCCCTTGCTGGGCGCCGGTGACGATCAGCACTTGCTCAGCCTCGACCGTCAGCCCTCGAACGCGCAGATGGCGCGCTACAGCGGCGCGCTCATGGGGTCGCCCGGCGTGTGGCTGGTAGCGCAGCAACGCTTCCAGATCACCGGCCGAGGCGAGCTGACGCAGGGCATTGCGCAACAGTTCTGCCTGCCCAGGTAGCGCCGGATAGTTGAAGTTCAGGTCGGTCATGCCGGCGGCAACGCTGTGTTGATCGATAGCCTGGTTGGGCGACCACGAGGTTTCCCTGACGAACGTCCCCCGCCCCGTCTCCCCGCTGACCAGGCCCATGGCTTCCAGCTCCGCATAGACCCGGCTAGCCGTCACCAGGGCCAGGCCTTCCGTGGTCGCCAACTGACGGTGAGTCGGCAAGCGTGTGCCCGGCAACAGGCGCCCTGAACGAATATCCGCGGCAAACGTATCCACCAGTGATTTGTAGCGGGAACGAGGCATGAGCAGATGTATCCATGACAATATTTTGATTGTATTGAGTTTCGTCCATACGATGCCTTCCATGCAACCTGAGCATGAAGGGGATCCAGAATGGAACGCACATCGAACCTGCAACAGCACACCACGGAAAAGACCGCGAGCGGATGGCTCAACGGGTTCATTGGCGTGCTCATCTTCAGCGGCTCGCTGCCGGCGACACGGGTGGCCGTTCTACAGTTCGACCCGGTCTTCCTGACGGTTGCCCGGGCCAGTATCGCTGCCATTGTGGCGCTGTGCTTGCTGTTGCTGTTCAAGGAAAAACGCCCGGCCAGGCATCAGTTGCTCTCCCTGGCCATCGTGGCCCTGGGCGTTGTATTAGGGTTTCCGCTGTTGACCGCACTGGCGCTGCAATATGTAACGTCTGCGCACTCCATCGTCTTCGTTGGCCTGTTGCCGCTCGCCACCGCAGCGTTCGGGGTCTGGCGCGGCGGCGAGCGGCCCCGGCCGGTGTTCTGGTTCTTCTCGGTGCTGGGCAGCCTGCTGGTGGTGGGGTTTGCCGTCTCCCAAGGCCTGACGGCCTCTCCTGCGGGGGACATTCTGATGTTGCTGGCGATCCTGGCGTGCGGGTTGGGCTATGCCGAAGGTGCGAAGCTTTCCAAGACTCTGGGAGGCTGGCAGGTGATTTCCTGGGCGCTGGTGCTGTCGCTGCCCGTCATGGCGCCGTTGACCTGGTTGCTGGCCCCGCCTTCGCTCTCGGCAATTACCCCGCCTGCGTGGTTGAGCCTGGCTTACGTGTCGCTGTTCAGCATGTTGATTGGCTTTGTGTTCTGGTACCGCGGGCTGGCTCAGGGCGGGATTGCCGCCGTCGGCCAGCTTCAGTTGCTGCAGCCGTTTTTTGGCTTGGCACTGGCGGCCACGTTGCTGCACGAGCAGGTCAGCGTTGCCATGCTGGGGGTGACCGTGGCGGTGATTCTTTGCGTGGCCGGGGCACGAAAGTTCTCGAAATAGACGGCTCGCGTGGCGAAACAAATCGGCCAGGGGCTTTTTTTAGAGCCCCTTTTCTATAGTGGCCAGAGCACTAAAGAGGCCCCGTCAGCTCCACGCTGTCGCGGTACTCCGGCACCGAGACCGACCAGCCCAGCTCCAGGCTGATGCGCCGGCGCAATACATCCGAGGCATTGGGTTCGCCATGTACCACATAGGTGTGTTTCGGCGGCCGCTTGAAGCCGCGCAACCACAGCATGATTTCATCGCAGTCGGCGTGTGCGGACAGGGTTTCCATCGGCACCACTTCGGCGCGAATCGGCACGTCCTTGCCGTGAATACGTACCGACGGGGCGCCTGCGATGATCTGCGCGCCGCGGGTGCCGCCCGCCTGAAAGCCCGGCACCAGCAGCGTATTGAGCGGGTTGGGCGCCAGCGCCTTGAGGTGGTGCAGCACCCGCCCGCCAGTGGCCATGCCGCTGGCGGCGATGATCACCGCGGGTGTGCGCTGCTGGTCCAGCTCGATGGAGTCTCTGGTGGAGCGCACAAAACGCGTGACACGGCACATGCCTTCGCACTCTTCCAGGGACAACCGGTGTTCACTGCGAAAGCGCTGGTACAAGCGCGTGACGTCGGTGGCCATGGGGCTGTTGAGGTAGATCGGCAGGTCGGGAATCGCGCGTTTTTGTTGCAAGCGATACAGGTGATACATCAGCAACTGCGCGCGACCGACCGCGAACGATGGCACCAGCGTGATGCCATGGCGCAGCGCGGTACGGGTGATGACCTCGGCCAGTTGATCCTCCGGGGATTCGTCGGGATGCCGACGGTCACCATAGGTCGACTCCACCAGCAGATAATCGGCCTGCTCGATTGTCTCCGGGGCAAACATCAATGGATCGTTCGGCCGCCCCAGATCCCCGGAAAACACCAGGGTCATGCCATCGGCGACGACTTCCACGGTCGCTGCGCCCAGAATATGCCCGGCACCGCGCAACAGAATGCTCATCCCCGGGACAATGTCGACCCGGTGGTGCAACTGCACCGGCCGCAGCAATTTCAATGCCCGCTCGGCGTCTTGCTCGGTGTACAGCGGCAAGGCCGGAGTGTGTTTGGAGAAGCCGTGGCGATTGGCGAACTCGGCCTCTTCTTCCTGCAAGCGGCCGCTGTCGCACAGCAGGATTTTCACCAATTCACAGGTGGCTGGCGTGGCATATACAGGGCCGCGATAGCCGTTGCGCACCAACACTGGCAGGTAGCCGCTGTGATCCAGATGAGCGTGGGTCAGCACAATGGCTTCGAGGTCGCGAACCGGCAACTGGAACGGGTCCCAGTTGTGCAAGCGCAGTTGTTTATAGCCCTGGAACAGACCGCAATCGATCAGCACATGCTGGTCGCGATGTTCCAGCAAGTACTTGCTGCCCGTGACCGTGCCCGCAGCACCGAGAAATGTCATTCGCATGGCCGTTTCCTTGAGCATTCATGGAGCACTATTGATCGCTCCTTTGCGCTTGTGGGCAGTTGATTTTTATCAATCTAGGTCACACTGGTTCATCTTCTTTGTCGAGCCGGGGCAATGGCTTGATGATCGTCAGGCTGCAGGGCGACCGGTTCAATACGCTTTCCGCCGTACTGCCGATGAATATATCGATCCCGCGATGGTAGGTCGTTCCCAGCACCACCATGTCGAAGGCATGTTGTTGCGCGAAATGGGCAATGACCTTGGGAGGGATGCCAGGCAGCAGATGGCGCCGTTGTTTCTCGACTCCGTAGCGTTCGGCAAGCGCTTCAAAGGCCTCCAACTGGGCATCGTTGACGGCGTCTTCCAAACTGCCATCGAGAGTCGCCGTCGGCACATTCACTTGCGCCTCCCCCAACTCCGACCAGCCGCTGACATTGAGCAGGTGCAAGGTGGCGCCGCAAGATTCGGCCAGGCTCGAAGCCAGGTCGAGAATCCGGTCATTGAGCCCTTGGGTCAGTTCCTCCAGATGGGACAAGTCGATGGTCGCCAGTATGCTCAACGGCTTGGGATTTGTGGCATCGATGACCAGGTGCAAGGGCGCCGGACAGTCGCGCAGCAACTGCCAGTCCAGCGGACGATGGAAAGCGCGATCGAGCGCTGATACGCGGTGGGTGTCCTTGATCACCAAGTCTGCATGGAAGTCATTCACGTACTCCAGCAGATGCGCCAGGGTCGGTCTGGCCCACACCACTTCAGTGCTCACTTGCACGCCTTCGCGTCGTTGAAACCGGGCTTGCTGCTCCAGCCATTGACGATGTACCTGCAAGTAACCTTCCCGCGCCTGGGCCATGGCGTCGTGGTCAAACAGGCCGGCCGCCGCCAGCGCCTGGACATAATCGAAAGCGACAATGTGCAGCATCGCACCGGTTGCACAGGCCAGGGCCCGCGCCCGATCGAACGCCGGGGTGCGGACCATTTCGGTCGGGGCAATCAATAGCAAACGTTGAATTTTCACCCTCACCCACCTCATCTGGATAGCTTCAGGTTGTGGCTCAAGTATCGGGGGGCTCTCGCCAGGCGGCTCTGATTTTTATCAACTAATGGCCGGCCAGCGATCGGCTTACCGCGCGACGCTCGAACCCGGCTGCCTGACCGCCAGAATGCTGCCCGGTACCGAGTACAACGCCCGCTCGGTGTTGCTGCCAATCAACCGGTCGATCCCCACGCGATGCACAGTGCCCATCACCACCACATCCGCCAGGTATTGCTCGACAAACTCGCTGATCACCGGCACCGGCAGGCCCATGACAAAGTGCCGACGCTCGGGAGGAACACCGTAGCGATCCGCCAGGGTGATAAACGCCCGGTGCAGGGATTCGCGCAACTCCTCGACGAAGTCCATGCCCCAGCCACCGGCGATCAGCGGCGCATCACCATTGAACGCCGGCGACAAGTCATAGGCGTACAGCAGGTGCAGCGGTGCATCGCATTGCAGCGCCAGTGCGTTGGCCGTCTGGATGATGGTGTCGTTCAGGCCACTGATTTGCGTCGCCGGATCGAACGGGTCCACGGCGGCCACGACCCGGTGCGGCAACCCGTAACGGACCTGATTGACCAGGTGCACGGGGATCGTGCATTCGCGCAGCAAATGGCAATCGAGCGGAGTGATGAACACCCGTTTGAGCGCCGGTTCCAGGGTGACATCCTTGATCAGCAGGTCGGGCTTGAGGTCTTCGACTGCCTTCAAAATGTCCAGCAACGGATGGGTGGTGAAGACCGCTTCAACCGTCACGTCCACGCCCTGCCCGCTGAGCCGCTCGACCTCGTCGGCCACCCAACGATGACAGTGGCGCAGATAACGCTGATACCCCGCCTCGTCGATTTTTTCTTCCCATAAATGAACAATCGGTGCCGGATCGACAAAGGCCCGCACATCCAGCGCGGCCCCGCTCGCCTTGGCCAGCGCGATGGCCCGGAGCAAGGCAGGAGACTGATGCAGGGTCCGGTCGGCGATCAGTAACAAACGTTGATATTGCCCCATCTCACACCTCCGCTCGAAACCGGTCCCTTACCCGCCGGCATGGGCCAAGACTGCGCTCGTTGCCCCCTCCCCGAGGTTGATTTACATCAAATACCCGCAAATGAACGCCCTCGTGACGGGTGTCTGATCCAGATCAGATTCAAGGGCTGCCAGTGGCGTAGAAAGGAATCAACCGCGTGATGGGTGAATACGCACCGACCTTTCAAACAAGATGGAGGATCATCCATGCTCACTGTCAAAGACCATAATGATCGGGCCGCGGCCGCCTATGCCGCAGTCCCCGGAAAATACTGGATCGAAGCGCTCAAGGACGGCCGCCATGTGCTGATCCGGCCACTGCTGGAAAAGGACCGCGAACTTGAATACGCCTTCATCAAGCGCCTGTCGCCCGAGTCCCGGCACATGCGTTTTCTCGCGCAGGTCAACGAGCCCGGTGCCGCCATGCTCGATCAGTTGATGGACACCGATAACAAACAGCGCATGGCTTACATTGCGCTGGTTCACGAAAACGGCAAATTGATCGAAATCGGCATCAGCCGCTACGCCGCCACGTCGGAACATGAGTGTGAGTGCGCGGTGACAGTCGCCGATGAATGGCAGCATCTGGGCCTCGGCACCGCCTTGATGGAGCATCTGATCAAGGCCGCCCGCAGAAACGGTTTTAATCAGATGTATTCGATCGATGCCGCAAGCAATACCCCCATGCGCGACCTGGCCAAAGCCTTGGGTTTCGAGCGGCACAATGACCCCAACGACAGCCGCCAGGTCATCCATCGTCTGTATATGTCATAAAAGCCGATTGCCCCACGACGTACCGGCCAACGGTCCGCCGTGGGGCAAGTCTACGTTCAGGATTACAACGACCTGTCGGGTTTGATCGCCAGCACACTGCAAGGGGCTCGGTGCAAGAGCTGTTCGGCAGTGGTCCCCAATAGCTTGTTCAACCCCGAGTGCTGCACCGTCCCCATCACAATGACATCGGTGTGATGGTCCTCAACGAACTTGCAAATACTCGGCACTGGCGCACCTTCGATGAAGTGCCGACGCTGCGACGGCACGCCGTGACGCTCGGCCAGTGCCGTGAACGCCTGGTGTTGCGCCGTGCCCATGGCTTCGTAAAGACCGGAGGCCAACGGGAGTGCGCCAACGCCCATGTCCAGGGCATACACGGCTGTCCAGTCATACGCATGCACCAACTCGATCTGCGCCTCACACTGTTCAGCCAGCTTGGTGGCGGCGTCGATAATCTGGTCATTGAACACCAGGTCCTGCTCTTCGCTGCGCAGCACATCGACGATGGCCAGCACGTTACGTGGCCGCGCGTTCCGGGCGTTGGTCACCAGATGCACCGGCACCGGGCAATCGCGCAACAACTGCCAGTCCAGCGGGGTGAAAAATACCCGTTTCAACGCCGACTCTTCCTGGGCGTCCTTGATGATCAGACTCAGCGACATCTCGTTGACGAATTGCAGGATTTCCTCGTAAGGGTGCTGTACCCACACCACCTCGCTGGTGACCTCGACGCCGTGCTTGCTTATCAAATGGGCTTGCTCGGCAAGCCATTGCCGATGGGTTTGCAAATAGCCTTCCCGGGCCTGGGCAATTTGCTCGGGGGCGAACAGGCCGGCGACGGCCAAGGCCTGCAAGTAATCGAATGCCACGATGTGCAGCGGCGATTGCATCGCGCGGGCCAACGCGGCGGCCCGGTCGAACGCCGGAGTACGGGTCATGGAATGGGGGGCGATCAACAGTAAACGCTGAGTCTGCGACATGGGACACCTCGGCACGCGGCCATCTCGATGCAATGAGTAGAACCCTAGAGTGATCGCAGCAGATTCAGGCGACTTGATCTTTGTCAGCTACAGCGCGCGTATGCCCGTTAATGCAGCAACATGCCCGCCCACATCGCCAACGTCAGCAAGACCTGGCCGGGAATGACATACGCGGCGAACCGTCGCCCACCACTGACCCAGGCCACCAGGCATTTGCTCAGGGAGTTACTGCTGATGGCAACCAGCGTGGGCCCGGCAATGGCGTCGAACGGCAACAGTCCGGCCTTGGCCAGGGCGCCAATGGACGCCGTCGAAGAATGGGCATCGGCGAAACCGGTGAGCGTCGTCGTGACCATCACGCCCACTTCGCCAAAGTGATTGAGCACCATCGAAGACACAAAGGTAACGCCGGTCATGGTCAGTGCGATGACCAACGCCAGCTTGAGGTTGAACGCACCGCCGACCTTGACCGGCTGATTGTCGCCACTCGCAGGTTTGGGCAACATCAGGCTCAAGCCATACAGGGCCGTGGCGGCGGCACCCAACAACAGCGGCCCCCACATGTAGCGCAATAGACCGATGTCGACCGCCCCCAGGATCAGGCCGACCTGAATGATGGTCGCCAGGTTGGACAGCATCGCTGCCGCACTCAAGACTTTGATGTTGCCTGGCTCCTTGGCGACAAGGTGCCCCATCGCGGCGATGGTCGCGATGCTGGAAGCAAACCCGGAGGCGATGGCGCTGACCACATAGCCGTAACGGGCACCCAGAGTACGAACGGCAATATGCCCGACCGCCCCGACGGCCATCAGCAACACCGTCAGGGTGCAAATGGTGCGCAGATTGATGGCGGCATAGGGGCCGATAAAGCGATCCGGCGCCAATGGCAACACCACCAGGGCGGCGACCAACAGCACCAGACCGTCGCGCATCTCCCCTTCAGTCAATTGGCTGCGCGCAAAATGATGCAGTTTTTGGCGATACGTCAGCAGCCCCGCCACCACCACGCCAATGGCGATGGCCAGTTCGGGCGCGCTGTTACACAACGCCCCCAACGCCAATACCGTGAATAACGCCACTTCACTGGTGACACCTGGGTCAGTGCCCAGGCTTCGCCAGTAAGCCACAGTGACCAGCAAGGCCACCGAAACCGCCATGATGCCCACCAGCAAACCACCACCGATTTGCATCGCCACATAACCCAGCAACGCAGTGATCGCGAACGTACGCAATCCGGCACAGGCGCGACTGTCCCCACGCCCCTTGTGCCGTTCACGTTCAAGGCCGACGAGCATGCCGATCCCCAGCGCAGCTGCCGCCCCTGTCAGGCCCAAGGTTTCGTTCATATGACTCCTGTCCGGGTAAGCCACAACCCCAAGACTGCACCGGCATGACGTAGGAGAGATTGATAGTGGTCAATGTTTTATAGATGGACCTGGCGCCCCCCGCCACACGTCGGGCAGCAAGCTGGATCACTCGCCAGATTGATAAAGATCAATCCCGGCCCCCCGGTCAGCGGCAGGATAAAAGCCAGAGAACCACTGCCCAAACGCAGGGGTGTCAGTGAGTACAGGAATATCTACGATTATTGACGGGAGTTTGGTCATGTCTGAGCAATCACGCTTCATGCTGGTCGTCTCGCCCCTGATGGAAAACAGCCCCGCGTTCGACCGCGCCGCTGCATTGGCCAAGGCCTCGGGCGCGGCCCTGCATATCGTCGCCTTCGATTACCTGCAAGGGCTGGCAACGGCGAGCATGGTCAACGAACAAGCGCTGGAGGAGATGCGGCTGGGGTATGTCGAGCGCCATCGGCAATGGCTCGAAGAACAGGCCCGCCCCTTGCGTAAAATCGGGGTGCCCGTCACCACGGAGGTGATCTGGGTTGAACGACCTTTGCAGGAAATCCTCATTCATCTCAAAGAACAGCCGATGGCGGTACTGATCAAGGCACTGGAATACGAGTCGCTGCTGTCACGGATCATGTTCACGCCCCTGGATATCCATTTGCTGCGCGAATGCCCGGTACCGCTGCATTTTGTCAGCCACGTGAAGCACGCGCTGCCGCGCAAAATCGTCGCCGCGGTCGATCCCTTCCATAGCAATACCCAGTACAAGGATTTCAACGACAGGATTTTGCGCGAGGCCTCGAAACTGGCCAGCACCTGTAACGCCCAGCTCGACGTGATCTACGCCCACGATCTTTCATCCCTCAGTGCGGACGAGTTCGATTTCGACAGTAGCTCAGCGCTGTTTTCCCCAGGCAAAGCCAAGACACTGTTTGATGCTCAGGCCGATGCCTTCCGTGAACTGGCCGAGCGCAATGGTATTGCGCCAGAGCAACAGCACATGATCATGGGCAACCCGACCAAGGTTCTTACCCAATACGCCGATGCCTACGACATCGACGTGCTTGTCATGGGCCGGGTCGGCCACCGGGGCGTGGGCCGACTGGTGGGCAGCACGGTGGAGCACCTGCTGTACAAAATGCCGTGCAGTGTCTGGGTGGTTTCACCTGAGGAACTGTAGAGGGCTGTTTCGCACCTGGCCTACCAACCTTTCAGACAAAGGACATCACCATGAACGACTTGAGTCTGCGTCAGAGCATTATGGATGAGCTTGAATTCCAGCCTGAGATCGATGCCGCCAACATCGGTGTGACCGTGGACAATGGCGTCGTCACGCTCACCGGGCACGTTAAGAGCTACGCGCAAAAAGTCAGCGCGGAACGCGCGGTAAAAAGCATAAAAGGGGTACGCGCCGTGGCCGAAGAAATTCAGGTCAGGCCGATGAAAGGCGCCGGCACGGCGGACGATGCCATTGCCTCCCGCGCCTTGAATATCCTCACCTGGAGCTCCGACATTCCCGAGCAGGACATCAAGGTCATTGTGCAGAAAGGGTGGATCACCCTTGAAGGCGAAGTGGACTGGCAGTACCAGAAAGAAACCGCCGAGATGGCCGTGCGCAAGCTGTCGGGAGTGGTAGGTGTGGACAATCGGCTCGTCCTTCGTCCGCAAGTGAACGTGGACGATATCCAGCGTCGTATCGAAGAAGCCCTCAAGCGCAATGCCGAAGTCGATGCCCAGGCAATTCACGTCAAGGTCGAAGGCGATGTGGTGAAGCTGGAAGGCAAGGTTCATTTGTGGCGCGAACGTAAGATCGCCGAACGTGCCGCCTGGTCAGTACCGGGGGTGAGGCAAGTGGATGATCATCTGCGCATTGCCTGAGTCAATGGGCCCGGGGAGCCTGTAATTCCCCGGGATACCAAGCACTTGCGACGGGCCAACGGTTCTCCGTTTGTCGATTGCTTCCGGCGATCTTCCGAACGGAATCCGTGCCCTGGCGCACAACACCTATGCTTTATATATAACCCCCATGGCGCCATTGACATGACCGAAGTCCGCCTGCTTCAGGGTCAACACCTCAAGGCTGCCTGTTCCAATTGCAGTGTATTAGAGTTTTGCCTGCCTTTTGGTCTCGACAAACTGGAACTCGAGCGCCTGGACAAGCTGATTTTGCAACGGTTCAAGGTCAGGAAAGGCGCCCCCCTCTACCGCGCAGGCGATCCCTTGCACTTGCTGTATGCGATCCGTATTGGCTCATTCAAGACCAGCGTGCTGTCGCTCGATGGCCGCGAGCAGGTCACCGGATTCCAGTTGCCCGGCGAGATGCTCGGCCTGGACGCCATTAGCGCCGAAGAGCACACCTGCAATGCATTTGCTCTGGAGGACAGTGAAGTCTGTCCCATCCATTTTTCTCAGCTGGAAAAACTCGCCCGGGAGCTGCCGGCACTGCAACACAACCTGAACAGGTTTCTGAGCCGTGAAATCGTCCGCGATCACGATCTGCTGATGATGTTGGGCAACATGAACTCGGATGAGCGTCTGGCCGCCTTTCTGCTGAACCTGTCGCAGCGCTTGAGCATGCGAGGCTACTCATCGAACCAATTCATACTCAAGATGCGGCGCGACGAAATAGGCTCCTACCTGGGGTTGCGCCTGGAAACCATCTGCCGGGGTATCTCCCACCTGCGGGAACAGGAACTGGTGGAAATAGCCGGTCGTGAAGTCAAGGTGCTGAACATGCACGGGCTCAAGCAGCTGGTCGCCGGTTGCCATTCAGCGATCCTCCACTGACGCTGCACGGCTTTTCAGCGCTTATCAAGGTAACGAAACAACTCTTCCTCCTGGTCGAAGTGCAGCCGCACGAGGGTATCCAGGCGGATCAACTGATGTTGGATCTCATCGACAGAAGCTGTTGCAGGGTCGGCACTGAAATCCGTGCTCATGCGCGCCAGCAAATGGATCAGGCGAAAGATCTCGCGGTGGACGTGGCTCATCGCCGACATGGGGTCCTCGCCGGGCAGGCTTTGCGTCAACAGCGGATACAGGTTTTTTTCGTCGTCCCGTTCATGGCGGGCCAGTGATTCCTGCAGGTTTTTTACCAGCGCCAGCAAGTCGCTCTGCGCTTGCTCGAGTGGGCGCTGGGCGAAGTCGCTTGCCAGTTGATGCAGATCGCTGAGTACCGAAGCGAGCTGGTCGTGTTCGTCTTGCAGATGATCGATATGCTCGGCGGCCAGCTTGCGTTGGCGCAAACCCGGTAACGGCCCCAATGCACGCAAGGCATTGAAGATGATCACCACGTCGATGCCCTCCTGCACCACGGCACCGACCAGCGGCGGCAAGTAGCCGAAGGCGGCTACCCCCATGGCCAGCACCGACATGCCCATGCCGGCCAATACGCCTTGACGGGCGATGTGGCGAGTCTGACGGGCGATGTCCAGCGCCTCGACCAGACGGTCCAGACGATCCACCAGCAGCACCACGCCCGCCGCTTGCGCGGACGCCGTGGCACCGCTCGCCCCCATGGCCACCCCGACATTGGCCGCCGCCAGGGCGGGGGCATCATTAATACCATCACCGACCATCAGTGTGCTGGCGTGCTGGCAGGCATCCTGTACCGCACGCACCTTGTCCCCAGGACTCAACCCGGCACGCAACTCGTCGATCCCGGCCGACAATGCAATCATCTCGGCGGTTTCCACGCGATCGCCCGTGAGCATGACGATCCGCTCGATGCCTCGGTTGCGCAGTCGGCGCAGGGTCAGCGGGGTTTCCCGACGCAGCTTGTCGGAGAAGATCAGCAGGCCCGCGAGTGCCCCATCCACTTCAATGAAGCTGCCGCTGCACGCCAGGTAATCCATGCGACGCAGCATGCTGGTGGCCCAGTCGCCAACCGGCGATTCATTTTGAACAAACGACAACGTGCCGAAGCGCACCCGCAGACCATCGATCAACCCGCAAAGACCGGAGCCCGGACTTTCCTCGACCGCCTGCGGCACGCTGAGCGGCAATCCACGCTGACAGGCCGCCTCGACAATGGCTTGGGAGATGGGGTGCGTCGAGGCCTGTGCCAGCGAAGCGGCGAGACCCAGCAGACGCTGCGGATCGAGCGCTCCGTTGGTCTCGATCGACTGCAAACGGGCGTGGCCGCTGGTCAACGTGCCGGTCTTGTCGAGAAACACTTGCTTGACCTCGGCCAGCGCTTCCAGGGTGACGCCGTCCTTGATCAGGATCCCGCGCCGCGCTGCCCTGGAAATACCTGACATGATCGAAATCGGTACAGCCAGGATCAACGGGCAAGGCGTGGCCACCACCATAACTGCCAGCGCGCGCAAAGAGTCGCCACTCAGGTACCAGGCGATGCCGGCAATCAGCAATGTCAGCGGTATGAAGAACAACGCGTAACGGTCGGCCAAACGCACAAAAGGCGCGCGCGATCGCCGTGCGGCTTCAGCCAGGCGCACGACCCCGGCGTAGGTGCTCTGCGCTGCGGTTCGAGTGGCTGTCAGCAGCATTGGCGTACCGACATTGGTCACCCCGCTGGGCAGTAGCTCTCCTTCCAGGCGGGTGACCGGCAATGACTCGCCGGTGAGTGCCGACTCGTCGAGAATCGCCGTGGGGCTGAGTAAACGGCCATCGACCGGTACCACTTCCCCCAGGCGCACAAGCAGCGTCTGATGCGGCTGGATCTGCTCGACCGGAATCTGCCGTAAATTGCCGTTCTCCTGCAGCCAGGCAACGCGTGGCGCCCGGTCGACCAGCGCACGCAGTTCGCGTTCGGCGCGTTGTTGGGTGAAGAACTCCAGGATGCGCCCCGACGCCAGCATCAAGGCAATCACCGCCGCCACCAGCGTCTGCTGAAAAAACAACGCGGCGGCAATCGACAGCAGAGCGATAAGGTCCACACCCGCTTCGCGCCGGGCCAGGCGCCTGACAATCTCGACGAGCAGCACCAGGGCCATCACCAGACTGCCCGCGGCCCAGCAAATCGAGGCCCAGTCAGACTTGTGAGCAACCTGCGCAATGCCCCCGGCCAGCAGGGTCAGGGTGGTGAGCAGCAATAAAACCGGGTCCAGCCACTTACTGAACATCGATGTGGGTTCCTCAAGAAACGCTGCGCAGCCCTCGTTGTACAAATGCCTGCGGCTCATCGCCGTCATGGGTAGAGCTTAGGTCTGGAATGCCCGGCATGTTCGCTGCGCGCTATCAATTGAAGCCTCACCAGGCGTTAGCGCAATGGCCGCTGCGGGACAAAATCGCTGTGTGCTTTCTTTCTGATTTAAATCAAACAGCCAGGGGCCGTTCACGTAGACATTTAGAGTCAGCGTTCACACCGTCGTATCTGCGGTCAGCGCTCATTCTTTCGTTTCGTGGAGGCCTGACATGGCGACTCATCTGCACGGCACGCAACCGATTCTCCCGCCGACTGCCCCCCAACCCCTGGCCGGCAGTTGGCGACAACTGGAGCCTAAACGCCTGTCCCTGAGCCTGCTGACGGCTCTGGTGATCGGCTCGATGATCGGCAGCGGCATTTTCAGCCTGCCGCAAAACATGGCCGCCAGTGCGGGTGCCGGTGCCATCCTGATTGGCTGGCTGATCACCGGCGTCGGCATGCTGTCGCTGGCACTGGTCTATCAAACCTTGTCCAGCCGTCAGCCGACCCTGGACAACGGCGTGTTTGCCTATGCCCGGGCGTTGGGCGGTGAGTTCCTCGGCTTCAACTCCGCCTGGGGCTATTGGATCAGCGCCTGGGTCGGCAACGTCAGTTACATGGTGATTCTGTTTTCCGCGCTGAGTTTTTTCTTCCCGCTGTTTGGCGAAGGCAACAACAAAGCGGCGATTGTCGGGGCGTCCGTGGTGCTCTGGTCATTGCACTGGATGATCCTGCGGGGCATGCGCACCGCGGCCAAAGCCAACGCCCTGACCACACTGGCCAAAGTCGTGCCCTTGCTGCTGTTTATCGGGCTGGTGATCGCGGCCTTCCAGCGTAAAACCTTCATGGTCGACTTCTGGGGCTCTCCCGCACTGGGCAGCACGCTGGATCAGGTCAAAAGCACCATGCTGGTGACCGTCTGGGTGTTCATCGGGATCGAGGGTGCCAACGTGTTTTCCGCCCGAGCGGCAGAACGCGTCAATGTCGGCCGTGCCACCGTTATCGGTTTCGTCATTACCTTGTTGCTGCTGATTGCGGTGTCCCTGTTGTCGCTGGGCATTCTCGGACAACCGGAGCTGGCGACCCTGAAAAACCCTTCGATGGCGGGCGTACTTGAGGCAGTTGTCGGGCCGTGGGGCGCGATGCTGATCAGCATCGGCTTGATCATTTCAGTCGGTGGCGCCCTGCTCGCCTGGACGCTGCTGGCAGCCGAATCGATATTCACCCCGGCCAAGGAAAAGGTCATGCCGGGTACGCTCGCCATGGAGAGCACCCGTGGCGTGCCCGCCAATGCGCTGTGGATCACCAACGGCTGCATACAGCTGTTCCTGCTGCTGACGCTGTACTCGAGCGCCACTTACCTGACCCTGATTTCCCTGGCCACTTCGATGATTCTGCTGCCGTACCTGTTCAGCGGTTTGTACGCATTGAAACTGACCTGGCAGGGCCAGACCTACGCCGGTCACCGTGGCCTGCAACTGCGTGACATGGCCATTGCCTCGGTCGCCACGCTGTATTGCCTGTGGTTGCTGTATGCCGCCGGGCCTAAATACATGTTGCTCAGCGCTTTGCTCTACGCCCCTGGCTCGTTGATTTACCTGGGCACCCTGAAGGCTCGTCAGGGACAAGCGCTCAACGGCCCCGAGACGGGACTGTTGATCATTATCTGGGTGGCGGCAGCCATCGCCGGCTGGATGTTGTGGTCCGGAACACTGGCCTTGTAAGGGCGAGTGCCGGGTTGTTGTTTTGTCGTGGTGGGCCAAAACCAATGCTCGCGGCTCACCTTATTCGCCAAGAGGAGAAAAGAAAATGAGCAACTCCGTGAAGAAAGTACCCGTTCATACCGAAGCGAAAACCGCTCTGCGCCCAAAGACAGCTGAACTGATGCGCCCCTTCGAAAAGCTTCGGCAACAGGTCGACCATCTGTTCGAAGACTTCAGTCTTGGCTCGGGGTTGTCGCTGTTCAACCGTGGACTGTTCGATGTCGCCCCCCTGTGGGACCGGGAGTTGATCGGTCAGAGCATGCCTGCGGTAGACATCGTCGAGAAAGATAAAAGCTTCGAAATCACTGCCGAGCTTCCCGGCATGGATCAGAAGGACATCGAGATCAAACTGTCCAATGGCAGCCTGATCATCAAAGGGGAAAAGCAAGAAGCGAAGGAAGAAAAAAAGAAAGGCTACTATCTCAGCGAACGTAGCTATGGCTCCTTCGAACGGATGTTCAACCTGCCCAAAGAGGTGGATGCCGATAAGATCGAAGCCAGTTACAGCAAAGGCGTACTGAGCATCTCGCTGCCGAAAAAGCCTGAAGCCCTGAAGGCTGACAAGGTCGTGCAGATCAAAGGCAACTGAGTCCCGGGCAGACCTGCCCCTTGTCGGGAAACCGACAAGGGGTTTTTTATGGGTACCAGACAACCTCGCCCTTCATCTCCTGAACGTTGTGGGGCTCTTATCGACCAACCAATGCCTTGAGCTCGGTCAGCGAGCGGGTATTGATCACGTTGTGTTTTTCCAGCCAGCCACGGCGTGCCTGAGCGACGCCATAACGCAAGTTGGCGAAATCAGCAGTGCGGTGTGCATCCGAATTGACGCTGATCAGCACACCTTCATCCTTGGCGTACTGGCACTGCAGGTCGAACAGATCCATGCGTTGCGGTTGCGCGTTGAGTTCCAGGCAGCAACCACGCTGAGCGGCAGCCTTGATGATTGCCGGCAGGTCCAGGTTCAGCGGGTCGCGTTCATTGATCAGGCGACACAGGGGGTGGGCCAGGATGGTGAAGTAGCGATGGTCCATGGCCCTGAGAAGGCGTTGGGTCTGTTGACGCAGCGTCAGGCCGAAATGACTGTGGACGGCGCCCACCACCAGATCCAGGCGTCCCAGGATATCGTCGGGTAAATCCAGGTGGCCGTCTTCGAGAATGTCCACCTCGATACCCTTGAGCAACGTCATGCCCTGCAAGCGACTGTTAAGCGCATCGATTTGGTCGATCTGTTTCAACAATTGCTCGACTCCCAGCCCATGGGCCACCCTGAGGGACTGTGAATGGTCGGTGATCGCCAGGTATTCCAGCCCGGCCTCCCGGGCCGCCAGCGCCATCTCTTCCAGGCTGTTGCCTCCATCCGAAGCGCGGGTATGCGCATGAAGGTCGCCTTTGAGGTCGGTCAACTCAATCAGCCCAGGCAAATGGCCGGCCAATGCCGCAGCGACTTCGCCACGGTCTTCGCGCAGTTCCGGCGTGATCCACGGCAAGCCCAATGCCTGATAGACCGAAACCTCGGTGGTGCTGGCCAGGCGATTTTTGGCCCGGAACACGCCATATTCATTGAGCTTGAGCCCCAGCTTCTGAGCCCTCTGACGAATCGCGATGTTATGAGCCTTGCTACCGGTGAAATACACCAGTGCAGCGCCATACACCGCCGGCTCGACGACACGCACATCCACTTGCATGCCTGAGTTCAGCATGACGCTTGCACGCGTGTGCCCCTTGACCAGTACGGTGGAAATGTCCGGATGGCTGATGAACTGCGTGGTGACATCCACCGAAGGCGCTGCCGCCACCAGAATATCGATGTCGCCGACGGTGTCGCGCATGCGTCGCAGGCTTCCGGCAGTGGTTGCTTGCTCGACTCCCGGCATCTGCTGCAGGTATTCGGTCAGTCTGCGCGCCATCGGCTCAACCAAAGCCAACGGCAAACGGCGATCCTTTCCGATCCCCTTCTGCGCGGCACTCAACAGCCGCGCTTCCATCCGCTCACCGAAGCCGGGCAAATGGCGAATGCGACCCTGTTGAGCGGCCAGACAGAGCTGCTGCGCAGTTTCGATACCCAGGTCGTGATAAAGGTTTTTGACGCGCCTGGGTCCCAACCCGGCAATGGAAAGCAGCCCGACCAGCCCGGGTGGCAATGTCGAACGCAAGCGTTGGCGTAGCGAGCAATCACCGGTGGTCACGATTTCATTGATCTTGCCGGCAAGATCAACCCCGATCCCGGTCAGTTTGGGTAGCGGCTCGCCACGAGCGAGGGTTTTCGCCACATCAAAGGTCAGCGCCCTCAGGGTCCGTGCTGCATTGCGGTAAGCCCGGATCCGGAAGGGATTGGCGTCCTCGATGTCCAGCAGGTCAGCGATTTCATCAAAAACCGCAGCGATATGATCGTTGTCGACCACCTGACTGCCGCTGGTCGGGGGCGACAAGACCGCCAAAGGTGCCTGCAAAGGTATGGCGGTGTGCTTCATGGCGTGACTCCCATCGCACAGGCTTCATGAAATCAGCATTACCGATCCAGCCTTCCCGGCATTGATATAGGTCAGACAGCAACCGAACACTCATCGGCCACTTCGTGCACCGACTATTGATAAAACTCAAATGCTCGACTGCATTCAGGCGTAGGAATGATTGAAGAGGCGGTACAGGCCCGCGACGTCGAATGGATCGAAAACAACCCCGTGCGAGCCCTGCCCTGACAGTCGACGTGATGCCGCGCCGCATCGCACGTCGGGCAATCCACCCTTATGGGGATGACGTTCATGAACACACCTTCCCAGAACATGCTGAACCAGCTGTATGGCACGCATACCCACATTGACGAGGCCTCCATCGTCCCGCTCTTGCGCCAATACGCCGAACCCCTGCCGGAACTGAGTTCACCGGCCTTTGGCGAAATGTTCGACCGCTTCGCCGATGCGCGCGTGGTGATGATCGGTGAAGCCAGCCATGGCACCAGTGACTTCTATCGGACCCGGGCGGCGATTACCCAACGGCTGATCGAGCAACACGGATTCAATATCGTGGCCGTTGAAGCAGACTGGCCGGACGCGGGCCATGTAGACCGTTATGTCAGAGGGTTGGCGCGCTCGGCGTGGACGCGGCACATTTTCAGCCGGTTCCCGACCTGGATGTGGCGCAACACCGATGTGAGAGCGTTCACCCATTGGCTGCATCAATACAACCACCAACACGCACCTGAACAGCGCGTCGAGTTTCGCGGTCTGGACGTTTACAGTTTGCGCAATTCCATCCATGAGGTGCTGAGCTATCTGGACCGTGTCGACCCGCAACTGGCACACGAAGCACGGCGTCGCTATGGCTGTTTGACCCCGTGGCAGGATGATCCTGCGCTGTACGGCCACTTCGTCGAACGCGACGGCATAATGCCCTGCGAGCATGCGGTGGTCGAACAGCTCAATGCCATGCTGGCCGAGCAACTGGCCGGGGATATCAAGGACGATGAAGCGTTCTTCGATGCGACCCAGAACGCCCGGGTCATCCTGGCGGCGGAACAATATTACCGAGCGATATATCGAGGTTCGACGGCCTCCTGGAACCTGCGTGACAGGCACATGTTCGACACGTTACGTGTGTTGCTCGAACACCGCGGTCCGCAAGCCAAGGCCGTGGTGTGGGCGCACAACTCCCATATCGGCAATGCGGCCGCGACCGAGATGGGCTGGAAAGGTCAGTTCAATATCGGTCAACTGTGCCGCAATGCCTACGGGCGCGATGTGGTTCTGATCGGCATGAGCACCGACCGTGGCCAGGTGGCCGCGGCCGACGACTGGGATTGCGAGATGCTCATCAAGGACATCCGGCCGTCCCGGCCAGACAGTTGGGAGCGTAAGTTCCTCGACGCCGGCGTCCCGGCTTCATTGACCGACTGGCGGGATCCACAGCGAAAAGAGCTGCGCCGGGCCCTGTCCAAACCGCTGCTGGAACGGGCCATCGGTGTGATCTATCGACCCGCGAGCGAACGCTTCAGCCATTACTTCGAGTCAGTGTTGACCGAACAATTCGACGCCATGGTCTGGATTGAACAGACGCAACCGGTAACCGCGTTGCCCCTGCCAAAAAGCCAGGCGCTGGAACCGGAAGACGAAACCTTTCCATTCGGCATATGACAGGCATCGGACGGTGGTCGTCTGCCTGGGATGACTACCGTCGCAAATACTGCTCGAACCAGTCGCCGGCCAGTCTGGCGACTTCTTCGAGGGCTCCTGCTTCTTCAAAAAGATGTGTCGCGCCCGCGACCACTTCCAGACGCTGCTCGCACTGCAGGGCGCGACTGCTTTGCACATTGAGGTTGAGCACTACCGGATCCAGCTCACCGACAATCTGCAAGGTCGGCGCCTTCACTCGGGACAGCGCCTCACCCGCCAGATCGGTCCGCCCTCCCCGGCTCACCACCGCATGCACCACGTCCGCCCGCTCGGCCGCTGCCAACAGTGCCGCCGCAGCACCGGTGCTTGCGCCGAACAATCCGATCGGTAGCGGTTGCAGTTCGGCGTCCCGACCAATCCAGTCGATCACCTTCACCAGTCGGTTGGACAGCAGCGCAATATTGAAACGCAATTCCCGGGTCTGGTTGTCCAGGTATTGCTCTGGCTCCGTGAGCAGATCGAACAGCAACGTGCCCAACCCCCGCTCAGCCAGCGACAGCGCAACCTGTTGATTACGCGGGCTTGAACGACCACTGCCGCTGCCATGAACGAACACCACCAGGCCGCCAGCGTGCACCGGCAGACGCAAGTCGGCAGACAGCTCCACGTTCCCCAGGTCCAGCTTTCGATAGCGAAGCTCAAACATCGGAGTTCTCCTGACCGGAAGCACTCGTGCCGGATTCTCTGCGCCAGGCCCGATGCAAAAGATCGATGACTTCTTCGTCCGAGGTCTGGGAAAAATTCAAATACCAATTGCCGATCGACATCAGCCACTCGGGGGTGAGCGGGCAGATCACCTCATCGACTTCGCTAAACAGCGCCTCTACCGTCTCCGGTGGCGCCACCGGCACGGCGACGACAATCCGCGACGGCGCTTGCAGGCGCGCCGCCTGGACCGCCGCCATCATCGAGGCCCCGGTCGCCAGGCCATCGTCGACCAGAATCACCACCTGATCCTTGAGCGCCAAGGGGGCACGCGAGCCCCGGTACAGGCGCTCACGACGCAACAGCTCCTGGGTTTCCCGTGCCACCACGTTATCGAGCGTGCGCTGATCGATGCGGTTCGCCCGCAGCGTATCGTCATTGACGATCTGGATACCGCCACTGGCAATCGCGCCCATGGCGAACTCCTGATGGAATGGCACCCCGAGCTTGCGGACCAGCATCAGGTCCAGGCGAACCTCCAGGGCCGTGGCAATTTCATAGGCCACCGGCACGCCGCCACGGGGCAAGGCGAGAACGATGACATCGGGTCGATGAGCGTATTTGAGCAGCGGCTCCACCAGCCTTCGACCGGCATCAACCCGGTCACGCAGGAGGGTTTGCGTTGAGGGACTATAAATCACTTGAAAACCTCCCCAGGCGAGCACACCTGTCGGTTCGTATCACACAGCCTTGACCTCTCCACGTCCTTGCGGGATCAAGCATCAGTTTTTATTAAAAATCCTCCGCTGGAGTCTCCTTGTCGTTGATTTTTATCAAGCTCGCGCGCAAGGCCAACCCTGTCCGCGCAAGGGACCGGGCATTTCATTTCGCCGTTGTTGATCAATATCAATCAGGCTGGGGCCCAATGGATTACGTTGCCAATAGTGGACAGCGCCGCCCCGCAGCGGCGCGCTATGGGAGACTGTCATGCCGACCTTATTTGCGAGCCCGCGATTGCGCTTGTACGACAGCGATGAACTCGATTCGGTGTTGCAGGCAATGGCGCGCCAGGCCGCGGCACTGTTGCCGCCCACTCAAACGGCACTGATTGGCATCCAGCGCCGCGGCGAACCTCTGGCGCAGCGTTTACAGCAGCATCTGTCACATCAGACCGGCCAGCCAGGACTGCCGCTCTACCCCTTGAAGGTCAAGCGCTATGCCGATGACCTCAAAGTGCTGCATGCCCACACCGAACTGACCGAAAACCCGCAGCTGGGCGAGCTGGACCTTGCCAGCACCACCCTGCTCGTTGTCGACGATGTGCTGTTTGAAGGCCATTCGCTCCTGCGTACCTGCGCGTATCTGGCGCAACTCGGTGCTCGTCGGGTCTACACGGCCGTATTGGTCGACCGGCACGTCTGCCAGCAGCCGATCCATGCCGATATCGTCGGCGTGCATCTGCAAGTGGCCGCCACTGACATCGTCGAATGCAACGTGCCCCCTTACGAAAGGGAGTTTTGTATTGAAGTCTGGCGGCATGGCGCCGCGCGATGACGGCGCAACATGCGTAATCGAACAGAGAGTAGCGCTTACTGTTTGCTTTTTTCGTCCTGGTCGCCTTCCATCATTCGTGGTCTGACCATGTGCATCGGCATCTGCCAACGGTCATTGCCGTAGAGCCGGTGATGCACCACCGTCCAGAACAGGTCGAAAATGGTTTTCTGCTCAGCATCCAATACCCCGTAGAAAGTTTTGGTACGCACCAGCGCAGCATCCATGCGCTCCAGATGCGCCTCCATCCACTTGGTTTGTGTGCGCAAACGCTCTATCTCTCTGGCCATTCTTTCGGGGGTCGTTTCATCCGTCGACGCCCTCTTCGTGCTCGCGCTTTCATCACGTTCGGCCTTGGCCTTTTCCTGATGCTGATTGGCGTCCGCCATGACCCCCGTGGCCCATGTGTCCCAGGCAGCCATTTGCTCCGGCTTAAGATTGAGCTTGCCCTTGAGATCGTCCAGGGTTTGTTGCGTGTATTTGACCCAGTCGAAATCCTGAAAACGATGATACATACCACCTTGCGCAGCAGACGTCGGCGGGTTGGCGAAGACGCTGGTAGAGGGCACCAGCAACACGCTTGCCGCCATCAAAATGCATTGGCCGATCAGGCTTGATCTGTTCATTTCAGTTCATCTCGATACCGTGGGTTGATTCGAGAATAGGAGTCGGCCTGGGAGCGTATCTGATCCACATCAGAAAACAGGCAGACCGTCGGGCGAGTGGATAAACGGTCGAGCTGCCCCGGAAGAGGAGCGGCCAACAATCGTTATCCACGGTGCTGTCACCCAATCCAGCGGATCACGGGTTCATTCCGGGGCACGGGCGCGGGCGCAGATTTCGGGTGACCCACGATGATCGGTGCCACTGGCGTCCACTCGGTGGGAAGGCCAAGTGCATGCTTTCCTTGCGCAGTACCGAGAAACCCCTGGGCAAAACCGATCCAGCAACTCCCCAGCCCTTCAGCGTACGCCGCGAGCATCAGGTTCTCGGCAGCCAGTGCGCAGTCTTCGACAACCCACTGACCCGGCGCGGTTCCCGAAATCAGGATGAGTACCGGCGCGTGGTAGAAGATTTGATAGTTTTCATCATCGAGCAACGTATGGAAGTGCTCGGGCTGGGCCTCGGGGGGTATCGTCGCCAACAGGTGAGCCTTCGCTTCGCGCGAGACCCGATCCAGCAGGCTCTGGTCGCGTATGACGGTAAATGTCCACGGTTGTTGGTTCATCGCGCTGGGCGCCTGCGCAGCGGCACTGATCAAACGACGAATGATGTCTTCATCAACCGCTTCTGTTGTGTACTCCCGTGTCGAGCGACGGCCCAAGATCGCCTTATTGATGTTCATGAGGGGCATACCTCAAAAGAGTGTCATATCCTTTATAAAGTCATCCGCCCACGAGGGCTTGCTGTTGATCTAAATCAAATCAAGGCACAACCGGCCTCCCGTTTTGTCTGACGACTCGCCCCCTCGGAGCGGACCACATTGCGCGAAATTGATCTGCATCAGATAGACGATGAACGCTCAATACACACTGCAAGCGTCTGGCTCGCGCAGGAGCGCTGACATGTGCGGGAAAATCATGGCGTGTATCGGTGGGAGTGTCGCGTTCCGGCTGCTGATCCGCGTCATGCTGATAGGCGTCTGCGCACTGGCCTGGAGCACGGGCGGCGCCGCACAGAGCGCCGCACAGAACGTCGAACCACGCGTCACGATCCTCGTTTACCACCGTTTCTCGGACACGGCGGACGACTCGATGACCGTGCGCATGAGCACCTTCGAAACTCAGTTACGCGTCCTGCGCGAGCACGGTTATCACATTGTGTCGCTACGCGAAGTGGTCGACTGGCTGCGCAATCCCGATGCGACACTAGCGTCGAAGCCGGTGGCGATCACCATCGACGACGGGCATCGTTCGGTCTTCGACAAACTGCTGCCCGTCATCCAGCGCGAACGCTTTCCGGTGACCCTGTTTATCTATCCATCGGCCATCTCCAACGCGTCCTATGCGCTGACCTGGGAGCAGTTGCGAACCCTGAAGCAGACCGGGCTCTTCGACATCCAGTCGCATACGTACTGGCATCCCAATTTCAACGTCGAGCGCAGGCACCGCACGCCGGCGGATTTCCAGCAATTCGTCCGAACCCAACTGCAAAAATCACGTCAACGCATCGAGTCGCAAACCGGTGCGCAGCAGGTCGACATGCTCGCGTGGCCGTTCGGTATCTATGACGACGAGTTGATCGCACTCGCCTCCGAAGAGGGTTACGCAGTGGCCTTCACACTAGACGCGCGCAAGGCTGACCGGCACGTGCGACTGCTCGCCCTGCCGCGCTTTCTGATGAGTGATGCCTATGGCGCACACGCGTTCGCGCAGTTGCTCGGTGAACCGGACACTCAGCCGACAACAGGGAACCCGCGATGACCGTTATCCGCGCATTGAGGCGCTATGCGATCCCGGCGCTATTCGTCGTCACGGCCCTGCTGACCGGGCGAAGCGCACTGGCTGTCACCGGTGTCGTGCTCGACTCGAGCACGCAGAACCCGCTCGCCGACGCAATCATCACGACCTCGGCCGGCGTGATGCGTACCGACGAAAACGGGCGGTTCGAGACGGCCGAGGCGGTCGAGAGTGTCGCCGCCCGCGCCCCAGGGTATTTGCGCACCGAGGCCAAAGTGAGCGACGAAACGCCCGTGACGCTCGCACTGACCCCGTTTCGCCCCAAAGCGGTCTATCTGTCGGTGTTCGGTGTGACCAGTTCGACCCTGCGCAACAACGCTGTCAGCCTTGCTGAAAACACCGAGATCAATGCATTGGTGATCGACGTCAAGGGTGACCGTGGCCTGACGCCCTATCGCAGTGCGGCGCGCGAGGCGATCGGCGCAACGGCCCACTTGACCACACGGGCACCTCAGATGCGCGACTTTCCGGCGCTGCTTGCCAAGCTACGCGCGCAACACCCGTACCTGATCGCGCGCATCGTGGTGTTCAAGGACGATCCATTGGCCAGTGCGCATCCAGAGTGGAGCGTGCACACCGCTGACGGCCAGCCGTGGCGGGATCTCGAAAAACTGCAATGGATGGATCCGTTTTCGCCCGAGGTCTGGCAGCACAATCTCGATGTCGCCGAGGAGGCTGCGCAGATGGGTTTCGACGAGATCCAGTTCGACTATGTGCGTTTTCCCGACAAGAGCGGGCTACGCTTTGCCCTCCCCAACAACCGCGCCAACCGGACCGCGGCGATCATCGGTTTTCTGCAGGCCGCACGCGCACGACTCGCCCCCTACAATGTATTTGTCTCCGCGGACATCTTCGGCTACGTCTGCTGGAACCTCGACGATACGGCGATCGGCCAGCAAATCGAACTGCTGGGCGCGGAGCTCGACTACATTTCGCCAATGCTGTACCCGTCCGGTTTCACATGGGGGCTGCCGGGCTTTACCAACCCGACAGCCGACCCCGGCCAGATTGTCAGGCGTACCCTGGCGGAGGCGATGAAGCGCACCCACCTGCCGGGCGTGCGCTTTCGTCCCTGGTTGCAGGCCTTTCGTGACTATGCCTTCGATCGTCGCCCGTTTGACGCGGCCGCGATCAGTGCTCAGGTTCACGCCGCCGACGCAGCCGGCACCGATGGATGGATGTTATGGAACCCACGCAATCACTACGAGGCCGCCGATTTGCCACAGCGCTGAAGCGCTGGGCGATGCTGCTTGGCCTGGCGATGGCGGCGCACATCGCATGCGCCGCTGATCTCGATGCGACGACGCGCCTGCAAGCCGCACAAATCGTCGAGGGCCAGATCGCCGCCGGACGCGTTCCGGGGGCGGTTGTCCTGATCGGTGACGCCACAAAGGTGTTCTATCGTCAGGCCTTTGGACAACGCACGACGACGCCCCCCCGCGAGCCGATGACGCTGGACACCGAGTTCGATCTGGCATCGCTGACCAAAGTCATCGCGACGACCACGGCCATCCTGCAACTGGCCGAAACGGGCCGCCTCAACCTGGACGCCCCCGTTGCACGGTATTGGCCGGCCTTTGGGGCGCAGGGCAAAGAGGAGGTGAAGGTGCGTGACCTGCTTGCACACACGTCCGGGCTGCGCCCAGATTTGCCTGGGCGGCCACCCGGTGCGGGCCGCAAAGGTGTGTTGAGCGCCATCGCGGCGCAACGGCTGCGCAACGCGCCGGGTGCCCAAGTCATCTACAGTGACCTGAATTTCGTGGTGCTCGGCGAGCTGGTCGAACGCATCACCCACAGCTCGCTCGACGCCTATTGCCAGGCTCACATCTTCGGGCCGCTGGGCATGCGCGATACGGTTTTTCTGCCGGATACCCTGCGAGCGATACGCAGCGCACCGACACTCGCCACCAAGGCCGGCACGCTCCGGGGGCACGTACACGATCCGACGGCGCAATGGATGGGCGGTGTCTCCGGCAACGCCGGGCTGTTTTCCACGGCGGACGACCTTGCGCGTTTCGCGCAGATGGTGCTGAACCAGGGGCGCGCAGGCAGCCGGCAGATTCTGCGGCCGGCGAGCATCGCCGCCCTCGCGAGCGCCGTTTCACCGCTCGACAGCGTGCCGTGGCGCGGCCTCGGCTGGGAACTGGCCGCACCGTTCGTATCGAACCATGATCGTCTACCGCCGATTGGCGTCATCGGCCATACCGGATACACCGGCACGGGGCTGTGGATTGATCTGGTGACCCGCCAATTCATCGTCATCCTGAGCAACCGGGTGTATCCCGATGACAGCGGTGACGCGCGCCCGCTTCGTGCGCAATTGCTCGCATTGATGGCCAGTCGCGGGGCGCCTGCAAGCGGCGCGCAAATCGGCCGGTTGTTGCCCTCAGCGTTGCCGGCGCTGCGTGCCGCCGATCGCCTGCCCACCTCGACGGGCCCGGTGCAGACAGGCATTGACGTGCTTGAGGCACAGCAGTTTGCCCCGCTCGCCGGCCTGCGCGTGGGCCTGATCACCAATCGCAGCGGATTCGACGCCAAAGGCCGACGCACCGTCGACGTCCTCGCCCACGCGCCAGGTGTCAGGCTGGCGGCATTGTTCTCACCGGAGCATGGGCTGAACATCGACGTGGACGAACGAGTCGGCGACACCCGCGACCCGGCGACGGGCCTCACCGTGCACAGTCTCTACGGCGCAACGCAGCGCTTCCCGGCCGGTGCGCTCAAAGGGCTGGATGCGCTGATCTTCGATATTCAGGACGCCGGCGTGCGCTTCTTCACCTATGAGACGACACTCGGCTACGCACTCGAAGCCGCCGCGGCGCAAGGCATTGCGCTGTTCGTGCTGGACCGGCCCGACCCACTCGGCGCACAACGTTTCGGCGGCCCGGTGATGGACAGTCGCCGTGAATCGTTTACCGGCTATTTCCCTGCACCGCTGCAGCCCGGCATGACCGTCGGCGAGCTGGCGCGTCTATTCAATCGCAACAAGCACATTGGTGCGGATCTGCGCGTTGTGCCGATGCTGGGATACCAGCGCGCGATGACCTTTGCCGACACCGGGTTGGGATGGGTGCCGCTCTCACCGAACCTGCGCACGCTCTCCCAGCTGGACCTGTACCCGGATATCGGTTTACTCGAAGGCGCAAATCTGAGTGTGGGGCGTGGCACGCCGCATCCGTTCGAGTGGGTCGGCGCGCCGTGGATCGACGCGACCCGGCTCGCAAACGCACTGAATGCGTTTGACGTCGGCGCGCATTTCGAGCCGGTCGACTTCGTCCCCACCGAATCAAACTGGCACGGTCGGCTCTGTCATGGTGTGAGCATCACCCGCCTCTCAACGCCTGCGCAACGCCCTGTAGCCAGCCTGGGGCTGACCCTGCTCGCCACCTTGCACACGCTCTATCCCCATATACTCGACCTGGCGGCGACCCGTGATTCAATCGGCTCGCAAAGCGTGTGGCAGGCGATTCGCGATGGCGCGACACCTGACGCGGCGCAAGCGCTCGACGCGGTGCCACTTGCGCGCTTCGCGCGGCTACGGCAGGAGAACTTGCTGTATTGACCTGCCCGACAGCGTCATCGACTACCTATCGATGGCGCCTGTCCGCCGGTTTTTTCCTTTTGCATCAGATACGCGACGAGCTTGTCCAGGGTGTCCACCCGTTGGTAATCGATTTCAGGAATGACCACCCCCAGGCTCCGATTCAGGGCCTCGATGAGGCGAAGCCAATCCATGGAGTCCAGATCAACCTCCTCGCGTAGCGGGCGGTCACCGGGTAATTGCTCGGGGTCGACTTCAGGAGCGATGCGCTTCAACGCGTTCAACACCTGATTGCGTACCGATAGCGGGTCCATGGGCTCACCCTCACAAATTCTCTGGGGTTTGTAACAAACGACGGACTTCCCCCAGGAAGCGTGCGCCGTAGTGACCATCGCTGACCCGATGGTCGGCTGACAAGCTGCTGACGACGGTGGGCATCACACACAACTGGCCATCTTTGACCCAGGGCCGCTCGCCGATACGGCCGAAACCGACCAGGGCAACCTGGGGCGGGTAGATCACCCCCAGTACGCTGTCTACGCCCTGATCGCCGAGCTGGGTGACCGTGATGCCGGCGCCACCCAGTTCGGAGCTGCGCAGAGAACCGCTGCGGGCGCGCTCCACCAGGCTGGACAGTTCACGCATCAAATCGGTCAAGGACGTGTCGGCCACATGCCGCAGGACCGGGGCGACCAGCCCGCCCTGGCGCAAGGTGATTGCCACGCCAAGGTCTGTATCGGCTGCCGGTTTAAAGCCGTTGTCCTGCCAGGAACCGTTGAGTTGTGGATAGTCGCGCAAGGCCAACGCCACCGCTTTGAGCAGCAAGACACCGGGTAACAGGCGCTCCGGCAATGGGCTTTGCGCGTTGTGTGCCTGCAGCCAGGCCATGGCCTTATCCAGGGCAATGGTTTCGCTCAGGTAGTAATGGGGAATCTCGCGTTTCGAACGACTCATCGCCGCCGCGATCGTGCGACGCATGGCCTGGTTGCGGTCAGGTTCCGGCGCCACACGGGCGGCTGCTTCGACATCTTCCAGGGTCACCACGCCGTGTGGACCATGACCCTGCAACTGACTGGCATCGAGCCCCAGTTCGGCCGCGCGCTTGCGCGCTGCGGGGGAAATCTTCGGCCGCTGCGCAGAAAGGTTTTCCACCTCACGCGGCACAGGCGCGGGCGTCGCTGTCCGTCGCGCGCTCTGCGGACTTTCACCCGGTTCCAGCAACTGCGCGATGACGGTACCGACAGGCACCTTGGCGCCGACATCGATCAGCAGTTGCAACACCGTGCCATCGTGCCAGCACTCCACATCGATAGCCGCCTTGGCCGTATCGACGACGGCAATCACCTGACCACGCTTGACCGCATCACCGGGATGGACTTTCCATTCCAGCAACGTGCCTTCATCCATATCAGCTCCCAGCGACGGCAATTTGAATTCGATCATGGTTGCCCCTCCTGGCCCGATACCTGGACGCGGTACATGCCTGTCATCACGTTGCATTCCCCTCGCACAGCTCATGTGCGGCGGCGACGATCGTCGACACTTGAGGCAGTGCGGCTTCTTCAAGATGCCGGGGATAAGGCATCGGCACTTCGGCGCTGCACACCCGCGCTGGCGGTGCATCCAGTTCGTAAAAGCCCTGCTCGACGATCCGCGTGATGATTTCCGCTGCCAGGCTGCCGCTGCGCCAGCCTTCATCGACGACGAGGGCGCGGCGGGTTTTGCAGACCGAGGTCATGATTGTGCTGTCATCCAGAGGGCGCAGAACCCGCAGGTCGATGACTTCACAATCAATGCCCTCCCCGGCCAGTTGCTCAGCCGCTGTCAGGGCTTTGCCGAGGGTGCCGCCATACGCAATCAGGGTCAGGTCCTTGCCGACTCGACGGACCTTTGCGGCACTGATATCCAGAGCCTTCCAGTCGCCGGTATCACCCTCCATGTTGTAGAGCTGGGCGTGTTCGAAAATCAGCACCGGGTCCGGATCCAGCAGCGCAGGCCAGAGCATGCCGCGTGCATCCTCGACGGTCGCCGGGGCGAGAATTTTCAGCCCGGGGATATGCGCATACCAGCCTTCGAGGCTGTGAGAGTGTTGCGCCGCAAGCTGACGTCCCGCGCCCGTCGCCATGCGCACCACCAGAGGAACCGAGAATTGTCCGCCGGACATATGCCGCAGGGCAGCAGCGGTGTTCATCAGAGGATCGAGGGCGAGCAGGCTGAAGTTCACGGTCATGATTTCTACGATCGGCCGCATGCCCCCCAGCGCCGCCCCGATACCGGCCCCCACGAAGCCCAATTCGGACAACGGCGCATCTCGAATGCGTTCCGGGCCGAATGCTTCAAGCAGCCCCAAAGAGACGGCATAGCTGCCACCGTAACGGCCGACATCTTCGCCCATCAGAAACACCCGAGGGTCGCGTTGCAACGCTTCACGCAGGGCCTCGCGCAACGCATCGCGGTAGGTCATGCGAGTGCTCATGGCGCGGCCCTCGGGGTGTAGACATCGCGAGACAGATCCTCCAGCGGTTCCAGGCTGGCGCTTTCGGCATAAGCGATGGCGGCCTCCACTTCAGCGTCCACCTGGGCCAGGATCGCCAGAAAACCGGGTTCGTCTAACAGGCCTTCGGCCTTGAGCCGGGCACTGTAGGTGTGAATCGGTCCGCGGGTCTTCCACTGCTCCACCTCGGCCTTGTCGCGATACAGCTGCGGGTCGAACATCGAGTGGGCGCGAAACCGATAGGTACGAAACTCCAGAAAAAAAGGCCCGCGCCCTTGCCGGATATGTTCAACCGCTTCACGGGTAGCTTCGTACACCGCGACCACATCCATGCCATCGACAGACCGGGTCTGGACCTTGTACGCCGAAGCTTTGGCACACAGGTCGGTTTGCGACTGCGAACGCTCCAGGGCCGTGCCCATGGCATAGAGGTTGTTCTCGCAGCAAAACAGCATCGGCAACTGCCACAGAGCGGCCAGGTTGATCGACTCGTGAAATGCCCCCTCTGCCATGGCACCTTCACCAAAAAAGCACGTGGAGAGCCGTGATCCACCCTGCATACGCTCGGCCAGCGCCAGGCCGACGGTGAGCGGCAAGCCGCCGGCGACGATGGCATTGCCGCCGAAGAAACGTGTACCGGCATCGAACAAGTGCATCGAACCGCCACGCCCTCGCGAGCAGCCTTCCTGGCGCCCGTACATCTCGGCCATGATGGTCTTCATGGGCACTCCCTTGATCAGGGCATGGCCATGTTCGCGATACGTCGCGACCACCGCATCGTCGGCTGCCAGCGCATGCAAAGCGCCGACCGCCACCGCTTCTTCACCGATGTACAGGTGCAGGAAGCCACGGATCTTGCCCTCCCCGTACAGCTCGCCGGCGCGCTCCTCAAGGCGACGGATGCGCACCATGTCTCGCAGCAAGTCGAGAGCAAAGTCCTTGGGCAACGATTGCAGGCTCATGACGGATTCTCCAGGCTGGAAGTATCGCCCTCCGGCAAACCCAGCTCCCGGGCCTTGAGCAGACGTCGCATGAGCTTTCCGCTGCGGGTGTGCGGCAGTGCCTGCATGAACGCCAGTTCCTTTGGCGCGACCACGGCACCGAGACGCTTGCGTCCATGGCCCAGCAATTCATCGTGCAGGGCCGGGCTGGCGGTGAATCCGCTCTTGAGCGAAACAAACGCCTTCACGGTTTCACCCAGCAGAGGATCGGGCTTGCCAATCACGGCAGCCTCGGCCACCGCCGGATGTTCCATCAGTGAGCTTTCCACCTCGAACGGGCCGATCAGGTGCCCGGCCGACTTGATGACGTCGTCGCCGCGGCTAACGAACCAGTAATAACCGTCGGCATCGCGACGCACCAGATCGCCACTGAGGTACCACTCACCGACGAAGCTCCGTCGATAGCGCTCCTCTTGCCCCAGATAAGTACGGAACATGGCGGGCCACGGTCGTTTCAGAGCCAGTTCACCGACTTCATTTGCCTCGAGAAACACCAGCGAACCGTCCGCCTTGCGCTCGACGATGGCTGCCTCGACACCGGGCAAGGGTTTGCCCATGGAGCCCGGTTTAATGGCCATCGAGACCGTGTTGGCAATCATGATTCCGCCGGTTTCGGTCTGCCACCAGTTGTCGTGGATCGGCAGCCCCAACACCTCTTTGCCCCACCAGACAGCCTCGGGATTGAGCGGCTCGCCGACACTGGCAATAAACCGCAGGCAGGGAAAGTGATGGCGGCGCGCCAAGGCGTCACCGGCTTTCATCAAGAGGCGAATGGCCGTCGGTGCCGTGTACCAGACCGTCACCTGTTGCTCTTCGAGAATCCTGTACCAGCGTTCGGCATCGAATTCGTTGCCCTCGACCACGCTGGTCACCCCCATCAGCAGCGGCGCGAAAATCCCGTATGAAGTCCCCGTGACCCAGCCCGGATCGGCGCTGCACCAGTAAATATCTTCAGGGTGTAAATCCAGGGCGTATTTGGCGGTGGCCCGGTGCGTCAACGCGGCGCCGTGCACATGCAACACGCCTTTGGGGGTGCCGGTCGTCCCGCTGGTGAAGTGTAAAAGTGCGGGGCTGTCGACCGTTGTCCGGGCGATGTCAAAATCGTCAGCAGCTTCGGCCAGCAATCGATGCACGTTGAGGGTGCCCTCAACAGCGTTCGTATCCCCACCCTCGGCGTCATACAGCAGTACATGCTTGAGTGCCGGCAAATGCTCACGAACCGCCGCGATCTTGCGTCGATAAAGAGTTTCGCTGGTCAACAGCACGCTGCCTTCACCAAGACGCATCCGGGTTTCGATGGGCTCGGGGCCGAACGCGCAGAATAACGGCGAAACCACGCAACCGAGCTTCAAGCCACCGAGCACGCCCAGATACAGCTCCAGCCCTTGGCCACAGAGCACAAACAAGCGTTCACCGGGGGCCACGCCCAATGTTTTCAGCACATTGGCAAAGCGGTTAGTCAGCGTGCTCAGTTGCCCGTAGCTGATGTCGCGGTGCCCGCCATGGCGATCGAGAATGCGCAACGCCGTATGTTCACGCTCCCCTCCCATTGCATGCCGATCCACCGCCTCATAGGCGAGGTTCATCCCGCCCCCTGGCAATCCGGCCAATTCGAGCGCCTCCACCTGCCATGAAAAGGCTGCGCGGGCTTGCTCGCTGTCCAGCCAATTGGGCTTTGTCGGCAAACGGGTGAGTTTCTTTTTGATCATCGGCAAATGCATGGGCTTCACCTCAACGGCTGTTCATCACAACCCGTCACCCAGGGGTGTGATCAACCGTGAACGGGACTGTCCCTAGACCGCCAGGACGCTGCATGGCACCTGATACAGAATATGTTCGGTCGTGCTGCCCACCAGTTTGTTCAATCCATGGGACTGGACTCTGCCCATCACGATCACGTCCACCTGATTTTCCTCGGCAAACTCACTCAGCGCCGAGACCGGGTGCCCCAGAATGAAATGCCGGCGGTCAGAGGCCACACCGTACCGACCGGCCAGCGCCAGGAATGATTTCTCCAGTTCCCTGCGCAACTGCTTGGTCAGCTGCGACAGAGTCAGGCCGCCGCCGCCCATATCGCCCAGATAGTCTGTCGTGTCGCAGGCATACAGCAGGTGCAACTCGGCATTGCACTGCAGCGCAAGGCCATTGGCCTGCTGGATGATCCGGTCATTCAACTCTTTGTCGGCATCGGTACCCGAAGCGTCAACGGCGGCCACGATCTTGTGCGGCAAGGTATGGCCACTGCCGCCAATCAGATAGACCGGCACTGGACAGTGGCGCAGCAAGTGCCAATCCAGCGGAGTGAAGAACGCGCGCTTGAGCGCCGATTCATGCTGAACCTCCTTGATCAACAGGTCGGGCTGCATTTCCGTGACGTGATCCAGAATGTCCTGCTGCAGGTCATCGGCCCAGGCCACTTCTGCCGTCACCTCGATCCCCAGGCCACGGATATTTTTTGCCTGATACTTCAACCAGTCGCGGTGGTCCTGCAGGTAGGTTTCCCGCGCCGTTTCCCGCACGCCCTCTTCAAGCAGCGACAGAATATCCAACGACTTTATCAAGGCAGCGATATGCAAACGTGCCCCGCTGGCCTTGGCCAGGGCCGCCGCATGTTGTATCGCAGGAGACTGGCGCAGGGCCGGGTTGATGATCAATAACAACCGTTGATACTGGCTCATGATCTGACTCCAGGCAGGTGGACTTCAACGCGCCATGGCCTGTTGCGAGGGCGCGGTCGTTGCGCCCTCGCTGGACCAGGCACCAGCGTCACCTCAGACTCCTCCGTTGGAATCGCTTTGGCGTTGATATAAATCAAATACCTTCGCCGGGCAGGCTACCGGCAGCAGCCCTCCATCATGGGTCGCTCTTGTTCATGGTTTTCAACCATTCCTGGTGGGCTTGACGGTATTTGTCATCCGCCAGTTTTTTCGCTGCAGAAAATCGTTGTATCGTCTGGGTCGAAACAGGCTCGTTCAACAACGCATAGGCTTGCTTGCTCAGTCGGTCGGCTTCGGAAAAGAGCTCCGCGCAACGATTGATTGACTCAGAACAGGCGGCGGATTTTGTCGTTGAATCATTGGCGATCATGGTCGTACTCCTCGATCCCGACCTCCTGTCATTTCTTCAAGTTTTGTAGCGTCGAGTACACCTTCCCCCGGCTCTACTCGTCACGCCTCCAGTCGATGTTCACCCCGAACTCATCATCGCTGTACTGATAATCGGCGTGCCCTTTGAAGGCCGCTTTCAGTGCATGACCCAGGCGGTTCGCGAGATGGATGCCTGTGGTGGTCACAACCAGCGCCCCCTCCGAATCGGTCAGGCTGATGATGCGCTCCAGGGCATGCTCCGCTTTTTCCTTTTTCTCGGTGTTTTCGATCAGGTTGATGATTTCGTTTCGATGCGCGGGCAAGAAGCTGCCCGATAGCGTGAGCGTACCCGCCGGCTTGTTGTCATTGGTACGCTGACAGGCTGGACAGGTCACTGATTGCGCATCATGAACCACCGTGTTTTCAGGAACTTTCCAGGTCCAGTTACCTGCCTGGTAAGCGGCCCCACACTGCGGGCAGACGGCAGAGCCTTCGATTTTCGGCAAGCAATAAGGATCATGGGCCGGTGTTTTGAACAGCTGGTTTTTCTGACTCTGCTGAAACTTGTCCATGGTCTTTCCTCGCAAATGAGTTGGCTAAAAATCCCACGCGAACCGTGTTTTCAAATCGCCCCCCCTTCCAGTCAGGTCCACTGAAAACACGGTGGATTTGAAGATTTCATTTGGGCCCGGTTTGCTGCGGCGCAGGTTGATATTTGTCAATTCGGGCCAACAACCGACGGTCGACCATCCGAACGGTACGTACTGCGACTGCACGCCTGCCTGTGTGACTTTGTTGATAAAAATCAACGCTGCACGTGCCATTTCATAGAAGCTGAAACAATGCAGAACTCTTCAGGAGAACAACCTGATGGCTCACACTAAAATCCTGTTTCGTGCTGGCGCTCGCGAGAAAATCCTCAGCGGAGCCACACAATTGGCGGACGCTGTCCGGGTGACCCTGGGACCGAAATCGAAATCGGTGTTGATTCAGAATAAATGGGGCAATCCGACGGTCTGCAACGATGGCGTGACGATTGCCAAACGGATCGACCTGCTGGACCCCGAGGAGAATCTGGGTGCGCAAATGCTGCGTCAGGCGGCGGAACGCACCGGCGAGGCCGTGGGGGACGGGACCAGCACATCGACGGTCCTGGCCCATGCAATCCTGGCTGACGGCATCCGCAACGTCGTCGCCGGTGCCAGTGCGATCGACCTCAAGCGCGGTATGGACCGGGGGCTTTCTCTGGTCATGCAATCACTGCTGGCGCAATCGCGCCCGGTCAGCACGCCTAAGGAAAAGGCCCAGGTGGCCACGCTTTCGGCCCACAACGACGCGGTCATCGGTCAGCTGGTGGCCGACGCTCTGGAAAAGGTCGGCATTGAAGGTGTTGTCAGTGTCGAAGAGTCCAAGACCACCGAAACAGTGGTCGAGGTCATGGAAGGGATGCGCCTGGACCGTGGTTATGTCTCGCCCTACTTCGTGACCGATACCGAGAAGATGCAGGCCGAACTCGACGATGCCTACCTGCTGCTCTGTGACCATAAGATCGGCGTGCTCAAAGACCTGCTGCCATTGCTGGAACTGATTGCCAAAAGCGGCCAGCCACTGGTCCTGATCGCCGACGACATAGAGGGTGAAGCGTTGACCACGTTGGTGGTCAACCAGATTCGAGGGGTATTGCGCGCGGTGGCGATCAAGGCGCCAGGCTTCGGTGATCGACGCAAGGAAATGCTTCAGGACATTGCCGTTCTGACCGGCGCAACCCTGATCTCCAATGAGTTGGGGATCAGCCTCGAACAGGTGGAATTGAGCCAGTTGGGCCGGGCTCATCGCGTCGTGGTGCAAAAAGACAGCACGGCGCTGATTGGCGGCGCAGGTAAACGCGAAGCTATCGAGGCGCGCCTGCAACAGATCCGCGTGCAAATGGACAACACCACCAGCGATTACGACCGGGAAAAACTTCAGGAACGCCTGGCCAGGCTGTCTGGCGGCGTGGCAGTGATCCGCGTCGGCGCGCCTTCCGAAGCGGAAATGAAATCGCGCAAGGATGCACTCGACGATGCGATTTCCGCGACCCGGGCAGCGATCGCCGAAGGCATTGTTCCAGGTGGCGGCCTGGCGCTGCTCAAGGCGGTGCCGATGATCGCAGCCGAGGAAGCCAGCCATGAGGGCGATGTCAAAACCGGCCTGCAGATTCTGCGCCGGGCTCTGGAAGCACCGGCCCGGTTCATCGCTGAAAACTCGGCGGTGGATGCCGGCGTGGTCATTGCCCGCATGCTCGCCGAACCGGGCAACGTGGGCTTCGATGCGGCAGCCAATTGTTATGTGGACATGTACGAAGCCGGCATCATCGACCCGACCAAGGTGGTGCGTATTGCCCTGGAAAATGCCGTGTCGGTTGCCAGTGTCCTGCTGCTCACCGAGGCGACCATGACGGATATTCCAGAAAAGGAATCGCCTGCCCAGCCACCGTTTCCTGAATGACCGGCACGAGGTGAGGTGATCCAGACCCGAGGTCTCTGTGCACATCATCCGGCGCCCTGCGCGAGGGAGAAGCTGAAGCAGGCTATCTTTATAGTAAACGGGATGGCCGCTGGCTTACCGATATGCGTTCACACTCTGAGCCAAGGCCATGAAAAAGAACGACCGGTGGAACCTGTCCTACTTCGCGATCGCTTTTATCGTCATGGGCCTCATGCAGGTCTTCTTTGTCGAGCGCCAGGCCGTGCAGCCCCTGCCCTACAGCCAGTTCATGCAATTGTTGAACGAGCAAAAAGTCAGTGACTTGCAGATCGACAAGGACCGGATCAGCGGCAAATTGGTGGAGCCCATCGACGGACGTGACCGGTTCTCCACGGTGCGGGTCGATCCGGCGCTGGCGACCGAACTCTCCCAATCGGGCGTCGGTTTTACCGGGGTCAACGAAAACACCTTTATGAACAGCCTGTTGGGCTGGTTGTTGCCGTTCATAATGATCATGGTGTTCTGGCATTTCCTGTTTCGCGGGATGGCGGACAAACAAGGCCTTGGCGGGTTGATGAATGTCGGCAAGTCGCGGGCCAGGATCTTTGTCGAACGCGACACTGGAGTGACCTTCGCCGATGTCGCGGGCATTGACGAAGCCAAGGCCGAACTGGTGGAAATCGTCTCGTTCCTCAAGGACAAGGCCCGATACGCACGCCTGGGCGCGCACATTCCCAAGGGCACCTTGCTGGTGGGCCCGCCCGGCACCGGCAAGACCCTGGTGGCCAAAGCCATCGCCGGTGAAGCCGGTGTGCCGTTTTTCTCGATTTCGGGGTCCGAATTTGTCGAAATGTTCGTCGGGGTCGGTGCGGCCCGCGTCCGCGACCTGTTCGAACAGGCACGCCAGGCGTCGCCCTGCATCATCTTCATCGATGAACTCGACGCACTGGGCAAGATGCGTGGCGTCGGCGTGTTAGGCGGCAATGACGAAAAAGAACAGACCCTCAACCAGTTACTGGCCGAACTGGACGGCTTCGATCCGCGTGAGGGCGTGGTATTGCTGGCTGCGACCAACCGGCCGGAGGTCCTTGATCCGGCGCTGTTGCGCGCAGGGCGCTTCGACCGGCAGATTCTGATCGACCGTCCCGATCGCAAAGGGCGGCAGTCGATTCTTAAGGTTCATCTGAAGAAAATCACCGTGGAACCAGGCCTCGATAGCGCACGTATCGCCGAAATCACCACTGGTTTCACCGGCGCCGACCTGGCCAACCTGGTGAACGAAGCGGCCATCGTCGCCACCCGTCGCGGCGCCGAGGCGGTCAGCCTGAACGACTTCACCGCCGCAGTGGAACGCCTTATCGCGGGGCTTGAACGCAAGAGCAGCCTGCTCGATGCCGACGAGCGCCGGGTGGTGGCCTATCACGAGATGGGGCATGCCCTGGCCGCGAGCAGCCTGCCGGCCATGGACCCGGTGCATAAAGTTTCGATCGTGCCCCGGGCCATCGGCTCGCTGGGCTATACCTTGCAGCGACCGACCGAGGATCACTTCCTGATCAGTTGCCAGACACTCAAGGACCGGATTGTCGTGCTGATGGCCGGACGCGCCGCCGAGGACCTTGTCTACGGCCAGATCTCCACCGGGGCCGCCGACGATCTGGGCCGCGCGACCGATATCGCCCGGCAACTGATCACCCGCTTCGGCATGAGCCCCGAGCTCGGACAATCGGTGCTGGAAAAGCAAACCCCAACGTACCTGGGAGATCGCATGGCCACGATGGGCGAAAAGGATTACTCGGAACAGACCGCCCGGGAAATCGACCTGGGTATTCGCGCCCTGCTCGATGAAGCCTACCAACGGGCCAAGGCGCTGCTTCAGAGTCGTCGGGCCGACCTGGACGAGGGCGCCCGCCTGTTACTGGAAAAGGAAACCCTCACGCCCGAGGAGTTCCCGGCGCTGATGCCATTCAAGCCCACCCCGGCATTACCAGCCCCATGACGCTGCGAACAATCGCCCGCAGACGGCGCCCTGCCCCCATCGCTGAAGGCCCATCATGTTCGCAGTCACGCTAATCAACACGTTGGTGGTGGTCATCACGGTGGTGATTCACTACGAATGCCTGCTGCGTCTGAACGATTGGCTGCCCAGGCTCAAACTCTGGAGCCGCTTTCGGATCGTCGTCGGGGTATTCGGCGCGATGGTGGCTCATGCGGTAGAAGTCTGGTGTTTCGCGCTGGTCTATTACCTGCTGATCCGTTCCGGCGAATGGGGCAGCCTGAGCGGCAATTTCGATGGCTCGTTCATGGACTGCGTGTACTTTTCCTTCACCACGTTCACGACCATCGGTTTCGGCGACATTTCACCCATGGGAAACCTCAAGTACCTGACCGGATTGGAGGCACTGACGGGGCTGGTGCTGATTTCCTGGACCGCTTCGTTCCTGTTCCTGGAGATGCAGAAATACTGGAAGAACAAATAGCGCCCGACGCCTTCCATCAACCCTGATTGCCCGGCGCAGGCGTCCATTGCCACTCCATCACTTCGGGCATGTCCTGCCCGTGTTCGATAAGGTAAAGCTTGTGTTTCTCCATCGTCGCCCAGTAGCGCGCCCGGGCGGTCTGGAGTTGATCGTGCAGCCTGGGCACGCGCTCGATGACATCCAGGGCCAACTGATACCGATCCAGATTATTGAGCACTGCCATGTCGAACGGCGTGGTGGTCGCCCCCTCGTCCTTGAAGCCGCGAACATGGAAGTTTTCATGATTGGTGCGCTTGTACAGCAGCCGGTGGATCAGCGCGGGGTAGCCGTGGAAGGCAAAGATCACCGGCCGGTCGACGGTAAACAATTCATCGAAGGCGCTGTCGGGCAAACCGTGGGGATGGTGGTACGACGGCTGCAGGACCATCAGGTCGACGACATTGACCACCCGCACCCGAAGATCCGGCACGTATTCGCGCAGCAAAGTGACCGCCGCCAGGGTTTCCAGGGTCGGAACGTCGCCGGCACAGGCCATCACCACGTCCGGATCGCTGTCATCGCGGCAGGCCCAGTCCCAGCGTCCGATACCGGCCTGGCAATGACGAATGGCGGCATCGATGTCCAGCCACTGCCACTCCGGTTGCTTGCCGGCCACGATCACGTTGATGTAGTTGCGGCTCCTGAGGCAGTGATCGGCCACTGACAGCAGGCAATTGGTATCGGGCGGCAGGTAGATCCGCACCACGTCCGCCGTTTTGTTCGCCACCAGATCGATGAACCCCGGGTCCTGATGGGAAAAACCATTGTGGTCCTGGCGCCAGACATGGGAGGTGAGCACATAGTTGAGCGAGGCCACCGGTTTGCGCCATGGCACTTCGGCGGCGGTTTTCAGCCATTTGGCATGCTGGTTGAACATCGAGTCGACAATGTGGATGAACGCCTCGTAACAGGAAAACACCCCATGCCGGCCGGTCAGCAAATAACCTTCGAGCCAGCCTTCGCACACCTGTTCGCTCAGAATCTCCATCACCCGGCCATCGGCCGACAGATTGACGTCATCAGGCCCCAGCGGCTCCATCCACGCCTTGGCACTGACTTCATACACCGCATCCAGCCGGTTCGAGGCGGTTTCGTCCGGGCCGAACAGGCGAAAATTGCTCGACGTCAGATTGCATTTCATCACGTCGCGCAAAAACCGGCCCAGCACCCGCGTGGCCTCAGCCCGCAGGCCACCGGGCGCCTCGACGTTCACCGCATACTGGGTGAACCGTGGCAGATCCAGCGCGCGCAACAGCAGCCCACCGTTGGCGTGGGGGTTGGCGCTCATTCGCCGATGGCCGGTCGGTGCCAGCGCCGCGATCTCGGGCAACAAGGTGCCATTGGCGTCAAACAATTCGTCGGGGCGGTAACTGCTGAGCCATTCCTCCAGTTGCCGCAAATGCTGCGGCTGCTGGAAGTCGGCCAAGGGCACTTGATGCGCCCGCCAGGTGCCTTCGACCCGCTGGCCATCGACGAATGTCGGCCCCGTCCAGCCCTTGGGCGTGCGCAAGATCAGCATTGGCCACAGGGGTCGCTCCAGCGTCCGGGACGACGATCGTTGACGCGCGCCCCGCTGAATGTCGCGAATTTCCTGCACGATGGTGTCCAGCGTTCTGGCCAGGGTTTGATGAACCTCGGCCGGGTCATCGCCTTCGACGAAATACGGATCGTAGCCATAGCCGTACATCAACGCCGACAACTCCTCCTCGCTGATGCTGGAGAGCACCGTCGGGTTGGCGATTTTGTATCCGTTCAAATGCAGAATCGGCAGCACCGCCCCGTCACGCGCCGGGTTGAGAAACTTGTTGGAATGCCAACTGGCCGCCAGCGCCCCGGTTTCCGCCTCGCCGTCGCCAATCACACACGCCACGATCAGGTCCGGGTTGTCGAACGCGGCACCGTAGGCATGGGCCAGGCTGTAGCCCAGCTCGCCGCCTTCATGGATCGATCCCGGAATCTGCGCCGACACATGGCTGGAAATGCCATACGGCCAGGAAAACTGCCGAAACAGTCGGGCCAGGCCATTGGTATTGCGCCCCACCGACGGGTAGAGCTCGGTGTACGTGCCTTCCAGGTAGGTCTGGGCCACGATGGCCGGCCCGCCATGCCCGGGGCCGGCGATGAAGATCATGTTCAGGTCGTGGGCCGTGATCAGGCGATTGAGGTGCGTATAGATCAGGTTCAACCCCGGCGTCGTGCCCCAGTGCCCCAGTAACCGTGGCTTTACATCCGCCAGCGTCAGCGGCACCGCCAGCAGCGGATTGTCCTTGAGGTAGATCTGCCCGACCGCCAGGTAATTGGACGCCCGCCAGTAGGCATCCAGCCCTTCCAGTTGCTCGGCACTCAGAAAATCGCTCATGACGTCCTCCGCCAGGGGCCCCGGTAAACCGGGAGACATGCGTCGATTCTGGGTGTCTGCACGGCCTAAGACTTGATTTACATCAAGTCTTGGGCCGTCTATCCCGGCTCAACAGGAACAAGATTTTCCCCGCTCATCGATTCTATCTGTAAACGCCCGATTGAAACGGGGGATCCGAACTATGCTCTAAGCTCCTGTCAGGGGGAGTTTTTGCGATGCCTGAAACCCGGCCATATCAACATCACTATCTGAAAGCCGCGTGCTCCAATTGCAGCGTTCTGGAGTTGTGTCTGCCGATTGGCCTGACCAGCAACGAAGTCGAACGACTGGATACCCTGATCATTCAGCGTGTAAAGGTTAAAAAAGGTGCAGCCCTGTACCGGGCCGGCGATCCGTTGCGCTCGCTCTACGCGGTGCGGATCGGTTCATTCAAGACCAGCATGCTGTCGGTCGACGGCCGCGAGCAGGTCACCGGGTTTCAGATCCCCGGCGAGATGCTCGGTCTGGACGCTATTAGCGACGATCATCACACTTGCAGTGCCTTTGCCCTGGAGGACAGTGAAGTCTGCCCCTTCAACTTCGCCCAACTGGAGAAACTCGCCCTGGAGCTGCCCTCGTTGCAGCACAACATGAACAAGATCCTGAGCCGGGAAATCGTCCGTGAGCACAACCTGCTGATGATGATGGGCAACATGAACTCCGATGAACGCCTGGCCGCCTTCCTCCTGAACCTGTCGCAACGGTTGAGCATTCGGGGTTACTCGTCCAGAGACTTTGTGCTGAAGATGCGTCGCGAAGAGATCGGCTCCTACTTGGGCCTGCGTCTGGAAACCATTTGTCGGGGCATCGCTCATCTACGGGACTCGGAACTGGTCGAGATTTCCGGGCGTAACGTCAAAGTGCTGAATCTGGACGGGCTCAAGCAACTGGTCGCCGGCTGCCACCGGGAATCCCCCCTGTAACGCCTTGCGGTGCATCGGCTTTTGGAGAATCGTCATGCGCGCCATGGTTCTGCATGCCCCCGGCCAGCCGCTGCAACGGGAAGAACGTCCCGTGCCGCAGCCCGGCGCGCAGCAACTGTTGATCAAGGTTTTGGCCTGTGGCGTGTGCCGCACCGACCTGCATTTAGTGGACGGTGAACTGCCGCAAGCAGTGCTGCCGCGGGTGCCGGGCCATGAAATCGTCGGTGAAGTGACGGCGGTGGGTGGCGACGTTTCGCCCGACTGGGTCGGTAAGCGCGTCGGCGTTCCCTGGCTTGGCTGGACGTGCGGTGAGTGCACGTTTTGCTGCTCGGGCCGTGAAAACCTCTGCGACCGGGCACAGTTCACCGGCTGTCATCGGGATGGCGGTTATGCCGACTACACGGTTGCCGATGCCCACTTCTGTTTCCCCCTCCCGGACGCGCTCTCGACCACCGAAGCCGCACCGCTGCTGTGTGCCGGGCTGATCGGTTTTCGCGCCTTGCAAATGGCCAAAGGTGCACGCCACCTGGGCCTCTATGGCTTCGGCGCGGCGGCGCATCTGGCGATTCAGGTGGCGCGGGGCCGGGGGCAGCAGGTGTACGCCTTCACTCGACCGGGCGACAGCGAGGGCCAGGCTTATGCCCGGACTCTGGGAGCCGTGTGGGCAGGCCCTTCAGATCAGCCACCACCGCATCCGCTCGACGCCAGCCTGATCTTCGCCCCCGTCGGTGCGCTGGTGCCGCTGGCGCTGGAGGCCAGCGTCAAGGGCGGTTGTGTGATTTGCGCCGGCATCCACATGAGCGACATCCCCAGCTTCCCCTATCGACTGTTGTGGGGCGAACGCAGCGTCCGCTCGGTGGCGAACCTGACCCGCGAAGACGGCACCGCGTTTTTTGCCGAACTGCGCCATACGCCCGTGCACAGCGACGTCACCTGTTTTGCCCTGGACGATGCCAATCAGGCGCTGGCAAGCCTGCGGGCCGGTCAGGTCAAAGGGGCGATCGTGCTCGTCCCCTGACGCTCGCCCCTGCCGTTCGGTGTTTTTTCCGGCACCGTCCACCAACAACGCTAGGCTTACGGATGACGTGGCGATGCCTCGTCATTCTGCAGGGAGCGCAAAAAATGGAATTAATTGACCGTTGGCAGCCTCTCTCTCTCAGGACAGCCTGTATCAGGGAGGAATGCCGCCATGCAGATTTCTAATCATTACAAATGGTCTGCCTTGGCAGCCATTGCACTGACCCTCTTCAGCGTACTGATATTTTTGCTGATCAAATCCTACTCGTACGACACATCGACCTACTTCGAATCGCGCGACTTCGTTCGTCAACTCAAGCAATACGATGCCAATTGGAACGTGAAGCTCCTGCGAGCCAAAATCGGCATGAACAACAACCTGTTGCTGGTGGCGCCGCCTGAAGCGGAAGAGCGCTGGCAACAGCTCGATAGCCTCAACGCTGTCGGCCCGCTCCCGACCCTTTGGCAAACCCGACGCCAGGGCTATCTGGAGGCGGTAGAAAACAAAGCCCGGTTGGTTGAGCAATTCAAACAGCACAACACGGCCTTGCGAACAGCATTCGAGGCCCTGCCTACGCTGGAAGATGCCATTCGGGTGTTGCAGGAAGATTCCAACGACAAACTCTCGTCGGTGGATGCTCGGGCGGCCTCAGTGGTGTTCGACCTTACCTTGGACACCCTTGAATACGCCCTCTATGTCAGCAGCGAACGGGCTGAGGAAATCTCCGGGCATCTGGAATATCTGAATGAGTACATCAATCAACTGCCGCCTGAACGGCGCCCGACTTTCACTGCACTTGTAGACGCTGTGAATGCCATTGTGCGAGAGCAGCCCATCGTCAATGACCTGGTTGATCGCATCAGTGTCATTCCGGTCGCACAGCAACTGGACAGCATCAACGAGTTATTGAACGAGACACAACGGCGCACAGCCGCGACAGATCGCCAATACCACCTTTACCTGGGGATCTGCGCTGGCATCATGGCGCTACTGCTGCTGTACTTGGCCGCCCGTCTGATTCGCAGTTATGCGCTGATCAATAAGATGAACAACCAATTGCAGACAGCGAACGAGCGGCTGGAGCAACGCGTCGAGGAACGCACCCATGAACTGTTGGAAGCCGAGCGCGAACTGATCGACGCCGCGCGGATGGCCGGTATGGCAGAGATCGCGACCAACGTGCTGCACAACGTCGGTAATGTGTTGAATAGCGTTAACGTCTCCGCGGAATTGATCACCCGCAAATTGTCGACCAGCAAAACCCTCGGCCTGGGCAAAGCGGTAAAAATGATCAATGAACATGCCGAAGACCTGGGGCAGTTCATGACGCACGATGAAAAAGGCAAACTGCTGCCCCTTTACTTCAATCAACTGGTCGATTCCATCGCGACCGAGCAATCGAGCATCGTTGACGAGCTGGCGCAACTCACCAAGAGCATCGATCACATCAAGGATATTGTTGCCACCCAACAGGCCTATGCCGGCGCCGCCCGGCTGGTCGAGCCGTTGAATGTCGTCGATCTGTTCGAAGATGCGTTACGCATGAATTCCGGCGCCTTGAGCCGGCACCATGTCACCGTCATCAAAGACTACCAGGCCACACCGACCATCATCGGCGACAAACACCGACTGTTGTTGATCCTGATCAACCTGATCAGCAATGCCAAATATGCGATGTCCAGGGTCAGCGATCATCAGCGCCGTATGACGCTGGGCGTCAGGATTATCGATAACGCAACGCTGCGCTTCAGCGTAGAGGATCAGGGCGAAGGGATCGCCGCCGAGAACATGGCCCGCATCTTCAATCACGGCTTTACCACGCGCAAGGAAGGTCATGGTTTTGGCCTGCACAGTTGCGCACTCGCGGCGGTGGAAATGAACGGGCACCTTCGCGTCCATAGCGATGGACCCGGCCAGGGAGCGATTTTTACCCTGGAAATTCCGCTGGAGATGGCGCAAGTAATGCCAGCCGCCGTAAGCCTGTAGCAGCTGCCGAGCAGCGGCTGCGTTCGCTGGTAGCAGCTGTCGAGCCTGCGAGGCTGCGTTCGGCGGCGAAGCCGTCGTCAAACCAGAGCTTGCGGTGCATCAGGCAGACCGCGTCAGTCGGACTCACGACTGCTGCGCAGCCGAACGCAGCCTCGCGCTGCTCGGCAGCTGCTACAAGGTAGCCGTCACCCCACCAGCGCAATCAATTGCTGGCGCTGTGCATCCGTGAGCATCGGGCCGAAACCTGCACCGGCGTTTTCCGCCATGTAGCGCGGGTTGCCAGTGCCGGGGATGACGCAGGTCACCGCCGGATGAGCCAGCAGGAACTTGAGCGCCAGTTGCGCCCAGCTGTTGATCCCCACTTGCGCAGCCCACCCCGGTAGCGGTTTGCCTTTCAATCGAGCGATCAGGCCGCCGCCACCGAAGGGCCGATTGCAGATCACCGCCACACCGCGCTCACGACACAGCGGCAGGATTCGCTTTTCGACAGCGCGGTCGTCCAGGGCATAGTTGATCTGCAAAAAATCCATCGGCTCGCCTTTCAACACCGCCTCCACTTCGTCGTAGGCCGACGCCGTGTAATGGCTGATGCCGATGTAGCGGATGCGCCCTTCTGCCTTCCATTGACGCAAGGTCGGCAAATGGGTTTTCCAGTCCAGCAGGTTGTGAATCTGCATCAGGTCGATCCGGTCGGTCTGCAACAGTTTGAACGACTGCTCCATCTGCGCGATGCCTTCTTCGCGGCCACGGGTCCAGACCTTGGTGGCCAGGAAGGCCGGCGAGCGAGGGCGATGGATCGACAGCAGCTCACCGGTGGTCTGCTCGGCGCGACCGTACATGGGCGAACTGTCGATCACCTTTCCACCCTTCTCGAACAACGCGCTGAGCACCGCCTGCAGTTGCTTGTAAGCAGCGTCGGCTGGCGTGACATCAAAACCGCGATAAGTACCCAGGCCGACGATGGGCAACGGCTCGTTGCTGGAAGGAATGGCTCGGGTCAGCATGTTCTTGCCTCCGTGTGGCGAGGGGGCTTGCCCCCGTTCGGCTGCGCAGCAGTCGTAAAACCATTGCATGTGGTGTACCGCGATTGCAGGTTTTGGGGCCGCTTCGCGACCGAACGGGGGCGAGCCCCCTCGCCACAGGTGCTCGCACCCACACGGGCATTGGGCGGCGCTTCTGCACAGCTGAAATTGCTGGACTACACTCTGGCGACGCTCCAGCAATAGCTGTCTCAAGGCCCGAAGCAGTCCATGCCGTCCACTAAACTTAGCCGAATGTCGCGAACCCTGGTGTCTATCTTCGCTTTCATTGCCGTTGCATACCTGCTGCTCTGCGTCGCGCTGTTCGTGTTTCAACGGGCCCTCATCTACTACCCGCAACCTCGCGCCATCGACACACCCGAATCGCTTCTTACCTTGTCAGTCGCCGACGCGCAGGTGCTGGTGACCGTCAGGCCGCACGACGGGCCGAAGGCGTTGATCTACTTTGGTGGCAATGCCGAGGACGTTTCCCGCAGCCTGCCCGGGTTTTCGCAAGCGTTTGCGGATCATGCGATCTACTTGCTGCATTACCGAGGCTACGGTGGCAGTACCGGGTCGCCGTCCGAGGAGGCGATTCAGCGTGACGCCATGGCCTTGTTCGACTATGTCTACAACAGCCATCCCGATATTGCAGTGATCGGACGCAGCCTGGGTTCAGGCGTTGCCGTGCGCCTCGCCAGCCAGCGCCCGGCGTCGCGGCTGATCCTGATCACGCCCTACAACAGCCTTGAAGACCTCGCCGCCCGCCAGTTTCCCTGGTTCCCGGTGAAATGGCTGTTGCAGGACAAGTTCGAATCCTGGAAATACGCCGCTCACATCACCGTCCCGACGCTGTTGGTTGCGGCCGAGCACGACGAAGTCATACCGCGCGCAAGCACAGACCGGCTCTACACCCATTTCGCCAAAGGCGTGGCCTCGCTGCAGGTCATACCGGACACGGGCCACAACTCGATCTCCGAGAGCCCCAACTACCTGCAAATGCTAGGCGCCGCGTTGTGAGTACCCTCATACCAGCACGCCTTTAAGCAGGTGGTCAGAAAAACGAAGTAATTACTTAACGTTTTTTTTACAATCCAACTGGCAGGGTATACGGCTGCCATTTCTGCGGCTCATGATGTGCACTGCACAGAACTTTACCAATACAATGGAGCAAGGCATGGAGCCAATGGTGGCAAAAAGCCCAAAAAATATACTGATCAGCGAGTACTTACAGGGGATTGTGATGCAAAAGCGCCCTTTGCGCAGAATCGGAATCAGTCACGCACAGGCGCAGGCCTCATGACGGTTCTGGTTACTGGCGCCGCCGGTTTTATTGGGTATCACACCGTCAAGCGTTTGTGTCAAGAAGGCCTTGAAGTCGTCGGTATCGACAATCTCAACGACTATTACAGCGTAGAACTCAAACACGCACGGCTCAAAGAGCTTGAATCCTTGCCGGGCTTTCGTTTCCAGGCCTTGGACATCGTCGACAAACCGGCCTTGATGGCCTTGTTCAAAGAACATGCTTTCACCGAAGTTGTGCACCTGGCCGCCCAGGCGGGTGTTCGCTATTCACTGGACAACCCGGATGTCTATGCGCAGTCCAATCTGGTGGGCTTTCTGAATGTGCTGGAAGCTTGCCGGCAACATCGCCCCGCGCATTTGATCTATGCCTCGAGCAGCTCGGTGTATGGCACCAACAGCAAAATGCCGTTCTGTGTCGAAGACACCGTCGATCACCCCATTTCGCTGTACGCCGCCAGCAAACGCGCCAATGAACTGCTGGCGCACAGCTATTGCCACCTTTATGGCCTGAAGGCCAGCGGCCTGCGCTTTTTCACCGTTTACGGACCTTGGGGGCGCCCCGACATGGCGCTGTTCAAGTTTACCGAGGCGATCCTGAAAGGCTTGCCGATCGACATCTATAACCATGGCCAGATGTCGCGCGATTTCACCTATGTCGACGACATCGTTGAAAGCGTCGCCCGCCTGCGCTCCAAGCCACCGGTGCCGAACGAGCCGGGCGCTGGCGTAAACCGGATTTTCAACATCGGCCGTGGCCAACCCGTGCCACTGCTGGAGTTTGTCGACTGCCTGGAATCGGCGCTGGGCATCAAGGCCCAACGCAATTTCATGCCGCTACAGGCAGGCGATGTGATCAAGACCTGGGCCGACATTTCGGCGCTGGCCGAGTGGGTCGATTTCCGCCCTCAAGTGGCGGTTGAAACTGGCGTAGCGGAATTTGTGAAGTGGTATCGCCACTTCTATCAGATATAAAACGTTAGCCCTTGATAAAAATAGACCAGGGAGCAAGGGAGAGGACTCTATGAGCCAAGACATTTTTGTATCTGTATTGATTCCAGCAAAGAATGAAGCAAACAACCTCAAGCCGTTACTTGAGGAAGTCCACGCCGCATTGAACGGTGAGGCCTACGAAATCATTGTGGTGGACGATGGCAGCACCGACTCCACCCTGCATGAGCTGCGGCAGCTGAAAAACAATGGCCTGGACGCGTTGCGCATCCTGCGCCATGAGCGCTCGCTGGGGCAAAGCACCTCCCTCTACCACGCGGCAATCGCCGCCCGGGGGCAATGGCTGGCCACGCTTGATGGTGACGGTCAAAACGACCCCGCGGACATCCCCGGGATGTTGGCGCTGGTGCGCGGTGAAAAGGGTCTGGTCGACGTTCAGCTGGTAGCCGGGCACCGGGTCAACCGCCGCGATACCGCAAGCAAACGCTGGGCTTCGCGTTTTGCCAACGGGCTGCGTCGCCGCCTGCTCAATGACGATACCCCGGACACCGGCTGCGGGCTGAAGCTGATCGAACGCGCGGCGTTTCTGCGCCTGCCGTACTTCGACCACATGCATCGGTACATTCCCGCGCTGATCCAGCGTCACAACGGCCGAATGATCGTCCACCCGGTCAACCACCGGCCCCGCACCGCGGGCGTGTCCAAATACGGCAACATCGACCGCGCCTTGGTGGGCATTCTCGACCTGTTCGGTGTGTGGTGGCTGATCAAGCGCACGCGGTTGAACACCAACGCGCAGGAGATCGAAGGATGAACCTCTCCCGCGAAACCCTGTGGCTGGTGGTCGGCTTCGCTGGCCAGATCGCCTTTACCGGTCGCTTCATCCTGCAGTGGCTGTATAGCGAGTACAAAAAACGCAGCGTGATCCCGGTGAGTTTCTGGTACCTGAGCATTGTCGGCAGCGCCCTGCTGCTCGCTTATGCCATTTACCGGGCAGACCCGGTGTTCATCGCTGGCCAGGCCTTTGGTTCCATCGTCTATCTGCGCAATTTGCAATTGATTGCCCGCACCAAACACCTGAAGGACTGAGCCATGCGTAAAACCCTGTCGCCCAGCATCGAATGCCTGGGCCTGGTGCTGCTTGCCTTGCTGTTGATCGGCGCTGGCCTGGGGCTGCGTCAACCGCAAAACGTCGACGAGGAACGTTTCCTCGGCGTAGCGCTGGAGATGCTGCACAACGGGTCATGGTTCATCCCTCACCGCGCTGCGGAGATCTACGGCGATAAACCGCCGGTCTTCATGTGGATGGTGGCGTTCTTCGCGTGGCTCACCGGCCTGCCCGCCCTCGCCCTGTATATTCCGGGGATGTTGTCGGCGGCGACGGTCACGGCCGTGGTCTACGACCTGGGCCGCCGGCTGTGGAATCAGCGCATCGGTCGAATAGCCGCGCTGTTGTACCTGGCCACCTATCAGACTTACAGCATCCTGCGTACCGGCCAGATCGACAGCCTGTTGATTCTGTTCACCTCCCTGGGTCTGTACGGACTGGCGCGGCACCTGCTGCTCGGGCCAGCCTGGCGCTGGTTTTACGTGGGCTGCGCCGCCATGGGCATTGGCATAATCACCAAAGGGGTCGGCTTCGTCCCGGCCTTGATGCTGATTCCGTATGCCTACGCGGTGCGCAAAAACTGGTCCGGCGTGGTGGCCATGCCCGGCCAGAAGCGCAAATGGTTCCTGGGCTTTCTGGTGGCGCTCGGGGCTATCGCGATATGGCTGCTGCCTCTGGCACTGTCCATTGTGCTCAATGGCACCGCGGAAGAAGTCGCCTATGCGCGAGAAATCCTGCTGCGCCAGACAGCGGGACGCTATGCCGCCGCGTGGGACCATCGCGAACCGTTCTGGTACTTCTTCGTCAACGTGATCCCGCAATACTGGCTGCCGCTGGTGCTGGCCCTGCCGTGGCTGGTGCCGGCCTGGCGCAAGCAACTGCGCAAGCACGACGGTCGAGTGCTGGTGCTGTTGAGCTGGGTCGTGCTGGTGGTGCTGTTTTTCTGCCTGAGCACCGGCAAGCGCAAGTTGTACATCTATCCGGCATTGCCCGGTCTGGTGCTGGTGGCGGCGCCGCTGATTCCCTGGCTGCTCAAGCGCTGGTTCGGAAAACGTCCGCGCGGTATGCGGGTATTCCAGGCGCTGGTGGTGAGCTGGTTCGTTCTGTGGTTCGCCCGCGGGTTCATCGAGCCGATCAAGGAAGGTCCGAACCCCCACGAAGCGATCATGGCGCAGGCGGCGACCATGACCCACGGTGCCGAGCTGGTGCTGGTCGACTGGCGCGAGGGCCACTGGTTATTCGCCCGGCAGCCGATCGTGCATTTCGGGATGAGCAGTTCCTCGGTCGAACAAGCGGCGCAATGGCTACGCGAACACCGTGATGCCTACGCCCTGGTCCCGGACGAAGTGCTGAGCAAGTGTTTCAATCCCGAGGCCGCTCATGAGCTCGGCGAAACGTCTCGCGCGCAATGGTCGATCGTCGGCGCCGATGCCGATAACGGCCAATGCCAGCCCGGACAACCCGCCAAGGTCTATCGCTTCAGCTGGGACAAGGACAAGTCATGAGCAAGAGAGGGAAGCTGGGGATATTGTTCATTGTTGTATTGCTTGGCGCCTACGTGGTTTCTGCACATTTCATGGTTCACCAGCAGCTGTATGCGTACTGGAAAACTCTTTGGCATGGTAATCAGGCGCCCGATAAAAATATCTGGCTGCCGGACTATAAAGCCGTGATCCAGGCCAAGCCTGTCGCGGACATCACCAATCTGTCCGGCATCGCCTATGACCCGGACCATGATCGACTGCTGGGCATCACCAATGGTGGGCCCATGCAGATTGTGGCCATGAACCGCAACGGCGATCTGCTTGAACGTTACCCGCTGATCGGCTTCCAGGACACCGAAGGTCTTGCTTACCTGGGTAACGGACGCGTAGTGATCGCCGATGAACAGTTGCAGCGACTGTACGTCATCACCTTGCCGGACAGCCCTGGCCCGATCCATGTCGAGAACGCCCCGTTCGTTGCCATCGAGATCAACCTGAGCGAACACAACAAGGGCTTTGAAGGCGTGACCTATGATGCGGCCAATGATCGTATCTTCGCGATCAAGGAGCGCGATCCGCGGCAGCTGTTTACGGTCACGGGCATGCTGGCATCCATCGGCAGCCCGTTGCAGGTGCACATCCAGGACTTGACCCACTGGATTGACCGTAGCGTCTTCGGCCTGGACCTTTCCGAGGGTTACTATGACCCGCAGACCGGTCACTTGCTGTTATTGAGCGAGCAATCCAGCAACGTGACCGAACTGGACCAGGACGGCAACTTCGTCAGCTTCCGCTCCCTGCTCGGCCTGAATGACCTGAAAAAAACCATACCGCAAGCCGAAGGCATGACCATGGACACCTCCGGCGAGCTGTACATTGTGAGCGAGCCCAACCTGTTCTATCGGTTCTCCAAGTCCAAAGCTGCGGTGGCGGAGAATCAGCAGAAGCCTTAATGGGTTTTGTGCTGGGTGGGCCGGCCTCTTCGCGTGCAGGCCTGATGCAGCACCAACACTGCGCTCTGAAATGGTCGAGTCGAGCCCGGCGATCCGGGATCGACTCGGCAGGTCTGCAAGTCCGTCTCCATCTCCAGATTCTTGGCTATATTCCAATTCGAGCCCCATACCACCGTTTCAGCACATTCAGAACTTGGGAGAGGACATGGAAAAGCCTACCTACGATGACCAAATCACCGGCCCAGAGGAACAGAAGGATCTGATTGTGCTGTTTCATGCCATGGGCGGCTCCGAAAAACAGCTGCAACATCTTAAGACTGCGGTTCTGCAAGCCTGGGAGCAGCGTAAAGCTCCAGCGCCGATTATCTTCATCCCTAACTTACCGATTGGAACCTTGTCTTTCGCGGATCCTTGCGACATCACGCTATCTGTAATGGAACAAATCGATGGGTTCTGGCAAAACTCGGAACACGGTTTTGCAGGTATTTACCTGATTGGGCACAGCATGGGCGCTCTGCTGGCACGCAAGGTTTATGTATGCGCCTGCGGAGAAACGCCGGAAGCGCCTTTTGAGCCTCAGCTAAAAGGTTCTGTAAAACGCCCGTGGGCTTCGCGCGTCAAGCGGGTGATCCTGCTTGCAGCGATCAATCGAGGCTGGCGTCTGTCCCCTCACCTTTCCTTTATTAATTTTCTGCGGTGGGGGGCCGGGGTTGCACTCGGTAACATGGTAATGGCGATAACCATGGGCCGATTAACGCCACTGGCCTTCACCACTCATCACGGTGCGCCCTTTTTGACACAGCTGCGCCTTCAGTGGATGGCGATGCGCAGGCAAGCCAAAAGTGAATCATCAACGTCTGCCATCACCGTTCAATTACTGGGTTCTACCGATGACCTGGTTTCTCCCGAGGACAACATCGACCTTGTCGCCGGCGATGACTTCTATTATCTCGACGTGCCCAAGTCAGGCCATGTCAACGTGGTCGACGCCGATGACACCGCGGCGGGTCATCTACGGCGACAAGTGATAATCAAAGCCATCAATTCATCCCGGCAGGAACTCAGTGATTTATCTATCCTTCCGACAGACCAGAATCTGCCAAAACCCGACAAATCCATCACCGATGTGGTGTTTGTCATTCATGGAATCCGTGACCAAGGCTACTGGACGCAGAAAATCGCCCGACGGATTGTTGCCCTGGCTCGCCAACGGAACAAGATCATTGACCGTCATATCAACACCAATACTGTTGGGCCGACACCGCAAAAACAAATCATCAAAACCGAGACGTCCAGTTACGGATACTTCGCCATGCTGCCCTTTTTGCTACCCAGTATTCGGCGAAAACGAGTGGAGTGGTTGATGGATCGCTACGCGGAGAACAAAGCGGTCTACCCTGATGCCTCATTCTCCTATGTTGGGCACAGCCACGGCACCTATATGCTGGCCAAAGCCCTCAATACTTATTCATGTTTGCGCTTCAAACACATTGCTTTCGCCGGAAGTGTGGTGAACGTCAATTATGACTGGAAGACCTTGACCGGTTTGGGTCGGGTCAAACGTGTCGTGAACTTCGTTGCCAGTGCCGATTGGGTCGTTGCCATATTCCCCCGCACTTTCCAGATGCTCAGGTTGCAGGATCTTGGCAGCGCAGGCCATGACGGTTTCGAACAGAAAGACAAAGAACTCTTCGAATCGGAATATGTGAAAGGAGGTCACAGCGCTGCGTTGAAAGAGGAAAACTGGGACGTCATCGCCTCTTTCATTCTCGATGGAAACAAACCCGCGGAACCCGATCTTGCCCGTGAAAGAAGCCCGTGGACTGTAGGGCTCGGACACTATGCACCTCAACTCATGCTGTTGGTGCTGTTCCTGGTTGTCTTGGGGGGATACTTCTTACTGACACCGTTACTGGACATGGATCGTGGGCAATGGCACAGCGTGATTGCCTTCATGCTGTACGTGCTAGGAGTGTGGAAAGTGCTGACATGGTTTTGAAAAACCGCAGCATCTGACTAATGCCTGCCAGTTAAGTGAAGGCCAAGCCCCTCGCCACAGGTCTGCACTTGGTACGTCCTTTTCTTAACTGACCGGCATTAGCCCATTCGACCACCTATCGGACAACAAAAAGATCTTCCCGCCACTGCTGCCATTGAACGAATTCAGGAGCTTTAATGGTTGCAGGATTCCAAGCCAGCCCCCCCACTCCGACCAGAAATACGACGTCCAAGCGGGGCTGACACCTCGCCCCCCACTGCGCACGCATCGGGAGACTCGTCATGAAAATCGTCGTGATTGGCGGTACCGGGCTGATCGGCAGGCAGCTCTGCAAAAACCTGCAAGACCTGGGGCATGAAACCCTGGCCGCATCACCGAGCACCGGCGTCAACGCCCTCACCGGCGAGGGCTTGCAAAACGCCTTGCAAGGCGCCGATGTGGTGGTCGACGTGGCCAACTCGCCCTCCTTCGAAGATGCTGCCGTGCTCGAGTTCTTCGAAACCTCCGGGCGCAACCTGCTCGCCGCCGAGAAGGCCGCCGGGGTCAAACACCATGTCGCGCTGTCGGTGGTAGGCACCGAGCGCATGCTCGACAGCGGCTATTTCCGGGCAAAAATGGCCCAGGAACAACTCATCAAGGACTCAGGCATTCCTTACACAATCCTGCGGGCCACGCAGTTCTTCGAATTCATCGGGGCCATTTCCCACTCGGGCGTACAGGAAGGCGACACCGTGCGCTTGACCTCCGCCGCGTTGCAGCCGATTGCCGCGTTCGATGTTGCGACGGCGCTGGCGAAAGTCGCCGTGCAAGCGCCGAGCAATAACACTCTGGAAGTGGCCGGGCCTGAGCGCTGGCCGCTGGTGGAGTTCGTGCGCTTGTTTTTGCAACACACCAACGACCCGCGCCAGGCCCAACCGGATGACACGGTCCCCTACTTCGGTGCGCCGATCGATGACCACTCGCTGACGCCGGGAGAGCACCCCATCGTCGGGCCGACTCGCTTCGAAACCTGGCTCAAGAGCAATAGTTGAGGGGCCGTCAGGGGCCTACACCAACCGCTCGATCCGCTGATGCTGCCAGACCATTTTGTAATACAGCGTCTGCAGCATCAGCATGCCCAGATACGCCACCGGAAACGCCATCCACACCCCTGGCAGCCCGAAGCGCGTATCCAGCAGATACGCCACCGGCAACTGCACCCCGACCACGCAAACGATCGACACCGCTACCGGCACCAATACCGTGCCGCTGGCGCGCATGATGCCGCCGACAATCGCCTGAAAACCAAACACCAGCAGGCTCCAGAGCATGATGTGCAACAGGTGCTCGGCCATCGCCCGGGTGGAATCATCCGTAAGAAACAACCCCAGCAACCAGTGCGACAGCAGATAACCCAACAGCACCAGGCCGCCGGTCAGGCACACGTTGATCAACAACCCGGTGCGCAAAATCTCCCCCATGCGCTCAAGGCGCCCTGCCCCGATCGCCTGCGCGCCAAGGATCGACGCCGTGATCGCAATCGACAGCGCCGGGAACTGCACGTAGTTGACGATCTGCGTCACCGCCCCGTACGCCGCCGTCGCCTGGGACCCGTGCTGGTTCACCAGCGCCAGAATCACCAGCTCCGACAACGACAGCACCACCATCTGCAACCCGGTCGGCAGCCCGATGCGCAACACCTTGCCGAGGATGACCCTGTCGAGCCGCATCGCCGCAAACATCTCCCGATCCGGCGCCAACGGATGTCCCTTGCGAATCAACCGCCACGCCAGCCACCCCATCGCCGACAGGTTACCCGCCAACCCCGCCCACGCCGCACTCTGAATCCCCATCGGCGGCAACCCCAACCACCCGAGAATCAACGCCGGCGTCAGCGCCAGCCCGACACACGTCGACACCACCAGCGCCAACAACGGCGACAGCGTATCGCTCACCCCGCGCAGTAACTGCGTGAACAACACAAACACCAACAGCGACGGCAAAATCCACATCATCACATGGGCATACGCCACCGCATCGTCCAGCACATCCCCCGGAGTGCCCAACCCCTGCAACGCCGGCCGGGCAAACACACTGCCCAACACCGCCGCCACCAACCCGATCATCGCCCCCAACAGCAACGTCGAACCGGCGATGGCCTTCACCAGATGCGGCTCACGGGCGCCCCAGGCCTGACCGATCAACACCCCAGCGCCCGCACCGAGGCCGATAACCAGGGCGATGAAGAAGAACACCACGGGGAACATGCCCGATACCGCCGCTAATGCCTGAGTGCCGAGCAATTGGCCAATGTAGATGCTGTTGACGGTGCCGGACATGGACTGGAGGAAGTTAGAGAGGACCATGGGGGCGAGGAACAGGAGGTAGGTTTGCCAGAGGGGGTGTTGAGGTTTGGCTGGGGTTTGCATTGAGGGTCCGTCTCGGGTGGGGGCTGGCGTTTTGGAAATTCTACGCTAGGGGACTGGGAATAACGCGCTCCCATTTTGAGGGGTTGGGTAGCATAAGGAATGCCTGCTATCGGCCGAGGGCTGTGTAAAAGCGACCAATAATGGCGAGCGGAATCGGGTCAAGTGACGCGATTCTACGCAAATTTCAAGTCTCTGACTGAGCAGAAAACTCCGGCAGATTTCACGTAGCAACGCAGACCTAAAAGTGACGGTTGCATTTTTACACAGCCTGAGCCAAGACCGGTCGTACAACATCGTCAATGTAGCGCCCACCTGTATCGACGTTTTATAGATGGAAAGTGGCTCAGTGTTTGCTGGCTTATTTAGCGGACCTGAGTCCGCCTTGCAGATAAATGCTAACCATTACTAGGCTGAAACTAATTTACCTCCTTGTCCCGTACGACAATCAATTCATATTTAAATAACATTCCACACAACTAAATTGGAAACCCCGCAATCTCTTCTTTTAACTTTTTCAGCGAAGAAGGAAACCTTCGAAGATATGCACGAGAAAATGATGCAAACTTTGCGCTAACACGAACCTTGGCCTTAATCAATTCCCCCAAATACTCGCGAGCCTCCTTATCCTCTTCAGCCTCTTCAAACTTAACCACCAAATCATTTAAATCGACAAGTTGTCGAGAAATTTTTTTACGGAGCTCGTTTGACTCTATTTTTTTTAGTATGGTAGTCCCATTATAAATACCGAGAAGCAACTTAGCAGTTAATTTTGACTCCGCTCCTCCTTGCAGATCATTAATGATAACGCCTTCAGACGGAAAAGGGGAAAAAACATATTCCAATTTTTCTTCAATATCAATGTCATTTGCGCAATTCAATATCCCATCAAAACCTCCCCCTTTAATATTATTACAGTGACCACATGCCCAAAAAAGATTGGACCAAGAAAACTTCAAATCCAAATTATCTTTATGCGGAACAAAGTGCTCAACATTTACAGACTGGGGAGAGTCTTCGCACAAATAGCACTTATTATAAAAATCCTGTTTTAACTGGCTAAGCACGGATTGAATTCGATAGGTACCCGATGTTTTTAGCTTTTCCGTTTGAAGGTCCGACTCCGGACCAGGCATAGTTTTAGGCATATATAGCATGTCGTCACTCTATATTCTTCAATGCCAACTTTATGGAATTCAGTTCAAGTGCCAACTCTGCGGACGCATGAACAGAAAACTCGGACATTTTTAATTTCTGCAACAAATCATCCAGCAGACTTTGCGCCTCCGATGCGTCCCCAACAGTCAAAAATTTTTTTATGTCTTCAACCTGCCTCTTAACGTCGACAGAGTATTTATCTACTTGCATATACTCTTCAAGAATTGCCTCATAAGAGAAGGATGAAAAGTCTTCGTATACATTTCCGTCTTCGAGATTGAGTATTTTTGTGTTTTGTAGGGATGATATTATAAATGGCGAGTGCGTTGTGACTATAAACTGAAACTGGGGAAAAGCCTTAACAAGAAATGCTAGTATTTTTTTCTGAAGGGACGCATGAAGATGATTTTCTGGCTCATCTATCAGGATCACACCACTAATATTTTTATTGCCCTGCGCCGCAGCTTCTACGCGCAACAATAGCTCAGCGTAGATACTAAGAATTGCCGACTGACCACTAGACAACGTATTAAGCGAGTATTTTTTATCTCCATCAACAACAGAAAAACTTAGAGCCTGCCGATCAAACTCGAGACTTATATTGCGATTTTCAAAGGCATCCCGCAGCGCCTCCTCAAACGATTCAAACCATGTATCAATAATACGAACTGAATCATCGTCACTATCATCCCTAGCAAAAGCTCGCTGAGCCTTCATATTCACCAAATATTGCAATATCATTGTATTTACAACCGGCACATTTCCTGCCATAAGAGGTAGAGACGGGGCGGTTATTGAAGAAGGGATGCTTGGATCCAAGGCACGGTTTGCGGAAAAGAAAATACAAATTTCTTGTTCTTCAATAAAGCCGTGACTTCCGGCAAGACTTAACGAAACCTTAGCATCCTGATAAGATTTAAATGTATTCAGCTGGGTTAAATTACTAGCAACCGGGCTTTCCAGATATGCCTTCTCTGCATTTCTCCTAGCATCTCGAAAGGTATGAATCTTTCCATTCGTAGACTTTATAATGCTCAACTCCTCTTGTATGGCCTTTAAAATTGAAGTTTTACCACTCCCATTACGCCCAGTAATTATCAAGTGCGTTTTATTTTCACCCAGAGAAACAGAGACGGGCTTTACGTTTCTTATATCATTAACAACGAAAGATTTTATAAATGCAGTATCCGACACTTTTTACCCCCTACACTCTCTAATTAACCATAATTTATAGCTGAGCCACACCTAATTCCTAACAATTGCCATCCATGCTGTAGCCAAAATACCCCATTAAACCAACAACCATACCCAAGATGATCGTAATCGCCCCTGAAGTCGTTGAGCTGAAGTCAATTTAACAGCCTTCGTTGCTCCAAAGAAGCGAAGCAGTCCCTATTAATCCCAAACATCCGATTGTAGCAGTCGAATACGTCACAGTTTCGCGTGCGAGGCCGGTCTAAGCAGGCTTTGCGCGCTCCCCTACAACGTACGCGTATGGTTGCGTAGTGAGGACTAAGACCGCTCTGGCTCGAAAGCAGACTCGCTACGCTTTGTTTTTAGTGTCTAAATGCTCTCCGGTATCTTGCCTGCTTTCCATACCAATCCTACAGCAACCTCGGAAATCATCCCTATCTCCATAAAGCGATAAAAACTATAGTCACCCCGTCGCCACGAAGCGACCAGGTTTGGCGACCTGCAGATCGGATCAGTCCCTTTAAATCTGATTCGGAGTTTCACCTATGGATAGATACATGCCCCTCACCGGAATCGACCTGATCCCGGCCTCCCTGCTCATCGACACCCAGGCCCCACTCGACGTCCTGTAAGCCATGGCCGACTACCGCATCCGCGCGGTCACGCAGGTGCTGGAAAACATCGCCTTCCGCGCCGAGATCGGTTGCGACACGGTGGTGCTGTCGGATTTTGCCAAACTGCTGGCCATACCGTTGCGCGATGGTTGTGATTTGATGGATGTGATCGGCAGACGCTTGCGGGCGCAGGCCGCGGAGTAAATGAAAACGGGCGCCTTGTCAGGCGCCCGTTCTGTTTTTTTCGAACCCGGCCAACACACAGATGTCGAAACAAGTGATGACATTGCCACTGATCACAGGCCTCTGGCCTGCTTCATTCAAGGGCGACGCCAGTAGCTCACACCACTTTAGGGTGCGCCGGATAATTTCAGCAGGCCCGGATTCTGCCGGGGCAAGTGCTGGCTGCTGCTGACATCCAATGCTCCCGTATTGGAGTACCTGACATGACTCAGTCAATGCGGTTCTTCTTATCGATCGTCCTTGCGACAGCTTCACTGGTATCGGCAAGTTTCCTGAACACCGCAGGTGCGGCAACCGCTGAGGATCTGAATGCCGACTCTCAGCAAGCGTTGCAAACTCTTTACAAGTCCACACCACTGGCCGAATCCATTTCGCACAATGCCAAAGCGATTCTTGTCTTCCCGAATATCGTCAAGGCGGGCCTTGTATTCGGCGGCAGCTACGGCGAAGGCGTATTGTTGAAGAACAAGAAAGTAGAGAATTACTACAACACCGTAACCGGGTCCTGGGGACTACAGGCAGGTGCACAGTCGTATGCCTATGCGGTTTTCCTGATGACCGACAAAGCCGTGGACTATGTCCGTAAAACCAAGGGTTGGGAAATCGGCGTAGGCCCCACTGTTGTATTGGTTGATGCGGGGGTGGCGAAAAATCTGTCCAGCACGACGCTGAAGGGCGATGCCTACGCGTTCATTTTCGACCAGCAAGGGTTAATGGCTGGGGTCAGCATCGAAGGCACCAAGATTTCCCTGATCAAGCGTTAGAACCGGTCGTTTGGCGCTTGCGCGCAAGCGATGGAGCAAATAAAAACGGGCACCTGAAGGGGCGCCCGTTTTTTGTGTCCGCGATTGGTGATGCATCAGCCACCCTGGAGCGTTACTGCATGCTTTCGATCAAGACTTTCACCAAAACCACGGATCATCTCCAGCAACGACTTCACCCGCAGCGGCAGATTGCCGGCCGGGTACACCGCGTGCATCTGCGGGCTCTCACCGCTGCTGGAGGTGAGTTTGTACTCGGGACAGACCCGCAGCAGGCGCCCCGCTTGCACTTCGGGCTCTGCCAGCCAGTCCGCCAGGCGGGCAATGCCGAGGCCTGCCAGGGCCGCCTGGAACACCGCCGAACCGGAGTTGAAACGAAACTTGGGATGAGCCCGAACGCTGATGGCCTGCGCCTCACTGCGAAAATTCCACTCTTTGAGAATCCGCGGCGCCGTGTGCAGGATCAGCGAGTGCGCCTCCAGCGCCTCGATGGAGTCGGGTATCCCGTGCCGCTCCAGATACTCGGGGCTGGCGTACAGATAACGTGAATAACTCCAGAGTGGAAAGCCGATCAGGTCACTGGATTGCGGATACCCGCCGCGAATCGAGAAGTCCAGTTTGCTCTTGGCCGGGTCGATGGTTTCATCGGTGAAAATCCCATCGACGTTCACGTCCGGATAACGCTCGGCGTACTGCGCGATCAGCCGGGGCAATACCCCGTGCCCGAGAAACTCGGGGGCGGAAAAGCGGACCCAGCCGTAGGCCTGGCCACTGATGCCGGCCAGGTCTTCATCCGCCTCACGTTGCAGATCCAGCATTTTGTAAGCGTGAGGCAACAAGCGCTCACCCGCCTCGGTCAAGCTCACGGCATTGGAGGAGCGATTGAACAACTTGACTCCGACACTTTCCTCCAAGGCCTGAACTGCGCGGGTCAGCGCGCTGGGAGAGCGCCCCAGAGTTCGTGCTGCCGCGACGAAGCTGCGCTTGCGAGCCACCGTCGCGAAGGCTTCAAGTTCCCCCAACATATCCAATGCCATGCGCCACCTCGTTGCACTTTTCACAACGTGGCATTGCAACACAAAAAAAGCGCTTTGGTTAACCTTCCGTTCAACCCCGGACTCTCACCCATCTTTCACCGTCAGAGCCTGATTCCATGATCGATATTGTCATCCTTTGCGTATTCGCCTTCTCTGCCGGCCTGATCGATGCGGCGGTGGGCGGCGGTGGACTGATCCAGATTCCCGCGCTGTTCAACGTGCTGCCCACGGCACAACCGGCGGCGCTGCTGGGGACCAACAAAGTTGCGGCAGCCTGCGGCACTGCATTCGCCGCCCGATCCTTCGTGCGCAAGGTAGTGATCAACTGGAGTCTGGTGATCCCCGCCGCCAGTGCGGCGTTTGTCATGTCCTTCTTCGGAGCGGCCACGGTGTCGTTCGTGCCCCAGTCGGTGATCCGGCCAGCGGTGCTGGTGTTGATCGTGCTGATGGCGATCTACACCTTCTGGAAAAAGGACTTCGGCGCCCTGCACAAGCCCATGCACATCGGCACCAAGGAAAAACTGCTGGCGATCGTCATCGGCGGCGCCATCGGCTTCTACGACGGACTGTTCGGGCCCGGCACTGGCAGCTTCCTGATCTTCCTGTTCATCCGCTGCTTCGCCTTCGACTTCCTGCATGCCTCGGCGTCGGCCAAGCTGGTGAACATCGCCACCAACGTAGCAGCGCTGATGTTCTTCATTCCGACGGGGAACGTGCTCTACCTGATCGCCATCCCCATGGCGGCATTCAACATCCTCGGCGCGCTGACCGGCACCTGGCTGGCGGTACATAAAGGCGCGCCCTTTGTCCGGGCGTTGTTCCTGGTGTTGCTGCTGATCCTGATCGGCAAACTGTCTTATGACCTGTTCGTGTAAGCGCGTTTTCTGCCGCTACACTCAAGCGGAGCAAGGCATTACACATGGGCATTACGCCATTTCCATCGTCTATTGAGAGTGAGTCGTTCATGAACCGTCGATTGCTCACCGCTTTCATCGCGATGTCTCTTTCATGGGCAAGTGCACAGGCCGGCTACTGGAAGGATTCAAACGGCAATCCAATCCCGGACACTGAATCAAGACGAACCATCGGAGAGTTTGGTGGCTCGCTGTTAATCACTTCCGATCCCGACTGGGAGAAAAAGTGGAATACGCCGGCCGAAACCACTCCAGTATTTACCGAAGCCCAAATAGTCAGCCGAGGTGAAAGGATCTTCGCGCTTACGTTTTTTGCAAACCCGAAGCTCAATGCCAATCACGAAGCCAACATCACGTGCGATTTGAAAGCCACAAGGCCGAACGGTACAGAATCGATCAATCAGCGAGATGCCGTTTGTTTTCAAGGGCGTCTTAAAGGGGATCCGAACAACATGTATCTCGCAGCCCCCGTGATCGGTTTCATCGGTGAGCCTGACGATCCCGTAGGCGTCTGGACGCTGGAAATCACCCTCAAAGACAACTTGCGCAAGGTAGTCATGCCGCTCAAAGCAACATTCACGCTGAAGTAAGTGGTTCTTTACACCGCTGACCGCCGTTGTCAGCCTGGCTGTCGCGGCATAGAGCATCACTCCCAGCACCGCCAGATTGGCTGGGGTTGTCCACCACGTTTCAACCATTGCTGGCGTCGATAGTCACCATCACGTCAATGAAGTTCTCATAAAAAATCCTCGGCGTAACATCCGCTCCATACCCAGCCAATAACACCCCGGAGCACACCATCATGAAACGCCAAACCCTTCTCAGCATCGCTTTCTCGGTTTTTGCAGTAAACGCTTTCGCCGCTTCCCCTGCTCACCCGGTCGTCGCTGAAGGCGGCTCGGATCGCCTGATTGAAAGCCGTGTGGCTGAAGGTGGTTCGGATCGTCTGATCGAGAATCGCGTCGCTGAAGGTGGTTCGGATCGTCTGATCGAAAACCGCGTCGCTGAAGGTGGTTCGGATCGTCTGATCGAAAACCGCGTCGCTGAAGGTGGTTCGGATCGTCTGATCGAAAACCGCGTCGCTGAAGGTGGTTCGGATCGTCTGATCGAAAACCGCGTCGCTGAAGGTGGTTCGGATCGTCTGATCGAGAATCGCGTCGCTGAAGGCGGCTCGGATCGTCTGATCGAGAATCGCGTCGCTGAAGGTGGTTCGGATCGTCTGATCGAAAACCGTGCAGCATGAGTGAGTGGCTTTACCGCAACACTCGACCAAAGAACCCGGCCTCATCAGCCGGGTTTTTTCATGCTTTTTTTAGTACCCGACTGCATCGATGTTCGCCCGAAGCAGCATAGATGCGGGTTTCAGCGAATTAGCGCCCGCGCTGAATCATCAACAACGACCGTCCGTAACCCCGCCCCGACGCCCTCTCACCCTTCGCTATTCTTAACCACACACACCGCGGGCACGGCTTGCGGCATCAAAACCAGGAGTAAGGATCCGGGTAAGGAGTGCGCCACTTCAAACTGAGTATCAAATAATGAAAATGCTACTGATGGTCGAGTTTCCCCATGAGCCTTTCAACGCGTTTGTCAGGTCGGGGAAGGTCGGCGAAATCATGAACCGTATCCTGGACACCATTAAGCCCGAGGCGACTTATTTCACTGAGCAAGATGGCATGCGAAATGGGATTTTTTTGATCGATATCGTGGATCCCTCCGAAATACCCGGGTATGCGGAACCCTTCTTCCTCAACTTCCAGGCCAACTGCAAATTCCGTGTGGTCATGAACCCGCAGGACCTGCAAAACGCCGGTCTGGAGGAACTCGGAAAAGCGTGGGCGTGAGGCAATGATCAATGAGTGAGAAACCTGTGGCGAGGGAGCTTGCTCCCGCTTGAGTGCGTAGCACTCACAAGAACCGGCAATGGTTGCCAGATTTTTTGGGGCCGCTACGCAGCCCAGCGCGAGCAAGCTCGCTCGCCACAAGGTAGCCGACTAAATCCGGCTCGTTCATGTCGAAGCGCGTTCACCACAAAGGCGAAGCACTGACGCTTACTGAACGGTTTTCAGCTTGACCACATCACCGGAGATTTTGGTGGTGTAGCCGGTCAGGACCCAAGCCCAGAACCAGTTTTCCTGCACTTGGGTGTTGATCATGGCATCGCCGCCCTTGGCTTTGATGGCCGCGTCCTGAGCGCGGATGAAGCGGTTGTTCTGCTGGATCGGGATGACGCCGAACAGCAGCAGGCCAGTGGCGGTCGCTTCACTGTGGCCGACAACGGTGTACTGGCTGCTGTCGTATTGCTGGGTCTTCATCGGGGTGCCGGTGCAACCCGCCAGAACCAGGCCAAACAGGGCTACGGCAACCGCTTTGCTGAGGTAATTCACTGTGTCACTCCATTAGAAATACCCGGGATCCATCTCTCGGGCGGCGCATACTCTAACGGATGAAGTGGCCCATTGATATCACTCAGCACTGAAAAAAGCGGATCGATAAGGCTCCGATCATTGCGGCTGAAACGTCTGCAGATAGGCCAACAGGTTTTCGATCTTTTCCGGATCGCTGAGGCCCCAGAAAATCATGCGGGTGCCGGGGACCACTGTTTTTGGCGCTTCGATGTAGGCGGTGAGAGTTTCGCGGGTCCAGACGACGCCTGATGATTTCATCGCGTCTGAGTACTGGTAGTCCGCCGTGCTGCCCGCAGGGCGCCCGAAAATCGCATTGAGTTGCGGACCAAAAAAACCTCGCGCCGAACTCCCTACCTGGTGGCAGCCGCCACAGATTCGCTTGAACAGTTTCTCGCCCGCCTCAGCATCACCGGCCGCTGCTGCTTGCGTACTGAACAACCCCATGTTGAGCATCAAGGCCAAGGTGAGTACGACGGCGTTTTTCATGTTCGGCTCCAAATCAGGCGTTGCTGACAGCAAAAGCGGGCGGCTATTTCATCATGACTGGCGGCTACGTCGAAACACTGATCTGGACCAGACGTGTCACTCAACCCACACTCGCTTGAAACTTCTTCCGGTAAGCCGCCGGCAGCAGGCCCACGCGCTGCTGGAAAAGCCTGCGAAATGAGTTGCTGTCCTCGTAGCCGACTTTGTAGGTGATGCTGTCCAGGGTCATTCGTGTGGATTCGAGCAACTGCTTTGCCTTTTCCAGACGCAGTGTTTGCAGATAGGTCAGCGGCGTGTAACCGGTGGCTTCCTTGAAGCGCCTTTTGAAGTTCCTGACGCCGAATCCGAATCGCTCGGCCATGTCATTGATCAGCAGCGGCTGATGGAAGTGATCTTCCAGCCACGCTTGAACCTGCAGGATTTCGCCATCCCCATGGTTCTTCGGCATCGACCACATGACATAGACCGATTGCTCGCTGCGCGCATTGTCGACCAGCAAGTATTTGCCGCACTTCTGCGCCAGCTCCAGTGATGCGAAGCGGCGGATCAGATGCAGCAACAGGTCCATGGCAGCCGTCGCGCCGCCGCTGGTGATTACGCGATTGTCCTCGCAGAGGATCTGCGCCGCCTCCAGACAGGCGTCTGCATACCGGCGACGAAAAAGATCGGCAAAGGCCCAGTGCGTGGTGGCACGAACGCCGTCCAGCATTCCCGCCTCTGCGAGCATGAACGTCGCCGTACACATGGAAGCCACGACGGCACCCTGCGCGTGCTGTTGACGCAGCCACGGCCCATAACCGGAAAATGCCGGCAAGGCGTCTTTCAGGGTAAAGAGAAACCCCGGGATCAGCACCAGATCGGTTCGGGTGATGTCGGCGATGGATCGGTCCACGCGCAGCGTTTGCCCTCCCCATGCGGCGACATTGGCGCCATCCAGCGAGGCGGCAACCACCTCAAACGGCGCGCTGGCGGTATCGGCGAACAGGTTGGCGGCACTGAGCACCTCCAGCGCCAGGGTGGCGCTGGCGGCGGAGCATTGATCAGCCAGTAGCAGGGTGACGTGCATGAATCATCCAGATTGCGCTTTTCGCATGAAAAAAGTCATTTGTGCACCTACCTTATCCGATTTCCGCCCCCTAAAGTTCACCGGTCATTCAATCCTCGGCGTACTTATGAATCTCTGGTTTCGACTTATCCTCATGCTGTTCCGTCGCCCATGGCGCAAACCGGTGGACGGTCTGGCCACCACCGTCATCCGCCTGCGCGTCTGGCCGCTCGACCTCGACCTCAACCGCCACGTCACCAATGGCCGCTATTTCACCCTGGCCGACGTAGGCCGCATGGATTTCACGCTGCGCAGCGGCGCCTTTCGAGTAGCCTTGCGCAACAAGGCTGTACCGATCGTTGGCGATACCTGGGGCAAGTTTCGGCGTGAACTGAAGCTGTTCGAATCGTTCGAGATTCATACCCGCATACTCGGCTGGGACGATAAATGGAGCTTTATGGAGCACCGCTTCGTGAGCAAAGGCCGGGTAATCGGCGTCGTCATCATGCGGGGTCTGTTCCGCTCGGCCAAAGGCACGGTTGCACCGGTCGAGTTCGTCCGCGAGCTGGGGTTGGCCGAACAGTCTCCCGAGATGTCGATGTGGCTGACGGCCTGGTCGCAAAGCTGCGATGACATGAGCCGTCAGCTGCGAGGGGAAGAAGCTAGTTGCTCAACCGCCCTGCTGTCATCGATGAAGGAACAGCAATAACGTCCGCCTGAACCATCTCGGGCTTTGCCTCCGCGCCCTCCCCGTTCAGCGCCTTGTTCATCTTCACCGTATCCAACGCGCCGACCCATTTGGCAATGGCCATGGTGCCGACGCCGTTGCCGATGGTGTTGGTGATCGCGCGTGCTTCCGACATGAACCGATCGACGCCCAGCAACAGCACCATGCCCGCCACCGGGATGGTGCCGAGGGAGGACAGCGTCGCCGCCAGGATGATGAACCCCGAACCGGTCACCCCCGCCGAGCCTTTGGAGGTGAACATCAGCACCGCCAGCACGATCAACTGGTCCATGAGGGTCAGCGGCGTGTTGGTCGCCTGGGCAATGAAGATCGCGGCGATGGTGTAGTAGATCGCCTGGCCGTCCGGGTTGAAGGTCCGAACACTTTTGCGCGCGGCCCGACATGCGCCAGGGCAACACCCAGCAGAATGGAGAACAGCAAGATTTGCAGGACGTTGCCTTTGGCGAAGGCATCCACGATGGTGTCGGGGATGATGTTCATCACAAAGTCCATGAACGACGCATGTTTCACCGCCGTGGTGTAGGTCGCCAGGCTGGCGTGCCGCAACGCCTGGCGGATTTACAGCAACACAACTGCATCTTCCTGCGGCAAAACGAAACGCCCTACGGCGTATGGAGCTTTACCAACGGCGGGCGCACGCAAAACGTCAAAGTGCGTGGCGCGTTAGGCTGCAACGACGGTGAAGTGGCCCTCAATTGGGCGCTGGAAGGTCATGGGATTCTGCTGCGGGCCGAATGGGACATCGCCCGCTACGTGCGCAGTGGTCGCTTGCGCCTGGTGCTGGAGGACCAGACACCGACCCGCGCCGATGTCTATGCCATCTACCCGCAACAGTTGCACCTGTCGGCGCGCGTGCGCAGCCTGATCGATTTTCTGGTCGAGCGTTTCAAGCACATCGATCACCTGGATGAACCGGAATCTGTGCTCGACTGAACGGCGCTACGACAGATTGAGTGCCACGGCGGCGCGGATCAGCGCCTTCAAGGCTGTTTCATCAATCCGGTCGCCCTCATGAATATCGATGGCACGCCGGGTGTTGCCATCGAGGCTGGCGTTGAACAGTCCTGAAGGGTCTTCCAGCGAGGCGCCCTTGGCGAACGTCATCTTCACCGCATTCTTGTACGTCTCGCCGGTGCAGATGATGCCGGCATGGGACCACACCGGAACACCCCGCCACTTCAACTCCTCGACCACATCGGGGTCGGCCTGTTTGATGAGCGCTCGAACCCGAGCGAGCGTCTCGCCCCGCCAATCATCCAGTGCCTTGATTTTCGCCTCGATCAGCGCAGAGGCAGAGCCTTGCCCCTCAGTGTCCTTTGAACCGGCCGTCTCCTTGCTCATGGTGGTTATCCCTCTTCATAATGATTGTCGCTCGCCTGCCTCTGGAGTATCGCTGACAGAACTACAACGCAGGCATTGCAGTTTGACCCACAACGGGGCGTTTGCCTTCAAATCTCCGATGGGTGCAACCACTCACGGAATAGCAAAACAAGGACGTAGTAACAGTGGAAAAGGAAATCATCTTGATGCGTCATGGCCAGCCAGATCTGGCCGTGCAAGACAAAGTTTCAGCGCGCGATATGAAACGCTGGATCGAGCAATACGACCTGTCAGAAATCATCGACCAACCCGCCCCGCAATCGAGTGTGGCGCTGGCGCGTACCGCCAGAATGATCGTGTCGAGCAGTGCGCCCCGGGCGCTGACGTCGGTTCGAGCGCTAGGCCTTCAAGCCAGCGTTGTCGATGATATGTTCTGCGAAGCGCAACTGCCCCATGGACGATGGACACTGCCGCGCCTTTCACCGTTTACGTGGGCATTTATTCTTCGTGTTTTATGGTTGTGCGGTTTCTCGGGGAAGGTCGAGTCAGCCAGTAAGGCCAGAATGCGCGCCAATACGGCAGCTCAACGGCTTCAATCCCTTGCCGACGAAGGGCCTGTTTTACTGCTCGGTCATGGAATAATGAATCGAATGATTGCCAAGCACCTGGAGGCTACCGGATGGATTCGCCATACCAGCAATGGTAACCGGTACTGGAGCGCGACGGCCTATCGAATGAAACCGCGTTAAGGTACGACGACAGCCACAGACTGAATCCTGGCGCCCTGGCTGGTGGTCAAATTGGAGCTAATATTCATCTGTATTCCTCTGCAAAGGACTGCAATCAGGAGCCGGCTCAAGTTACTGACCAAATGGAGTCGCATGATCGTGCGGTTGCAGATCGAGCACGAAATCAGTGCCCGGGATTTCGAGAAGTTCAGCTGGAAACTGGGCATCCCTTGAGGAGACTGGGTGATGTTCGCATCCACCCGGAGACACAGCCAGAGGAGCAGGAGATCGTCCCGGCTTGAATAGAGGCCCGATGCCGGTCCGCGACATCGTGACAGGAGGCGTTTGAGATGCAACTCATCACGTTGAAAATCGACAAACCGGAAGCGACGAATTTCATCTTTGGTCAGACGCACTTCATCAAGTCCGTTGAAGACCTCCACGAAGCGTTGATAAACGCCGTGCCAGGTATCCAGTTTGGCGTGGCTTTTTGTGAAGCCTCCGGCAAATGCCTGGTGCGATGGTCTGGCACCAATACCGCCATGATCGAGCTTGCGCAGAAAAACGCGCAAGCCATCGCCGCCGGCCATAGCTTCATCATTTTCCTCGGCGACGGTTTCTATCCGCTGAACGTGTTGAACGCCGTCAAAATGGTGCCAGAGGTGTGCCGCATTTTTTGTGCAACAGCCAATCCAACCGAAGTGATTCTTGCCGAGACGGAGCAGGGACGCGCGATCCTGGGCGTCGTGGATGGCTTCTGTGCCGATGGCATTGAAGGCGACGAAGACATCCTGTGGCGCAAGAATTTGTTGCGGCAGATTGGCTACAAGCTGTGAAACACGTTTCGCGGCTGAGCTAACGACGGGCTGCCGCCGTCGACAGCCTCACCTGCCGGAATTATGCACGAGTTGCTCAACGAAGAACTCCACGTGCCCTCTCGGATGAGTCGGCAATGGCCAGCTGTCGACGTTGTGAGCAAGAGCCTGGAAAGCTTGAGCACACTTGGAACGAGGGAAGGCTTCAAACACTGCGCGTCCCTTCTGCACGGCTTTGTGCGCACTTTCGTCGTTCGGCACCGCGCCGACGTATTGCAGCGAGACATCCAGGAACATTTCGGTAATCTTTTCCAGCTTGGCAAACAGATTGCGGCCTTCCGCCGGACTGCCCGTCATGTTGGCCAGCACGCGAAAACGCTGCAGACCGTAGTTCAGGTTGAGCAATTTGATCAGCCCGTAGGCGCCGCTGATCGAGGTGGGTTCATCGCACACCACCACCAGCACTTCCTGAGACGCGCGGATGAAGTTGATCACTGAGCCACCGATACCGGCGGCCGTATCGATGATCAGCACATCCAGTTTGTCGCCGATATCGCTAAAGGCCTGGATCAGCGCGCGGTATTGCGCAGGCTCCAGATGAGTCATGTTCTGCAAACCAGAAGAGGCCGGGGCCACACGAATGCCTCCAGGCCCAGGCATGAGTGCCTCGGACAGCTCGCAACGCCCTTCGAGAACATCGGCCAGTGTGTAGCGCGGAGTCAGCCCCAGCAGAATATCGATATTCGCCAGGCCAAGATCGGCATCCAGCAATACGACGCGCCGCCCCATTTTTGCCAACGCCAACGAGAGGTTAACCGCTACCGTTGTCTTGCCCACGCCCCCTTTACCGCCAGTCACAGCGATAACTTGCACGCAATGCACATCATCCATTTGTCTTTCCCTTCCCTGCGCATCGTGTGCCAGCACGTAATGGCACCCTCCAGATGCCGCAAGAATAGCTGAAAAGCGCGCAATAGCTGCTTTATCTCCCGACGAGAGGCATTTTGCCGGCCTCCATCGAATCGTCTCAACGAAAAGGCCGGCAAAAACCACCAAAACGTCTAGATCCACACATCATTCATTGCGGTTCTTTCCCCGGCTTGATCACCGGTATTCAGCACACCTCGCGGCTCGATCAGCAACAGTTTCACCTCGCGTTCTGCATAAGGCTTGTGTTCGACGCCCTTGGGGACAACGTACATTTCTCCCCGCCCAACCACGACGGCCCGCTCCCGAAGATCGATGCGAAGCTCGCCTTCAAGGACGATGAAGGCTTCATCGGTATCGGCATGGGAATGCCAGACAAAGTCGCCTTCGATTTTCACCACCTTGAACTGATAGTCGTTCATTTCGGCAATCACCTTTGGCGCCCATTGCTCGCTGAAAAAGGCATATTTTTCGGCAAAGTTAATCGCGGTGCAGGCCTGGGAATTCATTTAAGTCACCCTCATTGGACAAGATATCGAGCCCTGACTCTAGGGATGACCTAACGCTGCGTATTGCATGATTGTGCAAGTTGGCCGGGACCCTGCTCAATCAAGGCCCAACCTCTTCAGCCACCGGCCGGGGGAGACGCCGTAGGTCTGGACGAATTGACGCGTCATGTGGCTTTGGTCGAAAAAACCTGCGCATACGGCCGCCTCTGCCATCGAGTGGCCCCCAATCATCAATGCTCTTGCCAGGTCGAGCCGGCGCTGGGTCATGTACCGATAGGGGCTTGTGCCGTACAGCGCCCGAAAATCACGGCTCAGGCTCCACCGGTCTCGACCACTCGCCTGGGATAACTCATCCAGGGTAATGACTCGATCCAGCGAGTCATGAATCAGCGCACGCGCGCGCTCGGCCGCTGCAAAATCAAATGACTTGCGCCGCCCACGCTGACCAGAGAGCGTATCCAGCGCCTGCGCGAGATCGTAAATGGCATCGTCTTCTTCCAGGGGTTCGATGCAAGCGTCGAGGTTTTGCAGCAGTACCTGGGTTGCGGCACCCAGCCGTGGGTCGCTCGATAAGCCACCCTCGATAAATGGCAACGGCTTGCCGCCCAGCACCTGCTGAATCAGGGCAGGTTCGATGTAGATCATCCGGTAATGAAAACCCGCTTCGGTACCGGCCTCACCGTCATGCACCTCGTCCGGGTGCAAGACGATGGTTTTACCGGGCAGGCTGTGGCGCTGGGATTTGCGGTACTGGAAACTTTGTACACCCGACAGCGTTCGCCCGATGGCGTAAGTATCGTGGCGATGCGGCGTAAAGCCATGGCCGCCAAAAAAGGCTTCGATGCGCTCCATCTTCAACGGCTGCGCCGAGCGCTTGACCCAATCCTTGTTGCCCTTGGTCTTAGTCATGTCCCTGTACCACTCGAATGATGTCAGTACGTTACCAGTGCGAGCGTCTGCTGTCCCAGACTCGTGACCCGTCTGAATCGGCCCTCTCAGCGTAGCCGTCAAATTTGTCTGTTCCCCTCGTGAACCAGTTTTGAGACCCGCAGTCATAGCCGTGCCGTAAAAGACGCTCGCCCAATGAAGCGCTCATGCGGTTATTGCTCATCTTTATCCCACCCTTATCGTCGTCAACTCATCAGAGCTGTCTGTTCATGCGCCCGACTGTCCGCTGCTGCCGCTTTATTTCGCTGTGCCTGATGCCTTTGTTTCCGCTGTTCGCCAGCCCCGCCCATGCCAGTGGGGAACGGCAACTGGTGGAAGTCATCAACGATTACCGCGCCGATCCCGACCGCTGCGCGGGGCGTGCGGTCAGGCCGTTACGGCCACTGGCGCTGAAATCGGACTTGTCCTTGCCGATCGGCTATGGCGGTGGTTTGCGGGAGGGGTTGAAGGCTAACGGCTATCAGGCTGTAACGGTACGGACCATCCGCCTGGTCGGCGCGCAAGATGCCGATGAGGCGTTCGACATGCTCCAGAGCGACTACTGTGGGGCGCTGCTCGATACCCAATACGCCGACATCGGTGTCACTCGTGCCCGCAGCGAATGGCGGGTGGTGCTGGCGCAACCGGTGCTCGACGGGCGTATCGGCGATTCGCGCGCTGCGGGCAAGACGTTGCTGGCGCAGGTCAACGCGGCAAGAGCCAGGCCACGCATGTGTGGGCGCCAACGCTTCGCCGCCGCACGGCCATTAACCTGGAACGCCGCCCTGGGCGCCGCCGCGCAAGGGCACAGCAAGGCAATGGCCTACGGCAACTACTTCGCCCACCAGGACCCCGACGGTGATATGCCGGCGGATCGCGCCAGAGCCGCCGGTTACCGCGGCCGGCAGATCGGCGAGAACATCGCCGCCGGGCAAGGCTCGCCCAGCCAGGCGATGTCCGGCTGGCTGGCCAGCCCCGGGCATTGCGCCAACCTGATGAACCCGATGTTTACCCAGGTCGGCGCGGCGTACGCCAGCGATTCGCGCAGCAACAAAGGGGTTTATTGGACGATGCTGTTTGGCGCGCCTTGAGTGAGGGTTTCGAACCGTCCATAGAAAATGGCTGGCGCTGGGGTCACAAGTTTGCGCCTACTTCAAGTCGAGACAGTAGGTGTAGTAACCCGTATCGCGCACATAGCCCAATGATTCATACAACCGTTGCGCGAGGTGATTGTCCGTGGCCGTTTCCAGCACCATGCCCTTGGCGCCGGTCAACAGCGCAAAGGCTCGGGCGGTGTTCATCAGCAACGTCCCTACCCCTCTGCCGCGGGCGGCAGGTGTGGTGAAGAGGTCGTTGAGCAGCCAGGTGCGGTGGGCGTCGATGGAGGAGAACGTCGGGTACAACTGGACAAAGCCGAGCGCTTCGCCCGTGGAGTCCTCGGCGAAGAAAATCACCGATTCGTCCCTGGCGATGCGCTCTGCGATGAAAGCGCGAGACTGCATCAGGTTCGAGGGCTGGCCGTAAAAGCCTCGATAGGCGTCGAAGAGGCTGGCGACTTTATCGATGTGGGTTGCATCAACGCGCAGGACCTGGACGGCCATGTGGGTGGTCTCCGAACAGATGAGTTACTTCGGTTGCGCCACGGTGCGCAAATAAGGTTTCAGCGTCTTGAAGCCATCCGGGTATTTCTTCCTGGCGTCCTCATCGGAGACCGAAGTGGGAATGATGACGTCCTCGCCCGGACGCCAGTTCACCGGCGTGGCAACGGTGTGCTTGGCGTTCAGTTGCAGAGAATCGAGCAGACGCAGAACTTCATCGAAGTTGCGCCCGGCACTCATCGGGTAGATCAGCATCGCCTTGACCTTTTTGTCCGGGCCGATAATGAACACCGAACGCACCGTGGCGTTGTCCACGGCAGTCCGTGCGCCGCCACTGGCATTCGGATGAATCATGTCGTAGAGCTTCGCCACCACCAGGTTCTCGTCGCCGATCATGGGGTAGTTGACCGCATGCCCCTGGGTCTCTTCGATGTCTTTGGCCCAGGTCTTATGGTTACTGACAGGGTCGACACTGAGCCCGACGATTTTGGTGTTGCGCTTATCGAACTCCGGTTTTAGCCCTGCCATGTAGCCAAGCTCAGTGGTGCACACCGGAGTAAAGTCTTTGGGGTGCGAGAACAGAATCGCCCACTTGTCACCGATCCACTCATGGAAATGCAGCGGGCCTTCGGTGCTTTCAGCGGTAAAGTCCGGTGCTTCGTCGCCAATACGGATTGCCATGTTCGTTCTCCTTACTGTTGAGTCGTAGGGAAGTCGCCGGAGCGCTGGCTGCTGTTCCGGCGGCATTCGGTGTCTGTGTTAAATCGTCAACGCGGATCAGTATAGGAGACGCTCGAGGACCCGGCAGTTAGCCGCGCGCCCCCTGCCCCTTTGATGACCGGGCATTCAAGCCTGCGAACTGCGCTCGACCGACACCGCAAGCGCAGATGTCCTGGCCAGCCAGTAATAGAGCATGCCCGGCACCACCAGCCCGACGATCCAGGAAATATCGACACCACCGAGCTGCGCGACCATTGGTCCGGAGTAGAAGTGAGTGTCGACAAAAGGCAGCTGGACCAACACACCGAGCACATACACGCTGATCCCCAACGCATTCCAACGGCCATAACGCCCCGCCGGGTCGGACAACGCCGGAATGTCATAGCGCTCCTTGTTGATGAAGTAGTAATCCACCAGGTTGATCGCGCTCCACGGCGTGAAGAACGTCAGCAGAAAGAGGATGAAGTACTTGAACGTGCTCAGGAACGAGTACTGCCCCAGCAGCGCCAGCGTGGTGGACGCGCCGACAATCACCAGCACAAACAGCATGCGTTTACCGGCGGATATTTCGAAGCCACGACGAAAGCCACTGATGATGGTGGCCACGCACATGAAGCTGCCATAAGCGTTGAGGGTCGACACCGTGACCTTGCCGAACACCACGCTCAAGTACAGCAGGGAGGCCATCACCCCGGTACTGCCCAACCCGACGATGGTGGCGACCTCATGTCCACGAAAATTTGCGCCCGCCAACGCAGCAGCGAACACTCCCAGCACCATGGAAGCCTGGGCCCCCACCACCGTCCCCAGGCCGACGGCGGTGAACGTCTTCCAGGACGAGGTCTTGCACGGCAGGTAGCGTGAGTAGTCGGCCACATAAGGGCCGAACGCGATCTGCCAGGATGCGGAAAGAGACACCGCCAGCAAGAAAGTACTCCAGCCGAAATGGCGGTTTTCCAGCAACAGACCGATATCGTTGAGCGTCATCAACCGGGTAAACAGATAGACGAAGGCGATGATGCCCAGCACGCTCGCCACCCTGCCCACCAGGTGGATGACCCGATAACCGAAGAGGGTCAGAAGCGCGATGCAGGAGGCGAAAATCAGGATGCCGGCGCTGTCGCTGACATGGACCAACTGGGCAATCGCCTGCCCCGACAGTACCGCGCCGGTGGCGCTGAAGCCGAGGTACATCAGGCACACCAGCACAATCGGAATCGCCGCCCCATAGACCCCGAATTGCACACGACTGGAGATCATCTGCGGCAGCCCGAGCTTGGGTCCTTGTGCAGCGTGCAGCGCCACCACCGCGCCGCCGAGCAACTGGCCGACCAGCAAACCAATGAGTGACCAGAACACATCGCCACCCAGCACCACGGCCAGCGCGCCGGTCACAATCGCCGTGATCTGCAGATTGGCGCCGAGCCACAGGGTGAACTGGCTGTAGAGGCTGCCATGGCGCTCGGCTTCCGGGATGTAATCGATCGAACGAGTCTCGATCAGGGGACTTCGCTGCTGGGTATCGCTGACCTTGGTCATTTTGTGTTCTCTTCTTATGGGGTAGACGCTAATGCCAGTGAGCCAAAGTGCAGAACCTGTGGGAGCGAGGCTTTCGTCGCTCAAATTTCTTAACTTACCGGCATTAGGGCGTGCTTTTATTTCTGTTGTTCCGTTACCGCCCACTTCTATCGAGCCAACAACCGAGTCTAGACATAACTACTCGTCAGCGTCGCATTAGCGCGGTCGCCAACGAGATTGCATTAAGGCATCAGATCCAACGGCATCACCTGCCCTTTCGTTCGCTCGTCATACCAATGCTGCAGCACATCGGGTAAGCGGCCTTTCCAATCCGACGCGTTGGTGTAGTAACGGGCTCGGGAATTGTTCTGCTCATCGAACACCAGCAGCACTAGCCAAAATCGAACGTCCGCTGTACGCATGAGGATGGCGGCGTTGGTATTGCCCAGCCCGCGTACCCACATTTCAGTCACTTCGGCGCCCGGCAGGTCATTCGACTCATCGCCGATCAGCCTGGAACTGCTGCTGTCCACCAGCGTCTGGTAATCGTCCTTGAGCAATTGCCGCAATGCATCGTCTTCTTGCTGTGTACGCGCCAACCCCAGACTCAGCAAATCGTTGTCCAGAGCCAAGGGCTGTTCCGACGCGACATAGCGCCCGGCATAGAACACGCCCATGCCAGCACCACAATCGGCATCGGCGCCGTCCTGGGTGACATCAAGCACGCCGTTGATGGCTTGGAAGGTCAACGCGCATGCACCTTCGACGTAATGCGCCTGAGTGCCGTCGAGTTTGGCGATGCCATCCAGGTCGCCAGAGTTGGCGCCGCTCGCGGCAGAAACTTCGAAGACGAGATGAGTCGAATCCCGGCGCTTTGTCTTCAACTCGGCTCCCGTCGAAACGCCCCAGGGAATACGCTGCCAAGTGGCGTCCCAGGTAAACGGAATGGCCGCGTGCTCGAGTTCAGTGATGCGCATCAGGTACTGCTGGCGCAGGCAATCGATTTGGTCTGCGCAGCGATTACGTTGTTTCAACCACTGACGCTGGTCTGCTTTTAACGCTTTAGGGTCGGTGACTTTTTCCAGCGTCGAGCGCCAGACCGCTCCCAGTTTTTGGTCCAGCTTCGACGTGTAAGCGTCGGCGCAAATGGCTTTTTCACTGGAGCTGGCGGCGCTGGTGCAATCGAAGCTACTGGCATGGGCTGCGGCAGAGAATGCGAGAAACCCCAGCAGTAAAGCGCGGCGAGCGTTAGAGCAGAACAAGGTCGGGGGCATGGGCAGATTCCATTCTTTGAGCGCGCCAGTATGCCGAGACAAATGTGAAAAGGCGCTTGTTTTGGTATGGCTCGCTCGCCACAAATCCAGCAGGAAGCGTAAAGGAGGACGCGGATCCGGACTGGATTGCGTCGGAGCGTTTTCAGGCGGTGGTGCGGCGGCTACAGACGGATTGAACAAAAAACGGGCGCCATGATCGGCGCCCGTTTCATTTGAAGCGAGAGGGAAATACATCCAGGAACCACCGATGCTTTCAGATATTGATTTCGCTGGCCGGCACGACATCGATCCGCGCCACGGAACCGGTCAGGTGCGCCAGATCCTTGTTGTGTTCGGTGATGATGTCTTCGGCGCTCATCGTGCCATTGTCGATCGTGGAATGAGCATCGGACGCCAGCACCACGTCGTAGCCTCGCGATAATGCCTCACGGACCGTCGCGTTGACGCAGTAGTCGGTTTGCAGGCCGCAGATAATCAGGCGTTCGACGTCCAGCTCTTGCAGATGTTCATGCAGGTGGGTCTGGTAGAACGAATCCGGGGTGGTTTTGCGCACGCGCAGGTCTTGGGGTGACGTCTTCAGGCCGTCGGCCAGTTGCCAGCCTTCGGCGCCGTATTGCAGCAGGTCACCCTCTTCTTCGTGCTGGATCAGGATGACCGGAATATTGGCGACTCGGGCTTTGGTGCTGAGGCCGTTGATGGTGTCGATGACGCGCTGGATGTCGAAGCATTCATACTCGCCGGTGCACAGCGCGCGTTGGACATCGATGATCAGGAGTGCGGTGCTCATGGCTTCCTTCCTTAGACAGGTCGCTGGAACGATGGATTTCAACTCCCTTCTAGCCTGTAGCAACTTGCGAGGCTAAGTTTTGCGAGGATACGTTCAAGGGTCGGGGATCGAGGCCACCCAGGGAGTCGGGGTGGCCGATGATCGCCTGTTTCAGTAACCGAGCGACAGCCCGGTATTGCGCCGTGGATCGTTCGCCCCATAGAAGCGGTTCTTGCCCACGGGTTTGCCTTCCAGCGAAGGCGCACCTACCAGAATAGCTGCAATATGGTTGGGGTCCTGCGGGCCGGCAAACTTGTGGCCCCAACTTTCGAGCATCTTCTTGGTGTCCGGGCTGGTGGCGAAGTTCTCCAGGTTGGTTTCTTCCGGCAGCCATTGCTGATGGAAACGCGGCGCATCCACCGCTTCCTGAATGTTCATGCCGTAGTCGATCACATTGAGGATGGTCAGCAGGGTTGCGGTGATGATGCGACTGCCACCGGGGGTACCGACGACCATGACGACTTTGCCATCCTTGGTGACGATGGTCGGGCTCATGGACGACAGCGGCGCCTTGCCAGGGGCGATGGCATTGGCTTCGCCCTGCACCAGGCCGTACATGTTCGGCACGCCGATTTTCGAGGTGAAGTCATCCATTTCATCGTTGAGGATGACCCCGGTTTTGCTCGCCATCACGCCGGCGCCGAACCAGTCGTTGAGGGTGTAGGTCACCGATACCGCGTTGCCCCATTTGTCGACGATCGAGTAATGGGTGGTGTTACTGCCTTCGTGGGGCGCTACGCCAGGTTTGAGCTCGCGGGACACGCCGGCCTTTTGCGGATCGATGGCGGCGCGGATTTTGGTCGCGTAGTTTTTATCCAGCAAATGGGCGATCGGATTTTTCACGAAGTCCGGGTCGCCGAGGTAGCTGTTGCGGTCCACATACGCGTGGCGCATCGCTTCGATCTGGTAGTGCATGGCCTGCGCCGAGCGGTAGCCGAGGTCTTTCATCGGGTAGCCGTCGAGGATGTTCATGATCTCGCAGATCACCACACCGCCGGAGCTTGGCGGCGGCGCCGAGACCACGTGGTAGCCGCGGTAGTCGCACTCGATGGGTGCCAGTTCGCGGGTCTGGTATTTGTCGAGGTCGGCCTGGGTGATGATGCCCTTGTTGGCCTGGCTGGAGGTGACAATGGCGTCGGCCACCCAGCCTTTATAGAAGCCGTCGGCGCCCTTCTCGGAAATTTCCCGCAGGGTTTTGCTCAAGTCTTTTTGCACGAGTTTCTGCCCGACCTGCATCGGCTCGCCATTGCTCAGGAAGATCGAGCCCGAGTCGCGCATGTCTTTCTTGAAGACGTCTGTGGCGTACTCCAGCAAATCGACATCGCCCTGCTCCAGCACAAAACCGTCTTCGGCAAGCTTGATCGCAGGGGCGATCACTTCCTTGCGGGGTTTGGTGCCGAATTTCTTCAGCGCCAGCTCCATGCCAGACACAGTGCCCGGCACGCCGACGGCCAAATGGCCGCGGGTGCTGAGATCAGGGATGACGTTGCCCTGTTTGTCGAGGTACATGTCGGCCGTGGCGGCCAGAGGTGCTTTTTCACGGAAGTCGAGGAAGGTCTTGCGCCCGTCCGCCAATTGAATCGTCATGAAACCGCCGCCGCCCAGGTTGCCTGCAGCGGGGTACACCACCGCCAGCGCATAACCCACCGCCACCGCCGCATCGACGGCGTTGCCGCCATTCTTGAGGACATCGACGCCAACGTGGCTGGCCAGATGCTGGGCGGTGACAACCATGCCGTTTTCGGCCGCGACCGGGGCAACGGAGGCCGCGTGAGCCGTCAGGCAGCTCAGCGCCAATGAGGTCGCCATGAGCGATTTGGCAAAAGGTTCGAACTTCATGGGTCGGTCTCTTTTTTGTTTTTAGGCTCTGTGGAAAAACAGAGGGAACGGTTCAAAAGCAGTTGGCAAGTATGGCTGCTATTGCGTATTGCGCCTCCCCGGCGAGGCAGTATGCTGGGCCCCTGTTCAGCACGTGTGCGGAGTCCGCCGGCATGACCTACACCTTTACCACCCTGGCGTCGCCGGTCGGCGAGTTGAAGCTGGTCGCGAAAGGCGCGCGTCTGGCGGCCATCCTCTGGGAAAACGACAAACCCGGCCGGGTAAGACTGGGGCCGATGAGTGAAGCGGCGGACAACCCGATCCTGATACGCGCCGCACAGCAGTTGCGGGAATACTTTGCCGGCACGCGTAATCAGTTCGAGCTGGAACTGGACTTTGCCGGGACGGACTTTCAGAAGCAGGTGTGGCAGGCATTGCTGACGATTCCGTTTGGCGAGACGCGCAGCTACAGCGAGATAGCCCGGCAGATCGGCAATCCCAGCGCGGTTCGGGCAGTGGGCGCGGCCAACGGCAAAAATCCGATATCGATTGTCGCGCCGTGTCATCGGGTGATTGGGGCGTCGGGGAAATTGACGGGGTTCGCCGGGGGGCTTGAGGCGAAAGAACGGTTGCTGACGCTGGAAGGCTGTTAATGGTCGGGGGCCGGCAGGATGGGGGATTTGTTTTGACTGAATGGGCACCGACACGAGCAGCCTGACTTATTCATTCTCCAGTGCAAACGCCTCGACAATCTGCTCAATCACCGCCCGCACCCGCGCGGTGTGGCGCAGGTCCGCATGGGTCACCAGCCACACTTCATACGGCAGCGGGCGCGTGCGTTCCGGCCAGAGCCTGACCAGCCCATCGCGCTCGCCCATGTACACCGGGATCTCTCCCACCCCGAGACCTGCAGCAATCGAACGACGCACCAGCAGGCTGGAACTCAGGCTGGCGACAATCCGCCCACGGCTCAGGGGTTCCGAGACCAGGGTCATGTTCTTGTTGCCCTGCAAGTACGGCTGATACACCACCAGATCATGCCCCTCGAAGGCCGAGCCCGGTTGCGGCATGCCGTTGGCCTCGACATAACTTCGCGAGGCGAACAGCCCCACCGGCCAGCGCGCGATGCGCCGGGCGATCAGGTCGGGGTTGTCCGGCCGGGTGTTGCGCACGGCGATGTCGGCTTCACGCTTGGCCAGGCTGAGGATTTGCGTGGAGGCGTCCAACTGCACCCGCACGTCGGGGTGCACCGCATGCAAACGAGCGATAGCCGGGATCAGAAAATCGATGGCCAGAGAATCGGTAGTGCTGACGCGCACATTGCCGATCAATCGTTCGTCTAGGCCCTGAATCTGTCGCTCCAGCTCAAATGCCGAGTGCTCCATCTTTTCCACGGATTGCAACGCCGCTTCGCCGACCGCTGTCAGCGCATAGCCCTCGGATGTGCGCAGAAACAGGGTCGCGCTCAACGATTTTTCCAGCGCGGCGATTCGCCGGCCGACGGTTGCCTGATCGATCTTCAGCACCCGTGCCGCGCCGCGTAGCGTCGATTCGCGACAAACCGCCAAAAACACTCGCGCATCATCCCAATTCATGGCGTTTCCTGTAGCGATGCATATACGCATCATTGTAGCGCGAAATCGCAGCAATATTGCATCAGCGTTCCTCGATATGCTGGAGGCCAAGCACAAATTCACAGGACCGCTCCCATGCACAGCACCTCCCTCGACACTGGGCGCAGCGCGATCTGGCTGCCGATCTTCGCCGGCCTCTGCGCCAGCCTGGTCAGTATTGGTCTGGCGCGTTTTGCCTACACGCCGTTGATACCGTCGTTGATTCAGGCCCAGTGGTTTTCCGCCAGCGACGTGGTGTACCTCGGCGCCGCCAATCTGGTGGGCTACTTGATCGGCGCACTGATCGGCCATCCGCTGGCCCGTCGCACATCCAACAAAGCCGCTTTGCGGATGATGATGCTGGCGGTGACACTGGCCTTTTTTGCCTGTGCCTTTCCGTTATCGGTGAGTTGGTTCTTCGGTTGGCGATTGCTGTCGGGGATTGCCGGTGGCGCGATCATGGTACTGGTGGCGGCGACCGTGTTGCCCCATGTGCCCGCCTCGCGCCGAGGCCTGGCCAGCGGTGCGATTTTCCTCGGCATCGGCTTGGGCATCGCCGGCTCAGGCACCCTCGTTCCGCCGCTGCTGAGCCTTGGCTTACAGAACACTTGGCTTGGGCTCGGCGCCTTGGCCTTGATTCTGACCGCCGCCAGCTGGTTTGGCTGGCCGTCATCCGTTGCCAATGAAACGGCTGCACCACACGCTCAGCACACCAAATCGCCGTTTGATCCCAACCTTTATCTGCTGTTTGCACAGTACGCGTTCATGGCTGCCGGGCTGGTGCCAGCCATGGTGTTTCTGGTGGATTACGTGGCACGCGGCCTCGGTGCCGGGCCCCATGTCGGTGCACTGATTTGGGTGATGTACGGCCTCGGCGCGATAGTCGGGCCGGTGAGTTATGGCTTTCTAGCCGATCAACTGGGGGCGAAGCTGAGCATCCGCGTGGTCCTGGTGGTACAGGCGATTGCCGTCGGCCTGCTGGCTATATCGAGTTCGTTCACCGCCCTGGCCCTGCTGGCAGTCATCCTCGGTTCGTTCCCACCGGGCATCGTGCCGCTGGCGCTGGCCCGAGTGCATGAGCTGGTGCCACAACACCATCACCAGCAAGTGGCCTGGAGCCGCGCCACGGTTTCATTCGCAACCTTTCAGGCCATCGCCGGGTTTGCCTACTCGGCGCTGTTCAACGCCAGCGGCGGTCATCACGGGTTACTGTTCGTCATCGCGGCCGGGGCCATCGTCGTCGCGCTCTTGCTGGAACAGGCTTTGCGCTTGCTGAACCTGCGCGACCGGATGATGCCGGTGGGTTGTTCATGATCGCGCAACCCAAGTTTGCGGCTATCGATAACCACGCGCCTGCACGTTGAACAACTGCGCATAGCGCCCACCCGCCGCGACCAGGCTGTCGTGATCGCCTCGCTCAAGGATCGACCCCTGGTCCAGCACGATGATGTGGTCGGCATTGCGCACGCTGGAGAAGCGGTGAGAAATCAGCAACGTCATGCGCCCTTCGGTGTGTTGGCTGAAATGCTCGAACACCGCCGCTTCCGCCGCCGGATCCAGGGCCGAGGTCGGTTCGTCCAGGATCAGGATATCGGCGTCGCGGCGCATGTAGGCGCGAGACAAGGCGATCTTCTGCCATTGCCCACCGGACAGTTCCTGCCCACCGGCAAACCACCGTCCCAATTGCGTGGCGTAACCACGATCCAGACGCTCGATGAAAGGCGCGGCCATGCCTTCGGCGGCCGCTTGCTGCCAACGGGTTTCATCGTTGAACGCCAGGGTGTCGCCCACACCAATGTTCTCGCCGACGGAGAACTGGTAGCGAATGTAGTCCTGGAAAATCACGCCGATGCGCCGTCTCAGCGCCTCTTCTTCCCAGGCCTGCAAATCACTGCCATCCAACAGAATGCGGCCCTGATCAGGGCGATACAACCGCGTCAGCAACTTGATCAGCGTGGTTTTGCCCGAGCCGTTTTCCCCCACCAGCGCGACACTGTGTCCGGGCAACAGGTGCAGATCGATGCCCTGCAAAGCAGCGCGGCTCGCCCCCGGATAACGGAAACCGACACTCTCGAAACGCAACCCATCGCCGGGCACCGCACCCACTGTAAGGCTTCCGGCATCGGCCACCACCGGTTCGGCCAAATACTCATAGAGGCTCGACAGGTAAAGACCATCCTCATAGAGACCGCTGATCGCGCTCAAGCTGCTGCTCACCGCCGTCTGCCCCTGCTTGAACAGCACCAGGTACATGGTCATTTGCCCGAGGCTGATGCTGCCGTGAACGGTATCGACCACGACCCATGCATAGGCCAGATAAAACGCCGCGGTGCCCAGCAGTCCCAGCACAAACCCCCAGCCATCGCGACGCAACGTCAGGCGCCGGTCTTCGGCGTAGAGACGAGCAAACGTGTCCCGATAACGCTGCAACAACAGCGGCGCGAAGCCAAACAGCTTCACCTCTTTGATGTAGCCCTCATGGGAGAGCAGTGTCTCGATGTAGTTCTGCTGCCGACTCTCCGGCGCCCGGCGCGTGAACAGCCGAAAGGCATCCCCGGAAAAGTGCGCTTCGGCAAAGAACACCGGCAACGCCCCGACCACCAGCAGTACCAGCGCCCAGGGCGAAAAATGCACCAGCAACACGCCAAAGCTGATCAACACGATCAGGTTCTGGATCAGCCCCAGCGACTTCATCACCAGCGCCAATGGCCGGGTCGATGCCTCGCGCCGCACCCGAACCAGCTTGTCGTAGAACTCGGAGTTCTCGAACTGCACCAACGATAACGTCTGGGCCTTCTCCAGAATCATCGTGTTGACCTTCTGCCCCAACTGCACCCGCAACAGCGACTGCTGCACCGACAGCGCACGCTGCGTCCCGGACAGCAACGCAAGCACGCCCGCTTCAAACAGCACATAACGCACGACCGGCCACAACGGTGCGCTGCCCTGTTGCGCGTGCAACTGCATCGCGGTAACTACCGCGTCGACAATCCGCTGCCCCAACCAGGCTGCCAGTGCCGGCAGCACACCAGCGATCAGCGTCGCCAGCACCAACCCCAGAAACAGCCCGCGGGACGTACCCCAGACCAGCAACAAGGCACGCCTCGCCTGGTCGAGCAAAGAGGCGAAACGGGTAAGGACAGGCATGGGCGATGGACTCGGTGGCGGATGTAAAGGGGCGCGGCAGGTCATACGGCATGGGGAATGAGCAACGCCCACTTTACGTGGATATGAGGCGATAAGCCTCGCCTCGCCCATAGGAAAAACATCTAAAAAAGTATCGTCGCTCACCACGTTTTAGCGCTTTGCTATGAGGAGTCAATGCCTATCGGGATTGGTAGACGAACCTGAACGTCCAACCAATGTGCCCCACTCCATCACCGGGAGCAGAACATGAAAATCAATCCCTACCTGATCTTCAACGGCGACTGCCAGGATGCCTTCAACTTCTACGCCAAAAGCCTGCCTGGCCAGATCGAAGTCATGATGACCTTCGGCGAAACTCCGGCTCGCGACCATGTGCCAGCGGACTGCCACAACCTGATCATTCATACGCGCCTGTTGGTCGGGGATCAGTCGATCATGGGGTCGGATACCACACCCGATCGCCCCAGCGCCGGCATGAGCGGTTGTTCGGTGTCATTGAATGTCGACCGTGTGGTTGAGGCAGAGCGAGTGTTTGCGGCATTGGCGCAAGGCGGGAGTATTCAAATGCCATTGGAGACGACGTTCTGGGCGGCACGCTTCGGGATGCTGGTCGATCGGTTTGGCGTGTCATGGATGATTAATTGCGAAAAAGTCCAATGAACGGATCCCCCTTAGACTAATACTTTAGTATAATGGCCATTTAATATCAACCTTGGCTTTTTGTATTCAATCACCAGACGGAATAACTACACTGTTCACAAAATCAGCTCTTGACATAAAATATTACAAATATAATGTAAAAGGAGTCAATTAATATCCCCCCCGCTCTCATCTGCCCTAAAAAGAGGCGACAGTTGAACTGGCGCCTTTCGAGCGCGCACCTAGACTGCCATAGAACACCGTGGAATATTCTTATAAATCAACTCCAGAAATCAAAAATGCGGACTTCCGCACAATTTATACGCAAGACTTCTCAGTGATGCCTCATTCTGTAGCCCGGTCCGCGGATCAGCCTCGCTTCAGTATTGATCATAGAAAAGTCAACCTAGAGGGCCTAGTCCGACGCAAAGGCGCTCACCAACTAAATCGGATATCAAAAAATCAAATTGGCTAAAGCCTCCACAGTTGGCTATGTCATTGATTCAACTGAAACTACTGGCAATCAAATGGCACCTGCTGACAAGCTCAAAATGTTATAAAAAGTCAGATAATTTCAGTATTTTGTGTATTAAGATTGCAGCGCCAGCACATATGAGTAATTTGCACGATGAGTACTGAGAGCAAAATCGAAAATAGCCAGAGGGGTATTCTCGCTATTGGGCGCACTTGGCGCTCGGCAGAGAAACTTCGACAGTTATTTGCACCAAATCTCACACATATATATACATTAGATTACACAAACCCATTAAACCCAGATAGCGAAACTCAAGCCCACGATGCCGTACTAATCGACATTGAAAGCCCTTCCATTCTTAATGACTGCCTGGCGCTCATCAAGAAACTACGTACGAGCCCAACAGAACTGTCCATTATCGTTGCAATCAATTTTCGCGCTCCGCAAACCAAAATTGAATGTTACCTGGCCGGTGCAGATCATTGTATCAATGTACCTAACGACCAGGATGAAAAAGCCAGGTTAATTTCAGAGTTGCTCGAAACACCTGAATGGCAGCCTGCCATTAAGTTGACCTTGGACCAAACATGCCTGCACTTATACAACGATGAGCTCAAACTGGATCTGGCTTATCAGGAAATGAAAGCCCTGGATGCGCTTATCAATGCAGAAGGTAATATCCTGCACCATGACTCCATGGCCGAATCCATGGGTTTGAATATCAAACTCTATGACTCACGTGTTCTGGAGAAATCCATAAGCCGCCTTCGAAACAAAATCAAAAAGCACTTCGGCATTAACATCATTCATAGTGTTCGCGGTTATGGCTATCGATTGCTCCGAGGGGTCGTTTCAGTAAAGCAAGCAAACTTTCATTCTTAAAGGGACTAAACGATGGAGTCCAGCAGGCAATATACCGTGCAAGATAACTTCGCAATGGTTTTCTTCAGGCAATCAATTCTCAAGCGAAACGATGAATTGTTCGGCAGTGAGATTTATGCCAAAGCGACCAAACAACAGACACCTCTGAACAAGGGGTATCAGCCATTGCATCCCGATCACCCGCTGGCGATTTATCGTGAAGTACTGATGCGGATCCAATTAAATGCCCTTTCACAGATCGAGGCCACGTCGTCCCCATCCGTACAGACACCCAATAAATTATTCGTGACCATGAACCAATCCGCGTTATTGGATAAAGCGTTCATCCGAGAACTGAACGACGCTCAAACGACACTCAAGAAGCATGAACAACAGTTAATCCCCAGCATTAACGGCAGTTCGCTCCTTTCGTTCAATCTCAAAGAAAAAAGAACTATTATCAATCATATTCATTTATTGAAGGACAACGGAATCGAGATCGCTTTCGATGGCTATGACTTAAGCGATGACAGCGCTGACAAACTGATCAGCCCGAAGCTGTTCGATTACATAAAAGTGGACCTGACCCGGTCCAACTTCGACATCATGGTCGATAACAGTCAGGACTTTTTCAACAGGTCTTACGACTGCCTGAGCAGCATGATCCATGACAGCAAGATCAGGTTCATTGCGGACCGGGTCGAGCACAAAGCACTGCACACACTGGCCCGCAGCATGCCTTTCGATTTTTTCCAGGGCAGGTACTACTCGCCTACCGAGGTTATTTAAGCTTAAAAAATTTCACCAAACTAGGAAGGAGCCTTATTGTGAATACGCCAAACAACAGCTTTCTAATTTTCACCCGAGATCAACTGGCACGACAAGCTATAGAATCGCTTCTCGCACAACGCCTGCATCTATCTTTTGAAATCGAATCTGGCAAACTCAGCAGCGAACGCATCCGAAAGAGTCGATTCACGCACATCCTGCTCGACCAGGCCGATATCTCGCTGAGCGATGTCAGCTTTATCCGCAAAAATCAAAAAGATGCGGAAATCATACTCATAACTCCCAACTCGGAGCATTCAGAACTTCATCACTTCTCGCACTTCGGGGTTGATGGATTTCTCAAGAAACCGGTGGCAGACGAAGAGTTCATCTCTGCAGTCAGCCGGGTTAAAGAGTCGCAGGGTAACCCCGACATCTGGTGGTTTAATGCCGACGACAGAACATTAATCAAGGAAGATATAACCATCCCATTGACCGGCACCGAATCGTTAATGCTCACCCAACTGGTCATCAGTGATCGACGGGTACTCAGCAAGAACGATCTTATTCTACGTATCGATAAAGACCCGGAGAATTACAGCGGCCTTGAAATGTGCTTGAGCCGACTGCAGAAAAAATTCAAGACTGCCGCCAACGGGGAACGCCTGATTCGCTCGGTCAGAAACCGTGGTTATTGCCTGGCACAAAGGATCAGAATCGCATACTGATTGAAATCGCAAAAACAATAACAATAAATGCGATTTCCCGCTCAACCCGATACCGCTTGACTGCCTAACCACCTCACCTCGTACTTCCCGCCGCCTGTCCCTCGCACATATTTCTCTCCATAGTTCCTGCCGGATCCCTCCCCATGGCGGGCAAGCGCTTATCGGAATGCTGCAATTTTATAGACGATTTAGTGATGCCCTCCTAATAAAAGAGCACGACCTTTTATAACATGAGCCCTGGAAGTGGTGTCCGTTATAATTCGTCAGACACCCACAAAGATTAAGGTACTAGTATAAAAACCGGACACTGAGACAACCGTATCAGCTGACTTGAAAACAACATTCGGATGGCCAGCCATAGCCCGCGTTATTCCCTTCCAATAATAAAAATAATCTCTGACCGAACTGCGCTCGCTCAGCCTTTGCGCGCGGCTGCCATTTATTAACCGTCGACTGATACACAACGTGGCGCACGCCCGAGGGACACCGCGATGGTACATAATCGTATTAATCGAAACAGCATATCCAAAGGACTGACCTTCTGGGGGCAATGGATAATTGCCATCACTTCGGTCAATGCGTTGTTATTTGCTCTGGCGTTGTACCAGACAGGAGAAATCGAAGCTCATTATCGTGTGCTTGCCGTGCTGACGTTCCTGGGTTCGGTCCCTTCTTACTCCCTGCTGCTGGTCTATCACAAGCAGCATGGATACCTCTCCGGCCTGGGTCGACTGCTGCTGGGGTGGCTGCTGACACTGACCGGCCTGACCAGCATCGGCTTTCTCAGCAAGACCAGCGAATTGTTCTCCCGGGAAATCATCATGGTCTGGGCTGTGGCAGGTTATTGCGTGCAGGCCTTGCTGTACCTGCCTCTGCATAGTTTTTCCAGACACTACCACCGGCAATTGCACAGCCAAAATAACACCCTGATCATCGGCACCGACCAACTGGCGGTGAATCTGGCGGACAAACTGGCCAAAACCGAGTATCCGCCGCTGGTCGGCCTGATCAGCTCAAAACCCAACGAGCTGTCGACCAACGTCAATACCCACCGGATCGTGGGCCAGTTGCAGGAGCTGCGCGAGCTGATCCGGGTGCACGATGTCCGGCGGTTGTACATCGCGCTGCCCTTGAGCGAAGCCAAACAGGTCGAAGCGCTGTACATCGACCTTCTCGACTCGAATGTGGATGTGGTCTGGGTTCCCGACCTGGGCAGCATGACGTTGCTCAATCATTCCGTCAGCGAGCTGGATGGCCTGCCCGCCATCCACCTCAATGAAAGCCCGCTGACCAGTTACCCGACAGCGGCACTCAGCAAGACCCTGCTGGACAGAGGTCTCGCCGCCCTGGCGCTGATCGCCTTCAGTCCACTGCTGCTGGTGATTGCCGTCGCAGTGAAGATCTCCTCCCCGGGGCCGATCATTTTCAAACAGGAACGGCACGGCTGGAACGGCAAGATCATCAAGGTCTGGAAATTCCGCTCCATGCGCCTGCACGACGACCATCAAGTCCGCCAGGCCGGCCGTGAAGACCCTCGCATTACCCCGGTTGGCCGTTTCATTCGACGCACGTCCATCGATGAACTGCCGCAGTTCTTCAACGTACTGCAAGGCCATATGGCGCTGGTCGGGCCGCGGCCGCACGCGATTGCCCATAACGACTACTACACCGGCAAGATCCAGGCCTACATGGCCCGTCATCGAATCAAACCGGGCATCACCGGGCTGGCCCAGATCAGTGGCTGCCGTGGCGAAACCGAGACCCTCGACAAGATGCAAAAGCGCGTGGAGATCGACCTCAACTACATCAATAATTGGTCGTTGTGGCTCGACATCAAGATCCTGATCAAGACGCCCTTTACGCTCTTTTCCAAGGACATCTATTAACCGCTGCGATTCGCCCCCCGCCTGTTCTTCAGCCTGTGGCTAACAGGGCCGCAGTCCGGGCAGTCAGATCTCTGACTGCCCGGAGCCCCTCTCCCCGCCTCACCCCATTTACCCTTTGTTTTGTAGCAACTGCCGACGGCTGCGTTCGCCCGTAGCAGCTGTCGATGCTGCGAGGATGCGTTCGGCAGCAAGGGTCAACGGTTACAACATGCCGACAAACTGCCGGGTACCTAACGCCTTTTCAACGTACCCAGTACCTTGAAATCAATTATCCCATCAACACGCCGATACAATTTGCCAGCATGTCGTAGGGCGAAGCCGTGCGCAGCGGTATCAAACCTTGCGCAAGCTCAATGAGTACGCCGGTGAGCAAACACCCCAAGGCTGTCCAGACAAACTTCACATTGGGAAAAGGCAGACGGCAACCGCACGCAAACACCAGAAAGCGTATCCAGTGCTGCGTTCGACTGCGCAGCAGTCGTCCAGCCAGAACTTGCGGTGTATCAGGTAGATCAATCACGACTGCTACGCAGCCGAACGCAGCCTCGCAGGCTCGGCAGCTGCTACAGATTGCATTACGGAACATATGCCGGATGGAGTGGCAAGAGAGGTGTTGCTGGAGGGGGATATAGCGAGGATCAACGGTTACAACATGCCGACGAACTGCCAGGTGCCTAAAGCCTTTTCAGCGTACCCAGTACCTTGAAATCAATAACCCCATCAACACGCCGATACTATTTGCCAGCATGTCGTAGGGCGAAGCCGTGCGCAGCGGCATCAAACCTTGCGCGAGCTCAATGAGTACGCCGATGAGCAAACACCCCAAGGCTGTCCAGACAAACTTCACATTGGGGAAAGCCAGACGGCAACTGCATGCAAACACCAGAAAGCCGATCCAGTGATGGATCTTGTCCTCTTCGGCAAACAACTCCGGGATCGGCTTAGCGCGCAATCCCGCGAACAGCAGTATCGCCGTCACCATGGCAAAGGCCAGGCCCCTGAGCCAGAACGGCAACTCGATCAAGCCTTTGAGCCACGTGATCATTCGGTAATTTTCTCGAAGTTGTTGTAGAACAAGCTGCTGTCACGCCCGTCGGTCATGGTCTGCAATGAGTAGGCACGGTTCAGGCGCGCACCACCATCGCGAGTCAGTGGCGCCCAGACGATATTGGCACGACGCATGGTCGAGGTACTCAACAGCTCGTCGAACGGGATGGAAATGTAGATGCCTTTGTCAAAGCTACCCTCGCCATATTCCGCCTTCGACGCAGTGGTCAAGGTGACCCAGCCGCCAAACTTCACGCCGTTCTTGAACTCCCGTGACAAGTCGACAGTGGTGCCCCAGTCCCGTGCCAGGTAACGCCCGACGCTGACCGCTGCAAGCATGTCATTGGGCAATTCAGTATAGCTGGTGACATGACCCGTTATGGTCTGGTAATCGCGCAGGCCAAAGCCCTGATCAAAATCCCGCTGGCGCACAAAGTTCAGATCGGCGCCCAATGACCAGCGTTTCCCCGTGGGTCGATACAGCACTTCGCTGCCGACCCCGGCATACATGGATTCCAGATACCCGCCATAGACCATGCCATACCAGTCCCGATCCAGCTGCGCCGCGTGGTTGAACTGGAACGTCGGCATCGTCACATCGGAGGTGGTCAGGTATTGACGCAAATCGGTGCGCACTCGCGGCAACCCGCTCGGTGCGTCGTAGGTGAACTTGTCGTAGTTGTTCAGCAGGTTGACGCTGAGCAGGCCGCTCCACCAGGTGTTGCGGGTGAAACGGTACTCCGCATCGGCATCAGCGGTGAACTGATAGAGCAAGCCATTGGGGCCGCCAATATTCTGTTTGTAGCCCAGGCCCAAGCCATAGCTGAACGGTTCCAGCGCCTGGGTATAGAGCGTGGTTTCCCGGTGTGCAGTCGCCGGGTTAACCTCGGTCGTACGGTGCAGATCCTTCAGCGGCTGGTCGTTGTTCACCACCGCGCGGAAGGTTTCTCGCGGCACGCTGGTTTCTTCGATAGACATGTCATAACGCTGATTCACCAGGGTGAACCAGTCGATGTCCTGATTGACGCTGTTATCGAGAATCCGGCTGGCCCGCCCGACGGCCTTGGCCGAATAAAAATAGCGAGATTGCTCGCCATACACCATCAACTCCGAGCCGCGCTGGGTAATGCGTTTGACCTTGTAGCCGGCATTTTGCTGCAGCCGGTTGGAGACATCGGCCCAGTTGACTTGATCGGGCGGAGTCGACGGTGCCTGCGCGGGCAGCCGCTCGGCGGGAGGATCATAGGTCTTGACCGGTGCCTTGCGGCTGACAAAGTTGGTGTGCAGGGTGATGCCGAACATCGCCGTATTGCCACGCTCCCATCCGGCGCTCAGGTCGACGCTGTCGGCCAGCTTGTAGACCACGCCGACGTTGATCGGCAGGTCTTGCTTGAGCGGGTTGTCCAGTGGCTCATTCTTGTAATCGTTGCCCTCGTACTCGATCTTCAGGCTCAGTGGTTCCCAGGGCGTTTGATAGGCAATCCCGCCAAACAACGAAGGGCGGCCCCTGAAGTACGCGTTGGTGTTCACGTCCCCTGCCCTGGCCACAGCCGCCGTGCTCTGTGGCCGGTCGTTGAATTGGCTGCCCAATACCGACAGCGGGTTACTGAAATCCCCACGATTACCCAGATAACCCCAGGCAATGCCGAGGCTGAAATCCAGGTCGCCATAACGCTTGTTGGCGACGAAATACTCGCTGGAAAACAGCCCGGTACCACCGATATCCCGGGCGCCGATAGCGACCTGCGGGGCCCAGTGAGTTTCTTCCCAAAGCCGCGCTTTCAAGTCGATGGCCTTGTCTTTGAAGCTCTGGCCGTCGCTAAAGTCCTCGGGGCCGTAATTACGGTTGGTGATCGCTGTGTAACGAAACGACCCTTCCAGCCAATCAAGCGGCTGCAAGGAAAAACTGTAGCGCGAATAAGGGTCGGTACGGCTGGCCGTAACGCTCAACTCCCCCGCCGGGGCCATGCGCGCGGTGGGGGTCTGTAACAGACCAACGCCACCAAAATCACTCTGTGTGTAGCGCGGTTCGCCGTGAGCCAATCCGCAGGGCAGGAGCAATGCAGCAGCAAAACGTAACTTCAACGGGCACTTCAAGGGGCCACCTCAGCCAGCGGTTGAGTGGCGAGAAACTCGGCCAGTTGTTGATTGAGCTCAGGGGTCGGCGTCTCGAGATCGTCGCTCCTGATCGGCACCAGGATCTTGCTGCCGGGCGCCACAATGATGCCGTCCTCACGATTCCATGCCGCCACGCCCACGCGCCGAACCTGGCCGTCAGGCTGGATCAGCCACAGATAGTCGCCCTCGGCGTCGCCAAGAATGGCGCAGTCACGGGCATAGGCACGCACTTCCTGCAGGGCTCGGTAAGGCACCTGGCAAGGCTGCGCGACCGCCCCGAAAACTTCCACGGTGGACGGCCGCTGGGGGTAAATCAGATGGTCGCCATCATCCAGCAGCGCGTTACGGGCGAACCCCGTTTCCACAGCGATCGGATCGAGCACCGCGACCTGACGTCCGGTGACCGGCAGTTGCGCGACCTGCTCATATAGGCGCGCGCTCAATTCTGCTCGCGTGTTTTTGCCATCGAGCAAGGCCCCCCGTTGCAGCAGTTTCAGATCGAACAAAACACCTGCCTTCAAGCGCGTCTGCTTGTCCACTAATGAACGGTGCAGCCACGCCGCGCCCAGCCAGTAACTTTCGGCATTGGGTTGGGCGTTACGAATGACATCCAGCAAGCGCGCACCGGGCTTGATTTCGAATTGGCCAGGGCTGCGCACATCACCGCTGACCGTGACGGCCGCTTGGCCCACGCCCGGGCCGATCAACAGCAGGCCAAGCAAAAAAAGGTTTGAACACTTCACCGGGCAGCTCCCCGATCACGGCGCACCTGCACGATTTTCAGAAACAGTTGCGGCGTCAGATGCTGCTCGCTGCGCAGGATGAAACCGTCCTGGGGGTCGACCCAGTAGCGGTTGGTGGCGCGGAAATTCAGGGTGGGTGCATCCACCTGCTCGTCGATACGTAGCAAGGCGTAATCCTTGTCCAGAATGCTGATGGTCTCGATACCGTGAGGACTGAAACGGCTGTTGACCGCGATACCAATGCGGTTGCCGTTATAGATGTCGATCCAGCGCGTGCTGGTATAGCCGTCAGGCAAATGCTGAAGGCCGCGCTTGAAGGGCGACTCATCATTGAAACGAGTACCATCCAGGGAAGCGCCCAGCCCGACAGTGCGCACCACCAGGCCGTCGCGCATCAGCAGCACTTGCTTGCCGGAAGCGACCCAGAACTGCAGGTCGCCCCGCCGACGAGCCATGGCCATCACGCCCTCACTGGAGGGGGTGGTGACCAGGATCTGCGGATATGGCACAGCGTCGACCTGAGCACGGGTCAAATTGATGGAGGCAGGCCCCGCGACAGATGTTTCAAGGGTGTCCCAGGAGGCCTTCATCAACGGGTTACACCCGCACAACAAGAGCGCCATCGTCAGGCCGGCGCAGGTAGGCAAAGTTTTCACGGCGGGATTGAGCCTTATCTGCTGTTGGCTTCGCTGAGATCGTTAAGTGAGCTGGCACCGGTCCCCAGGATAGTGGCCGTAGGCAGAAGCTGGCTGATCAGACGGTTCCAGCGCGTCACGCCGGCCGGGCCGACATAGACGATGTCTTGCGGTTGCAAGTCGAAACGGGTGGCCAGTACCAGGGCCGACGGGGATTCGGCGTCGAGCTGGAACACCTTGGCCGGTTCAGTTTCCAGATGGTCGGCGCCGCGAATCACGTACACCGCATTACCGTTGGAGGTGGTCTGGTTCAAGCCCCCCACTGTGCCCAGCGCATCGGTCAGGTTGATCGATTTGCCTTTGAAGCTCAGCGCGCGAGGCGCGTTGACCTCACCCATGACATAGATCCGCTTTTGGTCGTTATAGGGCAGGTACAGCCGGTCGCCGCCCTTGAGGTAAACACCTTGCAGCTGTGAATCCTGGCGATTGAGGGTGTCCAGATCGAGCTTGTATTCGCGCCCGTCCCGGGTCAGCGTCAGGCCTGACAGGTCTGCGTTCGAGGGGTCCACACCGGCCGCGCCAACGGCCTCCACCACGCTCAGCGGCGTGGTAGTGATTGGCTGCTGCCCAGCTTTGAGCACCGCACCGGAAATCACCACGGTCTGGCTGGCGAAGCGCAATACGCTGACGTCGACTTGGGGGCTTTCGACAAATTGCGACAAGCGCTCGGCAATAAAGGCCCGCAACTCTTCGATGGTTTTACCGGCGGCCGGGATATTACCGATATAGGGATAAAACAACGTACCGTCCGGACGCACCAGACGCCCGTTGGCATCGATTTGCTGTTGCGGCCCCGAAGGCGCCGTCAACTCGGGGTGATCCCAGACCGTGATAAATAGCAGGTCGTTGGCACCCACGCGATAACCGCCTGGAACGTAGGACAACAACGCTGGGGGAACGGGTTCGCGAACTTGCGTGGCCGCATCCATGGCAATCAATTTAGGCGTGATGGGAACAAGCTCTACCCGGCTACTTTCCGGAGAGCCGTCACTGACCATTTGACTGGTGTCCATATGTTGACCAGGCGAAAACATACAGCCGTGCAAGCTGATACTTGCCAGCATAACAACAGATAATCTACGGATCATAAGGGCACTACGCTAGTCGAGGGCAAATCTAAAACAAGATCACCCAGAAAGTTCTGAGTGATCTTGAACAACATACTTCGCGGGGTTTAGTTGGTACCCGTCGTACCACTAGTACCGGTTGTGCCACCTGTTCCAGAGGTACCGCCATTGGAACTGCCTCCAGAGTTTGAAGCGGCCGCCGCAGCGCCGATAATGGCCGCGCCGATCACCACGGTTTCTGCGACCGTCACTCCCCCAACCAGCGGGGTACTCAAGGACAATGGCTCGCTCACCTCTTCGCTCACTGCTTCGCTCGCCGTTTTGCTCGCCGTTTTGCTCGCCGGCTCATCCGCCGCCAACGCTGCAGTGCTCATGACAGCCAGCAAGCCGGCCGTAAGTAGTTTCTTCATATCAGACTCCTTCTCGACATCAACTCTGCATTAGATTTGAGACTAAGGGACCGGGAATGGAACAGCAGGTGAATGAACTGACACCCGTCAATTGAACGAGACAGTTCATGCACATTGCCTCCTTTGGAGAATGTCATTTATAGAGAGTGCATGCCATACGCCAAACCTCGTCACATCATGGACAAAAGCGCTTGCACCGAGCAGGACTTATTGACGGAAAAAGGCAATTTTCCAAGATGTTTGCTACATGAGAAGGCATTTTCGGCACAAACTCCCGAGCAAAAGTCACTCCCCCTTCACGCCTATTGTTATTATTAGTCAGGATTTTCCCGGTATCCTGTCCCGCTAGGTTCTATTGTGACTGAACATTCAAGGCTAAATAACATCAGGTCATAAATAGTTAATGTTAACTATAGACCAATATTAACCCGTCATTCCCCGTTCAACACCGCGCGCAAGCGTGGGTTGCGCAAGTCTTTTTCCGAGAGTTGAGGCGATTCAACGGGCCAGGTAATGCCCAGCTCCGGATCATTCCAGAGCAGCCCACCCTCATCCTCGGGGAAATACAGATCGGTGCATTTGTATTGAAAATCGGCGGTATCGCTGAGCACGCAGAAGCCGTGGGCATAACCCGGCGGCACCCATAGCTGCAGATGGTTGTCGGCGGTCAACTTGACCCCTACATGTTCACCGCAAGTGGCCGATTCGGGATTGATGTCCACCACCACGTCGTACACCGCACCTTGGGTAACCCGCACCAACTTGCCCTGGGGCCGGGTCCGCTGGAAGTGCAAACCGCGCAATACGCCATACTGCGAGCGTGAGTGATTGTCTTGGACGAAAGGCAACTCGATGCCGGCGTCGCGATAACGCTGTTCGTGATAACTCTCGAGAAAGAACCCACGGGCATCGCCAAACACCTTGGGCTCGATAATCAGTACGCCGGGCAATCGGGTGTTGATGACATTCATTTCGAAGGCTCCGTCGTTAGTACGCGCGCCAGGTATTGTCCGTAACCGGTTTTGTGTAACGCGGTGGCTTGTTTATCCAGTTCCGCAGCCGACAACCAACCCTGGTGATAGGCCACCTCTTCAAGGCAGGCCACCTTCAAGCCCTGCCGCGCTTCGATGGTCTGGACGAAATGCCCGGCCTCCATCAACGAATCATGGGTCCCGGTGTCCAGCCAGGCAAAACCACGCCCCAGCACACTGACGTGCAGATCCCCGCGTTGTAGATAAGCATTGTTCACGTCGGTGATTTCAAGCTCACCGCGTACCGAAGGCTTGACTTGCTTGGCGATGCTCACCACGTCTTTGTCGTAGAAATACAAACCGGTGACAGCATGGTCGGACTTCGGATGCGCAGGCTTCTCTTCGATCGAGATCGCCTTGCCGCTCTCGTCGAACTCGACAACGCCAAAACGATCCGGGTCGCTGACTCGATATCCAAAAACAGTGGCACCGGTCTGTCGTTGTGACGCTTCGCGCAACAAGGCGCTGAAGCCATAACCGTAGAAAATGTTGTCGCCCAGAATCAGCGCCACATTGCTGTCGCCGATGAACTCCTCGCCGATCAGAAAGGCCTGCGCCAGGCCATCAGGAGAAGGCTGTTCTGCATAACTGAGTTCAATGCCGAAAGAAGAACCATCACCCAGCAAGTTCTGGAAGTTGGGCAAGTCCTGGGGCGTGGAAATAATCAATATCTCGCGAATGCCCGCCAGCATTAATACCGACAGCGGATAATAAATCATCGGCTTGTCGTAGACCGGCAGCAGCTGTTTGGACACACCACGGGTAATGGGATGCAAGCGGGTGCCGGAGCCTCCCGCCAGAATGATACCTTTCATAGGGGATTCCCTTCGAAGTTAAATAGAGGCAAGTTTTGAATGTTTCAGCCAACGTGGCCAAGACGCTCGGACCGGTATTGGCCGTTGAGTATCCGTTGCCACCAATCTTGATTATCCAGATACCACTGAACCGTTTTGCGTATACCGCTTTCAAAGGTTTCCTGTGGTCGCCAACCAAGTTCACGCTCAATCTTGCCTGCATCGATGGCGTAACGACGATCATGCCCAGGGCGGTCGGTGACGAAGGTGATCAACTCCTTGTAAGAGCCCTGCCCTTCATCGCGGGGGCGCAACTCATCGAGCAGCTCACAGATGGTTTCCACCACTTGCAGGTTGCGCTTCTCGTTGTGTCCGCCGATGTTGTAGGTTTCGCCCACGATACCGCGCGACACCACTTCGACCAGCGCTCGAGCATGGTCTTCAACAAACAGCCAGTCGCGGATCTGCGAGCCATCGCCATATACCGGCAACGGCTTGCCGTGGATGGCATTGAGAATCACATGAGGGATCAACTTCTCGGGGAAGTGGAAGGGCCCGTAGTTGTTCGAGCAGTTGGTGACCAGCACCGGCAGGCCATACGTGCGGTGCCAGGCGCGCACCAGATGGTCGGAGCCGGCCTTGGACGCCGAGTACGGCGAGCTCGGCTCGTAGGGCGTAGTCTCGGTGAACAGATCGTCGGTGCCTTCCAGGTCGCCATAAACTTCATCGGTGGAGATATGGTGGAAGCGAAAGCCCTGTTTCTGCTCCGCCGCCAACCCTGACCAGTAGCGGCGGCTGGCCTCCAGCATGCTGTAGGTGCCGACGATGTTGGTCTGGATGAAATCCGATGGGCTGTCGATGGAACGGTCCACATGGGATTCGGCCGCCAGGTGCATTACCGCATCGGGCTGGAAACGCGCGAACAGCTCGTGCAGCGCCGCTGTGTCGCAGATATCCACCTGCTGGAATTCATACCGGGGGCTACCCGCCACCGACGCCAGGGACTCGGTATTGCCGGCGTAGGTGAGCTTGTCGATATTGAGCACGCTCACATCGGTGTTGTCGATCAGATGGCGAACGACGGCGGAGCCGATAAAACCAGCACCGCCGGTGACGATAATACGTTGGGTCACTTGCTGTACTCCTTGGGATACCACTGGATCAGTAATTTTTCGTACTGGGAAAGGATGTTTTCCCAAGTGAATTTTTCGTTGAAGCGGCGGGTGCTTTCAGCCTTCATCGCCGCGATCAAATGGCTGTGGTCATCGCGCAGGTACTTCTCGAACAACTTGGCGCAGTCGTGCTCGTCATCGAAGTACACCGCCGCATCACCGGCGACCCAACGGTTGAAATGGTTGTTATGGGCAATCACCGAGCAGCCGGCGCCCAATGCCTCCACCAGCGAAGGGTTGGTGCCTCCTACTTGATGGCCATGAATGTAAAAGCGGCTGAAAAACCGCAGCGCCCGAACCACCGCCGCCTCATAGATGGCACCGGGGAAGATCACTTCCTTGCCGGCCGCGTCCATCACCCGCTTGTGGTACTCGTTCTTCTCTGGCGTGAAGTTGCCCAGCACCACCAACTTATGGTTACGGCGCTTGCTGCTGAAAGCCTTGACGACCTGCAGAAAGGAGTTCTCCGGCTCCGGCCGGGCGATAACCACCGAGAAACCATGGGGCTCCAGGCCATAATCAGCCAGGGCGGTCGGGTCTGCTTCGTTCACCCGGTCCCCGCCATAAGGGATCATGGTGATCTTCGAATCCTTGACCCGGGTGGCCAGGTGATCCTTGATTTTCGGGTGGTCGGCCACCAGGTGGTTGCCGATCCAGCAACCTGCTCGCTCGTTTAGCCAGAACCAGGTTTTGGCAATCAAACCCCACTTTTCGCGCTTCCATTCGATGCCATCCATATTGATGACATTAGTTTGACCCTTCATGCGCTGAAGAATATTGAAGACAGCTGTGTTGTAACCGAGGGTCAAAAAAAGACCATCTTGGCCCAATGCGTGAATAGTGGCTTTCCAGTCGAAGATCATGGTTCCAACGACCCCCGTATTGGCGGACGGGATATGTACTCGTTTAACGCCACGCCATTCGGTAGTGGAGATCCCACCAGTGCCTTCTTCCTGGCAATAAACGACGACCTTCCAACCGTTATTCGTTAAGTAAAGTGCGAGTTTCTCTGCGAAGGTTTCGAATCCACCATGCTGGGCTGGAATACCTCGTATGCCCAATATATGAATTTTTTTATTACCCCCCATACACCCCCCCAAATTATCGATATAAACAACAAACCTTCATTTTAAAAAATTTCTTTTTATCGCATCCAAATATCTAAACCGATATTTTTTCGTTGGCTCTATATACGAACCCTCACCATACTCATTCCAACAACATATAATCACAGTATTGTGAGTTTTCTCTTTATTGGAGCGAGCAGTAGTTATAGCTTCATGCATATGACGATCAAATTCTTCTGGCGTACTGATAGAACTATCGTGTAAAGGATCAGTACTCCCCCCCCACGGTCTTCGATCCCACCCGGAAGTAGCTGGCACAAGGTACGGCAGTGGCGAATTGTTAATCATCCAACTCCAATTTTCCTGATAAGCATCAGACAACTCAGCATAAGAGCGAGATTGCTTATATAAATGCTGCCTTAACGAAGGAGCAGATTGGTAGTTATAAGCAGTTAGCGCATCATAAGTTGCATCAGGTAGTATTTTTTTAACAACGTTATCGATCGGCGCCGTATTGGATATAAAATATATACCCTTAAAGCCTTCATTTCTTGCTTGTTGGCGAGCTCTGGCCAACAAGCTTTTGGTAGTCTCTCCAAATTGCTCCGCATGTTTTTCAAGAGACTCTGGTGAAAAAATTACTACGACCGGCTCACCATTGATTTTTTTATAATTACTATTGACAAAATATTTTTTCAACCAATATGCAACAACCTCATCAAACTGTCTTAAACTTGATGGTGTATCAGTGTGGTTTGCCCATAAGATAGCAAAATCAATATCTGTTGTTTTACTGTGTTCTATAAATGAATCAATAGCATGATTTAGAGTCACCCCATATTTCGGGACCCAATACCAGTCATATACTACGAAATCAATGTGATTGTCTTTCATCCACCTTAATTGCTTAGAAGTGACATCTTTCGATCCATCCTTATACCAGCCAAGCAATGGTTCTTTATCGGGGAACCTTTTTATTAAATCCCATGGCGGACGCTTGATCAATGGAGCCTCTTGCTTCCAACCTGGAAAATAATACACGCCAATACTGGTAACATCTTCACCAAAGCAACTGTTGAGCAAAATAAAAAATATCACGACAGCGCGAAAAAACTGTTTCGCAAAAAAACTAACAACCCTTACACCAAAGCTTTTCACAGGCTAACTCTCCACAGTTTTCCGGTCTTCCAACCTTCCGAAAACAAAGGACAATAGCAGAGCTACATTTCGATCTAGTTTATGCATACTAATACCAGAGAAAAAACATCTCGATAAACCTAAAACAACTGAACCACTTCTCAATTCAACAGTTAAAGATAACAATTTTTGTTGAGAAGGTGTTACTCTCCAACCGTAACATTCATTAAAACTAGCAGCCTGCAACACAACTCTATTTAGATATTTTTGAGCTTTCAACCAAGGCTTTTGATTATATAAAAGTCTTAGATAATGCCGAAAACCGGAGTCTTTGGCACCTAGACAATTACCTCCATGCTGGCGATAAAGAATAGTAGGCTTATCTAAATAAGTGATTTTACCTAAACTAGATGCAACCAACGCCAACCACCAGTCATGCATCATTATGTTATTCGGTGCAGCAGATGCGGATAGTTTACTTTCTTCAAGTAGTTTTTTATTCGCCGCAATCGTGCACCCAACAACAACGTTCTGAATTAATAGCTTTGAGAAATTGACTCCTTTTATAGGATCAAATCTACTTTTGTCCATAAACGAGCTTGATATCTCCCTCAAACGCTCGTCCACGACCTTTAGATCAGTAAATACCAAATGTGGTCCATCATAGGACTTAAGAATTTTTATGCTGTCACAAACCTTATTCGGCAACCAAACATCATCTTGATCGCAAAACATAAAATATTCTGTTTCAACACAAGCCAAAAGCTTAATAAATGACCCGGCAGGGCCTTGATTTCCATAACCATCAGCAATTATCTGCACCCGTGCATCTTTCGCCGAATAAGATTTCACAATTTCAAGCGTGCTATCAGAAGAACCATCATCCCTTACAAGCAACACCCAATCTTGGTATCGTTGTTGAACAATAGAATCTATCTGCTCTCTTAAATACTTCTCACCGTTATATGTTGAAAGCAGAATAGTCACAGAACCACTTGAATTAGCCATCTCGTCGCCCCTTACTAAAAAAATTATGAACCTTTGTTTTTTGAAAGACTTCAAGTTTAGTTAGAAGCGCAAAATATACATATGCCAACGTAAACACCTCAAAGGTGCTTAATACAGCACAAAATATTAAAAAACCAAACAATGATATTGAAAGACCGTCCGACACACTATTATACGGCGACTCCAACTTAGCAGTAAGCTTTCTTGCCTTCCGATAATAAGCCACCACCATACAAACAAAAAATATAAACGCAGGCAATCCGGAATCAGCTGCAATTGTTAGATAGTAGTTATCAACTGACTTTTCACCCGTTGTGACATTTGAACTTGCAACATGATCCACAGCCAACCCAGGCCCCCATCCTACCAGTGGATGCTTCTCAAATGTATCCAACCCAAGATTAAACTGATCAATTCTCGCTTGAGTACTCATTGATTCAGAATTACTTTGCCCTTCAAGTGCAAGACTCGCAAAATTATATGCGACCGGAACACCAGCAAATAAAACAGCAATCATGACAAACGATCTAACAACCGGCATTATCTTTCGTTGATTTTTTAGATCGCGGATCAATTTAAACAGAAACATAAGCCCAAGCTGAAGTACAAAAACAAGAACTCCCGCTCTCGACCCAGTAGAAATCAGGGTATACATCCCAAGCAACAAAACTGTGACAGAAGCAAGCTTTATATGCCTGCCGACTTTTATTTTTAAAAACAAAATTGCTATTGGAATAGTTAATATCAAGTACTCAGCCAATACTAACGGATGCAAAAAACCAGCCTGGGCCCGGTAAGTCCCTCTAATTTTTTCCGTTAACGCCGATGCAACATACCCCGTTTCCATTGCGCTTCTAGGAACTAAGCTATAAAACATATTAGCTTTAATTAAAGACTCAACAACTCCAATCACAGAGACTATGACCGCACCATATAACACAAACCTAAGCGCTTCAATTACCCTCTGCTTACTTGTCACCAACAAAATGGTTATTACAAAAAAAGAATACTGCAAGAGAACATCTAAAGCAGCAATAAAAACTGAATATATAGGATCTTCCGAAAAAACAGATGATATTAAACGCCACAAAAAAAACAAACTTACAAGAACTACCGAACGGGAGCTTTCGCGAAAACTTCTATACGCGATCGTCATATTTTTTGGCGAAGCCAATATTGAAAATACCGTCAACACTATTAACAGTAAGGCGTACACCCTCTGAATATTAAGTATAGGTAGACCCGAAACTTTAAGACCCGCATACGTTGGCCACAAAGTGAACAACGTGAGGTATGCCAAGTATAGTCTATATAACATACTCAGACATTCTTCCTATTTTCTCTCATCTTGAGCCCACGCTTTACTGTACCTGCAAATGATCTTAATAAAGACACGGGCGTAGCGAGCATAGTTGCCCTCAACAGAAGGCTTGTATTATATCTTGGAACGGCTAAGCCAATCAGCCTTAGAGCCAAGAACCTAAGCAACAATGTTTTCTTTCTATATGCTTGGTGAAACTGAACTTTTTCTACTCTAGAACAATCCACTTCGCTGGAAACGTTTATATATCCACTTTTAATACATTGTTCTAAGAGATTTTGCCCTGCTTTATTTCTAGAAATAATAAAGCTCTGACCATCCCTCTCTGAGAAATCAGGCGATCCATCCTCCGCAACATGCCAGGCATCAGCGCCTGTAATATCTGAAAATTCACCTGTACCATCGGGACATAACTTACAACGCCATTGTACTCTCGGACTAAGAACATATCTCCATGACTCCTCATAGGACATAGATCTTGTGGTATCGTCCTTGAGTGTGACTGTAGCAGAACCCGGCCAACCATCGCCTCTGTATCTAAAGTCTTTAACTTCAGACTCCTCTACTCCTAAATCTTTAACAATTTTAAGAGTACCTTTTTTACTGGGAACACCGGCGCACATAAACGACAGCATATATTTAATTTTGTCGTTTACTCGCTTGTCGTGCTTTGCCAATCTTCTCAAAGCTGCCACATCACAAGGCTTGCCGACGAAAGCAAAGGTTCCCGGCCTGTCCAACAAACTAACAATAGTATTTAAAGGAGCCGAGGGCGAGTATCTAGAACCAGTAGCACTTAATATTTCCGCTCTATTTTTTGCTATATTAACTTGTGTATCGAACGGATTCTCATCACCCACACAAGTATTCACGACGTAATCTACTATTTTTTCCTCTAGTAGATATATTTGGAGTGCACTCAAGACTCCACCAGATGACCCTTTTAGACGAACCTCGCTATCTGACGCAGCACCAATAGAAATTGTATCGACAACACCCCACAATGGGTGATGATCTTTACTAGCAGTAGCGTGACTAACATTCAATCCTGGACAAACATCTTTTATAACCATTGAATCCGACAGCTTCAGATCGTTATAAATTGTTGGCCTTAAGTATCCTTCATCATTCATTGCAACCTTAATATTACTGGCACCCGCGATACTCTCACACAGCCCGCACCCAGTACATAGATTGTTTTTCTCTACCAACTTAATGATATTCGAGCTCATTTATTCATAGCTCTCAAATTTTCTTTTAAGGAAAGTTTTATATACACCGAGCTTAGTTTGCGCCGAGACATTACTTTTGTTTATTTCTTTGGCAAGATTTGCTCTATCAGCGTAACCTTCTAAAATTGTATCAATAGCGGCTTGAGTTGTATCAGATTGGCCATCTACTAAATTTTTGTACCCTAATGTCCCATATAACCCGCTAAACTTACGACTGTATGCCACCGGAACTACGGGCACCCCACTAGAAAAGGCCGCAATTGTTGCATGCATACGCGCACCGGTAAAAAAGTCCAAATTCGAAATATAACTTTTCGCCTCTACAGGTGAAGAAAACTTAGGCGCCAATACACATTCCGGAAACTTACTCTTAACACTCAAGCTAGCGCGATAATCATCTTCAATTGCATATCTATCAGTTATAACATGCGAGACCAAGTGCACTCTAACATTGCCATCCTTCGAAAACTCCTCAATAATACTCTCAATCAAACTCGGATAGTTAATCGTTAATCCGAATTGATTCTCCCCGTTGTACCCTCCATTCATTAGCAATCCGGAAATATTGATCCCTACATCTATATTTTCTTTTACTTTTTGAACATTTTCACGGTTATACGGTAGTGCAAAAGCCAGGTCGGTTACTACACTTGAGTTCCGCTGATGTCCATTTTCTACTAGATAACGATAGGACTGCTCATCTCGAGCAAACACCGCACTTGCTTTCTTTAGAATGAAATTTGATACAACCTTTCCATACCCCTTGTTAAAGGGCCCAATAGTTTGGGGGCTAAGCACAAGTTCTTTACCGCAATTAATCACCAGCGCCTTACTCAATGCCTGCTGAAGAAACCTTTTAAAACCGTATATATCCGTAAAACTATCACCCTCACTCAAATCAAATACAATAAAGCATTCAGATATCGCCTTCTTTATCTCAAGTAGCTTTAACGGATTTTTAGCTATTTGCCTTATAGAAAATTGAGAATAACTTACTTTGCGTGCCGTAGCTTTTTGAAATTCATTATCCGTCGACGGCATCATTCCAATGACGTGGTAACCGACATCTAAATTAAGGTCTTTAAGGGCCTCTTCAATCAAACAAAAATGACTGTAACTTAAAGCTCCCACGCCTAAATTTTCAGAGGGATAATTATGCCATAAAAGTCCAATTTTTTTCATTACGCAATTCTTTCAAAGTAGTTAATAAAAAAGATAGCTATAAGCATATAGAATCCGATGGTTAGTGCTATGTTTTGTTTCGACAGCCCCAATGGTACGTTACTGCTAACCAGCCTAAAAACATAAAGCATGTGCAGCACCAAAATAGAAACCAGAAGAGAAACTACAATTCCCTTTATCCCCAAATATGGCGCAACCAATACAGATAACGCTAAAAAAATGAGCATGCTTAAAACATTATAAAAAGCCCGATAACTTTGATGCCCCAAGCTAGATAAGACTATCCCGTGTGCTGCCGCCAAATATCTCTGCATCAGCAAAACACCTACAAGAGGAAGTAAGCTTACTAGCTCTACGTATTTTTCTCCGTAGATTACGCGCGTCATTAATGCCGAGCCATATATGAACAGCACCGCTCCTAGACCGCCTAACAACTGCATCTTAAAATACAGCCGGACTATCAGAGCTTTTAACTTGTCGTCATCAGCGTTATGCCTTGAAAGACTCGGGAGATAAACATTAGACAGGACTTGCGCCCCCGTATTTGCACCTTGTAATAGGCGCATTCCTGCCTGATATATACCCACTGCGTTGTGCCCTAGCAAATACCCCACAATCAGAGTATCAACACTGGTCACCAAGTTAGTTAAAAACGCGTCTATTCCAAAAGCCGTATTTCTTTTTATATCGCTTATGGTCTTTCTCAGACTGCCCCGAATCATCTGCTGGTAGTCTATAAATTTATAGATAGTACAAGACAAAGCAAGCTGTACTACTTTGCAAAAGAGCATACCCAATGCAACACTTTCCGCCCTCCCTCCCACAATCAAAATCATTATGAGCACAGAAAAATACACACAATTGCTGATCAGTGTAATTGCAGCTTCGTAATGGTACTTATTAATACCCCTATACACCGCATTCATAGATTCGGAAAACGAGGTCATAACACATGAAGCTAAAACAATAAAAAACAAAATCACCTGGTACATATGAAGCTTCAAGCACATTACCGTTAGCGCTGAAACAAGGAGCAATACCAGTGACAACGCCAACTTAGCATTTATAACATCAGCAAGTATCCGCCCTTCTTGACCCTTGTTAATCCCTATATCACGCAAGATACTTTGAGTGAACCCAAAATCCACAATCAAACATGCTATCGTTGCGGCTGTATATATGTATATGAATTCACCAAACTCAGATACATTCCAATAACGCGCCATAAAAACGAATAGCGCGACGTTAGTTAACAATCGAACAAATACGGTAACACCCATGAAAAATATTTTTCGAATCACTGACAAACCCTTTGGCCTTTACAAGCTCTCTAGAGAGCGCGGGCACGCTACCGCCCCAGGATTTTTCGTCTTATTCCTCAGGACGTGATGTTTCCATGAAATATCGGATTGATCATGCCTATTGGCTGATGATCCGGAGCAGCAGTAAACGATAGAACCCAAGAATAATAGGAGCGCCGTCAAGCATCTGAACTTATAACGCGACCTTTCGAACTTCGTCAGTTTTTGTCGGAGGCGTAGGCATAGTGGTAATAACCATAATCACTGTAGCCATACCTGTTGGAGGCTTTTTTCTCCACGCCGTTGAAAATCGCACCTTTAATGGCAACGCCATTCTGGGAGAACCGACGGACCGTCAACTCGATTTCTTTCGCCGGATTCAGTCCATAGCGCGTCACAATCAGGTTCGTCCCGGACAGGCGCCCGACAATCGCCGCATCTGTCACAGCCAGGAGTGGCGGCGTATCGAGAATCACCAGATCGTATTGCTTGCTCGCCTGCTCCAATAACGCGCTGAAATTGGCGTGCATCAGTAGCTCGGAAGGATTGGGCGGGATTTGGCCTCGACTGACAAAATCGAAGTTGTCGATTGCGGTCTTATGAATAGCCGTGGCCACATCGCAGCGCCGGGCCAGGATATCGGAGAGCCCATTGTCTGAAGTAGCACCCAACACTTTGTGCAGATAACCCTTGCGCATGTCGACGTCGATCAACAATACCCGCATACCGGTTTGTGCTATCACCACCGCGAGGTTGACCGACACGAACGTTTTACCCACCTGAGGACTGGGCCCGGAAATCATCAAGCGGTTATTGTCGGCCTCATGCATGGCGAAGTGCAGACTGGTACGCAAGCTGCGCAATGCCTCGATTGCCAAATCGGTAGGATGAGTGACGGCCAGCAATGAGGTCCCATTGGAACGCCCTCGTCCGCGGGAGACTTTGTCTTCTTCGGTTTTCTGCAGAATGCTGTAGGGAATCGACGCGTAAACCGGCAACCCCAGTTGCTCGATGGCTTCCGGACTTTCGAGCCCCCGGTTCAGAGCCCTGCGTACCAGCACCAAGGCCACTGCCAGGAGGCCGCCAAAAATCGTAGCAACCAATACAATCAAGGCTTTTTTCGGTTTGACCGGTTTGAGGAAATTAACGTCCGCAGTATCGATCACACGCACGTTACCCACGGTCCCCGCTCGCATCACATCCAGTTCCTGAGACTTATTCAGCAGCTGGGTGTAAATGGCCGTACCGACCTCTACATCCCGGGTAAGGCTAAGCAATTCTTGTTGGGTAGAGGGAAGGCTCTCCACTTTGGACGCCAAACTTTTCTGCTTGCTGCTCAACTCACCGATCTGGGTCAACAATGCGCGATAGGCAGGATGTTGACGGGTGAACTTGCGGTCCATCTCGGCTTGCTGCAACTTCAATTCGGAAATATTGGTATCGAGCCCGACTATTTGATCAAGAATGGCTTTGGTTTCTAGCGTGATATCCACGGACTTGCTGCGCGTCTGGTATTCATTCAAGGCATTCCCGGCTTTTTCTAGGTCCTTTTTGACCACCGGAAGTTGCTCTTTGAGAAACGTCAGGCTCTGCGCCGCCTCAGCTGAAGTGCGCTCTACGTTCTGCCGCACATAAATAGCGGCTATTTCATTGAGTGTTTCAATGGCCTGATTCGGATCTGTGCTTTCCAGCGCCAGCCCGATCATGCCCGACTCTTTTCCGCGCTCGGATACATCCAAATCCTCTTGGTAGTCGAGGATGCTGGTCAAGCGAGAATTGCGGATGACTCTGAAGCGAGTCCCAGGATTGGCATGCATTTCCTCTATTTGAAACGTTACGCCATTTTGCTCGAAAAGCTCTCCGGCCCGACTGGCGGCCAATAGGTTGTCATCTTCATCCACCAACGTGAAATGACCATTTTCACCCGCAGTCAGGGTCAATTTCTTGCCCAGTTGCGAGTCGGGGAGATCCAGTTTGAATATCTTCAGCGACTCCCCTCCCCACGCGAAACTGTTCAACCCCAACAAGGGTTCGGCTATTTCACCGGGATTTTTATTCTGGAATCGACGCGCCAGGAACTCACCGAAAACCGGGAAATACATTGGTCGTATGACGATATCAAGTTTCAGGTTATCGACCGTTTTACCAATCACCGCACGAGACTTGATCAGCTCGATCTCGGTCACCGAAGGCGACTCTTTTCCCAACATGCTGCTGACATCGGAGAAACCTAACAGATCGTTCTTCTTCGCTTCGACCTGCAACAGCGCATTCGCCTGAAATACCGGTGTAGCCAGCACTGCGTACGCGGCCCCTGCGACCATGAAGGCGCCTGTAACCGCGGCAATCAGCCATTTATGGTCGATGAGTGTTCCAAACAGGCCGAGAAGATCAATCTCGTCATTGTCGTCGTCCCGCACGTTGACTACCGGTGCTTGCTGCATAAGTCGGATTCTTTGCCTTGATTACGATTCAAAAAGGAGTGGCCATCAGCGTGCCAGACGCTGTGCCCATGCGTGTACGGCTTCTTCGATCAACGCATAAGCGTGCACAAAAGCAGGTTTGCCTTGACGGTAGGGGTCGCTGATCTCTCGATCGTCCTGCCATTTGCCCAACAACAACACTTTGCCCCGCGCTTCAGGCGCAATGTTGAGCACGCCACTGACATGCCGTCGCTCCATCACTAGAATCAAGTCCGCCTCACTGACGGCTTGAGAAGTGAGCTGAACGGCCTGGTGCTCACGGGGCAGATGACCATGCTCCGTGAGTACGGCGTGTGCTGTCGCCTCGATGGGCTTGCCCGTCAGGGCGGCAAGGCCGGCTGAACTGACCTGAATATCGGAATGGACGAGTGCCCCACGCAGCAAATGCTCCGCGGTGGGACTGCGGCATATATTGCCAACACAGACAATCAAAACCCTTTTAAGCAAGATGACCTTCCCCGTCTTGTCAACATTGGCGGTGACCTAGCACTTGCCGAACATAAGAGCTTTAAATTACGAATGAGCCCGGGCACTTATAATGGCCAGGAACTGCGACTGAAACCTTCAGACAATCAATGCGTATTTATTACCATGACGTTTGAACAGCCCCCAACTTTTTATCCCGACAAAAAATAACATCACACTCTTCAGGGTATGAAAATAACAGTTAGCGAATTTATCCGGACAAATTCTAACGGTTGTCGTTTTCTGGCGACCGTTCAATCTAAATTACACTGAAATAGCGAATGACTAATGTATAGCCGTTCCGCTAATGCATTGCCAGGGTGTCGAACATTTGGTTAGTAGTTGGGTAAGGGACGCCTCGGGCAATAACTCTATTTACAGCGGGTTACGTCGCGAGCTTACCGTGGAACAACCGGGCATGCTCGCCGGCCAATCGGCTGCTCAATGCCTCCCCTACCCGCGCCTGGCGAGAAGCATGGCGTGCAGACCATTCGCAGCCCCTGACGCGTTGCGAACATTTTTCTCGAGTGACCGGACCGCTTCGAGCCCGCACTCCCCAGCGTGACCGGTTCGGCCAGCCTGGATCGAACCTTTCCTACTGCCATTAGCCACTCCGTCAGTCTACTTTCAAGGACGCTTCCATGATTCGTAAATGCCTGTTCCCCGCCGCCGGCTATGGAACCCGCTTTTTACCCGCCACCAAGGCCATGCCGAAGGAGATGCTGCCGATCGTCAGTAAGCCGCTGATCCAGTATGCCGTCGAGGAAGCGCGTGACGCCGGCCTGCAACACATGGCCATCGTCACCGGTCGCGGCAAGCGCGCGCTGGAGGATCATTTCGATACCAGCTACGAGCTGGAGCACCAGATTCGTGGCACCGATAAGGAAAAGTTCCTGCACGGCACTCGCGAGCTGATCGATACCTGCAGCTTTTCCTACACTCGTCAGGTGGAAATGAAAGGCCTGGGGCACGCCATTCTCAGCGGCCGCTCGTTGATCGGTGATGAGCCATTCGCCGTGGTGCTGGCCGACGACCTGTGCCTGAACCTGGAGGGGGATGGAGTTCTGGCGCAAATGCTCAAGCTTTATGAGCAGTTCCGCTGTTCGATCGTGGCGATCCAGGAAGTACCCCGCGAGCAGACTCAGAAGTACGGCGTGATTGCCGGCGAGTTGATTCGCGAGGGGATTTACCGGGTCAACAGCATGGTCGAAAAGCCCCGTCCGGAAGACGCTCCGTCCAACCTGGCAATCATCGGTCGATACATTCTGACCCCCGACATCTTCGACCTGATCGCTGACACCGAACCTGGCAAGGGCGGTGAAATCCAGATCACCGATGCGCTGATGAAGCAGGCCCAGAACGGCTGCGTACTGGCTTACAAGTTCGAGGGGCGACGCTTCGACTGTGGCGGTGCCGAAGGTTATATCGAAGCCACCAACTTCTGCTTCGAGCATCTGCATCAAAACGCCCTGTGATGTTGCTGTCCCCCGATATGGTCTTTATCACCTTATGGACGAAGCCTCTATGAATACGTTGAGCGGTTTCAAGGCAGATGACAGTCGCCACCCGTATAGCGCTGACCTTAAGCACAACCTCGCGTACCGCATCGTGCGCGCCTATGCGTCGGAACTGATTTTCCCCCGCGTGCGAAAACCACCGGTACTGCTGGTGGAACGCATCGGCGCGTTCCCCTCCTCCGGGGAGATCCGCCGCCAAGTCAAGGATGGTCCGGCGCTGCTGGCGAGCATCAAGCAGCGTTATGCCCGCGATGCCCTTGACCTCAACGAAAGCAGCGGGCTGAACCTGGTCTTTGCCGACTGGCGCTTCAGCTTGCGCCTCTCGGGCGAGGGTTGCGTAGCTTGCCTGACCGTGGAAAGTCGGGGCGACAGCTCGCTCCTGCAGCGCAAAACCGCCGAGCTGCTGGGGCAGATCGATGCAGGGAGGGCATTTGAATGAACGCGATTGCCGAACACTCCACCAAAGCCTGGTACCTGGTCCAGTGCAAGCCCAAACAAGATGAGCGCGCCGAAGAACATTTGCAGCGCCAAGGCTATGCATGCTTTCGCAAGACCTACAGACGTGAGCGCATGTTGCGCGGGCAACGTCGAGTGATCAGCGAGTCGCTGTTTCCGGGCTACCTGTTTATTCAACTGAGCCTTCAGGACAGCTGGGGTCCACTGCGCTCGACCCGCGGCGTTTCGCGGGTCGTCGGGTTTGGCGGTCAGCCATTGCCGATCCGCGATGCGCTGATCGACGAACTCCAGGAACCAGACAGCCAGGCGATCGTGACCACGCTGTTGAAACACGGAGATGCGGTGCGCATCACTGAAGGTCCGTTCTGCGATCTCGAAGCGGTGTTCCTGGCCATGGACGGTGAAGAACGGGTACTGCTGATGATGAATTTGCTGCAGCGTGAACAGCAAATCAGCCTGCCACTGGCGCGGGTCAACAAGCTTTAGATGCTTTTAGCTGCTTACACAAAAACGCCGCTCAACAACAAGCGGCGTTTTTTATCAACACAGGAAAACCTACGCCCCTTCCGAGAGGTGATTCCAGTCCACCCAACCCAAAAACCACGTCGCCAGAATCAGTAAACCGAAGGCGATCCGGTACCAGGCAAACACCGCATAACTATGGTTGGCGATGAACTTGAGCAACCCGCGCACGGCAATCATCGCAAAGACGAAAGCGGCGACAAATCCCAGGGCAAACACCGGCAAATCTGCGGCCTGGAACAGGTCGCGATATTTATAGCCCGAGTACACCGCGGCCCCCACCATTGTCGGCATCGCCAGGAAGAACGAAAACTCGGTGGCCGTCTTGCGTGACAGGCCAAACAGCAACCCGCCGATAATCGTCGATCCCGAACGCGAAGTGCCGGGAATCATCGCCAGGCATTGTGCACATCCGACTTTCAAGGCATCGGTCCAGCGCATCTCGTCAACGTGATCGACCACTACCACGTGCTCACGCTGTTCAGCCCACAACATGATGATCCCGCCGATCACCAGCGCCACGGCCACGGTGATCGGGTTGAACAGATATTGATGGATTTTGTCGGCGAACATCACCCCCAGCACCACCGCCGGCAAGAAACCGATCAGCAAATTCAGAGTAAAACGTTGCGCATTACGCTGGGTCGGCAAACCCGTGGTGATGTCCAGAATCTTGTGACGGAACTCCCAGACGACCGCCAGAATAGCGCCCAACTGAATAATGATATTGAACGCCATGGCTCGCTCACCGCCAAAGTCGAGCAAGTCCGCGGCAATAATCTGATGGCCTGTACTGGAGATCGGCAAAAACTCTGTGAGTCCTTCAACCAGCCCTAGAATCGATACTTGCGTGGTGGTCCAGAAGTCCATTAATCCCCCGTTAACCCCTTTCGGCTGAAAGGTCTGTTGTTGGTTCCGAGCAGCTGTCGGGTCAACGGAGAATTAAAACGCATTACCTGCCGGCTTGAGGCAAACGTTATAAAACGTCCATGACCAGGGCTATGACCACCTCGACAGCCCTACCCGCCTGCTACGCTTTGCGTTCATGACTGGAGGAATAACCATGCCGGACGATCCTCCCCCCGCCCTGCTCGACGCCGGATGGGCGCCTGAAGAAGAAATTGACCCGGAAGACTGACACTTGTGTATCGCGAATCCATGGCTGCCACTCATCGTCAGCTCGTTGACGTTTTGAGTTTGGACGCGCGCAATGTCTACCCCAAAAATGATCGCCCAAGAGAACATTCCACATGGCAAAGATCATAGTGCTCGCTGGTGACTTCCCGCAGTGCGACGGGGAATATCACTCGGGTACCATCACGCTCAAAACGGCCCTTAAGCCACGACTGGGGAAAAGCTTCCCGGTCTCGGAATTTAAAGATCTAACGATCCAGAACACGGACTCCAACAAGAATATAAAGAGCGCCATCGGCCTGGGCATTGCGGGCGCGATGTTGTTGGGGCCGGTCGGTGCCATCGCTGGCTATCTGCTCGCGGGCAACAACACGGAAGTGACCTTCATGGCCACCCTGAAGGACGGTGGCAAGCTCCTGGCGGCAACCGATAGCGATACCTTCGAGGACATCTCGGCACGCGCCCACAAAAAAAACCGCCCCGGTCGCCGAGGCGTCCCTCGCGAATCATTTAACAACGACTCCATTCACTGATCCGCTGCCCCCGTGACCGCGAAGATGTTGCAGGGCACTCGATACAGAACATGCTCCGTCGTACTGCCCACCCACTTGCCCAACCCCTTGCGATGCGCATTGCCCATGACGATCACATCGGCCCGGTGATGCGCTGCAAAGTCAGCCAGCGCTTTGCCGGGCGGGCCCGCAACGAAGTGTTGTCGCTCGGTGGGCACGCCAAAGTGGTCGGCCAATGCGATGAATGACTGATGCAGAGACTTGCGCACGTCACTGTTGAAGCCTGGCATCGTCACTGCACCCGCGCCTGCGTCGGCTATATGCGTCAGCGACAGATCATAGGCATGCAGCAAATGCAGTTCTGCGTTGCATTGCATGGCCAGTCCGTTCGCTGCCTGGATGATGCGGTCGTTGATGCCGGTGATCTGCGTCTCGGGTTGCGACGGATCGACCGCCGCCACGATCACCCGCGGCAGCGGACACCTGACTTCGCTGACCAGATGCACAGGCACCGGACATTCGCGCAACAGGTGCCAATCCAGAGGCGTAACGAAAACACGCTTGAGTGCAGACTCGTGCTGCACGTCCTTGATCACCAGATCCGGCTGCATTTCTGCCACGTGCCGAAGGATTTCTTGCAACGCGCTGCGGGTTACAAGCACTTCGGTGCTTACCGTGACCCCGCGCCCGCGTATCAGATCTGCTTCATCCTTCAGCCACTTTTCGTTCTCTTGCTGACAGGCCTCACGAAACCGCGCACCGGCGCTCATCAACCCCAAAAGGTGAGAGTCTTCGATAAACACCGTGATGTGCAGCGCTGCGCCAGTGGCTTCGGCGATGGCGACAGCTCGTTCCAACGCCGCGGTGTGACGCATGGCTGGGCCGGCTATCAGAAAGAGTCGTTGATATTGGCTCATGTAACACCTCCAAACGTTCCGGGATATCTAACTCCCCCCAACGCTCTCGCCTGTCACACCACCGACGATTGGCTATCGCCTCAACTAACGGGATCGACACTATCAATATACGCCTTGATTGAATAAGCGAGTGATAGACGCGCCACGTCACACCGAATCCGATGTTCCGGATTCGGTGATGACCCAACACTACTTCTGCGCGTATTTCGTGCCGTGCGAATCGTTAAGCTGTGCCTGCATCAGCCCCCACTCACGTTGAATGATCGAGTAAGGAATAAAGATACTGATCCGCTCAGCGCCCTTTACCCCAGGGTGAAAACTCACATCGTGAAGTGTGGTGGAGAAGAATCCGACATTAATACCGACAATGCTGCCGTCATTGGCGATAACCGGCCCACCCGACATCCCCTTGATCATCGGGGCATCATGGATGGCATAGCGTTCGCCGCTGCCTTCATCACTGTTGATGAAAGGCGCCGGATACACCTTGCCTTGCCCGCTGACCGTTGTCATATACGGGCTCGTTCCCACGGCAGTGATGTGCTCACCCACGCGCGGCGCGCGCCATGACGGATAATGGCCGTCAGCCTTGTGCTTGATGAAGACCAGGTCGCAACCGGTGCTGCAGCTGTATATCACGTTGCGGATAAGGGGTGTGTGGCGGGTGGTGACGGCGTAGTCTTCGTTCCATTGCACGGCCGAGGCGGTGTACAGATAGGGCAAGGGAAAGCCTGAGAAGACTGAGAAATATGAATCGTTGGCAGGTCCCGACAAGTCGGGTTTTACCATACCGTTGCATCCTGCAATACCAGCTCCTATTAAAAAGTAGGCCATGATTTTAATCATGATGTTCACCGACTTATAAGGAGATTTTAGTTTTTGTTGTGTCAGGTTTTTAGTGATCAGGTTGTTGTAGTTGTTCCTCGCTGCCTGTTCTGGTGGGTAATGTATGGCCTAGGTTGTAAGCGTGTGTATGAATTTATTGCGCTAAGAACAATCGCTTTTCGTTACATATAAAAAACTTCAAATATTTGGCGCCTGAAAAATGTCACATGCGCCAAAATAAATATAAATGGAAGTTGCACTTAATAAGTGTAAAACGCGTGAAACAGTACTTTTAGAGCGATTTAGAGCACGTTGGAATGCCGCGGCAACCTAACAGAAATCAGTGCCGCGAAAATAACAAATGCGCTGGATATCCATAAACACGCTTCCAGCCCGAAGACCTGAAAAACCCAACCGGAGAGCACGGTGCCGATCAGCCGTCCCATGGCGTTGGACATGTAGTAGAAGCCCACATCCAGCGATACGCCGTCTTCCTTGGCGTAGGACACGATCAGGTAGCTGTGCAGCGAGGAATTCACCGCGAACAACGCACCAAAGATCATCAGACCGCCCAACAGCACCCACTGTGGCGACAACCCGGTGTTCAGCCCCAGCGCGATTGCCGCCGGCAGGCCTGCCAAGGCAACCGCCCAAAGAAACGCCGCGCGGCCATCCGGGACATGCCCTCGTTGCTTGCCGGTGATCCGCGGCGCGAGCGATTGCACGATGCCGTAGCCAATCACCCAGGCCGCCAGGAATCCACCGACCTTCCAGAAGTCCCAGCCAAAAACGCTGCTCAAGTACACCGGTAAAGCCACGACGAACCAGACATCGCGGGCACCGAACAGGAACATCCGTGCCGCCGACAAGATGTTGATGGCCCGGCTCTTGGAGAGAATGTCGCGGAACCTGGGCTTGGCTTTCGCCTTGCCCAGGTCCTTTTTCAACAGGATCAGGCTGCCGAGCCAGATCAGCGAAAGAACGCCTGCCATGGCCAGCAGCGCCCCTCTGAAACCGATCAGGGCGAGCAATGCCCCGCCGAGAAAGAAACCAACGCCCTTGAGGGCATTCTTCGAGCCGGTGAGGATGGCTATCCATTGATAAAGCGTGCCCTGTTGCCCGTCGGGCACCAGAAGCTTGATCGAGCTTTTGGCGCTCATCTTGTTCAGGTCTTTGGCGATCCCCGACAGTGCCTGCGCCCCCATCACCCAAGGAATCGTCAGCCAAGCGACTGGCACCGTCAGCATCAATAGCGCCACCACCTGCATCCCCAGCCCGATGTTCATGGTCCGGTTCAACCCCAGTCGCGCGCCGAGATAACCGCCCAGCAGGTTGGTGATCACGCCAAAGAGTTCGTAGAACAGAAACAACGCCGCGATTTGCAACGGGCTGTAGCCCAACCCGTGAAAGTGCAGCACCACCAACATGCGCAAGGCACCGTCGGTAAGGGTAAAAGCCCAGTAATTGCCCGTAACAAGCAGGTATTGCCGCACTGACGGCGCGAGGGCTGACAAGGCTTTCATCAACGCTCCTTAAACGGCCAGACCGACCATCCTGGCCAATTCGACGGTGCGGTTCGCGTAACCCCATTCGTTGTCGTACCAGGCATAGATTTTGACCTGGGTGCCGTTGATGACCATGGTCGACAGCGCATCGATGATCGATGAGCGCGGATCGGTGCGGTAGTCGATGGACACCAGCGGACGCTCCTCGAAACCGAGAATACCTTTGAGTTCGTTCTCGGACGCGTCCTTGAGAAACCGATTCACTTCGTCAACCGTGGTGACGCGCTCGACCTCGAACACACAATCAGTCAGCGAAGCATTGGCCAACGGTACGCGCACCGCGTGGCCATTCAGACGCCCGCGCAGCTCCGGGAAAATTTCCGCGATGGCGGTGGCCGAACCGGTGCTGGTCGGGATCAGGCTCATGCCCGAAGCCCGCGCACGGCGCAGATCCTTGTGGGGTTGGTCGAGAATGCTTTGGGTGTTGGTCAAGTCGTGAATGGTGGTGATCGAGCCGTGGCGAATGCCTAGCGCTTCATGGATCACCTTGACCACTGGCGCGAGGCAATTGGTGGTGCACGACGCCGCGGTAACGATGCGATGTTCCGCCGGATTGAACAGTTGATGGTTGACGCCCATGACGATGTTCAGCGCGCCCTCTTCTTTCACCGGAGCACTGACCACCACGCGCTTGACGCCCTGGTCGAGGTACGCCTGAAGCACCGCGACAGTCTTCATCTTGCCGCTGGCTTCAATCACCAGATCACAGCCCGACCAATCGGTATCGGCAATCGCCTTGTTGGCAGAAACCTTGATGCGCTTGCCGTCGATGACAATGCAGTTACCTTCGGCGCTGGCTTGATCATTCCAGCGACCATGCACCGAATCGAAGTTCAGCAGGTGCGCATGCGTCGCCGCGTCGCCTGCCGGGTCGTTGATCTGCACGAACTCAAACTCCGGCCAGTGCCAGGCGGCGCGCATGGCGAGACGACCGATGCGGCCAAAACCATTGATGCCCACTTTGATAGTCATGTTGGTGTGCTCTGTATCTGTTGTCAGGGATAGGCTTTTGAAATTATCGAACCGGACAGCAGGCGGCTGCCCGTTCAGGGCGCTCACCCATGTCTTCAAGACGTTTGGCATCAGCGCTTAGCCAATGCTGGTTGGTTTCAAGCACGACAGTCAGCATTTGAAGCACCCAGTCAGGAAGACTCGGGTGCAACCGGTAGTAAACCCATTGGCCTTGTCGACGGTCCGACAGCAATCCGCTGGTGCGCAACTGCGCCAGGTGCCTGGAGACTTTCGGCTGGCTCTCATCCAACGCACAGGTCAGCTCGCAGACACACAACTCTCCCTCGCGGGCGATGAGCAGCATCATGCGGACCCGGTTGTCGTCAGCCAGGCATTTGAAAACAGTGGTCGGCGTCAGAAAGTCAGCCATTTCGGGTCTCGGCGTTTGGGTTTCATACAGCAACACGGGCTTTGCGACACAGGCAAGCCTCATCAATATGCGTTTTGCCGAATATATGTTTTTCCGTATATGCGGTAAAGCAGCAAATCTTCGACCAACACAACCAGCGTCCTGACGTTCGTGCGGTCCCGGGAAGATCAGCGAAAGGATTTCGTATACCCTATCGCTATCTCACTCCAAACGATCGCCGCCGTGAACCTACCCAAACTCAACGCTCCCGACCTTGGCAATACGCCTTCGACCTCGGAAATCATCACCCGTCATCTGCGCGACGCGATCGTCGCCGGGCATTTCGCTGAAGATGAGCCGATTCGCCAGGACGACATTGCCCGCCAGTTCAACGTCAGCAAGATTCCGGTGCGCGAGGCCCTCAAGCGGCTGGAAGCCGAAGGGTTGGTGATGTTCCAGCGCAATCGCGGGGCGATGGTCACGCGGGTTTCCGATGCCGAGCTGGCGCAGATGTTCGAAGTGCGCATGTTGCTGGAAGACAAAATACTGCGCCTGGCCATCCCCAACATGACCGAAGAAACCTTCGCCCGTGCCGAGCGCATCTGTCAGGAATTCATCGGCGAGGACGACGTGGGCCGCTGGGCCGAGCTCAATTGGGAGCTGCACGCCTGCCTCTACGAACCGGCACAACGGCCGTTTCTGGTCAGCCTGATTCGTTCGGTCAACGACAAGCTGGAGCGCTACCTGCGCATGCAGATGAGCCTGTCGGCCGGCAAGGAACGGGCCGATCACGAGCATCGCGAAATCCTCGCGGCCTGCCGTGCCGGCGATGTGGAGCTGGCGGTGAAGCTGCTGGACGAACACATTGCCGGGGTCTGCAAGACCCTGTTCGAGCACCTGCCTCACGCCCACTGACCGCTGTGCCGATTTCGTCATCGGCACAGGATAAATCCATCAAGCCGCCCCCCCGCTACACAGGCCACTCTTGCGTTCACTCATCTGAACGGACGTGGCCCTCCCATGAAACGCATCACCGTGATCGACTCCCACACCGGCGGCGAACCGACCCGTCTGGTGACCGCCGGTTTTCCTGACCTGGGCACCGGCAGCATGGCTGAACGGCGCAAGCGGCTGGCCGACCATCATGATCAATGGCGCGCGGCCTGTGTGCTGGAACCACGAGGCAGCGACGTGCTGGTGGGTGCCCTGCTCTGCACACCGGTAGACCCGAGCGCCTGTGCCGGAGTGATTTTCTTCAACAACAGCGGTTACCTGGGCATGTGCGGCCACGGCACCATCGGCCTGGTGGCGTCGTTGGCGCATCTGGGCAAGATCGGCCCCGGTGTGCACCGCATCGAGACGCCAGTGGGGACGGTGCAGGCGACCCTGCACGAAGACCATTCGGTGAGCGTGCGCAATGTGCCGGCCTACCGTTACCGCAAGGCGCTGGTGTTGCAGGTGCCGGGCATCGGCCAGGTGGTCGGCGATATTGCCTGGGGCGGCAACTGGTTTTTCCTGATCGCCGAGCATGGCCTGCGGGTGGCCGGCGACAACCTTGACGCGCTGACTGCTTATACCTACGCCGTGCAACAAGCGCTGGAAGCCCAGGGCATTCGTGGCGAAGACGGCGGGTTGATCGACCATATCGAACTGTTCGCCGATGACGATCACGCCGACAGCCGCAACTTCGTGCTCTGCCCCGGCAAGGCCTATGACCGCTCACCGTGCGGCACCGGCACCAGTGCCAAACTGGCCTGCCTGGCCGCCGACGACAAGTTGCAACCGGGGCAGATCTGGCGTCAGGCCAGTGTCATCGGCAGCGAGTTCGAAGGTTCTTATGAATGGCAAGGCGAGCGCATCGTGCCGACCATTCGTGGCCGTGCCTTTATCAGCGCCGAAGCCAGTTTGATCATCGAACAGGATGACCCGTTCGCCTGGGGCATTCGCCCATGAGCGAGGGCCTGGTGGCCGATGTGATCGTGATCGGCGCCGGCATCATCGGCGCCGCCTGCGCCCAGGCACTGGCCCGTCGTGGCTTGCAGGTGCTGGTGCTGGACGCCGGCCTGCACGGTGCGACGGCGGCGGGCATGGGCCACCTGCTGGTGCTCGATGACAACCCAGCCGAACTGGCCCTGAGCCAATATTCCCTGCAACGCTGGCGTGAACTGGCGCCGGACCTGCCCGACGGCTGCGCTTACCGCAACAACGGCACACTGTGGCTGGCAGCCAACGCCGAGGAAATGGCGGTCGCCCACAGCAAATACCTGAACCTGAAAGCCCAGGGCGTGGCGTGCGAACTGGTCAGTGCCAGCGCCTTGCGTCAGCGTGAACCGGAACTGCGCGAGGATCTGGAAGGCGGCTTGCTGATCAATGGCGACGGCATTCTGTATGCGCCGGCGACGGCCCGCTGGATGCTCGACACACCGAACATCCGTCAGCACCGGGCGCGGGTCAGCGCGGTCGATGGCAATCGCGTTTACCTCGATGACGGCCATTGGTTGCGGGCCGAAGCCGTGGTGTTGGCCAACGGCATTCAGGCCAGCGAACTGTGCCCGGAGTTGCCCATCGAGCCGAAAAAGGGCCACCTGCTGATTACCGACCGCTACCCCGGCACCGTCACCCACACCTTGGTGGAGCTGGGATACGTCACCAGCGCCCACAACGCCACCGGGCCATCCACCGCCTGCAATATTCAGCCGCGCCCGACCGGGCAATTGTTCATCGGTGCCTCACGGCAATTCGGCACCACCGACCCGCAGGTCGAAGGCTGGATGCTGGCGAAAATGCTCAAGCGTGCCGCCGAGTACATGCCAGGGCTGGCCCGGCTCAACGGCATCCGCGCCTGGACCGGTTTTCGCGCCGCCAGCCCCGACGGCCTGCCGCTGGTGGGCCAGCACCCACAGCAGCAGGGCTTGTGGCTGGCGGTCGGGCACGAAGGGTTGGGCGTCACCACGGCCCCTGGCACGGCCGACTTGCTGGTGGCGCAGCTGTTCAACGAAACCCCGCCACTGGCCGCGCAACCCTACCTGCCCCAGCGTTTCCTCGGAGAACCTGTCTATGCCTGAATTATTGCTGGACGGCCGCGCCTTGAAGGTGGCCGAGGGCACCAGCGTCGCCGCAGCCTTGGCGCTGGGCAGCGACGGATGCACACGCACTTCGGTCAGTGGCCAACGCCGCGCACCGCTGTGCGGCATGGGCATTTGCCAGGAATGCCGGGTGACCATCGACGGCCGGCGACGCCTGGCCTGCCAGACACTGTGCCGTGACGGCATGCAGGTGCAGACATGCCCATGAACGAATACGCCGATCTGCTGATCATCGGTGCTGGCCCCGCTGGCATGGCCGCTGCTCTTGCCGCTGCCCCCAGTGGCGCACGCATCGTCATGCTCGACGACAATCCGCTGCCGGGCGGGCAAATCTGGCGTGACGGCCCTCAAGCCAATGTGCCCGATCAGGCCCGTCGCCTGCGTGAGCGATTGCATGCGTGCAGCAACATTCGCCGTCACGCCGCCACCCGGGTGATCGCCAGTCCCGGTCCGAAACAGCTGCTGGTCGAAAATGACGATGACGGCTGGCTGATCAGTTATCACCGATTGATTCTGTGCACCGGCGCCCGCGAGTTGCTGCTGCCCTTCCCCGGCTGGACGTTGCCCGGCGTGACCGGCGCTGGTGGCTTGCAGGCGCTGATCAAGGCGGGCCTGCCGGTGCAGGGTGAGCGCGTGGTGATCGCCGGCAGCGGCCCGTTGTTACTGGCGACTGCCGCCACCGCGAAAAAACACGGCGCGCAGATCCAGCGCATCGCCGAGCAAGCCTCGCGCACCGCCGTCGCCGGTTTCGCCGCACAACTGCCCCGCTGGCCTGGCAAATGGCTGCAATCGTTCAGCCTGTTCGACCGCCATTACCGCACCGCGACGCATGTGCTGGCCGCCCTTGGCACTGACCGACTGGAAGGTGTGCGCCTGCAACAGCAGGGCAAAATCGTCGAACTGGCCTGTGATCGGCTGGCCTGTGGTTTCGGCTTGATCCCGAACATTCAATTGGGCCAGGCACTGGGTTACGCCATCGAGGGTCAGGCGTTGGCCGTGGATGCCTGGCAGGCCAGTCGCGTCGATCATTATGCGGCGGGAGAATGCACCGGGTTTGGTGGCAGTGAACTGGCGTTGGTCGAAGGTGCCATTGCTGGGCACGCGGCGGTCGGTGACCTTGAAGCGGCACGCCAGTTGTGGCCACGTCGAGCGCGCTGGCAGGGTTTTGCCAAGGCACTGAATCAGGCCTTCGCCCTCGACCCACAACTCAAATCCCTGGCCCGCCCCGACACCCTGGTCTGCCGCTGCGAAGACGTGCCCTACGGCGCATTGACCGGGCACACCGACTGGCGTGAAGCCAAACTGGCCAGTCGCTGTGGCATGGGCGCCTGTCAGGGCCGGGTGTGTGGTGGCGCGGTGCAGCACCTGTTTGGCTGGCAACCCTCGGCGCCCCGTCCGCCCTTCAGCCCGGCCCGAATCGAGACCTTGATGTGCCTGGACGACACCCCGCCAGCCTGAAACCCCCTCGGGGGTTTCAGCCGCGCTGTCGAGCCTCTATGATCCCGGGGTCGCCCTCAGACCCCAGCGCCATGTACCCCTCGCTCAGCACCTTCAAACCCTGCGATCTGCCCACGCTGTTGAACAGCCTGCAGCCGATTGCGCCGCTGCTCGACACCCTGGCGGACGTGGTGTTTTTCATCAAGGACCGCGAAGCCCGCTACGCCTTCGTCAACCAGACCCTGGCCCGGCGTTGCGGTTTCAAACATCGCGAGGATCTGCTGGGGCTCACCGCCGAGATGGTCTTCCCGGAACGCTTCGGCCCGCTGTACACCGAACAGGATCGGCGGGTGCTGTCCAGCGGCCGCGAGATGGCCGACCAACTGGAACTGCACCTGTATTACGGCAACCAGCCGATCTGGTGCCTGACCCACAAACTCGCCTTGAAGGATGAACAGGGTCACATCGTGGGCCTGGCCGGGATCTCCCGCGACCTGCAATCGCCGCAGTCCAATCACCCCGCGTTCCAGAAACTCGCCGCCGTGGACGCGCACATCCGCAGCCACTTCGCCCGCCCCATCAGCCTCGCCGAACTGACCGCCATCGCCGGTTACTCCGTGGCGCAACTGGAGCGTCACTGCAAACGGGTGTTCCAGCTCACCCCACGGCAGATGATCAACAAGGCGCGCCTGGATGAAGGTTCTCGGCTGTTGCTGCACAGCGACCTGCCGATCACCGAGATCGCCCTGCGCTGCGGTTACACCGACCACAGTGCGTTCAGCCGGCAGTTTCGTGCGTTGACCGGTCTGTCACCGAGCCAGTATCGCGATACTCAGCGCTAAGGATCGTTCCCACGCGGAGCATGGGAATGATCAACCCACAGTAAGACCAATAAACAGGCGATGTTTAATAGACATCTCCAGACACTCACCCAGGCTACACATCCTTGCGCCTCTGCCTACGACTACGCCAGAATCCGCCGGCTAGTGCGCCTGTGGCCCGGGCTATATCGTTTCCCTGTCGCTGAAAAAAACAGCGATCGGGTTTGGTAGCCCGGTTTTCTGGCGCATAGCGCGACCTAATGCAGAGACTGTTTTCGTCTCCTGTTTTTATGGTGGCTATGCGTAGGGCGCTCTCGGGCGCGCCGGGTTGCCAGATGACCGGTCTACCAACCTGCGTATGGCCACCACCTCTTCGTTTGGTAGCGAAGGTGATGGCTCCACTTTTAATATCTGGAGCTCCATCTATGTTCAAACCAACGCCAAATCCTCCGGAAACCGACGACGTTTCCCCCTACGAATCCCTCGATTCGAAAAAGCTCCACGCAGCCGCCGACCGCGCCCTCGATCACTACCTCAAACCACCCACCCCCAAAGACACCCAGCGCAAACCCAGCACCATTTACCACGTCGGCCCCAAGGTCGATAACGAAACCCTGCTGGTCAACGCCTGCGAATCCCTGGCGTCAGCCAGCATGATGCTCAGTGAGTTCGCCGGGTTGATGGACATGCCCCATCGCAACATCATGTTGGGGATTCAATCGGTGGTCATGCTCGGGGAGCTGGCGGTGAATCGAGTGCTGGATAACCTCGATCCGCAGGGCTGACGAAAGTCTGTAGTGAGAGCACTTATTGTGGCGAGGGAGCTTGCTCCCGCTGGGTTGCGAAGCAGCCCCAAATCCAGCAACCGCATTTTTCTGGCACACCGCATATGCCGGTTTTGCGACTGCTGCGCAGCCGAGCGGGAGCAAGCTCCCTCGCCACATGGGTGTGTCAGAGCACGGGGTGATCGCAGGGCGCCGATGTTCCCTAAAGGGGCGCCCCGCACAACCATTGCTCCCATCTGTAACACCCACCATCGCGGCCCCCGCCCCTCACGGCGTCACTCTGACGCACCGCAACACCTCTACTCCAAGGTCTGCCAACAAATTCACGCCTCGGCCTGGAAACGGGCACGTTGATTGCTATATTTAATATCGTATACGAAATCCCCAATACGATATCCAACAGCACTTCACATCAACGAGGCCTCTATGAAAAACCCCGCATTTGCCGTAGCCCTCAGCGCTGTTCTGAGTACCTCCTTCATTGCCACCGCCCAGGCCGACAAGCTCGACGACATCATCGGTTCAGGCAAGCTGCGCTGCGCCGTGACCCTGGACTTCCCGCCCATGGGTTTCCGCGATGCTGGTAACAACCCGGCCGGTTTCGACGTGGACTATTGCCATGACCTGGCGAAAATCCTCGGGGTCGAGGCCGAAGTGGTCGAGACGCCGTTCCCGGACCGTATTCCGGCGCTGGTCTCCGGGCGGGCCGATGTGATCGTCGCCTCCACTTCCGACACCCTCGAACGGGCCAAGACCGTCGGCCTCACCGTGCCCTACTTCGCCTTCCAGATGGTGGTGCTGACCCGCGACGACACCGGCATCAACAGCTTCGATGACCTCAAGGGCAAACCCGTGGGTAACACCAGCGGCACCTATGAGGCCATCGCGCTAGAGAAAGACGTGAAGAACTGGGGCACCGGCACCTTCCGCGCCTATCAGTCGCAGAACGACACCCTGCTGGCGGTTGCCCAAGGCCATATCGACGCCACCGTGGTCACCAACACCGTGGCCGCCGCCACCCTCAAGTCGGGCAAATACAAAAACCTGAAAGTCGCCGGTAACGCGCCGTACGTGATCGACTACGTCTCCCTCGGCGCCAAGCGTAACGAGTATGGCCTGCTCAATTACCTCAACCTGTTCGTCAACCAGCAGGTGCGCACCGGTCGTTACAAAGAGTTGTTCGTCAAATGGGTCGGCACTGAAATCCCGCCGACCAACCTGACCGTGCCACAGGTCTACTACTGAGGTGTCCGGCATGCCTAGGCCCACTTCTCTGACCGGTCGCAGCCTGGTCGCGGGCGCCGCCGAGGGCGCCCTGCTGTTCGCCGATATCGGCTTGAGTTTCTGGGGCGGGGTCGATCCGTTTAGCGGCGAGATCATTGACCGTCACCACCCGCTCAGCGGCGAATACCTGGCCGGCCGCGTGCTGGCTATTCCCAGCGGACGCGGCTCGTGCACCGGCAGCAGCGTGTTGATGGAACTGATCAGCAACGGCCACGCACCGGCCGCATTGGTGCTGGCCGAACCCGATGAGATCCTGACCTTGGGCGTGCTCGTCGCGCAGACGATTTTCGAGCGCTCCCTGCCGGTGCTGTGCATCGGCCGGGAGGCCTTCGCCGCGTTGCGCGGCAAGGCCTTCGCTCGGGTCGACGGCGCCTCGGTAACCGTGTTCGAACACCTGCCGGGCGATGCCTGGCAGGCACTCGACAGCCCGTTGCAAACGCAAGACCCAAGCGCCCCGCTCGAACTCACCGAACACGACCGGGCGCTGCTCGACGGCCAGCATGGCAAGGCTGCACAAGTGGCCATGCAGATCGTCCTGCGCATGGCCGAACTGCAAGGTGCCCGCCGCCTGGTGGATGTCACCCAGGCGCACATCGACGGCTGCATCTACACCGGACCTGCGAGCCTGCGCTTTGCCGAACAACTGGTGCAATGGGGCGCCAACGTGCGGGTGCCCACCACCCTCAATTCAATTTCCGTGGACCAGCGCCGCTGGCGCGAATTGGGCATCGACCCGGCGCTTGGCGAACCGGCCAGTGCCTTGGGCGATGCCTATATGGCGATGGGTGCGCAACTCAGTTTCACCTGTGCGCCCTACCTGCTCGACAGCGCCCCCAAGGCGGGCGAGCAGATCGTCTGGGCCGAATCCAACGCGGTGGTCTACGCCAACAGCGTGCTGGGGGCACGCACCCTGAAGTACCCGGACTACCTGGATATCTGCATCGCCCTGACCGGCCGCGCCCCGTTGATCGGCTGCCACCTGGACGCACAACGCAAGGCCCGACTGCAGGTCGAGGTGCCCGCCCTGGGCGAACTGGACGATGCCTTCTACCCGCTGCTCGGTTACCACATCGGCGCGCTGGCGGGCAGCCGGATTCCACTGGTGCGCGGGTTGGAAAACCGCAAGCCGAGCCTGGACGACCTCAAGGCGTTCGGCGCGGCGTTTGCCACCACCTCCGCCGCCCCGTTATTCCATATCGCCGGGATCACCCCGGAAGCTATCGACCCGGCGCAGGTGCTGGAGGGAGATGTAGCCCTACCCGTGGAAACAATCCGCCTGAAGGATCTATTGGTCAGTTGGCGCGAACTCAACAGTGCCCGCGACAGCCGGGTGGATGTGGTCTCGCTGGGTAACCCGCATTTCTCCCTCAGCGAGTTCGCTCACCTGGCGCGACTGTGCCTGGGTCGGCACAAACACCCCGACGTGGTCCTCGCCATTACCTGCGGCCGCGCCGTGCTGGAACAGGCTCGCGAAGCCGGGCATATCGCCGTGATCGAAGCCTTCGGCGCGACCCTGGTCACCGATACTTGCTGGTGCATGCTCGGCGAACCGGTGATCCCGCCGGGCGCAACAACCTTGATGACCAACTCCGGCAAATACGCCCATTACGCACCCGGCCTGGTGGGCCGCAAGGTGCATTTCGCCAGCCTGGCTGAATGTGTCGATACCGCTTGCAGTGCCACGGCCAGCGGTCGTCTGCCGGCCTGGCTGCAAACCGCCGCCCCTCTGGAGACTCTCGCGCATGTTTGATTACACCTTCCAATGGCGCGCCACCCTGCGCGCCCTGCCGGACATGCTCGCCGGCGCCTGGGTCACCTTCGAGACCGCCGCGCTGTCGATGATCTTCGGCGTGCTGATCGCCCTGGCCCTGACGGTGATGCGCGAAAGCAAAACCCCGCTGCTGCGCGGTATCGGCAACGGCTGGGTATCGATCGCGCGCAACACCCCATCGCTGTTCCAGATCTACGTCCTCTACTTCGGCCTCGGCTCGCTGGGCTTGCACGTCAGCTCATGGTTCGCCCTGCTGGCCGGGATCACCTTCAACAATGCCGGGTATCTGGCGGAGAACTTTCGCGGCGGCCTCAAGGCCGTCCCCGACACTCAAGTGCGCGCCGCGCGTTCGCTGGGCATGAGTGCCTTCCAGGCCTACCGCATGATCATCGTCCCGCAGCTGTTGCGGATCGTCTTCTACCCGCTGACCAATCAGATGGTCTGGGCGGTGCTGATGACGTCGCTGGGGGTGATCGTCGGGCTGAACAATGACCTGACCGGGGTGACCCAGGACTACAACGTCAAAACGTTCCGCACCTTCGAATACTTCGCTATCGCCGCCGCGCTGTATTACCTGATTGCCAAGGCGATCGTCGCGTCAGCCCGGCTGATGGCCTGGCGGTTGTTCCGTTACTGAGGGCTTGACCATGTTTTCCACCAGTTTTTCCTGGAATGACCTGCTGTTCCTGCTCGACGGCGCCTGGGTCACCCTGCAACTGACGTTCTGGTCGATCATCCTCGGCTCCTTCGCCGGGCTGTTGTTTGGCCTGCTGCGAGCGCTGTTGCCCCGCGCCAGCCTGCCCCTGGCCTGGGTGCTGGACGTGTTTCGCAGCGTGCCGCTGTTGATCCAGTTCGTGCTGTTCAACTCGCTCAAAAGCATCGTCGGCTTGAACATCAGTGCCTTCAGCGTCGGCTGCATTGTGCTGGGGGTCTACACCGCCGCGTACTTCACCGAGATCGTGCGCAGCGGCGTGCTGTCGGTGCCGTTCACCCTGCGGCGGGCCAGTCGTTCGCTGGGCCTGAGCTTTTTGCAGGACCTGCGCTGGATCGTCCTGCCAATGGCCACCCGCGTGGCCTTCCCCGGCTGGCTGAACCTGGTGCTCGGGGTGATGAAAGACACCGCGCTGGTGATGTGGATCGGCATCGTCGAACTGCTGCGCGCCTCGCAAACCATCGTCACCCGCATTCAGGAACCGTTGCTGGTGCTGTGCGTCGCGGGCCTTATCTATTACGTCATGAGCCTGGTGGTTGCACGCCTGGGCGCTCGTCTGGAAAGAAGGTGGCAAGAAAATGATTGAGATCGACAACGTACATAAATCCTTCGGCGATCTGGCCGTGGTCAAGGGTGTCAGCCTGACGGTGGACAAGGGCGAAGTGGTGTCGATCATCGGCGGCTCGGGCTCCGGCAAATCGACCCTGTTGATGTGCATCAACGGCCTGGAGCCGATCCAGAAAGGCAACATCCGCGTCGATGGCGTCGAGGTTCATCACAGCGCCACCGACCTCAACCGCCTGCGGCAGAAAATCGGCATCGTGTTCCAGCAATGGAATGCCTTCCCGCACCTGACCGTGCTGGAAAACGTGATGCTGGCACCGCGCAAGGTTTTGGGCAAAAGCAAGTGCGACGCCGAGGCGCTGGCGGTGCAGCAACTGACCCACGTGGGCCTTGGCGACAAGCTCAAGACCTTCCCCGGCAAGTTGTCCGGAGGCCAGCAGCAACGCATGGCCATCGCCCGCGCCCTGGCCATGTCACCGGACTACATGCTGTTCGACGAAGCCACCTCGGCCCTCGACCCGCAACTGGTCGGCGAGGTGCTGGACACCATGCGCATGCTCGCCGAAGACGGCATGACCATGGTGCTGGTGACCCACGAAATCCGCTTTGCCCGCGATGTGTCCGACCGTGTGGCGTTCTTTCGCAATGGCCTGGTGCACGAGATCGGCTCGCCGGATCAGGTGATTGGCAATCCGATACATGCGGAAACGGCGGCGTTTCTCAAATCAGTGAAATAACGACCGGCGATAAAAGGAGTCAGCCATGCGTTCATCGAAAGTCATTCATGTGGTCAGTTGCCACGCCGAAGGCGAAGTCGGCGATGTGATCGTCGGCGGTGTCGCCCCACCGCCCGGCGCCACCGTGTGGGAGCAATCGCGCTGGATCGCCAAGGATGAAACTCTGCGCAATTTCGTCCTCAACGAACCCCGTGGTGGCGTGTTCCGCCACGTCAACCTGCTGGTGCCGGCCAAGGACCCTCGAGCGCAAATGGCCTGGATCATCATGGAACCAGCGGACACGCCACCGATGTCCGGCTCCAACTCGCTGTGCGTCGCCACGGTGCTGCTCGACAGCGGCATCCTGCCGATGACCGAACCGCAAACCCGGCTGGTGCTCGAAGCGCCCGGCGGCTTGATCGAGGCCGTGGCCGATTGCCGCGACGGCAAGGTCGAACGGGTGGAAATCAAGAACGTGCCCTCCTTCGCTGATCGCCTCGACGCCTGGATCGAAGTCGAAGGCCTCGGCTCGTTACAGGTCGACACCGCGTACGGTGGCGACAGTTTTGTCATCGCCGACGCCAAAAGCCTGGGCTTTTCCATCCGCCCTGACGAGGCGGCCGAGCTGGTCGAGGTCGGGTTGAAAATCACCCGCGCGGCCAATGAACAACTAGGCTTCGTCCATCCGCTGAACCCCGAGTGGTCGCATATTTCCTTCTGCCAGATTGCCGCGCCCATCGTGGTTGAAAATGGCATCGCCACCGGGGCTAACGCCGTGGTGATTCAACCCGGCAAGATCGACCGCTCGCCCACCGGCACTGGTTGTTCGGCGCGTATGGCAGTGTTGCAGGCCAAGGGATTGATGCAGGTTGGCGAGCGCTTTATCGGCCGTTCGATCCTCGGTTCCGAATTCCATTGCCGCATCGATTCGATGACCGAAGTGGCCGGCCGCCCGGCGATCTACCCGTGCATTTCCGGCCGGGCCTGGATCACCGGCACCCACCAATTGCTGCTCGACCCCAGCGATCCCTGGCCACAGGGCTATCGCCTGTCAGACACCTGGCCCGGCGCCTGAAACTCCCCCAGACCAACGGCTATAAAAAACCCTGATTGATTGAAAAAACCACTGGCCGAGTATCGGCATTTAAAATATCGTATACGAAATACAAAAACGAACCGGAGGCAACAATGAGCAAGCGCATTAACTGGAGTGGCGTCTTCCCCGCGGTGACCACTCAATTCAACGATGACTTCTCCATCAACCTGGAAAAAACCCACCAGGTGATTTCCAACGTGATCCGTGACGGCGTATCGGGCCTGGTGGTGTGTGGTTCGGTGGGGGAAAACACTTCATTGACCGCCGAAGAAAAAATCGCCGTGACCGAAGTTGCGGTCGACGCTTCCCGCGGCCGCGTGCCGGTGATTTGCGGTGTGGCCGAGTTCACCAGTGTGCAAGCGGCCAAGGTGGCCAACGCGGTGCGCAGGGTCGGTGTCGACGGCGTGATGCTGATGCCGGCGCTGGTCTACGGTTCCAAGCCGTTCGAGACCGCCGAGCATTACCGCTACGTGGCGAAGAACGCCGACGTACCGTTGATGGTTTACAACAACCCGCCGATCTACAAAAACGACGTCACCCCGGACATCCTGATTTCCCTGGCCGACTGCGACAACGTGGTGTGCTTCAAGGATTCCTCCGGCGATACCCGCCGTTTCATCGACGTGCGCAATGAAGTCGGCGACCGTTTCGTGCTGTTCGCAGGTCTCGATGACGTGGTGCTGGAAAGCATCGCGGTGGGTGCCGAAGGCTGGGTCTCGGGCATGTCGAACGTATTCCCGAAAGAAGGCGAGACCATCTTCCGCCTGGCCAAGGCCGGTCGCTTCGCCGAAGCCATGCCGATCTACGAATGGCTGATGCCGATCCTGCACCTCGATGCCCGTGCCGACCTGGTGCAGTGCATCAAACTCTGCGAAGCCATCGCCGGTCGCGGCAGCGCCCTGACCCGTCCGCCACGCCTGGCACTGCCGCAAGCTGATCGGGAGTTCGTCGAACAGATCATGGCCAAGGCCATGGCCAACCGTCCGGAGTTGCCGGACGTCGGTCTCTGAGTGATTGCCGGGCGGATCCTTGCGGGTCCGGCCCGGCTACCTGTTTTCGCGCCTCTACAGGAAACGTCAGCATGTCCAATCCTCACAGCACCTCCAGCGCAACCACACCCTCGGGACTCAAACGCGTAGTGGCCGCCGCCATGGCCGGCACTGTCGCCGAGTGGTATGAATTCTTTCTCTACGGCACCGCCTCGGCCTTGGTCTTCGGCCAGCTGTTCTTCCGTCAGACCGACAGTCCGATCGACGGCATCATCGCCGCCTTCGCCCTGTACGCCGTCGGCTTCCTCGCCCGTCCGTTGGGCGGTCTGGTGTTCGGTCACTACGGTGACAAATTCGGCCGCAAGCGCCTGCTGCAACTGAGCCTGGTGGTGGTTGGCATCACCACGTTCCTGATGGGTTGCCTGCCCGGCTTCGACAGCATCGGCTATGCCGCGCCAGTGTTATTGGTGCTGCTGCGGCTGATTCAGGGCTTTGCCTTTGGGGGCGAATGGGGTGGCGCGATTCTGCTGGTGTCCGAACACTGCCCGGACAATCGCCGGGGCTTCTGGGCCAGTTGGCCGCAAGCCGGGGTGCCGGCCGGCAACCTGGTGGCGACCGTCGCCCTGCTGCTGTTGTCGTCAAACCTGTCGGAACAACAATTCCTCGCCTGGGGCTGGCGCGTGGCGTTCTGGTTCTCGGCGGTGGTGGTGCTGATCGGCTACTGGATTCGCACCAGCGTCGATGACGCGCCGATTTTCAAGGAGGCCCAGGCCCGGCAAGCGCAGACCAAGCAGCAACAACTGGGCGTGGTGGAAGTGTTGCGTCATCACTGGCGCGCGGTGCTGGTGGGGATCGGCGCGCGGTTTGCCGAGAACATCCTCTATTACACGGTGGTCACCTTTTCGATCACCTACCTGAAACTGGTGGTGCACAAGGACACTTCAGAGATTCTGTTTTTGATGTTCGGCGCGCACCTGCTGCACTTTTTCCTCATCCCACTGATGGGCTATCTGTCGGATATCGTGGGCCGCAAACCGGTGTACCTGATCGGCGCGGTGTTCACTGCGTTCTGGGGCTTCATCGGCTTCCCGATGATGGACACCGGCAACAATTGGCTGATCATCGGCGCCATCACCCTGGGCCTGGCCATCGAGTCGATGACCTATGCGCCCTACTCGGCGCTGATGGCCGAAATGTTCCCGACCCACGTGCGCTACACCGCCCTTTCGCTGTGCTACCAGGTGGCGCCGATCTTCGCCGGATCCCTCGCGCCGCTGATCGCCATCACCCTGCTCAACAAGTACCACAGCTCGACACCGATCGCCTGGTACCTGGTGGGCGCTGCGCTGATCTCCATCGTGGCTGTCGGCCTGACCCGGGAAACCCGTGGCAAGTCTTTGCACCAGGTGGATGCCGAATCCGCTGCGCGAATTGCCGCCCTGGACAACGCCGTGCCGGCCGCTGCGCGCCGGGGTGATTCGCTGGCTTGAACCTGACACACCCCACACCCTGTGGCGAGGGAGCTTGCTCCCGCTCGAGTGCGCAGCACTCGCAAAATAGGCAATGGTTGCCACTATTTTGGGGCCGCTACGCAGCCCAACGCGAGCAAGCTCGCTCGCCACAAAACAGCGCACGACTCCATACCCTTGATTGACCTACAAGGGGCCTGCCCCACCTTTTTCGACAGGAGTTTTCCATGCCCCAGATCATCGGCCACAACTACATCGGTGGTGCCCGCAGCGCCGCTGGCAACATCGCGATGCAGAGCCATGACGCCAGCACCGGCGCAGCGCTGCCCTATTCGTTCATGCAAGCCACCGCCGAGGAAGTGCACGCTGCTGCCCAAGCCGCCGCTGCCGCTTACCCCGCCTTTCGTAACTTGCCGGCGACACGCCGTGCAGAATTTCTCGAGGCCATCGCCGCGCAACTGGATGCCCTGGATGACGAATTCGTCGCCCTGGTCACCCGCGAAACCGCCCTGCCGACCGCACGCATCCAGGGCGAACGCAGCCGTACCAGCGGCCAGATGCGCCTGTTCGCCCAGGTGCTGCGCCGGGGCGATTTCTATGGGGCGCGTATCGACCGCGCGTTGCCCGAACGTCAGCCTCTGCCACGGGTCGACCTGCGCCAATACCGGATTGGCGTCGGTCCGGTGGCCGTGTTCGGCGCCAGTAACTTCCCGCTGGCCTTTTCCACCGCTGGCGGTGATACCGCGGCTGCTCTGGCCGCCGGTTGCCCGGTGGTGTTCAAGGCCCACAGCGGACACATGGCGACCGCTGAACACGTGGCCGACGCAATCATCCGCGCCGCCGAGCAAACCGACATGCCTAAAGGCGTGTTCAACATGATCTACGGCGCGGGCGTCGGTGAAACGCTGGTCAAGCATCCGGCGATCCAGGCCGTCGGTTTCACCGGCTCGCTCAAAGGCGGTCGCGCCCTCTGCGACATGGCCGCCGCACGGCCACAACCGATTCCGGTGTTCGCCGAAATGAGCAGCATCAACCCGGTGCTGGTATTGCCTGAAGCCCTGCGCGCACGGGGCGAAAAAATCGCCGGTGAACTGGTGGCGTCGGTGGTTCAGGGGTGCGGTCAGTTCTGTACCAATCCGGGGTTGGTAATCGGTATTGGCTCACCACAGTTCAGCGCGTTCACCGCTCGGCTCAGTGCCTTGATGGCCGAACAGCCGGCGCAAACCATGCTCAACGCCGGCACCCTCTCCAGCTACGAAAAAGGTGTGCAGGCGTTAGTCGACCATCCAGGGATAAGCCATCTGGCAGGCCAGGACCAGCACGGTAATCAAGCCCGGCCGCAACTGTTCAAGGCCGACGTCAGCCTGCTGCTCAAGGGTGATCCGCTGTTGCAGGAAGAAGTGTTCGGCCCGACCACCCTCGTCGTCGAAGTGGCCGATAAAGCCGAGTTACAACAAGCGCTGAACAGTTTGCACGGTCAACTCACCGCCACTTTGATTGGCGAAGAGCAGGACCTGAAGGAACACGCCGATCTGCTGGTGCTGCTGGAACAAAAGGTCGGCCGGGTACTGTTCAATGGCTACCCCACCGGCGTTGAAGTGTGCGATGCGATGGTGCATGGCGGTCCTTACCCGGCGACCTCCGACGCCCGTGGCACGTCGGTCGGCAGCCTGGCCATCGAGCGTTTCCTGCGCCCGGTGTGCTACCAGAACTGCCCGGATGCCTTGCTGCCCGACGCCCTGAAAAACGCCAACCCGCTGGGCATTGCCCGCCTGGTTGATGGCAACATCCAGCACGCCTCGCTGTAAAACAATCTGTAGGAGCGAGGCTTGCCCGCGAAGAATGCACCGCGATTTTCAGGTATTACGCGTCGTCGTTCTTCGCGGGCAAGCCTCGCTCCTACAGGATTTTCATCGCATTCAAGTCAGCAGTGCTTTCAGATCGTTGTACAGCGCCTCGGGAATCTGCACGCCCTCCACCAAACTGTGCGCCCGCGCCGCATAACGCCGTTGCGACGGCAAGCGCGCCCCCTGCCCTTCAATCCCTTGAAACAACACTTCGGCCCGGGCCAAGTGCTCTTCAGTGGCCGCTCCCAGAAAACGTCGCGGATCCAGCGCGATGATCAGCTCGCCGTGGTAGGGCGATGACTTGCTGCCCGCGTCGTAAGCCAGTGACTCGGCACTGGTCAGGTCACCGATCAAAGGCCCGGCAATCAACTCCACCATCGCCGCCAGCGCCGAGCCCTTGTGCCCACCGAACGTCAGCATCGCGCCGCTATCGAGCACCACGTTGGCATCGGTGCTCGGCCGCCCCTCGGCGTCCACGCCCCAGCCCTCGGGAATCGCCTTGCCGGCACGCCGATGCAACTCGATATCGCCACGGGCAATCGCACTGGTGGCGAAGTCGAACACAAACGGATCCTGCCCCACGCGTGGCCAGCCAAAGGCTATGGGATTGGTGCCGAACACCGGCACCCGTCCCCCGGCCGGCGCCACCCAGGCATGACTCGGATTACACGCCAGCGCCACCAGCCCGGCGGCGGTCAACTGTTCGATCTCCACCCACAGCGCCGAGAAATGCACACAACGATTGATCGCCAGCGCCGCAATCCCATTGGCCCGGGTTTTCTCTTCCAGTAACGGCAGCCCCGCCTGGAACGCCAACTGCGAAAAACCACCCCCGGCATCCACCCGCACAATCGACGGTGCCTGGTCGATCACCCGTGGCTCGGCGTCGGCCGACACCTTGCCGGCCCGCAGGGAATTCACGCAGCCCAGAATCCGGTACAAACCGTGGGACGCACAGCCATCGCGCTCGCCAGCGATCACCGTCGCCGCCACCGCTTGCGCATGGGCCAGGTTAAAACCGTTGTGCAACAGGATCGATTCGGCCAATTCACGGGCTTCGATCAGGGTCAGTCGAATCATGGTCATCTCCTTGGACAGACCGTTCAGCGTGGTCTATCCAAGGAGCGGTGGCTTGATCGGTTTAGGGACGGAGGGTGACGAAATGGGCACAGTGCCCTTTCGATCAGAACTGCGCTGCTTCCAGTTCAAAGAGGCATTCGCTACCGGCCCTGGCCGATGCACTCAGCGAGTGGATGCGCGGCAGCAGGCGGGCGAAGTAGAAGCGCGCGGTGGCCAGTTTACTGGCATAGAAAACGTCCTTGGAGTGCGTACTCATCGCAGTCTTGGCCATTCGCGTCCACATGTAGGCGTACGCGGTGTAGCCGAACACATGCAGGTACTCGACCGAGGCCGCGCCGATTTCATTCGGGTTGCTCTGGGCTCGATCCAGCAGCCACGCGGTCAGTTCGTCAAGGGTGTCCATCGCGGCGTTCAACGGTTTGGTGAACTCACCCAGGTCAGCGCAGGCGTTGGCGGTGTAGTGGCGAACTTCGGCGGCGAACAAGCGGTAGAGCGCCCCGCCGCTGGCGACTATTTTGCGCCCGACCAGATCCAGCGACTGAATGCCGTTGGTGCCTTCGTAGATCTGAGTGATGCGCACATCGCGAACCAATTGCTCCTGGCCCCATTCGCGGATGTAACCGTGGCCGCCGAAGATTTGCTGGCCGTGCACCGTGGTTTCCAGCCCCATGTCGGTGAGGAACGCCTTGGCCACAGGTGTCAGCAGCGACACCAGTTCCTGGGCGCGGGTGCGGGTTGGCGCGTCATCGCTGTACCTGGCGGTATCCAGTTGCAGGGCCACGTAGCTGGAAAACGCCCGCCCGCCTTCGTTCAAGGCCTTCATGGTCAACAGCATCCGCCGTACATCCGGATGCACAATGATCGGATCGGCAGACTTGTCCTTGCTCTGCGCGCCCGTCGGCGAACGGCTTTGCAGACGGTCACGGGCGTATGCGACCGCATTCTGGTACGAGCGCTCACCCAACGCCAGGCCCTGGATACCCACGCCCAGGCGTTCGTAGTTCATCATGGTGAACATCGCCGCCAGCCCCTTGTTCGGCGCATCGACGATCCAGCCAGTGGCCCCGTCGAAGTTCATCACGCAGGTCGCGGACGCCTTGATGCCCATCTTGTGTTCGATTGAACCGCAGGACAGCGCGTTACGCTCACCCAGCGAGCCATCGGCATTCACCAGCACCTTGGGCACCAGGAACAGTGAAATGCCCTTGGGGCCGGCGGGTGCATCCGGCAGTCTGGCCAACACCAGGTGAATGATGTTTTCGGTCAGGTCGTGCTCGCCGCCGGTGATGAAAATCTTGCTGCCACTGATCTTGAAACTGCCGTCGGCCTGAGGCTCGGCTCGGGTGCGGATCAGGCCCAGGTCGGTGCCGGCATGCGCCTCGGTCAGGCACATGGAACCGGTCCAGGTGCCGGCATACATGTTCGGCAGATAACGCTCCTTGAGTTCCTGGCTGGCATGGGCATTGATCGACAGGCACGCCCCGGCGGTCAGCATCGGGTACAGGCCGAACGACAGACTCGCCGAGTTGACCATCTCCTCGACCTGAGCCGAAATGGCCTTGGGCATGCCCATGCCACCGAACTGCGGATCACCGCCGACACCCACCCAACCGCCTGCGGCGAACGCTTGATAAGCCGCGACAAAACCTTCGGGAGCGATGACGATGCCATTGCTCCAGGTGCAGCCCTGCTCATCGCTGCTGCGGTTTAGCGGTGCGACCACCTCGGCGCTGATCTTGCCAGCCTCCTCAAGGATCGCGGCGGCCGTCTCTTCATCGATCACCTCGGTCAGGCCAGGCAATCTGGCCCAGAGCCGGGACACCTCGAAGACCTCGTTGAGTACGAAGCGCATGTCGCGCAAGGGAGCTTTGTAATCAGACATAGTTGGCTTACTCAGAAGTGGTCAGGGCATGCGACATGGCCTGACGTTGGGTTGTATCGGTTTCAGCGGTTTGCGCCACATCAGCTTGCGCAACGGGGTGACGCAGCAAGAAGTACGACAGGGCCGGGATCAGGATCAGCGCGCCGAGCATGTTCCACAGGAACATGAAGGTCAGCAGGATGCCCATGTCGGCCTGGAACTTGATCGGCGACCAGACCCAGCACACAACGCCCGCCGCGAGGGTGATGCCCACCAGGCCCACCACCCGGCCAGTGAACGACACGGCGCTGCGGTAGGCCTGGCTCAGCGGCAGGCCCTGGCGCTGGAAATGCAATTGCACGCTGAGCAGGTACAAGGCGTAGTCCACGCCGATGCCCACGCCCAGTGCGATCACCGGCAGGGTCGCGACCTTCACGCCTATGCCCATGGCCACCATCAGCGCCTCGCACAGGATCGAGGTCAGGACCAATGGCAACAGGGCGACCAGGGTTGCGCGCCAACTGCGGAAGGTGATCAGACAGAACAGCGTCACCGCCGCATAGACGTAAAGCAGCATGGTGCGATTGGCCTCGCGCACCACAATGTTGGTCGCCGCCTCAATCCCGGCCGACCCGGCCGCCAGCAGGAACTGGCGATCGTCGCTGTTGTTCTCCAGGGCGAATTTTTCGGCGATGCCCACCACGGCATCCAGGGTCTCGGCCTTGTGGTCCTTGAGGAAAGTGATCACTGGCATCAGCGAACAATCGGTGTTGAACAACTCCGGGGAGTTGACCGAGGCTTGCTGCGCGGCGTAGTTCAGCACGTCCTGATTGCGCTGGATGCTGTTGAGCTTGGGGTTGCCTTCATAGGTGCCGGCGGTGATCTGGCGCACCGCGTTAACCAGCGAAGTCGTGGCCTGTACGCCCGGATACTGCTGCAGCTCCCAGGCCAGGCGATCGGCGAGAATCAGTGTCTTGTAGCTCAGGCAGCCTTCCGGCGCGGTCTTGATCATCACCGCGAACAGGTCGCTGGACAGCGCGTAGTGGCTGGTGATGTAGGCGTTATCACGGTTATAGCGAGAGTCGGCACGCAACTCCGGTGCGCCACTTTCCAGATCGCCGATCTTCAGCTGCTGGCTGATCATGAAACCGCCGATGCCCATCAGTACCGCGACCACTACCGCCCCCGTGGCCCATTTGGCCGTGGTGAAGCGGTCGAGCAAGTCCCACAGTTTGCCGAAGCCTTTGTGCCCTTCGGCGCGCGTGTCGATGTTCAGCGCACGCTCGGCAGCCCTGGCGCCCACGCCGACATAAGACAGCGCCACCGGCATCAGCAACAGCGAAGTGAAAATCAGCACCGCCACACCGATACTGGCGGTGATCGCCAGATCCCGGATCACCGGAATATCGATCAGCATCAGTACCGCGAAGCCGACGGCGTCGGCCAGCAGCGCGGTAACGCCGGCAATGAACAGGCGGCGGAAGGTGTAGCGTGCGGCGATCAGTCTGTGGGTGCCACGGGCGATGTCTTGCATGATGCCGTTCATCTTCTGCGCCGCGTGGGACACGCCGATGGCGAAGATCAGGAAAGGCACGAGCACCGAGTACGGGTCAATGGCATAGCCGAGCCAGGCGACGATGCCCAGCTGCCAGACCACCGCGATCAGCGAGCAGCCGACCACCAGCAAGGTGCTGCGCACGCATCGGGTGTAGGCGTAAATGATGATCAGCGAAGTGACGACGGCCAGGCCAAAGAACATCATCACCTGGATCAACCCGTCGATCAGGTCGCCCATCAGCTTGGCGAAACCGATCACCCGGACTTTGTACGGACCCTTGCCCTCCTCCCCGGCCTTGCGTGCAGCACTGTCACCGGCAAACTCGATCTGGTCGCGCAACTGCTCTTCGAGCATTTGCGAAAAGGCGTGGTAGTCGATGCGCTGACCGCTGGCCGTGGCCTTGTCCAGCAGCGGCACGATCAGCATGCTCGATTTGTAGTCGCTGGCCACCAGACTGCCGACGATACCGGCGCGGGAAATGTTCTGGCGCAGCTGTTCTATTTCTGCCGGCTTGCCCTGGTAGGTATCGGGCATCACCGGGCCGCCCTGGAAACCTTCCTCGGTGACTTCGGTCCAGCGCACCGCCGGGCTCCACAACGACTTCATCCAGGCACGGTCGACACCCTCGGCAAGGAACAATCGGTCGTTGACCTGTTTGAGCACGTCCAGGTAACCGGGGTCGAAGATATCGCCCTGAGTGTTCTCCACCACCACCCGTACCGAGTTGCCCAAACCGCGCAGCGACTGGCGGTTTTCCAGGAAGTTCTGGATGTACGGCTGGCTCTGCGGAATCATCTTTTCGAAGCTTGGACGCAGCTCCAGGCGAGTCACGGCCATGTAGCCCAGCATCAGGGTGACCAGCGCCATCAGCAGCATGAACAGCGGACGGTAGTTGAACACCAGCCGCTCCAGCCGATTGCCGGAATGGCGGTCGAAATCCCGCAGATCGCGGATCACCGGCATGGTTTCTTGTTTGGTATGGCCCATGTCTGGGTTCTCGCTCTAAGGGTTCGAGGACTTAATCAACGGACAGCGTCCGTGCACCACGGCTGCCAACCAGCACCAGCGCACCGTCGGCGGACTGAGCGGCGCCGGTCACCGGGGTCGATGCCGGTTGCTGAACCAGGTGCAATTGCGCGCCTGTGCCCTGGCTGACCAGCATCTGCCCGCCCTGGGTGAACAAGCGATAGTTGCCACGGTTATCGACGAGGCCGGCGGTGATGCTGACGTGCAGGCCACTGTCCAGCGGGGTCCAGTTGAGGCCGCCGTCGGTGCTGCGCAGCACGTTGCCGCGCAGGCCGTAGGCAATCACTTCGCCGGGTTTGCCGAGCACGCCGAAAAAACTGCCCTGATAGGGTGTCGGCACGGCGGCGAAGCGCTGATCGGCGTTGTTCCATTTGAGCAACAGGCCCTGCTCACCGGCGATGTACAGCCCATCGCCGGTGGAGGCGATGGCGTTGAGGTGAAAGCCCTGCGGGTTGTCGGTGCGGTCCTGGAACGGTGTCCAGTTCTGGCCGCCATCCTCGGTGCGCAGGATCAGGTTGAACACACCGACCACATAACCGAGACGGTCGTTGGCGAACCAGACATCGAGCAAGGGTTTGTCGGCGCCCTGCGCCACCAGGCGTTCACCTTCGGCGACCAGCAGCGGCCATTGTTCATTGCCCGGTTCTGCACCGGCTAACGCCTGGTAATGCTTGACCAGTAAGGCGCCGATCTCGCGGCCGTCCAGTTGCTTGCGCCAGGTCGCACCCGCGTCACTGCTGTGCAACACCACACCGTCGCCGCCCACTGCCCAGCCTTGGGTGGCGGAGGGAAAACTGACGGCATTGAGGTCGGCACTGACCGGCACGGCGGCCTGCTGCCAGTGTTTGCCGGCATCATCGGAATACAGAATGTGCCCACGCTGCCCGACTGCAACCAGACGATCGCCGGCGCGGGCCATGCCCGATAGCGGGCTGTTGATAGCCAGGGCGCTGACCCTGGCCGGCAGATCCAGCACGTCGACATAACCGGAGGCCTGGCTCAAGCCCTGCAACATTGCAAGCAGTGCGCCGAGCGCCAGCCGCAGATAATTTTTGTACGAACACATACCGCGTCCTCTTCGGATAACCGCGCCGGGACACACATCCGTGTGCCTGACTTTCAAACCTGGCGCCCGAAACGATCGGCATAAGCCGACCGTCGTGCGCTCCCTTGCCTTGCGGGCAACGGAACGCACGGACGCGTTGTCACGGTTTGCTTAGCGAATCCCGCTACCTGCCAGGGATTCCGACGACCACTGCGCCTTGGAGAGCGGCTCGATGTACTTGATCCCGCCGTAAGGGCCCACCACACCGTTGATGTTGTAGGAGCCACCCACCAGGTCGTAGATCATGAAGGGCGTGGAGTCCGGGACTTGCTTGTCGTAGCTCTGGCTGAGGAACGCGAAAGAGCCACGGTACAGCTGACCACGGGCGTCGTACTGGTCAGAGGCCAGAGCGGTCCAACTGTCTTCATCGAGGTAGAAGCGACGCTTCTGATAGATGTGTCGGGCGCCAGCCTTGAGATTGCCCTCCACCACCCAGACGCGATGTTTTTCCCAACGCACATAATCGGGTGCCAGGTGATTGGCAGTGGTCAGCGACTTGGGGTCCTGGGCGTAGGTCAGCTTGTAGGTGTTGTAGGGCACGATCATTTCCTGCTTGCCCACCAGCTTCCAGTCGTAGCGGTCCAGTGCACCGTTGAACACGAAAACATCGTCGTAGGTGCCCGCGCCGGCGGTGCCGGGGTTGGGCGTGTCGTAAGCCAGGTTCGGTGCCAGCTTGACCCGACGCTGGCCAGGCAAGTATTGCCAGGCACGGCGCGGTTGCTGCAGCGGGTTGGCGGCGTCCTTGAGCATCACCGCTTCACCGGCCCGGCGCGCAGGGCCGGTGTAGGACAGCTTCATCTGGTAGTACACGTCGGCGCTGCTGATCGGCTGCGCCAGGTTCTCGTAGATCGGATAGGAAATGAACGCCTGCCCGGTGGTCGCCAGGCTCGGAATGCCTGCGGAGTCGACGTTCCAGGAGTCGTACTTGGAGTTGATGCTGACGCCCTGATAACGCAACAGGAAGTTCCACATCGCCTCGTTACCCGTCTGCGGAATCGGGAACGGCACGCCGGGCAGCACGTTATCGACGGCCAATCCGCCCTCGAGGGACTTGGCGCCGGTGGCATTTTTCACCCCGTTGTCCAGCACCGCCTTGGGCAAAGAGACGGTACGGTGGGTCGGGTAGACATTGACGTGGAAACTTGGGAACCGCTTGGCCAGTTCCGCCGTGGTTGCACTGAGCAAGCCCTTGTACTGATCGACGTTCTTGCCGTCGATCACCAGCAGCGGCTTTTCGTTGGCGAAGGGATCCGGGCGCATGCTGTCACCGGATTTGAAGCTGGCCGGCGGCGTGGTCAGGCCACCGTCATAGGCGGGGATGGATCCGTCGGCATTCCCGGCTTTTTCAGCCCCGACCAGGGTCAGGCTGGTGCCGAGCCTGGCGGCTTCCTGAGCCGATACAGCGGCCTGTGCCTGGGAGGCAATAACCATCGCCAACGAGGCGGCTAACACGGTTTGCACACATTTCATCTTGTTATTCTCCTGCTTACTTTGCGTAAGCCAGTGGTGAATCAAAAAGTGGTTTTCATCGTCAGGTAAACGGCGCCACGGTCCTCAGTCGTGGCACCACCACCGGAGAAGGCCGAGTAGCCACCGCCGTAACACGCGTAGTTTTCATTGCCGCTAAAGGCATTGGGTGTGGAGCCGTCTCCGCTGCCGGCATTGGCCGCGCCGGTGCTCAAACCACTGACGTCGCACTTGTCGGTCTTGCCGAAGGAGTCCACGTACTTCAGGTCGATGAAGTATTTGTTGTACACAACAGCACCCACGCCCAAGGCATAGTTGCCGGTGTCTTTGGCACCGCCACCGGACACCGGTGACACGCCGGCGAGGCCGACGTTGATGGACATCGGGGCGTTGAGATCGACCCCCGGGAATACCTGGTACCAGGTCGGTGTGAAGTTGACCGCGATGCCCCAGTTGTCCCGGGTCGGCTGGTCGATGCCGCGATAGCTGTCCTGGCCCTTGTAGAGCGCTTCGTTCTTGCTATCGAGCTTGAGCAGGTTGCTGTAGTACAACTCGGCGAGCAGGTTGGCCGAATCGAACACCGGTGTTTTCGGGAATGTCATCAGGCCGTTGAGCGTCCAGTGCAACGTGTCACCGGTGGCACTCAGGCTGTCGCCCTTTTGCGGGGTGTCATAGATCACACCGGTGGCCACCGTACGGGCCGGCAGCAGGCCCAGACCGGCGCCGAAACCCTGCGGCCCGGTCGAGCTGACAATCGCCGGAATACTGGCCAGCGGCATGTTGTGACGAATGTTCAGGTCCGAACCCACACTGATACCGCGCACATCCTTGGACAGGCTCAGGCCAAAGATCTGAATGTTGTCGGCATAGGCCAGTTGATAGGTGCTGGTGCTCAACGAATTGAGGGTGTTGACCACCGCCGGCACCATGCCGGCAGGCGGGGTGCCGTTGGGATTGGCCGACGTCAGCCCGGTGGCGTTCAGCCAGGCTTGCGGCAGGATTTCCGAGGTATTGCGGTAATAAACACCGAGGGTGCCATCCAGCCAGGCCGGCGACCACTTGGCCATTACCCCCCAGTCGCCGCGCTTGTCCGGCGTCAGGTCATGACCGCGACGCACATTGGTCAAACTGTTGCAGGGCGCCAAACCACAACCCAACGGGCTGCCCGGCACCACGCCATTGGTGTTGCCCAGCAGGAACGACTGCGCACCGAAGCCGACCAGATCGGAGCCGCCATAGTAAGTACCGGCTTCCGGTAGGCGGGCGGCATCCCAATCGAGGAAGTACTGAGCGGCCACGGTCAACTCGGGATTGACGGTGAACGACATCGACAGCTGGTTACGCGGAACGAACAGTTCCTTGGCTTCGGTTCCCGGCGAGGCGGCCAGTTTGGCCAGGTCCAGCCCGGACTGGCCGTAGCTGATCGAGTGCACCGGGTTGAGGATGGTCTCGCCCCAGAACACGTTGTGTTGACCGGCCTTGACGCTCAACAGCGACTCCTCGCCCACTTCGGTGCTGTAGAACACGAAGGCGTCGAGGATTTCGCCGGAAGGACCGGTGTAGTAACGCTCGGCGTAGTGGCTCAGGTGGGGGCTGCCATTGCCGACATTGTCGCCCGTGACCCCGGCCAGGCGCGGATCGTTGGCGACCAGACCCGACCTTGCGTCATTGCCATTGACGAACGGGTTGGAATTGGAACCGGTGTTCTCGTAGGCCTTGTCATACCAACTGGCGGCGCTGACGCGAAAGCCCATGTGGTCCTTGTAGACCACATCCATTTCGGTCAACAGGTCAACGCGGTTGGTGATGTTGGTTCCGGCCTTGCGGAAGTTGTAGTCGCCATCGTTGTTGTTCGGTGTCGCCAACAGGCGCTTGTCGGCGCTTTCGGTGCGCACACCGTAGTTGTACTTGACGGTGTTATCCAGGCGCGCGGTCCAGTCCGGGTTACCTGTGTCCAGCTCGACCGCCTGCGCGACCGGCACGGCGGCGCCCAGAATGGCCGAGGCCAACAAGGTGCATCGCGAGGGGGCGAACCCGTGACTCTTATTGTTGTGCATTGCGTTGTCTCCGCCTTTTTGTATTTGTTTTAAGCGCAGCCGCCCTCACACCCCCTTGTTCCAGGGGTTTGCGTTTTTCAGGAATGAGGGCAAATGCCGGATGACTGGGGGCCACCCGGCGCCTGAACTAGCGGTCCAGCTCCAGGATGAGAGCTTCGGCTTGAGGCCAGTGGCCAAAGCCTGCAGCCGGATTGAGATGACCTGCGTCGCCCACGTTGAGCAGTTCACTGCCCCAGCCTTCAGCCAGCTGAGTGACGGCGGCCAGGCTGGCGAGGTGGTCGTTGGTACTGGCGGCCACCAGACTGCGGAACGGCAGCGGCCCTTTTGGCAGGGGGTTCCAACCCTGGGTACGCAGGGTTTCAGCGGATGGGTAGCCTTGCGGCCAATCAGCATCGAGATCCGGAGGAGTGGCCAGCAGCGCGCCCTTGATCGGCCGGCTGTGTTGCGCAGCCCAATGTGCGACCATCAACACGCCCGCGCTGTGGGCCACCAGAATCACCGGCCCATCGATCTGCTCCAGCTGGTGTTGAATCGCATCGACCCGCTTGGCGCAATCGAGCTTGTCGGTTGCCTGCGGCGGCACACTGCGCACCTTGCACAACCTGGCTTCAAGCAGCGTTTGCCAATGCTCGGCAACGTGCTCGCGCAGGCCCGGTACGATCAGAACGGTTGCGGCAGTTTGCAGTTTGTCCACGTCAACACCTTCGCTTTCTCGATGACTCGACTGGCTCTATTGGCCAGGGGCTTTTTGTAGGACTGACATTAAAGAGCGCCCACCCGAAGCGCTTTTCATTGGACGTCAGGCACTTTTCTTTTCATGACAAATTTCCAGGGATCGGCACGCGGCGACCATTGGTCGTAAATCCCCTCAGGTTCTCTGCGGGTCACTGTAATCAACGGGTGAGCGTCGATTGCGCCACGACAACGGAGGTGATCCTGGACAGATTTGAGCGAGCGCCCTCGACAACCTCGCAACTGTTCAATTGCTGATGTGCTGGATATAGTCGCCACGCTCATTTGAATCGCAACCGGCCCAGGAAAGACTTTCGCATGCCCAAGCTTGTTCGCGCCGCCGTCTTGACCAACTACCTGGAAGTCACTCAATACCTGGGGTTCAACCCGCGCGATGTACTGGCCGGCGTCGGCCTGAGCAAAGCCCTGCTGCAAGCGCCCGAACACCGCATTCCCATTGATGCCGCCGTACGCCTGCTGGAAGACTCGGCCGCCGCCAGCGGCTGCCAGAATTTCGGCCTGAGCATGGCCGAGTCGCGCCAGCTCTCGGACTTCGGAGTCGTCAGCCTGCTCCTCAGCCACCAACGTACGCTGCGTGATGCCTTGCAGGTCGTGGTGAATTACCGTCACCTGATGAATGATTCGCTGGCCATCTTCATTGAAGAGGCCGACAAGATGGTGATCATTCGCGAGGAGGTAGTCACTGAATCGCCAATGCCTTCCCGCCAGGCCACTGAGCTGGCCATCGGGGTCATGTTCCGCCTGTGCGCTGCCTTGCTCGGTACACACTGGCACCCCTACAGCGTCAACTTCACGCACCAGCCCCCGGACAACCTGCAACTGCATCGCCGCCTGTTCGGCTGCACGCTGGAGTTCGGCAGTGAGTTCAATGGCATTGTCTGCTCCGACGCCAGCCTCGACATGACCAACCCCAATGCCGACCCGGCCATGGCGCGCTACGCCCAGAGTTACCTCGACTCGCTGCTCAACCACGAAGGCCCGTCGATACTGTTCGAGGTGCGCAAAGCCATCTACCTGCTGCTGCCGATGGGACGCGCCACCATCGAGCAGATCGCCCAGACCCAGGGCATGAATGTCCGGACTCTGCAGCGCCGCCTCAAAGACGACGGCTGCGCCTTCAACGACCTGATCAACGACGTGCGCCGCGACCTGGTGCTGCGCTACCTGGACAATCCGAATTACTCGCTGGGCCGGATCGCCGACATGCTCGGCTACTCCATGGCGAGCTCCTTCACACGCTGGTTCATCACCCAGTTCGGCATGCCGCCCGCTACATGGCGCAGCGCACAAAAACACACCGTCAAGTCACCGACTGCCCCAACCACCCTGCCCGCACCGCAAAAAACCTGAGCCAAAAAAAACGGCGACTGCTGGCACAGTCGCCGTAAAAGAACCGGTATCAGTGACACCGGCCGAGAGTCCCGTGGCGAGGGAGCTTGCTCCCGCTGGGGTGCGAAGCAGCCCCTTTTTTAAGACCACTGCATTTTTTCAGAAAGTACGCGGCGAGCCGTTTTGGGGCCGCTTCGCACCCCAACGGGAGCAAGCTCCCTCGCCACAGGATTTTGTGTGCCTACAGCCCCCAGCGCAGCAACAGCAACACCAGCACGACCAGGAACACCGTCTCCCCCACCATCAGCAGAATGGGTTTGATACCGACCGCCGCCAGCTCCTTGAGCTGAGTCTTCATACCCAGGGCGCTGATGGAAACCACCAGGCACCAGCGCGACAGTTCATTGACCGAACCTTGCACCACCGGGGCGATCCAGCCGGTGCTGTTGATACAGGCCAACAGCAGAAAACCGACGGCGAACCACGGTAGCAGCGGTGGCCGCTTGCCGGTCGGATCGGCACCCTGCATGCGCGTGACCATCGCCGCACAAACGATCACCGGCAGCAGCATCGCCACCCGCATCAACTTGACCACCGTGGCGGTATCGCCGGTCTCGGTCGACAGGCTGTAACCAGCGCCGACGACCTGGGCGACATCGTGGATGGTCGCCCCCAGGAACACCCCCGCCACTTGCGGCGACAACGACAGCCAATTGGCAATCATCGGGTACACGATCATTGCCAGGGTCGACAGCGCCGACACCCCGATCACCGTGAACAACGTCGCACGTTCTTTCTGTGGATGATTGGGCAACGCCGCCGCCAGCGCCAACGCCGCCGAGGCACCACAAATCGCAGTGGCGCCACCGGTGAGCATGCCGAACAAGCGCTGAAACCCCATCGCCTTGGCCGCGATCACCGAGACGCCGATCGTCACCACCACCAGAATCACCACCAGCGCCACAGGCTTCCAGCCCAGCGCGGCAATCTGCTCAAGGGTGATGCGCATGCCGAGCAAGGCCACGCCAATGCGCAACACAGTGCGTGCAGTGAATTCGATGCCAGCCTTGCAGGCACCCTCACTGGCCAGGAAGTTCAGCGCCATGCCCAACAGCAAGGCAAACAGCATCACCGGCGCACCGTAGTGCTCGGACAAAAAGGACGCGGCGGCCGCCACGATCAAGCTGACGATAAAGCCTGGCGCCAATTCGCGCGTTCGGCTGTGGATACGGGTAAGCGCGATAGCGTTCATGGCGCGGGCTCCTCGCAAGCGATGACGATGAATGCCTGGCCGTCAATTGTCTCGACCGGATAGTTGGCAACTTTGACCTGGGTTGAATTGAGCAAGTAACCGCTGCGCAGATCGAAGCGCAGGCCATGGGCGCAGCACTGGATCACTCGCCCCTCAAGGCGCCCGCCACACAACGAGGCGCCCTGGTGCGGGCAACTGTCGTCAATGGCGAACAGGTCCCCTTCGATGTTGAATAGCGCCAGGCTTTTGCCATCGCATTCGAACAGCGCACGACCGCCTGCCGGCGGGAGTTTTCCAGCGGGCACGGGGATTCGAAGACTCATACCGGTTGCCGCGCGCGATGACTGTCGAGCAAGGCTTCGCCCATGGCGTCAAATAGCGCCTCGGCAGGCTGAGCGCCCACCACTGTCAGGCGACCATCGAACTGAAAACTGGGCACGCCGCTGGCGGCTTCCGCCTCGTTGCCAATGTAAGGATCGCCGTCGCCTTGCAGGCAGGAGGCCATGGCATCAGGGTCGAAGCCACACGACCGGGCGATGGCAAGCAAGGTCTCCTGGCAGCCCAGATCCTCACCGCTCTCTGATCCCTGGAGCTGGAAGTAAGCAGCGAACAAACGCTCAAGCAAAACATCGCATTGGGCGCTATTGCCGAGCACCCTCGCATGCTCCAGCAAGCGATGGGCGTCGGCGGTATTGGGCATGCGGACGATACGACTCAAATCGATGGGCACGCCCACCGCCATCGCAGCCTGCTGCACCTGGGCCAGGCGCATCGCTACGGCTTTAAGACTGCCCAGGCGCTTGAGGTAAAAATCGACAAAGGGTTCACCCTGTGCCGGCAACTGCGGCAGCAATTGCACCCCGTGCCACACCGTGGTGATTTCCACGCCGGGTTGCCGGACACGCAGCAGGTCTTGCGCGCGCGCAAGTTGGCGCTTGCCGATCAGGCACCAGGGGCAGATGAAATCGAAAAACACATCAATACGTAAACGACCACTCACAACTTCACCTCTAACACCGCTTTGCCAATCGAATCGTGGACTTGCTCGCCCTGAAGCCGGGCCATGTCCTTGTGGTAATGACACTTGGCGTAAAAGAACACGGCCGCTGCCGCGATACTGACCAGTGGCACCATTTGAAAAGCCGCCTGCAAGCCGATGAGGTCGGACACCCGGCCGGTGATGAACGGCCCAGGCGCCAGCCCCAGCATGTTGTTGGCCAAGGTCAGCGTGGCGAAGGCCGTGCCATGGACCGAGTAATGGGTCAGGTTGGCAACCATGGCTCCGCAAGGACCGGTCGTGCCGGCGGCAATCAACATCCCCAGGCAGATCAGCACCAATTGCACAGGCCCTGGCGGCAGGGCGAAGGCCGTCGACAACAGCAGACAACTGCCCAGGCAATAGGCGATGGCCAAAGCGACTTTGCGCTCCGGCGAAGGGCGACACAGTCGATCGCTGAGCATGCCGCACAGGATCATCCCCGCGCCGCTGCACAGCACGATGATCGCCGCGACGCCGCCCGCCTTGTCCGTGGCCATGTCGTAATAACGATTGAGGTAGCTGGGCATCCACACGATCACGGTGCCGCCGACGAACAGTTGCAAGCCACTGCCGATGTAGGCAGCGATCACCGAGCGGCTGGAAAACAGCGTACGTAGCGGACGCTTGACCGCGGCAGCCGCCTTGTTCGCCGCCTGCGCGGCACGTTGCGGAGCAATGCGTGCTTCCTTGACGATGATCGGGTAAAGCACCGCCAGCAGCAGGCCGAACAGCGCCATGCCGGCGAACGACCAGCGCCAGCCCAGTTTGGCGGCGATGGCACCGCCCAGCGCCATGCCTAATACCGAACCAAACATGCCGCCCGCCATGAAGGCACTGGCCAGCGTTGCACGCATGTGTTTGGGAAACACCGAAATCACCACCGCGATGCCGACGCTGCCATAGGCCGCCTCACCGACCCCCACCATGAAGCGGGCGATAAACATCTGCTGGTAGTCCTGCGCCAACGCGCAGCCCAGTGTGGCCAGGCTCCACAACAGCGCCATCAACGCCAGGCTCTTGACCCGACCGAAGCGATCCGCCAACAACGACAAGGGGAAGGTGAGCAGGCCGACCATCAGGGCGACAACGCCACTGAGCAGACCGAGCTGACCGTCGCTCAGGGCCCACTCGCCCTTGAGCATCGGGAACACCGCATTCAGTACCTGGCGCGACATGTAATCGGAAATCAGCAGGCCGAACGTCAGTGCGAAGACGATCCAGGCATACTTGCGCGCAACGCCGACGCCACTGCCGTCGTCATCGTCTGCGGCGATTGGGTGAAAGGCCATGCAGCCTCCTCAAAGCTTCGTTTTATTGTTGTTATCAAGCGTGTTGCCATGCAGCGAGCGGGAGGCGTTTAACCGCCCGCTTCGTCTGCCGATCAGTCGATCAGTCGATCAGCCGCGTTGCGGCACACCCTTTTGTCCAGCCTTGCGGTTGGGGGCCATGCCATTGGCCAACAGGGTTTCTTCGATGCTTTGGTACTGCACACCGATGCGATAGATCTCGCGGGCTTCTTTACCGGTGGCGATTTCGCGACCCAGTTCATGGGCAATGCGTACGGTTTGCTCGATTTGCTGCACCGAGCTGAAACGCTTGCCCTTCTGATCAATGATCGTGTCTTCAATCCCCACGCGAGGGTGCAGCCCCATCGCCAGCGCCATGGTATTGAACGGCAGTACGTTCTTGAGCAGCGATTCAGCGGTCAGGGTGCAACCGTCCGGCGCGCGATGGATGAAGTTGAAGAAGTTGAACGGATTGGGGCCATCGAAACCGCCGCCGATGCCGATCCAGGTCAGGTTCAACGGCCCCCTGTACACGCCTTTGCGTACCAGGCGTTCAAGGGTCTCCATGGCATGCATGCCGGTCAGTTGGAAATGCGGCTGGATGCCGTTGTCCATCAGGCGCTTGAGGTGTTCGGCGACCCAGGCCGGGCCTGCCGGTACGGTCATTTCGCTGTAGGCCGCCTGATAGGCAGGGTTGGCCAGGGACGTACCTTCCAGGTATTCCGGATACAGCAGCTCCATGATGTTCATCTGGGTGGTGTTGATAGCCACCGTGACCTGATCCGGTTTTGGCGTCAGCTCCGCGAGCATGTGGCGAGTGTCGTCAGACAGCCACTTGGCCGCTTCACCATCGCTTTCGGGTGCGAAAGAAATCGAACCACCAACCTGGATGATCATGTCCGGCACGGCTTCACGCACACCGGCGATCAACTCGTTGAACTTGGACAGACGCTTGGAACCCTTGCCGTCCAGTTCGCGCACGTGCAGGTGCAAAACCGTGGCACCCGCCTCATAACAATCGACCGCTTTCTGCACCTGCTCATCCATGGTCAACGGGATGTCTTCGGGAAAGTCTTCCGGCATCCACTCGGGGCCATACGGGGCCACGGTGATGACCACCTTTTCCATGTTTTCCGGGTGCAGGGAATCGTCGAAGAATTGCATGGGTTACTCCTATTATTATGGTTGTCCACACGCCCGGATCGCGCCGGGCAGACGTGTCTGTGAGAGCGAATGCAGCTGCGGTCGATCGTTAAGTCTTGTCGCCGATGATGCCGGCGCGTTCCATCTTGCGATGGCACGGCGGGTAATCCATGACGGCGTAGTGCTGGGTACTGCGGTTGTCCCAGATGGCGATGCTGTTGGGTTTCCAGCGCCAGCGCACCTGGTACTCGGGGATGTAAGCCTGGCTGATCAGGTAGCGCAGCAACTCACTGGCACCCGGGTTGGCGTCCTGGCCAAAGCGCACCCGCTCGGGGGTGTGGTAGTTGCTCAGGTGGGTAGTAAAGGCGTTGACGAACAGCACCTTTTCGCCAGTCTCCGGATGAGTACGGACCACCGGATGCTCGGCATCCGGGTACATCGCCTTGAGCGCCAGACGCTTTTCAATCGGCATCGCGGCACCGAAACTCGCTTCGATGCTGTGGCGCGCACGCAGGTCGGCGATCTTCGCCTTTACGTCATCCGGCAACCGCGCGTAGGCCTCCACCATGTTGGCCCACATGGTGTCGCCGCCAACTGGCGGGCATTCCACGCAACGCAACACACAGCCCATTGGCGGCACTTCGCGCCAGGTCGCATCGGTGTGCCAGGCGTTCTCGTAACGGTCCATCGGCTGGTCCGGGCGCTTGTAGATGCGCACCAGCCCTGGATGATCCGGGTCACTGCCGGCCACCGGGTGATCCTCCAGTTCGCCAAAGCGCCGGGCGAAGGCCACGTGCTCGGCGCGGGTGATCTCCTGATCACGCAGGAACACCACGCGATGCGTGAGCAACTGAGCACGGATCTCGGCAAAAAGACCGTCGTCATGCACCGCATCGGCGAGGTTGACGCCCAGCAGTTCCGCGCCAATGCTGCAAGTCAACTGTTCGACTTTCATGGAAGACGACTCCCTTAAATGACGAAAATCGATGAGCCCGTGGTCTTGCGTGATTCCAGGTCGCGATGGGCCTGGACGGCATCCTGCAGGGCATAGTGCTGGTTGATCTCGATCTTGATCCGGCCGCTGCCGACATGGTCGAACAGCTCATTGGCCAACGCGGCTTTTTCCGCCGGGTCGGCGATGTAGTCGGCCAGGGCCGGACGGGTCATGAACAGCGAGCCTTTCATCGCCAGCAGTACCGGATCGACAGCCGGGATCGGACCGGAGGCCGTGCCGACGCACACCATCAGGCCGCGACGCTTGAGCGAATCCAGGGAACCCATGAAGGTGTTCTTGCCGACACTGTCGAACACCACGTTGACACCAACGCCGTCCGTCAACTCGCGCACACGCTGGGCGACGTCTTCATGGCTGTAATTGATCACATGGTCGCAGCCATGGGCCCGGGCGATTTCGCCCTTGACCTCGGTGGACACGGTGCCGATGACGGTCAGGCCGAGCAGCTTGGCCCACTGCGCCACGATCAGGCCCACACCACCGGCGGCAGCGTGCAGCAGAATGCTGTCGCCGGCCTTGAAATCGTAAATGCGCCGCATCAGGTACGACGACGTCAGGCCGCGCATGGTCATCGCCGCGGCGGTCTCGAAACTGATGGTTTCCGGCAACTTGATCAGCGGTGCGGCCGGGATCAACCGTTCGGTGCTGTAGGCACCCAATGTATTGAGAAAACCGGTGTAGGTGACGCGATCCCCCACGCGCACGTTGGTAACCCCCTCGCCGATCGCCTGGACCACGCCGGAGGCTTCGACCCCCATGCCATTGGGCATCGGGATCGGATAAGTGCCATTGCGAAAGTAGGTATCGGCATAGTTCAGGCCCACCGCCACATGACGCAGACGAACCTGGCCTGGACCGGGCTCACCGACTTCGACCTCCTCATAACGGAGGACTTCGGGACCACCGGTTTCGTAGAAGCGTACGGCTTTGGCCATGTTTTCTTATTCTCCAGTCTGCAAGGTTGGCGTGCAGCGTCGATTTGCGCTGACTGGACTGTAGGACGCCGCCTGACGAGCCGCTTCTCATCAGACGACAATGGCTTTTCATTTCATGACAGTAAGCCGGCAGGCAGGGGTGGCATCCACAGGCCACTCGTCGGGCGACGCAACCCGACTGATTGACAGCGATGGGTGCCTGCGCAATTATTATTACATCGCATGCGATTCAAACGTATACGACACACAAATCACATCATTCGAAACGTTGAGGATCCACCCCATGAGCAAGATCGAAAAAGTCCTGATGACCGGCAAAACTCACACCACCGCCAGCGCCGCTGGCAACACGTCGCGTGGCCATAACGGCAGCCTCGACATCACGCTGTCGTCGCCTGGAAGCGCGAAACCGGCGCACGTGTTCGCCGCTGTTCAGCCACACCCGACCGCCGAGCAATTGTTCGCCGGTGCATGGTCGGCCTGCTACACCGCCGCTGTCGGGCTGGTGGCCAATGACATGAACGTGGTGCTGCCGTCTGATCTGTCGGTCGACATCGAAGTCGATCTGGGCCAGACCGGTGCGGCGTACTTCCTTCAGGCTCGATTGACGCTCCGCGTGCCGGGGCTGGCGCACGACGTTGCGACGACACTGGCGCACACCGCCGATCAGATTTGCCCGTACTCGAAGGCGACGCGCGGCAATATCGACGTGGCCCTGAACGTCCTCACGGTTTAACGCACCGCGATTGGCATTTTTTTTACTCACATACATCGCATGCGCTTTAAGCGCATGCGAATAACAAGGCCAACCCCATTCCGACAAAATCGTATACGAGGTATATTTTGCCTTTGCGAGCCTTCTACTTTGGCCAACGAGGAAGCACATGAAACGCACTGACAAGACCGTCCCCGCTGATCTGAAGCTCTCCGACTTCCTGTGTTTTGCGGTCTATTCCACGAACCTGGCCTTCGGCAAGGCCTACAAGCCGATACTCGAGCACTTGGGGCTCACCTATACGCAATACATCACCATCGTTGCGCTATGGGAGGAAGACCACCAAACCGTGGGCAGCCTTGGCGAGAAGCTGTTTCTCGAATCGAACACGCTCACACCGATCCTGAAAAAGCTGGAAGCGATGGGCTATCTGCAGAGGCAGCGTGATCCCGAGGACGAGCGGCAGGTGCGGATCAGCCTGACGAAAAGCGGTCGACAGCTACGCGAAGACCGCCCCGAAACGGGCCTTTCCCACGCAACGGGTCTGGAACCGGACGAGTTCACACAGTTGCAGAACGCGATCGTGAAACTGCGCAACAACCTCATCAAATCGACGAAAGCCGAGGGATGAGCAAAACAAATACCTTGATACCGAAATGAAAAAACGGGCGCCCTGATCGGCGCCCGTTTTTTATTCAAAGGCTCGCTGGCAGGGCTGCGGCTACTGCCCATGAGTACTCCGCTTGTCGCCCCGCGTTGATATGTTTATTTTCACACGATTGATTTGTGAAATATTTTATGTCATTTATAGCCTCGCAAATCATCAGGACAGTCCACCTCGCCAGACCGGACGGCAGCCCCGTATCACCAACGCCCCATCCAAGGAGTCAACAATATGAACAAGACAGAACTTCTAGGTGCTCTGGCACTGTGCGCCGCAAGCTTGCTGGCACACGCCGACGAGGACAGCCTGCATATCGGCATCGAAGCCGCCTACCCGCCCTTCTCCTTCAAGACGCCGGAGGGCAATGTCAGTGGTTTCGATTACGACATCGGCAACGCGCTGTGCGCAGAGATGAAGGTCAAATGCGAGTGGGTCATCCAGGAATTCGACGGCATGATCCCGTCGCTCAAAGTGCGCAAGATCGACGCTGTGCTGTCGTCGATGTCGATCACTGAAGACCGGATGAAGTCGGTCGACTTCAGCAAAAAGTACTACCACACGCCGGGCAAGTTCGCGATGAAGACCGGCAGCGTGATCAACGACCCGCTGGTCGATCTCAAAGGCAAGAAAGTCGGCGTGCAACGCGCCTCGACCTACGACCGTTTCGCCACCGAGCAACTGGCGCAAGCCGGCGTCGAGGTGGTCCGCTACGGCTCACAAAATGAAGCCTTCCTCGATCTGGCATCAGGTCGCCTGGACGCCACCCTCGCCGACATCGTCAACACCGATGAGAGCTTTATCAAAACCCCCATAGGTAAAGGTTTCGCTCTGGTGGGGCCGGACATCAACGACCCGAAATACTTCGGCAGAGGCGCCGGGATCGCGGTGCGTAAAGGCGACAGTGCGAACGTTGCACGCCTGAGCGCAGCGATTGACGCCATCCGCGCCAATGGCAAGTACCAGCAAGTGATGGCCAAGTACTTCGCCTTCGATATCTACGGCGAATAAGCCGTTACCCGAAACCCTGGCGCCGGCGTTTGCGGGTGCCACTTCTGGCTTGTCTCGCGCGCCTCCCGGCGCTCGCTTGAGGAACTTCATCATGCTTCACGGCTACGGATCGAGCATTCTCGATGGCGCCTGGCTGACCATTAATCTGGCCCTGACTTCCATGACCATGGCGATTGCCCTGGGTCTGATCGGCGCCGCCTTTCGTTTGTCACCGTTCAAATGGCTGGCGATGCTGGGCGAAGGCTATACCACCCTGATTCGCGGTATTCCCGACCTGGTGTTGATCCTGCTGATTTTCTACGGCGGCCAGGATCTGGTGAACCGCATTGCCCTCGCGCTCGGTTACACCCGCTACATCGACATCAACCCCTTTATCGCCGGCGTCTGCACCATGGGTTTCATTTTTGGTGCCTACCTCTCGGAGACCTTTCGCGGCGCCTTTATGGCAATCCCCAAAGGCCAGGGCGAGGCCGGTGTGGCTTATGGCATGAGCGGCGCTCAGGTGTTCTGGCGGATTCTGGTGCCGCAGATGATTCGTTTCGCCATTCCGGGGTTCACCAACAACTGGTTGGTGCTGACCAAATCCACCGCGCTGATCTCGGTGATCGGGTTGCAGGACATGATGTTCAAAGCCAAAAACGCAGCGGACGCCACCCATGAGCCGTTCACGTTTTTCCTCGCGGTGGCCGCGCTCTACCTGATGCTGACCAGCGTGTCATTGCTGGTGCTGCGCTATCTGGAAAACCACTACTCGGTCGGCGTCAAAGCCGCCGAACTGTGACGGGGAGCACAGCCATGATTCTCGACTACAACCTGATCTGGGAAAACCTGCCGCTGTACCTCAATGGCGCCTTGTTGACCCTCAAAGTTCTACTGATTTCCCTGGCCGTTGGCCTGGTGCTGGCGATTCCTTTAGCGCTGATGCGCGTCTCCCGATCGCCGTTGATCAGCTTCCCGGCCTGGCTCTACACCTATGTGATTCGCGGCACCCCGATGCTGGTGCAATTGTTCCTGATCTATTACGGCTTGGCGCAGTTCGAAGCGGTACGCCAAAGCGTGCTCTGGCCTTACCTGTCCAGCGCAACCTTTTGTGCCTGCCTGGCCTTCGCGATCAATACCAGCGCCTATAGCGCGGAACTGCTGGCCGGCAGTTTGAAGGCCACGGCCCACGGCGAGATCGAAGCCGCCAAGGCCATGGGCATGTCGCGCTTTACCTTGTACCGCCGCGTGCTCCTGCCGTCGGCCTTGCGCCGGGCACTGCCGCAATACAGCAACGAAGTGCTGATGATGCTGCAGACCACCAGCCTGGCGTCGATCGTCACCCTGGTCGACATCACCGGAGCCGCTCGTACGGTCAGTTCGCGGTTCTATCTGCCATTCGAGGCGTTCATCACCGCCGGCCTTATCTACCTGGCCCTGACTTTCATCCTGGTTCGTCTGTTCAAGCTGGCCGAGCGCCGCTGGCTGGCGTATCTGGCACCGCGCAAGCACTAAGGAGCTGTTATGGAGCACATTGAATACCTGTTGCCGTGGGGGGCCTCGGGCACAGAACGACGGCTGTCGCTGTTTCGTTTTGGCAGCGGGCCACGCAAGGCCTACATCCAGGCCTCCCTGCATGCCGACGAGTTGCCAGGGATGCGCGTGGCGGTTGAACTTAAGCAGCGTCTGCGCGTGCTGGAAGAACAAGGTCGCCTGAATGGGGTCGTCGAGTTGGTGCCGATGGCCAACCCGATTGGCATCGCCCAGATGTTCCAGGCCACCCATCAAGGCCGTTTTGAGTTCTCCAGCGGGAAGAACTTCAATCGTGATTTTCCAGAGCTGGCCGAAGCTGTGGCGGCGCTGGTGAAAGGTCAACTGGGCGCCCACGCCGACGTCAACACCGGGCTGATCCGCCGCGCCATGGCCGATGTTCTCGCCGACATGCCACCGCCGACCTCGGAACTCGATGGCCTGCGCCGCCTATTGCTTTCACATGCCTGTGACGCCGATGTGGTGCTGGACCTGCACTGCGATTTCGAGTCGATCATGCTGCTTTACGCCATGCCGCAACACTGGCCGCGCCTGCGCTCATTGGCCGCTCGACTGGGTGCCGGCGCCGCATTGTTGGCCGAGGATGCGGGCGGCAGTGCCTTTGATGAAGCCTGCGCGATTCCCTGGTTGCGTCTGGCCGAACTCTTTCCTGAAGCCGATATTTCTTTGGCCTGTGTGGCGACCACCATTGAACTGCGCGGCATGGCCGATACCGAACGCGAGCCCTGCATCGACAGCGCGCAGGCCATTCTCGGCTATCTCGCCGAGCAAGGCCTGATCAGCGGTGACTGGCCCGCCGCGCCACCGACCGAGTGCGAAGCGACACCCTTCGCCGGCGCGCAGTACGCCTATGCGCCGCACCCCGGCGTGGTGAGTTTTCTGCAACCGCTGGGTGCCCGGGTCAGGGTCGGCGACCCGCTGTTCGAAGTGATTGATCCGCTGACCGATCGCCACAGCATCGTGCGCGCCAGCACCGACGGCATCCTCTATGCCCGTGAACGTCTGCGCTTTGCCCAGCCCGGTTTGTGGCTGGCCAAAGTGGCCGGTACTCGCCCTATTCGCCAAGGCCGCTTGCTCAGCGACTGATTCCAGAGAGTTGAAACCATGTACAAACTTGAAATTCAGAATCTTCACAAAAGCTACGGCAGCCACGAAGTACTCAAGGGTGTGTCCCTGGAGGCGAAGGCCGGTGACGTGATCAGCATCATCGGCTCCAGCGGTTCCGGCAAAAGCACCTTCCTGCGTTGCATCAATCTGCTGGAACAGCCCAACGCCGGCAACATCGTGCTCAATGGCGAACCGCTCAAGCTGGTGACCAACAAACTCGGCGGGCTCAAGGCTGCCGAGCCCAAACAGCTACAACGCATGCGTTCGCGACTGTCGATGGTGTTTCAGCATTTCAACCTCTGGTCGCACATGAGCGCCCTTGAAAACGTCATGGAGGCCCCGGTACATGTGCTGGGCATGAACAAGAAACAAGCGCGGGAAAAGGCCGAGCATTACCTGAACAAAGTCGGCGTGGCGCACCGCATGGACGCCTGGCCGGCGCATATGTCGGGTGGTGAGCAGCAGCGGGTAGCGATTGCCCGGGCACTGGCCATGGAGCCGGAAGTGATGCTGTTCGATGAACCGACCTCAGCCCTCGACCCCGAGCTGGTCGGCGAAGTGCTGAAAGTCATGCAGGACCTCGCACTCGAAGGCCGCACCATGGTGGTCGTGACCCACGAAATGGGCTTTGCCCGCGAGGTCTCGAACCAGCTGGTGTTCCTGCACAAGGGCCTGGTCGAAGAGCGCGGCAATCCGCGTGAAGTGCTGGTCAATCCACAGTCCGAGCGGCTTCGGCAGTTTCTGGCCGGCAGCTTGAAATAATCATACACTCCAGCCAACTTATGCCCCCGCGCAAAACCCCGTAGGAGCGAGGCTTGCCCGCGAAGCGAACACCGCGGTTTTTCAGGCATTGCGCGTTATCGTTCTTCGCGGGCAAGCCTCGCTCCTACAGGTTATGCGCCTGCCCCATCTCCAACCCTCAGGAACTGTAGAGCCGGACATGCCGACCCCTTCGAAAGACACCACGGTCTATGCCGCGCCGGTGATGCGTAAACTGGCGGAAATCGTTTCCGATCTACAGCCTTCACTGCGCAAGGTGGCGGATTTTATCCTGCGTCACCCGCTAAGGGCCGCGACGCTGACCATCGAAGAAATGGCCCATGAAACCTCCACCTCGCCGGCCGCGGTCAATCGTCTGGCCAAGGCACTGAACCTGGGTGGCTACACCGGCATGAAGGCCGAGCTGGTCGCGACGTTGCAGCAGATGGTGTCGCCGGTCGACAAACTGCGCAACGAACTGGCGCATCGTCCTGGCGGTGCATTTGGCCTGCATGAGCAAATCCAGAGCGCCACCAGCAACCTCGCCACGGCAGCCACCAACAACCACGCCGACACCTTTGAAGCGTTCGTCACCCGCCTGATCGAAGCGCGCAAAATTTACATCCTGGGCTTTGGCAACAGCGTCTACTTCGCCGGCCTCGCCGCCTCGACCCTGATGCCCTTCTGTGCAGACGCCACCGCCATCAGCATGGAGGGCGGCAACGAAAACGCCGCTTACCGCCTGGCTGCCATCACCGATCAGGATGTGTTGCTGGCGATCTCCCTGCCGCGCTATTCCCTCGACACCCTGCAACTCGCCCGCTTCGCCAATGAGCGCGGCGCCTCGGTGCTGGCGATCACCGACTCACCCGCATCGCCGCTCACCAGCATTGCCGAACACGTGCTATTTGCCCCCGCCGACCATCCGGTAATGACCAGCTCCAACATCGCCGTACTCGCCTTGATTGAAGGTTTGGTGGCGGGTGTGATGGCGCGCAATAAAGAAGCGGTCAAGTTGGCGACCGAGCTGACCGAGAGCGTGATGTCTTATTTGCATATTCCTGCCAGCAGCAAATCGTCGAAGAAGTGATATCTGACGAGGGGTAATTGTCCCTTGTGGCCGATACTCTTGGGCTAGAAACTGAAGGCAAGTACTGCCCTGCAGATAGGTTATCTCAATGCTGAAGAAACAGCTGGAAAGCAAAGTAGCGACTGCTGCTGAAATTGAGCGCTCCATCCAGGCCCTGAACAAAATGGCAGAACGCCTTTGGGGGGATGGCCGGGAAGCTGAGGCGAAGGCTCTCCTTGATGCCTTGGACGCACTAAACCGGGCGCTTGACCGGATCAGGATTGGAGAAAGTCGAAGGATTGCGACTCTGCATTAAGACGCACGAGTCAATCGGCGGTTGAAGTTACTCTCCAATGCAGTGGCTTTGACTTTGCAGCCTGGTACGGGCACATTCTGGCGCTACGTGAGGATGGATGCCTCGGTGAGGCTTAAGGAGAATGCCGTGTTTCCGATCAATATCTGGCTTGCCTATACTGCCGCGTGCTTGCTATTGGTGCTCGCACCAGGCCCGGACAATCTGCTGGCCGTAGGCCGAGGACTCAGCCAGGGCAAGATCGCCGCTATCGTGTCGGGGATGGCATCCGGGGCGGGAATTCTCTTTCATGTGGCAACCGCTTCGCTAGGACTGACTTTGCTGATGCAGACGTCCGCCGTTGCCTTCTGGGTCGTCAAGCTTATCGGCGCCGGTTATTTGCTTTGGCTTGGCATAAAAGTCCTACGCTCCCGTAGCCTGATCAGCTTCCAGCCAGCGACTCGGCAATCACTGCCGAGCATTTTCCTCACGGGATTACTCTCGGCAGCACTCAATCCGAAGCCTGGGTTTTTCGTCCTTGCGTTCATCCCGCAGTTCGTCGACCCACAACGCGGCTCAGTGAGCGTGCAGATGCTGGTGTACGGCATATGGTTCGCCGCCCTTACGGCAGTGGGATTCGCACTTATGGGCGTATTTGCCACTGTACTGTCCCGTTTTTTGCGTCAGAGCCCACGGCTGGTAAATGGCCTGAACGTAGGGGCAGGACTCACCTTCGTCGCTTCGGGAGTATCGATAGCGACGCTTAGCCAAAAATAGGATCAATGTCTTGGCGCTGCGGGGCTGGAATTCCAGCCTCGCTGGGTTTCTGTGATTATGAGGCTGACGACTTTAAGGCTGATCTTTCGTAAGCAATGGGATGGACACCCCCCACCCATAATCGCATCGCTGTGCCAGAGTGGATGCGTCCAGCCAATACACTTTAGCTGTCAGGTTCAAACGAATATTCAAATGACACTTGTGCCGGCTCACCATGACCAGCAACGTAGTTACCATTACCGCTAAGATTGACTAGATCCCCCGTGCCTGCCCCCTTCACGACACTCCAAGTGCTGCGTGCCTTTCCCTCCGAAAATGATCCCGAATGCCGAACAACAAATGTTCCGCTCTTACCTGCTACCACACCACAAATCCGCTCAAAACCAACAAAGCTAGCTGTGCCGTCGACGCTATAAGACATGAGGTATTCGACGCTACTTGTTCCCTCGATGGCGCCAGCATAGGACTGCGTGACTTTGGCGTGTGAGAGTTTCGGAGTGCCCTCAAGTTCTTGAGACGGCTTCTCGTCCCAGCCAGTTATCTGAAACGTGCAGCTATCAGTCATTTTCATGGGGATTTAGCTCTTTCGTCATAGTAGGGGAATGTGCTGGTCTGATGTGCCGGGAACACCGTTCTGCCTAATTATACCCGTTGCACCTATACGGCAGCAGTTGCTGAATATCACCAGCCTGGTGCGTAGGCAGGACGTAGCTCTGTATATCCGCTCGCCTTACCCTGGATGTTTAGCTGCGTGTTTAAGTACACCCGGTGTTACTTCATCGAGGCTACAACGCCTTGCGTCGTTGCCTACGACTGCGCCAGAATCCGCCGGCTTGTGCGCTTTGGGCTCGGGTTTTATCGTTTCCCGGTCACTGAAAAACAGTGATCGGGTTTGGTAGCCCGTTCGTATCACGGCGCACGGCATCACCTATTATGGTGGCCATGCGCGGGGCTCTTTCGAGGGCGCCGGGTTCCTGATGCGACCGGTCTACCAACCCGCGTATGGCCATCACCCTAATTCGTTTGGTAGCGAATGTGATGGCTCCCATTTAAATAAACTCGCATCAGGAGTTTCATCCATGTTCAAACCTACACCCAATCCGCCTGCCACAGACCCGACATCCCCCTACGAATCCCTCGACTCAAAAAAGCTCCACGAAGCCGCCGAACGCGCCATCGACCACTACCTCAACCCGGCCGCTCAGATCATGGCCTCCACCAACGAACCCGAGCCTATGTACTTCGCCAATCCGAAGTACAACACTGAATCCTTGCTGGCCAACGCAAGCGAAACACTCGGCTCGGCCACCCTCATGCTCACCAATTTCGCGGCGCTGCTGGAAACCTCACATCGCAAGACCCTGCTGGGCATTGCGCAAGTGGTCATGCTCGGTGAACTGGCGGTGAACCAAGCACTGGATCACGTCGAATTGAAGGAGTAATCGTCGTGCCCTGTGGCGAGGGTGCATACCATCGCCACAGAATATTCTCAAAATCAGCCTCGCCGGTGGCGCGGATGTTTCGGAATACGAGTTTGGTCGAGCTGAGACGCGATACTGGTGCCGAGCACTTCGCGCCATTAGTGTGATCAGTTACCTCGGCTAAGTTGCACATTCTGGCTCGTGCATTCGGTAGTGCTGACAGTACCCATGAAAGCATTCATCTTCACGGCGCACTTCTCAATGTTCAAGCCGTTACGCCCATCACTCGAGATATTGGTGACATATGGACCGGCGGTTGTGCAGCCAGCCAGAACAGCGAGCATGCTCAGAGCAATGATATTTAGTTTCATGTGAGTCCTTTCGAGCAGTGGCCTGAGCCAATCGGTTCGCCGAAACCGGCATTTGGGGGGCGGTTAAATTGTGCTTATTTGGAGCCCTTCAAAACCCGCCCGCTTCGTCACTATGCCGCGATCTAATCGTCATGAAGGAAAAGTGGTCGCTACAGCTTAAAGTGCTCTCACAGAAAGGCGTCGAAGCCTTATACCGCGACGCCCTACATATCTATCGCGACGATTAAACCGAGCGGATATGGCTGCGATTATTTTCACAGTGCGATGACCAGCGACCAGCTGCAGCAGTGGCCTCGGCCTGCAGGTCGCAAAGTTTTTCGTAAGCTTCGTCGTCTGCAAGATCAGGTTTGGTTTTCATGTAGTCATCGACTGCCTTGACCTTATCTGCAAAATCATCAGAAAGCCTTGCCGCTTCCAAAAAATATGCCTGCCTATTCATTTCCTCTCCTTAATCCGATCCAGCGTCGGATCAGAACAAATACTCCATTCGCCCCTGAACTTCCACCACCCCACTGTCGCATTCGGTCATGGAGGGCGGCGCCTACCCGAGGTAACCGCAAAACCGCTAACCCTTGCGGCCCACGGGCGGCATGATTACTAACTCATTGTGGTGTCGCAGGAACAGGAGATAGCGGCTCTATTCCCTTTTCGATATTCAGCAAGTCCTTAATTATCCGATCGGTATCAATCGGCTTATTTTTAGACGTACTCCCCTTAGTAGTAGAAGTCGCACCGCTACCTACACTCGTATACATATATGGAAGCTCAGCCTCAATCAGTTTCGATGCGGAATTAAATACCTCCAGCTGGTACCGAAGAAGTTGCTCTTCATTGATCGCCTTATTCATGTACATCTGACAAACAAAGTACGAATTTGAAAGAAACAACTGCATACCTTGGGTGCGACGATTCAAAACGGAATTAGAGCTCGCTAAAGCTGCAACCGCGCCAATCTTTGCCTTCACCTCAGCCGGAACATCAGCCTCAGCAGCTGCCTGCATGACCCTCGATAGATCTGTTCCGACCTCAGTAGGCGCTTCGGCGCAAAACCGATTGGACTCATAATTTACGAGTACCACTCGCCTGTCGGGGGTCAGACTTAATGTCCCGACGGCGGCATTTCCGTTCAATTTCGGGGAAAGCGAAGCTTGAATAACTGGTTGCTGTAATGGAGGCGTAAAGAGCGTACATCCACTTAATGATATCGCACTGAACACTGCGTAATACTTGATTAGCTTTTTCATACACGGCTCCCTGCTTTTATGAACAAAATTCCATCAGTTCAATGATAGCAGAAAGGCATCAAAGTCAAGTCTGGCGACATTCGTCCTGCACCTAACGATTACACCCTGATCCTCTAGCACAAAAAACAAATTAGTGAGTGCCGGGAACAGCAACGCGGTCACCGCAGTTCGCTGGATGCGGATCCTGCGGCAGATCAAAACCAGCCAGTACGTCGAATCACATCAGCCAGGCGGATTACCGCCGCGACTAGGTTTATCCACTCAGTCAGTCGTTTCATGCAGTAGCGCTCCAGCTTATTAGTTAGCTCAAGGATGCGGATGGTCACATCTACTCGCAAATGACTTTGTAATTAGTTGAGAATTACCGTTCGTCCCCCCAGACACCACCCGGGCTTGACCCGACACAGGACGCCCCATGCCCAAAGAAAACAAATTCCCCCGGAAGCAGCAGCGCGCTGAGCGCGTCAATCAGGCAATCCGAACATCGTCGACCACGGATGCCGGTTCTTCCACAGCCAAACGGTAAATCGCTACGCCTGCATGGAAGTCGATCAGCGTGGCAAGGTCTGGTACATCGAAGACTACAGCGGGAAACAGATATTCATGAAACGGTATAGGGAGGCCGGTTGCGAGGCTTCACTCACTGCGGCGCATTGCGAGGGTTAGTCAAGCCTTTCGTGATTACATCCACACCAGCACACCACTAAGCCCTTTCTACTTGCCCCCCCGAGCAGTCGTTCGATGAATGCAACATCTGTGAGACATGCAGCTTGTAGGCAGACCGGCGCCTTCCCGTGTTTCGTCAGCCAGTCGCGGAGACTGCGTGATGGTAGTGAATGCCCACGACCGAGTATCAATGGGAATCGTAGTCTGGTCAGTCCTGTTTCTTGCTCCAGTAATCCATTCGTGTCACCGGATCAGCAACAGTTTCACTGCATTGATCTGCATACTGGTTTAGGAGAATCGAATAGTTCACGACGTCATTATCGATCTCTTTAAGCATCGACTTAATTGCCATTTCAGTTCTGGCGTGAGTCAGCTTCTCACTGGTGAGAGCCTTGGAGTAAGCCAGCGCGCTTACTGCGGCTTGTCTGCTCTGCTCAGCCAACTCAGGCTTCTGCGCCTGGATAAGCTTTGATGAGAGCAGATAGAAGCCAGCGCACTCAGCGAGCTCATGCGCAAGATTGTTTACTGCTCGCTCAGACTCATACGCGAACGCAGAATCCAGCGGAAGCAACAGAGCAAAAAGAATGTATCGAACCAATGCAGAGTGTCCCTTCACGGCCTGCGGTATGCAGGCATTGTAAGACACCAGTAAAGCACAGCAGTAACTCCCTCCCCCTCAAAGTCAGCCGCTATAGCGGCAAAGGACAGCTATTGCCCATGGAAAACAATAAGCCTTCCCGGATCACTTCCACTACGTCGATGAGATGGCAAGGATCACCTTGTAGCGCTGAATAGAGTCGCAAAGTCGGTCATCAACAAGCAGCGTGGCCGAAATAAGGAATGGGTTCTCCCTTACGACTACAGCGCAATGCACAGAATGAATGATTCGGCTTGGAAGAATGCACAGATTCGCGCGGGCAAGGTCTGGCAGGAGAAATATCTGCGGCCGGCTTTGCCTGGTTTTTGTCGATACGAGTGCACGACCTTTGGCAGAAGGCTATGTACAGCGCGCGTGACTCTGGAAAATCGAGCTTTGCTCGGTCACAAGAACAGCAACATCACGAGCCACTATTCCACTGCAGAGCTTGGGCATTTGATGACGCGGCAAACAAAGTGTCAGCCACCGATTCGCGAGGACCGGTACTGACCATCTTGAGGAGGAAAACGGGATGATCCCCCCGCAAAAGTCCCACGCGTAAAAAAGCCGAACTGGCTAGAGTTCGGCTAAGTTACTGATAAATATGGTCGGGACGGAGTGATTCGAACACTCGACCCCTAGCACCCCATGCTAGTGCGCTACCGGACTGCGCTACGCCCCGACTAGGCGTTGACTCTGTCCCTCATCTCGAGGAACGCTCAAGAATATATCGCAAGCTTTTGAAAACTGGAAGTATTTAAAAGCAGGAATTTATTTCTTGAGGACCACCAGAACATCTTCCAGCTCGGCGATCATCTGGCGGATCATTTGTTTGTATTGGGTGGTGTCGTCTTTGGCTTCATCGCCGGACAAACGCAAGCGTGCGCCGCCGATGGTGAACCCCTGATCGTAAAGAAGCGCGCGGATCTGCCGGATCATCAGCACGTCCTGGCGCTGATAATACCGGCGGTTGCCGCGGCGTTTGACGGGGTTGAGTTGAGGAAACTCCTGCTCCCAGTAGCGCAGCACGTGTGGTTTTACCGCACACAGCTCGCTGACTTCACCAATGGTGAAGTAGCGTTTGCCCGGGATGACGGGTAGTTCGTCGTTATGACTTGGTTCCAGCATAAGCCTCAACTCGGGCCTTCAACTTCTGCCCTGGACGAAAGGTGACCACACGGCGAGCCGTGATCGGGATTTCTTCTCCCGTTTTCGGATTGCGGCCAGGCCGCTGGCGTTTGTCCCGAAGGTCGAAATTGCCGAAACCGGACAATTTGACTTGTTCGTTGTCTTCGAGCGCGTGCCTGATTTCTTCGAAAAACAGTTCGACCAATTCCTTGGCCTCCCGCTTGTTCAGGCCCAGCTCTTCGTACAGACGTTCCGCCATCTCAGCTTTCGTCAAAGCCCCCATACGTCACTTCCTTAACGTGGCGTTCAACCTTTGTTCGAGCGAGGTGAGGATGTTTTGCGTTGCGGTATTCACCTCATCGTCATTAAGAGTGCGCGATGGATGCTGCCAGGTCAAGCCGACCGCAAGGCTTTTTCTATCAGGATCAATGCCTTTACCCTGATACACGTCAAATAGCCTGAGGTCCGTGAGCCATTCGCCTGCATTTTCACGGATTACATCCAGCACAGCAGTGGCTGCCACGTCCGTGGCCGCAATCAATGCCAAGTCACGACGCACTTCAGGAAAGCGCGACAACTCGCTGAATTTTGGCATTTTGCCCGAAGCCACTTCGGCCAGAACCAGCTCGAAAACGAAGACCGGACGGTCGAGACCGAGGGTTTTCGACAATTCAGGGTGGATAGCACCGACATAGCCGACCAGGCGACCATCACGCTCGACGCGCGCGGTTTGACCCGGGTGCAACGCAGGGTGTTTACCCGGCACAAACGTGAACGCATCCAGTGCACCGGCGAAGCCCAGCACCGCTTCCACATCGGCTTTGACGTCGAAGAAATCCACGACATCGCGACCTTGCGCCCAGCCTTCCGGCAGACGGCTACCGCACACCACACCAGCCAGCATCGGCTCTTGCTTCAGGCCTTCCAGCTGACCAACGAAACGCAGGCCGCTTTCGAACAGGCGGACGCGATCCTGCTGGCGGTTCAGGTTGTGCTGAAGCGCCTTGACCAGGCCCGGCCACAGGGACGAACGCATGGCCGCCATGTCATTGGAAATCGGATTAGCCAGCAGCAGCGGCTCGACACCCGGATTAAACAACTCGAACTGTTTCGGATCGATGAAGCTGTAGGTGATCGCTTCCTGATAACCACGGGCCACCAGCAGACGACGCAGCTCAGGCAGATCGCTACGCGCTTCAGCCTTGGCTTGTGGTGCCAGACGGGCTTGCGGGTAGCGAACCGGCAGACGGTTGTAGCCGTACAGACGGGCCAGCTCTTCGATCAGGTCGACTTCCAGGCTGATATCAAAACGGAAGCTTGGCACTTCAACGCGCCACTGCCCTGCCCCATCGGCAGTAATGGTCAGGCCCAAAGCGCTGAGCAGACGCTCGACTTCGGCCGAATCCATTTCCATGCCCAGCATCTGGGTGATGCGTTGAGCACGCAGGGTGATCGGTGCGATCGATGGCAGGTGCTGTTCGCTGACAGTTTCGACGATCGGGCCGGCTTCGCCACCGGTGATGTCCAGCAGCAGGCCAGTGGCGCGCTCCATGGCTTCACGGGCCAGCTTCCAGTCCACGCCACGCTCGTAGCGATGCGAAGCGTCGGTGTGCAGGCCGTAGGAACGAGCCTTGCCAGCGACGGCAATCTGGTCGAAGAACGCGCTTTCCAGGAAAATATCGCGGGTGGTCGCGGTGTTGACGCCGCTGTGCTCGCCACCCATGACGCCGGCGATAGCCAAGGCACGGGTGTGGTCGGCGATCACCAGCGTATCGCTACGCAGGCTGACTTCCTGACCGTCGAGCAGCACCAGCTTCTCGCCATCTTCAGCCATGCGCACGCGGATGCCGCCATTGATTTCGGCGAGATCGAATGCGTGCAGCGGTTGGCCCAGTTCCAGCATCACGTAGTTGGTGATGTCGACGGCGGCGTCGATGCTACGCACGTCGGCGCGACGCAGGCGCTCGACCATCCACAGTGGCGTAGGCTTGGACAGGTCAACGTTACGGATCACGCGACCCAGATAACGCGGGCAAGCGTTCGGCGCCAACACTTCGATCGAACGCACTTCGTCGTGCACGGCAGGAACGCTGGCAATGACCGGGCGCACCACCGGGGCAGCATAAAGCGCACCAACTTCGCGGGCCAGACCGGCCAGAGACAGGCAGTCACCGCGGTTCGGGGTCAGGTCGACCTCGATGCTGGCGTCTTCCAGGTTCAGGTATTCACGAATGTCCTGACCGACCGGCGCATCGGCCGGCAATTCCATCAGGCCGTCGTTGCCTTCGCCAATTTGCAGCTCAGCCTGGGAGCACAGCATGCCGTTGGATTCAACGCCACGCAGCTTGGCTTTCTTGATTTTGAAATCGCCTGGCAGTTCGGCACCGATCATGGCGAACGGGATCTTCAGGCCAGGGCGCACGTTTGGCGCACCGCACACAACCTGGAAGGTCTCCGCGCCACTGCTGACCTGGCAAACGCGCAGCTTGTCGGCGTCCGGGTGTTGCTCGGTGCTCAGCACCTCGCCCACCACCACACCACTGAATTCACCGGCGGCCGGCGTAACGCTATCGACCTCAAGACCGGCCATCGACAGACGAGCAACCAGCTCGTCGCGATTTACCTGCGGGCTTACCCAGCCACGCAGCCATTGTTCACTGAATTTCATCCTGCTCTCCTAAGAATTCGTTACGACTAGCGAAATTGCGCGAGGAACCGCAAGTCGTTGTCGAAGAACAGACGCAAGTCGTTCACGCCGTAACGCAGCATGGCCAGACGCTCAACGCCCATGCCGAAGGCAAAGCCCGAAAACTCTTCCGGGTCGATCCCGGACATACGCAGCACATTCGGGTGAACCATGCCGCAGCCCATGACTTCCAGCCAGCCAGTCTGCTTGCAGACACGGCAGCCTTTACCGCTGCACATCACGCATTCCATGTCGACTTCAGCGGATGGCTCGGTGAACGGGAAGTACGAAGGACGGAAACGCACGGCCAGTTCTTTTTCGAAGAACACGCGCAGGAACTCTTCGATGGTCCCTTTCAGGTCGGCGAAGTTGATATCGCGGTCGACCAGCAGGCCTTCGACCTGATGGAACATCGGCGAGTGGGTGATATCGGAGTCGCTGCGGTACACACGGCCTGGGCAGACGATGCGGATCGGCGGCTGTTTCGATTCCATGGTGCGGACCTGTACCGGCGAGGTATGGGTGCGCAGCAACATGTTGGCATTGAAATAGAAGGTGTCATGCATCGACCGGGCCGGGTGATGGCCTGGGATGTTGAGCGCTTCGAAGTTGTGGTAATCGTCTTCGACCTCAGGGCCTTCGGCGATGCCGTAGCCAATGTGGGTGAAGAACTGCTCGATACGTTCCAGAGTCCGGGTAACCGGATGCAGACCGCCTGAGGTCTGGCCGCGGCCAGGCAGGGTCACGTCAATGGATTCGGCGGCGAGCTTGGCCGCAAGATCGGCCTCCTCGAACAACGCCTTGCGCGCATTGAGAACCTCTGTGACACGCTCCTTGGCAACGTTGATCAGCGCACCGACTTGCGGACGCTCTTCTGCCGGCAAATTCCCCAGGGTCTTCATCACCTGAGTCAATTCACCCTTTTTGCCAAGGTAGTGAACCCGGATTTGCTCCAGGGCATTGATATCTTCAGCGCTTTGCACAGCCTCTAGTGCTTGAGAGACGAGCGCATCCAGGTTTTCCATGTACAGACTCCAGATACAAAATAGGGGAAGAGCTTGAAGGCTCTTCCCCTATTTATGACGTTTAACACCTGGCCCCACAGAGGTGAGACCGGGTGACTGTCGGGGGTACTTAAGCCAAGGTGGCTTTAGCTTTCTCGACAATCGCAGCAAACGCCGCTTTTTCGTTCACTGCCAGATCAGCCAGAACCTTACGGTCGATCTCGATGGACGCTTTTTTCAGGCCGGCGATGAAACGGCTGTAGGACAGACCGTTGATACGTGCACCAGCGTTGATACGAGCGATCCACAGAGCGCGGAACTGACGTTTTTTCTGACGACGGTCACGGTAGGCGTATTGGCCTGCCTTGATTACCGCTTGCTTGGCAACACGGAATACGCGCGAGCGAGCGCCGTAGTAGCCTTTAGCAAGTTTCAGAATTTTTTTGTGACGTTTACGGGCAATGACGCCACGCTTTACACGAGCCATGAGTTACTTCCTCTATTCTTGACTAAAATTAACGAAGGCGCAGCATGCGCTCGACTTTTGCCACGTCAGACGGATGCAGCAAGCTGCTACCGCGCAGTTGACGCTTACGCTTGGTCGACATTTTAGTCAGGATGTGGCTCTTGAAAGCGTGCTTGTGCTTGATACCGTTAGCAGTTTTCAAAAACCGCTTAGCAGCACCACTTTTCGTTTTCATTTTTGGCATGTTCGGATACTCCGCATTCAGTTGATAAACATAATCAGAAGGCCTGCCGTGCCCTGTTGATTACTTCTTCTTTTTCGGGGCGATGACCATGATCAGCTGGCGTCCTTCCATCTTAGGATGCTGTTCGACCGAACCGTACTCGAGCAAGTCACCTTCAACTCGCTTGAGGAGTTCCATCCCCAGCTCCTGGTGGGCCATCTCACGGCCGCGGAATCGCAAGGATACCTTGGCCCTGTCCCCGTCACTCAGGAAACGTACCAGGTTGCGCAGTTTTACCTGGTAATCCCCTTCCTCCGTCCCTGGACGAAACTTGATTTCTTTAACCTGAATCTGCTTCTGGTTTTTCTTGGCCGCGGCAATCTGCTTCTTCTTTTCGAAGATCGATTTGCCGTAGTCCATCAGTTTGCAAACAGGGGGTACTGCATCGGCGGAAATTTCCACCAAATCCAGTTTGGCCTCTTCAGCCTTAAGAAGCGCGTCTTCAATTGACACAATCCCAAGCTGTTCACCTTCAGCCCCAATTAACCGAACCTCGCGTGCCGAGATATTCTCGTTGATCGGGGCTTTCGGTGCAGCTCGTTTATCTTGTCTCATTTCACGCTTAATAATAATTACTCCGAATCTGGGCGACCACGCCGGGAAACCGCTTGCGCGAGAAACTCAGCGAACTGGGCGACGGGCATCGAGCCCAGGTCAGCACCTTCACGAGTACGCACAGCGACAGTCTGCATCTCGACTTCCCGATCTCCGATAACCAAGAGATAGGGAACCTTGAGCAAAGTATGCTCGCGGATTTTAAAGCCGATCTTTTCATTTCTCAAGTCAGACTTGGCACGAAATCCGCTTTCGTTGAGAGTTTTTTCAACCTCTGCGGCAAAATCGGCTTGTTTATCAGTGATATTCATAATCACTGCCTGGGTCGGCGCCAGCCACGCGGGGAATGCACCCTCGTAGTGCTCGATCAGAATTCCGACGAAGCGCTCGAAGGAACCCAGGATCGCCCGGTGCAACATCACCGGGTGCTTGCGACTGTTGTCTTCGGAGACGTATTCGGCTCCCAGACGGACAGGCAGGTTAAAATCGAGCTGAAGGGTACCACACTGCCAGACACGGCCGAGGCAATCTTTCAGCGAGAACTCGATCTTCGGACCGTAGAACGCACCCTCGCCCGGCTGCAGATCGTACGGCAGGCCCGCACTATCAAGGGCTGCGGCCAATGCCGCTTCGGCGCGATCCCACAACTCGTCGGAACCGACGCGTTTTTCCGGACGAGTGGACAGTTTCATTTCGACTTCTTTAAAGCCAAAGTCGGCATAAACGTCCATGGTCAGCTTGATGAACGCGGCGGATTCGGCCTGCATCTGCTCTTCAGTACAGAAGATGTGAGCATCGTCCTGAGTGAAGGCGCGAACACGCATGATGCCGTGCAGTGCACCCGACGGCTCGTTACGGTGGCAGGCACCGAACTCGGCCAGACGCATCGGCAGCTCGCGGTAGCTTTTCAGGCCCTGATTGAACACCTGCACGTGGCACGGGCAGTTCATCGGCTTGATGGCGTAGTCGCGGTTTTCCGACTGCGTGGTGAACATGTTGTCGGCGTAGTTGGCCCAGTGCCCGGATTTCTCCCACAGGCTGCGGTCAACGACTTGTGGAGTCTTGATCTCCAGGTAACCGTTGTCGCGCTGAACCTTGCGCATGTACTGCTCGAGCACCTGGTACAGCGTCCAGCCGTTCGGGTGCCAGAACACCATGCCCGGCGACTCTTCCTGGGTGTGGAACAGGCCCAGACGCTTGCCGATCTTGCGGTGATCGCGCTTTTCAGCTTCTTCGATGCGCTGGATGTAAGCCGCCAGCTGCTTCTTGTCCGCCCATGCGGTGCCGTAAACGCGCTGTAATTGCTCGTTCTTGGCATCGCCACGCCAGTAGGCGCCGGACAGCTTGGTCAGCTTGAAGGATTTCAGGAAGCGCGTGTTCGGCACGTGCGGACCGCGGCACATGTCGACGTATTCTTCGTGATAGTACAGGCCCATGGCCTGCTCGTTCGGCATGTCTTCGACCAGGCGCAGTTTGTAGTCTTCGCCGCGAGCCTTGAACACTTCGATCACTTCGGCGCGCGGAGTGACTTTCTTGATCACGTCGTAATCTTTCTCGATCAGCTGCTGCATGCGCTGTTCGATGGCGGCCAAGTCGTCAGGCGTGAAAGGACGCTCGAAGGCGATATCGTAATAGAAGCCTTCTTCGATGACCGGACCGATGACCATCTTGGCCGTCGGGTACAGCTGCTTGACCGCGTGGCCAACCAGGTGGGCGCAAGAGTGGCGAATGATCTCCAGCCCCTCTTCATCCTTTGGCGTAATGATTTGCAGCGAAGAATCGCTGTCGATGATGTCGCTGGCGTCGACCAGCTTGCCATTGACCTTGCCGGCTACGGTGGCCTTGGCCAGGCCTGCACCGATGGATGCGGCGACCTCGGCTACGGAAACCGGGTGATCGAATGAACGTTGACTGCCGTCGGGAAGAGTAATAGTTGGCATGGCGCCTCCTCTCCTAGTGGTGACCCCTACCAAAGGTCACGTGGGTTGGGATGAGCCAGTACAAGATCCGATCCAGGCCATTCAATGACGAACGCCTGCCTTACAGCGGCAGGAGCCTTGCGGCCAACCGGAAAACCGAACCAGAGTGACTGGGATTCAAATCAGGGTTATTCGCGCATTTGCCGCTGCCGGGACGGAAGGTCATCCGGAGCCTGCAAACACCCGAGCCAGGCATGCTAGCACAGATGAACGGTCATCGATGCACCGAGGTTTTCTGCTGGGGCAAATCAGGCTTTTTTGTGCCAGAGTGCTGAACTTGAACCCCGTGTCACCCATCAGATAAAAGACATTGACCCGAAAGGAGCATCTCAGCATGCGTCTGAATCGTTTATTCGCAGTAGTCGCACCCGTCGTCCTGTTGCTGCCGCTGGCGGCCCACGCCGACTGGCCAAAGGGTGAGCGCGAGAAGTACATGGCTCAGTGCACACAGGCGGCTTCCCCTCAGATTGGCGCTGCTGCGGCAAAATCCCACTGCGCTTGTGGCGCCGACGCGATCAAATCCTACCCGGCCAGCGATATTCAGTCGCTGATGGACAACAAGGCCACCCCGGAACTGCAACAAAAGGCACTGGGCGAGATCGCCAAATGCAAGGCCAATGCACCGGCGAAAAAGTGAGGAAAAAGTCCTTTTGACTCGCCCCAACGCTGATAAAAAGTGATGGATTTCAGCTTTTTCGTACGATTTATGCAGGTTTTACAGCTTTTTTTATTGTCTTTACTTTCGGCTGAAAGCCTTTTAAAACGGGGCTTTCAGCCATACAGAGCAACAAAGAGAACGCGACTGTAGGGCAAACAGCACGTCCGGGGGGCTCCCAAAGCGAACATTTCGACTATGATACTCCGGTGTGCCCAGTTGGCCTGAGCAGCACAGTACTACTGAAAATATATGTTTCTTGGAGATACACCATGTCTAATCGCCAAACCGGCACCGTTAAATGGTTCAACGATGAAAAAGGCTTCGGCTTCATCACTCCTCAAGGTGGCGGTGACGACCTGTTCGTACACTTCAAAGCTATCGAAAGCGACGGTTTCAAAAGCCTGAAAGAAGGCCAAACCGTTTCCTTCGTGGCTGAGAAAGGCCAAAAGGGTATGCAAGCTGCACAAGTTCGCCCAGAGTAATTTTCTGGCGCACTAAAAAAACCCCGTCCATGTGACGGGGTTTTTTATGGGTGAAACAAAAACAATCAGCCGCAGTTGACGCGGGTGACCACCAGATTGCTGTCGGTGCTCAGGTTCAGGCGATCGGAGCGGTACTCCAGAGTCACCATGTCATCAGGCTTGAGAAACCGGGCATTCTGCGCGCCTGCACGGGTACGCGCCTGCTCCAGCAATTCGGGCGAAGCCTTTTTGCCAATGGTGAATTCGGCAGCCTTTGCTTCACAACGGCTGTGGCCGGTATCGGTCGCCACAGGGTCCTTTGCCGACTCGGTGGACGTACTGCTGCAACCGGCCAGCAGAGTGGCGGCCAACAACGTACCCAATGATGCGAGCTTCCAAGGCATGAAGCCTCCTTTCTTTCAAAAATTAAGCAGAGATCGTGCGACCGTCATTTTGGTGTTTGGTTTCAAGGCGGGCGCTATCGCCCTGCCCTCGATCTGGACGAGTGGCGAGTTTGCCTGAGCATCGCCCTGGCGTTCATCCCGCAATCGTCACTGAATATGAACAGCGTTCAATAGACGTCGATGTAGTCGTACGGCGGATTCGGCCAGTTGTCTTTCAGCGCGTTGAAGATCTGCATGACCCACACCTCATCGCTGGCTGCGACCCGTCCGACATAACCCGAGCCCTTGGCCCATGTTTCCAGGCGAAACCGCAGCCCGTCGATATCAGTACCACCCACGACACCCGACGAAATGTAAGCGATGCCGCCCTTGGTGACCCGCAACTGAGTGTGCTCATCGTCGCTGGCAGAGGCCAGTAGCTGACGCACTGCTTCGAGGGTCAAGCCGTCAGGAGTGTTCAAATCGATCTGCACAGCACAATCCTTGAAAATTCGTCAAAGACCAAGTGTCGCATAGCCCTCTCCTGATGCCTAAGTCGGAGTGCCAAACGTCCTGCAAAATGGTTAACTCGACACTCAGACTTTCCCGACTTCACGAGCGCCATCATGACCACCGTAAGCATCGACGCCAATATCACAATCAAGTGGCCACAGGGCCACAGCTCTTACAGCCCGGGCAGTCCGGAGGAGCTGGCAATCATTGGTATCGATTTGCTGGTCAAGGAATTGGGGACACAGGCCGCCCAGACCTTCATAACCCAGGTTCTCGAGAAGTACTCCGACGACTATAAGGGCATGAGTGCAACGGATACCGAGTAGCGGAAAACCCCGCAGGCTGGCACCTGCGGGTCTATGGATTACTTCAAGCGAGCCAGGCGCTGGGTCAGCAGATCGAAGAAGCCCTGGGCGTCGCCATTTTCAACCCAGAAGGCATTCTTCGGTGCCTTCAGGCCGTCATACCAGTCGACAACGGTCTGACCGAAGGTCGGCCCTTCTCGACTGTCGACCACCACGTTTACCGAGCGACCGGTAAACAGTTCCGGCTTGAGCAGGTAAGCGATGACCGTAGCGTCATGCACCGGGCCACCCGGAATGCCGTAGTGCTCCATGTCACCTTTGACGTATTCGTTGAGAATATCGCCCACCAGCTTGCTGGCATTGTTGTCCAATGCGGCGATTTGCTGCAGGCGCGCTTCACTGGTGAGGATCTTGTGGGTCACGTCCAGCGGCAGATAGGTCAGTTTGACGCCACTCTTCAGCACCACTTCCGCCGCCTGCGGGTCAGCGAACAGATTGAACTCGGCCACCGGGGTGATGTTGCCACCATTGAAGTGCGCACCGCCCATGATCACCACTTCCTTGATGCCCTGAACGATTTCAGGCTCCTGGATCAGCGCCAAGGCCAGGTTGGTCTGCGGGCCGAGCATGGCGATGGTGATGCTATGGGGTTTGGCGGCCTTCAGGGTATCGATCAGGTAGTTGACTGCATTGCCTTCGGCCAGGCCTTTCTTCGGCTCATGCACGGTGACACCGGACAGACCTTCCTTGCCGTGGATGTTTTCGGCATAGATCGGCGTGCGCATCAGCGGTTTCGGCGCCCCCGCGTACACCGGCACCTCCTCACGCCCTGCCCATTCACGGGCCAGACGCGCATTACGCGAGGTCTTGTCCAGACGCACGTTGCCAGCGACGGTGGTCAGCGCACGAATGTTCAACTCTTCCGGCGAGGCCAGGGCAAACAGCAAGGCGACCACGTCGTCAGCACCTGGATCGGTGTCGATGATCAAGTCGATCTTTTCCGCCGCGTAGGCGCTTGTTGCGGTAATCAGGGACAAAAGCAGCAGACTCCGAAGCAGGTGATGCAGTTTCTGAGCATAGCGATGCATAGCGCACTCCTTGTGCGTGGGAAGAACGGGAAGTTAGAACGTTACGCCAGCCACCAAACCGATGTTGCAGTACGGCTGACATTCGCCTGTACGAACAATCGCCCGTGCCTGTCGGCTGAGCGCCTTGAATTGGTCATGGCTGAGCAGTTCGCGACGGCCCAGTGCGCCGTCGGCATTCAGTTCATCCAGCGCGCTCAAGGCCGATGGCTTTTTGTCCAGAATCTCATGGGCCAGTACATGGCTTTCGACCTGCATTTCGCTGAGCACAACCTTCAAGGTACTGATGAAATCCGGAATGCCGTGGGTCAAGGCCAGGTCAATCAACTCGACGCCGGGCGGTACTGGCAAGCCGGCATCGCCGATCACAACGGTGTCGCCATGACCCAGGGATGCGATCAGCCGCGACAACGCGACGTTGAGCAAAGGTGTCTTTTTCATGGTGCTTTAAACGCCTGTACGTCGGACAAGGTAGGAATCGAAGGTTGCGCGCCAGCCCGGGTGACCGACAGCGCAGCGGCGACCTGACCGAAACGGATCGCCTCGGCCTCGCTCTTGCCGGCCGCCAGGGCCGCTGCGAAACCACCGACAAACGTGTCGCCGGCCGCGGTGGTATCGACTGCTTTCACTTTCGGTGCCGGGAAATGCTCGAAGGTGATGCCATTGGCGAACAGCGATCCCTGAGCGCCAAGGGTGATGATCACCTTACCGGCGCCCATGGCGATCAAGCGGGTCGCGGCGGCTTCGGCAGTGCTCAGGGAATCCACCGGCAAACCGCTCAAGGCCGACGCTTCGCTTTCGTTGGGGATCAGGTAATCGATGGCCGCATACCAATCCGCCGGCAGCGGGCGACTGGCCGGCGCCGGATTGAGGATCACGGTCTTGCCCAGCTCACGACCGCGTTTCAAAGCATGGCCGACCGTGGCATCCGGCACTTCCAGCTGGCAGATGATGACATCCGCCTTCTGCAATACGTTGTCGAAACGGTCGATCACCTCAGGGGTCAGCGCGCCGTTGGCACCGGCAACAATCACGATCGCGTTCTGACTGTTGTCATCGACCACGATCAACGCCACGCCGCTGGAATCCTCGACCGTAGTGACGGCCTGGCAATCGATCCGCTCGGCCAACAGTGCTCCGCGCAGCGCTTCGCCATAAGCATCGCTGCCGACACAACCGACCATCGACACCTGCGCTCCCAGCCGCGCCGCGGCCACGGCCTGGTTCGCACCCTTGCCGCCGGAAACCGTGGCAAATGACTGGCCGATCAGCGTTTCACCACCACGGGGCAGCCGTGGCGCCCGGGTCACCAGGTCCATGTTCAGGCTGCCTATTACCACTACTTTTGCTGGCATACATCTTTACTCATCAATTCGATTTCAGCGGTGCTTTTTTGTTTAGCGGTGCTTTCGGCTCAGCGATATTGGGCAAACACACCGGCCAGCGGCGCGGTCGATTCCCGCAGGACAATACTGGGCGTCACGATGCGCTGATCGGTCGCCAGATCCGGCGCGGCGATCCGACGCAGCAACACCTCGGCCGCCATCTCGCCAAGTTGCAGGATTGACTGGCCCACGGTGGTCAACGCCGGATAGACGTAACGGCTCATCTGGATATCGTCGAAACCAATCACCGACAACTCGGTGGGCACACGAATATTGCGCTCGGCAGCGGCACGCAACACACCGATGCCGATCATGTCGTTGCCGGCGAAGATCGCGCTGGGCGGGTTCTTTTCCAGCAGGATCGCGGCGGCGTTGTAACCGCCGGTGCTGGTGAAGTCGCTTTCCAGCATGCGCTCGCGCGGCACCTCGACGCCCGCCTCTTTCAACGCCCGGCAATAACCGGCCAGACGCATCTGCGCCACGCTGGTACTCGCCGGGCCGCCAATCGTGGCGATGTCCCGATGCCCCAACTCCAGTAAGTGCCGGGTCGCCAGATAGGCACCGTATTCGTGATCGATGCGCACCAGGTCCGCATCGACACCCTCCAGGTCACGGTCGACGATCACCATCGGCGTACGCACGCCTGTCAGGCCTTCGGCCAGGCTGCTGTCACCACCGGCGGACGCAACGATCAAGCCGTCGATGCGTTTTTCCAGCAGCACGCGAAGGTAGCTGCGCTGTTTATCCAGGTTGTCGTCGGAGTTGCAGAGAATGACGCAATAGCCATTGCGCTCGCAGTAATCCTCGATGCCACGGGCCAGCTCGGCGAAGTACGGGTTGAGGCTGTTGGGCACCAGCAGGCCGATGGTCGCTGTGGTTTTCGCCTTCAACGAGCGAGCCACGGCGCTGGGCACGTAGTCGAGGCTTTTGATCGCCGCCTCGACCTTGATCCGCACTTCTTCACTGACCGGCCGCGTCTTGTTCACCACGTGGGAAACCGTGGTGTAAGAAATGCCCGCGAGTGCCGCTACATCCTTGATCGTTGCCATGACTCAGGTCCGCCGGCTTGCGCGCTGACTGCGATAGGTATCGAGCACCACCGCCACCACGATAACCGCACCGGTGATGATGCGTTTGGTTGGCTCTGTCGCGCCGATCTGCGCCAGACCGGCCGCCAGCACGGAGATGATCAGTACACCGAAGAACGTGCTGATCACCGAACCGCGCCCGCCCATCAGGCTGGTGCCGCCGATCACCACCGCAGCGATCACTTGCAGTTCCAGACCGGAGCCGGCATTCGGGTCCGCCGCTTCCAGGCGAGAAATCTGAAACAGTGCAGCAATACCGGCCAGCAATCCCATCAGACTGAAGACCAGAATCTTGTAGGGCTTCGGATTGATCCCCGCCAGACGTACCGCCTCTTCATTGGTGCCGATGCCGATCAGGTAACGACCGAACACCGTACGCGTCAGTACAGCCTGGGCGATGAAGATAATCAGCAAGGCGATGATGAACGATGGCGAGATGCCGAATGCGATCGGATTGGACAGCCAGGCGAAGGCATCACCGATATAGGCGGTGCGCGAACCGGTCATTTGATACGCCAGCCCCCGCGCCATTTCCAGCACACCGAGGGACACGATGAATGACGGAATCCGCCAGGCCACGGTAATCGAACCGGTGATAGTGCCCGCCAGTGCCGCGGCGCCCATTCCCAGCAACGCTGCCGGCAGCACGCTCCAGCCCCAGCCGAGAATCGCCACGCTGACTGTCGACGCCGCCAGCGCCAGCACCGAACCCACCGACAAGTCGATTCCGCCGATGATCAATACGAAGGTCATGCCGACCGCCAGCACCATCAGATCGGGAATCTGGTTGGCCAGGGTGCTGAAGGTGTCGTAAGACAGGAAATGGCTGCTCAACACAGAGAACAGCGCGACCATCGCCAGCAAGGCACCGGCCAGGCCCAGGTAAGTGCCGAGGCCGTAAAAATTGCCACTACGTTTGCCGACCAGAGTTGCAGTATTCATGGAAGATCCCTAGGCGCTGCTTCGTTGAGCAACGCATCACGTTTTTGGTAGCCGGCGAACGCGGCGGCAAGCAAATCATCCTGGGTCCAGCTGTCACGCTCGAAGGTGTCGATCAGACGCCCTGCCGACAGCACGCCAATGCGGTCACAGATCAGCATCAGTTCGCGCAGGTCGCTGGACACCACCACCAGTGCTTTGCCCTGACGGGTCAACTCACCGAGCAATGTATAGATGTCGAACTTGGCGCCGACGTCGATGCCTCGGGTCGGCTCGTCGAACAGCATCACCGTGCAGTCGCGTTCGAGCCAACGGCCGATCACCACTTTCTGCTGATTGCCGCCGGACAATTCCGAGACCAATTGCGTCGGGCTGGAGCTGCGAATGCGCATGGCGTCGATCTGACGCTGGGCCAGCGACATCTCGTCACCGTTGTTGACGAAGCCGCCGCTGGAAATCACCGGCATATTGCCCAGGGCAATGTTGGCGCTGATCGATTGCGTCAGCAGCAGGCCTTCGCCCTTGCGATCTTCGGTGATCAGCGCGATGCCATGACCGACCGCGTCGGCCGGCGAACGAATATCCACCACCTGAGCCGGCGACCCCAGCGCGACGGTGCCGCTGTCAGCTGTATCGGCGCCGAAGATCAGGCGCAGCAACTCGGTGCGCCCTGCCCCGATCAAACCGGAGATCCCGAAGATCTCGCCGGCGCGCACCTCGAAGGACACATCGCGAACCTTGTCGGAACGGGTCAGCCCTTTGACCGTCAAGGCCGGAGCACCGATATTGCGCGGGCCCATGTCGATGTGCTCGCCCAGCTCACGGCCGACCATCAGGGTGACCAGTTGCTCGCTGTTGTAATTGGCCATCGGCTCGACACAGACCAGGTTGCCGTCGCGCAATACCGCGATGCGCTGGGCCACCCGTGCCAGTTCTTCGAGGCGGTGGGAAATGTAGATGATCGCCACGCCGCGCGCCTGCAGGCGAGTGATCTGCTCGAACAGCATTTCAACTTCACGGGCCGTCAGCATCGCGGTCGGCTCGTCGAGGATCAGCACATGGCAATCGCCGATCAGGTTGCGGGCGATTTCCACCATCTGCTGGTGACCGATACCCAGCTCACCGACCAGGGTGTCCGGATCGATGGCATCGAGGCCGACCTGAGCCATGGCCTCGATCGCCGCCCTGCGCAGTTGCTTGCGACTGATCCAGCCACCGAGGCTGGGCAGGTTGTCGAGGAACAGGTTTTCCGCCACCGACAATGTCGGCAACAGATTGAGTTCTTGCATGACCATGCGCACGCCCAGCTTTTCGGCCTGGCTGCGGCTGCCGGGACAGTAATCCTGACCCTGGAATTGCATCTGGCCGGTGGTCGGCGTGACCAGCCCGCCAATGATTTTCGACAGCGTACTTTTGCCGGCGCCATTCTCGCCGGTCAGCGCCAGCACTTCGCCGCGCATCAGCGTCAGGTCGATGCCGGTCAGGACTGGTTGAGCGTAGGTCTTACCGATACCGCTGACCGAGAGGACAGCGTTCGGGGCGGAAACTGACATAAAAACTCTCCATGCGCCCGCCCCAAGGGGCGAGCACCGTTGTGTCGCCAGAAAGACTACTTGGTAACCAGCTCTACCGGAGTTTCGATGACGCCGTTGGCGCCGCTATCGACTTTCTCGCCTTTGATGATTTTCAGCGCGGTCTCGATGCCGAACACTGCTTGCCGGGCAGCAAACTGGTCGGCGGTGGCCAGGACGCGACCGTCCTTGAGCATTGGCTTGATCGCATTGATGTTGTCGTAACCGACCACTTGCACCTTGCCGGCCTTGCCGGCGGCACGTACGGCAGAGACCGCGCCGACCGCCATGCTGTCGTTGCCGGCCAGCAGGGCCTTGATGTTCGGATATTCGCTGAGCATCGAAGAAGCTACCTTGCCGCCCTTGTCGATTTCCCAATCACCGGACTGCAGGGACACGACTTTGATCTGCGCCGCTTCCATCGCATCCTTGAAGCCGGCAGTGCGCTGCTGGGCGTTGGTGGTGGTGGAAACGCCTTCGATGATGCCGACTTCGTCACCGGCCTTCAGTTGCTTGGCCAGGTACTCACCCACCAGGCGCGCGCCTTTGCGGTTGTCCGGGCCTACGAATGGAACGGTGATGTTTTTGCTTTTGACGACAGCCGGATCCAGCTGATTATCGATGTTGATCACGGTGATGCCGGCATCGACTGCTTTCTTGATGACCGGGACCATGGCCTTGGAGTCTGCCGGAGCGATAACCAGTGCGTTGACCTTGGACAGGATCATTTGCTCGACGATGCGCGTCTGGCCGGCCGTGTCCGTTTCGTCCTTGATGCCGTTGGAGATCAGCTCGAAGTCGCCGGAGTGGTCTTTCTGGTAGGCCTTGGCGCCGTCTTCCATGGTCAGGAAGAACTCGTTGGCCAGGGATTTCATGACCAGCGCGACTTTAGGTTTTTCAGGGGTTGCGGCGAATGCCGAAGAGACAGGCAACGCGGCGGATGCGGCAGCCAGCATAGCGACAGCGAGAAGACGTCCAGCGAATGGCAGCTTCATGGGTTCACTCCGATCTTATGATTATTCTTAGCAACGCTTGCGCTGGATCATCAATGGATCAACCCATCGACGGCGACCGCGCAAACGTTTGCGTAGACCGAACTATGCGAACCCTGCCGAGATTTGTCAACGCCCCGTTCCGTGTCTCGGTTGGCAAAAGCCAACCCCGTTTTGCCTCACGCCGTGGTGTTGACCAGACCGCCGCCGCTGGAATCCTTGGCCAGCTCCTTGACCAGATTGCCGGTCACTTGCGCCAGCGCAGCGCTGGTATTGGCGATTTGCCCCTGGATTGTCATGACTGCGCTGGCCTTGGCTTCCGGGGTCGAATAATTCGCCGCCTGAGCGGCCGCCAGTTGCTGTTGCTGTTCGCGCAGTTGCTGCTGCAGTTCCTGCATGCGCTTGAGCAATACCTGCACCGCAATACTCTGACTGCTGGTTTTCTCGGATTTGCTTTCGCTCTGAGCCGTCGCGCCGCCAGCGGTTCTGACCTGCTTATCGTCGCCCTGCTCTTCGCCCAGCGCCTGGGCCGAGGCGTCGGATGTTGCTTCACTCAAGTCGTTGATGGTCGCCGGGGATTTACCCCCGATAGTGATTGCGCCTGCATTTGCAAAACCGACAGTAAACGACATGTGAACTCCTGAAAAAATAGATCCTTTAAAGGAGCATCGACCTGTGCGGGGTTTTCTTTAGCACCGATTTTCGATTTTGCAAGGCGACCTTCTCAATGAAGGTCGGTGAGCCGAACATAAAAGCTGAACATATTCGGAAACCCGGACAGCCAGGCGCGAAGTATCGCCAGCCACGGCAACAATATTGATAAAAATCATCAGGTTAAAAGATCACCTTCTCCAGCGTCCGACTGGTACAGATCCTGCTCTTCTTCCACACCCCCGGCGTTCAGATCTGCTTGGGGCGCTTCTAGATGAACTTGCATCTGCACCGCCTCACTACTAGAGAAAACAATAATGAAATCTGCCTTCAACACTTTTATTCCGGGCGCCTTGGCCCTGCTTATGCTTCTGCCTACAGCCCTTCAGGCAAAAGAAATCGAAACCCAACAGAAACTGGCGAACGTGGTGATCCTGGCCACCGGCGGCACCATTGCCGGCGCGGGCGCCAGCGCCGCCAACAGCGCCACCTACCAAGCGGCGAAAGTCGGCATCGAACAATTGATCGCAGGAGTTCCGGAACTGAGCCAATTGGCCAACGTTCGCGGCGAACAAGTCATGCAGATCGCATCCGAAAGCATCACCAACGACAACCTGCTGCAACTGGGACGTCGCGTGGCTGAACTGGCCGACAGCAAAGACGTCGATGGCATTGTCATCACCCACGGCACCGACACCCTGGAAGAAACTGCTTACTTCCTGAACCTGGTGGAGAAAACCGACAAGCCGATTATCGTCGTCGGCTCCATGCGCCCTGGCACCGCCATGTCGGCCGACGGCATGCTGAACCTGTACAACGCCGTCGCCGTGGCCAGCAGCAAAGACGTGCGCGGCAAAGGCGTGTTGGTGACCATGAACGATGAAATCCAGTCGGGTCGCGATGTCAGCAAAATGATCAACATCAAGACCGAGGCGTTCAAAAGTGCCTGGGGCCCGTTGGGCATGGTGGTCGAAGGCAAATCCTACTGGTTCCGCCTGCCGGCCAAGCGTCACACCATGGACTCGGAATTCGACATCAAAACCATCAAGAGTCTGCCTGACGTCGAAATTGCCTACTCCTATGGCAACGTCAGCGACACCGCCTACAAAGCCCTTGCGCAGTCGGGCGCCAAAGCCATCATCCACGCCGGCACCGGCAATGGCTCGGTATCGTCCCGCGTGGTTCCCGCCCTGCAGGCCTTGCGCAAAGACGGCGTACAAATCATTCGCTCTTCTCACGTCAATGCCGGCGGTTTCGTGCTGCGTAACGCTGAACAGCCTGACGACAAGTACGACTGGGTTGTTGCTCACGACCTGAACCCGCAAAAAGCCCGCATCCTGGCCATGGTCGCACTGACCAAGACCAACGACAGCAAAGAGCTGCAACGGATGTTCTGGGAGTACTGATTCGCCCGCGCCCGACCCGTTCGCGGTCGGGCACCGCTGTCACCACTCGCCAGTCCTGGCGAGTGGTTCACGACCTCTTTCCGATAAAAAATCTCCCTTCGCCCTACACCAAACGGAAAAAACCACTGTCAGAGGATTTTCTTGAATTTTAAGCAGTTGCGAAAATGCCTACAGTTAAATACTGTATGCACGTACAGCTTAATAAGGATAACTCCGTGGCCACTACCTCTGCCTCTCCTGACGCTTACGAACGCCTGGGTATGCGCGTTCAGAAAATCATCAATTCCCCCACAGCTCAGAAAGCCAAAGCCGCACTGATCTTCCGTCTTCCGGACGAACCCGTGGATGAGTGGGAGCGCTTGCTCGAAGAAATCGATGAGAACGACAACGTCACCCTCGCCCATCGCGATGACGGCGGTGTGCAGATTTTCTGGGTTGTGCCGAAGGAAGATTGAGTCAATGAGTGTCCGCTGGCTTGCTTTGCTGTTTCTGCTCATCACCCTTGGCGCCCAGGCTGGCGCCCCACGCACCTTCAACGAAGCCAAGAAAGTCGCCTGGAAGTTGTACGCTCCGCAATCCACCGAGTTTTATTGCGGCTGCAAATACACCGGCAACCGCGTGAACCTCGCCGCCTGTGGTTATGTGCCACGCAAAAACGCCAAGCGCGCCTCGCGCATCGAGTGGGAGCACATTGTCCCGGCCTGGCAGATCGGCCATCAGCGTCAATGCTGGCAACAAGGAGGTCGCAAGAACTGCACGCGCTACGATCCGACCTATCAAAAAGCTGAGGCCGACCTGCACAATCTGGTACCCAGCATCGGCGAGGTAAATGGCGATCGGAGCAATTTCAGTTTCGGCTGGCTACCCGTGCAATCGGGTCAATATGGCTCGTGCCTGACTCAGATCGACTTCAAGGCGAAGAAGGTCATGCCCCGCCCTTCCATTCGCGGCATGATCGCCCGAACGTATTTCTACATGAGCAAGCAGTACGGCTTACGCCTGTCGAAACAGGATCGGCAATTGTACGAAGCCTGGAACAAGACCTACCCGGTTCAGGCATGGGAACGTCAGCGCAACCAGAGCGTGGCGTGCGTGATGGGCCGCGGCAACGAGTTTGTCGGCCCCGTAGACATGAAGGCTTGCGGCTAACCGGCTGCCAGCACTTTCTCCCGGCAGATTGCGCCCTGCACAAACAAAAACGCCCCGACCAAAGTCGGGGCGTTTTCATGTGCGGCTAAGGCTTAGCGCGGGAATGCTGGCGGGTTTACACCGGCCATGTCTTCCATCACGCGAACTACCTGGCAGCTGTAACCGAATTCGTTGTCATACCAGACGTACAGAACAACGCGGTTGTCGTTGCAGATGGTCGCTTCAGCGTCCACTACGCCTGCGTGGCGCGAGCCCACGAAGTCGGTGGAAACCACTTCCTGCGAATTGACGAAGTCGATTTGCTTATGCAGATCGGAGTGCAGCGCCATGTAGCGCAGGTACTCGTTCATCTCTTCACGGGTGGTGGCTTTCTCAAGGTTCAGGTTGAGAATGGCCATCGACACGTTTGGCGTCGGAACGCGAATCGCGTTACCGGTCAGCTTGCCGGCCAGTTCAGGCAGCGCCTTGGCGGCAGCAGTGGCAGCACCGGTCTCGGTGATCACCATGTTCAACGCAGCGCTACGGCCACGACGATTGCCTTTGTGGAAGTTGTCGATCAGGTTCTGGTCGTTGGTGTACGAGTGAACCGTTTCAACGTGACCGTTGACGATGCCGAACTTGTCGTTGACAGCTTTCAGCACCGGCACGATAGCGTTGGTGGTGCAGGAAGCGGCAGAAACGATCTTGTCGTCAGCAGTGATTTCACCGTGGTTGATACCGTGAACGATGTTCTTCAGCTTGCCTTTGCCAGGCGCGGTCAGAACAACGCGGTCGATACCCGGGCAGGCCAGGTGCTGGCCCAGGCCGTCGGCGTCACGCCATACACCGGTGTTGTCCACCAGCAACGCGTTTTTGATGCCGTACTGGGTGTAGTCCACTTCAGTCGGGTTCTTCGCGTAGATAACCTGGATCAGGTTGCCGTTGGCGGTGATGGTGTTGTTGGCCTCATCAATGGTGATGGTGCCGTTGAACGAGCCGTGCACCGAGTCGCGACGCAGCAGGCTGGCACGCTTGACCAGATCGTTCTCGGCGCCCTTGCGGACAACGATGGCGCGCAGACGCAGGCCGTCGCCACCACCGGTTTTCTCGATCAGGATGCGCGCCAGCAGACGACCGATACGACCGAAGCCGTACAGGACAACGTCGGTGCCGGTACGGCCGGAACCATTCTGCTTGCCGACCACATCAGCCAGTTCGTCACGGACGAACGCTTCGGCGGTACGGCCATTGCCTTCGGCCTTGAACTTGACGGCCAACTTGCCCAGATCTACCGAAGCAGCGCCGAGCTTGAGCTCGCTCATTGCCTTGAGCAGCGGGAATGTTTCGTGGACGGACAATTCGCTGTCATCGGACTGGCGATGGCGAGCAAAGCGGTGAGCTTTGAGAATCGCGATGACAGACTGGTTGATCAGACTGCGGCCATAGATCGAGCTCACCACGTTGTTATTGCGGTAGAGCTGACCGATAAGCGGAATCATCGCTTCTGCGAGTGCTTCACGGTCGATCCATTCACCAAGACACTGGTCGGGCTTCTGAGTCACGGGAACCTTCCACATGTAGGGGCAGAAAAAAGGGGCTACATTATGCCGCCGAGTGCCTCCCGTAGCAATGCGCGCCTGTCGCACTAGCGGTAACAAAATTCCGTTCAAAAAAATCACGCCCCGCGCCAGCCCAGTAAATACGGGGCTTTCAGCACAGTCAATTTTTCGACGATCACGCCACAGTGTCCGTAACCATCCGTAACACCGAGCGGTTTTGGCACTACATTTCCAGTATTAAATCGCCAGTTTTTGTCATTACCACTACATTTTGCTCACCCTGTGTATATAGACACAGTCTGCAACTGACAGCCGGCACCCGAGACCGTTACAATTACCGACTTTGTCGCAACGCTTGGAGCTCAACCTTCCGTGCCCGTTCTGCGTCTACCGCTTCTCCCTGCCGCGGCAGGTAAACAGCACTGGGGCAACCTGCCCGGTGCCGCCCTGAGCCTGGCCATCGCCGAGGCCGCCAGCGCTGCCAAGCGCTTTACCTTGCTACTGACCGCCGACAGCCAGAGTGCCGAACGGCTGGAACAGGAGCTGAGTTTCTTCGCCCCGGATTTGCCTGTTCTGCACTTCCCCGACTGGGAAACCCTGCCCTACGACCTGTTCTCGCCGCACCAGGACATCATCTCGCAGCGTATCGCCAGCCTGTATCGGTTGCCGGAGCTGGCGCATGGCGTTCTGGTGGTGCCGATCACCACTGCCCTGCACCGTCTGGCGCCGACCAAATTCCTGCTCGGCAGCAGCCTGGTGCTGGATGTCGGCCAGAAACTCGATGTCGAGCAGATGCGCACCCGGCTTGAGGCCACCGGTTATCGCTACGTCGATACCGTGTACGAGCATGGCGAATTTACTGTGCGTGGCTCGCTGATCGACCTGTTCCCGATGGGCAGCAAGTTGCCTTATCGCATCGACCTGTTCGACGACGAAATCGAGACCCTGCGCACTTTCGACCCGGAAAACCAGCGCTCCATCGACAAGGTCGACTCGGTCAAGCTGTTACCGGCCAAGGAATTCCCGCTGCAGAAAGAAGCCGTGACCCGCTTCAAGGCGCGGTTTCGCGAGCGCTTCGATGTCGACTTCCGTCGCTGCCCGATTTTCCAGGATTTGAGCAGCGGGATTACGCCGGCGGGCATCGAGTACTACCTGCCACTGTTCTTCGAGGAAACCTCCACTCTGTTCGATTACCTGCCCCAGGACACGCAAGTGTTTTCCCTGCCGGGCATCGAACAGGCTGCGGAAAATTTCTGGAACGATGTGCGCAACCGCTATGAAGAGCGCCGCGTCGATCCGTCCCGTCCTTTACTGCCACCGGCCGAGTTGTTCCTGCCGGTGGAAGACTGCTTTGCGCGCCTGAAGAGCTGGCCCCGTGTGGTGGCCAGTCAACAAGACGTCGAAACCGGTGTCGGCCGCGAGCGCTTCCCGGCTCAGCCGCTGCCGAACCTGGCCATCGAAGCCAAGGCCACTCAGCCGTTGGCGGCGCTGGCCAGCTTCCTCGACGAATTCCCCGGCCGCGTGCTGTTTACCGCCGAGTCCGCGGGCCGTCGCGAAGTGCTGCTGGAATTGCTCGAACGCTTGAAGCTGCGACCGAAAACCGTCGACAGCTGGCCGGACTTTGTCGCCAGCAAAGAGCGCCTGGCGATCACCATTGCACCGCTCGACGAGGGCCTGTTGCTGGACGACCCAGCGCTGGCACTGGTTGCCGAAAGCCCATTGTTCGGTCAGCGCGTAATGCAGCGCCGTCGTCGCGAAAAACGCGCCGACGCGAACAACGATGCGGTGATCAAAAACCTCACCGAGCTGCGCGAAGGTGCGCCGGTGGTGCACATCGATCATGGTGTCGGCCGCTATCTGGGGCTGACGATCCTGGAAATCGACAACCAGGCCGCCGAGTTCCTGACCCTCGAGTACGCCGAAGGCGCCAAGCTGTACGTGCCGGTGGCCAACCTGCACCTGATCGCCCGCTACACCGGCAGCGACGATGCCTTGGCCCCGCTGCACCGCCTGGGCTCCGAGACCTGGCAGAAAGCCAAGCGCAAAGCCGCCGAACAGGTGCGCGACGTGGCCGCCGAGTTGCTCGACATCTATGCCCGCCGCGCCGCTCGCGAGGGTTATGCCTTCGCCGACCCGAAAGCCGATTACGCGACCTTCAGCGCCGGTTTCCCGTTCGAAGAAACTCCGGACCAGCAAACCACCATCGAAGCGGTGCGCGAAGACATGCTCGCGCCCAAACCGATGGATCGGCTGGTCTGCGGCGACGTCGGTTTCGGCAAGACCGAAGTGGCCATGCGCGCGGCGTTCATCGCGGTGCACGGCGGTCGTCAGGTGGCGATTCTGGTGCCGACCACCCTGCTCGCCCAGCAACACTACAACAGCTTCCGCGACCGCTTTGCCGACTGGCCGGTGACGGTGGAAGTGATGAGCCGTTTCAAGTCGGCCAAGGAAGTGAACGCCGCAGTTGCGGACCTGGCCGAAGGCAAGATCGACATCGTTATCGGCACACACAAGCTGCTGCAAGATGACGTAAAAATCAAAAACCTGGGGCTGGTAATCATCGACGAAGAGCACCGTTTCGGTGTCCGTCAGAAAGAACAGCTCAAGGCACTGCGCAGTGAAGTCGACATCCTGACACTGACCGCAACGCCGATTCCGCGCACGCTGAACATGGCGGTGTCGGGCATGCGCGACCTGTCGATCATCGCCACACCGCCGGCCCGTCGTTTGTCGGTGCGTACCTTCGTCATGGAACAGAACAAGAGCACGGTTAAAGAGGCCCTGCTGCGTGAGTTGCTGCGTGGCGGCCAGGTCTACTACCTGCACAATGACGTGAAGACCATCGAGAAATGCGCCGCCGACCTCGCCGAACTGGTGCCGGAAGCGCGGATCGGCATCGGCCACGGGCAGATGCGCGAACGTGAACTCGAACAGGTGATGAGCGACTTCTACCACAAGCGCTTCAACGTGCTGATCGCCTCGACCATCATCGAGACCGGCATCGACGTGCCGAGCGCCAACACCATCATCATCGAGCGCGCCGACAAGTTCGGCCTGGCCCAGTTGCACCAGTTGCGTGGCCGGGTAGGTCGCAGTCACCACCAGGCGTATGCTTACCTGCTGACACCGCCACGCCAGCAAATCACTCCCGACGCGGAAAAGCGTCTGGAAGCGATCGCCAACACCCAGGACCTCGGCGCGGGCTTCGTGCTCGCCACCAACGACCTGGAAATCCGTGGCGCCGGCGAACTGCTGGGCGACGGCCAGAGCGGGCAGATCCAGGCCGTGGGTTTCACGCTGTACATGGAAATGCTCGAGCGCGCGGTGAAGTCGATCCGCAAGGGCGAACAGCCGAACCTCGATCAACCGCTGGGTGGCGGTCCGGAAGTCAATCTGCGTGTACCGGCGTTGATTCCCGAAGACTACCTGCCGGACGTTCATGCTCGACTGATCCTCTACAAACGCATTGCCTCGGCCACCGATGAGGAAGGCCTCAAGGATCTGCAAGTGGAGATGATCGACCGCTTCGGCCTGTTGCCGGAACCGACCAAGAACCTGGTGCGGATCACGGCGCTGAAATTGCAGGCCGAACAGCTGGGCATCAAGAAAGTCGACGGCGGCCCGCAAGGCGGTCGTATCGAGTTCGCGGCACAGACTCCGGTCGACCCGCTGACACTGATCAAACTGATTCAGAGCCAGCCCAAACGCTACAAGTTCGAAGGCGCCACGATGTTCAAATTCCTCGTACCGATGGAACGCCCGGAAGAACGCTTTAATACTGTAGAGGCGCTATTCGAGCGCCTCATTCCGACCACTGCTTGAAGGACGCCGCATGCGCCTGTTTCGCTCACTGACCTTGCTGATGACGTTGTTGATGTCGCTGCTCGCCTCGACCGCGTTTGCCGCTGATCTGTATCAGGTTGAAATGATTCTGGTACGGCAAAACGCCGTGCCTGCCATCGTCAGCCGAGCCGCGCCAGAAGACTGGGCTGCCGGTGCCCAACGCATCAGCCCCGACAGCTTTCGTACGCCAAGCCTGAATGCCGAAGTGGAAAAGCTCACCGCCAGCAACGAGTACACGGTGTTGCTGCACAAGGCCTGGCAACAGAACCTGGGTGAAGAAGCCAGCAAAATCGCGATCAGCGAAGGCAAGGAACAGTTCGGCCAATTCCCGATCGAGGGCACGTTGAACCTGAAACTGGGGCGTTTCACTGACGTCGACGCCGACTTCTGGGTCAATCAGATTGACGCCAACGGCATGGTCACCGCCAGCGAACGCCTGAAGCAGGAAAGCCACACCAAGAACGGCCTGCTGAACTTCCTCGACAATGGTCACCTGGGCCTGTTGATCAAAATCACCTCGCTGACCGCCCCTGCACCTCGGCCAGTCCCTGATGAAATTCCGGACTGATTGAATCCCTTATGTCCTCCGCGACCCTGAGCAAACCCCTGGCAACATCCTGGGTCAGCCGATTCAAGGAACAGAGCCTGGAACGTGGCCGTCGCTACGCACTGGAGAACCGCGTCAGGATCGTCGAAGTCGGCGACGCCACCATCACCGCCAGTTGCGAAGGCTCTGGCGGTAACGTTTACCGTCAGACCATTCGCCTGCGCGAGTCGGCCAAAGGCACCTTGCTGATGATCGACGCCACGTGCACCTGCCCGGTTCACAGCAACTGCAAACATTGCGCAGCGGTGCTACTGCAAGTGCAGGAAACCCTCGCGTATCCGGCGGCCGCGAAAGACGCCGAACTGCTGGAAAAACTTCAGGCCGTATTGGAAAACCGTAGCCCGAAAGCGCCGCCGCAAGTGCTGGTGGACAACGTGCAACCGGTGCCGCGCTTGTGGCTGGCGAGCATCGAGTTCAGCGCCTTCGAACCGCGCAACGGAAAAATGCAGCGTTACATTCAGCATCGCGCGGCGCTGTCCTTCAGCTATCTGGACGAATACGTCAGCGGACAGAAAAACGCTGACATCCTGATTCGTCAGGAGACACAGACGCTGCGGATAAAACGTCACCCGGAAGTCGAACAGACCTACAGGGAGCAGCTGCGGATCCTCGGTTTCAAAGTCGCCACCCGACAAAGCAAGGCCTTGCCGGAAAGTGCCGGCGAACTCTACGAGATGGTCAACGACAGCGCCTGGCTGACCTTCACCCTCAATGAGCTGCCGAAGTTGCGCACCCAAGGCTGGGAGTTGCAGATCGACGAGGATTTCGGCTTCGACCTGACTGCCGTGGACGATTGGTACGCCACCGTTGAGCAGGCGCCGGAACGCGACTGGTTCGACCTGGAACTGGGGATCATCGTCAACGGCGAACGCCTGAGCCTGCTGCCGATCCTGTTGAACCTGATGCGCTCCCACACCGAAATCCTCAACCCGGAACGGCTCGCCCGACGTCGTGACGACGAACTGATCCTGGTGAACATCCCACAACGTCGCAGCACCGACCAGGGCCCGCTGCAGGTCGCCCTGCCCTTCGGCCGCCTGAAACCAGTGCTGGCCACCCTTGGCGAGTTTTACCTGCAAGAGCCCGGCGAAACCACGCTGCGCCTGAGCAAGGCCGACGCCACGCGACTGAACCCGCTGGAAGGCCTGCCGCTGCTCTGGGAAGGTGGCGAGCAGATCCGCACCTTTGCCCAGCGCCTGCGCGACATCAAGGACCACACCGCCGCAGCGCCCGAGGGCCTGAATGCCACCTTGCGCCCGTATCAGCTGGAAGGCCTGAGCTGGATGCAGTCGTTGCGACAACTGGAAGTCGGCGGGATTCTCGCGGACGACATGGGCCTGGGCAAAACCCTACAGACCCTGGCACACATTCTCAGCGAGAAGAATGCCGGGCGCCTCGATCGGCCGTGCATGGTGGTCATGCCCACCAGCCTGATTCCGAACTGGCTCGACGAAGCGGCGCATTTCACGCCGCAGCTCAAAGTGCTGGCGCTGTACGGCGTCAGTCGCAAAAAGTATTTCGATAATCTGGCCGATTACGACCTGATCCTGACCACCTATGCACTGCTGCCCAAGGACGTCGAACACCTGGCCGCGCAGCCGTTGCACGTACTGGTGCTGGATGAAGCGCAGTACATCAAGAATCCCAACAGCAAGGCCGCTCATGCCGCCCGTGAGCTGAATGCTCGCCAGCGCCTGTGCCTGAGTGGCACGCCGCTGGAAAATCACTTGGGCGAGCTGTGGTCGCTGTTCCACTTCCTGCTGCCGGGTTGGCTCGGTGACGTGAAAAGCTTCAACCGCGATTACCGCGTGCCGATAGAAAAGCGTGCCAGTGAAGTACGACTTCAACACCTGAACGGTCGGATCAAACCGTTCCTGCTGCGCCGGACCAAGGAACAAGTGGCCACCGAACTGCCGCCGAAAACCGAAATCGTCCATTGGGTCGAGCTCAACGAAGCCCAGCGCGATGTGTACGAAACCATGCGCCTGGCCATGGACAAGAAAGTCCGCGACGAGATCACCCGCAAAGGCGTGGCACGCAGCCAGATCATCATTCTTGAGGCACTGCTGAAGCTGCGTCAGGTGTGCTGTGATTTGCGCCTGGTCAACGATGCCGCCCTGCCCACTCGCGGCAGCACCTCGGGCAAACTCGATAGCCTGATGGAAATGCTTGAAGAGCTGTTCGAGGAAGGTCGGCGGATTCTGCTGTTCTCGCAGTTCACCTCAATGTTGTCGCTGATCGAGGACGAGCTGAACAAACGCGGCGTGGCGTATGCGATCCTGACCGGCCAGACCCGTGACCGACGCACGCCAGTCAAGGAATTCCAGAGCGGCAAGCGTCAGATCTTTCTGATCAGTTTGAAGGCTGGCGGTGTGGGCCTGAACCTGACCGAAGCCGATACGGTGATTCACTACGACCCTTGGTGGAACCCGGCGACGGAAAATCAGGCGACGGATCGTGCGTATCGCATTGGTCAGGAGAAGCCGGTGTTCGTCTACAAGATGATTGCCAGGGGCACGGTGGAAGAGAAGATTCAGCATCTGCAGAAGGAAAAATCCGATCTGGCCGCAGGCGTGCTGGATGGACGCAAGACCGGGGACTGGAAGTTGCAGAGCGATGATATCGAGGCGTTGTTTGCGCCGTTGCCGGAAAAAATCGATAAGTAGCAGGGATAGTCAGATCGCGATTGCGAGCAGGCTTGCCCCCACAGGGTGAGCAGCAATCCTGCGGGAACTTGCTCGCGAAAGGGGTCTTCTGAAATCGGACATGTCCTCCTGCAGGCGCGAGGCTTGCCCGCGAAGGCGGTGTGTCAGTCAACGTCGATGTTGAATGTGCTGACGCCTTCGCGGGACAGCAAAACCATGGTGTCGATGACAGAGTTTACGATATGTAGGACTCGCGCTGGGATTCGATCAGGGTCAGAGCAGCCTCCCAGGCCAGGTCGATGATGTTGTCCTGTTCATCGCGGTCAAACTGTTCGGCGGTGTGCGCACAGACTTCCGGAGACGGGTAATGCAGCGCCGAACCACCGGCCAGCGCTTGAACCTGTGCCTGACAGGCACGCTCCAGGAAGTGAATTTCCTGAAATGCCTGGGCCACGCCGGAGCCACCGACCAGTAGGCCATGATTACGCAGGATCATCGCCCGATGCGGCCCCAGATCGGCAATCAGACGCTCTCGCTCATCCAGCGAAAGGGCAATGCCTTCATAGGTGTGATACGCCAACTTGCCGTAAAACTTCAACGCGTGCTGACTGATCGGCAACAAGCCGTGCTTCTGCGCGGCGACGGCCATGCCGGCGGCGGTGTGGGTATGGATCACACAATTCAGGTCAGGGCGAGCCATGTGGATTGCCGAGTGGATCACAAAGCCTGCTGCATTGACTCTATGACCTTCATAGGCCGGATCGACCACTCGCCCTTCCTGATCGATGCGCACCAGATCCGAGGCGCGCATGCGGTCGAAAAGAACCCCGTAGCGGTTGATCAGAAAGTGATGCTCAGGCCCTGGAATCCGCAGGGTAATGTGGGTGTCGATCAGGTCGGTCATGCGAAAGTGCGCGACCAGGCGATACAGCGCGGCCAGTTCGCAACGGGCTTGCCATTCAACCGTGCCGATGTGTTCAGGTTTACTCACGAATACACCTCTTTAGCAGCGCACTCTGTGGCGCTTGTGGGCTTTATCGCTGTCATGACAGGATTAGTCAATTTTCATAATCTTATATTTACTATTAGTACTGCTACTAAATGGAATCCTTATGCCCTCCACTTCGAACCCGTGGGTTGGTCGCCGCTTTCTGAATGACCGTCTCGACTGGAACCTGCTGCGCACTTATCTGGTGATCAGTCAGGAAGGCAGCATGAGTCGGGCCGCCGCGCGGCTGCATATCACCCAGTCGGCGGTTAGCCAGGCGTTGAAGCGTCTGGAAGAACAACTGGAATGTGTGTTGATCGCCCGCAGTGGGCGACGGTTCGACCTGACGGAGACCGGGGAAGAAGTCCTGCGCATTGCGACAGACATTTACGGCGATATTTCGCGCCTGGGAACGGTGCTGGAGAGTCGGCACGACGACGTGATCGGCAAGATTCGAATCCTCACCGTCAGCGGTGTGCAAGCACGGCACTATGATGAGTTCCTCGCCGATTTCCACGAAACCCACCCGAAAATCGAGCTGGAAGTCGAGGTGATGGGCAGCTCGAACATCATCAGTTCGCTGCTGCAAAAAACCGCGACCATCGGCGTCGGATTGTGTCGTTTACCACAGCCGCGACTAGAACAGCGAGTGCTGCTTCGCGAGCGCTATGCGTACTTTTGCGGACAGCGTCATCGACTTTTCGGACAAAGGAATCTGACCCTGGATCAACTTGCTACGGAGAACTTCGTCAGCTTCACCAGCGATCAGCTCGGCGGCAACCTTTCACCCCTGACACTGTTTCGCGACCAACAAGGCTTTACCGGCAAGATCGTTGCCTCATCCACCAGTTTCGAAGAGATTTACCGCTTGACTTGCGCAGGGTTTGGTATTGGGTGTCTGCCGACTCATCTGGTGCGCAGGGATGTCGAGCAAGGTTTGCTCTGGCGATTGCCGCCGGAAGATGGCGTGGTGGATTTCGATATCCAGCTGTTGTGGAATCGCGAGCAGAAGATGAGTCAGGCCGAAACCGTGTTCCTGGAAAGCTTCCAGCACATGCTCAGTATTCGTGAGCCTGTGCTGTGAAGCCTTGATCCTTAAACGTGAGGGTCGCCCGGGGCTTTGCTCGGCGCGGCGTATTGCGGCTTCAGGTGGCCGCCCTGATCGAGTAGCCAGGCATCCATGATCTGCCGCACCACAGGGCCGGCGACGCGACCACCGGCCTCGCCGTTTTCGATCATCACCGAGATGACAATCTGCGGATGTTCGGCCGGAGCAAATCCGACGAACAAAGCGTTGTCGCGGTTGCGCTCCAGGGTTTTCGCCCGGTTGTAGCGTTCACCCTGCTTGATCGCCACCACTTGCGCGGTGCCACTTTTGCCGGCGATGCGGTACTGCGCGCCCTGCGCCGCCGCTCGGGCAATCCCGCGGGCGTCGTGCATTACCATCTGCATGCCGTGATTGACCTGCTCCCAGTCACGCGGATCCTTGAGCAGGATGTTCGGCATCGGATGCTCGTCCACCGGCGCGACGCCATCCACGGTCTTGGCCAGGTGCGGCCGGTTCCATACACCTTTGTTGGCGATCAGCGCGGTGGCCTGGGCCAATTGCAGAGGGGTGACCTGCATGTAGCCCTGGCCAATGCCAAGGATCACTGTCTCGCCGGGGAACCACGCCTGTCGCCGCGTGGCTCGCTTCCAGGCCTGAGACGGCATCAACCCGGGAGACTCTTCGAACATGTCCAGCGAGACCTTCTCGCCCAGGCCGAACATCGCCATGTAGTCGTGCAGACGATCAATGCCCAGCTTGTGGGCCAAATCGTAGAAGTAGGTGTCGTTGGAGCGCATGATCGCCGTGTCCATGTTCACCCAGCCATCACCGCTGTGATTCCAGTTACGGTACTTATGATCGAAATCCGGTAACTGGTAATAGCCCGGATCGAAGACGCGGGTCTGCGGGGTTACGACTCCGGCGTCAAGGCCGGCGATCGCCACTTCCGGCTTGATGGTCGAACCTGGTGCGTAGAGCCCGCGCAGCACGCGGTTGAACAGCGGCCGGTCGATGGAGTCGTGCAGTGCCGCGTATTCCTTGAAGCTGATGCCCGTCACAAACAGGTTCGGGTCGAAGCTTGGCTTGCTGACCATGGCCAATACTTCGCCGGTCGACGGATCGAGAGCGACCACCGAGCCACGCCGATCGCCCAATGCCTCCTCGGCGGCTTCCTGAAGCTTGACGTCGAGGCTCAGGACGATGTTTTTGCCGGGGATCGGGTCGGTGTGCTTGAGCACTCGCAGCACGCGGCCCTGGGCATTGGTTTCGACTTCTTCGTACCCCACATGGCCGTGCAATTCTGATTCGTAGAATTTCTCGATACCGGTTTTGCCAATGGATTGGGTGCCACGGTATTCCACCGTGTCCAGGGCTTTGGATTCTTTTTCGTTAATGCGACCGACGTAGCCGATCGAATGCGCAAAGTGCGCGCCCATGGGGTAGTGGCGAACGAACTGCGGCTCTACATCGATTCCGGGCAGACGGAACTCGTTGACCGCGAGTACGGCGATCTGTTCTTCGCTGAGCTCATAGAACAGCGTGACCGGGACGAAGGGGTGCCTGGCCTGCTTCATCGCCTTGTCGAACAGTGTACGGTCCTCGGCCGGCAGGTGCAGGAGGTTGACCACTTCATCCAGCTCGCGTTTGACATCGGAAGCGCGTTCGCGGGTGATGGTCAGGTTAAAGCTGGGTCGGTTGTCTGCCAGGACCACACCATTGCGGTCGTAGATCAGCCCACGAGTTGGAGTGATCGGCAGGACATGGACGCGGTTGTTTTCGGAGATTGTCGAGTGATAGTCGAACTCGACAACCTGCAGGACGTACATGCGCACCACCAGCGCGCAAGTAATGGCGGCGACGAACAAGGCGCAGGCCATCAGTCTTTTGTTGACCAGGAGCGTCTCTTTCTCGTGGTCCTTGATTGGTATCGGTTCGGGCATTTCTGCAGCAACTCTTTGACTATAAACGGGAGTACCGATCCGTAGGCTTGCAGTCAGTCCGTTGAAACGAGCTGCACCATACCAAAAACGGCGTGGTTTTTAGCGCGCTCTGCCGAAGTTTCACGAACGATGCGACCGTTACCAGGGATGGCCATCCGCTAGCCCTCTGTTGCCAAAGCACTTTCCTACGGGCAAAACAAAACCCCTACCTGCATACGCAGATAGGGGTTTCGGAATTTAATCTTGACGATGACCTACTCTCACATGGGGAAACCCCACACTACCATCGGCGATGCATCGTTTCACTTCTGAGTTCGGGATGGGATCAGGTGGTTCCAATGCTCTATGGTCGTCAAGAAATTCGGGTACCGAACCGTCTTTCGACGCTTCAGCAAATTGGGTATGCGATAGTTTGTGCGGTTTTTGTGAATGCTTGCGAACTTTCGGTTCATTGCGTCTTCACACACCGCAATCTGGTGTCCTTTCGGATCAGCAAATTGCTTGGGTGTTATATGGTCAAGCCTCACGGGCAATTAGTATTGGTTAGCTCAACGCCTCACAGCGCTTACACACCCAACCTATCAACGTCGTAGTCTTCGACGGCCCTTCAGGGAGCTCAAGGCTCCAGTGAGATCTCATCTTGAGGCTAGTTTCCCGCTTAGATGCTTTCAGCGGTTATCTATTCCGAACATAGCTACCCGGCAATGCCACTGGCGTGACAACCGGAACACCAGAGGTTCGTCCACTCCGGTCCTCTCGTACTAGGAGCAGCCCCTCTCAAATCTCAAACGTCCACGGCAGATAGGGACCGAACTGTCTCACGACGTTCTAAACCCAGCTCGCGTACCACTTTAAATGGCGAACAGCCATACCCTTGGGACCGGCTTCAGCCCCAGGATGTGATGAGCCGACATCGAGGTGCCAAACACCGCCGTCGATATGAACTCTTGGGCGGTATCAGCCTGTTATCCCCGGAGTACCTTTTATCCGTTGAGCGATGGCCCTTCCATACAGAACCACCGGATCACTAAGACCTACTTTCGTACCTGCTCGACGTGTCTGTCTCGCAGTCAAGCGCGCTTTTGCCTTTATACTCTACGACCGATTTCCGACCGGTCTGAGCGCACCTTCGTACTCCTCCGTTACTCTTTAGGAGGAGACCGCCCCAGTCAAACTACCCACCATACACTGTCCTCGATCCGGATAACGGACCTGAGTTAGAACCTCAAAGTTGCCAGGGTGGTATTTCAAGGATGGCTCCACGCGAACTGGCGTCCACGCTTCAAAGCCTCCCACCTATCCTACACAAGCAAATTCAAAGTCCAGTGCAAAGCTATAGTAAAGGTTCACGGGGTCTTTCCGTCTAGCCGCGGATACACTGCATCTTCACAGCGATTTCAATTTCACTGAGTCTCGGGTGGAGACAGCGCCGCCATCGTTACGCCATTCGTGCAGGTCGGAACTTACCCGACAAGGAATTTCGCTACCTTAGGACCGTTATAGTTACGGCCGCCGTTTACCGGGGCTTCGATCAAGAGCTTCGCGTTAGCTAACCCCATCAATTAACCTTCCGGCACCGGGCAGGCGTCACACCCTATACGTCCACTTTCGTGTTTGCAGAGTGCTGTGTTTTTAATAAACAGTCGCAGCGGCCTGGTATCTTCGACCGGCGTGGGCTTACGCAGTAAATGCTTCACCCTCACCGGCGCACCTTCTCCCGAAGTTACGGTGCCATTTTGCCTAGTTCCTTCACCCGAGTTCTCTCAAGCGCCTTGGTATTCTCTACCCAACCACCTGTGTCGGTTTGGGGTACGGTTCCTGGTTACCTGAAGCTTAGAAGCTTTTCTTGGAAGCATGGCATCAACCACTTCGTGTTCTAAAAGAACACTCGTCATCAGCTCTCGGCCTTAGAATCCCGGATTTACCTAAGATTCCAGCCTACCACCTTAAACTTGGACAACCAACGCCAAGCTGGCCTAGCCTTCTCCGTCCCTCCATCGCAATAACCAGAAGTACAGGAATATTAACCTGTTTTCCATCGACTACGCTTTTCAGCCTCGCCTTAGGGACCGACTAACCCTGCGTCGATTAACGTTGCGCAGGAAACCTTGGTCTTTCGGCGTGGGTGTTTTTCACACCCATTGTCGTTACTCATGTCAGCATTCGCACTTCTGATACCTCCAGCAAGCTTCTCAACTCACCTTCACAGGCTTACAGAACGCTCCTCTACCGCATCACCTAAGTGATACCCGTAGCTTCGGTGTATGGTTTGAGCCCCGTTACATCTTCCGCGCAGGCCGACTCGACTAGTGAGCTATTACGCTTTCTTTAAAGGGTGGCTGCTTCTAAGCCAACCTCCTAGCTGTCTAAGCCTTCCCACATCGTTTCCCACTTAACCATAACTTTGGGACCTTAGCTGACGGTCTGGGTTGTTTCCCTTTTCACGACGGACGTTAGCACCCGCCGTGTGTCTCCCATGCTCGGCACTTGTAGGTATTCGGAGTTTGCATCGGTTTGGTAAGTCGGGATGACCCCCTAGCCGAAACAGTGCTCTACCCCCTACAGTGATACATGAGGCGCTACCTAAATAGCTTTCGAGGAGAACCAGCTATCTCCGAGCTTGATTAGCCTTTCACTCCGATCCACAGGTCATCCGCTAACTTTTCAACGGTAGTCGGTTCGGTCCTCCAGTCAGTGTTACCTAACCTTCAACCTGCCCATGGATAGATCGCCCGGTTTCGGGTCTATTCCCAGCGACTAGACGCCCTATTAAGACTCGCTTTCGCTACGCCTCCCCTATTCGGTTAAGCTCGCCACTGAAAATAAGTCGCTGACCCATTATACAAAAGGTACGCAGTCACCCAACAAAGTGGGCTCCCACTGCTTGTACGCATACGGTTTCAGGATCTATTTCACTCCCCTCTCCGGGGTTCTTTTCGCCTTTCCCTCACGGTACTAGTTCACTATCGGTCAGTCAGTAGTATTTAGCCTTGGAGGATGGTCCCCCCATATTCAGACAAAGTTTCTCGTGCTCCGTCCTACTCGATTTCATTGACAAGAGATTTTCGCGTACAGGGCTATCACCCACTATGGCCGCACTTTCCAGAGCGTTCCGCTAATCTCAAATCAACTTAAGGGCTAGTCCCCGTTCGCTCGCCACTACTAAGGGAATCTCGGTTGATTTCTTTTCCTCAGGGTACTTAGATGTTTCAGTTCCCCTGGTTCGCCTCTTGCACCTATGTATTCAGTACAAGATAACCATCTTATGATGGCTGGGTTCCCCCATTCAGACATCTCCGGATCAAAGTCTGTTTGCCGACTCCCCGAAGCTTTTCGCAGGCTACCACGTCTTTCATCGCCTCTGACTGCCAAGGCATCCACCGTATGCGCTTCTTCACTTGACCATATAACCCCAAGCAATCTGGTTATACTGTGAAGACGACATTCGCCGAAAATTCGCATGCTCAATTAAGAGCAACTCACAAATTTTACCTTAGCCTGATCCGTTACCAGTGAAAGTAACGTTCAGTCTATCTTTCTATCACATACCCAAATTTTTAAAGAACGATCTAGCCAAAGACTAGAAATCAACATTCACCATCATCACGATGGAATGCTCATTTCTAAGCTTTCAACAACAGAAGCAGTAGTGGTGGAGCCAAACGGGATCGAACCGTTGACCTCCTGCGTGCAAGGCAGGCGCTCTCCCAGCTGAGCTATGGCCCCGTATTTCTACAGGTATTCCAACACAAAATTGGTGGGTCTGGGCAGATTCGAACTGCCGACCTCACCCTTATCAGGGGTGCGCTCTAACCAACTGAGCTACAGACCCAATTTCGAGCTACTAAGGCCGACCTCACCCTGCTCTTTACCACACAGCATGGGGTGCGCTCTAACCAACACAGCTACAACCTGATACAGGCTGCTTCATATCGTCTTCTTCAATGAATCAAGCAATTCGTGTGGGAACTTATGGAGCAGCTGATGTCGTCGATTAAGGAGGTGATCCAGCCGCAGGTTCCCCTACGGCTACCTTGTTACGACTTCACCCCAGTCATGAATCACACCGTGGTAACCGTCCCCCCGAAGGTTAGACTAGCTACTTCTGGTGCAACCCACTCCCATGGTGTGACGGGCGGTGTGTACAAGGCCCGGGAACGTATTCACCGCGACATTCTGATTCGCGATTACTAGCGATTCCGACTTCACGCAGTCGAGTTGCAGACTGCGATCCGGACTACGATCGGTTTTGTGGGATTAGCTCCACCTCGCGGCTTGGCAACCCTCTGTACCGACCATTGTAGCACGTGTGTAGCCCAGGCCGTAAGGGCCATGATGACTTGACGTCATCCCCACCTTCCTCCGGTTTGTCACCGGCAGTCTCCTTAGAGTGCCCACCATTACGTGCTGGTAACTAAGGACAAGGGTTGCGCTCGTTACGGGACTTAACCCAACATCTCACGACACGAGCTGACGACAGCCATGCAGCACCTGTCTCAATGTTCCCGAAGGCACCAATCCATCTCTGGAAAGTTCATTGGATGTCAAGGCCTGGTAAGGTTCTTCGCGTTGCTTCGAATTAAACCACATGCTCCACCGCTTGTGCGGGCCCCCGTCAATTCATTTGAGTTTTAACCTTGCGGCCGTACTCCCCAGGCGGTCAACTTAATGCGTTAGCTGCGCCACTAAGAGCTCAAGGCTCCCAACGGCTAGTTGACATCGTTTACGGCGTGGACTACCAGGGTATCTAATCCTGTTTGCTCCCCACGCTTTCGCACCTCAGTGTCAGTATCAGTCCAGGTGGTCGCCTTCGCCACTGGTGTTCCTTCCTATATCTACGCATTTCACCGCTACACAGGAAATTCCACCACCCTCTACCATACTCTAGCTCGACAGTTTTGAATGCAGCTCCCAGGTTGAGCCCGGGGATTTCACATCCAACTTAACGAACCACCTACGCGCGCTTTACGCCCAGTAATTCCGATTAACGCTTGCACCCTCTGTATTACCGCGGCTGCTGGCACAGAGTTAGCCGGTGCTTATTCTGTCGGTAACGTCAAAACAATTACGTATTAGGTAACTGCCCTTCCTCCCAACTTAAAGTGCTTTACAATCCGAAGACCTTCTTCACACACGCGGCATGGCTGGATCAGGCTTTCGCCCATTGTCCAATATTCCCCACTGCTGCCTCCCGTAGGAGTCTGGACCGTGTCTCAGTTCCAGTGTGACTGATCATCCTCTCAGACCAGTTACGGATCGTCGCCTTGGTGAGCCATTACCTCACCAACTAGCTAATCCGACCTAGGCTCATCTGATAGCGCAAGGCCCGAAGGTCCCCTGCTTTCTCCCGTAGGACGTATGCGGTATTAGCGTTCGTTTCCGAACGTTATCCCCCACTACCAGGCAGATTCCTAGGCATTACTCACCCGTCCGCCGCTCGCCACCAGGTACAAGTACCCGTGCTGCCGCTCGACTTGCATGTGTTAGGCCTGCCGCCAGCGTTCAATCTGAGCCATGATCAAACTCTTCAGTTCAAACATCTTTGGGTTTTTAAGAAACCCTAAACTTGGCTCAGCAATCGTTGGTTACATCTTTGATTTCTCGCGGAGTAACTTGTGATGCTGATAATCTTGTTGACTATCAGTCTGACTCCACAAGCACCCACACGAATTGCTTGATTCAGTTGTTAAAGAGCGGTTGGTTAAGAGCTTTCGTCTCAACCGAGGCGCGCATTCTACAGCAGCCTCTGTTGCTGTCAAGCGGTTATTTTCAGAAGCTTTCAAAGTTTCCTTTGCAACTTCAACCACTTGCGCTTCCGATCTCTCGTTAGCGGGAGGCGAATTCTACAGCGTTAGTCGCTGCTGTCAACACCTCTTTTTCTCCGCTTTCGACCGAGAAGATCGAACCGTCAATAAGGCGACAATACCCTGCCTTACCAACTCCTTCTGGCTTCGATGAACTGAAGCGTAACCGCTGTCGAAAACTGCGTAACTCGTTGTTTACCAAGGAGTTTTCCGTTTCGACTGCGCCGGAAGTGGGGCGAATTATAGACGTCCAGAATCTGCCGTCAACCCCTGATTACGCTTTTCTATCAGGATGTTCAAAATCCCTGCTTATATATAGACGCAACCGCAACGAATGCGCAGTATATTGCCCAACACATTACACACTACTCTCGTTTCTCACCTCGGACGATGCCACGCAATGAATGACCACCCCCGCAGCCTTGCCTCGACCCTGTTCTCGGTAGGCCTGCTCTTGATAGCCATGGCATCGATCCAGTCCGGAGCCTCCCTGGCCAAAAGCATGTTCCCGGTTATCGGCGCTCAAGGGACCACCACCCTGCGGCTGATCTTCGCCAGCGTGATCATGCTGCTGCTATTGCGCCCATGGCGAGCGAAGCTCACCGCAAAATCCCTGCGCACGGTAATTGTCTATGGGATGGCGCTGGGCGGCATGAACTTCCTCTTCTATATGTCCTTGAACACTGTCCCTCTGGGTATCGCGGTAGCCCTGGAGTTCACCGGCCCATTAGCGGTCGCTATTTATGCCTCACGTCGGGCGATCGACTTTCTGTGGATCGCTCTGGCGGCAGTGGGTTTACTGCTGTTGATTCCAACTGGCGCCACGAGCGCAGGTATTGATCTGATTGGCGCAGGTTATGCCCTTGGCGCCGGTGTCTGCTGGGCGTTGTACATTCTGTTCGGCCAGAAGGCCGGTGCCGACAATGGCGTGCAGACCGCCGCATTGGGCGTGATGATTGCTGCACTGTTCGTAGCCCCCATCGGTATCGTCCATGCTGGTGCTGCGCTGCTGACACCCTCGCTGATTCCCGTGGCCATCGGGGTCGCGATTCTGTCCACTGCCCTGCCCTACACCCTGGAGATGGTCGCCCTCACACGGCTGCCGGCCCGGACCTTCGGCACATTGATGAGTATCGAGCCCGCGTTCGGTGCACTGTCCGGCCTGTTGTTCCTCCATGAATACCTTTCCCTGTCTCAGTGGATGGCAATCCTGTGCATCATTCTGGCGTCCGTCGGCGCAACCATGACCATGGGGAGCACCGCCAAGCCCGCAGTTGCGGCGGATTGATACGAGATTTGACGAGGGTCTAGTATTTACCGCTCATTTAGGCCATGTTTAGGCCACGTAACTCAGTGTCAGACATGGATTTTTTCAGATAGGGATATCAGAACGCTTCAAGCAAAAGCGAATGCAGGCAGACCCGGGCACAAAGATCCGGGGCCTCAATAAGGACAGCAATGAAACGAATTTTGATACTGATCGCCGTGCTTGCAGTTGCGGGCTGCGCGGCGACCTCGAAAACCCAGATCAAACACGGCAAGAAAGGGCTGCATATCAACTGTTCCGGGCTGTCGTCCTCCTGGGACCAGTGCTACACCAGCGCTGCCAACTCGTGCGCGCCCAAGGGTTACAAGGTGATTGCCAAGTCTGGGGATGCGGTCGAAGAGCCCGGAGATTATCCGTTTGGCCTTAACCCGGCCGGCTATACCAGCCGCAGCATGATCGTCATCTGCAAGTAATCCTCCAACCCTATTGGGCTTGCGTAGCCCGATAGGCGCCTCGCCCGGGATGCTGCTAACGTTCGTCAGTCACTGACCGTTCAGCAAAGGGCGACATCCATGACCACCGCTATCAATAGCAAGAAAATCGTATTGGTCGTCGGCGCAGGCGATGCCACCGGCGGCGCCATCGCCAAGCGTTTTGCCCGAGAAGGCTACGTCGCCTGCGTCACACGTCGCAGCGCAGACAAACTTCAGCCACTGGTAGATGCCATCACGATCAGCGGCGGCGAGGCTCATGGTTTTGCCTGCGATGCGCGCAAAGAAGAGGACGTGATTGCGCTCGTCGAGCAGATCGAAACCGCGATCGGCCCCATCGAAGCGTTCGTCTTCAATATCGGCGCCAATGTGCCCTGCAGTATTCTCGAAGAAACCGCTCGCAAGTATTTCAAGATCTGGGAAATGGCCTGTTTCTCAGGGTTTCTCAACGCTCGCGAAGTGGCCAAGCGCATGGTCACCCGCCAACGGGGCACGATCCTGTTCACCGGGGCCACCGCCGGTTTGCGCGGTGCCGCAGGTTTTGCTGCCTTCGCCGGCGCCAAGCACGGGATTCGCGCCCTGGCCCAAAGCATGGCCCGCGAACTGGGGCCGATGAACATCCACGTCGCCCATGTGGTGGTCGATGGTGCCATCGACACCGACTTTATCCGCGACAGATTTCCGGAAAAATACGCGACCAAGGATCAGGACGGCATCCTCAATCCCGAGCACATCGCCGAAAACTATTGGTACTTACACAGCCAGCCACGGGACGCCTGGACGTTCGAGCTGGATCTGCGCCCCTGGAGCGAACGCTGGTAAGCCTTCCCCTACGACAAAAAGAAGAGCACATCGACATGAGTAAAACCGTGGAGTTCTTTTTCGACCTCGGCAGCCCCGCCACCTACCTGGCCTACACCCAACTGCCGAAAATCTGCGCGCAGACCGATAGTCAGCTGATCTACAAACCGATGCTGCTGGGCGGCGTCTTCAAAGCCACCGGCAACGCCTCCCCGGTGACTATTCCGGCCAAGGGTCGCTACATGTTTCAGGACCTGGACCGCTATGCCAAGCGTTACGGTGTACCACTGAAGTTCAACCCGCACTTCCCCATCAATACCCTGATGTTGATGCGCGCGGTCACGGGTATGCAATTACGTCATCCCGAACGCTTTCAGGCGTTTATCGATTGCCTGTTTCACGCCCTGTGGGTGGAAGGGTGCAGCCTCGATGATCCCGCGACCGTTGCCGCCGTGCTGACGCAAAACGGTTTCGATCCGAATGAAGTGCTGGCACTGACCGCCGATGAGAACGTCAAAGCCGCCCTCAAGAAAAACACCGAGGAAGCAGTACAACGCGGTGTATTCGGCGCACCGAGCATGTTTGTCGGGAATCAACTGTTCTTCGGCCAGGATCGGCTGGACTTCGTCCTTGAAGCCCTGCGGGCACAATAGCCAGGCATGAGCCAGGCGCTGTTTCCAGCGCCTGAACTCAAGCCGATCAAATAGCCGCGGTCCGGGTGTTCAACCACTCAAGGGCCGCGCCATCGAGCAACGGGCTCAGGCGCTCGCGCACTTCGGCATGGTAGCCGTTGAACCACTGCTTTTCGTCTTCGGTCAGCAGCGACGGTTCCAGGCAACGGGTGTCGATCGGGCACAGGGTCAGGGTTTCGAACTTCAGGAATTCACCGAACTCGCTCTTGCCCGCCTCGCGGTTCAACACCAGGTTCTCGATCCGCACGCCCCAGCGGCCCGGACGGTAGGTGCCCGGTTCGATGGAAGTGATCATCCCTGGCTGCATTGCAGTTTGCGGCGCGGCTGCCGCCTGATAGGCGATCACTTGCGGGCCTTCGTGAACGTTGAGGAAGTAGCCGACGCCGTGACCGGTGCCATGACCGTAGTCGACACTTTCGGCCCAGATCGGTGCGCGGGCAATGGCGTCCAGCAACGGCGACAGAATGCCCCGCGGGAACTGCGCGCGGGAGAGTGCAATCACGCCTTTGAGTACGCGGGTGCAATCGCGCTTCTGCTCGTCAGTCGGCGTCCCCACCGGCACCATCCGCGTAATGTCGGTAGTGCCGCCCAAGTATTGGCCGCCGGAGTCGATCAGCAACAGGCCGTCACCCTCGATGACCGCGTGCTCTTCTTCGGTGGCGTGGTAATGCGGCATCGCACCGTTGGCGTTAAACGCAGCAATGGTGTTGAAGCTCAGTGACACATAATCCGGACGCCGGGTGCGGGCCGCGGTCAGGTGTTCGTCGATGGTCAGTTCGGTGATGCGCTCACGCCCCCATGCTGCCTCCAGCCAGGCGAAGAATTCGCACAGCGCCGCGCCATCCTGCTCCATGGCCCGACGGATGTGTTCGGCATCGGCCAGGCTTTTTTGTGACTTGGCCAGGGTGGTCGGGTTCAAGCCTTCGACCAGTTTCACATCACTGTTCAAGTTATCCAGCAGACCTGCCGTGACCCGCGCCGGATCGACTTGCAGGCTCGCGCCGCTTGGTATGGCGCGCAAGGCGGCGGCCACTTCGCTGTAATCGCGCAGGGTCACGCCGTCCTGTTCAAGGATGGCACGCAGCTCGGCGCTGACTTTACTCAGGGCGACGAACAAGGTGGCCTGTTGCTGGCTAATGAGCGCGAAGGACACAAACACCGGGTTGAACGACACATCGCCGCCGCGCAAGTTGAACAGCCAGGCGATGTCATCGAGGGTGGCGATGAAATGCCAGTCGGCACCGCGCTCTTTCAACACGTCACGCAGCTGGGCGAGTTTTTCGCCACGGCCGACGGTCGCCTGAGGCGGTAAGTGTTGATAAATCGGCTCGTTCGGCAAGCTCGGGCGATCACTCCAGACTTCGCTCAGCAAATCGATGTCAGTGCGCAGACGTGCGCCGCGTTCTTGGAGTTTGCAGCTCAGGGTACGCGCCGACGCCACGGCCATCACCGCGCCATCGACTGCGACGACACCGCCTTCAGGCGTTTGCTCGGCCAGCCAATCAAGCGGGCCGGGTTGACCCGGTTGCAGCTTGACCAGCTCGATACCGCTGCCCTTGAGTTCCTTGCTCGCTTGTTCCCAATAGCGGCTGTCGGCCCAGACGCCGGCGAAATCCGGTGTGACGATCAGCGTGCCGACCGAGCCATGGAAACCCGACAGCCACTGCCGCCCCTGCCAATAGCCCGGCAGGTATTCCGACAGGTGCGGGTCGGCCGACGGCACCAACAGAGCATGAATGCCCTCCCGGCTCATCAGCTCGCGGGTTTGCGCCAGGCGCCGGGGTACCAATCCATTGATCGAAGGCTGCGTACTCATCGTGTCTCCTGCTAACCACTTCATCATTATTGTTGGGTGCCGATCAGAGTCGGCGCTTAAGGACCTGTCGCCCAGAATGCCGGAGCACTGGCGGTGGCCGTTTTGATCAGGTGCGCAGCCTGGTCGATATCTTGCTCGGTGGTGAAACGCCCCAGGCTCAGGCGAATGGTGCGACTGGCCGAGCGCGCGTCATGCCCCAGCGCCAGCAGCACATGAGATGGCGCATTACTGGCGGAGTTGCAGGCCGACGTCGCGGAAAACGCGATCGAGGTGCTCAACACCGCGGAATTGAACTCACCTTCGTTGAAGGTCAGGCTCAGGGTATGGGGAATGCGTTGGGTCGGACTGCCATTGACGCGAATACCGGAAATGCTCAGCAGCTGATCGAGCAAGCGTTCACGCAGGCGCACGATGGTGGCTTTTTCTTCATCGAACAAAGCGGCCGCCAGTGCGAAAGCGGCGCCCATGGCTGCGATCTGGTGCGTCGCCAGAGTACCGGAACGCAACCCGCCCTCATGGCCGCCACCGTGGATCTGCGCCTGCAGGCGCTGTTGCGCACGAGGCCCGACGTACAGCGCGCCGATGCCTTTGGGGCCGTAGACCTTATGCGCCGAGAACGACATCAGATCCACCGGCCACCGGGCCAGGTCGATCGCTACTTTGCCCGCGCCCTGAGCCGCGTCAACGTGGAACAACGCATCGCGATCACGCACCACCTGGCCGATGGCCGGGATGTCGTTGACGGTGCCCAGTTCGTTATTGACCAGCATCAGCGACACCAGAAAGGTGTCTTCGCGCATCGCCTCGCTGACTGCTTGCGGAGTTATCAGGCCTTCGGCATCGGGCACCAGATACGTCACGGCAATGCCGGCATCCTGCAATTGTTTGGCGGTGTCGAGAATTGCCTTGTGTTCAATCTGGCTGGTGATGATATGGCCGCCGGACACACCGCGGGCCTGGGTAACGCCCTTGAGTGCCAGGTTGTTGGATTCGGTGGCTCCGGAGGTCCAGACGATCTGCTCGGCCTGGGCGCCCACCAGTTCGGCGACCTGGCGCCGTGCGTGCTCGACCGATTGCCGGGCCTGTTGACCGAAGGCGTGGGAGCTGGACGCTGGATTGCCGAAGTTACCCGTGAAACCCAGACACTCGACCATCACCTTGATGACCCGCTCATCCACCGGCGTGGTGGCGGCGTAGTCGAAATACAACGGACGTTTATTCATAGAAGACTCGCAGAGCGTGTTCCGGGATCAGGAAGCTCGTCACTGGAAATATCAAAGCGCCGCCTTATGAGCGGCGCCGAATTTGCAGAACGATAGCAATACCTGATCGGAGGCCGTTAAAGAAGAACAACTTCATTTAAAAGTGCGTAGGAACGCTCCTGAAGTCGAGCTTAACAGGCATCAGGCAACCGGTTGAAGCAATGCGTCAGCTAAAACTTTCAAGCAACAACGGATACATGGAAGCCACCAGCAACGAGGCCATGCCCCAGTTGAACAGGCGTAGCCAGCGGCGATCGCGCAGCACATTGCGCAACAGCGTGCCACAACCGGCCCACACACCGACGCTCGGCAGGTTGATCAGAGCGAAGACCGCGGCAATCACAATCACATTGGTGAAATAGCCCTGCATCGGCGTGTAGGTGCTGATGGCACCGATGGCCATGATCCAGGCCTTGGGGTTGACCCATTGAAACGCCGCCGCGCCCAAATAACTGATCGGCTTGCCCTCGCCCTGCTCCCCCTCGGCGACCGGCCCGGAATGCGCAATCTTCCAGGCCAGGTACAGCAAATACGCCGCGCCGACATAACGCAGCACGGTGTAAAGCAGTGGATAGGTTTGAAACACCGTGCCCAGGCCGAAACCGACGGCCACCACCAACACGAAGAAGCCACAGGTAATGCCCAGCATGTGAGGGATGGTGCGGCTAAAGCCGAAATTCACGCCCGAGGCCAGCAACATGGTGTTGTTCGGGCCGGGGGTGATCGAGGTGACAAGGGCGAACAGGGCAAAGCCCAGCAGCAGGTCGAGCGAGAGCATGGGGGGCAGTCCATCAGAGTCAGTCAGGTGTTGACCCTATCGCACGCCTTGAGGGAAACCCATGGACAGTTGCGTGAAAGTTAGAGCAGTACAGTTGTCGCTCAGCTTTGGCGACCGTGCATCTGTACTGTGCGCTCGGCGTTCATCTCGCCTTGCTTGTCAAAACTGATCGATTTGGTCGGCTGGCCGAGCAATTCGGCTTTCTTCGCGTGGTACTCCTCGAAGGACAAGCCCCGACGGTTCAAGGCTTCCAGCGCCAGTTCCCGGGTTTCTTCAGCGGTGTAGGGGCGTAGTTCCGGTGAAACATGACTGGCACATCCGGCGAGGACGGAAACGGCGAGCAACAGAAAAGTGGTGAGTAGAGTTTTCATTTCGAAAGTCCGGATAGCTGGGTTCGGGGCAATGAACACAGGCTACCGACGCGCCCCGACGGGCAGAAATCAATGCTCTCGATAGTGGGTATCGGGAATTGGTGAACTGGCAGTGAACAAGCGTCGCGCCACAGAGAACCTGTCGATCCAGGTTCTTACCGCTGATGCACCAAAATTGCAGTGCGGCGCGTTGTCGTGACTGCGGCTACTCGTCGGGCACTCAGTTGTGGCGAAGGGGTTGACCTATAGTTATCCGACCGGAAAACGGCGAAGGAACACCTTAACTCCACAACAATAAAGGGAGAACCGTCATGAGCGTCAAACCTATTCCAGAGGGTTATCACAGCATCACCCCTTATCTGGGCATTCAAAAAGCTGCCGAAGCCATCGACTTCTACAAGAAAGCCTTTGGCGCCACCGAAGTCATGCGCCTGGCCATGCCCGACGGCGGCATCGGGCACGCCGAACTGCGTATCGGCGATAGCCCGATCATGCTGGGCACACCCTGTGACCAAGGGCCTTTGAGCAACCCGGACAAATCGCCGTCCGTGGGCCTGCATTTGTATGTGAACGATGTGGACAAGTCCTATAAACAGGCCATCAATGCCGGTGCCACGGTGGTGTCCGAGGTCAAGGATCAGTTTTATGGCGACCGCACGGGGACCTTGAAGGATCCCTATGGGCATGTGTGGTTTCTGGCCACGCGCAAGGAGGATCTGACGCAGGAACAGATCGAACAGCGGGCGAAGGAGATGTTCAAGCAGGGTTGATAGCTTCGGTATGTGATCAGCCCCCATCGCGAGCAGGCTCGCGATGGGGGCATCACATTCAACATCAATATTGGCTGTTCCCACACAGCGCAGAAACACGAAACATTTACTTTCATATCCCCTTTCGGGATTTCCGATGCTCATACGTCTTATTTAGATGCAGCCGGTCGCGTAGGCAAAAGCCACGACCGGGCCTTTCATGGACCTCAACGCTGGGAAGCCCGCAGCAGAGGTCCTCTCATCGAAACAAGACCTTTAATCATGTCGAAGAAATCCCGCTCAAAACTCTGGTTTCTGGTCCATAGCTGGCTGGCCCTGCCCATCTGGTTCTTTGTATTGATCGTCTGTGTGACCGGCACATTGGCGGTGGTCAGTCAGGAAATCGTCTGGCTGGCCAACCCGCAAATGCGCGCCAGCCCGCCTTCGGACGACGCGCCGCTGCTCAGCTATGACCAGATCATCGCCGCCATCAAAAAGGCCGAGCCCCAAACGCTGGTCGAAAGTATCAACCGTCCCGACGAGTCGCATTTCGCCCTGGACGTGAAGGTCAGCTACCCGGACGGACGCTCGGTGACGGTCTATGTGAACCCCTACAGCGGGGCGATTCAGGGCACCGCTCCACCCTTCAACTTCCAGGCCTTCACTCGCGCGCTGCATGGCTGGTGGCTGGTGCCATTCACCAACGGCTACAGCTGGGGCTGGTATCTGGTGTCGTTCCTCGGCTTGCCGATGCTGGTTTCACTGGTGACGGGGCTCGTGGTCTACAAACGGTTCTGGAAAGGCTTCTTGCGACCGACCCTGCGCATTCGTCATGGCGCGCGGATTTTCTGGGGCGACTTTCACCGGCTCAGCGGCATCTGGTCGATCTGGTTCATTGCGGTGATTTCCGTCACCAGCACCTGGTTCATGATTGAAGCGATCCTGTCCGATAACCACATTTCGATTTCCACCGCGCCGGTCGCCCCCGTCGTCCCGCGTGAGAGCGTGCCGCTCACCGTCGATGGCGCACCGGCGCCGATGATCAGCCTGGAAAGCGCGATCCGCGAGGCCAAGGAACGCATTCCTGGCCTGGAAGACAGCTCTGTCAGCCTCCCCGCCAATGCCTATAGCCATCTTTTGGTGAGCGGGCGCAGTTGGTACCCGTTGATCTACCAGAGCGCCGAGGTCAACCCTTACACCGGTGACATTTCCACCACGCGCCTGCTGTCGGATCGTTCGGGTCTGGAGCTGGTGACCGAATCCATGCGTCCGCTGCACACCGGCGATTTCGGCGGTATCTGGATCAAGCTGATCTGGTTCTTCTTTGGTCTGATCCTGAGCATGATGGTCCTCAGCGGCCTGTTGATCTGGACCAAACGCACCGCCCTGGCCACGGCCAATGCGCTCAAGCGCAGCAACAAGCGTCCACGGGCTGCGCTGACCGGCCAGCCGGCCCCGGCCATGAGCCGCGAAGCCACGGAGGGCAGCCGATGAGCCAGGTCGCAGCAGAAAAACCACGCTCGCCGCTAAGCCGCTTCTGGCACACATGGCGTTTCCACATCAACGTGCTGCTGTTGCTGGTGCCGCTGGGATTCATGCCCAAATACTTCGCCGACGCAGCGCTGTTTCGCGGAGACACCGGCCTGGGTGAGCGTGAAGTCGGAGAAGTTCAGGTCGGCCCCTGGAGCCTGCGCCTGGCTGAATTACGCAACGCTGCCCCGGTATCCGATGGCCCTGCCGGCTACTTGAAGTCCTTCAATGCTGCGCTCTGCGACAGCTGTCGCGATCAGGTCAAGGCGACTTACCTGCGCATTGGCAAACCGCGCAGCCTGCGCGCCGCCGGGGTGATTTTCTTTGGCACGCCCTACCACATGGGCGCCGCGCTACCGGTACCCGAAAAGACCAAAAACGACGCTGAACTGTGGATCACCATGGAAGGCTGGGACGGCGCCATGCATCAAGCCTCCATCCCCCTGAGCCAGGCGTCGCCGGCCACCGTCGCATGGCTGAACAGACAAGGAGGCAAACCATGACCAGCGTTTTTCGCCCCGTTTTACTGGTGCTCTGCACCGTCTTCAGCACCAGCGCTCTGGCCCACAACCCGATGTGCGAGTGCAAGGCCATCGACGCCGAACAGATCCGTTGCACCGGTGGTTTCTCCGACGGCAGCGGCGCGCCGGGCGTGACCCTGGATGTGATCGGCTACGATGAAACCATTCTGGTGCCAGGCAAGCTCGGCACCGATTCGACCCTGACGTTCAAGAAGCCCGGCGCTGAATTCTACGTGCTGTTCGACGCCGGTCCCGGCCACGTGGTCGAGATCGACCAAGCCGACATCGAGGCGCCCTGAGCATGAGCACGCCAACCACCCAAGTGGTGCGCCCGGCCGGAGCCGGCCATGAAACCCTCTATGTGTTGCTGTTGTGCCTGATGATCCTGGCGGTGGCCGGCTCGGTAGTCGCCTGGCGCGGCGAGTCCCGGGAAGTGAGCAGCGTCGGCAGCCATCAACTGGATGCCCGCCGCGACCTGAGCGCATCCGAGCAAGGTATTTACGCAGACCTGCGGGTCACGCTGGATGAAATCCATCTGTTGCGCGAGGAACAGCAAGCGCTGCCCACACCCGCCACCCTCGCCGAGGAAGGTTTCGCGCCGTTTGCCCAAGACGCCAGTTCTGTCAGTCGAGGCGGTCATGCCTGGCAATTGCTGGACGCCAAGGCGTACTTCGGCCAGAGCCAGGCACCCACCGTGGCCGGCTCATTCCTGATGCGTTTGACTGCTGACGACGATGCGCCAGACGTCTGGCTCAACCGCGGCAAAGCCCTCGCGCGCCCGGCTGATCTGACTGACGCCGCGCTGGAAAGCGCTGGCTGGCAGCAGATCGTCGCGCAGTTCGATGCCGGGGTCACCCGCCAGCATCGGCACTGAACCCTCGCCCTCACCCGAGAGAAGACCGCTTTCCCATGCCTAGTTCATCTCAACGTCGTTTTTTGCGCCTGCTGCTGGTCGGCCTGCTTGCCTGTTTGCTGACGCCTCTGGCCAGTGCCGACGAAGCCAAGCGCCTGCGAATCGGCATCACCCTGCACCCTTATTACAGCTACGTGGCCAATATCGTCGGCGACAAGGCCGAAGTGGTGCCGTTGATCCCGGCCGGTTTCAACCCGCACGCCTATGAGCCCCGCGCCGAGGACATCAAACGCATCAGCGGGCTCGACGTGATCGTGCTCAACGGTGTGGGCCATGACGACTTCGCCGACCGCATGATCGCCGCCAGCGAAACCCCGAATATCAAAGTGATCGAAGCCAACGAAAACGTGCCACTGCTGGCCGCCACCGGTGTCGCCGCTCGCGGTGCCGGTAAAGTGGTCAACCCGCACACGTTCTTGTCGATCAGCGCTTCGATTGCCCAGGTCAACAACATTGCCCGCGAGTTGGGCAAGCTCGACCCGGCCAACGCTAAAACCTACACCCAGAATGCCCGCGCCTACGGTAAGCGCCTGCGGCAGATGCGCGCCGATGCCCTGGCCAAACTGACCCAGGCGCCGAACGCCGAGCTGCGCGTGGCCACGGTCCATGCCGCCTACGACTATCTGCTGCGCGAGTTCGGCCTGGAAGTCACTGCCGTGGTCGAGCCGGCCCACGGCATCGAACCCAGCCCCAGCCAACTGAAAAAGACCATCGATCAACTGCGGGAGCTGGACGTGAAAGTGATCTTCTCGGAGATGGATTTCCCGTCCACTTACGTCGAAACCATCCAGCGCGAATCGGGGGTGAAGCTGTATCCGCTGTCGCACATTTCCTATGGCGAATACACCGCCGACAAGTACGAAAAGGAAATGACCGGCAACCTCAATACCGTGGTTCGGGCGATTCAGGAGTCTGGCGCATGACCGCTCAAGAAACCCTGACCGTACAAAGCGCCGGCCCGACCCTCGACTTCGCCGAAGTCAGCCTGACGCTGGGGCGCACGACCATCCTCGACAACGTAACTTTTCAGGTCCGGCCCGGCAGCGTGCATGCCCTGGTCGGCCCCAACGGTGGCGGCAAGAGTTCGCTGATCAAGACCCTGCTCGGGCAGATGCCGCATCAGGGCCGTTTGAGCCTGCAATGGCCCGACGAACCGGGGACGATCGGCTACGTGCCGCAAGCGCTGGAGTTTGATCGCGGTTTGCCGATGACCGTCGACGACTTCATGGCGGCCATGTGTCAGCGACGTCCAGCGTTCCTCGGTTTGAGCAAGCATTACGCAACAGCCATTGGCGAGGCGCTGGAACGGGTCGGCATGCAGGACAAACGCAAACGGCGCATGGGCGCGTTGTCCGGCGGCGAACGCCAGCGGGTTTTGTTGGCCCAAGGGCTGATTCCGGCGCCGCAATTGCTGGTGCTCGACGAACCGATGTCGGCCCTCGACGAGGCTGGCATTCAAGTGTTCGAACGGCTGCTGGGCGGTTGGCGCCAGAGCGGCATCACCGTGCTGTGGATCGAGCATGATCTGGAAGCGGTCGGGCGTCTGGCGGACCGGGTCACCGGGCTCAATCGCCGGGTGTTGTTCGATGCCACGCCGAAACAGGCGCTGACCCCGGAGCGACTGCTGACCTTGTTCTCGACCCATCCCCGGAGCGCTGCCTGATGAGCTACGAAGCCTTTCGTTTGATGGTCCAGGGTTGGGCCTCGTCGGGTTACCTGCCGGAAGCGCTGGCCTATGGATTTGTGGTCAACGCCCTGCTCGCTGGATTGCTGATCGGCCCGGTGCTGGGCGGTTTGGGCACGCTGGTGGTGGTCAAGCGCTTCGCATTTTTCTCCGAAGCGGTGGGTCACGCGGCGTTGACTGGCGTGGCCATCGGCATTCTGCTCGGTGAACCTTACACCGGGCCTTATGGCAGCCTGTTCGGTTACTGCCTGCTGTTCGGGATTTTGCTGAACTACCTGCGCAACCGCACGGGTCTGGCGCCGGATACATTGATCGGCGTGTTTCTGTCGGTGTCGTTGGCGCTGGGCGCGAGCCTGCTGTTGATTCTGGCGGGCAAGATCAATGTGCACATTCTGGAAAACGTGCTGTTCGGCTCGGTACTGACGGTCAACGGCAACGACCTGCTGGTGTTGGCCATCGTCGGCTCGCTGGTCATGGCACTGGCCCTGCCGCTGTACAACCGCATCATGCTCGCCAGTTTCAACCCGCAACTGGCGGCGGTACGTGGCGTGGCGGTGAAAACCCTGGACTACCTGTTCGTGATCCTGGTGACGCTGATCACGGTGGCAGCGGTGAAAGTCATCGGCGCGATTCTGGTCGGCGCCCTGCTGGTGATTCCAGCGGCGGCCGCGCGGTTGCTCAGCCAGTCGTTGAAGGGTTTTTTCTGGTGTTCGGTGCTGATTGCCACGGTGAGCACCTTGTGCGGAATTCTCGCGCCGATTGTCTTTGACCTGCCCATCCCGTCCGGTGCCGCGATCATTCTGGTGGCCGGTATCTCCTTCGCCCTGGCCGCGATCGCTCGCGGCATCCTCCCCAGCCTGAAAGGGAACCTCGGATAAATGTGCTTTTCTCTGCGTCAACTGACCCTGGCATTGACCTTCACATTGCCCCTGTGCGGTCTGGCCAATACTTGCGCTGCGGCGGACAGCGCCAAACCGCTGCACGTGCTGGCGTCCTTGCCGATCACCTATGGTCTGGGCGAAGTGTTGCTCAAAGGCACCGAAATCAAACTGGAACGGGCCGCTCCAGAGAATCTGCCCGGCAGCCGACAGACCGCCTATTTCACCGGTCGTGGCGCTCCGGCGCTGGCCAAGCTGGCGACCGACGCCGATGCCGTGATTGGTCTGCGTTCCCTGTGGGCGGATGATCCGCTGTACCCGATATCCCGGCGCAGCAATATTCGTATCGTCGAAGTCGACGCCGCCCGCCCGGTGGACGGCGCCCTTCCCGGCATCGCCGTGCAGCCCGGCAGCAAGGTCGACGGGTTGAACAGCCAGCCGTGGCTTTCCAGCAACAACATGGGGCGCATGGCAGACGTGATGGCGGCGGACCTGGTGCGCCTGGCGCCGGCGGCCAAACCGACCATCGAGGCCAATCTCGCAGCGCTCAAGCAGCGCCTGCTCAAGCTCAGTGCCGACAGCGAAGCGCGGCTGGCCAGTGCCGATAACCTGAGCGTGATGAGCCTGAGCGATCATTTCGGCTACCTGATCGGCGGCCTCAACCTGGAGCTGATCGGCCTCGATGCACGGCCAGATGCCGAGTGGACGCCTGAAGCGCTCAAGCAGTTGAGTGCGACGCTCAAGGACCATGACGTGGCGGTGGTGTTGCATCATCGACAGCCGTCGGAGGCGGTGAAAGCGGCGATCTCGCAGTCAGGCAGTCGGTTGGTGGTGTTGAGTGTCGATGCGGCGGATCCGGTGGCCGAGCTGGAAGGGAATGTGGATCAAGTGATCAAGGGGTTGAGCGGGGCATAACGTCGGTTAAACCCGCGATGGCAGCCGCGCAGACAACAGAGATTTCAAACGTGAAAAACCCGCTGACCGTCACCGGTTCAGCGGGTTTCTTTTTGCGCGGCGACTCAGTGAGCCACGGCCGCCTGCTCTTCCATTTTCTGGCGCAGGCTCAGTGGACGCATGTCAGTCCAGACCTCTTCGATGTAGGCCAGGCATTCCTTTTTCAGGCCGCTCTTGCCCACGGTGCGCCAGCCTTGTGGCACGGCTTTGTAGTCGGGCCAGATCGAGTATTGCTCTTCGTGGTTGACCACGACCTGAAAGAGGATGTCCTCGCGGTCGAATACTGACGTCATGCTGTCTCTCCATCGCTATAGGGTGGGCTGCACACCGCGCGCAGCCGTTATGTAGAAGGAACGTTAAAGGCGCTGAAAAATTTAGAGGCTGGCGACGGCTGCGGCCATGGCCCTGCCGAAAATGTCGGCCACCCGATCGATTTCGGCAGCGGTGATCACCAACGGCGGCAGGAAACGCACGACACCGCCATGACGCCCGCCCAGCTCGAGGATTAACCCACGCTTGAGACATTCGCGCTGCACCAACGACGCCAGACGACCGAATACCGGTGGATGGCCTTGAGCGTCCGGCGCACCAGCCGGGTCGACCAATTCGACACCCAGCATCAAGCCACGTCCGCGAATGTCGCCCAGCTGCGGGAAGTCCCGCTGCAGGATGTGCAGGTGTTCGCTCAAGCGCTCGCCCATGGTGGCGGCGTGCTCGCAAACCTTGTGTTCGGTCAGGTAGCGCATCACCGCAGAGCCTGCGGCCATGGCCATCTGATTACCGCGGAAGGTTCCGGCATGGGCACCCGGCAGCCAGGTGTCGAGCCATTCGCGATAGACCACCACTGCCAGCGGCAGGCTGCCGCCGATGGCCTTGGACATCACCACCACGTCCGGAATGATTCCGGCGTGCTCGAAGGCGAACATCTTGCCGGTGCGGGCAAAGCCGCTCTGAATCTCATCGACGATCAGCGCCACGCCGGCCTGCTCGGTGATGCGCCGCAAACCGCGCAGCCAGTCGAGATCGGCCGGAATCACCCCGCCCTCGCCCTGCACCACTTCGACGATCACCGCAGCCGGCAGTTGCACGCCAGCCTCTGGATCGTTCAGCAGGTTCTCCAGGTAATTCAGGTTGACCTGCACTCCCTGCACACCACCGAGACCGAACGGGCAACGGTAATCGTAGGGATACGGCATGAACTGCACGCCATTGCCGAGCAAGGCACCCAACGGCTTTTTCGGTCCCAGACTGCCCATCAGGCTCAGCGCGCCCTGACTCATGCCGTGGTAACCGCCCTGGAACGACAAGACGGTGCTGCGCCCGGTGGCGGTACGCACCAGCTTCAGCGCGGCTTCCACGGCATCGGTGCCAGTGGGGCCACAGAACTGAATCTTCGCTTCAGCGGCCAATGCCGGCGGCAGCAGGCCGAACAGGTCCTGGACAAACCGGTCCTTGACCGGCGTGGTCAGGTCGAGGGTGTGCAGCGGCAGTTCATCGCTCAGCACTTGCTGGATCGCTTCGATCACCACCGGATGGTTGTGCCCCAGGGCCAGGGTCCCGGCACCGGCCAGGCAATCGATGAAACAACGGCCTTCGACGTCTTCGACATAAATGCCCTTGGCACGCTTGAGTGCCAGGGGTATGCGTCGCGGGTAGCTGCGGGCGTTCGATTCCTGTTGGCTCTGACGGGCCAGCAGCGGCGATTCGTTGAACTGATAAAGCGTCTCGGCAGGCGTCGGGGCAATCCGGGCCGGCTGATCTTCGATAAGGCTGGTAGCGACTGACATCTCTCGACCCCTGTTGATAGTGACCAAAACTGCACACCGGGCAGGTGCGCATTCCGTTCACGGGGCGCACTTGCAGGTTTTCCTGTTCTGGAAACGCATCAAGGGCTCGAGGATTTAGACCCTCGATCAGCTTTCTATGAAGGTGGTGGCAGCGCCTTGTGCATGGGAATGGCGTGGAGCCCCGCCACCGTGAAAGCTTCAGCGCAAGCCCGGTAACCCAGGCGGTGGTAAAACGCTTCGCCGGTGCGCGTGCTGTTGAGACGTACCTGGGGCAAACCCTGAGCAATCAACCACGTCTCCAGATCATGCACCAACGCTTGTCCGGCGCCCCGTCGAAACCATTCCGGTTGCACGTAACAAAACGCAACCTTGCCACTGATCGCCGCCATGGCGACGCCGACCGGTTTGTCATGCAACAGGGCGATGTTCAGGTACAACCGCGGGTCGTTCAGCCAGGGCTGCACGTGTTCGATGGTTTTGTTGTGGGTCCAGGTGGCGACGGTTCGCGGGTCGTTACGGTGGTCGAGCGCGCAGCCGACGCGAATGGAGCGCTCGACGATTCGGCTGATGATGCCGGCGTCGGCAGACGTTGCCTTGCAGATGTGTATCGATGCAGTCATGGCGCTGTTACCTCAATCCATTGAGTCAAAGCTGCCGGGGACGATAACGCCGTGGGGGCCGGGAGGCCAACGGAGAGACGTTACATTTGGTGTGCGACAACATAGACACCCTGTGGGAGCGGTGTCTGTTAGACAGGTTGCAACGGCATCGTCAATTCAACCCGCAGGCCATCCGGCCGGCTGTCGAAATGCAGGGTACAGCCGCAGCGCTGGACAATGGCCTGGACAATCGCCAGGCCGAGGCCGCAACCGGTGCTCTGGCCGTTGCGCCAGAAGCGTTGGGTCAGGTGTTGCAAGTCGTCTTCGGCAATTCCCGGACCGTGGTCGCGCACCAGAAAGTGCACGCGATTGCCATTGGTTTCCAGACTCAGCTCCACCGCCCCATCGCCCGGTGTATGGCGCAGGGCGTTGTCGAGCAAGTTGCGTAATGCAGCAATCGACAGCACTGCGGGCATTTGCAGCGGCGCATCGGAGAATCTGGCCGGCACCTGAAACTTGATCCGCTGACGATCGCCGCTGGCCGCATCCTGAATCGCCAGTTTCGCCACCTGCTCAGCGCTGCACTGCACGCCATCATCGAACGACAAGCTGCCCTCGACACGCGCCAGCAGTAGCAATTGTTCAAGGGTACGGTGCAGGCGGTCGGCGCCCTCTTCGGCCCGGGCCAGGGACTGATCCCGTGCGGCACCGTCGGTCATGCGCGCCACTTGCAGGTGGGTTTTGATCGCAGTCAGCGGGCTACGCAATTCGTGCGCCGCATCACCGGTCAGGCGCCGCTCGCGCTCGATGGTCTTGCCGATGCGCTGGAACAACTGATTCTGGGTTTCCAGCAGCGGTTGCAATTCGCTGGGCAACGGCTGGATCTGCAATGGTTCCAGAGAATCGGCGCTACGCCGCATCAACGCATCGCGCATACGATTGAGCGGTGCCAGCCCCTGACCGATGCCGAGCCACAACAGGCACAGGCAGCCAAGCAGCGCCACGCCGACCGGCACCGAAGCCGCCAGCAGAATGGACATGTTCAGCGCTTCACGCTCGATCTGCCGGTCGGCGGTGGTGATGCGCACATCGCCCCGCGCCAGGGTGAAGCTGCGCCATGGCGCGCCGTCGATAATCTGATCGTGGAAGCCCATTTTCTCGGCTTCCAGCGCTTGCTCGGGGTTGCTGTGGCTGCGGGCCAGAATCTCGCCGCGCAACGAGCTGACCTGACAGGCCATGCCGCCGGGGATATTCAGTTGTTCAGCGCTGAAATGGGTGCCCTCGCCCTTGCTCGGCAATGCCGGCAGTTGCTCCAGTAACCCGGCGACCATCCGCGCCGAGGCAACCAGCCGCTGGTCGAGGGAAAACATCATCTGGTTGCGCAGATCGCTGAGCATCCAGGCGGCGGCCAGGGCCCAGATCAGCGCAAATGCGGCGCCGAGGGTCAGGCTCAGACGCAAACGCAGGCTCATCACTTCGATTCTTCTCCGCCATCGGCCGGCCCCAGGCGATAGCCCAGGCCACGCACCGTCTCGACAATGCCATTGCCGAGTTTACGCCGCAGGTGATGGATATGGACGTTAAGGGCGTTGCTTTCCAGCTCATCGTTGAAACCGTAGACGCTGTCTTTCAGTTGCTCGGTTGAGAGTACGCGACCACGGTTGTGCAGCAAGGCTTGCAACAGCGATTGCTCGCGACGGGAAAGGTCCACCGGCTGGCCGCCCAGCATGGTTTCGCGGCTGCTCGGATCGTAGGTCAAACGACCGTGCTCGATCAGGTTGACGCTGCGCCCCGCCACTCGTCGCAGCAAGGTGTGCAGGCGCGCTGCCAGTTCGCGCAGGTCAAAAGGCTTGAGCAAATAATCGTCGGCCCCGGCCTGCAAACCGTCGACGCGATCGGTGACCGAATCCCGCGCCGTGAGAATCAACACCGGAATCTCCAGGCCACTGTGACGCAACTGCTGCAACAGCTTCAGGCCATCCTCATCGGGAAGGCCAAGGTCGAGCACCATGACATCGAACTCAGCCACCTTGAGCATCGCCCGGGCAGCCGACGCGGTGGCGACGTGCTCGACGGTCAGGCCTTGCGCGGTCAGGCCGGCAACAATTCCGCTGGCGATCAGCTCATCGTCTTCGCAAACCAGTACATGCATGGGAGCCCCCAGGACAAAAAAGCGAGTGAAGCAGCTGAGGATTAAGCCGCAATTATGGCAAGGCCCGCCGCTGACGAGAAGCAGCGCCTCCCTCGCAGGCGTCGCGACCGCTAAGCGACGAAGTTGAAAGTGAAGTTCGCTGTTAATGCATGGCCGAACGCCTGCGCACATGTCGTTTCAAACCGAAACATATTCCATCCTGAAAACATGACCACAGCGTAAAACATCACGCTACCCTAGCACGGCTCCACTCCAGGCCAATTATTACCTGGAAGAAAGTCATTTAAGACCCGAACCATACTTTATTATCTGAAAGGAATCAGATCATGCCGACACTTAAAAACATCGTGACCGTCGATTGGCGTTCAGGAAAAGACAAGATCTACTTCATCTTCAAAGACACCGATACTTATTCCCGCTTTGATATTCCCGATAACAAGGTCTCTGATGGATACCCCTGGGCTATTAAAGGAAACTGGGGGACGTTGGAAAACCACATGAAAAACCTGCGGTTTGGATTTACGACCACGGGCATAACGCTTGATCGTCCCATGGACTCTTCTGACCTCGATATCCTTTGGCTTTTCTATTACGAGCGCACTACGCCGATGGTCTGCGCCTACAATCAGGATACCGATGCGGTAATGCAGACCCGCAAGGTTGAAGACACTAAATGGAAGCTGCTGTTGCCTCACTTTGATCGAATCGTTGCAGGGACATGGTGGCAAGTAAGTCGCCCCTCACTCTTTCGATTCATCATGAATGACGGGAACTCCCTCTATCTGGATTTGGACGAGGATCCCAACCGGGACCGCGGCTATATCGGTGGCAAACTTGACGACGACCTCCCTCCTCCTGTTGTGACCCCGGTCCAGTCACTGAGGACAGAGCCCATTACAGAAGCTACCTGGCCCGGTCTTGCTCCCTATAAAGACCGGATCATTACAGCGGTGCAAAACGATCGGACTTTCGCTGACAGTTATTACTATATCTTTCTGACTGACAATCAGTTTCTGACTTATAACATTCCGAAAAATCGCCTGGTTTCCGGTCCGCATGCGGTTGATAGCCAATCCTGGCCAGGCCTGTTGCGCAACTGAAGTTTCAAGCCGTAGTGGCTACCTCCTGACGGGTCGAGCAGGCGGTACCGGCGGCGGTTAATCATCGGTTAATCGCCGCCACCCATTGTGCAGTCAACTTGCACAGGGATAAGGCTTACCCATGCGTCGACTGTTTCTATTTTTTGTTCTCTTGATCTCGGGTGTGGCCCAGGCAGGGATAAATCCGTTCGACACCAAACCTGAATTCTTGCCAGTGGAAAAGGCCTTTGCCTTTACCTCCGAACGCCTCGAATCAGGTGAAACACAGCTCTATTGGCAGATTACCGACGGTTATTACCTTTATCAGAAACGCCTGAATTTCGAGGGTTTGTCTGCGCAACAGCACCCGGTATTACCTGACGGCGAAGCACACAGCGATGAGTTCTTCGGCGAACAAGAGGTTTATCGCCAAGGCCTGGAGCTGAAGATTCCGGCGGGAGCCACCGGTCAGATCAAGGTGGGTTTCCAGGGGTGTGCCGATGCCGGTTTGTGTTATCCGCCGCAAACCCAGATCGTGGACCTGGGCGGCAAGGCTACTGCATCTGCGGCCAGCGAAGCGCCGGACCAAGCCTTGGCCAGCGGCCTGCAACAACGTGCGCTGGGCTGGAGCTTGTTGGTGTTCTTTGGTCTGGGCCTGTTGCTGGCCTTCACCCCTTGCTCGTTGCCGATGCTGCCGATTCTGGCGGGGTTGATCGTTGGCAGTGGTGCCACGCCCAAACGCGGTTTTGCCCTCGCCGGCAGTTATGTGATCAGCATGGCGCTGGTGTATGCGGCGATGGGTGTTCTGGCGGCATCGCTTGGCGCGAACCTTCAAGCGCTGTTGCAGAATCCATGGCTGTTGGGCAGCTTTGCGGCGGTGTTCGTGCTGCTGGCCTTGCCGATGTTCGGTTTTTTTGAACTGCAATTGCCGGTGGCCGTGCGGGATCGGCTGGAACATGTTTCACGCAGCCAGCGCGGTGGCAACCTGATGGGCGCCGGTGTGCTGGGGGCCTTGTCCGGTCTGTTGGTGGGACCGTGCATGACTGCCCCATTGGCCGGCGCCCTGCTCTATATCGCCCAGAGCGGCAATGCGCTGCACGGCGGGTTGATTCTGTTCGCCCTGGGCATCGGCATCGGTGTGCCGCTGTTGCTGCTGGTCACCGTCGGCAATCGCTTCCTGCCTAAACCTGGCGCCTGGATGAACCTGCTCAAGGGTGTGTTCGGTTTCCTGTTTCTCGCCACGGCTTTGCTGATGCTGCGTCCGGTGCTGGATGAATCGCTGTGGCTCGGTTTGTGTGGCGGTTTGCTGCTGATCGCCGCCTACAGCGCCTGGCAGCAGTCCCAGGGATTTGGCCGCGTTGCCCACCTGTTCGGCGCCAGTTCGCTGCTGCTGGGGTTATGGGGCAGCCTGCTGGTGGTCGGTGCGGCGGGCGGCAGTGACGATCCGTATCAGCCGTTGCAGGTGTACAGCGCCGGTCGTACCGGCGCTGTCTCGCCAAGCGCTCACGATGCATTCACTACGATCAAGGAGCCCGCGTCCCTGCAACGCGAGCTCGACGCCGCCAAGGCCCAGGGCCAATGGGTGCTGCTGGACTATTACGCCGACTGGTGTGTGTCGTGCAAAGTCATGGAAAAACAGGTCTTCGGCAAACCTCAGGTACTGGATGCTCTGAGCGATGTGCGCTTGCTACGGCTGGACGTCACCGCCGACAATGCCGCCAGCCGCGAACTGCTCGGCCGTTATAAAGTGCCGGGGCCGCCGAGCCTGTTGTGGATCGGCACCGACGGCGAAGAGCGTCGCAGCCAGCGCATCACCGGCGAGGTCGATGCCGGCACTTTCCTGCAACGCTGGACCACCACCCGAGACGCTCGTTAATGCTGACCTTTACCCTCGGCACCTTTGCCATCGCGCTTAACCATTTGCTGCTGATCAGTGCCCTGGCGCTGGCGACGTTTGTCGGCTGGCGGGTGGCCAAGCGTGGCGGCGAGAACCCGGAATCGGTGCTGTTCAGCCTGTTCCTGCTGGGCATGCTGGCGGCCCGGGTCGGCTTCGTGATTGCCTACTGGGCACAGTATCGCAACGATCCGTGGCAGATCATCGACCTGCGCGACGGTGGTTTTCTCGCCTGGCCGGGGGTGGTCGTGCTCTTGCTGGCGGCGTTGTACCGCGGCTGGCGTCAACCGGGCCTGCGTCGGCCATTGGGCTTTGGCGTGGCCAGCGGTCTGGTGTTCTGGCTGCTGGCGAGTTTCTCCCTGAGTATTTACGAACAAGGCACGCGCCTGCCGCAGATCACCTTGCGCAATGCTGCCGGCCAGACCATCCAACTCAGCGACTACCAGGGTGGCCCGTTGGTCATCAACCTCTGGGCCACCTGGTGCCCGCCGTGCCGCCGGGAAATGCCGGTGCTAGAGAACGCCCAGCAACAGCGCCCGGACCTGACCTTCCTGTTCGTCAACCAGAGCGAAAGCATGCAGAGCGTCGCCACTTTCCTCGAAACCCAGGGCCTGAGCCTGACCAACGTGCTGTTCGATGGCAGCGGTCGATTGAGCCATGCCGTGGGTTCCATGGCATTGCCGACTACGCTGTTCTATAGCCCCAACGGGTATCTGTTGGGCAGTCACCTGGGTGAGTTGTCGGAAGCCAGCCTGGCCCGCGCCCTGGAACACTTCGACACCCCGAACCCGGCCACCTCGGCCACGCCTTCAAGGAAATTGCCATGCTCCGCCTCCGCCACCTGCTGACACTGACCCTGGGTGCTGCCCTGCTACACCTGCCGTCGGTACAGGCCGAAGAACTGCCTGAAGCGATCAAGAAGATCGAAGCCAAGGGCGCCAAAATCGTCGGTACCTTCGACGCGCCCGACGGCCTGCGCGGTTACGCGGCGCAGTACCAGAACCGCGGTATGACGCTGTACCTGACCCCGGACGGCAAACATGTGCTGCTCGGCAATCTGTACGACGCCGACGGCAATGACCTGAGCAGCGCACCGTTGCAGAAACTGGTCTACGCGCCGATGGCCAAGGAAGTCTGGGGCAAGATGGAAGCAAGCAGCTGGATCGGTGACGGCAATAAGGACGCACCACGGGTCGTCTACCTGTTCAGCGACCCGAACTGCCCGTACTGCAACATGTTCTGGGAACAGGCACGGCCGTGGGTCCAGGCCGGCAAGGTGCAGCTGCGGCACATCATGGTCGGTATCATTCGCGAAGACAGCCCCGGCAAATCCGCCGCGCTGCTGGCCGCCAAGGACCCGCAGAAAGCCCTGGAAGAACACGAGAAATCCGGCAAGGGCAGCTCGCTCAAGGCCTTGAAGGACGTACCACCGGCGGTTCAGGCGAAACTGGCGGCGAACATGAAGTTGATGGAAGACCTGGAACTGGCCGCCACCCCGGCGATTTTCTACATGGATGAAAAGGGCCAGTTGCAACAACAGCAAGGCGCGCCGTCGCCGGACAAGTTGCTGAAGATTCTCGGGCCCAAATAAAGATCAAAAAATCGCAGCCTTCGCCCTACGCGCCTGTGGGCACCACCGAAGGCTGCGATCTTTTTAATCAAGCGCTACACGGATTTCTGTCGGCCAGAAACTTGAGCAGCGCCTCAGTGACAAACTCGGGGTTCTCCAGACTGGAGATATGCCCCGCCTCCGGCACCAGCACATACGGGCAACCGATCAACTCAGCCATTTCTCTGGTTTCCGACGGCGGCCGCGGTTTGTCCTGGTCGCCACACATCAACAGTGTGGATTCAGGGTTCAGCTGAGCCAGGCGCGGCAACAAATCATCACGACTAAACGTGATCCGTCCCATCGGCACAATGCTTTCACGCAGCCGGCTGACTGGTAATGCCGCCAGCCTGGCGCGGAAATCCTGATACAAAGCCGACTGCGGATCGATGCCCGGACGGAAGAAGATCGGCACAATAATGTCGAGCAGTTGCGGCGAGATCTCACCGCTGTCTTCGATCTGTTTGAACAGCGAGAAGTAATACTGACGAGTCGGTTCCGGTTCGACACCAACGTAAGTATCCATCAGCACCAGCCCGTTGAGCCGCTGCGGCGCCGACAGTGCCAGGCGAACGCCCCACATGCCACCGACCGAAAGACCGACCAGCGTGACGCGATCGATGTCCAGATGATCGAGTAATGCCAGTGCCTGACGCGCCACGTCATCCAGCGACGTCATGCCCTCGGGCATCCGCCCGGATTCGCCATGGCCCCAGAGGTCCAGTGCAATGACCCGATAGCGCTGCGACAGCGCCGCAATCTGCGGTGCCCACATGGCCTGGTCCCACAGGTAGCTCCCGGCCAGCAATACCGCCGGGCCCGTGCCTTGATCTATGTAGTGAAGCGCTTGTCCATCAACCGTTACGAAGGGCATCGACTGTCTCCCTGGTGAAATAGGATCCATTAAAAAACCACGGGAAGCCTGAGCCGCGTGGGCTCGGCAGTCAACCCGGATTAAAGGCCCTCCAGCTCCGCCATCAGGTCATTCAACCGATCCACCTTCTCCTCGGTAATGTCGCTCGCCGCCAACCCATCGATGTACTCGGCCAATTCCGCCACCGTGCTGCACTCGAACATCGCCCGCAGCGGCACGTTGCGTTGCAGGGCTTTTTGTACCCGCGAGGCAATTTGCGTGGCCAGCAGCGAATGCCCACCCAGCTCGAAGAAGTTGTCACGCACGCCAACCTTCTCGACCTTCAACACTTCGGCCCAGATATCCGCCAAGGTCTGCTCCAGCTCATTGCCCGGCGCCTGATAGTCCTGGCTCTGCAACTGGCCGATCTCCAGTGCCGGCAAGGCCTTGCGATCGAGTTTGCCGTTGGCGTTGAGCGGCAGCTTGTCGAGCCACAACCAGTGCAGCGGCACCATGTATTCCGGCAACTCGGCACGCAGGCGTTGCTTGATCCGCTCCAGTCGTTCGTTCGGATTGAGCGCCGAATCTGCTGCCACCAGATAGCCGACCAGATGCTTGCCGTTGACGCCTTCCTGCACCCCGACCGCCGCGTCGCGGACTTCCGGCTGCTCATGCAGACGCGCCTCGATTTCACCCAGTTCGATGCGGTAACCGCGAATCTTCACCTGATGGTCGATACGTCCGACGTACTCCAGCACGCCGTCACTGCGACGACGGGCCAGGTCACCGGTGCGATACAGCCGATCCCCGGGCGCACCGAACGGATTCGGCACAAACACCTGCGCCGTGCGCAACGGATCGCTCACATAACCGCGCCCGACCCCGGTGCCGGCCACGCACAACTCACCCACCGCCCCCAACGGCACCAGCTCCAGCGCGCCATCGAGCAGGTACAAACGGTTGTTGTCGGTCGGCGTACCAATCGGCAGATAACTGCCACGCGTCGAGGCCATGTCGACCCGGAAGAACGCCACATCGTCCGAGCATTCCGCCGGGCCATAAGCGTTCACCAGCCCCATCTGCGGGTAACGCAGCAACCATTGATGCGCCAGTTCCGGCGGCATCGCTTCACCGGTCGGCAACATCCAGCGCAGGCCATCGAGGCTCATGCAGTCCTGGGCGAGCATGCCCTGAATCAGCGACGGCACGCTTTCCAGCACGCTAATGCCCTGGCTCTGGACGTGAGCCAGCAAGCCTTGCGGATCATGGGCGATGCTGTTCGGCACGATGTCCACCCGAGCGCCGAACAACGGCGCCGCGAGGAACTGCCAGACCGAAATGTCGAAGCTTTGCGAGGCAGTCTGGGCGATCACATCGGCGTCGCTCAGCTTCAGGTACGGTACCTTGCTCAACTGGTTATTGAGCATGCCGCGCTGCTCGACCATCACGCCCTTCGGCAGGCCGGTGGAGCCCGAGGTGTAAATCACGTAGGCGAGGTTGTCCGGGCCACTGTAGATAGCCGGATTGGCCACCGAAACGTCGCTCGCCTGCACGTCTTCCCAGACCAGCAATCGAGGCCGGTTGGCACATCCGAATTCCTCCAGCAGCGCGACGGCTTGGTCACGGCACGCCTGGGTGCAGACCAGCAACGGCGTGCGGCTCAGGTCAATGATCCGGCTCAGGCGCTGACTTGGCAGGCCAGGGTCCAGCGGCAGGTAACCGGCACCGGCCTTGAAGCTGCCGATAATCATGCCCAGCAGATCGAGATTACGCTCGGCGAGCAGCGCCACCGGTTGATCGAGGCCGACGCCTGCAGCGATCAAGGCATGGCCGAGACGGTTGCTGCGCTGGTTCAACTCAACATAGCTGTGTTGCTGATCGAGATAACTGGCGGCAATCCGCTGCGGATGCCGGGCAACCTGCGCTTCGAACAATGAGACATAGCTCTGCTCCAGCGGATAGTCGTGTTCGCTCTGGTTGCAGCCATGGATCAGGAAGTCCTGCTCCTCGACGCCCAGCAGCGGCAAATCGGCCATGTCACCGTGGAAGCCCTCGACCAGCGCCAGCAACAGGCGCTTGAACTCACCGAGCATGCGCTCGACGGTGGATTCGTCGAAATAACGCTGGTCGTAGGACAAGTGCAAGCCCAGGTCATCCCCCGGATAGCAGACCGCCGTCAACGGGAAGTTGGTGTGGGTGCGGCCCGAATCCGAAGTGGCATTGAGGCTTTGCGCACGGTCCAGCACCGAGACTTCCACCGGGGCGTTTTCGAACACGAACAGGCTGTCGAACAGCGGTTGGCCTTTCGGCAACTCGCTGTTTTCCTGAATGCTCACCAGCGGCAGGTACTCGTATTCGCGCAGTTGCATGTTGCTGTCGAGCAAACCGCTGAGCCACTGACGAACGCTGCAGCGCTGATCGTCCTCGGGCATTTTCACCCGCAGGGCGATGCTGTTGATGAACAGCCCGACGGTGCGCTGCATCTCTGGCATGTCCACCGGACGCCCGGCCACCGTGACGCCGAACAGCACGTCGCGATCACCGCTCAAGCGACGCAGCACCAACGCCCACGCCGCTTGGGCGAAGGTGTTGACGGTCAACTGATGGGCCTGGGCCAGTTCGCGCAATTGCGCGCCGTCCCGGGGATCAAGCCTTGTGTAACGGTCGCCGACGATCATGCCGCCGCTGTCGCCGGCATGTTCACGCAGGAACGGCCGGTCGCTCGGAATCGGCGTGGTGCGCTCGAAACCTTGCAGGTTCTGCCGCCACCACTGTCGCGCCTCGGCCAGGCTCTGGCGTTGCAGCCAGCCGATGTAATCGCGATAACGCGGCGGCACGGCCAGTTGCGCTTGCCGGCCTTCGCCGAGGGCGGTGTAGATTTCGAAGAAGTCGTTCATCAGCAGCGAACGGCACCAGGCATCGATGAGGATGTGGTGGTTGCTCATCATGAACCAGTAGCGCGCCGCGCCGACGCGGATCAAACGCAGATGGAACGGTGCCTGGTTGAGCAGATCGAACCCGGCCTCGCGCTCGCTTTTCAGCAGCGCCTGCAGCTTCGGTTCTTGCTCGGTTTCGGCAACCGCGCTCCAGTCCAGATACTCGATCGGCGTGCTGCCCGGTTTATGGATCACTTGCAGCATGTCTTCGCCGACGTTCCAGCAGAACGACGCGCGCAAGGCTTCGTGGCGGGCGATCACCGCTTGCCAGGCCAGAGCGAAACGCTCGGGGTCGAGCTCGCTGTTGATGCGGTAGCGGTCCTGCATGTAATAGAGGCCGGTGCCCGGCTCGAGCAAGGTGTGCAGCAGCATGCCTTCCTGCATCGGAGTCAGCGGGTAGACGTCTTCGATCATCGACGCTGGAACCGGCAGTGCGTCGAGTTGCGGCTGAGTCAATCTGGCCAGCGGGAAGTCCGACGGTGTCAGGCCGCCCGCGTGGTCGCTCAGGCAGTGCTGGATCAGGCAGTGCAATTCATCCAGATACGCCTGCGCCAAGTCGGCGATGGTTTGCCGGTCGTGGCGTTCAGCGCTGAAGGTCCAACGCAGCACCAGTTCACCACCGTACACCTGACTGTCGATGCTCAGTTCGTTGGGCAACGGCGCATGCGGATCATGGGCCGCACCCACCGGCTCATCGAGCGGACGGAACAGCGCATCGCTGCCGAAGCTCTGGTCGAACTGGCCAAGGTAGTTGAAGGTGATCGGCGCCACCGGCAGCGCGGCCATGGTCTGTCGGCACAGGCCATCGGCCAGGTAGCGCAGCACGCCATACCCCAGGCCATTATGCGGCACCGCGCGCAGTTGCTCCTTGATCGCCTTGATCGATGCGCCCTGCCCGTTCGCAGGTGTGAGGCGCAGCGGATACGCGCTGGTGAACCAGCCGACAGTGCGGGTCAGGTCGATTTCGTCGAATAGGGTTTCGCGACCGTGGCCTTCGAGTTGAATCAACGCCGACGCATGACCGCTCCAGCAGCACAACACACGGGCCAACGCGGTCAGCAGCAAGTCGTTGACCTGGGTGCGATAGGCCGCCGGTGCCTGTTGCAACAGTTGCTGGGTGCGCTCGCTGTCGAGGCGCACGCTGACGGTTTGCGCGTGACGATTCTGCTGCCCGCCCCGAGGCCGATCACACGGCAATTCAGCGCTTGGGCCGGCCAGTTGCGCCTGCCACCAGCTCAATTCTTCCCGTAGGGATTCGCTGCCGGCATAAGCCTGCAACCGTGCGGCCCAGTCCCTGAAGGCACTGGTTTTCGCTGGCAGTTTTACTGACTGCTCTGCGTCCAGTTGACGATAAACCGTTTGCAGATCGTCCAGCAGCACCCGCCACGACACCCCGTCCACCACCAAGTGGTGAATGGCAATGAACAACCGTTGTTGCCCCTCGGGATCGTCGACCAACAGCGCCCGCATCAGTGGCCCTTGCTCAAGGTCGAGGCTGCGCTGCGCTTCGGCGAACAGTGCCGCGCATGTGTCCATCGTCGGCACCTGCACTTGCCACAGCACGGCAGCGTCGGAAACTGCCTGATGCTCGGCCTGCCAATGACCGGCGACTTCGGTGAAGCGCAGGCGCAAGGCATCGTGCTGCTCGATCACCGCCAACAGCGCTTGCTCCAGGCGATGCGGCTCCAGCACCACGGTCGGTTCCAGCAGCAACGCCTGGTTCCAGTGTTGACGCTGCGGGATTTCGGTGTCGAAGAACCAGTGCTGAATTGGCGTCAGACGCGATTCACCCGTGAGCAAACCTTGTTCGGCGGTGACCTGCTCGGTACGAGTCGCCACCGCAGCCAACGTCTGCACGGTCTGGTGCTGGAACAGGTCGCGCGGGCTGAAGTGGATACCCTGCTGCCGCGCCCGGCTGACCACCTGGATCGACAGGATCGAATCGCCGCCCAGTTCGAAGAAGTTGTCGTTGAGGCCGACCTGTTGAACGTTGAGCACTTCACACCAGATGCCGGCCAGGATCATCTCAAGTTCGTTGCTCGGCGCCACGTATTGCTGACGATTCAACTCCGGGTCCGGTGCCGGCAGTGCGCGACGGTCGAGTTTGCCGTTGGCGGTCAGCGGCATGCTGGCCAGCAGGATCAAGTGCGTCGGCACCATGTAATCCGGTAACTGAGATTTGAGGTGCGCCTTCAACGCTTCGCGCAGTGCAGTTTGCTGCGCTTCATCCTGCTCGGCCACGTTTGTAACCAGATAGCCCACCAGTTGCTTGCCGCTCGGTGCATCGAGCGCCAGCACGACCGCTTCACGGATCGATTCATGTTCCAGCAGACGGGTTTCGATCTCGCCCAGTTCGATGCGAAAACCACGGATCTTCACTTGATGGTCAATGCGGCCGAGGTACTCGACCAGGCCATCGGCGCGCTGACGGACAAGGTCGCCGGTGCGGTACAAGCGTCCGCCGTTCGCGGCAAAAGGATCAGCGACAAAGCGTTCGGCGGTCATCCCCGGACGTTGGTGATAACCCTGCGCCAGACCGGCGCCGCCGACATACAACTCGCCGGTCGCGCCTTGCGGCAGCAACGCCAGATCGGCGTCGAGAATGTACGCCACCCGAGCGCCGATCACGCTGCCGATCGGCACACTGCCCAGCCCTTCTTCCAATTGCTCGGGGGCTAGGCTGGCGAGCGGCATGACCACAGTTTCGGTCGGGCCGTAAGCGTTGAAAAACAGGCTCGGTTTGAACGCCGCGCGAATCCGCTGCAAGTGTTCGCCAGTCAGGGCTTCGCCACCGGTGATGCACATGCGCACCGGCAGGGTTTCGCCCTGGGTCGCCAGCCATTGCGCCAACTGGCTGCCGTAGCTTGGGGTGAAGCCGAGGATGTTGATGTTGTGGCGACGAATCAGCCCGCAGATTTCCTGCGCGTCCCACTGGCCTTGAGCGCGAAGGACCACCTGCGCACCACTCAATAGCGGCACCAGCAGACGCTCGGTCGCGGCATCGAAGTTGATCGAATAGAAGTGCAACTCGCAATCATCGGGGCGCATGCCGAAACGCTCGATCACCGCGCGGCAATGCATGGCGATTTCACCGTGGGACACCACCACGCCTTTCGGTTTTCCGGTGGAGCCCGAGGTGTAAATCAGGTACGCCTGATGCTGCGGCATACTGATAAACGGCAGCTCGCTGGCCGGGTAATTGGCCAGGTCCGCGGCATCGTCTTCCAGGCACCAACGACCGACGCTGGCCGGCAATTCACCGAGTGCCGCGAACATCGCCGCATCGCTGAGCAACAAACCGATGCCGCTGTCTTCGATCATGTAGTGCAGGCGATCCAGCGGGTATTCCGGGTCCAGCGGCACATAGGCGCCGCCCGCCTTGAGGATTGCCAGCAAGCCGATGACCATCTCCAGCGAACGTTCCAACGCCAAGCCGACCCGCACTTGCGGCCCGACACCGCGCTCACGGAGCATCCAGGCCAGACGATTGGCGCGGCTATCGAGCTCGGCGTAGCTCAGGGTTTGCCCGGCGAACGTCAGCGCCGGTGCGCCCATGCGCACCAGCGCCTGCTCAGCGAACAGCTGGTGGATGCATTGATCGAGGCGATGCTCACCCGGCTCGATGCCGAGGTTGTCGAGCAGGTTTTGCTGTTCAGTGGCGTCGAGCAATGGCAGCTCACTCAAGCGCTGTTGCGGATCGGCCAGCAACGCTTCCAGCAGATTGCACCAGTGCCCGGCCATGCGCGCAATGCGCGGCTCATCGAACAGATCGGTGCTGTAAGTCAGGCAGCAACCGAGGCGATGGTCGAGGTCGGTGACTTCCAGGTTGAGGTCGAACTTGGTCGCTCGCGCATCGTTGGCCAGGTACTCGACGGTCATCCCGGCCAGGGTGCGGCGCTGCTGGAACTCCCAGCGCTGCACGTTGCACATCACCTGGAACAGCGGGTTGTAAGCGGCGCTGCGCGGTGGCTGCAAGGCTTCGACCAAGTGATCGAACGGCAGGTCCTGATGGGACTGGCCTTCGATCACCGTGTGGCGAACCTGCTCGAACAACTCGCCCACGGACATCTGCCCGTCGAGCTGGCAACGCAGCACTTGGGTGTTGAGGAACGCGCCGATCAGCCCTTCGCTTTCCGGACGAATGCGGTTGGCCACCGGCGCACCGATGCGCAGGTCGGTCTGGCCGCTGTAGCGGTAAAGCAGCACGGCCAGGGCGGCGGTCATGGTCATGAACAGGGTCAGGCCGTTGTCTGCGTTGAAGGCACGAACCCGTGCCGCGAGGTCATCGCTGAGGTCGAAGCGGAACAGTTCGCCCTGATGACTTTGCACCGGCGGACGCGGACGATCGGCTGGCAACTCCAGCAGCGGATGTTCGCGGCCCAGTTGCGCGGTCCAGTAATCGAGCTGGCGCTGACGTTCGCCGGATTCCAGCCACTGACGCTGCCACACGCTGTAATCCAGGTACTGCACCGGCAAGGGTTGCAGTGGTGATTCGCGGTCATCGACGAAGGCTTCGTAGAGCGCGCTGAGTTCCCGGGCGAAGATGTCCATCGCCCAGCCTTCGGTGACGATGTGGTGCAGGGTCAGCACCAGGTAATGTTCCTGCTCGGCGGTCTTGACCAGGCAGGCGCGCAGCAACGGTCCGGTTTCCAGATCGAAAGGCGTGTGCGCCTCGCTGTCGGCCAGTTGCTGGACTCGCTGCTCACGGGTATCGGCCGCCAGCGCGGAGAAATCCTTCCAGTCCATGCGCATACCGGTGTCCGGATGCACCTGTTGCCGGGCCACGCCGTCGACGCTCGGGAATGTCGTGCGCAGGGTTTCATGACGCATGATCAACGCTTGCAGCGCCGCCTCGAAACGCCCGACATCCAGCACGCCGCGCAACCGCGCCATGCCGCCGACGTTGTAGGCCGGGCTGTCCGGTTCCATCTGCCACAAGAACCACATGCGTTGCTGGGAATAGGACAAGGGCACCGGTTGGCGGCGGTCGACCTTCTCGATCGGTGGCTGCCGGTTGGTTTTGCCGCTGACCTGAATCAAGCGAACCTGTTCGGCAAACGCGCCCAGCTCACTGGCCTCGAACAGCGCTCGCAACGGCAACTCGACGTCGCAGGCCTGACGGGTACGGGAGATGATTTGCGTGGCCAGCAGCGAGTGGCCGCCAAGGGCGAAGAAGTCGTCGCGCAGACCGATCTGCGCTTGGCCCAGCACTTCGCGCCAGATGCCGGCGATTTGTTGCTCAAGCGCCGTGACCGGTTCGACGTGCTCGCGGACGTGCCACTGAGGTTCCGGCAAGGCGCGACGATCGAGTTTGCCGCTCGGGCTCAAGGGCATTTGGTCCAGACGCATGAGTTGCGCCGGGACCATGTATTCCGGCAACTCGGCGGCCAGTACGGCTTTCAGGTGTGCGGTTTGAGTGTCGAGGTCTTCAGTGGAATCAGTGGCGGTGTAGTAACCGATCAACTGCCCGCCGACCGCCGTTTCGTGCACCAGCACCACCGCTTGGGCGACGCCGGATTGTGCCAACAGCCGCGCTTCGATCTCTTGCGGCTCGACACGAAAACCACGCAGTTTGACCTGTTGATCGAGACGACCGAGGTATTCGATCACGCCATCGGCGGTCCAGCGCGCACGGTCGCCGGTGCGGTACAGACGCGCGCCCTGCTCGCCCAGTGGATCGACCACGAAACGCTCAGCGGTCAGCCCCGCACGGCCCAGATAGCCCCGAGCCAAACCGATACCGCTGATGCACAGTTCACCCGGCACGCCGGCCGGCACCGGGTTGAGGTCACTGTCGAGCACCCGGCACAGCACGTTGCCCAATGGCCGGCCAATCGGCGAGCGCTCGCCATCGGCGGTTGTGCAGTGCCAGTGGGTGACGTTGATCGCGGTTTCGGTGGGGCCGTAGCGGTTGTGCAGTTGCACCGCCGGCAGTTGCGTCAGCACGCGGTTGCGCAGTTCGACGGGCAAGGCTTCGCCGCCGGAAAACACCCGGCGCAGGCTGGTGCATTCGGCGGTCAGCGGTTCGTTGATGAACAGCGAAAGCAGCGGCGGCACAAAGTGCAGCGTGGTCACACCGTACTGCTTGACCAGTTGTGCGATGCGGTGTGGATCGCGGTGTTCGCCGGGACCGGCGATCAGCAAGCGGCACCCAGTGATCAGCGGCCAGAAACACTCCCACACCGACACGTCAAAACTGATCGGGGCTTTTTGCATCAGCACGTCGGTATCGTTCAGGCGATAAGTGCTCTGCATCCATTGCAGACGTTCAGCGAGCGCTGCGTGAGTGTTGCCAACGCCCTTGGGCTGGCCGGTGGAACCCGAGGTATAAATCACGTAGGCCAGGTTGTCGCCGTGCAGGTGCAAACCCGGTGCATGGCTTGGCCAGTTCTCCAGGTGCAGGGCGTCCATGGCGATCACGCAGACGCCATCAGTGGCCGGCAAGCGGTCGAGCAATTCGGTTTGGGTCAGCAACAACTCGACGCCACTGTCGCTGAGCATGTAGGCCAGGCGCTCGGCCGGGTAATCCGGGTCGAGCGGCACATAAGCGCCGCCGGCCTTGATGATCGCCAGCAAACCGATCAGCAACTGCGGCGAACGTTCGGCGGCGATCGCCACGCACACGTCCGGGCCGACGCCTTTGTCGCGCAGGTAATGCGCCAAGCGGTTGGCCTGAGTATGCAGTTCAGCGAAGTCCAGGCTGCCGCCGTCCCACAGCAACGCGGTGCGCTCCGGGGTCTGGCGCACTTGTTCGTTGAGCAGTTCCGGCAACCACTGCTGCGCCGGTTTGCACGGAGCAACGCTCCAGTCATTTTGCTGAGCCTGTTCGGCGGTAGTCAGTAGTTGCAGGTCACCGATCGCTTGTTGCGGACGTTCGCAGATAGCTCGCAGCAAATTGCTGAAATGCTCGGCCAGACGCTCGATGGTCGGCGCGTCAAACAGTTCGCTGGCGTAGTCGAACGACAGGCTCAAACGTCCGTTGCGGTCTTCCTCACTGTGCAGTTGCAAGTCGAACTTGGCTTCGCGGCTGTGCCACGGCAGCTCTTCGGCGAGCAGCCCCGGCAGACGACGCAGAGCGCTGAGATCCCGTTGCTGATGGTTGAACATGACCTGGAACAGACCTTGTTCGCGGGCCTGCGGGAAAGCTTCGAGCAGTTGTTCGAACGGCAGGTCCTGATGCGCTTGCGCCCCCAATGAGGCTTGCCGGGTTTGCGCCAGCAACTCCACGAATGGCAGTCGCGAGTCCACTTCGGCACGCAACACTTGGGTGTTGATGAAGAAGCCGATCAGCCCTTGGGTTTCCAGGCGTGGACGGTTGGCATTCGGCACGCCGATGCGGATGTCACGCTGACCACTGTAGCGATGCAGCAGGCTCTGGAATGCCGCGAGCAACAGCATGAACGGCGTCGACTCATGAGCCTGGGCGGTCTGGCGAATCGCGTTGCTCAGGCTCGCGTCCAACCGCAGGGTGTGGCGGGCGGCGCTGTGGGTGTGTTGTGCCGAACGTGGGTGGTCGGTGGCCAGGCTCAGGGTCGGATGCTCATCACCCAACTGCTCTTTCCAGTAAGCGAGTTGCCGTTCGCCCTCCCCTTGCGCCAGCCACTGGCGCTGCCAACTGCCGTAGTCGGCATATTGCGTCACCAAGGCTGGAAGGCTGACGGTCTGGCCTTGAGAGGCTGCCGCATACAGGCGCGAGAACTCCTCGATCAGCACGTTCAGCGACCAGCCGTCGGCGATGATGTGGTGCATCGTCACCAGCAGTTGATGATCCTCATCTTCGAGGCGCACCAGGGTCACCCACAGCAGCGGGCCGTTCTCCAGGTCGAACCGGGTGCGGGCTTCGTCCTCTCGGATTTGTTGCGCGCGGGCTTCACGCTCGGCGGCCGGCACGTCGCTGATGTCGATCACTTGAAGATTGAACTCACCGGCAGCATCGACCCGTTGCAGGGCCACACCGTCGCGCTCGAAAAACCGCGTGCGCAGGGATTCGTGACGTTCGATCAGTTGCTGGAAACTGGCGCGCAAGGCGTCTTCGTCCAGTTCGCCGCGCAGGCGCAAGGCGCCGGGAATGTTGTAGGCGCTGCTCTGCGGGTCGAGTTGCCAGGTGATCCACAAACGGTTTTGCGCCAGGGATTGCGGCATGGCGTCGTTGCGCGACAGCTGAGTGATCGCGCCTTGGGCGAGGCCGCCATCCTGTTGTTGCCGGGCGACGGCGGCGGCGAACGCGCCGAGGGTCGGCGCTTCGAATAACAGACGCAGATTCAGCTCCATCCCCAACGCTTCACGCAGGCGTGCGACCACTTGAGTAGCGGCGATGGAGTTGCCGCCGAGCAGGAAGAAGTGATCGTCGGCGTTGACTTGCTTGACCTGCAATTGCTCGCACCAGATCTGGCCGATCAGGGTTTGTAGTTCGGAACCCGACTCGCTGCTGCCTTCACTTTCGTTCGCTGCCGACGGGAAAACCGCATAGCTGTCGAGGCTGCCATCGGCCAGGCGATTGCGGCAGGCCGAACGTTGCAACTTGCCGCTGGAAGTCTTGGGCAGTGCCCCCGGATTGAGCAGCACCACCACGCTCGGCGCCTCCTGATACGCCTCGGCCACCGCTTGGCGGATGGCTTTGATCAGCGCCTCGGGCGACAGGATTTTCTGCACGCTGCGGCTGATTTCCGCGGCGACGCCGATACCTTCCTGTCCCTCGAGATTGACCGCGAACGCGGCCACACGCCCCTTGCGCACCACCTCCACTTCGCGCTCGATGGTCTGCTCGATGTCCTGCGGATAGAGGTTGTGACCACGAACGATCAGCATGTCTTTCAGGCGCCCGGTGATGAACAGTTCACCGTCACGCAAAAAGCCCAGGTCGCCGGTGCGCAGCCAGGTGCGGCCCGTGTGCTGGACGAAGGTCTTGGCCGTGGCTTCAGGGTTGCGCCAGTAGCCATGGGCGATGCTCGGCCCGGCGGCCCAGACTTCACCGACCGCGTTGTCGGCGAGTTCTTCGAACGATACCGAATCGACAATCAGCACCGCATGATCCGGCTGGCTGATGCCGCAACTCATGACCGGACTGCCGTCGCCCGGTTCGGCGCGGTTTTGCGCCAAGGCCTGATCATCCACGCGCAATGCCGGAATGCCCCGACCGCGCGGAGTGCCGGCAACGAACAGCGTGGCTTCCGCGAGACCGTAAGAGGCCATGAAGCTGTCTGGCGTAAAACCACAGGCCGCGAATTTCTCGGCGAAGCGTTCCAGGGTGTCGAGGCGAATCGGTTCGGAACCGGAATACGCAACGCGCCAGCCGCTCAAATCAAGACGTTCCAGAGCCGATTCGCTGACGCGCTCGCTGCACAGTCGATAGGCGAAGTCCGGCCCGCCGCTGATGGTGCCGCCGTACTCGCTGATCGCTTCCAGCCAGCGCAACGGGCGACCGAGGAAGTACGCCGGCGACATCAACACGCACGGCACACCACTGAAAATCGGCTGCAGCAGACCACCGATCAGGCCCATGTCGTGGTACAGCGGCAGCCAACTGACGATCACGTCATCAGGATTGAGGTCAATGCCAAAGCCGTGACGAATCAATCGTTCGTTGGCCACCAGGTTGCCGTGGCTGACTTGCACACCTTTAGGCAAAGCGGTGGAGCCGGAGGTGTATTGCAGGAAAGCGATGTGCTCGCCTTGCAGGTCCGGCGCAACCCAGCGTTCAGCCAGGGCGTTGTCGAGGGTGTCGACACATAGCAGCGGCGGCGCCCCGTTGATTTGCAACAAGGCGTCGCGCAGGTCGGCGCTGGTCAACAGCAGGCGCGGCTCGGCATCGCTAATGATCGACAGCAGGCGTTCCTGATGATGACGACGGGTCGATTCCGGCGGATAGGCCGGTACCGCGATCACCCCGGCGTACAGGCAACCAAAGAACGCCGCGACGTAATCCGGACCGCTGGGAAACAGCAGCACCGCGCGATCACCGAACGACGCCTGGGCCTGCAACGCGCCGGCAATGGTTCGCGCCCGTTGGTCCAGCTCACGATAACTGAGCACCACAGCCTGATCCTGGGTTTCGGCAAGAAAACGCAAGGCCACCCGGTCCGGCGTCAGGGCCGCGCGGCGCTGGAGGGCTTGGACCAGTGTGCTGGGGAGTTCGAACGCGTCGGTCATGAGGTTTCCTGCCTGAATTCGGCTTGCAAGTGGAATCGGTTTTCATATTTCACGCCCGTTCACGGGCATGCAGGACGCGGTCTTCGCCGACCGCGCAAGGCTTGGGAATGCTGTTTTGGCCGGGGTTTGCGCCCGCAGCCATTCACCAATGAGAACGGATGAGGTCTTGGAATAATTAGTCGCCGGGCTTGAGCGCCGGCAGGCTTGTGGCCGGTGGGTGAGTCAGCGTGTCGCCGTTCTCGGTCCGCACCGCAACGGAGCATTAATTCTCTTTCTCAATTGACAATCATTATCATTCAACATAATTTGTCGCTCGATATGTAGGACGGCTCCGACCCCCTTGTCGTCCCACGACCCTATTTGCAGCAAGGTGATTTCCAATGACGGAACAAGTATCCACAAGCAGGTGCGATTCACCGCTACTTCAGGCCTTCGTCGACAACCGACTGATTCTGGTCAAGATCGCCGCCCGCATTACCGGCTGCCGATCCCGCGCCGAAGACGTGGTACAGGATGCGTTCTTCCGGTTGCAATCGGCGCCGCAGATCACCTCGTCCATCAAGGCGCAGCTCAGTTACCTGTTCCAGATCGTGCGCAACCTGGCGATCGATCACTACCGCAAGCAGGCGCTGGAGCAGAAGTATTCGGGCCCGGAAGAAGAAGGCCTGAACGTGGTGATCCAGGGCGCTTCGCCGGAAACCTCGCACATGAATTTCTCGACCCTGGAAAACATTGCCGATGCACTGACGGAGCTGCCCAGCCGCACCCGTTACGCCTTCGAGATGTACCGCCTGCACGGCGTGCCGCAAAAAGACATCGCCAAGGAACTGGGCGTCTCGCCGACCCTGGTGAACTTCATGATTCGTGATGCGCTGGTGCATTGCCGCAAGGTGTCGGGCAATCGTGCGGACACCTTCGCACGTCGTTAAACGCTTCGCGGGCAAACCTCGCTCTACAGGGAATATTGCCTGTCACTGTAGGAGCGAGCGGTGCGGCGATCCGACTTGCCCGCGAAGACTGACTCAAGACAACGAACACCGATCAAAAAACCGCTCACGCCCCAGCACCATCAGCGCCGCGCGCTTGTGCGGGAAGTCGAACTCTTTCTCGCAGTGAAAACACTGATTATGCAGATGCCCGATCATCTTTGCGTTGTCGGCGCGAGGTTCGGCGACCACCCGTTGAGTGCGCGGATCATCGAGAAACAGGTAGTGCACTAGCGCCGATAACCAACTCGCCACCTTGTGCGGGCCACGGTGATCTTCCTCACCCACCAGCATGTGAATGCCACGGTCGTAATCGCCGGCGTCATAGAACGGCGCAATGCGATCTTCCTTGGCCCAGTAGGCTTCAAAGTAGGCAAACGGCTGATCATCGAAGCAACCGATCAGGGTCAAGGTGTGCGGGTCGGCTTCGAGTTTGCCGAGGTATTCCCGATGCTTCTCGAGGCTGCCCTCCTCCTGCCAGAAACTCGCGACCCGCGGGCTGTTCTGCCAGCGGTTGAAACGCGCCAGGTCATGCTCAATTTCTACCGTGCGCAAGGAGACCCACGCACCGAGCCGCGCATCGAAACGTCGATAGACCTCACCACGGGGTTTCACCGCACGCAGGGGATGGCGCTTGCCGTCACTGATGACCATCTGCTGCGGATAGCTATCGGTCAACGACTCACCCAGCCAAGGCTGAGGCAATTGCCAGAACAGCGTGCGTTCACAGCGATATTGACCGTTGACGTCGGTCGCGATCAGCAACCCGCTGAGCAAGGCTTCGGTGGGCACTTGATCGAGGTACCAGCTCAGACGCTGACACTGCGCATCACGGGCAAACAGCCAATAACAGGCCGCCCAGAATGCTTGACCGTCAGGACGGCCAAAGCGCTCCTCCAGCCGCAGATGCAACTCGGGCTCGCGGGTCAGCCGCAGTTCGATCAGCGGCTGCCCTTCCAGGCTGAGGCTCAGGCGACTTGCGGTTTCATCGGCTACAAGACGGTTGCCTGACGGCAAGGCCAGGGCGGTCAGGTCATTCAGATTGGACATGGGTCGGGCTCACGGTAATCGTCGACAGTTAACTGAGGTGACGTGAGCCGGGCATGGAAATTTAACGAAAAGCACCGCGAACCTTAATCAGCATTCGCGGTGGCATGCACAGCCTGGATCAGTTCCAGGCCATTGACGTTACGCAGGTGCTAGATCGACCTGACCCAGATTTCGCGGAAGGCATAGTCGTTGCCGTTTCCGGTGGCGACATGGTTAACGATCTGCAACTCCATCTGTGATGCACTCGCGGTAAACGTGCCTTTGAGCGGAGCCCAGGCCATTGACGAAATTTCCGTCGCGGGGGCAATGACTTGCGCTCCGCTGTTGAGTGACAGCACCGGAACCGAATAGCTGTTGTTCCACCTGCGCACGGTCACCCCGAACTCATAGGACCGACCCACTTCCAGCCCCTGAAAGGTCTTTTTCAACACCGTGCCGGCAGAGTTGTTGGTGTAGGTGTTGTCGAATAATACGTAGATATCTCCATCTTTGGTGATGGTGAGATCCCGTGGATCAGTCGCAGCGTCGCCCCTCATCCAACCATTCCAGTTATTGGTACCGTCTGTTGCCGAGAAGGTCGTTGTATCGTCAAAAGGCGCCTGGACCTCAAGACACAATGTCGGGAACAGCACCGGGCCAGCACAACTGCCTCCATCCAGCGCCGCCTGAAAAACAAACGCGAGATGGCTCCCGTCTTTCAGATTCTGCAAAGACGCCCAGGCAATATTGCGACGCCAGCCCTCCTGGAACTCTTGTTGCGTGACGGGCTCGGCGTCGGCCACTCGCAGCATCACTGGCGAGCCGTCGGCTTGTTGACCGCAGACATGCAGCGTTGTCTTTTGATTAACCACCATGAATGGCCAACGCGCCACCTCGACCGTGACACCGGCCGAATCATCAGGTTTTTTCAGAACGAGTACATCGTTGACGGCTTGTGGTACCACAGGCGCGGGCACACAGGAGAGAGAAACCAACGCGGGGTTTGTCATGACAGAAATCCTTTCTGAATGAGCGCCAACCCCTCCATGGGGTCGGACACAGGAAAGGAGCTAAGACCACGTTAGGCGAAGCGTCTACTGTCAATTCGACCATTCGAACAGCAGAACATAAATACCAGATGAATGGTCGTCCGCCCCCCCCTGCCCCCGGAAACTCTATCTGTCAGTGCTTGCCCACCGGCACTAGGGCAATTTTGTAGGGATCGAAAATCTTCAGCATCTGGCCGTTGTTTCGCAGGCCTTGCAGCAACTTGCCGAATGCTTCCCCCGTAATCGGCGCCTCTGGACGAATCAGCGCGTAATGGTGATAGACCTGATCGATGCGTTGCGACACCAGCAACTGCTCGCCGACTTTTTCGTTGCGCAGCAGGTAATCGCTCAGATAAGAGCGTGTCACCAGGGCAATGTCCGCTCGCCCGCGCAGCACCATCAGCAGGTTGCTGTCGTGGGAATAGGTCAACGTGGCCTTGTAAGTGTCGGCCAGATACTTGGGATCGGCATTGAAATTGGCAAACTCGTAGTGATAGCCGCTGTACAGCGCCAGCCGCTTGCCCGTCAGGTCCTTGAAGTAACTCTCATCGCGACCGGGTTGCTTCTGCGCGACAAAGATTTCTGCATCTTCCAGGTCCATGTCAACGAGGGTATGCGGGATGTCCTTCCAGCCCCAGTCCGGGTTCTCGAAAATCGCCATATCGACCCGGCCTTCCTTGAAGTCATTGAAACGCCGGGGAATCGAGGTGGGCACCAGCACAAACTGATAATCGGTTTGCAGCTGATTCAACGCTTCCACCAGTTGCGGCAGCAGACCGGTGTCGGCACCGGACTCCGGGCGCACGGTATAGGGGGGAAAATGGGCGGCCCCGACCCGCACCTGTTGCGCGGCCTGAGATGGCAACACCCAGCACACTACAAGCGCCGCCAGCAAAAGCCGCGACGCAATTCGAATTGGCGAAGACATCAAAACAGCACACTCCCCAAAAAAATTTTCATCAATGCATACAAACTAGGCGGTTTCGTCAACTTAGCCAGTTTCTTGCCGAGATAGACGGCTCTTACCGTTCTTCAAGCACCAAAATCAGCGCTTCATCGGCCAATTGATCGAGGTTCATACTGCCATCGGCGCGAAACCAGGTGGTGGTCCAGGAGAGCGCGCCCGTCAGGAAGCGGCGGGTGATGAACACGTCGCCCCGGATAAAACCGGCGTCCTTGGCTTCTCCCAGCACCTGCAGCCAGATGGCTTCATAAATATCGCGCAGCGCCAGAACCTGCGCCTGGCCTTCCTCAGACAGCGAACGCCACTCATACACCAGCACCGCCATGGCCTCGCCACTGCCGCCCATGATCGACTGCAATTCGCAGCGAATCAGCGCCAGCACCCGCTCACGCACACTGCCGGCCTCGGCCAGCGCTGCACGCATCAACGCGGTGTTGTAGCGGATGGTCTCCTCCATCACTGCCCGCAGGATCTCGTCCTTGCTCTTGAAGTGATGAAAAATACTGCCTGACTGAATGCCCACCGCACCGGCCAGGTCGCGCACGGTGGTGCGTTCATAACCTTTGTTGCGAAACAGGTGAGCGGCCACTTGCAGCAGTTTGCCGCGGGCGCTGTCGGGGTCGGTCAATTGGCCGCTGTCGACCAATTCGCGCATCACCCTCAGGGCTTTTTGCTCGTCCACCCGTTCTCTCCTACAGTCGATCAATCAAATGCGCCGCTGCCCGTTAAAACAGCAGGGTTGCGCGGGCAATTTAAGCTGGCGGGGGCGACCAAGCAAGCGCTCGGGAAGAAGATAATCAAGGCGTTTACAAACCAAGCGCTTGCTTGGTAGTCTCGAAGCACTTCTGTCGCAGGTGGCTATGGAGTTGACTGTGCCTAAAACAATTCGCATCGGTTGTGCCAGTGCATTCTGGGGCGACACCTCGACCGCCGCCGCACAGTTGGTGGAGGGCGGGCGACTGGACTATCTGGTGTTCGATTATCTGGCCGAAATAACAATGTCGATCATGGCCGGGGCGCGGATGAAAGACCCCGCCACCGGCTACGCCAGCGACTTCATCGAAGTCCTCAGTCCCCTCCTCGAGCAGCTCGCAAAACAACAGATCCGGGTGATCAGCAATGCCGGCGGAGTTAATCCACAGGCCTGCGCCGTTGCCCTGCAAACGGCCTGCGACAAGGCCGGGGTGGCGCTGAAAATCGCCGTGCTGTCGGGTGACGACCTGCAACCGCAGTTCAAACACCTGAGCAGCCTGGGTATCCATGAGATGTTCAGTGGCGCGCCTCTGCCGCCGATGTGCGTGTCGACCAACGCCTACCTCGGCGCACCGGGCATCGTCGAAGCCCTGCGCCTGGGCGCCGACGTTGTGATCACCGGGCGCGTGGTCGACAGCGCCGTGGTCAGCGCCGCGTTGGTGCATGAGTTTGGCTGGTCGTGGCACGACTACGACAAACTCGCCCAGGCCGCATTGGCCGGGCATCTGATCGAATGCGGCGCCCAGTGCACCGGCGGCAATTTCACCGATTGGCATGACGTGCCCGACTACGAACACATCGGCTTTCCGATCGTCGAAGTCGGTGCCGACAGCCAGTTCATCGTCAGCAAACCCGACGGCTCCGGCGGTCTGGTCACACCGCTGACGGTTGGCGAGCAGATGCTCTATGAGATCGGCGACCCACAGGCCTATTTGCTGCCCGATGTAGTGTGCGATTTCAGCCAGGTCAAACTCGTGCAACAAGGCAAAAACGCGGTTCAGGTGCATGGCACGAAAGGCTTGCCGCCGACCGCTCAGTACAAGGTCAGCGCAACGTACCCGGACGGTTTCCGCTGCACCGCCAGTTGCCTGATCGCCGGGATCGATGCCGTGGCCAAGGCCCGACGGGTCAGCCAGGCGATCATCAACAAGACCTCGGAAATGTTTAACCAGCGCGGCTGGGCGCCCTACAGCGAGGTGAACATCGAACTGCTGGGCAGCGAAGCCACTTACGGCCCCCACGGCCAGCGCCAGGACAGCCGCGAAGTGGTGATCAAACTCGCCGTGCGCCATCCGAGCAAGCAGGCCTTGATTCTGTTCTCCCGGGAAATCGCTCAGGCTGCCACCGGTATGGCGCCTGGGCTGACGGGAATCGTCGGCGGGCGGCCGACGGTGTATCCGTTGATCCGGCTGTTTTCGTTCCTGATTGACAAAACCGCCTGCACCTTGGAGATCGACCTTGCCGGTGAGCGCCATCCGTGTGCCCTGCCAGCCCTCGATGCGCTCGACCCAGCTGACTTGCCGCTGCCGTTCGACCCACCCAAAACCACAGAGCGTGCCGACGCCAGCGTGGCCTTGATCAAACTCGCCGTGGCGCGCTCCGGCGACAAGGGTAACCACAGCAACATCGGCGTCATGGCCCGCCACCCCGACTACCTGCCGTGGATCGCCGAAGCACTGACACCCGAGGTGATGGTCGACTGGATGAGTCATGTCCTCGACCCGATTCACGGACGCGTCGAACGCTGGTATTTACCCGGCACTCAGAGCTTTAATTTTCTTCTGGAAAACGCACTCGGCGGCGGTGGCGTGGCCAGCCTGCGGATCGATCCGCAGGGCAAGGCGTTCGCCCAACAACTGTTGGAAATCCAGATTCCGGTGCCCCAGCGCATCGCCGATCAGTTCAATTAGAGGACTGTCGCCATGGCCTATGACTCGATTTTCAAACCCGACCTGTTCGCCGGCCAAACCATCATCGTCACCGGAGGCGGTAGCGGCATCGGTCGTTGCACCGCCCATGAGCTCGCGGCCCTCGGCGCGCAAGTGCTGCTGGTGGGACGCAATGCCGACAAATTGAAAAAGGTCAGCGCCGAAATCACCGAAGACGGCGGTAAAGCCAGTTGGCAGGTCTGCGATATCCGCAACGAAGACGCCGTCACGCAACGGGTCAGCGAGCTGATCCGCGAACACGGGCCGATTCATGGGTTGGTCAATAATGCCGGCGGGCAGTACCCGTCGCCGCTGGCGTCGATCAATCAGAAAGGTTTCGAAACCATCCTGCGCACCAATCTGGTGGGCGGTTTTCTGATGGCCCGGGAGGTGTTCAATCAGTCCATGAGCAAGCACGGCGGTGCCATCGTCAACATGCTCGCCGACATGTGGGGCGGCATGCCCGGCATGGGCCACTCAGGCGCGGCGCGCTCGGGCATGGACAACTTTACCAAGACCGCCGCGTTCGAATGGGGCTACGCCGGCGTGCGAGTCAACGCCGTCGCGCCGGGCTGGGTCGCGTCCAGCGGCATGGACACCTACGAAGGCGCGTTCCGGGCGGTGATTCCGACACTGTGCGAACACGTGCCGCTCAAGCGCATCGGCACCGAATCGGAAATCAGCGCGGCGATTGTGTTCCTGCTCAGCCCGGCAGCGGCGTTTGTCAGCGGCAGCACGTTGCGCATCGACGGTGCCGCCAGCCTCGGCGGGCGGGCCTGGCCAATGCACAAGGCGCAGAACAGTCACTCGTACAACGGCTTTCACCGCGCCTATTTACCTGAAGTACTCAGGCCGGACGCCTCCAAACCAGACGAACCGAAGGACAAGGAATAACCATGCCGGTCATCCAGTCCCAGATAGACCCGTTCAGCGAACCATTCGCCCGCAACCGTGCGGCCATGCTGGCCGGCATCGAGCAGGTCCGCCAGCTCGAACAGAACCTGTTGAATAAAGCCGCAGAAGCCAAACCGAGGTTCGACAAGCGCGGGCAATTGCTGCCCCGGGAGCGGCTGAACCTGCTGCTTGATCCCGGCGCGCCATTCCTCGAGCTGGCGAGCCTGGCCGGCTACAAGCTGCACGACGACAAGGACGGCAGCGCGGCCGGCGGCGGTTTGATCGCCGGGATCGGTTACGTATCCGGCGTGCGGGTGCTGGTGGTGGCGAACAACAGCGCGATCAAGGGCGGCACCATTTCCCCCAGCGGCCTGAAAAAGTCCCTGCGTCTGCAGCAGATCGCCATGGAAAACAAATTGCCGGTGATCACCCTCGCCGAGAGCGGAGGCGCCAACCTCAACTATGCGGCGGAAATTTTCGTCGAAGGCGCGCGCAGCTTTGCCAATCAGGCGCGGATGTCGGCGATGGGCTTGCCGCAGATCACCGTGGTCCACGGCTCGGCCACGGCGGGCGGTGCTTACCAGCCAGGGTTGTCGGATTACGTGGTGGTGGTGCGCGGCAAGGCCAAGCTGTTTCTCGCCGGCCCCCCGCTGCTCAAGGCAGCCACCGGTGAAGTCGCCACCGACGAAGAACTGGGCGGTGCAGAGATGCATGCACGAACCGCCGGCACCGCCGAATACCTGGCCGAGAACGATGCCGATGGCGTGCGCCAGGTGCGCGAGATTGTCAGTCTGTTGCCGTGGAACGATCAGTTGCCTTGGTTACCGGAACGTCGGTGGGAAGAACCGCTCTACCCCATCGACGAACTGCTGGGGCTGATCCCGGATGACCCGAAAAAAACTTACGACGTGCGTGAAATCATCGCGCGGGTTGCCGACGCTTCGAACTTCCTCGAATTCAAAAGCGAGTTCGATCAGCAGACGGTATGCGGGCATTTGCAGATCCAGGGTCGAGCCTGCGGTTTCATCGGCAACAACGGCCCGATCACCCCCAAAGGCGCGAGCAAGGCCGCGCAGTTCATTCAACTCTGCGACCAGAGCCAGACGCCGCTGCTGTTTTTCCACAACACCACCGGCTTCATGGTCGGCACCGAGTCGGAACAGCAAGGCGTGATCAAGCACGGCGCGAAAATGATTCAAGCGGTGGCCAATGCCCGGGTGCCTAAACTGACAATCGTCGTCGGCGGTTCCTACGGTGCCGGCAATTACGCGATGTGCGGCCGCGGTCTCGACCCGCGCTTCATCTTCGCCTGGCCCAACAGCCGCACCGCGGTGATGGGCGGCGCCCAGGCCGGCAAAGTGCTGCGGATCGTCACCGAAGCCAAACAACTCAAGGACGGATTGGTGCCCGACCCCAAAATGCTCGACATGCTGGAACAGGTCACCGCGCAGAAACTCGACAGCCAGTCCACCGCGCTATATGGCAGCGCCAACCTGTGGGATGACGGGCTGATCGATCCACGGGATACCCGCACGTTGCTTGGATACTTGCTGGACATCTGCCATGAGGCCGAGGTTCGGGCGCTGCAACCCAACAGCTTTGGTGTCGCACGTTTTTGATTGATCGTTCCCACGCTCTGCGTGGGAATGCAGCCCGGGACGCTCCGCGTCCCAAAAGCGGACGCGGAGCGTCCATAGAGGCGTTCCTTTGCTGCGCATGGGAACGATCGGGTTCGACAGGAGAACAATAAAAATGATCTTCACCCAGGAACACGAAGCACTGCGCCGCACCGTCCGCCAGTTCGTCGATCACGAAATCAATCCTCATGTCGAGGAGTGGGAGAAGGCCGGGCGCTTTCCGATCCATGAGATCTTCCGCAAGGCCGGCGACCTCGGTTTGCTGGGGATTTCCAAACCGGAAAAATTCGGCGGCATGGGCCTCGACTACAGCTATTCGATTGTGGCGGCCGAAGAGTTCGGCACCATTCATTGCGGCGGCATTCCGATGTCCATCGGCGTGCAGACCGACATGTGCACCCCGGCCCTGGCGCGTTTCGGCTCCGATGAACTGCGCGAAGAATTCCTGCGGCCGGCGATCACCGGCGAGCAGGTCGGCTGCATCGGTGTTTCCGAAGTCGGCGCGGGCTCCGACGTCGCCGGGCTGAAAACCACCGCCCGCAAGGACGGCGACGACTACGTGATCAACGGCAGCAAGATGTGGATCACCAACTCGCCGAGCGCCGATTTCATCTGCCTGCTGGCCAACACCTCGGACGACAAACCGCACATCAACAAGTCGCTGATCATGGTGCCGATGAGCAGCCCCGGGATCAGCCTCAGCTCGCACCTGGACAAGCTCGGCATGCGCAGCTCGGAAACCGCCCAGGTGTTTTTCGATAACGTGCGCGTGCCGCAACGCAACCGCATCGGCCACGAAGGCGCGGGGTTCATGATGCAGATGCTGCAATTCCAGGAAGAACGGCTGTTCGGCGCGGCGAACATGATCAAAGGCCTGGAGTACTGCGTCGACAGCACCATCGAGTACTGCAAGGAGCGCAAAACCTTCGGCAACGCGCTGATCGACAACCAGGTCATCCACTTTCGCCTGGCCGAACTGCAAACCGAAATCGAATGCCTGCGGGCGCTGGTCTACCAGGCCACCGAGCAATACATCAAAGGCCAGGACGTCACCCGTCTGGCCTCCATGGCCAAACTCAAGGCCGGGCGACTGGGCCGGGAAGTCAGCGACAGTTGCCTGCAATACTGGGGCGGCATGGGCTTCATGTGGGACAACCCGGTGGCCAGGGCTTACCGCGATGTGCGGCTGGTATCGATTGGCGGCGGTGCCGACGAAATCATGCTGGGGATCATCTGCAAACTCATGGGCATCCTGCCGGGGAAAAACAAATGAGCACCCTCCCCACCTGTCAAACACTGCTGCTCGGCCTGCATGACAGCGTGCTGCACATCACCCTCAATCGTCCCGAAAGCCGTAATGCCATGAGCTTGCAGATGGTCGCCGAACTGCGCGCGGTGCTGGCGGCGGTTCGCGATGATCGGCAGATTCGTGCGCTGGTGATCGGCGGTGCCGGCGGGCATTTTTGTGCCGGTGCCGACATCAAGGACATGGCCAACGCCCGCGCTCAAGGCCAGCCCGCCTACCGCGATTTGAACCGTGCGTTCGGTGCGCTACTGCAAGAGGTGCAACACGCGCCGCAAGTGGTGATTACGGTGCTGCAAGGTGCGGTGCTTGGCGGCGGCTTCGGCCTGGCCTGCGTCAGCGACATCGCGATGGCCGATCATCAGGCGCAGTTCGGCCTGCCGGAAACCAGCCTCGGCCTGTTGCCGGCGCAGATCGCGCCTTACGTGGTGCAACGCATCGGCCTGACCCAGGCCCGCCGACTGGCCCTGACCGCCGCACGCTTCGATGGTACCCAGGCGCGGCGCATGGGGCTGGTGCATTTTGTCGAACATGACCCACAAGCCTTGGCCGAACGCCTCGATGAGGTGCTGGCCCATGTGCTGTGTTGCGCACCGGGGGCGAATGCGGCGACCAAAAAGCTGTTGCTGGCGAGTGCCGGACAACCCTCGGATGACCTGCTGGATCAGGCAGCCGAGTGGTTCAGCGAAGCAGTGACCGGGGCTGAAGGGATCGAGGGGACGATGGCTTTTGTGCAGAAGCGCAAACCAGGGTGGTCCGTTTAAGAGCTTCGCGAGCAAGCCCTTACATTCACCGCAAAAAACCAAGGGAATAACCGATGCCCGCCCTCAAAAAAATCCTGATCGCCAACCGCGGTGAAATCGCCTGCCGTATCCAGCGCACCGCGCAAGAGCTGGGCTACCGCACCGTCGCCGTATTCAGCGACGCCGACGCCGATGCGCTGCACGTGCAGATGGCCGACGAAGCCGTGAACATCGGCCCGGCCCCGGTGCAGCAGTCTTATCTGAACATCCCGGCCATCATCGACGCCGCCCGGCGCACCGGTGCCGATGCAATTCATCCCGGTTACGGCTTCCTCTCGGAAAACTCAGGCTTCGCCCTCGCCTGCCAACAAGCCGGCATCATCTTCATCGGTCCCAGCTCCGAAGCCATCGAGCTGATGGGCAGTAAACGGCTGTCGAAACTGGCCATGATCAAAGCCGGCGTGCCCTGCATCAAAGGCTATCAGGGCAGCGAACAGGACGACGCTACCCTGCGCCGCGAAGCCGAACGCATCGGCTATCCGCTGATGATCAAGGCCAGTGCCGGCGGTGGCGGTCGCGGCATGCGCCTGGTGCACAGCGCCGCCGAATTGCCGGAACAGCTCCGTAGCGCACGCTCCGAAGCGCTGCACGGGTTTGGCAGCGACGAATTGATCCTCGAACAAGCCTTGATCGATCCGCGTCACGTTGAAATTCAGGTGTTCGGCGACCAGCACGGCAACCTGATCCACCTCGGCGAGCGCGACTGTTCGATCCAGCGCCGCCACCAGAAAATCATTGAAGAAGCGCCCTGCCCGGCGATGACCACTGAGTTGCGCCAGGCCATGGGCGAGGCGGCGCTCAAGGCGGGTCGTGCGGTGAGTTATGTGGGGGCGGGTACCGTGGAATTCCTGCTGGATGCTCACGAGGGGTTTTACTTCCTGGAGATGAATACCCGGTTGCAAGTGGAACATCCGGTGACTGAACTGATCACCGGCCTCGATCTGGTGGCCTGGCAATTACACATCGCCGAAGGGCAACCGCTGCCGCTACGACAGGAACAGGTGCAGCTCAACGGGCATGCCATGGAAGTGCGCCTGTACGCCGAAGATCCGGCCCAGGGATTTCTGCCGCAAACCGGTCGAATCGTGGCCTGGGAGCCAGCGATCCAGGGCAGCGTACGGATCGACCATGGCCTGATCGAAGGCCAGTCTGTCAGCCCGTTCTATGACCCGCTGCTGGGCAAGCTCATCGCCCACGGTGCCACCCGTGAAGAAGCCCGACGCAAGTTGCTGCGGGCGATACAGGACAATGTGCTGCTGGGCGTGCAGAGCAATCAGCGCTTGCTCGCCAATCTGCTGGAACACCCCCAGTTCATCAGTGGCGAGTTCAGCACCGGGTTCATCCCCACGAACTTCGCCGACCATCCCTGCCTGCACCCTCATGCGCCGAGCGCCGACGAGCTGGCCATCGCCGCGGTGCTTTATTATCAAGCATCTGCGCGGGCTCACCCCGCCCCGCTGGCCGGTTGGCGCAACAATGCCAGCGTGCCTCTGTACTATCGAATCGGCCTGGAGGATCAGGAATGGCCGGTTGAACTGCACGCTGAACCTGGCGAACCCTACCGTGTTCAGATCGGTGCCCGGCCCCTCGAACTGAAGGTCATCCAGTGCGACGGACGCTGGGTCACCCTGCAAATCGACGGCATCCGCCAACGCCATGCCTACCGCCTCGAAGCCGGGCAACTCTGGTTGTTCACGCGCCCCGGCAGCCTGCGACTGGTCGATCGGACCCGGGCGCTGGTCAGCGGCCAGGCCAGTGTCAGCTCCGGCACGCTCAAGGCGCCGATGGACGGGGCGATCGTCGACGTATTGGTCAGTGAGGGCAGCCCGGTCAGCAAAGGACAGCTGCTGGTGGTGCTTGAAGCGATGAAAATGGAGCATCCACTCAAATCGGGTATCGACGGCGTGCTCAAGCGCTTGCAGGTCAGGGTTGGCGACCAGGTAAAAAATCGTCAGATTCTGTTGGAGGTCGAATAAGCCGCTAGGCGGATCCGCCGGGTTTGGCTACGCTCAAGCCCTATCAGGATGCGGATACCAGGAAACCTGCAATGCCTCACTGGCTGGTCATTGATCTGGAAGCCACCACCGATGAGGGCGGCTGGCCAGTAACAGAAATGGAAATCATCGAAATCGGCGCCACCCTCGTGGACCGAAAAGGCCGGGAACTGGATCACTTCCAGTGCTTCGTGCGCCCGTTGCGTCGGCCCCTGTTGACCCCGTTTTGCCGCGAATTGACCCACATCACCCAGGCCAATGTCGATGCTGCCCAGCCCCTGAGCGACGTCTGGGCTTCGTTCGAACACTGGCTCGACCAACATCTCTCGAATCTGGAAGGCTGGGCCAGTTGGGGTGACTACGACCGCAAACAGCTGCTTCAGGAATGGCAGCGGCTGCAACTCGACAGCGCCCTGAACCGGGTGCCGCACATGAATCTCAAGCAACGTTTCGCCAAGGCCTGTCGACTGGAGCGCCCGCTGGGGCTTAATGGCGCCCTGCAACTGGCGGGCCTGCAGTTCAACGGTCAGCAGCATCGGGCGCTGGAGGATGCGCGCAATACCGCGCGCCTGTTACCGCTGATTTTCCCCGCCAATCCTTGAGTGCAGGAGGTGACGCCTATCGACACCTTGTGCATACTGGCCGGCCCTTTTTAGCCCTTTTCGAGGAATCGCCCATGTTTAAAGTCAACGAGTACTTCGACGGCACCGTCAAGTCGATCGCCTTTGGCACCGCTGAAGGTCCGGCGACCATCGGCGTCATGGCACCGGGCGAATACGAATTCGGCACCAGCCAGCGTGAAATCATGCACGTGGTGTCCGGCGCCCTGACCGTCAAACTGCCTGACAGCAGCGACTGGCAAACCTTCGCCGCCGGCAGCCAGTTCAACGTGCCCGCCAACAGCAAGTTCCAGCTGAAAGTGGCCGTCGACACCGCTTACCTGTGCGAATACCGCGGCTAACCCCCTAGGGTTTCACAGCGAAAAAAAATGCCCGTGTCCAAGAACACGGGCATTTTTTTTCAGGGCTGCTATTCGAGGATCGTCACCGGCATGCCGACTTCGAGCCGACCGTTACCGTCATTGACCAGGTTCTGCCCGAACATCGCGCCGTCCTCTTGAGCCCGATATTGCTGCAAGGTCGCCAGAGGCTCGCGGTCGTCGCTACGTTCGCCGGTCTGCGGGTCGATGGTGGTCAGAATGCAACGTGAGCAGGACTTGACCACGCGGAACTCGACATCGCCAATGCGGATGCGCTTCCAGCCATCTTCGGCGAACGCCTCGCTGCCCTCGATCACCAGATTGGGCCGAAAGCGCAGCATCTCCAGCGGTCGCCCGACCCGTTGCGACAAGTCTTCCAGCGACGCCTGGCCAATCAGCAACAACGGAAAACCGTCGGCAAAAGCCACCTGATCGTCGTCCTTGCCGTAGCCGGCCTGGGTGGTCCGCGCACGATCGAGCGGCACATGCACCAGACGCGTCGGCTTGCCGATGAACTCACTGACCCAGGCAGCCGCAGCAATGCCGGCATCGGGCACGCGCAAGGTGTCGCGCCAGATGGTCACGCCACGCAGCTCTGCATCGCTGGCGGGCAAGGCGATATCGATCGGTGAATGGCCTTGGGCACTGAGGGTCAAGCCACCGCTTGCGTTCCACAACGCCGACAGCTGACTCATTTTCGCCTCCGCGCGCTGGGTCAGAAAACGCCCGCTGACCTCGTCGACCAGCATCCAGCGCCGGTCGCCGTCCAGCCCCAGTTTGTCCAGGCTGACCTGATTCAAGGTCTCGCCCTTGCCGGATTTCAACGGAAAACGATAAAGCGCGCTCAGATGCATGGCCACAGCTCCCTGGTGGGCAAAAACGCCACCCTATACGAGCTTGATCGCTGAATCAAAGACCCTGTGGCGAGGGGGCTTGCCCCCGTTGGGCTGCACAGCAGCCCCAAACCCTGCCACCGCGTTTTTCCAGATTGTTATCAGGCCGGCACTTCGTCGAGCATCAGGCGCTGACGCACCACGTCGACGAGTTTGTCGGGCTGGAATTTGGAGAGGAAGTTGTCGCAGCCGACCTTCTTGACCATCGAGTCATTGAAGCTACCCGACAGCGAGGTGTGCAGGACCACATAAAGGCCGCGCAAACGGGGGTCGTTGCGTATCTCGGTGGTCAGGCGATAGCCGTCCATCTCCGGCATTTCCGCATCGGTGAAGATCATCAACAGCTTGTCAGTCATGTTCACACCGGTATCAGCCCAGGCCTTGAGCATGTTCAGCGCCTTCAAGCCATCACTGGCAATATGCATTTTCACGCCCAACTGACCCAAGGTGTCGCGCAATTGCGACAGAGCCACGTTCGAGTCATCCACCAGCAGCACTTCACGGCCACGGGCGCGCTCCAGAACCGGATCGTCGAGTTTGTCGCGAGAGACCTTGGCGTTGTACGGCACGATTTCGGCCAGGACTTTTTCGACGTCGATGATTTCCACCAGCTGATCGTCGACCTTGCTGATGGCGGTCAGGTAATGCTGGCGACCGGCGCTGGTCGGCGGCGGCAGAATGGCTTCCCAGTTCATATTGACGATGCGGTCCACGCCACCGACCAGAAATGCCTGCACCGAGCGGTTGTACTCGGTGACGATGATCGTACTGGTGGGGCTTGGCACCAGCGGACGCATGCCGATGGCTTGGGACAGGTCGATCACCGGCAGCGTCTGGCCACGCAGGTTGACCACGCCACAAACAAAAGGGTGGCGCTGCGGCATCAGGGTCAGCTTCGGCAGCTGCAGCACTTCCTGGACCTTGAAGACGTTGATCGCGAACAATTGCCGTCCGGCCAGCCGGAACATGAGAATTTCCAGGCGATTCTCACCCACCAGTTGCGTGCGTTGGTCTACCGTGTCGAGAATGCCGGCCATTAATGACTCCTGGGCTTGTTCTGATGAATTCACTAAAGAGAGTTATCGGCAGTTTTTGCCGAATCTTGACCCCCGGACAAAATGCCATGCCCAAGCATTGATGTCACATTAACATCATGCTTTACTGACCCCGTGAATTCATCTGCTTCATCCCTTGCGGCGCGACCTTGGTTTGCACGTTAGGTTCCCCTGTGTAAGGGATTCCCCTAGGCACAATCAGGCCCAACCTGATATTCGCAATATCCAATAGCCATTAATGTGACGCCATTCTCATTGCATGAACGGAGTCAGGCTTTTGTGTGCGATCGCAGGTCAGTGGCCATCCACTCGTTCGAGTTCCCCAGTCGGTGCCCAAGCCTGCCAGAGCGCGATCTCACCAAGGCATGGCAGCGCCGGGACACGTAAGGTTCTCGTCGACACACACGACATTCCCTCATCTGACATGACGTTGTGGAGATAAGCATGGCGAACAACCCTAAAGAGTGGGCCCAGCGGATTCCGGAGTTTCTCGTCGAGGCTGAAACACTCCTGGCCAAGTCCGAGGAGTGCCTGAGTCATTTGCAGTTGATCAGCAATGACAAGGACGCCATCGATTGCATGCTCAGCACCCTTCTCAAGCTGGCAAGCAAGGCCGATGCCTTGGCACTGGCAACGGTTTCGGAATTCTCGCTGCACATTCATGGATTGCTGAGCCACGCCCAGAATCACATGGACCTGCATGATCAGGCCCTGGATGCGCTCAAGGATTGCTTCACGTTAATGGCCTGGCAACTCGAACTCATCGACCAGACCACCGGTCAACTCGGCCTCGATGACAGTGAACAGACGTCCCTGATCGAAGCGTTTGCATTTCAAGTGGGACAAAGTCAGTTTCAGCCGCCCAGCCACTCCAAGCAGTTCAGGCTCGTTTCGTTCTCTGAACGGCAGGCTTAAATTCACCAACCCCGTGTTGCGCATTTTTTATTGTAATGATGCCGCCCTGTAACTTGAGTGTGCGCATACCGCAATTGAATATTTCATACCCGTCGATGGCAGCTCGAAACAAATAGATACCCCCGCCCCGACTTCAGATAGTGCCTGCCAATAGAAACTAAACGCCTGGCACACTCGATATCTTTCGAAGATAAAAATCAAAAAGTTTTTCCATTATGGAACTATCGTCCAAAAACGTTATTTCCTGAAGGTGCCTACCTATGTGCCGAACGCGACCAACGGTATCTTAAGTGGTATTATGCCGCCCATTCGTTGACGTCAATTAATGACAGAGTGCCCCTTGGCGCGAACAAGCTCATAACATTGAAGGCTTTATTTCGAGCATTGCACTGCCATCATTAAAGGCGACTCATACAACCTATTTTCAAACAGAGACCCGTCAGCCCTTATGACCGGTCTGCCCGCAGCGAACATCCATTGGCTCCATCCGCTATGTACGCCAGCCTCAAGTCAATCGCCCAGTGGCCACCCTCCCGAAAAAGCGCGCGCCGGTTCACGCTTTTCGTGTGCACCTGCTCGACGCTTGGCAGCCTGTTGGTCTACAGCTTGTCGATGCCTCTGCCGGTGAGTCTGCTGATGCTCAATACTGCGGCGCTGGCCTGCGTCTGGGTGGGGCATCGCCTCTCGCTCAAATCGATAAAGTTTCAGCCTCAAGAATTGGCCGACCGTCTGCTGGAAGTTCAGGAAAATGAACGTCACCGGCTCAGTCGGGAACTGCATGATGATATTGGCCAATTGCTGACCGCCGCAAAACTTCAGAGTGAATGGCTCAAACGTCGATTGCCTGAAGAACTGCAGGGTCAATGTTCGGTCCTCTGCGATACGCTGGACGAAACCCTGACCAAAGTTCGTGATGTATCAGCCATCCTGAACCCACGACAGTTGACCAGTCTCGGGCTGGAAGCCAGTCTGCGTGCACATTTACTCAGAACCCTGGCCAATACGTCTGTGAACTGGAGCCTGGAATGCCATCAACGTTTGACTGGCATACCGGAAGAAATGGCGGTGGCGGCCTTTCGCATCACTCAAGAAGCGGTTACCAATATGCTGCGCCATGCCGAAGCCAGGAATCTGTTGGTCCGCCTGCAACGTCTGCCCCAAGGCCTGACGTTGTTAATCAGTGACGATGGCCTGGGGTTCGAGCCAGCGGCAGACCCTGCTCGCGAGGGGCAACGCGGAATGGCCGGAATGTCGGAACGGATCGATCAGTTGGGCGGCACGCTGACCGTGACCAGCGAGCCGGGCAAAGGCACTCAAATCGAAGCACTCTTCCCCTGGGCGCCCCGTGCGCTGGAACGGGCCAGTACGAATAAGGTTATGCGTTGACTTGTAACTTACTTCTGGTGGACGACCACTCGCTTATCAGGGCTGGCGTGCGCGCTCTGGTGCTGGATATTCCCGGCTATGCGGTCATTGGGGAGGCCAGTGACGGCTCGCAGTTACTCGAGATGGTCGAGCAACTGTCCCCGGACATCATCCTGCTGGATATCTCCATGAGGAAAACCGGTGGCCTTGAAGCCTTGCAGCGACTCAAACGAGTACGTCCGCAGTGCAAAGTGCTCATCCTGTCGATGCACACCGACCCGGCGCTCATCATGCAAGCACTCGAATCCGGGGCTCATGGCTACCTGCTCAAAGACACCACGGCCACCGAGCTCGAACATGCCCTGGATGCCTTGCGCAATAACGAACGCTACCTGAGCCCGGCCATTGCCCACACCGTCATCAACCAGGCGCTGACCCGAACCCAGAAAAATCAGGCACCAACCCAGGACTCGCACAACCTGACGGCACGCCAGCTGGAAATCCTGCGATTGATTGTTCGCGGAAAATCCACCCGGGAAATTGCCAATGGCTTGGGCCTGAGCATCAAGACTGTCGAAACCCACCGCTCGCAGATCATGAAACGCTTGCAGATATACGATGTGGCCGGCCTGGTGTTGTTCGCCGTGCGCGAGCAAATCATCAGTCTGGACGATTAGCCGGATTCGAGCCGCTCAGCAGCGGCGAGCCCTCGGGCAAATGCACCCGCAATGCCGCCGGCCGTGCCGAAAACCGCAGGCTATCGCCCTCCAGAGGCTCACCATCAAGGTTGATATAAAGGCCCTCCGATACTTTGATCTCGACCCACGGCAAGCGGGCTCGCACAAACATGTTGTCGATTCCGAAGCCATCGGTCAGCAGGTCTTTCAAGGTACCGACCACTTCCTGGGGCGCGGGCAAAATGCTGATATCCAGCAGACCATCGTCAGCCAGCGCCTGCGGGCACAACATATGACCACCGCCAGCCTGTCGGCCATTGCCGATGCCTAATGCCAACAACTCACCGGCCCAGTGAAAATCCGGCCCCTGCAACTCGCCATAGGCCGCATGCAACTCACTGAAGCGCGATAAACCGGTGAAGAGATAAGCCGCGCCGCCAAGAATTTTTTTCAGTTCCTCGGAAGTATTGGCCGTGACCTGACTGCCAAAGCCGCCCGTGGCCATGTTCAGAAAAACCTGCCCACCCACCTCCCCCAGATCAATGGCATGCGGGGCGGCCTCCAAAAGCTCCAGCGCTTGAGCGGGCTCCAGGGGCACACCCGCGGCGCGTGCAAAATCGTTGGCGGTGCCCAAGGGCAAAAGCACCAGGCTGGCCTGAGTCGAATGCGCCGCCATGGCTTCGGCGATATCACGCAAGGTGCCATCGCCGCCGCCGGCAATCAGCTGCGTATAGCCCGCCGTCAACGCTTCCCCCACCAGCCGCTGCGCATCACCAGCCTCCCAGGTCAGTCGAACAGCCAGTTCCCAGCCTTGTTGGCGCTTGCCTTCGACAGCTGAACGGACCTGCTCATTGAGTGCCTGCTTGCCATGCAGAATCAACAGCGCCTTGCGCTCGTTCATTTTGATCACCCCCCTTTCCGAATCCGTATGGGAGATGTTGACCTCGCAGCCCCTCATAAAAGTCGCAAGGATTTCAATTATTTCCTGGGGAAGGACACTTGAGTCCTACAGAGCGGTATTTTTTCTTACAAAACCTGAGGAATCGGCTCAATTGACCCATCAGGGCAATTGGTACACCGTTGTGTCAGCGGTTATCAGTCATCACCAGTAAATTACACAGGGATGTGCAAACAATGAATGGAACCCCTTTAAGGTCCTCAAAAATCGTAAGTAATAACCCTATCGGCCACCTGAATGGTTTTAACGCAAGGAGCCAATTATTCCATGCAAAGCCATGACCTCAGACTACCGGTAACTCCGGTTACACCGTTCTCAGACAATCACGTCAATCAGCAGGCTGAATTCAAAAGCAGCGCAAAGCCCACCGGAGAAGTTGATATGGAACCTCGCGTCACTGAACTGGAGACACATCTCAAGTACATCCGCAGAGACCTGGATGAAGTCCGCGGCGACGTCAAATCCATCAAGCACAGGCTTGCCTATTCAGCTGGCGGAACAGCTGTGGTCCTGGGGCTTTTGAGCTGGATCTCCAACAGTCGCTTCGACCAGGTCGTGACACTTCTGGCAAATTAAGGAACGGTCATGCACGCAAGCCCCAACGCTTTCGACCGGGCTTGCGTGGCAGAACCAGGACCTGCATCAGCCCAGGACTTCACTCAACGGGATGAAGCTCACACTATCACCCTCGATCAGTGTACGGTCCTCCAGCACTTCAACCAGACCGTCCCCCCAGGCGGCACTGCGCAGTACGCCAGAGCTCTGATTCCTGTAGATGATTGCCCGGCCATTCTCCAGACGTCCGCGCAAGTACTCACGTCGGTTACCAGCCTTTGGCCAGACAAACCCTGCCGGTACCTGAAACTTCAGGGGTTCGATCTCTTTTACGCCTTGGCGGCGCAAGAGGTAGGGCCTTGCCAACAAAGCAAAAGTCACCAGGGTTGACGCCGGATTGCCGGGCAAACCAATGACAGGCACACCGCGAAAATGCCCGAACGTCAGCGGCTTGCCTGGCTTGATGGCAAGCTTCCACAGGGTCAACTCGCCCTCTTCCCGCAAGGCAATGCCCAGAAAGTCGGCTTCTCCCACCGATACGCCACCGGTGGAGAGAATCAGGTCGACATCCTTCAACTCGCCGAGACGGGCACGAGTGGTCGCTAAATCATCGGGAAGAATGCCAGCATCGATCACCTCACAGCCCAAGCGCTGCAACCAGCTGCAAAGCAACACTCGATTGCTGTTGTAGATCTGTCCCGGCCCAAGGGCCTGGCCCGGCTCAATCAGCTCATCCCCGGTAGACAAAACCGCAACACGAACCTTGCGAACCACATCCAATTCAGCGCATCCCAACGATGCCGCCAGCCCCTGTTCGATGGGCCCCAGGCGTGTACCGGCGGGCAAGATCAACTCACCGGCGGTGGTTTCCTGGCCTTGTGGACGGATGTTCTGCCCCGGCGTCATGGTCTCGGTGAAACGTACCCGCTCATCCGCCTGAACCTCGGCGTTCTCCTGCATCTCGACACAGTCAGCACCCGCGGGCACAGGCGCGCCGGTGAAGATCCGCGCACAGGTCCCAGGCTTCAAGGGCTCCGGAGCCTGACCTGCAAAAATCTTCTGGCTGACCGGCAACGGTTCTCCCGTCCAGTCGGCGACGCGCAAGGCATACCCATCCATGGCACTGTTGGGCCAAGGCGGCAGATCAAGTGTCGAAACCAGATCAGCAGCCAGTACACGCCCCTGAACCTGCGCCAACGGCAAGCGTTGGTGCTCATGAATTCTCGAGGCGTCGGCCATTTCCAGTAGCCGCGCGAGCGCTACCTCGACAGCCATCAGGCTGCCAGTCTTGCCTGGCTTACCCGCGGGATTCACAGGGTGCCGCCTGTTTCAGATGAGTCACGAAATTGCACGGACGGTGCCGGGAATCCAGTTGTTCGGCGAGAATACCGTCCCAACCGGTGCGCACCGCATTGGTCGAACCCGGCAAGCAGCAAACCAGCGTGCCATTGGCCAGACCGGCCAAGGCCCGGGACTGAACCGTGGAAGTACCGATATCCGCCACCGATATCTGCCGGAACAGTTCACCAAAACCATCGACCTGCTTATCCAGCAGGCAACTCACCGCTTCAGGCGTGCTGTCACGACCGGTAAACCCGGTACCGCCAGTGATCAGCACCACTTGCACGACTTCATCGGCAATCCAGTTGGCCACTTGCGCACGAATTTTGTAGAGATCATCTTTGAGCAATACACGGGCCGCCAGGTTATGACCGGCAGCGCTCAAGCGGTCGACGAAGACCTGGCCTGAGGTGTCGGTTTCCAGGGTACGGGTATCGCTGACAGTCAGCACCGCGATGTTGAGCGGTGCGAAAGGTACATCAGCCTTGGCTTTCATAGGCTCGTCCAGTTGTAGGAGAAACAGCCCGGTGTTATATCACAGCGCCTCATTTTTTCGCCGCCCCCATGGAGAAGTGCAATGACCTCGGATACACCTTTGGCGCCGTGCTCCATTTTGCTCCTGGCGGGTGGGCGTGGCCAACGCATGGGCGGTCAGGACAAGGGTTTGCTGGAATGGCACGGCGAGCCACTGATCGCGCATCTGCACCGCAAGACCCGTCTGCTGAGTGATGATTTGATCATCTCCTGCAACAGAAACCTGGAGAAATATGCGCCTTATGCGGATCAGCTGGTCCATGACGATGAAGGCGACTTTCCGGGACCATTGGCGGGTATTCGCGCAGGCCTGAAGGCCGCCCGCCACACGCACCTGCTGGTATTGCCCTGCGATGTGCCATGCATCGATGCGGCGCTGCTCCAGAACATGCGTGAAACGGCCGCGCAGCATCCGGACAAACCGCTGATGCTACGCCATGGAGAACACTGGGAACCTTTGCTGTGCATGATTCCCGTCGCTCTTTCAGGGGCTTTCGAGACGGCCTGGAACGAAGGCGAGCGCAGCCCGGGCAGACTGATGCGCACATTGGGCGCCATGGCCCTGCAGTGCCCCGACAACGACCCTCGCCTGGCCAACCTCAATACGCCGGAACTGTTAAGCACGCATCACACTGTGTCAGACTGACGCTCGAAGGAACTTGCACGCGCTGCATACGTCTCAAGCTCAGTATTCAAAAGATTTTCCATTCGGAGACACACCCATGACCCAACGGACCCTCGCCACTTTCATGCTCGCACTGGGCCTTGCGACACTCGCCGGTTGTGCATCGCCTTCAGTGATCACCTTGAATGACGGTCGAGAAATCCAGGCCGTCGACGCGCCTAAGTACGATCAAGAATCGGGCTTTTACGAGTTCGAACAGCTGGATGGCAAGCACACCCGCATCAACAAGGATCAGATTCGTACCGTTAAAGAGTTGTAATCTTTGCGGCGACCATCGGATACAGAAAAGCCCGCTTTTAAAGCGGGCTTTTTCGTGGCAGAAGAAAAACAGGATCGCCTATGATCACCACTCCAGAGTGATTGTGCTTTCGAACTCTCTTTCGTGCCCCGTAACCGGATCGACAAATCGCAACCCCTGGGCCAGCAGCTTCAAGGGATTGGCATAGTCGTCTTCAACATCCTTGAGCACCTGCGGATAGAACGGGTCATTGCAGATACCAGCCCCCAGGGCCGCCATGTGCACTCGCAACTGATGTTTCTTGCCCGTTACCGGGTAAAGCGCATAGCGCCAGAACTCACCGTTTTTTTCCCGGACCTCGACAGCCGTCTCGGTATTGCTGACGCCCGGACCTTCCTGCATGCGAAAGAACGGTTCGCCATCGATGAGTCGACTTTTATGAACCATCGGGAAGGTCAGTTCAGGCAATGCCCGGGCGATTGCTTCGTAGCGTTTTTCGATCTGGCGTGTAGGAAACAATGACTGATACGCCGACCGACTCTGAGGATTGGCTGAGAACAGCACCAGCCCTGCCGTATGCCGGTCAATACGATGCAAAGGCACCAGATGCGGGTTATCCAGTCGCCGGATCAGTCGTCGCAGCAATGTCTGCTCCACATACTCCCCAGCCGGCGTCACCGGCAGGAAGTGCGGCTTGTCCGCCACCACCAGATGCTCGTCGGCATAGAGGATCGACTCCACCACAGGGATCGGTTTTTCGTCCGGCACCTCGCGAAAATAATGAATTCGCAGACCTTCCTTGTAAGGCAGATCCAGAGCGATCGGCATACCTTGCCCATCGAGGACTCGACCGCGAGCAATTCTGTCCAGCCATTGCTCACGACCGATGGCGCTGAAGTGTTCACACAGGCAATCGAATACGGTCTGCCACGGACCAGGCGGCAGATAGAGCGTGCTGGCCTGGTTGTGCGCAGCAGAAAACGATGAAGTGGACATACGAAAAACTCTAACCCTCAATGCAGGGCAGCATTATCCAACAGTGGCCGGAACGAACCTAGAAGAGAATCCTCAGGCCGGTATTGACTGCGTTCGAGCGGCCGCTTCGGTGAACTCCTTGAGCCAGCGCAGCACATCGACCGCTTCCCAGCGACCCGGATCATAGAGCGCATAAAACAACCCCTGATAGCCCACGACATCGAGCTGCCGGTGATAACCCGCACGCTGGAACAAGGCTTCGATTTCGGCGAAACAGGTATTGAAATGCAGTTTGTTGAAAGGCGTTTTTCCTTCCGTGACCAGACCATCCAGACGCAACTCGAGAACCGCCTCGCGCACCACGTCCACCGACATCCGGTTCACGCTGTTCTTCAATTGTTCGACATTGACCACATTTCATCCCTCTGACGTCCGGGATCATCTGCCCAAACCCGAACAGGGAGAAGCATGGCAGGCAATCCGAATAACTGTATGCACATACAGTAACCGAATAACCAACCTTTCGCCAACGAATGAAACGAGGATCGCGACAGGTGGGGCATCGCCAGCAGTGTCAGGACTCGCGCAGGAACGCCACCACCTGCTCGGCACTAAACGGCCAGCCCAGTTCAGCGCCGGTATCGACCCGACGCAACACCGGAATACGCAGGCTGTAGGCTTCGAACCAGGTTTCATCATCAGCGATATCCACCAGCTCCACCAACAGACCACGCTCGACAAACTCCATCAGCATGGCTTCGGCGACTTCACAAAGATGGCAACCAACGGTGCCGAACAGCTGACATTCAGGAGGCATGACGACAAGACCAAACGAAGTAAGCGCTCATTCTAGGCCCGCCATCAAACGCAGTCGAGCCGACGTCCGAGCAACGGTGACTTCAAGAGATTTCAGCAAAACTCTGACGCAAATCATTTGCGTCGCCGGTCATTTGCGCAATGCTCGCGTCTTTTTTGCCTCTACGCTTGAGTAGCCAGCACCCTCACCGGAGTTTTTTGTGTTTGCCAACTTGTTGATCATCCTCGCCTCCTCCCTGGTGGTGATTGCACTGTTCCAGCGCCTGCGTTTGCCACCGGTGCTGGGCTACTTGTGCGTAGGGCTGATGATCGGGCCGACAGCGTTCAACTGGGTGAATGAAAACGAAGATTTGCCCGATCTGGCCGAATTGGGCGTGGTGTTCCTGCTGTTCTCCCTGGGGCTTGAGTTTTCCCTGTCGAAGATGCTCGCACTGCGCCAGGTGGTGTTTGGCCTGGGCAGCCTGCAAGTGCTGGGGTCCGGGATCTTGCTGGGAGCTTTGCTGATGCTGTTCGGCATGCCGATCACGCCAGCCCTGTTACTCGGCGCCGGTCTGGCGCTGTCGTCTACCGCCATTGTCAGCAAGGAGTTGAGCAGCCTCGGCGAAATATTCAGCCGTCACGGCCAGAATGCCATCGCCGTGCTGTTGTTCCAGGACGTGGTTGCGGTGTTGCTGCTGACGCTTGTGCCGGTGTTCGCCGGCAGCAGTGACCAGGCCTGGTATTGGGCGCTGCCGCTGACGCTGGCCAAGACCCTGGTGCTGTTCGTCGGTTTGCTGCTGGTCAGTCGCTGGTTTCTGCCACGGCTGTTCCATGAAGTCGCCGCGGCCCGGTCCGCGGAGCTGTTCGTGCTGTTGGCACTGGTGATTGTTCTGCTGACGGCCTGGCTGACTCACCTGCTCGGCCTCTCTCCTGCCCTGGGCGCCTTTCTCGCCGGCATGCTGCTGGGGGAAAGCCATTACCGACATCAGATCGAGGCCGATATCCGTCCGTTCCGCGATATTCTGCTCGGAGTATTCTTCGTCAGTATCGGCATGCTGATCGACTTGCGCCTGTTTGCCAGCCACGGCCTGCTGATTCTCGGTCTGACGTTGGGGTTGCTGCTGATCAAGGGCACCCTGGTCGCACTGCTGGTCAAATGGCGCGGCAGCGATGGCGAAACTGCATGGCGCAGCGGCCTGGCATTGGCCCAGGGGGGTGAGTTCTGTTTTGCCCTGATGGCGCAGATGCAACAGAACAAACTGATGCCCGCCGACCTCGGCGGCCTGCTGCTGGCGGCCACGTTCTGCTCGATGCTGGTAACGCCTTTACTTCTGCGTGCCGCTCCCCGCATCGCCATGCGTCTGCACCGCAAACCCAACAAAGCAGCCGAACTCGAAGAAATCAGCGCGCTCAATGCCGGCCTGCACAATCACGTGGTGATCTGCGGCTACGGCCGCGTCGGTCAATCCATCGGGCGTTTCCTGCGTCATGTTCAGCAACCATACATCGCGTTGGACACCGATCCGGTGCGGGTCCAGGAAGCTGTGGTCAATGAAAGCAGTGTGCACTATGGCGACTCACGCCGCGGCGAGCTGCTGATCGCGATAGGGCTGGAGCGCGCAAGACTGTTGGTGGTTGCCGTGGACAAGACGGACATCGCCCTGCTGATTCTCAAGGAAGCACGGCGGTTCAACCCGACCGTGCCGATCCTGGTGCGCACCCGGGATGACAGCCAGTTGGCCGAGTTGAAGGCGGCCGGTGCCAGCGAAGTCGTACCCGAGTTGCTGGAGTCCAGCCTGATGCTCGCCTCCCACGCTCTGATCATGCTGGGCATACCCGGCCAGCAGGTGCAGGACCGGGTCGACCAGGTACGGCATGACCGCTATCGCCTGCTGCACGATTTTTACCCTGGTGCCGACGATGAGGAACGCTGATTCAGTCCTGGCTCATGGCGCCGATCTTGTGCACCGACAAATCCGCGCCGTAATACTCTTCTTCCTGGCTCAGGCGCAAGCCATGGACGGCCTTGATCGCGCCATACACGGCAAAACCACCGGCCAGCGCCACGACTACCCCCAAAGAGGTGCCGATCAACTGGCTGATCAGGCTCACGCCCCCCAATCCACCCAAAGTGGTTTGCCCGAAAACGCCGCAAGCGATCCCGCCCCAGACACCACACAGCCCATGCAAAGGCCAGACACCCAGCACATCGTCGATACGCCATTTGCCTTGAGCCGCGGTAAAGCACCAGACAAACAGGCTCCCGGCGATGGCGCCGGTCACCAATGCGCCCACCGGGTGCATCAGATCCGAGCCGGCGCAGATCGCCACCAATCCAGCCAACGGGCCGTTATGCAGGAAGCCCGGGTCATTGCGCCCGACGATCAACGCCGCCACCGTGCCGCCGACCATGGCCATCAACGAATTCACCGCCACCAGCCCGCTGACCCCTTGCAGAGTCTGGGCGCTCATCACGTTGAAACCGAACCAGCCGACGATCAGGATCCACGACCCCAACGCCAGGAAGGGAATGCTCGACGGCGCGAATGCCACCAGTCGCCCGTCGCGATAACGACCTTGCCTCGGCCCAAGCAGCAACACCGCCGCGAGTGCCAGCCAGCCGCCCATGGCGTGAACCACCACGGAGCCGGCGAAGTCATGGAAACTGGCGCCGAAACGTGCCAGCAACCAGGCTTGCAGGCCGAAGTTGCCGTTCCAGACCACGCCCTCGAAGAAGGGGTAGATAAACGCCACGATCAGCGCCGTCGCGCACAACTGCGGGACGAACCGGGCGCGCTCGGCGATGCCTCCGGAAATGATCGCCGGTATCGCCGCGGCAAAGGTCAGCAGAAAGAAAAACTTCACCAACCCATAGCCATGGTCGGCGGTGATCACCGCCGCCGGTTGCATAAAACTGACCCCATAGGAAATCCAATAGCCTATAAAGAAGTAGGCTAGGGTCGAAATGGCGAAGTCACTGAGGATCTTCGACAAGGCGTTGACCTGATTCTTTTGGCGAACTGTGCCGACCTCAAGAAAGGCGAAACCGGCGTGCATGGCCAGAACCATGACCGCACCGATAAGGATGAACAACGTGTTGGAGCTATGGACCAGACTGTCCACAGCACTTTGCAGATTTTCCATGGATTGGCAGACCTGAAGGCTGAAAAAAGCACCAAAGCAGTTCGCGCAGATGGTCGACGCACCAAGTTGCAGCCAATCCAGACCGCAACGCTGATCCGGATGAACCGCTTTGGCGCACAAGACCGCCGCCTCTGCGCGAGTTTTGATTGTTTGAGTTAGGGTTTTCCTGAAATCATGCCCGGCAACAGCGCAATAGCGCCGGCTGACGCACCACGACGTAGCAAAAGATGTACCAGTCATTTGTACTGAACCTTCGCGCAAGGCTCATACTCGAACGCTTCAGAAGCCACTTACGGAGATCACCAATGGCACGCATCAAGGCAAAGACTGCTCAAGAAATTCTGATGGAAGATTTTCAGACACTGGTCAGCGATACCGAACGGTTGCTGGAACACACCGCCTCCCTGGCCGGTGATCAGGCCGATGAGCTGCGCGAACAGATCCGCGACAGCCTGCTGCGTGCCCGGGAAACCCTGAGGCTGACCGAAGACGCCCTGCAAGAGCGCGGCAAAGCGGCTGTCGCCGCCACGGAAGATTACGTCCAGGCCAACCCATGGCAATCGGTCGGGATTGCAGCCGGCGTGGGTTTCCTGATTGGTCTGCTGGCCACTCGGCGCTGATATGGCGATCGATGAATCCGGCTCGTCCGCGACGGGCACCCGCTCTTCATCGCGGCGCCTGGGTGCCGCGTTTCTTGGATTGCTGCATAGCCATGTCGAACTGTTCGGCATCGAACTGCAGGAGCAAAAAGCACGTACCGTAAGCCTGTTGCTGTTTGCAGGCCTGACGCTGGTCTTTGCCTTGTTGTTGCTGGTGGGGTTGTCGACGCTGGTGTTGATCCTGTTCTGGGACACCTATCGCCTGGCGGCGATCATCGGGCTCTGTGTGTTCTACACCCTCGCTACGTTGTTCTGCGCGATGCGCTTGAGGGCGGCGATTTTCGATGAATCCTCACCCTTCCATGGCACCCTCGAGGAGCTGGCCAATGATCGGGAGCGTCTGTTGCCATGAGCATGCCTGAACTTCCCCGCAATAGTTCGCGAACGGAAATGCGCAAGGCACTGATCCGTCTGCGCATGGAAATGCATCGCCAGGAAATTCGCCACGAATCCCAACAACTGCTGCAGCCCCTGCAACGGGTGCGCGGCATGACACAAAGCCTGCAAGACGGCTTCGGCATCAAACACGCCCCGCTCTGGGGCATCGCCGCCGTGATCGGGTTGGGTTTTCTGACCGGCAAGGGTGCCAAGGGCGGCGGTATCGGCAGCCTGACCAAGCTGGTTAGCCTGGGCGCCGCACTAGGGCCGCTGATCAAGCTGGTCATGCAGAGCGCTTCGCGCAAACACTAATCAGTCTTGTCTGGCTGCATTCTTGCAATACCACCAGGATCAACCTCTTTATCGAGAGGTTGATCCTGCGTGCCTACCTGGGACCAGGTATTTATCCAGAACAACACCTTAATAAGGAGGCCTCGTGATCGACGGGCAACCGCTCGCCTGTTTTCAGCCATTCATCGATACCGCCACAGGCCGTATCGCGGGTGTCGAAGCGCTGGGCCGACTGCGCCAGGCCGATGGTCAACTGATCTCGGTAGGTGCGCTGTTCGCCGATCCGCGAACCCCGGCTATCGCCCTGCGACGTCTCGATCGCCAGATTCGCGACAACGCCCTGAGCCGTCTGCATGAAGCGCCCACGGACTGGTTTCTCAGCCTGAACATCTCACCCCGCTGGATTAGCCGCTTGCGCCGGGACCAGGCACTGCCGAGCCTCAAGCAACTGAGCAGGCATGGTGTCGATGCACAGCGAATCGTCTTCGAGATCACCGAATTGGGCGGCGACAGCCAGCGTCTGGCTGAAGTCGTGGCCCGCTACCGGCAAGCCGGGGCGCGGATCGCCATCGATGATTTCGGTGCCGGTTACTCTCAACTCGATCGCGTGCTGGCCCTGCAACCGGACATTCTCAAACTCGACATGCGACTGTTCCAGGCCGCCGCGTTGGGCGGTCCCAGCAGCGATGTGGTCAAGGCACTGGCGCAAATGGCGGAAAAAACCGGTTGCTGGATCATCGCCGAAGGCGTGGAAACCGAAGCTCAACTGAATTTTGCCCTGGAGTGCGGCTCACGCTACGTACAAGGCTTTCTGTTCGCCCGAGCGCAAGCGGATTTCTTCGCCACCGACGCCTTTGTCGAGCGCTTCGCGCAACTGCGCCAGCGTTACGTTCAGCAAAAGCTGACTGAACGCGCTCGCCTGATGATCATGCGCCAGCAACTCAGCGAACTGATGACCATCCTGCAAGCCTGGGCTCAAGCCTGCGCCCCCCTCAGCGCCTTGCCGCAACTGCAGGCGTTTCCCTGGCTGCTGCGTTTTTATCAGTGCGACCGCCACGGCACGCAACTGACCCCCAACCTGGAATGGCGCAACAACGGCTGGGAAGCCGATAGCCGCTACCTGGGCCATAACTGGTCATGGCGCCCCTATTTCTATCACTTGCTGGCCGAGGGTTGGGATGAGCGCCGTCTGACGCTTTCCAACACTTACCGCGACGCCACCAGCAATCAGTACTGCCTCACTGCGGGGCAGTTTTTCGATAACGGCGAACGGCTACTGCTCATCGATATCGACGCTGCGGGGTTGTAGTTCTCCTTGCAGGTACCGGCGCGAAACGGGAAGCTAGGGGTTCAGTCACCTGACGGAGAAACCAGCCTTGGATTGGCACACCCTGCTTACCCGCGAACGCCTCGGAAAACCTGTGCACAGCCCGGAAGAACTCGGCCGCAGTCCTTTCCATAAAGACCACGACCGGATCATTTTCTCAGGCGCGTTTCGCCGTCTCGGGCGCAAGACCCAGGTCCATCCGGTCTCCAGCAACGATCACATTCATACGCGCCTGACTCACTCGCTGGAAGTCAGCTGCGTCGGCCGTTCGCTGGGGATGCGCGTCGGTGAAACCATCCGCAGCGCGCTGCCCGACTGGTGTGAACCGAGCGACCTGGGGATGGTGGTGCAATCGGCTTGCCTGGCCCATGACATCGGCAACCCACCCTTCGGCCACTCCGGCGAAGACGCGATCCGCCACTGGTTCCAGCAGGCCGCCGGCCGTGGCTGGCTGGATGCCATGAGCGAAGCCGAACGCAACGACTTCCTCAACTTCGAAGGCAATGCCCAAGGTTTCCGGGTGCTCACCCAGCTTGAATACCATCAGTTCGAAGGAGGCACCCGGCTGACCTATGCCACCCTGGGCACCTACCTGAAATACCCGTGGACGGCCCGGCACGCCGACTCACTGGGCTACAAGAAGCACAAGTTCGGCTGCTACCAGAGTGAACTGCCGCTGCTGGAACAGATCGCTCATAAACTCGGCCTGCCCCAACTGGAAGAACAGCGCTGGGCGCGCCATCCGCTGGTGTATCTGATGGAGGCCGCCGACGACATCTGCTACGCGCTGATCGATCTGGAAGATGGCCTGGAAATGGAGCTGCTGGAGTACGCCGAAGTCGAGTCCCTGCTGCTGGACCTGGTGGGCGACGATCTCCCGGAAACCTATCGTCAGCTCGGTCCACAGGATTCGCGGCGGCGCAAACTGGCGATTCTGCGGGGCAAAGCCATCGAACACCTGACCAACGCAGCAGCCCGAGCCTTTGTCGAGCAACAGGACGCGTTGCTGTCCGGCACGCTACCGGGGGACCTTGTCGAACACATGCATGGCCCGGCCAAACGCTGTGTCTTGAATGCCAAGGACATGGCACGCAAAAAAATCTTCCAGGACAAGCGCAAGACGCTCCACGAAATCGGTGCCTACACCACCCTGGAAATCCTGCTCAATGCTTTTTGCGGCGCAGCACTGGAGCAGCACAACGGTCGTACGCCCTCCTTCAAGAACCGGCGCATACTCGACCTGTTGGGCAACAATGCACCCGACCCGCATGGCCCGTTGCACACCTCTTTCTTGCGCATGATTGATTTCATCGCCGGCATGACCGACAGCTATGCCGGTGAAATGGCGCTGGAAATGACCGGTCGCTCAAGCCACGGATAACAGCGCATCGACCAGCCGCGTCAGCGACGTCTGAACGGCTGATCGAATGTCTCGACATTCATCTGTATTTCAACATCGACAGAATCGCCCTACACCTTGTGCAGAGCTGACTGATCGATTGTTCGACCATCTCGCGAAACAATTGCACACCCACTGCTCGACAGATGACGCATGAAAACTCCTACGTTCAAACACGATTGGCACATATTGCTGGTGGAAGATCATCCGTTTCAGCTGAGAGCGGCTCAATACCTGCTCGAGAGTTACGGCTTCACCCAACTGACCACCACTGACAGTGCCGAAGGCGCCTTGCAACAAATGCTCAAAGCTGCGCAACCGTTCGATATTCTTCTGTGCGACCAATGCCTGCCCGACCTTCCCGGTCTTGATTTGATCGAGTTCGCCAGTCACCGGGGAATGATCAGACAGGCAATACTGCTGAGCAGCCTGACATCCGCCGAACTGGAAAAACTTAAAACAGTAGCCTACGAACACGGACTTCCCTTGCTGGGTTACTTGATCAAGCCATTGAAACAATCAGATTTTAGAAACTTGCTGACCTTGGCCTCACAATAAAAAACACCAACTCTCACACACTAGAACCACATCCAAAACACAGATTAATACTTATAGCCAAACGCCTTTTAGCCTCTTGACTAAACCATCAAATTTTTAACCCTTCCTCATTCAAAACCTAGTTGACACGTAGTCCATTTCTTTTTCAGTTGTAGGACTTTTCCTATATTGCTGCTATCGGCTTGTCAGTTCATGCGCCCCCTCAACTACTGAGCTAAGGTGCGCGCTTTATTTGTGCACGTATGGGATTTGATTATGAACTCCGTTTTTATTGTCGACGATCACCCTGTCATCCGCCTTGCCGTTCGAATGCTGCTGGAACATGAAGGTTACAAAGTCGTCGGCGAAACTGACAATGGCGTCGATGCCATGCAAATGGTGCGCGAATGCATGCCCGACCTGATCATCCTCGACATCAGTATTCCCAAACTGGATGGGCTGGAAGTGCTCTCACGTTTCAACGCAATGAGCACGCCATTAAAAACACTGGTGTTGACTGCACAATGCCCAAAACTTTTTGGTATTCGCTGCATGCAGTCAGGTGCATCAGGGTATGTATGCAAACAGGAAGAGCTCAGTGAACTGGTAAGCGCGATCAAAGCAGTATTATCAGGTTACAACTACTTCCCCAGCGAGGCCTTGAACCCAGTTCGTTGTGACGACGCACAGTGGGCAGACCTGGACTTGTTCAAATCCGTAAATGATCGAGAGTTGATGGTATTACAACTTTTTGCCCAAGGTCGCACCAACAAGGAAATTGCCAAGGGCATGTTCCTCAGCAACAAGACTGTCAGCACCTATAAAAAACGACTTATGCAGAAACTCAAAGCCAAATCTCTGGTTGAACTCATCGATATGGCAAAACGTAACGCGCTAGTGTGAGGAACAGGATGCCCAGTCGTTTGAAGGATTATCTAAGACTCATGGTCACGGCTTTATGCATGAGTACCCCGGTGCTCGCGGCGCAGACAGCCAGTGAAAACTACACCCTGCTCAGTCGCTCAACGACCGGGCACATGGAAGTCCGACTGGATACCTCACAACGACAATGGGTCAAAGACAAACGTGAATTAATCCTGGGCACATCAGGCCCGGATTATCCGCCTTTCGACCTGACCCTCAGCGGCCACGACTACGAAGGTTTCACCGCCGACTACGCCGGCATCCTCGGCAAGGTTACGGGGTTGCCCGTCAAGGTTCAGCGCTTCGCGTCCCGAGGGGCTGCGATCGAGGCACTGGAAAAGGGTCAGGTCGACATGCTCGGCACCGCCAACGGGTTCGAGGCCGACAATGCCGACATTGCGCTGTCCATCCCTTACGCGGTGGATCAACCCGTGCTGGTCACACGGGAAGGAGAAACCCGATCACTGACAGATGGACTCGCCGGCCTGCGGCTTAGCATGGTCTATCACTATCTGCCCCTGGACGAAGTCAGGGCGCTGTATCCGAAGGCAATCATCACCTCCTACCCGTCCTACCAGAATGCAATCAACGCGGTTGCCTTCGACCAGGCCGACGTTTTTCTCGGTGACACCATTTCAACTCATTACATGATCAACAAGGGGTATCTGAACAACATCCGCATGGCCAACTTCGGTAAACACGAAGCCCATGGTTTCAGCTTTGCCGTACAGAAGGACAACCCGGACCTGCTCGGGATCATCAACGCGGTACTCAAGGCCATCCCCACCAGCGAACGGGAAAACATCGCCAAACGCTGGAGTGCCGGCAGCGACATTCTTCTCACCGATCAAAAACTGCAACTCACCCACCATGAAGAACGCTGGCTGGCGCAACATCCGGTTGTGCGGGTGGTAGTTAATGAAGCATTTGCGCCGCTGACGTTTTTTGACAGCGACGGCAACTTTCGGGGTGTCACGGCTGACCTGCTCGAACTGATCAGATTGCGCACCGGTTTGCGCTTCGAGATCCAGCGCAGCCGAAGCGATGACGAGATGGTCGAGCAGATCGCCAACCAGCAGGCCGACCTGATCGCCGCCCTGCTCCCCAGCGCACAGCGTGAAACGATGTTGAACTTCAGCCGCCCGTATCTGGAAAACTCCTTTGTCCTGCTGACACGCAAAGCGGCCGACAGCCCGACCAACCTCAACCAACTGCAGGACAAACGCCTGGCCATTGCCCAAGGCAATCCACTGGTGGATTACCTGCGCAGCGAGTTTCCGCGGATCAATCTGGTCGAAACTCCAGACACATTCAGTGCCGTGGAGTTGCTCGCCGAGGGCAAGGCAGAAGGTGCGGTGAACTCATTGGTGATCGCCAATTACTTCATCTCATCGCGGATCTTCGAGCGGGCACTTCAGATCACCACCACCATCGGCACCCAGCAGGCGGCATTTTCCCTGGCGACCGGGCGCGACGCCAAAGAACTGAATGCCATCCTCGACAAGGCGCTGTTGAGCATCGCACCGGAAGAGCTGGGCATCATCAATAACCGCTGGCGTGGCTATTCAGCGGCCTCGCAAAGTACCTGGCGCAACTATCACAGAGTGTTCTATCAGATCGTTACCGGTGCTGGCGTACTGCTGCTGATCTCCGTTGCCTGGAACGCCTATATGAGACGCCAGATAAAACAGCGGCAGGCGGCGAAAGAACGTGCCGATGAAGCCAACCGGGCTAAAAGCACCTTTCTGGCAACCATGAGCCATGAGATCCGCACGCCGATGAACGCGATCATCGGCATGCTGGAGCTAACACTCAAACGCATTGATCCTGGCCATCCGGATCGACCGGCCATCGACGTCGCGTATCACTCGGCAAAAGACCTGTTGGAACTGATCGGGGACATTCTCGACATTGCGCGCATCGAATCCGGACGTCTGAGCCTGAGCCCGGAACGCGTCAATCTGGCTGAAGCCGTGGCCTCGGTGGTGAGGATCTTCGACGGGCTGGCCCGGCAAAAGAATCTCGGACTGCACTTGGCATTCAACCCTGCTAAACCTGCGACCGATGTCCTGCTGGACCCGATGCGTTTCAAGCAGGTGCTGTCCAACCTGGTCAGCAATGCAATCAAGTTTACGCAACAGGGTCAGGTCAGGATCAGCCTCGAGTTGCAACCGACCGACGAGCCCGACCGCATGCAGCTGCAGTTGCTGGTTGAGGACAGTGGCGCCGGGATCAGCGAGCAGGATCAGCAGCGACTGTTCGAGCCTTTCGTCCAGGCCAATAACTCCAGCCAGTTACCCAGGGGCGGTGCGGGGCTGGGACTGGTGATCAGCCGCAATCTGTGCGAAATGATGGGCGGCAACCTGCAATTGAGCAGCCAGCCTGGGGTCGGCACTCAGGTTCGGGTTTCGCTGAATCTGGCAACCCTGCCGCCTGTACAGATGCCGGAAATTGCCGAGCCACAGATTCACCAGAGCGCTGCCCCCTTGAACGTTCTGGTGGTCGATGATCACCCGGCCAATCGCTTGCTCATGTGCCAGCAACTGGAGTTTCTGGGGCATCGGTTCAAGGTCGCAGCAGATGGCGAGGCGGGATTGGAGGCGTGGAAAGATCAGCCATTCGACCTGGTGATTGCCGATTGCAATATGCCGATCATGAATGGATATGAGATGGCTCGTGCCATTCGCCAACATGAACAGCGCGTGCAGCGCCCTGCCTGTACCGTTCTGGGTTTCACCGCTAATGCGCAACCGGAGGAAAGACAACGCTGCAAACAAGCCGGGATGGACGATTGCCTGTTCAAACCTCTCAGCCTGACAGCCTTGAGCCAATGGATCGAAGGCATTGCACCGACGGTCCGCGACCCGGCGTTCAGTCTGGAGGGGCTGCACCTGTTAACCGGTGGCAACCCGGCACTGAACCGGCGATTGTTGACCGAGCTGCTGAATAGCAACCACCTGGATCGGCAAACGCTGCTGACGTTGTCCCGGTCAAACGACCGGCAGTCACTCCTCGACATTGCCCACAAAATCAAGGGAGCGGCGCGAATCGTCCAGGCCTCCCGACTGATCGACAGTTGCGAGGCGCTCGAAAAGGCCTGCCATAACAGGCCCCACCACGATCAAGTGGCCGATTGCAGCAAGTCCATGGAGCGCGCCATGCTCGAACTGGATCACGCGTTGCGACAACAGCTCGCACGCCACGACAAACAGCAGAATGACGGAGCGTTAACTATGCTGGAAGGCTGAGCAGTGTGTTCATCGTCATGGAGAAATCTGCAATGCCCAGCCCACTGCGCCCGGACCAGCGCCGATTTCCCCTGCACATCCATATCAGCGTGATGTTCACGTTCCTGCTGTTGCTGACCGGGGTGGTGCTGGGCATTTTCAACTATCGGCAAACCACCCGGATCATTCTTTCCAGCAGTGAAAAGCTCTTCAATCGCATCGAGCAGGATGTCCGTCTGGACCTGCATCGCACCTATGAGCCGATTCGTCATCTGCTGAGCCTGCTGGCGGACAATCCGGCAACCCAGGCCGCCGACCTTGAGCAACGCCTGGCGTTGCTCAAGCCCTTCAGTCAATCACTCACGGACAACCCCGATCTGGCCTCGCTGTACCTGGGCTACAGCAATGGCGACTTTTTCATGGTTCGCCCCCTGCGCAGCGTCGCCCTGAAAACGCAGCTCAAGGCACCGGACACCGCGGCGTATCAGGTATGGAGCATCGAGCATCCAGGCGGCGGTCAGGTCCGCTCCCAATCCTTGTTTTTCGATCAGAACCTGGCCCTCGTCAGCCGTCTGGACAACCCCGACGAAATCTACGATCCACGCACCCGCGCCTGGTTCTCCAGCGCCCGCAGCGACCGTGATCAGATCACCACCGAGCCCTACCTGTTTTTCTCCACCCACAATGTCGGCACAACCCTGGCGCGGCGCAGTGGTGAGCAAGCGGTGATGGGGGCCGACCTTACGCTGGCGGAACTGTCAGCTACACTGGCCAAACATGTGGTGACGCCCGGCACCGAAATTGTGCTGCTCGATGCCGAGGGTAATGCCGTCGCCTACCCCGACAGCAGCAAACTGATCGTCGACGACCAGACAGCCCGGCTGATCAAAGCCGCCGACCTGAGCCCCAGCCTCGCGGCCCTGCTCACCAGTCCCCCTGAGATCAATCGCCTGAACGCCGCGGGTCGTCAATGGATCGCGGCGCGCAGCAGCATGCAGGAGGGTGGCCCACAGGGGCTGCAACTGGCGCTGCTGGTGCCGGAAGACGAATTGCTCGTCGATGCCTACCGCATGCGCTGGCAAGGCGCGCTGATTACCCTGGCAACGCTGCTGTTGTGCCTGCCCATGGGTTGGCTGACCTCGAGGGTCCTGGTCACCCCCCTGCGCGCCCTGGTGCGGGAAGCCGATGCGATTCGTAGTTTCGATTTCAATTTTCCGGCCAGCCGTCGCTCGCCGGTGCTGGAAGTCGACCAACTGAGCGTGTCGATGGCGCGCATGAAAGACACCCTGGCGAGTTTTTTCCGGATCACCGAAAGCCTGAGCGCCGAAACCCGTTTCGCCCCCTTGCTGCAACGGGTGTTGTTTGAAACCGTGCAGATCGGCCAGGCCCAGGCCGGTCTGATCTACCTGCGTGAAGGTGATGAAAATCGCGTGGAACCTCATGCGCTGGTCATTAACGGCAGTTCACAGGCCTTGCCGCCATTCGACATTCAAGGACACGTACCCCAGGATTTTCAGAGCCCTCAGTGGATGCAAACACTGTCGACCGCCGACAATGTCGTCACCTCCCTGGGTTTCGAACAGGCGGGGGATCTGCAGAAAGTCTTGCTCGCGCTGGAGTGCCCGCGGGTTCATCTGGTCGGTATTCGGCTGCACAATCGTCATAACGAAACCGTGGGGCTGCTGGTCCTGCTGCTGGCCGACAGCGGCACACAAGACGACCTGGAAAAACTGCGCCCGGATCGCATCGCGTTTCTCCAGGCGGTGTCTGGCGCGGCCGCCGTGAGTATCGAAAGTCAGCGCCTGCAAGCCAGGCAAAAACAGCTGCTGGACTCATTCATTCAGCTGCTGGCCGGCGCAATCGATGCCAAGAGTCCCTACACCGGCGGGCACTGCCAGCGAGTACCGGTACTGACGCTGATGCTGGCACAGGCGGCCGCTGCCAGTCAGGACCCGGCCTTCCGTAGCTATCAGCCCGGCGAAGATGAATGGGAGGCGCTGCACATCGCCGCCTGGCTGCATGATTGCGGCAAGGTCACCACCCCTGAATACGTGGTCGACAAAGCCACGAAACTTGAGACCCTGTACGACCGCATCCACGAAATCCGCACCCGTTTCGAAGTCCTCAAGCGTGATGCCTGGATCAATTATTGGCAGGCCATCGCCCTGGGGGGTGACGAGTCGCCTCTGGCGCAATTGCGCAATGCGAGCCTGGCGACGCTGGATGATGATTTCGCGTTTGTGGCGCGCTGCAACCTGGGCAGCGAGGCCATGGCCGAGGCCGATCTGCAGCGGTTGAACACCATCGCCCAACGTACCTGGACCCGAACCCTGGATGATCGGCTTGGCGTTTCGTGGGAAGAGAACCGGCGCCAGGCCCGGACCCCGGTGCCGACCCTGCCGGTCAGCGAGCCACTGCTGGCGGATAAACCCGAGCATCTGCTCGAGCGCGCCGACAGCGAACTGATCCCGGACGACAATCCCTGGGGATTCAAGCTCGACGTGCCGCGATACAAGTACAACCGGGGCGAACTGTACAACCTGAGCATCGTCCGAGGCACCCTGACCCGCGAGGAGCGTTACATCATCAATCACCACATGGTGCAGACGATCCTGATGCTCAGTCACCTGCCCTTCCCCGGTCACCTCAATAACGTCGCGGAAATCGCCGGCGGCCACCACGAAAAAATGGACGGCACCGGTTATCCCAAACGCTTGAAGCGCGAAGACATGAGCCTGCCGGCGCGGATGATGGCGATTGCCGATATTTTCGAAGCGCTGACCGCCGCCGATCGCCCCTACAAGAAAACCAAGTCCTTGAGCGAAGCGCTGGGCATCATGGCCACCATGTGCCGTGACGCCCACATCGACGCTGAATTGTTCGGGCTGTTCATCAACGACGAAATCTACTTGCAGTACGCCAGCCAATTCCTTGAGCCACAGCAGATAGACACCGTTGACCCGACAAGCCTGCTGATCAAGGCCGGCTTGAAGGGCTGATCAGCAGTCGGTCAGACGCAGGAAAATCGCCGCCAGCTGCTCGATTCCGGCCTGATCGTCAGCGGTAAAACGCGCCAGCTTCGGGCTGTCGAGGTCCAGCACACCGATCAGTCGACCGTCCTTGACCAATGGCACGACGAGTTCACTGTTCGATGCGCTGTCACAAGCGATGTGGCCGGGGAATTCATGTACGTCTTCGACCCGCTGGGTCTGCAAGGTGGCAGCGGCAGCCCCGCACACGCCGCGACCGAATGGAATCCGTACACAGGCGATCTGCCCCTGAAACGGGCCAAGCACCAGTTCTTCGTTGCGATTAAGGTAGAAACCGGCCCAGTTCAGGTCATCGAGCTGGTTGAACAGAAACGCGGAAAATTGCGCGGCGTTGGCGATAAAATCACGCTCGTCCGCCAGCAACGATTCCAGCTGTGCCCATAGCATGCCGTAGCCCTCAAGGCCCTGGCCGCTCTTTTGTAAATCGATCATGCCTTTTGCTCCAACAGCTTCAGCCCGACCCAATAGCGGGCAAATTGATACGCGCAACGTCCGTTGCGATTACCCCGGCCCGTGGCCCAGCGCACCGCGAGGATGTCCAACTCTTCGTCACGCTGCCACTTGAGACCGGCCTTGTCGGCCAATTGGCCGATCCAGTGCTCGACGACGTTGAGGAAATGTTCCTGAGTAAACGGATAGAACGACAGCCACAGGCCAAAACGGTCCGACAGTGCGATCTTGTCTTCCACCGCCTCATTGGGATGGAGCTCGCCATCGACCCTTTTCCAGTTTTCGTTATCGCTTTCCTTTTCCGGCACCAGATGGCGACGGTTGGAGGTGGCGTACAGCAGAACGTTATCTGGCGCCTGCTCGAGAGAGCCATCGAGTACGCTCTTGAGCACGCGATAATCGCCCTCGCCCGACTCGAACGACAGGTCATCGCAGAACAGCACAAACCGTTGAGGCAGCTTGGCAATCTGCTCGACCACCCGCGGCAAGTCCGCCAGGTGATCGCGCTCGATCTCGATCAGCCGCAGGCCGTTCTTGGCGTGTTCGGCCAGCAAGGCGCGCACCAGCGACGATTTACCGGTGCCCCGCGAGCCCCAGAGCAAGGCGTGATTGGCAGGCATGCCGTCGAGGAACTGTTGAGTATTGCGGCCCAATTGCTCAAGTTGCCGGTCAACGCCGATCAGGTCGGACAGGCGCATGTCGAGGCTGACTTGCAGCGGCAACAGAAAACCGTTGCGACCCTCGCGTTGCCAGCGTGCGGCCAGGCAATGTGTCCAGTCGACCGTTTGCCGAGGCGCCGGCAGCAGCGGTTCGATACGGGCCAGAACGGCATCGGCGCGTTCAAGAAAAGCATTCAATCGGGAATCCACGTCTTCTCCTCGGGCACGTTCACAGTGATGATGGCGGTACAGCGACGAAACACAGCATCCGATGCCCGGCCAACACCCCGTACAGGTGTTTTGCGAGAACATCGGTATCCATTGATGATCGACTATGCTTGAGCAGCGAAGGGAAACGGAAGTGGTTCAACACCCCATGGATATCAAGTTCAGCCAGCGGCTGTCGTACAAGCAAGCCAAGCTTACGGTGCTGGTCGGTTTCATTCTGGGCACGCTGCTCAGCCTTGTGCAAATAGGCATCGATTATGCCAGCGAAGACGCCTCCATCAACCGCGAAATCCTGTCGTTGCTGGAAATCAGCCATAACCCCGCGTCTCGCATCGCCTACAACATCGATGCCGAACTCGCCCAGGAACTGATCCTGGGCCTGCTGCGCTCCCCGGCGATCATCGGCGCGAAATTGACCGACAACAACAATACCGTGCTGGCCAGCGCCAAACGCCCGGGCCTGGAAAACAATTACCGGGTGCTCAGCGACTTCCTGTTCGGCGCCAACCGACAGTTTGAAGACCGTCTTTACCTCGACCACTTGCCGGACGAATCCCTCGGGACCTTGCACCTGGATGTCGATACCTACACTTTCGGCAGTCGTTTCCTGCGCCGGGCCGAAGTGACCCTGCTCAATGGCTTCGCGCGCAGCCTGATCCTTACGGGCATTCTGCTGGCGCTGTTTTACGTGATGCTGACCAAACCGCTGGTACGGGTCATCCGAGAACTCAGTGGTCGTGATCCGCGCAGCGCGGAGCCGACCTGGCTGGAGTATCCGGCGGGGCATGAAAACGATGAAATCGGCGTCTTGGTCAAGGTCGCCAATCAACAGTTCGATAACATTGCCACCGAGATCCAGCAGCGGCGCAATGCCGAAAACCGCCTGACCGACTACCTCTCGCAACTGGAAAATATCGTCTCGGCCCGTACGGCGGAACTCAAGGCCATCAACTCGCGGCTCAGCCAGTCCAACGAGGAACTGGAAGTCGCCCGCCGTACCGCCCTGGACATGGCCGAGGCACGCTCGGTATTCCTGGCCAACATGAGCCATGAAATCCGCACGCCTCTCAACGGTCTGCTGGGGATGATCGCGCTCTCGCTGGACGGCCCGCTCAATGCCGAGCAGCAGCAACAACTGTCCATCGCCCATGACTCGGGCAAAGTGCTGGTGGAACTGCTCAACGATATTCTCGACCTGTCGAAATTCGATGCCGGCCAGCTGGAACTCGAACACATTCCATTCGACCTCGGCTCGCTGATCGAAGACACCGCCAACCTGCTGTCCCAGAACGCCGCGCCGAGCGTCGAGCTAACGTGCCTGATCGACCCGCAATTTCCCGCACTGGTGCTCGGTGATCCGACCCGGGTCCGGCAGATCGTCAGCAACCTGCTGTCCAACGCCCTCAAGTTCACCCGCTTCGGGCGGGTCGATGTGCGTCTTTCAACGTTCGAAGACGGCGTGCGAATCGAGGTCTGCGACACTGGCATCGGCATTGCCCAGGACGCACAGGTCAAAATCTTCCAGCCCTTTACCCAGGCCGGTGCCGGCATTACCCGGCAATTCGGCGGTACCGGGCTGGGCCTGGCGCTGACTTACAACCTCTGCGAAGCCATGCAGGGGCGGCTGACGATCAGCTCGGAAGCAGGCTTCGGCAGTCAGTTCTGCGCCGACCTGCCGCTGCCCTGCCACACTCGCGCCATCCCGCCAGCAGCTCTGCAAGGCAACATCGTCGCGATCACGGCCGCCAGCAGCGGACTGGCGGAACTGCTTCAGAATCTATTGCCCGAATGGGGGCTCGGCTATCAACAACGTTCCATCGATGACCGATTGATCGGCCTGAAACCGGATGTGTTGATCACCGACTGTCCCGAATGCCTGTTTGGCCTGCGCCCTACTTTAACCGCGCCGATTCTGCTGGTGACCGCATACGGCAGTTTCCTGCCCAGCGAGCAAGCCAGCGCCCTGGCACCTTTGCAGCAACAGGCGCGACCGTTGGCGCGCAATGCGCTGTACCAGACATTGCGACGGATCTTGCAGCCGGAACTCAACACGATCAACGGTGCCCGGGTCGAAGTCCTCTCGCCCCAGCGACGCGGGCGCATCCTGCTGGTGGAGGACAACCCGGTCAATCAGTTGGTGGCCAAGGGCATGCTCGGCAAACTCGGCTGCGAGGTGAGCGTCGCGGCCCATGGCGCCGAAGCCCTGGATCAGCTCGAACACAGCGAATTCGACCTGGTGCTGATGGACTGCAACATGCCGGTGATGGACGGTTATGAAGCCAGCCGGCAGATCCGTCGCAGCGGGCGCTGGCCACAACTGCCCATCGTCGCCCTGACCGCCAACGCCATGTCCGAAGAACGCGAACGTTGCCGTGCGGCGGGCATGAGCGACTACCTGGCCAAACCCTTCCGCCGGGAAGAACTGGCGGCCCTGCTCGACTTGTGGATACCCACTACGACAGCGATTTGATTTGCCCCAACAGGTGATCAAGACCATCGCGCAGCTCATTCAGGCGATCCAGATCGACACCGCTATCGCACAACAGGCGGGCCTTGAGCGGCCCGACCTGATCGCGCAAGGCCTTGCCGGTGGACGACAGGCTCAAGTGCACCTCGCGCTCATCGCGCGCCGAACGCTGGCGCTGCACCAGTTGCAGTTGCTCAAGACGCTTGAGCAGCGGCGTCAGGGTCCCGGAATCCAGCGCCAGGCGCTCGCCCAGCGCCTTGACCGTCGGTTGCTCTGGCGCCGCCTCCTGCCATTCCCACAGCACCAGCATCGCCAGGTATTGCGGGTAGGTCAGGCCCAGTTGATCGAGCATCGGCTTGTAGGCACGGATCACCGCCCGAGAAGCGGCATACAGCTTGAAGCAGAGCTGACTGTCGAGTTTCAGCGAATCAACTGACAACGTGTTCATTTGAGCAGGGCTTCGATCTCGCGGCGCAGCGCTTGCGGCTTGGTTGCCGGAGCAAAGCGCTTGACCAGTTGACCGTCCTTGCCGATCAGGAACTTGGTGAAGTTCCATTTGATGCCCTGGGAACCCAATACACCTGGCGCGCGTTTTTTCAGCTGAACGAACAGCGGATGAGCGCCGGCACCGTTGACTTCGATCTTCTTGAACAGCGGGAAACTCACCCCGTAATTCAGCTCGCAGAACTCGGAAATCGCCCCTTCGTTGCCCGGCTCCTGCTGGCCGAACTGATTGCAGGGAAACCCGAGCACCACCAAACCTTGATCCTTGTAGCTCTGCCAGAGCTCTTCGAGGCCTTTGTACTGCGGGGTGAAACCACATTTGCTGGCGGTGTTGACCACCAGCACCGCTTTACCGGCGAAATCGGCCAGGGTCTTTTGCTCCCCCTTGATGGTGGTGCAAGGGATGCTCAGCAGGTTGTCGCTCATGGCACGAACTCCGAGTGAAGGAAGATCAAACATAGCGAGCAATTGAATTGTGTGCAATTTAATAAATCAATAGATGCCCGGCACGCGAACATCATTGCAGGAGCTGCCGGAGGCTGCTCCTGCGTATACAAATCAAGCGCACGACATCAGCAGATTATTCGCGGGGAACGAGGTCCAGGCACACCGAGTTGATGCAATAACGCAAACCGGTTGGCGGCGGACCGTCCGGGAACACATGCCCAAGGTGCGCATCGCATTTGGCGCAGACCACTTCGGTACGGATCATGCCGTGGCTGATATCACGGATCTCGACCATCGCGCTGTCGCCAATCGGCGCATAGAAGCTCGGCCAGCCGCAGCCGGAATCGAACTTGGTTTTGGAGTCGAACAGCGGTGCGTTGCAGCAGATGCAGTGGTAAACGCCGTCGGTTTTGGTGCCGTTGTATTTACCGGAGAACGGTCGCTCGGTGCCCTTGAGGCGGCAAACGTTGTACTGCTCCGGATCAAGCATGGCCCGCCATTCTTCCAGGGTTTTTTCCAACTTTTCCATTGATACACCTCAGCAGCTGAAAAAGCCCGATCTGTACCTTTTCCACGGATCGGGCGGCACGTATGATTGCGCCTCGTCAAACGCCAGTCTGGCAGCCAGACCACGCGCATTCAAACGGATTTATGAGTGCCGCCACTCAAGGCGTCAGGCCTGTGTGAATACGCAGGATTCCCAGCACGGTCGTTCACACGCCGCCTGGATCGTTCATTTTCGGGAACACATCGCCATGCAGGTCAGCAAATCGAACAAGCTCGCCAACGTCTGCTACGACATTCGCGGCCCAGTGCTCAAGCACGCCAAACGCCTGGAAGAGGAAGGTCATCGCATCCTCAAGCTGAACATCGGCAACCCGGCGCCCTTTGGTTTCGAAGCGCCGGACGAAATTCTTCAGGACGTGATCCGCAACCTGCCGACCGCCCAGGGCTACAGCGACTCCAAAGGCCTGTTCAGCGCCCGTAAAGCCGTGATGCAGTACTACCAGCAAAAGCAGGTGGAAGGCGTCGGCATTGAGGACATTTACCTGGGCAACGGCGTTTCCGAGCTGATCGTGATGTCGATGCAGGCCCTGCTCAACAACGGCGACGAAGTGCTGGTGCCGGCCCCCGACTATCCGCTGTGGACCGCCGCAGTGAGCCTGGCGGGCGGCAACCCGGTGCATTACCTGTGCGACGAGCAGGCCAACTGGTGGCCGGACCTGGCCGACATCAAGGCCAAGATCACCCCGAACACCAAGGCCCTGGTGATCATCAACCCGAACAACCCGACCGGCGCGGTGTATTCGAAAGAAGTCCTGCTGGGCATGCTGGAACTGGCCCGTCAGCACAATCTGGTGGTGTTCTCCGACGAGATCTACGACAAGATCCTGTACGACGACGCCGTGCACATCTGCACCGCCTCGCTGGCACCGGACCTGCTGTGCCTGACCTTCAACGGCCTGTCCAAGTCCTATCGCGTGGCCGGCTTCCGCTCCGGCTGGATCGCCATTTCCGGCCCGAAACACCACGCCCAGAGCTACATCGAAGGCATCGACATGCTGGCTAATATGCGCCTGTGTGCCAACGTGCCGAGCCAGCACGCAATCCAGACCGCACTCGGTGGTTATCAGAGCATCAACGATCTGGTATTGCCCCAAGGGCGTCTGCTGGAACAGCGTAATCGTACCTGGGAACTGCTCAACGACATTCCGGGCGTGAGCTGCGTCAAACCGATGGGTGCGCTGTATGCGTTCCCGCGGATCGATCCGAAAGTCTGCCCGATCCACAACGACGAGAAATTCGTGCTCGACCTGCTGCTCTCGGAAAAGCTGCTGGTGGTACAAGGCACGGCCTTCAACTGGCCATGGCCAGACCATTTCCGCGTGGTCACCCTGCCACGGGTCGACGACCTGGATCAGGCCATTGGCCGGATCGGCAACTTCCTCAAGTCCTATCGCCAGTAAATGGCCTGTCACCGTGCGACGCGGATAAAAGTCGCACGGTGATTAATTCAGCAACACTTCTGTGCGCCCTGCCCTGCCTCGTTGTTTCAAGCGCTGACTGACGACACGCTTCATGCCCACGCCCAATAACGGCGGGGGCCTGTGAAGCTAATCGGCTGACAACCGTTTCCCATGTCGACGTCGGAAATGCCCTTCAAGCAGCTAGACTGTTGCCGTAGGACACAGTTTGAAATAGTCACCCGGTTGAATAGCCCGGTGCAGCACCTTATATACCCCGCAGTACGCTACATCTTTAGCACGAGGAGATTTCTACAACCATGATGCGCATTTTGCTGTTTTTGGCCACTAACCTGGCGGTCGTGCTGATTGCCAGCATCACCCTGAGCCTTTTCGGCTTCAACGGGTTCATGGCGGCCAACGGGGTTGATCTCAACCTCAATCAGCTGCTGATTTTCTGTGCGGTCTTTGGTTTCGCCGGTTCCCTGTTCTCGCTGTTCATCTCCAAGTGGATGGCGAAAATGAGCACCAGCACCCAGATCATCAGCCAGCCGCGCACCCGGCATGAGCAATGGCTGCTGCAAACCGTCGAGCAACTGTCCCGCGAAGCCGGGATCAAGATGCCCGAAGTCGGGATTTTCCCGGCCTATGAAGCCAACGCCTTCGCCACCGGCTGGAACAAGAACGACGCACTGGTCGCGGTCAGCCAGGGCTTGCTCGAGCGTTTCTCGCCGGATGAAGTGAAAGCCGTTCTGGCCCACGAAATCGGTCACGTGGCCAATGGCGACATGGTCACCCTGGCGCTGATCCAGGGCGTGGTGAACACCTTCGTGATGTTCTTCGCCCGGATCATCGGCAACTTTGTCGACAAGGTGATCTTCAAGAACGAAGAAGGCCAGGGTATCGCCTACTACGTGGCGACCATCTTCGCTGAACTGGTCCTGGGCATCCTGGCCAGCGCCATCGTCATGTGGTTCTCGCGCAAGCGCGAATTCCGCGCCGACGACGCCGGCGCACGCCTGGCCGGTACCAGCGCAATGATCGGTGCCCTGCAGCGCCTGCGTGCCGAACAAGGGCTGCCGGTGCACATGCCGGATACCCTGAATGCCTTCGGCATCAACGGTGGTCTCAAGCAAGGGTTCGCCCGCATGTTCATGAGCCACCCGCCGCTGGAAGAACGCATCGACGCACTGCGTCGCCGGGGCTGACAGCTTCCGCAGCACTAAAAGAAAAGGCCCGCAGTGAATGCGGGCCTTTTTTTGTCTGCGAAGTGGTGTGGTGCTCTTCAGGGCCTCATTGCGAGCAAACCCGCGATGAGGCCAGCATAACCAGCAGCTTTTATCAGCTGGAAACCCGATACACACGCTCCTCAAGCCGCGTGACACCGGCCTCGAGAAACTTCCAGCTCTCACCCAGGACATCCTGGTCTTCCAGGATCTTCAGCTCCCACGAAGCCCCCAGCAGCCGTTGCACTTCGTCATCAAGCACAGCAAATGGCGGTCCGGCCATTTGCTTCTGGTCGTAATCCAGCGTAATCAAAATCCCTAAAGAATCCTTCGGCAGAATCCGGATCAGATGAGCCGCGTATTGTTCACGCATCGCTGGCGGCAACGCGATCAGCGCCGCGCGGTCGTACAGTGCGCTGCAATCGGCAACATCGCCTGCCGTCAACTCGAAGAAATCGCCACACCACAACTCGATCGACCCGGCCCGATAGACGTTGAAAGGTCCCTGCTCGCTGATTGCCGGGTCCAGTTGATGCTCATTGAAAAAGTCCTCGATGGCCTTTTCCGACAACTCGATACCCAGCACCTCATGACCGCAGTGCGCCAGCCACAATAGGTCCAGGCTCTTGCCACACAACGGCACCAGTACGCGAGAACCTTCATCAAGGCCCAGTTGCGGCCAGAACCGTTGCAGATAGGGATTTACTTCCGGCAGATGAAAGCCGATCTGATTCGACGCCCACCGTTTGTGCCAAAACTCCGGCTGCATAATTAACCCCGAAAAATTCGATCAAAAGACTCTAAAACTTATATTAGATTTAGATCAATGATCTGACTGAAGATGCTGCCATCTTACTCTCCGGAGCTCAATTATGTTCCCCAGCCTGTATATCTCTCATGGCTCCCCCATGCTGGCCCTGGAACCTGGCGCCAGTGGGCCGGCCCTTGCGAATCTGGCCGCGACAATGCCCAAGCCCAAAGCCATCGTGATCGTTTCCGCGCACTGGGAAAGCAGCGAATTGCTGGTCGGCGGCAACCCCCAACCCGAAACCTGGCACGACTTCGGCGGTTTTCCGCGGGCCTTGTTCGAGGTGCAGTACCCGGCACCCGGCAGCCCGCAACTGGCGACAGAGGTTGTCGAGCTGCTGAAGACCGATGGCCTGCCTGCGCGCATCGACGCCAAGCGCCCCTTCGACCACGGCGTTTGGGTACCCTTGTCGTTGATGTACCCGCAGGCCGATGTCCCGGTGGTGCAGGTCTCGCTGCCCACCCGTGGCGGCCCGGCGCTACAAACCCGCGTCGGACATGCCCTGGCCAGCCTGCGTGAGCGCGGCGTGCTGTTGATCGGCTCTGGCAGCATCACCCACAACCTGCGCGAACTGGACTGGCACGCCGGCCCGGAAAGCGTCGAACCCTGGGCCAAGGCGTTCCGCGACTGGATGATCGAAAAACTCGAAGCGAACGATGAAGCCGCGCTACACGACTATCGCCAGCAAGCACCGAACGCGGTGCGCAACCACCCGAGTGACGAACATCTGTTACCGCTGTACTTCGCCCGCGCGGCCGGGGGCGAGTTCAGCATTGTGCACCAAGGGTTCACCATGGGGGCGCTGGGGATGGATATCTATCGTTTCGACTAATAAGTCGACCGCCGCCCCCGCTCAAACGCCGGACACAAAACAGCAGGCAAAAAAAATCCCCGAACCAGTCGGGGATTTTTTATGTGCGATCAATCAGCCCGGGGGCAGATCAATCTTCGCGGTAGCGACGCAGCTTCAACTGCTTACCGGCAACGCGAGTGTCCTTCAGTTTGGTCAGCAGACGCTCCAGACCATCTTCCGGCAGCTCGACGAGGCTGAAGCTGTCACGCACCTGAATGCGACCGATGGCTTCACGCGCCAGACCACCTTCGTTGAGGATGGCGCCCAGCAGGTTCTTGGCAGCGATACCATCACGCGCGCCCAGCGCGGTACGGCAACGAGCACGGCCTTCAGCCAGCGGGATCGGAGCACGACGCTCGCGGTCACCACGGTCCGGACGATCACCGGAACGCTCTGGACGATCGCCACGCGGTGCATTGTTCGGCACCAGCGGACGTTCTTTCTCGATCGCGGCCAAGGTCAGCGCTTGACCGTTGGTAGCCTTGCGCAGCAGAGCTGCGGCCAGGGCACGCGGGCTGCAACCGATGTCGGCAGTCAGACGATCCAGCAGATCACCGTGAGTCGACTCGGCATCACCTACCAGCGGCGACAGGCTGTTGGTCAGTTTCTTGATGCGGGCATCGAGAACAGCTTGAGCGTCCGGCAGGCGAACTTCGGCAACTTTCTGACCGGTAACACGCTCGATCACTTGCAGCATGCGGCGCTCACGAGGAGTGACCAGCAGCAGCGCGCGACCTTCGCGACCGGCACGGCCGGTACGGCCGATACGGTGAACGTAGGATTCCGGGTCGTACGGCATATCAACGTTGAACACGTGAGTGATACGCGGAACGTCCAGGCCACGAGCGGCAACGTCGGTCGCCACAACGATGTCCAGACGGCCATCCTTGAGGGATTCGATGACGCGCTCACGCTGGTTCTGAGCAATGTCACCGTTCAGCGCAGCGGCTTTGTAGCCTTTGGCTTCCAGGGCACTGGCCAGGTCCAGGGTCGCTTGCTTGGTGCGCACGAACATGATCAGGGCGTCGAAATCTTCCACTTCCAGCAAGCTGAGAACGGCAGAAGTCTTCTGGTCAGCGTGAACCAACAGGTGAGCCTGTTCGATCGCGGTAACGGTCTGAGTCTTGCTCTGGATCTTCACATGCTTCGGATCGCGCAGGTGGCGTTCGGCGATGGCACGGATCGATTGCGGCAGGGTGGCCGAGAACAATACGGTCTGACGGGTTTCCGGCATGGCCTTGAAGATAACTTCCAGGTCGTCCATGAAGCCCAGCTTGAGCATTTCGTCCGCTTCGTCGAGAACCAGGTGGTTCACGGTAGCCAGGACTTTTTCGTCGCGACGCAGGTGGTCGCACAGACGGCCCGGAGTGGCGACAACAATCTGTGCGCCATTACGGATTGCTTTCAATTGTGGGCCCATCGGCGCGCCGCCGTAGACAGCCACAACAGTTACGCCCGGCATTTGCTTGGCGTAGGTTTCGAAAGCGGTTGCAACTTGTAGCGCCAACTCACGAGTTGGGGCCAGGATCAGAGCTTGCGGCTCGCGCTTGGACGGATCAATGCGGTGCAGGATCGGCAGGGCAAAGGCAGCGGTTTTACCGGTACCGGTTTGCGCCTGGCCAATCATATCGTGACCGGCGAGAATGATCGGGATCGACTGCTGCTGAATGGCCGAAGGCTCTTCATAGCCGGTAGCGACTACTGCAGCGACAATATTAGGGTGAAGTTCAAGAGCGGCGAAGCCGCCGATTTCCTGGGTCATGGGTCTGCCTCTAAGTGCATCCGCAAAGACCCATGCTCCAAAGCTGCGCATGCCGTGTTGAGACTCAAGAGTCGCCCTGGCAGCTTTGTCGGCGGGGATTTGCGAAAACGAATGAATGAAAAGAATCGTCAAGGAAGAGTCCGCGGGGCGGACGTGCAGCCGAAGCTGGCTTCGGGGAATTGCGCTACCTAAACGCGGCCCGGTTAAAGGCCGGCGCGCACTATACCGGAATTCGGCAAAAAAGGGAGCTTTTTTTATCGGAAAAAACCGGCATACGCCGTTGTGTCACGGGCTTTGCGGATAATCGTACAACCGTCTATTTTGCAAAGGCCCGGCCCTGCTGACGATGGCGCTAAAACGGTTCACCCTTGCGACGCAGACCTTTGGTCTGACGCCCCCTTCCCGCCCGAGGAAATGCTCCATGAATCAGCCCAGCCCCAGTCGTGTCACCCGTGAAAGACACGGTCATGTCCTGATGATCGGCCTGGATCGGGTGGCCAAGCGCAATGCCTTCGACCTCGACCTGCTCAATGCGCTCAGCCTGGCCTATGGGGAATTCGAAGCCGACAGTGAGGCGCGGGTCGCGGTGGTGTTCGGCCATGGCGAGCATTTCACTGCCGGGCTCGACCTGGTCAGCGCCGGCGCAGCCCTGGCCGAAGGCTGGCAGGCACCGCCCGGCGGCTGCGATCCCTGGGGCGTGTTCGGCGGCCCCCGGGTCAACAAACCGGTGATTGTCGCGGCGCAAGGCTACTGCCTGACCGCGGGCATCGAATTGATGCTGGCTGCCGACATCAACCTGTGCGCCAGCAATACCCGTTTTGCCCAAAAGGAAGTGCAGCGCGGACTCCTCCCGTTCGGCGGCGCCACCTTGCGCCTGCATCAGGTCGCCGGTTGGGGCAACGCCATGCGCTGGCTGCTCACCGGCGATGAATTCGATGCACATGACGCCTTGCATCTGGGCCTGGTGCAGGAAGTCATGGCCAGCGAGGACTTGCTGCCACGGGCGATCGAGTTGGCCGAGAGGATTGCGAGGCAGGCACCGCTGGGGGTTCAGGCGACGTTGATGTCTGCGCGACAGGCGCGCTACGAGGGTGAAATTGCTGCGACCCAGGCATTGCCGCCGCTGGTGAAGAAACTGCTCAACAGCGAGGACGCCAAGGAGGGTGTGCGGTCGATGATCGAGAAGCGGCCAGGCGTCTTCAAAGGCTGCTGACAGATCGGCTTTTGTGGCGAGGGAGCAAGCTCCCTCGCCACAGATGACCTCATCGCATTAAGTCGCCGGCCGAATATCCTTGATCAGCGATTGCAACGAATACCCCAACCGCGGCGCCAGGCCTTCCGCGCGGGCGATCAGCCCTTCCATGTCCAGTTCCTGATCCAGCTCCGATGGCACGATCAGAATAACGTTGCCCTCCTTCACCGGCAGTTCCCAGTAATGCCGGTGATAGAGACCGCGCAACAACGCTGCACCCAACGGCTTGCCGTCGTCGGTGGCCCACTGGTTGATCACCAGCCAGCCCCCCGGATTCAAGCGTTTCTGACAGTTTTCCAGAAAGCTCCAGGCCAGGTGCCCGACACCCGGCCCGACATCGGTATACAGGTCGACGAAAATCAGATCGGCCGGTTCAGCCGTATCGAGCAACTCCAGCGCATCGCCGACGCGGATGTACAGCCGCGGATCGTCATCCAGCCCCAGGTATTCGATGGCCAGGCGCGGTACGTCAGGGCGTAGCTCGATGGCTTCGACATCTTCCAGTGGCAGGAACTTCAAGCAAGCCTGGGTCAGTGTCCCAGCACCAAGGCCGAGGAACAGCGCGCTTTCCGGCTGCTCGTGGCACAGCGCACCAATCAGCATCGCGCGGGTGTAATCGTACTCGAGCCAGCTAGGATCGGCGGTGAACACGCAGCTCTGTTCGATGGCGTCACCGAACTCCAGAAAACGGTAATCGGCCACTTCCAGCACGCGAATCACGCCGAACTCATCCTGCACCTCGGCGAGCAGATGCTCGACGCGCTCCTCAGTCATTTCGTCTCCTGATCGTTACCGGCCCCGGCAACACGATAAACCGCAACATAAAGCGGCAAAGGCGCGATTGTCCGCGAAGCGACGGGAGCAGGTCACGCACTAATTGCTGATAACATAACCGTCCGAGCGTAAAACACTAGAGACTGCGATGAGCCAACCCTGGAGCCCTGACAGCTGGCGCGCCCTGCCGATCCAGCAACAACCTCAATACCCCGACGCGGCGCATTTGCTGCACGTCGAGCAAACCCTGGCGAGCTATCCGCCACTGGTGTTTGCCGGCGAAGCGCGGGAGTTGCGCCGTCAGTTTGCCGAAGTCACCCAGGGCCGGGCATTTCTGTTGCAGGGCGGCGACTGCGCCGAAAGCTTCGCCGAATTCTCCGCCGCGAAAATTCGCGACACCTTTAAAGTGTTGCTGCAAATGGCGATCGTCATGACCTTCGCCGCCGGTTGCCCGGTGGTCAAAGTCGGACGCATGGCCGGTCAGTTCGCCAAACCCCGTTCGGCCAACGATGAAACCATCAACGGCGTGACGCTGCCGGCCTACCGTGGCGACATCGTCAACGGCATCGGTTTCGACGAAAAAAGCCGCGTACCGGACCCGGATCGCCTGCTGCAGTCCTACCACCAGTCCACTGCGACCCTGAACCTGCTGCGCGCCTTTGCCCAGGGCGGCTTTGCCGATCTGCATCAGGTACACAAATGGAACCTGGACTTCATCGCCAACTCGGCACTGGCCGAGAAATACAGCCACCTGGCCGATCGCATCGATGAAACCCTGGCCTTCATGCGCGCCTGCGGCATGGACAGCTCGCCGCAACTGCGCGAAACCAGTTTCTTCACCGCACACGAAGCGCTGCTGCTGAACTACGAAGAAGCCTTCGTGCGTCGCGACAGCCTGACCAACGACTACTACGACTGCTCGGCCCACATGCTGTGGATCGGTGACCGTACACGTCAACTGGACGGTGCTCACGTCGAATTCCTGCGCGGGGTGCATAACCCGATCGGGGTCAAGGTCGGCCCGAGCATGAACCCTGAAGACCTGATTCGCCTGATCGATGTGCTCAACCCGGACAACGACCCGGGTCGCCTGAACCTGATTGCGCGGATGGGCGCGAACAAGGTCGGCGATCACCTGCCGCAGCTGATTCGCGCGGTGCAGCGCGAAGGCAAGCAAGTGCTTTGGAGCTCCGACCCGATGCACGGCAACACCATCAAGGCCAGCAGCGGCTACAAGACCCGCGACTTCGCGCAGATCCTTGGCGAGGTGAAGCAGTTCTTCCAGGTTCACGAAGCGGAAGGCAGTTATGCCGGCGGCATACACATCGAAATGACCGGGCAGAACGTCACCGAATGCATCGGCGGCGCGCGGCCGATTACCGAAGATGGGTTGTCGGATCGTTATCACACCCATTGCGACCCGCGGATGAATGCCGATCAGTCGCTGGAACTGGCGTTTTTGATTGCAGAGACCCTGAAGCAAGTCCGGCGTTAAATCCGGTTGAGCCCTTTGCGGGGATCCGACTTGCCCGCAAAGGCGCCATTTCAATCACTGCCACTTTGAACCAACGCCCCCCGCAACCGCGCCGCACTCGCCCGCGGGCAATTCAGCTGAACCCGCTCGAGCCCCAACCAGTCCGCCATCCGCCGCAGATTGACCGCCAACGCCAGCATCCCTTCATCATCCAGCCCCGGCTCTTCCTCATGCACGGCATGCACCGCCAACCGGCCCGACGCTCGTTCGGCTCGCAAGTCGACCCGCGCAGCAATCCGCTCATTGTGCAAAAACGGCAAGACGTAATAGCCGTAGACGCGCTTATGCTGCGGCGTATAAATCTCCAGCCGATAACGGAAATCGAACAATCGCTCGGTACGGCTGCGCTCCCAGATCAACGAATCGAATGGTGAAAGCAGCGCACTGGCCTCGACCTTGCGCGGCACTTTCGGCTCAGCCAGGCAATAAGCCGGTTGCCGCCAGCCTTCAACTCCACAGACCAGCAGCTTTCCGCCCTCGACCAGTTCCGCCAGACGCGGCCGGCTGTCTGCCGGGCTCAAGCGAAAATAGTCCCGCAGGTCCTTTTCCGTGCCGACACCCAACGCCGTGGCCGCATGCAGCAATAACCCGCGCTGGGCTTCGGCTTCACTGAGCAAGGGCTGCTGCAGAAGCGCCGAAGGAATCACCCGTTCCGGCAAATCATAAAGCCGTTCGAACCCGCGCCGGCTGGCCACGGTCACTTCACCGGCGGCGAACAACCATTCAAGCGCATGCTTTTCAGCGCTCCAGTCCCACCACGGCCCTGCCCGTTCCTGACGGGTCGACAGGCTGCCCGCCCCCAGCGCACCGAGCTCCTGGACCGACGCTAAAACACGGTGAATCGTGTCCTGCTGCTCACGACCGAAACGCGCCAGTTGCTGGTAGATATCTTCGCCACGGGCTGCGCGCTGCATGCGCCAGCGCATCAAGGGGTACATCGACAACGGTAATAACGAAGCTTCGTGGCCCCAATACTCGAATAACGTGCGCCGGCGGCCCTGACTCCAGGCAGCCTGATCGAGCAAGTAGGTTGAATAATTGCCAAGACGGGAAAACAAGGGAAGGTAGTGCGAACGCACCAATGCATTGACCGAATCGATCTGCAGAATGCCGAGCCGTTCGATCAGCCGGTTGAGCTGAACCGGTTTGATCGCCGCCGGCGGCTGGCGCCCGTTGAACCCTTGGGCAGCCAGCGCCAGACGCCGAGCCTGTTTGAGGGAAAAGGACAGTGTGGCGGGCATGAGCATCTCCTTGTCTGCTCGCAACCTACCTCACCCGAAAGTGGTTTGTGTAGCGATGGCATCATCATTTGTGCATCGGATCATCCCAGAACGGTCTTACTGCCTCATGCTCCACATCTGCGCGGCTCACGCCGATATCCTTCAGTGCTTCGTCGCTCAAGCTCGCCAGTAATTCACGTTCACGGTGAAGTTCGTACCAGCGACTAAACTTGTGCAGCAGATCGGATACCGCGTGGATTGAGAATTTTTGTTCCGTTACATGCTCGTTGTGACCTTTCATCGTGTAGCCCTCCTTTAGGGATGGATCCAGTCTCGCCGCAGCGCTAAGATCAATCCAACGAATGTTTCTGATGGCATACATCTCGGAGATTGATGAATGTCCGCCTACCCCAGTATCGACACCGATGTACTGCGCACCTTCGTCGCGATCGCTGATCAGGGCGGCTTTACCCGCGCCGGGGAAATGGTCAACCGCACCCAGTCGGCGGTGAGCATGCAGATGAAACGTCTGGAAGAAGACGTGTTGCAGCGCCAGCTGTTCGAACGCGACGGGCGCCAGGTCAAGCTGACCGCCGAAGGCCAGGTGTTGCTCGGCTATGCGCGGCGCATCCTCAAACTCCACAGCGAAGTCTTCAATACCCTGCGCGAGCCGCACATGGTCGGCACGGTGCGCATCGGCACACCCGACGATTACGTGATGCGCTTTCTGCCGGGCATCCTGTCGCGCTTCGCGCAGTTCTACCCGCTGATCCAGATCGAGGTTCATTGCGAATCGACCCGGCAACTGTTGCAGCGCCAGGACCTGGACCTGTCCATCGTCACCCGCGAGCCGGGTAACGAGATCGGCCAGTTGTTGCGCAAGGAGCGTTTTGTCTGGGCCGAGGCCCAATGCTTCAACGCCCACGAGCAGACGCCGCTGCCGCTGGCGATGTTCAATAGCGATTGTTTCTGCCGTGCCTGGGCGTGTAATGCGCTGGAAGCCATGGGTCGCGATTATCGCATTGCCTACAACAGCTCCAGCCTGTCGGCATTGATGGCAGTGGTCAGCGCGGGGCTTGCGATCACCGCGCAACTGGAAAGCCTGATCACGCCAGACATGCGCATCCTTGGCGCCGACGAAGACCTGCCGCTGTTGCCGGAAGCCAGCATCATGCTGATCCGCAACCTGAACAACCCTTCACCGATCACCGAATGCCTGGCCGAGCACATCGTCGAAGGCTTCAAACTTTAAAGGCGAGCATCACCGCGCAGCACACCAGAAACCCACAGAACAGCCCGCGCAACAGCCGCTCCGGCAGTGCGTGAGCGATTCTCACGCCCCAACTGATGCTCATCAATCCACCGACCGCCAAGGGAATACCGATCGCCCAGTGCACCTGATGGTGCACCGCATAAGTCGCCAACGTGACGCCCGTGCTCGGCAATGCCAGTGCCAGCGACAAGCCCTGGGCAACCACTTGGCTGGTACCGAACAGACTGGTCAACACCGGCGTGGCCACCACCGCCCCACCCACGCCAAACAACCCGCCCATGGTCCCGGAAGCCGCGCCGAGCACACCCAGCCACGGCCATGAATAATGCATCTGTGAAGACGCCGGCGCAGTGGCGGTGAACATTCGCATCAGGTTGTAGGCCGACAGCGCGACCAGGAACGCGACAAACCCCACGCGCATGGTTTGCGCATCGATGCCCACCGCCCAGATCGAACCGATCCAGGCGAAGCAGAATCCCATCGAAGCCAATGGCAGCGCATGACGCAATTCGATGCGATTGCGCTGGTGATAACGCCATAGCGCCAGCATCACGTTCGGCACCACCATCACCAGCGCCGTGCCTTGGGCGACCTGCTGATCGAGACCGCACCACACGCCAAGCAGCGGAATCGCCACCAACCCGCCACCAATGCCGAAGAGCCCGCCGAGGGTGCCCATGGCGGCGCCAAAAACCAGGTACATCACGAACTCAATCACAGGCGGTTTCCTCTTGTCAGGCCGCTCATCCTACGCAGTCGGCTCTGGCAGGGAAACGCATAGCAACGCACAATGGCTGTGCCAAATTCGCATAAGCGTTAATGAAGCCATGAACCCCAATCAATTGACCGAACAACTCGGGCTGTTTCTGGATGTGCTGGAAACCGGCAGTTTTTCCGCTGCATCCCGCCGTCATCCCCTAACGCCATCGGCGGTGGCGCGACGTATCGATAGCCTGGAAAGCGCCGTCGGCAGTCAGCTGTTCATTCGCAGCACCCACGCGGTGCGGGCTACCCCGGCAGGCTTGGCCTTTGCCGAGCGCGCGCGGCGGATCGTCGCGGAACTGCGGCTGGCGCGGGCGGAAGCGGTGTCCCTGAGCAATGCGCCGGAAGGCTTGATTCGGGTCGATGCGCCGGCAGCGTTCGGACGACGCCATCTGGCACCGGTGATTGCCGACTTCCTGACCCTTTACCCCGGCCTCGACGTGCAATTGCACCTGATCGACAGCTTTGTCGACATGCAGGGTTCGAACCTGGGCAAGGTCGACCTGGTGCTGCGCGCCGGGCAAATGGCCGATACCCGGCTGGTGGCCACGCCGCTGGCGAGCATGGTGCGCATCGCCTGCGCCAGCCCCGATTACCTGCAACGCCGTGGCGTGCCGACCGAGCCGGCGCAATTGGTCGATCACGACGGCCTGGATTGGGACGGCCTGGCTCCCCCGTTCGCCTGGCGCTTCGAGCGGGATGGGCAGATGCATTTGCACCGGCCTGCGCGAATCCGCATGAGCGCCAACAACGCCGAGGCGCTGGTCTGCGGCGCACTGGCCGGGCTGGGTGTCGCGCATCTGCCGACCTGGCTGGCCAGTGAATATTTATTGCGCGGCGAACTGCTGCCGCTGTTCTGCGAAAAAGGTCTGCCAAAACCGGAAAGCACCGGTATTTATGCGTTACGCCTGGAGCAGCAGCCCAGTTCGCGTAGCCGCTTGCTGCTGGAATACCTGAAGACCCGTTTCAGCCCCATTCCACCGTGGGATCTGGCGCTGCAAACCAACCTGGACCGCCACTAGTCCATAATTATCTGGCGCATTAAAGATTCGCCCGCTAGATTCATGACGATCACTGATCAAGGCTTTGAAATGAACACCGAGCGCGACACCCCGGACAACTGCGATAACCTGCTGCTGGATAATCAGGTCTGCTTCGCCCTGCATTCCACTTCATTGCTGATGACCAAGGTTTACAAGCCGCTGTTGCAAGCGCTGGGCCTGACGTATCCGCAGTACCTGGCAATGATGGTGTTGTGGGAAAAGGACGGATTGACGGTCGGCGAAATCAGCAGCCGACTGCTGACCGATCCCGGCTCCCTCACCCCGCTGCTCAAACGCCTGGAAGCCGAAGGCCTGCTGAGCCGCACCCGCAGCCGCGAAGATGAACGGGTGGTGATTGTCGAACTCACCGAGCAAGGCCATGCGCTGCGAGACAAAGCGCGCGATATTCCGCAGTGCATCCTCGGCGCCAGCGGGCAGACGCTGGAGCAGTTGAAGAAGCTGCAAGCGGATCTCCAGGAGCTGCGCAGCCACCTGCAAGACAGCCTTTAGACCGCGTTATCGTTCTTCGCGGGCAAGTCGGATCGCCCGCGAAGGCGTCCTCCCCCGTCGCAAAAAAATTCACTTCGCATAAATCCCGCACGAAAGCCTCTATCTCAAGCATCTCCCGCCTGATCGAATCTCCAGGTGATGGGCAGGGTCAGTTTTTTTCAAAAATTTATCTTGCGCGCTAAATATTAGCGAGCTACATTCACTTCGCACTTACTTAGCGCGCAAACATTTAGCGCGAAACACCCAATCCGAAACGAGGCTCACACCATGCAAACTCTCTACACCGCAATCGCAACCTCCACCGGCGGCCGTGACGGTCGTTCGATCTCCAGCGACAACGTCCTCGACGTCAAACTCGCGACCCCGAAAGAACTCGGTGGCGCCGGCGGTGCGGCAACCAACCCTGAACAATTGTTCGCCGCCGGCTATTCCGCCTGCTTCATCGGCGCGCTGAAATTCGTCGCCAGCCAGACCAAACGCAAAATCCCCGACGACGCCTCGATCACCGCCCATGTCGGCATCGGCCAGATCCCTGGTGGTTTCGGCCTGGACATCGACCTGCACATCAGCCTGCCGGGCCTTGAACAAGCCGATGCACAAAGCCTGGTCGACGCCGCCCACCAGGTCTGCCCGTACTCCAACGCCACGCGTGGCAACGTCGATGTGCGCCTGCACGTTGCCGTTTAATCACTGATCTTGATCATTCGCCCACAAAAAAGCCCGACTCAATGGTCGGGCTTTTTCATTCCTCAAGCGGTGCTTATTTAGCACGGCCTTTGTAGGAACCGCCTTCGCGGGTATCGATCTCGATCATGTCGCCGATTTCGATGAAGTCAGCAACCGACAGCTCGGTACCGTTCTTCAGTTTGGCAGGCTTCATCACCTTGCCGGAAGTATCACCGCGAGCGGAGCCTTCGGTGTAGTCAACCTGACGCACGATAGTGGTCGGCAGTTCTACGGAAACCAGACGCTCTTCGAAGAAGATCGCTTCGCAAACATCGGTCATGCCTTCTTCAACGAAAGGCAGAACGGCTTCGATGTCTTCAGCGTTCAGCTCGTACATGGTGTAGTCAGTGGTGTCCATGAACGTGTAGGAGTCGCCGCTGATGAAGGACAGGGTCGCTTCTTTGCGGTCGAGGATCACGTCGTCCAGTTTGTCGTCGGCGCTGTAAACGGTCTCGGTCTTGTAACCGGTCAACAGGTTTTTCAGCTTGGTCTTCATGATCGCGCTGTTACGACCCGACTTGGTGAATTCAGCTTTCTGAACCAGCCAAGGATCGTTGTCGATACGGATCACCATACCGGGTTTCAGTTCTTTACCAGTTTTCATTGCGAATATCCGAATTTGGATGGGATTTACAAAAATCTAGGCCGCGTATCATATCCAATTTAGGTAAAACTGTACCAGCGCTGCGGCAAGATCTGCCTGCAAGGCTTGTTCCAGACACCACGCCTCGGCATGTTTTTCCAGTTCCGGCCAATGTTTGCGGGTTGATTTCCAGTACTCGCCCATTGTCTCACCTGCATTCCATGCCCGCCATAGACCGCTGATCGCCTCGCCAGCAGGTTTGGACAGGCCTTGGGTGTACAGGGTCAGGAAGGCGTCGAGCTTGTCCAGGTGGATATCTTCGTCCTGCCGATAGATGTGCCAGAGCATTGGCCGGCCTGCCCATTGCGCGCGAACAAAGGAATCTTCGCCGCGCACGGCGTTGAAATCGCAGCTCCACAGCAGCAGGTCATATTGATCCTGCCGGACGAACGGCAGCACTTGCACGGTCAGGGCATCGCGCACATGCACCGCGCCGGCCGTCAGCCCGTCCACTGCGAGCCAGCGTTCGACGTCGCCGAGAATCCGCCCCTCGGGCACCAACAGATGAGTGGGCGTCGAGTCGGCAGCCATGGCGTCGAGCCAACTGGCCAGCCCGTTATTCTCGTAGGCGAACAGCGAGATCAGCTGCGCATTCGGGGCGCGTTCAACCCCCAGGCCTTGCAGGAACTCTCGCTGAGCCTCGGGACTTTGCTGAAACTGCCGACGCCGCTCGAGCAATCCCCTCTCACGCAGCAAGCCACCGGTGCCCTTGCGAAAACCCGGGAAGAAAAAGAACTTCTGCACGTTCTTGTACTTCACCGACGGCAAGCCGTGACAACCGACGACCCAGTCTTCGGCGCTCAGATAATCGAGGTTCATCCACAGCGGCGGCTTTTCCCGCTCGGCCATGGCCTCCATATAAGCACTCGGCAACTGGCAGGCGAACGCGGCGATAACGACATCCGCGGCTTCGGTGGGTTGCCAGTGCGCTGACCACTGCCGCACCTCGACACCCTGCTGCCACTGCTGCGTAGCGTGGATGTCGATTTCTGGACACAACCGCTCGAAGGCCCGCAGGTCATCGACCCACAAGCGCACCGTCACTGAATGTTCGGCCACCAGTTGGCGGGCCAGACGCCAGGTCACACCGATGTCGCCGAAATTGTCGACCACGGTGCAAAAAATATCCCAGCGGGTTTTCATTTCAGGCATTCCAGGTTCCCGTTGGCAAAAGCGCCGATTGTCCGCATAAATTACCCCGCGCAGAAGAGCCGACGACGATTAATCTTCGTGCGACAATCGCCACTCGCCCGCGACCACCCGCCAGGAGGCAGTCATGCCCTACCGTCCCCACCCGCGCCGCTCCATGCCGATCCAGCTCAATGCGCTGCAACTGACCGGCAGCATCGCCCTCGGTTTGTGGCTGGGATTTATCGCGATCGCACTGACTTGCTGGCTCGCCTGGCGCCTGTTGTTCAACGAGCAATTGGCACCCTTGGCCCAGGCGGTGGAGCAACTGGCCAAGCCGCCGGTGATTGAACAACCCGCTGCGCAAAACCCGATGTTCGAACAGTACGAGGAACACCTGCGCAGGAACGATCAGCAGCAAATGGTGGAACAGGCCAGAAGTAGCAAACACAATCTGGCCAATCCAAAATGTCAGTTCTGGCTGCAACAGGACCAGACCGCGCCGAGCGAAAAAAGCCGCGCCAACGTCCTGCAATTCTGCGATTGATCATGAAGCTCTCTATGCACAAGCCGACCGTCCACCAACTGATTATCGACAAGCTGCGGATCGATCTCGACATCGCCGAGCGTGCCGCGCAAACCGCTTACGAAACCGCGACCCACGAAGAAAACATAGCCGAAAACAAGTACGACACCCTGGGGCTGGAGGCGTCTTATCTGGCGGCCGGGCAGGCCAGGCGAGTGGAAGAAATCAGGCTGTCATTGACCCTTTGCCAGAACCTGACACTGCGGCCTTATGACGAGCGGCGCGGCATCGAGGTCGGCGCCCTGCTCGGCCTGGAAGACGAAAAGGGTCGCGAACAATGGCTGTTCCTGGCCCCCGACGCAGCCGGATTGAAGATTGATCTGGTGGGGCAACTGATTACCGTCATCACCCCTCGTTCGCCGCTGGGTAAAAGCCTGCTGGGCAAGTTCGAAGGGGATGAAGTGGAGATTCTGGTGGCGGGCGCTCGGCAACAGTTTGCTGTCACCGAGGTGGTCTAGCGTCTGTTGACGCTTAATGGACCGGCAGTTCGACGCCGTCGAACAGCTCTTCCAGTTCCTGTTTGTTGTGGCACTGAATGGCCTTGGCCATCACTTCACGGGTCAGGTGCGGAGCGAACTTTTCGATAAAGTCGCACATGAAGCCACGCAGGAAAGTGCCGCGACGGAAACCGATTTTGGTAATACTGGATTCGAACAACTCGCTGGCATCGAGCACCACCAGGTCGCTATCGAGCTTGGTATCGACCGCCATTTTCGCCACGATGCCCACGCCCAGCCCCAGGCGAACGTACGTCTTGATCACGTCGGCGTCAGCGGCGGTGAACACCACTTTCGGTGTCAGGCCACGGTGGCTGAAGGCTTCGTCGAGTTTCGAACGGCCGGTGAAACCGAATACGTACGTCACGATCGGGTATTCGGCCAGGGCTTCGAGGGTCAGCTTCGACAGCTTGGTCAGCGGGTGGCCCTGAGGCACGACCACGCAGCGGTTCCAGCGATAGCACGGCATCATCACCAGATCACCGAACAGCTCCAGGGCTTCGGTGGCGATGGCGAAATCGACGGTGCCGTCCGCAGCCATCTCGGCGATCTGCATCGGCGAACCCTGGTGCATGTGCAGGGCAACGTCCGGGTATTGCTTGATGAAATTGCTGATCACCGGTGGCAATGCATAACGCGCCTGGGTGTGGGTGGTGGCGATCGACAGGGTGCCTTTTTTCTCGTTGGAGAATTCCTGGGCGATCTGTTTGATGCTTTCAACTTTGCGCAGGATCTCACCGGCAGTGGTGATGATGCGCTCGCCAGCCGGGGTAACGCGGGTCAGATGCTTGCCGCTGCGGGCGAAAACCTCGACCCCCAATTCGTCTTCCAGCAGACGAATCTGTTTGCTGATGCCCGGTTGCGAGGTGTAGAGGCTTTGGGCTGTAGCAGAAACGTTGAGGTCGTGGTGCGCCACTTCCCAGATGTAGCGCAATTGTTGAAGCTTCATATGAATCCCTCAAAGCAGGTAGACGCCACGGGCATCAGCGACGGTATATAACTATATTAATGGTTAGACCAATAAATCTAGAACTTTTTTGTCAAAATGCCATTATTCGTGTTCTAGCGATCCTCTTTGCGGCGACGCTCTACCAGCGGCACCAAATAGACCGGCACCCTGGCCAGTTGCAACACGCGCGCAGCGGTTCGACCCAACGGCGTTTCCGCGCCAGCACCATGGCTGTGACTCCCTACGATCAGTAAATCGACAGAGAGTTTCTGCGCCTGGTCGAGAATCACCTGCGACGGATCGCCCTGCAGCACCCGCACAGCCTGAATCCGCTGCAAATCCTGCTCTCCTTCATCCCCCAGCTCTTCGCGAAAGTTGTCGAGCACCCGTTGCTGAATATTGGCGATCACATTGTTCAGACCTTGACTGTGAAATTCGTTCAAGGCCTTCTCGTCGAGATAGCTTTGCAACACGGATTCGGCAAACAGCCCCATGGGCTCTACCGCGTGCACCACATACAAGTCGGCATTGAATGTTCGAGCCAGTTCCAAGGCATGCTGCATCACCAATGGTGCGTACAGACCCAAGTCAGTGGCATACAGCATCGAACGAATCATATGACCTCCTCAAATGCCAACATGGCGGAGATTGATTCAGCTTAGCAGTGCCGTGGCGAGTGCGGCGCCCGGCGCAACGTATTGAACCGCCGGGCTTTAAACCGACGGCTCGTTACTGATGCCATGGGGCACGTGCCCGGTGGCGACCACTTCGCGGGCCAGTTCGCAATGGCCTGCCTGATCGTCGAAAAATACGTCGGCGGCAAAGGCTTCGAGAAAAGCTGATTTGGTCAAGCCGCCAAGAAACAGCGATTCGTCCAGACGAATGTCCCATTCGCGCAAGGTACGGATCACCCGTTCATGGGCCGGCGCCGATCGCGCGGTCACCAGCGCGGTACGGATCGGACAGGCATCATCCGGAAACTCGCGCTGCAACAGATTGAGCGCCGCGAGAAAACCTTTGAACGGCCCGCCACGCAAAGGCTCGCGGGCCGCCTCACGCTCGCTGGCCTGAAACGCCGCCAGGCCTCCCGACTGATAGACCCGCTCCGACTCGTCGGAAAACAGCACCGCGTCACCGTCGAAGGCAATGCGCAATTCATCGCTGGCGGCGCGACTGGCACCGCCCGATAGAATAGTCGCTGCGGCGAATCCGGCCTCCAGCGCATTGCGCACATCTTCGGCATGGGTCGAGAGAAACAGGTCGCAACCAAAAGCCTTGAGGTACGGATAAGGACTGCGCCCGCCGACGAACGCCGCACGCGAGATCGACAGGCCATAGTGATGAATCGAGTTGAAAACCCGCAGGCCGGTGTCGGCGCTGTTACGCGACACAAGGATCACCTCGACCCGGGCACGGCCGAGACGGGTATTCAGGTTCAGGAGTTTTTCCACCAACGGGAATGCATCGCCGGGCTCGAGAATTTCGTCTTCGTGTTCGATCTGGTACTGCCGATAAGCCTCGACGCCGCTCGACAGATAGACCTTGTGGCTCTCGCTCAAGTCGAACAGCGCTCGCGAAGAAATCGCCAGCACCAGTTTGTCGTCTATGACATTTGCCATGCCCTTCCCCCTTCTTGACCGACTCAGTGGTTACGTCGGTCGATAAAACTCAAGCTGCGATACAAGGCCTCGATTCGCGGCCACTCACATCCCGCCGCCTTCGCCGCTGCCAGTGGCCGAGTGTAGATGGCGTCCAGTTCCAGCGGCCGCTTGTGCAGAAAATCGTGATGCATGCTCGGCCAGTAGTCGGGCATTTTCTCGGTCATCATGAACAGATAATCGGCGTAACCCGGCGGCATGTCATGACCGCAAGCCTTGGCCCCCTGAACCACTTCGGCCATCAAGGCCTGAATCAGCGCGCGGCTGTCGGCATCCGCCATCAACGGTGTGGTGCTGGCCCCGAGCAGCACCGACAGACCGTTGTAGGGAATATTCCAGACCAGTTTCTGCCAGCGCGCCTGCTGCAGATTCGGCATGGCCTGGGCGTCGATACCGGCCGTGCGGAACAATCCGGCGCCCTCCTCGACGATGTTCATGCGTACCTGTGCATCGGCGGCGGGGCCACTGTGGTAGCCGACATTCACCGCCCCCAGCGCTTGATGGGTGATGACCCCGGGGCCGGCGCGATGGACGCAGATCAGACAAAGCCCGCCCAGCAGGTGCAGCGAATCGGGGAGCAACTCGCGCAGATGGTCTTCGACATCCAGGCCATTTTGCAGCAACAGCACTTTGGCATCAGGTGCCGCGGCTTGAATAATGGCCGGTGCCAGGTCCGCGTTGCTGGTGGTCTTGGCGCCCACCAGCAGCCAGTCACAGGGCGGCATGTCGGCAGCCGACGAATAGGCCTGGACCGGGTTCAGGGTCAGCGGGCCCAACGACGCATGGTCAAGATGCAAGCCGCGTTCGGCCACCGCTGAAAACTCGCTGCGCAACAGAAAATGCACATCGAAGCCGGCACGCGCCAGCATCAGCCCGTAGAAACCACCGATCGCGCCGGTACCGATAATGCCGATTGTCGGCTTGGCCACTGTGCCTGTCATGGCAGCTCCTCTGCTGGTCGATTCAACGCCTGCTCCACAGCCTCGTTGAGCGCTGTGCGGGTCAGGCGCGACTGTAGCGCCCCGAAATACTCACCGTCGCGCACCACAAACAGTGCCGGCAAATGAAAGACCCGATAGCGCTCAACCACCCCGCCATTGCTTCCGGCATCGATCCAGCACAGCCGATCGACCGCCAGTTCGAGCCTGGGCAACTGCTCGCGGGCAAAACGGCAACTGGCACAGCCGACGCTGGTAAATATCACCAGTGAAATGCCGCTCATTGCCAGCAACCGTTGGTCGGCGTCGAAATCGGTCAGTTCCGATTCGACCACTATACTGGGAGAAACAGTGTCAAGTGGCCGACACAGGGAGTCCGTGTTCATGAGACGTTATCTTCCTCATCCTGACGATGTGCCCGTCGAATTAACGTTGCTCAAACATGAGTGTATTTCGCGGCAAGAGCTGCACACTATCAGCCTCGGCGGCATGGCTTGCAATTACCACCGCGCGTGGCGCCACGGTACGGCGCTGGAAATACGCATGCCGACCCTGAACCCGGACTTGCGTTTCCTGGGTTATGTGGCGTGGTGCTTGCGACGCAAACGCGGCTATCTGGTGGGGATCGCCTTCGTCGACGAACAGACGCTGTTTTGCGCGCGGATGGGTGAGCAGATCTGCCAGATCGAACGTTACTGCCGTCAGCATGAACCCCAAAGCCAACAGCAGAACAATGAGACCCTGGCCCTCGAGTGGGTCCAGCAGCACGCCGACGAGTTCTCCCACGATACGGTCAGCAAGGCATTTGCGCAGCCAATGGCCGGTTAGGGTGCATTCCCCATCAGTTTCCCCGCCACGGTGGGGGAAACTGATGGGGAATGCCCATTAAACCGGTGTCTGCCCATTGTCGAGCCACGGTGTAACGCGCTAAGGTTCTGCTCCCCGACGCGCTTAATTTGCTGTGCTCCGCCGCGCGGGTTCGCTGGCGGCCGGCACCCGTGACCTGACGAGTAAACGATGGCTGATTTACCGATCAACGACCTAAACGTCGCCTCCAACGAGACCCTGATCACTCCCGATCAGCTCAAGCGTGATATCCCTCTGAGCGACGCTGCCCTGCGCACCGTCACCAAGGGCCGCGAAGTCATTCGCAACATTCTTGATGGCACCGACCACCGCCTGTTCGTCGTGATCGGGCCGTGCTCGATCCATGACATCAAGGCTGCCCACGAATACGCCGAGCGCCTGAAAGTGCTCGCGGCCGAAGTGTCCGATACCCTGTATCTGGTCATGCGCGTGTATTTCGAGAAGCCACGCACCACCGTTGGCTGGAAAGGCTTGATCAACGATCCGTACCTGGACGACTCGTTCAAGATTCAGGATGGCCTGCACATCGGTCGTCAGTTGCTGCTGGACCTGGCCGAGATGGGCCTGCCGACCGCAACCGAAGCCCTCGACCCGATCTCCCCGCAATACTTGCAGGACCTGATCAGCTGGTCGGCTATCGGCGCACGCACCACCGAATCCCAGACGCACCGTGAAATGGCTTCCGGCCTGTCTTCGGCCGTCGGCTTCAAGAACGGCACCGATGGCGGCCTGACGGTGGCCATCAACGCCCTGCAATCGGTTTCCAGCCCGCACCGTTTCCTGGGCATCAACCAGGAAGGTGGCGTATCGATCGTCACCACCAAGGGCAACGCCTATGGTCACGTGGTACTGCGCGGTGGCAACGGCAAGCCGAACTACGATTCGGTCAGCGTCGCGCTCTGCGAGCAAGCGCTGAAAAAGGCCAACATCAAGCCGAACATCATGGTCGATTGCAGCCACGCCAACTCCAACAAGGATCCGGCCCTGCAACCGCTGGTGATGGAGAACGTCGCCAACCAGATCCTCGAAGGCAACCAGTCAATCATCGGCCTGATGGTCGAAAGCCACCTGAACTGGGGCTGCCAGGCAATCCCGAAAGACCTCGCCGACCTGCAATACGGCGTGTCGATCACCGATGCCTGCATCGATTGGACTGCCACTGAAAACACCTTGCGCAGCATGCATGCCAAGCTCAAGGACGTATTGCCTAAACGCAATCGCAGCTGATCGCCGTTTCGCGCATAAAAAAACGCCAGGTTTGAACCTGGCGTTTTTTTATGCGTTGGTTTTGCTCACAGCTTGGCAGCATGCCGCTGATGACGCTCCATGTAGCGCTCCACGTAGGAGCACGATGGAATCACCGTGTAGCCCATTTCATCAGCATATTGCAGCGCCTGCTCGGTCAAAGCCGCCGCAATGCCGCGACCACGCAACGCGTTGGGCACAAAAGTGCGATAAATATCCAGGGTCTGTTTTCCCAGATCCATATAGGTCAGGTAGGCACGATAACCGTCCACAGTGGTCTCGAACTGATGACCAGCCTGGTCATGGTGGATGGACAACGCCTCGCTCATCACTACTCCTCGCGGGTCTTTAATTCTGACCCCTACCTTACCGATGTTTTTCCGGCGAAGGAACAACTACGCCACCCCGTGCCTGAATGGACACCGAGAGAGCCGCACCAATCTCGCGCAACCGAGCACGTATCAAATAGTAGGCACCATTGGCAAAAATGCTCAAGGGACGCTCGTCATTGTGCATCGGGTGGCGGGTGTTGCCGCGGATTACGCAGGAACGGCTCGACCGAACGGGTCAAAGCCTGAACATTGCCGGATATTGAGACTTAAGACGAGCGCCCTTTGTTTAAGTCACCTCAACATGGATAAAGATATGCGAGCGGCTGCGCAAAATTCGAACACAAGTGTAGACAAACCCATCTAGACGGACTTTGGGCAAGACCAAAAAACAGCCGCCGGGCCAGGGAACTTTTTCCCAACGGCTCGCTCAGTTCGGGCCTCGTAGCTGGATATTTTTTATACAACGCAGTTAAAAGTTGCTCGAAAAAGAATCAACGCCTACAATTTTTTTTGCTTCTTGCGCTACGTCAGTTTACTTACTACAAGTAATGGGTAGTATGTACGCCGGCTATTTCCTCACTCTGAGGAGACAGCTACTTAATAGAAAGTCCTTGAAGGGGAACACGATGAACAACGTTCTGAAATTCTCTGCTCTGGCTCTGGCCGCAGTTCTGGCTACCGGTTGCAGCAGCGTATCGAAAGAAACTGAAGCACGTCTGACTGCTACTGAAGACGCAGCAGCTCGCTCCCAAGCTCGTGCAGACGAAGCTTACCGTAAAGCTGATGAAGCTCTGGCTGCTGCTCAAAAAGCACAACAGACTGCTGACGAAGCTAACGAGCGTGCTCTGCGCATGCTGGAAAAAGCTAGCCGCAAGTAATAATCCTTCGGGATTGTTATCAAGCCGATCCATTTTTTGGGTCGGCTTTTTTATTGCCTGAGGTTTCTGCAGGCCATAAAAAACCCGCCGATGCGGCCTGCATCGGCGGGTTGCTTTAACGCGTTACTGCTGCAGGTCGATCGGCGCACTCGAGACCATCGGTGCCGACGTATTCGGCACGGCGATTTCCACCGGCAGGCCATCCTCAGCGGCGACCACGTCGCGCACTACATCCCAGTTCATGCGCAAGTTGTTGGTGATGTCCTCACGCTTGAGCATCGCATTGATCACGGCGGTGTGCTTGTCGACCACCGAAGGGTTGCCCTTGTCATCCAGCGGCGTGTGCGCTTCCAGATAAACCTTGCCGCCACTGAGGCCGAACTTGTACGGATCGTTGAGGATGCGAACCGACGTCCCTACCGGCACCATGCTGGCCATTTCCAGCACGTTGTTGTTGAACATGCGGAAGCAACCGTGGCTGGTACGCATGCCAATGCCGAACTTCTTGTTCGAACCGTGGATAAGGTACCCCGGAGTGCCCAGGGTGAATTTGAATGGCCCCAGCGGGTTATCCGGGCCGGCCGGCACTACGTTCGGCAGTGGGTCGCCATCGGCGGCGTGCTCAGCCTTGATCGACGCTGGAGGGGTCCAGGTCGGGTTCGGCGTCTTGGCGACGATGCTGGTGTGGGCAATCGGCGAACCCCAGCCTTCACGGCCGATACCCAGCGGGAAGGTGTACACCACGTTCCGGCCTTTCGGGTAGTAGTAGAGGCGGTATTCAGCCAGATTGATGACGATGCCTTCACGCGGGCCAGGTGGCAGGATGAAGCGCGTCGGCAGGACGATTTCGGTACCGGCGCCCGGCAGCCATGGATCGACGCCAGGGTTGGCCGCGACCATTTCCAAATAGCCCAGGTCGTAGGTGGTGCCAAGGTCGGCGAAGGTGTCTTCGTATTTGGCCTTGATCACTTGCACCTGGCCGACAATGTCTTCACCGGGTGGTGGCAGGGGCAACTCCAATGCTGCAACGGGACCCGCCACGCAGAGCGCAGCAAGAGACAGGCAGCGGGTGACGGCGGGAAAGCGCGGCAACATCCGGAAAATCCTTCGCATGATCGACAAGGGTATAAAAACCCGATTGTACACCGCCGCCCGTTATTTCGGGGAGATGCAAGACCTGCGGCGAGGGGGATTACCTGTGGTGGAAGCTTTCCTGTGGCAAGGGAGCTACAGCTCGAACCGCAACTCAGGCCAGATCGGCGAAGTGCCGCGTTTTTGCGATTCCAGAATGGCCCGGCACAGCGAGCACAGGCGCTGGTCCTGGAAGACCGTGCGATCGACGCTCGACCAGCGTGGTTGCGCCGGCAACAGGCTGCCGCACAGGGTTCGGTCCGCCGAGCCGCCCAGTTCCAGCTGACGGGTCACCAGATGCACCCGCACTTCCTGGCAGGCGAACAGATCCAGCTGTTCGTCAGGCTCGATCAGTTGATAGGCAAAAAGGGACCAGGCGGGACGCGGCATCGGGGCCTCCAAATCGGGGGCGCCACCTTAGCCGAAACGCCGCCGCTAGAAAAGCGTCAAAGCAGCGGTTTCAGTGTCGGCCAGACATTTTCCAGCAACTTGCCCTGAGCCCCCGCTGCCGGGTGCAGGCCGTCGGATTGCATCAGGTCTGGATGACCGCCCACGCCGTCGAGAAAAAACGGCACCAGCGGGATTTTTTTCTCGTCGGCCACCTTGGTGAAAGCCTCGGCAAATGCCTGGGTGTAACGCGCACCGTAGTTGGGCGGCAACTGCATGCCCAGCAGCAGTACCTTGGCACCACTGGCGCGGGAGCTGTCGATCATCGATGCAAGATTTTGTTGCAATTGTGTTGGCAGCATTCCGCGCAGTCCGTCATTGCCCCCCAACTCGAGGATAACCAGCTCAGGCTTATGCTCTGCAAGCAGCGCCGGCAGGCGTGCCCGGCCTCCGGCACTGGTGTCGCCACTGATGGATGCATTGACCACCTTATCGTCGAAACCTTCGTGCTTGAGCCGTTGCTCGAGCAACGACACCCACCCCAACCGGGTATCCAGGCCGAAACCGGCGCTGATACTATCGCCAACGATCAGGACTGTACCCGCCGCTGCGTTCTGGGCCATGCACATCAAGGCCAGGCCAGCACTCAAAAACCACACACGCATCGGATTCTCCATGGGCGCAAGCATTCTCACCGCGAAGAACCTCAGCAAAGTGGTTCCCAGCGCGGAAGGTGAACTGACTATCCTGCACGAACTCAGCCTGGAACTGAACAAGGGCGATAGCCTGGCCATTGTCGGCGCCTCCGGTTCCGGCAAATCCACCCTCCTCGGTCTGCTTGCCGGCCTCGACCTGCCGAGCAGCGGCGAAGTCACTCTCGCCGGCCAAGGCCTGAGCAATCTCGACGAAGACCAGCGCGCGCGCATTCGCGCCGAGCACGTGGGGTTTGTCTTCCAATCCTTTCAACTGCTCGACAGCCTCAACGCCCTGGAAAACGTCATGCTGCCGCTGGAACTCGATGGCCGCAAAGACGCCCGTGAGCGCGCCACCGAGCTGTTGCAACGGGTCGGCCTGGGTCAACGCCTGACCCACTCGCCGCGCCAGCTCTCCGGTGGCGAACAGCAGCGCGTGGCGATTGCCCGTGCCTTCGCCGCCGAGCCCGATGTGTTGTTCGCCGATGAGCCCACCGGCAACCTCGACAGCCACACTGGCGAGCGCATCAGCGATCTGCTATTCGAACTCAACAAGGAACGCGGCACCACCCTGGTGCTGGTAACTCATGACGAACGCCTGGCACATCGCTGCCGGCGCCTGATCCGCCTTGAAGCCGGCCTGCTGGTCGCCCCTCTGGAGCCTTGATGGCACGCCTGCCGCTGTTGCGCCTGTTCAGTCTCGCCATTCGCCAACTGCTGCGCGATGCCCGCGCCGGTGAGTTGCGCGTGTTGTTCTTCGCCTTGCTGGTGGCCGTGGCGGCGAGTACCGCCATCGGTTACTTCGGCGCCCGCCTGAACGGCGCCATGATGCTGCGCGCCACCGAGTTTCTCGGCGCCGACCTGTTGCTGGAAGGCAGTTCGCCGGCGCGGCCGGAACAGATCAACAGTGGCATCGAGCTGGGCCTTGAACATGCTCAGGTGGTGGAATTTTCCAGTGTCATTGCCACCGACAACGGTATTCAGCTGTCCAGCATCAAAGCCGCCGATGACGTCTACCCGTTGCGCGGCGAACTGAAAAGCGCCCCCGCGCCGTTCGCGCAGGAAGCACCCGGTGGCGGTCCGAAACCCGGCGAAGCCTGGGTTGAAGCGCGACTGCTGACTGCACTGGACTTGAAGATCGGCGACAGCATCGATGTCGGCATGAAAACCCTGAAACTGGCGCGGGTGCTGACCTACGAACCGGATCGCGCCGGTAACTTCTACAGCCTGACGCCACGGGTGCTGATCAATCTCAGCGACCTCGAGGCGACCGGCGTGGTGCAACCCGGCAGCCGGGTCAGTTACCGCGAACTCTGGCGCGGCAACGCCCAGGCGCTGGAAACCTATCGTCAATTGATCAAGCCAGGCCTGGCCGCCAACCAGCGCATCCAGGATGCCCGCGATGGCAATCGGCAGATCGGCGGTGCCTTGGGCAAGGCCGAACGTTACTTGAACATGGCCAGCCTGGTAGCGGTGCTGCTGTCCGGCGTGGCGGTGGCGTTGTCGGCGACACGCTTCGCCACCCGCCGATTCGATGCCAGTGCATTGCTGCGCTGTCTGGGCCTGTCCCGCCGGGAAACCATGGTGCTGTTCAGTCTGCAACTGACAGTTCTCGGACTGCTCGCCAGCATCAGCGGCGCCCTGCTTGGGTGGCTGGCGCAGCTCGGGCTGTTTGCGCTGCTGCATGATTTACTGCCGACTGACGTTCCACCGGGAGGCCTGTTGCCGGCCATTGCGGGGATCGGCACCGGGCTGGTCGCGCTGGCCGGTTTCGCCCTGCCGCCGTTGGCCGCTTTGGGGCGAGTCCCACCGCTGCGGGTATTGCGCCGGGACTTGCTACCGATTCCCTCCAGCACCTGGATGGTCTATGGCGCGGCGTTGGGCGCCCTCGGCCTGATCATGTGGCGTTTGAGCCTGGACCTGGTGCTGACTTTCGCCCTGCTCGGCGGCGGCGTGATCGCGGCACTGGTGCTTGGCGGTTTGCTCTTGCTGCTGCTCAAGAGCCTGCGCCGGATGCTGGCCCGCGCCTCATTGCCATGGCGTCTGGGGTTGGGCCAACTGTTGCGCCATCCACTGGCGGCGGCGGGTCAATCCCTGGCCTTCGGCTTGATTCTGCTGTCGATGGCGTTGATCGCTTTGCTGCGTGGCGAGCTGCTCGACACCTGGCAAAACCAGTTGCCGAAAAATGCCCCGAACTATTTCGCCCTGAACATTCTGCCGGCGGACAAACAAGCCTTCAGCGATCGGTTGATGGAGCTGTCAGCACAATCGGCACCGCTGTACCCGGTGGTGCCGGGACGGCTGATCAGCATCAATGGCAAACCGGTGCAGGAGATCGTCAGCAAGGACTCGGCCGGTGACCGGGCCATTCAACGCGACCTGAGCCTGACCTGGGCGGCGGACCTGCCGGCGGGCAACAAGCTCACCGCCGGCAACTGGTGGGATCAGCAACCGGCGGATGAACTACCCGGTGTTTCGGTGGAAGGCAAAGTTGCCGAAAGCCTCAAGCTCAAGCTCGGCGATCACATGGTGTTTAGCGTTGGCGGGGTCAATCGGGAGGCGAAAGTCACCAGCCTGCGGGAGATCAACTGGGACAACTTCCAGCCGAACTTTTTCATGATCTTCCAACCCGGCACCTTGAAGGATTTGCCGGCGACCTACCTGACCAGTTTCTATCTGGCACCCGGTCACGACCAGCAGATCGTCGACCTGTCCCGCAGTTTTCCAGCGGTGACCATCCTGCAAGTCGAAGCGTTGCTGGAGCAGTTACGCAGCATTCTCGCGCAAGTGACCCTGGCAGTGGAGTACGTGCTGTTGTTCGTGTTGGCGGCGGGGATGGCGGTATTGTTCTCCGGCTTGCAGGCCACCCTCGATGAACGTATTCGCCAAGGCGCATTGCTGCGAGCGCTGGGCGCCGAACGGCAGTTGCTGGTCAGGGCCCGGCGGATCGAGTTCGGTTTGCTCGGCGCGGTCAGCGGGCTGTTGGCGGCATTGGGCTCGGAACTGGTGAGCCTGGTGCTCTACCGCTACGCCTTCGATCTGCCCTGGCATCCGCATCCATGGCTGCTGGTCATGCCGCTGATCGGCGCGGCGCTGATCGGCGGTGCCGGTGTGTTCGGCACGCGCCGCGCCTTGAACGCCAGCCCGCTGACAGTCTTGCGCGAGGGTTGATAAACTCAAGTACGCTTGTTTAAAAACCCGATTCAAGAACTCAACCACAAGAAGTCGCCATGAGCCGTTATCGCCCTCCCCGCACCGCCGGCACCGCGCTGATCACCCCCGAAGGTGAAGCGCGGATGCGCGCCGAGTTTCATGAGCTCTGGCATGTGCGCCGACCGCAAGTGACGCAATCGGTCAGCGAGGCGGCGGCCCAGGGCGATCGCTCGGAAAACGCCGAATACACCTACGGCAAAAAGATGCTGCGCGAGATCGATAGCCGTGTGCGCTTTCTCACCAAACGGTTGGAAGCGCTCAAGGTGGTCAGTGAAAAGCCCAGCGATCCGAACAAGGTCTACTTTGGTGCCTGGGTCACGATCGAAGACGAGGACGGCAAAGAGTCGCGCTATCGCATCGTCGGCCCGGATGAGCTGGACCTGAAGCTAGGCCTGATCAGCATCGACTCACCGCTGGCCCGCGCCTTGATCGGCAAGGCACTGGACGCCGAAGTGCGAGTGCAGACACCAACCGGTGAGCAGTGCGTGTATATCGTGGCAATCGACTATTTTTGAGCCACGGTGCTCTAAGCCGTAGAGCCCTGAGCCTCAGCAGCGGGCAATCAGCCCTTGGCGCGCGACGCGGGTCAGTTGCCTGATCACTTCAGGCGCGTCCTCGGCGCTGGGTGCCTGAATCACCGCCAGATCGAAACTGTCTGTCGCGAAGCGCTCCAGCGACTCGCCATCTTCGACAAACTGGATCAGGAATGCTGCCGGACCGCCGGTGCGACGTGGCCAGCCATCGAGGTAACGCAACAGCGTCGGCTGATGTTTACCGCCAAGCAGGATTTTTGGATTGCGCTGGGTGAGATGTGCCGTAATCGGCGCGGGGCGTACAACGGGGTTCAATGCATTCATTGTGTCGTGTCTCTGCCTCAAAAGTCTGCATGGCAGGTGAGAGGCAACACCGAACCAGCGCTTTAGCGGTATTTCGAAGCCTGTTTCAAGCTTCTATCGGCAACTGAATGAGTCACCTGGCGCCCCGCAAGTAGCTGTTTAAATCGGCGCATGAGCAGCATCCTAGAGAAGCTGACCGGACAGTGTCAAGAATCGCCAGCAACAAAAAAAGGCCCGCACAGTGCATCACACTGCGCGGGCCTTTTTGTTGAGTCAGAGCGGTCAGTCGGAGATGGCGCGGTCGACCGAGAGCTTGCCTGCGCCTTCGATCAGCACTGCGAGGCTGCCACCGAGCAAGGCCAGGGCGAATTCATAACCGTTGTTGGCCATGAACAGACCGTTGCTGATGTGCACCGAGAAAATCGCAACCAGCGAGAGGAAGGTCAGCCCCAACGCCGCCGGACGTGCCAGCAGGCCGATGATCAGCGCCAGACCGCCGAAGAATTCAGTACCACCAGCCAGGATTGCCATCAGGTGACCGGGCGCCAATCCAATGCTTTCCATGTACTGCGCGGTGCCGGCAATGCCGTAGCCGCCGAATGCCCCGAAGAGTTTCTGTGAGCCGTGGGCCGCGAAGATGATGCCGACGAAAATCCGCAGAATCGTCAGGCCGTAGCCAGCGCGGGTAGACAGTACCTTGTTGATCAGTGTGCTCATGCTGTGTCATCCATTGTGAGAGTGTGTTGGTTGGTCGCCATATTAATCGGTTTATCTCATGCTAAAAGCGCAAAAAACGCACCATAACAATCAGATTAGTCGATCATTTACGTAAGGCAACTTTCTGCCCCCGAGGCTCCAACGATTCCCGCTCCCGATCGAACGCCAGGTAATACTTGTTCACGCTATTAACATAGCTGACAGCCCCCATTCCCACCTGCTCCATGGCGATTCGCTCAACCTGGAAAAACCACTGATTAGGATTCAGGCCGCGGCGCCGAGCCTCGGCCCGCATGCCCTGGACCCGCTCCGGTCCCATGTTGTAGGCCGCCAGCACGAACGCCATCCGTTCACGCTCGTTGAGTTTGGGGCTGGCAAAGAATTTGCGGCGGATCATCGCCAGGTACTTGGCGCTGGCCTGCACATTGGCATCGAGATTCTGAATGTCACTGACGCCAACCCGTTGGGCGGCCGAAGGTGTTATTTGCATCAGGCCGGTGGGGCCACTGCCATTTCTGGCGGAGGGTTGCAACGCCGATTCCTTGAAGGCCAGCGCTGCCAGGTTCAGCCAGTCCATGTCCTGGGCTTGAGCGTGTTTTTGCAGCACCGGTCGAAGTTTTTCCAGGCGCTGACGATCGGCCTTGGCCAAGGGATAGTGCACTTGATACAGGCGCCGGTAGATCCGCAGGAACGCCGCATCCTGGTCCGACGGTTGCTTGTAGGTGGTCAGGAAACGGTCGATGCTCGCCCGCAGCATCGAGGCGTCGCGGCGTACGAACCAGTATTCCTCGCCCGGCTCACGGATGAGCACCTGTCGATCGAAGCGCAACTTGGGCAGGATCTTGCCCCAGCGCTCGGCGATCGGTTGCTCGACGATGGTCAGATGGAAGATCCCGCCCTGGACCATTTCCAGTACGTCCTCGACGGCCAGGCTTGGGTCGACCCACTCGATCTTCATCGGGGGCAGTTTGTGCAGCGCGAGCTTCTGATTGATCTGGCTGACCGCATCCCCGGCAGCACTGCCGGTAGGCAGCGCGAGGGTTTTACCCGAGAGTTGTTCAAGGTGGGTGTAACGCCGTTCGCCTTTGATCCCCACCAGCAGTAACGGCACGTCGCTGGCAATCGGCTCACTGGTGCTGACCGCGTGCCCCGATTGCGGATCAAGCAATTCCCCCGGCGCGACCAGATCGCCCTCCCCGCGCTGCAACGCGCCGAGCAGTTGATCCTTGGCTTTGGGAATGATCTTGAGGGTGATTTCCTGGCCGTCACGGGCGTGGCCATTAAGGTATTGCTCGAAAGCCCGCAGGCGGTGGTATTCGACGCCGATGGCCTGGCCCTGGACTTCGCCGGAGCTGTTGCGGCTCTGGTTGACCAGCACCCGCAGCACACGGCTACTGCGAATCTCCGCCAGGTCGCGGACCTTGGCTGCCGGTACGGCTTGCAACGGCCCGGCCAGACGCGCAACCGCCGGCATCGGCAGCAGCAACGAACAACACAGCAGTAACAAAACCGAGGGACGTGTCATCCACTCTCCGGAAAGAATACTGGCCAACCTCATGAGAGATTTCATGACATCGGGCAACAGAAACAGAGCGCTTGAAGCGCTGATAAAGTGCGAGAGAGTGGCACAGTGATGGCAAATCTACCAACCCCGACCTGCCTCGCGGCCTCAACAGACAGCTTTAACTCGTTGTAGTTCTTGGTTTTTCTTATAAATCTACAGCTCTGATATGCTTTCCGGCCTTTGGTCCGAGGTAGCACCATGCAACTCATCGATATCGGCGTCAACCTGACCAACCCCAGTTTTGCCGACAAACACCAGGCTGTACTCGACCGAGCCTACGCTGCCGGGGTCTGCCAACTGGTGCTTACCGGGACCAGCGTCGAGGGCAGCGAACAGGCGCTGGAACTGTGCCGGCAACTGGACGAAAGCGCTCAACGACTGTTCGCTACCGCCGGCATTCACCCGCATTCAGCCAGCGACTGGAACGCCGACAGCGCCCAGCGTCTGCGCAGTTTGCTCAAGGAGCCGAACGTAGTGGCCGTGGGTGAATGCGGCCTCGATTTCAATCGTGATTTCTCGCCCCGCCCGCAACAGGAAAAAGTCCTCGAAGAACATCTTGCAATGGCGGTCGAACTGCAACTGCCGGTGTTCCTGCATGAGCGCGACGCCAGTCAACGACTGCTGGAGATCCTGCACGATTACCGCGATCAATTGCCGGCTGCCGTGGTGCACTGCTTCACCGGAGAAAAGAAGGCGCTGTTCAGCTATCTCGATCTGGATTTGCACATCGGCATCACTGGCTGGATCTGCGACGAACGCCGGGGCACGCACCTGCATCCGTTGGTCAAGGAGATTAAACGCGGGCGCTTGATGCTGGAGAGCGACGCGCCGTATCTGCTGCCCCGCAGCTTACGCCCCAAGCCGAAGAACGGTCGCAACGAGCCGGCGTATCTGACTGAAGTGTTGCGTGAAGTGGCGTTGCATCGCGGGGAAAGCATGGAAGATCTCGCCGCCCACAGCACCGCCAGCGCCCGGGCGTTTTTCGGGTTGCCCTCGATCCCCCAGTAACCACTTGAGAACCGTGGCGGTCATTGACCCATATCAAGATTCGACGCACTGAGTAGCGGCACAATAATGGCACCTTGCCAAAACTGTTTCCGCTATCAGAGAAGACCTCCATGGGTGCCTGGCTTAGCAATATCTCGCTGAAATACAAATTCTGGGCAGTCAACGCCGTCGCCTTTGTCACCACCCTGTTGCTGGTGCTGTACGCCGTGCAGCTCGAACAACAGGCCCGCAGTCACGCCGCGCAAGTATCGGCCCAGGCCCAGGCACGATTGCTCAATGCCTGGCCTGCCGGGCAGCCGCTGCCCAAGGCCGACAACCTGCTGACCTTCAATCGTGGGCAGGCGCCTTTACTGAACGGGCAACCACTTCTGGAACTGACCGATACCCTCGGTTGGGTCCAGATCAATGCCATGCCGCTGTTCGGGGAAAATCCGTTGATGGGTGCCGAGGTGTTCGCTCGTCCCGACGGTCAACAGGTCGCGGTTGTTGCCTACAGCCCGAGCCTGAGCCAGGTGTTCGGCGAGCGCTTCACTCACTACGCGGTAGCGGTGTTCATCCTGATGCTGGCGATGCTCGCTGCGTCGCAACTGTTGATCCGCTTCCTGCTCAGCCAGCTCAACACCTTGAAAGACGTGATGCTCCACGTCGAGAAAACCGGTGACCTGTCGGCCCGTGTGCCCCTGGCCTGCAAGGACGAAGTCGGGCAGATGGCCAACGCCTTCAATGCCATGCAGGCCGGCTACCAGCGGGTGGTCAACACTGTCGCCAGCACCGCCCGGCAACTGGACGTCGGCGCCGCGCGACTGGCCGCGAGCATGAATGAAGTGCGTCACGGCATGCTCGGCCAGCAAAGCGAAACCGATCAGGCCGCCACGGCGATCAACGAAATGACCGCCACGGTCCATCACATTGCCCAACATGCCGGCGCCACCCGCGACCTCTCGCAAACCGCCGACACCCTGGCTGGAAGCGGTCAGGAAGTGGTGACTCGGGTGCAAAAATCGATTGGCGGATTGTCCACCGGCGTGCAGCAAACCGCCGAGATGATTCAGCGCCTGGCCGAGGACAGCCAGAAGATCAACGGCGTGGTCAACGTGATTCACAGCATCGCTGAACAAACCAACCTGCTGGCCCTGAACGCGGCCATCGAAGCGGCCCGGGCCGGTGAAATGGGCCGAGGGTTTGCGGTAGTCGCCGATGAAGTGCGCAACCTGGCTAAACGGGTCCAGACGTCCACCGACGAGATCACCACCATGGTTTCAGCGCTGCAGGCCGGGACTCGGGACGCGGTGGATTTCATGCAGGAAAGTTCGTACAAGGCGGACGACTGCATGCAACAGGCCCAGGAAGCCAGTGTGGCCCTGGCTGAAATCACCGGTGCGGTGGCGCAAATGCGTGAAAGCAATACGCAGATCGCGGTGGCGGCCGAGCAGCAGAGTCATGTGGCGGAGGAGATGAATCGGGCCGTGGTGAGCATTCGCGACGTGACCGAGAACACCGTGAAGCAGACCGTGAACTCGGCGATTACCAGCAATGAATTGGCGATGTTGGCCGGGGAATTGAGCAAGGCCATCGGGCAGCTCAAGCTTTAAGGGCCCGCGAAGGCGGTCAACATGAATATCGACCATGACCCCTATCGCGCCGATAGCCAGCCTTGATTCGCCGACGGCTTTCGCCCGACCTATTCTTTGTTCATGAGCCTCAACGAACCAAGGATAAGCATCATGGGCAAACGTCACCCCAACCTTCCCGCCTGGCAATGGCGCCTGTACCCGCACAATCACCAGCACCCGACCAATCTGGTGTTGCACCTGATTGCCGTGCCGCTGTTCATCGTGGCGTTTTTGCTGATGGTCTCGGGGGTGTTCAGCCTGGATCTGGCGAGCTTCGCGATTGGCATTATCGGCCTGATTGCCGCCCTGGGCCTGCAGCGTCACGGTCATAGCCTGGAGGCGCAAGCCTCCGAGCCGTTCAGTGATCGCAAAGACGCGGTATCACGCTTGCTGGTCGAGCAGTTCCTGACCTTCCCCCGGTTTTTCTTCAGTGGCGGCTGGTGGCGCGCCTGGCGCGAACGCCACCGTCGCCATCGCTGATCAGGCGAAAATCGTGACGGTCTGCCGACTCATGGCGATCAACTGACCGTCTTCGCTCCAGAGATTGGCGGCGGCGTGCCCGTAGCCGTCAGCGGCATGTTCGATGTCCACCAGGTACTTGCACCAGTCCAGCGTACTCAGCGCCAGCAACGGCTGGACGAATTCGATGGTCCAGGTGAGCGTGCTGCCTGCCGCCGGTTTCTTCAGATGCGACAACAAGGACGGCGGCCAGGCGTCGACCAGCGCCAGGATATGGGCTTCGCTGACCGACTCGCCCTCCCCATCCCCGCGCAAGCGTACCCAACCACCCATGTCCCGCGATTTGTTACCAGTGAACGGCATGCCACCGATACTCCAGCGCATGGCCAGGTAGCGCATGAATTCCGGGGTCACGCCCTTGATGTACGGCAGTTCCTGACAGTCGTCCCAATGCTTCATCTCAGGAGCCGGGTTGGCCGCGACCACCACTTCGGAGGTTCGCGAAGCGCCGAAGCTGCCCTGGACCAGCGTCACCACCTGCCCCTTCTGCATCGCCCGGCCCAGCACCTGGCTGACGGCTTTGCCTTCGCGCAATACGTCGACTTCAAAACTGACCGGTACATCGGGCTCGACCGGGCCAACAAAGGTGATTGCCAGCGAGCGCACCGGACGATCCGCCGGGACTTTTGCGCGCATGGCTTCGTATTGCAAGGCGGCGATCAGACCACCAAAACTCGCCCGCCCCTGGCCCCACTCAGGTGGAATAGACACTTCCTGCGGCTGGCTGCGAACAGCGTCGAGCAGATCGGAAAAGCGCATGGGAACCTCAGAGACTGGGAAATGGATGGAGCGATCTTAACCAGCCCGCAAGGCCGGCACAGCGCTTATTCCGGCCAAAATTACTGACAGATGGGCCGTGCTCGGCTGGAACCCACATTGGATTCGTGGGGATTCGTGGTGGTTTCAGGATTTGAAACAGGCTCTGCTGAGTTTGTCGAGAACACGGTCGGCGCGCTCTTCGGCCTGGGCCATAGTGGTTTTCCAGACTTCGACACATGGCTGCAAATCAGGCTCTTCCTCGGCGCGGGCCAGCCATTGCCAGCTGTCGTGCCAATCCCCCAAGGCAGCCTGAGCCGACTTCAGCCTGGGCATGGCCGCTTCCGGCAAACGATCCAGTTCGGGATAAGCTTCGATGCCATAACGCGCACGCTTGATCAGCAGGCGCAGACGATGGCGGTCATGGGCGGGATCATGCAGGGCCTGATCGAGTTTCTTCCATTGTTTGGCCAGGCGTTTTTCGATGCGCTGGCGCAAGCCCTTGAGCAAACCCTGGCGTTGGGAGGCCCGCAGGAACCGCGGAAAGGCGTCGAGGATCATCAACAACTGGGTCAGCTCCGGGCTCATCGCCACGGAGGGATAAGCCTCAGCCATCCGCGCCATGCGCCGGTGCGCGGCCTCGGGTTGATTATGCTGGAGCAAGTACGCTGCCAGCACTTCACGATCACGCAACGGTGTGGTCAGTTGGCCGACCCGGGACGACGCTGCTTCCAGTTGTTCGACCCCAGGCAAACCGCGCAAGGGACGAAGCAGGCTGCGCAATCTGCGCACGGTGGTGCGCAGATCGTGCAGCGCTTCCGGATCGGTGCGGGCACTCAAGCGAGCCTGACAGGCCAGCAAACGGACTTCCAGGCCCAGTACTTGAGCCACCAACCGATCAACCACCGCAGACATCGCGTACTCCCTGAATCGAATTACCCTGAGTACGCTCCATCATGCCTCAACGGCCGGCGCGGGACTCACGAATGTAGAAACGTGCCTTCTCGGCCTTTCTGGTACACCCCTCGTACGCTTCGAATTGTTGCTGGGTCTTGGCACCGGTCAGCAACGACAGCGCCTTGGAGTAGCTGACAGTCCCGGCTAAACCCTCGGCCTTGGCCAGATCCAGTTCGTGCCAGGCGGCGTCGAGCTGGCTACCGCAGCTGTCACGGTAAGCGGTTTTACCGGCACAACCGGCAAGCGCCAACGCAATCAAAGGCACACAAATCCAGGCTTTCATCACTCACACCTCAAAGATAATAGACAGTCGTGCAGGTAAGACCGCTCTGGCGCGCGAAAAGTGCCTTGGACCCGCAGTGGAAACTATAGCGCTCGCGAGGATACCGACTCGCCTTCGTTGAGTGTCAAAAAACGACGCCCGCTCCCGTCGAACGACCATAGCGATTGAAGCGAGCCCCTCGTTGGGTGCATTGTTGAACCTTGTCAAAGAGGTCGATTCATGAAAAAGCGTGTCGCACTGGTGTTGGGCTCGGGCGGTGCCCGGGGCTACGCCCATATCGGCGTTATTGAAGAGATCGAACGGCGTGGCTACGACATCGCCTGCATCGCCGGTTGCTCCATGGGCGCGGTGGTCGGCGGGATCTATGCCGCCGGCAAACTCGATGATTATCGCGACTGGATCGAGAGCCTGGATTACCTCGACGTGTTGCGTCTGGTGGATGTCAGCTTCCGCCTGGGCGCGATTCGCGGGGAGAAGGTCTTCGGGCAGATCCGCAAGATCGTCGGCGAGATCAATATCGAAGACCTGCGCATCCCCTACACGGCCGTGGCTACGGACCTGACTAACCAGCAGGAAATCTGGTTCCAGGAAGGCTGTCTGCACCAGGCCATGCGTGCGTCGGCGGCGATCCCCAGCCTGTTCACCCCCGTGATGCAGGGCAATCGAATGCTGGTGGACGGCGGCATCCTCAACCCGTTGCCGATCGTGCCGGTGGTGTCGAGCCATTGCGACCTGATCATCGCGGTCAACCTCAACTCCACCAACCAGCGTCACTATCAACTGCCGGTGATCCAGCGCCCGGCGGCATTCAAGACCCGCTTCGACAGCCTGATCAGCTCGCTGGGCTCGAAATTGCCTTTCCGCCGCAAACAGGCGGAGCAATTGCTGCTTCTCGAAAAGGAAGCGCTGATGGCAGAAGCGGCCGAGATCAACCCGTGGATCGAATCCGCCCAGCCCGAAGCCCAGCAACCGGCGGCGGCCCCGGAAAGCGACGGTGCACCGAAATCCGCCACCGGGTCGTTCATCATCGACAACGTCGGGCCGGCGTCTTTGCTGGACCTGATCAACCAGAGTTTCGAGGTGATGCAAACTTCATTGGCGCAGTACAAGATTGCCGGGTATCCACCGGATATCCTGATCAACGTGCCCAAGCGGGTGTGCCGTTTTTTCGAGTTCTACAAGGCGCCGGAGTTGATCGCGCTGGGGCGGGAGATTGCCCGGGATACGCTGGATCGGTATGAGAGTGAGCGCAATGAAGATTGGCGGTAAAGCGTACTGACGATCGTTCCCACGCAGAGCATGGGAGCGATCAACAGAACTAAAGGCTGACTTCACTCAACAACCGATACCCCACCCCCGCCTCGGTGACGATGAACCGCGGCTGAGTCGGATCATCCGCCAGTTTCTGCCGCAAATGCCCGACTACGATCCGCAGATAGTGGCTGTCCTCGGTGTGGGTCGGGCCCCAGATGTCCTTGAGCAATTGCTGCTGGGTGATCACCCGCCCCGGATGCCGCGCCAGTTGCGCCAGCACCGCATATTCCTTGCGCGTCAGCGCCACTTCGGCGCCGTCCAATAGCACCCGGCGATAAGCCAGGTCGACAGTGAGCGGACCGAAATTGAGCGCCGCTTCCTGGGCCTCACCCGTTGGCGCCTGACGCAGCAAGGCGCGCACCCTGGCGAGAAACTCCTGGATGCCGAACGGCTTGGTCACGTAGTCGTTGGCGCCGCCATCCAGCGCCTGGACTTTCTGCCCTTCGCTGGCGCGCACCGAGAGCACCAGTACCGGCACCGTCGACCACTCGCGAAACTCGCGCAATACCTGCTGGCCGTCCATGTCCGGCAGGCCGAGGTCGAGCACCAACAAGTCAGGTTTGTTCAATGCGGCCTGGGCCAGGCCTTCCGTGCCGGTGCCGGCCTCCAGCACTTTGTAGCCTTGGGAGGCGAGGCTGATGCGCAGGAACTTACGGATCTGCGGTTCGTCGTCAATGACCAAAATGGTCGCGGTCTGGCTCATGAATTCACATCAACACAAAGAGGTGGCAAGAGAGTAGCGCAGGCGGGATCAGGCTTCACTGTCCAATCCCGGCTGAGTCTGCAACGGCAAGTGCAGCGTGATGCAGGTGCCGCGCCCTTCGATGCCGTCGGCGACGCTGATCCGCCCGCCATGGGCACCGACCATGCCCTGACAGATCGCCAGCCCCAACCCCGTACCCTGCCCACCGCGATCACCACGAGCGGCGGTGTAGAACATGTCGAAAATTTTCGCCCGGTCCTCCTCCGGAATCCCCGGTCCCTCATCACTCACCGAAAAAAACAGCTCGCTGTCAGTGGCGCCGGCGCGCAATTCAAGACGTCCGTGGGGCGGAGAAAAACGCGCGGCGTTTTCCAGCACATTGACCAGTGCTTGCTCGATCAACGCAGCATGCACATAGAGCAGCGGCAGTTCGGCCGGCACCTCGGTAATGACCTGCAACGACGACAGCACCGCACGCAGACGATTAAGTGCACTGCCGACGATGTCTGCCGGCGACACCCAGTCCCGCGCCAGCTTCAGGGCGCCGTGACCGAGGCGGGTCATGTCCAGCAGGTTTTGGATGTAGCGATCCAGCCGTTCGGCTTCATCGCGGGTGCCTTCGAGCAGTTCGCGACGGTCCGCAAGCGGAATCGCCTCGCCCAGCGCCAACAGGCTGTCGATGCTGCCGCGCATGGAGGTCAACGGCGTGCGCAAATCGTGGGACACCGACGCCAGCAGCGCGCTGCGCAACTGTTCGGTTTCGCCATGCAAACGCGCGGCTTCAAGGTCATCGGCCAGTTGCGCCCGGGCCAACGCCTGGGCCAACGGTTGGCTCAGCGCGGTCAGCAAGCGCCGACGCTGGCCGCTCAGGGTTTGGCCTTCTTTGGCACACACGCCGAGCAATGCCAGCGGCCCGTCGTCCACCGACAACGGCCACCACCACCAGCGCCCGAACGGCAAGGTGCCGGTGCCCGCGCCTGCCGGTTGATCGTGTTGCCAGGCCCAATCGGCGGCGGCGCGCTCGGCCTCGGAAAACTCCAGCGGCCCACCGGTTTCAACTTTCCAGCCGCTCTGGCCATCGCGATTGAGCAGGCACAGCTTCAGGTCGCTCCAGCCGTTGAGATGCTGGGCCGCGGCGCTGACCACGGCCTGACGGTCGGTGGCGGCGGTGAGCTTGCGCGACAGGTCGAGCAGTTCGCTGGTCTCTTCCTGAGTGTCGCGCAAGGCTTCCAGTTGCCGCCGTTGCCGCGCTGCAAGGTTACCGGTCAGGGCCGCCATCAGCAGGAAGAACAGCAAGGTCAGCACGTCTTCTTCGCGCTGAATACTGAAAGAGAACGTCGGCGGAATGAACAGAAAGTCATAGGTCAGAAACGACAGCGCCGCACAAGCCAGCGCCGGGCCAAGACTGCTGCGCACCGCCACCAGCAACACCGCCGCAAGGAACACCAACGAAATGTTGGGCAGTGGCAAGACGCTCGACACCGCCCAGGCCAGGGCACTGGCGAGCACCGTCGCCACCAGCGCCAACGCGTAGTCGAACCACACCAGCGACTGCGCCGAACGCTGACGTGGCTGATGCTGTTCGTGATCGCTGTCGAGCACGTTGATTTCCAGCCCGCGAGCATCGCGCAACAAACGCGACGCCAGGCCGCCGCCGAACAACCGTCGACGCAAACGCTGGCGTGACTGGCCCACCAGTACCAGGCTGGCGCGACGTTCAGCGGCGTGCTGGATCAGGGTTTTCGCCACCTCACCGGCGCGCAGCAACACCACTTCGCCACCGAGGCGTTCAGCCAGTTGCTGGGCGCTTTGCAGGCGCAGGCGCGACTGCTCGTCACGCACCCGGCCGTTATCCACATGCACCAGGCTCCACGGCAGATGCCGCCGCTGGGCGACGCGACTGGCGTGACGCACCAGACGCTCGGCCTGCGCATCGCCATCGACGCCCACCAGCAAACGACCGCGCACCGCTGGCGCCGCTTGCCCTAACTGGCGATACCCCTGCGCCAGATCGTTATCGACTTGAGCGGCGGCGGTTTGCATCGCCAGTTCGCGCAGGGCGGTGAGGTTGGTCTGGGTGAAGAACGCATCGATGGCCGCTCGCGCCTGCTCCGGCACGTAGACTTTGCCGTCGCGCAGACGCTCCAGCAACTCGCGCGGCGGCAGGTCGATCAGCAGCAGTTCGTAGGCTTCTTGCAACACCCAGTCCGGCAGGGTTTCACGCACCTGTACGCCGGTGATGCCGCGCACCTGATCGTTGAGGCTTTCCAGATGCTGGACGTTGACCGTGGTGAACACGTCGATGCCGGCAGCCAGCAATTCCTGGATGTCTTGCCAGCGTTTGGTGTGACGGCTGCCGGGGGCATTGGTGTGGGCCAGTTCGTCGACCAGCACCAGTTTCGGTTTGGCGGCGAGCAAGCCATCGAGGTCCATTTCTTCGAGCATCACGCCACGGTATTCCGAGCGCACCAACGGCTGCTGCGGTAAACCGGCGAGGAGTGCTTCGGTTTCGGCGCGGCCATGGGTTTCGACCACCCCGGCCAGGACTTTCACGCCTTGGCGCAGTTGAGTGTGGGCGGCCTGGAGCATGGCGTAGGTCTTGCCGACCCCCGGAGCGGCGCCCAGGAACACCTTGAGCCGGCCGCGGCCATCGCGGGGCAGGTCTGCTAACAGCGCGTCGGCGCGGCCGGAGTCACTCATCTGTCATTGCCTTGTTCACTTTGTTGATCGTTCCCATGCTCTGCGTGGGAATGCAGCCAGGGACGCTCCGCGTCCCAGTCGAAGCGGACGCAGAGCGTCCATAGATGCATTCCCACGCAGAGCGAGGGAACGATCCTTCCAACCTTCCAACCTTTACAACTTTTCCAGCGCCGCATTCAACTCAAACACATTCACCACCGGCGGCCCCACCAACGGCCGCTCGATGTGCGTATCCAGCAGTTGTTCAAGCGTAGACACCGGCAGATTGCGCGCTGCCGCGACACGCGCCAGTTGATAGGTAATCGACTCTGGTGGCAAGTGCGGATCGAGGCCGCTGCCGGAGGTGGTCAGCATGGCCAACGGCACCGGTCCCTGCCCGGCCACCTGCAGCTTATTGGCCTCCTCGATCACCCGAGTGGCCAGCGCCGGATTACTCGGCGAAAGGTTGCTGGCGCTGCTCGACACAGTGGCAAAGGCACCGGCCGATGGCCGTGGGTGGAACCAGGCGTCGCCGACAAAATCCTGGGCAATCAGCGACGAGCCACGGACCTTACCGTCGGCGTCGCGCACCAGGCTGCCATTGGCCTGGTCCGGGAAGGCAACCTGGGCAACGCCGGTCACCACCAAGGGGTAAGCGACGCCGGTGATCAGGGTCATCAGCACCAGCAGGCTCAGGGCCGGACGTATCAATGTGGACATTTCAAAATCCTCGATTCGAAGAATACTCATCACTTAGAAGGCACACACATCACCTGTGGCGAGGGAGCTTGCTCCCGCTCGGCTGCGCAGCAGTCGTAAACCCGGTGAATGCGGTGCCCTGAATAAACATTGGGCCTGAGGTGGGGCCGCTTCGCAGCCCAGCGGGAGCAAGCTCCCTCGCCACAAAAAGCCCCTGCCTCAAACAACAACCGCTAAACCAGATGCAACGCCGTCAACAGCATGTCGATCGCCTTGATGCCCACGAACGGCACCAGAATCCCGCCCAGTCCATAGATCAGCAGATTGCGTCGCAACAACGCCGCCGCACTCGCCGCCTGCACCCGCACACCGCGCAGCGCCAGTGGAATCAGCACCACAATGATCAGGGCGTTGAACACGATCGCCGACAGAATCGCGCTCTGCGGACTGCTCAGGTGCATGACGTTGAGCACACCCAATTGCGGGTAGATCGAGGCGAACAGCGCCGGCAGGATCGCGAAGTATTTGGCCACGTCGTTGGCGATGGAAAAGGTGGTCAGCGCACCACGGGTCACCAGCAATTCCTTGCCGATCTGCACCACGTCCAACAGCTTGGTCGGGTCGCTGTCGAGGTCGACCATGTTCGCCGCCTCCCGCGCCGCCTGCGTGCCATCGTTCATCGCCATGCCCACGTCCGCCTGAGCCAGGGCCGGGGCGTCGTTGGCGCCGTCGCCGCACATGGCAACCAGCCGACCGTCGTTCTGCTCATGGCGAATGCGCGCCAGTTTCTTCTCCGGCGTGGCTTCGGCCAGTACGTCATCCACGCCCGCTTCGGCAGCAATCGCGGCGGCGGTCAGTGGGTTGTCACCGGTAACCATGACCGTGCGAATCCCCAGCTTGCGCAGTTCGGCGAAACGCTCGCGGATGCCGGGTTTGACCACGTCCTTCAGATGAATCACACCGAGCAACTTGCCGTCGGCGCACACCAGCAGAGGCGTACCACCGCTCTGGGCGATCTTGTCGATTTCCCGGGACAGGGCGGGAGCCAGATCAGCGCGTTTCAGGCCGACGAAATTCAGCAGCGAATCCACCGCGCCCTTGCGATAGACCCGGCCCTGATAGTCGACACCGGACAGGCGGGTTTCAGCGCTGAACGGCACGGCGGTCAGTACTTCGGGGGACGGTTCGGGGTGCGAGTGAAGACCACGCAGGTACTCGACGATGGATTTGCCTTCAGCGGTGTCATCGGCCAGAGAGGCGAACAACGCGCCTTCGGCCAGTTCCTTGGCGCTGACGCCTGGTGCGGCATAAACCGCGCTGCAGCGACGGTTGCCGAAGGTGATGGTGCCGGTCTTGTCCAGCAGCAGGACGTGCACGTCCCCCGCCGCTTCCACGGCACGACCGGATTTGGCGATCACGTTCAGGCGCACCAGACGGTCCATCCCGGCGATACCGATGGCCGACAGCAAACCACCAATGGTGGTCGGAATCAGCGTGACCAACAACGCCACCAGGAACACCAGCGGCAGGTTACCGTTGGCGAAGTGGGCGAACGGTTGCAGGGTCACCACCACCAACAGGAAGATCAGGGTCAGGCCGATCAGCAGGATATCCAGCGCGACTTCGTTCGGGGTTTTCTGGCGTTTGGCACCTTCGACCAGCGCGATCATGCGGTCGAGGGTCGACTCGCCGGGGTTGGCGGTGATGCGCACCAACAACCAGTCCGACACCAGTCGAGTGTTGCCGGTGACGGCCGAACGGTCGCCGCCGGATTCGCGAATCACGGGCGCCGATTCACCGGTAATCGCCGCTTCGTTGACCGCCGCGATGCCTTCGATCACCTCGCCGTCACCGGGAATCATCTCCCCCGCTTCGACGCGCACCACGTCGCCCTTACGCAGGCTACTGGCGGGCACTACCTGAAAGCTGCCATTGGCGCTTTTGCGCCGGGCGCTCAAGCCAACGCTGCCGGCCTTGAGACTATCGGCGCGGGCCTTGCCGCGACCTTCGGCCAACGCTTCGGCGAAGTTGGCGAACAGTACGGTGAACCACAGCCACAATGCGATTTGCGCGGCAACGAAGGTCGGCACGGCGCTGTCGGGAATGAAGCACAGCACGGTGGTGAGAATGGCGGTCAGTTCCACCACCAGCATCACTGGCGCACGCTGCAATTGCCGTGGGTCGAGCTTGACGAACGCTTGCACCAGCGCCGGGCGCCAGAGGGCGGCGATGGCAGTTTTCGGTTGTTCCGGCGCTTTGGCGGCGACGGTTTTGGTAACGGGCATATTCATCATTAGATCCTCAGAAGCCCATGCTCAAGTGTTCAGCAATCGGACCCAGCGCCAGTGTCGGCAAGAAGGTCAAACCACCCACCAGCAAAATGGTCACGGTCAGCAAGGTCACGAACAGCGGGCCATGGGTGGGGAAGCTGTTCTGGCCAATCGGCGCGGTTTTCTTCATCGCCAGGCTGCCGGCAAGGGCCAGCACCGGAAGGATGTAACCGAAGCGCCCGATCAACATGCCCAGCCCCAGCATCAGGTTGTGGAACGCAGTGTTGGCACCGAAGCCGCCGAAGGCAGAGCCGTTGTTGGCACTGGCCGAGGTGTAGGCGTAAAGCAACTGACTGAAACCATGAGCACCGGGGTTGCTCACCGCCGCCACCGGGCCTGGCAGGCTGGCGGCAATCGCGCCGAGCACCAGCACGCCGACCGGCATCACCAGCAAGGTCACCACCAGCAGCTGAACTTCCCGGGCTTGCAGTTTCTTGCCGAGGTATTCCGGCGTACGCCCGATCATCAGGCCGGCGAGGAACACCGCGATCAATACGTTGAGCAACATGCCGTAGAGCCCGGCACCGACACCGCCGAAGATCACTTCGCCGACCATCATGTTGACCATCGCGACCATGCCACTCAGCGGGTTGAGGCTGTCGTGCATGCCGTTGACCGAACCGTTGGACGCTGCGGTAGTGGTCACCGACCACAGCACGGTGGCGGTGGTGCCGAAACGCGCTTCCTTGCCTTCCAGCGGCGCGGTCTGTTCGACGGCGACGTTGGCCAGGGTCGGATTGGGTTGGTATTCAGCCCACAGCGAAGTCGCGCCGCCGATCAAAAATAGCGCCAGCATGCAGGCGATAATCGCGCGGCTCTGACGCAGGTCTTTCACGTAATGGCCGAAGGTGAACACCAGCGCCACCGGGATCAAAATGATCGAGGCGACTTCGAACAGGTTGCTCCAGGCCGTCGGGTTCTCGAACGGATGCGCCGAGTTGACGCCGAAGAAGCCGCCGCCGTTGGTGCCCAGTTGCTTGATCGCAATCTGGCTGGCGGCCGGGCCGAGCGGGATCACCTGATCGACGCCCTGCATCGTTACGGCATTCACATATTGCGCGAAGGTTTGTGGCACGCCCTGCCACACCAGGTACAGCGCCAGCAGCAAGCACAGAGGCAGCAGGCCGTAGAGGGTGGCGCGGGTCATGTCGACCCAGAAGTTGCCCAAGGTCTTGGTCGACTTGCGACCGATGCCGCGACACAGTGCAACCAGAACCGCCAGGCCGGTGGCGGCGCTGACGAAGTTCTGCACGGTGAGACCAACCATCTGGCTCAAGTAGCTCAGGGATGCTTCGCCACTGTAGGACTGCCAGTTGGTATTGGTCATGAAGCTGACAGCGGTATTGAACGCCAGCGTCCACTCCTGGCCCGGCAGGTTTTGCGGGTTCAGTGGCAAGTGATCCTGGAACATCAGGATCGCGAACAACAGCAAAAAGCCCGCGAGGTTGAAGGCGAGCAAGGCCAGGGTGTATTTCTGCCAACTCTGTTCGGCCTGCGGATCGACACCGGCCACCCGATAGCAGCCACGCTCCACCGGGCCGAGAATCGGCGAAAGCCAGGTACGCTGCCCTTCCATCACCTTGTAGTAGAAGCGCCCCAGAAACGGTGCCGGAATCAGCACCACGGCGAAGAAGGCGAGGATCAGCCAATAGTCATAACTGTGCATAGCCGCTCCTAGTTCCGGTCCGCGCGCAACAGCGCAACCAACAGATAAATGAACAGCCCCACTGCCAATAGCAGTGACACTCCGTCCAGAACGCTCATGGAAGTTCTCCGTGTTACGGCGTATTGCCGCGTGTGGAGTGATTGTCGGCAGGGAGGCTGTAAAGGCGCGAGATCGAGGGGTGCGGCGGGGCATAAAGAATGTGTAAAGAGTAACGCTGTTCACTTAAGCGCGATTCTTCAGTCATGCCTACCTTTGTGGCGAGCGAGCTTGCTCGCGTTGGGCTGCGCAGCGGCCCCAAAAACCTGATAACAATCGCCGATTTTTGTGAGCGCTACGCATTCAAGCGGGAGCAAGCTCCCTCGCCACGGGTTACTCACTGACTCAAGACTCTTAGGTGAATAGCATTCATCTTCAGTTTCACCGAGCTGACCACCGCGATTCCCCATGCCGGCGGTCCCTTTGCCTACAGCCGCCGTGCCTTTGGCGAGAAAGGTGGGTTGATTGCCGGGTTGGCGACGCTGATCGAATTCGTCTTCGCGCCACCGACGATTGCCTTGGCGATCGGCGCCTATCTGGACGTGCAGTTTCCCGCCCTGGACCCGAAACACGCAGCGGTCGGGGCGTACATCGTGTTCATGGGCGTGGTCGCCCCGGCCTTCAGTTTCAGCAACTTCGCCCTCAACGGCTGGGCCGGCTCTGATGTGTTCGGTGCGCCGGCGATTGCCGGGATGTTCGCGGCGATCCCGTTCGCCATCTGGTTCTTCCTGGCCATCGAAGGCGCGGCCATGGCCGCCGAAGAAGCCAAGGACCCGAAACGCACGATTCCCAAGGCCTACATCAGCGGCATCCTGACCCTGGTGCTGCTGGCGATGGGCGTGATGTTCTTTGCCGGGGGTGTCGGCGACTGGCGCACCCTGTCGAACATCAACGATCCGCTGCCGCAAGCGATGAAAGCCGTGGTTGGCGAAAGCTCCAGCTGGTTGCACATGCTGGTGTGGATCGGCCTGTTTGGCCTGGTGGCGAGTTTCCACGGGATCATCCTCGGCTACTCGCGGCAGTTCTGCGCCCTCGCCCGGGCCGGTTACTTGCCGGCATCGCTGGCCAAACTGTCGCGTTTCCAGACCCCGCACCGGGCAATCATCGCCGGTGGCGTGATCGGCATCGCGGCGATCTACAGTGACGGCTTGATCTTCCTCGGCTTCATGGCAGTGGGTTTCGTGTACTTCATGCTGACCGCGCAACTGCGTGCCGATGCGCCGGCGGATGCGATGTTGACCGGGCTCTAAACAGCCGCAGTGCTGCTGTCGGATCAGGCATAGAATGGAACCACTGCGAAATTCCATCGCTCAAAAGTGGTATGCAGGATCGGTTGGCAAAACCCTTGTCCACCGGTCTGCCCTTAAGGAGAACTCCTATGCCCTGGTATGCCTGGTTGATTCTGATCGTTGCCATCGGCTCGATCGTTGGCGGTTTGATGATGCTGCGTGACACCGCCAACAAGGTCGAATTGACTGAAGAGCAACGTAAGCGCGTCGCCGAACGCAACGCGGAAGCGGATGCCAAGGATGCGCAGGACCGCTGACCGCGCAGCACCTGTAGGAGCGTGGCTTGCCCGCGAAGAACGATGACGCGTAATACCTGAAAAACCACGGCGCATTCTTCGCGGGCAAGCCACGCTCCTACAGGATTTTTGTCGCTCAAACCCCTTTATTTTTCCCAATCAGCCTTGGCGATATGCAAGCCATGCAACCCTTTGTAAGCCGCACGCTCCGGCTGGCTCCAGCCTTCAAGCAACGAATCCTCCAACCGGTAAATTTCTACTCCCAGCGGGCGACAGACGCTCAACGGATCCTGCGCATCCGGCCCCCACATGGCCAGCGACAGATCGCCACCCGGGCAGGTCGATAGCGCACACAAAAGATCAATCTCGGCAAAGAACTCCAGATAGTCGCCCTTCTGCGCCGGGCAGGCTTTCATGAAATACAGGTCGTCGTGGTTCAGGCCGGTGCACTGGAAAATGTTCAACACGTCATGCACATCGAACTCGGTCAGGCCATGGGGCAATACGGCGCGAGTCAGGTTGGAGTGGCAGTGATGATGGAAGTCTTCGCCGGTAAGCATTTTGTTCACGTAAGGATCGCAGCGCGTTCCCAGCAAATCGTGCAAACGCCCGCCGTGTTCGTCGATGCCATAACCGGCCAGGCTGTCGTCGGTAATGGTCACCAGCGGCCGTAAAAATGGCAGGTTCGACCAGAGCCGGTCATGGGTGCTGACATGGGCGCCCTGCAACTGCCGGGTCCGCGCCGCCCACAAGCGCTCGCGCGGATCGTGGGCATTCCAGACGTTGAAATCCCCGACTTGCGGGCCGACCGGGGTCGTGACCCTGAACACATGCCCGGCCGGTACATTCCAGGCGCGACCGGTGCGGATCGGCACTTCGAACTGCTCGATCAGCGTGCGCCCCTCTTTCTGGTCGCGGATCCGTTCATAGAAGGCTGTGTCCACCTGCAAGGCCGAGCCTTTGCTGACTTGATAGGCCGCCGGATAGTCTTTGTACATGGCACAAAATCCTCGATCAGTGATGGGAAGAAGGGGCAAGCATCTGCAACAGGAGGTGTTCGGAATCGTCGAGATAACGGCTCATGGCGTCCGCAGCCGCGCGCTTGTCGCCGTCGGCCAGCAACTCATGTATCTGCCGGTCACGCGCCAGCCAGGGCGCCTGAAAACGTGATTCATCGGGAGCGGTGCAAAACACCAGGCGCAGTTGCGCGACGACGTTGGTGAAGAACTCATCGAACAACGGACTGCGCAGCAATCCGACGATGTGTTGATGAAAGGCCAGGCTGTGGGTGCCGACGGCGCGCCAGTCCTCACGCTCCCGGGCCAGTTCGGTGGCCTCCAGGGCTTCGAGCATCCGGTCGGACTGATACTCACGCAATGGCTGACTGGCGCTGATGGCTTGCAGTTCCAGGGTGCGCCGAACCTTGAAAAGATCGCGCACATCGTCGACACCCAGCCTGCGCACCATCACGCCCTTGTTGCGGACATAGCGGGTCAGCCCTTCTTGCCCCAGACGGTGCAACGCCTCGCGAATGGTGTTGCGCGAGGCGTTGTAAGCCGACACCAGATCGTTTTCCACCAGCGCCATGCCGGGCAGCAAACGACCGCCGATGATGTCAGCGCGCAATTCCAATGTGATGTGATCGGCCAGGGACAGTCCGCTGCTCATACTCAACGCCTCGTGATTGTTCAACAATCGTCAGCGAATGAGTAATCACTATTCGTGCCATCACCTGCCTGTCGTGAACTAGTCCTCCCAGTATTTGAACAATACGCTGGCGTTCACACCGCCGAATCCGAAACCGTTGGACATCGCGTAGTCGATGTTCATTGGTCGCGCCTGACCGTGAACAATGTCCACGCCTTCGGTGGCCGGATCCGGGTTATCGAAGTTGAGCGTGGCCGGCACCACCTGATCGCGCAGTGCCAGCAGCGTAAAGATCGCCTCGATCCCGCCAGCCGCACCGAGCAGATGCCCGGTGGCTGATTTGGTCGACGTTACCGCTATCTTGTTGTCCGAGCCGAACAGCGACTTGATGGCCGCCAACTCCCCAAGATCGCCAACCGGCGTCGAAGTCGCATGAGCATTGAGATGCTGCACCTGCGCCGGAGAAATACCCGCCTGAGCCAACGCCAACGACATCGCCCGTCGTGCACCACTGCCATCCTCCGGCCCTGCAGTCAGGTGATAGGCATCGGCGCTGGTGCCGTAACCAACCAGCTCGGCCAATGGTTGAGCGCCGCGTGCCAGGGCGTGTTCCAGGGATTCGATCACCAGCAGGCCCGAACCCTCGCCCATCACGAAGCCATCGCGCCCACTGTCGAACGGCCGCGAGGCGCGCTCCGGAGTATCGTTGTAACCGCTGGACAAGGCCCGCGCCGCGGCGAACCCGGCGAGACTGACCCGATCGATCGCCGCTTCCGCGCCGCCACACACCGCAATGTCCGCCTCACCGCAGCGAATCAGCCGCGCCGCGTCACCAATCGCCTGAACCCCGGCCGCGCACGCTGTTACCGGAGCCCCCAAAGGCCCCTTGAAACCGTGCTGGATCGACACATGGCCCGCGGCGAGGTTGACCAGAAACGAAGGAATGGTGAACGGCGACAACCGTCGCGGACCACGGCTGTCGGTAGTACGCACCGCATCGGCAATCGCGCCGAAACCACCCACGCCCGAGCCGATAATAGTGGCCGTGCGCTCCTGGGCATTGGCGTCGAGCGCTTGCCAACCGGCCTGCTCCACGGCCTGACGCGCCGCCTCCATGGCGAACACAATGAAGCGGTCCATCTTCTTCTGCTCTTTGGGCGGCGTCGCCCGATCCGGGTCAAAACCCGCCTCGGGATCTTCCGCCAAGGTCGGCACCGCGCCACCGACCGTGGTCGACAGACCGGCAACCACCTCATCCGGCAACGTCCGCAACCCGGAGCGCCCGGCCAACAGACGCGCCCAAACCGCTTCGACACCGCTACCCAACGGAGACACCAGGCCCATGCCCGTGACTACCACCCGACGATTACTCATAGCGCAAATACCTCAGTCGATTCATGGCGCCTCACTTGTAACGCGCGGCGGCAATGCTTCTGGACAGATTCGGCGCCATCGCATGACGCGCCGCCACAAAGGATTCCCACTCAGAGAGATTCGGCAAGGAAGGAATGGTGATCAACTCACCCTGGTCCAGACCCGACAACGCCGCGTCGACCATCTCTCCCGCGTCCATGATCATGTCCTCCGGAATCTGGGACGCATCAATACCGGAACGCTCCAAAATCTCAGTGCGTGTCACGCCGGGCAACACCGCTTGCACCTGAACCCCGGTCCCTTGCAGCTCAGTATTCAACGACTGAGTCAGGCTCAATACATAAGCCTTGCTCGCGCTGTACGTCGCATTGAACCGCTCAGGAAACAACGCCACCACCGACGCAATATTGATAATCGTCCCACGACCGGCCTTGGTAAAACCGGCTGCCGCCGCCGAAGCCAACCGCGTCACCGTGGTGACGTTCAACTGAATCAAGCGCTCCATCTGATCCATGTCGGCGTTGGCGAGCAAACCATCCGCCGCGATACCGGCGTTGTTCAGCAACAGACTGATGCTCGAATCGCTGCGCAGCCGTTGTTCAAGCTTCAGCACATCGTCCTTTTGCGTCAGATCCGCCTTGAGCACCTCCACCTGAACACCATACTCCGCGCGCAATTTGCTCGCAGCAGCCTCCAGCCGTTCCTGATCACGGGCTACCAGCAATAAATCAAAACCACGCGCTGCCAACCGTTGCGCGTAAACCGCACCGATGCCAGAAGATGCGCCGGTGACAAGGGCCGTACCTTGGGCCTGGACAGAATTCATGACAGTGCTCCTGGGTGGATGCTTAAGGGAAGACGAACGCTTCAGCGAACGACGGATTTATTATAGGCATAATTTTATCGCCATATGATAGCCGTAATTTTTTGCATCCCGATAAAAGGTGCCAGATAGCCCTCTGCAGCAATAAGCAAAAAAGGCCGGTCAATGACCGGCCTCCTGGTGTGGATTTATAAGCTTAGTTCACTTCCAGCTTGTCGCGATTCTTGTCCAGAATGGCTTTGCCGATACCCTTCACTTCCAGCAGTTCGTCTACCGACGAAAATGGCCCATTACTCTCACGATAAGCAACAATCGCCTTGGCCTTCGCCTCACCGATCCCGGACAACTCCCGTTGCAGGGTTGGCGCATCGGCCCCATTCAGATCGACCTTATTGGTTTGAGGCTTGGCGGCAGCGTCCAGCATCAACGGTGCCTTGGCAGCCTCTGGCGCAGCCGTCGGCGCAGCGATGGCCGCAATAGAGGCGCTGGTGAGCAGGGCAAAAACCAGAGAGTAGAAATAGCCAGTACGCATAAATGAAGCTCCATGACATCGATTGGAAGAAGCAGCTTTTCCGAAGCTGCCTCCCAAACTTAGGCGATGTGATGGAGCTGTCAAAAGTGTGTCCGTTACAGGATGTGAAACAATCAGGGCTCGAGGCGGCGTTGCTGGTGAATCCAGTCGACGATCTCGCCGTCGGGTGTGTAGCCGCTGACCGTTTCGCGTAGAAGTTGACGGACGCGGGAGTAATCATCCTGTTCGACGGCAAGCAGCAACTCGCTCAAACGCCCCTTGAGCACGTCCCAGGGCAAATGGTCTTCGTTGGCGGTCATGATCATTGGATGTGGCGTCGCAGCGACGTTATCGCCGATCAGCAGCTCTTCGTAGAGTTTCTCTCCCGGACGCAATCCAGTGAACTCGATTGAAATATCGCCCTGGGGGTTTCGCTCGGAGCGAATGCTCAAACCGGACAGGTGAATCATCTTCTCCGCCAGCTCGACGATCCTCACCGGTTCGCCCATGTCCAGCACGAACACATCGCCGCCCTGCCCCATGGAGCCGGCCTGAATCACCAATTGCGCGGCTTCGGGGATCGTCATGAAGTAGCGGGTGATTTTCGGGTGCGTGACGGTCAGCGGGCCGCCGGATTTGATCTGGCTGTGGAACAGCGGGATCACCGAACCGGAAGAGCCCAATACATTACCGAAGCGCACCATGGTGAAACGGGTCTTGTTGACGCGCGATACATTGGCTTTATCGCCGAACAGCACAGGGGCAATTTCACGGCTCAGGGCTTGAAGCGTCAACTCCGCCAAACGCTTGGTGCTGCCCATGATGTTGGTCGGACGTACGGCCTTGTCAGTGGAGATCAGCACGAAGTTGGCGACCCCCGACTGCAACGCAGCCTGAGCCGTATTCAGGGTTCCGATAACGTTATTCAGCACGCCCTCGGCAATGTTGTGCTCGACCATTGGCACATGCTTGTAGGCAGCGGCGTGGTAGACGGTGTCCACCCCCCAAGTCTTCATCACATCGAGCAGTTTGTGCGGGTGACGAATGGAACCAAGGATAGGCAGCAATTTGACCGGGACCGACTCACGGCTGGCGCGCTGCTCCAATTCCGACAGGATGCTGTAGAGATTGAACTCACTGTGCTCAAACAGCAGAAGCGTGGTCGGGCCAAGCGAGAAAATCTGTCGGCACAGCTCCGAACCAATCGAGCCGCCGGCCCCTGTGACCATCACGGTCTTGCCTTTGATACAGCGCTCCAGCAAATCCGCCTGGGCTGGCACGGCATCACGGCCCAGCAAGTCAGCGATATCCACTTCCTGAATGTCTTCAACCTTGACCCGACCACTGGCCAGATCGGTGAAGTTCGGGACGCTTCGCACATGGAGGGGGTAGGCCTCCAGCAGATTGAGAATTTCCCTGCGTCGTGCGCGGGTGGATGACGGCAGGGCCAGGAGGATTTCCTGTGCTCCTGTTTCATCGATCATCTGTTGAATGTGTTTGGGTTTGTAGACCTGGAGGCCGGCGATCGATCGATCCGCAATACTTGGGTCATCATCGATGAACGCCACGGGACGCATGACCCGGCCCATGCGAAGTGCGGCAACAAGCTGATTGCCGGCTACGCCGGCGCCGTAGATCGCGACTTTGGTGAGACCGTTATCGCGATTGGTAAACGGCACATGGTGAGCGCCAGCGAACCAGTCGCCCATGAAATATTGGCGCATACACAGGCGCAGGCCGCCTATGATCACGAGGCTGAGCCACCAGTAGTTGAAGACGATTGAGCGCGGTACTACTGTTTCGTGATTGCTGTACCAATACACAGCGACAGCGAGAATAAGCGATGAAAGGCTGACCGCCTTGATAATGGCGATAAGCGCGTCATTACCGAAATAACGCATGACGGCACGGTACATGCCGAAACGTATGAACAAGGGAATAGCGATGACGGGCGCGCAGACAAAAAGCCAAAAGTGGACCCGCAAGGGGTTGTACATATCGTCAAGGCCCAGACGCACGATAAATGCCAACCACAAGGCAATCCAGACCAGCAGGATGTCCGTAGCGACCTGTATCAACCTTTTTCGACGCCGGGGCAGCCCAACCAGGTACGCTCTGATTTTATCCATCAACCCTTCAAACACCTTAGTTTCCTCCTCTCAGCAGCCCCTTCACCGTGGTGAAACCTCAAAGGTGCGTCGCGATCACTCTAGACTCAAATGACAGAGTAGATACTGCTTAGTTCTATACCGCTGGATCTTCCAGATTTCCGGCGCGAAATTTCATTGCCAGCGCGATCAATGGCACATAAGCCAAAATGACTCCCAAAGCGCCATCCAGACCAAAACGTGTCACGCACAAGGCTATCGGCAACAGCCAGAACAAATTGATCACGCCAACAGCGATGGTTACCGGTAAATGCTTGCGAAAACGACGTGAGGCGAACTGGTAGGCGTGGCTGCGGTGGGCTTCATAGACTTTGTCTCCTCTTAACAGGCGGCGAAACAGGGTGAATGTTGCATCAACGATGAACACCCCTAGCAAAATGAGCCAGGCCCATAGCATCGGCGCACTCACCCATGCTGCCTGCAGAGACAGCCCACCCAGCACAATGCCGAGAAATCCACTGCCGGCGTCGCCCATGAAAATCTTCGCGGGTGGGAAATTCCAATAAAGGAAACCTGCCACAGAAGCGGCGAGAAACAATGTTCCCCACATCAGACTTTCCAGACCTGCCAACCAATACAGCAGACAGGCCCCCAGGCAGGCACTAATGGCTTCTACGCTGGCAATGCCATCGATTCCGTCCATGAAATTGTAGAGATTGAGTAACCACACCAGATAAAAAGCGGCCAGCACATGACCTGCCCAGCCCATATCGACATGGGCGCCAAACAATTCGACGGGGGGTAGCCCCCCCATCCAGCCCAGCAGCCAGACTGCCGCTGCAAAATGCCCCAACAAACGCCAACGTGCGGCGATATGTCCGTGGTCGTCCATAAAGCCAATCAACGCTACCGAGAGCCCTGCCCCTGCACTCGCGACAAAGGCAGATGGTGTAATCAGTTCTGCGGCGTACAGAAACATCAACGACACAATGAAAGCGACGACAATTGCGACGCCACCACCACGCGGTGTTGCAACAACGTGAGAGCTACGGGCGTTCGGAACATCCATCAAACTTCGAGAAATCGCGTACTTGCGTAACGCCGCCGTCAGCAAAAAGGAAATACAGACAGCCACCGGAATAAACCACGCATAACTCATTTTTGGCGAGACTCCAGAAAATGCTGTGCCGTCAATTTCAATCCATCATCCAGACTTGCTGGTGGACACCAGCCCAGCAACTCCTTGTTTTTCTGGATATCAACCTGCAATGAGCCGAAAAGCCGTTGAGCCACCGCGCGCCGTCCCAATAAGCCAGCCAGGAACACCAACGCCCCTGAAGGAATGGGGACAAGCCAGGTTTTCGCCCCCAAACAGGTGACAAGGCGCCGCATCAGCTGGGTCGTCGAAACATCACTATCATCGCTTGCCAGAAAGACCTGATTCGCTGCGCGGGGATGATCGACACATGTATTGATCAGATCAACGACATTCTCCAGTGACACAAGGCTTCGGTGATTGTTCACTGCCCCGAATGGTAGTGGAATGCCTTTGATCAACCATCGCATCATTTGCTGAAAGTTCGCACCTACACCTGCACCGTAAATAAGTACTGGACGGATAATTACAACTTCAATGGCTCCCGCATTGGCCAGTTGCATGAGTTGTTGTTCTGCTTCGCACTTGGAAATCGCATAGGAATCCAAAGGCAATGGAATATCATCTGCCGAGAACGCACGTCCTGGCGCAGTACTTTCCCCATTAACCTTGATAGAACTGATAAAGATAAATCTTTTAACACCAGCCTGTATGGCCTGGCGCGCCAGATTTAGTGTCCCTTCTACATTGATCGCACGAAACTTTTCCAGTGATTGCTCCGGGTCCTCATGCATCACGTGCACCCGGGCCGCCGAATGCACAACCACATCCACACCAGAGAGAGACTGAGCCCAGTTGGTGGCTCGATCTATATTCGATATATAAACTTTTTCTACTTCGTCAGGTAACTTGCTATTCAAATTTCTGAGCGGAGCCACAACCGATGTTTCCGGCAAAGTGCAGAAACGCCTCACCAGCGCGCCTCCCAGAAACCCCGTCGCACCGGTCACGAGTATTTTTTTTGACATTTCAAACCGATTCAAAAAATTGATAGCAATGGAACAATCTACCACGAAAATGCTTCATTTTGAGCGTTGAATTGGCGTGTTAGAGCCCTGCCCTCCTTCTGACCGCTTGGCCTCTGGTCCGTAGATGAGGAAATACAATCGGATTCAAGGTGAATTTCCATCACACAGGTTGGAGCAAACACCCGAGAGAGATAGAATCCCACCAATTTTGACCAAAAGCTCTATGAGTAGAGCCCGAGGCGCCTCGCCAAGATGAATGGCGTCAGCAAGCGATTCAAAATAAACACTAAATTCAACAGGCTAGGCCTCGAAGGGAGCACATCGATGCAGCAAATCAATAATCTCAGCGCGAAAATCGCCAAATACCGAGATCAGATCGATGCATCCATCCAACGCGTGGTGTCCAGCGGATGGGTTGTGCTGGGGCCCGAGGTCAAACGCTTTGAAGCGTCCTTTGCCCAATACCTGGGCGCCGACCACTGCATAACCGTCGCCAATGGCACCGATGCAATCGAATTGGCCCTCAAGGCTCTGGGTGTAGAAAAAGGTGACGTTGTCGCCACGGTTGCCAATGCCGGCATGTATACAACCACTTCTGTACTGTCCATCGGTGCCGTACCCACCTTCATGGACGTCGATCTCGAAACCCAGGTCGTGACCCTCGCGGAAGTGAAACGCGCCGTGGAATCGGGAGCCAAGGCTGTCGTCGTGACGCATCTTTATGGCCTGGCCATCCCGGAGATCCAGGAGATTGCAGTTTTCTGTGCAAACAAAGGCATTGTGCTCCTGGAAGATTGCGCACAAGCACACGGTGCCAGTATGCATGGCAAGCGCGTAGGTACGTTCGGGGACGCCTCGAGCTTCAGCTTCTACCCGACAAAAAATCTCGGAGCCCTGGGCGACGGTGGCGCAGTCGTCACCAACTCGGCTGAGATTGCGCAACGAGTCGCACAATTGCGTCAATACGGATGGTCCTCCAAGTACTGCGTGGAGCTGGATGGAGCCAGAAACAGTCGCCTGGACGAAATGCAAGCAGCCATTCTCTCCGAATTTCTGCCCCATCTTGATCAGAGCAATGCGCGACGTCATGAGATTGCCGAACGTTATCGCAACGAAATCAATCAACCCGACATTGTTCATCCGCAAGGAACAAGTGATGCCTGGGTTGCTCACCTGTATGTCATCAAGAGCCAGAAACGTGATGCGCTGCAGCAACATCTGCGTAGCCTGGAAATCGCGTCTGAGGTTCACTACCCGATTCCTGACTACAAACAACCTGTATTCAAGAATGTGAACGCTGACTGCCACCTGGCCAACACCGAGCGTTTGGCAAAAGAGATTCTGACACTGCCATGCTACCCAGAAATGGAAGAGCATGAAGTCAGTGCCGTGATCACAGCCGTCAATGGATGGGCGGCATGACCTACTCGATCATCATCCCGGTTTACAAAAACGCAGAATCCATTCCACGCTTGATTCAGGCACTCAGTGAAATCAACGAGAGCCTCAACAACGAGGTAGAGGCGGTTTTTGTCGTCGATGGCAGCCCGGATGCATCGTTTGAGTTGATTCAAAAAGAACTGCCAAACCTGCCTTTTGCAGCGCAGCTATTGGCCCATTCGAGGAATTTCGGTTCATTCCCAGCGATTCGAACGGGCCTCATGGCAGCAACCGGAAAATACTTCGGTGTCATGGCTGCCGACCTTCAGGAACCACCGGAGTTGCTGATCAGCTTCTTTCACTCACTTTCAAATAATGAGTGTGACGTTGCCATCGGTACCCGTAACGCCCGTAAAGACCCGCTTTTTAGCCGAATGGCCTCTTCAATGTTCTGGGGGCTTTACAGAAAGCTGGTCGTCCACGATATGCCTAAGGGTGGCGTAGATATCTTTGGCTGCAATAACGCGTTCAAAGAGCAACTTCTGAAGCTTGAAGAATCTCGCTCGTCATTGATCGCATTAATATTCTGGCTCGGTTTCAGAAGAAAATTCGTCGACTACGATCGCCAGGTTCGCCAGGAAGGCAAGTCGGCCTGGACGTTCAAGAAGAAGCTGGAATACATGATGGACAGCGTCTTCGCTTTCACTGACTACCCTATTCGTTTATTGGTCAAAATGGGCGCGATAGGCTCATTAGTGTCAGCGGCAATAGGCCTGATGGTCATCATTGCAAAAATTCACGGCACCATTGCAGTACCAGGCTACGCCGCCACTATGGTCGTGGTCCTGCTGCTGGGCACCTTGAATCTTCTGGGTCTGGGTCTTGTAGGTACCTATGCCTGGCGAGCGTATGAAAACACCAAACAGCGACCGTTGGCAGTCGTGAGCATACAGTTGAACAACCGAGAGCAAATCCGTCATGTCTAACCCGACGATCCACCCTAGCGCAGATGTCAAAAGTAACAACATCGGCCAAAACACACGTGTTTGGCAGTATGTTGTAGTTTTTCCTGAAGCGGTGATCGGCACGGATGTGAACATCTGCTCTCACTGCCTGATTGAAAATGATGTTGTTATCGGCGACAGAACGACGATCAAGTCGGGTGTTTATCTTTGGGATGGCCTGAGGGTTGGTAATGATGTGTTCATTGGCCCAAACGTCACCTTCACCAATGACAAGTTTCCACGCTCCAAGGTCTACCCGGAAGCATTTCTGCCAACCGTGATACACGACAAGGCCTCGATCGGCGGCGGCGCCGTCATCCTCCCTGGCGTCACCATCGGTATGGGGGCAATGGTTGGAGCGGGCGCAGTGGTCACCAAATCCGTGCCTCCGTATGCGATCGTGACAGGGTCACCGGCGCGGATTACCGGATATGTAGAGAATTCAGCGGCAAGCGACAACAGCGAAAAACCGAAACTCGTTGAAAATGCAAAGTCGCAAGAAGGAATTGCAAGAGTTGGTGTGGGCGAAGTCACCATACACAACTTCAAATACGTTGCGGACATGCGGGGCGATTTGTCAGTAGGCGAATTCGAAAAGGAAATCCCTTTTATTCCGAAGCGCTATTTCCTGGTGTTCAATGTACCCAACCAAAAAACCCGTGGTGAGCATGCTCATCACAACTGCCATCAGTTCCTCATCTGCGTGAAAGGGAGTTGCGCCGTCGTGGTAGATGATGGTCAAAACCGCGCGGAAGTAATGCTCGACGCACCGAACAAAGGGATTTATTTGCCACCTTTGATCTGGGGCATTCAGTACAAATATTCCGAAGATGCAGTGCTGCTGGTATTCACTTCAGACTACTACGATTCGGCCGACTACATTCGAGACTATTCTGATTTTGTTAAAATAACGGGCTCAAAAAACTAGTGAGCATCACCATCTCTAAAGAAAATATACGTCGATGGGTATCGTTCCTGGCAGGAGGTTGTTTGAACACCCTCCTGACCTATGGGATCTATTTACTACTGAACATGTATATAAGCTATCAAAAATCTTACGTCATCGCTTACATAACCGGGATCCTATTCTCGTACCTGTTTAACGCACACATTGTTTTCAATGTGAAAAAATCATGGAAAGGCTTGATGGCCTATCCAATTGTGTATTTGCTCCAGTATATGTTATCCGCCTTAATGCTTAGCCTTATGGTGGAAAGGCTAGGAATACCCAAAGAAATAGCACCGCTTTTGATAATTGTACTGCTTCTGCCTGTAACCTACTTGCTTAGCAAAACAATACTTAAAGCTACAGATCAGCCCAAGGCAGGAATGGATCAGTAAAGCAAATGACAAACCTGACAAAGCAACCCTTATCCCAAAAGTTTTCCCCGTCGCGCTCTTGTATCGGGATAAAGTCTTGGATGGCGCACATCTTACCAGTTTCTATTTTGGTCTTGGCGTTGTGGGTACCGTACGGATTTTCGCTGATCGGCTTGATAGAAGAGTGGGGATTGCTAGGGTCGTTTACAACTCATGGACTGTTCTTTGTAACTGACACTACCAGCCCATTGGCTGCACATGCGCTACGCCCACTAACGATTCTTCCTCAAGCCATCGCCTACTATTTAGACCCCTATTCTTTCAAGTATTGGAATGTGCTCCTTGCACTCTCACTCTGCGTAAAAGGCTCAAGCCTGAGTTACATAATAAGCCATATTACTGGCTCATTAAAATGGGGAGTGATCGCAGGCCTGCTGATCATAATTTATCCAGCCGACACTATGCAATTATCGTTCAGAGCGCTCCACATAAACTGGGCGCTTAGTTCGGTACTGCTTGGAACCTCGATATTCATAGCCGCTTTGCAAGCGACATCGAGAATCACATCGTATTTATTGAGTATCGCGTCAGCAATACTATTGCTGGCTTCCTGCGCGATGTATGAAGCGTCACTATTACTGACTGCACTACCACTTTTAACAATATTCATAAAATCAGATTTAAAATCAGTTATCCTCCAAGTACGCCAACACATATGGAAGCATCTGATTTGGTTCATGGGTGCATTTTCGTACATTGCTTACGCTATCCATACGGCACCACTCGTTAACAGTTATCAGAGTGGTATCGCTGGCAGCACCAGTATTATTACCACGATCAGGCATGCACTTCCAAACCTGTTCTCGATAGGCTTGCTGAGAACAACCCTGGGGGGATGGTATGATGCAACAAGAATAACTGCCGCGGAGTTCAGCTCCTACTGGTATGCCATAAGCATAGTGCTTATATTATTTATCGCGTCTTTTCTTTTACTTTCCAATTACAGAAAAAGCCAGCCCGCAGAAGCCGATATTTACTCGCCAGTCATTATCCGCCTGTTAATTGCTGGCGTCACTTTGGTACTGCTAGGGTATGCCCCTTTTCTACTCTCGGTATCACATCAAGCGATAAGCCAACGTACGTTCTTGTTCGCGACACCAGGCGGTGTGTTTGTGACGCTCGCCATACTTATTGGCATTGGCAAAGCCAGCAAAAATCTGGCAGCACTTGGCGTAGCCCTATTCGTTTTTGTCGGCCTCTCAAGCCAACTATATCAATTCCACCACTATGTAAAAATATCGGATAGACAGCGCAATATTCTAAAGAATATCGTCGAAAATTTTGACGGTGAAACCAACAACAAAACACTAGTAATCGTCGACAAAACAAACCAGCTCAATAACACCTGGATGTTTATAAACGAAAACTTACAGGCCACTCTTAATTATATTTACGGGCATCCATTTAATTCAATGGAGGTATGCCGCGAAAATGGCAATGAGTGGCAGCATGCCGACAGTGTTGGCCGAAAGGGAACCTGTGAAGAAACCGCTAATGAATGGACTTTTCATTACCCAACACCTATAAGTGGTCCAGGTTTCGAACCCACCAAAAGTTTGGAAGACAAAAAGTTAGCCAAATCTCAAGCCGTTACAATCATTGTAAATCCAGATGAAAACTCCGAGGCCAATACAAACCGCGCGAAAATGTTACGCAGTGACCAAAGCCGCACTGGCGCGATCTATCGTGGATTTATCGACAAACCTGACTATCATAATCGCCTGATTGGTTTCACCGACCAGAAATCCGATGAGCATTACTTTTGGGGATTTGGTAACTGGTGGAGTATGGAACTGCCAATAGCGGGCTCTGGTTGGCGCGAAGCTGAATGGAGTGTTAACAAATTTCAGCATAACGCCTCAGCATGGAAAACAAATAAACAGGCATTCCTCGATTTTAAGTTTTCACCTTCATCAGACCGTTATCAGCTGCGCGGAATGTTCGATGTAATCGTCAACCCGACAATAAAAAAGAGCATGAAAATTGAAGTGAATGGTATCAACATCCCCTTTGAATGGAAGGACGACAACAGCTTTCAGGCTGAACTCGTCAAGAGCCAACTTCGAGACGGAATGAATACAGTCACTTTCATTAGTGACGTTGATGACAATTACTATGGGTTTTCGGGAAGACTTGACTGGATTGAGATAAAAAAATAGCACTAGACCAATACACTTCAGCCTCCTGCCCATCGTAAGTGATGCGCAGGAAGCATCGCGCTGTATTAACGCGACTCTCCTGCGGCATCTGGCTCGCCATCAGCGAGGCACAAGGGTTCGTCGCATAGCGCCCCATACGCCCCGACCCTCACCTGCCATATCGCCGGCAATCTGGAGGATGCTTACCAGGTAATGTCGGGGTAAGAAGCTGCTCGCTCATTAGTGAACATGAACAACTCCCTTTCAATGCGCGTGCATCGCCATAAATTATCCCGCAGTAGTCACGCTACTGCTACGGTCGATTTCTTTTTGCTAAACAATTGCTTGATCGACTTCTGAAGCGGTCTCTCGATAGACAAATGCAACCCAATAGAAATACATGTAACAATCAGCAGAAAAATTGCCAAATGCAGTACTTGATACATAAGCGATCCCGAAGGATGCGCAGTATATAGTGGGCGCAAGATGGCATGTATTAGATAGAACGCAAATGATGACTCCCCCAACAGTATCATTCTTTTGCCAGAAAACGCCGCCGACACTTTAGATTTTTGATCTATCGCAACTCCCAGGATCACGATAGTGAACAGCGCCGCATAAGCTGCATCCCAGCTAAACGCGGACAAAAAGTTCTTGCTCCATCCCATAAGCACCAGTATCAATAACAATGACGCCGTAACCGCACTGCTCCAGGTCCGTTGTACTTTGTTGGTCGCCACAAAATGACGCTTGTAATAGATGGCTGCGGCGATACCTAAACAGAAGTCAAATATCCTGGTAGCCGGCATGCGGTATAACCATCTGTGCGCGGAGTCAGGGTTTATTGACGTCAGCTCCGCTCGCCCCGGCATGGAGAAATAGGCTGCAAGACAAAGTTGAGCAGCAAAAGAAAACAGTGCAAAAATCAATAACCTGTTGCGCGACTTTATAACATTTAACTTACTCAGCACCGGTATAAGCAATGGAAATGTTAGATAGAGGAATACTTCAACACTAACACTCCATGCCGGCCCGTTGATCCCAAACGAAAAATAAACATCACTACTCCAGGCTTGCACCCCGACAAGATATGGGAGCAAAGGCGTTTCTAGTCCCGAGTTCATCCAGGGATAAATTATGCAGAGCGCATAAAGAGGATAAATCCGGGCAAACCTGGACACAATGTATTGGTAAGTATTTTTTATAGGATCCGATTCAAATCTATCAAGATAGTTATAAGCAATAATAAAACCAGAAAGTACAAAGAAAAACGTCACACCGCTATAACCTGAGCCTTGGACCCGTAAAGCCCATCCGTTAAGACCCGGAATATTATAGTGTGAAAAAAATACCATTAAGGCTGCAGCAAACCTAAGTCCGGTTAGGGCAGGTATCGCACCTGAACGGTCGGATGAAATCGGCATCATGCACTCCCAAATTTTGAAAAATCTCATCAGAAGTCTGGGCAACAGAATGTAATCGAGTTGCCCACTACTCCTTCCTCTTGCTTACCGTAGCCTCGCAGTTTCACTAGGAGAGCGGTTTTGTATACCGGCGCACTGAGCGACCACCTTAGTTAATAGCTCATCAGTCTTCCGAAAACCCCGACCACGCGTTAATTCAATCTGCTTTCGTTCAACGGCTCAGATGTTTTTGAAAAGGCTGTACGCAACGAAGAATCGCGGTACTTACTCAAGAATATTTTTCCTGCACGCAACCCATACCGCTCCACACTTTTATGCATAGCGAAACAGACTAAGAACAATACAACCAAAATCTGGGCTTTTGCGGGAATAAAAACCAGACCTAAATAATCCACCAAGGAGGATATATAACCCCAAAGCCAATTATGAAATAAGTAAACCGCGAATGTCATATTGGAAATCATACGTATCAAGGGCCCATCTTCAATTCTCAGTCGCAAGCTCCATCCTAATAGAAAAATCATGACAGCATAGAGCCCATAATTAAACTCTTTCCAGTTAGGTTGATACTTGGCGACCATAAAGAGGAAACAGCCAAACAAAACACAAAACGCACCGATGCATAGATTTTTTTTGGCGTTTCCGGTTTCCCAAAGATAAACACAAGCGCCCATAAACAGAAACGTTGAGTAAATCGTTTGGTAGGCCAAGGGAAGATTTGCGGCACTAGGAAAAGGCGGTAGTAAAACAATCGCAGCAACAAGAGCAATAAAAACAATAGGTAAATAGTTCTGGCGTCTGAACAGGCCTAATGCCTTGACGATGGCCATAACTATATAGAAAGCAATCTCTAGCCTGAGAGTCCACTCGACCCCGCCAAGAGCCAAAGGAGTTCCAAAAAAATCGCCGATCAAAAGAAGTCGTGGCACCCATACTGAAAAAGGGGGAAATGCGACGCCTCTAAGGTAGTGATCGAATAAACCCTCCATTAATACCGCTACGATAAAAAGCGGATAGATCCTGAAAAATCTTTTTAGCAAGAACTCAAGCGTCGATTCCGATTGCAGCACGTGAGTGATGATATATCCAGATGTCAGAAAAAAAACAACGACACCAGCACCACCGCCATAGCACAACGGAAGGATTGCCTGTGCGAAATACCGGACAGTTACATGCAACGCCTCATTAGTAGAAGCAAAAGCCAGTGAGTCATACATCTTGTGAGCAATGAGCACACTGATAAATGCAAATATTCGCATTACATCGAGAAAAACGATTCTATCGATGATTCTGTTAGCCATTTTTTGACCGCACATAAAGGAATTGAAGACCGATGACCGGAGGAGTCATTGCGACAACGGGCATTCTACAAGCCTTGATTGTCACTGTCAGGTTTCGTACACACCGATTTGAAAGAAACCACCAGCAATGGCACCTCGTTCATCGGCGACGATTTCGACAGCCTAAAAATCAATTGTCGATAGCTGATCATCCCCTTAAGATGCCTGCCTGATCGGGATCGGTTACGCCTGTACTTTGTCGCAGTCCCCGAAAAATGAGCTTGCTCAGGTCTTCTACCAACACTATGAAGCATGGACACCGAAGGGATTATATTTCCAGAATGTTACGCATCGATAAAAGCTCTTCAGTGAGTACATCACCCCCACAGAGTTATCATCCTGTCTACCGACCCGATATCGATGGCTTAAGAGCTTTTGCGATCCTCGCCGTAGTCATTTTCCATGCCTTCCCTACCCTTCTTACAGGTGGATTTGTTGGAGTCGACGTTTTTTTTGTAATTTCCGGCTATCTTATCTCAAGCATTATTTTCAAGAATCTGGAAAGTGGTACGTTCAGTTTTTATGACTTTTACAGACGTCGAGTACGCCGAATATTTCCTGCGTTGCTTCTAGTATTAGCTACGACATTCGCGTTTGGCTGGATAATACTGCTGGCAACTGAGTTCCAACAGCTAAACAAACATATAGCCGCCGGACTTGGTTTCGTCCAGAACATTATTTTATTTCAAGAGTCCGGCTATTTTGACGTCAGCTCTGAGCTAAAACCGCTCACGCACTTGTGGTCGCTTGGCGTAGAGGAACAGTTTTATCTAGTTTTTCCAATTATCTCGCTATTCATATGGCGCTGGAACCTAAACGCTCTGATAATTATTGCGCCGATGCTACTGGCATCTCTGTACTGCAATATCGTCGAAGTTACAACTAATTCCTCTGCCGCGTTTTTCTTACCGCAATACCGTTTCTGGGAACTGCTATGCGGCAGCGTGCTAGCCTACATCATTGTAGTAAGAAAGCCCGCCCCTTCATCTTTAATAATTCCTCATTTCACCTCGATTTTCGGCCTTGGGCTATTGATAGCATCCGTTGTATTAATTAATAAAGGCCTTCAGTTTCCAGGGTATTGGGCAATCCCTCCAGTGTTGGGATCTGTGCTAATCATCGCCTCAGGCCCTAAGGCCGTGATCAACAAGTATATTTTTAACAACCGAATTGCTGTTTGGATCGGCCTTATCAGTTACCCGCTATATCTGTGGCATTGGCCGCTGCTTACCTTCGCTAGAATTATCGAATCTGAAGTACCAAGTCCACAAACAAGAACAGTCGTTATTCTGGCAAGCGTAGGACTTGCATGGGCGACCTATCGATTCGTCGAAAAGCCGTTCAGAGCAAAATCCAACCCGAGAGTAGTTTTTAATGGACTAATAGTTACCGCAATTGCTTTCGCTTCTATTGCCACATTAACCGTTGTCAACGGTGGCTTTCCATTCCGACAAAAAGACCGCGAAGAATTTGCGCAATCATTCGCAAATACAGCCCCTGACTGGAATTACTTCACAAACAACGAGACGGCTGCCCGCTTCCGGATGGACTGCGACTTTTATGATACAAAGAGTTTTTTTAAAGGAAAAGCCACCAATATTCCCGCAAGTAGTATAGCCCCGAGTTGTTACACACCTACTGCGAACAAAAAAATTCTCTTATGGGGCGACTCACATGTTCAGCAACTTAACTATGGTCTTCAGCATACACTACCGGACAGCGTTTCGATTCTCCAGGTAGCCAGTTCAGGATGTTTCCCCAATCTTCCGGACAAGTTCCAAACTGAAGCCGAGTACTGCCGAGTATCCAACCAGACAGCACTCGACGTTATAAAGAGAGAAGCGCCCCAAGTAGTTATTATTGCGCAGATCACGGGGCATGACACCGTGAACGACTATACCGCGATGACAAAACTACTGAAAAGTTATGGCGTGTCCCACATTGTTATCGCAGGTCCGGTTCCCAAGTATCAGGCGAGCCTCTATCAGATCATTACAAGGAAGTATTGGTTGTACACTCCAAGGCGTATCATTGACGATGTGGACAGCTCCGTATTCGAAGTGGATGCATCCCTTAAAGCAAAGTACGGAAATGGTCAAGGTGGCTTTGAATACTTTTCAATGACTGATCTATTTTGCAATAAAGACGGATGCATCACCTATTTAGGAAACGATCGCAAGAGCGGATTGGTAACCTTCGATGCAACACACTTGACCTCAATTGCATCGGTCTACGTCGCTAAAACCGCGCTGACAGAGGTTATTCTTAAAGATCTCAAGATGCATCCATAAAGAAAATGTAACTTCAGCCAAATCCAGGCTGATAAATAAAAATGCTTTTGGAGCCGACATAACAAGATTAATCGGCTCCATAAGTAAAATCATTCACACTTCCCAAAAACCGGGTATCAGCAGTCAGGGCAACTCATATGAAATGCAAGCCATTGCTGCGCTTGTGATCCCCAGAGACACCGAAGAGAGAAACAGAAAGACCAACGAAAGGATCAGCCAATGCTGGCAGATTGTGGCTTTGAATGCTCCCCATTCGAACCGGGTAATAACCGCGCCAAACAACACCAGGTAAACCGGCATAAAGAATCGTGTCTCTACCGCTCCAGGCAAGATAGCCAACACCGGCAGAAGAATGGGGGCTAGGTAAGCCGCCTCAATCCATCGTTTTTCCTTACGCAACCAATAGATCAACACACAGAAAAACAACAGACAAAAGCAAAGAAACGATACAACACTTTTGTTTGTGGATGACTTCTCGGCATAAACAATGCCATCACGCACATCCAAACCATTAACAAGGTGCCGGCCATAAATACCTAAAAATTGCATCGGATGTCTTAGAACCATGGAAAGATAGCCGCGCATATTAGGCTCAGAGAACGATGACGCATCAAGATCCCGAAGGGCGACACCTGCAGGATCACGATAATAAAGACTCGGCGCTGGACTGTCTTTACCTGCATAGGTCTCATAACGCTGGACTACGACTCCCCAATAGAGCTGCTGGGCCATCAGTGGTTTTCCTTTCACCATGGCAATCACTAATGGTGTAGCAGTCCCATGTATACGCTTGTTAATCAACATCTGGGGCGTAGCAACGATTACTGCGCCGAATAAGAAAACAAGCATTCCAAAGACGCGCAAACGCCAAGGTTTACCTCGCATAAACACGAATAAAATAACGAAAAAAAGCGCCATTGCTGCGAACAAATAAATTGTCCGAACATTATAGGCTGCGCTGACAGCGGCTCCGGATAGAAATAACCAGCCCAACCAATATTTTGAGTTCGCGCGGCTCGCCAGTATCACACTAATGATAAGTATAAGTAGTGCGGGCAAATCAGACAATGGAAACAAGAATAAACCAGGAAACAGCAAGAATGTGAGCAATGCAAAGGCTGTCCGTCGCGCGAAGGACAGTTTACCGCCAAAGGTCTTCAAGAAAAAATCAGCAATGGGGCCTGTTAGCAAACAAGCATAAACAGCAGAAGATACGAACTGAAAAACCACTCTACCGTTATCACCGACCATATCAGCAAGTGCGTGAACCGGCATCAGTACAAGTGGATAAAAATATCCACGAGCCACTTCGGGAAAATTGACTATAACTGAAGGCGAACTAAGCCCCCAGTACAAACTCGAATCAAAAGGATAGAAGGAGATATCCATGACCCGATGAACTAAAAAAGTCAGCAAGAACACGGTAAAGCAAGAAAAGACCCGCTGCCGGCGCTGAAGCAACCCCAATAAATCCATAATATTCTCTACGCCTGGTTTTTAACGCGCTATTTTTGTCATTTTCCGAGCACAATATAGACGCAACGTTCTAAGTTATATCTCGGCTTTCAATATTCATTACTTCAAAAGCGAGTGATATATTTCACTGTAGGACTTAACCATATCATCGGCCTTGAAATACTCTTCATAACGTTTTAGAGCATTCTCTCCCATTTTGGCGGCCCCATAGGGGTCATCCCACAACTTCTTCATAGCGCTTGCGAGAGACACACTGTCTCCCGGGAGTGCCACACAGCCCGTTTGACCTTCGATATTGATGTACGTCGTACCTGTTCCGATTTCACAGGAAATCAGTGGTTTTCCATACATCGCTCCTTCGAGAAGGGTAATCCCGAAAGCTTCGGACCTGAGGTGAGAGGGAAATACCAACGCGAAACACAGACTCATCAATGCAGCCTTATCGCTGTCAGGTAAGGCACCGACAAAAAAGACATTCTCCAGCTTTGCATCTTTAGCCTTCTGTTTCAGTGCCGCTTCCATGGGACCTTTACCCATGATCACGACAGGCAGCTTTGTCTGCTGTGCCGCCTCCAGAAGAAAATCAAGGCCCTTGTAATAACGAAGCGCGCCTACGAAAAGGAAGAAGCGCTCACCCAACGCCTCACGCCAATGAGCCTTCGATGCATCAGTAACCTCAGGGTATGTATTGCGATCTATACCAATGGGGATGACCTTAACCTTATCTACATACTTCCCCAGCGTTTCGCTGCTTGCAACATAGTTAGGTGACGAAGCAACGATTACGTCCACATTTCGAAGAAACGCGTGCAGGAGCGGATTATAGAGTCGAAGCAACGACTGCTGTTTCACGATATCCGAGTGATAAGTGACAACGGTTGGCTTCTTGATTCTGGTTAGAAAGTGCACCATATCCATAAATGGCCACGGAAAGTGGTAGTGGATAATATCTGCCTGTTTTGCCAGCTCGAAGAAATCCTTGATCGCCCCGATTGAAAACCCGGTTGAGGCCACTTGAAAATTCTCATACGACCGGTGGGTCATATGATGTCCGAGCCGTTCATTGCGCATCGCGCCACGTGGACTAAGATAAAGGACTTCAGACTCGATACCGTGCTGTCTCCCCCCCTCAGCGAGCTGAAAGATAACCTGCTCTACACCACCCATGGTATCGGGGTAGTAAGTCTTGAAAAAATGCAGGATTTTCAATGTTTGCGCCCCAGAAACTTCGCGGGAACTCCAACATAGGTACCGGCCTGCTCCAGATTACGATGAGCGCACGCACCGGCGCCCAGCATGACATCGTCTGTTATCTGCAGTCCATCGATCACCGTTGAGCCAGCCCCCAGGAAGCAGCGATCACCAACACGACTGCGACCCGCAACTACAGCACCGACGGAAATGTGGTTGTAGTCACCCACTGTGCAGTCATGCTCAACGATCGCGCCGGTGTTTATAATACAGCCGCGTCCCACCGATGCCATCGGCCCAACATGTGCGTGATGAGCGATAAAACTACCTTCACCGATTTGGGCCCCGACGCCTATCGTGGCCCTGGAGGAGATGAGTGTCGCTAACCGCCATCCTTGCTGAATGACCCATTCACATTGCTCTATTCTTTTTCTGTTGTCGCCTGCCGCCGGCATGACTGACCAATCTGCGGGCAGCTCAAAGTCCACTGACGCTTTCACTGGAAACGAACAAAACGATTCGCCTTGTTTAGCCTTAGCGTCGATAAAACACAATTGTGTTATTCCCGATGCAAGCGCGACGTCAGCCACACTCCGGGCATGACCACCGAACCCCAGAATCAGCATCCCTGTGATTGGACTCATTATTGGCCCTCCGAAGGGCTACCGCCGCCTTCAGAAATAGCTTCAAGAACGGTGATATGCTCATTCACCACATCTGTCCAGGTACGCTGAATCAGGCCCTGATAGATATTTTTCTGTAGTGTAAGAAGCTCTTCTCGATGAGAAAGAGCCCATTCAATACGATGAGCCATATCTTCCCAATCAAACGGGTCAAAAAATGTCGTATCTTGCAGTTCTGGCTGATCAAGTATCTCCTCGGTAACCGCGATTCGAGCCATAACCACAGGAGTGTCTACCGACAGCGCCTCGGTGAATGTGAACGGGCACCCACCTTCGCTAAGGCTAGGGTTTACTGCCAGATCCGCTAACTTGTAACAAGCCGCAAGTTCCTGCACCGTCAAACCGTGCAAGCATAGAACATCGTTCTCCAAACCGTGTTCGGCAATAAATTTTTTGACAGCTGGATACCGCTCGGGATCACCGGTCAGAACCAGTTTGTGGCTGACATATTTTTTTCTTAAAAGAAACTCGTACGTCCGCAACAACATCAACAGGTTTTTGTTCGGTCTAAACTGACTCGCATAAAATATGAACTTGAACGAAGTATTTGCAAAACCTACAGTGTAGTTCTTATTTGAGGATTTTCGCATCGCACTAGCGAGAAGTGTTTGAGAGTAATGAAGCGAGGTGGCTTCCAGATCTGCAAACCCACGGGTTGTCACCCACTGGTTTAGCATATTCGGCGCATGATGAATCACCGCTACATTAGAAGCGCGTATCGAATACTGATCGACCAATGTCTCCCACTTGATCGCGTTGCTATAGGTAACGTAATGCTGCCCTGTCTGGATCGATCTACGGACATCCTCATAGGTCTGCAAAAAGCGTTCGCCTCCCACATTTGAGAACCCGACAGGGAAGTCCGATAGCACCACATCCGGCACACACATCAAGCGTGGACGATTTATTTTGTTGAAGGCTGGCCAGAATGCAGTAGGACTGTACCAGGCTTTCACATCAGCCAGGTTATCAATCAAGCGAAGCATCCGCTCCGACTCAATCCGCTCCATTCGCTTATAAAGCCGGAATATGAAAGCGTCGTCTTTCGGCTCCCCGACAGCCCCTTGAGCACGTGATACATAACGCCGAAACGGTCGCATCAGTCGTTTAAAAACAAACTTGAATTTTATGAAAAAAAGAACGATTAACGCCAACACAATGATTGGACTAAACAGGAGCAGAAGGCTGGCAAGAAAAGCGCCCTCTATCAACAGCAATATCAGCCCTGAGTAAGAATCGGTCGTCACCAATTGATGCTCAACGTGGTCAATGGCAGCTCTTTTAATCGCGGCAAAACCATTGGAAATTCTTTTAAATATTCCCGGCTTCCGCTTTCGTTTCTTTCTAGCGATGTAGGCTTCGTAGACGCGCAACACCATCGGCTTTTTCGAGGGTGAGACTAATTCGAAGCGCTCTTTAGAGACACCTTCGCTGTGAAATAGATCTTCAAGCCCCTCTTTTGACCAACTGGGGCATACAAGTACAAAACGGATATCTTCTCGGTCCCCTGCCCCTTTCAAGAAGGCAGCCAGGTATCTACCCAATCCTTCGTGACGAAGATCTAAACCTGGTGCGTAGGCCAGGTAGATACCATATTTTTTTATAGACACTCTCGTATGACTCCCCAATATTGTGCCGCCAACTTCTCAACGCCTTGTTCTGCCAATACCTCAGGCGATGGAAGCAGGGCCTTCTTGGACAAGTAAGTCAATTCCATTTCTTTCAGCTTATGTGCCATCTCTTTATAATCGGCAGCATTCATCCACGACAACTGCAGTGAAAATTGAACATCCATCTCATGCATAGCTGGATAATTACTACTCAAAGCTGGCACGCCTAAGCTAGCCGCTTCAACAACACTGAAGGTGCCGTTATCAATTTTACCTGCATGCCATAAAAACGTAGCATTTGCCAAAGCACAGCGATACTCAAAGTCCGGGAGTTCGCCGAGCCATTTAACTTTTTCCTTTAACGCAGCGCTTGTACCAACGAGTGTAGACAGGGACTTAAGATGCGGCAAACCACGCTCTAGCAGATTCTCTGTATTCACACCCGTCACATGACAGAAAAACTGCCCACCCAGAGTTTCATAGTAAAACTTAAGAGCTTTCAACGCATTTTCATGATTTTTATGCGCACCAGCATTTGTTGTCCACAAGAAATACGGATGATCAGGTGTCGATACTATTTCTGGCTCAACTTTTGAAAAATCGGGAGCGAGCATAGGCACTTTGGCGATTCGATTTACTTCCACACCGGCATACTGAATGGCGTCCTGCTTTGTAAATTCAGTCGTAACAAGAACTTTCTGCGCCCTGCGCACGGCACTAATAAAGTTTTGATCGCCGTTTTTGGAAAGTACCTTTTCATATCGTTGAAGATAATCATAAACCATGAATATGCATGGTCGCAGAGGTACCAAGGGAGCCTGCACCCGATCAGAGACAACGATCCATGCATCACAATCCAAAAGCTGTTTGATACCATCATCCGGGACAATATATTTTACGCTGTCAGGTTCCCAGCCTTCGTGACCGGCATACCGCATAGCCCTACGTGCTGTTTGCGCATCGAGGGTTTTCCATTTAAATGTGCGCTGCTGAACCCTCTCATTCTTATCTGAAGGATCTTCCGACTGGTCGTCAGCAGACTTCAAATGCAAGAGCACTACGTCGACATCTTCTCCCCATTGCCTGCTCCCTTCATGCAAAGCTTCCGCCAATAACTTGGCTCCACGAAGGCTCCCCCCTCGATATTCGACAGGGACTACAACAGCAATTTTCTTACGTTTTATTGGCCGCTGGCTTTGTTCTAAACGGCTGACTTCCAACTCTTGCAGGATTTCTCTGAAACCGTTTATCCAAGCAGCTTCGCAGTTCTCTGCACGCATGGGCTCCAGCAACACTGCCTGGCTGCTGCGGACTTGCTCAATGAACGCTGAGTCATCATTCAAGATGCGACGGATTTTCTCTCTGGCTTCTTTGACAGACTCGCATCGGCCAGGAAGGGTCGCTCCCCCCATGCGATCGAGGATGCCACCACTCATGAAGATCAATGGCATACCGACACGAATAGCTTCGAAAGGATGATAATGAATATGGTTAGGCTCGCTTGAATGATAAAACATCACTCGCGACTCTCTCATATTACTTTCGTGCTCTTCGTTGGTGACAAACCCCAACACATTCGGATCATCCACTTCTATCGGTTGAGAGCCACCGATCTTGTATGGAAAACCTTGCATATCTGAGACAAATTTCTCATATACTTTTTTATAGTAGCTACTAAAACCAATATCCGGACATACAAAAAAAATGTGTTTCTGACTACCATTCCAAACATCATTGATCCGGCAATCACTCAAACCCAGCGGTAAAAATGCCTTTCGTTTTTGCAGATACATGGACTCAGAATCTGCAAGATGCTCGTAGGCGATGCCTAACCAAAGGCGTCGCCCAAGTTTCTTTACTGACTGTGTACCCAAGGTCAGGACCTTGACGACTTCGGAGTAACTTAATGTTTTATCCAAACCATAAGCACGCCAGATTGCTGCACCACTAAATGATCGAGCAACCTCATTCATAAAGCCTTTTGAATGACAGATGAAAAAACACACATCAAAATATTTATTAGCAATTTCCCACGCCTCTTTCGAAGGTGAGACAAACCAATTTTGCGCGTTCAACACCGCCAGATCTTCGGCCGGAATAGTCAGATTGGCATCCTCTGAATAGTCTATGCTCGCCGAACGAAAACCGATTTCCTGTGGAAATGACTTAGGGAGAAAAAACTCTGTGACTCCCAAGGTTTTGAGCATCTGCAACTCGAAACGACGAGCCGCACCATGATTCAGCAACCACATGACACGAAACGGCTTAGTTTGCATCAGAAAGTCCATTTATCTTTTTGTATTCCGCTATAGCGTCTGTTATCTCACCATCGAACAACAACTCACCATGATGGAACACCAAACCCCGGGTGCAGATGGATTGCAAGGCACCAAAGTCATGAGAAGCCAGAACGAGTATTTCGGCCTTTTCGATCAAACTGGTAATACGTACTTTAGCCTTTGCCATAAAGTTGGCATCGCCAGCACCGATCACTTCATCCAGCAACAAAATGTCGCCACCAACCGTAGTAGAGATAGCAAAAGCCAGTCGTACCTGCATCCCGGCAGAGTACGTTTTAATCGGGTAATCAATAAACTCGCCCAGATCGGCAAACGCCACAATCTCGTCGATCTTCTCTCGCATGAACTTTGGCGACAAACCAAGCAGTAAACCACGGTAGAGAATGTTCTCACGTCCCGTGGCATCCGGTTCAAAGCCCAAGCTCAGATCAAACAGCGAACGAACCTGGCCTTGTACCACCAGTTCACCGCTGGAGATTGGATACAAGCCGGCGACCGTCTTGAGGAATGTGCTTTTGCCCGCGCCATTATGTCCAAGAAGCCCCACGCGTTCGCCGCTGACAATTTGAACATTTATGTTCTTGAGCGCATGAATATCAGCGACGTGGTTGTTGGCATCTTTTTTTGAGAAGATATTGGCCAGCAAGGACTTTAATGAACGTTCCTTATAAGCCGCGGCCGCGTAATGAAGATTGACGTTCTTTACATTGATCTGATTGATTCTATTCATTCTCATAGGTAAAAAATCACCTTCCGCTCTGCTTTGTAACCAACATACATTGCAATTAGCCCAAAGAACAAAGCAGTACCTAAACTAAATGTATAATTTGCAAGTGTTGGCCACTCCCCTTGCAGTAGCGGCGCCCTGAACAACTGTAGAATGTGATAAATCGGGTTGTAATCAACCAGCGCATGCAGTCCGCCGTTTTGAAACATTTTCGCTTCAAAATACACCGGAGACACAAACCACAATGATTGCATCACAAGCCCAAGCGCATGGGGAACGTCGCGAAAACGGGTGCTGATGTAGGATAGAAGTGTGGATACAGGCCACGCTATCAAGGCAACGACAGGGAATATCGTTAGCGTCGCCAACCAGCTCCATCCGAAATTCTGAGGCATCATGATTGCCACCCAGAGATAGAGCGAAACGCTGGCCAGCATGAGCACAATTGAACTACCGAGCACTGTTCGCAAGGTATAAATGGCCAAGGGATGATTACATTGTTTAATGTAGGCATCCGCCTGAACGAAGGACAATGACCCGCCAATTGTATTAGCGGAAATAAACTCCCAAACTACGATTCCTGATAGAACATAGGGTGCGTAGGTTAATACGTCCGTATTGAACAGCCGGCTGAATACCAGCGTCAGGAGTATCGTCATACCCAATGGCTGGATAATCGACCACGTTACGCCAAAAAAAGATCGGCGCCAGCGAGAACGCAAATCAGCTAGAGCAAGATGCACCCAAAAGTATCGAGCAGCCCACACGCGAGAAAAATACGAAAACATTACTTCCCCTGAATAATTAAATTCGAAAGCTTGGACATTATTCGTCCTCTTTGAATTTTATGAGAATTGAGGCTGTTACCAGCCTCAACCCCAACGCAACATCAGCTGGCAAAGTAAGCCCGAATTTCATCTACGACTTGCTGCACCTGTTCACGGCTCAGCGTCGGATAACTTGGAAGGTTCACCCCTCGCAAGCTGAGGTCCTGCGCTACCGGGAAGGACTCATCCGTCTTGCAATGTGGCATATGGTGAGCAGGAGCGAACAGAGGGCGTGTCTCAATGCCCTTGTTCTTCAAATGATCACGCAATGCCTGACGCTGACTCTGATCATCCAACAGTATCGAGCACATCCAGTAGGAGTGACGAGTACCTGGCTGCTCTGCGTGCATCTGCAGCGGAAGCCCTTCGAGCGCTTCGCGATACCAGTCTGCAACCTGACGCTTAAGAGCGATGATCTCGTCTGCACGCTCCAACTGGGCAAGGCCAATGGCTGCGCAAATGTTGGTCATCCGATAGTTGAATGCCAACTCATCGTGCCAATACTCGCGGGTCTTGGACACACCCTGGCTTTTAAGATGACAGGCTCTCTCGTGGATGTCCTTGTTCTTGGACACCACCATTCCACCCTCACCGGTGGTAATGGTCTTGTTGCCAAAAAAGCTGAACGTGGCGACATCGCCAAAAGTCCCTACGTGCTGACCTTTGTACAGAGAGCCGAAAGCTTCTGCGCAGTCTTCGATCAGCAGCAGATTATGCTCTTTACACAGCGCGACGACTTCATCCATGTCACACGCCAGACCGTACAAGTGCACCACCATGACGGCTTTGGTTTTCGGCGTTATGCGGCTTCGGATGTCTGGAACGCTGACGTTCCAGGTATCAGCCAGGGACTCAGCGTACACGACGCTGGCCCCGGTTTGCAAAATGGTGTTGACCGACGCCACGTAAGTGAGCGTTGGGACAATCACCTCATCGCCAGGCCCAAGCCCCAGAGCGGCCATTGCCAAGTGCAGGGCTACCGTGCCATTGCTCACCGTGGTCGCATGTTCGGCGCCGATGTATCGGGCAAACTCGCTCTCAAAGCGGGAGATGAATTCTCCGCGAGAAGAAATCCAGGTCGAATCTAGACACTGGTTTACATATTCCTTTTCGCGGCCGCCCAGAAAGGGCTGATATACCGGTATCATCCCAGTCCCCTTATTCCTGACCCTTGAAGTATTTAAAGCCGTGTTCAGCGACCAGCTTGTCGCGTTTGGCTTCACTCAGATCTTCACGCATCATTTCTTCTACTAGCTCAGCGAAGGTAGTACGTGGTACCCAGCCCAGTTTGGCTTTGGCTTTGCTTGGGTCACCCAACAGCGTCTCAACTTCGGCAGGACGGAAATAACGTGGGTCGACGGCAACGATGCATTTGTTGGTTGCGACGTCGTAACCTTTCTCGTCTACACCCTGGCCTTCCCAACGAATCTTGATATCTGCTTCTTTCGCTGCAACTTCAACAAACTCCCGAACGGAATGCTGTTCACCGGTCGCGATCACAAAGTCGTCTGGTGTTTCTTGTTGCAGCATAAGCCATTGCATTTCCACGTAATCACGGGCATGACCCCAGTCACGCAGGGCGTCCATGTTACCGAGGTACAGGCAGTCTTGCAGACCGACCTTGATACGTGCCAAGGCGCGCGTGATCTTACGGGTTACGAAGGTTTCGCCACGGATCGGCGATTCGTGATTAAAGAGAATACCGTTGCAGGCATACATGCCATAAGACTCACGATAGTTCACGGTAATCCAATAGGCATACATCTTGGCGACGGCATATGGGGAGCGGGGATAGAAAGGCGTGGTTTCTTTCTGAGGAATTTCCTGCACCAGACCATAAAGCTCGGAGGTGGATGCTTGATAGAACTTGGTCTTCTTCTCAAGACCGGCGATCCGGATTGCTTCAAGGATGCGCAGTGTACCCATGGCATCAGTGTCAGCAGTATATTCTGGCGATTCGAAGGAAACGGCAACGTGGCTTTGCGCCCCGAGGTTGTAAACTTCATCTGGTTGTACTTCCTGCACAATGCGAATCAAGCTACTCGAATCGGTCAGGTCGCCGTAGTGCAGTTTCAGATCATAGCCTTTCTTATGCGGGTCGTGGTAAAGATGGTCAATACGGTGAGTATTGAACAAGGAGGCACGGCGCTTGATACCGTGTACCGAATAACCTTTCTTGAGCAAGAACTCAGCAAGGTAAGCACCATCTTGACCAGTAATACCCGTAATCAACGCTACTTTCTTGTCGCTCATTTTTTCACCAATTTAAATTAATCAATCGAACAGTAAGTCTCTATCGGAGAGCCAACTTATCGCTGCCCCTCACCTTCCCTCAGGAAGTGAGAACCGTTTTTTCATTCCATATTTCTACTGTTCAGCAGTCCCTCAATTTCTTTAACTTTTAACGCCACCAGCGCTGGGTCTCCTTTACTTTCCACATTCAATCTCAACAGAGGTTCTGTATTTGAGCCTCGGAGATTAAATCGCCAGTCAGAAAATTCCAGACTGACTCCATCGGTTTGATCAAGGTGAGGCCCGTGAGGTAAATAATGTGCCAGGACCTCTTCCAGCGCCGCTGACACATCGTTCACTCGATAATTGATTTCACCACTGCATGGATAGGCGGCAATGCGCTCATCAACAAGCTGGGCCAGATTTTTTCCCGACGCAGACATCAATTCGGTCACCAATAACCAGGGAATCATGCCGCTGTCACAGTAGGCGAAATCCCGGAAATAATGGTGAGCACTCATCTCGCCGCCGTAGATCGCATTCTCCAGACGCATGCGCTCCTTGATAAAGGCATGCCCGGTTTTGCATTGTACTGAAACACCGCCCGCCAATCGAACCTGATCGATTGTGCTCCAGGTCAGTCTGGGATCATGGATGATTTTGGAGCCTGGGTTCTTCTTGAGCAGCATTTCCGCCAGCAGACCAACCAGGTAATAGCCCTCGACGAAGCGGCCATCCTGGTCGAAGAAGAAGCAGCGATCGAAGTCACCATCCCACGCAATTGCCAAGTCGCAGCCGTTTGCCAGCAACGCTTGCCGTGTCAGCGTGCGGTTCTCTGGCAGAAGCGGATTGGGCACACCGTTGGGAAAGTTGCCATCGGGCTCGGCGTTGATGACCACCCATTCGAAGGGTAGCTTTTGGGCCAACTGCCGCAACACTGGCCCGGCAGCGCCATTGCCCGGGTCGGCAAGTATTTTCAGCGGTTTGAGATTCGCAACGTTGACGTAACTGAGAAGGTGCTCAATGTAGGTCGTCTTATCCAGTTCGAATCGAACTTCGCCGGGGCTTGCAGCCAAGGTTCCCAAATCACCACTTTCCACACGGTCGCGTATGGCATTTAGCCCGGTGTCGCCACTGATAGGCCGAGATTCGGACTTCACAAGCTTCATCCCGTTGTAACCCTTGGGATTGTGACTTGCGGTGATCATCACTCCACCATCCGCCTTGAACGAGCTAGTGGCAAAGTAGACTTCTTCGGTGCCACACAAGCCGATATCGATGACGTTGGCACCTGCCTCGAGCAAACCACGTGTCATCGCCTCTGCCAGCATCGGGCTTTCGAGCCGCATGTCCCGCCCCAGCACAATGTTTTTGCCCTGTAGCTCGACAACCATGGCCCGGCCAATCCGGTAAGCAACCTCTTCATTGAGATCGGATGGCACTTGGCCGCGAATGTCATAGGCTTTGAAACACTGGGTTTTGATCGGGGTATTCATACCGCTCTCTTGCTGAGGTATGTGGAAGCGAAGCCGATTAACGGCTCTGCTTTCTCGTCAGGATGGAAATGCATCAGGACCAGCCCAGATGCAAAAAAGCCTGACCGGTGGAAATCCACCGATCCGGCTTGTAACAGCGACAGTACTCTTACTTATCGACGCGGCCGTAATTATCTTCAAAACGAACAATATCGTCCTCGCCGAGATAGTCACCACTTTGTACTTCAATCATCACCAGGTCTATGACCCCCGGATTCATCAAACGGTGCTGATGACCAGCACGAATAAACGTGGACTCGTTGGTGTTCAACATCAGCTCCTGCTGATCGTTGATGACCTTAGCCATCCCGCTGACAACGATCCAGTGTTCGCTTCTGTGATGGTGCATCTGCAAGGACAACGAAGCCTTGGGCTTCACCACAATGCGCTTGATCTTGAAGCGCTCGCCGTTTTCCAGGGTTGTGTAGGTCCCCCAAGGGCGATGAACGGTACGATGGAGCAAATGCACCGTGTGGCTGGCCGCCTTGAGCTGATTGACAATATGTTTTACGTCTTGGGCGTGATCTTTGTGAGCGATCATCACCGCGTCCGGGGTATCGATGACCAGTAGGTCCTCAACCCCGACCAGCGCAGTCAGTCGATCTTCACTGTTTACATAATTGTTACGGGAGTTGTGGGACAACACCTCGCCTTCAAAACGATTGCCATCTTCATCAGGCTCGGTCAGTTCACTGACCGCGTTCCAGGAACCGATGTCACTCCAACCAATATCACAAGGGATGGTTGCTACCTTGGAGGAGCGCTCCATCAATGCGTAATCGATGGAGATGTCTGGAACCTCTGCGAATGCATCGGCGTCGAGTGCCAGGCAACGATACTTTTCAGAGATGGTAAGGCGCGAGCTTTCAATGGTTTTACTGACGGCTTCCACCACGTCCGGAGCATGCTGGCGAAGCTCTTCCAGCACAGTGCCAACCCGGAAGCAGAACATCCCGGAGTTCCAATAGTAGTTGCCCGCGCTGACGTAGCCTTCAGCCGTTTCAAGATTGGGCTTTTCGACGAAGCGCGCAACTTTCAGACCACCCTTCAGGGGCGCATCTTTTTGAGCTTCAATGTACCCGAACCCTGTTTCAGGATAGGTCGGTTGAATACCAAAGGTGACCAGCCAGCCTTCGGAGGCAAGCGCAACTGCACTGGCTACCGCCGCCGCAAATGCTTTTTCGTCTTTGATCAGGTGGTCTGCCGCCAACACCAACATTTGGGCGTCGGGGCCATGCGAAGCTTCCAGTTGAAGCGCCGCAGCAGCGACGGCGGCAGCAGTATTACGCCCGAAAGGCTCAAGGATGAAACCTTGCGAGTGCTTGTGCGTGTTGACCGCACCGTACTCGTCTTCGGTCTTGAACAGGAGCTCACGGTTGGTCACCGTAAGAACTTCCACAACACCTTCCAGACGCGAAGCACGAAGGAACGTTTTCTGGATTAGATTCTGGCCATCTGGCAGATCCATGAACGGCTTTGGATGGGCCTCCCGGGAAACAGGCCATAACCGGCTGCCTACTCCGCCAGACAAAATTACGGGAATCAGTTCCATGCTCTAAATCCTTAATCCCCTTCCGGCAGATTCATCCAGAAAGTGGGCTCAGTTATGTTTCTGGTCATCCTTGCATCGTATGTAATGCAAGTTTTTTGCTCGAGTCGACCGAGGGTGACAGCCAAGCATCAATCCAAACCGGTTGATTTTACACCGAGTACGCCTCCCCCTCACTCGCTAGCTCGACCACTTATCCGTATTCCTGCCTCAATTTTTTGAGGCGATCTCGATAAGTCGGAGCCAGGAGTGCGAGCCCAATAAGCCTGAGGCATGCAGCACTGAATGGGGTCAGATAGTTCTGCCGGCCATTCTACAGCTAGTACCGGGAATAAATAACTCATGCGAAGGGCAGATACGAAAATCATTTGAAAACAAACGATTTCTTCAAATCGACATCAAAATAATATCAATCGTCAGCCAAGATCAATTCTCACTCAAGCCTCGACAATCCTGCGCCTTCAAAAGCTTTTCCAGATAGAAACCATAACCAGTCTTGCTGAGACGCACTGCCTGAGCCGACAGCTCAGCGGCGGAAATCCAGCCACTGCTGTAAGCAATCTCCTCCAGACAGGCAACTTTCAAACCCTGCCGCTTCTCAATGGTATGCACGAAGTGGCTCGCCTCCAGCAACGAATCATGTGTACCGGTATCCAGCCAGGCAAAGCCGCGACCAAGCATTTCGACTTTGAGGGTCTTCTGCTCGAGGTACGCACGGTTGACATCAGTGATCTCCAGCTCACCACGCGCGGATGGCTTGATATTCTTGGCGATCTCGACAACCTGGTTGTCGTAGAAGTACAGCCCCGTCACCGCATAGCTCGATTTTGGCTTCAGGGGCTTTTCTTCGATACTCAAAGCGTGGCCGGCAGCGTCGAACTCCACTACACCAAAACGCTCCGGGTCCGATACGTGATAGCCGAATACCGTCGCTCCATGCTCTTGAGCGCTGGCCGAACGCAGATTGTCCGAGAAGTGTTGACCGTAAAAGATGTTGTCGCCCAGGATCAGACAGCAAGGATCCTTGCCGATGAACTCTTCACCAATGATGAACGCCTGCGCCAGACCGTCCGGGCTTGGCTGCTCAGCGTAAGTCAGCTTGATGCCGTACAGACTGCCGTCACCCAGCAATTTACGGAAGCACGGCAGATCTTCAGGGGTGGAGATAATCAGGATTTCGCGTATACCGGCGAGCATCAACACCGACAGCGGATAGAAGATCATCGGCTTGTCGTAGATCGGCAGCATCTGCTTGGACACGCCGAGGGTCAACGGGTGCAGACGAGTACCCGAGCCACCAGCGAGGATGATGCCTTTACGATTTGTCGTGGTCATTTGTTCAGGACTTCCATAAGCATTCGGGTGACACCACTTTGCCAATCCGGCAAGTGCAAAGAAAAATTGTCGCGCAGCTTCTGAGTATTCAATCGGGAATTCAGAGGGCGGCGCGCCGGTGTCGGGTAGGCGGTCGTTTCGATCGGATTGATCGCTGTGACAGCAAGCTCTTCACCGTTGGCCTTGGCAAAACCGATCACATGGCTGGCATAGCCGTGCCAGGACACTTCGCCGGCGGCCGCCAAGTGATAAAGACCCGCCAGTTCAGGACGCTGCAACACTTGCTGAATAGCCAGCGCCGTCACGTCAGCGATCAGGTCTGCGCCGGTAGGGGCGCCGATCTGGTCGGCGATGACGCTCAGGGTTTCGCGATCCTTGGCCAGGCGCAGCATGGTCTTGGCGAAGTTGTTACCGCGAGCACCATAGACCCAACTGGTGCGGAAGATCAGGTACTTGCATCCCGAGGCAATAATCGCCTGCTCGCCGGCCAGTTTGCTGGCACCGTAGTGATTCACCGGTGCGACGGCATTGGTTTCTTGCCACGGCGTCAGGCCTTCACCGCTGAACACGTAATCGGTCGAGTAGTGAATCAGCCAAGCCCCTAGAGATGCGGCTTCTTCAGCCATAACCTGACTCGCCTGACCGTTCACACGATCGGCCAGCTCAGTCTCGGATTCAGCTTTATCGACCGCAGTGTAGGCCGCTGCGTTGACGATGACGTCGGGTTTAACCTGACGGATCGTCGCGCGCAGTGCATTGAGGTCAGACAGGTCGCCGCTCAAACCATCGACCGGATGACGGTCCAGGGCGATCAGTTCGCCAAGAGGCGCAAGAGAGCGCTGCAGCTCCCAGCCGACCTGGCCGTTTTTTCCCAACAGGAGAATTTTCATGCTTTGTCCGAACGGTCCATGTAGTTCTGGTCGATCCATTGCTGGTAGCTGCCGCTCTTCACGTGAGCCACCCACTCAGTGTTGTTCAGGTACCACTCGACAGTCTTGCGTATACCGGTTTCAAAGGTTTCTTCCGGTGTCCAACCCAGCTCGCGCTGGATTTTGCTGGCGTCGATCGCGTAACGCTGGTCGTGGCCCGGGCGATCCTGAACGTAGGTGATCAGGCTGGCGTGTGGACGATGAGCAGAGTCTGGACGCAGTTCATCAAGCAGTGCGCAAAGGGTATGCACCACTTCGATGTTTTGCTTCTCGTTATGGCCGCCGATGTTGTAGGTCTCGCCGATCACGCCTTCGGTCACGACTTTGTACAGTGCGCGGGCGTGGTCTTCGACGTAGAGCCAGTCACGAACCTGGTTGCCTTTTCCGTAGACCGGCAGCGGCTTGCCTTCCAGTGCATTGAGGATGATCAGCGGGATCAGCTTCTCAGGAAAGTGGCAAGGACCGTAGTTGTTCGAGCAGTTGGTAACCAGGGTCGGCAGGCCGTAGGTACGGCTCCAGGCGCGAACCAGGTGATCTGAACTGGCCTTGCTGGCCGAGTACGGTGAGCTTGGCTGATACGGTGTGGTTTCGGTGAACAGGTCTTCCGGGCCTTCGAGGTCTCCGTAGACTTCGTCGGTGGAGATATGGTGGAAACGGAAGTTGGCTTTGCGCGCATCATCCAGTGCCGCCCAATAATGGCGCGCAGCTTCCAGCAAGGTGTAGGTGCCGATGATGTTGGTCTGGATGAATTCAGACGGACCGGAGATCGAGCGGTCAACGTGGGATTCTGCGGCCAGGTGCATGATTGCATCCGGTTGGTGTTCACGCAGAACACGGTCCACTTGATCACGGTCGCAGATGTCGACGCGTTCGAACACGTAACGCGAGTTCTGGCTGACTTCAGCCAACGACTCAAGGTTACCGGCATAGGTCAGTTTATCGACGTTAACGACAGAGTCGGCAGTGTTGGAGATGATATGACGAATGACTGCCGAGCCGATAAATCCGGCGCCGCCGGTTACTAGAATTTTCACGCGAAACCATACCCTTAAGTTACTGACAGGGCCGCCAACCGCGCACTGTCTAATCCATGAATGCAAAAGCCATCAAGTCAGCCGAGGCTTCTGACAGAGTCAGTCTGAACCGAAATGGGAACACCCCTATCGGCCAAGCGCAGCATTTTACAGCTTAATGAAGGTTTTACTAATGGATATGGACAAGCTGCGAGGCAAATTCCATGCCTACAGCGGGTTTCCCGGAATCAGACAAGGCGTTTGCGCGAGGCTCTGGATGTACGCCCCAGAAACCAGCCGAGAACCGGCCCGATCACCATGCCGATCAGCAGCGCAATCACCATGATCAGCGATACTGGCAATTGCGGCCCCGCCCAACCAAGGAACAGTAGGGACACGCCTTGCTGGTTCTCAAGAACGAACGCCAGGATCGCCAGAACAAGCAACAGGACAAATACAGCGAGGAGTACGCGCTTGAAGTTACGCATCAGCGGCTCCCTGGAGTGCAACAGCCGTCAAAGCCCTTCCTCCTCATCCTCGTTCACACGATCACGCAGTTCTTTGCCTGGCTTGAAATGTGGAACGAACTTGCCGTCAAGGCTGACGGACTGACCGGTTTTTGGATTACGCCCCACGCGCGGCGCGCGATAGTGCAGTGAAAAGCTGCCAAAACCACGGATCTCGATTCGATCACCAGTGGCCAGACATTGGGACATTTGCTCAAGCATGGTCTTGATGGCCAGCTCCACATCTTTAGATGAGAGTAGCCCTTGATGGGTGACAATTCGTTCGATCAACTCCGACTTCGTCATATTTTTCCCTTCTTTTTCAAGCAGCTAGATCAGCGCTTCAAAGGTTTTAGCATGCCCCGAGTAATTTGAACAGCCCGAGTGTTGACATATCGTCCCCAGCAGCGAGATGCCCGATTTCAAGGCACCGGAACTCTGATCGAACCCACACACTCACCTGCAGATAACCAGCATGGTGCGTGTCAGATAGCCCGCGGGATTGAAACCGAAAGGGAATATATCTTCCTCCTTGGCGTCATCAGACCTTACGATGACTTTATAACCTGCCCCTTTACACTCCTTGGCCGCTCGCTTGTGACACCTCTCCCATCCTGAGCCCAATCCCGAACAATCGACCTCTATACCACTGACGCCGCGCACCACATGAGTCTTGGCGCTGGTGGTACAACCTGCCAATGTCATTACTGCTATCACGACAATGAGCTTATTCATTCACTTCCTTATGCCGGATACGCAACCCAGCGGTCGTTCACTTCAGACTAAGCCTAGCCTTGAATAGACGATTGACCTGTATGAAGTTACAGACAACTTATGTAGATCATTGGTTTCACGAAAGAAATATTGCAGCGTCAGCACGCTTGGGATTCACCAAATCGCAGACACAAAAAAGGGCGACCGAAGTCGCCCTTTTTCTATGGTCTGACAGAACTCAGTTCTGTTTTTCCATTTGTGCACGCAACAGGTCGCCCAGAGTGGTAGGACCAGCAGCGATGTCAGCAGCAGGCTTGTCTTTCAAGCTCTGGATTGCTTCTTTCTCTTCAGCATCATCTTTCGACTTGATGGAGAGCTGGATTACGCGGCTCTTGCGATCAACGCTGATGATCTTGGCTTCAACTTCCTGGCCTTCTTTCAGAACGTTACGCGCATCTTCAACGCGGTCACGGCTGATTTCGGAGGCTTTCAGAGTCGCTTCGATATCGTCGGCCAGAGTGATGATGGCGCCTTTAGCGTCAACTTCTTTCACGATGCCTTTAACGATGGCGCCTTTGTCGTTCTCTTGAACGTACTCGGAGAACGGATCGCTTTCCAGTTGCTTGATACCCAGGGAGATGCGCTCGCGCTCTGGGTCAACCGACAGGATAACGGTGTCCAGCTCGTCGCCTTTCTTGAAGCGGCGTACGGCTTCTTCGCCCACTTCGTTCCAGGAGATGTCGGACAGGTGAACCAGACCGTCGATGCCGCCGTCCAGACCAATGAAGATACCGAAATCGGTGATCGACTTGATGGTGCCGGAGATTTTATCGCCCTTGTTGAACTGGCCAGAGAAATCTTCCCATGGGTTAGATTTGCACTGCTTGATGCCGAGGGAGATACGACGACGCTCTTCGTCGATGTCCAGAACCATAACTTCCACTTCGTCGCCGACTTGTACGACTTTCGAAGGGTGGATGTTCTTGTTGGTCCAGTCCATTTCGGAAACGTGCACCAGACCTTCAACGCCTTCTTCCAGCTCAGCGAAGCAGCCGTAGTCGGTCAGGTTGGTTACACGAGCGGTAACGCGAGTGCTTTCTGGGTAACGGGCTTTGATAGCAACCCATGGATCTTCGCCCAGTTGCTTGAGGCCCAGGGAAACACGATTGCGCTCGCGATCGTACTTCAGAACCTTGACATCGATCTCGTCGCCAACGTTGACGATTTCGGAAGGATGCTTGATACGCTTCCAAGCCATGTCGGTAATGTGCAGCAGGCCATCGACGCCACCCAGATCGACGAATGCGCCGTAATCGGTGAGGTTCTTGACGATACCTTTGACTTGTTGGCCTTCCTGCAGGGATTCCAGCAGAGCTTCACGCTCGGCGGAGTTCTCGGCTTCGAGGACGCTGCGACGGGAAACGACAACGTTGTTGCGTTTCTGGTCGAGCTTGATGACCTTGAATTCCAGCTCTTTGCCTTCCAGGTGCGTGGTGTCGCGCACTGGACGGACGTCAACCAGAGAACCTGGCAGGAACGCACGGATGCCGTTAACGTCGACAGTGAAGCCGCCTTTAACCTTACCGTTGATAACGCCCTTGACCACTTCTTCGGCTGCGAAGGCTGCTTCCAGAACAATCCAGCATTCAGCGCGCTTGGCTTTTTCACGGGACAGCTTGGTTTCACCAAAGCCGTCTTCAACCGAGTCCAGAGCAACGTGAACTTCGTCACCGACGTTGATGTTCAGTTCGCCAGCGTCGTTGTAGAACTGCTCAAGCGGGATGAGTGCTTCAGACTTCAGGCCAGCGTGAACGGTTACCCAGCGAGCTTGGTAATCGATATCAACGATAACACCGGTGATGATGGAGCCTGCCTGAAGGTTCAGGGTTTTTAGGCTTTCTTCAAAGAGTTCCGCAAAGCTTTCGCTCATTTTAATTCCTGTTGATAAGGGCGAAGAATACGCCCATCTCCACATCCCAGACGATGTGGGTTAGTTTCATTTAAAAGAAGCTCCGCAGGACTATGACTGGTCCCCTGCGGCCCTCTTGGTCACCCGGCGATATCGCGAATGGCGATCTCGCTCATGATGCGTTCCAGCACCTGGTCGATGGATAATTCCGTGGAATCCAGCTGTATGGCGTCAGCCGCCGGTTTGAGCGGGGCTACCGCTCGCTGGGTGTCACGCTCATCGCGCGCACGTATCTCATCTAGCAGACTCGACAGACTAACACCATCGACTTTGCCCTTCAACTGCAAGTAACGTCGGCGCGCACGCTCTTCGGCACTGGCAGTGAGGAAAATCTTCAAGGGCGCGTCGGGAAATACCACCGTACCCATGTCGCGACCATCGGCCACCAGACCCGGCGCCTCCTGAAAAGCCCGCTGACGCTGCAGCAACGCCTCGCGAACCGCAGGCAACGCGGCGACCTGCGAGGCACCCGAGCCGACACTCTCGGTACGGATCACATCGCTGACTTCATCACCTTCCAGAATAATGCGCTGCAACTGACCGTCGGTCGCTGCGATGAACTGCACATCCAGATGAGCGGCGAGCTTCTTGAGCAATTCCTCATTGGTCAGGTCGACGCCATGGTTATGCGCGGCGAAAGCCAGCAATCGATAAAGTGCACCGGAATCCAGCAGGTTCCAGCCCAGGCGCTTGGCCAGAATCCCGGCGACAGTACCTTTGCCAGAGCCGCTTGGCCCATCAATAGTGATGACCGGTGCAATGCTGATCACGACTGAGCCTCTTGTGCAACACGGATACCGACCTGCGCGCACAGCGCGAGGAAGTTCGGGAACGAGGTCGCGACGTTGGCGCAATCATGGATGCGGATCGGCGCAGTGGCGCGCAGTGAAGCCACGCTGAAGGCCATGGCAATCCGGTGGTCGCCGTGACCGTGCACTTCGCCGCCGCCGATCTGGCCGCCGTCGATGATGAGGCCGTCCGGAGTGGGCTCGCACTTGACGCCCAGCGCCAGCAGACCGTCCGCCATGACCTGGATCCGGTCCGATTCCTTCACGCGCAGCTCTTCGGCACCACGCAGCACAGTGCGACCTTCGGCACATGCAGCCGCCACGAACAGCACCGGAAACTCGTCGATAGCCAGTGGCACCAGCGCTTCGGGAATCTCGATACCTTTGAGTTTAGCTGCCCGTACGCGCAGGTCGGCTACCGGCTCGCCACCGACTTCACGCTGGTTTTCCAGAGTGATGTCAGCGCCCATCAGGCGCAGGATGTCGATTACGCCGGTACGGGTCGGGTTGATGCCGACGTGTTCGAGCACCAGCTCCGAACCTTCGGCAATCGACGCCGCCACCAGGAAGAACGCCGACGACGAGATATCGCCCGGCACCTCAATGTGGGTCGCGGTCAGCTTGTGGCCGGACTCGACCGAGGCGGTCGCCCCGTTAACGGTCACCGGGTAGCCGAAGCCACGCAGCATGCGCTCGGTGTGGTCGCGAGTCGGTGCCGGCTCGGTGACCGTGGTCTTGCCTTCGGCATACAGACCCGCCAGCAGCAGGCAGGATTTAACCTGGGCACTGGCCATCGGCATGGTGTAAGTCAGGCCCTTGAGCTTGTTGCCGCCACGAATGGTCATCGGTGGACGACCGTCAGCGGCGGTCTCGATCACAGCGCCCATTTCACGTAGCGGATTGGCCACGCGATTCATCGGACGCTTGGACAACGAAGCGTCGCCGGTCAGGGTACTGTCGAAGTTCTGCGCAGCCAGCAGGCCAGACAGCAGACGCATCGAAGTGCCGGAGTTACCCAGATAGATCGGGCCCGGCGCAGGCTTCAGGCCATGCAGGCCGACGCCGTGAATGGTCACGCGACCATGGTGCGGACCTTCGATGACGACACCCATGTCGCGGAAAGCTTGCAGGGTCGCCAGGGCGTCTTCGCCCTCGAGGAAACCTTCCACTTCAGTGACGCCTTCGGCCAGGGAACCGAGCATGATCGATCGGTGGGAAATCGATTTGTCGCCCGGTACACGAATCCGCCCAGTCAGGCGGCCACCAGGTTGTGCCAGGAAAATCAGATCGTTGGAATTCATAGCGTCCACATAGGCCCGGCGGGCCAGGATTTTACTGAAATGCTCGCGGGCAACCCGGGCGCGAGTGAACACGCCCAACAATTGGTGCCCATCCCCTGCATCGACCGCGTCGCGCAAGGCGTCGAGGTCGCTGCGAAATGTATCGAGTGTGCGCAGGACAGCTTCGCGGTTGGCGAGGAAGATGTCGTGCCACATGACCGGGTCGCTACCGGCGATTCTTGTGAAATCGCGGAAACCGCCCGCAGCGTAACGGAAGATCTCAAGATTTTCATTGCGTTTGGCCAATGAATCGACCAAACCGAACGCCAGCAAGTGCGGCAAATGGCTGGTCGCCGCCAACACTTCGTCATGACGCTCGACTTGCATGTGCTCGACGTCGGCGCCCAATTCGCGCCACAACCGGTCGACCACCGCCAGCGCGGCCGGATCGGTCTGATCCAGCGGCGTCAGAATCACTTTATGGCGACGGAACAGGTCAGCATTGGAGGCTTCCACCCCGCTCTGCTCGGAACCGGCAATCGGATGCCCTGGCACGAAACGCGCCGGCATGCCGCCAAACGCTTCGGTCGCCGCGCGCACCACATTGCCCTTGGCACTGCCGACGTCAGTCAGGATCGCCTGTCCCAGATCCATGCCCGCCAACAGCGCGAGCAGTTTCTCCATGGCCAGGATCGGCACCGCCAACTGAATCACGTCCGCGCCCTGACAAGCCGCCACCAGGTCTTCCTCGCAGCGATCCACCACACCCAACTCGACCGCCAGCTTGCGCGACTGCGGGTCGAGATCGACCCCGACCACTTCGCGGCACAGACCGCTTTCACGCAGGCCTTTGGCAAACGAACCGCCGATCAACCCCAGACCGACCACCACCAGGCGACCGATCATAGGTTCAGCAGATTGCAGTGCAGTGACATCAACCACGAGCCATAACCTTGGTCAGCGCCTCGAGGAAGCGGCTGTTTTCCGCTGGCAAACCGATGGTGATGCGCAGGTGATTCGGCATGCCGTAGTTGGCCACCGGACGCACGATCACGCCTTCGCGCAACAACCCCTGGAAAACCGGGGCAGCAACGCGACCCAGATCGACACAGATGAAGTTGCCTCTGGATGGAATCCAGCTCAGCCCCAACTCACGGAAACCCGCCTCAAGCTGCTGCATGCCGGATTGGTTCAGGCGACGGCTTTCAGCCAGGTACTCGACGTCTTGCAGCGCGGCACAAGCGGCGGCCAGCGCAAGGCTGTTGACGTTGAACGGCTGACGCACGCGATTGAGCACATCGGCGACGATGGCCGAGGACAAACCGTAGCCGACCCGCAGCGACGCCAGACCATAGGCCTTGGAGAAGGTGCGCGAGACCAGCAGGTTCGGATAGGCCGCCAGATAGTCCAGGCCATCCGGCAAGTCGCTGCCTTCGGCGTACTCGATGTAGGCCTCGTCCAGCACCACCAGCACATGGGCCGGAACGTCCTGAAGGAATTCATCCAGCGCCTCGGCATCGAACCAGGTCCCGGTCGGGTTGTTCGGGTTGGCGATGAACACCACGCGGGTATCGGCATCGATCGCGGCCAGCATCGCCGGCAGATCATGACCCCAGTCTTTGGCCGGGATCACTTTTGCCTGGGCACCAACGGCCTGGGTCGCGATCGGATAGACCGCAAACGCATGCTCGCTGAACACCGCGTTCAGGCCCGGCGCCAGATAGGCACGCGCCACCAGCTCCAGAATATCGTTGGAGCCGTTGCCCAGCGTCACTTGGTTCAGCTCGACGCGACACTGATCGGCCAACAGGGTTTTGAGCGCAAAACCATTGCCGTCCGGATAGCGGGTCAGCTCGGCCAGCGCTTCGCGAATCGCCGCCAGCGCCTTGGGACTGGCGCCCAACGGGTTTTCGTTGCTCGCCAGCTTGACGATGCTGGCCGGATCGAGGTTCAGCTCACGAGCCAGTTCATCCACAGGCTTGCCCGGAACGTAAGGCGAAAGTTGTTGCACGCCCGGCTGCGCCAGAGCGAGGAAGTTGCCACTCATTTGCTACCGCCCTTAGAGAACTGCTTTCGGGTAGGAACCCAGCACTTTGAGTGCCACCGCTTCCTGACTGATCTTTTCCAGCACACCTTTGACCAGCGGGTCGCGGTGATGGCCGACGAAGTCGATGAAGAACACGTAGGTCCATTTACCGCTGCGCGACGGACGGGTCTCGATCCGTGTCAGATCGATGCCATTGTCGTGGAACGGCACCAGCAACTCGTGGAGAGCGCCGGGTTTGTTGCTCATGGAAACGATGATCGAGGTCTTGTCGTCACCGGTCGGCGGCACTTCCTGGTTGCCGATCATCAGGAATCGCGTGGAGTTGTCCGGGCGATCCTCGATTTTCTCGGCCAGACGGGTCAACCCGTAGAGGCCGGCAGCCATGTCGCCGGCAATCGCTGCCGAGTTCCACTCACCCTTGACCCGTTTGGCCGCTTCGGCGTTGCTGGACACCGCCACGCGCTCGACATTCGGGTAATGGGCGTCCAGCCACTTGCGGCACTGGGCCAGGGACTGGGCGTGGGAATAGATACGGCTGATGCTGTCGGTCTTGGTGTTTTCGCCAACCAACAGGTGATGGTGAATACGCAGCTCGACTTCGCCACAGATCACCATGTCGTGTTCGAGGAAGCTGTCGAGGGTGTGGTTGACCGCGCCTTCGGTGGAGTTTTCCACCGGGACCACGCCAAAGTTCACCGCACCGGCCGCCACTTCACGGAACACTTCGTCGATCGCCGCCATTGGCTTGCTGATCACCGCGTGACCGAAGTGCTTCATGGCCGCAGCTTGAGTGAAGGTACCTTCAGGGCCGAGGTAAGCCACTTTCAGCGGCTGCTCGAGGGCCAGGCACGAGGACATGATTTCGCGGAACAGCCGCGCCATCTCTTCGTTGCCCAGCGGCCCCTGGTTACGCTCCATCACGCGCTTGAGCACCTGAGCTTCACGCTCGGGACGATAGAACACCGGCACTTCGCCTTCGGCCAGCGAGGCCATCTTTACTCGCGCAACTTCCTGGGCGCAGCGTGCGCGCTCACTGATCAGCTCCAGGACCTTTTCGTCCAGAGCATCAATGCGCAGGCGCAGTGCCTTGAGTTCTTGCTCAGACATTAGCCGTGTTCCTTCTCGAACTCTGCCATGTACGAAACCAGTGCGTTGACTGCAACGATATCGACGGCGTTATAGATGGAGGCACGCATGCCGCCCACGGAACGGTGACCTTTGAGGTTCAACAGGCCACGTTCGTCGGCACCGGCCAGGAACGGCTTGTCGAGACGATCGTCGGCCAGACGGAACGGCACGTTCATCCACGAGCGGTCAGGCTTGTTGATCGGGTTGCTGTACAAGCCGCTGGCGTCGATGAAGTCGTACAGCGTGCGCTGCTTCACTTCATTGAGCTTGCCGATGGCTTCGACGCCGCCCTGCTCTTTCAACCACTCGAACACCAGACCGGACAAGTACCAGGCCAGGGTCGGCGGCGTGTTGTACATCGAGCCGTTGTCGGCCGCGACCTTGTAGTTGAGCATGGTCGGGCAGATGGAACGGGCGTTGCCCAGCAGATCTTCGCGAACGATGTTCACGACGATGCCGCTCGGGCCGATGTTTTTCTGGGCGCCGGCGTAGATCATGCCGAAACGCGAGACATCCACCGGGCGCGAAAGAATGTCCGAGGACATGTCGGCGACCAGCGGCACATCACCGGTTTCCGGGATCCACTGGAATTCCAGGCCGCCAATGGTTTCGTTCGGCGCGTAGTGAACGTAGGCCGCATCTTTCGACAGGTTCCATTCGTTCTGGCCAGGCACAGCGAAATAGTCGTAAGGCTTGGCGGTCGCGGCAACGTTGACGTGGCCGTAGCGCGAGGCTTCTTCGATCGCCTTCTGAGACCAGATACCGGTGTCGATATAGTCGGCGGTGCCGCTTTCCGGCAACAGGTTCAGCGGAATCTGAGCAAATTGCTGGCTCGCGCCACCTTGCAGAAACAGCACTTTATAGTTCGAGGGGATATTCAGCAGATCACGCAGATCCTGCTCGGCCTTGGTGGCAATGGACACGAACTCATCGCTGCGATGGCTCATTTCCATGACCGACAGGCCCTTGCCGTGCCAATCAAGGAGTTCAGCCTGGGCGCGCTTCAGGACAGCTTCGGGAAGCGCCGCAGGACCGGCACAGAAGTTATAGGCTCTCTTGCTCACATCCAATCTCGCTCTGATTTGGTGGTATCACGCAATAAATCTGTAGGAGCTGTCGAGCAGAGCGAGGCTGCGATCTTTTAGTGCTGAGCGAAAGCAAGAGCCAGATCAAGAGATCGCAGCATCGCTTCGCTCGACAACTCCTACATAAAAAACAATTCCACAGCTCCCTGAGGACAAACAACAAGGGGGCGAATCTTCATCCGCCCCCTGCTTGCCCGCTTACTCCTGCGGCTCTTCGTCGGCGGCGGCGTCGAGTTGCTGGTCGTCGGCAACATCGTCGATCACGACCTCACCCTCGAACACTGCACCCTCTTCACCTGCAAGCCCTTCGCCTTCCAACTCTTCGCCTTCGACTTCCGACGGCTCCTGAACCCGCTCCAGGCCCACCAGCGTTTCATCGTTGGCCAGCTTGATCAGGGTCACACCCTGGGTGTTACGGCCCAGGCTGGACACTTCGTCGACGCGGGTACGAACCAACGTACCCTGGTCGGAAATCAGCATGATTTCCTCGCCGTCGAGCACCTGGACCGCGCCGACCAGACGACCGTTACGCTCGTTGCTGACCATGGCGATAACGCCCTGACCGCCACGCTTGTACTCAGGGAACTCGGTGATCGCGGTGCGCTTGCCGAAACCACGCGCCGAAGCGGTGAGGATCTGGCTGCCTTCTTCCGGGATCAACATGGAAATCAGCTTCTGGCCTTCCGGCAGACGCATACCGCGGACACCGCGAGCGGTACGGCCCATGGCGCGAACGTCGGTTTCCTTGAAGCGAGTCACCTTGCCGCCGTCGGAGAACAGCATGACTTCGCGATCGCCATCGGTAATGGCCGCAGAGATCAGCACGTCGCCTTCATCCAGCTCCAGCGCGATCAGACCGACGCTGCGCTGACGGCTGAAGGATTCCAGCGGGGTCTTCTTCACGGTGCCTTTGGCAGTGGCCATGAAGATGAAGTGACCTTCGGTGTATTCCTCGACCGGCAGCATGGTGGTGATGTATTCATCACTGTCCAGCGGCAGCAGGTTGACCAGCGGACGACCACGGGCCGCGCGGGAGGCTTCCGGGATTTCGTAGGTTTTCAGCCAGTACACTTTGCCTTTGCTGGAGAACAGCAGCAGCGTGGTGTGGCTGTTGGCGACCAGCAGGTGAGCAATGTAGTCCTCATCCTTCACGCCGGTAGCCGATTTACCTTTACCGCCACGACGCTGAGCCTGGTACGCAGCCAAAGGCTGGGTCTTGGCGTAGCCACCGTGGGAAATGGTCACGACGCGCTCTTCTTCCGGGATCATGTCGCCCAGGGTCAGGTCGAGACGGGCATCGAGAATCTCGGTGCGACGCACATCGCCGTACTCGGCACGGATCACTTCCAGCTCTTCGCGGATCACTTCCATCAGGCGCGTGGCGCTGTTGAGGATGCGGATCAGCTCGCCGATCTGGTTGAGGATCTCTTGATACTCGGCCAGCAGCTTCTCGTGCTCCAGACCGGTCAGGCGGTGCAGACGCAGTTCCAGAATGGCTTGCGCCTGCTCTGGCGACAGGAAGTACTTGCCGTCGCGCAGGCCGTATTGTGGATCGAGGTTTTCCGGACGGCACGAATCGGCACCGGCACGTTCAACCATTGCAACCACCGCGGAGGACTCCCACGGCGTGCTGATCAGCGCTTCCTTGGCTTCCGACGGGGTCGGCGAAGCCTTGATCAGGGCGATGACCGGGTCGATGTTCGACAGGGCAACCGCCTGACCTTCCAGGATGTGGCCACGTTCGCGCGCTTTACGCAGCTCGAACACGGTACGACGGGTCACGACTTCGCGACGGTGACGAACGAAGGCTTCCAGCAGATCCTTGAGGTTGAGGATCCGCGGACGGCCGTCGATCAGCGCAACGATGTTGATGCCGAACACGCTTTGCAGCTGAGTCTGGGCGTAGAGGTTGTTGAGAATCACCTCAGGCACTTCACCGCGACGCAGCTCGATCACGACGCGCATACCGTCCTTGTCGGACTCGTCGCGCAGCTCGGTGATGCCTTCAAGCTTCTTCTCTTTGACCAGCTCGGCGATCTTCTCGATCAGACGGGCCTTGTTCAGCTGGTAAGGGAGTTCGGTAATGACGATCTGCTGACGGCCACCGACCTTGTCGATGTCTTCGATGATCGAGCGGGCACGCATGTAAATGCGCCCGCGACCGGTGCGGTAGGCTTCGATGATGCCGGCGCGACCGTTGATGATCGCGGCGGTCGGGAAGTCCGGACCGGGGATGTATTGCATCAGCTCATCGACAGTCAGCTCCGGATTGTCGATGAGTGCCAGGCAACCGTCGATGACTTCACCGAGGTTGTGCGGCGGAATGTTGGTCGCCATGCCCACGGCGATACCGCTGGAGCCGTTGACCAGCAGGTTGGGGATCTTGGTCGGCATGACCGCGGGGATCATTTCGGTGCCGTCGTAGTTCGGCACCCAGTCCACGGTTTCTTTATGCAGGTCGGCCAGCAGCTCGTGCGCCAGCTTGGTCATGCGTACTTCGGTGTATCGCATGGCCGCGGCGTTGTCGCCGTCCACCGAACCGAAGTTGCCCTGACCGTCCACCAGCAGGTAACGCAGCGAGAATGGCTGCGCCATCCGAACGATGGTGTCGTACACCGCGGTATCACCGTGCGGGTGATACTTACCGATCACGTCACCGACAACACGGGCAGATTTCTTGTACGGCTTGTTGAAGTCGTTGCCCAGCTCGCTCATCGCGAACAGCACACGCCGGTGCACGGGCTTCAAGCCATCGCGCGCATCCGGCAGTGCCCGCCCGACAATAACGCTCATCGCGTAGTCGAGGTAGGACTGCTTCAGCTCGTCTTCGATATTGACCGGGAGGATTTCTTTGGCCAGTTCGCCCATGAGAAGCCTGATTCCTTTTTCTGGTGAAACTTCGTCACATCCATATGGGACGAACGAAGCTCGCCGGTACAGACTGAGTGCCATGCACCGACTTACGACAAATCAACGAGTTATGCCATGGATCTGCGCAGTAAAGGCAGCCACATCAGGCTACCCTGGAAACCGCCGGATGTTATCACAAGAGCCGCCACGCACCTATCCCCCAGATGCGCATGGAGCATAGTTAGTTGACCGGTGACAGGCTTGAAGGAGACGAGAGGGGCTTAGAGGCGTGATCAACCGGCATTCAACCGTATTTTTCACTTGTAAACACCGATTTCGTGCAGCCTGAATGATTTAATGCAGACGCTTGCGGCACATCAATTGAGCCATTTTCGCGGTATCCGGGCGCTCGACGATGCCTTTTTCGGTGACGATCGCATCGATCAGGTCGGCCGGGGTCACGTCGAAAACCGGGTTGAACGCTTCCACATCTGCCCCCACCCGCTTGCCGCCAACTTCCAGCAACTCGCGGCCATCACGCTCTTCGATAGGAATCTCGTCGCCACTGGCCAGGTTCATGTCGATGGTCGAACTCGGCGCCACCACCATGAAGCGCACGCCGTGGTGCATGGCGTTGACCGCCAACTGGTAGGTACCGATCTTGTTCGCCACATCGCCATTGGCGGTAATCCGGTCGGCGCCGACGATCACCCAGGTCACACCCTTGGTTTTCATGATGTGCGCGGCAGCGGAATCGACATTGAGGGTCACCGGAATACCCTCATTGGCCAATTCCCACGCAGTCAATCGCGAACCTTGCAGCCATGGCCGGGTTTCGTCGGCGTAGACGCGCTCGACCATGCCTTCGATGAACGCCCCGCGAATCACCCCCAGCGCCGTGCCGAAACCACCGGTGGCCAGTGCACCGGTGTTGCAATGCGTAAGGATCGCCTGGGCGTTGCCTTGATGTTTGCGGATCAGGTCGACGCCCAACTGGGCCATGGTCAGGTTGGCTTCGCGATCACTTTCGTGGATGGCGATGGCTTCGGCTTCCAGCACCGACAGCGGATCGGCGTGCTCCCTCAGGCGCTCAAGCCGCTCACGCATGCGACCCAAGGCCCAGAACAGATTGACCGCGGTCGGACGGGAGTCGGCCAGCAGCGCGAAATCCTCTTCCAGCGCCGCTTGCCAGTCGCCACCTTCGGCAAAACGGGTACGGGCCGCCAGCACCACGCCATAGGCCGCACTGATGCCAATAGCCGGCGCACCGCGCACCACCATCGAGCGAATGGCTTCGGCCACACCCGCAGCGCTGGTGTAGGCGATCCAGGTTTCCTCGAACGGCAAAATACGCTGATCCAGCAAGTACAGTGCGCCATCACGCCAATCGATGGCCTTCACCTTCTCCGCAGCCAACAGTCGATCGCGCATCCCACACCCCGCACTCATGAACAAAAGCCGCCGATTATAGCGATCCCCCCGCGAAGACGCTCGGGTATACTTCGCCATCCTTTACAAAAGCACTGGAACCGACTCTCGATGCCGACCCCCACCGCTGCGCTCGACCTATTATTGCTGCCAACCTGGCTGGTACCCGTCGAACCGGCTGGCGTGGTCCTTAAAGAGCATGCCCTGGGTATCCGCGACGGTCGTATCGTGTTTATCGGCCCACGCGCAGCAGCCTTGAAGCTTAACGCAACCGAAGTGCGCGAATTGCCGGGCATGCTGCTCAGCCCGGGCCTGATCAATGCCCACGGGCATGCAGCAATGACGCTGTTCCGCGGCCTGGCCGACGATCTGCCGCTGATGACCTGGCTGGAAAGCCACATCTGGCCGGCCGAAGCCAAATGGGTCGACGAGGCGTTCGTACGCGACGGCACGGACCTGGCCATCGCCGAGCAGATCAAAGGTGGCATCACCTGCTTCTCTGACATGTATTTCTTCCCGAAGGTCGCCAGCGAACGCGTACATAACAGCGGCATTCGCGCCCAGATCGCCATTCCGATCCTCGATTTCCCGATTCCAGGCGCCAGCACGGCGGATGAAGCCATTCGTCAGGGCGTCGAATTATTCGGCGATCTCAAGCATCACGAACGGATCAAAGTCACCTTCGGCCCCCATGCCCCGTACACCGTGGGCGACGAAAACCTGGAAAAAATCCGGGTGATCGCCGAAGAGCTGGACGCCTCGATTCACATGCATGTCCACGAAACCGCCTTCGAAGTGCAGCAGTCGGTGGAGCAGCGCGGCGAACGCCCGCTGGCCCGCCTCGGCCGCCTGGGCCTGCTCGGGCCACGCTTCCAGGCCGTTCACATGACCCAGATCAGCGATGAAGACCTGGCGCTGCTGGTAGAAAGTAACACCAATGTGATTCATTGCCCGGAGTCGAACCTGAAGCTGGCCAGTGGCTTCTGCCCGGTCGAGCGCTTGTGGCAGGCTGGGGTGAATGTGGCAGTCGGCACCGATGGCGCGGCCAGCAATAATGACCTGGACCTGCTTGGTGAAACCCGCACCGCCGCATTGCTGGCCAAGGCTGTCGCCGGCTCGGCCACCGCGCTGGACGCCCATCGCGCCCTGCGCATGGCCACGCTCAATGGCGCCCGCGCGCTGGGAATCGAAGCGCAAACCGGTTCGCTGGAAGTCGGCAAAGCGGCAGACATCGTCGCATTCGACCTGTCGGGCCTGGCGCAGCAACCGGTCTACGACCCGGTTTCGCAACTTATATATGCCACTGGCCGCGACTGCGTGAAACACCTTTGGGTCGCCGGCAAGCAACTGCTCGACGACCGCCGCCTGACCCGCCTGGATGAAGCGCAACTGTGCGCCACCGCCAAGGCCTGGGGCAGGCGCATCAGCGGCCACACCGAATCGTAAGCACCCTGGACCAACACCGGGGCAACAGAATTTTTCAAGTTTTAGAGGACTGACACCATGAGCAACGTCGACCACGCCGAAATCGCCAAATTCGAAGCCCTGGCCCATCGCTGGTGGGACCGCGAAAGCGAGTTCAAACCGCTGCACGACATCAACCCCCTGCGGGTCAACTGGATCGACGAGCGCGTCAATCTGGCCGGCAAGAAAGTCCTCGACGTCGGTTGCGGCGGCGGCATCCTCAGCGAAGCCATGGCCCAGCGCGGCGCCACCGTGATGGGCATCGACATGGGCGAAGCGCCGCTGGCGGTCGCGCAATTGCATCAACTGGAATCCGGCGTAAACGTCGAGTACCGGCAAATCACCGCCGAAGCGCTGGCCGAAGAAATGCCTGAGCAGTTCGACGTCGTTACCTGCCTGGAAATGCTTGAACACGTTCCGGATCCGTCCTCGGTGATCCGCGCCTGCTTCCGCATGGTCAAGCCTGGCGGCCAGGTGTTCTTCTCCACCATCAACCGCAATCCGAAGGCCTATCTGTTCGCCATCGTCGGCGCCGAATACATCATGAAGCTGCTGCCGCGTGGCACTCACGACTTCAAGAAATTCATCCGCCCTTCCGAGCTCGGTGCCTGGAGTCGCATGGCCGGCCTGACCGTCAAGGACATCATCGGCCTGACCTACAACCCGCTGACCAAGCACTACAAACTGGCATCCGATGTCGACGTCAACTACATGATCCAGACCCTGCGCGAGGAGTAAGCCGATGCGTATCAGAGCAGTTCTTTTCGACATGGACGGCACCCTGCTCGACACCGCGCCGGACTTCATCGCCATCTGCCAGGCGATGCGTGCCGAGCGTGGTTTGCCGCCGATGAACGACAAGCACATCCGTGACGAAATCTCCGGCGGCGCCAGGGCGATGGTTGCAGTGACTTTCTCGATGGACCCGGAATCGCCGGGCTTCGAGGAGCTGCGCCTGGAGTTTCTGGAGCGCTATGTCAAAGGTTGCGCGGTGCACAGCAAGCTCTTCGACGGCATGGGCGAATTGCTGGCCGACATCGAGAAGGCCAACCTGATCTGGGGCGTGGTCACCAACAAGCCGCTGCGCTTCGCCGAGCCGATCATGCAGCAATTGGGGCTGGCCGAGCGTTCGGCGCTGCTGATCTGCCCGGATCATGTGAAGAACAGCAAACCGGACCCGGAGCCGTTGATCCTGGCGTGCAAGATGCTCGACCTCGATCCGGCCAGCGTGCTGTTCGTCGGTGATGACCTGCGCGATATCGAATCCGGCCGCGATGCCGGCACCAGAACAGCCGCCGTGACCTACGGCTACATTCATCCGGAGGATAACCCGCGGCATTGGGGCGCGGATGTGGTGGTCGATCATCCAATGGAGTTGCGCCTGGTGCTGGATAGCGCTTTGTGCAGTTGCTGATTACAGAGGCTTTTGTGGCGAGGGAGCTTGCTCCCGCTGGGCTGCGAAGCGGCCCCTTTTATTATCGCGCAGTGTCAGGTATGTCGCATTTGCAGGTTTACGACTGCTTCGCAGCCGAGCGGGAGCAAGCTCCCTCGCCACAAATACGATGCCTGCCTGTTGAATTGTGTTGAGGTTTTTTATGTTTGATTATTCCGCCCGTCCTGAATTGCTCAAGGACCGGGTCATCCTGGTCACCGGCGCTGGCCGAGGCATCGGTGCTGCCGCCGCGAAAACCTACGCCGCTCATGGCGCCACCGTGCTGCTGCTGGGCAAGACCGAAGCCAATCTGACTCAGGTCTACGACGAAATCGAAGCGGCCGGGCATCCACAACCGGTGGTGATCCCGTTCAACCTGGAAACCGCCCTGCCCCACCAATACGATGAACTGGCGGCCATGATCGAAACCGAATTCGGCCACCTCGACGGCTTGCTTCACAACGCGTCGATCATCGGCCCACGCACACCGATCGAGCAGTTGTCCGGCGAGAACTTCATGCGCGTCATGCAGGTCAACGTCAACGCCATGTTCATGCTCACCAGCACCCTGCTGCCGCTGCTCAAGCTATCGCAAGACGCCTCGGTGGTGTTCACCTCCAGCAGCGTCGGTCGCAAGGGTCGTGCATATTGGGGCGCTTACGGTGTGTCCAAGTTCGCCACTGAAGGCCTGATGCAAACCCTGGCCGACGAAGTAGACACCGTCGCCCCCGTGCGCTCCAACAGCATCAACCCCGGCGCCACCCGCACCAGCATGCGCGCTCAGGCCTACCCTGGGGAAAATCCGCTGAACAACCCGACACCCGAGGAGATCATGCCGGTCTACCTTTACTTGATGGGGCCGGACAGTACCGGCATCAACGGTCAGGCGTTCGACGCTCAGTAATGCCCGTGCGTCGCTTTTGTGCCGCGACGACTTCCCGTCGCGGCACGCAAAGCCCGTGATAACTGTTGCTGTTTCAAGTCAAATAAATGCCAATACCCCCGACACCATCCTTCGCAACCTCCCCAACCTTGTTGATTTAGAACGCTTTTTAACCGACTGAACCGAATGGCACGACTTTCGCTCTAATTTTGCTCAGACACGCCGTGTGAAAGCAGACGGGGCAGAGCTCGAGCCGAGAGGTTACTAATCTTCGGCAAAGCGGACTAAACTCGTGCCAAATGTCCTACGGGACTGATGGACCAGTATGACGCGCAGCCCAAAGCCGCTCTCACCCAGCCTGTAAGACAGTCTTACTGTTTAGGGGCTCACGCCATATGAAATCGCCTTCCCAGACCAACGCAATTGACTTCGACAGCGCCAAATTGCAACGCCTGGGCTTTGGTCAGCAGCCTCCCCTTCTGGAGCGGCCCGTCAGTCTTGCGCAGTTGCGTCAGGAGCTGGGCCTGCAACTGCAAACCAGTCTTGAGCCGCAACGCATTCTCGGACTTTTCTTCCGTGAAATTCAGCGCCTTGTACCGCTGGATGCCTTGAATTATGAGCATCAGCCCAGCGACTTGCGCCTGCAGTTCGGCCAGCGAGGTCATCATTCGATCAGCTACAGCCTCAGTCATGAAGGCGAGCAATTGGGTGAACTGGTGTTCCGTCGCAATCAGCGTTTCAGCGATGAAGAGCAAGGCCATCTGGAATCGCTGTTATCAGCGCTTCTCTACCCGATGCGCAATGCCCTGCTCTACCGTGCCGCCACCCAAAGCGCCTTGCGCGACCCGCTGACCGACACCGGCAATCGCATCGCGATGGATCAGACGCTGCAACGGGAAATCGAGATGTCGCGCCGACACTCACAGCCCCTGTCGCTGCTGATGCTGGACATCGATCACTTCAAACAGATCAACGACACCTACGGGCACAGCGCCGGCGATGAAGTGCTCAAGGCCGTCGCGGCCTCGATCAAAAGCCAGTTGCGTAACGTGGACATGGTGTTCCGGTTTGGAGGCGAAGAATTCATGATCCTGCTGTCCAACACCAGCCGGGAAGCCGCGGCCATGGTCGGCGAACGACTGCGGTTCGCTGCGCAGGCCCAGGACTATGTGGCCGAAGGCAAGACCATCGAACTGACGGTCAGCCTGGGTTGCTCGACCCTGCTGCCCGGCGAGTCTGCCGAGAGCCTGTTGCGACGAGCCGACAGTGCGCTGTATGTGGCCAAGCGCGAGGGGCGTAACCGGTTGGCGATGGCGGGGTAGATATTTTTGAAGAGATCGCAGCCTACGGCAGCTCCTACGAGCTGCCGTAGGCTGCGTCTTTTAGCTCTCGGCCAACGCCATCCGCTCACGGACTACCGGGGCTTTTGCCGCCAGCTCCAACTGCATGCATCGCTCCAGGAACAGGTACATGTAGTCGTAACTTTTGCAGACTGCCTGACGCAATTCCATTTGCAGGGATTTGCTCGGGTTCAGCCCCGCCAGGGTGCAGATGATTTCCAGCGCTTCCCAAGGATGGGCATCGTCGTACTGGGCGTGCATCTTCAACCACTTCATGGCCCGCTTGCGATCCTCCTCGGGGAACGACGCCGCGTAGACGCCACTGGAACAGACCAGCGCCGACCACTCCCCGGTAGCACCCTCGATGGCATAGTTGGTGGCGGCGATAGCCACGATCAGCGAGTCCGACGAACTGGTGTGCCAGCACCAGTGACTCAAGGCGTGAAGTTCAGGGGCAACCTGTTGCGCCTGCAGATCTTCCAGGCTGATACCGTGAGCACGGCTCCAGTGCACCCAGTAATCGGCATGATTCAGTTCGACGCGAATATTGCGCATCAGCCAGCGACGCGCCATGTCTTCGCCAGGGTGGCGTGCAAAACGGGTCTTGGCCAGGTTCTGTGCCATGTATAAGGCGAACTGTTCGACCACCGGCCAGCCACCAATGAGGTACTGACGCATGGTTTTTGCGCTGAGCTTGTTATCGCGCATCCGCTGGTACAGTTCATGTTCGACGACGCGGCGCTTGCTCTCACTGCAATCCTGAATCAATTGCTGAGCCCAGGCGGGGTAACTTGCAGCTTCCATGAGGGGTCCGGTTCTGTTGAATGTGTCGATCACTGTCGCGCTCCTTTTGATTGTGATTTCAAGATCGACAGGAGCTTTCAACGGAATGTGCCGGGCGCCTTGAATAACAAAGGCCGGGGTCTGGCAGGACGACTTTGTAAACTGTCGCAGGTAAACAGATGCGGGCGTTCAATCAGATACCCTTGAGCGTAATCCACCCCGATCTCCAGCAATGCCTGCTCGATCTGAGGTGTTTCAACGAACTCGGCAATCGTGCGCTTACCCATGACATGCCCGATGTGATTGATCACTTCGACCATGGCGCGGTTAATCGGGTCGTCCAGCATATCCTTTACGAAACTCCCGTCGATCTTCAGGAAGTCTACAGGTAAATGTTTCAGGTAAGCGAATGAGGACATACCGGCACAGAAGTCATCTAATGAGAAGTGGCAACCTAAGCCTTTGAGTTCATTAATAAATCTAATTGCGCTAGGCAAATTGGAAATCGCGCTGGTTTCTGTAATTTCAAAACAAATCATTTCAGGCGGAATTGAATATGCAACAAACTGTTCACGAAGAAAGTCCAGAAACGCCTCATCTCCGATAGTAATACCTGACAGATTTATCGCACACATGGCCAGCGGCTCTTCGCCCTCTTGGGCGATGGCCTGGGCAATGACCTTGAAAACGTTCTCCACCACCCAGCGGTCAAGCGACGTCATCAAACCATAACGCTCGGCGGCCGGAATGAAACTGTCCGGCAGAATCATGCGCCCGGCTTCGTCATGCAGGCGCAGCAGGATTTCGATATGTCCGCCGTCCCGCTCGCCAAGACCCAGAGGCGCGATTTCCTGGGAGTACAGGCAAAAGCGGTCCTCCTCCAACGCCATGTGCAGGCGCTGCACCCAAGCCATCTCGCCATAGCGCAGGGACAGCTCCGAATCGTCGGCGTGATAGACCTGAACCCGGTTGCGGCCCTTTTCCTTGGCCATGTAACAGGCCATATCAGCGGCTCGCAGCGAGGCCTCGAGGGTGGCCGGACTCTGAGTGACGTGCACCAGACCAATGCTCACCGTGGTCACGAACGGTCGGCCTTTCCAGACAAAATGCAGGTTCTGCACAGTCTGGCGCAGGACTTCGGCAATTTTCTCAGCCGCTTCCGGCGCACAGTTTTCCAACAGAATGCCGAACTCGTCACCACCCAATCGGGCCAGGGTGTCGCCTTCGCGCAATCCTGATTGCAGCAACGCACAAATATGCCGCAACAACTCATCGCCGGCAGCATGACCGCAGGTGTCGTTGACCAGTTTGAATTGATCCAGATCGAGGAACATCAAGGCGTGACGCCCCGCTTGTCGCATCAGGCTATGCAGGGCCTGTTCCAGGCGATATTCGAATTCGCGGCGGTTGGTCAGCCCGGTCAAGGCGTCATGGGTCGCCTGCCAGGACAGATTGGCGATGTACTGCCGCTCCTGGGTCATGTCATGCAGCACCAGCACGGTGCCACTGACCTTGCCCGCGTTACGGATCGGCGCACCGACCAGGGTGACCGAAACCGTGCTGCCATCCAGTCGCTGGATCAGTTTGGAATGTTCGCTGCCGCCGCTGAGCTGGCCGCTCAAAATGTGTTCGATCAAGGTAAAACCGTCGGCCTGAGCGTTCTCGTCCAGCAGATTGAACAGCGCCGCCAATGGCAACCCCGTCGCCTGTTCGGCCTTCCAGTGAGTCAAGGCCTCGGCGGCCGGGTTCATGTAGGCAATCGCGCCCTCGACGTCGGTGGTGATCACCCCGTCGCCAATCGATTGCAGGGTGATCTGCGCCCGGTCTTTCTCCAACTGCAAGGCATCGGCGAAGGCATGCCGCTGTTCGAGCAGTTTGTGGGTACGCAGCAACGCCAGCACGATCAGGCCCAGCGCGGTGGCGAGGTTCGTCGCCAGCAGCAGCCGGAGAATCATGCGCGAGCCCTCGCCCAAGGCATCGCTGAACGCTTTGGCAGGGGGCGTCACACCATCGTTGATGGCCAAAATCTGCACCTTCCAGCGCTTGATGTCGGCATCGGTGGCCTGGTTATCGACGATACCCTGATGCATTTCCCGCGCGACGTCATCGAGCCGCACCAGGTACGCGTCACCGATCGTCCAGAGCTCGATGGCTTTTTCCAGGTAACTGAAATGCCGGAAATTGAGGTACAGCCAAATCAGGCTGGGGACGTCGTCCGGGTGATTGCCGCCCTTGAGAATCGCGAGGCGCGCGGCCTCGATATTCGGTGGCTGATGATCCAGCGCCATACGCAACTCATGGCCGCCCTGAGGCACGGCAATCGCGTTCTGGTATTTGAGAAAAATCGTCTCGTCGCGACTGTCGGCGTAGAGATTGAGGTAATAGATGGCGTCTTTCTGGCCCTTGGACCACAGGCTCTCACCGCCGACGTAGCCACGAACCGCTGAAAGAACGTAAAGACTGACGCCGCCCAACAATGCCTGAAACAACACAACGGCGATAAATGGCCAGACGATGCCCAACAGCCGTGGCGTTCCGAGAGTCCGTTTTTGCTTCATGAGGTCCCTTGCATAAGCATTGCCGGATGAACACCCAAATAAATCCCGCACCTGACAGCACAGACTAGGCTAATTTCCGACACTTCGAATCATCGAGCACACCACTGCAATCCGATTGTCTGGCCAGACAGAGCGCAAAAAACGCCAAAATTCCTCGGGACCGCTCAAACACTAAGCACAGAAAACCGTACAAAGTTCAAGGTCGTTGAATTTGCTGCAAATGCCCATAAAGCTTGGCGTACAAACCACCATCGGCAATCAACTGCTGATGGTCGCCATCCTCGGCAACCTGCCCGCCATCGAACACCAACACTCGATCGGCCTGCTTCACGGCCGACAATCGGTGCGCAATGATCAACGTGGTGCGGTGGCTCAAGAACCGCGCCAGCGCCTGGTGCAGGTTGTATTCGGTGGCCGCGTCCAGTGCGGACGTGGCTTCGTCGAGGATCACCACTTTGGGCTCGGCCAACACCATTCGGGCAATCGCCAGGCGTTGACGCTGCCCGCCGGATAAACGCACACCGGATCGCCCGACGATACTGTCCAGACCGTTGGGCAATGCACGCACCGTGTGGTGCAGTTGAGCAATTTCCAGTGCCTGCCAGCAGGCTTCGTCACTGCGTTCGCGGCCCATGGTCAGGTTGGCGCGCACGGTGTCGTTGAACAGGGCGGGATGTTGCAGGACCACGGCGACATTTTCGCGCACAGTTTCCAAGCCGATTTCTTGCTGAGTCGAACCACCGAAACGGATGGTCCCGGCCAGCGGCGTGTACAGGCCCAACAGCAACTGCACCAGAGTACTTTTGCCCCCCCCGCTGGCGCCGACAATCGCGACTTTTTCACCGGGGGCAATCGACAGGTTCATTTGGTTCAGCACCAACTCGTCGCCGTAGCCGAAACTCAGTCCCTGAACTTCGATGCCCACCGTGTCGCGCCCCTGAAACGGGTCGACGCTGCCGGTGTATTGCGGCTCGTCGGCACGGGCCAGCAACTCGTTGATCCGCGACAGCGCACCACCAGCGGCATAAAAGGCGTACTGCAGATTGAGCAGTTGTTCCACCGGACCGATCATGAACCACAGGTAGCTGAACACCGCCAGCATCTGGCCGATGGACAGGTCGGAAAACAGCACGGTGAGCATGGCCGCGGCGCGGAAAATATCGATGCCGAACTGGAACAGCAAACCGCTGGCCCGATTCGATGCATCGGTTTTCCACTGCGAGCTCACCGCGTAATCGCGCACTTCCCGCGCTCGCTGCCCCAACCGTCCGAGGAAAAAACCCTGACGATTACCGGCACGCACTTCCTGGATGGCGTCCAGGGTTTCGGTCAAGGCTTGGGTGAAGCGTGAGGTGCTGTCGTTCTCGAGCTTCTTCAGATGTTTGACCCGCTTGCCCAACTGCACCGTGGCGTAGATCACCAGCGGGTTGAACAGCAGAATCAGCAGCGCGAGTTTCCAGTGCATCCACATCAGGATCGATGCGGTGCCCACCAGTGTCAGCATCGCCACGAGGAAACGACTGAGGGTTTCGCCGACGAATTTGTCCAGCGTGTCCAGGTCGGTGACCAGATGCGTGGTCACCGTGCCACTGCCCAGGCTTTCGTATTCGCCCAGCGAGATGCGCTTGAGCCGGTCGATCAACCGCACCCGAATCCGATACACGATGTCCTTGGCCAGCGCCGCAAACAATTTCGCCTGCACCACGTTGAACAACAACGCGGCGCAACGCAGCGCCAGGGTCACCAGCAGCATCAGACCGATATAACCCGCGGCTTTCTGCCAGACGTCGGGCAGTGCGTGGTTCATGACTTTCAGTGCAACGTCACCGTGGCCCAGCAGCACTTCGTCCACCAGCAACGGCAACAGCAACGGGATCGGCACGCTGCACAGCGTTGCCAATACCGCAACGCCGTTGGCGATCCACAGGGATTTTTTATGGTGTAGGGCCAGGCGGCGGACTTCCGCCCAGCTCAGCCGATCGACACGTTTGGGAGCTGCTGCATCATCGGGCAGATCATGCACAGGCAGCGCGCTCCAGCCAGCGGCCGAGCAACGGTGACAACTCGCTCAAGGGCTGATAGCCATTGGTCAGCAGCGCCAATTGACCATTGCGCTCTGCCAGCAAGGTCGGAAAACCGGCAATACCCAGGTCCTGGACCCAAGTGAAATCGGCGGCGGTCGCAGCGTGCTGATCGGCACGATCGAAGGCTGCGGCAAATTCGATGCGTGGCAAACCGGCCTGCTCCGCCAGTTCCACCAACACGCTGGCACGGGTAACGTCGCGACCTTCAGCATAGAACGCATGCTGGATCAGCCCGAGCAGTGTCCAGGCGCAATCCGGCGCCAGGCTGCGCGCAGTCACCAGCGCCCGACAGGCAGGCTCGGTGTCGTAGACAAACCCGTCGGGCAACGCGCCTTCAAACTTGAACGGCTGGCCGGTGGCCTCGTGAACCGCCTGCCAGTGCTCAAGGATATAGCGCCGGGTGGTCGGCTCCAGCGCCGCGCCACTGCCGGTGCGCAAACCACCCACCACCAGATGCAACTCCACACCCGCCGCCTGCGCCTGCTCAACCAGCGCTTTGGCCACCGGAGCGAAGCCCCAGCACCAGGAACACATCGGATCCATCACATAGAGCAGGCGTGCAGACATGGTTCAAGCCTCGGAAGCGGATTGCTTGTAGTTGTAACCGATCGGGTGCGGCATGTTGCGCGCCTTGGCCAGTTCGATCTGCTTCTGCCGGTCGATGGCACTGCGACGGGTTTTCTCGCTCAGCTTATCCCAGCAGTGCGGGCAACTGATGCCGGCGACATAGTGCTCGGATGCGCGGTCTTCAACGCTGACGGGCGTACGACAGGCATGACATTGATCGTAGTCGCCTTCGCTGAGATCGTGACGAACGGTCACGCGGTTATCGAACACGAAGCAGTCGCCCTGCCATTTGGTTTCTTCCTGCGGCACCTCTTCGAGGTACTTCAGGATGCCGCCCTTGAGGTGATAGACCTCGTCGAAACCCTGGCTGAGCATGTAGCTCGACGCCTTCTCGCAGCGAATTCCACCGGTGCAGAACATCGCGACTTTCTTGTGCACGGCCGGGTCGAAGTTGGCTTTGATGTAGTCGGGGAATTCGCGAAAACTGGTGGTCTTCGGATCGATGGCGCCTTCGAAGGTGCCGATCGAGACTTCGTAGTCATTACGGGTGTCGATCAACAGCACTTCCGGATCGCTGATGAGTGCGTTCCAGTTCTGCGGATCCACATAGGTGCCGACCTTTTTGTTCGGGTCCACGCCCTCAACGCCCAGGGTGACGATTTCTTTCTTGAGTTTGACTTTGGTGCGGTAGAACGGCTGTTCGTCGCAGTACGACTCTTTGTGGTCGATGTCGTCCATGCGCGGGTCGTTCTTGAGCCAGGCCATCAGCCCGTCGATGCCTTCGCGGCTGCCGGACACGGTACCGTTGATGCCTTCTTCGGCGATCAGCAGCGTGCCTTTGATGCCGTTGTCGATCATCGCTTGCAGCAGTGGCTCGCGCAGATCAACGTAATTTTCCAGGGTGACGAACTTATACAGTGCCGCCACGACAATCTGTTGTGTCATGGGTAATTCTCCAGGTGGCTACCCTCGTAAGGGGTGAACCGGATGCGAAAAAAAAACGCGCCGGGTAAGCGGCGCGTTGCGGATTCTAGCAAAAAACCAAGGGTTAATGCTTGCTGCCGCCAGCACAGGTCGGCGAGGCCGGAGCCGCATCGATCTGCGCCCATTCCTCCGGCGTGTAGGTATGCAGCGCCAACGCATGGAACTCGCCCATCAGTTCGCCCAAAGTGCCGTACACCTTCTGGTGACGCTTGACGCGATTGAGCCCTTCGAACTGCCGGCTGACCACCACCGCCTTGAAGTGGGTCTGCAACCCACGGCTGTGCATATGGCTTTCATCCAGCACTTGCAGGTGCTCGGGCTGTAGCAGCCCCAGCGTCGATTCGATGCGTTGTTGCATGGTCATACCCGGCTCCGCTTAAGGCTTTTTCTTGGCTGCAGGAGCAGCGGCGCCGGCTTTAGGATCCAGCTCGTTAGTCATGTCAGCCAGCAGTTTGTTGACCACAGGCACCGCGCTTTCCAGCTTGGCTTGAGTCATCTGGGCCGATTGCTGAGTCAGCTGCGGCATTTTTTCCAGGACTTTCTTGCCCAGTGGCGACTGGTAGAACGCCACCAGATCCTTGAGCTCGGATTCGCTGAAGTTGGTGGTGTAGAGCTTGACCATGTCCGGCTTCAGCTTGTTCCAGCCAATGGCTGCGTCCAGCGCTGCGTTGGCCTTGGCCTGATAAGTTTCCAGAACGGCTTTCTTCGACTCAGGGGCTTTGGTCTGTTCAAAGCGCTGAGCGAACATTTGCTGCACTTGCATGTACACCGGAGTGCCCAGTTTGTCAGCGTGCGCCAGGGTCAGGAAAGCTTCGGCACTGGCGTTGTGGCTGGCGGTATCGGCAAAAACCTGGCCGCTGGCGCAAACCAGTGCAACCGCGGTACAGATGGCACGAAGACGAGTCATCGAGTTTCCTTTTCTAGCAGGCGAGGTATAACCCCAAGGGCGCCCATTCTGCGCCTAAAAAAGTGTGTCGCTCAACCCCAAGCCTTGTCGCGACTGATTTAGAGGGGTTGAACGGTCAAATTCCAGACTGATGGAACCACAACCGGCGATCACAGCCTAAACTGCGCTATCAGACCTACAGGAGTGTGCATGATGAGCCGTATCGAAACCGACAGCCTGGGCCAGGTGGAAGTCCCGGATGACGCTTACTGGGGCGCTCAGACGCAACGCTCGCTGATTAATTTCGCCATTGGCAACGAACGCATGCCGCTGGCTGTGTTGCATGCCCTGGCCCTGATCAAGAAAGCCGCGGCACGCGTCAACGATCGTAATGGCGACCTGCCCGCCGACATCGCCCGCCTGATCGAACAAGCGGCCGACGAAGTGCTCGACGGCCAACATGACGACCAGTTCCCGCTGGTGGTCTGGCAGACCGGCAGCGGCACCCAGAGCAACATGAACGTCAACGAAGTGATCGCCGGTCGCGCCAACGAACTGGCCGGCAACCCGCGCGGTGGCAAGAGCCCGGTGCACCCCAACGATCACGTCAACCGCTCCCAGAGTTCCAACGATTGCTTTCCCACGGCCATGCACATCGCGACGGTTCAGGCGGTGCAACAGCATTTGCTGCCGGCGATCGCTGAGTTGTCCGGCGGCTTGGCGGAGCTGTCCGCGCGGCACATGAAACTGGTCAAGACCGGTCGTACCCACATGATGGACGCCACGCCGATTACCTTCGGTCAGGAACTCTCGGCGTTCATCGCACAACTGGATTACGCCGAGCGGGCGATCCGCAACGCGTTGCCGGCGGTTTGTGAACTGGCCCAGGGCGGCACCGCGGTCGGCACCGGGTTGAACTCCCCCCATGGTTTTGGCGAAGCGATCGCCGCCGAACTGGCCGCCCTCTCCGGCCTGCCGTTCGTCACCGCGCCGAACAAATTCGCCGCACTGGCCGGTCATGAGCCACTGACCACGCTGTCCGGCGCCCTGAAAACCCTAGCTGTGACCCTGATGAAAATCGCCAACGACCTGCGCGTGCTGGGCTCCGGACCACGAGCCGGTTTTGCCGAGGTGAAACTGCCGGCCAACGAGCCGGGCAGCTCGATCATGCCCGGCAAGGTCAACCCGACTCAGTGCGAAGCCCTGTCGATGCTGGCCTGTCAGGTGTTGGGTAACGACGTCGCCATAGGTTTTGCCGCCAGTCAGGGGCACCTGCAATTGAACGTGTTCAAACCGGTGATCATCCACAACCTGCTGCAATCGATCCGCTTGCTGGGCGACGGCTGCAGCAACTTCCAGCAGCATTGCATCGCCGGCCTGGAACCGGATGCCGAGAAAATGGCCGAGCATCTGGAACGAGGCTTGATGCTGGTGACGGCGCTGAACCCGCACATCGGCTACGACAAATCAGCCGAGATTGCCAAGAAGGCCTACAGCGAGGGGCTGACACTGCGTGAGGCGGCGTTGAAGTTGGGGTATCTGACCAATGAAGAGTTCGATGCGTGGGTGAGGCCGGAGAATATGCTGGAGGCAGGGGCCAAGGGCTGAGTTCTCTAGCGCCCGACAGTCAGTCATCGCGGGCAAGCCACGCTCCCACAGGATTTGTGTCAATCACAACACCCGTGAGCGACCCAAAACCTGTGGGAGCGTGGCTTGCCCGCGATGAACGATAATGCGGTCTAACTGGCTGCCATCCGCACCCGCCGTGCCCTGAGCCCGGCGATCAACGATGGCCCCAACGCCACCAGCGCCGACCCGAGCACCACCAGCACTGCCCCGCCATAACCCAGACCGTTGATCGTTTCGGCATGCACAAAATCAGGCCATAACCAGGCCGCCACGGCCACCGCGGCAAAGGTCACCAGCGGCGTGATCGCCAGCGTCGCGCTGACCCGCGACGCTTCCCAATGGGCCAGGGCTTCGGCGAAGGCGCCATACGCGATCAGGGTGTTCAAGCAGCACGCCAGCAGCAACCAGCCTTGCAGCGGGCTCAGTTGCAGTGCTTCCAGCGGATGCACCCATGGTGTCAGCAACAGCGCGCAGAACAGGTAAATCACCATCATCACCTGCAACGAATTCCACACCGTGAGCAACTGCTTCTGGCCCAAGGCATAGAAGGTCCAGACCGTCGACGCCAACAGCACCATCAGCACACCCGCAGTGTAATCGGTCAGGGAGGTGAGCAACTCGCCCAAGCGCTGATTGAAGAACAGTGCAAAGCCGATCAGCAGCACCAGCAGGCCAATCCCCTGCCCCACGCTGAAACGCTCCTTGAACACGAACAGACTGGCGATCAGCAACATGATCGGGCCCATCTGCACCACCAGTTGTGCGGTGCCGGCGCTGAGCAGGTTCAGGCCCATCAGGTACAGCACGTAGTTGCCGACCAGTCCGAGCACCGCCATCAACACCAACCAGCCACCGCGCGGGCCGAGGACTTTGCGACTCGGCAAGCGTCTGGTCGCCGCCAGATATATGAACAGGCACCCGCCGGACACCATCAGGCGAAACCAGGTCACCGTCACTGGGTCCATCACCAACAGCACTTGCTTGAGTTTGATCGGCAGGATTCCCCACAACAACGCGGTCAGCAAGGCCAGGAATAAACCGTACACCCAGCGACCCGATGAAATATGCATGCTGCCCCCGAAGCCCATTGGCAAGAATGCTCATTCTAGGCTCAGACCGAAGCGCGACACAGGGACAGTTGCCCTCGGGCCGCGAATGAAACTGTGCGGGTCGCACCATGACATTGACGGGATGCCGTCGATCAGCTCGCCAGGCGTTGCAAAGGGTTCATGCATAAGCTCATTGAAACCGCCCTCTGCAGGAGATCGCCCATGTACGGCATGCGCGCCCAGGACACCGCCCCCGCCACGCACTTTCGCTGTGACCGGTTGTGTCGTGTCAATGGGGAGTTGTATTTCACCACCCGGGAACAGACCCTGGAGGGGCCGTTCGATAATCCGGCGACGGCCGAGAAGGAGATCCAGGCTTATATCGAGCGGATGCAGGCTTTGAGCATGAACATGTCATCGAGATGACAACACCCGCGAGCATAACTGCTCTCGCGGGGTGTAAGCGCAACATACAAGGAGCGAGGCTTGCCCGCGGAGGCGACCTCACGGAATTACCGCACCGCCTCAAACAACCCCGTAGCCCCCATCCCACCGCCCACGCACATGGTGACGATGCCGTAGCGCAAGTTGCGTCGCTGCAACTCGCGCACGATGTGCCCGACCTGACGCGAACCGGTCATGCCGAACGGGTGGCCGATGGAAATCGAGCCGCCATTGACGTTGTATTTGTCGTTGTCGATTTCCAGCCGATCGCGGCTGTACAGGCATTGCGAGGCGAACGCTTCATTGAGCTCCCACAAATCAATGTCGGCAATCTGCAACCCCTTGGCCTTGAGCAACTTCGGCACCGAGAACACCGGGCCGATGCCCATCTCGTCCGGCTGGCACCCGGCCACGGTGAAACCGCGAAAGAAGGCTTTGGGCTTGAGCCCCAGCGCCAGGGCTTTTTCCAGGCTCATCACCAGGGTCATCGAAGCACCGTCGGACAGCTGCGAAGAGTTGCCGGCCGTTACTGAGCCGTCTTCGGCAAACACCGGTTTCAATCCCGCCAGGCTTTGCAGGGTGGTGTCGGGGCGGTTGCAGTCGTCGTGATCGACAATGCCGTCGAGGATCTGCACCTGGCCGGTGGCCTTGTCTTCAACGCGATACTTCACCGCCATCGGCACGATTTCATTGTTGAACAACCCGGCGGCCTGCGCCAGAGCGGTACGTTGCTGGCTTTGCAGGGCGTACAGATCCTGCTCCTCGCGGCTGACGCTGTAACGACGCGCGACGATCTCGGCCGTCTGGCCCATGGGGAAATAGATACCTGGCACCTGCTCTTTCAGCAGCGGGTTGATCAGGTGATCGGTGTTGACGCTTTTCATGGTCAGGCTGATCGACTCGACACCACCGGCGACGATGATGTCGCTGCAACCGGAAGCGATCTGATTGGCGGCAATCGCGATGGCCTGCAAGCCCGACGAACAGAAGCGGTTAAGGGTCATGCCACCCGTGCCGATGCCCAGGTGCGACAGCACCGCGACGTTGCGACCGATGTTGTAACCCTGGGCACCTTCGTTGGAACCGGCGCCGACGATGCAATCCTCGACGCTGGCCGGATCGACGTCATTGCGCGTGAGCAGCGCGTTGACACAGTGGGCCGCCATGTCATCGGGACGGGTCATGTTGAACTTGCCGCGAAAGGATTTGGCCAGGCCGGTCCGCACGCTGTCGACGATCACCACTTCACGCATGGCATACACCTCATTGTTGTTGTCAGTCGGGAGTTGGATCGAGCATAAGTCCCACTCATGACTGACCGCGACAATCATTCACCCCGCGTATGCGTAACCATCGGCTCAGCGCTTGCGCTTTTGCAGTTTCTTCTCCCGTTTGTCGGACTTTTCGAATGCTGCTTCCAGCGCCTCATTGAGGGTGCGCAATACCTTGACCCGCGCCCAGCGCTTGTCGTTGGCCTCCACCAGGGTCCAGGGCGATACCTCGGTGCTGGTGCGGTCGACCATATCGCCGACCGCAGCGCGGTAATCGTCCCACTTGTCGCGGTTACGCCAGTCGTCTTCAGTAATCTTGAAACGCTTGAAGGGGATCTCTTCGCGCTCCTGGAAGCGCTCCATCTGAGTCTGTTTGTCGATGGTCAGCCAGAACTTGACCACGATCACCCCGGCATCGTCGAGCTGCTCTTCGAAGTCGTTGATCTCGCTGTAGGCACGCAACCAGTCCGCCTCGCTGCAAAAACCCTCGATGCGCTCCACCAGCACCCGGCCATACCAGGAACGATCGAACACAGTGAATTTTCCCCGCGCCGGAATATGCCGCCAGAACCGCCAGAGATACGGCTGCGCCCGTTCTTCTTCGGTAGGCGCGGCGATCGGCACGATGTTGTACTGACGTGGGTCGAGTGCCGCGGCCACCCGACGGATCGCCCCGCCCTTGCCTGCCGCGTCGTTGCCCTCGAACACCGCGATCAACGCGTGACGACGCATGCGTTTGTCGCGCATCAGCCCGGAAAACCGTGCCTGCTCGGTAATCAGTTGCTCTTCGTAATCGTCCTTGTCCAGGTTCAGGGTCAGGTCCAGGCTGTCGAGCAGATTCACGTGATCGACGCTGGGAGACAAGGGCGCGGCACTGACTTTGTGCGGGTGAATCCTGGGTCTCTTGAGCGCGCTCTGCAGGCCCTCGAGCAGAATCTTGCCGACCGCCAGGCTGCGATAACGCGCATCCAGGCCAGCAATCACGTGCCACGGCGCGTAGTCGCGACTGGTGCGGCGCAGTACCCGTTCGCCATACTTCACGAACTTGTCGTAGGTCGCGGATTGTTGCCAGTCCAGCGGGCTGATGCGCCAGCTGTGCAGCGGATCGTCGTTCAGCGCCTTGAGCCGCGCTTTCATTTGTTTCTTGGAGAGGTGAAACCAGAACTTGAAGATCAGCGCGCCTTCGTCGCACAACATCTTCTCCAGCCGTTCGGCGCCGTTAATGGCTTGATCGAGTCGCGGATCCTTGAACAAACCATGAACCCGCCCTTGCAGCATCTGGCTGTACCAGTTACCGAAGAAAATCCCCATGCGCCCCTTGGCCGGGAGCATCCGCCAATAGCGCCAGGCGGGTGGCCGAGCCAGTTCTTCGTCAGTCTGCTGGTCGAAAGTGCGGACCTCGATCAGGCGCGGGTCCATCCATTCGTTGAGCAACTTGACCGTCTCGCCCTTGCCGGCCCCTTCGATGCCGTTGATCAAAATGATCACCGGAAAACGATGTTGCTGCTGAAGTTCGAACTGCGCTTCGAGCAAGGCTTCACGCAGGGCCGGCACTTCGGCTTCATAGGTTTCTTTGTCAATGACATGACCGATTTCGGCGGATTCGAACATGGAGACGCTCCTTCCAGGATTGAGCAAGACTAGCGGATTGACGTCTCATGCGCAGGACAAATCCATCTTTGAGACTGATACGAACCCTGTGGCGAGGGAGCTTGCTCCCGCTGGACGGCGAAGCCGTCCCGATACCAAAAAACTTGTACTCCGGGGGTACATAGACAACCAACTTGCGGCTGCTTCGCACCCGAGCGGGAGCAAGCTCCCTCGCCACAAAACGACGATTCTCCCTGCCCCCCGAATGTGGCACTTGCCACGGATCAAGCACCACCGTGGCGATCGGCTAGAATGGCGGTCTTGCCGTTGCCGAGCCTGCCATGAAACCTGTATTGCCCCACGCCCAGCTCGACTGGGACGACCAAGGTCGCCCGCGTTCGCGGGTGTTGGATGATGTGTACTTTTCCGACCAGTCGGGCCTTGAAGAAACCCGCTACGTGTTTCTGGAGCAAAACGATTTGCGCGACCGCTTCGCCGCATTGCCGGCGGGTGGGCGACTGGTGATTGGCGAAACAGGTTTCGGTACCGGACTGAATTTTCTCTGTGCCTGGCAGTTGTTCGAACAGCACGCAGTGGCCGGTGCGCGGCTGCATTTTGTCAGTGTCGAAAAGTACCCGCTGAGCACCGCCGATCTGCAACGGGCCCTGGCGTTATGGCCGGATCTCAAGCCGTTCGCCGATCAATTGCTGGCGCAATACGTGGCGATCCATCAAGGCTTTCAGCGGCTGGTGCTGGGCAACGGCCGCGTCACCCTGACCCTGCTGATTGGTGATGCACTGGAGCAGTTGCCGCAACTGGACGCGCAGATCGACGCCTGGTTCCTCGACGGTTTCGCCCCGGCGAAAAACCCCGACATGTGGACTGCCGAGCTGTTTGCCGAACTGGCACGTCTGGCGGCACCCGGCTCGACCATCAGCACCTTCACCAGCACCGGCTGGGTACGCCGTCTGTTGAACGCCGCAGGCTTCAAGATGAAACGCACGCCGGGCATCGGTCACAAGTGGGAGATCCTGCGGGGCACCTTTCTTGGCTGGCCTGAAGAGACCGCACCACCTGCCGCGACTAAACCCTGGTTCGCTCGCCCAACCCCGCCGACCGGCGAGCGCCGCGCCCTGGTGATCGGTGCCGGGCTGGCCGGTTGCGCCAGCGCCGCCAGTCTCGCCGCGCGGGGTTGGCAAGTGAGCCTGTTGGAGCGCCACGAAGCACTGGCGCAGGAAGCCTCGGGCAACCCTCAGGGTGTGCTGTACCTCAAGCTTTCGGCCCACGGCACCGCGCTGTCGCAATTGATCGTCAGCGGTTTTGGTTACACCCGGCGCCTGCTGGAACAGTTGCAGCGCGGCGTCGACTGGGACGATTGCGGGGTCTTGCAACTGGCCTTCAATGCCAAGGAAGCCGAACGTCAGGCGCAATTGGCCACGGCCTTTCCGCCAGACCTGGTACACCTGCTCGATCAACCGCAAGCACAGGCCCGGGCCGGTATCGAACTGGAGCACGGCGGCCTGTTCTTCCCCGAAGGCGGCTGGGTTCATCCTCCTGCGTTGTGCCAGTGGCAGGCGTCTTCAACGAACATTCAGTGGCTGCCCCATCGCGAGGTGCTGGAACTGCGCAAGGTGGAGGATCAATGGCAGGCCTGGGACGGCGAGACGCTGCTGGCCAGCGCGCCCGTGGTGATTCTCGCCGGTGCCGCCGAGATCAAACGCTTCCCCCAGAGCGCCGAGCTGCCCCTCAAACGCATTCGCGGCCAGATCACCCGACTGGCGCAAACCCCTGAAAGCCAGAGCCTGGCGACCGTCGTCTGCGCCGAAGGCTATGTGGCGCCTGCTCGTCTGGGCGAACACACCCTCGGCGCCAGCTTCGATTTCAAGAGTGACGATCTGACCCCGACTGTCGCCGAGCACCTCGGCAACCTGGCGTTGCTCGAAGAAATCTCCACCGACCTGGTCACCCGCCTGCATGTTCAAGACCTGGACCCGCAGCAGCTTGAAGGGCGCGCGGCGTTCCGCTGCACCAGTCCCGATTACCTGCCGATCGTCGGACCACTGGCCGATCAGGCCAGCTTCGCCGATGCCTATGCCGCGCTGAGCAAAGATGCCCGGCAAGTGCCCGATGTGCCCTGCCCGTGGCTTGATGGGTTTTACGTCAACAGCGGTCATGGTTCTCGCGGTTTGATCACCGCGCCATTGTCCGGCGAACTGTTGGCGGCATGGCTTGAGAACGAGCCTTTGCCCTTGCCCAAAGCCGTGGCCGAGGCCTGCCATCCCAACCGTTTTGCCTTGCGCCAGTTGATCCGCGGAAAAGTCTGATACACCGACTTATAACTTATCGGTCTAAAACTCCAGGGATTCAGCCGGGTCAGTTTCCGGGTACCCGCCGTTTTTGGCGGGTATCGATTGACCCTCCCCAACGGAAAAACCGGTAAGGACTTATGTGCGGATTAGCTGGAGAATTACGTTTCGACCATCAACCTGCGGACCTCGCAGCCATTGAACGAATCACCCATCACCTGGCCCCTCGCGGCCCTGATGCGTGGGGTTTCCACAGCCAAGGCCCGATTGCCCTGGGCCATCGGCGCCTGAAAATCATGGACCTGTCGGACGGCTCGGCGCAGCCGATGATCGATAACCAACTGGGCCTGTCCCTGGCCTTCAACGGCGCTATCTACAACTTCCCGGAACTGCGCACCGAGCTGGAAAGCCTCGGTTATGCCTTCTACTCCGGTGGCGACACCGAAGTGCTGCTCAAGGGCTATCACGCCTGGGGTGAAGCGCTGTTGCCCAAGCTCAACGGCATGTTCGCCTTCGCCATTTGGGAACGTGACGCCCAGCGTCTGTTCATCGCCCGCGACCGTCTCGGTGTGAAGCCGCTGTACCTGTCGCGCACCGGCCAGCGCCTGCGCTTTGCCTCGGCATTGCCGGCATTGCTTAAGGGCGGCGACATCAACCCGATCCTCGATCCGGTGGCGCTCAATCATTACCTGAACTTCCACGCGGTGGTCCCGGCCCCTCGCACCTTGCTGGCGGGCATCGAAAAACTGCCCCCGGCGAGCTGGATGCGTATCGAAGCCGACGGCACCACCGAGCAGAAAACCTGGTGGACCCTGCCCTACGGCCCACATGCCGACGAACTGAATCTGACCCTCGAAGACTGGCGCGATCGCGTGCTCGACAGCACCCGTGAAGCGGTGGCGATCCGTCAACGGGCGGCGGTGGATGTCGGTGTGCTGCTGTCCGGTGGCGTCGATTCGAGTCTGTTGGTCGGGCTGTTGCGCGAAGTCGGGGTAGAAGACTTGTCGACCTTTTCCATCGGTTTCCAGGATGCCGGTGGCGAGCGCGGTGATGAATTTCAGTATTCGGACTTGATCGCCAAACACTACGGCACCCGGCACCATCAACTGCGTATCGACGAACAAGAGATCATCGAGCAATTGCCGGCAGCGTTCCGCGCCATGAGCGAGCCGATGGTCAGCCATGACTGCATTGCCTTCTACCTGCTGTCCCGGGAAGTGGCCAAGCATTGCAAAGTGGTGCAGAGCGGCCAGGGCGCGGACGAGTTGTTCGCCGGGTATCACTGGTATCCGCAGGTGGACGGCGCGAGCGATCCGTATGCGGCATATCGCGATGCGTTTTTCGACCGCAGCTATGCCGACTATGCCGCCACAGCGCAACCGAAATGGCTGACAGCCAACGATGCCGCCGGCGACTTCGTGAAGGAACATTTCGCACAACCCGGTGCCGACGCGGCGGTGGACAAAGCCCTACGCCTGGACAGCACCGTGATGCTGGTGGACGACCCCGTCAAACGGGTCGACAACATGACCATGGCCTGGGGCCTGGAAGCGCGCACGCCGTTTCTCGACTATCGCCTGGTGGAATTGTCAGCGCGGGTGCCGGGCAAATTCAAACTGCCGGATGGCGGCAAGCAAGTCCTGAAAGAAGCGGCGCGGCTGGTCATTCCAAGCGAAGTGATCGACCGCAAAAAGGGTTACTTCCCGGTGCCCGGTCTCAAGCATTTGCAGGGCGACACACTGAACTGGGTGCGTGAACTGCTGCTCGATCCGAGTCAGGATCGCGGCTTGTTCAACCCCGCCATGCTCGACCGCCTGCTGACCGATCCGCAAGGCCAGTTGACCCCGTTGCGCGGCTCCAAGCTGTGGCAATTGGCGGCCCTGAACCTGTGGCTCAGTGAACAAGGAATCTGATCGATGAAACCCCACGCCACGGCTTACAGCCAACGCCTGTTGCGCGGTCAGGCGCCCTCCTACGAACGCTTGCAGGCACGCCTGGCCGAAGACGGCAGTGCATTGAGCGCCGTGCCCATCGCCGTGCATTGCGGTTGGGGCCGGTTGTTGATCGGCCATACCTTTCCCGATGCGGCGAGCCTCGCCCAAGAGTTGCTCAATGAGCAACCCGGTGAGCGGGACATCGCCTTGTACGTCGCCGCCCCCCAGCAAGTGCTGGGGCTGGAACCGGCGCAACTGTTTCTCGACCCGTCCGATACTTTGCGCCTGTGGTTCAGCGATTACCGTCAGGCCACCCGGGTGTTTCGCGGTTTTCGCATTCGTCGGGCGCAAAGCGAGGCGGACTGGCAGGCGATCAATCAGCTGTATCAGGCCCGCGGCATGCTGCCGATCGATGCAGGTTTGCTGACGCCCCATCATCAGGGCGGCCCGGTGTACTGGCTGGCCGAAGACGAGGACAGCGGCGCGATTATCGGCAGCGTCATGGGCCTCAATCACCACAAGGCATTCAACGATCCGGAAAACGGCAGCAGCCTGTGGTGCCTGGCGGTGGATCCGCAATGTTCCCGCCCAGGCGTCGGTGAAGTGTTGGTGCGGCACTTGATCGAACACTTCATGAGCCGTGGGCTGAGTTACCTGGACCTGTCGGTGCTGCACAACAACCGTCAGGCGAAAAATCTTTACGCCAAGCTCGGTTTTCGCAACTTGTCGACCTTTGCGATCAAGCGCAAGAACGGCATCAACCAGCCGTTGTTTCTCGGCCCCGGCCCCGAAGCCGAGTTCAATCCGTATGCGCGGATCATCGTCGAAGAGGCTCATCGGCGCGGTATTGAGGTGCAGGTGGATGACGCTCAGGCCGGTCTGTTTACCTTGATCCATGGCAGTCGTCGGGTGCGTTGCCGCGAATCCCTGAGCGACCTGACCAGCGCCATCAGCATGACCTTGTGCCAGGACAAAAGCCTGACTCACAAGGTGCTGAAAAACGCCGGCCTCAAACTGCCCGCCCAACAACTGGCGGGAAGCGCGGACGACAATCTGGCGTTTCTCGACGAGCACGAACGGGTGGTGGTCAAACCGCTGGACGGGGAACAGGGTCAGGGGGTGGCAGTGGATTTGCGCAGCATTGAGGAGGTCCAGCAAGCCATCGAAAACGCCCGTGCATTCGACAGTCGAGTGCTGCTGGAAAGTTTTCACGAAGGCCTCGATTTGCGGATTCTGGTGATCGGCTTCGAGGTGGTCGCGGCTGCCATTCGCCGGCCGGCGGAAGTGGTGGGCGATGGTCAGCATTCCATCGGTGCGCTGATCGAAGCCCAGAGTCGTCGCCGTCAGGCGGCAACCAGCGGCGAAAGCAAAATCCCGCTGGATCAGGAGACCCAACGCACCTTGCAGGCGGCGGGTTATGACTACGCCAGCATTCTGCCGGCCGGCGAGCACTTGTTCGTACGGCGCACGGCGAATCTTCATACCGGCGGCATCCTTGAAGACGTCACGGCGATTCTGCATCCAGCCTTGGTGGACGCGGCGGTGCGCGCGGCGCGAGCGCTGGATATTCCGATGGTCGGGCTCGACCTGATGGTGCCGGCCGCCGACCAGCCGCAGTACGTGTTTATCGAAGCCAATGAACGCGCCGGCCTGGCCAACCATGAACCGCAGCCGACGGCCGAGCGGTTTGTGGATTTGTTGTTTGCGCATAGTCAGCCGGCAGTCCCTTAGTGATGTGTTGTCTGTACCAACACCATCAGGAGTTTCCATGACCAGCAAAATTCCCGAACCGGATCTCGATTACCTGCAAAAAGTCCTGCTGGAAATGCTCGCCATTCCCAGCCCCACCGGGTTCACCGACACCATCGTGCGGTACGTCGCCGAGCGCCTTGAAGAGCTGGGCATTCCCTTTGAAATGACCCGTCGCGGCACCATCCGCGCCACTCTCAAGGGCAAGAAGAACAGTCCGGACCGAGCAGTCTCCGCTCACCTGGATACCATTGGCGCGGCGGTTCGCGCGATCAAGGACAACGGGCGCCTGACCCTGGCGCCCGTCGGCTGCTGGTCCAGCCGTTTTGCCGAGGGCAGCCGCGTCAGCCTGTTCACCGACAACGGCGTGATTCGTGGCAGCGTGTTGCCGCTGATGGCTTCCGGGCACGCGTTCAACACCGCCGTGGATGAAATGCCGATCAGCTGGGATCACATCGAATTGCGCTTGGACGCCTATTGCGCCACCCGCGCCGATTGCGATTCGCTGGGGATCAGCGTCGGCGATTTCGTCGCCTTCGACCCGTTGCCGGAGTTCACCGAAAGCGGCCACATCAGCGCCCGTCACCTCGACGACAAGGCCGGCGTTGCCGCTCTGCTGGCGGCACTGAAAGCGATTGTCGACAGCGGCGAAGAGTTGATGATCGACTGCCATCCGCTGTTCACCATCACCGAGGAAACCGGCAGTGGTGCGGCGGCTGCCCTGCCCTGGGATGTCAGCGAATTCGTCGGCATCGACATCGCGCCGGTCGCGCCCGGCCAGCACTCCAGCGAACACGCGGTGAGCGTGGCGATGCAGGATTCCGGCGGACCTTATGACTATCATCTGTCGCGGCATCTGCTACGCCTGGCCGCTGACAACGAACTGCCGGCACGTCGGGACCTGTTCCGCTATTACTTCAGCGATGCTCACTCGGCCGTCACCGCCGGCCATGACATTCGCACCGCCCTGCTGGCCTTCGGTTGCGACGCCACTCACGGCTACGAACGTACCCACATCGACAGCCTTGCCGCTCTCAGCCGTTTGCTCGGCGCCTACATTCTCAGCCCGCCGGTATTCGCCAGCGATGCACAACCAGCCACGGGATCGCTGGAGCGGTTCAGTCACCAGATCGAGCACGAGACGCAGATGGAAAGCGATACCCGGGTACCGTCGGTGGATAGCCTGCTGGGACAGCGCACAGAAAGCTGAGGCGAACACTGGTGATGTGTTCATATCCGCCGTAGCATCGCGCCAATGTTTAACCGAGGTGCCTTATGCTGATCCCCCACGACCAACTTGAAGTCGACACCCTGACCCGCCTGATCGAGGATTTCGTGACCCGTGACGGCACGGACAACGGCGATGACACGCCGCTGGAAACCCGTGTGTTGCGTGTGCGTCAGGCATTGACCAAGGGCCAGGCGCTGATCGTCTTCGATCCGGAAAGCGAGCAATGCCAGTTGATGCTCAAGCACGACGTGCCCAAGCACCTGTTCGACTGAAGCCCTTAACGAGCCTTGGCTTTTGCCTGTTTGATCTGGATGCGCTCGTAGACTTCGGCGCGGTGTACGTTGACCTGCTGTGGCGCTTCAACACCGAAGCGCACACTGCTTCCGTTGACGGCGAGCACCCGCACGGAAATGTTGTCACCAATGGATATCAATTCGCCCACAACGCGACTGAGTACAAGCATGGCATTCATCCTTCAGGGTTACCGGCCCCTGAAGATGCCCTGCGCAGAGCGGGTCTTCAATGCAACGACCGCAAAACAGTCCCGCCCTACAATGCAGGCTGCATCACTCTGACGGACGTGTCTGACAAACCGCTTGAATGAAGGACCGATCCGTTAGGAAGCGGTAAGGCGCGGACCAAACAAAATGACAGTCGCCCCGAGTACACACAGCGCCACGCCGATCCAGTCAGAGCCCAATGGTCGAATCCGCTCGACCACCGCCAGCCAACCAACCGACGCAATGATGTAGATGCCACCGTAGGCGGCATAGGCGCGACCGGCGTAGCTCGCTTCGACCCGGGTCAGCAGTAGCGCGAATAACGTCAGGCTGAACAAGGCCGGGATGACCCACCACACGCTTTTACCCTGGCGCAGCCACATCCAGAAAGCGAAGCAGCCGGCGATTTCGAACAGCGCGGCGAGGAAAAACCACAGGTAATTGAGCATGCAGACGTCTCGTTGGGATGGCCGGTTGGCGGCCACCCTAACGACGGTGTTGCGCACAGGCAAGTTCAGCCTGCGTTTTGTTTGGCCTTGGCGCGCATTTTGTCAGCCATCACAGTCATTTCGTTGTAGAGCAATTGCGGGTCTTTCTGTTTGATCGCCCAGGCCATACGGCCCTGCTCGTGAGGCAGGATCAAGAATTCGCCAGCGGCGACCTGCTGATAGATGTAGTCGGCAATGTCAGCAGCGGTGATCGGTGAGCTTTCCAGCAATTTGCCGACCTGGGCTTTCATGGCCGGGGTCGGGCCACGGAAGGAGTCCAGTAGATTGGTCTGGAAGAACGACGGGCAAACTACATGCACGCTGACTTCCTCATGGGCCAGTTCAATCAGCAAACTTTCGGACAACGCCACCACACCCGCCTTGGCCACGTTGTAGTTGCTCATGGCCGGGCCTTGCATCAGCGCCGCCATCGAGGCGATGTTGATGATTTTGCCTTTGCTTTTCTCCAGCAGCGGCAGGAAGGCCTTGCAGCCCTTGACCACGCCCATCAGGTTGATCGCGATTTGCCAGTCCCAGTCCTCAAGCGACAGTTCACTGAAGAACCCGCCCGAGGCCACGCCGGCATTATTGACGATGACATCGATACCGCCGAGTTTCTCTTCGCAGGCTTGGGCGAAGGCGGTCAACTGACTGTAGTCGCGCACATCGCAGCGCTGAATGAAGCCGTCACCGCCGGCTTCGCGCACCAACTTGAGGGTTTCCTGCAGGCCGGGCTCACTGACATCCGACAAGGCCAGCTGCCAGCCTTCACGCGCCCAGCGCAGCGCGATTTCGCGACCCAGGCCTGAGCCCGCGCCAGTGATCATCATGCGATTTTGCATAGCAAACAGCCTTGTTGTTCCGGGGAAGATGCACCGAGTGTAGCGAAGGATAATGCGCGACCCACGCTCCATCAGAGTGCTGAATGGCCAGCGATGAACCACGGAGCGGTGCGGTTGTTTCAACTTCGAAACACAGCAAAAGAAATAAACATACTTTCCAAAAACATTAAAAAAACTTGGAATTTTTCTTCATAGCCATGAGTCGGATTTTTTAAGCAGCTAGGATTAATACAAGTCCAGCTGATGGCTAAAACGCCAGGTCAAACCCACAACGCTTCCAACAAGGAAATAGACATGGGCACAATTCTTATCGTTATTCTTATCCTGTTGCTGATAGGCGGCCTGCCGGTCTTCCCGCACTCCAGAAGTTGGGGTTATGGCCCGTCCGGTATCATCGGCGTGGTGTTGGTGGTGCTGTTAATCCTATTGCTGCTTGGCAAGATATAGAGATTCTACCGGCAAAAAAAAGAGGCCCTGCGAAGGGCCTCTTTTGTATTCCGGAAAAACTTAGTCCGGTTTGCCGTCAACCACACCGGCGGTGTTGTCCAACAAGCTCTTGGTAGCCGTCTGGATGAACGACTCGAGCTTCTGCTTGAGCGCCGCTTCGTCAGCCGATGCTGGGATCACTTCACCTTTCGGGTTAGCGCCCAGTTCGTATTGATACAACCTTGGCGGCATCTCTTTAGGCAGTACCAGCACGCGGTCCGCGGTGAGCAAGGCGACCGTCTGATCGCTGCCCGACGGCTTGATCATGCCGAAACCCTTGTCACCTTCCGGCAGGTTCAGCAAGTCACGCCCCCAGCATTGATGGACCACATCGCCACCCACGCGGCCCATGATGGTCGGCACGATGTCGATCTGGGTGCCCACAGTGTGGTCGACCTGACCGAATTTTTCCTGTATGCCCGGCCCGATCATCAGCATCGGCACGTTGAAGCGGCCCAGGTCCATTTCGGTGATCTGTTGTTCATTGCCAAAACCGTGGTCGCCGACGATCACGAACAGGGTTTCCTTGAAGTACGGCTCTTTGCGAGCCTTTTCAAAGAACTGACCCAATGCCCAGTCGGAGTAGCGCATGGCGGTCAAGTGTTCGTTGAGGCTGCCACGATCGGTCACGCGCTCCACCGGCAATGGTGTCGGCAAGGCGTATGGCGTGTGGTTGGACAGGGTTTGCAGCAAGGCATAGAACGGTTTCTTGTCCTTGCCGTCGCGGGCTTTCAACTCTTCCAGGCCACGGTTGAACATGTCCTGGTCAGACACGCCCCAGGTCGGGTCGGAGAACACCGGATTGACGAAGTCATTGCGCCCGATGAAGTTGGTCATGCCCTGGTTGCTGAAGAAGCCCGACTGGTTGTCCCAGGCGAAGTCGCCGTTATAAACATACACATCGTCGTAGCCACGAGTGCTGAGCAACTGTGGCAGGCCGGACAGTTTGTGGCTTCCTTCCGGGGTCTGCATCAGGTATTCGAAACCTGGCAGGTTCGGGAAGCAGGCCATGGTGGCGAACATACCCTGGTGGGTATGGGTGCCGTTGGAGAAGAAACGGTCGAACAACAGACCTTCTTTCGACAGTTTGTCGAAGGAAGGCGTGATCTCGCCCGGACGTCCCAGAGCGCCCACCGAATGACCGGCGAAGCTTTCCATCAGGATCACCACGACGTTCTTGATCGGCAGTGTCTTGTTGGCGTCGGGGGTGTAGTTGCGACGCACCGCGGCGGTCTCCGGGTTCACCAGTTTGTCGCTCGGAGTCAGCAGCATATCGCGCACGGTCTGCTGGGCCAGAGGTTGTTCCAGTGTGGCTTTCCAGATGTTGTCGCGCTCTTCGGACATCCGGCTCTTGGCCGCGGCGATCAGCGACAGCGTGCCGTTGAGGCCCAACTGGTTGGCGAAATTCGAGTCGGTGGTGTAGACGTCACCCCAACGCAGCGGCGGGCCCTGGCGCAGGGTGCCACGCGCCGCGACCACACAGACCATCAGGCAGACCACGAACACCACGCCGCGCGCATACCACGGAGCGACCTGGCGCGTGCCGATGCTGCCACCGCTGAACGGCCCGCGAGGACGTGTGGCGCGGTCGGCGCCCTTGAACGCGAGGGTCAGAATCAACGTGCCCACACCCCAGGCCAACAGGTAGCGAACTACCGGAAAACCGTACCAGAGCATGCTCATCACGGTTTTCGGGTCTTCTTTCACATACTGGAAGACCAGGCCGTTGAGGCGCTGGTGGAACTCGCGGTAAAAGTCCATCTCCATCAGGCCGAGGAACAGCGCGATACTCGAGGCAACAGTCAACCAGAGCCGGAAGAACCCGCGGGCCGCCATGGCCCGGGCGCTGAACAGGGCCAGCAGCAGCGGAACGCTGAGGTAAACCACCAGGCGCAGGTCGAAACGCAAGCCATTGGCGAACGCTTCCAGGAAGGTCGAAGCCGGTGTGTCGAGGATCATCGAGCGGTTGTAGACCAGCAGCGCGACGCGCAGCAGGCTGAACATGACCATCATGATCAGGGCGCACAACAGCGTGTAGGCCAGATGCGATTTGACGGTCGGTTGCAGCAGGCGACTAGTAGCTCGCTGCTGATTCAGGGCGTCCGGGTTTGCCATGTCGTTTTAGGACCCATTGGAAGTTGAAGTTACAAAAATACAGTGGCGCCTTGCCCTCTGTTGGCCATCCTCGGCCCCGGGGCGTGCGCGGTGCGCAAATGTTGCACGATCAACCGCGGCATTGCCATTGATTACTGCCCGACAGCCAAACTGCCGCTCATAGCGGTCAGGGACAAGCGGCGTGGGCGCAAAGTTGCGGGGTTGATTCGTTGAGGCGAATTGTCTTGGAGAGATTGTGAAAATTTCGTTCAACGCATATCCGGAAACAAAATAACTCCCCTCCCCTGGTAGAAATGAAACGCCCCGATTTGATCGGGGCGTTGTTGAACAGGCCGCATCAACTGGATACGCGGCTACTTCTCGGCGCGTTCTTTCAGGGCTTTGAGAGTATTGAACGGCGCATCGACCACGAACTTGTTGGCCAACCACGACGGCACGCTGCCGCCTGGATCAGTGTGAACCTGATAAGTCACTTCGACTTGATCGCCTTTAGGCACGAACTTCCAGAAACCCTTGACCTGAGCGACCCGTACAAAACCCTTTTCTTCCGGAAGGTACTTCGGCTGCCCTTCCAGCTCGCGGGTCAGGCTGCCATCAGCGCCGTCAACGGTAGTGACATGCAACACCGAATCGCGAGCAGTGACCGGCCAGGGTGTATTGAACTGAGTGTAGGTCCAGCTCTGGTTGCCTTCGTGCTTGAGCAGCTTCTGGACCTTGCACTCGTGAATCCAGGCGCAGGCTCCCGGAACATCTTCCTGCAGTGCACGCAGTTTGGCCATGGTGGTCTTCATGATCGTTACACCACGGTAAGCCTTGTATTGGGAACCGGCCACCTCACTCAAGGACACCTTGATGCCATCTTCGTCCTTGGCGGTTTTCCAGTCTTCGGCCTGGGCCGTGGAGGCCAGCAAAACCGTCAAACCACACAGCAAAGCGATACGATGCAGCGAACCCATAGTCTTATTCCTTATTGTTGAAGTTCCGTTCGTTGAACACATCACGCGGCCGTCATTTGCTCCCACCAGCCCAGCAATTTGATCGCTTCGTCGCGGCTGCTTCCGCAAACCTCGACATCGGCCTCAAATGCCGAACACACCGCGGGGCGTTCCGGCTTGCCGAAAATGCTGCACAGGTTATCGGCAGACAGTTGTACGCATCGTTCTCCGGCGGCTTTGCCATTGGGCATGCCGGGAATCGGCGAACTGATGGAAGGGGCAATGCAACAGGCGCCACAGCCTTCACGGCATCTCATGACGACAAGCTCCTCGCGACGAGCAATGTGTTAAAGGGACGCGGCACAGAGTAACGGCTAAAACAGTTGTTTTAAATTACCCGGGCCCGGGTTTTTACGCTCAAACGAACGTGACTGACCAGTCTCCGACAAAGCGTCTGTTTCGCGGGTCACGAACAGGGGGAAATTTACTGCTTGAACTCGAATTCCAGTGCCGCGCCTTCAACGTCCCGGCGCTCTTCGTTGCGCCGTTGCAGCTGCATTTCGTTGCTGATCAGGCGACCGTTCAGCTGAAACGGACTGCTTTTGCCACCGAACATTTGCGGCAACACCGCATCGTGTCGAGGCAACGGTACCGTGCCGACCGGTTTCAATTCATCGACCTTATCCTTGGGCAAGCTCAAGTCGAGATTGGCGGGAGGGAGGTTGGTTTTCAACACTTCGCTGGCTGGTTTTGACTTGGAAGCAATGGGAGAACGCTTTTTGACCGGGGCAGCCTTTTTTTTGACCGGAGCGGTTTTTATAGCCGTCGCCGGTTTTTTCGCGGTTGCGGCGGCTGTCGGTTTTTCCTGAACGGAAGCCGCCATGACACCTTCCGCATGACAAGTCATCAACAGGCAGATCAATAACCAGGCAGAAGGAAAAATCGGCTTCATGGACCCAACGACGCGAACGGCAGAAGGTTATATGCTCGCCTGTTGGAGGCGACAAGACAAGCGGGCAGTTCATAACTGCCCCGCAAGTCAAAAACCGCTCGTTGTCTCCTGACACAATTGCGTCGCCAGCAGCCCCAGTGTCATCAATGCACGCTCGGCCTCGCGGTTCCAGGGGATGCCGCAGTTCAGGCGAATGCAGTGATTGAATTGCTCGGTGTTACTGAAAATAAGCCCCGGCGCAATGCTGATGCCCTGCTGCAGCGCACGCACATGCAACTCTTGCGTATTGACCCGCCCCGGCAAACTGACCCACAGAATGAAACCGCCGGTAGGCCGGGTCATCTGTGTGCCTTCCGGGAAGTATTGCTGCACTGCCAGTTGGAAAGCGCTGAGGTTCTTGCGGTACTCCTGACGGATGTAACGCAAATGCCGGTCGTACCCGCCGTTCTCCAGATAGGCGGCAATGCCCATTTGCGTGACACTGCAGGCCGAATGCGTGCTGAACGTCTGCAAGCGCTGAATTTCCTGCTGGTACTTGCCGGCAATCATCCAGCCGATCCGCACGCCGGGCGACAGGGTTTTGGAGAAGCTGGAGCAATAAATCACCCGATCCAGCCGGTCATAGGCCTTGAGCGATTTGGTGCGCCCCTGCTCGAACATCAGCTCGCCATAAATATCGTCTTCAACGATCTGGATATCGAAATCCGAGGCCAGGCGCAGCAGTTGTTTCTGCCGCTCTTCGGGCATGGTGCCGCCCAAGGGATTGCTCAGGCGCGTGGTCAGCACCAGTGCCTTGATCGACCACTGGTTGGCCGCCAATTGCAAGGCTTCGAGGCTCATGCCGGTGGCCGGATCGCTGGGGATCTCGATGACTTTCAGCCCCAGCAGGTCGGCCAGTTGCAGCAAACCGTAATAGGTCGGCGACTCGGCGGCGATCAGATCGCCCGGCCGGGTCAATACGCGCAGAGACATCTGCAATGCATCGACGCAGCCGTGGGTGATTACCACTTCCGACGGATCAACCACCACGCCGGCATCGCGCATGCGGATCGCCACTTGCCGACGCAACGGCTCGAAACCAGGGCTGAACATATAGCTGAACGCGCGCGGACTATGGAAACGGGTGACTTTGGCCAGTTGCTGATGCAGTGCCCGCACCGGCAGATAATCGACACTCGGTACAGCCGCGCCCAACGGGAAGACCCCCTCACGGCGGGATTCGACCAGGACTTGCTGAATGATGCTGCTGCGGGTGACCAGGCCTGGGCGCTCGACCCGGGCGATGTCCGGGGTCGGTGCCGTCAGGGCGGGTGTCTGGTGCACGTAGTAACCGGATTGCGGCCGGGCACGGATCAGCCCTTGATCTTCAAGGTTGGCGTAGGCCTGCAACACCGTCGCATGGCTGACGTTGAGCTGCGAGCTCATCTTGCGCACTGAAGGCACGCGCTCCCCCGGCTGATAGACGCCACGGCGGATGTCTTCGGCCAGTTGCTGAGCAATACGTTGATAGAGCAAGAGATTGGTCATGACGCAGCACTCGATTTCACGGGCATTTTATTCTTGTGTGAAACAATACCGGAACAGTTTAGAAGTGTACTGGGACAGTTACTACAATAGTCGACCATACAGTGCGGTGTCAGCAAAAGCTGTACTGTTTTACGACGCATTTGACGGGCGCAAAAAAACCCGGCGCTGCTGAGCAGGCCGGGTTTTTCCAGTGACGCAGCCCTTAACGGGCCGCGCCGAGCTGGCCTTTTTCGTCGGAGAACACAATTTCCACCCGACGGTTCTGCGCACGACCGCGCTCGGAAGCGTTGGCGTCCACCGGGTACTCATCGCCGTACCCTTCAACCTGGATGCGTTTGTCGTCGATGCCCAGGTCCGTCAATACGTCAGCTACCGATTGCGCCCGGTCGCGGGACAGCTTGAGGTTTTCCTGTTTACCGCCAGTGCTGTCGGTATAACCCTCGATCCGCACCACACGCTTAGGGTTGAGCTGCAGGAACTGGACGATTTTCAACACCACGCGGTTCGCCGAGCTCTTCAGCTCCGCTTCACCGGTATCGAACAGCACATCACCCAGGGTCATCACCAGACCACGGTCAGTCTGGGTGGTCGCCAACGCCACGATCTGCTCTTCGAGCCATTTGCCCTGTTGCTGCACGCTAAGCAACTTGGACTCACGCAGCGCCAATTGCAGGCGCTGACGCTCGAGTTCGAGCTTCGCTGCGCGCTCTTCGTTGAGCACTTGATTGGTATGTTCCCGGGCGATTTCGCTGTAGCGCTGGCTCAGGTAGGCGTAATGCGCCACGTCCGAACCGCTGCCCCAGTAGCTGGACAGTCGATCGGCGCGGGCCAGGGACTCACCGGCACGGATCACGTCCTTGGGCGCGATACGCAACACGTTGGAGTCTTCCTTGACCTTCTGGAAGTCTGCACCGGCCTGCTGCAACGCAGCTTCGCTGTGTTGACCGGCGCAGCCATAAAGGCTTGCGCAGCCGGCCAGGATCAAGCCGCCGAGTGCTTTGGTCTTCAGGTTCATTGGGCATCTCCCAGTTGCTTGCGCAGGCGGGTGATGCGGGTATTGAGCACGTTCAACTGCTCCTCGCTCTTGTGGGTCAGGACCCGGGCTTCGGCCAGGCGCGCGTCCAGCTCGGCCTGCTCGGCCCGCATGCGCGCATTCTTGAAGGACTGGTCGGCCATGTTGCCCTTGGCACGGTTGAACTTGTCCTGGGCCAGTTTCAGCTCCGGCACTTCCTCGGCGGTAGCGCCCACGGCCTTGGCTTGTTCGAGGGCCTGTTCGGTCAGGCGTATTTGTTCATTCGGCGCCGGATCGGCTGCACAACCCGCCAGAGCCAGAACGGCCAGGGCAGCGAAAAGAGGTCGAATACTCACTAAAAATCCCTACTGTTTTGGGGTACTGACAGGGTTTGGCTGCGGTTGTGAGCCTTGCGCTTTCCAACGCTCGATATTGCGCAGCAACGCAGCTTCCGTCAGTCCGGACGCGGGCAATTCTGTCATCTTTTTGGCCAGCTGTCCGCGCAACCAAGGATCGTTACAGGCGGAGTTATGGGAAACCGCGACGTACAGGCCGGGTTTGTCGATGGGTTGTGAGTGGGCCATCAAGTCATTGGCCATCCCCAGCGTTTGCACCATGGCCATGCCCGAGTAGCGACCGGCGAGGACAAACTCCACCTCGCCCAGCAGCAATTTCTGAAAGGCCTGAGTCAGATTGGGTGTGCGCAAGAGGGTCAATTGCTGCTCGGCGAAAGTGCCGAATGAAGGGCTCACTCGAGCCTTTTCCGACAACGCGCCGGGATGACCGTGGAGGTCCTGCGCTTCGTTGTAAACCAATAACGAGTCGTTGCGAGTCCAGACCAGATAATCGTTTTCCAGCATCGCAGGATGGATGTAATCCAGATTTTCCAGTTCAGTGACCATCAACGGCGCATCGGCCAGCATGTCCATCCGCCCGCTGCGCACTTCATCCAGGGCCTGGGAGCGTTTGCCGGCATAGAGCAGCTCAACCTTGATGCCCAACTCCCCCGCCACTTGTTGCAACAAATCAGCGCTGGCGCCAATCAGGTGCTTAGGGTTTTGCGGGTCTTGCCACAGGTACGGCGGTGCGTCGGGACTGCCGGTCACGATCAAGCGTTCGCATTTGCCTGCAGCGCTGGACAGCCCCGGCATCAGCGCCAGACTTAAACACAATCCTGGCAAAAAAGAGCAGCCAAACCAGTGGCGCAGATCCATGGCAACACTCTCCCCACTCAAATCCGGAACAAAAAAAACCCGACCAAAAGGCCGGGCTCTTTATAAGTCAAGCCGCCGGATTAGACCAGCTTCTCGAACTCAGGGATGGCTTCGAACAGGTCTGCCACCAGGCCGTAATCGGCCACCTGGAAGATCGGCGCTTCTTCGTCCTTGTTGATCGCCACGATCACTTTGGAGTCTTTCATGCCGGCCAGGTGCTGGATCGCGCCGGAGATACCGACGGCGATGTACAGCTGTGGCGCAACGATCTTGCCGGTCTGACCGACCTGCATGTCGTTGGGTACGAAACCTGCGTCAACCGCGGCGCGCGAAGCACCGACGGCAGCGCCCAGCTTGTCGGCCAGGGCGTACAGGTGTTTGAAGTTGTCGCCGTTCTGCATGCCACGACCACCGGAAACGACGATCTTGGCAGCGGTCAGTTCCGGACGATCGGACTTGGCCAGTTCTTCGTTGACGAAGCTGGAAGTGCCGGCGTTGTGAACAGCGGCAACAGCTTCAACGGCGGCCGAACCACCTTCAGCCGCCACCGGGTCGAAACCGGTCGCACGCACGGTGATCACTTTCACTGCAGCATTCGATTGCACAGTAGCGATGGCGTTACCGGCGTAGATCGGGCGCTTGAAGGTATCGGCGCTTTCTACCGAGATGATCTCGGAGATCTGGTCAACGTCCAGCTGAGCGGCGACGCGCGGCAGGATGTTTTTGCCGTTGGAAGTGGCGGCAGCCAGGATGTGGCTGTAGCCCTTGCCCAGTTCGGCTACCAGTGGAGCAACGTTCTCCGGCAGCTGATGCGCGTAAGCAGCATTGTCAGCGTTCAGGACTTTGCTCACGCCAGCGATTTTCGCAGCGGCTTCAACCACGGCGCCGGCGCCCTGGCCTGCAACCAGAACGTGGATGTCGCCACCGATCTTGGCGGCAGCAGCAACGGTGTTCAGCGTGGCCGGGGCCAGCACTTTGTTGTCGTGTTCGGCGATTACCAAGATAGTCATGATTAGATTACCTTCGCTTCGTTTTTCAGTTTCTCGACCAGTTCAGCCACCGACTTGACCTTGATACCCGCGCTGCGTGCAGCTGGCGCTTCGACTTTCAGGGTCTTGTTGGTGGAGGCGGTGGAAACGCCCAAAGCGTCCGGAGTCAGCACTTCGAGAGGCTTCTTCTTGGCTTTCATGATGTTTGGCAGGGACGCGTAGCGCGGCTCGTTCAAACGCAGGTCGGTGGTGACGATGGCCGGCAGTTTCAGGGAAACCGTCTGCGCGCCGCCGTCGATTTCGCGGGTCACGGCAACTGTATCGCCGGACACTTCGACTTTCGACGCGAACGTGCCCTGACCGTAGCCGCTCAATGCCGCGAGCATCTGGCCAGTCTGGTTGTTGTCGCTGTCGATGGCTTGTTTGCCGAGGATCACCAGCTGTGGCTGCTCCTTGTCGACCACTGCCTTGAGCAGCTTGGCCACGGCCAGGGAAGTCAGATCTTCAGCGGATTCGACGAGGATGGCGCGGTCGGCACCCAGAGCCAGCGCGGTGCGCAGTTGCTCTTGAGCGGTGGATGGGCCGATGGAGACGACGACGATTTCAGTCGCCACGCCTTTCTCTTTCAGACGTACGGCTTCTTCCACTGCGATTTCGCAGAACGGGTTCATCGACATCTTGACGTTGGCGAGGTCGACGCCGGAATTGTCCGCCTTGACGCGAACCTTGACGTTGTAATCCACAACGCGTTTGACAGCTACAAGAACCTTCATGGATTCCTCGTTACTCTCCGGTGAAAAGAAAGTCGCCTAGGCGAACCTGGCGGTTGATGCTCATCGGCGCAAGGGCACCTCTAAAAACGCTGGCAGGTGTATTGGGTGAACCTTGCTCACAAGGCTGATGACCGTTCGTCAGGGGTGACCGACAAGTCATTCATTACCGTGGCGTGTAAACTGCGCGCGATACCTGCGCAGCGCTTCACCTTGTACTGCCATCGCCCTGTCTTTAGAGGTGCTCTTGAAACCTGTATTCAGCCTACGGCGAGCGCAAAACCGCCCGTATCTTGACCGGAACACCTATTCCGGTCAATACGGCAAAATGGCCAGTCATAAGCCGCGTGACTTTGATTTATCTGGCTTTGAGCCGATTCAAACAAACGTTTGTATTGGACGCTAAGAGTGGTGTAGATATAATGCGCCACCCAAAGAGAAAGGTGGTTCATCGATTGTCCTCTGTACCGCACTATGGGGAATTCATGAATGCGACACCCAACCTCCAATTAGAAAAAAAACTGTTGAGCCTTGAGTAGGAGATAGCCTGTGGAACGCGAATACATGGAATTCGACGTGGTCATCGTCGGTGCCGGCCCCGCTGGCCTGTCCGCCGCCTGCCGTTTGAAGCAGAAGGCCGCCGAAGCCGGTAAGGAAATCAGCGTCTGCGTGGTCGAAAAAGGCTCCGAAGTCGGCGCTCATATCCTGTCCGGTGCCGTGTTCGAACCACGGGCCCTGAACGAACTGTTCCCGGACTGGAAAGAACTCGGCGCGCCGCTGAACACGCCAGTCACCCGCGATGACATCTTCGTTCTGAAAAACGCTGACAGCGCGCAGAAGATTCCAGACTTCTTTGTGCCCAAGACCATGCACAACGAAGGTAACTACATTATCTCCCTGGGCAACCTGTGCCGCTGGCTGGCCCAGCAGGCCGAGAACCTGGGCGTGGAAATCTACCCGGGCTTCGCCGCCCAGGAAGCGCTGTTCGACGAGAACGGCGTAGTCCGCGGGATCATCACCGGCGATCTGGGCGTTGACCGCGAAGGCAATCCGAAAGAAGGCCTGTACACCCCAGGCATGGAACTGCGCGCCAAGTACACGCTGTTCGCCGAAGGTTGCCGCGGCCACATCGGCAAGCAGCTGATCAAGCGTTTCAACCTCGACAGCGAAGCCGACGCCCAGCATTACGGCATCGGCCTGAAAGAAATCTGGGAAATCGACCCGGCCAAGCACCAGCCTGGCCTGGTGGTCCACACCGCCGGCTGGCCGCTGGACATCATGGGCACCGAGAACACCGGGGGCTCGTTCCTCTATCACCTGGAAAACAACCAGGTGGTGGTCGGTCTGATCGTCGATCTTTCCTACAGCAACACCTTCCTGTCGCCGTTCGATGAGTTCCAGCGCCTCAAGCATCACCCGGTGCTCAAGCAATACCTGGAAGGCGGCAAGCGCGTCAGTTACGGCGCTCGCGCCATCTGCAAAGGCGGCCTGAACTCGCTGCCGAAAATGGTCTTCAAGGGCGGCGCTCTGATCGGTTGCGACCTCGGCACCCTGAACTTCGCCAAGATCAAGGGCAGCCACACGGCGATGAAGTCCGGCATGCTCGCCGCTGACGCGGTGGCCGATGCGCTGTTCGCCGATCTGGACGGCACGCAAGAGCTGACCACTTATGTCGAAGCGTTCAAGAAGAGCTGGCTCTACGACGAACTGTTCGCCAGCCGCAACTTCGGCCCAGCGATCCACAAGTTCGGCGCCATTGTCGGCGGCGGTTTCAACTGGATCGACCAGAACATCTTCGGCGGCAAACTGCCGTTCACCCTGCACGACACCAAGCCGGATTACGCGTGCCTGAAACTGGCGGCCGACTGCAAGAAGATCGACTACCCGAAACCGGACGGCAAGATCAGCTTCGACAAACTCAGCTCGGTGTTCATCTCCGGTACCAACCACGAAGAAGAGCAGCCGTGCCATCTGAAGCTGGCCGACGCGAGCATCCCGATCAGCAAGAACCTGCCGCTGTACGATGAACCTGCCCAGCGTTACTGCCCGGCCGGCGTGTACGAAGTGGTCACCCAGGAAGACGGCGAGAAGCGCTTCCAGATCAACGCCCAGAACTGCGTTCACTGCAAGACCTGCGACATCAAGGACCCTGCACAGAACATCACCTGGGTGGCGCCGGAAGGCTCCGGCGGCCCGACTTATCCGAACATGTAAGTCGACCGTCTGAACAACAAGGCTCCCTGAACGGGGGCCTTTTTGTTGCCCGCAATTCAAGCGTCACCACAAGAACCTGTGGATCAGGCAGCGCGCTCATCCCCCGGATTACGCTCGAAGTAGCGCTTGTACTCACGGCTGAACTGCGACGTGCTCTGATACCCCACCCGATGCGCCACCTGGGCCACGCCCAATCCTTCGCCCTGCAGCAAGCGCTGGGCCTTGAGCAAGCGCAAACGCTTCAGATACTGCACTGGCGACAACAAGGTGCAGCGTTTGAAATGCTCATGAAACGTCGACGCGCTCATGTTCGCGCAACTGGCCAGGGCGTCGACGTTCAGCGGCTCGGTGTAATGCGCATGCAGATGGCTCAGGGAGGCCGCGATCCGGGCGAACTGCCCCTGTTGCTCCACCAGCGCCCGCAATACATCAGCTTGCGGCCCACGCAAGGCGACGAACAACAACTCACGCAATCGCGCCTGTCCCATAACCTGGCTCTCCAGCGGGTCGTGCAGACAGCGCAACAACCGTTCAACACAACCCCGCATCGCATCATCGAGCACCGCCGAAGTCATGGACTCTGGCGTCTGCGCCGCGATACAGCGCCCCGACGCCAGCCCCATGGCCAACACCAACTCACCGAGCAACACCCGGTCAATGGCGATGGAAATACCCAGCATCGGGCCATCGGGCGCGGAAAACGTCTCGCACTCGAACGGCACCGGCAGCGCCTGAATCAAATAATGCCCGGCACCGTACTCCAGAGTACGCGACCCCAGATACGCCAACTTACTGCCCTGGGCGATGATGACCAGGCTTGGCTCGTAGATTTGCGGGCCACGGGCCAAATCACAACTGGCCCGCAAAATCTGCACGCCCGGCAACGTGGTAGGCGTGAAACCATCGCGGGTGGTCAGCGGCTGGATCAGCGAAACCAGCGTGGCATTGGCATCGAGATGACGGGTCAACAACATGGAGAGCTCTTCACAAAAAAGTCGCGAAAAAAGGGATGAAAACATCATCGCAGGTCTGAACGCCAATGCGGCCAATCAACGGCGCATACCGGAGGATTAGGCATGACACCCGGAGGAATCGCCATGGCCGGTCACCCGTGCGGTGCCCAGAATGGCTCGCCTCACCTGTCACTGCTTTGCGAGGTTCACCATGTACACCGCCATCGGATACGCCGCTCAGTCGCCCACCACTCCCCTCGCCCCGATGAAATTCGAACGCCGCAGTCCACGGCCCGACGACGTCGCAATCGAGATTCTCTACTGCGGCGTCTGCCATTCCGACATCCACCAGGCGCGCAACGAGTGGGGCATTGCGGTTTACCCGCTGATGCCCGGCCATGAGATCGTCGGCAAAGTGACCGCCGTCGGCGCGAACGTTACTAAACACAAAGTCGGCGATCTGGTCGGCGTCGGTTGCATGGTCGACTCGTGCCGCCATTGCGAAGCCTGCCAGGCCGATCTGGAGCAATACTGCCTCGAAGGCCCGACCATGACGTACGCCACCCCGGACCGGGTCGATGGCAGCAACACGATGGGCGGTTACTCCGACAGCATCGTGGTCAGCGAGCACTTTGTCGTGCGCATCCCGGAGAAGCTCGACCTGGCCAGCGCCGCGCCGATTCTATGTGCCGGCATCACCACCTACTCGCCACTCAAGCACTACGGCGTGAAGGCCGGTGACAAGGTCGGGATTCTTGGCATGGGCGGTCTCGGTCACATGGGGATCAAGTTCGCCAAGGCGATGGGCGCTGAGGTGACCTTGTTCACCCGCTCGGCGAGCAAGGCTGAAGAAGGTCGTCGCCAAGGCGCGGACCACGTGATCGTGTCCACCGATGCCGAACAGATGAAGGCCGCCGCCGGACAATTCGACTTCCTGCTGGACACCATTCCGGTGCAGCACGACCTCAACCCCTACCTCGATACCCTGCGTTTCGACGGCGTGCACATTCTGGTGGGCTTGATCGAGCCGATCGATCCGCCGGTGCATGCTGCCAAACTGGTATTGGGTCGTCGCATGCTGGCCGGCTCACTGATCGGCGGCATCGCCGAAACCCAGGAAGTACTGGACTTCTGCGCCGAGCACGGCATCTCCTGCGACATCGAAATGCTCGACATCCACCAGATCAACGAGGCTTACACCCGCATGATCGCCGGTGACGTGAAATACCGCTTCGTGATCGACATGGCGACGCTGAAACTCTAAACCTTCAGGCCCAACTCCGCCGACAGCCGGGCTGTGACCCCTTTGATCAGGGGAATCAGCTCGGCCATTTTTTCCAGCGGCATGTACGGCACGGTGCTGGCGATGCTGATGCCGGCGACAATGCGCTTGCTGGCATCGCGAATCGGTGCCGCCACGCAGCGGATCGACGGTTCGTTGTCTTCCAGGTCGAAGGCATAACCGCCGGCCACGTACTCGATCATGCGCTGCTGAAACTGCTCCCAGGATTGCTCTGGGTGCTGCGGCCAGAACTGATTTTTCCCGCCCACCGGCAAGCTGATTTCATACAGTCGTTGCCATTCTTCCTGCGAGTCATCAAGCATCAGCGCCTTACCAATCCCGGTACGCGCCAACGGCATGCGATGGCCGACCCGCGAACGCATTTCCGGGCCATTGCGCCCCGGATTCTTGAGCAGGTACAGCACCTCGTCGCCTTCACGAATCGCCAGGTGAATGGTGTCGCCGGTCAATGCCGACAACTCATCCAGATACGGCCCGGCCAGCGTCACCAACGGCAGCTCTTCACGCGCCTGAAAACCCAGCTCGATCAGTTTCGGCCCCAACAGATAGCCGACCTGCGGCACGACCCGCAGATAACGCTCGTCCACCAGGCAACTGGCCAGACGATGGGTGGTGCTGCGCGTCGTGCCGATCAGCCGGGCGATTTCCTTGAGATCGCGGGCGCCACTGGCCACCGCCTGCACCACACCCAGGCCACGAAGCAGTGTCTGGGTGCCGGTCGGCGCGGCGTCCTTGGCGATTTTTGGGGCGTCTTCCTGCATATCCAGCCTTTACCGTTGAGCGAGGGAACGGGCGGCATTATGGTCGCCCGACGGCTGCGACTACAACTTGATACGCTCGACCTTGCCCACCAGCAACACGTAGGACAGCGCGCCCAGCAACGCCAGAACCGAGATATAGGTGATCGCCGGAGCAAACGAATCACCGGAGGCAAGGAAACCGATGACAATCGGCGTGGTAATCGCCGCCAGGTTGCCGATGAAATTGAACACCCCACCGGTCAGCCCGAGCAAGCGCGCCGGGGCCAGGGTCGACACCAGCGACCAGGTGATCGAGGCCAGACCGTTGCCGAAGAAAGCCAGCGCGAGGAAGGCAATCACCAGCGGCGTCGATTCGACGAAGTTGGCGCCGATGATCGAGGTGGAAATCAGCAAACCACCGATGATCGGTAACTTGCGCGCGAAGCCCACCGTGCAGCCGCGACGAATCAAAAAGTCCGAGAAGAACCCCGAGCACAGCACGCCGACAAACGCTGCGAGAAACGGCAGCGACGCCAGCAAGCCAGACTTGATGAAGTCCATGCCGCGATATTTCACCAGGTAAGTCGGGAACCATGTCAGGAAGAACCATAAAGTCGAATTGAGGCAGAACTGGCCGAGGTAAATGCCCCACAACTTGCGCTTGCTCAGGACAATTCCGAGGTCGATCCAGCTGAATTTCGCCTTGGCCCTGGCGGCTTCGGCCTGAATATCCACCAACCCGCCACCCTCGCGGATCAGCTCGATTTCCGCGTCATTGGCGCCCTTGAAATCCCGTGGTTCGCGATACACCGCGTACCAGATCACCGCCCAAAGAATGCCCACCACACCAGTGCTGACAAACACCATGTGCCAGCCATATTGGTGTTGCAGCCAGGCAAGCACCGGCGTCAGGAACGCCAGGCCGACGAACTGCCCGGAGGTGTAGAAACCGATGGCTGTGGCGCGTTCGCGCTCGGGGAACCAGGTTGTCACTACGCGGCTGTTGATCGGGTACGCCGGCGCTTCCAGCGCTCCGACCGCCATGCGCAGCACGAACAATGCGATAAAACTGGCGGCGAAACCGAGCATCACCGTGGCCAGCGACCACAGCAGCAATGCAACGCTATAGAGAATGCGCGGCGGCACCCGGTCCACCAGCCAGCCGCCGGGGATCTGCATGGCGGCGTAGGTCCAGCCGAATGCGGAAAAAATCAGCCCGACGTGGATCGGATCGATGCCCAGGTCGCTGGTCAGCGCCGGGGCGGCAATGGACAGGTTGCTGCGGTCCAGGTAGTTGATCACCACCGTGATGAACAACAGGACCATGATGAAAAAACGCTTGCGACTGGGCGTCACCAACGACGCCTGCCCGGTGAGGGTTTGCGGTTGCATGGGGGTGCCTCTTCTTATGTTTATTGAGGTCATGGTGGTTGATCGTTCCTACGCTCTGCGTGGGAACGCAGCCATACGGCCCAAGAGCGTCCGGTGAGGCATTCCCACGCAGAGCGTGGGAACGATCACCGCGTGAGTATCACCACTCGGCAAAACTGCCATCGGCATGGCGCCAGATCGGATTGCGCCAACGGTGGCCGACGGCGGCGCGTTCGATCACGTATTCCTCGTTGATCTCGATGCCCAGGCCCGGCCCATTGGGGATCTTCACGAAGCCTTTGTCGTAGTCGAACACTCGCGGGTCTTTCACGTAATCGAGCAGGTCATTGCTCTCGTTGTAATGGATGCCCAGGCTCTGTTCCTGAATGAACGCGTTGTAGCAAACCGCGTCCAGTTGCAGGCACGCCGCCAGGGCAATCGGCCCCAATGGGCAATGCAGCGCCAGCGCCACGTCGTAGGCTTCGGCCATGTTGGCGATCTTGCGGGTTTCGGTGATGCCGCCCGCATGGGACGCATCAGGCTGGATGATGTCGACGTAGCCTTCGCTGAGCACACGCTTGAAATCCCAACGCGAGAACAACCGCTCACCGAGGGCAATCGGTGTGCTGGTCAGCGGCGCCAGCTCCTTCAGCGCTTCGTAGTTTTCACTGAGCACCGGTTCTTCGATGAACATCAGTTTGTACGGGTCGAGTTCCTTCATCAGCACCTTGGCCATCGGCTTGTGCACCCGACCATGGAAGTCCACGCCGATGCCGACATTCGGGCCCACCGCATCGCGCACGGCGGCAACGTTGGCCAGCGCCAGGTCGACTTTCTCGAAGGAATCGAGGAATTGCAGCTCTTCGGTGCCGTTCATTTTCACCGCGGTGAAACCACGGCTGACCGCTTCTTTCGCGGCGCGAGCAGTGTCCGCCGGGCGATCACCACCGATCCAGGAATAAACCCGGATCTTGTCCCGCACCTGGCCACCCAGCAAATCGCTGACCGACACACCCAGCGCCTTGCCCTTGATGTCCCACAATGCCTGGTCGATACCGGCCAGCGCGCTCATGTGGATCGCCCCGCCCCGGTAGAAGCCGCCACGGTAGAGCACCGTCCAGATGTCTTCGATGTTGCGTGGATCTTTACCGATCAGGTAGTCGGACAATTCCTCGACCGCAGCAGCGACGGTGTGCGCGCGGCCTTCGACCACGGGCTCGCCCCAACCGGTCACGCCCTCGTCGGTCTCGACCTTGAGGAAGCACCAGCGCGGCGGAACGATGAAGGTGGTGAGTTTGGTGATTTTCATCTCTATTGTCTCTCTTGTAGATGCAGCGCTCACAGCGCCAGAAAGTCTTAACGCAGAGCGTTCCATGCAGCGACATATGCCTTGGCGCGCACCGCTACTTCGTCAGCCGTCATGCCCGGTTTGAACAACCCGGAACCGAGACCGAAACCTTTGACGCCGGCCTCGACAAACACCTGCATGTTGTCTGGCGTAATCCCGCCCACCGGCACCAGCACCGTCCCCGCCGGCAACACCGCCAGCCAGGCTTTCACTACGGCTGGGCCCATCTGCTCGGCCGGGAACATCTTCAGCACATCCGCCCCTTCGGCCAGCGCGGCAAAGGCTTCGGTCGGCGTCGCCACGCCCGGCGACAGGAACAGCCCCGCTGCCTTCGCCGCGCGCAACACCTTGGCATCGCTGTGGGGCATGACGATCACCTGGCCGCCCGCCGCTTTCACCTGCTCGACCTGTTCCGGCGTCAACACCGTGCCCGCGCCGATCAGGCAATCGGCGGGTAATGTGCTGCGCAGGATGCGGATACTTTCGTACGGTTCAGGGGAATTAAGCGGCACTTCGATGACGCGAAATCCGGCCGAATACAGGACTTCGCCGACGGCTGCCGCCTCTTGCGGACGCAGGCCACGCAAGATCGCGATCAGACCGTTTTGTGCCAATGCTTGCTTGAGCATGTCAGACCTCCAGTCAGGTTTAACGGGATGGGTTTGCAGTGACCAGTCCAGCGGCGACCGCCAACTGCCACAAGCCGCGTTCGGTGGCCTGCTCGGCCAGGGTCACCCGGGTAAAACCGCAGGCGTCGAGCGCCCGGCTGTAGCGAGTGCAGAGTTGGGCATTGCCGATAAGGATGATCGAGGGCAGGTGCACGCTATTGCGTCGACGCCGCTGAACATTGGCCAGGGCCGACAGTTCATGGCCGATCAACAGGCCGGACAGATAGTCCGGCTGAGCGGTAGCGCTCAGCTCGCCGGTCAGCCCCAGGCTGCGGGCACTGAACAACGTCGACAGCGGCCCGATTTCGCCATCCGCCGACAGAGCCACTTGCACGCCACGGTCAAAAGCATCGCCATCAAAAGCCCCACCGCGCTGCTGAGTACGCCCCAGAATGCTGTGTTCGCTGAGCACGGCGAAGACTTCGCCGGTCATGAAGGTATCGAAATGCACGATGCAGCCGTCGGCCACTTCCACCCATTTCGAATGGCTGCCCGGCAGGCCGATCAATAGATCGCTACCCGCCCCGCTCGGCAGATTCTGCAGCACACCGAGCACCTGGGTTTCCTCGCCGCGCATGACGTTGGGCAAGCGCGAACGCTGAATCACACCCGGCACGATATGCACATCGACACCGCGAAGACTGCGAACGGTTTGTAGGGAAGTTCCGAGATTGGCGACGTTCGCCGGCGTGTCGCAGTAGGCCGCTTCGCGCCAGCCCTGAGCGCTGCCAACCATGCCACAGGCAATCACCGGCACATCGGGCTGCGCGTCGAGCCAGTCACCGCAAGCCTCATCAAAGGCCAGTTCAAAACCGTCGGCGCATGCCTGACCGGCGATGGTTCGCGGCGTCTTGGGCAACTGCATGATCCCGGACGACAGCGCACGCTGTTCCAGCACCTGGCCACCGAAGCCGAGTTTGTAAGCACGTAATGAGGTTGTCCCCCAATCGAGCGCGATCAATTGCGCCAGCATCGCTTCACCTGTTTTGTTTTTTGGCAGTGAGTGAGCTGGACTATAGACCTGGACGCAGAGAAATCTCAATATATAAATATCATTCCCACATTATGGGATTTACAAATATAGCTAGATTTTCTTCGCCAAAGCTCTGCAACTCGGCCTCACCCACCGCGTGGGTTAGACCGCCGAGATTGCTGATTTCAGTCAGGGGTATACGTACTGGAAATCGGCCTTCGATGAAGGGAAGACCGGGATTTTCAAGAGTTTGATGAGCGGTAACTGGGAAGCAACGGAGTGATAAGGCCGCTTGCCCTTTTAAAACAGCGAGCCTTATTGGCAGGGAGTTTTTTACTTTTACTTTTTAGTGGCAGCCTTCAACAACTCTCCGACTGGTACATACATGAGGTTTGAGAAATACGTCTTGTATGTGGTGGTATGAACTCTAAACACACAAGAAATATAATCACGCCCTCTCAACAACGGGACTAATGCTTCACCCTGCAAATACTTCTCCCCTCCCTTACCACTTTCAGACTCACTGAAAATAACGTCAGCCTTATAGATTTCTTGTGGACTGTCCACAACCCTTTCTACAAAGCCAAAACCGGAACGTCTAATGTGATGCGCTTGAGAGAAATCCATGTCATCTTCCAACGAACATACAAGCCCTTCACCAATTCGTGACTTGAACAATCCGAGAATCGCCACATCAGACGTAAAATAAACTTGATAGATACCTGTATCTCGAAGCTGTTCAACTTTTGAATAATGGAGCGTAGCGATAGGTTTTCCATGATTTAAAGAACAGGCCGAGCACATTAAAATTACAAAAAAAAGACAGAGCTTACGCATACAGATATCACTCCCTGAAATAGCTTAAAATAGACTCATTGAATATCTGACGAGCCGACTTTCCGGTTGGCAATACTTGCATAAACATCAGGTTGGCATCCGCATGGTTGATATCGACCCTGCCCATGACATTCGGACCTTGCGTGACTTCCCATTGCTCACCAAAGTCTGCCACCAGATCCGAAAAATTCCAGTTGACAGCAGCTGCTCGAATATTCACCCAGTATTCGGCTTTCGGCTTTGGCTCTCGCCTGTAAATGTTTGATATACCGTAAACAACTTTACCCTCACCGACAGGATCTAAAGTCATCAACATCTTTACTTTAAACCCCCTATCGGTCAAAATACTAGATAAATGAGCACCATTCCATCCACCGAGACTATGGCCCACAATGTAAACCGCCGTGGAGCAATTGGGTATTCGACTGATTACATTCTTTTCTAAGTCTTCATCACTAATAAATGCATTATAGCTGAGAGCCCACGAAGGACAGCGATTAATTATATTCAACTTTTTTGCATCTGCAATAGCTATATCACGAACATAACCAATGTTATTATTAGGGCCAGTAAGATAATAGCTTTCTTGATCCCCCGCGCCACCTATAAAAAATATAACCAAATCTCGTAAGCCAACAGAAACCTGCTTGACAGACTGATCTGTCTTGCACGTAAGCGTATGAGTTTTCACCTCTCTTTTTGCCAAGGGTGTTTCTACCGTCGCGTTTTCACCGGCCATCCTTGGTCACTCCACAAACAATTTAATGGTTTCAGCCAAATGCGAACTGACGGTATGGGTAAACCCGGACGCATCCGTGATGCCATGCTCTTCGCTGCCGTCCCCACGCTGAATGGTGTAGGGGTGATAGGGAACCGGCTCTCCAGTCGCCTCATTGACCACTTGCAACCTGTCCGTGAAGTGCACCGGCATCGGCAGCAATCCACTAAATGCAGCGCCTCCTCCACTTTGCCCAATAATCACAGTTCCGGAGCCACCAACCACCACGTTGCCGTGACCACCAGTACTATCGAGCGTTGCAGCGTTGAGGCCATTGATAAATACCGTGCTGGAGACCGCGCCGGTGATCGGGCTGCCGCAGGCGGATTTATCGGTCATGCGTGCAGCGCCGAGGCCGTCGAAGAACACGTCCGGGGAACCGGACACGATCGGGTTGGTGCCATGGCCCGGCAACGGGCACGCGGTCGGGTCGGTGACGCGCGCAGCGGGTTTTCCACTCAAGTCAAAGCTCCTTGCTACTGAGGTTCAGGGTGAGGCTGATAGATATCAATGTCGGCCGCGGCGAAGCGCCAGCGGTTATCGACCGGGTCGAATAGCGCGTGACAATCGTCATGGCTGTCGGGAGATGAAACGTTGTGAAGGGTTTGCCAGGCTTCGGCGACTTGCCATTCCATATCCGCATCCGAGACGCTGTCGAAGTCGTTGAGCCAGGCGTTGTAGTCGCGCAAGCCGATCCGGTCATAGGATGTTTGCAGCAGGCTGGTCATCTGCGGGCCGAAGTCGATGTAATGCTCTGCGGTCCATTGACCGATGTCGGAATAGACGTACCAGCCCATGGGTAACAATGTGCCATTATTCAATAATGATTGATCCGCCAGGACAACGAAGCCACAGCAGACGTGTAGCGTCAGCCAGCCCTGATGATCCTGGATCAACTGATTTGGATCGAACGTGCGAAGCGGAACAACGCGGTACTCCTCAAGACCGCGACTACGCGTCATCAACTCGGCATCCAGACGCGAGACGAACGCCCGGATCGCCTTACCGCCCGTGCGGTTGAGAGTGCAAAGGATGTCCACCGGCTGGCGATGGCGGTCGTCCGTGGAGCCAAGGTTTTTCACCAGGCCATACAAACGCATCGTCGCCCGAAGTCCGCTCATCGCCAGTCACTCATTGACGTAGCAAAGGCTCCACGGGCGTGGAGGAAGAGTGCCAAGGGCATTGCAAGTGTCGTCCGTGAGCGCGCAAAAGGCGCACAGAATGCCGGACTAGAGCGGTGTAGACAACCGATGCGTATCAGATCGCCATCAATCGATCAGCCGCCCTCGGCAAAATCCCTTAACACCGCCCCATCCATCCGATACCGCACCCACTCTTCCTGTGGCTGTGCGCCAAGGGATTTGTAGAATTCAATCGCCGGTTTGTTCCAGTCCAGCACGCTCCATTCGAAACGGCCGCAGTCGTTGGCGCAGGCGATTTTTGCCAGGTGGCGCAGCAAGGTTTTACCGGCGCCGCCGCCCCGTTGTTCAGGGGTGATGTAGAGGTCTTCTAGGTACAGGCAATTGCTGCCCAGCCAGGTGGAATAGCTGAAGAAGAACACCGCGAAGCCGATCGGCAGGCCATCGCGCAGGCAGATCAGGCCATGGGCGGTGGCGCCTTCGCTGAACAGGCTGCGCTCGATGTCGGCGACGCTGGCGATGACTTCGTGGCGGGCACGTTCGAAGTCGGCCAGTTCAGTGATGAACGCGAGGATTTGCGGAGCATCGCTGGGGGTTGCCGGGCGGATTTCGATCGTCATGGACGTGCCTTGTCAAAAGTTGAAAACGCCATACTAAGTCCGCGCGCGGCGCTCGTCACATTTGAAATGATGGAGGGGGCCTTTGTGGCTAATGTCGATTCGCTAAGTAATCTCAGCCGTAACACACTCTCCGTAGCAGCTGCCGAGCCTGCGAGGCTCGGCAGCTGCTACGGATTGCATTTACGGTTTAACTTACTGGCATTGGAGCAAGCTCCCTCGCCACAAAAGCGTTTTCATACTTAGGACATTTATGAGCACCGCTGCTTTCGCACCTCTGCAGAATCTAGCCTCTGAACTGCTGCCCCATGCGCTGGAACCTGGTGAGGACGGCGCCCACGATCTGTCGCACTTGCAGCGGGTGTGGCACAACGTGCGCACGCTTCACGCCGATGAAGGCGGTGATCTTGAGGTACTGCTGGCCGCCGTGCTGTTGCACGATTGCGTGGCGGTGGAGAAGAACTCGCCGCTGCGTTCCCAGGCGTCACGGCTGGCGGCGCAGAAAGCGTCGACAGTGCTGACAGCCATGGATTGGCCTGACGCAAAAATCACCGCGGTCGTCCATGCCATTGAGGCCCATAGCTTCAGCGCCAACATCACACCCACGACCCTCGAAGCCCGAATCATCCAGGACGCCGACCGCCTCGACTCGCTTGGCATGCTCGGCGTGGCGCGTACCTTCTACATTGCCGGGCGCATGGGCAGCGCGCTGTACGACCCTGTGGACCCGGAGGCAAACGAGCGGGACTACGATGACAAACGCTTTTGCCTCGATCATTTCCAGACCAAATTGCTGCACCTGGCGGACGGCTTCCAAACGACCACCGGCCAGCGTCTGGCACAGGTTCGCCATCAACGCTTGAAGGGATTCATGGAGCTGTTCAAGGAAGAAATCGGCGTCGGCTGAGGAGCCAGAGCCACACCGCTCGTCGTTCATCAGGCACCAATCCCGGTCGGGGACGGACCAATATCGAGTAAGGGCTCGCCAATGCGAGCGAGGAGCAACACTCGTCCATCCCAACCAAGAGGTCACCATGAACGTCGATAAAAACCTGGAAAAAGAAGTCCTGACCCGCCTGCTGCATGCCCATCCAAGCGGCTTGGGCAAGGAGGTTCTGGACAATTACCGGGGGGAGAAAGTCGTGGCCAGCACCCTTGCGACGCTGCAGGAGCGTGGGCTGATCCAGCACGGTCATGTGATCTGCAACGAAGCCGGCGAGCACTCGCTGAACCTGCCGATCAAACTCAGCGCCGCTGGGGTTGAGGCGGCGCGCAAACTGGATAACTAACCGAGCAGGAGCTGGCGAAGCCTGCGCCAGCTCCTATAGCCAGGAGAAATCCCATGCCTCGTGGAAGCAAAGACAAATACACCGCCGAGCAGAAACGCAAGGCCGAACACATCGAAGAAAGCTACGAACGCAAAGGCGTGTCGAAAGATGAAGCCGAGGCCCGCGCCTGGGCGACGGTAAACAAGCAGTCGGGTGGCGGTGAGCGCGCCGGCGGCTCGGGACGCAAGAAACCGGCCGCTGCCAAGTCTGCCGATCGCAAGGAATCAGCCCGCCGTGCAGTCGCCACCCGTGAGGGCAAACCGCGCAACAGCAAGGCGTCACGCGATACCCAGACGGTGGACAGCCTGATGAGGGAAGCCCGGGCGAAGAAGATTCCGGGGCGCTCGAGCATGCGCAAGCAAGAGTTGATCGAGGCGTTGCGCAAGGCGGGTTGAAAGTCAGGATTGAGGGTGAATTTGAGGGCCGATGGCGGCTGATCAGGCGCTAAAAGTCTCGCGGATCAACGCATCCACTTCCGCCGCCCCCGGCGAAGTCGCCGGCCCCCAACGAGTGACCGCCAACGCCGCTGCCGCATTCGCCCGCCGTGCCGCTTCAGCCGCCGACAAACCCTGCGCCAACCCGGCCACAAACACCCCGGCATGGGCATCCCCCGCACCGTTGCTGTCGACGGCCGAGACCTTGAATCCCGACACCTGCTGACGGTCGCCATGCTGGCTGATCCAGCAACCCTGCGGCCCATCGCGAACCACCACCAGGGCGTCCGTCGGCAACTGATCCGCCAAAATATTCAACGCCTCGGCAGTGTCCGACGCCCCGGTAAACCGAAGCGCCTCGACACGGTTGCTGGTCCACAGATCGATGCGCGGCAGCAAGGCCTTCATCAGCGGTGCGTCCGGCGAATCCACCAACGGTCCCGGATCGAATACCACTTTGATCCCGTCCGGCAACTCCAGCACCCAATCCACCAGCACCTGAGCCTTGCCGTCATGCAGCAGGCTGTAGCCGCTGACATAGACAAAGTCGCCCGCCTCGGCCGGCACACTGGCCAGGTCTTCGGCGGTCAATTCGCCTTCGGCACCGATGTAGGAAATGAACGTACGTTCGGCCGAGGCTTCAGTCAGTGCGACACACAACCCGGTGTCGCGCTCAGCACTGTGAGCGATGCCGATCCGAATGCCTTCTGCCGCCATCGCCTCCCGGGCCAGATCACCAAAACGGCCGTTGCCATGGCGCCCGAGGTAAACCACCGGCAAGCCGTTCCGTCGGGCCGCGGCCATCACATTGAAACCGCCGCCCGCCTCGAAACGGGCGGATTGCGCCAGCGCGTCACCGCCCGAATGAGGCAATCTATCCACGGCCATGACCAGGTCGATGATGACCTGGCCGGTGTGCAGCAGCCTAGACATGCGCAGGCTCGAGCAACGCGGTACGACGGTCCTTCGCACCGCCGAGCACCCAGTAAATCCCGCCAGCCACCACGAACGTCACGATCCAGCCCAGGCCGTTGTGACCCAGCCAGGAGTCGGACAGGAAGCCCCGGAACCAGACATCTTGTTCAGTGGTGCCAATGGTGGTGAAGCTGAAACCCAACACAATCGCCACCGCCCACGCACCGAATGCACGCCATTCGACGCCGCCGCGATACCAGTAGGCGCTGCTCGGGCTGACGTCCAGCAGGTCCTTGGGGCTGTAGTAATGACGATGGATCAGGTCGACCACGAAGATTCCGACCCACGCCGTGATGGGCACCGCCAGCAAGGAGATGAAGGTAATGAACGGACCGTAGAAGCTCTCGGCGATCAGCATGAAGTAGATCGAGCCGGCGAAGATCGCCACGATATCGACCACCACCGCGTACACGCGCTTGACCTTCAGACCGAGGGTCAAGGTGGTCAGCCCGGCGGAGTACACCGACAGGTTGTTCGACAGCAGTAGCCCGCCGAACGCGGTGATCAGGTACGGCACCGCCATCCAGCTCGGCAGCATGTCGCGGATCGCGACAATCGGGTCAGTGGCCGAGGCCAGATCGTTGTTACCCACCGACAGCAGACCGCCAAGGGTGATCAGCAGCACCAGCGGAATCCCCGCACCGAACGCCGCCGACGCCACCAGGCGCACCGCTTTGACGCTGCGGTGCTGGTAGCGCGACATGTCCGCGCCGGCGTTGGCCCAACCGATCCCGGTGCCGGCGGCCATGGTGCCGATGCCGATGATCATCGCGCTCAGCGGTGCTGGCGTGGCATTGAATACGGCGCTCCAATCGATGGTCGCGCAGAGGAAACCACCGACCAGGATATTCAGCGCACCGAACACATAGGTTGCCCATTTCTGGATCACCAACAATGTGGCGTGGCCGAGACCGGACACCGACAACGTCAGCAGCACGAAAATCGCGATGAACACCAGGGTCAGCAGCGGCGCGCTTTTGGCTTCCACCGGCGAGCCGAACACTATCGAGCACAGCGACAGCAGGACGAACGCGGCGGTGGTGGTATTGACCGTTTCCCAACCCAGGCGCGACATCAGCGAGACCAGCGTCGGGCCGATATTGCCGCGTACGCCGAAGATCGCCCGCGACAATGTCAGGCTCGGTGCGCGGCCACGACGACCGGCAATGGAGATGATCCCGACCACCGCAAAAGAACCGGCGGCACCGAGGATCGCGACGATGATCGCTTGCCAGATCGCCAGGCCGCGAAAGGCCACCAGCGTGGCGCCCAACGGCAAGCCGAGAATGGAAATGTTGGCCGCAAACCAGACCCAGAACAGTTGCAGCGGATGACCGTTGCACTCCCCTTCCGGCACCGGTTCGATACCACGGGTTTCCAGTTGTCCGGCGCTTTGCCCGGCGTTCGATGAACTCATGAAAATGCTCCTTGCAATTGTTATGGTGTGGGCAATCTCGGAGGACAAAACAACAGCCGGCCGTCCTGCCCGTGTTTGTGCGTTCCATTGCGGGTGAAAAATTCAAGTATGCGGCGTGTTCATCGCGGGCAAGCCCGCGATGGGGCCAGTCCAGTCAACGTAAAGCCAACAGTCCTTTTACCAACGGTTCCAACTCCAACGAGTTAACCGCTTTAACCTGCTCGATCATCGCCATCGGCCAACTCTCAAGCCCCAGACAGGCCCCGAGCATCGCGCCGAGCATCGCCGCGATAGTGTCGGTGTCACCGCCCAGGCTCGCGGCCATGCACAGCGCTTCAAAGGCCGTCATCTCGCCGATGGCCACTTGCTGGGCCAGCGCAAACGACACCACCACCGATTCCTGTGCGGCCACCGAAGTGCCGATCACGTCGTACAGCAAATCCGCCAGCAACGCCTTGTCGCTGTCGATGCCGATACTCCGCGCCCAACTGATGCGCGAGGCAATCCGCCCGCCGGCGACCCAGTGGCCGTGACTTTCTGCCTGCTGCGCGAATTGCTGGCCGAGGTTCAACGCCTCGCCCAGGTCCATGCCGTTGATCCCGGCGGAAACCACTGCCGCCACCGCCGCCGCACTGGCAATCCCCAGCGTGGTGTTGTGGGTCACCTGACAGGCTTGCACCACGGAGCGGATGAAACGCTCAGGATCGGCGACATCGGCCGCAATCCCCACCGGGGTGATGCGCATCGCTGCGCCATTGGTGGCGCCATAGCGCCCCGCCTCTTCCAGCGAGTGGCCGGCGAGGATCATTTCGATCGCGCGTTTGGTCGAAGGGCCGAGCAAGTCTTGCGAGCCCTTGGCCTGCATCCCGGCTTCCCATTCGATCAATCGTTGGGCCAGTAACGCCGGTTCGATCCGGCCCTCGCCTTCGATCAACAACCGAGCGACCAGAATCGCCTGCTCGGTATCGTCGGTGATCGAACCTTTGGGCAAGTTCGCGGCAATCGGTTGATCGGGGCCTGCGTCTTGCAGATCGGTGATTTCAACGAAGCGCGCCTTGATGTCGGCGCGGCTCAGGGATTGGGTCGGCATGCCCAGCGCATCGCCCAGGGCCAGTCCATAGAACGCGCCGAGGGCACGGTTGAGCGCGGTCATTTTGGAGCTCCAAACTGCAAATGCAGACGAAAGTGCACCGGATCGAGCAGGCTTTCGACCTGCTCCATAAAACGGTTCTGACGGTCGTAGGTGGTGCGCAGGGCCTTGAGGAACACCGTGCCGACCGGGCGCCCGAGCAGTTCGGCGTCTTCGGCGTTCAAGGGTTCGGCACCGATCCACTGATCGCCGTGCTCGCCGACATAGCCGTAGGCAGCCAACGTGATGGTCAGGGAATTATCAATCAGTCCCACTCGCGGCAGGCCTTCCAGGCCTCCGGTCGCGGGCATTAACGCGCGTTCCAGAGACACCAGCGTACCGTCGGTGGCGCGCCGGCGACGGTCGAGGGTGATGAATTGATCGGTGCCGAACCGCGACAGCAGGTCAGGCCGAGTCACCGCCTCCAGTCGCAGCACTTCGGTATTGATCAACGCCCCGCTGTCCGCCAGTGCCTGGGCCCAGCCGCTGCTCTGATCGAGCACTACGCCGTCGTAAGTAACGATGGAACCGACTCCGCTTTGCGTGGCGATGTAGTGACGCCGCTTCAGTTCGGCCAGGGCTTCACGCAGCGTGCCGCGGCTGACCTTGAATTCTTGAGCCAACTGATGTTCACCCGGCAATAGCAAGCCGTCCTCCATGAGGCCGCTTTCGATGCGCCGGACAAGCTCATCGATAATCCGTTGTTTCTTGTCAAATCGTACCTGTCTAACCATGTACAAAGTGATAACCGAAAGGGATTAGGGCGAGCAAGGGATATTTTGTGGCTGGATTGTGTGACAGACAGACCGCTTTCGCGGGCAAGCCTCGCTCCTACAGGGGGATCTGCACGGTACTGTAGGAGCGAGGCTTGCCCGCGAAGGCGTCGGCACATCCAGTATCCATGTGCCGGGCATCCCGCTCCCCCGGGAAAATCAGCGTTGTTTCAGTCGGTCGATCACAACCGCCAGCAACAGGATCGAACCGCGAATCACGTACTGATAGAAGGTATCGATGTTCTTCAGGTTCATCGCATTCTCGATGATCGCCAGAATCAGCACCCCGGCAATCACATGCCGAATCATCCCGATCCCGCCGCTCAGCGACACCCCGCCCAACACGCAGGCCGAGATCACTGTCAGCTCGAAACCCTGGCCAATCATCGGCTGACCCGAGGTCATGCGCGACGCCAGAATCACCCCGGCCAATGCACCAATCACCCCGTGCACGGCGAAGATGATGATCTTGGTTCGGTCAACGTTTACCCCAGCCAGCAACGCCGCTTCCTGGTTGCCACCGATGGCCATGGTGTTGCGCCCGTAGGTGGTGTAATTCAGCAGCCAGCCGAAAAACAGGAAGCAAACGATGGTGATCAGAATCGGCACCGGCACACCGAACAACTGGCCATTACCGAAGACGAAAAACGACTCCTGGGACACGCCCACCGCTTTGCCGTTGGCAAAGATGTAAGCCAGGCCACGAACAATCTGCATGGTCGCCAGCGTGGTGATCAACGCATTGACCCGCAGCTTGGCGATCACGATCCCGTTGATCAGCCCGACAATCAGCCCCATCACCAGCGCCGCACTGACGCCGAGGAACACGCTGTTGGTGTCGCGCATCACCACCGCCGCGACCACGCCGGCGCAGGCAATCACCGAGCCCACCGACAAGTCGAAGTGCCCCGACGCCAGGCAATACAACATGGTGCAGGCGGCAATTCCGGTGGTGGAAATCGCCAGACCCAGACCCCGCATGTTCAGCGGCGACAGGAAGTTGTCGATCAGCAAGGTGCAGAGCACGAAGATCCCGACGGCCGCCAGCAGCATTACCCAGTCATCGAGAAAGCGTCGCAGGTCCAGCGGTTTGCGCGGGGTTGGCAGAGCGTTGTTTTGGATGGTCATAGTCACCTCTCAGTTCGCCACGTCGGCAGCGCGTTGGCGTGGCAAAGCCAGTTGCAGCAGGTTGGATTCATTGGCGTGTTCGCGGGTCAGTTCGCCGCGCATCGTGCCTTCGCAGAGCACCAGGATGCGGTCAGAAATGCCCATGACTTCCATCAGGTCGCTGGACACCACAATCACGGCTATACCGCTGGCGGCCAGGTTGTGGATGATCTGGTAGATCTCGGCTTTGGCGCCGATGTCGATGCCGCGTGTAGGCTCATCGAGCAGCAGGACTTTCATCGGCATCGACAGCCAGCGACCGAGAATCGCCTTCTGCTGATTGCCGCCGGACAGGTACATGATTTTCTGCGCCGCGTTGGGCGTCTTCACCTTCAGCGCCTTGATCTGCTTGTCGGCGTTGCCCTTTTCCCACAGCCCGCGCAACAGGCAACCGAAGGTGGAATGAGCACCACGAGCACTGATGTTGATGTTCTCGGCGACACTGGCGAGCGGCAGGATGCCCTCCTTCTTGCGGTCCTCGGGGCACAGCAGAATCCCCGCCGCAATGGCATCGCGCGGTGAACGCAGTTTCAGTTCATGTCCACGCAACTCCAGGCGTCCGGCCGTGTTGCGGGTAAGTCCGCTGAGCATGCGAAACAGCTCGGTGCGGCCCGCGCCAACCAAGCCGAACAGACCCAGAATCTCGCCCTTGTGCACCTCGAAACTCACCGGTTCACGCAAACCCGGCCCCAGCAAACCGTCAACCTTGAGCGCCACCGCGCCACGCGGGCGGCTGCGGTAATCGTAGATATCCTGAATGTCGCGACCGACCATGCACGTCACCAACTGGTCATGGGTCAGCGCGTTCATGTCCTCGAAGGTGCGCACGAAGCGACCGTCCTTGAACACCGTCACCGCATTGCAGATACGGAACACTTCTTCCATGCGATGGGACACGTAGAGCACCACTTTGCCTTCGTCGCGCAGGCGCCCGATGATTGCCATCAAGCGATCGATTTCCCGCGCCGACAGGCTGCTGGTGGGTTCGTCGAACGCAATCACATGCGCACCACGGGACAGCGCCTTGGCGATTTCCACCAGTTGCCGCTGACCGAGGGACAAGCGCCCGACTTTCTCTTGTGGATCGATTTCATCGGCCAGGCCTTTGAGGCAGGCCAGTGCCTGTTGCCGCAAAACGCTGCGATTGATCAGGCCGAAACTTGCCGGCAGATGCCCAAGAAACAGGTTCTCGGCCACGGTCATTTCCGGCACCAGGTGCAGCTCCTGATGGATCACCGCAACCCCGCTGCCAATGCTGTCGGCAGTGGATTTGAAGACCCTCGTCTGCTCGCCGATCCGCAGGTCGCCGCTGCTCGGCGTGTAAGCACCGCCGAGGATCTTCAGCAGTGTGGATTTACCGGCGCCGTTCTCGCCCATCAAGGCATGAACCTGCCCCGGATGCGCGACGAAGCTGATGCCGTCCAGCGCCTTCACCCCGGGAAAGGTTTTGCCGATCCCGTTGAAGCGCAGGCTGCCGCCAATGCGCTGTTCATCTGTTTGTACGTGTGCGTGCATAACCCACCTCATCACACCGATCAGGCGGCCCCGTCGCCGGGGCCGCCAATGAAATCAACCGACCCTCAATTCCACAGGCCGATCTTTTCCAGTTCCTGCTTGAAGTTGTCGCGCGTGATCAGCGTCACGTCGTCCATGGCGGTGTATTTCGGCGGTTCTTTGCCGGTGGTGACCCACTCGTGCATCATGCTGGCGGTGTTGTAGCCCTCGATGTGCGGGCTCGGCAGCATCGAGCCGAAGAAGCCGCTGTTGGCTTTCTTCAGTTCGCCGATGGCATCGGTGCCGTTGATGCCGATACCGATTACGTTGGCGGCGGCAAAACCGGCGCTTTCGGTGGCGCGCACGCCGCCCAGCACGGTGTTGTCGTTCATCCCGCCGATGATCAGGTTTTTCGCCCCGCTCGGGAGCTTCACCAGCGCCGAGTTGGTGGCGTCCATGCTGCCAGGTACGTCGAGGGTTTTCAGGGCCGAGAACAGAATGTGGTCTTTCGGCATCCCGGCGTCTTCCAGGGCTTTAACCGAACCGTCGGTGCGTTTCTTGCCGGTATCGAGTTCGTTGAAGGTGTTGATCACCGCATAGGTTTGTTTCCAGTCCCAGCCGCGCTTTTTCGCTTCGGCGGCCATGGCGGCACCCTGCTTCTGGCCAACTTCGAAAGCTGCCATGCCGAGGTATGGCACGTCCTCCATGAACTTGCCGCCGGCATCGACGAAACGGTCATCGACAGCGATCACTTTCAAACCGTTGAGCTTGGCCTTGGCCATGATCGCCGGGCCGAGGGAGACGTCCGGCGGGCAGATCACGAAGCCCTTGGCGCCGTTCGCCGCCAGGCTGTCGATGGCCGAAAGGGTTTTCTCGCCATCAGGCACAGCGATCTTGATGACGGTGAAGCCCTTGTCCTTGGCGGCCTTTTCAGCGAAGGCCCACTCGGTCTGGAACCAGGGCTCTTCGGCCTGCTTGACCAGAAAACCGATCTTCACTTCCTCGGCCGCCAGCAACGTACTGCTCAGGCTGACCGCGGTGACCGCCAAAGCGGCACAGCACAGGGAACGGATCCCACGACGACGTTTCATAAGCTGACTCCTTGTTATTTTTTTTGAGCGTTAGTTGAAAGCCAATACAGCGGTCGAAGCATGTAGCCAATAGTCATATCGTATGATGATTGTATTTCAGGCGTAGTTTTGCGCCTGAAACCCAAGTTATTCAGTCGTGGTACATGACCGAACGACCACCATCGATGGTGATGCACGAAGCGTTGATGAATGGCGCCTCATCGCTGGCCAGGAACACGGCAGTCATCGCCACTTCGATTGGCTGACCGATGCGGCGCGGTGGATGCAAGTCGAAGGCCCGTTGACGTTCGGCATGAGGGTCGGCAAAGCCGTTCCAGTAGTCGACGTTCAGTTGGGTTTCGATATAGCCCGGTGCGATGGCGTTGACGCGAATGCCCTTGGGTGCGTATTCGATGCCCAAGGCGCGGGTCAGCCCGAGTAAGCCATGCTTGGCCACCGGGTACGGGAAGCAGCCGGGAATGATGTGAGTGGAATGGGTCGAGGCGATGTTGATGATGCTGCCGATGCCCTGCTCGATCATCTGCGGCAGCACGGCTTTGCAGCCATACCAGGCGCCGTCCAGGTCGATGGCGAAGCAACGATGCCAGTCGTCCTCGGTCATTTGCAGCGGATCACGGAACACGTTGACCCCGGCGCAGTTGACCAGCACGTCGATGCGACCGTGAAGCTCAATGGCCAACTTGGCCATGGCGTGCAGGTCTTGCTGGCGCGATACGTCGGCCTTGATCGCCACGACATCCGCGCCTTGTTCACGCCAATGCGCCGCGACTTTTTCGACTTTCTCGGCCTGGATATCGCTGATGACCAGCTTGGCTTGCTGGGACGCAAAGGTCGCGACAATCGCTTCGCCGATCCCCTGAGCGGCGCCGGTCAACAGCACGACCTTGTTTTTCAGGCGCTCACCCTTCGGCGGTTCGGGCACCGGTGGCAAGGAAAGGGGTTCAGCCATGGATCAACACTCCTGTTCGAGGGCACGACGAAAACCGGACATCTGTCGATGTCCGGTCAAAAGGCTTTTGGGAATAGGCAGGCAGGCGTGCAAACGCCCGGGCGCCGGGGCGGCCTGAAGCACTGTCGACCCAAGGGAGGACGGTGGAATATCGCTGCATCACTTCACCTGTTTTGTTTTTTTAAGTGTGAGTGCGTGTAACTGATGGGGCCGACTATAAACCCGGCCACCAACAAATCTCAATATATAATTTTGCATCCCATATTTTGGGATTTAGCCTGCAAATCTCTGACAGGGCTTTCCGGGCACATCGACTCGAACCGACAACACCGCACCATCCAATGGATGGTTGAGCGGGCTCGCCGCACTGGTGATGTACAAGGTTTTGAAGTCTTCGCCACCAAACACGCAACTGGTGGGGCGACTGACAGGCAGTTCGATCACCCGATCGACATGACCGTCCGGGCTCAGCCTGAGCAAGCAACTGCCGTCCCAGCGGGCGTTCCAGATATAGCCCTCGGCATCCATCGCCGAGCCGTCGGGGCCACCCCGTTCGTGGGGGCCAAACCAGACGCAGGCGGTGTCGAGGTTGCCGTCGGTATGGATGAAATGTTGGTACAACGTACCGTCGAGGCTGTCGGCGAAATACAGGGTTGTGCCGTCGTCGCTCCATAGCAATGTGTTGGGGATGCCGAGCCCTCGAAGCAGCGGCGTGACCCGAGCATCGCGGTCGATGCGAAACAGGCCACCGGAGCGGCGCACGATCGGCAAATCTTCGCCCTGCTCGCCGATGTTGTTTTGCATGGTGCCCAGCCAGAGCCGGCCCAAGGCATCGCAGCGGGCTTCGTTGGCGCGATTGCCGGGTTGCGGATCGGCCACACAGAGCAAGGTCAGCCGAGGCTCCAGGCCGGGAGAGTTCAGGTCCAGCCGATAAACCCCACTGCTCAATGTCACCAGGGCATCGCCACTTTCGCAGGGGATGAATGCGGACACGTGTTCCGGCATCTGCCAGATTTCCACATTGGCGCCGATCAATCGCAGCGCCTGCTGGCCGGCGATATCGACCCAGTACAGCGCCTGGGTCGGTGCATCCCAGAACGGACCTTCACCGAGTCGCGCACGGTGTTCGGTAACCGCAGTCCACGTCATGAAACCTCCTTTTTATGCTTTTATGTGGGAGCGAGCCTGGTCAGCTTGCCTTCTTGTCGGCCATGACTTGGGGGTAAAACCGTTTAATCGCCAGGTCGGCGTTATCGATCAGGGTCATGCAGGCCCACACACCCCGCGCAGCATCCCGGGCGGCGATGGCGTCGGCCATGTCTTTGTGAATCGGCAAGGTTCGGCGCAGTTCGTCCGGGTCGGCGGCAGACACTTCGAACGACACCGCCAGCAGCGCGCCGAGGGCCGGGACCATTTGTTCGATAAATTGATTGTGGCTGGCGGCGAGGATGCACTCGTGGAAGAACTGGTCGGCGCGGTTGTAATCGATGCCGCTGTCTACGGCTCGTTCCAGCGCGTTGTAGGCCTGAAGCACGGCTTGCACTTGTTCCACCGTCGCGCGCTCGCAGGCCCAACGCACCGCCATCGGTTCGATGGTACGACGCAGGTCAAGCAAGTCGTCGACGAAGTTTTCCGGCAAACCGCTGCGCGACAGCCAGCCGACGACTTGTGGATCGAAGAGGTTCCAGCGCCGTACCGGCAACACCCGCGTGCCGACCTTCGGCCCGACTTCGAGCATGCCTTTGGCGACCAGGGTTTTGATCGCTTCGCGGATGACCGTACGGCTGACCCCAAGCTGCTCGCCCAAGTCGGCTTCAACCTTGATGGTCTGACCGGGCTTCACCTGGCCAGCGGCAATCCAGCACCCCAGCCAATCAACCGTCGACGCGTGAAAACTGCTGGACATGGGTACCTCACCGCCCGGTGAAAATAAAAATGAAACGACACGAAAGCCGTTCTCAATGGATGCCCACGCTAATCATCATATGATTGGGTGTCAATTGGATTTTTCTGGAGTTCTTGCCAACACAGGCATGACTGTTCGTCCGATTACTCCCCCGGCGCTTTGAACCCACCCATTTTGTAAACTACGGTTAGCCCGCAACAGATCAGGCTGTTTCACTAAAATCCGCTATTGCCAGGTATGAACATGGACATGGATGCGTCTACGAAATACCCCATTGTGTTGGTTCACGGTCTTTTCGGCTTTGACAGAATCGCCGGCTATCCGTACTTCTTCGAAATCGAGGAAGCCTTGGAACGTGCTGGTGCCCAGGTGTTTGCCGTGAATATTCCAACCGTCAACGGCAATGAGGAACGCGGTGAAAAACTGCTCGAACACGTCGACCGTATTTTGCGGGAAACGGGCGCCGCCAAGGTCAATCTGATCGGCCATAGCCAAGGTCCGCTGGCCGCACGCTACGTCGCAGCCCTGTACCCGGAAAAGGTTGCGTCGGTCACCTCGGTCAGTTGCCCTAACCACGGCTCCGAGATTGCCGACCAACTGCACAAGGCACTGACACCCGGAGAATTACCCGAAGCCTTGGTATTAGCCCTGTTAGGCGCAGTCGGCACCTTCATTTCGTTGATCAGTGGCCATCCGGAAAACCCCATCGACCCTCAAGCGGCGTTCGAATCGCTGACCAGCGCAGGCCTGGCCGCCTTCAATCGCAAGTACCCGCAAGGGCTGCCAAAGGTTTGGGGCGGGGAAGGCAACGAAGTTGAGAACGGCGTGTATTACTACTCCTGGAGCGGGATCGTGCAGAACTTTCAAAGCCTGCAACTCCTCGACCCGACCCATTTGAACTGTAAAGTGCTGTCGCAGCTATTTTATAAAGAGAAGCACGCCAATGATGGGCTGGTCGGCCGCTACAGCTCTCATTTGGGCAAAGTGATCCGCTCGGATTACCCCATGGACCACTTTGATGCAGTCAACCAGATGGCCGGGATCAACAGTTGGAACGTGAGCCCGGTGATGCTCTACCTAGAACATGCCGCCCGGCTCAAGAGCAAGGGTTTGTAAGCCCATAAAAAAGGCCCGTTGCAATAACGGGCCGTTTCGTTTCCAGCGCTCAGCCCGTTACGGCTCAAGTCCGATCGGGAAAAACTCGCCACCGCTCCAGACACCGAGCCAGCTCTGCCCGTCAATCTCACGGCTCACGGCCAGCTCTACCAATTGGTAGAACACATTGCGGTGAATCAGCGCTTCAAGGTTGCTGCGCACATGCACGTACGGCGCGGGTTCCTGAGTCACCGGGTCGATCACCACGCGCATTGGGTGCTCGACACCGGCGTCGGTGGTTTCATCGACGTTGGTGGTAAAGCGCAAGACCTGGCCCTCACCCTCGCCTTCGACTTCCACGGCTATCGCCACGAACGGTGCGTCGTCGACCTTGATGCCGACCTTTTCGACTGGAGTAATCAGAAAGTAATCATCGCCGTCGCGGCGAATGATGGTGGAGAACAGCTTGACCATCGGCTTGCGCCCGATCGGCGTGCCCAGGTAATACCAGGTGCCGTCGCGGGAGATGCGCATGTCGATGTCGCCGCAGAAGTCGGGGTTCCACAAGTGGACCGGTGGCAAACCTTTGGTTTTGGGGATTTGTCCCAACAGGTCATTGGCTTTTTGCGGGCCACTCATGGCGTTCTCCTTTTAATTACTGATCGCTGAGCCCCAACAGGCTACGAGCGTATTGCTCCAGCGGCGGGCCCAGAAGATCTTCTGGCCTGTTATCGTAGAACGTCAGTAAACCGCCACGACTCTTGATACGTGCAGTATCGATCAAATACTGGGTGCTGGTCTCGATCAACATGATCTGAATGACGCCACTGTCGATCCCGAGGCGATCCGAGCGCTCCTGGTCGATCAAATCGTCCGCGTTGCCGATGCGGTCGTCGGCCTTGGCAAAACGTGTATAGAGCAGGTAGTGAGCACCGGCGGCACGGGCTTCTCCCATGGCGGCGTCGAGGCCTTCCGGCGCGCGGGCGCGGCGGACCATCGGGAAATATTCGATAAAGCCGTTGAAGGCTTCTTCGGCCACCACGTTAGGTCGCGGAGAAGCAATGCCCGGTGGCGCGAAGGCGCCCTGGGCGATGTAGATGAACGAATCTGGCTGAATGCGGATGTTATTCACGCGACGGCTGTCGCTGTGGTCCAGCAGCCCCGCGTCGCTCATGTGGTAGCGAGTTCCTTCGGCCATATCGCTGACATTCATGCAGCCGCCAAGCGCCAAAACGGCCAGCAGCAAAACCAGGCTACGCATCCTTCCCTCCAGAAGCCGGTGACGGAAAACCGGCGAATGGCCGAGGGATGCAGCTTCCGCGCCAGCTCAGGTCATGTGCATTTTCAGTCTGAACAGACCTGTGGCGAGGGAGCTTGCTCCCGTTCGGCTGCGCAGCAGTCGTAAGTTCCAGGGAATGCGGAGCGTTTGGTAATTTTAGGGCCGCTTCGCGCCCCAGCGGGAGCAAGCTCCCTCGCCACAGCAAGCGCCCTTCACCGCAAGACCCGGTCAGCCGCCGATGATTTTCATGATGGTCGCGCCACCGGAGAACGCCACTTCCTGCTTGTCCCCCAGAGCCTTCACCAGCAGTCGCTGCAAGGCCGGCAATGCCTGATGACGGGGTTTGTCCAGCAGATCGCCGACATAGTGGCGATTGCTCGACGACAGGCAGCCATGCAGCCAGCCAGTGGACGACAAGCGCAGACGCGAGCAGGTGCGGCAGAACGGCACGCTTTCGTTGGCGATCACGCCGAAGTGGCCCTGTCCCGGAATCTCGTAGCGCACCGCCGTGGCATCGACCGGCGCGTCGGCCTGCAGGTATTCGTAGTGTTCGCCGATCAGGCTCAGCAATTGCTGAAGGCTGACGAACTGTTGCAGGAAGGCGTTGGAATCACTGGCCAAGTGCCCCATGCGCATCAACTCGATGAAGCGCAGCTCGTAGCCGCGTTCCAGGCAGTAATCGAGCAATGGCATCACCTGATCGAGGTTTTGCCCACGCAGCGGCACCATATTGACCTTGATCTTCATGCCGGCTGCCGCGGCCTGGGCCATGCCGTCGAGCACGGTCGCCAGATCGCCGCCGCGGGCAATGCTGCGGAAAGCCCCGGCGTCCAGGGTATCGAGGGAAACGTTGATGCGCCGAATGCCGGCATCCACCAGCAGCGGCAGCTTCTTCGCCAACAGCTGGCCATTGGTGGTCAGGCTGATGTCCGCCAGCCCCATCTGCCCGACGGCGGTCATGAAGGCTTCGAGCTTGGGGCTGACCAGTGGCTCGCCACCGGTAATGCGCAGACGCTCGATGCCGGCTGCTTCGATCAGATAAGCCACGCCGCGTGCCATCGCCTCGGCCGACAACTCATCCTGCGCAGCCACCAGCCGTTTGCCGTTGGGCACGCAGTAGGTACAGGCGTAGTTGCAGGCGGAGGTCAGACTGATCCGCAAATTGCGAAAACGCCTGCCTTGACGGTCAACGATCATGGATCACTCCGGCGAAAGAAGATTCGAACGCGCAAAACTTGACTCACAAATCAAGTTTTAGCAAGCCCTATGCCTGAGTATATTCCTGCGGTACTGTGCCACGTAGCTAAATCATGGCTCATGGCGCAATTAGACAACTGGATGGCTCAGCTGCTCGGAGTGTCGGTATCGCGCTTGCGCTTGTTGCCCATGCGCACGCCGATGTCCATCAGGAACTGGAAGAAACCTTCCTGATCTTCCAGCACATTGCTCCAGAACGGCGAGTGATACAGCGCCACGGCGCCATGCACCAGCGCCCAGGCTGCGCAGTAATGGAAGTAAGGCGGCACGTCTTCGAGCTTGCCTTCGCTGATCCGGCCCTTGATCAGCAGGGTCAGGCGTTCGAAGTTCGAGGCGCGGATCTTGTGCAGTTCCTCGACCATCTCCGGTACCTGGTTGCCCTTGACCACCTTTTCTTCCAGGCGATCGAACAACCGATAGCGTTGCGGATCGCGCATGCGGAATTCGAAGTAGGCCCGGGACAGGGCTTCCTTGTCCTTATCGACATCGGCGGAATGCAACAGCTCGTTCAAATCACGCTCGTAGTCGAGCATCAGGCGCAGGTAGATCTCCGCCTTGGATTTGAAGTGCTTGTAGATCGTGCCTTTGCCGATACCTACGGCATCAGCAATCATCTCGACGGTGACACTGTCTTCACCTTGTTCGAGGAACAGCTTGAGCGCGGTATCGAGAATTTCTTGCTCGCGGCGACGAAACTCACGGACCTTACGAGGTTCTTTATGCATAAGAAAAGGTCTGTAGGGGTCAAAATTCGAAGCCGCGTATTATGCCTAACTTACGCCAAAATGCACGGATCATCCGACCATATATGTGTTTCTTGATGAATTCACGCGACCTCGCCGGTTGATGAGAACTCAACCGAAGCGCACGTATTCCAAATTTGTTTAAAAACCCGACCAACCAAACTGGACTCGGCGCGATACTGATCAATACTTCAACTGTCGGCGAGGCATCTCCCCCAAGTGTCGCGCCGATGAAGGTACCAAAGGATTGCGTGCCTTTGTTTTACTCCTAATGGTCTTAACCCGGATTCACCCCCCAGAACCCGGGTTTTTTTTGCCTGCAATTTGGGAGCAAAGCCCGCCACAGGTTGCGACTTTTTCCAACGTTACGCCGATGCCCTGACGTGCGCCAACGGAAATAACCGCTTGAAATTCTCGGTAGTCTGCTCGGCAAATCGCTCGTAGGGCTCGCCTCGTAACATTGCCAGAAATTCCGCTACCTCACGCACGTACTGCGGCAGGTTCGGTTTGCCGCGATACGGGATCGGCGCCAGGTACGGCGAGTCGGTTTCCACCAGCAAGCGGTCGGCCGGCACTTTGCTGGCCACATCGCGCAAGGCATCGGCATTGCGAAAAGTGACAATACCGGACAGGGAAATGTAATAACCCATATCCAGCGCGGCCTTGGCCATCTCCCAGTCTTCGGTGAAGCAATGCAGAACGCCTGCTTGAGGCAGCGCCGCCTCACGCAGCAGTTCGAGGGTGTCGGCCCGGGCGCCCCGGGTATGAATGATTACCGGCTTGCCGGTCTGTTGCGCCGCTTGCAGGTGCAGGCGGAACGACTCCTGCTGCAACTCTGCCGCTTCCGGTTCGTAGTGGTAATCCAGGCCGGTTTCCCCGATCGCCACCACCCGCGGATGATTGAGTTCGCGCAACAGCCAATCCAGCGCAGGAGCGGCACCGGGCTGCACGTCCAGCGGATGCACACCGACTGAACAATCGACGTCGTCGTAGCGTTCGGCCAGGGCTTTGACATCGGCGGCGTTATCGGCGCTGACGCCAATGCACAGAAAGTGCCCTACTCCCCTCTGACGAGCTGCGTCTAGCGCGGCATCCAGGGAGCCGTCGTGGGCGGTGAGGTCGAGGCGATCAAGGTGGCAATGGGAATCTACAAGCATAAAAGGGCTGCAACTTACATCGTATGAGTGGGACGGTCGGACTTCAGGGCTCCGGCCAGATGGGTTTCGATTCGACTGCGCGCGGTGTTATCGCCTTCGTTGAATTGCACGCCGACTCCAGCGGCGCGGTTGCCCTGGGCACCTTTGGGGGTAATCCAGGTGACCCTGCCGGCGACCGGGATCTTTTCCGGTTCGTCCATCAGGTGCAGCAGCATGAAGACCTCATCGCCCAACTTGTAGCTCTTGTTGGTCGGGATAAACAGGCCACCGTTCTTGATGAATGGCATGTAGGCCGCATAGAGCACCGACCTGTCCTTGATGGTCAAGGACAAAATGCCATTGCGCGGCCCCGGACTGATGGGTTCATTCATGCTGACCTCCATTTCTGATGATCAGAGTCTAGTCACCTCTGGGCAGGCAAGGATACCCATTGCACCAACAGCGCCTCCAGCAACAGCGCCGGATTGAGGTTGGCCTTGCTCATCACTTTCTGCCGCTGGGCTAGAATCCAGTCCTGAATATTCAGGACTTTATCCTGAGCGGCTTTCTGCGCCAGGTATTGAATGACCTTGCGCATGTCCGCCAGCCCCAGCCCCGCTTCATCCTGAGTCAACTGATAACGCAGGATCAGGCTCGACCAGTCGCAGAACCAGTCGAACAGCAGCAACATGGGAATGGTTTTCCATTCCTCGGCCAGTTGCGTCGGCGATTGCTGCTGCTTGAGCAACTTCTTCACGCCCTCGACCACCAGCGCCCGCTGCTCGCGCACGCCCTGGGCCTGCAATTTGACCGCGGCCAATGGCGAACCGGCAGCAAGGGTCAGCAGTTCAATGCGCTCGTCTTCCGAGCAGTCCGGCAACGTCTTGGCCAGCCACGCCAGACTCATGGCTTCGCTCGGCAAAGGACAGGCCTGCTGTACGCAACGGCTCTTGATGGTCGGCAGCAGACGACTGGTCTGGTGGCTGACGAGCAGCAATACGGTGTCGCCGGACGGCTCTTCAAGGCTTTTTAGCAAGGCGTTGGCGGCGTTGATGTTCATCGACTCGACCGGCTCGATCAGCACCACTTTGCGACCGCCCATCTGCGAAGTCTGAACCACGAAGCTGACCAGGTCACGTACCTGATCGACCTTGATCGCCTTGTCTGCCTCTTCCGGTTCCAGGACGTAGTTGTCGGGATGACTACCGGCCTTGAGCAGAAGGCAGGATTTGCATTCACCGCAGGCGCCCTGGGCGGTCGGACGCTGGCACAACAAACTGGCCATCAACCGCTCGGCCAGCGCACGCTTGCCGATCCCGGCCGGGCCATGCAGCAGATAGGCATGGGCGTGCTGGGCACGACCGGCCAATTGCTGCCAGAGACTGTCCTGCCACGGATAGGCTTCAGCCACGGGTCAACTCCAGCAGACGTGGCAGCAAGACATCCAGAGACTGCTGAACCTGCGCCAGCGGTTGAGCGGCATCCACCAGGACATAACGCGCAGGATCCGCTTTGGCACGCTCGAGGAAGGCACTGCGCACGGCATCGAAGAACGTGCGGCCTTCAAGCTCGAAACGGTCCAGGCGACCGCGGGCGCTGGCGCGGGCCAGGCCCACTTCCACCGGCAGATCGAAGATCAGCGTCAAGTCCGGGCGCAGATCGCCCTGGACGAATGTTTCGAGGGTCGCGATGCGCTCCAGCGACAAACCGCGGCCACCGCCCTGGTAGGCATAGGTCGAATCGGTAAAACGATCACACAGAACCACCGCACCACGGACCAGCGCCGGGCGGATCACCTCGGCCAGGTGCTGGGCTCGCGCAGCGAACACCAACAGCAGCTCGGTGTCAGGGTTCATGACCTCATCGACCGGCGCCAACAACACGTCGCGGATCCGCTCGGCCAGGGGCGTGCCACCCGGCTCCCGGGTCAACACCACCTCGATCCCGGCGGCGCGCAGACGCTCGGCCAGGTATTCGCGATTGGTGCTCTTGCCGGCACCTTCCGGGCCTTCCAGGGTAATAAACAAGCCAGTCACAGGCAGTCCTTAATCAGAGTCATTGCGGGCTTTGCGGCGCCGGAGCATCCCGCTCGGGTGCTGGCGCAGGCTCTTGTGCAGAGTTTTGCGGCGCTACTTGTGGCACGTCTTCGGCTGCCGTATCAGGCGAAGCCGCCGGGGTTGGCGCCTGGGCATCTTCCGTCAGCGGCGTGGTAGTCGGTGCCGGGCTGGAACGGTAATCGGCCCGGCGATTGAGCTGGAACTCCCGCACCGCATTGTTATGGGCGTCCAGATCATCGGAGAACACGTGGCTGCCATCACCGCGCGCAACAAAATACAGGCTGTTGCCGTCCGCCGGATTCAACGCCGCATGGATCGCCTCGCGGCCGACCATCGCAATCGGTGTCGGCGGCAGGCCAGCGATCAGGTAAGTGTTATACGGCGTCGGCTCCTTGAGATGGGCGCGGGTCAACTTGCCGTTATAGCGATCGCCCAAGCCGTAGATCACCGTCGGATCGGTCTGCAGCAACATGCCCATCTCCATGCGCCGCACGAACACGCCGGCGATTTGCCCGCGCTCCTGCGGCACGCCGGTTTCCTTTTCCACCAGCGAGGCCATGATCAGCGCCTGATAGGGTTCGGTATAGGGCACGTCGGCAGCACGCTGGCTCCATTCCTTGGCGAGGACTTCGTCGAGGCGGTCGTAAGCCTTCTTGAGCAGATCGACGTCAGTCATGCCACGCACGAAACGGTACGTGTCGGGGAAGAAGCGCCCTTCGGGGAAAATCCCGCCGTGCCCGAGCTTGTCCATCACCTGGCTGTCGCTCAAACCGTTGAGGGTCTGTTCGAGCTTTTCATCCTTGGCCAGGGCTGCGCGGACCTGATGGAAATTCCAGCCTTCGACCAGCGTCAGGCTGTACTGAACCATTTCCCCGCGCTTCCACAGGTCGATCAGCCCTTCGACTGTCATGCCGGGAACCATACGGTATTCGCCACTGTGCAGCGGTTGGCCCGCCAGGTTGAAGCGCCAGTACACACGCAGCCAGAAAGCGTCCTTGATGACGCCATCGGCTTCAAGTCGAATGAAAGTGCGGTTCGGCGTAGTGCCTTTGGGCACTTCCAACAGCTGTTCCTGGGCGATGTTCAGCGGCTGTTCCAGCGCCGAATGGATTTTCCAGGCGCAAGCGCCCGCCAACAGCCCCGCCAGAACCAGTCCGGTTTCCAGCAGCAGCAATAATTTACGTCTCACGAATCAGGCATCCAGTAGCGCACGGGCAATGGTTTGGAGTTTACGGGTGAGCGGCCCAACCGGCCAGCTCAGTGCGGCATAGGCGCGCACCGGCCAAACGCCATAAACGCTGTTGCAGACAAAGACCTCATCAGCCCATTGCAGCTGTTCGAGGGTAATGTCGATGATTTGTGTGGGAATCCCCAATGACTCGGCTTGAAACAATAATTCGGCACGCATCACGCCTGCCACGCCACAACGTTTGAGATCGGCGGTCACCAGCACGCCATCGCGCACCAGGAACAGATTACTGAACACACCTTCGATCACCCGCCCGACCTGATCCAGCATCAAGCCTTCAGCATGCTCGGTGTCCTGCCATTCGGAACGGGCGATAACCTGCTCCAGACGATTCAGGTGCTTGAGACCGGCAAGCAATGGCTGCTTGGAAAGCCGTGTTGTGCAAGGGAACAGGCGCACGCCCTGCTTCGCATGCACAGCCGGATAGGCAGCAGGAGGATTGCCTTGCAGAATGCGCCGGGCCAGGGCCGAGGGATCGGGGGCGTAACCGCGCAGGCTGTCGCCGCGGGTGAGGATGAGTTTGAGCACGCCCTCGCCCAGTGCGGCGGCATAGGCCAGCAGCTCCGCGCGGATCAGCTCATGATCGGCGGCAATCGCCAGGCGCGAACAGCCCTCGGCCAGACGCGACAAATGTCGATCCAGCAACAACGGCTGCCCGCCCTTGACGGCGATGGTCTCGAACAGACCATCGCCGTAAGCCAGGCCGCGATCTTTCAGCGACAAAGCGTCAGCCGGTTGACCGTCGACCCAGCTGTCCATCAGTCAGCGAACCGGCGGAACACCAGCGAGCCATTGGTACCGCCAAATCCGAAGGAGTTGGACAGCACCACGTCGATATCCATGCCGCGCGCGGTGTGGGGTACGAAGTCGAGGTCGCAGCCTTCGTCCGGCTCATCGAGGTTGATGGTCGGCGGGGCTACCTGACTGTTGATTGCCAGCACGCTGAAAATCGCCTCGACCGCCCCTGCGGCACCCAGCAGGTGACCGGTCATGGACTTGGTCGAACTGACGGCCAGCTTGTAGGCGTGATCGCCGAACACCGATTTGATTGCACAGGCTTCGGCGAGGTCGCCAGCCGAGGTCGAGGTGCCATGGGCATTGATGTACTGCACCTGATCACCATTGATCTTCGCATCGCGCAAGGCATTGGTGATGCAACGCGCAGCACCCGCGCCATCGGCCGGTGGCGAGGTCATGTGGTAGGCATCGCCACTGGTGCCGAAACCGATCAGCTCGGCGTAAATGGTCGCGCCACGGGCCTTGGCGTGCTCCAGCTCTTCGAGAACCAGTGCGCCGGCACCGTCGGACAGCACGAAGCCATCACGACCCTTGTCCCATGGACGGCTGGCACGGGCCGGCTCGTCGTTGCGGGTCGACAGTGCGCGGGAGGCACCAAAGCCGCCCATGCCCAGACCACATGCAGCCATCTCGGCGCCACCGGCGATCATTACGTCGGCTTCGTCGTACATGATGTTACGTGCCGCCATGCCAATGCAGTGCGTACCGGTGGTACACGCCGTGGCGATGGCGTAGTTAGGTCCCTGTGCACCCAAGTGAATGGACAGGAAACCGGAAATCATATTGATGATCGAGCCAGGCACGAAAAACGGAGAAATCCGCCGTGGGCCGGAATCATGCAGTGTGCGGCTGGTGTCTTCGATATTGGTCAGACCGCCAATACCCGACCCCATGGCCACGCCGATACGCTCGCGATTGGCATCGGTAACCTCAAGACCTGCGTTACGCACGGCTTGAAAACCTGCAGCCAGACCGTATTGAATGAACAGGTCGAGTTTGCGGGCTTCCTTGACCGACAAGTATTCCTCGACATTGAAGCCCTTTACCGAGCCGCCAAAGCGGGTGGAATAGGCAGAAAGGTCGGTGTGTTCGATCAGACCAATGCCACTGCGGCCAGCCAGAATGCCCTGCCAGCTGCTCGGCACATCCGTGCCCAGTGGCGACAACATACCCATACCGGTGACTACGACGCGTCTACGCGACACAGCACTCTCCTTTTTTCAAATGACGACTTCGCACAAGGCCTAAAGAAAAAACCGCACGCCATGATGGCAGTGCGGTTTTTCCATGACAGCGAGCGACGACTAAAAACTATTACGCCTGATGGCTGGTAACGTAGTCGATTGCTGCTTGTACAGTAGTGATCTTTTCAGCTTCTTCGTCAGGGATTTCGGTCTCGAATTCCTCTTCCAGAGCCATCACCAGCTCAACGGTGTCAAGGGAGTCGGCACCCAGGTCTTCAACGAAGGAAGCGGTGTTGACCACTTCTTCTTCTTTAACGCCCAGTTGCTCAGCAACGATTTTCTTGACGCGCTCTTCGATGGTGCTCATACCTTGTTTTCACTCCTAATGGACAAATTCAGGCAGCTGGCCAGTGGGTAAGTGTATAGAAAGACTTTTCAGTTTTTCAACTGAAAGCTTCACTCCTCAAACCCTGCGGCCCTCTGCCGATAAAATAGATTGCAGCTTTATAACGGATTTTAGACAGCTCGTATGACATTTTTTTGAAGCAATCCGTCACATTTAACTCATGTACATCCCGCCGTTCACCGGGATTGTAGCCCCAGTAACGTAAGCCGCACCGTCGGACGCAAGAAAAGCGACCACAGATGCGATCTCTTGAGCTTGCCCCAGACGACCCAGCGGAATTTGCGTCTGCAAGGCTTCACGCTGCGCATCGGGCAGTTCGCGGGTCATATCGGTGTCGATGAACCCTGGGGCCACCGAGTTTACCGTAATCGAACGCGAACCGACTTCACGCGCCAGCGCACGGCTGAAACCTTCCAGACCGGCCTTGGCGGCTGCGTAGTTTACTTGGCCTGCGTTGCCCATGGCACCCACAACCGAGCCAATACTGATAATTCGTCCCCAACGGGCTTTGGTCATACCGCGCAAAACGCCCTTGGACAGGCGGAACAGACTGTTCAAGTTGGTGTCGACAACGTCATGCCATTCGTCATCTTTCATGCGCATCATCAGGTTATCGCGGGTGATACCGGCATTATTGACCAGGATCGCCGGCGCACCGAACTGTTCCTGAATGCTCGCCAGCACGGCCGCTACGGACTCGTCGCTGGTGACATTGAGTTCCAGGCCAGTACCCTGAATACCGTTTTCTTTCAGAGTGGCGGCGATACGCTCGGCACCCGTTGCGGAGGTCGCTGTGCCAACAACGATGGCACCCTGACGACCCAGCTCCAGAGCAATAGCCTGGCCGATACCACGGCTGGCACCGGTGACCAGTGCAACTTTACCTTGCAGACTCATGCAAGCTTCTCCTTGATCAGACCAGCGCTGCACGGGCGGCAGCGAAAGCATCTGGGGTATTGAGGTTAGAGGTCGACACGCCTTCAGCGCAACGTTTGTTCAGACCGGCCAGGACCTTGCCCGGACCGCACTCGACCAGTTGGGTTGCACCCTTGGCAGCCAGCGCCTGGACCGATTCGACCCAGCGCACAGGCTTGTAAAGCTGCTCAAGCAGATCGCGCTTGAGGGTTTCCAGATCGGCTGGTACGTCGGCACTGACGTTCTGCACTACCGGAATCTGCGGCGCCTGCCAGTCGATCGCTGCGATCGACTCAGCGAATCGCTCGGCGGCCGGACGCATCAACTCGCAGTGGGACGGCACGCTGACCGGCAACGGCATGGCGCGCTTGGCACCACGCGCCTTGCAGCCTTCGATGGCGCGTTCGACCGCAGCCTTGGCGCCGGCAATCACTACCTGGCCCGGCGAGTTGAAGTTGACTGCGCTGACCACTTCACCTTGCGCCGCTTCGGCGCAGGCTGCCAGCACATCAGCATCGTCCAGACCGAGGATAGCGGCCATGCCGCCCTGCCCGGCCGGAACGGCCTCCTGCATCAATTGACCGCGACGCTCTACCAGCTTCACCGCGGCGCCCAGGCTCAGGCTGCCCGCAGCCACCAGGGCGCTGTATTCACCCAGGCTGTGACCGGCAACGTAAGCCGGACGCGCGCCGCCTTCAGCCAGCCACAGACGCCACAAGGCGATCGAGGCAGTCAGAATGGCCGGTTGGGTTTTATCGGTTTGATTGAGTAGTTCTTCCGGCCCTTGCTGGGTCAGCGCCCACAGGTCGTAACCCAGAGCATCGGAAGCTTCTTTGAATGTTTCAAGGACCACTGGGTGTTGCGCGCCCAACTCGGCCAGCATGCCGAGGGACTGCGAACCCTGTCCTGGAAAGACGAATGCGAGGGAAGCAGACATGTAACAAGCCCCTAATGATCTTGTCGTCGGAGAATTGACGTCCCGCCAGGGGAACGCAAGAAACTGACAGTTGGATGGCTCATTGAACTGAGCGGTCACATTTAAGCATTGTCTGACGAAAACGCCTAAGGCAACAAATCTTCCAGGCGCCCATGAAGACGTTCCGGCAAGTTTTCCTGGATCTCGATCAAGGCGCGCTGAATCGCACTCTGGAAGCCCTGAACCCCCGCCGAACCATGACTTTTCACGACAATTCCCTGCAAACCGAGAAAACTTGCGCCGTTATGGCGTGCCGGCGCCAGCTCGGCCTGCAAGCGCTTCATCAGCGGCAGCGCCAGTGCGCCTACCAGTTTCGACGCGAAATTTTTCTTGAACTGGGCCTCGATGCGCCCGGCGATCATGGTCGCCAGGCCTTCGCTGGATTTGAGCAGGATATTGCCGACAAAGCCGTCACACACCACCACATCCGCCTCGCCACGGTACAAACCGTCGCCCTCGACAAACCCGATGTAGTTCAGGCCACGCGCATTTTGCAGCAGGGTCGCCGCCAGCTTGACTTGCTGATTACCCTTGATGTCTTCGGTGCCGATGTTCAGCAACGCGACCCGTGGACGAACGACGCCCAGGGCTTGCGCCGCCACAGACCCCATCACCGCAAACTGCAACAGATGCTCGGCACTGCAATCGACATTGGCGCCCAGATCGAGCAACTGGCAGAAACCTTTCTCGGTCGGAATGGCGGCGACCATGGCCGGCCGATCGATCCCCGGCAAGGTTTTGAGCACAAACCGCGACAACGCCATCAGCGCACCGGTATTGCCGGCACTGACGCACGCCTGGACCTTGCCATCACGCAACAACTCCAGCGCCACGCGCATCGACGAATCAGGCTTGCCGCGCAGGGCCTGGGCAGGCTTTTCGTCCATGGTGATGACTTCGGACGCCGGCACAATCGACAGGCGCGAGCGATCCGCTGCCGATTGGCCAGCGATCAGTTCTTCAAGTAGGGAGGGTTGACCGACAAGGGTCAGGTGCAGCGAGGGCGTAGCTGACAGACAAGCAAGGCTGGCCTGAACAATGCTGCGGGGACCGAAGTCCCCGCCCATTGCGTCAATCGCGATGACTTGAGCGGACAAGGATTACTCGTCAGCGCCCTTGTCGATCACTTTACGGCCACGGTATACGCCTTCTGGCGATACGTGGTGACGCAGGTGAACTTCACCGGTGGTTTTTTCTACAGACAGGGTGCTAGCCTCGAGAGCATCGTGCGAACGACGCATGTCACGGGCAGAGCGGGATTTTTTGTTCTGCTGAACAGCCATAATTGATTAACTCCTAAACGTTTGGGTCACGCTTTAACTGCGCCAATACACTGAACGGGTTGGACCGCGTTACCTCGTCCTCGCTCGGTTCGGGCTCATCTGCTCCCGCCGGCTGCTGGCATTCTTCCGGATGATGAGCAGGCACAATGGGCAAGGCGAGCAGAAGCTCCTCCTCGATCAGTGACTGCAGATCCAATGGATCTTCGCCCAGTTCCAGCACGTCATAACCTTTCGGCAACGACTGGGTATTCGCACCCTCCTTCACCACAGCATAACTGCATTCGCTATGGATCGGCAGGGTGACCAGCTCAAGACAACGCTGGCAAACCATTTTGACTTCGGTGTCGATAAAGCTGTGGATTACCACAGACTTACGTTCATCTCGTTCAAAAACGAATTTAGCCTGCACCGTACCGACATTGTCGGAAAGCGGGTCGCAGAGTCTCTCCAAATCGGCCAGCAGCATTTCACCTTGAAGGGTGGTGCCACGGTCAGCCAATTTGCGCGGGTCAACGTGAGGTGGAATCGGGTCATTCAACATAGGCGCAGCATTATAGGGATGCCCCCAGCCATGTCAAAGGAAATTCAGCCCTGTCCGCCACTTGAGCCTGCGTTAGAATTCGCCCCTTGCCCTTTGGAGATGCGCATGCTGCCTTTATTACTCGCTTCAAGCTCGGTTTATCGCCGGGAATTGCTGGCCCGCCTGCAGCTGCCGTTTACTTGCAGCTCGCCGGATATTGACGAAAGCCATCGCCCGAACGAGTCAGCCATCGAACTGGTAAAGCGCCTCGCCGAAGAAAAAGCCCGGGCACTTACCGCCAGCCATCCTGCTCACCTGATCATCGGCTCGGACCAGGTCGCGGTACTTGGCCAGCGAATTATCGGCAAGCCACACAGCTTCGAAAAGGCCCGCGAACAACTGCTCGCATCGAGCGGTGCCAGTGTGACATTCCTCACCGGGCTGGCATTGCTCAACAGCCAGACCGGCCACTGCCAGGTCGACTGCGTGCCGTTTACCGTGCACATGCGCGCACTCGACGCAGCACGCATCGAACGCTACCTGCACGCCGAGCAGCCCTACGACTGCGCTGGCAGCTTCAAGGCTGAAGGATTAGGGGTGAGCCTGTTTCAAAGCACCGAAGGCCCTGACGCCACCAGCCTGATCGGCCTGCCACTGATTCGCCTGGTTGACATGTTACTGGCTGAAGGCGTGCAAATACCCTGAACCGCTGCGCGCGCACAAAAAAACCGGCCACACAGGCCGGTTTTTTATGCAGACAACGATCAGCGCAACGCCGACCCCTGGAAGCCCATCCACATCGCCAAATGCTCAGCCACGCTGGCACCGAGCTTTTTCGAGAAGCGATCAAACGGCGACTCCTCGATAGTGAAGTCCACCAGCTCTTTCTCGCCAATCACGTCACGCGCCACCGAACTGGCACTGCCCAGACCATCAATCAAGCCCAGCGGCAGCGCCTGCTCACCGGACCAGACCAGCCCGGAGAACAGCTCCGGATGATCTTTGTCCTTGAGACGATCGCCACGCCCCTTCTTGACGCTACTGATGAACTGCTGATGAGTGGTGTCGAGCACACCCTGCCAGAACTGAGTTTCTTCAGGCTTCTGCGGCTGGAACGGATCGAGGAATGATTTGTGCTCGCCAGAGGTGTAGGTACGACGCTCGACACCCAATTTTTCCATGGTGCCGACAAAACCGTAACCGGCCGCGGTCACACCAATGGAACCCACCAGGCTCGCCTTGTCGGCATAGATCTGATCTGCCGCACTGGCAATGTAATAGGCACCGGAAGCTCCCAGATCCGAGATCACCGCGTAAACCTTGGTATCCGGATGCAAGCCGCGCAAACGACGAATCTCGTCATAGACATAACCCGACTGCACCGGACTGCCGCCCGGACTGTTGATCCGCAGGATCACACCCTTGACCTTATTGTCCTCGAAGGCTTTACGCAGACTGCCTACGATATTATCGGCACTCGCCGGTTCTTTGTCTGCGATCATGCCGGTTATATCGATCAGCGCCGTGTAAGCGGAACCGCGAGTGGCGCTTTTTTCCATATCCATCAGCGGCGAGAACAAGAACAACGCAAGCAACAGATATGCAAAGGTCAGCAGCTTGAAGAAAATCCCCCAGCGACGGGATCGGCGATGCTCCTGCACACTGGCCAGCAGGGTCTTTTCCAGCAGCTTCCAGCTTTTTTCGTCACCGCTCTCCGCGCTCGCCTTGGCGGGTGCTTTCCATTCGTCGGTCATGACATTTACCCCTGCAAAAAACCGTTATGCCCGCTGACTCAGCCAGGCGCGCAATTCTGAAAAACGATCAATGGACAGCCGCGGTTCGAACTGCTGCAACGCCTCAATCGATTGAGCGCCATAGCTGACCGCCACCGAATCCATGCCGGCGTTGCGCGCCATCTGCAGATCGAAGGACGAATCCCCGACCATCAGCGCCTGCTCCGGACGAACCTCGCAATGGGCGAGAATCTGCTCAAGCATCAACGGATGGGGCTTGCTGGCCGTTTCATCGGCTGCGCGAGTGACATCAAAATAATCTTCCCAACCGTGAGCTTTCAGCACCCGGTCCAGCCCGCGCCGAGCCTTGCCGGTGGCAACCGCCAGGTGATAGCCGTCAGCACGAAACGCCTCCATCGACTCAAGCACGCCCTCGAACAACGGCGAAGGAACAGCCTCTGCCGCGATGTAGTGCTCCGCATAATAGTCACGGAAAGCCATAAGCTCGCCATCGCCGATCTCGGGATACAAAGTCCGAATCGCCTCCGGCAACCCGAGACCGATAATGCCTTTGACCGCAAAATCATCGCGCAACGGGAAGCCAGAGCGCCTGGACGCCACGTGCATCGCCTCGACAATCCGACCAATGGAGTCTGCGAGCGTGCCGTCCCAATCGAAAATCAGCAGTTTGTAATCAGATGGGCGCACTCAATCGCTCCACGGTTTTGGCCCACATCTCGTCGACCGGCGCCTGCAACTTCAGCTCGCCGCCATCAGGCAGCGGCACGGTCAGCATGTAGGCATGCAGGAATAGACGCTTGCCGCCCAGGTCACGAATTTCCTTGCTGAAATCTTCATCGCCGTACTTGGTGTCGCCGGCGATGCAATGCCCGGCATGCAAAGTATGGACGCGAATCTGGTGAGTGCGACCGGTGATCGGCTTGGCTTCGACCATGGTGGCAAAGTCACCGAAGCGGCGCAGCACCTTGAACACGGTAAGAGCCTCCTTGCCTTCTTCGTCGACTTCGACCATGCGCTCGCCGGAGCGCAGATTGCTCTTTTGCAACGGCGCACGGACTTGTTTGATCGAGGTCGCCCAGTTGCCGCGCACCAGCGCCATATAGCGCTTGTCGACGCCATCACCGCGCAATGCGGCGTGCAAGTGACGCAACATGCTGCGCTTTTTGGCGATCATCAGCAGGCCGGACGTGTCCCGGTCGAGGCGGTGAACCAACTCGAGCTCTTTTGCATCAGGACGTAACTGACGAAAGGCTTCGATGACGCCGTAATTCAAGCCGCTGCCGCCGTGAACCGCGATGCCAGCGGGCTTGTTGATCACGATCAGCGCCTTGTCTTCATAGACAATCGAGGCCTCGAGCCGCTGCAGCAGCCCCTGCGCCAGTGGCACGGGCTCGTCGCGCTCGGGCACGCGAACCGGCGGCACGCGCACGATGTCGCCCGCCTGCAGCTTGTATTCGGGCTTGATCCGACCTTTGTTCACCCGCACTTCGCCTTTACGCAAAATGCGGTAAATCAAGGTCTTGGGCACGCCTTTGAGCCGAGCGAGAAGGAAGTTATCAATACGTTGGCCGGCATATTCCGGCGAGACCTCAAGCAGTTGTACGCCTGGGGTCGAAGGGGCAGTAGTCGTCATGGTGCGGATGATAACAATTTTTTATGGAATTGAAGCACTTAATCATTGCTGCTATAGTCGCGAACGCCGCCAAAAGTGGCCTGGACAGCGGACTAACGGTCAAAAACCGGCCCTGACCAACGCAATTCACGAGGACGAGAGGCCGTCCTACGGGGCTTTCGCTACGTAACGGCAGAGTTTGCAGTTGTAACAAGCGCAGGTGACATAAGGCCTGAATCATGCCGCAAAGCAGAGTTTTCACTCGCCTTCCGAGCAAATATTCACGGCCAGTTCACAAAGTGCAGTCAGCTGCAAACGACCCCGAGCGAACGCTTCGGAAACAACGCCTAAATTAGCCATGATGCGTGACCTCCCCTTTCGGAGCTCACGGTAAATGCCAACCCGCTGCGGATTCTGCGCGCGGCAGCACCCGAATTATCAGGGATACGTGTAGGGTGGAGATGCACAACCGCTGGACTGTGTAGCAATAGGCTTTATCAAGACGCTTCATCTCGTCCACAGCCGCCGGTTGATTCCTCCTCCTGACTGAGTGCTTAAGTAGCCACAGCAAGCAGGACGCGTACGTCGCGATACCGGCCCAATTGGTCGGACATCGCTGGACACGGGAATGGCCAACCGCTCCCGACGCACCTGACACCGACCGTGAGAAGTCGTGTGTGCCGAACGCCGTTTCCGGCAGCCCGGAAACCGACGGTACTACATGAAAAGAATGCTGATTAACGCGACTCAACCTGAAGAGTTGCGTGTTGCACTGGTAGATGGCCAACGCCTCTACGACCTGGACATCGAATCCGGTGCACGCGAGCAGAAGAAGGCCAACATCTATAAAGGCCGGATTACTCGCATCGAACCAAGCCTTGAGGCTGCCTTTGTCGATTTCGGCTCTGAGCGCCACGGCTTCCTGCCCCTCAAAGAAATCTCCCGCGAATACTTCAAGAAAACTCCCGAAGGCCGCGTCAACATCAAGGACGTCCTGAGCGAAGGCCAGGAAGTCATCGTTCAAGTCGAAAAAGAAGAACGTGGCAACAAGGGCGCCGCCCTGACCACCTTCATCAGCCTGGCCGGTCGTTACCTGGTTCTGATGCCGAACAACCCGCGTGCCGGCGGTATCTCCCGTCGCATCGAAGGTGAAGAGCGCAACGAACTGCGTGAAGCCCTCAACGGCCTGGTTGCACCGGCCGACATGGGTCTGATCGTTCGCACTGCCGGCCTTGGCCGCAGCAGCGAAGAAATGCAGTGGGACCTCGACTACCTGCTGCAACTCTGGACCGCCATCAAAGAAGCCTCGCTGGACCGCGCCGCGCCGTTCCTGATCTACCAGGAAAGCAACGTGATCATCCGCGCCATCCGCGATTACCTGCGCCAGGACATCGGCGAAGTGCTGATCGACAGCGTTGAAGCCCAGGACGAAGCCCTGACCTTCATTCGCCAGGTGATGCCGCAGTACGCCAGCAAGATCAAGCTGTACGAAGACAGCGTTCCGCTGTTCAACCGCTTCCAGATCGAAAGCCAGATCGAAACCGCCTTCCAGCGCGTCGTCGAACTGCCTTCCGGCGGCTCCATCGTCATCGATCCGACCGAAGCCCTGGTGTCCATCGACATCAACTCGGCGCGCGCCACCAAAGGCAGCGACATCGAAGAAACCGCTCTGCAGACCAACCTTGAAGCCGCCGAAGAAATCGCCCGTCAGTTGCGCTTGCGCGACATCGGCGGCCTGATCGTCATCGACTTCATCGACATGACCCCTGCCAAGAACCAGCGCGCCGTGGAAGAGAAAGTCCGCGAATGCCTGGAAGCCGACCGCGCCCGCGTGCAAGTCGGTCGCATCTCGCGCTTCGGCCTGCTGGAAATGTCCCGTCAGCGCCTGCGTCCATCGCTGGGCGAAAGCAGCGGCATCGTTTGCCCGCGTTGCAACGGCACCGGCATCATCCGTGACGTTGAATCGCTGTCGCTGGCGATCCTGCGCCTGATCGAAGAAGAAGCCCTGAAAGACCGCACCGCCGAAGTTCGCGCACAAGTGCCGATCCCGGTGGCGGCGTTCCTGCTCAACGAAAAACGCAACTCGATCACCAAGATCGAACTGCGCACCCGCGCCCGCATCGTCATTCTGCCGAACGATCACCTCGAAACGCCGCACTTCGAAGTTCAGCGTCTGCGTGATGACAGCCCGGAAGCCAGCATCAACCAGTCCAGCTACGAGATCGCTGCTGCCGCTGCGGAAGTCGAAGAAGTCCAGCCAGCCGCCGCGACCCGCACCCTGGTTCGCCAGGAAGCCGCAGTCAAGACTGCACCGGCTCGCGCCAATGCTCCGGTGCCGACCGAAGTCGTCGCCGCTCCAGTAGCTGCACCGGTTGCCGCGCCTGAGCCAAGCCTGTTCAAGGGCCTGGTGAAGTCGCTGATCAGCCTGTTCGCGACCAAGGAAGAGCCAGTTGCGCCGGTCGTGGTTGAAAAACCAGCGACTACCGAGCGCCCTGCCCGCAACGAAGAGCGTCGCAACGGTCGTCAGCAGAGCCGCAACCGTAACGGTCGCCGCGATGAAGAGCGCAAGCCTCGTGAGGAACGTGCACCGCGTGAAGAGCGCGCTCCACGTGAGCCACGCGAAGAGCGTCAACCACGCGAAGCCCGCGAAGAAACGCCAGCAGTCGCCCGCGAAGAACGCGCTCCACGTGCCCCTCGTGAAGAACGTGCACCGCGCGCACCGCGTGAAGATCGCAAGCCACGTGGCGATCGTGAAGAACGTCCGGTTCGTGAACTGCGTGAGCCTCTGGATGCCGCTCCGGCCGCCGCTGCCACCGCTGAAGAGCGTCCGGCCCGTCAGCCACGCGAAGAGCGCGCTCCACGCCCACCGCGTGAAGAACGTCAACCACGCACCGAGCAAGCCGCTGCTGCCGCTGCTGCCGCTGCCGAAGAAGAGCTGCCAACCAACGAAGAGCAACTGCAGGAAGATGGTCAGGAAGTCGCCGAAGGCGATCGTCCACGCCGCCGCTCCCGTGGCCAGCGTCGTCGCAGCAACCGTCGTGAGCGTCAGCGCGATGCCAATGGCAACGTGATCGAAGGTTCGGAAGAGTCCGAATCCACTGAAAACGCCGAAGCGCCAAGCGCTGCCGATCTGGCCGCCGGCCTGGCTGTTACCGCAGCCGTTGCCAGCACCGTGATCAGCGCACCTGCTGAAGCACAAGCCAACGAGCAAGCCGAACGCGCTACTGCTGCCACTCTGGAAACCGCTCCGGTTGAAGCGCCAGTGGTTGAAGCGAGCACGCCGGTGGAAGTCATCGCCGCTCCGGAAGTCGAAGTGGCCCCGGCTCGTGAAGCGCGGCCTGAAGTTGAAGCTGCCGCCGAACCAGTGGTTGCTGCAGAACCTGTCGTTGAAGCACCAGTGGCTGAACCGACACGCGAAGTTCGCGAAGTTCGTGAAGAACAAACCACGTTCAACTGGGTTGCCGAGCCACCTGTAGCCGTCGAAGCTCCAGCACCAGTCGCTGAGGCTCCGGTTGCTGAAGCCCCAGCGGCTGAAAGCATGACCTCCGAGCCAGTGGTTGCGGCTGCCGAGCCTGCTCCGCTGCTTGAAGCACCGGTGGTTGCCGAAACAGCACCCGTGGTCGAAGCCGCTCCTGTCAGCGCTCTGACCCCAAGTGGCCGTGCGCCGAACGACCCGCGTGAAGTACGTCGTCGCAAGCGTGAAGCCGAGCGTCTGCAGAAGGAAGCCGAACTGGCTGCCGCTGCTGCTCCGGCCGCTGCCGAGCCAGCACCGGTTGTTGCTGAAGTCGTCGAGGCAGCCCCTGCCCCGGCCGCTGAAGTGCCTGCCGAGCCGGTTGAATCCGTGATCGACGAAGCACCGCGCTCCGTTCAAGAAGCGGTAGAGCAACACGAGCAAGCCCTGGAAAAAGAGCACGAGCCTAAACCCCTCGCCTGATTCCATCGGCCACTAAAAAGCCCCGCCTGGTGATCCCAGACGGGGCTTTTTTTATGTCGGTTGCTTCGCAGGAAAACCGCGATGGCGGTGCATCAGGCGAAGACCAACCTCTCTGGTATGTCCACATCCCACAACACACCCGGATCCTCCACCGCCACCTCGACCACCCTCGCCTGCGCAAACAGTGACTTGGCGCCCTGATCGCCGGTCAGCGCCATCAATCCCGGACCGAAGCTTCGCCCGAACCCCACCGGATGCCCATATTGCCCTTCATGCACCGGCACGCTGATGGTGTCATCCGCAATGGCCGCGACGACCTGCTCAATGCTCGACGGCAGGATAAACGGCATATCCCCCAGCATGATCAGCCAGCCACCGAGGTGCGAACAGGCCGCCACACCCGCCGCAATGCTGTCGCCCAGGCCGGTCGTCTCGATTCGCACAATCTCGCAACCATAAGCCTGCGCCATGCGAATCACTTGCGGGCGGTCCGCGGTGGTGACCAGCACACGCTTCTCGAGTGTGGCTGGCAGATTCACCAGCACCTGCTCGATCATTGAGTGCACGGTGATGCCATCACGGGCGGTGCAGTCCACCAGCAACTTGTCCTTATCGTCACCCGCTACCTGTCGAAACCGGCTGCCCTGCCCGGCGGCTAGAACGATAACGCCAATGGAGTCACTCATACGCCCTCCTGCAACGGCCTCTTCTGCTTGAGCTCGATGCCGTTCTTGATCGCCACAATCTCGGCCAGCAGCGACAAGGCGATTTCCGCCGGAGTATGGCTGCCGATGTGCAAGCCGATCGGGCCGTGCAAGCGTTCGATGGCCTGTTGGGACAAGCCTAGCTGAGCCAGGTTGTCCCGGCGCTTCTGACTGTTGACTCGCGAACCCAGCGCACCGACATAAAATGCCCTGGAATCCAGGGCCGTGAGCAGCGCCATGTCATCCAGGCGCGGATCGTGGGTGAGCGCGACGATGGCGGTGCGTTCGTCGGTCTGGATGGTCAGCACTGCTTCGTCGGGCATGCCCGGAACGAAGCGACCGTGTTGTTCTTCCCAGCCGTAGACGAACTCGGTGCGCGGATCGCAGATCAGCACTTCGAAATCCAGCAACCGTGCCATCTCGGCGACATACCGCGATAGCTGCCCCGCGCCGATCAACAACAATCGCCAACGCGGGCCGTAAATGGCGCGCAGTGTGTTGCCATCAAAACTCAGCACATCGTGCTTGTTCGCCGGCTGCAGAACCACTTCACCGGTCGCAATATCCAGCGAGCGCGCAACAATTTCATGCGCCTCGCAGCGCGCCAGCAACTGGGCGACCCACGCCGGATCGCCGACGCGCTCCTCGGTCAGGCGCAACGTGCCGCCGCAGGGCAAACCAAACCGCGCGGCCTCCTCACGAGTGACGCCATAAGTAATCAACTGCACCGGAGGCCCATCGGCCGGGATACGGCCATCGTGCAGCCGGGCAATCAGGTCATCCTCGACACAGCCACCGGACACCGAGCCAATCACTACGCCATCGCCACGCAAGGCGAGCATGGCGCCAGGTGCCCGGGGCGCGGTACCCCAGGTCTGAACCACGCTGTACAACATCACCCGCTGACCGGCGCGGCGCCATTCCAGCACGCTGCGCAGGACGTTCAGATCGACGCTATCCATCAGGCGTCAGCCTTCTGCCAGCCTTGCAGCTGATAGCGAACCGGCAAGTCACGGATGCGCTTGCCGGTGGCCGCGAAGATCGCGTTGCACAGCGCTGGCGCAATCGGCGGCACGCCCGGCTCACCGACCCCGCCCAACGGTACATTGCCCGGTGGCGTGACCAGGTGCACGGCGACTTCCTTCGGTGCCAGGGACATGCGCGCCACTTCGTACATGTGGAAGTTGTCCTGCTGGACCTTGCCGTCCTTGAAGCTGATTTCCCCCAGCACCGCGTTGCCCAGGCCCATGACGCAGGCGCCTTCGAACTGCGAGCGAATTCGCTCGGGGTTGATCTGCGGGCCGCAATCCACGGCGATGTCGGCTTTGTGCACGATCAGCGTGCCATCGTCTTTGACTTCGACTTCGATCACGGCTGCCACATAAGTGACAAAGCTGTAATGCACCGCCAGGCCCAAGCCACGGCCCTTGGGTAGCTTACGCCCCCATCCGGCGGCTTTAGCGGCGGTTTCCAGCACGGTGCGCATCCGCGCGGTATCGATCGGATAACGCTCGGGGGATTCGCCGTAGTTCCACTCTTCACTCAAGGTACGCGGATCGATCTGACGGTCCGGGCCAAGCAGCTTGATCTGGTATTTGAGCGGGTCCTGGCCGGCCTTATGCGCCAGTTCATCGACAAAGCACTGAATCGCAAAGCCATGAGGGATGTTCGACACAGAGCGATACCAGCCGACCCGCGTGTGGACCGCTGCTTCAGGGTTTTCCAGGCGCACGTTGGGGATCGCATAAGCCATGTTGGTAAAACCCATGCCCAGCTCGAAAGCCGCTTCATGGTTCATCCCCGGCGCGAACAGCGCGGTGATGCTTGGCGCCACCGTGCGGTGCAGCCAGCCAGACGGCAAGCCGTCCTTGTTCAGACTGGCCTTGAGGTATTCGGCAGACACGGTGTGGAAATACGAGTGGTGGATGTCGTCTTCACGGGTCCACTGCACCCGCACCGCTTTGCCCGGGAATTCCTTGGCCAGGATCGCCGCTTCAACCACGAAGTCCGGCTTGGACTTACGACCAAAACCGCCGCCGAGCAAGGTGACGTTGAACGTGACGTTATCGAACGGAATGCCCAGGCGCTCGCCAATCCGCTCGCGGGTGACTTGCGGCGCCTGGCTTGGCGCCCAGGCCTCACACACACCGTCCTTGAAACGGGCGATGGCGACCATCGGCTCCATCGGCGATTGCGCCAGGTGCGGCAGATAGTAAGAAGCTTCAAGGGTGCTGTCGGCAGCGCTCACGGCCTGGTCGATGTTGCCGGTGTTGCGCACCACTTTGCCGGGCTTGAGCGACGCGGCTTCGAGTTCCTTGCGGTAGGTGATCGAGTCGTAACTGGCGTTGGGGCCGTCATCCCACTCGATCTTCAGCGCTTCGCGACCCTTGATCGCCGCCCAGGTGTTGCTGGCCACCACAGCCACACCGCCAAGAGGCTGGAACTCGGACGGCAATGGACGGCTTTCGATTTGCAGAACCTTGATCACCCCCGGGACTTTCATCGCAGCGCTGGCATCGAAGGATTTGACCTTGCCGCCGTAGACCGCCGGACGGGCGATGGTGGCGAAAAGCATGCCGTCGAAATGCACATCGGCGCCGTAGACCGCGCGACCGTTGACGATGTCCGCACCGTCGATGGCCTTGGTGCCTTCCTTGCCGATGTAGCGAAACTCCGACGGCTGCTTGAGCCGCAGGCTGTCGCGAGCCGGCACCGTAAGCGCACTGGCTGCTGCGGCCAACGCGCCGTAGCCCAATTCACGACCAGTCGATTTATGGATGACCTTGTGCAGTTGCGCATGGCACTCGCTGACCGGCACTTTCCATTGCGCGGCAGCAGCTTGCTCAAGCATGGTCCGCGCGGCAGCACCGCAACGGCGCATCGGCTCGTACCAATGACGCATGCTGCGCGAGCCGTCGGTGTCCTGATTGCCGAAACGTACTTCATCGCCCGGCGCCTGCTGCACTTTGACCTGTGCCCAGTCGGCGTCCAGTTCATCGGCCACTACCATGGACAGACTGGTGCGCACGCCCTGGCCCATTTCCGAACGGTTGCAAATCACCGTCACGCTGCCATCGGCGGCGATGCTGATGTAAACCTTCGGATCATCGATCCAGCCGTTGGGCATGCCGTCGGCACCGAATTTCTGCTCTTTTTCGGCGGCCAATGCATCCTGCCAGCCCCAACTGGCGGCCAGCACCAGCGCACTGGTGGCGCCCACGCCCTTGAGGAAACCGCGTCGGCTGAGATTACTCAGCGCAAAATCATTCGGTAGCTGGCTCATGCCTTGGCCTCCTTCAGGTGAGTGGATGCCTGGCGGATGGCGGTCTTGATCCGGTTGTAGGTGCCGCAACGGCAAATATTGCCGACCATCGCCTCTTCAATCTGCTCGTCGCTGGGGTTCGGGTTGGTTTTCAGCAGCGCGGTGGCCGACATGATCTGTCCACCCTGGCAATAACCGCACTGAGCCACGGCGCTGTCGAGCCAGGCTTGCTGGACGACTTTGCCCACCGGGTCTGTGTGCAGGTTGTCGATGGTGCTGACGTTCTGGCCGACCACCGAGCCGATCGGTGTGATGCAACTGCGCGCTGGCGCGCCGTCGATATGAATGGTGCAGGCGCCGCACAGGCCCATGCCGCAGCCGAATTTGGTGCCGTTGTAGCCAGCCACGTCACGGATCGCCCAGAGCAGCGGCATGTCCTCGGTGACATCGAGTTGATGATCTTGACCATTGAGTTTCAGGGTAATCATGGGCACGCCCGCATAGTTATAGAGGTTATGGGGTCGAGCAATCTGCCGCTTGGGGTTCGCGGTTCACTACACGCAGATCGACTCAGGCTAATCGGCTCTCATATGTAGACGCGACGTCTGCACCGGGCCTTTGATGGAGCAAATGCTTGCATCGTTAGCTGGCTAAGTTAACTGAGCATTAACAAAAAAGCCCTGCACATTTGAAAATGTGCAGGGCTTTTTAATCAGCCTGAAGCGTAGCCTCAATACTGGTTGGGTTCCATTTCCAGGTCGACCTTGAAACGCTCTGCAATGTCTTTCTGAATGCGCTGCGCCAGATTCAGCAATTGCAGGCCCGTTGCGCTGCCGTAGTTGACCAGCACCAGCGCCTGTAATTTATGCACACCGGCATCGCCGTCGCGAAAGCCTTTCCAGCCGGCGCGTTCGATCAGCCAGCCCGCCGCCAGCTTCATTTGCCCATCGGGCTGCGCATACGCCACCAGATCCGGGTATTCACCCTTGAGTTGTGCCACGAGTGCGGCGGGCACCAACGGATTCTTGAAGAAGCTGCCGGCATTGCCGAGCACCGCCGGGTCCGGGAGTTTTTCGCTGCGGATGCTGCAAATGGCCTGGCTGACATCGGTCGGCGTCGGGTGATCAATACCCTGCTCGGTCAGGCGCTGACGCACCGGGCCGTATTCCAGGTGCAGGTGCGCGGTGCGCGTGAGGGTGAAACGCACCCGCAGGATCAACCAGCGCCCCGGCTCCTGTTTGAACAGGCTGTCGCGGTAGGCAAAGTTGCACTCGGCCAGTGTGAAGTCCCGCAGCTCGCCGGTCTGGCGATCGAGGGCTGTCAGGCCGGCGAATACGTCCTTTATCTCGACACCGTAAGCGCCGATGTTCTGCATCGGTGCCGCGCCGACGGTGCCGGGGATCAGGCTGAGGTTTTCCAGCCCCGACCACCCTTGCGCCAGGGTGTGTTGCACAAACGGGTGCCACGGCTCGCCCGCCTCGGCTTCGATCACCACCTGGTTGCCGTCATCGCTCAGCAGGCGAATCCCCCGTGTGGCCATGCGCAACACCAGTGCCGGCACATCGGCGGTCAGCAACAAATTGCTGCCACCACCGATCACCAGCACCGGCACTTCGTGCTCCACCGCGTAGGCCAGGGCTTCGCGCACGTCGGCATCGCTATGGGCTTCGGCAAACAGCCGCGCCTGAACGTCCACGCCAAAGCTGTTGTACGGTTTGAGCGAAACCCGGGGTTGAACCTGCAAACTCATAGCCGTCCCTTCAATTCGATCACCAGCAGATCGCTGGCGCGCTCGATCAGGTCCAGTACCTGTTCGAAGCCTTGGTCGCCGTCATAATAAGGATCCGGCACTTCATCGACTTCCGACTGGTAGCGACGCAGGAACAAATCCAGCTCGGCCTTGCCCTTGGCCGGTTGCATGGTCTTGAGGTGGCGCAGGTTGCTGTTGTCCATCGCCAGAATCAGGTCGTAAGTGGCGAAATCGGCGCGGGTCACTTGCTGGGCGCGCTGGGCGGACAGGTCGTAGCCGCGCAGTTTCGCCGCAGCCTGGCTGCGCTTGTCCGGGGCCTTGCCGACGTGCCAGTCACCGGTGCCGGCAGAAGCCACTTCGACTTGATCGGCCAGCCCCGCCTCACGCAGCTTGTGCCGCAATACGCCCTCAGCCGTGGGGGAACGGCAGATGTTGCCCAGGCAGACGAACAGAACCCGCATCAGGCCTCCAGCAGGCGACGAACGCGCTCGAGATCTTCAACGGTGTCGACGCCGGTGGGCGGTGCGATCAGCGCATCGGCGACGTGAATCCGCACGCCGTGCCAGAGGGCACGCAGCTGTTCTAGAGACTCGGTGTTTTCCAGCCAGCACGGGCCCCAGGTGACGAAGTCCTGAAGGAAGCCGGCACGGTAAGCATAAATGCCGATGTGGCGGCGATATGGCACGCCTTCCGGCAATTGCTCGCGGCTCTTGGCAAACGCGTCCCGAGCCCACGGCAAGGTGGCACGACTGAAGGTCAGCGCCAGGCCATTGAGGTCGCTGACCACTTTGACCACATTGGGGTTGAACAGGGTTTCGACGTCTTCGATCGGCTCGGCCAGGGTGGCCATGCGTGCTTCGGTGTGAGCAGCCAGGTTGGCGGCGACCTGATCGATCACGCTTGGCGGGATCAACGGCTCGTCGCCCTGAACATTGACCACGATCGCGTCCGGGGCCAGGCCCAGTTTCGCCGCAACTTCAGCCAGGCGGTCAGTGCCGGAGTTGTGATCTTCGCGAGTCAGCACCACTTCGGCACCAAAGCCCTTGCAGGCCTCGACGATGCGCGCATCGTCAGTGGCAACCACCACGCGCTGGGCGCTGCTTTTGCTCGCCTGTTCCCAGACGTGCTGGATCATCGGCTTGCCGGCGATCAGCAGCAGCGGCTTGCCCGGCAAGCGGGTGGAGGCGTAACGCGATGGAATGACAACGGTAAAGGCTGTGGTCATTTATCCAGACGCTCATCGGTGGTCAGGGTGCGCGCTTCGCTTTCGAGCATCACCGGGATGCCGTCGCGAATCGGGTACGCGAGGCCGGCGCCCTTGCTGATCAGCTCGGTTTTGTCGGCGCTGAGCTTGAGTGGGCCTTTGCAGACCGGGCAAGCGAGGATGTCGAGCAATTTGGTGTCCATGTACATTCCCTGGATAGAAACGGAGTTAAGGCAAAAGACGAGCCGGCAACAGGCGCATCAGCTGCGTATCGAACCAGGCCACGAAGGCCGGCGATGGCGCAGCATCGACCGCCAGGTACCACCAATCGGCGGCGGCGAAGGCACGGCACTTCACCGCGTCCTTTTCTGTCATCACCACTGGCAATGACGGTGTGAAATTCAAGGCCTGCACGCTGTATTCGGCGTGGTCGGCAAATGCATGGGGCACTGGCCGCCAGTGTAGCGTTTCGAGGGTCGTGAAGAAACGCCGGGGATTGCCGATCCCGGCCACGGCGTGCAGGGCCTGACCAGCGGGAAAGTGGTCCAGAGGCCGCCGTTCGCCGCTATGCAGGTTGACCAGTTCGGTGGGTTGCAACTGGAAGGCAAAACCGTCTTCGCGATCATTGGCAGCGCCGTTGTACAGCACTGCATCGACGCTTTGCAGGCGCTCGACCGGTTCGCGCAATGGTCCGGCGGGCAGACAACGGCGGTTGCCCAAGCCGCGAGCGGCGTCGATCAGCACCAGTTCCAGGTTTCGAGCCAGCCGGTAATGCTGCATACCGTCGTCGGAGAGGATCAGGTCCAGCGGCTCACTCGCCAGCAAGGCTTTGACCGCACGGCTGCGGTCCGGGTCGATCATCAGCGGCACGCCGGTGCGCTGGACGATCAACAGCGGCTCATCGCCCGCCACGTCCGCGCCTTGATCCGCCGCGACCCGCCACGGCAATTGCGGCGGTTTGGCGCCGTAACCACGGCTGACCACTCCGACCCGCAGACCGCTGCGCTGGCAGTGCTGGATCATCCACAGAATCAGCGGCGTCTTGCCCGTGCCGCCCACCGTGATGTTGCCGACCACGATCAGCGGTACCGGCGACTGATAGATCTCGCCCTCGCCCGCCAAAAAGCGCTCGCGCTTGCCAGTGACCACGCGTCGATACAGCCATTCAAGAGGCTGCAACAGCTTCAACGCCGGATGACCTTCGTACCATGCGGCGAGCAATCGATCGGACATGGCCATCAGGACGCCGGCGCCGCCTCGACAGTGGTCATGCGCAAGTGGCTGAAACCGAGCTTGCCGGCAGCGTCCATCGCGGTGATGACGGACTGATGGGGGGTTTTGCCATCGGCGCTGATGGACAACGGCAGATTGGTGTCGCCATTGGATTCTTTCTGTAGCGCTTCCATCAGGCTGGTCAGGTCGTTCTTCGGCAACAGCTGGTTGTTGACCGAATACGCCCCGTCGGCGCTGATGGCGATGTCCAGTTGCTTGAGCTGCTGGTCTTCGGCCGGGGAGCCGCTGACCGCTTCCGGCAGGTCGACGCGCAACTGGGTTTCACGGGTGAAGGTGGTGGTCACGACGAAAAACAGCAACAGGATAAACACCACGTCGATCAGCGACGCGAGGTTGATGTCTACCGTTTCCCGTGGTTTACGACGGAACTTCACGCTTTACCCTCGGCCAGGTCCACGTCGCGATCGCCCTGAATAACCTCGACCAGTTTGATCGCCTCTTGCTCCATGCCCACCACCAGCTCATCGATCCGACGTTGCAGGAAGCGGTGGAAGAACACGGCCGGGATACCGACCATCAGGCCCGCGGCGGTGGTGATCAAGGCCTTGGAAATACCCCCGGCCAGCACCGCGGCGTTGGTGCCCATGCCCGTGCCCATGAACGCACTGAAAATATCAATCATGCCCAGCACCGTACCCAGCAGCCCCAGCAACGGAGCCATGGCGGCGATGGTGCCCAAGGCGTTGATGTAACGTTCGAGCTCATGAATCACCCGCGCGGCGGCCTCTTCGATGCACTCTTTCATGATCTCGCGACCATGCTTGGAGTTCGCCAGACCGGCAGCCAGGATCTCGCCCAGCGGAGAGTTGGCGCGTAACTCCTTGAGTTTTTCTTTATTGAGTTGCTTGTCCTTGATCCAGACCCAGACCTGCCCGAGCAAGTGCTCCGGGGTCACGCGGCTGGCGCGCAGGGTCCAGAGACGCTCGGCGACGATCGCCATGGCCGCGATGGAACTCAGAATGATCGGCAGCATCATCCAGCCGCCGGATTTGACCAATTCCCACACAGTGACAGTCCCCTCGAAAAAGTGCGCCACTCTAACATAGGGGGTGGGCGCACCGAAGACCGCGATGTCGCATCCGGTCGGGCTTTAATGACGCGGGCTACTGGCGCAATACTGGCGGATCGCGCCAGAAACGCCGTTCCTGAAGCATCGTCCAAGGTGGTTTGAAGCGCCCCAGTTGTAGACGAATGGCACCCTGCTCGGCGCTGTCGTAGATCGCCATGCCACGCTTTTGATAACGCGCCACGACTGTGGGATGGGGATGACCGAAAGAATTACCGTTGCCACGGGAAATCAGCACCGCTTTAGGCAGCAGAGCGCTGAGCAACGCCATCGAAGATGAACTGCGACTGCCGTGGTGCGGGGCCTGCAACCAGTCCGTCGGCACCGCCAGTGGACTGTCGAGCAGCACCCGCTCGGCCGCGGTATCGATATCGCCGGTCAGCAGCAACCGCTCGCCGTTGGCTTCGATCTGCAGCACGCAGGATTTCTGATTGCTGTCGCTGGCCGACGACCACTGCCAGAGCTGGAACCGCACGTCGTCCCAGGTCCACTGTTGACCGCTCTCGCAGCCCTCGGCATGTAGCTCGTCCGGCAAGGCCAGTGGGTCGCCACTCAGTACCCGAGTCACCGGCACACCGCTGGCAATCGCTCGCGCACCGCCGGCGTGATCGGCGTCGGCATGGCTGATCAGCATCAAATCAAGTCCATTCACCCCCAGTTTGCGCAATGTTGGCAACACCACCCGCTCACCCAAGTCGATATCGCCGAACCGTGGCCCGGCGTCATACAGCAGAGTGTGATGGCGGGTGCGCACCAGAATGGCCAACCCCTGGCCGACATCCAGCTGCCAGATTTCGGCGACGCCTTCAGGCAGCGTGTGCCGGGGCGCAAAAACCAGCAACAGCAACATCGGCCAGCCCAGCGGGCGCAACGGCACGCCCGGTGGCAGTAACAGCAGAAATGCGCCCAGTGCGCCGAACGCCCAAACCCACAACGGAACCGCCACCGGCACCCACGCGGGCAATTGCCCGGCCACCAACGCCAGCCCCTTGAACAAAAGGTCGATCAGACTGCCAGCCAACCACAGTAACCCCTCGCCCACATAGGGAACGGCCAACAGCAGCGTTCCGAGCAAGGCCGGCGGCAAGACCAACAGGCTGATCCAGGGCACCGCCAGAAGATTGGCCAGCGGCCCGCTGAGACTGATCGGCAACCCCAGCACTAACAGCAGCGGGCACAGACCGATTGCGATCAGCCATTGGGCACGGGTCCAGGTTTGCCACCAACGCCACGGGCCCAATCGCCCGCCAAAGGTGAAAATCAGCACCGCTACTGCCGCAAAGGACAACCAGAAACCCGGTTGCAGGCTTGCCAGCGGGTCCAGCAGCAAAACACCGTCAAGCGCCAGCAACAGCGGCCACCAGGCGCCGAGGTGACGAAACCGTAGCCGCCACAACAACAGCAGACCAATCATCAGGCAGGCCCGACGCACCGGCACCTCGAAACCGGCCAGCAGCCCATAACCGAGCGCCGCCGCGAACGCCAGCCCACACGCCCATGGCAGCCACGGCAAGCGTCTGGGCCATAAGCCATAGCGCGCCAGCCCGGCGATCAGCAGATACACCAGCCCCGCCAGCAAACCAATGTGCTGCCCGGAAATCACCAACAGATGCACGGTGCCGGTGTCTTGCAGCACCTGCCAGTCCTCACGGCTCAGCCCGGCGCCGTCCCCCAGCACCAACGCCGTCAGCGCTCCCGTTCGCCCGTGCGCATCCACGGCCTGCAAACGCTGACGAATGCCGTCGCGCCAGGCCCACTGCGCTTGCCCCAGTCGCTGACCGTCCTTGACGGTCCCAGTGGCGCCAATACGTTGGGCCAGCAACCAGGCGTCGTAATCAAAACCATGAGGGTTGAGCAGCCCGGCAGGACGCTTCAATTTGACTGCCAGCCGCCACCGCTCGCCACTGTTGACGGGCGGCCCGCCATACCAGGCCAGACGCAGGTGCCGGGGCAGTTGGGTGCGACGCGACTGACTGTCTGTCAGTTCGAAACGCACTACACCCTCGGCCTGCTGCGGCAACCCGGTAACCCGGCCTTCGACCCAGCGAGTCTCGCCATCGAGCTTCAGCGCCAGGCGATCATCCAGCGCCCACTGCGCATTCGCACACGCCCAACTGAAGCCAAACAACCAAAATGCCAGTGGAAAGGTTCGAAACGGCAGCAACATCAAACCCACTACCGGCAACAACAGCCACAACCCTGCCGGCGGCAGTGCCGGCAAAAAACGCAGGGCCAGCAGACCCAACGCCAGCGCCATCATCCCTGTGCGCATAAGCCCGTCCTTGAGAGTCCCCTCCCTAGGCTTAGCCGTCGCGCCGCACAGGCGTCGTTAACAATTGTCACAAAGTCTGAATGGGCGGTTCGTAGAATCCAGACATACTTGCCGCCTTAACCGACCGAGAAGCCTTATGCCCCGGCGCTTATTCAAACGCTACATGCCAGACCCGACCAGCATCAGGGAACACAAATCCTTACGCTTTCTTGGCACCCTGCTGCATGACCCGAACCTCTGGCACCTCAATCGTCATTCCGTCGCGCGGGCCATGGCCGTCGGCCTGTTCGCGGCGTTCCTGCCCATCCCGTTGCAAATGCTGTTGGCGGCCATCCTCGCCATCGTAGTGCGCGGCAACATGCCGATAGCGGTCAGCCTGGTCTGGCTGACCAACCCGATCACCATGCCGGCGGTGTTCTTCTGCACCTACCAGACCGGCGCCTGGTTGATGGACGTCCCCGCCAGGAGCTTGCCGGACGAGTTGACCTGGGCATGGATCAGCGGCGAGCTCTCGACTTTGTGGCAACCGTTTTTACTGGGTTCGGTGGTAACGGGGCTGGTGCTTGGGGCGTTGGCTTATTGTCTGGTGATGATGTATTGGCGCTGGTGGGTGAGTCGGCAGTGGGCACGGCGTAAGCGCAGCCGGATGCAGGAATGAAAAACGGCCTCCACTTGGGAGGCCGTTTCTTTTTGCGGTGTTTGCCCGCAAAGGCCGTGACACGGTCTCGATCAGGTACGCATCCCGCGCCCACTCACCAGCAGCCGCGCACAACCGATGTACAGCACAACAGTCGCTACCAGCATGAAAGCGATCGCCACGCTGATCTTGATGTCCGACACGCCAAGAATGCCGTAACGGAAGGCGTTGACCATGTGCAGCACCGGGTTGGCCAGCGAAACGGTCTGCCAGAACGGTGGTAACAAGCTGATCGAGTAGAACACCCCGCCCAGGTACGTCAGCGGTGTCAGCACGAAGGTCGGGATGATCGAGATGTCATCGAAATTGCGCGCAAATACCGCGTTGATGAAACCCAGCAACGAGAAGATCGTCGCCGTCAGCAGCACCACCAGAACGGTCACGCCCAGGTGATGCACCTGTAGCGTGGTGAAGAACAGCGACAGCAGCGTCACGATGAGCCCGACCATCAACCCGCGCAGCACGCCGCCCAGGGTGTAGCCGATCAGAATCGTATGGGGCGACACCGGCGACACCATCAGTTCTTCGATGGAGCGCTGGAACTTGCTGCCAAAGAAACTCGACACCACGTTGCCATAGGAGTTGGTGATCACCGACATCATGATCAGCCCCGGCACGATGTACTCCATGTACGTGAAGCCACCCATGCCGCCGATCTGCCGACCGATCAGATTGCCGAAGATCACAAAGTACAGAACCATGGTGATGGCTGGCGGCAGCAAAGTCTGCGGCCAGATCCGGGTGAAGCGCTTGACCTCACGGTAAACGATGGTATTGAGGGCGACGAGGTTGGGTTGCAGCTCGGAACTCATACCGCCACCTTCGACAGATTTTTCTCCACCAGGGACACGAACAACTCCTCAAGGCGATTGGTTTTGTTACGCAGGCTCAACACTTCGATGTTCTGCTGCGCCAACTGGGTGAACAGCGCGGTAATGCCCATGGCCTTGTCGACCTGGACTTCCAGGGTATGACTGTCGATCAGTTTGGCCGGGTAACCAAGCAACTGCGGCGCCACTTGCAAGGTGTTCTTCAGGTCCAGCAGGAACGTCTCGACATGCAGTTGGCTGAGCAACTGCTTCATGCTGGTGTTCTCGACAATGGTGCCGTGGTCGATGATGCCGATGTTGCGGCACAACTGCTCAGCCTCCTCCAGGTAGTGGGTGGTGAGGATGATGGTGATGCCTTTCTTGTTCAGTTCAGTGAGGAAGGTCCACATCGAGCGACGCAATTCGATGTCCACCCCCGCCGTCGGTTCGTCGAGGATCAGCAGGCGTGGCTCGTGAACCAGCGCCCGGGCGATCATCAGTCGGCGCTTCATGCCGCCGGACAGGGAGCGCGACGGCACATCGCGCTTGTCCCACAACCCCAGTTGGGTCAGGTACTGCTCGGCGCGTTCCTTGGCGATTCTCGCCGGGATGCCGTAGTAACCGGCCTGGGTCACGACGATGTCGAAGGTCTTTTCGAACTGGTTGAAGTTGAACTCCTGGGGCACCACACCAATGCAGCGCTTGAGCGCCGCTGGTTCCTTGTCCAGGTCGTGACCGAACACATTCACCGTGCCGCTGGTTTTGTTCACCAAGGTCGAGATAATGCCGATGGTCGTGGATTTGCCGGCGCCATTCGGGCCGAGCAAAGCGAAAAAGTCACCTTCGGCGACGTCCAGATCGATACCACTCAAGGCCTGGAAACCGTTGCCGTAGGTTTTGGTTAGCTGCCGGATGGACAGAGCGGAACTCATATCGGATTTACGCACCAGGAAGGGAAGAAAGGAATAAATAAGGGCGGGCGGCGAGCAATGCAACCGCGGCGCATGAGCGCAATGGTGCTTGTCGCCGCCACACAAGTACAGTCACGCGTGTTGATAGTGAGTATTAAGTCAACGCGGTCATGACGGCTTTGCGATAGGCCGGACGCTGTTTCAACCGTGCGTACCAGGCTTCTAGATGTGGCAGCGGCGCGCGCTCGATCGGCATCTCGAACCAGGCATAAATGAAGCTGCCCAAGGGAATGTCGCCCATGCCGATCTCATCGCCCGACAGGTATGGCTTAACCGCCAACGCTTGATCGGCCATCGACAGCAGATCGTCGCACTCCTTGATCGCAGCCTTGATGGCCGGCCAGTCCTGCTGCTCTTGCGGGGTGCGCAACACGCCCCAGAACACCGTGCGAAACGGCGCGGCAAAACTTGAGGTGGTCCAGTCCATCCACTTTTCGGCCGAGGCACGGGCTTGCAGGTCCGTCGGATACCAGGCAGTGCCGCTGGCATGGCGAGCCACCAGGTAACGCACGATGGTGTTGGATTCCCACAGCACGAAGCCGTCGTCTTCGATCACCGGCACGCGACCGTTGGGATTCATCGCCCGGTACTCAGGCGTGTCGACCACGCCAAAGGCACCGCCGGCATCGATGGCTTCATAGGCCAGGCCCAGCTCTTCGGCGGCCCACAACGGTTTTCTGACATTCGACGAATTTTTCCGACCCCAGATTTTCAGCATGACCGCCCCTTGTTGGATGAATGCGCAGGCAGCATACGCCGGATCAGGCGCGACTCAAATCGCTCTGCATGTCACCCAGTTGCAGCGGCAGCCACTCGCCGAACAAATGCGGATAGCACTTTTCGAGGTGCTCGAAAAAGAACGCTTCAGGCACATCGGTGAACTGGCCGTGATCAACCAGGTACTCCATCAACTGCTCGCCGTCACGGTTGAAGGGATGGAACACACTGTCGTTGATCCCGTCGAACTCCAGCGGCGCGACATTGAACAACTCGCAGAGTTGTTGATTGAAGGCCGGCGTGACTTTGACCCAACGCTCGTTCAAATAAAACTCGGTGTAGCCGTGCATGGCGAACACATCACTCTTGAGCAGTTCGAGCAGGCGCGGCGTCGACAGGTGATTGCGCACATCCGCCAGACCGATACGCGCCGGGATCCCGCAATGCCGAGCGCAACCTGCCAGCAGCGTGGCTTTGGGCACGCAATAACTCTCCCCGGCCGCCAGCGCATAGCTGCCGCGCAAGGTCTGCGGATCACGGCTGAAGGTGTAGGGGTTGTAGCGCACGGCCTCGCGCACGGCGTAATAGAGATTGATCGCCTGCTCCTGCGGATCGCGCCCGGCGCCACGATGTTTTTCGGCGAACTCCACCACCGAGGGATGGTCACTGTCGATGAAGCGGCCGGGGCTCAGATACGCGTGCATGGGAGCTATCTCCTGGGGGAAGCCACGAGTCTAGCGACACCTTCAGCACAGAGATAACGACGTTTCGGCCAAATATCAGCGCTTGCCCGCCCTGTTGACGAGCCCTGCATCGAAATAACTGACGAAGTCCGGCCGTTTCGTCCTACAAGCTCAACCCGATCGCTCCGACCACCCACTTTTATGGATGCCGTCTAAGCTCTGAGAGTGGTTTTGCCCCTGGCTTCAGGAGAATTAATTATGCTGCTGTTGTGGATACTGGTTCTGGTGGTCGGGATTGCCTGGCTGGCACATCGCCGCACCGCGCCTCTGCCCGCTTTGGGCATCATCGCTGCCTATCTGCTGGCGATGGGCATCTTCAGACATGCGAGCCATGCCCCCGTCTGGCTACTGCTGATTTTCTGGGTGTTGCTCGCGGCCGTGGCCGCCCCCCTGTTGCTGCCGGACCTGCGCCGAAAACTGTTCACGGCGCCCATATTCAACTGGTTTCAAAAAAACCTGCCGCCCATGTCGCAAACCGAGCGTGAAGCCATTGAAGCCGGCACGGTCTGGTGGGATGGCGAGCTGTTCAGCGGTCGTCCGGACTGGAACAAGCTGCTGGCCTATCCAAAAGCGCAGCTGAGCGAAGAGGAACAGGCGTTTATCGATGGCCCGACCGAAGAGCTCTGCGCGATGGTCACCGATTGGCAGATCGGCCAGTTGATGGATCTGCCGCCCAAGGCCTGGGATCACATCAAGCAGCATGGCTTTTTTGCCCTGATCATTCCCAAGGAGTACGGCGGCAAAGGCTTCTCGGCTTATGCGCACTCCCAGATCGCGATGAAACTGGCGACCCGCAGCGGTGACCTGGCCTCCACCGTCATGGTGCCCAACTCCCTCGGCCCGGCGGAACTGCTGCTGCACTACGGCACCGACGAACAACGCAATCATTACCTGCCACGGCTGGCCCGCGGCGACGATATCCCCTGCTTTGCCCTGACAGGCCCGATGGCCGGTTCCAACGTCGGGGGCATGACCGACACCGGGGTGATTTGCAAAGGTGAATGGGAAGGCCAGGAAACCCTTGGCTTGCGCCTGAACTGGGAAAAACGCTACATCACCCTCGGTCCGGTGGCGACCTTGATCGGCCTGGCCTTCAAGGCCTATGACCCGGACCATCTATTGGGTGACAAAGTCGACCTGGGGATCAGTCTCGCATTGATTCCAACCCAGACACCCGGTGTAGACATCGGTCGCCGTCACTTGCCGCTGGGCGCCGCCTTCATGAACGGCCCGAACGCCGGCAAGGATGTGTTCATACCGCTGGAGTTCATCATTGGCGGTCAGGAAATGCTCGGCGAAGGCTGGATGATGCTGATGAACTGCCTGTCGGTCGGGCGTTCCATTTCGCTGCCTGCCATCGGTACCGCCGCGGGCAAGTTCAGCAGCCTGGTGACAGGCCAATATGCGCAGGTTCGCGAGCAATTCAACGCACCGCTGTCAGCCTTCGAAGGGATTCAGGAAGCACTGGCGCGGATCGGCGGCAGTACCTGGCTGATGGACAGCGCGCGGATGCTCACCGCCAACGCCGTCGACCTCGGCGAAAAGCCGTCGGTGCCCTCCGCCATCATCAAATACCACCTCTCCGAACGCGGTCGCGAATGCATCAGTCACGCCATGGATGTTCACGGCGGCAAGGCCATCATCATGGGCCCGAACAACTATCTCGCGCGTAGCTGGCAAGGTGCGCCCATTTCCGTCACGGTCGAAGGTGCGAACATCCTGACACGCAACCTGATGATCTTCGGCCAGGGCGCTATTCGCTGCCATCCGTTCGTGCTCAAGGAAATGGCCCTTGTCCACCGCGAAGACAAACAACAGGCGTTGATCGAATTCGACGCCCTGCTGCTCAATCACATTGGTTTTGCCGTGAGCAACGCCGGCAGCACCCTGGTGCTGAACCTTGGCTTCGGACATTTCGAACACATGCCCGGGGACAAGCTCAGCCAACGCTACGTGCGCGCCCTCAACCGTCAGGCCGCGGCATTTGCCATGCTTGCAGACCAGTGCATGATGCTGCTGGGCGGCGACCTGAAACGCCGCGAACGCTTGTCCGCACGTCTGGGCGATGTGCTCAGCTACCTGTATCTGGCCTCCGCCGCGCTCAAGCGATATCACGATCTCGATTCGCCAGAGCATATGCGTCCGTTGTTCGCCTGGGCGATGGAAGAGAGCCTCGGCCAGTCCGAGCGTGCGCTGGACGAACTGCTGACCAACTTTCCGAACAAGGTACTCGGCTGCTTGCTGCGGGTACTGGTGTTCCCGTTCGGTCGCCGGCACAGAGGCCCGTCGGACAGACTGGCGGCCAAAGTCGCCGCAGTCCTCGGCCGCGCCAAGGGCGACCCGACCCTTGAGGAGTTATTGGCAGGCTGCTATCGCCCGCAATCGACAGAGGATCCGGTCGGCGCCTTGCAGCACGCCTGCGACTTGCTGAACGCCGCCAAACCGCTACAGAAAAAACTCAACACGGCGCTGAGAAGTCGCCAGGTCAAACCCTCTGTCGGGGAGTCGGTCATCGATGCCGCGCTGGAGGCTGGCGTCTTGCAACCGGTTGAAGCCGAGACCTTGCGTGAGGTGGAGGTGGCGCGGCGCAAGGTGATCGACGTCGATGATTTCGATAAAGAGGTGCTGGTGCTGGGCAAGGGCAAGGTCCGCTAATCCAGAGGACCGTGTGTCGCCTTACCATCATGGGGCGCTTTACCCTGTGAAAAAGGGGCGCGGGAGCTTTATACTCCTGCGCCCGTTTTGCTCTTGAGGACTTATCTCGTGTCCAATGTCGTTGCCGATCATCTCGTCTTGCTCGACCACCTGCGCAGTATCCTGGTCGCCGTAGGTGAGGCCGAACAGGTTCCCGAAGAAAGCCATGCCTTGTTCCTGGAGCGCTTCGACGAACTGCGTGCGTTGCTGCCGGTCGACCCGATCGAAAGCCAATACCTGGGCCAGGACATCCTGTGCCAGATCATCACCCGCTACCCACAAATCGCCCACCTGGTGCCGCGCGATCTGCTGTGGTACTTCGCCGGTGACTGCCTGCACTACATGCCCGATGATGAAATCGACCTGTACCAGGCGCTGGAAGAACGTCGCTTCGAAGCCGAACAGAACGATGAACCGTTCGACTGGAATCAGGAAAAACAGCTGCTGGCGATGTCGAATCAGGACAGCAAGCACTGATCTCCAATCAGTAACGCAAAAGGCCCGCATGGTTAATCATGCGGGCCTTTTTTGTTGGCCGGGTAAAGATCAAAACAACCCATCACTCTCCGGCAACTCATACGCTGCCGCGCCCTTGCCCATCGCGCTTGGCTTGCCCGGATTGCTCAAGGTCGGCTCCTTCTCCAGGCATTCCACCAGATAGTCGATGAACACCCGTAACTTGGGCGGCAGATAGCGGGTGGGCGAATGCAGCAGCCAGGCGCCTCCGTGGTAGGACGCCAGAAAGGTCCAGTCCGGTAATACCTGCACAATCAGCCCCTGTTCCAGCGCATAACGGGCGGTGAAGTACGGCAGGCTACCGATCCCGATGTGTTGCAATACCGCGCCCAATCGCACGCCCGTGTGATTGGCGGCGTAACGTCCGCGCACGCCGACGGTCACGGCTTTACTGCCTTTCTTGAACTTCCAGCGCGCATCGCTCGGGGTTTCGCCCAGATAGATGCAGCTGTGATTGAGCAAGTCGTGGGGATGAGTCGGTGTGCCGTGCTCGGCCAGGTATTGCGGCGTGGCGCAGAGCAAATGGTCGATGGTCAGCAATTGGCGCCCCACCAGCCCCGCAGGGGGCCGATCGGTAATACGGATGGCCAGGTCGACGTTGTCATCGATCAAATCCACCTGGCGGTCCTCGAGCAACAACTCCACATCCACTTTGGGATAACGCCGCAGAAACTCCGGCATATGTGGATGAATCACAAATCGCCCGACGGCCTTGGGCACGCTGACGCGCACCAGCCCTTCCGCTTCCTGGGTGAACTGACCGCTGATTTCCATCACCGACTTCGCCGCGCTGACCATCTCCTGGCAGCGCTTGAACACCTCTTCGCCTCCGTCGCTCAGGCGTAGCTTGCGCGTGGTTCGTTGCAACAAACGCGTGGCGAGCGCCTTCTCCAGCCGCGAAATGCTGCGACTCACCGCCGAGGGGGAAGACCCCAACTGACGCGCCGCTTCGGAGAAACTGCCGGTTTCGACAACCTTGACGAAAATCGCCATTTCACCGAGCAGCGGCAGGGGAAGATTTATGCTCACAGCGCAACAGTCCTTTGATGGTTGAACGGATTATCACGCAATTCCACGGTTCATATAATAAAAATAGAAACTTTAATAAGGGCATGGAATATGACGCTTCGCCTCTTTTTCCATAGTGATGACCTCAGGGCCAATGTGGAAGTCCTGGATTGCACGCCCTATGAGAACGAGTTCGCCGTGGTGCTGCGCGCCACTCTGTTTCACCCTCAGGGCGGCGGGCAACCCTGTGATACCGGCTGGATCGGCGAAAGCCAGGTGCTGCGCGTGGTGCAGGAAACGGAGCGGATCATCCATTTCGTCGACCACCCGGTAAAACTCGGCATGATCCAGATTCGGGTCGACGAGCAACGCCGCCAGTTCAATACGCGCATGCATTCGGCGGGGCACCTGATCGGTCACTTCGTCCAGGCCATGGGCTGGATGCCGATCAAGGCTCATCACTGGCCGGATGAAGGACGTGTGCAATTCAAACCGGGCGATGGCGCGCAGGAGGTTGATGCCCAGACGATTCAGCACGGCATCAAGCAATGGATCGCCCATGATCTGCCACGCTTGACGTCGTTGCGCGAAGGCGCCCGTGAAATCGGTTTCGGTGAGCTGCCCGCCTACGGCTGCGGCGGCACCCATGTACGTAGCCTGAAGGATTTGGGCAAGGTCACGATCGCTTCCCTTTCGCAGAAAAAGGGAACGTTGTCAGTCCACTACCACGTGGACTGAGTCTTTGGGCGATGTCGACCCCGTCATCGCCTGACGCCGGGGGAGCCTGCGTTCGCGGGCTCTGTTGACTATCTGATAGATGGACCTAAGACATGATGCTTGACGTCGAGCGTCTCGATGAGACGTGCATACAAAAACTGGCCAACGAAGAAGTCCTCGCCATCCGAGTCAGAGGCTTGTTGCCTCGGCCACTGGCGATCCAGATCGGCGACAAGATCCTCGCCCCCGGCTTCGAAGGCTACATCAACGCACCGAGCATCGGTCGTATCGGCATGGCGTTTTACGAAGCGGAAAACCAGCCACTGCTGATCGAAGACTATTTCGAGCGCGCCACTAGCAACATCGCCGAGTTGCGCAGCCGTTGTGCGCCCTACTCCTCGCCTGTCGACACCCTGCGCTGCATGCTCGATGAGTCCTGGCCGGCGGGGGCGCATCTGGAAAACCTCTATGGCCGCAAGATGTATGTCGGGCTATCGCGCGTGGTCAAACCCGGCGTGTGCTTCCTTGCCCATCACGACATTTTCGCCAAGGACGCCCCGGACAGCTTCCAGGCCAGAAGCCTGGAAGCGCAGTTCGCCTGCAATGTTTACCTGAACATGCCGACCGAGGGCGGCGCTTTGCAGATGTGGGACCACGACATTTCCCCGGACCAGTTCGACGAGATGCGTGGCGACAGTTACGGCATCGATCCGGCCTTGCTCGGCCCTCCGACCCTGGAGATTCGCCCTGAGCCGGGTGATTTCATCATGTTCAATTCACGTCGCATGCACTCGGTGACGCCAGGTGTGGACGATCCGCGATTGAGCCTTTCTTTCTTTGTCGGCTACCGCGGCAATGCTTCCCCCCTGACTTTCTGGAGTTGAGATGTTTTCGAATTACCTGGGCGAGTTTCTGGCGCTGGCAACCATCCATTTTCTGGCCGTGGTAGCTCCCGGGCCGGACTTCGCCGTGACCATCCGCCAAAGCGTGCGTTTCGGGCGTTTAGTGGGCATCTGCACGGCGCTGGGCATCGGCGCGGGCATTTCCGTGCATGTGCTGTACACCTTGCTCGGCGTCGGCGCATTGATGCACACCACGCCTTGGCTATTGACGGCGGCCAAGGTGATCGGGGGGGCCTACATTTTGTACCTCGGTGTGAGCCTGTTGCGCAGCAAACCCAAAGTGGCGACTGAAGGCGACAACGGCGCGGCAGCGTCAACTGAACAGCAGACCCTGTTCAAGGCCTTCAGCACGGGGTTTCTGACCAACGCCACCAACCCCAAGGCTACGCTGTTCTTCCTGGCGATCTTCACCACCATCATCAGTGCCTCGACACCGTTGCAGATACAGGCGCTGTACGGGTTGTGGATGTGTTTCGTGAACGCCTTGTGGTTCGTGATCGTGGCCCTGTTCTTTTCCAGCGCCCGGGTGCGACTGCTGTTCATGCGCATGGGGCACTGGTTCGAACGAACCATGGGGGTGATCCTCATTCTGTTCGCCGGGCGCCTGATTCTGTCCATGTAAGTCCTGCCGCCTTGGTCGCCTCGTAGAACAGCATTTTTTGCGGCTCCAACGCCAGCAACACGGCTATCTCCACACTCTGCCCTTAAAGTTTTGTTTGAAATCATGGCGCTTTGCTTTGTTTGAACTACCTTCAAACAAGAAGAAGTCATAACGGTTTGAATTTTGACGTTTAGGTTCAGAGATCAGATAGCGAATTGGCAAAAGGAGTTACCTCACTATGATCCTGACAGGCGTTTACCGGCGCAGAGCTGTGATTGCCGGTTGCTTTTTAGGGGAGTCAGGTTGGCGGGAAGTGCCGCCTATAACCGCGATGGTTGTCGAGCCTGAGCCTGTTGCTCGGGTCGGCAGCCCAGGTATCTGGATCACTAAAAGCCGTTTTAGAAGGTCGCTCGCTGTCCATTCGGATCAGCGTATTGCACCTGCTTGCGTGTAGCACCAAGGAATATTGCCGGGGGCATTAATCGTTAGTGGTAAGTGCTCTGGCGAGGTTGAGGGTCGACTCAGGCCCCTTGTAGTGATCCAAGGCAACTTGGTTTGCCTTGTAGATGGCCTATTCAGCGAGGATGCACTTAATGAGCTATCGTACCGTGCCCGCTTTCAAGCGAATTATCCATGGCCTGTTCTGGATGGGCCTCAGCGTGGACGCGGCTCAGGCCGCGGCGGCCAATTGTTCGCAGATGGACAGTATGCCGACAACGTTCGAGGTCGGTCAGGGGCTTCAGAGTGAACTGCGCACTCCGGTTCCGGTGACGCAACTGGCCGTGGGTGACCCGAAAATTGCCGATGTGCAACCCAGCGGCAACAACCCCAACGCCTTCCTGCTCACTGGTCTGACACCGGGCACCACCAGCCTGATGGTCTGGACCGGCTGTTCGAAAGAGCCGCGCCATAGCATGGTGTTCGTCAAGGGCCGGGCCACCTCGGCGCTGACCAGCGCGTCGACCGGACCTTACGAAGACCCGCTGCTGCCGAGCCAGGTACAGACCGATATTCGCTTCGTTGAAGTCAGCCGGACCAAACTCAAGGAAGCCTCAGCGTCTATTTTCGGCACCCGCGGCAACTTCCTGTTCGGCTCGCCGAGAACCTTGCCTACCATTGGCGGCGTCGTCACACCGTCGGTGCCGGTGGACAACGGCATGTTCAACCTCAACTTTGCTACCGGTAATACCCTGGTAGCGATCAACGCGCTGGAAGGCAGCGGTTTCGCCTATACCCTGGCGCGGCCAAGCCTGGTGGCGCTCAGCGGGCAGAGTGCGAGCTTCCTGGCCGGCGGTGAAGTACCGATTCCGGTGCCCAGTTCGGGCAGCGATAACATCTCCATCGAGTACAAGGAGTTCGGTATCCGCCTGACTCTGACGCCAACCATCATCGAGAAAAACCGTATCGCCCTGAAGGTGGCGCCGGAAGTCAGTGAACTGGACTTCACCAACGCCGTGAGCATCGCCGGCACGATAGTTCCGGCGCTGACCATACGCCGTACCGACACCAGCATCTCCCTGGCCGACGGCGAAAGCTTCGTCATCAGCGGCCTGATCAGCACCCGCAACAATTCCCAGGTGAACAAATTTCCGGGGCTGGGCGATATCCCGATTCTGGGCGCGTTCTTCCGCGACAACTCCGTCAACCGTGAGGAGCGCGAACTGCTGATGATCGTCACCCCGCATCTGGTCCAGCCCCTGGCGGCCAATGCACAACTGCCATCGTTGCCTGGCGAGCAGCTGCGCAATTACGACCCGAACTTCTACCGCATGTTCTTCCTAGAAAATGGTGATTTCGACAGTAAGACCGGGCTCTCGCAATGAACCGGAGCCAGACGCTGAACCGGGCTTTCGCCCTCACTCTTAACGGTGACCTTGAGCGCTTGGCGGGCCAGCTGTATTGCCATTGGCCAGGCGTTCAACGTGTTGTAGCCAGAGGACACTCGATGAAAGCAGTCATTGCAATAACGGCGACATTGATGCTCGCAGGTTGTGCCACCAACGGTATTGTTTCGCGACCGGGCAGTTGTGCCAAACCCGCTTCGGAGCAAGAGTTGGCCCTGAACCTGGCCGACAACATGGCCAACGAAGGCCGTTTGTATGCCAGCCTGGCGAACCTGGAAGGTTTGCCCGATGACCTGGTCCAGGTTCGTCTGCGCAAGGCCCGGGTGCTGCGCTTGATGGGGCGTAAAGATGCGGAGCCGTTGTATCAAAGCCTACTCGGCACCTGTCTGGCCGCTGAAGGGGAACATGGCCTGGGCCAGTTGGCCGCGGCCAAAAATGATAACGCCGGCGCTACCACTCACCTAGAACGCGCGGTGAAGATGTCCCCCACCGACGACAAGATGCGCAATGACCTGGGGGTCGTCTACCTCAATCAGCGACGGATCCCTGAAGCACGCTTCGAGTTCATGACGGCCATGGAGCTCAAGCAGGCGGATTCACTGGCGGCACTCAACATGGTGACGCTGCTGATCTATCAGGATAACTGGAAGGCGGCTGCCGAACTCGCGAACCGCGCCAGCTTGAGTCCCCAGCAAGTTGCAGAGGCTCAAACCCGAGCGGAAAAACTCAAGGCCTCTGCCAAAAAAGCGGTGGCTTCCGAGGGGAATCGCAAGACTGAGGCCGTAGTCGATGCCTCAGCCAATGCTGCGATCAAGTAGAACGTACGAGGAGTCGAGATGAATACCAAAGGGCTGTTGATTGTGTGCATGGCTTGCCTGTCCACCAGTGCCTGGGCTATTGAGCCAGGTCCCTCCTCGGCGCCGCAAAAGGGCACCGAACAGTGGATGCAGCTACAGATTCGTGGTGTGGTTGCCTCCCCTTTTCGACAAACTGCATCGGTCACTGAGCGTGACCTGTCCTTCCAGCGCTGGCTGAACAGCTTCACCTACCCGATCCCGATGTTCTTTGAGCAGAAGGCAGGGGGGAAAATGACCTCCAGCAGCAACTGAGGGACGTCAATGGATGATCAACCTCTGGCATCGTCCAGAGTAGCCTGGCTAAAACGCCAGGCTTAATCACGTCTGCTGGAAAGTATTGGCATCTACACATTGTTCAGTTCTGACCGAGTCCCCCTGGAGCGTAATGCTGTTCACTTAAACAGTTTCAGCCGCGACGCATTCTTTGTAGCAGCTGGCGAAGCCTGCGTTCGGCTGCGAAGCAGTCGTAAAATCAGCCATTGCGGTGCGTCAGGTACATCACGGCAGCCGGACTCACGACTGCTTCGCAGCCGAACGCAGCCTTCGGCAGCTGCTACAGATCGCATTACGGCTTAAGTGAACAACATTGCCCGTAGGAGCGAGCGGTGTAGATCTTGGGAGGGGAAGTACAGATCAGGTTCGGGTGGCAAGGCCATCTGATTCGACAGCCCCCCACCCGATCCTCTTACATATTTCCGAATGCTTTCATTACGCCAATCATGGCCGGGCCGATGGCGACCAGAAAGAAGCTCGGCCACAGGCAGAAAATCAGTGGGAATATCAGCTTGGTGCCGATTTTCGCCCCCGCCTCTTCGGCGGCCTGCGTACGCCGATCACGGAATTCATCGGCATAGATGCGCAGGGTGTCGGCCACGCTGGTACCAAAGCGAATACTCTGCGCCAACAGGCTGACCAACCCTTGCACGTCCTCCAGACCGGTGCGTATGGCCAGTTGTTTGAGCGCCTCGGTACTGGTGATGCCCGCGCGGATCTGCGCATTGACCAGGGCCAGCTCTTCAGCCAGTTCAACATGACTGACCGACATCTCTTCAGCCACCCGTTCAATGGTCGTGGGCAGTGACAGGCCTGACTCCACGCAGACCACCATCAGATCCAGCGCATCTGGAAACGCGATACGCAGCCGGTTTTGACGCGCCTGCTTACGTTTGGCGACATACAGCGCTGGCAGCAACCATCCGATACCGGCCACCATGACCACCAACAACAGCCCCACAGCCAGGGAAACCTTGGGAATCAGCGGCAACAGCAACAACGCAAGGCCGACCATCAATAGCGGTAACATCAAGCGCACCGCCCAGTACATCTGCACCGCCGAAGAGGAGCGGTAACCCGCATGCGTCAACAGAGTCTGGGTAACTGACGCCTGGGCCGATTCAGCCGAGGCAAAGCGCTGGCCGACCCGCTCCAGCAACAGCTGCAGATTACTCGGCGCTTCCTGCCCTGCCGTATTGCCCAAATAACCGCGCTTGATCAGCGCCAGACGACGCTGTACCGGGTCCTGGAGACCCAGCATCAGCAACATCAAGGCGACGACCGCAAGCACCGTACTCAAACCGATCGCGCCAAGGAACAACAGGCGCGCTACTTCCTCGTTCCCCGTGAACCGACTGAACAACCCGAGTAAAAAGTCCATGACCTGTACCTCCCGGTAGCGAATATCGCTTAAACCTGAATCCGGATGATTTTTCGTATCCAGAAAATCCCGATCAACATGGCGCAGAAAGCCCCGATGATCAGCTTGTGGCCTATGGGATCATTGAGCAGCACAGGCATGTAGCTGGGGCTTGTGAGCACGATCGCAATAGCCAGCACAAAGGGAATCGCCACCAGCACCCAGGCCGACATGCGCCCTTCCGCCGACAGGGTTTTGATCTTGCGCTGAAAGCGGAAACGCCCGCGGATCAGCCGACTCAGACGCTCCAGCACTTCCGTCAGATTGCCGCCAGTCTCGCGGTGGATGAGGATCGAAGTCACCAGCATCATCACCGTCATGCTGGGCATGCGCTCCAGCAGGCCGAGCATGGCCCGGCGAACATCGTTGCCATAGTTGATGTCGGCAAAGGTCAGGCCGAACTCATGAGCGACCGGCCCCTTGTGCTCCTCGGCGACCAGACGCAGGGTTTCGTTGAACGGGTGCCCGGCACGCAAGGCCCGGCACATGGCATCCAGCGCATCCGGCAGGCCTTCCTCAAACGCAGCGAAACGTTTGCTACGGTCACGAGAAATTTTCAGCAGGGGTAACCAGAACACCCCGAAGCCTGCCAGCAATGCCATCCACCAGACGGTCACGACCATCCAGATCGAGATGCCCGCACACACGCCCAGGAACAGCCCGAGCAAGATCACTCGATAAGCGCGGTATTCATGGCCGCCCTGCTCGATCATCTGCGTAAGGCTCGCCATGAACGGCAACTGCTCGAGCATGGCCTCCAGTGGCGACAAACGTGTCAGGTATTTCTGCCGCAACACCGTCTGCATGTTGGGCAAATTGTTGGCTTTTTCCAGTACGTGCAAACGGCCGCGGATGCGCTTGCGCATCTTGCCGGCTTCGCCGAACACTGGCACCACCACACCCTGGGACAAGAGGAACACGGCGATAAACACCATGCCCAGGAACATCACAATGAATTCAGCAGGAATATGGCTCATGGCTGCCGTGCCTCCATCCATTCAGGCCTGAACATCGTCAGCGGCAACTCGATGCCGCGCTTGGCCAGCACATCGCGGAAGGCCGGAATCATGCCGCTGGGGCGATAATCGCCAAGCACTTCACCGTTTTCACCCATGCCCTGGCGCGCAAAGGAGAAAATTTCGGTCATGGTGATGATCTCGCCTTCCATGCCGTTGATCTCTTGCACGCTGACCAGCCGGCGCTTGCCGTCCTCCTGACGTTCCAGCTGGATCACCACATCGATGGCCGACGCGATCTGCTGACGCATGGCCTTGATCGGGAAGGTCGCCCCGCTCATCGACACCATGTTCTCGACTCGCCCCAACGCATCGCGCGCGGTGTTGGCGTGGATCGTGGTCAATGAACCGTCATGGCCGGTGTTCATGGCCGTCAGCATGTCCAACGCCTCGGCACCGCGCACTTCGCCGATCACAATGCGGTCCGGGCGCATCCGCAAACTGTTGCGCACCAACTCCCGCTGACTCACCTCGCCACGCCCTTCGATGTTCGAAGGCCGGGTCTCCAGGCGCACCACGTGGGGCTGCTGCAGTTGCAGTTCGGCCGAGTCTTCGATGGTGACGATCCGCTCGTTGTGCGGGATGAAACTGGACAACACGTTGAGCATGGTGGTTTTGCCGCTACCGGTACCGCCGGAAATCAGCACGTTCAGGCGCCCGCGGACAATCGCCTTGAGCAGCAGCGCAATGGCCGGGGTCAATGTCCCCACCTGAATCAGGCTGTCGGTATTGAGCAGGTCCACCGCAAAGCGGCGAATCGACATGCTCGGGCCGTCGATGGCCAGCGGCGGGATAATCGCGTTGACCCGCGAACCGTCCTTGAGCCGGGCGTCCACCAAGGGCGAGGACTCGTCGATACGCCGACCCAGGCTGGACACGATGCGGTCGATGATGTTCAGCAAATGGTGATCATCGCGAAAACGCACATCGGTCCGTTGCAGTTTGCCGAAGCGCTCGACATAGACCGAGGCATAGCCGTTGACCAGAATGTCGGACACGCTGTGATCGGCCAGCAACGGCTCCAGAGGCCCCAGACCGAGCACCTCGTCGGTGATCTGCTTGATGATCAACTGGCGGCTGGTGGTACTCACCGGTGCCGAATGCTCGTCGAGCAGGCGCTGGCAAATATCACGGATCTGCCGTGAGGCCTCGGCCTGTTCAAGGGAGTCCAGCAAGGACAGGTCCATGACCTTGAGCAATTGCTGGTAGATTTTTTCCCGCCACTCGGCTTCTACCGGGGTGACCTGGCTTCTGGTTTCGTAAAGAACGTCCGGTGTTGCACGCTCCCACGCCATTATTTCCTCTGCCGGATCCAGCAGGTCGTCGCCCTGAGCAGCTGACGATGCTGCGGGTTTACCGGACTGTTTGCGCAAGCGGTTACGAAAGTCGCTGATCATGGGTCATCCCCCGAAAAAACGGTTGAAGGCGCGTTTGAGTAAGCCTTTGTTCCCGGCCACCTGTTGACCGACCAGGTCCTCGGTCATGTCGCGCAGGGCGGTAGTAATCGCGGCCCTCGGCGCATGCAGCCCCAACGGCACGCCAGTGTTCTGACTCTGGCTGACCAGGTTGAAGTCGTTGGGTAATTTCGACAGATTGGTGCAGCGCAGTGCCTCGCCAATATCCTTGAGGCTGATCGCTGCGGCCTTGTCATAGCGGTTGACCACAATCTGCAACTGATCGCCGCGCACGCCCAGGTCGTCGCGAAGAATCCGCACCAGGGAGCTGGCATCGCGCAGATGACTGACGCTCTGCTGCACCACCACGTACACCCGATCCACCTGTTCCAGCACGGAGCCGGTGAGGTGGTCGATTTGCCGCGGCAGGTCGATCACCACCCAGTCGTAGCTGGCGCGGGCCAGTTGCAACAGGGTGTCAAGTTGCTCGGGTTGGGCGTCCTGCGGCAGGCACAGCTCACCGGCCCGACCACCCAGCACATGCAAGGTCGGGCTGAAGTGGCTGCAAAAACCGCGTAGCGCGACGCTGTCCATGCCATCGATCTGATGCAGCACCTCGAGATGGCTGTGCGTCTGCGCCACGTCCAGGTAATGCGTCACGCTGCCGAATTGCAGGTCCATGTCCAGCAATAGGGTGCTGCCGCCCCTGACGCTGAGCTGTTGAGCCAGGTTGCAGGCCAGCAAGGTTCCGCCGGAGCCGCCCTTGGCGCTCATCACGGCGATCAATTTCCCTTCTGTCCCGCTGCCGGTGCGAACCTCCATGACCAGGCGATTCAAGGCGGCAACCAGTTCGGTCTCGGCGATAGGCTCCGGCAGCACGTCACGGGCGCCGGCCTGCATCGCCAGGCGCATGCCTTCCTGCTCGGTCAGCAGACCGCACACCAACATCGGCGGACGCTCATGGGCCGGACGCTGCAACAGCGCCGCCAATTCTTCGCGCCACAGATGGCTGACGCGCAACAGCAACAGATCAGGCATGCGGTCCAGGCCGTAGAGCGGGTCGACATGCCCATTACTCACCAGGCGAGTGCTCACCTCCAGGCAGGGCATGCGCTGGCAGACGCTCTGCAGATCGCGCAACGAGGTGGCATCACGGCTGCTGATCAGCAACCTCAGCCCAGCCTTGCCGGTCGAAGTGGAGAGCGGGGTATCCTTGGTATTCAGCATGGTGTGATCTCCCCGGAATCGGAATGACGCCCGAGGCTTTCGCGTGGCAAGGTTGCCTTGAATGCAGGCAAGGTAATGGGCACGCCTAACCCGGGAATAAACAGATTGAAAACGAAGCCTTGCAGACTCAACTGGACATAACGGATGGCACGAAAGCCAGTAGCGCTGACCAGGTCGCCGGGATTGGCCACCACAGCACCGTTGACGTCCAGATAAGTCAGCGTCAGGTTGGTGGTGGCCAGGCTCGTGATCAGCTGGCTCGTGCCGGCGTCGGTCGAGGCGTTGAAGATCGCCCGCCGCAAGACCACCGGATCGCTGATGTTGCACACCGCTGCCAGCCGCGCACCACGCCGCGCGGCTTCATCCAGCGCACTGACCGTGAAGTACAGGCGGCCCATTTCCACCACGCCGAACAACAGGATGAACACCAGCATGCCGATGAAGGCGAACTCCACGACATAGGTGCCGTGCATGCGTTTTTTATTCATCACAGCACCCTCATGACAGTGGTGGCAACCAACGGAATGGCCAGCGCAAACTGCCCACCGATAAGACCAGGAAACGTGCCGACACAATTGCCACTGCCAATCACCGGGCAGAAGCTATAGGTGATGGTGACTCGCACATGGTCGGTGCCTACCGCGGCGACCGCTACGTTCGCGGTCGTCAACCCTGACACCACAGCGCTGCCGGTAGCGCTGGGCACGCCATAGACCGCGACGTTTTTCGTCTGGGTCAGCAGCGTATTGCTCAGAGCGATAGCGCCGAGCGTCGAGTCCCAGGCCTGGCTGGCGACAAAACGGTCGGCATCACGGCTGGCCTGCAACAGGACGTTGTACTGGTAGAGCATGCGGCCGAATTCGCCGAGGCTCAGTAACAACAGAAGCAACAGCGGCAGGACTAGGGTGAATTCCACCAATGCCACGCCTTGCTGAGCCTGTGGTCGCTTGAATGAGTGAAGTCCCATGACGCCTCCTACGAGTCTGTGCTCGGAGTGCCAGTGCCGCTGCCAATATAGGTTTTGTAGAGTTGAATGATCTGCGGGCCGACATCGGTGGACGGCGAGGGGCCGGCTACGTTATCGCCTTCGCACTCCTTCACAAACTGGCCGAATATCTGCGATTCCGTGCCGCCGTTGCTCATGGGCTGTACCACGAAATAGCAACCAAAACCCAGGACCGGCACCGAGGTTGTACCCCCCTGTTTACCGGTGCAGTCGCCCACCACGATTTTCAGCATCCGACGCTCGAACACCCCACCGCTCTGACAGCCGCTGCCGGTCCCGGCCACACACGCGGCAGTGCTCGCACGCCAGTCGTTGTAGTCCAGTATCGCGTCGGCGCCCGCCGTGAGATTGCCGCCGCTCGATGTGACGGTTTGCCCCTTGTACATCTTTTGTCCCGTTGCATCGTCGTATGTGATCGCGGGCGTGCTGGACGTGGTTACCAGATCTGGCGGGTAGTCCGAGGCACTGACCGGGCCGTTGTAGATGCCGAAGCGCGTATTCAACCCCTGAGAGGTAGGGCCGACCTTGTTGCCAGGGGCGGTCTGGACATTTTGCCCGACGTTGCGGCAAACCGTGCCGCCTCCGGCCAGGTCATCCCTGACGGTACTGCCGCCGGAGCCAAAGTCGAGCAACTGAAAGTTGCCTGGGCCAATGGGAGATGAATTGCCGGCAGCCGTCTTCAACACCTGCAAATCGCCAAACTGGAAGCCCCAGAACACGCCGGCGGCCGGGTTGTATTTAGTCGGGTCGCCACAGACCATCAATGGGGCAAGATCACAGGGGCTGGTAGGGCTGGGGCCGGCGGTGGCGATCGCCGCCACGGCCTTGTTCCCAAGGCCCGCAGTGCCTAACGTCTGAACGAAGCTCCAGAAAAAACCGGTCAGGCGATAGCTCGGTACCGATACCCGAACGTACTTGGCATTTGCCGGCCCGGGATAGGAGAACGGGCCATAGACGCTGCTGGAGAGTTCCACCGTCGCAAATGCGCCTGGGTTGCCGGCGACCGCCGTTGCCAATTCGGTGTTGCCCGTGGCATTGGCATTTTGCGTCAGCGTATTGAGTGCAGCAGTGCGTGTCGCGCTGGCCATGGTGGCAGCACCTGCCACCTCAAGCAGGGTTTTGGCGCCACTCAGGGCAGCGGCATCCACAGCGTTTTGCAGGCGCGTCTTGTTCAACATCATGTGCCCGCCGTCCAGAGCCAACGCCGCTATCATGGAAATCGCCGCCAAGGCGATCACCATCAGTACGCTCACCGCTCCTCCCTGGCGCCTTGGCGTCGCAGTGAACGGCCGCTGAATACGAAGATTCATCATCAAGCCCTCGTTTGCCGATACTGATCCGGATCGGCTCCGCCAATACCTTGGTGCACAGGCACCCCTACCGCTCTGTCAACGAACTTTCACTAAACTGGTCTGGATCCCGCGAATGATGGTGACAGCCCCGCCACCCTCGGCACGGTGCACCACGCGTTTTTGCACTGGGGCAGCGGCCACAACCATGGGGGCCTGTGCAGCAGGCGCGGCGGTCACGATTTTTTTCTCGGAGTTCAGCGGATTGCGCAGCGCCAGTTGCAGCTTGCCTTCCGTTTGCGCCGTGACCAGGGTTTCAGCCTCGGCGGCCGTCATCTCCAGCGTCACTGCGCGCACCACCACCGGTTGGGTCTTGTCGGTACCCGCCGTCTGGTCCACCGCCAACACCCGCAAGTTCTCGAGGATGGTCCTGGACACGGCGCTGTTGCTGCCGGCACTGGTGGTTTTGGTCGCCAGTACATCGACCCGGTTACCTGGCAGGAGGAATCCGCCCACACCCACCACGTCGTCCACGCGTACCGAAATGGCACGTTTGTCTGTGGCAATCAGAGAGGCCAGGGTACTGCCGCCCAGGTGTTCGCTCAGGCGTGCGCTGCGCATGACGTCGCCACGCAAGATGTCGAACGTTGCGATCTTGCCCACGGCCTTGTCGCTGGAGTCGAGAGCATCGTCCGGGATCGTGTCCATCGGCATGCGTACGGTCGTGACCTGTTGGGCCTCGACCATCTGCCCGAATGGAATCTCTACCGTGGCAACCACCACGCTTCGAAGATGGTCATCCGGAGTGGCATTGAGCCGCGCGCTCAGCCAGGAGTCGGCCATCCATGCAGCCCCAAGGCCCATGACCAGGGAAACGCCTATCAGGGAAACAGTACGAGAGCTCATGTCAGTATCTCCGTATCAAAGAAAGTCGAGCTGGACGAAGTAGTTGTGCCAGGCCCATTCCAACTCTTGTGGCGACAAGGCTCCGGAACCGCCCATATAACGCTGACGATCGAGGGCCATGTTCAGGAGATCTCGGGGATGGCAAGGCACCAGGGGCATGCCTTCACTTGCATAAAGCCTTTGCAGTACATAACGCAGCAGCAGGGGGTCAAAAGGAATACCCATACGCTCACATTCCTGACGCCAGATCTTTTCGTACTCCTCGGGCTTCAGGTAACCGAACTGCAACTTGTAGCCAATCCGCCGCAAGAAGGCCTCATCAGCCAGTTCCAGGGGATTGAGGTTGGTGGAGAACACCAGAACCAGATCGAATGGCAGCTCGCAATGCCGACCACCGCCCAAATTGAGGAAGTCGCGCTTCTCCTCCATCGGTACGATCCAGCGATTGAACAGCTCGGCGGGTGCCATGCGCTGACGCCCCATGTCATCGATGATGAACAGGCCATTGCTGGCCTTGAGCTGCAAAGCGGCCTGGTACTGACGGGTGAAGGGGTCATAGCGAACATCCAGCTGTTCCATGCTCAACTCACCGCCCGTAATGACGACCGGGCGTTTGCAGCACAGCAGTCGACGATCGATCCCTTCGTTGAGCATCAGATTGTTCTGTTGACCGTTGTCATCCAGCCGCTGATGCACCTGCGGGTCATAGATCTCGATCACCGACTCGTTGATCACGATGGCATGAGGTACCCAGATGGCCTCGGCGAACAGACGAATCAACCGACTGCTGACGTAGGTCTTGCCGGTACCCGCGGGGCCATAAATCATGATTGCGCGCCCGGAGTTCAGGGCCACACCCAGTTGATCGAGCATCCCCTCCGTGAGCACTACGCCGGTGAGGGCCTTGTGCATATCGCTTGAGCTGATGCGACCATGGTGAATGGTCTGGATTTTGATCAGGGAACGGTAGGTACTCACCGGGAAGGGGGCCGCGCCAATATAGCCGCTGCGTGACAGGGCATCGCGGGCAGCACTGCGACCGCGTTCGGTCAGGCTATAACGCAGCTGCCCACCCGATTGCCCCACCTGACCCAGGACTTCGACACGACCGTCCTTGCGCAGAAACGCCAGGACTTCTTCAAGTACGGCGCCAGTCAGCGCCAGGCGCTCCACCAGTCGCGGCATGTCCAGCACGCCGGCGTCGTACAAATGCTTGCATACCAACTCACCGAGAAAACTGTCGGTCAGACCCGTCTCGCGGATTGTGCAAGGCTGAGGAGCCAGCCGTTGCACCGCTTCCCGATCGCTGGAGTAGGCATCACTATCGACAATGACGTGCATGACTAACCTCCCAATCCACCGGCAACCAGTTGCCAGTAGACGCTGTTTAAAGTGCCGATCAAGATTGCGATCGAATAAGGAAAAGGTTTGCCGGCGACTTCATCCGAAGTCGGCGCCAGATAGGCCTGCGCCCTGAGAATCAGCCAATAACGCCCCAGGGTCTGCAACAATTGCCCGCGAACCAGCACGATCAGGAAACCGCACACCCCACCAGCTATCAGGCTGAACATGGCTGCCCACAAGGCGAAATGGAACGGAAGAAAGCTGCCGACCATGGCCATCAACTTGACGTCGCCGGCGGCCATGCCTCCCAGGGCATACATCGGCAGAAAGAACGCAAAACAGATCAGGATACCCAACAGGCTGTCACCCAATCCGCTGATACCACCTGAATAAGTCTGACCGGCCAATCCCAGGGCAATGCCCAACAGGACCAGCGTGTTGGGGATACGGTGGCGAAGCAGATCGCTCACCACCGCGACGCCCAGCAGTCCTAGCAGTAAAACAGTCGACACCAGCAATTCCATGGACATGGCGCGTCTCCCCTACCGGGATTATCGTTAGCAGGCAACGTTGCCGTTGACCGCCTGGCACAGCGCTCTGATCTTGGTATCTACAGCGCCGCCCAAAAGAACGAAGGCTGCAGCCACAGCTACCGTAATCAACCCACCTGCCACCGCGTATTCCACAATGGTCAGGCCATCTTCATCTTTGGCGAACTTGCTTATCGAAGTTCTGATTGTTTGCAGAGTCATTTTGTGTACCTCACTTCAGCGGTCATACGGCTCGGAAAGTACATTGGCGGGGACAGCGCGAAGTCCATTGAGTTATCCGGTCGCTCTATCAGCAAAACAGCAACAACCGGTCATTCATGGACTTCGCCGCGTCCCGCCACCGTAAATTTCGTTATCAGCACGCAACGTTGCCGTTGACGGCCTGGCACAGCGCCCTGATTTTGGTATTCACGGCACCGCCCAAAAGAACGAACGCAGCGGCAACAGCTACCGTAATCAGCCCACCGGCCACGGCGTATTCCACGATGGTCAGGCCGTCTTCGTCTTTGGCGAACTTCACTACCGAAGCCTTGATTGTCTGCAGATTCATTTTGCCCACCTCACTCGAATGTTGTTTTTTCCGGAAGGCAGTACGTTCTGCACTGCCTGATGCAACCCTAGTCAGGGGCAAGGCATGGGCGTTAGGAAGATTTTGCACATCACTAGGACTTTTTTGCGGGTGCGGCCAAATACGGTTATTGGCCTTTGCAGAAGTAGCAGGAGGGGTAAAACAAGGGATGGCTCGCGAATACCACTGACTTCGATTTACAAGCGACGAGCGGCTGATACCTGGTTCATAGACGACACACCAACAGGCTGTTGCCTGGGACTGATTTCCAGGCAACGCATAGAACGGATAGAACTAAAATTCGTCTTTCTTATCAGTATTTAATCTGCAAAGTGATGGCACGTTAGCAATACTACTCAGCGAAGAGGGGCCCGTAGAACCGCAGAGTAGAGACATGACGTCCAACATGACCAGAAGGCCATCGCTGCTTTGGTTCGATCTGACTCACGATCGTTCCACGAAGGAACTCATCGCGCAGTTCGAGGAGACTTGCGACTGCAAACTGGCGAAAAATTCCGTGCTGCCCAGCGGGGAACAGGCAGACATGATCTGCATCCATTTCGATCGCCCCGACACCCCCGGCTTGCGGTTGTTGCTGGAGATCAAACGCACCACCCCTACCATCCCGATCACCATGTTCACCGTGCAGCACTCAGAAGAACTGGCTGTCTGGGCCATGCGCTCCAGTGTCTGGGAATACATGGTGCTCCCGCTCACCAACGCCGAGAGGAAGCGCTACCTGACGGCTCTGCTGCAGCTTTGCGAATTGCGCCGCAATGCCGGTCAGGACAAGACATTGCTGATCGACCACTCGCCCACTCTGCCAGAGAGCATCCGCCTGACCTCCGGGCACCAAAAACACCAGGCGCTGAGCCACACCATGCTGTACATCGACCAGCACTTTCGGGACAGCATCGATCAGAGGGATTTGGCCAAGCGCTGCGGCATGACGACTTTTCGCTTCAGTCGCCTGTTCAAGGAAGCCAATGGCGTCGGTTTCACCGATTACATCCTGGACAAGCGCATGAGTTTTGCCAAACAGCTGCTCGACAACAGCCAGATGCCGATTACCAGCATCGGTTACGAGGCCGGCTTCAAGGATCCTTCCTACTTCGCCCGCGCCTTCAAGCAGTTCGTCAACTGCACGCCCAGCGAATACCGTTTGGCCAGCCAACTTAGAGCGGTAGCAGCGCAACCGCCACTGGAAGATACAACCATTGAAGCACTTGAAAGCCTGGTGCAGAGCCTTGGAAATTGAAGCAGGTTTTTTACGCGCATAAAAAAACGCCGCTCAAATGAGCGGCGTTTTTTTGAATTTGGAGCGGGAAACGAGACTCGAACTCGCGACCCCGACCTTGGCAAGGTCGTGCTCTACCAACTGAGCTATTCCCGCAAATGGCGTCCCCTAGGGGACTCGAACCCCTGTTACCGCCGTGAAAGGGCGGTGTCCTAGGCCACTAGACGAAGGGGACACGCTGCCCGGAACACATGGTGTGTGTTTCGGTGCCCAGACCCGCATCCGAAGACTTGGTTCTGGTTTCACTCAGCTTTGCCCGAAAGCAACGCTGTTTAAAATTGGAGCGGGAAACGAGACTCGAACTCGCGACCCCGACCTTGGCAAGGTCGTGCTCTACCAACTGAGCTATTCCCGCATTGGCGTCCCCTAGGGGACTCGAACCCCTGTTACCGCCGTGAAAGGGCGGTGTCCTAGGCCACTAGACGAAGGGGACACACGTACAACATTCACTCCCTACCGCGTTTCGCTGTGTGCTTTACGCTGTAAGTGGCGCGCATTCTATGGATGGATTGAGGGGTCGTCAACCCCCAGATATAAATTTATTTAAATCAATGACTTCGCCCTGCTTTTGGCAGCGATTCAGGCTTTTGTGTCGCCTGACCTTTGGCGCCTATATTCTGGCATCCACCAAGACGCTATAGTCCATGCCGAGATGATGGCAATGTGCACCTCGCACGCTATTTACTTATAGAAGCGGCATTGCGGCCGATATAAGAAGAGCTATAGCCGATTCACTCGTCGAGCAACCCTATGCGCCCATATGCCAAGCCAACTACACTCGACTCGAACGCGAACCCCATAAAGAGGTCTTACCGGTGACACCACTCATGATCACCCTGCTAGTCGTAGCCGGGATCGCACTATTGATCGCCATTGGCTACATGAACCATGTGGTGGAAAACAATAAGCTGGAAAAAGCCCGCACCAAGGTTGAACTCAACGACCGCCTGCGTCGCTGCGGCGAAATCACCGAGACTTTTCCCGGTCAGTTCATGACACCCGCGCTCAAGTTGCTATTGACCCGTCTGGAACTGAACGTCTGCCAGCGCCTGCTCAACCTGGAGAAAACCAGCGCCCCGCTCAAGGCACGGATTACCGAGCTCAGTGCCTTGGTCGCTCAGGGCGAATCGATCCCGGTCAACAACCCGCCGGCACCGATCCAGACCGAAGCCAAGGCCAAAGACGTGCGCTTCCTGCTCGAAGCCCTGCATGGCCAGATCACCCGTGCCGCACAGGACGGCTACCTGCCGACCAACGAAGCCAAGCACTGGATCCGCGAGGTCCGCCACATCCTGGTCCTGCTGCACATCGAGTTCTTCAACAACCTCGGCCAGCATGCCCTGCAACAAAACCAGCCAGGCCAGGCCCGACTGGCCTTCGAACGCGGCGTGCAATACCTGCGCAAACAGCCGGAGCCCCAGGTCTACAGCGAACAACTCGAGTACCTGGAGAAACTCCTGGCTCGCGCCAACGACCAGGTCATGGACAAGATTGCCCCGGTTGAAGGCGAAGTGAACCAACTGACTGAAGGGCTCAAAGACGTCGAGGCTGACGCCGACTGGAAGAAGAAAGTGATCTACGACTGATCATGCAAATGCTGAAAAGCCACCAGGTCAGGTGGCTTTTTTTTGCGTTGGGATTGATGGCCGCCGAATCAATGGATCATCCGGACGCAGCCCGAGCCTTCAGCAGCTGCTACAGCTTGAAATGCCCCACCATCCCCCTCAACTCACTCCCCAACTGCGCCAGTTCAATACTCGACGCCGCATTGCCCTGCATCGCCAATGAAGACTGATCCGCACTGGCGCGAATGCTCGTGACACTGCGATTGATCTCCTCGGCCACCGAGCTCTGCTCCTCCGCAGCCGCTGCAATCTGCTGGTTCATCTGCTGAATCAGCGACACCGCCGCCGCAATACTCCCCAATGCACTTTCGGTCTGCAACGCATCGCTCACCGCCAGCTTCACCAACTCGCCACTGCTCTGAATCTGCTGCACCGACGACTGCGCTGCCGAGCGCAAGGCACTGACCAGACGTTCGATTTCCTCGGTCGATTGCTGGGTTCGCCTGGCCAGCGCCCGAACCTCATCGGCCACCACCGCAAAGCCCCTGCCCTGCTCACCGGCCCGCGCCGCCTCGATGGCCGCATTGAGCGCCAACAGGTTGGTCTGCTCGGCAACGCTTTTGATCACGCTGAGCACTGTGCCAATGTTCTGGATTTCTGCACTGAGGCTTTCGATGCTGGAGCTGGCCGAGGTGGCCGAGTCCGCCAGTTGCTCAATTCGCGCCATGCTCTGACGCACCACCTGCTGACCGCTTTCGACCTTGCCATCGGCAGTCTGCGCCGCCTGGGCGGCCTCCTCCGCGTTACGTGCCACATCGTGCACCGTGGCGGTCATCTGGTTCATCGCGGTGGCGACCTGCTCGGTTTCTTCTTTCTGGCTGCTGACTTCAAGGTTGGTCTGCTCGGTCACCGCCGACAGCGATTGCGCAGAGCTTGCCAGCTGTTCGATACCGGCCTGCAAACCACTGACAATGCTGCTGAGCCCCGCGCCCATTTGCTGCATGGCTTGCATCAACTGGCCGATCTCGTCACGGCGGGTCACCTCAATCGTCGCGCTCAAATCGCCCGCGGCGATCTGCTGGGCGACACGGATCACACTGCGCAACGGTGCGACGATCAATCGGGTAATCACCCACGCGGCAATCAGCCCGACCAGCAAGGCCAGTGCCGAGGAGCCGATGATCAACAGCGAGTTCTTTTTCAGCTCTGCCTGCATCGACCGGTCTTCGGCAACGTAGGCCTGATCCACCCGCTCCACCACTTGCGCGGCGCGCTGGTGGAGTTGCTCGGAGACGGTCTTTTCCTGCGCCAACAGGCCGGTGTACTCGGCGAGTTTTTCAGTGAAACTGCCGATATGACCCGACACTTCATTGAGGACCGTCTGGTAACCCTCATCCTTTACGGTAGCTTTCAACTGTTCGGCCTGGGCCAGCGCCTGGTCGGCTTGCTCGATCTTGCCCTGCCCGGCACTGTCGTCGCCCTTGCGGCTCTGATCCAGGCGTACGTGCGCTTCGTTCATGGCCTGCAACATCAGTCGCGAGACCTGGCTGACCTGATTCGCCTGCTCGATGAATTGCGCACCGTCCTTGCCCTCGGACTCCTTCAAGGCATAGGCGCCATCATCGCTAAGCCCGGACTGCAGCACATCCAGGTTATTGGCCACACTGGACACCGACCAACTGGCCATTTCCAGCGCCAGGTCCTTGGCCTGACTCAGTGAAACGAACTCGTCAAAGGCCTTGCGATAAGCCCCCAGAGACTGTTCGACGTCATTCATGACCGGCACGTTGGCTGCGGACTGAGCCTTGAGCTCGGTCGCCAGCGCGATCAACGCGTCCACCCCCGCGTGCAAGGCTTCCACGGTTTTCGGGTCGCCGCGCAAGACGTAGTCCTGCTCAAGCAGACGCACCTTGAGCAAACCGCTGTTGAGCGACGACATCTGCTTGAGCCCGTCGAAGCGATGACTGATGGTTTGCAGGGACCATACGCCAATGGCCGCCACCAGGGCTGTCAACAGCAGCACCAGTACAAACCCGACACCCAGTTTTTTCGCCATACCGAGGTTGGCAAAACGTCCTTGCACGGCCGAAATCATTGCGCTTAGTCCCCTGCCATTATCTGTTGATGCAGATTCGCAACGGGCTTGTGCCAACACAAGTCTCTGGCGTCGGAATAATGGCCAAAAGCTACGCCAGCGTCGTTTTCAGAACGCTTTAGGTCGATCCCGGGCCGTAGCCTGAAAAAATGCCCGAGCACGAGGATCACAGGCATAGGCAACGTTGATGCGCTGCCAGTCATGGGCCTCGCCGGTGGGGCTGAATGCCGTTGCGCAAGACAGCAGGATGCCGAAGCGTCGCGCCTGAACCTGCACCTGAACGGCGTCGGCCTTGCGCGATCGCGCCCAGATGAACAGGCCACCTGCGGGTTTACCGAAAACCTCCCATTCCGCGTCTTCAAGCACCTGCAAGGCCGCGTCCCTGTCGGTGCTTAAACGCTGGCGCTGACGCTGCACCAATTTGCGATAGGCACCACTGGCCAATAAAGAAGCCAGCACCGATTCGCTGAACCGTGAAGCACCCATGCTGCTGATCATCTTGACCTCCGCCAGTCGCGCAATGACGTCGGCACCCGCCACGACAAAGCCGACCCGTAACGAACTGCTGAGGGTTTTGGAGTAGCTGCCGACGTAGATCACGTTGTCATCGATACCCAGTGCCGCAAGACGCGTCCCGGGACCGCGGTACAAATCCGCATAGACGTCGTCTTCGATCACCAGTACGCCATGCTTTCTGGCCAGCTGCATAACCTGCCGAGCCACGCCCAGGGTCAAACTGCTGCCGGTGGGGTTGTGATAAAAGCTGTTGATGAACAAGCCACGGGGTTTGTATTTCAGCAACAGTGCCTGGAGTGCTTCGGTGTCGGGTCCGTGAGGCGTTCGTGGGACTTCGATCATGCTGACTCCGTGCAGCCTGAGCAAATCGAACAACATCGAATAACCGGGGTTCTCCACCACCACGCAATCGCCCGGTTTGAACAACGTGCGCACGATCAGGTCGAGCCCATGACTGGCACCTGCCGTGGTGAGGATTCGACTTTCATCCACCGCGATATCCAGCTGTTTCAGTCGTTTGAGGATCTGTTGGCGCAGGGCAAGCAGGCCCAGCGGTGTGCTGTAGTTGAACAAACCGGCCATGTCGGTGCGGCTGACCTGGCGTATGGCATAGCTCAGGTCGTCAGTCTCGCGCCAGCTTTCGGGTAATCCGCCGCAACCCAGCTTCAGTTCACCCGCGACGCCACTCTGCTGCTCAACCCCCTCGAACCAGGAAAAATCCCGTTGCCCGTGAGCGGCAAGCGCCGTTGCCGCGACAAAGAAACCCGCCCCGCTACGCGTGGCCAGCACACCTTGGGCCACTAACCGTTCACAGGCCTCGACAACACTGGATTGGCTGAGCAGATTGATCCGCGCGATTTGCCGCACGGAAGGCAAACGTGTCCCCGGCGACACCTCGCCACGATGAAGCCAGTCGGCCATCGCGTCGACGATTTGCTGCACGACCGGCACCAATGCCTGTCGATCGATTCTCAACTCCATGAGCAAGCAAACTCCTGTCTGTTTTGCGGAAAACAGTTAATCACAGGAGCGCTCGACAAGATGTGCGACAAAACCGCCAAAACCGTCGGTTCTAACCATTTGAAACACAATGCCCGGTGTTTTCACGGAACCGATGGCAGTGTGCGTAATGCTGAGAAACCTGTGGCGAGGGAGCTTGCTCCCGCTTGAGTGCGTAGCACTCACAAAAACCGGCAATGGTTGTCAGATTTTTGGGGCCGCTACGCAGCCCAGCGTGAGCAAGCTCCCTCGCCACAAAGCAGGTATATCGAAACGCCTGATTAAAACGCCGTAACCCCACCATCCACCGCCAGCGAATGACCGGTGGTGAACGCCGCGCCGTCGCTGCACAGGTACAGCACCGCGCTGGCAATCTCCTCGACCTTGCCGATACGTCCGACAGGGTGCATGGCATTGGCGAACTCGCCCTTCTTCGGGTCCGCTTCATAGGCACGACGGAACATGTCGGTGTCGATCACCGCCGGGCACACCGCATTCACGCGAATCTTTTTCTTGGCGTATTCGATCGCCGCCGATTTGGTCAGGCCGATCACCGCATGTTTCGAGGCGGCGTAGATGCTCATCTTCGGCGCAGCCCCCAGACCGGCGACCGAAGCGGTATTGACGATCGCGCCGCCACCTTGGGCCAGCAGCAATGGCAACTGGTACTTCATGCACAGCCAGACGCCTTTGACGTTGACGCCCATGATCGCGTCGAACTCATCGAGCGTGCCCTCGGCCAGTTTGCCTTTCTCGATTTCGATGCCAGCATTGTTGAAGGCATAGTCGAGACGGCCGTAGGCATTCACGACCTCGTCCATCAGATTTTTTACATCGCTTTCCACAGTGACATTGCAGCGCACGAAGGTCGCTTCACCGCCGGCAGCGCGAATCAGCGCCACAGTGCCTTCACCACCGGCCACGTCCAGATCGGCCACCACCACTTTCAACCCTTCGGCGGCGAACGCCAAAGCGGTTGCGCGGCCAATGCCATTGGCCGCGCCCGTCACAACGGCAACCTGGCCGGAAAACGTCATGCTCATTGTTATGTCCTCGAAGAGAAGAATGTGGGGAGTCACGTGTTTTCAGTTAGCCACAGCGCCTTGTGACACGGCAGCACTATCAGAAGGCCGGTTGGGCACCCATGAGTGGCAGTGATGGAACTGCCGCCCTGATTATCACTGCACTGGATCGATGTGCATTCGCCGTGTCAGCCAACCTTGCAGCATCGTCCATGAAGGTCTATCAACAAGACTTCATTCACCTTGAGTGCCTGCCATGACTACCCAGACCAATCGCCAGTTCCTGCTCGCCAAACGTCCCGTGGGGCCAGCTACCCGCGAGACGTTCACCTATCAAGAAGTACCAGTCGGTGAGCCTGCGGCAGGTCAGATCCTGGTCAAGAACGAATACCTGTCCCTGGACCCGGCCATGCGTGGCTGGATGAACGAGGGCAAGTCCTACATCCCTCCGGTCGGCATTGGCGAAGTCATGCGCGCACTGGGCGTAGGCAAAGTCATCGCCTCGAACAATCCGGGCTTTGCCGTGGGGGACTACGTCAACGGCGCCTTGGGTGTGCAGGATTACTTCCTTGGCGAGCCGCGAGGTTTCTACAAGGTCGATCCGAAACTGGCGCCACTGCCGCGTTATTTATCCGCGCTGGGCATGACCGGAATGACCGCCTACTTCGCTCTGCTCGATGTCGGCGCGCCGAAAGCCGGCGACACCGTGGTGTTGTCGGGCGCGGCCGGTGCGGTGGGCAGCATCGCCGGGCAAATCGCCAAGATCAAAGGTTGCCGGGTGGTCGGCATCGCCGGCGGCGCGGACAAGTGCAAGTTCCTGATCGATGAGCTGGGTTTTGACGGTGCCATCGATTACAAGAACGAAGACGTGATCGCCGGCCTCAAGCGTGAATGCCCGAAAGGTGTCGACGTGTATTTCGATAACGTCGGCGGCGATATTCTCGACGCCGTGCTGAGCCGCCTGAACATGAAGGCACGGGTGGTGATTTGCGGTGCCATCAGCCAGTACAACAACAAGGAAGCGGTCAAAGGCCCGGCCAACTACCTGGCCTTGCTGGTCAACCGCGCGCGGATGGAAGGCTTCGTGGTGATGGATTACGCCGCACAGTTCGCCGCTGCCGGGCAGGAAATGGCCGGCTGGATGGCCAAGGGGCAGCTCAAGAGCAAGGAAGACATCGTCGAGGGACTGGAAACATTCCCGGAGACGCTGATGAAGTTGTTCAGCGGCGAGAATTTCGGGAAGTTGGTGTTGAAGGTATAAAAGCTTCGCGGGCAAGTCGGATCGCCGCACCGCTCGCTCCTACAGGAGCGAGGCTTGCCCGCGAATCGGCGCTTAAGCGATTTCTGCGACGACCGCCGCCAACGCCTTGGCCGGATCCGCCGCCTGGCTGATCGGACGGCCGATCACCAAGTAATCGGAACCGGCATCCAGCGCCTGACGCGGCGTCAGGATGCGGCGCTGATCGTCCAGGGCACTGCCCGCCGGACGAATCCCCGGCGTCACCAGTTGCAACGACGGGTGGGCGGCTTTCAAGGCCTGGGCTTCCTGGGCCGAGCAGACCAGACCGTCCATCCCGGCCTTTTCCGCCAGCGCGGCCAGGCGCAGCACCTGCTCCTGCGGCTCGATGTCCAGGCCAATACCCGCCAGATCCTCACGCTCCATGCTGGTCAGCACGGTCACGCCGATCAACAGCGGTTTCGGGCCGCTGCGCTGATCGAGCACTTCGCGGCAGGCGGCCATCATGCGCAGGCCGCCGGAGCAGTGCACATTGACCATCCATACGCCCATTTCCGCAGCCGCCTTGACGGCCATGGCGGTGGTGTTCGGAATGTCGTGGAACTTGAGGTCCAGGAACACTTCGAAACCCTTGTCGCGCAAGGTGCCGACGATTTCCGAAGCGCAACTGGTAAACAGTTCTTTACCGACTTTGACCCGGCACAGTTTCGGGTCCAGTTGATCGGCCAGCTTCAGTGCGGCGTCACGGGTGGGGAAATCCAGGGCGACGATGATAGGCGTCTGGCAGGCGGACATGAGTGGGCTCTCAGGCAAGTCAAATCGGCGCGCATTGTAGCGGAACCAGCGGCGCTGCGGGACCCGATGATCGGTAATTCGTCGTCGCGGCTCAGGCAAGACTAGCTGCTGCGGCAATTGTGTCGAGCCCGATACACACACGACACGCCCACAACACCCTTCAACGCTACCCTCGTCAGCCGCAACAAGCCCTACAGCACTTCCCGCCTCACGGCCGGACGCCTATGCTGAAGCCACAACCTCGCAGCCTATCTTTGTGGTTGGCAGCCTACCTGGCAGATGAACGCACGCATGCACAATTCCCCAGCACCTCTGAACGACGATCAAAAAGCGCCGGCCGATGACAAACGCTGGAGCATTCGCGCCCTGATCGTCGACGATGACGTTCCGATCCGCGAACTGATGATCGACTACCTGGCCCGTTTCAATATCCACGCCAGCGGCGTCTCTGATGGCGCCGCCATGCGTCAGGCGCTGCAAGCCGAGCATTTCGATGTGGTGGTGCTCGATCTGATGCTGCCGGGTGAAGATGGTTTGTCGCTGTGCCGCTGGCTGCGCGCCGAATCGGACATCCCGATTCTGATGCTCACCGCCCGCTGCGAACCCACCGACCGGATCATCGGCCTGGAGCTGGGCGCCGACGACTACATGGCCAAGCCGTTCGAGCCGCGGGAACTGGTTGCGCGGATTCAGACCATTCTGCGTCGGGTGCGCGACGACCGTACTGAACAGCGTGCGAATATTCGCTTCGACAACTGGCGATTGAACAGCGTGTTGCGCCAGTTGATCGCCGCCGATGGCCTGGTGGTGCCGCTGTCCAACGCCGAATTCCGTTTGCTTTGGGTGTTCATCGAACGGCCGCGCCGGGTGCTCAGCCGCGAACAACTGCTGGACGCGGCGCGCGGTCGCTCGATCGAAGCGTTTGATCGCAGCATCGATCTGTTGGTGTCGCGCCTGCGCCAGAAACTGGGCGACGACCCGAAAGCCCCGCAGTTGATCAAGACCGTTCGCGGTGAGGGTTATCTGTTCGACGCACGAGACATCAGCTGATGCGTGCGCGCTTCGATACGCTGTTCGGCCGCCTGTTCGGCGTGCTGTTGGTGGCGATCGTACTGGCGCACTTGTTAGCTTTTTTATGGTTCAAACATTACGGGCCGCCCCCGCCTCCCCCACCGCCACCGGGTTTTTCCGAGCGCTTCGACGGCCCTCCCCCACCAATGGACCCGCGTTTCGGCAATCGACCACCACGGCCATGGTTCGGCGGGCCGCTGGTGCCACTGACCTTTCAGTTTGTCTCGCTGATCATCGCCGCCTGGTACGGCGCCAAGCTATTGACCCGCCCGATTCAGCGCCTGAGCGACGCCGCTGAGCGCCTGAGTGAAAATCTCGACAGTCCGCCGCTGGATGAGTCCGGCCCACGGGAAGCGCGGCAAGCGGCGCACACTTTCAACCTGATGCAGAAACGCATTCTTGAACAAATGCAGCAACGTTCGCGCATGCTCGGCGCGGTGTCCCATGACCTGCGCACACCGCTGTCGCGGCTCAAGCTGCGGCTGGAACAGATCGACGATGAGAAGCTGCAAGGCCAGATGCGTCAGGACCTGGACGACATGATCGGCATGCTCGATTCCACCCTCACCTACCTGCACGAACAGCGCACCAGCGAGGCGCCACAATGGATGGACGTTCAGGCGCTGGTGGAGTCCCTGAGCGAAAACGCCCAGGACCAGGGCGCTGACGTCCAGGCCCGCGGCCATTGCGCCCCGCTGCAGGTTCAACCGATGGCTTTGCGCTCGTGCATCAACAACCTGCTGGACAACGCCTTGCGTTATGCCGGGGACGCGCTGATCACGCTTGAGGACAGTCGCGAACAACTGGTAATCCGGGTCATTGACCATGGCCCGGGTATCGCGGCGGAAAAACGTGAAGCGGTGTTTGAACCGTTCTTTCGCCTGGAAGGTTCGCGTAATCGCAACTCCGGCGGCGTCGGCCTGGGCATGACCATCGCCCGGGAAGCCGCGGAGCGTTTGGGCGGGCAGTTGAGCCTGGAAGAAACCCCCGGCGGTGGTCTGACCGCCGTCATCCGCCTGCCCCGCGTCTAAGCCTGCCCCCACAGGATCGGGGGGCTAACTCGATAAGCTGTGTGTACCCATCGGTACAAATCCCACATACCCACGACAACTTGCCCCTTGAGGCTGCATAAACCGGTGCACCCACCGGTTTCCCATTCCAAGGAGTGAGCACAATGATCGGTAGTGTCAGCAGCTACACGAGCTATACCAGCACCAGCAGTACCGCCACCAACAGCGCCCGCAGCCAGCAATTCCAGAAAGAACTGCTCGCCAAACTCGACAACAACAGCGACGGTGCGGTGGATCAGGATGAGCTCAAGAGCGCCCTGTCGCAGAAATCCGACGATGGTCTGCTGGTCAGCCTGAGCAAGAACTTCAGCGACCTGGACAGCGACGAAAGCGGCAGCCTGAGCAGCGAAGAAATGGCCGCGATGGCCCCTCCGACGCCACCGCCGCACGATCAGGCACCGAACACCGAGCTGGCCGATGCGCTGATCAGCGCTTTGGACAAAGACGGCGACGGCGCCATCAACAGCGATGAGCTGAGCAATGGCCTGACCAGTGCCGGCAGCACGGCCGACAGCTCGAAAATCTTCTCGGCCCTGGACAAGAATGAAGACGGCACTGTCAGCCAGGACGAACTCGCCGCCAGCCTGACCCCGCCGCCACCGCCACCTCAGCAGATGTCCAGCGAAGAGCTGTTCAGCCAACTCGATACCGACAGCGATGGCAGCGTCACGGCCACGGAACTGAGCAGCGCGTTGCAGGCGAGCGACAGCACTTCATCGACCGCCACCGACACCAGCGCCGCGTTGCTCAAAGTACTCGATAGCGACAGCAGCGGTGGCGTCAGCAACGATGAACTGAAAGCCGTCCTGCAAGCCGGCCGCGAGCAGAACTCCGACAGCTCCACCCATCAGTTCAACGTGACCGAAGCCCTGAACAAAATGATCGCCAACCTGAGCAAGCAGTATTCGCTCGACAACGTGGCGACCGTAGGCAAACACCTGAACGTGGCGACCTGAGTCAAAAAACTTCGCGGCCCTAAGACCCAACAAAAAACTTAGGGCCGGCGATCTTCAACCCGAGCCTGGCTCTTGCTCCAATCGGTCAACAGGCTGTAAGCCACTGCCAACAACGTCGGGCCGATGAACAGGCCGATAAACCCGAACGCAATCAACCCGCCAAACACCCCGAGCAGCACAATCACCAACGGCAAATTCCCGCCCCGGCTGATCAGGTACGGCTTAAGCACGTTGTCGACCCCGCTGATAATGAACGTGCCCCAGATCCCGAGGAACACCGCCATTCCGTACTCACCCTTCCAGGCCAGCCACGCCGTGGCCGGAATCCACACCAACGGCGGCCCCATCGGAATCAGGCTCAGCAAGAACGTCACGATCCCCAGCACCAGCGCCCCAGGCACGCCGGCAATCAGGAAGCCGATCAACGCCAGCACCGCCTGCGCCGCCGCTGTGCCGATCACCCCGTTGACCACCCGTTGCACGGTGCCCGCCACCAGTTCGATGTAATACCCGGCGCGGTCGCCAATCAGCCGCTCCAGCAACCCATGGACAAACACCGCCAAACGCGGCCCGTCCCGGTAGAAAAAGAACACAAACACGATACTCAGCGTCAACTCTAGGATCCCGCCGCCAATCTGCGCACTGCGTGCCAGCAACCAGTTACCGACCTGACCCAGATAGGGCTTGATCGCCAGCATCATCGCCGCACCTTGCTGATCGATGCTGTTCCAGATCCCCACCAGCCGCTCGCCGACCAAAGGAATACCGCCAACCCAGGCCGGCGCTTCAGGCAGACCATCGACCTGCACATCCTTGATGAACGCCGTGGCATCGCGCACGTGATCCGCCAGGTTGAACCCCAGCCACACCAGCGGCACCGCCACCAGCAGCATCCAGCCAAGCGTCAGTAACAGCGCCGCCAGGGATTCACGACCATTGAGCCAACGGGTCAACAGACGCATCAACGGCCAACTGGCAAACGCCAGCACCGCCCCCCAGAACAGCGCCGACCAGAACGGCGCCATTACCCATAAACTCGCGCCAAACAGCACCAGCAGCAGGATCTGCACCAACAGCCGATCGTTATTGACCATGTAAGATCCCGAAAAAAGTCAGTCCGCAAAGAATTGGCGAATGCGCAGAACGCATTCGCCAAATGAAGCTTATCGCAACAGTTCGAAGTGCAGGCCAGAGCCTTCGACGCTGCCGGTTTCCATCCGCGCCGTGCGCACGCCCTGGCCGATCAACGCCTGGCGCCAGGCTTCGGCACTGGGCCCGGAAACGCTGACTCGCAGTGTGGTGTCCAGGTTCAGGCCTCGGGAAATCAAACGCAGCCAGGTGTCGTCAGGGTCGCCGTCGAGTTTGGGGAAATCGAGTTTCCCGGTGCTTTTGAGCTGGCGCAGCAACGTCGCGGACGTCGGCAGCAAATCACCCAACGGCGCCGAGGCATCGAACTGTTCGACGTGCAGATAAGCCCTGCGATTACCGCGAGTGATGCTGTAAAGCGCCACCAGGGTGTTTTCTTGGGGGGCCGCCAGACGCAGCAGCAAATAAGCCTGCTGATTATCGGCGCCATAGAGCTTGGCGTTACCGAAGACTTCATTGGCCCACAGACTGCTTTCGCCACAATCCCGGGCCTGACACCAGAACAACAGCTCGGCGCCCTGCTTCTGCAAGGCTTCGCGGGCGGCGGTGAAGGCATCGGTGGAGGAGTGCTCCGGTGGCAATTCGTAGGTGACCGAGGTGGTTTGACCGCGAGCGGTGACCTGGCCGTCGAAACGCAATTGGCCGCTGATCTTGCGGATCGAACCCAGCGGGTAAATCCGCTCGAGTTCTACCGTCGGGCGATAGTCGACGATCTGCGCATCGGTTATGCGCGGCACGATAGGCAGGTCCTGACTGCCAGGAATGTCAGCGGCCAATAACCAGGGACTGAAACTGCACAGCGCCAGCAGAGTGAGTGAACGCATGGATAGGTTCATCGGATCAACATGGCCTGGGCACCCTTGATGACACTGGCATCATCGATGCGCTCCGGCACCCGCAAACCGCGCTGCACCGCAGGGCGTGCTTCCATGGCGGCCAGCCAGCGTTGCAAGGCAGGCAAGCCGTCCACCGAGACACCGGACCAGTCATGGCCACGGACCCACGGAAAGGTCGCGATATCGGCGATGCTGTACTCGCCCGCCAGGAATTCCACGGTTTGCAGACGCGTGTCTAGCACTTCATACAGGCGTCGGGTTTCATGTTGATAGCGATCGATGGCGCCCTGGAGCTTTTCCGGGAAGTAGCGGAAAAATACGTTGGCCTGGCCCTGCATCGGGCCGATGCCGCCCATCTGGAACATCAGCCACTGCAACACCACCGAGCGCCCTTTCGGATCTTGGGGCAGCAGTTTGCCGGTCATCTCGGCGAGGTAAATCAGAATCGCGCCGGACTCGAACACGGCGAAATCGCCATTGGCGCGGTCGACAATCGCCGGAATCCGGCCATTGGGGTTGATCTTGAGGAACTCCTCGGACTTCTGTTCCTTTTTGTCGAAACTCAAGGCATGCACCGTGTAGGGCAGGCCGAGTTCCTCGAGCACGATAGAGACCTTGTGGCCATTCGGGGTCGCTGCGGTGTACAGATCTATCATGGTTGTCTCCCATTTCAACCCGCCCAGCCTCGACAGTTGCCCGACGCAAGTCAAGGAACGGCGAAGAACCGATTGAAACAGTCTGCGACAAGACCGGCACCGGGTTCGTCATTGAGGTGCAAGTGATGGCCGCCAGGCAACTGTTCATGGCTAAAGGGTAGACGTTCCAGCAACTCGGGATGTTTGGCGAGCATGCCGTCAGCCGCGACCACCAGGTGTGCAGGACAACTGACGCGCTGGACGAAAGCCATCGCCTGCTCAGTGGTCAGACGCAGCGGCGATGGCAGCGTCAGGCGGCTGTCGGTGCGCCAGGTATAACCGCCCGGCACCGGCATCAAGCCGCGCTGGGCCAGCAGTTCAGCAGCTTCGCGACTGACCGCCACCAAGCCTTTCATGCGCGCTTCGATGGCCCGGTCGAGGGTGTTGTAGACCGGTTTGCGTTTTTCCCGCAGGTCCAGCTGCGCTTGCAGGGCCATGCCCATGCGCTCGGCGGCGTTTTCGCCTTTGTCTGTAGGAGGAACGATGCCGTCGATCAACGCCAGGTGAGTCACCTGCTCCGGCAACGACCCGGCCAGCACCAGCGAGACGATCGCCCCCAGGGAATGCCCCAGCAGCGCAAAACGTTTCCATCCCAACTGCTCGGCCACTTGCAGCACGTCGTGGGCGTAGTCCCACAGCGCGTAACCGGCGCCGTTCGGCCGATGCCCCGAGTGACCGTGCCCGGCCATGTCCAGCGCGATGATGCGCAAGCCGTTGAGCTTCGGCGCCAACCGGGCAAAGCTGTTGGCGTTATCCAGCCAGCCATGCAAGGCAATCACCGGCAAACCGTCCTCGGGACCGAACAGGTGCGCCGCCAACTCGATATGCGGCAGGCTCAGGCGAACTTCTTCAACAACGCTGCTCATGCGCAATCCTGTTGGCGGCGACTGTCCCAGCGACTGAACAGGCTCTTCAGCAGCGTGGCCGTGTCTTGTGGACGTTCGAGGGGAAACATGTGGCCACCGGGCAGGGTCAAGGACTCGCCCAGCGGCATGCGCCCGACGGATCGGGCGTGATGACGCATCACCACGCGGCTCTTGTGCCCGCGAACTACTGCCAGCGGCACTTTCAACTGTCGCGCGCGGCCAGGGCTGGTGTGCGGTACGCCGCGGTAGATGCTGATTTCCGTGGCCGGGTCGAAACGCAGGCGCAGCTTGTCGCCGACCTTTTGCAAACCATGTTGAAGATAGGCTTCGAAGCATTCCGGGTCGAAGCCACGAAACAGGGTTTTACCGGCGAAATACAGGCGGGCCGCTTCCAGATCGGCGAACTCTTCCCGTCGTCCCAACGTGCGACCGGCCGGGGTCAGGCGATCGATGAAACCAAAGCGTTTGGCGGCACGGATCACCCATTGATCGGTGCGGGTCAGCACCGGTGAATCGAGCATGACCACGCCGCGATACAACTCAGGGCAACGCAACGCGGCGTGAAGGTGCAGCACGCCGCCGAAAGAGTGGCCGACGCCCCAGACCGGCTCCGGCTGCTGCTGGAGGTGATGAATCAGCTCATCCACCAGATTGCTCCAGTTGTCGTCCGCCGGAAAACGCGGGTCATGGGCGTGCTGCTCCAGATGCGCCACCTGGTACTCGGGCGCCAGCGCCGCGAACAACTTGCTGTAGGTCCCCGAAGGAAAGCCATTGGCGTGGGCGAAAAATATCTGTTGCGACATACCGGCAGGTCCATGTGCGAAAAACAGACGTTGATTGTCCGTAAGACGACGTCCCACAGCAATGACCGTAACTGCCAGGAATGATGACAGTCGGGTCAGGGCTATAGGGATGCAGAAGAATAGACCGCCCCTTTGTAGCAGCTGCCGAAGGCTGCGTTCGGCTGCGCAGCAGTCGTTAGACCATTCACCGCGGTGTTCCAGGAAGATTGAGATGGCAGGATTTACGACTGCTGCGCAGCCGAACGCAGGCTTCGCCAGCTGCTACACAGAACAGGTCGAAACTCATCGCGCCGGCGGTTTCTCCCCCAACGGCACCACCGCCATGGTCAGGCGCGACACACAACTGGCCTTGCCCTCATCACTGGTCAAGCGAATATCCCAGACATGGGTGGTGCGCCCAATGTGAATCGCCTTGGCCACCGCCGTCACCCGCCCGCTACGCAGACCGCGCAAATGGTTGGCGTTGATTTCCAGGCCCACGCAATAAAACTTGCTGGCGTCGATGCACAGGAAACTGGCCATCGAGCCAACGGTTTCGGCCAGCACCACCGAAGCGCCGCCGTGCAGCAAGCCATAAGGCTGGTGCGTACGGTGGTCGATGACCATGCTCGCGGTCAGGGACTCGTCATCGAAGGCTTCAAAGCGAATATCCAGCACTTCGCCGATGGTGTTTTTCTGGATAGCGTTCAACTGCTCGATGTTGGGAGTGGTGCGCCACAGACTCATCGTTGCGTTCCTTTGTTGGTGTTGTTCGTGACTCAATCCTGCCACAGCACCGCCTCGCTGCGCGCGCTCCATTCTTCGAAGCGCGCACCGTAAGCCGCTTCAATCATGTTGCGCTTGATCTTCAGGGTCGGTGTCAGGAAGCCGTTTTCCACCGCCCAACTGTCCTTGACCACCACCAGCCGATGCAAGCGTTCATGCCGGTCGAGGACGCCGTTGACCTCCTCCAGCAGTTGTTCCAGGCTTGAATGCAAACCAGCCCTCGCCGTCCCGCTGGCGTCCTGCTGACCGACCGCCGACAACACACACAACCCCAGTGGCGCGCTCAAGCCATCGCCGACCACGCACACTTGTTCGATCCGCGAATGCACCGCCAGACGATTCTCGATCGGCGCCGGGGCCACGTATTTGCCTTTGCTGGTCTTGAAGATTTCCTTCAGGCGCCCGGTCAGGCGCAGGTTGCCCTCGGCGTCTTCCTCGCCCTTGTCACCGGTGCGCAGGAAGCCGTCCTCGGTGAGGGATTCGGCGGTTTTCAAAGGCTCCTTGAAATAGCCGAGCATGGTCGCGCCGCTGCGCACCAGCACTTCACCTGATGGCTCAACCCGTACTTCGACTTCCGGGCATGGCTTGCCGATCCAGCCGGGGTTGTTTTGGCCGGGCAGGCCGATGTGGGAGTAACCGCAACTTTCGGTCATGCCGTACACCTCCAGCACGTCCAGCCCCAGTTTTCGATACCAGTTCAACAAGGTCTGCGGCACTGGCGCCGCGCCGGACAAGGCGATGCGCAAAGCGTCCAGCCCCAGCCCGGCGAGGACTTTGTGCCCTACCCGTTTGCCGATGAAAGGCAGGCCGAGCAGGAAGTCGAGGCGTTTTGCCGGGATCTTGCCGTACACGCCCATCTGGAATTTGGTCCAGATGCGTGGCACGCCGAACAGCGCGGTCGGTCGGGCACGCTGCAAATCGGTGAGGAAGGTGTCGAGGCTCTCGGCGAAAAACACCGTTTGCCCGGTGTAGATCGCTGCCAGCTCGACGAACATCCGCTCGGCGACATGGCACAGCGGCAGGTAGGACAGCAGGCGATCCGACTCATTCAGGCCAAACAACCGGGTGCCATGGGTGGTGGCAAATCCCAGCGTGCCGAAACTGTGCATCACGCCTTTGGGCTGGCCCGTGGTGCCAGAGGTATAAATGATGGTCGCCAGTTGATCGGCGGCGGGTTTGGGGTCGTCCTGAATCGGTGAGCTGCGTTGCAGGTCGGCCCAGCTGAAATCGAAAGTGCCCACCGGGCACAGCGGCAGGCTGATGGTCGGCAGGTCAGGCCTAATCCCGACGGACATGCCCGGCCAGTCATCCAGCTTGCCGATGAACGCCAGTGCAGCTTCAGAATGTTCGAGCACCTGGGCCACGGATTCGGCGGTCAGATTGGGGTACAGCGGCACCGAGACATGCCCGGCCATCCAGATCGCCAGGTCGGCGATGATCCAGTGGGCACAGTTTTTCGAGATCAATGCGATGTGGCTGCCTTGCGGCAATTCACGAGCCCGCAGCCAATGGGCGGCACAGCGCGCCTGATGACCGACGTCGGCCCAGGTCAGCGTCTCGACCTGGCCACCCCCTGTCGGCTGAACCAGAAAGCGCTGGCGTGGATGACGGGCTTCGCGCTCGTAGAAGACGTCCAGTGGCAAACGAAAAGCAGCAGACATGCGACTTGCTCCCATATTTCTGGTCTGGAGCAAGCGTAGTCAACCAAGCAAGTGCTTGGTTGACTATTTCACACAAAAATCAGCAACGACACCGGTCCAGTGGGAGCCGGTTACGGGGTTTTGATGCCGTTGAGCTTCATCGCCCCGACCAGCAGTTCATCGCCCTCAAGCTCCGCCAGTCCGGCGGTGCCGACCCGCTCCGGGTCTTGCACGTGACCATGCTGCAAATAGCCCAGCAGGTTACCGACCAGCGGGTTGTGGCTGACCAGCAGTGCGTGATCCACGGAAACCAACTGCTCCGCCACTGCTTGCGGATTATTGTCGGGCGTCAGCCATTCGACGGTGCGAATCTCCGGTGCAAAACCCAGCTCCTTACGCACCAGCATTGCGGTCTCCTGCGCTCGCAGGTAAGGGCTGGCATAAATGGCAGTCAGGTGTTTGCCCTTCAATTTGGCCGCGATGCGCTTCACCTCTTTGCGCCCCTTATCGGTCAGGGCCCGCTCGGAGTCCGGACGGGTACCGTGAGGTTCGGCTTCACCATGACGCAATACCCAGAGTTTCATAGTTTCGGTTCCTCATCTCGGGCCGGATGCGGCGCCGGCGCCACAACGTGCGGGGCTTCACCTTCCGGTGTACGCGGCGCTGGCCAGTCGGCGAACGGCCAGGGCTTCTGGTCGCTGTGAAAGCTGCCGAAACGACCGATCTGCGCCAGAAACTGGCTCAGGCTGTCGCCGAAATTCATCAGGCTGGCGCTCGGTGCGCCATATATCAAACGATAGATCAGCTGCACCAGCACCACCGCGCCGAGGATCAATTGCGCCACTTGCCAGACCAGCACATAGACAATCATCCACAGCACCCGCAGCAGGATGGATTCGTACTTGCCTTCTTCTACTTTCGGATCGTTCATGTCTGTCTCGCTCCCTGCTCGTATCGGTTAAGTGCTTAGAAACCACTGGGGGAAATAAAGTCCACGTCGGTTTTCGGTTCGCCACGCATCAACAACCCGATCACCTGATCAAGCGTGCGCCCTTCGAACAGAATCGCGTGCAATCCGGCGACCAGCGGCATATATACACCTACTTCCTGAGCCTTGGCCTTGAGCACCTTGAGGGTATTCACGCCTTCGGCCACTTCGCCCAGACGCGTCACCGCGTCCTCCAGGCTCAAGCCCTGGCCGAGGGCAAACCCGACCTGATAATTGCGGCTTTTCGGCGATGAGCAGGTGACGATCAAATCGCCGACGCCCGCCAGCCCCAGGAACGTCATCGGGTTGGCACCCTGACTGACCGCGAAGCGGGTCATTTCCGCCAGTGCCCGGGTAATCAGCATGCTCTTGGTGTTTTCGCCCATGCCCAACGCCACCGCCATGCCGGCGATGATGGCGTAAACGTTTTTCAGCGCCCCGCCCAGCTCCACGCCAAAGCGGTCGGCGCTGGCGTATACGCGAAAGGTCCGGCCATGCAGCGCGGCCTGAACCTGCTGGCAAAGGTCTTCGTCTTCGCTGGCGACCACCGTGGCGGTCAGCGCGTGTTCGGCGATTTCACGGGCCAGGTTCGGCCCCGACAGCACGCCGATGCGCGCTTGCGGGGCGATGTCTTCAAGAATCTGGCTCATAAGCTTGAACGTATGGGCTTCGATGCCTTTGGTCAGGCTCACCAGCATTTTGCCGCTCAAAAGCTGAGCGTAAGGCGCCAGCACCGAGCGCAGCGCGCTGGAGGGCAACGCGACGAAGCACAGGTCGCAGGCTTCCAGCGTGGCTTGCAGGTCTGTGACTGCCTCCACCGCCGGAAGAATCTTGATGCCTTTGAGGTAACGCGGGTTCTCGCGATTGACCCGAATGGCCTCGGCCTGCTCGGGGTCACGCATCCACAGCCGCACCTGATGCCCGTTCTCGGCCAGCAGATTAGCCACGGCGGTACCAAAACTTCCGCCTCCCAGGACCGCAATTGGGCGCTGTTCAGTCATATGCAATCCGTTAATCCATACCAGTGGCGATGCCCGCATTATACGGAGCGGCCCAGTCGCGGCCAGCCCCGACATCAATTACCGGCACTTGTAGGAAGAAGACCAAGAAAACCGAGGAAAATGCCCACAACGTGACTGGAAAAGTCATTGCGCTCGGTTAACATGCGCGCCAATTAATCGCTATCAAGGCCGTGCCGTGTCTTTTGGCTCTCCCTCTCCTCGCTCGCCACTGGTGCTGGCGCTGATGTTCAGCTCGCCATTGCTGGCCGACGACCTGTTCCTGGACAACGGTCCGTTGCCGCAAGTGCTCACCGCGACGCGCCTGAAGCAGTCGCCGGCGGCCGTGCCGGGCAGCATGACGGTGATCGACAGCGAACTGATCAACGCCAGCGGCGCGCGGGACATCAGCGAGTTGCTGCGGCTGGTGCCGGGGATGATGGTCGGCAATATCAGCGGCAACCAGGCAGCGGTGAACTACCACGGCACCAACGCCAGCGAAGCGCGGCGCATGCAAGTGCTGATCGACGGCCGCTCGGTGTACCGCGCGGGCCTGGCCACGGTGGACTGGAGTGATATTCCGGTGGCCATGGAAGACATCGAGCGCATCGAGGTTTTCCGTGGCCCGAACACCGTCAGCTACGGCGCCAACGCGCTGATGGCGGTGGTCAATATCATCACCCGCAAACCGGCCGACAGCCACGGCACGCGGCTGAAAATCACCCGAGGCCAACGCGGCATCAACGATTTCTACGCCAGCCAGGGTATGGGCTGGGACAGCGGCGACTTGCGCCTGTCGCTGTCCGGCCAACAAGACGATGGGTTCGACTCGGACCGCACCGGCGCCGATTATCGCGACAACCGTCGTTTGAATCGCTTCAGCCTCGCCGTCAGCCAGACGCTCAATGAGAATCAGAGCATCGATTGGCAACTGAACGCCAAGGACGGGACCAACCAGCGGCCCTATACCTACAGCCCGGTGTTCTCAGGGATTACCGCCGCTGGGAACAATTCCGACGTCATCGCCAAGGACTACGCCGGCTCGCTGCGCTGGAACCTGGACATCAACCCTGATCACAGCCTTTATATTCAAGGCTCGGCGCAACACTGGGATCGTCAGCAGACCTGGCGTGCCTGCGATGCCGAGATCTCGTTCAGCCCGGAGCTGACCCAACTTTGGCACCTCAATCCCAATTACACCGAACGCCTGGCGCGCAACATCGCTCGTTTCACCGGCGCGCCCCCCGGTACAGCGGCAGAACAAGACCTGGCCAATCAGGTTCTGGCGCAATGGCGAAACGGCGCGAACAAAACGCTGTGCGGCGACATCGACCAGAGTGCCCGAGAGTCGCGCTACGACCTCGAACTGCAAGACACCCTCAGCCTGTCCGACACGCTGCGGCTGGTCAGCGGCATGAACTATCGTTACGACCGGGCCGATTCCGAGACCTACTTCAATGGCACGCTCGACGACACCACCTGGCGGGCGTTCGGCCAACTCGAGTGGCGCGCCACCGAGCACTGGTTGCTGCAAGGCGGGGCGATGTTCGAAGACACGCAATTGACCGGCAGTTCACTGACCCCACGACTGGCGGTCAACTATCTGATCAACCCGCGCCACGGTTTGCGCGCGGTGTATTCGGAAGCCGTCCGCTCGCCGGACATGTTCGAGAACAGCGTCAACTGGAGTTACCAGGTGACCAACCTGCAACCCAGTGCCTATGGCCAGACCAGCGCCCGCTATTTCGTCAGGACCCGTGGCCCGGGTGACCTCGAACAGGAACGCATGCGTTCCCGGGAATTGGGCTACAACGGCTACTTCACAGACTGGGGGCTGACGGTCGATGTGAAGCTGTTCTACGACGAAATCAACGGCATGATCAGCGAACCGCTGCGCAACAATCAGTACATTGCCAGCAACTCGAACAGCTCACGATTCTCAGGGACGGAAACCCAACTGGACTGGCGCGTCAGCAGCACCGATCGTCTGCGCCTGACGTACGCCTATGTCGATGCCGAGGCGAGCAACCCGTTGGATGCACAACAAACGGCGCGCAACAGCGGCTCCGCCGGTTGGCTGCGCAACTGGGGCCAGGGCTGGAACAGCGCGCTCTTCTACTATGGCGCCGACGCCCTCAACGGTTACCGCTTCGAACGGGTCGACACCCGCCTCGCCAAACGCATCGGCTTGGGCAAGGCCAATCTGGAGCTGGCCGGGATCCTCCAGCAACGCCTCGACAATCAGCCCACCACTTTCGTCGATAACAACTACGACGAACGCCGGGTGCTCTACTTCAGCGCGGAGCTGGAGTTTTAAGATGCCGTATTGCCTGCCACGGAAGACGCCAACCCTTGGCCGCCTGCTGGCCGGGCTGTGCCTGGTGTTTGCCGGGCTGCTGTGCAATCTGCCGGCCCGGGCCGCCGACATTCTGCTGACCGGCGCCGACGACAGCCCTGGCGTGCAGTCTTTCGTCCAGGCTCTGAGCGAGTTGCGCCCCACCGACAGCGTGCGTTTCCAGCCGGTCGCCAGCTTGCCGGCACCCGGCCAACTGCCTGCGAGCACCCGCCTGATTCTGCTCGACTTGCAAAGCCTCGACTGGCGCCTGCAAGACGCCCAAGGCCCGGCAACGCTGGTGCTGCGCATCAGCCGCCTGCAAGCCCACCAACGCTTTGGCGATGTTTCGCCACCGCACCTGAGCCTGCTCTGGAGCGATCCGCCGCTGGATCGACAATTGCGCCTGACCCGACTCGTCCTGCCCGAGGCTCGACGTGTCGGCGTGCTTTTCGACAGCCACAGCGAATTCCTGCTGAAGGAACTGCATCAGGCAGCCCTGCCCCTGGGCCTTGAAGTGGTCACCGAGCGTTGGGACAACACCAATGACAGTCGCCCGTTGCAGGCCCTGCTGAAAAACAGCGATGTGCTGCTGGGCCTGGATGATCCTGATCTGTACAACCCCAAAACCGTGAAAAACCTGCTGCTCAGCAGCTACGCACGGCAGCTGCCGCTGATCGGTCCCAATGCCGCCTTCGTCAGGGCGGGCAGCCTCGCCAGCACCTACAGCGACCAGAGCGATTGGCTGAAGATTCTCGACGAACTGCTCGACCGCCCCTCCAGCACCTGGCCGCGCACCCTTTATCCGCAGCACTTCAAGGTCTTGAGCAACCCGCAAGTGGCTCGTTCATTAAGCATTGAACCGATGAATGAAGCCTCTGTCGCAACACAGCTGGCCGAAGGAGAACATCGCCCATGACCTTCCATAGCGGTTGGGACATCAATACCCGTACCCAGATCATCAGCCTCGGCCCGGCGCTGCTGCTGACGTTGCTGCTGATCAGTTTTTTCACCTTCGTGCGAATCCAGGACCTGCGCCAGGAACTCAACCACACCGGTCAACTGATCGCCAACCAACTGGCGCCGGCCACCGAATACGGGGTGATCTCGGGTAATAACGACGTGCTCGAGAGTTTGCTCAAAGCCACCCTGGCCACGCCCAATGTGCGTTTTCTGGAGGTTCAGGACCGCACCAACCGGGTTCTGGTGTACGTCGAACAACCGTCGGAAACCCACAATCGTTCGCACCAGGTCGAAGTGTTCCAGGCACCGGTGCGGCTGCAACGCATCGCGCTCAACAATGACTTCTTCCAGAACAGCCGCACCGCCCCCACGAAGCCGGGAGAGGATTACCTGGGCCGGGTGATCGTCGGTCTGTCCAATGACGCCTTCAACCAGCGCCAGCAGGAAATCCTGTTCAAGGCCGGGATCCTGGCCCTGTTCGCCCTGCTGTTTACCTTTCTGCTGGCTCGGCGTCTGGCCAGCAGCCTGTCGCAACCGATCCATGACATCGGCAATGCGGTCAAGGCGATCCAGAAAGGCGACTACAAAACGCCCCTGCCGATTGTCGATGACACCGAACTGGGCGCCCTGTCACAACACATCAACAACCTTGCCCAGGGTCTTGAACAAGCCAGCCGCGAACAGCATCAGGCCATGGCGCAATTGATCCAGACCCGCGAGGAAGCGGAAAAGGCCAACAACGCCAAATCCGATTTCCTGGCGATGATGAGCCATGAGCTGCGCACGCCGATGAATGGCGTGCTGGGCATGCTGCAACTGCTGGAAACCACCGCGATGACCGAGGAACAGATCGAGTACGCCGCGCTGGCTTCTGAATCGACTGAACACCTGCTCAAAGTGATCAACGACATTCTCGACTTCTCGCGCATCGAACGCTCGGAACTGGAGCTGGAGCACATTGCATTCAACCTCGCGGACCTGATCACCAGTTGCGCCCAGTCGTTCCAGCACAGCGCAGTGCAACGTGGGCTTGACCTGCAACTGCAGATCCCCGAGGACATGCGCGCCCTGCAGGTTCAGGGCGACCCGACGCGGATCCGGCAAATCCTGGTCAACCTGGTCGGCAATGCGCTGAAATTCACCGAACGGGGCCGCGTCACGATCGAACCGCAGTGGCAGTCGCTGGATCACGAATTGCTGTGGTTCACCTGCACCGTGCGCGACAGCGGGATTGGCATCCCGGCCGAAAGCCTGGAATTGATGTTCAACGCGTTCCAGCAGGCCGACAGTACTATTTCAAGACGTTACGGTGGCACCGGACTGGGGCTGCCGATTGCCCGCACTCTGGCAGAACGAATGGGCGGCACCTTGCGTGCTCAAAGCGAAGAAGGCGTCGGCTCGGTGTTCACCCTGGAAATTCCTTTGGCGCTGTATAAGCAGTCGTTGCCGGTGCTGACGCCGCGAGTACATACCGGCAATGGCCACGGCGAAGGTCGCAATGTGTTGCTGGTGGAAGACAACCCGGTCAACCGCACCGTCATTGAAGCAATGTTGCGCAGCCTGGGCTTTACTGTCAGCGTCGTCACCGATGGTGCACAAGCGGTGCGCAGCGCCGAGAGCCTGATTTTCGAAGCGATTCTGATGGATTGCCGACTGCCGGTCATTGACGGCTACGAGGCCACCCGACAGATTCGCCAACTGCCCGGCTGCGCTGACGTGCCGATCATTGCCCTGACGGCCAACGCCTTGCAGGGCGATCGTGAAGCCTGTTTGTCCGCGGGAATGAACGATTACCTGGCCAAGCCCTTTAAACGCACTGATCTGCAGCAAATTCTGCAGCGTTGGGTGCAGTAGTGCAGGCCTTTCGACGATCTGCGACTGGCGTGAAAGACGAAAGTGCGGCAGTCTTAGGCACCCGAACAGGCCCTAAAAGGGGCTTGAATAATAATTTCAGTGCACAAGTGTACATTCATGTCCTTGGTGCTGTGACTTTCACTACAACGCAATAGTCTATGAGTAGGCTGCTGACTCGAGGCATGAACGCTTCGATCGGCCGGGAAGATTCGCCCCCCTGCCGCATGGACTATTGAGGAGCTCGCATGACCAAACAAAACGCCTTTACCCGGGAAGACCTGCTGCGCTGCAGTCGTGGTGAGCTGTTCGGCCCGGGTAACGCGCAACTGCCCGCCCCGAACATGCTGATGGTCGATCGCATCACCCTGATCTCCGAAGAGGGTGGCAAGTACGGCAAAGGTGAATTGGTCGCCGAGCTGGATATCACTCCAGACCTGTGGTTCTTCGCCTGCCACTTCGAAGGTGATCCGGTGATGCCGGGCTGCCTGGGCCTCGATGCCATGTGGCAACTGGTCGGTTTCTTCCTCGGCTGGCAAGGCCTGCCGGGCCGCGGTCGCGCCCTGGGTTCGGGCGAAGTGAAATTCTTTGGCCAGGTACTGCCGACCGCCAAGAAAGTCACCTATAACATCCATATCAAACGCGTCCTCAAAGGCAAACTGAACATGGCCATCGCCGATGGTTCCGTGACTGTCGACGGCCGCGAAATCTATACCGCCGAAGGCCTTCGGGTCGGCGTTTTCACCTCCACTGACAACTTCTAAGGGTTATCCGCATGCGCCGCGTCGTTATCACTGGTCTGGGCATCGTTTCGTGCCTGGGCAATGACAAAGAGACCGTCTCCGCTAACCTGCGTGCAAGCCGCCCTGGCATCCGGTTCAACCCGGAATATGCCGAAATGGGTCTGCGTAGCCAGGTTTCCGGCTCCATTGACCTTCCCCTCGAAGAGCTGATCGATCGCAAGATCTATCGCTTCGTCGGCCACGCGGCGGCTTACGCCTACCTGGCCATGAAAGATGCCATCGCAGACTCCGGCCTGACCGAAGAGCAAGTTTCCAACCCGCGTACCGGCCTGATCGCCGGTTCCGGTGGCGCCTCCACGCTGAACCAGATGGAAGCGCTGGACATCCTGCGCGAGAAAGGCGTCAAGCGCGTCGGCCCATACCGCGTAACGCGGACCATGAGCAGCACTGTTTCCGCTTGCCTGGCCACCCCGTTCAAGATCAAGGGCCTGAACTACTCCATCGCTTCTGCCTGCGCCACCAGTGCTCACTGCATCGGTACCGCCATGGAACAGATCCAGATGGGCAAGCAGGACATCGTATTCGCCGGCGGCGGTGAAGAAGAGCACTGGAGCCAGTCGTTCCTGTTCGACGCCATGGGCGCCCTGTCCAGCCAGTACAACGAAACCCCGGAAAAAGCTTCCCGTGCCTACGACGCCAAGCGTGACGGTTTCGTCATCGCCGGTGGTGGCGGCATGGTCGTGGTCGAAGAGCTGGAACACGCTCTGGCCCGCGGCGCGAAGATCTACGCGGAAATCGTTGGCTACGGCGCGACCTCCGACGGCTACGACATGGTCGCCCCAAGCGGCGAAGGCGCCATCCGCTGCATGCAGATGGCCATGTCCACCGTTGACGCACCGATCGACTACCTGAACACCCACGGCACCTCGACTCCGGTCGGCGACGTGATGGAAATGAAAGGTGTGCGTGAAGTGTTCGGCGACAACGCTCCGGCCATCAGCTCCACCAAGAGCCTGTCGGGTCACTCCCTGGGCGCCGCCGGCGTTCACGAAGCGATCTACTGCATGCTGATGATGGAAGGCAACTTCATGGCGGGTTCCGCCAACATCGACGAACTGGACCCGGAAGTGGCAGACATGCCAATCCTGACCAAGACTCGCGAAGACGCCACTATCAACACCGTGATGAGCAACAGCTTCGGCTTCGGTGGCACCAACGCCACGCTGGTACTGAAGCGCTGGCAGGGTAAGTAATACCCCGCCTACGCCACACATAAAAACGCCCCGACTGGTTCGGGGCGTTTTTTTTTGGCCAGGTTTTATCTACGGCCAGACAGCCCTTTAGACATGAAACATTTGTCATGGAACTCAACAGCCTGCGACTGAATGTCGCGTATTTCGCGGGCTGCAGCACTTTCTCCGTTTTTGAAAAAGTCCGTTACCGATTTCAGTCGTTTACTTAGCCAGCTAACAAAACTTATAACAAAGGCCTGCACACGCCTTGCTGCAGATAACAGAGATTGGAGCTAGCAGATGACTGTAAAAGTAACTGAACGCGACGATTCACATATGTCCCATGAAGGCATCGCCGCCGGTATCCGCATCTGGGATGTACATCAACAAGACCTGCTGGTCGGGATGTTCCATTCCGAGACCGAAGCCCACCAATACAAGGCCGAACTGGAATCACTGGAGCAGCAACGCGAAGCGCGTTCTGCATAACCACCGCATTGAAAATGACAAACCCCGCCATGAGCGGGGTTTGTCGTTGTTGCAGCTGCTAACGGCTTACCACATCAGATCGTCAGGAATCTGATAGGCCGCGTACGGATCGTCTTCGGTGCTGACTTCTTCTGTCTTCACATTCAGCTGCACGATGCGCTGTGGGTCGCGCTCCTGAATCTTCAGGGCCGCTTCACGAGGGATCACTTCATAACCGCCAGCGTGATGCACGATCGCCAGGGAACCGCTGCTGAGCTTGTTGCGCATCAGGGTGTTGACGGAGATACGCTTGACCTTTTTGTCGTCGACGAAGTTGTAGTAGTCCTCGGTGTTCAGCTTGGGCAGGCGCGAGACTTCGATCAATTGCTTGACCTGGGCGGCTCGGGCCTTCTGCTCGGCCTTCTCCTGCTGCTGACGGTTGAGCTCCTGATCGCGCTTGACCTTCTCGGCCATGGCTTCCTGAGCCGCACGCTGCTGGGAGTCATCGAGTTCGATCTGGCCTTTGTGGGCCAGACGCTGTTGTTTCTGTTTTTCTTTGCCGACCTGTTTGGCCTGCTTTTGGTTGACCAGCCCTGCTTTGAGCAACTGGTCGCGAAGGGAAAGGCTCATGGTGCTTACTCACTTAGGCAACAGCTCAGCCGCAGCTGGGCAAATTCTTTTCCTGACGTTTGGCTTCGCCCCACAAGGCGTCCAACTCTTCGAGGGTGCAATCTTCTATGGGACGGTGGGTGTCGCGCAATGCCTGTTCGATAAATCGGAAGCGTCTTTCAAATTTTGTGTTCGCGCCACGCAGTGCGGTTTCCGGATCGACCTTGAGGTGACGCGCCAGATTGACCACGGAAAACAGCAAGTCGCCGACTTCATCGGCAATCGCCGCCGAGTCATTGTCGGCCATGGCTTCAAGCACTTCATCGAGCTCTTCGCGAACCTTGTCGAGCACCGGCAAGGCGTCCGGCCAATCGAACCCGACCTGCCCTGCGCGCTTCTGCAGTTTTGCCGAACGGGACAACGCCGGCAGTGCCGCGGGTACGTCATCGAGCAAGGACAACTGCTCCGGCGCCGAAGACTTCTCGGCGCGTTCTTCGGCCTTGATCTCTTCCCAGCGTTGCTTGACCTGCTCTTCATTCAGACGCGGGACGTCCAGCGGCGCGTACAGATCCCCGGTGGGAAATACGTGAGGATGACGGCGGATCAACTTGCGCGTGATGCTGTCGACCACGCCAGCGAATTCGAAGCGCCCTTCTTCCCGAGCCAGTTGGCTGTAATAAACCACCTGGAACAACAAGTCGCCCAACTCACCCTGCAAGTGATCGAAATCGCCGCGTTCAATAGCATCGGCAACTTCGTAGGCTTCTTCCAGGGTGTGCGGGACGATGGTGGCGTAGGTTTGCTTGATGTCCCACGGGCAGCCGTACTGCGGGTCGCGCAGACGGTTCATCAGGTGCAGCAGGTCTTCAAGTGAATACATCAATCAATCTCTGCGAGAACCTGTGGGAACCTGGCTTGTCGGATCGCCGCACCGCCGCGATCCGACAAGCCAGCCCCACAAAAGCTTGGCGGCCACAAAAAAGTGAACGCCTTACGGTGTGCGGTTACGGCGGGTTTCGATGATGTTCGGCAACTGGGAAATACGCCCCAGCAACCGCCCCAGCGCATCCAGCCCCGGAATCTCGATGGTCAGGGACATCAACGCAGTGTTGTCCTCTTTGTTCGAGCGGGTGTTGACCGCCAGCACGTTGATCCGCTCGTTGAGCAGCACCTGCGACACGTCACGCAGCAGACCGGAACGGTCGTAAGCGCGAATGATGATGTCCACCGGATAGGTGAGCACCGGCACCGGCCCCCAGCTGACCTGGATGATCCGCTCCGGCTCGCGCCCGGCCAGTTGCAGCACCGAGGCGCAGTCCTGACGGTGGATGCTCACGCCACGGCCCTGGGTGATGTAACCGACGATGGCGTCCCCCGGCAACGGCTGGCAGCAGCCGGCCATCTGGGTCATCAGGTTGCCGACGCCCTGGATCTGGATATCGCCGCGCTTGCCCGGTTTATAGCCGGTGGCTTTGCGCGGGATCAGCTCCAGCTGTTCGTTGCCGCGTTCCGGCTCGACCAGTTGCTGCGCCAGGTTCACCAGTTGCGCCAGGCGCAAATCGCCTGCGCCCAACGCAGCGAACATGTCCTCGGCGGTCTTCATGTTGGCCTTTTCGGCCAACTTGTCGAAATCCACCTGCGGCAGGCCGAGGCGATTGAGTTCGCGCTCGATCAAGGTTTTACCGGCCGCAACGTTCTGATCGCGGGCTTGCAGCTTGAACCAGTGAACAATCTTCGCCCGCGCCCGCGACGTGGTGATGTAACCCAGGTTCGGGTTCAGCCAGTCGCGACTCGGAGTGCCGTGCTTGCTGGTGATGATCTCGACCTGTTCACCGGTTTGCAGGCTGTAGTTGAGCGGCACGATGCGCCCGTTGATCTTGGCGCCGCGGCAGTTGTGACCGATTTCGGTGTGCACGCGGTAAGCGAAGTCCAGCGGTGTCGCGCCCTTCGGCAAGTCGATGGCATGACCGTCGGGAGTGAAGATATAAACCCGGTCCGGCTCGATATCGACCCGCAGCTGTTCGGCAAGGCCGCCGATATCGCCCAGCTCTTCGTGCCACTCGAGAACCTGACGCAGCCAGGAGATTTTCTCTTCGTAGTGGTTCGAGCCGGACTTGACGTCGGTGCCCTTGTATCGCCAGTGCGCGCAAACCCCCAGCTCGGCTTCTTCGTGCATGGCGTGGGTGCGGATCTGCACTTCCAGTACCTTGCCTTCAGGGCCGATTACCGCGGTGTGCAGCGAGCGGTAGCCATTCTCTTTCGGGTTGGCGATGTAGTCGTCGAATTCTTTCGGGATGTGCCGCCACAGGGTGTGGACGATGCCGAGCGCGGTGTAGCAGTCGCGCATTTCCGGCACCAGCACGCGAACGGCGCGCACGTCGTAGATCTGGCTGAACTCCAGACCCTTGCGCTGCATTTTGCGCCAGATCGAATAGATGTGTTTGGCCCGGCCGCTGATATCAGCCTCGACGCCGGTGGCCTGCAACTCGTTCTTGAGCTGGGTCATCACATCGCTGATGAAGCGCTCGCGATCCAGCCGTCGCTCATGGAGCAACTTGGCGATCTGCTTGTACTGGTCGGGCTCGAGGTAACGGAAGGACAAGTCCTCCAGCTCCCACTTGATATGACCGATACCGAGGCGGTGAGCCAGCGGCGCGTAGATGTCGAAGACTTCACGGGCGACGCGGTTACGCTTCTCGTCATCGGCGGTTTTTACCGCACGGATCGCACAAGTGCGCTCGGCCAGTTTGATCAGCGCGACGCGCACGTCGTCGACCATGGCCACGAGCATCTTGCGCAGGTTTTCCACCTGGCCTTGGGTGCCCATCACCATGGATTTACGCGGACTCAGACTGTCGCTGATCGCCGCCATGCGTTGCACGCCGTCAATCAGTTTGGCGACCACCGGGCCGAAGCGCTGGCTGACCGCCGGCAACTGGATCTGGCCTTCGCGCACGCCGCGGTACAAGACTGCCGCGACCAACGAATCCTGATCGAGTTTGAGGTCGGCGAGAATCTCGGCGATCTCAAGGCCGGTGCGGAAACTCGAGGTCCCTTCGGACCACAGGTTTTTCGCCGCATTGGCTTGTTGTTCGGCCTCGCGAGCGAACTCGCAGGCTTCTTTCAAGGCTTCGCGATCCAGTGCCGTATCGATACTGACCGCGTGATCGAGCCAAGCCTCGAGATTGATACTGCCGTCAGTGTTGATCGGCTGGTGTGCTCTCACCTGTACCATCTTGCTTTACCTTCCCTACGACGCAGATTCAATGCGTCAAATCGCTGACCTTCATTGTCCGGGCGCCCCGCCGGGCTGATGCGTGGCGGCACGGACGGTCAGTCGGACCAGACGAGCCATCCTAGCTCGCTTCAAATAACGCCATGGCCTCGACATGCGCCGTTTGAGGAAACATATCGAGAATCCCGGCACGTTTTAACCGGTAGCCCTGCTTGATCAATTCGACCGTGTCGCGCGCCAGAGTTGCAGGGTTGCACGACACATAAACCAATCGTTCGGCACCCAGGGACGCAAGCTTGCGCACCACCTCGAAAGCACCGTCGCGAGGTGGGTCCAAGAGTACCGCACAAAAGCCTTCGCTGGCCCATTCGGCATCAGCCAAAGGCTGGGATAAATCGGCCTGAAAAAATTTCGCGTTATGCAAATTATTACTAGCGGCGTTCGCGGCGGCCCGCTCGACCATGGCCTGCACACCTTCCACCGCCACCACTTCACGAACGGTCCTGGCCAGCGGCAAGGCAAAGTTGCCCAACCCGCAGAACAGGTCCAGAACCCGCTCATCGGCTTTCGGCGCCAACCATTCCAGCGCCTGAGCGACCATCGCTTCGTTGACCCCGGCGTTGACCTGGATGAAATCTCCAGGCCGATACGCCAGGTTCAAGTCCCACGGTTCAAGGCGATAGCCCAGGGTCTGATCGGCGTCGACCGGTTGCGGCTCGCCGTCGCCATGCAGCCACAACTGGGCCTCATGGAGCGCGCAGAATTCCTTGAGGATCGTCATGTCGGCTTCGGACAACGGCGCCATGTGCCGCAGCAATACCGCCAATGACGAACCGCTGAACAATTCCACATGCCCCAGTGCCTGAGGTTTGCTCAAGCGCCGGAGCATGTCCGGCAAGCCGGTCATGATCGGCTGCAAGGGCTGTACCAGCACCGGGCACTCGTTGATGGCAACGATGTCCTGGCTGCCGGCAGCGCGGAAACCGACTTCGAGTTTTTTCGCCTTCATGTCCCAACGCACCGCCACCCGGGCACGACGCCGGTAGCCGAATTCAGGACCGCTCAATGGCGCAGCCCACTCTTCGGGCTCGACGCCGGCGACCCGCGACAATTGCTCGGCGAGCATGCGCTGTTTCAGGGCGAGTTGTTCGTTGTGGGGCAGATGCTGCACGCTGCAACCACCGCAGCGACCGGCATGGGCGCACGGTGCCGGGCGGCGCAATTGGCTGGCCTGGAACACCCGCTCGGTACGCGCCTCGACCACTTTACCGTGGGCACCCAAGACCCGCGCCTCGACCTCTTCACCGGCCAAGGCGCCGATGACGAACCAGGTGCGACCTTCAAAAAATGCGATACCGCGACCGTCATTAGCCAGGCGCTCGATGGTCAAACGCTGCTTTTTGCCGGTCGGGACTTGCGGGGCCTTGCTGCCGCCCGTGGGCTGAAAGCGCAGGCCTCTCTCTTGCTTGGCCATCAGTTGGGCGCGTCGAAAATGCCGGTCGACAGGTAACGGTCGCCACGGTCACAGATGATCGCGACAATCACCGCGTTTTCAACTTCTTTGGACAGGCGCAGCATCGCCGCCACGGCACCGCCCGAAGACACGCCGCAGAAAATGCCTTCTTCGCGCGCCAGACGACGGGTCACGTCCTCGGCCTCGCTTTGCGCCATGTCGACGATCCGGTCCACGCGATCAGCCTGATAAATCTTTGGCAGGTATTCCTGCGGCCAGCGGCGGATGCCCGGAATTGCCGAGCCTTCCATGGGTTGCAGACCGATGATCTGCACGTTCTCGTTCTGTTCTTTCAGGTAGCGCGAGACACCCATGATGGTGCCGGTGGTGCCCATCGAGCTGACGAAATGCGTGATGGTGCCCTGGGTCTGACGCCAGATTTCCGGACCGGTGGTGGTGTAGTGCGCCTCGGGGTTGTCACCGTTGGCGAACTGATCGAGCACCTTGCCACGGCCTTCGGCTTCCATTCGCTGGGCGAGGTCGCGCGCGCCTTCCATGCCTTCTTCCTGGCTGACCAGAATCAGCTCGGCGCCATAGGCCGTCATCGCGGCTTTACGCTCGGCGCTGGAGTTGTCCGGCATGATCAGGATCATCTTGTAACCCTTGATCGCGGCGGCCATGGCCAGGGCAATCCCGGTGTTACCCGAAGTCGCTTCGATCAGCGTGTCGCCGACGTGGATCTGCCCGCGCAATTCGGCGCGGGTGATCATCGACAGCGCCGGACGATCCTTGACCGAACCCGCCGGGTTGTTCCCTTCGAGCTTGAGCAAAAGCGTGTTGCTGGTGACGCCAGGCAGGCGCTGCAAACGGACCAGCGGAGTGTTGCCGACGCAATCGGCGATGGTTGGGTACTGCAAGGTCATGGCGTATTCGCAATCCGGACTGCGGGGGCGCCTATCATACCGGCAAACGTGCGCAGGCCATATCACGCAAAGTAAGGGGCTTATGGCTTATGGGAATAAGCAGTTCACTCCTCTTCTCCTTGTGCAATATTCAATGCATAAAACTCATGCAATTTGGCCTGCAGCAGCTGTTTGTCCGGAAGCTGGACCTGGTATTCAGCGATCAACGCTGGCGACAGGCTGCGGTTAAGGGCGTATTCGACCACTTCGTCATCCTTACTGGCGCAGAGCAACACACCGATGGCCGGGTTTTCGTGGGGTTTGCGCTCCTTGCGATCCAGCGCTTCCAAATAGAAGTTCAGCTTGCCCAAATACTCCGGCTTAAAACGACCGACCTTAAGCTCAATGGCTACAAGACAATTAAGGCCACGGTGGAAGAACAGCAGGTCCAGGGAAAAATCACACCCACCCACTTGAAGCGGATACTCGGAACCGACAAAGCAGAAATCGCGGCCAAGCTCGCTCAGGAATTCTTTGAGGCGCGCCATCAACCCTTTATGCAGATCAGTTTCGGCATGGCCACCCGGCAGGTCGAGAAACTCGAGCATGTAGGCGTCGCGGAATATCTCAAGCGCTGCCGGGTGGGCTTGTCTCAGCACTGCTGAGATTTTTGCTGGTTGGGTCACGCTTCGTTCAAACAGTGCGGTTTTGAACTGACGCTCTAGTTCGCGCTTCGACCATTTTTCCTGAACTGCCAAACGCACGTAGAACTCCCGCTCTTCCGGCCGTTTACTCTGGCTGAAAATGATCAGGTTATGCGACCAGGACAATTGTCGCACCAGTGGTGCGACTTTCTCTTCAGCGTGATAAGTCTCATAGAACTGGCGCATGCGAAACAAGTTCGACCGGGTAAACCCGCGCAACCCCGGTTGAGTCTGAGCCAGATGCTCAGCCAGTTGGCTGACCACAGAATCGCCCCACTCAGCCTGTTCCAGCTTGCGGCTGATGTAAGCACCGACCTGCCAATACAGCTCGATCAACTGGGTATTCACCGCCTGCATGGCCTGCTGTTTGGCATTTTGAATCAGCGCAAGCACTTCATTGAAACGGTCGTCGTGTGCGTTGCCGGGGACGCTGGATGCATTCATACCGAACTCCTGGAGGACGAGGAAAAACGCGAGTCTATTCCGTCAAGTCAGGCTTAAGGTGTCGGCGATACCCTTTAAGAAAGGTCGTACAAAATAACGGGAACGCTCCGGCAAAATCAGCAAGCCTCTTCGCGGCCGGGGTTGATCACGCAATTTGTGGTCGACACATATCAATTGTGGGAGCGGGGGCGTCATCATTGTCGCCATGGAGATCAGCCAATAACAGCATATTCAGCCGTAAGCCCCGCCCTGCATTCTCCGCCCAAAGCCGCCCACCCTGGCGCTGCACCGCATTCCTCGCAATGCTCAACCCCAATCCGAACCCACCATCCCCCGGCCGTGAACCGTCGAGCCGGATGAACGGCGAGAAGATTCGCTCAAGATCCTCGTCAGCCACCCCACCGCCCTCGTCCTCCAGCCACAGGTGCCAAAAGTCGCCATCACGCCGGCCATCGAACATCACGACACCGCCCTGCGGTGAATGACGAATGGCATTGCGCAGAATGTTTTCCAGCGCCTGGGCCAGGGTATTGAGATGGCCGCGCACCCAGCAGGAGGCATCCACCGCACAGTGCAACTGACTCGCCGGCCAGCTGCTTTCATAGCAAGCGTTTTCCGTGAGCATTTCCCACAAGGCCTGGACCTGGATCGCTTCATCGGGCAAAGACGTGCGCTCGGTGTCGAGCCAGGCCAGTTGCAGCGCATCCTCGACCAGGCGCTGCATGCCGTCGACTTCCCGGCTAATGCGCTCGCGCAATTGCTCCAGGTCCTGCTCGCTTTCGCAGGCCACCCGCAACCGGCTGAGCGGCGTGCGCAATTCGTGGGACAGATCGTGCAGCAGTTGCTGTTGCAGGACCACCGTGCGGCCCGGCGCGTCAGACCACTTCATCGACCGCACTCAATACGTACCCTTTGCCCCAAACCGTGCGCACTTCACGCTCGGTGTAACCGATGGCCTTGAGCTTGCGGCGAATCTGGCTGATGTGCATGTCGAGGCTGCGGTCATGGGGCGCATAACCGCGCTGCAATACCTGCTGATAAAGGAACGCCTTGCTCAACACTTCATCGTCGTTGCGGTTCAGCGTGTCCAGTAAACGGTACTCGCTGCGGGTCAGGCCGGCCGCGTACTCGCCCCAAAAGACCTCGCCCAGTTCATCGTCAAAACGCAGGTAGTCCGTCGCAGGGGGCGTCGGTATCGGCACTGGTCGACGGTCGAACGCCACCCGCCGCAGGATCGCTTCGATGCGCACCCGCAACTCGGCCATGCTGAAAGGCTTGGGCAGGTAATCGTCGGCCCCGAGGCGAAAACCACTGATGCGATCCGCCTCGGCACCCAGCGCCGACATCAGCACCACTGGCGTGGAATGGCTCTGGCGCAATTGGGTCAACACCGCCAGGCCATCGAGCCCCGGCAACAGAATATCCATCAACACCACATCGAAGGCCTGCTGGCGCGCAATCGCCAGGCCTTCCTGCCCGTTCTGGCACCAGGTCACCTGAAAACCGCAGCGCCCCAGATGCTCATGAACATAAGCACCGAGCACTGGATCGTCTTCGATAGAGAGGATGCGAGGATGGCCAATCGCGATGGGAGTCATGAGTATCTGCAAATAATTCTCAATTGCTGATTATTCAAGATTGCCTCTCCAGGGGCAACCCAAGGTTTGTCTCCCTGGACCAAAGCATTGAACTGACCGACGAATGACGACATCAATTTTACGAAGATTGCCCGCATGCAAATCGCTACACTGCGCAGGTGGCGCGTGCCGGACGCATGTGCAGGTCAATAAACAGCTGGATGCAGGAGAGATGCGTGCTCAAGAAACTGGGAATTAAAGGCCGCGTGCTGTTACTGACCCTGTTGCCGACCACCCTGATGGCGTTGGTCCTGGGCGGCTATTTCACCTGGATGCAGCAATCGGACCTGCAAGCCCAGCTCATGCAACGCGGCGAAATGATCGCCGAACAGCTGGCACCGTTGGTGGCCCCGGCCATGGGTCGCAAAGACAACGAGCTGCTGGAGCGCATCGCCACCCAATCCCTGGAACAGACCGACGTGCGCGCGGTGACCTTCCTCGCCCCCGACCGCACGCCGCTGGCCCATGCCGGCCCGACCATGCTCAATCAGGCGCCCCTGGGCAACGGTTCACAGTTGCTGCGCCGCAGTGGCAATGACGCCACGCGTTACCTGCTGCCGGTGTTCGGCAAGCACCGCAACCTGGCCGGCGACCTGATCCCCGATGAAGCCGACCGCCTGCTGGGCTGGGTCGAACTCGAACTGTCCCACAACGGCATGCTGCTGCGCGGTTACCGCAGCCTGTTCGCCAGCCTTCTGCTGATCGGCGGAGGCCTGGCCGGTGCGGCGCTGCTGGCATTACGCATGGGCCGAACCATCAACCGGCCATTAAGCCAGATCAAACAAGCCGTGGCGCAACTCAAGGACGGTCATCTGGAAACCCGCCTGCCGCCCCTCGGCAGCCAGGAACTGGATGAACTGGCGTCCGGCATCAACCGCATGGCCGGGACGCTGCAGAACGCTCAGGAAGAATTGCAAAACAGCGTCGACCAGGCCACCGAAGACGTGCGTCAGAATCTGGAAACCATCGAAATCCAGAACATCGAGCTGGACCTGGCGCGCAAGGAAGCCCTGGAGGCGAGCCGGATCAAGTCCGAATTCCTGGCCAACATGAGCCATGAAATCCGCACGCCGCTCAACGGCATTCTCGGCTTCACGCACCTGCTGCAAAAAAGCGAACTGACGCCGCGCCAGCTCGATTACCTGGGCACCATCGAAAAGTCTGCCGACAGCCTGTTGGGGATCATCAACGAGATTCTCGATTTCTCGAAAATCGAGGCCGGCAAACTGGTGCTCGACCATATTCCGTTCAACCTGCGCGACCTGCTGCAAGACACCCTGAACATCCTCGCCCCGGCCGCCCACGCCAAAGAGCTTGAGCTGGTGAGCCTGGTTTATCGCGATACGCCACTGTCGCTGGTGGGCGATCCGTTGCGACTCAAGCAGATCCTCACCAACCTTGTGAGCAATGCGATCAAGTTCACCCGCGAAGGCACCATCGTCGCCCGGGCGATGCTCGAAGAAGAGCATGAAGACAGCGTGCAACTGCGCATCAGCATTCAGGACACCGGCATCGGTCTGTCGAACCAGGACGTGCGCGCCCTGTTCCAGGCCTTCAGCCAGGCCGATAACTCGTTGTCCCGACAACCCGGCGGCACCGGCCTCGGATTGGTGATTTCCAAACGGCTGATCGAACAAATGGGCGGCGAGATCGGCGTCGACAGCACGCCGGGCGAAGGCTCGGAATTCTGGATCAGCCTGAGCCTGCCCAAAACCCGCGACGACGCCGAAGACCTGCCCGGCCCACCGTTGCTCGGGCAGCGGGTGGCTGTCCTGGAAAACCATGAACTGGCCCGTCAGGCATTGCAGCATCAACTGGAAGACTGCGGCCTGAGCGTCACGCCGTTCAATACCCTGGAAAGCCTGGCCAATGGCGTGACCGGCGCTCACCAGACCGATCAGGCCATCGGCCTGGCGGTGCTCGGCATCACCAGCAACGACATGCCGCCGGAGCGCCTCAACCAGCACATCTGGGACCTTGAACACCTGGGCTGCAGAGTGTTGGTGCTGTGCCCGACCACCGAACTGACGCTGTTCCATCTCTCGGTACCCAACCCCCACAGCCAGCTCCAGTCCAAACCCGCCTGCACCCGCAAGCTGCGTCGTGCCCTGTCTGATCTGGTCAACCCGCGCCAGCAGCGCAGCGACCCCGCCGAGCCGGTTTCCAGCCGCGCGCCGAAGGTCCTTTGCGTGGACGACAACCCGGCCAACCTGTTGCTGGTGCAAACCCTGCTCGAAGACATGGGCGCCAAGGTGCTCGCGGTAGAAAGCGGTTACGCCGCGGTCAAGGCCGTACAGAACGAGACTTTCGATCTGGTGTTGATGGACGTGCAAATGCCCGGCATGGATGGGCGCCAAAGCACCGAAGCCATTCGCCAATGGGAAAGCGAGCGGCATTGCACGCCACTGCCGGTCGTGGCCCTCACCGCCCATGCGATGGCCAATGAAAAACGCGCATTGCTGCAAAGCGGCATGGACGACTACCTGACCAAACCCATCAGCGAACGGCAACTGGCGCAAGTGGTGTTGAAATGGACGGGCCTGGCGCTGCGCAATCAGGGTCCGGAGCGTAATAGCGATAACAACAGCGGTCATGAATTGCAGGTGCTCGACCACGAAGAAGGCCTGCGCCTGGCGGCCGGCAAGGCCGATCTGGCGGCGGACATGCTGGCCATGCTGCTGGCCTCCCTGGAAGCCGACCGCGAGGCCATCCGCGTGGCCCGTGAAGCCAACGACCAGAACGCCCTGATCGAGCGGGTCCATCGCCTGCACGGGGCAACCCGTTATTGCGGCGTCCCGCAACTGCGCGCCGCCTGCCAGCGCAGCGAAACCCTGCTCAAGCAACAGGACCCGAAAGCCCCCGTCGCACTGGAAGAACTCGAACGCGCCATCAATCGCCTCGCGGCCCATGCGCGCATCAATGCCTGATGCAGCGCAATAACGCAGGAGGGCCTGAACGCTAAGCTTAAACCCTATGGCAGCTGCCGAAGGCTGCTACGGGGTTTGAGACTTCCAGGAGGACAGCATGCGCACGATTCTTTTCAGCAGCCAGACCTACGACCGCGAGAGTTTTCTCGCCGCCGTCCTGCCCGCCGGCATCGAACTGCATTTCCAGCCGGCACGACTGAGCCTCGACACGGCGGCGCTGGCCGAGCATCACGAGGTGGTCTGCGCCTTCATCAACGATGACCTCAGCGCCCCGGTGCTTGAACGCCTGGCAGCGGGCGGCACACGCCTGATCGCCCTGCGCTCGGCCGGTTACAACCATGTCGACCTCCCGGCGGCGAAGCGCCTGGGGCTGACGGTTGTGCGAGTCCCAGCCTACTCGCCCCACGCCGTGGCCGAACATGCGGTGGCGTTGATCCTGGCGCTCAACCGCCGTCTGCACCGCGCCTACAACCGTACCCGCGAGGGCGATTTCAGCCTGCACGGGTTGACCGGTTTCGACCTGGTGAACAAGACCGTCGGCGTGGTCGGCACCGGGCAGATCGGCGCGACCTTTGCGAAGATCATGCACGGCTTCGGCTGCCAATTGCTGGCCTATGATCCCTATCCGAACCCACAGGTCGAAGCCCTCGGCGCGCGCTACCTGAGCTTGCCGCAACTGCTGGCCGAGTCTCAGATCATCAGCCTGCATTGCCCGCTCAACGAGCAGAGCAAACATTTGATCAACCGCGAGTCACTGGCGCACATGCAGCCCGGCGCGATGTTGATCAACACAGGCCGTGGCGGTCTGGTGGACACGCCGGCGCTGATCGACGCATTGAAAAACGGCCAATTGGGCTATCTGGGACTCGATGTCTATGAAGAGGAGGCGCAGTTGTTCTTCGAGGACCGCTCCGACCTGCCACTGCAAGACGATGTGCTGGCGCGCCTGCTGACCTTTCCGAATGTGATCATCACCGCACACCAGGCCTTCCTCACTCGCGAAGCCCTGGGTGCGATTGCCGCGACCACATTGCAGAACATCGCGGCCTGGGCGGCCGGTTCGCCACACAATCAGGTCGAGCGCTGAACGGCTCAGGCCTTGGACAAGAGGATCATCAGGCCCAGCCAGCCGAAGCCCAGCAAGCGCTGCCCCGTTGAATGCCCGCGACGCAGCAGGAACCAGACAAAAAACGGCGGCAGAAAGAAAATCATCAGTTTCAGCCAGAGTTCCACCGGACGCGGTCCATTGAGCACCGGTGCCGGGACCTCAGCCTGGATTTCGTTTTTTCGTTTACGCCCGAAGGCGGCCGGGGTCACCCGAGGCACACTCTCATTGCTCGGCAAACGCCCGAAAGAAAGCGGTGCTTCCACAGGCGCTGCCGTCGAAGTAGCCGCGTGCACCGTTGCCGCAGGCGCACCGCAATGAATGCAAGCAGGCGCCGTGGAGCTGATGCGTTGCTTGCACTCGTAACATTCGATCAACGCCATTTCTGTTCCTTAGAGATGCAAAAGTGGCAGTTTGCCATGGATTAGCAGGCAATTTGAACCTGATCGAAGGTCACATGCCCACGCCATGCTGTGCTGATGCCCGTGCTAGCATATCGCGCATATTTGGAGGACCCATGGTCGAACACGATTTCCGCTACAGCCTGATGAACCCGCAGCACACCCTCACCGAATGCCGCGCCCTGGTGCCGGGGCGTTATCAAGTCACCGGCAACGGCGGCTCGATTCGCAATAACGACGTGCTGGTAGTGACCCTCAAAGGCAGCAAGGACTTGTCCATGCGCCTGACCGTCGAAACGGTTCGCCACCTGATCAACCCGCCCGGCCAATGGGTCGCGGTGGCCAGTGGTCCGGTGTTCGGCGAACTGGCGATCCATACCTGGAAAGTTAACTGCGACAGCTGCGCCAAAGAGCTGAGCTTCGAGTTCGCGGTCGACGCCAAGCTGGGCAACAAGGCTGAAAAACCGGCCGCCACCGCACGGATTGCCGAGCTGGGCTGGACCGCAGCCGGCGAAAAACACCTGTGCCCGAAGTGCCAGGAGCCTGCGTGATGAAACGCCTTGCTCTGACCACGATGGTCGGTGCCAGCCTGCTGGGCTGCGCCGCCGAGCCGGTAAAGTTGCAACAGAACCGCAGTTACATTCTGGAGTGGATCGGCGAACGTCCGCTGATGGACTACAGCCACCTGACCATCACGCTCGGTGACGACGGTCGGGCCTACGGTAACGGCGGCTGCAACCACTGGTTCGCGCCGTATTCCCTGGAAGGTGAAAAGCTCAGCTTCGGCAAGATCGGCAGTACCCGCAAACTCTGCGCGCCGGCGTTGATGGAACAGGAAAAACGCTTCCTGCAGGCGCTGGAAAACGTCCAGCGCTGGGACGTCTCACCGATTGACCAGATGCGCTTCTGGCCGGCCGAAGGCAAGCCATTGCGTTGGTGGCTTGAAGAGGGGTGATGCCCCTGTAGCGAGGGAGCTTGCTCCCGCTCGGCTGCGCAGCAGTCGCTAACTATCCGACGCGGATTGTCTGACACACCGAGTCGGATGGTTTTAGGGCCGCTTCGCGCCCCAGCGGGAGCAAGCTCCCTCGCCACAGGCGGTGCTCGGTCAGTTGGTCGCCTGCAACGCCTCAAGCTTCGCCATCACCCCCGCCGCCGTCTGCTCGCCCATCAACTGTTCCCGCACCTTGCCCTTGTTATCAATGATGTAAGTCACTGGCAGCGCCTCACTGCGCGGCAATTCGAAAAGGTCGGCCGGATCCTGGGCCAGCACGGTGAACTTGATCCCCAGTTTCTCACTGGCGCCTTTGAGCTCTTCGCCCTGCACATTGTCGAAGTTGACCCCGAACACGCCGATCTTCTTGCCCTGGAGCTGCTCGGCCAACACATTCAGCTGTGGGATTTCGGTCCGGCACGGGCTGCACCACTCGGCCCAGTAATTGAGCACCAGCCATTGTTTATCCAGACGCTCGGCGGCGACCTTGTGACCATTCTGGTCGATGCCATAGTCGTTGCCACAGCCCCCCAGCAATAACGCCCCCATGATCGCCAATGCTGCTGCCAGTCGCCTTGTCATGTCTCAATCCTTGTCAAAAATAGAATGCACCTGCGACCCATCGCCTCCCAAGGTTCTGGATTACGCGCCGCACAGTTAGAATAGCCGCCACTTTACGCAAGAAGCGACCCGCACATGACCGATCTGACGCTTTATCACAACCCGCGCTGCTCGAAATCCCGCGGTGCGCTCGAACTCATCGAAGCCCGTGGCCTGACGCCAACGGTCGTCCGCTACCTGGAAACACCACTGGACGCCGCGCAAATCCAGAGCCTGTTGAGCAAACTCGGCATCAGCGCCCGGCAATTGCTGCGCACCGGCGAGGACGAGTACAAAACCCTCAACCTGGCCGACAGCAGCTTGAGCGAAGCGCAATTGATCGCCGCCATCGCCGCACACCCGAAACTCATGGAGCGGCCGATTCTCGAAGTCGGCGACAAAGCCATCATTGGCCGTCCGCCGGAGAATGTACTGGAGTTGCTGCCGTGAGCGCGCCGTACATTCTGGTGCTGTATTACAGCCGCAGCGGCTCGACCAATGAAATGGCCCGGCAGATTGCCCGCGGTGTCGAGCAGGCCGGCCTTGAAGCCAGGTTGCGCACGGTGCCGGCGATCTCCACTGAATGCGAAGCCGTGGCGCCGGACATTCCCGATGAAGGCGCGCTGTACGCCAGCCTTGACGATTTGAAGAACTGCGCCGGCCTGGCCCTGGGCAGCCCGACCCGCTTCGGCAACATGGCCGCACCGCTGAAATACTTCCTCGACGGCACCAGCAACCTGTGGCTGACCGGCGCCCTGGTGGGTAAACCGGCCGGGGTCTTCACCTCGACCGCCAGCCTGCACGGCGGCCAGGAAACTACACTGCTGTCGATGATGCTGCCGTTGCTGCACCACGGCATGTTGATCACCGGCCTGCCTTACAGTGAATCGGCGCTGCTGGAAACCCGTGGCGGCGGCACGCCTTACGGCGCCAGTCATCACGCCGGGGCCGATGGCAAAAGCGGTTTGAACGAACATGAAGTCGCATTGTGCCGTGCCTTGGGCCTGCGCCTGGCGAAGACTGCGCAGAAACTGGAGAGCCATCGTGGCTAAGAAGCCTAAGGTGTTGCCTGCCATCGAATGGCTCGAACCGCGTGTACGGGCGATGCGCGTCATCAGCCTGCTGTGCTTTTTCAGCCTGGCGGGGCTGCTTTGCGCCTACTACCTGGTGTTCGCCGACCTGCATGGCGCGCGGCCGTGGGTGATTCTGCTGATCGAACTGGTGCCGCTGTTGTTGCTGGCACCGGGAATGATCGTCGGCAGTGCCCGTGGGCATTCGTGGATGTGTTTTGTGGTGAATCTGTATTTCATCAAGGGCGCATTGGCCGCCTATGACCCGAACCGGCAGCTGTTCGGTTTGCTGGAGATGGGCGCGAGCCTGGCGGTGTTCTGCTCGGCGATGCTGTATGTGCGGTGGCGGTACCAGTTGAACCGCAAGCTGGCGGGGGAAGGCGAGATTTCCGTCGCCTGATCTGACGCCTTCGCGGGCAAGCCTCGCTCCTACGGGGAATGGTGGTACCCTTGTAGGAGCGAGGCTTGCCCGCGAACGCCGCAACTCGGTCTCAATGATTGACGGTATACGCCAGCATCATCGAAATCTGGCTCATCGGCCGTCCACCACTCTCTTCGTGCCATTGGTTGAACGCATTCTGCACCGTGGCCAGGTCGCGCAAACTGCTCGGCACCTTGTCGATGATCTGCTGTGCATTCAGCGCTGCCACCACGTCGTAGCTCGGCACGAAGGTGTCCTTGCCGACCATCCGCAAGAATCGCGGCGCCGATAACCCGCCCAACTGATGGCCGTGTTTTTTCAGGTAGGTCCACAAGCCGACGATATCGGTTACCGGCCAGTCGGCGATCAACGCACCGAAACTACCCTTCTCATGGGCCACGTCCAGAATGAACTGCGCATTGCGCGGCACACTCTTGAGCTTGCCCAGGTGGCGGATAATTCGCGCGTCCTGCATCAAGCGCTCCAGATGTTCGGCGCTCATCAGCACGACTTTTTCCGGGTCGAACTTGAAGAACACTTCTTCGAACGCCGGCCACTTGGCATCCACCAGGCTGTGCTTGAGCCCGGCACGGAATACCCGCAATGCCATGGTCGAGAGGTAGCGGTCGTCGCTGATCTTGCGCAATTGCGCCGGGGTCTTGGGAACCGGCAGATGGGCTTCCAGTTCAGCCGCCGAACCGAAGCGGTTCAGACAGTATTCGTGCAGCCACTTGTAATCGCGCATGCCCTCTCCTACGGGATGAAATGAAAACGGCGCCCGCGAGCGCCGTGTGTCTGAGTGACTTGAACCGTCAGAGGTTCACTACGTTGACGAACCGCGATGCGGCGCTTTCGTCGATACGCAGGTTGGTGAAGTCGAACAGGTTGCGGTCCGCCAGTTGCGACGGGATCACGTTCTGCAGGCTGCGGAAAATGCTCTCGGTGCGGCCCGGGGTCTTGCGTTCCCACTCCTGCAGCATCTCTTTAACCACCTGGCGTTGCAGGTTTTCCTGGGAGCCGCAGAGGTTGCACGGGATGATCGGGAATTGCTTGAGGTCCGAGTAGGCCTGAATGTCTTTTTCGTTGCAGTAGGCCAGCGGGCGAATCACCACGTTGCGCCCGTCGTCGGCGCGCAGCTTTGGCGGCATGGCCTTGAGCGAACCGTTGAAGAACATGTTCAGGAAGAACGTCTCGACGATGTCGTCACGGTGGTGACCGAGGGCCATTTTGGTCGCGCCGATTTCGTCGGCAAAGGTGTACAGCGTGCCGCGACGCAGGCGCGAGCACAGCGAGCAAGTGGTCTTGCCTTCCGGGATCAGCTCCTTGACCACCGAGTAGGTGTCTTTCTCGACGATGTGGTACTCGATGCCCAGCTCTTTGAGGTAAGCCGGCAGCACGTGCTCGGGGAAGCCTGGCTGCTTCTGGTCCATGTTCACGGCGACGATCTCGAACTTGATCGGGGCGACTTTCTGCAAATGCATCAGCACGTCGAGCATGGTGTAGCTGTCCTTGCCACCGGACAGGCAGACCATGACCTTGTCGCCGTCTTCAATCATGTTGAAATCGGCAACAGCCTCACCGGCCTGGCGGCGCAGGCGCTTTTGCAGTTTGTTCTGGTTGACCGTAAGAGTGCCCATGACGCGAAATCCGTGAGGTGTGACGAAAGGCCGGCATTTTACGCAAAAACCCTGGCGGGGCGAAGCCTGCACTTATATGACTTGAGCATACCCCTGTGGCGAGGGAGCTTGCTCCCGCTCGGCTGCGCAGCAGTCGCAAAACCTGCCGCCGCGGTTTGCCTGACACAACAGGGTGGACTGTTTTGGGGCCGCTTCGCGCCCCAGCGGGAGCAAGCTCCCTCGCCACAGGTTCCATTCGGCACAGACCTTGCGGCGATTAACAAGATTGTTTACAGCGCGATTTGCTCTAAAGCCCTCGCACTATTGCAAGTAACTCCTTTCTATACTGCGACATAAGGTCGCACGCGTATTCAGACCTGTTCTTACCTGGCCACTTTGGCCTGTAAGCGCTCCGCTGGGGGGCGATGGCAACAACAAGAGGAGTGACTGGCATGATCCATCACGTAGTGGGACTCTTTACCCACCCTGACCAGGAATGGAAAGAAATCCGTGGCGACGAGGAAGAAAGCATCAGCCACATGTACCTGACGCACACCCTGATTCTGGCGGCGATCCCTGCCATATCGGCGTTTATCGGCACTACGCAAGTCGGCTGGGTCATCGGTAACCGAGCGCCGGTCATGCTGACTATGGAAAGCGCGCTATGGATGACCATCATGTCGTACCTGGCAATGCTCGGCGGTGTCGCGGTGATGGGCGCCTTCATTCACTGGATGGCCCGTACCTATGACGCCAACCCGAGCCTGGCGCGCTGTATCGCATTTGCCACGTACACCGCCACCCCACTGTTCGTCGGCGGCCTGGCGGCGCTGTACCCGCACTTGTGGCTGGGGATGATCGTCGGCACCGCGGCTGTCTGCTACACGGTGTACCTGCTGTATGTAGGGCTACCAACGTTCATGAACATTCCATCGGACGAAGGCTTCCTGTTTTCGAGCTCGGTGCTCGCCGTAGGACTGGTGGTGCTGGTGGCAATCATGGCGTTCACCGTGATTGTCTGGGGCCTTGGCGTGGGACCGGTCTATACCAACTGACAAACAAGCGCCAACATAAAAAACACGTTCCGCCACTACAGGCCGCCGCAAGGCGGCCTTCTAATGCGAGCAACGACCATTCGGCGCCTGAGCGATTCGCAAGCCCTCGGGGTTGCGGCATACTCGACATCCTTGGAGATCCATCAAGCATGCCCGAGCAACTCAATACCCGCGTCGAAGACTGTTTCCTGCAAGCCGAATCCTTTTTCAAACGACCTTTCAAACGCCCCGTGGTGAGCCTCAAGCTGCGCGGGCAAAAAGCCGGTGTCGCGCATTTGCACGAGAACCTGCTGCGCTTCAACCCGCAGCTGTACCGGGAAAACACCGAAGACTTCCTCAAGCAGACCGTGGCGCATGAAGTGGCGCACCTGATCGCCCATCAACTGTTCGGCGACCGCATCCAGCCCCACGGCGAAGAGTGGCAACTGATCATGCGCGGCGTCTACGAACTGCCGCCCAATCGCTGCCACACCTATGACGTCAAACGTCGCAGCGTGACCCGCTACATCTACAAATGCCCCTGCGCCGACAGCGATTTCCCGTTTTCGGCCCAGCGTCATAGCCTGGTGCGCCAGGGGCGGCGGTATTTGTGCCGGCGCTGTCGCAGTACGTTGGTGTTCAGCGGGGAGATGCGGGTCGAATAAGTTGAGTTTCGGCCGGGACAGACGCTAGACAACTACCTTGGCCCGCCGCAACGCTTCAATCCGCTCAACACTAAACCCCAACTCCCCCAACACCTGATCCGTATGCTGCCCCAGCCGGGCGCCTATGTGCCGCGGCTCAGGCAACCCCGCTGAAAACTTCAACGGACAGGCCATCTGCGCCTGGGTCGAGCCATCGCCCCGCGGCACCTCAGCCACCAGTTCCCGCGCCTGCAACTGCGGATGCCCGACCGCTTCGCCCAGGCTCAACACCGGCTCGACACACGCATCGGCCCCGGCAAATAGCTCACACAGCCAGGCAAAGTCGTGTTTTTCGAATTCAATGTTCAGCGCATCCTTGAGCGCCCGTTGCCGGGCGGGGTCGGACGACAGTCCCTCGGCCGCCAGTTCCGGACGGCCGAGCACCGTGCACAGTTGCTGCATGAACCCCGGTTCCAGACTGCCCACCGACAACCAACGGCCATCGCGCGACCGGTAGTAATCGTAGAAGCTGCCGCCGTTGAGCATCTGGTCTTCCCTGCCCGGCTCAACGCCGCAGGCCAGGTAGCCGGCACCGGCCATGGCGTTCAGGCTGAAGGCGCAGTCAGTCATGCTCACATCCAGATGCTGTCCCTGCCCGGTCTGCTGCCGCGCGATCACCGCTGCCAGCAGCCCGATCACCCCATGCAACGAACCGCCCGCGACATCTGCCACCTGCATACCCAACGGCAACGGGCCGCTGTCGGCGCGGCCGGTGTAGCTCGAAAGCCCCGCCAGCGCCAGGTAGTTGATGTCGTGTCCGGCGCGGTCCTTGTAAGGGCCGGTCTGGCCGTAGCCGGTGATCGACACATAAATCAACCGTGGATTGATCGCCTTCAAGGCTTCATACCCCAGGCCCAGCCGTTCCATCACGCCAGGGCGGAACTGCTCCAGCACAATGTCGTAGTCCGCAAGCAATTGCTTGATCACCTCCAGCGCCTCAGGCTGCTTGAGGTCCAGCGCCAGGCTGCGCTTGTTGCGATTGAGGTAGGCGTGGCTGGCCGACACCCCCTGATCATGGGGCGGCAGCACCCGCAGCAAATCCGTGCGGGTCGGCGATTCGATGCGCAGCACCTCGGCGCCCATGTCCGCCAACAGCAACGAGGCGAACGGCCCCGGCAACAATGTCGAGAAATCCAGAACCTTGAGTGATGCCAGTGGACCGAGCATGAGCGTTCTCCAGTGCAGTCCCCCAAGCCTAGGCAGCCCGGGACATTGCAGCAATCACCTTATGTGCCAGTGACACTGACCGTTACGCTCAAATCGCAGGCAACAAAAAACCCGCCGAAGCGGGTTTTTCATTTACAACAAGGCTTACTTGGCGTTCGTCGGGGTTGCCCCTTCGACGTGGCCCAAAACATCATCTTTAGGCTCGTCGGCAATGCCACGACCGCCCGAGGCCAGCTCGGATTGCAGCACGTCGGTGTCGAGTTCCTTGACCCACTTGGCCACAACAATGGTGGCAACCGCGTTACCGATCAGGTTGGTCAACGCGCGGGCTTCGGACATGAAACGGTCGATACCCAGGATCAGCGCCAGGCCGGCAACCGGCAGGTGGCCAACAGCGGACAAGGTAGCGGCCAGTACGATGAAGCCACTACCGGTCACGCCGGCAGCGCCTTTGGAGGACAGCAGCAACACCACCAGCAGAGTGATCTGGTGAGTGATGTCCATGTGGGTGTCGGTGGCCTGAGCAATGAACACTGCCGCCATGGTCAGGTAGATCGCCGTACCGTCGAGGTTGAACGAGTAGCCGGTCGGGATCACCAGACCTACCACGGATTTCTGCGCCCCCAGACGCTCCATTTTGATCAGCATGCGTGGCAGTACCGACTCCGAAGAGGAAGTACCCAGCACGATCAACAGCTCTTCACGGATGTAGCGGATCACTTTCAGAACGCTGAAGCCGTGAGCACGAGCAATACCACCCAGCACCACCAGAATGAACAGCAGGCAGGTGATGTAGAAGCAGGCCATCAATTGACCGAGTTGCACCAGCGAGCCAACGCCATAAGCACCGATGGTGAACGCCATGGCACCCAAGGCACCGAGCGGCGCGAGCTTCATGATCATGTTGATGATGTTGAACATCACGTGGGCGAAACGGTCGATGAAGTCCAGGATCGGCTTGCCGTAGGCACCCAGGCGATGCAGGGCGAAACCGAAGATCACCGAGAACATCAGCACTTGCAGGATATCGCCCGTGGCGAACGCACCGAAGATGGTGGTCGGGATCACGTTCAGCAGGAAGCCAACGACGCTTTGATCCGCACCGGCAGCCACGTAGGTTGCGATTTTGGAGGCATCCAGCGTGGTGACATCGATGTGCATGCCGTTACCCGGCTGCACAATGTTGACCACCACCAGACCGACCAGCAGTGCAATGGTCGAAACGATTTCGAAGTAGAGCAGCGCGTAACCGCCGGTCTTGCCAACCGACTTCATGTTCTGCATGCCCGCGATACCGCTGACGACGGTGCAGAAAATGATGGGAGCGATGATCATTTTGATCAGTTTGATGAACCCGTCACCCAACGGCTTGAGGGCTACACCGGTCTGCGGGTAGAAGTGACCGAGCAGGATGCCGATGGCGATGGCAACGATCACCTGGAAATACAGGGATTTGTACAGTGGCTGACGAGTCGTCATTGCAAAGTTCCTCAAGAGCGCCCGGTGACAACATCCATCTGTTGCCCAAGACACTTCAATTGCGAACCCTCCTGCACTGGAGGGATTTGTTTTGTCGAGCTGCGCAACGGCAGGCATCTGCTGGTTGTATCGCAAGGCCCGTGCCACATTCGCCAAAAAGCCTGCGAGCCTTTTGACATCAAGGGTTACAGGTTTCTTTTGGTCACCAACCAGTTACCACCATGTGGCGGATTTCCGCCAACCCACCTGACCTCGTCCTGCAATTTGGCGGATATCCGCCTTGTTCATCGTCGATGGGCACCGCTACCATCCATTGCTCAGTGGACGGACCTGCCCCATGCGTGAACGCACCATCGCCAGCCATTTCGCCCGTGCCGCCCTCGGCGGCGCGCGCCGACGTGGCTACGACTATTCGAGCCTGCTGCAGCAACTGGGGATCAGCCCCGAGTTGCTTGAAGAACCGCGCGCCCGAATCGCGCCTGAACAGTTCACCCGCTTGATCCAGGGATTGTGGCTGGCCCTGGACGACGAATACCTGGGCTTCGGGCAGGCCCCGAGCAAACCCGGCAGCTTCGCGATGATGTGCCATGCGGTGATCCACTGCCGCACGCTGGAGAAAGCACTCAATCGCGGCCTGTTGTTTTACAGCCTGTTTCCCGGGGCGCCGCGTCTGACCCTGAGCCGCGAAGGCGAGATGATTCGCCTGAGCCTCGACGATTCGCCGCTGTGGGACCCGGACCACTTCCTCAGCGAAAGCCTGCTGGTGATCTGGCATCGGTTCGGCAGCTGGCTGATCGGCCAACGCATTCGTCTGGAACACGCCACATTCAGCTACCCGAGGCCCGAGCACGGGGCCGAATACGACTTGCTGTTTTCCTGCCCGCTAACGTTCGATACTACTCAGAGTAGCCTGCTGTTCCACAGCCGCTACCTGAACATGCCGCTGTTGCAGGACGAACGAACTCTCAAGCACTTTCTCGAGCGCTCCCCCGCCGACCTGCTGTCACGCCCCGACGAAGGCGACAGCCTGAGCAGCCAATTGCGGCGCTTGCTCAGCCGCGACAGTGCACGCTGGCCGGACCTGGAAGCAGTGGCGGCGCACCTGCACATCAGCCCACAAACCTTGCGTCGGCATTTGCGTGAGGAAGGCACGAGTTTTCAGGAATTGAAGGATCAGTTACGCCGGGACATCGCGATTTATCACCTGGGGCGGGCGGATCTATCGTTGCAACAGATTGCCGAGCAGTTGGGGTTTTCCGAACCTTCGGCGTTTCATCGGGCGTTCAAGAAGTGGACGGGGTTGACGCCGGGGGCTTATCGGGCGCAGGAGAACTGATTTCACAACTTTGCAGGCAGCCATGCTGTTGTGGCGAGGGAGCTTGCTCCCGCTGGGCTGCGAAGCGACCCCAAAATCTGCAACCGCAGGTTTCAGGTGCACCGCATACACCGGTTTTGCGACTGCTGCGCAGCCGAGCGGGACGGTGCGGCGATCCGACAAGCTCCCTCGCCACAATAAGTGCTCTCACCACAGACTTTCGTCAGCCTTGTGGATCGAGGTTATCCAGCACCCGGTTGACGGCCAGCTCACCGAGCATGACCACCGATTGAATCCCCAACATCATGTTGCGATGGGGCATGTCCATCAGCCCGGCGAACTCACAGAGCATCCCGCTGGCTGACGCCCGGGATTCGCAGGCGTTGACCAGCAGGGTTTCGTTATCAAAAAGAGGTGGCAGCTGTACCCTGGTTAGCAGACCAGGACTCTAGAACCCGGCGCACCGAAGTGCCTTATCTACCTCACCTCGAATTTGTCGACGTACATGTCATCTCTATTACGAATAATGATTGATTTTATTCTGCTCTTGCCCGGCGCACTGAAACTGACATAGGCGTATTGGTAGAGACTCGTATAAGGCAATGGCATCGTGCCAATGACATTGCCTCGTTCATCCATATAAACGACTGCATTCTCTTCGTGCAACTGGTGCGAAACGAACAAAAAGCTGACATGACTGGCTAAACCCGGAAGGGTGATTTCAACCGTGCCTAGCATGTTCAGCGTGACGCGTCCGAGTAGCGACGTGTAGTTTCTGTCGGTGGTATGAACATTCGTCAAATGAACAATTCCGCCCAGTGACTTTAGCGTTATTCCACTTGCAAACTTATGTACGGAGCCGGGGTTAAAACCAATCAGAGGTGAACTTTCGAAGTCTTCAGAGCCGGCATACGATCGAAGGCTGACGATGTAGTTAACGTCCTTGAAGACAACGGTATGACCGCCGACTGTTACCTCGACCTTGAGTGTTATTTCGGCATTATCAAATAACGCATCGAGCCATGGACGCGATATTGCCTGGGTCAATCCGTTTGTCACGTCCTGTTCTGTTATACGGTGGTTCTGCAAAACCGGAAGCGGTGCATGATTTCTATCCACGACCGTCACATTAATACTCTGCCCGATCGCTATAAATACCCATGGGAGAAGTCGGACGGTACCATCGAGATCAAAATCATCGAGATTTAGTCCACCCGCCTTCGCCTGCAGAATTTCCGCTACCGGCAAACGGGCATCGCCGTCCTCAATCCGTGCAACAGTCACCAGCAACGACCCTGACCGGGCAATCTCCTTGCCGCCCCGAATCAACACCCAGCGAAACCTCAGTTGGCTCCCTTGCCGCTCCGCAAGAAATGCCTGGGTCAGGACGGTGTTCGTCCGCTTGTTCGTGTTGAAAGCCACCACTGGAAATGGCGTGGCACCGGCAGGCGGGTTGATTTCGATCAACTGAGCCTTGTCACCGGCACGGGCGTCCAGATACTCGATACGCACGGTGACACCATTCGAATAAAGCCATAAGTCGATGGGACTGACGGCCGGTGCAACCAGTTTCGGCGGTAATAACTTGATGGTGCCTTCGCCAATGACCTGCGCCTCGGCCACTTTGGAAACACCGATAACCTTGCCCCCGCGGATCTGCTCAAAACGAACACTCACAATACTGTCGACAATAACCTTGTCATTGGGAATGTCCCAAGCGAATTGCCCCGGTACCTGCGTGATCGGCAGCGTTGCTTCATGGCTGGCAACCGGACTGCCATTCACCAGCGCGGTGAACATCAGATGGATCTCATCACCCACGTCCCAGATCGCATCGATCAGATGAACCAAGGCCCACAACGGCCCCCCCTTCAACTTGTCCAGATCGACGATGGTCGGGTCGTCATTGTTCTCAGTCAGGATTTCTCGAAGGATCGGCATCTCCAGTTCTTTACGATCGAGGTGGACATCGATCAGGCAAGGCACCGACCAATGATCCCGTGCATCGAACTGCCCCAGATGCGTCGTGCCCGAGAAGTTGTTCGTCTGGCTGATGACGTTGTACCTGATCGGGAACTGCGAGTTATTCGGGTCGTTCGCGAAATGCTGGGTGTACAGGGTAAGAACCAGCGGCTTTGTCAGGTCGGGGACGGGATCCAGCGGCGTCGGTTCGATCCGGTGGGTCAGCGGGACGCCACCGCAATCGACGGTCACCAGGTCATAAAGATGCTTATGGGGCCAATCCAGGGTCAGGATCACACCCTGCGCCGCCTGCGCGGCATCCACGCTGGTCGGGCTGACGCTGATGCCCAGTGCAGAATGCCCCCCGCCCACGACCGGGTCATCGCCGCCCGGCGCGTAGACGAAGTAGAGCACTTTCAACTCCTGCGACTTTTCGATGTTGCCAGAAAGACGCTCGACCGTGCAGTAGAAGGTGTTGACGCCCTCCACCAGTAGGCCCATCGGCAGGCGCAACTCCACCGCTGCGCTGGAATCCATGACGATTTCGCTGGCAACCGGGTTGGAGTTGTCATTCACGTATAGATTTACGGTTTCATACTTAGCCTGCTCAAGCCAAGTCCCCAACAGCACCAGTACACCCTTCGAATCCCTGTAGTGATTAACGATGGACAGCCCGATATGCGCCTCCGGATGAGAGATCAGGTCAGTCTTCAGCAGAATATGCGGACGTGTGACGGTGAAAACGTCAATCGAAACCGGGACAGGACTGTTCATGGCGCAGTGCTCGCTATGTGATGGAGGGTCTGCGCAATCAGAACGCGGTAGTAGCGGAACTCGCTACTGTCAGATCTGACAGTAGCGACGAGCGGTCGGCAGAATGAATACCGTCGTTGGCTTATCCAAGCAAAAAAAACGGCCCTCTCAGGTCGTTTCTCATTTTGCTCATGCACAGATGCTGTTGTGGCGAGGGAGCTTGTCGGATCGCCGCACCGTCCCGCTAGGTTGCGAAGCGGTCCCAAAATCTGCAATCGCAGGTTTTCAGGTACACCGCATACACCGGTGTTGCGACTGCTGCGCCCGGACGCGGATCGGCCGGCGGGAGCAAGCTCCCTCGCCACAATGGATCAATCAGTTCTGAGGATCGAGGTTATCCAGCACCCGGTTGACGGCCAACTCACCGAGCATGACCACCGATTGAATCCCCAACATCATGTTGCGATGGGGCATGTCCATCAACCCGGCGAACTCACTGAGCATCACGCTCGCCGATGCCAGGGATTCGCAGGCGTTGACCAGCAGGGTTTCGTTATCGACCTTCGCACCGACATGGTAAATGGTGCTGGGTTTGCGCTTGGTGTCTTTGGGAGTGGGTGGTTTGAGGTAGTGGTCGAGGGCGCGGTCGGCGGCTTCGTGGAGTTTTTTGGAATCGAGGGATTCGTAGGGGGAGACGTCGTCGGGTGCTGGTGGATTAGGTGTTGGTTTGAACATGGATAAAGCCTCCTAGAGTCATGGAGCCGCCACTGTTCGCTGCGAGACGAAAGAAGGTGGCAGCTATACGCGGGTCGCAGACCGGGACTCTAGAACCGGCAGACCCGAAGGTCTCCCACGTACAGCCGCCATAACATGAACGGAGGATGTTGTGCGTCTAGAGATACACGGGCTGCGAGACCCGATCACTGATTGGTCAGCGACCCGGAAACGATATAGGCCGGCCTCAAGGCGCACTAGCCGGCGGATTCTGGCGTAGTCGTAGGCAGCGGCGCAAGGATGTGTAGCCTGGGTGAGTGTCTGGAGATGTCTTTTAAACATCCACGTTTAAAATCAAAAGATCGCAGCCTCGTTGCACTCGACAGCTCCTACAGGTGGACGCAAATCCCTGTAGGAGCTGTCGAGTGCAACGAGGCTGCGATCTTTTCGGCCAAGCCCCTACATCAAACCACCGGAAAATGAATCCGGAACGCCGCGCCGCCCATCGGCGAATCCCCCAGCGTCAGCTTGGCGCTGTAGCTTTCGATGATGTCCTTGACCACCGCCAAGCCAATCCCCTGCCCCGGATGCTGGCGGTCCAGCCGCTCGCCGCGCTCGAGAATCCGTGCGCGTTGGTCCGGTGGTACACCGGGGCCATCGTCTTCAATGCAAAGCTCAATGCTACTGAGGGTTTCGCGCACGCTGATGCGTACTTCGTTCAGGCACAGGCGATAGGCGTTTTCCAGCAGGTTGCCCATCATTTCCAGCAAGGCGCCCTGCTCGATCGGTACGTAGCACTGATCCGGCAGATCGAAGGCGACCCGCACGCGTTTGTCGCGGTAGACCTTGTCCAGGGTGTCGCAGAGGCTTTGCAGCACCGGGCGTAAGCGTACCTGATGGCGCACCAGACCACTTTTGCGCAGGCTGGCCCGTTGCAGTTGATAGCTGATCTGCTGGCTCATGCGTTCGATCTGGGTTTGCAGCACCCAGGCCTGATCGCGCTCTTGCGGCTTTTGCGCCATGTCTTCGCTGACCCCTTGCAACACCGCCAGCGGGGTTTTCAGGCTGTGGGCCAGGTCGTCGAGGGAGTCGCGGTAACGGCTGCGCTGTTCACGCTCGCTGTGCAGCAAACGGTTGAGCGAGCCGGTCAGGCGCAGCAGTTCACGCGGGTGTTGTTCGCTGAGGCTTTCGCGGGTGCCGCTTTCGATCTGGTCCAGCTCCTGGCTCAGTCGGCTCAACGCCTGCAAGCCCCAGGTCAGGCCAACCCAGAGCAAAACGAGCAACACCAGCAGCGCGGCACCGAAGCCCAGGTAGAGGTTTTCCCGCAGGCCTTCGAGGGTGGCTTCGTATTCGCGCACCGGTTGCAGCGCGACGATGCTGAACGCCGCGCTTTTGCCGCCGAGCAGCTTGACCTCGACGTCATAGACGAAAAACTCTTCACCATTGGCCTCGCGAATCCTCGCGAACTCGTTGCCGCGTCCGTCGTAACGCGGCTTGTAGTTGATGTTCTCTTCCTGGGTGGCCTTCGAGCGCCAGACCAGGTGACCTTCGCGGTCATAGATGTAGCCGAGCAATCGGCTGTCGGCGAGGTTGAAACGCTCATCGGGCAACTGCGCCGGCATTTGCAAGCGGTTGTTATCCACCCGGGCGGCGGAGATCAGCGTGGTGACGTCCGACGCCAGGCGCTGCTCGATGGAGTCCTGCAACGCCAGGCTGAACGCGCCCTGCATCGCCGGCAGTAACGCCAGCATGAACAACACCGCCAGGGTGGTGGCGGCGAGCATCAAGCGGACACGAAGGGAACGAATCAAGTGCAGCGCTCATTGAACAGGTAGCCGAGGCCACGCACGGTATCGATCGGCTTGAACCCGGCCGGGCCTTCGAGTTTGCGACGCAAGCGGCCCACCAGCACTTCGATCACATTTGGATCGCGCTCGTCGTCATCCGGGTAGAGCTGCTCCATCAAGCGGTCCTTGGCCACCACTTGCTGGTGATGGCGCATCAGGTATTCGAGGATCCGGTATTCGTAGGCGGTCAGCGCCAGCGGCTGGTCATCGAGGGACGCCTGTTTGCGATTGAGGTCCAACAGCAAGGGACCGGCGACGATGGTCGACTGGGTGAAACCGCTGGAGCGACGCAGCAAGGCATTGAGCCGGGCGTCCAGCTCTTCGAACTGGAACGGCTTGACCACGTAGTCGTCGGCACCGGCGGCGAGGCCTTCGACCTTGTCTTGCCAGTTGCCGCGCGCGGTGAGGATCAGGATCGGAAACGTCTTGCCTTGGGAGCGCAGCTGACGAATCAGGTCGAGCCCGCCCATGCCCGGCAGACCGAGGTCGATCACCGCCAGGTCATGGTTGAACTGCTCGGCCTGATGCAACGCATCGATGGCGTTGGCCACGGCCTCGACCACGTGGCCGCTGTCCGTCAAACGGGTCTGCAGGTGATGGCGCAACAGCGCTTCATCTTCGACAACCAGCAATTTCATAAGGCTCTCCGGGGCAAATCAACATCTCCAAAGGTCAGTTAAGCCTGCTCCCACAGGTTGCGAGGCTTAACTGACTGGCAACCAAACGCTGTTTAGAAAGCGTAGTTGGCGGACAAGTACGTCTGGGCGCTGCTGGTCAAGTCCAGCGAACCCTGTTTGCTGCCGCCGCGCTCGCTCATCTCGGTGCTGGCGTTGCTACGCAGGTAACGGTAACCCAGCTCGACCGAGGTGTTTTGCGTAACTTGCTGCAACACACCGACCTGGCCGCCAATGGCGTAACCGATGTCGCTGTCGCGGCTGAAGCCTGGCGATTCCTGGGTCATTTTGGTCAAACCGGCCGTGGCACCGCCGAACAGTTTGGTGCTGCCACCCACTGGGTAAAACAGATCGTAGCTGCCCAGCAGGTTTTCCTGACGCAGTTTAATGCCATTATGCGAGCCCGACACGTTGTCGTAAGTGGCGTAGTAGCGGCCCTGGCTGTCTTGCTGGCCCACACGCAAACCCCAGGTGTTGTCCTTGCCGATCACACCGTCGGCGTTAGGGTGGTTGAGGTTGTCGTTCAGGGCACTGGATTTTTTAACCTTGTCGCTGGTCTGGCCAAAGGTCAGGCCGGCAAAATTGGTGGTGTCGGCGTGGGCGGCAACACTGGCGCCCATCACGGTGAAAGCCAGGAGCAGTTTTTTCAAAGTAGTCATTGGGGAACTTCCTCATGCGCTATGTGCTTTTTGGGTACGGGGCAAGGTTACTGACCTCACCCTGTACAGCCCCTGAACGCACTCTGAACCTGAGCTGAATCAAATCGACTACGCTTTCTTGACGTTTGTTTATAAGGAGATTCAGCCATGCGTGTGTTGCTCGCCCTTGTATTACTGGCCGTGAGCGGGGTCAGCCAGGCCGCCATCAAGACCCAGGAAATTCCCTATCAGAGTGCCGATGGCACCAAGCTGATTGGCTATTACGCCTACGACGACGCCATTAAAGGTCCGCGTCCGGGTGTGGTGGTGGTACATGAATGGTGGGGGCTCAACGACTACGCCAAGCGACGCGCACGCGATCTGGCGGGTCTGGGCTACAGCGCACTGGCGATCGACATGTATGGCGACGGCAAAAACACCGAACACCCCAAGGACGCCATGGCGTTCATGCAAGCCGCGACAAAGGACAGCGCAGCAGCCAGCGCGCGGTTTCAGGCCGGGCTCGATTTGCTGAAGAAACAGCCACAGACCGATCCGGCCAAACTGGCGGCCATCGGCTATTGCTTCGGCGGCGCAGTGGTGCTGAATGCCGCACGCCAGGGCTTGCCGCTGGCGGGCGTGGTGAGTTTCCACGGTGCACTGGCGACCAATACGCCGGCGGTGCCTGGCAGTGTGAAGGCGAAAATCCTGGTGGAGCATGGCGCCCTGGACAGCATGGTCACAGCGGAAAACGTGACGGCGTTCAAGACGGAAATGGACAAGGCCGGTGCCGACTATAAATTTGTCAGCCTCGAAGGCGCCAAGCATGGCTTCAGCAACCCTGATGCGGATCGTCTGAGCCATGGCGATCATGGCGGGCCGGACATTGGTTACAACAAGGCCGCCGATGAGAAATCGTGGGCGGACATGCAGGCGTTTTTCAAGAAGATCTTTGGCTGATCAGATAGACCTCTGTGGCGAGGGGGCTTGCCCCCGTTGGGCTGCGAAGCAGCCCCAAAACCTGCAACCGTATTTCGTCAGGTACAACGCGTTTGCCGCCTTTACGACTGCTACGCAGCCGAGCGGGAGCAAGCTCCCTCGCCACAAAAGCCCTCAGCCACTACCCAGCCTCAAGGCAACCCGGCAAAATGCCCGTCATGAATCCCGTCCCCGCCCTACCCGCCTGCTGCACCCCGCTCGACGCCCATTGGCCGCTGCCGTTTGTGCTGCCCGATACGGTCCTGCTGGGCACTCACTTCGATACCAAGCAATTGGCCAGCGATGATTTCCAGCGCAGCGCCATCGAGCCGCCCGCGAGCATCCAGCGTTCGGTGGCCAAGCGTCAGGCCGAGTTTCTTGCCGGGCGGATTTGCGCTCGGGCCGCATTGCAACAGCTGGAAGGGCTGAGCTTCATTCCGGCCATTGGTGAAGACCGCGCACCGGTGTGGCCAGCGCATATCACCGGTTCGATCACCCACAGCACCGGCCGGGCCGCGGCGATTGTCGCGAACAAGGCCCATTGGCGCGGTTTGGGGATGGACCTGGAAAACCTGCTCGACGCAGAACGGGCCGAACGCCTGGCCGGAGAGATTCTCACCGGGCCTGAGTTGCAGCGCATGACCGCCGGGGCTCGCGATCAGTTGGCGATGGTGGTGACGCTGACGTTTTCGGTGAAGGAAAGCCTGTTCAAGGCGCTCTACCCGATCGTCCAAAAGCGCTTCTATTTCGAACACGCCGAAGTGCTGGAGTGGAGCGAGGGCGGTGAAGTGCGGTTGCGGTTGCTGACCGACCTGTCCAGTGAGTGGCGCAGCGGCACCGAACTGGACGCGCAGTTTGCGGTGATGGATGGGCAGTTGTTGAGTCTGGTCAGTATCAAGGCCTGAGGGTTTGTAGTGGCTGTCAGGGCCTCTTCGCGGGCAAGCCTCGCTCCTACGGGGTTTGTGTCGATAACGAAATGGGTGAACGCCCCCCCCCCGATCTGTAGGAGCGAGGCTTGCCCGCGAAGGCGATTGCCCTGACACCAACAACCTCAACGCCGCTCCTGATTCCTCGGCCAGCTCAAACTGAAACACGCCCCGCCCAGGCTTTTGCTCTTGCTGATCAGCGCTCGCCCGTCGTGCCAATGGATGATCCGCCTCACGATCGACAACCCCAGCCCATGACCACCCGAAGCGCGGGTGCGGCTGTCGTCGAGGCGCAGGAACGGGGTGAAGATTTTCTCCCACGCGGTTTCCGGCACGCCCGGCCCGTCATCCTCGACATCCACCCGACAGCGCTGCTGCCCCACCTGATAGCTGACGGTCACCCGTGAATGGGCATGGCGCATGGCGTTGCTCACCAGGTTCTGCAACGCCCGGTGCAGGTAACGCGGCTCGGCCTCGACCCAGGCGCCGTCGCAATCGGCGGCCGACAGGCACAAACCGCGTTGCACCGTGACCTCGGCGCGCAACGGTGCCAACTCCTCGATCACCTGATTGACCAACGCATCCAGATCGATCCGCTGGAAATTCAGCGCCGGCGAGCCCTGCTCCAGCCGCGCATAAGTGAGCATCTCATCGACCAACCGATCGAGATCCTCAATGTCGTGGTCCATGCCCTCGCGGTATTTCTCCAGCGCCTCAGGCGTGCTGGCCGAGCCGATCATCTCCAGGCCAAAACGCAGGCGCGCCACCGGTGTGCGCAATTCGTGGGACACGGCACGCACCAGTTCTCGCTGAATCGCCAACAATTGCTGCAAGTGCTCGGCCATGCCGTTGAACGCCGAGGCCAGCCGCCCCACCGAGTCGGCGCCACGGGCCGGTACGCGGGTTTCCAGGCTGCCCTTGGCAATTCGCGTGGCGGCGGCTTCCAGGCCGCGCAAACGACGCTCCAGTTGCCGCACCAACAGATAGACAATCAAACCGATCAGGCTCAGGCCAAGGGCCGCGATCAGCACCAGCCACTCGGGCGGGTAAGGATTCATCTGATACAACGGGCCAATTTCCAGCACCCACGGCGTACCAACCATGCCGGCAAACACCCGAATCGAATCGCCGCCCTTGCCTAACGCCATCACCGTGTCGCCTTCTGACACTCGGCGGCTCTGGTCTTCGTCCATGTCGGCCTCATCAACCGTCACCAGCCGCAGATCGAAGCCGAAACCCTTATCTTCCTTTAACTGCTCCAGACGCTTGGGCTGCTCGGCCACCGGGTAGCGCACCAGTTCATCGGCCAGCAGGTAGATGGTCGCCCGCGCCAGTTGCTCGCTGATCTGCTGGACTTCACCGGTGAGCACCAACTGCTCCTTTTCGCTGACCAGGCGATAAACCTTCGCCGCATGCGGACCGGTCTGCTCCACCAGGGCCTGGCCGTGCAACACGCGGGTGCGCTGGGTCAGGTCGAGGTCGGTCTGGGGGAACGTCTTCAGCGCCAGCGGAATCCCGAGCAAGCGCTCCCACAACAGCAACGCCCGATGGCGCTCGGTTTCGTTCATCGGTTGCAGGTTATCGGCCATCAGCGAGAAGGTGCCGTGGGCCAGGCGCTCGCGGTACTGCTCGCTGCGCACCTGGTTAAGCAGGTGCAACGCCAGCACGCCGAGTACGGCCACCAGAATCAGCGCCGCGCACATGCCGCCATAAATACGCAGGAAGATCGAGTTCACAGGGTGCAGGCTTCCGGCACGAACAAATAGCCTTTGCTGCGGACGGTCTTGATCAGCCGCGGATGCTCCGGGTCATCGCCGATCTTGGGGCGGATGCGCGAGATGCGCACGTCGATCGAGCGGTCCTGGCCGTCATAACCGATACCGCGCAGCGCGGTGAATATTTCTTCGCGGGACAGAATACGCCCGGCATTGGCCACCAGCAGCCAGAGCAGATCGAACTCGGCACTGGTCAATTCGATGCCTTTGTCATGCAGCCAGGCTTCGCGCAATGCATTGTCCACCACCAACGGACCGAACTGCAGGCGCCGGAGTTTTTCCGGGGCCACCTCCGGGGCTTCGCTGCGGCGCAGCAGGGCTTGAATACGCGCGAGCAATAAACGTGGACGCACCGGTTTACAGACGTAGTCGTCGGCGCCCAGGTCCAGGCCAAGAATCTGATCGGTGTCATCGGTGCGCGCGGTGAGCATCAGGATCGGCCCGTCATAGCGGTCGCGAATCTTGCGGCAAATGCTCAAGCCATCTTCGCCGGGGAGCATCAGGTCGAGAATCACCAGGTCCGGTTTCTCCTTGATGATGCGTGCTGCGGCCAGGGCGCCATTACCCTCGATCGATACTCGCAGGCCATTGGCTTCCAGGTAATCGCGGGTCAGTTCGGCCAGACGCTGGTCGTCCTCGACAATCAATACCTGCCAGGCTTCTTGCTCCACGACGACCTCTGCTTGCCAACACCATCAATAAGGAAGGATCCACCCGTCTTTTTGTAATGATTGGGGAGGATAAGAATGCATCTGCATGGGCCGATTGTATAAACGCCACACGTCTGGAACACAAGCCGGTAAATGCGTTCGGACACAACGGTTTTTTGTGATAGGGTTCGCGCCCTTAAAAATCCGGATGACTGTTTTCTGTCGCTGAAAATCAGTGAAAAATGGTCGGCTCCAGCTAGGTCGCGGCCTACACGCCCGTTCCCTCTTTCACACACAATTTACGCACAGGTTTATCCACAGGTAGTACGTTGCAACACCCTCCAAAACGCATTATCTTGTACCTCGGCGCAAAAAAAACCCTACATGTAGGGTTTTACGCCAAAAACCAAACACAAACCGGACACCGATTTCAAGCGCTTTTATTGCCTCTTTCCGGTTGAACCAAACGTATTTTCGAAAGACCAAACCGCGTGTGCGGATGGCTACTGTTTTTAAGCCCGAAACGGCGATAACGGTACGGGTGTTGCAGTCATTTACTGCCACTCAAAACGGAATTCGGTTTCAGGCCCAAGGCGTGACACCAAAGACTTCGGCATGGAAGCGGCGCCCAATAGCCCCCTTCCTGATCTGTCCCGAAGTTGGTATGCCCGGCCCTCGCCGGTTGTAGTGCTTCAGGACAGAACGGTGGGCACCGTGATGGTGCCCAAACAAACATAGAGAATGTGGAGACAACCCCCCATGCAAACCGACACAACTCGCGAGAACCCGCAAGGCACCTTGCCGCAGGCCGCCGATTCGAATTCGGATCTGTCCGCCACCGCGCCTGGCCAACTGCGCGTGATCAAGCGTAACGGCACTGTCGTCCCTTACACCGATGACAAGATCACCGTCGCCATCACCAAAGCGTTTCTCGCAGTTGAGGGCGGCACCGCTGCCGCTTCGTCGCGAATCCACGACACCGTTGCCCGCCTGACCGAACAAGTCACCGCGACTTTCAAGCGTCGCATGCCTTCGGGCGGCACCATCCACATCGAAGAAATCCAGGACCAGGTCGAACTGGCCCTGATGCGTGCCGGCGAGCAGAAAGTCGCCCGCGACTATGTGATCTACCGTGACTCCCGCGCCAAAGAGCGCGCAGCGCACTCCCCTGCCGAAGAAGCCGTCAACGCTCACCCATCGATCCGCATCACCCGCGCCGATGGCAGCCTCGCACCGCTGGACATGGGTCGTCTGAACACCATCGTTACCGAAGCGTGCGAAGGCCTGGAAGAAGTCGACGGCGAGCTGATCCAGCGCGAAACCCTGAAAAACCTGTACGACGGCGTGGCCCTGACCGACGTCAACACCGCCCTGGTGATGACCGCCCGTACGCTGGTCGAGCGTGAGCCGAACTACTCGTTCGTGACCGCCCGCCTGCTGATGGACACCCTGCGTGCCGAAGGCCTGGGCTTCCTCGGTGTCGCCGACAGCGCGACCCACCACGAAATGGTCGACCTGTATGCCAAGGCACTGCCTGCATACATCGCCAAAGGTATCGAATTCGAATTGCTGAACCCGGTTCTGGCGTCCTTCGACCTGGAAAAACTCGGCAAGGCGATCAACCACGAGCGCGATCAGCAGTTCACGTACCTGGGCCTGCAAACCCTGTACGACCGTTACTTCATTCACAAGGACGGTATCCGCTTCGAACTGCCACAGATTTTCTTCATGCGCGTGGCCATGGGCCTGGCGATCGAAGAGAAGCAGAAAGAAGACCGTGCGATCGAGTTCTACAACCTGTTGTCGTCCTTCGACTACATGTCCTCGACCCCGACCCTGTTCAACGCCGGTACCCTGCGTCCACAGCTGTCGAGCTGCTACCTGACCACCGTGCCGGATGACCTGTCGGGCATTTACCACGCGATCCACGACAACGCCATGTTGTCGAAATTCGCAGGCGGCCTGGGCAACGACTGGACCCCGGTTCGGGCGCTGGGTTCGTACATCAAGGGCACCAACGGCAAATCCCAGGGCGTCGTGCCGTTCCTGAAAGTGGTGAACGACACCGCCGTCGCCGTTAACCAGGGTGGCAAGCGCAAAGGCGCTGTCTGTGCCTACCTGGAAACCTGGCACATGGACATCGAAGAGTTCATCGAACTGCGCAAGAACACCGGTGATGACCGTCGTCGTACCCACGACATGAACACCGCCAACTGGATCCCTGACCTGTTCATGAAGCGTGTCTTCGATGACGGCAAGTGGACCCTGTTCTCGCCGTCCGAAGTACCGGACCTGCACGACCTGACCGGCAAGGCCTTCGAAGAGCGTTACGAGTACTACGAAGCCCTGACCGAGTACCCGGGCAAGGTCAAGCTGTTCAAGACCATCCAGGCCAAAGACCTGTGGCGCAAAATGCTGTCCATGCTGTTTGAAACCGGCCACCCATGGCTGACCTTCAAAGACCCGTGCAACCTGCGCAGCCCGCAGCAGCACGTGGGCGTGGTTCACAGCTCGAACCTGTGCACCGAGATCACCTTGAACACCAACAAGGACGAGATCGCCGTTTGCAACCTGGGCTCGATCAACCTGCCGAACCACATCGTCGACGGCAAGCTGGACACCGCCAAGCTGCAACGCACCGTGAACACCGCCGTGCGCATGCTCGATAACGTGATCGACATCAACTACTACTCGGTGCCGCAAGCGAAGAACTCCAACTTCAAGCACCGTCCGGTCGGTCTGGGCATCATGGGCTTCCAGGACGCTCTGTACCTGCAGCACATCCCTTACGGTTCCGACGCTGCCGTCGAGTTCGCCGACAAGTCGATGGAAGCGGTCAGCTACTACGCGATCCAGGCTTCCTGCGACCTGGCTGACGAGCGTGGCGCCTACGAGACGTTCCAGGGTTCGCTGTGGTCCAAAGGTATCCTGCCGCTGGATTCGCAACAGATCCTGATCGAGCAGCGTGGCCAGAAGTACATCGACGTTGACCTGAACGAAACCCTGGACTGGGCACCGGTTCGCGCCCGTGTGCAGAAAGGCATTCGTAACTCCAACATCATGGCCATCGCACCGACCGCAACCATCGCCAACATCACCGGCGTGTCGCAGTCGATCGAACCGACCTACCAGAACCTCTATGTGAAATCGAACCTGTCGGGCGAATTCACCGTGATCAACCCGTACCTGGTTCGCGACCTGAAGGCTCGCGGCCTGTGGGACTCGGTCATGATCAACGACCTGAAGTACTACGACGGTTCGGTGCAGCAGATCGAGCGCATCCCGCAAGAACTCAAAGAGCTCTACGCGACGGCCTTCGAAGTGGACACCAAGTGGATCGTCGACGCCGCCAGCCGTCGTCAGAAGTGGATCGACCAGGCTCAGTCGCTGAACCTGTACATCGCCGGCGCTTCGGGCAAAAAACTGGACGTGACCTACCGCATGGCCTGGTACCGTGGTCTGAAAACCACCTACTACCTCCGTGCCCTGGCCGCAACCAGCACCGAGAAGTCGACCATCAACACCGGTAAGCTGAACGCTGTTTCCAGCGGCGGCAACCACGGTGACGACTCGGTCCTGGCAGCCCCAGCCGGTCCAGCTCCAGTGCCGAAGGCCTGCGCCATCGACGAGCCGGATTGCGAAGCTTGCCAATAAGCTGAGCCGGTAGGCGCTCCAGGGCGCTTACCTGAAACCCCCGATGAGCCTCTGGCTGGTCGGGGGTTTTCTTTTGCCTCTGCCTTGTAGGAGCGAGGCTTGCCCGCGAAGAACGATGACGCGTAATACCTGAAAAACCGCAGTGCATTCTTCGCGGGCAAGCCTCGCTCCTACAGAATGAAAAAACCCCTCTTGCGAGGGGTTTCTTATGCAGCACTATCAAGCATCAAGTCATCTGAATGATGGTCTGCATGATGGTGCTCTGGGTGGAGATGGTCTTGGCGTTCGCCTGGTAGTTGCTCTGCGCCTTGATCAAATCAACCAGTTCGTTGGTCAGGTTGACGTTGGACTCTTCCAGCGAGTTGGACACGACCGAACCCAGGGTACCGGTCTTCGGCGCATCGACACCGGCCACACCGGAGGCGAAGGTTTCTTTCCAGCGCGTACCGCCAATTGGCTGCAAGCCTTGCTCGTTGGCGAAGCTCGCCACAGCCACCTGGCCGATGGCCTTGGTTTGCTGGTTGCTGAAGTTGGCGGTCATGACGCCGCTGGCGTCGATGGTCAGGCTGGAGATCTGGCCGGTGGCGTAGCCGTCCTGGTATTGGGCGGTACGGGCGGTTGGCGAGTTGTAAGAAGTGGTCAGCGCCATGTTGAACGCGATACCGCCAGTGGCAGCGACGGAACCGTTCGGCCCCCAGGTCACAGGAATCGTTGCGGCGTTGGTAATGGCACCTGGCACCCAACCGGTCATGGTCAACGTGTTGCCAGTCTGGGTCCAGCCGGCACCCGCCGTCAGCGTGTTAATGCTGCCGTCGGAGTTGAAAGTGATGTCAGCGGTGATCGGCACTGGAGGCGTGGTTGCAGGGTTGGCCGGGGAGCGACCGTCCATGTAGGTATAGACACGCCAGGCATTGGTACCCGTCTTCACGTAGTACTGATCCATGGTGTGCTCGTTACCCTGGCTGTCGTAGACCTTGGTGGAGATGGTCTTGTTATAGCTGTTGGTATCGGTCGGGCTGAACGGGGCCACGGTCGGCGTGGTTTCCGCCGAGTTCAGGTTCATCGTCTGATCAACCTTGGTAGTCGGATTCGGCTTCAGGCTCGAGGTGTCGATCTTCAAGTCAGTCAACACACCGTTGATGATCTTGCCATTGGAATCGACGCCATAACCCTGCAAGCGGTTGCCGTTGTTATCGACCACAAAGTTTTGAGCATCGGTCTTGAACGCACCGGCACGGGTGTAGCTCAGGGAACCGTTGTCGCTGAGGATGAAGAAGCCGTTGCCCTGAATGCCCATGTCCAGCACGTTGCCGGTGTTGTTCACATCACCCTGGCTGAACTGCTGGGAAACGTTGGCCAGGCGCACGCCGTTACCGATGGTCTTGCTGCCGGTACCCAAGCGAGTGGCCGAGTACACGTCTTCGAATTCTGCACGGGACGATTTGAAACCGGTGGTCGCGACGTTGGCGATGTTGTTGCCGGTCACGTCCAGTTGTTTGTTGGCTGCATAGAGACCGCTAAGGCCGATATTGAAAGACATATTCCACTCCTTTGTGCCGTGTTAGTCGGCTCTATAGACCAATGGTTTGCACTTTGGACAGGGCAACGCTGCCCAGGCCTGCCAGGTTCAACATCAACTCACCGCCGGTCTGGCTGATGGTCACGCTGTTGACCGTTGCCGGCAGGTAAGTAATCAGTGAGGTGTTCGTGCCGTCGATGGTGCTCGTTGCGCCGAAGGTGTAAGTACCCGCCGGTGCCACCGCGCCCGAACTGTCCTTGCCGTCCCAAATGAAGCTGGCATTGCCGGCGCTTTGACTGCCCAGGTCGAGGGTGCGGATGACCGTGCCTGCCGAGTTGGTGATTTTGACGGTGGCTGCGGAAACCGATGTTGGCACCACGACGGTACCGTTGAGGCTCTTGGAGGTGTCGACCACGGCCTTGTCGGTCTGCGCGATGACCGAGCGGCCCACCAGCGAAGAAGCCTGCAAGGCTTGCGAGGAGTTGTAGTTGCCGGCAATACCGCTGACGGTGTCGTTCAGCGTGGTGATGCCTTCCAGGCTACTGAACTGCGCCAACTGGGCTACGAACGCGCTGTTGTCCTGAGGATCGAGCGGGTTCTGGTTTTTCAGCTGGGTGACCAGCAGTTGCAGGAACGCATCCTTGCCCAATGCCTTGCTGCCGGTGGCACTGCTGGTCGCCGCGGAAAGACCATCACTGGTGGTCGTGGTCTTGACCGAAGAGTTGGCCAGGACATCCTTGAGGCTTACGCCGCTGGTGGTATCGGTAACACTCATCGAAAGTCGCCCCTTATCACTGACCGAGGGTCAGGACCTTCTGCATCATGGTTTTGGCGGTGTTCATCATTTCGGCGTTGGTCTGGAACGAACGGCTTGCGGAAATCATGTCGGCCATTTCTTCGACGACGTTGACGTTCGGGTAGTAGACGTAGCCCTTGGCATCGGCGGCCGGATGATTCGGCTCGTAGCGCGCTTCAAGGTTGCTCTGGTCTTCGACCACACCCAGCACTTGCACGCCTTGACCGGCCGCGTCCTGGTTCTGGAACAGCGAATCGCTGCCGCCGCTCTGGCCGCCCTGGAACATGGTGGCGAACACCGGGTGACGGGCGCGATAGGTCTGGTCGATGCTCGACGAAACGGTCTCGGCGTTGGCGATGTTACTGGCGACGGTGTTCAAGCGAGTGGTCTGGGCACTCATGCCGCTACCGGCAATGTTGAAAACACTGGACAGGGACATGAATTACTCTCCGCGCAGGGCTGACACCAGCCCTTTGAATTTACTGTTGAGCAGGGTGAAGCTGGCCTGGAAGTTGACCGCGTTTTCCGCGTAGTTCGACTGTTCCAGTTGGGCGTCCACGGTGTTCTGGTCGATCGACGGTTGCATCGGCGTGCGATACATCAGCGACTCGTCGCCATTGCCCAGGCCTTCAGCTTCGATGTGACGGCTGTTGGTCATGCTCAAGGCGAACTTGCCGTTTTTGGTTTTCTCGTTCTGCTCGGCGAGCACTTTCGAGAAGTCCAGATCCCGAGCCTTGTAGTTCGGGGTGTCGGCGTTGGCGATGTTGTTGGCCAGGACTTCAGCACGCTGAGCGCGGAAGCCCAGGGCTTGTTCGTGGATACCGAGCGCTTTATCGAAGCTGATGCTCATGTCGGGAAACCTTCGGGTGACCTGATTTTTCGTAACGTGAACATAGCAAGCGGCGTGCCAATTTAAAAAAGCCCGTAAACCGGGGCTTTGCGAGCAGTAACGAGGCGGCAATGCCAGAAAAGCGGCAACCGATTTCCGCCGCCTGCCGCTTTTCTGCCGCTTTCCCAGGGCAACACCGATCAACTGTAGGAGCGAGGCTTGCCCGCGAAAACGGTGTGCCAGACAACAATCATCATTGACCGCCCCAACGCTTTCGCGGGCAAGCCTCGCTCCTACAGGTATTGGGGTGCCTATGAGAAACAAGCAGGCAAAAAAAACGGGCGCCCCTGAGGACTCCCGTTTTTTTGTATGCCGTCAACGAATCACTTCGCCTGGTAAATGATCCCCGGGCTGCACTGGACCATCTGGTAATGGTCCGGCAAACCGTTCAGCGCTTCGGACGCGCCAAGGAACAGATAACCGCCCGGCTTGAGCGTGCCGTGAATGCGCAACAGGATGTCTTTCTTCACCTCGGCGGAGAAGTAGATCAGCACGTTGCGGCAGAACACGATGTCAAACTTGCCCAGGCTTGCGTAGCTGTCCAGCAAGTTGAACGAGCGAAACTCCACCCGACTCTTGATTGGTGCCTTGATGGCCCAGCGCCCCGGCCCCTTGGGGTCGAAGTAACGCTGAAGGCGCTCGGGCGACAGACCGCGACCGATGGCCAGGCTGTCGTACTCGCCGGTCTTGCAGTTGGTCAGCATGCTGCCGGACAGGTCGGTGGCAACGATCTGCACGCCCATCTTCAACTGGCCCATGTTGACCCGTTCGAACTCATCGATGGACATCGACAGCGAATACGGTTCCTGACCCGACGAACACGCCGCCGACCAGATCCGCAGGCGCTGACCGGGGCTGGCCTTGATCGCTTCAGGCAATACCTTGTTCTTCAAGACTTCAAACGGATAGGTGTCACGAAACCACAGGGTTTCGTTGGTCGTCATGGCATCCACCACCATCTCGCGCAAACCGCTGCGCGGCTGGGTCTGGATGCGCTGAACCAGCTCACCCAACGATTTGATGCCCTGCTGTTCCATCAGTTTGTTGAGACGGCTCGAGACCAGATATTGCTTGTTTTCACCGAGCAAAATGCCACAGGCTTTTTCCAGGAATACCCGGAACTGTTCGAAATCCAAATTACCCGTAGACAAAGATACCGCCTCTTAAATCGTGTTGACCGCCAGGGGCAGAAGGCCTCTAGCTGTTATCTGCTGCTTTGATCCGGTCGACTACCCGGGATGCCAGGTCATCAGGACGGAACTTGGCCAGGAAGTCATCGGCACCGACCTTCTTGACCATCGCCTGATTGAACACTCCCGACAACGAAGTATGCAGGATGATATGGAGCTTTTGCATGCGCGGATCGGCGCGGATCTCGGCCGTCAGGGTGTACCCGTCCATCTCCGGCATCTCGATGTCGGAGATCATCATCAGGAACTCTTCTTCCGGCTTCTTCCCCTCGTCAACCAGCTTGCGCAGGTAATCCAGCGCTTGCCGGCCGTCGTTCAACGCCACCACTTCGACACCGATCGTTTGCAGGCAACGGGTCACCTGCTTGCGTGCCACCGACGAGTCGTCGACCGTCAATACGCGCAAGGAGAGCGCCTTGTGCTGGGTCTCAACATCGACCACGCCCACCGAAATCGCTTCCGGCGTCGGCGCCACTTCCGCCAGCACCTTCTCGACGTCGATGATTTCGACTAACTGGTTGTCGACCCGAGTCACAGCCGTCAGGTAGTGATCGCGCCCCGTGCCCTTGGGTGGCGGATGAATCTCCTCCCAGTTCATGTTGACGATGCGCTCCACCGACCGAACCAGGAAACCCTGGGTCTTGGTGTTGTACTCCGTGATGATCACGAAGGGATTGCTCTGGTCCAGCAACCGACCGGCACCGGTCGCCATCGCCAGATCCAGGATCGGAATGGTTGCCCCCCGAATATTCGCCACACCGCACACGACAGGACTGGACTTGGGCATCAGGGTTAGCTTGGGGCATTGCAGCACCTCGCGAACCTTGAACACGTTGATCCCATACAGCTGCTGGCCGTCGAGACGGAACAACAACAGCTCAAGGCGATTCTGCCCTACCAGTTGCGTGCGCTGGTTCACCGAATCCATTACACCAGCCATGCCCAGACTCCTACACCAACGCTAAGTGTGTTGCGACGCACATTCATCACGAAACGGCACGGCGCTTGCTTTTTAACTCTTATGAACACAGAACCGACATTTTTCCGACACCTGACATCAACCTGCCGCAGATTGCTCTGCGCGATGTCGGCCGCTTGCCTGTTCAACGCTGGCAGCCCTGCCCTTGCTGATACGGTTACCTTGCCTGACATGCTTATCGGCGTCACCCAGGGCTTTCTTGAATTCACCGTAGAGGACTATCTGGCCACCAGTCAAACGCAAGGTCGCTACGAAATCCAGGTCAACCAGCTCGATCCGCGCCTGCGCATGCCTATGTGCGACAAGGAATTGACAGCCACCCTCGAGAGCCCGGCAAGGCCTCTGGGACGGGTCACGGTCAAGGTTCGCTGCGAGGGCGCCTCGCCCTGGACGGTCTTCGTGCCCGCTCAAGTGAAGCTGTTTCGCGACATTGTGACGACCACTCGTCCGCTCAAGCGCACAGGGATTATCGAACCTCAGGACGTAACCCTGCGCGAGCGTGATATCAGCCTGATAAATCAGGGGTTTCTGACTTCCGTCGATCAGGCGATCGGGCAAAAACTTACCCGACCAATGGTCGCCGATCAGATCATTACGCTGGTGCATCTCGAACAGGCGGAAGTGGTTCGCAAGGGCGACCAAGTGGTGATTACCGCCCGCAGTGGTACGCTCAGTGTGCGCATGCCGGGTGAAGCGCTATCCAACGGCGGCCTGAGCGAACAGATTCGCGTGAAGAACCTTAACTCCCAGCGGGTCATCAAGGCGCAAGTCACCGCGCCCGGCCAGGTGGAAGTGGCCATGTAAGGGCTCTGTGTTTGTGAAGTGATGGCGCACCGCCTGGCGGTTGCCTAAACTGTGCCGCATGCAGGGCATGCGCTGGCGCATGCAAGCTCATTGATAAATGGGCCTAAAGTTTTTCGGGGAATCGCCGAAAACATGGCAAGCGTCCAAATATCCAGAGGTTTATTGTCATGGTCATCGATTTCAGTCGTTTAAACAGCTCCTCGTCACTTACGGGCAGTACGCGTACCAGCACCGCCAAGGAAACCGCCGAAGCCGGCCAATCCACGCCGCTGAATACCCCGGCCGAACAGGCCAGTACCACCAAAAGCGGGGAATCGGTACACCTCAGCAATGAGGCTCAACAGTTGCAGAAGGTCACTGACAAGCTGCGCGATCAGCCTGCCGTCGACAACGCCCGCGTGGCCGAGTTGAAAGCAGCGATTGCCGATGGCAGCTATAAAGTCGACAGCAACCGTGTAGCCAGCAAACTGCTCAACTTCGAAGCCCAGCGCTAGGCCACGGCCCGCGCCAGGCTTTTGGACGCTTAAAACCCAAGGCCAGCCATGCACGACACTCATTTACTGCAACTGATCATCGACGACTTTGCCCCGGCGCAACAACTGCTGGAGCTACTGCAAACCGAGTCCCTCGCCTTGCACGGTCGCGACATGCCACTGCTCGAAGAAATTCTGGCGCATAAACAGGCATTGATCATTCTGCTCGAACAGCATGGCCGCAAGCGCAGTGAAATCCTCGCCAGCCTCAACCTGCCAACCAACCGCCAGGGCCTGGAGCAACTCGCCAGCCAGTCGAGCATTGGCGAACGGTTGCTGGGACAGAGCGACGTGCTCACCGACCTCCTGGCCCAGTGCCAGGCCGCCAATGCCAACAATGGCCAGTCGATTCTGGTGCAGCAGGCCGCCACGGCCAACCAGCTGAAAATCCTCACCGGCGGCGAGCCGCCAGCGCTCTACGATGCCCGCGGATCAACCTCCAAGCTCGCCAAGCCACGCCCGCTCAGTCAGGCTTAAGCCTTTCAATGAGCACGCCCTATCAAGACGCGAAACATGCTGGCAGAATGCCGGCCAGTAGTCATATTTGTCTGGAGATTGATACCTCGTGTCCAATGCCTTAAGCGCGGAAGATGCTCCGCAGCCACCCAAGGTGCTCACCACGCCCCTGGAAATCTCCGGCAACCTGCGTCAGCTGCAAGACAGCCATGACCCGCTGATCATCACGTTCCACGAGCGCAGCCAGCGCTTCCAGAGTTATCTGGTGGACGTCGACCGTGACAGCAAGATGATCGCCCTGGACGAAATGATCCCGCGCGACGGCGAACGCTTTCTGCTGGCCGGCGAACCGTTCAAGGTCGAAGGCTTCCACGACGGCGTGCGCATCGCCTGGGAAAGCAATGGCCCGCTGACCATCGACGAGTCCGGTGATGGCCGCTGCTACCGGGGCGCGCTGCCCGATGAGGTGGTTTACCACCAGCGCCGCAATGCTTTCCGCGCTGCGTTGAAGCTGGCACAACTGGTCAATGTCGAGCTGGGCGGTGAGAAACTCAAGTCGCCCCTCGGCGGCAAACTGCTGGACATCTCCGCCACCGGCTGCAAGTTGCGCTTCGAAGGCGACATTACCGCCAAGCTGCAATTGGGCCAGGTCTACGACCGCTTCATCGCCGCCCTGCCCTTCGGCAGCATGACGGCACCGGTGGAGCTGCGTTACCTGCACTTTGAAGAAAAGATCAACACCACCTTCGCCGGCGTGCGTTTTCACAACATGAGCGGCCTGGTGCAACGGCAGGTCGAGCGGTTCGTCTATCAGCTGCAACGTGAAGCGCGGCGCTTCGATAAAGACGATTTCTGATACGCCCCGCCAATAAAAAACGGGCAGTCCCTTACGGTGACTGCCCGTTTTTTTATGCCTTGATCACGGCCGCGCTTCGGTAAAACTTTGCTCGCGACCTGCGTCCGGGTCTTCTGAATCCGAAACTGGTTCAGGTTCTGGTTCGGGCCCGGCATCCGGATTGACATCAGCCTCCGGGTTGACCGGATTCTGCATCTGATCCTGCACCACCTGCTCATCAACACGCGGGTCAAGGCAAGCCACCAGTGGCGAACTCGTCATGCTGTCCGGCATGGCCACGTGATGCAGTGGAGCATCGTCCACCTGATGCAGATTGGTGACTGCTTTCGGGCGGATTCGCCACACCAGCACCAATGCAAAAAAACTGAAAAAGGCATAAAGCATCTGGCTGCCGAACAACTTCATCAATACCCCTGCCACCAACGGTCCGACACTCGCGCCGACACCGTAAGTCACCAGCAGCATCGCCGTCAGCGACACCCGGCGATCACCCTCGACGTGGTCGTTGGAGAACGCCACCGCCAGCGGGTACAGACAGAATTGCACCAACGAACAGAGGAACCCGGCGATGAACAGCACCTCCAGTTGCACCTGCGGCATGATCGCCAGCGGCAACGCGGCCAGTGCCAGGCTAAACGCAAAACTTCGGATCAATACCGCCCGGTCATAACGATCCGATAGCCATCCCAACGGCCACTGCACCACCAGGCCTGCAAAAATGCAGCTGCCCATGAACAGACCGACCTGCTCGGTGGACAATCCTTGCTGGGAGGCATACAGCGGCGCCAGGCCGTAGAACGAGCCGACGATCAATCCCGCCCCCAACACCGTGCTCAGCGACTGCGGCACACGCTGGATGAAAAAGCGCGGTTCCATCGGCGCCGGGTGCAAAGGTGCCGGGTGAATCCGCCGGGTCAGGGCCACCGGCACCAGACACAGGGCAAAACACAGTGCGACCAGCATCAGCAGTTCCAGGCCCAGGCCCGGGTGCATGACCAGAATCAGCTGCCCCAACACCAGCCCCAGGTACGAGGCGATCATGTAGCCGCTGAACACCACGCCACGCTGCTTGGCTTCTGCCTGCTCGTTGAGCCAGCTTTCGATCACCATGTACTGGCACATCATGCCCAGGCCAACGATCACCCGCAGGAACAGCCACGCGGGCAGCCAGTCCACCAGGCCATGGCCCAGCACCGCCGCACCGACGATCCCGGCGCAGGCTGAATAAGCTCGAATATGCCCGACCCGGGCAATCAGCCGATGGCCGATCTTGCCGCCCAGCACCAGGCCGAAATAGTTGGCCGCCATCAACGCGCCGACCCACAGGCTGTCGACCTTATCGGCCGCCAGGCGCAGGGCAAGGTAAGTACTCAACAGGCCCGAGCCGATCAACATCATCAGCGAGGCGAAATAAAGTCCTCGAAAGGATTTCAGGATTTGGCGCATTGGCGTTCCGAGCGGCTCCTTGCAGTGAGTATCGGGCTATCGACAACGATAGCCCGATGGCGACAGGTCGTCAGGCCTGGGCTGCTAGAACACGCCGTTCCCAGGGAGTAATTTCATCGAGGAAGCTGGTCAACTCCAGGGTCTTCGAAGCGATGTAGCCTTCGATGAACTCCTTGCCGAACAGTTCCTTCGCCAATTGGCTACGTTTCAGACGTTCAAGAGCGGCATGCAAGGTACACGGCAACGCAAGATTATCCGGCACCACGAATTCGCCCCGTGCCGCTTCGCTCGGTTCCAGTTTGTTTTCGATGCCATACAGCCCCGACGCCAGGCTCGCGGCGATCGCCAGATACGGGTTGGCGTCAGCCCCCGGCAGGCGGTTTTCGACCCGACGAGCGACCGGTGAACTGGCCGGAATGCGCAGGCCGGCCGCGCGGTTGTCGTGGGACCAGCAGGCATTATTGGGCGATGCAAAAGGATGGCACAGGCGCTGATAAGAGTTCACGTTCGGCGCAAACAGCGCGGTGAAATCCGCAAGGCCAGCTTGCTGACCACCGATGAAATGACGGAAGGTCGCGGTCGGCTCGCCAGCCTCGTCGCTGAACACGTTACGCCCGGTGCCGATCTCGACGACGCTCTGGTGAATATGCATCGAACTGCCCGGCGTGTGAGCCAACGGCTTGGCCATGCAGACCACGGTCAGGCCATGCTTGAGCGCGACTTCCTTGAGCAGATGCTTGAACAGCAAGGTCTGGTCGGCCAGCAGCAGCGGATCGCCATGCAGCAGGTTGATCTCGAACTGGCTGACGCCCATCTCGTGCATGAAGGTATCGCGTGGCAAGCCCAGCGCCGCCATGCCTGCGTAGACTTCAGTGAAGAACGGCCGCAAGCCGTTATTGGAGCTGATGCTGAATGCCGAATGACCGTCCTCGCGACGACCGTCCAGGCCCACTGGCGGCTGGAAGGGTTGCGTCGGGTCAGGGTTGGGCGCGAACACAAAGAATTCCAGCTCGGTCGCCACGACTGGCGCCAAACCGAGGGCGGCGTAGCGAGCGATCACCGCCTTGAGTTGGCCGCGAGTCGACAGGTGCGAGCTCTCGCCAGTCAGTTCCTGCGCATCGCATATGGCCAGTGCCCGAGGGTGCGAACTCCAAGGCAAGCGGTGAATCTGCGCCGGATCAGGCACCAGCGCCAGGTCACCATCATCGCTGCCGTAAAAGTGCGCGGGCGGATAGCCGCCCATGATGCATTGCAGCAGCACTCCCCGCGCCATCTGCAAACGCCGCCCCTCAAGAAATCCTTCAGCGGTCATTACTTTGCCGCGTGGCACGCCGTTCAGGTCCGGCGTGACACATTCAATCTCATCAATGCCCGTCAATCGCTGCGCGAGTGAGCGATGGCCATCGGTTGTCATGACGCAATCCTTGTTGTTGTACGAGCCGCGAACGGCGACCCGTACAAAATAGGCTCCGGCTGTTCGGAATATCAAGCAGCGTCAAACAAAAAGGCGCAATCCTGTGAGGAACGTGTCGTTCAGGGGAGATAGAGGCTGAACACGCCGCCACCCAATGGCCCGCCATTACTGATTTCGGTACGTCCGCCCACACCATCACGCTGATGCAAGGCGGCAATCCGCCCGGCAAAGTACAAGCCCAGGCCGGTACTGCCGCTGCTGTGGTTGATGCCCTGCACGTAATCGGCCTGACGCTCGATCATCTCGGCCGGATAACCCTCGCCATCGTCATTGATGGTCAGCACCAGTTGCCCGGCTTCATCGCTGACGCTGATCAACAAGGCGTGGCGAGCGTAACGGATGGCGTTGTTGATGCAATTGGCGAGCACCGAGGCAATCAGTTCACGGTCGAAAAAACCCAGCGGGCTTAACGGGTCCACTTCATAGGTCGCGATAATGCCGCGGCTGGCGAACACTTCCTGGTGAGCCGCCAGTTGCGCCTCGATGAAGTCATCCAGTTCATGGTAAGCCGGCTGCAACGGCATCTGGTTGACGCCGAGTTTGTACAGTCCCAACAACTGCACCAGCATGCCATTGAGATGGGCGAACTCGAAGTCGATCACACCCTGCTCCGGGGTCTGCCGCTCGGGATCAGGCAAGCGCGCCAGCCATTGACTGTGGGCCTGCATCAGCATCGCCAGGGAGTTCTTCATGTCGTGCACGGTGGAGGCAATCACCGTGGAGAAGTCGAGTGACGGTTCGCTGTCGATCATTCGCCGAACGCCTTGATTTTCAGTTTCTGGTAGCGCGGATAACGCGCGTCGGTATCGGGCATCAGGCCGACTGTTTTCAGGCAGGCCCGGCACTCTTCCAGTTCGGCCGACGGCACACTGGTGTCGGTGCCGTGCAGCAGCGACTGCGCCATGTTCAGGGCAATACTGATGTTCTTCGGTTGCAGCGCCAGGGCTTTGCGGAACACCTCCCGGGCTTCCACCAGGTTGCCGGTCTTGTACACCCGCACGCCCTGACGGTTGAGGTCGGCGGCGGCGTTGCCCGAGTTGAGGATGGTCGGGTCGTCGGTCAGCTTGGCGATGCCCTTCATCACGGTCGGATCGTCGCCGTAGATTTCCGCACAGTTTTTCAACATCGAAGCACCGGCACTCGCCTGCCCCAGCATTTGCAACTGCTTGGCCACCAGCAGCGCCGCTTCGGCGCTCATGAACTGTTCCATGCCATCGAGGCGCGTCATCGCTTGCTCGGTGAGCTTCTCGGCGGTTTCGGCATCGTTGAGCAGCAGGCTGGTGGCCTTCATCAGACGCGCGCGAATCTGCAGGCCCGGGTCTGACGGGTTCTCCTTCGCCACTGCACTCAGCGTCGTGTTGATTTCCAGGCGGGTCCGCGTGTCCAGGCCCTTTTCCGCACCTTTGCTGATCAAGGCATGGGCCAGGCCGAGGTTGCTTTCCGCATCCTTGAAACGTGACTGCGCCCCTTGGTTCACGGCCTGGCGATAGGCTTTGGAGGCAGTGTCGAAATCTTCGTTGGCCATTGCCAACTTGCCCAGCAACGCTTGCCGGCGCACCGCCAGCGGCGACAGGCGAATTGCTTCCTCCAACACTTTCTGCGCCGCTTTGGTGTCACCTTCGGCGACCAGCACATCGGCCATGCCATCGTAGAGGGCCGGCATCATCGGGAAGACTTTCAAGGCTTTTTCGTAAATGCCCTTGGCCTGGCTGACCTGCCCGCGCTTGAACAGCAATTGGCCCAATCCGGCAAACGCCCAGGGCAAAGGCCGATCCGCAATGATGCTGTCGTAAAGACGCTCCAGCGCTTCGTTCTGGTTCAAGTCGCGCAATGCATCGGCGCGGTAGCGCAGGCACAGCGGCGAATAACGAATGTCTTGTTTGCACAGGGCGATGCAGGCATTGAGCACTTCAACCGGTTTGCCCCGGTCAAGCGCTTGCAGGATCGGCTTGAGCAAGGTCTTGCGCTGTTCCAGTCGCTCCAGGCGCTGGGCCAGGCCGGAGCGGTTGAACGGTTTGGTCAGGTAAGCGTCGGGCTCATGCTCCAGTGCGCTGAGCACCATGGCCTGGCTGGTTTCGGCGGTGACCATGACAAACACACTTTCGTGGCTGATCAGCTTCTCGATCATCAGGTCTTCGAGCACCTGCTGACCGTTTTTCTTGCCATCGCCCAGGTGGAAATCCTGCAGGATGAAGTCGTAGGACTTCTGCGAGCACATGCGCAGCGCCTGCTCACCGGTATCAGCGGTGTCGACGTCCTTGACGCCCAGCTCCCGCAGCATGGACCTGACGGAACTGCGGAAATCCGAGAAATCATCGACGATCAAAAAGCTTTTTTGGTGATACGACAGCATCGAAGATTTCCAGGCAATTTAAGGAAGAACAACCTAAAGGCAATGGCTGCGAGTTCAGCTTCGCGGCCTTTCAGGCGCGCAGATGATAGCGAGAGGCCATTGGCTATCAAGCAATTTCGCACAATCGCGTGATGAGCTTTACCGGCCGCCAGCGATGAAATCACAACGGCTTGTCGCGTTATCGGCCAGTAGTCGCGTTCCCTTGAAGCAGCGGGAGTGCAATCGTTCCTTTTACTGCCAAAAGATCATACGGCTGCGCTAAATATTTGAAGGCGTTATTGAAAAACGGGATTATCCTGATTTATTGAAGCACGCTAATTATTATCCGCTTGAACCCAATACGCTCTAAATCGCCGGCAAAGGCCAGGAAATGACCACCACCCCCAAGCACTCGGCCACGGCTCCCGAGCGAAAGGCCCTGACCCTCAGTACCCTGGATTTTCCAGTGGTGGGCATCGGTGCGTCGGCTGGCGGGCTGCAAGCCATCAAATTGTTTTTCGAGAACATGCCTAACGACAACGGCATGGCGTTTGTGATCATTCTTCACCTGTCGCCCGACCACCAAAGCGTCGCAGACAAGATCATCCAGGAATCGACCCGGATGCCGGTTCTGCAGGTCACCGAAACCGTACCGATCGAGAAAAACCGGGTCTATGTCATCCCGCCGGCGCGGCGACTGGTGATGAATGGAAATAACCTTGAGGTAATTGAAAACGACCCACAACTGGGACGCCATGCCTCGATCGATCTGTTCTTCCGCGACCTGGCGCAAGTACACCGCGAGCGCGCCTTCTGCCTGGTGCTCTCGGGCAGCGGTTCCGACGGCGCAGTCGGCCTGTCGCGTATCAAGGAACAGGGCGGCATTACCCTGGCCCAGGTACCGGAAGACGCCGAGTTCGACGGTATGCCTCGGGCGGCCATCGAAACCGGCATGGTCGATCTGGTATTGCCCGTAGCAGACATGCCGCAAAAGCTGCTGGACCTGTGGCACAACTCCCGGGAAATCAGCTTGCCCGCCGCCAATGATCCGGAACTGCAATCCTTCGCCTCTGTAGCCGAACGTGATGCCGTGCTCGCCGAACAAATGCTGCACGACATCCTGATCCAGTTGCGTACCGGCACCGGTCATGACTTCAAGCACTATAAACGCGCAACGGTATTGCGGCGGATCGAACGCCGGATGCAGGTCACGGCCCAGCCCGACTTGGGAGCTTATTACCGCTACCTGCTAAGCAATCCCGAAGAAACCAAGGCGCTGCTGGGGGACATGCTGATCGGCGTGACCAACTTTTTCCGTGATCGCGAAGCCTTCGAAGCGCTGGAGCGGGATGTCATTCCGCAACTGGTCAGCGCCGCGGTTTCGGCGCAGCCTGAAAAGGAAGAAATCCGGGTCTGGTCGGCTGGCTGTTCCACCGGCGAAGAAGCCTATAGCCTGGCGATGCTGGTCAATGATCAGCTGCAACAGGAAGCCAGCAAGGCCTCACTGCAAGTTTTCGCCACCGACATCGACGAGCGCGCCATCAGCTTCGGCCGGGCCGGCCTGTACCCGCAAGCCATCGTGACGGATGTGCCGCCGACGCGGCTGCGGCATTACTTCATCAAGGAAGATGAGCACTATCGGATTCGCAAGGAAATCCGCGAGAAGGTGCTGTTCGCCAAACACAGCCTGCTGTCCGATCCACCCTTCTCGCAAATCGACCTGATCGTGTGCCGGAACCTGTTGATCTATCTGGATCGCGAAGTACAGCGCGAAATCCTGCAGATGTTCCACTTCGCCTTGCGCCCCGGCGGTTTTCTGTTCCTCGGTTCCTCCGAAAGCGCAGACGCTTGCCATGAGCTGTTCACGCCGGTGGACAAACGCAACCGGATCTTCCGCGCCAAGACCGGCACTGCCAACAGCCGACGCACGCCGACCGTGCCGCGCGGTGGTTACGTACGCTCCAATATTTCCCATCAGGCACCGCAACACGCCGTGCAGCGCAAACTGTCGTTTGCCGACATCCACCAGCGCGCCTTCGAACGCGCGGCCCCGCCGAGCATGATCGTCGATGCCAACGCCGACATCCTGCACATGAGCGAAAGTGCCGGGCGTTTCCTGCGGCATGTGGGCGGTGAGCTGTCACGCAACCTGCTGACGCTGATCCTTCCGGAACTGCGCCTGGAAATCCGCACCACGCTGTTCCAGGTCCAGCAGAGCGGCCTGGCCGTGAAATCACGCGAGGTGCCGGTCAAGCGCGAAGAGCGGCATTACAAGGTCAGCCTGGAGGCGCAGCCTTACAAGGATGAAGAGGCGGACGGCGAGTTCATCCTGGTGATTTTCGAGGAAGTCGAAGTCGATCCTTCGCAAGCGACGGCCACGCCCCTGCCGCAAACCGAAAGCCAGGTGCTGTCCAATCTTGAGCGTGAACTGCAACGCACCAAACTGCACTTGCAGGACACCATTGAACAATCGGAAATTTCCAGTGAAGAACTGAAAGCTTCCAACGAAGAAATGCAGGCGATCAACGAAGAACTGCGCTCGGCCACCGAAGAGCTGGAGACCAGCAAGGAAGAGCTGCAATCGATCAACGAAGAGCTGCTGACGGTCAACTACGAGCTGAAAACCAAAGTCGAAGAAACCGACAAGATCAACGACTACCTGACCAACCTGATCGCCTCCACCGACATTGCCACGGTGTTTGTCGACCGCAGCATGCGGATCAAGTGGTTCACTCCGCGTGCCACCGATATTTTCAGCATGTTGCCGGTGGATACCGGCCGCTCCCTGCTCGACATCACCCATCGCCTGCACTACGACGACCTGGCGAGTGACGCGGCATCGGTGTTCGAATCATTGAACATGATCGAACGTGAAGTCAGCAGCACCGACAAGCACTGGTACATCGCCCGCCTGCTGCCCTATCGCTCCAGCGAAGACCGTATCGACGGCACCGTGCTAACGTTCATTGACATCACCAAACGCCGCGAGGCCGAAGAAGAACTGCGCCTGGGTGAAGAACGCATGCGCCTGGTGGCCGAAAGCACCCGCGACTACGCGATCATCACCCTTGATGAACAAGGCGTGATCACCACCTGGAACAAAGGCGCCGAACTGATCTTCGGCTACAGCAAGGCCGAGGCCGAAGGCGCTTACTACGACTTCATTTTTTCCGCCGAAGACCGCGCCTCCGGCGTGCCTGAATCCGAACTGCTGGGGGCTCGCACCCATGGCCGTTCCGAAGATGAACGCTGGCACCTGCGCAAGGACGGCAGCCGCTTCTATTGCAGCGGCGAAGTGACCTTGCTCAGCGGTGACAACCTTCGCGGCTACGTGAAAATCGCCCGGGACCTGACCGGTCACAAACGCCAGCATGAGGAACAAAGCCAACAACTGGCCGAGACGCTGAACACCAATTACCTCAAGGATGAGTTCTTCGCGGTCATGTCCCACGAACTCAAGCATCCTCTGAACCTGATCCAGCTCAACGCCGAACTGTTACGGCGCTTGCCGGTGACCAAGTCGGTGGCGCCGGCCGCCAAAGCCGTCAACACCATTTGCGATGCCGTCAGCAGCCAGGCGCGGATCATCGACGACCTGCTGGATGTCGCCCGCGTGCGCACCGGCAAGCTCAAGCTCAAACCGATCGCCGTGGATCTGGCCAGTGTGCTGCGCGATATTTACACCGTCGTCCTCAACGACCAGCACAGCACCACCGTCGAGCTGCATGTGCCTTCGGAGCCGTTGATGGTGCGCGCCGATCCGACGCGCCTGGAGCAGATCATCTGGAACCTGGTGAATAACGCACTGAAATTCACCCCGCCCGACGGCCGCGTGCAATTGATCGCCAGCCTGGCCGAGAACATGGCGCGGCTGGACGTCAAGGACAATGGCACCGGCATCGCGGCAGAGAACCTCGAACACGTATTCGACCTGTTTGGCCAGGCTGAAACACAGCACGCCAACCACCAGCGCGAAGGGCTGGGCATCGGTTTGTCACTGGTGCGCCAATTGACCGAGGCGCAACATGGCACGGTTGAAGTGAGTTCGCCGGGCGTTGGGGAAGGCTGTACCTTCACTGTCTATTTGCCCCTGGCCAGTAGTGAAGGCAAAACCCAAACCACAACGCCAACCGATGAGGTATCAGGAAAACTGAGCGGCCTGACGATTCTGCTGGTCGACGACTCCGCCGAGGTACTGGAAACCCTGAAGATGCTGCTGGAAATGGAGGACGCCGAAGTCGTTGCCTTCGATCATCCGAAGGACGCTCTGGACGCGGCTGCAAACAGCCACTTCGACCTGATCATTTCGGACTTGGGCATGCCGGTCATGAACGGCCATGAACTGATGCAAGCATTACGTCAGTTGCCGCATGTCAAGGATGTGCCGGCCATTGCCCTGACTGGCTATGGCGCTATCAGCGATATTAAAAAGGCTCGTCAATCGGGCTTTGACCAGTACATTGGAAAACCGGTGTCCTACGATGACCTGATCGCGACCATCGAGACCCTGCGACAGCCCCGGGTATCAGGTTCTGAATAGCTCAGCGTAAATAGGCGCGTTGTACACAGACGCGCCGGTCAATCGCCTGCTTCAGTCGCTCCTTGTGGTCCGCCCAGACCCTGGGATCGACTTTGGGCGCGCGCATGAGGTCAAGCATGGCCGCTTTGGCGGTCAGGTATTCCGACCACGCATCTTCACAGCTGAGCTTGAAACGCTCACGTTCGTTCATTTCCATCCGCCGCAGCGCCAGTACCGACTCATCGGTGATGACCGTGCCGAGCGTCAGTTGCACCCGATGAGGTGCAACGAAGGCCTGCGTGCCCGCGACGATCTCGCCCGCTCGTAGAGCGCCCCACTTCAACGCCGCACAGTAAGTCTCATCACGGCCCCTGTCGTGAAACTCCTCACACAGCATGATCCCATGGTTATCGTAAACACCGATGAACACCTGGGTGATCCCCTCACGACTCAGTCGTGCCCGCACTTCCACTTGTGTCCCGTCACCGAGCATTTCTTCATGGATGTGGTGAGGTAATCGGGGGTCGGTCCATAACCAGAACTGTGCACCTCTGTGTCGCATTGCTTGGCTCCGTGAGTGGAGTCAGAAGTAAGGCACAGCAATAACGGACTTTCCACGTAAGTCGTCAGGTGGTTCGAGCAAGAAAAAACCGCCAGGGAATGCTCTGATGGACTTTTCTAACCGCTGACGCTGCAATTTTAGAGTGTTCTTGCACTGAAATTACGCAGCCAGCCCTTGCCGCATAAGGGTTTCAGCTCATTTGAGGCACACCACTATTGAGTGCCGGCGGGCACTTCGCCAAAAACAAATCGACATAATATTGACACCAAAACATCCACTTGTCGGAATATTGGCACATCGTACTGTTACCTGCGCTTAACACCTTTACAAAGCCTGACCCCACAACTAAACACCTATCAAACTGATATCAGGAAAGGCCGTATCCCTGAATCAGTGCTGTACCAAAATACGGCCTCATCCAGCCATTACTTCAGGAGTCCCTTCCCTATGGGTGCTCTCAGGATACTGCGCGCCACGCGCAGCGCAGCCTCAGGCTTGGGCCCACGTTCGCCCGACCGCTCCTGCGATTCGCTCCTCAAGTACGGCGAGTTTCTTCACCCCCGCGAGACCAGCGCCCCTCTGCCGGCAGCACCTGTCCCGTCAAGCCCAGACGGTCGACGATGTCCGGTAGCCGCCCCGTACCGCTCCTGAACACTCTGAGCGGCGCAAGCACGGGACTTCGTCCTGTTAGCAGTCCCTGGCAATTCCAATAAAAAAAGCATTCTCGGGAGAAAGACATGGCTACCACCACCACGACCAGCGGCGGCACCGTTACTTCGTTTTCCAATACGCCGCAGGCGCAGGACGACATTTTCACTACAGGTGTCATTGGCACGAGCAACGTGACCATCACTGAAGACCTGCAGGGTGTCGTGTACCTGGATGTCATGTCCAATGACCTGGGCGGTAACGCAAAGACGCTCTGGTCAGTTGATAACGCGACCAGCCTTTCTACTGCCACCAAGGTTTATGCCCCGGCCGATCTGCTGGTCCAGGACACGAGCAGAATTGAGGCGACGAGCACCGACACCAGCCTCAACGGGGCAAAAATCTGGATTACATCGGATGGCAAAGTCGGCTACGACGCCGCTACCTTATCGACTGCTTTCAAGACGCAACTTCAGGAGCTTGCTGCCGGAGCGTCCCTGGCAGACAGCTTTACGTATGCGATTCGTCTCGGCAATGGCACCCTCAGCTGGGCCACTGCGCAAGTGCAATTTGCCGGTATGAATGACAGTGTGACGATGAACGTCAGCGTGCAGGCTGGCACGGTGACCGAAGATGCGCCCACAACGCCGAGCACTACCGATTCGCTGAGTACGACGGGCACGATTGCATTTAGCGATGTCGATCTGAGCGACACGCATACCGCTTCATTCGTGGCGGCGGGAGGCAATACCACAGCGCTGGGCAACTTCAGCCTTGCCTCTGTCATTGAAGCGGCCAATGCGGCCAACGGCACCGTTAACTGGACTTACACCGTGAACAATGCGGCAGCCCAGTACCTGGCCCAAGGTCAGACGGCTACCGAAACCTATGTGGTCACCCTCAACGATGGGCATGGTTCGTCGACAACGCAAAATGTGGTCATCACCCTCACCGGCACCAACGACCAGGTGCACATCACCAGCGGCGTGCAGACCGGCGATGCCAAGGAAGACAGTGGCGACTACGCCGCCAACGGCAGCATCACCTTCACCGACGCCGACCTGATCGACACCCATAGCGTCACCGTCACACCGGGCGCTTCCGGCTACCTGGGCAGCTTCACCACAGATCCACTGCACGACAGCACCGGCACCGGTAGCGGTTCGCTGGGCTGGCACTTCGCGGTAGACAACGCCGCCGTGCAGTTCCTGGGCGAAGGCCAGACCCTCACCCAGACCTATAACGTGGCGATCGGCGACGGCACGGTACAGACCGTGACCATTACCATCACCGGCACCAACGACCGGCCGACGCTGACGATTGCCGACACCACCGGCGCCATGAGCGAAGGCAACGGTACGGCCACACTGAGCGACAGCGGTGCACTGAGCTTTGCCGATGTGGACAACATCGACGTGGTGACTGTGTCGCACACCTCCAACGGCAACATCGCCTGGAGCGGCGGCACGCTCGATGCGGGCGTGGCTTCGGCACTGGTCGCCGGTTTCTCGGTCGATCACAACAGTTGGGACTACAGCACCAGCCAGAACCTCGATTTCCTCGGCGCGGGTGAAACCGTCACCTTCTCGTACACCGTGGTCGCCACCGACAACAGCGGCGCGGCTAACGCTGCTTCGGCGACGCAGACCGTGACCATCACCATTACTGGTAGCAACGATGCACCGGTGCTCAGTTTCGCCACCGGTAACGATGCCGGCGCGGTGCAGGAAGACACCACGCTCAGCGTCAGCGGCCAGTTCAGCTCGAGCGACATTGATCATGCGGCCACGGCTACCTGGAGTATTGCCGGGTCCAATACCGGCACCTATGGCTCGATCGCCGTCGACGGCGCCGGTAAGTGGACGTACACCCTGGCCAACGGCACCGATGGCGTTGCCAGTGCGGTGCAATCACTGAAGGTTGGCGAGAGTCACAACGAAGTGTTCAGCGTGCAGGTCAGCGATGGCCTCGGCGGCGTCGCCACCCATCTGGTCACTGTCACCGTCACCGGCAGCAACGACGCGCCGGTGCTCAGTTTCGCAACGGGCAATGATGCCGGCGCCGTGAAGGAAGACACCACCCTCAGCGTCAGCGGCCAGTTCAGCTCGAGCGACATCGATCATAATGCCACCGCCACCTGGAGCATTGCCGGGTCCAATACCGGCACCTATGGTTCGATCGCCGTGGACGGCGGCGGTAAATGGACCTACACCCTGGCCAACGGCACCGATGGCGTTGCCAGTGCGGTGCAATCGCTGAAGGCCGGCGAAAGTCACAACGAAGTGTTCACCATCCAGGTCAGCGATGGCCTCGGCGGCGTCGCTACCCATCTGGTGACCGTCACCGTCACCGGCAGCAATGACGCACCGGTGCTCAGCTTCGCGAGCGGCAACGATGCCGGCGCCGTGAAGGAAGACACCACCCTCAGTGTCAGTGGCCAGTTCAACTCGACCGACATCGATCACGCGGCCACCGCCACCTGGAGCATTGCCGGGTCAAATACCGGCACCTATGGTTCGATCGCCGTGGACGGCACCGGTAAGTGGACGTACACCCTGGCCAACGGCACCGATGGCGTTGCCAGTGCCGTGCAATCACTGAAGGTTGGCGAGAGTCATGCTGAGGTGTTCACCATGCAGGTCAGCGATGGCCTCGGTGGCGTCGCCACCCACCTGGTGACGGTCACCGTCACCGGCACCAATGACGGTCCGGTCGCGGTAGCCGATGTCGCCGCCGGCACGGAAAACCAATCCCTGACCATCGACGTGCTGGCCAACGACACCGACGTCGACAACGGTCATCTGTTCACCCTGAACAGCGCCAGTGCCCCACTCGGCCAGGGCACCGCCAGCGTGGTCGCCAACCAGTTGGTGTTCACCCCTGGCAGCGACTTTGATCATCTGGCGCAAGGCGCGGTCGCGCACGTGACACTCAGCTACACCATGCAAGACGAACACGGCGCGCTTTCGTCTAGTACGGTGGACGTGACCATCACTGGTACCAACGACGGCCCAGTCGCGGTGGCCGATGTCGCCGCCGGCACGGAAAACCAATCCCTGACCATCGACGTGCTGGCCAACGACACCGACGTCGATGACGGTCATCTGTTCACCCTGAACAGCGCCAGCGCCCCACTCGGCCAGGGCACCGCCAGCGTGGTCGCCAACCAATTGCTGTTCACCCCTGGCAGCGACTTTGATCATCTGGCGCAAGGCGCGGTCGCGCACGTGACACTCAGCTACACCATGCAAGACGAACACGGCGCGCTCTCGAGTTCCACCGTGGATGTCACTATCACCGGCACCAACGACGGCCCGATCGCGGTGGCCGATGTCGCCGCTGGCACGGAAAACCAATCCCTGACCATCGACGTGCTGGCCAACGACACCGACGTCGATGAGGGTCATCTGTTCACCCTGAACAGCGCCAGCGCCCCGCTCGGCCAAGGCTCGGCCAGCGTGGTCGCCAATCAGCTGGTATTCACCCCCGGCAGCGACTTCGACCATCTGGCACAAGGCGCGGTCGCGCACGTGACACTCAGCTACACCATGCAGGACGAACACGGCGCGCTTTCGTCTAGTACTGTGGACGTCACTATCACCGGCACCAACGACGGTCCGATCGCGGTGGCCGATGTCGCCGCTGGCACGGAAAACCAATCCCTGACCATCGACGTGCTGGCCAACGACACCGACGTCGATGAGGGCCATCTGTTCACCCTGAACAGCGCCAGCGCCCCGCTCGGCCAAGGCTCGGCCAGCGTGGTCGCCAATCAGCTGGTATTCACCCCCGGCAGCGACTTCGACCATCTGGCACAGGGTGCGGTCGCGCACGTGACGCTCAGCTACACCATGCAGGACGAACACGGCGCGCTTTCGTCTAGTACGGTGGACGTGACTATCACCGGCACCAACGACGGCCCGATCGCGGTGGCCGATGTCGCCGCTGGCACGGAAAACCAATCCCTGACCATCGACGTGCTGGCCAACGACACCGACGTCGATGACGGCCACCAGTTCACCCTGAACAGCGCCAGCGCGCCGATCGGCCAAGGCACCGCCAGCGTGGTCGCCAACCAATTGCTGTTCAATCCTGGCAGCGACTTCGATCACCTGGCGCAAGGTGCCGTCCAGCACGTAACGCTCAGCTACACCATGCAGGACGAACACGGCGCACTTTCGAGCTCCACTGTGGACGTGACTATCACCGGCACCAACGACCAACCAACCCTGACAATTGCCGACACCACCGGCGCGATGAACGAAGGCGATGGCGCGGCGATGCTGAGCGACAGCGGCGCACTGAGCTTTGCCGATCTGGACAGCACCGACGTGGTGACCGTGTCGCACACCGCCAACGGCGACATCACCTGGAGCGGCGGCACACTCAATGCGGGCGTGGCTTCGGCACTGGTCGCCGGCTTCTCGGTCGATCAGGACAGCTGGGATTACAGCACCAGCCAGAACCTCGACTTCCTCGGCGCGGGTGAAACCATCACCTTCTCGTACACGGTGGTCGCCACCGATGACAGCGGCGCGGCTAACGCTGCTTCGGCAACGCAGACTGTCAGCATCACCATTACCGGCAGCAACGATGTGCCGGTGCTCAGTTTCGCGTCGGGCAATGATGTCGGTGCGGTGCAGGAAGACAGCACGCTCAGCGTCAGCGGCCAGTTCAGTTCAAGCGACATCGATCATGCCGCCACCGCGACCTGGAGCATTGCCGGGTCAAACACCGGCAGCTACGGCTCGATCGCCGTCGACGGCAGCGGTCAGTGGACTTACACCTTGGCCAACGGCACCGATGGCGTCGCCAGTGCCGTGCAGTCGTTGCAGGCCGGCGAGAGTCACAACGAAGTGTTCACCGTCCAGGTCAGCGACGGCCTCGGCGGTGTCGACACCCAGCAGGTGACTGTCACCGTCACCGGCAGCAACGATGCGCCAGTGCTCAGCTTCGCATCGGGCAACGATGCCGGCGCGGTGCAGGAAGACACCACGCTCAGCGTCAGTGGCCAGTTCAGTTCAAGCGACATCGACCATGCGGCCACCGCCACCTGGTCGATCAATGGCTCGGCAACTGGAACCTACGGCTCGATCGCCGTGGACGGCACCGGTCAGTGGACCTACACGTTGGCCAATGGCACCGACGGTGTCGCCAGTGCCGTGCAATCGTTGCAGGCCGGCGAGAGTCACAACGAAGTGTTCACCATCCAGGTCAGCGACGGCCTCGGCGGCGTCGACACCCAGCAAGTGACCGTCACTGTCACCGGCAGCAACGACGCCCCGGTACTCAGTTTCGCGTCGGGCAATGAGCTGGGCGCGGTGCAGGAAGACAGCTCCCTCAGCGTCAGCGGCCAGTTCAGCTCAAGCGACATCGACCACAATGCCACCGCCACTTGGAGCATTGCCGGAACAGCTAACGGCACTTATGGCTCAATCGCCGTCGACAGCAGCGGTCAATGGACCTACACGTTGGCCAATGGCACCGATGGTGTCGCCAGTGCCGTGCAATCGCTGCAGGCCGGCGAGAGCCATGACGAGGTGTTCAGCATCCAGGTCAGCGACGGCCTGGGCGGCGTCGACACCCAGCAAGTGACTGTCACCGTCACCGGCAGCAACGATGCACCGGTACTCAGCTTCGCGTCGGGCAACGAGCTTGGTGCTGTGCAGGAAGACACCACCCTCAGCGTCAGCGGCCAGTTCAGTTCAAGCGACATCGACCACGCGGCCACCGCGACCTGGTCGATCAATGGCTCGGCCACTGGGACCTACGGCTCGATCGCCGTCGACAGCAGCGGTCAGTGGACTTACACCTTGGCCAACGGCAGCGATGGCGTTGCCAGTGCCGTGCAGTCGCTGCAGGCCGGCGAGAGTCACAATGAAGTGTTCACCATCCAGGTCAGCGATGGCCTCGGCGGCGTCGACACCCAGCAAGTGACTGTCACCGTCACCGGCAGCAATGACGCGCCCGTACTCAGCTTCGCCAGCGGCAACGAGCTTGGTGCAGTGCAGGAAGACACCACCCTCAGCGTCAGCGGCCAGTTCAGTTCGAGCGACATTGATCACAATGCCACCGCCACTTGGTCGATCAATGGCTCGGCAACTGGAACCTACGGCTCGATCGCCGTCGACAGCACGGGCCAGTGGACCTACACCCTGGCCAACGGCAGCGACGGTGTCGCCAGTGCCGTTCAGTCACTGAAGGCCGGCGAGACTCACAATGAAGTGTTCACCATCCAGGTCAGCGATGGCCTGGGCGGCGTCGACACCCAACTGGTGACCGTCACCGTCACCGGTAGCAACGACGCACCCGTACTCAGTTTCGCCAGCGGCAACGAGCTTGGTGCAGTGCAGGAAGACAGCACCCTCAGCGTCAGTGGCCAATTCAGCTCAAGCGACATCGACCACGATGCCACCGCCACTTGGTCGATCAATGGCTCGGCAACTGGAACCTACGGCTCGATCGCCGTCGACGGCAGCGGTCAATGGACGTACACCCTGGCCAACGGCACCGATGGCGTCGCCAGTGCCGTGCAGTCGTTGCAGGCCGGCGAGAGTCACAACGAAGTGTTCACCATCCAGGTCAGCGACGGCCTCGGCGGTGTCGACACCCAGCAGGTGACTGTCACCGTCACCGGCAGCAATGACGCGCCGGTGCTGAGCTTCGCGTCGGGCAACGATGTCGGTGCGGTGCAGGAAGACAGCACGCTCAGCGTCAGCGGCCAATTCAGCTCGAGTGACATCGATCACAATGCCACCGCCACCTGGAGCATTGCCGGGTCCAATGCCGGCAGCTACGGCTCAATCGCCGTCGACAGCACGGGCCAATGGACCTACACCTTGACCAACGGCACCGATGGCGTCGCCAGTGCCGTGCAATCACTGCAGGCCGGCGAGAGCCATGACGAGGTGTTCAGCATCCAGGTCAGCGACGGCCTCGGCGGCGTCGACACCCAGCAGGTGACCGTGACCGTCACCGGCAGCAACGACGCGCCGGTGCTCAGCTTCGCCAGCGACAACGATGTCGGCGCCGTGCAGGAGGACAGCACCCTCAGCGTCAGCGGCCAGTTCAGCTCGAGCGACATCGACCATGCGGCCACCGCGACCTGGTCGATCAATGGCTCGGCAACTGGGACCTACGGCTCAATCGCCGTCGACAGCACTGGCCAATGGACTTACACCTTGGCCAACGGCAGCGATGGCGTCGCCGGTGCCGTGCAGTCGCTGAAAGCCGGCGAGAGTCATAACGAAGTGTTCAGCGTGCAGGTCAGCGATGGCCTCGGCGGCGTCGACACCCAACAGGTGACCGTGACCGTCACCGGCAGCAACGATGCGCCGGTGCTCAGCTTTGCGAGCGGCAACGATGTCGGCGCCGTGCAGGAGGACACCACCCTCAGCGTCAGCGGCCAGTTCAGTTCAAGCGACATCGATCATGCTGCCACGGCGACCTGGAGCATTGCCGGAACAGCTAACGGCACTTATGGCTCAATCGCCGTCGACAGCAGCGGCCAATGGACCTACACCTTGGCCAACGGCAGCGATGGCGTCGCCAGTGCCGTGCAATCGTTGCAGGCCGGCGAGAGTCATAACGAGGTGTTCACCATTCAGGTCAGCGATGGCCTCGGCGGTATCGACACCCAGCAGGTGACCGTCACCGTCAGCGGTAGCAACGACGCACCGGTGCTCAGTTTCGCCAGCGGCAACGAGCTTGGTGCAGTGCAGGAAGACAGCACCCTCAGCGTCAGTGGCCAATTCAGCTCAAGCGACATCGACCACGATGCCACCGCCACTTGGTCGATCAATGGCTCGGCAACTGGAACCTACGGCTCGATCGCCGTCGACGGCAGCAGCGGCCAATGGACGTACACCTTGGCCAACGGCACCGATGGCGTCGCCAGTGCCGTGCAATCGCTGCAGGCCGGCGAGACTCACAACGAAGTGTTCACCATCCAGGTCAGCGACGGCCTCGGCGGCGTCGACACCCAGCAAGTGACCGTCACTGTCACCGGCAGCAACGATGCGCCGGTGCTCAGCTTCGCCAGCGGCAACGATGCCGGCACGGTGCAGGAAGACAGCTCCCTCAGCGTCAGCGGTCAGTTCAGCTCAAGCGACATCGACCACGACGCCACCGCGACCTGGAGCATTGCCGGGTCCAATACCGGCACTTATGGCTCGATCGCCGTCGACAGCAGCGGTCAATGGACCTACACCTTGGCCAATGGCAGCGACGGCGTCGCCAGTGCCGTGCAGTCGTTGCAGGCCGGCGAGAGTCACGATGAAGTGTTCACCATCCAGGTCAGCGATGGCCTCGGCGGCGTCGACACCCAGCAGGTGACCGTCACCGTCACCGGCAGCAACGATGCGCCGGTGCTCAGCTTCGCGTCGGGCAATGAGGTGGGTGCGGTGCAGGAAGACACCACCCTCAGCGTCAGCGGCCAGTTCAGTTCAAGCGACATCGATCATGCGGCCACCGCCACCTGGAGCATCGCCGGGTCCAATACCGGCACTTACGGCTCGATCGCCGTCGACGGCAGCGGTCAGTGGACTTACACCTTGGCCAATGGCACCGATGGTGTCGCCAGTGCCGTGCAATCGCTGCAGGCCGGCGAGACTCACAACGAAGTGTTCAGCGTGCAGGTCAGTGATGGCCTCGGTGGCGTCGACACCCAGCAGGTGACTGTCACCGTCACCGGCAGCAATGACGCCCCGGTACTCAGCTTCGCCAGCGACAACGATGTCGGCGCGGTGCAGGAGGACAGCAGCCTCAGCGTCAGTGGCCAGTTCAGCTCGAGCGACATCGACCACGATGCTACCGCCACCTGGAGCATTGCCGGGTCCAATACCGGCACTTATGGCTCAATCGCCGTCGACGGCAGCGGCCAATGGACCTACACGTTGGCCAATGGCAGCGACGGCGTCGCCAGTGCCGTGCAGTCGTTGCAGGCCGGCGAGAGTCACGATGAAGTGTTCACCATCCAGGTCAGCGATGGCCTCGGCGGCGTCGACACCCAGCAGGTGACTGTCACCGTCACCGGCAGCAACGATGCGCCCGTGCTCAGCTTTGCGTCGGGCAACGATGTCGGCGCCGTGCAGGAAGACAGCACGCTCAGCGTCAGCGGCCAATTCAGCTCAAGCGACATCGACCACGATGCCACCGCCACTTGGTCGATCAATGGTTCGGCCACTGGAACCTACGGCTCGATCGCCGTCGACAGCACGGGCCAATGGACTTACACCCTGGCCAACGGCACCGATGGCGTTGCCAGTGCCGTTCAGTCACTGAAGGCCGGCGAGAGTCACGACGAAGTGTTCAGCGTGCAGGTCAGCGATGGCCTGGGCGGTGTCGACACCCAGCAGGTGACCGTGACCGTCACCGGCAGCAACGACGCACCCGTACTCAGCTTTGCGAGCGGCAACGAGCTTGGTGCAGTGCAGGAAGACAGCACGCTCAGCGTCAGCGGCCAATTCAGCTCAAGCGACATCGACCATGCAGCCACTGCCACCTGGTCCATCAATGGCTCGGCAACTGGAACCTACGGCTCGATCGCCGTCGACGGCAGCGGTCAGTGGACCTACACGCTGGCCAATGGCACCGATGGCGTCGCCAGTGCCGTGCAGTCGTTGCAGGCCGGCGAGAGTCACGATGAAGTGTTCTGCATCCAGGTCAGTGATGGCCTGGGCGGCGTCGACACCCAGCAGGTGACCGTCACTGTCACCGGCAGCAATGACGCACCGGTACTCAGCTTCTCGTCGGGCAACGATTTCGGCGCCGTGCAGGAGGACAGCACCCTCAGCGTCAGTGGCCAGTTCAGTTCAAGCGACATCGATCATGCAGCCACCGCGACCTGGAGCATTGCCGGGTCCAACACCGGCAGCTACGGCTCGATCGCCGTCGACAGCAGCAGCGGTCAGTGGACCTACACCCTGGCCAACGGCACCAATGGCGTCGCCAGTGCCGTGCAATCGTTGCAGGCCGGCGAGACTCACAATGAAGTGTTCACCATCCAGGTCAGCGATGGCCTCGGCGGCGTCGACACCCAGCAGGTGACCGTCACTATCACCGGCAGCAATGACGCGCCGGTGCTGAGCTTCGCGTCGGGCAATGAGGTGGGCGCGGTGCAGGAGGACAGCAGCCTCAGCGTCAGCGGCCAGTTCAGCTCGAGCGACATCGATCATGCGGCCACCGCCACCTGGAGCATCGCCGGGTCCAATACCGGCACTTACGGCTCGATCGCCGTCGACGGCAGCGGTCAGTGGACTTACACCCTGGCCAACGGCACCGATGGCGTTGCCAGTGCCGTGCAATCACTGCAGGCCGACGAGAGTCATAACGAAGTGTTCAGCGTGCAGGTCAGCGATGGCCTCGGTGGCGTCGACACCCAGCAGGTGACCGTCACTGTCACCGGCAGCAACGATGCGCCAGTGCTCAGCTTCGCCAGCGGCAACGATGTCGGCGCCGTGCAGGAGGACAGCACCCTCAGCGTCAGCGGCCAGTTCAGCTCGAGCGACATCGACCATGCAGCCACTGCCACCTGGTCGATCAATGGCTCGGCAACCGGAACCTACGGCTCGATCGCCGTCGACGGCAGCGGTCAGTGGACCTACACCCTGGCCAACGGCACCGATGGCGTTGCCAGTGCCGTGCAATCACTGAAAGCCGGCGAGAGCCATGACGAAGTGTTCAGCGTGCAGGTCAGCGATGGCCTCGGTGGCGTCGACACCCAGCAGGTGACTGTCACCGTCACCGGCAGCAACGATGCGCCGGTGCTCAGCTTCGCGTCGGGCAACGATGCCGGTGCGGTGCAGGAAGACAGCACCCTCAGCGTCAGTGGCCAGTTCAGCTCGAGCGACATCGACCATGCGGCCACCGCCACTTGGAGCATAGCCGGGTCCAATACCGGCACTTATGGCTCGATCGCCGTCGACAGCAGCGGCCAGTGGACCTACACGTTGGCCAATGGCACCGACGGTGTCGCCAGTGCCGTGCAATCGTTGCAGGCCGGCGAGAGTCACAACGAAGTGTTCACCATCCAGGTCAGCGACGGCCTCGGCGGCGTCGACACCCAGCAGGTGACTGTCACCGTCACCGGCAGCAACGACGCACCCGTACTCAGTTTCGCCAACGGCAACGATGCCGGCGCGGTGCAGGAAGACACCACGCTCAGCGTCAGCGGCCAGTTCAGTTCAAGCGACATCGATCATGCAGCCACCGCGACCTGGAGCATTGCCGGGTCCAATACTGGCAGCTATGGCTCGATCGCCGTCGACAGCACGGGCCAATGGACCTACACCTTGGCCAACGGCACCGATGGCGTCGCCAGTGCCGTGCAATCACTGCAGGCCGGCGAGACTCACAATGAAGTGTTCACCCTCCAGGTCAGCGATGGCCTCGGTGGCGTCGACACCCAACAGGTGACTGTCACCGTCACCGGCAGCAACGATGCGCCCGTACTCAGCTTCGCGTCGGGCAACGATGTCGGCGCGGTGCAGGAGGACAGCAGCCTCAGCGTCAGCGGCCAGTTCAGCTCGAGCGACATCGATCATGCGGCCACCGCCACCTGGAGCATCGCCGGGTCCAATACCGGCACTTACGGTTCCATCGCCGTCGACAGCACTGGTCAGTGGACTTACACCCTGGCCAACGGCACCGATGGCGTTGCCAGTGCCGTGCAGTCGCTGCAGGCCGGCGAGACTCACAACGAAGTGTTCACCATCCAGGTCAGCGACGGCCTCGGCGGCGTCGACACCCAGCAGGTGACCGTCACTGTCACCGGCAGCAATGACGCCCCCGTACTCAGTTTCGCCAGCGGCAACGAGCTTGGTGCAGTGCAGGAAGACACCACCCTCAGCGTCAGCGGCCAGTTCAGTTCGAGCGACATTGATCACAATGCCACCGCCACTTGGTCGATCAATGGCTCGGCAACTGGAACCTACGGCTCGATCGCCGTCGACAGCACGGGCCAGTGGACCTACACCCTGGCCAACGGCAGCGATGGCGTCGCCAGTGCCGTGCAATCACTGAAGGCCGGCGAGAGTCACGATGAAGTGTTCAGCGTGCAGGTCAGCGATGGCCTGGGCGGCGTCGACACCCAACTGGTGACCGTGACCGTCACCGGCAGCAACGATGCCGCAGTGCTGTCCTCGGCCAGCGTCACGCTGACCGAAACCAATGCTCCGCTGACCACCGGCGGCAGCCTGACCATCAGCGATATCGACAGCCCGGAAAGCTTCCAGGCGCAGTCCGGCACCGCTGGCGTCAACGGGGCCTTCGCCATCGATGCCGCGGGTAACTGGAGCTATACCGCCAACTCGGCCTTCGATGCACTCAATGTCGGCGACAGCCTGACCGACACCTTCGCGGTACTCAGTGCTGATGGCACCGAGACCTCGGTCAGCGTCACCATCAACGGCACTAACGATGCACCGGTAACCGACCTGAACGGTGGAAGCCCCGGCAACGACGCGACCGCAGCCTTCACCGAACAGACCTCCGTGCTGATCGCCCCGTCGGCGACCATTACCGACGTCGACTCGGCCAACCTGACCTCGATGACGGCGACGCTGACGGTGCGCCCTGACGGCAACACCACCGAGTCGCTATCACTTAACGCGAGCGCCACTACCGCAGCGGCCGGCCTGACGGTCAGCTACACCACCAGCACCGGCGTGCTGTCGATCACCGGTTTGGCCAGCAAGGCCACATACCAGACGATTCTGGACGGCATCCTCTACAACAACTCCAGCAATACGCCGACCACTTCTGATCGGACGGTGAACGTTCTGGTCAGCGACGGCATCGACAGCAGCATCTCGCACAGCGTCACCATCGGCATTACTGCGCTCAACGACACGCCGGTGAACACGCTGCCGGCAAGCTACACGACGAATGAAGACGCCGCATTCAAGCTCAGCGGTCTGTCGGTGGCAGACGTCGACGCAGGCGCTGGCAACATCTCGGTTACGCTCACGGTCGGCAGCGGCTCGTTGACGGCCGCGACAGCGGGCAGTGTCTCGGTCAGTGGCTCGGGCACCAGCAGCATCGTGCTCACGGGTACCCTCGCCAACATCAACACTTACCTGGCCACGGTCGCCAACCAGCCAACCTACACCCCGGTTGCCAATGCCAACGGTGCGGTCACCCTGACCATGCTGACCAATGACGGCGGCAACACGGGCACTGGTGGTGCACTGAGCGACAGCGACACGATCAACATCAACATCACCGCGCTCAATGACGCCCCGGTGAACACGTTGCCGGCAAGCTACACGACGAATGAAGACGCCGCATTCAAGCTCAGCGGTCTGTCGGTGGCAGACGTCGACGCAGGCGCTGGCAGTATCTCGGTTACGCTCACGGTCGGCAGCGGCTCGTTGACGGCCGCGACAGCGGGCAGTGTCTCGGTCAGTGGCTCGGGCACCAGCAGCATCGTGCTCACGGGTACCCTCGCCAACATCAACACTTACCTGGCCACGGTCGCCAACCAGCCAACCTACACCCCGATTGCCAATGCCAACGGTACGGTCACCCTGACCATGCTGACCAATGACGGCGGCAACACGGGCACTGGTGGTGCGTTGAGCGACAGCGACACGATCAACATCAACATCACCGCGCTCAATGACGCACCGGTGAACACGTTGCTGGCAAGCTACACGACGAATGAAGACGCCGCATTCAAGCTCAGCGGTCTGTCGGTGGCAGACGTCGACGCAGGCGCTGGCAACATCTCGGTTACGCTCACGGTCGGCAGCGGCTCGTTGACGGCCGCGACAGCGGGCAGTGTCTCGGTCAGCGGCTCGGGCACCAGCAGCATCGTACTCACGGGTACCCTCGCCAACATCAACACTTACCTGGCCACGGTCGCCAACCAGCCGACCTACACCCCGGTTGCCAATGCCAACGGTACGGTCACCCTGACCATGCTGACCAATGACGGTGGCAACACGGGCACTGGTGGTGCACTGAGCGACAGCGACACGATCAACATCAACATCACCGCGCTCAACGACACTCCGGTGAACACACTGCCGGCAAGCTACACGACGAATGAAGACACTGCATTCAAGCTCAGCGGTCTGTCGGTGGCAGACGTCGACGCAGGCGCTGGCAGCATCTCGGTCACGCTCACGGTCGACAGCGGCTCGTTAACGGCCGCGACAGCAGGCAGTGTCACGATCAGCGGCTCAGGCACCAGCAGCATCGTGCTCACGGGTACCCTCACCAACATCAACACTTACCTGGCCACGGTCGCCAACCAGCCGACCTACACCCCAGCTGCCAATGCCAACGGTACGGTCACCCTGACCATGCTGACTAATGACGGCGGCAACACGGGCACTGGTGGTGCGCTGAGCGACAGCGACACGATCAACATCAACATCACCGCGCTCAATGACGCACCGGTGAACACGCTGCCGGCAAGCTACACGACGAATGAAGACGCCGCATTCAAGCTCAGCGGTCTGTCGGTGGCAGACGTCGACGCAGGCGCTGGCAACATCTCGGTTACGCTCACGGTCGGCAGCGGCTCGTTGACGGCCGCGACAGCGGGCAGTGTCTCGGTCAGTGGCTCGGGCACCAGCAGCATCGTGCTCACCGGCACCCTCGCCAACATCAACACTTACCTGGCCACGGTCGCCAACCAGCCAACCTACACCCCGGTTGCCAATGCCAACGGCACGGTCACCCTGACCATGCTGACCAATGACGGTGGCAACACGGGCACTGGTGGTGCATTGAGCGACAGCGACACGATCAACATCAACATCACCGCGGTCAATGACGCGCCGGTACTGTCCGGGACAGCTCCGACGTCGGTCAATGTCAGCGGCGGTGTGTTGGTGAGTTCGTTCCTGAGTTCCACTGATGTGGACAGTGGTGCACTGAAGGGCATCGCGATCACCGCTGCGACCCGCACAAATGGCTCTACTGGCAAGTGGCAGTACTCAACAGACAGTGGATCGACGTGGACAGATGTCGGCACGGTAAGTACGAACTCGGCGCTGCTGCTACGTAGCGGAGACTTAGTACGCATGACCGGTAACGGAAATGCGGGAGATCTAACCTACAAGGCGTGGGATCAGACGTCGGGCACGTTTGCGACGAAGGTCGACCCTGGCTCAGGCGGGGGTGCCAGCGCGTTCAGCACGACCAGCGTTACATGGTCGGTCACTCACCCGGCAGGCACCGCCGGCGAGCCGATCAACTTGGCTCTGGTCAACCCGTCGGCGGATCACAGTCTTCCTGTCACGGTAACGATCACCGGTGTTCCAGCGGACTGGATAGTGAACGGCGCCACGCATCTCGGCGGCGGCAGTTGGTCGGTCACCACTATCGACCCCTCGGTACTCACCGTCACTACGACGGCAGGCTACGTCGGCGCTATGGTGTTACATGTAACGGAGACTTGGACCAATGCAGACGGGACCACAGGAAGCGCCATCATCTCGGACAACGTAGAGGCTTACGCCCCAGGCTCACCAATCTTCGCCTTGTCCCTCAACGACAACCTGACCGGCTCGTCCGGTGCCGACACCTTCGTCTTCGCCCAGCCGATCGGCAACAACCAGATCTACAACTTCGATGCCGCAGCGGACAAGATCGACCTGATCGGCTTCACAGGCGTCACCGGCTTTGCTGACTTGAGCATCACTAACGACGCAAACGGCAATGCGCTGGTCAGCATAGGCACTGGCCAGACGATCACCCTGAAAGGTGTCGATGCGGCGAGCTTGAGCGAAGCGAACTTCCAGTTCGATGTCGACCCGCTCACCAACAACACCGGTACCCTCACCATTGCCGACGGCGCGATCATGCCGTTCGGTGGCAGTATCCATAACAGCGGCACCATCGAGCTCGGCTCCGCCGGCAGCGCGACCAGCCTTGAGGTTCTGTTCCGTGGCGCGACCTTGACCGGTGGCGGCCAGGTGCTGCTATCCGACAACGCGCAAAACGTGATTTTCGGCGGCAGCGCCGACACCGTACTGAACAACGTCGACAACCGCATTTCCGGCGCCGGCCAGTTGGGTGCCGGGCAGATGGTGCTGATCAATTCGGGGCTGATCATGGCCAGCGGGCTGAACAGCCTGGTGCTCGACACCGGCACCCACACCATCACCAACAGCGGGGTGCTGGAGTCCACGGGCCCAGGCGGCATGACGGTGGCCAGTACGGTCGAAAACACCGGCCACCTGTGGGCCAATGGTGGTGACCTGCGCCTGCTGGCCGACGTGACCGGCGACGGCAGCGCGACCATCGACGGTAACGCAACCCTGACCTTCTCCGGTGCTGCACACGGGTCCGTCGCCTTCCACGGCGAAGGCGCGGGTACGCTGGTGATCGCACAGGCCGAAACAGCGGGCTCGCTGGCCGGCATCCTCGGCCTTGAGAGCAATGACATGCTGACGTTCGGCAATCTCGCTTTCGGCGCCAACACCCAACTCAGCTACAACACCAACGCCTCTGGCGCCGGCGGCCTGCTGACAGTGGACGACGGCGTGCATCGGGCCGAGGTGAACCTGTTGGGGCATTACTCGGCGGAAGACTTCCAGGTCACCGACGGCGGCGCGGCCGGCACTCAAGTCAGTTACCACGGAGAATCCAGCGGCACGCTGGTGGGCACCATGCTCGCAGACACGATCAATGGTGGCGACGGCAACGACATCATCGTGGGCCGTGGCGGTGCAGACACGCTCAGCGGTGGCGCGGGAGCCGACGTGTTTGCCTACTTCAACGTGAATGAAGGCGGCGACCATATCCTCGACTACAACTACGCCGAAGGGGACAAAATCGACCTCTCCGCACTGCTCAAGGCCAACTTCGTCGCCGGCACCAGCCAGGTGTCGGACTTTGTCCAAGTGGTGCAGACCGGCAACGACATCACCGTGAAGGTAGACCCTGATGGCGCAAGCAATGGCAAGAATTTCGTCGATGTGGCGGTGCTTGACCACGCTGGTACGCCTGGGCCCGATCTGGTGCGCACCTGGTTCGGGGATGCGGAGCATACGCTGACGGCGTGATAGTGGGCTGGAGTTGAGCAGTTGATGATGGTGGAGACCAGGGAAGGTCGAATATGAATTGCACGATACCAACGTGAAATCCAAGCATGACGCGCCCAGAGGGGGGTGTATGTTCCGATGGATGAGGGAACTTTGGGTGGGATCGGATCTGGTCGAGTTTGAGAGCTCGTTCGGACTGGCGGAATCTGTTGAGCGCCTGAAAGGCGCGACCCGGCACTGGGCTATGTTTACACCTTTTCGAGAAGCGGCCGTGGGAACGGTGACAGAGTCTCGCGTTTCGCTCCAACGTGTCATCCCGATGGTACGCAACTCATTCAAGCCACTTTTCGTCGGCCGATTCCAGGTGCGCCAAAACCAGGTCGTGCTAACCGGGCGTTTTGCGCTGCACTGGTCCGTTAAGCTCTTCATGGGCTTCTGGTTGGGGTTTTGTGTGCTTTTTACAGCATTGGCGTTGTTTACCGCCGTACCTGGGCCGCACGCCACATTCATGCCGCTGGAGGGGCTTGCGATGATGGCCTGTGGGATTGGCGTGATGCGGATCTGTATGTGGTTTTCCCGCAACGATCAGGCATGGCTGTCTGAGGTCATTCGCACGGCGCTGAGTAATCAGGTCGCGATTGCATCAAAAGGTTTGCCGCCCGATGAGCTTCGGAGCACCCAAAAGCGGCCACCCACTGTCATCGTGATTGTCACAGCGATGCTCGCCCTCCAAGGGCTCATGTTCTGCGTTTCTGCCATAACGGATATCCAGCCTTCCCTGGGCGATCCAAGTGGTTCGGTCTTTACCCATTATGCAGACGTTAGACTTCGCTATCTTTCCGTAATCTATGGCGCCGTTATGCTCCCGCTGGCTTTCGACGTTTACCGACAGCGCATGTTCGCCTGGCGAATGGGGTTCCTGGCGCTTTTTGGGGGGGCTGCCCTCCAGGCGCTTGGCTTGCTTGCCCGAGAGGATCTTGGCAATGCGCGTCAGACCATAATCTTCTGCGTCGCCTCCCTGGTGATCACCATCGTCTGGGCGTGTTGGTGGTACGCGCAGCGCGTCCATTTTCACGATTGATCGGGAAAGAGTCGATAGACCGCATGACACGACAGTTATGAAAAAGCCCCGCCAGATAACAATCTGAGCAGGGCTTTTCTTTGCTTAAAGCATACCTGTTGCACCCACCTAGCACCCATGAGGGTTAAGCAGAGAAACAAAAAGACGCTGTAGGCCTTGGATTATATGGTGTCCCAGGGCAGGTTCGAACTGCCAACCTTCCCCTTAGGAGGGGGATGCTCTATCCAATTGAGCTACTGAGACACAAGTTGCGCGCAAGGAATGCGCGGCGATGGACGGCGTGCATGTTAACGGGCAGGCCCGCTTTTGTCATGTCGTCCGTGGGGCTTTTTAAGTGTAGGCAGACGCCCCACGGTAGCGTGGCTTTGTTTACCGTGCAAATTGCATCACCGCAAAATGCCATCATTGCAAAATGCAATGCCGGCATTTTGTTAAAATAGCGTAATTCTTTGTTTTTAAAGGATTTAATAGCCGTTAAACTTTTGGCATGCGGGCTGCTTCGACTGTTCTCAAAGAACGAAGGAGATCAGCCCCATGAACAGCGCTCTTTTAGTCGCGAATGCAGTCGCCCTGGCGGTTCTGTTGGGTTTTCAGTTCTTCCCCGCAAACGACGCTGCGATGGTTGCCCAACGCACGCCCCATGACCTGCAGCTGCAAAAAGCGCCTCAGTGGGCAGTCACGAGCGATCAACGCAGTTTTGTCAGCCAAGAGCTGAGCCAGGAAAGTCTTCAACCCCGCACGCAGTCTTTTGAACGCTTGGTATTTTGAACCACCTCATCAGGAAGCACAGCATGTCCAAATCAGCCGCAGGGTTTCTCATCCTCGCTCTACTGAGTGGCATCCTTCATCTGTCATTAGTCCAGGACACGATCGTCACCCTGCCCCTGATTGCCTGCGGCGTGTTCAGTGCGCTGTTCGTGCTGGCGCTGATCGCCGGGCGCAAGATCAAGTTCGATCCGGTTCTGCGCTGACGCTCAGCAACTCCAGAAGACTGGCAACGGTGACCGCAAGGTCGCCGGAGTTATCGAGTCGACGGATTTGCGTATCACCGATTGTGTCGTCAGCCGTGAACAGCGCATTGCGGCACAGTCTCGCTTCAATTTCTGCCGGGCTTTCACGCCCCCGCCGTAGCAGGCGCTCTCGCAGAACGTCATCCTTGACCGTCAACAGCACCGGCAACAGCGTGGGATAGCGCTGTTGCGCTTCTGTCAGGTGGCCGCGCGAAGCATTGATCAGCACATCGCGTCCTTCCTTGAGCCACTGGTCTATACGCACAGGAATACCGTAATCGAGCCCATTGGCCTGCCACGAAAGCGCGAAATCCCCATTGTTTCTGCGTCGCTCGAACTCTTCGCGGGACACCTCAATGGCGTCTTCGCCGACGGACTCAGCCGAGCGCGTAATAACCCGCCGCACGACTTCACAATTGCGCACCCGCAACGGCCCGCGAGCGGCTTCGATGAGGCTGTCCTTGCCGGATCCCGAAGGCCCCATTAAATAAATCAGCCTGCCATCCATCCTGAAATCATCCCATACCGTCCGTCTGCCCTAGTAAATCGGCCATTTGCCACTATCCTGTTAAGGTAAGGAACAAGGATCGAATCCGCATAGCATGCACCTTCAGGCGTCTTCGGGCATCACCTGTCGGGCAAGAGGACGCGGTCAGCGATACGGACTCATGGAATGTTTTCAAACCAGTCCGCATTTCTGATAATAGGTGCTGGCATTAAGCCTTTACCCAGATCAATATTTGTCACAGAATTGACGCCAATGATCTGGCTAATTTGAGGCATGATGCGCGCCTCTATCAATTCAGGTTGAACATTTGGTCGGAGTGCTTGTCCTATCTGACATCCTGCGGCCTATCCCGAGAACCGCTCCCCTGAACTAACCGGTTAAATATATGCGCCCATTGAAACAGGCAATTTATTCCAGCCGTACGGCTGACAAGTTCGTCGTACGTCTGCCAGACGGAATGCGTGAACGCATTGCCGAGGTGGCTCGCAATCATCATCGCAGCATGAATTCCGAAATCATCGCGCGTCTTGAGCAGAGTCTTATTCAGGAAGGCGCGTTGGGCGAAGAATTGAGCATGCGCCTGGACAGCCCCGAGCTGTCATTACACGAACGCGAACTGCTGCAACGCTTCCGCCAACTCTCCCACCGCCAGCAAAACGCTCTGGTTTCGCTGATCGCCCATGATGCCGAAATGGCTGCAGACGTTTCCTGATTCATCCTGAAAGCTCAAGCCAGCGTAATTGCTGGCTTTTTTTTGCCTGAAATTCAGCCCCTCAAAAAAAACCCGCCGATTGGGCGGGTTCTTTTGAGGTAGAACGTCAGAGCAGAAAAATCGTCGCCAGCCCGAGGAAGATGAAAAAGCCACCACTGTCGGTCATGGCAGTGATCATCACACTCGCGCCCATTGCCGGGTCGCGCCCAAGCCGCGCCAGGGTCATCGGAATCAACACACCCATCAATGCCGCAAGCAACAGGTTAAGCGTCATGGCGGCGGTCATCACCACGCCCAGGGACCAACTGCCATAAAGCAGGTAGGACACCACCCCAATCACTCCACCCCAGACCACGCCATTGATCAAAGCGACCGCCAACTCCTTGCGCATCAACCTCGACGTATTGCCGGTGCTGACCTGGTCCAGCGCCATGGCCCGAACGATCATGGTGATCGTCTGGTTACCCGAGTTGCCGCCGATACCCGCCACGATCGGCATCAATGCCGCGAGCGCTACCAGCTTCTCGATAGAGCCCTCGAACAGGCCGATCACCCGTGATGCAACGAACGCGGTGATCAGGTTTATCGCCAGCCAGGCCCAACGGTTGCGCAGGGACTTCCAGACTGACGCAAAAATATCTTCTTCTTCGCGCAGACCCGCCATGTTGAGAACTTCGTTTTCGCTCTCTTCACGAATCAGGTCGACCATTTCATCGATGGTCAGACGACCGATCAGCTTGCCGTTCTTGTCGACCACCGGGGCCGAGATCAAGTCGTAACGCTCGAACGCCTGAGCGGCCTCGTAGGCGTCTTCGTCCGGATGAAAACTCACCGGATCGCTGGCCATCACTTCCGAGACCTGTTTATCCGGGTCGTTGACCAAAAGGCGCTTGATCGGCAACACGCCCTTGAGCACGCCGTCGTAATCGACCACGAACAGTTTATCGGTATGGCTTGGCAACTCTTTGAGACGACGCAGGTAACGCAACACCACTTCAAGACTGACATCCTCACGGATCGTCACCATCTCGAAGTCCATCAGCGCACCGACCTGCTCCTCGTCATAGGACAACGCGGAGCGGACGCGCTCACGCTGTTGAGCATCGAGGGTTTCCATCAGCTCGTGGACGACGTCTCGCGGCAGCTCGGAGGCCAGGTCAGCAAGTTCGTCGGCATCCATGTCCTTGGCCGCCGCCAGGAGCTCGTGATCGTCCATGTCGGCGATCAGGGTTTCACGAACCGAATCGGATACTTCGAGCAGAATGTCGCCGTCGCGGTCGGCCTTGACCAATTGCCAGACGGTCAGACGATCGTCCAGTGGCAAGGCTTCAAGGATGTAGGCAACGTCAGCGGAGTGCAGATCATCGAGCTTGCGTTGCAACTCGACGAGGTTTTGCCGGTGAACCAGGTTCTCGACCCGGTCGTGATGCGGACCTTCCTGGCGATGAGTCAGGTCTTCGACCACCCGCTGGCGCTGAAGCAGCTCAACGACTTGAGCAAGGCGGTCCTGCAAGCTTTCCTGCGTTTTCTTTACTTCAACTTCAGACATAGGCGAACTCCACTCCCAGCAGCGGGGCACGCCGGAAGGATCAATCAGTCAATTCATGATTGTAAAAACGGGGTACTGAGTAACTACTGGGTAAGTCCATGGAGGTATTCCACAAGCCCCGGCGGGGCTGACAGGCGCAATGATAACACCGCCTGACGGTTTTAAACGTGAAAAAATCGCGGCTGAAACAAGCGCTTGCGAGACAAACCTGAGCGCCGTCCTGATCCATGGAACTGCGACGACTCATCCTGAAAAGAAAACACACCGCAGTCGAAAAATGTAACGGCTACCCTTGATATGGACCGTCAAGGAGGACGTCGAATGCCACGGAATGCTAATTATTTTTTGCTTGCCGCCCTGCTCTGCCTGCCGCCCTGGGCGTTTGCTACGACCATCCACCGGTGTGAAGCCCCTGACGGACGCATCACCTTCACGACCTTGAGCTGTACGACCGGAGAAAGCCTTTCGCTTCAGGAAGTACGCACGTTTTTGCCTGGCAGCACGACAGCCCTGATGCCAGAAGCCGAGGTTCGCGAAACATCAAGTATGAAAAACCCAAGGAGAGAGCCGACGGTCGTTGGTCAGTCCGAGGACAAATGTGGAAATCAGCTCAGCGCGAAGGAACGCCGCATCGCGATCATCAATCAGAGAGTGGTTGCCGGCATGAGCCAGCAGGACGTCGAAAGCGCTCTCGGCAAGCCAGACAAAATCAGCACTCGCAATTCAGCCATGAGCTACCGCTACGACAACAAGCGAGGGCGCAGTGCTCACATCGAGTTCGATGAGAAAGGCTGTACCAAAGGAAAAGCCAAATCGCAGACGGCAAAAAGCCCGCGTTAAACGCGGGCTTTTTGGTGTTTGGTGCACTCGACAGGATTCGAACCTGTGACCGCTCGGTTCGTAGCCGAGTACTCTATCCAGCTGAGCTACGAGTGCATTTGTGTTTTTATACCAGATCACAACTGGTTGAAGCCAAGTTACTCACATTACTGCAAACAACTCTTAAATGGTGCACTCGACAGGATTCGAACCTGTGACCGCTCGGTTCGTAGCCGAGTACTCTATCCAGCTGAGCTACGAGTGCATTTGTTGCCGCGCATTATAGGCCGTTAAATCTTTTTGTAAAGCACTTTTTCTAGTAATTTCAACAACTTACCGAAGAAGCCAGATTACAACGTACTAAACAAATAATGGCGGAGAACGGGGGATTCGAACCCCCGACACCCTTTTGAGGTGTACTCCCTTAGCAGGGGAGCGCCTTCGGCCACTCGGCCAGCTCTCCGCAACACGGGGCGTATATTAACCAGCTTTATCCCCGTTTGCAAACATAAAAAACGATAAAAATTAATGGCTTGGTTCTTCGTCCTTCTCTTTCTTGATACGCAGGTAAATTTCCTCACGGTGCACAGCCACCTCTTTCGGGGCGTTGACACCAATACGCACTTGATTTCCTTTAACGCCGAGCACGGTCACGGTGATTTCGCCATCACCAATAATCAGGCTTTCTGCGCACCGACGAGTCAGAATCAGCATACCTTTCTCCTCACGCATTTCATTTCAGGGACAACAGTCTGCAAAAAAAAGGCATTCGACCTACAACCGAAAAGGTCGTAGCCCTACATGCCTGAGTATTGACTAGCGCGAGCAAAAGAACAGTTTTGGTACGCACCATTCAAAAAAACGAAGGGCGCGGTCAGACCGCGCCCTTCGGGGGGAACGCATTACTCGCCCTGTCGGGCCGGCGCGTCCAGTTCGAAAGCTGTGTGCAGGGCGCGCACAGCCAGTTCCAGGTACTTCTCTTCGATCACCACGGACACTTTGATTTCCGAAGTCGAGATCATCTGGATGTTGATGCTTTCTTTCGCCAGGGATTCGAACATGCGGCTGGCCACGCCTGCGTGGGAGCGCATGCCGACGCCAACGATCGAGACCTTGGCAATCTTGGTGTCGCCAACGACTTCACGGGCACCGATCTCGCGAGCGGTGTTTTCCAGCACGGATTGCGCCGCCTGGTAGTCGTTACGGTGCACGGTGAAGGTGAAGTCGGTGGTGTTATCGTGCGCAACGTTCTGCACGATCATGTCGACTTCGATGTTCGCGGCGCTGATCGGGCCGAGAATCTTGAACGCCACGCCCGGGGTGTCTGGCACGCCACGGATGGTCAGCTTGGCTTCATCGCGGTTGAAAGCGATGCCGGAAATGATCGGCTGTTCCATGGTTTCCTCTTCATCAATAGTAATGAGGGTGCCCGGACCCTCCTTGAAGCTGTGCAGTACGCGCAGCGGAACGTTGTACTTGCCGGCGAACTCGACCGCACGGATCTGCAACACCTTGGAACCGAGGCTGGCCATTTCCAGCATCTCTTCGAAGGTGATCTTGTCCAGACGCTGAGCCACGGACACCACACGCGGGTCGGTGGTGTAGACGCCGTCGACGTCGGTGTAGATCTGGCATTCGTCAGCCTTCAGGGCTGCCGCCAGTGCCACGCCAGTGGTGTCGGAACCACCACGACCGAGCGTGGTGATATTGCCGTGCTCGTCGACGCCCTGGAAACCGGCGACAACCACCACACGACCGGCCTTCAGGTCACCGCGAATCTTCTGGTCATCAATCTGCAAGATACGCGCTTTATTGTGCGCGCTATCCGTCAGAATCCGTACCTGGTTGCCGGTGTACGACACCGCTGGCACGCCACGCTTGATCAGCGCCATGGCCAACAGTGCAATCGTCACCTGCTCACCGGTGGAAACGATCACATCCAGTTCACGCGGAACCGGTTGGCCGTCGCCACTGATTTGCTTGGCCAGATCGATCAGACGGTTGGTTTCGCCGCTCATTGCAGACAGCACAACCACCAGGTCATCGCCCGCATCGCGGAATTTCTTAACCTTGTCGGCGACCTGCTCGATTCTCTCGACAGTGCCGACTGAGGTGCCTCCAAATTTCTGTACGATCAAAGCCATTTCAAAGCCGCCTCTGCCCATGAAGGGCGCCCAATAATCACTCAAACAGCGTTCTGGCCCGCCACTAGACCGCGGGCCAGGCACACTGCCTTATAAACCCTGCTCTACAAATGGAACAGTCAGGGCCAATGCGGCATCCAGTGCGCCAGCGTCAGTACCACCGCCCTGCGCCATGTCTGGACGACCACCGCCCTTCCCGCCCACTGCCGCAGCAGCCTGCTTCATCAAATCACCGGCTTTGAGTTGGCCAGTCAGGTCTTTGGTCACGCCTGCAACCAGAACGACCTTTTCCTCATGGACACTGCCGAGCAGGATCACTGCGCGGCCGAGTTTGTTTTTCAGTTGATCGACCAGCGCCAGCAGCGCCTTGCCGTCCTGACCGTCCAGACGCACGGCCAGCACTTTCACGCCTTTGACGTCCAGGGCAGAAGCCGACAGATCGTCGCCCGCCGCGCTGGCAGCCTTGGCCTGCAACTGCTCGAGTTGCTTCTCCAGCAGACGGTTGCGCTCCAGCACAGCCGACAGCTTGTCGATCAGGTTATCGCGGCTGCCCTTGACCAGGTTGGCCGCTTCCTTGAGTTGTTCTTCTGCAGCATTCAAGTAGGCCAGTGCCGCGGCACCGGTGACTGCCTCGATACGACGCACACCCGAAGCCACACCGCCTTCGCTGATGATTTTCAGCAGACCGATGTCGCCAGTACGGGTGGCGTGAATACCGCCGCACAGCTCGACGGAGAAATCGCCCATGCTCAGCACACGTACGCTGTCGCCGTACTTCTCGCCGAACAGCGCCATGGCGCCTTTCTGCTTGGCGGTTTCGATGTCGGTTTCTTCGGTTTCAACTTCGGAGTTCTTGCGAATCTCGGCGTTGACGATGTCTTCCAGCGCCTTCAACTGCTCAGGCTTGATCGCTTCGAAGTGGCTGAAGTCAAAGCGTAGACGCTGACTGTCGACCAACGAGCCTTTCTGCTGAACGTGCTCGCCCAGCACCTGACGCAATGCGGCGTGCAACAAGTGAGTTGCCGAGTGGTTCAGCGACGTCGCATGGCGCACTTCGGCATCGACATGAGTCTCCACCGGAGCACCTACGATCAGGCTGCCCGAATCCAGCACACCGTGGTGCAGGAACGCACCGCCGGTCTTGGTGGTGTCGCGCACGTCGAAACGCGCAGCGCCAGCCTGAAGGAAGCCGCAATCACCAATCTGACCACCGGACTCGGCATAGAACGGCGTTTGATCGAGAACGACGACGCCTTCTTCGCCTTCGCTCAGTACGTCAACCGATTGCCCTTCTTTATAGAGAGCAACGATTTTGGCGGAACCGCTGTGAGCGGTGTAACCGGTGAACTCGGTGGCCACATCAACCTTGACCAGGCTGTTGTAGTCCATGCCGAAGGAGCTGGCGGAGCGGGCACGCACGCGCTGGGCTTCCATTTCGCGCTCGAAGCCTGCTTCGTCGATGGTCAGGCTGCGCTCACGGGCGATGTCGCCGGTCAGGTCCATCGGGAAACCGTAGGTGTCGTAAAGCTTGAACACCACGTCGCCTGGCACCACGTCGCCTTTGAGTTCGGCCAGATCCTGCTCGAGGATTTTCAGGCCCTGCTCCAGAGTCTTGGCGAATTGCTCTTCTTCGGCCTTCAGCACGCGTTCGATGTGCGCCTGCTGGGATTTCAGCTCAGGGAACGCTTCGCCCATCTCGGCGACCAGGGCCGCAACGATCTGGTAGAAGAAGCTGCCCTTGGCGCCCAGTTTGTTGCCGTGACGGCAAGCGCGACGAATGATCCGGCGCAGTACATAACCGCGACCTTCGTTGGACGGCAGCACGCCGTCGGCAATCAGGAAGCCGCAGGAACGGATGTGGTCAGCCACGACTTTCAGGGAAGCCTGATTGTCGTTGGTGCAGCCGATGGCCTTGGCCGATGCGCTCAGCAGGCTCTGGAACAGGTCGATTTCATAGTTCGAGTGAACGTGCTGCAGCACGGCACTGATCCGCTCAAGACCCATGCCGGTGTCCACCGACGGGGCTGGCAACGGGTGCAACACGCCATCGGCGGTGCGGTTGAACTGCATGAACACGTTGTTCCAGATTTCGATGTAACGGTCGCCGTCTTCTTCCGGCGAGCCCGGTGGGCCACCCCAGATGTCGGCGCCGTGATCGTAGAAGATCTCGGTGCAAGGACCGCACGGGCCGGTATCGCCCATGGTCCAGAAGTTGTCGGACGCGTACGGCGCGCCCTTGTTGTCGCCGATGCGAACCATGCGCTCGGCCGGTACACCGACTTCTTTGGTCCAGATGTCGTAGGCCTCGTCATCGCTGGCGTAGACGGTTACCCAGAGCTTTTCTTTCGGCAGGTTCAGCCATTTGTCGGAGGTCAGGAACGTCCAGGCAAAGGTAATGGCGTCACGCTTGAAATAATCACCGAAGCTGAAGTTACCCAGCATTTCGAAGAAGGTGTGGTGACGGGCGGTATAACCGACGTTTTCCAGGTCGTTGTGCTTGCCGCCGGCACGCACGCATTTCTGGCTGCTGACGGCGCGGGTGTACGCGCGCTTTTCCTGGCCCAGGAAGCAGTCCTTGAACTGGTTCATCCCCGCGTTAGTGAACAGCAGGGTTGGGTCGTTGCCCGGAATCAAAGAGCTGGAGGCTACACGGGTGTGGCCTTGCTCTTCGAAGAAGCGAAGGAAGGCTTCACGGATTTCTGCGCTTTTCATTAGGTTCTTCCACGGAGGCTGCGGCCAAAGGCCTGTGCGAAACGTCAACAGACGAAGCGACGGCAAAGGGCCGCATTATATCGGCCCTGCGCGCGGGGTACAGCGTGTTTATACGATAGAAACGGTCAATTGGACCGCTAACGCGATCAGATGCGGGAAAACTCGACGAATGTAGCGACGACCTGCTCGATTTGCGCACGGTTGACGTCCATGTGCGTGACCATTCGCAGACGAGCGGCAGCGCTGAGCTTGACCCCGCGTGTCGCGGCGAAGGCCTTGATCGCTTCGGCCTTGTCGCCCATTTTCACGTAAACCATGTTGGTCTGCACCGGCTCGACCTCATACCCCGCCGCCCGCAGGCCTTCGGCCAGCAATTGCGCGTTGGCGTGGTCGTCGGCCAGACGCTGTACGTTGTTATCCAACGCATACAGCCCCGCCGCCGCGAGAATCCCGGCCTGGCGCATGCCGCCGCCGACCATCTTGCGCAGACGTCGCGCCTTGGCGATCAACTCCGCCGAGCCGCACAGCACCGAACCGATCGGCGCGCCCAGGCCTTTGGACAGGCAAACCGAAACCGAATCGAAATGCTGAGTGATCTCCCGGGCATCGACACCCAGCTTGACCGCCGCGTTGTAGAGACGCGCGCCATCCAGATGCAGCGCCAGGCCATGCTCACGAGTGAAGCGGCGAGCCTGGGCCAGATACTCCAGCGGCAGCACCTTGCCCTGCATGGTGTTTTCCAGCGCCAGCAAACGGGTGCGGGCGAAGTGGAAGTCGTCCGGTTTGATCGCGGCGGCGACTTGCGCCAGGTCCAGCGAACCATCGGCTTGCACTTCCAGCGGCTGCGGCTGGATCGAACCGAGCACCGCCGCGCCACCACCTTCGTACTTATAGGTGTGGGCCTGCTGACCGACAATGTACTCGTCACCGCGCTCGCAGTGGGCCATCAAGCCCAGCAGGTTGCTCATGGTGCCCGTTGGAACAAACAGCGCCGCGGCAAAACCCAGTCGTGTTGCCAGCTCGGCTTCCAGACGATTGACCGTCGGATCTTCGCCATAAACGTCGTCACCGGTGGCGGCATTGGCCATCGCGTCGAGCATCCCTGCGGTCGGTTGGGTGACGGTGTCGCTGCGAAGATCGATAACACTCATGAATCTGGCCTCGGTAAACAGGGGAAAAATCCGTTTCGGAAAGGAATTACTGCGGTCATGCCGACAATTAATCAAGCCTTGAACGAGGAAAAGAGGCTGTATGCCTTCGGAAAAGCCGATAGCAATCATCAGAAAGCAGCCATGCACGCCCCATAAATATGTGTTAAAAACGCTTCGCCGCCAAACAATCTGGCGGCAAAACGTTCTCAGGGCGGGGTGTAATTCCCCACCGGCGGTAATTGCGCGCAATGCGCATAGCCCGCGAGCGCTTGGCGACAGGCACGGCAATGGCTGTGATGGCGGCAAGGTCAGCAGACCCGGTGTGATCCCGGGGCCGACGGTCATAGTCCGGATGAAGAGAGAACGGGATTGACGCCGCCCAGGTTCCGTACCAAAGCGCCGTCCGCAGACACGTGTGCCTGCGTACCCTTAAATCCCATTCGATTCATAACGCCCTGTTTTTCACACAAACAGGAGTCAGAACATGCAACCCACCGCAATCGATAGCAAAAGCAAAAACCATCAGGGCGAGCGCGTCGCGTTCATCCAGGCCTGCTGGCACAAGGAAATCGTCGATCAGAGCCGTAAAGGCTTCGTCGCTGAAATGATTGCCCAGGGTTATCAGGAGTCGGACATCGATTTCTTCGAAGTCGGTGGCGCCTTTGAAATTCCGCTGCACGCCAAGTTGCTGGCCAAGTCCGGTCGTTATGCCGGCATCGTCGCCGCGGGCCTGGTGGTCGATGGCGGCATCTATCGCCACGAATTCGTCGCCCAGTCGGTGATCAGCGGCCTGATGCAGGTTCAGCTGGAAACCGAAGTGCCAGTGTTCTCGGTGGTTTTGACCCCGCACCACTTCCATGCCGGTGAAGAACACCAGAAGTTCTTCTTCGAGCATTTCGTGCATAAAGGTCAGGAAGCGGCGAAGACGTGTGCAGATACGCTGCACAAGGCTCGCGCATTGCGCCGCAGCGAGCCTCGCGCGGTAGCCGTCTAGTTAGACGATCGTTCCCGCGCTCTGCGTGGGAACGATCACTCCACGACAGTCAGACCAGGTTTTCGTCGGTGGTCGGTACGATCAGGATGCCGGCGCGCAGGCCGTTCTTGACCCTGGGGTTCGGGAAGATGATCCGGGCGCCCTGCTCTTCGATGATCCAGCGGGTATTGGCGATATCCTCGGCCAGCACATAACCCACTTTCAATTCCGAAAAGTTTTCGATGTCCGCCGGCAGGTTCAGACGGAAGTTATCGCTGTGCTTGATCACTTCCCGGGCCACGCTGAACAACTGCAACCCTTCCAGCCCTTCATCGGTCATTGGCGGCTCGGAGCCTTCGATGATCTGCTTCAGGCGGGTTTCCAGCAGGCTGACGTTGACCCCTTCGTTCTGCCCGAAGGGCCGGGCCTTGCCCAGCTCCAGGGTGAAGGACTCGGCATCGAGCTTGTCGTAGGTGTAGGAGCTGAAGACGATGGAGGGTTTGTTCTGCAACAGCACCGCTTCCATGCCGGCGGCGCGCAAGCGAGCCAGCTCCTGGCGTGAATGCTGACGGCCTTCTTTCCAGGGGTAGAGGGCGAACTGCTCGATTTTCGAGCCACGGATTGCCGTGTGCAGGTCGTAATGCAGACGATTACGGTCCGGCAGGCTGAAGAACGTCGCCGCCAGCCGCTCCAGCTCACAAGCGCGCAAGGCCTCGGAACCGCTGCTTTGTTCGTGACGGCCGTTGAACAGCCGATTGACGTCCTGCTCGATGAAACGCTCACCGCGACGGATGGCCTCGGGATTGCCGAACAGGAACAGAATACGGGCGCGCGGCTTCAAGTCACCGCGGGCGATGTCATGCAACAGGCGATCGAGCAGCTCGATCGGCGCTGTTTCGTTGCCATGGATACCGGCCGACAGCAGCAGGTCCAGGCCATTGTCGCGAGCTTCAGGTGGCCGGACTTCCAGCGCACCTTCGCTCAACCAGCGCATCCGTACGCCTTCGACAGTCAGTTGAGTCTTCTCCGCCGGTTCGCGGCCGGCGAGGGTCAGTTCAAGCAGTTTGCCGAGGGCGAGCATAGAGCGGTTTCCTTAGTGGTCGTGATTGCAATCCGGGCCGTGCACGTGGTCCTCATCATCACCGAGATCGGCCGGTTCCATCTCCAGTTGCAGACTTACCAGATTAGTCGCCAATGGGCGCAGCAGCAGGTTGGCGTATTCAGCGTCACCCTCTTCGACGTCCACGCCGATCAGCAGCTGGCCACGGCCATCCTGCTGGATCCACAGCTCTTTGCCTTGCCACATGACCGCGACGCGGGTGCAGGAAGTTTCCAGTTGCGTGCCGTCGGTGTCTTCAAGGATCAGCTGCAGGGTATCGCTCATGTATTTACGCTCTCATCTGGAGATTAAGCGGCGCGCTTGCCATTCATATAAAAAGCCAAAGCGCGCCGACTATCAATTGATCTGGAATGGATAAACCGCGCCCAGTTTAAGGATTTGCGTCAGTTCATCCAGTGCCGTCCGGCACTCAAGCAACAATTGCGGGTCCGCCAGATCGTTTTCGGTCATGCGGTCGCGGTAGTGCTTGTCGACCCACTCGGTCAATGTGCCGTACAACGGAGCCGTCATGATAACCCCTTGGTTGACGGCCGCCAGTTCGGTTTCGTTGAGGGCGACGCGCAACCGCAGGCAAGCCGGGCCACCGCCGTTCTGCATGCTCTGCTTGAGATCGAAGACTTTCACTTCGCGGATCAGGCCGCCAGAGCTGGTCAGGCCTTGCAGGTACTGCCAGACGCGTTCGTTGCCATGGCACTCTTCCGGCACGATCAACAACATGGAGCCGTCAGGACGCGACAGCAGTTGGCTATTGAACAGGTAGGAACGAACGGCGTCTTCCACAGTGACCGCGGAACGCGGTACGCAGATCGACTGAAATTTCCCACCGACTTTTGCCAGTTTACCTTGCAGCTCAGCGAGCATCTGGTCGGTGTCGAGGAAGGCGTCCTCGTGATAGAACAGCACCTCGCCGTTGCCCACGGCGATCACGTCGTTATGGAACACGCCCTGATCGATCACCGAAGGGTTCTGCTGGGCGTAGACCACGCCGTCATCGCTCAAGCCATGCAGGCGAGCGACGGCCTGGGAGGCTTCGAGGGTCTGGCGCGCCGGGTACTTCTGCGGGGACGGATAACGGGTGTCGAACGCGCTACGACCGAACACGAAAAACTCGACGCCGGCTTCACCGTAGTCACGGCAGAAACGGGTGTGGTTGGCCGCGCCTTCGTCACCGAACTGCGCCACGGCCGGCAACGCGGCGTGGTGAGCAAAGTGTTTCTGGTCAGCGAACATCGCGCCCAGCACGCGACTGGTAGTCGGGTGCTCGATGCTGCGGTGGTATTTGCAGTTCAGGTTAGCGGCGGTGAAATGCACACGACCGTCGGCGGTGTCGGCACTCGGGCTGACCGTGGCGGCGTTGGCCACCCACATGCTCGACGCCGAGCAACTGGCAACCAGCAGCGGCATCGCGTCTTTGGCGGCTTGCTCGATCACTTGCGCGTCGGTGCCACTGAAACCCAAGCGACGCAGGGCAGCTACGTCAGGGCGTTCCTGTGGTGCGAGCACGCCTTGCTGAAAGCCCATATCCATCAGCGCTTTCATTTTCGCCAGACCTTGCAGCGCGGCTTCCTTCGGGTTCGAGGATTGCTGGCTGTTGCTCTGGGAGGCGACGTTGCCGTAGGACAGGCCACCGTAGTTATGGGTCGGCCCCACTAGACCGTCAAAATTGACTTCAAAGGATTTCATCAGCGAGGCTCCACAAGAATCTGTTGTTATAGGCTGCTACAAGGGTCTGTCTTACGACATGCGCACGCCGGGCGTAAGGGCCGCTGGCAAGGTCAGGCTCGGGGTTTCCAGCGAGGCCACCGGGTACGCGCAGTAATCCGCCGCGTAGTAGGCGCTGGCGCGATGGTTGCCCGAGGCGCCGACGCCGCCGAATGGCGCGCTGCTCGCCGCACCGGTCAGCTGCTTGTTCCAGTTGACGATACCGGCGCGGCTTTCCAGCCAGAACTGCTGATAACGCGCTTCGGAATCCGACAGCAGGCCGGCCGCCAGGCCATAAGCGGTATCGTTGGCTTCAGCGATCGCCGCTTCAAAATCAGCGTAGCGGATCACTTGCAGCAGCGGGCCGAACAGCTCTTCGTCAGGGCGATCGGCAACCGCTGTCACGTCCAGAATGCCCGGGGTCAGCAACGCAGCCTGAGCCTGGGGCTGAGTCATTTCCAGCAGCGCCACGGCGCCGTTGGCCAGCAGATGCTCTTGCGCTTCCATCAGGGCTTTCGCAGCACCGAGGGAAATCACCGAGCCCATGAACGGTGCTGGTTGCTGATCGAACGCACCGACTGAAAGGGTCGAGCTGACCGCCACCAGACGCGCCAGCAGCGTATCGCCCCAGGCGCCTTGCGGCACCAGCAAGCGACGGGCGCAAGTGCAACGCTGGCCGGCAGAAATGAACGCCGACTGAATGATGGTGTAAACGGCCGCATCGAGATCAGCGACCTGATCCACCACCAGCGGGTTATTACCGCCCATTTCCAGCGCGAGAATTTTGTCTGGACGACCGGAAAACTGCTTGTGCAGATGATTGCCGGTACGGCTGGAACCGGTGAAGAACAGACCGTCGATGCCTGGGTTCGCCGCCAGGGCGATACCGGTTTCGCGAGCACCTTGCAGCAGGTTCAGCACGCCGGCCGGCAGACCGGCTTCGATCCAGCACTTGACCGTCAGTTCGGCGACTTTCGGTGTCAGTTCGCTGGGCTTGAACAGCACACTGTTACCGGCCAGCAGCGCCGGCACGATGTGACCGTTCGGCAAGTGACCAGGGAAGTTGTAAGGACCGAACACCGCCACTACGCCGTGCGGCTTGTGACGCAATACAGCGGTGGCGTCGCCCAACGGGCTGCTCTTCTCGCCGGTGCGTTCGCGGTAGCTCTGTACCGAGATGGCAATCTTGTTGACCATGCTGGTGACTTCGGTCGCCGCTTCCCACAAGGGTTTGCCGGTTTCTTCACCGATGGTGCGAGCCAGTTCGTCGGCGTGATTCTTCAGCGCGGCGGCAAAGGCTTCCAGCACACTGATGCGCTCTTCCAGGGTACGACGGGCCCAGCCCGGGAATGCCTGACGCGCGGCTTGCACGGCCGACTCGACCTGGGCGGCAGTGGCGCCTTCGCCGGCCCACAACACTTGCTGGGTCACCGGGTTGACCGATTGAAAGCTTTCACCCTGGCCGGCCAGCCATTCACCAGCGATGTATAGCGAATTCATTATTTCGACTCCCGAGCTGCAGACAACGGAACGGCGCGTACTTGATCGCCAGCGTTGAGTTGAAGACGTTTGGCGGTCAGCGGATCAACCACCAACGTGCCAGCGGCGAAGCGTGCTGGCGCGGCAGTGATCCGGCAGTCTTCGCGCTTGCGGTTATGGATCAGGAACGGCGTGGCGTCATCACCCGGGGTGCCGATGGCCAGCACCAGCGCCTGGCTGTCGCGCACTGCGCGGATCTTGGCGGTTTCGCACTCCACCGCAGGGCCTGCGTCGAAAATGTCGACGTAGCCTTGGTAACTGAAACCTTCACTCTTGAGCATCGCCAGGGCCGGCTCGGTGTCCGGGTGAACCTGGCCAATCACGTTGCGCGCGTCTGGCGACAGGAAGCAGGTGTACAGCGGGAATTTCGGCATCAGTTCGGCGATGAACGCCTTGTTGCCCACGCCAGTGAGGTAGTCGGCCTGGCTGAATTCCATCTTGAAGAAATGCCGGCCCAGGCTTTCCCAGAACGGTGAACGCCCGGCTTCGTCGGACATGCCGCGCATCTCGGCGATGATCTTGTTGCCGAACAGTTGCGGGAACTCGGCGATGAACAGCAGCCGCGCCTTGGCCAGCATGCGGCCGTTGAGGCCACTGCGGTAATCGGCGTGCAGGAACAGCGAGCACAGTTCAGAGTTGCCGGTCAGGTCGTTGGCCAGGAACAGCGTCGGAATTTCGCGGTAGATATTCAGCTCTTGCGAGGCACTGACCGTCAGGCCCACCCGGAAGTTGTACCAAGGCTCACGCAGGCCGACGGCGCCGGCAATCGCGGAAATACCCACCACGCGGCCATTGTCGTCTTCGAGTACGAACAGGTAGTCCGCATCGCCCCGCCCGGCTTCGCCGCGGAAGGTTTTCTCGGCCCAGCCAACCCGATGGGCCAGACGCTCTTCGTTGGCCGGCAAAGTGGTCAGGCCGGTGCCGGTGCTGCGGGCCAGGTCGATCAGAGCGGGTAAATCGCTGCTGCGTACGGGACGAACGATCATGCTATCTCCTCAAACGGGCCGCTTGCGCCACCCGCGAAATTTCGCTGCTTTCCAGACATTTCTCTCCAGGAAGCAGGCGTCAAACCGCCACCAGGCGCACGCTGGCACCTTCACCGACGCCCAAGGCTTCGGCCGCTTCAAGATCCAGGGTCACCGGTTTGCCCGGCGCGTAATCGAGCTCGAGCAACACGGCGCGGTAATCCTGCAACTGGGCATTGGCCACCAGATACTGACGACCGGCGCCTTTGACCGGCTCACCGATTTTCACCGGGACTACACGGCTCTGGGCGATCGAACGGATCCCCGAGACGCGGGCATGCAGAGTCGGGCCACCATCGAAAATATCGATGTAGTGATCGGTCTCGAAGCCTTCGCGCATCAGGATGTCGAAGGTGATTTGCGCCCGCGGGTGCACCTGGCCCATCGCCTCTTGAGCGGAGTCCGGCAGCAACGGCACGTAGATCGGGTAATGCGGCATCAGCTCGGCGAGGAACGTACGGCTCTTCAAACCACACAGACGCTCGGCTTCGGCGTAGTTGAGGTCGAAGAAGTTGCGACCGATGGCATCCCAGAACGGCGAGTCGCCATTTTCATCGCTGTAACCGACGATCTCGGTCACCACGGAATCGGCAAAGCGCTCCGGATGGCTGGCCACGAACAACAGACGGCCACGGGAGTTGAGCTCCGCCCAAGGCGTGCCCACCAACTCCCTTTGCACGTAGAAACTGGTCAGCAAGCTGTTGCCGGTCAGGTCGTGGCACTGGGAGAGCACGTGGATCTTGTTGTGAATCTTCAGCTCGCGGGAGGCGTGCACGAACGTTTCGTTTCGAAAGCTGTAGAACGGCTCGGAATAACCGGCCGAGGCAACGATGGCCGAACAACCGACCAACTTGCCGGTGGCGGTATCTTCGAGCACGAAGAAATAGCTCTCTTCACCGTTGAAGCTCACTTCGGCGGCGAACGAGGCTTCGCTTGCGGCGATTTTGTCGCTCAGGCGTTCAACGTCATCCGGCAAGGAAGTGACACCAATCGGGCTATCCGCAGCCAGACGCTGTACCTCGCCCAGATCAGCCATTTGCGCGGGGCGCATCACCAGCATGGTGTCACTCCTTTCTTAACATCAGGTTGGCGAATTGCGCCAACTCAGGGAAAAAAATGCCGGGCAGGCCCGGCACAGGAAATTATCTCAACGCCTATCTATTACGATAGGCGCTGAGGAGCACTGTATGAATCAGGCTTGCGTCAGCTTGGCCACGGCGCGTTCGAAGCGGTCCAGACCGGCATCGATATCGGCGTCTTCAACCACCAGGCTTGGCGCGAAACGAATCACGTCCGGGCCGGCTTGCAGAATCATCAAGCCTTCACGCTCGGCGGCGTTGAAGATGTCCTTGGCCTTGCCTTTCCAGGCGTCGCTCAGTACGCAACCGAGCAGCAGGCCCAGGCCACGAACCTGAGTGAAAAGGCCGTATTTCTCGCCGATCTGCTCAAGACGGGTCTTGAACTTGTCGTGCTTGGTTTTGACACCGTTCAGCACTTCGGGCGTGTTGATCACGTCGATCACTGCTTCAGCGACCGCGCATGCCAGCGGGTTACCGCCGTAAGTGGTGCCATGGGTGCCGACAACCAGATGTTTAGCCAGGTCTTCGGTGGTCAGCATTGCTGCGATCGGGAAACCGCCGCCCAGGCTCTTGGCACTGGTCAGGATGTCCGGGGTCACGCCGTAATGCATGTAGGCGAACAGCTCACCGCTGCGGCCCATGCCGGTCTGGACTTCGTCGAAGACCAGTAGCGCGTTGTGCGCATCGCACAGTTCACGGGCGCCTTGCAGGTAAGACAGCTCGGCCGGCAGTACGCCGCCTTCGCCCTGGATCGGCTCCAGCACCACCGCGCAGGTCTTGTCGGAAACAGCGGCTTTCAGCGCGGCCAGATCGTTGTAAGGCACGTGGGTGATGCCGGTGATCTTCGGACCGAAACCGTCGGAGTACTTCGACTGGCCACCGACATTCACGGTAAACAGGGTACGGCCGTGGAAGCTGTTGAGCGCGGCAACGATTTCGTACTTCTCGGTACCGAAACGGTCATGGGCCACGCGACGGGCCAGCTTGAAAGCGGCCTCGTTGGCTTCGGCGCCGGAGTTGCAGAAGAACACACGATCGGCAAACGTGGCGTCGACCAGCTTATGGGCCAGGCGCAAGGCCGGCTCATTGGTGAACACGTTGGACACGTGCCACAGCTTGTTCGCCTGTTCGGTCAAGGCAGCGACCAGCGCCGGGTGCGCATGGCCCAATACGTTAACGGCAATCCCGCCGGCGAAGTCGATCAGCTCGCGGCCAGTCTGGTCCCAGACACGGGAACCGGCGCCACGCACAGGAATGAAAGCGGCAGGCGCATAGTTGGGAACCATTACCTGGTCAAAATCGGCGCGTTCTACCGCAGCGTGCTCAACGGACATCGGAGTCTCCTGATGAGGAACACTCGCCTGAAACTGGCGAGCGATGAGGGGATTGTAAGGACAGTTTTCAGCCCGGCCTTGCCGCCAAGCGACAACTTCTTATAGCGCAAACACCGGTTTTGCCCGGGTTTACGGCAATGCGACATATAGGGTCGCAAAGGCGCAGTTTAAACCGCCGGCACAGGTTATAGGCAGGCTTGTCGACCGATGCGGTAAATATGTACCGCACGCAGTGCTTCATCGTCTGTTTTGCTGGCGACTCATCCAAACGCTAAGGGAATAGCGCATGAGCCAACTCGAAAACGATCACCCTTCTGCCGCAGGCGACGATCACTTCGTCACGCAGCCGGATGATCATTACCATCACCTGTTCAACAATCTGCCCGCCTGGGCATTAGAGGCATCGCTTGAAACCCGCAGCGCTCTCAAGAACACCACGCTTGCGACTCCCCAATGGCATAGCACCGCGACACCTTCACAGCATGCCTCGCTGAAAAAGCTCAGCCAGGAACACTGGCACCATCGAAATCGTCTGGATTCAAAGCTGTCGACGCTGAAAAACCCACGGGCATTTGCCGAACCCCTTCTCATCGCGGCCCTGAAAACCCGGTTTGGTCTGGAACTGGACGTCAAGACCACCTTCCTGCGCCTGTACATCCCACAAACCGTGACCCTGTTCAAAATCAACACCGGGGCCGCCCGCACCTGGACGGTATCGCTGCTCGATGCCGCGCTGCATAACTTCCAGGAATCGGAAACAGCCGCAGATGCCTTCGAATCCGCTTCGACCTTCATTACCGAGCCGTCGTCCACAGGGCAGTTCGAAACGTTGCCGGCGATCAAGCACAAAATCACGGTCCAGGCCTTCGCCCGGCTATGCCGTGAACTCGATATCGGTGGCCAGTACACCGCGTATCTCAAGGAATTTGTGGGACTGACCAACCCGGTGGCCGGTGCCGCGTTGAAATCCAGCACGATCGGCTTGAACAAAGCCGCACTCAGGTCGGCGCTGCAGATGGCACACATCCGCAAGGATATTCCAGATGATGCGCACCTCGCGCTCCTGCGCATGGTTGAAGGAGGTTCGAGGGCGCGACTCAATGGCCAGCCGCTCTATGGCCACGACCTGACCCTGATGTCATCCTCGCTGACCGGCATTGTCATTTTCGCGCCGAGCCTTGAGCGGGCACGCAAGAGTACGCGGCTCATTGCCTATATTCCCGATGACCCAGAACATCCGCTCAAGCAATACCCCGACACGCTGGCGTTCATGACCGATCTGACCCGCAAGCTGCGGACAGCCGCTTATCAAGCGTTCTTCAGCCGGTTCGTCGAGCACAAGGAACGCGGACACTTTTTCGCCGATCTCAACAGCCGCCTCCAGACCGTGACCTGGCATCAGCACCAGCCCGGCGATCCATTGCCGAGCTGGCGCGAAACGCCGGTCGAGCGTCCCAATCTGCGTTTCTCCGTGCTCCCGATCAAAGCGGACCTGTGGAACCATGGCTATCAGCGGCAGCTGAACAAAATCCTCAACGACGCCAGCACTGTCGCCGTCTCCACCGCCAGCGCCGATCGAGACGCCCGCTGGGCATTGTGGGATGCCTTCAGCAAAGTGGCCTCCAGGATCCTTGAAGCTGCGTCGTTCGTGGCGGCGCCCTTGGTGCCGTTGCTTGGTGAATTGATGCTGGGATACATGGCCTACCAGTTACTGGACGAGAGCTTCGAAGGCATCGTGGACATGGCTGAAGGGCTGAAAACAGAGGCCTTCGGACACCTGATGACGTTCGTCGAAACCGTCGTTCAAGTCGGGACATTCGCGGTGGGCGGTGCAATCGCCGCCGGCGCCTTCAGCCGGCTTCTGCCCCGTGAAGCCGTCGCGCTCATCGACCCACTCAAACCTGTCGCCGCAGCCGGAGGCAAAACCCGTTACTGGATGCCGGATCTCACACCTTATGAACAGACACTCAGTTTGCCCGAAGGGGTAAAGCCCAATCATCTGGGCTTGTACCCACACGCGGGCAAAACGATGCTGCGCCTTGAGGGAAAACTGTATTCAGTGAAACCCGACCCCATGTCGGACAGGTTCCAGATTGAGCATCCGCGCCGCAACAATGCTTATCAGCCGTCGCTGCGGCATAACCACCACGGCGCCTGGCAAACCGAACTGGAGCAACCGTTGTACTGGGAGCGGGAAAAGGTCATGCGTCGTCTTGGCCATAGTGTCGAGTCGTTCACCAGTGCCGAGCGCGAACAGATCCTGCGGATCAGCGGCTACCACGACAACGTATTGCGCCAGGCGCATGTCGAAAACTATCGCCCGCCGTCGCTGCTGACTGACACGATCAAGCGTTGGCGGATCAACCGTGACATCGAAACGTTTATCGAACAGATCGGCAGCGATCAACCCGAGCACTATCAAAAAGCCGATACCGCCCTGCAGCATGCACTGCTGACACGCCATGACTCATGGCCGGTCGATACGCCACTGCCGACACCGGCAACTCAAACGCCAGCCTTCAGACAGCAAACGGCAACACTGGCCCGCCAATATCGCAAGTCGTTGTTCGAGCAGCTCTACAGCACTCAGGAACACACCGATGATGTGCAGGTTCAGCAACTGCTCGCCGATGTGCAGGGCCTGCCGACCGATGTGGCGCAAGAGCTGGTGAGCAATGCCACCGGCACCGAGTTACGCCAGCTGCACGGTGGGCGCGTGCCTCAGCGGCTCAAGGACGCGGCGAACAAAGCCATGGAGGCAGTCCGCGCAACCCGCGCCTATGAAGGCCTTTATGCCGACGCGCTGGAAAACGTCGACACCCACAGAGTGGCCCTGCACAGCCTGAACGCACTGCCCGGCTGGCCGGACGGACTACGCATCGAAGTGCGGGATTACTCCAGCGAGGGCACCGTGCGCGACAGCATTGGCCCGACCGATGCAGCCATCGTGAAAACACTGGTGGCCAACGAGGATGGCTCCTATCACGTTGATCAGGAGACACCCGGTGATTTCTACCAGGCACTCTTTCAAACGTTGCCCCAGGCCCATCGCAATGCGTTCAGCCCTGCCATCGCTGACGCCCAGGCCCTCAGACAGCGCATTGCCGAAAACGCGCTGGACCAGCCGACGCTACGCACTCTGTTTGCCAGGCATCCCCATCGAAAACCCTACTACGACCCGGCCACCATGCGCCTTCCCGGTGGTGCGGAGGGCTATGACCGCGGAAATCGCATGACACCCACCCTCAACGACAGGGTCCGGGAGGTTTATCCCGATCTGTCCCAGGATCAATTGCAATCCGTGGTCCAGGCGTTGCAAAGCCACCCTGATGGCGCTCGGGTAGCACTCTCACGCGTACACCGCGAGCTGAACCGATTGCATCTGGATCTGGGTCGATGGATCAGCGAAGCCCCGACGGCGCACCCCGACACCGGGGTTGCGCTGAGCGCCCTGGAGCGCCAGGCCGAACAACAGATTCGCAGGTTGCTGGCGCAGGAAATCCAGCGCGCCTGGCGGCGCCAAACCGATCGGGATTTTGACACCGCGGACGACATGGAACGGTACGTACTCAAGTTCGACGAACCGATGCTGGGTGATCTGCCGTCGTTGACTGCAGATTTCAGTCATGTGTCGCTGCTGTCCCTGGAAGGCAGCCATGCAGCGCAAGGTGTTGCTGGTTTTCTACAGGGCTTCAGCGGACTTCGCCGACTGGAACTGCGCCGTTTCTCCCTGACCACCCTCCCCGATGCCATCACCCGGATGCCGCAGCTTGAAGCGCTGGTGTTAAGCGATTGCGGCATCAGGGTAGACGCCCCCACCTGGTTGAAGCTGACGTCATTAAACAAACTGACCATGCTGGATCTTTACCGCAACCCGTTTGAAACGGTGCCCCGCATCGACTCGATGACTGAACTGACCCATCTGGACCTGAGCAGCACCAACCTGACCGAAATCCCGCCCGGCACTCTGCAACACCCGCGCCTGGACACCCTTCTGCTGATGAACAATGGAATCAGCGAACTGCCGGCAGCCTTGTTCGACAGTCCGCTGTATGAAAAGCGTGGCATACACCTCACGCACAATCCGGTTTCCGACAGCTCGCGACAACTCATCAAAAACCATCACGTCGACAGCGCTTTCGACATGGGCGTTTTCGCACCCGAGGCAGACATTGATCGTGTCAGGGCGCTCTACCCTGGCATGGAAGTCGAGCAAGCCAGCGAGTTCGTCTACGAATTGCCCGGCACGCTGGAGGAAGGTCGGGGCGCGTTGACGCGCCTGGAAGAAGAGCTGAGCCAATTGAGGAACGATCTGTCTGCCTGGACCGCCGCTCTTCCGGACCTGCATCCACTGACAGACGAACCTTTCAGCGCAGCTCAACTGCTTGTCGAGCACGCCAACCGCGACGAATTCAAGCAAGCCCTTGAGAACTGCTGGCAACGGGATGCGGAGCTGGATAACTTCAGCGATACGCTTGAACCCACATACGATCTGACACTTTCCACGGTCATCAATGGAGAACTGCCTGCCCTGAGCGCTGATTTCAGCCATGTGTCGTCACTGGAGTTTCGCAGTGCGGAGGGGGTGACGCGCATCGGACGCTTCCTGGAGTCCTTTCCCAACCTGAAAAGCCTCAGGCTGCGCAGCTGTGACCTTGGCGACATACCGGAGGCGGTGTTCAAAATGGGTCAACTCAGGGCTATGTCACTCCCCGAGTGTCGCGTCAGTCTGTCATCAGAATCGGTCGCCGCCCTGGCGGGGATGGAACAGCTCGACTATCTCGACCTGGGCTCGAACCCGCTAGGACAGACGCCTGATGTGAGTCAGATGCCGGCACTGGCGACCGTGCTGCTGAACGACACCGGCATCAACCGGATACCGGATGGACTGTTACAGCTGGCCGAGCTGGACTGGGCAGACTTGAGCGGCAACGCCATCACCGAGGTGCCCAGTGACTTGTCGGAACTGCCGGTGGATGTCGCAGATAATATTTCGTTGAGGGGAAATCCATTTTCCGAGGAAAGCCTGTTACGGCTGATCGCTTACTTCGAACGCACGGGCGCGGATTTTGGGGTGGAAGCCGTGATCAATCGGGGTGAAATAGAAATCTCCGACTCTGAAGGTTCGGAGATCGACGAGTAGTACAGCGCTCGATCATGGCGCGGTTGATCGATCAACCGCGCTCCGACGGCACCGACGACAACTCGAACGGGCTGCTGCTGCGCCGCTGGTTGCGATCCTCCCGCGGCGTAGCACCGAAGAAGTTGCGATAGGCACTGGAGAAATGCGGCCCCGAAGAGAAGCCACACGACAGGCCGATCTGAATGATCGACTTGCTGGTTTGCATCAACATCTGCCGGGCCTTGTTCAGGCGCAGTTCCAGGTAGTACTGGCTCGGCACACGGTTGAGGTACTGCTTGAAGATCCGCTCCAGCTGCCGACGCGATACGCACACATGCTGGGCGATTTCGTCGGTGGTCAGCGGCTCTTCGATGTTGGCTTCCATCAGCAACACCGCCTGGGTGAGCTTCGGATGACTGGAACCCAAGCGGTTCTGCAAAGGAATACGCTGGCGCTCGCCGCCCTCGCGAATGCGTTCGACCACCAGTTCTTCCGACACCGCACCGGCCAGTTCGGCGCCGTGATCGCGGGCCAGCACCGCCAGCAACAGGTCGAGCACCGACATGCCGCCGCACGCGGTCAAGCGGTCACGATCCCAGTCGAACAGGTGACTGGTGGCAATCACCTTCGGGAAACGCTCAGCGAAATCGTCCTGCCAGCGCCAATGCACGGCAGCGCGATAACCGTCGAGCAAACCCAATTGCGCCAATGGGTAAACACCGGCGGACAAACCACCGATCACACAACCGGCGCGCACCAGTTGTTTCAGCGCACTGCTGAGCGGCGGCGCGAGAGAAGTCGGTGGTTCGTCGGCGAGCAGGAACAGTTTCTGAAAGTTTTCGAGCTTGCCGGCCCATGGCTCACCGGGCAATTGCCAGGCGCCGTCGGTCGGCGGTTCGGCCTGCAAAAACGACAATTCGTAAACAACGTCCGGGTGCACACGCTGGGCAACACGCAAGGCCTCCTCAGCCAGCGCAAGCGTCAGAGCTTTAGTGCTGGGCCAAATCAGGAAACCAATTCGATGGGCAGTCATGGCGGGCAATCCGAAACGAAAACAGTGTTAAAGCCAAAGGCGGCTGCAACCAAATTAGACCATCTGGCGCGCGGTGCGCAGCATGACCTAATTTGGTGCGTAACGGGAGCGATTACTTGAGGCTGCCCGAGAGGAATTGTTGCAAGCGTTCCGACTGCGGATTGACCAGCACTTCGCGCGGGTTGCCGCTTTCTTCGACGACGCCTTTGTGCAGGAACACCAGCTGGTTCGACACTTCACGGGCAAAGCCCATTTCGTGCGTCACCACCACCATGGTCCGGCCTTCCTGTGCCAGGGCCTGCATGACTTTCAGCACGTCACCCACCAACTCCGGGTCGAGGGCCGAGGTCGGTTCGTCGAACAGCATCACTTCGGGTTCCATCGCCAGCGCACGGGCAATCGCCACACGTTGCTGCTCGCCACCGGACATGTGCCCTGGGTAGGCGTCCTTGCGATGGGCCACACCGACCTTGTTCAGGTAGTGCTCGGCTTTCTCGCGGGCTTCGGCCTTGGACACACCGAGCACATGCACCGGCGCTTCCATGATGTTTTCCAGCGCGGTCATGTGCGACCACAGATTGAAATGCTGGAACACCATCGACAGGCGCGAACGCATGCGTTGCAGCTGTTTCGGGTCGGCGGCTTTCAGCGCGCCGTCCTTGTTGGCAACCAGTTTCAACTCTTCGTTGTTGAGCAGGATCTTGCCCGCGTGCGGCTGCTCGAGCAGGTTGATGCAACGCAGGAAAGTACTTTTGCCGGAGCCACTGGAGCCGATGATGCTGATCACATCGCCAGCCGCCGCTTTCAGGGACACGCCCTTGAGCACTTCGTGACTGCCATAGCGTTTATGCAGGTCTTGGACTTCAAGTTTGTACATGCGGTCGGTTCTCACAAAAACAGTCAGTCAGTCGTTGAGCAAGCGCCCGTGACGCAGCGCTTCGCGCCCCGCCACCTTGGCCAGCCAGAAACCGGGTTGGGCGTAACGCAGCCGTTCAATGGCAAACAGCACCCCGGACGTACCAGCACACACCGTGCTGACCCGATCCGCCAGCGGATCGATCACTTCAAAAATCTCGTCGCCCGCTTCAACCCATTCACCGGGTTTACGCAGAAAACTCAGCACGCCAGGATGCGGCGCGAACAGTAATTCGGTGCCTTCGAACGGCATGCCTTCGCACGCGTCTTGCGCAGGCTTGGGCCATTCACCGCCGATCAAGCCTTGCTCGGCGAGGAACGCCAGAATGCCTTCGGCGTGAGCTTCTGCCTCAGCGCGACCGGTATCGGCCTGACCACCCAGTTCGATGGTCGTCGCCAGGCAGGCCAGTGGAATCTGCGCATCCGGGAACAGACGCGACAAACGCAGCCACGGCAGCGAGCACGCTTCGTCAAAGGAACTGCCGCCGGAATCTTCCGCCAGCAGACCGACCTTGACGTTCAAGTGCGCAGCCAGTGAACGCCAGTGCGACCAGTGTTGCGGCAAGGCGTACATGTGCAGCGCCGCTTCGCAATCGCAATGCAGATCCAGCACCACGTCAGCGGTGCAGGCATGGCTGAGCAAGATGCGCTGCATGCCTTGCAACTGGCTGCTCGCCTCAGGCAAAGCTGCCAGGTGATCGCTCATGGCCTGACGGATCAGTCGAATATTGGCATGCGGATCATCACCCAGATGCCCATCGAGTTCGGCGGCCACCGGCGCGCTGAGTTCGACGAAATCCCGGTTGAAGTTCTTGCCACTGCCCGCTTCGAAACGCCCCTGATGATTGCCTTGCAGCAATTGACCCAGGCCCAATGGATTGGCCACCGGCACCAGTTCGATCACACCGTTGAGCAAGCCTTGAGCTTCAAGTTCGGTCAGGCGTTTTTTCAGCTCCCAGGCCGTGCGCATCCCCGGCAGTTCATCGGCGTGCAGGCTGGCCTGGATATAGGCCTTGCGCTCGCCAGCGCCGAAGCGGAACACCGAGATCCGGCGTTCACTGCCCAGGTGGCTCCACGGCAAAGCATGATCGATACGTTCCATATCAATGCTTCCGCGGGGCCAGATAGCCCAGCCAGCGGTGTTCGGCCATTTTGAACAGGCGCACCAGAATGAACGTCAGGCACAGGTAGAACGCGCCGGCGGTGATGTAGGCTTCGAACGGCAAGTAGAACTGAGCGTTGACCGTGCGCGCGGCACCGGTGATGTCGATCAGGGTCACGATCGACGCCAGACTGGTGGTCTGCAGCATCATGATCACTTCGTTGCTGTACTGCGGCAGCGCCCGGCGCAGGGCCGATGGCAGCAGGATCCGCTTGTACATCTTGATTCGCGACATGCCCATGGCCTTGGCCGCTTCGATCTCGCCGTTCGGCGTGGCGCGCAGGCTGCCAGCGATGATTTCGGCGGTGTAGGCGCTGGTGTTGATCGCGAAGGCCAGGCACGCACAGAACGAGGCACTGGACAGCCATGGCCAGAGGAAGCTTTCACGCACGGTTTCGAATTGCGCCAGACCGTAGTAGATCAAGAACAGCTGCACCAGCATCGGCGTGCCGCGGATCACGTAGGTGAACAGCCAGGCACTCATGTTGACCAGCGGCTGCTTGGAGACGCGCATCAGCCCCAGCGGCAGCGCCGCCAGCAAACCGAAGAACAGCGACAGCGCGAGCAGTTTGAGGGTGGTCACCAGTCCGCCGAAGTACAGCGGCAAAGCATCCCAAATGACGTTGTAGTCGAAGATCATAGCTCAGCCGCCCTTACGCCTACCGAGTAGCGCTTCTCAAGATGACGCAATGCCAGCAACGAGACGCTGGTGATCACCAGGTACATCGCCGCCACCGCGAGGAAGAAGGTGAAAGGCTCGCGGGTAGCGTCTGCCGCCTGCTTGGCCTTGAACATCATGTCTTGCAGACCCACCACCGAAATCAGCGCGGTGGCCTTGGTCAGTACCAGCCAGTTGTTGGTGAAGCCCGGAATCGCCAGGCGAATCATCTGCGGCACCAACACCCGGAAGAACACCTGAAAACTGCTCATGCCGTACGCCATACCGGCTTCTGCCTGACCTTTGGGGATCGCCATGAACGCACCACGGAAGGTTTCCGACAGGTACGCACCGAAGATGAAGCCCAGGGTGCCGATACCGGCGGCCAACGGGTTCAGGTCGATGTAGTCGTCATAGCCGAGCATCGGCGCAACGCGGTTGAGCAGGTCCTGGCCGCCGTAGAAAATCAGCAGGATCAGCACCAGATCGGGAATACCGCGGATCACCGTGGAATACAGATCGCCCAGCCAGGCCAGCCAGCGCACCGGCGACAGACGCAGCGCAACGCCGATCAGCCCCAGGACGATGGCCAGGGCCATGGACGACAAGGCGAGCTGAAGCGTCAGCCATGCGCCATCGAGGATGACAGCCCCGTAGCCTTTCAACATGATTCAGGTCCTCGAAAGTTGGGATGAAAAAATGGCGCAAACCTCAGAGATCCTGTTGCTTGCGCCATTTCGGACTTGTTGCGGGGACGATTACTTGCCGTAGATATCGAAGGCGAAGTATTTGTCCTGGATTTGCTTGTACTTGCCGTTCGCGCGAATGGCCGCGATCGCGGTGTTGATCTTGTCTTTCAGCGCGTCGCCCTTGCGAACCGCGATCCCTACGCCGTCGCCGAAGTATTTGACGTCGGTGAAGGCAGGGCCAACGAAGGCGAAGCCCTTGCCGGCGTCGGTTTTCAGGAAGCCGTCATCCAGCAGGGTAGCGTCTGCCACGGTGCCGTCGAGGCGGCCAGCGGCCACGTCGAGGTAGATTTCGTTCTGCGAACCGTAAGGCTTGATCTCGGCACCCAGCGGGGCCAGGACTTCGCGGGCGAAACGCTCGTGGATCGAACCACGTTGCACGCCGATGTTCTTGCCCTTCAGCTCAGTCAGGTTTTCGCTGACCTGGGTGCCGGCTTTCATGACCAGGCGAGCCGGGGTGTTGTAGTACTTGTTGGTGAAGTCCACGGACTTCTTGCGGTCTTCAGTGATCGACATGGACGACAGGATCGCGTCGATCTTGCGCACCTTGAGTGCCGGGATCAGGCCGTCGAACTCTTGCTCGACCCACTGGCACTTGACCTTCATCTCTTCGCACAGGGCGTTGCCGATGTCGTAGTCGAAACCCACGATGCTGCCGTCCGGTGCTTTGGAGGCGAACGGAGGGTAAGCCGCTTCGATACCGATTTTCAGAGGTTTTTCATCGGCGAATGTCGGCAGGGACAGCACGGACAGTGCCAGGGCGCCAAGCAGCACGAGTTTCTTCATCTTGGGACTCCATCGGTAAAGGGCAAAAACGGCAGAGTGAGCGACAGCCCAATATGCGAATGGTTAAACCAAAAAGCGGTGCTGCGTCCTAGGAACCGTGCGCTGATTTCAACGCAGGCAACGACGAGCGAGTGATTGGCATTCTAACGACAGGCCCGAAGCCGATATTTCTTCAATGCGACAACAAATTACAGAAGCACCGAGAATGCCGCTTGGGCACGTTGACAGCTCTGCAATTTCATGCAAGAGCAAAAGACAGTGAACCGATCTATGTTGCAAATTGCGGGCCTATTATTGGCAAACCCTTCTAATCCGGCAAGCGTAGCGTTGTGTCTTATTTTTCATGACGATTGAGAAGCCCTGAAACGGGGCTTTGCGTTTCCCAATGCCTCGTTATCGGGCAGGCGGTTACACATTCAGTTACTTGAAAGGTGATGGGTAACAGTGGGAAAGGGCCTACGGGGGAAGCCGATAATTATTGGTTGAAGATCAGTACGAAAAAGCCCCACCAGGCTCAACACCTGGCAGGGCTTCGATGACTCCGAATGCCACTTACGCAACATTCATCGTCTTGTGCGTATCAATCAAATGCTGCACCACACCCGGATCGGCCAGGGTGGAGATATCGCCCAACCCGTCGTATTCCGCCGTGGCAATCTTGCGCAGAATCCGGCGCATGATCTTGCCCGAACGGGTTTTCGGCAGGCCCGGCGCCCATTGAATGACATCCGGCGAGGCAATCGGGCCAATCTCTTTACGCACCCAGTTCTTCAGCTCCAGGCGCAGTTGCTCGCTCGGCTCTTCACCCGCATTCAACGTGACGTAGACATAAATGCCCTGCCCCTTGATGTCGTGCGGTACACCCACCACCGCCGCTTCGGCGACTTTCGGGTGAGCGACCATCGCGCTTTCGATCTCGGCGGTGCCCATGCGGTGCCCGGAAACGTTGAGCACGTCATCCACGCGACCGGTGATCCAGTAGTAACCGTCCGCATCACGACGCGCACCGTCACCGGTGAAGTACATGCCACGGAAAGTCTTGAAGTAGGTGTCGACGAAACGGTCATGGTCGCCATACAGCGTACGCGCCTGGCCTGGCCACGAGTCGAGGATCACCAGGTTGCCCTCGGCAACGCCTTCGATGATGTTGCCCAGGTTGTCCACCAACGCCGGCACCACGCCGAAGAACGGCCGTGCTGCCGAGCCAGGTTTCAGCGCGTGAGCGCCCGGCAGCGGGCTCATCATGTTGCCGCCTGTTTCGGTCTGCCACCAGGTATCCACGATCGGGCAACGGGATTGGCCGACATTCTTGTAGTACCAATCCCACGCTTCCGGGTTAATCGGCTCACCGACCGAACCCAACAGACGCAGGCTGCTGCCATCGGCGCCTTCAACAGCGGCGGTGCCCGACGCCATCATCGCGCGGATCGCGGTCGGCGCGGTGTAGAGGATGTTGACCTTGTGCTTGTCGACAACCTTCGCCACCCGAGTGATGTCCGGATAGTTCGGCACGCCTTCGAACAGCACCGTGGTCGCGCCATTGGCCAGCGGGCCGTAGACGATATAAGTGTGGCCGGTGACCCAACCAACGTCGGCGGTGCACCAGTAAATTTCGCCCGGGCGGTAGTCGAACACGCGCTCGTGGGTCATCGCCGCATACAGCAGGTAACCGCCGGTGGTGTGCTGCACGCCCTTCGGCTTGCCGGTGGAGCCAGAGGTATAAAGGATGAACAGCGCCTCTTCGGCGCCCATCTCTTTCGGCGCGCAGACACTGCCCGCCACTTTCATCAGGTCTTCGTACCAGATGTCGCGATGCTGGTTCCACTTGATGTTGCCACCGGTGCGCTTGCACACAATGACTTTCTGGATGCTGCTGGTTTCCGGGTTGGTCAGCGCGTCGTCGACGTTAGCCTTGAGCGGGATCTTCTTGCCGGCACGAACGCCTTCGTCTGCAGTGATCACCACTTTCGAGCGGCAGTCGATGATGCGACCGGCCAGGGCTTCCGGCGAGAAACCACCGAACACCACCGAGTGAATCGCGCCGATCCGGGTGCAGGCCAGCATGGCGACCACGGCTTCGGGGATCATCGGCATATAGATGGTCACCACATCGCCACGGTGCACATCCTGGCCGCGCAAGGCGTTGGCGAACTTGCAGACTTCTTCGTGCAGCTCGCGGTAGGTGATGTTGCGGCTTTCGGCAGGGTCATCCCCTTCCCAAATAATCGCGACTTGATCGCCACGCTCGGCCAGATGACGGTCGAGGCAGTTGTAGGAAACGTTCAGCGTGCCGTCAGCGAACCATTTGATATCGACATGGTGATCGTCGAAGGACGTCTGCTTCACCGTGGTGAAAGGCTTGATCCAGTCAAGGCGCTTGGCTTGTTCGCGCCAGAAGCCGTCCGGGTTGACGACCGATTGCTGGTACATGGCCTTGTAAGTGGCCTCGTCAGTCAGCGTATTGGCTGCTACCTCGGGACGAACGGGATACAAAGAAGCCGCACTCATCTTTCTTACCTCGGTGGAATAGTTGTTTTTGTATGGCCCCAGTTGTAGCCGGGGCGGGCCTATAGAACCATTCGACGATGGTAGTAACAAGCCCCTACAAAATGTGGCTATACCGCGACGAAGCGCTCAAACCCGGCTATTGCGGGGCCTCGCAGGAGCTGGCGAAGCCTGCGATCTTTTGATCTTCGCGGAGATTGTTACCAAATCTGCCAAAAGTGTTTATCAAAAGCACAGCTATATGCCCGCCATCCCCAAGCCTAAAATCAGCCTCGCCAACACGGCAAAGTGATTAACCCAGTTGCAGCCCCCACGAAGGCAGTTAATCCAAGACTCTTTACTAAAGCTCCACACGCAATCCTAAAAAGATTGCGTGACCCCATTCGACCTCAGAAAGGTAACTTTTAAATGAAAGCTTTATTGGTTCTGGCCCTCAGCAGTCTGTGCGCAACCGCCATGGCAGACGAGGCTCCGACTGATGCCGCAAAACAACAACCCGTCGTCGAGGAATACACCTACTCCACCCATCTGGACATCGCCAAAGTTGTCTCGATGAGCGAAATCCCGAATGTCTGCGAAGTAGTCCCGGCCAAAATGGTCTACGACGACTCCAAAGGCCAGCGACACATTCTGCGCTACAGCGTCATGGGTAACGGCTGCTCCAACGGCTGATCCGCCCCACTTTTATCTCCCGAGGCTCGACCCATCCTTTTTTAGAGACCAGATGAAGCGCCGAGCCTCGCATCGATAAACACGATTGTTTTAAGCATTTATTTGCACTTTTCAATCAAATTATCTGGCGTAGTATGAATTCCACACCAAGGCACACAACGCCAATGAACCTGGAGCCACTACCATGAAAACCAAACTGATCCTCGCCCTGACCCTTTCCATCCTGGCCGCCAACACCTTCGCCGCCGATGGCTACGACCGCACTGGCTCGGCTGCTTTCAACGACGCGGCTGTCGCTTCTGACGGATACGACCACACCGGTTCCGCCTCTTTCGCGGCTGACGGTTTTGATCGTACGGGTGCTGCCAAAGTCGCCGCCGATGGCGCTGATCACATCGGTGCAGCCAAAGTTGCCGCTGATGGTACTGACCGCGTGGGTGCCGCTCGTTTCAGCTGAAACCGGGCGCGACATCACAGCCCGACTTCGGTCGGGCTTAGTTGTGTCTGGAGTGGTTGAAAATCGACCAAAACCACAACATGTAGTGAAAAACAGGGTTTTTTGGTTGTTTTTTGAGCAACGCTTTTCAAGCCCCTTTGCAGCTCAGAATTGCACACAATCTCGTCCACAAAACCCCGTCTATTGCTCTGTAAGCCCCGTCCCATCTGGCTTGCGCTGCCACAGCTGCCCGTAACGACGCAAACACCCCGGCCTCACCGTCAAAAACCAGCCGAAACAGGCGAAAAAAAAACTTCCTCCGCCAAAGCCCTGTAAACCCTCGCTCCAACCTGAAAACGCCCCTCGCCGAGCCCTCCAGGTGCTATTTCGCCGCACCACGGGGCCGAAAATTTCCTTATAATGCGGACTTAAACGGGCCTGCAATATTCCCTTACAGGGGTGAAAAGCCAGTCTGAAGCCCACGCAGAGCGGTTCACGTTCTCTGCGCCCATCAGCGGCTTCGGAATACCCGTACAAAATTCTGTTTATTGCCTGCGTTGTACTGCTGCAACAAACGATTTCCTTTAGATCCAACGCGGCCAGAACCGGCCGTGTGAAAAACCAACCTATCAGTTTTCACACGGGCAACTGGCCCTCACGCAGGAGACGACACGTCATGCTGAGCTGGGACGAATTCGACAAAGAAGATGACGGCGAAGTCGCTGTAAAAGGCGCCAATGCCGGCCACGCTTCTGAAGCCAACATGGACCGCCTCGACAGCGCCGGTGGTGCCGCCGCTCAAGAGGCCCGCGCCGTGACCGCGACGGACTCCGCCGCCATCGCCCGCGCCAAGGCTGCCCTGGATTCCCTCGACGTCGCCGAAGGCCTCGCCGAACTGGAAGGCGCCTCTGCCCGTGTAGCTGTCGATGAAAAGCGCATGATCAACTGCCGCGCCGACCTCAACCAGCTCGTGCCATTCAAATACGACTGGGCATGGCAGAAGTACCTGGACGGCTGCGCAAACCACTGGATGCCGCAAGAAGTCAACATGACCGCCGACATCGCCCTCTGGAAAAACCCGGAAGGCCTGACCGACGACGAGCGCCGCATCGTGATGCGCAACCTCGGCTTCTTCTCCACCGCCGACTCCCTGGTTGCCAACAACCTGGTCCTGGCCGTGTACCGCCTGATCACCAACCCGGAATGCCGCCAGTACATCCTGCGCCAGGCCTTCGAAGAGGCGATCCACACCCACGCCTACCAGTACTGCATCGAATCGTTGGCCATGGATGAAGGCGAAATCTTCAACATGTACCACGAGATCCCATCGGTCGCAAAAAAAGCCACCTGGGGCCTGAAATACACCCGTTCGATCTCCGATCCGAAGTTCGAAACCGGCACCGTCGAAACCGACAAAGAGCTGCTGCGCAACCTGATCGCCTACTACTGCGTTCTGGAAGGCATCTTCTTCTACTGCGGCTTCACCCAAATCCTCTCCATGGGCCGCCGCAACAAAATGACCGGCGTCGCCGAGCAGTTCCAATACATCCTGCGCGACGAATCCATGCACCTGAACTTCGGCATCGACGTGATCAACCAGATCAAAATCGAAAACCCGCACTTGTGGGATGCCGAGATGAAGGAAGAAGCTTCGCAGATGATTCTGCAAGGTACTCAGCTGGAGATCGAATACGCTCGGGATACCATGCCACGCGGCGTACTCGGCATGAATGCGGCGATGATGGAGGATTACCTGAAGTTCATCGCTAACCGTCGGTTGTCGCAGATTGGGTTGAAGGAAGAGTATCCAGGGACGACTAACCCGTTCCCTTGGATGAGCGAGATCATGGACTTGAAGAAAGAGAAGAATTTCTTTGAGACTCGGGTTATTGAGTATCAGACTGGTGGGGCGTTGAGCTGGGATTGATTTCCGAGCTCGCCGTGATTTGATGATGTAAATCGAAAAATCGAATTGCAAGAGGCCCCGATCTGATCGGGGCCTTTTTATTGGGTAAGAAGATTCTCACTGATTCGACCCTCATTACCAAAACTCCTACAACAATTCCAGCACCGTCCGCATTGATGTCGTTTCAGAGCATCTCTAAGCTCTATAGCAGGTGCCTAAGAAACGCCCAACGTAGAAGCTAACTTCTTTTCCACAGTACGCGCGCTGATATCAGCGATATATGCGTAATCCTGTGAGGGGGAGAAACAGCCTGTTGGGATTCTTAGATCCTCTACGTCGGGTTCCGGCCCTCTTCCACTCATACGTAGAGGTAATGGATATGCCTGCAGAAACTCCACACCGATCGGTCATGCGTGATCCCTTTAGGCCGACGATATTCACCCGCCACAACCTTCACCTCCATGCCCTTCTTCTTGAAAATCAACCATGGTTCTGCGCCCGCGATGTTGGCCGTTTGATGGGTGTCCATCTGAGTAATCGTATGGTCAACAAACTGGATAATGATCAGCGTCGCGTTTTGTGGATTGAGTATTTCCGGCAACCAGAAAAACAGTTGATGCTCAGCGAGTCCGGCGTGTATGCGCTGTTGGTGTATCACTACGTTCCAGGGAATCGGTTGCTACGAGAGTGGTTGACCCATCAGGTGGTGCCGGCCTTGCGCGATGCAGAGCAATCTGAAAATTCAGATCGGCCGATGTTGAGCTTGTTGGATTGGCCGGAAATGTCGTTGAGTCTGCTGCATTGGCATAATGAAGGTTGGATTCGGTTACGGGATATGCCTTACCTGTTAAATGATCAGACTCAAAGTCGGGTGAATGTGCCGAAACCATGGTGGCGGAGGGTCGTTCAGGTGTTTCAGTCGTAGAAGCATTCGACGGGCTAGGCGCCGTGTTTTTAGGAATGCCAGCGAAATCCGTAGCTATTTTTAGCAATTCGCAGACAGCTTTGATTACCAAGTATTGCCCGAGGGTTTTCAACCCTCGGGCAATTGTATCGATATCCCAAGTTAGGGTGATCAGAAGCCGAAGTGTTCAGTCGTCCGACAAGCAAATCACTTCAAACTTCCCTGCAACACTCCTCTTACAGCACACAGCTACCTTAGGTTAAGTTGTCGAAAACCCAACGCCCACTGAGAATGCCTTTCAGTTGTTCAACGCTCAGCAACTGGTTGGGCTTTTTATGAACAACCGCGTGGCAATTTGCGCAGAGTGTAATCATGTCGGTTGCTGGATCTACCACCTGGTCTTCTTCATATTCAGAAATGGGCTTCACATGGTGTACGTGGATAAAGCCTTTCGCGTGCTCGCCGTAAGCCTTCTCAAAATCAAATTCACAGGCGTTACATCGAAGCCCGTGAATTTTGATTGCTTGCAGCCTAAGCTTTGGGTTGCGCTCATATCTAACGCCGTAATAGGCGACTTTTTTCCCTTCAATGCCGGTAACTCTAGTCTCAAACTCCTGCGCGCCATCGATTGGGCTAGAACCGTCATCCAGTTGCGTCTTCAGCACCGCGTGAGAGCAAATTCTGTCAAATACGGCTTGATCAATTTCCCGAGCACTTCTGCGCCAATAATTGTTTTTTAGTTTTTGAGGAATTGGCTCAAGGTATTCCCCATCAATTTTGTTCGGGACTGCAAACTCAAAAGGCTTGAAATCCTCAATATCAGCAAACAGATCACCCTTTGTGCTGTCCTTGTCCGCATATATCTTCCCTACTCGAGCAACACCAAAATAGTGTGGGTTCGCACTCAGGCGCTGATCCGAAAAAGCCTTATTTTTCATTTTCCCTTTGTAGTACAGCACCTCCATTCCTTCGGAGAGCACCGGTCTGTACTGCTTTGGGAAGTGATACCGGGCCCCGGTTTTATCGGACCACTTCGATACATCATTTTCGGCAATGACAGCAGGCATCCATTCATCCTCATAACAGAAGATGAAGCCTACCAAACAACATGAAAATTCCTACAGGCTTCGCGAAAAAACCCCACATTTCGATCAGCAAAGGAAGAGTTTCGCTCCAGCAGCTCCAGCAGCTCAATCAAACCCCGCAGAAACATCTCCTTTTTTACAGATGCCGTAGATAGCAAAATCGTAACTGCACCTCATCGTGCGCGAGGCCAAACGTGCCACGCGTACGCCCAAGGATTGAAGATATTGACGAATTAAGAGGTGCGTTATCACGCCCCTCCCGCTATTAATACCCTTCCCCACTCAAGGACCCGAGCCCACCATGAAATTCGACCTCGCCTACTGCCTCAGCCTCGACGACAAGCTGTCGATCTATGACGTGCGCGATTTGAATTTCGACGAGACGATGGAGTTCGATTCCGCCAAGGAGCATTTCCAGTGCCCCAACGATGCTTGCCGTTTGGCGTTTGATGCGGCCAACGTGTTGGGGACGTTCAACGCCAAGAATGTGAATTACGTGCGCACGCCGCACTTCAAGAACATGCCGAGCACGCGGCATGTCGAGGGTTGTCCTTATGTCAGTCTGAAGACGCCGGCGTCGGGCCTGGAGACGGACGGGGCGGAGTCGGATGACGGTCGGGAGGAGCATTTTCCGTCGGAGTTGTTGCTGACTCGGCGTGAGTATGTGCGTAAGCCTGCGAGCCCGGCGGTGGCAGCGGATGTTTTGCGCGATGCCCCAACACTCACTTCAGCGAGCAGTAACGTCGAGCAGCCAAGCCGGGAGTCGGCGCCGGACAAGACCAGTGTCTTCGCCCATCCCGTTGAGTGTTTTGTGTCGAACTTCGCGGACAAGGAGCTGCTCAAGCGCATGCCGCTGAAGATTGGCGAGCACACGGCGCCTTATGGGTCGTTCTTCAAGAAGATCGAGTACCTGCAGGACAACAAGGGGCTGATTTACTGGGGCAAGATCAAGGAGATCAAGGATTACACCCAGAGCTTTCGCATCGATTTCGAACAGAAGGTCTGGTTCAAGCAAGCGGACGGGGCGAAGAAGAAGCCTTATTCGGTGAACGTTTACCTGAGCAAGAAGCTGATCGACAACTACCGCAAGCGCAAGGCGTTTCTGGAAGAGATCAAGCACGCCGTCGACAGTGACGCCGAGTTGTATTGCTTCTTTTATGGCGTGACGCCGGAGTTGAAGCAGGTGCCGAGCAAGAAAAACCCCGAACAGACGTTCGGGGTGTTCAGTGCCAACATCGAGAACCTGGATCACTTCATTATTCGGGAAGCGCCGGGGTTGGCAGCAGGCTAAGGATTAGTTGCGAGGCAGTTCGAGTTTGACCGCGCCGGGATGTTGCTTGACCACGGCGTATGGCAGCACTGACCAGCCAGGATCATCGCAATTACGTTGTACGCGGGCGAAGTACGGTCCCAGGTACAGGCCTTTTGCGGTGAAGTGCCAGTTGGAATAACCCCAAACGCTTTCGTCGGTGTAGTCGCAGCTGTCCTCGTCCGCCGGCTTCTGCATTTCCTCGGGGTACAGCGCGGTGAATTGCTTGATCAGCCATGGTACGAACACTTCGCGCTGATAGGTGAATCGTGCCTTGCTCTCTTCCTCGGTCAACGATGTATCGCTCGCGCCGTCGCGGTCGGCGTGCAGCAGCGGCTTGCCGTTACCCACCCACAGCACGTCTTCCAGCGACAGGCTATGGCCGGTGTGAACGTCGAGGTTGATCGGCGAATTGCCAAAGTCCGGGTGAGCGCCGCCGCAGCTGTAGCTGGTGGAGATGTTCAGGCTGACCACATCGGGCGACAGGAATTGGGGGGCGACGCCTTGGTCGAATTCGGCATATTCCCCACCTCCCAGCAAGCAGCCGTGGTAGTTGATGACTTCGCTCCAGAGCCGCTCCAACAATTGCTGATTGATCCGCTGCTGGTCAGCTTTCGGGTAGCCGGACTCGATGCTGAACATGGAGAGACCGGACGCGGGCTCCGTCCACCATTGCAGGTCGTAGCCCATGAAGGACTCTTTCTTGCCTGGTTTGAGTTTCAAGCCTTGCAGACGCAGATACTCGTAGGGGTCGCTTTTCGGCAGCGCGGCGATGAAGGGCAAGGCGTCTGCTGCCGGTGCCGGGAGCTTGGCCTCGGTCAACAGCACTTTCAGGACTTTACCCTTGGGGCTTTTCCATTCGCCTTGCCAGCCGTTGGCCGTTTCTTGCAACTTCAGGATTGCCAGGGGTTTGTCTTCGCTGTAGCGGCTGTCGCCTTCGGTTAGCGTCAGGGTCTCTTCTTGCAGCGAGCCGCTCAGCCCCAGGTCGCGATGGTATTTCTCATAGAAGTAGCGGCCGGTGACTTCGTCCGGCTGGTTGGTGTTGAGCTCCAGCACGATCGGCATCTTGCCCAAGGTGCCGGTGAACACTCGTCTCCCGTCCTCGGCATGAGCAGTGGAACACAGCATGAGTAACAGCGTGGCGACTGGCGCCAGGCGTAACAATCCTTTGAACATTGATCGATCCCTGAATGAGTCGGAAGCCGCGCCGGGCAGGTTGCATGCGGCGCAGATTGAACGGGGGACGGATTATGGCGAGGTTGCAGGGGAGAATCGAGCCTCACACGCCCCACTTCGTCGCCATGCTGAGCATCACCACTACCAGCAAACCAATATAAACCCGCGCATGCACCCGATCCGGTATCCGCCCGATCCACGGCGTGGCCAGCCGAATCCCCACCAGCGACCCAACCGTCAGCAGCGCAAACGCCAGCACGTCCACATAGCCGACAAACCACGCCCCCAGATCAAACTCGGTAAACCCCGCCATCGCCATATAGGTCAGCGTTCCGGCCACCGCAACCGGAAGACTCAATGGATTAGCCATGGATGTGGCTTGCGACATGCTGAGGCCACAGCGTCTTAGCAACGGCACGGTCATGACGCTACCGCCCACCCCAAGAAACGTGGCGATAGCGCCAATTCCCACACCGCCGCCAGACACTTCTGCCCCGCCCAATCGCCGTGGGATTTCGATGTAGGACTGTGTAAGAAAACCGCGTCTGAACAAGCAGTCCAGAATGGTCACGCCCAGGTAAACGATGAAGGCAGAACGGATCAGCTCACCACTCGCCCACGTCGCGGCCGCAGCTCCGACGATCGCGCCCAAGCCGATGAACCCGCCCAACGGCCACAGGTAATGGCGAATGAGATTGCCCGCGTGGTGATGTTTTCTGGTGGCGATTAGCGCATTGACGATCATCACGCAGGTCGAGGTGGCTACGGCAATGTGCATCGCCGCTTGGCCGATGGGGTCGTCGATGCCGTGGCTGGCCGTGAGCATGCGGTACAGCAAGGGCACGACGACAAATCCGCCGCCGAAGCCGAATAGCACAGCGGTGACGCCGGTCATGCAGCCGAAGAGTGCCAGCAAGAGGTAGAAGAACATCGCGCATCGTCCGTGGGTTGAGAGTGGCCGACGATAGAGCGACGGGGCTTGGCCTGCTTCAGCAAGTCAGCCAATAATATTTGCGTTTACGCCAACCGCTGGGTGCCGCTCGATGCGCAATGTTTCAATTGATCTGCTGGACGACACGCCACGGCCGGTGGTGGCCATCGGCACGGATTACCCCGACGGTCATCGGTTGCCGCGCCATACCCATCGGCGGGCGCAGTTGTTGTATGGCGCCACGGGGGTGATGCAGGTGAGCACGCTCGACGGCAATTGGGTGGTGCCGCCGCAGCGGGCGGTGTGGATTCCGCCAGGGGTGGCGCATGAGGTGTTGATGCTGGGGGTGAGCACTCGCAGTGTGTATATCGAACCGGGGGCGGTTGATCTGGGCAGCCGCTGCCAGGTGATCAGTGTTTCGCCGTTGCTGCGGCATTTGTTGATGGAGGCGGTGGAGGTTGCGCTGGAGTACGACGAGGCCGGGCGCGATGGGGCGCTGATCGACTTGTTGCTGCATGAACTGGCGCGCAGTGCTCACCTGCCATTGCACATTCCGTTGCCTGTGGATTCGCGGTTGCTCGGGTTGTGTCAGAGGTTTCTCCGGCAACCGAACGCTCACCAATCGCCGCAGCAATGGGCCGATGAGTTGCATATCAGCCTGCGTACGTTCAATCGTCTGTTCCGCCAACAAACCGGGCTGAGTTTCAGCCAATGGCGGCAGCGGGCCTGCGTGGTGCTGGCCTTGGCGCGGCTGGCGGTGGACACACCGGTGACGCGCATTGCCCTGGATTTTGGTTATGAAAGTCCGGCGGCGTTTTCGACCATGTTCCGTCGGGTGCTGGGACAGGCCCCGTCCGTTTGGTTGGAGGGGACGAAATGACCACTAAAGCCATCCGCGAAGATTGCACCGCGGTTTCTCAGGTATTACGCATCATCGTTCTTCGTGGGCAAGTCGGATCGCCGCACCGCTCGCGTCTACAGGTTCTGCACTGGGCGGATGATTGTCTTGAGTGGCTTGTTCTGACAGCAATTCAAAGCTCTGCTCCTTCACATCCTGGGAATCCAGGCCGATTTGCACCCGGAACTCACCCGGCTCGGCGACGTATTCCAGTTGGGCATTGAAGAACTTCAAGTCGTTCTCGTTAATGCTGAAGTGGACTGCTCTCTCCTCGCCGGCCTTGAGCATGATTTTTTGAAAGTTTTTCAGTTCTTTGACCGGCCGGGCGACGGAGGCAACGACATCGCGGATATACAGCTGAACCACCGTTTCGCCGTCACGCTGGCCGGTATTTTTCACCATGATGCTGGCGACGAGGTTGTCGGTCTTGTTCAGTGTGGTCGAAGACAGGGCCATGTCGGTCAGGCTGAAATCGGTATAGCTCAGCCCATAGCCGAAGGGGTAAAGCGGCCCATAGGATTGATCGAAATATTGCGACGTGTAGTTGCGAAGCGCACCCGGCAGGTACGGACGGCCGGTGTTCAGGTGGCTGTAGTAATTGGGGATCTGCCCCACGGAACGTGGAAAGGTGATGGGTAATTTGCCGGACGGGTTGTAGTCACCGAACAATACATCCGCAACGGCGTTGCCTCCCTCGGTACCGCTGTACCAGGTTTCCAGAATCGCATCGGCCTGTTTCTGCTCCTTGCCGATCGACAACGGCCGACCGTTCATCAATACCAGTACCAGCGGCTTGCCGGTGGCTTTCAGGGCGGTGATCAATTCACTCTGGCGCCCCGGCAGATCGAGGCTGGTTCGACTGGCCGCTTCATGGGACATGCTGCGGGGCTCGCCCACCACGGCGATGACAACATCGGCTTGCTGTGCAACCTTGACTGCTTCGTCAATCATTTCTTCTGCCGGGCGAGGGTCGTTGGCGATTTCAGACACGCCCTGGTATTCCAGGTATTTAACAACCTCCTGATCCTCCTCGAGATTGGCGCCTCGGGCATAGATCAGCGAGCCCTGGCTCATCGCGCTTTTCAACCCGTCGTAGATCGTCACCGATTGCGCGGGCACACCACTTGCAGACCAACTGCCCATGATATCGACGGTACTTTTTGCCAACGGGCCGATGAGCGCGATCGTGCTCTCTTTTTTCAGCGGCAAGAGCCCGTTTTCATTCTTCAACAGCACCAGTGTCTTGCGTGCCACTTCACGGGCCTGCGCTCTGTGCAGATGGTTTTCGGCGTTGTTATCAGCAGCGCTTTCACTGGCAGCGCCGAGGCGCCGGTAAGGGTCTTCGAATAGCCCCATGTCGTACTTGGCACCCAGTACTTCCCGCACCGCGTCATCAATATCGCTCTGGGAAATGGCGCCAGACTCAAGCAGCCCTGGTAACTCCGGCCCATAGGAGGAGTCGTTCATGCTCATATCAATGCCGGCCCTGATGGCGAGCCTGGCCGCGTCGCGAGGATTCCTCGCAACACCGTGCTGAACCAGATCGGTGACCCCGTTATGGTCGCTGATGACCAGTCCCTTGAAGCCCCACGCTTTGCGAAGCAGGTCCTGCATCAACCATTTATTGGCCGCCGCCGGTACACCATTTATCGAGTTAAGCGCCGCCATGACGGCTCCCGCGCCACCCTCGATCGCCGAACGATAAGGTGGCAGGTAGTCCTGGTACATTCGGGTCAGGCCCATGTCGACGCTGTTGTAGTCGCGCCCCCCCTCGACAGCCCCATACAACGCAAAGTGCTTGGCGCTGGACATGATGCTGTCGGGCGCGTTCAGGCTTTGTCCCTGGTAGGCCTGGACCATCACTCTGGCAATGCGCGAAACCAGATAGGTGTCTTCACCGAAGCCTTCGGATGTGCGCCCCCAGCGAGGATCACGGGCGACATCGATCATCGGGGCGAAGGTCATATCGATACCGTCCGCACTGGCTTCTTTCGCCGCCGTTCGACCGCTCAACTCGATGGCGTCCATATCCCAACTGGAGGCCAAGGCCAGGCCAATGGGGAAAATGGTTCGATGACCGTGTATCACGTCCCAACCGAAAAACATCGGTATCTTCAGGCGGCTTTGTTGAGCCGCGTCCTGCATGGGGCGGTTTACATAACGGCTCACAGAGCCATACGTCCCCCCGATTCGCCCGGCAGTGATCTCCTGGCAGATTTTTTCGGGCGTCATCTTGTCATCGATAGCGATCAGCCGCAGTTGGCCGACTTTTTCGTCGAGGGTCATCTGATTGATGAGGTTGGTGACAAAGGCATCTTTGTCTGGCGATGCCGTATCGGCCAGGACCGGCAGAGTTGTAAAGCTGATCAGGGCACATAGCAGACGTAGTCTTTTCATGATTCCCTTCCCCGCGTAACGCTGTGGCGCACTGCGTTTGAAACGCCACCTTTCCGGCATTGAAGATCAGAAGGCTGACGTTCAATCATTTGGAGCTTTCAGGAAACCGCCTAGAGACAGCGTAGTCGGTCCAACGCCCCTGCCTGAGCGAAAAAAGAGAATCGATCAAAAAATGAGTTTGATCCGGGCGCAAAACAACTGTACAAAAACACAGTACATTTTCGAATCGCCACGCTCGATCCCCGGAGAAAACCATGGCCTCTCTTGCAATGAAAATCACCCTGGAACGCATCGCCCTCTTCCAGTTCACCCCCGCCCACTGCGCCCAGGCCCGAGCGATGCTGGGTTGGAGTGTGGAAGAGTTGTCCGAGGAATCCGGGGTTTCCGTTGACGCCATCCAGCGATTCGAGGCGCAGCGTAATGTGCTGGATGTCACGCGGCTGGCGTTGGCGTATCGGTTTGAATCGCAAGGCCTGGTGTTCTTCCCGGGGTTTGCACCGGGCCGAGGGATGAATGTGAAAGGGTCCACACCGAACCCGGTGGGGCGGGCGGATTATGCGATGGTTGAGTGAGGTTGCAGCAGATGCGGGCCAAAGCCGAACACGTTATGAAAATAGGCATGCTCCTCGAAACCGGTCGGCTGAGTCAGGCTGAGGCGGCCCATAGGCTTGGATTGTCTGAGGAGGAACTGAACGAAATACTCCGTGGAGAATTTTGCGATCTGACCGTGGCAAAAATCTCGGAATATACAAAGCCGTTACTGGACGAACGCAGCTGAAAAGTCCGGGGCGCGTGCCCCGCCAGCGCCCCGGCAGCACAACATCAAGCGTTCTGCACGGTCGCCTGATCGCTTACATCTTCCACACCCAACCACCACGCGCCACCACGCTGCGGATACATCACGTTGAACGCCTCGCCCATTTGCGGCGTGGTGATCGACACGTTCCGTTCCCAGGCCAGCGCCAGAATACGGTCGAAAGGTTCGTACCAGGCGTGCATCGACAGGTCGAAGGTGCCGTTGTGGATCGGCAGCAACCAGCGCCCTTTAAGGTCGATGTGCGCTTGCAGGGTTTGCTCGGGCTGCATGTGCACGTGAGGCCACTCGACGTTGTAGGCGCCGGTTTCCATAAGGGTCAGGTCGAATGGGCCGTACTGCTCGCCGATGCGTTTGAAGCCGTCGAAGTAGCCGCTGTCGCCACTGAAGAAAATCCGCGTATCGCCGTCGATCATCACCCACGATGCCCAAAGGGTGCTGTTACCGTCGAACAGCCCGCGACCGGAAAAGTGCTGCGAAGGTGTGGCTACGAATTGAAGGCCATCGACCTCGGTGCCCTGCCACCAATCCAGTTGGCGCACTTTGCTGGCGTCGATGCCCCACTTGATCAGGGTGTCCCCCACGCCCAGGGGCGTGAGGAAGTAGCGGGTCTTGTCCGCCAGTTTGAGCACGGCCTGATAATCGAGGTGGTCGTAGTGATCGTGGGACAGGATCACCGCTTCAATCGGCGGCAGGTCTTCGAGGCTGATCGGCGGCTGGTGGAAACGCTTGGGGCCGGCCCATTGCACGGGAGAGGCGCGTTCGGCGAAGACCGGGTCGGTGATCCAGAACTTGTCCTGCAGCTTGAGCAGAAGTGTGGAATGGCCCAGGCGATAGACGCTGTGGTTAGGCGCGGCAATCAACGCCGCCTGGGTCAGGGTTTGCACCGGAACGGGGGCCGACGGCCGGGTGTCGTGCGGTTTGTTGAAGATGAAGTTCCACAGGATGCGCAAGGTTTTGCGAAAGCCTTCGCGCTGCACCGGCACATGGTTTCGGTACTGCCCTTGAGCCTGTCGGGACGCTTCAGGCGTTGAAGCGTTGTTCGCTGGGGAAGTTGAAGTGTCCATGACTGAATGACTCCAGAAAAACCGCACAATCGACGATTTTCCGCTTGGGACGATAAATGGCCAAGGCATGCACGCATCAGCCGAAGATTCAATTTCTCACGGTGCAGGATTAACACAACATTACACTGCACAGTGTAGTTTCTAGGTTGCATCAAAGCCGATCACAAGTAAACTACCAAGTGTAATTCTCCACTTTTTCCTGCCGAAGCGTACTTATGACAGCTCCACAGCGCCTCACCGACCGAAAACGCGAAGCCATCATCCAGGCGGCGATTGCCGAATTCCGTACCCACGGTTTCGACATCACCAGCATGGACAAGATCGCCGCCACCGCCGGCGTGTCGAAGCGCACGGTGTACAACCACTTCCCGAGCAAGGAAGAGTTGTTTGCCGAAATCCTCAATCAGTTATGGACCCGAGTAACGGCCGAACAGGAAACGGCCTACCGCCACGACCTGCCCCTGCGCGATCAGCTGCGCCTGATGTTGCAGGCGAAATTGCAGATGCTGGCCGATGACAATTTTCTCGACCTGGCGCGTGTGGCGATTGCCGCCACCATCCACTCTCCCGAGCGTGCGCAGAACATGGTTGCCCGAATGGGTGAGCGCGAAGAAAGTTTGACCGTGTGGATTCGTGCCGCCCAGGCCGATGGCCGCTTGAAACAGGTCGCGCCTGAGTTCGCTGCGCAACAGATCCACGGGTTGCTCAAGTCCTTTGCCTTCTGGCCGCAGATTTCCATGGGCCGAACGGGCCTTTCGCCCGAGATGCAGCACACCGTGGTGGAATCTGCGCTGGACATGTTCCTGGCGTGCTATGAGTGCTGAACCGAGCTGCAAAAAATGACAACGTCCGCCACTTTATCGCTGTTCGATCGCTCTGAATAAAAACACCGAAATGTGTTTCTGAATGAGACTGGCGCTGGAGCTATAGTGAGCCTCAGTCCCATCCCCTCTTCAGAGAGCATCATGAGCACTCCGACCCACGAAACCGAAACCGAAATCACCGGCCCCGTCGATCACCTGCGCTTCCATCGCCCTCACGCGCACCTGGCACCTACTTTCGGTACCGACCGTTTTGCCCTGCGCGCCGAGGCTTTTGCGCGGTTCTTTGGCACGCCGACCTTCCTTGGCGCCCAGACCTTGGTGGTGGTGATCTGGATTTGCCTGAACCTGTCCGGCGTAACCCAATTCGATGTGTACCCCTTCATCCTGCTCAACCTGGCGTTCAGCCTGCAAGCGGCCTACGCCGCGCCGCTGATTCTGCTGGCCCAGACGCGTCAGGCGGCGCGGGACAAAGCCCAGTCCGAAGCCGATGCGCGACATCGTGAAGCCTTGGCCATCGCCAACAGTGAACGTCAGGCCCAAGCCGCGCGGAACACTGCGCAACTGAAGGAGTTGCTGGAGCAAAACACCCGGCTCACCGAAATCACCAAGACCCTGACTGAGCGCATCGAAAGCCTGACCTCGGAAATGCATCAACACTTCATCAGCAAGGAGCCACCGAAGGTTTGATCCGGAGCGCCCGCCCCAACTCGTCGAACAACGTCACCACCGAGCGCAATGCGCGGCAGTCCGGGCGGGTCAGCAGCCACAGCGCGGTGTCGTAACCGTGCAGGGGCTCGGTCAACGGTTGCAGTCCGTCACCGATCAAAAAGTCCGGCAACGCCGCGATGCCCAGTCCGGCCCGCACCAACTCGGTCACCGACAACATGCTGTTGCAGCGATAACCGGGTGTAACGCCAGGCAACTGCTGGCGCCGCCAGGCGACGGTGGGGTGATCGGGAAGAAAGTCGTCCGGGGCGATCCAGGTTAATGAGGCCAGGTCGTGGGATTCGACCGATTGCAGATAGGCCGCGCTGGCACAGACCCGGTAGGAAATGTCTGCCAATCGCCGGCCAACCAGATGCTCGGGCGGGGTACGGGTCAACCGCAAGGCGATGTCGGCGTCGCGGCGGCTGAGGTTGGCGAAGTCGTTGGAGGTGCAGAGTTCAATAGTCAGTGCCGGGTAAGACGGCATGAACCGCGCCAGTGCCGGTAACAGCAGACTTTGCAGGACCGAATCGGTGCAGGTCAGACGCACGGTGCCGCTGATGATTTCTCCGCCCTGCTCCACGCCAATGCGCGCCGCCTCCAGTGCTTGTTCGGCGCGTTCAGCCTGCTCGGCCAGGGTCTGAGCCAACGTGGTAGGCAGGTAACCGGTGCGGCTCTTTTCGAACAGTTGCTGGCCCAGCGCGGCTTCGAGTCGACGGACCGCGCGAAACACCGTCGAAACGTCGACCTTCAACAACGCCGAAGCCCGGGCCAGAGAGCCGCCGCGCACCAAAGCGAGGATCAGCGACAGGTCGGGATAGTCCAGCTGATAGTGCATCGATGCATTGATCACTTGGGATAACGCCAATATTGATTGCGTGAACGCCAATCTATAGTCGGTGCCAGAAATCAACAAGCGTCGAGATCACTCATGGAAACCAACGCCATCCGCATTGCCCTGATCGGTGACTACGATCCACACGTCTCCGCCCATCAAGCCATCCCCGTTGCCCTCGGCATGGCCGCCGAACACACCGGCATGAACCTGCAGTTTGAATGGCTGGCCACCGACCGCATCACCGCCGATACGCCACTGGATGACTTCGATGGTTTCTGGTGCGTACCCGCCAGCCCTTATCGCGACATGGATGGCGCGCTACGGGCGATCCGCTTTGCCCGGGAACAACAACGGCCGTTCCTCGGCACGTGCGGCGGTTTTCAGCACGCGGTACTGGAGTTCGCCCGCAACGTGTTGGGCTGGGAAGATGCTGAACACGGCGAGACTTCGCCCGACGCGACACGGGCGTTGCTCACGCCGCTGGCCTGTGCGCTGGTGGAAGCCGTCGACAGCATTCATTTGGTTGAAGGCTCGTTGATCGCCAAGGCGTACGAAAATGCGGAGATTCGTGAAGGCTATCACTGCCGTTACGGTGTGAATCCCGAGTTTGAACGGCAGCTACTGACGCGACAGTTGCACGCGGTTGGCCACGATTCGGCGGGGGATCTGCGGGCAGTGGAGCTGAAGGATCATCCATTCTTTGTCGCAACGCTGTTCCAACCGGAACGCGCCGCGCTCAAGGGCCTGCTGCCGCCATTGGTCAAGGCGTTGATCGAGGCCTGTGCGAGGAAAAATTCATGATCGCCCAGACACCTGCAGCACCTTACTACGCAGTGATTTTCACCTCGCTGCGCACCGAAGGCGACCAGGGTTACGAACAGGCCGCCGAACGCATGGTGGAACTGGCCCGTGAGCAACCCGGCTTCCTGGGCGTGGAATCGGCCCGGGGCGCGGATGGGCTCGGGATTACGGTGTCCTACTGGGACAGCGAAGCGGCGATCCTGGCCTGGAAGCATCACCCCGAGCACAGCGCGATTCGTGAACGCGGGCGATCGACCTGGTATTCGGTGTGTCATACGCGGGTGTGCAAGGTTGAGCGGGCCTATGCGTTCAAACAGTAAATGATGCAGTGTTCTGGCGTCTTCGCGGGCTTGTCCGCAAAGACGCCAGAACAGCCACCGCAAAACCCTCACCCCCGCACCAAACTCCTCACCGCCGTAATCTGCGGCACGTCCTGTCGATTCATGTACACCCGCAACGGCTCGGTGATGTTGATCCGGTCGTCGATGTTCTGGTCCAGCAGCAACTGAATCAGTTCGCGCTTGAGCGTCATGGTCTGCTCGGGGCCGGGTGCCCAGACGAATTCGCTGGCGGGGATGATGCCGTCGTCGGCCACGTCCATGCCGAAAGCGTCTTCACTGAAGCGCACGATGTACTGGCCGGTTTTGCGATTGAGGCCGACGAAGCCTTTGAGTTGGTCGGCGGCCTGGCAAATGAGCTGGGAAGTGATGCGCATGGTAAACCTCACAAAAGGTCGCTAAGGACCGGTGATCGATGGTTTACACGCAGGGCAAGTGAACGGGTTTCCCTCTGCCGGGGAAACTGCAGGTGTGAAGATTACTGCAAAGAGCCGCACAAAAGCGTCGAAGAAATCTTCTTTAAACACGTTTATGTCGGTCTGGTGATAGCACAAGCGGCGCTCAGTTGTTAAAAGATACGTCTTTGAAAACTCATCGCAAAAGGACTTCGACCATGCCTGTCTCCTTCACCAAAAGCGCCCTGCTGCTGAGCCTGATGCTCGGCCTCGGCCAGGCACAGGCCACCAGCGAGCCAAGCCCCAGCGCACTGGCAACCCGCCTGGGCATTCCGCACCCGGCGGTGATCGCCCACCGTGGCGCCTCTTTTGATGCACCGGAATCCACCGCCGCAGCCTACAAACTGGCTCGCGACCTGGGTGCCGACTACCTGGAAATGGACCTGCAACGCAGCAAGGATGGTGTGCTGTTCGCCCTGCACGACAACAACCTGCAACGCACCACCGACGTCGCTACCAAATTCCCTGAGCGCAAGGACAGCCCGGCCAACGAATTCACCATCGCCGAACTGAAAACCCTGGATGCCGGCAGCTGGTTCAATACGGCGTACCCGGATCGCGCGCGTCCTGGCTACGTGGGTCTGAAGATCCTGACCCTGGACGAAATCATCGACATCGCCCAAGGCAATCCGCTGCATAAGCCTGGCCTGTACATCGAAACCAAAGAGCCGAAGCAGTTTCCCGGCATCGAGCGCGACCTCAAGGATAAATTGCAGGACCGTGGCTGGCTGAGCCCGACGGGTTCCAAACTGGCAAAAAGTAATCTGGCGGTCGGCCAGGGGAAAGGCAAAGTCGTGCTGCAAACCTTCGAGAAGAGCAGCCTCGAACTCCTCGAGAAGGAGATGCCGCAAGTGCCGAAAATCCTGCTGTTGTGGGTCGGCGAAGGCAGCATCGAGCCGAAATCCAAAGTGACGTTCGCTGAGTCCGGAGACAAGGACAAGGCGACTTACTACGCCAAACAGGAACCGAAAGACAAAGCCGAATTCCAGCAATGGGTCGAGTACGCCAAGGCCCAGGGCGCTATCGGCACCGGGCCTTCTGCCGCGCTGACCAAGGGTGGAGATCAGAGCTATTCAGACCTGGTGAAACCGTGGATGAACCAGTTCACCCACGATCAGGGCATGCTGGTGCACGTCTACACCATCGACGATGCCGTGGATTATCAGAAAGTGATGGATGCCGGTGTCGACGGCATCTTCACCAATCGCGCCAGCGAACTGCTGAAGTTCTATAAGCGCCCGGCGGCGGCGAGTGTTGCGCAGTTGTTGCAGAACAACGGGTATTGATTCAAGACCGTGGCGCCTGTTTCGCAGGCAAGCCTCGCTCCTACAATGCCATACGCGGTGGTCGCGTAAATCTGTAGGAGCGAGGCTTGCCCGCGAAGCTTTTAGCTGACGCCACGGGCAATTAAGGGTGAATTAAGTTGCGCTGTTTAACCTGATCCCACTTAAACAGCTCCTCCAAGGAAAGAACTTGATGAAAACCTTAACTGCCCTGTTCACCGCTGCTGCCCTGACCCTCACCGCAGGCCTGGCCCAGGCTGATGTTCGCGTCGACCAGATCCCCGAGTTGGTCAAAAGCGGCAAGATCAAACCCCTGGAAGAAATGAACCAGGCCGCGCTGAAGTTGCATCCGGGCGCCACGATTACCGATACCGACCTGGATAACCACTTCAACGGTTACGAATATGAAGTGGAACTGCGTCTGGCTGACAACACCGAATGGGACGTGGACTTCGATGCCGCCACTGGCAAGGTCCTGAGCAACAAACAAGACAAGTGATTCAACGGCAAAAAGCCGCACGATCTTCGGGTCGTGCGGCTTTTTTGCGTTCGTCGTAAGGCAAATCGCTGAAGTCATGAACGAAGTCGCGCCCTTTTGCGCAGGCCCGCTAGAATCCCTCAACACCACTCAGCATGTTGAAGCAGAGAACCACGGATATGGGGCAAACAGCGGCAGCAGACATCGCCACGATCGGCCGGATCAGCGCGGTGCCGGCGGTTCTTCAGGTGATCAGTGAGCTGACCGGGTTGCGGTTCGCCGCGGTGGCCCGCGTCATCGACAACACCTGGATCGCCTGCGCGGTGCTCGATCGACTGGATTTCGGCGTGCAAGTGGGCGATGAACTGCAGCTGGTCTCCACGCTGAGCGACGAAATTCGCCAGGGCCAGCACTCGGTGGTCATCGACAAGGTCAGTGAAGACCCGCTCAGCCGCGATCAGCACACGCCTCGCACCTGTCCATTCGAAAGCTACATTGCGGTGCCGATACTTCGCACCGATGGACGCTTCTTCGGCACCCTCTGCGCCCTCGATCCTGATCCCGCGCCGCTCAGGTCCAGCACGACCCAGAGCACCATGGAATCCTTCGCCCGGATGCTCGCGCTGCAGATCGAGGCCGAAGAAAACCTGCAACGGACCGAAGCGGCGCCGATCAAGGAACATAAAACCACCGAACTGCGCGAACAGTTTATCGCCGTGCTCGGCCATGACCTGCGCAACCCCTTGTTCGCCATCAGCGCTGGCGCCGAAATGCTCCTGCGCAAACTCAAAGACCCGCCAAATGAGCAACGGGTTCGGCATATCCTCACCAGCGCCCGGCGTGCAACCAAACTGGTCGACGATGTGCTGGACTTCGCGCGCGGGTCATTGGGTCGCGGCATCCCGGTGAATATCGAGCCGTGCCCGGATTTGGGGGATGTGCTGCGGCATGTGATCGCCGAGATCCAGAGCATTCACCCCAAGCGTATTATTCAGTCGTCGATTGGCGACCTGAGCGACATTCATTGCGATCGCGAACGGGTCGCGCAGTTGCTGTCCAACCTGCTGGCGAATGCCGTTGTCCACGGCGATCCCGACGGCCCGGTCGAGGTCAGTGCGCAGGTCAACGAAGGGCACTTCATATTGAGCGTGAAAAACCACGGGCTGATTGCCGAGGATGCGCTGCAGCATCTGTTCCAGCCCTACTCGCGACCGACCGGCGGAACACCGCAGGCCGGCCTCGGGTTGGGGTTGTACATTGCCAATCAGATTGCGCTGGCCCATGGGGGGCAGCTTGATGTGAAATCGACGCAGTCCCATGGAACGGCGTTCATATTCACGCTGCCTTTGACGCGGTGACGACAGCCTCAATGTCTTAGACCGCGTTAGCGTGACTCACGGACGATTGGCTGTTAAACATCTCGACCTTGGCACGGAAAGAACTTGAGGTGGAGGTCGATCCATCCAGATGCTTGATCGTGTAGTAAGCCTCCGCAGCGACAGCCACCTGACTCAGCGCTCCTTTGTCCAAAGGAATGTGTATGGGAAAGAAATCACCTTGTCGATATTTGTGATAAGCAACCTCCACGTTGCCAAACTTCACGAAGATTTCTTCGCCCTCTACAAATTCTTCCCTTGCCGGGATGATTGCTTTCGGAATCACTGGGTCTGCTTCATCGACGAAAAAAATGATCGACTGTCCACCGACAACAGTCATAGGGTTCAATGTTTCGGTCATCGCAATGCTCCTTGTGAAAGTACTGGCACAGGTTCAGTTTGAGTAGGCGCGCCAAGGGATATCTAGCGCCGCGAGAAAAAAACTGTCTACTGTCAGAAATAACAGGTACCGCTGAAATCGGGCGTCTTGGTTGCAAGTACCCGATCAACGGCACACCGACCTTAACAAGGTGTACAGCTGTAATGCTTAAGGATCAGGCCGAGGTGCTGACCACCGAATCCGCCGTACTGCCACCTTCATCCTGCAACGCCTGTGTACCGACTCGGTAACCGATTCGATACACAATCCATTTCACTAGGCGCTCAACCGCGCCGTTACCTCATTCAATTGCCCTGACAGCCCATGCAGGTTGTGGCTGGCCGCTTCGGTGCGCTGCACGTTGTCCAGGTTGGTGCTGGCGATGCTGGTGATTTCGGTGAGGTTGCGCGAGATGTCTTCGGCCACTGAAGTCTGTTCTTCTGCGGCGGTGGCGATCTGGCGGTTCATGTCGCGAATGGCTTCCACGGCATGGGTGATCCGCTCGAGCATGGCGCCGGCCTGGGTCACTTGTTCGACGCTTTGCTCGCTGCGCGACTGGCCGCTTTCGATGGCCTGGGCCGCGTCCACCGCACCGGTTTGCACGGTTTGAATGATCTGGTTGATCTCGATGATCGACGCCGCCGTGCGCTGGGCCAGGCTGCGTACTTCATCAGCGACCACCGCAAAACCGCGCCCGGCTTCACCGGCACGGGCCGCTTCGATTGCCGCGTTGAGCGCCAGCAGGTTGGTCTGTTCGGCAATGCCGCGAATCACTTCCAGCACCTTGCCGATGCGCCCGCTGTCTTCTTCCAGGCGACGGATGACCGTGGCGGTGTTGGCGATTTCGCCACGCATTTGGGTGATGGTGTGAATGGTGCCCTGCATGACCTTCTCGCCTTGCTGGGCGGACTGGTCGGCATCGTCGGCCGCACGTGCCGCTTCGGCGGCGTGGCGCGCGACTTCTTGCGCGGTGGCGGACATTTCGTTCATCGCCGTGGCCACCTGATCGGTGCGATTGAACTGCTCGTTGGTGCCGCTGGCCATAAGGCCGGCAATCGAGTTCAGCTCACCGCTGGCACTGTCCAGGTCCGACGCGCTGCGCTGCAAACGACTGAAGGTTTCGGCGAGGAAATCGCGCAAGGTGTTGGCGGCCCTGGCCAGGTTGCCCAACTCGTCCTGACGGGTGCTGGCCACGCGCTCGGCGAACCGGCCCTGACTGAGTTGCGCCACGTAGTCGATCAGTTTGCGGATCGGCTCCACCAGGTTGCGATTGACCAGCCACAGACTCAACAAACCAATCAGCAGGCCCGACACCAGCATCACCGCGAGCCCCGACAACACCGTCTGATCGGCACTGGCACTGATCAATTTCGATTGTTCGACACTCTGCTTGCGCAGTTCGCCGACCAGTTCATTCATCTGCTCGCTGGCGGCGCGGTCCACGCCCTTGACCGCATTGTCGCCGGCCGCTGGGTCGGCACCGGCCGCCACGTAGGCATCACGGCCCTTCTGATACGCCGCACCTAATACACGATGCTCCTCACGCAGGCGTTCGATGCGGGTCTTGAGTTGCGGCTCCATACCCTTCTGCCCGGCCAGTTCACCAAGGATACCCTGCACATTGCGCTGACCCTCCTCGAACTGCTTCCAGTATTTGTCCAGGTCCGCGGGTTGCTTGCCGCGCAGCAGGACGTTTTTCCACTCCTGAACCTGCACCTTGAATTGCAGGTTGGCTTCATCGATCAGTTGCGAGGTGTGCAACGGGCCTTCGATCAGGTTCGCGTAGTTCTGAACGCCGTTGGACAAAAAGTGAAAGCAGGCCAAAGCGATCAACAACATCGCCAACAGGCTGCCGCTCAACAGGGCGAGAATTTGTGCTCGAAGGGACTTTTGTAAAGACATCGGGAAGTACTCGAAACAGGAATGAGGCACGCGGATGAAGGCGTGAAAAGTATCCGGACATCCCTGTCTGCCACGTTGGCCCTTGGCCGAAGGCGCGCAAACGTAACCCAAGCGTGATCGGCGTTCCAGAGCGGTTCTTGAGGAAAATCCGACCATCGGTATCGCAATCGTTTGCGTACACCTTGCCGTCACAAAACCGTCATGAGCGCTTGCAATGATGAGGCTCAAGTGAACCTGTGAAACCCGCGACAGGCGCCTCCCCGCAGCGAGACTTCATGAACCACAGCATTGATCAACGCCATCGCGATTCCGACCTGTTCGGCCTGCTTTACGGTTTCAGTTTTCGCCCCGGCGAGCGCGGTCGAGAGATCGATTCGGCCAAGGCACTGCACTGCCTGCAACAACTGGACGACAGTGATGAGTTTCTCTGGCTGCACCTGAACCTGGCCCATGCGGCGTGCGAGCGCTGGATGAAAAGCCATCTGGAATTGCCCGACGAGTTTTTCGAAGCCTTGCACGAGGGGTCGCGTTCGACGCGCATCGAGCATGTCGATTCGGCGTTGCTGGCGGTGGTCAACGATGTGGTGTTCAACCTCAGTAGCATGGTTTCCTCGGATGTCTCGACGCTGTGGGTCTGCGCTCGCAGTCGGCTGATCATCAGCGCGCGCCTGCAACCGCTGCACTCGGTGGACAAGCTGCGCTCTTCGGTGAAGGCCGGTGAATGCTTTCGCTCACCGCTGGAATTGCTGGTGCATTTGCTGCGTGATCAGGGCGAAGTGCTGACGCAGATCGTGCGCAAGACCAGCCTCAGTGTCGATCAGATCGAAGATGAATTGCTGTCGTCGCGCCTGTCCACCAACCGCGCCGAACTGGGCGCCAACCGCCGGGTGCTGGTGCGCCTGCAACGGTTGCTGGCGCTGGAGCCGGGCTCGTTGCTGCGCCTGCTCAATCGCCCGCCGCAATGGTTGCAGAAGGAGGACGTCAAGGAGCTGCGCAAATCCACCGAGGAGTTTGCGCTGATCATCAACGACCTCACAGCCCTCGGTGAGCGGATCAAGCTGTTGCAGGAAGAAATCGCCGCCAACCTCAACGAACAGAGCAACCGCACGCTGTTCACCCTGACCGTGGTCACGGTGTTGGCGCTGCCGATCAACATCATTGCCGGTTTCTTCGGCATGAACGTCGGCGGGGTGCCGCTTGCCGGGGATCCGGAGGGGTTCTGGATTCTGGTGGCACTGGTGGCGACGTTTACCCTGATTGCCGGGCGCTGGGCGTTTCGTAAGCGGCGCGATTATTAAACCGTCCATCATCACCGATACCTTGTGGCGAGGGAGCTTGCTCCCGCTGGGCTGCGCAGCGGCCCCTATCCGGTTTATTCATTCAAACAGAATTCTCTGGTTTTACGACTGCTTCGCAGCCGAACGGGAGCAAGCTCCCTCGCCACAGGTATTTGCCTGCCTTAGCATCCGGCATCACAAAAAAACCAAACACTGACCCAGCGCAGTCTCACTGTAATATTTAGCAACGATCATGGCCGATACTCCTTCTCTGCTCAGGATTGTCCGGCATGGCTACGCCTTCCTTCACCGCCGCCTCCCAGGCGCCCGCCAGTGGCGCCAGGCCGCAGTTCGATAAAAAACCCGGCCTGCTCACCTTCGTGATGTTCTTTGCCGTGCTGGGCAGCGGGCTGTTGTTCACCGCCTACAGCCTGATGCACGACATGAGCGAACTCGGCACGGTGGTCACCACCTGGACGCCGTTTCTGCTGTTGGGCGTGGCACTGCTGATTGCCTTGGGCTTTGAGTTCGTCAACGGTTTTCACGACACTGCCAACGCCGTGGCGACGGTGATTTACACCCACTCCTTGCCACCGAATTTCGCCGTGGCCTGGTCCGGGTTCTTCAACTTCCTGGGGGTGTTGCTGTCGAGCGGCGCGGTGGCGTTCGGCATCATCGCCCTGCTGCCGGTGGAGCTGATTCTGCAGGTCGGCTCCTCCGCCGGTTTCGCGATGATCTTCGCCCTGTTGATCGCCGCCATCCTGTGGAACCTCGGCACCTGGTGGCTGGGTTTGCCGGCCTCTTCGTCGCACACCCTGATCGGTTCGATCATCGGTGTCGGCGTGGCCAATGCCTTGATGCACGGCCGCGACGGCACCAGTGGCGTGGACTGGGCCCAGGCAACCAAGGTCGGTTACGCGTTGCTGCTGTCGCCGCTGATCGGCTTCGCGTTTGCCGCGCTGTTGCTGCTGGCGTTGCGCGTCTTCGTCAAAAATCGCGCGCTGTACAAGGCGCCGAAGGGTAATACCCCGCCACCGTGGTGGATTCGCGGCATGTTGATTCTGACCTGCACCGGCGTGTCCTTCGCCCACGGCTCCAACGACGGCCAGAAAGGCATGGGCCTGATCATGCTGATTCTGGTGGGCACGCTGCCGATGGCGTATGCGCTGAACCGCACCATGCCGGCGGATCAGGCCTTGCAATTCGCCGCGGTGGCCGAAGTCACCCAGCAAGCCCTGATGAGAAACACACCACTGCCGATGCCCACCGATCCACGCCCGGTGCTGACCGACTACATGCGCAACAAGGAAGCCACCCCGCAACTGATCCCCGCCCTCGCCGCGCTGGCGGGCCAAATCGGTAACGAAGTGAAGGGTTACGGCTCTCTGTCGAAAGTCCCGGCCGAAGCGATGGGCAACGTGCGCAACGACATGTACCTGACCAGCGAAACCATTCGCCTGATGGACAAGAACAAGGTCGGCAACTTCGACACCGACACCACCGGCAAGCTGCAACTGTTCAAGCAACAGATCGACAACGCCACGCGGTTCATTCCGCTGTGGGTGAAAATCGCGGTGGCCATCGCCCTGGGGCTGGGCACCATGGTCGGCTGGAAACGCATCGTGGTGACGGTCGGCGAGAAAATCGGCAAGACGCACCTGACCTACGCCCAAGGCGCCTCGGCAGAAACCGTGGCGATGCTGACCATCGGCGCCGCCGACATGTTCGGCCTGCCGGTATCGACCACCCACGTGTTGTCTTCAGGCGTGGCCGGGACCATGGTCGCCAACGGTGGCGGCTTGCAGATGAAGACCATCCGCAACCTGCTGATGGCCTGGGTGCTGACCTTGCCGGCGGCGATTGTGTTGTCGGGCAGTTTGTATTGGTTGTTCACCAAGTTTTTCTGATCAACCTGAACACCCACTCCCTGTAGGCGCGAGGCTTGCCCGCGAAGAATGCACCGCGGTCTACCCGAATGACCGCGTTATCGTTCTTCGCGGGCAAGCCTCGCTCCTACAGGGATTTTTTTGCCCGGCGAAAGCATTTCGTCGCAAATTCATGGGATTAATCGTTTATTGATCCCTCTCCCGCCGGATAGCACTTCAGTTTGCTACCGTGTTGCCGACTATTAAGAGACTCGATGTATTCAGGAGGGGAACCGTGAATCTGTATATCAATCAGCTTCAGAAGAAAGCTGACTTCAAAGAAGCCATCTACGCAGGCGACATCTTCCTGAACACTCAGCTACGCACGGCCAAAGAATTGTGTGCGTTTGCCCAAGAAAGCATCACTGCCGCCTTCGACGGCGAGACCAATCACCAGGCGCTGCACACGTTGATGCCGGTGGAAGAATTCGTGGTCCTGGTCACTCGCCTCAAGAGCCAGTTCACTAACAGCCAACGCGCCAAGGACTTGATTCTGGGCTTCATCGATGAAATCGGTGTCGACCCTCGCGAGTACATTTTCGACGTGCCACGAATCCGCGTAGTGCCTAACTTCGACTACCTGCATGCCGGCGTCAGCTATGCCTACAAACCCCATCGCGACACCTGGTACGGCGGCGTCGACTGTCAGATCAACACCTGGATGCCGGTGCATACCATCAGCCCTGACCAGACCATGATGATCAATGGCGGTTATTTCGACCTACCGGTGAAGAACACTTCAAAGGATTGGAGCCTGTCCGACTGGATCAACAACCAGCGTCATCGAGCCAAGGAAAACCTCAAGGAGGAAGTACGGGTACACCCGGTTCCACTGGAAGAGATCAATACTTCTTCGGAAATCCGCGTGGCCGGCAACATGGGCGACATGCTGATTTTTTCCGGTTCTCACCTGCATGGTACGGTTCCCAACTACACGCAACAGACCCGCTTCAGTGTGGACTTCCGCCTGATGCACCTTGACGACCTCAAGCACAAGCGCGGGGCGATCAACGTCGACAGCGCCTGCCCGGACGTCGGTGCAGGGTTCAACGATTATTTCCACGCTCACGACTTTTCGAAATTCCAAGGAATCCAGCAATGACCAAGCGTCGCATTACGCCCGCCGAGGCTCAATACAACGAAACCCGTGCCAATGTCCTGAAACGGGTCGACGCCGAGTATGTGGCCGACGCGCCATTTGTCTTCGCCCACCGCATCGGCGTGACCGCTGCACTGTCGCGCATGGAGCTGTTCAAGAAAGTCGCCGAAATCCCTGGCGCGATCATTGAATGCGGCGTGTACAAGGGCAACTCGCTGATGCTCTACATGCACCTGTCGATGATTCTGGAACCCTACGCGATCAACCGGTCGATCATCGGCTTCGACACCTTCGAAGGCTTCCAGAGTATCGACAAGAAAGAAGACCCGGCGGACGTCAACGAGACCATGTTCTCCGACACCGACCAGTCGCTGATCCAGGACATGATCGACGCCAACGACCTGTTGCGCCCGGTCAACCGTATCCCGCGCTGCGAGCTGGTCAAAGGCGACATCGTCAAGACTGTGCCGGAGTGGGTCCAGACGCGTCCGGACCTGGTGGTGGCGATGCTGATCCTCGACACCGACCTGTACGAGTCGACCAAAGTCGCTCTGGAAACCTTCCTGCCGTACATGCCAAAAGGCGCGATCGTAGTGCTCGACGAAGTCGCCTATCGCAACTTCCCCGGCGAAACCAAAGCCCTGCGCGAAGTGCTCGACCTGAACAAGATCGAACTCAAGCGCCTGCCGTTCGATTCGTGCGTGGGCTACTTCCACGTTTGATGCACAAGTTCCTGTAAACAAAGATCAAAAGATCGCAGCCGAAGGCTGCGATCTTTGCTTTTACCCTTCCAACGCCCTGCGCACCATCAACCGCTCCCGCACCACGTCGTAACCCCAGTGATACACGTAGGTGTACGGCAGGAAAAACAGCAGCACGCCGATGTCAAGCAGGAACGCCTGCCACAGGCTGATCTTCAGCCACCAGGCAATCAACGGCACCCCAAACGCCACCAGCCCGCCTTCGAACAACAGCGCATGCACCACGCGGACCCAAGCGTTACGCACAATGGCGAAGCGCTTGAGCATGCGGTCGAACAGGCCGTTGAAGACCACGTTCCAGGCCAGGGCAAGGGCTGCAATCGCCATGGTTGCCACGCCCATTTCCAACATGGGTTTGTCCATGATCCAGGCCAGCAGCGGAGTACAGATCAATATCGCCAGCAGCTCGAAACCGATGGCCTGGAAGATGCGTTCAGTGATGGATTTGTTGGCGTTCATGGCCAGACTCCCTGAGTGACTGTGGTTGCCATGATCCGTCATCGAACCGATACTTCATAACCAATAACCATCGATCAAGGCGATAGTTCATGGCTTCCCACGAAGTGTTGCTGGCGTTTGTTGAGGCCGCGACCCAAGGCTCGTTTTCCGCCGCGGCGCGCAAGCTCGGGCGCAGTCAGTCGACCATCAGCGCCGCCGTGGCGAGCCTGGAAATCGACCTGAACCTTGTCCTCTTCGACCGCAGCAGCCGCAAGCCGAGCCTGACCCCGGCCGGGCACGTCATGCTGCAACGGGCCGAGGAGATTCTGGCCGCCACCAGCCGTCTGGAAATGACCGCCAGCCAACTGTCCCAAGGCATCGAGCCAAAGTTGACCGTGGCGATTTCCGACACTTACCAGTCCGACCGTTTCGAAGCGGCGCTCAGTGCTTTCGAGCAGCGTTACCCGGACCTGGAACTTGAATGCCTGATCGCCGAATGCGATGACCTGGTAGCACTGGTACAACGCGGCCGCGCGCACGTCGCCTTCGCCGAAATGCAGGACAGCTACCCGCCGGATCTGGTCAGTTCGACGGTGGACGAGCGCACGGAAATCGCCCTGTTCGTGTCCCACGCGCACCCATTGGCGACGCTGAACGACATCGATCAGGACGTGCTGCAACAGCACCGCGAACTGCGTCTGGCGACGATCGTCAATCCGTATGAAAGCCGCGCGAAGGGGCGGGTCTGGTCGGCGCCAAGTTACCTGATGCTGCTGGAAATGGCCCAGGGCGGGTTCGGCTGGGCACCGTTGCCGCGATGGCTGGTGGGACGGTTCGGGGCTGGTTCGTTGGTGGAATTGAAAGTGCGCGGCTGGCCGAAACCGGTGTATGTCGATGCGCTGTGGTCGCGTTTGCACCCGCCGGGGCCAGCGGGGAGTTGGTTATTGGGCAAGATGCTGGAATGAAGGTCCTGCGGACCTTATCGCGGGCAAGCCACGCTCCCACAGGATTGAGGCGATCACACCTTTGCGATTCGATACAATCCTGTGGGAGCGTGGCTTGCCCGCGATGGGGCCATTGAAATCACATCACTCCAACGCCCGGAGCCGTCCCTCGATAAACCGCCGCTCCGGCACCTGCTGTGTCAATTCCAGCGCCCGTTGATACGCCGCTCGCGCCTCTTCCACCCTTCCCAACTGCCGGCAAAACTCTGCCCGTGCCGAATGCGCCAGGTGGTAATCCAGCAACTCGCCCCGGGCCAGAATCCCTTCGATCAACGTCAGCCCTGCCTGTGGGCCATCGCGCCTGGACAGCGCCGCCGCGCGGTTCAGTTCGATCACCGGCGACGGCACCGCCCGCAGCAGCACGTCGTACAGACCGACAATCTGTGCCCAGTCCGTCTCTGCCGCCGAGGGCGCTTCGGCATGCACCGCGGCAATCGCCGCTTGCAGGCAATAAGGCCCGAAGCGCCTTGTCGTCAACGCCCGCTCAATCAAGGCGCAGCCTTCGGCAATCAGCTCGGCGTTCCACAACGAGCGATCCTGTTCATCCAGCACAATCAGCTCACCGCTCGCGGAGGTCCTGGCCGGGCGCCGGGACTCATGCAACAGCATCAGCGCCAACAGCCCCATCACCTCCGGTTCAGGCAACAGCTCCATCAACAACCGACCGAGACGAATCGCTTCGCGCGTCAGGTCTTCACGGATCAGTTCGTTGCCGATGGACGCCGAATACCCTTCGTTGAACACCAGGTAAATCACCCGCAACACGCTGTCGAGTCGCTCGGGCAGTTCCGTCAGGGTGGGCACTTGGTATGGGATTTTCGCGTCACGGATCTTGGCCTTGGCGCGCACGATGCGCTGAGCGATGGTGGCCGGTGCCGAGAGGAAAGCCCGGGCGATTTCTTCCGTGGTCAGGTCGCAGACTTCACGCAGGGTCAGCGGCACTTGAGCGTCCGCCGCCAGTGCCGGGTGACAACAGGTGAAGATCAGGCGCAGGCGATCGTCTTCCACGTCTTCGTCACTCCAGTCGGCCTGCTCCAGCGCCTCCAGTTGAGCGATCAACACCGGCCGGGATGCGTTAAAACGTGCGCGCCGGCGCAACACATCAATGGCCTTGAAACGGCCAGTAGACACCAGCCAGGTGCGCGGATTGTCCGGCACGCCGTCGCGCTGCCAGCGCTCGACCGCGACGAAGAACGCCTCGTGCAGCGCCTCTTCGGCGAGATCGAAATCGCCGAGCAAGCGGATCAGGGTCGCCAGGATTCGCCGCGACTCATCGCGGTAAACCTGCTCGACTTGCGCCCGTACCGATTCGCCCGGCATCAGTCCGGCATGCCTGGGGCCATTTTTCGCTGGACGTATTGCGCACTCATAAAAGAACTCCGTTGTGAGGATTACTCAGGGATTTAACTGGCGAACGGGCCGCACCTCGACGCAGCCGACCCGGGCCGCCGGAATGTTACCGGCGACCTGGAGGGCTTCATTGAGGTCCTTGGCATCGATCAGGTAGAAGCCGGCCAACTGCTCCTTGGTTTCAGCGAACGGGCCGTCGGTGATCGACATTTTGCCGTTGCGCATGCGCACGGTGGTCGCGGTCTGCACCGACTCCAGCGCTTCGGCGGCGATCATCCGGCCGCTGCCCTGGATCGACTCGGCATAGGCCATGCACTCGGCGTCGTTGGGGCTTTCGGGCATCGAGTGCAATTCGTGCTCGTTGCTGTAAACCAGGCATAAATACTTCATGGGACTCTCCATTTCAGGCGGCTTTGCCGTGACCGAACTGATCAACTATGGCTGTCGATTGGCGCTTTGGCGCTGCTTTCCGATAAACAGTCCGACCATCAGGGTTCCAGGTTGAACAGCGCCGCGCCGCTGGTCATGTCGAACGGGGCCGACCAGTGTTCGTGGACGATCTGCCAGAGCCCCGCTTCCTGCCGATAGCACGCGGTAACGCGCATCCAGCACGCCTGGGTTTCACCCTTTTCATTGGTGCCGCCGCAATGCGCCAGCCAGTGAGCGAAAGCGATCTCCTGCGACGGCACGACGTTGATTTCATGGAACTCGAAAATATGCGGGCCGGGGCACATCTCCATGCATTCCTGCCAATGCGCACGGTAGGCCGCCTTGCCCTTGAATTGCAGGGCTTTGACGGCATCGAAGGAGACGATGTCGTCGGCGTACAGGGCCATGACCTTTTCCACATCCTTGGCGATGACCGCCTGACGGTAGTTCTCGATCAAGTTATGGATTTGTGTCTGAGCGTTCATGAGGGTTCTCCACGTTTTTTTGTTGAAGACACCTTTAGTCGTCTGGCGAAAAGCCAAATCGACAACCGAAATAAAAATAATCCATGGAGGCAAACTCGCTAGAATCCGAGGCTCATTTGTGTTGGAAAAAGGACACTCCAGTGACAGCCCGACTCGTGCCTTACGAAAGCCTGAACGCCTTGCAGCGCCGACAGGTCGAGGCCATCGAAATCCACGCCGAACAAATCAGATTCTCCGGCGACATCCACGGTGCATTGCACACCTTGCTGTCCAAACCGGGCCCTGGCGTCAAAGGCTTTGCCCTGCTGGCCGAAGAGGTTCCAGTGGCCTTCCTGCTGCTCAAGCGCCCGCCGGTGCTGCCGGCCTGGGCCGACGAACACAGCGCCACCCTGCACGCCCTGCAAGTCGATCACCGCGCCCAGGGCAAAGGTTACGGCAAGGCCTGTCTGCTGGCGTTGCCGGAGGTTGCGCGTCAGGCCTGGCCGGAGATCAAGGGGCTGGAGTTGTCGGTGGATGCCGACAATGAATCGGCCATCGCGCTGTATGCCAAATACGGTTTTGTCGACAGCGGCGAAGCGTACAAAGGCCGGATCGGTTACGAACGACGGATGGGACTGGTTTTCTGATTCATGGAGGGATGAACGAATGTTGAATTCAATCGAAGCGCTGGAAGCGATCTACGGCCTGCCCCATGAGCGCGGTGCGCAAGCAGATCCCGTTTTTGAACGAGGACTATCAGGCGATGGTCCGCGCCTCGCCGCTGGTGATTATCAGCTCGGTCGGCCCCGACGGCATGGACGGCTCACCGCGCGGCGATACGCCGGGTTTTGTGCGGATCATCGATGAGCGCACGCTGGCGATCCCGGATCGCCCCGGCAACAACCGCATCGACACGCTGCGCAATGTCGTGCTCGACTCGCGAGTATCGCTGCTGTTCATCATTCCGGGGATCGGCGAGACGTTGCGGGTCAACGGCACGGCGCAGATCAGCGCCGAACCGGCATTGCTGGAGAGTTTTGCTGTCAATGGCAAACCGGCGCGCACGGTAATGCTGGTGACGGTGGAAGCGGCGTATTTCCATTGTTCGAAAGCGATTGTTCGTTCGGATTTGTGGAACCCCGAGCGCTACCTCGACCGCTCTGCCCTGCCGACCGCCGGCGCGTTTCACAAACGGCTGAACGATGGGCAGTTCGATGCCGAGACGTATGACCGGGAAGCACCGGCCAGGGTGCGCGATAGTCTCTATTAGAGGATTGGTCGTTACCACGCTCTGCGTTGGAACAATCAATCAGAGGGTGAGCACCATCTCATGCCACGCCATCCCGCCATGGTCGGACGCCGAAGGCTTGATATAGACAAACCCAAACCCGGCATACAGCGCAATGTGCCGCTCTTTGCACATCAGGTGGATGCTGGCCTTGTTCAGTGCGCGCATGCGCTGGATGAATTCACCCATCAAGCGTTTTGCCAGGCCTTGCCCCTGATAATCCGGATGCACCACCACCGACATGATCACCACATGCGGGCCGGCCGGGTCGTGGCCGATCAGTTCCTTGAACGCCTCGTCCGACATTTCCACCTCGAACGCCGCACCGGAATTGACGAAACCGGCTACAACGCCATCCACTTCGGCGACGATGAAGCCCTCGGGCCAAGTGGCGATGCGGGTGGCGATTTTCTCGCGGGTGGCGGCTTCGTCGCCTTCGTAGGCAACGGTTTCGATGGCGTAGCAACGGTCCAGGTCAGCGGGAATGACGTGGCGGATGACGGTGTTCATGGCAGCTCGGAATCGGCGGGGGAAAGGCTGGGATCATAAATTAATAAGGTGTTCATATCGATCACGACAAGTGCCGTAAAGCCTTCGTATAGGCACTTTCATTGCGCGTCTCCCGGGGCTATTTGTGTTGCCTGTCTCTAGTCACCATGAGGGGAACACACCATGAGCAGCGTCCAAATCGGTCTTCTTATGCTGTTGGGCATCAGCACGTTCGGCTTCGTTTCTTTGGCGATCGACCTGTTGCGGGCGCGACGGGTGAACAAGGGAAAATAGTGCCCGCAGGACATGCAGAGGCGGCCGGTTGAGCCGCCTCTGCAAATGTGATCAGGACTTGATCGGCAGCCAGATTTCCAGCACGCCGGTATTGAGCTTCGGGTTGAAGTCTTCGCTGTAGCGTTCGAACTCCGGGGCATCCGCTGCCTCGTGACCGGACTGCGGCAACCAGGTGTTCCAGATGTACTGAAAGGTCTGGGGCAAGGTATCCAGCGAGCCCTTGTGCTCGAAAACCGCGTAATACTGGGGCTGAATCTCGACCCAGCGGTATTTCTCGGGCAGGTCGTCGAGCTTGCTGATCTCGACACCGGCGATGTATTCGAAACCGCCCTTGCCATCCGGGTTGCAGCAAACGCCGTAGGTCACTTCGCCCTTTTGCCCGGGAACATTGCCGATGTGGGGAACGAATTTATCCCAGAGCTTGGGAATCTTGCCGGCCGTCTCTTGGGTAAATCGTCCGCCAAGCCCCGCTATGAGCATGAAGTGCCCGTGTTCGAAGCGTTGCTCAACCTGATCATCGCGTATTTGCTCATCCATGACTCGACTCCTGGGAACGTAAAAAGTGGGTTCGGCTGGGAGTATAGAGGCCAAACCCGATTCGCCCAGTCAGAGCCCCGGAAGCTGCCCGGCGGTGGGCGCACCGATAAACTCGTTGTAACCCGAAAGAATCACGTACACCGCGAAATAGCAGAAGATCCCGGCCGATGCCATGTAGGAATAACGCAGCAGTTTGTCTCCGAGCAGCTTGCCGCCATGGCTCGCCGCAAAGCACAGCGTGACGCACCAGAGAATTCCCGCACAGAGAAATCCACCGAGAAACAACGCCGAGCTGAGGGTGCCGCCGCCACCGGAACGGGCAATCAGGGTGCCGCCCACCGCGGCGAACCAGAGAATCGCACTGGGCGACGACATGGCGAGGAAAATCCCCCGCAAGAACTCTTTGCGATGGGAGTTGTGGCCAACGTCGGCGGTCTCGGCCAACACCGCACTGTGGTAGATCGCCGAATGAATCATCTTCGCCGCGAAGTACAGCAGCAACGCCGACCCGCCGATCCACAACACCCAACGCACGGTTTCGTATTGCAGCAATACGGTCATGCCGGCCAGTGCCAGCACTGCGTAAATCAGGTCGCCGACGCAAGTCCCCAGCCCCAGGGCAAAACCCTGGAAATAGCCGCGCTGCATCGCCAGCGTGATCATCGCGATATTGGCCACGCCGATGTCCAGGCACAGCGAAAGGCTGAGCAGGAAGCCACTGGTAAATTCCATCAACCCGTTTCCTTCGGAAAATTTGTTTACGTAGAGGCTGGACAGTTTGCCATACCTGCCCTTACATTCCGCCACAGGCCACCGCAGTGGCCAGCGTCGCTCGGACGGTTCCGGGCGCTTACGTTATTCGAGGCAACAATGGCCGAACAAGGTTCGCCGCGCCGCTTTGCGCGCATAGATCGACTCCCCCCTTACGTTTTCAACATCACTGCCGAGCTGAAGATGGCCGCCCGTCGTCGTGGCGAAGACATCATCGACTTGAGCATGGGCAACCCCGACGGCGCCACGCCGCCGCACATCGTCGAAAAACTGGTCACCGTCGCCCAGCGCGAAGACACCCACGGCTACTCCACGTCCAAAGGGATTCCGCGCCTGCGCCGGGCGATTTCCAATTGGTACAAGGATCGCTACCAGGTTGATATCGACCCGGAAAACGAAGCCATCGTCACCATCGGTTCCAAGGAAGGCCTGGCGCATTTGATGCTGGCCACCCTCGACCAGGGCGACACCGTGCTGGTGCCGAACCCGAGCTACCCGATTCACATCTACGGTGCCGTGATTGCCGGCGCCCAGGTGCGGTCGGTGCCGCTGATCCCTGGCGTGGATTTCTTCGCCGAGCTGGAACGGGCGATTCGCGGTTCGATTCCGAAACCGAAGATGATGATCCTGGGCTTTCCGTCCAACCCCACCGCCCAGTGCGTGGAGCTGGACTTCTTCGAGCGGGTGATCGCCCTCGCCAAACAGTACGACGTTCTGGTGGTGCACGACCTGGCCTACGCCGACATCGTCTACGACGGCTGGAAAGCCCCGTCGATCATGCAAGTGCCCGGCGCCAAGGACATCGCGGTGGAGTTTTTCACCCTGTCCAAGAGTTACAACATGGCTGGCTGGCGCATCGGCTTCATGGTCGGTAACCCGGAGCTGGTCAACGCTCTGGCGCGGATCAAGAGCTACCACGACTACGGCACCTTCACCCCGCTGCAGGTCGCGGCCATCGCGGCGCTGGAAGGCGATCAGCAATGCGTGCGCGACATTGCCGAACAGTATCGCCAGCGTCGCAACGTGCTGGTCAAAGGCTTGCATGAATTGGGCTGGATGGTCGAGAACCCGAAGGCGTCGATGTATGTCTGGGCCAAGATTCCCGAGGCGTATGCACACCTGGGCTCGCTGGAATTCGCCAAGAAACTGCTGGCCGAGGCCAAGGTCTGCGTCTCGCCGGGTGTCGGGTTTGGTGAGTACGGGGACGATCATGTGCGCTTCGCGCTGATCGAAAACCAGGACCGGATTCGTCAGGCCGTACGCGGAATTCGCGGGATGTTTCGGGCGGATGGGTTGGTCACCAAAACCAACGCCTGACACACAAAACCCTGTGAGAACAAACATCTGTGGCGAGGGAGCTTGCTCCCGCTGGGGCGCGAAGCGGCCCCAAAACCAATCACCATGTTTTTTTCAGATAGAACACGGTGGACGGATTTACGACTGCTACGCAGCCGAGCGGGAGCAAGCTCCCTCGCCACAAAAAGCTTGCTCGACATTGGGTTAGATCTCACCCACAAAAAAACCGCATCGCTGCGGTTTTTTTGTGTTGGCCGTTCGTGTCAGACGAACAATGACAACAGCAGGATGAAGCCCAGGCCTACCACGGACAGGATGGTTTCCATCGCGGTCCAGGTCTTGAAGGTTTCCGCCACGGTCATGTTGAAGTACTGCTTCACCAGCCAGAAACCGGCGTCGTTGACGTGGGACAGGATCAACGAACCGGCACCGGTGGCCAGCACCAGCAGCTCACGGTTCACGCCCGGAATCATCCCCACTACCGGCACCACGATGCCAGCGCCAGTGATGGTCGCCACGGTTGCCGAACCAGTCGCGATGCGAATCACCGCGGCTACCAGCCAGGCCAACAGGATCGGCGAGATCTGAGCCGCCACTGCCATGTGACCGATCACATCACCTACACCACTGGTCACCAGCATCTGCTTGAAACCGCCACCGGCACCGATGATCAGGATGATCGCGGCGGTCGGCGCAAGACTCGAGTCCAGCCATTTGAGCATCTGTTGCGAGCCGATGCCCTGCTTGTAGCCGAAGGTGTACAGCGACAGCAGCAATGCCAGCAGCAGCGCCGAGATCGGGTGACCGATCAGGTCCATGAAGGTGCGGAAGAAGTTGCCATCCGGCAGCACCACATCGGCAAAGGTCTTGAGCAGCATCAGGAACACAGGCGACAGCACGGTGACCAGGGTAATGCCGAAGCTCGGCAGATCGGCGGAATCCGACTCCCGCGCCAGTTGGTCCACCAGTTCCTGATTCGGATGACCGGGAATGTGCTTGGCAATGAACGTACCGTAGATCGGACCGGCGATGATGGCAGTCGGCAGCGCAACGATCAGGCCGTAGAGAATGGTTTTACCAATGTCGGCACCGAACACGCCGATCGCCAGCAGCGGACCCGGGTGCGGAGGAACCAGACCGTGCACGGCCGACAGACCGGCCAGCAGCGGGATACCGATCTTGATGATCGACACACCGGTACGACGGGCGACGATGAACACCAGCGGGATCAGCAGCACGAAGCCGATTTCGAAGAACAGCGGGATGCCGACCAGGAAGGCCGCGAACATCATGGCCCACTGCACCTTGTCCTTGCCGAAGGCCCGAATCAGGGTCTGGGCGATCTGGTCCGCCCCGCCGGACTCGGCCATCATTTTGCCGAGCATGGTGCCCAACGCCAGGATGATCCCGACGAAACCGAGAACGCCACCGAAACCATCCTGGAACGCCTTGATGATGGTGCCGATCGGCATGCCGGAGGTCAGCCCGAGGAACGCGGCGGCGATGATCAATGCAATGAACGGGTGAAACTTGAACTTGGTGATCAGGACAATCAAGCCGATCACCGTGACCACTGCATCGAGCAGCAGAAACGACTCGTGGGACATGCCAAACATGGGGGGGTGTCTCCTGTTTGTTGTTGTTATTAAAGCGATTAATCAGAAGCCGTCAGGACAGCGCTATCTTTTGCAGCAAAACTCAACTGGCGAGTTTCAGGCCGTGATCGAGCCACCAACGGTGGGCCTGAGCGGCCAATTCGTCGACGCTGTAACTTGAAGCATCCAGAGCCAGGGTCAGGGGCTCACCAACGGGCGATTCAAGGGTGGCGAACTGGCTGTCGATCAGGGTCGACGGCATGAAGTGGCCCGGCCGATGGGAGACACGATCGGCGGCGACTTCAGGGGTCAACTCAAGGAACACAAAGCCCAGGCCCGGCAAGGCACTGCGCAAGCGTTCGCGGTAACTGTGTTTGAGGGCCGAACAGGTCAGCACCGGGCGCTCGCCACGGGCGTCGACGCGGCGCAGTTCATCGCACAGGCTGTCGAGCCAGCCGGCACGGTCTTCGTCGTTCAGGGGGATACCCGCGCTCATCTTTTCGATATTGGCGGCAGGGTGGAAAGTGTCGCCTTCAATGGCGGTGGCGCCGCTGAGCTGGCACAGGGCCTGGCTGACGCACGTCTTGCCGCAACCGGCAACGCCCATGATGACCAGGGCGGTGATGGGATGATTCATGTAACACCTCAGCGCGCAGACAGCGCTACCTTTGCTACGTAAAACTCTAGTGCAAAAGCAGATGTTGCCGACGCCTTCTTGTCATTTTTGTGGGTTGCAGCATGTTCGTTCTCGATGCCGAAAAGCGAGGATCAGGCAAACCCCGCTCACGCATTTGCGGCTGCATCGAGACAGCGCTACCTTAGTGCCTTGAATTTTGTTTGGCAAGCCGTCCGATGAATACCCCTAAAAACGATAAAAATACACGAACCACTGGCCGTCCTACCCTCAACGAAGTCGCGCGCCTGGCCGGTGTCAGCCCGATTACAGCCTCCCGCGCCCTGCGTGGCGTCAGCACGGTGGCCACCGAACTGGTGGAAAAAGTCCAGAAGGCTGCCCTCGAGTTGAACTACGTGGTCAACCCCGCCGCCCGCGCGCTGGCCTCAGCCCAGAGCCATTCCGTCGTGGTGTTGGTACCGTCATTATCCAACCTGCTGTTCATCGACACGCTGGAAGCCATTCATCAGGTTTTGCGACCAAAGGGCTTCGAAGTGCTGATCGGTAACTTCCATTACTCGCGCGATGAAGAAGAAAACCTGCTGCGCAACTACATGGCTTATCAGCCGCGCGGCTTGCTGCTGACCGGTTTCGACCGCACCGAAAGTTCGCGGCGGATGATCGAGGCCAGCAACATTCCCTGCGTCTATATGATGGAACTGGACAGTGCGGCGGGACTCAATTGCGTCGGTTTTTCGCAACTGGCCGCCGGCGAAACGGCGGCCGAGCATTTGCTGTCGCGCGGTCGCAAACGCCTGGCTTATATCGGAGCGCAACTGGATCAGCGCACGTTGCTGCGGGGCGAAGGTTTCCGTCGTGCGCTGCAAAAGGCCGGTTTGTATGATCCTGACCTGGAAGTGCTGACCCCGCGCCCCTCCTCCGTCGGTTTGGGCGGTGAGCTGTTTCTGCAACTGCTGGCCAGTCATCCAGACCTCGATGCGATCTTCTTCGGCAACGACGACCTGGCCCAGGGCGCACTGCTCGAAGCCTTGCGCTGCGGGATCAAGATCCCCGAACAGGTGGCGATCCTCGGCTTCAACGACCTGCCCATGTCCGAACACATGGTGCCGCGCCTGAGTAGCATCAATACGCCTCGAGAGGCCATTGGCCGTCGTTCGGCCGAGTTGATGCTGACCTTGATGGCCGGCAATTCGGTGGCCAAACCGGTGCAGGACATGGGGTTTGAATTGAAGGTGCGCGAGAGTACCTGATACGCAATCGTCCATTTGCTCGTGCTAGATTCCCGGCACCTGTAACAGCAAACGGAGAAGCTCAATGGGACATGCGCTGAAGATTTTGGGTAGGGCCTCGTCAATCAACGTCAGAAAGGTCCTGTGGGCCTGCGACGAACTGGGCGTTTCCTACGAACGGGAAGACTGGGGCAGCGGTTTTGCCTCGACCCAGAGTCCGGAGTTTCTCCAGCTCAACCCTAACGCACAGGTGCCGGTGCTCATCGACGAAGCCGGCGTGCTGTGGGAGTCCAACACCATCTGCCGCTATCTGGCCGGCAAATACCAAAACACCGATCTGTTGCCCATCGAGCCGGCGGCGCGCGCTCGTGTGGAACAGTGGATGGACTGGCAAGCCACCGAACTCAATCCGTCCTGGGGCTACGCCTTTTTTGCGCTAGTGCGGCAATTGCCGAACTTCCAGGATCCGCAGCGGATCGCCGATGGCGTTCGCGGCTGGAACGCGAAAATGGGCATCCTCGAACAGCAACTCGCGTCGACCGGTGCGTATGTCGCCGGACCTCGGTTCACCCTGGCCGATATCCTCATCGGCTTGTCGGTCAACCGCTGGCGGATGACCCCGATGGAGCGCCCGGACTATCCCGCCGTCGACGCGTATTGCCAACGACTGGCATTGCGACCGGGGTTCATGGAACACGCCTGCAACGGCGTGCCATAACGCCAAACCCGCTCCCTCTGCCCTTCCATAAAAAGAGAACCCCATGAACGGACTCAACGTACTGCTGACCGGCGCCTGCGGCAGAATCGGCAAAAACTTTTTTGAAGCTTCGCAGGACCGCTACACCTTCGTGCTGACGGATCGCATCGAGCCCGACTTCAATGTCGAAGCACCGCATCGCTTTGTACGCCTGGACCTGTCCGACCTCACCGCCATAAGCGAAGTGCTGAAAGGCATCGACGTCATTGTGCATCTGGCCGGCATCCCTCACGCCACCGCCTCTTTCGATGAGTTACTGCCCAACAATATTCTGGCCACCACTTACCTGTTCGAAGCCGCCGTGGCTGCGGGTTGTAAACGATTGGTGTTCGCCAGCAGCGCGCAGACCATCGAGGGCTATCCGGTGGACCGGCAGATCACACCGGGCATGCAGGTGATGCCGGCCAATCTGTATGGCGTCAGCAAGTGTTATGGCGAAGCCTTGTGTGCGTTCTACGCTGCCAAACACAACCTCTCGAGCATTGCCATACGCATCGGCGCTTTCGAGTTTGCGGACCGTCACGAATTGACCAACGCTCGCGACCTGAGTGCATGGCTCAGCCCTCGTGATGCAGTGCAGTTGCTGCAACTCTCTGTGGAGGTCGAAGGTGTGCAACACCTGATCGCCCACGGTATTTCCAATAACCGTTTCAAACGCCTGGACCTCAGTGAAACTACCCGGGTGTTGGGTTATAGGCCGGTGGACGATGCATTTCAGGAGTTCGACATTCCCATTGGGTTTCCTTGACGGTGCGTCTCCAGAATCCGGGCAACGTGGTTCTTGCGCTGTAGCCTGAGGTCGGTCGACCTCTGCCGCTCGGCGGCAAGGGTTGATCGCCCTCCTTTTCAGTTCCCGGACGAATCAGCCGATAACTGATGTTCTGCGAGCATCCTCAGCAGCGCCCGCACCGCCGCCGAAGGTTCTTTGTCGGGCGCGACCACCAAGGCAAACTCCCGGTCGATGCGCGGCGTCACCGGCACTATCCGCAAGCCTTGGCGATGAGTCGGCAGGGTCATTTCCGGCACCACGGTCACGCCGATGTTTTCCCGCACCAGGGTGAACGCACTGCTCCACTCACGCACCTCGGCCCGCACATCCAGCAGTTGCAACCCGGCATCAGCCGCCAGGCTGCGGGCATTGGTCGAGCACCCGCCCGTGGCCAGCACAAAGGGTTGCTGCGCCAGTTCCGCCAGTGAGACGCCCTCTTCATTCGAGCGACGCGCCAAGGGATGGCCACCGGGCAAAACCGCCACCCAGGCATCACGCCCCAAACGTCCGGCATTGCGCGCGGGTGCCGGGTTCAACGCCACACCGACATCCACCAGCCCGGCACTGAGCAACGTTTCCACTTCATCGTCGCTGACCTCCAGCGCCACCACTTGAATGCCGGGATACAGCCGATTGAACTGGCGTAACAGTGACGGCAGGAACGTCGTCAGCACCAAAGGAAAACTGGCCAGACGAATCGTCCCGCGCTGGATGCCTTTAGCGGCGTCGACGGTGCTGCGAATGTTTTCCAGGGCACCAAGCATGGTTCGCGCCTGTTCGATCACCGGCAAGCCAATGGCGGTCGGCAAGGTCTGGCGATTTTCCCGGATGAACAGCTGAACGCCCAGGGTTTCTTCAATCAAGGCCAGTGCCTGGCTGGCACCGGACTGAGTCATGCCGACCCGCTCAGCGGCGCGGGTAATGTTGCCGGTATCGGCCACCGCCACCACCATTCGCCAATGCATCAAGTTCATCATGGCAGTAGCTTTCCTTATGGCAGTTTTCTGAAAGATTAATTTTACCGAGGGTGCCGCGCACTATGACACTGGCGCAAATCCGCAACCAGAGCCCCGCCCATGAAGTTGTATTACGCCCCGCAAGCCTGCTCATTGGCGCCGCACATTGTGCTGCGCGAACTGGAGCTGCCGTTCGAGTTGGTCCGCGTCGACAACAGCAGCAAGAAAACCGTCACCGGTGATGACTTCCTCGCCATTAACCCCAAAGGCTACGTCGCGGCATTGCAGCTGGATAACAGCGATGTGCTGACCGAAGGCCCGGCGATCCTGCAGTACCTGGCGGATCTGCACCCGGAGGCCAACCTGGCACCGGCGAGCGGAACGTTCGAGCGGGTGCGATTACAGGAATGGCTGAACTTCGTTTCGACCGAGATTCATGGCGGGCTGGGTTGGCTGTTCAATCCGCAGTTTGCGGACGAGGTGAAGGCGCTCATCAAAGAGAAACTGTTCAAGCGCTTTGCCGTGTTGAGCCGGACGCTGGAGCGGCAGGATTACTTGATGCCCGGCGGGTTCAGCATTGCCGATGCGTATCTGTTTACGGTGTTGCGTTGGGCTCAGCTGTTTGCGATTGATCTGGATGATTGGCCGGCGTTGGCCCGGTTTCAGGCGCGGGTTGATCAGCGGCCAAGCGTGAGAGCGGCGTTGGCGGCGGAGTTGGTGTAAGGCTTTAGATCGCTTCGCGGGCAAGCCCGCGATAGCTATCTATCAAATACCGCTGAACTACAAACTCGCACTCACTTTGCTCGCCACCTCACCCGGCACCCAGCCCTTCCACACCTGCGGCTGATCGCGCAAAAACGCTTCGGCGACCTGACGCGGTGGCTGGCGTTTTTCGCTCATCTGCCCCAGGGTCTGGTTCAGCAGATCGATCGGCAAATCGACCTTTTCGAAGAACGCCACCAGGTCCGGGTACTGCGCCTTGAACGGTGCCGACACGCCGATGGCCAGGCTGGCCGGCATCGAACGCGTGCCCTTGGGGTTCGGATTGTTGGCATCGGCCAGGGTTTTCCAGGCTTGCGCGTCGAACGGTGGCTCTTCGAGTTTCACCAATTTGAAGCGGCCCAACAGTGGCGTCGGCGACCAGTAGTAGAACAGCACCGGTTTGCCCCGGCGGATCGATGAAGCGACCTCGGCATCCAGCGCCGCGCCGGAACCGGTGCGGAAGTTCACGTAGCTGGCGGTCAAGTCATAGGCCTTGAGTTTCTGGCTGTTGACGATCTCCGACGTCCAGCCGGTCGGGCTGTTGAGAAAGCGTCCGCGGCTTGGGTCTTCGGGGTCGCGGAATACGTCCTTGTAGCGAGTCAGGTCGGCGACGGATTTCAGCTCCGGCGCCAAGGGTTTAATGCCGCGTTCCGGGTCGCCCTTGATCACGTATTCCGGCACCCACCAGCCTTCGGTGGCGCCTTTGACGGTATCGCCCAAACCAAACACTTTGCCCTCCGATGCCGCCTTGACCCAGGCCGGACTGCGCCCGGCCCACTCTTCGCCGATCACCTGGATGTCGTTCTTGGCCAACGCGGCTTCGAGGCTGACGGTGCTGCCGGGCAAGGTGTCGGTTGGGTAGCCATAACCTTTCTCGACGATCAGCCGCAGGATCTCGGTGATCAGGCTGCCGCTTTCCCAGGTGATGTCGCCGAAATGGATGGGTGTGGCTTTTTCTGCGGCGGGAACATGGCCAGCCACAAGGCTCAGGGCCAGCAGCGAACTGCCGAGCAGGGTTTTGATCGATCTCATGCGGACCTCCGGGTCTGGGGTGTTCGGTTCAAGGACGTTCGGTTCAGGGGTTCGTTGGCGCTGTGCAGCGTGCACAGAGCCTGGGAACGGGTCATGTAGACGCTGACCGAACGCTGGGAAATGCCCAGTTCGGCGGCAATTTGTGGGTAGGTCAGGCCGTCGACTCGCGACAGCAGAAACGTTGCCCTGACCTGGCCCGGCAGGCGGTCGAGGGTTCGATCCAGGTGCTTCAGGGTCTGGGAGAACTGCGCCAGGTCTTCAGGCGATGGCCCGCCAATCGGATCAGTCGGCAGTAACTGCTCGAGGTGTTGGCGTTCCAGATCCCGATGGCGCCACAGCTGATAAATCAATCGCTGGGCGATGGTAGTGAGTAAGGCGCGGGGTTCGCGAATCGGCGTCAGGCCTGGCGACTCGAGCAATTGCACGAAGGTTTCGGCGGCAATGTCTTCGACACTGGGACTGGTTCCCAGATATCGGCGCAGACGTGTGCACAGCCAGGTGTAGTGGGCGCGGAACAATCCGCCCACGTCGTTGCGATGGGAAACGTCGGCGCCGGACATAGGGGCTCCTTGGGTTAGGGGTCGCTGAATGTCCGGTGATCCGGTGGCGCGATCCTAGCAAGGAGCCTTATTCATTAAAAATACTTAAAATGAATTTTTATATTCCATAAATGAATTTACATGAACGAGCCTCATCGCAACCGCCCATACCCCAGCGCTTCGGCGTCCCGCTGATAATCGAGAATAATCTGATAGTCGCTCTCGCTGGCGGGCAACACTTCTTGCAGGCCCAACGTCTCGGCGACCTCGGGCAGTTCCTTCAATGTCTGGTTCATCACCTGTCGAAGCTGTTCAGCCTGCACATCAGTGGTGTCAGCCGCCGCGATGTACGGCAACGTCGGACTGAACGCGGTGCGCGCCAATACTCTCAAGCCAGCGACTTCTGCCTGGGCGTGCTGCGCCAGATAGGTGAAGGTCACGCTGTCGATGGCGGCCAGGTCCGCCAGGTCGTCACGCAGCCAGCGCAGGCTTTCGCGGTGGCTGCCGCTGATGGCGACACGGGCAAAAAACTGCCCGTCGCGGTGCAACGGCGCCAGTCGGTGACGCAACAGGTTCATGCCACTGTTGGAGTCTTCGCCGTTGATCACGCCGCGACTGCCGCGCAAGGCCGACAAGGTTCTTCGAGGATCATCGGCGCGAGTCAGCAACAGGCTGCAATGGTTGCCGCCGCTGCTGTCCGGCAGTTCATAACGAGGACGACCAATGACCCGGACGCGACCGCGCAAGGCTGTCATCAACGGGTAACCACAGGTTTGGGTCAGCAGCAGGTGCGGGGATAGCCAAAGGTCCATTAGCGACAGTTCTTCGGCATCAAGGCGGGTGCTGCCGAGCTGTTCGAGTATCTGCGACAGCCAACGCTCGTTGGCCTGGTGGATCGGCTCGGGAGCGACGTACATCAGTAATTCAGCGAGGTGTTGTGTCATCGAATATTTCTTCACCAGTGAAAATCAATGAAACGGATGCCGCGGACTGTCAATCGCCCTCACCCCGTGCCAACGCACCCACTGGCCATAACCCCGCACCAGAAACCCGCCACTGCGCGCCAGCCATTGCTCGCGACGCGCGCGGTACACCCGTGGCAAGTCGTACCAGGGCAGCCCCGGCAAGTCGTGGTGCACCAGGTGCAGATTGAGATTCAGGAACAACCAGCGCCACGGCCACCCCGCTTCATTGATGACGGTGCGTTGCTCCGGTTGCGCATGCGGACGGTGTTCATAGTAGGAGCGAATCATTGCAATCGACAGCGCCGGCACGCTGATCAGCGACAGGTAATACCAAACCGGAAGCACGCTGTAGCGCGCGATGAACGCCAGCATCAGCAGCGTCAGCGCACCATGGCTCAGCCACATCAACCAGGCTTGGCGCTCACCCGTTTTCAGCCGTTGCAGCTCCTCCCGCACCAGCGCCAGCAAGGCCAGTGGCGCACCGAGGGCCAAGCGCCCCAGCACGGTTTTGTTCAGCCAGTGCAGGCCCTGTTCGAACAGCGAACTGCGCTGCCACTGTTCAGCGCTCAGGTAACGGCTTTCCGGGTCGCTACCTGGGATGGTCAGGTCTTCGTCGCGGTGATGCAGCAAATGGCTGTCGCGGTACAAGGTGTAGGGATACCAGACCGCAAACGGCGCATAACCGAGGACTTTATTCAGCATTGGCCAACGGGTGGGATGACCGTGCAGCAATTCGTGCTGCACCGACAACCACAACACCAGCAGTGGAATCAGCAACAACGTGCTCCACCAGAGCCCCAACCGGGCACTGCCCAGCACAATACTGAACCAGCCGACGTAAACGCCGATCAGCAACAGCCAGGTCGGCCACTCGGTGCGAGCGGTGAAACGTTGGCGCAGGGTTTCGATTTCTTCACGATGGGCAGCGTCAAAGTAATGGGGCATGGCTTTGCTCAGAACGGGAACCAATCCCCCTCTGTGCAACTGCGCCGGGATTTCTTGCAGATTGTTTGGTTATTTCGATAGACGCAAAAAACAGGAGCCCGAGGACTCGGGCTCCATGGACGCGGGATCAGTGGCCGAACACATTCACCTTCTTGGCTTTCTTGTCCGCGCGTTTTTCAATTGCGGTTTTCGCCGGTTTTTTCTTCGCGGCTTTCTTTGATTCCATACCTTTGGACATGATGCGTACTCCACTAACAGGGGATGTGAGATCAGGTATACACCTATCCCGGCGCGCGTGTTCTTTTATAATCTGTGCCCTGCCCACCGACTGTCCGAGCCCATGCCCAACACCCAGTACACCGTGCTCGACGCGCCGTTATGGCCGTTGATGAACAAGTTTTACCGCGCCCACCAATCGTCGATGAAAGCGGTGCGAGACGCTCAATTGTGGGTCGCAAGACGTGAAGAGATCATCGCGGCGCTGTGTTTGCGGCCGGTGGCCGGCGGGCATTGGCTGACCGGGCTGTTTGTCGACCCGAGCTGTCGCGAACAAGGAATCGCCGCGACGTTGATCGCCCACGCCGTCAAGCACCTTGAAGAACCGGTCTGGCTGTTCTGCCATCCGGATTTGCGTGGCTTTTATGAGCGTCGTGGTTTTACCTTCGACCCGCCCCTGCCCTACGCCCTGGCCGAACGGTTGAGCCGTTATGCGCGCAGCAAACCGATGATTGCCATGGGTTTGCAACCAGGTTCGGCATGAACAGCGATCCTTTAGCGATTCAATCGTCCGCCGCAGGATCAAGGTCCGGGAACATCACTTCGGTAAACCCGAACTTGCTGAAGTCGGTGATGCGCGAGGGGTATAACCGGCCGATCAGGTGATCGCATTCATGCTGCACCACCCGTGCATGAAATCCCGAGGCAATGCGCACGATCGGCTCGCCCTTGGGATCAAAGCCTTCATAGCGAATCTGCTGATAGCGATCCACCGCCCCACGCAGGCCCGGCACCGACAGGCAGCCTTCGAAACCCTCTTCGAGGGTCGGGCTCAAGGGCGTGATCAGCGGATTGATCAGAATCGTCTGCGGCACCGCTTCGGCGTCCGGATAGCGCTCGCTGTGCTCGAAACCGAAGATCACCAGTTGCAGGTCGACACCGATCTGCGGCGCGGCCAGGCCGACCCCGCCGACGCTTTCCATGGTCTGGAACATGTCATCGATCAGTTGCCACAATTCGGGGCTGTCTAACATTTCCGCCGACACCGGCGGAGCGATGCGCAGCAGGCGTTCATCGCCCATTTTCAGAATTTCACGGATCATTTTATGACTTCGTCAGTGGTCGGCTGGACAGAGTGATCTCGCCCCAGTCCTGAGACATGCTGTTTGGGTTCTTCGTGCACCTTTTCACCGGGTTTCTTGCCTTCGGATGACATGTGCTCGATCACCGCGTTCATTTCCGCACCGAGCAGCAGCACCGCGGCGGAAATATAGAAGTACAGCAACAACACGATGATCGCGCCGATACTGCCATACATGGCGTTGTAGTTGGCGAAGGTTTTGACGTACAGACCGAAGCCCAGCGAAGCGACGATCCAGACCACCACGGACAACACCGCACCCGGGGTGATGAAGCGAAACTCTTGTTTGACGTCGGGCATGACGTAGTAAATCAGCGCCACCGCCATCATCAACAGAATCACGATCACCGGCCAGCGCGCGATGGTCCAGACGGTCACAATGAAATCTTCAAGGCCCACTTGCGAAGCGATCCAGGCCATCACCTGCGGCCCGAGCACCATCAGCGCAGCGGCGGCCAGCAGCATGCCGGCAATGCCGATGGTGTAGAAAATCGACAGCGGAAAACGCTTCCACACCGGACGGCCTTCAACCACGTCGTACGCGGCGTTCATCGCACTCATCATCAGCCGCACACCAGCGGACGCGGTCCACAGGGCGATCACAATACCCACCGAGAGCAAACCACCCTTGGATTGCTGGAGCTGGTCGATCACCGGGTTCACCTGCTCCAGCGCCTGTGGCGGCAGCACCAGTTCCGATTGCAGGCGCAGCCAGGAGAAGAAGTCCGGCAAGTGCAGGAAGCCGATCAGGGCAATCAGGAACAGGATGAAAGGGAACAGCGAGAACAGCATCTGATAGGCGAGCGCCGAGGCATAGGTCGACATCTCGTCGGCGACGAACTCGGTGACCGTGCGCATCATCACGCGATGCAGGGGCAGACCTTTCATGGTCGGGAAAAACATTAGCGTCTCGCCGCAAAAAAGTTGAAGTCATGGCGACTCAGGGGCCGTTTTCTACAACAAAGTAGCCTACTTGGCGACTTTGAAACAATTTCCTTACTCAAGTTCAAGCTGACACAAAAACGGCCATCCGCGGATGGCCGTTTGTGTTACTCGTCAAAGGCCGGATCACGCCTTGTCGATACCTTTTTTAAGAGCATCCTTGACCTTACCGATGGCTTGCTGGGCTTCGCCTTTCTGTTCCTGCCTGACGCCTTCGGCGCGCATTTTGTCATTACCGGTGGCCTTGCCGACGCCTTGCTTGACGTTGCCGACCGCTTCGTTTGCCATGCCTTTAACTTTATCGCCAGTGCTGCTCATGGTATGTCTCCTGAGAACATTTCAACGGGGAAAGTCGTTACATAAGGGTGGACCGAAAGCCTTTGCGCGGAGTTTCATTTATTTCCCAACAGAACATTTCATCGCGCAAGGCAGGTTAGGCTTTATGTTTGCAGTCTTTGCCCCGAGAATGCGCAACGTATTCAGGCCATGGCGCTGAAGATCCAATCCCGTAGGAACGTTATGAAACTCGATAAAAAGCAGGCCATTGCCCGCAGAAACCAGGAACTTGGCGGTGCCGTGCTTGGCGTCAACAACTGCCATTTCACCGAATTGAACCGTAACCGCAACATTTTCTGGTTCGATATCCCGGTCGCGCGGCTGGCCATTGGTCAGTACGAATGGATTCACTTGCTGATGCACACCCCGGATACCGACGAACTGCTGCACCTGAAAGTGCCGACGGTGTTCCTGCGCGAGAAGCTCGAAGGCCTGGTGGTGCGCAACCAGGGTAAACGCAAGGCCGCCCTGAGCCTGGAACTGAGCGCCGACAAGGACTCGTACCTGCAGGACATGCGTCCGGCGGGCACCAACGTCAATTTCGCGCAGTTCCGCCAGTAATCCTCTCAAGCCATCAAAGAGTCCCCTGTGGCGAGGGAGCTTGCTCCCGCTGGGGTGCGTAGCGCCCCTAAATCAGGTACCTCGATTCACCTGATCAGGCCGCTGGCTGCTTTTGCGACTGCTGCGCAGCCGAGCGGGAGCAAGCTCCCTCGCCACAAAAGCGCTTTTGATACCGCTTTAAACAAAAAGCCCCGCATCTGCGGGGCTTTTTGTTTGATCAGGCGCTGACTTTCTTCACGCCCAGCTTTTTCAGCTCTTCGTCGCGCAACTCGCGGCGCAGGATCTTGCCGACGTTGGTGGTTGGCAACGCGTCGCGGAACTCCACGGCTTTGGGCACCTTGTAGCCGGTGACGTTGGCGCGCATGTGCTCCATCACCTGTTCCTTGGTCAGGGTCACGCCCGGTTTGGCAACGATGAAGATCTTGATCGCCTCCCCCGACTTCTCGTCCGGCACGCCGATGGCCGCGCATTGCAGTACGCCCGGCAGGGTCGCCAGCACATCTTCCAGTTCGTTGGGGTACACGTTGAAACCGGAGACCAGGATCATGTCTTTCTTGCGATCGACAATGCGCATGTAGCCATCGGGCTGAATCAGTGCGATATCACCGGTCTTCAACCAGCCTTCGCTGTCGAGTATTTCATCGGTGGCTTCCTGACGCTGCCAGTAGCCCTTCATGACTTGCGGACCTTTCACACACAGTTCACCGATGCCGCCCAACGGCTGCTCAACGCCGGCATCGTCGATGACTTTGCACCGGGTCGACGGCACCGGAATACCGATGGTGCCGATCTGGATGTTCTGGCTCGGGTTCACCGTAGCCACCGGGCTGGTTTCGGTCATGCCGTAACCTTCGCAGATCGGGCAGCCGGTGACCGCTTTCCAGCGTTCAGCCGCAGCCAGTTGCAAGGCCATGCCGCCGGACAAGGTGATTTTCAGGTTCGAGAAATCCAGCTTGCGGAACGCTTCGTTGTTGCACAACGCGACGAACAATGTGTTCAAGCCGACGAAACCGCTGAACTTCCACTTCGACAGTTCCTTGACCATCGCCGGCAAGTCGCGCGGGTTACTGATCAGGATGTTGTGGTTGCCGATCAGCATCATCGCCATGCAATGAAAGGTGAAGGCATAGATGTGGTACAGCGGCAGCGGCGTGATCAGGATCTCGCAACCTTCGTTGAGGTTGGAGCCCATCAGCGCCTTGCACTGCAGCATGTTGGCCACCAGGTTGCGGTGGGTCAGCATCGCGCCCTTGGCCACGCCGGTGGTGCCGCCGGTGTATTGCAGCACCGCCACGTCGCTGCTGGCCGGGTTGGCTTCAACCACTGGCTGGCCATGGCCTTTGCTCAACACGTCGTTGAATTTGATGGCCTTGGGCAAGTGATACGCCGGGACCATCTTCTTCACGTACTTGATCACGCTGTTGATCAGCAGACGCTTGAGCGGCGGCAGCAGGTCGGCCACTTCAGTGACGATCACGTGCTTGACGCCGGTTTTCGGCACGACGGTCTGTGCCAGATGCGCCATGTTGGCCAGGCAGACCAGGGCTTTGGCACCGGAGTCGTTGAATTGGTGTTCCATTTCCCGCGCGGTGTACAGCGGGTTGGTGTTGACCACGATCAGCCCGGCGCGGATGGCACCGAAGACGGCGACCGGGTACTGCAACACGTTGGGCAATTGCACGGCGATTCGATCGCCCGGCTGCAAATCGGTATGCTGTTGCAGGTAAGCGGCAAAGGCACCGGACAATTCGTACAGCTCACCGTAGGTGATTGTCTTGCCCAGGTTGCTGAATGCCGGTTTGTCAGCGAAGCGTTGGCAGGATTGCTTCAACACTGCCTGAATATTCGGGTACTCGTCTGGATTGATCTCGGCAGCAATTCCAGCTGGGTACTTATCCTTCCAAAAGTCTTCGATCATGGAAGCCCACTCCTCAGCAACGCGAATTCAACACCGCATTTGATGCGATTATTATTGGTGTTTGTCTATTGGTGAATCTGGCTTTACATAGGCCGAGAAGTCACAAAGCGCGCCGAGAGTAGCAGCTTTGCCAAGGGCCGACTAGAGCCTAAATAGGCCCCTACAGTCACTTTGGTGACTCAAGAATGGCAAGCGGTCATTTTAGAGCAAAAATCCTATATCACCCTGAAAGCCGCTGAATTCGCGGCTTTCATCGTCTGAAAAGCATCGCGGGCAAGTCTCGCCCCTACTGTCCGCGTCATTCATAAGATGAACGCCACTGAACCTGTGGGAGCGAGGCTTGCCCGCAATCCGCGCTAAGCGCGGGCCATTCAACGATCAGGCGATATCCCGCAACTCCCGCCGCAAAATCTTGCCCACCGGCGTCATCGGCAAAGACTCACGCAACACGATGTGCTTGGGCACTTTGTACGCCGTGAAGTTTTCCTTGCAGTAAGCCTTCAGCTCTTCAAGGCTGACCCCCGACTCACGGGCCACCACAAACAGTTTCACCGCCTCCCCCGAACGCTCGTCCGGCACGCCGATCACCGCACAGTTGGCGACTTTCGGGTGGGCCATCACCACGTCTTCGATCTCGTTCGGGTACACGTTGAAGCCCGAGACGATGATCATGTCTTTCTTACGATCGACAATACGCACGAAACCATCCGGGTCGATCACCCCGATGTCGCCCGACTTGAACCAGCCGTCGGCATCCAGCACTTCGGCGGTGGCTTCGGGTTTCTGCCAGTAGCCCTTCATGATCTGCGGGCCCTTGATGCACAGTTCGCCACGTTCGCCCAGCGGCTGCTCGACGCCTTCATCGTTGATCACTTTCAGGGTGGTGCCCGGCACCGGCAGGCCGACCGTGCCGATGCGCGATTTGTCACCGTAAGGGTTGGTACAGGCCACTGGCGAGGTTTCGGTCAGGCCGTAACCTTCGGTGATCCGGCAACCGGTGAGTTGCTCCCAGCGCTCGGCGGTGGCCTTGACCAGCGCCGTGCCGCCGGAGTTGGTGAGTTTGAGGCTGGAGCAATCCAGGGTCTTGAAGTCGGGATGGTCCATTAGCGCGACGAACAGCGTGTTGAGCCCCAGCAGCGCCGAGAACCGCCAGTTCTTCAGTTCCTTGATGAAGCCCTTGATGTCCCGTGGATTGGTGATCAGCACGTTGTGGTTGCCGGTCACCATCATGCACATGCAGTTCGCCGTGAAGGCATAGATGTGGTACAGCGGCAGCGGCGCGATCATCACTTCCTGGCCTTCGCGCAGCAGCGGCTGACCGTCGGCACCCAGTTGACTGAGGCATGCCCGCGCCTGCTGCATGTTCGCCACCAGGTTGCCGTGGGTCAGCATCGCACCCTTGGCCAGCCCGGTGGTGCCGCCGGTGTATTGCAACACGGCGATGTCGTCGAGACCGACGTTCAGCGGTTTGATGCCCAGGCCCCGGCCCAGACGTAGCGCGCTCTTGAAGGAGATGGCCCGGGGCAGTGAATAGTCCGGGACCATTTTCTTGACCTTGGCGACCACGGTATTGATCAGCCAGCCCTTGGCGGTGGGCATCAGGTCGCCCATCTTCGCTTCGATCAGGTATTGGATGTCAGTGTCGGGCAACACTTCCTGGACCTTCTGTCCAAACACGTTCAGGTACACCAGCGCCCGGGCACCGGAGTCCTTGAACTGATGACGCATCTCCCGCGCGGTGTACAGCGGGTTGGTATTGACCACGATCAGCCCGGCACGCAGGGCGCCAAACACGGCAATCGGGTAATGCAGGACGTTGGGCATCTGCACCGCGATGCGATCCCCCGGCACCAGATCGGTGTGGGCTTGCAGGTAACCGGCGAACGCAGCGCTGTAACGTTCCAGTTCAGCGTAGGTCAGGGTCACGCCCATGTTGCTGAATGCCGGGCGGTCAGCAAATTTCTTGCAGGAACGCTCGAACACCTCGATCACCGACTTATAGGCCCCAAGGTCGATATCCAGGGGCACGCCGGCCGGGCGTTTGTCATTCCAGAAATCAGGTTGCATTGTTCTTGTCCTCATTACCTGAATCTATCCGGGGCCGCTTTTTCTATCACTTCTGAAAAGCGGTGCTTCCCGGACACTAGCAGCTATGGTGAATCAGGCAAATATGCGCACAGTCCTCATTGATCCCGTGAATCTTGCTGCCCCGGCGCTGCCTGATCAGACGGCGCGCGCGGGATGCGCTATACAATGCAACGACGCCCATGCCGCATGCAGTCCCATGCAAAGGAATCGCCATGATCCATGACACTTTCTGGCTGACCGCGAGCGACCGCAGCCGCCTCTTCGTCAACCAGTGGCTGCCGACTGCACCGCTCAAAGCCGTGATCCTGCTGGCCCATGGCATGGCGGAACACAGCGGTCGCTACGCTCGCCTGGCAGAAAAGCTCTGCGAACAGGGCTACGGTGTTTACGCACCGGACCTGCGTGGACATGGCAAAACCGCTGAAAACGGCACCCTGGGCCACTTCGCCGACAGCGATGGCTGGGGCAAAGTGGTCGGTGACCTCGCCTGCCTCAACCAACATATCGGCCAACAGCATCCCGGCGTGCCAATCGTGCTGTTGGGCCACAGCATGGGTAGCTACATCGCCCAGGCTTACTTGCTGCACCACAGCGCCAGCCTGCACGGGGCGATTCTCAGCGGCTCGAACTTCCAGCCCGTGGCGCTCTATCGCGCAGCGCGGCAAATTGCTCGTCTCGAACGCCTGCGCCAGGGCCCCAAGGGTCGCAGTGCATTGATCGAATGGCTGTCGTTCGGCTCGTTCAACAAGAAGTTCAAGCCAGCTCGCACCTCGTTTGACTGGCTGAGCCGCGACCCGGCCGAGGTCGACAAGTACGCCAACGACCCGCTCTGCGGCTTTCGCTGCACCAATCAGCTATGGATCGATTTGCTCGGCGGCTTGCAGCAAATCAGCAAAGCGTCCAATCTCGCCCAGATCGATCCGGGCCTGCCGCTGCTGGTGATTGGTGGCGAATGTGATCCGGTGAGCGAAGGCAAACGTCTGAAAGATCTGGCCCACGCCCTGCGCGACGCTGGCTGCCAGAGCCTGCACTTGAATATTTACCCGCAGGCCCGGCACGAACTGTTCAATGAGAGCAATCGCGATGAAGTGACTGCCGACGTGCTGAACTGGATCGCCCAGGCCTTGAGCAACCGCCGGCCACCCAGAGCCGAATAGTTTTTTTGTGGATTCATTTAATTCGTCACAGGAATCGAGACAGATGACCCAGGTTACCAACACCCCTTACGAAGCCCTCGAAGTCGGCCAGACCGCCAGCTACAGCAAAACCGTCGAAGAACGTGACATTCAGTTGTTCGCCGCGATGTCCGGCGACCACAACCCGGTGCACCTGGACGCCGAATTCGCCGCTGCCTCCATGTTCAAGGAACGCATCGCCCACGGCATGTTCAGCGGCGCGTTGATCAGCGCGGCGGTGGCTTGCGAGCTGCCTGGGCCGGGGACTATTTATATCGGTCAGACAATGAGCTTTCAGAAGCCGGTGAAGATTGGCGACACGCTGACTGTGCGCCTGGAAATTCTCGAGAAAATGCCGAAGTTTCGTGTGCGGATCGCCACCCGAGTGTTCAATCAGCGTGATGAACTGGTAGTGGATGGCGAGGCGGAGATTCTGGCGCCGCGTAAACAGCAGACCGTGACATTGCCGACGTTGCCGGCGATCAGCATCGGCTGATTCATCACTCATCCGTGGCCTGGATGGGCTTCTGTGGCGAGGGAGCTTGCTCCCGTTCGGCTGCGCAGCAGTCGTAAAAGCTGCTCCGCGCCGGAACAGGTGAATCGAGGTGCCCGATTGGGGGCGCTGCGCACCCCAGCGGGAGCAAGCTCCCTCGCCACAAAAAGCCCCCCTCGCCACGGTGAATGCAGCGTTTCGTTCTCCTACAATCTCGAACACAAAAAAACGCCAGACTCGCTGGCGTTTTTGATGGGTAACGAACGCTTACGAGCGTGCGCGAGCCTGGTTGCGCAGGGCTTTGACCTGATCGTGGTTGCGTTGCACGCCGTGATACTGGCGTTCAACGATGTCACGAATGCCCACCAGGTTGTACTTGTTGATTTTATCCAATGCGTCCTTGTAAGCCTTCTTCGCATGGTCTTCACCGCGTTCGGCTTCGTTCAGCACCGCCTCTTCATCCTTGCCGGTGAACATCGACTTCACATCCACCCAACGACGGTGCAGATCGCCGCTGACACTGGTGGAGGTTTCCGGATCACCGCCCAGGGAACGCACAGTGGCCTGCAGTTCGGCAGCGGCTGAGGCGCAGTCGGCGGAGCGCTGAATGAACAGGTTTTTGAGTTCGGGATTCTTGATGTCTTCAGCGCAAGTCTTGAACCCTTCCTGACCGTCTTTACAGGTTTCAATCAGGTCGTTGAGTACAGAGATCGCTTCTTTATTAATGTCGGTCATTTTTCAATTCCTTGCGGTTGATGAAAGATGCAATCAATCGTTGCACCCTGCATGCCAGCTTCGAATTGAAATTTTTTACTTATATTTCAATGATTTAATCTTTAGTCGAAATCTGTATCCGCTTTTTTTGCATGATCTGTCAATTGGCCTGCATGCAGAATGCCTGTATTTTCCAGACTGTTCTAAATCAAGACGACTGATGATGAATCCCGAAAAGCTCGAACTGCTGATTACCCGCGAGATGCCCTTCGGCAAATACAAGGGCCGTATCATCGCCGACCTGCCCGGTCAGTACCTGAACTGGTTCGCTCGCGAAGGTTTCCCTCACGGGGAACTGGGCGGGTTGCTGGCCTTGATGCAGGAAATCGACCACAACGGCCTGTCGGAACTGCTCGAACCGCTGCGCGCCAAGCACGGCAAACCTGCCCCTCGTCACTGAACCGCCCTATCGCACCGAGTCGCCCATGCCCGATAACACCCGCCGTGCCCGTGATGAAGCCTTTTGGCAGACCTTTGCCGACCGCTACGCTGTCGAACCCGGCCCCCTGAACCTGGAGAACGGTTACTTCGGGCGCATGTCACGCACCGTGGTCGAGGAGTATCAACGCAACATCGAGCTCATCAACCGCGGCAACTCGGTGCATGTGCGCCAGCGCTTCGAACAGGGCGAAAGCGTCAAGATTCGCGCGCAGCTGGCCAAACTGATCGGCGCCCCGGCCGAAGCCGTCGCCTTCACCCGCAACGCCTCGGACGGCTTGCAGTCGCTGATCCGCAACTACAATCGCCTGGAACCGGGCGATCAGGTCCTGCTGTGCGATCTGGAGTACGACACGGTCAAGAGCGCAATGCGTTGGCTGGCCCGCTATCGAGGCGTGGAAGTAATCGAGATCGAGCACCGTCGCCCCGCCAGTTTCGACAGCTTGCTGGCCACGTACCGCGAAGCTTTCACACGTTATCCGCGACTGAAGTTGATGGCCCTGACCCACGTCACCCATCGCACCGGTCTGGTAATGCCGGTGCAGGCGATCGCCGCTGCCGCCAAGAAGCATGGCATCGATGTGATCCTTGACGGCGCCCATGCTCTGGGCCAGATCGAGTTCAACCTCGATGAACTGGGCATCGCCTTCGCCGGCTACAACCTGCACAAATGGATCGGTGCGCCGCTGACTCTCGGCTTCATTTACATCGCGCCCGAGCGCCTGGCCGACATCGACCCGGACATGGGCGAGATGCATTTCCCTGACACCGACATTCGCGCCCGCACGCCATACAGCACCCCGAACATCCCGGCCCTGCTGACCCTGCCGCTGGTGTTCGAAGAGCATCAGGCCATGGGCGGTTCCGTCGCCAAGGGCGCTCGGCTCAATTACCTGCGCAACCGCTGGGTCGATGCCGTTCGGGAGTTACCGGGGATCGAAGTCCTGACCCCGGATGACCCGCGCCTGTATTGCGGCATCACCTCGATGCGCTTTACCCGGCATGCCGACCAACAGGCGATGGTCGAGCGCCTGCTCAACGACTACAACCTGTTTACCGTGGCGCGCAGCGGCGCGGCGTGTGGCCCGTGCATCCGCATCACACCGGGGCTCACGACCATGGCAGCGGACATGGATGTACTGGCCCGGGCGTTGAACGAATTGCGCTGACGTCACACAGTGTATTTATCAAAGTCCTCGGGCTTGATTTGCGATGACACCGCAAACGTGTCGACACCGATGGTCATGTGCCCGAAAAAGCCGTCCTCATTCGAGTCTCGACCGATGGTGTGAATATTCAGGGTCGAGGCCTCGCCGCCCATGCGCTGATAAAACATATCCTGCGCATTGGTCAGCGGTGAGACGGCTCGACCGCTGTACTCACGGGCATTGAGCACCGACCTTGATGCGACCTCGGGAAAGTAAAGCTGGCCGACCCAGGCGACGTGCCGCTCTTCCAGATAGTTATTACCGGCTGTGATGCGTACCGCGACGTGAATATGCAAAGCGCGGCCGGCATAGAACCCCGGATAAATAGTGGTAAACCGCACGATGCCCATTTTGTCGGTGAATTGCCCACCACGCAGGTAGGTGTCGTCGTCGGTGCGCGGGATCGACCCGATATCATCCACATCGACTTCCTTGTCCGGGTTGACCTTGCTCCAGCCCGAATACGCCCCGCGCGCATTGCAATGCCAGATATCGACCAATGCCCCGGTAACCGGTTGACCGGTCATGGCATCGACGATCGTGAGCCGCAGCACCAAGGGAATGCCGTCCATGCCTTCGCTGACGTTTCGCCTGATCAGTTTTGGATTTCGAAAATACGGACCGGCGATCTGCTCGGGTGACAGTTGATAAACCGGTAGTGGGGGTGCAGCCGAGGTGTTGTCGTCCATGACGTTCTCTCTTCCATAAGATGAACGCAGATTAACGCTGGACGTGCGGCGAGATGCGGTAACTATGTATCGCGTGATGTCGATCCTAAAAAGAGCATTTCGACAGTCATGGGGATTTTCACCAGGCAAAAAAAAACGGTGCACCGACCAAGCGCACCGTAAAGCCGTAGAACACACAACGAAGTGTTTGGTAAATCCGGTATATCCGGTAAATCAGATCAGTCCAGCAGCGCCAACGCCTCGGCGGTGCACTCCTGGATGCGGGCCCAGTCGCCGTTCTTGATCCACTCGGGGTCAAGCATCCAGCTACCGCCCACGCACATCACGTTCTTCAACGCCATGTAGCTCTTGATGTTGGCCGGGCTGACGCCGCCGGTCGGGCAGAATTTAACTTCGCCGAACGGGCCGCCCAGGGCCTTGATGGCCGCGACGCCGCCGCTGACTTCCGCCGGGAACAGCTTGAAGCGGCGATAACCCAGGCAATAGCCTTCCATGATGCCGGAGGCGTTGCTGATGCCCGGCAACAGCGGAATCGGGCTGGCGACACTGGCTTCGAGCAAGTCACGGGTGATGCCCGGCGTCACGATGAATTGTGAACCGGCGGCTTCGGCAGCGGCCAGCATGCTGCGATCAAGCACCGTACCGGCACCGGTCACCAGTTCCGGACGCTTTTCGCGCAGGATCTGGATGGCCTTGAGGCCGAACTGCGAACGCAGGGTCACTTCCAGCGCCGTGAGGCCACCGGCGGCCAGGGCGTCGGCCAACGGCAGCACGTCCTGTTCGCGAGCGATGGTGATCACCGGCAGGATCCGCGCCTTGGCGCAGAGGCTGTCGATCAGGGCAACTTTGTCCGCCATGGAAACGGTCGGGGATGTGTTTGTCATAGCGGCTGATCCTTGGTTCATGGGCACCAGTAAATCTCTAACGTAGGTTGCAGAAACGCCCGAATCGGCATGGCGGCGACATCGTCACCGGCCAGTGCGGCGCTCAGGGTGGTCAACTTGGACTGACCGGAAATCGATAGAACGATGTGCCTGGCCGAAGCCAGCAGCGCGCGACTCATGGTCAGGCGCTGACGCGGCACGGTCGGCGCCAGCATCGGCCAGCAACGACGAGTGCCGTCGACTTTCAAGGCGTCGGCCAGGTTCGGGCTGTTGGGGAACAGTGATGCGGTGTGACCGTCGTCGCCCATGCCCAGCACCAGCACATCGATCGCCGGCAATTCGGCGAGCAAGCGATCAGCCTGCTCGGCGGCCTGCTCCAGGTTGGCGGTGGCACTGTAGAGGCTCAGGAACTGGGCCTTGGCCGCCGGACCTTGCAACAGGTAACGCTTGAGCAGACCGGCATTACTGTCGGCATGCTCCACCGGCACCCAGCGCTCGTCAGCCAGGCTGACCACCACCTTCGACCAGTCCAGCGCCTGCTTGGCCAGGTGCTGGAAAAATGCCACCGGGCTGCGCCCACCGGACACCACCAGCGTCGCTGTGCCTTGTGCGGCAATCGCGTCGCTCAGTTGTTTGGCCACTGCCAATGCCAGGCCTTCGGCCAGCAGCATCGGTTTTTTGAACTCATGGGCGCTGACGCCCTGAGGCAGTTTCAATTCAGATATCGCCATACCACGACCTCCCGTCCCGCGTGATCAGTGCAATGGAACTCATCGGCCCCCAGGACCCGGCCGCGTACGGCTTGGGCGCATCACCGGACTTTTTCCACCCGGCAATCAACTGGTCACACCACTTCCACGCGGCTTCGATTTCATCTTTACGGACAAACAGGTTCTGATTGCCACGCATCACTTCCAGCAACAACCGCTCGTAGGCATCGGGAATCCGTGCGCTGCGCCAGGTGTCGGAAAAATTCAGCTGCAACGGACCGCTGCGCAACTGCATGCCCTTGTCCAGGCCTTGTTCCTTGGTCATCACGCGCAAGGAAATGCCTTCGTCCGGTTGCAGGCGGATGATCAGTTTGTTGCTGATCTGCAAGCGCTGCTCGGGGGCGAAGATGTAGTGCGACGGTTCCTTGAAGTGGATGACGATCTGCGACAGCTTCTGCGGCATGCGCTTACCGGTGCGCAGGTAAAACGGTACGCCGGCCCAACGCCAGTTGCGAATGTCGGCACGCAGGGCAACGAAGGTTTCGGTGTCGCTCTGGGTGTTGGAGTTAGGCTCCTCCAGATACCCCGGCACCGACTTGCCTTCGCTGTGACCGGCGATGTACTGGCCGCGCACCACTTGAGTGGTCAGGCCTTCCGGGCTGATCGGCGCCAGTGCCTTGAGCACTTTGACTTTCTCGTCGCGGATGCTGTCGGCGGACAAGTCGGCCGGCGGGTCCATGGCGATCAGGCACAGCAACTGCAACAGGTGATTCTGGATCATGTCCCGTAGCTGGCCGGCCTTGTCGAAGTAACCCCAACGGCCTTCGATCCCGACCTGCTCGGCCACGGTGATTTCCACGTGGGAGATGTAATTCTGGTTCCACTGGGTTTCGAACAGGCTGTTGGCGAAACGCAGGGCGATCAGGTTTTGTACGGTCTCTTTGCCCAGGTAGTGGTCGATACGGTAGGTGCGGTTCTCCGGGAAGAACTGCGCCACGGCGTCGTTGACCTTGCGCGAGGATTCCAGGTCAGAACCGATGGGTTTTTCCAGCACCACGCGGGTGTTTTCGGTCAGGCCGACCTTCGACAGGTTCTCGCAAATAGCACCGTAAACCGCCGCCGGCGTGGCGAAGTAGGCAATCACCCGCTGGGCACTGCCGGCCTGCTCGGCCAGGGCGACGTAATCGTCAGCCTTGAGGAAGTCGACATGCAGGTAACTCAACCGGGCCAGGAAGCGCTCGAGCACGGCTTCATCCAGCTCTTTGGCGCCCACGTAGCGACGCAACTCGGTGGCGATGAACGCCAGATGCTGCTGCTCGCTGCCAGGTTCACGGGCCAGTGCGATAATGCGCGTATCCTCATGAAGCAGGCCGGCACCATCGAGTTGATAAAGGGCAGGAAACAGCTTGCGCAGGGCGAGATCGCCGAGAGCGCCGAACAAGGCAAAGGTGCACGGTTCAACCGTAATCGAAGGCATGATGTTTGTTCTTTTATCAAGTTAAGCTACAAATACCTTTTTTCAAGGCATCACTCAAGGGAAAATGTAGTAATAACCACAACATTTTCGCAAAATATAGATTCCGAGTGGTGGTCGGTCGGAGCCATCAGTAGGATAGGCCACCGTTATGGGCCGTATCAAAGGCCCAATTTGCATAGCCGAGCGCTTGTTTGCGCAGGTGAATTTAGGAACCCATATGGACCGCGTGCGAAATTTACTGGAACAGATCCAGAGTCGCCTCGAAGACCTGAACAAGGCAGAACGCAAAGTCGCCGAAGTGATCCTGCTCAACCCACAGCAGGCGACCCGGTTCAGCATCGCCGCCCTCGCCCAGGCCGCGTCGGTCAGTGAGCCGACGGTCAACCGTTTCTGCCGCTCATTCGGTGTCAGCGGCTACCCTGAACTGAAACTGCAGCTGGCCCAGAGCCTGGCCAGCGGCGCGGCGTATGTCAGCCGTGCGGTGGAAGCCGACGACAACCCCGAGGCTTACACCCAGAAGATCTTCGGCAGCGCCATCGCGTCCCTGGACAGCGCCTGCCAGGCACTGGACCCGAACCTGATCAGCCGCGCCGTCGACCTGTTGATCCAGGCCCGGCAGATCCACTTCTTCGGCCTCGGCGCCTCGGCCCCGGTGGCACTGGATGCGCAGCACAAGTTCTTCCGCTTCAACCTGGCAGTGACCGCCCATGCCGATGTGCTGATGCAACGCATGATTGCCTCGGTGGCCCACACCGGTGAGTTGTTCGTGATCATCTCCTACACCGGCCGCACCCGCGAATTGGTGGAAGTGGCGCGCATCGCCCGGGAAAACGGCGCTTCGGTGCTGGGGCTGACGGCCGAAGGTTCGCCGCTGGCCAAGGCCAGTACCTTGAGCCTGAACATTCCGTTGCCGGAAGACACCGACATTTACATGCCGATGACCTCGCGGATCATTCAGCTGACCGTGCTCGATGTGCTCGCCACCGGCATGACCTTGCGCCGAGGCGTGGACTTCCAGCCGCATTTGCGCAAGATCAAGGAAAGCCTCAATGCCAGTCGGTATCCGATTGGGGATGAGTTTAATTAACCCACTGTGGCGAAGGGGCTTGTCGGAACGCCGCACCGCCACAAAGGTTGTGCGCATCGGCTACGCCCCAACCCGCGCCTGCAAACTCAAATGCGCCCGCTCCCCCGGCGCCAGGCACAGGCTGTCGGTGCCGCCGCTGGCCGCTTCCACACAGACGAACTCGGAAATCTCGTTCCAGCTCACGCCCAGTAATGGCCGCGAGCCGGGATGCCAGACCACCGTGTCCGCATGATCACCGGTGTCGATGCACAGTTCGCGCTGCCAGGCGTGGTCCTTGAGCTGCAGTTCGCCGTCATGCTGGAACACGCGCTGACACCCACCGTCGACCCGCAACTCGCCTTCCTGTTGGCAAGCCTGGCGGTTCAACTGGTCGTAACCTTGCGCTCCTTCGAGCCCAGACAGCGCTATCTCACCGACATCACCAATACGCCAATAGGCGTGCAACGCCTGACTCAACTGGCACGGCATGTCGTCCTGATGCTCGGTGCTCAGGTGCAAATCCATGCGTTCGCCCAGGTGCGCATGCAAGTCCACTTGCCAGTCGCACAGCTGTAACTGCCAGTGCAGGCGCACGCCATCGTCGTCACTGCTGCTGTCGAGCAGCTTCCAGTCGAGCAGGCGCGCCCAACCATGGGACGGCCAGGCGTTTTCGCTTGGGTGGCGGCCATACCACGGCCAGCACACCGGCACGCCGCCGCGAATCGCACCCACGTGCGGCCATTTCGCCGCGCACCACAACCAGGGTTTCTGACCCTTTGGCTGGAAGTGCAACAACTGCGCGCCCTGACGACTGAACACCGCCTGACACAGCGGATGGTCGATCACCAGCACGTCGCGCATCTGATAGCGCTCCCACGCAAACACCGGACGTTCGCGCAAGGATTTGAAGAAGCGTTGTAGCGGATGCTCAAGCATGTGCCACGGTCCTGAAAATCATCTGTCACCCGAGGGTGCGCCACCCCCAAAAAAAAGCGGACAGCCATGGCCGTCCGCAAATATGCGCACATAGAGAGGAGCTTATCGCAACAGCGTTAGAACACCGACTGAATTTTCAGGCCGGCGACCAGCGCGTTATCAACTTCATCCACACCACCCGGGTGAGTGATGTATTGCAAGTTAGGACGCACCGTCAGCCAGTTGGTAACGTGGAAACCGTAGTTGATCTCGTAGTTGTACTCGGTGCTGCGCAGTGGCGCGAACAGTGGATCGTTGTAGTCGGTGACACCATTGGCGGCGTTGACCAACTCGGAGTTTTTCTTCACGTCATCGTTGACATGGATACGGGAGAAACCGATCCCGACGTCGTCTTTTGGACGCGCATCGAACGGGCCCTTGTAAACAAACATCAGCGACTGGTAGTTGTCGACGAAGTTGGTGTCCTTGTCGTGGAAGGTGGCGTTGGCCGCGATGTTCAGACCGCGCGAAGCATCACCGTTATGGGTGGTCAGTTGTTGCTGCGCCACGAACCAGTAGCCGTGCTTGCTGTCATGGCTGCGATAGGCATTGCCGGTGGTCGCTGCATCATTGCCGTTGTCGTCTTTACGGACGTCATTGGCGTCGGCCGTGCTCTTGTAGTAACCGACACGGTATTCGCCCGGCAGGTTGTTAACCTTCGGCGACCAGACCAATTCAACCGGCAAGACGGTGCCCTTGGTGCCACTGCCGCTGAGCTTGAAACCGTTACCGTGCTCAAGTTGCGATGGGTTCTGGTTGTACGCGCCGATCTGCGCATAGAACTCAGGCGTGATGTTGTACTTCACGCGAACCGCTGCCTGCATGACCGGCCAGTTGTACCAGATACCGGTCGCCCAGTTACCCGCCTGGGAACCGCAGAATGCCAGGTTCTGGAACTCGCAAGGGAAGGTGTTGAAGTCTTCGCCTTCGCCGAAGTAACCAGCCTTGACGTCCAGTTTCCCGTCGAGGAACTGGTGCTTGATCCACAGCTGGGTCAGACGGACCATGTGGCCACGGCCGTAGACTTCCTGGGAGGAGCTCAAGGTGCCGGCACGCGGGTCGCCGACACGGTCATTGGAGATGTTCTGACCGTTACGGTTGGTGAGCTGGATCTTGGCCTGGGTGTTATCCCAGCCCCACAGTTTTTGCAGGTCCAGCGCCACGCCCAGACCAAACTGGTCGGCGTAACGCGCCGTTTTGTCGTCGTTGTAGCCGCCGTGCAGGTTGGCGCCCACTTCACCGACATAGTCGGCCTTGATGTCGATACCTTGCTCGATCAGCTTGGTCCGCTCGCCACCCCAGTCCCCCGTCATCCACTGGGAATCGGCACTGAACGCGTCAGCCGCGTGTACGCTACCGGCCAGCATCATCGCCGCAACCGCTGACAATTGGCAGATCAGCTGAGCGTTGTTCTTCTTCTTCATCCCTACATCCTCGTTTTATTGTTATTAACTGTTTTTATCTAACGCGGTTTACATCGATTGCGACGGATGTCTCCATCCGCCACTAATCCCCCCTGTGAGAGCGGGCTTGCTCGCTCCCACATTTGATCTTCAGCGGCCTTTGAACTGGGCCACGTTGGCGCTGTGAGCTTCGGTTTTTGGCAGGCCGGCAACGCCCAGACGCTCACCGGTCTTGGCATCGAACAGCAGCACTTTCGATGGATCGAATTGCAGCGTCAGGGTCTCGCCCGGGGCTGGTGCGACGTCCGGTGCCAGACGGCAGCAGACCTTGGTGTCGTTGAGATTGACGAATACCAGGGTGTCGGGACCGGTCGGTTCGGTGACCTGCACTTCGGCGCGGATGGTCGGCAGGCCGTTGGCTTCGCCGTTCGCCAGCACGATTTGCTCCGGGCGCATGCCGAGGATCACTTCGCGGTCTTCGAGCCCGGCGTCCTGCATGCCCAGCGGCAATTCGCAGCGCGCCTGACCACTGTCGAGCAACGCCAACAGACGGCCGTCCTTGCGCTGCAAACGCAGGGGGATGAAGTTCATCGGCGGCGAACCGATGAAGCTCGCCACGAACAGGTTGGCCGGGTTGTTGTAGATGTCTTTCGGCGTACCGAACTGCTGGATGATCCCGTCCTTCATCACCGCCACTTTGTCGCCCAGGGTCATCGCTTCGATCTGGTCGTGGGTCACGTAGACCGTGGTGGTTTTCAGGCGCTGGTGCATCAGTTTCATTTCGGTGCGCATCTCGACCCGCAGCTTGGCGTCGAGGTTGGACAGCGGTTCGTCGAACAGGTAGATCTTCGGCCGACGCGCCAACGCCCGGCCCATGGCCACGCGCTGTTGCTGACCACCGGAGAGCTGACCCGGCTTGCGGTTGAGCAGGTGTTCGATTTGCAACAGCTTGGCCACGCGAGCGACTTCCGCGTCGATGTCGGCGGCAGGCATCTTGCGGATCTTCAAACCGAACGCGATGTTTTCGCGCACGCTCATGGTCGGGTACAGCGCGTAGGACTGGAACACCATGGCGATGTCGCGGTCTTTGGGGCTCATGCCGCTGACGTCCTGGTCACCGATCATGATCGCGCCGCCGGTGATGGTCTCAAGGCCGGCGATGCAATTCATCAGGGTCGATTTACCGCAACCCGAAGGGCCTACAAGAATCAGGAACTCACCGTCCTTGATCGACAGCTCGATGTTCTTGAGGGTGTCCGGCAGGCCGGGGCCATAGGTTTTGTTTACATTGCGAAGTTCGAGCGTAGCCATGATTACCCCTTGACTGCGCCGGCCGTCAGCCCGCGCACGAAATACTTACCTGCGACCACATAGACCAGCAGGGTCGGCAGCCCGGCGATCATTGCCGCCGCCATATCAACGTTGTATTCCTTGGCCCCGGTACTGGTGTTGACCAAGTTGTTCAACGCCACCGTAATGGGTTGCGAGTCACCGCTGGAGAACACCACGCCGAACAGGAAGTCGTTCCAGATCTGGGTGAACTGCCAGATCAGGCAGACCATGATGATCGGGGTGGACATCGGCAAAATGATCAAGCGGAAGATGGTGAAGAACCCCGCGCCATCGAGCCGCGCTGCCTTCACCAGTGCATCGGGAACACTGACGTAGTAGTTACGGAAAAACAGTGTGGTGAACGCCAGGCCGTAGACCACGTGCACGAACACCAGGCCTGTCGTCGTGCTGGCCAGGCCCATCTTGCCGAGGGTGAACGAGGCCGGCAGCAGGACCGTCTGGAATGGCAGGAAGCAACCGAACAGCAGCAGGCCGAAGAACAACTGCGACCCGCGAAAGCGCCACATCGACAGCACATAGCCGTTCAACGCACCGATGGCCGTGGAGATCATTACCGCCGGAACGGTGATCTTGATCGAGTTCCAGAAGTACCCGTCAACCGTGCCCCAGGCCTTGATCCAGCCAATACCGCTGACCACGGTCGGCCAGCTCAGCAGGTTGCCGGAGTTGATGTCTTCAGGCGTCTTGAAACTGGTCAACAGCATGACCACCAGCGGTATCAGGTACAGCAATACCGCAAGGAGCAGCACGCCATAGATCGCGATGCGACTCAGGCTGATGGCAGGTTTGGCAGCGAAACTAGTCATGACGTTTGGCCCTCAGCTCGGAGTACAGGTAAGGCACGATGATCGCGAGAATCGCACCGAGCATCAGAATCGCACTGGCCGAGCCCATGCCCATCTGGCCGCGACTGAAGGTGAAGGAATACATGAACATCGCAGGCAGATCGGAGGAATAACCCGGGCCACCGGCGGTCATTGCCGCTACCAGGTCGAAACTCTTGATAGCGATGTGGGCCAGGATCATCACTGCGCTGAAGAACACCGGGCGCAGGCTCGGCAACACCACTTTCAGGTAAATGCGCGGCATGCTCGCGCCATCGATCTGGGCGGCACGGATGATCGATTGATCAACGCCACGCAGGCCGGCGAGGAACATCGCCATGATAAAGCCCGAGGCTTGCCATACCGCCGCGATCACCAGGCAGTACACAACGCGATCCGGATCGATCAGCCAGTCCAGGCGAAAGCCTTCCCAGCCCCAGTCACGCAGCAATTTGTCCAGGCCCATGCCCGGGTTGAGCAGCCATTTCCAGGCAGTACCGGTGACGATCATCGAAAGCGCCATCGGGTACAGGTAAATGGTGCGAATGAAACCTTCGCGACGAATGCGCTGATCAAGAAACACCGCCAGCAACACACCGATCACCAGGGTGATACCGATGAACATGCCGCCGAAAAGCGCCAGGTTCTTGCTCGCTACCCACCAGCGATCGTTGTCGAACAGCCGCTGGTACTGCGCCAGACCCGCCCATTTGTAAGTCGGCAGGAAGGTCGAAGTGGTGAACGACAGGACGAAGGTCCACAGGATATAGCCATAGAACCCCACCAGAACAATGAACATGCTCGGCGCCAGCACCAGCTTGGGGAGCCAGCGCTGCAGCGCATCGAACGGCGAGGCCTTGCTGAACACAGCAACAGAACTCATGGGAAGATCCAGTACGAAGAGAGAGAGAATTCGGGCAGGTCCCCTGTAGGAGCCGGCTTGCTGGCGAAGGCGGTGTGTCAGTCGACATCTGCGTTGAATGACACATCGCTATCGCCAGCAAGCCGGCTCCTACAGGCCAAGCATTACTTGGCCGCTTTAATGGCAGTGCCGAGTTGCTTGGCGGCAGTGGCAGGATCGGCTTTCGGATCGTTGATGAAGTTGGTCACGACATCAAAGAAAGCACCCTGTACCGCCAGCGTGGTCGCCATGTTGTGCGCCATGCTCGGCTGCAAGCCACCGGTCTTGGCGTCCGCCAGGAAGTCTTTGGCAGCCGTCTGGGCGCAGGAGTCGAAACCGTACTTGCCCATGTCACTCAGCATGTCGTTTCGAACCGGGATCGAACCCTTGTTGATGCTGAAGACTTTCTGGAAGTTCTCACCCAGCACGATCTTGGCAATGTCCTGCTGAGCTGCAGCAGTGCCCTTGTCTTTCTGCTTGAACACGGCCAGCGAGTCGATGTTGTAGGTGAAGGCCTTGTCGGTGCCCGGGAAGGCTACGCATTCGTAATCCTTGCCGGCGACTTTCTTGGCCGCTGTCCACTCGCTCTTGGCCCAGTCACCCATGATCTGCATGCCGGCCTTGCCGTTGATGACCTTGGCCGCCTCCAGGTTCCAGTCCTGGCCTTTGCCGTCAGCGTCCATGTAGGTCGCGACTTTCTTCAGCTCGGTCAGCGCCTTGACCATGTCAGGACCGGTCAGCGCCGCGTTATCCAGATCGACCAGGGCTTTCTTGTAGCCATCGACGCCCATGACCGAGAGGACCACCGCTTCGAACACGGTGCTGTCTTGCCAAGGCTGGCCACCGTGGGCAAGCGCGATGAAGCCCGCAGCCTTGAGCTTGTCACCGGCCGCGTAGAATTCCTGAAGGGTGGTTGGCGCTTTTTCGATGCCGGCTTTCTTGAAGACTTCCGGATTGATCCACAACCAGTTGACGCGGTGAATGTTCACCGGCACGGCCACATAGTTACCGTCGTACTTCACGGTATCGGAGACTTTCTTGTCGAGCAGGCTGTCCCACTTCTCAGCTTTGGCAGCGTCTTTCAAGACGTCGGTATCGAGCAGACCGGTAGACGCCCATTCCTGAATGTCCGGACCTTTGATCTGCGCTACACCCGGCGGGTTACCGGCCACGGCGCGGCTTTTGAGTACGGTCATGGCCGTGGCACCGCCACCGCCGGCGACTGCGCCGTCTTTCCAGGTGAAACCGTCTTTTTCGACTTGAGCCTTGAGCACATCGACAGCCGCTTTTTCACCACCAGACGTCCACCAGTGAACGACTTCCACCGAACCTTTGGAATCGGCGGCCAGGGCACTGAGCGGGAATGCTGCAACGGGAAGCAGTGAAGCGAGAGAAATGACAGTAGCGAGGCGAGAAATCGCATTCATCTAGTAGTACCTTTCTTGTTGTTATGCATGCAAGTCTGGTGCTTGCGCTGCATGGATTCTAAACAGGAGTCATACCTTCGCAGGTAACGAAGGGACGTTCGAATGTCACCACATGGTTACATGACTGGTTACACAGCAGCGCTCTGGGACAACTGCCCCAGCGCACTGGCCATGCTCGGCGCCAGCGGCAGGCGCGGGATCAATACAGCCTGCCAGGCGTGATACAGGTCAGGTTTACCGGCCCAGATATCGGCGCTCGGGCGGTTCAGCGGATCGAGCTCGTGATGCCAGCTGCCATCGCAGCGGTCGATGAAATGACTGTCACAAAATTCCCAGAACAGTCGGTACCAACGCTCGTATTGCTCATCACCGGTGCGTTTTAGCAGCGCACTGGCGGCGGCGCTGGCTTCGCAATGAGTCCAGTGCAAACGATGACGAACCACCGCGCGATTGTCCCAGTCGAGGGTGTAGACAATGCCCGGCACACCGTCGACGTCCCAGCCGTGACGGCAATTATGCTCGAAGAGTTTTTGCGCATCGGTGGCCAGCCAGCCCGGCGTGAGCATCCCGGCCTGTACCCGCGCCGCTTCAAGGTGCAGTAACAACCGCGCCCATTCGAAACCATGACCTGGCGTGGTGCCGTAAGGGCGGAAACCGTCGGCCGGATTGTCGTGGTTGTAGTCGCGCAGCGGCTGCCAGTCGCGGTCGAAATGCTCGACCACCAGGTAATCGTTGGCGGCGGCGTGTTCGTGAATGACACGCTCGACGATGCGCTGCGCGCGAATCAGCCAGCGGTGGTCCTCGGTGACATCGGCCAGGGCGAGGAAAGCTTCGGTGGCGTGCATGTTGCTGTTGGCGCCGCGATAGGCCTCCTCGCAACTGAAGTCGCGGTTGAAGGACTCGCGCATGGCGCCCTCCTCCTCGCTCCAGAAATGGCTGTCGATGATGTGGATCGCATCATCGAGCAAGGCTTGCGCACCGGGACGCTGGGCAACCACCGCAGAACTCGCGGCCAACGCCACGAAGGCATGCAGGTAAGCGGCTTTGCCGGTATTGCCGTCGCGGTGTTCGGGCGTGGCGAACCAGCCACCGTGTTCGGCGTCACGCAGCGGCCCGCTGAGGGCTTTGATGCCGTGATCCACCAGCTCGGCGAACCCCGGCAAACCCTGGATGTGGGCCATGGCGAAGCTGTGGGTCATGCGCGCGGTGTTCATGGTTTCGGCTTGCGCGTTGACCGCCAGGCGCCCCTTTTCATCAAGGTTGCCGAAACCTTCGGGAAGCTTTGAAGCCCTGGCAAATGCCAACAAGCGCAGGCCTTCGGCGGCGAGCCATTGCTGATGGGCAGGCGCGTTCAGCCAACTGCTGAAGGCGGGTTGGAAGGTGTCCATGCGGTACCTTTTTTTGTTGTTATGACTGGGACCAGTCTAAACAACGGTCGGTGGCGGGCAGGTAACGAAGGGGGAGCGTTATGTCACCGACCTGTGACATTCACCCTGATTTTGAAGTGAGTGGTTAATTGTGGCGAGGGAGCTTGCTCCCGTTGGGGCGCGGAGCGGCCCTGAAAGAGGGACTGCTGCGCAGTCCAACGGGAGCAAGCTCCCTCGCCACAGGGGCAGTGTCAATCCATTGGTCGCGGCAACTGCAACGTCACGCGCAACCCGCCTTCACGCAGGTTTTGCAGGCTGACTTCGCCGCCATGGCTATGGGCGATGTTGCGGGCAATCCCCAGCCCCAGGCCATAACCCTGTTGCTGCCCGGCCAGGCGGAAGTGCGGCTCGAACACTTGCTCCAGCCGCTGCTCCGGCACACCCGGACCTTCGTCGTCGACATGCAGGACGAACGCGCTCTCGTCGTCATCGATGTGCAGATGCGCGTTCTGCCCGTACTTCAAAGCGTTGTCGATCAGGTTGCCGATGCAGCGCTTGAGCGCCAGTGGCTTGCCGGGATACGGCGCCAGCGCCCGCCCCTGCTGAGTCACGCGGCCATTGCCGTTGGGCGCCAGATACGGTTCCACCAGGCAGTCGAGCACATGATTGAGGTCCACCTGCTCGATGTTTTCGTGGATGTCGGTGTCTTTCACGCATTGCAGCGCGCCCTTGACCAACAACTCCAGCTCATCCAGATCACGTCCGAACTTGGCTTGCAGCTTTTCGTCTTCAAGCAATTCAACCCGCAGTCGCAGCCGAGTGATCGGTGTGCGCAAGTCATGGGAAATCGCGCTGAACAACTGGCTGCGCTCAGTCAGGTAACGGCTGATGCGTTCACGCATTGCATTGAACGCGCGACCGACTTCCACCACTTCACTGCCGCCGCCCTGAGCGACCGGTTCGACATCGGCGCCCAAGGACATGTCCCGCGCCGCCCGCGCCAACCGCTTGAGTGGCCGGCTCTGCCAGTGCACCAGCAGGCCGATGAACAGGAGCAAGAAGCCGCTGGTGAGTACGATGAACCAGACTTGCTGTGCCGGCAGGCCTTGCTCTTCGAGACTGGTGTAGGGCTCGGGCAACAGCGAAGCGATGTACAGCCATTCCCCCGGCGCCATCTGGATTTGCGTGACCAGTACCGGTGGATTCACTGGCTCCAGGGTCAACGCGTAGTGCGCCCAGGAGCGTGGCAATTCATCGAGTTTCAGCCCGCTATTGAAGATCCGCAGGTCTTCGGGGCTGACGAACGTCACCGAAATATCGGCGTCCTGGCCCAGCGACTGGCGCAGCACCTCGTCCACCGCTTTGAGCACCGCTTCTTTGCGCGGCGTGATCGGCAGCACTTCCATGCCCAAGGGTTTGTCGTTGAGGGTCACCACGAACCGGGTGCCGCCCATGCTGCGCAACTGGTCGAGCACCAGCGGCCTGAACGCCACCGGCAACGAACGGAAATAGCTGACGCTGGCCGTCATCGAATGGGCCAGGCTGCGGGCGCTGGTGACCAGGCCTTCGAGCTGGGTGGCACGCAATTGCGAAACCCAGATCACGCTCGACAGCGTCTGGGCGAACAGCACCGCCAACAGGGTCAGCAGCAACATGCGCCCGAGCAGCGAGCGCGGCACCGGCACGCGCCCGGCGAGCTTGCGCAGGAACTCAGTGACCATTGCCGGCAACCACGTTGGCTGCCAATTGGTAGCCGCTGCCACGCACCGTCCGGATCAGCCGCGGCGGTTTTTCGGTGTCGCGCAGACGCTGGCGCAAACGGCTGACCGCCATGTCGACGATGCGATCGAGCGGCATCAGGTCACGGCCACGGGTGGCGTTGCCAATGGTGTCGCGGTCGAGGATTTCCTGGGGGTGATCGAGGAACAGTTTCAGCAGGGCGAAATCGGCGCCGGAGAGAATCACTTCCTCGCCGTCGGTATGGAACAGCCGATGGCTGACCATGTCCAGCCGCCAGTCGTCGAAGGCCAGCACTTCACCGCCGGAACGCTCCTGACCGAACTGCGCGCGACGCAACAAGGCTTTGATCCGCGCCTGCAATTCACGGGGGCTGAAGGGTTTGCCGAGGTAGTCGTCGGCGCCCAGTTCCAGGCCGATGACGCGGTCAGCCTCATCGGAACTGGCGGTGAGCATGATGATCGGCACGTGGGCCTGGCGCGGGTGCTGGCGGATCCAGCGGCAGAGGCTGAAACCGTCTTCGTCCGGCAGCATCACGTCGAGGATCACCAGATCGCTCGGCGCCTCGTTCAGCGCCTGACGAAAGCCTGCGCCATCGGGCGTGGTGCGGACCTGGAAACCGGCACGGGTCAGGTAGGTGTCCAGCAACTCGCGTATCTCTTGATCGTCATCGACCAACAAAATCGACTTGTTGACTGAGCTCACGGGGCGGCGTCCTTGTTGTTTGTGTTAGGGAGGATTATGCCTGATCGATCATGGATCTATGTTGTCTGTTCCGGCCTCTTCGCGGGCAAGCCTCGCTCCTACAGGGTTCGTGACATTCCTTGTAGGAGCGAGGCTTGCCCGCGAATGAGGTGACGCGGTCTCAGGCCTGCTCCAGCGCCACACCCGCGCCAACAAGGCCGGAATACGGCGCTGTCACCAGCCACACCGGAATGCCCTTGAAGTAATCGCTCATGCAACCCTTGTCGGCAAAGCACCGGGCGAAACCGCTTTTAACGAAAAAGTCGGCAAACCGTGGAATCACTCCACCAACGATGTACACACCACCCCGTGCACCGGTGGTCAGCACATTGTTGCCGGCCACGCGGCCGAGCCAGCAGCAGAACTGCTCGAGCACTTCCAGGGCAATCGGATCACCCGCCAGCCCGGCCGCCGTGATCGCCTCAGGCGTGTCGAGCACAGGCGTGTGGCCATCCACCGCGCAGATCGCCCGGTACACTCGCGGCAAACCACTGCCGCTCAACGCCGTTTCAGCGCTGACATGGCCGATCTCGTTGTAGATGTGTTGCCACAGCTGGGTTTCTCGCGGGCTGCTCAGCGGCAGATCGACGTGACCACCCTCCCCCGGCAACGCGGCAAAACGGCCCTCGCCCAGATCGAGCAACGTGCCTACGCCCAGCCCCGTGCCCGGACCGATCACCACCGCTGGCCGCAACGGTTCCGGCGTGCCTTCGCAGACCACCCGGAACTCGCCCGGCTGCAAGCGGGTCATGCCCAGCGCCATGGCCGAGAAATCGTTGACCAGCAGCAGTTGATCCACCTGCAAGGTCTTGCAGAAACCCTTGCGACTGAGCCGCCAGTGATTGTTGGTGAACTTGAATTCGTCACCGCTCACAGGGCCGGCCACCGACAGGCACACCGAACCGATCGAACCCGGCGCCAGGCCGAGCCCGTTCAGGTACAGCGCAATCGCTTCTTCCGGGCTGGCGTGGTCTGCCGTCGCCAGCACCTGGACCGATTCCAGCTGCTGGTTTTTCCACAACGCGAAACGTGCGTTGGTCCCACCGATGTCACCGACCAAAGCCAGTTTCAATTAAGCGTCTCCAGGGCAGAAGTAAAGGCGCTGGCGCCTTGCTCTGCGGAGCTGAAGGCCATGCGCATGAAACCAAACAGTTCGCGACCGGTGCCGATGTTGTTGCCCAACAGACCTTTGGCCGGCTCGCGTGCTGCGAATTCTTCGGCGTCCACCTTAAGCTCCAGGGTGCCTTTGACGCCATCGACGCGGATGATATCGCCCTCACGCACCCGTGCCAAAGCGCCGCCCACATAAGCTTCGGGGCTGACGTGGATCGCCGCCGGGATTTTCCCCGAGGCGCCGGACATGCGCCCGTCAGTCACCAACGCAACTTTGAAGCCACGGTCCTGCAACACACCGAGGAACGGCGTCATCTTGTGCAGTTCCGGCATGCCGTTGGAGCGCGGGCCCTGGAAGCGCATTACCGCGACAAAATCCTTCTCCAGCAAACCGGCCTTGAACGCATCGGCCAGGTCCTGTTGATCCTGGAACACCATGGCCGGGGCTTCGACGACCTGGTTTTCCAGGGCGACCGCCGAGACCTTCATCACACCACGGCCGAGGTTGCCTTCCATCACGCGCAAGCCACCCTCTGCCGAGAATGCCCGAGCCACTGGGCGCAGGATGTTTTCGTCGAGGCTTTCGATCGGGCCTTCGCGCCAGACCAGCTCGCCGTTTTCGAGGAACGGCTCTTTGGTGTAGCGGCTCAGGCCGTGGCCGAGCACGGTGTTGACGTTTTCGTGGAGCAGGCCGGCTTCCAGCAGTTCGCGGATCAGGAACGACATGCCGCCCGCTGCCTGGAAGTGGTTGATGTCGGCTTTGCCGTTCGGGTACACGTGGCTCAGGGTCGGCACCACCTCGGAGAGGTCGGCCATGTCCTGCCAGGTCAACTGGATGCCCGCGGCCATGGCGATGGCCGGCATGTGCAAGGTGTGGTTGGTCGAACCGCCGGTGGCGTGCAGGGCCACGATCGAGTTGACCAGCGAACGCTCGTCGACGATTTCGCCGATCGGCAGGAAGTTGCCATTCTGCTTGGTCAGGCGAGTGACCTGATGCGCCGCTTCGCGGGTCAGCGCATCGCGCAACGGGGTGTTCGGGTTGACGAACGAGGCGCCCGGCAAGTGCAGGCCCATGACTTCCATCAGCAACTGGTTGGTGTTGGCGGTGCCGTAGAACGTGCAGGTGCCAGGGCTGTGGTAGGACTTCATCTCCGATTCCAGCAGCTCTTCGCGGGTCGCCTTGCCTTCGGCGTAGCGCTGACGCACATCGGCTTTCTGCTTGTTGGAGATGCCCGACACCATCGGCCCGCCCGGCACGAAAATCATCGGCAGATGACCGAAACGCAACGCGCCCATCATCAGGCCCGGCACGATCTTGTCGCAGATGCCGAGCATCAGCGCGCCGTCGAACATGTTGTGGGACAGCGCCACGGCGGTGGACAACGCGATCACTTCACGGCTCGGCAGGCTCAGTTCCATGCCTGGCTCGCCCTGGGTCACGCCATCGCACATGGCTGGGGTGCCACCGGCGAACTGGCCGACGGAGCCGATTTCGCGCAGGGCTTTTTTGATCTGTTCAGGAAAGACTTCGTACGGCTGGTGCGCCGAGAGCATGTCGTTATATGACGAAACAATTGCGATGTTGGCGGAGTTCATCATCCGCAAGCTGTGCTTGTCGTCGCTGCCACATCCGGCCACGCCGTGGGCGAAGTTGGCGCATTGCAGCTTGCCACGCATCGGGCCGTCACTGGCGGCGCCACGGATCAATGCAAGGTAAGCCTCACGTGTGGCGCGGCTGCGGGCGATAAGCCGTTCGGTGACCTCAAGGACGCGGGGATGCATGTGTAGAACTCCAGGCTAACGGATGTGGCGACCTGATTGTCTATGCTGATCAAACGCCGTTGTGATCGGGATGACAGACGGCTTTCTTGATCATTCGGACCAGTTGATTCAGGTCACTCGTTGTAGATAAAACAAAATATTGCCACTAAAAAGGCTTGTTTTCTATTTTTTTGCGAATAATCTTGTAATTCCAACAACAAAACGACGGCGGCGCTGTAAATGACTCTTCGAATCGCAATCAATGGTTTTGGCCGTATCGGCCGTAATGTCCTGCGCGCACTGTATACCCAAGGCTATCGCCAGGATCTGCAGATCGTGGCAATCAACGACCTGGGCGACAGCTCGATGAATGCTCACCTCCTGAAATACGACACCGTTCACGGCACATTCGATGCCGATGTCCAGCACGATCAGGAAAGCCTGACCGTCAACGGCGACCGTATTTCGGTCAGCGCCATTCGCAACCCGGCCGAATTGCCTTGGGCCGCGGAGAAGGTCGACGTCGTATTCGAATGCACTGGTCTGTTCACCGACCGTGCCAAAGCCGCCGCCCATATTACGGCCGGCGCACGTAAAGTGATCATCTCGGCCCCGGCCAAAGGCGCCGACGCCACTGTGGTTTATGGGGTTAACCACGACATTCTGCGCCAGTCGCACCAGATCATCTCCAACGCCTCGTGCACCACCAACTGCCTGGCCCCGGTGGCCCAGGTGCTGCACCGCGAGCTGGGCATCGAAAGCGGTCTGATGACCACCATCCATGCCTACACCAACGACCAGAACCTGACCGACGTCTACCACACCGACCCGTACCGCGCCCGTTCCGCCACCCAGAACATGATCCCGAGCAAGACCGGCGCCGCTGAAGCGGTAGGCCTGGTGCTGCCAGAACTGGCGGGCAAACTGACCGGCATGGCGGTGCGTGTTCCGGTGATCAACGTGTCGCTGGTGGACCTGACCGTGCAGCTCAAGCGCGAAGCGTCGGCCGATGAAGTGAATGCGCTGCTCAAACAAGCCAGCCAACACTCGAAGATTCTCGGCTACAACGCCCTGCCGCTGGTATCCAGCGACTTCAACCACAACCCGCTGTCGTCGATCTTCGACGCCAACCACACCAAGTCCAGCGGCAAGCTGCTCAAAGTGCTGGCCTGGTACGACAACGAGTGGGGCTTCTCCAACCGCATGCTCGATAACTGCCTGGCGCTCTGCAACGCCGAGTAAACCGTGGAGCAGCAACCGATGATCGGTATCAGCTTTACGCAAAAGACCATGGCAGCGCGCAAGCGTATCGCCCTGGTCGCCCATGACCACTGCAAAGTGTTTTTGCTGGACTGGGCCGAGCGGCAGAAAGACAAACTCGCGCAGCATGAACTGGTCGCCACCGGCACCACGGGGTTGTTGTTGCAACAACGCCTCGGCCTGCCGGTGGAAAGCATGATCAGCGGTCCACTGGGCGGCGACCAGCAACTCGGCGCGCAAATCGCCGAGCAGCGCGTCGACATGCTGGTGTTCTTCTGGGACCCGTTCGAACCGCAACCCCACGACCCGGACATCAAGGCATTACTGCGGGTCGCGGCGGTGTGGAACATCCCCGTGGCCTGCAACGAATGCAGCGCCGACTACCTGCTCAGCAGCCCGTTGATGGATCAGGCTCACGAACACCGCATCCCGGATTACGCGACCTATCTGCAGGGGCGTGGGTAAAGCGCTGGCATAAATCCTCTGTGACAACAGGCTCGCTCCCACGGGAATGCATATCCCCGTAGGAGCGAGGCTTGCCCGCGAAGGTCGCAACACGGTCAACGACTTCGCGGGCAAGTCGGAGCGCCGCACCGCTCTCTCTACAGGATTTCATCTGGCCGAGCCGTCTTTTTGAACTATGCTCGGGCTCTCGCTCCGGAGGGCCTTCGATGACTGATTTACTCACGTCCATTCAAGCCGCACTCGGCTTGCCTCACACCCCAATCCCGTTCACCTCGAGCGGCGCCCTGCCCTCGGCATTTGCCGTGACCGATCTGGCCTGCGCCAGCATTGCTGCCGCCGGCCAGGCCGCCAGCGAACTGCTGCACCGGCAAACCGGTCGTTTGCCCAGCCTTGAAGTTGACCGCCGCCTGGCGTCGTTCTGGTTCGCCACCTCGATCCGCCCCGTGGGCTGGAGCGTCCCGCCGTTGTGGGATCCGGTCGCCGGTGACTACGCGACCAAGGACGGCTGGATCCGCCTGCACACCAACGCGCCCCATCACCGCGCCGCTGCTGAGTCAGTGCTCGGCGCCTGTGCCGACCGCGCAGCGATGGCGAGCAAAGTGGCTCAGTGGGCGAAAAGCGATCTGGAACAAGCGGTGGTCGAGGCCGGTGGTTGCGCCGCCGAGATGCGCAGCTGGAAGCAATGGCAAGCTCACCCCCAAGGTCGGGCCGTGAACGCCGAGCCGTTGATTCAGTTCAGCGTCGATGGCAACCAAACCGCCAAACCGTGGCAAGGCTCGGTGGCGCAACCGCTGGCCGGAATCAAGGTACTGGACCTCACGCGAGTGCTCGCCGGCCCGATCGCCAGCCGCCTCCTCGCCGGGCTCGGCGCCGACGTGCTGCGCATCGACCCACCGACCTGGAACGAACCGGGCGTGGTGCCGGAAGTCACCTTGGGCAAACGCTGTGCGCGCCTGGATCTGCACGACAAAGCCGATCGCGCGGTGTTCGAAAGCCTGCTCAAGGACGCCGACATCCTGCTCCACGGCTACCGCGCCGATGCCTTGGAACGCCTGGGTTACGGCATCGCCCAACGCCAGGCACTGGCCCCGGGCCTGATCGATGTTTGCCTCAACGCTTACGGCTGGAGCGGCCCTTGGCAGAACCGTCGCGGCTTCGACAGCCTGGTGCAGATGAGCAGCGGGATTGCCGACGCGGGCATGCACTGGAAGAAGGCGGATAAACCGACACCGCTGCCGGTCCAGGCCCTTGATCACGCCACCGGGTATTTGATGGCGGCCAGTGCAATCAAGCTATTGGGGCACGGTGGCTCTGCGCGGCTGTCGCTGGCACGGACGGCGAAGCTGTTGATCGAACATGGCGCCGGAACCAACGAGCCGTTGCGCGCAGAGGATGACCACGATCAAGGGATGTTGATTGAGCAAACGCCGTGGGGACCGGCCCATCGGTTACAGGTGCCGTTGAAGATCACCGGGACACCACTGCAATGGGCGCTGCCGGCCGGGGAACTGGGCGCCCATCGCGCGCAGTGGTGGTGATCACCAGATAGCTTTCGCGGGCAAGCCCGCTCCCACAGGTATAGCGTGATCCTGTGGGAGCGTGGCTTGCCCGCGATGAGGCCAGAACAGTCACTGCAAACACTGTCACGTAGTTATTTTTAACTAAACAGATAAAACGAAATAACGATTATTCATTAATTCCAGTACCGCGCACCTGATAAATCAAATCTGTCATATAAACAGTTATCAGAAAATTGGCGAAACCGCAGAAACACACTAATTTCAAAGCCCAAGCAATACCGCTTACGCCCACCTGACTTGCCCCCTCTGAACAGGGCTTCCCCGGTAATACCGCTATGTCCGAGAAAGATACATAAGTCTTTCATTAACAATGGAATGTGCCCATGCACTGATCTATGTCAGCTGATTGAACAGCCAGCAGAACTACTCTGTTGTCTCTCTTCTCCTGCACTGGAGTCATGCGATGTCTGAATCCCCCGGAAAACTGAAACTCGGTGCGCTCGTTGCTTTAGTGGTCGGGTCAATGATTGGTGGCGGAATCTTCTCTTTGCCCCAGAACATGGCCGCCAGTGCTGATGTCGGTGCTGTTCTTATTGGTTGGGTAATCACCGCAGTGGGCATGTTGACCCTCGCTTTCGTCTTCCAGACCCTGGCCAATCGCAAGCCTGAGCTGGATGGCGGTGTTTATGCCTACGCCAAGGCCGGTTTCGGCGACTACATGGGTTTCTCGTCGGCCTGGGGATACTGGATCAGTGCCTGGCTGGGCAATGTGGGTTACTTCGTTCTGTTGTTCAGCACCCTCGGTTATTTCTTTCCGATCTTCGGCGAAGGCAACACCGTTGCTGCCGTCATCGGCGCCTCGCTGCTGCTTTGGGCGGTGCACTTTCTGGTGTTACGGGGAATCAAGGAAGCGGCTTTCATCAACCTGGTGACCACCGTCGCCAAGGTCGTACCGCTGCTGCTGTTCGTGTTGATCGCCTTGTTCGCGTTCAAACTGGAGATCTTCACCGCCGACATCTGGGGCATCAAAAACCCAGACCTGGGCAGTGTGATGAACCAGGTGCGCAACATGATGCTGGTCACCGTGTGGGTGTTCATCGGCATCGAAGGCGCGAGCATCTTCTCGGCCCGTGCCGAAGTACGCAGCGACGTGGGTAAAGCCACCGTCATCGGCTTCATCACCGTGCTGTTGTTCCTGATGCTGGTGAACGTGTTGTCTCTGGGGATCATGACCCAACCTGCGTTGGCGAAACTGCAGAACCCGTCGATGGCCGCGGTGCTGGAACATGTCGTCGGTCATTGGGGCGCGGTGCTGATCAGCGTCGGCCTGATCATTTCCTTGCTCGGGGCGTTGCTGTCATGGGTGTTGCTGTGCGCGGAGATCATGTTCGCTGCCGCCAAGGACCACACCATGCCGGCGTTTTTGCGCCGTGAAAACGCCAACCTTGTACCGGCCAACGCGCTGTGGCTGACCAACGCGATGGTGCAGCTGTTTCTGATCATCACACTGTTTTCGGCCAGCACTTACCTGTCGCTGATCTACCTCGCTACCTCGATGATCCTGGTGCCCTATCTGTGGTCGGCGGCCTATGCCCTGCTGCTGGCAGTGCGCGGCGAGAGCTATGAAAACGCTGCGGCCGAGCGCAGCAAAGACCTGGTCATCGGTGGCATCGCACTGATCTACGCGATCTGGCTGCTGTACGCCGGCGGCGTCAAATACCTGCTGCTCTCCGCCCTGCTGTATGCCCCCGGCGCGATCCTGTTCGCCAAGGCCAAACTTGAAGTCGACAAACCGGTTTTCACTAACGTCGAGAAGCTGATTTTCGCCGCCGTCGTCGTAGGCGCCCTGGTGGCGGCCTATGGGCTGTATGCCGGTTTTCTGACCCTTTAGCACTGTAATGAAAAGCAGCACCTGATTGTTTTCATCTGGAGGAACACGGTAATGACCACGGAAAAAGTTAAGTACGGCGTCCATTCCGAAGCCGGCAAACTGCGCAAAGTCATGGTTTGCTCCCCCGGCCTGGCCCACCAGCGGCTGACCCCGAACAACTGCGACGAACTGCTGTTCGATGATGTGCTGTGGGTCGCCCAAGCCAAACGCGACCACTTCGACTTCGTCACCAAAATGCGCGAGCGTGGTGTCGACGTGCTGGAAATGCACAACCTGCTGACGGACATCGTCGCGATGCCTGAAGCGCTGGACTGGATTCTGGAACGCAAGATCACCGCCAATTCGGTCGGTCTCGGCCTGGTCCATGAAGTGGGGGCCTGGCTACGTAGCCTGGAGCCACGCAAGATCGCCGAATTCCTCATCGGCGGGGTTTCCGCCGATGACCTGCCGGACAGTTTCGGTGGCAAGACCATTCAGATGTTCCGCGACTTCCTCGGTCATTCCAGCTTCATTCTGCCGCCGCTGCCCAACACCCAGTTCACCCGCGACACCACCTGCTGGATCTATGGCGGCGTGACCCTGAACCCGATGTACTGGCCGGCGCGTCGTCAGGAAACCTTGCTGGCCACCGCCATCTACAAATTCCACCCGCAGTTCACCAACGCCGACTTCCAGATCTGGTACGGCGACCCCGACCAGGACCACGGCAACGCTACCCTTGAGGGCGGTGACGTGATGCCGATCGGCAACGGCGTGGTATTGATCGGCATGGGCGAGCGCTCGTCCCGCCAGGCCATCGGCCAATTGGCGGTCAACCTGTTCAAGAACAAAGCCGTGGAACGAGTCATCGTCGCCGGCCTGCCGAAATCCCGCGCGGCGATGCACCTGGACACCGTGTTCAGCTTCTGCGACCGCGACCTGGTGACGATTTTCCCGGAAGTGGTGAAGCAGATCGTCGCCTTCAGCCTGCGCCCCGATGAAAGCAAACCGGGCGGCATCGACGTGCGCCGTGAAGAAACCAGCTTCCTCGACACCGTGGCCAAGGCCCTCAACCTCAAGGCGCTGCGCGTTGTCGAAACCGGCGGTAACGCCTTTGCCGCCGAACGCGAGCAATGGGACGACGGCAACAACGTGGTGGCGGTGGAGCCAGGCGTGGTCATCGGCTACGACCGCAACACCTACACCAACACCCTGCTGCGCAAGGCCGGCGTCGAGGTCATCACCATCAGCGCCAGTGAGCTCGGGCGCGGGCGTGGCGGTGGCCACTGCATGACCTGCCCGATCATTCGCGACCCTATCGATTATTAACTTTCGAGCCTTGGCCGATGCTTATCCAGCACGGCCGAGGGGATAACCGAAACCCAAGGAGATCCAATCATGGCTTTCAACATGCGCAACCGCAGCCTGCTCTCGCTGATGCACCACACCACTCGCGAGCTGCACTACCTGCTGGACCTGTCCCGCGACCTCAAGCGCGCCAAATACACCGGCACCGAGCGTCCGCACCTGCAAGGCAAGAACATCGCGCTGATCTTCGAAAAAACCTCGACCCGCACCCGGTGCGCCTTCGAAGTCGCGGCCCATGACCAGGGCGCCCACGTCACCTACATCGACCCGGTGTCGTCGCAGATCGGCCACAAGGAAAGCATGAAGGACACCGCCCGCGTGCTGGGGCGGATGTTCGACGCCATCGAGTACCGTGGCTTCGAACAGGAAATCGTCGAAGAGCTGGCCAAGTTCGCCGGCGTACCGGTATTCAACGGCCTGACCGCTGAATTCCACCCGACGCAAATGATCGCCGACACCCTGACCATGCGCGAACACAGCGACAAACCGCTGCACGACATCAGCTACGCCTACCTGGGCGATGCGCGCTACAACATGGGTAATTCGTTGCTGATGATCGGCGCCAAACTCGGCATGGACGTGCGCATCGCCGCACCGAAAGCGCTGTGGCCGCATCAGGACTTCATCGATCAGTGCAAAGCCTTCGCCGAAGAGAGCGGTGCGCGCATCACCATCACCGAAGACCCGAAAGCCGCGGTCAAGGGCGTGGACTTCATCCACACTGACATCTGGGTGTCGATGGGTGAGCCGGTGGAAGCGTGGGACGAGCGCATCGAGCAACTGCTCCCGTATCAGGTCAACGCCGACATGATGAAGGCCTCGGGCAACCCGCGCGTGAAGTTCATGCATTGCCTGCCGGCGTTCCACAACAGCGAAACCAAGGTCGGCAAGGACATCGCCGCACGCTATCCGCACCTGGCCAACGGCGTCGAAGTGACTGAAGAAGTCTTCGAATCGCCGGCCAACATCGCCTTCGAGCAAGCGGAAAACCGTATGCACACCATCAAGGCTATTCTGGTGTCGGCGCTGGCGGATATCTGACGGCTGAACACTTGCTCATGATCGTTCCCACGCAGAGCGTGGGCACGATCATCAGGGAGATCAGATTGCCCGCCCCTATTTAGAAGGACTGCACTATGCGTATCGTCATTGCTCTGGGCGGTAACGCCCTGCTCCGCCGGGGTGAGCCCATGACCGCGGACAACCAGCGCGCGAACATCCGGATCGCCACCGAACAGATCGCCAAGATTCATCCCGGCAACCAACTGGTGATTGCCCACGGCAATGGTCCGCAGATCGGCCTGTTGTCGCTGCAAGCGGCGGCCTACAGCCAGGTTTCGCCTTACCCGCTGGACGTACTCGGCGCCGAAACCGACGGCATGATCGGCTACATCATCGAACAGGAACTGGGCAACCTGCTGGACTTCGAAGTGCCGTTCGCCACCCTGCTGACCCAGGTCGAAGTCGACCCCAACGACCCGGCGTTCCAGGCCCCCAGCAAACCGATCGGCCCGGTTTATTCCAAGGCCGACGCCGAGAAACTCGCCGCCGAGAAAGGCTGGGCCATCGCCCCGGACGGCGACAAGTTCCGGCGCGTGGTCGCCAGCCCGAAACCCAAACGTATCTTCGAAATCCGCCCGATCAAGTGGCTGCTGGAAAAAGGCAGCATCGTGATCTGCGCCGGTGGTGGCGGCATCCCGACGATCTACGACGCCAACGGCAAACTGCAGGGTGTGGAAGCGGTGATCGATAAAGACCTGTGCTCGGCACTGCTGGCCGAACAGTTGGAAAGCGATCTGTTGGTGATCGCCACTGACGTCAATGCGGCCTTTATCGATTTCGGCAAGCCCACCCAGAAAGCCATCGCCCAGGCTCACCCCGATGAAATGGACAAACTCGGCTTCGCCGCCGGCTCCATGGGACCAAAGGTCCAGGCGGCCTGCGAGTTCGCCCGCCATACTGGGAAAGTCGCGGTAATCGGTTCACTCTCGGACATCGAAGCGATCATCCAGGGCAAGGCCGGCACCCGTATCAGCACAGCGACGCCTGGCATCAGTTATCAATAGAAAGAAACGAGTAGAAAGAAACGCAGGGGGGCAGGCGTGAGGTCTGCCCTGATTCAATGCCTTTGAAGGAGAGACGCCAATGGCTACGTTCGAACCCGGACACCTGCACATCGAGCGCCATGCGCTGAACAAGGACGATTACAGCTACAACCTGCACATTGAATACAAAATTGCTCAGGATCCCAAGGAAGGCCAAGGCATGCTCTTCAAGCTGCGTGGTTCGGTCGAGGGCAAGGAGCTGAATAATGAAGAGTTTTATCTGCCCAAGGACCAGGCCTTCGACTTTGCCCGCCACGCCACGCGCATCGCGCAAAAGTACGGCATGCCCAAGACCGCCAACATCGGCGCCATGCACAAGTACTACGACGAAATGTTTGAAGACGTGCGGGCCCAACTCGACGTCAAATCCGGCGACCCGGTCAAACCTGAACACCTGGGATAAAACGGTGAACGCTGAACCTGTGGGAGCGGGGCTTGCCCGCTCCCACAGGAGATCATCGTTGTCATGAAGTCCTGTACAGGATTTCACCATTGGCCCGCCCCAAGGCATACTTGCCACCCTCCGCACTCCAGAACCAAACCGCCCCATGCGCATCCACGTCAGTTTCATCGACCGCGTCGGTATCACCCAGGAAGTCCTGGCTCTGCTCGGTGGGCGCAATCTCAATCTGGATGCGGTGGAAATGGTGCCGCCCAACGTCTACATCGACGCCCCGACCTTGAGCCCGGCCGTGCTCGAAGAGCTGCGCGATGCGCTGTTCAACGTGCGTGGTGTACAAGCGGTGACGGTGGTCGACATCCTTCCCGGCCAACGCCGTCACTTGCAGCTCGATGCGCTACTCGCCGCCATGACCGACCCGGTGCTGGCCCTGGACAGCGCCGGCAAGGTGCTGCTGGCCAACCCGGCACTGATTGCCCTGTACGGTCGCGAACCGGCGGGTGAAAGCATCAGCGAGCTGTTTGCCGACCCGGTGCTGCTCGACACATTGCTGGAAAACGGCTTCCGCCTGCCGCTGCGCGAGATCACCGTCAACGGTCAAACCCTGCTGCTGGATGCCACGCCGATCACCGACGCCGGCGCCCTGCTGACCCTGTATCAACCGAACCGCATCGGTGAACGCCTCTCGGCGCTGCACCACGATCACGCTGAAGGTTTCGATGCGCTGCTCGGCGAATCCCCGGCGATTCGTACGCTCAAGGCCCGCGCCCAGCGCGTCGCAGCCCTCGATGCACCGTTGCTGATCCAGGGTGAAACCGGCACCGGCAAAGAACTGGTGGCCCGCGCCTGCCACGCCATCAGCGCCCGCCACAGTTCGCCGTTCCTGGCCTTGAACTGCGCGGCATTGCCGGAAAACCTCGCCGAAAGCGAACTGTTCGGCTACGCCCCCGGCGCTTTCACCGGGGCGCAACGGGGCGGCAAGCCGGGGCTGATGGAACTGGCCAACCAGGGCACGGTATTTCTCGACGAGATCGGTGAAATGTCGCCGTATTTGCAGGCGAAACTGCTGCGCTTTCTCAACGACGGCAGCTTCCGCCGGGTTGGCGGCGATCGCGAAGTGAAGGTCAACGTGCGGATCCTCAGCGCGACCCATCGCGACCTGGAAAAAATGGTCAGCGAAGGCACTTTCCGCGAAGACCTGTTCTATCGCCTCAACGTGCTGAATGTCGAAGTCCCGCCCCTGCGCGAGCGCGGCCAGGACATTTTGCTGCTGGCGCGTTACTTCATGCAGCAGGCCTGCGCGCAGATCCAGCGTCCGGTCTGTCGCCTGGCCCCCGGCACTTACCCGGCGCTGCTGGGCAATCGCTGGCCAGGCAACGTACGGCAATTGCAGAACGTGATCTTCCGCGCCGCGGCGATTTGCGAAAGCAGCCTGGTGGACATCGGCGACCTCGACATCGCCGGCACCTCTGTGGCGCGCCAGAGCGACATTGAGGTCGACAGCCTCGAACAGGCCATGGAAGCGTTCGAGAAGGACCTGCTGGAAAAGCTCTACGTCAGCTACCCCTCGACCCGCCAACTGGCCAGCCGCCTGCAAACCTCCCACACCGCGATTGCCCATCGGTTGCGCAAGTACGGGATTCCCAATAAGCCGTGAGGCTTACTCGGTGATCGTTCCCACGCTCTGCGTGGGAATGCAGCCTGGGACGCTCCGCGTTCCAAGAGCGGACGCAAAGCGTCCATTGAGGCATTCCTTTGCTGCGCGTGGGAACGATCATGTCGCCTTCAAAACCATGCCCGAAAGCGACCTCCATCTGTACTGAAAGCGCTACAGTGGAACGATATCGATACACCCTCTTCTGATCAGCGCTGTGCAAGGCTTTGATCCACCTAGGCTTTTTTCTTTGCTTCAGGCTGTAGCGATTTCGCTACAGCTGCAGAAATATAACGGCTTACGAAAACTTATAAGTTATTGTTTTTAAACATAAAAATAACATTGGCCGCCTTTTTGCTTAGTAACCTCCTATAAAGCAGGGTTTTTGCCCCTGCATTCCATCGCGTCCACCAGACGAGTCTGGCCCCCTTAGGAGTTTCCATGAGCGAATTGCGTTTTACTGAAGATCACGAATGGCTGCGCACCGAAGCTGACGGCACCGTTACGGTCGGCATCACCGCTTTCGCACAGAACGCACTGGGCGACGTGGTTTTCGTACAACTGCCTGAGCTGCAGTCCTACGACAAAGGCGCAGAAGCCGCCACCGTGGAGTCGGTAAAAGCTGCCAGCGGCGTGTACATGCCTCTGGACGGAGAAGTGGTCGAGACCAACCCGGCCCTCGATAGCAGCCCTGAACTGGTCAACGAAGATCCGCTGGGCGAAGGCTGGTTCTTCCGCTTCAAGCCAACCGACGCCTCGGCTGTCGGCCAACTGCTGGATCAAGACGCTTACGACCGTCTGATTGCCCAAGCCTGAGGAGCGCCGACATGACTCAAGTCAATCTGACGACCGCCAACGAATTCATCACCCGCCACATCGGCCCGCGTGCAGGCGACGAGCAAGCCATGCTCAACAGCCTCGGGTTCGACTCCCTGGAAGCCCTGAGCGCCAGCGTCATTCCCGACAGCATCAAAGGCACCAGCGTCCTCGGCCTCGAAGACGGCCTGAGCGAAGCCGATGCCCTGGCGTTGATCAAATCCATCGCCGGCAAAAACCAGCTGTTCAAGACCTACATCGGTCAGGGCTACTACGGCACTCACACGCCGTCGCCAATCCTGCGCAACCTGCTGGAAAACCCGGCCTGGTACACCGCCTACACCCCGTACCAACCGGAAATTTCCCAGGGTCGTCTCGAAGCGCTGCTGAACTTCCAGACCCTGATCAGCGACCTGACCGGCCTGCCGATCGCCAACGCCTCGCTGCTGGACGAAGCCACCGCTGCCGCCGAAGCGATGACCTTCTGCAAACGCCTGAGCAAGAACAAAGGCAGCCACGCCTTCTTCGCCTCCGTTCATTGCCACCCGCAAACCCTCGACGTTTTGCGCACCCGTGCCGAGCCTTTGGGCATCGACGTTGTGGTGGGCGACGAGCGTGAACTGACCGACGTGACGCCGTTCTTCGGCGCCTTGTTGCAATACCCGGCCAGCAACGGTGACGTGTTCGACTACCGCGAACTGACCGAGCGCTTCCACGCGGCGAATGCGCTGGTCGCGGTCGCTGCTGACCTGCTGGCCCTGACCGTGCTGACCCCGCCGGGCGAGTTCGGCGCCGACGTGGCCATCGGCAGCGCGCAACGCTTCGGTGTTCCGCTGGGCTTCGGTGGCCCGCACGCGGCGTACTTCTCCACCAAGGATGCGTTCAAGCGCGACATGCCGGGCCGTCTGGTCGGCGTTTCCGTGGACCGTTTCGGCAAGCCGGCCCTGCGCCTGGCCATGCAGACCCGCGAGCAACACATCCGTCGCGAGAAAGCCACCAGCAACATCTGCACCGCCCAGGTGCTGTTGGCCAACATCGCCAGCATGTACGCCGTATACCACGGCCCGAAAGGCCTGACGCAGATCGCCAATCGCATTCATCACCTGACCGCGATCCTCGCCAAAGGCTTGAGTGCACTGGGCCTGAGCGTCGAGCAAGCCAGCTTCTTCGACACCTTGACGATCAAAACCGGCGCGCAAACGGCGGCCCTGCACGACAAGGCTCATGCGCAGAAGATCAACCTGCGCGTGGTCGATGCTGAGCGTCTGGGTCTGTCCCTCGACGAAACCAGCAGCCAGGCTGACGTCGAAACCCTGTGGAGCCTGCTGGCCGACGGCAAGGCCCTGCCGGACTTCGCTGCCCTCGCCGCCTCGGTCCAAAGCACCCTCCCGGCCGCACTGGTTCGCCAATCGCCAATCCTCAGCCACCCGGTGTTCAACCGTTATCACTCCGAAACCGAGCTGATGCGCTACCTGCGCAAACTGGCGGACAAGGACCTGGCCCTGGATCGCACCATGATCCCGCTGGGTTCCTGCACCATGAAACTCAACGCCGCCAGCGAAATGATCCCGGTGACCTGGGCTGAATTCGGTGCCCTGCACCCGTTCGCTCCGGCCGAGCAAAGCGCCGGCTATCAGCAACTGACCGATGAACTGGAAGCGATGCTCTGCGCCGCCACCGGTTACGACTCGATCTCCCTGCAACCGAACGCCGGTTCCCAGGGTGAATACGCCGGTCTGTTGGCGATCCGTGCCTACCACCAGAGCCGTGGCGAAGACCGTCGCGACATCTGCCTGATCCCGTCGTCCGCCCACGGCACCAACCCGGCCACCGCCAACATGGCCGGCATGCGTGTGGTTGTGACCGCGTGCGATGCCCGCGGCAACGTCGACATCGAAGACCTGCGTGCCAAGGCCATCGAGCATCGCGAACACCTCGCCGCACTGATGATCACCTACCCGTCGACCCACGGTGTGTTCGAAGAAGGCATCCGCGAAATCTGCGGCATCATTCACGACAACGGCGGCCAGGTGTATATCGATGGCGCGAACATGAACGCCATGGTCGGCCTCTGCGCACCGGGCAAGTTCGGCGGCGACGTATCGCACCTGAACCTGCACAAAACCTTCTGCATCCCACACGGCGGTGGCGGCCCGGGCGTCGGCCCGATTGGCGTCAAGTCGCACCTGACGCCGTTCCTGCCGGGCCACGCCCAGATGGAACGCAAGGAAGGCGCGGTCTGCGCGGCACCGTTCGGCAGCGCGAGCATTCTGCCGATCACCTGGATGTACATTCGTATGATGGGTGGCGCCGGCCTCAAGCGCGCTTCGCAATTGGCGATCCTGAATGCCAACTACATTTCCCGTCGCCTCGAAGAGCACTATCCAGTGCTGTACACCGGCAGCAACGGTCTGGTGGCGCACGAATGCATCCTCGACCTGCGTCCGCTGAAAGACAGCAGCGGCATCAGCGTCGATGACGTGGCCAAGCGCCTGATCGACTTCGGCTTCCACGCCCCGACCATGTCGTTCCCGGTGGCCGGCACGTTGATGATCGAGCCGACCGAGAGCGAATCCAAGGAAGAACTGGACCGCTTCTGCGACGCCATGATCCGCATCCGCGAAGAAATCCGCGCGGTGGAAAACGGCACGCTGGACAAGGATGACAACCCGCTGAAAAACGCCCCGCACACCGCTGCGGAGATCGTCGGCGAGTGGACTCATCCGTACAGCCGCGAGCAAGCCGTTTACCCGGTAGCGTCGCTGATCGAAGCCAAGTACTGGCCACCGGTCGGTCGCGTCGACAACGTGTTTGGCGATCGCAACCTGGTCTGCGCCTGCCCGTCGATCGAAAGCTACGCTTGATCTAAAGGGGGCGAGTTGCTCGCCCCCCTCAAGAACACCGCACTCTCTGTAGGAGCGAGGCTGCCCGCGAAGGCGATTTCATATTCAGCATTGATGGTGGCTGATACAACGCCTTCGCGGGCAAGCCTCGCTCCTACGGTTTCATCTAACGCCTATAACAAGAAAACCGGAGAACAACCATGTCGTTAAGCGTGTTCGACCTGTTCAAAATTGGTATCGGCCCCTCCAGCTCCCACACCGTCGGCCCGATGCGTGCCGCTGCGCGCTTCGCCGAAGGTCTGCGCCGTGAAGGGCTGCTATCGGCAACCACCTGCGTCAAAGTCGAGCTCTACGGCTCGCTCGGCGCCACCGGCAAAGGCCACGGCAGTGACAAGGCCGTATTGCTGGGCCTGGAAGGCGAACACCCGGACACCGTGGACACCGAAACCGTCACCGCCCGCCTGCAAGAGATTCGCAGCAGCGGTCGCTTGAACCTGCTCGGTGAACACAGCATCGCGTTCAACGAGAAAGAACACCTGGCAATGATTCGTAAACCGTTGGCCTATCACCCCAACGGCATGATCTTTCGCGCGTTCGACGCAGCCGGCCTGCAAGTGCGCAGCCGCGAGTATTACTCGGTCGGTGGCGGGTTCGTCGTCGATGAAGACGCGGCCGGCGCCGACCGCATCGTTGAAGACGCCACGCCGCTGACCTTCCCGTTCAAAAGCGCCAAGGACTTGCTTGGTCACTGCAGCACCTACGGTTTATCGATCAGTCAGGTGATGCTGACCAACGAAAGCGCCTGGCGCCCGGAAGCGGAAACCCGCGCCGGACTGCTGAAGATCTGGCAAGTGATGCAAGACTGCGTCGCCGCCGGTTGCCGCAACGAAGGCATCCTGCCCGGTGGGCTGAAGGTCAAACGGCGGGCGGCGGCGCTGCATCGGCAACTGTGCAAAAACCCGGAATCGTCGCTGCGCGATCCACTGTCGGTACTGGACTGGGTCAACCTGTACGCCCTGGCGGTCAATGAAGAAAACGCCAACGGCGGACGCGTGGTCACTGCGCCCACCAATGGTGCAGCCGGCATTATCCCGGCGGTGCTGCATTACTACATGCGCTTCATCCCCGGTGCCAACGAAGACGGCGTGGTGCGTTTTCTACTGACGGCCGCTGCAATCGGCATTCTGTACAAGGAAAACGCTTCGATCTCCGGCGCCGAAGTCGGCTGTCAGGGTGAAGTCGGCGTTGCCTGTTCCATGGCGGCCGGCGCCTTGTGCGAAGTGCTCGGCGGTACGGTGCAGCAGGTGGAAAACGCGGCCGAAATCGGCATGGAACACAACCTCGGCCTGACCTGCGACCCGATTGGCGGACTGGTGCAAGTGCCTTGCATCGAGCGCAACGCCATGGGTTCGGTCAAGGCCATCAATGCGGTGCGCATGGCCCTGCGTGGCGACGGTCAGCACTTCGTCTCCCTCGACAAGGTCATCCGCACCATGCGCCAGACCGGCGCCGACATGAAAAGCAAATACAAGGAAACCGCCCGTGGCGGTTTGGCGGTCAACATTATCGAGTGCTGATGCGCGCATCTGCACTATTTTCAGGAGCTGTATATGTCCACCGAACAACTGTTGAAGACCCCGTTGCACGCACTGCACCTCGAACTCGGCGCCCGCATGGTGCCGTTCGCCGGTTATGACATGCCGGTGCAATACCCGTTGGGCGTGATGAAAGAACACCAGCACACCCGTGATCAGGCCGGGCTGTTCGATGTCTCGCACATGGGCCAGATCCGCCTGACCGGCGCCAACGCCGCCAAAGCCCTGGAAACCCTGGTGCCGGTGGACATCATCGACCTGCCGGTGGGCATGCAGCGCTACGCGATGTTCACCAACGAGGCCGGTGGCATCCTCGACGACCTGATGGTCGCCAACCTCGGTAACGACGAACTGTTTCTGGTGGTCAACGCCGCCTGCAAGGACCAGGACCTGGCGCACCTGCGCAAGCACATCGGCGACCAGTGCACCATTGAACCGCTGTTCGAAGAGCGTGCCCTGCTCGCTCTGCAAGGCCCGGCTGCCGTCACCGTGCTCGCACGCCTGGCACCGGAAGTTGCGAAGATGACCTTCATGCAGTTCACCCGCGTGAAACTGTTGGGCGTGGACTGCTTTGTCAGCCGTTCGGGCTACACCGGCGAAGACGGTTACGAAATCTCCGTGCCGGCGGCCAACGCCGAAGCGCTGGCTCGCGCCCTGCTGGCCGAACCGGAAGTCGAGGCCATCGGCCTCGGCGCCCGCGATTCCCTGCGCCTGGAAGCCGGTCTGTGCCTGTACGGCCACGACATGAACACCGAAACCACGCCGATCGAAGCAAGCCTGCTGTGGGCCATCTCCAAGCCTCGACGTGCCGATGGTGCGCGGGCCGGCGGCTTCCCTGGCGCCGAAACCGTGTTCGCCCAACAGCAAACCGGTGTCAGCCGCAAGCGCGTTGGCCTGCTGCCGCAGGAACGTACACCGGTGCGTGAAGGTGCAGAGATCGTCAACGAAGCTGGCGAAATCATCGGCAGCGTTTGCAGCGGCGGCTTCGGTCCGACCTTGGGCGGTCCTTTGGCCATGGGTTACCTCGACAGCGCTTATACCGTTTTGGAAACGCCAGTTTGGGCCATTGTGCGTGGGAAAAAGGTGCCTTTGCTTGTAAGCAAAATGCCATTTGTTCCACAACGCTACTATCGTGGCTGATTGACTGTTTCTATAAGTAACGCGGTTGCGTTAACAGTGCACTAATCTGTAACGCAACCGCCATAAAATAGTGCATACGTTTCGTTTATGAACGCTACTTATAACAATCGAAAAGCAATGAACAACTCGATCGAATAAGCCCGCACTAGTGACCACTCTAATTGCCATCAACCTGAGGAAATCCGGGCCTTCGCGGGGCTTGTTTTTTCTCCCGTAGTTGGCGTAGAGTTTGTTCACTGTGTTTGCATGGGTCGCTTGGAAATCGTGACCTGGGCAGTAGCCTACAAGTTAGCTACATCCCGTTCGACGTCTTCTTACTCTCCTGCAACCAGCCCCAGTACTCTTTCACGAGAAGGAGACTGTCATTCATTTTTGCGTCAAAGGAAATAAGAAATGTCCCAACGTCAGAGCGGTACCGTCAAGTGGTTTAACGACGAGAAAGGTTTTGGTTTTATCACTCCAGAAAGCGGTCCGGATCTGTTCGTGCATTTCCGCGCTATTCAGGGCAACGGCTTCAAGAGCCTGAAAGAAGGCCAGAAAGTGACGTTCGTTGCTGTGCAAGGCCAGAAAGGCATGCAGGCTGACGAAGTACAAGCAGAAGGCTAATCTTCTGTTACGAAAAAGCCCCTGATGCTGACATCAGGGGCTTTTTTGTGCGCGCAAATCCGTAAAATGGCTTCTTTTTTCCGTTCAGAGGCAGCCATGTCGAAACACCTGCTCAACCCCCAAGGCGACTTTCCCGCCGCAGGCCTGGGTCGTCGCCTGGCAGCGATGTTCTACGACTTCCTGCTGTGCACCGCGCTGCTGATCGTCACCAGCGGCATCTACAAGATGATCCAGATGGCGATCATCGGCGAAGACCGGATGCGCACCCTGACCGAGGCCGGCGCCCTGGACGGTGACCCACTGCTGTCGACGGTTCTGCTGTTTGTGCTGTTCGGCTTCTTCGCCAAGTTCTGGACCTGGTCGGGCCAGACCCTGGGCATGCAGGTGTGGTGCATCCGCGTACAAAACGTCGACGGCTCATCCATCAGCCTGTGGCAGGCGCTGCTGCGCTTTGTGGTGTCGATCGCGTCCTGGTTATGCCTCGGGCTGGGGTTCTTCTGGTCGCTGTTCGACAAGCAGAAGCGCAGCTGGCACGACATCTATTCCAACACCCAGTTGGTGCGGATTCCGAAGAAGACCAAATAATCCTCCAGATGCAAAAACGCCCCGATCAACCCGGGGCGTTTTTTTTGGCTCACTGCCAACGAATCAGGCGTTACCCGCCAGCTTCATCCGCGCCGCCTGCGTGAAATCGAGCATGCGCTTCAACGGCCGAATCGCCTGCGGAATCAACGCCGGATCGACGAAGATCTCGTTGGTCCCCTCCTTCAAGCTCTTCAGCGTGCGTTCAAGGGTGTTCATCGCCATCCACGGGCAATGCGCGCAACTGCGGCAAGCCGCGCCGTTACCGGCCGTTGGCGCTTCGATAAAGACCTTGTCCGGGCACAGCTGCTGCATCTTGTAGAAGATGCCGCGGTCGGTGGCAACGATCAGGGTCTTGTTCGGCAGGCTTTGCGCAGCAGCGATCAGCTGACTGGTGGAACCCACCGCATCGGCCAATTCGATCACGGCGGTCGGCGACTCCGGGTGCACCAGAATGGCCGCGTCCGGGTACAGCGCTTTCATGTCTTCGAGCTGCTTGGCCTTGAACTCTTCGTGAACGATGCAGGCACCATCCCACAGCAGCATGTCGGCGCCGGTCTGGCGCTGGATGTAAGTCCCCAGGTGCTTGTCCGGGCCCCAGATGATGGTTTCGCCGTTATCCATCAGGCTTTCGACGATTTCCAGCGCGCAACTTGAAGTCACCACCCAATCCGCCCGGGCTTTGACTGCTGCCGAGGTGTTTGCATATACCACCACCGTGCGTTCCGGGTGCTGATCGCAGAACGCCGAGAACTCGTCCACCGGGCAACCCAGGTCCAGCGAGCAGGTCGCTTCCAGGGTTGGCATCAGCACACGTTTTTCAGGGTTGAGGATCTTGGCGGTTTCGCCCATGAATTTCACACCGGCGACCACTACGGTCTTGGCCGGGTGAGCATTGCCGAAGCGGGCCATCTCCAGAGAGTCGGAGACGCAGCCACCGGTTTCTTCGGCCAGGGCCTGAATGACTGGATCACAATAGAAGTGTGCAACCAGCACCGCGTCCTGAGCTTTGAGCTCGGCTGCGATGGCTGTGCGGTAATAAGCCTCTTCCTCGGCTGTCAGCGGCTTGGGCTGCTTGGCGTCGAGGTGGGCTTGAACCAGAAGGCGTTCGGAAATCTGCGTCATGTTCGCAAGACCTGCAGGCGCTTTCGCGCGAAAGTCGAGTATACACCCGGCTCCGGACCCTTCGGGGTACCGCCGGGAGAGTGAGTATTCATCAGGCACGGACAGCGTTGAAGCTGCGCAAGGCTACAGAATATCCGGCGGATGCAAAAGATGATTCTGACCTGCGTCACTCGGTGCGATCCCGGACCGGGACAACCTCAAATCGCGGGCAAAAAAAAACCCGGAAATCCTCACTTACGTGGGCCTTCCAGATTTTTTAAAATGGTGGGTCGTGTGGGATTCGAACCTACGACCAATTGGTTAAAAGCCAACTGCTCTACCAACTGAGCTAACGACCCGCTGTGTGGTGGCGCGTATAATACTGATTTTTAAGGACTATTCAACACCTAATTTGAAATAAATCAAAAATAAGGTGTCGGGTCGCTGATTCCGGCCGCCGCAAAGCCTTCTGCACGCAGACGGCAGCTGTCGCATTTACCGCAAGCACGGCCGTTATCGTCCGCCTGATAGCAGGAAACGGTCAGCCCGTAATCGACGCCAAGCTTCACGCCCGCCTGAACGATCTGCGCCTTGCTCAGGTTCTGCAGGGGCGCCTGGATACGGAAGCCATTCCCTTCTACACCGGCCTTGGTCGCCAGATTAGCCATGAGCTCGAAGGCTTCGATGAACTCGGGACGGCAATCCGGGTAACCGGAATAATCCACCGCGTTTACACCGATAAAGATGTCACGCGCACCCAGCACTTCGGCCCAACCCAACGCCAGGGACAGAAACACCGTGTTGCGCGCCGGCACATAGGTCACCGGAATGCCTTCGCTCGGCGCCTCCGGTACGTCGATGGAACTGTCGGTCAGGGCCGAGCCGCCGATACCGTTCAGGTTCAGGCCGATCACCTTGTGCTCGATCACACCCAAGTCGCGGGCAACACGCTCGGCGGCCTGCAGTTCGGCACGGTGGCGCTGACCGTAATCGAAGCTCATGGTGTAGCAGCTATAGCCTTCGGCACGGGCCATGGCCACGACCGTCGCCGAGTCCAGGCCGCCGGACAGCAGGATGACCGCACGTTTTTCAGCAGTGTTCAGTTGTTCAGTCATTTCAGCGCCCCGGCTCGTCATTCCAAAGATATTTATGCAGCTGCAATTGCAGACGCACAGGCAGATTGTCCGCCACCACCCAGTCCGCCAGATCACGTGCATTCAGGTCATGGTGGCTCGGCGAGAACAGGACTTCGCCGGCACGCTCGTTCAAACCGTATTGAATCAGCTTGGACACGGCCCAGTCATAGTCTTCCCGCGAGCAGATGACAAACTTCACCTGATCGTTGGGCGTGAGCAGTTCGATGTTCTCGTAGCGGTTGCGGTGGGCTTCTTTCGAACCCGGGGTTTTCAGGTCGACGACGCGACTGACCCGTGGATCGACCGCCGAGATGTCCAGCGCGCCACTGGTTTCCAGCGACACTTCGTAACCGGCGTCACACAACTGCTTGAGCAAGGGAATGGCATTGGGTTGCGCCAAGGGCTCACCGCCCGTGACACAGACGTAACGTGGGCGAAAACCGGCCACTTGCTCGAGGATGTCGTCGAGCGTGCGGAGGGTGCCGCCAGTGAACGCGTAGGCGCTGTCGCAGTATTGGCAACGCAATGGGCAACCGGTCAGGCGCACAAAAACAGTGGGCAGCCCGGCAGTCCGCGTTTCACCCTGCAACGAGTAGAAAACTTCGGTGATTCTCAATGTGTCTTGCATAGTCGCCACGGGCGTAACAGCTAAACAGGCTGTCCGCCTCCGTCAGGCACTTCAAGGAACCCCGCCAACGCGCAGATCCCAAAAAGCGTGTTTCATAAAAAGGGCATGAATTCTAACGAAAAAACCCGCGACAAGCGCGGGTTTCTTCAAAACGGGCTAAACAGGCTTACATGCGCTGCAAGTCCCGTTGCGCCAGCTGAGCGGCGGAAGTGCCCGGATATTGGGACACGACCTGTTGCAGAATGCCTTTGACCCGGTCGGTATGACCGAGACGACGCTCTACATCAGCGAGCTTGTACAGCGAATCAGGCACTTTGGGGTGCTTGGGGTACAACTGCGAAACCTTGGCAAATGCCTGACCCGCACCTTGCAGATCGCCTTTGGCCAGGTTCACTTCCCCCAACCAGTACTGGGCATTGCCCGCGTATTGGCTGTTCGGGTATTTGCGCAGGAATGCGGCGAAAGCCTGGCTGGCCTTGTCGAAATCCTTGGCTTTGATCAGGTCGAAGGCTGCATCGTAATACAGTTTTTCCTTCGCCGGGTCAGCCGGTTCGCCACCCGCGGCCGTGGCTTGAGCGGCAGCCGCTCCCGCACCTGCGCCGGCTGCTGCACCGGGGGCATTCAAATTGCCACCGGCGGAAGAATTATCAGGAGTCGCGGCTGGTGCAACGCCGGTTCCTATGCGCCGATCAAGATCCTGATATCGCTCCAGGTTCTCTTGCTTCATGCGCGCTACATCATTTTGCAGAACTTCAATGATGCCTTGTTGGCGCGAGATCTGCTCCTGCATCGATTGCAGTTGGTTGAACAGCTCGCCCTGTGCCGAGACAGGGGCCGAAACCCCTCCCCCGGCATAGGCGCCGTTCGTACCGTAACCTGCAGGCGGATAACTGCTCCCGCTATTGTTATAGCCGGAGTTGTCCTCGACCACAGGAACCGCAGCCCACACCGCAAGCGGTGCGAGACTGAGAGCCAAAATAGTTACAGCACGACGGCACGTTCGCATGACGAATTACTTACGCAGTTCGACGCGACGGTTTTGAGCCCAGGACTGCTCGTCGTTGCCGGTAGCAACTGGACGCTCTTCGCCGTAGGAAACCAGTTCCAGCTGAGCTGGGGAAACACCTTGCAGTACCAGGTAGCGCTGAACGGCTTTCGCACGACGCTCGCCCAGTGCCATGTTGTACTCACGAGTACCACGTTCGTCGGTGTTGCCTTCCAGAACAACGCGAGCGCCGTTTGCTTTCAGGTCTTTGGCGTGAACGTCCAGAGCGCGCATGGCTTCTGGCTTCAGGTCCGAGCTGTCGTATTCGAAGTAGAAGGTGGTGATTGCGCGCAGAGCAGCTTCTTCGCTCAGGGAGCCGTCAACTGCACCAGTGTTAGCGCCGTAACCAGCGTTTGGATCTACAGCGCCTTCACCGGCGTTGTCGCCGCCTTTGGACGAGCAACCTACAGCTACAGCCATGGCCAGAGCCAGCGCAGCAAATTTACCAAACTTCAGCATTTCCATCGTGAAACTCCTAATGAACCCCAGTGTGTTAAGTAAAACGTATAGCGCCGCGTCAGTTCAGGTAAGGGGACCAGGACGGTTCTCTGACTTCGCCTTGTGCGGTAGGAAGCGGGAGCCTCACGCGTCCATTAATGGACACGAGCATCAAGACTCCCCGGCCCTGCTGGCGGGTGGCGTAGATTACCATGGTGCCGTTGGGCGCAACAGTAGGAGACTCGTCCAGAGTGCTATCAGTGAGGATCTTTACACTACCGCGCTGCAAATCCTGGGCCGCCACCTTGAAGTTGGTGAAACCGTCCTGGCGGTGAATCATCACCAGGGTCTTTTCATCGGCCGACAGTTTAGGGTTGGCGTTGTAGTTACCGATGAAGGTCACACGCTCCGCACCACCACCGCCTGCGCTGGTTTTATAGATCTGAGGCTTGCCGCCACGGTCAGAGGTGAAGTAGATGGTCGAACCATCCTTACCCCAGAACGGTTCGGTATTGATGCCAGGACCATTGGTGACACGGGTGATCTGACGCGACCCCAGGTTCATCACGTAGATGTCCGGGTTACCGTCTTTCGACAACACGAATGCCAGGCGATTGCCATCCGGCGACCAGGCTGGCGCGCCATTCAGGCCTTCGAAGTTGGTGATCTGCTCACGGCGACCGGTGTCGATGTTCTGCATGAAAATGCGTGGACGCTTCTGCTCGAACGACACGTAGGCAATGCGCTTGCCATCCGGTGCGAAACGCGGCGACAGGATTGGCTCGCGCGATTGCAGCAGCGTCACGGCACGGGCACCGTCGTAGTCCGAACGTTGCAGTGTGTAGCGAGTGTTCTTCTCAGAGAAACGCTCGGCCGTCACGTACAGCAGACGCGTCGAGAACGCACCTTTGATACCAGTGAGTTTTTCGAACGACTGGTCGGAGATGTAGTGCGCCATGTCGCGCAGTTGATCGACGCCGCCCGACACGCTGCCGGTCAGCACTTGCTGCTCGGTGGCGACGTTGAACAGTGCGTACTGCACCTGCAGGCGACCGCCCGCCGGAACAATGCTGCCGACCATGACGTACTGGGCACCCACCGCCTTGAAGTCACGGTAGATGATTTCGCTGGCCTGGCTTGGCTGGCTGATCATGTTCTGCTTTGGAATCGGCGCGTAGTAACCCGAATTGCGCAGGTCGTTACCGATAATCTCAGCCATGTCGTCCGGCAGCACGCTACCGCCCTGGAAGCCGAAAGGCACAACGGCAATTGGAGTTGCCTGGGAGCTGCCACTGCTGACCAGGATATTTTTTTCATCTGCCGTGGCCAGTCCTGCAAAGCAGAACATGACTACAAGCAGTCCTCGAAGAAGGTTTCTCACAAGGCTAGATCCTCAGGTGTGAATGTCATCTTGAATGAACGATAGGGTGCGAAATCAGCTGGCTTCAGACCCTGCATTTCGGTCAATCGACCAATATTTTTTACAGCCGCGACTGCAGAACTGTCGAACGGCGCGTCACCGCTGGAATGAGCAACCGAAACACCGGAGATCGTTCCGTCAGGGAGCATGTTGATTTGCAGAATCACCTTCATGCCCTTGCGGGCCGACGGTGGCTGCGCCCAACCTTCAGATGCTCGCGAACGAATCAGATCATCAAAGTTGCCCGCGGTTTCATCGCCTTGCTCATCCGCCAAAGCCTGCTGACGTTCGGTCTTATCGGACAGCAAGTCAGCCAGAGCCTGAGCCTTCTTGTCCTCTACCGATTTGCGAGCCGCATCCTGCGCTTTCTTCTTCGCGGCATCGGCAGTCGCTTTCTTCTTCGCGTCTTCGGCGATTTTCTTCTTCGCCTCTTCCGCTTCAGCTTTCTTCTTGGCGTCTTCCGCGGCTTTCTTCTTCGCGTCTTCGACGATCTTTTTCTTCGCTTCTTCAGCGGCCGCTTTCTTGGCCTCTTCTTCAGCAGCTTTTTTGGCTTCTTCTTCGGCTTTCTTCTTGGCTATATCAGCCAATTGTTTCTCTTCGGCCTTTTTGGCTTCGGCGGTCTTCTTCGCTTCGTCGGCTTTCTTGGCTTCATCAGCTTTTTTCGCCTCTTCCGCTTTCTTCGACTCGTCGGCCTTCTTGGCTTCCTCGGCCTTTTGAGCCGCTTCTTCTTTCTTTTGTTCCGCAGCCTTCACCGCTTCCTGCTCGACCTTCTTCTGTTCCATCTGCTCGACTTCGGTCTGACGCGCAGCAGATTTCTGCGCCTCACCCGCGATCTTCTGATTGGTCTGGGTGGTCGCCCGACTTTTCGATTTCAGCTGGTACAGGGTTGCCTGGACAATCGGCTTGGCCGGCGGCAGCTCCGGTGTGAAGGCGAAACTGACGAACAGCATGCCGAACACCAGCACGTGCAAGACAATCGCCCAGACACTAGGCCAGAAGTAGCTTTCCGAGGCGGACGGCTCTCGCAGTTGCTGCATCAGGGCGCCTCGGTAATCAAGCCAACATTACCGACCCCGGCCTTCTGCAACCCGCCCATGGCGCCCATGACGGAGCCATAATCGACGGTTTTGTCGCCACGAATGAACACCTGCGTGCGCTTACCGTTACCGTTGCCGGCGTCGATGATCTTTTTCACGGCGCTGGTCATTTGCGGCAAGGTCATGGCCTTGTCCTGCTGCTTATCGGTGTCGACTTCGCTGCCAAGGTTCCAGTAGTAGGTCTTGTCAGCCTTGATCGAAATGGTCAGGACCTGAGTGTTGTTGTCCTGCGGCAAGGCTTCGCTGGAAACCTTGGGCAGATCAACTTTCACGCCCTGATTGAGCATCGGCGCGGTCACCATGAAGATGACCAGCAGTACCAGCATCACGTCGATGTAAGGCACCACGTTCATCTCGGCAACCGGCTTGCGCTTTTTGCGAGCTCGAGCGATTAAAGCCATTGGAAATTACCTGCTTATTCTTCGCTGGTGTGCACTTTGCGGTGCAGGATCGCCTGGAATTCATCGGCGAAGGTGTAATAGCGGCCCAGCAGGGTTTCGCTGCGGGCAGCAAAACGGTTGTAGGCGATAACGGCCGGAATGGCGGCAAACAGACCGATCGCAGTAGCAACCAGTGCTTCGGCGATACCTGGAGCCACAGTGGCCAGGGTCGCTTGCTGGGCAGTCGCCAGACCACGGAAGGAGTTCATGATGCCCCAGACTGTACCGAACAGACCGATGTACGGGCTGACGGAACCGACGGTGGCGAGGAACGGCAGGCTCTGCTCGAGCTTCTCTTCCTCGCGGGAGATGGCTACGCGCATGGCACGCGCCACGCCTTCCATGACCGCTTCCGGATCAACGCCCGACTGCTGGCGCAGACGGGAGAATTCCTTGAAGCCGGCACGGAAGATCTGCTCGACACCGGAATCCGGATCAGGGTTGCTGCCAGCCTGACGGTAGAGTTTGGACAGGTCGATACCGGACCAGAAGCGCTCTTCAAAGCTCTCCAGGGCACGTCGACCGGCGCGCAGCAAGTTGCTGCGCTGAAAGATCATGATCCACGAGGTCACCGATGCGGCTACCAGGATCAGCATTACCAGTTGCACCACGACACTGGCATTGCTGACCAGGCTCCACATGGAGGAATGGTCGACGACGTTAGCTTCCACGCTTTATCTCCTGCTTTGAGTGTGTACCCGCGCCGCTCACGTCGGCAAAGGCCGCACGTAGAGTTTCGGGAATGGCCCGGGGTTTCAAACTGTTAGTGCGCACACAGGCCACCAGAAACTGCCCTTCGCAGAGCAGCACGTTATCCGTAGCCCGCCTGACCTGCTGTTTGAAGCGCAGGCTGACCCGGTTCAATTCAATTACTTCGGCGCTTACCAGGAGTTCGTCGTCCAGTCGCGCCGGCGCGTGGTAACGCGCTTCGCTGGAATGCACGACGAACAACAGGTCCTCCCCTGCCAGCGCCGACTGGGCAAAGCCCAGCTCTCGGAGCCGCTCGGTTCGAGCCCGTTCCATAAACTTGAGGTAATTGACGTAATACACGATGCCGCCGGCATCGGTGTCCTCGTAATAAACGCGACAACGATGTGCGAACGGCTCAAGCCCGTTTTGCGCGCGCATACTCTAGTGCTTACTCCTCAGGTTGCCAATCCGGCCAGGCAACTGTTTTTCATTGATTCGCGGCTTTCTGGCGAAAGTACCGTCCTGGGACAGCACAAACCCCGAATAAATCAGCACGCAAAGGTGATTAATCGTCCACGGCATCGAGGAACTCGTCTACCACGGGCATCTCGCCCAATCGTGACGGAATGTTTAAGCCGAAGTGCAAATACGCATGCCGGGTCACTACCCGCCCCCGCGGCGTGCGCATGATATAGCCCTGCTGGATCAGGTACGGCTCCAGCACGTCTTCAATGGTGTGGCGTTCTTCGCTGATCGCAGCGGCCAGACTGTCCACCCCCACCGGCCCACCGTCGAACTTCTCGATCATGGTCAACAGCAGGCGTCGGTCCTGATGGTCGAAGCCACGCTCATCGACATCCAGCAGGTTCAAGGCCAGGTCGGCGATCGGTTTAGTGATGTGGCCCTTGGCACGAACCTCGGCAAAATCCCGGACCCGGCGCAGCAAGCGGTTGGCGATTCGCGGTGTACCGCGGGCACGCCGGGCGATTTCAAAGGCGCCTTCCGGGTCCAGCGGCAAACCGAGAATGTTCGCCGAACGGCTGACAATCGTTGCCAGATCGGCGGTGCTGTAGAACTCCAGGCGCTGGACGATCCCGAAACGGTCGCGCAACGGGTTGGTCAGCATACCGGCACGGGTCGTTGCGCCAACCAGGGTAAACGGTGGCAGATCGAGCTTGATCGAGCGCGCGGCCGGCCCTTCGCCGATCATGATGTCGAGCTGGAAATCTTCCATGGCCGGGTACAGCACTTCTTCGACGATCGGCGACAACCGATGGATCTCGTCGATGAACAGCACGTCATGGGGCTCAAGGTTGGTCAGCAATGCAGCCAGATCACCAGGACGCTCGAGGACCGGCCCCGAGGTGCTTTTGATCGACACGCCCATTTCCTGGGCAATGATGTTGGCCAGGGTGGTTTTACCCAGGCCCGGCGGGCCGAAAATCAGGGTGTGATCCAGTGATTCATTGCGCCCGCGCGCGGCCTGGATGAACAACTCCATTTGCTCGCGAACAGTCGGCTGGCCAATGTATTCGGCCAGGCTGACGGGACGAATCGCCCGGTCCTGGACTTCTTCGCGCTCACGGGGGCCACCCGTAGCGGCGATCAGACGATCAGCTTCAATCACTTAGATCATTCCCTTCAGGGCACGACGAATCAAGTCTTCACTGCTCAAACCTTTCTCCTTGATCGCGGAAATCGCCTTGCTGGCTTCCTGCGGCTTGTAGCCCAGGGAAATCAGCGCGCTGACCGCGTCATTTTCGGCGGCAGCGACTTGTTGCGCTGGCGCATCCGGCTGGTTCGGCACCAACGCAAACATGCTCGGTACGGTTTCCCAGGCCTTGAAGCGATCCTTGAGCTCCACCAGCAAACGCTCGGCAGTCTTCTTGCCCACCCCCGGCACCTTGGTCAGCGCCGAGGTGTCCTGGGACTGCACGCAACGGATCAACTCGTCGACTTCCAGGCTCGACATCAGGGCCAGCGCCAGTTTCGGCCCTACCCCATTGAGACGGATCAGTTCGCGAAAAAAGTCTCGCTCACGCTTGCCGAAGAAGCCATAGAGTAACTGCGCGTCTTCACGTACGACCAAATGGGTGTGCAAGGTCAGCGGTTCACCGACCGACGGCAAGCGATAAAGCGTGGTCATGGGCACTTCCAGCTCATACCCCAGACCGTTTACATCCAGAATCAGGTGCGGCGGCTGTTTCTCAGCCAAAGTGCCGCGCAAGCGTCCAATCACGTTTCAGATCCTTGAGCGTTGGCCAGATCAGTGCTGGCGACTGACAGAACAAGGGTTTTGCGCCGACAACACAGGCGCAAAACCCTCATCCCACAAAAAATGATTGCTGATGCTATCAGAGACGCAGGCGCCCGCCACGACTGCGTGCCGCGCCCAGACCATGGGGCAACAGGCTGGAACGGGTGTGAGCGTGGCAAATCGCGATGGCCAGGGCATCCGAGGCATCGATTTGCGGCTTGCTGGTCAGCTTCAGCATGTGCATAACCATCATTTGCACTTGTTCTTTATTGGCGGCGCCGGTGCCGACCACGGCCTGCTTGACCTGGGTTGCGGTGTACTCGGCAATTTCCAGGCTCTCTTCGGCGCCGGCGACAATCGCCGCGCCACGGGCCTGCCCCAGTTTCAGCGCGGAGTCGGCATTGCGCGCCATGAACACCTTCTCGATGCCCATGGTGACCGGGCCATAAGTCTGAATGATTTCACGCACGCCGCGATAGACGATCTGCAGACGCTCATGCAACTCGCCAGCACCGGTGCGGATACAGCCCGATGCCACGTAAACACAACCACGGCCAGTATCGCGAACAATGCCGTAACCGGTGATACGCGAGCCGGGGTCGATACCAAGAATTAAAGTCATAACGCCTGCGAAGCTAGTGCGAATATCTGAGAGTAACCGTAGGAGCTGCCGAAGGCTCGGGCCGCGTTCGGACGATCTTTAAAATAAATAACTGTAAATCAAAAGATCGCAGGCTTCGCCAGCGCCTGCAGGGCTGATGAAGGCTGCGATCTTTATAAAGGCATCAACCGAGCTGCGCGGCCACCGCCTCTGGAATGTCCGCGTTGGAGTACACGTTCTGCACGTCATCCAGGTCTTCGAGCATGTCGATCAGCTTGAGAACCTTCTCGGCGCCTTCCAGATCCAGTTCGGCACTGGTGGTCGGCAACATGACGATTTCTGCATCGCTGCCCTTGAAGCCTGCGGCCTCCAAGGCGTTACGCACGGAATAGAAGCCGGCGAACGAGGTGAACACGTCGATGGAGCCGTCTTCGTTGGTCACCACGTCATCGGCGTCGGCTTCCATGGCTGCTTCCATCAGCGCGTCTTCATCAACCCCTGGCGCGAAGGAAATCTGCCCTTTGCGTTCGAACAGATAAGCCACCGAACCGTCGGTACCGAGGTTGCCGCCGCACTTGCTGAACGCATGGCGAACTGCGGCCGCGGTGCGGTTGCGGTTGTCGGTCATGCATTCGACCATCACCGCCACGCCGCCCGGGCCATAGCCTTCGTAGGTCAGCTCGACCATGTCATCGGTGTCGGCAGCGCCGGCACCACGGGCCACCGCGCGGTCGATAATGTCACGGCTCATGTTTGCGCCCAGCGCTTTATCCAGCGCCAGACGCAGACGCGGGTTGGAGCCCGGATCAGCGCCGCCCTGACGGGCAGCGACCGTCAGTTCACGAATCCACTTGGTGAAAATCTTGCCCTTCTTGGCATCCTGACGTTCTTTGCGGTGCTTGATGTTCGCCCACTTGGAATGACCCGCCATAACTCGCTCCGAATTTCTCTTTGAAACATCGCCCGCCACACAGGGAGTGTCGGCCAGCAACAAAAAAATCTCGACCTAAAGAAAAGGCGCATCCCACAGGATGCGCCTTTGCGGTCAGCCTTACTCTGCCTTTGGCGTTTCGCGCAGACGAATGTGCAGCTCACGCAACGCCTTGGCATCTACCACGCCCGGAGCCTGCGTCATCACGTCCGCAGCACTCTGGGTTTTCGGGAAAGCGATCACTTCACGGATCGACTGGGCGCCGGTCATCAGCATCACCAGACGGTCCAGACCGAAAGCCAGACCACCGTGCGGCGGCGCGCCATATTTCAGGGCGTCGAGCAGGAAGCCGAATTTCTCTTCCTGTTCCGCTTCGTTGATACCCAACAGACGGAACACCGACTGTTGCATTTCCTTACGGTGGATACGGATCGAACCGCCACCCAGCTCGGTGCCGTTCAGAACCATGTCGTAGGCACGGGACAAAGCGCCAGCCGGGTTGGCTTCCAGCTCTTCAGGAGTGCACTTCGGCGCGGTGAACGGGTGGTGCAAGGCGCTGAAGCTGCCGTCGTCGTTCTCTTCGAACATCGGGAAGTCGACGACCCACATTGGCGCCCACTTGCAGGTCAGCAGCTCGAGGTCATGACCCAGCTTGATCCGCAGCGCGCCCAGGGCTTCGCTGACGATCTTGGCTTTGTCGGCGCCGAAGAACACGATGTCGCCATCGACCGCACCCACGCGATTGAGGATCACGTTCAGGTTGGCTTCCGGGATGTTTTTCACGATCGGCGACTGCAGACCTTCAACACCGGCAGCACGCTCGTTGACCTTGATGTACGCCAGGCCCTTGGCACCGTAGATGCCGACGAACTTGGTGTAATCGTCGATCTGCTTGCGCGGCATGCTCGCACCGCCTGGAACGCGCAAGGCGGCGATACGGCATTTCGGGTCATTGGCCGGGCCACTGAACACCTTGAAATCGACTTCCTTGAGCTGATCGGCAACATCCACCAATTCCAGCGGGTTACGCAGGTCTGGCTTGTCGGAACCGTAGCGGCGCATGGCCTCTTCGAAGGTCATGTGCGGGAATTCGCCAAATTCCAGACCCAGCACTTCCTTGAACAGGTTGCGGATCATGCCTTCGGTCAGGCCCATGATGTCTTTTTCATCGAGGAAGCTGGTCTCGATGTCGATCTGAGTGAATTCCGGCTGGCGATCAGCCCGCAGGTCTTCGTCGCGGAAGCACTTGGCGATCTGGTAGTAACGGTCGAAGCCGGCCACCATCAGCAGCTGCTTGAACAGCTGCGGCGATTGCGGCAAGGCGAAGAACGAACCGGCGTGAGTACGGCTCGGCACCAGATAGTCACGCGCGCCTTCCGGCGTCGCACGGGTCAGGATCGGCGTCTCGACGTCGAGGAAACCGTTCTCGTCCAGGTAGCGGCGGATGCTGGTGGTCATGCGCGAACGCAGACGCAGCTTCTCGGCCATTTCAGGGCGACGCAGATCAAGGAAGCGATAACGCAGGCGGGTTTCTTCGCCAACGTCAGAGAACTCGTTCAGCGGGAACGGCGGGGTTTCCGATTCGTTCAGCACTTCCAGCTCGTAGCCCAGGACCTCGATCATGCCCGACGCCATGTTGGCGTTGGTTGCACCGGCCGGACGCAGGCGAACCTTGCCGGTGATCTTCACGACGTACTCGCTGCGCACGCGATCGGCGGCGGCGAAGCTCTCGGCACGGTCCGGATCGAACACCACCTGGGCCAGACCGTCACGATCACGGATATCGAGGAAAATCACCCCGCCATGGTCACGGCGACGGTGAACCCATCCGCAAAGGGTAATTTCCTGGCCTTCCAGGCTTTCGTTCAGTTGGCCGCAATAATGGCTGCGCATCATGGTAGTGGTTTCACTTCTCGTAATTCGAAATTCGGGTGGAGGTCTTGCCGCACCACCGCACTTGAATAAGGTGCCAGATGATGCAAGAGCTCGCGCGTGTCGTTCAGCCCGGGCGCTAGACCCTAGTCAGCTTTGTCGCCACCGGCCAGATTTTTCTTGGAACCGGTCTTGAAGTCGGTTTCGTACCAGCCGGTGCCACTGAGGCGGAAACCGGGCATGGACAGCATCTTTTTAAGCTCTGGCGCCTGGCAGGCAGGGCAGTCGACCAGCGGTGCTGCGCTGATCTTTTGAATGGCTTCCAACTGATGACCACAGGAAGCACATTGGTAATCGTACATCGGCATGGGGGTTGTCTCGGCGATCAGATTGCTACCGCGCATGCAGGGCTTCGCGGCAAAGAGCGGGATTATATCCATTAAATGCAGCCTGTGCAGCCGTAAGACTGCACAGACCGACACTCGACTCATTCAGCCGCTCTCGCTAAGCCATGACGGGGCAACTGCCCTCCTTCAGGCTGTGCACGACGCAGACAACCCGCACCAGCCCGGTGAAATTTTTCACCCCGCCATGGCGCAAGTGCACCTCACGATCCACATGGGACAACAGCGCGCTGACCGAGCAGCAATTAACCTTGGCCATGTCGCCCAAAATATCCCAATAGACCTGCTCAAGCCGCAAACAGGTCGCAAAACCATTCAAACGCACTGACCGGGATAAGGGCTGGACCAGCCCCATATCGAATTCGCTGACAAGTGAATCAATCCTTATATCCTTGAGTGGACCGATCCTCCCCTCGCCTTGTCTGTCTTCATGAACCATACCGTTGACACTCCTTTGTCATCCTTGCTGCTTGTAAAGGCCATATTCCGTTTCCTTATAAAAGCGCAGGCGCTACGGTATATCCAGATGACTTTATGACCATCAACGTAGGATAAGCCAACAACTGAGGCGCGATCATGGAGCTCGTCCTAGGCCGGACGATTTCCTACGAAAACTGACGCAACATCACTCAACGAAAAGGCGAAAGATCCGAGAAACACAGCGCACGAATAACACTCGGCAGCGTCATCCGCGCACCATGCCAATGGAAACGCCGCCGGACCGCCTGATTTGAGTAGCCGCAGGCTTTGCTGTTAAATAGGCAGTGTGTCGCTACCACCTATTTTCCGGGGGCTGCGCATAGGCTGATATCAGGTACGTGCCCAACGCCTCTTATTGTTCTGAAGCGAACCGTGCTCTATCAGCTCTTCCTTGTGATCCGTCTTAACGTGAGTTAATCAAAATGTTGAAAATCGTCCACCTGCTAATGGGCGCAGCAGCCCTGCTGCTGTCCTTCATCCCTAGCCTGCGATCCGAAGCGGCACCTTACCTGCAACAACCCGATGCGCTGTACCTGGCCTTTTTCGGCCTGCTCAACCTCACCCTCGCGCCTGTTATCCCTTACTGGAACAAAGGCCCGCGTCATCAATTGCAAAACCTGGTCAGCGCTTTGCTGGTTCTGGCTGTCGTACTGCAAACCCTGACGCTGATCGCTCCGATGCCTGTCATCGCCGGTCAACCTGCCGTTCTGTTCAGCCTGGTCGCTGCCCTGATCGCCGTATTCCTGCACCTGGCCATCAGCTTCTACAAATCTTCACCGGCCGCCGCCGCGCCAAGCTATGACATGAGCAACCGCGATACTGGCACCGTCAAATGGTTCAACACCTCCAAAGGCTTCGGCTTTATTTCCCGCGACTCCGGCGATGATATTTTCGTGCATTTCCGGGCAATCCGCGGTGAAGGCCACCGCGTTCTGGTGGAAGGCCAGCGCGTGGAGTTCTCCGTCATGAATCGTGACAAAGGCCTGCAAGCCGAAGATGTGATCGCCGCACTGCCGCGCCGCTGATTCAAGGCTAAAAAAAACCGCGAACAGCTTGGCTGTTCGCGGTTTTTTATTGCCTGTTTCTTAGTAATGAGGCGGTGGCGCCTCTTCTTCTTCAAGCGTCGCAAACTGGCCGGCCATTTCCTCCTGCCGCTTGAGCAACGCCGACATTTGCAATTGCAGACGCTCGACCATCCGCTGCTGCGCCACCAGCACATCATTCAATGCCTGGATGGTGTCATCCTGAAATGCCAGTCGGCTTTCCAGATCGGTAACGCGTTCGCCCAGGCTCATGATTCAGCCCTCCAGAAACTTGAAATCGTCGGTCAATACCAGACGCAGCCGCTCGCGAATCGTCGCGATCTGCTCTGGACTGTATGGCTTGGCCTCCTGTTTGCCCCAGATCGGAGCTGGCCAGGCGGCGTCCTCACGCTTGCGCACAATCACATGCATATGCAACTGATTGACGACGTTACCCAGGGCCGCGACGTTCAACTTGTCCGCGTCGAAAGAGTCCTTGAGGATTTCCGCCAGCTCAGTCGTTTCCCGCCACAGCTGCTGTTGATCTGTGCCATCCAGCTGAAATATTTCACTGATATCCTCGCGGCGTGGCACGAGAATGAACCAGGGGTAATTCGAATCATTGGACAGCAGTAACCGGCAGAGCGGGAAATCGCCGATTGGCAACGTGTCTTGTTGAAGTCGTGGATCTAAAGCGAACACAGCGCACACTCCCCTCTGGTCATCCTTTTTCAGCTTAGCGCCCCCACCGAAAGACGGCGCACCAAGCGACAGGACGGCAGCATACCTGCGAATGCCATGCGCTTCACGACGAACTGCCGCCAGCACCGCCCTGCGGGCGCGCCGAGATGCGCCATTTTGATTCGGGACGCACCATGACGGAACCGGCCATCACGGAAAAAGTGCCGAAATGACCAATAAACAATGCACCGCTCGAATCCACGACAAAGCCACAATGCGTGAATTCAGTACAGGAAATAAAATTTTTTGCACCAAAACCGCACAACGCGTCTACGCTCAGTGCGTCAGCATCCGCCAATTACTCACTAGCGGGGTGAACCGGTAACGCTTTTGGTTGTCACCCCCGCAGCTTCGATGTGGTAACCACGATGCAAAGCATGGCGTCAAGCCCACATAAAATGAGCTTGAACCCCCCGGTTTTATGAGGTTTTTACGGCAACAGGCAGGCTTTCGGAAAAAAACAGCAACAGAATTCCGATTTGTGCACGCTTGTTGCATCAACACCCGTATCGTCTATAAGCGCTCCGCTGGAAGTGGAAGCCTGAAGACCAATAAAAACAGTGGCAGGGTTGCCCGATGGAGATTCAAGTGCAGGACAAGGGACTCTTTTTTACCGATGCTCAAGCCCTGGAAAACAGCGCTGAAGTTGTCAGTCCGATTGCGTCGGGACTGTGAATTTGCGACATCTACCCAGCCATTTGCGACAGGGTCGTAAAGAAGCTGAAAGGTTAGATGTGCAAGTATCGCCAATAGGGTCGGCGTGATATAAGTTTGCGCCGACACAAAAAGAAAGAGCCGCCCAGATAATAAAACAGGTGGGACGGCAGTACTCTTCTAAAAACCAAAGGAGCAAATCACGATGCGCGTGATGAAGTGGAGCATGATCGCACTGGCAGTTGCAGCAGCAGCCAGTACTCAATTGGCTACGGCCGCACCTTTCGTAAGTGACCAGGCTGACGCCAAAGGTTTTGTTGAAGATAGCAAGCTCGACTTGCTGGTTCGCAACTACTACTACAACCGTAACAAGAAAGACGGCGCCGTCGATGACAAAGACTGGACCCAGGGCATCCAGGGCATGTACAGCTCGGGCTACACCCAAGGTCTGATCGGTGTTGGCGTTGAAGCTTGGGGCCAACTGGCCATTAAGCTGGACGGTTCCGACAAGTATTCGGGTACCGGCAACATGCCCGTGGGCAATGATGGCGAAGTCGAAAACAACCAGGGCAAAGCCGGCGCTGCCGCCAAGTTCCGCATCTCCAAGACCGAGCTGAAAATCGGCGACATGCAGCCAAGCACTTCTCCGGTGTTCGCTGTAGGCGGCTCCCGCATCCTTCACCAAACTGCCAGCGGTATCCAACTGCAGAGCAGCGAAGTCAAAGACCTTGACCTCGAAGCCGGTCACTTCTACTCGGCGACCAGTCAGGACCGAAATGCCCGTGATGGCGACCTGTGGGCAACCTACGCTGGCGTGAAAGCCAACTCCATCGACTACTTCGGTGGCAAGTACGGCATTACCCCAGACCTGAGCGTGTCGCTCTACGGTGCCAAGCTCGAAGACATCTGGAACCAGTACTACGCCAACGCGAACTACACCCTCGCTTTGGGTGGCGATCAGTCGATCAACTTCGACGGTAACATCTACAACACCAGGGACACTGGTAGCGCTAAAGCAGGCGAAATCAATAACACCGCCTACTCCCTCGCTGCTGCTTTCTCGTTCCTGAAGGCGCACACCATCACCCTGGGCTTCCAGAAAGTGAATGGCGATACTCCGTTCGACTATATCGGCGTGGGTAAAAACAACCGCGGTGGCGACTCGATCTTCCTCGCCAACTCCATCCAGTACTCTGACTTCAACGCCCCTGGCGAGAAATCGGTACAGGCCCGTTACGACCTGAAAATGGCCGAATACGGCATCCCTGGTCTGAGCTTCATGACCCGTTACGTGAAAGGTTGGGACATCGACGGCACCAACACTCCAGCAGGCAGCCCTTACGCTGGCCTGTACGGTGCAGACGGTAAACACCACGAAACCAACGTGGAAGTTAAATACGTAATTCAGTCCGGCCCAGCTAAAGATCTGTCGTTCCGCATCCGTCAAGCATGGCACACCGCCAACGCAGACGAAGGCGAAGGCGATATCTCTGAGTTCCGCCTGATCACCGACTACCCGCTCAACATTCTGTAATTGCAGAAAGTTAGTTCGCGGTAATCAAAAAAGGCCCATCTTCGGATGGGCCTTTTTTATTGGCTACAGCATTGTGTTTAAAGGATCGGGGCTTGCGAAATGTCTGACCAAACGGTCAGACATTAGTTGAAAGACAGATCATTAAACCGTTGCCGATTCCTGCACCACGCGAATAACCCGCTGCGGAAATGGAATATCGATGCCGGCAGTCTTCAAGCGATCGCGCGATTGTTCGTTAAACATGAACATCACATTCCAGTAGTCGGCAGTCTTCACCCACACCCGTAGAGAAACAGTGATCGAACTGTCGCCCAGTGTGGAAATCACCGCTTCCGGTGCCGGCTCAGTCAACACTCGCGGATCCTTGGCCAGGTCCAGCAACACTTCACGGGCCTTCTGCAAGTCCGCCTCGTAGTCCACACCCACATCAAATACTACTTTGCGGGTCGGCTGACGGTTGGTGTTGGTGATGATGCCGTTCGACAGATTACCGTTAGGCACGATGATGGTTTTGTTATCGCCAGTGCGCAGTACGGTGTGGAAGATCTGGATGCTGTCGACAGTACCGGCAACACCTTGGGCTTCGATCCAGTCACCGATACGGAATGGACGGAACAACAGAATCAACACGCCGCCGGCGAAATTCGCCAGGCTGCCCTGCAGGGCCAGACCGATGGCCAGGCCGGCCGCACCGATAGCCGCGACGAAGGAGGTGGTTTCCACACCGATCATCGACGCCACGCTGACGATCAGCAGAACTTTGAGGATGATGTTCGCCAGGCTGCTGATGAAGCCTTGCAGCGCCAGGTCGGCGTTGCGCAACGCCAACAGGCCGCCCAGTTTTTGCGTGACTTTGTTGATCAGCCACCAGCCAATGGCCAGGGTAATCACCGCCAGCAACACGCGGCTGCCGTATTCCATGATCATCGGAATCCAGGCTTGAGACGCCTTGACCAGGTTGTCCACTTCAGCATTCAAATCCATCTTCTTTCTCCTGATTTCCGGCTACCCGGCACGCGAAAAATGAGCGGCAGAAAGACCGACCCCATAAGGCTCGGTCGTTTCTGCCGTTGCTTGGGCCTCGGACGTCGAAATCGCCGAGAGGTTCCCGCTTGAAAGATCAGTCGCGGAAGTTATTGAACTGCAGCGGCATGTCGAAAGTTTTGGCGCGCAGGGCGGCGATGGCTTCCTGCAGATCGTCACGCTTTTTACCGGTGATACGCACCTGCTCACCCTGAATGGCAGCCTGAACCTTGAGCTTGGCATCTTTGACGTGGGCGACGATTTTCTTCGCCAGCTCTTTGTCGATGCCTTCCTTGAGGACCGCTTCCTGCTTCATCAGCTTGCCCGACGCGTAGGCATCCTTGACTTCAAGGCATTGCACGTCGATCTTGCGCTTGACCAGGGCCAGCTTGAGGATCTCGATCATCGCTTCGAGCTGGAAATCGGCTTCAGCGGTCAGGTTGACGGTCAGGTCTTTTTCCTTGAACTCGAAGCTGCCCTTGCCTTTCAGGTCATAACGACGATCGAGTTCCTTGACGGCGTTCTCGACCGCGTTGGTGACTTCGTGTTTGTCCAGTTCGGATACCACGTCGAACGACGGCATGTAATTTCTCCAATAAAAAGGCGCGCTCGATAACGATGGAGCGCGCTTGGCTTGCGGTTAAAATCGGGCTCATTATAACGGGTCTTTTCCAACCGATACTGCGAGCCTCACATGCCAGCGACAAACCGAGTAAAAAGCTGATGTCTACCCCTTGGCATGTTCTGGGCGCCGGCAGCCTCGGCACGTTGTGGGCCACCCGTCTGGCACGGGCTTCAGTGCCGGTCAGGCTGATCGTACGGGACGCGGCACGCCTGCAGGCCTATCAGGCGGCGGGCGGGCTGACGCTGGTCGAGCACGGCGAAGCGCAGCTGTACCCGGTGCCTGGCGAAACAGCCGACAGCGACGGGCCGATCAGCCGTCTGCTGGTAGCCTGTAAAGCCTATGACGCCGTAACAGCCGTGACCCAGCTCGCCCACCGCCTGACACCGGACGCCGAACTGATCCTGTTGCAAAACGGCCTTGGCAGCCAGGACGCCGTCGCCGCGCAAGTCCCGCATGCCCGCTGCATCTTCGCTTCCAGTACCGAAGGCGCGTTTCGCGATGGCGACTGGCGCGTGGTGTTTGCCGGTCATGGTTACACCTGGCTGGGAGATGCCGGCCATCCGGTGGCACCGTTCTGGCTGGAGGACTTGAGCGACGCCGGTATTCCCCATGAGTGGAGCACCGACATTCTCACCAGGCTGTGGCGCAAGCTGGCGCTCAATTGTGCGATCAACCCGTTGACCGTCCTGCACGAATGCCGCAACGGCGGTTTGCAGCAACATCAGTGCGAAGTGGCCACCCTGTGCGCCGAACTCACCGAACTGCTGGAGCGCTGCGGCCAGCCGGCGGCAGCCGAAAACCTCCGGGAGGAAGTCGAACGGGTGATCAAGGCGACCGCGACCAATTTCTCCTCGATGTACCAGGATGTCGCCAATCAGCGCCGCACCGAAATCAGCTACCTGTTGGGCCATGCCTGCAAAGTTGCGTCGCGGCATCAGTTGAACCTGCCCCACCTCAATCAATTGCAGCAGCGCTTGATCGATCATCTGCACAGCCTTGGATTGCCCAGCGACTGAGCAGCGGCTACGCTGGCCACTTGTTCCTTTTCAGCGATGAACCTGATGCCATTGCGCCAGCGCCTTGAAAACCTTCCGGTCGGCCAGAAACTGCTGGCCGCCCTGCTGGTGCTGTTGACCACCGTTTTGCTGGTCGCCAACCTGACCTTTATCAGTGCCGCGTATTACATCTCCCAGGAAAGCATGGCCCCCCAGGCCCTGCAGACCATCGGCCGACTGGTGTCCAACCCGAGCCTGGTGTCCGACGCGCTGAAGTCGCCGCAAAACGCCGAACGCCTGCTCAACGAACTCAACAGTTATTCACCACTGCGTGCGGCAGCCCTTTACGACGGCACGGGTACGCGTCTGGCGCAGCTGCAACACGGCGACACGCTGAACCTGCCAGAACACTACCGACACCTCGAAGCCTGGCAAGCCACGGAGTTTCGCAGCAATCAAGTGATCACCCTGCCCCGCCCCGGCACCGCACCCGGGCATCTGCTACTGGTGGCCAGCAGCGAATTGCCGATGGCGTTCTACACCGGGACCCTGACCGCCAGCCTGGGGATTCTGATCTTCAGCGTGCTGTTGTGGCTGGTGATCGCCCGGCAAATCAAACGCCTGATTACCCGCCCCATCCATCAGCTAGAAGAGCTGTCCCGGCAAGTCACCCGGGAAGAGAACTACGCCCTGCGCGCCTCTCGCGGCAACCACGATGAAATCGGCAGCCTCGCCGAAGCGTTCAACACCATGCTCTCGCGCATCGAGGCCCGGGAGCAGCAGCTCAAGCGTGCCCGCGACGATTCCCAGGCGGCTTACGACCAGGCCCAGGGGCTGGCCGAAGAAACCCGTCACACCAACCGCAAGCTGGAACTGGAAGTTCAGGTGCGGAGCAAGATCGAGAAAAAACTCACCGGTTTCCAGAACTACCTCAACAGCATCATCGACTCCATGCCATCGGCACTGATCGCCCTCGACGAGCAGCTTTACGTGACCCAGTGGAATCAGGAGGCCAGCGCACTGTCCGGCACGCGCCTGGACGAAGCCCTGAACCAGCCGATCTTTCTCGCCTTCAAACCCCTCAAGCCGTTCCTGCCGCAGCTCAAGCAAACCGTCGAGCAGCATACGGTGGCCAAGATCGAACGCGTTACCTGGCCCAAGGACGACGAACCCCGGCATTACGCCCTGACGTTCTACCCCTTGATGGGCGGTGCCGGACGTGGCGTGGTCATCCGGATCGACGACATCACCCAGCGTCTGTCCCTGGAAGAGATGATGGTGCAGTCGGAAAAAATGCTCTCGGTCGGCGGCCTCGCCGCCGGTATGGCCCATGAGATCAACAACCCGCTGGGCGCGATCCTGCACAACGTGCAGAACATTCGTCGACGTCTGTCCCCCGACCTGCCGAAGAACCTCGAACAGGCCGAGCAAATGGGCATCGAACTGGAAACGGTCAATAAGTACCTGAAAGCGCGTGAAGTACCGCAGCTGCTCGACGGCATTCAGCAGGCTGGCGCCCGGGCGGCGAAGATCGTGACCCACATGCTCAGCTTCAGCCGCCGCAGCACTCGGCAAATGGCACCATGCGACCTGCCGGCACTGATCGATCAAGCGGTGGAAATCGCCGGCAACGACTTCGACCTGGCCATTGGCTTCGACTTCAAGGGCCAGGCGATCATTCGCCAGTTCGATCCGGCGCTGGGCCCGGTACCCGGCACCGCCAACGAACTGGAACAGGTGCTGCTCAACCTGCTGAAAAACGCTGCGCAAGCCATTCACCAGCGTACAGACGACCGCGAACCGGGGCGGATCATTCTGCGCACAAAACTGAATCCGCCGTGGGCGGAAATCCAGGTCGAGGACAACGGCATCGGCATGAGCGAAAGCGTGCGCAAACGCACGTTCGAGCCGTTCTTCACCACCAAGGAAATCGGTCAGGGCACCGGCCTTGGGCTCTCGGTTTCGTATTTCATCATCACCAACAACCACAAGGGCCAGATGGAAGTGCAATCGACGCCGGGCCAAGGCACTTGCTTCACCTTGCGCCTGCCTTTGTCGGGCACTGCGGTGAACTCTCAAGAACTCAATCAGCTGTCGAGGTAACCATGGGCTTTCGTTTGTCGAAGATTTACACCCGCACCGGTGACAAAGGCGAAACCGGGCTTGGTGACGGCCGCCGGGTGCCCAAGGACCATCCGCGAATCGAGGCCATTGGCGAGGTCGATACGCTGAACAGCCAGGTGGGCGTGCTGTTGGCCGGGTTGGCGGCGCAAAGTGGCGAGTTTCCCGGACTTGACGAAGTGATCGAGGTATTGGCGCCCTGCCAGCATCGGTTGTTCGACCTCGGTGGCGAACTGGCGATGCCGGTGTATCAGGCACTGAACACGGCAGAAATCGAACGGCTGGAAGCGGCCATTGATGTGTGGAATGAAGAACTGGGGCCGCTGGAGAATTTCATTCTGCCCGGCGGTTCGGCGCTGATTGCCCAGGCCCACGTGTGCCGCAGCCTGGCGCGTAGTGCCGAACGCCGGTGTCAGCAGTTGAATACGATCGAACCGTTGGCCGGGGTGGGCCTGGCGTATATCAATCGGTTGTCGGATTTGTTGTTTGTGGCGGCACGGTTGATTGCCAAGCGCCAGGGGATTGCCGAGATTTTATGGCAGCCTGCGGCGAAACCTTCAAACTGATCGACTGATCATTCCCACGCGGAGCGTGGGAATGATCACAGCACTGCAAATCAAGCCTCAGGCCAGAACGCCCGAATCCCCGCCACACCCTGCGCGCCCGCTTCCCAGGCTTTCTGCCGCTCTACCGGGCCAACACCACCCAACAAGAACACCGGTTTGCTGAAGCCTTCGATCAAAGTCGACGCCAGCTCCCAACCCAGCGGCTGAGCATCCGGGTGCGTCTGGGTCGGCTGCACCGGCGACAGGGTCACAAAGTCCACGCCCATCTGCTCGGCCAGCGCCAGTTCTTCAGCGTTGTGGCAGGACGCCGCCAACCAGCGCGACGCTGGTAGCGGTCGGCCGGCCGCCGCGTACTTGCGCAACTGCGCGGCAGTGATGTGCCAGCCGGCGGACGGAAAGTCCCCCAGCCATTCAAACGGCCCCTTGATCATCAACTGCGCCTTGCCGGCACACAGCCCTGCCGCGTCCACCGCCAAATCGCGGTATTGCGGGTCATAGCCATTGGGCGCACGCAACTGAATCAGCTTGATGCCGCCCGCGATGGCTTTCTGAATACCGCGCAGCAAGGCCGGGGTTTCCAGACCGTCCGGGGTGATCAGGTACTCGCCAGGCAAGCGTGCTGCCGAGACGATCGGCTGGTTGGCGGCTGGAAACTCGTAGTCCAGCAGTTCCCGCGCCGTCACCCAGGCCAAAGGCTGACCTTCAGCACCATGGGGTTCGCCGGTAAACGCCGAGACTTCCCAGACATCCAGCAACACCTGCTTGTCCGGGTAGTCGTGGCGAACCTTGATCAACGGTCGCGCGGTATTGACCACGATGCCCAACTCTTCGTGAAGCTCGCGGGCCAGGGCGGTTTCGACGGATTCGTTATCCTCGACCTTGCCACCGGGGAACTCCCACAAGCCGCCCTGATGCTGGGTGTCGGCACGCCGGGCGATGAGGATCTTGCCGTTGCTATCGCGGATAACCGCCGCGGCCACGTGTACTCGTTTCACTGCCCGACCTCCTCCAGACCTGCCTTCTGCCAGGCCTTGAAAGCTGGCCATTGGTAAATGGTTTCGACATAGGCTGCATCGACCTCGGGCAGCTTCACTTGATAGGTGCGCAGGCGGACGGCGATCGGTGCGAAAAACGCATCGGCCAGGGTCGCGCCACCGAACAGGAACGGGCCGGCTTCAGTCGCGGCCGCACGACATTCAGCCCACAACGCCAGCATGCGCTCGATCTCGGCCTGAACGTCAGGCGGAGTCGGCAACAACGGCGCATTGTGGCTCAGGTCGAACGGCATGTTGCCGCGCATGGCGAAGAAACCGCTGTGCATCTGCGCGCAAGCCGAACGCGCCTGGGCTCGGGCGGCGGTGTCTTTGGGCCAGAGGCCGGCATCGGGGAATTGCTCGGCCAGGTACTCGGCAATCGCCAGCGAATCGGCGATGGTGCCGTGTTCGCTTTTCAGCAGCGGGACTTTCCCGGTCGGCGAATGCTTGAGCACGCGTGCGCGGGTGTCCGGCTGGTTCAGCTTGATCAGTTCTTCGGTGTAGGACGCGCCGGTCAGGTCGAGGGCCAGCGCGGCGCGCAGGGACCAGGAAGAATACAGTTTGTCGCCGATGATCAGGTGGAGGCTCATGTTCGGGCGCCTTTTGGTAAGAGTACAAGCCAGAATCTTTAGCGTCTGGTGGTCCGTCTTCGCGGGCAAGTCGGATCGCCGCACCGCTCGCTCCTACAGGTGGTGTGACCTGTAGGAACGAGGTTTGCCCGCGAAAGCGATCTGTCTTACGTGCGGTACTCGGCGTTGATCTTCACGTATTCGTGGGACAGGTCGGTGGTCCAGATGGTTTCGCTGCAATCGCCGCGACCCAGCTCGATGCGGATGGTGATTTCTTCCTGCTGCATCACCGCCGCGCCCTGGGCTTCGGTGTAGGTGGCAGAACGCGCGCCACGGCTGGCGATGCACACCTCGCCCAGGAACACGTCGATCTTGCTCACGTCCAGGTTCGGTACACCGGCACGGCCTACAGCGGCCAGGATGCGGCCCCAGTTCGGGTCGGAGGCGAACAGCGCAGTCTTGATCAGCGGCGAGTGGGCCACGGTGTAACCGACGTCCAGGCATTCCTGGTGATTGCCGCCGCCGTTGACTTCAACGGTGACGAACTTGGTCGCGCCTTCGCCGTCACGCACGATGGCCTGGGCTACGTCCATGCACACTTCGAATACCGCTTGTTTCAACTTGGCGAACAGCTCGCCTTCGGCACGGGTGATTTCCGGCAGTGCGGCCTTGCCGGTGGCGATCAGCATGCAGCAGTCGTTAGTCGAGGTGTCGCCGTCGATGGTGATGCGGTTGAACGACTTGTTGGCGCCGTCCAGCAGCAGGTTTTGCAGCACCTCGCGGGAGACTTTGGCGTCGGTGGCGATGTAACCGAGCATGGTCGCCATGTTCGGGCGAATCATGCCCGCGCCTTTGCTGATGCCGGTGACAGTGATGGTCACGCCGTCATGCTGGAACTGACGGCTGGCGCCCTTGGGCAGGGTGTCGGTGGTCATGATGCCGGTGGCGGCAGCTTCCCAGTTGTTTTCCGACAAATCATCGAGGGCAGCTTGCAACGCGCCTTCGATTTTCTCGACCGGCAGCGGTTCGCCGATCACGCCGGTGGAATACGGCAGCACCAGGCTGGCATCAACGCCGGTCAGCTCAGCCAGCTTGGCGCAGGTGCGCTCGGCGGCGGCCAGGCCTGGTTCGCCGGTGCCGGCGTTGGCATTGCCGGTGTTGGTCAGCAGGTAACGTACCGGACCTTGCACGCGTTGCTTGGCCAGGATCACAGGAGCGGCGCAAAAGGCGTTCAGGGTGAACACGCCCGCCACTGTGGAACCTTCGGCACAGCGCATGACCACGACATCCTTGCGCCCCGGGCGCTTGATACCGGCCGAGGCGATACCGAGTTCAAAACCGGCAACCGGGTGCAACGTTGGCAAAGGACCAAGACCAACAGCCATGAATGCGCTCCTTAAAAAATGTTGTCACCGTCAGTGCGATGGACGGTGGTTTAAATGGCAAAACGCCGCGACGGCAGAAGCCGGTCGCGGCGCGGGTATTTCAGCGTTTGAAACGGGGTTTACTGGATCTGCCCGTGGCAATGCTTGTACTTCTTGCCCGAGCCGCAGTAGCACAGCTCGTTACGGCCCAGCTTCTGCTCGTTGCGAACCGGTGCGGTGGCGAGAGCTACATCGATCTCTTCACCCAACACTTCCGGTTGCTCCAGGCCAGGCGCTTCGTCGTGCTGGAACTGCATGCGCGCAGCCAGCGCCTCGGCTTCCTGACGCAGACGTTGCTCTTCGGCTTCCGGATCTTCGCGGCGCACCTGAACGTGCGACAGCACACGAATCGAGTCGCGCTTGATCGAATCCAGCAGCTCGGAGAACAAGGTGAAGGACTCGCGCTTGTACTCTTGCTTCGGGTTCTTCTGCGCATAACCACGCAAGTGAATGCCGTGACGCAGGTGATCCATGGTCGACAGGTGGTCTTTCCACAGGTCGTCGAGCACGCGCAGTACGATTTGCTTCTCGAAGGAGCGCAGTGCTTCGGCACCGGCCTGGTCTTCTTTCTCGTTGTACGCGGCGATCAGTTCGTTGAGCAGCTTCTCACGCAGGGTTTCTTCGTACAGGTGGTCGTCTTCGTCGAGCCATTGCTGGATCGGCAGCGCCACACCGAAGTCGCTCTGCAACGCCGCTTCCAGACCGGACACGTCCCACTGCTCAGGCAGCGATTGTGGCGGAATGTGTGCGCTGACGGTTGCGTTGAGCACGTCCTGACGGAAATCGGCAATGGTTTCGCCAATGTTGTCGGCGGCCAACAAACTGTTACGCATGTGATAGATCACTTTACGTTGTTCGTTGTTGACGTCGTCGAACTCAAGCAGCTGCTTACGGATGTCGAAGTTGCGGCCTTCAACCTTGCGCTGAGCCTTCTCGATGGCGTTGGTCACCATGCGGTGCTCGATCGCTTCACCGGACTGCATGCCCAGCGCCTTCATGAAGTTCTTCACCCGGTCAGAGGCGAAGATGCGCATCAGGCTGTCTTCCAGCGACAGGTAGAAACGGCTGGAACCGGCGTCGCCCTGACGACCGGCACGACCGCGCAACTGGTTGTCGATACGACGCGATTCGTGACGCTCGGAAGCGATCACCTGCAAGCCGCCCGACTCCAGCACTTGCTGGTGACGTTTCTGCCAGTCGGCCTTGATCTGGGCAATCTGCTCAGGGGTCGGGTCTTCCAGCGAAGCCACTTCCACTTCCCAGTTACCGCCCAACAGGATGTCGGTACCACGACCGGCCATGTTGGTGGCGATGGTCAGTGCACCCGGACGACCGGCCTGAGCGATGATTTCGGCTTCTTTTTCGTGGAACTTGGCGTTCAGAACCTTGTGTTCGATGCCTTCCTTCTGAAGCAGGCCGGACATGTGCTCGGACGTTTCGATGGTGGCGGTACCCACCAGCACTGGACGGCCCTGAGCCATGCACTCCTTGATGTCGCCGATGATCGCCGCGTATTTCTCTTCGGCGGTCAGGAACACCAGGTCGTTGTAGTCTTTACGCGCCAACGGCTTGTTCGGCGGGATGACCATGACCTGCAGGCCATAGATCTGATGGAATTCGAACGCTTCGGTGTCCGCGGTACCGGTCATGCCGGACAGCTTGTTGTACAGACGGAAGTAGTTCTGGAACGTGGTCGACGCCAGGGTCTGGCTCTCGGCCTGGATGTTCAGGTTTTCCTTGGCTTCGATGGCCTGGTGCAGACCTTCGGACAAACGGCGACCCGGCATGGTACGGCCGGTGTGTTCGTCGACCAGCACCACCTGACCGTCCTGCACGATGTACTCGACATTGCGATGGAACAGTTTGTGCGCACGCAGGCCGGCATAGACGTGAGTCAGCAAGCCCAGGTTATGCGCCGAATACAGGCTCTCGCCTTCAGCCAGCAGGCCGACGCGGGTGAGCATTTCTTCGATGAACTGGTGACCGGCTTCGTTGAGTTCGACCTGACGGGTCTTCTCGTCGATGGTGTAATGGCCGGCCTTGGTGACTTCCCCTTCGACTTCCTCGATGTGCAATTCAAGCTGCGGGATCAGTTTGTTGATCTCGATGTACAGCTTGGAGCTGTCCTCGGCCTGACCGGAGATGATCAGCGGGGTACGGGCTTCGTCGATGAGGATGGAGTCGACTTCGTCGATCACGGCAAAATTGAGTTCGCGCTGGAATTTTTCTTCCATGCTGAACGCCATGTTGTCGCGCAAGTAGTCGAAACCGAATTCGTTGTTGGTGCCGTAGGTGATGTCGGCGGCGTAAGCGGCGCGCTTCTCTTCCGGTGGCTGGAATGGCGTGACCACGCCGACCGTCATGCCAAGGAATTCGTAGAGCGGACGCATCCAGTTGGCGTCACGACGGGCCAGGTAGTCGTTCACCGTCACAACGTGCACGCCCTTGCCGGACAGCGCGTTGAGGTAAACGCCCAGTGTTGCCACCAGGGTCTTGCCTTCACCGGTACGCATTTCCGCGATCATGCCTTCATGCAAGGTCATGCCGCCGATCAGCTGGACATCGAAGTGGCGCATACCCATGACGCGCTTACCGGCTTCGCGGGCGACCGCAAAGGCTTCTGGCAGCAGCTTGTCGAGGGTTTCCCCTTTGGCGAGGCGGGCCTTGAACTCGTTGGTCTTGGCACGCAATTGATCGTCCGAAAGGGCCACCATTTGCTCTTCGAAGGCATTGACGAGCTGCACCGTCTTGAGCATGCGTTTGACTTCACGCTCGTTCTTGCTTCCAAAAAGTTTCTTTAACAAAGGCGCAAACATATCGGCAGGATCTTCCACACTAAAGGGATGGAGGGCGGCCCCGTGAGTCGCCCGTGCAGCCCTCATGGCCGCATGCGAACGAGCATTCTACCCGGAAACGATGGTGAGGAAAGTGGCGTTATTCCACGATGCATGCACTGCGCTGTGACGGGGCTCACTTAAAATAAGGGCTTTTTACTGAACTTCAACCCATTGAGGGTACAAGTTACTCGTTGATTTAATGGGTAAAGCGCTCGTAAAGCAATGGGTCGGGACCAGCGGGTGCTTTCTGTTACCATGGCCGTTCTGTTACTTCAGGTGTTCGATCATGGCATTTCGCCCTCTCACGGCCAGAGCACCCGCCGTTCTGCTTCGCGAAGCCAAACCGCTGAAAGCCATCTTTGGCCACGCTCAACGCCTGGGTCATTTACAACGTCTGGTGGAAAGCCAGCTGCAACCGGCCGCCCGCGAGCATTGCCATGTGGCGTCGTGGCGCGAAGGCAGTTTATTGCTGATTGTCACCGACGGTCACTGGGCCACCCGCCTGCGTTATCAACAAAAGCGTCTGCAACGCCAGTTACAGCTGTTCGACGAGTTCGCCAGCCTGACGCGGATCCTGTTCAAGGTGCAGCCACCGACCGTTCAGCAAGGAGCGGCTGGGCATACCATGGATTTGTCGACGGATGCCGCGGCGACCATTCAGGCGACGGCTGACGGGATTACCGACCCGAATCTAAGGGCGGCGCTGGAGCGCCTTGCGGCGCACGCAAAACCTAAATCCTGACTCAAATTTAATGTGGGAGCGCCACACCGCCGCTCCCACATTTTGACTGCGTACACTCGCTAGCGGCGCTTACTGCCCCCAAGCAATGACCCCATCAACCCGCGTACCAGTTGTCGGCCCAATTGATTGGCCGCCTGTCGCATCGCCGATTTAAGCGCCTGTCCTGCGGCCGTACCGAGGAATTCCCCGGCCTGTTCGGTGAAACTCGGCTCTTCGGGGGCAGGTTTGCCCGGCGCGGTTTCAGGCTCCGGCGCCAACCCCTTGCGCCCCATCAGCACTTCATAGGCCGATTCGCGATCAACCGGTTTGTCATATCGCCCTTTAAACGGCGAACCGGCAATCAGCACCGTGCGCTCAGTCTCGGTCAGCGGACCGATCCGCGATTGCGGCGGTGCGACCAGTACACGCTGGACCATCTCCGGTGTGCCCTTGTCCTGCAAGGTGCCGACCAACGCCTCGCCGATGCCCAGCTCAGTCAACACCGACAAGGCATCAAATGCCGGGTTCGGCCGGAAGCCCTCGGCCACTGCACGCAGGGATTTCTGCTCTTTGGCGGTGAACGCGCGCAAGCCGTGCTGAACACGCAGGCCCAACTGAGCCAGCACATCATCCGGTAAGTCCCCCGGCGATTGGGTGACGAAATACACGCCCACGCCTTTCGAACGGATCAGCCGCACCACTTGTTCCAGGCGATCCTGCAACGCCTTGGGCGTACCGGCGAACAACAAGTGCGCCTCGTCGAAAAACAGCGCCAGCAGCGGTTTATCGGCATCGCCGCGTTCCGGCAGTTGCTCGAACAATTCAGCCAGCAACCACAGCAGGAACGTCGCGTAGACCTTCGGTGCTTCGTGCACCAGACGGCTGGCGTCGAGCAAGTGGATGCGCCCGCGACCGTCCATCGCCGGCTGCAAAATATCTTCCAGTTGCAGTGCCGGTTCACCGAACAACGCTTCGGCGCCCTGCTGTTCCAGCGTCGCCAAACGGCGCAACAGTGCCTGGCTGGAACCGGTGGTCATCAGCGCGGCGTCATCGCCCAGCAATTCGGGGTTATCGCGCAGATGATTGAGCAGCGCCTTCAAATCCTTCAAATCCAGCAGCAACAGCCCTTCGCGGTCGGCCACCTTGAACGCGGCATAAAGTGCCGACTGCTGACTGTCGGTCAGCTCCAGCAGGCTGCCGAGCAGCAACGGCCCCATTTCGCTCAAGGTGGTGCGCAATGGATGACCGGACTGACCGTGAATATCCCACAGGGTTACCGGATACGCCTGAGGCTTATGGTTCAGCCAGGGCATGCCGGCGATCCGCTCCGCGACCTTGCCTTGAGGGTTACCGGCGGCGCCCAGGCCGCACAAGTCGCCTTTGATATCCGCCGCGAACACCGCCACGCCTGCATCGCTGAACGCTTCGGCCAGGCGCTGCAACGTAACGGTTTTACCGGTCCCGGTAGCGCCCGCTACCAAACCGTGACGGTTCGCCAGGCGCATGGCCTGGGCGATTGGCTGGCCAGCGAGGTCAGCGCCGATAACGAGTTGCGATGAGTCAGGCATTTTGTCACCCATGGTTAATCTTTGATCCTGCATGGCCGATAACAACCGAGAGACCAGACTGAAAATAGCGTCGGTAATTCCCTAAGGAGAGACGGAACTATCAGCTTACTTTCAACACTGCCCAATTTGCGTGCCTTTATAAAAGCACGCCCTGGACATTAAGACTTTAGCGGACCCCCAAGCCATGAATAAAAATCTGCGCTTCAGCCATAAGATACTGCTTGCCGCCGCCCTGATCGTTATTGCCGCCTTCGCCTCCTTCACGCTGTACAACGACTATTTGCAGCGCAATGCGATTCGTGAAGATCTGGATAACTATCTCACCGAGATGGGAGACGTCACCGCCAACAACATCCAGAGTTGGCTCGCCGGTCGTATCCTGCTGATAGAGAACCTCGCTCAAAACATTGCCATCAACCCCGAACAATCCAACGTCGTCAGTCTGCTTGAACAAAATGCTTTGGCATCGACCTTCATGGCCAGATACCTGGGTGATGCCAGCGGCAACTTCATCAACCGCCCGGACTCCAAGATGCCGGACGGCTACGATCCCAGAGTTCGCCCTTGGTACAAAGGCGCGGAAAACAGCAACGGCTCGACGCTGACCGAACCTTATGTAGATGCGGCGACCGGTCAAACCATCATCTCCATTGCCACCGCTTCGAAAAAGTCGGGGAAAAGCGTGGGGGTGGTAGGCGGTGACTTGAGCCTGCAAACCCTGATCGACACCCTGATCGCGCGTGATTTCGGCGGCATGGGCTATGCCTTTCTGGTCAGCGCCGACGGCAAGATCCTGGTTCATCCGGATAAAGCCATGGTGATGAAGTCCCTGAGCGAGGCGTACCCGAAAAATACCCCACGCATTAGCAGCAACTTCACTGAAGTAGACGTCGACGGCAAAACCCGCATCGTCTCTTTCACCCCGATCAAAGGCTTGCCGTCGGTCAACTGGTACATCGGCCTGTCGGTGGACAAGGACAAAGCCTTCTCCATGCTCAGCGAATTCCGCACCTCGGCGATCATCGCGACCCTGATTGCAGTGGCCATCATCATTGGCTTGCTGGGCATGCTGATCCGCCTGTTGATCCAGCCGCTGCACGTGATGACCCGCGCCATGGAAGACATCGCCGACGGTGAAGGCGACCTGACCAAACGCCTGACCATCCAGAATCAGGACGAATTCGGCGTCCTTGGCACGGCGTTCAATCGTTTCGTGGAGCGAATTCATACATCGATCCGCGAAGTGTCCTCGGCCACTGGCCAGGTCAACGAAGTGGCCTTGCGGGTGGTGGCGGCCTCGAACTCGTCGATGTTCAACTCCGACCAGCAAGCTTCGCGCACCAGCAGCGTCGCCGCGGCCATCAACCAGCTCGGCGCCGCGGCTCAGGAAATCGCCCGTAACGCCGCCCAGGCATCGAATCAGGCCAGCGATGCCCGCAGCCTGGCCGAAGACGGCCAGCAAGTGGTGGATCGCAGCATTGCCGCGATGAATCAGCTGTCGAGCATGCTCAGCGCTTCGAGCACCAACATCGAGTCGCTGAACAGCAAAACCGTGAACATCGGGCAGATTCTCGAAGTGATCACCAGCATTTCCCAGCAAACCAACCTGCTGGCGCTCAACGCCGCCATCGAAGCAGCGCGGGCCGGTGAAGCCGGGCGCGGTTTTGCCGTGGTGGCCGACGAGGTACGCAACCTGGCGCACCGCACACAGGAGTCGGCGCAACAGGTGCAGACCATGATCGAGGAGCTGCAAGTCGGCGCCCGTGAATCCGTCAGCACCATGAGCGACAGCCAGCGCCACAGCCAGGACAGCGTGGAAATCGCCAACCTGGCGGGCGAGCGCCTGAACAGCGTGACGTTGCGCATCGGCGAAATCGACGGCATGAACCAGTCGGTGGCCACGGCGACCGAGGAACAGACGGCAGTGGTGGAGTCGATCAATGTGGACATCACCGAGATCAACACGCTGAACCAGGAAGGCGTGGAAAACCTGCAATCGACCCTGCGGGCGTGCTCGGACCTTGAGCAACAGGCTTCTCGATTGAAGCAATTGGTAGGCAGTTTCCGTATCTAGCGTCTGAACTGGCCTCTTCGCGGGCAAGCCTCGCTCCTACACAGGTATATGTGTAGGAGCGAGGCTTGCCCGCGAAGGCGTCCATCCAGACACCGCAAATCCCGCTGCGCCCCCCCACCGCAAAACCCAACCGAACATCTATCCTTCATATAGGTCAACCAAAGGGAGCACATCGAACCCGGAGGGATGTTCATCGTGCATATCGCTGACATAACCATGTTCTACGCCCCTGCCAGCGGTGGCGTGCGCACGTATCTGGATGCCAAGCACCGTCGTTTGGGCATCAAACCCGGCATTTGCCATAGCCTGCTGATCCCAGGGGCGCATTTGAGTGAACAGGATGGTGTCTATACGGTTCCGGCCCCCGCCCTGCCCTTCGGCAAGGGTTATCGCTTCCCCCTCCGTCTCGGGCCGTGGCGCAATGTTCTGCGAGATTTACAACCCGATCTGATTGAAGTCGGCGACCCTTACCTGACCGCCTGGGCCGCTTTGGACGCCAAGCGACAACTCGATGTGCCGGTAATCGGTTTTTATCACTCCGACCTGCCGATGCTGGTCAGCAATCGCATGGGCAACTGGGTTACACCCAATGTCGAGGCTTATGTCAGCAAGCTCTACGGCAACTTCGACCGGGTTCTGGCGCCAAGCCAGGTCATGGCCGACAAACTGATCGGGTTGGGGGTGAAGAACGTTTTCGTACAGCCCCTGGGCGTCGACCTGCAAACGTTCAACCCCAGCGTTCGGGATCCAGGCCTGCGGGCCGAATTGGGCATCGATGAAAACACTCACCTGCTGATCTTCGCCGGCCGTGGCTCCAAGGAAAAAAACCTGCCGGTGCTGCTCAACTGCATGAAACGCCTGGGTCGTCGCTACCACTTGCTGCTAGTGGGCTCGTCGATGCCGACCCTGGTGCCGCGCAATGTCACCGTCCTCGATGAATTCTGCCCGGCAGCGCAAGTCGCACGCCTGATGGCCAGCGCCGACGCGCTGGTGCATGCCGGCGACCAGGAAACCTTTGGCCTGGTGGTTCTCGAAGCCATGGCCAGTGGCATTCCCGTGGTGGCCGTGGCGGCCGGGGCTTTCCAGGAGATTGTCACCGATCAATGCGGCTTGCTCTGCGCGCCGAACAATCCAGTGGCGATGGCCAACACCGTTCGCGAACTGTTCAGCCAAGGCAGCGCCGCGTTGGGCAAACAGGCCCGCCGACATGTCGAGCAACATTACGCCTGGGACACCGTGGTCCACAGCCTGCTGGGGCACTATCACGCCGTACTCGGCACGCAATGGCCGCTGATCGCCAATGGCTGAGCCCATGAACACACCCAGTCTGTTGTTGGTGCTACACGACGTTGCACCGCAGACCTGGCCCGATTACCAGGCCTTCGTCGAAGCCGTCGACGCATTGGGTACAGTGCCGATGACCTGGCTGGTGGTGCCGAATTTCCACAAACATGACGACCTTGACGCACATCCGGAGTTTCGACGTTTGCTGAGCCGTCGCGTCGCTCGCGGCGACGAACTGGTACTGCACGGTTACTACCATTGCGATGAAGGGCCGATTCCCACCACTCCCCGAGACTGGTTCATGCGCCGGATCTATACCCATGAAGGCGAGTTCTATGACCTGCCTCTAGACGCCGCCCTCGCCCGCCTGCGCGCCGGAATCGAGGTATTCCATCGCTACAACTGGCCGCTCGAAGGCTTTGTCGCCCCCGCCTGGCTGATGAGCGAAGGCACCCGTCAGGCGTTGCGTCAGTTACCGCTGCGCTACACCAGCGATTCGCAGCACCTGTATCGTTTGCCGGATTTCACTGCGATCGATGCCCCAGGCCTGGTCTGGAGCGCACGCAGCGCCTGGCGCCGTGGCCTGTCGAAAATCGTCAGCGATCAACGCGAACAGCGCTGGTGCCAGGCGCCGGTGATTCGTCTCGGCCTGCACCCGGTGGACATGCGCCATGAGTTCTCGCGTCAGTATTGGCTGCAAACGCTCAAGCGCTTACTCGACGAGGGCCGTGTGCCGATGACCAAGGCCGGTTGGTTGAAACTGCAACGCGACCCCATCGGTCGCGCAGCATGAGCCGGGGAATTCTGCTGGTCATCGCGCTGCTCGCTGCGGTGCTCATCCCGTCGTTGCTGGGCGGCGGCGAGACATGGTCGCGGCTGCAAAGTTTTCCGTTGGAATGGCTGCTGATCATGTTCGGCATGATCCTGTTGTGCTGGGCGCTCAACACCCTGCGCTTGCGCCTGTTGCTGGGCGATCAGCGTGACAAGGTGAGCCGACTCAAAAGCCTCGGGGTGGTGATGTCCGCCGAGTTCGCCTATTGCGCCACCCCCGGCGGCAGTGGTGGACCGCTGACCATCATGGCCCTGTTGGCGCGCCATGGCGTGCGGCCGGCCAGGGGCAGCGCCGTGTTCGCCATGGACCAGTTGAGCGACTTGCTGTTTTTTCTTTGCGCGCTGAGCGCGATTCTGATTTATGCACTGTTCCAGCACCTCAGTCAGCGCCTGGAATGGATGCTGACGGTCAGCGCCATCTCGTTGTTCGGCGGGCTGTTCAGCTGTGTATTGATGGCTCGCTGCCACCGTTCGCTGATTCGCCTGAGTGGTCGGTTGCTCGCCCGTTTCAATGTCAAGGAAGCGACCCGGCTTCGTTGGGCGCGAAAGCTCCTGCACTTCCTGGCGGCATTCACCGACACACTGAAGTTACCCTTTCAAACATTGATCACGGTGTTTGCCCTGACCTGCCTGCATTGGATCTTGCGGTATAGCGTGCTGTATCTGGCATTACGCGGGCTGGGCGTGGACTTGCAATGGGCCTGGTGCTTTCTGATCCAGATGCTGTCATTGAGTGCGGGGCAATTCAGTCTGTTGCCGGGCGGTGCCGGGGCGGCGGAACTGACATCGGCGGCGCTGCTGGCGCCGATGGTGGGGAAATCCACCGCGGCGGCAGCGATTCTGATCTGGCGGACGGTGACTTATTACTTCTATCTGGTGGTCGGTGGCCCGGTGTTTCTGCTGATGCTCGGGCGGCCATTGCTGAAGAAGTTGATGAAGTTCAAGCAAGCTTAAAGATCGCCACAGGGTCTTTTCAGGCCCCCCTGGCTGTATCGTCGGAATCGTCCTGCAACTGCTCCCACAACTCGGCGGCGCCGGGAAACTCCGTGCCGTCTTCGGGGCTCAGGTCGTCCGGATCGTAGCGGCTCAAACAGCCCTCGCCCAATGTGGCGGGCGCCTTGGAAACGGCTTTATCCAGCGGATCGGCCATGGTCATGTCCTCGGTGCAGAAACGGCGAAGGGCCTGAAGCGATTGAACGCCCAGGCCCTTCGGATTTCAACCGTATGGTTGTCAGAACACGACGGTTTTGTTGCCGTGCACCAACACCCGGTCTTCCAGGTGGTAACGCAGGCCACGGGCCAGCACCATTTTCTCGACGTCACGACCGAAGCGCACCATGTCTTCAATACTGTCGCTGTGGCTGACACGCACCACGTCCTGCTCGATGATCGGACCGGCGTCCAACTCTTCGGTGACATAGTGGCAAGTGGCACCGATCAACTTCACACCGCGCATCGAAGCCTGATGATACGGCTTGGCGCCGACGAACGACGGCAGGAAGCTGTGGTGAATGTTGATGACTTTGTGGGCATATTCGCTGCACAAGTCAGGCGGCAGAATCTGCATGTAACGGGCAAGTACCACCACTTCGGCGTCGTGCTGTTTGACCAGGCGCGAGACTTCGGCGAAGGCCGGTTCCTTGTCCTGCGGGTTGACCGGTACATGGTAGTAAGGAATACCGTGCCACTCGACCATGCTGCGCAAATCGTCATGGTTGGAAATCACGCAGGCGATTTCGCAGTCCAGTTCGTCGCTGTGCCAGCGGTGCAACAAGTCAGCCAGGCAATGGGACTCACGGCTGGCCATCAACACCACGCGCTTCTTCTGCTCGGTGTCGGTGATGCGCCAGTCCATCGAGAACTCTTGGGCAATCGGTGCAAACGCTTCGCGAAAGGCTTCGATACCGAAAGGCAGCGAATCGGCACGAATTTCGTGACGCATGAAGAACCAGCCACTCTGATTGTCCGAGTGATGGCTCGCTTCAGTGATCCAGCCGTTATGTGACGCCAGAAAGTTACTGACTTTAGCAACGATACCGACGCGGTCCGGGCAAGCAATCACCAGCCGAAAAGTGCGCATGAGGGGGAAACTCCAGAACTTCGCAAAGGCCGCCATTCTAGCGATTGCGCAGCAAAACTGCAGTATTGATGACGCGCGGCTGCGGATTGCGGTCATCGGCACAGGTTCCGGCGGTGCCATACGCCAGTGCATGGTGCTCTTGTAGCCAGCCTTCAAGAGGTTAACTGTGAATATTTGTGACGCTATTTAACTGTCTCTCCAATGTGTGTCCTATTCACCGCAACTAATTTAAGTAAAACTTCGGTTAAATGTTTACTTGATGAAACACCCTGACTATTATTGTCGCACTGTCACCCTGTCATCCAGCGCCAACATAAGGTAGTCCTCATGTCCTTGATCAACGAATATCGCGCCACCGAAGAAGCTATCAAAGAGCTGCAAGCCCGTTTGAAGAACCTGTCCCAAGACGACAAACTGCAAACCGAGCTGGAATTCGAAGGCAAATTGCGCACCCTGATGGGCGAATACTCCAAATCCCTGCGTGACATCATTGCCCTATTGGATCCAGAGTCCAAAACCAAGGCTCCACGTGGCGGCGCAGTAAAAACTACTGGCACCAAGCGTGCTCGCAAAGTTAAACAATACAAAAACCCGCACAACGGCGAAGTCATCGAAACCAAAGGTGGCAACCACAAAACTCTGAAAGAGTGGAAAGCCAAGTGGGGCGGTGACGTGGTTGAAGGCTGGGCTACCCTGCTGGGCTAAGCCACAAGCGCGTCGCAGACTGATCCGCGACCAAAAGAACGCCAGCAAATGCTGGCGTTTTTTTATGCCCGGAATTCAATCGCAAGTCATTTTCGTTTTCAAATATTCAAACGTTTGCGTAATGCCTGGACATGAATCTGCCATTCATCCAGAACCTCTTGCTGAAACGATGTAGGACTAATCGTCAATTGGGCGGCAGCTGTCAGAAAACTTTCCAGCGTATTGGGAGCGCCCCACTCCGGTGCGGACAAACGTTGCTGACAGAATATTCGCCAGCGCTCTTGCTCTTCCAGGCTCAACGTATCGGGAAAGTTGCGTGCGCGATAACGAAACAATAATTCGGGCAAGCGTTCATCATCGAAAGGCCACTGCTCTTGTGCTAATTGCGCAGGGTCGGCGGCTCTGACTTGCTCACATAGACGTCGATCCCGATCGCCAATAAAACCGTCGTATAACTGTTGCTCGGGGTCCAAGCTCGTGGCGAAATCCTCGCGGGCATAAATTCCCGAGACTTTATCTTGCCAAAGTTGTTGTGCGGCACTTAGCCGCAGCGCCCGTTCCTGATAGAGCGCCATGTCCAGCCCCAAACGTTGCTGATCTTCGGGACGAAGTACCGATAACGGCGCCACGACCGGGCACTTGTTGATGTGTATGAGCTTGAGCGGCACGGGCAGTTCGCCTTCGGCCAGATCGTCACGGCGTGTATAAAGCCGCTGACGCAAGGTTTCGGTATCCAGATCGAGCAGCCCCTGAGGGTCCAGGTGCAGGTCACAGACAATCAGCGCGTTGCGATTGCGTGGATGCCAGGCCAGTGGCAGGACCACGCCGACATAATGGCGGGCCGCCGAAAAGCGTCCGGAAATGTGCACCATCGGCTGCAACAGCCGAATCTGGTCCATCACCTTTTGTTTGCTGCGTAACTGAAACAGCCAGTCATACAACTTCGGCTGTTTTTCACGAATCAGACGCGCCAGGGCGATTGTGGCGCGAACATCCGATAGCGCCTCGTGGGCATTTCCGTGATCGATGCCATTGGCGGCGGTCAGGCGTTCGAGCTTGAGCGTCACCCGCCCTTCGTCATCCGTGGGCCAGACGAAGCCATCGGGACGCAACGCATAAGCCGCGCGTACGATGTCGATCAGGTCCCAGCGGCTGTTGCCGCCCTGCCACTCCCGTGCGTAGGGGTCGAAAAAGTTTCGATACAGGCTGTAACGGGTCATCTCGTCGTCGAAACGCAGCGTGTTGTACCCTGCCCCACAAGTGCCGGGCAGGGCGAGCTGGGCATGAACCCGTGTCATGAAATCGGCTTCGCTCAAACCTTGCTCGGCCAGAAGGCCAGGCGTGATACCGGTGATCGCGCAGGCTGCCGGATGCGGCAGGATGTCGTCACTGGGCTGGCAGTAGAGATTGACCGGCTCGTCTATTTCATTGAGATCGAAGTCGGTGCGAATCCCCGCCACTTGCAACGGACGGTCGCAACGGGGGTTGATGCCAGTGGTTTCGTAGTCGTACCAGAAGATCGAGGTCACGGGTTGTTCCTGAACAGAAGACCGGCGAAGTCTAGGCGCACACAGGCTGCCCCGACCAGAATTCTTGTTATTCAATCACCTCTGGCCACGCACCGTGCAATACATAGTTATGTCGTTTTCCCCCGAGAGGCTGCTAGCATCGAACGGACATCGAATCGCAAACCGGCCACAGCAAGGTTGCCCATGCTCGAGACCACAGCACTGCCACGGAAAGCAACGCTGGCCCCGCCACTGGACACGCGGTATCAGGTCGAAACGCCCGAAGGCATCGACTTGCCACTGCGCCCGGCCGGGTTGATGGTCCGTGCGCTGGCATTCACCATCGACCTGGGCCTGCGCGGGTTGATCCTGGGCCTGCTGTTCATGGTGCTGGCGTTCCTCGGCAAACTCGGCGCGGGGCTTGGCTCGATTTTGCTGTTCGTGGTGAGCTGGTGGTACATGGTGCTGTTCGAGGTGCTCAATCAGGGGCGCTCGCCGGGCAAGCAATGGATGGGATTGCGCGTGGTGCACGACGATGGCACCCCGATCGGCTGGTCCGCGTCCTTGCTGCGCAACCTGTTGCGATTTGTCGACATGTTGCCGTTCGGCTACTTCCTCGGGGCGATCAGTTGCCTGCAACATCCCACCTTCAAACGCCTCGGCGACCTGGCCGCCGGCACGCTGGTGATCTACCGCGAACAACCGCTCACCCGACCGCAGTTACCCGATGCCCCGCCGCGCCGTGCCGCTTTCGCGCTGACGCTGACCGAGCAACGCGCCATCCTCGGGTTTGCCGAGCGCCAGGGTGAACTCTCCGAGGCGCGGGCAGGTGAACTCGCCTCGATACTCGCGCAACCGCTGCACGTTTCAGCGCCGCAGGCCGTGGCCGAACTCAACGGCATCGCCCGCGGACTGTTGGGCCCGACATGAAGCAAAGCCTATTCGAAAGCCGCCACAAGACCGAATGGGAGCAGTTTGCACTCATGCTCGAACGGCTGGAACGCGGCAAGGAAACCTCGCGAGTCGCCAGCTTCCCCAGCGACTATCGACGGCTCTGCCAACACCTGGCCCTGGCTCAGGAGCGTGGTTACAGCAGCTTTTTGGTCGACTCGTTACAGCAACAGGTGCTGCGCGGGCATCAACAGCTTTATCGGCATCGCAGTTGGCTGAGGGCCAACGTACTGAGCTTCATCCTTGCCGACTTCCCGCGACTGGTGCGCGAACAATGGCCCTTCGTGCTTGCCGCCAGCCTGATATTTTTTGGCAGTCTGATTGGCATCGGGCTGCTGGTGTATCTGTTCCCGGAACTGGTCTACAACCTGATCCCGGCCGAGCAGGTCAGTGAGATGCAAAGCATGTACGACCCTGTCGCCGGTCATCTGGGGCGCTTGGCAGAACGGGCGGCCAGTGAAGACTGGGAGATGTTCGGTTACTACATCATGCACAACATCGGCATCGCGTTTCAGACCTTCGCCAGCGGTTTGCTGTTTGGTCTGGGCAGCGCGTTTTTCCTGTTCTTCAACGGCTTGATGATCGGTGCGGTGGCCGGGCACCTGACGCACATCGGCTACGGGCAAACCTTCTGGTCATTCGTGATCGGGCACGGCGCCTTCGAACTGAGCGCCATTGCCCTGGCCGGTGCCGCCGGCCTGCAACTGGGCTGGGCGTTGATCGCGCCGGGACGTTTGCCCCGCGCCGAAGCCCTGCGAGTGGCGGCGAGCAAGAGCGTGTTGCTGATTTGCGGGGTCATGCTGTTTTTGTTGATTGCAGCGTTTATAGAAGCCTACTGGTCGTCGCGGACCGGAGTCACGCCGCTGACCAAATACCTGGTCGGCGCAGCGCTCTGGGTGTTGGTCGCGACTTATCTGCTGTTTGCCGGACGGACCCGCCATGCGCCTGAGTGACGCCAGTGCAGTGATTCGCCCACGCGCAAACTGGGAAGCCATGGACCTGGGGGTGCTGCTGAGTCAGCGCCATCGACGCCTGTTGATGACCAGTTGGGCGATCGTGACCCTACCGATTTTTACCTTGCTCAGCTTGATGCTGTGGGAGTCGCCCTCCCTCGCCCTGTTCCTGTTCTGGTGGCTCAAACCGGCGTTCGATCGGCTGCCGCTGTACATCCTGTCCAAAGCCATGTTCGGCGAAACACCCACACTGAAACAGGCCCTGCGCCAATGGCCGCGCCTGCTCCCGCCGCAACTGCTGGCCAGCCTGACCTGGCGCCGCCTGAGCCTGAGCCGCAGCTTTCTGATGCCGGTGGCGCAACTCGAAGGCCTGGAGGGCGAAGCACGACAACAGCGTTTACGCGTGCTGTTGCAGCGCAATGCCGGTGCCGCGCAATGGCTGACGATCATCGGCGTGCACCTGGAAACCGCGTTGTGGATCGGCCTGATGGTGCTGTTCTACATGCTCTTGCCGCTGCAGGTCGAACTCGACTGGGGCTGGCAGACCTTGATTGCCGCCGCCACACAAGACTGGCGCTGGCTGGAACACCTGACCAATGCTTTTTACGCCCTGGTGCTGGTGGTCTGGGAACCGATTTATGTCGCCTGTGGTTTCAGCCTTTACCTGAACCGGCGCACACGGCTGGAAGCCTGGGACATCGAACTGGTGTTCCGCCGCTTGCGCCAACGCCTGAGCAGCGCAGTCATCACGCTACTGCTGGCGGCGTTTGTGCTGGTGCCGACGGGGCAAAGCGTATGGGCCGCCGAACCGGGCATGTCACCGGACAGCCCGCGTCTGCTGGAGCAACCGCTGACCAGTCAGGCATCCCGAGACAGCATCAAGGCCATCCTCGATCAGCCACCGTTCAAGAACAAGGAAACGGTGACCCGCTATCGGTTCGGCGAAGACAAGCCCGCCGACGATACCGCGCACGGTGGTCAAACACCCGCCTGGCTGAAAGCGCTGTTCGGTTTGCTCGACAGCCAACGTTTCGGCGCATTGGCCAACCTGATCGAGGTGTTGCTGTGGGGCGCGGTGATCGGCGCCATTGGCCTGTTGATCTGGCGTTACCGCGACTGGTTGCAGGCGTTCGTCAGCCGCCGGCCAGCGCTCAACCGAAAAGTGACGCGACCATTGCCGCAGCGGGCGTTCGGCCTGGACCTCAACCGCGAAACCCTGCCCGCCGATATCGCGGCCAGCGCCGAAGGCCTCTGGCAAACTAACCCGCGTGAAGCCCTTGGCTTGCTCTATCGCGCCTTGCTCAGCCACTTGCTGAACGACTTCGACATGACGCTCAAACCCGCCGACACCGAAGGCGAAGTGCTTCAGCGCGTTGAACAATTGAAGCAACCGGCGTTGCTGGCCTTCAGTAAAAACCTGACCGCACACTGGCAGAACATGGCCTACGGGCATCGCCTGCCACCGGCGCATTTGCAACAGGAACTGTGTGACGGCTGGCGCGCATTGTTCGGCCCCGGAGCGGTCCGTTGAACCGCAAGGCATGGCTGGCGGTCGGCGGGTTCATCGTCGTGCTCTTGGGTGCGCTGAGTGCTTACCTGTATTTCAAGGCCACGCCCTATCAGGTACAAATCGAACACGGCCCGTCCCCTGAAGCCCAGGCCAATCCCTACCTGGCCGCCGAGCATTTTCTGCGCAAACAGGGCCTGACCGTCAGCCACGCCAACAGCCTCGACATCCTGCCGACCCTCGAACCGCGTCAGCACAGCCTGTTGTTGCTCGGCGACCGCTCGAACATGTCGCCGCGCCAGGTGGATCAGGTGTTGAACTGGACCCGGGCCGGTGGGCGCCTGGTATTCGTCGCCGAAGCCCTGTGGGATGAAAAGAACGGCCAAAGCAATGACCTGCTGCTCGACCGGGTGCAGTTGCACCAGTTCCTGAGCAAAGACCTCAAGGACTCGCCTCCCGATCTGCGCGATGATCCCTACCCCAAACTGACCAAGCTCTATCTGGAAAACGAAGAGGCGCCGGCCTACTTCAGCTTCGATACCGCGTTCCACCTCGACGACCCGAAAAACCTCGCCCAGGCCTGGGCCAACAGTGGCAAGGCCACGCACATGATGCAGCTGAGCCACGGGCTGGGTTCGATCACCGTGGTCACCGATGCCGACCTCTGGAAAACCCCGGCCATCAACCAGTACGACAACGCCTGGCTGCTGTGGTACCTGACGGCCGACACCGATGTGACCCTGCTGTTCAATACCGAGCACGACAGTCTGCTGACCTTGTTGTGGCGTTACTTTCCCCAAGCCCTGGTGGCCCTGATCGCCTTGATCGCTTTGGGTTTCTGGCACGTTGGCGTGCGCAGCGGCCCGTTGCTGGAGCCGGCCCCAAGGGCGCGTCGGCATCTTCAGGAACACCTGCGCGCAAGCGCCGATTTCATGCTGCGCCGCAGCGGTCAGCACAGCCTGTTGCACGCCTTGCAGCAAGACATCCTGCGTCGTGTCCGCCACCGTCATCCCGGTTTTGAACAACTCGGCGTCGCCGAACAATGGCTGGTGCTCGCACGCCTGACCGGCCACCCCACACGCGCCATCAGCCAAGCCATGAGCCCGCGACCGAAACAGCGGCTGTCCAGCGCTGAATTCAGCCGTCAGGTCGCCCACCTGCAAACCTTGAGGAACGCCTTATGAGTGAACAGATCGAGCCCGGCACCCAGACCCACGCCGCCCAGCAGCGCCAGCGCGCCGGCCAGTTGGCCCAGGCGATAAGAACGGAGTTGCAAAAAGCGGTGATCGGCCAGAACACCGTAATCGATGATGTGCTCACCGCCCTGATCGCCGGCGGCCATGTGCTGCTCGAAGGCGTGCCGGGGTTGGGCAAGACGTTGCTGGTGCGCGCCCTCGCCCGTTGCTTCGGTGGCGAATACGCCCGCATCCAGTTCACCCCGGACCTGATGCCCAGCGACGTCACCGGGCACGCGGTGTACGACCTGCAAACCGAGCAATTCAAACTGCGCAAAGGCCCGTTGTTCACCAACCTGCTGCTGGCCGATGAAATCAACCGCGCCCCGGCAAAAACCCAGGCCGCGTTGCTCGAAGCCATGCAGGAACGCCAGGTCACCCTCGAAGGCCGCGCCCTGCCCATCGCCCAACCGTTCATGGTGCTGGCCACGCAAAACCCGATCGAACAGGAAGGCACTTACCCGTTACCCGAAGCCGAACTCGACCGCTTCATGCTCAAGGTGCGCATGGATTACCCCGAGGCCGATCAGGAATTGGACATGGTGCGTCAGGTCAGCCGCTCGACCCGCGCCGACATGCTCGATGTACAACCGCTGCGCACCGTGTTGCAAGCCAAGGACGTGCTGGCCTTGCAGCGCATTGCCAGTGACCTGCCGCTGGACGATCAGGTGCTCGATTACGCCGTGCGCCTGGCCCGCACCACCCGCACCTGGCCAGGCCTGACTCTCGGTGCCGGGCCTCGCGCCTCCATCGCCCTGGCACGTTGCGCCCGCGCCCGCGCCTTGTTGCGCGGGGGCGAGTTCGTGATTCCCGACGACATCAAAGGTTGCGCCCTGGCGGTACTGCGTCACCGCGTGCGGATTGCCCCGGAGCTGGACATCGAAGGGCTGGACGTCGATCAGGTGCTCAAGCAACTGCTCGACCAAGTGCCGGCGCCACGCCTGTGAACATGGCCATCCGGACCACCCCTGTGGCGAGGGAGCTTGCTCCCGCTGGGCTGCGAAGCGGCCCCAACATTTCTGATAGGGCGAAGAACTTGCCAGCGCTGCGCACTGGAGCGGGAGCAAGCTCCCTCGCCACAGGAACTGTGTGCCGATGAAACCATCCCGGCTTCTACTGGCCTGGCTTGCGGCCTTGCTAGCCATCGGCATCGTGCTGGGCGCCTTACGGGCGCTGGACATCGCCGTTCCATCTAGCCTTTTATCGATCAACTGGGGATTACTGCTGGCCCTGCTGGCCCTGGCGATACTCGACGCCATTCGCCTCAAGCGTTTGCCCTCACCGCGCCTCCAGCGACAAATGCCCGGCAGCCTGGCACTCGGTCGATGGAGCGAAGTGCGACTGGAGGTCGAGCATGATTTTACCCAGCCACTGAACATTCAGATCTTCGACCACGTACCCGACGGCCTGAGCGTCGAAAACCTGCCCCTGTCGGTCGAACTGCAACCCGGCCAACAGAGCCAGATCAGCTACCGCCTGCGCCCGCTCATGCGCGGCCATTTCAGCTTCGAATACTGCGAAATCAACCTGCCGAGCCCCATGGGGTTGTTGTCCGACAAACGCCTGCTCAACATACCCGACACCACCCGCGTCTACCCCGACTTCGCCCGCCTCTACGGCGGCCAGTTGCTGGCGGTGGACAATTGGCTCAGCCAACTCGGCGTACGCCAGCGCCAACGTCGCGGCCTGGGCCTGGAATTCCATCAACTGCGCGAATTCCGCGAAGGCGACAGCCTGCGCCAGATCGACTGGAAAGCCACCGCCCGCCAACGCACCCCCATCGCCCGTGAATACCAGGACGAGCGCGACCAGCAAATCATCTTCATGCTCGATTGCGGCCGTCGCATGCGCAGCCAGGACGGCGAGCTCGCGCATTTCGATCACGCCCTCAATGCCTGCCTGCTGCTCAGCTACATCGCGTTGCGCCAGGGCGACGCGGTGGGCTTGAGCACCTTCGCCAGCAACCATCCGCACTACCTTGCCCCGGTCAAGGGCACAGGCCAGCTCAATGTGTTGCTCAACACCGTCTACGACCTCGACAGCACCCAACGCCCGGCCGACTACCAGGCTGCCGCCACACAGCTACTGGCCCGACAAAAACGCCGGGCACTGGTAGTGCTGGTGACCAACCTGAGGGATGAAGACGACGAAGAGCTGCTGACTGCGGTCAAACGCCTGAGCAAACTGCATCGGGTGTTGGTGGCGAGCCTGCGTGAAGACTTGCTCGACAATCTACGGCACGCCCCGGTGCAGACCTTGCCTGAAGCGCTGGCCTATTGCGGGACGGTGGATTATTTGAATGACCGGGCGCAGCTCCATGAGCGGTTGAGTGCTCATGGAGTGCCGGTGGTGGATGCTCGGCCCCAAGAGTTGGGGGCCGAGTTGGTGACGGCGTACTTGGGGTGGAAAAAAGCTGGAACGATGTAACGTCGAATCGTATATAAAATCGTCATATCACGATGCCGACATGGATATGACGTGCGAGCACGTACTACAAGCCCTCAATCCGGGTACTTACGAAAACCAGTCCCACTCAACAACCTGAAAGCTCTATCGCAAGGAATCCATCATGGACGAGACAAAACTATTTGCTTCAGTGCTAACGCAGATCAATGAGAACCAACTGGCTTTGGGGGCCGCTATAGAAGAACTATCGAATTGGATAGCGCAACGAGGTGCTACCGAAATAGCGGATAACATCCGATGTGCATTGCAAGCGATAGATCGAAACCAAGAATTCATCTCTTTGGCACTTATTTCTATCTCCACCGATTTTAAAGAATCACAAGCTCCAAAAAAGCATGACCCTAATGACTAGCTAACCATCAAGAGTCGTAATTCTCCTCGGCTGTTACCCGATGCTCCTCATCGGGTAACAACTGACGTTCATGGTCAGTAATATGCTTGTTGTCCTCCTCCCGACTTCTCGAATAGCAGCGCTAACGGCTACAGAATGAAGCGCATCTGCCTACAAGTGTCAGCGACCCAGGCTGATTGTGGGTGGTGTCCGTCCCAACATAAGGTTCTCCTTCCCTCGCTGCCGTCCATTCGTCTACCTCCGAATCGGCGGTAGCTCCAACAAGGAGTTAACCGTGTCAATGCCTCGACCCAATTCACTCAATACCATCCCGCGTTCCCCCTACGGAACCCTCGACTCAAGAAAACTCCAAGACGCTGCCAACAGGGCTCTAGATCACTATCTCAAACAGGAAAACACTGAGCCGCGTTTTGCCAACGAACGCCCCACCGAGGAACGATCCATGAAAATGTTCACCGTTGTCCCCGATGCCAATCCCGAAGCCTTGACCATCGAGACCTACGAAACCTTTTCGACGGTCAGCATTCTGCTACTCGACCTGGCGGAAAGCCTGGACGACAAGCCGCGGCATCTGGCCATGGCAATTTACCGGATGAGTGAGTTGGGGCTGATGCTGGTGGAACGGTCGCTGGATAACGAGAAGGCGATTAAAACGACGTAGCGACGAATCCCAGTAGCAGCAGGCTGCGCCAGCTGCTACTGGTTGCGGATTTGTCAGGCTGAAGCAGGCAATGGCTGAAAGCTGAAATACTGCGTCAACGCCTCCACCAATTGCCCGTACTCCGGCGGTGCCCGTTGCAGGCTGAACCCGGCGTCGTAATGATGGGGCGTGACGTCTTCATGGCACCACAGACAACACGCCTTCAGGTCAATGATCTGCTGGCAGCCGTCGCTGGCGGGGATTTTCAATCGCAGGTCAAAGTCGACGCCCACCATTATCGGCAACTGGCTGATAAGCATCAGCCCGTCGTTGGACAAGTTGCCCAGAAAGCCGATGGGTTTGTCGGTGACGCTGTTGAACACTTTCAGAAAATACGGCAGTTGATGCCGCTCGATCCGGCGGTCGGTAAACATGCGCAAATGGCCCAGCAAGGCCCTTAAGCAGGGCCGCACTAATGCTTCGGAACGTGCCGGCTGCTTGATAAGCCTGGGCGCGCTCTCCCCGATCCTGGTGCGTCAGCCCTTACAACGCTGACGTTTACTGCTGCCGATCACAGGTATCACCCCGGTTTAGAGGCAAGGTTCTAAAACCGATCTCTTGGACTATAGCTCACCACCGCCGGGCGGCCAGCCGTTGCATGACAGCGGCCATCAGAACTGCGTCGGGCGCACGGCCGCCGCGCTGCGCGCTGGGTAATGGCCCAGGCTCTGCAAGGTTTCCAGACGGGCACGGGCGCGATAGGCATATTCGCTTTGCGGGTACGAGGCAATGATGAACTGATAAGTCTGCGCCGCATCGATGAACAGCTTCTGCCGTTCCAGGCACTGGCCGCGCATCATCGACACTTCCGGCTGTACGTAGCGGCGGGAACGACTTTCACGATCGACCTTGGACAGTTCGAGCATCACCTGTTCGCAGTTGCCGCGTTCGTAGGCGCTGTAGGCATTGTTCAAATGATGGTCCATCGACCAATGGGTGCAGCCCGCAGCACTGAGGGCAAGGACGGCAATGAGCACGAATCGCATAAGGGGATCTCCTGTCTTGCGCTCTGTATCGACCCGTTGTCGGAAATCTTCAGGATGGCGTGCTGCAAAGTTGTCACGTTCAATAAAGAAAGCAATAAGTAGTGCAAACGAACAATGACTACACCCAAAGACCATAGTAGCCTCTGCTAGCGCTTGAACTCAGGAGTCTTTGCATGTCCGTTCGTCGTACCAAAATCGTCGCTACCCTTGGCCCGGCCAGTAACTCGCCGGAAGTTCTCGAACAGCTGATTCTGGCTGGCCTGGACGTCGCCCGCCTGAACTTCTCCCACGGCACCCCCGACGAGCACAAGGCTCGCGCGAAGCTGGTGCGTGACCTCGCTGCCAAGCACGGCCGCTTCGTCGCCCTGCTGGGTGACCTGCAAGGCCCGAAAATCCGTATCGCCAAATTCGCCAACAAGCGGATCGAGCTGAAGATCGGTGATCAATTCACCTTCTCCACCAGCCATCCGCTGACCGAAGGCAACCAGCAAGTGGTCGGCATCGACTACCCGGACCTGGTGAAAGACTGCGGCGTGGGCGACGAGCTGCTGCTCGACGACGGCCGCGTGGTGATGCGCGTCGACACCGCCACCGCCACCGAACTGAACTGCACCGTGACCATCGGCGGCCCGCTGTCGGACCATAAAGGCATCAACCGTCGCGGCGGTGGCCTGACGGCACCGGCCCTGACCGAGAAAGACAAGGCCGACATCAAGCTCGCCGCCGAAATGGAAGTCGACTACCTCGCCGTGTCCTTCCCCCGTGACGCCGCCGACATGGAATATGCCCGTCAACTGCGCGACGAAGCCGGCGGCACCGCCTGGCTGGTGGCGAAGATCGAACGCGCCGAAGCCGTGGCCGACGACGAAACCCTCGACGGCCTGATCAAGGCCTCCGACGCGGTGATGGTGGCCCGTGGTGACCTGGGTGTGGAAATCGGCGACGCTGAGCTTGTGGGCATTCAGAAGAAAATCATTCTGCACGCACGTCGCCACAACAAGGCCGTGATCGTCGCGACCCAGATGATGGAGTCGATGATCCAGAACCCGATGCCGACCCGCGCCGAAGTGTCCGACGTAGCCAACGCCGTGCTCGACTACACCGACGCCGTGATGCTCTCGGCCGAAAGTGCTGCTGGCCTGTACCCGCTGGAAGCGGTGCAAGCTATGGCGCGCATCTGCATCGGCGCTGAAAAGCACCCGACCAGCAAGACCTCCAGCCACCGCATCGGCAAGGAATTCGAGCGCTGCGACGAGAGCATCGCGCTGGCAACCATGTACACCGCCAACCACTTCCCAGGCGTGAAAGCGATCATCGCGCTGACCGAAAGCGGCTACACCCCGCTGATCATGTCGCGTATCCGCTCGTCGGTGCCGATTTACGCGTTCACCCCGCACCGCGAAGCCCAGGCCCGCGCAGCGATGTTCCGTGGCGTGTACACCGTTCCGTTCGACCCGGCCTCGCTGGCACCGAACGAAGTCAGCCAGAAAGCCATCGACGAGCTGGTCAAGCGCGGCGTCGTGCAGAAAGGTGACTGGGTGATCCTGACCAAGGGCGACAGCTACCACACCACCGGCGGTACCAACGGCATGAAGATCCTGCACGTGGGCGACCCGCAGGTCTGAGTGACCGATTGCTGAAAAACAAAAGCCCCGCCATGTGAATGGCGGGGCTTTTTTCGTCTGTGGTGATCGTTCCCACGCAGAGCGTGGGAACGATCGGTTAGTGTTTGCTGATAAACGCTGACAACGCCGCCATCGCTTCCGGCGAGCGCAACCGCTGGGTGAACAACGCGCCCTCTTCTTCTATGACCTGGCGCAGCTGTTCCCGGTCCGGCGCTTTCATCAATTGCTTGCTGATGCGCACCGCTTCCGGTGGCAATGACTCGAACCGCAACGCCATCTCCCGCGCCTTGGCCAACGCCGCCTCGCCACTGCCCAAGGCCTCAGTCGCAATGCCCCACGCCGCAGCCTGTTCACCGCTGAACCCTTCACCCAACAGCAACAACTCCGCCGCTTTGGCCTGCCCAAGCAAGCGCGGCAGGATCAGGCTGGAGCCGAACTCCGGGCATAACCCCAGATTGACGAATGGCATGCGCAACCTCGCAGCCGCACTGACATAAACCAGATCGCAATGCAGCAGCATCGTCGTGCCGATCCCCACCGCCGCGCCGGCTACCGCAGCGATCACCGGCTTGCGGCACTCAAGAAGGCCGAGCATGAAGTGGAACACCGGGCTGTCGAGGTTGCCCGGCGGTTGCTGGATGAAGTCGGCGATGTCGTTGCCAGCTGTGAAGCATTCGGCGCTGCCGGTGATCAGCACGGCGTTGATGTCGGGATCGCTGTCGGCAAGCCGCAAGCCCTCCGCCAGTTGACTGTACATGGCGCGGGTCAGGGCGTTTTTCTTTTCCGGGCGGTTGAGGCGCAGGGTCAGTAAACCGCGCTCACGTTCAAACTGGATGGCGTCGGGCATGGCGTGTCCTGATCTGAGAGGATCAACTGTGGCGAGGGAGCATGCTCCCGCTTGAGTGCGCAGCGCTCACAAACTTTTGGGGCCGCTTCGCAGCCCAACGGGGGCGAGCCCCCTCGCCACAGCAATCAGCGCTCAACCATGGGGGACAAAGACATCCGCCAGCAGTTGATTGCGCGGCAAACCCGCCAGGTACAGGCGCCGGGCAAAGGCGTCGACGCTGTCGGGTGCTCCGCAGACTAAGGCCAGGGTTTGCCGGGAAACAAGGCGCAGTTGCGCCAAAGCCGCGGGCAACTCGGCCGCCGTCCACAGCTCGACATTAAGGTTTTCACGGCCCTCGGCCATGGCTTGCAGGGGTTTGGCCAGATAATGCTCACTGGCATCATGGGCCAGGTGAATGACGCGGATGGCGCCCTGGTGATGCTGACGCAACGCTTCGCGCAAGATGCCGAACAGCGGCCCCAGACCGGTGCCAGCCGCCAGCAACCACAGCGGTCGGGTGTGCCAGTCCGGATCGTAATGCAGCGCCCCGCCGCGCAACTCGCCGAGGCGGATCGGATCGCCGATTCTCAAGCGACGCGCCGCGTCACTGAACTCCCCCGGTTGACGGCAATCGAGGTGGAATTCCAGAAAGCGGTCTTCTTCCGGCAGGCTGGCCAGGGAATATGGCCGCGCCACCTGCCCCGCCCACAACACCAGATGCTGCCCCGCCTGATAGCGCAACGGGCGCTCGCTGGTCAGGCGCAAGCGCAATACGCTGGCGCTCAGCCAATCGCTGGCGACCACTTGCGCGGCAAGACCATCGCGCAACGGGTCAAAGGTTTCGACTTGCAGATCGTCAACCACCTGGCACTGACAGGCCAACCGCCAACCCTGTTGGCGCTGTTCATTGCTCAAGGCATCGGGACGGCTGTCGCTGGGCAGGCCCTCGACACATTTGACCAGGCACGCGTGGCAACTGCCGGCGCGGCAGCTATAGGGCACCGGCACGCCGTTTTGATTGAGGGCATCGAGCAGGTTACTGCCCGCCGCCACTGCCCATTGGCGTTCGCCGACCCGTAACTCAGGCATCGACATTCTCCCAGGCGGCCGCGCAACGGTTACGGCCGTCACGCTTGGCGCGGTACAGCGCCTGATCGGCGCGGTGCAAGGCGTGATCCAGATCGTGGCCCAGTTCCAACAAGGTCATGCCCGCCGACAGGCTGAGATGGGCGATCTCCAGGCCGACCAATTCGACATCCATGAAGGCTATGCGCAAGCGCTCGCAACAGGCCGTCAGGCGCTCGGCATCGCAATCGGGCAACAGCACCACGAATTCTTCACCGCCGTAACGGGCCAGAATATCGCCATCGCGCAGGCAGGCCGTGGCCACTCCGGCGAACGCTTGCAGCACCTGATCACCGGCGGCGTGGCCGTGAACATCGTTGATGCGTTTGAAGTGGTCGAGGTCGATCAGCGCCAGGCCATGCACCACACCGACTTCCATGGCATTCAACTCGCGGGAGGCCAGGCGCAGGAAATGCCGGCGGTTGAACAGCCCGGTGAGTTCGTCGGTCGCCACCAGGCCTTCGAGCTGGCGCATCATCCCGCGCAGGGTGTCTTGATGCGCCTGCAAGGCGAACCGCCGCTGCCGCATACGCTGGCGCGACACCTGGACGTAACGGGCATAGAGCACCAGCCAGCCGAGTACCACAAACAGCACGCACACCTGCAACAGGGACTGCGTCGGGTCGTGCAGCTCGAAGTGGTAGAGCTCCCATAACGTGATGGCGCTGAAACTGAAAAACACCAGCAACGCGCAACGCACAAAAGCAATACGCGACAGATGAAACAGCCCGAACAACAGGATCAGCAGGTAAAACACCAGAAACGCACCGCGCGCCTCGTCCAGATGGGCGATCAGCCAGGATTGCCAACCCAGCCCCAGCAGAATTTGCACTTCGGTCAGGCTGGGGTCGGAACACCGCAGGTTCGTGCCGCTGTAAAACACCGCGAACAACACGGCCTGACTGAACACCGTCAACACGCTGCCGATCACCATGCCAGCAAGGGAGTCGTTGTAATGGCCGGTGAAAAACGCCAGCCACACCAGCAGCAAGGCCAGGGCATAAGTGCCGGCCGCAAGGGCAAAGCGTTTGAGCAAAAGCCGCTGGATGGCGTTATGGGTCAATCGTTGATTCACCGTGCGAAAGGAGGCTGTCAGAGTGTCCTACTCTACAGGCCGGATGCCACTTTAGTGGCGAGTCTGATAAATGACCATTCAATTTTTGTGGCGAAAATCTGGCGTCAAACCCATGACCCGCTTCCTGTGAGTCGAGCCTTGCTGCATTCCAGGTAGCAGCTGCCGAAGACTGCGTTCGCTGTAGCAGCTGTCGAGCTTGCGAGGCTGCGTTCGGCTGCGAAGCAGTCGTGAATCCGGCTGACACGGTCTGCCTGACATACCGCAAATCTCTGATATTGCGACTGCTTCGCAGCCGAACGAAGCCTTCGGCAGCTGCTACAGGTTCGCGTTGTGCGGCTATATCAGGATTCGTGGCGATCCGCACCGGCGATGTATGCGACCAACGTTTGACTGTCAACAGATGTACCCGCCTTTGATGCGCGGTATACTGCCGCGCCTTTTTAGCGTCGCGCCAGCATGCCCGGCGTGCCTTGAAAGGTGTCTGCGACCGACCGATGCACCCAAGCCGCAGGCACCTTATTGAATGTTCCCGTCTTTTAGAGGAGCGCGACTCGATGACCGTGATCAAGCAAGACGACCTGATTCAGAGCGTTGCTGACGCACTGCAATTCATTTCTTACTACCACCCCGTGGATTTCATCCAGGCGATGCACGAGGCCTACCTGCGTGAAGAATCGCCGGCAGCCCGCGATTCCATCGCGCAAATCCTGATCAACTCGCGCATGTGCGCCACCGGCCACCGCCCGATCTGCCAGGACACCGGCATCGTCACCGTGTTCGTGCGCGTAGGCATGGACGTACGTTGGGATGGCGCCACCATGGGCCTGGACGACATGATCAACGAAGGCGTGCGCCGGGCTTACAACCTGCCGGAAAACGTCCTGCGTGCCTCGATCCTCGCCGACCCGGCGGGCGCTCGTAAAAACACCAAGGACAACACCCCGGCCGTTATCCACTACTCCATCGTTCCGGGTAACACCGTGGAAGTGGACGTGGCGGCCAAGGGCGGCGGTTCCGAGAACAAGTCGAAAATGGCCATGCTCAACCCGTCCGACTCGATCGTCGACTGGGTTTTGAAAACCGTTCCGACCATGGGCGCCGGCTGGTGCCCACCGGGCATGCTCGGCATCGGCATCGGCGGCACCGCCGAGAAAGCCGCCGTGATGGCCAAGGAAGTGTTGATGGAATCCATCGACATTCACGAGCTTAAAGCACGCGGCCCGCAGAACCGTATCGAAGAGATGCGCCTGGAGCTGTTCGAGAAGGTCAACCAACTGGGCATCGGTGCCCAGGGCCTGGGCGGTCTGACCACCGTGCTCGACGTGAAGATCATGGATTACCCGACCCACGCCGCCTCCCTGCCGGTGTGCATGATCCCGAACTGCGCCGCCACCCGTCACGCGCACTTCGTGCTCGACGGTTCCGGCCCGGCCTCGCTGGAAGCGCCACCGCTGGACGCCTACCCGGAAATCGTCTGGGAAGCCGGCCCGTCGGCCCGTCGCGTCAACCTCGACACCCTGACGCCGGAAGAAGTGCAGAGCTGGAAGCCGGGCGAAACCGTCCTGCTCAACGGCAAGATGCTCACCGGTCGCGACGCCGCGCACAAGCGCATGGTCGAGATGCTGAACAAGGGTGAAACCCTGCCGGTGGACCTGAAAGGTCGCTTCATCTACTACGTCGGCCCGGTTGATCCGGTGCGCGAAGAAGTGGTTGGCCCGGCTGGCCCGACTACCGCTACGCGGATGGACAAGTTCACCCGTCAGATCCTCGAGCAAACCGGCCTGTTGGGCATGATCGGCAAATCCGAGCGCGGCCCGACCGCAATCGAAGCGATCAAGGACCACAAAGCCGTTTACCTGATGGCAGTCGGCGGCGCGGCTTACCTGGTGGCGCAAGCGATCAAGAAATCCCGCGTGGTGGCGTTCGCCGAACTGGGGATGGAAGCGATCTACGAGTTCGACGTGAAAGACATGCCGGTCACCGTTGCGGTGGACAGCAAGGGTGAGTCGGTACACATCACTGGCCCTGCGATCTGGCAGCAGAAGATCAGCGAAAGCCTGGCGGTGGAAGTGCAGTAAGCGCTTCAGTCTGCCCGTACGGCCGGCTCATCGTTATGGATGACCCGGCCGTTTTTTTTATCCAGTGTCCAAACCGTTCGCGATAGAAAAACCTGGTACTTTGGCAACTCTCAAGCCTGTCAGTCGCCCGAACGATCGGTGAGTGCGCGAACAGGACGCCGAGCCGATCACCTGCATGGTATGGTGCCCGCCCGACTTACTCTCTGTTTGCGCCAGCATGCTGCCGACCTCCCGTACCCTGCGTCTGTCGTTGTACTCCCTGCTGATCGTCGCCGGTGCCGTCCTCGCCGCCACCCTGGCCATCCGCCACGCCGAACGCCAGGCGCTGGAAGAAGACGCCGCCCGCGCCAACCAGCAACTGGCGCTGTACGCCAATTCCCTGCATACCCTGATCGACCGCTACCGCGCCCTGCCCGCCGTGCTGGCGCTGGACCCGGAGTTGCGCGCCGCGCTCGATGGCCCGGTAACGCCTGAGCAGCAGGACGCACTGAACCGCAAACTGGAAAAAATCAACGGTGCCGCGCAGTCCTCGACCCTGGAACTGCTCGACCGCACCGGCCTGGCCGTGGCCGCCAGCAATTGGCGTTTGCCCAGCAGTTACGTCGGCCACAACTACGGTTTTCGCCCTTACTTCAGCCAGACCCGCACCCAGGGCGCCGGGCGCTTTTATGCGGTAGGCGTCACCAGTGGCATTCCCGGTTACTTTCTCTCCAGCGCGGTGACCCGCGACAGCGGCGAGTTCCTCGGCGCCATGGTGGTGAAACTGGAATTCCCGGAGCTGGAGCGCGAATGGCGTCAGGGCAGCGACACGTTGCTGGTCAGCGATGCACGCGGGATCATCTTCATTGCCAACCAGCCGGGCTGGCGCTATCGCCTGTTGAAACCGTTGAACGACAGCGATCACACCGAGCTCAAGGCCACCCGCCAATACGACAAACAACCGCTGACACCGCTGGATTACCAATCGCTGCAGCGCTTTGACGACAACAGTGATCTGGCGCGCGTCGTCGGTCCTGACGGCACGGAAAACTACTTGTGGGAATCGCTACCGCTGACCACTGAAGGCTGGACCTTGCACCTGCTGCGCCGCCCACAAGTCGCCTTCGAAGACATCCGTAACGCCGCGCTCGCCGCTGCCGGGTTGTGGCTGGCGCTGGTGTTTCTGTTGCTGTTCCTTAATCAACGCTGGCGACTGGCCAAAATGCGCCAACGCAGCCGCGAAGAACTCGAACAACTGGTGGAAGAACGCACCCGTGACCTGCGCACCGCTCAGGACGGACTGGTGCAATCGGCCAAACTCGCGGCGCTGGGGCAGATGTCCGCAGCGCTGGCCCATGAAATCAATCAGCCCCTGACCGCCCAGCGCATGCAGCTTGCTACGCTGAGGTTGCTACTCGATCACGGCCGGGTCGACGACGCCTACAAGGCGCTCAAACCGGTGGACGACATGCTCACGCGCATGGCTGCCCTCACCGGCCACCTGAAAACCTTCGCGCGCAAAAGCCCCAGCGGTTTGCGCGAACGGCTGGATCTGGCGGCGGTGGTGGATCAGGCCCTGCAATTGCTCGACGCGCGCCTGCGCGATGAACAGGTCAGCCTGGTGCTGCATCTGACCCGTCCGGCCTGGGTGCGTGGCGATGCGATTCGTCTGGAACAGGTGCTGATCAACCTGCTGCGCAACGCCCTGGACGCCATGCAGGGCAAACCCTGCAAGCGTCTGGAAATCCGCCTCGAAGCCGATGAACAGCTATGGCGCCTGAGTGTGATCGACAATGGCGGCGGCATTGCCGAAGAACACTTGAGCCAGGTGTTCGATCCATTCTTTACCACTAAGCCGGTGGGTGATGGCCTGGGCTTGGGGCTGGCCGTGTCCTTTGCCATCGTCCACGAAGCGGGCGGACGCCTGAGCGCCGATAATGGCGAAAAAGGCGCGGTGTTCAGCCTGACGTTGCCCATTGATCTGGAGGTAGCTGCCTGATGCTCAATTCGGTGATGGTGGTCGATGACGAAAGCAGCATCCGCAGCGCCGTCGAACAGTGGCTGAGCCTGTCGGGGTTCGAGGTGCAGCTGTTCAGCCGCGCCGATGAGTGCCTGGCGCAACTGCCGAAACACTTCCCTGGGGTGATTCTCAGCGATGTGCGCATGCCCGGCATGAGCGGGCTGGAACTGCTGGCCGAAGTGCAGCGCCGCGACGCCGATTTACCGGTGATCTTGCTGACCGGTCACGGCGATGTGCCGATGGCCGTCGAAGCGATGCGCGATGGCGCCTACGATTTCCTCGAAAAACCCTTCAGCCCGGAAACCCTGCTGAGCAGCCTGCGTCGGGCGCTGGACAAGCGCCGGCTGGTGCTGGAAAACCGTGCCCTGCACGAGCAGGCCGACAATCGCGCCAAACTCGATGCCACCCTGCTGGGAGTGTCCCGTGGTTTGCAGACGCTGCGCCGGCAAGTGCTGGATCTGGCGACGCTGCCGGTCAATGTGCTGATCCGTGGCGAAACCGGCAGCGGCAAGGAACTGGTTGCCCGCTGCCTGCACGACTTCGGTCCCCGCGCCGACAAGCCCTTCGTCGCCTTGAACTGCGCGGCGATTCCCGAGCAGTTGTTCGAGGCCGAACTGTTCGGCCATGAGAGCGGCGCGTTCACCGGCGCCCAGGGCAAACGCATCGGCAAGCTCGAATACGCCGACGGCGGCACACTGTTTCTCGATGAAATCGAAAGCATGCCGCTGGCGCAGCAGGTGAAACTGCTGCGGGTGTTGCAGGAGCAGAAGCTCGAGCGATTGGGCTCCAATCAGAGTATCCACGTGGATTTGCGGATCATCGCCGCGACCAAACCCGACTTGCTGGATGAAGCCCGGGCCGGGCGTTTTCGCGAGGACCTGGCGTATCGCTTGAACGTCGCCGAGCTGCGGCTGCCGCCGTTGCGTGATCGGCGTGAAGACATTCCACTGCTGTTCGAGTTCTTCGCCCAGAGTGCCGCCGAACGCCTTGGCCGTACCTTTCCACCGTTGAGCGGGCCGCAATTGAGCCATCTGCTGAGCCACGACTGGCCGGGCAATGTACGCGAACTGGCGAACGTCGCCGAGCGCCAGGTGCTGGGCCTCGGCGAACCGGAACCGGTGGGGATCGATCCCGGCCAGTCACTGGCGGCGCAGCAGGAAGCCTTCGAAGCGCATTGCTTGCGCGCGGCGCTGACCCGGCATAAGGGCGATGTGAAAGCGGTGCTTGAAGAACTGCAACTGCCGCGCCGTACCTTCAATGAAAAGATGCAGCGCCATGGGTTGAGCCGGGAGATGTTCATATCCGACACATGACCTGTGGCGAGGGGGCTTGTCGGAACGCCGCATCGCCCCGTTCGGCTGCGAAGCAGTCGTAAAATCTGCAAATGTGGTGTACCTGAAAAAATGCCGGGGAGCGCTTCGCACTCCAACGGGGGCAAGCCCCCTCGCCACAAGTGATCGGCGGAAATCCGCTCATACTTACGCATACCTTGAGCGACTATCCGCTCAACAAAACCTCTCACCCCCTCTAAACCGGCCCTCCTCTCCTTGGCACAGCTCCTGCTATAGCCCCTGCAGGCTGCGTTTACACGCGCTCCACAAAAACAATTAAACGAAGGATCCTTCAATGGATAACTCCAACGCCCTGCCCCTTGGGTCGGCTGCCGTGCCGGCTAAAGAAAGAAGCACCGCCAGCCGGATCAAATCGATCTTCAGCGGCTCTGTCGGCAACATGGTCGAGTGGTATGACTGGTACGTCTACGCCGCCTTCTCCCTGTACTTCGCCAAAGTCTTCTTCCCCAAAGGCGACACCACCGCCCAACTGCTCAACACCGCCGCAATCTTCGCCGTGGGCTTTTTGATGCGCCCGATCGGCGGTTGGCTGATGGGCCTCTACGCTGACAAGGCCGGCCGTAAAGCCGCGCTCATGGCGTCGGTCTACCTGATGTGCTTCGGCTCGCTGCTGATCGCCCTGAGCCCGGGCTATGAAACCATCGGTATCGGCGCGCCGATCCTGCTGGTGTTCGCCCGCCTGCTACAAGGTTTGTCGGTGGGGGGTGAGTACGGCACCTCGGCGACGTACCTCAGCGAGATGGCGACCAAGGAACGTCGCGGCTTCTACTCCAGTTTCCAATACGTGACGCTGATCTCCGGCCAGCTCATCGCCCTGGGTGTGCTGATCGTGCTGCAAAACTTCCTGACCACCGAAGAGCTGTACGCCTGGGGCTGGCGCATTCCGTTCGCCATCGGCGCGTTGTGTGCCGTGGTCGCGCTGTACCTGCGTCGCGGCATGGAAGAAACCGAGTCGTTCACCAAGAAAGAGAAAGCCCGAGAAAGCGCAATGCGCACCTTGCTGCGCCATCCCAAGGAACTGATGACCGTGGTCGGCCTGACCATGGGCGGCACGCTGGCGTTCTACACTTACACCACGTACATGCAGAAATACCTGGTGAACACCGTCGGCATGAGCATTTCCGACTCCACCACGATTTCCGCGGCCACGCTGTTTCTGTTCATGTGCCTGCAACCGATCATCGGCGGGCTGTCGGATAAAGTCGGTCGTCGGCCGATCCTGATTGCCTTCGGTATTCTCGGGACGCTGTTCACCGTACCGATCCTGACCACCCTGCACACCATCCAGAGCTGGTGGGGCGCGTTCTTCCTGATCATGGCGGCGCTGATCATCGTCAGCGGCTACACCTCGATCAACGCGGTGGTCAAAGCCGAATTGTTCCCGACCGAAATCCGCGCCCTGGGCGTCGGCCTGCCGTACGCACTGACCGTGTCGATCTTCGGCGGCACCGCTGAATACATCGCCCTGTGGTTCAAGAGCATCGGCATGGAAACCGGTTACTACTGGTATGTCACGGCGTGCATCGCGGTGTCGTTGCTGGTGTACGTGACCATGAAAGACACCCGCAAGCATTCGCGGATCGAGACCGACTGACAGCAATATTGATAGTGGCTGTACCGTCCTCTTCGCAGGCAAGCCCGTGAAGAGGACGACTCAGTCTCAAGTCAACTCGGCCGCCGTCTGCTTCGCGTACTTGCCCTGCACGTAAGACGCCCCCGCAATCATCACCACCAGAACCCCCGCCAACACCAGCGACGAACCGATGGTGCCGAAATCCAGGCCACCCTTTGCATGGGGTTTGGTCAGGAAGTCGCCCAAGGTTGCGCCGAATGGCCGCGTCAACACGAACGCCACCCAGAACAGCAGCACCGACGAAATCTTCGTGAAGTATTTCAACAGCACCACCAGCGCAATGGTCGAACCGATCAACAGTGCGCCGCCGGCAAAACCCAGGCCCGAGTCGTCGGCCAGGTAATCGCCAAGCGCCGTGCCCAGGGTGTTGGAAAACAGAATCGCCATCCAATAGAACATCTCGCCCCGGAAGGTCTGGACCTTGGTGACGTTCAGCGAATCGCCGCTCAAGCGCCAGGCCGCGAATATCCCCAGCAGAATCGCAATCAGGATCATCGAACCCGTGGCGTAGCCCAATTCAAGGGTGCGGTCCATGAAGTCGGACATGGTGGTGCCAGCGGTGCTGGTCGACAGAATCACGATCCAGTACAGCACCGGCTTGTAAGTTTTGGACATCAACTGCGTGACCAGCGTCAGCACAAAGACGCTGATCAGGATCAGCGAGCTGATGGCGTAACCGACATTAAGGGTCATCGATAACAAATCCCCCGCGGTTTCACCCAGGGTCGTTGCGCAGATTTTCATGACCCAGAACGCCAGGGTGATCTGAGGAAGTTTATTCATTCAAGGCAAGCTCCAGTTCGTGGCAGTCGTTTCTTCGGGTTATTGACCGGTGCGCAGACTGGCGGTGGAGCGGTGAAAAATAGGTAAGTGCAGGATGAAAATTCTGTCACGCAGACAAGAGAGCCCGATTAATCGCTGGTTAATGCCCAGTACGCATCCTGCCCCCCGTCGATCAATTCATTGCAATGTGCAAACTGGAGTTACCCATGAAAACCAAACTGATGCTTGCCCTGACCCTCTCTGTGCTGGCGGCCAATACCTTCGCCGCCGATGGTTACGACCGCACCGGTTCCGCCGTCTTCACTGCGCAAAGCAACACCGCTGACGACAGCCGCACCGACGCGGCCAAAGTCGCTACCGACAGCGTCGATCGCACCGACGCTGCCCGTACCAACTGATCCCTGTACGCACCACACAGCCCGGCTCTGGCCGGGCTTAGTCATTTCTGGGGAAAGCAAAACCCGGTGATCGCCACAGAAGCCCCACTCCCACTGATTGAAATCTGCCGCTGGCCCTTGCACCATGCTCACCTCCCGAACGCCCTCAGGAACTCACTCCATGCCCGACGATATCCACTTCTACGAACCCGCCAACGGCCATGGCCTGCCCCATGATCCGTTCAACGCCATCGTCGGCCCGCGTCCCATTGGCTGGATTTCCTCCCAGGACGCCAACGGTCGCCTGAACCTGGCGCCCTACAGCTTCTTCAACGCCTTCAACTACATCCCGCCGATCATCGGGTTTTCCAGTGTCGGGCGCAAAGACAGCCTGAACAACATCGAGCAGACCGGCGAGTTCGCCTGGAACCTGGCGACGCGTCCGCTGGCCGAGCAGATGAACCAGAGCTGCGCCATGGTCGGGCCGGAAGTCAACGAGTTCGAACTGTCCGGGCTGACCACCGCCGCGTCGAAGATCATTCAGGTGCCACGGGTCGCCGAAAGCCCAGTGTCCTTCGAGTGCAAGGTCACGCAGATCATTCAGTTGCAGCGCGCCAACAAGGAAGTGGTGCCGAGCTGGCTGATTCTCGGCGAAGTGGTCGCCGTGCACATCGCCAAATGGCTGTTGAAGGATGGGGTGTACGACACCGCCGCGGCAGAACCGATTCTGCGCGGCGGCGGGCCAGCGGATTATTTTCAGCTGGGGCCAGAGGCACTGTTCAAGATGTTCCGCCCGGGGGCGGTCAAGTGATTACCAGAGCAGGTCGGCGTCTTGTTTGACGTCTTTGAGGTGGGTCAGCTCTTTGGCCGCGGCCTCGTCGGCTTCATGAGCGGTCTTGAACGTCTGGCCTTCCAGCACTTTGTGAAAAACCGGGGCACCGGAACCACCGAGGGCTTTGACGGCAATCGCGGCGTGGTAACCGCCCTCGCTCGGTACTACTGCTGAAACGGCTTCGAAGTGTTCAAAAGCTTTACGTGCCATGTCGCGGATCCTGGCTAATGGAGAGTTGCGCCATTAAACCCTCAACCGGCCAGTTTGTGTACCGCTGCCTGGGACTGGCCGAGGGCCTGGGTCGCCGAGACATCCTTGAAAGTATGGAAATCCAGGCTGTTGACCACCATTTCCTGCACCAGCTCGGTAAAAATCTGCATCGCCGGGCTGCCGAAGTAAGCGGTCATCGCCTGTTGGCTGGCCCAGAAACCGGACACCAGCCACAGCTCGGGATCACATTGCGAGTGCTGCAGGGCGAAGCTCAGGCAACCCGGCGCGTTGCGCGACGGTTCGATCAGGGCGCTCAGGCGCGCACCGAGTTCTGCCGAACGCCCGGCGCGGGCGCGAACGAAGGCCATATGACTGACGGGGATCTGCGTAGACATGTTCAACCCTCCCAGGGAGTCGAGTGGCAGCCGTGGGACGGGCTGCGACAGGATCCAAGATTAGGCGGCGCATCACAGTCAGCGTTAGTCGATTTCTGCCGGCTTATTGCACAATCCTGCGCAACTGCAAAAAGCCTCTGTAACAGCGCGCAAAGTATTGTCACACCGCTGTCACACCACTTTTAAGCAAGTTTCATCCACATTGCCCTGCTATGGCAGCCTCGTGTATTCACCCCGCGCAGAATCAGGCAAGCTTTTGACAGGATGTGTCTACCGCTGTCCCTTGCACAAATTTAAGCTCGGCCCATGACCAACACTTCACGGAGGATTCCCTGCATGTCGTCGCTCGATCACTTTCAGGCTCCGCTTCCCGCTGACATGGAAAAACAGCGCGCGGAACTGGCCGACCTCATCCGTCGCAACACGCTGGACGATGGTTCCTATGCCACCGCCGTCGGTTCGCTGTTCATGTCGCGTCACAGCAAATCCCATGATTTCGCCCCGGGGCTGGCCCAACCGGCCCTGTGCATCATGGCCCAGGGACGCAAGGAAGTTCGGTTGGCGGACGAACACTTCAATTACGACCCGCTGAATTACCTGGTGGTATCGGTCTCGATGCCCCTGAGCGGGCGGGTGGTGAATGCCTCGCCCGAAGAACCGATCCTCGCGGTGCGGCTGGACATCGACCCGGCGGAAATCACCGCGCTGATTGCCGACGCCGGCCCCATCGGCCTGCCCACACGGCCCACGGGCCGAGGCCTGTATGTCGAGCGGATCGACGCGGCCATGCTCGACGCCGTGCTGCGCCTGGCGCGTTTGCTGGACACACCGAAAGACATCGCCATGCTGGCGCCGCTGATTCGTCGGGAGATTCTGTATCGGCTGTTGCGCAGCCAGCAGGGACATCGGCTGTATGAGATTGCCATCGCCAACAGCCAGAGCCATCGCATCAGCCAAGCGATCAAATGGCTCAACGGCAATTATGAGCAACCGCTGCGCATCGACGACCTGGCGCGGGAAGTGAACCTGAGCGTGTCGACGCTGCATCACCGCTTCAAGGCGATGACGGCGATGAGTCCGCTGCAGTATCAGAAACAGTTGCGCCTGCAAGAAGCGCGGCGGTTGATGCTGGCCGAAGGGCTGGAAGCGTCGGCGGCGGGGTATCGGGTGGGGTATGAAAGCCCTTCGCAGTTCAGCCGCGAGTACAGCCGATTGTTCGGGGCACCGCCGCTGCGGGATTTGGCGCGGTTGCGGTTGTCCGTGTAGTCAGATTCATACCCTGTAGGAGCGAGGCTTGCCCGCGAAGGCGTCGTATCAGCCAGCATCAATGCTGAGTATGAAATAGCCTTCGCGGGCAAGCCTCGCTCCTACGAGGATGGCGGTGTTTGTTCAGGCGCTCAGTACTCGGCACGCCTCAGCCGGCAAGGTCACCGACACCGGATTGCCAATGCTCAACCCAACGTCCTGACACGGCGTGCTCAACGCGGTAAACGACACCCCGGAACATTCGACGGTGGTTTCGATGGTCGCGCCGATATCCCGCACAAACGTCACCTTACCCAGCAAGCGATTCCCCGCCGTCGCCTGGGGTTGCGACAATTGCAGGTCTTCGGGGCGAATCAGCATTTTCACCTTCTCCCCCACCACGATGCTGCTGCAGATCGGCACTTGCAGCGCATCACCGCCGGGCAGGCTGACCTTGCCATTGCCCAACGCCGTGGCCGGGAAAATATTCCCCGAACCGATGAAGTCCGCGACGAATTCATTGGCCGGGTGCCGATAAATCTCAATCGGCGTGCCCACCTGCTGCACCCGATGCTCACCCAGCACCACCACGATGTCGGCCATGGTCATGGCTTCGCGCTGGTCGTGGGTGACCATGATGGTGGTGATGTTCAAGCGCTGTTGCAGCTGACGGATTTCCACCTGCATCGACTCGCGCAACTTGGCGTCCAGCGCCGACAGCGGTTCGTCGAGCAGCAGGATTTTCGGCCGCGAAGCAATCGCCCTCGCAATCGCCACGCGCTGACGCTGACCGCCGGAGAGTTTTGCCACTGGGCGATCAATCATTTCCTGCAGTTGAATCAGCTCAAGCAACTCCACCACCCGCGCCTGCTGATCGGCCTTGCTGACCCCACGCAGTTTCAACGGATAGGCAATGTTCTCCCCCACCGTCATGTGCGGGAACAGCGCCAGGGATTGAAACACCATACCGAAATTGCGCTGATGCGCAGGGGTATGGCCGATGTCTTCACCGTCCAGGCGAATCTCGCCGCCGGTCAGGGTTTCGAGCCCGGCGATCATCCGCAGCAAAGTGGTTTTACCGCAGCCCGACGGGCCGAGGAAACACACCAGTTTGCCCTCGGGCAAATGCAGGTTTACATCCTTTACCGCGCAGGCCGAGCCGTAATGTTTCTCGACGTTTTCCAGAATCAGACCAGTCATTTGAATCACCTCAAGAAATCAGAACGAAACGCCGCCTTCGCCAACCAACTTTTCCAGCGCCCAAATGAGCACGAAGTCGATCAGCACGATCAGCACGGCAAACGAGAAAACGGTAGGGTCGAGCGATGACACGGTGCGGCTGTACATCCAGATCGGCACGGTCATGACGTCGATGGTGTAGAGGAAATAGGTCACGGTGAATTCGTTGAACGAGACGATGAACGCCAGCAGCATGCCCGCCAGAATCCCCGACTTCATCAACGGCACCACCACATCGACAATCGCCCGAGTCGGTGAAGCGCCGAGCATTTGCGCGGCCTCTTCGACTTCGCTGCCGATGGAGAGCATCGCTGCCGTGCAGTTTTTCACCACGAACGGCAGCGCCAGAATCACATGGGCAATCACCAGCCGCGAGGTGGTGATCTGGAATGGCAGGCTGTCGAACACCAGCAGCAAGGCCAGGCCCAACACCACCATCGGGAACACCAGTGGCAGCGACATCAATTGCAGCGCCACGGCCTTGCCACGGAACTCGCAACGGGTCAGCGCGTAAGCCGCCGGCACCGCGATGATCGTGGCGAAGATCATGGTCAGGCAGGCCACCATCAGGCTGGTGCTCATGGCTTTGCCCAGGCTCAGCACGTCGCTGGCATCCGGTGAGACGAAGGTGTGCCAGGCGGCCTTGTACCATTGCAGGCTGTAGCTGCTGGGCGGAAAGTCGAGGTTCGACGCGCCGCTGAATGACATGACGATCATGGTCAGGATCGGCAGCACCGCCAACAGCAAAATGAAGCCCGAGAGGATGCCGGCGAACTTGCCGGTATCGCCCGGCAGCAACGACTGACGCTTCTTGATCAAAGTGCTCATTGGGAAGCCTCCAGCATGCGCCGACGACGGCCAGTGATGTATTCGGACAAGGTCATGATGGCCAGGGTGGTAACGATCAGTACCACGCCGGCAGCGGACGCGGCGGGCCAATTCATCAGCGGGGCGATCTGGTCATGGACCATTACCGCCAGCATCGGCACGCGCCGACCGCCGAGCAGCAAAGGCACCACGAAGCTGCTGGCGTTGTAGGCAAACACCAACGTCGCGCCGGTGATGATCCCCGGAAAACTCATCGGCAACACCACTTGGCGAAACACCTGCAGGCGACTGGCGCCCAAGGTTGCAGCGGCTTCTTCGTAAGTGCGGGCGACTCCGCGCATGGCACTGGCAATCGGCAGCACGGCCAACGGGAACGCGGTTTGCACCAGGCCCATCAACACGCCGTTCTGGTTGTACAGCAGCATGATCGGCCGCTTGATCAGGCCCAGGCCCATCAACGCCTGATTGAGCATCCCGCCCGGGCCGAGAATCACCAGCCAGCCATAGCTTTGCAGTAACAGGTTGACCAGCAACGGCAACAGCACCGCCGCCAGGAAAATCCGCCGCACGAACGGTGAGGTCAGCCGCGACATGGTGTAGGCCACCGGGATCGCCAGCAGCACCGCGATCACCGCGCTGATCAGCGCCAGGCGCAGGGTCAGCAGCAAGGATTTGAGGTAGTACGGTTCCAGCAATTGCGCGTAACTGGCCAGGCTGAAGCCGGACCACTCCGCACCTTTGGTGCCCACGCTCATGCGCAGCACCAGGAGGCTGGCGGCAATCAGCACGCCGAGAAACAGCATCGACGGCGAGAGGAAAAACCACGCACGCACTGTCGGTGAGACACCCCGATTAGCGCGCGTGGGTGCGACGCTTACCGGATGGGTCAGAGGTTGGTGTTCCATAGCAAGGGTCTCGTCAATGGAAAGCAGCAAGACTGAGATTCGGCAAAACCTGTGGCGAGGGAGCTTGCTCCCGCTGGGTTGCGCAGCGACCCCAATCAATCACCGCGCCCTTTCAGATAGAACGCGGTGCCTGGTTTTGCGGCTGCTACGCAGCCGAGCGGGAGCAAGCTCCCTCGCCACAATGAATCTTCAAACCGCAGAAATCAGGAAGAAAAGATTTCCGTGTAACGACGAATCCATTGGTCATGCACGGTGGCCAGGAAGGCGTTGTCGTGCATGATCGCCTTCTCGGCAATCTGCTCCGGCGTAAGGATGTACGGGCTCTTGCGGGCTTCGGCGGAGATGATCGCCTTGGCGTTGACCGGACCGTTGTAGATGTCTTCGGCCATCTTGCCCTGCACCAGCGGGTCCAGAGAGTGGTTGATGAAGGCGTAGGCCAGGTCGGTATCGCCCGGACGGTTTTTCGGCATCACCGAGAGCATCAGGTCGGTGTAGAAACCTTCCTTCATGCCGAACGTGGCGCCCAGACCGTAGGCCGGGTCGCGGATCTGTTTCGGGAAAAACGCCGGTGCGTACAAGCCGCCCATGTCCAGCGACCCGGTGCGGAACAGCTCGGCGATCTGGTTCGGGTTTTCACCCAGGGTCACCACGCGGCTCTTGAGCTCGGCGAGTTTCTTGAAGCCCGGCTCGATGTTGTGTTCGTCACCACCGGCCAGTTTGGCGGCGATGATGATCAGGTCCATGGCCTCGGTCCAGTTCGGCGGCGGCAGGAAAATGTTCGGCGCCAGGTCGGCGTCCCACATCGCGGCGTAGCTGTCCGGGGCTTCTTTCTGGGTACGGGTGCTGTAGACCAGGCTGTTGCACCACAGCAGGTAACCGATACCGTGGCCATTGGCGCCGGTGCGATATTTCTCCGGCACGTCCACCAGGTTGGGGATGCGGTTGAGGTCGGGTTTTTCCAGCAGGTTGGCGGCGGCCAGGCCTTCGGCGCCGACGCCGGCCAGGGTGATGATGTCGTACTGTGGACGATCACCGCCGGCCTTGAGTTTGGCGACCATTTCCGAGGTACTGCCGGTGCGGTCAGCGATGACCTTGCAGCCGTACTTGTCTTCGAAGGTCGCCGCGATATTGCGCAATGCTGCAAGGCCCGTGTCATCGGACCAGGTCAGCAAGCGCAGGGTCTTGCCCGCAAAGCGCGTGTCGCTGGCATTGGCCCGGATGAACGGCATGCTCATGGCTGCCGCGGCTACCGACGCCACACCCACGGTTTTGATGAATTGACGTCTGTTCAGATCATGCTTGCCCATGAAGGACTCCCTTTGTTTTTTTAAGTATGAGGTTGGTCGCAACCGTTGCATCCGCGCGGCCAGATCGGCTTAAAGTCCCCGGTTTCAAAGGACTTGAGCTGTGCCGGCGGGTTCATCCTGAGGTCGTGCAAAACACCTGACTATCGATAAAAACTCATTGAAGCCATGACGTTGGCGCATGCCTCATCAAGAGGCATGCGCTCACTGTTTTCGTGCTGTCAGACGGCCCGAATCACATGCTTGATTTCCTGGAACGCCTGCAAACCCCACGGCCCCAATTCGCGGCCGATGCTGCTCTGTTTGTAGCCACCCCAGGCGGTCTGCGGGAAGATCACTTGCGGCGCGTTGATCCACACAAGCCCCGCCTGCAAAGCGCTGGCGACCCGATCGGCGGCCTCGCTGTCGCGCGTGACCACACTGGCGACCAGACCGAACGGGCTGTCGTTGGCCAAGGCGATCGCCTCGGCTTCAGAGCTGAAACTGCGCACGCAAATCACCGGACCGAAAATCTCTTCGCACCACAACGCACTCTCGAGGGGCGCGTCGATGAAAACGGTTGGCTGCAAAAAATATCCGCGCGACAGGTCCGCCGGGCGATTGCCGCCGCAGATCAGCTTCGCGCCAGCGCTCAAACCGCGATCGATGTGGCCCAGCACCCGCTGGTATTGCGCCTGGTTGACCAGTGCGCCCATCTCCACGTTCGGGTCGAACGGGTCGGCCACGCGAATGGCTTCGGCACGGGCCTTCAATCGCGCGACAAATTCATCCGCCAGTTCATCGGCGACCAGCACGCGGCTGGTCGCGGAACACATCTGCCCGGCGTTGAAGAAACCGCCGCCACAGGCCACTTCCACGGCCAGTTCGATATCGGCATCGGCGAGCACCAGCAGCGAGGATTTACCGCCCAGTTCCAGGCTCACGCCTTTCACGGTTTCCGCCGCCCGCTGCATCACCTGCACGCCCACCGCGTTGCTGCCGGTGAAGGAAATCTTGGCGATGCGCGGGTCAGCCGACAGCGGTGCGCCGACCGCAAGGCCGGTGCCGCAGACCAGGTTGAACACACCGTTTGGCACACCGGCCTCGGCAATGATCGTCGCCAGTTCCAGCTCCGGCAGCGGCGTCACTTCAGACGGTTTGAGCACCACGCAGCAACCGGCGGCCAGGGCCGGGGCGAGTTTCCAGGCGGTGGTGACCATCGGGAAATTCCACGGCACGATCAGCCCCACCACACCGCACGGTTCGCGGCGCAAACGGGCGCTGAAATCGTCGCTCGGCAATGCCACGACACTGTCTTGTTTCGCGTCCAGGCCTTCAGCCAGACCGGCGTAATACTCGAAGGTGGCGATCACGTCGTCGACGTCGATGGCCGCTTCGAACAGCGGTTTGCCGTTGTTGCTCGACTGCAACTTCATCAACTGTTCGCGCCCGGCCTGCACGCCCGCGGCGATTCTGCGCAGGATCGCCCCGCGCTCGGCACCGGTGGTTTTCGACCATTGCTTGAACGCGTTGGCCGCAGCCGTGACGGCCTGATCGACAGCGTGAGCATCGCCGCCGTTAACGGTGGTCAGCAGGGCTTCGGTCGCCGGGTTGATCACACGCAGATGTTCGTTGCCAGCGGACCATTGGCCATCGATGAACAGGCCGTCGAGGGTCGTCGGAAAGGTCATGGGAGCACTCATTGCGACACCGCCTTCATCCACTGGGTCTGGTCGATTTCAATCAGGGTCGGGCCCTGACGATCGGTGGCCAGGCGCAACGCATCACGCAAGCTGTCAACACTGTTGACCGCTTCGGCCGCACAGCCCAGGGCCTTGGCCACACCGATAAAGTCCGGGGTATAGATGTCCACGCCCACCGGCTCGATGGCGCGGTTGACCATGTATTTCTTGATCTCTTCGTAGCCCTGGTTATTCCACAGCAACACGATCACCGGCGTACGCGCTTCCACCGCACTGGCCAGTTCCGGCAAGGTGAATTGCAGGCCGCCGTCGCCGATCAGGCACACCACCGGAGGGCGCGTGCCGCCTTCGACGCTGCCACCGAGCCAGGCGCCAATCGCCGCCGGCAAGGCGTAACCGAGGGTGCCGTAACCGGTGGACGAGTTGAACCAGCGACGCGGACGCTCCGGGTTGAAGGTCAGGTTGCCGGTGTACACCGGTTGGGTCGAATCGCCGACGAACACCGCGTTCGGCAATTCGTGCAGCACGGTTTCCAGGAAACGGGTCTGGGCCAGGGTCGGGGCGTCCCAGGTCGCGGCGAGCTCTTCTCGCAAGCGAGCGGCGCGCACCTGGCCCCAGTCGTTGCGGCGCTCGGCCAGCGACTTGTGGGACAGCGCACTCAGCAGGGCCTGGGCGGCATTGCGCGAGTCGGCCACCAACGCCACCTTCGGCGGGTAATTACGCACGGTCTGGTCTGGGTCGATGTCCACGCGCAGCAGCACGCCCGGGATTTCGAAGCCGCCGGCGAAGGTGATGTCGTAATCGGTTTCGGCCAGTTCGGTGCCGATGGCCAGCACCACGTCAGCCTCGGCCACCAGCGCACGGGTGGCCACCAGGCTTTGGGTCGAACCGATCAGCAGCGGGTGGCTGGATTCGAGCATGCCTTTGGCATTGATGGTCAGGGCCACTGGCGCATCCAGCAGCTCGGCCAGTTCAGTCAGCTCGGCCGCCGCATCGATGGCGCCGCCACCCGCGAGAATCAATGGGCGTTTGGCACCGGCCAGCAGGTCGGTCATGCGGCTGATCGCGCTGGGCGAAGCACCGGCGCGGTCGATGTTCACCGGCACGCTGGCGAGCAGGTCATCAGCCTCTTCGACCAGTACGTCCAACGGGATTTCGATGTGCACCGGACGCGGACGCCCGGCCTGGAACAGCGCGAAGGCCCGCGCCAACACGCCCGGCAATTCCGCCGCCGACATCAAGGTATGGGAGAACGCCGCCACGCCGCCGACCAGTGCGCTCTGGTTCGGCAGCTCATGCAGCTTGCCGCGCCCGCCGCCCAATTGGCTGCGCGATTGCACGCTGGAGATCACCAGCATCGGGATCGAGTCGGCGTAAGCCTGGCCCATGGCGGTGGTGATGTTGGTCATGCCGGGGCCGGTGATGATGAAGCACACGCCCGGCTTACCGCTGGTGCGAGCATAGCCGTCGGCCATGAACCCGGCGCCCTGTTCATGACGTGGAGTGACGTGGTTGATGCTCGAACGGGCCAGCCCACGATACAGCTCCACGGTATGCACCCCGGGAATGCCGAACACCTGCTCGACCCCGTAATCTTCGAGTAACTTGACCAATACTTCGCCGCACGTCGCCATGTGTTTGCCCTTTTTGTTCGTTTGAGACGCCGGGCCTGCGCAGTGTTTATGATGGATTGGCAGGCCCGGGAATGGCCTCATTGGAACGGGCGACACATAGCCGCAACAATGGATAAAAAGTCATACTAGCCATGTCCTCACGTCATACCTTGGATCCCAATGAAACGACTGCCTCCCCTGCCGGCGCTGCACACTTTTCTGATCACCGCGCAGTGCTGCAACTTCACCCGGGCCGCCGAACAGCTGCACATCACCCAAGGCGCGGTGAGCCGGCAGATCGCCGGGCTGGAAGATCATCTGGGTTATGAACTGTTCATTCGCCAGGCGCGGGGCTTGAGCCTGACCGCCGAAGGACGTGAGTGGTTGCCACGGGTGCAGCAGATTTTCGGCCTGATCGATGAGGCCGTGGAGCAGATCGGCGAGAAGCGCGAAACCTTGCAACTCAAGGCGCCGACCTGCGTGATGCGCTGGCTGTTGCCGCGCCTGTTGCAGTGGCAAAAGGAACGCCCGGATGTGCCGGTGGAATTGACCACCACGGTGAAACACGGCGTGGACTTTCATCGTGAACAGTTCGACGCGGCGGTGATGTATGGCCCGCCGCCGGAGAGCTCACTGGCCTCCCATCATTTGTTCGATGAGCAACTGACGCCCGTGTGTTCCCGGCCGATGCTTGAAGGGCCACTGGCCTTGCAGACACCGGCAGACCTGCAACAACACTTGTTGCTGCATCCGACCCGGGATGAACGGGACTGGAAAGCCTGGTTGAAAGCGGCGGATATTCATCTGAGTAATGTCGGCAAGGGCCAGCACTTCGAAACCCTGGACCTGGCGATGTCGATGGCGTCCCAGGGGACAGGCGTGGCGATTGGCGATTGGTCGTTGATCGGCGATGACCTGAGCGCCGGGCGGCTGGTCATGCCCTTTGATTTGAAGGTGAAAACCGGATTGGCGTATTACCTGGTGTTCCCCGAAAAACCTGCGCCTTCGCCGAAGTTGCGCGAATTGATGGGGTGGTTGGTGGAGCAGGCGCAGGCACGGTAACCGCCCCCCCGATGATCGTTCCCACGCTCCGCGTGGGAATGCAGCCCGGGACGCTCCGCGTCCCATCCGGAGCCGAACGCGGAGCGTCCGTTGAGGCATTCCCACGCAGAGCGTGGGAACGATCAATCACTCAATACCCGACCGTAAACCGCTGGCGGGAATGCTTCGGTGTTTCCACTTCATCCAGCAACGCGATCGCGTAATCGGCAAAGGTAATCCAGCTGCGGCCCTGCGCACTCACCAGCAAGTCATCCTTGCCGACTCGAAACGTGCCCGTACGCTCACCTTCGACAAACTCCGCCGACGGCGACAGGAAGGTCCAGTCCAGGTTCTGTTCCTGACGCAAGGTGTTGAGGAAATCGGCACCGGCGCTGGCCTCAGCCTTGTACTCCGGCGGAAAACCTTCGCTGTCGATCACCCGTGTGCCGCCCGGCAGCAACAGCGAACCGGCACCGCCCACCACCAGCAGACGCTTGACCCCGGCCTGCTTCACCGGCTCGATGACGGCGCTGGCGGGGATGGTGGAGAAATGTGCAGCACTGATTACTGCATCATGACCAGCGACGGCGGCTTGCAAAGCGGCAGCATCGAGCACGTCGACGTTTTTGCTGACGACACCGGCACGCTGGCCGATTTTAGAGGTGTCGCGGGCGATGGCGGTGACGCTGTGACCGCGACGCAGGGCTTCTTCCAACAGTTGGCTACCGGCACGACCGGTGGCACCGATGATTGCGATTTTGCTCATGACGTTCTCCAGTTGATGTAACTGTGATGTATAGCGTGTGTGTAATCAGCACAACCTTTGTGGCGAGGGAGCTTGCTCCCGCTCGGCTGCGAAGCAGTCGTAAAACCTGTAAATGCGGTGTGCCTGATGGAGTGCAGGGAGCGCTTCGCACTCCAGCGGGAGCAAGCTCCCTCGCCACAAAGGCTTGTTCAGTTTCAGGTCCGACGGGTTACCACTTCATCTCGCCCTTGGCGACTTTGGCACTCAGCTCCAACGAGCTTTCTTCGCCCAGGGTCGGGTAGCGTTTTTTCATCGCGCCGATCAGTTCGGCTGAATCTTTCGCCTTGGCGGTTTCTTCGTCGAACGCCTTGATGTAATCAGCGGTGAACTGCACAGCCGCCAGGGAGCGAGCGCTCTCACCGAGGTAGTGACCCGGCACGATGGTGTTCGGCTTCAAGGCTTCGATCGTGTGCAGCGTCGTCAGCCAATCGGCATGGGACTGCGCGGTCTGGGTATCAGCCATCCACACATGAATGTTTTCGGCGACAACCACACCACCGACCACTGCCTTGATCGACGGAATCCACACAAAGCTGCGATCCGGTTGCTTGCCATCCAGGCCGAGCACCTGCAGTTTCTGCCCTTCCAGCATCAGGCTGTCGCCCTTGAGCACGTGCGGCACGATGGTTTTGTTCGGCACGTCGGCGCCCATTTTCGGACCCCAGAACGCCAGTTTGCCGTCGACGGTTTTCTTGATGTGATCAACGGTCGGTTGCGAGGCCAGCACTTTGGCGTTCGGGAACGCCTGGGTGAGGGTGTCGAGGCCGAAGTAGTAATCCGGGTCACCGTGGCTGATGTAGATGGTGGTCAGTTGCTTGCCGCTGGCGCGGATTTTTTCCACCACTTGTTCGGCCTGGGATTTGCCGAATTGTGCGTCCACCAGAATCGCTTCCTTCTCGCCGCTGACCAGTACCGAGGTCACTGGGAAGATCGCGTTGGTGCCCGGGTTGTAGACGTCCAGGGTCAGGGTCGACGCCGCAGCGGCGTGGGCCGCGAAGCCCAGTGCGGCGGTTGCCAGAAGAATGCGTTTGATTGAAGTGAAGCCGATCATCTGTTGCTCCGTTGTCCGAATGCCGTGCTTGGCGATGGGACAGAGCTTAGTTGCCTGGTTCGATACAAAAAATGCGATGCTTGAACATAGTTTGTTTCTGAAAGCGGGCAAATCATGGATCGTCTACAAGCAATGCGGGTGTTCGTCACGGTGGTGGACCTGGGCAGCCAATCGGCCGCCGCCGATCACCTGGACCTGTCGCGGCCGGTGGTTTCACGGTATCTGGCGGAGCTGGAAGATTGGGTCGGCGCACGCCTGATGCACCGCACCACGCGCAAATTGAGCCTGACCGCCGCCGGCAGTGAAATCCTGCCCCGGTGCCGGCAGATGCTCGATTTATCCAGCGACATGCAAGCCGCCGTCAGCGAGCCGGACGACGCACCGCGCGGCCTGCTGCGGATCAGCGTCAGCACCTCGTTCGGCCAGGCGCAACTGGCCGATGCCATGGCCGCCTACGTCAAACGTTACCCCGGCGTAAGCATCGATCTGCAAATGCTCGACCGCACGGTAAACCTGGTGGATGAGCGCATCGACCTGGCCATCCGCACCAGCAACGACCTGGACCCGAACCTGATCGCCCGGCGGCTGACGGTCTGCCGCTCGGTGATCTGCGCCTCCCCCGCTTACCTGCGCGAGCACCCGGCGCCGCAGCGGGTCGAAGACCTGAGCCTGCACAATTGCCTGACCCACTCCTACTTCGGCAAAAGCCTCTGGCATTTCGAGCAGGATGGCGAACCGGTCTCGGTGCCGGTACAGGGCAACATCAGCGCCAACGAAGCCAGCACGCTGTTGCGCGCGGCGATGGCCGGGGCCGGTGTGGCGATGCTGCCCAGTTACCTGGCCGGCATGCATATCCACAGCGGCGAACTGATCCGCCTGCTGCCCCAGGCCGAGCCCCGTCAGATGAACATCTATGCGGTGTATGCCTCACGCAAGCACATGCCGGTGGCGTTGCGCAGCATGCTGGATTTTCTGGTGCTCAGATTTCCCGAAGAACCGGCATGGGATGTGGGCCTTTAACCGGAGTGAATGTGGGGTGGTTTTGATGGCAACTCACCGGCGCTGACCTATGCTCAAAGCAGTACCCAAGGGTATTCGTTCAGAGGTCAACGCCATGAACATCAAAACAAGAAGATACCTCGCCATTTTCATCACCTGCGCGGCGACGCTGGCGCTGTATGGCACAGCCGCCTGGCGTGTCGAACAGTTGCGCAAAGTGCCCCATGACTTCGCGAGCTGCAACTTCGAGCGCTGCATCCCCCACAGCGCAAGCCTCAACGCCCTCCGCTGACGAACACCTTGTGGCGAGGGTCAGGTCTCGCTCTTCTGATCGGCAGCGTCCTGATCGGCTTTCAAGCGGTCGCGAAAAGCCTTGGGCGAGATCCCCACCCGACGTCGGAACAAGCGTGTGAAGTTGGTCGGATCGGAAAACCCCAGCACATCGGACATTTCATAAATGGTCATGCTGGTGTAGGTCAGCAAGCGCTTGGCCTCCAGCAACTGACGCTCGTGCATGATCTGCAACGCCGGTTGCCCCGCCAGTTCACGGCACGTGCCGTTGAGGTGGGACACGGAAATCCCCAGCCGATGGGCCAGGTCCTCGACCTTGACGTGCTGGCGATAGGTCTCCTCCACCAGCTGGATAAAACCGTTGAGGTATTCCCGGGCACGCTGCGGACGCTGATTGGCAGCGCGGCGCTGGATCACCTGGCGGCTGACCCACACCATGATCACGCTGACCAGAGAATGCATGAGCATTTCCCGCGCCGGCTGATGGCCGGTGTATTCGCTTTGCAGCGCTGAAAACAGGCTGTTGAGGTACTCGCTGTCCTTGCCCGCCGGGTAGCTTTCGGCTTGGGCCAGGGCATTTACCGAATTGCCCAACTGCGCCTGAAGATGGGCGACCAGCGGCGCGGCCAGGGTGACGACGAATCCTTCGACGTCCTCGGAAAACCGATAACCATGCACCGATAACGGCGGCAGGATGATGATTGCCGGCTCAGCCAATTGTGAGCGTTTCCCTTCGATTTCAAGCTCTGCCTGACCTTTGAAGACGAAGAGCAACTGACACAAATCAGCGTGGCGATGGGGTTTTATTTCCCATTGATGTTCGCGGCTGCGTTTTGAAATGGTTTCACAGTGGAGCAAATCGGGGGTCGGCCAATCCAGGCTTTCACCGTAGAGTTTGAACACCGGAATCGATGGCAGGGCGGGCTTGTTCATCACTTCAATCCAGGCCTCGAAGGTAACGGGGCGATAATCGCACCGATTGGCAGAATGTACAGGTATCGGCTCAGTTTTCACCTTCAATTGACGGACCCGCAAGTGAAAAATGCAAGCACTCGATCCATAAAAATCATCCACCGGCGTTGGTCGCGTGGAGCTTGCGAGTCATAAAAACAATGAAAACACTAAAAACCCAAATCGCCATCATCGGCGCCGGCCCCTCTGGTTTGCTACTCGGCCAATTGCTGCATAACGCCGGCATCGACACCCTGATTCTCGAACGCCAGACCCCGGACTATGTGCTGGGACGCATCCGTGCCGGTGTCCTCGAACAAGGCATGGTAGAGCTGTTGCGTCAGGCCGGAGTGGGCCAGCGTATGGACGCCGAAGGGCTGGTCCACACCGGCTTCGAACTGGCCCTGGACGGGCGCCGGGTACACATCGATCTGCAAACATTGACCGGTGGCAAAACCGTGATGGTGTATGGCCAGACCGAGGTCACCCGCGACCTGATGGCCGCTCGTCGGGACACTGGCGCGCAGACAATTTATTCGGCCGGCAACGTCGTCCCCCACGGCATGAAAAGCGCTGAACCCTATGTGACCTTCGACAAGGACGGCGAAACGTATCGACTCGATTGTGACTACATCGCCGGTTGCGACGGTTTCCATGGCGTGGCGCGACAGTCGATTCCTGCCGACTGCCTGAAGGTATTCGAGCGGGTGTATCCGTTCGGCTGGCTGGGGATTCTCGCTGACACTCCGCCAGTTCACGAGGAGTTGGTCTATGCGCGGCATGAACGGGGCTTTGCGTTGTGCAGCATGCGTTCGCCGACACGCACCCGTTATTACCTTCAGGTACCGGCCCAGGATCAGGTCGATGACTGGTCCGACCAACGCTTCTGGGACGAACTCAAATCCCGTCTGCCAGCGGCCCTCGCCGATGTGCTGGTGACCGGCCCGTCGATCGAGAAAAGCATCGCGCCGCTGCGCAGTTTCGTGGTCGAGCCGATGCAGTACGGGCGGATGTTCCTGGTCGGCGACGCCGCGCACATCGTCCCGCCCACCGGTGCCAAAGGCCTGAACCTGGCGGCCAGCGACGTCAGTACGTTGTTCAATATTCTGCTGAAGGTTTACCGCGAAGGCCGTGTTGATTTGCTGGAGAAGTATTCCGAAATCTGCCTGCGGCGGGTGTGGAAAGCCGAGCGGTTTTCCTGGTGGATGACCTCGATGTTGCATCGCTTCGACGAGCACGACGCGTTCAGTCAGCGCATCAGCGAATCGGAACTGGCCTATTTCGTTGACTCCGAGGCGGGCCGAAAAACCATCGCGGAAAACTACGTCGGCCTTCCGTACGAGGCTATCGAATAGGCTCCTATCGACTTACACTGGCGAGCACTCCCGCTCGCCTTGCTCCTTGCGGGTCCATTACTGTCCGCAGGTTTTACCGTGACCAATCTCAACCGGCCTGAAACGCCCAAACCGGCTATTCGCAGCGTGCTGATCGCCCTGATGCTGGCGATCTTTCTGGGCGCGCTGGACCAGACCATCGTCGCTGTGTCGATGCCGGCGATTTCCGCGCAGTTCAAGGACGTCAGCCTGCTGGCCTGGGTCATTTCCGGCTACATGGTGGCGATGACCGTGGCGGTGCCGATCTACGGCAAGCTCGGCGATCTGTATGGCCGCCGCCGGTTGATGCTGTTCGGCATGGGCTTGTTCACCCTGGCTTCATTGTTCTGCGGCATGGCGCAAAGCATGGAGCAACTGGTGCTGGCGCGGATCTTTCAAGGCATCGGCGCCGGCGGTATGATTTCGGTGAGCCAGGCGATCATCGGCGACATCGTTCCACCGCGCGAACGCGGTCGCTATCAGGGCTACTTCAGCAGCATGTACGCGGTGGCCAGCGTGGCCGGCCCGGTACTCGGTGGCTACATGACCGAATACCTGTCCTGGCGCTGGGTATTCCTGATCAACCTGCCGTTGGGCCTGGGTGCCTGGTGGGTGGCTTATCGCACGCTGGTAGGGCTGCCGGTGCCGCAGCGCAAGCCGATCATCGACTACCTCGGTACGTTGCTGATGATCATTGGCCTGACGGCGTTGTTGCTGGGCATCACTCAGGTTGGCCAGGGGCATTCGTGGCGCAGCCCCGAAGTGGCGGGTTTGCTCGGTTGTGCGGTGGCGGTGCTGGCGGTGTTCGTCTGGCATGAACGGCGGGCGCGGGAACCGTTGCTGCCGATGCATTTGTTCGCCAACCGCAATGCGATCCTTTGCTGGTGCACGATTTTCTTCACCAGTTTCCAGGCGATTTCCCTGATCGTGCTGATGCCGCTGCGCTTCCAGAGCGTCACCGGCGCCGGGGCCGACAGCGCGGCACTGCACCTGTTGCCGCTGGCCATGGGCTTGCCGATAGGCGCCTATTTTGCCGGGCGCCGGACCTCGGTGACCGGTCGTTACAAACCGATGATCCTGACCGGCGCGTTGCTCATGCCGTTGGCGATTCTCGGCATGGCGTTCAGTGCGCCGCAGGCATTTGTGCTGAGCAGCCTGTTCATGTTGCTCTGCGGAATCGCTGGCGGCATGCAGTTCCCGACGTCGTTGGTGGGCACGCAAAACTCGGTGGATCAACGGGACATTGGCGTTGCCACCAGCACCACCAATCTGTTCCGCGCTCTGGGCGGCGCAGTGGGCGTGGCGTTGATGTCGGCACTGTTGCTGGCGTTGTTGCAGGATTCCAGTTTCGCGCACCTGGCCGGCTCGTCGCTGATTGCCGAGGGTCGTTCGGGGAATGTCTTGCTCGATGGTTTGAACGCCGCGCCGGGGGATGCGCAAAACGCCTTGCGCGCCGAGCTGCTGCTGACCTTCAGGCATTTGCTGATGGTCAGCGCGGCGGTGTCGCTGCTGGGGCTGGCGGCGGCGATTGCCATGCCGAACAGGGTGTTGCGCGGGCGGGAAGACAAGGTTCGCTAGAAAGACCGAGGCTTGCCCGCGAAGACGTCAGCCCGGACACCACTAACGACCAGGCGTTGTGTTGCTTTCTGTGGCGAGGGAGCTTGCTCCCGTTGGGTGGCGCAGCCGCCCCAAACCCATTCACCACCGCTATTCAGATAACCTGCGGTGCCTGATTTGCGACTGCTGCGCAGTCGAGCGGGAGCAAGCTCCCTCGCCACAAAAGTCCCACTCCACAGGCCCACTCCACACAACATCACTGCATCGGGCTATTGAGGCCGGGCGTGCAGCTGTTGTTGCAGGTTCTGGATCTGCGCCTGCAGGGTGTTGATGTTGCGGGTGACCTGGCCACGGAAGGCGTCGAACTCGGCGGTATTGTTGCCACCTTGCGCCGCGGCCGGGCGGTTGTCCTGTTGGCTTTTGAGCACGATCATGTCTTGCTCCAGACGCTCGACGGCGGCGCTCGGGTTACCTTGCCGCTTCAGCGCAGCGATATCGGCGCCAAGGCTTTTGAGTTGGGCGTCGACTTTGCTGGTATCGGCCGGTGCGCTCTTCAACGCGGCCAGCTCGCCGCTCAAGGCTTTGACCTGGGCCTGCAACTGAGCATTGGCGGCTTGTTGTTCGCTGGCCTGCGTGGTCATTTGCGCCAGGCGCTTGTCCAGATCGGAGGTCTGGCCGAGCACGCCTTGCTGCTGTTTACTCTGATCCTGGAGTTTGCTTTCCAGCTGTTTGCTCTGGTCCTGGAGCTTGCCTTCCAGTTGTTTGATCTGCAGCTTCAACGCTTCACTGCCGGTGTTGACCGTGGACTGGCTGGCCACGACCTTGCCGGAAATGTCCTGCAAGCGCCCCGCCGCTTCCTCACTGATACGGGCGAAACTTTCCTGGGTCGCCACCAGTTGTTGTTCCATCAGCGATATCTGCTGGAAACTCCACCAGGCAAGGCCAGCGAAGGCAAAGAACAACGCACCGACCAACGCCCACAGCGGGCCGGTGCTCGGGCCTTTGACCTTGACTACCGGTGTGGTGCGCGAATGCACGGAAGTGCGCGCGGTGGTCGGAAAATCATCGTCGTCGAGGCTGTCGGCACGCAGGCTCGGTACATCGTCGAAGTCGTCGTTGGCATCGTTACGCATGGACATTGAGTCAACCTTTGTAAAACGCGATGATGGCTTGATGCGGCGAAGTATAACCCTCGCTGCCGCACCGGTTGACCCTGAACCCCGAACTCGGTTCAGTGAGGGCCGGCCCTTGTGTGTCAGCGAATGTCCTGAGCCTTCCACCAGGCGCAAAATTCATCGAGGGCGGTCCAGAGACTGACTTTCGGATCGTAATCCAGATAATGCCGGGCGCGACTGATGTCCAGGGTGAAATTTTTGTTCATTACCTGCATGCCCAGCCGCGACAGGGTCGGCTCGGGACGACCCGGCCACAGCTTGCAAACACCCTCGTTGAGCGCGGCAAGGCTGTAGGCCAAGCCGTAGGAACGGTAACGGGTCACCTGTGGCACATCCATATTGCGCATCACGTAATTGACCACATCCCACAACGGCACCGGCGCTCCGTTGCTGATGTTGTAGGCCTTGCCCAAGGCCGAACCGCTGGCCAGCAAGCTACTGAACAACGCCTCATTGAGGTTTTGCACACTGGTGAAGTCAACCTTGTTCAGGCCATTGCCGATAATCGCCAACCGCCCTTTGCGCTGCATCTTCAGCAACCTGGGGAAAATGCTCATGTCGCCTGCGCCCGTCACGAAGCGCGGGCGCAAGGCCAGGGTTTCGAGGCCGAACTCCTGCGCACCGAAAACTTTTTGCTCGGCCAGGTATTTGGTTGCGGCGTAAGGATGCTTGAAGCGCTTGGGCACCTGGTCTTCGGTCAACCCCAGGTGATCGCGGCCATCGAAGTAAATCGATGGCGACGACAAGTGCACCAGGCGCCGCACCCGTTGTTTCAGGCAGGCCTCGACCACGTTCTCGGTGACCTCGACGTTGCCTTGATGGAAATCCTGATAGCGCCCCCACAAACCGACAGCGCCGGCGCAATGGACCACGGCTTCGACGTCGGAACACAGGTCGCGCGCCAGTTGCGGGTCGCTCAAGTCGCCCTGGATGAACTCGGCACCACGGCGCACCAGATGCTCGACGCTCTCGGCCCGGCGACCGTTGACCCGCACATCCAGGCCCTGCTCCAGGGCGAAACGCGCAAAGCGCCCGCCAATGAAGCCGCTTGCGCCGGTGACCAGAATCTTCATGTATTGCTCCGAATATTTCGTTTTGCGTTTTACGTTTTGCATAGGGCGTGAGGTCTTGACGCCAGCCGTCAGTCCAACGGCACCAGCCATTGCTTCGACGAGCGCACCAATTGATCGGTGAGTAACCCCAACAGCTGACCGCCATTGCGCCAATGATGCCAGTACAGCGGCACATCGATCGGCTTATCTGGCAAAAGCTCCACCAATTGGCCGCGCGCCAGTTGCTCGCGCACCTGCAATTCAGGCACCAGGCCCCAGCCAAGCCCTGCTTCCGTGAGACGAAGAAAACCTTCGGAAGACGGGCATAAATGGTGTTCGAAACCGCCATTCACGCCGACTGACGCGAGGTAACGATGCTGCAGGAAATCGTCCGGGCCAAATACCAGCGCCGGGGTTCTGGCCAACTGATCGGCGCGCACACCTTGGGGAAAATGCCGGGCAATGAATGCAGGGCTGGCCAACGCACGGTAGCGCATCGCCCCCAACAGCACACTGCGCGCACCGGCCACCGGCCGCTCACTGGCGCACAGACACCCCGCCACTTCGCCTGCGCGCATGCGTTTGAGGCCGACGGTCTGGTCTTCCACCACCAGGTCGAGCAACAGATGCTCCTGCGCGCAAAAATCCCCCACCGCCGCAGCCCACCAGGTGGCCAGGCTGTCAGCGTTCAGCGCGATGCGCAGGCGTTCCGGCAGGCCTTCTTCGTCCAGCGCCGGCACCAGGCTTTGCAGATCGCGCTCCAGCAATCGCACCTGCTGCACATGGTTGAGCAATCGCCGGCCAATCTCCGTCGGAGCCGGTGGCGTGACCCGCACCAGCACCGGTTGGCCGACCCGCGCCTCGAGCAGTTTGATGCGCTGGGAGATGGCCGATTGGGACAAGCCCAAGACCTGCGCGGCGCGTTCGAATCCGGCCTGCTCGATCACGGCGGCGAGGGCGGACAGTAATTTGTAGTCGAACATCAGTTTTCCTAATGAGCGATCAGCACTATTGGTTTTTCTTATACAACTTCCCACCGGAGAATGGCCAGCAAGAACTCTTGAACAAGGATCACCGACATGGCTGGCGAAACCTCTTTGGCAACCCTGCTGCGCAGCATGAGCCCGCAACTCAACGACGGCGAATACGTGTTCTGCACGTTGCCTGACGGCAAGCTGCCCGCAGGCCTTGAGATTGTCGGCAACTTCCGCGAACAGGAAGGGCTGACGGTGATTCTGCAACGTTCCCACGCCGAGAAGGCCGGTTTCAGCTTCGACTACATCGCTGCCTGGATCACCTTGAACGTGCACTCAGCCCTTGAAGCCGTCGGCCTGACCGCCGCGTTCGCCACGGCACTGGGCCAGGCCGGCATCAGTTGCAACGTGATTGCCGGCTACTACCACGACCATTTGTTCGTCGGCCAGGCCGATGCCGAACGCGCCCTGCAGGTACTGCGGGATCTGGCGGCCAACGCGGAGTAAAAATCTTATGTGGCAAAGCTATGTGAACGGCCTGTTGGTGGCCGCCGGGCTGATCATGGCGATCGGCACTCAGAATGCGTTTGTGTTGGCGCAGAGCCTTCGACGTGAACATCACCTGCCGGTGGCGGCGCTCTGCGTAACCTGCGATGCGTTGCTGGTAGCCGCCGGGGTGTTCGGCCTGGCGACGTTGCTGGCGCAGAACCCGACTCTGTTGGCCATCGCTCGTTGGGGGGGCGCGGCGTTTCTGCTGTGGTATGGCAGCCTGGCCCTGCGTCGGGCGTGCTCGAAACAAAGCCTGCAACAAGGCGAGAACCAGACCGTGCGCTCATTGCGGGCGGTACTGCTCAGCGCTTTGGCGGTGACCCTGCTCAACCCGCACGTCTACCTGGACACCGTGTTGCTGATCGGCTCCCTTGGCGCACAACAAACCGAGCCCGGTGCTTATGTCGTGGGTGCGGCCAGTGCATCGTTGCTGTGGTTTTTTACCCTGGCCCTTGGCGCAGCGTGGCTGGCGCCGTGGTTGGCGCGGCCGAGCACCTGGCGAATCCTCGACCTGTTGGTGGCCGTGATGATGTTCGCTGTAGCGTTCCAGTTGATCATCGCTTCATGATTTATTCCAAAAGGCTCTGGAACCTCTATTCCACACAGTTGTTGCGTGGTTATGCCGCACCCCCGGTGCTATGATCCGATCCCTGCGCCGCAAAGAGTACAAACTCCCCGGCGCATGTCTGGCCGCCCGTGATCGGCCTTGCGCTCACCGCAACTGACCTGATTAGGAGAATCATCATGGCTTTCGAATTGCCGCCGCTGCCTTACGCGCACAATGCCCTGCAGCCGCACATTTCAGAGGAAACTCTGCAATACCACCACGACAAGCACCACAACACCTATGTCGTGAACCTGAACAACCTGGTGCCAGGCACCGAGTTCGAAGGCAAGACCCTGGAAGAAATCGTCAAGACTTCCTCGGGCGGTATCTTCAACAACGCCGCTCAGGTCTGGAACCACACTTTCTACTGGAACTGCCTGGCGCCAAACGCCGGCGGTCAACCAACCGGCGCTCTGGCTGATGCCATCAACGCTGCTTTCGGTTCGTTCGACAAGTTCAAGGAAGAGTTCAGCAAAACCTCCATCGGCACCTTCGGTTCCGGTTGGGGCTGGCTGGTGAAAAAGGCTGACGGTTCCCTGGCCCTGGCCAGCACCATCGGCGCCGGCAACCCGCTGACCAGCGGCGATACCCCGCTGCTGACCTGCGACGTCTGGGAACACGCTTACTACATCGACTACCGCAACCTTCGTCCGAAGTACGTCGAAGCGTTCTGGAACCTGGTCAACTGGAAATTCGTGGCTGAGCAGTTCGAAGGCAAAACCTTCACCGCTTAAGCTTCGCGCCAGTCAAAAAACCCGGCTTTTATGCCGGGTTTTTTTATGCCATCGAAAATCCGTACGTAAGGCGTGCTTTCCCACAACGCGCGCCGCATTCGCCCTCTTGCCCCCGCAGTACAGCGGTCTAACATCAACACTAGGAAAAATTGCCTCAACCGCCTCAAGTTGAGGGCCCCGGCAACCGACACAGTGTTAATAGGGCAAATACTCCAAACAGCAGCATATCGGCCAAGCTACCGGCAATATCCCCCGGGTTGGATTGTCCCTTTGACTGCCATCACGGGATTGCCAATACTCATGGCAACTTGACGCTACCCGCACGGAACAAGGAATAACCCTTTGAAGCTGGAACTCAAGAACAGCTTGTCGGTGAAGTTACTCCGGGTCGTGCTCCTGTCGGCATTGATCGTCGGCGTGGTCTTGAGCTGCGCACAGATTGTTTTCGATGCCTATAAAACACGTCAGGCGGTTGCCAACGATGCCCAGCGCATCCTCGACATGTTCCGCGATCCCTCCACTCAGGCGGTCTACAGCCTGGATCGGGAAATGGGCATGCAGGTGATCGAAGGCCTGTTCCAGGATGACGCCGTGCGCATGGCCTCCATCGGCCACCCCCACGAAGCCATGCTCGCGCAAAAATCCCGCGAGCTTCAGCAGTCCCACAGCCGCTGGCTGACTGACCTGATCCTCGGCCAGGAACGCACGTTCACCACCCAACTGGTGGGTCGCGGTCCCTACAGCGAGTACTACGGCGACCTGAGCATTACCCTCGACACCGCCACCTACGGCCAGAGCTTCATCGTCAGTTCGGTGATCATCTTCATCTCTGGCGTCTTGCGCGCCCTGGCCATGAGCCTGGTGTTGTATCTGGTTTACCACTGGCTGCTGACCAAACCATTGTCGCGGATCATCGAACATCTGACTGAGATCAACCCGGACCGCCCCAGCGCCCACAAGATTCCGCAGCTCAAGGGCCATGAAAGAAACGAGCTGGGGGTCTGGATCAACACTGCCAACCAGCTGCTCGAATCCATTGAGCGCAACACTCACCTGCGCCACGAAGCAGAAAACAGCCTGTTACGCATGGCCCAGTACGATTTTCTCACCGGTCTGCCGAACCGCCAGCAATTGCAGCAACAGCTGGACAAGATCCTTGTCGACGCCGGCAAATTGCAGCGTCGGGTCGCGGTGTTGTGTGTCGGGCTCGATGACTTCAAAGGCGTCAACGAACAGTTCAGCTACCAGACCGGCGACCAGTTGCTGCTGGCCCTGGCCGATCGCCTGCGGGCTCACAGCGGCCGCCTTGGCGCCCTCGCCCGCTTGGGTGGCGACCAGTTCGCGCTGGTCCAGGCCGACATCGAACAACCCTACGAAGCCGCCGAACTGGCCCAAAGCATTCTCGATGATCTGGAAGCGGCGTTCGCCCTCGATCATCAGGAAATCCGCCTGCGCGCCACCATCGGCATCACCCTGTTCCCCGAGGACGGTGACAGCACCGAGAAGCTGCTGCAAAAAGCCGAGCAGACCATGACCCTGGCCAAGACGCGCTCGCGCAACCGCTATCAGTTCTATATCGCCAGCGTCGACACGGAAATGCGTCGGCGTCGCGAGCTGGAAAAAGATCTGCGCGACGCCTTGATCCGTGACCAGTTCTACCTCGTCTACCAGCCGCAGATCAGCTACCGCGATCATCGCGTGGTAGGTGTCGAGGCGTTGATTCGCTGGCAGCATCCCGAGCATGGGCTGGTGCCGCCGGACCTGTTCATTCCGCTGGCCGAACAGAACGGCACCATCATCGCCATCGGCGAATGGGTGCTGGACCAGGCCTGCAAACAACTGCGCGAGTGGCACGATCAGGGCTTCGTCGACCTGCGCATGGCGGTGAACCTGTCCACCGTGCAATTGCACCACGCCGAGTTGCCGCGGGTGGTCAATAACCTGCTGCAGATCTACCGCCTGCCACCGCGCAGCCTGGAGCTGGAAGTCACCGAAACCGGCCTGATGGAAGACATCAGCACCGCCGCCCAGCACTTGCTGAGCCTGCGTCGCTCCGGCGCGCTGATCGCCATCGACGACTTCGGCACCGGTTATTCGTCATTGAGTTATCTGAAAAGCCTGCCGCTGGACAAGATCAAGATCGACAAGAGCTTCGTTCAGGACCTGCTCGATGACGACGACGATGCGACCATCGTCCGGGCCATCATCCAGCTGGGCAAAAGCCTGGGCATGCAGGTGATTGCCGAAGGCGTGGAAACCGCCGAGCAAGAGGCCTACATCATCTCCGAAGGCTGCCACGAAGGTCAGGGTTATCACTACAGCAAACCGCTGCCGGCGCGGGAATTGAGCGTCTACCTCAAGCAGGCCCAGCGCAGTAACGCGGCCATCCTCTGAAACAACGGCGATCTTTTGATCTGCGTGAATAAGAAATATTTGCAGGCGTAACCCTTTACAGGTAATGCGAAAGATTTGCATTATGTCGCACTTTTGCGCGCCGCCCGTGCGCGCCCACTCCATCACCGAAGCAGGATGTTCGCCATGATTCGTATGCCTCTGGCCACCGCCAGTCTGCTGGCCATCGCTATTTCCCTCGCCGGTTGCGGCGAAGGCAAAGACAAGGCTGCCGCTCAACAAGCGCCGACCCCGGCCGCCAGCACAGCTGCGCCTGCTACCACCGCTAAAGTCGATGAAGCCGCCGCCAAGGCTGTGGTCGCACATTACGCCGACATGGTCTTTGCCGTTTACAGCGATGCCGAATCCACCGCGAAAACCCTGCAAACCGCCGTCGACGCGTTCCTCGCCAAGCCGGACGCCGACACCCTCAAAGCCGCCCGGGCTGCCTGGGTCGCGGCCCGCGTGCCTTACCTGCAAAGCGAAGTGTTCCGCTTCGGCAACACCATCATCGACGACTGGGAAGGCCAGGTGAACTCCTGGCCACTGGACGAAGGCCTGATCGACTACGTCGACAAATCCTACGAACACGCACTGGGTAACCCGGGCGCCACCGCCAACATCATCGCCAACACCCAGATTCAGATTGGCGAAGACAAGGTCGACGTGAAAGACATCACCCCGGAAAAACTCGCCAGCCTGAACGAGCTGGGCGGTTCCGAGGCCAACGTCGCCACCGGCTACCACGCCATCGAGTTCCTGCTCTGGGGCCAGGACTTGAACGGCACCGGCCCTGGCGCCGGCAACCGCCCAGCCTCCGACTACCTGGAAGGCAAAGGCGCTACCGGCGGTCACAATGATCGTCGTCGCGCTTACCTGAAATCCGTGACCCAACTGCTGGTCAACGACCTGGAAGAAATGGTCGGTAACTGGAAGCCGAACGTGGCCGACAACTACCGCGCCACCCTGGAAGCGGAACCGGCTGAATCCGGTCTGCGCAAAATGCTGTTCGGCATGGGCAGCCTGTCCTTGGGCGAACTGGCGGGCGAGCGCATGAAGGTTTCCCTGGAAGCCAACTCCCCGGAAGACGAACAGGATTGCTTCAGCGACAACACCCACAACTCGCACTTCTACGATGCCAAAGGCATTCGTAACGTGTACCTGGGCGAATACACCCGTGTCGACGGCACCAAAATGACCGGCGCCAGCCTGTCGTCCCTGGTGGCCAAGGCCGACCCGGCTGCCGATGCCGCGCTGAAAGCCGACCTGGCTGCGACCGAAGCCAAGATCCAGATCATGGTCGACCACGCCAACAAGGGTGAGCACTACGACCAACTGATCGCTGCCGGCAACACCGCTGGCAATCAGATCGTGCGCGACGCCATTGCCTCTCTGGTCAAGCAGACCGGTTCGATCGAAGCTGCCGCCGGCAAACTGGGCATCAGCGACCTGAACCCGGACAACGCTGATCACGAGTTCTGATCAACGCTGGCTGAGCGAATACAAAGGCGACCTTCGGGTCGCCTTTTTCATGCCTGTCTTTTGGGTGATGCTGATGACCTCATCGCGGGCAAGCCACGCTCCCACGGGGTCAGCGCAAAACCCTGTGGGAGCGTGGCTTGCCCGCGATGGGGGCGACGCGGTCTGACATCAAACCCTGCCTCACATCAACCAAACGATAATTCCTCTTATTCAAACTCCCCTGCCCTGTTAGACTTTGCGCCCTTGTTTTGCTCGTCTTGCAGGATGTCCGATGCCCACGCTGCCTCTTCGCTTGTCTGCACTGTTGCTGGCCCTGGGCCTGAGTGCCTGCGATGACGCCCCGCGTTTTACCCAGGCCGAACCTGGTGAAGCCCGGTCCGGTGGCAGCGCAACAGTGCGCAAGACCGATAAGAACGCATTCTCCTTGCCCTCCGCCAATCTGGCGCCGTCACGACGCGTCGACTTCAGCGTCGGTAATAGCTTCTTTCGCAGCCCCTGGGTGATCGCGCCGTCGACCACCACCGCCCGCGATGGCCTCGGCCCGTTGTTCAATACCAACGCCTGCCAGAACTGCCACATCAAGGACGGGCGCGGTCATCCGCCAACGCCCGATGCGCCGAATGCGGTGTCGATGCTGGTACGCCTGTCGATCCCCAATGCCCCCGCCTACGCCAAGGTCATCGAACAACTGGGCGTGGTGCCGGAGCCGGTCTACGGCGGCCAGTTCCAGGACATGGCAGTGCCCGGCGTCGCCCCGGAAGGCAAGGTGCGTGTCGATTACACGCCGGTCCCGGTACGCTTCAAGGACGGCAGCGAAATCGAGTTGCGTAAACCAATCTTGCAGATGACCCAACTCGGCTACGGCCCGATGCACCCGGACACACGTTTCTCGGCGCGCATCGCACCGCCGATGATTGGCCTGGGCTTGCTTGAAGCGATTCCCGACGAGGCCATCCTGGCCAACGCCGAGGCTCAGGCCCGGGAGAGAAACGGCATCGCCGGACGACCGAACCGGGTCTGGGACGACGCGCAGCAGAAGACTGTTCTCGGACGATTTGGCTGGAAAGCCGGGCAACCGAACCTCAATCAGCAGAATGTTCATGCGTTCTCTGGTGATATGGGCCTCACGACCAGCCTGAAACCCATTGATGACTGCACCGACGCCCAAACTGCTTGCAAACAGGCGCCCAACGGCAATGGCCCCGATGGCGAGCCGGAAGTCAGCGACAACATTTTGCGTCTGGTGCTGTTCTACAGCCGTAACCTCGCCGTGCCGGCCCGTCGCGATGTTGGCGCACCTGAGGTGCTGGCCGGCAAGAATCTGTTTTTCCAGGCCGGATGCCAGTCCTGTCACACCCCTCAATACACCACCGCCGCCAACGCCGCGGAACCTGAATTGGCCAATCAAGTGATTCGCCCTTACAGCGATCTGCTGCTGCACGACATGGGCGACGGTCTGGCCGACAACCGCACCGAGTTCCAGGCCAGTGGCCGCGACTGGCGTACGCCGCCGTTGTGGGGCATCGGCCTGACGCAGACGGTCAGCGGACACACCCAGTTTTTGCACGACGGCCGCGCCCGCAACCTGCTCGAAGCCGTGCTCTGGCATGGCGGCGAGGCAAAAGCGGCGCAACAACAGGTTTTGTCTTTCAACGCCGAGCAGCGCGCGGCGTTGCTGGCGTTTTTGAATTCCCTTTAATACGTATTCCTTCAGCGGGAGCCCGACATGTTCCGTCCCAAATTGTTGTTCACCAGCCTTGCCGCCCTCGCCCTGGGCGCCTGTTCGCCCCAGGATCCGCAAGCGGTCACCTCGGCGGCCATCGCCAAGCAAGTGATCCTGCCGAGCTACAGTCGTTGGGTGGAAGCCGACCGGCAATTGGCGGTCAGCGCCCTGGCGTTCTGCCAAGGCAAGGAAACCCTGGACACCGCTCGCGCCGACTTCCTGCACGCGCAAAAAGCCTGGGCCGAGTTGCAACCGCTGCTGATCGGGCCGCTGGCCGAAGGCAACCGTTCGTGGCAGGTGCAGTTCTGGCCGGACAAGAAAAACCTCGTCGGCCGTCAAGTCGAGCAACTGGTCACTGCGCAGCCGCAGATCGATGCTGCCGCCCTGGCCAAGTCCAGCGTCGTGGTGCAAGGCCTCTCGGCTTATGAATACATCCTGTTCGACAGCAAGATCGACATGGCCGACAGCGCTCAGAAAGCCAAATACTGCCCGCTGCTGACCGCCATTGGCGAGCGTCAGAAGCAACTGGCCGAAGAGATCCTGTCGCGCTGGAACACCAACGACGGCATGCTCGCGCAGATGAGCAAATTCCCCAACCAGCGCTACGCCGACTCACACGAAGCGATCGCCGATCTGCTGCGTGTGCAAGTGACTGCACTGGACACCCTGAAGAAAAAACTCGGCACGCCGATGGGCCGTCAGAGCAAGGGTACGCCACAGCCATTCCAGGCCGATGCCTGGCGCAGCCAATCGTCGCTCAAAGGCATGGAAGCAAGCCTGAGCGCTGCGCAAACCGTCTGGGTGGGTGTCGACAACAAAGGCCTGCGCGGTCTGCTGCCGAACGAGCAAAAACCGTTGGCCGACAAGATCGACGCGGCCTACGCAGCGTCCCTGAAACTGCTTGCCGGCAACCAGCGCTCGCTGACCGACATGCTCACCGACGATGCCGGTCGCCAGCAGCTGAACGACATCTATGACAGCCTCAACGTTGTCCACCGCTTGCACGAAGGCGAACTGGCCAAGGCGCTGGGCATCCAACTGGGCTTCAACGCCAACGACGGCGACTGATGAGGGCAAGTGCCATGCTGCGACGCCAGGCTCTGACGTTAGGGAGTTTGCTGCTGGGTGCGGTGACACTGGGCGGCTGGACGCTGTTCAAGCAAAAGGACAAAAGCCCGCTGCTGCTCTCGGCGCGGGACGACGGTGACGGCAAGCACTATGCCGTCGGTTATCGACTGGACGGCACCCGGGTGTTTGCCACCCAGGTCGGTCAGCGCTGCCATGACATCATCAACCACCCGACACTGCCGATTGCGCTATTCGTCGCTCGGCGTCCGGGCACCGAGAGCTACCTGATCGACCTGCGCGACGGCACGCTATTGCAAACCGTGGTGTCGCAGCCGAACCGGCACTTCTACGGTCACGCGGTGATTCACCAGAGCGGTGACTGGTTGTACGCCACCGAGAACGACACCTCCGATCCGGGCCGTGGCCTGCTTGGTGTGTATAAGTTCGAAGGTGAGCGACTGGTGCACAGCGGCGAAATTTCCACCCACGGCGTCGGCCCGCATCAAGTGTCGTGGATGCCCGATGGCGAGACGCTGGTGGTGGCCAACGGCGGCATTCGCACCGAGGCTGAAAGCCGGGTCGAGATGAACCTCAATGCCATGGAGCCGAGCCTGGTGCTGATGCAACGCGACGGCACGCTGCTGAGCAAGGAAACACTAGCCCAGCAGATGAACAGCGTGCGGCACTTGGGTATCGCCAGTGACGGCACCATCGTCGCCGGTCAGCAGTTCATGGGCGATGCTCACGAGTCTTCGGAGCTGCTGGCAATCAAGCGTCCCGGTCAACCGTTCGTGGCCTTCCCGGTGCCTGAGCATCAGTTGCAGGCCATGGGGCATTACACCGCCAGCGTTGCCGTACACAGCGAACTGCGCCTGGTCGCCCTGACCGCGCCGCGGGGCAACCGCTTTTTTATCTGGGACCTGGACAGCGGTGAAGTACGCCTGGATGCACCGCTTCCCGATTGCGCCGGGGTCGGGGCCGTGGCCGATGGTTTTGTCGTGACCTCCGGGCAAGGCCGTTGCCGGTTCTACGATTGCCGCCAGACAAACCTTGTTGCAAAACCTCTGGAATTGCCTGCGGGGCTCTGGGACAACCACCTTCACCTGATCTGAACACGCAACCTGTAGCAGCTGGCGCAGCCTGCGTTCGGCTGCGCAGCAGTCGTGAAATCAGACACCGAGTTGTATCAGACGAACCGCGGTGTCTGGATTACGACTGCTTCGCAGCCGAACGCAGGCTGCGCCAGCTGCTACAGTTGGAATCCCCTTCGCAGTGGGAGTAATGTTTTCGCCTGTCTCACCTGATTTTCTCCAAGGAAATGGAAATATGCTGCGTCGCCGCATGCTGATCATGTTGGGTGTTGTCCTGCTAATCGTGCTGGTCCTGGCCGGTTACAAAGCCTTCTCCATCTATACGATGATGAAGGGCTTCTCTGTGCCGAAACCACCGATCAGCGTCGCCGTGGCCACCGCCACCGAACGTCCGTGGCAAAGCCGTTTGCCAACGGTCGGCACCCTTACGGCGCTGCAAGGGGTCGATCTGAGCCTGGAGGTCGACGGCACCGTCAAGGAAGTTCAGTTCGAGTCAGGACAGAAGGTCAAGGTCGGTCAGCCGCTGCTGCAACTCGACAGCGCCGTGGAAACCGCCCTGCTGGCAACCGCCCAGGCCGACCTGGGACTGGCGCAACTGGATTACGGTCGCGGCAGCCAACTGGTAGGCAGCCAGGCTATTTCCAAAGGTGAGTTCGACCGACTCTCGGCGGTATTGCAAAAGAGCCGGGCCACGGTCAATCAGCTCAAGGCGGCGCTGGAGAAAAAACGAATCCTCGCACCGTTCAGCGGGACCATCGGTATTCGTCGGGTAGACGTCGGCGACTACGTGGCCAGCGGCACGATGATCGCCACCCTGCAAGACCTCAGCAGCCTCTACGTCGACTTCTTTGTACCCGAGCAGGACGTGCCGAAGATCACCCTCGGCCAATCGGTACAGGTCATTGTCTCGGCCTACCCGACGGAGACTTTCCCCGGCACCGTCAGCGCCATCAACCCGAAGGTAGAAAGCAGCACCCGCAACGTGCTGGTGCGCGCGACCCTGGCCAACCCCGATGGCAAACTCCTGCCGGGGATGTTTGCCAGCCTGCAGGTGTTGTTGCCCGACCCGCAGCCGCACATCGTGGTGCCGGAAAGCGCGATCAGCTACACCCTTTATGGCAACTCGCTGTATGTCGTCGCGCAGAAAAAGGCCGAAGACGGCAGCCTCGAAAAAGACGACAAGGGCGAACCGGTTCTGATCGCCGAACGACGCTTCGTCGAAACCGGCGAGCGCCGCGACGGGATGGTCATGATCACCAAAGGCGTGCAGAACGGCGAAAAAGTGGTCACGGCTGGTCAGCTCAAACTGGACCACGGCGTGCACGTTGCCATCAGCGACGACAAGACCCTGGCTGAGAAGAACAGTCAGCCGCGCGCTGACTGATCAAGGAATCCCCATGGCTTTTACCGATCCGTTCATCCGCCGCCCGGTGCTCGCCACCGTGGTCAGCCTGTTGATAGTGCTGCTGGGCTTCCAGGCCTGGAGCAAGTTGCCGCTGCGCCAATACCCGCAAATGGAAAACGCCCTGATCACGGTGACCACCGCTTATCCCGGAGCCAACGCCGAGACCATCCAAGGCTATATCACCCAACCGATGCAGCATAGCCTGGCCAGCGCCGAGGGCATCGACTACATGACCTCGGTCAGTCGCCAGAACTTCTCGGTGATCTCGATCTACGCGCGCATCGGCTCCAACACCGACCGCCTGTTCACCGAACTGCTGGCCAAGGCCAACGAGGTCAAGAACCAGCTGCCCCAGGACGCCGAAGACCCGGTGCTGAGCAAGGAAGCCACCGGCGCCTCGGCGCTGATGTACATCAGTTTCTTCAGCAACGAGCTGAGTAACCCGCAGATCACCGACTACCTGTCCCGGGTTATCCAGCCGAAACTGGCGACCCTGCCGGGCATGGCCGAAGCCGAGATTCTCGGCAACCAGGTGTTCGCCATGCGCCTGTGGCTGGACCCGGTGAAGCTCGCCGGTTTCGGCCTGAGCGCCAGCGATGTGACCAACGCCGTGCGCCAGTACAACTTCCTCTCCGCCGCCGGCGAAGTGAAAGGCGAGTACGTGGTCACCAGCATCAACGCCAACACCGAACTCAAGTCCGCCGAGGCCTTTGGCGCAATTCCGCTCAAGGTCGACGGTGACAGTCGTGTGCTGTTGCGAGACGTGGCGCGGGTCGAGATGGGCGCGGAGAACTACAACACCATCAGCTCCTTCGGCGGCACACCCTCGGTGTACATCGGCATCAAGGCCACACCCGGCGCCAACCCGCTGGACGTGATCAAGGAAGTGCGCAAGATCATGCCGGACCTGGAAGCCCAGCTGCCGCCAAACCTCAAGGGCGAAATCGCCTACGACGCCACGCTGTTCATCCAGGCCTCCATCGACGAGGTGTTGAAAACCCTGTTCGAAGCGGTGCTGATCGTGATTGTGGTGGTGTTCCTGTTCCTCGGCGCCCTGCGTTCGGTGGTGATCCCGGTGGTGACCATTCCGCTGTCGATGATCGGCGTGATGTTCTTCATGCAGATGATGGGCTACTCGATCAACCTGCTGACCTTGCTGGCGATGGTCTTGGCCATCGGGCTGGTGGTGGACGACGCCATCGTGGTGGTGGAAAACATCCACCGGCACATCGAAGAAGGCAAGACACCGTTGGATGCGGCCATCGAGGGCGCACGGGAGATCGCCATGCCGGTGGTGTCGATGACCATCACCCTGGCGGCGGTCTATGCGCCGATCGGCTTCCTGACCGGCCTGACGGGGGCGTTGTTCAAGGAGTTCGCCCTGACCCTGGCCGGGGCGGTGGTGATTTCCGGTGTCGTCGCCCTGACGCTGTCGCCGATGATGTGCGCCATGCTGCTGCGCCACGATGAAAACCCCAGCGGCCTGGCCCATCGCCTGGACGTGATCTTCGAAGGCCTCAAGCGCCGCTACCAGCGTGTGCTTCACGGCACTCTCAACACCCGTCCGGTAGTGCTGGTGTTCGCGGTGATCGTGCTGTGCCTGATCCCGGTACTGCTCAAGTTCACCAAGTCGGAACTGGCGCCGGACGAAGACCAGGGCGTGATCTTCATGATGGCCAACGCCCCGCAACCTGCCAACCTCGACTACATGAACGCCTACACCGACGAGTTCGTCGCCATTTTCAAGGAGTTTCCCGAGTACTACTCCTCGTTCCAGATCAACGGCTTCAACGGCGTGCAATCGGGGATCGGCGGCTTCCTGCTCAAACCCTGGAATGAACGCCACCGGACCCAGATGCAGATCCTGCCGCTGGTCCAGAGCAAACTGGAAAGCATTCCCGGGCTGCAAATATTCGGCTTCAACCTGCCGTCCCTGCCAGGCACCGGCGAGGGCTTGCCGTTTCAATTCGTGATCAACTCGGCTAACAGCTACGAGGCGCTGTTGCAGGTGATGGACCGAGTGAAAAAAAGAGCGATGGAATCCGGCAAGTTTGCTTTTGTCGACGTCGACCTGGCCTTCGACAAGCCCGAAGTCGTGGTGGACATCGATCGCGCCAAGGCTGCGCAGATGGGTGTGTCCATGCAGGACCTGGGCGGTACTCTTGCAACGATGCTGGGCGAGGCGGAGATCAACCGGTTCACCATCGAAGGTCGCAGCTACAAGGTCATCGCTCAGGTGGAACGGCCCTACCGCGATAACCCTGACTGGCTGAACCATTATTACGTCAGGAACACCAAGGGCGAACTGCTGCCCCTGTCGACCCTGATCACCGTGACCGACCGCGCGCGGCCGCGTCAGTTGAACCAGTTCCAGCAACTCAACTCGGCGATTCTTTCCGGGGTCCCGCTGGTCAGCATGGGTGAAGCCATCGACACCGTGCGCCAGATCGCCCGGGAAGAGGCACCGACGGGTTACGCCGTCGACTATGCCGGTGTTTCACGGCAATACGTTCAGGAAGGCAGCGCGCTGTGGGTCACCTTCGCCCTGGCCTTGGCGATCATCTTCCTGGTGCTGGCGGCCCAGTTCGAAAGCTTCCGCGATCCGCTGGTGATTCTGGTGACTGTGCCGCTGTCGATCTGTGGCGCATTGATCCCGCTCTTCCTCGGCTGGTCGAGCATGAACATCTATACCCAGGTGGGGCTGGTGACGTTGATCGGACTGATCAGCAAGCACGGGATCCTGATCGTCGAGTTCGCCAACCAGTTACGCAAGGAGAAAGGCCTGACACCTCGCGAAGCGGTAGAGGAAGCGGCGGCCATTCGTCTGCGCCCGGTATTGATGACCACGGCGGCAATGGTGTTCGGCATGGTGCCGTTGATCATCGCCACGGGCGCGGGAGCCGTTAGCCGGTTCGACATCGGCACGGTGATCGCAACGGGGATGTCGATCGGGACGCTGTTCACCTTGTTCGTGCTGCCATGCATTTACACATTGCTGGCCAAACCCGATAAACCTTAACGTCAAAAAAGCAAAAGGCCTCGCAACTGCGAGGCCTTTTATTTGGGCTTCAATCTGTTCAACTCTGTGGCCTCAGTCCCTGAGAAAGTCCGAACATGAACAGTAACAAGTCATGATCGGGTTGAGTGGCCACGGGTGCTTTGGCTACCCGGGGCAACGGACAATGTGCGTCGCCGTGCACGGAACTGAGGACCTGCGTGCGGGGCTGCTCCCAGGCAGCCACCGCCAAAGAAGCAACTGCCAAGGCTCCGGCTAAAAACAAACCTCGTGCAATTTCGAGTTTCATTGCGATAAGCCTTTGATAGCGCTGCCAAACGCCTTGTTATAAAAGTAGACGAGTTTTTCCCCGTCTGTATCGCTGAACGACGAGTGGCGACGCCCTTGCTTCAGGTCATGGGGCGCAGCTGCATAGTGCACTGCCATTCTGTTACCTCTTGCGTAATACATAGACCCGCCACATGGCATAGAGCGGTAAAAAATCCATTTGCCCCTGAATATGGAAACCCGCCTGCTCGAACTCCTTTTCAATCGTGGCAGCCGGTAACACAAATCGAGTCTGGTAACCTTCCTGCCCACGCAGCCTCTCGGCGCGCTTGCGTTTCCAGGCCTTGAAATTGCCGTCTACCCACAACGAAACAATCACGCTGTCGCGGGTGACACGCTCGAATTCACGCAGGATGGTCAGTCGTTGCTCGGCTTCACCGATGTGATGGAGCAGACGCATGCAGAAAATGCTGTCGACCGCGTTATCGGGCAAGGCAATGTCGAATGCAGACGTGTGCAAGGGTTGTACCCTTTTGACCACGTCGGCGGGTTGAGTGCGCATGGCAGTCTTGAGCATGGACACCGAGTTGTCGGCCCCGATGATGACACGGTTGTGCTTTTCCGCGAGCAACGGCCAGAAACGCCCGGCACCGCAGGGCAAATCGAGGACCAGGCCAGGTTCACCGGCCAACGCCAGGGCCTTTCGCGCCAGGTGTTCATCACGCCATTGGGACAGCCGGCGACCGAGCCCCACCTGGTGCTTGCGCACATTTTTCTGTGCGGGTTGATCGTCGTATTTTTCGGAGAAGCCGAGCTTTATCGGGCCAGCCATGACTGCAATCTCCTGAGCTTCTGATGACAACCACCTTAAGTTGCGGGGTGTCAGCGTCAGGTCATGCCTTGGTGAAAATTTCGTCAGGTAAACCCGGAATCATTTCAGGGTTTTACGGAGCCGATTTATTTTTCAACCCATTCACCGCTTTTTCTGACTCAACTCCACCTGGAAGCGACAACCGTTGGGCTCCATGTTCGTCAGGCTGACACTCCAGCCCTGGTTCTCGCAGATCCGTTGCACCAGCGACAGCCCCAGCCCCAAGCCCTCGCCACGCTTTTCGCTGCCGCGCACGAAAGGCTCGAACATCGCCTCGCGTTTTTCTTCCGGAATGCCCACACCACTGTCCTCGACCACGAACCCCGTATCCGTCAGGGCCAAGCGGATAAACCCATGCTCGGTGTAATGCAGCGCATTACGCAACAGGTTGCCCATCACCGCGTGCAGAAGCGTCGCGTTATAGCGAGTGTCCGGCGGGTTGCCCAACTCGACGTTCAACGTCAGGCCCTTGGCTTCGATCGGTTCGCGCCATTGGCAAAGCAACCCGTCGGCCACCTGACTGAGGCTCTGCTGGGGGCCCATGCTGGCGTCTTCATGCTGAGCGCGGGCCAGCATGAGGAAGGTCTGCACCAACTCGCGCATCTCTGCGCAAGCCCGGGCGATCCGCTCGACCTGGGCACGCCCGCGCTGATCGATGCCGGCGTTTTCCAGCAACAATTCACAGGAACTGGCCAACACCATCAATGGCGTGCGCAGTTCGTGGCTGACGTCACTGGTGAACAATCGCTCACGGGTCAACGCCTGACGCAAGCGCCCGAGGGTGGCGTCGAAGGCCACGGCCAGCTCGCCCACTTCATCGGCGGCATAATCCGGCGCCAGTGGCGGTGCCAGACCCAACAGCTGATCGCGATGGCGCACCTGGCGGGCCAGTCGCACCACCGGCGCCATCACCTTGCGCGCCAGCACCCAGCCCAGAAATACCGCCAGCGCCAGGCTCAGTACGAACCCCACCAGCACTACGGCAAACAGCACCCGTTCACGCTCTTCGAAATCGCTCTGGTCCTGCAACAGCACGTAGCGCCGTCCGTCGACGATTTCGACCATGGCGTGATACGACAGATGGTCGCGAAAGACTTCATGAAAACCCGAGTCCAGGTGCCGCAAATCCTTGGGTAACTCAAAATCGCCCGGCCCGCCGCTGAAATAGAACAACTGGTCCGGCTCGGGGCGGTGGCTCCAGTCCGTCACGCTGTCCATCAGCAACAGGCGTTGCAAATCGCCACCCAGACCTGACGAAATCAGTTTCTCCTCCACCAGGTGCACGGTCGCGATGATGCCTATCGCGAAGGCTCCCGCGACCAATGCGCTCATCAACGCAAAGGCGATGATGATCCGTTGCGAAAGGCTCTGCTTAAACTCCATCACGGCCCTCGGCCAAGCGATAACCGACGCCGTGCACCGTGTGCAGCAGGGGTTTGGCGAACGGCTTGTCGATCACCTGGCGCAATTGATGGACGTGGCTGCGCAGGCTGTCGCTGTCCGGGCAATCGTCGCCCCACAGGGCCTCTTCGAGAATTTCCCGGCGCAGCACGTGCGGGCTTTTCTGCATCAACACCGCCAGCAACTTCAGGCCCACCGGGTTGAGTTTCAGCAGACGGCCTTCGCGCGTCACCTCCAGGGTATCGAGGTCGTAGCTCAGATCGCCGACCTGCAAGGCACGGCGACCGCCACCCTGGGCACGGCGCATGACCGCCTCGATGCGCGCCGCCAGTTCTGACAGGGCAAAGGGTTTGATCAAGTAATCGTCGGCGCCGGATTTGAAGCCTTGCAGACGGTCGTCCAGTTGATCGCGCGCAGTGAGCATGATCACCGGCGTATCACGGCGGGCGTCTTCGCGCAGGCGTTTGCACAGGGTGTAGCCATCGATACCGGGCAGCATGATATCGAGTACGATCAAGTCGTAATGCTCGGTGGCCGCCAGGTGCAAGCCAGATAAACCGTCCTGCGCGCAATCCACGGTGTAACCTTTGAGCCCCAGATAATCGGCCAGGTTGGCCAGGATATCGCGGTTGTCTTCAACCAATAGAATTCGCATCGGCACCTCCTCCGTATACAGTAACGGCCGTCTTGGCCCGCGCAGCTTAAGGCCTAGTGTGACTCAGGGCTAGGGCGGCCGGTCGTAGAATCGATGCGCTCAACCAAATAATGGTGCTAACAAGTTTTTCACTGTCGGTTCACAACCCGACTACAGCGTTCAAGAGAAACTTTCGCGCGATTGATATAGGGAATGTAGATAATGGATTGTTTGAAGACGGCGCCAATGCGCTTTCTGCTACTGGTAACCGGTTCCTGGCTGGTCATTTTTCTCCTGACCCGAAGCGTTCTCCTCCTCACTCACCTGGATGAGGCAGGCAGCGGGCTCCTGTCCGTGTTTGGCATCGGCCTGCTTTATGACCTGGGTTTCATTGCCTACGCGGCGCTGCCCATGGGCCTCTATCTGCTGCTATGCCCGCCGGCCTTGTGGCGCCGCCGTGGCCATCGCTGGTTCCTTCAGGGCCTGCTGACCGTCAGCCTGTTCGCCATGCTGTTCACGTCGGTGGCCGAATGGCTGTTCTGGGATGAGTTCGGTGTGCGTTTCAACTTTATCGCCGTCGATTACCTGGTCTACTCCGACGAAGTGCTGAATAACCTGTTGGAGTCGTACCCGATCGGCAAGCTGCTGAGCCTGCTCGCGGTGCTGGCCGTGATCCTGAGCCTTGCGCTGCGCAAATCCTTCAACGCTGCGCTGGACGCACCATTGCCTGCCATGCGCGGGCGTCTGCTGAATGCACTCGGCCTGCTGATCGTCGCGGGCCTGAGCGCGCAACTGCTCAGCCAGGATGCGCCGCGCGCTCAGGGCGGCAATGCCTATCAGAACGAACTGGCGAGCAATGGCCCGTACCAGTTCTTCGCCGCCTTTCGCAATAACGAACTGGATTACCCGCAGTTCTACAGCACCCTGCCGACCTCCGTCGTCGCGCAACAGATTCGCGCGGAACTGACCGAGCCCAATGCTCGCTTCATCGGCGAGGATCCACAGGACATCCGCCGGATGATCGATAATCCCGGCACCGAACGAAAACCCAACATCGTGCTGGTCACCATCGAAAGCTTCAGCGCCAAGTACATGGGCAGCAATGGCGACGATCGCAACCTGACACCAAACCTCGATGCCTTGCGCAAACAAAGCCTGTACTTCAATAATTTCTACGCCACCGGCACCCGCACCGATCGCGGCCTGGAGGCCATCACCCTGGCCATTCCACCGACGCCGGGGCGCTCGATCGTCAAGCGCGTGGGTCGTGAAAGCGGCTTCGCCAGCCTCGGCCAGCAACTCAGCGCCGTGGGTTACGACAGCGTATTCGTGTATGGCGGGCGCGGTTACTTCGACAACATGAACGCGTTCTTCAGCGGCAACGGCTATCGCGTTGTCGACCAGAGCAGCGTCGATGAATCAGAGATTCACTTCAAGAACGCCTGGGGAATGGCTGACGAAGACCTCTATAACCAGACCCTGAAACTGGCCGATGCCGACTACGCCAGGCAACAGCCGTTTCTACTGCAACTGATGACCACCTCCAACCATCGCCCCTACACCTACCCGGATAACCGGATCGATATCAAATCCGGTAACGGACGCGACGGTGCGGTGAAGTACACCGACTTCGCCATTGGTCAGTTCCTCGATCAGGCGCGCAAAAAACCCTGGTTCGATAATACAATCTTCGTCTTCGTTGCCGATCACACGGCTGGCAGCGCTGGCAAAGAAGACTTGCCGATCAGCAACTATCAGATTCCGCTGTTCATCTATGCACCGAAGCTGATCGACGCTCGGGAAACCGCACAGCTGGCCAGTCAGATCGACCTTGCGCCAACGTTGCTCGGGCTGCTGAACCTGGATTACCAGTCGACGTTCTTCGGTCGCAACCTGTTGCAGGACAATCCACTGCCACCGCGAGTGGTGGTTGGCAACTATCAACATCTGGGCTTGTTCGACGGTAAGGATTTAGCGATCCTGAGCCCGCGTGAGGGTCTGCGTCGCCACGACGATGCACTGACCGACAGTCGCGAATCACGGGCCACCACCGTTGATCCGTTGATCACCCGCGCAATTACTTATTACCAAACTGCCAGTCATGGCTTCAAGCAACAGCTGCTCGGCTGGAAAGCGCCCACGGAGGGCACCCGCCAAGTCAGCGAACGTTAATCGAATGGCCCCGGGCTGATGCCCCGGGGTTTTTCCATTCATCAGGATCCACCATGTCATCAACCGCTGTCCGTCCCATCTCCCGCCCGCTCAACTTCTGGCTGTATCTGGGAGTGCCCGCCATTGCGGCGATCACCCTGCTGCTGCTCGAATTGACGTCCCTGGACATGGACCTTGCCAAGCTGTTCTATGATCCGGTCGCCGGTGCATTCATCGGGCGCCACAGTTATTTCCTGGAAGACATCCTGCATGACCGGGCCAAGCAAGTGGTCATTGCCTTTTCGGTGTTCTCGATCCTGGGCTTTGTCGGCTCCTTTTTCATTGAAAGGCTCAAACCGTTCAAACGTGAAATGGGTTGCCTGGTGTTGTCTCTGGCGCTGTCAACCTCCTTTGTCACTCCGCTCAAAGCGGCAACGGCGGTGCAATGCCCATGGAGCCTGGAACAATTCGGCGGGCACGAAACCTACAGCGAGCTGCTGAGCCCTCGCCCGCATACCGACAAGCCAGGCCGCTGCTGGCCCGGTGGTCATGCGGCGACCGGTTTCACCCTGTTTGCGTTGTTCTTTGTGTTGCGTGACCGACGCCCACGGCTGGCACGCTATGCGTTTGTCTTCGCTTTCACATTGGGCTCGGTGTTTTCCGTCGGCCGGATGATGCAGGGCGCGCACTTCTTCTCGCACAACGTGTGGACGGCGATTTTCTGCTGGCTGTTTTGCCTGGGTGCGTACTACAACATCCTGTACCGGCCGGCCTCCAAGACTGAACAGGCGAACGAGGCAAAACCGGTCAGCGCCTGAACCGACGCCATTGCGAGCAAGCCCTGCTCCCACAGGTTTACGCAATCCACTGTGGGATCGTGGCTTGCCCGCGATGGATGGCCGCGACGCGATCTGCGGACCTACCAAAATGAAGGCAATAAAAAGCCCCGCCTGCTCGACGCAGGCGGGGCTTTTTTATAGGGGTAAGGCTGGCTTACATCATGCCGCCCATGCCACCCATACCGCCCATGTCTGGCATACCGCCGCCAGCTGCACCGTCTTTCTTCGGTGCTTCGGCAACAGCGGCCTCGGTGGTCAGGATCAGACCGCCAATCGAGGATGCAGCTTGCAGAGCCGAACGGGTCACCTTGGTTGGGTCCAGGATGCCCATTTCGATCATGTCGCCGTATTCGCTGGTGGCAGCGTTGTAACCGAAGTTACCCGCGCCTTGCTTGACCTTGTCGACAACCACGCTTGGCTCGTCGCCGGAGTTGGCAACGATCTGACGCAGTGGCGCTTCAACCGCACGACGCAGAACAGCGATACCGACGTCCTGATCGGCGTTGTCGCCTTTCAGTTCGCTGATGGCTTGCAGGGCACGGATCAGTGCCACGCCGCCGCCAGGTACCACGCCTTCTTCAACGGCTGCACGGGTAGCGTGCAGGGCGTCTTCAACGCGGGCTTTCTTCTCTTTCATTTCAACTTCGGAACCAGCGCCGACCTTGATCACTGCAACGCCGCCGGACAGTTTGGCCAGGCGCTCTTGCAGTTTTTCACGGTCGTAGTCGGACGAAGTGTCGGCCACTTGTTGACGGATCTGGGTCACGCGAGCCTGGATATCAGCCTCAACGCCGGCGCCGTCGATCACGGTGGTGTTTTCTTTGGACAGGATCACGCGCTTGGCATTACCCAGGTGTTCCAGGGTAGTGCTTTCCAGGCTCAGACCGATCTCTTCGGAGATCACGGTACCGCCGGTCAGAACAGCGATATCCTGCAGCATGGCCTTGCGACGGTCGCCGAAGCCTGGAGCCTTGACGGCTGCGACTTTAACGATGCCACGCATGTTGTTCACAACCAGAGTCGCCAGGGCTTCGCCTTCAACGTCTTCGGCCACGATCAGCAGTGGACGGCCGGCTTTGGCAACGGCTTCCAGTACTGGCAGCATTTCGCGGATGTTCGAGATCTTTTTGTCGACCAGCAGGATCAGCGGACCGTCCAGCTCGGCAGTCATGGTCTCTGGCTTGTTGACGAAGTACGGGGACAGGTAGCCACGGTCGAACTGCATGCCTTCAACAACCGACAGTTCGTTTTCCAGGCCCGAGCCTTCTTCAACGGTGATCACGCCTTCTTTACCGACTTTTTCCATGGCTTCGGCAATGATGTCGCCGATGGAGTTGTCGGAGTTGGCCGAGATGGTACCTACCTGAGCGATTGCCTTGGTGTCAGCGCAAGGCTTGGACAGGGCTTTCAGTTCCTTGACGATCGCGATGGTCGCTTTGTCGATACCGCGCTTCAGGTCCATCGGGTTCATGCCGGCAGCGACGGCTTTCAGGCCTTCGTTGACGATCGACTGAGCCAGAACGGTAGCGGTGGTGGTACCGTCGCCTGCGTCATCGTTGGCACGGGAGGCAACGTCTTTGACCAGCTGCGCGCCCATGTTTTCGAAGCGGTCTTCGAGTTCGATTTCTTTGGCTACGGAAACGCCGTCCTTGGTGATGGTCGGAGCGCCGAAGCTCTTCTCGATGATCACGTTACGGCCTTTCGGGCCCAGGGTCGCTTTTACTGCGTCAGCCAGAACGTTGACACCGGTGAGCATTTTCTTGCGGGCGGAGTCGCCGAATTTAACTTCTTTAGCAGCCATGATCGATATTCCTTAAATACTTTGTAGTAGCGGGAAAATGAGCGGGGAATCAGCCTTCGACAACAGCGAGAATCTCGTTCTCAGCCATGATCACCAGGTCTTCGCCATCGACTTTCACAGTGTTGCTGCCGGAGTACGGGCCGAACACCACCTTGTCACCCACTTTCACGGACAGTGCACGCACTTCGCCGTTGTCCAGCACTTTGCCTGGGCCTACAGCTAGGACTTCACCCTGGTTTGGCTTCTCAGCAGCCGAACCTGGCAGGACGATACCGCCAGCGGTTTTCTTTTCTTCTTCGCTGCGACGGATAACGACGCGGTCATGCAGAGGACGAAGCTTCATTGTCGATCTCTCCTAATTGTGGTTTTCATCGGCCGGTGTAGTCCCGGCGGGTTTAACAAATCCGGCGGCGCCGGGTGCGGTTCGTCGAGCGAACCGCGGAAGTCTGTCTGGCGCAATTGCCAGAAACCTTGCGGTGACCGTTACATAAGGGCGTGCGAGCCTATTTCAAGGGCCGAGAGCGAAATTTTTACGTCGATACCCTGAAAATGAACACGGCACCCAAAGGTGCCGTGTCGATGGACATGTTACTTGGAGTCGCGGTGTTCGAACTCGCCTTCGATCACGTTAGGCTCACGGCCCAACGGCTGACGTGGAGCAGGACCGCCCCGCGGCTGAAGGTCATCGGCAAACGCACGCTGGCGCATCGCTTGTTCCTCGGCGCGCTGGCGCATTTTATTGGCCAGCAGTCGACGAGAGATCGGCAGCAACATAATCAGACCCAGCACGTCGGTGACGAAGCCCGGCAGAATCAACAGACCACCCGCCAGGGCCAGCATCAGGCCTTCGAGCATGGTCTGGGCCGGCAACTCGCCGCGGCTCAGGCTTTCACGAGCGCGCAGCGCAGTAGCCAGACCGGCGATACGCAGCACGAACACGCCGAGCATCGAGCCGAGAATGATTAGCAGCAGGGCCGGGAAAAACCCGATCGCTGCGCTGACCTTGACGAATACGAACAGCTCCAACACCGGAAACAGTACAAAGAGCAACAAAAAAGGGCGCATCAAATGGTTCCTCAACGCAAGTAAGCCTTGCCAGTGTTCCTTAGATGACGTCGCCGTTTCGTGAATTCAAGCATCGGCCACTTGAATTTTCGGCCAATGTTCGGCGTGAGCCAGGAAAACCAAGGCTTCCCGGACTTGTGTCGGCGTATTACAAGGCGCTTGAAACGGCAGCCAGTAGAGCCCCTGGCCGATGCGCAAGTGCATGCCTTCGCTATCGATGCCGACCAATTGCGCTGGCACGGTTTTCGGCAAGCCCGCCAGGTCGACATAGTGGGCGATGGCTTTGGCGTGATCGGCATTCATGTGCTCGACCATGCTCACTTCGGCCTTGCCGGCGAACGGGTTGGCGAGGGTCAGTTGGTCGACCCAGTGAATCGCGCCGAAGCCGCCGATGTAACGGTGGCGTACCGGTTTGAGCACCCAGAAATCGAAATCGTGGGCCTTGTGATAGTTCTGCGAATCCGGGAAATAGCGGTAGTAACGCTCGGCTGCCGCTTCGATGGCTGCGGTGTCCTCGAGTTTTTCCCCTTCGGCCAGGTAGGTCAGCCGACCAACGGCTTGCACGTCTTCGGCCTCGCGTTCACCCACCAGCAGCGAGCATTTCGGATCCTTCAGCAGGTTGTGAGTGTGCTGAGCGATGCGGCTGATAAGGATCAGCGGCCGGCCCTGTTCGTCCAGACAGTACGGAACCACGGAGCCAAACGGGAAACCGGGCATCGCTTTGGAGTGCGTCGAGAGCACTCCACGGTATTCCTTGAGAAGCAATTCTCGGGCATGCTTAGCCACTACAACGCTCAATTTATGACTCCTTATATAGATTCCGTCGAAAAAACGGACAGGCGTCTGGGTGAAAGTTCCAGTACGCCACAGGGGCAGTTCTCATGTGCAGCCAGGCCACATCAGGCTCAGATCGAGAGGCCCTCTAGAAGGAGAAACACTCCGATCGGCTATGGGGCTATGCGAATGCAACTCACTGACAAAGTAATCATTATCACCGGCGGTTGCCAGGGTTTAGGCCGTTCCATGGCCGAGTATCTTGCAGGTCGTGGCGCCAAGCTGGCCCTGGTGGACCTGAACCAGGAAAAACTCGACGCCGCCGTCGCCGCTTGCAAGGCCAAGGGTGTCGAGGCCCGTGCCTACTTGTGCAACGTCGCCGATGAAGAGCAAGTGACCCACATGGTCAGCCAGGTGGCCGACGATTTCGGCGCGATCCATGGCCTGATCAACAACGCCGGCATTTTGCGTGACGGCCTGTTGCTGAAGGTCAAGGATGGCGAAATGACCAAGATGAGCCTGGCCCAATGGCAAGCGGTGATCGACGTCAATCTGACCGGCGTGTTCCTGTGCACCCGTGAAGTCGCGGCAAAAATGGTCGAGCTGAACAACAGCGGCGCGATCATCAATATCTCGTCGATCTCACGCGCCGGCAATATCGGCCAGACCAACTACTCCGCCGCCAAGGCCGGTGTCGCTGCGGCGACCGTGACCTGGGCCAAGGAACTGGCGCGCTACGGGATTCGCGTGGCGGGCATTGCGCCGGGCTTCATCGAAACTGAAATGACCCTGAGCATGAAACCTGAAGCGCTGGAAAAGATGACGTCCGGGATTCCGCTCAAGCGCATGGGCAAACCCGAAGAGATCGCCCAGTCGGCGGCCTACATTTTCGAGAATGACTACTACACCGGTCGGATTCTGGAGCTGGATGGCGGGTTGCGTATCTAAAGCAATATCAAAAGATCGCAGCCTCGTGTCGAGCGAAGCGAGGTTGCGATCTCTTTTCAGCGATTTAATCGTCGCTGACGGTGATGTTCGGCATCGCCGGCGTCGCAGCTTCCTGCAACACGATCCGCGCGCCGACATGGCGGGCCAGTTCCTGGTAAACCATCGCAATCTGGCTGTCAGGCTCGGCGATCACCGTTGGCTTGCCGCCATCGGCCTGTTCGCGGATCAGCATCGACAGCGGCAACGAAGCCAACAGTTCGACGCCGTACTGGTTGGCCAGCTTCACACCCCCGCCCTCACCGAACAAATGCTCGGCATGCCCGCAGTTGGAGCAGATGTGCACGGCCATGTTTTCGACCACACCCAGCACCGGGATGTTGACCTTGCGGAACATTTCCACGCCCTTGCGCGCATCCAGCAATGCCAGATCCTGCGGGGTGGTCACGATCACCGCACCGGCCACCGGGACTTTTTGCGCCAGGGTCAACTGGATGTCGCCGGTGCCTGGCGGCATGTCGATGACCAGGTAATCCAGGTCGCCCCAGGCCGTTTGCGTGACCAGTTGCAACAAGGCGCCGGACACCATCGGCCCACGCCAGACCATCGGCGTGTTGTCGTCGGTCAGGAAGGCCATGGACATCACTTCGACGCCATGGGACTCGATCGGAATGAACCATTTCTGATCCTTGACCTGAGGACGGGTGCCTTCAGGGATGCCGAACATGATGCCCTGGCTCGGACCGTAGATGTCCGCGTCGAGAATCCCCACTTTGGCACCTTCACGAGCCAACGCCAGCGCCAGGTTGGCGGCCGTGGTGGATTTGCCCACGCCTCCCTTTCCAGACGCCACGGCCACCACGTTTTTGACATTGGCCAACCCCGGAATCTGTGCCTGGGCCTTGTGCGCGGCAATCACGCTGGTGATCTCGACACGGGCAGTGACCACGCCATCCAGGCCCTCGATGGCCATCTGCAACAACTGCGCCCAGCCACTCTTGAACAGACCGGCGGCGTAACCCAGCTCCAGCTGGACGCTGACGCGATCGCCCTGAATATCGATGCTGCGCACGCACCCGGCGCTGACCGGGTCCTGGTTCAGATAAGGGTCGGTGTATTGGCGAAGGACGGCTTCCACCGCTGCGCGATTGACGGCGCTCATGGGCAACTCCGATAGCAAGACTGGAAAATCAGGCGGGTATCCTAACCGTTCTGTCGCCTGGACGGGATGCTTTCAGAATATGACAAATATCTTATGACCGGCGGGTACAAAGGTCCGTGGAGGCTGGCCGTGGGGGTGAAAAATATGCGCCGGCGCTTTATAGTGGCCGACCTCCGTTTCATCAAGTAGCCGAGCCCCATGTCCGAGCCACGCAAGATCCTCGTCACCAGCGCCCTGCCCTATGCCAATGGTTCGATCCACCTCGGCCATATGCTGGAATACATCCAGACCGATATGTGGGTGCGCTTCCAGAAGCATCGCGGTAACCAATGCATTTATGTCTGCGCCGACGACGCCCACGGTTCGGCCATCATGCTGCGCGCAGAAAAGGAAGGCATCACCCCGGAACAACTGATCGCCAACGTCCAGGCTGAACACAGCGCCGACTTTGCCGAGTTCCTGGTGGACTTCGACAACTTCCACTCCACTCACGCCGAAGAAAACCGTGAGCTGTCGAGCCAGATCTACCTGAAGCTGCGCGACGCCGGGCACATCGCCACGCGCTCGATCACGCAGTACTTCGACCCGGAAAAGAAAATGTTCCTGGCCGACCGCTTCATCAAGGGCACCTGCCCGAAATGCGGCACCGAAGACCAGTACGGCGACAACTGCGAAAAATGCGGTGCAACCTACGCGCCGACCGACCTCAAAGATCCGAAGTCGGCAATCTCCGGCGCCACGCCGGTGCTCAAGGATTCCCAGCACTTCTTCTTCAAGCTGCCGGACTTCCAGGAAATGCTGCAAGCCTGGACCCGCAGCGGAACCTTGCAAGAGGCCGTGGCCAACAAGATCGCCGAATGGCTGGACGCCGGCCTGCAACAGTGGGACATCTCCCGCGATGCGCCGTACTTCGGCTTCGAAATTCCTGATGAACCAGGCAAGTACTTCTACGTGTGGCTGGACGCGCCGATCGGCTACATGGCCAGCTTCAAGAACCTGTGCAACCGTACGCCTGCACTTGATTTCGACGCGTTCTGGGGCAAGGACTCCACCGCCGAGCTGTACCACTTCATCGGCAAGGACATCGTCAACTTCCACGCCCTGTTCTGGCCAGCGATGCTCGAAGGCGCCGGTTTCCGTAAACCGACCGGCATCAACGTGCACGGCTACCTGACCGTCAACGGTCAGAAGATGTCCAAGTCCCGCGGCACCTTCATCAAAGCCCGGACCTATCTGGATCACCTGTCGCCGGAATACCTGCGCTACTACTATGCGGCCAAGCTGAGCCGTGGCGTCGATGACCTGGACCTGAACCTCGAAGACTTCGTGCAGAAGGTCAACTCGGACCTGGTCGGCAAAGTCGTCAACATCGCCAGCCGTTGCGCCGGTTTCATCCACAAAGGCAACGCTGGCGTGCTGGTGGCCGGCAACGCCGCACCGGAGCTGACCGAAGCGTTCCTGGCCGCAGCACCGAGCATCGCCGAAGCCTACGAGGCGCGTGACTTTGCCCGGGCCATGCGCGAAATCATGGGCCTGGCCGACCGTGCCAACGCCTGGATCGCCGACAAGGCACCGTGGTCGCTGAACAAACAGGAAGGCAAGCAGGATGAAGTCCAGGCCATTTGCGCCCTGGGTATCAACCTGTTCCGCCAATTGGTGATTTTCCTCAAGCCGGTGCTGCCGCTGCTGGCCGCCGATGCCGAGGCGTTCCTGAACGTCGCACCACTGACCTGGAACGACCACGCCACCTTGCTCAGCAACCATCAGCTGAACGAGTTCAAACCGTTGATGACCCGCATCGACCCGGTAAAAGTGCAAGCCATGACCGACGCCTCGAAAGAAGACCTGACCGCCAGCCAGACCGACACCGGCGAAGCTGCCGCGCCTCAAGGCAACGGCGAACTGGCCAAGGATCCGCTGTCGCCGGAGATCGAGTTCGATACCTTTGCCGCGGTCGACCTGCGCGTCGCCCTGATCCTCAAGGCCGAAGCCGTCGAAGGTGCCGACAAACTGCTGCGCCTGACCCTGGACATCGGTGACGAGCAACGCAACGTGCTCTCCGGCATCAAGAGCGCCTACCCGGACCCGGCCAAGCTTGAAGGTCGCCTGACCATGATGATTGCCAACCTCAAGCCTCGCAAAATGAAATTCGGGATCTCCGAAGGCATGGTGATGGCGGCCGGCCCTGGTGGCGAAGAAATCTATCTGCTGAGCCCCGACAGTGGCGCCAAGCCAGGTCAGCGCATCAAGTAAAGTCCTGCGCTAAACCGATCCCACAGTCGTGCCCGGCGCGACTGTGGGATTTTCATATCTGGCCCACCCTCCTTCCTTGCCGGATAATGCCTAATCTCTTTTTAGAGAGCCCCTTAAGAAAGCCCTGTTCTTACCGGCACGATCATGACCGAACTGCTTCTTACGCTTATCAGCGCTGCCCTGATCAACAACCTCGTGTTGCACTGGCCGCTGGGCGTCGATCCGGTGCTGGGCAGCGAGCGGCGACAAGTGCATGCATTGGGCATCGCGACGACGTGCCTGATGCTGATCGTCGGCACGCTCGGCCATGCGCTCTACCACTGGCTGCTGGTGCCGCTGGGGCTGACGTCGCTGCGACTGTTCGTATTCCTGCCGCTGAGCGTTCTGCTGATCGGCCCGCTGCTGAAACTGCTTCCACGGTTATTCGCCAAGCTTTCATTCGAGGGTCTCTGGCCCCTGCTGCTGGGCAATGCCGGCGTGCTTGGGCTGACCCTGCTCAACGCTCAGGACGACAAGGGACTTTTCCACGCCATAGCCTTGAGCCTCGGTGCCGGGCTGGGTTTCTGGCTGGTGCTGAGCCTGTTCAGCGACTTGCGCCAACGCACACTCGATAACGATGTCCCCCTGCCCTTTCGCGGCCTGCCGATCGAATTGATCGGCGCCGGATTGATCGCAGTGGTTTTTCTCGGATTCAGCGGGCTGATCAAAACATGAGTCTGATTCAACGCATCGATGCCCTCTTGCCGCAGACCCAATGCGGCAAGTGTGGCCACCCCGGATGCAAACCGTACGCCGAAGGCATCGCCAGTGGCGAGCCGATCAACAAGTGCCCACCGGGCGGCAGCGAAACCATCGCGGCCCTCGCCGAGCTGCTGAAAGTGCCGGTGCTGGAACTGGACGTCAGTCGCGGTTCGGCACCGGCGCAAATCGCGTACATCCGCGAAGCCGAATGCATCGGCTGCACCAAATGCATTCAGGCCTGCCCGGTCGACGCGATTGTCGGCGCGGCGAAATTCATGCACACGGTCATCGTCGACGAATGCACCGGTTGCGACCTCTGCGTGGCGCCCTGCCCGGTGGATTGCATCGAGATGCATCCGCTACCGCTGGCCACGCTGCCGATTGTCGGTGGGCTGGCGTTCAGCCTGGAGGAACAACAGGCCCGGGCCGCCAAGCGCAACCGCGCGCGACGTCGCTTCGAACAGCGCAATGCCCGCCTACATCGCGAAGAGGAACAGAAACTCGCCGAACGTCAGGCCCGCGCCCAACGCGCCGTGCAGCACAGTGAAGTGACGCTCGACCCGGTTCAGGCCGCGCTCGAGCGCGTGCGTGCGCAGAAGGCCGCCAATGCCGATGCGGCGCTGAAAAAGGCCAAGGTCGATCTGGCGATGAGTCGGGCGCAGCTGAATAAATCGCTCAAGGCCTTCGGGCATCCACCGACCTTCGAACAGCAATCGCAACTGATCGTGCTGCAACAGCAGTTCGAAGCTGCCGAACAGGCGCTGTCGCTGCTGGAAAGCAGTGCACCGGTGGTAGCTACTCCACCTGTTCCGACAAACGATGCCGAGCTGAAACGGGCGAAGATCCAGTTGGCCATGCGCCGCGCCGAACTCAAGAAGGCTCAAACAAACGAAGCGCCGGCCGAACAGATCACAGCATTGCAACATGCGCTCAGCGAAGCCGAGCGGCAGGTGGATGCCTATGCCACCCCTTGAATCGGTGGATGAACGCCTTCAGCAGGCCATGAAGCTGGTGTTGCTGGCCACCCTGCCGGGAATGCTGATGTTGTTCTGGCTGTACGGTTGGGGCGTGTTGATCAACCTGATTCTGACTGCAGCTACCGCACTGGCCGTTGAAGCAGCGGTGTTACAGCTGCGCAAGCAACCTGTAAAACCGACAGTGAGCGATGGCAGTGCGCTGGTCAGCGCGACCCTGTTGGCCCTGGCCTTGCCGCCTTATTGCCCGTGGTGGCTGACGGTCAGCGCAGCGGCATTCGGACTTTTTTTCGGCAAGCACCTGTATGGCGGCGTCGGCAGGAATCCGTTCAACCCGGCGATGCTCGGTTTCGCCCTGGCTTCAGTGACGTTTCCTCAGCAAATGACCCATTGGCCGTCGTCCCACGGCATGGACTTCCTCGCAGGCCTGCAACAAGTGTTCGGCTTCAACCTCGGCCAGACACCAGACGCGTGGGCCCAGGCCACCGCGCTGGACAGCCTGCGAATCAACAAAAGCCTGACCATGGACGAACTGTTTGCCGGCAACCCGGCATTCGGCCATTTCGGCGGCCGGGGCGTGGAATGGGTCAACCTGGCCTTCCTGGCCGGCGGCGCGTTTCTGCTGCAACGGCGGGTGTTCAGCTGGCATGCGCCGGTCGGCATGCTCGCCAGCCTGTTCGTCATCAGCCTGTTGTGCTGGAACGGTTCGGGCTCCGATTCCCATGGCTCGCCACTCTTCCATCTGCTCACTGGCGCGAGCATGCTGGGTGCCTTCTTCATCGTGACGGAACCGGTATCCGGCGCGAAAAACCCCACGGCCCGGTTGCTGTTCGGTGCCGGAGTGGGGCTGCTGACTTACTTGATTCGCACGTGGGGCGGCTATCCCGACGGGGTGGCTTTTGCCGTCCTGCTGATGAACCTCTGTGTACCGGCGCTGGAGCGGTTTGCTGCCTCCAGACAAGCGCAGGTCAGCCCATGAACCGAGCGACAAGCGTTGTGACCCTGGTATTACTGGCAGGCCTGGGGACAGGCGCGACTTACCTCGCGCAGTACACCAGCGCCGCACGCATTGCCGCCGAACAACGCCTGATCGACAGCCGCAATTTGCTGGATCTGCTAGCGCCCGACAGCTACGACAATCAGCCACTGGAACACCCCCTCAACGTCGAAAAAACACGCCTGCCCAACAGCACGCTGCTGAATGGCTATCTGGCGTCCAAGGCCGGCCAACCGAGCGCCGTGTTGCTGCGCAGCCAGACACTGGGCTACGCCGGCGCCATCGATTTGCTGATCGCCATCGACCCCCATGGCACGTTGCTGGGGGTCAAAACCCTCAAGCAATCGGAAACCCCGGGGCTGGGCGGCAAGCTCGCCGACTGGCCCAATGCCTGGCTGCAAGTGTTTACCGGCAAGTCTCTAGGCGAACCAAGCGACACTGGCTGGGCCTTGAAAAAGGACCGAGGGCAATTCGATCAGATCGCAGGCGCGACCATCACCTCAAGAGCGGTGATCAATGCCACCCACGATGCATTGCGTTACTTCGATGAACACCGGCAACCGCTGATCGGGAGCAGCGCCCATGAATAAGTCATCAACCCTGCAGAACTCGCTGATGCTTGCGCCTCTGATCGGCGTCACTGATTCATTGGTAACGGCTCTAGGCCTGTGGCTGATGTTCGCTCTGGTGCTCAGTGTTTATGACGTGAGCATGGGTATCTTGCGCTCACGACTGATTCCGGCAACCCATTTACTGGCCTGCCTCCTGCTGGCTGCCACACTGACCAGTTGTGTGGAGCTCGCCATGCAAGCCTGGTCGCTTCAATGGCACCAGCATCTGGGGTTCTATACCGGATTGATCGCCTTGCAATGCGTGGTGCTGGAACATAACGGTTTTTTCCAGGGCACAAGGCGTGACCGCCTGCGCCTGTGCGGCCTGTTCGGCGCCTTGATGATTGGCCTGGGCCTGCTGCGCGAGCTTATCGGCAACGGGACACTGGGTAGCCATCTGCCCTGGCTGACCGCTGCCATGCAACCGGACTGGCAAGGTTGGGTGCTCACCGCTGACGGTGGCCTGCGCTTGGCCACGCTGGCCCCCGGCGGGTTTATTCTGCTGGGGCTGCTGATCGCCGCACGTCAGGCCTGGACCCGCCCCTCCCCCACATTGACCTCCTTCGAGGAAACGCATCGCCCATGAATGCCGCAAAACGTCTGGAAATTTTCCGCAGGTTTCACGAAGACAATCCTGAACCGAAGACCGAGCTGGCCTATTCCTCGCCGTTCGAACTGCTGATTGCCGTGATTCTCTCGGCGCAATCGACCGATGTCGGCGTCAACAAGGCCACCGCCAAACTGTTTCCGGTGGCCAATACGCCGGCGGCGATTTATGCCTTGGGCGTCGAAGGATTGTCGGAGTACATCAAGACCATCGGCCTGTATAACAGCAAAGCAAAAAACGTGATCGAAACCTGTCGCTTGCTGGTAGAGCGCCATGGCGGTGAAGTACCGCAGACCCGCGAAGCGCTGGAAGCGTTGCCCGGCGTCGGCCGCAAGACCGCCAATGTGGTGCTCAATACCGCCTTTCGTCAGCTGACCATGGCCGTGGACACCCACATTTTCCGGGTCAGCAACCGTACCGGCATTGCTCCGGGCAAGAATGTGGTCGAGGTGGAGCAGAAACTGATGAAATTCGTGCCGAAGGAGTATCTGCTCGACGCCCATCACTGGCTGATTCTCCACGGACGCTACGTTTGCCTGGCCCGCAAGCCGCGTTGTGGCAGCTGCCGGATCGAGGACTTATGCGAATACAAGCAAAAGACCTCGGACGATTGAGGCTCTATTAGTTTTCTTGATTAGCCGATTGAAAAAATCTTTTTTACCCGCCGGGAAATTGTCGATATAAGGAGCGCCAAAGGCAGTCTTAGCCTGGAGTTAACCTTATGAGCACTGGCAAAGAGCAATTGGACGTAGAAGACGACTTCACCGCCGTTGAGGCCGATGACGCAGAACCGGTGGTGGAAGTAGCGAAGACCAACCTGAGCAAACGCCGCACCATCGACAATCTGCTGGAGGAGCGCCGACTGCAAAAGCAATTGGCCGATTACGATTTTGACCTATGACACCTAAAAGCCTCCCGAAACGGAGGCTTTTTACTAAGTGCCCATCCCCGACAAACGCCCGCTCATCGCCCCTCGTCAAACGCTGGCATACTCATACCAGGCCATTACGTTGAGCCAATTCAATAAGATCGACCAGTGAGCGAGCATTGAGCTTCAGCAACAGGCGAGTCTTGTAAGTACTGACGGTTTTATTGCTGAGGAACATCCCATCGGCGATTTCCTTGTTTGTCTTTCCTCGGGCCAACTGCTGAAGGACCATCATTTCCCGCCCGGACAAACGATCCACCATATCGGCTTCACTGGCATTCCCAAGACTGGAGCGCACAGTATGCAGCGCCTGATTAGGAAAGTAGCTATAACCTGACAATACAGCCTTTATTGCACTGAGCAACTCAGTAAGGTCCTGTTGTTTACAGACATATCCGGCGGCACCCGATTGCATACAACGCATGGAAAAATGTCCTGGAGCCTGGGACGTCAATATCAGCACTTTAAGAGGCATCGCCGCCGAGGTCAGGCGCGCGATAACTTCCAACCCATCCAGCTTCGGTATTCCAATATCCAGGATAACGATATCCGGCATAAGTTCACGAGCAAGTTGCAATGCATCCACGCCATTGTCTGTTTCTGCAATGACTTCGTAGCCATGACGCTCCATTAGCATACGTACCGCAAGACGAATGACGGGGTGATCATCCACGATCAGCACTTTATTCATGGGCAATTCCAATTTTCGCTGTTCGAATTTTTAGAGCCCGCACCATAGCCTAGTCGTTTCACCCATGGCATGCCGTCCCCCTCGACCACTCGCACCGAGAGACATTACCTACAAACAACACGGATTATTCCTACAAGAAATCATTGCGCATGATGAGCCAGGGATTTTATTGGCCGAACACTGCTAAACGCTTCGACAATGTCTTTGTAACAATTCACACCCCAAAAAAACAGGGTTCAACGCCCTTGGTCCGACAGACCGCGACTATTAAGCTACCCTTAAAGGTAACGAGTATCTTGCAGAATCTTACATAACCCGGCCCGAACCACTCGAAAAACCTTACATACAGCAACACTTCACAACCCAAACAAACCCACACAATTTTAAAACAAATAAACAGCCATACCCAGACCCAGAACAATACAATTACTATATCAACCTCAACCACACAACAAAAAGAAACTTAAAATAACAAATACAAAAAAACACACTCATACATGCATCACCACCAAAACACACCCTATAAACCAACAGAGAAAAAGATAATATCTAATGAGTAAAAAACATGATAAAACTCAAAAAAAGAATCACCAACCCCATGACAATCATTGCAATATTTGCAGCACTGTCCGAAACATCAGCTGCTGTATCGCTGCCCTTTCTTGACCACAAGGAGAGAGAACTCTACATCTGGTTTCTGATCAGCTTTCCCTTTTATTTGCTTTTTCTTTTCTTCGCCACACTTAACTTCAATTATCGATCGCTTTACGCGCCCTCCGATTTCGAGAAGGGAAAGCATTTTATAAAAGTCATGGACAACGCTGATCACTCTGGAAACAGCACTTCCAGTGTGTCGCCTGAACGCTCGGTCCAACACCATGTGCAGCTGCCCGCGCCGCTAAAGGATCTGCACATCATTGATGCACGCTGGATAACCAAAAAAATGGGGTTCAGCGCCCTGATGGAGAGTATCCAGCACGCTCCGGATAATCCTGCACACGTGATCGTATTTCTCACGTGTGCCGATTCGGAGGTAGTGCTGAAGGACAGCGCGCTCAAACACTGGAAACAACTAAAGAAACGCAGCAACGCAACGTTCTGTGTTTCTTACAATTTGAGCTCACATGGCGTGACGATCATGGGCTAGGTTTTGACCCGTCGCACAGAGCAAGGCAGCCCTTGAAGTGAGATCAAAGGCAGGCAGCAGAGGGAACGGTTAGAAGAAACCAGCAGAAAGCGAAACGTAATATGCAGCAGCCCTTTTTCAGAACTGTGGCCTTGTCATCGACAAGGCCACAGTTCCATTACCGCATCAAAGGTCTCAAAACAGCTTGCGGCCTTTGTTCGCCGCGATACGCATGCGCAAGGCGTTGAGCTTGATGAAGCCCGCCGCATCGGCCTGGTTGTAGGCGCCGCCATCTTCCTCGAAGGTCGCGATGTTGGCGTCGAACAACGACTCGTCGGACTTGCGTCCGGTGACGATCACGTTGCCCTTGTACAGTTTCAGGCGCACTACGCCGTTCACGTGGGCCTGGGAAGCATCGATCATCTGTTGCAGCATCAGACGCTCTGGGCTCCACCAGTAACCGGTGTAGATCAGACTGGCGTATTTAGGCATCAGCTCGTCTTTGAGGTGAGCCACTTCGCGGTCCAGGGTGATCGATTCGATCGCACGGTGAGCGCGCAGCATGATGGTGCCGCCAGGCGTCTCGTAGCAGCCACGGGATTTCATGCCCACATAGCGGTTTTCGACGATGTCCAGACGGCCGATACCATGTTCGCCACCGATACGGTTCAAGGTCGCCAGCACGGTGGCCGGGGTCATTTCGACACCGTCCAGTGCAACGATGTCGCCGTTGCGGTAGGTCAGTTCCAGGTACTGCGGTTTGTCAGGAGCGTTCTCCGGGGAAACGGTCCAGCGCCACATGTCTTCTTCGTGCTCGGTCCAGGTGTCTTCCAGCACGCCGCCTTCATAGGAGATGTGCAGCAGGTTGGCATCCATCGAGTACGGGGATTTTTTCTTGCCGTGACGCTCGATCGGAATCGCGTGCTTCTCGGCGTAGTCCATCAGCTTCTCACGGGACAGCAGGTCCCATTCGCGCCATGGAGCGATCACTTTCACGCCTGGCTTCAAGGCGTAGGCGCCCAGTTCGAAACGAACCTGGTCGTTGCCCTTGCCGGTCGCGCCGTGGGAAATGGCGTCAGCACCGGTTTCGTTGGCGATTTCGATCAGGCGTTTGGCGATCAACGGACGAGCGATGGAAGTACCCAGCAGGTACTCGCCTTCGTAAACGGTGTTGGCGCGGAACATCGGGAACACGAAATCACGCACGAATTCTTCGCGCAGATCGTCGATATAGATTTCTTTTACGCCCATGGCCTGTGCCTTGGCGCGGGCCGGTTCGACCTCTTCGCCCTGACCCAGGTCAGCGGTGAAGGTCACTACTTCACAGTTATATGTATCCTGCAGCCACTTGAGGATCACCGAAGTGTCCAGGCCGCCGGAATACGCCAGAACGACCTTGTTTACGTCCGCCATGCCATCACTCCACGGGGTTCTACGGAAAGCTGTCAAGTCTACCGCTCATGCAGGACAATTTACAGAGGCGCGACAGCTTATGACGACGAAGCGACAGATTATGTCGAGCGAGCGACGAATTCAGCAGGTTCAGGAGGTCGTCGCGCTGCTCGCGGCGGCGGTGGCTTGAGGCGCAGGTTTCTCGGTCGGTGCGACCCGCTCGAGACGTACGGCAACCCGGCGGTTCTTCGCCCGGTTGGCGGCATTGTTGTTGGGCGCCAGCGGATAGCGCTCACCGTGAAAACGCAGGGTGATCTGCGATTCCTGGACACCATTGGCCTTGAAGAAATCCATCACCGCCAGCGCCCGGCGTCGTGACAGTTCACGGTTGGTCAGCCGGTTACCGCTATTGTCGGAATGGCCATCGAGTTCAATGTGGTTGACCGTCGGATCGGCCTTCATGAACTCCAGCATGACCTGCAACTGGGCCTTGGCCCTGGCATCGAGATCGATACCCTCCCCCGGAAAGCCGACCTCGGATTGCTTCACTTGCTCGAAATTCTGTGGCAACAGCTTGGCGACGCAACCCTGATAGTCACCATAGGCCTTGCTGAACTTGACCGGCAGCAGACGCACTTCAGACACCCGACCGTCGCCCGATGAGTGTCGTACGACCGGGCTGCGCCCCTCCATCAGCCCGCTGATCAGGCGCCCGGCCTGCACTTGCGAACTGTTGAACAGCACGTTGCCACTACCGATTCTCACCGAGCCCAGGTTAATGTCGCCACGCCCCGGCTGCCATGGCGCAGCCGCCGCCAGCAAGGTGGCGGAACCCCCACCGATCATTGAGTTGTAGGCCTTCAGTCGAAATGTCGCCTGCTCTCCGGCGCGCCGCACAAACTCACCCGAACCGAAATCGGTGATCGGTTGAGTCAGGCGGCATTCGAACTTGTCGCCTTCGACCGTCCACTCGATGCTCTCCAGGCGAGTCTGGAAAGTGAGCGCCATCGCGGGAAGGCTGGCAAACACACTGAGCAAGGCTAAATAACGCTGGCGCACGGGAGGCTCCACTGGCTTCTACGACAAAAAGACCGACACACATATTCACGGCCTGCCTGTTGGGTATCGGAAGCTTGTCGTAAAACTTGATAGCGAGTGCCTGGAAGAGTCTTTTCCGGTAGCATTCCCCTGAGTTTGACCCGCCTGGAATTCCCTCATGTCCGACCGCCTGACCCTGCTGCGTCCCGACGACTGGCACATTCATCTTCGCGATGGTGCCGTGTTGACCAATACCGTCGCGGATGTCGCGCGCACCTTTGGTCGCGCCATCATCATGCCCAACCTGGTACCTCCGGTGCGCAACGCTGCTGAAGCCGATGGCTATCGCCAGCGGATTCTCGCCGCACGTCCGGCCGGCAGCCGTTTCGAACCGCTGATGGTTCTGTACCTGACCGACCGCACCCAGCCCGAAGAAATTCGTGAGGCCAAGGCCAGCGGTTTCATTCACGCCGCCAAGCTGTACCCGGCAGGCGCGACCACCAATTCGGACTCTGGCGTCACCAGCATCGACAAGATTTTCCCTGCACTGGAGGCCATGGCCGAAGTCGGGATGCCCTTGCTGGTTCACGGTGAAGTCACCCGTGGCGATATCGACGTTTTCGATCGGGAAAAAATCTTCATCGATGAGCACATGCGTCGCGTGGTCGAGCGTTTCCCAACGCTCAAAGTGGTGTTCGAACACATCACCACCGCCGATGCCGTGCAGTTCGTCAACGCGGCTTCGGCCAACGTTGGCGCCACCATCACCGCGCATCACCTGCTGTACAACCGCAACCACATGCTGGTGGGTGGGATTCGGCCGCACTTCTATTGCCTGCCGATCCTCAAGCGCAATACCCACCAGGAAGCCCTGCTCGACGCTGCCACCAGCGGCAGCGACAAGTTCTTCCTCGGCACCGACTCGGCCCCCCATGCCCAGCACGCCAAAGAAGCGGCTTGCGGCTGTGCCGGTTGCTACACCGCTTATGCCGCGATCGAGATGTATGCCGAAGCCTTCGAACAGCGTAATGCGCTGGACAAGCTCGAAGCCTTCGCCAGCCTCAATGGCCCGCGTTTCTACGGTCTGCCGGCGAACACCGATCGCATCACCCTGGTCCGCGAAGAGTGGACCGCCCCAACCAGCCTGCCATTTGGCGAGCTGACCGTTATCCCGCTGCGCGCCGGTGAAAAACTGCGCTGGCGCCTGCTGGAGGAACACGCGTGAGTGAAGACCATTTCGACGACGAACAGGACGGTCAAGGCGGTGGAGGTGGTCCTCGTCATCCAATGGCTGCCAGATTCCGTGGTTACCTGCCGGTTGTCGTCGACGTAGAAACCGGTGGCTTCAACTCGGCCACCGACGCCCTGCTGGAAATTGCTGCAACCACTATCGCCATGGATGAAAAAGGGTTCGTGTACCCCGATCACACCTACTTCTTCCGGGTTGAGCCATTCGAAGGCGCCAACATCGAAGCAGCAGCCCTGGAATTCACCGGGATCAAACTCGATCACCCGTTGCGCATGGCAGTGAGTGAAGAAGCGGCGCTGACCGATATCTTCCGTGGCATTCGCAAGGCCCTGAAAGCCAACGGTTGCAAACGGGCGATTCTGGTCGGTCACAACAGCAGCTTCGACCTGGGTTTCCTCAACGCGGCAGTCGCGCGCCTGGACATGAAACGCAACCCGTTTCACCCGTTCTCCAGCTTCGACACCGCGACCCTCGCCGGTCTTGCCTACGGTCAAACCGTACTGGCCAAGGCCTGTCAGGCAGCGGACATCGACTTCGACGGTCGTGAGGCTCATTCGGCTCGCTACGATACCGAGAAGACCGCCGAGTTGTTCTGCGGCATCGTCAATCGCTGGAAACAGATGGGCGGCTGGGAAGACTACAACGACTGAGTCTGGTCGCCGGTTTATCCCGCCCATAAAAAAACCGGCCTCAGTGAGGCCGGTTTTTTATTGCCGGACGCCTGGCTTACAGCGCAGCAGCGTGCTCGGTCAGGTAAGCCGCAACGCCTTCTGGCGAAGCGTTCATGCCTTTGTCGCCTTTTTTCCAGTTGGCAGGGCAAACTTCACCGTGCTCTTCGTGGAATTGCAGAGCGTCAACCAGACGGATCAGCTCTTCCATGTTACGGCCCAGCGGCAGGTCGTTGACGATCTGCGAGCGGACAACGCCCTTGTCGTCGATCAGGAACGCACCACGGAAAGCCACGCCGTCAGCGGACTGAACGTCGTAAGCCTTCATGATTTCCTGCTTGATGTCAGCAGCCATGGTGTAACGAACCTGGCCAATACCGCCATTGTTCACCGGGGTGTTGCGCCACGCGTTGTGGGTGAAGTGCGAGTCGATCGAAACGGCGACCACTTCAACGTTGCGTGCCTTGAAGTCAGCCATGCGGTTGTCCAGAGCGATCAGCTCGGACGGGCAAACGAAGGTGAAGTCCAGTGGGTAGAAGAACACCAGGCCGTATTTGCCTTTGATGGCCGAGGACAGGGTGAAGCTGTCTACGATTTCGCCATTGCCGAGTACGGCCGGTACGGTGAAGTCAGGGGCTTGTTTGCCTACGAGTACGCTCATTGGATATCTCCTGGTGTAATAACGTTGAAGAACAGGGCTCATGCCAGCCTGTCACCCTCAGGCGACAGCCCTGTGACACGAACCTCCTTCGCAAAAGGCCGACCATCATACACCGCGTTTTTCGCCTGTCCTTAGCGGTTTTTTTCTGGCGGGCAAAATGGCCGCTGCTATTTTTTTTCGCAAGGCGCGAGAGGAAACCGTTCGTCAGTCAAAGGCCCTTATGACGAAAAGCCTTCAGAAACCACTTTGACAATCATTCTCGTTAACATTAAGATCCATCGCAATTGAGTCACAACCAGCGACGGTTCTCACTTATGTATGTCTGCCTCTGCACCGGCGTCACCGACGGTCAAATCCGCGATGCAATCTATGAAGGTTGCTGCAGCTACAAAGAAGTCCGTCTGGCTACCGGCGTAGCCGGCCAATGCGGTAAATGCGCTTGCCTGGCCAAGGAAGTAGTGCGTGAAACACTGGGCAAACTGCAAACGGCCCAGGCGGCGATCCCCTACCCCGTAGAATTTACAGCCGCATAACTACCGTATTTCGAAGAACCGGACTTGATGTCCGGTTTTTTTATGTCTGAAAATCAATCGCTTAGGCCTTAGACGCGGAACACAAACATTCTTATTCCGATTAATTTTCATTTAAGTTTCAATAACTTAGGTTTGACACTATTAATTACGCGGCTCAAACTCCGCCTTATATACAGCTAATACAGGGCAGGACTCCCACCATGAAAGGCGACGTTACAGTCATCCAGCATCTCAACAAAATCCTTGCCAATGAACTGGTCGCGATCAATCAGTACTTCCTGCACGCGCGCATGTATGAAGATTGGGGCCTGAACAAGCTCGGCAAGCACGAGTACCACGAATCCATCGACGAGATGAAGCATGCTGACAAGCTGATCAAGCGCATCCTGTTCCTTGAAGGCCTGCCGAACGTCCAGGACCTGGGCAAGCTGCACATCGGCGAACACACCAAGGAAATGCTTGAGTGTGACTTGAAGATCGAGCGCGACGGTCATGCCGACCTGAAAGTCGCTATCGCCCATTGCGAAACCGTTGGCGACTTCGGTAGCCGTGAACTGCTCGAAGACATTCTTGAGTCCGAAGAAGAACATATCGACTGGCTGGAAACCCAGCTGGGCCTGATCGATAAAGTCGGCCTTGAGAACTATCTGCAATCGCAGATGGGCGAAGAGTAAGTTCTACGCCGCTAACCCCGACGCAATAAAAAGCCCCGCTCTCTTTACAGAGGCGGGGCTTTTTACGTGCGCTCTTGTAGGAGCGAGGCTCGCCCGCGAAGAACGATGACGCGGTGTATCTGCAGAAGCGCGGCGCCTGCTTCGCGGGCAAGCCTCGCTCCTACAGGTACCGAATCAGGCTTCGGTCTTGGCAGCGGCGGCTTTGGCGGCGGCGTCTTTGATCAGTGCCTGCAACGAACCGTCGGCAGACATTTCAGTCATGATGTCGCTACCACCAACCAGCTCACCGGCAACCCACAGTTGTGGGAAGGTTGGCCAGTTGGCGTACTTTGGCAGGTTGGCGCGGATTTCCGGGTTCTGCAGGATATCCACATAGGCAAACTTTTCACCACAGGCCATCACAGCCTGGGCGGCTTTCGCGGAGAACCCACACTGCGGGGCATTCGGCGAGCCTTTCATGTAAAGCAGAATGGTGTTGTTGGCAATCTGCTCTTTAATCGTTTCGATGATATCCATGGAGCACCTCGGCTGAACTTTCCGACTCAGTGGTCGGCACGGTGGCGCATTGTAACGGAAACCCGAGCGCCATGCTCGGCCTCCCCGACAGACATGTTCACGCCGCCGCCACGGTCACCGGCACGCCGTTCAATGCCGCATTGCCCGACAACTCATCGAGCTGACATTCGTCAGTCAGGTCATTGGCGCTGGAACCTGGCTGGCCACTGGCAATCGTCATCTGCACGCCCGGTCGTGCATGACCCCAACCGTGGGGCAGGCTGACCACTCCTTTCATCATATCGAGGCTGGCGACCACTTCAACCTCGATCGCGCCGACCCGTGAACTGACGCGCACCCGCTGCCCATCGCTGAGCCCCCGGCTGGCCAGGTCGTCCGGGTGCATCAGCAGTTGATGGCGCGGCTTGCCCTTCACCAGGCGGTGATAGTTGTGCATCCATGAGTTGTTGCTGCGCACATGGCGGCGACCGATCATCAGTAACTCATCGGCGGCTGGTGCTTGCAACGCCGCAAAGCGCGCCAGATCGGCGAGGATCTCCACAGGCGCCGCCTGGACGCGCTGATTGGCCGTCTTCAGACGAGGCGTCAAATTGGGCTTGAGCGCGCCGAGATCGATACCGTGAGGGTGATCGAACAAGGTCGCCAGCGACAGTTTGTGCCCTGAAGCATCGCCATACAGGCCCATCCGCAGCCCCCGGTCAATCATCTGCGCCGGCGCAATGGTCGGTTTCAGCTCCTTGCCGGTCTTCGCCGCAAAGGCCTTGGCCAGCCCCACGAAGATCTCCCAATCATGCAGCGCGCCTTGCGGCTTGGCGAGAATCGCCCGGTTGAAACGGGTGACGTTGCGCACCGCGAACATATTGAAGGTGGTGTCGTAATGATCGTTTTCCAGCGCCGAAGTCGACGGCAGGATCAGGTCGGCATAACGCGTGGTTTCATTGATGTACAGGTCGACGCTGACCATGAACTCCAGTCCGTCCAGCGCCTGCTCCAGCTGTCGGCCATTGGGCGTGGACAGCACCGGATTACCCGCCACGGTGATCAGCGCACGGACCTGCCCTTCCCCCTCGGTGAGCATCTCTTCGGCCAGCGCCGACACCGGCAACTCGCCACCGTATTCAGGACGCCCGGACACGCGGCTTTGCCACAGGTTGAAATGGCCGCCCGATGTGGACGCCACCAGGTCCACCGCCGGCTCGGTGCATAACGCACCGCCGACACGATCAAGGTTGCCGGTCACCAGATTGATCAATTGCACCAGCCAATGGCACAAGGTGCCGAAGGCCTGGGTCGAGACGCCCATGCGGCCATAGCAGACCGCCGTCGGGGCTGCCGCGAAGTCCCGCGCCAGTTGACGGATCTGTTCGGCGGGGACTGCGCACAGCGGGCTCATGGCCTCGGCAGTGAAACCTGCGATCGCCTTACGCACTTCATCCAGCCCATCGACCGGCAAATGACTGTCGCGGGTCAGGCCTTCAGCGAATAACGTATTGAGCAGCCCGAACAACAGCGCCGCATCGCCGCCGGGGCGCACGAACAGATGCTGGTCGGCAATCGCCGCCGTTTCGCTGCGACGCGGATCGACCACCACCACTTTGCCACCCCGGGCCTGAATCGCCTTGAGGCGCTTCTCCACATCCGGCACGGTCATGATGCTGCCGTTGGAGGCCAGCGGATTACCGCCCAGGATCAACATGAAATCAGTGTGATCGATGTCCGGGATCGGCAACAGCAAGCCGTGGCCATACATCAAATGACTGGTCAGGTGATGGGGCAACTGATCGACCGACGTCGCGGAAAACCGGTTACGGGTTTTCAACAGGCCGAGGAAGTAATTGCTGTGGGTCATCAACCCGTAGTTGTGCACGCTGGGGTTGCCCTGATAGACCGCCACCGCGTTCTGCCCGTGACGCTCCTGAATCGCCGCCAGGCGTTCGGCTACAAGGCTGAACGCATCTTCCCACTCGATAGGCTGCCACTCGCTACCCACTCGCTGCATCGGCTGACGCAGGCGATCCGGGTCGTTCTGAATGTCTTGCAGGGCCACCGCCTTGGGGCAGATATGCCCACGGCTGAAGCTGTCCTGAGGGTCGCCCTTGATCGAGGTGATCTGCACGCCGCTGCCTTCGACCTCGGTGGTTTCGATGGTCAGGCCGCAGATGGCTTCACACAGGTGGCACGCACGGTGATGGAGAGTCTTGGTCATGGCCAGTCTCTGTTTTGTTCTGGGCGGGCAATGTCGGCCGCGGGAACAAAACTATGGCGCGTGACTTGCCACCGCGCCAGCGACGTTCGTCTTGTGAATCGACGACCATCAGGCCGGCCGATGGCAGCAAGGAGATCAGTTCGGCGGCAGACTCGGCGGCGCCTGCAGCTGGATTTCCTCGATGGTTTCGATCTGCTCGTGGGCGACGTGCACGCCGGTGAGCTCGCCGATCAGCCGCCAATGCTCGTCGAGCCCGGCACTGATGGTGGCCATGCGGTCGATCATGCGCCGGCCAGCCGCCTTGGTGACTTCATCTTCACTGCGTAACAACTCGAAAGACATCGAGGTCATGGAAGCAGTGAGGTGGGTCAGAGAGCGAGCCGTAAGGCCGAGTAGCTCCATCAATAACTGTTCTTTCGATTCCATTCCTGAGGCTTCCTGCGTCGCTCGTGCTTTAGTTATAACCCAGCACTTTGCATTAGCAAATGTTTCAGACTAGACACATTGCCCGCCAAAGGCTCGAATGACAGATCAAAAACCGACTGCCAATCTGTCGCCCGCGCCCTGCCTGATTGCCAAGCCCGGCGAGCCCAGTGTACAAATGCTCAGCTGCTGTCAGGAAACAGGCTTCAAAAGCGCTACTGCGGTCACCCCGTAGCCTCTCTGAAATCCTCTAAACACCGTAGCCTATTGGAAAAACGCGACATTTAATGTCAATATCGCGCCTCCCCCTATTTCGTCGCCCCGTGCGGCTTACGCCGCAGGTCTCGCCCGTTTTTCAGTTAAACAAGGCTTTGAGTATCTGCGGTCTGTTGCAAAAAGGTAGTCAATGATGAGCGCAAGGCACTTTCTCTCCCTGATGGATTGCACGCCCGAAGAGCTGGTCAGCGTGATCCGTCGAGGCGTTGAGCTCAAGGACCTGCGTAACCGCGGCGTACTGTTCGAGCCTTTGAAAAACCGCGTCCTGGGGATGATTTTCGAGAAGTCCTCGACCCGTACCCGTATTTCGTTCGAAGCCGGCATGATCCAGCTCGGTGGCCAGGCGATCTTCCTGTCGCCGCGCGACACTCAGCTGGGCCGTGGCGAACCGATCGGCGACGCCGCCATTGTCATGTCGAGCATGCTCGATGCAGTGATGATCCGTACGTTTTCGCACAGCACCCTGACCGAATTCGCCGCCAATTCGCGAGTCCCGCTGATCAACGGCCTGTCCGATGACCTGCACCCGTGCCAGTTGCTGGCCGACATGCAAACCTTCCTCGAACATCGCGGTTCGATCCAAGGCAAGACCGTGGCCTGGATCGGCGACGGCAACAACATGTGCAACAGCTATATAGAAGCGGCGATCCAGTTCGACTTCCAGTTGCGCATCGCCTGCCCGGAAGGTTACGAACCCAATCCTGAGTTCGTGGCCAAGGCCGGCGATCGGGTAAGCATCGTCCGCGATCCTCGGGAAGCCGTACGCGGCGCGCATCTGGTGAGCACCGACGTCTGGACCTCCATGGGCCAGGAAGAGGAAACCGCCAAGCGCCTGAAGCTGTTCGCACCGTTCCAGGTCAACCGGGCGCTGCTCGACCTGGCCGCACCGGACGTGCTGTTCATGCATTGCCTGCCGGCCCACCGTGGCGAGGAAATCAGCCTCGACCTGCTCGACGACCCGCGTTCGGTGGCCTGGGATCAAGCCGAAAACCGTCTGCATGCACAAAAGGCCCTGCTCGAGTTTCTAGTCCCACCTTCGTACCATCACGCATGAGCCAGCCATTACTGCTGAACCTGCGCAATCTGGCCTGTGGTTATCAAAACCAGCGGGTTGTGCAGAACCTCAACCTGCATTTGAATGCCGGCGATATCGGTTGCCTGCTGGGCTCTTCGGGCTGCGGCAAAACCACCACCCTGCGGGCCATTGCCGGTTTCGAACCGGTGCACGAGGGTGAGATCCAGTTGGCGGGCGAGACCATCTCCAGCGCCGGCTTCACCCTCGCCCCGGAGAAACGCCGGATCGGCATGGTGTTCCAGGATTACGCGCTGTTTCCGCATTTGAGCGTGGCCGAGAACATCGCCTTCGGGATCCGCAAGCACCCGCAAAAGGATCGTGTCACCGAAGAATTGCTCGAACTGGTCAACCTGAAAAACCTCGGCAAGCGCTTTCCCCATGAACTGTCCGGTGGCCAGCAGCAGCGGGTTGCACTGGCCCGCGCCCTGGCGCCGGAACCGCAACTGTTGTTGCTCGACGAACCGTTCTCCAACCTCGATGGTGAGTTGCGACGCAAGCTCAGCCATGAAGTACGCGACATCCTCAAGGCTCGCGGCACCAGTGCGATTCTGGTGACCCACGACCAGGAAGAAGCTTTCGCGGTCAGCGACCATGTCGGCGTTTTCAAGGAAGGTCGCCTTGAACAATGGGATACCCCCTACAACCTCTATCACGAACCGCTGACACCGTATGTGGCCAGCTTCATTGGCCAGGGTTACTTCATTCGCGGTCAGTTGAGCAGCCCGGAGTCGGTGCAGACCGAATTGGGTGAATTGCGCGGCAACCGTGCCTACACCTGGCCGATCGGTGGCGCCGTGGACGTATTGCTGCGTCCGGACGACATCGTCTATGCACCGTCCAGCCCACTGAGGGCGCAGATTGTCGGCAAGAGCTTCCAGGGTGCCTCAACGCTGTACCGCTTGCAGTTGTCTACGGGCGCGCAGCTGGAGTCGATTTTCCCAAGTCATGCCGATCATCTGGTCGGTGCTGAAGTCGGCATTCGGGTAGCGGCGGAACACCTGGTACTGTTCCAGGCCTCCGGCAGTACAGCGGCGCAGATTCCGACGATCGAGTCCGGGGTTCGGCGCTACGGCGCCGCCAGCTGAACAACGCGGACATAGGTGGGAGCTCGCTCCCATCTATTGGATTTTCGTTTAACCCAGCATTAGCGTTCCGCTCGCGACCAGCGTCGCATTCCCGCCAATACTCACCCGATCCCCTTCCAGCTGACAAAACAACTCCCCACCCCGCGCCGAGCACTGATAAGCCGTCAGACTCGACTTGCTCAAGCGTTTCGACCAGTACGGAATCAGGCTGCAATGGGTTGAACCGGTCACCGGGTCTTCGTTGATGCCGATCGCCGGGGCAAAGTAGCGCGACACAAAGTCATGCTTGCTGCCTTTGGCTGTCACGATGGCGCCCGGCCATGGCAATTTCGCCAGGGCAATCATGTCTGGCTGACAATCGAGCACCGCCTGCTCGGACTCCAGCACCACGAACAATTCGTTCGAGCCCAGCACATCGACCGCCTCGACGCCCAAGGCGCGCTCGACATCCAGGGTCACGCCCACTTCCGACGGCACGACTGCCGGGAAATCCAGCCACAAGCGCCCACCCTCTCGGGTGACACTCAACGGGCCGGACTTGCAGATGAAGTCCAGTCGCTCGACCGGTTCTTTATAGAGTTCAAACAGTACGTAGGCACTGGCCAGGGTCGCATGACCGCATAACGGGACTTCGGTGGTCGGAGTAAACCAGCGAATGCGCCAGACAGCACCCTCACGCACCAGGAACGCGGTTTCGGCGAGGTTATGTTCGGCGGCGATTTTTTGCATCAACTCATCGTCAAGCCAGGCATCGAGCCGGTACACCATCGCCGGGTTACCACTGAACGGCCGATCACTGAACGCATCGATCTGATGAAACTCAAGCTGCATGGCACTTCTCCCTTTCTTCAGGTCGCCGAGCATGAAGCCCGGCATAGCCCTTCACCAGTGACAGAACGAACCAATTTCCACCATACAGCGCCGGGTTGTTAGCCCAAGACCTTCTGCTCAGGCTCGACCGATATCGGCGAACTTCGCCTGGGTGTGTTCGGCCAACACGGCAGGCGCCAGTTCGACTTCCAGACCGCGCCGCCCGGCGCTGACGAAGATGCTGGGAAACGGCTGGGCCGAATGATCGATAAACGTGCGCAGGCGCTTCTTCTGCCCGAGCGGGCTGATACCGCCCAACAGATACCCCGTCGAACGCTGCGCAGCGGCTGGATCGGCCATTTCGACTTTTTTCACGCCTGCGGCCTGTGCCAGCGCCTTCAAGTCCAGACTTCCGACGACCGGCACCACCGCCACCAATAACTCCCCCTTCTCGCTGGCCGCCAGCAATGTCTTGAACACCTGCGCGGGGTCCAGGCCCAGTTTTTCCGCGGCCTCCAGACCATAGGACGCTGCCTTCGGATCATGTTCGTAACTGTGCACACGATGTTCGGCACGAACTTTTTTCAACAAATCCAATGCGGGGGTCATGACAGCTCCAGACTTGGCGGCAGAAGAAAAATACTGCGCAGGATTCTAGGTCATTGATCGATAAAAGGCTCTATTGCGCTGCTATTTCCAGGGCCTGGCCGGGCTTTCGGTCGTTCGTCCACACGCTTCTCGCCAGATGAACGATGCGATCATTCACAGGACTAATAGTTTAAATATGACTAATGGTTCACTTTCGACCTTTGACAGCAGTGCTTCTTGTCTATATTTTTTCGAATGTGAACACAGCACGAACGTCTCACCGCAGCACCCGGCAGTAAGCCGAGCACAGGATGGGGATCCTGCCTCGGTGAAAATCGCGCTTTGACCTCGATGGAAAAGCGCCAGACAACAACAAAAACGAGGTTTTCAATGACAACTGCGTTACAACAACCGTCGCTCTCGAGCCAATGCATGGCCGAGTTTCTGGGTACTGCACTGCTGATCTTTTTCGGTACCGGCTGCGTTGCCGCGCTCAAGGTGGCGGGTGCCAGCTTCGGGTTGTGGGAAATCAGCATCATCTGGGGGGTTGGCGTCAGCATGGCGATCTACCTCACCGCCGGTGTTTCCGGTGCGCACCTCAACCCTGCCGTGAGTATCGCGCTGAGCATTTTCGCTGACTTCGAAAAGCGCAAACTGCCTTTCTATATCTTCTCCCAGGTCGCCGGTGCCTTCTGCGGGGCATTGTTGGTTTACACGCTGTACAGCAACCTGTTCTTCGATTTCGAACAAACTCACCAAATGGTTCGTGGCACCGAAGCCAGCCTTGAATTGGCCTCGGTGTTCTCCACTTTCCCGAACCCTGCCCTGTCCACGGGCCAGGCCTTTCTGGTTGAAGTGATCATCACCGCCATTCTGATGGGCGTGATCATGTCGCTCACCGACGACAACAATGGCCTGCCCAAAGGACCGCTGGCGCCGTTGTTGATCGGCCTGCTGATTGCCGTGATCGGCAGCTCGATGGGGCCGCTGACCGGTTTCGCGATGAACCCGGCCCGCGACTTCGGTCCTAAACTGATGACTTTCTTCGCAGGCTGGGGTGAAATTTCCTTCACTGGCGGACGCGATATCCCGTACTTCCTGATTCCGGTTTTTGCACCGATTGTCGGTGCCTGTCTCGGTGCTGCAGCTTATCGCGGGCTGATTGCCCGTCATCTGCCCAGCGCCATACCTGCTACAAAGGACGCAGCACTGGCCATTGACGGCAAACCAAGAACGTCTTGAAACCGTTGGCGCGTGATCCTGCCCATTTTGATCCCGCGCCTGACTTCACTTCCTTATTTCGTCCAAGGCAATCGACATGACCGACATTCAGAATAAGAACTACATCATTGCCCTCGATCAGGGTACGACCAGCTCCCGCGCGATCATTTTCGATCGCGACGCGAACGTGGTTTGCACCGCCCAGCGTGAATTCGCACAGCATTACCCGCAAGCCGGTTGGGTCGAACACGACCCGATGGAAATCTTCGCCACCCAGAGCGCCGTGATGGTCGAAGCCCTGGCTCAAGCCGGCCTGCATCACGACCAGGTCGCGGCCATCGGCATCACCAACCAGCGCGAAACCACCGTGGTCTGGGACAAGACCACTGGCCGCCCAATCTACAACGCGATCGTCTGGCAGTGCCGCCGCAGCACCGAAATCTGCCAGCAGCTCAAGCGCGATGGCCACGAGCAATACATCAGCGACACCACGGGCCTGGTCACCGACCCGTACTTCTCCGGCACCAAACTCAAGTGGATCCTCGACAATGTCGAAGGCAGCCGTGAGCGGGCGCGCAAGGGTGAACTGCTGTTCGGCACCGTCGACAGCTGGCTGATCTGGAAATTTACCGGCGGCAAGGTGCACGTCACCGACTACACCAACGCCTCGCGCACCATGCTCTTCAACATCCACACGCTGGAGTGGGACGCGAAGATGCTGGATGTCCTCGACATCCCGCGCGAGATGTTGCCGGAAGTTAAGTCCTCGTCCGAAATCTACGGCCACACCAAAAGTGGCATCGCCATTGGCGGTATCGCCGGCGACCAGCAGGCCGCCCTGTTCGGCCAAATGTGCGTCGAGCCAGGCCAGGCGAAAAACACCTACGGTACCGGCTGTTTCCTGCTGATGAACACCGGCGACAAAGCAGTGAAGTCCAAACACGGCATGCTGACCACCATCGCTTGCGGCCCGCGCGGCGAAGTGGCCTATGCACTGGAAGGCGCGGTGTTCAATGGCGGTTCCACCGTGCAGTGGCTGCGTGACGAACTGAAGATCATCAATGACGCCCACGACACCGAATACTTCGCCAACAAGGTCAAGGACAGCAACGGCGTGTACCTGGTGCCGGCCTTCACCGGTCTGGGCGCTCCGTACTGGGACCCGTATGCCCGTGGTGCGTTGTTCGGCCTGACCCGTGGCGTACGCGTGGATCACATCATTCGTGCGGCGCTTGAGTCGATTGCCTACCAGACCCGCGATGTTCTGGACGCCATGCAGCAGGACTCCGGCGAGCGCCTGAAGGCCCTGCGCGTGGACGGCGGCGCAGTGGCGAACAACTTCCTGATGCAGTTCCAGGCCGACATTCTCGGCACTCAGGTCGAGCGTCCGAAAATGCGCGAAACCACCGCGCTGGGCGCCGCTTACCTGGCGGGCTTGGCCTGCGGTTTCTGGGGCAGCCTGGACGAGTTGCGTGGCAAGGCGGTAATCGAGCGCGAGTTTGAACCAGCGCTGGACGAAACCGCGAAGGAAAAACTCTACGCCGGCTGGAAAAAAGCCGTCAGCCGCACTCGCGATTGGGAACCGCACGAAGGCGCTGAATAAGCCACGGACCGGACTCGTATCCGGTTGTAACTGGTAGGGAGCGGATTCCTGCGGCATCATGGGCAAATTTTGCACGGCAGCCCAAAGGAAGCCCCATGAATCTGCCTCCCCGTCAGCAGCAAATCCTCGAACTGGTCCGCGAACGCGGCTATGTCAGCATCGAGGAAATGGCCCAGCTGTTCGTCGTTACACCGCAAACCATCCGCCGCGATATCAATCAACTGGCGGAAGTGAATCTGTTGCGTCGCTATCACGGCGGCGCAGCCTACGACTCCAGCGTCGAAAACACCGCCTACGCCATGCGCGCCGATCAGATGCGCGATGAAAAGCAGCGTATCGGCGAAGCCATTGCGGCGCAGATTCCCGATCATGCCTCACTGTTCATCAATATCGGCACCACCACCGAATCCATTGCTCGGGCGCTGCTCAACCACAGCCACCTGAAGATCATCACCAACAACCTGCATGTGGCCTCGATGCTCAGCGCCAAGGACGACTTCGACGTGCTGCTGACCGGTGGCAACGTGCGGCGTGACGGTGGCGTGGTCGGTCAGGCCAGCGTCGACTTCATTAACCAGTTCAAGGTCGACTTCGCCCTGGTCGGCATCAGTGGTATCGATGAAGACGGCAGCTTGCTGGATTTCGACTATCAGGAAGTGCGGGTGTCCCAGGCGATCATCGCCAACGCCCGACAGGTGATTCTCGCCGCGGACTCCAGCAAATTCGGGCGCAACGCCATGATTCGCCTGGGGCCGATCAGCCTGATCGATTGCCTGGTCACCGACCAGCCGCCTTCGCCGGCCCTGGCGCAGTTGTTGAGCCAGCACAAGATTCGGCTGGAGGTCGTGTAAGCACATCCCCCCTGTGGCGAGGGGGCTTGCCCCCCCCCGTTCGGCTGCACAGCAGACGCCAATCAGACAACATGTTCTTCCTGAGATACCGCGGTAGCCGGTTTTAGGGCCGCTTCGCAGCCCAGCGGGAGCAAGCTCCCTCGCCACAAAAGCACTCCCTACCATCATTCAATGTTCGAAAATTTTCCTTTAACGGCCCTTCGATCAGTATTTTCAATCGAAGCACACTGGCTGTGGGCGTCTTTATGGGCTAGTATTTTCGCAAATGAACATTAATGTTCGAATTCAAATATAGAAATCAAAAAAGCCCGAGGCCAGCCGATGCCCACTTCTACCTTGCCTACGCCCCCTCTCGCCGAGGTCTACGATATCGCCGTCATTGGTGGTGGGATCAATGGCGTGGGGATCGCAGCGGATGCCGCCGGTCGCGGCCTTTCGGTGTTCCTTTGCGAAAAGGATGATCTGGCCAGCCACACTTCGTCGGCCAGCAGCAAGCTGATCCACGGTGGCCTGCGCTACCTGGAGCATTATGAATTCCGCCTGGTGCGCGAAGCCCTGGCCGAGCGCGAAGTGCTGCTGGCCAAGGCACCGCACATCGTCAAACAGATGCGCTTCGTGCTGCCCCACCGCCCACACCTGCGTCCGGCCTGGATGATCCGCGCCGGTCTGTTCCTTTATGACCACCTCGGCAAACGGGAAAAACTCGAAGGCTCGAAAAGCCTGAAGTTCGGCCCGGACAGCCCGCTGAAAAGCGAAATCACCAAAGGCTTCGAATATTCCGATTGCTGGGTCGATGACGCACGCCTCGTCGTACTGAACGCCATGGCTGCCCGCGAGAAAGGTGCTCACGTTCATACGCAAACCCGCTGCGTCAGTGCCCGTCGCACCAAGGGCCTGTGGCACATGAACCTGGAACGCGCCGATGGCAGCCTGTTTTCGATCCGCGCCAAGGCACTGGTGAACGCTGCCGGCCCATGGGTCGCCCAGTTCATTCGTGACGACCTGAAGATGGAATCGCCATACGGCATCCGTCTGATCCAGGGCAGCCACCTGATCGTGCCAAAACTGTACGAAGGCGAATACGCGCACATTCTGCAAAACGAAGATCAGCGCATCGTCTTCACCATTCCGTACCTGAACCACTTCACCCTGATCGGCACCACCGACCGCGAGTACACCGGCGACCCGGCAAAAGTGGCGATCACTGAAGGCGAAACCGATTACCTGCTGAAAGTGGTCAATGCCCACTTCAAGAAACAACTCAGCCGCGCGGACATCCTGCACAGCTACTCCGGCGTTCGTCCGCTGTGCAACGACGAATCCGACAACCCGTCGGCCGTCACCCGCGACTACACCCTGGCGTTGTCGGGTTCTGGTGAAGAAGCACCGTTGCTGTCGGTGTTCGGCGGCAAGCTGACGACCTACCGCAAACTGGCCGAGTCGGCGCTGGCGCAATTGGCCCCGTACTTCACGCACATCAAGCCAAGCTGGACCGCCAGCGCGCCCCTGCCCGGTGGCGAAGACATGACGACTCCGCAGGCATTGAGTTCGCGGATCCGCGACAAGTTCGACTGGATCCCCACCGAGATCGCCCGACGCTGGTCCACCACTTACGGCAACCGCACCTGGCGCATGCTCGAAGGCGTGGAAAACCTCGGTGACCTGGGTGAACACATCGGCGGCGGCCTCTACACCCGCGAAGTCGACTACCTGTGCAGCGAAGAATGGGCGACCACCGCCGATGACATCCTGTGGCGCCGCAGTAAGCTTGGGCTGTTCACCACTGCGGCGGAACAGCAGAAGCTCAAGGATTACCTGAACAAGCTCGAACAGAACCGCAGCAAGATCGAAGCAGCCTGATCGGATATCCGGTTAGACCAAAGCCCCTGAATCCCACGATTCAGGGGCTTTTTCATACCGCGCATTACTGCAGGAGCGAGGCTTTGTGCGAGTTAATCCATTCGGTTTTCCGAACGCGACTCCTCGGTCGATTCGGAAAACCGGATCATCCGACAACAAACTCAACGTCACTAACATTAAAATACTCTTAAAAATCAATAATTTGATAGATGATGCATGGTCTGGCACGAGTCATGCTCTACTCTCCCGGACGAATGTTTATTGCGCTACTCCTTCAGGAGCCGCCAGGCATTCGAAGCACCAAAAAAGGCCGATGAACTGGCTCCATAAAAAAAACAATGTCGAGGAAAATTTGATGCGCATCGTTCCCCATCTCCTGGGCGCAGCCATTGCTGCCGCTCTGATTAGCACTCCAGTTTTCGCCGCCGAACTCACCGGCACACTGAAGAAGATCAAAGAGTCCGGCACCATCACCCTCGGGCATCGTGACGCTTCCATTCCGTTTTCCTACATCGCGGACGCTTCCGGCAAACCGGTTGGCTACTCCCACGATATCCAGCTGAAAATCGTCGAAGCCATCAAGAAAGACCTGGACATGCCCAACCTCCAGGTCAAATACAACCTGGTGACCTCGCAAACCCGTATCCCGCTGGTGCAGAACGGCACCGTGGACGTCGAGTGCGGCTCCACCACCAACAACGTCGAGCGTCAGCAACAAGTTGATTTCTCCGCCGGCATCTTCGAAATCGGTACCAAGCTGCTGGCCAAGAAAGACTCGCCCTACAAAGATTTCGCCGACCTCAAAGGCAAGAACGTCGTGACCACCGCCGGCACCACGTCCGAGCGCATCCTCAAGTCGATGAACGCCGACAAGCAGATGGGCATGAACGTGATCTCCGCCAAAGACCATGGCGAATCCTTCCAGATGCTGGAAACCGGCCGTGCCGTGGCCTTCATGATGGACGACGCCTTGCTGGCCGGTGAAATGGCCAAGGCCAAGAAGCCGGATGACTGGGCCGTGACCGGCACACCACAATCGTTCGAAATCTACGGCTGCATGGTTCGCAAGGGCGACGCACCGTTCAAGAAAGCCGTCGACGACGCAATCATCGCGACCTACAAGTCGGGCGAGATCAACAAGATCTACGAAAAATGGTTCATGCAGCCAATCCCGCCAAAAGGCCTGAACCTGAACTTCCCGATGAGCGACGAGCTCAAGACCCTGATCGCCAATCCGACCGACAAAGCGGCTGACGAAAAGAAATCCTGATTTCTGACTAACGTTCCCCCCTGAGAAGGCCTCTGCCCTTTCAGGGGTTGTCACTCCCTGCTGGCATTTCTGGAAACACTCGAACCGGTGGTTGTCGAGCCGTTCGCGTGTGCCTGACCGTCATCGGGCACTTGTACATCGATCGAATCCGAGGGGAGACCCTAATGAATTACAACTGGGACTGGGGCGTGTTCTTCAAGTCCACCGGCGTGGGCAGCGAAATTTATTTCGACTGGTACCTCTCCGGTTTAGGCTGGACCATCGCCATCGCCGTCGCCGCCTGGATCATCGCGCTGCTGCTGGGCTCGATCCTGGGTGTCATGCGCACGGTGCCGAATCGCATCGTATCGGGCATCGCGACCTGCTACGTCGAACTCTTCCGTAACGTGCCACTGCTGGTGCAGCTGTTCATCTGGTACTTCCTGGTGCCCGACCTGCTGCCGCAAAACCTGCAGGACTGGTACAAGCAGGACCTGAACCCGACCACCTCGGCCTTCCTCAGTGTCGTCGTGTGCCTGGGCCTGTTCACCACGGCCCGGGTTTGCGAACAAGTGCGCACCGGTATCCAGGCGCTGCCCCGCGGCCAAGAATCCGCTGCCCGCGCCATGGGTTTCAAGCTGCCGCAGATCTACTGGAACGTACTGCTGCCCCAGGCTTACCGCATCATCATTCCGCCGCTAACTTCGGAATTCCTGAACGTGTTCAAGAACTCCTCCGTCGCGTCGCTGATCGGCCTGATGGAGCTGCTGGCGCAGACCAAACAGACCGCCGAGTTCTCCGCCAACCTGTTCGAAGCCTTCACCCTGGCAACGCTGATCTACTTCACCCTGAACATGAGCCTGATGCTGCTGATGCGCGCGGTCGAGAAGAAAGTCGCCGTGCCGGGCCTGATTTCCGTAGGGGGTAAATGATGGAATTCGACTTCTCGGGCATCATTCCGTCCCTGCCGGGTATGTGGAACGGCATGGTCATGACCCTCCAGCTGATGGCCCTGGGCGTGAGCGGCGGGATCATCCTCGGCACGGTCCTGGCGTTGATGCGCCTGTCCCACAACAAACTGCTGTCGAACATTGCCGGCGCCTACGTCAACTACTTCCGCTCGATCCCGCTGCTGCTGGTCATCACCTGGTTCTACCTGGCGGTGCCGTTCGTATTGCGCTGGATCACCGGCGAAGACACCCCGATCGGCGCGTTCGCCTCGTGCATCGTGGCGTTCATGATGTTCGAAGCAGCGTACTTCTGCGAAATCGTCCGGGCCGGCGTGCAGTCGATTCCCAAGGGCCAGATGAGCGCCGCCCAGGCCATGGGTATGACGTATGGCCAGATGATGCGGTTGATCATCCTGCCGCAAGCGTTCCGCAAGATGACCCCGCTGCTGTTGCAACAGAGCATCATCCTGTTTCAGGACACCTCGCTGGTCTACGCGGTCGGCCTGGTGGACTTCCTCAATGCCTCGCGTGCCAGTGGCGACATCATCGGCCGCTCCAATGAGTTCCTGATCTTCGCAGGTCTCACGTACTTCATCATCAGCTTTGCCGCCTCGCAGCTGGTCAAGCGTCTGCAAAAAAGGTTCGCCGTATGATCTCTATCAAGAACGTCAACAAGTGGTATGGGGACTTCCAGGTACTGACTGATTGCAGCACCGAGGTCAAAAAAGGCGAGGTGATCGTGGTGTGCGGGCCGTCCGGTTCCGGCAAATCCACCCTGATCAAGTGCGTCAATGCACTGGAACCGTTCCAGAAAGGCGACCTGATCGTCGATGGCACGTCCATCGCCGATCCGAAGACCAACCTGCCGAAACTGCGCTCGCGGGTGGGCATGGTGTTCCAGCATTTCGAACTGTTCCCGCACCTGACCATCACCGAAAACCTGACCATCGCGCAGATCAAGGTGTTGGGTCGCAGCAAGGAAGAAGCCACCAAGAAAGGCCTGCAACTGCTTGAGCGCGTCGGGCTGTCTGCCCATGCGCATAAGCACCCGGGCCAGCTTTCCGGTGGCCAGCAACAGCGTGTGGCGATCGCCCGTGCGCTGGCGATGGACCCGATCGTCATGCTGTTCGACGAACCGACCTCGGCACTGGACCCGGAAATGGTCAACGAAGTGCTGGATGTGATGGTGCAACTGGCCCACGAAGGCATGACCATGATGTGCGTGACCCACGAAATGGGCTTCGCCCGCAAGGTCGCGGACCGGGTAATCTTCATGGACGCCGGCAAGATTATCGAAGACTGCAGGAAAGAAGAGTTCTTCGGCGACATCAACGCCCGCTCCGAGCGTGCGCAGCATTTCCTCGAGAAGATTCTGCAGCACTAAGAAGGAAGGCACCGCTCCCCTAATTGTGGGAGCGGGCTTTTGTGGCGAGGGGGCCCCCTCGCCACAAAAGCCCCCTTGCCATACAGCAACTCCCACGGGGCCCGTGGGGATATGGATATTGTGTTGTGGTTGACCCAAGGCATCTGTGATGAAATGCGACTCCACTCTCTATCGCGCCGCGCCGCCATCACTCGCCGTGAAACCCCGTTTGATTCGCCATCTGTTCCTGCCGCCGCTGATCATCGCCCTGATGATCGGATTGGGTTACATCGGCTTCTGGGTCAGTGAACACTACGGCATTCGCAGCCTCAGCGAGAATGGCCAGCGTCAGCTGGAACTGCACGCGCGCGCCGTCGAAAGCGAGATCAGCAAATACACCTACCTGCCCAGCCTGCTGGAACTCGAATCGAGTGTTTCCAAGCTACTGGCCGACCCGTCGCCGGAACACCGGCAGACGGTCAACGAATACCTCGAAGGCCTGAACCGGCGCAGCCGCAGTCGGGCCATTTATGTGATGGACACCACCGGTCGCGTACTGGCCACCAGCAACTGGCGCGATGTCGACAGTTATCTGGGCGAAGACCTGTCCTTCCGCGCCTACTTCCAGAACGCCGTGCGCGGTCAGCCGGGACGTTTCTACGGCATCGGCAGCACCAGCGGCGAACCCGGCTATTACCTGGCTCATGGCCTGGAGGAACACGGCAAGATCACCGGCGTCGCGGTGGTCAAGGTGCGCCTCGAAGCCATGGAAGAACGCTGGCAGCGCGCGCGCCTGGAAGCGTTCGTCAGCGACGAGAACGGCATCATCATTCTCTCCAGCGATCCGGCGCGGCGGCTCAAGTCGGTGCTGCCGTTGAGCGACGACACCAAGGAACGCCTGGCCCGCAGCCTTCAGTACTACTGGTATCCGCTGAATGAACTGCAACCGCTGGCCCGAGAGAAACTGGCTGAAGGCGAGGAAAAACTGACCTTCCCCGCCAACAGCGAACTGGTGTCCGATGAAGAGAACATCAGCTACCTGTCGCAAACCCGGCCGCTGAGCGACACCCCGTGGAATTTCACCCTGCTCACGCCCCTGCAAGACCTGCGGCGTGAAGCGATCAATCAGGGAATCCTGGTGGCGGTGGCGTTTGCCCTGGTGGCCTTCCTGCTGATCGCCTGGAACGAGCGCCGCAAAGTGATCGCCACCCGCCTCGCGGCGCGGGAAGCCTTGCAGGAAGCCAACAATCAACTGGAGCGTCGGATTACCGAACGCACCACTGACCTGCGTGCCAGCAACGAACGGCTCAAGGGGCAGATTCGTGAGCGTCGGCAGGCTGAAGAAACCTTGCGCCGCGCTCAGGATGAACTGGTCCAGGCCGGCAAACTGGCGGCCATCGGCCAGATGTCCACCAGCATCGCCCACGAATTGAACCAACCGCTGGCAGCCTTGCGGACCTTGTCCGGCAATACCGTGCGTTTTCTGGAGCGCGGTCAGCTGGATGTGGCCAGCACCAATCTCAAAACCATCAATGAACTGATCGACCGCATGGGCCGGATTACCGCCAGCCTGCGTTCCTTCGCCCGACGCGGCGATGACCAGGGCCAGGCCAGCCTCGGCAAAGGCGTGGACGCCGCCCTGCAGCTGCTGGGCAGCCGGATGGAAAGCGTGCCGCTGCAACTGCATCGCGATTTCACCGACGTGCAGGTGCAGATCGACCAGACCCGTCTGGAGCAGATCCTCGTCAACCTGATCGGCAACGCGCTCGATGCCATGCAGTCGCAGCCCCAACCGACGTTGTGGCTCGAAGGCGAGGAATACGACGGCAAGTATCGCCTGCGGGTGCGCGACAACGGCCACGGCATCGATGCCGAAGCGCGCAAGCATCTGTTCGAACCGTTCTTCACCACCAAGCCCGGCGAACAGGGCCTGGGCCTCGGCCTGACCCTGTCGGCGAGCCTGGCCGCCGCCACGGGCGGGCATCTGGGTGTCGAACACCCGGCCAGCGGTGGCACCACCTTCGTCCTCAGTTTACCGTTGGTAAGCCCTACTCCCGCCGAGCCAATATGAACAACGACCTTAGTGTGCTGATCGTCGAAGACGACCCCCATGTGCTGCTCGGTTGCCAACAGGCACTGACGCTTGAAGACATTCCCTGCATCGGCGTCGGCAGCGCCGAAGAAGCGCTGGAGCGGGTGGGCGATAACTTCGCCGGCATCGTCATCAGCGACATCCGCCTGCCGGGCATCGATGGCCTGGAACTGCTGACCCGGCTCAAGGCCCGCGATCGCAGCCTGCCGGTGGTGTTGATTACCGGCCACGGCGACATCTCGATGGCCGTCGGCGCGATGCAGAAAGGCGCCTACGACTTCATGGAGAAACCCTTCTCCCCCGAACGCCTGGTGGACGTCGCCCGCCGTGCACTGGAGCAACGCAGCCTGGCGCGGGAAGTCACCTCGTTACGTCGCCAACTGTTCGAGCGCGATTCCCTCGAAGGCCGGATCATCGGTCGCTCGCCGGCCATGCAGAACCTGCGGGAACTGATCGCCAACGTCGCAGATACGTCGGCCAACGTGCTGATCGAAGGCGAGACCGGCACCGGCAAGGAACTGGTTGCACGTTGCCTGCACGACTTCAGCCGTCGGCACAGCAAACAGTTCGTCGCGCTGAACTGCGGTGGCCTGCCGGAGAACCTGTTCGAAAGCGAAATCTTCGGCCACGAGGCCAACGCTTTCACCGGTGCCGGCAAACGGCGGATCGGCAAGATCGAACACGCCGATGGCGGCACGCTGTTCCTCGACGAAGTGGAAAGCATGCCGCTGCCGTTGCAGATCAAGCTGCTGCGGGTGCTGCAGGAACGCACCCTCGAACGCCTGGGTTCGAACCAGAGCGTGGCGGTGGATTGCCGGGTGATCGCCGCGACCAAGTCCGACCTGGATGAGTCGAGCAAGGCCGGCGAGTTTCGCAGCGACCTGTATTACCGCTTGAACGTGGTCACCCTGGAACTGCCGCCGCTGCGCGAACGCCGCGAAGACATCCTGCAATTGTTCGAGCACTTTTTGCAGCAGTCATCCCTGCGCTTCGACCGCTCGCTGCCTGAACTGGACAACCAGACCGTGTCGATTCTGATGAGCCACGACTGGCCAGGCAACGTGCGCGAACTGCGCAACGTCGCCGAACGCTTCGCCCTCGGTCTGCCGGCCTTCAAGAAGACCGGCGCCAGCGGCAGCAATCAGGGCCTGGCCTTCGCCGAAGCGGTGGAAGCTTTCGAACGCAACCTGCTGAACGATGCCTTGCAGCGCAGCGGCGGCAACCTGACCCAAGCCAGTCAGGAACTGGGGATGGCCAAGACCACACTGTTCGACAAAGTGAAGAAATACGGGCTGAGCCACTGATGGACCTGATTTTCAAAGCAACCCTGGGCGCGGCGGTGGTGGTGATCCTCGCCATGCTGGCCAAGACCAGAAACTATTACATCGCAGGCCTGGTGCCGCTGTTTCCGACCTTTGCGCTGATCGCTCATTACATCGTCGGCAAAGGGCGTTCACTGGATGATCTGAAGACCACCATCGTGTTTGGCATGTGGTCGATCATTCCGTACTTCATCTATCTGGCGACCTTGTATGTGATGGTCGACCGGATGCGGCTGGAGGCTTCGCTAGCGGTGGCGGCAGTGGCGTGGTTGATGGCGGCGACGGTGCTGGTCAGCGTGTGGGTGCGCCTGCACGGCTAACCCCCTTTCCTTGAAATCTGTGACTTTTGAACTGTGGCGAGGGAGCTTGCTCCCGCTCGGGTGCGCAGCAGCCGCAAAACCGGTGTACCTGGTATCTCTGACGGAAACAGTCGCTGTTATTGGGGCTGCTTCGCAGCCCAGCGGGAGCAAGCTCCCTCGCCACAAGAGCCCGCTCCCACATTTGGATTGGGAACTACAGAAGATTGGGAGTTGCCACCGGATCAATCTGCGCCCAGTGCGAAGTATCTTCGCGATGGGCCTGCAAATACGGCAACACCGCCGCCAGCAACGGCGCCTTGAACGCTTCCTGAAAACGATGGGCCAGCCCCGGAATCAACTTCAACTGACTGCCACGAATGTGTGCCGCCAGATGCACGCCATGCATCACCGGCAACAACGGATCAGCGGTGCCGTGAACCACCAGCGTCGGCACGCGCAGTTGGTTGAGCAGATCTACACGACTGCGCTCGGCAAGGATCGCCATGATCTGGCGCTTAACGCCTTCCGGGTTAAACGCCCGGTCATAAGACAGCGCCGCTTGATGCAGCAACGCCTGCCGATCATCAGTGACCGAAGGACTGCCCAGCGCCGCCAGCAAATCAGCCTGTTGCTCCAGCGCCACTTCACGATTCGGCGCACCGCGTCGCGCGAGCAACTGCACCAGCGCCGCACTCGGCGCCGGCAAGCCTTCGGCACCCGAGCTGGTCATCAGCAACGTCAGGCTCTCGACCCGCTGCGGCGCCATCGCCGCCAGATGCTGGGCGATCATCCCGCCCATGCTGGCGCCCAGCACGTGAAATTGCTCGACGTGCAAGGCGTCCATCAACCCCAGTGCATCGTCGGCCATGTCGGTCAGCGTATAAGGCGCGGCCACCGGTAAACCGAGTTTGTAGCGCAGCACTTCGAACGTCAGGTTGGCCTCGGCCGGTGCCTGGCGCCAAGTGGACAGGCCAACATCGCGATTGTCATAGCGAATCACCCGGAAACCCTGCTGACACAACGCGACCACTACCTCATCCGGCCAGTGAATCAACTGCCCGCCCAGGCCCATCACAAGCAACAACGCAGGGTCGGACGCACGGCCGATGCTCTGGTACGCCAGACTCACCTGATCCAGATCGACCTGTTCGGTCGGAACATTGACATCGCAACGAGACGCCGCCAAAGACGGGAAATTGAACAACACAGCGATTAGAAAGACCGCTGTGGATAAAAATCGTGCACGCATGAAAAACACCGAAACGCAGAACTCCAGTAGAGCGCGAGTCTGATGAAGTTTGTACAAGCGCGCTGCCACAGTTACGTGACAGTTTGATGAAGAGTGCTGAACGGTCATTTTCAAGACCGCGTTATCGTTCTTCGCGAGCAAGCCCGCTCCCACAGGATTGATGTCGTACACAACTTCTGTGATCGACCTCTACCCCTGTGGGAGCGGGCTTGCTCGCGAAGGCGCCAGAACAGGCGCCGCAGGATTTAGGCCAACTGACTGCGCAACTGCCGCGCCGCCGCCACCATGTTCACCAACGCCGCTTCAGTTTCCGGCCACGCGCGGGTCTTGAGCCCGCAGTCGGGATTCACCCACAACCGCTCGGCCGGAATCCGCTTCACCGCTTTGCTCATCAACTTGACCATCTCGGCGGTGTCCGGCACCCGTGGCGAGTGGATGTCGTAGACGCCCGGGCCGATGTCGTTCGGGTAGTCGAAGGCTTCGAAGGCTTCCAGCAATTCCATATCCGAGCGTGAGGTTTCGATGGTGATGACGTCGGCGTCCATGGCCGCGATGGATTCGATCACGTCATTGAATTCGCTGTAGCACATGTGGGTGTGGATCTGGGTTTCGTCACCCACACCGGAGGCGCTCAAGCGGAACGCTTCCACCGCCCAGTCGAGGTATTCCTGCCATTGCGCCCGGCGTAGCGGCAGGCCTTCGCGGAACGCGGCTTCGTCGATCTGGACGATCTTGATGCCCGCAGCTTCCAGGTCGACCACTTCATCACGCAGGGCCAACGCCAACTGCTGCGCCTGGATTTTGCGCGAAACGTCTTCGCGCGGGAACGACCACATCAGCATGGTCACGGGACCGGTGAGCATGCCTTTCATGACCTTGTCGGTCAGGCTCTGGGCATAGGTGATCCAGTCGACGGTCATGGCGTTTGGGCGGCTCAGGTCGCCGTAGATGATCGCCGGTTTGACGCAGCGCGAACCGTAGCTCTGGACCCAGCCGAAACGGGTGAACAGGTAGCCGTCCAGTTGCTCGGCGAAGTACTCGACCATGTCGTTGCGCTCGGCTTCACCGTGCACCAGCACGTCCAGCCCCAGGCGTTCCTGGATTTTCACGGCGTGGCGGATTTCGCTGTGCATGGCATCGGTGTAATCGTTGGCCGAGAGTTTGCCTTGCTTGAAGGCCTGACGAGCCAGGCGGATCGAACCGGTTTGCGGGAACGAGCCGATGGTGGTCGTCGGGAATGCCGGCAGCTGCAAGCGCGCGCGCTGTTGCTCGATCCGTTTGGCAAACGGCGAATGGCGTTGGCTGTCTGCCGCGCCGATGGCGTTGATGCGGGCCTGGACATCCGCCTTGTGGATACGCGGCGATTGGGCGCGGCTGGCCTGAATGGCGCGACTTTCAGCCAGGGCGGCTTGCACCTTGGGCGCTTGCGGATCGTTCAGGGCATCGCGCAGCACGGCGATCTCACCGCACTTCTGCACGGCAAACGCCAGCCAGCTTTTCAGTTCGGGGTCGAGTTTGTCTTCACGCGCAAGGTCCACCGGGCTGTGCAGCAGCGAGCAGGAACTGCTGACCCACAAGTTATCGCCGAAGCGCTCCTGGGCAAATTGCAGTTGTGCCAGGGCTTGCTCCAGTTCGCAGCGCCAGACGTTGCGGCCGTTGACCAGCCCCACCGAAAGAATCTTGTAGGTCGGCAGTCGATCCAAAACCTGGCCGAGCTGATCCGGCGAACGCACCGCGTCAATGTGCAAACCTTGTACAGGCAGGCCGACGGCCAGCCCGAGGTTGTCTTCCAGGCCACTGAAGTAGGTGGCCACGAGTTTTTTCAGTGGCGAGTATTGGAGGATGTGGTAAGCGCGCTCGAAGGCGTTTTTCCAGGCCTGTGGCAAGTCGAGGGTCAGGATCGGCTCATCGATCTGCACCCACTCCACGCCTTGGGCGGCGAGGCGGCCGAGGATTTCACCGTAGATCGGCAGCAGGCGCTCCAGCAGGTCGAGCTTGTCGAAGTCGTTGCCTTTGGCTTTGCCCAGCCACAGGTAAGTCAGCGGGCCGATGATCACCGGTTTGACGTTGTGGCCGAGGGCCTTGGCTTCTTCGACTTCATCGAACAGCTGTTCCCAGCTCAGTTTGAATGGTTGGTCGGCGCTGAATTCCGGGACCAGGTAGTGGTAGTTGGTGTCGAACCACTTGGTCAGTTCCTGGGCGTATTGCGCGGTGCCGTGTTCGCTGCCGCAGCAGGCTGCCGTGGCGCCACGCGCCATGGCGAACAGAGTGTCGAGGGTCGGCAGGCCGCGTTCATCCTTGACGCTGTCGAAACGCTCGGGGATCACACCGAAGGTCAGGGAATGGGTCAGTACCTGGTCGTACCAGGCGAAGTCGCCGACGGGCAGCAGGTCGATGCCGGCGTCTTTCTGCAATTGCCAGTGGGTGGCGCGCAGTTGGCGGCCGACGCTGTTCAGGGCGTCCTGATCGAGATCGCCCTTCCAGTAGGCTTCGAGGGCTTTTTTCAGTTCGCGGTCGGCACCGATGCGCGGAAAACCAAGTGTGTGGGCCAGGGCCATGGTGAATTTCTCTCTATAAAGGATGCTGTAAAACATGCTGCTATTGTCGACAGCTCAGCCAACATGAGACAAACTCAACCTTTTCGTGTTGATCACAAGTTTTCCTCATGGAGCCCTCGGTGCTTGAAATCCGTCACCTGAAAACCCTGCACGCCCTGCGCGAAGCCGACAGCCTGGTGGATGCAGCCGACCGCCTGCACCTGACCCAATCGGCGCTGTCCCACCAGTTCAAGGAGCTGGAAGAACGCATGGGCATGCCGCTGTTCGTGCGCAAGACCAAACCGGTGCGCTTCACCAGTGCCGGCTTGCGCCTGCTGCAACTGGCCGACGCCACCCTGCCGTTGCTGCGCAGTGCCGAGCGCGACATTGCACGGCTGGCCGGTGGCACGGCGGGGCGTCTGCACATGGCGATCGAGTGCCACAGTTGCTTCCAGTGGCTGATGCCGACCATCGACCAGTTCCGCGATGCCTGGCCGGAAGTCGAGCTGGACCTGGCCTCGGGCTTCTCCTTCGCCCCGCTGCCGGCGCTGGCCCGAGGCGACCTGGACCTGGTGGTGACCTCCGATCCGCTGGAACTGGTGGGCATCACTTACGTGCCGTTGTTCACCTACGAAGCCATGCTCGCGGTGGCGAACCAACACCGCTTGGCGAGCAAACCGTACATCGTGCCCGAAGACCTGCTCACGGAAACCTTGATCACCTACCCGGTGGAACGCGATCGACTGGACATCTTCACCCGCTTCCTGGAGCCGGCCGACATCGAACCGGCGCAGGTGCGCACCTCGGAACTGACGGTGATGATGATGCAACTGGTGGCTAGCGGTCGCGGTGTCTGCGGCATGCCCCATTGGGCGCTGCATGAGTACAGTTCACGGGGTTATGTGAAGGCCAAGCGACTGGGGGAGAAAGGCTTGTTTGCGACGTTGTATGCCGGGATCCGCGCCGACATGCTGGATGCGCCGTACATGCGCGACTTTTTGCTGACGGCCAAGGACACGTCGTTTTCGACGCTGGATGGGGTTAGTGCCGTCCGATAGAACGATCAAGGCTCAGGGGTGATCTCGCGCCACATGTGGATCTTGTCGAAGTAGTCTTCGCCGACCCGCACCGCCAACGGTTCCAGGCCAAACTGCACGAAGCCGCAGCGCTGATACAGCCTGAAGGCGGCTTCGTTGCCGGCGGTGACGGTCAGCTGGATCAGCCGCAGGCCCTGATGACTCTGCGCTTCAGCCAACGCGGCCTGTAACAGTTGATAACCGAGCCCGCGCTGGCGCACCTTGCCGGTCACGTACATGCCAAACAGCGTCGCCTTGTGCCGGGCCTTTTCCCGAGACTCGAAGGCCAGGCCGACGATGCCTGCCAGTTCCCCTTCCTCGAACGCCCCGAGCACCCGGTCCAGCTTGCTGGTCAGGCGCGACTCCCACCACCCCAGCGGCATCGTGGCGCGCTCGCGCACGCTGGAAGTGAACGCCTGGGGATGCGAGTCGTAGGCTTCGAGCATCAGCGCCCGATAATCCAGGGCATGACTGGCATCAAGCCGCTGAATCCACATGTTCAGGCCACTCGCCGCTGCTCAAACATCAACCGCACCGCCAGCCCGGACAGGACGAAGCCCATGAAATAGCGCTGCATCGCCAGCCAGTTCGGGTTGTTGACGAACCAGGAGGCGATGCCTGCGGCGAACAGCGCGATCAGCAGGTTGACGCTGAAGCTCACGCTGATCTGGGTCAGGCCGAGGATGATGCTCTGGTTGAACACCGAACCGTGCTCAGGGGAAATGAACTGCGGAAACACCGACAGATAAAACACCGCGATCTTCGGGTTCAGAGCGCTGGTGAGAAAACCCATCGTGATCAATTTGCGTGACGAGTCCGCCGGCAACTGCTGCGCCTCGAACGGCGAACGCGCACCGGGCTTGACCGCCTGCCAGGCCAGCCACATCAGGTACAACGCACCGGCCCACTTCAGCACCTCGTAGGCCACCGGCACGGCCATGAACACCGCGGTCAAACCCGCTGCAGCAGCGAACAGGTGCACTAGAAATCCCGCGACCACACCCAGCAATGACGTCACCCCGGCCTTGCGTCCCTGGCAGATGGAACGGGAGATCAGGTAGATCATGTTCGGCCCCGGCGTGAGTACCATCAGCAACGCCGCGGCGGCAAAAATCAGCAAGTCTTGAAGTGGAATCATGGGCATCCTGTCCTTGAAGTCAGAGGGTCTGGGTGATCAGGCGGTTTCGATCAGTGAAGCTCGATAAAACGGCAAGATCAGGTCTCGTGTCAATGGCGCCAGCGTGAGATCGCCGTCGGTGGCCGGGTCGATCCAGCGCACCTCTTCGATTTCCGCCGCCGGGCAAACGTCAGAATCGATGGTCAGCTGAAACAGTTCGGCCTGTACGACAAAACCCGGCTCGTTGGCGGCCGGTGCCGAGAATGGCCCCAGGTAGGTGGCGTGCGCCGGATCGATGACCAGTCCCAATTCCTCCTCCAGCTCACGGGCCAGGGCGTGGACCGGTTGCTCATGAGCCTCGATCTTGCCCCCCGGCTGCATGAACGCCTGGGTGCCGCGCTTGCGCACCAGCAAGGTGCGACCGTCGGGGCCGATCAACAGGGCAGCGGCAATGTGGATGATGCGGGGCGAAGCGGCGGATGAAAGCGTCATGGATCAGGATTGGCCTTGGGTAAAGGCGCAAGGATCACATGAGCGCCGGCTTTTCGTCACGCCGAAAAAAATTTCCGCAGCCTCCCTGTAGGAGCGAGGCTTGCCCGCGAAGAATGAACCGCGTTTTTTCAGGTACTACGCGTCATCGTTCTTCGCGGGCAAGCCTCGCTCCTACAGACTCAACTCGTCTCGAGAATCGCCACTTCCTCCGGCACTTTCACAAAAATGCTGTACTTGGCACCTTCCATCGCCTCGAACGCGATCAGTTTCTCCACCAGCGGCCCGTTCAACACCTTGCCGGCATTGAGCAGCAGCATGCCGTTGTCGGCATTCAGGTTGCGCGCCAGGATCATGCCCGCCGCCAAGTCCCGGGTGGTCAGCACCTTGACCGTCGGATCGGCCAGCGTCACATCGCTCAGGTAAGCAGCACAGACCTTAATGAAATCCTCCACCAGTTCCGGGTCATAGAGCCGACCGGCGTACTGGCGGATATACACCAGGGCTTCATCGCTGTTCATCTGCCGTTCGAGGATCAGCCCGCGCTGCAACTCGATGAAATCCACCGCCAGTTTCAGCAACCGTGAACCGAGCGGAATGGCCTCGCCCTTGAGCCGATCGGGAAAACCGCTGCCGTCCCAACGCTCCTGGTGATGCAGGATCAGCCGCGCGGCATCTTTCATCGGGTCGAGCGTCATCAGCAGCGACTCACTCTGCTTCGGATAACCCCGATAGCGCTCGCGGTCATTGTGATGCAGCAGATCCGAAGGCGTGCTCATCATGCTGTCGGTCCAGCTCAATTTACCGATGTTGTAGAGCGCCGCCGCCATGGTCAGGTCTCGACTGGTGGCTTCGTCCAAGTAATGGAGTTTGCAGTACACCCGCACCAGTTCGATGATCTGCCGGTTGGTCTGCTTGGCAGGTGGCAGGCGCAGGTTGGCCAGCAACGAAAACACTTCCGTGCCGGTGACATAGCTGCGTTTGAGCTCTTCGTAAGCCAGGTCCAGCATGTCAGCAGTCTGTTGCAGCTCGCTGGTGCGGGCCGCGACGTGTTTTTCCAGGGTGGTGTTGAGCAGCTTCAGTTTTTCGTTCTGGTCCCAGGTCTCCTGCACCAGACGCAACCGCTCACGCTCGGAATACTGATAGGCCAGCGATTGCCGCAGAGTCAGCAGCATTTCCTCATCGTGCCAGGGCTTGCTGATGTAACGATGGATCTGCCCTTCATTGATGGCTTTGATAATGGCCGAGGGGTCGGCATAACCGGTCAACATGATCCGGGTGGTGTCGGGGTAGCGCTGATGGACGTGGGCCAGCAGCGTGGCGCCGTCCATATTAGGCATTCGCGCGTCACTCATCACCAGATCGACCGACCGCTGCTCCATGATTTCCAGGGCCTGGGCACCGCTGGTGGCCAGCAGCACCTCGTAGGGCTGGCTGCGCAGCAGGCGGCGCAGGCTGTTGAGAATCGACTCCTCATCGTCGACCAGCAGTAACGTGGGTTTATCGGTCACAGTCGTGGGGAGCTGCTCTTCCATGGCGATACCTCAAGTGAAACCAGCCTCTTTATGTCAGGCGCGAAAAAACTTCCTCTGACTTTCCCGAGCCTGAGCTACAGGCTAGATGATTTTCCGACCGACTCCGCAAATGATTCGTTTCAGTCAACCGGGCGAATATCCGACCGGACGACTATGCTCAGGTCACTCGGATCCAAACGATGCCCGCTCCGTCCTGCACTCAGGGAAGGGATACCCTCTATGAGCTCATCGCACCAAACTGCTGTCGGTACAGGCGCATGTCAGTGAATACGCTGCTTGCGCGGACTAATCGTCGGATTCTCATCGTCGACGACACCGCGTCGATCCACGAGGATTTCGCCAAGATTCTCAGCCCGTCATCGATCGAAGACGACAGTCTGGCCAGCGCTGAAAACGCCCTGTTCGGCACCCCCGTGTCGGTATCGTCGCAAGGTTTTATCATCGAATCCGCGTTTCAGGGCCGTGAGGCGCTGGACAAGGTCGAGACCGCGCTGGCGAATGACTCACCCTACGCGATGGCCTTCATCGACATGCGCATGCCGCCGGGCTGGGACGGGCTGGAAACCATCGAACGCCTGTGGCAGGTCGATCCCAAGCTGCAAGTGGCGCTCTGCACCGCGTATTCCGACTATTCCTGGGAAGACATCGACGAGCGCCTGGATCTGGGCGATCGCCTGCTGATCCTGAAAAAACCGTTCGATGCCATCGAAATCCGCCAGATGGCCAGCGCATTGACCGCCAAGTGGCAAATGACCGAAGACGCGGCACTGAAGATGTCCCTGCTGGAGCAAGCGGTCGAGGAGCGCACCCGGGAGCTGTCCGACGCCAACATCATTGTGCAGAACAGCCCGACCATTCTGTATCGGCTGCGGGGCGAACCGTCGTTTCCGTTGATGTATATCTCCCACAACATCACCAAATACGGCCACATCGCGGCGGCCCTGGTGGCTTCTTCCAACTGGGCTCAGGAGCTGATCCATCCCGACGATCAAGAGAAAGTCGACACCGCCATGGCGCGGGTGCTGGACCGCCATGCAGCCGGTGCTTCCATCGAATTCCGGATGCGCACCGGCGACGGTGACTGGCGCTGGGTCGAAAACCGCTACATCCCGGTGCGCGACGATGAAGGCCGCTTGCTGGAAGTCGAAGGCATCATCATCGACATCACCGAACGCAAACTGGCCGAGGAAAAGATCGCCCTGCTGGCCCGCACCGACGGGCTGACCGGGCTGGCCAACCGCGCGACGCTGATCGAGCGCCTGCATCAGGCGTTCGCCGCCGCCCGGCGCGGGGCCACCCCGTTCGCCATGTTTTACCTGGACCTGGATCACTTCAAACGCATCAACGACACCCTGGGCCACCCGGTGGGTGACCTGTTGCTGCAGGAGGTCGCCCGACGGATCAAAACCTGCGTGCGGGAAAACGACGTGGTCGCCCGTCTGGGGGGCGACGAGTTCGCGATTCTGCAACTGGACGTCGGCGATCCGACCCAATCAGCGGCCCTGGCCGCCAAGGTCCGCGATGCACTGGTGCTGCCCTACTCCCTGGCCGGCAACGACGTGAGGGTCTCGGTCAGTATCGGCATCAGCAGCTACACCCAGGTCAGCCTCAGCGCCGACAGCCTGTTGACCCAGGCCGACATGGCGCTGTATCGCTCCAAGGAAAAGGGCCGCAACCAGTACCACTTCCACTCCGAGGAAATCAATCAGGAAGTGGTCGAGCGCATGACCATCGCCAACGACTTGAAAACCGCCATCGAACGCGACGAGCTCGAACTGCGTTACTGGCCGGAAGTAGACCTGAGCAGTGGCAAGATCCTCGGCATGGAAGCGCAGGTCAGCTGGAATCACCCCATACGCGGTTTACTGGAAGCCCCCGCATTCCTGCCCGCGGCGGAAAAGACCGGCATCATCATCGCCCTCGGTCACTGGGTGCTGGAGCGCGCCTGTCGGCAAATGCACCAGTGGCGCGATGAAGGCATGGCACCACCGGTGGTGGCGATAAAACTGTCCCTGGCCCAGCTCAAGAGTGGTCCCGAGCTGATCTATGACGTGTTGCGCACCACTGCCCGCTGGGATCTGTGCCCGTGGGACCTGCGTTTCGACGTCACCGAAGCGACCCTGGCCCAGACCAAGTGGACGCACAACGATATCCTGCCACGCCTGCGTGAGCTGGGGGTGAAGATCGCCATCGATGACTTCGGCACCGAATACTCTTCGTTCGACTACCTCAAGACTTACCAGGTCAATCACCTGAAACTCGCTCAGGCGTTCATCGACACCGCCGCCCACGACGCGGCCAGCGCCACCACCTTGCGGGCCATTATCAATTTCGCCCGCGACGTCGGGATCGGCATCATCGCCGAAGGTGTCGAAACCCAGGAGCAACGTACTTCGCTGATGGCCACCGGTTCACCGATGAATGCCCAGGGCTACTACTTCAGCAAAGCGGTCAGCAGCCAGCAGGCCGCCGAACTGTTGAAAGCCGGGAGCATCGTGTGCGCGAATCACAATCCCGGAGCAATGCCGGGTGATTCGCAACGTGCCACGGAGGACAAGGAATGAAAACTCCGTTCATCCAGGCCAACCGGCGCATTCTGATCATCGATGACACGCCCTCGATCCATGAGGACTTCCGCAAGATCCTGGGCGCCGATACCGACGATGAACTCACCCTCGCCGGCACTGAAGCCGCGCTGTTCGACACCCCACAAACGACTCGGCTGGTCTTCCAGCTCGACTCCGCCTATCAGGGCCAGGAAGCACTCAAACTGGTCAAGCGGGCCCAGGCAGAAGGTCGCCCTTACGCCATGGCGTTCACCGACATGCGCATGCCGCCTGGCTGGGATGGTCTGGAAACCATCGAGCGGCTCTGGAAGGTCGACCCTAACCTGCAAATCGCGCTGTGCACGGCGTTCTCCGATTACACCTGGGAAGCCATGGCCGAACGGCTGGAGTTCGGCGATCAGTTGCTGGTGTTGAAGAAACCTTTCGACAGCCTGGAAATCCGCCAGATGGCCAGCGCCCTGACCTGGAAGTGGCAGATGGCGCAGGACGCGGCGATGAAAGTGCTGAGCCTTGAGCAAACCATCGAAGCCCGGGTCCACGAACTGCTCAAGGTGTCTCATCTGTTGCAGTACGACGTGTTGACCGAGCTGCCCAACAGCACCTTGCTGGGTGACCGGCTGAACCAGTCCCTGGCCTTGTCCAGACGCCATGACAAACAACTGGCGGTGATGTTTCTGGGGCTCGACCGCTTCAAGCGCATCAACAATGCGTTGGGCCACCCGACCGGTGACGAGATGCTCAAGCGTGTCGGGCAAAGCCTGGTGGCCTGCGTGCGCGCCTCCGACTCGGTGTTTCGCTACGGCTCCGACGAATTTGTGGTGATCCTGGCCGACATCCACCACCCCCAACAGACCAAGGGCATCGCCGAAAAACTGTTGAACGCCATACGTGCGCCCCAGCACGTCGCCGGGCACGACTTGAGCGTGACGGCCAGCCTGGGCATCAGCATCTATCCGGATGACGGTTTCGATGCCATCGCACTGATCAAGAAAGCCGAAACCGCGATGCGCAACGTCAAGGAAAGCGGCCCCAACGATTTCAGCTTTTTCATCGATGAGATGAACCAGCGCGCGCGGGAACAGCAGACCATCGAGTCGGGGATTCGCCTGGCACTGGAGCGGAACGAGTTTGTCCTGCACTACCAACCGAAACTCGACCTGGGCAGCGGCAAGGTGGTCGGCGCCGAGGCGTTGATCCGCTGGCAAAAACCGGGGCACGGCTGGATCTACCCGACAGACTTCATTGCAGTGGCCGAAGACAGCGGCTTGATCGTGCCGTTAAGCAAATGGGTGCTGGCCCAGGCCTGTCGGCAAGCCCGTACCTGGCAGGCAAAAGGCCTGCCGAATCTGTGCATGTCGGTGAACGTGTCGGCCATCGATTTCCGCCAGCGGGATTTTGTCGACGGCATCGAACAGATACTCCAGAACACAGGCATGGACCCGGCCTTGCTGGAGCTGGAAATTACCGAAGGCGTATTGATGCAGAACGTCGATGCCACGATGGTCGCGCTGAGTCGGCTCAAGGCATTGGGGGTACGGCTGGCCATCGATGACTTCGGCACCGGCTATTCCAGCCTGAGTTACTTGCAACGGTTTCCCATCGATGTACTGAAAATCGATCAATCGTTCATTCGTGGCCTGGGCCGTGACAGCAACGACGCGGCTCTGGTCGGCGCCATCATCAGCCTGGGCAAAAGCCTCAATCTGACGGTCATTGCCGAAGGGGTGGAAACCCTCGAACAACTGAACTTTCTCAAGGCGCTCCATTGCGAGGAAGGCCAGGGTTACTACTTCAGCAAAGCCGTGGAGCCGGACGCCTTCGTGCAATACCTGACCTCCGTAAAGCCCCTCTCCTGAACGATGTGCAACGACACACAGGCCCTGAGCCAAGGAATCACAAGATGTCACGTTCCTTCTGCTACTTGCTCCTTGCGCCTCTACTCGGTTGTTGTCTGATAGCCAGTGGCGCACCGCTGGACGAACCGCTCAAACCCTTGCCCGCAGTGCCCGAGCAGAATCCCTTGCAAGTCGAACTCGGTCGCCGGTTGTTCAACGAACCACGGCTGTCGGTCAACAACAGCCTGTCCTGCGCCAGTTGCCATCGTCTGGAAATCGGCGGTGCCGACGACAAGGCGTTGTCCACTGGCTTCAAGGGCGATCCCTTGACGATCAATACCCCGAGCGTGTTCAACGCGAGCCTGAACTTCCGGCAATTCTGGAATGGCCGCGCCGATTCTCTGGAAACCCAGGCCCACGAAGTGGTGCAGAGCCCCAGTGAAATGGGCAGTCATTGGGAACAAGTGGTCCAGATGCTCTCCGCCGACCCGGATTACAAAAACGCTTTCACCAAGGCCTACCCGGACGGCGTCACCATGAACAATGTGCAAAGTGCCCTGGCCACCTACGAGCGCACGCTGATCAGTGCCAACTCGCGCTTCGACCAATACCTGTCGGGCAATACCGAGATCCTCACGACTGACGAGAAATACGGTTACCAACGCTTCAAGGACTACGGCTGCATTGCCTGCCATCAGGGGGTGAACATCGGCGGCAACATGTTCCAGAAGTTCGGGGTGATGGGCGATTACTTTCAGGCTCGAGGCAACCCCACCGAAGCCGATCTGGGCCGCTATCTGGTCACCAAGGCTGAAGAGGATCGCAACGTGTTCAAGGTGCCGAGCCTGCGCAATGTCGCCGTGACCGCGCCGTACTTTCACGACGGCTCGGCTAAAACCCTCGAAGAAGCGGTAGACGTGATGTTCAAGTTCCAGCTCGGTCGTGTGCCCTCCGACAAGGACAAGGACCTGATCATCAAATTCCTCAAGACCCTGACCGGTGAATGGGGAGGCAAACCTTTATGAAAACTTTCCCCCGTCGCAACCTGGCACTGCTCGCAGCCGTGGCCGTACTGCTGGCCTCGACGCTGTTGTTCCTGTACCTCAAGTCCAGCTCGAACGAGACGTCGACCTACGCCGAATCCCGGGACTTGATCGGTCGGATCAAACAGTTGAACGCGCAATGGGAAACCGAGATTCTCAAGGCCAGGATCGCCATCAGTCACAACTACGATCCACTGGTGACACCGCTGAGCGAGATGACGCGCCTGTGGCAGCGGTTCGAGAGCATGGAGTCCAATCACGGCCGCAACGACACGCCGACCTGGCGTGCCAGTCATGAGGCATACCTTGCCGCCATCCAGGAAAAAACCCGGCTGGTGGAGCAATTCAAATCCCACAACGCGGTGCTGCGCAACTCACTGGCGTTCCTGCCCACGGCCGAAGACGACATCCAGCAACCACTCGCCCAATTGTCAGATGAAGACAAGCTGCAACTGCAGAACATCGCCACCGACACTTACGACTTGCTGCTCAGCAGCCTGGAATTCGCCCAGGTCACCTCCGACGATAAAGCGGCGGATATTCTGCTGGGGATGAACAAACTGGGGGTTAACAAGCAACGATTGCCGGAGCAGTTTCACAGCCCGATCGATATTTTGAGTAACCACGTCACCCTGATCCTGCGTGAGCAACCGGTGGTCAATCGGTTACTGGAAAACATCGAGGCCATTCCCGTGGCCGAACGACTGGACGACATTACCGGCCTGCTGAACGAAGACCAGCAGCAAACCGATGCCATCGACCAGCGCTACCACTTCTACATGCTGGTGTTTTCGACGCTGCTGGTGCTGGTGCTGGTGTACCTGGCAATCCGCCTGATGCGCAGCTTCGGGGAGACTCAGCGGGTCAACAAAGAACTGCAAACCGCCAACGAAGTCCTCGAACAACGGGTCGAAGAGCGCACTCGCGAACTCAAGGATACCCAGAGCGAATTGCTCGACACCGCGCGTCAGGCCGGCATGGCCGAAATCGCCACCAACGTGCTGCACAACGTCGGCAACGTGCTCAACAGCGTGAACATCTCGGCCGATCTGGTCAGCCGCCGGCTGCGTAGCAGCAAGGCCCAGGGGCTGGGCAAGGCGATGCAGCTGATCAACGAGCATCAAAGCGACCTCGGCACTTTTCTGACCCAGAACGAAAAAGGAAAACTACTGCCAGGCTATTTGAATCAACTGGTGGAGGCGATTGCCCTCGAACAGCAAGGCATGACCGAGGAACTCGCGCAGTTGAGCAAAAGCGTCGATCACATCAAAGACATCGTCGCCACCCAGCAGTCCTACGCGGGGGCCAACAACCTGGTGGAACCGCTGTACATCAGCGAATTGCTCGAGGACGCCCTGCGCATGAACGCAGGCGCCTTGACCCGGCATCACGTCACGGTGGTCAAGGAGTACGGCGACGTACCGCAAGTGATGGGCGACAAGCACCGCTTGTTGCTGATCCTGATCAACCTGATCAGCAACGCCAAATACGCCATGTCCGACCTCAGCAACCGAGCCCGACAGATCACCCTTGGGGTAAAAGTCGTCGAGGACACGATCCTGCAAATCAGCGTCAAGGATGACGGCGAAGGCATTGCGCCGGAAAACATGACGCGGATCTTTGCCCACGGTTTCACCACCCGCAAGGAAGGCCACGGCTTCGGCCTGCACAGCTGTGCGCTGGCCGCGATCGAAATGAACGGCCATCTCACCGCCCACAGCGACGGACCGGGCAAGGGCGCCCTGTTCACCTTGCAGATCCCGTTGAACCCCGTCATGGAGGAAGCATGAGCGACCTATCGAACCGCCGCATTCTGCTGATCGACGACACCCCGTCCATCCATGATGACTTTCGCAAAATCCTCACCCCAACCTCGGCCAAACATGCAGAACTGGACGAAATGGAGGCCGCGCTGTTCGGCAGCGAAGTGAAATCCACCCAACCGCTGTTCGAACTGGATTCGGCCTACGGCGGTCAGGAGGGCCTGGGCAAACTCGTCCAGGCCTTACAGGAAAACCGTCCCTACGCCCTGGCCTTCGTCGACATGCGCATGCCCGAGGGCTGGGACGGTGCACAGACCATCGAACACCTGTGGCAGGAAGACCCGAGCCTGCAAGTGGTGGTGTGTACCGCCTATTCCGACTATTCGTGGGATGAACTGCTGGAGCGCCTGCACGCCCACGACCGCCTGCTGATTCTGAAAAAACCGTTCGACAATATCGAAGTCCAGCAGATGGCCAATACCTTGCTCACCAAATGGGACATGACCGAACGGGCGTCTATCCAGATGAGCCATCTGGAGCATCTGGTGGATCAGCGCACGGCCCAGTTCAAACAGGCCAGCGAAGCATTGCAGCGGGAAATCGACGAGCGCAAACAATTGGAAAGCCAACTGGTGCAGTCGGAAAAACTCGCCTCGCTGGGGCAACTGGCGGCGGGTGTCGCCCATGAAATCAATAATCCCATCGGCTTCATTTCCTCCAACCTCGGCACCCTCGATGGCTATTTCAAGCAACTGCAGACCATGCTCGATGCCTATCGGGAGGCGGAGGCGGCCATTACCTCAAGCGAGGTCCTCGAACGTCTCGGCCAGCTCCGGGAAAAGGTCGAGCTGGAGTTTCTGCGCGAAGACATTCCGCTGCTGATCAAGGAGTCCAAGGACGGCATCAATCGGGTCGGGCAGATCGTCAAAGACTTGAAGGACTTCTCCCGCGTCGACTCCAATCAGGAATGGCAGTGGACCAACCTGCAACAGGGCATCGAGTCGACGCTGAACATCGTCGCCAATGAACTCAAGTACAAGGCCGATGTGGTGAAGGAGTATCAAACGCTGCCTGACATCGAATGCCTGCCGTCGCAGATCAATCAGGTGATCATGAACCTGATCGTCAACGCGTCTCAGGCCATGGGGCCGGAACGGGGCACCATCACCCTGCGTACCGGGCTTGAAGGTGAAACGGTGTCGATCGAAGTCGCGGACACCGGATCAGGCATCGAACCGGAATGCCTGCAGAAGATATTCGACCCGTTCTACACCACCAAACCGGTGGGCCAGGGGACAGGGCTCGGGTTGTCCCTGTCCTATGGCATCGTGAAAAAACACCGGGGCGACATTTCGGTACGCAGCGAAGTCGGCGTGGGTACCACGTTTCGGGTCGAGCTGCCGGTGCGCCAATCGAAAGCGGCTGTCTGACCAGCCGAACAAGGGATCAAATCTCAATCCAGGCTGTTTTCGTTTATTCTCCAGGCGCAGAATGCCAGACGCTCTGTGCTAACACAGGAGATCTCTGTGGCGAGGGAGCTTGCTCCCGCTGGATCGCGAAGCGATCCCAAAACAGGCAATGCGTTCAGTCAGACAAATCCCGTCAGCAGGTTTTGCGACTGCTGCGCAGCCGAGCGGGAGCAAGCTCCCTCGCCACAAAAGCCTGTATACCACGGTCCATCATGACCGAGTCCGAACCCAAGGAAACCGTATGAGCCTGTCACTCCTGAGCCGCTACGCCTTCTTTGCCGTCTGTGTGATATTCACCCTCGCCAGCCTGCCCTTCCTGGCATACGACTGGCTCTGGCCGATCGCCGCCGTCACCGGCGTCCTCAGCCTGGTGGGCCTGTTCGACCTGCTGCAAAGCCCTCATGCGGTGCGCCGCAACTACCCGATCCTGGGCAATATCCGTTATCTGGTGGAGGGCATTCGCCCGGAAATCCGCCAGTACCTGCTCGAATCCGACAGCGATGCCCTGCCCTTCTCCCGGGCCCAGCGTTCGCTGGTGTATTCACGGGCCAAGAACGAGAGTGCCGATAAACCTTTCGGCACGCTGATCGACGTGTATCAGTCGGGTTTCGAATTCATCGGCCACTCGATGCGCCCGGCGCCGTTGAGCGACCCGAGCAGTTTCCGGGTGATGGTCGGCGGTCCGCAGTGCACCCAGCCGTACTCGGCATCGGTGTTCAACATCTCGGCCATGAGCTTCGGTTCCCTCAGCGCCAACGCCATTCGCGCGTTGAACCAGGGCGCCAAACTCGGCAACTTCGCCCATGACACCGGCGAAGGCAGCATCAGCCCCTATCACCGGGAAAACGGCGGCGACCTGACCTGGGAACTGGGCAGCGGCTACTTCGGCTGCCGCACCGCCGATGGCCGCTTCGACCCGGAACGCTTCGCCGCCCAGGCACAGAACCCGCAAGTGCGGATGATCGAAATCAAAATGAGCCAAGGCGCCAAACCCGGCCACGGCGGGATTCTGCCCAAGCACAAAGTCACCCAGGAAATCGCCGAAACCCGTGGCATCCCGATGGGCGAAGACTGCATTTCGCCGTCGCGCCACAGCGCGTTTTCCACGCCGATCGAAATGATGCACTTCATCGCGCAACTGCGTGAACTGTCCGGCGGCAAACCGGTGGGCTTCAAGTTCTGCCTGGGCCACCCGTGGGAATTCATGGGCATCGCCAAGGCCATGCTGGAAACCGGCATCCTCCCGGACTTCATCGTGGTCGACGGCAAGGAAGGTGGCACCGGCGCCGCGCCCGTGGAATTCACCGACCACATCGGCGTACCGATGCGTGAAGGCCTGTTGTTCGTGCACAACACCCTGGTGGGCCTGAACCTGCGGGACAAGATCAAACTCGGCGCCAGCGGCAAAATCGTCAGTGCCTTCGACATCGCCAGCGTCCTGGCCATCGGTGCCGACTGGGCCAACTCGGCGCGCGGCTTCATGTTCGCCATCGGCTGCATCCAGTCACAAAGCTGCCACACCAACAAATGCCCGACCGGCGTCGCCACCCAGGACACCCTGCGCCAGCGCGCGCTGGTCGTTCCGGACAAGGCCCAGCGTGTGTACAACTTCCATCGCAATACACTGAAGGCCCTGGCCGAAATGCTCGCCGCCGCAGGCCTCGACCATCCTTCACAGCTGTCGGCCAAGCATCTGGTGCGACGCATGTCGGCGACCGAGATCAAGCTGTTCTCGCAGCTGCATGTGTTCTTGAAACCGGGGGAATTGCTCACTGGCGAAGTGAACGGCGAGTTTTATTCGCGGATGTGGCAGATGGCACGGGCGGACAGTTTTGAGCCTAACGAAACGGCTGCCGCATAGGGTGTTTTTGCGCGCCGACCTCAACGGTTGGCGCTCCCTCCAGAATGAACAAACGAGCCTCACTGTCTCCCTCTTTCAACGTCAGCACCTGTTTCCAGTGTTCGGGAAACAAGGCGTCATGTTCAGGGCGCACATAACCCGTTACCCACCAGACCCTCTTGGCGTTCAGTTTCAGGGTCGAAAAGTCATTGAAGAGAATCCAGAGCAGGTGGCGGGGAATGAGTGCCCAACCACCGTATTCGGCGGTTCCCCACAGGGTGCCGGTCGGCGATTTGACGACGTATAGCCTTGGTTGAATGCCGGTGGCGTTGTAGTAGGTGAACGGCAAGTACCAATACAGGTTATCCACAACGATTTCGTCATCCGGATGGGCTTCACGACTGAGTCCGGCGACCACGGCGTCCAGTTTCGCGTCTCTGCGAATGCTGGTGCCGTTCATCTCATCCGTTTGTGCGTAAATCGCCGACAGCCCGTGCACTTCCACCAAGACAATAAAAACCATGGCGACAGCAGCTAGGACAGCGTGGCGTTGGCTCAATGCGTCCAGTGCGAGCGCAACGATAAGGGGCAACGCAGCGGCGGCGAATACCAGGTACCTGGCATTGAAAACCGGCACGATCAGCGACACCAGAAACACGGTCAGCGCCGGCACAAAAAAATAGCCCACCAGCAAAACACTGAAGGGTCGCTCGTTGCGTGCCTTGAACAGTACGGCAGCGGCGCAAACCATGATCAAAACCAAGGGTGTCGCGCGCCATAAGTCACTGGTCGAACCCTCCATCACCACCAGTTGCCAAACGAAGGTCAGCACCGTCGGCCAGGTCAGCGGCGGTATCCATTCGAGCCCGTCCATTCGCAGCAATTGACTGACGAGAGGCGGTGCCCACGGCAGGTACAACACGACGATTGCACTGTTTACCAGTATCCACGCACGTACGGGGACCGTGTCCTGGACCTTGCGCACCCGCCACCAAAAAAGCCAATGCACCAACACGCACAATGCGGCGAAGTAGTGCGTGTAAAAAGCCGCCGTCATCAGCAACACGTAAACGGCCGGGTAACGCTTTTGATCCGGCGCCTTGACCCAGCACACCAGCGCCACAGTCGCCCCCATCAGCCAAAACCCCAGCAAGGTATACATTCGCACTTCCTGGCTGTAGCGCACCGATATCGGCAGCAACGCCAACAACAATGCTGCGATCCAGATCGCCTTTCGCGTCGCCAACAGGCTCATCAATTTAATGCCCAGCAACAGCGTGCCGACATCAGCCAGTGCGCTCAGGGACCGCGCAGATAACACGCCATGACCGAACAGCACCATCCAGTAATGCAGCAAGACATAGTAAAGCGGCGGATGAACATCCCGAGCCGTCGTGGCCCAGATGTACGCAGGCGAGCCCTCGGCCAGCAGTATGCTGTAAGCCTCGTCGTACCAGATGACCGGCACGGTGATGGCGTGAAATCTCGCCAACAATGCGATCGCCAGCACCCCCAGCAAACCCGCACCGTCGGCAACCCCGGATGGCAAGCGTTTGAGATAGATCGCGGGAGCGCTCACCGTTTCACCACGCAAGCGTGGCGATCGGCGTCGGCTCTTTCATCACGATGAAACCGTAGTCACCCAACAGATAGAGGTTGTAGAACTTGTTATCCACCAGCGGTGGATAACCCTGATAACCCATCAACGTCGCGTTGCGTCGCTCCCGCTCCGCGACCACGTTGGTGATGCCCGCTTTCGGCAGGTTTTCCGCCAGCATGTAGAAGTTGATGTTCAGCAGATAATGCAAAACCGGCATCCGCTTGAACGAGCCCGCAGCCTCCACCAGCCAGTGATCGGAATAACTCACCGACATGTAAATGCGCTTGGCCTCGCGCAGTTGCCGATGGGATGCAATGTCATGCCCCAGGGAAAACAACGCGCTGGAGGCAAAGGTGTTCTGCACCGACAGCACGCGACCATAGGCGTAGGACAGCGAAAGCATGGCCAGCAGCGGAACCACCAACAGCAGCGTCAGCCGCTCATGAATATGTGCCAGCGCCAGATGGCTCAAATAGAACAGCAGCACCAACAGCACCGCGAACCCCATCAAGGTTCTGGCGCCTTCATTGAAATCCCGGAAAAACAACACAGCCCCCGACACTAGAAAAATCACGGTCGGCACAGTCAGCACACATGCCAGGCCCATCAGCACTTTTCTCAACGCCGTGTCCTGGCGTGCCACCACGTTCCGGGCCAGCCGTACGCTGCCCGCGATGGCACACAACAGCAGCACGGCGAACACCCAGGTGAATCCACCGTGAAACAGCAGCACGACTTTTTCCAGCACGCGGCCGATGTTGATTTCCAGTTGCAGCCAGGGTGCTGCCGCCCAGTTCAGGAACAAAACACGGGTCTGATCCATGAATGGATAAGCGGTGACGCTGTAGATCAAGCCGCCGAGCAACACCTGGGCGAGTTTCCAGCCGATCAACTCGCACCATTGCGGCCAGGCCCATTTATCGTTCGCGCCCCTGAGCAGTTCGAGGCAACACAGGCCCAGAAATACATTAATACTCACCTGATAGAGCCCCAGCCCCAGGGCAATCAGGAAGGACGGCACCAGCCATTGCAGGATGCGCGAAGGATGACGAAACGTGATCGCATAGATCACCGCCACCAGGCTCAAGGCATTGGCCGGTCCGTCGTATTGATACGACAGGTTCTGCAGGAAGAACGGGTTGTACCAAAGCGGCAACACCACCATGCAGCAGGATAGCGTCGGCTGCGGGTAGTAATGAAACGTCAGGCTGGTCAACGCAAAAGTCATGGCCAGGGAGGCGATCAACAGCGGCAATGGAAAGATGTTCGGTGCGGCATCGCTAAAGGTCAGTGCGTTGTAAAACAGCTCGGTGAATAACCGCCCCTGCCCCACCCAGTCCGTGCCGGCAGACAGCGAACGCCAGTTGTCATCGATGTAGGGATAGTCGGCGAGGATCAGCGGAATGACATAGATCAGCGTCGCGAGTTGAAAAAACAGCCAGACCCGACGACGGCCGATTTCGCCGCTGAAAAAATCGCTCAGTCTGCCCATGCTAAAGCCCGACCCGGTCTTTGCCGCCGATGACGTCTTTGATCACATACCGGGGCCGATGCTTGGCTTCGATGTAGATGCGACCGACATACTCTCCAAGAATGCCGATGCCGATCAGTTGCACACCGCCCAGAAACAATATGGCCGTCATCAATGAAGGGTAACCGGGGACGCTGTTGCCGAAGAAAATCTTGTCCAGCACCATGTACACCGCATACAGCACCGCGAAGATTGAAATGCCGCCGCCGATGTAAGTCCACAACTGCAAGGGTACGGTGCTGAACGAGGTAATGCCTTCCAGCGCCAGGTTCCACAGCTTCCAGCCATTGAATTTGCTGCGTCCCGCCACCCGCTGGGCCCGCTCGTACTCCACCACCACGGTGGTGAAACCGGCCCATGACAGAACGCCTTTCATGAACAACTGATGCTCGGGGAGTGCGCGAATCACATTGACCACCTTGCGATCCATGAGGCGGAAATCCCCGACGTTCTCTTCGATACGGGTGTAGGAAATCCTGTTCAGCAGGTGGTAGAACATTGCCGCACTGTGGCGTTTCAGGTAACTGTCGCTGGCACGGTCCCGGCGCTTGGCGAGTACCACATCGGCACCTTTTTGCCACTCGGCAATCAACCGTGGAATGACGCTGATCGGGTCCTGCAGGTCCACGTCCATGGGGATCACCGCATCGCCAGTGGCGTACTCCAGCCCGGCAAACAACGCCGGCTCCTTGCCGAAGTTGCGCGAGAAATTGATCAGCAATACCTGTTCATCGACCTGGGCCAGCGCCTTGGCCTGCTCAGCCGTCTGATCGGTACTGCCGTCGTTGATGAACACGATCTCGACTTCATAAGGGTCAAGTTTCAACTCACGACGCACCGCCTGGTGGAACAGACTGATCGCCTGCTCTTCGTTGAATACCGGGACAATCAGCGAAACCTTCACGTTTCACACTCCTGAGAACCGAAGTGTAGATGCTCGCCAGATGCCATCATGGGGAGTTCTGGTGCGCGGACAGTCCGGCAGACCGACGGCCACATCGTTCGATCCGTTCGCTATAAGCATCTGAGACATTCGGTAATATCCAGTCTTTTGCAATTGCCTGTGAATAACGGCACCCTGCGCGCCGCCAATGTGCGGCGCCCCCTCTTTTGCGGCGCCGGCAACTCCTTATTCAACAGCCCGTTCAAGAGCCCGCCTTCATGACGTCTGGACGCGATCACCGAATCGACTTTTTCCGCGGCCTGGCCCTGATCTTTATCTTCTGGGACCACGTGCCGCAGAACCCGCTCGCGCAGTTCACGGTGCGTAACTTCGGCTTCAGCGATGCGGCGGAGATTTTCGTGTTCCTGGCCGGTTACGCGGCCGTGCTGGCCTACGGCAAGATCGCCCGGCGCGACGGGCTCATGGTCGCCACGGTGAAAATCCTGCGACGCGCCTGGGTGCTTTATGTAGTGCACATCTTTTTGCTGGCGCTGCTGATGGGCATCGTGTTTTTCGCCAACAGCCACGTGGAAACCCGCGATCTGGTGCAGGAAATGGGCTTGCAGTATTTCCTCAGCAATCCGCAGCAGGCGTTGATGGACGAGTTGCTGCTGCGCTTCAAGCCGAACCTGATGGACCCGTTGCCACTGTACATTCTGTTGCTGCTCGGCCTGCCGCTGGTACTGCCGATACTGCTGCGCAAGGCGGAATACGTGGTGGGGCTGTCGGTGGTGTTGTACCTGCTGGCGCCATGGTTGCAGTGGAACCTGGCGGGCACCGACGGGGGCGTGTGGTTTTTCAATCCGATGGCCTGGCAGCTGCTGTTTATTCTCGGGGGCGCGGCGGCGATTCACCGGCAAAGGCCTCGGGCGCCGCAACCTCGACCGCTGACTCGACAGCCGGTTCTCATCGCGGCTCTGACCTATCTGGTAATGACCGGGATGATCGCGCTGTCGTGGAAATGGCCGACCGTGCATGACGCGTTCATGCCCCAATGGCTCGGCGAATGGCTCTATCCGATCAGCAAGACCAACCTCTCACCGGCGCGTCTGCTGCACTTCCTCGCCCTCGCCTACGTCACCGCCAGGTTGTTGCCGAACACGGGCTGGACGCAACACTGGCTGGCGCGACAAAGCTGTCGCATGGGCCGATATTCCCTGGAGGTGTTTTGTTTTGGTGTGTTGCTGGCGCCGTTGGCGGACATGCTCAATGCCTTGGGTGGGAACGTATTGGCGATGCAGCTATTCAGCGCAATGTTGGGGGTCGGGTTGATGGCGTTGCTGGGGGCCTGGCTGGACTTCAATAAGCGGTTGAACATGCCGATACCCGTGGCAGCCGTTTAAATGCAAAAGCCCCGATCATTCTGACCGGGGCTTTTGCATGGCTGGCGTTACAACTTACGAAGCCGAACGCACCGCGCCTTGCGCCACATTGGTCGGCTGCAACTTGAACATGTAGAACAACACCGTCAGCAGTACCAGGAACGCCGGGCCCACATACAGCGCCACTCGGGTATCCGGGAAGTACGCCATCAGGCCGACCACCAGCACCAGGAAGGCCAGCGCCAGATATGAACTGACCGGGTACAGCCACATGCGGTATTTCAGGCCGGCACGCTCGCTGGCACTCAGGCCTTTGCGGAACTTGAGCTGGGCCAGCAGGATCATCACCCAGGTCCAGATCGCGCCGAAGGTGGCTATCGCGGTAACCCAGACGAAAACCTTCTCAGGCACCATGTAGTTGAGCAGCACGCCCAGCAACAACGCGCCGATCGACAACAGCAACGCACGACGGGGCACACCGCCGTTCGAGGTTTTGGCGAAACCGGCCGGGGCCTGGCCGTTCTGCGCCAGGCTGTAGAGCATGCGCCCGGTGCTGAAGATGCCGCCGTTGCAGGACGACAACGCCGCAGTGATCACCACGAAGTTGATGATGCCGGCGGCGGTCTTGATGCCCAGACGCTCGAAGGTCATCACGAACGGGCTGCCCTGGGTGCCAATTTCGTTCCACGGGTAAATTGACAGGATCACGAACAAGGCGCCGACGTAGAACAGCAGAATCCGCCAAAACACCGAGCCGATCGCATTGGGGATGGTCTTCTGTGGGTTCTTCGCTTCACCGGCGGTCAGGCCGATCATCTCGACGCCGAGGTAGGCGAACATCACCATTTGCAGGGACATCAACACGCCTTGCACGCCATTGGGCATGAAGCCGCCGTGGGCCCACAGATTGGAAATCCCCAGGGCGACGCCGTCGTTGCCGAAGCCGAACGCGATCACGCCGATACCGCCGACCACCATCGCAATGATGGTGACGATCTTGATCAGGGCGAACCAGAATTCGAACTCACCGAAGGCTTTCACCGCGATCAGGTTGATCGAGCCCATGCTGACCAACGCGGCAAGTGCCCAGATCCAGCGCGGCACGTCGGGGAACCAGACGCCCATGTACACCGCCACTGCGGTGATTTCCGCGACGCAGGTCACCAGCCACAGGAACCAGTAGTTCCAGCCGGTCAGAAAACCCGCCAAAGGCCCGAGGTAATCCTGGGCATAACGGCTGAACGAGCCGGCGACCGGATTGTGCACGGCCATTTCGCCGAGGGCACGCATGATCACCAGGATCGCCAGACCGCCGATGATGTAGGAGAGCATGATGGCCGGGCCGGCCATTTCGATGGCCTTGGCCGAGCCCAGGAACAGGCCGACGCCGATACAGGCACCGAGTGCCATCAGGCGAATATGCCGTTCGCCCAGTTCGCGTTTAAGCGGGCCGCCCTGAGCGGTCTCGCCGTGAGGCAGGTGATTGCCGACTGGCATAGGGGTGCAACCTCGTCTTGTTATTGGATATGACCACCGAGTGTCGAAGCGCCGACCGATAGGCCAGCGCCTGGTGAAACCGGGCCTGTCTTGTGGACAGACACGTCTTGTCGGACAAAACCTCCAAGATCAGCGGGGCGTGCAGTATAAAAAGCTAACGACAGGTGTTTTCACTATATAAAACACAATATTCAGCGATAACTAACGGGTAATTCCCGCAGAACGGAGTGGCATTACCTGGCTTTTGCAGGTTTTTTCGCCACTGGAACCGCACGGAGTATTGCACAGCAATGGTGCATCGTCATGCCCCTACCTAGGCAGCATTTACCTCGTTGATGCGTCTAGCTCAACCCTTTCAGACGACACCTACCTTGTGGCGAGGGAGCTTGCTCCCGCTCGACTGCGCGCAGTCGCAAACCCGGTGAATCGTATTTATCAGACAAGTCCGGAATTGGGGCCGCTTCGCAGCCCAGCGGGAGCAAGCTCCCTCGCCACAAAAGCGCTATTCCCAATTGGATCCTGCATGGTTTTCGGAAATTTCAGTCAAATGTTGCAGATTCAGGTTTGGAGATAGGGACTAGGGGCAAAGGGGGAACTTCAAAAGGGCGCAAGGAATGCATCCACAACCAAATTCACATCTGCTACGCCATGGACGATGTTCAGAACAGGGTCGGGCCTATCTCATCACAGCGGTTGTGCACCAACGCCGCCGAATATTCACTGATTGGCGGTTGGGACGTCTGTTAGTTACCGAACTCAAGCGGGCCCACGACCAGAAGTGGGTCAACTCAATAGCGTGGGTCGTCATGCCAGATCACTTCCATTGGTTGGTACAACTCGAACAACACTCCCTGGCGCAACTCATGCAAGCCACCAAATCTCGCAGCACACTCTCCATCAACCGAGCGTCAAACAATGAAGGGGCTTTTTGGCAAAGCGGCTACCACGACCGGGCAATCCGCGATGGAGAAGGACTCCTGCCATTCGCTCGTTACATTGTTGCCAATCCATTGCGCGCAGGGTTGGTCAATAAAATTGGCGATTACCCACTATGGGATGCCTGTTGGCTATGAACCCAGCAGCACCATAACCCTGTGGCGAGGGAGCTTGCTCCCGCTCGGCTGCGCAGCAGTCGTGAATCCTGTACATGCGGTGTATCTGAAAAAATCCGGTGTTGCTGGTTTTTGGGACCGCTGCGCAGTCCAACGGGGGCAAGCCCCCTCGCCACAAGCAAGCTCCCTCGCCACAACAGCCCTTCTCCATAGGTAATCGTGCGCATCTGATATTTGGTTGTTCACAATTTTTTCACCAACGCCAACCACCGTCTAAGCTTCAAACAAGTCCGATCAATCTGCGTGAATGGATCAGTCGACTATGGGCGCTTTGTGGCAAACCGATTCGAGTGACACTGTGGTTCCGACTGAACGTGTGGATGAAGCGCCTTTACCTGAAAAACCCCGTCGTTCACGGCACGGCTGGGGGGCGTTCTGGTTGCTGCTGCTGATTATCCTGATTGTCCTGGGCCTGGCCGCGGCCAAGGAAATGCGCACCTCCAAGTTCCAGGCCCGGGAAATCAGCAAATATGCCGCCTCGCTGAAATACGAACTGCAACCCGGCCCCAGCGACGCGATTCGCTACCCTGGCGAAGGCCCGTTCGATCAGCGTCTGGGCTACAGCTCCCTGGATGAATTTCTGCCGCGCCTGCTCAAGCGCGATTACGTCATAGCGGCGCAAACCCGCTTTTCGCCTGCGCTGATGAAGTACAGCGACAAGGGCTTTTTCATTCCCTATACCGAGAAAATCCAGGCCGGGCTGTCGATCACCGATTGCCGTGCGGCCCCGCTGTATCAGTTCAAGTATCCACAACAGCTCTATTCAAGCTTTGCCGCGATCCCGCCGGTGGTGGTCAACAGCTTGCTGTTCATCGAAAACCGCTTTCTGCTCGATCCGCACCAGCCCCTGGCCAACCCCGCCGTGGACTGGCCGCGGTTCGGCATGGCGGCGTGGTCCCAGGTAGCCAAGCTGTTGCGCCTGCCCGGCCAATCGGCGGGCGGCAGTACGCTGGCGACACAGCTTGAAAAATATCGACACTCGCCCGACGGCTTGACTGTGTCGGGCGCGGAAAAAATCCGCCAAATGATTTCCGCCAGCGTGCGGGCCTATCAGACGGGGCCGGAAACCCTTCAGGCACGGCAAAATGTGATTCGCGATTACCTCAACAGTGTTCCGCTGTCCGCGGTACCGGGCCACGGTGAAGTGCACGGCATGGCCGAAGGTTTGCGCGTGTGGTACGGCGCCGATTTCAACAAGGCCAACGAACGGCTGGCCGGCACCGACACCGATCAGAAAAGCCTGGCGGAAAAAGGCCTGGCCCTGCGTGAAATGCTGTCGCTGATGATTGCTCAACGCCGCCCTTCGCACTACTTGACCAAGGGCCGCGATGAATTGGCCAGCCTGACCGACAGCCATATTCGCCTGCTGTCACAAAATGGGGTGATCGATGCGCCGCTCGCGGCGGCGGCACTGGCCAGCCAAGTGACCTATCGCGACTGGCAGACCCAGCCCACCATCCAACCAATCGAAACCAACAAAGGCATCAGTGTCGCGCGCAGTCGCCTGGGCAGTTTGCTCAACCGGCCGCTGTATGACCTCGACCGCCTCGACCTTTCCGCCACCAGCACCCTGCAAGGCGAGCTGCAAACCCAGGCCACCGCATACCTCAAGCATCTGGCCGACCCAGCCTATGCAGCGGAAATCGGCCTGATCGGCGAACGCCTGCTCACCCCCACCAGCACCACGCAGGTGCGCTACAGCTTCACCCTGTTCGAACTGACCCCGGACGGCTCGCGGGTACGGGTGCAGACCGACAGCACCGACCAACCGTTCGACATCAATGAAGGCAGCAAGCTGGAACTGGGCTCCACCGCAAAAATGCGTGTGCTCACCACTTACCTGCAGATCATCTCCGAATTGCACGATCGCTACGCAGGCATGACCGTTGCCGAACTGAAGAAAACCGAAGTCGCCGAACAGGATCGCCTGAGCAGCTGGGCCGTCGATTACATGATTCAGAACACCGACCGCAGCCTGCCAAAAATGCTCGGCGCCGCACTGGATCGCAAATATTCGGCCAGCCCCGGCGAGGCGTTTTTCACCGGTGGCGGGCTGCACACGTTCGTTAACTTCCGCAAGGAGGACAACGGCCGCATGCCGTCCCTGCGCGATGCCATTCGTGAGTCGATCAACCTGCCGTTCATCCGGCTGATGCGCGACCTGGTGCGCTACAGCACCTACGCAGGCCCCAACAGCAGCGCCGAATTGCTCAAGGACGACCGCGACCCGCGGCGTCAGGAATACCTGGCCCAGTTCGCCGACCGTGAAGGCACCGCATTCCTGCTGCGGTTCTGGAAGAAGTACCAGAACAAAGACACCCAGACCCGCCTCGAGACCTTCCTCGACAGCATGCACCCGACACCGATCCGTATGGCGGCCGTGCATCGCTACCTATTCCCGCAGGCCGACCAGGAGAGCTTCAACACCTTCGTGCGCTCACACCTCAAGGGCGCCAAGCTCACGGAAAAACTCACCGACGAACGCCTCGAACGCCTGTACCTGAGTTACGGCCCGGGCAGCTACGACCTGCCGGATCAGGGCTTCATCGCCAAGGTCCACCCGCTGGATCTGTGGCTGATGGGCTACTTGCTGAACAACCCCGACGCCAAGTTCAGCCAGATCGTCAAAGCCAGCGAATTCGAACGCCAGGAGGTTTACAGCTGGCTGTTCAAAAGCAAACACAAGGGCGCCCGTGACAGCCGCATCCGCACGATGCTGGAGATCGAGGCGTTCCTCGACATTCATCAACGCTGGCAGAAAGTCGGCTATCCGTTCGACCACCTGGTGCCCTCGCTGGCCACCGCCATCGGCAGCTCCGGCGACCGCCCCGCCGCACTGGCGGAGCTGATCGGCACCATCCTCAACGACGGTGTACGCCTGCCGACGCTGCGTATCGACAGCCTGCACTTCGCGGCCGGTACGCCCTATGAAACCCAACTGATCAACAATCCGGTCGTCGGTAAACGCGTAATGCCTTCCGAGGTGGCAACCGCCATGCGCGAGGCCTTGTCGCAAGTGGTGGATGCCGGCACGGCCAAACGCGTGGCAGGCAGTTTCAAACTGGCCAACGGCACCCCGCTGGCCATGGGCGGCAAAACCGGGACCGGCGACAACCGCATAGAAGCCATCGGTCCGGGAGGGCGGATTCTGAGCTCGAAATCAATCAACCGCACCGCAACGTTCGTGTTCTACATCGGCGATAGCCATTTCGGCACCTTGACCGCCTACGTGCCGGGGCGCACGGCCGAAGCCTTCAAATTTACCTCGGCGTTGCCCGTGCAAGTGCTCAAGGGCATGGCGCCCATCCTGATGCCGTATCTGCAACCGGGGAGTGGCACCGGATGTTTGCCCGTGGAGCTCTCCCGCCGCTGACCGGGTAGTAAATAGTTATTTTCGGCATGGAAAATTCCAATGCTTTCGGCATTCTCCACAGGTGTTCCGCGCAGTAATTCAGACTTTTACTTTGAGCGATGAAGGATAGGCTGTTGCCTTCCATAACTGCTCAAGGCTGATAAAAACAATGTCAGATTTACAAGGACGTAAAACTGCCCGCCCAGGAGGGGCAGACGACGATAAGGGCCGTCACTACGCTTTCATCCAGAGTCGAATTCACCCGACATTCAAGGAAGCTTCGTTGCGCAGGGCGCGGGAACTGAGCCTCACACAAACCCGTTCCGGACAATGGATCAGGACCGCCACTCGATCTGCTCACACACAGTTACAAGATGCCAACCTTGAACTCTGGTCTGCCCAGAACAAGGTGGATCGGTTTCTCGAAGAGTTACAAAACGTTGATGACTTCGCTGAACCCTTGCTCACCGATGAATTGATGAAACAGTACGGGGTCGATGTCGATGTCAGAACCACTTACTTGCATCTTTACTTACCCAAGGAACGCCCCTGGTATGCCATCGACGTCACAGGCGGCGTCGTCACCCGAACCGTCTCCCTGCTGAACGCTGCCCTGCACAACTTCGCACGCAGCGAAACCTGCGAGCCGGATTCCGACTTCATCAGCCAGCCCGATGAGCGCGGTCTGTTCGACGTCCTGCCGGTCAAACGCAAAATGTCCATCGCCCAGTTCCAGACCCTGTGTCGTGAGCTGGACATTGGCGCGCGCTATACCCGATACCTTGAAGACCGCTTGCTACCAGGCGATGCCGTCGCCAGGCGTTTTCTGCAACTCAAAATCATCGACAGCGAGAAAGCTGCCTTTAAGGCAGCCGTTCAACAAGCGCTGATGACCGGCGACATTGATGCCGATGCGAGCGACCTGATCCTGAAGATGCTCGATGGCCAGCGCAACCTCACCCGCAAGGGCCGGGTGATGCATTTCGCTGAACTGTCCATTCTGGACAGCCGGCTGGCCGGGATCGTATTGATCACACCGGACCTGTACCGTGAGCACAGGCGAGAGGTCGTGCCGATATTCGCGTATGTCCCGCAAGACCCTGAACATCCGTTGAAAGAGTACCCCTCAACGGTCGCCTTCATGAATGAACTGACTCGCCAGCTGCGGGACAACCCGCTCATCTCGTCCACTGGAATGACTTATCGCCAGTTCTTCAGCCGGTTCGTCGATCAGCCGGAGCGAGGGCATTTTTTCGGGGGGTTGCAGCAGCGTCTGTTCGAGGTGAAATGGCATCAGAAAGATCCGCTGGATCCAGGGCCCAGCTGGCGGGAAGTGCCGGTCGAGCAGCCCAATCTTCGTTTCAGCGCCACACCGATCCGCGGCGAATTCTGGAAATACCGCTTTGAGCAGAAGCTGAACAAAATCCTCAATGACGCCCGACACATCGCCGTGTCCACCGCCGACACCGATCGCAATGCCCGATGGGCCTGGTGGGAGAATTTCAAGAAAATAGTCTCGGACATCTTCAACGTCGCCCTGATGGTCGTCACACCGTTCGTGCCGGGGTTGGGGGAATTGATGATGGCCTACACCGCCTATCAGATCGCCAACGATGTCATCGAAGGCTTCGTCGACATGACGTTGGGGCTGTGGAACGAAGCCGTCGAGCACATCGTGGGTGTGGTGGAAGATGCCATTCAACTGGCGGCGTTCGCCGCCGGGGCAAACATTGGCGAGGTCGTGCGTCTGAAACTCTCGCCACTGATCGAAGGCATGAAACCGGTCACGCTGCCCAATGGCGAGCCACGCCTGTGGCATCCCGATCTGCGGCCTTACGAACTGCCGGATGTGAAGCTGTCGGCCGACTCCGGTCCTGACGAACTGGGCCTGCATACCCACCAGGGCCAGGACATCCTGCCGCTGGATGACACCCACTTCGCCGTGCAGAAAGACCCGCAAACCGGCAACTACCGCGTCAAGCATCCACACCGCGCCAATGCGTATTCACCCGAGTTGCGACACAACGGCCTCGGCGCCTGGACTCACGAAGGCGAAAACCCGCGAGCATGGAGTACGCCGAAACTGCTGCGCCGTCTCGGCCACACCGTCGACGGTCTGACCGACGCGGATCTCGAACACGTGCGCATTGCCAGCGGCACCGACGACGGCGCACTGCGCCGGATGTACATCGACAACACGGCTGCGCCACCGCTACTGGACGACAGCCTCGAACGCCTGCACCTCCAGCGCCAGGCCCGGAACGGCATTGAACGGATTCGCACAGGGCTGGCGCTGGATCCGTCCTCCTACTGGTTTGAACCGCTGGCGACCTACCTGGACGGCTGGCCTGCGGATAAATCGCTGAAGGTTTATCACAACGACGACCTGACCGGTCCCTTTCGCCAGTACGGCAATCCCGAGGCAACGGCGGGGCAGACGCTGGCCACCAGCCTGTCGCACCTGTTGAGCGACCAGTTTGCGCCAAGCCTCGTCAACTTCCTCGATGAAGCGGAACTGCAAGCAGTACTCGGCCGGCCAATGGCGAAAAGCGAACAGGTGCAAGCGCTGCGCGATCGGCTGGCGGACGAAGCCAATCGCCTGCTTCCAGACATCGTCAATCAGCTGTACCAAGGTGCACAAGCATCGGACGATCCCCGGGTCAGGCTCGTGCGCCATGAGTTTGCACAGCTGCCGTCCCGTGCGGTGAAGACCCTGCTGAGCCGTGCCGACAGCCCTGACCTCAAGCGAATGGAACAAGAGCAGCGCCTGCCTTTGAACATCAAGATCCGCGCCCGTGAAGCGGACTTCGAAGTCCGGGCAAACCATGCCTATGAAGGGTTCTACGACGATGCGCAGTGGGTGCCGGAAACCGAAAGCCTGGTGCTCAATGCGCTCAGGATTCATTCCGACACGTTCAATGAGTTACGCATCGAAGTACGCGAAGGCAGCGATGCCGGCCCCCTGCGCTGCAGCGTGGGTACGCAGGACGCGTCGACCGTCCGGATACTGGTCCGGGATGAGGTGAGCCGCTTCGAAGTCTGGGACGCGCAAAACCACAAATTGCGGGAAGCCGCCGATTTTTTCGAAGCGGTGCTCAACGCCTTGCCGAAAAACAAACAGACGCAATTGGGTTATCGACCCGGCCAGGGCCGTTTTTTCAAACAATGGGTCATGGTCAAGACCCAGACACCTGCCGAACGCCGCACCGTGCTCCTCGCGCCACCAATCCGTCCGCGGGCGGATCACGAAGACATGATGCTGTTGCGCGGCCCTGGCTTGTCCACCCGCAAAGCCACCCTCACGGAAAGGGTGCGGGACCTCTACCCCCACTTCAACGAACGAGAAGCCGATACCTTTGTGCGATCCCTTGGCTCGCCGGAACAAGGGCATCAGACCCTGACACGACTGGACCGCGAACTGCATGATCTTGAGGTGCTGCTCAATAAATGGCGATATCGGCAACCTGATAGCTGGGGTCCGGATCGCCAAGGGTTCGTCCGCGGTGGCGGGCTGCACATCAGCGAACGGCTCATCGATTGTTTCAGGAGAAAGCCCACCGTATTCGGCGAGCGCAGCACCACTTCCGATGGCGGCTATGCACTGGACCTTTCCACGGAAATCGACGCTGTCGACCTCAAGCGTTGGTGGAAGGAACTGCCGGACATCAAGCACTACCTCGATCAGATCACCACGTTGAACCTGGACCGCACGACGTTCTCCCAGAAAGCCTCCGGCCTGTTGAAAGACTTCCCCCACCTGCGGCAACTGAGCGCCCGCGGTTGCGGCTTGACGCAGTTGCCCGACAGCATCGGCAAAATGCATTACCTGCGCACGCTACGCCTGATGAACAACGACATCAGGCTGACGCCGGCGTCGGTCGAGCAGCTGCGAAACCTGACCCGTATCGAAACACTCAGGCTCGATGACAACCCAAGGCTGGGGATGCTGCCGAACGTTGAGCGCATGCCCAGGCTCAGCATCCTGAGTCTGAGCAACACGGGGGCCACCACGTGGCCCGACGGGCTCTTTGCGCCCAACAAGCGTCGGCCTCGAGGATTTTTTCTGGATCTGCAGGAAAACCCGATCAGGATCATTCCCACCGTCGTGCCCGGCTCTGACGATGCGTTTATCGTGGCGCGGACCCGCCTGTTCGAAATGAACCTGTCTCAGGCCAATGTCGTCAAGTTCCAGGCGTATCGACGCTCGGTCGGCATCTCGCCCACACAGGTCTATACCGACGCCGCCACCGACGCGATGGCCCAATGGCCGATGAAGGATGACTCGGAGTGGTGGAGTGCCGAAGTCTCCGGGTTGGGGACCTTCCGCCAGGAAGCCTGGCACGACCTGATGTCCGAGCCTGGCTCTGAAGGGTTTTTCGCCTTGATCCAGAAACAGACCACCTCGGCCGATTACCGGGCCGGCGGTGAATTGCGTAATCAACTGAGCAGCCGGGTATGGCGAATGGTCGAAGCCGTCGACCTGGACAGCGAGTTGCGCGCCGATCTGTTCGAAATGGCAACGTCGCCCACGACCTGCGCCGATGCGGGAGCCCAGATGTTCAACCACATGGGCATCAAGGTGCTTGCCTCCGAAGCCTATGCCTTGTCGACATCGGGCGCCATGCTGGAAAGCAGGTTGGTCAGGTTGGCAAAAGGGGCGGCCCGTCTTGCGCGGGTGGAAGATATTGCACGGGCCGATTTCGCCAAACGTCCGGGCGGCGACGAAATTGAAGTGTACCTCGCCTATGAGAGCGGCCTGGCGCAACGTCTCGATTTGCCGTGGCAATCGACATTGTTGCGGTATCCCGAATTGGCCAGGGTGAACGCTGAAATGCTCGACACGGCGTTCGACACGGTAATGTCGATGGAAGCCGGCGACGGGTTGGTCAATGGAATGATCGAACAGCCGTACTGGGAGAAATACCTGCGTGACACCTATCCCGCGGAGTTCCGGCGCAATGCCCGGATGTATGAACACAGGACCGACCTGCTGGATGAACTGCGCGAGGCCCAACGCGCCTGGGCCGGTTCCAAAGAGCAGTTGATTGTGCAACGACGCGCGCTCAAGCAGCGGTTACTCGACCTTGCCAGTCAACTCAACGTCCCGGAAAGCCTTGTGCTCACCGGCGAGGAAATGACGGACGAGGTCTATGGCGGTTTGCTCAACGACATCGGCTACGAGGAAAAACAGCTGAGCCGTCGGTTGACCCGAGCGGCGCTGCAAAACGCCGGATAATCAGCCCCCGCCCTGAAGGCGATCATGCCTTCAGGGCGTCTTCCACTGTTATCACACTTCGGAGTCCCATATCACGGTGATGTTTCCGGAGTATCTGGACGACACCCCGGGCTGGATCATGTAATCCACATAATTGGGTGCAATCTCGAAATGCAGGGTACCTGGCGCGCGATCCACGTAGAAACCGGGTTGGAATTTCTGGGCATTCGCCTGCCCGACATGCAAAGGACGCCGCGTGACCGGTTGCCCGAAGATATCCGTCAAACCGTTGGGCAAGGTGACGCTCAGTTTCACCACGGCAGCTCGCTTCGAAACGGGGTCGAGAATCATGCAATCGGTTAATCCGGTGATTTGACACTGAAGCTGCATCTTGAAACGGCTGGACGAAGAAATGTTGAAGGTTTGATCACGAAACAACCGGGTCGGTTTTCGCCCCTGGGTCAGCCAGGCCTGCCATCCCCCTGACGGAACGAGTTCCACTTGATTGCCGCCTGGGGGAATATCCACCTTCAAGGTGTGCTCGACATTCAACGTGAAGTTGAGGGTGATCAAATCGTCATCAGGCAACATGACATCGCCCATGTCGAAATCCTGATGCGGCCCGACGGTGTAGTTCAGCACGCCACGATAGGTGCCTGCCGACATCTTGAGCGGGTTGGGCGTGGCCAGCTCGTAGCTGAACCCCGTGTTTTCATAAGCGAACCGGTAGTCCTGGGTAATGTCCTTTTGTGCCTGCTTGGCACACACACCCGCATTGGCCGGCACTCGCCAGAAGAACGCATAGTACAAGGCAGTGCCATAACCCACCCCGCCATATCCACAAGGGGGAGGCGCATTGACCCAGGTACTTTGCCAGACCCCTGTGGGCAGAGGCGTCTTGATCGTGTAAGCGGCCCCGATCCCGTTCACGCGCATCCTGAGCGTCTCGGACTCTCCGGTCACGTCGTGCACCACCGTGACGTCTCGCCAGGATGAAGGAACCCGGAACATCGCGCCCCGACGCTGCTCATGCAGCGCCGGTATATCTGCCGCCGCCCGGAAGCGAACAGGCAACAAAATGCTGAAAACGCCCTCCTCGCAGTACTCGGGATGATCTCCGCAATACCCGCCCTGAGGGGTCGTATTGATAAAGGTGTTTTGCATCGGTTTCGCCGGATCGGGACGAAATACCGCGGTCATTTCAACGGTGCTGGCGACCGCGGTCTGCATGAACGCACCCGCCAATCCCAAGCCGCTCAGCTGGATGATTTTCCTGAGTATTTCCATGATTGCTGCACTCCTTTTCACTGCATTGGCGCAAGACACTAAACTTCTGAATCCCATATAACTGTCACGCGTCCCGAATACCGTCGTTGTTGTCCGGGGCGAATCATTTCTGCCACTTCACTGGCGGGTATTTCGAAATGCAGGATTCCCGGTTTGCGATCCACATAAATCCCTGGCATGAACAACTGCGTGCCACTGCCGTCCAGGCGCAATGGCCGACGATTGACAGGTTGGCCGCCCGCGTCCGTCAAGCCAGGGGGCAGACTGACGCCAACGTTCAATGGCACAAAGTCGCCGGACAACGGTTCATTTAGCGAGCAGGTATTACCCAGGACGTACTGGCACTGCAACTGCATCTTGAAACGTGAACTGGCGGAAATGTTGAAGGTCTGGTCGCGGAACAGGCGCGTCGGTTTGCGCCCTTGCGTCAGCCAGGATTGCCAGCCACCCTGCGGGACCAGTTCAACACGACTTCCACCAGGAGGCACCTCGACCTTGAGGGTGTGCTGTACGTCCAGGGCGAAGTTCAACGTCAATGAAGGACTGCTGGGCAGCATGATGTCGCCCAAGTCGAAATCGCCGTGGGGGCCGATCGTGTAGGTCAAGTTACCTAGATATTTTCCCGAGGACATGCCCAAAGGGTTAGGGGTCACCAATTCATACGCAAAATCGACATATTCGTAACGCATCCACGGCACGTCGAATTTCGCCTGTTTCTGGCATGAAACTTCAGAAGGTGTTTTCCAGAAAAAACGATACCTTTGTGGCGCAAAAAAACCCACGCCACTGTATAGGCAGGGTGATGGCGCATTCACCCAACTGCTGCCCCACAATTTATTATGGGCCTCTCGATAATCGTTACCTGCGCCCACCAGCTGAATCACATCGTCAGTAACATAGGCAGAGCCGAACCCGGCGATTCGAACCTTCACTGTTTCCGGTTCGCCAGTCGTTTCATGAATGACCGTCAGCTCTCGCCATTGTGCCGGGACCTTGATCATCGCGCCTTGCCGGGCATCACCATGATTGGCCACGATTGGCCCACTGGAGTCGAACTCGATGGGCACCTGCAGGCTGAACATCCCGTTGTCCCGGCATTCGCTGGGATAGCTGGCGCAGTAACCACTGGGAGGGGTGTCATTCTGGAATTGGTTACGCTGCGGATTCGCCGAGTCCGGCTTGAACGAGGCTTGAATTTGTACCTCCTGCGCCCAGACCGATGACAGCGATCCCAGGAGCACGGCCATTGCGCCCGCCCATGGTTGTAACGCTTGAAAACGAATCATCCCTTGCGCCCCACACAATCGGTATCAGGCATCCGGCATCACCGCGTTGAAGATCATGTTGACGCTGCCAAAGTAATTGCCGGGCTTGTAAACCCCATCGGCAGGCGGCATCGGGAGGATTTCCAGCACCACGCGTTTACCAGGCGCGGCCTCGGCCATGGACACCACCTCGCTGCTCTCGTGCTCGCTCAACTGTTTGCCGTTGAACAGCACCCGCAAGGCAATGTCATGGGCGTCGGTGCCGTTGGACAGATACGGTCGGCCTTCCAGCCGCGCCTCGATCGAGCCCGCTTCGTTCTTCACATCGAAGTACTTGCGCAAGCCACCCAGTGTCGACGACGTCAAGTTCCAGGGCAGTTGCTGTTCGCGATGGATCCAGCCCGGGTCCGATGGAATGACATAAAACGCCTGGGTCGGAATCGTCACGAACACTTCGAAGGTGTGCTCTTCCCGGGCGGCGAAGACATCAGCGCTCGTCCACATCGCGACAACCGACAAAAAGACCTGGGTCAGCTTCCTGCTCATGGGTTATCCCTTCACGTCCAGTTTTTTGCTGCGTTCACCTTCAACCAGGGTGAAGCGATATTCGCGACCGGCCTGTTTTTCGAACTCAAAGGTACGGCCCGCGAGGATGTGATGCTTGGTGGTGGGCTGGCAGTCCTGCTCGTTTTTAACCGAACAATCCTTGAACTCATCGACCACCACCACGCTGTTGCCGTTGTTGCGGATCCGATACGTGCCTGTGTTGTTTTCAATCGCACTGTCGAAGCGTGTTTCCTTTGGCCGTACGAAAAACACCGCGCCATAACCTGCCAGTACGGTGACCCCGGCCGACAGGGATTTTTTGTAGTCCTCCCGCTCTTCGCCGGACACCGCGAATTCGTCCTCCTTCTCCGGCACCACGGGTACGAATCGCACCCGGAAATAACGCTCCCTGTCCCGTTCGCCCATGAACAGCAGACGGGTGCCCTGCATGCCATTGGCAGGCACGATCAGTCGCGCGGGACTTGCCATCAAACCATCGCGGGACTTGCCGTCGGTGTTGGATTTGAGCGGCACTTCCTGCGACTTGCCGTCGGCGTCGTAGAGAATTTCGAGAATGTTGACCTTGACGAACGCCGTGCTGTCGCCGCCATTGAATACACGCTTCAGATAGGTGCTCTTATCACCGTCCAGATAATCGTAAACGGTGCCGATATTGATACTCGGTGCGGCATGAACCGTTTGGGCAAACAAACAAAAACCCATTAAGGCTAACAAGCTCTTCATGTTTCAGTACCTCACTTAATAAACTTGAATATCGAAAACAATCAAATTTCCGAATCCCAGATAACCGTTACATTGCCGGAATAATATCGTGATCGGCCCGGCCGAATCATCTCAGCCACTTCGCGGGAGGGGATTTCGAAGTGCAGAGTCCCCGGCCTTCGCTCCACATAAAAACCGGGTTGAAACAGCTCGGTACCACTACCATTACGAAGTAGTTGTCGACGGGTCACTGGTTGCCCACTTGCATCGGTCAAGCCGTGTGGAAGACTTACGCTGATATTCAATGGAACAACGTGGCCCGAAATTGGCTCTTGCAAAGAGCAGGTATTGCCATCCTGGGTGTACTGACACTCCAGCTCCATTTTGAAACGCGAACTGGCCGAGATATTAAACGTTTGGTCCTTGAATAAACGCGTCGGCTTTCGGCCTTGTTGCAGCCAGGATTGCCAGCCACCCTGCGGGACCAATTCCACACGATGACCACCGGGTGGAACTTCAACCTTGAGCATATGCTCAACGGTAAGTGTGAAGTTCAGCGTTAGAGACTCTTCACTGGGCAACATGACATCACCCATATCAAAATCCTTACCCGGGCCAACGGAGTACTGAATACTTCCGGTGTAAGTACCTTGCGACAACTTCAAGGGCTCAGGGGTTTGAAGCTCGTAAGCAAAGTCAAAAGACTTATAATCAAACTCTGGAATAATGTAGTTAGGTGCTTTATGACAAGTGCTACCCGCCGGAGTAAGCCAGAACGTTTCATGCTCCCTCATATTTGTACTCGCCATTATCGCCCACTGACAGGGTGACGGAGGACTCAACCATAGCCCTCCTTGCCACAGAAGTCCGTGAGCGGCGTGAGAACCCAAATCTGGACGCCCAACCAAATCGCGTGCATCGTGGCTGAGGCGATAGTTAACCGCGAAACCAGGCATACGTACTTTCACTTCCACCGTTTCAGTGCTTGCACCCCCCATTTTGGTAACTGTCAATGTTCGCCATTCCGCCGGGATGCGGAACATTGCGGCTTCGCGGCGATTGGTCTCATGGACCCGGATTGGTCTGGTTGCAGTGAATGTAATGGGTGTCCTGAAACTGGACAGTCCTCGTCGCTCACAGGCCGGTTCGTTACCCTGGCAGAACCCGGTGAACTTCGTTGTATTGATAAATTTATTGACCAGCGGGTTGGATGGATCCGGACTGAATTTCGCTTCTATCTCCATGACAGCCGCTTCGCTCACTGCCCCCAGCAATCCAGACAACATCAAAACGTTGGCCGTCCGTTTGAGTAGGCGTATCACGCTGATTCTATCCTCCACGCCCACTAACCCCGTCTTTCAGATAGATAAGTCGCATCCGCCAACGTATCCGGCGTACAGCGCAAATCGCCGATCATCAGCACGTTGTTTTCGGTACGTCCACTGTTCGGGTCCAGGCGGAACTGGCACAGCAACTGGCTGCCGTGGCGCACTTCCAGGGTTGGCGAACCGGCATTCATTTCCATGGAGAAGAAACCGTCCACTTCGCTCACCCCACGGCTGGCGTGGTTGATGATGTGATGGCCTTTGAGTGGGTTGCCCTGCGGGTCGATCAGGCGCCCGAGGACGGTCAGGGTTTTCATCACTTTCACCTGGCGATATTCCACACCGCCCTTGTTCAGGTGATAGCTGGAACGGGCCGGTTGGATGGTGGCGGCGGGAACGTGGTTGCCCTCGAAATCGAAACTGACCGAGCTGCTTTTGTACGCGGTGATCGGCACGAAATTGCGCCCGGGCTTGAGCACCGCGCTGCCACCGCTCAAGTCATCGGCGCGCAAGGCGATGTCCTCGATGTCCGACTCCACGTCGATGATCATGCCGGCACCGTTGCGGTGATATTGGCTGGTCATGACCATTTTTTGCCCGCCGACGGCCACGGTGCTGTCGAGGTTCAAGCCTCCGGTTAGGTCGTTGTTGAAGGACGAGCGCTGGATGAAGCCGTCGCCGTTGACAAGGTCAGAACTCATGGTCGCCATGGCATTCAACCCGATGCCGTAGGTGTCGGTGATGGCCGTGGCGGAGACGCTTTGCAGCAGATGGTCCTGAAGGGTTTTGCGGTAGGTGATCGAAGCGTTGTTATCGCGCCCGCCATCACGGTCGGTGCGAGTGCCTATGCTGCCGGAAAGCTGTTCACCGGGGCCACCCAACGCGATGTTGACACTCAAATCGATACCCCGATTGCGGTCGTCTCCCGAACTCACGCTGCCTGGTCGATCAAACAGCGACAGGCGCCAATTGGCGTCACTGCCAAACAGTTGGGTGCGCTGGGTCCAGCCCAGATCCACGCCCGTCCCGTTGGTGTTGCCTTCGCTGTGGGACACCCGGGCATTGACCGAGCTTTTGCTGTTGAGTCGATGGTTTATCGACAGGGAAGAGTTGCTGGTCTGGCCAATAAATACATTGCGCTGACGCACCCGCGTGCCATCGGGCAGCGTGTCGTACAGCCGGGTGGTATCGAGCCAGCTACGGTTATGGCTGGCGACGATGCTGCCGCTGCCATAGGAATAAAGCCCTTGCACGTCGAAGCCGGTACCGTAGTCCTCGGTTTTGTATACGTTGGCATAGACGCTGGCGTTGTTGACGATTGCCCAATCGACCGACGTGCCGTACTGCAGAGCGTCGCGCACCTGTCGACCCGACAGGCCCAGGATGACTCGCGGGTGCAGCAGGAAGTTGAACGCGGCCCCCGCCGTCATGTCGCCGTCGGCCTGCTCTTCCCAGTTGCTGAGCAATTTCGATTCGCGGCCGGCGAACAGGTTATAGCGCCAGCGCTCGTCATGGTTACGCCAGTTGTTGGGTTTGTAGACCAGCTCCAGGGTGCTGGAGGTGATTTGGCCGTCTTCGATCAGACGCACTTCCACTTCATAAATACCGCCGGGCAGCGGACGCGTATCGAGGGTCTGCAACCCGGCAGGCACCGCCTGGGTGTTGATCAGCAAACCGTCGCGGTAGATCTCCACCGAACCCTGTCGATTGGCGGTGACGTAGATCGGATAGACCGCCGGTTTCGGGTTGTTGATGGCCAGGCTGTCGGAGCTGCCGTACATGACGCCCAATGCGGTGTCGGGGCTCGCGCCGAAGGCACGTGGCTGACGGGTCAGGCCTTCGGACGTCGGTGTGAAATAGCCCAGGCGCAGAAAATTGCCCTCCAGCTCCCGCTGGGTAAAGAGCTCATGCACCGCGTGATACAGCTTGTTATCCAGACCGCCCAGTCGAGACAGTTGCATATTGACGGCCTGGGTCCAGTTACCCAGGCTGCTGCTGGCTTCCAGGCCGTAGCGCCCGCCCAGGTCCTGGTTCTGCCCGCCGTTGAGGTTCAGCTGGTTACGCACGATCAACCCGGTGCTACCATTTTCGGGCAGGTTGTAATAACGCTGTACCTGATCGTCGCGCTCAGCGTTTTGGGTGAGGATCGACACCAGTGAGTTTTCAAGGCTGTAGTGCACGGCCAGCAGTTGCTCGGGGCAATTGGCCTGGCAGCCACCGAGCGCCACTCCTTGTTTCAGATAGTTGGCCCAGATGTCGCGTTCACTGGGCTTGATCATGCTGTCGCTGACATCGGCGAAGTCAACGAGGGTGATGCGATCGTCGCGGGTCAACACGACCATCGCCTCACCGAGAAACTGTTGGTCAAGTTCCACGCGCACCGCCAGTGGCACATCAAAGAAATGCTCTTCGAATTCGGTCGGCAATCCCTTGGCCTGCGCCAACAGACTTCGAGGTGTATGGCCGTTTTCCGTGGGCGCGGCCAGGGCAGTTGCACAAAAACATAGGGCAAGCGCCGTCGCGATGGGCGTCATCGGGAACATGAACGAAATACTCTGAAGATAAATTCGTTGAAACCCGATCGACAGGCAAAACTTGCCCGCCGATCGGTAAGTGTTATGAATTAAGGATGAACCTTAGTTAATAACGGTATTACGGAATGCGAGGAATGGCATCGAAGATCACCACTGGATTGGCGGTGTACAGGCCATTCTGGGTGTCGGTTGGTTTGGCAGCGGCAATCACCAGGTCAGCTTGCATGCCGCCGTTGGACTCGGAGTCACCGACCACTTCCTGCGACACGCCGGTCAGGGTTGTGCCATTGAACATGTAACTCAATGCGATGGTGTTGATGCCGTTGGACAATGGCTGTGGGCCGCCTTCGACGTAGGCGCCGACCGAACCGTTGGTGTGTTGTACATCATAAGTCGCACGGATTGGAGTCAGCGTACCGGCCCCCAGTACGTAGGCCATTTTTTCATCTTTACCGAAGTTCGGGTCCCGCGGCTGAGCATGGAATACCTTGCTTGGAATGGTGGCGCTGATGTTGATGGAGGTGCGCGATTCTTCCGCAGCGAACGCTACCGAAGAGCTCAGGGCCAGCAGGGTCATCGGAACGGCGATTGCAAACTTCTTGAACATTGTTGAGTACCTGTCTTTTTCAAAGGATCGGACCGTGGAAAGTCACAACAAGCCAACACCCGGCACGAAGCATGGCGTTTTGGCTTAACTTTCGACGCCGGAGAATGATCGACCAATCGCTTGAGAAAGTAAGTACGTAACTTCCGAAGAACATGTAGTAACAACGGCTCTCGAACAGCAGGAAAAAAGTTAAAGAAACAGTAACTTTATTGTTTTTCCCTCAGAGAAATACTACACACAGTTTTAACTGAAAAAACACACAGACAAGAACTGATTTAAACTTCCGTAAGACCAATACTACTGTTCGCACACGAATAGACCAGCACTAAACGGAAGAACTTCATAATTAGTTCAATTACTCTAAAAATCAAACCTTCGTAGCATCCTCGTCACTCCCGTGCGCTCCCCACTCGCGCCTTTCCCCAAGCCCTCCAATCTCGACCGTTGGTCAAAAACGCTTGCGCCAGCCTAAAGATATATCTTAAGTTGTATCTAAACACGACGAGAGAAAGCAAAAATGAGAGACCATCATTCCCCCCACCGCGAACACGGCGACGGCCGCGACGGCTTCGAGAAACGCCCGGGTCCCGGCCGCGAGCGCGGCGGTCGCGGCCCACGCGTATTCGCCCCTGGCGACCTGAAATTGCTGCTGCTGGCGCTGATCGCCGAGCAGCCGTGCCACGGCTATGACCTGATCCGCCAGATCGAAAGCATGTTCGACGGCGCCTACAGCCCCAGCCCTGGCGTGATCTACCCGACCCTGACCTTCCTTGAAGAAAGCGAATTGATCCTGGGCGACGCCGAGGGTGGCAAAAAACGCTACAGCATCACCGACGCCGGACGTCTGTCATTAAGCGAGCAGGCGATTGCCCTGGACGGTGTGCGCATGCGCATCGAAGTCAGCAAGCGCTCATTGCGCGGCCAGGACCGCCCGGCCGAGATCCATGAAGCGGTGCACAACCTGCGTCATGCCTTGCAAATGCACCATGGTCGCTGGAGCCCGGAAGAAATCCTGCGGGTGCGCGACCTGCTCAACAACACGGCCAAAGCCATCGTCGACGGCCCCGCCGTTCAACCCGTTTCGGAGAAAGTCGAATGACCGACGTTATCGTGCCATCCCAAACCATTCACCGTGTCAGCCACGAGATCAAACGCCGTCGCCTGCAAGTGCTGCGGGTGGTTGACCTGACGCCGCGCATGCGCAGGATTACCCTGGGCGGCCCAGAACTCGCAGGCTTCGTCAGCCTCGGCACGGATGACCACGTCAAACTGCTGTTCCCGCAAAACGCAGCGGAACAGGCAGCGCTGGAAACCCTGGTACTCGGCGCCGGCAAGGACAACGGGCCGATGCCCGCAATGCGCGACTACACGCCCCGTCGTTACGACCTGGACACGCTGGAACTGGACATCGACTTCGTGCTGCACGGCGACGGCCCTGCCTCGACCTGGGCCGAGCAGGCCAAACCCGGCCAGTTCCTGCACATCGGCGGGCCGCGTGGCTCGATGATCGTGCCGGACATCTTCGACAGCTACCTGCTGATCGGTGACGAAACCGCCCTGCCCGCCATCGCCCGTCGACTCGAAGGCCTGGCCGCCAATCGACGTGCACTGGTGATCGTGGAAGTGGAAAACGGCGCCGAACAACAACGCCTGGAAAGCGCCGCGCAGGTCGATGTGATCTGGGTGCTGCGCGAAGGAGGCAGAAATAACCTGCTGACCACCGTGCAACAGATCAAAGTGCCCGCTGGCAATCTGTATGCGTGGGTGGCGACCGAAACCAAAGCGTCGCGGCAGATCCGCCGGGCATTGCTCGATGAGCACGGGCTGGACGAGCAGTTTGTGAAGGCTGTCGGCTACTGGCGGCTGGAAGACAGCGACGAGGAATAAACGCCACGCTGTGGCTGCATGCTTTTTGTGGCGAGGGAGCTTGCTCCCGTTGCGTCGCGCAGCGGCGCTAAAACCTGCAACGGAGTTTTAACCGGCACAGCATATTTGCTGATTTTGCGACTGCTTTGCAGCCGAACGGGGGCAAGCCCCCTCGCCACAAAAACTCCCTCGCCACAGTCAGTGTTCACTTGCGATCCGTACGCCACCGATCCAACCCGATCACCAACAGTGAAACCAGCACAAACCCCGCCAACAATCCCCCAGCATTCACGAACACCTGTGGATAACCCAGTTTGTCGACATCAATGAACGGGTAGGGATAAACCGCCAGCAGATGCCCACGCCAAAGCGAATAGCCGAAGTACACCAGCGGATAAATCACCCACAACGCAATGTGCCGCAGCCGCAACGTCCCCTTGGGTACACAGAACCACCAATAAACCAGGAACAGCAGCGGCATGACGTCATGCATCAGCTCATCGGCCAGCCATTGCCAGCCTTCGGGATGCCATAAATGGCGCAACAACAGGCTGTACGCCACGCCGACCACCGCGATACTCACCGCAATGGCACTGCTCACCCACGGCTGCAAAAACCAGCGTCGCGCCGCCGACTCGCGAGACGTCAGTTCACAGGTCAGCACCACCGCCACCAGCGTATTGGTCAGCACCGTGAAAAAGCTGAAAAAACTCACCAGCCCGCCCAGCAGGCTGGCCGCGATACTCCAGCGGGCATAGAGAATCAGGTACATCTGAATGCTCAAGCCTGCCCAGCCCAGAATCGCCGCCACGGCCACACAACGACGCCTCGCGATCGAGGGTATGACCATGCTCAGACCGGGCGCTTGGTGCGCATCAGTTTCACGTACAGACGCTCGACCTTCTCCCGCGCCCACGGAGTTTTGCGCAAAAAGGTCAGGCTCGACTTGATGCTTGGGTCGCTCTTGAAGCAGCGGATATCGATACGCTCGGCCAGCCCCGACCACTCGTAGTGCGCAACCAGGGCGTTGAGGATTTGCTCCAGCGTCACGCCGTGCAGGGGATCAGGGTTGTGTTCGGTCATGCCGGGCCTTCGAACGATGAAAGGATGGGGAGCCGCGCACCTTAACGGAGGCTTTCGTCCGGTGGAAGGGCTCCGGACAGAGGCATTCGTCAGAGACTGAATTAACTGTAGGTGAGTTGGCCATCATCCGAGGGACAAACGTCAGGAGATAGCACCCGGCTCAGTAATAACGACGCGGGTCCGAATCGATCAGGCTGGCCAGCTTGGTCAGGGCAAACCGCAATTCGTCCTGGCTGGTGGGCGACATCAACACCAGTCGCACGCAGCGCGTAATGCCGTTACGCTCGGCCTGGAACTGGGTACCGCTGAGGACCAGCACACCGTTGGCACGGGCCAGCATGGTGAATTCGTCGCTGGTCCAGGGCTCGGGCAACGTCAACCAGACGTGGTAGGAATACGGCTGGGTCTTGAGCTCGAAATTGGCGAAGATTTCCTGAGCGATCGCCTGCCGCCCGGCGGCCTCGTTGCGCTGAATGCGTATCAGCTTTTTATCCAACCCCTCGGTGATCACGTTGCTGGCCAACTGAGCGGTCAATGGCGACGGCATCCAGACGCTGCTGCGCACCATGGAGGTCAGGCGCGACAGCAGTTTCGGCGGGCTATAGAGATAGCCAATCCGCAAGGCCGGCATGACCGACTTCGACAGACTGGTCAGGTACACCGAACGATCCGGGGCAAACGCCGACAGCGGCTTGATCGACGGGTCGGTGGCCAGAAAACCGTAGATGTCATCGTCCAGGATAATGAAGTCGAACTCCTCGGCCAACGCCGCGATTTGTGCCCGACGTTTTTGCGACATGATCGCCGCCGTTGGGTTCTGGCACGTCGCCACGCAGACCAGCATCGCCGGTTTCTCACGCTGGCACAGCTCACGCAGCGCTTCGGGAATGATCCCTTCATCGTCCATTGGTACGCCACGCAGGCGTCGTTCGAGTCCATGGGCAAGGGAAATGATGCCGGGGTAGCAGAGCTCCTCGCAGAGCACCAGATCACCGGCGTTGGTCAACGCACTCATCGCGACCATCAAACCATGCTGTGCGCCGGCGGTGATCACCACTTGCTGCCATTGTGCATCGGGCAACGAATGGCGCAGCCATTGCGCGCCCGCCTCGCGATGAGCCGGATGACCGCCATCGGGGGCATAGTCGAGGGTATGGGCAAAATCCGTGCTTTTGGCCATGCCCACCAAGGCTCCACGCAACCAGTATTCCAGGGTTTCGCTGTAAGGCTTGATGATCGAAAGGTCCAATAACTCAGACTGCCCAAGATTCAGCGAAACGGCACTGTTGCTGGCCGGCAGTTCCAACTGTTTCTGGTTGAGCACATAAGTGCCACGCCCCACTTCCCCCTGCACCAGACGCCGCCGATGGGCTTCGCTATAGGCACGACTGATGGTACCGGGCGTGACATTCAGCGTGGTGGCCAGCTCCCGCAGGGTCGGCAGACGATCACCTTCGTTCAACACGCCGTTGCTGATATCGCGCGCCAACGCGTCGGCAATCGACAAATACATCGGCTGGCTGAACTCGCTTAGCTGAGGAACCCACATGAATGATCGCTACCCATCGTAGAAATGATGAATATCCGAGCATATCACATGGTGGTTAGGCAACTAATAAATGGATTAAATCAATAAATTGAGTCGATTGATTCGGCGAATGAATCGAAAAGCATCTTTCATGCAAAATATTTTTCAAAAACGATATTTTCTTATAAATCAAATAGTTATTTGAAAAAAGCCTGACAAATACAGCTTGATAGCAAAAAAACATCTCGTAACAACCTCCTCGCCTATTGAATCAACTCAATTCATTCAAATACACTCATCTCGAATCGAATCAATCGACTCAATCTCATTCTGAATCACCGCGTGCCAGCCACGCCAAGCCGAGACATCATGGACACACTCAGAAAGGATCTATCCCTGTCAGCGATCATTGCAGGCTTCATCGCCGTGATCATTTCCTATGCCGGCCCGCTGATCATCGTGTTTCAGGCGGCCCGGGAGGCACACCTGCCCAATGATCAAGTGTCGTCCTGGATCTGGGCTATTTCCATCGGCAGCGGCATTACCGGTCTGTTATTGAGCTGGCGCTTGCGGATTCCGGTGATTACGGCATGGTCGACACCGGGTGCGGCGTTGCTGGTGTCGATGCTGCCCACGGTCTCCCTGCCCGAGGCCATCGGCGCCTATGTGGTGGCTTCGGTGATTATCGCGGTGGTCGGCTTGTCCGGTGCGTTCGACAAATTGATGAGTCGCCTGCCAAAAGCCATCGCCGCCGCCATGCTCGCCGGCATCCTGTTTCGTTTCGGCGCTGAACTCTTCACCTCAATCAAGCTGCAGCCGAGCATGGTGCTGTCAATGATCGCGGCGTACCTGCTGTTCAAACGCTTTTCACCGCGCTACGCCATCCTGTCGGTATTGATTGTCGGCTGCGCCGTGGCCGCCTCGTTCGGTGGACTCAACACAGGTTCGATCACCGTCGATGTCGCTCACCCGATCTTCATTGCCCCGCAGTGGAGCTGGCACGCGATCATCAATATCGGCCTGCCGCTGGCCCTCGTCACCCTGACCGGGCAGTACGTGCCGGGCATGGCGGTGTTGCGCACCTCGGGCTACAACACCCCCGCGCGCTCGATCATTTCGGTCACAGCCATCGGCTCGATTTTGATGGCGCCATTCGGCTCCCATGGCTTAAACCTGGCAGCCATCACCGCCGCTATCTGCACCGGCCGCGAAGCCCATGAAGATCGCGACAAGCGTTACATCGCCGGGATCGCCTGCGGGGTGTTCTACATTCTGATGGGCATCTTCGGCGCGACCCTCGCTTCGGTGTTTTCTGCCTTGCCCAAAGAGCTGATCGCCTCCCTCGCCGGCCTGGCCCTGTTCGGGGCGATCAGCGCCGGGCTGACCGGAGCCATGGCTGACGAGAAACAACGCGAAGCGGCGCTGATCACCTTCCTGGTCACCGCCTCGGGCATGAGTTTCCTGGGGCTGGCCGCTGCATTCTGGGGGCTGATCTTCGGGCTCGTGGCACATTTCGTACTGACCTACACCCGGGAAAGCAAATCCGGCACCGTCGTCGAGGGCAGCCGACCATGACCGCTCGTTACGACTTCATCGTGGTTGGCGGCGGGATTGCCGGGGTATCCGCCGCCTATGAACTGGCGGCTCACGGCAGCGTGTGCCTGCTTGAACGCGAACCACAACTGGCCTATCACACCACCGGGCGTTCGGCGGCGATTTCCATGGAAAGCTACGGCAACCAGCAGATCCGCTCGCTGACTTGTGCCTCCCGGAGCTTTTTCGAGAATCCGCCCGAGGGGCTCGCCGAACATCCATTGTGGGCACCACGGGGTGCGTTGATCGTGGCCCAGGCGGCACGTGTGGATAAGTTGGCCGCCCGTTTCACCGCGGTTCTCGGGCAGGTGCCGACGGCGCAGTTCCTCGACGAGAAACAAGTCCTTGAACTGGTGCCTTACTTGGCAGAGGGCGCGTGGAGCGCGGGGATTTTCGAACCCAGCGCCTTCGATCTGGATGTACACGGCATTCATGGTGCCTATCTTGGCGGCCTGCGCGCTCGCGGCGGTGTGGTCAAACGTGAGACCGAAGTGTTGCGGGGCCAGTACCGTGCCGGTCACTGGACGTTACACACCCAGGATGGCCAGCACCTCGAGACCGCGATTGTGGTCAACGCCGCCGGCGCCTGGGCCGATGAATTGGCCGAGCGCTGCGGTTTGCCGAAGGTAGGTGTGCGGCCACTGCGCCGCACGGTGCTGGCGGTCGATCCGCAATGCGACGTGCACCGCACACCATACCTGGGAACGGTCGACGAAGACATTTTCATCAAGCCGGAAGCCGGACGCCTGATCGTCTCGCCTTGCGATGAAAGCCCGTCGTTGCCTTGCGATGCCCTGCCGGATGAACTCGATCTGGCCATCACCATGGATCGCCTGCAAAACACCACACGGCTGCGCCCTCGCTCGATCATCAACAAGTGGGCAGGCCTACGCACCTTTGTTGCCGACCGTTCGCCGGTATTGGGCCAGGACCCGTTGCAGGAAAGTTTCATCTGGCTTGCCGCACTGGGCGGCTACGGCATTCAGGCCGCACCGGCCATTGCCCGGTTGTGCAGTCACGCCGCACTGGGCAACGCAATGCCGTCCGACCTGGCGGCCCTGCACCTCAACTACCAGCACTTTTCCCCGGCGCGTTGCCGTGACGAGGAATTCTCGGCCCTGGCCGTGCGACAGGTTGCCGACTTGCACTAACCCCCCAACCCACTAACAAGGATCGTCATCATGCAGACCAACGCTCAACTCCAGCCCTTGGCCAAACCTTTTCTGGGCGAAGAAAACGTCATCTTCACCGACAAGGCCCCGCTGCCTCTGGGCACTTACTCCCAAGGCATCAAGGTCAGTCATGGGCAGACCATCTACCTGTCGGCACAGACCCCGGTCTCGGCGTTGAACAATGAAGTGCTGGCTCAGGATTTCGAAGGGCAACTGCGTCAGACCCTGGACAATCTGGCGCAGATGGCCGAAGCCGCGGGCGGCACTCTGGCGAACGTGGTCAAGGTCACTGCGTTCATCACGGACCTGAGCGAGTTCCCGACCCTGAACCGGGTCATGGAAGAGTATTTCACCCAGCCTTATCCAGCCCGCACCACCGCCGGCGCCAGCGCCTTGGCGCGCAATACCCTGGTCGCCATCGACGCCATCATGGTGGTCTGAAAAAAAATCTTCGGATAGCGAAGTACCCGTCGGTCCGGCGCATCGGAGTGATCCGTGTTTCCGCGCTGAACCGACGTTGTCAGGGAAGCGTACTTTCAAGGGTTGGCCATGAAGAAGTCTTACAGAGAGTATGTATTGCAGTGCCTGGCTTGCGAACGCCGCTACCAGCCACATGAAGTCAGCTACTACTGCCCCCATTGCAAAATCGATGGTGCTCTCGATGCGCTCTACGATTACCCGACACTGGCACGCGAATGGTCACGGGACAGTCTGGCTCATGACCACGCCCGGGGAATGTGGCGTTATGACCGGCTGATGCCGCTGAATTCCACGCAGTTCATTCCACCATTACTGGTGGGTAACACGCCGTTGTATTCACGTCCCGAATTGCTCGGCAGAGAGGCGCCAATCAAGGTATTCATCAAGGATGAATCCCGGCAGCCTACCGGCTCATTGAAGGATCGCGCCAGCGCCCTGGCTGTAGCCCATGCGATGCAATCCGGTGCGAGCACCGTCGCCGTCGCCAGCACTGGCAACGCTGCTTCGGCGCTGGCCGGAATGAGCGCGAGCCTGGGTCTGCGCAACGTGATTTACCTGCCAAAAAGTGCTCCCCGCGAGAAACTCGCACAAATGCAGGGCTACGGTGCCGAGATCGTACTGGTCGATGGGCAATACGACGAAGCGTTCGAACAATGCTTCGACGCCTGCGAAACCCATGGCTGGTACAACCGCACCACCGGCATCAATTCGTACATGAGCGAAGGCAAGAAAACCGTGGCTTTCGAGATGTGCGAACAGCTCGCCTGGCAAGTCCCGGATCTGGTGTTTGTCCCAGTCGGCAATGGCTGCATCCTGGGCTCGGTGTACAAAGGCTTCTTCGATCTGCTGCAACTGGGCTGGATTGAACGCATGCCACGGCTGATCGGCGTACAGGCGCAAAACAGCAATTTCATGTATCGAGCCTGGCGCAGCGACCAGCCGATGCAGCAGACCGAACGCATTACGCCTACCAGCCTCGCCAGCAGCATCAACGTGGCCCTGCCGCGCGACCGTCTCAAGGCCTTGCGCGCGGTAACGGCCAGCGAGGGCGAGTTCATCTGTGTCAGTGACCCGAGCATTGTCGCAGCGGCGTCCAGACTGGCCGCCAGCACCGGCGTTTTCCCCGAAGCCGGGGCAGCCAGCGCCTTCGCCGGTCTGCTCAAGTACGCCGAAGAACACCCCGACACGCCGCAAACCGCCGTGGTGCTGATCACCGGCAGCGGTCTGAAAGACACGTCCATTTTTCTTTCCGATACCAGCAAAAGCCAGTCACGGGTGTTGCCGCGTCACGCGCCAGCCCCCTTGGCTGAAGCACTCATTTAAAGGAATGCCCTCCATGAGCCTGCAGAATCTAGACCCCACCCTCGCTCGCCTGATCGGCCGCGAACGCAACCGCCAGGAAACCCACCTGGAGTTGATCGCCTCGGAAAACTACGTCAGCGAAGAAGTGCTGGAAGCCCAAGGTTCGGTGCTGACCAACAAGTACGCCGAAGGCTACCCAGGCAAGCGCTATTACGGTGGCTGTAAAGTGGTCGACGAGATTGAAAGCCTCGCCATCGAACGTGCCTGCAAACTGTTTGGTAGCGAATATGCCAACGTCCAGCCGCACTCCGGCTCCCAGGCCAACCAGGCCGTGTTTCTCGCTGTGCTCAACCCTGGCGACACGATTCTGGGAATGTCCCTGGCCGATGGCGGCCACTTGACCCATGGCGCCTCGGTAAACTTCTCCGGCAAGTTCTACACCGCCTATTCTTACGGCCTGGAAAAACACAGCGAAACCCTCGACTACGCCGAGATGGAAGCCCTGGCCCGGGAACACCGACCGAAAATGATCATTGCCGGTGCCTCGGCGTATTCAAGGACCATCGACTTCCAGCGTTTTCGCAACATCTGCGATGAAATCGGGGCGTACCTGATGGTCGACATGGCGCACTACGCCGGACTCATCGCAGCCGGCCTGTACCCCTCGCCGGTCGGCATTGCCGACTTCGTCACCTCGACCACTCATAAAACGCTGCGCGGCCCACGGGGTGGTCTGATCCTGGCCAAACGCGAACATGCGGCGTTGCTCGACAAGACGATATTCCCGGTCTATCAGGGCGGACCTCTGATGCACGTCATCGCCGCCAAGGCCGTAGCGCTCAACGAAGCCCTCGGCGATGAGTTCAAGCACTATCAGCAACGCGTCATCGACAACGCCAGGACCATGGCGAATATCCTTACTCGACGCGGCCTGCGGGTGGTGTCAGGGGGCACCGACTGCCACATGTTCCTGCTCGATCTGCGCGCGAAGAACATCACCGGAAAAGATGCCGAGGCGTTGCTCGAGAGCGCCCACATCACCTTGAACAAGAACGCGATCCCCGACGATCCGCAAAAACCTGCGATCACCAGCGGCATCCGCATTGGTACACCCGCCCTGACCACGCGGGGCTTCGGTGAAGCCGAATGCGCCGAAGTGGCCAACCTGATTGCCGACCTGCTTGAGCAACCGACCAATGCGGCACTGCTGGACAATGTCCGTCGACGGGTGATGCATTTGTGTGAATGCTTCCCGGTCTATCTGTTGAATTAACGGCCCTGAAACATGGCGAGGCGGACTATTCAGTCCGCCTTTTTTTTGCGCCACCTGGCACTGCGGCGACCGGTCGCAGCCGACTGTTACCAAATCCGAAATGATCCATGTCAGTAAAAGCCCTTTCTCAATGTGTTACAGAACATTATCCTTACGCCCGTCCTGCTGAAACGCTTCTCCCCTGCTGCATTCCTGCTGCGTTCAGCGCATCCCCTTTAGAAAAAGATCAAGAATTCCTTCTCTATGCCTGATTTTCAAACTCCGCGAGACAGCGCTGTCTCACCCGCTGTGTCCAGCCGAAAAGCCCTGAAGCTGATCAGCGGGTTCACCGCTCTGGGCCTTGCCACTTGCGCCCAGGCCGCGCCAGCCTTCGATAGCAACTCGCCATGGATGCTGGGTGACTGGAACGGCACTCGCACCGAACTTTCGGAAAAAGGCTACGACTTCAAAGTCGATTACACCGGTGAAATGGGCAGCAATTTGCACGGCGGCTACGACCATGACCGTACCGCGCGCTACAGCGATCAGTTTGCCTTGGGCACTCACCTGGACTTGCAGAAGATTCTGGGTTGGGACGACGCTGAGTTTCAGCTGACCATCACCGAACGCAATGGCAACAACATCAGCAACGACCGGATCAACGACCCGCGTGTCGGCGGTTTCACCTCGGCGCAGGAAGTCTGGGGTCGTGGCCAGACCTGGCGCCTGACGCAGATGTGGTATCAGCAGAAATTCTTCGACCAGAAGCTCGACATCAAGGTCGGCCGCTTCGGCGAGGGTGAAGACTTCAACAGCTTCCCCTGCGACTTCCAGAACCTGGCGTTCTGCGGCTCCCAGGTCGGTAACTGGGTCGGTGGCATCTGGTACAACTGGCCCGTCAGCCAGTGGGCCATGCGCGTCAAATATCACCTGACGCCCGAGCTTTACGCACAAGTCGGGGCTTACGAGCAAAACCCGTCCAATCTGGATCGCGGCAACGGTTTCAAGCTCAGCGGCAGCGGCACTCAGGGCGCAATCCTGCCGGTAGAACTGGTCTGGACCCCGAAGCTCAATGGCCTGCCGGGTGAATACCGCGCCGGTTACTACTACAGCAGCGCCAAGGCCAGCGACGTTTATAAGGACGGCAATGGCCAGCCGGCCGCCCTGAGCGGCGAGGCTTACCGCAGTGCATCGAGCAAACATGGCGTATGGCTCGGTATTCAGCAGCAACTGACCAGCCGCGCCAGCGACAACTCACGCGGCCTGAGTGTGTTCGCCAATGCCACGATGCACGACAAGAAGACCAACGCCATCGACAACTATGTCCAGGCCGGCGTCGTCTACAAAGGCCTGTTCGATGCCCGCGCCAAAGACGATATCGGCTTCGCCCTGGCCCGTGTCCACGTCAACCCGGCCTACCGCAAGAACGCCGAGGCCACCAACCAGGCCCGCGCCGTCCAGGACTTCGACGATCCGTCGTTCCTGCCCCCGCAAGACACCGAATACAGCAGCGAGCTCTATTACGGCGTGCACGTCACCAACTGGCTGACCGTGCGCCCGAACCTGCAATACATCCGCCACCCCGGTGGCGTGGACAAGGTCGACGACGCGCTGATTGGCGGGATCAAGATCCAGTCATCGTTCTGATCAAACGCATAAAACCTGTGGGAACTGGCAAGCCTGCTCCCATCAGGACCGCATCAACCAAACACTTTTTCGATGAACCATGCCCGCGCCAGATCGTCATCTACAGTGAACTTGCGCGGCACTACTTAAAACGTCACGGAGAACCACACTATGAGCACTGATGGTGCTTTGAGTCGAAGCCGTTTATTGCCGACCCTGCTCGGCATTCTGCTTCTACTAATGGGCCTGGCCTTGCTGGCCGGGGGAATCAAGCTGAGCATGCTCGGCGGCTCGCTGTATTACCTGCTGGCCGGTATCGGCCTGTTGGTGGCTGGTGGGCTGCTGCTGGCCGACCGTTATGCGGCGCTGAGCGTGTACGCGGTGGTGCTATTCGCCAGTACCGTCTGGGCACTGTGGGAAGTCGGTCTGGACTGGTGGCAACTGGTGCCGCGTCTAGCACTGCTCTTTACCCTCGGCATCGTAATGCTGCTGCCATGGTTTCGTCGCCCGTTGCGTCGCGGCGACTTCAACCCGGTCGGCACCGGTGTGCTGAGTGCTGCCGTGGTCATCGCCGGTATCGCCGCGCTGGCCAGCCTGTTCACCAACCCCGGTGAAATCAAAGGCCAACTGGACCGTGACACCGTGCCTGGCATGAGCAACACCGCCCCGGCCATGCCGGATGGCGACTGGAACTCCTACGGCCGCAGTGCCCATGGCGATCGCTACTCGCCACTGGCGCAAATCACCCCGCAGAACGTCAGCAAACTGGTTCCCGCCTGGACTTTCCGCACCGGTGACCTGCCTGGCCCGAACGACCCGGGCGAAACCACCGCCGAAAACACCCCGCTCAAAGCCAACGGCATGCTCTATGTCTGCACGCCGCACAGCCAGGTGATCGCACTGGACCCGGACACCGGCAAGGAAATCTGGCGTTTCGATCCGAAGCTCTCCACGCAGAACGCGGCGAACTTCAAGGGTTGGGCGCACATGACCTGCCGTGGCGTGACCTATCACGATGATGCCGCCTACGCGTCCGAGCAGAGCCCGACCGGCACTGCCACCCCGCCAGTGACCAGTGTCTGCCCGCGCCGTATTTTCCTGCCGACCGCCGACACCCGCCTGATCGCCCTGAACGCCGACACCGGCAAAATGTGCGAAGACTTCGGTAACGGTGGCCAGGTCGACCTGACCGCCAACATCGGCAGCTTCACCCCTGGTGGTTACTACTCCACTTCGCCACCGGCGGTCACCAAAGACCTGGTGGTGATTGGCGGCCACGTCACCGACAACGTTTCCACCGACGAGCCAAGCGGCGTCATCCGCGCGTTCGACGTGCACACCGGCAAACTGGTGTGGAACTGGGACAGCGGCAATCCGGACGACACCACGCCGATTGCCGAAGGCAAGGTCTACACCCGCAACTCACCGAACATGTGGTCCATGTTCGCCGTCGACGAAAAACTCGGCATGCTCTACCTGCCGATGGGCAACCAGACCCCGGATCAGTTCGGTGGCGCGCGTACCCCTGAATCGGAACTGCACTCCGCCGGCCTGACCGCGCTGGACATCGCCACCGGCAAAGTGCGCTGGCACTTCCAGTTCACTCACCATGACCTGTGGGACATGGACGTCGGTGGCCAACCAACCCTGATGGACCTGAAAACCGCAGACGGTGTGAAACCGGCGGTGCTCGCGTCCACCAAGCAAGGCAGCATCTACGTGCTGGACCGCAGCAACGGCCAACCGATCGTGCCGATCAATGAAATCCCGGTGCCGCAAGGCGCGGTGGAAGGCGACCACACTTCGCCGACCCAACCGATGTCCGACCTGAACTTCGTGCCGCCTACCCTCAAGGAACGCGACATGTGGGGCGTGACCCCGTTCGATCAGATGCTGTGCCGGATCGACTTCAAATCCCTGCGTTACGACGGCATGTTCACGCCGCCGTCGCTGCAAGGCTCGATCGTTTATCCGGGTAACTTCGGCGTGTTCGACTGGGGCGGCATGTCGGTTGACCCGGTGCGTCAGATTGCTTTCGTGAACCCGAGCTACATGGCGTTCAAATCGAAACTGATCCCGGCCGCCGAAATCGCCAAACAAGGCCCTCGCGTCAGCGAAACCCAAGGCGTACAGCCCAACAAAGGCGCGCCATACGGCGTGATCCTCGAAGCCCTGCTGTCGCCAATGGGCCTGCCGTGCCAGGCACCGGCGTGGGGTTACGTGGCGGCGGTCGACCTGACCACCCACAAAACCATCTGGAAGCACAAGAACGGCACCGTGCGCGACAGCTCGCCGGTTCCGATCCCTCTGAGCATGGGCGTACCGAGCCTGGGCGGGACCTTCACCACTGCCGGTGGCGTGGCCTTCCTGAGCGGCACCCTCGACCAGTACCTGCGCGCCTACGACGTGAAAAACGGCAAGCAGCTGTGGGAAGGCCGCCTGCCAGCCGGCGCGCAAACCACACCGATGACCTACACCGGCAAGGACGGCAAGCAATACGTGCTCGTCGTCGCGGGTGGTCACGGCTCGCTGGGCACCAAGCAAGGTGACTATGTGATTGCGTACAAACTGTCGGAATAAGCGGTAACGGCAGTTAAAACAAAGGCGACGCCCTGTGAGGGGCGTCGCCTTTTTTTGTGGGCGCTGCAATCCCCGCCATCCCCAAAATCCCTGTAGGGCGGCGTGCATCTTTTGATCTGGCTTTTGACCTTGATCCACCCGCACCTGTCAAAACCCTGAACACACACTCTGAAATAGCCAGGGCCATTGAAACCACCCCCCACCTGCCCCATCTAAGATCCATACCCTATTGCGCAGGTGCCCCATGACCGACCAGCAAGAATTCCCCGAAGACCCGAGCGAATACGCAGAAACAGACAACGCCGAACACCATGCACCCGGCAAAGGCCTCACCCTGCCTGGCCAGAACCTGCCGGACAAGGTCTACATCATCCCGATCCACAACCGGCCTTTCTTCCCGGCGCAAGTGCTGCCGGTGATCGTCAACGAAGAGCCGTGGGCCGAGACTCTCGAACTGGTAAGCCAGTCCGACCACCATTCCCTGGCCCTGTTCTTCATGGACGCCCCCCAGGACAACCCGCGCCATTTCGATACCAAAGCCCTGCCGGAATACGGCACGCTGGTCAAAGTCCATCATGCCAGCCGCGAAAACGGCAAACTGCAATTCGTCGCCCAGGGCCTGACCCGGGTGCGCATCAAAACCTGGCTCAAGCACCATCGCCCACCGTACCTGGTGGAAGTCGAATACCCGCACCAGCCCACCGAGCCGACCGACGAGGTCAAGGCCTACGGCATGGCGCTGATCAATGCGATCAAGGAGCTGCTGCCGCTGAACCCGCTGTACAGCGAAGAGTTGAAAAACTACCTCAACCGCTTCAGCCCCAACGATCCGTCGCCCCTGACCGACTTCGCCGCCGCCCTGACCTCGGCCACGGGCAGCGAGTTGCAAGAAGTGCTCGACTGCGTGCCGATGCTCAAGCGCATGGAAAAAGTCCTGCCGATGCTGCGCAAGGAAGTCGAAGTCGCGCGCTTGCAGAAAGAGATTTCCGCTGAAGTTAACCGCAAGATTGGCGAACATCAGCGCGAGTTCTTCCTTAAGGAACAACTCAAGGTCATCCAGCAAGAGCTGGGGCTGACCAAGGACGATCGCAGCGCCGACATCGAACAGTTCGAGCAACGCCTGACGGGCAAGGTGTTGTCGCCCCAGGCGCAGAAACGCATCGTTGAGGAAATGAACAAACTGTCGATCCTCGAAACCGGATCGCCGGAATACGCGGTGACCCGCAACTACCTCGATTGGGCGACTTCGGTGCCGTGGGGCGTGTATGGCGAGGACAAACTCGACCTCAAGCATGCGCGCAAGGTGCTGGACAAACACCACGCCGGCCTCGACGACATCAAGGACCGCATCCTCGAGTTCCTCGCAGTCGGTGCCTATAAAGGCGAGATCAGCGGCTCCATCGTGTTGCTGGTGGGCCCGCCGGGCGTGGGCAAGACCAGCGTTGGTAAATCCATCGCCGAATCCCTCGGTCGACCGTTCTACCGCTTCAGCGTTGGCGGCATGCGTGACGAAGCCGAGATCAAGGGCCATCGCCGCACCTACATCGGCGCACAACCGGGCAAACTCGTCCAGGCGTTGAAAGACGTCGAAGTGATGAACCCGGTGATCATGCTCGACGAGATCGACAAGATGGGCCAGAGCTACCAGGGCGACCCGGCCTCGGCGCTGCTGGAAACCCTCGACCCGGAACAGAACGTCGAATTCCTCGACCATTACCTGGACTTGCGCCTGGACCTGTCGAAAGTGCTATTCGTCTGCACCGCCAACACCCTGGACTCGATCCCCGGCCCGTTGCTGGACCGGATGGAAGTGATTCGCCTGTCGGGTTACATCACCGAAGAAAAAGTTGCCATCGCCAAGCGTCACCTGTGGCCGAAACAGCTGGAAAAGGCCGGCGTATCCAAAGGCAACTTGAGCATTAGCGACACTGCATTGAGGGCCTTGATCGACGGCTATGCCCGTGAGGCCGGAGTCCGTCAGCTGGAGAAAAACCTCGGCAAACTGGTGCGCAAAGCGGTGATGAAACTGCTCGATGAACCGAAAGCCGTCATCAAACTCGGCCCCAAAGACCTGGAAGCCTCACTCGGCCGCCCGGTGTTCCGCAACGAGCAAGTGTTGTCCGGCGTCGGCGTGATCACCGGGTTAGCCTGGACCAGCATGGGCGGCGCGACCCTGCCGATCGAAGCCACGCGCATCCACACCCTCAACCGAGGCTTCAAACTCACCGGGCAGCTGGGGGACGTGATGAAAGAGTCGGCGGAAATCGCCTACAGCTACGTCAGCTCCCATCTGAAGCAATTCGGCGGTGACCCGACATTCTTCGATGAAGCCTTCGTCCACCTCCACGTACCGGAAGGCGCAACACCGAAAGACGGCCCGAGCGCCGGCGTGACCATGGCCAGCGCCCTGCTCTCCCTCGCCCGCAACCAGCCACCGAAAAAAGGCGTAGCCATGACCGGTGAACTGACGCTGACCGGGCATGTACTGCCGATTGGCGGCGTGCGCGAAAAAGTCATCGCAGCGCGTCGGCAGAAGATCAATGAACTGATTTTGCCGGAGCCGAACCGCGGTAACTTCGAGGAGTTGCCGGACTACCTGAAGGAAGGCATTACCGTGCACTTTGCCAAACGCTTTGCGGATGTGGCGAAGATATTGTTCTGACCCGTAACCTGATCGTTTCCATGGGTTGGGAATAATCAGACTCAGCAAAAAGCCCGCTGACCTTTTAAGGGGTCAGCGGGCTTTTCATTTGTGCTACGTCTGCGGATCTAGATTATCGAGCACGCGGTTCATCATCGACTATCAAGCTCGCCTCCACGAATGCTGTCTCAAAAACTCACGAAACTGAGTTCTGAATACGACATCCCGATCATTTGACTCAGTTTCAAACGATTCTGAGACAAGCGTAGGAGCTGCCGCAGGCTGCGATCTTTTGATCTTAAAAAATCAGATGCGGATCAAAATCAAAAGATCGCAGCCTGCGGCAGCTCCTACAGGGGAGCGGCGTACACCCGCCCCTCACCACTCAACAGGCCGAGCGTTAGCTCGCCTGCCGCCTTTGATCTTGATCTGCCCGCCCCTTCGGGAGGCTGAGCGGAGGTGTTCATCTGGGGATTGGCGCGCAGCGCCGTTCGACGCAGTCGAACCCATCGCATGTAGGTTGAAGCGAAGCCAACCGTAGGGCGATGCCCCCAGATGGATACCGGAGCGAAGGAACGCCGAGCCTTAGCGAGGGGCCGGACGCTTGGGGCGAGCGTTTTTTGCTTCCTTTTTTAGGCGCTTGTAAAAAAGGGAGTCGCCGTAAGGGCGAAACCATAAGCCGCCGTTACCGCAGAAATGGATATGTACACCACCAACAAGAACATGGTCGGCCCGAAGGCCGCCAAGATCAAGCCGGTTCTTTTTTCACTCTGAACCAAGCCGCATACAACGCCGGCAAGAACAGCAACGTCAACGCCGTCGCCACAATCAGCCCGCCCATGATCGCCACCGCCATCGGCCCGAAAAACACACTGCGCGATAATGGAATCATCGCCAGCACCGCCGCCAGCGCGGTCAACACAATCGGCCGGAAACGTCGCACCGTCGCCTCGATGATCGCCTGCCAGGGCTTGAGCCCGGCAGCAATGTCCTGCTCGATCTGATCCACCAGAATCACCGAGTTACGCATGATCATCCCGGACAGCGCGATGGTCCCGAGCATGGCGACGAAACCGAACGGCTGACGGAACACCATCAGAAACAACGTCACCCCGATCAACCCCAGCGGCGCTGTCAGAAACACCATGGCAGTGCGTGAGAAACTGCGCAGTTGCAGCATCAGCAACGTCAGCACCACCACGATGAACAGCGGCACGCCGGCCTTCACCGAGTTCTGCCCACGAGCCGAGTCTTCCACCGTACCGCCGACTTCCAGCAGATAGCCGTCCGGCAGTTCGGCGCGGACCGGATCGAGGGTCGGCATGATTTGCTGCACCAGTGTCGCCGGTTGTTCCTTGCCGTAGATGTCGGCGCGAACCGTCACGTTGGGCAGGCGGTTACGGTGCCAGATGATGCCTTCTTCAAAGCCGTATTCCAGCGTGGCAATCTGCGACAGCGCCACGCTGCGACCGTTGTCGGTCGGCACGGCCAGGCTCGGCAGCAATGCCAGTTCAGTGCGCTCATGCACCGTGCCGCGCAGCAGGATCTCGATCAATTCGTTGTCTTCGCGGTACTGACTGACACTGGAGCCGGTCAGCGAGCTTCGCAGGAACCCCGAGAGGTTCGCCGTGCTCACGCCCAGCGCCCGCGCGCGATCCTGATCGACGTTCAGGTACACGACTTTGCTCGGCTCTTCCCAATCCAGATGCACGTTGGCCACGTGTGGGTTCTCGCGAACCTTGGCCGCGACTTTACGCGCCAGGGCGCGGACGTCCGCAATGTTCTCACCGGTGACCCGGAACTGCACCGGATAGCCAACCGGCGGGCCGTTTTCCAGACGCGTGACCCGCGAGCGCAGGGCCGGGAATTGTTCATTGAGGGTTTCGATCAGCCAAGTGCGCAGGGCTTCGCGGTCTTCGATGGTTTTGGCCAGGACAACAAATTGCGCAAAGCTTGCAGCCGGAAGTTGCTGGTCCAGCGGCAGGTAGAAACGCGGCGAACCGGTGCCGACATAAGCCACATAGTTGTCGATCCCGGCGTGATCCTTGAGCAGGCCTTCGAGACGCTTGACCTCCTCGGCGGTGTTGCTCAGGGAGGCACCTTCGGCGAGTTTCAGATCAACCATCAATTCCAGTCGCCCCGATGCCGGGAAGAACTGCTGCGGCACGAAACGGAACAGCACCACGGACGCGACGAACATCACGATGGTCAGCACGATCACCGTTTTGCGTCGGCGCACGCACCACTCCACCAGCCGTCTGACGCGCTGATAGAACGGCGTGCCGTAAGGGTCGGGTTGGCCGTCGCCAGTGCCGTGTTTGGCGGCGTGAATTTTCGCCAGGTCCGGCAGAAGTTTCTCCCCCAGATAAGGCACAAAAACCACGGCGGCCACCCACGACGCCAGTAGCGCGATGGTCACCACCTGGAAGATCGAGCGGGTGTACTCGCCAGTGCCCGATTGCGCGGTGGCGATCGGCAGGAAACCGGCGGCGGTGATCAACGTACCGGTGAGCATCGGGAACGCGGTGCTGGTCCAGGCATAGCTGGCGGCCTTGATCCGGTCGAAGCCCTGCTCCATTTTGATCGCCATCATTTCCACGGCGATGATCGCATCATCCACCAGCAAGCCCAGCGCCAGCACCAGCGCGCCGAGGGAAATCTTGTGCAGGCCTATCCCTAAGTAATACATGCAGGCGAACGTCATCGCCAACACCAGCGGTATCGCCAGCGCTACGACCATGCCGGTGCGCACGCCGAGGGAGAAGAAGCTCACCAGCAACACAATCGCCAGGGCCTCCACCAGCACCTGAACGAACTCGCCCACACCGGTTTTCACCGCGGCGGGTTGATCGGAGACTTTGCGCAACTGCATGCCAGCCGGCAGGTTTTGCTGAATCCGGGCGAACTCGATTTCCAGCGCCTTGCCCAATACCAGAATATCGCCACCGTCCTTCATGGCCACCGCCAGACCGATGGCGTCTTCAGCCATGAAGCGCATGCGCGGCGCCGGTGGATCGTTGAAGCCACGACGAACGTCCGCCACATCACCGATGCGGAACGTGCGATCTGCAACGCGGATCGGGAAGTTCTTGATCTCGTCGACCGTCTGAAAATTCCCCGAGACCCGTAGCTGCAAACGCTCGCTGGTGGTTTCGAAGAAGCCGGCGGTGGACATCGCGTTCTGTTCTTCAAGTGCCTGCTGCACCGCCGCCAGCGGCACTCCGAGGGTGGCCAGTTTAACGTTGGAGAGTTCGATCCAGACCTTCTCGTCCTGCAACCCGAGCAGGTCGACCTTGCCCACATCCTTGACCCGTTGCAGCTGGATCTGGATGCGGTCGGCGTAATCCTTGAGCACTGCGTAATCAAAGCCCTCGCCGGTCAGGGCGTAGATGTTGCCGAACGTGGTGCCGAATTCATCGTTGAAAAACGGGCCCTGGATACCCGGTGGCAGGGTCTGGCGAATATCGCCGATCTTCTTGCGGACCTGATACCAGAGGTCCGGGATATCCACCGAATGCATGGAATCGCGCGCCATGAACGTCACCTGGGACTCACCCGGGCGGGAGAACGAGGTGATCCGTTCGTACTCCCCGGTTTCCATCAGTTTCTTTTCAATACGCTCGGTGACCTGGCGCGAAACTTCCTCGGCCGTGGCCCCCGGCCAGTTGGTACGAATTACCATGGCCTTGAAGGTGAACGGCGGGTCTTCGCTTTGGCCAAGCTTGGTGTAGGACAACGCCCCGACCACAGCCAGCAGGAGCATCAGGAACAGTACGATCTGGCGGTTACGCAGCGCCCATTCGGATAGATTGAAACCCATCGGGGATTACTCCTTGTGCGCCAGATTGACCACGCGATTGGAGCGATCCACCGGGCGCACTTGCTGCCCGTCGTGAAGCACATGAACACCGGCCGCCACCACCCAGTCGCTGGCGTTCAGCCCCTCGAGCACCGGCACGGTTTTCTCGCCAAATGCACCGACCCGCACCGGGACTTTTTTCAAGGTGTTGTTGGCGCCGACCACCCACACGTAGGTGGCGCCGTTTTCTGCGGTGAGGGCCGACAGCGGCACTGACAACGGCACCACTTCGGCAGTCTGGATGAACACCCGGGCGCTCTGGCCGAGTTCGGCGGGAACCTTGCCGGCGGTAAAAGCGATACGGGCGGCAAATGTGCGGGATTTGGGATCGGCGGCAGGCGACAACTCACGGATCTGCCCAGGGAAACGCTGATCGGGTTGGGTCCAGAGCTCCACCGAGACCGGCTGACCGACCTTGAAGCGGCCGAAGCTCTGCTCTGGCAGGCTGATCAATACTTCGCGCTCGCCATCGGTGGCCAGGGTAAACACGGTTTGCCCGGCCGCCACCACTTGCCCGACTTCAACCGCGCGCTTGGCCACCACGCCATCCTGCGGCGCACGCAGCACCGCGTAACTGGCCTGATTGGTCGAAACGTTGAATTCGGCTTTGATTTGCTTGAGGCGGGCCTCACCGGAGCGATAGAGGTTTTCCGCGTTGTCGTACTGCGAACGGCTGACCATCTGCCGCTCCATCAGGGTCTTGTAGCGATCACGCTCGGCGCGCACCAGGTTCAGATTGGCTTCGGCAGCCGCGACCTGGGCACGGGTGGCTTCCAGTTGCAGGCGCACGTCCTGAGGATCGAGTTCCGCCAGGGGTTGGTCAGCCTTGACCCGCTGCCCTTCTTCGACCAGTCGTCGGCTGACTTTGCCGCCAATCCGGAAGGCAAGGTCCGGCTCATAACGCGCGCGAACTTCGCCGGGATAGCTTTCCATTGCCTGGGCCGAGGGCTCTGGCTGCACCACCATGGCCGGGCGCACGCTGACCGGAGGGGCTTCTTCATGGCCACATGCCGACAATAGAAAAGCCAGACTGACCGGCAACGCGAGGGGCAAGGCAAAGCGCAGCATGGTGAACGACCTTTCGCTAATGGGGCTTGGAATAATTATACTGACCAGTATGTTATTAATAGCAAACTCACCAGTCCAGTATTAAAAGCGAAGAATGTCAGACAATCTTTCCACCCCCAGCGGTCCGGGCCGTCCCAAGGATCTGGCCAAGCGCCGGGCAATCCTCGACGCGGCGAAAATCCTGTTTTTGAGTAAGGGATACGCCAACACCAGCATGGATGCCGTAGCGACTGAGGCCGGCGTGTCGAAGCTGACGGTCTACAGCCATTTCAACGACAAGGAGACGCTGTTCTCTTCCGCTGTCGTGGCCAAATGCGAGGAGCAATTGCCTCCGCTGGTTTTTGAATTGCCGGACGGCGTCGCCGTGGAAACCGTGCTGCTGAACATCGCACACGGCTTTCATCAACTGATCAACAGCGACGAATCGGTGAACCTGCACCGGCTGATGATGACGCTGGGCAGCCAGGACCCGAAACTCGCACAGATCTTCTTCGAGGCCGGGCCGGAACGCGTGCTGCACGGCATGGAGCGTTTGCTGAGCAAGATCGATCAGAGTGGCGTGTTGAGCATCGACAAACCGCGCAATGCCGCCGAGCACTTCTTCTGCCTGCTCAAGGGCGCGGGGAATTTCCGCTTGCTGTATGGCTGCGGCGAACCGGTAACCGGGGATGCGGCCGAAGCCCATGTGCAGGAAGTGGTGGGATTGTTTATGCGGGCGTATCGGCCGGAGTCGGCCTGATAGATATTTGGCGTGATGATCGTTCCCACGCTGCGTGGGAACGATCAGTGAAGGCGACTCGATCTTAAGGCTTGAGCGCTTTCTTCGGATAAATGTCATACCGGCTGGACTTGCCGTCCAGCGCATGGCTCGGCTTCGGCCCATCGATGCACGGCGCCTTGCGCGGGCGTTTGACCACCACCCGGTGACTGGCCAGGGCCAAGGCCGCTGCGAGCAGGGCCGGTGCATCCGGATCATCGCCGACCAGCGGCCGGAACAGGCGCATTTCCTTCTTCACCAACGCGGTTTTCTCACGATGGGGAAACATCGGGTCGAGGTAGATCACCTGCGGCGGCTCGCCTTCCCAGTTGCGCATCACCTCGATCGAATTGCCCTTGAGCAAACGCATACGCGCCACGATCGGCGCTACGTCGAAATCTTCCGCGCCGCGTGCCAGACCATCTTCAAGCAAGGCGCCGATCAGCGGCTGGCGCTCGATCAGGCTCATCTCGCAGCCCAGGCTGGCCAGCACGAACGCGTCCTTGCCCAGCCCGGCCGTGGCGTCCAGCACCCGTGGCCGCACGCCTTGGGCGATGCCGACCGCCTTGGCGATCATCTGACCGCTGCCGCCGCCGTACAACCGACGATGGGCCGCGCCACCCTCGACGAAGTCGACCCGCACCGGCCCCGGTGCATCCGGCCCCAGTTGTTGCAGTTGCAAACCCTGCTCACCCACCTGCAAGGCAAACTCGCCGTCATCCACCTGCAACGGCAAACCCAGGCGCTCGGCCCATTGCTCGGCCTGTGGCTGGAACGTCGCGCCCAAGGCTTCGACATGGATGCGGCAGGCCGCAGGTTGCTCAATCATGGGAAAACACGCTCAAAAAATTAATGATCGGCAAAAACGGCCGATAACCAAACTATCGAGCATTTTGCCAGAGCTGAGCGTCGACCGAGAAAAATGTCAGGCATTCAACGCACATCGATAGGTTACATCTCGCCCCACGGCGATTTTGGCCTGCGAAACTCCCAAGCACTGAGCGGCGTCAGTCACCTGTGGCAAGATTTTTTTGCCCAGGCCCTGGCCGATCAGTCGGGCGATGTGGTGCCGGCGTCTCTGGACTTTCCGCCGGTCGATCTCGACAGCCCGGTCGAACCGACCGTCGGCAGCGAGCTGCTGGCGCACATCATTTCCCAGCGCGAATGTGATGTGAAAGAAACCGAAGTCCGTCCGCCGGAGCCATTGTTCCTGCCAATTGCCGAGTTCGAAATGGACCTGGCCGATAAACCGTTCCCACCGTTCCCGCCGGAAGAAATCGTCGCGCAACAGAAACAGCAGGACTTCGAAAGCGGCTGGGTTCGCCCGATCGTGCTCACCGCCGGTCAACCGCTGCCCGAGCCTGGTGCCGCGCCGCAACCGCGTCCGCTGCACTTGCCAATCGCCGAGTTCGAACTCGACCTGCTGGACAAGCCATTCCCGCCGTTCTCACCGCAAGAGTTGGTGGAACAGCAGAAACAACTCGATTTCGATAACGGCTGGGCGCGCCCGATCGTTCTGCAGAACCTGCGCATCGCCGCATAACCCCTCAGCGGCCCAACCATCACGGCCCGACCTCGTCAGCCTTTGAAGAATTGATTGGCCTTCTGGAACGGCATCGACCGGGAAGTGAAGCCAAAGGTCCCGTGTTGCTGGATTTCCTCGGCCGCGCGCAAGAACTCGCCATACGCTGCCAAAGCCAGGGCTGAACCGACGCTGATGCGTTTGACGCCCATTTCGCTCAACTGCGCTACCGTCAGCTTGAGCCCGCCGGACATCAACACATTCACCGGTTTCGGTGCCACGGCGCGAACCACCGCCAAGACCTCTTCGGCATTGCGCAGGCCTGGGGCGTAAAGCACGTCCGCGCCGGCCTCGGCGAATGCCTGCAAACGGCGAATGGTGTCGTCGAGGTCAGGATTGCCGTGCAAATAGTTCTCGGCACGCGCCGTCAACGTGAAGGGGAAAGGCAAACTGCGCGCTGCTGCGACAGCGGCTTCGATACGCGCCACGGCATGCTCGAAGCAGTAGATCGGACCGTCTTCACGCCCGGTGGCATCCTCGATCGAACCGCCTACGGCACCGGCCTGAGCGGCCCGCAGAATACTTTGGGCGCACTCGGCAGGAGCGTCGGCAAAGCCGTTTTCGAGATCCACCGCGACCGGCAAATCAGTGGCCGCAACAATCGCCTCAACGTTTGCCAGGGTATCGTCGAGCGTCAGCCCACCATCAGGACGGCCCCGGGAAAAGGCATAACCGGCGCTGGTGGTTGCCAGTGCCTCGAAGCCCAGGCTGGCAAGCATTTTCGCTGAGCCGGCGTCCCAGGGGTTGGGAATGACAAAGGCGCCCTCGCGTTCGTGCAATGCTTTGAACGCCTGGGCTCGAAGGGTTTGCGCATCCATTGGCAGACTCCTGAAAAAGGGAAAACCCGCTTCAGAGCAAACCAAGTTGCTCGGCGGCGGGTTCTCTGTATAGCTCAGGCAGCGGCGGCAAGCCAGGCAAACGCTGCATCAGTTGTGCGTGAAAACGTTGTGCCAGTTTCGCCGCCAGCAGGTTATCGGCGGTGTGCAGAAAGATATACGGCGTGCGGCCCTCTTCGATCCAGACGGCGATTTTCTCGACCCATGGCACCAGGAACGGATCGTTGGCTTCCAGTTCGGGGTGGCCGATGAAGCGCACCTGTGGAAACTGAGTGAACGCCGCAGGGCGAGGCGGCACCCTGGGCTTTTTCGATTGGGCGTGGAGTACCGAAGGATCGGTCGAGGTGCAGCTGAACAGCGCGCGCGGATCGAGGCAGATGCGCTCGACGCCACGATCCAGCAGCAGGCGATTGAGCATTCGCTCGGCATCGCCCTTGGCAAAGAACTCGTCATGCCGCACTTCGACCGCCAAGGGCCGGTCCACCGCATCAATAAAACCGGCCAGCTCCGACAGTCGTTGCGGGGTAAAGCTTTTGGACAATTGCAGCCACAATGGCGAAACCCGCTCCCCCAGAGGGCTGAGCAATTGCAGGAACGTTTCTGTGGCGGTCAATTGGTCGCGCAGGTCACCGCTGTGGCTGATATCGCCGGGGAATTTGGCGGTGAAGCGAAAGTGTTCGGGCATGGTCTCGGCCCAGCGCTGCACGGTGGCGGCAGCCGGGCTCGCGTAGAAGGTCGTATTGCCTTCCACGGCGTTGAACACTTGAGAATAAAGATCAAGAAACTCGGCGGGCCTGGCGTCCTGTGGATACAAGTAGTCGCGCCAGGCGTTTTCGCTCCAGGACGGGCAGCCGAGGTAATAAGGCAGCATCAGATGTACAGGTCGAGACCCAGCACATCCGCATCCCAGTCGACAAAAGTGGCCGTGCTCAGGTAACTGGCCAGTGCCATCGCCACGCTTTTGCTCATGGCGCGGTGATAAATCATGTCTTGTTGACGCGCGGGAAGATTGCTCAGGCGTTGCGCGGAGGCTTTGGCGGCGCGGGCGGCCAATTGCTCTTCGGTAGGGAATTCCAGCTCGCCGTCGACATCGACGGAGTCATCCTCAGACACATGGCCTTTACGAGGCTTGCGCTTGATTGGGTAGGACTGGGAGGAAACGCCGTCTATACGCATAAGTGCATGCTCGGTATCGATGATGGCAGTTTAGTGGCGCATTACCCACTTCGCAAACCGCCGAGTGATAACTAGAACACAGAAAAGCGAAAAGGTTTAAAAGCGGCGGGCAGAAACTGATGATTAGCTGCGGTTGGAACACTTTGTGGCGAGGGAGCTTGCTCCCGCTGGGCTGCGAAGCTGCCCCCAAGCGCAGTCAGGTAGACCGCGCAGTCAGGTTCTACGACTGCTCCGCAGCCGAACGGGAGCAAGCTCCCTCGCCACAGGACCGTGTGGATTACCGCGCTTTCGGCGTCGCGACTTTATCGCGCAAATACACCGGCTGCGCCTGATCGGCCACGATCGCTTCACCGCGTTCCCAGGCGAAACGCGCCAGGGTCAGCAAATCTTCGGCGTGGGGCAGCATGCTCGCGTCCTGGCCGCTCAGGTTCACTGCAATACGCTCGGCATAACCCCAACCGGTGCCCGCGCCGAACCACTCGCCGCTGGCATCGACCGGCAACGCGGCGGCTTCCGGTGGCAATACCGCTTCGTTGCCCACCAGCCGCATCTCCCCCGCCGTTTCGCGGTAGCAGCCCCAATACACCTCATCCATACGCGCATCGATGGCTGCCGCGACCTGGCTGACGCCGTGTTCGCGATAAGCCCGCTGGGCGAGCACCGCGAGGTTGGAGACCGGCAACACCGGACGGTCCAGCGCAAACGCCAGCCCTTGCACCACGCCAATGGCGATCCGCACACCGGTAAACGCGCCCGGCCCACGACCGAACGCAATGGCGTCGACCGCTTGCAGCGTGGTCCCGGCATCGGCCAGCAGTTGCTGGATCATCGGCAACAGCTTCTGCGCATGCAGGCGCGGGATCACCTCGTAATGACTCGTGACCTTGCCGTCATGCAGCAAGGCAACGGAGCAAGCTTCAGTCGCGGTGTCCAGGGCCAGCAAGGTGCTCATCGATGTATCCGTAAGAGAGGTCAGAAAAAGTGCGCCAGTATAAACAACTACGGCCCGCAAGCGGGCCGTAGAAGATGAAGCCGATCAGACTTTTCAGCTCAGTGCTTCAAGCACCTTGCCGGTAATCGTCTCAACCGAGCCGACACCCGGAATATGGCTGTACTTCGGCTTGCCCTGAGCAGCGGCCAGGCCTTGGTAGAACTCCACCAGAGGTTTGGTCTGGGAGTGGTAGACCGACAGGCGATGACGCACGGTTTCTTCGGTGTCGTCCTTGCGCTGCACCAGCTCTTCACCGGTGATGTCGTCTTTGCCGGCGATTTTCGGCGGGTTGTACACGGTGTGGTACACGCGGCCGCTGGCCTCGTGAACGCGACGACCGGCGATACGCTGAACGATCTCTTCGTCATCGACGGCGATTTCGACCACATTGTCCAGTTCCACGCCAGCTTCTACCAACGCTTCAGCTTGCGGAATGGTGCGCGGGAAACCGTCGAACAGGAAACCGTTGGCACAGTCAGGCTGCGCAATACGGTCCTTGACCAAAGCGATGATCAGATCGTCGGAGACCAGACCACCGGCATCCATGATGCTTTTGGCTTTGATGCCCAGCTCGGTGCCGGCTTTTACAGCAGCACGCAGCATGTCACCGGTAGAGATTTGCGGAATGCCGAACTTTTCGGTGATGAACTTAGCCTGAGTACCTTTACCGGCCCCGGGAGCTCCCAGCAGAATGACGCGCATTAGATGTGCTCCTCAATTTTTTATTTAGAATTACTTAAACAAAACAAAGGATTCGCCTCGTAGGGCCAATCTCAAAAAATAGGGTCGTGACCGCCCAAACGGCCAAAGGCTGATCAAGATACACAGCAGGCCCTGCCCACACAAGCCGCCGAAAGTCGGAGAAACCTGCGCAGGACGTGCCCTTTCGAAGGGGTACCCCAAGTCGCAACCCCGTCATTAACTGTCGCCTGACAGACCTTCTCAACCGCTCGCCGACAGGCACTCGACGCTCGCACCAGGTGCCTGTTCCCTATGACGAAAACCTTAGCCGGTATTTCGCAAACCGGCGGCAATCCCCGCCACAGACACCAGCAACGCCTGTTCTACCGGGCTGCCCTGCGCTTCATCCTGCTGCCGCGAACGGGCCAACAGTTCGGCCTGCAATAGATGCAGCGGGTCGAGGTAGGTGTTGCGCAGGCGGATGAATTCAAGGGTGTCTGGGCTATGTGCCAGTAGCTGGGACTGACCCGTCAGCCCCAGGACCACCGCACAGGCCTGCGACAATAGGTCGCGTAAATGCGCACCCAAAGGGAGCAGATCCGGCTCGACCAGGCGCTCGTCGTAAGACTGGGCGATATCGGCGTCGGCCTTGGCCAGCACCATTTCCAGCATATCGATGCGGGTGCGGAAGAACGGCCATTGCTCGCGCATCTGCCCCAGCAGCTCCCCTTCGCCGCGCTCCAGCGCCTTGCTCAGCGCCGTTTCCCAGCCGAGCCAGGCCGGCAACATCAGGCGCGTCTGGGTCCAGCCGAAAATCCACGGAATGGCGCGCAGGCTTTCGATGCCGCCGGCGCGGCGCTTGGCCGGGCGGCTGCCCAACGGCAAGCGCCCCAACTCCTGCTCCGGGGTGGACTGGCGGAAATACTCGACGAACTGCGGATTTTCCCGCACCACGGCGCGGTAAGCCTTGACCCCATCGGCGGCCAGTTCGTCCATCAAATGGCGCCAGGCAGGCGTAGGAGGTGGTGGCGGCAGCAAGGTCGCTTCCAGCACCGCCGCCAGGTACAGATTGAGGTTTTGCTCCGCGATGTCCGGCAGGCCGAATTTGAAACGAATCATTTCCCCCTGCTCGGTGGTGCGGAAACGCCCCGCCACCGACCCCGGCGGCTGCGACAGAATCGCTGCGTGCGCCGGGCCGCCACCACGGCCCACGGTGCCGCCACGGCCGTGGAACAACAGCAGCTCCACTTGTTGCTCCCGGCAAATATCCACCAGACGTTCCTGCGCCCGATACTGCGCCCAGGCCGCCGCCGTAGTGCCGGCGTCCTTGGCCGAGTCGGAATAACCGATCATCACTTCCTGCGGCCCTTGCAGGCGCGAGCGATAACCCGGTAGCAACAACAGTTTTTCGATCACCGGGCCCGCGTTGTCGAGGTCGGCGAGGGTTTCGAACAGCGGCACCACGCGCATCGGCCGTAATACGCCGGATTCCTTGAGCAGCAACTGCACGGCCAGCACATCGGAAGCAGCGCCAGCCATGGAAATCACATACGAGCCGAGGGAAGCCCCCGGTGCCGCAGCGATTTCCCGGCACGTCGCCAGCACTTCGGCGGTGTCGGCAGACGGCTTGAAGTAGGCCGGCAGCAACGGCCGGCGATTGTTCAGTTCGCGCATCAGGAAGGCGATGCGCTCCTCTTCGTTCCAGTCCTCATAACGACCCAGGCCGAGGTAATCGGTGATTTCGGTCATGGCTGCGGTGTGGCGCGAGGAGTCCTGTCGCACATCGAGGCGCACCAGAAACAGCCCGAACGTCACCGCTCGGCGCAGGCAGTCGAGCAACGGGCCATCGGCGATGACGCCCATGCCGCATTCATGCAGCGAGTGGTAACACAGCTCCAACGGGTCCAGCAGGTCGCGGTTGTTTTGCAGCACATCGGCGGACGCCGGCGTGGTGGCCGTCAGGGAGGCCTGGGCCCAGTTACGAGTTGCGCGCAGGCGCTCACGCAGCTGTTTGAGTACCGCGCGGTAAGGCTCGGCGCTGTCGCCAGCCTTGGCTTTCAGGGCCTCGCTGGCCTGTTGCATCGACAATTCGGCGGCGAGGTGATCGACATCGCGCACATACAAATCGGCAGCCATCCAGCGAGCCAGCAGCAAGACTTCGCGGGTCACGGCGGCGGTGACGTTGGGGTTACCGTCACGGTCGCCGCCCATCCACGAGGCGAAGCGAATCGGCGCGGCCTCCAGCGGCAGGTGCAGGCCGGTGGCGGCATGCAGGGCCTGGTCGGCCTTGCGCAAATAGTTGGGAATCGCCTGCCACAGCGAATGCTCGATCACCGCAAAGCCCCACTTGGCTTCGTCTACAGGTGTCGGGCGGGTGCGGCGGATTTCTTCGGTGTGCCAGGCTTCGGCGATCAGGCGCTGCAAGGTGGTCTTGATCTGCTCGCGCTCGGCGCCGGTCAGGTCGCGATGATCCAGGGCCGCCAGTTGCGCGGCGATCGCGTCGTATTTCTGGATCAGTGTGCGTCGCGCCACTTCGGTGGGGTGCGCCGTCAATACCAGCTCGATGTCCACCCGCCCCAATTGCCGGGCCAGGGATTCGGCGTCATGCCCCGCAGCCAACAGGCGAGTGAGCAGCTCCGGCAACACCCGGGCCTCGAACGGCGCGGGTTGTGACTCTTCGCGGCGGTGAATCAGCTGATATTGCTCGGCGATATTGGCCAGGTTGAGGAACTGGTTGAACGCCCGCGCCACCGGCAGCAATTCGTCCTCGCTCAACTGGTTGAGGCTGGCGCTGAGTTCGGCATCCATCGAACCGCGACGGTCGGCCTTGGCGCCTTTGCGGATTTGCTCGATCTTGTCGATAAAGCCATCCCCGTACTGCTCACGAATGGTGTTGCCCAACAGCTCACCCAACAGGTGAACGTCCTCGCGCAAGCGTGCATCAATATCGGTCATCAGCAGTTCTCCAGCGAAAATCCGGGCGGCTATGCTTTGATAATAGAGAGTGCCGTTGTAAAGCGGTTCTTACAAGTAAACCAGGGACTGCAAACCCCGAACGTTGCAGCTAGGCTCAACACCAAGCCGTACAACGGCTTGCCACCGGCCACCGCCGGACACTCACCCGGCCTGCCATGAGCAGGTGCGTAATGAGGTCATTATGAAAATCCGCGAGCTCGCCAAGCACTGGGAAGAAAACGCCAAGGGTCGCCTGACCGACACTGGCTATACGATTCGTCTGGACGTGGAAGCCGCCGCACGGCTGGCGGCGATTATCGATATGTACCCCAAACGGCACCCTGAAGAACTGCTCGGAGAATTGATTGGCGCCGCCCTGGAAGAGCTCGAAGCGAGCTTTCCGTATGTGAAAGGGTCAACGGTGGTCGCCACCGATGAAGAAGGCGATCCGCTGTACGAAGACGTCGGTCCAACCCCGCGTTTTCTCGCCTTGTCCCGTCGTCATTTGCACGATTTGTCGACCGAAAACGATAAGCCAAAACACTGATCTGCGCGTCTTCCCTCCCTTCCAGAAATGCGTATTTCCTGGCCCGTGCAGGGTCGGGAATACCCCTGCGTACGACTAAAGTTCCCGATTTAGAGCCTTGTCCGTCAGGTCAAAGTTTTTTCGGGCGAAAGGCCATTTTCTCTGAACTTTTAAAAAACGCCTCGGGTCAACCCAGTAACCACGCCTGGGACGGCCGTTTCAAAATGCTCTGGAAATCGAAGGTTGCGGCTCCTTGCCCAGGATGGATTCAGATGTATTTCAGGAGTTATCCAACGGAGTTGAAACCATGAAGACCAGCACTGCTTCATCCTCGTCCACCCACCTGCGCGGTCTCAAACTGGCGGCCCTGGCCATCGGCAGCAGTTTGGTTCTGGCCGGATGCGCCGGCAACCCGCCCACCGAGCAATACGCCGTGACTCAATCGACCGTGAACAGTGCCGTCAGCGCCGGAGGCACCGAATTCGCCGCGGTGGAAATGAAGTCCGCTCAGGACAAGCTCAAACAAGCCGAAATCGCCATGCACGACAAAAAGTATGACGAAGCCAAAATGCTCGCCGAACAGGCCGAGTGGGACGCCCGAGTGGCAGAACGCAAAGCCCAGGCGATGAAAGCCGAACAGGCTGTAAAGGACTCACAGAAAGGTGTTCAGGAACTGCGTCAGGAAAGTCAGCGCACCGTGCAGTGAGCGCGCATCCCGATTTTCAGGCCTGACACTTTTATCGATAGAAAGGACGAACCGCTATGCGCAAACAACTGATGATACCCGCCCTCCTGGCCGCAAGCATTGCACTGGCTGCCTGCGCCACACCGCCCAACACCAACCTGGAGCAAGCCCGCACCAACTACGCCGGCCTGCAAGCCAACCCGCAAGCCAGCAAATTCGCGGCACTGGAAACCAAAGACGCCAGCGATTACCTGGACAAGGCCGACAAGGCTTACCAGGACAAGGAAGACCAGAATAAGGTCGACCAACTGGCTTACCTGACCAACCAGCGTGTTGAAGTGGCCAAGCAGACCATCGCCCTGCGCACCGCGGAAAACAACCTGAAGAACGCCGCGGCTCAGCGAGCCCAGGCGCGTCTGGATGCCCGCGACCAGCAGATCAAACAATTGCAGGCCAGCCTCAACGCCAAACAGACCGATCGCGGCACGCTGGTAACGTTCGGTGACGTGCTGTTCGCCACCAACAAGGCCGACCTGAAACCCAGCGGCTTGGTGAACATCAACAAACTGGCGCAGTTCCTTCAGGAAAACCCCGACCGTAAAGTGATTGTCGAAGGCTACACCGACAGCACCGGCGCGGCGTCGTACAACCAGTCGCTGTCCGAGCGCCGCGCGACCTCGGTGCAAGTGGCCCTGATCAAGATGGGTGTCGACCCGGCGCGCATCGTGGTCCAGGGTTATGGCAAGGAATACCCGGTGGCCGAAAACACCAGCGTCTCCGGCCGTGCGATGAACCGTCGGGTGGAAGTGACCATTTCCAACGACAACCAGCCGGTGATACCGCGTTCGGCTGTCAGCTCGAATTAAGTGAACCACGCTGCCATGTAACGTCTGTAGGAGCGAGGCTTGCCCGCGAAGAACGATGACTCGGTGTATCTATTAGACCGCGTCATCGTTCTTCGCGGGCAAGCCTCGCTCCTACGGGATGTTTTATTGTTCGAGTTTTTGCGGGGTTTCCTGGCCCATGCAGCGCACGGCTTTTTTCTTGTTGTTGACCAGTACGCCGGTCAGGCCTTTCTGTTCGGTATCAAACATCACCAGTACGCCATCGATGCACTGCGCCACTTGCGCGGCCGGTTCCAGGGAGATTTTGTAGTCTTCGCCCGGCACGGTCTTGAGCATGGTGAAGTCGCTGAGCAGCAACGCATCCTCGGGTTTGGCGAAGTGCAGGTAGCCGTACCACCACAGGGCCCCGACGGTGCCGAGGATGCTGCAAATACCGGTGATGATCAGCGGGATGGCGTTACGTTCTTCACTCATTGCGGACTCTCTGGTGGTTCATCTTCAGAATTCGGGGGTGCCGGGTAATTCGGAATTTCACCCAGGCGGCGCAGGCCGTTGAAATGCTGCGGGTCTTCGAGGTAACGCAGCATGACTTTTCGCCAGACCGGGTCGGCGAAGGTTTGCACATGACCGCCCCGGGTCAGTTGCAGCACTCGCGGCGGCGGCGCAGCTTGATACAGTCGGATGCCGTTGGAAAGGGGCACCAGCTGATCATCGATACTGTGATAGATCAGTTTCGGTACACCATTGAGCTGTGTCATGGAACGGATCGCGCTATCGCCATCCGGCACCAGCCAGGACAACGGCACCTGGAACGGCCAGGTCATCCAGGAGGTGCTGAGGGCGAAACGCCCGACATCGCGGTAGCTGGCAGGCACGCCATCGAGCACGAAAGCCTTGAGTTGCCGCTGGCGCTCGGGATGCTGGGCCAGGTAATGCACGGCCATCGAACCGCCAAGGCTCTGACCGAGAAGGATCAACGGCTTGCCCTTGACCTCCGGCGCCTGGTCGAGCCATGTGAAGGCGGCGTCGATGTCCTGATAAATCTCCGGCAACGCCGGCTTACCTTCGGACAATCCGTACCCGCGATAGTCCACCAGCAACACCTGATAGCCCTGCTTCGGCAACCACCAGCTCGCACCCAGATGCCACGCCAGGTTGCCGCCGTTACCGTGCAGATGCAGCACAGTGCCTTTGACTTCGACGCCTTTTTTCGCCGGCAGCCACCAGCCATGCAGCTTGAGGCCATCGGCAGTGGTCAGGGTGACGTCGCGATAGTCGAGCTTGGCTTTTTCCGGGGTGAACGGCTGGCCGGGCTCGGGGTAGAACAGCAAAGAGCTGCAACCGCCGAGGGCCAGGAGCAGGCAGAAGATGCCGAGGATTCTCATCCGGTGAAGCCTCAATGTGGGTGATCGTTCCCATGCTCCGCGTGGGAGTGCATACCGTGACGCTCTGCGTCACAGTGGACGCTCTGCGTCCATGGCGGCATTCCCACGCAGAGCGTGGGAATGATCTGAATCAAAGGATATTGGAGTAATCCGCTTCGATCCGGTCCAGGCTCAGGTGGTTGAGGAAGTTGGAGAAGCACATCCACGCCGACAACGCGTTCATGTCGCGGAACTGCTCAGGCAGGTACTTGGGCGGCACCACCAGGCCTTCGTCCACCAATTGGCGCAAGGTCCGCATGTCCTCCAGCGTAGTCTTGCCGCAGAACAACAGCGGTATCTGCTCCAGCTTGCCTTTGCGCACGGCCAACTGAATGTAGTTGTAAATCATGATAAAGCCCTTGAGGTAGGACAAGTCTTTGGTAAATGGCAGACCATTCGGCACCGAGCCGCGGAACACCCGACTGGCATTGCCGTAGCTTTCGGCCATTTCAAAGCCCTGAGCCCGGAAGAACTCAAAGATCTGCAAGAAGTCCGCGCCCTCCTCCACCATATGAATGGCGCGGGTGCGGTTGGTCAGTTTGCGCAAGCGGCTCGGGTAGGAGGCGAAGGTGATGATTTCCATCAGGATCGCCAGGCCCTCCTGAGTCACGGTGGACGACGGCGGGCCCTTGGACAGGAACGTACAGATCGGCTGATTCAGACCGTTGAGGGTGGTGCCCACATGCACCAGCCCTTCATGGACTTCCAGCGCACGCACGTCGCGATTGTTGAACATCGCGTCGGTGCGGATCTTGATGTAGTCGGCGCCGGCCGCCGCGTCGGCGACGATCCCGTCGGACTCGAACACCCGGATGGTTTCCTCGTTTTCGCCAAACACCTTGTTCAACCGATGTTGCAGCAGGTCGACGGCTTCCTTGGCGGTGAGGACTTTCGGTTCGTCCTTGAGGTCGCCACGGCCGTCGATGTTGTTCAGGTAATCGGAGAGCATCAGCCCCAGGTCGGCCAGGGTCGGGTCGCCGGCGTGAAACGCATCGGACGCCGCGCCGTACAATTCCTGGGAAATCAGCCCGAAATCCTCGGTGCCGCGCGCTTCAAGCATGCGCACCACCATGCGGTATTCCTTGCACATGCGGCGCATGATCTGCCCGACCGGGTTGAACTGGCCAAGTTGCCGAGTGATGTCGCGCTCGATGTTCTGGAACTCCAGCTTCACTTTGCTGGAGTCGAACGACAGCGGTCGATTGAGGTAGTAGTCGCGGTCCACGGCCGGCATTTCCTTGCCCTTGCCCTTGAGGAACCCCTTGCGAATACTGTCATCCCACTTGACCGCATCCAGAATGCGAATCGGCGTCTGCGCCAGCACTATGCGATCGGACAACATGCGTATCGTCTGCTGGTATTCGTCCACCCGAGACTCCTGTAGTAAAGCTCTTACGTGCTGGGTTTATTTGGTTTTGGCCAGGCGCTGATAGCGTACCGCTTCGACGAAGACATCGGAATTGGCCGGGTCGTCGAGGTAGGCGAATACCTGATCCAGGCTGTTGTTGATCAACACCCCATCGCCATCTTCAGTCTGAAAGCCTTCGCCACTGAGGGCTTCTTGCCCCATGGCCTGCCTGATCTGCTCAAGGTCGAGGTTGTAGACCACCAGTTCGTGCTTATCGTTGAGCTCGAAACCGGCGATGGTGAAATGCCCGCCGAACTGCGCCGGCACCTTCGCCGACAGGTACCAGCGATTGCCATGGCGCGACACCGTGAAAGGATAGGCTTCGCGCTCATGGGGTTTGGCCTTGAAGTAGCTGACCGCCTGGTAGTGATTGTCGCCGACGCGTGTCAGTTCCAGGTTCATCGGCTCGCCCCAGGCATTGGTGCTGGCCCATTTGCCGAGCAACCCTGTAGGCGCGGGCTCGCTGGCGGGCAGCGACTCCTTGAAGGTCACCAGGCAGCCACTGAGCAGCAGGAACGACAAGGCGATCACCACGACACGCCAGGCTTTCATTCAACACTCCCTATCGACACACGATGCCCCCTACTGGCCACTCTCCCACAGGGTTGAGTCCCACAAGGGGTTACACCGACGCCAGTACCAGGTGCATGTAGCGGGTCAGGATGCCGAGCATTTCCTCTTCGGCAACAGGCTCGGCATCGTTGAGCAGGCCCTGATATTCCATCCGTCCGACAATCGCCGTCAACACTTTGGCATCTTGTTGTGGCTCGCGGGAACCCAATACTTCGAAAAGCTGGCAGGTGCCCTGCAAGAGAATTTGCTGATGGGAACGCACCAACAACGCCAGACGCGGGTTAAGCAACGCTTCCTGGCGGAAGGCTTGCTCGGCCATCAAGTGCTCGCGGCGATTGATCAATTGCCGATGAACATAGTCAGCCATCAGCCGTGCGATATCGTCCGCCAGCTGCGAGCGCGACTCGGCGGTGCCATCACCGCTGACAACCATCTCGCGCAACAGGCCTTCGTTGCTGGCCCACAACCGGGCCATGTATGCCGCGCTGCGTTCCACGTATTGGGCAAAGGTATCGGTGAGCAAGTCATCGATGTCCTTGAAGTAGTAAGTGGTGGCCGACAGCGGCACACAGGCCTCGGCGGCCACCGCACGGTGCCGCACAGCCCGCACGCCATCGCGCACGACAATGCGCATCGCCGCGTCGAGAATGTCCTGTCGACGCTGTTCGCTGCCCTGTCGGCTGGCCTTGCGGCCCTGGTACTGAACACTTTCAGCGACCGCAGTGGCGATATCCGCTGCACCTTCTTGAGCAATTGCACGATTCACGACAGGTATTCCTCTCTAACGTCAAAAGTAACCAATTGATACGTTTGTACCAGACAGGCAATAAAAAGCCGCCTGTTTTAGGCGGCTTTTTAATTGAAACATTTACGCTTGCGGGCGCATGTGCGGGAACAGGATCACGTCGCGAATCGACGGTGAGTTGGTCAGCAACATCACCAGACGGTCGATGCCGATCCCTTCACCGGCGGTCGGCGGCATGCCGTACTCCAGCGCACGAACGAAGTCGGCGTCGTAGTGCATGGCTTCATCGTCGCCAGCATCCTTGTCGGCCACCTGTGCCATGAAGCGCTCGGCCTGGTCTTCCGCGTCGTTCAACTCGGAGTAGGCGTTGGCGATTTCACGGCCGCCGATGAACAGTTCGAAACGGTCGGTGACGTTCGGGTTCTCGTCGTTACGACGGGCCAGCGGCGACACTTCGAACGGGTACTGGGTAATGAAGTGCGGCTGTTCCAGCTTGTGCTCGACCAGTTCTTCGAAAATCATCACCTGCAGTTTGCCCAGGCCTTCGAAACCGAGCACCTTGGCGCCGGCCTTCTTGGCGATGGCGCGGGCCTTGTCGATGTCGTTCAGGTCGGCAGCGGTCAGTTCAGGGTTGTACTTGAGGATCGAGTCGAACACCGACAGGCGCACGAACGGCTCGCCGAAGTGGAACACCTTGTCGCCGTAAGGCACGTCGGTGCTGCCCAGAACCAGCTGCGCCAGTTCGCGGAACAGTTCCTCGGTCAGGTCCATGTTGTCTTCGTAGTCAGCGTGGGCCTGGTAGAACTCGAGCATGGTGAACTCGGGGTTGTGCCGGGTCGAAACGCCTTCGTTACGGAAGTTGCGGTTGATTTCGAAGACTTTTTCAAACCCGCCAACAACAAGCCGCTTGAGGTACAGCTCCGGCGCAATGCGCAGGAACATCTGCATGTCCAGCGCGTTGTGGTGAGTTTCGAACGGCTTGGCCGCCGCACCGCCCGGAATGGTTTGCAGCATCGGCGTTTCGACTTCCAGGAAGTCACGCTTCATCAGGAAGCTGCGGATGTGCGCAATCACTTGCGAACGCACGCGGAAGGTCTGGCGCACGTCTTCGTTGACGATCAGGTCGACGTAACGCTGGCGGTAGCGCTGCTCGGTGTCGGACAGGCCGTGGTGCTTGTCTGGCAGCGGGCGCAGGGATTTGGTCAGCAGGCGCACGTTGGTCATTTCAACGTACAGGTCGCCCTTGCCGGAACGGGCCAGGGTGCCTTCGGCGGCAATGATGTCGCCCAGGTCCCAGGTTTTCACCGCGGCCAGGGTCTCTTCGGACAGGGTTTTACGGTTGACGTAAACCTGGATGCGCCCGGACATGTCCTGAATCACCATGAACGAGCCACGGTTGAGCATGAGACGACCGGCAACCTTGACCGGGATCGCAGCCTCTGCCAGCTCTTCCTTGGTCTTGTCCGCGTACTTCTTCTGCAAGTCTTCGCAGTAGGCGTCGCGGCGGAAGTCGTTGGGGAAGGCCTGGCCCTTGGCGCGCTCGGCAGCAAGCTTTTCCTTGCGCAGGGCGATCAGGGAGTTTTCTTCCTGTTGCAGGGCTTGCGGGTCGAGTTGTAGGTCGCTCATGTCTTTAAAAATTCCATCACAGATTCGTTGCCCCCAGCCTTCGGCTGGGGATCGCTGTAGGGCGTGCCTTACAGCCCTTGTTTCAGGCTCGCCACCAGGTATTCGTCGATGTCGCCGTCGAGCACCTTGTCGCAGTCGCTGCGTTCGATGTTGGTGCGCAGATCCTTGATCCGCGAGGCATCGAGCACGTACGAACGGATCTGGTGACCCCAGCCGATGTCCGACTTGGTGTCTTCCAGGGCCTGGGAGGCGGCGTTGCGTTTCTGCACTTCCTGCTCGTACAAGCGCGCCCGCAACATTTTCATCGCGGTGTCTTTGTTGGCGTGCTGGGAGCGTTCGTTCTGGCAGCTGACCACGGTGTTGGTCGGTACGTGAGTAATCCGTACGGCCGAGTCGGTGGTGTTTACGTGCTGACCACCGGCACCGGAGGAGCGGTAGGTGTCGATGCGCAGGTCCGACGGGTTGATGTCGATTTCGATGTTGTCATCGATTTCCGGCGACACGAACACGGCCGAGAACGAGGTGTGACGACGGTTGCCGGAGTCGAACGGGCTCTTGCGCACCAGACGGTGCACGCCGATTTCGGTACGCAGCCAGCCAAAGGCGTATTCGCCCTTGATGTGCACGGTCGCGCCTTTGATACCGGCGACTTCACCGGCCGACAATTCCATGATGGTCGCGTCGAAACCGCGTTTATCCGCCCAGCGCAGGTACATGCGCAGCAGGATGTTGGCCCAGTCCTGGGCCTCGGTACCGCCGGAGCCGGCCTGGATGTCCAGGTAGGCGTTGTTCTGGTCCATCTCGCCGCTGAACATGCGACGGAATTCGAGCTTCTCGAGGGCTTCGCGCAAGCGCTCCACTTCAAGGGCTACGTCGTCGACGGCGGCCTGGTCTTCTTCCTCGGCAGACATCAACAGCAGGTCCTTGGCATCGGCCAGACCGCTGGACATTTCATCGAGGGTTTCTACGATCTGGGCCAGCGCAGAGCGCTCGCGACCCAGGTTCTGAGCGTACTCAGGGTTGTTCCAGACACTCGGATCTTCAAGCTCGCGATTGACTTCGGTCAGACGCTCATGCTTTTGATCGTAGTCAAAGATACCCCCGAATAGTTTCGGAGCGCTCGGACAGGTCCTTGATACTGTTAAGGATCGGGTTGATTTCCATGGCGGGCAGCACTCGTTGGCGAACTTTTGAAAGCCGGCGAGTATAACGTAATCACGCTGTCAAGGCAGCCCGCCTGGCGGCTTTAGGGGCGAATGGTTACGGAATAACGCGGGGGGCCCGTAGCAGCTGCCGAGCCCGCGAGGCTGCGTTCGGCGGCGCAGCCGTCGTAAAGTCAGACAACGCGGTCATTCAGGCAAACCGCATACACAGGACTTGCGAGGACTTCGTCCTCGAACGCAGCCTCGCGGGCTCGGCAGCTGCTACAGCGCTACAGTCAGCGGGTTACTCAATTCCCACCTGGTTGCGCCCATTGTTCTTCGCCAGGTACAGCCCCTTGTCCGCCGCCAAGATCAATTGCCGGCAGTCGCTGCCCGGCTGCGGGATCACGGTCGACAGGCCGATGCTGATGGTCAGGCACGAACCTTCGGTCGGGAAAACGTGCGGGATCTTCAATCCGACCACGGTCTGGCGCAGTTTTTCCGCCACCAGCCGCGCACCGCCCGGCGAGGTGTTGGGCAAGACCAGGACGAACTCTTCGCCGCCGTAACGGGCCGGCAGGTCCGATGGCCTGGCGCTGGCGTCGCGAATGGCCGTGGCGACTTTGCGCAAGGCTTCATCGCCTTCGAGGTGGCCAAAACTGTCGTTGTAGGACTTGAAATAGTCGACATCGATCATCAGCAACGACAATTGCGTCTGGTCACGCAACGAACGCCGCCACTCCAGTTCCAGGTATTCGTCGAAGTGCCGACGGTTCGACAGCCCGGTCAGGCCGTCGGAGTTCATCAAGCGTTGCAGCACCAGGTTGGTGTCGAGCAACTGTTGCTGGCTGACCCGCAACGCACGGTACGCCGCGTCACGCTGCAGCAGGGTCATGTAGGAGCGCGAGTGATAGCGGATGCGCGCCACCAGTTCGATGTTGTCCGGCAGCTTGACCAGGTAATCGTTGGCCCCGGCGGCAAACGCCGCGCTCTTGATCAGCGGGTCTTCCTTGGTCGACAGGACAATGATCGGAATGTCCTTGGTCGCCGGGTGATTACGGTATTCGCGCACCAGGCTCAGGCCGTCCAGGCCGGGCATGACCAGATCCTGAAGGATCACCGTCGGCTTGATGCGGATCGCCTGGGCGATGGCCTGGTGCGGGTCGGCGCAGAAGTGGAAGTCGATGTTTTCTTCGTTCGACAGACCACGGCGCACCGCCTCGCCGATCATCGCCTGATCGTCCACCAACAACACCATGGCGGCGTTTTCGTCGGTTTTGAAGTCGTCGAGCTGTAATTCATTCATGTGCGGTCACCTGAGTACTGCTTGGGCCACGATTGCTGCTAATGATAGTCATTTTTGGAAAATCTCCAGCAAACGTGGCGCTATCTTGTCCAGCGGGCGGATTTCCACGGCAGCGTCGATGGCTGCGGCCGCCTTGGGCATTCCGTACACGGCACTGCTGTTCTGGTCCTGAGCGATGGTCAGGTAGCCCTGTTGGCGCATGAGTTTAAGCCCCTGGGCGCCGTCACGCCCCATACCGGTCAGTAGAACGCCCACGGCATCACCGCTCCAGTAATTGGCCACACTCTCGAAAAACACATCGATCGAAGGCCGATAGATCTCGTTGACCGGTTCGGCGGTGTAGGCCAGCGTGCCGTTTTTCAGCAAGCGGATATGGTGATTGGTACCGGCCAGCAGGATCGTGCCGCTTTGCGGCGGTTCACCTTCCTGGGCCAGGCGCACGTCCAGGCCGCTGGCGCTGGCCAGCCATTCGGCCATGCCGGCGGCGAACACCTGATCCACATGCTGGACCAGCACGATGGCCGCCGAAAAATCCCGGGGCAGGCCCTTGAGCAGCACTTCCAGCGCCGCCGGCCCGCCAGCGGATGAACCGATCGCCACCAGGTGCTGGCGCGAGGCCGAGTTGCGGTGCGGGCTCGGTGCCGATCGCTCCCGATTGCTGTGGTCACCGATCAACCAGCCAATGTTGAGGATCTTGCGCAGCAGCGGCGCAGCGGCTTCCTGAGGGTTACCAGCGCCCAGCGCCGGGGTATCGACCACATCCAGTGCGCCGTAGCCCATGGCTTCGAACACCCGGTGCACGTTCTGCTGACGGTCGACGGTGACGATGACGATCGCGCACGGGGTCTCGGCCATGATCCGCCGGGTCGCTTCCACGCCGTCCATCAACGGCATGATCAAGTCCATCAGGATCAGATCCGGGGTGTATTCGGTGCAACGTTGCACCGCCTCGGCCCCGTTGCTGGCAACCCAGACCACCTCGTGCGCCGGTTCGAACGCCAGGGCGCGGCGCAAGGCCTCTACCGCCATGGGCATATCGTTGACGATGGCGATTTTCATGCTCGCGCCCCTCCAATGAGCTCAACGACTGCATCCAGTAAGGCGTCATCATGAAAACTGGCCTTGGCTAGATAATAGTCGGCGCCGGCGTCCAGTCCACGACGACGGTCTTCTTCGCGGTCCTTGTAGGACACCACCATCACCGGCAGCGATTGCAGGCGATTGTCGCGACGCAATAAAGACACCAGCTCGATGCCGTCCATGCGCGGCATGTCGATGTCGGTGATCAGCAGATCGAAATCCTCCGAACGCAGGGCATTCCAGCCATCCATACCGTCCACCGCCACGGCGACGTCGTAGCCGCGATTGAGCAGCAACTTGCGCTGCAACTCACGAACGGTCAGCGAATCGTCCACCACCAGAATCCGTTTGCGCGCGGCCTCAACGGCCTGATTGGCGTGCCGGGCAATGCGCTCCAGACGCCCGGTATTGAGCAGTTTGTCCACCGAACGCAGCATGTCTTCGACGTCGACGATCAGCACCACTGAACCGTCGTCGAGCAAAGCCCCGGCGGAAATGTCCTGTACCTTGCCCAGACGCTCGTCCAGCGGCAGCACCACCAGCGTCCGCTCGCCGATAAACCGCTCGACCGCCACCCCGTAGATCGCCTCGCGCTCGCGCATGACCACGACTTTGAGGGTCTGCGCGCTGTTCTGGCTCGCCGGCCGATGCAACAGCTGACTGGCGGCGACCAGCCCGACATGCCGGCCTTCGTACCAAAAGTGCTGCCGGCCTTCGACCTGCACGATGTCTTCCGGCTCCAGGTCGCACATGCGCTCGATGTGCGCCAGCGGGAAGGCATACGCCTCGTCACCGACTTCCACCACCAGACTGCGCACCACCGACAGCGTCTGCGGCACTTCAAGATGGAAACGACTGCCCGCGCCCGCCGTCTGCTCCAGCACCACGGCGCCGCGCAACTGCCGGACCATGTGCTGAACCGCATCCAGCCCGACGCCGCGCCCGGACACTTCGGTGACCGTGTCGCGCAGGCTGAAACCCGGCAGAAACAGGAACGTCAGCAGCTCTTCTTCGCTCAACTGCGCGGCAGTCTCGGCTGGGGATAACTGCCGCTCGACGATCGTGCGGCGGACCTTTTCCAGGTCGACGCCATTGCCATCATCGCTCAGCTCCAGCACCAGCAGACCGGCCTGATGGGAGGCTCGCAAACGGATCACGCCTTCCTCCGGCTTGCCCGCCAAGCGTCGCTGTTCCGGGGTTTCGATGCCATGATCCACCGCATTGCGCAGCAGGTGTGTCAGCGGCGCTTCGAGCTTTTCCAGTACGTCTCGGTCGACTTGGGTCTTGTCGCCCTCGATCTCCAGCCGCACCTGTTTGCCAAGGTCGCGCCCAAGATCGCGGACCATGCGTACTTGACCGCTCAGCACGTCGGCGAACGGCCGCATGCGACAGGCCAGCGCGGTGTCATACAACACTTGTGCGCGCTGACTGGCGTGCCAGGCGAACTCGTCCAGTTCGGCGTTTTTTTCCACCAGCAATTGCTGGGACTCGGCCAGCAATCGGCGGGCATCGCCCAAGGCTTCCTGGGCTTCGAGGCTCAAGGCATGGTCCTTGAGATGAACGTTGAGGCTTTCCAGCGCCCGCAGGCCATTGCTCTGCATGCGTTTAAGGCGCTGCATGGTGGCCAGGTGCGGCTTGAGGCGCTGGGTTTCCACCAGGGATTTACTCGACAGGTCGAGCAGGCTGTTCAAGCGCTCGGCCGTGACACGCAATACGCGCTCGCCAGTGTCGGTGGCGCGCCTGGTCTTGGACGCAGGCTCGGCGGGCTCTGCCTGAGGTGTTTCAATGAGTGTTTCGACGGGTGTTTCGGCGGCACGAACGGGCGGCTCGACCCTGGGTGTCGACGGTTCGAGCTGAGGTTCTGCCATCGGCAGCGCGATGGGAACAGTCGCCATGTGCTCAAGCAGCCGTCCCATCAAAACAACGTAAGCGTCGATATCCGCAGCCGCCGGAGCATTGTTCGGCGTCGCAATCCGCATCAGCAGATCGGTGCCCTGCAACAGCGCATCAATGTGTTCGGGTCGCAGGTACAGGCGCCCTTCCTGGGCGCTGACCAGGTAATCCTCCATCACGTGGGCGACGCTGACCCCGGCATCGACGCCTACAATCCGCGCCGCGCCCTTGAGCGAATGGGCCGCGCGCATGCACGACTCGAGGTAATCGGCCTGGGTCGGATCACGCTCCAGCGCCAGCAGACCGGCGCTCAGCACCAGGGTCTGGGCCTCGGCTTCCAGGCTGAACAGCTCCAGCAAGGAGGCGTCACGCATTTGGTCGGGGGTCATGTGAGGCTCCGGGTCACGGCAGACAGCAGCTGCTCTTCATCCAGCCAACGCAGGCTGCGACCTTTGAATGGCAAGACTCCGCGGGTGTATTTGGCGCTGGCCTGGGTGCCGGACTGGGACGCGGCATCGAGAATGCGCTCGTCGATGGCGTGAATCCCGTCCACTTCGTCCACCGGCACCACCACCGGCCCGCCGTGGGCGGCGATGATCAGCATCCGCGGCGTTACCCGCGCGCCGGGCGCCACGCTACTGGTGTCGTCGAGCCCCAACAGCTCCACCAAAGACAGGCACGCCACCAAGGCACCGCGCACATTCGCCACGCCGAGCAATGCCCGGGAACGCTGGTGCGGCAAGGAATGGATCGCTTGCAGTGGCGCCACTTCGACCAGGCTGCGAGTGGCCAGGCCCAGCCACTCTTCGCCGAGGCGAAACATCAGCAGCGAGCGGGTTTTCACCTCACTCTCGGCCACCGTGGAGATTTGCCCACGGTCGCCCTGCGACAAGGCGTAGCGGTCGAGCAAGCGCGTGGCGGCAGCCGAATACACCGCGCAATTGCGGCAATGAATGTGCTCGCTCAGCAGCGGACAGGACTGGTCGCCGTGGATACCGATGCGGTTCCAGCAGTCGTCGATGGCCTGGGCATCTTCATGGGTGACGCTCAAGGTGTCGGAGGCGTTCATCGTTTACGCTCACTGTCAGCGGCGCGCTCGCTGCGGGCGGCGCGGGCCTGCAATCGTCTGGCACCCGCCGTGTCGCCCTGGGATTGCAACAAGGCAGCCAGGTGCATCAACGCGTCGGGGTGTTGCGGTTCGAGGTACAACGCCTTGCGATAAAAACCCTGGGCCTCCAGGGCACTGCCGGCGACATCGCTGAGCAGCCCCAGCCAATAGAACACTTGGGCCACCGGTTCGTGACTGCGCAAATAACTTTCGCACGCGGCGCGGGCCTCGGCACTTTTGCCTTCATTGGCCAGCGCGGCGATATGCGCCAACAGCGTGGCGGCGTCCGAAGAAGTGGCCGAAGGGGTGGCGGCAGCCTGAGGTATCGGCACGACCGTCGCAAAAGGCCGACTGCGCACAGGCGGCGGAGTCACGCTGCGCAACGGTTGCTGCACTGGCAGCGACATCGGCGTGAAAGTCGCAGGCGGCTCGAGCGCGCTCTGGCGACTGAAGGCAAACGACTGCGGGATACCGATCGAGCGCATGCCGAAACGGCCGAGCAGACTGCCCTCGGCCGGGCCGATAAATAGCACGCCATCGACGTGAGTCAGGCGCTTGAGCACTTCGAACACTTGCTGCTGGGTCGGCTGGTCGAAATAAATCAGCAGGTTGCGACAGAACACGAAGTCATAGGGCGGCTCGTTGACCAGCAAGGTCGGATCCAGCAGGTTACCGACCTGTAAACGCACCTGTTCGAGCACGCGCCCGCTGAGGCGATAGTTATCGTGTTCAGCGGTGAAGTGGCGCTCGCGAAACTCGAGGTCCTGGCCACGAAACGAATTCTTGCCGTACAGCGCGAGCCTGGCCTTTTCCACCGACAGCGGGCTGACGTCCATGCCGTCGACCTTGAACTGGTGCGGCGCCAGCCCCGCATCAAGCAATGCCATGGCGATCGAGTACGGTTCTTCGCCGGTAGAACACGGCAAGCTGAGAATCCGCAGGGCGCGCATGTTGTTGATCGCCGCCAGCCGCTTGGCCGCCAGCTTCGCCAGCGTGGCGAAGGATTCCGGGTAACGGAAAAACCAGGTTTCGGGGACGATCACCGCTTCGATCAGCGCCTGCTGTTCGTCGCGCGAGCCCAGCAAAGTGTGCCAGTACTCATCGGCCGTCCGCGCCCGAACCGCCGTAATGCGCTGGCGCACCGCGCGCTCGATGATCGCCGGGCCGACCGAGCCGACATCCAGGCCGATACGCTCCTTGAGGAAATCGAAAAACCGTTGATCGCTGCTCATCCCTGCTCCTCAAACTGCGCCAGGTCCAGCGGCGGCGAGGGAAACAATAAGGCGCGAACCTGTGCATCCAGTAAATCGGCAACCCGCACCCATTGCAGCAGCCCCTGGGCATCTTCGCGCACCGGGCCGAGATACGGCGCCTGGCGATTGTCCAGGCCATAAGGCTGAAAGTCCGCCGGGTTGCAGCGCAACGTGTCGGTGACCTGCTCCAGAATCAGCCCGAGCAATTGCGCAGGCGTTGCCTCATCCGGCCGATAGTGCACCAACACCAGCCGTGTGCTGGTGCGGGCCTGGGCCGGTTGGCCAAACGTCAGCGCGCTGAGGTCGATCACCGGCACCACCGCGCCGCGATAGGCGAACACCCCCGCCACCCAGTCTGGCGCCCGGGGAATGGGTTTCAACGGCAGTTGCGGCAGCACTTCGGCCACCTCGATGGCCTGCAAGGCGTAGCGCTCGTTGCCGATGCGGAACACCAGAAACAACGACTGCTTCGCCGGCATCGCCACGCCGCGCCTGGCCGTAAGTTCGCTCATCAGACTTTGAATCGCGAGACACCGCCACGCAGCCCCACGGCCACCTGGCTCAGTTCGTCGATGGCGAAACTGGCCTGGCGCAGGGACTCAACCGTCTGGCTGCTGGCATCGCCCAATTGCACCAGCGCGTGGTTGATCTGCTCGGCGCCGGTGGCCTGGGCCTGCATGCCTTCGTTGACCATCAACACCCGTGGCGCCAGCGCCTGGACCTGATGAATGATCTGCGACAGCTGCTCGCCCACCTGCTGCACCTCGGACATGCCGCGGCGCACTTCCTCAGAGAACTTGTCCATGCCCATGACCCCGGCCGACACCGCCGACTGGATCTCGCGCACCATCTGCTCGATGTCGTAGGTGGCCACGGCGGTCTGGTCTGCCAGACGTCGCACTTCGGTGGCGACCACGGCAAACCCGCGACCATACTCGCCGGCCTTCTCGGCTTCGATCGCGGCGTTCAGGGACAACAGGTTGGTCTGGTCGGCGACTTTGACGATGGTCACCACCACCTGGTTAATGTTGCCGGCCTTCTCGTTGAGGATCGCCAGCTTGGCGTTCACCAGATCTGCCGCGCCCATCACCGAGTGCATGGTGTCTTCCATGCGCGCCAGGCCTTGCTGACCAGAACCGGCCAGCACCGAAGCCTGGTCGGCGGCGGTGGAGACTTCGGTCATGGTGCGCACCAGGTCGCGCGAGGTGGCGGCAATTTCACGGGATGTCGCACCGATTTCGGTGGTGGTGGCCGCGGTTTCGGTGGCGGTGGCCTGTTGCTGCTTGGAGGTCGCGGCGATTTCGGTGACCGACGTGGTGACCTGCACCGAGGAACGCTGGGCCTGGGACACCAACGAGGTGAGCTCGGTCATCATGTCGTTGAACCCGGTTTCCACCGCGCCGAACTCGTCCTTGCGATCCAGATTCAGGCGACTGCTGAGATCGCCGGTGCGCATGACTTCGAGGATATCCACAATGCGATTCATCGGCGCCATGATCGCGCGCATCAGCAGCAGGCCGCAGAGGCCGGCGGCGATGATTGCCACCAGCAAAGAGACGCCCATGCTGATTTTGGCGGCCGTCACCGCGTCACTGATGGCCAGCGTGGATTGTTCAGCCAGGGCGTGATTATTTTCAAGAAGGCTGTTCAATTGCATGCGCCCATTGACCCAGGCCGGCGTCAGTTTTTGCTCCAGGGCAAGCACCGCCTGGTCGTACTCTTTGCGCTGATAGAGATCGATAACGTTGTTCATCTCTTTGTTGTAGAGCTGATGACGCACTTCGAACTCCTCGAACAGAGCCCGATCGTCCTCCGTGAAAATGGTTTTACGGTAGTTGGCTATTTGCTCGTTCAAGCGCTCTTCGAAACTTTTGTACATGGTCTGGTCGGCGACGGTCATTTCACGATGCCCGGAAAGGCCGACAAGCTGTTGGGTGAGGTTAAAACTGTCGACCCACGCACCGCGGATCATCGAACTGTAATACACCCCCGGGACCGCATCGGTGCGAACCGATTCTGCGCCGGCGTCGATCTTCATCAGCCGAGAAAAAGACACCACAACCATCAGCAGCATGATTGCGATAATTACCGCAAAGCTCGCCAAAATGCGTTGGCGCAACGTCCAGTTCTTCACAGTCAGTCCTCGGTGCGGGTCAAATTGCGGGGGAGTATAGCCGAGGGTCTGTGGGAGCGGGCTTGCTCGCGAAGAACGATAAGGCGGTTCCTGACGAACATTTGTGGCGAGGGGCTTGCCCCCGTTCGGCTGCGCAGCAGTCGCAAACCCGGCCAATGCGGTTTGTCTGAATAACCGCATCTGTAAATTTTGGGGCGGCTTCGCCACCTAATGGGGCAAGCCCCCTTCGCCACCGACGCAGCCTCCAGGACGGCGTCGTTTGTAAGCAAAAAGATCGCAGCCTTCGGCAGCTCCTATGCCGATCGCGTGCACCCGTTCCTAACGGATAAACGCGATCTGAAGGAGCTTCCGAAAAGCTGCGCCCCGTTAAAGCCGCTGACGCTCACTGCCAGTTAACGGCATGGACGTTAGAGGACAGATTCGACTCGATATCGACCAAACGGTGGTAGCGATATCCGCGACCAAACCAGGCGAGTTGATTCCAGGTCGTATGATTGGCCGGTATGCCAAACTGGTATCCACCACCTGCCTCAGTAGTCAGTAATACTGTTCGCGCATAGGGACGAGCATCGCAAGTACCGAAGAACGTGACCCAATTATTCGCGTTACCCCCCGAAGGAACGTAACTTCCTTGAAACAGAACGTAAGAGATGGTTGGAGCTTTTAACGGAGCCAGCACTGTAAACGTACGAGGGGCAGACTCCGGCTGAGGCCCGTAAACAGTTCTGGCCACAAGACGATGGCTCGTCAAACCCAGCCCCGTGACGGTATGGGTCGAAATACCCTGGTCATTGGCAAACTGCCTGCTGACAGACGTTTTGCCATCCAGAATCTGCACTTCAAGTTTCGGACTCGACGCGACTGTCACGGTGACGCGAATATCGGTGGTGTAGCCCCCTTCTTTGATCTCCCCCTTGCTGTCCTTCAGTGACGTGATATTCGGCGTCTGCAGTGCCAGGGTAGTGACCGCGTAACTTTGCAGCGGGAAGGTCACGATCGTCTGTTCGTTTTCGTTGGGGTGCAGGTCGACTTTTGCCCGAATCGTCAGCTCACTGCCGTTCCTGAGTTTCAGCAGTTTTTGACGCAACAAAGGTATTTGCAAGCCCTTTTCTACCTCCGTCGCCGTTGTTTCTTTTCCACTGGTAATCGGGATCGTGACGGAGTTGCCATTGCTGTCGGTTCCGCTGGCATCCAGCGTATACGGTTGGCCGATATCGATAAATGACCAGGGCACGACCGCAACATGAGCATCCCCGACGAACGAACGGGTATCCAAATCGCGCCCATTCGCCTCTGCAACTTCAGGCGCCGGAAAGTTCGGATCCTGTTCTTTGTACTTTTCTACGGTGACAATCAATGACTCGGAGACGGTCTCGTTGCCGTTGCGCAGCAGAGTCCATGAGAATTCGACTTGGCGCCCGATATTGGCACTGATGAATTTTGTGTCGAGCTTGAAGTTGGCCCGTGAGTTGGAATTGAACGGCTTAAATCCAAACTTGGGTGACCCTGCGCCCGACGCGCCCTTGACCACCAGTTTGGCCTGATCTCCCGGAAGAAACCCGATCAGCTCGACACGCCCGTTGGCGCCTTCGAGGTTTTTACCCGGTGAAAGAACACCGCCCTCGACCACTTGTACCGTCGGCACAGGCAAAACACCCTCGCCTCCCCTGAGCACACGCGCTTTGGTGTTATAGGAGCTGGCGATCACCATGCCGTTTCTGATCAGTTCGCAAGTCATTTGTACCTGCCCGCCCGGGAAAACCTTGCTCGCGGGTATTTTCAACAAATAAGTCGATGGCACTCTGCCGACAGTCACCTGCGGATTATCTGTCACCGACGAACCTGTAAGTGGCACGCAAACATAATTGCCCTGGATAACATCCTTGGCTTCAAAAAGCCCTTTGAACGCGTGTACCCGTGCATGGAGAAACTGTGTTCTGTTCACTTTGACGGGGTCGATGGTGTCAGCGTCGTCGCTCTCGTCATTGGGGTCTTCAATCAAGTCCGGCCCCGCCAGTTGTTTCTCCATAAGGTCAATGTCCCGCTCAACCCCCTTGGACCAGAGAGATCTTTCAGTGTAGTTTTCCAACTGATCCCTGACCGTGTACACAAACAGGAAAGCCGGATGACTCCCGGCCTCTTCGAACACGTCCTTGCTGACCCGAATCTTGATAGGGCTGCCGACCACATCCGGTTCTTGTGGATCGTCCGAAACACCGACCACGCGTCTGACTTCAACCCCATTGCACTTGAGAGTGATGACATCGTGGAGCTTCATGAAAAGGTAAGAAACAGTGACCCAAACACCCTTCTTGACTTCATTTGGCCCAATGTCTTCTGGCACTTCGATACCCAGGCCGTCGTGGTAGTTATCGCGAGGGTCGACGTCCCTCCCGGCAGGGCGATGCTGACTGTATTCACAAAAGAGCGCCGCTGACTCACTGCTATTACCACTCAGACGCGTTACTGAATAAGTGAACCGCTGAAGCCCCTCACGCAGTAGTGCTTTAGGCACCCAAAAACTGCGCCGAAGTTGCTCATCAATCTCAGCCTCGACATCAACTTTCACCCCATTGAGAAAAAGAATGACTGCCGTAACAGGGTTGCCTGGCTGATCGATAGGGGGATCAACGACAACACGAAGCCTCCCGCTCTCGGTCAGCCTGAGGGGAACACCGACCAGAGGTTTCCCCGCACCAGAGTTTTCGCTTTTGACATCCGCTGTAGCCCCCGGAATAGACGGTGAATAATCTTGCAGGACATTATTTTCAGCTGTCATCGAGAGATCGTCACCCATCACATACGCTCCTTGTCTGCTGGTCGCGAACAGCGGCCTGATAAGCGACATCAGGCCATTGAGCCGTAGATTTGGCTACTGTCAGAAATAACAGGTAAAGGTCTATTCCAGACAAACGGTAAATCGGAACGGCATCCGAAAAAAGTGCTGAAACAACAAAACCCGCCACCTCAACAAGAGGTGGCGGGTTTTGTTTGAGGATCGTTAAAGGTGCTGCTTACGTTTACATAAAAGCCTGCCGCACCTGCGTCTCCAACTCGGCCTTCAACCCCGGCTCCAGCTTCAACTGCCGCCGAGCAAACCGCCCAACCCACCGCTGGATGATTTGTTCTGCGTGCCACCGGCCTTGTTCTGCAACAGATCCCGACCGGACCTGAGCAGTTGATCGAGCAATCCACGGGTATTCATTTACCGCCTCCACGAAATCGGGTTAACCGGATCATTAAGGCCACCAGCCTGGATTGAAAGTGCCCGGTTCCTCTTCGCGAGAGTGCTTCCAGATGTTGCTCATATCTCGATAAACAGTCGGTAACGCACCCACACAATCTATTTCATCGAATGCAGCCCCGGGGATTTGTCGACCGTGACATCGGGCACTAGTCTGGATAAACCCATGACACAGCCCGGCCTCGGTCAGCCTCCCACAAAGCGCACTACGCTAATAACAAGCCACTCGTGGCGAACTACCCCGTTCAACGCTGTCCCGACCCTAATTAAAGAAGAGGGAAACCCCATGTTCGAACACAAGACCGCACTGCTCAGTGCAATCGCCACGGCGCTTCTGGCCAGCGCCAGCCTGCAGGCCGCCGAACCGCTGAAAGCCGTCGGTGCCGGCGAAGGTCAGCTGGATATCGTTGCCTGGCCCGGCTATATCGAACGGGGCGAAAGCGACAAGGCCTACGACTGGGTCAGCGCTTTCGAGAAGGAAACCGGCTGCAAGGTCAACGTCAAGACGGCCGGTACGTCCGATGAGATGGTCAGCCTGATGGCCAAGGGCGGTTACGACCTGGTGACGGCGTCCGGCGATGCCTCCCTGCGCTTGATCGCCGGCAAGCGCGTCCAGCCGATCAACACCGCATTGATCCCCAACTGGAAGAATCTCGATCCGCGCCTGAAGGATGGGCCGTGGTACGTGGTCGACAAGCAAACCTATGGCACCCCGTACCAATGGGGGCCGAATGTGCTCATGTACAACACCAACGTGTTCAAACAGCCGCCGACCAGTTGGAGCGTGATACTCGAAGAGCAGAAGCTGCCCGACGGCAAATCCAACAAGGGCCGCGTGCAGGCATATGACGGCCCGATCTACATCGCGGACGCGGCGCTGTACCTGAAAACCGCCAAGCCGGAACTGGGCATCAAGGACCCTTACCTGCTCGACGAAAAACAGTACAAGGCCGTTCTCGACCTGCTGCGCGCCCAGCAAAAGTTGATCCACCGCTACTGGCACGACACCACCGTGCAGATGAGTGACTTCAAGAACGAAGGCGTGGTGGCTTCCAGTTCCTGGCCGTATCAGGTCAACGGCCTGATGAACGAGAAACAGCCAGTCGCCTCGACCATCCCCAAAGAAGGCGCCACCGGGTGGGCCGACACCACCATGATGCACGCCGAAGCCAAGCACCCGAACTGTGCTTACAAATGGATGGACTGGTCGCTGACGCCGAAGGTCCAGGGTGATGTGTCCGCCTGGTTCGGCTCTCTGCCGGCGGTCCCGGCGGCGTGCAAGGCAAGCGAACTGTTGGGGGCCGAGGGGTGCAAAACCAACGGTTTCGACCAGTTCGACAAGATCGCCTTCTGGAAAACCCCGCAGGCTGAGGGTGGCAAGTACGTGCCTTATAGCCGCTGGACCCAGGACTACATCGCGATTATGGGAGGCAGGTAATACCCCCCTTGTGGCGATGGAGCTTTGTGGCGAGGGGGCTTGCCCCCTCGCCACAGTGAGCATTCCAGCTAAAAAAGCACACCGATTCAGCTTTTTCAGAAGTCCAGGCAGGAGCCGCTGTGATGGGCCCCGGCTTTTTGGGAGCACCGTATCCATGACGCTTGCAGTCCAGTTCACCAACGTTTCCCGTCAGTTCGGTGAGGTGAAGGCCGTTGACCGGGTTTCCATCGACATCCAGGACGGCGAGTTCTTTTCCCTGCTGGGCCCTTCTGGTTCGGGTAAAACCACCTGCCTGCGCCTGATCGCCGGTTTCGAACAGCCGAGCACCGGCTCCATCCGCATCCATGGCTTGGAGGCCGCCGGGCTGCCGCCGTATCAGCGCGACGTGAACACCGTGTTCCAGGATTACGCGCTGTTCCCGCACATGAACGTACTCGACAACGTCGCCTACGGTTTGAAAGTCAAAGGCGTCGGCAAGACCGAACGCCACAAACGCGCCGAAGAAGCCCTCGACATGGTCGCCCTCAACGGCTACGGCGAGCGCAAACCGGTGCAGCTGTCGGGCGGCCAACGCCAGCGTGTGGCCCTGGCCCGCGCATTGGTCAATCGCCCTCGTGTGTTGTTGCTCGATGAACCCTTGGGCGCCCTCGACTTGAAGCTACGCGAGCAAATGCAAGGCGAACTGAAGAAGCTGCAACGCCAGCTAGGCATCACCTTTATCTTCGTCACCCACGACCAGACCGAAGCGTTGTCGATGTCCGACCGCGTGGCGGTGTTCAACAAAGGACGCATCGAACAGGTCGACACGCCGCGCCACCTCTATATGAAACCGACAACCACCTTCGTCGCCGAATTCGTCGGCACGTCCAATGTAATACGCGGTGATCTGGCCCGGCAGTTGAGCGGCAATCCTCAGCCGTTTTCGATCCGCCCGGAACACGTGCGTTTCGCCGAAGGGCCGCTGGCCAGCCATGAAATAGAAGTCAGCGGCGTGCTTCATGACATCCAGTATCAGGGCAGCGCCACCCGCTATGAACTGAAACTGGAAAACGGCCAGACCCTGAACATCAGCCAGGCCAACGTCCAGTGGCTGGACGTCAGTGCGCAACATCAGCCCGGGCAACGCATCAGCGCTCGCTGGGCGCGCGAGGCGATGATCCCGCTGCACGACAATGTTGTAGGCGGGGTATGAGATGGACAGTGTGATCTCTCGAACCCCGGCCAACGGCTCGCCGCTGCGCCGGTTTTCCAACCTGCTGTACCGGAGGCCGAACCTGTATCTGTCGCTGCTGCTGGTGCCGCCGTTGCTGTGGTTTGGCGCGATCTACCTCGGCTCGCTGCTGACCCTGCTGTGGCAAGGCTTCTACACCTTCGATGACTTCACCATGACGGTCACCCCCGACCTGACCCTGGCGAACTTCGCAGCGCTGTTCCAGCCATCGAACTTCGACATCATCCTGCGCACCCTGAGCATGGCCATCGTCGTGTCGATCGCCAGTGCAATCGTGGCCTTCCCGATCGCCTACTACATGGCGCGCTACACCAGCGGCAACACCAAGGCGTTTTTCTACATCGCGGTGATGATGCCGATGTGGGCCAGTTACATCGTCAAGGCCTATGCCTGGACCTTGCTGCTGGCCAAGGGCGGCGTGGCCCAGTGGTTCGTTCAGTACCTGAACCTGGAGCCGGTGTTGCAGTTCGTACTCGGGATGCCGGGAGTGGGTGGCAGCACCCTGTCGACCTCGCACCTGGGGCGGTTCATGGTGTTTGTCTATATTTGGCTGCCGTTCATGATCCTGCCGATCCAGGCGTCACTGGAACGCCTGCCGCCGTCCTTGCTGCAAGCTTCGGCGGACCTGGGCGCCAAGCCGCGTCAGACCTTCATGCAAGTGATTCTGCCGCTGTCGATTCCGGGGATCGCGGCCGGTTCAATTTTCACGTTTTCACTGACGCTGGGCGATTTCATCGTGCCGCAACTGGTGGGCCCGCCGGGCTACTTCGTCGGCAGCATGGTCTACGCCCAGCAAGGGGCGATCGGCAACATGCCGATGGCGGCAGCCTTCACCCTAGTGCCGATCGTGCTGATCGCCATTTACCTGGCCATCGTCAAACGCCTGGGGGCCTTCGATGCGCTCTGACTCTTCCTCTCAAGACCGGGCCTCCCTGGGCCTGCGCATCGCCGCCTGGGGCGGGTTGCTGTTCTTGCACTTCCCGATCCTGATCATTTTCCTCTATGCCTTCAACACCGAAGACGCAGCGTTCAGCTTTCCGCCCAAGGGCTTCACCCTGAAGTGGATCGCCGTGGCGTTCTCGCGGCCCGACGTACTGGAGGCGATCAAGCTGTCACTGCAGATCGCCGCCATCGCCACGCTGATTGCGCTGATCCTCGGCACCCTCGCCTCGGCGGCGTTGTACCGGCGGGACTTCTTCGGCAAGCAAGGTATTTCGCTGATGCTGATCCTGCCGATTGCATTGCCGGGGATCATCACCGGGATCGCGCTGCTGGCGACCTTCAAGACCCTGGGGATCGAGCCGGGGGTATTCACCATCGTGATCGGTCACGCGACCTTCTGCGTGGTGATCGTCTACAACAACGTCATCGCCCGATTGCGCCGCACGTCCTACAGTTTGATCGAAGCGTCGATGGACCTCGGCGCCGACGGCTGGCAGACCTTCCGCTACATCGTCCTGCCGAACCTCGGCTCGGCGTTGCTGGCTGGCGGCATGCTGGCGTTTGCCCTGTCGTTCGACGAAATCATCGTCACCACCTTCACCGCCGGCCACGAACGCACCTTGCCGTTGTGGCTGCTCAACCAGCTCAGCCGCCCTCGGGACGTGCCGGTGACCAACGTCGTGGCGATGCTGGTCATGATGGTGACCATGTTGCCGATTCTCGGCGCGTATTACCTGACCCGTGGTGGGGAGAGTGTTGCGGGCAGTGGCGGGAAATAACTGACCACTGGAAACCGGAACCTGTGGGAGCAGGGGCCAGTTCCCACAAAAAGAAAACAACAGCTTCGGAGGACAAAGCCATGCAAACCAAACTCTTGATCAATGGCCAACTGGTCGCCGGCGACGGCCCCGCCCAAGCCGTGTTCAACCCGGCCCTCGGTCGCGTACTGGTGGAAATCAACGAAGCCAGCGAAGCCCAGGTCGACGCCGCCGTGCGCGCCGCCGATAGCGCCTTCGAAGGCTGGTCGCAAACCACGCCGAAAGAACGCTCGCTGTTGCTGCTCAAACTCGCCGACATCATCGAAGCCCATGGCGAAGAGCTGGCCAAACTGGAGTCGGACAACTGCGGCAAACCCTACAGCGCCGCGCTGAACGACGAGATCCCGGCGATTGCCGACGTGTTCCGATTCTTCGCCGGGGCCAGCCGTTGCATGAGCGGTGCGCTGGGGGGTGAATACTTGCACGGCCACACCTCGATGATCCGCCGCGACCCGGTGGGCGTGATTGCCTCCATCGCGCCATGGAACTACCCGCTGATGATGCTCGCCTGGAAAGTCGCCCCAGCCCTGGCCGCCGGTAATACCGTGGTGCTCAAGCCGTCGGAACAAACCCCGCTGACCGCCCTGCGCCTGGCAGAACTGGCGTCGGAGATTTTCCCGGCGGGTGTGCTTAACCTGGTGTTCGGTCGTGGTCCTTCCGTTGGCACCCCACTGGTCACCCACCCGAAAGTGCGCATGGTGTCGCTGACCGGCTCCATCGCTACCGGCTCGAACATCATTTCCAGCACCGCCGGCAGCGTCAAACGCATGCACATGGAACTGGGCGGCAAGGCGCCGGTGATCATCTTCGACGATGCCGACATCGACGCCGCCGTGGAAGGCATTCGCACCTTCGGTTTTTACAACGCCGGCCAGGACTGCACTGCCGCTTGCCGCATCTACGCTCAGGCAGGCATCTACGACACCTTCGTCGAGAAGCTCGGCGCCGCGGTCAGCAGCCTCAAGTACGGCTTGCAGGATGATCCATCGACGGAGCTGGGCCCATTGATCAGCGCCCAACATCGTGACCGCGTGGCCGGGTTTGTCGAGCGGGCCATGGCGCAACCGCACATTCGTGTGATCACCGGCGGCAAGCCAGTGGAAGGCAATGGCTTCTTCTTTGAACCGACGGTGCTGGCCGACGCACAACAGGACGACGAGATCGTGCGCCGCGAAGTATTCGGGCCGGTGGTATCGGTGACCCGATTCACCGATGAAGCGCAGGCCCTGGCCTGGGCCAACGACTCGGAGTACGGCCTGGCATCGTCAGTCTGGACCTCGGACGTCGGCCGCGCCCATCGACTGTCTGCACGCCTGCAGTACGGCTGCACCTGGGTGAACACCCACTTCATGCTGGTCAGCGAAATGCCGCACGGTGGTCAGAAACTGTCCGGTTATGGCAAGGACATGTCCATGTATGGGTTGGAGGATTACACGGTTGTGCGGCATGTGATGTTCAAGCATTAAAAACGAAAGGATCGCGGCCTGCGGCAGTTCTCCTGTAAGCGCTGCCGCAAGCCGCGATCCTTTGCTCAACGGACAAAGCCTTTACACCTCAAAACCGCGAAACACTCCTCATCGCATCCACCAGATAGCGCATCGCAATCCGGTCACTCTCCGACAGCTCGCGATAGCGCTCCACCAACTTCAACTCCTCCGAACTGAGACGACGCCTTCGCCGCCCGGTGGCCAGGCAGGGAAAGAGTCCTAACATTTCAGTGATGCCTTGTACTTTCGACATGGACGATGTCCTTCTATACGTCAAAGAAAACTGCAAAACCGCATCGCCCTATCACTTTCAGCGGCCGTCTTGTGTGCACTGAACCCACCGGCCTGAAGGGCCGAAACCGGTCATGCCCATAGAATAGAAATTAAATCGGCGCTGAAAAGCGGTTTTTAGAGTAATTAGTCGAAAAAAGCAGATATGCCCTATAAATCAGAAAACGCTGTGAGAAACGTTACCTGACATGTCTTGTTTCATTGCCGCGCTGTCGCGGTGCTATCAATCATTTTTGCTCTGTAATCGAACGGTTTAAGCTATTTGGCATCTCTTTACAGTCCGTTGTGTTTGGCCAAGGCATGTCCGAACCGCTATTTCTGATCCAGCACGTGCCAGGAACGGCGCGGGATTGTTCACGACAGGTTGTACTTATGCATCGCAGGAATTTGCTCAAAGCGTCCATGGCCATCGCGGCTTACACCGGTCTCTCGGCCACCGGCCTGCTGGCCGCAAACGCCTGGGCCGGCAGTGGCACTGCCGATGGCGACGCCCAGGCGTTCGACTTCGAAGCGCTGAAAAACCAGGCCAAACAGCTCGCCGGCAAGCCGTATCAGGACACCAAACAGGTGCTGCCGCCGACGCTGGCAACCATGACGCCGCAGAACTTCAACGCGATCCGCTACGACGGCAATCACTCGCTGTGGAAGGATCTGAAAGGTCAGCTGGACGTGCAGTTCTTCCACGTCGGCATGGGTTTCAAGCAGCCGGTGCGCATGTACAGCGTCGATCCCAAGACTCGACTGGCGCGCGAGGTGCATTTCCGCCCGTCGCTGTTCAATTATGAAAAAACCACCGTCGATACCCAGCAGCTCAAGGGCGACCTGGGATTTTCCGGGTTCAAGCTGTTCAAGGCCCCGGAGCTGGATCAGCACGACGTACTGTCGTTCCTCGGCGCCAGCTATTTCCGTGCGGTAGACGCCACCGGCCAGTACGGTTTGTCGGCCCGCGGCCTGGCAATCGACACCTACGCCAAGAAGCGTGAAGAATTCCCGGACTTCACCAAGTTCTGGTTCGAGACACCGGACAAGGACAGCACCCGATTCGTGGTGTACGCCCTGCTCGATTCGCCAAGCGCCACCGGGGCCTACCGTTTTGACATCGATTGCCAGGCCGAGCGCGTGGTGATGGAAGTCGACGCCCACGTCAATGCCCGCACCGCCATCGAGCAACTGGGCATCGCCCCGATGACCAGCATGTTCAGCTGCGGCACCCACGAACGCCGTATGTGCGACACCATTCACCCGCAAATCCACGACTCCGATCGCCTGGCCATGTGGCGTGGCAACGGCGAGTGGATCTGCCGTCCGCTGAACAACCCGGCCACCCTGCAATTCAACGCCTTCGCCGACACCGACCCGAAAGGCTTTGGTCTGGTGCAGACCGACCATGAATTCGACAGTTATCAGGACACCGTCGACTGGTACAGCAAGCGCCCGAGCCTGTGGGTAGAACCTACGACCGCGTGGGGCGAAGGCTCTATCGATTTGCTGGAAATTCCTACGACCGGCGAAACCCTGGACAACATCGTCGCGTTCTGGACGCCGAAGAAACCGGTCGCCGCCGGTGACTCCCTGAACTACGGCTACAAGCTCTATTGGAGCGCCCTGCCACCGACGGGTACGCCGCTGGCACGGGTCAACGCGACCCGTTCGGGCATGGGCGGCTTTGTCGAAGGCTGGGCACCGGGTGAGCATTATCCTGAAGTCTGGGCACGCCGCTTTGCCGTGGACTTCACCGGCGGCGGGTTGGACCGCTTGCCCGAAGGCGCGGGGATCGAACCGGTGGTGACCTGCTCGAACGGTCAGGTGAAGGATTTCAACGTGCTGGTGCTCGATGACATAAAGGGCTACCGAATCACCTTTGACTGGTACCCGACCAATGACAGCGTGGCGCCGGTGGAGCTGCGGTTGTTCATTCGCACCAATGACCGCACGTTGAGTGAAACCTGGTTGTACCAGTATTTCCCGCCGGCGCCGGATAAGCGCAAGTACACCTGATATAGGCTGCGATCTTTTGGCGTTAAAAAGCCCCGGTCAACCCGACCGGGGCTTTTCGTTTTTACAGCGGCCTTCAGTCACGCAAATCCGATTCATGAATCGGCTGGTCACGATGAGTGGCCCGTTGGTATTGCGCCGGCCAGATCGCCTTGTGCCCACCCAGATCGTCATCGGCATGCAGCGGCCAATACGGATCACGCAACAACTCCCGGGCGAGGAAGATAATGTCGGCCTGACAGGTACGCAGAATATGCTCGGCCTGGGCTGGCTCGGTGATCATGCCTACCGTGCCGGTGGCAATGCCCGACTCTTTACGTACCCGCTCAGCAAATCGGGTCTGATAACCGGGCCCTGTAGGAATCTCGGCATTTACCGCCGTACCGCCCGACGAAACGTCGATCAGGTCCACACCCAGATCTTTCAAACGTCGCGCCAGCTCCACGGTTTCGTCGGGGTTCCAACCGTCTTCCACCCAGTCAGTGGCCGATACCCGCACAAACACCGGTAACTCTTCAGGCCACACGGCCCGCACCGCTTCGGTGACTTGCAGCACCAGCCGAATACGATTCTCGAATGAGCCACCGTACTGATCGCGCCGTTGATTGCTCAAGGGCGAAAGAAATTGATGCAGCAGATACCCATGGGCGGCGTGCACTTCGACCACTTTGAAACCGGCGATCAACGCCCGTTTGGCCGAATCGACGAAAGCCTGGACGACCTCGGCGATCTCACTTTCATTAAGCTGCTTGGGTGGGGTGTGCTGGGGGTCGAAAGCGATCGGCGAAGGGCCGACCGGGATCCAGCCGCCATCTTCCGGCTTGACGCTGCCATGCTTGCCCAGCCACGGCCGATGCGTGCTGGCCTTGCGCCCGGCGTGGGCCAGCTGGATGCCGGCAACGGCGCCCTGAGCGGCAATGAAACGCGTAATACGTTGCAAGGGTTCGATCTGTTGATCATTCCAGAGACCTAGGTCCTGGGCGGTGATACGCCCATCGGCGGTGACCGCCGTGGCTTCGGTGAATACCAGACCTGCGCCGCCGATCGCGCGGCTGCCGAGATGGACCAGATGCCAGTCATTAGCCAGCCCATCGACGCTGGAGTACTGGCACATCGGTGACACCGCGATGCGGTTAAGCAGGGTCAATTGACGAAGGGTATAGGGTTCAAGCAGCAGACTCATGGGGCACCTCTCAAATCAGTGGGCAGGCTCCAGGGTTCTGTTTGAATAGTCGACGAGTGACAGGAAAAAGGTGCAGCACCCGCCCCCGCGGGCAAAAAATTCGACAAGACGTCACAAGGATAATCAAGCAGTGCTTAGAGCCTAGTCGACATCGCGGGATCAGGGAGGGTTCAAGAAATGAAACACCGCCAATTTGAGGTCAAACCAAAACCACAACAGCAGTTAGACATTATCGCGGTTCGATGTGGGCAATCATCAACTGTACAGTCTCGTTCCCACGAAACTCGTTGAGGTCGAGCTTGTAGGCCAATTCGACCCACTTGATGGTCGGATTCGGCCAGATGTCCCGGTCGATACCAAAGGCGATGCCATCCAGCTTCACCGAGCCGCATGCACTCTTCAGCACCACTTTAAGGTGCCGCTCGCCAACGACTCGTTGCTCGACCAACTGGAACACCCCGTGAAACAGCGGCTCCGGAAAGTGTTGCCCCCAAGGTCCGGCGTGGCGCAGGGCGCGGGCCAGTTCCAGGTGAAACTCCTCGACCGCCAGGGTGCCGTCCGACAGCAGTCGCCCGGTCAGGTCTTCTTCGCGCATTTGCCTGCGCACTTCGGCGTCGAAGGCTTGCGCGAACAACGGAAAATTCGCTTCCGGCAAGGTCAGGCCGGCCGCCATGGCGTGGCCGCCGTATTTGCTGATCAGGTTCGGATGTTGCGCCGCGACCACGCTCAAGGCATCGCGAATGTGAAAGCCCTGAACCGAACGCCCCGAGCCCTTGAGCAGGCCATCGCCAGCATCGGCAAAGGCAATGGTCGGACGGAAATAACGCTCTTTCATACGCGAGGCGAGGATACCGATCACCCCCTGGTGCCACTCGGGATCGAACAGGCACAGGCCGAACGGCATCGATTCCACCGGCAGATCCTTGAGTTGGGCCAGCGCCTCGCGCTGCATGCCCTGCTCGATGGATTTACGGTCCTGGTTCATGCCATCCAGCTGAGCCGCCATTTCACGGGCGGCGCCGGCGTCTTCGGTGAGCAGGCACTCGATGCCCAGGCTCATGTCATCCAGCCGCCCTGCCGCATTCAGACGCGGGCCGAGGATAAAGCCCAGGTCAGTGGAGGTGATGCGCGAATGATCACGCTTGGCCACTTCAAGGATCGCCTTGATCCCCGGCCGCGCACGCCCGGCGCGAATTCGCTCCAGGCCCTGATGCACCAGAATCCGGTTGTTGGCATCCAGCGGCACCACGTCGGCGACGCTGCCCAGCGCCACCAGGTCGAGCAATTCGCCAATGTTCGGCTGCGCCTTGCTCTCGTACCAGCCCAGGCTGCGCAAACGCGCACGCAGGGCCATCAGTACATAGAAAATCACCCCGACACCGGCCAGGGCTTTGCTCGGGAATTCGCAACCCGGCTGGTTCGGATTGACGATGGCATCGGCCAACGGCAGCTCGTCGCCGGGCAAGTGGTGGTCGGTGACCAGCACCTTGAGCCCGGCCTTTTTCGCCGCTGCCACGCCTTCGACGCTGGAAATGCCGTTGTCCACGGTGATCAGCAACTGCGGCTCGCGGGTCAGCGCCACTTCGACGATTTCCGGGGTCAGGCCGTAGCCGTACTCGAAGCGGTTTGGCACCAGATAGTCGACATGCGCCGCGCCCAACAGGCGTAACCCCAACATGCCCACGGTACTGGCCGTCGCGCCATCGGCATCGAAGTCGCCAACGATCAGAATCCGCTGACGCTGCTCCAGCGCCGTCACCAACAAATCCACCGCCGCCTCGATGCCCTTGAGCTGCTGGAACGGAATCAGCCGCGCCAGGCTCTTGTCCAGTTCAGCCTCGGACTGCACGCCCCGCGCCGCGTAAAGGCGGGTCAGCAGCGGTGGAATATCACCGAGGAATGGCAGGGTGTCGGGCAACAGGCGAGGTTCGATGCGCATGGGGTGACAGGTGCTTCTCTTGAATACGTAGGATAAAACCGGGGGACGCGGCCAAGCGGCGAATAATCAGCCGCGTTCGCCGGCCAGCCATTGCAACTGGACTTCGTGCTGACCACGGTCGTCGGTGACGAAAATCGTTCCTTCGCTGATCATCACGTCCCACTTGATAACGCGCGGCATGTCCTTGGCCAGGGTTTCCAGCACTTCCTGGGGCACGGCGGCGATGTTGACGTTTTTCAGGGTCTTGATCGCCGGGATCACTTTGCCTTCCCAGACACGCAGGCTGCCGTAGGCCAGCAGGCTGGTGCGTTCGGTGCGGCGCGAGCACCAGGTCAGGCGGTCGGCGTCTGGCTGGCCGACTTCGATCCAGTGCAGGACACGGTCGTCCAGGCTCTTTTCCCACAGCGCCGGCTCATCCACGTCTGACAGACCGCGGCCAAAAGACAGCTGCTCGTTGTACCAGAAGGCGTAGGCCAGCAGCCGCACGGTCATGCGCTCTTCGGTTTCCGAAGGGTGACGGGCGATGGTCTGCTTCACGTTCTCGTAGACGCTGCGGTCGAGGTCGGTGAGGTTCAGTTCAAACTTGTAGGTCGTGGACGGCTGGGCCATGAACGGGCTTCTTGATACGGGGAAAGGCGGCAAGTCTAACCGATGCAAGAGGGCAATCAACGAATTGAAGGCGAATCAACTTTGGGCGATGGATGTCGGCCTATGATAAAACGCTGCATTCGCTCAGCCTTTGTCCTACAGGATTTCGCATGCCGTTCTCCAATAAACCGCTCTCGGGTCTGAAAGTCATCGAATTGGGTACGTTGATTGCCGGGCCGTTTGCCTCGCGTATTTGCGGCGAATTCGGCGCCGAAGTGATCAAGATCGAGTCACCGGACGGCGGTGATCCGTTGCGCAAATGGCGCAAGTTGTATGAAGGCACCTCGCTGTGGTGGTTCGTTCAGGCGCGCAACAAGAAATCCCTGACCCTGAACCTGAAACACCCCGATGGCCTGGCGATCCTGAAACAGCTGCTCAGTGAAGCGGACATCCTGATCGAGAATTTTCGCCCCGGCGTGCTGGAAAAGCTCGGCCTGGGCTGGGAAGTCTTGCACGCGCTGAACCCGAAACTGGTGATGGTGCGGCTCTCGGGCTTTGGCCAGACCGGCCCCATGAAAGATCAGCCGGGCTTCGGTGCGGTCGGTGAGTCCATGGGCGGCCTGCGCTACATCACCGGGTTCGAGGACCGGCCGCCAGTGCGCACCGGGATTTCCATCGGCGACTCGATTGCCGCGCTCTGGGGCGTGATCGGCGCACTGATGGCCTTGCGTCATCGCGAGGTCAACGGCGGTTTGGGGCAAGTAGTGGACGTGGCGCTGTATGAAGCGATCTTCGCCATGATGGAAAGCATGGTCCCGGAGTTCGATGTGTTCGGCTTCATCCGCGAACGCACCGGCAACATCATGCCGGGCATCACACCCTCCTCCATCCACACCAGCGCCGATGGCAAACACGTGCAGATCGGCGCCAACGGCGATGCGATCTTCAAGCGATTCATGCTGATCATCGGCCGCGAGGATCTGGCCAACGACCCAGTGCTGGCCAGCAACGACGGGCGTGACAGCCGTCGCGACGAGATTTACGGGGTGATCGATCGCTGGGTCAACTCACTGCCACTGGACGCGGTGATCGAGCAATTGAACCAGGCCGACGTTCCCGCCAGCCGGATCTTCAGCGCCGAAGACATGTTCAGCGATCCGCAATACCTGGCCCGGGAAATGTTCCTGCAAGCCAAGCTTCCCGACGGCAAGGACTTCAAGATGCCCGGCATCGTACCGAAGCTTTCCGAGACACCCGGCACCTCGGAATGGGTCGGGCCGCAGTTGGGTGAACACAATGCGCAAGTCCTCCACGATCTGGGCTACGACCCGGCACAGATCGCACGACTGCGTGAAGACGGGGCCATCTAAGCTGAATCGCCTGCTTTCATCTGTCCTCGATTACGCCGGCATCGGGCGCCTGCTGGCGGCGCTCGGGCTGTTGTCGGGCCTGATATCCCCGGCCCTGGCGCAACCTAAGGAGCATTTGTTCTGGCTGTTGCGCGACCTGCCGCCACTGACGATCTTCGAAGGCCCGAAAAAAGGCCAGGGCGTCATTGACCAACTGATGCCCCTGCTGATCGCCGGTATGCCGCAGTACGAACATACCCTGATACGGGTCAATCGCGCCCGCGGCATGCAGATGCTTCACGAAGAATCCTTTACCTGCGACCCCTCGCTGGTCTGGAGCAGGGAGCGCGAACAGTGGATCACGTATTCCATTCCGGCCTTCCGGGTGGTCAGCAATGGGCTGGTGATCCGACGTGAAGATCGGTCGGTGCTGGAGCCGTTTCTTTCCAACGGTGCAGTCGATTTGGCGGCCCTGTTGGCCAGCGGTCGACAGAAAGTCGGTGTGATCGCCGAGCGCCGTTACGGTGAGTTCCTCGACACACTGCTGCAACAGGCGCCAGCCGGCGCGCTGACGCCCCACTATGGCAATGACGCCCTCGGCAGCCTGCTGCAGATGCAACGCTTGGGTCGTTTGCAGGTGGTATTGGGTTACTGGCCGGAAATCCGCTATCAGGCCCATCAGGAAAACCTGGCCGATGAGCAACTGGAGTTCTACCCGGTCAAAGGCACGGGCAACTACATGCCCGTGTACATCGGTTGCTCGAATACGCCCCTGGGTCGACAGGCGATCAGTGAAATCAACCGACTATTGCGCGCCCTGCCCCGCGAGCACCTGGACCCGTTGTATGCCGACTGGCTCGACCCGCAAAGACGCAAGAATTACCTGGAAGAAACCAAGGCCTTTTTCGAGCATCAGGCCACGCAATGACAAATCGCAGGCAAAAAGAAACCCCGAGAAGTGGGGAGACAACTCGGGGTTAAACGTGGCCTGTATTACAGACCCGTAGCAGCAAGCTACAAGCACCGGAGCACAATGCTTGATCCTGCCGTTACATGGTCTGACTGACCTTGGCGCAGGAAGGTTCCCACAAAAAACACTTCAATTTCGGCTGGCCAGGCGCTTGTCCTGAGCAGCATTGCGCAACGCCGCGATAACACAGGGCTCCAGGCGTCCTTCAGCGATCATTACGTCACGGTGCAAGCCGTCGACGACATCCGTCAGCAGACGTTTATCGGTTAACTGGGCCTGATTGAACAGCCGTTCGACCACGATAGCGCCGGTCGCACTCTTGAGCGTCACCAGGCATTCGCCATGGGCACCCGATGGGGTCAACGTGACTTGGTACGGGCTCAGAGCCTCGCCGAGCAATAGACTGATACTTTCCATCTCGATCACCACTCAATAGTCCGTAAACAAAGTGCCTGGGGCGTATCCACAGTAATTGACCCCAGGCCCGAGAAGAAAGTTCTGGATTCCAACGGCAGGCGCACCGGCGCCTCTGGTGGATAAAGCATGCCCGGAAAAGATGACAGTAAAAAAACAGCCGCGTTTAAACCCTTTCACCCGAGACACATGCCTTGTAGCAGCTGCTACAGGCATTGCGCTTTACGCCTGCCTTGTCTCCGCTTGGCCAGATCGGTCCATCCGCCCAACAGTCCTCGCAATTGACCGTCCGCGCTGTAAAACGGCACCGTCCACTGATAGATGTCCCTGACGCCGTCCTTGAACATCAACTGGCGCTCGCTGAAGCGGGTCTTGCGCGTACCCAGCTGGGCCATGAACTCGGCGTGCAGTTGCTCGGCGGTTTCCTTGGGCAAGACATCAAGCTCGATCAGTCGGCGCCCCTGAATCTGGTCGAAACGGGTCGACAAACTCTCCTCATAACTTTTGTTGCACATGATCAAACGCCCTTCCAGATCACGCACGAACATCGGATCGGGCATGGCGTCTATCAAGGCGTGCTGGAAGGCGAGCTGGTCATTGAGGTCTTTTTCGGCGTCCCGACGTTGCTGGATCAACATCGCGAGTCGTCGGTTCCACAACAGGGATAGCAGCACAAAAACACTGGCGAAAAAAATGCCCCAACAGCCCCATTCGGTTATTTGCTGCCAGGTCGAAGGCGTCTGTACAGGAACAATGCCATCGAGCCACTTCAAGCGAATCGCGCGTAATTCGGCAGGCGGAAACGCTTCGAGCGCCTTGTTGAGGATGCTCAACAATTGCGGCTGCCCTTTGCGTAGCGCCAGATGATCAGCTTCCCATTTACCCTCCACCGTATCGCCCACCTTGAGCTGCCCTGACGGATAGAGCTGCGCCCCGGTTTCATTCTCGATGGTGGCGTAGGCTTCGCCGCTTTCGACCAGCGCCCTGGCCTCGGCGTAGGTTTTGACCGAACGCAGCTCGATGGACGGATAGTCGCGACGAATGGTCGCCTCCAGCGCATGCCGGGCTGGCAGCACCAGTACTCTTTTCGACAGCTGCTGCATGGATTGCACCGCTGGCGCGCCCGCTCGCCCGACGAACACCCAGCCCGCACCACCGAACGCATGACTGAAATCCAGGAACTCCTTGCGCTCCTCACTCATTGCCAGTGTGGTGCTAATGTCTGCCGCGCCGCTTTCCAGCCGCTCCAGCAATTGATCGGTGGAAAACGTCTCTTCATGGAGGAACTTCAGCCCTGTCATGGCGCTGATGCGGTTGAGCACATCGTTGTTCAACCCGCTCCAGTGTCCATGCTCATCCTTGAACAGATACAACGGGTACTGCGCCGACGCGACCGTGACCGTCGGATGTTCCGCAATCCATTGCAGCTCCTGAGCGTCTAGCCCGATAGCGGCCTCGGCGACCGCCCCCCGGGGCTCATAAGCCGCCAATTGCGCCGCCAGCCCCCATTGAGCAACGCTCATGGCTCCGACCAGAAATATCCAGCACGCAGCTGGTTTAAACCCTCTAAAAAACAGCATTGCCACTTCCTTGGTGATCGTCTCGCCCGCCCTTCATGGGCGGCTCTTCATTTACGAAACCCGACAAGTGTGGCATGCAGAAATGAGAAAGCCCGTCAGGAGACGGGCTTCAAAATGTGACAGCTTTTACCGGTTACAGTGGCTTGCCGCGGTTGCCATGCTGACTGACAAAGGCCTGCACGGCTTTCAGGTCATTCGGCAACACGGTGCAACGCTCGTCTCGCTCAAACAAATCAGAAAGATGTGCAGGTAGTTCGAGTGCTTTTCCTACACCGGCTTTTTCCACCGCGTCCGGGAATTTGACCGGATGAGCCGTGCCCAGGATCACCATCGGGATATCCAGGCTGCGACGGCATTCGCGCGCGGCCTTCACGCCGATGGCGGTGTGCGGGTCCAGCAGCTCGCCGGTTTGCTCGAAGACTTCGGCAATGGTTTCGCAGGTTTGGGCGTCATCCACCGCCAGCGAATCGAACAGCTTGCGCGCCTCGGTCCAGCGTTCCTGCTCGACGCTGAAACCGCCGCCCTGCTTGAAGGTGTCCATCAAACCGGCAATCGCCGCGCCGTTGCGACCGTGCAGGTCGAACAGCAGGCGTTCGAAGTTCGACGAGACCATGATGTCCATGGACGGCGACAGCGTGGCGTGCAGGGTTTCCTTGACGTACTGATTGCCGCTCATGAAGCGGTGCAGGATGTCGTTGCGGTTGGTGGCGACGATCAACTGGTTGATCGGCAGGCCCATGTTGCGCGCCAGGTAACCGGCGAAGATATCGCCGAAGTTGCCGGTCGGCACCGAGAACGATACCGAACGCGCCGGGCCACCCAGTTGCAGGGCTGCGTGGAAGTAATAAACGATCTGGGCCATGATCCGCGCCCAGTTGATCGAGTTCACCGCTACCAGGCGAGTGCCCTTGAGGAAGCTCTGGTCGGCGAAGCTCGCCTTGACCATTTCCTGGCAGTCATCGAAGTTGCCTTCGATGGCGATGTTATGGATGTTCTCGCCGAAGATGGTGGTCATCTGGCGACGCTGCACTTCGGACACGCGGTTGTGTGGGTGCAGGATGAAGATGTCGACGTTTTCGCAATGCTTGCAGCCTTCGATGGCCGCCGAACCGGTGTCACCGGAGGTAGCGCCGACGATCACCACGCGCTCACCGCGCTTTTCCAGCACATAGTCGAGCAGGCGACCGAGCAGTTGCAGGGCGAAGTCCTTGAACGCCAGGGTCGGGCCGTGGAACAGCTCCAGCACCCATTCGTTGCTGTTCAGCTGACGCAACGGCGCCACGGCGTTGTGGGAAAACACGCCGTACGTTTCTTCAAGAATCTTTTTGAAATCGGCATCGGGAATGCTGCCGGTGACGAACGGGCGCATCACCCGGAAGGCCAGTTCGTGATACGGCAGGCCGGCCCAGGAAGCGATTTCTTCCTGAGTGAAACGTGGCAGGTTTTCCGGGACGTACAGACCGCCGTCGGTGGCTAGACCGGCCAGCAGGACGTCTTCGAAATTCAGGGCCGGTGCCTGGCCGCGGGTACTGATGTAACGCATGACTGACTCCAATGGACAGTGTTCGCAATGCCGGGCCCGCGTGCGGGCCCGGTGAACGATAACGGCTTAGTTCAGGTGCTCGACGCGGATCCGTACAACCGGACCGACCACGCCCGCCAAGGCTTCCAGGGCAGCGATCGCATCGTTGATGTGCTGTTCCAGCACGCGATGGGTCAGCAGGATCATCGGCACCAGGCCGTCGTGTTCCTCGACTTCCTTCTGCATGATCGATTCGATGTTGATGCCGCGCTCCGACAGGATGCTCGCCACCTGGGCCAACACGCCCGGATGGTCCTTGGCCTGAATGCGCAGGTAGTAAGCGCTTTCGCAGGCTTCGATCGGCAGGATCGGGTGGGCCGACAGCGAATCCGGCTGGAAGGCCAGGTGCGGTACACGGTTTTCCGGGTCGGAGGTCATGGCGCGAACCACGTCCACCAGATCGGCGATTACCGACGAAGCGGTCGGTTCCATACCGGCGCCAGCACCGTAGAACAGGGTCGAACCGGCAGCATCACCGTTGACCATCACCGCGTTCATCACGCCGTTGACGTTGGCGATCAGGCGATCGGCCGGGATCAGCGTCGGGTGCACGCGCAACTCGATACCGGCCGCGGTGCTGCGCGCCACGCCCAGGTGCTTGATGCGATAGCCCAGCGCTTCGGCGTAGTTCACGTCAGCGGTGGTCAGCTTGGTGATGCCTTCGGTGTAGGCCTTGTCGAATTGCAGCGGAATGCCGAACGCGATGGACGCCAGGATCGTCAGCTTGTGGGCGGCGTCGATGCCTTCGACGTCGAACGTCGGGTCGGCTTCGGCGTAACCCAGGGCCTGCGCTTCGGCCAGCACGTCTTCGAAGGTCCGGCCTTTTTCACGCATTTCGGTAAGGATGAAGTTACCGGTGCCGTTGATGATGCCGGCCACCCAGTTGATACGGTTGGCGGACAGGCCTTCACGGATCGCCTTGATCACCGGAATGCCGCCGGCCACGGCCGCTTCGAACGCAACGATCACGCCCTTCTCGCGAGCCTTGGCGAAAATTTCATTACCGTGAACGGCAATCAGTGCCTTGTTCGCGGTGACCACATGCTTGCCATTCTCGATGGCCTTGAGTACCAGCTCGCGGGCAACGGTATAGCCGCCCATCAGCTCTATGACGATGTCGATCTCAGGGTTCGTGGCCACTTCGAAGACATCGTTGGTAATCGCAATACCGGTCGTCTGGAACTGAGGCTTTGGCGTGCGCATGGCAATTTGTGCCACTTCGATTCCACGCCCGGCACGACGAGCAATTTCCTCGGCGTTGCGCTGAAGTACGTTGAAGGTACCGCCACCGACGGTCCCTAACCCACAGATGCCTACTTTGACCGGTTTCACTGTGAACTCCCCATAAAACGGCCGACTCGAGGCCGGCCGTGAAAACAGCCGCAGGTTCGCGGCTCTCTATTGATGGCCCGGCAAATGCTGCCGCCGGACCACGCTCGTCAAAGGCTGGCCGTGACGATGCGAATTTACTTCGCGCCCAGTGCCAGTTTGGCGACTTGTGGCGCAGGCTGGTAGCCCGGAATGACCTGACCGTCAGCCAAAACGATGGCCGGTGTACCGTTCACGCCAATCGACTGACCGAGGGCAAACTGCTTGGACACCGGGTTATCGCACTTGGCGGCCTTGATTTCCTTGCCATCGACCATCTTGTCCATGGCGGCTTTCTTGTCTTTGGAGCACCACACGGCTTGCAGTTGCTCGTCACCCGGCGAGCCCAGGCCCTGGCGCGGGAACGCAACATAACGCACTTCGATGCCGCGTTTGTTCAGCTCAGGCACTTCGGCGTGCAGCTTGTGGCAATACGGGCAAGTGGTGTCGGTGAACACGGTGATGTGCGACTTGGTTTCGCCGATGGCCGGGTAGACCACGGTTTCAGCCACTGGAATGCCATTGATCAGTTTGGCAATGCCCAGGCGTTCGGTCTTCTCGGTCAGGTTGACCGGTTTACCGTCCTTGAGCTGGAACAGGTAGCCCTGAACCACGTATTGGCCGTCGGCGCTGGCGTAAAGCACGCGGCTGCCCTTGAGCTTGACTTCGTACAGACCTGGCAGCGGGCTGGCGGTGATGGTTTCGACCGGCACGTCGAGCTGGAGGTTTTCCAGGCTTTTACGAATGGCTTGGTCGGCCGCGTCATCGGCGACGGCAAAGGTGCTGACCAACGCAATGGCTGCAGCGGCGAAAATCTGGGTCAGACGCATGAGAACTCCTGAAGGCGGACAAATGGGACGATCAGAACGCCCGTGCCGAAACACCGGGTCATAACCGCCCATCGTGCAAACCGGCAAAGCCTACCACATAAGGCCCGTGTGGCGAGGGGGCTTGCCCCCGTTGGGTTGCGAAGCAGCCCCTCTTTGGCGATCCCTATCCGACATATGGACCGAGGCGTGAGGCTTGACGACTGCTGCGCAGCCGAACGGGGGGGCAAGCCCCCTCGCCACAGGGTTTGTAACCATCCCGCATTGATTAGCCTCTGGGGTGATGCTTGGCATGCAGATCCTGCAAGCGCGCCCGGGCGACGTGAGTATAGATCTGGGTGGTGGAGAGATCGCTGTGGCCGAGCAACATTTGCACCACCCGAAGGTCGGCACCGTGGTTGAGCAGGTGCGTGGCGAAGGCATGACGCAAGGTATGCGGCGACAGCGACTTGCCGATCCCGGCGACCTTGGCCTGGTGCTTGATGCGATGCCAGAAGGTCTGGCGGGTCATCTGCTCACCGCGCTGGCTGGGGAACAGCACATCGCTGGGACGCCCGCCCAGCAACTCGCCACGGGCATCGCGCATGTAACGCTCGACCCAGACAATCGCCTCCTCGCCCATCGGCACCAGCCGCTCCTTGCTGCCCTTGCCCATCACCCGCAGCACGCCCTGGCGCAGGTTGACCTGTTCCAGCGTCAGGCTGATCAGCTCCGTCACCCGCAAGCCACACGCGTAAAGCACCTCAAGCATGGCGCGATCACGCTGACCGATGGCCTCGCTCAAGTCCGGCGCAGCCAGCAAGGCCTCCACATCGGCTTCCGATAAGGATTTAGGCAATGGCCTACCCAGTTGCGGCATATCCACGCGCAGGGTCGGATCCACGGCAATCAGCTTTTCCCGCAACAAATAGCGATAGAAACCACGCACACCGGAGAGGAATCGCGCCGTAGAACGGGGTTTGTAGTTTTGCTCCAGGCGCCAGGCCAGGTGATCGAGGATCAACTCGCGCCCGGCGTTGATCAGCTCCAGGCCTTTTTCCTGCAACCAGCCGTTGAACAAGGCCAGGTCGCTGCGATAGGCATCGCGGGTGTTATCGGAAAGGCCTTTCTCCAGCCACAGGGCGTCGAGGAACTGGTCTATCAGGGGATGATCGATGGCAGGCATGGGGGCTCAGGACTGGCGGGCAAAAGGCCGCAAAAATGAAGAGTCTTGCATAACACGTTGAAGGTGACACATGAAATTCGGGCACAAAAAAAGCATCCCTTGCGGGATGCTTCTTTTTGAGTAGACGCTCAGCTCATTACCGGGCCGGTTCGTTCTGCCCCAGGATCAGCTTGCCATCCTTGTCGACCGGAATCTGATTGCCTGGATCGCGATCCATCCGCACCTTGCCTTCCTTGCCGTCCAGCGAATAACGAACGTCGTAGCCTACGACCTTGTCGCTGATGTCATTGACCGTGTTACAGCGAGTCTGAGTCGTGGTGTAGGTGTCACGCTCCTGCATGCCTTCCTGCACCTTGTTACCCGCATAACCGCCGCCGACCGCACCGGCCACTGTGGCGATTTTCTTGCCTGTACCGCCGCCGATCTGATTGCCCAACAGGCCACCAGCCAGGGCGCCGACCACCGTACCGGCGATCTGGTGTTGGTCTTTCACCGGCGCTTGCCGGGTCACCGTAACGTCCTTGCACACTTCACGTGGAGTCTTGATTTGTGTCTTGACCGGTTCAACGGCCAGCACTTGTGCATACTCAGGGCCGCTTTTAACCAGTTTGTAGGTGGCAACAGCACCACCGGCAGTCACACCGACAGCACCCAATACCGCACCAACCAGCAACGACTTGTTCACATGAACCTCCTGGCTATAACAGACGGGACAAACCCGCGCTTCTCCCAGCCTTGGAGCATGAAAAAAGGCGCGAGTTCAACACTCGCGCCTTCTCGGCTTGCAGCAGGAAAACGATAACCGTTATGGACGGTCGTCGACTTCCTTCTCGCTCGTCGCCACAGGAATCAGGTCTTCGCTGTTCAGGTTCAGCCAGATCAGCACCACGTTCGCGATGTAGATCGAGGAGTAAGTACCCGCCAGAACACCGATGAACAGGGCAATGGAGAAACCGAACAGGTTGTCGCCACCGAAGAACAACAGGGCCGCGATCGCCAGCAAGGTGGAGATCGACGTCGCCATGGTCCGCAGCAGGGTTTGCGTGGTCGAGATGTTGATGTTCTCGATCAGGCTGGCCTTGCGCAGGACGCGGAAGTTCTCACGAACCCGGTCGAATACCACGATGGTGTCGTTGAGCGAGTAACCGATGATCGCCAGTACCGCCGCCAGCACCGTCAGGTCGAAGGTAATCTGGAAGAACGACAGGATACCGACGGTCACGATAACGTCGTGGATCAAGGACACGATCGCACCGACCGCAAACTTCCACTGAAAGCGGAAAGCCAGGTAGATCAGGATGCCGCCCAGCGCCATCAGCATGCCGAGACCGCCCTGGTCGCGCAGCTCTTCACCCACCTGCGGGCCGACGAACTCGACACGCTTGACCTGAGCCGGGTTGTCGCCGCCGACTTTCTGCAGCGCTTCAGCCACCTGGTGACCCAGTTGCGGATCTTCGCCAGGCATGCGCACCAGAAGATCGGTAGTCGCACCGAAGTTCTGCACGATGGCTTCGTGATAACCGGCTGTAGCCAGTTGCTCACGCACCTTGGTGACATCGGCCGGACGCTCGTAGGTCAGCTCGATGAGCGTACCGCCGGTGAAGTCCAGGCCCCAGTTCATGCCCTTATGAAAGACACTGAACATTGCCAGCGCGGTAAGGAACAATGTGACGCCGAACGCAAAGTTGCGAACGCCCATGAAGTTGATTGTACGTAACATGGCAGCCCCTTAAATCCACAACTTCTTGAAGTCACGACCGCCGAAGATCAGGTTGACCATCGCGCGGGTCACCATGATGGCCGTGAACATCGAGGTAAAGATCCCGAGGGACATGGTCACGGCGAAACCCTTGACCGGGCCGGTGCCCATGGCAAAGAGAATCCCGCCCACCAACAAGGTTGTCAGGTTGGCGTCGAGAATCGCGGTGAATGCCCGGCCGAAGCCTTCGTTGATTGCCCGTTGTACGGTCATGCCGGCCGCGATCTCTTCACGTATCCGCGAGAAGATCAGGACGTTGGCGTCGACCGCCATACCCATGGTCAATACGATACCGGCGATACCCGGCAGGGTCAGCGTTGCACCCAGCAGCGACATCAAGGCCAGCAGCATCACCATGTTCACTGCCAGCGCAACGGTGGCGATGAGGCCGAAGAAGCGGTAGATGGCCATGATGAACAGCGAGACAAACAGCATGCCCCACAATGATGCATCGATACCTTTGGTGATGTTGTCGGCACCCAGGCTTGGGCCAATGGTGCGCTCTTCAGCGAAGTACATCGGAGCCGCCAGACCACCGGCACGCAGCAGCAGCGCCAGCTCGGACGATTCGCCCTGGCCGTTCAGGCCAGTGATGCGGAACTGGGCACCCAGCGGCGACTGGATGGTCGCCAGGCTGATGATCTTCTTCTCTTCCTTGAACGTCTGAACCGGCACGTCTTTCTCGACGCCGTTGACCACTTGCTTGACGTAAGTGGTGACCGGACGCTGTTCGATGAAGATCACCGCCATGCTGCGGCCGACGTTGCTGCGAGTCGCACGACTCATCAGCTCGCCACCGTGACCATCCAGACGGATGTTCACTTCTGGCGTACCGTGCTCGCCGAAGCCCGCCTTGGCGTCAGTCACCTGGTCACCGGTGATGATCAGGCCACGCTCGATCAGAGCCGGAGGACGCTTGCCTTCACGGAACTCGAATTCCTCGGAAGTGGCTTTCGAAGCGCCAGGCTCAGCCGCCAGACGGAACTCCAGGTTGGCCGTCTTGCCGAGGATACGCTTGGCTTCTGCGGTGTCTTGCACGCCCGGCAGCTCAACCACGATGCGGTTGGCGCCCTGGCGCTGAACGATAGGTTCGGCAACACCCAGCTCGTTGACGCGGTTACGTACCGTGGTCAAGTTCTGCTTGATGGAGTATTCGCGGATTTCCGCCAGCTTGGCCGAGGTCATCGCCAGACGCAGTACCGGTTGGCCATTGAGGTCGGCCGGAACAATGTCGAAATCGTTGAAGTTCTTGCGGATCAGCGCACGGGCCTGTTCGCGGGAGTCTTCATCAGTGAAGCCCAGCTGAATGGCACCGCCCAGTTGCGGCAGGCTGCGATAGCGCAGTTTCTCTTTGCGCAACAGGCTCTTCACATCGCCTTCGTAGACTTTCAGGCGTGCGTCGAGGGCTTTGTCCATGTCCACTTCCAGCAGGAAGTGCACACCACCGGACAAGTCCAGACCCAGCTTCATCGGGTGCGCGCCCAGGCTGCGCAGCCATTGCGGGGTGGTTTGCGCCAGGTTCAGTGCAACGACGTAGTCATCGCCCAATGCCTTGCGCACAACGTCTTTGGCTGGCAACTGGTCTTCAGCCTTGACCAGGCGAATCAGACCGCCCTTGCCGTTTGCCGCCAGCGTGGCCGCCTTGACGTTGATCCCGGATTCCTTGAGCGCGGTGCTCACACGGTCCAGATCAGCCTGATTGACTTGCAGCGCAGTGCTTGCACCGCTGACCTGAATGGCCGGGTCGTCAGGATATAGATTGGGAGCGGAATAAATCAGACCGACCGCCAGCACCGCCAGGATCAGAATGTATTTCCACAGAGGGTATTTGTTCAGCATCACGCCGCCCGCTTATGACGCGGGGCGCCTTGCGCGCCCCGTCGATTGAGTAGAAGTTGTAACTTAGATCGCTTTGAGCGTGCCTTTTGGCAGCGTGGCGGCGATGGCGCCTTTCTGGAACTTCATTTCAACGGTGTCGGAAACTTCCAGAACCACGAAGTCGTCGGACACTTTGGTGATTTTGCCGGCGATACCACCGGTGGTCACAACTTCGTCACCTTTTTGCAGGCTGCTCAGCAGGTTCTTCTGCTCTTTGGCGCGCTTGGCCTGTGGACGCCAGATCATCAGGTAGAAGATGACCAGGAAACCGACCAGGAAAATCCACTCAAAGCCGCCGCCCATCGGGCCTGCCGCAGGTGCAGCAGCGTCAGCCATGGCATTAGAGATAAAAAAGCTCATTTAGCACTCCAGTTGCAAATGTTGAATCTTGGGGTCAGAAAACTCAGTCCAAAGGCGGAACAGGCAACCCGCGTTTGGCGTAGAAGGCATCGACAAAGGCGGCCAATGTACCCTGTTGAATAGCCTCGCGCAAACCAGCCATAAGCACTTGATAATGGCGCAAGTTATGGATGGTATTGAGCATGCTTCCCAGCATTTCGCCGCACTTGTCCAGGTGATGCAGATAAGCGCGGGAGAAGTTCTGGCAGGTATAGCAATCGCAGGTCGGATCCAGCGGCGAATCATCATGGCGATGGAACGCGTTACGGATCTTCAGCACGCCTGTATCAATGAACAGATGCCCGTTGCGGGCATTACGGGTTGGCATCACGCAATCGAACATGTCCACACCGCGGCGCACACCCTCAACCAGATCTTCCGGTTTGCCAACGCCCATAAGGTAACGAGGTTTGTCAGCCGGCATCTGACCCGGCAGGTAATCGAGCACCTTGATCATCTCGTGCTTGGGCTCGCCCACCGACAGACCGCCGATGGCCAGGCCGTCGAAGCCGATCTTGTCGAGGCCTTCCAGGGAGCGCATGCGCAGATCCTGGTGCATGCCGCCCTGCACGATGCCGAACAACGCCGCCGTGTTGTCGCCATGTGCATTCTTCGAACGCTGAGCCCAGCGCAACGACAGCTCCATCGATACGCGAGCGACGTCTTCGTCGGCCGGGTACGGGGTACATTCGTCGAAGATCATCACGATGTCCGAGCCCAGGTCACGCTGGACCTGCATCGACTCTTCCGGCCCCATGAACACTTTGGCGCCGTCGACCGGAGAGGCGAAGGTCACGCCCTCCTCCTTGATCTTGCGCATGGCGCCCAGGCTGAACACCTGGAAACCGCCGGAGTCGGTCAGGATCGGGCCTTTCCACTGCATGAAATCGTGCAGGTCGCCGTGCTTCTTGATCACTTCGGTGCCAGGACGCAGCCACAAGTGGAAAGTGTTGCCCAGAATGATTTCCGCGCCGGTGGCGACGATATCCCGTGGCAGCATGCCCTTGACCGTACCGTACGTGCCCACCGGCATGAACGCCGGGGTCTCGACGGTACCGCGCGGGAAGGTCAAACGACCGCGACGCGCCTTGCCGTCAGTAGCAAGCAACTCAAACGACATACGACTTTGGCGACTCATTCTTTGTCCTCAGGGCCACGTGGTGCGGGATTACGGGTGATAAACATCGCATCACCGTAGCTGAAAAAGCGGTATTCGTTGTCGACGGCGGCTTTATAGGCGGCCATGGTCTCGGGATAACCGGCGAACGCCGAAACCAGCATCAACAGTGTGGATTCGGGCAAATGGAAGTTGGTGACCAGAGCATCGACCACATGAAACGGCCGGCCCGGGTAGATAAAGATATCGGTGTCGCCACTGAATGGCTTGAGCACGCCATCACGCGCGGCACTTTCCAGGGAACGCACGCTGGTGGTCCCCACGGCCACCACACGACCGCCGCGAGCGCGGCAGGCCGCAACGGCATCGACCACGTCCTGGCCGACTTCCAGCCATTCGCTGTGCATGTGGTGATCTTCGATCTTCTCCACGCGCACCGGCTGGAACGTGCCCGCGCCAACGTGCAAGGTCACGAATGCGGTCTCGATGCCCTTGGCGGCAATCGCCTCCATCAGCGGCTGATCAAAATGCAGCCCCGCCGTCGGCGCCGCCACCGCACCCAGGCGCTGGGCGTACACCGTCTGATAACGCTCGCGGTCCGAGCCTTCATCCGGGCGATCTATATAAGGAGGCAACGGCATGTGCCCGACGCGGTCGAGCAGCGGCAACACCTCTTCGGCAAACCCCAGTTCGAACAACGCATCGTGACGCGCCAGCATCTCGGCCTCGCCACCGCCGTCGATCAAAATCTTCGAGCCGGGCTTGGGCGACTTGCTGGAGCGCACATGGGCCAGCACGCGATGACTGTCGAGCACCCGCTCCACCAGAATTTCCAGCTTGCCGCCGGAAGCTTTCTGGCCAAACAGCCGCGCCGGAATCACCCGGGTATTGTTGAACACCATCAAATCGCCTGGGCGCAAATGCTCAAGCAAATCAGTGAATTGACGGTGTGCCAGGGCGCCGCTGACCCCATCCAGGGTCAACAGGCGACTACCGCGACGCTCGGCCAAAGGATGGCGAGCAATCAGCGAATCAGGGAGCTCGAAGGTAAAGTCAGCAACGCGCATGATGGGGTTCGTCTAGCAGGGCCGGGAAGTCTAGCGGAAATATCAAAAATTCTCCATGTACCTGATTGACCAGCGGTATTCACCTCTCTATACTTCGCCGCCATTGAGCCCTGATGGCGGAATTGGTAGACGCGGCGGATTCAAAATCCGTTTTCGAAAGGAGTGGGAGTTCGAGTCTCCCTCGGGGCACCAAAATTAAGAAAGGTCTTGCTTTGCAAGGCCTTTTTTTTCGCCTGTAGAAAAGCCATTGCCCGCACCGCTGTCGTGTAGGGGCCGCCGAAGGTTGCGATCTTTTGATCTTGCTTCTCTTAGCACGTCCCGCACCGGCGGAACATTTCACAAGGATTCCCACCATGGAATTGCAGCTGGAAAGCGTCGCCCTCTTCTCCCTGAAACTGGCTTACGAGACGGATGATTCAAGTCCGATTTTGCGTGATGATCTGGTCATGGGTGATTACCAGCGGGATGTGTTTGAGTTGCTGGTGCGGCGAGGGGATGTCGAGACCATTAAGGTCAAAGTGGCTGAATGCGTAGGTCTGGCGCTTGAGGCGATAGGTGGAGTTGGTACGGCGCTGGGTCGAGAACTAGATAGATTGTCAGGAGATTTCAGCGCTGCGCAGACGATGGAACAGCTTGATACACCGCTCATTGCCCTTAAGGAATACTTGAAAGATATTCAGTGAATGAAAATGCAGTGTGCAAACCAGGCGTTTCCGGCTTTTCTTAAACAAGAGGCAGAGGCTCTCGACCAGGTTATAGGGCTGCTCTGCCAGGCGCGTGTGGAAATGCATCGATTCATAGAGGTCAGAGTCGGTGAGGAGGAGTTGATCATTCCCTACCGGATTTATGACCTAGGTTATGAGACAGCCTTTGACTACTTGAGTGAAACCCAGAGCCTTTTGTACTCGTGCCTTCTGACACGGCACCACGATGGTCATGTGCGCCAACGTCAATTGGAACGGATTCTCTCAGTGCATGCCCCCTGGATTGTCCCGTTCGTGTTGCAACTGACAGGCGAGTACGTCATCCAGATTCTAGAAACCGTTGAAGCGCACCTACCCAAGTTCGATCCGGCGCTTTACGGTCGTTTTATTCGGGACAATCAGGCGTACTTTCAAACGACGCAAGCACGCATGATCAGTTACTGGAATTGCTACTACCGACACTCGTACAAATGCCAGTCCGACTATGTAGGGTTTCGGCTGTTTACCAAATTTCGCGAATTTCAAGAAAGCTGCTAGAACTCAACCCTGTTATAAACGCCTTCAGCTCCCACATTATGACCAAAGCCGCACCACTCACCTGCCGTGCGCTTTACAGTGAGCAGATCTTTTTTAATGTCGAAGTCGTATACGCAGTCGCCTTCGTCATCTCCGCTCATGGCGTATTTAGCCTTGCCATTATCAACCTCTAATACCGTTGAAAACTCACCTATATTGGGACCGTAGTACATCGCCATCAGGCCAGTGTAATAACCCTGAAAATCAACTTTGTATTTCTGACCCTGCGGCTTGATAGTCATGGTGCTCCATAACGACGCCCCGGCATATTGCCAATATTGTCCTTCTGATTTAGCAGACAGTTTTTCTACCGAGTTTTTTATATCGCCACTGAATTTTTCAAGATTGAAAATCGACTTTTTGTCGTTTGGAAGAATATTCAGCCATGCCCGGGCCTTAAGGTAATTGCCTTCGTGTACATAGGTGAGAGCGACGTTATTGTAGGCCATCGCAACTGCCTCTTCGCCCAGCTGACAACTTTCCGACCAGCCGACCTGACGCTCGTATTGCTCCCGAGCCTTGGCGTATTGCTTAAGCTTGTAATACTTTCCGCCCTCGGCGGAGTATTCACTAATTTTAAGACAGTTAGCCGTCGCCTCCTCCTCAGTAATGTCCGCATGAGCAAAAAGCGGGGTAATAAAAAGCAGTATGATCGCGTCAATTTTTATAAAGCGGCGCGCTGAAGGATAGAAGTACTGAATGTCCATATTATTTTTCCTGTTTAAAGCTTAAATTCCAAACGGCGCAAAGGGTAGCGTTATCATGCGGGAGAAACAATTGCATAAAAAGGGGACAGTCCATCTGACGGCAGTGACATTTTTTGCGATGCCTGAAGCCGCCATGCCTGGGCTGCGCATTATTTGACGGCGATGAGTAAGGCGGTGGTTGATGATGCGGTGAAGGTGCTTGCGCGGGATCGAGATTCTGCGCCGGCACCTGAGCGGGCGGCGACATCTGAAGGGTAGTGGCTGGAGAATGGCGGGATGGTTTTGATGCCGGTGGGTGACCGGTATGACGCCTGTGGGAGTGAGCTGCTTGGGATGGTGGCCGGGCATCAGTATTGATGTTGGCTGAGCTGGCGCTTTCGCGAGCAAGCTTCGCTCCTACAGGGGTTGCGGTTGTCTGACAGGGATTGTTAGCCCCGAGCTTTTCGGGGCTTTTAGTTGATCAGATCAAAGCGGGGCTTTTTATCCAGCGTGAATGTTTATAGGGCCTTTGGTTTACAGCGCAATAAATCAACGCAACTGCTCCCTGGAATTGCCCACGGATCTGATGCTGTTTCTTACCTGTGATGCTTGATATATATCAGGCATCGACAGGCCCTCAGGGCATTAGGTCAGTGAGCGAACGCCCCACGCCCCGCTCATCTAGACTTAATGGATAGTCGTAGGCAGAACCGAACACGTCGCTTTGGTGCGGATGATTCAAAGGCGGCGTGGCAAGCTGCGTGATATGCCTGAAGAGGTGCGGCAAAGACCGCGCCGGGCACAACAAGATGCCCACTCAGGGTGCCCTGGCCAACGGTCTGAAAATGCCACGAAACCGTGACGTGGTGTGAACGCCGCAGCCGACACTTTCGGACGACCGACAACCGCCTGGTTTGTCCGTGACCGTGAGGAATGCTGTATGTCTGATGAGATGTTGCACCTGCCTATGGTCAACAGCCTGCTGGAGCGCCACAAGGGTTTGCCCGGCGCATTGTTGCCGATCCTTCATGAAATTCAGGAGGGCATCGGTTACATCCCCGATGCCGCCGTTCCCGAGATTGCCCACGCCCTTAACCTGAGTCAGGCTGAGGTTCGTGGGGTGATCAGCTTCTACCATGACTTCCGCACCGCGCCTCCGGCCCGGCATATCCTGCGTCTGTGCCGGGCCGAGTCCTGCCAGAGCCGCGGCGCCGAGCAGCTCGCGGCGCAATTGCGCGACCGCCTGCAACTGGACGACCACGGCAGCAGTGCCGACGGCAACATCAGTCTGCGCCCGGTGTATTGCCTCGGCGCCTGCGCCTGCTCACCTGCCCTGGAGCTGGATGGTCAGGTGCATGCGCGGCTCACTGCCGAACGCCTGGATGCCCTGCTCAACGCTTGCCAGGAGGACGCATGATGCCGACGCTTTATCTGCCCTGTGATTCTCTTGCCCGTGCCGTAGGCGCCGATGAGGTGGCCGTGGCCCTGACCACTCAGGCCCGGGAGCGCGGTCTGCCGCTGGACTTGCAACGCACCAGCTCGCGCGGCCTGTACTGGCTGGAACCGCTGCTGGAAGTGGACAGCCCGCAAGGTCGTATCGGCTTCGGCCCGCTGACCGCTGCCGATGTGCCGTCCGTGCTTGATGCGCTGCAAGGCGAGCCGTCCGCTCATCCGCTGGCCTTGGGGCTGGTGGAGGAGTTGCCTTATCTGAAGAGCCAACAACGCCTGCTGTTCGCCCGCGCCGGCATTACCCGGCCGTTGTCCCTGGAGGATTACCGGGCTCACGGAGGCTTCGAGGGCTTGACCCAGGCCATCGCCTTGGGCGGCGAGCAGACCGCGACTGCAGTATTCGATTCGGGTCTGCGTGGCCGTGGCGGCGCGGCTTTCCCGGCCGGGATCAAATGGCGCACGGTGCGCGCCACCCAAGCGGCGCAGAAATACATTGTGTGCAACGCCGACGAAGGCGACTCCGGCACCTTCGCCGACCGTATGCTGATGGAAGGCGACCCCTTCCTGCTGATCGAAGGCATGGCCATTGCCGGCATCACCGTCGGCGCCAGCTACGGCTACATCTATGTGCGCTCGGAATATCCACAGGCCGTGGCCACCTTGCGCGAGGCGCTGGACATCGCCCGGGCCGCCGGTTACCTCGGCGCCAATGTCGGCGGCAGCGGATTGGCCTTCGACATGGAAGTGCGGGTCGGTGCCGGCGCTTACATCTGCGGTGAGGAAACCGCGCTGCTGGACTCCCTCGAAGGCAAGCGCGGGATCGTCCGCGCCAAGCCGCCGATCCCCGCGCTGCAGGGCCTGTTCGGCCTGCCGACCCTGGTGCACAACGTGCTGACGCTGGCCTCGGTGCCAATGATTATGGCCAAGGGCGCGCAGTTCTATCGCGATTACGGCATGGGCCGTTCCCTGGGCACCATGCCCTTCCAGCTGGCGGGCAATATTCGTCACGGCGGTCTGGTGGAACGGGCCTTTGGCCTGACCCTGCGGGAATTGGTGGAAGACTACGGCGGCGGGACCGCCAGTGGCCGGCCGCTGAAGGCCGCGCAGGTTGGCGGCCCTCTCGGTGCGTGGGTGCCACCCTCGCAATTCGATACGCCGCTGGATTACGAAGCCTTCGCCGCCATGGGCGCGATGCTCGGCCACGGTGGTGTGGTGGTGGCTGATGACACGTTGGACATGGCCCACATGGCGCGCTTCGCCATGCAGTTTTGTGCCGAGGAATCCTGTGGCAAATGCACACCGTGCCGTATCGGCTCGACCCGGGGCGTTGAGGTGATAGACCGCCTGCTGGCTGCGCCTGACCAGAACGGTCGCGATGAGCAGGCGATCATCCTCAAGGACCTGTGCGACACAATGCAATACGGTTCGCTGTGCGCGTTGGGCGGCATGACCTCCTATCCGGTCGTCAGCGCCCTCAAGCACTTCCCCGCCGACTTCGGTCTGCAAGCCTCGGAGGCCGAGCAATGATCACTGTATTCGACCCGAAAACCGATATGGATCTGGGTACCCCGGCCCGCGAAAGCCAGGTGCAAGTCACCCTGAACATCGACGGCCAAAGCATCAGCGTGCCCGAAGGCACCTCGGTGATGCGCGCCGCCGCGTTGCTGGGCACCACCATCCCCAAACTGTGCGCCACCGACAGCCTGGAAGCCTTTGGCTCCTGCCGCATGTGTCTGGTGGAGATCGACGGCATGCGCGGCTACCCCGCATCCTGCACCACGCCGGTCAGCGAAGGCATGACCGTGCACACCCAGACGCCGAAGCTCGCGACCCTGCGCCGCAACGTCATGGAGCTGTACATCTCCGATCACCCGCTGGATTGCCTGACCTGCTCGGCCAACGGCAACTGCGAGCTGCAAACCGTCGCCGGCCAGGTCGGCCTGCGGGAAGTGCGTTACGGCTATGAGGGCGAGAACCATCTGGACGACGTGAAGGACACGTCCAACCCGTACTTCGACTACGACCCGAGCAAGTGCATCGTCTGCAACCGCTGCGTGCGCGCCTGCGAAGAAACCCAGGGTACGTTTGCCCTGACCATTACCGGGCGCGGGTTCGAATCCCGGGTCGCGGCCGCCGGTGGCGAGGACTTCCTCGACTCGGAATGCGTGTCCTGCGGCGCCTGTGTGCAAGCCTGCCCGACCGCGACACTGATGGAAAAAAGTGTGGTCGAACTGGGTCAGCCCGAACATAGCGTCATCACCACCTGCGCCTATTGCGGCGTGGGCTGTTCGTTCCGCGCCGAGATGAAAGGCGACCAACTGGTGCGCATGGTTCCGGACAAAAACGGCCAAGCCAACCACGGCCACTCCTGCGTCAAGGGGCGCTTTGCCTGGGGCTACGCGACTCACCCGGATCGCATCACCAAGCCGATGATCCGCAAGTCCATTAACGACCCTTGGCAGGAAGTCAGCTGGGATGAAGCGGTGACTTACGCCGCCAGCGAATTCCGCCGGTTGCAGCAAAAATACGGCCGCGATTCCATTGGTGGCATCACCTCCAGCCGTTGCACCAACGAAGAAACCTACCTGGTGCAAAAACTGGTGCGCGCCGCGTTCGGCAACAACAACGTCGACACCTGTGCGCGGGTCTGCCACTCGCCGACCGGCTATGGCCTGAAACAAACCCTGGGCGAGTCCGCCGGCACACAGAGTTTCGACTCGGTGATGCAGGCTGACGTGATCCTGGTGATGGGTGCCAACCCCAGCGACGCTCACCCGGTGTTCGCCTCCCAGCTCAAGCGCCGTCTGCGTGAAGGCGCGCGACTGATCGTCATCGACCCACGCCGTATTGACCTGGTGGACACGGTGCATGCCCGCGCCGAACTGCACTTGGCCCTGCGTCCGGGCACCAACGTCGCCATGCTCAACGCCCTGGCCCACGTCATCGTCACCGAAGGCTTGCTCAACCAGGCCTTTATCGACGCCCGTTGCGAAGGCAACGATTTCGCCCACTGGAAAGAGTTCGTCAGCCGAGCGGAAAACTCGCCGGAAGCCCTTGGCCCTGTCTGCGGCGTAGAACCTGCCGATATCCGTGCCGCTGCGCGCTTGTATGCCACCGGCGGCAACGCGGCGATCTATTACGGCCTGGGCGTCACCGAGCACAGCCAGGGCAGTACCGCGGTCATGGGCATTGCCAACCTGGCCATGGCCACCGGCAACATCGGTCGAGAAGGCGTGGGCGTGAACCCGTTGCGTGGGCAGAACAACGTTCAGGGCTCCTGCGACATGGGCTCCTTCCCCCACGAACTGCCCGGTTACCGTCACGTCTCCAACGAGGTGGTACGGACGCAGTTCGAACAGGCCTGGAACGTCACCCTGCAACCCGATCCGGGCCTGCGCATTCCCAACATGTTCGAGTCTGCACTGGCCGGCAGCTTCAAGGGCCTGTACTGCCAGGGCGAAGACATCGCCCAGAGCGACCCCAACACCCAACACGTCACCGCGGCGCTGTCGGCCATGGAATGCATCGTGGTGCAGGACATTTTCCTCAACGAAACCGCCAAGTTCGCCCATGTGTTCCTGCCGGGCGCCTCGTTCCTGGAAAAAGACGGCACCTTCACCAACGCCGAGCGGCGCATCTCCCGGGTACGCAAGGTCATGGAGCCTCTGGGCGGCAAGGCCGACTGGGAAGGCACCGTGGCTCTGGCTAACGCCCTGGGCTATCCGATGAACTACAAGCATCCGTCGGAAATCATGGATGAAATCGCCAGCCTGACGCCGACCTTCACCAACGTCAGCTACGCCGCACTGGATAGTCACGGCAGCCTGCAATGGCCGTGCAACGCCGCGGCACCGGACGGCACCCCAACCATGCACATTGAGGAATTCGTGCGTGGCAAGGGGCGCTTCATGCTCACCGGCTACGTGCCGACCGAGGAAAAGGTCAACAGTCGCTATCCGCTGCTGCTGACCACCGGACGCATCCTCAGCCAGTACAACGTCGGCGCCCAGACCCGGCGTACTGAAAACGTCGCCTGGCACGACGAAGACCGCCTGGAAATCCACCCGACCGACGCCGAGAGCCGTGGGATCAACGAAGGCGATTGGGTCGGCATCGGCAGCCGCGCCGGCCAGACCGTACTGCGGGCACGAGTCACCGAACGGGTTGCCCCGGGCGTGGTGTACACCACCTTCCACTTCCCTGAGTCGGGTGCCAACGTGATCACCACCGACAACTCCGACTGGGCGACCAACTGTCCGGAGTACAAGGTCACCGCCGTGGAGGTCAGCCGCGTCTATCACCCTTCCGAGTGGCAAAAACGCTATCAGGCATTCAGCGACGAACAACAACGCCTGCTCAACGAACGTCGCCATGAACGCAGCGCCGGGACAAAAGCCGAGGTACGCCGATGAGTACGGAAAACCTGATCAAGATGGTCAACCAGATCGCCCAATACTTTGCCAGCGAACCGGATCAGCAACAGGCCGTGCTCGGCGTGCGCAATCATCTGCAGATGTACTGGACGCCCGGCATGCGCAAGGAGTTGCTGGCCTGGCAGACGACGCATCAGGGAGCAGACTTGCACCCGCTGGCGCAGGCGGCGGTTAGTGGCGCGGGCTGGGAGGCTTAGGTTTACAGATCCCTTGGCCTGTTGAGACGGGCCAAGGGAGCGTTCCAGCGTTTTTAACGTCGACCCTGTATTCAATGAGTGACGGAGTCAAACGCAGCCAAAATCCACATCAATCAGCAACATCCTTCGGCATAACCCCATCGGTTTGATATCGTGTTGCCATCGCCTCATCTCATCAAAGATGACCAATGGCGGTTTCAGGGTTATTGCGAACAAGGAAAAGGATTGAATGCTGCTAATTGGCGTATTGGTGTTCCTCGCTGCGACAGTGGGGATGTGGATTTGGGTGGTGAAGAACCGCGGAGCTGTGAATCTATGGCTCGCCAACCTGGCAGGTGCCGTGGGTAGTTTTATTGTCGGGATAGCGGTGCTGGTTTTGTTCAATAGATGGCTTGCCCCCGGAGAAGCCTCCTCAGCACGGATCGTTTTATACGTACTCTATACGTTGATGGCGGTTATGGGCGCCTTCGTCGGCACATGGCTCTTGGTGATTGCCAGACTCAAGCAGTCTGAACACCCCGCCTTCCGTCATTTGATTGCCGGGACGTGTAGTCTGTTGGCGGCAGCGATCACTTTGGTAGTGTGGTCAGTAATCCTCCTCCCCAGCAAATGAGTATCCCCCCAGGCAATTGCTGAACTTCAGCCTGGGCCTGCATGATCATCGCCGGCGAGAGTCCTTGCCCGTCGGCGTGAAACTTCCGGAAGTCAGGCTCGCACGTAGACCCAGGCACTGATGCCGGACTTGAGGGTCACACTGACGCGTTTGTAGTCCGCCACCTCGTATTCGTCGGCCGCGACCAGCTCTTGGGCCGTGATCTCGAAAACAGTGCCGGCGATCTCGTCCGACAGGTCGCCACTCTCCTGCACGATCGGATGATGGCTTTTCCCACTCGCCGCCAACACCGCCGGATCGGTTATCTCGACCAGGTTCTGCTTGTAACCTGGCAGGCTGTCCAGGCGCCCTTTCAACTCGCGCCCGAAGGTGGACAGCTGAACGGCCCGGTCCTGCAAAGTACCGTAGGAGAACAGCAGAACCGGTTGCTCTGTTTGGTTTGGCATGAGGTTTCCTTGATCAGATAAGCAAGTCTTCGTAGAACGCTCCGAAAGGGCGCTCAGGGTGGGCGATCTGGATTTCCAGAATCCACAGGCCGGTCGTTGGGCACTTGTCTAAATCCCCGAGGTCGCCACCACGGTGAATGGCATGAGGGAAATCGCTGACTCTGTGGCCCTTGATGTCCAGGTTGAGCTTCCACCCCATGGCTTGCGCCTGGTCGGCCGCATAGCGGTAAAGCTCCATGCCGGAAACCCGCTCGCTGCGCCAAAAGCCTTCGACCCGATTGAAAAGCTCCCGGGAGGCCGCAGCACAGGCGATCATTTCCGGGTCGGAACCGGTGGTGAACGTCGCCCCTGCATCACCTTCGTGCCCTTGCCAGACCGCGCCCATGTCGACGAAGAAAATATCTTCGTCACCCAACACAGGATCGCCATCGGAGCGTTGTTTGAACGTCTTGAGCGTATTGGCGCCAAAGCGGATCAGCAGCGGGTGCCAGATGCGATCCATGCCAAGTTCCGACAGAACCTGTTTACCCAGTGACTGGGCTTCGGACTCGCGCATGCCGGGAGAAACAACCCGGGCAATCTGTTCGATAGCCTTCCAGGTCATCTGCTGCGCATGGCGCATCGTTTCCAACGTGTAATGCTCGCCTACTGCTTCTTTACCGCTCAGGGCCGCTGTCATCGATCATTCCTTTTGTACGAATTCTCGCTATATATTTTCATATACTGCGATATTCGATAAAAAAGATATAGCCATGATCCAGGCTGAAGAAACTTTCCTGCGGACAAAACAAAACCCCTACCTGCATACGCAGATAGGGGTTTCGGAATTTAATCTTGACGATGACCTACTCTCACATGGGGAAACCCCACACTACCATCGGCGATGCATCGTTTCACTTCTGAGTTCGGGATGGGATCAGGTGGTTCCAATGCTCTATGGTCGTCAAGAAATTCGGGTACCGAACCGTCTTTCGACGCTTCAGCAAATTGGGTATGCGATAGTTTCTGCGGTTTTTGTGAATGCTTGCGAACTTTCGGTTCATTGCGTCTTCACACACCGCAATCTGGTGCCCTTTCGCTTTTCAGCTCGAAGCATACAAATTGCTTGGGTGTTATATGGTCAAGCCTCACGGGCAATTAGTATTGGTTAGCTCAACGCCTCACAGCGCTTACACACCCAACCTATCAACGTCGTAGTCTTCGACGGCCCTTCAGGGGACTCAAGGTCCCAGTGAGATCTCATCTTGAGGCTAGTTTCCCGCTTAGATGCTTTCAGCGGTTATCTATTCCGAACATAGCTACCCGGCAATGCCACTGGCGTGACAACCGGAACACCAGAGGTTCGTCCACTCCGGTCCTCTCGTACTAGGAGCAGCCCCTCTCAAATCTCAAACGTCCACGGCAGATAGGGACCGAACTGTCTCACGACGTTCTAAACCCAGCTCGCGTACCACTTTAAATGGCGAACAGCCATACCCTTGGGACCGGCTTCAGCCCCAGGATGTGATGAGCCGACATCGAGGTGCCAAACACCGCCGTCGATATGAACTCTTGGGCGGTATCAGCCTGTTATCCCCGGAGTACCTTTTATCCGTTGAGCGATGGCCCTTCCATACAGAACCACCGGATCACTAAGACCTACTTTCGTACCTGCTCGACGTGTCTGTCTCGCAGTCAAGCGCGCTTTTGCCTTTATACTCTACGACCGATTTCCGACCGGTCTGAGCGCACCTTCGTACTCCTCCGTTACTCTTTAGGAGGAGACCGCCCCAGTCAAACTACCCACCATACACTGTCCTCGATCCGGATAACGGACCTGAGTTAGAACCTCAAAGTTGCCAGGGTGGTATTTCAAGGATGGCTCCACGCGAACTGGCGTCCACGCTTCAAAGCCTCCCACCTATCCTACACAAGCAAATTCAAAGTCCAGTGCAAAGCTATAGTAAAGGTTCACGGGGTCTTTCCGTCTAGCCGCGGATACACTGCATCTTCACAGCGATTTCAATTTCACTGAGTCTCGGGTGGAGACAGCGCCGCCATCGTTACGCCATTCGTGCAGGTCGGAACTTACCCGACAAGGAATTTCGCTACCTTAGGACCGTTATAGTTACGGCCGCCGTTTACCGGGGCTTCGATCAAGAGCTTCGCGTTAGCTAACCCCATCAATTAACCTTCCGGCACCGGGCAGGCGTCACACCCTATACGTCCACTTTCGTGTTTGCAGAGTGCTGTGTTTTTAATAAACAGTCGCAGCGGCCTGGTATCTTCGACCGGCGTGGGCTTACGCAGCAAGTGCTTCACCCTCACCGGCGCACCTTCTCCCGAAGTTACGGTGCCATTTTGCCTAGTTCCTTCACCCGAGTTCTCTCAAGCGCCTTGGTATTCTCTACCCAACCACCTGTGTCGGTTTGGGGTACGGTTCCTGGTTACCTGAAGCTTAGAAGCTTTTCTTGGAAGCATGGCATCAACCACTTCGTGTTCTAAAAGAACACTCGTCATCAGCTCTCGGCCTTAGAATCCCGGATTTACCTAAGATTCCAGCCTACCACCTTAAACTTGGACAACCAACGCCAAGCTGGCCTAGCCTTCTCCGTCCCTCCATCGCAATAACCAGAAGTACAGGAATATTAACCTGTTTTCCATCGACTACGCTTTTCAGCCTCGCCTTAGGGACCGACTAACCCTGCGTCGATTAACGTTGCGCAGGAAACCTTGGTCTTTCGGCGTGGGTGTTTTTCACACCCATTGTCGTTACTCATGTCAGCATTCGCACTTCTGATACCTCCAGCAAGCTTCTCAACTCACCTTCACAGGCTTACAGAACGCTCCTCTACCGCATCACCTAAGTGATACCCGTAGCTTCGGTGTATGGTTTGAGCCCCGTTACATCTTCCGCGCAGGCCGACTCGACTAGTGAGCTATTACGCTTTCTTTAAAGGGTGGCTGCTTCTAAGCCAACCTCCTAGCTGTCTAAGCCTTCCCACATCGTTTCCCACTTAACCATAACTTTGGGACCTTAGCTGACGGTCTGGGTTGTTTCCCTTTTCACGACGGACGTTAGCACCCGCCGTGTGTCTCCCATGCTCGGCACTTGTAGGTATTCGGAGTTTGCATCGGTTTGGTAAGTCGGGATGACCCCCTAGCCGAAACAGTGCTCTACCCCCTACAGTGATACATGAGGCGCTACCTAAATAGCTTTCGAGGAGAACCAGCTATCTCCGAGCTTGATTAGCCTTTCACTCCGATCCACAGGTCATCCGCTAACTTTTCAACGGTAGTCGGTTCGGTCCTCCAGTCAGTGTTACCTAACCTTCAACCTGCCCATGGATAGATCGCCCGGTTTCGGGTCTATTCCCAGCGACTAGACGCCCTATTAAGACTCGCTTTCGCTACGCCTCCCCTATTCGGTTAAGCTCGCCACTGAAAATAAGTCGCTGACCCATTATACAAAAGGTACGCAGTCACCCAACAAAGTGGGCTCCCACTGCTTGTACGCATACGGTTTCAGGATCTATTTCACTCCCCTCTCCGGGGTTCTTTTCGCCTTTCCCTCACGGTACTAGTTCACTATCGGTCAGTCAGTAGTATTTAGCCTTGGAGGATGGTCCCCCCATATTCAGACAAAGTTTCTCGTGCTCCGTCCTACTCGATTTCATTGACAAGAGATTTTCGCGTACAGGGCTATCACCCACTATGGCCGCACTTTCCAGAGCGTTCCGCTAATCTCAAATCAACTTAAGGGCTAGTCCCCGTTCGCTCGCCACTACTAAGGGAATCTCGGTTGATTTCTTTTCCTCAGGGTACTTAGATGTTTCAGTTCCCCTGGTTCGCCTCTTGCACCTATGTATTCAGTACAAGATAACCATCTTATGATGGCTGGGTTCCCCCATTCAGACATCTCCGGATCAAAGTCTGTTTGCCGACTCCCCGAAGCTTTTCGCAGGCTACCACGTCTTTCATCGCCTCTGACTGCCAAGGCATCCACCGTATGCGCTTCTTCACTTGACCATATAACCCCAAGCAATCTGGTTATACTGTGAAGACGACATTCGCCGAAAATTCGCATGCTCAATTAAGAGCAACTCACAAATTTTACCTTAGCCTGATCCGTTACCAGTGAAAGTAACGTTCAGTCTATCTTTCTATCACATACCCAAATTTTTAAAGAACGATCTAGCCAAAGACTAGAAATCAACATTCACCATCATCACAATGGAATGCTCATTTCTAAGCTTTCAACAACAGAAGCAGTAGTGGTGGAGCCAAACGGGATCGAACCGTTGACCTCCTGCGTGCAAGGCAGGCGCTCTCCCAGCTGAGCTATGGCCCCGTATTTCTACAGGTATTCCCACACAAAATTGGTGGGTCTGGGCAGATTCGAACTGCCGACCTCACCCTTATCAGGGGTGCGCTCTAACCAACTGAGCTACAGACCCAATTTCGGGCTGCTTCGTATCGTCTTCTTCAATGAATCAAGCAATTCGTGTGGGAACTTATGGAGCAGCTGATGTCGTCGATTAAGGAGGTGATCCAGCCGCAGGTTCCCCTACGGCTACCTTGTTACGACTTCACCCCAGTCATGAATCACACCGTGGTAACCGTCCCCCCGAAGGTTAGACTAGCTACTTCTGGTGCAACCCACTCCCATGGTGTGACGGGCGGTGTGTACAAGGCCCGGGAACGTATTCACCGCGACATTCTGATTCGCGATTACTAGCGATTCCGACTTCACGCAGTCGAGTTGCAGACTGCGATCCGGACTACGATCGGTTTTATGGGATTAGCTCCACCTCGCGGCTTGGCAACCCTCTGTACCGACCATTGTAGCACGTGTGTAGCCCAGGCCGTAAGGGCCATGATGACTTGACGTCATCCCCACCTTCCTCCGGTTTGTCACCGGCAGTCTCCTTAGAGTGCCCACCATTACGTGCTGGTAACTAAGGACAAGGGTTGCGCTCGTTACGGGACTTAACCCAACATCTCACGACACGAGCTGACGACAGCCATGCAGCACCTGTCTCAATGTTCCCGAAGGCACCAATCCATCTCTGGAAAGTTCATTGGATGTCAAGGCCTGGTAAGGTTCTTCGCGTTGCTTCGAATTAAACCACATGCTCCACCGCTTGTGCGGGCCCCCGTCAATTCATTTGAGTTTTAACCTTGCGGCCGTACTCCCCAGGCGGTCAACTTAATGCGTTAGCTGCGCCACTAAGAGCTCAAGGCTCCCAACGGCTAGTTGACATCGTTTACGGCGTGGACTACCAGGGTATCTAATCCTGTTTGCTCCCCACGCTTTCGCACCTCAGTGTCAGTATCAGTCCAGGTGGTCGCCTTCGCCACTGGTGTTCCTTCCTATATCTACGCATTTCACCGCTACACAGGAAATTCCACCACCCTCTACCATACTCTAGCTCGACAGTTTTGAATGCAGTTCCCAGGTTGAGCCCGGGGATTTCACATCCAACTTAACGAACCACCTACGCGCGCTTTACGCCCAGTAATTCCGATTAACGCTTGCACCCTCTGTATTACCGCGGCTGCTGGCACAGAGTTAGCCGGTGCTTATTCTGTCGGTAACGTCAAAACAATTACGTATTAGGTAACTGCCCTTCCTCCCAACTTAAAGTGCTTTACAATCCGAAGACCTTCTTCACACACGCGGCATGGCTGGATCAGGCTTTCGCCCATTGTCCAATATTCCCCACTGCTGCCTCCCGTAGGAGTCTGGACCGTGTCTCAGTTCCAGTGTGACTGATCATCCTCTCAGACCAGTTACGGATCGTCGCCTTGGTGAGCCATTACCTCACCAACTAGCTAATCCGACCTAGGCTCATCTGATAGCGCAAGGCCCGAAGGTCCCCTGCTTTCTCCCGTAGGACGTATGCGGTATTAGCGTTCGTTTCCGAACGTTATCCCCCACTACCAGGCAGATTCCTAGGCATTACTCACCCGTCCGCCGCTCGCCACCAGGTACAAGTACCCGTGCTGCCGCTCGACTTGCATGTGTTAGGCCTGCCGCCAGCGTTCAATCTGAGCCATGATCAAACTCTTCAGTTCAAACATCTTTGGGTTTTTAAGAAACCCTAAACTTGGCTCAGCAATCGTTGGTTACATCTTTGATTTCTCGCGGAGTAACTTGTGATGCTGATAATCTTGTTGACTATCAGTCTGACTCCACAAGCACCCACACGAATTGCTTGATTCAGTTGTTAAAGAGCGGTTGGTTAAGATCTTTCGTCTCAACCGAGGCGCGCATTCTACAGCAGCCTCTGTTGCTGTCAAGCAGTAAATTTCAAATTTTCTTCATGAAATTCAACTACTTGCCGCCAACTCAGTTTCAAACTCCTCGTTAGCGGGAGGCGAATAATACAGTGTTTTATTTGGTGGTCAACCACCTGTTGTAATTATTTTTACCTAATCCATGCGGCTTAGGCGCAGTACCGACTTCTGCCTCATGAGCAGTCCAGGCTTTGCTTGCATTACCCGTCGACAAACCCGCCCTCTTTACCAGCTGCGCTATGATCGCGCCCCTCTGCGCCAGGATTCTTGAACGGGATGTCCATGTCTTTGCCACTAGCTGACGCTCATCAATCACTACCACCCGTACTCGTCGGCCCGTTATTGCGGCGCCTGGAACCTGCGCGGCTGGTGCTCTGGCTGGTCGGGTCGCGTGCGCTGGCGCTGACGCTGCGCCTGCAAGGCATCGATATCCGCCTCAATGCGGATCAATGCACGATCATTCCCGTCGGCACTCATGCCTTTATTCATCTAATCGATGTACCGCTGAACACCGCCCTGCCCTGCGACACGCTAATCGAGTACGACCTGCTGATCACCGAGGCGGATGGCGCTCCGTCGGGCATCGCCGAATGGGCACCTCACCTACTATATGGCGAAGCGCGCTGCCCGAACTTTGTGTTGCGCTCACAGATCGATCAGTTGCTGCATGGCTCCTGCCGTAAACCTCACCATCCGGCGGCCGATGGCTTGCTGTGTGTCGACCGGTTGCTCGCGTCAGAGCCGGACGCAAGCAAGCGTCCGGCTCTATTAATGATGAGCGGCGATCAGGTGTATGCGGATGATGTCGCGGGGCCAATGCTGCGTGCAATTCATGCCTTGATCGAACGCCTGGGGTTGTTCGACGAACACCTCGACGGCGCAGTGGTCAGCGACAGCGCCAAACTCTACGAACATCCGGCCAGTTACTACCATCGTGCGGATTTGTTACCAGCGCTTGAGAGCAACGAAACCCTGCGCGAGCGATTTTTCGGTGGCGTGCGTAAGCCGATTTTCACCAGCAGCAGCGCCGACAATCATTTGGTGACCTTCGCCGAAGTCATGGCCATGTACCTGCTGGTGTGGTCGCCAACGCCCTGGACGTTGATCGCGCCGCAACCACCGACACTGACGCCCGAACGACGCAAGCGTTATGCCCTGGAGCAGACGCGCATCGATGGGTTCAAGGCGGGGCTGGGTGGCGTCGCGCGAGCGATGGCGCATTTGCCATGCCTGATGATTTTCGATGACCACGATATTACCGATGACTGGAATCTTTCTGCGCAATGGGAGGAAACGGCCTACAACCATCCGTTCTCCAAGCGCATCATCGGCAACGCGCTGCTTGCTTATATGTTGTGTCAGGGTTGGGGCAACAACCCGGATGCGTTTGGCAACGTACTGGAAAAAACCCGCTTATTGAGCGTCACGGGGCAAGACCATCACCTCGACAGCGAGATCCAGGACGAATTGATCGATGAACTGCTGAGTTTTCAGCAGTGGCATTACGTGCTGCCCACCCGCCCGGCGCTGGTGGTGCTCGACACCCGCACCCGGCGCTGGCGTAGCGAGATGAATCTCAAGCAGCCGTCGGGCCTGCTGGACTGGGAAGCGCTCAGTGAGCTGCAACAGGAATTGCTCGATCATTCTTCGGCGATCATCGTCTCACCGGCGCCGATCTTCGGCGTCAAATTGATCGAAACCGTACAGCGCGTGTTCAGTTGGTGCGGTTACCCACTGCTGGTGGACGCCGAAAACTGGATGGCTCATCGCGGCGCGGCTCAGGTGATCCTGAACATTTTCCGACACTCCCGCACACCCGGTAACTACGTGGTGCTGTCCGGTGATGTGCATTATTCCTTCGTCTATGAAGTATTGATCCGACACCGCAAGGCCGGCCCGCGTATCTGGCAGATCACCAGCAGCGGCATCAAAAACGAATTCCCACCCGCCCTGCTCGAATGGTTCGACCGCCTCAACCGTTGGCTCTACTCGCCCCGCTCGCCCCTTAACTGGCTGACCAAACGCCGACGCATGCGCATTGTTCCGCACATCCCCGAACGCGCCGAAGCAGGGGAACGGTTGTGGAACTCGGCAGGAATTGGCCAAGTGTTCTTCAATGAAAAGGGCCAGCCACAGGATATTTATCAATTCAATGCGGATGGATCGCCGAAGACGCGAATGATCGCGCCAGAAATGTCCGAAACAGCCGACTGACTTCGCACGAATGACCATGAGTAATCATTACCCGGCCACCCTAAACCTCACTCGAACCCTGATCATCGGCAATTCCGGCTCGGGCAAGAGCTGGCTGGCCAAACGACTGGCCGAGCATCTGCAAGTGCCTTGTACCGATCTCGACCTGATTCACTGGGTATCCGATGAACACAGCATCGCCCGTCCCCGCAACGAAGCACTGGGAATGGCGCGGGTGGCGGCGAGTGAAGAGCGTTGGGTTATCGAGGGTGTTTACGGCTGGATGGTCAGCGAACTTGTGGAGCAGGCCACTGCGCTGATCTGGCTGTGTCTGGAGGACGAAGATTGCGTGAACAACATACGCCAGCGAGAAGCGAGGCGGGACGAGAAGGAAGAGTTGCTGATTGCGTTACTCGATTGGGCCGGCAGCTACCGTACTCGCCAAGGGTCCAGTGGATTTGCCGCCCATCAGCGTTTGTTTGACCGGTTTAGCGGGTCGAAACGCCAACTGATGAATCAGGCTGAAGTCTCGGCTTTCGTCAGTGCGGTGCAACCAACCGACTGATCGTCCCTGCCGTTTTCTGCGTGCGAATCGGACTCCTACATTGGACACGACTAGCTGGCGAGATTGTCAGAATGGGATTACATCGTTCGCAGAAACGTCTTGAAGAAGCTTCAGCGATACTTTAACCCAGCGTGGATATGTCGTCTGCGTAATGACCACTCGTAGGTGTCGCCTTGTCATCATGTACTCATTTCTGTACGTTCTTTGCATTGAGCGAGGACTACAACATGCAAACCATCAACTACACCACCGCACGTGCACATCTGGCCGAAACCATGGATCGGGTCAACGAAGACCGTGCCCCATTGCTGGTTACCCGCCAGAAAGGCGAACCTGTGGTGATGATGTCTCTGGCGGAGTACAACGCTCTCGAAGAGACAGCCTATCTGCTCCGTTCTCCAGCCAATGCCGAGCGACTGATCAAATCAATCGGCAACCTACGAGCAGGGAAAACCAAAGTCAGGCAACTCATCGAAGAATGAATATCGAGTTCACTCCTGAAGGCTGGGACGACTATTTGTGGTTTCAGCAAAACGATAAGGCCGGGCTCAAACGAATCAACCTGCTGATCAAGGCGATCCTGCGTGAGCCCTTCGAAGGATTGGGCAAACCTGAACCGCTCAAACACAATCTGAGCGGCCTCTGGTCACGCCGAATCACCTCCGAGCATCGCCTGGTTTATGCAATCGAGAATGGTGAGGTGCGCATCGTGCTTTGCAGGTATCACTACTGAGCACATTCAGGCCGCTTTCACCGCCCGCCCCACTCCTCTGACAATCATTTCCACTTCCCGCTCATCGATCGTCAGCGGTGGCAGCAGGCGAATGGTCTTGCCCCGTGTCACGTTGATCAGCAAACCGTGATCCCGTGCGGCGATCAGGGTCAGGTCGCGGATTGGTTGGGCGAGTTCGATGCCGATCATCAATCCCTGGCCACGGATCACCAGGACGTTCGGATCGTCGGCCAGTTCGACGCGCAATCTGGCAAGCAGGCGTTCGCCCTGAAGTCTGGCGTTTTCCAGCAGGCCTTGTTCCTCGATGATCTCCAGCACGGTGCAACCCACCCGACACGCCAGCGGATTGCCGCCGAACGTGCTGCCGTGGCTGCCCGGCGTGAACAAATCCGCAGCCCTGCCCCGAGCCAGGCAAGCACCGATGGGCACTCCGTTACCCAGGCCTTTGGCCAAGGTCATGACGTCCGGGATGATGCCTTCGTGCTGAAACGCAAACCACTGGCCGGTACGGCCGATGCCGGTCTGGATTTCGTCGAGCATCATTAACCAGGCGCGTCGGTCACAGAGCTCGCGCACTGCTTTGAGATAACCAGGCGGCGCCACTTGCACACCACTTTCGCCCTGAATCGGCTCCATCAGAATCGCCACAATGCGTGGGCCGTGGGCTTTCTGCGCCTTCTCCAGGGCAGCGAGGTCGCCGAATGGCACTTTAATGAAGTCCCCCGGCAACTTGTTATACCCCAGGCGCACCGCCGGGCCGTCACTGGCCGACAAGGTGCCGAGGGTCCGTCCGTGGAAAGCGTTCTCCATGACCACTACCAGCGGCTGCTCGATGCCTTTGTGCCAGCCGTAAAGCCGCGCAAGTTTCAGCGCAGTTTCGTTGGCTTCGGCACCGGAGTTATTGAAGAACGCCCGCTCCATGCCCGACAGCCGAACCAGTTTCTGCGCCAGCCGCTGTTGCCAGTCGATGCTGTACAGGTTGGATGTGTGCAATAGCAACCCGGCCTGTTCGCTGATGGCCGACACGATTCGCGGATGGGAATGGCCGACGTTGGTCACCGCCACGCCCGCCACCGCGTCCAGGTATTCACGACCGGCCTGATCCCACAGGCGCGTGCCCAGGCCTTTGCTGAAACTCAGGGCCAAAGGTTGGTAAGTGCTCATCAGGCAGGTGGCAGTCATGACATCAAGCTCCATCAATAGTCGGTGTTTTTGCAGTATGGTTAGCCACCTGAGCTGGATAAATACCGCAACACTTCAATCATTTTAAAGCTGAGCTTGATAATGGATTTATTCCAGGCAATGACCGTTTACGTAAGAGTGGTGGAAGCCGGCAGCATGACCGCCGCCGCTTTGCAGTGCGAAATGTCCACGACCATGGTCGGTAATCATCTGCGGGCTCTGGAGCAACGCCTGGGTGTGCGCTTGCTCAACCGTACGACACGGCGTCAGCGTTTGACGGAATTCGGCACGGCGTACTATCAGCGGTGTCTCGAAGTGCTGGGGCTGGTGGCTGACTCCGAACGCCTGGCCGAACAAACCCTCGACGAGCCGAGCGGCACTCTGCGCATCACCGCACCGCTGACCTTCGGCACCGAACGGCTCGCACCGGCCCTGAGCGAATTCACCCTGCGCTGCCCGCAAGTCAAACTCGATGTCGTTTTGACCAACCAGCGCCTGGACTTGCTCGACAACGGTTTCGACGTGGCGATTCGTCTGGGCACGACCGAGCTGTCCAACATGATTTCTCGCCCGCTCATCGACTACACGATGACCCTGTGCGCATCGAAGGATTATCTGGAGCGTCGAGGCACACCGCAGAAACCCGCCGACCTGCAACACCATGACTGTTTGGCCTTCGCCTACCCGGCCGGAGATGACTGGCACTCGGTAGCAAAACAATGGCGCCTGAAGGGGCCCGAAGGTGAAGTCATGGTGGCGGTCAGCGGGCCGATGTTGATCAACAGCTCGGCGGGGCTGCATCAAGCGGCGCGAACCGGCATGGGCATCGTGATGGTGCCCGATGCGCTGGTGGAGCAAGACCTTCGGGACGGAAAACTGGTGGCCTTGATGCAGGACTACCAACTGCCAAGTCGGCCGATGAACCTGGTGTATGCCCAGGACCGCTACCGTTTGCCGAAATTGCGCAGCTTCGTTGACTTTGCACTGCAGTGGTGGGGCAAGCACTAGCCGGGGCAATACGCCATGAACTAATCTCCTCGACTGACGAGTCACGTTAATATCAGGACGGCAGGGAGACCGATGATGGGTGAGGCATCGAAAATCGAGCCGTTGAAGTTCGATCTGTCAGATTTTAACGAAGACATGCTGCACACCATTCTGGAACTGGTCAGCGATGGTATCTGGGACTGGAACGCCAACACCGGGTTCGTCTATCGCAACCCCGGGTGGTACGAGATGCTCGGCTATACGCCTCATTCCCTGGACAACAATGTGTTGACCTGGGAAAACGTGATCCACCCCGACGATTATTCGCGGGTCATGGCGTTGTTTGATGACTACCTGGATCAGCGCGCTCCCGCTTATCAGGCCGAGTATCGCTGCCGCATGCGCGATGGCACTTACACCTGGATCGAGGATCGCGGCTACGTGCTGGCACGTAATGCCGACGGCTCGGTGGCGCGAATGATCGGCGCGCACCGCAGCATCGAAGACAAGAAACGCCTGATCGAAGAAATGGAGCGGCGTAATCAATCCCTGGAAGCCATCGTCAAGGAACGCACTCGGGAGTTGTCCCGGGTCAATCAGCAGTTACAGATTCAACTCGAAGAAAATCGTAAATTGGCAGAAACCGATGTGCTGACCGGCATCGCCAATCGCTATCGACTGGAGAAAACCCTGCCCAAGGAATGCGACCGCGCCCAACGCTTCCGCGAACCCCTGTCGCTGATCGCCATGGACCTCGATGACTTCAAAAATATCAACGATCACTACGGTCACGCCCTGGGAGATGCAGCGTTGGTGCAAGTGATCGAGAGTGTGAAGCACTGCGTGCGCAAAGGCGATCTGTTGGCGCGCTGGGGCGGTGACGAATTCATCCTGATTTTGCCCAATACCTTGTTGGCCGACGCCAGGTCACTCGCTGAAAGAATCCGTCATGGCCTGGCGAGCCTGCTGCCGGTCGGGGACTATCAAGTGACCATGAGTTTTGGCGTGGTGCAGCGCTTTGAAGAAGAACAACAGACCGGGTTGCTGGCCAGGGCCGATCAGGCGCTGTATCGGTCGAAAATCGCGGGCAAGAATCTGATTTCTGGGTGAGGCGACTCCGTCCTGTCAGCCGCCCTGCATGCCCGCTTTCACCAATACTGGTTTTTCCTGATACCGATTCGGAAACAGTTGCTTCAACTGCGCCACTTTCGGCAGGTCATTGATCACGATGTAGGGGTAGGTCGGATGCTCGGTCAGGAAGTCCTGATGCTCCTCTTCCGCCGGGTAGAAACCGTTGTAGCTTTCCAGCTTGGTGACAATCGGTTTATTGAACGAATGGGCAGCGTCGAGCTGGGTGATGTAAGCCTGGGCGACGCGTTGCTGTTCGGTGCTTTTCGGGAATAGCGCCGACCGATACTGAGTGCCTCGGTCCGGGCCCTGGCGGTTGAGTTCGGTGGGGTTGTGGACCACCGAGAAATAGATCTGCAGCAGGCTTCCGTAACTGACCTGAGCGGGATCGAAGGTCACTTCGACGGCCTCCGCATGGCCGGTGTCACCCTCGCTGACCCGCTCGTATTGAGCGGTATTGGCTGCGCCACCGGCATAACCGGAAACCGCATTTTTCACCCCTTTGACATGCTGGAACACGCCTTGGACGCCCCAGAAGCAACCGCCGGCAAAAACCGCCGTTTCGCTGTGCGCCTGGGTGGTTTCATCAAGCGTCGGCGCCGGGATGAGGACCGCCTCTTCGGCGCCTGCGAACGAGAATGCAGAGCACTGACCGATAACGCTGGCGGCGGCCAAACCCAGAAATGTGCGACGCCAGTTGAATGGGGTTTTCATGGGCTGTCTCCTGAATGAATGGGGGCTATCAACCAAAGGTAAACGCATACGCCGACACACCCGGATCGAGAAACTCGATGCTGAAGGTCCGGTCTTTTACGCCTGTGCTCTGGCGTACCAGTTGATACAACCGCTGCTCGGTGACGCTGCCGCGGCCATCAGGCGCGACGTCGATACCGTGGGCATCACCTGGGGGCTTGCCATCGATCAACACTTTGAAACGCACCGGTTTGCCGTCAGCACCGGGGCCCAACACCAAGTGCAAGTCGCGAGCGTGAAACCGATAGACGATACGACTGGCCGCAGCGTTTGAAACGGCCCGCTCCGGACCGACAGCCCATTGACCGTCCAGGCTCCAGTCATTGAGGGCCAGTTGTGACGGTGGCTTATAGGCAGTCGCCTTGTCCGGCACCAGGCTGGTTTCAGAGGCGAAATGCTCCATCCGCCGGTAGCCGACATAGGTTTCGGGGGATTGCACTTCATTCATGTCCGGGGCGAGTTGAACACCCTGGGCGTTGGCATTGATCAGCCCCTGCGCGACTTTCGCCGCTCCCGCCTCACGCAACAGTTGCTGAATCACTTGCTCGGACTCGGCGTACTTGCCTTCACCAAAATGGTGATAACGAATGCGTCCCTGAGCATCGGCAAAGTAATGGGCCGGCCAGTATTCGTTGTTGAAAGCACGCCAGATCTTGTAGTCATTATCGATGGCCACCGGGTAGGTGATGCCCAGGTCCTTCATGGCTTTGGTGACATTGCCCACATCCCGTTCGAAGGCAAACTCGGGCGCATGGACACCGATCACCACCAAACCCTGATCGCGATACTTCTCAGCCCAGGCCTTCACATACGGCAGGGTGCGCAGGCAGTTGATGCAGGAGTAAGTCCAGAAATCCACCAGCACGACCTTGCCCTTCAACGCCTGAGCGGTGAGTGGGGGCGAGTTGAGCCATTGCACGGCGCCGTCCAGGGATGGAAGGCTGCCCTCAATCGGCAGCGCGTTCGGCGCCTTCGCGGTCACTTTCATCGCATCTCCAGCGGCCATCATGCCGCCGGCGGGTTGATCGCCGGCCCGTGGAATCTGCGCCATCATCGCCCCGCTGTTGGCCGGAGTCTTACTGGCCAACCGGTTGACCAGCGCCTGTTCGATACCGCCGGTGGACGCCGTTGAAAACCGCGCCAGAATCCCGGTGTCCAGTCCCAGGGCTATCGCCACCACACCAACCAGCATCGCAGCGCCCAGGCCTCGACGCAGCCACTCGCCCGCGCCTATCGAGCGCTTCATTGCGGCGAAGACCTTACCGCCCAGCAGTAGTGCCGCAGCGAGAGAAGTGGCGGCACCGGCCGCGTAAGCCAGCAGCAACACCGTGGTTGCGATGCTTGCCCCTTGCAGCGCCGCGCCGGTCAGCAGCAAACCCAGAATCGGCCCGGCGCAGGGTGCCCAGAGCAGGCCCGTGGCGACGCCGATCAGGAATGAAGCGCCGGGACGCGGCCGGGCATCGGCGCCCGCGGCTTGCGACAGCCGACCGCCGGCTGCCACCAGTGGACGCGTCAGGCGTTCGGCCAACCGCGGCAGCAACAGCGTCAACCCGAACAGTGCAACGAACAGCAACGCGAGCCAGCGACCGTATTGATTGACTTGCACCACCCAACCGCCGCCCACCGCCGCCAACGAGGCGACGAGCGCGAAGGTCAGCGCCATCCCCGCCAGCAGCGGCAAGCCACTTTTCATAAATGGCTGCCCGGTGCGAGCGAAGACAAAGGGCAATACCGGCAGAATGCACGGGCTGACAATCGTCAGCACACCACCGAGATAAGCGAGGACCAGAAGCCACATAACGTCGACCTGCATGAAGTGAGTGAAAGGAAGTGCCCATGGATCACGCCTGTGGCTTGAAGGTCAGCGCCAGGCCGTTCATGCAGTAGCGCAGCCCGGTGGGCTTTGGCCCATCCTCGAAGACATGCCCCAGATGACCGCCGCAACGACGACAGTGCACCTCTTCGCGCAATACACCGAAGGAGCGGTCCTGTCGGGTGGCCACCGCGTTGTCCAGGGGAGCCCAGAAACTCGGCCAGCCAGTACGACTGTCGAACTTGGTGTCGGAAGAAAACAACGGCAGATCACAACCGGCGCAGGCAAAAACGCCTTTGCGGTGCTCGTTGTTCAGCGGGCTGCTGTAGGCCCGTTCGGTGCCCTCTTCGCGCAGTATTTCGTACTGCTCGGCGCTGAGCCGGGCATGCCATTCGCTGTCGCTGTGGGTCACCTCGAAAACCTCCTGCGCGCGGGCTTCATCGACCAGCGCAACGCTTGTGGAAAATTTTGGCAATACACCGATCACCAGGGCTGCAGCCCCCAGCCCGCCGCTCGCTACAAGAAACTGTCGCCGTGAAAACATGGCCTTCTCCAAAATTCCAGGTGCCTTGCATGGAACACAGCCTAGGCTTGAGTTGATCGCCAAATCCTCACGATGAGTTAAATAATTCGTGATAACTCAACCTCAGGAAAACCCGCACAATGTGTTCATTGCGTCACAAAGGATCGAGCTCCATGGAACAGACCAAACGCGTCCTGGTGGTCGAGGACGACCTGCACATCGCCGACCTTATCTGCCTGCATCTGCGCGATGAGCAGTTCGAGGTGGTGCACTGCGCCGACGGCGACGAGGGCATGCGTCTGTTGCAGCAAGGAAGCTGGGACGCACTGATCCTCGACCTGATGCTGCCCGGCGTCGATGGCCTGGAAATCTGCCGCCGCGCCCGGGCCATGGCCCGTTACACACCGATCATCATCACCAGTGCGCGCTCCAGCGAAGTGCATCGGATTCTGGGACTGGAGCTGGGTGCCGACGATTACCTGGCCAAACCCTTTTCCATGCTCGAGCTGGTGGCACGGGTCAAGGCACTGCTGCGACGGGTCGACGCCATGGCCCGCAATCTGAAAATGGATGCTGGCAGTCTGATCAGCGATGGCCTGTCCATCGACCCGATCACCCGTGAAGTCTCCCTCGACGGCCGGCGTCTTGACCTCACGCCACGGGAATTCGACCTGCTGTACTTCTTTGTCCGTCAGCCTGGCAAAGTCTTCTCGCGCATGGACCTGCTCAATGCGGTGTGGGGCTACAGCCACGAAGGCTATGAACACACGGTCAACACTCATATCAACCGCCTGCGGGCAAAGATCGAGGCCGATCCGGCGCAACCGGCGCGCATCCTCACGGTGTGGGGCCGTGGCTACAAATTCGCAGCAAGCGGAGAGCAGCCATGAGGCTGACCCTGACTCAACGCCTGTCCCTGGTGTTCGCCGTGCTGTTGCTGGTGTGCTGCGGTACCTCGGCGTGGATGCAGGTGCGCTCCAGTCAGATGCATGAACTGGAAGTGGTGCAAGGCTTGTCGCGGGATCTGGCGCAACACATTGCCCACGACACCGTGCTGATGGACCGCAATGGCCCGATGCCCAATGCGGTGCGCGAACTGTTCAGCCAGCTGATGCTGGTCAATCCCAGTGTCGAGGTCTATCTGCTGGACACAGGAGGCCGGATTGTCGGCAGCGCCGCGCCCGAAGGCCGGATACACAGGGAGCAGGTCGATCTGCTGCCAATCCAGCGCTTGCTCAAGGGCGAGGCATTGCCGATTCTCGGCGACGATCCGCGCAGCGTCGATGGCCGCAAGGTGTTCAGCGCCGCGCCTTTACGGGTCAACGGTCAGCCGGCCGGTTATTTGTATGTGGTGTTGCTCAGCGAAGCGCATGACCGCTTCGCCGAGCGCGGAGCCACCAGCGCCGCACTCAATACCGCGTTGTTGTCCATCGGACTGGTGGCGTTGCTGTGCCTGATTGCCGGCCTCACGGCATTCGCCCTGATCACCCGGCCATTGCGGCGCTTGACCGAGAAAGTCAGTCAGTTCGATATCAACGGCGTTCCGACCGCTTCGCCCGAACCTGAGCCGGAGCCCATGGAAAAGGCCGCCAGCCACGATGAAATAGCCGTACTCGACGCAGCCTTCCGACAGATGCAAGCGCGCCTCGGTGAACAATGGCGCTCGCTGACCCGTCAGGATCAGGAGCGTCGCGAACTGGTGGCCAACATCTCCCACGACCTGCGCACACCGCTGGCCTCGCTGCACGGTTACCTGGAAACCCTTTCGCTCAAGGACGCCACCTTGTCCCCCGCCGATCGCCGTCGCTATCTGGGAATCGCCCTGGATCAAAGCCGCAAGGTCGGCGGCCTGGCGCAATCGTTGCTGGAACTGGTGCGGCTGGAACACGGTTTCGTGCAACCGGTGCTGGAGCGTTTCTCCCTGACTGATCTGGTGCAGGACATTTTTCAGAAGTTCGAACTCAGCGCCGAAGCGCGCCAGATTGAACTCAAGGCCACCTTCGCCCCCAACGTCGCCGTGGCCTGCGCCGACCTGGGGCTGATCGAGCGGGTGCTGACCAATTTGTTCGATAACGCCCTGCGCCACACGCCCCAAGGGGGAGAAATCGAACTCAGCCTCCGCCCCCAAGGGGCTTTTATCGAAGTGACCGTCAGCGACACCGGTCCTGGCATCGCCCCCCAACTGCGTGAAGGTCTGTTCCTGCGGCCATTCAACATTGGCGGCGCACGGCGCGATGGCGGGCTGGGGCTGCGGATCGTGCACCGGATCCTGCAATTGCACGGTCGCGAGATCGAGCTGATTGATGTGCCGGGACGCGGCGCGACTTTTCGCTTCTCCTTGCCGGTGGATGAGCAAACGGCGGAGCAATGGATGACTCGTTCGATGAATATGAATTCGACGGGGAAATAGTCGATAGCCTCGGCCATGGCAGCAGCTATTATCCGGACTCTTCATTCCCGGCACGGATGCTACGTAATGCTCAATACCCTGCAAAACACCCCGCTATGGGTTTATGCGATCTTTCTGCTGCTCTGTTACTACGGCGTCAAAGCCTTATCCCCAACCCATGAAAGCAAAACGTCGTTGCTTGTCACTCCACCGCTTTTGCTCGGCTGGTCGTTGTACTCGCTGAACCTGACGCTGAACCCTCAACTATCGATTGGCTGCTGGTTGGCCGCCGTCATTCTGGGCAGCCTCACGGCACTGGTTGTATTTGCGCACAAGGGTATTGAGCTGGATGATCCGGAAACCGGGCTGATCGTGCCGGGCACGGTTAAAACACCGGTGCTCTACCTGCTGTTTTTTGCCGTGAACTATTACTTTGGCTATCAGGATGAGGTGCATCCGGAGTTCGCCGTCACGGTTGAGATGTTGCTGCTCAAGGCCACGGCGTCAGGTTTTGTCTGCGGATTGATCAGCGGGCGGGCGCTGAAACTTTATCGGGTGCTGCTGACACTCCAGGCAAAACGCCCGCAGATGTCAGTCAGCTAAAAGCGCTCTCACCAAAAATGCAGACCAGCCACCGGTTCATCCGTGACAACGCAGCGCTGGTCCAATAGATTAGGCGGCCTGAAAAAGCCCCGTGCTTTCTCGCCTCTATCCAAGTTAAAGAAGTAGTGAAATTTCAATGTCCGATTCCAATACCGCTGAATCCGTAGTCACCTTGTCGTCCAAAGCGGAATACGAAAACTCCATCAATCTTTCACAACACGTGCCTCAGGCCAAGACCATCAGCGAGATGGTTCTGGACGCTTTTCAATCCACCCGGGAAAGCGACCAGATCCGCGAACTGCGCGCCGCGATTCGCCAGGCTCACGACAGCTTCGATGACGATAAAGCCTACGAATTGATGGGCGAACTCAAGCAATTGAAAGACGCCGAAGCGGCCGATATTGCCGCCCTGGAAGACCTGAGCAGCAAATTCCCGATCAGCCGCATTCTGTCCAGCTTCAAGGACGACCCGGCGTTCCAGGAAATCGTTTATGGCCTGGCGCTGAAAGTGCTGAACCAGACTCACCAAGCCATCAGCAACCCGAGCAGCGGCAAGAGCAAAGCGGCTCGCGCCAAAAAAGAAGTCGAAGTGTTCACCATCAGCAAGGACGGCATCAGCGTCACCCTGCCCCTGCGCACCCCGCGCTCGCGCCTGAACGTTGACCGTGAAGCGCTGGAATTCCTGGGCTTCACTTTCGTCGGCGAAGGTGAAGAAGCGGAGCTGGAAAGCGAGACGTTCCTGGACAATGCCGGGGCCGAACAACCGGTCAACCGAAAAAACATCATCACCGCGCTGCAGCAGCAGACCGCGTTCGACGGTTACAGCATCGCCGCGCAGTAACGCTAAACGCTGCACACAAAAATCCCCGCCATCGAGCGGGGATTTTTATTGCCTGTACACCAATCGTGATTAAACGAAAAAGCCCCGCCATTCTCTCGAAAGGCGGGGCTTTTCTTTACAGCATCCGACGCTTAAGGCGCGTACGTCAGCAACAACTCGCCCGGCACTTTGAAGTCCAGGGACATCATCACGCTCAACGCGGTAATGGTGAAGATCGAGAACACGAACAGCTTGCGTGCCCAGACCGTGTCATCCACTGCCTTGTAGCCGGTCCAGGCCATGTACAGCCAGTACATGCCCATAGCCGCGGCGACGGCGAGGTAGCTCATGCCGGCGTAGCCGCTGAAGGTCAGCATCAAGGTCGCCACGAGGAAGGCCAGGATGTAGAGCAGGATGTGTTTCTTGGCCACTTCAATGCCGCGCTTCACTGGCAGCACCGGAATCGATGCGGCCAGGTAATCGTTGAAGCGGAAGATTGCGATGGCGTAGGAATGCGGCATCTGCCACAGGCTGAACATCACCAGCAACGTCAGTGCGGCCATGTCGAAGTTATTGCTGACTGCGACGTAACCGATCACCGGCGGCATCGCCCCCGACAGACTGCCCACCAGCGTGCCGTGAACCGACTTGCGCTTGAGGTACAGGCTGTAGAAGCCGACGTAGATGACAAAACCGATCACCGCGAACAACGCGGCCAACGGGTTGGCCACCTTGTACAACAACGCAACGCCGGCGACACCCAGGACGGTCGCATAAGCCAGGGCCAGTTTCAGGGAGATCAAGCCCTGGACCAGCACCCGGTTCTTGGTGCGTTCCATCTTCAGGTCGATGTCGCGGTCGATGCAGTTGTTGAACACGCAACCGGAAGCCACGACCAGGGACGTGCCGATCATCGCGGCCAGGAAAATGGCCAGATCGACATGCCCTTTGGAGGCCAGGAAAAATCCGCCTGCCACAGAAAGCACGTTACCGAAAATGATCCCCGGTTTGGTGATTTGGATAAAGTGCTTAAAGGACATCCGGACTTACCTCACTTCGCCATCATGTTGGTGTGGATGCTGAACATGATCCACAGCGACAGGCCAACCAGCAGGACAATCACGATCGCGGCGAAAACAAACGCAATCACGTTGTTACGCTGCGCAGCGGAACGGTCCAGGTGGAGGAAGTACACCAGGTGCACCAGCACCTGGATAACGGCGAAAGCCAGTACGATCCACAGAGTCAGTGACTTCGGCAGCGACGGGTACATCACCAGACCGAACGGGATCAGGGTCAGGATCACCGACAGGACGAAGCCAATGACGTAGGACTTGACGCTGCCGTGACCGGCGTCGTCATGAGAGTGCGCGTTAGCCATTTACATAGTCCCCATCAGATAAACAACGGTGAATACGCAGATCCACACCACGTCCAGGAAGTGCCAGAACAGGCTCAGGCAGCTCAGACGGGTCTTGTTGGTCGCCGTCAGGCCGTTTTTCTGCACCTGGTACATCATGATCGCCATCCAGATCAGACCGCTGGTCACGTGCAGACCGTGGGTGCCGACCAGGGTGAAGAACCCGGACAGGAAGCCCGAACGGTTAGGGCCGTAGCCCTCGGAGATCAACATGTGGAACTCGTTGATCTCCATGCCGATGAAGCCGGCACCGAACAGGAAGGTCAGGGCCAGCCAGCCCAGGACCTGCTTCTTGTTGCCACGGAAGAACGCCAGCATGGCGAAGCCGTAGGTGATCGAACTGAACAGCAGCAGAGCGGTTTCGCCCAGTACGTATGGCAGTTCGAAGATGTCGTGGCCCGACGGGCCACCCGCTACGTTGTTAACCAGTACCGCGTACGCTGCGAAGATCGACGCAAACAGAATGCAGTCGGTCATCAGGTAGAGCCAGAAACCGAATACGGTCATCTCGCCCGAGTCGTGGTGATGGTCATCATGCCCATGTCCATCGACATGGGTGTGTCCAGCATTGGTCACTAAGTTCGACATGGTTTAAGCCTGTTCCAACGAGGTTTCAACACGGGTGGTGGTGGCTGGGACTTTCCCGGCTGCTACCAGACGCTTGTGCTGCTCGGCTTCGATGCGCTCGATCACGTCGACCGGCACGTAGTAGCCTTGATCATCACGGGCCGCGTGGATCGCGAAGTAGATCACGGTGCCTGCCAGGCTGGCGATTGCCAACCACCAGATGTGCCAGATCATCGCGAAACCGAATACGGTCAACAGTGCGCCCATGACCACACCGGTCGCGGTGTTGTTTGGCATGTGGATCGGCTCGTACTTGGTCGGAGCCTTGTACGCGGTGCCGTTTTCCTTGGCTTCGGTGAACGGGTCGACAACGTCGGCTTTTGGCAGCACGGCGAAGTTGTAGAACGGAGGTGGCGAGGAGGTCGACCATTCCAGGGTGTGGGCATTCCATGGGTCGCCGTGCTCGCACATGTTCTGCGGCAGCTTGCGGTCACGGATACTCACGTACAGCTGGATCAGCTGGCAGGCGATACCGGCTGCGATCATCACCGCACCGAACATGGCAACGTACAGGTACGGCACCCACTCAGGGTTGGTGGTGGCGTTCAGGCGACGGGTCATACCCATGAAGCCCAGTACATAGAGCGGCATGAACGCGACGAAGAAGCCGGAGATCCAGAACCAGAATGCTGCCTTGCCCCAGCCTTCGTGCAGCTTGAAGCCGAACGCTTTCGGGAAGTAGAAGGCGAAACCTGCGATGTAACCGAATACCGCGCCGCCGATGATCACGTTGTGGAAGTGCGCGATCACGAACAGGCTGTTGTGCAGTACGAAGTCAGCACCCGGGATGGCCAGCAGTACGCCGGTCATGCCGCCGATGGCGAAGGTCACCATGAAGCCCAGGGTCCACATCACCTGGCTGGTGAAGCGCAGACGGCCCTGGTAGATGGTGAACAGCCAGTTGAACAGTTTCACACCCGTCGGGATGGAAATCAGCATCGTCGCCAGACCGAAGAAGGCGTTGACGCTGGCACCTGAACCCATGGTGAAGAAGTGGTGCAGCCAAACCATGAAGCCCAGGATCGAGATCGCGCCCGAAGCGTAGATCATCGAATGGTGGCCGAACAGCTTCTTGCCGGTGAAGGTCGAGATGACTTCGGAGAAGATACCGAACGCCGGCAGGATCAGGATGTAAACCTCAGGGTGACCCCAAGCCCAGAACAGGTTGACGTACATCATCGGATTACCACCAAGTTCATTGGTGAAAATGTGGAAATCCATGTAACGGTCAAGCGTCAGCAAAGCCAGGGTAGCGGTCAGGATCGGGAACGAAGCCACGATCAGGACGTTGGCCCAGGTGCAGGTCCAGGTGAAGATCGGCATGTCCATCAGCTTCATGCCAGGGGTACGCATTTTCAGCACGGTGGCCAGGAAGTTGACCCCCGTCAGCGTCGTACCTAGCCCGGATAGCTGCAGCGCCCAGATGTAGTAATCCATCCCCACGCCCGGGCTGTATTGCAGGCCCGACAGCGGCGGATAGGCAACCCAACCAGTCTTGGCGAATTCGCCAACGCCCAGGGACAGGTTGATCAGCACCACGCCGGAAACCAGCAGCCAGAAGCTCAGGGAGTTCAGGAACGGGAAGGCAACGTCACGCGCGCCGATCTGCAACGGCACTGCAAGGTTCATCAGGCCGGTGAAGAATGGCATCGCCATGAAAATGATCATGATCACACCGTGGGCGGTGAAGATCTGGTCATAGTGTTCAGGTGGCAGGTAGCCAGGCGAACCCTCGGTGGCCATGGCCAATTGGGTACGCATCATGATGGCGTCGGCAAAACCACGCAGCAGCATGACCATGGCGACGACGATGTACATCACGCCGATTTTCTTGTGGTCGACCGAGGTCAACCACTCGGTCCACAAATAGGTCCACTTCTTGAAGTAGGTGATTGCAGCGAACAGTGCCAGACCACCGAGCGCGATCATGGCGATGGTCACCATTACGATCGGTTCGTGGAACGGGACCGCTTCCCAACTTAATTTACCAAACATCGTTTACTCCTCTGCCCCGGCAGCTGAATGCGAACTCATGTCCATTCCTTCCATGGCGGCCACTTCGTGCTCTTTCTTCTCGTGGTGCACTGGCTTGCCCGGTTTCATGCCTTCGTACTTGTCGACGATGATCTGGAACAGGTTCGGCGTGACCGAGGAGTAAAGCTCGACTGGGTTGTTCTGGCTTTGTTTGGACAGGGCTGCGTATTCAGCTTGTTCAAGCTGTTTAGGTGCCTTTTTGACTTCGCTTACCCAGGCGTCGAAATCTTCCTGAGAAGTGGCGATAGCTTTGAATTTCATGCCGGTGAAACCCGCGCCGCTGTAGTTGGCGGAGATACCGTCCATTTCAGCGTTCTGGTTGGCGATCAGGTGCAGTTTGGTCTGCATGCCCGCCATCGCGTAGATCTGACCGCCCAGAGCAGGGATGAAGAACGAGTTCATCACGGCGTCGGAAGTGATCTTGAAGTTGATCGGGGTGTGCGCCGGGAACACGATCTTGTTGACCGTGGCGATGCCTTGTTCCGGGTAGATGAACAGCCACTTCCAGTCCAGCGCGACCACTTCAATGGTGACCGGCTTGACGTCGGATTCCAGCGGCTTGTAAGGATCCAGTGCGTGGGTCGACTTGTAGGTGACGTAACCCAGGGCAATGATGATCAGTACCGGAATAGTCCACACCGCGATTTCGATCTTGGTGGAGTGGGACCATTTTGGCGTGTAGACGGCGTCCTGGTTGGAAGCGCGGTATTTCCAGGCGAACAGGAACGTCATGACGATGACCGGCACGACGACCAACAGCATCAGCAGCGTTGCGGTGATGATCAGGTTTCGCTCATCCAGGCCGACCTGGCCCTTGGGATCGAGCAAGGTCATGTTGCAGCCTCCCAGCAACAACGTGCCGAGCAGCGGCAATAAGCCTAGTAGTCTGGGGTACCTGTTTTTACTCATCTCACGACCTCTAAAGCAGCTTGCGCAATGCAGTTGGGTTTTGATCGCCAACACTTCACCCTGCCAAGGGTTGGCATTTTTCTTGGATTGAATAAGGGCCTGCCCGTCGCGCGTCAGACGCGGCTCGACAATTGCTGGGCCTGCGGTGTGTTCTTATTCGAATTCGTGGTCAAGGGCCTTGTTACAGACCAATTCCATTTGGTGCGGATCGTCGGAAGGCACCGACAATGGGGGGTCGCATGAAGCCATCAGGCTTCTCGACGCCCTGTTCTACTCATAAGCCTGAGTCAGGATGAGCAGTGCCGGGAATTCAGTGCGGGCGATTGTAGATATGTAGCGATTCATAAACCATGTCTCATCCCGAAATAATTTTTATCCGTTCCAGCAACAATCATTCACGGTTTTTGCAAAAGTGGGCCATGGTATCGAAATTAATTCTCAACAAAAACACCAAAAAATGTAGGTGTACCGCGCGAAGTTCAGACAGCTTCCTGGGCTCTGCGCTCGCCTCAGACCCTGCTCTACCCCCTATGTGACAAGGGCTTTGGCCATTCGCCAGCCCCTGTTAAAACTGCCTGTTTCGGCTGATTGGCACTGAAAGCGGTAGTGGCTTGCAGAGCCTGTTTTGGGTACCTTGAGGTGTCCCGATTCCATGTCTTGAAATGACTTGCGACACTCGAGCTGTGACAACATGTCGCACACATGCCGCATCCATAATTGTCGCGCATCAAGGTCTTTTCATTTGAGCTTTGAACATGCAAAACGCCCTGGCCTCTGAACGAGGACCGGGGCGTTTTTTGTTTCCTGCAACGGTGTGGCGGACGGTCTCAGCGCAGGGCTTTGCGGTTACGCCAAGTGAGCAGCGGCACCAGCACCACGACCAGCACGAACGCCGTCAGCGCCCACTGTGCCAGGGACAAACCAAGGATCGGCGGGTACGGCGTGGAGCAGAAACCGTCGACCTGGAAGCCCAGCGGGAAGATCTTCGCCAGCGGCAGGCCGTCGACGATCGGTTGCAGCACATCGATGCCGCAGCTGACTTCCGGGTACAGCTGGGTATAGACGTGATGCCCGGCCACCCCGACGCCTGCGATGGCGCTGATCACCACCAACGCCTCGAACAGCGTGATGCTGCGGCGGGTGCGCATCGCTGCGCCGATAAACGCGAAGAGCGCGATCAGCAACAATGCGTAGCGCTGCAAGATGCACAGCGGGCACGGCGCCTCGCCCAGCACCACTTGCATGTACAGCGCGCCACCGATCAGCGCCAGGCAGATGATGCCCAGCAACACCAGATAGCGCCGTTCACGTCCCAACCGCATTGTTTCCTCGCTCATCGCGTTTCCCTTCTGTGTCCGTGGATCAGCTCGCCGGCGGCTGCGCTTGCAGCTGCTGCATCAGGCTGATGTTGTCTTCGATATGCCAATTGGCCGCGATGCGACCGTTGTCGATCTGATAGATATCGGTTGCCCGGAAGTCTACACGCTGACCCTGACCTTTGAGAGCCTTGAACGGGCCGGTGAAGTGCCCGCGAAAGTGCAAATGCACCACCACCCGATCACCGGCAATGATCATTTGTTCGATCTCGCAGCTCAGGTCCGGCACCGCCGTGCGAAAGAACTTCGACGCCAGCAGCGGCCCGGTCGGCCCCTGAACCCGGCCTTCGGGCGGGGTCTTGTCGACGAACTGCTCTGACAACGCAGCCTTGGCCAACCCCTCCTCCCCGGTGTTCCAGAAGCTGCCATAACGCCGGGCGGCCAATTCCATGGAATCGCGCTGCGCCTTGGGCAGGCTCTGATCGACAATCAGGCTCTTGGGCTGGAGCAAGGTCGGTTCGGCAGAGGCAAACGGACTCGCCAGCAGCGCAGCGGTCAGGCTGAAGCCGGCCAGGGTTAAACGGCGGGAGATAGTGATGTGAGTCATGGGGCGATCCTGATCATGTAAACGAACGAGCGCCTATCATCAGCATCGGGGAATAAACGATAAACCGGTTAAGAACGGATTAACCTTTAAGCGTTTTTTACGAATCGGGACCGAGGTGAAGCTTGCCCGTGAAGAAAGCGACTCGGTCCCCCGACCGAGTCGCCGCACTGCTTACTCCAACGCCGCAGCCGGCCCGAAGAACTCGTAACGGCTTTGCTTCTCCGGCACACCCAAGGCCTTGAGGTGACGCTTGATCGCCGCCATGAAGCCTTTAGGCCCCAGGAAGTAAGCATCCACATCGCGTTGCTGCGGCAACCACTCGCCGAGTTGCTCCTGGCTCAGCAGGCCAACCTTGTCCGCCGCCGGGCTGACGCCATCGTCTTCGGCGTAGCAATAGAAACGCTTGAGCTGCGGATGACGCTCGGCCAGCCCGTCGATCCAGTCGCGGAAGGCATGCACGCTGCCGTTGCGCGCACAGTGAATAAAATGCACCGGCCGCTCGGTCGCCAGCGCCGCTTCGAGCATTGCCAGCGTCGGGGTGATGCCGACACCGCCACTGATCAGCACCAATGGTTTGTCGCTGGCGGTCAGGGTGAAGTCGCCCGCTGGCGGGAACAGCATGATGCTCGCGCCGACGTGCAGTTGATCGTGCAAATGGTTGGAGGCGCGGCCACCGGTTTCGCGCTTGACGCTGATGCGGTACTGGCCCTTGTTGGCCAGCGCCGACAGCGAATAATTACGCCGGATTTCTTCGCCGTCGAGGATCAGTTTCATGCCGATGTACTGGCCGGGCTCGGCCGCGAGAATCGGCCCTTTATCCGCCGGTTCGAAGTAGAACGAAGTGATTTCCGAGCTTTCCTCGACCTTGGCCGCCACGATGAATTCCCGCGCGCCGCGCCAGCCGCCCGGTGCCTGAGCTTTCTGGTCGTAGATACTGGCTTCGGCACCGATCAGGATTTCGGCCAGTTGGTTGTAGGCCGCGCCCCAGGCGCTCATCACTTCAGGCGTGGCAATTTCGTCGCCCAGTACTTCAGAGATGGCTCGCAACAGGCAGCTGCCCACGATTGGGTAATGTTCCGGGAGGATTTGCAGGGCCACGTGCTTGTTGATGATCTTGGCCACCAGGTCGCCCAACTGATCGAGCTGGTCGATGTGCCGCGCGTACATCAATACACCGTTGGCCAAGGCGCGAGGCTGATCGCCGCTGGCCTGGTGGGCCTGGTTGAACAGCGGGCGGACTTCCGGGTATTCGGAGAGCATCATGCGGTAGAAGTGAGTGATCAATGCCTCGCCACCGCTTTCCAGCAGCGGTACGGTGGACTTGACGATGGCACGGTCTTGAACGCTAAGCATAAGAGCAACTCCTGGGCTTTATATGAATACCCTTTGCTTATCAGTTTTCATGCCAACAATTAAAACCTTATAAATCAAACAATTAAAAACAATGTAGTCATATCGACACTCATCGTTTTATAGTCATAGCGACTACACGGAGTCATTATGACTGCAAAATTACTGCTCACGACCCTGCTGCCCCTGGTCTCCGACCTGTCCCGCGAGCTGCCCGAAGGCGAGCGCTATCGGCGCCTGCTCGAAGCCATGCGCGCCCTGCTCCCTTGCGATGCCGCCGCCCTGCTGCGACTCGACGGCGAATGGCTGGTGCCGCTGGCTGTGGACGGGTTGAGCACCGACACCCTCGGCCGCCGCTTCAAGGTCAGCGAACACCCGCGCTTCGAAGCGCTGCTCAGCAGCCCCGGCCCGACCCGCTTCGCCGCCGACAGCGACTTGCCCGATCCTTATGACGGCCTGGTCGATGGCCTGCACGAGCATTTGGAAGTCCACGACTGCATGGGCTGCCCGCTGTTTATCGACGAGCGCCCGTGGGGCCTGCTGACCCTCGACGCCCTCGACCCTGAGCGCTTCGAGCCGATCGAACTGGATGCCCTGCAAGCCTTCGCCAGCCTCGCCGCCGCCACCGTAAACGCCGCCGAGCGCATCGAACGGCTGGCCAATCGCGCCGAAGACGAACATCAGCGCGCCGAGGTTTACCGCCAGGCCAGCGGCCAGCAGAACCGTGAAATGATCGGCCAGAGCAAGACTTACAAGCGCCTGATGGAAGAGATCAATCTGGTGGGCGGCAGCGATCTCACTGTGTTGATCACCGGGGAAACCGGGGTCGGTAAAGAGCTGGTGGCCCAGGCTATCCACGCCGCGTCGCCACGGGCCGACAAACCGATCATCAGCCTCAACTGCGCCGCCCTACCGGACACCCTGGTGGAGAGCGAACTGTTCGGCCATGTGCGTGGCGCCTTCACCGGCGCGATGAACGATCGTCGCGGCAAGTTCGAACTGGCCAATGGCGGCACGTTGTTCCTCGATGAAGTGGGCGAACTGTCGCTGGCGGTGCAGGCCAAATTGCTCAGGGTGCTGCAGAGCGGGCAATTGCAGCGGCTGGGGTCGGACAAGGAACATCAGGTCGACGTGCGGCTGATCGCAGCGACCAACCGCGACCTGGCCGAGGAAGTACGCAGCGGCCGCTACCGCGCCGACTTCTATCATCGCCTGAGCGTTTACCCGTTGCTGGTGCCCGCATTGCGGGATCGCGGTCGGGATGTGCTGTTGCTCAGCGGCTACTTCCTGGAACAAAACCGCTCACGCATGGGCCTCAACAGCCTGCGTCTGACCAGCGATGCCCAAGCGGCGTTGTTGGGGTATGGTTGGCCGGGGAACGTGCGGGAACTGGAGCACTTGATTGGCCGCAGCGCGTTGAAGGCGCTGGGTAATTGCACGCAACGGCCGAAGATTCTCAGCTTGAGCGCGGCGGATCTGGATTTGCCCAATAGCGGCGTAGAACAGGCAGCGGAACCCGTGGTCGCTGCGCCGGTAGCTGAGTTGATTCCAGGGGATTTGCGTGAAGCCACTGAGCACTATCAGCGCCAACTGATCAGCGCTTGCCTGGAACGGCACCACCACAACTGGGCCAGCGCGGCGCGGGAGTTGGGCCTGGATCGGGCGAACCTGGGGCGAATGGCCAAGCGGTTGGGCATGAAATAGTTTCACCAGAATGAAGTAATACCCTTGTGGCGAGGGAGCTTGCTCCCGTTCGGCCGCGAAGCGGTCGTGAATTCAGCGATGGAGTTCTATCTGGAAAAATCAGGGACCGCTTCGCGCTCCAACGGGGGCAAGCCCCCTCGCCACAGGTAAGCTCCCTCCCACAGGGGTCACCGTTTGGCTGGCAATAGGCATTTCCCCTAAAGCCAGCCCCCAACAAGTCGATAACCCGGCATCGATAGCTGTTGGCGATGCTCATAATCGCCTCACCTTTTCCACAGAAGGTTTTTATGTCTTCCAACAAAGCCCGCGCAGATTCACTTTCGCTTCTGCTGTTTACCTTGCGCAGCGGCAAGCTGATGGCGATCAACCTGCTGAAAGTCAGCGAAATCATCCCCTGCCCGCCGCTGACCAAGCTGCCGGAGTCGCATCCCCACGTCAAAGGCATCGCCACCCTGCGCGGCGCGTCGTTGTCGGTGATCGACCTGAGCCGCGCCATCGGCGAACGACCGCTGGAAGACCCGAACGGTGGCTGTCTGATCGTCACCGACGTCAGCCGCTCCAAGCAGGGCCTGCACGTTCAGGCGGTGAGCAAGATCGTCCACTGCCTGACCACCGACATCCGTCCACCCCCCTTCGGCTCTGGCGGCGTGCGCTCGTACATCACCGGCGTGACGTCGGTCGACGGTACGCTGGTGCAGGTGCTGGACATCGAAAAGGTCATCCACGGCATTGCGCCGGCGCAGATCGAAATGGCCCCGACCGAACTGAGCATGGAAGAGGCTGAAGTACTGGGCAATGCGCGAATTCTGGTGGTCGATGACAGCCAGGTCGCACTGCAACAATCGGTGCACACCCTGCGCAACCTCGGCCTGCAATGCCACACCGCCCGCAGCGCCAAGGAAGCCATCGACTGCCTGCTGGACCTGCAAGGCACCGCCCAGCAGATCAACCTGATCGTCTCGGACATCGAAATGTCGGAGATGGACGGCTATGCCTTCACCCGCACCTTGCGCGAAACCCCGGACTTCTCGCACCTCTACGTGTTGCTGCACACTTCGCTGGACAGCGCGATGAACAGCGAGAAGGCTCGACTGGCCGGGGCCAACGGGGTGCTGACCAAGTTCTCCTCGCCAGAACTGACCAAGTGCCTGATCGAGGCGGCCAGGGTCGTCGCCGAACAAGGTCACTGAGTGTGGCCGAGGACTTTTGTTTTCTGATGCGGCGCAACCTCGCCGAGGGTGTGCCGTCTTTCACTTGGCCAAACGACATTGAGTTGACCGAGTACCGTCCCGAACTCGCCGAAGCCGTTCATCACTTGATGGAACTGGGTTATCGGGAAGGCGGCGGTCGCGTGCCGGCGCTGGAAGTCTGGCAACAGCGTTTCGAAACCGATCCTGAATACGATCCTACCCTGTGCTTCATCGCTCTGGATGCCGAAGGCATCGTCGGCGTCGCCCAGTGCTGGACCAGTGCCTACATCAAGGACTTGGTGGTGCACCCGCGTGCTCGAGGCCTCGGACTTGGCCGTGCGCTGCTGCTCCATGCTTTCAAGGTGTTTGCGCAGCGCCGCGAAGGTTTTGTGGATTTGAAGGTGCGGGAAGACAACCTTCGGGCGCGGGGTTTGTATGAAAGTGCCGGGATGTATGTGGTCCGCCGGGAGCCTGTGCCTGTCTGACAGACCGCTTTCGCGAGCAAGCCATCAGGCATACTCCGACCTTGACCACTACACGCCAAGGATGCCTGATCATGAAAGCCACCACCCTGACCTTCCTCTGTCTCACCACCCTCGCCGCCCATGCCCACGCCTCCAGCCCCGATGCCTGGGCCGCCTTCGACAGAGCCGTGCTCGCCAGTTGCACCAAGGCCAGCGGCCTGAAAAAACCCCAACCCGTCGGCAACGCCGCGCAGTTCGATGACCGGGTCGGTTATACCGCGCTCCTGCTGCAAGGCCAGTACCCGCAAAAACACATGAAAGGCCAGCAAGGCACCGAGCTGTGCCTCTACAACAAGAAAAGCAAAACCGCCTACGTCACCGAATGGGACTCCATCCGTCCAACGGCAAAAGCGCAGTGACTGGCGCATAACTTGCTTTGGCACAGGCCTTTGCGGTGGCTTTCTGTCGCCGTTTCATGCCCTCACAGGTCACTGGCCGTTCAATGAATACACCGTTTTCCTGCGTCGGTTGTGGCAAATGCTGCACCGACCATCATGTTCCCCTGACACTGGCCGAAGCCCGCATGTGGGCGGCCGATGGCGGCCAGGTGATCGTGCTGGTGGAAGCCTTTCTCGCCAATGGCCTGGGCCTGCCAGCACAACAACGCGAACACGCCGAACGCCGTTCGGCGCTGGTTCGCAGTGGCACTTGCGAAGCGCATGTGGCGATCACCTTTGCCGCCTACAACGTCGGCCCCTGCCGGAATCTTGACGAAGACAACCTCTGCCGCATCTACGAACGCCGCCCGCTGGTGTGCCGCATCTATCCGATGGAAATCAACCCACACATCCCGCTCAACCCGGCAGCAAAGGATTGCCCGCCCGAGTCATGGGAAAAAGGCCCGGATCTGATTGTTGGCGGTGAACTGGTCGATCAGGAACTGGCGGGATTGATCCAGCGCTCCCGCCAGGCGGATCGCGACGAGATTCAGGCCAAGGATGCGATTTGCGCGCTATTGGGGATTCGAACGACAGCGCTGAAGGGCGATGGGTTTACCGCTTATCTGCCGGACATGACCGCGTTTGCCATGGTGATCGATCAGCTGGCGCAGCAATCGCAGGCCGGGTCGGGCGGAGAATGGCTGTTTCATGTGTCTGGCGATGATATCGCCGGGCAAGTGCTAGCGGCCGGGGCGCAGGTGGTGACTGAAGCGCCGCTGAACTATGCGTTTATTTCGCTGCGGGCGGCCTGAGCCCGAGGGTGTGTTGCATTTAATGGCCCTCATCGCGAGCAGGCTCGCGATGACGGCAGATCACGCACCGCGCAGGTAAAAACTCAGCGCTTGCCCATCGAACGACGAGTGCCGGGGGGCGCTGCGCCCGGGGTCTTGGTGTGGCCGTTCTTGGCGCCATTCTTGTACCAAGGCTGGCTGGCGCTCTTCGCGCCGGCCAGTTCCCCCGGCTTGAACGGAAACTTGAACGCCGGGATCGCCGCTTTGGTTTCGCTGTCGACGCTGTCGGGCAGGTCTGCCTGGTCGTCGCGCAAAGCGTCGGCAACCGGCGGTTGTGTCGGGGAAGTCATGAAAGCTCCGGGTGATGCTAAAGAGTCGGGCCCGGTAGGCGAGCCGCGAAAGGCGGCAGTATACCTGTGTCGGAGGCCGCAAGCTTCAAGCCGCGAGCGAGTCCGTCGGGTTTTGTGCTGACGGACCTGCCGCCTTCGCGGGCAAGCCTCGCTCCTACAGGTCATGTGTCGATCACATCGAATTCTGTAGGAGCGAGGCTGCCCGCGAAGAACGATAACGCGGTCAATCTGACTGAACGCCTGCCTACGTCTGCGGATCGACGTTATCCAGCGCCCGGTTCACCGCCAGCTCCGCCAGCATGATGCTCTGTTGAATCGCCAGCGCCATTTAGCGCTGCGGGCCGGTCAGGTCGTTGGCGAAATCGCTGGCCAGGACACTCGCCGTGGCTAACGATTCGTAGGCGTGGGCCAAGAGGCTTTCGGTATCCATATTCGGGGCGACGATGAACATGGTGCTGGGGCGGCGTTTTTTTTCGGTGTAGGGCGTTGGGGGATCGAGGTAGTAGTCGAGCGCGCGTTTTATGGCTTCGCGGTCTTTGAGTAACTCTTCGGCGCGCGAGGCTTCGGCGTTGGGGGTGGTGGTGTTGAAGGGTGGATCGGGAATTAACTTGTTGCTCATTGAAACATCCTCTAATCAATTGGAGCCATCACTCATCGTTTCTCACGCGACGGAGTGGTGGCAGCTATGTGCGGAGTGAGAAACCGGTAGAGGATCAAACCCGGCCGGACCGAAGTCCGCCCGCACACAGCCGCCATAGAGCATTGCAGGCAGCGGATAAGCTGGCGGCGATTATGGTGGTACTGGCGATGGATTAAAACCTCTTCCGGGCTCTCACACCCGATCGCTGAATTGTCAGCGACAGCCAAAGACTAGAGAGCCCGCTTCCGACGAACAACCTGAAAGATACGTGGGAAAGGTCTGCGTTCAGGCACATCGATTAAACATTCAAAAGCGGAACGCGGAGCGTCCCTGGCGGCGTTCCCACGCGGGAGCGTGGGAACGATCATTCGGGTACAGACGAAAGAAATTGGTCGGCTGTCAGGCCGCCTTCACGAACAAGCCCCCCCACCATTGAACGGTGCACACCCGCCCCTCGCCACTCAACAGGCCGAGCGTTAGCTCGCCTGCCGCTTTTGATCTTGATTCACCCGCCCCTTCGGGAGGCCTCGTTCCGGTGTTCATCTGGGGATTGGCGCGCAGCGCCGTTCGACGCAGTCGAACCCATCGCATGTAGGTCGTAGCGAAGCAGACCGTAGGGCGATGCCCCCAGATGGATACCGGAGCGAAGGAACGCCGAGCCTTAGCGAGGGGCCGTACGTTCGGGGCGAGACCTTTTGGTTACTTTTGGGGCGTTTGCCAAAAGTGACCCGCTGTAAGAGCGGAACCATAAGTGGCCGTTACCGCAGAAATGGATATGTACTCAGTCAGCAAGAACCTGGTCGGCTATAAGGCCGCCAAGATCAAAACAAGATCCCGGTCCAAACTGACAGAGCCGTCAGTTACCAGTCACGCTCCTGACCGGCGAACAGGTTTATAAAGGAAGGTATAAACCTGACAAAACCAGACCACTCAGCCCGGCGCCCCACTCGCATGCGAATTCAGAAAAAAACCGCCCTGCTCGCCGCCCTTCTGATCGCCCTGGCAGCGACGGGCGTTTGGTACGCCACCAAACCCGCCACCACCAAACTGGCCGCCCCCACCGCCATTCCCGTGCGGGTGGTCAGCGTCGTCGAAAAAGATGTGCCCCGCTACGTCAGCGGCATCGGCTCGGTGTTGTCCTTGCACAGCGTGGTCGTGCGCCCGCAAATCGACGGCATCCTCACCAAACTGCTGGTCAAGGAAGGCCAACTGGTGAACCAGGGCGACCTGCTGGCCACCCTCGATGACCGCTCGATCCGCGCCAGCCTCGACCAGGCCCGGGCGCAACTGGGCGAAAGCCAGGCGCAACTGCAAGTGGCCCAGGTCAACCTCAAGCGCTACAAATTGCTGAGGGTCGACGACGGCGTGTCCAAGCAGACCTACGACCAGCAACAAGCCCTGGTCAACCAACTCAAAGCCACCGCCCAAGGCAATCAGGCATCCATCGACGCCGCTCTGGTGCAGCTTTCCTACACACAGATTCGCTCGCCAGTCACCGGTCGCGTTGGTATTCGCACAGTCGATGAAGGCAACTTCCTGCGCATGACCGACACCCAAGGTCTGTTCACGGTGACCCAGATCGACCCGATCGCCGTGGAGTTTTCCCTGCCGCAGCAAATGCTGCCGACCCTGCAAGGCCTGATCAACGATCCACAGCAAGCACCGGTCAAGGCTTACATCGGCGCCGACACTGACGGTGAAACCGGCAACCTGCTGGGCGAAGGTCACCTGACCCTGATCGACAACCAGATCAACGCCAACACCGGCACCATCCGCGCCAAGGCCGAATTCGCCAACCCCGCACAGAAACTCTGGCCGGGCCTGCTGGTGACGGTAAAGATTCAGACAGCGCTGGATAAAAATGCGCTGGTGGTGCCGCCCACGGTCGTACAACGCGGGCTCGATCAACATTTCGTGTACAGGGTCAACGGCGACAAGGTCGAAGCCGTGCAGGTGCAAATGGTCTATCAAGGCAGCGGCCAGGACATTATCAAAGGCGTTAAACCGGGCGACGTGCTGGTCAGCGACGGCCAATCGAGGCTCAAACCCGGCTCGACGGTTCAGGTACTGAGCGAGCCACCGCAAGTGGTCCAATCGGAGCCAAAACCATGAAGGGCCACGGTTCCATTTCCGCGTGGTGCATCGATCATCCGGTGGCGACGGTCCTGCTGACCTTTGCCCTTATATTGCTCGGCGTCATCGCCTTCCCGCGACTGTCGATTGCGCCACTGCCGGAAGCGGAATTCCCGACCATTCAGGTGGCCGCGCAACTGCCCGGCGCCAACCCGGAGACCATGGCCTCATCGGTGGCCACGCCGCTTGAAGTGCAATTCAGCGCCATCCCCGGCGTGACCCAGATGACCTCGAGCAGCGCCCTGGGCTCGACCATCCTGACCCTGCAATTCACCCTCGACAAAAGCATCGACACCGCCGCCCAGGAGGTCCAGGCCGCGATCAACACCGCCGCCGGCAAACTGCCCAAAGATATGCCCAACCTGCCAACCTGGCGCAAGGTCAACCCGGCTGACAGTCCGGTGCTGATTCTCAGCATCAATTCACCGCAAATGCCCGGCACCGAACTCAGCGATCTGGTAGAAACCCTACTCGCCCGTCAGATCAGTCAGATCGACGGTGTAGGCCAAGTGAACATCACCGGTCAGCAACGTCCGGCGATTCGCGTGCAGGCCTCGGCGGACAAACTCGCCGCCATTGGCCTGACCCTGGCGGACATTCGCCTGGCGATCCAGAAAACCAGCCTCAACCAGGCCAAAGGTGCGTTGTACGGCGAGTCGAGCATCTCGACCCTGTCCACCAACGACCAGTTGTTCCACCCCGAGGATTACAGCCAACTCATCGTTTCCTACAAGAACGGTGCCCCAGTTCATCTCAAGGACGTGGCCAAAGTGGTCAACGGTTCAGAAGATGCCTACATCCAGGCCTGGGCTGACGGCCAGCCGGGGGTGAACCTGGTGATTTTCCGGCAACCGAGCGCCAACATCGTCGAGACCGTTGATCGAATTCAAGCGGCCCTGCCGACACTGAATGCCATGTTGCCGGCTTCGGTGCAGGTCAAGGTGTTGATCGACCGCACCCAGACCATCCGCGCCTCGCTGCATGAAGTGGAAGTCACCCTGCTGATCGCGATCCTGCTGGTGGTGGCGGTGATGGCGCTGTTCCTGCGGCAACTGTCGGCGACCCTGATCGTGACAGCGGTGCTCGGTGTGTCGCTGACTGCCAGTTTCGCCCTGATGTACATCATGGGCTTCAGCCTGAATAACCTGACGCTGGTGGCGATCGTGGTGTCCGTCGGGTTTGTGGTCGACGATGCGATTGTGGTGGTGGAAAACATTCACCGGCACCTGGAGGCCGGCGACGGCATGCGCGAGGCGGCGATCAAAGGCGCCGGCGAGATCGGTTTTACCGTGGTCTCGATCAGTTTCTCGCTGGTGGCGGCGTTCATCCCGCTGCTGTTCATGGGCGGCGTGGTCGGGCGGCTGTTCAAGGAGTTCGCCTTGACCGCGACCTCGACCATCCTGATTTCGGTGGTGGTGTCCCTGACCCTGGCACCGACGCTGGCCGCGCTGTTCATGCGCGCACCGGCGCATCATGCCCACAGCAAACCAGGTTTCGGCGAGCGCTTGCTGGCGCTGTACGACAAAGGCCTGCGCCGCGCCCTCGCCCATCAGACATTGATGATCGGTGTGTTCGGCCTGTCGCTGGGGCTGGCCATTGCCGGTTACATTTTCATCCCCAAAGGCTTCTTCCCGGTACAGGACACCGGATTCGTCCTCGGCACCACCGAAGCAGCTGCAGATATTTCCTACGGCGACATGGTGAAAAAACACTTGGCGATGGCCGAAATCGTCGCCGCCGACCCCGCCGTCGAGACGTTCTCGCACTCGGTCGGTGTTTCGGGCAGCAACCAGACCATCGCCAACGGCCGCTTCTGGATTTCGCTGAAAAAGCGTGGCGACCGCGATGTGTCCGCCAGCCAGTTCATCGACCGGATTCGCCCGCAATTGATGAAAGTCCCGGGCATCGTGTTGTACCTGCGCGCCGGGCAAGACATCAACCTCAGTTCCGGCCCGAGCCGCGCCCAGTACCAATATGTGCTCAAGAGCAACGACGGTGCCCTCCTGAGTACCTGGACCCAGCGCCTGACGGAAAAACTGCGCAGCAACCCGGCGTTCCGCGACATTTCCAACGACTTGCAACTGGGCGGCAGCATCACCCACATCAGCATTGACCGCAGCGCGGCGGCACGTTTTGGCCTGACCGCCAGCGATGTCGACGAAGCGCTGTACGACGCCTTCGGCCAGCGGCAGATCAATGAATTCCAGACCCAGACCAACCAGTACAACGTGATTCTGGAACTGGACACCAAACAGCGCGGCAAGGCCGAAAGCCTCAACTATTTCTACCTGCGCTCGCCGCTGAGTGGGGAAATGGTGCCGCTGTCGGCCCTGGCGAAATTCGATGCACCGACCATCGGCCCGTTGTCCATCGCTCACGACGGAATGTTCCCGGCGGCCAACCTGTCATTCAACCTGGCTTCCGGCGTGGCGTTGGGTGATGCGGTGATCATGCTCAACCAGGCCAAGGCTGACATCGGTATGCCGGCCGCCATCAGCGGTAACTTCCAGGGCGCGGCCCAGGCGTTCCAGAGTTCGCTGGCCAGCCAGCCGTGGTTGATTCTGGCGGCGTTGGTGGCGGTGTACATCATTCTCGGCGTGCTGTACGAAAGCTTCGTGCATCCACTGACGATCATTTCGACCCTGCCTTCGGCGGGGCTCGGGGCGGTGATCATGCTGTGGATCTGCGGCCAGGACTTTTCGATCATGGCGCTGATCGGGCTGGTGCTGCTGATCGGTATCGTCAAGAAGAACGGTATCCTGATGATCGACTTCGCGCTGGATGCCCAGCGCAACCGTGGCCTGCCACCGCTGGAGGCAATCCATGAGGCCTGCCTCACACGGTTCCGGCCGATCATCATGACCACGCTTGCCGCCCTGCTCGGCGCCTTGCCGTTGATGATCGGCTACGGCACCGGCGCCGAACTGCGCCAGCCATTGGGCATCGCGGTGGTCGGCGGTTTGCTGGTGAGTCAGGCGCTGACGCTGTTCACTACGCCGGTCATATACTTGTGGCTTGAGCGGATATTCCATAGACCCACACCAGCACAGCAGCCGGTGCTGGCGACCACAGACTGAGGCGGGGTCATGCGCGTTCTGATTATCGAAGACGAGGAAAAAACCGCGGATTATCTGCACCGCGGTCTGACGGAACAGGGTTACACCGTGGACGTGGCCCGCGATGGCGTCGAAGGCCTGCACCTGGCGCTGGAAAATGACTACGCGGTGATTGTCCTCGACGTCATGCTGCCGGGCCTCGACGGTTTCGGCGTGCTGCGCGCATTGCGTGCGCGCAAGCAAACCCCGGTGATCATGCTCACCGCCCGCGAGCGGGTGGAAGACCGCATCAAAGGTCTGCGCGATGGCGCCGACGATTACCTCGGCAAACCGTTTTCCTTCCTCGAACTGGTGGCGCGCCTGCAAGCGCTGACCCGTCGCAGCGGTGGCCACGAGCCGGTGCAGGTGAGCATCGCCGACCTGTGGATAGATTTGATCAGCCGCAAAGCCACCCGCGCCGGCACCCGCCTGGACCTGACCGCCAAGGAGTTCTCACTGTTGAGTGTGTTGGCGCGCAGACAGGGTGAAATCCTCTCAAAAACCGCCATCGCCGAGATGGTCTGGGACATCAATTTCGACAGCGACGCCAACGTGGTCGAAGTCGCGATCAAACGCCTGCGGGCCAAGCTCGACGGGCCGTTCGACGAGAAATTGCTGCACACCATTCGTGGCATGGGTTATGTGCTGGAGAGCCGTGGTGTCCAGTAACTCCATCGCGCTGCGCCTGAGCGGGATGTTTACGCTGGTGGCGCTGCTGGTGTTTCTGTTGATCGGCGGTGCGCTGTATCAACAGGTCGACAAGGGCTTGGGCCTGCTGCCCGAAGCCGAGCTCGATGCCCGCTACAGCGTGCTCGAATCGGCGCTCAACCGTTACGGCACGCCCGAGCATTGGGTGAAGATCAACGCCAAGCTCAAGCTGCTGAGCGAAGAAGACAAGCGCATTCGCTTTTGGGTGGTCAGCGGTAATCCCGGTTATGAATACGGCCAACCCGACGCGTCGATCCGCGCGTTCGCCCAAGGCCCATTGGGCATGCGCGACATGGAATTACCCGACCATCCGTACCCGCTGAAAGTGCTGCTAACCGAGTTGCCAGCCAAGGACCAGCGCCCACCGCTGCGCTTCATGATCGGCATCGACACCGAAACCTTTTACGAGACGCAGCACCACTTGCTGATCGCCCTGATCAGCCTGGCGATCATTGGGGTATTGCTGGCCTCGCTACTCGGTTACTGGGTGGCGCGGATCGGCCTCAAACCACTGATCAAGTTGTCGCAGGAAGCCCAGCGCCTGGCACCACCGAGGCTGTCCGGGCGCCTGCAATTATCGCCATTGCCCCCGGAGCTCGATCAGTTCGTCAGTTCGTTCAACGCCACGCTGGAACGGGTGGAACAGGCCTACTCGCGGCTGGAATCGTTCAATGCCGACGTGGCCCATGAACTGCGCTCGCCGCTGACCAACCTGATCGGCCAGACCCAGGTTGCACTGACACGCGGGCGCTCCGCCGAACACTATTTCGAAGTGCTGCAATCGAACCTCGAAGAGCTGGAGCGGCTGCGCTCAATCATCAATGACATGCTGTTCCTCGCCAGCGCCGACCAAGGCAGCAAGGCCACCCAACTGACGTCCACCTCACTGGCCGACGAAGTGGCGACGACGCTGGAATATCTGGATTTCATTCTTGAGGATGCGCAGGTTCAGGTCGAGGTCAGTGGCGATGCGCAGGTGCGAATCGAGATCGCACATCTGCGCCGGGCGTTGATCAACTTGCTGAGCAACGCGGTGCAGCACACCGCGCCTGGGCAAGTGATTCAGGTGCGGATCGAAGTCGAGGAGCACCAAGTAAGCATCGGCGTCGCCAACCCGGGGTCGCCGATTGCCAATGAGCATCTGCCGCGCCTGTTCGAACGTTTCTACCGGGTTGATGCGTCACGCAGTAACAGCGGCAACAACCATGGCCTGGGGTTGGCGATCGTCAAGGCGATTGCGCTGATGCATGGCGGGGATGTGTTTGTGCGCAGTGATCATGGGATGAATACCTTCGGCATTCATCTTCCAGTCTGATAGGACGGAATCCTGTGGCGAGGGGGCAAGCCCCTCGCCACAGGATGTCCTTCTGCAGGACTGTTACTTTTAGCGCAACAGTCCTTTATGCAATCCACTCTTTTTCCCCTCGCCCAAGCCCCTTATCGTTGCCCCATCAAACAGCACTTGCCAAGCAAGAAGGTTCAAAAGATGTCCAACAGTATGGGTATTGCCAGCGCTTTCGTTTTGTCGTCCCTGTTCCTGTCTCCGTTCGCCATGGCTGAAGAGTCGCAGACATTCGTCGCACAAAATGCCGAACGCGCCAAGGCCTACGAACAGTATCAAAACGAACTGACAGCCAAGGCCCAAGAGGCTGCGCAAACCCCTCAAGCGTCGAGCACTCAAGCCCTGCCACGGGTTGAGAAAGACAGCTGATCCATACGTATCGCTCTGTTTCCCTCGACACTTTTCATCGGCTCTTCCCTTTGAAAAGTTGTCTTCAAAGCCGCTGCTATCAGCGGCTTTTTTTCGTGGTGGTTTTAAACCCCTTCAGTTCATCTTCCCTGACAACAAACATCCGCACTTCAAAACAATGAAGTACTTAGTTGACCCAAGGAGCTTTACCGCACGTGCGTTTCCCTCTCAGATTCAGTCCGCTGTTCATTGCAATCACTGCAACGATGGCCAACAACGCGCAGGCCGACGACGAATCCAGCCGCGAAGGCTTTGTCGATGGGGCGAGCCTCAACCTCAATGCCCGCAACTACTACATGAACCGCAATCGCCTGCAAAAGGCCGATGACAACATCGAGTGGGGTCAGGGCTTTCTCGGTCGCTTCGAATCGGGATTCAGCCAGGGCACCATCGGTTTCGGCGTTGATGCCCATGCGATGCTCGGGCTCAAGCTCGACGGCGGTGGTGGCACCGACGGGTCGAGCATCCTGCCGATCAGCGATGGCAACGGCAAGGCACCGGGCTCGTTTTCCACCGCTGGCGGCACCCTGAAAATGCGTGCCTTCGATACCGAATTGAAGGCCGGCGACCTGTTCCTTGCCAACCCGGTGATCGCCGGTGGCGAAACCCGCATGCTGCCGCAGACCTTTCGCGGCGTCAGCCTGACCAACCACAGTGTCGACGGGTTGATGATCGAGGGCGGTCAGGCCAGCTTCACCAAACTCTACAACCAGAGCGGCCACACCCGCATCGGCACGTCCTATGGCAGCCTGGCCGATGGCGATGAAAGCCGGCATTTGAATTGGGCCGGTGTGGCCTGGAGCGGCCTGCCGGGCCTGACCAGCAGCCTGTATGCGGCCGAACTCAAGGACATCTGGAACCAGTACTACTACGACCTGGACTACACCTATTCGCTGAATGACTTGGTCAGCCTCAACCCGGGCCTGCACTTCTATCACACGCAAGACACCGGCGATGCACTGCTGGGCAACATCGACAACAACACCTACAGCCTGCATTTCACCGTCGACGTGGGCCATCACAGCGTCACCGCCGCCTACCAGCGGGTCAACGGCAACACGCCGTTCGATTACATCAGCCAGGGCGACAGCATTTATCTCGACAACTCCCAGCAGTATTCGGACTTCAACGGTCCGAATGAGCGCTCGTGGAAACTCAAGTACGCCTACGACTTTGCTGGCCTCGACATGCCCGGCCTGACCTCGGCGGTGTCCTACTCACGGGGTGAACTGGACCTGACCAAGGTCGATCCGGACAGCCGCGGTTACGCCTCGTGGTACAGCGCCGACGGCAGAAACGCCAGGCATCGGGAACGAGACATCGAGCTCAAGTACGTGGTCCAGGGTGGCAAGGCCAAAGACCTGGCGATGCGTCTGCAATGGGCGTCTAACCGTGGCGGCAATGGTTACGGTGCGCTGGATCAGGACACGGATGAATACCGGGTAATTGTCGACTACCCGGTGAATGTCTTCTAAGCTTCAATTAGCAAAAGGCCAGCATGTTTTGCTGGCCTTTTTTTTATCCGGGATTTATATAGGCGCGCAGGACGCAACCGGTTTCTGGGACTCTGCCCGATTCTTGTAAAAGCACTTTCATAACGCCTTATTTGCAGAAGTCAGAACCATGAGTGTGAACAGTGCGAAATCCGGTGATCCGATCCGTTCGACACGCTCGGAGCGGCTTCTGGTTCTCAGTAGTGTGTTGTTGGTGATCGCAATACTGAGCATCGTCGCGTTCCTGCTGATCCGCGAACACGCCAATGCCAAATTGTCCGCCGCTCGCGCCGCCAACAATATCGTGCAATTGATCGACGCCGACGTGCTGCGCAATGTCGAACTCTATGACGTGTCCCTGCTGGGTTTGATCGCTGCCTCCCAGCGGGAAGACCTCAAGAGCGTTTCCCCAGCCATTCGTCACCTGGCCTATTTCGACCGCGCCACTGCCGCGCCGTACAAGGGCAACATCTTGTTGCTCGACAACAAGGGCTATGTGATCGCCGACTCGGCCTCGGTGGAGCCCAGAAAGGGCAACTTTGCCGATCGCGAATACTTCCAGGCCCACATCAACAATCCGGACCCGGGCATGTTCATCAGTCGCCCTTTCAAGGCCCGGCCGCCGGAACAGGATTGGCGGATCAGTTTCAGCCGCCGGGTGAACGGCACCCAGGGTGAGTTCCTCGGCGTGGCCGAGGCCGCCATGCATTTGAGCTACTTCGATCAGTTGTTCAACAGCTTGAGCATCGGCCGCGACAGTACGGTCAGCCTGATCAGCAAGGACGGGATTCTCCTGGCCCACCAACCCCACCTGGCCGAAGAGCTGATCGGCAAGGATTTCAGCAACCGCCCCAATTTCCAGCGCATCGTCAAAGAAGGCAACGGCAGCTTCACCGGCATGTCCAGTCGATACAACGATGAGCGCTTGTACACCTTCTCCAAGGTCGGGAATTTGCCGTTGATCGTCATCGTTGCGCTGTCCAGCGATGAAGTCTTTGCGGCCTGGAAGCGCACCGCGGTGGTAGTCACTTCTGCGACCGTTGCCCTGTGCGTGAGCCTGCTGTGGCTGACCTGGTTGCTCTGCCGGGAGCTGCGTCGACGCCAAAGCGCCGAGCAGGAACTGGCACAACTGGCCGCCACCGACCCCTTGACCGGTCTGGCCAATCGCCGAAGCCTGGATCAGGCTCTGCACCATGAATGGTTTCGTGCCCAGCGTTCCGGTCAGCCGTTGTCGCTGTTGATGATCGATATCGATCACTTCAAGGCGTTCAATGATCGCCACGGCCACCGAGGGGGCGACGATGCCTTGCGCTCGGTGGCCAAGGTGATCGACACCCATGTTCGACGGCCGGCGGACCTGGTCGCCCGGTATGGTGGCGAGGAGTTTTCAGTGATCCTGGCTGAAACCGACAGCGCCGGAGCCCAACAGATTGCCGAAAAAATCCGTATGGCGGTGGAGCAATTGCCGTTGGTGGGAGGTGATGTGTCACCGATTACTGTCAGTATTGGTATCAGTACCTGGACGACAGCAACCGACATCAGTCTGGAACAGTTGCTGTTTGCAGCGGACAAGGCGCTGTATCAGGCCAAGGAAAACGGGCGGAACCGGGTGGTCGCTGTGGATTGATCGTTCCCGCTGGCATAAAAAAAGGCCACCCGAAGGTAGCCTTTAAAAAACTAGAGAGGTTTTTTGCTTACACGGCCGCAACAGGACGCATGTAAGAGATCGGTGCGGTGCTGGCGTCTTCGAACGTCACGACTTCCCAAGCATCTGTCTGCTCAATCAACTTGCGCAGCAGCTGGTTGTTCAATGCGTGTCCGGACTTGAAGCCCTTGAACTCACCAATCAGGCTATTGCCCAGCAGGTAGAGGTCACCAATCGCATCGAGGATTTTGTGCTTCACGAATTCGTCTTCATAGCGAAGGCCGTCTTCGTTCAGTACACCATCCGCGTCGACCACAATTGCGTTTTCAACGCTGCCGCCGAGTGCGAGGTTGTGCTTGCGCAGGTACTCGATATCACTCATGAAACCAAAGGTACGCGCGCGGCTGACTTCTTTTACGAACGAAGTGCTGGAAAAATCCACGCTTGCACTTTGTGTGCGGTCACGGAAAACCGGGTGATCGAAATCGATCTCGAAGCTCACTTTGAAACCTTCGAAAGGGACGAAAGTGGCGCGCTTGTCGCCGTCTTCCACTGTCACTTCCCGCAGGATCCGGATGAACTTCTTGGCGGCGTCCTGCTCTTCCAGGCCGGCCGATTGAATCAGGAATACGAAGGGTCCAGCGCTACCATCCATGATCGGGACTTCGGACGCGGAGAGCTCGACGTAGGCGTTATCGATGCCCAGGCCAGCCATGGCCGAGAGCAGGTGCTCCACCGTGTCCACTTTGACGTCACCGTTAACAAGCGTGGTCGACATAGTGGTTTCGCCAACGTTTTCCGCGCGGGCAGGAATCTGCACCACAGGGTCGAGGTCAGCACGACAAAACACAATGCCGGTGTCGACAGGCGCTGGCTTGAGGGTCAGGTAGACCTTCTCCCCGGAGTGCAGGCCGACACCTGTGGCACGGATAATATTCTTCAGGGTGCGTTGTTTAATCATGGCATGGGCCGCTTCAGCGCAAATTGCGAACTGGTATCAACAAAGGCTGGCGATGATAGCAGACCAGACCTTTGCTGAACACCAATCACCCTAATACCCCTGATACATTTCATCAATCGGCCTGACGACGCAGGAAAGCCGGGATGTCCAGGTAGTCCAGATCATCTTGCGGGTTCATCTTCGCGGCAGTCGCAGCACCGGCCTGAGCCTGGTTGCGCATGACGGTCGGACGGTCCAGGTCACGGTAGTTCACCGCAGGCTGTTCCTGACGAACAGGGGCTTGTTGTTGTGGCTGGGAAGCCATCGAGGTGTGAACGGTGTTGTCGATGACCTTCACAGGCTTCTCGATTTTAGCGCCCAGACCTGTGGCAACCACAGTCACGTGCAGCTCGTCGCGCATGTCCGGATCGATAACGGTACCGACCTTGACCATTGCGTGCTCGGATGCGAAGGCTTCGATGATGCTACCCACGTCGGAGTACTCACCCAGGGACAGGTCAGGACCGGCGGTGATGTTCACCAGGATGCCGCGTGCACCTTGCAGGTTCACGTCTTCGAGCAGCGGGTTGCGAATGGCCGCTTCGGTCGCTTCACGTGCACGGTTCGGACCGCTGGCGCAGCCAGTGCCCATCATCGCCATGCCCATTTCGCTCATCACGGTACGTACGTCGGCGAAGTCGACGTTGATCATGCCCGGACGCTTGATGATGTCGGAGATACCGCGAACGGCACCGGCCAGTACATCGTCGGCCTTGGCGAAAGCCGACAAGAGGCTTGCGTCTTTACCGAGGATGGTCAGCAGCTTCTCGTTGGGAATGGTGATCAACGAGTCGACGCTTTCAGACAGCAGACGGATACCTTCGTCGGCGAGCTGCATGCGCTTGCGGCCTTCGAACGGGAACGGACGGGTCACCACCGCAACGGTGAGGATCCCCATTTCCTTGGCCACTTCAGCAATGATTGGCGCTGCACCGGTACCGGTACCGCCGCCCATGCCGGTCGTGATGAACACCATGTTGGTGCCCTGCAGGACTTCGGCAATGCGCTCACGGTCTTCGAGAGCGGCCTGACGACCTACTTCAGGGTTGGCGCCGGCGCCCAGACCTTTGGTCACGCTGGTGCCCAGTTGCAGAATGGTGCGCGCGCTGATGCTTTTCAGCGCTTGGGCATCAGTGTTGGCGCAGATGAATTCAACGCCTTCAATGTTGCTCTTGACCATGTGATTGACAGCGTTGCCGCCGCCTCCGCCAACACCGATAACTTTAATAACCGGGCTTGCGGGGATGTTGTCTACGAGTTCGAACATTTTCCCTCTCCTTACATTCTCTAGTTTTTTCGCCTACTGCTTTTGAAGCGGTGTTGCGGTAAAGCTTTAGAAATTGCCTTGTACCCAGCTCTTGATGCGATCGAGCAGAGCGGCTTTCGGTTCGTCATTGCTGTAGCTGTCGCGGCTGCCGATGCCCGAGAACGAAATCCCGTCGGACTGCTTCTGCAGGCCGTACATCAACAGGCCAACGCCGGTGGAATAGATCGGGTTGCGGACCACGTCGTCCAGACCCTTGACGCCATGGGGCACGCCCAGGCGAACCGGCATGTGGAAGATCTCTTCGGCCAGTTCGACCGCGCCTTCCATCTTCGACGTACCGCCGGTCAGCACGATGCCGGCCGGGATCAGGTCTTCATAGCCGCTGCGACGCAGTTCGGCCTGGATCAGGGTGAACAGCTCGTCGTAACGCGGCTCGACCACTTCGGCCAGGGCCTGGCGGGACAGTTCGCGCGGTGGACGGTCGCCGACACTCGGTACCTTGATGGTTTCGCCGGCACCGGCCAGTTTGGCCAGGGCGCAGGCATAGCGAATCTTGATTTCTTCGGCGTACTGGGTCGGGGTGCGCAACGCCATCGCGATGTCGTTGGTCACCTGGTCGCCCGCAATCGGGATCACTGCGGTGTGGCGGATCGCGCCTTCGGTGAAGATCGCGATGTCGGTGGTACCGCCGCCGATGTCCACCAGGCACACGCCCAGTTCTTTCTCGTCGTCGGTCAGCACCGAATACGCCGAAGCCAGTTGCTCGAGAATGATGTCGTCGATTTCCAGGCCGCAGCGACGCACGCACTTTTCAATGTTCTGTGCGGCGTTGACGGCGCAGGTGACCACGTGAACCTTGGCTTCCAGACGCACGCCGGACATGCCCAGCGGCTCGCGCACGCCTTCCTGGTTATCGATCACATAATCCTGCGGCAGGGTGTGCAGCACGCGCTGGTCAGCCGGGATTGCCACAGCCTGGGCGGCGTCGAGGACGCGTTCAAGGTCGGCGGAGCTGACTTCGCGATCACGAATCGCCACGATACCGTGGGAGTTCAGGCTGCGGATGTGATTGCCGGCCACGCCGACGAACGCCGAGTGGATCCGGCAACCGGCCATCAGCTGCGCTTCTTCGATAGCGCGCTGGATCGACTGGACGGTGGACTCGATGTTCACCACTACGCCTTTTTTCAGGCCGCGGGACGGATGTGTACCGATCCCGACGATTTCGAGCGTGCCGTCGTCCGCGACCTCGCCGACCAGCGCCACCACCTTGGAGGTGCCGATATCGAGACCGACGATCATTTTGCCGCTTTGCACGTTTGCCATGGGTCCTGCCTCTTCTTAATTCTTTGCGACAGCGGGTTGGGCTGTCGTCGGCGCTACAGGTTCCCGCCAGCCAACGGCAAGGCCGTTGGCGTAGCGCAGATCGATGCGCGCAATGTTCGTAATCTGCTCTTTGAGCGTCTTGTCATAGATGGCAATGAAGCGGCGCATCTTTTCCACCAGGTTGCCGCGTCCCAGCAGCAGTTCGATTCCGGGACCGGCGCTGCCTGCGCCGGTGGTCAGGAACCAGCTGCCTCGTTCACGCAACTCCAGGCGTGCAATCGAGAAGCCCAATGGCCTGAGCATCTGGCTCAGCACCTGGTATTGCTGCATCACTTGTTGCTGGGCCCGCTGCGGGCCGAACAGCTGTGGCAAGTGTTCGTAGTTCGCCAGCTCGCGCGGGGTGAACGCCTGTCCCTGGTTGTTCAACAGCGACTCATCGCCCCAACGGGCCACCGGCAGTTGTTCTTCCAGGCGAATCACTACCTGATCCGGCCACACCCGACGCACTTCGGCGTGGGCAATCCATGGCATCTGTTCAAGCTCGGTGCGCATGCTCGCCAGGTCGATGGTGAAGAAGCTCGACGCCACGTACGGGGCGATCCGCTGCTGCACCGCTTGCTGGCTGATGTAACTCAAGTCGCCCTGCACGGCGATTTTGGTGATCGGCCGGTCGGCGTACGGCAGCAAACGCTGTGCGCCTTCGTAAGTACCGAACCCCAACGCCACCAGCAGCACGGGCCAGAACAGGCTTTTCAGAAAACCGAAGTTGGCTTTCGGCAGGCGCACGGACATCGGCTCTTTGGCCACCATTCGGCTGGCACCCCGCGGCACCGGCTTGCGGCCGGGTGGTGCGGAGGGCTGATGTCTCAGCTGTGCGCCTTGCATGGTCTTACCCTCGTGGCTCAATGCTTGCGGCCAGAATCGCCAGAACCAGTTGCTGGAAATCCAGGCCAGCGGCACGTGCCGCCATTGGCACCAGACTGTGATCGGTCATGCCCGGTGCGGTGTTGACTTCCAGGAACCAGAACTGCCCGTCGGCGTCCTGCATCACGTCCGCCCTGCCCCAACCGGCGATACCCAGCGCCTCACAGGCTTTGGCCGTGAGGTCCATGAGTTCCTTTTCTTTGTCGCTGTCCAGGCCGCACGGAATGCGGTACTGGGTATCGTTGGCGATGTACTTGGCGTCGTAGTCGTAGAAACTGTGCGTCGTGCCCAAGGCAATCGGTGGCAACACCTGGTCACGCAGGGTGGCGATGGTGAACTCCGGACCATGAATCCATTGCTCGACCAACACTTGCGAATCGTAGGTACTGGCCGCTTTCCACGCCTCGATCAACTCGGGCGCGGTCGTCACTTTGGCCATCCCGATACTGGAACCTTCATGGGCCGGTTTGACGATCAACGGGAAGCCCAGTTCCTTGGCCGCCGAAATACAATCGGCCTCGCAGCGCAGTACCGCGTGGCGTGGCGTCGGAATGCCGAGGCTGTGCCAGACTTGCTTGGTGCGCAGTTTGTCCATGGCCAGGGCCGAGGCCAGAATGCCGCTGCCGGTGTACGGAATCCCTGCGCATTCGAGCAGGCCCTGCATGCTGCCGTCTTCACCGCCACGACCGTGGAGGATGATGAAGGCGCGGTCGATTTTTTCGTTCAGCAAGCGTTGCAGCAGGTCATCGCCCACATCAATACCGAACGCGTCCACGCCGGCGCTTTGCAGTGCTTCGAGCACCGCGTTACCCGACTTCAGGGACACTTCACGCTCGGCACTCTTGCCGCCGAACAGCACGGCAACGCGACCGAAATCCTTCGGCGCTACAGTGGAGACGAGGTTGGCGTAAGCAGCAGTCATTTCAACTTCCCCTCTACCGGTGCGGCAACGGCCCCGGCGAACAACGGACTGTTCAACAGTTTGGGTGCGAGACCGCCGATATCACCGGCGCCCTGGCACAGCAGAATGTCGCCGGCACGCAGCAGCGGCTTGACGATCGGCGCGAGATCGATGCCGCGCTCGATGTAGATCGGGTCGAGCTGACCGCGCTGACGAATGCTGTTGCACAGTTTGCGGCTGTCGGCGCCCGGAATCGGCTCTTCGCCGGCCGGATAGACTTCCATCAGCAGCAGCACGTTGGCGTCGGCCAGCACATTGACGAAGTCGTCGTACAGGTCGCGGGTGCGGCTGTAACGGTGCGGCTGGTAGACCATCACCAGACGGCGCTCCGGCCAGCCACCGCGCACGGCTTTGATCACGGCCGCGACTTCGGTCGGGTGGTGACCGTAGTCGTCCACCAGCATCACGTTGCCGCCTTCGACCGGCAGTTCGCCGTACACCTGGAAGCGACGGCCAACACCCTGGAACCCGGACAGGCCCTGGACGATGGCTTCATCGCTGACGCCTTCGTCGGTGGCGATGCAAATGGTCGCCAGCGCGTTCAGCACGTTGTGGTTGCCCGGCATGTTCACCGAGACATCCAGCGGCTCGCGATCAGGGCGCAGCACGGTGAAGAAAGTCTGCATGCCTTGTTGGCGTACGTTGATGGCGCGTACGTCGGCGTCATCGCCGAAGCCGTAAGTGACCGTCGGACGCTTCACCAGCGGGAGGATTTCACGCACCACCGGATCGTCCAGGCACACCACCGCCAAACCGTAGAACGGCAGGTTGTGCAGGAACTCGACGAAGGTTTTCTTCAGCTTGTTGAAGTCACCGTCGTAGGTCGCCATGTGGTCGGCGTCGATGTTGGTGACCACGGCCACCAGCGGCTGCAAGTGCAGGAAGCTGGCATCGCTTTCGTCGGCTTCGGCGATCAGGTAGCGGCTGGTGCCGAGCTGGGCATTGGTGCCCGCGGCATTCAGACGGCCACCGATGACGAACGTCGGGTCCAGGCCACCGGCGGCGAACACCGAAGCGATCAGGCTGGTGGTGGTGGTTTTGCCGTGGGTACCGGCGACGGCGATGCCGTGGCGGTAGCGCATCAGCTCGGCGAGCATCTCGGCACGCGGCACCACCGGAATCCGGCGTTCCAGCGCGGTCGCGACTTCCGGGTTGGACGTGTTGACGGCGCTCGACACCACCAGCACGTCGGCGGCTGCGGCGTTCTCGGCACGGTGGCCGATGAAAATATGCGCACCAAAAGATTCCAGGCGCTCGGTCACCGGCGAAGCTTTCAGGTCGGAACCGGACACTTGATAGCCCAGGTTCAGCAACACTTCGGCGATACCGCACATACCCACGCCGCCAATTCCGACGAAGTGGATACGACGGATGCGGCGCATTTCCGGTTGTGGCATGGCTTTCTTGTTCTCAACCATGGGCCACCTCAAGGCAAGTATCGACCACGTTACGAGTGGCATCGGGTTTGGCCAGGCGGCGTGCCGCGCTGGCCATGTCGTTGAGTCGTTGCGGTTGCATCAAGACCTCTGTCAGGCGAGCGGCAAGGTCCGCTGCGCCAGTCGTTCTTTGCGGCATCAGGAAGGCAGCGCCTTCACGGGCCAAATAATCGGCGTTGCGGGTCTGGTGATCGTCGATCGCGTGGGGCAAAGGCACCAGCATCGAGGGCAGACCGGCGGCCGCCAGTTCACTGATGGTCAGCGCTCCTGCGCGGCACACCACCAGGTCGGCCCAGCCATAGGCTTGGGCCATGTCTTTGATGAAAGGCTGCACTTGCGCCTCGACGCCAGCCGCGCGATAGCGCTCTGCAGTCACTTCATCGTGGTTTTTGCCGGCCTGATGGAACACGTCCGGGCGCAGGTCGGGGGCGACTTGCGACAGGGCTTCAGGCAGCAACTTGTTCAACGGCTCTGCGCCCAGGCTTCCGCCCAGGATCAGCAAACGCGCCTTGCGACCGGCCAGGGCAGGTCGCGGTGTTTCGAGGAACAGCTCGGTGCGCACCGGGTTACCGGTGGTCCGACGGCTGTCCGACAGGGTAAAGGTGTCGGGGAACGCTTCACAGACTCGGGCGGCCAACGGCACCAGCAACCGATTGGCGGTACCGGCCACGGCGTTCTGCTCGTGAACGATGACCGGCACGCCGGCCAGTCTGGCTGCAACGCCGCCAGGACCAGTCACAAAACCACCAAAGCCGACCACACAGACTGGCCGCAGCTGACGAATGATCGCCCGCGCCTGCCAGATCGACTTGAGCAACATGACCGGCGCCTTGAGCAGGGACAATTTGCCCTTGCCGCGCAAACCGCTGGCGTGGATCCGATGCAATTCAATACCGGCCGCCGGCACCAGATCGTTTTCGATCCCGCGGGGCGTGCCGAGCCAGTGCACGGTGTAGCCGCGGGCCTGGAACTCACGCGCACAGGAAAGTGCCGGGAACACATGGCCCCCGGTGCCGCCAGCCATGATCAGTACGTTAGCGCCCATGGTTCGGCTCCTCGGCGAAGTCGCTCTCATGGAATTCCATTTCTTCGCTGCCCAAATGGGTTCGACTCTCCCACTCGATGCGCAGCAACAAGCCAAGACAGGCACAGCAGATCACCAACGAACTGCCGCCATAACTGAGGAATGGCAGGGTCAGACCTTTGGTCGGCAACAGGCCGACGTTCACGCCGATGTTGATCAGGAACTGGCCGATCCACAGGAACGACAAGCCGTAAGCAACGTAGGCGGCAAAAAACTGTTTGGCTTTCTCGGCCCACAGGCCGATGTACATGCCACGAATACACACGAAGACGAACAGCGCCACCGTGCACAAGGAACCCACGGCACCCAGCTCTTCAGCCAGCACCGAAAACACGAAGTCGGTATGGGCTTCCGGCAGGTAGAACTGTTTCTGCACGCTGTTGCCCAGGCCGACGCCCAGCCATTCGCCGCGACCGAAAGCGATCAAGGCCTGGGAGAGCTGATAGCCGGCACCGAACTGGTCGGCCCACGGATCGGCAAAGTTGGTCAGACGCGCCATTCGATACGGCTGCATTTGAATCAACAACACCACCGCCGCGACAGCCAGGACCACCATCAGGGAAAACCGGAACAGGCCGACTCCGCCGAGGAACAGCATTGCCGCCGCCGCCCCCATCATCACGACGGTGGCACCGAAGTCCGGCTCCATCAGCAACAGACCCGCCATTGGCAACAGCACGATGAACGGCTTGAAGAAGCCCATCCAGCTTTCACGCACTTCTTTCTGGCGACGCACCAAATAACCGGCGAGGTAGATCACCACGAACACCTTGGCGATCTCGGAAGGCTGAACGTTGAAGAAACTGAAGCCGATCCAGCGCATCGAACCGTTCACTTCCCGGCCGATCCCCGGGATGATCACCATCACCAGCAAGCCGAACGCACCGATCAGCATCAGCCAGCCCAGGCGTTGCCAGGTGGCAATCGGAATCATCATGGTGACGATGCAGGCACCCAGGCCCAGCACAACGTAGATCAGGTGGCGAATCATGTAGTACAGGGCGCTGCCCGACTGCACCGCCCCCACCTCGGTCGATGCCGAGGCAATCATGATCAGCCCCAGACCGAGCAGTGCCAGGCAACCGGCGAGCATCGGGAAATCGAGGTCGATACCGCGCCCGGTGATCAGCGGCGATGGATACGGCTTGATGATGTTTCTCAAGCTCATGCCAGATCCTCCACGGCGCGGACGAACTGGTGACCACGGTCTTCATAGTTCTTGAACATGTCGAAGCTGGCGCAAGCCGGCGACAGCAGCACCGCGTCGCCCTTTTCGGCGATGGCGCGGCATTGCTCGACTGCTTCGATCAGCGAGCCGACGCGAATCAGTGGCACGGCATCGCCGATGGCCTCACCGATCTTGTCGGAATCACGGCCCATCAAAATGACGGCGCGGCAGTTGGCCGCCACCGGATCACGCAAATCCTTGAATTCGGCGCCCTTGCCATCGCCACCGGCGATCAGCACAAGTTTGCCGTCGATGTCCGCCCCCAGGCCCTCGATGGCCGCCAATGCGGCGCCGACGTTGGTGGCTTTGGAATCGTTGTAGTAGCTCACGCCATCAAGGTCGCGGACCCACTGGCAGCGATGCTCGAGCCCGGCGAAATTGCGCAGGGCTGAAAGCATGGCGTCGAACGGCAGGCCGACGGCGTGGCCGAGCGCCAATGCCGCGAGGGCGTTGGACTGGTTATGCGCACCACGAACTTTCAGCTCGCGTACCGGCATCAGGTTCTGGAACTCGAAGGCCAGGTATTTCTCGCCGTTCTCTTCTCGAATGCCGAAGGCCTTGAAGTCGGGTTTGTTCAAACCGAAGGTCCAGCACGGCTGACCTTCACCCATCAGCGGACGGCTCAGGGCGTCCTGACGGTTGACCACAAACTGCCTGGCGCCCCGGAAGATCCGGTGCTTGGCCAAGTGATAGGCCGGCAGACCGCTGTAGCGGTCCATGTGGTCTTCACTGATGTTGAGCACGGTCGCCACTTCGGCGTTGAGCTGATCGGTGGTTTCGAGCTGGAAGCTCGACAGTTCCATCACGTACAGCTCGATGTCGTCGCTGAGCAAATCCAGCGCCGGCGTGCCGAGGTTGCCACCAACGGCAACACGCTTGCCGGCCGCAGCCGCCATCTCGCCGACCAGGGTGGTGACGGTACTTTTGGCGTTGGAACCGGTAATGGCGACAATCGGCGCTTTCGCGTTACGCGCGAACAGCTCGATGTCTCCGGACATTTTCACGCCACGGGCGGCGGCAGCCTGCAGGGCCGGGGTCGCCAGCGCCAGGCCGGGGCTCACGTAGAGCTCGTCGGCACGGCACAGGAATTCGACGTCCAGCTCGCCACAACGCACTTCCACGTGCGGATAGTCACGCTTGAGCGTGGCCAGTTCCGGTGGATTTTCCCGCGTATCGGCGACAGCAAACGACACGCCCCGGTTCGCCAGGAAGCGAACCAGGGACATGCCGCTCTTGCCGAGGCCGACAACGATGCGGAAGTGGTCAGAAGCGATCAGAGACACTCGTTCTACCTCAGCTTCAGGGTGGCAAGGCCGATCAACACGAGAATCACGGTGATGATCCAGAAACGGACGATCACGCGCGGCTCGGGCCAGCCCTTGAGTTCAAAGTGGTGGTGAATCGGTGCCATGCGGAACACACGGCGACCGGTCAGCTTAAAGGAGGCAACCTGAATGACGACTGACAGGGTCTCCATCACGAACACACCGCCCATGATGAACAGGACGATTTCCTGACGGACGATCACTGCGATGGTGCCCAGGGCCGCACCCAGCGCCAGCGCGCCAACGTCGCCCATGAAGACTTGTGCCGGATAGGTGTTGAACCAGAGGAAGCCCAGGCCCGCACCGATCAAGGCGCCGCAGAACACAATCAGCTCGCCCGCGCCCGGTACGTAAGGAATCAGCAGGTATTCGGCGAACTTCACGTTACCCGACAGGTAGCAGAAGATCCCCAGGCCGCCGCCGACCATCACGGTGGGCATGATCGCCAGACCGTCGAGGCCGTCGGTCAGGTTGACCGCGTTGCTCGAGCCGACAATCACGAAATAGGTCAGGACGATGAAGCCTGCGCCCAGCGGAATGCTGTAGTCCTTGAGCATCGGCAGGATCAGGGTGGTTTCCACCGGCGTCGCGGCAGTCATATAAAGGAAGATCGCCGCGCCCAGGCCGAACACCGACTGCCAGAAATACTTCCAGCGGCTCGGAAGGCCGCGGGAGTTTTTCTCGATGACTTTGCGATAGTCGTCAACCCAGCCGATGGCGCCGAATAGCAGGGTCACCAACAACACGACCCAAACGTAACGGTTGGTCAGGTCAGCCCAAAGCAAGGTGCTGACGCCGATGGAGGAAAGAATCAGCGCGCCGCCCATGGTCGGGGTGCCCGACTTCGACAGGTGCGATTGCGGGCCGTCGTTGCGAACGGATTGACCGATCTGACGGTTCTGCAGAGTGCGGATCATCCACGGGCCATAGCACAGCGACAAGACCAGCGCGGTCAGTACACCGAGAATCCCGCGCAGGGTCAGGTACTGAAAGACCGCGAAGCCTTTGTAGAACTGTTGCAGATACTCCGCTAGCAGCAGCAGCATTAATGTTTCTCCAGACTGGTCCCGCACAAAGCGGCAACGATGTTTTCCATCGCAGCGCTGCGCGAGCCCTTGATCAAAAAGGTGGTGTTTGTGTCCTGCTCGGCTTCCAGGGCCTTGATCAGTTCAGCCTGTGTGCTGAAGTGAAAGGCCTGCTCGCCGAAAGCGTTCACGGCGTGAGCCATCATTGGCCCGACGGCGTAAAGCGCGGAAACCTTGCCGCGGGCGTAATCGCCCACATCGCGGTGCCCCTGCTCTGCCCACGCGCCCAACTCGCCGATATCCCCGAGCACCAAAACGGTGCGACCGGAAAAGCCGGCGAGTATATCAACGGCGGCGCACATAGAGGTGGGGTTCGCGTTGTATGTGTCATCGATTACGCGCATGCCGTTAGGCGCCAGTTGCGCGACGGTGCGGCCCTTGACCGGTTGCACCGCGCCAAGGCCGGTGGCGATGCCGAACAGCGACACACCCAAAGCATGCGCGGCAGCGGCAGCGGCCAAGGCATTGGCGACGTTGTGGGTGCCGAGCAGATTCAGCTGAACCCGCTCCACACCTTCAGGGCTGTGCAGGTTGAACGCCGGGCAACCGCGGGCATCGCGGTCCAGATCGCTGGCATGGAAATCAGCGTTGACGTTGCTCAGGGCAAAAGTCAGCACTTTTCGACCGGCAGCACGGGTCTTCCAGATGTCGAAGGCCTTGTCGTCGAGATTCAGCACGGCGATGCCATCGGCATCCAGCCCTTCGAGAATCTCGCCCTTGGCTTCGACGATTTTTTCCGGCCCGCCGAACTCACCAACGTGGGCGGTCCCGGCGTTGTTGATGATGGCCACGTGGGGCTTGGTCATGGCGACGGTGTAGGCAATCTCGCCGATTCGCGAAGCGCCGAGTTCGATCACGGCGGCGGTGTGTTCCGGTGCCAGTTCGAGCAGGGTCAGCGGAGCACCGAGGTCATTGTTCAGGTTGCCACGGGTCGCCAGCACCGGACCGCGCGTGCGCAGGATGCTCGCCAGCATTTCCTTGACCGTGGTCTTGCCGCTGGAGCCGGTAACGGCCGCGACCGGCTGAGTGAACGCGGCACGGTTGATCGCACCCAACTGGCCGAGGGCCTGGCGGGTGTCCTTGACCAGCAGTTGCGGCAGCGAGCTGTCGGCCACTTCGCGCTCGACCAGGGCACCCACGGCGCCTTTGGCGGCGACGTCATTCAGGTAGTCATGGCCATCGAAACGCGGACCGGCCAGAGCAATAAACAGCTGGCCGGGCTTGATCGCGCGGCTGTCGATGCTGACACCATCGAAGCTGGCATCGACGGAGATCAGACGGGCATTCAGTGCGCCGGTCAGTTCGCTCAGTTTCAAGGCTTTAAGCATGGGCCACCTCCCACGCGGTCAGGGCATGATCGGCCTCGACCAGATCGGAGAAAGCGAGACGCTCACCGTTGATTTCCTGATAGTCCTCATGACCTTTACCGGCCAGGACAATCACGTCATCCGCCGAAGCGCTGGCGATCAACTGGGCAATCGCCTGGCCACGACCGGCGACGAAGGTGACTTTATCCACAGCGGTGAAACCGGCGCGGATGTCGTCGAAAATAGCGGCGGGGTCTTCGGTGCGCGGGTTGTCGTCGGTGACCAGCACACCATCGGCCAGACGCTCGACCACTTCAGCCATCAGCGGACGCTTGCCGCGATCGCGATCACCGCCGCAACCGAACAGGCACAGCAACCGGCCTTTGGCGTGAGGACGCAGGGCCATCAAGACTTTTTCCAGCGCATCCGGTGTGTGGGCGTAATCGACCACCACCAACGGCTGAGTGCCGCCGCCCAGACGCTGCATGCGACCGGCCGGGCCTTCGAGTTTCGGCAGCACGTTGAGGATTTCGTCCAGCGCGTAGTCCAGACCGAGCAAGGCACCGACCGCGGCCAACACGTTGCTCAGGTTGAAACGGCCGAGCAAGGTGCTGCGCAAATGGTGTTCGCCCTGCGGCGTAACCAGCGTGGCGCGCACGCCTTCGTCACTGAACTGCGCTTCGCGGCAATACAGGTAAGCGCGGGAGTCTTCCAGGCTGTAAGTGATCAGCCGCGACTCACCCTCATCAGCCGCCAGTTGCCGGCCAAAATCGTCGTCGAGGTTGACCACCCGGCACTTCAGATCATTCCAGGCAAACAACTTGGCCTTGGTTTCGCCATAGGCCTGCATGGTGCCGTGGTAATCCAGATGATCGCGCGACAGGTTGGTCATCACCGCCACATCGAAGGCCAGCGCGGTTACGCGGCCCTGATCCAGCCCATGGGAAGAGACTTCCATGGCCACGGCTTTGGCACCGGCCTTTTTCAGGTCGGCGAGGGTTGCTTGCAGCGCAATCGGGTTCGGCGTGGTGTGCAAGCCGCTTTCCAGCGCGCCATGGAAACCGGAGCCCAAAGTGCCAACGATACCGCAGTGTTGACCGAGCAAATCCAAGGCTTGCGCGACCAACTGGGTCACGCTGGTTTTACCGTTGGTGCCGGTCACGCCGATCAGGTTCATGTGACGGCTCGGGTCGCCGTAAAAGCGCCCGGCGATATCCGACAGCTGCGCCGCCAGGCCTTTGACCGGAATCAGCGGCACGTCGGTAATCGGCAGCACGGTCGCGCCTTCGACTTCATAAGCCACGGCGGCAGCACCGCGCTGCAAGGCGTCGGCGATGTGCGCACGACCGTCGAACTTGCCACCAGGGACCGCAAGGAACAAATCACCTGCCCGTACGTTACGGCTGTCCAGCGCCAATTCGCGGATCAATAGATCATGGCCGGCGTGGGCGAAAATCTTGTTCAGGCTCAGCGACATCAGCCGCGCCCTCCATTAGCTTTCAGCGGAACGACCGGTGCGGCGTTCGCTTGTTGAGTGGCTGGCAGGTTGTCCGGGGTGATGTTCATCAGGCGCAAGGTCCCGGACATCACTTTGCTGAACACCGGCGCCGATACCAGACCACCGAAGTAACCGGCCTTGGTCGGTTCGTCGATCACCACCACGATCGCGTAACGCGGGTCGCTCATCGGGCCGAAACCGGCGAACAGCGAGCGGTAGGAGTTCTCGGCGTAGCCTTTGGTTCCGACCGACGTCTTACGCGCAGTACCCGACTTGCCGCCCACGTGATACGCCGGCACCTGCGCACGGAATACGCCGCGCGGGGCTTCGATCACTTGTTGCAGCATGCCTTGCATGGTTTTCGCGACGGCTTCCGGCAGCACCTGAGTGGTTTGCGGCGCCTTGTCGGTTTTGATCAGGGTCAACGGCGCGAGGCGACCATTGTTAGCCAGGGCCGAGAAGGCGTGGACCAACTGGATCGCGGTCACGGAAATACCGTAGCCGTAGGACAGCGTGGCGGTTTCAGCCTTGCGCCATTCGCGGTAGTTCGGCAGGTTGCCGACGCGCTCACCCGGGAAACCCAAGCCAGTGTCCTGGCCGAGGCCAACTTTCTGTGCCAGACGGAAAATCGTTTCGCCGCCGATATCGAACGCGACCTTACTCATGCCGACGTTACTGGAATTGATCAGGATACCGGTCAGGTCGAGCACCGGACCTTCGGTCTTGGATACGTCCTTGATGGTGTATTTACCAATCTGCAAACTGCCCGGGTACACCTCGACGGTGTCGCTCGGTTTCCAGCGCCCGGTTTCGATCGCGGCGCTCATGGAGATCGCTTTCATGGTCGAACCCGGCTCGAACACGTCGATCATCGCGCGGTTGCGCATCATCGCCGGTTGCAGGTTGCGACGGTTGTTCGGGTTGTAGGTCGGCTGGTTGACCATGGCGAGAATCTCGCCGGTCTTCACGTCCATGATCACCAGGCTACCGGCCTTGGCGCCGTTCTCGATGATCGCGTTGCGCAGTTCGCGGTTGGCCAGGTATTGCAGGCGCAGGTCAATGGACAACGCCAAGGGCTTGCCGGCCTTGGCGTTTTTGGTGACCTGGACATCTTTGATCAGCCGGCCGCGCCGGTCCTTGATGACCTGTCGCTTGCCGGGCACCCCGGCCAGCCATTCGTCGTAGGCCAGCTCGACGCCTTCGCGTCCGTGATCGTCGATGTCGGTAAAGCCGACCATGTGGGCGGTGACTTCACCCGCCGGGTAGAAACGCCGGAACTCTTCGATGCCATAAACGCCCGGCACTTTCAGATCGAGCACAGCCTGGCCCTGCTCAGGGGTCAGCCCGCGCACCAGGTAGATGAATTCTTTGTTGGCCTGGGCTTCGAGACGTTCGGCCAGGGCTTTGGGATCCTGCCCCAAGGCAGCCGCCAGTGCCGGCCATTTCTCTTTGGCCAGCTGCATTTCCTTGGCGTTGGCCCACAGGGTGGTGACCGGGGTACTCACGGCCAACGGCTCGCCGTTACGGTCGGTGATCAGACCACGGTGAGCCGGGATTGGAATATGACGAACACTGCGCGCGTCGCCCTGACCTTTAAGGAAGTCACGGTCGACCACTTGCAGATCAATGATGCGCCAGGAAATCGCCACCACCATGATGCCGAGCAAGCCCAGCACCAGACGGAATCGCCACGGGAAGAGTGCGCCTTCGAGTTTCATCATGGCGCCACCATCTGCACTTCAGCAGCACCAGGAATGCGCATCTTCAGTTGCTCGGTCGCCAACACTTCAATACGGCTGTGGGCGGTCCAGGTGCTTTGTTCGAGAATCAACCGGCCCCACTCCGCCTGCGCCTTGTCGCGCACGCTCAATTCGTTGTACAGCGTATTCAACAGCTGACGGTTCCAGTGGGCGCTATAGGACACGCCGATGGCCGACACGAGCACACCGATAAACAGCAGCAGCATGAAAAAGCTTCCGCCGGGAAGTGGTTTGGCGAAAAGCTTGCTCACCGCAGTTTCTCCGCGACGCGCATGATGGCGCTACGGGAACGTGGGTTGGCTTTGAGTTCGGCCTCGGAGGCGGACTGCGCTTTGCCATGGACTTTGATTTTCGGTTCGAAGGCGACGTGACGGACCGGCAAGTTGCGCGGCAGGTTGTCGGCTTCGCCTTTCACCAGTTTACGCATGAACAGTTTGACGATGCGGTCTTCCAGCGAGTGGAAGCTGATCACCACCAGGCGACCGCCGACTTCCAGGCACTCCAGAGCGGCTTCGAGACCGGCTTCCAGATCGCCCAGCTCGTTGTTGACGTGAATACGCAGCCCCTGGAATGCACGGGTGGCCGGGTTCTTGCCCTTTTCCCATGCAGGGTTGGCGACTTTCAGCACTTCTGCCAGATCGGCAGTGCGCTCGAACGGCTTGATGTCGCGACGTTCGGCCACGGCACGCGCCATGCGGCCGGAGAAACGCTCTTCGCCGTATTCCTTGAACACCCGGGCGATTTCCTCCACCGGCGCGGTATTGACGAACTCGGCGGCGCTGATCCCGCGGGACGGGTCCATTCGCATGTCCAACGGGCCGTCGTTGAGAAAACTGAAGCCGCGCTCAGGGTCGTCGAGCTGAGGCGAAGACACGCCCAGGTCAAGCAGAACACCGCTGACCTTGCCGGCCAGACCGCGTTCGGCGACTTCCGAACCGAGCTCGGCAAAGCTGCGCTGTACAACGACAAAGCGGCCGTCTTCGGCCGCTAGCGTTTGCCCGGTGGCAATCGCTTGAGGATCTTTGTCGAACCCGAGCAACCGACCATCGGGCCCGAGCTTGCTGAGAATCAACCGGCTATGTCCGCCGCGTCCGAACGTGCCGTCCAGATAGCAGCCATCAGGACGTACGGCGAGAGCCTCGACGGCTTCGTCAAGCAGTACGGTGATGTGGTTAAAGCCGCTATCAATAGTCACAGGATCAAATCACGCAGTTCATCAGGCATGGCGCCCGGTTGTTGAATAGCAGCCAGGTCAGCGGCAGAAACCGCATTCCAGGCATCCTCGTCCCACAATTGGAACTTGTTCAGTTGGCCTACCAACATTGCGCGCTTATCCAACTTGGCATATTCGCGAAGACGCGGCGGGACCAGAAAACGACCACTGCCATCGAGCTCGAGGTCGACGGCATTACCAATCAGTAAACGTTGCAGGCGGCGGTTTTCTTCGCGAAGCGAAGGCAGTGCACGCAGTTTGGTTTCGATAATTTCCCACTCATCGAGGGGATAAACACACAAACACGGATCAACGGCATCGATGGTGACGATTAATTGACCGGAACTACGCGAAACGAGCTCGTCACGGTACCGGCTCGGCATGGCGAGACGGCCCTTTGCATCGAGACTGATAGCGTTAGCTCCGCGAAACACGTCAGCGTTTCTCCAAATATTAGCGTTTTGCGCTCAAAAAACCCACTTCATGCCACTTTCCGCCACTTGCGCACACTATAGGAATGCGCCCACCACACCGTCAAGGCGCGGATAGAAGGAAAAGCCTTACAGAACGGAGATTTAGGAGTGTAAAAGGAGGGGAAACGAGAATCTGGCGGATGAATTCGTTCAATAACTTGAATCAGCACAGAAGGCTGCGTTCAGAAGTTAAAGTAGTTTGTTAAGAGTAAGATTTTTTCGGTATTACAAAAGCGCTTCTGCTATTGATTCAGCAGGGAGGGAAACTGCCATTACGCATATCGCTGCCAATGATTGAAGCAGAGAGAAAAAAAGGTGGAGAGTCGATCTGTAAGCCGGGTTCTGTCTTGAACAGTCATTCGTCTACGATGGCCATCACTGGACATCTTTAGCAACCTACCCGGTCCCAGCGCGGGCCACGCCTTGGGACCCTATTTGGTCTTGCTCCAAGTGGGGTTTACCTAGCCACGAACTGTTGCCAGACGTGCGGTGCGCTCTTACCGCACCTTTTCACCCTTACCGGCGCCGAAGCGCTTAGGCGGTTATTTTCTGTGGCACTTTCCGTAGGCTCACGCCTCCCAGGCATTACCTGGCACTTCGCCCTATGGAGCCCGGACTTTCCTCCCCCCCCTAATTTTCATAGAGGGCAGCGACTGTCCGATCGACTCTCCGCCGCGAAGATTAACGGCAGAGCGGTCGAAGAACAAGCTCTAAAAGCCTCTGGCCGGCGCTGCGCGTCGCTTTTTTACTCGCCCTTCTGCTTATCCAGCGCAACCTGATAGAGCACATTCTTGCGCTCGCCAGTAATTTGCGCCGCCAATGCCGCCGCACGCTTGAGCGGCATTTCTTCAAGCAGCAGATTGAGAATACGCATGGCTTCGCTGCTGACAGCGTCCTCAGTCTCGGGAGCAGACCAGCCAGCGACCAGCACTACGCACTCGCCGCGCTGCTGGTTGCTGTCCGATTCGACGAACTCGCGCAGCTCGGCCAGCGGCAAGCCTTTAAGGGTTTCGAAGGTCTTGGTCAACTCGCGCGCCAGCAATGCCGGACGATCGGCGCCGAATACCAGCTCCATGTCTTGCAGGCATTCAAGGATGCGGTGTGGAGCTTCATAAAAGATCAGCGTGCGCGGCTCTTCTTTTATCAGTTCCAGGCGAGCGCGTCGGCCGACAGCCTTGGCCGGTAGAAACCCTTCGAAGATGAAACGGTCCGATGGCAACCCCGCCGCCGAGAGCGCCGCAATCAATGCACAGGCCCCCGGAACCGGCACCACATTGATCCCTGCGGCACGGGCCTGACGCACCAGGTGATAACCCGGATCGGAAATCAGCGGTGTCCCGGCATCGGAGATCAATGCCACATCGTCGCCAGCGAGCAAGCGAGTGATAAAGCGACTGCCTTCATCCCTCTCGTTGTGTTCATGGCAGGCCGCCAGCGGCGTGGGGATACCGAAGTGCTGCATCAATCGCTGGGAATGGCGAGTGTCTTCGGCAGCAATCAACGAAACCTCGCGCAGGATCTTCAGCGCACGCGCACTGATGTCGTCCAGGTTGCCGATGGGCGTCGCCACCACATAAAGCGAGCCAGCAGCGGAATTCAAAGCACCTGGAGCAGTCAAAGCGCACACCTCATGATCGGTAAAAGCCGCCATTGTAGCGCGTAGCGACATTCGCGATACCTGCAAGCAACCCTCGGTTTTCCAGCCTTTTGTGCAGTGTCGCAACATTTGCATGAGCTAAATTGATCGATTCACGCCAGTAACATCGCGCCCCGGCCAGCGCTTGGGTACAATTCCACGCTTATTTGATCGAGTATCAGGAACACTTACATGATCGCTTGCCTGCGGCTGTTCTCTGCCCTCTGCCTCGCTGCCTTGCTGGCGGCTTGCGCCAGCTCGCCCTCCTCCAGCCTTGGCGAACTTCCACGGACCCCGGATGCCAGTGTCGAGCAACTGCTCGAACAGGCCACTCAAAGTAAAACGCCGGACAAGGCAGCCTTGCTGCGCTTGAGCGCGGCAGACCTGGCTTATCGTCAGGGCAATGCCGGCCAATCCGCGCAAATTCTGCAACAAGTACCGATGGAACAACTCAAGCCTGGCCAACAGGTCTTCGCCAGCACCCTGGCGGCTGAATTGGCCATGGTGCGCAATCAGCCCAAAGCGGCGCTGACGGCCCTGAGCCATCCGAGCCTGCAACGCCTGAGCGAACTGCCAGCCGAACAACAGGTTCGCACCGGCACCGTCCATGCCCGCGCCCTTGAGGCCGACGGCCAGACCCTGGCCGCCGCACGGGAGCGCATTTTCATCGCCCCCATGCTGAGCGATCAAGCTGCGAGCAAAAACCACGAAGCGATCTGGACCCTGATCGCTTCACTGCCGACCGATCAATTGCAGCCGACCACCGACGACGACCTCGGCGGCTGGTTGAGCCTGGCCCGGGCAGTGAAAACAGCCGGCACCCTGGAACAGCAGCAAGCCGCGATCGACAACTGGCGCGCGAACAATCCAAAGCACCCGGCCGCCATCCAGCTGCCGCTGCCATTGACCAAACTCAAGGATCTGGCCAGCCAGCCCCTGAGCAAGATTGCCCTGCTGCTGCCGCAAGACGGCCCGCTGGCCTCGGTCGGCAAAGCATTGCGCGAAGGTTTCATGGCCGCACACTACCAGGCGCAACAAGCCGGGCAGAAGCCGCCAGCCATCGAGTTCTATGACAGCTCGCGCCTGACCTCCCTTGACGAGTTCTATCGCAAGGCCCAGGCCGACGGCGTGCAATTGGTGGTCGGGCCGCTGGAAAAACCGCTGGTCAAACAGCTCAGCGCTCGCCCGCAACTACCGATCACCACCCTGGCGCTGAACTACAGCGAAGGCGAACAAGGTCCGGCCCAGCTGTTCCAATTCGGCCTTGCCGCTGAAGACGAAGCCCGCGAAGTATCCCGTCGTGCGCGCGCCGATGGCCTGCATCGCGCCGCCATCATGGTGCCGAAAGGCGAATGGGGTGACCGCGTACTCAGAGCATTCAGCCAGGATTGGCAAGCCAACGGCGGCAGCATTGTCGCGACCGAGCGCGTCGACCAACCGGTGCAACTGGCCCAGCAAATTGCCGACATGTTCCAGCTGCGTCAGAGCGAAGGCCGCGCCAAGAGCCTGCAAAACACCGTTGGCTCACAGGTAGCTGCCCAGCCTTCGCGTCGTCAGGACATCGAGTTCATCTTCCTGGCCGCGACGCCGCAACAGGCTCAACAGATCAAACCGACCCTGAACTTCCAGTACGCGGGTGACGTGCCGGTTTACGCCACCTCCCACGTGTTCAGCGCCAGCGGCGACCAGAACCAGTACAACGACATGAACGGTATTCGCTTCTGCGAAACCCCATGGCTGCTGGATGCCAACGACCCGCTGCGCAAACAGGTCACCGCACAATGGCCACAAGCCGCTGGCAGCCTGGGCCGTCTATACGCGATGGGCGTTGACGCCTATCGCCTGGCACCACGCCTGGGGCAACTCAAGGCCTTGCCGGACAGCCGCATCGAAGGTCAATCGGGCAGCCTGGGCATGACTCAGAATCAACGGGTCGTGCGTCAGTTGCCATGGGCAGAGTTCGTCAACGGTCAGGTTCAACGCCTGCCGGACACCTCGCACTGATGCCCGACAGGTCACGCCAGCAAAGCGGTAAGGATGCCGAGCGCCATGCGCTCGAGCATCTTCAGCAACAAGGTCTGCGCCTGCTGGCGCAGAACTGGTTATGCAAACGCGGCGAGCTTGATCTGGTCATGCTTGATGGCGATACAGTAGTATTCGTCGAAGTCCGCTACAGAAAAAACACCCAATGGGGTGGCGCGCTCGATAGCATCGATGGGCGCAAACGGCAGAAACTGATTTTCGCCGCGCAGTATTTTCTTCAGCGCGAGTCGCGTTGGGCCGATTCCCCCTGCCGCTTCGACGTGGTTGCCATCGACAGCAGCCTCGATCAGTTGAACTGGATGCAAAATGCCTTCGACTGCTGATCGCTTGCGCCCCGAACCGGACACCTACACCCAACACTTTTGCTCTTTGCTTTGCGGGCTGCACATTCATGTGCCAAGTAGCCGCGCTAATTAAGGTCACACAGATGGACATGCAATCCCGAATTCGCCAGCTTTTTCAGGCCAGTATCGACACCAAGCAAATGGCGATGGACGTACTTGCACCGCACATCGAGCAAGCCAGCCAGGTGATGGTCAACGCCCTGCTCAACGAGGGCAAAATGCTTTCGTGCGGCAACGGTGGCTCCGCCGGCGATGCACAGCACTTTTCGTCCGAGCTGCTCAATCGCTTCGAGCGTGAACGTCCGAGCCTGCCAGCCATTGCGCTGACCACCGACAGCTCGACGATCACCTCGATTGCCAACGATTACAGCTACAACGAAATCTTCTCCAAACAGATCCGCGCCCTCGGCCAGCCGGGCGACGTATTGCTGGCGATTTCCACCAGCGGCAACTCGGCGAACATTATTCAAGCGATCCAGGCCGCACATGATCGTGAAATGATTGTCGTAGCATTGACGGGTCGCGATGGCGGCGGCATGGCATCGCTGCTATTGCCTGAAGACGTCGAGATTCGCGTACCGGCCAATGTCACTGCACGTATTCAGGAAGTCCACCTGCTGGCGATCCATTGCCTTTGCGATCTGATCGACAGCCAACTGTTCGGGAGTGAAGAATGACCCCTAATCGCCTAAGCCTTCTGGCCTTGACCCTGTGCCTCGGCATCAGCGGCTGCACATCAGTGGTTAACGCCAGCCGTGAAGCGCCGATCGAAGATGACCGCGGTACGCGCACCTTCGGCAGCAAGATCGACGACTCTCTGATCGACACCAAGGTCGGCGTGAACATCGCCAAGGCCGATCCGGCCCTGGACAACGATTCGCACATCGTCGTAACCAGCTTCAACGGTGTTGTGTTGCTCGCCGGGCAAACCCCGCGCGCCGACCTCAAGGCCAAGGCCGAACAGGTCGCCGCCTCCGTTCAGCGCGTGAAGAAGGTGCACAACGAACTGCAAGTGCTGCAGCCCTCCTCGCTGCTGGCACGCCAGAACGACACTTGGCTGACCACCAAGATCAAGACTCAGATGCTCACCGACCCCTCCATCCCGGGCTCGCGCATCAAGGTTGTGACCGAGAACGGCATCGTTTATCTGCTCGGCCTGCTGACCAAGCAGGAAGCGGCGCAGGCGACCAATCTGGTGCAAGGCGTTTCTGGCGTGCAGAAGATTGTGAAGCTGTTTGAGTACATCGACTGATACTTGCTTACGCGATGGCATCCTTGAGATCGCCTTCGCCGGCAAGCCTGGCTCCAACAGTAATAAAAAAGGCGATCCTTGCGGATCGCCTTTTTTATTACTTCACCACCTTCAAACTGGGTCGACCGCTGGGACGCGGTGGCTCGCTGTCGGGTGGCGGAACATCATCATCCGGCTCGATGTCTTCCTCGTCCTCTAGCGGCGATTCCATATCGAACACCATGCCCTGGCCGTTCTCCCGAGCGTAAATGCCCAGGATCGACGCGATAGGCACGTACAGGGTGTGCGGCACGCCACCGAAGCGCCCTTCGAAACTGACCGCCTCGTTATCCATGTGCAAATGACGCACGGCTGCCGGGGATACGTTCAGGACAATCTGCCCGTCACTGGCAAAACCCTGAGGCACCTGTACCGACGGATACTCGGAATTGACCAGCATGTGCGGGGTGCAATCGTTGTCCACAATCCACTCGTAGAGCGCGCGGACCAGATAAGGTCGACTGGAGTTCATAGCGGCTCCTTAAGCCTTAGCGCATGTCGCGTTCGACACCAGACAGACTCGCCTGGAAAGCCTCACGCGCAAACTGGCGCTCCATGTAATCAAGCAGCGGCTTGGCAGGCCGCGGCAGTTCTATACCCAAAATCGGCAATCGCCAGAGTATTGGTAGTAGGCAGCAATCCACCAGACTTTGTTCCTCACTGAGGAAAAACGGCTTGTCGGCGAATAGTGGCGACACGCCTGTCAGGCTTTCGCGCAGCTCTTTACGAGCCACCACGCGAGCTGCTTCCTTGGTCCGCGAATCCAGAATCAGATCCACCAGGCCACACCAATCACGCTGAATTCGATGAATCAGCAGGCGACTGTTGGCACGCGCCACAGGATAAACCGGCAGTAGTGGCGGATGCGGGTAACGCTCATCCAGATATTCCATCACCACGGTCGACTCCCACAACGCCAGGTCACGATCGACCAGGGTGGGCAGGCTTCCGTAAGGGTTCACTTCAATCAGTTTAGGCGGCTGACGACCAGCCTCCACGTAAATGATCTCGGCGCTGACACCCTTCTCTGCAAGTACGATGCGCACTCGGTGGGAATAGTGGTCGGCGGGGTCGGAGTAACAGGCCAACCGATTGGTCACGCCCATGGCGGTCCTCCTCGCTTGTTGAAATTATCGAAAACGGAAAAACACGCGCGCCCAGAGGGCGCCTCCCGTAACGCCTGGATCACCAGACTCGTTACACCTTCAGAGACGCCCCTGGGCGCGTGCGATTAACAGCAATGGCTTACAACGTTATCAATGGACGTCTTTCCAGTATTCACGCTTGAGCAAGTAAGCGAATACGAAGAAGAACGCCAGGTACAGCAACACATAGGTACCGATGCGCTGATGCTGCAGCTTCACCGGGTTGGCCGAGTAGGCCAGGAAGGTCACCAGATTCTTGACCTTCTCGTTGAACTGCTCTTCGGTCAGCGTGCCGGTTTTCGGCAATACGGTCAGTTGATCGCAGGCTTCATGAGTCAAAGCGGTGCCGGTCAGCGGATCGAACTGCTTCTTGCCGTCATCGACGACTTGAACCTGTTTACAGCCTACCACCTGGCGACCCTGCAAGCCGACCAGAACGTTAGGCATGCCGACGTTCGGGAACACCTTGTTGTTCACGCCCCATGGACGCGACGGGTCTTCATAGAACGAACGCAGGTAGCCATAGAGCCAATCCGTGCCACGAACGCGAGCCACCAGTGTCAGGTCGGGTGGCGCCGCACCAAACCAGGTCTTGGCGTCAGCCGGCTGCATGCCGATGCTCATGTGGTCGCCGATCTTGGCGCCAGTGAACACCAGCTTCTCGAGCATCAGCTCGTGAGGAATGCCCAGGTCATCGGCGACACGCTCGTAGCGCTGGAACTTGGCACTGTGGCAGCCCATGCAATAGTTGGCGAACGTACGTGCGCCATCCTGCATGGCAGCCTTGTCGGAAACGTCGATGTCGACTTTTTCCAGCTCTGGGCCGCCGTGTTCGGCCGCGAAGGACAGTGCTGGCAGAGCAGCAAGAATCAGTACAGCAAATAGTTTTTTCATCAGCCAGTCACCCTTTCCGGAACCGGTTTGGTCTTCTCGAGCCTGGTGTAGAACGGCATCAGAATGAAGTAGGCGAAGTACAGGAAGGTACAAACCTGCGACAGCAACGTACGTTCCGGGGTAGGCGCCATTACGCCCAGCCAGCCAAGAATCACGAAGGAGATGCAGAATACCCAGAGCCAGATCTTGCTCAGCCAGCCCTTGTAGCGCATGGACTTGACCGGGCTACGGTCAAGCCAGGGCAGGACGAACAGCAAGGCAATCGAAGCACCCATGGCAACAACACCCAGGAGCTTGTCCGGAACTGCCCGCAGAATCGCGTAGAACGGCGTGAAGTACCAGACCGGAGCGATGTGCTCAGGGGTCTTGAAGGCGTTCGCCACTTCAAAGTTCGGCTTCTCGAGGAAGTAGCCGCCCATTTCCGGGAAGAAGAACACGATCGCGCAGAAGATGAACAGGAACACCACCACGCCGACGATATCTTTCACGGTGTAGTACGGATGGAAGGCAATACCGTCCAGCGGTACGCCGTTTTCGTCTTTGTGTTTCTTGATGTCCACGCCGTCCGGGTTGTTCGAACCCACTTCGTGCAACGCCAGAATGTGCAGCACCACCAGGCCAAGGATCACGATCGGCAAGGCAACCACATGCAAGGCGAAGAAACGGTTCAGGGTAATACCGGAAATCAGGTAGTCACCACGGATCCACTGGGTCAGGTCGTTTCCGATGACCGGGATCGCACCGAACAGCGAGATGATCACCTGGGCGCCCCAGTAGGACATCTGGCCCCACGGCAGCAGGTAACCCATGAAGGCTTCAGCCATCAGCGCCAGGTAGATCAGCATGCCGAACACCCACACCAGCTCACGCGGCTTCTGGTACGAACCGTAGAGCAGGCCACGGAACATGTGCAGATAAACCACGATGAAGAACGCCGAAGCGCCAGTGGAGTGCAGCAGACGCAGGATCGAGCCGTACTCGACGTCGCGCATGATGTATTCGACGGAAGCGAATGCTTCTTCCGCCGACGGGGTATAGCTCATGGTCAGCCAGACACCGGTAACGATCTGGTTGACCAGAACGAGCAGCGCCAGGGAGCCAAAGAAATAGAAGAAGTTGAAGTTCTTCGGGGCGTAATACTTGCTGAGATGGTCTTCCCACATTTTGGTCGCGGGGAAGCGCGCATCAACCCAATCCATGAACTTGCTCATCACGCTTTCTCCGTATCGACGCCAACGACAATGATGTCATCGGTCTCATAGGAATGCGGGGGAACTGGCAGGTTCAAAGGCGCGGGTTGCGACTTGTAGACGCGGCCAGCCAAATCGTAGTGGGAACCGTGGCAAGGGCAGAAGTAGCCCCCGACCCAATCCTTGCCCAGATCGGCAGGTGCCACTTCTGGACGGAAGGTCGGCGAGCACCCCAGGTGAGTGCAGATACCGATCAGCAGCAGGACTTCTGGCTTGATCGAACGCGTCTGCGGGTCGACATAGGTCGGTTGCGTCGAGTTCTTGGAGGCGGGGTCAGACAGCTGGCCCTCAATCTTTTTCAGATTCCCCAGGATTTCCTCGGTACGGCGGACGATGAACACCGGCTGGCCGCGCCACTCAGCAATCATTTGCTGGCCTGGCTCGATTTTGCTGACATTCACTTTCACCGGTGCACCTGCGGCTTTCGCCTTGGCACTGGGAAACCATGACCCCACGAACGGGACCGCAGCCCCCACCGCTCCTGCAGCACCCACCACGGATGTGGCTGCTACCAAGAAGCGACGCCGGCCTGCATTCACGCCGTCATTGCTCATTCAGTCCTCTCCCATCAGCTTTGTGGCCTGTTAAATCAGGCGTCTACTAAGTAAAAATCTGAACTTATAAAAATTTTGCCGAATGGTAATGAAAAGCCCCAATTCTGACAAGGTAATTACCGAAGGGCTCCACTGCCAAGCCTTGTAGTATAGGGCCTCTGCGGATGTGGCAAGTTGTCACAGCGCAATTCGTTGATAAATAGCGCCCATAAAAAAACGCCCAGCTTCGCAAGGAAACTGGGCGTTCTTTTTGAACGTGAAAGCGAATTAACGCTTCGAGTACTGCGGACGCTTACGCGCTTTACGCAGACCGACTTTCTTACGTTCAACTTCACGTGCATCGCGGGTTACGAAGCCAGCTTTGCGCAGAGCAGAGCGCAGAGTTTCGTCGTAGTCCATCAGAGCGCGAGTGATACCGTGGCGGATTGCGCCAGCTTGACCACTTACACCACCGCCGATCACGGTGACGTAGATGTCGAACTTCTCGACAGTCTCAGTCAATTCCAGCGGCTGACGAACTACCATGCGGGCAGTTTCGCGGCCGAAGAAATTATCCAGCGAACGGTTGTTGATGGAGATGTTACCAGTGCCCGGACGCAGGAAAACGCGTGCGGTTGCAGTCTTGCGACGGCCAGTGCCGTAATTTTGAGTCGCCGACATAATGAACTATTCCGTTAAAACTTCAGTTCTTGGGGCTGCTGAGCAGTATGAGGGTGAGCAGCGCCCGCATAGACTTTCAGCTTACGATACATGTCGCGACCCAGCGGGTTCTTAGGCAGCATGCCTTTGACCGCGGTCTCGATCACGCGCTCAGGGGCTTTAGCGATCAGCTTTTCGAAGTTGATCGACTTGATGCCGCCCGGGAAACCGGAGTGGGAGTAGTACATTTTGTCAGTGGTTTTAGCGCCAGTAACACGTACTTGCTCAGCGTTGATTACGACGATGTAGTCGCCGGTATCAACGTGAGGAGTGTACTCAGCCTTGTGCTTGCCACGCAGACGGCTCGCGATTTCAGTGGCCAGACGACCCAGGGTCTGACCAGCAGCGTCGACGACAAACCAGTCGCGCTTTACTGTTTCCGGTTTAGCAGTAAAAGTTTTCATTCTTTATAGCCTCAGGGGCCGCCCTGTAAATTAGACGGCGGATCTTACTGAATAGTGCGTACTTTGACAAGTCAAAGGCAGCCGGATACAGACGCTTTCGGGGGCTCGGGTCGGCGCGTCCGTTCAACGGCAAGATTCTTCGGCGGCGGCGCATCACTTCCACTGCAGAAAGAGGTGCGCAATTATGCAGATTGCGAAAAATATTTCAACCTGCTTTTATGATTGTTTTGCCCAAGGAGCACCCGATGGACTATCGCCAGCTAGGCCGTACCGATCTGAACGTGAGCGCCATCTGCCTCGGCACCATGACCTGGGGCGAGCAAAACAGTGAGGCTGAAGCCTTCGCCCAGATCGAACGCGCCAAGGGCGCCGGGATCAATTTCATCGACACCGCCGAGATGTACCCGGTGCCGCCCAAGGCCGAAACCTACGCCACCACCGAACGCTACATCGGCAACTACTTCAAAAGTCGCGGCGACCGCGCCGACTGGATCCTGGCGAGCAAGATCGCCGGCCCCGGCAACACCATCGACTACATTCGCGACAAAAACCTGCGGCACAACCGCCAACACATCAGCGAAGCCGTGGACGCCAGCCTCAAGCGCTTGCAGACCGATTACATCGACCTCTATCAACTGCACTGGCCGGAACGCAGTACCAATTTCTTTGGCCAGCTCGGTTACAAACACAAGATCGAAGCCAATCTGACGCCACTGGAGGACACCCTCGAAGCGCTGGACGAACAGGTCAAGGCTGGCAAGATCCGCCATATCGGCCTGTCCAACGAAACCCCGTGGGGCACCATGCGCTTCCTTGCCCTCGCCGAAGCCCGTGGCTGGCCTCGCGCGGTATCCATCCAGAACCCCTACAACCTGCTCAATCGCAGCTTCGAAGTCGGCCTGGCGGAAATTGCCATCCGCGAACAATGTGGCTTGCTGGCCTACTCGCCACTGGCGTTCGGCTTTCTGTCGGGCAAGTACGAAGGTGGCGCGCGTCCGCCAAAAGGTCGCCTGAGCCTCTACAGCCGCTTCAGCCGCTATTTCAACCCGCAGTCGGAAGCAGCGTGCAGCCGTTACGTGGCACTAGCTCGTGAACACGGCCTGGACCCGGCGCAGATGGCACTGGCGTTCGTCACGCAGCAACCGTTCGTAACCAGCAACATCATTGGCGCCACCACGCTTGAGCAACTGGACAGCAACATTGCCAGCGTCGATTTGAAGCTGTCGGATGAAGTGCTGGCAGGCATTGAGGCGATACACCAGGATCAGCCGAATCCGGCACCGTAACTTACGTCGACGATCGTTCCCACGCTCTGCGTGGGAATGCATCCCGTGACGCTCCGCGTCACTTCCGAAGCGGACGCAGAGCGTCCATGGCGGCATTCCCACGCAGAGCATGGGGACGATCACGCTGCATTACAGCGACCGCGCAATAATCTCCTTCATGATTTCATTGGTCCCGGCATAAATCCGCTGCACCCGCGCATCCGCCCATGCCCGGGCGATCGGGTATTCCCACATGAATCCGTAACCGCCATGCAACTGCACGCATTCGTCGAGCACCTTGCATTGCAGGTCGGTGCCCCAGTACTTGGCCATCGCCGCCGTCGGCACGTCGAGCTTGCCTTGCAGATGCAGTTCCAGGCAGCGATCGACGAAAACCCGGCCGATCTGGATCTCGGTCGCCATTTCAGCGAGCTTGAAGCGGGTGTTCTGGAAGTCGGCGATGGCCTTGCCGAAAGCCTTGCGCTCACGGGTGTAATCCAGCGTCCACTGCAACGCCGCTTCGGCTGACGCCAAGCCTCCCACCGCGACCGTCAAGCGCTCCTGCGGTAATTCCTGCATCAGGTAAGCGAAGCCCATCCCCGCTTGGCCCAACAGGTTTTCCTTGGGCACCCGAACGTCCTGGAAGAACAGCTCCGAGGTGTCTTGAGCCTTCATGCCGACCTTTTCCAGGCGCTTGCCCTTGGCGAAACCCGGCGTGTTGGCCTCCACCAGAAACAGACTGGTGCCCTTCGCCCCCGCCTTCGGATCAGTCTTGGCCACGACGATCACCAGGTCAGCCAGAAAGCCGTTGGTGATGAAAGTCTTCGAACCGTTGATCACGTATTCGTCGCCCTCCAGCACCGCGGTAGTCTTCACCCCCTGCAGGTCGGAGCCAGCACCCGGCTCGGTCATGGCGATCGCAGTGACCATCTCGCCAGACACCAGCTTGGGCAGGTATTTGTGTTTCAGCGCCTCACCGCCGTAATGCAGGATATAAGGCGCAACAATGTCCGAATGAAGAGAAAATCCGATCCCGGTCAGCCCCAGACGACCGACCTCCTCGATCACCACTGCGCTATAGAGAAAGTCTGCCCCCAGCCCGCCGTATTCTTCCGGCAGATGCGAACAGAGCATCCCCGCCTCCCCCGCCTTGTTCCAGAGATTGCGGTCGATATAGCCTTGTTTCTCCCATTGCCCATGGAACGGCACGGCCTCTTTTTCGAGGAACGTTCGCACGCTGTCGCGAAAAAGTTCGTGCTCGGGGCTGAACAAGGTTCTGGGGATCATGCGTCACCTGTCGTTATTGTCAGACGGAATTGATCTTCAGAGACTAAGCCTCGCTTCCGATACAGGACACTGGACACATCCGACAAAAAATAAGACGATCCAGCCGTCTGGTGACCACTTTCCCCTATAAGAATAAAGTTGAATTATGTCTAACCAAGCCTCCAAGCCCTTGCGGCGCGTCAGCATCCTGGCTATCGACCGGGTTTTCGCTTCCACCCTCATGCAAGCCAAGGATTTCTTCCATCTGGCCAGCCTGCGCTATGGCAAACAACTGGGCCACGGCCTGACACCGGCGTTCGAAACCCGGCTGGTCAGCCCCGACGGCAAACCGGTGAACAGCTTCAGCGACGTGATCATGCCGGTGGACGGCGGCCTGGAAAATGCCGACGTCATCATCCTCCCCGCCTTCTGGGACGATTTCGACACGCTCTGCAAACGTTATCCACAGGTCCTGCCGTGGCTGCGCGAACAACACGCCCGCGGGGCAGTGCTGTGTGGCGAGGCCACGGGGGTGTTCTGGCTCGCCGAAGCCGGACTGCTCAACGGCAAGGAAGCGACCACGTACTGGCGCTTCTTCAATGCTTTCGCTGAGCGCTTCCCGCAGGTTCATCTCAACCAGGACAAACACCTGACCGACGCCGACAACCTGTATTGCGCCGGCGGCACCACCTCGGCCTGCGACCTCTACATTTACCTGATCGAGCGCTTTTGCGGTGCCAACGTGGCCCAGGCCGTGGCTCGCGACATTCTCTACGAAGTACAACGCAGCTATGCGCCGGGGCGGATCGGTTTCGGCGGGCAAAAACTGCACCAGGATGTGATCATCCTGCAGATCCAGCATTGGCTCGAAGAACACTTCGCCGATAAATTCCGCTTCGAAGACGTGGCCCGCGAACACGGCATGAGCATCCGCAACTTCATGCGACGCTTCCAGACCGCGACCGGCGATAAACCGCTGCATTACCTGCAACGCCTGCGCATCGAGACCGCCAAGGGCTTGTTGTCCGGCAGCCGCAAGAGCATCAAGACCATCAGCTATGAAGTCGGATACGACGATGCGAGCTTCTTCGCCCGGCTGTTCCGCCAGCATACGGAGTTGTCGCCGAATCAGTATCGGCAGCAGTTTCAACAAGCAGCTTAAGGGCTGGACACCAATCCAGATTGGCTCTTCAGCGCGCATAAAAAAGGGCCTGCAATGCAGGCCCTTTTTATTTTCCGAAATGTCCTACGGCTTGTGCGCCCGGGACAGGAATTCGTGAGACTGCATTTCCAGCAAGCGGCTAAGCGTGCGCTGGAACTCGAAGGTCAGGCGACCGCCGGTGTAGAGGTCTTTAAGCTCGACTTCGGCGGAGATGATCAGCTTCACGTTGCGGTCGTAGAACTCGTCGACCATGTTGATAAAACGTCGGGCGATGTCGTCGGTGGTGACGCTCATCTGCTCGACGCCGCTGAGCAACACGGCATGGAAGATCTTGCCCAGTTCGATGTAGTCGTTCTGGCTGCGCGGGCCGTCGCACAGTTCGCGGAAGTCGAACCAGGCCACGTCATCGCAAGTGCGCACGGCGCGGATTTCACGGTTCTCGATCATCAGCACGTCGTTCTCGACGGCAGCCGTGCATTCCGGCGTCAGGGCCCGGAAACTCTTGCGCAGGCTTTCCTGGGCGGCTTCATCCAGCGGGAAGTGGAACAGCTCCGCTTGCTCGAGGTGACGCAGACGGTAATCGACGCCGCTGTCGACGTTGACGATTTCGGTGTTCTGCTTGATCAGCGCAATGGCCGGCAAGAAGCGCGCACGTTGCAGGCCGTCCTTGTACAGACCGTCCGGCACGATGTTCGAGGTCGCGACCAGGGTCACGCCGTTCTTGAACAGTTCTTCCATCAGCGTGCCAAGGATCATGGCGTCGGTGATGTCGGAGACGAAGAATTCATCGAAACAGATCACTCGCGTTTCGTCGGAAAAGCGCTTGGCGATGATCGTCAGCGGGTTTTTCTCGCCGCCCAGAGTCTTCATCTCTTCGTGCACGCGCTTCATGAAGCGGTGGAAGTGAGTGCGGGTCTTTTCCTTGAACGGCAGCGCTTCGAAGAAGGTGTCGACCAGGTAAGTCTTGCCGCGACCCACGCCGCCCCAGAAATACAGGCCCTTGACCGGCGCCTGGTCCTTCTTGCCAAACAGTTTGCCGAGCAGGCCCGGTTTGTTCTGCGAGGCCGCGACCAGATCGTCGTACAGGCGCTGCAAATGACGCACTGCCGTTTCCTGCGCAGCATCGTGGAAGAATTCCGGGCGTTTCAGATCAGCTTGGTATCGTTCTAGGGGCGTCATAATTCGTTAGCAAGGCAACAAAAACGGGCCGTCACTGTAGCGACGGCCCGTGGGAATGGCAATCGGCCCTTGGTCGGACCGAACCGTTGTTTATTCCTGAACCGGTGTCAGTGCAACCCGCAATGCGCCGATGGCAGCATCGCGAGCAGCACTGTCGGTGAAGGCCGGGCTGTCGGCCACGCACTCGCCTTCCAGCCAGACGCTGAAGCTCAGGTCTTCACTGCGCACGTCCAATGACTGGCCGGATTGCAGTTGTTTGGTCACCTGACCTGCGGTTTTGCCGTCGGCGAAGTGGCGCGACAGCAGCAGTTGCTCGCCATCGGCCGCCAGTAGACGGAAGCGGAAACTGCCATCGTCTTCACGGAAGCTGACAAAACGCGCGGCTTTCGCGGCTTTCTTCTTGGTGGTGACGGCGACTTGAGTCTGGGCGACGAAAGAACGCAGGCCGACCGCTTCACGCAACTCGTTGAGGAACGGCGTGGCCACTGCACGGGCCTTTTTCGCGCCGTGTTGCAGGATGTCTTCCAGATCCGCCGGACGCTCGATCAGTTGGTGATAACGCTCGCGGGACTCGCCCAACTCGTTGTCCAGCAACTGGAACAGGCGATTCTTCGCCTCGCCCCAACCCAGGCCCTGGAGCAATTCACTGCGGAATTCGTCGGCTTGTGCCGGTGTAGCGAAAGCCTGGAACAAGGTGAACAGGTGCGAGTTGTCCGGATCTTTGGCTTCACCCGGGGCACGGGAGTCGGTCACGATCCGCGAAATCGCGTCTTTCATCTCTTTGGCGCTGCTGAACAACGGAATGGTGTTGTCGTAGCTCTTCGACATCTTGCGACCGTCGAGGCCTGGCAGCGTGGCGACGCTTTCCTCGATCAGCGCTTCGGGCATGGTGAAGAACTCCTTGCCCTGGCCGAACAAGTGGTTGAAGCGCTGGCCGATGTCACGGGCCATTTCCACGTGCTGGATCTGGTCACGACCGACCGGCACCTTGTGGGCGTTGAACATCAGGATGTCCGCGGCCATCAGCACCGGGTAGCTGTACAGGCCCATGGTGATGCCCGCATCCGGGTCTTCGCCATTCTCGACGTTCTTGTCCACCGACGCCTTGTAGGCGTGGGCACGGTTGAGCAAGCCCTTGGCGGCCACGCAGGTCAGCAGCCAGGTCAGCTCCGGGATTTCCGGGATGTCGGACTGGCGATAGAACGTCACCCGGTCCACGTCCAGGCCACCGGCCAGCCAGGTCGCGGCGATTTCCAGACGCGAGCGCTGGATGCGCAGCGGGTCATCGCATTTGATCAGGGCGTGGTAGTCGGCCAGGAAGTAGAACGAATCGGCATTGCTATCGCGGCTGGCAAGAATCGCCGGGCGGATAGCCCCCGCGTAATTGCCCAGGTGCGGCGTGCCGGTGGTGGTGATGCCGGTGAGGATACGGGTACGAGTCGTCATGGGTAATCGCTTGTCAGACTGCAATCAATTCGAAAGACGCGGCAGGATCAGATCCTTGAGATCGGTCAGCTTGCCATGAAAAAAGTGTCCGCATTCTGCCACTTTCAGCAGCTCATGGGGGCGATCGAGTGCGTCGGACCAATCGTAAACGAGTTGCGGATCGATCACTTCGTCGGTTTCCGGCTGGATCACGGTCAATGTACCTTGGTGCGGCAGTTGATCCTGATCGCCCAGACGCATGACCGCAGGCGCGACCATGAACAGATGCTTGATCTGCTCACCCTTGGCCTCCAGGCGTCCGCCTAGACTGGCTGCAACAAAACCGCCGAAGGAGAAACCGAACAGGGTCAAAGGTAATTCAGGATGTTTGGCCCGCAGCCACTCGGCCGCTGCCTGGGCATCGTCGACTTCGCCGGAGCCCATGTCGTGCGAGCCTTCACTGGCACCGACGCCACGGTAGTTGAAACGCAAGGTAATCAAACCGGCGTCCCGCGCGGTGCGCTGCAGGGTCGAGACGACTTTGTTGAGCATCGTGCCGCCCTGCACCGGGTTCGGATGGCAGATCAGCGCCAGGCCGCGAGGCTGCTCATTGTCCGGGCTCATGTTTTCCAGATACAGGGCTTCCAACTGACCCACCGGGCCATCAATCACTACAGGGGTTTCGCGCATAAGCAAGGAAGGAACTCCGTGACCTCGAATCGGGTCGACTCGTCTAGCAAATTGTCTGTGCCAATCTATTGCGAGTGAATCGCGGTATACAGCGCAGGTTCGAGCCGTTAACGTAAAGCAAAGCCGTTTATAGAGGAAGGACTCGTGGAACACTCGCTCTTAGTTTGGTTGTTGCCGACTCTTGCCCTGGTTGTGGGTGTCGCCATTGGATTCCTGATCGCTCGCCTGGTGCCGAATGCCGCTCCGAGCAGCACGCAACGTCAGCTGGATGATATTCAGGAACGTTTTGACAAGTATCAGAACGAAGTGGTCACCCACTTCAACAGCACTGCATCCCTGGTCAAGAAACTGACTCAGAGCTATCAGGAAGTGCAGGATCATCTCGCCGAGGGTGCCAACCGCCTGGCCCTGGACGAGCAGACTCGCCAACGCTTGCTGGCTGCCCTGCACGCTGACGCGGTGCAGGCTCCACGGGAACGCCTGACGCCACCGCGCGATCAGGAACCGCCTCGCGATTACGCTCCCAAAGCCCCGAACGCGCCGGGCATGCTCGATGAGCATTACGGCCTGAAGAAGTAATCAGGTTTCGCGCGACACAAAAAGCCCTCGGACGAGTGATTGTCCGAGGGCTTTTTTATTCTGAAGTTTTCATCGCCTGAACAAGCGACACAAAAAAATGCCCGATCCTTTAAGGATCGGGCATTTTCATTTCAGGAAGAGGTCAGCCTCTTATGGGTACTGCTGAACAGTGCCTGGCTGTTGCTGACCGCCGTATTGCTGGCCCGGAATCGCCTTCAGGTTGACCTCGACGCGGCGGTTCTGTGCCCGGCCATTGGCATCACCGTTGCTGGCAATCGGGTTATCCGGCCCGGCACCACGTGCCGACAGGTTGGCGCCGCTGACACCCTGTGAGGTCAGGTAAGTCGCCACGCTCTGGGCGCGACGCTGGGACAGGTCCATGTTGTGCTGGCGGCTGCCGGTGCTGTCGGTGTAGCCGACGATCTCGATCTGGTTCTGGTTGAACTCCTTGAGCGAGCCCGCCAGGTTGTTCAGCGGCTGGTAGAAGCTTGAGGCAATGTTCGCCGAATCGGTGGCGAACGTGATGTTACCCGGCATGATCAGCTTGATCTGATCGCCCTGGCGCTGCACCTCAACCCCGGTGTTGGCCATGCTGGCGCGCAGCTTTTTCTCTTGCTGGTCGGCGTAGTAACCGTAACCGGCGGCAGAAGCACCCACCACAGCGGCGCCAATCAGCGCGCCCTTGCCACGGTTATCGTGGCTGATGGCAGCACCGGCCAGCGCACCGGCCAAGGCGCCGAGGCCACCGTATTTGGCGGTTTTGCTCATGCCCGTGGAGCTGCCATCGGCCTGACCCTGGTTGTCATAAGGGTTCGGCGATGCGCAACCGGACAACAGAGCCACCGCAGTAGCGACAACAATCAAACGACGCGAGGTGAACATGGAGGAGCTCCTACTTTTTTGCATTCTGTGGTGCAACGGACTTAAGCAATGAACCTTTGCGGGCTTTGGATCACTGGCAACAACAAAAATTCCGTCAGTGCCATTCAAGCTCGCACAAAGGGGTTACCGCGCATTTCATCGCCCAGAAAGGTGTCCGGACCATGCCCGGCCACTACGGTTGCCTCTTCGTCGAGGGTATACAACCGCTGCTTGATCGATCGCACGAGTGTTGCCTGATCACCACCCCACAAATCCGTGCGCCCTACCCCACGCTTGAACAGCGTGTCACCGGCAATCAGCAGCTTAGCCTCTGAAAACCAAAAGCTCATGGAACCCGGCGTATGACCCGGCGTGTGCAACGCAACACCACAACCGCAGGCCAGCTCTTCTTCGTCGGCCAACCAGCGATCCGGCGATGGCACCGGGGTGTAAGGCACACCGAACATCTGGCACTGCATCTCCAGGTTGTCCCAGAGGAACTGATCGTCCTTATGCAGGTGCAGCGTCGCGCCGGTTTTCTCCTTCAACTGACCCGAGGCCAGGAAGTGATCGAGGTGTGCGTGGGTATGGATGATGCTGACCACCTTCAGGCCCAGGGCGTCGAGACGGGCGAGGATCAGTTCGTGATTACCTCCCGGATCGACCACGATGGCCTTTTTGGTGATCGGGTCGCCGATGATTGTGCAGTTGCACTGCAAAGGGCCGACGGGGAAGGTTTCGCGAATGAGCGTTGGAGCGATGACGGTCATGGGCAATCCTGAGCAAACACTGGAGTTCCGGCTTCACGATTCTACGTCACTCGCCGATACAGATCGCAAGGTCAGCAATTTGACGCCACCAAATAAAAAGTAGCGGCCTTTTGATATCAAACTCATAGATTCTCATGCAAAATCGTATTTTTTGTAGCGGCCGCACTCAGGAAGGGCCGCAGACCTCATCTAGGAATGTCCCATGCCACGCCCTCTCAGCTACTCGTTTACCTCGTTTACCAGTATGACCGGCAATAAGTTCGTCGACAGCTTACTCGCGGATGATCATTGGTATGGTCCGCGCTGGCACGAGCAAGGCACGCCAACAATGCTGACCTATAGCTTCGCTGGCACGGGCTCCTTATTCGCCCGAGACTACAGTCCATCGAATGAGTATGAAAACGGCTACTCATTGACTGGAGCACAACAAAGCGCTGTCACCAGTGCCTTGGGGGGGTGGAGCGCTGTGGCCAACGTGCAGTTCTCTCTCGTTCAGGAAACTGTCGTCAATGTGGGTGACTTACGCTTCGGCGGCTATTACGGGATGGACAGCAAGTATGCCGCCTGGGCCTATTTCCCTGACACGACCCCTGCGGGTGGCGACGTCTGGATCGGCCCATCGACCAATGACCCTTCTCCCGTCAAAGGCTCGTTCGATTACCTGACCTTTGTGCATGAAATCGGTCATGCGCTGGGTCTCAAGCATCCATTCGACACAACCCCCGACAACAAGCTGGTGCTGGACCCATCGCTTGATGACGTGCGGTTCACGGTCATGAGCTACAACGACTCCTATTCGTACCAACCCACCACCCCAATGCTGCTGGATATCCTCGCCATTCAAAGCCTTTATGGCGCCAACACCCAATGGCAGGCCGGGAACACCGTTTACTCGTGGGCCCCCACGCAGTCGGTGTTCGAAACCATCTGGGATGCCGGCGGGAACGACACAATCGACGCCAGCAACCAGTTGGCGGCAGTGCGCATCAACCTCAATGAAGGTCAGTTCAGCCAGATCGGCAAAGCGTTCACCGACCCGAATGGCGATGCTTTCAATGAAGGGCTGGCGATTGCTTATGGCGCGAAGATTGAAAACGCCTATGGCTCGGCTTTTGATGACTCGCTGATTGGCAACTCGCTGGGTAATTTACTCAACGGCATGGCCGGCGCGGATACCATGGATGGCGGTGCAGGTAATGACAACTATGTCGTCGACAACACCGGCGATGTGGTCATTGAGCGGAGCACGTCGATCTCGGAGATCGACACGGTCTACTCCTTCATCGATTACACCCTGGGCAGTAACCTCGAGAACCTGACACTGCTGGACGGCGCCAACCTCAACGGCACCGGCAACGCCCTGAACAACGTGATCACCGGCAATAACGGCAACAACATTCTGGACGGCGGCATCGGTGCCGACTACCTGGCTGGCGGTACCGGTAATGACACTTACATCGTCGACAACATCCGCGACGTGATTGTTGAAACCAGCACCCTGGCCAGCGAAATCGACATTGTGCGCTCTTCGGCGACCTTCACCCTGAGCGCCAACCTGGAAAACCTCACACTGACCGGTTCGGCCAACATCGATGGCATCGGCAACGCCCAAAACAACGTGATCACCGGCAACGATGGCAACAACCAGCTCGTTGGTGGCGCCGGTCTCGACACCCTGATCGGCGGCAAGGGCAACGACGACTACGGCCTCGATCAGGCCGGCGAGTTGGCCCTGGTCCAGGAAAATGCCAACGAAGGCACCGATACCCTTTACATCACCTACGCTGCCACGGCACAGACCAGCACGGTCGACCTGAACCTGAGCAACCTGCAGAACGTCGAAAACGTGCTGTTGCTCGGCCCCGGCGCTTTTACCGTACTCGGCAACGACCTGAACAACACCCTGACCGGCAACAGTGCTGACAACGTTCTCAATGGCGGCCTCGGTGCCGACCTGATGATCGGCGGCGCCGGCAACGACACCTACGTCGTCGACAACCTCGGCGACGTGATCATCGAGACCAGCGCCCTGGCCAGCGGCATCGATACGGTTTCGTCCTCTCTCGATTACACCCTGGGCAGTAACCTGGAGAACCTGACACTGTTGGGCGCAGCCAACCTCAACGGCACCGGCAACGCCCTGAACAACGTGATCATCGGTAATACCGGCAACAACATCCTGGACGGCGGCATCGGTGCCGACACCCTGGCCGGCGGTACCGGTAACGACACCTACATCGTCGACGACACCCGCGACGTGATTGTTGAAACCAGCACCCTCGTCGGCGAGATCGACACCGTGCGCTCTTCGGCGACCTTCACCCTGAGCGCCAACCTGGAAAACCTCACACTGACCGGCGCGGCCAACATCGATGGCATCGGCAACGCTTCGGACAACGTGATCACCGGCAACGATGGCAACAACCAGCTCATTGGCGGCGCCGGTCTCGACACCCTGATCGGTGGCAAGGGCAACGACGACTACGGCCTCGATCAGGCCGGCGAGCTGGCTCTGGTCCAGGAAAACATCAACGAAGGCACCGATACGCTCTACGTTCTCTACAACGCCACGGCACAGGCTAATGTCGTCGACCTGAACCTGAGCAACCTGCACAACGTCGAGAACGTGCTGTTGCTCGGCACCGGCGCTTTTACCGCGCTGGGCAACGACCTGAACAACACCCTGACCGGCAACAGTGCTGACAACGTCCTCAATGGCGGCCTCGGTGCCGACCTGATGATCGGCGGCGCCGGCAACGACACCTACGTCGTCGACAACCTCGGCGACGTAATCAGCGAGACCAGCACCCTGGCCAGCGAAATCGACACCGTGCGTTCTGCGGTGACCTTCACCCTGGGTGCCAACCTGGAAAACCTCACGCTGACCGGTTCGGCCAACATCGATGGCATCGGCAACGCCCAAAACAACGTGATCACCGGTAACGATGGCAACAACCAGCTCGTTGGCGGCGCCGGTCTCGACACCCTGATCGGTGGCAAGGGCAACGATGACTACGGCCTCGATCAGGCCGGCGAACTGGCCCTGGTCCAGGAAAATGCCAACGAAGGCACCGATACCCTTTACATCACCTACGCCGCCACTGCACAGACCAGTACGGTCGACCTGAACCTGAGCAACCTGCAGAACGTCGAGAACGTGCTGTTGCTCGGCACCAGCGCTTTTACCGCGCTGGGCAACAACCTGAACAACACCCTGACCGGCAACAGTGCTGATAACGTCCTCAATGGCGGCCTCGGTGCCGACCTGATGATCGGCGGCGCCGGCAACGACACCTACGTCGTCGACAACCTCGGTGACGTAATCATCGAGACCAGCACGCTGGCCAGCGAAATCGACACGGTTTCATCCTCCCTCGATTACACCCTGGGCAGTAACCTGGAGAACCTGACACTGTTGGGCGCAGCAAACCTCAACGGCACCGGTAACGCCCTGAACAACGTGATCATCGGCAATACCGGCAACAACATCCTGGACGGCGGCATCGGTGCCGACTACCTGGCTGGCGGTACCGGTAACGACACCTACATCGTCGACAACATCCGCGACGTGGTCGTCGAGTCCAGCACCCTGGCCAGCGAGATCGATACTGTGCGCTCTTCGGTGAGCTACACCCTGGGCGCCAACCTGGAAAACCTCACACTGACCGGTGCGGCCAACATCGATGGCATCGGCAACGCTTTGGACAACGTGATCACCGGCAACGATGGCAACAACCAACTCGTTGGCGGCGCCGGTCTCGACACTCTGATCGGCGGCAAGGGCAACGACGACTACGGCCTCGATCAGGCCGGCGAACTGGCCCTCGTCCAGGAAAATGCCAACGAAGGCACCGATACGCTCTACGTTCTCTACAACGCCACGGCACAGACTGATGTCGTCGACCTGAACCTGAGCAACCTGCAGAACGTCGAGAACGTGCTGTTGCTCGGCACCAGCGCTTTTACCGCGCTGGGCAACAACCTGAACAACACCCTGACCGGCAACAGTGCTGATAACGTCCTCAATGGCGGCCTCGGTGCCGACCTGATGATCGGCGGCGCCGGCAACGACACCTACGTCGTCGACAACCTCGGTGACGTAATCATCGAGACCAGCACGCTGGCCAGCGAAATCGACACGGTTTCATCCTCCCTCGATTACACCCTGGGCAGTAACCTGGAGAACCTGACACTGTTGGGCGCAGCAAACCTCAACGGCACCGGTAACGCCCTGAACAACGTGATCATCGGCAATACCGGCAACAACATCCTGGACGGCGGCATCGGTGCCGACTACCTGGCTGGCGGTACCGGTAACGACACCTACATCGTCGACAACATCCGCGACGTGGTCGTCGAGTCCAGCACCCTGGCCAGCGAGATCGATACTGTGCGCTCTTCGGTGAGCTACACCCTGGGCGCCAACCTGGAAAACCTCACACTGACCGGTGCGGCCAACATCGATGGCATCGGCAACGCTTTGGACAACGTGATCACCGGCAACGATGGCAACAACCAACTCGTTGGCGGCGCCGGTCTCGACACTCTGATCGGCGGCAAGGGCAACGACGACTACGGCCTCGATCAGGCCGGTGAACTGGCCCTCGTCCAGGAAAATGCCAACGAAGGCACCGATACGCTCTACGTTATCTACAACGCCACGGCACAGACTGATGTCGTCGACCTGAACCTGAGCAACCTGCACAACGTCGAGAACGTGCTGTTGCTCGGCACCGGCGCTTTTACCGCGCTGGGCAACGACCTGAACAACACCCTGACCGGCAACAGTGCTGACAACGTCCTCAATGGCGGCCTCGGTGCCGACCTGATGATCGGCGGCGCCGGCAACGACACCTACGTCGTCGACAACCTCGGCGACGTAATCAGCGAGACCAGCACCCTGGCCAGCGAAATCGACACCGTGCGTTCTGCGGTGACCTTCACCCTGGGTGCCAACCTGGAAAACCTCACGCTGACCGGTTCGGCCAACATCGATGGCATCGGCAACGCCCAAAACAACGTGATCACCGGTAACGATGGCAACAACCAGCTCGTTGGCGGCGCCGGTCTTGACACCCTGATCGGTGGCAAGGGCAACGACGACTACGGCCTCGATCAGGCCGGCGAACTGGCCCTGGTCCAGGAAAATGCCAACGAAGGCACCGATACCCTTTACATCACCTACGCCGCCACTGTCCAAGCCACGGGCCTGCCCAGCACGGTCGACCTGAACCTGAGCAACCTGCACAACGTCGAGAACGTGCTGTTGCTCGGCGCCGGCGCTTTTACCGTACTCGGCAATGATCTGAACAACACCCTGACCGGCAACAGTGCTGACAACGTCCTCGATGGCAGCCTCGGTGCCGACCTGATGATCGGCGGCGCCGGCAACGACAGCTACAGCGTCGACAACCTCGGTGATGTGGTCGTCGAGACCAGCACCCTGGCCAGCGAAATCGACACTGTCTATTCCTTGATCGATTACACCCTGGGCAATAACGTCGAGAACCTGAACCTGGTGGGCAGTACCAACCTTAATGGCACCGGCAACGCCCTGAATAACGTGATCAACGGTTACATCGGCGACAACATCCTGGACGGCGGCATCGGTGCCGACTACATGGCTGGCGGTACCGGTAACGACACCTACATCGTCGACAACATCCGCGACGTGGTAGTCGAGACCAGCACCCTGGCCAGCGAGATCGATACTGTGCGTTCTTCGGTGACCTTCACCCTGGGCGCCAACCTGGAAAACCTCGCACTGACCGGCGCGGCCAACATCGATGGCATCGGCAACGCTTTGGACAACGTGATCACCGGTAACGATGGCAATAACCAGCTCGTTGGCGGCGCGGGTCTTGATACCCTGATCGGCGGTAAGGGCAACGACGACTATGGTCTCGATCAGGCTGGCGAGCTGGCCCTGGTCCAGGAAAACGCCAATGAAGGCACCGATACGCTCTACGTTCTCTACAACGCCACGGCCCAGACCAACACCGTCGACCTGAACCTGAGCAACCTGCACAACGTAGAGAACGTGCTATTGCTCGGCACCGGAGCCTTTACCGCGCTGGGCAACGACCTGAACAACACCCTCACCGGCAATGCCAGTAATAACGTCCTGGACGGTGGCCTCGGTGCCGACATCCTCACCGGCGGCGCGGGTGCGGACAAGTTTGTGTTCAGTGCTGTGAACGAAATGGGCACAGGCGCCAATCGCGATGTCATCACCGACTTCAATAGCCTGCAAGGCGATAAAATCGATCTGACGAAGTTCGACGCCAATTTGCTGAGTGCTGGTTTCAACGGCTTCAGCTTTATCGGCGCGAATGACTTCACCGGTGCAGGACAACTGCGCTTCGTCGACCACGTGCTCTATGGCAACGTCAATGGCGACCTGGGCTCGGACTTCGAAATCCAGTTGGTGGGTGTCAATACCTTCGGTGCTAACGATTTGGTAGCCTGACGATTCGTCACGTAAGTAAATTCCAGCCTGCCATGCAGGCCGGAATGTACAAATGAAAACGCCCCGACTCGTCCGGGGCGTTTTCGTTTTTGTGGAGGACTGTTCTTGCGATGCTAAACCAACACCCCCAACTCCTTCGCCCGCGCCACCGCCTGTGTACGCCGCTCGACCCCCAGCTTGCTGTTGATATGGCTGGCATGGGTTTTAACGGTATGCAGCGAAATGAACAACTGCTCACTGATTTCCTGATTCGAACACCCCAGTGCGATCAGTCGCAGAACGGCCAACTCACGTGTACTGAGTTGTTCGGCGGCTGGCGATGACTCCACTGCCGAACGGGAAGCCATGACTGGAAGCTTTTCCAAGAGGTTCTGCGCAACGGCCGTCGGCGCACAGAGTTGAAGTTGCCCGCGCAGCCAGTCCGGGTGCTCGGCCAGCAATCGGTCAAAGGGTTGCAAGACACCACTGGAAGCCGCTTCCAGCGCCTGGGCCAACGCCTTACGGGCCTCGGGTTCGCGCCCGCTCACCAGCAACAGCATGACTTTCTGACTCAGCGCCATCACGCTGAGCATCTGCCTACCGCTGCGCTGACCGTGTTCATGCAGCGCATTTAGGCGCCCCTCCGCGAGCATGGGCTGGCCCTTCATCATGTCCAGCACCGCCTGTTGCAACTCAATGTGCAGCGGCAATTGCGGATGGAATTCCGGGGGAGCCGCCGGGTGTTCGCCATTGTAGGTCTGGCCCAATCTCGCGAGCCAGGCTTCAGCCAGATCGGTGCGGCCCTGAGCCAGCCAGAGTTCACATTTGACCTGGGTAATCATCGCCAGATAGTAAATCGGCGGGACGTCCCAGATGTGCATCAGGCGCTCGGCCTCGGCAAGTTCGGCGAAGGCCTTCGCGAATTCGCCGCTGTTGCCCTCCAGCCGGGCAATCACGCAGTGGCCGATCAATACGCTGATATCGCGACAGGCCCGGGCTTCGCCCAACCCCGCTTGCAAACGTGCCCGTGCGGCCTGGGGTTGCAAGCGCAGCGCCAGCAAAAAACCCTCGTACAAGGTCAGGCGTGCGCGCACCGCATAGAGTCGTTGAGGGGATAAACCTTGCAAGCGTTGCAACCCCTGACGGACTTCATCCAGTGAACGAAGAATCTCCCCGCGCGCTTGCAGCACGCGGGCGCGATCATAATGAGCCAGCGCCTCGAACAGCGGATTGCCGACCCGTTGCGCCAGCTCCAGGGACTCACGGTTCAACCCTCGTGCACGCCAGAGGTCGCTGTCGGCGATGGCCAGATTGGATAAAGTCGAGAGGCACATCAACCGCTGCCCATAGCGTTTGGCCGGCAGGCTTTCCAGCGCTTCGGTGCAATAGAGCATGGTCAGCTCGCGATTGCCTCGCCCCCGGGCAATGATCCCGCTCAGGGCCAGCCATTGCGCCAGCATGGATTTTTGCGCAGTAGCCGACGGCGCCGGCAGGAAGCGGCTCAGGTGACTGGCCAGCTCTTCGGCGGCGTCCAGTTGACAGGCCAGCCCCAATGCCCAGCTGTAGAGCACGATCAGCCGTGGCGTGCTGATTAACAGGCTATCGGGCAAGTCCATTTTCCAGCGCAGCAACATGCCGACGTTCTGCTCGGCCAGCAGTTGCTCTTCAGAAAGGTTTTGCACCAGATTCGCCGCGACATCCAGATGCCCGGCGCGCAACGCCTGCTCCACCGCCTCATCGAGTAGCCCTTGGGCGTTGAACCAGCGGCAGGCGCGCAGGTGCAAGCTGGCCGTCGGCACCATCGCCTGGGCGGTGGGCCGGCTGCGCAACAGATCGGAAAAAAGGTGGTGATAGCGATACCAGTGACCGTGTTCGTCCAACGGCACCAGGAACACCTGATGCGCCAGCAGGAAACGCAGGATTTCGGCGCTGTCATGGGCTTCGCGTACAGCGTCGCACAGCTCACTGCAAAAGCGCTCCTGGGGCGCGGTGTCGTACAGGAATGACTGCACCTCGGCGGGCAGGCAATCGATGACTTCTTCGAGCAGGTAGTCGCGAATCAGCCCTTCCCCGCCGTACAGCGACTGGGGCAATGCACCCTCGCTGCCCACCTCGGAGGCCGCCAATAGCCAAAAGCGCAGCCCTGCCACCCAGCCTTCGCTGCGCTGGATCAAATTCTCCAGCGCCTCGCCACGCAATGAAATGCTGTGTCGATCAAGCAGGCTCAGGGCTTCATCATGGGTCAACCGAAGATCCTGCTCATGCAACTCGAGCAGTTGCCGCGACAGCCGCAGGCGTGCCAGATGCCAGTCCGGACGCTGCCGACTGGTGACCATGACCAACAGGCCATCGGGTAAATGATTGAGGAAAAACTGCAGACAACGATCGAGCACCGGGCCCTGGGCCAGATGATAGTCATCAAGTACCAACAGCAGCGGCGTGTTGGGTGAGAGGTGCACGGCCAGTTCATCGAGCAAACCGTCCAGCCATTCTTCAAAGGCGAACGGTTGATGACGTTGGCGCATTTTCAGCAGCCCCAACGCCTGGCTGCCCAGTTGTGGAAAGTAGTCCTGAAGACCTTCGAGCAGGCGCTCAAGAAAACGGCCGGGATCACTGTCCCGCAGACTCAAGCCCAGCCACAGGCTTTGCCAGTGATCCGGCAACCCCTGACAAAACTCCACCGCCAATGAACTCTTGCCGAACCCTGCCGGCGCGCTGACCAACAACAGCCTGCCACCGAGACCTGCACTCAGGCGCTCGCACAGACGCGGCCGCAGCACATGGCCGGCGGGCAGCGGAGGCCGGAAAAAACGCCCGTCCAGTGCCGCGACGGCAACGCTTGCAGGGCCCGGAAGTGGGGACAGATCAGTCATGGCCGGCTCTTGTTTGAAATACTGATGGCGGCGTTACAGATGTCCGCAGCCTAGCGGTAAACGAAGAGCTATTGAAGGTTATTGCTACAAATGGCTACAAAAAGACTACGAGCAAAAATGTCGGTAAACCGGACAGCCACACCGGACAACGATCTTTATGAACTGCCAAAAAAACGCCCCGAACCAGTCGCAATGCTGTTCACTTAATCGCACTCCCAGTCATGCCTACCTTTGTGGCGAGCGAGCTTGCTCGCGCTGGGCTGCGTAGCGGCCCCAAAAATCTGACAACCATTGCCGATTTTTGTGAGTGCTACGCACTCAAGCGGGAGCAAGCTCCCTCGCCACAGGTTTCTCTGACTCAAGACTCTCTTAAGTGAACGGTATTGCGAACCAGTCGGGGCGTTTTTTCGAGGATGCGGCCTCGGGTTACAACGTTTTAGCGAACGCCTTCCTGACGCAACGCGGCCGGAGTGAAGTCGGCGGTGCTGGCGGTGAAGCCGAAGTTATAGGCCGACTTCTCTTCGTTCTTCATGCCCAGTGCCAGGTAGCGGCCCGATTGCAGGTCGTACAAGGTTTCGAGGGCATACCACGGCACTTGCTTGTCGTAGTAGTTCTCGGAGTGAGCCTCGGCGACGCGCCACAGTTGCCCGCGACCGTCGTAGTGGTCGACCACTGCCGCCTGCCAGGTGTCTTCGTCAATGTAGAAGTCACGTTTGGCGTAGATGTGACGCTGACCTTCCTTAAGCGTCGCGACCACATGCCAGACCCGGCGCAGTTCATAGCGAGCCAGGTCCTGGTTGATGTGACCAGCCTTGATGATGTCGGCGTACTTCAGCTGTGGCGAATCGAGCTTGTAGCTGTCGGAGGCGATGTACATCTCTTTCTTGCCTTCGAGCTTCCAGTCATAGCGATCCGGCGCACCGTTGTACATGTCCAGGTTGTCGGAGGTACGCAGGCCATCGGCAGCGGTACCCGGCCCGTCATAGGACACTTGCGGCGCACGACGCACTCGGCGCTGCCCGGCGTTGTAGACCCACGCCGAACGCGGCTCTTTAACCTGGTCGAGGGTTTCGTGCACCAGCAGCACGCCACCGGCCAGACGAGCCGGCGCGGTCACTTTCTGCTTGAAGTAGAACAGAATGTTGCCCGGGTTCTTCGGGTCGTAATCCTTCATCCTGTCGCGGAACACGAACTGGTCCTCGAAGTACACCAGGCTGAACGAGCCGTTCGCCTGCGGCGTGGCCTGGGTTATCAGACGGGTCACACTGCCGCCGCGATAACGGGTGATATGGTTCCAGATGACTTCAACGCCACTTTTCGGAATCGGGAACGGGATCGCGGTTTCGAAATTCTCCAGACCGTTACCGCCGGACACCAGGTTAGTGTTGGTAGCGTTCTTCTTGATGGAGGCAAACACCTCATCCGGCACAGTGGCGCCGCGATGGGACGGGTAGACCGGCATCTTGAAGGTTTCCGGGTAACGCTTGAACATCGCGTACTGGCCCGGCGCGAGTTTGTCCTTGTACTGGTCGACGTTCTGCGCGGTGATGGTGAACAGCGGTTTTTCACTCGCAAACGGATCAGACAGAAAACCCTTGCTGTCCACGCTACCGGCGTTTTTTGGCATCGGTTTCCAGGCCGGGATCGAGCCGTCGGCGTTGCCTGCCATCTCGGCCCCCATCGGGGTCAGGCTCTTGCCCAGCTTGTCCGCTTCGGCCGCAGGGACCGCCGCCATGACAGCGGTCGCCAGCAGCGAAAGCCCCAGAACACCAACATGGAACAGACTCTTTGTTATTTTCATAAATGTGTTCGTCCTGAAAATACTGTGCTTAGAAGTTCACGCCGAAGCTGAGCGCAACGAAGTCGCGGTCATCTACGGTGGTGTACTTGCCGTCGAAGAAGTTGGTGTACGCCAGGCTCGCGGTGTAGGTGTTCTGGTATTCGGCATCGAGCCCCAGGCTTACCGCTTTACGACCTTCCTCGAAGTTGCCGCCAGGGCCTGGCGAGTAACCGCTCACGTCGTGGGACCAGGCCACGTTCGGCTTGAGGTTCACACCGGCGAATACGTCGGGGTATTCCCAAATGGCCCGGGCGCGATAACCCCACGAAGTGGCCGTAGTGAAGCCGTCGTTGTTGCAATTGCGGCTGCGGTTGTTGGTAGCGGCACCCGCGCCGGCACCATTGATGGTGCTGGTGTTGAGGATCGCCGAGCAGGTATCGAGGCCACCGGTGGACGGCAGTTCGCCAGGCCCGTAGACCGGGTCACGGCCATAACGGACGTCAGAGGTGCTTTCCAGGCCACCGACGTGGGTCACGCCCAGTTCGCCCACCAGGGTCAGACGGCTGGCGCCCATGACCTGATCGAAGAAGTGCGTCAGGGTGGTCTGGAACTGGGTGATTTCCTTGCGGCGATAGCCGTGCAAGTCCTGACCCGGCACACCATTAAGCAGCGAAGCATTGGTCAGGGCGCCGCCCAATGGACGCACGCCGGCGAACAGAATGTCGGTGGAGTTGAGCTGCACCGGCGCGTTCGGACGATAGCTGAGCTCACCGCTCCACGCCGTGCCGGTAGGCAAGGTAGTGGAGAAGCTCAAGCCGTAGAGGCGGATGTCTTCCGGGTACTCGACGAAGTAGTTCGAGTTACCCGCGACCACCAACGGCGCCAGAGCCCGAAGCGCCCCCGGCAAGGCCGCTGCCCGTGCATAGGCCGATGCTGGAGCACCCGTGGCGCTGAAAATCGGCGCACGGCTGTGATAGTTCATGAAGTAGGCGCCGAACTCGGTATCCAGCGGCTCAAACATGTATTTGAGGGACGCGCCCCACTGACCGCTGTCCCGCGCATCGCGATCCGCGCCACGGCGCACCAGCACACCTTCTTCGTTGACGTCCACGCCCAGCCTGGTCAATGTCGGCAGAGCGGCGGCCGGAATGGTCGAACGCTTGTTCAGCACGCGCAGGTTGTTGTCGCAACCGTCGGCAATGATGTCGGGCTGGGAGAAAAAGGTGCCGCAGTTGTCGACGACGGTCTGGTCCCATTCCAGCTGATAGAAGGCTTCGGCCGACAGGGTGTCGGTGAGGCTCTGGGACACGTAGAACATGTTGACCGGGATCAGACCTTCCTTGACCTCGGCGCCGGGACGACGGAACGCGGAGACGTCGATCGGGTTGATCGAGTTGATGCCGCCGCCGATGAAAGTACTTTCACCCCAACTCACAACCTGCTTGCCCAGACGCACGGAACCCGGCTGATCGGCAATGGAGTAGTTGTGGTAGACGAAGGCGTCGAGGATCTCGCCGCCGGAGGATTTGGCGCCTTCCTTGCGGTTGCTGTCGCTGATGTCCTTGAATTCGCGGCTTTCATCCTTGAGTTCGAAGTCGTACCAGTATTTGCCTCGGACGAAGACACCGGTGTCGCCGTATTTCAATTCAAGGTCATGAATACCCTTGAAGATCTTCGAGAAAGTTTCGCCACTCTTGAAGTTGGCGTGACCGTCATCGGACGTCTGGGACAGGCCATGGCCCCCGTTATTGACGCCGATCAAGTTTTTGTTGGGACTCTGAGTAGACCAACTGGCTCCGATCGACAGGGATGAGTCGAATTGACCTTCGATTTCACCAACGTTGAAACTGACGCCGAATGCGGGCCCGGCGAGCGAAGAGGCGAGACTGACCGCCAGGGGCAGTTTCGCCCGGCGCCAGAACTGGTTTACTGATGTCATCGACGCTACTCCATGTGCATTATTGTTATGGCTTAGTACTTTTAAAAACGCTGTGGGTAACCGGAAGCCAAGCGGTCCGAAGTCACTCCAAAGTTGCATCGCCCCGTTTATTGCGTGAGCTCCGTTCTTAAAAATCCTTGAGCGGACTATAGCCAGCAGGTAGTAGTGCTTGATCCCTCTAAAGTGTGATTTGCGCTGCCGGCCACTCTGGAACAGTCCTTTCGCCAGTCCGACACATGTCGGCACGGCAAGGATGGCTGAAAATTCGGATTTCACAAGCCAAGCGCTTGCTTGGTGGCTCTGGCGTGCCCTTTTGGGCACGCCAGATGACGCTTAAAGCGTCGAGAGGAAGGTACTGTTGTTGGCCTGCCATTCGGTGATGTCGACGCGGATACGCTTCTTGTCGAGCTTGCCGACGCTGGTCTTGGGAATTTCAGTAACAACGGCGATCTGACTCGGGATAGCCCACTTGCTCAGGTGCCCCTGTTCAACGTACGGCTTGAGGTGCTCCTTGAGTTCCCTGGCCCCGATCTGATGCCCTTCGCGAACCACCAGCAGCGCAAATGGGCGCTCGCCCCACTGTGGATCGGCGATGCCCACCACTGCTACCTCGCGTACCGCAGGGTGGCGACTGATCAGGTCTTCCAGGTCCAGGGAAGAGATCCACTCGCCACCGGTCTTGATTACATCCTTGATCCGGTCACGGATGTCGATCACGCCCATGCTGTCCAGGGTTGCCACGTCGCCGGTGTGCAGCCAGCCCCCGGCCCAGAGCTCGGCGCCTTTTTGCGGCTCGTTGAAGTAACCCTCGGTGAGCCACGGCGCACGCAGCACCAGTTCGCCCTGGGTTTCGCCATCGGCTGGCAGGAAGTTGCCCTCGGTGTCGACGATTGCCGCCTCAACCAACGGCCCCGGCACACCCGCCTTGATCCGGTAGGTGGTGCGTTCGTCTTCGGTGCCGGCCATCAGCTCATCGTTGAGGTGGGCACATGATACCAATGGCCCGGTTTCCGACATGCCATAAGCGGCGGTCAATTGGATGCCCTTGGCCTTGGCGGCGTCGTACAGGGCATGGTTGAGCGCACTGCCGCCGATGACGATTTTCCAGCCACCGAAATCGACGTTTTGCGCCGCCTTGGCATTGAGGACCATTTGCAGAATGGTCGGCACGCAGTGGGAAAAGCTCACCTTCTCCTTGCGCCACAGCTCCACCAGATACTCGGGGTCGTAACGGCCCGGATAAACCTGCTTGAGCCCGAGCATGGTCGCCACATACGGCAAGCCCCAGGCATGCACATGGAACATCGGGGTGATCGGCATGTACACGTCGTTGGTGCCTAACAGCCGCACGCTGTCGATGGCGCCCATGATGGTCGCCACGCCCATGGTATGCAGCACCAGTTGCCGATGGGTGAAATACACGCCTTTGGGGTTACCGGTGGTGCCGGTGGTGTAGAACGTGGTGGCCACCGAGTTTTCGTCGAAGTCCTGGAAGTCGTACTGCGGGCTCGCCGCGGCCAGCAGTTGCTCGTACTCGCCGACAAGGTTCGGCAACTCGGCAGTTTTTTCCGGCAAGTCGGTCAGCAGCAGGGTTTTCTCCACCGTGGTCAGGTGCCCGGCAATCGCCTTGTACAAACCGACGAACTCGCTGTTGACCAGCACAAAGCGGTCCTCGGCGTGGTTCATGGTGTAGAGAATCTGTTCTGGCGACAGCCGCACGTTAATGGTGTGGATCACCGCGCCGATCATCGGGATGGCGAACATGCACTCCAGGTAGCGATGGCTGTCCCAGTCCATTACCGCCACGGTATCCCCGGCCTTCACGCCGGCTTCTGTCAACACATTGGCGAGCCGTGCGACCCGCTCGATCAGGGTCGGATAGCTGTAGCGCAACTGATCGCGATAGATGATCTCCCGAGTTTTTTCGTAACGGGCGCCGGACATCAGCAGCCGTTTAATCAACAACGGATACTGGTAAGCGCCCTCGGCTGGAGGAATAACGCGAGTCTGCAACATAAGAGTCCCTTTTTGACTGCACAGTCTTGGCTGCTAAAGCTAAGCACTCTAGAGGCCTTGAACGCCAGCCAAATCAGCCAAAGGTATGATTTGCAGAGCCGCACAAATGCTAGCTTTGCGCCAGCATTTGCGAGAGTTCGTCAGCCGTTACGCCATTTTTCCTACGGCAGCCTCGGCTGGTGTCCGGGGGAAAACCATTGCAGCCACGAAGGTCAACGCCGCAATACTCGCCAATATCAGGTAAAGGCCTACGAAACCTTGGCGCGGTTCGACGAACGAAATCAGCGGAATCGCGGTAGCACTGGCACCGAACGATAAACAGTAACGCAGCGCGAAGACTCGGGATTGCCATTGCGGCGCGACAAAGTTGGCGACCATCGCATCATTCACCGTGACCTGGCCAAACACCACGAACATGAACGCCGCACCCAGCACGATCACGGCCCAGCCGTCGACATAGGCCAACCCGAACAACAGTGGCGCCTGGCACAGCGTCAACACTATGAACGGCCATTTCAGACTGAAACGATGCAAGACCCGGCCGATGCTCAACTGCGCCACGGCGCCGAAGGCATACGCCAGGCTGACTACGACGCCAAGGATTTGCGGTGAAGTAAACAAATCGTGCAGGCGTTCCTGAAACAATTTCGGATAGGTCATGGTCGTGGCGTTGAACACCACACCGCCGGTCGCGGTGGCCAAGGCCAGTACGCCGAACACCATGACCATGGAAATCCGCTGGCCAGCCGCATCTTTGAGCGGTGTGTGCGCACGCTTGGGGATCGGTTCTTCGCGCACCTGAAATGCGAAACCGATGCCCAGCCCAATCGCCACCACGCCAGGCAAAACGAACGCCGAACGCCAGCCGAGTTGCGCCACCAGCAACCCGGTGATCAGCGCCGAAAACGCCACGCCAAGGTTGCCCCACATGCCGTTGATACCGATTTCACGGCCCCGGTTCTGCGCGTAAGCCACCAGCATCGCGGTGCCCACCGGGTGATAGATCGCGGCGAAAATACCGATCAGCGTCAGGCCGAGTACCAGCATCGGTGCGCTGTTGCTCACGCCGGTAAAGATCGCCGAAGCGCCAATGCCGAAAAAAAACACCAGCATCATTTTCCGTCGGCTCCAGCGATCCCCCAGCCAGCCGGCCGGCAGCGAACAGGCGCCAAAGGCAATAAAGCCACCGAGAGACAGGCCGATCAGCGCGGCGTAGTCCAGTGCGAAGGCCTGGGTCATGCCGAGAACGGCGGCGGGGAAAATCAGCATGAACATGTGATCGATCACATGAGCTGCGTTGATATAGCGGAGGACATTTCTGGACTGGTTCATCGCGGCACGCTTACGTTGTAGTGAGCGGCTTATGCTAAATTGGCAAAAAAGAGTAATTCTGACAACAAAGTCATTGGATCTGACATGTTAATCAGCCATTTCCTGCACGGGCCGGTCAGCGCCTATCCGCGAGATTACGTGGACGGTGCTCACCAGGAACTGCATCAACACCGCGAAGCTCAGTTGCTGTACGCCGTTTGCGGCACCATGCGAGTGGTCACTGCGCAAGGTGCCTGGGTCATACCACCAACCCGAGCCGTGTGGATTCCACCATTGGTGGCGCATGAAATTTTCATGTCGGGCGAGGTGCGCATGCGTTCGCTGTTCATTGCCCCCGAACTGTCGCCGCCAACGCTGCAACAGTGTTGCGTGCTGGCCGTCACGCCACTGCTGCGTGAGCTGATCCTGCGTGCGATGCAAGGTCCGCAACACGCGAAAAACTCATTGATTCAGCGGCTGATGCTGGAAGAAATCGCCAGCCTGGAAAACCTTCCGCTACACATTCCAATGCCCGAAGATCGACGCCTGCTGGGCATCTGCCTGGCGCTGATGCGCACACCGAATCACTCCAACACCCTGGAAGACTGGGCACAACAGGTCGGCGCCAGCTCTCGAACCTTGGCGCGGCTGTTCCAGCAGCAACTGAAGATGAATTTCAATGCCTGGCGCCAGCAACTGCGCCTGATGGAAGCCCTGCCGCGTCTGCTCGCCGGGGAAAGCGTGCAGAGCGTGGCGCGCGACCTGGGCTACGGCAGTGCTCGGGCGTTCAGCGCAATGTTTCGCCGTTTGCTCGGGGAAAACCCTCGGGAATACCTGAACGCGCTGAACAAATTGAGCGAACTCAATCCCCCGTAGATACTCAGCGCGATCAATGCATCTCGGTGAACGCGAGTTTCACGCCGATGGCGATCAGCACCGCGCCCATGGTCCGGTCGAACCAGTGGCCCATGCGGGCGAAACCGGCGCGCACGCGTTGTTGACTGAACAACATCGCCACCAGGCAAAACCAGATAGCCGTTGCCGCCGCCAGATAGATCCCGTAACCGGCCTGTACCGCCAGCGGCGTGTGCGGGTTGATCACCACGGTGAACAGCGACAGGAAAAACAGCGTGGCTTTCGGGTTCAAGCCATTGGTCACGAACCCCGCAGTGAAGGCGCCCCGCGCGGTGCGCTCACCCGCTTCCTGGTGCAGATCGTCAGCCGCAGGTTTGGCCGGTTGCGCGCGCAGGGCCTTGTAGCCGATGTACAGCAGGTACGCGGCAGCGGCCCATTTCAAGGCGTTGAACAGCACGATCGACTGAGACACGATCAGCCCGATCCCCAGCAGCGAATAACCGACGTGCAGGAAAATCGCCGAACCGACGCCCAGCGCCGTCCAGGTCCCGGCACGGCGACCGTGAGTCACGCTCTCCCGCACCACCACGGCGAAATCCGGGCCGGGGCTTGCAACAGCCAGCAGGTGAATCAGGGCAACGGTCAAGAATTCTGTCCAGTACATGGGGGCTCCCTTTGGCCAAGCGTAACTGCTTGTTTCATCTGGTAGGCTCGGCAGATTACGCCTTCAGTTCAACGCACAAAAGGTACAGTTGATGACGAACTCTCGCCACGCCGTTTTCCTCGACCATCCGTCCCTGGACCTCGGCGATCTCGACCTCAGCCCACTACGCGAGTGCTTCAGCGACTTGCAGCTGTTCGCCCAGACCACGCCTGCGCAGGTGATCGAACGCCTCAAAGGCGCCACTGTCGCCATCACCAATAAAATCCTGATTGATGCGGCGGCCATGGCGGCCAGCCCCGAGTTGAAGTTGATCCTGATCACCGCCACCGGCACCAACAATGTCGACCTTGCTGCAGCCCGCGCCCACGGAATCACTGTTTGCAATTGCCAGGGTTACGGCACGCCGTCGGTGGCTCAGCACACGATCATGTTGTTACTGAACCTGGCGACGCGCCTGGGCGACTATCAAAAAGCCGTCGCCGAAGGTCGCTGGCAACAGGCGAAACAGTTCTGCCTGCTGGATTACCCGATCGTCGAACTCGAAGGCAAAACCCTCGGCTTGCTCGGCCACGGTGAACTGGGCGGTGCCGTCGCGCGGCTGGCCGAAGCGTTCGGCATGCGCGTCTTGTTGGGGCAGATTCCGGGCCGCCCTGCCCGCCCGGACCGCTTGCCGCTGGACGAGCTGCTGCCGCAAATCGACGCCCTGACCCTGCATTGCCCGCTCAACGAACACACCCGACACTTCATCGGTGCCCGTGAACTGGCCTCGATGAAGCCCGGTGCTTTCGTGGTCAACACCGCGCGCGGCGGCTTGATCGACGAACACGCATTGGCCGACGCCCTGCGCAACGGCCACTTGGGCGGCGCGGCCACCGACGTGTTGAGTGTCGAACCACCGACTGCGGGCAATCCGCTGCTGGCCCAGGACATTCCACGGCTGATCGTCACCCCGCACAACGCCTGGGGCAGCCGCGAGGCGCGGCAGCGAATCGTTGGCCAGTTGACGGAAAACGCTCAGGCTTATTTCAGCGGTAAAGCGCTGCGGGTCGTCAGTTGATAAACTGCGGCACTTTTTTTCAAGGAGCAGAGTATGGATCCGCGCAGTGAAGTACTGCTTCGTCAGGCCGAGTTGTTCCAGGGTTCGGTGCTGCTGGCCGGTTTGCCCGCCGACGACTTGCTGGGTCGCTTGCCCGATGCCCACGGCTGGTGCTGGCACGCCGGCGATCAAGCAGCACTGGACGCCCGTTTCGCCGGGCGCAGCCATTTTGGCGTGAATGCGCCGGAGCGCGAATTCGACAGCGCCGTGGTGTTTCTGCCCAAGTCCAAGGACCTGACCGACTATATCCTCAACGCCCTCGCCTCTCGTCTGGCCGGTCGTGAGTTGTATCTGGTCGGCGAAAAACGCAGCGGCATCGAAGGCGCGGCCAAGCAGTTGAACCCCTTCGGCAAACCACGCAAGCTCGACAGCGCACGGCATTGCCAGCTCTGGCAGGTCACCGTGGCCAATGCGCCAGAAGCCAAATCGCTGGAAAGCCTGGCCCAGGCCTATGAACTGCCATTGGCCGAAGGGCCGTTGAAAGTCATCAGCCTGCCGGGCGTGTTCAGCCACGGTCGACTGGATCGCGGCAGCGCCCTGCTGCTGGAACATCTGGACAAACTGCCCAGCGGCCACCTGCTGGACTTCGGTTGCGGTGCAGGCGTGCTGGGGGCCGCGGTCAAGCGGCGTTATCCGCACAACCAGGTCACCTTGCTCGATGTCGACGCATTTGCCGCCGCCAGCAGTCGCCTGACCCTGGCCGCCAACGGTCTGGAAGCGGAAGTGCTGACCGGTGACGGCATCGACGCAGCGCCCATGGGCTTGAGCGCGATTCTGAGTAATCCACCGTTCCATGTCGGCGTACACACCGACTACTTCGCCACAGAGAACTTGCTGCGAAAAGCAGCTAAACATCTGAAAAATGGCGGCGAACTGCGGTTGGTTGCCAACAGTTTCCTGAAGTATCAGCCGCTGATCGAAGAGCACTTGGGCGCGTGTGCGATCAAGGCTGAAGGACAGGGTTTTAGAATCTACCGGGCCAAGCGCGGCTGAAAACGCTTTTGTAAAAGAAGGCTTGCCCAATCGGATTTGCCTAGGCAGAATCCGCTCCGTCCTAGGGGAGTAGTCTCCCACGAGCGCCATGCTCGTCCGGCATACGTCAACATACTTGGTCCTCAGACCATGGCGTATGCGACCCACGCGTCCGCATCAGACGGATCGCAGGGTTTGACAAGACCTATGACACGAACACCTTACCCGGGGCGGGAAGGCTGTACGTGTCATAGCCGTGTCGACCCGCCCCTTAGGAAAACCCTGATGATGCTGGACTCTCTACTCGTTCCCACCGCAATCGTTGCCTTGGCCGAAATCGGCGACAAGACGCAACTGCTCGCACTCATTCTCGCCGCTCGCTTTCGCAAACCCTGGCCGATCATCGCCGGCATCGTCGCCGCGACCCTGGCCAACCACGCGGCGGCCGGTGCGGTAGGCGCCTGGTTCGGCAGTTTCTTCTCGAATGCGACGCTTCACTGGATCCTCGCCGCCAGCTTCGCCGCCACGGCGCTGTGGACACTGGTGCCGGACAAGATGGACGAAGACGAAGCCAGCACCGCCCGCAAGTTCGGACCGTTCCTGACCACGCTGATTGCGTTCTTCCTCGCGGAGATGGGCGACAAGACCCAGGTCGCGACCGTGATGCTCGCCGCGCAATACCCGGATCTGTGGCTGGTGATCCTCGGCACCACCGCCGGGATGTTGATTGCGAACGTGCCGGTGGTACTGGCGGGTAATTTTGCAGCGGAAAAACTGCCTCTGACTTTGATCCGTCGCCTGGCGGCGTCGGCGTTCTTCATCCTGGCGATTGTCGCGGTGTACAAGGCGATGCAGAGCAGTGGCTGGGTTTGACCCTGGATCTGGTGAGTAACAGATTGTGGCGAGGGGGCGTTCCGACAAGCCTCCTCGCCACAAGCCTCAGCACTTGATGATCAGGATTTCCTGGCTTTCTCGTACAACGGCATGACTTTCGGAATCGCCGCCTGCAACGACGCAATCCGACTGGCCGACGCCGGGTGAGTGCTCAAGAACTCTGGCGGCGCGCCTTCCGAGGCTTTGCTCATTTTGTTCCACAGGGTGATCGCAGAGTTCGGGTTGTAACCAGCGCGGGCGGCCAGTTCGAGGCCGATCAAGTCGGCTTCGTTTTCGTTCTCGCGACTGTTGGGCAAGGTCATGCCGTATTTGGCCACGGTGTCCGCCAGGGCCAGGCTGTCCTGCCCCAGACCGAGCAACGCACCGGCGCCCTGCTTGGCCATTTCGAGACCATAAGCCCTGGACATCGCTTCACGACTGTGCTCGCGCAAGGCGTGAGCGATTTCATGGCCAATGATGGCGGCGATTTCGTCGTCAGTGAGTTGCAGGGTGTCGATCAGCCCGCTGTAGAAAATGATCTTGCCACCAGGCCCGCAGGAGGCATTCAGCTCATCGCTCTTGATCAGGTTCACTTCCCATTGCCACTGGGCCGAATCCGGACGAAACACCGGTGCCTGGGCAATCAGGCGATTGGAGATGGCCTGGACGCGCTTCGCATTGTTACTGGATTTATCCAGCACGCCTTTGGTGCTCGCCTCCCCGATGGTCTGTTGATAAGACTGGGCGTACATCTGGTTGACTTCGGAGGTCGACAACATACTGAACATGTATTGCGTGCGCTCAACGCCCACGGCGCCACCGCTGGTGGTGTTGACCGACTGACAACCGGCAAGCAGCAGACTTGCACTCAGTGCACACAAAACCAATGTCTTACTCATCAAGAAGCTCCCTGGAAACATGCCGCGTATCCTAGGTGGGGATTTGTATCGGCGCCAGATACAACGGACGTGTAGCACGTACATTTCAGACAAAGCCCGGATTACCGTAGGAAAAAATTCACACAACAGCGTCCACCGCGGCTGATCACGGCCAGCAATGATTCATTTACGACATCCAGCACTCTAAAACAGCCAATTCGTTACACCTGGCTCATGCCCCACCGCCCCAGTGCCGATACAGCTCTGCAGACGTCCTCTTGCGTGCGGAGCACCCATGAAATTCAAGTCGATCCAGTTTTCCGTTGCCGCCCTGGCCGGCGCCATTGTGCTCAGCGTTGTCGCAGCCCTGGTGCTGTACGCGCTGTTTTCCGGCGCCCGGACCCAAGACATGGTCCAGCAACGGACTCAGGCGCAGTTTGAGCAAGTCATCGAACAGCGCCTGACGTCGCTGGCACAAACCCAGGTCAGCCAGATCCAGCGCGAACTCGAAGCACCGCTGCTGATTGCCGGCGGTCTGGTGCGGGTCAACGCATTGATCGGCACACCGGGCGCCGACGGCCAGCCGCAATTGAGCCTTAGCCGCGAGCAACTGATCAGCCTGATCAAGGAAAACGTCGCCCGGAACCCGAAAATTCTCGGCACCTACATTGGGTGGGAAAAAAACGCCCTCGACCACAACGATGCGGCCTACGTCGACACCAAAGTAGTCGGCATCGACGCCAGTAACGGGCGCTTCCTGCCATGGTGGTTCCGTAACGAAGACGGCAGCCTGGGCCTGGACAAACTGGTCGACGTCGACGACCAGAAAACCTTGTCCACCGGTGTGCGCGCCAGCGAGTACTACCTGTGCTCCAAGGAAACCAAAAAATCCTGCGTGATCGATCCGGCGCCCTACAAGGTTGGCGACAAGATCGTCATGCTCGCCTCCTTCATTGAACCGATCATGCTCAACGGCGCGTTCCAGGGCATCGTCGGCGCCGACCTGTCGGTGAACTTCATCCAGGAAATGCTCCTGGGGGCGAATCAGAAACTGTACAGCGGCGCCGGAGAAATGGCCCTGATCGGCGGTAACGGCCGGATCGTCGCCTACACCAAAGACCCGAGCAAATTCGGCGAAAAGGTCAGCGACATCCTCGACAGCAAGCAGATTGCCAACATGGCCAATCTCAAGCGTGGCGAAGTGACTTACACCGTCGACAAGGCCCAGGGCCGGATCGAGTTGTACCTGCCCTTCGGCATCGGCCAGACCGACGCCCGCTGGACCTTGATGCTGCAACTGCCGCTGAACGCGGTGATGGCCGACCTGCAAAAACTTCAGAGTGATCTGGACGCACAGCGCAAGTCCGACACCTTTGGCATGGCCATGGTCGGCCTGCTGATCGCCGGCATTGGTTTGTTGGTGATCTGGCTGGTGGGCCACGGCATTGCCCGGCCGCTGAAGCAGATGGTGACCATGCTCGATGACATCGCCCAGGGCGAAGGCGACCTGACCCGCCGCCTGACCAGCGACCGCAGCGACGAACTGGGCTCGATCGCGAAGGGCTTCAACACCTTCCTGGCCAAGTTGCAGGCGATGATCACTCAAGTGGTGACTTCGGTGCAGAGCGTCAGCGACTCGTCGGAACACACCGCCGACATCGCCATTCGCACCAACATCGGTGTGCACAAACAAATGGCCGAGATCGATCAGGTTGCCACCGCCGTACACGAAATGACCGCCACCGCCCAGGACGTGGCGCGCAATGCCACCCAGGCCGCGCAAGCTGCCAGCCATGCAGATCAGGCGGCGGCGCAAGGCATGCAAATCGTCCGGGATACGTCGAATTCGATTGGTGTGTTGGCCATCGAAATCGGCAAAGCCGTCAGCGTGGTGCAGACCCTGGCCAAGGACAGCGAAAACATCAATGCGATCCTGACGGCCATTCGCGGCATCGCCGAGCAGACCAACCTGCTGGCCTTGAATGCGGCCATCGAAGCGGCGCGAGCCGGTGAGCAGGGCCGGGGTTTTGCGGTGGTGGCCGATGAAGTACGCAACCTGGCGCAGAAAACCCAGAAGGCCACGGAAGAAATCCAGACCATGATCCAGCAACTGCAACAAGGCACCCGCGATGTGGTGCGGGTCATGGAAGACAGTCAGAACCGCACCGACGAAAGCGTGCAGCACGCGGCGAAAGCGGCCGAAGCGCTGGAAACCATTACCCAAGCGGTGTCGGTGATCAACGACATGAACACCCAGATCGCCAGCGCCGCCGAGGAACAGAGCGCGGTGGCCGACGACATCAACCGCAACGTGATCAACATCGGGCAAGTAGCCAATGAAGTGGCTGGTGGCGCGGATGAATCGAGCGCAGCGAGTGCGGATTTGACCAAGTTGGCGGAACAGCAGCGCCGGTTGATCAATCAGTTCAAGGTGTAGGGTTCAATGACGCGGAGCGTCCATGGCTGCATTCCCACGCGGAACGTGGGAACGATCATTACGCGCTCAGCCCGGGGTCAAACACTCCGGCCCATTGAGCTTCGGATCATTCACCATGTTCGCCAGCACCCGCTCGCGTAGCGCCGCGGGTTCGCTGGCCAGCAGCGCCTGCAAGGCATGTAGCGGGGTTTCAGGATTGAGCCAGGCTTCCTGCCCCGCCGCATCGAGAATCAACGGCCGACGCTGACTCGAAGCAGGTTGGGTGATTACCGCCGTACTCAGCCATACCTGCTCCTGCACTGGATACGCTTCCCAGATCGCCGCGAAGTACAGCGTCGAGCCCTCCCCCGGCGTCAGCCAGTATGGACGTTTGCGCGTAGTGCCGCGCCACTCGTAAAAACCATTGGCCGGCAGCAGACAACGGCGCAGGCGCAAGGCTTCGCGAAACATCGGCTGTTCGGCAACGGTTTCGGCACGGGCATGGGCCGGCGTGCGGGACAGGTCGGTCAGCCACGGTGGCGTCAGGCCCCAGCGGGCGCGGGCCAACTCACGCTGCCCGTCTGCACCGGCACGCAGCATCAACACCGAATCGTTGGGAGAAATATTCCACTGGGCCTGCTGATCGGCGGGAAATCCGGGCAGGGCTGCGAAGGCGGGGTTCCAGCGAAACAGGGCATAACGTCCACACATGGGGCAATACGACTCTTGATCAAACGAACGTCAGCCTAACAGACCAGCGTGCCGGGAAAGCTGTCCGGTTCATCGCCGGACAGCGGCAGCGCGGCATTGTACGCGGCGATCAGTTCCCGCGCGTATTGCGCCTGGTCGTTATCGACCGATACACCCAGCAGGCCGAATATCGGCAATTCCCCGGTACCGCCGATCAAATCCCGGCCCACCAGATGCGCCTCGATGCCTTCACTGGCCAGCATGCTTAGCAGCAATTCGCCTTCCATCAGGTTTTCCGGCTCGTAGATACGCTGCATGGGTGAACCCCTTCATTCGTTTTCGCTGTAGACGTCGAGGTGCCACTCCTCGCCGTGAACCTGCAAGACAAAGGTAATGGGACGACAACACACCGGACAATCCTCGATATAGGTCTGATCACCGCCAGACAAATCCAGAACAGCCTCGACTTCTTCACCGCAATACGGACATTCATACTGCGCAGTTTCCAGCATCGCGGTCTCCCAGGTGACTTGTGCGTATAATCGCCGGTCTATTTGCAGGGCTATTTTCGTCTGACTACCTTTCAGACCGTGCCCCGTTGGTTTTCGATCAATACCTTTACTTACCCTAGCCGTTTCTAACAAGAGAGCATGATGGGCGAATTCGATGCCATCCGACCTTACGACGACAGCGAAGTCCCAGCGGTGCTGGCACGGCTGCTCGGCGACAAGGCGTTTCTAGATATCCTCACCCACTTCCGCTTCCCGCGCTTTGCCGGTGCCTTCGGCTGGATGCTCAAACCTCTTATAGCGCATCGGCTGCGCCGTGAGTTCGCCGACGTCACGTCGGTGGCCACGTTGCAGGACAAAGTCGAGTTTTACGTCGACCACACCATCGAGCGCGCCACGGACGGGGTGACCTACACCGGCGTGGAGCAATTCAAATCCGGCAGCGCCTACCTGTTCATCGCCAACCACCGCGACATCGTGATGGACCCGGCCTTCGTCAACTACGCCGTGTACCACGCCGGCCTGCCGACCCCGCGCATCGCCATTGGCGACAACCTGCTGCAAAAACCGTTTGTCAGTGACCTGATGCGCCTGAACAAAAGCTTCATCGTGCACCGTTCGATTACCGGTCGTCGCGAGAAAATGGCGGCGTATCAATTGCTGTCGGCCTACATCAACCACTCGATCCGCAACGATTGCGCCTCGATCTGGATCGCTCAGGCTGAAGGCCGGGCCAAGGACGGCGACGACCGCACCGAGTCGGCGATCCTCAAGATGTTCCACATGAGCCGCAAGGACGAGCCGTTCGGCGAAGTCATCCGTTCGCTGAACCTCACCCCGGTGTCGATCAGCTACGAATACGACCCCTGCGACCAGGCCAAGGCCCGCGAGCTGTACATCCGCGCCACCACCGGCACCTACACCAAGGCGCCGGGCGAGGATGACGTGAGCATCGCCAAGGGCATCACCGGTTACAAAGGCCGGGTCCACGTGAACTTCGCCGCGCCGATCACCGAACTGTTCGAAGACACCAAGCAATTGGCGATCGAAATGGACAAGCAGATTCTGGGCGGTTACCGGTTATTCCCGGTGCATTACCTGGCGTATGCACAGTGGAAAGACGCCGACCCGCAATTGCAGGTGCCGAAAGCGGCCGAGCTGTTTGCGGAAGATGAACTGGCCAAGGCTCAGGAAGAATGGCAGCGTCGACTGGAAGCTTGCCCCGAGGATCATCGTCCGTTCCTGGTGCTGCAATATGCGATGCCGGTGCGTAATCAGTATCGGGTCAAGGCCGGGTTACCGTTGTAGGGTAATGACTGGATACGACAACGGCGCCTTCGGGCGCCGTTTTTGTTTGTCTTGGTGCAGTAGGTCAGTCAGACACTGTAACTGTGTCAGAACTTCAGACCCGAGTACTGACCCACGACACCAGCAACGCCATCCCAAGGCAGGCAAAACCGAAGCGGTAGAAAAACCGGTTCATGCGCAAGGTCGCCCAATCGAGGGTTGGCTCTTCGCTGGGCCTGCTCTGGCGCTGGGCTTCGATACTGGCCATCGCGCGCTGTTCACGACGACGGGTGGCGTGCAGCAACCAGCCGCCCGGGCAGGCGAACAGCAAGGCCAGCAGGTTGATCAGTTTGGCGGGATGAGCGGTAAAGAGCGAAATCAATTGCAGCGACATCACAAACCTCAGGCAAACCGGTGTAACAGACGCCGGGACCGACGACCACGGCGCGGATTCTACCGAAAGCGCTCCGGCCTGCCCCCCCTTTCCGACAAATAACGAAACCATTTAGCCGATTATTGTCCTGTGTCACGGCGCCGTCATCTGAATCCGCCAGTCTGTCGCCCTTCGAAACCGACACGGACCGCGTCATGCTCCACGCCGAAAACCAGGATCGTCTTTACCTCATTGCCCAAAGCGACGAACAACAAACCTTAGTCGGCAGCCTCGCCTTCAATGTACAGGACCGGCATTGGCTGGTGTATTGCGCGTTGGGCGGGCATCAACATGCGGATTTGCCGGAGACGGATTTGCTGACCGGAGTGAGTGTTCTGGACTTCTATTCGCAAGCGGCTTGATTTCCCTTGCTGGAGCGGCAGGCACAAAAAAACCCGGCGCCATCGCTGGCACCGGGTTCTTTAAACAAACTGCAAACCGTTACTCGCCAAGCACCTGACCAATCGTCGGGTCCTTGAACAAGCGGGTCAACGCATCACTCAGCACATCACTGACCAGCTTGGTATTGGTTTCCTGATTCGGCGCCATGCCAAAACGCTGATCCAGCGACGCGCCGTAGCGACCGCTGTAACGACGGTTGGCATTCTGCACATCGGAACGGAACGTCGCGCCAATTGTAGCTTCAGTCACATACAAACCTTCTTTGGGCGACTGATACTTCAGCTCGGCCAGGGTCACCGTCAATTGCGGCGCATTCAGCGCATTGGCCGTCGGCGTGAAGCCCAGCAACCGCACGGCCGCCTCAGCTTGAGCCTGCAGCTTCGGCAGAATCTGCGCGCCCTGCACCGTGATCGCACTGGTCTCCGGGTACAAACCGCCACGGGTCCCAAGGGTTGGCGATGGACGACCGTCCACCACACGCACCACCACCGGCTGACCATGGCCGACCGGCGCCAGCTGAGCCGTCAGCTTGGGTTCCGGGCTCAGTTGTTGCGGGCTGTGGGCGCAGCCGACGAGGGTCAAACTGGTCACAGTGATCAAACCGAACAACAGGCGTTGCAACATGCTCTTCTCTCCAGAATCAGGCAACTAACGATGCCCGCAGTATAGCGGTGCGCCACTGCGGCGAACTAGCTTCGCGCAACGATTACTGAAATCTCTGACAAACCCGGCGCAGCGCGGTTCCTGTCACACCTTTGTCACCGCCCGCTGGCAACCTTTATGGCAGTCACCCCCAAAAGGTACGTTGCCATGCGTTTTCTTGTCTCCCTGTTCGCGCCACGCCCGCTGCACCGCAGTTTCGCCCTGCTCGATCACAATGGCCACTGCCAGGCCTTCAAGCAGTGCAGCCTCCAGCCCATGGGCGATGGTTGGATCGAAATCGAAGAAATTCGCCTCAACTGGCTGCACCAGCCTCTGCCCGCCAGTGCCCGTGTCAGCCAGCACCAGCCACGTGCACGCGCGCAGCAACTGCTGACCACCTGACCCGACGCCTAATAAAAGTCATTAAACACGACCATTTCCCTGCGTTTCTTAGATACAATCTCCCCCCGATTATAAGGACGTCTCCTGATCGGGCCTCGCAGCATCGTTCAATGCCTCGGTATTGACACCCCGCACCGCCCACAGAGAGCCGCCCACACAGATCGAGTGAAGCTGGCGCGCTTGCTGTTTCTCAAGCAAAAACCCCACTTTTCGCGAATCTGCAGAGCTGTCATTACGCTCGGTCACTGAGCTGTTTGCCCGTTTTTGCTGCCCATGCACCCCATGGCGGCAATCCATCCGGGCACGGTGCCAGGCTGGGACAGCCCTTTTTTGAGGTTCACGTCTTCAAAAGAGCGTGAAAAAAACGGGTTTTCACAACTTCACAAGAGTGTGGCGAGCAAATGAATAGTTTTGCGTCTGAAAATGCACCATTAGCGTCTACAACAGCCCAACGACACAGGACCGAGTACTCCTCGAACACCGGAGCCTGAAGCCTGTCCGCTACGGATTTGGTTGCACAAACGGATGTCTCGACCATAAGTCGAATTGCCAGCCGCGTGCCGAAATGAGTTCATGTGACTCTTGAAGCCAGGCCGCATGCATCCGTCGAAGTTGCGAAAAATTGCGAAGATTCGGACATGGCGATCCTGGCCATGGGTACCTGGGGCATCACTGACACGCCCCGGAACGCCTGGCAGCTATGCCGACAATTTGGTGCTGCAGATTTTGGAGACGCGTTAAATGGCGCATAACGAAGCAGTCGACGTAGTACTGGTTGGGGCCGGCATCATGAGTGCCACCCTCGCTGTACTGCTTAAAGAGCTCGACCCCGCGATCAAGCTGGAAGTCGTCGAGCTGATGGATTCCGGTGCCGCGGAGAGTTCCAATCCGTGGAACAACGCCGGTACCGGTCACGCCGGGCTGTGTGAGCTGAACTACACGCCGCAGGCCGCTGACGGCACCGTCGACATCAAGAAAGCCGTGCACATCAACACCCAGTTCGAGGTGTCGAAGCAGTTCTGGTCCTACCTGACCAAGAAAGGCACCTTCGGTTCGTGCAAATCGTTCATCAGCCCGGTGCCGCACCTGAGCTTCGTGCAGGGTGAGAATGGCGTGTCCTTCCTCAAGGAACGCTTCAAGACCCTGAGCAAGCACCATGCCTTCTCGGACATGGAATACACCGAAGACAAAGCCAAGATGGCCGAGTGGATGCCGCTGATGATGCCGGGCCGTCCGGCTGACGAAGTCCTCGCCGCCACCCGCGTGATGAACGGCACCGACGTCAACTTCGGCGCCCTGACCAACCAACTGCTCAAGCACCTGACCAGCGCGCCCGATGCCCAGGTCAAGTACTGCAAGCGCGTCACCGGCCTGAAGCGTAACAACGGCGGCTGGACCGTCAGCATCAAGGACGTCAACAGCGGCAATACCCGCGAAGTCGACGCCAAATTCGTCTTCCTTGGCGCCGGCGGCGCGGCACTGCCGCTGCTGCAAGCGTCGGGCATCGAAGAAAGCAAAGGCTTCGGCGGCTTCCCGATCAGCGGCCAGTGGCTGCGTTGCGACAACCCGGAAGTGGTTAAGCACCACCAGGCCAAGGTCTACAGCCAGGCCGCGGTCGGTTCGCCACCAATGTCCGTGCCGCACCTGGACACCCGTGTGGTCGATGGCAAAAAGTCCCTGCTGTTCGGACCTTATGCCGGCTTCACCACCAAGTTCCTCAAGCACGGTTCGTTCATGGACCTGCCGATGTCGGTTCGCGCCGGCAACATCGGTCCAATGCTGGCCGTGGCCAAAAACAACATGGACCTGACCAAGTATCTGGTCAGCGAAGTGATGCAATCGATGGAGCAGCGCCTGGAATCCCTGCGTCGCTTCTACCCTGAAGCGAAAGCCGAAGACTGGCGCCTGGAAGTGGCCGGCCAACGGGTGCAGATCATCAAGAAAGACCCTAAGAAAGGCGGCGTTCTGCAGTTCGGTACCGAACTGGTCGCGGCCAAGGACGGTTCCCTTGCCGCTCTGCTCGGCGCCTCGCCAGGCGCCTCGGTGACCGTGTCGATCATGCTGGAATTGATCGAGAAATGCTTCCCGAACAAGGCCAAGGGCGAGTGGGCTGCCAAACTGGCGGAAATCTTCCCGGCTCGGGAGAAAGTCCTGGAAACCGACGCTGCGCTGTATCGCAAGATCAATGCGCAGAACAACGTCGCACTGGAACTGGTTGAAGCAAGCAGCGAAACCCAAAGCTACGCTTGATTCAGCCGCATAAAAAACGCCCCGTCCTCATTGAGGGCGGGGCGTTTTTTATGTGCGGTGAAACAATCTTTGTGGCGAGGGAGCTTGCCCCCGCTTGACCGGGCTGGCGCACCAGTGCGCAGCGCTCACAAAATCTCCGCCATTCGCAGCATTTTGGGGCCGCTTCGCAGCCCAACGGGAGCAAGCTCCCTCGCCACAAAATTCCAGTGTGCCTGACGTTAACCGCGAGCCTTGTCGATCAACTCGATGTACTCGGCCGCGTTACGTTGATCCTGAATCAGGGCCACGAAGTCATTGCCGTGCTCATCCTTGCCGTCCAGATCGTAGCCGGCTTCGACAAAGAACGTCAGAAAACGCTCGAAGTCATCGATGCGCAGACCGCGGTACGCCTTGATCAGTTTGTGCAGCGACGGTGAAGTGGCGTCGACCGGCTCGAAATCGAGGAACAGTTTGATCTGCGCATCGCCGATCTCGTCACCAATCACTTGCTTCTTATCTTTACGCATTGCCGACTCCAGCTCGCAGACATTTCACAGGGCGGGCAGTTTACCCCTGCCTTGATGCCGGGCTCAACGCGGACGAACGCTGCCGGTGTGCAGATCGGCCCAGATATGGCCGTTGGCGTAACTCAGAAACTGGCAATACACCGTGTCGTTGCGCAGCAAGTCGATCACCACCCGGTACTGGGCCAACGGGTAATAGAGCGTTAGCGTTTTGCTTTTGTTGTCGTAGATCGGCTTTTTCAGGCTTTTGCTTTCGCCATCGAAGTTGACCAGCACCTGGCTGATGGTCGCACCCTTGTTCAAGGGTTTGCCCTTGAGGCGGATCAGCAAGGGTGAGGTGACCGGGATCGGTTGTTGGTTGGACTGACGTTGGCTGCCGAGGACCACCGAATACTCGGTGACCTGCAACAGTTGTTGCTGCTCGGGTTCCGCTTCACGCAGAGTCAAGTCGTCCGGGGGCAAAAACTGCACATGCATCGGTGCCGGAGCGGCGACCAGGGGTAGGCTGAAGACCAACATCAGGGCGGCGCAGCTGCGGATCAAAAGACTCATGACAGGCTCCTGGGACGAGGCCGAGCACTCTAGCATGATGATCAATCGGGCGAATAACCGATCCAGATCAATACTCTTGAAGACAAGGCTGGGCATACTGAAAGAGCTTTCAGCCCTATTTCGACGGCGTGCCGTCTACTGTGGAGTCCCTATGCCATTCTCCATCCCCCCGTTATTCGCCGCCTGGCGTCAAACTCTGCGTGCAGGTTATAGCCTCAGACGCTTGCGTGGCGACATCAGTGCCGGGGTGACGGTAGGGATTATCGCCATTCCCCTGGCCATGGCCCTGGCGATTGCGGTGGGAGTAGCGCCCCAACAAGGTTTATATACGGTGCTGATCGCAGCCCCCCTGATCGCCCTGACGGGAGGCTCGCGCTTCAATGTCAGCGGGCCGACAGCCGCGTTCGTGGTGATACTGCTGCCGATCACCCAACAATATGGCCTGGGTGGCCTGCTGCTTTGCACCATGCTTGCCGGGGCCATCCTGATTGCCTTGGGGCTGATTCGGGCCGGGCGGCTGATTCAGTACATTCCTTATCCGGTGACCCTGGGCTTTACCGCCGGGATCGGCATAGTCATCGCCACACTCCAACTAAAGGATTTGCTGGGCCTGAGTACCACCGGGCATGCCGAACATTACATCGAGCAATTAGGTGCGCTGCTCCAGGCATTGCCCAGCGCCCGCCTGGGGGACGGAATCATCGGTGTCATGTGCCTGGCGGTTCTGATCGTCTGGCCGCGGTTTGTGCCGAGGGTTCCGGGGCATCTGGTGGCGCTGGCCGTCGGCGCAATGTTGGGGCTGGCGCTGGAAAGCGGCGGGTTACCGATTGCGACGCTGGGCGAGCGCTTCAGCTATATCGTCGATGGCGTCAGCCACCCCGGCATTCCGCCGTTTCTGCCGAGCTTCGACTGGCCGTGGAATCTGCCAGGACCCAATGGTCAGCCGCTGCATCTGTCTTACGACCTGATCCGCCAATTAATGGCACCAGCGTTCGCCATTGCCATGCTCGGCGCCATCGAATCGTTGTTGTGTGCGGTGGTGGCCGATGGCATGACGGGCAGCAAACATGACCCCAACGCCGAACTCCTGGGTCAAGGCATTGGTAACCTGGTCGCACCGTTGTTCGGCGGCATTACCGCCACCGCGGCGATCGCCCGCAGCGCCACCAACGTGCGCAGCGGGGCGTTTTCGCCATTGGCGGCAATTATCCACAGCGCGGTGGTGCTGCTGGCGATACTCGTCCTCGCCCCGCTGTTCAGCTACTTGCCGATGGCCGCGCTGGCGGCGCTGCTCGTGATGGTGGCGTGGAACATGAGCGAGGCCCGGCATGTCGTGCACACCTTGCGCATTGCACCACGCAGCGATGTATTGGTCTTGCTGACCTGCCTGAGCCTGACAGTGCTGTTCGACATGGTGCTGGCCGTTGCCGTTGGGCTGTTGCTGGCCGCCGGGTTGTTCGTCAAGCGCATGAGCGACCTCACGGACACCGCCGAACTGCCTCGAGAGTTCCATCAAGCCTTACAGGATTTGCCGGAGCATGTTCGTTGCTATGCGATACGCGGACCGTTGTTTTTCGGTGCAGCGGAAAAGGCCCTGGGCGTGCTGCGCAAATTCAGCCCGGAGGTCAAAGTGGTGATTGTCGAGATGAGTGCCGTGTCCATGCTGGACATGACGGCGTTGGCAGCCTTCGACAATATCCTCAGGGATTATCGCACCGACGGCATCGGCCTGATTCTGGTCGGGACGGCTGCGCGCGTGCGCCTGAAACTCAGGCGCGCGGGCATCCATCGGGAACAGCGTCAATTGGCTTACGTGAACAACCTGGAACAGGCTCGACGCAAAAGCGAACGCTGGCTCGTCGGGCAGGACTGAGCGCGCGGTTCAAGCGAACTGCGCACGCATTCGGATGGGAGATCTGCCTTCAAGCATCAACGTGTCTGGCGGCTAAAACCACCCCCAGACAGTCAACCTGCTTACAGGCCTTTAACGGCAAAAATTCCGTTCGCGTTACGCCAGTAGCCTTTGTAGTCCATGCCATAACCGAAGATGTAACGGTCAATGCACGGCAGGCCGACGAAATCGGCTTTCAGGTCCGGGCGAGCCTTGCGGTCGTGGTCCTTGTCGATCAGCACGGCGGTGTGCACTTTGCGGGCGCCGGCGTGTTTGCAGAAGTCGATGATCGCGCCCAGGGTGTGACCTTCATCGAGGATGTCGTCGATGATCAGCACGTCACGGTCGATGAACGAAACTTCCGGCTTGGCTTTCCAGAACAGCTCGCCGCCGCTGGTTTCGTTGCGATAGCGGGTAGCGTGCAGGTAGGACGCTTCCAGCGGGAATTGCAGATGGGTGAGCAGCTTGCCGGCGAAAATCAGGCCGCCGTTCATCACACAGAACACCACCGGATTGCTTTCAGCCAGTTGTTCGTTGATATGTGCACCGACGCGGGCGATGGCCGCCTCGACTTCAGCTTCGGTGTACAGGCAGTCAGCCTCTCGCATGATTTGACGGATATGCTCGAGATCAGCGGACATGGCGCTCTCCAAGGGGTTTGAGGGGGAGGGACGGATTCGGAAAAGCGGGCAAAGGTACGCATCCCGCACGGCCAGATCAAGCGTTTGTGGACTAACGTACTGTATGTCTATAGGACAACACCCTCGGATAGATTAATCTAGGCCGGTTTTTTTGCCCGCCGCCGGAGCCTTTCCCCATGCCCATCCGTGAGATCCGCCATCCGCTGATCCGTCATAAACTTGGCCTTATGCGCCGCGCCGACATCAGCACGAAGAATTTCCGTGAGCTCGCTCAAGAAGTCGGCGCCCTGCTGACCTATGAAGCCACCAAAGACCTGCCGCTGGAAAGCTACGACATCGAAGGCTGGTGCGGCACGGTGTCGGTGGAGAAAATCGCCGGCAAGAAAATTACCGTGGTGCCGATCCTGCGTGCCGGTATCGGCATGCTCGAAGGCGTGCTGAGCCTGATCCCGGGCGCCAAAGTCAGCGCCGTGGGCGTGGCCCGTAACGAGGAAACCCTCGAAGCCCACACCTACCTGGAAAAACTGGTACCGGAAATCGACGAACGCCTGGCGATGATCATCGACCCGATGCTGGCCACTGGCGGCTCGATGGTCGCCACCATCGATTTGCTGAAGAAGGCCGGCTGCAAGGACATTCGCGCGATGGTCCTGGTGGCCGCTCCCGAAGGTATCGCCGCTGTGGAGAAGGCTCACCCGGACGTGACCATCTACACCGCTTCCATTGACCAGAAACTGAACGAACACGGTTACATCATCCCAGGCTTGGGCGATGCCGGTGACAAGATCTTCGGCACCAAGCAGAAGGACGCGTGACCATGCAGCAAGAGTTCAACGATCCGCTCTGGCGCACGGTTCTGTCCGGCGCGCAGATGCTGTTCGTGGCCTTCGGCGCCCTGGTGTTGATGCCGCTGATTACCGGCCTCGACCCTAACGTGGCGCTGTTCACCGCAGGTTTAGGGACGATCCTGTTCCAGATCGTCACCGGGCGTCAGGTGCCGGTATTCCTGGCGTCGAGCTTCGCCTTCATCACCCCGATCATTCTCGCCAAGGGCCAGTTCGGCCTGGCGGCGACCATGGGCGGTGTGATGGCGGCCGGGTTCGTCTACACCTTCCTCGGCCTTGCGGTGAAGATCAAAGGCACCGGGTTTATCGACCGTTTGCTGCCTCCGGTGGTGATTGGCCCGGTGATCATCTCCATCGGCCTGGCCATGGCGCCGATTGCCGCCAACATGGCGATGGGCAAGGCGGGCGACGGCACTGAGCTGATTCATTACCAGACGGCGATGATGATTTCGATGCCAGCGCTGCTGACCACCCTGATCGTCGCAGTGTTCGGCAGAGGTATTTTCCGCCTGGTGCCGATTATCTCCGGTGTGCTGGTGGGGTTTGCCATGGCGTTTTATTTCGGCGTGGTCGATACCGCGAAGATTGCCGTGGCACCGTGGTTCGCGATTCCACATTTCACCGCGCCGGAATTCAACTGGCAGGCGATTCTGTTCATCGTTCCGGTGGCCCTGGCCCCGGCCATCGAGCACATCGGTGGCGTGATTGCCGTGGGTAGCGTGACCGGTCGCGACTACCTGAAAAAGCCCGGCCTGCACCGCACCCTGCTCGGTGACGGCATCGCCACCACCGCGGCCGGTCTGTTCGGCGGCCCACCCAATACCACTTACGCCGAAGTGACTGGCGCGGTGATGCTGACCAAGAACTACAACCCGAAAATCATGACCTGGGCGGCGATCTTCGCAATCAGCCTGGCGTTCATCGGCAAATTCGGCGCGCTGCTGCAAAGCATCCCGGTGCCAGTGATGGGCGGGATTCTCTGCCTGTTGTTCGGTTCGATTGCCGCGGTGGGCATGAACACCATGATCCGCCACAAGATCGACCTGGGCGAAGCACGCAACCTGGTGATTGTCTCGGTGACGCTGGTGTTCGGAATTGGCGGCATGCTGGTCGGCACCGGTACCGGCCAGAACGATTTCGGCCTCAAAGGCATCGCGCTGTGCGCGGTGGTGGCGATTGCACTGAACCTGTTGCTGCCGGGCAATGACAGCTGGAAGCACAAGAAGGCGGATGAGCCGCTGTTGTAAGCAGGCGACTCAATCCCCTGTGGCGAGGGAGCTTGCTCCCGCTTGACCGGGCTGGCGCACCAGTGCGCAGCACTCACAAAATCTTCATTGACTACAAAGATTTTGGGGCCGCTTCGCGACCCAGCGGGCGCAAGCTCCCTCGCCACAACCAGCCCGCCTTCACTTCAATGTATGTTCCTACAAAGCCAATGGCGCCCTTTCGCACAAGGCGCTCAGCGCCCGCGCCCACTGTGGCTCATCGTTGAGGCAAGGCACCAGCACCAACTCCTCCCCTCCCGCCTCGCGGAATTGCTCCTTCCCGCGATCACCGATCTCTTCCAGCGTCTCGATGCAATCGGCAACGAACGCCGGGCACATCACCAGGACTTTCTTCACGCCGCTTTTGGCCAACTCGTCGAGGCGAGCTTCAGTGTAGGGTTCTATCCACTTGGCCCGGCCCAGACGCGACTGAAACGATACCGACCACTTGCCGTCCGGTATGCCCACACGTTTGGCAAACTCTGCGGCCGTGCGCAGGCACTGACCGCGGTAACAGGTCGCGACCACTTCCGGTGGCGCACCGGCGCAGCAATCGCCGCCACCCTCGAAGCTGTGCCCCGGATTAAGCTTTTTCAGGTGACGTTCCGGCAAACCGTGGAAGCTCAGCAGCAGATGATCGAAATCCTGTTGCAGATAAGGCCTGACACTGGCCACCAACGCATCGAGGTATTCCGGCTGATCGTAAAACGGCTGAAGAACCGAGAACTGCACGTCGAGTTTTTTATCGCGCACCACGCGCTTGGCTTCTTCGATCACCGTGGTCACAGTGCTGTCGGCGAATTGCGGATAGAGCGGTGCCAGGGTCACTTTCTTATGCCCCTGGGCAGCCAGCCGCACCAGCGCGGACTCAATGGACGGCTCGCCGTACCGCATCGCCAGCTCAACAGGCCCGTGAGTCCACTGCCGGGTCATGGCCTGTTGCAGGCGACGGCTGAGCACCACCAGCGGCGAGCCCTCCTCCCACCAGATCGACGCGTAAGCGTGAGCCGATTGTTCCGGGCGCTTGATCAGAATCAGCGACACCAGCAAACGCCGCACCGGCCAAGGCAGGTCGATCACATACGGGTCCATCAGAAATTGATTGAGGTAACTGCGCACATCCGCCACCGAGGTGGAGGCAGGTGAACCCAGGTTGACCAGAAGCAATGCGTGATCGGTCATGCAACGTCCTATTTCAGAGGCGGCCGGACAGATCGTCCAATGCCGCGCGCAAATCAGTGAACCGGAAAGTGAAACCCGCTTCCAGCAAGCGAGCCGGCATCGCCTTCTGCCCCCCCAGCAACAACAATGACAACTCGCCCAGTCCGACCTTCAAGACGAGAGTCGGCATCGGCATGAACGCGGGACGATGCAACACGTCACCCAACGTTTTGGCGAATTCGCGATTGCGCACCGGTTTGGGCGCGCAGGCATTATAGGGACCGCTGGCCCCATTGCGATGCAGAAGAAAATCAATCAGGGCGATTTGATCTTCGATATGAATCCACGACATCCACTGCCGACCGCTGCCGATCGGCCCGCCCAGCCCCAGTTTGAACGGCAACAACAGCCGCGACAAAAAGCCGCCCTCGGCGGACAACACCAACCCGGTGCGGATGAGAACCACGCGGATGCCCAAGGCGTCGGCACGTTGCGCGGTTTCTTCCCAGGCGATGCACAACTGGCTGGCGAAATCATCGATGACCGGTGGCGATTGCTCGGTCAACTCCCGCTCGCCGCCGTCGCCGTACCAACCAATCGCTGAGCCGGAGATCAGCACCTGCGGTTTCTGCTCACGACTTTCGAGCCAGGCCAACAGGGTTTCGGTCAGGGTGATCCGGCTGCTCCACAACAGCGCTTTGCGTTTGTGGGTCCAGAGCCGATCGGCGATCGGCGCCCCCGCAAGGTTGACAATTGCATCCACCGGTTCTGGCCCAAAATCCTCAAGCCGTGCGATTCCCCGTACCTGAGTGCCGCAGATTTTGGCGACTTTAGCGGGCGTGCGACTCCAGACCGTGAGGTGATGTCCCTGACTCAACCAGTGTCGGCAGAGCTGACGTCCTATCAAACCAGTACCGCCGGTCAGCAATATGTGCATGACATCTTCCTCGCGTGGCGTTTTACCCGGATCACTAGTCTATTTTTATAAGCAGGGATCTTTGGTATCGGGCAGGTTCTGTGTTTAACAATAGGCCAAGCTCTCAGAACGAGAACGCTAAAAGTTATACCAAAAAACAATATTGTACAGGTTTGAACCACGGCGTAGTCTGTACAGAAAGGCAAACGAGGCCCCTATGACTGTACCTATCGCAATCATCGGCACCGGCATCGCCGGACTCTCAGCCGCCCAGGCCCTTACGGAGGCCGGGCATGTCGTTCATCTGTTCGATAAAAGCCGCGGCAGTGGCGGACGCATGTCAAGCAAGCGCAGCGATGCGGGTGCTCTGGACATGGGCGCGCAATATTTCACTGCCCGCGACCGTCGCTTCGTTACCGAAGTCCAGCGCTGGCAAGCCAACGGTTGGGTCGCCGTGTGGACACCGCAGCTCTATACCTACCACGGCGGCCAACTCAGCCCCTCGCCGGACGAACAGACACGCTGGGTCGGCACGCCGCGCATGAGCGCCATCACCCGTGCCCTGCTCGGTGACCTGGAAGTGCAGTTCAGCTGCCGGATCACCGAGGTCTATCGCGGTGAAGAGCACTGGCATCTGCAAGACGCCGAAGGCTTCACCCACGGGCCGTTCAGTCATGTGGTGATTGCCACACCAGCCCCTCAGGCGACCGCGCTGCTGCCCTCCGCGCCGAAACTCGCCGGGGCCGCCGCCGGGGTAAAAATGGAGCCGACCTGGGCGGTCGCCCTGGCTTTCGACACACCATTGGATACCCCGATCGAAGGCTGCTTCGTGCAGGACAGCCCCCTCGACTGGCTGGCGCGCAACCGTAGCAAACCGGGACGCGACAACACCCTCGACACGTGGGTGCTGCACGCCACCAGCGCCTGGAGCCGGCAACATATCGATCTGTCCAAGGAAGCGGTGATCGAGCAATTGCATGGTGCCTTTGCCGAACTGCTGCACGACGCCATGCCTGCACCGACTTTCAGCCTCGCTCACCGCTGGCTTTACGCCCGTCCGGCCAGCAGCCATGAGTGGGGTGCCCTGGCTGATGCTGATCTGGGCTTGTATGTATGCGGTGACTGGTGCCTGTCCGGCCGTGTCGAAGGCGCCTGGCTCAGTGGCCAGGAAGCGGCCCGCCGTCTGCACGAACACCTGCAGTGAACCGCCTCGATTCGAGCACATTGCTGCTGTCGACACGGACAGCAGCCCTGAAAAAACCTATACAAAAAAATTGACTTGTACACCTTTGAATCTATGCTGAACGAATGTTGTACAGATTTAACAATCCGTACAGGTCTGGATTCGAGGTGCCCCGATGCCTGCACAATCAACGACCCCACCCAAAATCGCCATCAGCGCCTGCCTGATGGGGGCCGAGGTGCGCTACAACGGCGGGCACAAGACGTCACGGCTGTGCAGCCACATCCTTTCCGATTATTTCGATTTCGTCCCGGTGTGCCCGGAAGTTGCCATCGGCCTGGGTATCCCTCGCGAACCGATCCGCCTGGTCGGCAACCCTGAACATCCGCAGGCGGTCGGCACGGTCAACCCTGAAAACAACGTCACCCGGCCGCTGGCCGAATATGCTCGGAAAATGGCTTTGGAACTGGGCGACATCTGCGGCTATATCTTCATGCAGAAATCCCCTTCGTGCGGTCTGGAGCGGGTCAAGGTCTACCACGCCAACGGCGCGCCGGTGGACGGCGGTAGCCGTGGCATTTACGCCCGGACCTTCTGCGCGCTGCATCCCGATTTGCCGGTGGAGGAAGAAGGCCGGCTCAACGATCCGGTGCTGCGGGAAAACTTCCTTACCCGCGTATTCGCCTACAGCGCCTGGCAGCAGTTGCTGCAAACCGGCCTGACCCGGCGCGGCCTCACGGATTTTCACTCGCGCTACAAATACCTGTTAATGGCCCACAACCCGGTGCAATACAAAACCCTGGGAAACCTGCTCGGCAACATGGGCCGGACCGCCCCTGAAGTCATCGGCCCGCGCTATTTCAGCGAGCTGATGGCGGCCTTGAAAAAATGCGCCACGCGCCGCACCCACACCAACGTCCTGCAACACCTCAGCGGCTATCTCAAACAGGCCATCAGCACTGAAGACAAACAGGAAGTGCAGCATGTGATCAGCCAGTATCGTCACGGCATCGTGCCGCTGGTGGTACCGCTGACGTTGCTCAAACACTACTTTCGCCAGCACCCGGATCCATACATTGCGCAACAGGTTTACCTGCAACCGCACCCGGAAAACCTCAGCCTGCGAAACGCAATCTAATGAAAACCCCACCGGACACCAGCGCCAGCGAAGACCTCGGCACCGACTTCAAAAAGGCCCTGGACGCAGGCTGGCTGCCCATCCGTGAAGTGGCCCGGCAGACCGGGGTCAACGCCGTCACCTTGCGCGCCTGGGAACGGCGCTATGGGCTGATCGTGCCTCAGCGCACTCCCAAGGGGCATCGGCTGTTCTGTGCCGAACACGTTCAACGCATCCTGACGATCCTCACCTGGCTCAATCGCGGCGTGGCGGTCGGTCAGGTCAAGCAACTGCTCGACACGCCTCAGGTACTTGCCGAGCCCGTCGGAAACGATTGGCTGGTGTTGCGCCAGACACTGCTACAAGCCGTTACCCAACTGGCCGAACGCACCCTCGATGACACCGTGAACCAGGCGATGGCGCTGTATCCGCCACGCACCTTGTGTGAACACCTGTTGATGCCGTGGCTGGCGGAACTGGAACAACGCTGGCAAGGCCAGTTCGGCGCGCAGATGGAGCGGGTGTTTGTCTATTCCTGGTTGCGCAGCAAATTCGGCGCGAGGATTTACCACAACAACCGCCAGTTACGTACCGCTCCGCTGTTGCTGATCAATCAATCGGACCTGCCTCTGGAACCTCATCTATGGCTCACCGCCTGGCTGATCAGCAGCACCGATTGCCCGGTGGAAGTTTTCGACTGGCCACTCCCGGCCGGCGAACTGACGCTGGCGGTCGATCACCTGCAAGCCCGCGGCGTCCTGCTGTATTCCAGCAAAGCCATGAATCTTGCAAAATTGTCGAAACTTTTGAATGGCGTCAGTTGCCCAAAAATGATCGCCGGACCAACGGTGTGCATCCACCACGCCGATTTGTCCGCAAAAAACACCGCCATTGCTGATTTGATCCTGGCCGATAACCCGTTATCGGCCCATCTGGACCTGATACAGCGCGGGCTCATTTAATGGCGTTTTTTTGATGAATCGTACGGATACGACCATGCAATTGATCTGGCTGCGCAGCGACCTGCGTCTACACGACAACACCGCCCTCTCGGCCGCCGCAGCCCGTGGCCCGTGTGTGGCGGTGTATTTGCCGAGCCCGCAGCAGTGGCTTGCGCACGACGACGCGCCGTGCAAAGTGGACTTCTGGTTGCGCAACCTCGCCGAATTACGACGCGCGCTGGACGCCCTGAACATCCCGCTACTGATTCGCCAGGCGTCCCGCTGGGATGAAGCGCCCAAGGTTCTGCTCGAACTGTGCCAGCAGCTGAAGATCGACGCGGTGCACGTCAACGAGGAATACGGCATTCATGAGACCCGCCGTGATGCGGCGGTGGCCCAAGCGCTGAAAGCCCGGGGTATCGACTTTTACAGCCACCTCGATCAGCTGCTGTTCAAGCCAGGCACCGTGCTCACCAGAACCGGAACCTACTTCCAGGTCTTCAGCCAGTTTCGCAAGGTCTGCTACGAACGCCTGCACGCTTCATTGCCCGGATTGGTCGCTGCACCCGCCCTTCAGGCTCCATTGGATATCAGCAGCGACGAACCGCCCTCCCGTGTCGAGGGTTTCGATTCTCCCAACGACAGCTTGCGTGCCCTCTGGCCAGCCGGTGAAACCGAAGCCCGGCGCCGCCTCGACACCTTTGTCGACGCCCAGATCGACTATTACCACAGCGAACGCGACTTCCCGGCAAAGCCCGGCACCAGCCAGCTCTCGGCCTATCTCACCGCCGGGGTGATTTCCCCTCGTCAGTGCCTGCACGCCGCGTTGCGAAGCAATCAGGGCGAGTTCGAAAGCGGCAAGGTCGGCGCCATCACCTGGATCAACGAGCTGCTGTGGCGCGAGTTCTACAAACACATATTGGTGGGCTACCCCCGTGTATCCCGGCACCGCGCCTTCCGGCCGGAAACCGAAGCCCTGGTCTGGCGTGACGCCCCGCAAGAACTCAAGGCCTGGCAGCAAGGCCGCACTGGCCTGCCGATCATCGATGCCGCCATGCGCCAATTGCTGGAAACCGGCTGGATGCACAACCGTCTGCGCATGGTGGTGGCGATGTTCCTGACCAAGAACCTGTTGATCGACTGGCGTGAGGGCGAGCGCTTCTTCATGCGGCACCTGATTGATGGCGACCTGGCGGCGAACAATGGTGGCTGGCAGTGGAGTTCGTCCACCGGCACTGATTCGGCGCCCTACTTCCGGATTTTCAACCCGCTGAGCCAGTCGGAAAAGTTCGATGCACAAGGGGTGTTCATCAAGCACTGGTTGCCGGAGCTCAACGAAATGAACAATAAAGACCTGCACAATCTGGCCAATCTCGGCGGATTGTTCGGTGTGAGGGGCTACCCGTCGCCTATCGTCAATCTGAGTGCTTCCCGTGAACGGGCCCTGGCGGCGTTCAAGAACCTGCCATCACGACAGGGTTTATCGCCACCGTCATTAAATTGATACCGCGGCGTTGCGTCATGAACACGGAATTGAGCCAGGGAAATATTGGGTAAATAAGGGGATTGGGATGAGTCGTACACCTCCAAGGCGATACTGGTTGACCGGCGCCAGCAACGGTATTGGTGCTGTGCTGGCTGAAGAAATACTGAAAACCGGGGCTCATCTGGCGGCCAGCTCCCGCTCGGTGGCATCACTGATATCCCTGTCTGAGCGCTATCCCGGTCAAGTGCTGGTGGTCGCGGGCGATTTGACCAACAGCCAAAGGGTGCGTGAAATCGGTGAGCAGATTGCGCAGGAATGGGGCTCTCTGGACACCATGATCCTTAACGCAGGCACCTGCGAATACGTCGACGCCAATCAGCTCGATTCGTCAATCATCGAGCACATCATGCGTACCAACTTGCTTGCCAGCAGTTATTGCATCGCAGCCGCCCGGCCTTTGCTGCAGGCGGGCACTGCGCCGCATCTGGTGGGCATTGCCAGTTCGGTGACCTGGTTACCCCTGCCGTGGGCCGAATCCTATGGCGATTCAAAGGCCGGGTTGCGTCATCTATTCGAGTCATTGCGCATCGACATGACGCCGGAAAACATCGAAATGACCGTGGTCAGCCCAGGGCTTATCGATACGCCTCTGAACGACGGCGCCCCGATACATCTCGACTGGTCGGCAGGCCAAGCCGCGCGATACCTCCTCGACATGATCAAGAATCGTCCACTGGAATGCTCCTTGCCGGAGCTGCTCATGCCTGTTCTTTGGCCCCTGCCGCAACAACCCGACCGGGCGGGACTGGCAATCGACGAACAAGCGCGAAACAAGCCGCCGATCGAGGATCTGCCGTGAAGCCTGAGCGTCTGTCAGGCCTTTTACACAGCGTGGCCCCACTGCCTTACACTGCGCGCCATGAAAACCATTCCCCACACGCAAGTCGCCGAGCCTGCGGTCACCTGCTCGACCTGCGCAGCCTGCTGCTGCCAGCTTGAAGTGATGCTGATCACTGACACCGGCGTGCCCGAACGTTTTATCGATACCGATGATTGGGGTGGTGAAGTCATGCTGCGACTGGATGACGGCTGGTGCGCCGCACTGGATCGCAACAGCATGATGTGCACCATCTATGAAAAGCGTCCGCTGATCTGCCGGGAGTTCGAAATGGGCGCACCGGAATGCATCACCGAACGCCAGGGGATTGCGACGGCGTATCGGTGAGATCGAAGTCACCCGATGCCATGTGAGAGCCCCCGCCACAGGTAGCTCCCACATCTAAAACACTGCAGGCTTACAACGGCATCGTGTAATGCAATGCGTAGCTTTCTACACCGTCGTTCGGATTACTGATCCCGGCATTGGAGTAGTGGGTGGCGCGAATCCCGACTTCATGTCCGCCGGCAAAGCGCAGACCAAACCCGAAACGGTCTTCGAACTGAAAGGCACTGCCGAGCTTGTTATCTTCGTATTCGGTGTTGGCAAACACCGCGATACCGATACCCGCTTCGACGTAGGGCTTGATGGTCTGACCGGCAAACTCGTACACCAGTACCGGCGAGAACGACAAACTGTGATTGCTCGCCGTTTTGTCGCCTTCCCAGTAGGTGTAAGCGCCGCTCCAGTAGCCGGTCAAGCGGCCAACATCACTCTGCAACCAGCTCTTGTCCCAATCGAACTGCATGCCCAGTCGGTAGGTCATGGTCGAATCGCTGGTCTGGCCGACCCCGAACTCCACCCCTGCCGCCTGCGCGGTAAAACTGTGCCCCATCAATGCGGTCGCAATCGCGGCCAAACAGAATAGTCGCTTCATTAGAAACATCCTTTTCCGAACAATTTAGTATGATTTTTATGCTGCAAAACAAACAAAGCTATAGAAGTCACCGTTTAATCAGAAGCTCACCCCAATTATTCGTTTGCTACGCGTCTCTACTTTTCGAAGCTTCGCACAACCCCAGACATATTCCACAGGATCGGCAAGATATTTCTGAAATGTTCTGGGTCCGCACTCGACCAGAACTGTGCGGGGCGAGCAGGCCCCTCGGCCAGCAATTCACGCTCGGCCAGCAGACGCTGGAGCTGCCGCGCCACAGCGGCACCCGTATCGATCAAGCTGATGCTTTGCGGGAGCATCTGCCTTAGCAGTGGCTTTAAAAAGGGATAATGGGTACAGCCCAGAATGATCGTATCTGCACCTGCAGCCAGCAGCGGCTCGACATACCCTTGCAGCAACTGACGCAATGTCTCGCTGTGCAGATCGCCATTTTCAATCAGCTCCACCAGCCCGGGGCACGGCTGAGTAATCACCCGTACATCGGTGGCGAAACGATCGAGCAAGGCAGCAAACTTGGCACTCTGCAAAGTACCGGTGGTGGCGAGCACGCCGACCACACCGCTGCGCGTCGCCGCAGCGGCCGGTTTGACCGCAGGCTCCATGCCGACGATAGGCCACTCGGGGTAATCGCGCCGCAAGTCCGCAACGCCGGCCACCGTCGCGGTGTTGCAAGCCAGCACCAGCGCCTTGGCGCCTTGCTGCTGAAAGAACTGCGCCATGACACTGCAACGCTGGCGGATGAATGCCGGGGTTTTCTCGCCGTAGGGAATATTCCCGCAATCGCCGAAGTACAACAGAGACTCGTTGGGCAGCAGCTGCTGGATCTCGGCCAGCACGGAGAGTCCACCGACGCCGGAATCGAACACAGCAATCGGCGCTTCACGCATGGCGCGACCCGCAGACGCTGCAGCCCGGATCACGCTTGACCCGCAATTCACGGAAGCGTGAGCCCAAGGCATCGATCAATAACAGGCGCCCCACCAGCGGCTCGCCGAACCCCACCAGCAGTTTCAGCGCTTCCAGTGCCTGGAGGCTGCCGACCAACCCGACCAAAGGACCGACGACGCCCGCCTCGCTGCAGGTCAACTCGGCCTCGCTGCCGTGCCCGTATAAACAGTGGTAGCACGGGCTCTCTGGACGACGCGGGTCGAACACCGACAATTGCCCTTCCAGACGAATCGCCGCACCGCTGACCAGCGGCTTGCGCGCGGCCACACACGCAGCGTTGACCGCCTCGCGGGTGGAAAAATTGTCGGAACAGTCCAGCACCAGATCCACCGCAGCAACAGCGGCGGCCAGCGAATCCTCGTCCAATGCAGTGCGATGGGCGATCAGCTGAATCTCTGGATTGATCGCGGTCAGGCGACGGATCGCCGAATCGACCTTGCTCAGGCCGACGCTGTCGGTGTCATGAACGATCTGGCGTTGCAGATTGGTCAGGTCGACCGTGTCGAAGTCCGCCAGATGCAACTCACCGACACCGGCCGCGGCCAGGTACAGCGCAACCGGCGAACCTAGGCCACCGAGACCGATAATCAGCACACGGCTTTCCTTGAGCCGTAACTGGCCGTCGATGTCGACGTGTTGCAGCAGAATCTGCCGGCTGTATCGCAGCAATTCCTGATCATTCAGCACGGCAAGCGCCCCAGACTGATGCGTTGGTGACCGCCCAGATCGGTGCGGCTATGGACTTCTTCAAAGCCGCGGGTCAGCAGCAAATCGCACACTGCGCAGGCTTGATCGTAACCGTGTTCGAGCATCAACCAGCCACCCGCTTCAAGATAATCCGGTGCCTGGGCGACGATCAGACGCAAATCGTCGAGCCCATCGACACCCGCCACCAAGGCACTGGCCGGCTCAAAGCGTACGTCGCCCTCTACCAGATGCGGATCGGTCGAAGCTATGTAGGGCGGATTGCTGATGATCAGTTGAAAACGCTGGCCTTCCAGGGCACTGAACCAATGACTGCTCAACACCGTGGCATTGCTCAGGTTCAAGCGCTGACGATTGCGCTCGGCCAGGGCCACGGCTTCCAGCACGCGATCCACGGCGGTGACCTTCCAGGCCGGACGCTCGCTGGCCAGCGCCAAGGCGATGGCACCACTGCCGGTGCCCAGATCGAGCACCTTGGCTGGGGTGGCCGGCAACAGTTCCAACGCCGCTTCCACCAGCAATTCAGTGTCGGGACGCGGAATCAGCGTGTGGGGCGCGACTTCCAGGTCGAGCTTCCAGAAGCCTTGCTGACCCAGAATATAGGCCACTGGCTCACCGCTGCGGCGGCGCTGCAAATACTCGGCAAACTTCAGTGCCGCTTCGCTCGGGACGATACGCTCAGGCCAGGTGTGCAGAAAGCTGCGGGACTTGCCCAAGGCCGCCGCCAACAGCAATTCGGCATCCAGACGCGCGGTGGGCGAATCAGGCAAATCGGCGGCGCGCAGCAAGCTGGCAATGATCGTCATTTACTCACCTATCGCTGCCAATTGATCGGCCTGGTACTCGGCCAGCAACGGTTCGATCACCGCATCCACGCCGCCCGCAAGAATTTCGTCGAGCGAATACAGCGTCAGGTTGACCCGATGGTCGGTGACCCGGCCCTGGGCGAAGTTGTAGGTACGGATCCGCTCGGAGCGGTCACCGGAACCGACCAGCAATTTACGCTCGCTGGCGATGGCATTGGCCGCGGCACTGGTCTGCTGGTCGTTGAGCTTGGCCGACAGCCAGGACATCGCCCGGGCGCGGTTCTTGTGCTGGGAACGTTCTTCCTGGCACTCGACGACAATACCGGACGGCAAGTGCGTGATACGAATCGCCGAGTCGGTCTTGTTGACGTGCTGACCACCGGCACCGGAGGAGCGATAGGTGTCGACCCGCAGATCCGCCGGGTTGATCTCAATGGCTTCCTGCTCATCCGGCTCGGGCAATACCGCCACGGTGCAGGCCGAGGTGTGGATACGACCTTGGGATTCAGTGGCCGGAACCCGCTGCACACGGTGCGCACCGGATTCGAACTTCAGTTTGCCGTAGACGTTCTCGCCTTCGACACGGGCGATAACTTCTTTATAGCCACCGTGTTCGCCTTCGTTCTCCGAGAGAATCTCTACCCGCCAGCCACGCCGCTCGGCGTAACGCGAATACATGCGGAACAGGTCGCCGGAGAAAATCGCCGCTTCGTCACCGCCGGTGCCCGCGCGGATTTCCAGGAACACGTTACGACCGTCGTTCGGATCCTTGGGCAGCAGCATGCGTTGCAGGCTGGCTTCGAGCTCGATCAATCGTTCCTTGGCTTCGCGGACTTCTTCCACGGCCATTTCACGCATGTCCGGGTCGCTGTCCTTGAGCAGTGCCTGTGCGCCTTCGAGGTCGCCCTGCACTTTAAGCAGCTGTTTATAGGTGTCGACGATCGGCTCGACCTCCGCGTATTCCTTGGAATAGGTGCGGAATTTGTTCTGATCGGAAATGACTTCGCCATCGCCAAGCAGGGCGGTCAATTCCTCGAAACGGTCCTGGAGGATGTCCAGCTTATTGAGCAGTGACGCTTTCATTGCGGTTTCTTATCCGAAAAGCTATCCGATGAGCCCTCACCGAGGGCAAAGAGTTCCTGGGCCATGGCCAGCGCATCGAGGCGGCCTTCGGCAGAGAGCTTTTTCAATTGCACGCTCGGGGCATGCAAGAGTTTGTTGGTCAGGCCACGGGCCAGTTGCACCAGCACGTCCTCGGCACTGCTGCCGTTGGCGAGCATACGCTGGGCCTTCTGCAATTCTTCGTCGCGCAGGCGCTCGCTTTGTTGACGATAAGCCTTGAGCACATCCACCGCCGCCAGTTCGCGCAGGCGAACCATGAAATCTTCGGCACCGACCGACACCATCTCTTCGGCCGCCTGAGCGGCGCCCTGACGGCTCTTGAGGTTTTCGGCGACCACTTCGTGGAGATCGTCGACGCTATACAGATAAACGTCATCCAACTCGCCGACTTCCGGCTCGATATCCCGAGGGACTGCGATATCCACCATGAAAATCGGCTTGTGCTTACGCAATTTCAAGGCGCTTTCCACCGCGCCTTTACCGAGAATAGGCAACTGGCTGGCGGTGGAGCTGATGACGATGTCGCTGCGCACCAGTTCTGTCGGGATGTCCGAGAGCAACACCGCATGGGCGCCAAACTGCTCGGCCAGGGTGCTTGCGCGCTCCAGGGTGCGGTTGGCGACCACGATTCGCTTCACGCCCAGCTCATGCAGATGGCGGGCGACCAGGGTGATGGTCTCGCCGGCGCCGATCAACAAGGCCTGGCTGCGTTGCAAATCACTGAAAATCTGTTTCGCCAGGCTGACCGCGGCAAACGCCACGGACACCGGGTTTTCACCGATGGCGGTGTCGGTTCGCACCTGTTTGGCCGCATTGAACGTGGCCTGGAACAAACGCCCGAGTAGCGGACCAATGGTGCCCGCCTCGCGAGCCACGGCGTAGGCCGATTTCATCTGGCCGAGAATCTGTGGTTCACCCAACACCAGCGAATCGAGCCCGGAGGCGACCCGCATCATGTGGCGAACTGCCGCATCATCTTCATGCACATAAGCGCTCGCACGCAGCTCATCGAGGCTCAAATGATGATAATCGGCCAGCCAGCGCAGCACGATGTCAGCCGAAAGGTGATCCTGTTCTATATACAGTTCACTGCGATTGCAGGTGGAGAGGATCGCAGCTTCGCGGCTGTCGGTGAGTCGGCAGAGCTGCTGCAAGGCCTCAACCAGCTGCTCAGGGGTAAAGGCCACGCGCTCGCGGACGTCTACTGAAGCAGTCTTGTGGTTAATACCGAGTGCAAGGAAGGCCATTCAAGGTCGCTGATGGTGACGTGAAGCCGACAATTGTCCTACTTCGACAGAGCCAGAACAACCACTCGATATCTATCGTCCCGGTTGACGCTGCCGAAGCTGCGATCCGTTCTCGTTTACACCGGCACCGGGCCTGCCGGGATTGCGTATGCGGGTAAATTGGCCGGGCGGTTATGTTTGGCCGAAGGCTTGTGTCATGATGATCCGACCGCAGGTTAGTCGTCCTCTTCCTATATGAATAGATCTTCCGCGTTGCTCCTCGCTTTTGTCTTCCTCAGCGGCTGCCAGGCCTTGGCACCCGTTTCGTCGGACGGTACGCCGCCGGTCGAAGACAGCACTCCGGCGCCTGAAAAGCCCAAGGTTTACAGCTCGTTCAGCGAAGAAACTGTCTTCAGCCTGTTGAGCGCCGAACTGGCTGGCCAGCGCAATCGTTACGACATTGCCCTGGACAACTACGTGACCCAGGCTATCAATACCCAGGATCCGGGCATCTCCGAGCGGGCATTTCGCATTGCCGAATACCTGGGCGCCGATCAAGCGGCCCTCGACACTTCGCTGATCTGGGCAAAAAACGCCCCGAACGATCTCGAGGCGCAACGGGCGGCGGCCGTGCAACTCGCCCGTGCCGGGCGTTACGACGACTCCATGGCTTATATGGAAAAAGTCCTGCAAGGCAAAGGCGACACTCATTTCGACTTCCTCGCCCTGTCTGCGGCCGATACCGACCAGGAAACCCGCAACGGCCTGATGAAAGGTTTTGACCGTTTGTTGCAGCGCCACCCGCACAACAACCAGCTGATTTTCGGCAAGGCCTTGCTGTTGCAACAGGATGGCGACGCCAAAGGCGCGCTGACCCTGCTCGAAGACAACCCGCCGGAAGAAGGCGAAATAGCGCCGATTCTGCTGCGCGCGCGCCTGCTGCAAGGGCTCAACCGTGGCGGTGAAGCCTTGCCGTTACTGCAAAAAAGCATCAAGAAATACCCGGACGACAAACGCCTGCGCCTGACCTACGCGCGCACGCTGGTCGAACAGGACCGCATGGACGACGCCAAGGTCGAGTTCTCGAGCCTGGTGCAGCAATACCCGGAAGACGACGAACTGCGTTATTCGTTGGCTCTGGTCTGCCTGGAAGCCAAGGCCTGGAACGAGGCAAAAGGTTATCTGGAAGACTTGATCGCCAGGGAAAGCCACGTCGACTCGGCGCATCTGAACCTTGGGCGTATCGCGGAAGAGCGTAACGACCCCCAGGGCGCGCTGATCGAGTACGCCCAGGTCAGGCCGGGCAACGATTACCTGCCAGCGCAATTGCGTCAGGCCGATATTCTGATGAACAACGGCAGGACCGCCGAAGCCCAAAGCCGTCTGGCGGCCCAGCGCGACGAGCAACCCGATTATGCGATCCAGTTGTACCTGATCGAAGTCGAAGCCTTGTCGGCCAACAAACAGGGCGACAAGGCCTGGAACGTCTTGCAGCAAGCCCTGCAGAAATTCCCGGATGATTTGAATCTTCTGTATACCCGAGCCATGCAGGCGGAAAAACGTAATGACCTGGCGCAGATGGAAAAAGACCTGCGACTGATCATCAAACGTGACCCGGACAATGCGATGGCGTTGAATGCCCTCGGCTACACCCTGTCCGACCGCACCACGCGTTACGCCGAAGCCAAGGCCCTGATCGAACAGGCGCACCAGTTGAACCCGGAAGACCCGGCCGTTCTCGACAGCCTCGGCTGGGTGAATTTCCGCCTGGGCAACCTCGATGAGGCCGAGCGCTATTTGCGCCAGGCACTGGAGCGCTTCCCTGATCAGGAAGTTGCCGCTCATCTGGGCGAAGTCCTGTGGGCCAATGGCAAACAACGCGAAGCCAAACAAGTCTGGAGCAAGTTCCTCAAGGAGCAGCCCGACAGTCCTACCCTGCGCAGTACCATCAAGCGCCTGACCGGATCAGAGACTCTTTAAAATTATGTTTTTGCGCCACATTATCGTTTTCAGCTTCATCGCCCTGCTCGCCGGTTGCGCGGGCTTCAGCGCCCGTGAATCGGTCGGGGGACACGGTAACCTGGCCCAATGGCGCGAGCACAAACAACAACTGAGCAGCCTCGACGGCTGGCAGATCAACGGCAAGATCGGTATCCGCGCGCCAAAAGATTCGGGCAGCGGCACCCTGTTCTGGCTGCAACGCCAGGATTACTACGACATCCGCCTCTCCGGCCCGCTGGGTCGCGGCGCGGCCCGCTTGACCGGGCGCCCCGGCAAAGTCTCGCTGGAAGTGGCCAATCAGGGCCGTTATGACGCGTCGACTCCGGAAGCCCTGGTCGAAGAGCAACTGGGCTGGAAATTACCGGTGTCCCATCTGGCGTGGTGGGTTCGCGGTCTCCCGGCCCCGGACAGCAAAAGTCGTCTGACCCTGGACGTCGACAGCCGCCTGGCCAATCTCGAACAGGATGGCTGGCAGGTCGAGTACCTCAGTTATGCCGAGCAAAACGGCTATTGGCTGCCCGAGCGGATCAAACTGCACGGCACCGACCTTGATGTCACGCTGGTGATCAAGGACTGGCAACCGCGCAAACTGGGGCAGTGAAGATGACTGCCCCACGCCTGACTCTGCCCTCGCCCGCCAAACTCAACTTGATGCTGCATATCCTCGGCCGCCGTGAAGACGGTTACCACGAGTTGCAGACGATTTTTCAGTTTCTCGATTACGGCGATGAAATCACCTTCGCCGTTCGCGACGATGGCGTGATTCGGTTGCACACCGAATTCGCCGACGTCCCTCACGACAGTAACCTGATTGTCAAAGCCGCGAAAAAACTCCAGGAGCAATCCGGTTGTTCGCTGGGCATCGACATCTGGATCGAAAAAATCCTGCCCATGGGCGGTGGAATCGGTGGCGGCAGTTCGAATGCGGCGACCACGTTGCTGGGCCTCAATCATCTTTGGCAACTGGGCTGGGATGACGACAGGCTGGCCGCGCTGGGTCTGACACTTGGCGCCGACGTCCCGGTTTTCGTGCGTGGCCACGCGGCTTTCGCCGAGGGCGTGGGGGAGAAACTCACGCCTGTAGAACCCGAGGAACCGTGGTATCTGGTGCTTGTGCCGCAAGTATCTGTAAGTACAGCAGAAATTTTTTCAGATCCGCTGTTGACACGTAACACTCCTCCCATTAAAGTGCGCCCCGTTCCCAAGGGAAACAGTCGAAATGACTGCTTACCGGTGGTAGCAAGACGTTATCCAGAGGTACGTAACGCCTTGAATTTGCTAGGTAAATTTACCGAAGCAAAACTCACCGGAACTGGAAGTTGTGTGTTTGGGGGCTTCCCAAGCAAAGCTGAAGCTGATAAAGTCTCGGCCCTTCTTACAGAGACCCTTACAGGGTTTGTAGCAAAAGGAAGCAACGTTTCGATGTTGCATCGCAAGCTGCAAAGTCTGCTCTAAAAGGAATCGGGTACTGGGTACTCGTAGCAACAGATACAGGGGCGTCGCCAAGCGGTAAGGCAGCAGGTTTTGATCCTGCCATGCGTTGGTTCGAATCCAGCCGCCCCTGCCATTTTCCTATACTCATCCAGGTTACCCTCAGCCTTCAGGTACTGCGCGTGTCCAAGATGATGGTCTTTACGGGGAACGCTAACCCCGATCTGGCTCGGCGTGTCGTACGTCAGCTGCATATCCCTCTCGGTGACATCTCTGTCGGTAAGTTTTCCGACGGCGAAATTACAGCCGAGATCAATGAAAACGTCCGCGGTAAGGATGTCTTCATTATTCAGCCGACTTGCGCTCCGACCAACGATAACCTGATGGAACTGGTAGTGATGGCTGATGCCTTCCGCCGCTCCTCGGCTACTCGTATCACTGCTGTTATTCCTTACTTTGGTTATGCCCGTCAGGATCGCCGTCCGCGTTCCGCACGTGTGGCTATCAGCGCGAAAGTCGTTGCTGACATGCTTACCGTAGTCGGCATCGACCGTGTTCTCACGGTTGATCTGCATGCTGACCAAATCCAGGGTTTCTTCGATATTCCGGTAGATAACATCTACGGCTCCCCGGTACTGGTGGATGACATTGAAGATCAGCGCTTCGAAAACCTGATGATCGTGTCCCCGGACATTGGCGGCGTCGTGCGTGCACGGGCTGTTGCCAAATCCCTGGGCGTGGATCTCGGGATCATCGACAAACGCCGTGAGAAAGCCAATCACTCTGAAGTGATGCATATCATCGGTGATGTCGAAGGGCGTACCTGTATTCTGGTCGATGACATGGTCGATACCGCCGGCACTCTGTGTCACGCGGCCAAGGCCTTGAAAGAGCATGGCGCTGCCAAGGTTTTCGCCTACTGCACGCACCCTGTGCTGTCGGGTCGGGCGATCGAAAACATTGAAAATTCCGTGCTGGACGAGCTGGTGGTGACGAACACCATCCCGCTGTCCGCTGCAGCACAAGCCTGTGCGCGTATCCGCCAACTGGATATCGCACCGGTAGTTGCCGAGGCGGTCCGCCGCATCAGCAATGAAGAATCGATCAGCGCGATGTTCCGTTAAGGGCCCTGCCCTTTTCATTACATCCTGTTGACGAAAAGCGCCCCGCCCCGGCATTCATGTCGGGGCGGGGCTTTTTTGCCCATATCGCCTTTAGCGCTGGTCGCAAACGCTGGGGCGAATGTGGTTATTTTGGAGATACAACATGAACGATTTTACTCTGAATGCTGAAGTGCGTTCCGACCTGGGGAAAGGTGCGAGCCGCCGCCTGCGTCGTCTCGCAAGCCTGGTTCCAGCTGTAGTTTACGGTGGCGAAAAAGCCCCTGAATCCATCAGCATGCTGGCTAAAGAAGTTGCCAAACTGCTCGAAAACGAAGCGGCTTACAGCCACATCATCGAGCTGAACGTTGGCGGCACCAAGCAAAACGTAATCATCAAGGCTCTGCAGCGTCACCCGGCCAAAGGCCACGTGATGCACGCTGACTTCGTACGCGTAGTTGCTGGCCAAAAGCTGACCGCTATCGTTCCAGTGCACTTCATCAACGAAGCTGCTCCGGTGAAGAAAGGCGGCGAGATTTCGCACGTTGTTGCTGAAATCGAAGTGTCCTGCCTGCCGAAAGACCTGCCTGAATTCATCGAAGTTGACCTGGCTAACGCCGAAGTCGGCTCGATCATTCACCTGTCCGACATCAGCGCTCCTAAAGGCGTTGAATTTGTTGCTCTGGCTCACGGTAACGACCTGGCTGTTGCCAACGTTCACGCTCCACGTGTTGCTCCAGAAGCTGCAGAAGGCGCTGCAGAGTAATTTCACTCTGTACGCCGGAGTGACCGGAAACATCGCGGACTAGAGCGTAGCGAGAAAGCGGGCGAGAACGCGGAGTTTACATAATGGTAAATGAGCACTTGTCGTCCACTTTCGCCGCACTCCCTGATGGCGGCGATGTTATCCACCACTTCAAGGAAGGGCCCCTATCGTGACTGCCATCAAACTGATCGTTGGCCTGGGAAATCCAGGCGCTGAATACGAACAGACCCGGCATAACGCAGGGGCCCTTTTTGTTGAGCGCATCGCGCAGGCACAGGGTGTCAACCTTGTGGCCGATCGCAAATATTTCGGCCTGACCGGGCGCTATTCGCACCAGGGTCAGGATGTTCGTCTACTGATTCCCACCACCTACATGAACCGCAGCGGCCAGGCCGTAGCGGCACTTGCCGGCTTCTTTCGCATAAAGCCGGAAGAGATTCTGGTGGCGCATGACGAACTCGACCTGCCTCCGGGCGTTGCCAAGCTCAAACAGGGCGGCGGCCATGGCGGTCATAACGGGTTGCGCGACATCATTGCGCAACTGGGCAATCAGAATACCTTTCACCGCCTGCGGCTTGGCATTGGCCACCCGGGCGTTGCCAGTATGGTTTCAAACTTCGTCCTGGGTCGTGCGCCACGCGCCGAACAGGAAAAACTCGATGCCAGCATCGACTTTGCCCTCGGCGTGCTGCCGGATATCCTCGCCGGGGAATGGAACCGCGCGATGAAAAACCTGCACAGCCAGAAGGCCTGACTCTTACCCGAGGGGAAACACCATGGGATTCAATTGCGGCATCGTCGGCCTGCCTAACGTCGGCAAGTCCACCCTGTTCAACGCCCTGACCAAGTCCGGGATCGCGGCCGAGAACTTCCCCTTCTGCACCATCGAGCCCAACAGCGGTATCGTGCCGATGCCGGATCCGCGCCTGGAAGCCTTGGCGGCCATCGTCAAGCCCAAGCGTATCCTGCCGACCACCATGGAATTCGTCGACATCGCAGGCCTGGTGGCCGGCGCCTCGAAAGGTGAAGGCCTGGGCAACAAGTTCCTCGCCAACATCCGCGAGACCGATGCCATTGCCCACGTGGTCCGCTGCTTCGAAGACGAGAACGTGATTCACGTCTCCAACAGCGTCGACCCGAAACGCGACATCGAAATCATCGACCTGGAACTGATCTTCGCCGACCTCGACAGCTGCGAGAAGCAACTGCAGAAAGTCGCTCGTAACGCCAAGGGCGGTGACAAGGACGCAGTGGTCCAGAAAGGCCTGCTGGAGCAGCTGATCGCCCACTTCACCCTGGGCAAGCCTGCGCGCAGCCTGATGAAAAACATGAGCACCGATGAGAAGCAGGTGATTCGCGGTTTCCACCTGCTGACCACCAAGCCAGTCATGTACATCGCCAACGTCGCTGAAGACGGTTTCGAGAACAACCCGCTACTGGACGTGGTCAAGGCCATCGCCGAAGAAGAAGGCGCCGTGGTGGTTCCGGTCTGCAACAAGATCGAAGCCGAAATCGCCGAACTGGAAGACGGCGAAGAGAAAGACATGTTCCTCGAAGCCCTGGGCCTCGAAGAGCCTGGCCTGAACCGCGTAATCCGCGCCGGCTACGAAATGCTGCACCTGCAGACCTACTTCACCGCCGGTGTCGAAGAAGTCCGCGCCTGGACCGTCCGCGTCGGTGCTACCGCACCGCAAGCCGCCGGCGTGATCCACACCGACTTCGAAAAAGGCTTCATCCGCGCCGAAGTCATCGCCTACGACGACTTCATCCAGTACAAGGGCGAAGCCGGCACCAAAGAAGCCGGTAAATGGCGTCTGGAAGGCAAGGACTACATCGTTAAAGACGGCGACGTGATGCACTTCCGTTTCAACGTGTAGCGTTGTTGGCATCGAAGAAGCCGCGTTGATTCGCGGCTTTTTTTTGGGCGTTATATCGACCTGCTATGCGCGACTAGAACAGATAGCCCATGTAGATTGCGGCGCCTCCACCGGCCTGCACACCAGCGTTCATGCCGGCCATGACCACCGCCCCCTTGGCCGACTGCAGCAACTGCCGGTTGACCGTGGAGGAGGCAATGGGAACAAATGTCCCTGGCGCCGCCTGACACCCTGCTGAACTATTACGGAGTCCCGTTTCTTCCATGCAGGAGGTAGCCAGGTCGACGACTCAACCGTTCGTAATAGGCACTTACAGCAGGAAAGTCTGGATGATCGAGCGGTGTTTCAAACCATCGGTTAACCGACAGGCCTATCGGTATGTCTGCGAGAGAAAAACCGTCTTCACTGATGTAGGCTCCTGTTGATTCGAGTTGTCGATTCAGGATCTCCATGTGCCTTGACCACAGGCTGCAAGCGGCTGCCAAGGCTCTGCTGTCCTGATGGTCAGGCGAATGCCTGACCAACGACATGAAGGCATACGTCCACGATCTGTTGAGGTCCGACGCTTGCCAGTCTATCCATTGGTCCACCCGCGCTCTTGCTCTCGGTTGGACCGGGTAAAAATGACCTCCGTTATAGCGAGACGCCAAATACCGAATGATCGAGTTTGACTCCCAGAGCACGAAGTCGTCGTCCAGGATCACCGGCACCGTTGCGTTGGGGTTCAGCGAAATGAATTTGGGCGTGCGCGTCGACTTGAAACCAGCCCCCCAATCCTCTCGCTCAAAGGGGATTTCGATCTCGGCGCATGCCCAAAGCACCTTTCGTACATTGATCGACGATGCCTTACCCAATATGCGCAACATTTCATGTCCTTATCGTTCAGAGTGGTTGGTCAGGGGCTTTCGATAACCCGCTCGGATCTTTTTCTAGTGCGCCTGGCGCGATGCACAGGGGCCGCTCTCAAATCCGGGTGACGCAGGTTTACCGCGCCGCGCCAACCGCAAACAGCCCAGTTCAGCGCCGCCCTTCTACGGCCATGCGCACGGCCAGCTCGCGAGGACCGTCCCCGTCCCCATCAGCCAGCGTTGCACGATCTGCCACACGGGCCTGCTGGCGAGAAATGTCACGATGGCGCCAGCCATGACGGCAATCAGCGCGTTGACGCTCACGCTAATGACGATCTGCGTAAAACCAAGCACGATGGATTGCGCCAGCATGCTGCCGTGGTCGGCATGTTGGACTTGACCGCTTGCCAGGCAAGGTAGAGCAGATAGCGCGCGCAGCCGAGTCGTAGCGCGTCATACGCATAGGGAACCGCCAAGACCAAGGCTGCGATAGTAGGGTGGTCAAAGGGGGAACGTTAGATACAGATTGACTGACAAAACGTCATACAGCGGTCGCAGCACTGGGTATCCGCTCCCTTGGAATACGTTCGACTTCAACGTGAGCAATGGCTTGCCCCAATAGCGCATCCAAACACTCTGACGCAGTCAGCCGCGTGCATTATGGATGAGGGCTTTCGGTCAGGAACCGACTGTTGTGACAGGCCAAACAACACCCTGTCGCGGCAGCGGGGGGCTTGGGCCTTGTCGCGCTACAGTTCTGCTGCGAAGGTCTTGGCTTTCTTCGGCGTGACACCGTACCGTTGCTTGTAGACCTTGATGAAGTGGGAGGTATTTTCATATCCCACCTCCGCAGCCGCGTCGGTGACGGAATAATTTTTAGCCGTCAACAGCTGATGCGCGATGTCGACTTTTTTTTCGATGATCCAGCGGTTCGGGGTGGTGTTGTAGCTGCGCCTGAAGTCGCGGATAAAGGTCGAAACGCTGCGCCCCGTCAGCAGGGCATAGTCTTCGATCTTCAACTTGTGCGAATAGTACTGCTCCATAAAGTCGGTGATGAGACGACGCTTACGGTTGCCGCCGCAGGACAGCTCGCGCAGGAAACGCAAGGACTTGTCCTGAATGGCGATCAGGTGCAGCAGTTCGAGCAGTTTCAACTCCAGCAGCGCGTCGGAGCCCTCCGCGCCCTTGTAGACATAGTCCAGCGAATCGATATAGCGCTGAATCTGTTCGTTGGCGTGCAGGGTATAAGTGCCGTGCACGTTTTTCTGCAGGCCGTCCGTGTGCGACTGGCCTGTACCGGCCGCACGAGACAGGTATTTGGCGATCAGCTTGTCGTCGAGAAATAGCAACACCGCCTCGAAGATATCACTGCCAGTGACGTAGTCCGATACCGTGTAAACGCCCTTGGAGAGGAAAATCAAATGATTCTCGTCGACAACATGGGACATGGCGTCATAGTCGCGAATAATCTGCTTGCCCTGCTTGATGTAGACGATCAACGGCGTGGCGATATAGATCGCCTTGTTTTCCAGGTTCGTTTCAAGCGTTTTATGGAGGATGGACGAGCTACCGTCAGCAAGAATAGGCTTTACATTGCGCATTGAGTAAAGCGCTGCCGGTACTACTTCGAGTGTCATTGCTATGGCTTCTCAATAAATTAGCCGCCCCATTTGGACGTTACAGCATCACATTTCGCTGAAGTAACCGCTGACCGGCTTACTGCTCAGATGCTCGACGATGACGCTCCACTGACCGCTCGAGATCATCTGCTCGACGTGGGCACCGTGCATTTCACGCGAGTCCCAAGCCTCCACCAGCGTGAACGCGAGTGGATCTTCCACGTGGTTGAGAATCTTGACCGTTTGGCAACCGTCCACCTTCGGCAGATTGATCTTCACGTCGCTCATGATGTTCTTGAAGGATTGCAGCTTTTCTTCTTTCACATTGAAGCTGATGACCAGATTGACGGACATACTACTTCTCCATTTTGATTTAACGAAAGCAACGACTATAGAGAGAGTTGAAAAATCAAAATGATTGAAAATAGTTAAAAATGCGCGTTTCCAGTCACTCTTGCGTTTTTCTTGCCGCTCTAGCGCCTATCCGCATACGGCAAGATTGGCTCCACCGGCAGCGGCAGGTTGCCTAGCCAGGGGTCGAAGGTGTAGCGCAAGTACAGCAAGGCGCGGCTTGGGGCGTAGCCTTCGCTGTGTTGCCAGGTGATGCCGGTCCCCAGCACCAGGTTCTCGGAAAGACGCCGTTCTAACAGGCCCTGGATGCGGAAGTTGACGCCGTTGCTGCTACTCCCACTCTTGGTCAAGGATGGGCTGTCCACCATGGTCCGGTTCGACTGCGCCAGAATATCTTGCAGGTCGGCCTCACCATTGTCTTTGGGGTAAAGGTCCGTGCCGTCGATTTTTGCGAACGACCAGCCCACCGCGCTTTCGAGCAGGACCGACCAGTCAGCGTTGCGCCAGGCATAGTTCACCGGCACGCTGACCGAATAGTATTGCTGCGGACTGTAGTAACCGCCCTGGCCCAGGGTCGATTCGCTGAGGTCCTTGTCGTACCCCATGTACATCAGCGTCAGACCGGTGCGCAGGCGCTCGTCGGCGCGTTCCACCAGGCGATAATAGTAGCCGCCCATGGCCATGCGCCGCTGGTTGCTTTCAGTGTTCTCACCCAGCAGCCAATGGTTGCTCAGGCTCGCCCATACACCGTCATTGCCGCCTGTGTCATGGCTCAGGCCGAGGGTGAAACCGTTGGCCGTGACACCGCCCCAGTGGGTACCGGTGACCGGATCGACCGCACCGGCGTAGGACACCAGCGAATTGGTCAACGGTCGCCGCGATGCCGTCAGGCGATAACCCACGTCATTCCAGTCACCGCTGTAGGTTCCCCCGCCCACCCAGTTCGACACCGTGAACTCCTGCGGCGTATGACCAAGGTCAAAAGCCCAACGGTCATCATGCCAGCCCACGCCCAGCAGCGTGCCGCGCACGCTTTGTGAACCGCCGGCACATCCCCCCTGCACCACCGCGCACAAGCCGAACTGGTCGGTACTGGAGAAACGGCTGACATCCAGGTTGATCTCTTCGGCCTGGACGAAACCCTGCCCCTGCGCCACGGGTGCGTCGATGCGCAGGACGGTGGTCTGGGTGGTCAGGTCCGAGATGCCCGATGCGCTGTTGTCGGTGCGCCAGGCAATGTCGTGGTAGAGGTTCACCGTCGGGTTCTGCTGCTGGTACAGCTCGTCGACGTCGCTGCGGATGCTGCGCTGCAGCCAGTCATCGCTGTCCCTGGCACGACTCGCCCGGGTCATGGCGCGGTTGTCACGCGGTTCGACCTGTTGCGGTTCGATCATCCCGGCTGCGCCCATGCTGCGCGCGTAATGATCCAGCGCGAGCTGCGGTGCCTGCCAAGACAACAGGCGCGCCGCGTCCCGATGCACCAGCGGATCACTTTGCGGGGTCTTGAGCAACTCCTCGAACAGCGCGTTGGCACGTGCCTTGTCACCCAGCCTCGCCCAGGCATTGGCCAGGCGGCGCTGGAACGATGCCTGGGCCGGTACTGGCATGGTCACTGCCATCAGGCTGGCCTTGGCCGCGTTCGGACGACCGCGTTCGATCAGCACTTCGCCCAGGCCCAGTTGCGCTTCGGCATTTTTCGGCTCGCTGGCCAGCAGCTTGCGGTAGCGACTCTCGGCCCGTACCAGATCGCCACGCTGCCGGGCCCAGTCAGCCAGGGTCAGGTAGTCGTCAGGGGTCGGCGCTTCCATCAGCAGCAATTCTGCCTCGGCCTCACGTCCTTCATCATGCAGTGTCCGAGCCTTGGTGAGCAGTTGGCGACGCTGCAGGCTGGCCCACAGCGCGTTCATGTTGTCGTTCCAGACGGCGCGGGGGATCTGTCGCAGGCTGTCCATGGCTTCGCCGTCACGCCCACCATTGGCCAGGAACAGGCCGTGGGCATAGCGCGCCTCGGTGTCCTGGCCCTGGCGTTGCAGCAGCAGGTTGAAGTTTTGATGGGCCTCGGCCTCAATGCCCAGTTCCCGCTGGGCATTGGCCAGGCGGTACACCAGCCAGGGATTGTCCGGGTCCAGTACTCGGGCCTCGTTCAAGATCGTCGCCACCAGGGGCCAATCGCCGCGTCGAGCGGCGCCATCGGCCTGGGTATTGAGGCGCTCCAGCGTCAGGCCCCGGCGCACGCTCTGGAACCCCTCGCGTTCCTTGGGCGCCAGGCTGTCGAGGTAGCGCTCGGCCTTCTCCGGTGATTGCGATTGGAACAGGCGGACCATGGCACGCACCACACTCGCGTTGTTCGGATCAAGCTTGCGCGCTTGCACCAACAAGGCTTCGGCGGTGATGTCATCGGATTCGCCCCGGGCAACATAGGACAGGCCGATCAGCGGCGCAGGATCCTTCGGCTGGGTTTTGCGCGCCTGCTGATAGAATTTTTTCGCGACGGGGTAGTCCTTGCGCTCCAGCGATTCATCGGCCTTTTGCAACAACATCCACTGGTAGTTAATGGTCTTGAGGTCCTGCCACTTGGTCATCCAGTCGGTGTCCTGCTCGATGGCCGAGGCACGGACAAACGCGTTGTATGCCGCTTCGTGCCGGTTCTGGCGCATCAGCGAAATCCCCAGGGAACCAAGCAGGTTGGAGTCTTGCGGATAACGCTTGAGCGCCCGGCGCAACTGAGCTTCGGCACCGACGTTGTCGCCGGCCTCGATCAATGCCTTGCCTTTGACACCCGCTTGCCAGGCCGGATCAGCCAGGTATTGCTCCTGTTCTTGCAACTGCCGGGTCGCGTCGGCGCGAAAGCTGGTGTAGGGGTAGAACGCCAGGAACGTCCGCCAAGCCTGCGCGGTTTCGGGCCCTATCGGCTGTTTAAGCAAATAATTGTATTCGCGTTCAGCGGCGTTGTTGCTGGTGCCAGGATCGCGGGCCAATTGATGCAAGACGTCCAGCGCCTCAGCGTCGCGTTTCTCGGCAAACAGCAGGCCAGCCAGGGTCTGGCGCAACGAGGCATTGCCGGGGTACTGCTGATCCAACTCGCGCAGTTGCTCGATCACGCGCGGGCGCTGCCCCTTGATGCCGCTGCGCACGCTCAGGTATTCCAGGGTGATGGCAAAGTCCGGCATGTCATCGCCGAACAATTGCCGATAGGCCTGGGCGGCGTCTTCAGAACGGCCGGCGGTGACCAGCAAATGCGCTTCTTGCAAAGCCTTCTGGCCCTCGGCACTGTGCATTTTCAGCAAGCTCTCGGCTTGACGCAGCAGCGCCGTGCCAGGCACCTGCTGGCGCAGTTGGGCAACCAGGCGCTCGGCTTGCGAGCGATTCTGTTGCAGCAGCGCCTGGCGGACCTCGATGACTTTCACCTGTGGATCGTCCGGAGCGATCAGTTCCAGGCGTGCCAGCGAGTCACGCACCAGGTCTTCGCGATGCAGCGCCTCTCCCACGCGGATCTGCTCCAACAGCCATTGCTGCTGGTCGGGCGGACTGAAAGGCTGAGCCAGGGCGACGCCGTAAATGCTGCTCAACAACAGCCCAAAACCGTTTACTTTGCGCATGCAGCCGTCCAATCTGGCACGAGGCGTCCATCCTTATCGAAGCGATAACGTTGTTGGTCCCAGCCTTGGCCGAACAGCGCCAACGACTGGTTGTAGTAGTCATCTGCCAACGCTGGCTGTTGTTGCAAGCGTTGGCGCTGGGCCGCAAGGGCAGCCGCACTGTCCGGACTGGCGGCCAGCATGGGCAGCAATGCGGCGCTGAAGCCGACCGGGCCAGTGCCCTTGTCGAGGCCGGTGGCGCTGTCGACGACTTCCGGCACATAGCCCCGGCGCGCGGTCAGATTGACCATGGGCCTGAAATGTTCGATCAGTGCGAAGCGACCCGGTGCGTCCTTGGCCAGCATGCCCGTCCAGAGGTAGACGCGGATGGCGTCATAGCTGCCGACACTGCCCTTCTGGCTGTCGACGACCCACCCCTGCCCGGCTTCCCAGCGTTGCCAGTCGGACGCCAGGCCCTTGGGCGAGCTTTCGATCAACAGGCGCCGGGCGTTGCTGGCCAACTCCTGCCAGACCGATGCCTCCTGGCCGAAGCGCGCCAGCAATTGCGGCGGCAGATAGCTGGCATTCAGGCGCCATTGCCCGGCGCTGTCGAACCCGACATCGCCGGGCAACAACATCACGCCCAGGCCTGGCAGCTTGCGCAAGCTTTGCGCGGCGCTGCGCCAGAGCAGGTTGCGGCCCAAGACCTGGTAAGCCGGTCGATGCCACAGGCGCCCGGCTTCGAGCAGGCTATAGGCGATGAACAAGTCGGCATCGGTGGCGTTGTTGCCATCGAGGACCTGCCAGCGCCCTTCTTTGTCGCGCCCCCACAACCATGCCGGAAGTTGCCGGTCAAAGTTCCCGCCCGCCAGGTTGTCCTGGGTCCAGCGCAGTATCTTGGCGAAGCTTTCAGGGTCGTTGCCCACCAGGGCAAAAAACAGCCCGTAGCTCTGTCCTTCAGACGTGGAGATCAACGCCTCCGAGGAGCGGTCGATGACCCGTCCGTCCGGGCTGAGCATGGCCTGACGATAATTCTCCCAGGCCGGCCAGGCGCATTGGGCAGCCCCGGCAAAGCCGGGCATGGCAAAGATTGCGGTCAGCACCCGCGCGACGACAGCTTTCACCCGGTCACTCCTGGCCAGCCAGACGACGACGGGCAGCCCAACGCAGGGCGCGCCACAGCAGGAAGGCCGTCAGCAGAACGCTGGTGAAGGCCAGGCCCGCCAACAGGACCGGGTGCTCGGACAACTGGTACCAAAGCAGCAGCCACCACGGAAGGCGACCGACGAAGTACTGCTGGCCCACCCAACTGCTGCCAACGCCGCTGCTGCGGATCAGCGTCACGGAGCCGGCCACGGCGTCCATTTTGCCGCTGTCGCCCAAGGTGTCGCGCAGCAGTTGGTAATCGGCCTCATCGCTGGCCAGTAGGGCCACAATGCTGCGCTGTTCATGATGGGGCGATTGCAGGCCGACGATGGCAGCGATCGGTGCCTGGGCGCTGACTTCGACGCGGTTGGTCCCCTGGTCGCGCTCATCGCTGAGCTGGCCGGCCCGGGGTGACTTGCCATTGTGCTCACTGGCAGGTTTCAACAGCCAGTCACGAGTCTGGTCCAGCACCAGATTGGCATCGGCCCCATTGCCCACTCCCGGCGCCATGGCGCCGAATACGAGCAGGTCGACATCCGCCTTCGCGTCGTCCCAATTGTCCGAGAGGCGCAGGCCGAACGCCGGCAGCCCAGTGCGCGCGGAGATGGCGGCGATGGTCTCGAACAAGGTGCTCAGTTGTACAGGAAGGCTGCGAGCCGGGACCATCACCAGGGTTTCCGACAGGTCGGCCATGCGGCTGTACGGAAAACCGCTGCGGGCAAAGACGCGCAGGTCGGGCATGGCGATGTAGTGATGGTAGCCGGTCAGGTCGATCGTCGATTCTTCATCGATCACCGCTTGGTTGTTCACCGGCAGCGACGTCTGGCAACGATCGCGCTGGGCGCTGCCGAAGGTGCTGGCGAAGTTGAAGTCGAAACGCAAGGTGTTGCGATCGCCAATCTTCAACCCAGGCACCAGCAGCTTTTCGTTGAGGTCAGCCGATTCGCTGGACAACACCGCCAGGCGCAACTCCTCCAGACGGCTGCCGGCCTTGCCTTGCAGTGCCAGGCTGGTGATGAACTGGTTGTTCAGGCTGACGGCCAGGCGCGATTCGTCGTTGACCGACGGTGGCGTGTAACGGAACCGGGTTTGCAGTGCAATTCCCTGGCTGCGCCAGACGAACAGGTCGGGCGGCAGATTCACGTCCACGGTGATCGGCCGTGGCTGCAGGCCATTCGCCTGAAGCTGCTCGGGGTATTTGATCAGCTCGGCGAAGCGCACCGCACGGTCCGTACGCACCCAATTCGGCGCGTCATAAGGCACCCGGGGCTTGAGCTGCCGGACCTGGTTGACGGTTACACGCGAACCACGGAACAGGTCCCCGCCCAAGGCCAGGGCACGGGCGGCCACAGCCAGGTCATCGTCGTTGCGGCCCAATACCAGCAACACCTTGCTGTAAGGGTCCTGGGGGTTGTCGATCATTTGCACCACAGGCGCATCCACGGCCGGGTACGTGTCCATGTCGGCCAGGAAGGACGGGCGGTGATCGTTGGTCGCGAAGACAATGGCCGACGGGGCGCGATTCTGCCCGTCGGCGGGCGGCAACTGGTCGAACAGCACAGGGAACTGTGCACCACGCCAACCGGCCTGGCTGCCGAAGTAGGATGCCAGGATACCGGCAGCACGTTGCTCGCCCAGCGTCGGCGCGTCGGCGAAGACCAGGTTGACAACCGGCTTGCCCTGGCCCCGGATGTCGAAGAAAGGCATCGGGAAATAGGCCAGGTCGTTCTTGAGCGTCAGAGGCTGCTCCTGCACCTGGATCTGACTGCTACGCCCAACGTTCAACCATAACGTGCTGTTGGCCGGATCTTCGCAGGTATCGGTGTAATGGCCGACGAACTCCAGGCGCACGCGGTTGAAATCGGAAACCAGGCGCGGATCCAACGCCACCGACTGGGTGACCTTCCTGCCCAACTGGTCTTTCTCGATCGGTACAACGCTCATCAGCACGTCGTTGAGATACACACGCAAGTGCGAGGTCTGGGGCAACAGCGAAGGCGACGGTGTGTATTCCAGCTGCAATTTTGCATCGCTGGCGATGCGGTCGCGGCGCAGGCTGAATTCGATCTGGTCACTGTTACGGATACCCAGCAACAGGTTGTCGGCAGGACGCCCCAGCTGTTCAAAGCTATAGGCGGTGCTCCAGCCCGGTAGGCTGCTGACCGCAGCTGGCATGTCAGGTGTTGGCTCGGTGACTGCCTGGGCGCAATCCATGGTCAGGAGCGCCAGACTGGCAACAAGGTGTTTGCTGAAGAAGCCGCTCATAGTGCGCTCACTGATCGGGAATCGGAAAAAGGGGAAGCCGCTGGCATACGCGGCAGGAAACTGAACACCCCGCGCAACAGGTGCAGCGGCGGGCGGGCGATGCGACGGACCCAGGCAGGCAGGTATTCGTAAAGGCGGTAATAGCCGATGCCGCCAAGCTTGAGGATGTCGACGAAGCTGTGCAGCGGACGATCCGGGGCAAAGTTCTCGCCCCAGTTGAGCCAGGCGTCGGCACGGGCGAAGGTGCACTGCACAAAATCGATCTTCTGCTGCGTACTGAGGGCGGTGAAACTGATACCGACGAAATTCTTGTGGCTGCGGCTGATGTGGCCCGGGAACAGGAACTCGCGATCGCCGCGCTGCATCATCAGCGAGATACGCCCGCCCAACGGCAGCGACAACGAAGCGTCGAGCTGGATGCCCACGCCACCGTCCGAATAGTCCTGCAATGTGCCGGGGTAAGAATGACCACTCTCCAGGCGCACCGCAGCGGGCAACTTGGCGTGCACTCGGTGGGTCTGGCGAACCTGGCGCACTTCAGCGGCCACCGCCACGGCGGCTCCGATGATCAGCAGGTTGTAGATGACCCAGAGAATGCTCACCCACACGGTGGCGATCTCGTTGTCGGGTCCGCAGACCAGACGCCAGGCGGCAAAGCCCAGGCCCGCAACGTTCAACAACGCCAGCAGCAAGTACGGCTGGGCGATTTTCCAGTCGAACTGGTTGCGTTCCATCAGGCCGCCCTTGGCGGTCACGTTGAACTTGCCCTTGCTGGGGTTCAACAGTGCCACCGTGGTGGGGCGTGCGATGTACCAGGCCAGCACGGTCTCGTACACCTCGCCCCAGAACGTCTGGCGATAGGCGCCCTGCATTCGCGAGTTGGTCAGGCTGGCGTGGATCATGTGCGGCAGCACGTACAGCAGGATCATCAGCGCCGGCGCGTAGATGATGTAGGCATGCAGGAACAGAAAAGCCAGCGGCGCCGTGAGGAACACCAAGCGCGGCAGACCGGCCAGGAAATGCATCATCGCGTTGGCGTAGCAGATGCGCTGGAAGAAGGTCAGGCCCTTTCCGAGCAAGGGGTTATCGGTGCGGAAGATCTGCGCCATGCCTCGGGCCCAGCGAATGCGCTGGCCGACATGCGCCGACAGGCTCTCGGTGGCCAGGCCCGCCGCCTGAGGGATCTTGATATAGGCCGAGTTCCAGCCGTTGCGGTGCAAGCGCAGCGCTGTGTGGGCGTCCTCGGTCACGGTCTCGACGGCAAAGCCGCCGATCTCGATCACCGCCGCGCGGCGCAGCACCGCGCACGAGCCACAAAAGAACGCGGCGTTCCACATGTCATTGCCGTCCTGGACCATCCCGTAGAACAGATCGCCTTCGTTGGGGCGCTCGCGGAACACATTGAGGTTGCGCTCGAAGGGGTCTGGCGACAGGAAGTGATGCGGGGTCTGCACCAGCGCCAGTTTCGGATCACGCAAGAAACCGCCAGTGGTCATTTGCAGGAATGAGCGCACGGGCACATGGTCGCAGTCGAAAATGGCGATCAGCTCGCTGTCGAGCAACGTCAGCGCGTGGTTGAGGTTACCGGCCTTGGCGTGACGATTGTCGTTGCGGGTGATGTAGCCGACACCGACTTGCGCGACGAACTGGCGGAAACTCTCGCGCTTGCCGTCGTCGAGAATGTAGATGTTCAGTTTGTCGGCCGGCCAGTCGATTCCCATGGCCGCATACACCGTGCCCCGCACGATGGACAGATCTTCGTTGTAGGTCGGGATCAACAAGTCGACGCTGGGCCACAGCCGCGTGTCGCGTGGCAGCGGCGCCGGCTTGCGGCCCAAAGGCCAGCAGGTCTGGATGTAACCGAGGATCAACACCACCCACGAATAGGTTTCGGCCACCAGCAGGATCAATCCGCACGCTAGGTCCAGCGGCTGGTTCCAATTCAGGGTGGAGGTGTAGCGCCACCACAGGTAACGGCACGAGACGATGACCGACAAGACCACCATCAGCAATGTCGTAAAACGCCCCGGCACCCGTCGCACAAGCATGGCCAGGCCCCACAACAACAGGACTAAGACCAATTGGGCGAGGTAGCCGAAAGGCTCGGTGATGCACAACAACATCAACATGAAGGCGACGGCCCCAAGGGCCACGTTGATCAGCCGCTGGTTGCGACGGTCCAGCCCCTTCCACCAATGGCTGCCCTGGCGAATCTGCTGGTTGGTCCAGGCGCGCCGGGGTGCGCTTTCCAGCGCCTCCCCCATCCACGCCCCCAGGCGCAGATATCGCCTCCCGAGGGCCTTGAGCCAATCGGGGGACGCCAGTCTCCTGGCCCGCCGCGGTACCGGGCGAACCAGCAGCAGCCAGAGACTTTGCACGGCATAACGCAGCGGGTCGCCCAGCCTCGGTGACCGATGGGCCAGTTGCGGATACCAGCGCTTTGGCTGATCGAGCACATAGCGCCAGCTCGGCGACTCCAGACGAAAGAACATCCACGCCAAGGCGTTCAATGTCGCCAGCAGCAGCGCAACCGGCAAGCCACTGTCATAGCGCCGATACAAGCGGGCAAACGGGAAAATTCGGGCAATCATACGGCCTCCAGGCGTCGAGCCAGGCACCAGGTGGCCAGGCTCAACACGTCCTGGGCCGCCAGGCTGGCCTGGGCATAAGCCCCCACCGGCTTCTTGAAGGCCAGGGCTTCGTGCATGGCTTCATCCCGATGCACGTTGAGTGGCAACAGCCGGTCGCCATATTGTTTGCGCCAGATCAGTTGCAGGTCGCGCTGCAATTGACTGACCGGGTCGAAGCGGTTGATCAGCAGATACTCGCTAGGGTCTTCTTCCTGCTGCAACAGCACATGGCAGGCGGCATCCGCCTCGACAACCTGCAGGCGCAACGCACAAGGCCCGACACGGGAATGACCGGGCAGGCGCAGCGGTACATCGAACAGAATCCAGTCAAAGCGCTCGGCGAGACTGGCCTGTCGGTGAAGCCACAGCTCCGGCGTCTTGCGCAGGTTTTGCTCGACCTGCTCCTGCTCGGCCAGTTTCAGGCGGCCATAAGGCAGCACGTCCAATCCCGGCTGCACGGTCCAGGCCTGGGTGTACCAATCCTCCCCGTCGATCATGGCGCGCGCCCAGCCGCTGCGCTCGCTGACCCGGACATTGAAATGCAGGCGAAGCAGGTTCTGCGGACACATGTCGACCAGCAGTACGCGCTCGCCAAGACGATGCAATGCATGGGCAATGGCCGCCACCAACGCGCTGGTGCCAACGCCCCCGCGCAGACCTCGCAGGCTCAGAGCTGTCACGACAGCGCCTCCTGCTCAGACTTTCGTGTCGGTACCAGGACCGCCGTTCGCAGGCGCTCCACCTCTCCCAGCAGTGGCCAGCGATGCAGGGCCTTCTGCAATTCGATCTGCGCCGAAATGTCCACGTAGTCCAGTTCGGGCAGCTCGATCTCCAGTTTCAAACGGGCGATGTCGTCGGCACGATCCGCACGCGACTGCGCCCTGGCTTTCACTTGAAGCGCTGTGGGTAGGGCAGCCATCCACCTTTCTCCTTGATTCGTACGTAAGGTTTTCCGGCGTAGTCGACGACCACGGTGCCAGCGTTCTCGGAAACTGCCGCCGTCTGCGGCAGGTTGCTCAGCAGGGCCGGCCAGTCGGGACCCTGGCCATCGCCCTGGGGCTGGGCGGTGTAGAGACGGCTGATAATTTCCGACAGGGCCAGGAAACTGCTCGGCTCGGCGATGTGCAGTGGAGCGGAATTGGCGTTGCGCCCCATGCCCACCAACTTGATACCGACCGGCACGTGGGTGATGGACCGGCTTGGGATCTCGCGCATGCCGGAGATCTGCATGCGATCGCCATGCAGCGCCGCACCATGCTCCGGTACGATCACCACGACCACCCGCCGGCCAGTCGACTCCAGTTGCTTGATGAAGCCACTGAGGTCATCGATCAGCCCCTGGGCACGCGGTTTGTAATCGGCGCTCTTGGTGCCGCCATCGGGGGTCAGCGCACGGTTGCCGTCATGCAGCGTGGTGGTGTTGTAGAACAGTGCCACGCGCTCGTTCGTCCCGGCTTCACGGTGCTTCCACCAAGTGTCCAGGACCTGCGAATCGCGCAGGATCGGCGAACCGTCGAAGCCCACCAATGCACGGGGCAGTTTGCTGGTATTCACAGCAGGCCCCGGCAACGAGCCCTGGGCACGGACTTCGTCAAGAAAACCTTCGAACTGGCCGGTGTGGTTGAGCATCACTTCGCTGGCAAAGCCCAGCTTGCTCAGGTCGGCCATCAACATGCACTGCGGTGGCGCAGTGCCGTAGAGCTGCATGTGGGGGACCTGCCCGCAGCTAGCGCGCAACAAACGGATGGCAGCCGGGCCACTGTAGGCGGTGGCCGAGTTGAAGCTGTCGAAAATCACGTCCATTTGCTGAAAGAGTGCGTTATCGCGCAGGCCCACGGCTTCCAGATCATCCCAGGCCATGGAGCAGATATTGATCAGCAACAGGTCGAACGGCTGCGCGGCAGAGGTCGACGGCATGAACTCCACCTGACGCCCGGCTTCGGTGCTGTAGAACTTCTGCAGGTACGCCTCAAGCGTCGCGCTGTCCGGCTCGGCGGAGCTCGCTGCCGCCACGGGGGCGTCGCTGGTCGACGTTGCGGCCGGTTCGCTGCGCGCATGCAGGGCCAGCACATTGGCGCTGGCCAGCCAGGCCAGCCCTAGCACACTCAGGGTAGTCAGGCGCAGCCAGTGACGGGCAAAGGCATAGATCACCACCAGTACGGCCAGCAGTGCACACAGGTTCCAGTCGATGAAACGGCCAGCCAACTCGACCACGTAGGCACCGCTGAAATTCAGCACCCCTGGCTGATCGAGCAGGCGGCTGAAGGGGGGCAGCCAGGTGTCCTGGTAAAACAGCGCAACGCCCACCGGGATTGCAATGAACGTGCGCAGGTAACGCAGATAACGGTACGGCAACGGCAGCAGCAAGGCAGCCGCGAACACCAGGTTGGGCCATACCTGCAGGTTCAGGTAGCCCGCCCACAGCAGTGCAAACTTGAGGATGAAGTACAGGTTCCACGCCCCCAGGCCCGGCCAGACGGGCACTGGCGTTGGATAAGCGACTTCAGACCGATTCATGGGGCTCACTCCGGGTTGGGGCGCGGCGCCGCACCCCACCGGATTTCAGGTAACGCGGGGGCAAGAAGCCCTGCACAACATCGAGAAGATGGCGCCCCACCCTGGCCAGCACCAGGATCAGCGCCAGGGTCAACAGGCTGCTAAGGCCGATTACCTGAAGCAGTTCGGAATAACTCATGGACAATGCCCCGCAATGGCAAGCGTGATGCGTTCAGGAGAATAAGCGCCACACTCGGCGACGTCGGCAGCGCCAGCGGCCCCGCGTTCTTCTACCGGAGGGAGCCTGGAAGGCAGCGACGCCTGCGCAAGGAAAGCCTCGCGCGGCAAGGCGTCGACGCCGGAGAGAATCTGGATGTCGCTGAACAGATCGCGCCAGGCCAGCCGGCAGATATTCTCCAATGCCGGCTCCAGCCCATCCGCGCGACAGGCAAACAGGAACAGATAAAAAGCCCCATCGACCACGCAGGCGACATCACCGAAACGACGCAGGTCGATCTGATTGAGGTACTGCTCGATCTCCAGGCCACCGCGCGGTGTCAGCCTGAGCATCTGGTGGCTGATTTCACCGGAGGCACCGCCATAGACGCGTTCCACCGTGCTGATGAATTCGCGCGGCAACAACAGACCGCGCTCGGCAGGTGGACGCAGGCGTTTGAACAGCGACTGGAGGTCGGTGGTACGACTGTGACGCCAGGTCTGGCCCTGGGCGCTGTCGATAATGCTGAAGAAGTACGCCAGCGTAGTGCCATAAGGCACCGTCATGTTGGCCCCACAGGACACCAGCAGACGCTCGTCCCGGTAACGCAGGCAGGGCTCCATTTCACGTACGATGATTTTCAGCGCGCTACCGCAGCGCTTGCGCAAGGCATGGATCTGACGGGCCAATTCCTCGACCTGCAAGTTGCTGTCGATGGCGACGATGATGCTGGCGGCGCGGGCGCGGCTCGCTTGTTGGAGCAAGTCCTCGCGGTTCTCGAACAGCCTCCACTGATCCGACAACGGCGGTGCGCCTTCGAGCACGGCACGCTGGGTCAGGTAGATGCGCTGATCGTCGGTGTGGGTGAGTTGCGCGCCGCTCTGCTCATTGGCCGACAGCGCAAAACCGTCCACGCGCAACTCCAGCTCGAACGCCTGCCCACTGCACACGCCCAGCTCGCTGTGCCAATAGTGCAGTTGGTAATGAATACCGCCGTCACGGCGATAGAGCTGGGCAAGCCCTGAAATGGTCTCGTTGAGCCGCAACAGACGCTCATGCAATTGAGGCGCCTGGCCGTGACCGATCATCAGCAAAGTGCATTGGCGTCGCCCCAACCATTGCCCCAGGGCCTGGCAACAGTGCCGCAGCCCTGGCGCGACTTCGCTCTGCCAGGCGCTGGTGGGCAGCATCAGCACAATGGCACTGCCGGCCACCGGCGCTGCACGGGTCAGCTCGCCGACCAGCGACTTGAGGGCCCGGCCGACGTCGGCTTCGTTGATGTCGAACAGCTTCAGCTCGCCGGGGCCGGCATAGGCCGCCATCTTCTGGGCGACGTCCCGACTTGAATGCCCGCAACACACCAGCATCGCTCGCGCATCGGCCGGCATCGCTGCCAGGCACTGGGCTGCCAGCGTCGCCGCATCGCGCGCCTGATCCACAGCCACCCAATAAAAACCGCCCTCGCGCAACAATATCTGCTCATCACGCAGATCGCGGATGGCTAAGGTGACCTGACTCAAATGCAACTCCCTTTCCCTTTGAACCGGATACAACACGAGCGTGATCGGCCCCTCGACGCCTGCTCGCGAGGGACTTTTTCTAATGACGTACACAAGCGCCCCGAGCCAGGCTCAGGGGGAGACTGTTAAGTCAGCGAAATTGGCTGGGCCGAACCCTGAAACTCGGGGCTGGAAGCTTTAAATGCGGGATAGTGCCGTTGGAAGAAAATGAGAAATCACTTTTCCGCCGTTCATCACCGATCATTCACCGATCACCCTTCCGGACGCTCCTGCGCCCGGAAATGGCGCGCAATTATCATGACGCCGGGCGAGAAGTGTCAATAACCCGTTAACGGTAGGCAAAAACCATTTCAGATGAACGGTAATCGCCATTTTATTGGCACCCCGCACTTGAGGAACGAGGCCGGACCCGCAGCCTCGTTGCCCGACGGGGCTTTGTGGCTAGGCCCTCTTGACCTTGAAACGCCCCAACACCCGCTGCATCAGCGATACCCGCTCCGAAAGGTCGCGGGCCGCCAGCGCACATTCCTGCGAGCTGGAATGGTTCTTCTGGGTGACTTCATCGATCTGCTCAAGCCCGACGCTGGCCTGTTGCAAACCTGACGCCTGCTCGCTGGAAGCCTGGTAGATCAGCGACACCAGGCTGGACACCGCGCTGGTGCCATTGACAATGTTCTTGAGCGACTCGGCTGTCCGGCCTGCGATGATCATGCCGCGCTGGGTCTTGTTCGAGGAGTCGGCGATCAGGGCGGCAGCAAGCTGCTGGCGTGATCCACACCGACTTAGAGAAAGGCTTCATCCGCGCCGAAGTCATCGCCTACAACGACTTCATCCAGTTCAAGGGTGAAGCCGGTGCCAAAGAAGCTGCTAAATGGCGTCTGGAAGGCAAGGAATACATCGTCAAGGATGGCGACGTGATGCACTTCCGCTTCAACGTGTAAAGAGGAACCGTGGTTTTCCACGGACCTCGATAGACACAAAATCCCCGTAATCACTCGCTGATACGGGGATTTTGCATATTGGGACACCCCCCCTCCTCCATCCGTAGCCTGTCCGGTAACGCGGGAACGCTGCCCAGTTATGCAAGAATAGTTTTATTGGCAATCACTACAGGGATGAAGAGCATGCCATTTCCTTTCGAGTGTCTCCTGGTTTTGCTTGATGGCATTGCCATCAGGTCCCAGATCATCGCCGGAGAACACCTGGAAAAACATACCTCAGGCTTGCCGCTTCAGGTCGCCAGCGTTTTCGTGCAGTGGGCACACAGGAATTTCAACAAGTGAGCCTGGTTACAACCAAAGACGCCTCTTTCGCCTATCAGGCGGTGTACCGCTATCTGGTCGAGCTGATCGAAACCGCCAATTCGGAACGTGAACAGAAATTGCCGTCCTTGCGGCAACTGGCCCGGCGCCTGAATGTGTCGGTGTCGACGACCAAGTACGCCTATTCGCTTCTCGAAGACGAGGGACGGATCTATGCCAAACCCAAGTTCGGTTATTTCACCAAGGCGATGCCGGCCCCCTTATTGAACGAGGGCTCGCCCAATCTGCTGGACAGCGTATTCTCCAACGCGCGCCAGCCGGGGATGCTGGCCCTTAGCAGCGACGCGCCGGCGATGTTGTTGTCGCTGGAAAACCCGTTGTTGATGATGGAGCGCGAACTGGCCCGGCAATACCCGCGCTCCCATGCGCCACTCTATCAGCCGTTCGGCGAGCCCGAGTTACGCGGCGCCCTGGCCGACCGCTACACCCGTTCCACTCACAGCTACTGGCAGGCCGAGCACGTGTTTATCGGCTCGGACCTGCGCAGTGTGCTGGAATTGTCCCTCAGCGCCTTGAATCTGGGGGGCACTGTGGCGCTGGTGGAGTCGCCTTGCTCATGGGCGATCCTGCGTCAGTTGCAGGCAGCAAAGATTCGCGTGATCGAAGTCCCGCTCGGCGAGGATGGACGCTTCGATCTGTCCACGCTCAGTGAGTTGCTCAGGCGTGAGCCGATTCGGCTGGCGGTGCTGTCGTCGACCGTGAATATTCCCCAAGGCAAGCTGATGCCGGCGCAGGATAAACAGCAAATCTGTCGCTGGCTGGCGGAGCGGGATGTCTGGCTGTTCGAAAACGACAGCTATGGCGAGTTCTATTTCTCTCCCAAACCCGCGCGCTATCGCGATTTTGCCGATCCGGAAAAGCTGCTGGTGTTCTCAACCTTCGACAAGATCATCGGCTCGGAAGCGCCCTATGGTTATGTACTGTGTCGCCGACACGGGCCTCAGTTGCATCGGCAATTTCTGGAACGGGCATTTCGTCTGTCGCCGATCCGTCAGAAAGCGATCGCCAAACTCTTCAGCTCCAAACGCATCGACCAGCATCTAATGGTGCTGCGGGCCATGCTGCTGGACCGGATGAAACGGATGGAGGCCTTGCTGGAGGCGCACGGCGATGGCCAGTTACGGGTTGTCGCCCCGCAAGGCGGAGCGACCTTCTGGCTCGAGGCCAGACACTCGGTGGACATGCGGCGGGTGTTCGAGCGCTTGCTGGCCCAGCGCATCGTTATCGCCCCCGGGGAAATATTCAGCCAGCAGGGGGCCTGGCGGCATCACGTGCGCCTGAGCTACACCCTCGACTGGAGCAAGGATATTCCCCTGGCCCTGAAGAAACTGGCCCAGGCTATCAGCGAAGAACCATAGCTATGCCTAGAGCCCATAGCAATGCCGCGATTCAGGGAAGCGGCCATCGCGCACCTCTTCGGCAAAACGCTCACAAGCGCCGCGAATCACCGCGCCGACATCAGCGTACTGCTTGACGAAGCGCGGCACCTGTTCACCGCCCAGACCCAGCACGTCCTCGGTCACCAGCACCTGGCCGTCACAGGCCGGTGAGGCGCCAATGCCGATGGTGGGCATTTTCGAATCCAGGGTAATTTGCCGGGCCACGCCTTCGGCCACCCCCTCGAGCAGCAGACTGAAGGCACCGGCTTCGAGGTTGGCCCGAGCGTCCTCGGCAATCATCGCACCGGCTTCGGCGGTCAGGCCCTGGGCCTTGAACCCTCCCATGACATTGACGAACTGCGGCATCAGCCCGACGTGGGCCATGACCGGAATACCGCGTGCCACCAGAAACTCGACGGTACCCGCCAAGGCCTTGTTGGCTTCCAGCTTGACGGCATCGCAACCGGTGCGCGCCAGGACCTGCGCGCAATTGCGAAAGGCCTGTTCGTTAGATTCCTGATAGCTGCCGAAAGGCATGTCGGCGATGACGCAAGACAGGCGCGTGCTGTCGACCACGGCCCGGGTGTGTCCGATGATTTCTTCGAGCTGCATACTCAGCGTCGAGGCCCGACCATAGCCGACCATAGCAGTAGAGTCACCGACCAGAATGAAATCGACGATTGGGTCTATCAACCTGGCAATAGAGCTGGAGTACGCCGTAAGGGATACGATTTTCTGTTGGCCCTTCATCGCGACCAGTTGCGGAACCGTCAATCGTTTAGTACGGGTATGAGCGCTCATAAGTGTCTTCCTGTGATGATTGAAAACCCCGGGGATGGGGCGTCTGTCACTACAACCAGTCTTTCTCCCATTCACGCCAGGTTTCATGGTCCTGGCGGATTCTGTCGGCGCTCGGGTGCACCAGGAATACGGCACCCGGCGAGCTGTTGAGGTCGATGGTCGGCGTTTTTGGGCGACCTTCGGTAAAACGAAAGCGCGCGTTGTAAAAGCTCGGCAGAGCCTCCAGGCGCTTGCGTACATCGAGTTGGGCGAAGACGCCGCTATGGCGGGCGATCAGGTTTAGTCCGCGGGCGTGCTGCTGCAAGCGATAGCGCTTGGGAAACGATGCCAGTCGGGCCGGCTCCAGATAGCTGGTGCAGGTCAGCGCGACCTGGTCGTTGCCAGTCGCCGCTTGCAGCGCCGGTGGGTTGGCCAGCCCGGAAAGACGGGCACCGGTTTCCAGCAGGCGCGGGCCGCGAGTCGTGAGGATCACTTCGGTATGGGCCGGACCGTGGGTGATGGCCAAGGCATCGAGCACGCCTTCGACGTAATCGATCAGCCCATCAAGCTCCGGCGCATCGGCGGGCAGCAGGTCTTCACGGTCATAGATCTTGCGACCGTCGGCGCTCAACGTCTTGGTGCATTTCCAGACATCAGTGATCCAGTGCTCGCCCTGATGACTGACACTGTTGATAACGTACTCGTCGCCTTCCAGGTATTCCTGCAACAACAGCGCCTGGTTGCTGCGCATCATCAGGTTAGTAGCGCCGAGAATGCAGTCGATGGCCGCATGCAGTTGAGCGGCATCGTGACAGATGAACACATTATCGGAGCCCGCACTGTCCAGTGGCTTGACCACCACCGTCGATTCGCCACGAGCCTGGAACCAGGCCAGAGCCTCTGCGCTGGAGGCGGTACGCAGTTGCGCAGCCACCGGCAATCCGGCAGCAGCGACCTGTTCGGCCATCAGTGATTTGTCACGACGGGCGGCAGAGTATTCGGGATCATTACCGGGCAGGCCGAGACGGGCGGCCAGCAAATCCGCCAATTCGACACCGAATTCGCTGCCGGTCAACACCGCCGCTGGCGCTTGGGCCGCGAGCTTTTCCAGCAACGGTTCAAGGCCTTCCTCATGCACGCCGTAGTGCACGCGGAACAGTGTCTGCGGGCAACTCGCGGCAAAGGCCGGTGGCATGTCGTTGCGTGAACGCACATGCAGCAGTGGGCGATGCTCCGCCAAAGCCTGGGCCAGCAGAGCGCCGGTGGAATAGGCGTCGACCAGAATCAGCGGCGCCAAAGTGGAGTCAGTGCAAGGGTTGGTCATAACGGTTCACCGTGTAATGCAACATCTGGAACAATTCGGACGAGGTAATACCCGGTCCGATCGAAGAAAGACCGCAGCTCTGGGGCAGCGGCAGGCCACCGACATTGCCCCAACGCAAGGCACCGTGGTCGTCAATGCGGGTCGTGGCGCGGCCAGGGTTGTCGGGGTGCAGGCAGTAGGGAATGTCGAGCCGCCCACGGGCGAAAGCCTGGAGTAACGCGACGCCAATATCGGTGTGCAGGTCCAGCGTGCTTTCCACCAGTTGCCGTGCCTCGAACAACACTTCCTGGCGATAGCCTTCACTGACCGGGTCGATCTCCAGTGCGTCGCCCGCGGCGGCTTCGGCCGCCATTGCCAGGGCTTCGAGGTTGTCCGCGACCGATGGAATCTGCCGGGATTCGGCAACGGTCTTGACGATCAATCGCTCGCAGCCGGCAGCCTGGGTCAGGCGCGCACTGTCATAGATCAGGCGGCGAGCACCATGACCGGTGGAGGGAAAGACCCCCATGTAGGAATACACCACGACATGCCAATGGACGCCGTCCAGATAGTCGGCAGCCAGTTCGCGCAGGGCCTGCAAAGCTCCGAAATCCTGGGCCATGGACGTGCCTTGGGCGTAGCTTAACGAGACGCTGCGAATGCCCTGCTGGCGAAAGAACAAAGCCTCGAGCAAGGTCATCGCGATCAGCATTGACGGCGGGCACAGCTGACCCAGCAAACAACCGCCGAAGCTCTCGATATGACCATGGGCAGTGGCATCGGTCAGCAACTGACAACTTTGCGCCCAAGCCTCGACTGCCCGCGCCAGTGGCAAACGGCTGTAAGGCATGCAGTAGGACACCGGGCCGCCTTCGGTGGCGTCGAGTCCGAGGGCCGCCAACCGCTTGAAAACATGCTGCGGTTGGGCGGTGCCATGGCGGACCTGGATCGGGAACGACGGGCCGTAGAGCCCATCGAGCATGCCACGCACCGCTTCCAGCGGATGGCTGATGATCGGGAAACCGTTCAGTGGGCTGTCGCTGTTCAGGCACTGCAGCGCGCTCTGGTAATCACCGACCCGGGTGTAGCTGTCCAGGGTGATGGTTCCGATGGTGGCGCAGGGCAACCCGGCCACTGCGGCCAACCCGGCGCGCATCGGCGCCAGTCCGCCGAAGCCCATGCGTGGTTGCACCACCAGTTCGCGCCGTTCCCGGGCCTGCTCGATGAAGCGCTGGAAATGACCTCCTGTCATGTCCATCACTTAGCGCCCCGACACCAGTTCAACCACGTTTTCACCCGTGGCCGGGTCGAAACGGGTTATCCGGCCCTTATGCGGATCACCGGCGCGAACCCGGGCAATCAGGCTGCTGTCGCTATCGAAATCGATCTGTTGATGGGCGTACAGACTACGTAGCGCCGGCAACGGCAAGCCGCTGACCTGGTTCAGCCACAGGCTCAGAGCGCTGTCCTGGCGACTACCGGCCAGGACGCCGTGAAGGTCCTCCAGATCTGCCAGGCGCTCAGGGTGACAGGTCGTGATGAAGCTCGACAGCTCGCGGCCACGCTCGACGAAGGGCGCGAACTGCAGACAAGTCAGTTGTATCTCGTCGAGCCCGAACGCCTCGCTGGCGAAACGGTTCGCCAGCGCCCGACGAGCGTCCTTGCCTTCGGCCCCGGCGTAGGCCGACAGTGCCAGGTCGATCAGGCGCTGGGGCATTTCCTTTTTGCGCATCAAGCCCTGGGCCAGCTCCAGGTATTCGCTGATACCGTCATGGTAGTGACGACCCTGTACGTACTGCGCCTTGAGCCCGCGAAAGTGCGCCATCAGCATGGGGTTCGCGCAGTCTGATTCGGTGAAACTGAACGCCAGTTCTTCGAAGCGGAAATCGAGAAACTCGGTAATCAACTCCCAGTGGTCTTCCACCCGGTAGCTCACCAGGTCGTAGATGCTGATGAAGTCCGGGTCGGCGCTTTCGCTGCCGCTGGCCACCCTACGTTCAGCCCGCTGTTCGTCGAAGCCCTCACCGAACAGTTCGACGAAATACACCTGGGCCACACCATCAAGGGCCTGGAGCAGGCCGCGAAATCCCTGGCGCCGACACTCGTCGACGTTCAGCCCCAAACGTTGGGCCAGGCGCATGATCCAAGTGAAGTAATGCTTCTGTTCCTTGCGCGAATCACCCGTGACCACCGCGTCGACACCGCCTTGCCACCAGGCCGCACGCCCGTAGAAGTCGGCGACCGCCAGGTTGCAACTGTTACAGAACGTCGGGCGGCCGTCGCCAGCGGTACGATGGCCGTTCATCAGCACATCGAAGCGGTTCATCGCGCGCACCTGCCCAGGGAATGGCAAGTGACGTTCGAACGGGCGAATCTGCTGGTGATCGACCACCAGCATCTCGACCCGAGGATCGTCATACAGGTGCAGGGCCCGATAGACCCGGTCGATGTTCGCCATGACCGCATCCGGGACCCCGGCGTGACGCATATTGGCAATGCGCAAGAAGAAGGTGCGGCCATGCAGTACGTTCAGGTGCAGTTGCACGGCGCGGATCAGCGATACGGTGTAGGAACTGTCCTTGCCGCCTCCATAGGCCACCATCAGCTTGTAGTCCGCGAGCCCGTCAACACCGCCAGCGGCATCGACCAACCGTTCCCCCAGGGTGGCGACGGCACGTCGGTCCACCGCACTGAGGTAGCGATTCAACTCGCCGAGCAAGGGGGCGTCGGCCATTTCAGAGGTAATGGCAATGTTCATATCGGTTCGGCCTGGAAGTGAAAGTTCTTGATCGCGTGCTGGATGTCGCTCTCGATATCCATTTCGCTCGCGTCGGTGAAAATGAAGCGACCGCTGTGCAGGGCGTCGTAGCTGCCGCCGGCTTCAAGGATCTGTCCGGGCCGGGGCAGCAGTTCTCGCCAGAGCGAGTTCAGGTGCGGGCGCAGCGTTTGCGCCTCGATTACCCGGCATGGCAGTTGTGCCGGTTTGGGGACGACCAGCCAGCCACCGCTGGGATCCGCCTGGATCGTCGGCAAGGGCACGCGCTCACCGGCCAGGCCTTTGAGCCAATGCTCATAGAGGTTCACACCGAAGACTTTGTTGATCAGATGTGGCACTTCGGCGCCGCCCACCCGGGCTCCCACTTCAAGGAACACTAGCGAGCCATCCGCCTCGACGAATATCTCCAGGTGAAAGGCGCTGTTGCGCAGGTCCAATGCCCGCAGGCAGGACTCGCTGAAGACTTCGATCCGGGTGCGCAACTCCGAAGACTGGAGGATCACTGAACCCAGCGGTTTGGCGTTGGCGAAATCCAGGCAGCTGTTGATATAGCGCGACACCACCTGGAAAGGCACCCCGGCGCTGTCATCGGTGAAACCGTCGATGTGATAAGTCTGGCCCTGGATGAAGGCCTCGACTTCATAGCGCCCCAGGTCCACTTCGCTGAGTATCACGCGCAGGGCCTGAGCGTCCTCGACCTTGGCGACGCCGATGCTGGCGGCGCCATCCACCGGTTTGACGATCACTGGATAGCCGACAGCATCGGCGAACTCCAGCGCCTGTTTCACGTCATTGCAGCGAATGAACGGTGGCACCGCCAGGCCGTGTTCCTGGAGGACTTCTTTCATTCGTGCCTTGTCGCGGTAAACCGCCACCTGCTCCAGGCCGTGACCAGGAATGTTCAGGGTCTGTCGTACCCACGCCGCGATCTCCAGAGTGAACTCCGACAGCGCGATCAATTGGTCCACGGGACCGACGCGATCGATGATTTCCTGAACGCCTGCCAACAACTGAGGGTACTGATTGACGTCATCGACCTGTACCAGATGGGCGATGTGCTCCCGGGGGGCCAGTACGCCCTCGGCGCCAAGGCCGTCGACCACATAGCTGATCCGATGTCGCTGATGATCGAAGAACTCTTCGTAGCGGGTCAGTTCATTGTCCCAGCGACTTGGGTCCTGGAAACGCGGCCAGCGATTGACGATAACGATATGCATCGATTCGATCCTGTGAAAAAAAGAGGGCTGGACTCAGGTCCAGCACGGTGCCGTGCCGGTACCCAGGACGAGCGCAGGTTTCGAGCGCTCAAGGGTGTTCAGGTAGTTTTCGAAGTTCTCGATGGCGTCGGGGCCGATGAACACCTCGTTGAAACCGGCGGCCAGCAGCTCCTGGCGAACCGCCCGCGTGTGGTCTTCCGAGGTGGTCAACTTGCCACCGATGACACAATTCAGATCCGGGTGCTGTTGACGCACCTGACGAATCAGCTCCAGCCCCTGGAAATGTCCATGGCCGTTGACGCTGCTGACCACCAACAATTGCGTGCGCCGCAGCTCAAGGGTGGCGAGAACCACCTCCACCGGGGTGCAACTGCCGAGGTTCTTGACGTTGAAACCGTGCTCCGCCAACCACAGCTGCAGATAAACCAGATTCCACATGTGCGAATCCGATTCGACGGTTGCAATCAGGCAGTCTTGCGATCCTTTCATTGCGTTGCCTCCATGGCTGAGGGGGGAAAGTCCAGGGCGGTGCGAAAGCGCCGGGTAGTCAGGTTGAACAGCAAGGCGCCGGGGATGGCGAGCAGCAGCGCGAGGGCCAGGATCAATGTCTGGACTCCGTACTCATGGCCGATACTGGCGGTCAGCAGGCCGCCCAATGGGTAGGACAGCAGGTTGACCAGGTAGAACGGGCCCATCACCTTGCCCAAGTGGTCGGCGGCAATCGCCTTGATACGCTGAGTCCGATTGAACACGTTGAACAAGGCACAGCCGGCCATCGCCAGGAGAAAACTGATGGCATAGAGCGCTACACCGCTGGCCGCGCCCATACAGATCAGGCCCAGGCAGAGCAAGGCAAAACCCCATGTACCGAGGCGGTAGATCGACATCCGCGCCAACAGCCGCGGCACCAGAATGAAATTGAGCAAGCCCAGTGCACCGGCCCCGGCGTTCATCAGGCCGAACACCCCGTCGGCGGCACCGAACACGCCACTGATGACAAAGGCATTGGCACTCAGAACGCAGGCAAAGGCCAGGTTGATGGTGAAATTGAGCAGCGCCAGGGATAAGACCGGCGGATTGTTCAATAACAGACTCCAGCCCAGGACCAGGTCCTTGCGGATGCTCTTCGGCGGGCTGGCCGACTGGGTATTGGGCAGGCCTTTCCAACACACACCCGCCGCGGCGAATGCCAGCGCCGCCAGCCCCAGAAGCAGGCGCTTGTCGGCGTACATCGCCAGCAGTGCCGCCAGCGCCGGGCCCAGCGCCATGGCCAGCAGCTCCATGTTCTGCACCAGGGACTGGCAGTGGGCCAGGCGTTCGGGGCCAGCGATCAGCGGTACGCTCTTTTCCACCGCCATACGCACCGGCGCCATCAGCAGCGAGAGCACGATGCCGTTGCCGATCAAGGCCCAGACCGTAAGCATTGGCGCATACCAGCAGACCCCGGCAGTCAACCCCAGGCTCACCGCTCGCGCGATATTGGTGTGGCGAAACAGCAGACGCCCACCGAAGCGGTCCGCCAGCAGTCCGGCAAACGGATAGGCCAGCAGTGCCGGTAGCCACTCCAGAGCGAACGCCACTCCGGAGTAACGGACATTGCCGGTGAGCTGGAAGATCATCAACGGTACTGCGAACAGCACCGTTTGTTCCGCCAACAGCGCGAACAGCAGGCCGGCACCGAAACGCCGCAACCGGGCTGTGTCATGCATGCTGGCTTTCCAGTTCGGCCTCGAGCTTGCGCAGGCGTGGCAACACATGGCGACAGAAACCGCGCATTTCGTCACGAGTCGGCCAGCCGGAAAAGATGAACTCGCTGACCCCTACTTTCTTGTATTCCAGCAGATATTCGGCCACTTCCTGATAGCTGCCGACCACGCACAGCGCCGGGCCGCCACGGTAGGCCACGGCACCGGACCAGAGCATTGGCGACAGCCAGTCATGTTCAGCCTTGTCGGCCAGACGGAACGAAGTCTTGACGGCTTCGGAGTCGCAACGCCCGACGAACTGACGAACCCATTCGCGATGCTGCTCATCCGGGTTTTCCATCATGCTTTCAACGGCCGACAGGGCTTGCGCACGGGTTTCCCGAGCCAGCACATGCATGCGAATCCCCACCGAACAACCCGCCTCGAGCACTGCCCGGCTGGCCTCGGCGATACCCTGCGGCGTGTCGCCGTAGCGTAACCAGCAATCGCTGTGTTTCACGGCGATCTGCTGGGCGATTTCCGAAGCGCCACTCAAATAGATGTGTGGACGTTCGTTGTCCTTGAAAGGCAGTCCCAATTGCGCTTGCTCGATACGGTAATGAGCGCCGTGATGGGTCAGGGGCGTTTCGCCTTTCCAGAAACGATGCAAAATCTCGAGGAATTCGCTGGTGCGTTCATAACGTCCATCGTGGGCCACGAAGTCGCCATAAAAGGCTTGTTCATCGGGGGAAATACCGGCGACCAGGTTCAATGCAATACGCTTGTCGGACATCCACGACACGGTATTGACGATCTGCGTGAACAACGTCGGCGGCAGCAGGCCGGGGCGATACGCCAGGATGAATTTGACTCGGCTGGTCTCTCGGACCAGGGCGCCGATCATTGGCAGCGGGTCAGGCATGTGGTAGCTGATACCCATCAGCAACGAGTCGATCCCCAACTCATCGGCTTCCTGAGCGAAGTCGACAATACCGGCAAAGTCCAGGGCACCAGTGTTGTATTTCTCGGAAGCCTTTTGTTGACCGCTGTCGAGCGGTGAGCACCAGTGGATACGCAACGCGGGCATGGTTTTTCTCCAGAGCAGCGCCTGCCGCCGCCTGAAAGCGGGGCAGCGCAAAAGTGACGGTGGGTCAGAACAGGAAGCTGGTACCGACGGTGCGGTCGAACAGCGCAACATCGCGGATGCGACGTTTGCCGCAGATAAACTTCAGCAGTCGCTCGATCCCCAGCCCGCCGCCGGCGCTCGGATGAAGCAGGCCGCGCTTGGCGACTTGGAGGTAATTGGCGAAGGGCGCAAGGTCCATCGACAACTCTTCCATGCGGTAGATGATCTGTTCGTACTCGAACTCTCGTTCGGCACCCGACAGGGCTTCGCCATAGCTGTCGGGATAGATCAGGTCGTAGTTGTTGTACTGGCCGCGCTTGCCGGGTGTTTCGCGATCATAGAATTCCCGGCGGTAGTTGGTGACGAAGAACGGCGTGTGGGCCTTGGCCGACATGATCTTCTCGAAGTCGTCGCCATACTCGGCGCGCAACTCGTCCGAGCTGTATATCGGAAAGTGCGTCTCGTAGTGCGGCAGCTGGCGATTGAGGTGGGCCAGCTGGGCCGAGCAGTGTTGCCTGACCTCGGCGAAGGTGTGCTTGATCAAGCCTTCGATCAGCGCCATGACCTGGTGCATGTTGCCGCCACGTATTTCGAAGTCGAACTGGGAGAATTCCAGCAAGTGGTTCTCCGAATCCTTGATCTCGGCTTTTTCCAGACGAATGTTCGGCGCCACGATAAAGATCTTGTCATGACCTCTGGCGGTCAATGCCAGCTGTTTATGGAAGATCATGCTGGCGGTCAGTTTCAGGCGCCGCGTTTCGTATTGGAGTTCAGCGGGGTAGACCGCATGGTTCAAGGGGTCAGTGATGGGCGACATGAGAATGGGCATCAGCTGCTTGAAGTCGCGCTCCAGCAAATATTGTTGCAATGCCTGCAACACGCGACCGCGGATAATCGCGATCGCTTCAACGTCCGGGTGATTAAAATCGTCGAAATTACGCTGAATTTCTTCCATGTTGCGCTCAATATCCAGGGTTAGGAAGTGCCCGATTATTGGTTAAACACGCAAAAACTCAATGTACAGATTTGCCCTAAAAAGCAACCCAGATGCATTGTCTGGTTGTCCCGCCCGGTAATTGGATGGACCATTACCGGCTATGTACCTGATGGCTTCATTCGAACGACACTGCCTGTTCAAGGGCGTGGTTTCGAATGCTGTTTCAGTCGCGAGTTTTCATGAGTTCCTGTTTAGAGTCCCTTTATGACGGCCCACATTGATCCACAACCCGGTCGCTTTTCCCGGTCTGACTACAAGACCCTGGGCCTGGCGGCGCTGGGTGGTGCGCTGGAAATCTACGACTTCATCATCTTTGTGTTCTTCGCCCTGACCCTCAGCCAGTTGTTCTTTCCGCCAGAGATGCCTGAGTGGCTGCGCTTGCTGCAAAGTTTCGGAATTTTCGTCACCGGCTATCTGGCCCGTCCGCTGGGCGGCATCCTGATGGCGCATTTCGCAGACCGGGTGGGGCGCAAGCGGGTGTTCAGCCTGAGCATCCTGATGATGGCTTTGCCCTGCCTGTTGATCGGAATCATGCCGACCTACGAACAGATCGGTTACTGGGCGCCCTTGACGCTGCTTCTGTTGCGGGTGCTGCAAGGCGCCGCTGTGGGCGGCGAAGTGCCTAGCGCCTGGGTGTTCGTGGCCGAGCATGCACCGGTCAGGCGTCGTGGCTATGCCCTGGGTGTGCTGCAGGCCGGATTAACATTTGGCTATCTGCTGGGGGCACTGACCGCAACCCTCCTGGCGCGGCTCTATAGCCCCGCCGAGATACTCGACTTCGCCTGGCGCCTCCCCTTCCTGCTGGGTGGTGTATTCGGGGTGATCGGGGTCTGGCTGCGGCGCTGGCTGAGTGAAACCCCGGTGTTCATGGCCTTGCAGGCGCGACGTGAGTTGGATGCGGAGTTTCCATTACGGACAGTATTGCGCGATCACCGCAAATCCATCCTGCCGGCGATGCTTTTGACCTGTGTGTTGACATCGGCGGTGGTGGTGCTGGTGGTGATCACCCCGACTGTCATGCAGAAAAGCTTCGGCATGAGCGCCAGCCATACGTTCGCGCTGAGCAGCCTGGGCATTGTGTTCCTGAATATCGGCTGTGTACTGGCTGGATTACTGGTGGACCGGATCGGCGCCTGGCGCGCGGTGCTGGTTTATAGCCTGCTGCTGCCGGTGGGGACCGCGGTGCTTTACGCCAGCCTGATCAGTGGCGGCTACTGGATCAGCGTGGCCTATGCGCTGGCCGGCCTGACCTGCGGCGTAGTGGGTGCGGTGCCCTCGGTAATGGTGGGGTTGTTTCCGACCCGGATCCGGGTGTCCGGTATCTCCTTTACCTACAATATTGCCTACGCACTCTGGGCCAGTACCACACCGCTTCTGCTGATCGGACTGATGCCGTGGAGCCCCTGGGTCTGCGTAGGCTATTGCGTGGTCATGGGGGCCGTCGGGGCACTCATGGCGTTGTTCTTCGTCTTTCGCTCCTCGTCGGTGGCTGACGTTTCGGTGGTTCCAGGCGCCTGAGCCTGACCTTTTCGCGCCGCCGGTCGCGGCGCTTGCCCCTGAATACCAAAGGACGGCAATTGGCATGAGCTGCGTCAACGATTTGCATGATCTATCGGCGGTGCAACTGTTGGTGTTGTTCGCCAGCAAGGAACTGTCACCGCTGGAATACTACGACCATTTGCTGGCCCACATCGAGCGCTGGGAACCCCATCTGAATGCCTTGTACGCCTTTGACCCGCAACGGGTCCGGGAACAGGCAGCTGCCGCCAGCGAGCGCTGGAGCCGGGGCCAACCCCGTGGTCTGCTCGATGGTTTACCCGTGACACTCAAGGAGTTGATAGCGACGCAAGGCGACTGCATTCCCCTGGGCTGCGCCGCGACCGAGCTGATCCCGGCCACAGCCGACGCACCACCGGCGGCGCGGATGCGTGAGGCCGGAGCGATAATCCTGGGCAAGACAACGGTTCCGGACTACGGGATGTTGTCGTCGGGGCTGTCGAGTTTCCACGGCGTGACACGCAATCCCTGGAACCTGGCGAACAATCCCGGAGGCTCCAGTGCCGGCGCGGCGGCGGCAGCAGCGGCCGGCTATGGGCCGCTGCATGTCGGCACCGACATCGGCGGGTCGGTCCGTTTGCCCGCAGCCTGGTGCGCCCTGGTGGGATTCAAGCCGACACTCGGGCGCATCCCCATCGACCCCTATTACACCGGCCGTTGTGCCGGCCCCATGACCCGCAGCATGGATGACTGTGCGCTGATGATGCGCTACCTGTCCCGCCCCGATGCGCGGGATGCTACCAGCCTGCTACCGGAACAAGGCGATTGGGCCCTGGGACAGTTGTCGGTCCAAGGGCTGAAAATCGGTCTGATGCTCGATCCCGGCTGTGGCATTCAACCAGACGAACAGGTGTGCTCGGCGGTTCGGGAAGCGGCTCGCCTATTCGAAAGCAGGGGCGCCCAGGTACGTCAGATCAAGCCACTGATGGACCGCGCCGTGCTCCAGGGCCTGGATCAATTCTGGCAGGCGCGACAGTGGAGTCAGTTGCAGGCCCTGAGCCCCGAGCGGTTCGATCAGGTCTTGCCCTACATTCGCGACTGGGCGGCAGCGGCCGAGAACCTGAGCGCCGTGCAGGCGGTTGAGGGGTTCAACCAGACGTTCGAAATCCGGCGCCGGGCAGCCGAGGTCTTTCATAATGTCGACCTGGTGTTGTCGCCGACCAACCAGGTCAGTGCCTTTGCGGCTGAATGGGCCTCGCCCACCAATGACCCGCGCCTGCCGTTCGAGCACATCGTCTTCACTGTGCCGTGGAACATGGGCGAGCAGCCAGCCCTGTCAATCAACTGCGGCTTTACCGACCAAGGCATGCCGATCGGCCTGCAGATGATCGCTCCGCGCTTCGCAGACCAGTGGTTGCTTCGGCTCGGCAAGACCTATGAAAACTGGCGCGGCACGATTCGCCACTGGCCCAGCCCGCCGTCTCGCCTGTGGGAGCGTGGCTTGCCCGCGAAGAACGATAACGCGTAATCGCTGAAACACCGCGGTGCATTCTTCGCGGGCAAGCCTCGCTCCCACAGGATTTTTGTCGCTCAAATTTCTTCACTGACAGCATTAGCGACGTGCGCCTGATTTGTTCCTCTAGAGACTTATCGAAATGGATTTTCGTGTACTTCTGATGGCCGGCATTGCCGTCGGCAGCCCTTTGATTGTAACGGCGGATGAAACGCCGACCACTCAAGCCCAGGCCCCGGGTTTTGTCGACGGCAGCCATTTGGGGCTGAACTTGCGCCATTACTATGCCAACCAACACACCCGACGTTCTACCTATCTGGGGATCAAGAAAGAAGATGGCCTGGAGCGGACCCGCATCCGTGAAACCTGGGTGCAAACCGCGATGCTCAACTACAGCTCCGGATATACCCAAGGGGCGGTCGGCTTCGGGCTGGACGCTTCATTGTTCAGCGCCATCAACCTGGAGCGCGGACATGGGCGTGTCGCCAATGGTGGCGATCGGGTGCTGGTGGACAGCGATGGCGATGCGCTACCGACCTGGAGTCGTTTGGGTGTCGGTGATCTGCGGCTGCGTTTTTCCAGCACAGAAATCAAGGCCGGTCGCTTGCTCACCGACAACCCGATTCTGCGTTACAAGGACAATCGCGCCCTGCCCTCGAGCTTTCAGGGCGTAGGCCTGTTCAGCAACGAACTCGATTGGCTGTCATTGCAGGCCGGCAGCTTCGAACGGGCGATTCCACGTACCGGTACCGGCAGCGAAAAACTCACCACCACCTTCGGTAACCGGGCGTATTCGGGGTCGCGTATTTCCTACCTCGGAGGAATGGCCAAAACCCCTTACGGTCTGGACGTCAGCCTCTACACCTCACGCTTCGAGGACATGTGGCAGCAGACCTATCTGGGATTGACCCAGTTGAGCGGGGATCGGCGCGAGATTGCGCTCAAGACTGCACTGAATTACTACCACACCGAGGATCAGGGCGAGCAGCGCCTGGGCTACATCGACAATGACGCCTTCAGCCTGGCGTTCACCGCATCGCACCGGGCCCACAGCCTGACTCTGGCCTGGCAGCAGGTGTTTGGCGACGAGTATTTCGATTACGTCTGGGAGTCCACGGGCAATTACATGGCCAACTCGTTGTACTCGGACTACAACGGCCCGAACGAGAAGTCCTGGCAACTGCGCTACGACCTGGATCTGGCGTCTTTAGGGATACCGGGCCTGACGACCAGTCTGTGGCACGCAAAAGGCTGGGACATCGACGGCACCCATTACAGCGGCGACCGTAACGGGCGCAATACCGGTTACAACGTGCGGGGTCTGGACAATGCCAAACACGATGAAAACGGTTTAATGGTGGCGTACGTGGTGCAATCCGGAGCACTGAAAAACGCGGTGTTTCGCACCATTGTCTACAACCATCGGGCCACGGGCGGGCAGATCGACGGTAGCTACGACGAGGTCCGCCTGGTGGCGAATCTGCCGATGTGGATTTTTTGAGGCGGGCTTTTTGGGCCGAACAGAATCATCGGCCCCACTTGCGAAACACTGTGGAAGCTTAGCGAGCTCGCCGGTCCCCACAGTGGAGGGATGTTGGTTCAGACTTTTTTGGTTCTTGGCAGAAAGATCGCCAACACCCCAAACAGCGGCAAGAACGAACACAGGAAGTACACATACTCGATGCCGCGAATATCCGCCAAATGCCCGAGTAGCGCCGCACCAATTCCGCCAAAGCCAAACATCAGGCCGAAGAACACTCCGGCAATCATCCCGACATTTCCCGGCACCAGTTCTTGCGCATACACCACGATGGCCGAGAACGCCGAGGCCAGAATGAAACCGATCACCACACTCAACACACTGGTCCAGAACAGGTCCACATGGGGCAGCAGTAGCGTGAACGGCGCCACACCGAGGATCGAGAACCAGATCACTGCCTTGCGCCCGATCCTGTCGCCGATCGGCCCGCCGAAGAAGGTCCCCGCCGCTACCGCACCGAGAAACAGGAACAGATGCAGCTGCGAACTGGCCACCGACAGGTCAAATTTCTCGATCAGGTAGAACGTGAAGTAACTGGTGAGACTGGCCATGTAGAAATACTTGGAGAACACCAGCAACCCCAGTACCACCAACGCACTGATCACCCGGCCTTTTGATAAACCGTGCGTCGCTGCCTGACCTTGTTTGAGTTTGAACAGGTTCAAGTGATTGGCGTACCAGCGGCTGATCCGGTACAGCACGAACAACGCAAACAGTGCGAACACGCCGAACCAGGCCACATTGCCCTGACCATAGGGAATGATGATCGCCGCCGCCAACAACGGCCCGAAGGCCGAGCCCGCATTACCGCCGACCTGAAACGTCGATTGCGCCAGGCCGAAGCGCCCGCCCGAGGCCAGTCGCGCGACGCGTGAAGCTTCCGGGTGAAAAGTCGACGAGCCGATGCCGATCAACCCTGCTGCCAGCAAAATCATCGGAAAGTTGCCGACTACCGACATCATCAAAATGCCGATCAATGTGCAGACAGTGCCGGCCGGCAACAGCCAGGGCTTGGGATGGCGATCCGTGTGGTAACCCACCCACGGCTGCAACAACGAGGCCGTCAATTGAAAGGTCAGGGTAATCAGGCCGACTTGGGTGAAGGTCAGGCCATAGTTGGCCTTGAGCATCGGATAGATCGAGGGCAGCACCGCCTGAATCAGATCGTTGATCAAGTGCGCCAGCGCCACCGCGCCGATGATGCGCATGACCAGCGGACTGCTTTGTGAAGGAGCGGGCGTCGATGTCGCGGCGGACTGAGCGTTGCTGATGGCCATGAGAGTTTCCGTACTGCGGATGGGTGCGCACAGGCAGGTCGGTCAATGTGCCATTTTTCGGTGCAGTCGCGCCATCCCCTTAGCTTGCTAACGACCTCAAAAAAGGTGATAGCGCAAAGCCATGGTCTGAATCTTGCCTTGCTTATCCGCTTCAACGCGGCCCCTTACAAAGGGGACCGAGAATGGGAAGTTTCGCTACAGAGTCGGCCTACAGAGCGGACCAAGGTGAACTTTCGAGGCCTTTTAGAAGGACATCAGTCGCGGTCGCCATGGCCTCGACGCACGCCAATGGTGCGTGGTGTCCAGAGGAGTCATGGGGCATGCAGGCTTTTTTATCACCGGGGATCGGGCTGCTGGGGCGTTTCGGCTTCGCGCGCAAATTTCAGCTGCTGTTTCTGCTGTTTATCCTGCCGCTGGCAGGCAGCTTGTGGATGATCGGCCAGGACTATCGTGACAAGTTGAGCCTGATCGCCGGCGAACGCGCCGGGGTCCGGCAATTGATTGCCCTGGATGCGCTCGACAACTTGCTCGCCGCCCAGCGTGACCGCGCCGCGCGCTGGCGCGCCACCGAAACCAATCGCCAGCCGACACCTGCAACTATCGCGGCGATGGCAGCGTTCGACACGGTTCAGCCGGCCGTGGCCCAAGCGATCACAGACTTGGGCAATGCCCTGAAAACCGAAGGCGCCGAGGGCGAGACCCTCACCCGCTATCAAGCCTTGCAAAGCGCCCTCACTGGCCTGGATTCGAAAAGCCTGAGCAGCGTTGGATGGTGGCCGGACGGCTATGATCGCTTCACCAATGCCTTGAGCGCCCTGCAAGCCTTGCGCGAACAAATCGCCATGGACAATCGCCTGACCCTCGCGCCATGGCTGGAAACTTATCTGCTGACGCAGATCTCCACTCAACACGCACCGGACCTGATCGAACGGGTCGGTCGCCTCGCCGCGGTTGGTCAAGCTTCGGTGGTGTCCGGGCAGTTCACTCTGCAAAGCCGCCTGCAATTGCGCGACTTGCGCAGCCGCATCGGCGATGCTCGGGAACAGCTGGTGAAAACTGGTAGCCTGCTGGAAGCCCGCTTGCCCAGCGCCCTGCAAACCTGGGCCGGGCAGTACCATGACAGCCTCAAGCAGCTGGATGCCGGCTTGAAAGTGCTGGACGACGGCGTCTTCGGTGGCAGCATCAACCTCAAGCCCGAAGACTTCGAACGCAGTCTCGACGCCCTCCTCGGTAACCTTGCCTCGCTGCGCCAGCAATCGTTGGTTTCTCTGGATCAACGGCTGGATTATTACCACGGCTCGGCCATCCGCCAGTTCATCCTGGTGGCGACAATTTTTGGCTGCCTGCTGCTGGCCGCGCTGTACCTGTTCATCTGTCTACAGGCCTCGATCCGTCGCAGCGCCAGCGGCATCACACTGCTGGCCGAAGCACTGCGCGACGGAAACCTGAGCCTGCAAGTGCCGGTACATGGCCGCGACGAACTGGCGGCGATCAGCACCTCGCTTAACGTCGCGGTGGTACAACTGCGCAACAGTTTGCTGGGGGTCGATCACGAAACCCTGCAGTTAAGCAACGCGGTGCGCACCCTCAACGATCACTCCAGGGGTGCCCTTGGCGAAGTCGAAGCCCAGCAGTTGCAGATCAGCCAGATCGCCGCAGCGGCCACGCAATTGGCCGCGACCTCCCAAGGGGTCGCCCAGAGTTGCGAACAGGCGTCTGGCAGCGCTCAGCATACCCAGCGCATCGCCGCCGATAGCAGCCGTGACAGCCAGCGTACGACAGCGAGTATTCAGCAACTCAATCAGCGGTTGAATGACACGGCGGCGGCACTGGGTCGGGTCAGCGAGCAAGGGCAGCAGATTCAATTGGTGGTCGATACCATTCGCGGCGTGGCCGAGCAGACCAACCTGCTGGCCCTCAACGCCGCCATCGAGGCCGCACGGGCTGGCGAGCAAGGTCGCGGCTTTGCCGTGGTGGCCGATGAAGTGCGCAGCCTGTCGCAACGCACCCAGTCCTCCACCGCGCAGATCGCCGGCACCGTCGACAGCCTGCGCAGCACCGTGAACGAAGCGGTAAGCCTGATGGAAGCCGCCTGCGACCAGGCGCAATCGGATGCGCAAGCCGTCACCGGTCTCGGCGAACGCCTGGGGGAAATCGCCAGCGCGGTGCAAAGCGTCACCGACACCCTGGCGCAAATCGCCACCGCCGTCGAAGAGCAAGCGAGCACCGCCGATGAAGTCAGCGGCAACATCCAGCAAGTCGATCAGGCGGCGGTACGCTTGCTCGAAGGTGCGCGGGCGGTGAACCTCGCCGCGGACACCTTGAGCCAGGGTAGCAAGGCCTTGAGTGCGAATACCGGGAGATTTCAGCTCGGTTGATGCCCTCCCCTGACCCGTTTTTTCGGGTCAGCGGGATAAGCGGTTGAAAGTGTGGAGAAATATTTTAGATTTACGCTTGACGCATCGTCGTTCCAGGTGAATAATGCGCGCCACTTGGCTACATAGCTCAGTTGGTTAGAGCATAGCATTCATAATGCTGGGGTCCGGGGTTCAAGTCCCTGTGTAGCCACCAAGTACTAAAAACGGCTTACCGAAAGGTAGGCCGTTTTTTTATGCCTCGAGAAAAGTGGCGGGCGCCCCCTGATTTGCGTAGCACTCCTTCGACCGATAAAGTCCCTGGACCTTTTATCCCATGGACGGAGTGCCTCGCGTGTTCTCAGCCTTCCACTTGAACCGCTATCGCCTGTCAGCCTTTTCGCTGATCGCCACCGCTTTAACCCTCGCCGCGTGTAACGCCCCGCCCTCTTCGCCTTCGATCTCGACCTTGCCGGCCGCGCCGGAAATCACCTCTGGTTATCGCACCGACCTGCAGACGCGGCACGCCTCCAGGCACATGGCCGCGGCCGCCAACCCGTTGGCGGCCGAAGCCGGACGGGAGATGCTACGCGAGGGTGGCTCGGCGATTGATGCGGCCATTGCCATGCAGGCGGTGTTGACGCTGGTCGAGCCGCAATCGTCGGGTATCGGCGGTGGTGCGTTGATTGTGCTGTGGGATGGCAAGGCCGTACGCACCTACGACGGTCGCGAAACCGCACCGGCTGGCGCCACCGAGAAACTGTTCCTGCAAGCCGACGGCAAACCGATGCCTTTCACTCAGGCGCAGATCGGCGGGCGCTCGGTGGGTACACCGGGCGTGTTGCGGGCGCTGGAGCTGGCCCATCAAAAGCACGGTCGCCTGCCGTGGGCGAGGCTGTTCGAGCCCGCCATCAAACTCGCCGAGCAAGGTTTCGCCATCTCGCCACGACTGCATCAGTTGATCGCGGCCGACGCGTTTATCCAGCGCTCACCGGACATGGCCGCCTACTTTCTGACTGCCGATGGTCACCCGAAAGCCGTCGGTACACAGCTGAAAAACCCGGCACTCGCCGCAGTGTTCAAGCGCATCGCCAAGGAAGGTCCCGACGCGCTGTACACAGGGCCGATCGCAAAAGAGATCGTCGCCAAGGTTCAGGGCCATACCAACCCCGGCAGCCTGTCGCTGAGCGATCTCCAGGGCTACAAGGCCAAGGAACGCGCGCCGCTGTGCACCGACTACAAACGCTGGAAAGTGTGCGGCATGCCGCCGCCGTCATCGGGCGGAATCGCCGTGGCGCAAATCCTCGGCACCTTGCAGGCCCTGGAAACCCGCGACCCACGCTTTGCCCTGGCACCACTCAAACCGGTCAAGACCAGCAAACCAGCGGGCATAGAGCCAGCCCCTGAAGCCGTGCACCTGATCGCCGAAGCCGAACGCCTGGCTTATGCCGATCGTGCGCAGTACGTTGCCGACACCGACTTCGTACCCGTACCGGTCAAAGGGCTGGTCGACCCGACTTACCTGGCCAGCCGCGCCGCCTTGATAGGTGATCGCAGCATGGGCCAGGCCAAACCCGGCACCCCGCCGGGCATTCAGGTCGCCTACGCGCCGGACCGCTCGCCGCTGCGCATCTCCACCTCGCAGGTGGTGGCAGTCGATGACGAGGGCGATGCCGTGTCCATGACCACCACCGTGGAAGCGGCATTCGGCTCACACTTGATGGTCCAGGGTTTTCTGCTCAACAACCAGATGACCGACTTTTCGTTCATCCCCGAAGAGCAAGGGCAAAAAGTCGCCAACCGCGTCGAACCCGGCAAACGCCCGCGCTCGTCCATGGCACCAACGCTGATCTTCGACCGCCAGAGCGGCGAGTTCCTGGCCACCGTCGGCTCCCCTGGCGGCTCGCAGATCATCGAGTACGTGGCCAAATCCACCATTGGCCTGCTCGACTGGAACCTCGACCCACAGGCCGCCATTAACCTGCCCAATTTCGGCAGCCGCAACGGCCCGACCGAACTGGAACAGAATCAGTTCAGCCCGGCACTGATTCAGGCACTGAAGGACAAAGGGCACAGCGTGGGCGAGATCGACATGACCAGCGGGACGCAGGCGATTGTTCGGGTCAAGGATGCGCAGGGGAAAGCCGCGTTGGCCGGCGGGGCCGATCCACGGCGTGAGGGGGAAGCGTTGGGGGATTGAGTCTTACGCAGGAATGAGGAAAGGCTTACCGGGAGGTAGGCCTTTTTGAGGACTACCCGCGCCGGATAGATAGCATCAAGTCGATAATTGGTTGGCAAACTGCCCGACTGCGTTCACCACTTTCTGCGCACCGTCCTGGATCTCGACGATCACCGTGCCCGCCTCCGCCGCCAGCGCCAGACCTTGTTCAGCCTGCAGTTTGCCGTCAGTCATGAGCGCCACGGCGTTGCGCGCCATGTCCTGGTTCTGACGCACGACGCCGACAATTTCATCGGTCGCCTGACTGGTGCGCGAGGCTAATTGCCGGACTTCGTCCGCCACCACGGCAAACCCACGTCCCTGTTCACCGGCACGAGCCGCTTCGATGGCCGCGTTGAGCGCCAGCAGGTTGGTCTGCTCGGCGATGCCGCTGATGGTTTTGACGATGGTGCCGATCACCAGCGATTGCTCGTTCAGTGCTTCGATACCTTCGCCAGCGGTTTGCATGTGTTTGGCCAGGTCACGCATCACGTCTACAGCTTGGGTCACCACGGCAGTTCCGCGCTGTGCACTCTGGTCGGTTTGCTGAGAAGTGCTGTAGGCAATGTTGGCCGCCTCGGCGACAGCCTGCTCCTGATTGACCTGATCGGTAATCACCGTGGCGAACTTCACCACTTTGTAGAGTTTGTTGTTGGCATCGAGCACCGGGTTGTAGGAAGCCTCCAGCCAGACCACGCGACCGTGGCTATCGACACGCTTGAAACGATCAGCGACGAACTCGCCAGCGTTCAGACGGCGCCAGAAGTTCTGATACTCAGCGCTGTTGTATTCCTCTGGCTCACAGAAGATGCGGTGATGTTTACCCTGGATCTGCGCCAGACTGTAACCCATGCCACTGAGGAAACGCTCGTTGGCCATCAGCACGTTGCCATTGAGGTCGAACTCGATCACTGCCGTCGAACGCACCAGCGCGCCAATCAGGTTTTCATGCTCACGGGACGCCTCGATGGTACGGGTCAGGTCGCTGGAGTAAATCGAGAAGTTCTTGATACGGCCGTCCGAGGAGCGCACCGGCTGCATGATCGAACGCAACCAGGCTTCGGCACCGTTGCCGCGTAGCAAACGGACCGCGCCGGCAAAGTGCTCGCCACGGGTCAGCGCGGCCTTGAAACGGTTATGGAATTCATCCGATTTCACATGGACCGGAACAAGGTCTTCGATGTGCCGGCCGATCAGATCATTGCTTTTGTAGAGCATCTCACTGACGAAGTTTTGGTTGACCGATTGAATTCGCCCATCGGAGTCAAGAGTCAGGACCAGCATCTCGCTTTCCAGACTCTCCTTGACTTGCAGAAGGCTGGAGAGTTCTTCGCGAAGAGCCGACAGCTCCTGCTTCAAGCGTTTATTGAACATGGGAAGCACCGATGGACAGAGATAAAAAGCGGCTTACAGCCTAGCCATCGGCTTTGCAGGTATTTTCTGAAGAGTGTTGCAGGGTTGTCCTACAAAAATAGTCGCGGCACAAACAGCCTCATGCCGCGCCAGCCACCGAACAGCCCCCGACTCGCGGCATTCGCGCACCGAAATACACCGCGCTGCTGATGCCCACGGCCCCCATCACCGCGCAGAAGATCACACAAATCCACGGACTCCATGGCATCAGACCGATCAACAGCAGCGGTGTGACACTCGCCCAGGCGGCGTAGGCAATGTTGTAGGTGAAGGAAATCCACCGTGCGCAGCGGCAGTTCGACAGCGGCCTCGCGCTGGGCCTGCATCGCCATGAACACCGGGGTTTCGCTGAGCCAGCGGCGCAGCCAGACACCGATCACGCCAAACACACCGCCCAGCAGAAACGGGTAACGCCAGGCGTAATCGAGGATTTGCGCCGAGGTGAACGCCTGAGCCAGAAAAGTCGCCGTCAAGGCGCCGATCAGGTAACCGAAGGTCAGCCCCGCTTGCAGGAAACCGAGGGCATAACCGCGATGTCCGACCGGCGCGTGCTCAGCGACGAACACCCAGGCACTCGGCACCTCACCACCCACCGCCGCGCCTTGCAGGACCTTCAGGGCCAACAGCAACAGTGGTGCGAAATAGCCGATCTGGGCGTAGGTCGGCATGATCCCGATCAGCAAGCACGGCAACGCCATCATCAGAATGCTCAGGCTGAACACCTTCTTGCGTCCCAACCGGTCAGCGAAATGCGCCATCAGGATCCCGCCCAACGGACGCGCGAGGTAGCCCGTGACGAAGATCCCGAAGCTTTGCAGCAGACGCAGCCACTCGGGCATTTCCGGCGGGAAGAACAGCTGGCTGAGGGTCAGCGCGAAGAATACGAAAATAATGAAGTCGTAGATTTCCAGCGCACCGCCCAAGGCTGCAAGCCCCAGGGTCTTGTAGTCCGAGCAAGTGAAGGGCGCCGGGCGCGCATTGATGTTGGCAGTCATGTAAAAGAACTCTGGCAGGCAAAAAACCAAGGCGCCCACGGTCTACGCAAATGCGCTTGTGGACAACCCGTTAGACCATAGTCCCAAACGCCCCAAACAGCGTCCCCGCAACGGGCCGATTGATTTACTGTTGGCACCGACCGGATGGGCCATTGCGCCCTGAACCCCACAATAAACATAAAAACGAGGTACTCCCGTGGCCGCTGATATCGAAGATAGCCGCTATGCGCGCTTTGCCCTGCATTGTTCAAACTTTGCCGAACGCTGGTTTCCCGACTCCTGGGTATTCGCCGCGCTGGCAGTGATCATCGTCGCTGTGGCGACCATAGCCATGGGCGCCAAACCCACCGACGCCGCCATGGCCTTCGGTGACGGTTTCTGGAGCCTGATTCCGTTCACCATGCAGATGGCATTCGTGGTGATCGGCGGTTACGTGGTCGCCAGTTCGCCACCGGCGGTGAAACTGATCGACCGCCTGGCACGGGTCCCGAAAAACGGCCGTTCCGCCGTGGCCTGGGTGGCGCTGATTTCCATGGTCGCGTCGTTGCTGAACTGGGGGCTGTCACTGGTATTCGGCGGACTGCTGGTACGTGCCCTCGCCCGCCGTACCGATCTGAAAATGGATTACCGAGCCGCCGGTGCCGCCGCCTATCTTGGTCTGGGCGCGGTCTGGGCCTTGGGTCTGTCGTCGTCCGCGGCACAATTGCAAGCCAACCCCGCCAGTTTGCCGCCATCGATTCTGTCGATCACGGGCGTCATTCCCTTCACTCAAACGATCTTTCTCTGGCAGTCGGGTGTGCTGTTGCTGGCACTGACCGTGGTCTCACTAATCGTTGCCTACGCCACCGCGCCCGGCCCCGCGACAGCCCGTGACGCCAAAGCCTGCGGTATCGATCCGGGTTTCAGTCTGCCGGCGCCAGCACCGCGTACCCGCCCTGGTGAATGGCTGGAATACAGCCCGCTGCTGACGATTCTGCTGGCATTGCTGGCGGCCGGATGGCTGTTCCATGAGTTTGCGACCAAACCGGCGATCAGCGCGATTTCCGGACTGAACACCTACAACTTCCTGTTCCTGATGCTCGGCGCGCTGCTGCACTGGCGCCCGCGCAGCTTCCTCGATGCGGTGGCCCGTGCGGTGCCGACCACCACCGGCGTGCTGATCCAGTTCCCGCTGTACGGCTCGATCGCCGCCCTGATGACGGTGGTCAAGGGCACCGACGGACAATCATTGGCCCACCACATCTCGACCTTTTTCGTACAAATTGCATCCCACGACACCTACGCCCTGTTGATGGGCGTGTACTCGGCTATCCTCGGTTTCTTCATCCCGTCCGGTGGTGGCAAATGGATCATTGAAGCGCCGTATGTCATGCAAGTGGCCAACGACCTGAACTATCACCTGGGCTGGGCCGTGCAGATCTACAACGCCGCCGAAGCCCTGCCGAACCTGATCAACCCGTTCTACATGCTGCCGCTACTGGGCGTGCTCGGGTTAAAGGCCCGGGATCTGATCGGGTTTTCGTTCGTGCAGCTGCTGGTGCACACGCCACTGGTGCTGTTTCTGCTGTGGGCGCTAGGGACGACGCTTACGTATATGGCGCCGGTGATGCCTTGACGCCGACCTTCAATCCACCACCAATCCAGTGTGGAAGCGGGCTGCTTCCACACTGGCGACTTATTGTTTTCACAAACGTAACCCCTCTGTCACACCTCGCTGCTAGCGTCCCGCCGAAACATATTGAAATAACTTAGCAAGACGGAACTCGCCATGAACGATGAAGAAAACCGCAACGACGCCTCTTCCCCGCAAACAGATACGCCCACCGACACCAGTCGCCGCCGCTTCCTGGGTGGCGTGGCGGTACTCGGTGTCGGCGCGACCCTCAGCGCTTGTGGCAGTCATGGCGATGAGTCGGGTAAACCGCTCGAACGCCTGCTTTCACCTGTCGAATTGGACAAAGCCCTACGCGACCAGGTGAAAACCGTAGTGGTGATCTACGCCGAGAACCGTAGTTTCAATAACCTGTTCGGCGACTTCCCTGGCGTCGAGAAACCGCTCTCGGGCCTCAAGCCCGTCGAATATCAGCAGCGCGATCGCGATGGCAGCCTGTTGCAGACCCTGCCGCCAGTCTGGGGCGGCGTGCTGCAGATCGGCCCGCAAACCCTCGATGGCGTGACTTACCCCAGCGCAACCCAGTTCCAGGAACACCTGCCTAACGCGCCCTTTGCCCTCAAAGGTCCGAACGCAGAAGACTTGCCGTTCGGCCTGGTGACGCGCGACCTGTGGCATGCGTTCTATCAGAACCAGATGCAGATCAACGGTGGCAAAAATGACGGCTTTGTCGCCTGGACCGACTCCGGTGGCCTGCCCATGGGGCATTACGCCCAGAGTCGATATTCCCTGCGGTTGTGGGACGTTGCCCAAGAATTTGTGCTCTGCGATAACTTTTTCCAGGGGGCTTTCGGCGGCTCGTTTCTCAACCATCAATACCTGATCAGCGCCACCGCGCCGTTCTATCCGGACGCCGTCAACTCGGTGGCCAAGACACAAATCGCCACGCTGCAAAGCGATGATCCGGCCGATCCACGCCTCAAGCCCCTGGAACAATCCCCAGCCAGCGCCATGACCGGCCCACCCCAATTCGGCCCCAGCGCGCTGACGCCGGACGGCTATGGGGTCAACACGCTCGCTCCGCCGTACTGGCCGACCTGGATTCGCGACCCGGAGCGTCCTGCGTACGCCAAACCAGACCTGCCGAACGTCATGGTCCCCCAGACCCACGAGCACATAGGCGACAAGCTCTCGAAGAAAAACATCGACTGGGCCTGGTATGCCGGAGGTTGGCAGGCGACGCTGGATCAGTACAAGGACTCTGGCGGTATTCCGAAAATCCCGAACTTCCAGTACCACCACCAACCGTTCAACTACTTCAAGCAGCAGGGGCCGGAAAACCCGCTGGAGCGCGGTAAACGTCTACGGGATGCGGGGTTGGGCGATGAATCGAATACCAACAAGTTCTTTGCCGATGCCGAGGCGGGCAAGCTGCCGGCGGTGAGTTTCTATAAACCCCAGGGCAACCTGAACATGCACGCCGGTTACGCCGATGTAGCGTCCGGCGACCGGCACATCGTCCGCGCCCTGAAAGTGCTGCGGGAAAGCCCGCAGTGGAAAAACATGGTGGTCGTGGTCACTGTCGATGAGAACGGCGGTTGGTGGGATCACGTCGCACCGCCCAAGGGCGACCGCTGGGGACCGGGCTCGCGGGTACCGACGCTGGTAGTTTCGCCGTTTGCGCGCAAGGGCATGGTGGATCACACGGTCTATGACACTGGCTCGATTCTGCGGTTGATCACCCGGGTGTTTCAGCTTGAAAAGCTCGATGGCCTCAGGCAGCGGGACGATGCAATGATTGCCCGTGGCCAGAAACCCATGGGCGATTTGAGCAATACACTGCACTTTGCCTGATGAAAAAGGGGCTCTGACTGGCGCTCTTTTCACTTGTGTACTAGACCGTTCGACACAACTAGTTCCAGTATGTACCCGCCCCACCTCCGAGGGCTCACGCTGAAAAGGATCTGAGCATGTTCAAACTCGCAGGATTCACCCTCGCCGCGCTCACCCTGAGCGCCGCCGCTCACGCCGATGTCGATCTGAATCTGGGCAGTACCGAGCGCGTTACCCGGCTGTTCGCCTACCCCAACAACTGTAATGTCATCTGCTTCCGCAACTGGACACTGGAGCAGACCGTCGAGCATTACCTGACCCAAAGCGTACAGCGCGATGGCTACAAGACCGCAAAAGTGCTGGTCAAAACCGAAAACAAGCAGCTCCACGCCCATATCAGCGGTGTGCCCAAAGGCTATGACAAGCCACTGACCGCACTGCTCAATGCTGGGGATTTGGCCTACAACGGTGCCAACAAGCTGAGTGCCGATGGCAAATGGACCTATAACTGGTACCTGTTCCTGCCGCTGGGCATGGCGCTGGAAAACCGCAAAAGCGTCGAACTGCTGCACTTCCCGCCAGATTATTCCCTGACCCAGGCCCAGGACTATCTGGAGTCCAAGACCACCGACCGCTGGGCCGCGCTGCTGACCGCCAACAACATTCCCGCCGACCAGACGCCGGCCTATCAGACCATCATCGACATCGCGCCGATTGCCGCACCGTCCACCGCCGGCAAGGATCTGGAAGGCGTCTACAACTACTTCACGGACTACCAGACCACCATGGTCAAGGAAGTCAGCCAGAATGCCAAAGGTGCAGCATTGCCAATGGTCGCCTTTGGCTCACCGGTGCGTAACTGGATCAAGCAACAATACGGGCAGACCGTAGAAATATTGGGCCTGGCAACCATCAGCCCGAGCAAGGGGGTGACGGTACCCGTACTGGGTTCCAACCACCCGAGCTACATCTGGTACGCCGCCGACCCCGAAGCCTATAGCGGCGACGATGCGCAGGCCAAGGCCGACGCCGCGGGGCTGAAAGTCATGGGGCAGGATTTGAGTGCCGCGTGCTGGCAGGCCGGAATGGGCAGCAAACCGGGCACTGACCCTACCGCTCAGCTGAAAAGCTGCACTCAGACCTGGCAAGTGACCCAGAAAGAAAAAACCTGCGAACTGTTCTACACCTCGATTCGCAACCTGACGCCTGAGCAAGCGGTGGCCAAATGCTCGACAGCGCCGGTCAAATCCGAGCTGAAACAGCTGCAGACCCCGGCCCTTATGACCTCCGCATCTGCCCCACACTTGTAAAACGAAGGAAGTCTTTCCCGCGTGAGCCATGGCTGACGCGGGAAAGAGCTTTTCTCGACTGTCATATCTGACAGTAGACCGGTTATCTCATTTGCGAGAGGCTTGTGTCGTATCCACGTGCTGCAGAGCTGACAGGATGTCAGCAGACGGAGGTCGTAGCACCCAACTGACAAGGATTGTTATGAGACGCCATGCCGAACAAGGACTACCACCGCCGTCATCAAATGGCATCTATCCGTTTGTAGAGTTGCCCCTTCGCCTTGGATTCCCCTCCAAAGACGACTTTGAAATCATCCATAACGCTCAGGGCTCGGCAATGGCGGTCGCGGCACTGCGCGAGTTCCCCCGCATCAGCCGAATCTGCCGTGTTTCCGGACATCTATTGCCCTATCGCTGCCGACACACCCGGCAGTTGGCGCCGGGAATCCATGTCTACGATCCGTGCTTCAGTGGTCTGCTGAGTCACTCCTGCGACCCCAACGTCTTTCTCGATATGAGCGAGCTGTGGTTATGGGCGCTCAAAGACATCAAAAAGGGTGACCGACTGACGATGGATTTCGCCGCGACAGAAGACAAGCTGCTGCGGCAGTTCGCCTGCCGCTGCGGTTGTCCTTGCTGCCGTGGCTGGATCATCGGCTACGACGAGTCACCGAATGCCAATGGTGAACAGTTCTTTCAACACTGGCGTCGGCGAAGTCTCGGCTGAAAGGCTTTTACAACGCCTCGACCGGGCGCAAACGGTACTGCGGCGGCAACTGCTCGAAACCACTGATGGTGGCGTTCAGGCTCTTCCAGCGACCGTCCTTGATGCCATAGATGCAGCCGTGGATCGACAGGCTCTGCCCGCGGTGCCAGGCATTTTGCACAATGCTGGTGTGACCGACGTTGGCCACCTGCTGGATCACATTGAGCTCACAGAGGCGGTCGACCCGCTCTTCTTCGGTGGGCAACTTGGCCAGTTCGTCGCGTTTTTCATAGTAGAGATCACGAATCGAGCGCAACCAGCCGTCGATCAGGCCCAACTGACGATCCTGCATCGAGGCGCGTACACCGCCGCAGCCGTAGTGGCCGGTCACCAGGATGTGTTTGACCTTGAGTACATCCACCGCATACTGAATCACCGACAGGCAGTTGAGGTCGGTGTGCAGCACCACGTTGGCCACGTTGCGGTGCACGAACAGATCACCCGGCAGCATGCCGACGATTTCGTTGGCTGGCACGCGTGCGTCTGAACAGCCGATCCACAGGTATTCTGGGGTTTGCTGACGGGCTAGCTTGGCAAAAAAATCAGGATCTTCGCGGGTGATCGCATCAGCCCAGCGTTCGTTGTTATCAATCAGATCTTGTAAGTCGTTCATGCAATGAAGCCTCGAGAATGATGCACTGCTTTGACAGACAACCGCCCGTCGGGGTCACGCACGAGATGCAGATCCCCCTGATGTCCTGATGTATGTAGCGGCTAGCCGGCGCTCCCTGCCCGCGGGAATTCTCGGCAGTCCAGTGGGTCAATTGTAGTAGGGCCTACAGTATGAGGAATAGCCATGACTGATTCACGACGTCCGTTCGATAAGGAGCCACCCGAGCCCATCGACGACGATGAAGACCGCATGGGCTCGGTGCATGAGCTGGATTTCGACGAGGAAGAGCCCGGCACCAGAATCGGTGACCTGATCCCCGAACGCGAACTTGCGCAGAAGATTCCCGACCAGCACGCCCGTAAAGCCGGTATGACCGGCGCGACCAATGACAATGACGTCACCGACGATGATTTGAGCCCGGAAACCCTGATCCGTGAAGACGGCGCACGGGATGCCCACGAAGCGGGTGAAGACGGCCAGGCGGATTGGGATCTGAGCATTGTCGACGGGGACGACATCGGCGGGGGCGATGGGCTGGATGAAGCGGAACTGGCCCGGCAGGATCCATTGGACGGCAAGCCTTGATCGTTGACGTCCGTGCAGACGCCTTCGCGGGCGAAGCTTGCCCGCGAAGCCTTTAGAAACGATCAATCAACCAAGGTGCAGGCCATCACCACGGCATCTTCTCGCCCGCCAACCGCCGGGTAGTAATCCCGCCGACGTCCGATCTCGTTAAACCCATACCGCTCATACAACCTAAACGCCGCCCGGTTGCTGTCGCGCACTTCCAGGAAGCATTCCCGCGCCTCAGCCTTGTAGGCAATCGACATCAAATGCTCCAGCAGCGTCAAGCCCAGGCCGCGGCCCTGATTTTCCGGTTTGACGGTGATGTTCAGCAGATGCGCCTCATCAAGGATGATCTGCACTACGCCATGACCGACCTGCTGCTGCCCTTCGAACATCAGCCAGATCTGGTACTTGCCCAGGCCATCGAGAAAAATCCCGCGGGTCCAGGGATGGCTGTAGGCTGCGTATTCGATTTTCAGTACAGCGTCCAGGTCCGCCTCGGTCATCGGGCGGAACGATACAGCGTCACTCATTCGATTCTTTCCAACGCGCCATCAGCCGACGCATGGCTTGCCAGACATCAGCCTTACGCTGTGGCTCTTCCATTAATAACTCCAGGCCCGGCAAGGCCCAGACCGACCCCAGGCCTTCGACCTGAAGTTCACGGTTGAAGGATTCGGCGTTGGCCTCACCGGCAAAACGCACCGCCGGCAGGCCGATCAGCCACAGACAGACGCACGGTGCGTCTTCCAGGCGGGCCGACAGAAAACCTTGTACGAAATCCCGAGCCGCTTCCGGCCCTTGGTCCATTGTGCCGCGAGCCAGCAGCGGCCAGCGCACCGGCTCGCCGACGATCTGCGGGCTGTCCGGCAGGCCGGCGGCGCGCAGCATGTCTTTGAGCAACAGATAAGCGGGGTCGCGGGTCTGGAAAGTTTCGCCTGTGGGTAACTCCACCAGCAACAGGCAGCGACCGGCTCGCAGCAATTGCAGAGCGAAACGCGGCGGCGGCACTGGCGCAGGCTTGGCGACGAGCGGTACCTCTTCGCTCTCTTGCGTCGCTTTGCTTGCTGGTTTTCCAGCCGATGGCGTCGGCCGTGGCACCTCGATTTTCACCCGCTCGGCCGGTTTGGCCGCGGGTTCCACGGGCGTCTGCGCCACCGGAGCAGGTGCAACCGGGGCGACGACCGCTGGCTCGGGCATCTCCAGCAGTTCGGGCCGCGATGGCGCAGCAAAGGGCAATTCGGTGCGCGGCAGCCAGTTGACCACCTGCATGGCGGTCAAATAAGCGCGGCGACGGGACTCGATAAGCAAAGGTCGGCCACTTGTGGATAACTAAAGTGCGGTGATTCTACCGCCCTTCGCTCAAGATCGCCCACGCTTGATCGATAGACTTCACCGATAGAAGAAGCGACAGCCCATCCCCAGAGTGAATCGACACGGCTGCGATGAAGTACAATCGCGGCTTTTAATTGCCAACCAGCCGGCCATTCCGATGATCGAACCCAAGCGCGTCTTGCGCGCCCTCGCTGAACACTGGGCACTTCTGGAGCCACTGTGCGAGCACTTCGACCAAGGCACCCTGAGCCTCAACGAACTGCGTTCACAGTTGGCCGCCCAGCAACTGGACAGCACACCGCAGAACATCACCAGCCTGCTGGACGTGTGGATTCGCCTCGACATTCTGGTTCCCGTGGCGAAAAGCCCGAACCGTTTCGAGCTCAACGCGCAGATCCATGACTTCCTCGCTTACCTGCGCCGTGAGCACCGTCTGGGCCTGTGCCTGGAAATCGAAGCCTATCTGCGCCACCTCGAACGCCTGGCCGGTTACATCCAGGACGCCTTCGACATTCGCGACGGCAACGATCTGGCGCGCCAGTTGCGCCTGCTCGACATGCGCGTGCGGGACGTGCTGAAGAAACTCGCCAACGACGAACAGGCCTTGGTGGCCGTCGCCGAACGGGCCAAGACCAGCGACCGGCAGATTCCGCTGCGTCAGCGTTATGCTGAAGTGCTGGCGACCTGGGACGAATACGTCGAACCGATGATTCAGCTGGTGAATGCCGACGGCGCCTTCGAACAAGGCGTGCGCAAGGTTGAGAACGTGTTGTTGCGCATGCTCACCGAACAGCAGCGCCTCGGCCATCTGGTCGACGACGACATGCTGCTGCGCACCCACGCGCGCATCCTCGAAATGCAGACCAGCGCCCAGTTGACCCTGCGTCACGCCCGCGAGCTGCTGCTGCCGCTGCGCGAAGAAGCGCGCCGGCATAACGCTGTGACCCGTGGCGCAGCCCTGGCGTTGTCGGCCATTCGTCGTAAAGGCATCGATGCGGTGCCGCAAGCCGCGATGCCGCTGTTCACCCGCCCGCAAAGCACCTTCCTCGGCAGTGCCAGCCAAGTCGAAGCCTATGTCTACGCCCTGGCCCGTTTCGAGCCGAAACCGGCGCGTTTCCCCAAGGCCCACAAGACCCAGAAAGGCGAAGCCCCGCGCGCGCCACGCACGGTTCGGGAAATGCTCGAACGTTGTGAAGATGCCCTGCCGATGCCGGACCTGATGAGCTGGCTGCTGGAGCAGGAGCCGGACGGCGCCACCGACGAATTGCTCTATTGGTTCTCGCGCCTGTCGCGGGAAAAACGCTTCAAGCGCGAGCGTCTGGAACGCCGCGATTACCATACTCACGAGCATCAGGTCAGCCTGCGCTCCTTCGCCCTGCTCTCGGCCCGCGACACCGCCGCCGAGGATTCTGCGAGCACCCCACATGCATCTTGATCTAAACGAACTGTCCCAGCTGGCGCCGATCTTTCGCGAGCTGTTCAAGGGCTACCACGTCAGCCGCCGCGACCCGGAGCTGTACGCCCAACTGTCGAACTTCCAGGACCAGTACCGCACCCTGTTCAAGGCGTTGGGTTTTGAACTGGTGTGCGACACCCGTGGTTTCTACTACTTCGTGCCGGACCTGGCCGCGGCAGCGGTAAACAAGACGGCGCAACGTCTGGCGCTGTTCACCTTCATCCTCGTCGAACACCTGGCCGACCAGGGCCGCGACCCGATCGCCGTGCTCGACGGTGGCAGCCTCGGTCGCGATGAATTGCCATCGTTGCTGGAAAAGTACCGCGACCTGTTTATCCAGGCCGAAGTGCAGACCGTCGAAGAACTCGAAGAAAAAATCATGCGCCGCATGACCCAGCTCGGATTCGCCGGCGAAGAAAACGGTGTCTACCGTTTCCTGCCGCCGATGCACCGCTTCCTCGATGTCTGCCTGTCGGTCCAGCAAGACCGCGACCTGGCCGCCAGCCTGCACAGCGTGCTGCCGTTGCCGGCGCCGGTGCTGATCGACGAAGACAGCGATGAAAAACTGCTGCAGACCGACGACCCGCTCGATCTCACCGAGTTTGAAGAAGAGAGCGAAGAAGACGCCTTGGCCCGCGCCATTGCCGAAGAACAGGAGACCGACGCATGAGCAAGGAACGCTACGGCATTCGCCGCTTTGCCCTTTTGAACACCGCCGGCTACAGCCTCGGCCTGTTCCCGCTGGAAGAACCGCTGTCGGTCTACGGCGCGAACAACCTCGGCAAATCCGCCTCGATCAACGCCTTGCAGTTCCCGATCCTGGCGCGCATGTCGGACATGAGTTTCGGCAAGTACAGCCTGGAACAATCGCGGCGTTTCTACTTCGCCTCGGACACCAGTTACATCCTCGTCGAAGTCTCCCTGCCCCACGGCCCGCACGTGATTGGCGTGGTCGGTCGCGGCCCGGGTGGTGGTTTCGGTCATCAGTTCTTTGCCTACGCCGGCAAACTCGACCTGGCTCATTATCAGAAAGACGACACCTGCCTGCGGCAGAAAGAGCTGTTCACCAATCTTGAGCGCGAAGGCCTGAAAGCCTACGAACTCAAGCCGGATGAACTGCGTCGTTTGCTGGTGGGCGGCCACACCTCGATTCCGCTCGACCTGACGCTGATCCCGCTGCGCTCCACCAGTGAGCAGAGCCTGAAGACCTTCCGCGCCCTGTTCATCAACCTGCTGCACATGCGTGAAATCACCGCGGCCAAGCTCAAGCAGCTGTTCCTCGATGCCTTCGAACACAGCCTGCGTTCCGGCAGTGTCGATTACATCGCCGCGTGCGAAGAAGCGTTCCGCGATGTCCGCCGCATGGAGCAGGACTACAACTCGCTGGTCGCGGCCGGTCCCTTGGTCGAAGCCTTGGCCAACGGCGTGAAACAGCGGGATATCCTGCGCGGCAAACTGCATCGCCTGTCGCCGCTGCTCGATTCCCTGCTCGGCACCTGGTCGGACTACGCCAGTGCTCGCAAGGAAGAACTGACGATTCAGGCCGAGCACTACCGCAACGAGCAGGACGCTCTGCAAAACGATCAGCGTGGCGGCACTCAAGAGCTGATGCGCCTGGAGCGGGAAATCACCGGCATCCAGCGCTGGCTCGGCGAATTGTCGGTGCTCAAGCATCGCTTCGCCCTGGTCGATGACGTCAAAGTCCTCGAACAGCAATTGCTCGCCGCCAAGGACGCGCACGATGAACTGGCCGGTGCGCTGGCCCAGTCGCGGCAGTTTTCGGCCGAAGACCTGGAAGAGCGTCTGCGGGATCTGGAAAAACGCCTGAAATCGGTGAAGCAACAACTCGATCACGCTGACAACAACAGCTATGCCCGTCTGCGCGAAGAGTTCTCGCAGCAGGACGTCGAGCGCCTGATGCGGCTGTTCAACAGCGCGCTGTTCAGCCTGCCGTTGGGCGAACACGGCATTGCGCTGGATGAGGACGGTGAATGGGTCAAATCCATGGAGCTGATCCTCGATGGCTTCAAAGGCGAGCGCTTCGAAGTGCCGGGCCTGTCCATCGACCTGTCGCACATCGAGCCGCCGGCCCTGCAAGCCTTGGCCGACCGTGCGGCACTGCGCGATCAGAAAGAGCGTCTGGACAAAGAACTCAAGCAACTGAAAACCCAGCAAGCCGTAGCGGCCGACCGTGCGGCCAGCAAGACCCAGACCGAAGCGCTGTACCAGCAAGTGCTGGATGCGCAGAAAGCCCTGGAAGACTTCCGCCGCGCGCAAACCCTGAGCGCCGAAGAAGGCGACAAGCTTGAGCAATTGGCGCAGATGGAAGCCGCTCAGGACGAGTTGAAACGCTCCAGCGATGCCTTCACCGAACGCGTCCAGCAACTGTCGGCCAAGCTGCAACTGGTTGGCCGGCAGATCGGTGACATGGAAGCCAAGCAACGCACCCTCGACGACGCCCTGCGCCGCCGTCAGCTGTTGCCGGCCGACCTGCCGTTCGGCACGCCGTTCATGGACCCGGTCGACGACTCCATGGACAACCTGCTGCCATTGCTCAATGACTATCAGGACAGCTGGCAAGGCCTGCTGCGGGCCGACGGGCAGATCGACGCGCTCTACGCGCAGGTTCGCCTCAAGGGCGTGGCCAAGTTCGACAGCGAAGACGATATGGAACGTCGCCTGCAACTGCTGATCAACGCGTACGCACACCGCACCGATGAAGCCCTGACCCTCGGCAAGGCGCGTCGCGCGGCGGTTACCGACATCGCCCGGACCCTGCGCAACATCCGCAGCGACTACGACAGCCTCGAACATCAACTGGCGCTGTTCAACCGCGAGATCAACAAACGTCAGGTCTCCAACCTGCAGAGTTTCCGTATCGTGCTCGCGCCGAACAAGGAAGCGCTCAAGCACATTGACCAGATCATCCACAGCGCCGGTCAGTACGAAGAAGGCGAAACCCTCTCCGTCTTCGACTTGAGCCAAAGCGCCGAGCAGGACAACAAGAACGAAGAAGCCAAGGAATACCTGGCACGGCTGGTGGCAGCGAACCACAACCAGCTCGGTCTCAAGGATCTGTTCGAGCTGGCGTTCGAGATCACCAAGGTCAATGGCCAACCGGTGATCCACACCGACATCGACGGCGCGGCGTCCAACGGCACCACCATGACCATCAAGGCGCTGACCAACATGTACTTGTTGCTGCACTTGATGGACCGCGACCAGGCCGGTCGCGTGCGCCTGCCGTACTACCTCGACGAGGCAGCGGACATCGACGAGAAGAACCAGGCAGCGCTGTTGGAAACCAGCTTGCAACTGGGCTTCGTGCCGATCCTGGCGAGTGTGAAGCCGCAAGTCTGCGCCAGCGTCGCCATCGACCTGGAAGGCGGCAGCGGCCCGAACGGTATCTACATCGACGAGGCGGACTGGAAGTTCATCCGTCGTCACGATGAAGTGAAAGCAACCGTTAACATCCAGGCGGACGAACCGGAGCTGGATGCGGTCTGACGCCTGAATCGAAGCCAATGAAAAGGCCGCGATCCAATATGGATCGCGGCCTTTTTATTTATGGGTACATTCTTGAAACCTTCAGTCAGTTCCAAGGCCCCTTCGCGGACAAGCCCGCAATGAACGATAACGCTGTCTTACGTGATCGGCGCCGGGTTGAACAAGGTGATGTCGTTATGCAGCTTGTGCTGCTCCGCCCACGTCTGTTTCTTGCCGCTGGCCACGTCCAGGTAGTAGTGGAACAACTCCCAGCCGAGGTCTTCGATCGACGCCCGCCCGGTGGCAATCCGCCCGGCATCGATGTCGATCAGGTCCGGCCAGCGCTGCGCCAGTTCTGTGCGAGTCGAGACCTTCACCACTGGCGCCATCGCCAATCCATAAGGCGTACCACGCCCGGTGGTGAACACATGCAGGTTCATCCCCGCCGCCAACTGCAACGTCCCGCAGACAAAATCACTGGCCGGGGTCGCGCAGAAAATCAGCCCTTTGCGCTTGAACCGTTCCCCAGGGCCAAGCACCCCGTTGATCGCACTGCTGCCGGACTTGACGATCGAGCCCAAGGACTTCTCGACAATGTTCGACAACCCGCCCTTCTTGTTCCCCGGCGTGGTGTTGGCGCTGCGATCCGCTTCGCCCTTGGCCAGGTAACGGTCGTACCAGTCCATTTCCCGCACCAGTTCCTGAGCGACTTCTTCAGTTTCCGCCCGGGACGTCAGCAGGTAAATCGCATCGCGCACTTCGGTGACTTCGGAAAACATCACCGTCGCACCGGCCCGCAGTAACAGGTCCGAGGCATAGCCCAGGGCCGGGTTGGCGGTGATCCCGGAGAACGCATCGCTGCCGCCGCACTGCATGCCGAGGATCAGCTCGGACGCAGGCACGGTTTCCCGGCGGCGTTGATCGAGCTTCTTCAAACGGGTTTCGGCCAGCGCCATGATCTGCTCGATCATCTCGGTGAAACCGTGACTGGAATCCTGCAAGCGATACAACCACGGCTCGCTCAAATCCACCGAGCTATCGTTCTCATGCATCACCTGCCCGGCCTGCAATTTCTCGCAGCCCAGGCTGATTACCAGCGCCTCGCCCCCCAGGTTCGGGTTGCGCGCCAGGTTGCGCACGGTGCGGATCGGGATGTACGCGTCGGTGGCGGTGATCGCCACGCCGCAGCCGTAACTGTGGGTCAGCGCCACCACGTCATCGACGTTCGGGTACTTGGGCAGCAACTCGTCCTTGATGCGTTTTACCGCGTGATCCAGCACGCCGGTGACGCACTGCACGGTGGTGGTGATGCCGAGAATGTTGCGCGTGCCGACGGTGCCGTCGGCGTTGCGATAGCCCTCGAAGGTGAAGCCTTCCAGCGGTGCCTGCGCGGCCGGCACTTCGGTGGACAGCGGCAAGCTGTCCAGCGGTGGCGCGGTGGGCATGCGCAGTTGATCTTCCTTGACCCAACTGCCGCGAGGAATCGGCTGCAACGCGTAGCCGATCGTCTGGCCGTATCGAATCACCTGGCCGCCCGCGGGAATGTCCTCGAGGGTGACCTTGTGGCTCTGCGGCACGAAATCCACGGTGACCAGGCCATCGGGGAATTGGGTGCCGGCCGGCACGCCCTGATCGTTGACCACGATCACCACATTGTCCCGCTCGTGCAGGCGGATGTAGCGCGGCGAGTCGGAATGTTCAATCAACTGCATGACGCCGCTCCTCAGGAATGCGCTTCAGATAACTTGTTGTTCGTTTCAGGACCGCTGACTGGCGGCTCTTTGAGTACCACACGTTTGATCGGGCCAACGATCACCAGGTAGCTGAATACCGCGACCAGCGCGTTGCAACCGACGAACACCAGCGCCCATTTGAAGGAGCCGGTGGAGCTGATGATGTAGCCAATGACAATCGGCGTGGTGATCGACGCAATGTTGCCGAACATGTTGAACAGGCCACCACTCAAACCGGCGATCTGTTTCGGCGAGGTATCGGACACCACCGCCCAGCCCAATGCGCCCACACCTTTGCCGAAGAAGGCCAGGGCCATGAAGCCGACCACCATCCATTCGATATCGACATAGTTGCAAGCCACGATGCTGCTGGAAACCAGCAGACCGGCGATGATCGGCGCCTTGCGGGCGAAGGTCAGCGAGTGGCCCTTGCGCAGCAGATAGTCAGAAATCACTCCGCCGAGCACGCCACCGATAAACCCGCAGATTGCCGGCAACGAGGCAATGAAACCGGCCTTGAGGATGGTCATGCCGCGTTCTTGCACCAGGTACACCGGGAACCAGGTCAGGAAGAAGTAGGTGATGCCGTTGATGCAGTACTGGCCCAGGTACACGCCGAGCATCATGCGGTTGGTCAGCAACTGGCGGATGTAGTCCCACTTCGGACCGTCGACCTTTTTACCTTTACCTTTGTCCTGGTCCATGTCGACCATGCCGCCGTTGTCGGCGATGTGCTTGAACTCGGCGTCGTTGATCATCGGGTGCTGGCGCGGACTGTGGATAACTTTCAGCCAGATCCCCGAGAAGATGATGCCGATCACGCCCATGACGATGAACACGTGCTGCCAGCCGAAGCTGTAGACGATCCAGCCCATCAGCGGCGCAAACAGTACGGTGGCGAAGTATTGCGCCGAGTTGAAGATCGCCGAGGCGGTGCCGCGTTCTGCGGTCGGGAACCACGCTGCTACGATGCGTGCGTTGCCGGGGAAGGATGGCGCTTCGGCCAGGCCCACCAGAAAGCGCAGCATGAACAGCGCGACGACGGCGGTGGATAGCCCGAACTCACCGACATAGCCTTGCAGTACGGTGAACAGCGACCAGGTGAAGATACTCAGGGCATAGACTTTTTTCGAACCGAACCGGTCCAGCAGCCAGCCACCGGGAATTTGCCCGGCCACGTAGGCCCAACCGAATGCAGAGAAAATATAACCGAGGGTGACCGCGTCGATGCCGAGGTCTTTTTGCAGGCTGGAGCCGGCGATCGCGATGGTCGCCCGGTCGGCGTAGTTGATCGTGGTCACCAGAAACAGCATGAGCAAAATCAAATAGCGGACGTGAGTCGGCTTGGTCGATTGCATTGTAGATGTACTCCCACTGATTATTTTTATGCGGGTAATAACGATTTATTTGTAAGCGCCGGCTTTTATGGGAGCCGGCGCCTACAGGTATTGCGGCGTATCAGGAACCGATGTAGGCAGTTTTTACGACCGTGTAGAACTCTTGCGCATAGCGACCTTGCTCACGTGAACCATAGGATGAACCTTTACGCCCACCGAACGGAACGTGGTAATCCACACCGGCGGTCGGCAGGTTGACCATCACCATCCCGGCCTGGGAATGGCGCTTGAAGTGGTTGGCGTACTTCAGCGACGTAGTGGCGATACCCGCCGACAGGCCGAACTCGGTGTCGTTGGCCATTTCCAGTGCAGCGTCGTAATCCGCTACGCGAACGATGTTGGCCACCGGGCCGAAGATCTCTTCGCGGCTGATGCGCATCGCAGCTTCGCTGTCGGCAAACAGCGTCGGGGCGAGGAAGTAACCCTCGGTGTCGCACGTCACCAGACCACCGCCGCTGACCAGACGCGCACCTTCGGACTGGCCGATGTCGATGTACTTCAGGTCCTGTTCCAACTGCGCTTGCGAGACCACAGGGCCGATGTCGGTGCCGGACTTCAACGCATGACCGACCTTGATCGACTTCATGCGCTCAGCCATGGCTTCGACGAATTTGTCGTGAATCCCGGCGGTGACGATGAGACGGCTCGACGCGGTGCAACGCTGGCCGGTGGAGTAGAACGCGCTCTGCACCGACAGTTCGACCGCTTGCTTGAGGTCGGCATCGTCGAGAATGATCTGCGGGTTCTTGCCGCCCATCTCCAGCTGCACCTTGGCCTGGCGCGACACGCAATTGACCGCGATCTGCCGGCCCACGCCGACCGAACCGGTGAAGCTGATGCCATCGACTTTCGGGCTGTTGACCAGCGCCTCGCCGACTACTCGCCCGCTGCCCATCACCAGGTTGAACACGCCGGCCGGGAAACCGGCGCGGGAGATGATTTCCGCCAGAGCCCAGGCACAGCCCGGCACCAGATCGGCAGGTTTCAGCACCACGCAGTTGCCGTAAGCCAAAGCCGGAGCGATTTTCCACGCCGGGATCGCGATCGGAAAGTTCCATGGCGTGATCAGGCCGACCACGCCCAGCGCTTCGCGAGTGACTTCGACATTGACGCCCGGACGCACCGACGGCACGTAGTCACCGGACAGACGCAGGCATTCACCGGCGAAGAACTTGAAGATGTTGCCGGCGCGGGTCACTTCGCCGATGGCTTCGGGCAGGGTCTTGCCCTCTTCCCGGGCCAGCAACGTGCCGAGTTCTTCGCGACGGGCGAGGATCTCGCTGCCGACTTTATCCAGCGCATCGTGCCGAGCCTGAATACCGGAAGTGGACCATGCCGGAAACGCAGCGCGAGCGGCGTCGATGGCGGCGTGGACCTGCGCCAGATCAGCCTTGGCATAGTCGCCGAGGGTATCGCTCAGCTCGGACGGGTTGATGTTGGCGCAGTAATCACTGCCCGTCACCCATTCACCGTTGATGTAGTTATCAAAACGCTTTGCATCTGCCACAACAAATCTCCTCACGCAAAAAGCCGCTGATCGCTCAGCGGCCCTGGTTTTATCGAGTGTTACTGCGCGCCCTGCTTGTCGATCAGCGCGGCGAGCATTTCGTACTCTTCGCCCGTCAGATCGGTCAGCGGTGCACGCACCGGGCCTGCGTCATAGCCGGCAATTTTTGCCCCGGCCTTGACGATGCTCACCGCGTAACCGGCCTTGCGGTTGCGGATATCCAGGTACGGCAGGAAGAAGTCATCAATGATCTTGCCGACGGTGGCGTGATCTTCGCGAGCAATGGCGTGGTAGAAATCCATCGCGGTTTTCGGGATGAAGTTGAACACCGCCGAGGAATAAACCGGTACGCCCAAAGCCTTGTAGGCCGCGGCGTAGACTTCAGCAGTCGGCAAGCCGCCCAAGTAGCTGAAACGATCGCCGAGGCGGCGACGGATCGACACCATCAGCTCGATATCGCCCAGGCCATCCTTGTAGCCGATCAGGTTCGGGCAGCGCTCGGCCAGTCGTTCCAGCAGCGGCGCGGTCAGGCGGCAGACGTTGCGGTTGTAGACCACCACACCGATTTTTACCGATTTGCACACGGCTTCAACGTGCGCGGCAACGCCGTCCTGGCTGGCTTCGGTCAGGTAGTGCGGCAGCAGCAACAGGCCTTTGGCGCCCAGGCGCTCGGCTTCCTGAGCGTACTCGATAGCCTGGCGGGTCGAACCACCGACACCGGCGAGGATTGGCACGCTGCTGGCGCAGGTGTCGACCGCAGTCTTGATGATTTCCGAATATTCGCTGGCCGCCAGAGAGAAGAACTCACCGGTACCGCCTGCGGCGAACAACGCCGAGGCGCCGTATGGGGCCAGCCACTCGAGACGCTTGATGTAGCCCGCGCGATGGAAGTCGCCCTGGGCATTGAAGTCGGTGACCGGGAACGACAGCAAGCCGGAAGAGAGGATGGACTTCAGTTCTTGTGGATTCATTATTCGAACACCCTGGTAGCAACGTTGTGTGAGAAAACCGTTCAGCCTTCGCCGAAGTTGTAGGTCATCGTACAACTTAAAATACAACCGTCAACTGCATTTCATCGCTGGGTGGGTATTTTTGTCAGACAACATTGTTGTTTAAAGGGGTGAAAGCGGCGCCTTTCAAGCTCAGAAGAGAGATACGTTGTCGGAAGAGTACCCTCGGGAATTTTTCACTCAACGCCCCGGAATCATTGCCTGCGCGCAGTGTTGAACCTTGAAATGCCTGGTCATGATCGGGTTCGGCAGATCACCGATGCGCCCGGTAAAGTGCGACGACTGCCGCGAAGGATCGCGGCAGATCTTTCAAGGAGAGCGATTCAACATGACTTTTGCTATTGCACACCTTCCGCAGTTCCCGGAGCACTCAGCCGATCGGGCAACCATCCAGCTATCGACCCTAAGTGTAGACTTGATCGTCCGCGTGCCGGACCCGAACGATATTCCGCCGAACTGGGATGTCTACCCGATCCTCGGCACAAATACGGAAGAGCCTGACTGGGAGGGCCTCGCAGAGCCTACCGGCGTCTGGGACGACGCCTGCGACGACATGGTAAAACTGACGGGAATTGAACTGCGAATTCCCAAAACAGAACTGGAAAAGTACCTGAACACAGAAGTGCAATTGCGCTACAAACTCGCGGACGAGTCGAGTCTGGAGCCGTGTTCTGAGCCCCTGATACTGTTTATCGAAGCCTGACCCTCATCGTGCCTGATCGTTTACCGGTCAGGCGCTTTTTTGAGTAGAACGATTTCCTGCCACGCACCGTTCAACCTTGCGCCTGCGCCTCTTCATGCGCCTGGCGCAGCCGCTCACGGCTATTGGTCAGGTGCAAGCGCATCGCCGCCCGCGCCGCATCGGAATCCTGCCGGGCAATCGCATCGTAAATCTCTTCGTGTTCACGGCTCAGGCGACTCATGTAGTGCTGCTGGTCGTCATGGGCCAGGCGCGCGGAGTTGAGGCGTGTGCGCGGAATGATGCTGGTGCCAAGGTGGGTCATGATGTCAGTGAAGTAGCGGTTGCCGGTGGCCAGGGCGATTTGCAGGTGGAACTGGAAGTCCGACGCCACGGCATCGCCGGCGTGGGCGGCACTTTCGTTGAGGGCGTCCAGCGCCTCACGCATCGCCGCTAACTGCTCCGGGCTGCGACGTTGCGCGGCAAGGCCGGCGGACTCCACTTCCAGGCTGATGCGCAGTTCCAGAATCGCCAATACGTCGCGCAAGGTCACCACGGTCGCCGGGTCGATGCGAAAACCGCTCGGGCTCGGGGTGTCGAGCACGAAGGTGCCGATGCCGTGACGGGTTTCCACTTGCCCTGCGGCCTGCAAACGGGAGATCGCTTCACGCACCACGGTGCGGCTGACGCCATGGGCATTCATGATCGCCGACTCGGTGGGCAATTTGTCGCCACGCTTGAGCTGACCGTCGCGGATCTGCTCGGACAACACCGTCACCAATTCCTGTGCGAGGCTGCGGCGCTTGCGAGGGAGGCGAGGTGCGTCGATCGGGTTTTCCATGGTGAACGTCTGTCTCGAAAAAACGGCTGAAACCGCATCATAGCGCATGCGGGTTGTACGATCACCGTTGACCTGTGGGAGCGTGGCATGCCACGCTCCCACAGGTTCAGGCGGTCACGGCCTGGTCCACCAGGTGACCATTCTCGATGCGCACATGCCGTGGATGGAAACGTTTCAGGCTGCTGCGATGGCCGACGCTGACAATGCTCAGCCCCGGCAATTCATCGATCAACGCCTGATACAACGACGCTTCATCCTCTTCGTCCATCGCCGAGGTGGCTTCGTCCATGTACAGCCATTGCGGCGCATACAGCAGCGCACGGGCGAAGGCCAGACGTTGCTGCTCACCCGGCGAAAGCATGCGCTGCCAGTGATTGGCTTCATCCAGACGTGAAACCAGGTGCGGCAAGCGGCTGGTTTCCAGCACGTGGACGTAGCGCTCGTGCGGGTAGGTGTCGCCCGGTTGTGGATAACTCAACGCCTCACGCAGGCTGCCAATCGGCAGATAGGGTTTTTGCGGCAGGAACAGATAACGCGCCGTCGGCAGGCGAATGCTGCCGTGGCCGGCTGGCCAAAGGTGCCCCATCGCTCGCAGCAAGGTCGACTTGCCGCTGCCGGAACGACCGCTGAGCATGACGCGCTCGCCCTCCTCCACGGTCATGTCGGCATTGGTCAGCAAATGACGACCGTCAGCGAGGTCAAGACCAAGGTTATGCACCCGTAGTGCCGAACCCTGATTCTGCACGTCGATGGCCGGCGCGCGCTCTTCGTTGTCGGTCATGGCCTGACGGAAACTCAGCAGACGATCACAGGTGGCGCGCCACTCGGCAAGGTCCTGGTACGCGCTGATGAACCAGCTGAAGTTCTCCTGCACATTGCCGAACGCGGAGTTGATTTGCATCAGCTCACCAAGTTCGATCTTGCCGGCGAAGTAACGCGGCGCAGCGACCATGAATGGAAAGATGATTGCAATCTGGGCATAACCGGCGGTGAAGAAAGTCAGGCGCTTGGACACTTTCATGATGTCCCAGAAGTTGTGCCAAACCAGGCCGAAGCGACTGCTCAGACGACGGTTCTCGTTGGGTTCGCCGTTGTACAGCGCAATGCTCTCCGCATTTTCGCGGACCCGCACCATGGAGAAACGCAAGTCGGCTTCGAAACGTTGCTGGTTGTTGTTGAGGCTGATCAAGCGACGACCGATCACATGCGTCAGCCAGCTGCCGACGGCGGCGTAAACCAGTGCGCACCAGAACATGTAGCCGGGGATCGTGAAGCCAAACACTTCGATGCTGCCCGACACGCCCCACAAAATGATCGAAAACGACACCAGGCTGACGATGTTCCGTATCAGCCCAAGGCCCAGGCCCAAGGTGTTGGTGGTGAACTTATTGAGGTCTTCGGAAATCCGCTGGTCCGGGTTATCGGTGTAACCGCCCTGCTCCAGCTGATAGTAATTCTTGCTGCCTAGCCAGCGGGCGAAGTGCTTTTCGGTGAGCCAGGCTCGCCAGCGAATGGTCAGCATCTGAGTCAGATAAAGCCGATACACCGCGCCAAGAATCGCCACGGCGGCGATGCCGCAGAAATACAGAATCAGCTGCCAGAAGGCTGCTTCGTCCTTCTTTTGCAGGGCGTTATAGAAGTCTTTGTACCAACTGTTGATCCACACCGAAATCGCCACGCTGAACAATGACAGCGCGATCACAGCGATCAACAGCGTCCAGGCCTTGCCCTTCTCTTCGCTGCGCCAGTAAGGCGTGGTCATCGCCCACACTTTGCGAAAAAACTGCCCGCGCACAGCATCGTTGACCGCGGAATATTCAGCGTTCTGATTCATGGATAAGGCTCGATAAAGAAAAGAACACACAAGAACCGATCATAGATGATCGGCTCGTGTGATCGCGAGAGCTGGCGATAACCGTTCAGCGCTCGTTCAGCGACGGACCGGACGCTTCTGCAGTTTGCGCTGCAGCGTGCGGCGGTGCATGCCCAGGGCACGGGCGGTGGCGGAGATGTTGCCTTCGTGCTCGGTCAGGACGCGCTGGATGTGCTCCCACTGGAGACGGTCCACGGACATCGGGTTTTCCGGCACCAGGCTGTCGAGGTCGGCGTGCTCGGAGAGCAGCGCGGCCAGCACGTCATCGGCATCCGCCGGTTTACACAGGTAATTGCAGGCGCCGCGCTTGATTGCCTCGACGGCGGTGGCAATGCTCGAGTAACCGGTGAGGATCACCACGCGCATCTCCGGGTCGAGTTCGAGCAGCTTGGGCAGCAACACCAGGCCTGAATCGCCGTCCATTTTCAGGTCCAGCGCGGCGTAATCAGGGATATCGGCCTGGGCGATGGTCAGGCCCTCTTCGGCGGAACCTGCGGTGCTGACGCGAAAACCACGGCGGGCCATGGCGCGGGCCATCACGCGGGTGAAGGTTGCATCGTCGTCTACCAGCAGCAAATGCGGCAGTTCTTCGCCTTCAACTTGGATCTCGTCACTCATGTTCGTCTCCTCGGGCGACACGGGGCAGGCGCAGCTCGGTGAGCGTGCCGCCTTCCTCATGACTGTAGAGTTTCACTGAGCCGCCGGCGCGTGTCACGCTGGCCTTGCTCAAAAACAGGCCCAGGCCGAAACCTTTGCCCTTGGTGGTAAAAAACGGTTTGCCGATCTGCTCGGCGATAGCCAGCGGTACACCGGCACCATGGTCGCGAATGCTGATGGTCAAGTCTTCGACGGTCCAGTCCAGGGTCACTTGCAAGCCTTCAGGGCAGGCATCGGCGGCGTTGTTCAGCAGGTTCAACAGCGCTTGAGTCAAATCCGGCGGCGGCGCCATGCGCGGCACCGTGCCCTGGCCCAGACGCTGGAAGCGATAACTGGCCTCAGGACGCATCAGGTGCCAGCGGTTGAGCGCTTCGTCGAGCCAGTCGGTGACATCCTGCATCTCCACCGCCATACGACGGTTGGCCTCGGCGGCGCGCACCAGTTGCTGCAAGGTTTCCTTGCACAACTTGACCTGATCCTGCAAAACCTTCAAATCGTCCTGCAACATCGGGTCGGGGTGATCCTGCTGCATCTCTTTGAGCAACACGCTCATGGTCGCCAGCGGCGTGCCCAGTTCATGGGCGGCACCGGCAGCCTGAGTCGCGACGGCCAGCAATTGCTGATCGCGCAGGCCTTCCTCGCGACGGATCGCACGCAGCTCTTCCTGCCGACGCAGCTCTTCAGCCATGCGTGCAGCAAAGAAGGTGATGACGGCGGCGGCCAAGGCAAAACTCAACCACATGCCGTAGATCTGCAGGTTTTCCCGGGCGATGGGGAAGGTTTCCAGCGGGTAGAACCGCGCCAGCAGCAACGTATACAGCGCCAGGGCGATACCCGACAGAATCACCGAATAGCGCCACGGCAGCGTCACGGCGGCGATGGTCAGCGGCACCAGGTAATAAGAGACGAACGGGTTGGTCGAACCACCGGAAAAATACAACAAGGCGCTGTGGATAAACAGGTCGCAGGCCAGTTGCAGGGCGTATTCAAGCTCGGTAACCGGCCACGAAGTGCGCAGGCGCACGGCGGTGAACACACACAACAGCGTCGAACAGCCCAGGGTCATCGCCAGCGGCACCCACGGCAACGGCAGCAGCTGGAGCCAGTAGGCCAGGCCTACGGAGCCGGCCTGGGCGGCGAGCACCAGAATCCGGATGAAAGTCAGCCGCCAGAGGTTCTGGCGAGTGGCGGAAGTCAATTGTACGGGGGCGAGCATGAGCTCTCCTGATGAGCGCTCCAGGCGGATCGCACGGAGTATAACCAAGCCGCGGGCCTGAGAGGCGAAAGTGCGGCAAACGACCACAGTTGCGGCTCATGGATTTATAAGTGAATGCTTCGCCGATGAGCCCCTGTGGCGAGGGAGCTTGCTCACGTCGGCCTGCGAAGCGGACCCCAACCATTCAACCGGGTGAAACTGGCAAACCACGCATACCGACTTTGCGACTGCTTCGCAGCCGAGCGGGAGCAAGCTCCCTCGCCACAAAAGCCCGGCACCGGTTGAGACTGTATAGAAGTTGTAACTGTGCGAAACGGACCATCGAAGCTAGAGTCTGATGGTTTCACGCAGGTTCGGACCCTAACCCCTGCGCATCGTCCAAGGAGCTTTTCATGCACACATTGCGCCGCAGCGCCGCCCTTCTTGCCCTAAGCGTTGGCACCGCCGCCAGCCTCCCGGCCCTGGCCGTCGACGAGTTGCATTACAACCAGATCTCCCTGCGCGCCGAAGTCAGCCAGGAAGTGGCCCGCGACCTGATGATCGTGACCCTCTACACCGAAGAACAAAACACCGACCCGGCCAAACTCGCCGCCGACGTCAGCACTACCATGAACAAGGCGCTGGCCCAGGCCAAACAGGTCAACGACATCACCCTGCGCCAAGGCAGCCGCAACAGCTACCCGATCTACGACACCAAAGGCCAGAAAATCACCGGCTGGCGCGAACGCGCCGAACTGCGCCTGGAAAGCTCGGACTTCGCCGCCCTGTCCAAACTCACCGGCGAATTGCTCACCGACCTGAAAATGGGCGGCATGGACTTCGCCATCGCAACGCCAACCCGCAAAGCCAGCGAAGACGCCCTGCTCAAAGAAGCTGTGACCGCCTTCAAGGCCCGCGCCCAACTGGCCACCGACGCCCTGGGCGGCAAGAGCTACAAAATCGTCAACCTGAACCTCAACAGCAACGGCTATCCACAACCGTACATGCGCGGGCCGATGATGATGAAAGCCGCCGGTATGGATTCGGCACCGGTGACGCCAGAAGTTGAAGCCGGCACCAGCCAGGTCAGCATGACAGCGGATGGGGCGATTGAAGTGTTGATGCCTTGATGCGATAACCCGGACACGAAAACGGCAGGGCGGTGTACACGCGAGTAAACAGGCCGCCTCAGCTGCTTTTGATTTTGCATTTGCGAAAGCCCAGGAGCTAAGAGAAACTCCCTGCCTTTCCAGACTCGATAAGGACGCGAGCATTGAAGTTTGAAAGGGATCAATTTTCCGGCAACCATGGAATTGTCTTCAACGTATCGCGCTTCACCCTGTCAGCCGGTGAACGGGGTAGCCTCAGAACACTGCATTTTGGTGAAGCGAAAGCCGCCCACTATGAAGTGAGCAATCTGGTGGTAGAGCTCTATGACAAAATGCTCGCCAAGGATTTGCCTTGCCAAATGATGGTCGGGATCTCCAAACCCCTGACCCGGCAACAGGGGGATTTACTCAATGCTCAACGAACAAGTATCGCCAACCTCACCAGTGGTGTTTTCGGGGCAGCGGCAGGTAAATTCATGCCCGGTGCGGCCATCCCGGTGGGATGGGCAGTCCGCGAGTTCACGCTGAGCAAATTGCCGACTTATCACGCCGGCGATGTCATCGTCAGCCTGGATGCACAGGTCAGCGGTGGCATAGGCCCTCAGCACTCAGGATCGTCCATGATCATCAAGACTCAAGGCGGGTGAGATCATGAACGAATATGGCCTGTACGCCGTGGCTTATGCAGTATTCCTGCTGTTGTTCTTCTATCTGAAATCCTATGGCCTCAGAAAATGGCTGGGCATCACCCTGTTCGCTCTGGGGTTTTCGAGTATTTTTATGCTGCCGCCTTTCATCGCCGGCTTCGATCTGGGCATCGTTTCAACCAATGCTATCGCCCTCGGGGCTGCGCTGTTTTTTAGTCGGGCCCGGTATACGGCGTGAGCCACGCGCTCATTCAAGCAACGTGAAACGGATTAACTTCACCCACAACGCCCGCCTGACACCGCTTTGCGTAGGAGCTGCCGAAGGCTGCGATCTTTTGACGTTGATTTTTAAGATCAAAAGATCACAGCCTTCGGCAGCTCCTACAGTCCGCCATCAACGCAAAGACCGGCAGACTATGCCCGGATAGAGGGGTCCCCCTCAAAAAACGATATTTCCGCCCTCCCCGCCAACAACGCTACTCTCAGGAAAATATCGCTGCTCAAATCCCGGGGACTCCATGGAAAGAACCACCGTCAAACCACTTCTGCTCGCACTCGCCCTCGCCACAACCGCATCACTCGCACAAACCGCCCAAGCCGCCACCACCCTGGTCTACTGCTCCGAAGCCAGCCCTGCCGGATTCGACCCCAGCCAATACACCAGCGGCACCGACTTCGACGCCTCCGCCGAAACCGTCTTCAACCGCCTCACCCAATTCAAACGCGGCGGCACCGAAATCGAACCCGGCCTGGCAACAAAATGGGACGTATCCGAGGACGGCCTCACCTACACCTTCCACCTGCGCGACAGCGTGAAATTCCACACCACCGACTACTTCACCCCCACCCGCGACTTCAACGCCGACGACGTGCTGTTCACCTTCCAGCGCCTGCTCGACCCGGACAACGCCTTCCGCAAGGCCTACCCCGCCGAGTCGCCGTACTTCACCGACATGGGCCTGAACACCACGATCAAAAGCATCGACAAGATCGACGACCACACCGTGCGCTTCAGCCTGAACAACGTCGACGCCGCATTCGTGCAAAACCTCGCCATGAGCTTCGCCTCGGTGCAGTCCGCCGAATATGCCGCCCAACTATTAAAGGAAGGCAAAGCCGCCGACCTCAATCAGAAACCGGTCGGCACCGGCCCGTTCGTGTTCAAGCGCTATCAGAAGGACTCGCAAATCCGCTACGCCGCCAACAAGGCCTACTGGAAACCCGAGGACGTGAAACTCGACAACCTGATTTTCTCGATCACCCCGGACGCCGCCGTGCGCTTGCAAAAACTCAAGGCCGGCGAGTGCCAGGTCAGCGGCTACCCACGCCCGGCAGACATCGAAGTGATGGAGCAAGACCCGAATCTGAGGGTGCTCAAGCAAGCCGGTTTCAACCTCGGCTTCCTTGCCTACAACGTGACCCACCCACCGCTGGACCAGCTCAAGGTGCGTCAGGCGCTGGACATGGCCATCGACAAGCCGGCGATCATCAAGGCTGTCTACCAGAGTGCCGGGCAACTGGCGCAAAACGCCTTGCCACCGGCGCAATGGTCGTATGACCCGAGCATCAAGGACGCCCCGCACGACCCGACCAAAGCCCGCGCGCTACTGAAAGAAGCGGGAGTTGCTCCCGGCACCACAATTAATCTGTGGGCCATGACCGTGCAGCGCGCCTCCAACCCCAATGCGCGGATGTCGGCACAGATGATCCAGCAGGATTGGGAGAAAGTCGGGATCAAGGCCAACATCGTCAGCTATGAATGGGGCGAATACATCAAGCGCGCCAAGAATGGTGAGCATGACGCAATGATCTACGGCTGGACCGGCGACAACGGTGACCCGGATAACTGGCTCGGCGTGCTCTACAGCTGCGCTGCGGTGAAAGGTAGCAACTACGCCAAATGGTGTGACCCGGTCTACGACAAACTGGTGCAGCAAGCCAAGGTGTCCACGGACAAACAACAGCGGGTCAAACTGTACCAACAGGCCCAGCAAATCCTTAAACAACAAGTACCTATCACACCCATTGCCAACTCGACGGTGTTCCAGCCACTGCGCAAGGAAGTCACCGACTTCAAGATCAGTCCGTTTGGCCTCACACCGTTCTATGGCGTGGGTATAAATAAGTAACACCAGGCTCCAACCGGGTGCGTCAACCGCCCCGGTCGCCCCTTATCGGTGCACGACTTGCACCGTAAAAAACCTGCACAAACGGTCAAATACATCAGTTTTTACACATATGCGACATTAAGGTACGTTCGTGCCACTCTTTAGGACTTGTGGCCATTCCGGATCTTGCATTGGGTACGGCCCCTGCATAAGTATCCGCAGGTCGACTCACGAGGTCGTCCTCTAATCCAAAAATGACAACAAATCATGAGGCCACCATGCTTAAACACGCGGTCATTCCGTTTTTAGTCGGCGCAAGCCTGTTAGCCAGTGCACCTTTCGCCCAAGCGGCGTCTAACCTGGTGTTCTGCTCCGAAGGAAGCCCGGCCGGTTTCGACCCAGGTCAGTACACCACCGGAACCGACTTCGACGCCTCTGCAGAAACCATGTTCAACCGCCTGACCCAGTTCGAGCGCGGCGGCACCGCCGTGATTCCTGGCCTGGCGACCAAGTGGGACATTTCCAGTGACGGCCTGACTTACACTTTCCACCTGCGTGAAGGCGTCAAGTTCCACACCACCCCGTATTTCAAGCCGACGCGTGAGTTCAACGCCGACGACGTGCTGTTCACCTTCAATCGCATGATTAACAAGGATGACCCGTTCCGTAAGGCGTACCCGACCGAATTCCCGTACTTCACCGACATGGGGATGGATACCAACATCACCAAGATCGATAAAGTCGACGACCACACCGTCAAGTTCACCCTCAAAGACGTAGACGCCGCGTTCATCCAGAACATGGCCATGAGCTTCGCCTCGATCCAGTCCGCCGAGTACGCTGCCCAGCTGCTCAAGGAAGGCAAGGCTGCCGACATTAACCAGAAACCGATCGGCACCGGCCCGTTCGTGTTCAAGAGCTACCAGAAAGACTCCAACATCCGCTACACCGGGAACAAGGACTACTGGAAGCCTGATGACGTGAAGATCGACAACCTGATCTTCGCCATCACCACCGACCCGTCGGTACGCATCCAGAAGCTGAAGAAGAACGAGTGCCAGATCACTCTGTTCCCGCGTCCAGCCGACCTGAAGGCGCTCAAAGAAGATAAAACTTTGAAGATGCCTGAGCAGGCTGGTTTCAACCTGGGCTACATCGCCTACAACGTGATGGACAAGGTCAAGGGCAGCAACGAACCGAACCCGCTGGCCGACCTGCGAGTTCGTCAGGCGCTGGACATGGCCGTCAACAAGCCGCAGATCATCGACTCGGTTTATCAGGGCGCAGGCCAACTGGCCGTCAACGCCATGCCGCCGACCCAATGGTCCTACGACACCACCATCAAGGATGCCAAGTACGATCCTGAGAAAGCCAAGCAGCTGCTCAAGGAAGCCGGCGTCAAGGAAGGCACCGAAATCGTTCTGTGGGCGATGCCGGTACAGCGTCCGTACAACCCGAACGCCAAGCTGATGGCTGAAATGCTGCAGTCCGACTGGAAGAAGATCGGCCTGAACGTGAAGATCACCAGCTACGAATGGGGCGAGTACATCAAGCGCTCCAAAGGCGGCGAGAACCAGGCTATGATCATCGGCTGGAGCGGCGACAATGGTGATCCGGACAACTGGCTCAACGTGCTGTTCGGCTGCGACTCGCTGAGTGGCAACAACTTCTCCAAATGGTGCGACAAGAAATTCGACGGCCTCGTCAAGGAAGCCAAACGCACCACCGATCAGGCCAAGCGCACCGAACTGTACAAACAGGCGCAACACGTCCTCAAAGATGCTGTTCCAATGACACCTATCGCTCACTCGACGGTGTTCCAACCCATGCGCGCCAACGTGCAGGACTTCAAGATCAGCCCATTTGGCTTGAACTCCTTCTACGGCGTCAGCGTCAGCAAATAAGAAAAGGCAGCGGCGACGTTTTCAGTGTCGCCGCTGCTTTTTTCTGCCGAGAAGTTAGGAATTTGCCTACATCCAAATCCGCTGTCTGACGCAGCCAGGGGTTAGGACGCGTTGCCTTTTCCTACGAGTCTTTAGGACTCAGCGCATTTACTGCCAGACCCACGGCACCTACCGTCGGGTTCTGACCAGTGACTGTGTGGGCTATCGGTTTGCTGCCCGTATTGGTTTGAGCTCAATGCCGCCACAACGTCCCCGGACGGGATCGCGGCGCATTGAATAACACTACAAAAAGAGGGAGCGTCATGCGCCATTCCTTGGTTTTATCCGCATTGCTGGGCACCGGCCTGCTGGCCGCCACTTCCATCAGCCAGGCCGCCAATAACAGCCTGGTGTTCTGCTCCGAAGGCAGCCCCGCCGGTTTCGACACCGCGCAGTACACCACTGCGACCGATAACGACGCCGCCGAGCCGCTGTACAACCGTTTGGCAGAGTTTGAAAAAGGCGCCACCAATGTCGTGCCAGGCCTGGCAACCCGCTGGGATATTTCCGAGGACGGCCTCAAATACACGTTTCATCTGCGTGAAGGGGTGAAGTTTCACACGACCAAATACTTCACGCCGACTCGCGATTTCAACGCCGACGACGTGCTGTTCACGTTTAATCGCATGCTCGATCCGCAGCACCCGTTCCGTAAGGCTTATCCGACCGAGTTCCCGTATTTCAACGGGATGAGCCTGAACAAGAATATTGCCAAGGTCGAAAAGACCGGGCCGCTGACCGTGGTGATGACGCTCAACAACGTCGACGCCGCGTTCATCCAGAACATCGCCATGAGCTTCGCCGCCATCCTTTCGGCCGAATACGCCGACCAGTTGCTGGCGGCCGGCAAGCCGAGCGAGATCAACCAGAAGCCGATCGGCACCGGGCCGTTCGTGTTCAAGAGCTACCAGAAAGACTCCAACATCCGTTACAGCGGCAACAAGCAGTACTGGGACCCGAGCCGGGTCAAGCTCGACAACCTGATTTTCGCCATCAATACCGACGCCTCGGTGCGCGTGCAAAAGCTCAAGGCCAATGAATGCCAGATCACCCTGCACCCGCGCCCCGCCGACGTAACCGCACTGAAGAATGATCCGAAACTGCAGCTGATCGAGAAACCCGGCTTCAACCTTGGTTACATCGCCTATAACGTCCGGCACAAACCTTTCGACCAGCTCGAAGTGCGCCAGGCGCTGGACATGGCGGTGAACAAGCAAGGCATTCTCAACGCCGTCTATCAAGGCGCCGGTCAACTGGCGGTCAATGCCATGCCACCGACCCAGTGGTCCTATGACGACACCATAAAAGACGCCACCTACAACCCGGAAAGAGCCAAGGAACTGCTCAAGGCCGCCGGCGTGAAGGAAGGCACCGAAATCACCCTCTGGGCCATGCCGGTCCAGCGTCCGTACAACCCCAACGCCAAGCTGATGGCCGAAATGCTCCAGGCGGACTGGGCGAAGATCGGCCTCAAGGTCAAGATCGTCAGCTACGAATGGGGCGAGTACATCAAGCGCACCAAGAACGGCGAGCACGACATCAGCCTGATCGGCTGGACCGGTGACAACGGCGACCCGGACAACTGGCTCGGTACGCTGTACAGCTGCGACGCCATTGGCGGCAATAACTACTCCATGTGGTGTGATCCGACCTACGACAAGCTGATCAAGCAGGCCAAGGTCGTCACCGATCGCGACCAGCGCACCGTGCTCTACAAACAGGCGCAGCAGTACCTCAAGCAGCAGGTGCCGATCACGCCGGTCGCCCACTCGACGGTCAACCAGCCGTTGAGCGCCAAAGTCGAAGGATTCAAGGTCAGCCCCTTCGGTCGCAACGTGTTCTCGGGCGTCAGTATCGACCAATAACCAATTAGCCAGAAACGCTGGGGGGCGGATTCCGCCCTCACGCAAGCGTATTGCCGTAATTCGTCAAATCGGCCTGCAGCAAACGTTTGCGAAGCCTGAATGAGTTCTAAACCAAATAGCCGGATCACCAAAAAAGACCGGCATTAAAAAAAGAAAGAAAGGAGCTTCACACATGAAACTGAGCAGCACCGCGTTATTGGCCTTGGCCATCAGCAGCGTGACCGCCACGGCTTACGCAGAATCCCAGAGCCAGGCGTTCACCCCGGTTACCGTGAATGAGAAAAGTGCTCAGAGTGAAGCCACTGGCTTCGTCGAAGGGCAGTCGATCACCGGTAGCACGCGTAACTGGTATGCCAACGAGCAACTGAAACGTGGCGGCACGTTCAGCTACAAGAAAGACGGTGTATCAACCCCGACTGATCGTCGTATCAACTGGGTTCAGGGCACCATCCTCAAGTACAACTCCGGCTTCACTCAAGGCACCGTAGGTTTCAGCACCGAAGTGGCGGCCTACAACGCCATCGCGCTGGATCGTGATCGCAAGGATCTGGCGTCCAACAACGGCGGCGCACCGGGAACCCGTCCTGGCGCGGGCAACAACCGTACCCTGACCGAAGAAGGTGGCGACGCCGTCGGCCAGTGGAGCAAACTGGGCCTGGCCAACGTCAAGGCCCGTGTCTCCAACACTACCCTGACCGCTGGCCGCATGAACTTCAGCAGCCCGATGGTCGATGTCATCGGTAACCGTGCGCTGCCTTCGAGCTTCGAAGGTGTGGCCATCCACAGCGAAGAGCTGAACAACCTGGCTTTCGACCTGGCCACCTTCGATCGCAACTCTCCGCGTACCGAAGAAAGCCAGCGTAAATTCCGCACCGAATACGCCAACGGCATCGTTGAAACCGATCACATCTACACCGGCGGTATCACCTACACCCCATTCGCCAGCCTGACCACCAGCCTCTGGGCGACCCAAGCCGAAGACATCTGGAACCAGTACTACTTCGGCGCCAGTCATGTGCTGGGCGACAGCCAGGTCCTGAGCCTGACCACCGGCCTGAACTACTACAAAACCCAGGAAGAAGGTAAAGCCCTCATAGGCAAAATCGACAACGACACCTACTCCCTGTCGTTCGGCCTGACCCACCAGGCCCACAGCCTGACCTTCTCCTACCAGGAAGTGAACGGTAACGAGTACTTCGACTACCTGCACGAAACCAACGGCATCTACCTGGCCAACTCCCTGCTGTCGGACTTCAACGGCCCGAACGAGAAGTCCTTCCAGATTGCCTACGGTCTGAACATGGCCGAATACGGCGTGCCAGGTCTGAAGTTCAACATCTACCAGGCACGTGGCTGGGGCATCGACGGTACTCACTACACCGGCAATGAAGGCGTAGCAGGCAAGGGTTACGACGGTATCCAGGCCCAGGATGGCGAAACCCATTACGAATACGGTATCGGTGCGACCTACGCCCTGCAGAGCGGCCCGCTGAAGGCCACCACTGTTCGCGCAACCTACACCGCGCACCGTGCCAGCGAAAACCAGGCGGATGGCAGCATCAACGAGTTCCGTCTCGTGACCACCATCCCGTTCAACATTTTGTAAAACGCACGCCGGCGGCTGACTCATGACGAGTCGGCCGTTCGGTTTTTTCCTGTTCAACCGATTGCAGAGGGTTCTTGATGAAAATGCTTCCCCTACGAGCGGCCATCGCTGCCGCATTGCTGAGTGTCGCTGTTGGCGTCTCGGCCAAACCCTTGGTGGTCTGTACCGAAGCCAGCCCGGAAGGCTTCGATATGGCCCAGTACACGACTGCAGTCACAGCCGACGCAGTGGCCGAAACCATCTTCAATCGCCTGGCGGACTTCAAGCCCGGCACCACTGAAGTGATTCCGGCGCTGGCCGAATCCTGGGACATCAGTGAAGACGGCCTGACCTACACGTTCCACCTGCGCAAAGGCGTCAAGTTTCACACCACCGATTACTTCAAGCCGACCCGCGACATGAACGCCGACGACGTGGTCTGGAGCTTCCAGCGTCAGCTGGACCCGAATCATCCATGGCACAAGCTGTCGAGCGTGGGCTTCCCGTACTTTGAGAGCATGGGCTTCAAGGAACTGCTCAAAAGCGTAGAGAAAGTCGACGACAACACGGTCAAGTTCACCCTGACCCGCCGCGAAGCGCCGTTCCTGGCCGACATTGCCATGGCCTTCTCCTCGATCTACTCCGCCGAGTACGCCGATCAACTGCTCAAGGCCAACAAGACCGGCGACCTGAACAACAAACCGGTCGGCACCGGCCCCTTCATCTTCCAGCGTTACGCCAAGGACGCTCAGGTCCGCTTCAAGGCCAACCCGGACTACTTCCGTGGCAAGCCACCGGCTGACGCGCTGGTCCTGGCGATCGCCACCGACAACAACGTGCGCCTGCAAAAACTCAAGGCCAACGAGTGCCAGATCGCGCTGTATCCGAAACCGGATGACATCCCTAGCATCAAGAAAGACACCAACCTGAAGGTTGATGAACTGAACGCGATGACCGTCTCCTATGTCGCCATGAACACCTCCCACAAGTACATGAGCGACGTGCGGGTGCGCAAAGCCATCGACATCGCGTTCGACAAAGAGGCTTATGTCAACGCGCTGTTCGGCAAAGGCAATGCGACGGTGGCGGTCAACCCGTACCCGGACACCCTGCTGGGCTACAACCATAAACTGACCAACCCGCCTCGCGACCTCGACAAGGCTCGTGCCCTGCTCAAGGAAGCCGGGGTACCGGAGGGCACCGTGTTCACCCTGTTCACCCGTAACGGCGGCGGCCCGACCAACCCTAATCCGATGCTCGGCGCACAAATGATGCAGGCAGATCTGGCCAAGGTCGGCATCAAGGTCGATATTCGTGTCATGGAATGGGGCGAGATGCTCAAGCGCGCGAAGAACGGCGAACACGATATGGTGTCCGCCGGTTGGGCAGGCGATAACGGCGACCCGGATAACTTCCTGACGCCTATGCTCAGTTGTGAGGCCGCCAAGAACGGCGAAAACTACGCTCGCTGGTGCAATGAAAAGTTCCAGGCGCTGATCGACGAAGCACGGGCCAAAGTGAACCCGGCTGAACGCACGGCGCTCTACGAACAGGCCCAGGACGTTTTCAATCAGGACCAGCCATGGATCAGCATGGCGCACACCCGCATGTTCACTGCAATGCGCACCAACGTAGAGGGTTATCACATTAGCCCCCTCACCACTAACAACTTCGCCACCACCCAGGTGAAGTAGATAAGAAACGCCCGGCATCGCTGACCCCAGCGATACCGGGCATGCCTAACCGGCTGATGAGGTACCACACAAGATGTTTAGTTTTATTGCCCGCCGATTGGGGTTACTGATCCCCACGTTCTTCGGCATCACCTTGTTGACTTTCGCGTTGATCCGCATGATTCCTGGCGACCCCGTGGAAGTGATGATGGGCGAACGTCGGGTCGACCCCGAAATGCATGCTCAGGCAATGGAACGCCTAGGTCTGAACAAACCGCTGTATGCCCAATACCTGGATTACATTGGCAAACTGGCCCACGGCGATCTCGGCGAATCCCTGCGTACCCGTGAAAGCGTCTGGACCGAGTTCAGCTCTCTATTCCCCGCGACCCTGGAACTGGCCTCGGCCGCCATGTTGTTCGCCGGCATCCTGGGCCTTCTGGCCGGGGTGATCGCGGCACTCAAGCGAGGGTCCCTGTTCGACCATGGGGTAATGGGTGTCTCCCTGGCGGGATACTCGATGCCGATCTTCTGGTGGGGCCTGATCCTGATCATGTTCTTCTCGGTGAGCCTGGGCTGGACCCCGGTATCCGGGCGGATCGACCTGCTCTACGACATCGAGCCACGCACCGGCTTCATGCTCATCGATACGTTGCTGGCCGATGACGTCGGAGCGTTCTTCGATGCCCTGCATCACCTGATCCTGCCAGCCATCGTGCTCGGCACCATCCCGCTGGCGGTGATTGCGCGGATGACCCGTTCGTCGATGCTCGAAGTGCTGCGTGAAGACTACATCCGCACCGCCCGCGCCAAAGGCCTGTCGCCATCGCGCGTGGTATTCGTGCACGGTCTGCGCAATGCGCTGATTCCGGTACTGACGGTGGTCGGCCTGCAAGTCGGCACGCTGCTGGCCGGCGCGGTCCTGACCGAAACCATCTTCTCCTGGCCCGGCATCGGCAAATGGCTGATCGAAGCCATTGGCGCACGGGACTATCCCGTGGTGCAGAACGGCATCCTGTTAATCGCCTGCCTGGTGATTCTGGTCAACTTCGTAGTGGACATCCTCTACGGCTTTGCCAACCCACGCATCCGTCATCAGCGCTGAGATCAATGACCATGACCACTCTCACTACACCGGTAGCAGTCGATCAAAGCCTGCTGTATCCGTCGCCCTACAAAGAATTCTGGCATGCGTTTTCCAGGAACAAAGGGGCCGTCGCCGGCCTGTTGTTCATGCTGCTGGTGATTTTCTGCGCGATCTTCGCCCCATGGGTCGCACCGCATAACCCGAGCGAACAGTACCGCGACTTCCTGCTGACCCCGCCCTCCTGGCTGGAAAGCGGGCATATCCAGTTCCTGCTGGGTACCGATGAACTCGGTCGTGACCTGCTGTCGCGTTTGATTCACGGCTCGCGCCTGTCCCTGCTGATCGGCTTGTCATCGGTGGTGATGTCGCTGATTCCAGGCATCCTGATGGGACTGTTCGCCGGGTTCTTCCCGCGCGTGCTCGGCCCGACCATCATGCGTCTGATGGACATCATGCTGGCCCTGCCGTCCCTGCTGCTGGCGGTGGCAATTGTCGCCATCCTCGGCCCTGGCCTGATCAACACCATTATTGCCATCGCCGTGGTTTCGTTGCCGTCCTATGTTCGTCTGACCCGCGCCGCGGTGATGGGCGAATTGAACCGCGACTACGTGACCGCCGCGCGCCTGGCCGGTGCCGGTCTGCCTCGCCTGATGTTCGTCACCGTGCTGCCCAACTGCATGGCGCCGCTGATTGTTCAGGCCACCTTGAGTTTCTCCTCGGCGATTCTCGATGCCGCGGCACTGGGCTTCCTCGGCCTTGGCGTACAACCGCCAACCCCTGAGTGGGGCACCATGCTGGCTTCGGCTCGCGACTACATCGAACGCGCCTGGTGGGTGGTGAGCTTGCCTGGTTTGACCATTTTGCTCAGCGTGCTGGCAATCAACTTGATGGGCGACGGCCTGCGCGATGCGCTGGACCCGAAACTCAAGAACGCCGCCTGAGGAGATTCAAATGTCACTGTTAGAAATCAAGAATCTCAACGTTCGCTTCGGCGACGCCAACGCCGTTCCGGTGGTCGATGGTCTCGACATATCCGTGGAAAAGGGCGAAGTGCTGGCCATCGTTGGCGAGTCGGGTTCCGGCAAATCCGTGACCATGATGGCGCTGATGGGCCTGATCGAGCATCCGGGGATCGTCACCGCCGACGCCCTGAATTTCGACGGCAAGAACATGCTCGCGCTCAGCAACCGTCAGCGTCGACAGATCGTCGGCAAAGACCTGGCCATGGTCTTCCAGGACCCGATGACCGCGCTGAACCCGAGCTACACCGTGGGCTTCCAGATCGAAGAAGTGCTGCGCCTGCACCTGAAAATGTCCAGGAAGGACGCTCGCAAGCGCGCCATCGAACTGCTGGAAAAAGTGGAAATCCCCGGCGCCGCCAGCCGTATGGATGCCTACCCGCATCAACTCTCCGGCGGCATGAGCCAGCGTGTTGCAATCGCCATGGCGATTGCCGGCGAACCAAAACTGCTGATCGCCGACGAACCGACCACGGCACTCGACGTAACGATTCAGGCGCAGATCATGGACCTGCTGCTGGCCCTGCAGAAAGAGCAGAACATGGGCCTGGTGCTGATTACTCACGACCTCGCGGTCGTGGCCGAAACCGCCCAGCGCGTGTGCGTGATGTACGCCGGCCAAGCGGTTGAAGTCGGTCAGGTGCCACAACTGTTCGACATTCCGGCGCACCCGTACAGCGAAGCGCTGCTCAAGGCCATTCCAGAACACAGCCTGGGTGCTGCGCGCCTGTCGACGCTACCGGGCATCGTTCCCGGTCGTTACGACCGTCCGCAAGGTTGCCTGCTGTCGCCGCGCTGCCCGTACGTGCAAGACAATTGCCGCACCCAGCGTCCGGCCCTTGACCAGAAAAGCAACAGCCTCGCCCGCTGCTTCTACCCGTTGAACCAGGAGGTGGCGTAATGGCCGTCGTACTTACCGCCCGCAACCTGACCCGTCACTACGAAGTGTCCCGTGGCCTGTTCAAGGGCCATGCGACCGTGCGCGCCCTCAACGGTGTGTCGTTCGAACTGGAAGCCGGCAAGACCCTCGCTGTCGTGGGTGAGTCCGGTTGCGGCAAATCCACCCTGGCCCGTGCCCTGACGTTGATCGAAGAGCCATCCTCCGGCTCGTTGAAAATCGCCGGGCAGGAAGTCGCCGGCGCCGACAAGGCTCAGCGCAAGCAACTGCGCAAAGATGTGCAGATGGTGTTCCAGAGCCCGTACGCGTCGTTGAATCCACGGCAGAAAATCGGTGATCAACTGGCTGAACCGCTATTGATCAACACCAACCTTTCCGCCGCCGAACGTCGCGAGAAAGTCCAGGCGATGATGAAGCAGGTGGGCTTGCGTCCCGAGCACTACCAGCGCTATCCGCACATGTTCTCCGGCGGTCAGCGCCAGCGGATCGCCCTGGCCCGCGCGATGATGTTGCAGCCGAAAGTGCTGGTGGCGGACGAACCGACCTCGGCGCTGGACGTGTCGATTCAGGCGCAGGTACTCAACCTGTTCATGGATTTGCAGCAAGAGTTCAACACCGCCTACGTGTTCATCTCCCACAACCTGGCGGTGGTACGCCACGTTGCCGATCACGTGATGGTGATGTACCTCGGCCGTCCGGTGGAAATGGGGCCGAAAGAGGACATCTACACCCGTCCCCTGCACCCGTACACCCAGGCGTTGTTGTCGGCGACGCCGACCATTCACCCGGATCCGGACAAGCCGAAAATCAAGATCGTCGGCGAACTGCCAAACCCGCTGAACCCGCCGTCCGGCTGCGCCTTCCACAAGCGTTGCCCGTACGCGACCGAGCGCTGTGCCATCGAAGAGCCGCTCCTGCGCCTGCTCGACACCCGCCAGGTAGCTTGCCACTACGCCGAGCAATTCCTCGACGGCGCGGCATAAAAAAACGCGCCCCGGATGCCGGGGCGCGCTTTTGCTGAGTTAACCAAACCCCTTCTGCCTCGATTGCGCATCAGTCAGGCAGACGGGGTTTTCTTTTGCCTGTCATTCAGGCTCAAGTGTCGTCTTCGTTGCTGTCTGGGTCGTCGGTCGAGTCGTCATCGTTCGAGCTACCCGATTCCGATGCGGCGAGCATCAGCTCGCTGTGCACGCCTTGCCCGCTCCAGGCCTGTTCATCATGATTCGTGCACTCCGCCCACGCCGCTGACGTGCCGAGGGATAGCATCACCAAAACCTTCAGCAGCAACACTATGCGTTGAATAATGCTCATAGCCGATTCCATCCTTTCTTGGGTGAAGCATGGGTGCCGGAATGGCGCAGAGAGAAATTTAGCGCGATTCTCCAGATAGGACGCTAACGAAGGTCGGGAAATGCCGTGAGAAGGGAGATTGGTTTCGAATAATGCCTATAACCAGATCAACTAAGTGATGCGGGCTCGCCGAGCACGGAAGGAAGAACCCTGTCGCACCCGGACAACCGAGTCGCTTCAGTGCGGTACACAGCCTAGACAATAAAAAGCCCCGAGACTCGCGCATCGGGGCTTTGGGGTTTGCAACTCAGCGCTTAGTGATGCTCACGCGTCGCACGGAATTTCACGTCCGGCCAGCGTTCTTCCATCAGTGCCAGGTTGACCCGGGTCGGGGCCAGGTAGGTCAGGTGACCGCCGCCGTCGAGGGCGAGGTTTTCCACAGCCTTGTTGGTGAATTCCTCAAGCTTCTTCTTGTCGCCGGACTCGATCCAGCGCGCGGAATACACGGTGATCGGCTCGTAGGAGCACTCGACCTTGTATTCCTCTTTCAAACGGCTGGCGACCACATCGAACTGCAGCACACCGACGGCGCCGAGAATGATGTCGTTGCTGCGCTCGGGGAAGAACACCTGGGTGGCGCCTTCTTCGGCCAGTTGCTGCAAGCCTTGACGCAGTTGCTTGGATTTCAGTGGATCGCGCAGGCGTACGCGACGGAACAGTTCCGGGGCGAAGTGCGGGATGCCGGTGAAACCCAGGGTTTCGCCTTCGGTGAAGGTATCGCCGATCTGGATGGTGCCGTGGTTGTGCAGGCCGATGATGTCGCCGGCGAACGCTTCTTCCAGTTGCTCACGCTCGGACGAGAAGAAGGTCAGCGCGTCGCCGATCCGCACGTCCTTGCCGGTGCGCACATGGCGCATCTTCATGCCTTTTTCGTACTTGCCGGAGCAAATGCGCATGAAGGCGATGCGGTCGCGGTGTTTGGGGTCCATGTTCGCCTGGATCTTGAACACGAAACCACTGAACTTCTCTTCCACCGGCTCGACGGTGCGCTCGTTGGCGACACGGGCCAGTGGTTGCGGTGCCCAGTCGACCACAGCGTCGAGCACGTGATCGACACCGAAGTTGCCCAGCGCGGTACCAAAGAACACCGGGGTCAGTTGGCCGTCGAGGAATTCCTGTTGATTGAATTCGTGGCAGGCGCCCTGCACCAGTTCCAGCTGCTCGATGAAACGCTCGTACTCGTCACCCAAGTGCGCGCGCGCTTCATCGGAATCGAGCTTCTCGATGATTTTGGTTTCGGTGCGCTCATGACCGTGGCCGGCGGTGTAGACGATGATGTAGTCGTCGGCGAGGTGATAAACACCCTTGAAGTCGCGGTAGCAACCGATCGGCCAGGTGATCGGCGCGGCCTTGATCTTCAGGACCGCTTCGATTTCGTCGAGCAGTTCGATCGGGTCGCGGATGTCACGGTCGAGTTTGTTGATGAAGCTGACGATCGGCGTGTCACGCAGACGGCAGACGTCCATCAGGGCGATGGTCCGTGGTTCTACACCCTTACCGCCGTCGAGGACCATCAATGCCGAGTCCACCGCAGTCAGGGTGCGGTAAGTATCTTCGGAGAAGTCTTCGTGGCCCGGGGTGTCGAGCAGGTTGATCATGTGGTCGCGATACGGGAACTGCATGACCGACGTGGTAATGGAAATACCCCGTTGTTTTTCCATTTCCATCCAGTCGGAGGTGGCATGGCGGTCGGACTTGCGAGATTTCACCGTGCCGGCAACCGCAATCGCCTTGCCCATCAGCAAGAGCTTCTCGGTGATGGTGGTCTTACCGGCATCGGGGTGGGAAATAATGGCGAAAGTGCGGCGTTTCGCGACTTCGGCGGCCTGTTTGGTCATGGGAAATCGCCTGGCGGTGATTCAAAAAAGGGCGGCGAGTATAGCTTAAAAAGTGATCTACGGACCACCACACACAGGAGCTGCCGATGGCCGTAATCAGCGCGGGCAGCTCCTTCTTGGTGGCTAAATGCTGCTGATTATGGAACCTTTTAAAAGCTGGAGACGTCCACTCCCCTGTTACGACCCATCGTCAGGGGCTGAAAAATCAGCAAGTTAGCCTGACGAGGCTGCGCTTATGGCTCGATTTCATGCGGTTTTATCAGCATGTAGAGCTGCTTCTCGCGAACGTTGTTTTCCCGGCAGCCAGGAATGGCATGCCACACGGGACTGCGTTCGCCGACTGAAAAAAGGAGTCTGCCTGTGGCTATTCGCTATGGCAAAGGGCTGACAGGAGGTGCGGTTGTCGTCGCTCTTCTGGCCCTGCTGGTCCACTGGATTGGCATCAACACGATCGAACAGTACCGCGACGATTTGTTGTTTTACCTGCAAGCTCATCTGATTCTTGTCCTCGCTTCCATGCTGGCCGCCCTTGTTGTGGGCATACCCGCCGGTATCTTCCTCAGTCGCCCGACCATGGTTGGACGCGCCGAACGCTTCATGCAGATCTTCAACATCGGCAATACCGTGCCGCCGCTCGCCGTACTGGCCATCGCCCTGGGCATCCTCGGCATCGGCAGCGGTCCGGCAATCTTCGCTCTGTTCCTGGCTTCGCTGTTGCCGATCGTGCGCAACACCTATGAAGGGCTGAAAAACGTTCAGGGTTCGCTCAAGGAAGCCGCCGTCGGCATCGGCATGACCCCGACTCAGGTGCTGTGCCGGGTCGAACTGCCGAACGCCGTGCCGATCATCATCGGTGGCGTGCGTGTGGCGCTGGCGATCAACGTCGGGACTGCGCCGCTGGCGTTCCTGATAGGCGCCAACAGCCTGGGCAGCCTGATTTTCCCCGGCATCGCCCTGAACAATCAGCCGCAACTGCTGCTCGGCGCGGCCTGCACCGCCCTGCTGGCCTTGCTGCTCGACGGACTGGTGACACTCGCCAGCCGCCTCTGGCTCGAACGCGGCCTGCGCCCGTCTTAAGCCTCGGCAAAGGAATTCTCATGAAGACATCAAGCTTTTTACTAGGCTGCGTTCTGCTGTTCGCAGGAATCGCCCAAGCCGCTGAAAAACCCGTGATCCGCATTGGCGCCCGGGTGTTCACCGAACAAACCCTGCTGGCGGAAATCACCTCCCAATACCTGCGCACCAAGGGTTACGACACCCAGGTGACCGGCGGCCTGGGCAGCAATCTGGCCCGCAGTGCTCACGAAAGCGGCCAACTGGACATGCTCTGGGAATACACCGGCGTCTCGCTGGTGGCTTACAACCATGTCACTGAAAAACTCGACAGCGCGCAGTCCTACGCCCGGGTGAAAGAACTCGACGAGAAAAAAGGCCTGGTCTGGCTGACTCCGTCGAAATTCAGCAACACCTACGCCCTGGCCCTGCCGGAAAAAACCGCGAAGGCTTACCCGCAGATCAACACCATCAGCCAGTTGAACGAGGTGTTGCAAGCCGAGGCGAAGACTAATCACCTCGTCGCTTTGGACACCGAATTCGCCAACCGTTCCGACGGCCTGGGCGGCATGGTTGATCTCTACGGCATGAACCTGACCCGCAACAACATTCGCCAGATGGATGCCGGGCTGGTCTACACCGCCTTGCGCAATGGCCAGGTGTTCGCCGGCCTGGTCTACACCACCGACGGTCGCTTGAACGCCTTCAAACTCAAGTTGCTCGACGACGACAAGCATTACTTCCCCGATTACACCGCCGCGCCGGTGGTGCGCCAGGCCTACCTCGATGCCCACCCGAAACTCGCCGAAGAGCTCAAGCCACTGGCCGAACTGTTCGACGACACCACCATGCGCCAGCTCAACGCACGGGTCGATGTCGATCACGAAAGCCCTTCATCCGTTGCCGCCGATTTCCTGCGCCAGCATCCACTGCTGTCTGTTCAATAAGGCAGAGGAGAAAAAGACATGGAATTTCTCAACGCCTTTTCCCATCTCGATTGGCCGCTAGTGCTGCACCTGACCTGGCAGCACATCACCCTGGTTGGCATCGCGGTAACGCTGGCGATTCTGGTCGGCGTGCCGCTGGGCATCCTGATGACCCGCTTCCCGACATTGGCCGGCCCGTTGCAAGCCAGCGCCACGGTTTTGCTGACCGTGCCGTCGATTGCGCTATTCGGCCTGCTGTTGCCGTTCTATTCCAGGTTCGGCCAGGGCCTGGGCCCGATGCCGGCAATCACCGCCGTGTTTCTCTATTCGCTGCTGCCGATCATGCGTAACACCTACCTGGCGCTGACCGGCGTGGAACCCGGCATTCGCGAAGCCGCCCGGGGTATCGGCATGACCTTCGGTCAGCGCCTGCGCATGGTCGAACTGCCGATTGCCGTGCCGGTGATCCTCGCCGGTGTCCGCACCGCCGTAGTGATGAACATCGGCGTGATGACCATCGCCGCCACCATCGGCGCCGGTGGCCTCGGTGTACTCATCCTCGCTTCCATCAGCCGCAGCGACATGTCGATGCTGATCGTCGGCGCGGTGCTGGTCAGTCTCCTGGCCATCTTCGCCGACCTGCTTCTGCAATGGCTGCAACGCACGCTGACTCCAAAAGGACTGCTCAAATGATCGAACTTCAAAACCTCAGCAAGACCTTCCAAAGCAACGGCAAAGATGTGAAAGCCGTGGACTCGGTGAGTCTGACCGTCAATGAAGGCGAGATCTGCGTGTTCCTCGGGCCATCGGGCTGCGGCAAGAGCACCACGCTGAAAATGATCAACCGGTTGATCAAACCGACTTCGGGCAAGATCCTGATCAACGGCGAAGACACCACCGACCTCGACGAAGTGACCCTGCGCCGCAACATCGGTTATGTGATCCAGCAGATCGGTCTGTTCCCGAACATGACTATCGAGGAAAACATCACCATCGTTCCGCGCCTGCTCGGCTGGGACAAACAGAAATGCCACGACCGCGCCCGCGAGTTGATGAGCATGATCAAGCTTGAACCCAAGCAATACCTGACTCGCTACCCCCGTGAATTGTCCGGCGGCCAACAACAGCGGATCGGTGTGATTCGAGCACTGGCGGCGGATGCGCCGCTGTTGTTGATGGACGAACCGTTCGGCGCGGTCGACCCGATCAACCGCGAAATGATCCAGAACGAGTTCTTCGAGATGCAACGGGCGCTGAACAAGACCGTGATCATGGTCAGCCATGACATCGACGAAGCCATCAAGCTCGGTGACAAAATCGCGATTTTCCGCGCCGGCAAGCTGTTGCAGATCGACCACCCGGACACCTTGCTCGCGCATCCGGCGGACGATTTTGTCAGCAACTTCGTCGGCCAGGACAGCACGCTCAAACGCTTGCTGCTGGTGAAGGCTGAAGATGCGGCGGACAACGCGCCGTCGGTGAGCCCGGAAACCCCGGTGGCCGAAGCCCTGGAATTGATGGACGAACTGGACCGGCGCTACGTAGTGGTGACCTGTGCCGAGAACAAGGCCTTGGGCTACGTGCGCCGTCGCGACCTGCATCGCCAGACAGGCACCTGCGCGCAATACCTGCGCGAGTTCAACGCCACCGCGGCGTACGACGAGCATTTGCGCATCCTGCTGTCGCGCATGTACGAGTTCAACCGCTCGTGGCTGCCGGTGATGGACGCCGAGCGGGTGTTTCTCGGTGAGGTGACTCAGGAATCGATTGCCGAATACCTGAGCTCCGGTAAGTCCCGTGGGGGCAAGACCAGCATTGTTTCGCCAGCGGAAACTGCGTTGACCTGACTTGTATGAGGCTCTAGTGCTTTTGTGGCGAGGGAGCTTGCTCCCGTCCGGCCGCGAAGCAGTCGTGAAGTCAGCCGATGCGATCCTTCTGAAGAACCGCATTGCCTGATTTTGGGGGCGCTACGCGCCCCAGCGGGAGCAAGCTCCCTCGCCACAAAAGCCAACCAAGCTCCCTTCTAAAATCCTTGTCTTGGGAACATCACACTGTCACGCAGGTCGGTTACATCAGTAGCTGTCAGGGACCGCACGACGGAAGCGTGCAAAAACGCGACATTTTTTGTTGATCTCAAGCCCCTCACGCCCTAAAGTTCGCGCCGAACGTCCATGCTGGAAACGATCCATCCGGCTCAAGTACTGACGACGAGACAGCAAGGCCAAGGGAATCTGCATTTCCCATGGCCTTTTTGCTTTCGGCGACATGCCTTGGGAAGTAGGCGAACCAAAGTGGGGATACGGAGGGCGTTCATTTGCACCCATTGATAATTTCAGTTTGCCAGTAGGAGTTCCCAGCATGTCGATCAACGTCGAAGACTATTTCGCGCGCGAAACCTTCCAGAAAATGAAGGCCTTCGCCGACAAACAAGAAACCCCGTTCGTGGTGATCGACACCGCGATGATCGCCCAGGCCTATGACGACCTGCGTGCCGGTTTCGAATTTGCCAAGGTCTACTACGCGGTCAAGGCCAACCCGGCCGTGGAAATCATCGACCTGCTCAAAGAGAAAGGCTCGAGCTTCGACATCGCCTCGATCTATGAGCTGGACAAAGTGCTGAGCCGTGGCGTCAGCGCCGACCAGATCAGCTACGGCAACACCATCAAGAAATCCAAAGACATTCGCTACTTCTACGACAAGGGCGTGCGCCTGTACGCGACCGACTCCGAAGCCGACCTGCGCAACATCGCCAAGGCAGCTCCGGGCTCGAAAGTCTACGTGCGTATCCTGACTGAAGGCTCGACCACTGCCGACTGGCCTTTGTCGCGCAAATTCGGCTGCCAGACCGACATGGCCATGGACCTGCTGATCCTGGCTCGTGACCTGGGCCTGGTGCCATACGGCATCTCGTTCCACGTCGGTTCGCAGCAGCGCGACATCAGCGTCTGGGACGCGGCAATCGCCAAGGTCAAAGTGATCTTCGAACGCCTGAAAGAAGAAGACGGCATCCACCTGAAGCTGATCAACATGGGTGGCGGCTTCCCGGCCAACTACATCACCCGCACCAACAGCCTGGAGACCTACGCTGAAGAAATCATCCGCTTCCTGAAGGAAGACTTCGGCGACGACCTGCCGGAAATCATCCTGGAGCCGGGCCGTTCGCTGATCGCCAACGCCGGCATTCTGGTCAGCGAAGTGGTGCTGGTGGCGCGTAAATCCCGTACCGCTGTAGAGCGTTGGGTGTACACGGATGTGGGCAAGTTCTCCGGCCTGATCGAAACCATGGACGAAGCCATCAAGTTCCCGATCTGGACCGAGAAGAAAGGCGAGATGGAAGAAGTGGTCATCGCCGGCCCGACCTGCGACAGCGCTGACATCATGTACGAAAACTACAAGTACGGTTTGCCGCTGAACCTGGCGATCGGTGATCGTTTGTACTGGCTGTCGACCGGTGCGTACACCACCAGCTACAGCGCCGTCGAGTTCAATGGCTTCCCGCCGCTGAAATCGTTCTACGTGTAAGCACTGCACGCAGAAATCAAAAAGCCCATGACGTGTCATGGGCTTTTTTGTGCCTGCGCTGATCGCTCCCACACGGGGGCGTGGGAACGATCTATCCTGGCGTCAGCTCTCGAGCACGCTGTTGATACTCGGTAGCCAGCCCATGAATTCTTGGATCGGTCGACGTCAATAGCGCCTTGTTCGCCACCCGCAAGAAATTCAAATTCCCGCCGTCCAAGGCCTTGCGTAACCAGACCAACGCCTCGTCGACCTTGCCTTCATCCGCCAACATCGCCGCATAACTGAACTGACCGCGAAAATCCCCTCCTTCAGCCGAGCGTCGATACCAGTCACGGGCAGCGTGCGGATCTGCCGGGCAATCGCGCCCCTCTTCCAGGTATCGCCCCAGCAGGTTCATCGACTTTGCGTGGCCCAATTCAGCGGCATGCCGATAGAGATTCAGCGCTTGCGCCTGATCCTCGACCACCCCGCGCCCGGTAGCCAGCAGATTGGCGTAGTTGTACATCGCCCAATCCAGTCCTGCCTCGGCGGCGAGGCGATAATGCCCCGCGGCGCTCGTGGCGTTGGCGGTGCACCCCCAGCCATGTTCATGGCAACGACCAAGCATGTTGCGCGCCATCAAGTGCCCGCGCTGAGCCGCAATCTCGAACCAGCGCAGCGCCAGCGGCTGATCCCGCTCGATACCCCGCCCGTCCAGCAAAATCTGTCCCAGCAAGGCCTGGGCATCCAGCACACCTTCACGGGCGGCGATCAGAATCGCCTGGGCTGCGCGCGCCGGGCTTTCCTCCAGCATGGCCTTGAGGCGATCACCGTCGAGGACTTCCTCGCGGCGCAATTGATAACTCATACCTCGACCCAGCGACGCAACAGGTTGTGGTAAGTACCGGTCAGGCGGATCAATGAAGGATGGTCGGGCATGTCCTGGGTCAGTTGCTGAATCGCCCCGTCCATCTCGAACAGCAAAGCGCGCTGGTTGTCTTCACGCACCAGGCTTTGCGTCCAGAAAAACGATGCGTAGCGGGTTCCACGCGTGACGGCGTTGACCTTGTGCAGGCTGGTGCCGGGATACAGGACCATATCGCCGGCCGGCAATTTCACGCGCTGAGTGCCGAAGGTGTCCTGGATTTCCAGTTCGCCGCCGTCGTAATCCTCCGGGTCACTGAAGAACAGCGTCGCCGACAGGTCGGTGCGCACCCGCTCGATGCTGCCCTTGGGCTGACGCACGGCATTGTCGATATGGAAGTCGAAACTGCCACCGGCGGTGTAACAGTTCAACAACGGAGGGAAGACCTTGTGCGGTAATGCCGCTGACATGAACTGCGGATTTTTCCACAACCGCTCGAGCATCGCCGCACCGATTTCCTTGGTCAACGGATGTCCTTCAGGCAATTGCAGATTGTGCTTGGCCTTCGCCGACTGATAACCGGCGGTAATTTTGCCATCGGCCCAATCCGCCTGCGCCAGGGCCTCGCGAATGCGCTGCACTTCTTCTTTCGCGAACACGCCGGGAATGTGCAACAACATGGAAAGACACCTGAAAGCAAAGGGACGTTAATGGTATTGATTCTTATTACTTATGTAAAACCCAAGAGACGAATGAAACCGCAAAAACCGTAAAGGCAAATTGTAAAGAATGTAAATTCGTTGCGAATAGCAACGTTTCGCAATTGATACAGATACGTATTTACTCTACATTCCGCGACCTCAAATCCTTGGGGAGGGGAATTCACATGTCACGCCAACAACCACAATCAACGGTCAGTTCACCGCGTTTGCTCGCGTCTGCAATTGGCGTGGCGATCACCGCCGGCTCTGCGGGCCACATGGTTTTCGCGGCCGAGAAGACCGACGAAAAAGCACCCGGCAATGCGATATCCCTGGACGCGACCAGCGTTGTAGGCGAGCAGGATGACACCTCCTACAAGACCGATACCTCGGCCTCCAAGAAGTACACCGCGCCACTGCGCGAGACGCCGAAAAGCGTCACCGTGATCCCGCAACAAGTGATTCGCGACACCGGCGCCACCAGCCTGGTCGACGCCCTGCGCACCACCCCGGGTATCACCTTTGGTGCCGGCGAGGGCGGCAACCCGGCCGGTGATCGTCCGATCATTCGCGGCTTCAACGCCGAAAGCGATGTGTTCATCGACGGCATGCGCGACGTGGCGTCCCAGAGCCGCGAGATCTTCAACGTTGAATCGATCGAAGTCAGCAAGGGCCCGGGATCAGCCTTCACCGGCGCCGGATCCACCGGTGGCAGCCTGAACCTGGTGAGCAAGACCGCCAAGCTGGGCAATGCCTACAACGGCGGCTTCACCTGGGGTTCGGACCAGACCAAGCGCACCACCCTCGACCTGAACCAGCAAATGACCGACACCTCGGCGTTCCGGCTGAACCTGATGAAGCACGAAGCCAACGTCGCCGGGCGTGATGCCGTGGACGTCAGTCGCTGGGGCGTGGCACCGTCCTTCGCCTTCGGCCTGGGCACCGACACCCGCTTGACCGTCGGCTACTACCACGTCGAAACCGACGACATGCCCGACTACGGCATCCCGTTGACCCTGAGCCCCAACCGCAGCAAGTACAACGTCGACAAGCCGGCCAACGTCAACCGCGACAACTTCTACGGCCTCACCGGCCGCGACTATCGCCAGACCAGTAACGACAGCGGCACGATCAAGCTCGAGCACGATCTGAACGATAGCCTGACCGTGTCGAACAGCTTTCGCATGTCCCGTTCAACCCTGGACTACATCGTCACCAACCCTGACGACAGCAAGGGCAACGTGGCCAACGGCAGTGTCTACCGTGGCGCGAAGAGCCGTAACTCGACGTCCAGCGGCTGGATCAACCAGACCGACCTGAGTGCCAAATTCAACACCGGCGCCATCGAGCACAGCCTGGTGACCGGTCTGGAGTTTTCCTATCAGGACACCCACAACCGCCCGTACCTCCTGACCTCCAGCGCCAACGGCACCCGGTGCAACCGTGCCCTGTTCAACTCCGGCGACTGCACCAGCCTGTACAACCCGACACCTGGGGATAACTGGAACGGCACGATCACCGACAGCAACGCCTTCACCGACACCGACACCAAGACCGCCGCGGCCTACGTGTTCGACACCCTGAAGTTCAACGAGCAATGGTCCCTGAACCTGGGCCTGCGTTATGACAACTACCAGGTCGAATCCAGCGGTTTCGCCAACGCCAGCAGCACGGCTCCAGCGGGCAGTTTCTCCCGTCAGAACACCAGCGACCTGGTGAACTACCAGATCGGCGTGGTCTACAACCCACTGCCAAACGGCAGCATCTATGCCGCCTACTCGACGTCCAGCAACCCGGCCGGCGAAACCAGCGGCAACGGTGGCCTGGAACTGGCGGCGAACAACAGCAGTCTGGACCCGGAAAAGAACCGCAACTACGAGGTCGGCACCAAGTGGGACTTCTTCGGTGACGACCTGTCGCTGACCGCCGCACTGTTCCGCACCGAGAAAACCAACGCGCGTATCAACGATCCGGACGGCGGCACCACCCAAGTGCTGGACGGCGAACAGCAGGTCAATGGCCTGGAACTGACCTACACCGGCAAGCTGACCCGTAACTGGCGAGTCTTCGGCGGCTACACCTACATGGACAGCGAAGTGGTCAAAACCACCCTCGCCGCCGATGAAGGCAACCACATGCCAAGCACCCCACGGAACAACTTCACGTTCTGGTCGACCTACGACCTGGTGCCGGACAAGTTGACCGTCGGTGCCGGTGCGACCTTCGTCGATTCCCAGTTCGGCAACGTCGCCAACTCGGTGGAGATCCCGTCCTACTGGCGTTACGACGCGATGGCCAGCTACCGCCTGACCAAGAACGTCGACCTGCAACTCAATGTACAAAACCTGGCCGACAAGCGTTACTTCGACCAGGTATTCCAGACGCACTACGCCCACGTGGCGCCGGGCCGCACTGCTCTGCTGAGTGCCAACTTCCACTTCTGATAACAGAAGCGTGAAGACCAAAGCGCTCAGGCAAAAGCCCCGTTCATCAAAGTGAACGGGGCTTTTGCGTGTAAAAAAGAATGCTTCTCGACAACTCACGGCATAATGCGCGCCGTGATGATGACTTTTGAACGAACAAGGCGAGCGACGTGTTGAAGAAATCCCTGTTCCAGTTGCACTGGTTTTTCGGCATCAGCGCCGGACTGGTCCTGGCCCTGATGGGCATTACCGGGGCGGCAGTATCGTTTCAGGATGAAATCCTGCGAACGCTGAACCCCTCCGTGCTGCACGTCGAGAAGCAGATCGCCGGCGTGCTGCCACCGGCCGAACTGGTGGAGAAAATCGAAAGCGCTTCGGGCAAGATCGTCTCTATGCTCTGGGTCGAGACCGACAGCGGCAATGCTGCGCGGGTGATCTTCACGGCGCCGCCCGGCGAACGTCGCGGGCAGATGCGTTATTTCGACCCGTACACCGCCGAGTTCATGGGCGACGTCACCGGCCAGGACTTCTTCGACCTGATGCTGCAGTTGCACCGCTTCCTCGCCATGGGTGATACCGGCCGGCAGATCACCGGCGCCTGCACGCTGATTCTGGTGTTCTTCTGCCTGTCCGGCCTGTACCTGCGCTGGCCGCGCCAGTGGAAAAGCTGGCGCGCCTGGCTGACGCTGGACTGGAAGAAAAAGGGTCGCAGCTTCAATTGGGACCTGCACTCGGTGGCCGGTACCTGGTGCCTAGTGTTCTACCTTTTGGCGGCACTGACCGGGTTGTCCTGGTCGTACGAGTGGTACAACAAAGGTCTGACCAGGCTGCTGTCCGACTCGCCGCAAAACGAGCGGGTTCGCAGTGGTCGCGGCCCTGCGCCAAGCGGCCCGGCCCCCACCGCCGATTACGCCGCCATGTGGAGCAGCATCTACAGCGCCGCCGGCCCTGGTCTTTCGTCCTACAACGTTCGGATGCCGCCAGTGGCCGGGCAACCGGCAACCGTGTTCTACCTGCTGAAGGATTCACCCCACGACCAGGCACGGAACCAGATCACCCTCGATCCGGTGACCGGCGCCGTCAGCCGTCATGACCGTTACAGCGACAAGAGCCTCAAGGCGCAGTTGCTGACCAGTATTTATGCACTGCACGTCGGCAGTTATTTCGGGCTGGTCGGGCGGATCATCCTGACCATCACCGCGCTGAGCATGCCGCTGTTTTTCGTCACGGGCTGGTTGCTGTACCTGGACCGCCGACGCAAGAAACGTCAGATCAAGGATGCCCGTAAAGGCCTTGAGCAACCGGGTAGCGACGCACCGGCATGGCTGATCGGCTTCGCCAGCCAGAGCGGGTTTGCCGAGCAGCTCGCCTGGCAGACTGCCGGGCAATTGCAGGCCGCCGGATTACCGGTGAAGGTTCAACCGCTGGCCGATGTCAGCGAACAGGACCTGCAAAATTCCAGCAACGCACTGTTTGTGGTCAGCACCTTCGGCGACGGAGAAGCGCCGGACAGCGCCCGCGGTTTCGAACGCAAAGTGCTGGGGCGTGCACCGAGTCTTAAAAGCCTGAACTATGCCGTGCTCGGCCTCGGTGACCGCCAGTATCAACACTTTTGCGGCTTCGCCCGTCGCTTGCACACCTGGCTGGGCGAGCACGGCGGCAAGACTTTGTTCGCCCCGGTTGAAGTCGACGGTGGCGACCCTTACGCCCTGCGTCACTGGCAACAGCAACTCGGCCTGCTGACGGGTCAGGCACCGATCGACACCTGGCAAGCACCCAGCTACGACAACTGGACCCTGACCCGCCGTGAGCTGATGAACCCGGACAGCAGCGGTGCTCCCGTGTATTTGCTGGGCCTCACAGCCCCCAGTACCAGCAGTTGGCTGGCCGGTGATCTGGTGGAAGTGCTGCCGCGCAATGGTGCGTGGGCGATCGAGCATTTCCTCGAGGGCCTGGGAATTGACGGTCGGGCCACGGTTGAACTCGATGGCCTGGCGCAGTCTCTGGAACAAGCCCTGGCCAGCCGCCAACTGCCCGAAAACCGCGCTCATCTGGTCGGCCTGCACGCGCAAGCGCTGGTGAACGCGCTGGTGCCACTGGCCCTGCGTGAATACTCCATCGCCTCGATCGCCGCCGACGGCGTGCTGGAATTGATCGTGCGTCAGGAATTGCACCCCGATGGCAGCCTGGGCATCGGCTCCGGCTGGTTGACCGAACACGTGCCTGTGGGCAGTCACGTCAGCCTGCGGGTACGGCGCAACAGTGGTTTCCATCTGCCAAACGAACCGGTGCCGATGATTCTGCTGGGCAACGGCACCGGGTTGGCCGGGCTGCGCAGCTTGCTCAAGGCACGGATTGCCGACGGGCAGCAGCGTCACTGGCTGCTGTTTGGCGAGCGTAATCGCGAACACGATTTTCTGTGCCGTGCCGAGCTGGAAGAATGGTTGATCAACGGTGATCTGGCGCGTCTGGACCTGGCGTTTTCCCGCGATCAGGCCGAGAAATTTTATGTACAGGATCGCCTGCGCGAATCTGCCGGTGAGCTGAAGAAATGGCTGGCCGATGACGCCGTGATTTACATCTGCGGCAGTTTGCAGGGGATGGCGTCAGGGGTGGACCAAGTGCTTAACGACGTGCTGGGTGCGGATGAAGTCGAGCGCCTGATCGAACAGGGCCGCTACCGCCGCGACGTTTACTGAGAGCATGAAGAAATTAATCCTGACGTTACGTTAAGAACATAGCGTCAGGATTAGCCGAATCACTAAAAACAAAACTCAAGGAGCCTTTAAAGGATCGTTGTTTATCACTCGTTTTTTAGTGTTCAAATATAGATCGAGATTTTTAATTTCACGTGGAGCAGGGCATTGAGCTTTAGAACAGTCGAACTCGCGGCACATCTTGTCACAATCATAAGACTTTACATTTCCCAGCTCATCAACAATGCAGGTGTCGCTGGTTCCACTCCGAAAAGCACCGTCACGATCATTATCTCTCCCGAACAAAATGCAATAAGCATCACCTGGCATACCGCCCCAGCAGAGATAACCACCGACTAATGCCCATTCTCCATTACATATACCTGCATTGGTTTCATTAGTATTTTTGCATGCAGTAAGAAAAATCGTACAAAAGATCAAGGATACAACGATCTTCCATGACAATCTTTGTTGCCCATTAAACAGCCTCATCATTAGCGCCTCGGTTGGTTTTAGATTTCAGTCTAAATAAAACCAACCAAATAACACCTGTTAGAAATAACAGTAAATTATATTCATTGGCTATAATCCGACAGGGTTCTTAGCCTGCAACTCTCACCCCGCTTGGACCGGTTGCAACTTCTGCTCGAATACCGACACCCCATCCAAATCCCGCAACACCACACTCATGTCCCCGGTCTGCCCGTCAATATTCACCTCGCCAAAAAACTGAAACCCGGCAAACGGCGAGGTGTTCTGCGCCGCTGGCGCCTTCTGGAACACCACCTCGGGGCCGAAGGTTTTATCCAGCGCATTCGGCCCGAAGCTCCCCGCATTCAGCGGCCCCGCGACAAATTCCCAGAACGGCTCGAAGTTCTGGAACGCCGCGCGATCAGGATGGTAATGGTGCGCCGCGCAATAATGCACATCCGCCGTCAGCCAAACGAAATTGCGCACCTGCTGCGCTCGCAGAAAGCCCAGTAATTCAGCGATCTCCAGTTCACGGCCCTGAGCCGGGCCTGGATCACCGTTGGCCACCGCCTCCCAACGCGCCACACCGGGGCTGACTTCGCCGTCCGGGACGCCGAGGCCGATGGGCATGTCGGCGGCGATGACTTTCCATTGAGCCTGGGAGCCTTTCAATTCACGTTTGAGCCAGTCCAATTGTTCGCGACCGAGAAACGGCTTGGCGGCACCGAGGTTGTCGTCGTTGGCACCTCGGTAGCTGCGCATGTCGAGCACGAACACATCGAGCATCGGCCCGTAACTCAGCTTGCGATAAATCCGCCCGCCACCGTCGGCGCTCTGCAAACGCATCGGCGCATATTCCAGCCAGGCCTGCCGTGCGCGGCCCACCAGGCTGTGGATATCTTTGCTCTTGTAGCGATCATCCAGTTGCTTGCCCGGCGACCAGTTGTTCACCACTTCGTGGTCGTCCCACTGCCAGATCTGCGGCACTTCGGCGTTGAAGCGACGGACGTTTTCGTCCATCAGGTTATAGCGGTAATTGCCGCGATACTCGTCGAGGGTTTCGGCGACTTTGCTCTTGGCTTCGCTGGTGATGTTGCGCCACACCCGGCCGCTTTCGGTGGTCAGTTGCGCCGGCACCGGGCCGTCGGCGTAGATGGTGTCACCGCTGTGGATAAAAAAGTCCGGCAGGCGCAGACGCATGGCTTCGTAGATGCGCATGCCGCCGATGTCCGGGTTGATGCCGAAGCCTTGGCCAACCGTGTCGCCACTCCAGACGAAACGAATATTCCGCCGAGCGCTGGGCACACTGCGCAGATGGCCGAACCACGGTTCGCTGGCGACACCGCTCTGGGCGTCTTCGAACGTCACGCGGTAGAAAATTGCCTGATCGGCAGGCAGGCCGGTGAGTTCGACCCGAGCGGTGAAATCGGTGCCGGCATCGGCCAATGGCGAGACGAATCGACGAGGGTTGCTGAACAGGCTGCGCGTGTCCCATTCCACCACCATCCGCGCCGCACGATCGCTACGGCTCCAGATCATCGCCCGGTCGCCCAACAGGTCGCCGGACTGCACACCATCGGTGAGTTGCGGCCGATCCTTGACCGATGCAATCACCGCCGGCGCCAGCCCGGGCAGCAACAGCCCGGCTCCGACAGCTTGTATGACACGACGGCGGCCGAGGTCGAATTCGCTCATGGTGCTCTCCCTGAAAAAGGAAAACTAAAGCATGGCCGCATGAATCAGGTATGACACAAAAAAGATCGCACCCTCCAGCAGCTCCAGGCTCGATGTACGCCGCCATATCGCGGTCGAACACTGTTCTGGCCGGAAGCTGCCAAAGGCTGCGATCTTTGGCTGTTAAGCGTTAGCCGGCTCCAGCGCCAGTTCCACTGTTTCCGGTCGCTTGAGCACCGAATACACCACCGCCGTCAGCAGACTCCCGGCCACGATCGCCAGCAGATACAACAGCGCATGGTTGATCGCATTCGGAATCAGCATCACAAACAATCCACCGTGCGGCGCCATGAGTTTGCAGCCGAAGTACATCGACAACGCGCCGGTCAGCGCACCGCCGGCGATGCTCGCCGGAATCACCCGCAGCGGGTCTTTGGCCGCGAACGGAATCGCCCCTTCGGAGATAAAGCACAGCCCCAGCACCAGCGCCGCTTTACCGGCCTCGCGTTCCGTCTGGGCGAACTTGCGCCGGGCAATCAACGTGGCGATGCCCAGGCCAATCGGCGGCACCATGCCGGCGGCCATGGTCGCGGCCATCGGTGCATAACTCTGCGATGCCAGCAGCCCCACCGAAAACGCGTAAGCCGCCTTGTTGATCGGCCCACCAAGGTCGACGCACATCATGCCGCCCAGCAGCACACCGAGCAGAATTGCGTTGGTGGTGCCCATGCTGTCGAGGAAATGGGTAAGCCCCGCAAGCATCCCGGCCACCGGCTTGCCAACCACGTAGATCATCACCAGACCGGTAAACAGGCTCGCCAGCAACGGAATGATCAGGATCGGCTTCAGCGCCTCAAGACTTTGCGGCAAGCGCGCATAACGGTTGATCGCCTGGGCCGCATAGCCGGCGATGAAACCAGCAATGATCCCGCCGATGAAACCGGCACCGAGCGTGCTCGCCAGCAAACCACCGATCATCCCCGGCGCCAGGCCCGGACGGTCAGCGATCGAGTAGGCGATATAACCCGCCAGCAGCGGCACCATCAGTTTGAACGCGCTCTCGCCGCCGATCTGCATCAGCGCCGCTGCGAGCGTGCCTTGCTCCTTGAACGCGGTGATGCCGAACACGAAGGACAAGGCAATCATCAGACCGCCCGCCACCACCATCGGCAACATGTACGAGACACCGGTCAGCAGGTGTTTGTAGATACCGGTCTTCTCTTGCTTGGCCGGACCTTTGGCGCCGGTCGCAGCGCTTTCCTGCTTGCCTTCGGCCAGGGCTTTGTTCAGCGTCGCTTCGGCCTGTTTCAGGGCGATGCCTGTGCCGCAGCGGTAGATTTTCTTGCCGGCGAAACGCTCGGTGGCAACTTCGATGTCTGCCGCCAGCAGCACCACGTCGGCATTGGCAATCGCCTCTGCACCAAGCGGATTGCGTGCGCCGACCGAGCCCTGGGTTTCCACTTGCAGGTCGTAACCCAGACGCTTGGCCGCTTGCTGCAAGGCTTCGGCGGCCATGAAGGTGTGGGCGACACCGGTCGGGCACGCGGTGACGGCCACCAGGCGTGGCGCCTGTTTAGCAACCGCGGCAGGTTCAGCGGTGGCTGCGGGCGCGACGTAAACCTCGGCTTCCTCTACCCCACGGCGCAGCACCGCTTCGACATCTTGCAGAGCCTGGGCCGGGGTGCTCTGGAACACCCGTTTGCCGATAAACCGTGACATATCCACCGGTGCGCTGGTGACCAGCAACACCCACTCGGCGGCCTCGATGATCGCCGCCGACAATTGACGTTCCGGATGGGCTGCATCCACGACTTCGACACTGGTGCTCCAGCCCTGACGCTGGGCCGCTGCATCGAGCAGACGAGCACACAGCACACTGGTGACCATGCCGTTCGGGCAGGCCGTAACAATGGCTAATTTCATTGCAAACCCTCTTATTGTTCTGTCAGGGGGCGCACGCGCACGCCCTGTTCGAGCTGCGCCAGTTGCGCGGCGTCGCCGATGCCAAAACCGATCTGGGTGACGGCCATGGCTGCAATCGCAGTGGCGGTGCGCAAGGTCTGTTCAGGCGTATCGGCACTGAGCAAGCCGTGCAACATGCCCGCCAGCAACGAATCCCCCGCACCGACGGTACTGACCACGCTGACCTTGGGCGGTGTGGCATGCATCGCCGAGCCGACACTGAACCAGTTCACCCCGTCGGCACCGTGGGAAATCACCACGTGCTCGATGCCATGAGCGTGCAAACGGCTCGCGGCCTCGGCTTGGGCGCCCACGGAAACCACTTCGCAATCCAGTGCTTCAGCCAGCTCTTCGGTGTTTGGCTTGATCAGCCACGGGCCAGCCGACAGGCCGGCGCGCAAGGCTTCACCGCTGGTGTCGAGCGCAACGTTCAAGCCGCGTTTTTTCAAGCGCAGGATCAACTCCCGCAACCATTGAGCACTCACGCCACGTGGCAAACTGCCGGCCACCACGACGGCGTCATGCCCTGGTGCAATCTGGTCGAGCCGATCAAGCAAAGCCTGCTGCGCCGCTTCACTGACCCGCGGCCCCGGGCCGTTGATATCGGTGATGCGCCCATCGTTTTCCGCCAGTTTGATATTGCTGCGGGTCTCGCCGGGGACGCGGATAAACGCGTCGGTGAAGCCGCGTTTGGCGAACAGGGTTTCGAAAGCCTGAAGGTTGTCTTCCCCGAGAAATCCGCTGACGGTCAGCTGATGCCCGAGGTCGGCCAGCACCTGTGCCACGTTCACCCCTTTGCCGGCGGCGTGGGTGTGCATTTCGTCGCTGCGATTGACCTGACCGGGCACAAGCATCGGCAATTGAACGGTAAGGTCCAGCGCCGGGTTGAGGGTCAGGGTTAAGATCTTGGCCATTACAGCGCCTCCACTAATGCGCGGACTTCGTTCGCGCTGCCCACGGCCAGGGCCTGTTGGGCAAGGGTTTGAGTCTGGGTCAGGCTGAGTTCGCGAATGCGCGCCTTGACCTCGGCAATGCTGCGGCCCGACACGCTCAACTCATCCACACCCAGGCCCACCAGCACCGGCACCGCCAGCGGATCGGCCGCCAGTTCACCGCACACGCCGACCCACTTGCCATGAGCATGAGCCGCACGCACGGTGATGTCGATCAGTTGCAGCACCGCCGGGTGCAAGCCGTCAGCCTGGGCCGACAAAGTGGGATGACCACGGTCGATGGCTAGGGTGTACTGCGTCAGGTCGTTGGTGCCGACGCTGAAGAAGTCCACTTCCTTGGCCAATACCGGCGCCAGCAAGGCGGCCGACGGCACTTCGATCATGATCCCCAGTTGCAGATCGGCGACCGGGATTTCCAGACGCAGACGTTCGGTCATGTCCCGAGCCTGGCGCCACTCATCGACGCTGCCGACCATCGGGAACATGATCCGCAAGGGACGGTTATCCGCCGCACGCAGCAAGGCGCGCAATTGCGCTTCCATGACCTGCGGACGTTGCAGGGTCAGGCGAATGCCACGCACACCGAGGAACGGGTTCTCTTCTTTGGCGATCGGCCAGTACGGCAGCGGTTTGTCGCCACCGACGTCGAGGGTGCGCACCACCAGCGGTCGCCCGGCCAGGCCATCGAGTACGCGACGGTATTCGACTTCCTGGGTGGCCTCGTCCGGTGCTTGTGAATGAGCCATGAAAATCAGTTCGGTGCGCAACAGGCCAATGCCTTCGGCGCCCTGCTCCACCGCGCTGGTGACGCCAGCGCTTTCACCGATATTGGCGAACACTTCCACGGGGTGGCCGTCGGTGGTCAGCGCCGGTTGATGGCGTTGTTCGGCGGCGGCTTTGAGGCGCAGTTCGCGGGTGTCGCGCTCTTCGGTGGCGCGCTGCAAGGTCGCGGCATCGGCGTCCACGTGCAGGCGGCCGCGTTGGCCATCGATCAACAGCGGCGTGCCCGGTTTCAGCAGCAACACGGCGGCGCCGGCGCCCACCAGTGCCGGAATACCCAGGGCCCGGGCGACAATCGCACTGTGGGCCGTGGCACCACCGCGAGCGGTGAGAATGCCGGCGACGCGCATCGGATCAAGACGCGCCACATCCGACGGGCCGACTTCGTCCATCACCAGAATGTACGGTTGCGCAGGCTCCGCAGGCGTTTCGACGCCACACAAATGCGCCAGCACCCGACGGCCAATGTCGCGCAAGTCGGCGGCACGTTCGGCGAGCAACGCGTCCTGCAGCGCTTCCTGTTGTTTGGCGGCGGCTTCGATCACCGTCATCCACGCCGCTTCGGCGCTTTCACCTTGCTTGAGGCGGGTTTCGACTTCGTCGGTCAATTCCGGGTCGTCGAGCATTTCCTGATGGGTGATGAAAATCTCGCGAATCGCTTTGGCCTTGCTGCGCTCGATCAGGCCTTCGATGTCACGACGCACATCGGCCAGCGCTTGCTTGAGACGCTCGCGCTCGATGGCCGCGGACTCACCGCGCAGCGGGTAATCGATGACTTGCAGCACTTGAATATGCGCCGGGCCGATGGCGATCCCCGGTGCCGCGGCAATCGCCTGAATCAGGCTGCCGGACGCTGGCGCGAGCAGTGTTTCGGCGACCTCCACCTCCACGAGCACTTCGCGCTGCTGGCTTACCACGGGCAGCGGCTCGACTTCTTCACCGAGGCCTTCTTCGATGGCCGCCAACAAGGCCGGCAAGGCGTCGGCAGCGATGACCGGTTCGGCGATGAGTTCCAGCACCTGGCCGCGACGGGCGCCAAGGCTGAGCAGTTTGCTCAAACTCTTCACCGACACCGCGCTGTCGTGACCATCGACGATGCGTATACGGATCTCGCCTTCAAAACTTTTCGCCAGTTGCGCGAGGATCTTCGCCGGGCGCGCATGCAAACCGTGGGCGTTGGCCAGGGCAATGCGTGCGCTCGGCCAGTCCGCCGGCACTTCACCGCCAAGGACTTCCAGCACCGCGCGGCTACTGGTGGCACGGCCCAATTCATGGCCGCGACCTTCAATCAGCAACGCGCAAAGACGTTCGAGCAGCGCCTGATGGGCTTCACCGAGGCTGGCCAGGCAGAACAGCCCGCTCAGCGGCTGACCGAGGTAGCGGATGGGTTTGTCCGGGGTAACGAACGCCAGGCCGGGACGCTTCACCGTTTGTTCGCTGTGCAGCCACCACAGGCCATCGCCCAGCGGCAGCGCTTCGACCTGCTGCAAGACGCCGGCAAAACCGTTGCTCACGCAATCGGCCTGACGCAGCAAACGGGCACCGCGCCAAACCAGCTCTTCGAAGTCATCGGCGGACACACCGAGGCCGATCATCTGTGCGTCCAGTGCCAGCTCTTGTGGCGCGCCTTGCAGCAGCTTCAGCAAGGCTTCGGCGGAACTGGCGCGGCGCAGGGCCTGGCCGAGGTCGGTTTCACCGAGGGCACGGGTCAGCAGTTGCAGCAGGCGCAGGTGTTCATCGGATTTGGCGGCGATACCGATGGCCAGATAAACGATCTGGCCATTGCCCCAGTCCACTCCGTCAGGAAACTGCATCAGCCGCACGCCAGTGGCGAATACCTGATCGCGGGTTTCGGGAGTGCCATGGGGGATGGCAATACCTTGGCCGAGAAAGGTCGAGCCCTGGGCTTCCCGGGCCTGCAAGCCTGCGAGGTAACCGTCGGCCACCAGGCCATCGGTCACGAGTCGGTCAGCGAGCAATTGCAAGGCGGTGGCTTTATCCACAGCCGACTGGCCCATGGATATCTGCTCTATGGTGAGCTCGAGCATGCTTTCTCCTTTTTGGCGCCGTGTGACGCCAGGTATTGTTTTGATTGATTCAGCTTAGGCGTTTTGAGAACACCTTTTCAGACGCAGTTTTGGCGGTTTCGCGGCAGAACCGGCCAAAGCGACCTATAACGTAGAAAATACGCCTGCTGAAACGTTTAATCTAGAATCTTAGGCACGTTACTCGATAATGTCTCATCCTTGAAGTCCAATTATCGGATGTGCTGCGACAATGGTCGCCTGCCTCAATCGGGTAGGATTGGCGAAAATGTCGGGGCACGCTCTAAAAACAAGGAATACCGGGTTGAAACTCAGTGATATTGCACAATTGGCTGGTGTCTCCGTGACCACCGCCAGTTACGTCATCAATGGCAAGGCCGAACAGCAACGCATCAGCAGCGCCACTGTCGAGCGCGTGCGGGCAGTGGTCGAACAACATGGCTTCACGCCCAACCCGCAGGCCGCCGGGCTGCGCAGTCGGCACACCCGCACCCTGGGCTTCATTCTGCCGGACCTGGAAAACCCCAGTTACGCGCGAATCGCCAAACTGCTGGAACAAGGCGCCCGGGCGCGCGGCTATCAGCTGCTGATCGCCAGCTCCGACGATGCGCCGGACAGCGAACGGCAATTGCTGCAACTGTTCCGTGCCCGCCGCTGCGATGCGCTGATCGTCGCCAGTTGCCTGCCGGCCGGTGACGACAGTTATCGCCAGTTGCAGGCCAAAGGCATTCCGATCATCGCCATCGACCGGGTGATGGAGCCCGAGCATTTCTGCTCGGTGATCAGCGATGATCGCGAAGCCAGCCTGCACCTGACCCGCAGCCTGCTGACCCCGCTGCCAAAACAGATCGCGCTGCTCGGTGCACGCCCCGAATTGAGTATCAGCCAGGAGCGGGCAGCGGGCTTCAAGGAAGCGCTGAACGGTTTCAAAGGCGAGGCGCTGATCGAGCACGGCGAGTCGTTCAGCCGTGAGTGCGGCAAACAACTGATGGAAGAATTGATCCAACGCCTGGGCCATTTGCCGGATGCGCTGGTGACCACCTCCTACGTGCTGCTTCAGGGCGTGTTCGATGCCTTGCACGATTTCCCGCTGAAAAGCCGCCCGCTGCGCCTGGGCACCTTTGGTGATACGCAGTTGCTGGACTTCCTGCCGCTGCCGGTCAACGCCATGGCCCAGCAGCATCAACTGATCGCCGATAAAGCCCTGGAACTGGCAGTGACCGCCATCGAACAGGCCGATTACCAGCCCGGCGTGCAGGCCATCGCGCGGACGTTCAAGCAGCGTATTCTTCAGGACTGAACCGTGGAACTGATCGACACCCACACTCACCTGGACTTTCCGGACTTCGACCCGGATCGTCAGGCGCTGCTGGCCGAGAGCCGCGCCCTCGGCGTGCGGCAGATGGTGGTGCTGGGGGTGTATCAGGCCAATTGGCAGCGGGTCTGGGAGCTGGTGCAAAGCGATCCCGATCTGCACGCGGCGTTTGGTTTGCACCCGGTGTATCTGGATGACCATCGCCCTGAAGATTTGACCGAACTCGGTGACTGGCTGACGCGGTTAGCGGGCCATCGCCAGCTATGCGCGGTGGGCGAGATCGGTCTGGATTACTTCATCGAAACTCTGGATCGTGCACGTCAGCAAACGCTGTTCGACGCCCAACTGCAACTGGCGGCGGACTTCAATCTTCCAGCATTGATTCATGTGCGACGCAGCCACGCAGCGGTGATCGCCACACTCAAACGGTTTCGCTTGAAACGGGCGGGGATCATTCATGCCTTCGCCGGCAGCCAGGAAGAGGCTCGCGAATACATCAAGCTCGGTTTCAAACTCGGCCTCGGCGGCGCCGCGACCTGGCCACAAGCCTTGCGCATGCACCGGGTGATTGCCGGTTTGCCCCTTGAATCGGTGGTACTGGAAACCGACTCACCGGACATGGCCCCCGCCATGTTCCCCGGCCAACGCAACAGCCCGGCCCATTTGCCGGCGATCTGTGAGGCACTGGCCACCCTCATGACGATCAGCCCCGAACAACTGGCCGCTGCCAGCACGGCCAACGCCTGTGAGCTGTTCAACTGGTAATCCGTTGATTCCCACATTTGATCTGCTTCGTGGCATCAAACCCGGAACGCACTGATCAACTGCTTGAGCTCCACCACCTGCGCCGACAGCGCTCGGCTCGCATTCTCGGTCTGGTGCGCGCCTTCGGCGGTGCGCTCGCCGGCGCGGTTGATCTCGACGATGTTCTGGTCGATGTCGTGGGCCACAGCGGTCTGCTGCTCTACCGCAGCGGCAATCTGCTGGTTCTGGTCGACGATCATGCCGACGGCGCCGAGGATGTTTTCCAGCGCCTGCTGGACCTTTTCCGACTGCCCGACGGTGCCATTGGCCATCTGATGGCTGGTGCCCATTGCCTTGACCGCCGCACCGACACCACTGTGCAACTTGGCGATCATCTGCTCGATTTCTTCGGTCGATTGCTGGGTGCGCTTGGCCAGGGTCCGCACCTCATCCGCCACCACCGCAAAACCCCGGCCCTGCTCGCCCGCGCGGGCGGCTTCAATGGCGGCGTTGAGGGCCAGCAGGTTGGTCTGTTCGGCAATGCTTTTGATCACCTCCAGCACACGACTGATGGACTGACTGTCGCTGGCCAGTTGATTGATCACCCGCACCGACTGATCGATTTCGCTGGCCAGTGCAGCGATGCTGCCCTGCTGGGACTCCACCAATCCGCGACCGCTGATGGTCTCGTCATTGACGCTGTGGGCACTGCTGACGGCCGCAGAGGCACTGCGCGCCACCTCCTGGGAAGTGGCCGACATCTGGTTCATCGCGGTGGCGACCTGTTCGATCTGCGTACGCTGCCCCGCTACCGCCTGGTTGCTCTGGGCGGACACGCTTTCGACCTGCCCGGCCTGGCGCTCGACCTCGCTGACGGTCTGCCCCACTCGCTCGATCAGGTCATGGATTTTCTTCACGGTACCGGTGAACACCTCACCCAACTCGCCCAGCTCGTCGCGGCTGTTGGCGCTGAAGGTCACGGTCATGTCACCGGCCGCCACCTTGTCCATCACCGCGCCCAGACGCTTGAGGGTGGTGCGAGTCGAAGCGTAGAACCCGCCATAGAGGTAAAAAATCAACACAAACACCAGCGCCAGCGCCACCGCCTGCAACACCATGTGGGTACGGTGCTGCTCCAGCCGCTGCTGCAACTGGGTGCCGAGAAACTTCAGGGTGGCTTCGTTGAGTTGATAGGTCTGGTCCATCAGGCCCGTGATCTGATCGAAAAAGGCCTGCCACGGCGCATCGAGGGTGTCGGCCATCACCACCTGTTCTTCGAACAGTTCACTGGCCTTTTTCAGGGAGGCCTTGCTGCTTTCTGCCTGAGCCGCCAGGGTTTCGTGAGCGGCTTTACTGGAACCCAGTGCGTCCTTCAACTTCAGGCCGTATTCGGCCTGAAGTTTCTCGATCTGCGCCAGCAACTCATCGAATCGGGTACTCGAGGCCGAATTGAGAAAACCCTGCCCCAGCGAGTAAGACCCCATCGCCCGGCCCTCGCCGAGTGTCTGGGTGACGGCCGGCGTGACGTTGGTAATGAGTTCGCTCAGCTGACGCATGTCGCTCTGGCTGTCGCGGCTCAGGCCGGCCTGACTGGCGATGATCTGGCTGAAAATCTGCGCGTTACCGAGCAACTTGCCGATCAGCGCACTTTTGCTTTGCAGGGAGTTTTCTGCTTGCTGGGCCTTGAACGCGGCGATCATTTCATCGCGTTTGCCATCGAAAAACGTGATTTGCTCCGGGTCAGTGGTCATCGCCGCCAGCCCCTGCAAACGGCTCAGGACGCTTTGCTCCAGGGCACTTATCGTCGATTCGACATGACTGGCCTTGCCAGACTGGCCCAGAGTGACGTTGATCTGTACCAGGTTGTTCAGGGTCTCCAGGTCCCGACGCAGGCTCAGGCCGCTGCCCAACAGGTCGAGGCTCTGCAACTCGATCCGGGTGCCCTGGAATTCGCGATAGGAGTCGCGCACCAGATAGAAGTTGGTCACCAGCATCGGTACGAGGAACAGCACGCTGATCAGACTGAACTTCATGCCGAAGCTCAGGCGGTTCATCAGCGCGACGGCGGGATAGAGCAAGCTCTTCACTGTGAAGTCTCCCTTTGATTTCTTATTTTTATTGGCAGGCGCGCAGAGACAGCAGATAGCCACTATTGGCGCTGCCTCTGTATAGCCTAAATCGGAGGGAGGTTTTGTAACTTAAGGTTAACGACAGGTCGCCGTTGTTGGAGCGGATGAGCCCCTGTGGCGAGGGAGCTTGCTCCCGTTCGGCTGCGAAGCAGTCGTAAATCCAGACAAGTCGGTCTGTCTGGACGGGCGCCGGGGGGCCAGGGGCCGCTTCGCGACCCAACGGGAGCAAGCTCCCTCGCCACAATGAAGTTCGCTTCAGATGTGTTTGGATTACGACAAAACAGTCCACAACGCAAAACCGGCATACCAAAGCACTGCCGCGCGCAGCAGCAGTTCCCAGATCCGGTCCAGGCTGTTGATGCCGTCCGGGCCGACCACCGGCGCCGGAATTTCACCGGCAACCAGTCCGACCTTCTCGATCAGTTGGGCGGCGCTGATGTTCCAGTTCAGCAGCTCATGCAGCATCACCCGGCTGACCGCGACAAAGTTGCCGACCAGCGCGAAGCTCGCCGCCAGCAACCGCACCGGCACCCAATCGAACGCGTGGCGCAGTTGTGTCGCGCGCTCGACCACGGCCGGGTTCTGCCCATGCTCTTCGGCCAGCGCCAGCAGCCGATAGCTCAGGGCCGCAACCGGGCCCAGCAGGAAGTACCAGAAGATCACCGCGAAAAAGCTCTGATAGGCCTCCCACAACAGATGCCCCTGCACCCGTTCCAGCAGTTGCTCGCCACTGTCGGCGCAGATATCCAGGTCGCGTTTGGCCACATGGGCGGCAGCCTGCAGGTCTTCCCGGCGCCAGGCATCGCGAAACGGCCCCAGGCCGGCCAGCAGATCGCCACGCCCCAGACTGTAAATCACCACCAACAGGTGCACGGGCAACGCCAGCAAGCCATAGGCCACCGGGTCCAGCACCACCAACAGCAACCCCAGCAGCGCCACCGGCAACAACACCAGCACCACCAGTATCAGCCACGGACGGTTGGTCATGCGTGGGCTCACTTCAAGCTTGTTCAGCTCACGCACCCAACCCGCATCACGTTGAACCCGATGGCGCAGGGCCGAGAATTTCTCGATCCAGACCGCTAACAGCAGCACCAGAAAACTCATTGTTGCTCCTCTTCTTCCTGAGCGGCTTTTGCCAGGTCCGCACGATAGCGCGCCCAGTCAAACGCCGGTCCCGGATCAGTCTTGCGCCCGGGTGCAATGTCGCTATGCCCACAGATACGTTGCGCGGTGATGCCCGTGAAGGCGCTTTGCAGCTGTCGGGTCAGAGTCGTCAACGCCTGATACTGCGCATCGGTAAACGGTAGATCATCCGTGCCTTCAAGCTCGATGCCCACGGAAAAATCGTTACAGGTTTCCCGTCCCTCAAAACACGAAACGCCGGCGTGCCAGGCGCGCTCAAGACAAGAGACAAACTGAGTGACGGTGCCGTCACGTTCAATCAGAAAGTGCGCAGACACCCGCAGGTCGGCGATCCCTGCAAAGTAGGGATGTTCCGTGACATCCAGACGATTCTGGAAAAATTCCTGCACCTTGCCGGTCAGAAACTGCGCGGGCGGCAGACTGATGTTGTGGATCACCAGCAGGGAAATCTCGCCCTCGGGGCGCGCATTGAAGTTGGGCGAAGGGCATAAACGCACACCCTGACACCAACCACTCGCGGGGTCCAACTGCATACAGGCTCCTTCAACGACGACTGTGTTGGCGCCCAGTATGCCGCGATAGACCCTCGGCGCGCGATCACTTGCCGCGATTGAGACGCCGCAGGTTGCCCAGCACCGATTCCAGCGCCCGATCGAACAGCAAGGTGTCGTCCAGCGTGCGCACCGCGCCACGCCGAAACTCCAGGGCCAGGCCGGTACGGTTGCGCTCCAGCACTTTCATTCCGGTACGGTCGACAAAGATGTACTTGCCGGTGGATTCAATAATTGCCGTCAATTTACAACGCAGGGTGTTTTCCTCGTCTTCCTGAAACTCGACCCAGCCCCCCGGGCGCAGTTGATCGACTTGCAGTAGCGCGGCATCATCCTCCGGCAAACGCACCGAGGCCGTTTCGACCGGGCCTTCGTCAGCAGTGCGAAGCACGATTTCCTCCTGCACTTCGACCATTATCGGCCCCTCGACAGGCGTGCTGTTCTGGCTCGGACGTTCAAACAGTTGAACGTGCAGGGCTTCCAGCTCGCTGAAAAACTCGCTGGTAGCAAACGGGTCGAATGCCGAGCTGTTCAGCCCATCGCGCAATGACTTGAGCAACCCTGGCACCAGCGCCAACAAGCGCAGGCTCGCATCGGGTTCGTCGTGGCGCTGCACGCTCCAGATCAACTGCTCCATGGTCTGCACATCGGCGTGCCATTCGGCGGACTGATCACCGTGCTTGAGGCCGGTCAGCAACAGCACTTTGCTCCAGGCCTCCTGAACAAACACCACCACGCTGTGCGGCAAAACCTTGCCCACCAACACCTGATTCAACGCCTGCTCGACGCGCTGACGGGCCAGTTCGGTCCTGGCGCGGCCTTCTTCGGCGTCTCGGGTGCGCTGCTCCAGCAATTCACTGCGACGACGCTCGTCATGGGTGAAGGCGAGGAAATCCGCCAGCAGTTCGGAAAAGATCGCCGGGTCATCGACAAAGTCGTTCAACAAGCGCTGCACCACCTGCTCAATGCGCAGGTACAGACTGTCGCGCTGATGGTCATCGCACTCGCCCCTGCCCATGGCCGCCGCGGCGATTTCGTTGAGCAAGCGCCGGGCGGGATGGCTGCTGCGGCTGAAAAAACTCTTGTCGAGCACTGCGACTTTCAGCATCGGAATCTGCAAGCGCCCAATCAGCGCCTTGAGGGAGTCCGGCAGGTTGCGGTCATCGAGAATGCATTCGAAGAGCATGGCGATCAGGTTGATCACGTCTTCATCAGCCACCCCGACCACCCGCGACCTGCCACTTTTGACGCTGACCCGGGTCAGCAGCAGTTCGAGCTGGTTACGCAGGTCGAAGTCGTCCTGAACCGCCAGCGCCGGCACATATTGCTGCAAGTGCGAGAGCAGTCGCAGCAGGTCGCGGGTGGAAATGGGCTGGGTCTGGGCACTGACCTCCAGGGTCGGCGCAACGCTGCCGCGCACATGGAGCAGCAACTCCTGCAAGGCGGCGAAAACTTCCTGCACCCCCTCGTCAATCTGTGGATTGCTGCTGCGACTCCCTGCCTCGACAGGGTCGGCGTGAGCACTGGCAGCCGCTCGATCAGTGGCACGCCGCGCCGGGGCAGGCTTGAGGTCCGGCAGCACACCGGTGGCGATCAGCAATTGATTGGCTTCGGCGTAGAGCTGATCGGCGTTGCTGAGCACATAGCGCTCAAACAGCTTGAGGATGATCAGCTTGACCTTGATCTCCATCCCCAGGTTGCGACCCGCCTGCAGGAAATACTCGCAGAGCAGCGTCGGCCCCAGGGGGTTGTGCTGTTCGACCAGTTTCTTGCCCAACAGGGTGCTCAGTCGGGCGGTGAGTTGGTCGAGGGCGAAGCCATCGCGGTTCAGCACTTTGCCGACCATGATCTCCACCGCCACATTACGCTCCATGTCGTCATGGGATAGCGACGCCGAGGTATCGAAAGCCAATGCCCGGGGCAAGGCAGCCTGTGAGGTGTCGCACTGCGTGAGTCTGAGGAAAGCCTCGAGGAACTGCTCGAGAAAACCGCGCTCGATACTTTTGCGCTTGAGGCGCAAATCGCGCATGGCTTCGAAGAAAATGTTTTGCTCGACATCGTTTCGGGCCCGGTCGGCCATTTCGAACAAGGTGTCGTCGGCGTTATCGAACAGCTCCTGCAAACCCTGCTTGAGCTGTTGGGCAGCTTTGTCGCGAACCTGAAGCAGAATCACAGGCAGGCGGGCGAGCAGCGAATGAGTCGCCTGATCGGTAGTCGCCTTGTGCAAAGGCACTACATTCCCGTCGTTGTGCATCCAAGCCTCCTGAAACGGTGATTCTTCGGTTCGGTAAGAAAGATCGAGCACGCCGGCCACACAGCCGGCGTTCAGCGGAGAACATTGCACACCCGCTGTCATTCAATAATCGGGAATCCAAAGGTACGTCAAAGCTATGACGTCAAATGCAAGGCAGAATTATCTGCAAAAGACCTCTCTTGTGCCAGCAGACTCTGCGCTCCCAAAGAAACAGACGTTTATGAAAGACCCTTGCTTAGAGTCAATTGCTCACGCGAATCGACCAAATGCAGGTTCGTGAACGACGGGACGGTTGTTGATGCCTTGGGTTGCCTCGCGCCATGGCCCTATAATCGGGCCACTTTGTTTGTGGAGCCCGTTATGCCGAATCTACGTCTCGCCGATTTGACCGCCGAAATCGAAGCCAACGTGCGCCGTGCGTTGCTCGAGGACATCGGCAGCGGCGACATCACCGCGCAACTGATCCCGGCCGAACGTCTGGCCAAAGCCACCATCATCACCCGCGACGCGGCCGTCATCAGCGGCACTGCATGGGTCGATGCCGTGTTTCGGCAGCTGGATCCGCGGGTCGCCGTGCACTGGCAGGTGAGCGATGGCGAGCGGGTGAAAACCAATCAGGCGCTGTTCCACCTCGAAGGCCCGGCACGCTCGCTGCTCACCGGCGAACGCAGCGCGCTGAACTTCCTGCAGCTGCTTTCGGGCGTGGCTACGCGCGCGCAGTACCTGGCGGATTTCGTCGCCCAGACCCAAGTGAAGTTGCTCGATACCCGCAAAACCCTGCCGGGGCTGCGTCTGGCCCAGAAATACGCCGTGACCTGCGGCGGTTGCTACAACCACCGCATCGGCCTGTATGACGCCTTCCTGATCAAGGAAAACCATATCGCCGCCTGCGGTGGCATCCCTGAGGCTATTGCTGCCGCGCACAAGATCGCTCCGGGCAAACCGGTGGAGATCGAAGTGGAGAACCTGACGGAGCTCAAAGAAGCCCTGGCGGCGGGGGCCGACATCATCATGCTCGATGAACTGAGCCTGGATGACATGCGTGAAGCCGTGCGCCTGAATGCCGGCAAGGCAAAACTGGAGGCCAGTGGCGGCATCAACGAAAGTACGTTGCTGCCGATTGCGCAAACCGGGGTGGATTACATTTCGATTGGTGCGATGACCAAGGATGTGAAGGCGGTGGATCTGTCGATGCGACTGAGCCTCTGAGTTCTTCGCATAAAGAAAAACGCCAGCCCCGATGAGGCTGGCGTTTTTGTATCAGACCACCAGATTGTTCATCTCGCAGTACTCTTCCCACTCGACACCCAATACCTCGGCCGCTTCCTTGTGCAGCGCCAGGCGCGCAGCCTCGAACTCTTCCGGGGTTGAGGTGTACTTGAGCGTCAGCTCCCACGGCTGCAAGCCCTGGGCTTCTGCCTCATCCTCGAACGCCCACTGGATCTGGTCCTTCTGATCGTCGGCAGGCAAGTCCTTGATCTCTTCCAGTAACTGGGGTGCATCCAGTACGTACTTTTTCAGGGCTTCTTCGTGTCTGGCTTCTTGGGTCAATTCTTTAACGGTCATGGCGTTCTCGCTGATCTGGGGAATGGAAGATAGATCTGGATCATCAAGGATCTCTCTGACGCAAAAAAACCGTTTGAAGCCCGGTTTGTCTGGCCTTCAGAACCATTCGGGATCATCTGAAAACTGCTGGGCGATGCTCATGCAGGCAACGAATATAGGACGTTTTGCCGACGATTTACACGGCTCTTTACATCTATCCCGCAAAAAGCTGTGTGCAAGAGATGCTGGAGACCTCGGGGAACATAAATTCAAATCCCAAGTCATAGCGATGTGCCATATCGGCACTTCACAAGGAACCCCAGTGATGCGCAGTTTTTCGAAGCTTTCGTCTACCCGTCTTGCCGCTGCTACCCTGCTGCTCGGCAGCCTGACATTGGCCAGTGCAGCTCAAGCGGCTGTCGAAGTCGCCTCTGACCCTTCGCTGTACTCCGACAAAATCTCTGCCCTCCACAATTCATACGGCAAGGACACGCTCGTCAGAACCAGTGTCAGCATCGATGATCTGGAAAACCTGCAAAAAACCGTGAAGGCCAATGCCAGCGATCTCGAAAGCCAGAAGCGCACTATCAGCGAACAGGCCCGTCAGATCGAAGAACTCAAACGCAACAGTGGTTCCAGCACCAGCTCCAGCAGCAAGGAGATTGATGATCTCAAGCGCACGGTCAATGAACAGGAACGCGACCTGAACACTCTCACCAAACAAGTGGAAGAGCTCAAGCGCAACAGCGGTTCCAGCTCCAGCTCGAACAACAGCGAGATCTCCAGTCTTAAACGGGAAATCAGCGATCAGGATCGCGCGATGGATCAGCTCAAGCGCACCGTCGAGGAGCTGAGCAGAAAGGTGAAGTAAGCGGGGAAAATGGTGCCCGAGACAGGAATCGAACCTGCGACCTTCGCGTTACGAGTGCGCTGCTCTACCGGCTGAGCTACACGGGCTGTGGGCTAAACCTAGCACCGGTCTCGAGGTCCGGCAACTTGTGGCGAGGGAGCAAGCTCCCTCGCCACACCAAATTCCACGCTCAGCTTTTTCCTGCACACAGCAAAACGCCCCGAACCAGTCGGGGCGTTTTGCTGTTCAACGGTCAGGCGCGGGGGTAATTAAACACCCGAAGCCTTGGCCGCTGCTACGTCTTTGATGGACAGCTTGATACGGCCGCGGTTGTCCACGTCCAGTACCAGAACTTCCACTTCCTGGCCTTCTTTCAGGATGTCGGTCACTTTCTCTACACGAGCATCGCTCAGCATCGAGATGTGAACCAGACCGTCCTTGCCCGGCAGGATGTTGACGAATGCGCCGAAGTCGACGATGCGCTCAACCTTACCGACGTAGATCTTGCCGATTTCAGCTTCAGCGGTGATGCCCAGAACGCGCTGGCGTGCAGCTTCAGCCGCTTCCTTGGTTTCGCCGAAGATCTTGATCGAGCCGTCGTCTTCGATGTCGATCGAAGCCTTGGTCTCTTCACAGATCGCACGAATGGTCGCGCCGCCTTTACCGATGACATCACGGATTTTGTCGGTGTCGATTTTCATCGCGATCATGGTCGGAGCGTTTTCCGACAGTTCGGTACGCGACTGGCCAATGATCTGGTTCATCTGACCGAGGATGTTCAGGCGCGCTTCCAGGGCTTGGCCCAGAGCGATTTCCATGATTTCTTCGGTGATGCCCTTGATCTTGATGTCCATCTGCAGCGCGGTAACACCTTTGGCGGTACCGGCTACTTTGAAGTCCATGTCGCCCAGGTGGTCTTCGTCACCCAGGATGTCAGTCAGGACGGCGAATTTCTCGCCTTCTTTAACCAGACCCATGGCGATACCGGCAACCGGTGCCTTCATCGGTACACCAGCGTCCATCAGAGCCAGGGAAGCGCCGCAGACCGAAGCCATGGAGCTCGAACCGTTGGACTCGGTGATTTCCGACACGACACGGATGGTGTACGGGAACACGTCGGCAGCAGGCAGCATGGCCTGAACCGAACGACGAGCCAGACGGCCGTGACCGATTTCACGACGACCAGCGCCACCCATGCGACCACACTCGCCCACCGAGAACGGAGGGAAGTTGTAGTGCAGCATGAACGGGTCTTTTTTCTCGCCTTCCAGGGTGTCCAGCAGCTGTGCGTCACGGGCGGTGCCCAGTGTCGCGACGACCAGAGCCTGGGTTTCGCCACGGGTGAACAGTGCCGAACCGTGGGTCTTCGGCAGAACACCCACTTCGATGTTCAGCGGACGTACGGTGCGGGTGTCGCGGCCGTCGATACGTGGCTTGCCGTTAACGATGTTTTCGCGAACGGTGCGGTATTCGATTTCGCCGAAAGCAGCTTTGACGTCAGCAGCGGAAGGCTGGCCTTCTTCACCGGACAGCTTGGCAACCACTTGGTCTTTCAGTTCGCCCAGGCGAGCGTAACGGTCGGCCTTGATGGTGATGGTGTAAGCCTGGGAGATCGCTTCGCCGAACTCGGCACGGATAGCACCCAGCAGAGCAGTGGCTTCTGGCTGAGGAGCCCAGGCCCAGGTCGGCTTGGCAGCTTCAGCGGCCAGTTCTTTAACGGCGTTGATCACCACCTGGAACTCGTCGTGAGCAAACAGTACTGCGCCCAGCATCTGGTCTTCGGTCAGCTCTTTGGCTTCCGATTCAACCATCAACACGGCTTCCGAAGTACCGGCAACGACCATGTCCAGGCTCGAAGCTTTCAGTTGTTCGTAAGTCGGGTTCAGCAGGTAACCGGTGCTTTCGTGGAATGCAACGCGGGCAGCGCCGATCGGGCCATCGAAAGGAATGCCGGAGATAGCCAGCGCAGCCGAGGTACCGATCATCGCTGCGATGTCCGGATCGGTCTTCTTGCTGGTGGAAACGACGGTGCAGACAACCTGCACTTCGTTCATGAAACCTTCAGGGAACAGCGGACGGATCGGACGGTCGATCAGTCGGGAAGTCAGGGTTTCTTTCTCGGAAGGACGGCCTTCACGCTTGAAGAAACCGCCAGGGATCTTACCGGCGGCGTAAGTCTTTTCCTGGTAGTGAACAGACAGAGGGAAGAAGCCCTTGCCTGGATCAGCTTGTTTGGCACCGACTACGGTCACCAATACGCTGACGTCGTCGTCAACGGTGACCAATACTGCGCCGGAGGCCTGACGGGCGATACGGCCAGTCTCGAGGGTAACGGTCGACTGACCGAACTGGAATTTTTTGATTACCGGGTTCACGGTGTCCTACCTTCTTTGTGGCTCTTGGGGGAACTGGTTTCTTGCGAAATTCGTGGGCAACGCCGGGAATCGGCCCGACTGTCATTGTCCAGGGTAAAACTATTGTCCAGATAAAACTTGAGGCTGGGAGCCTGCCATGTACCTGCGGGAAACCCGCTGGCACACAGCAAACAACCAACCTCTAGCGCAATCGCTTATTAGCGACGCAGACCCAGGCGAGCGATCAGAGCGCTGTAACGGCTCACGTCCTTGCCTTTCAGGTAGTCCAGCAGCTTACGACGCTGGTTAACCATGCGGATCAGACCACGACGGGAGTGGTGATCTTTACCGTTGGCCTTGAAGTGACCTTGCAGTTTGTTGATGTTGGCGGTCAGCAGTGCAACTTGCACCTCTGGCGAACCAGTGTCACCAACAGCTTGCTGGTAGTCAGCTACGATTTGAGCTTTTTCTTGAACGTCGAGAGCCATGAGGCAATCCTTTTATCAGGAAACTGTTTCAGAAAAACAGTTTCAACAGGCCAGGGACAAATCCCTGTATCTAAAAATGAGTAGTGACCGTGCCTGTTAACAGCCACCCTCGTTCGGTCATTCTGACCGAATCAGTCGACGTGGCGCGATGCGCCCGTCTTCGCTCACTTCACCGATACCGATGAAGCGACCATTGTGATCCTGTACCCGTACCATGCCAAATTTCGGTGCATCCGGGGCACGTACCGGCTGGCCGTTGAGCCAGTAGAACGCGCTCGCTTCCGAGAACTGCAACAGTGGCCAATCCAGCAGGCCGCTGTCCGATGGCATCAGGAAGCGGTCGACCGCTTCGTTGCCGCCTTCGGCATGTACCGCTTCCAGCTCTTCCAGAGTGACGGTCTGTGCAAGTGTGAAAGGCCCGGCCTGGGTACGTCGCAATTCAGCCACGTAAGCGCCACAACCGAGTTGCTCACCGATATCCTCCACCAGGGTACGGATATAGGTGCCTTTGCTGCAATCCACCGCAAGCCGCGCAGTATCACCCTCAAAGGCCAGTAATTCCAAGCGCGCAATAGTAACAGAACGCGGTTCGCGCTCCACTACTTCACCTGCACGGGCCAGCTTGTACAGCGGCTGCCCATCGCGCTTGAGTGCCGAGTACATCGGCGGTATCTGACTGATTTGCCCACGAAATTTCGGCAACACAGCTTCGATATCGGCACGACCAACGGTCACCGGACGTTCCAGCAAAACCTCACCTTCGGCATCCGCCGTGGTGGTGGTCTTGCCCAGTTGCGCCAGGGTTTCATAACCTTTGTCGGAATCGAGCAGGTATTGCGAGAACTTGGTGGCCTCGCCGAAGCACAACGGCAACACGCCAGTGGCCAGCGGATCGAGACTGCCGGTGTGCCCGGCCTTCTCGGCATTGAGCAACCAGCGGACCTTCTGCAACGCCGCGTTGGAAGTGAACCCCAACGGCTTGTCGAGCAGGATGATACCGCTGACGTTACGACGGATACGTTTGACCTGAGCCACCGATTACTCCTTGGCGTCTTCGGGTTCAGCCGCAACCGGGTGCTGACTGTCTTCAGCCACCGCGCGTTCGATCAGGGCCGACAGGTGCGCACCACGCACGACACTTTCGTCGTAATGGAAGTGCAACTGTGGAACGCTGCGCAATTTCATCTCGCGAGCCAACTGCATGCGCAGGAAACCGGCGGCGGAGTTGAGCACCTTGATGCTTTGCGCGATGTCGTCGCGGCTGTCCTGCCCCATCACGGTGATGAAGATCTTGGCGTGACCGACGTCACGGCTGACTTCAACAGCGGTAATAGTGACCAGCCCGACGCGCGGGTCTTTGACTTCACGACGGATCAGCTGTGCCAGCTCACGCTGCATCTGATCGCCGATACGTTGGGTACGGCTATATTCTTTTGCCATGTCTTGTTACCTGTTACTGCCCCACGGTGAAACCCGAAGGGTCTGAAAGCGGCAAACGCCCGGCCTGACAAAAGCCAGACCGGGCGTTGCGTTTAGAGTCCGACTGATGCGCCGCGCAATTGCATGCGGCTGGCCATCACGGCTCTTGAAGTGCGCGAGTTAGAGGCTGCGAGCAACCTGAACCTTCTCGAAGACTTCGATCTTGTCACCGACTTTGACGTCGTTGTAGCTCTTCACGCCGATACCGCATTCCATGCCGGCACGTACTTCGGAAGCGTCATCCTTGAAGCGGCGCAGGGATTCCAGCTCGCCTTCGAAGATAACGATGTCTTCACGCAGTACACGGATTGGACGGTTACGGTGAACAACACCTTCGATAACCATGCAACCGGCGATCGCGCCAAACTTCGGCGAACGGAACACGTCACGCACTTCAGCGGTACCCAGGATGTTCTCGCGAACATCGCTGCCCAGCATACCGGTAAGGGCTTTCTTGACGTCTTCGATGATGTCGTAGATCACGTTGTAGTAACGCATATCCAGACCTTCCTGCTCGACGATCTTGCGAGCGCCGGCATCGGCACGCACGTTGAAGCCGAACAGTACAGCGTTGGAGGCCAGTGCCAGGTTGGCGTCGGATTCGGTGATACCACCGACACCGCCACCGACCACACGCACTTGCACTTCGTCGTTACCCAGGCCATTCAAGGCACCGTTCAACGCTTCCAGCGAACCACGGACGTCGGATTTGAGGACGATGTTGAGCGTCTTCTTCTCTTCCTGACCCATGTTCTCGAAGATGTTTTCAAGCTTGCCGGCGTGAGCACGGGCCAGTTTGACTTCGCGGAACTTGCCTTGACGGAACAGAGCCACTTCACGGGCTTTCTTCTCGTCAGCAACTACGCTCATCTCGTCGCCAGCGTCCGGAGTACCGTCCAGGCCGAGGATCTCGACAGGGATGGAAGGACCGGCTTCCTTGATTGGCTTGCCGTTCTCGTCGAGCATGGCGCGAACGCGGCCATAGTTCGAACCGACCAGCACCATGTCGCCCTGGCGCAGGGTACCGTCTTGAACCAGAACGGTTGCAACCGGGCCACGACCTTTGTCGAGACGCGATTCAACCACAACACCACGACCAGGGGCCGATGGGGTTGCTTTCAGTTCCAGAACTTCAGCTTGCAGCAGAACAGCTTCGAGCAACTCGTCCACGCCGGTACCGACTTTCGCCGAAACCGAAACGAACGGGGTGTCGCCGCCCCACTCTTCCGAAGTCACGCCGTGAACCGACAATTCGCTACGGATGCGATCAAGATCGGCGCCCGGCTTGTCGATTTTGTTCACTGCGACAACCAGAGGTACGCCAGCCGCCTGAGCGTGCTGAACAGCTTCAACGGTCTGCGGCATTACGCCGTCGTCCGCTGCAACCACCAGGATCACGATGTCGGTCGCCTTGGCACCACGGGCACGCATGGCGGTAAACGCGGCGTGACCAGGGGTGTCGAGGAAGGTGACCATGCCGCGTTCGGTTTCAACGTGGTACGCACCGATGTGCTGGGTGATACCACCGGCTTCGCCAGCAGCTACCTTGGCACGACGGATGTAGTCGAGCAGCGAGGTCTTACCGTGGTCAACGTGACCCATTACGGTCACAACCGGTGCACGGGAGAACGTCTCACCTTCAAACTTCAGGGACTCGGCCAGGGAATCTTCCAGGGCAGTGTCGCTGACCAGGGTCACTTTGTGGCCCAGCTCTTCGGCAACCAGTTGGGCAGTTTCCTGATCCAGTACCTGGTTGATGGTCGCTGGGGTACCCAGTTTGAACATGAACTTGATGATTTCAGCAGCCTTGACCGACATCTGCTGGGCAAGATCGCCAACAGTGATGGTCTCGCCGATCTTCACTTCGCGCACAACAGGGCCGGTTGGGCTCTGGAAACCGTGGGCGTTGCGTTTCTTCAGCTTGGCCTTGCCGCGACCACCACGACGGAAGCCATCGCTTTCTTCGTCGGTAGTACGTGGGGCAACGCGTGGAGCAGGCGCTTTTTCCTTGACCGAAGCACGATGCGGAGCGTTTTTGCGCTCACCATCGCCACTGCCACGACGATTGCTATCGTCGGCACGTGGTTTGTCCGGACGACGCTGTTCGTCGCGTTTGCGAGTGTCGGCTGCAGGTGCGGCGGCCACGACCGGGGCGCTTTCACGCACAGGTTCGGCAACTGCTACAGGCGCTGCGACAGCTTCGACAGGAGCGGTTTGCGCAGCAGCAGGCTGGCGACGCGCTTCTTCTTCGGCGCGACGCTTGGCTTCTTCTTCAGCCTTCTGACGTGCAGCATTTTCTACTGCGCGACGTTCTTCCAGTTCGCGCTTGCGCTCGGCTTCGATTTCTTCCGGGCTGCGCTGCACGAAGACTTTCTTCTTGCGTACTTCAACGCTGATGCTTTTGCTGCCAGCAACACGCAGGGTGCTGGTGGTTTTACGCTGCAGCGTGATCTTGCGTGGTTCTTCCACTTTCGCCTTGTGGCTGCTTTTCAAGTGAGTCAGCAAAGATTGCTTCTCACTGTCAGTCACATGTTCTTCGGCGGCGGTGTGCGGCAGACCTGCCTCACGCATCTGCTGCAACAGGCGCTCTACCGGTGTTTTGACCTCATCGGCCAGTTGTTTCACCGTGACTTGCGTCATGCACTTCTCTCCTCAGGCCGCGCCTAATTACTCGAACCAGTGGGCTCGGGCGGCCATGATCAACTTGCCGGCACGATCATCGTCAATGCCGTCGATGTCGAGCAGGTCGTCAATAGACTGCTCGGCCAGGTCTTCGCGGGTAATTACGCCGCGCACCGCCAGTTCCATCGCCAAATCCTTGTCCATGCCCTCAAGCGAGAGCAGGTCTTCGGCCGGATGGGCGTCTGCCAGCTTTTCCTCAGTAGCGATGGCTTTGGTCAACAAACGATCCTTGGCGCGAGCGCGAAGCTCGTTGACGGTTTCTTCGTCAAAGCCGTCGATGTTGAGCATTTCTTCCAACGGTACGTAGGCAATCTCTTCCAGGCTGGTGAAACCTTCATCTACCAGCACCTGTGCCAGATCTTCGTCGACTTCCAGCTCGTCGATGAAGTTGCGCAGGATGTCGCCGGTTTCTGCTTGTTGCTTAGCCTGGATGTCCGATTCGGTCATCACGTTCAGGGTCCAGCCAGTCAACTGGCTAGCCAGACGCACGTTCTGACCACCGCGACCGATGGCCTGAGCCAGATTGTCTGCGCCAACGGCGATGTCCATTGCATGGGCATCTTCGTCAACGATAATTGCCGCCACTTCAGCCGGCGACATTGCATTGATCACGAACTGAGCAGGGTTATCGTCCCACAGGACGATGTCCACACGCTCACCGCCCAACTCGCCGGACACTGCCTGGACGCGCGAACCGCGCATACCGATGCAAGCGCCTTGCGGATCGATGCGTTTGTCTTTGGAGCGGACCGCGATCTTGGCACGCGAACCCGGGTCACGGGATGCAGCCATTACTTCGATCAGGCCTTCAGCGATTTCCGGCACTTCGATGCGGAACAACTCGATCAGCATTTCCGGCGCGGTACGCGACAGGATCAGCTGCGGGCCGCGGTTCTCGGTGCGGATTTCCTTGAGCAGCGCACGCAGACGCACGCCAACCCGGAAGGTTTCGCGAGAGATGATGTCTTCACGGGCCAGCAACGCTTCTGCGTTATTGCCCAGGTCGACGATCACGTTGTCGCGGGTGACTTTCTTCACGGTGCCGGAGATGATTTCCCCCAGACGCTCGCGATAGGCATCAACGACTTGAGCACGCTCGGCTTCGCGAACTTTCTGCACGATGACTTGCTTGGCAGTCTGTGCAGCAATGCGGCCGAACTCGATGGATTCGATTTTTTCTTCGACAACGTCACCGACCTTGGCGCCAGGATGCGTTTGCGCAACCTTGCTTGGCCAGGTTTCGATAGCCGGATCGTCCAGGTCTGCTTCTTCGACGACCGTCCAGCGACGGAATGTCTCATAAGCACCGGTGTGGCGATTGATTTCCACACGCAGATCGACTTCGTCCTCGAAACGTTTTTTGGTAGCAGTGGCCAGAGCCAGCTCCAGCGCTTCAAAAATTACGTTTGCCGGTACGCCCTTTTCATTGGATACCGACTCAACAACCAGCAGTACTTCTTTGCTCATCGTACGCCTCGCCTTTCGCAAGCCATTGGATCCGCGGGATCCGCGTCTCAGTCAAAACTGGGAATAATGTTGGCCTTGTCGATCATATCGATCGGCAACAGGAACTCATGGTCTTCAACCTGCACCACGACGTCCTGCTCTTCTACACCGCGCAGAAGGCCCTGAAAGTTGCGTCGACCTTCAAAAGGCGAGCGCAGCTTGATCTTCACTTGTTCACCGGCAAATTTTGCAAACTGCTCAAGAGTGAACAGTGGGCGTTCCATGCCAGGCGAGGAAACTTCAAGGGTGTATTCAACGGAGATTGGATCTTCAACATCCAGCACACCGCTGATCTGGCGACTGACGATGGCACAATCGTCCACCAGCACGCCGCCTTCTTTATCGATATAAACGCGCAACATTGAGTGGCGACCTTGAGCCGAAAACTCAATACCCCAGCATTCATAGCCTAGGGCCACGACCACCGGGGCCAGCAAGGCCTGCAACTCTTCTAGCTTGCTCGACACCTGAACCCCCTCGTGCATGTATGTGCATGCTATGCAAAATAAAAAAATGGGCGAAACGCCCATCCTTGAAACGCCGCCGAATAGCGGCGCTGAAAGTGTCCAGCTAACAAAAAGCCCCTGAAAAGGGGCTCCTTAAACTGGTTGCGGGGGCCGGATTTGAACCGACGACCTTCGGGTTATGAGCCCGACGAGCTACCAGACTGCTCCACCCCGCGACAAAGCTGGGGCGGAAGTATACGACCGATCCCTGACAGGGTCAATGTAACCTTCCACCTACAAGAAAGCCCGCAACAGCGGGCTCTCCTGATAATTGGTACCGAGAAGGGGACTCGAACCCCTACACCCTATGGGCACAACCACCTCAAGGTTGCGTGTCTACCAATTCCACCACCTCGGCAATACTACGTTTGAAACTCTTCTTACTTCTGCTCTTGAGCTGGAGGCACGTCAGTCGCTGGAGTAGCCGACTTTTGCTCTTGAAGCACCGGGACATCATCAGAAGCCGGTTTTTGCTTTGGAACTTCCAACACTGCTGGGTTTGGCAAACCTACTTGAGTCAGCTGGTGAGCTTTCTCTTTAGCAAAGTAACCTAACCCCAAGCTGGTCATGAAGAAACCGGCGGCAAGTATAGCAGTAAACTTACTAAGAAAGGTAGAGGTACCTTGGCTTCCGAACACAGTATTTGAAGCACCTGCTCCGAAAGATGCACCAGCGTCCGCACCTTTACCCTGCTGCAGCAATACCAGAGCAACTACGCCCAACGCACCCAGCAGATGAAAAACGACTACGACTGTTTCCAGCATTTTTTCAGTTTCCCGCGGCGCGACAAATCGCACCGAACTCATCTGCATTCAGGGAAGCCCCACCAATGAGCCCCCCATCGATATCCGGCATGCCGAACAGTTCGGCCGCATTGGCCGCCTTCACGCTGCCGCCGTATAGAAGCCGCACACCTTGTGCGACTTCAGAATTCTCTGCCGCCAACTGGGCGCGAATGGCTGCATGCACATCCTGCGCCTGTTGCGGCGAAGCAGTCAGCCCGGTACCAATGGCCCAGACCGGCTCGTAAGCGATTACTGCCTTTGCAAAAGCACCAACACCCAGCTCCTCGATGATGCTGCCCAGCTGACGCCCGACAACCTCAAGAGTTTTTCCAGCTTCGCGCTGCTCGAGGGTTTCCCCTACACACAACACCGGAATCAAGCCACATGCCTGTGCTGCCGCAAATTTGCGATTCAGCGTCCCGTCGAGCTCGCCCATTATCTGGCGGCGCTCAGAGTGCCCGACAAGCACCAGGGAACAACCTGCATCCACCAACTGACTCGGTGAAATTTCACCTGTCAACGCACCCTGCCCGGATTCAATCGCAGAGTTCTGCGCGCCGACCGAAATCGACTTCCCTTGCAAACCATCAATCACTTGATTGATATACAAGCAAGGCGGGAACACCGCGACATCAACACCGCTCGGCAAGGCCAGATGACGAAGGCCGTCGATCAGCTCAGCGACGCTGGCGCGGGTACCGTGCATCTTCCAGTTACCAGCTACCATAGGGCGACGCATGCTGTACCTCGTCGGTCAAAGTGGGCGCAGATGTTACCCAACACAATCATGGCTGGCAAGCCGAAATCAGGCAGAAACTTCAGTTACCAGTTTTGCCAGCTCTTCGGCGTAATCGCGAACCTGCGTTTCGTCCTCGCCTTCGACCATGACACGCACCAGCGGCTCCGTCCCGGACTTGCGCAACAACACGCGCCCGCGGCCCGCCATCGCTTGAGTTACACGATCACTGGCCTCCTTGACGGTCGGATGCTCGAGCGGGCTCACACCACCGCCAAACCGCACATTGATCAACACCTGAGGGCACTTGCGCAACGCCTGACGCGACTGAGCCAGGCCTTCTGCGCGCCGTTTCAGCGCCATCAAGACCTGCAACGCAGCAATGATCGCATCCCCGGTAGTGGTGTGACTGAAGCAGACAATGTGCCCCGAGTTTTCACCGCCCACCAGCCAATCGCGCTCCAGCAACTCGGAGATGACGTAACGGTCACCAACGTTGGCCCGCACAAAAGGAATCGCCAGATCCGCCAGGGCCAACTCCAGCCCCAGATTACTCATCAGCGTACCGACCACACCGCCCTGCAACTTGCCACGTTCTTGCAGATCGCGAGCGATGATGAACAGCAGCTCGTCACCATCGACGACAGCACCGGTGTGATCAACCATCTGTACCCGATCACCGTCACCGTCGAAGGCAATACCCAAATCGGCGCGCTCGGCCAGTACGGCGGCTTGCAGCGGCGCCATATGGGTCGAACCGCAATTATCATTGATGTTCAGGCCGTTAGGATGGGCAGAAAGCACAACGACATCAGCCCCCAACTCACGGAACACGCTAGGCGCCACTTTATAAGTCGCGCCGTGAGCACAATCGAGCACGATTTTCAGGCCGGCAAAACTGGTGCCGGTAGGAACGCTACTCTTGCAGAATTCGATATAACGGCCCGAGGCATCGTTGATTCGCGACACTTTGCCGATCTCGCTCGACTCAACCACAGTCATCGGGGTGTCTAGCAGCTCTTCGATCATCAGCTCGACTTCATCCGGGAGCTTGGTGCCCTTACCAGAGAAAAACTTGATACCGTTGTCGTCATGAGGGTTATGCGAAGCGCTGATCACGATGCCGGCTTCGGCGTGAAAGGTCCGCGTCAAATAGGCGATGGCCGGAGTCGGCATTGGCCCCAACAGCATCACATCAGCACCGGCCGAGGTCAGCCCAGCCTCAAGCGCCGACTCGAACATGTAACCGGAGATACGGGTGTCCTTGCCCACGAGCACCTTGCAGGCGCCCATGCTGCGAAATGCCATGCCTGCCGCCCAGCCAAGCTTGAGCATGAAATCAGGAGTGATAGGGTATTGACCGACCCGACCACGAATGCCGTCGGTGCCAAAGTATTTCTTACTCATAAGTACTCCATCTTTCTTATTCAGCTGATTCTACGGCGGCAATCATCCGCACCACGTCGACCGTTTCCGCTACATCATGGACGCGCAATATACGCGCACCTTTGACCGAAGCCAGCGCCGCAAGTGCCAGACCACCATGCAGACGCTCTCCCACAGGTCGATTCAAGGCCTGGCCGATCATGCTCTTTCGCGAAACACCGACCAACAGAGGCCGCCCCAAAGCATGCAGGGCCTCCATATGCTTAAACAAACTTAGATTGTGCTGCAGGGTTTTCGCGAAGCCGAAGCCCGGATCAAGAATGATCCGCTCAGCAGGGATACCTACCGAGGCACACTGAACCATGCGCTCGGCAAGAAACTCGCCGACCTCTTTCGTAACATCCTGGTACTGAGGGTTGTCCTGCATGTCGCCCGGCTCGCCGAGCATATGCATCAGGCACACCGGCAAACCGGTGGCCGCCGCTGCATCCAGAGCACCATCTCGACGCAACGAGCGTACGTCATTGATCAACCCCGCCCCCAGCCTTGCGGTTTCACGCATGACGGCAGGCGTGGAGGTATCGACCGAGATAATCACATCCAGTTCGCGACTGATGCGCTCAACGATAGGCGCTACGCGCTCTAGCTCTTCAAGCGGCGAAACGGCCCTGGCACCGGGCCGGGTCGATTCACCACCGACGTCGATCAGCGTCGCACCGGCCACCACCATCGCCTCGGCGTGGCGCAGGGCCGCGTCCAGCTGGCTGTATCGGCCGCCATCGGAAAAGGAATCGGGAGTGACATTGAGAATGCCCATGACATGCGTCTGGGCCAAATCAAGAACCCGGTTGCCGCAAGACAACCGGGTCGAGGACTGAACAGAAGTCATTTCAAACCTTAAACGTCAGCAGCCGGGCCGCCGATAGGTGTTTCCGGACGCCCATCCTGCACCACCGGAGGTGTGCCGGAAGTGTCGTTGCCGCCAGACCAGTCGCGAGGTTCGCGAGGCGTACGACCCGCCATGATGTCATCGATCTGATCGGCATCGATCGTCTCGTACTTCATCAAGGCATCCGCCATCGCATCAAGCTTGTCACGGTTATCCGTGAGGATCTGCTTGGCCGTGCCGTAGCACTGGTCAATGATGCTGCGCACTTCGGAGTCGATCAGCTTGGCCGTCTCGCCAGAGAAACTGGCATGCTGACCACCGCCGCCACGACCGAGGAACACTTCGCCCTCTTCTTCGGCGTACATCAATGGACCGAGTTTTTCCGACAACCCCCACTTGGTCACCATGTTTCGTGCTATCTGGCTGGCACGCATGATGTCGTTGGACGCACCGGTGGTGACGCCATCGAAGCCCAGGGTCATCTCTTCAGCGATACGACCGCCGTACAGCGAGCAGATCTGGCTGATCAGTGCACGCTTGGACAGGCTGTAGCGATCTTCTTCCGGCAGGAACATGGTCACACCAAGTGCGCGACCGCGCGGAATGATCGACACTTTGTAGACCGGGTCATGCTCTGGCACGACGCGACCGACGATAGCGTGGCCTGCTTCGTGATAAGCAGTGTTCTGCTTTTCTTTCTCGGACATGACCATGGATTTGCGCTCGGCACCCATCATGATCTTGTCTTTGGCCAGTTCGAACTCTTTCATCTCGACGATGCGCTTGCCGGCACGAGCCGCAAACAACGAAGCCTCGTTCACTAGGTTGGCTAGGTCGGCACCGGAGAAACCAGGAGTACCACGAGCGATCACGGCCGGAGCGACGTCGTCACCCATCGGCACTTTGCGCATGTGGACTTTGAGAATCTGCTCGCGACCACGGATGTCCGGCAGGCCAACCACGACCTGACGGTCGAAGCGGCCCGGACGCAGCAACGCAGGGTCCAGTACGTCCGGACGGTTGGTCGCGGCGATGACGATGATGCCGTCATTCATTTCGAAGCCGTCCATCTCTACCAGCAACTGGTTGAGGGTCTGCTCGCGCTCATCGTGACCACCACCCATGCCGGCACCACGGTGGCGACCGACGGCGTCGATTTCATCGATGAAGATGATGCATGGCGCATGCTTCTTCGCCTGCTCGAACATGTCACGGACACGGCTGGCACCGACGCCGACGAACATTTCGACGAAATCGGAACCGGAAATAGTAAAGAACGGTACTTTGGCTTCGCCGGCAATCGCCTTGGCCAGCAAGGTTTTACCTGTACCCGGAGGACCAACCATCAGCACGCCGCGAGGAATGCGACCGCCCAGGCGCTGGAACTTGCCCGGATCACGCAGGAACTCGACCAGCTCGCCGACTTCTTCCTTGGCTTCGTCACAACCTGCAACGTCAGCCAGGGTGGTTTTCACCTGATCTTCGGAGAGCAGGCGCGCCTTGCTCTTGCCGAAACTCATCGGCCCACCCTTGCCACCGGCACCGCCCTGCATCTGCCGCATGAAGAACATGAAGACGGCGATGATCACCAGGATCGGGAAGCTTGCGACCAGGAGTTGAGTCCAGATACTTTGCTGCTCAGGTTGCTTGCCTTCGACCACAACGTGGTTATCCACGAGGTCGCCGATCAGACCGTTGTCCTGGATTGCCGGACGGATGGTCTTGAAGCTGTCGCCATCGTTGCGCTTGCCTGTAATCACGTAGCCATCAACCGCTACGCGCTCGACCTTGCCATCCTTGACCTGCTGGATGAAGTCGGAATAGTTGAGGGTCTGCGGCTCGTTAGGGCTGGAGAAGTTGTTCATCACCGTCACCAGGACAGCTGCGATGATCAACCACAGGATCAGATTCTTTGCCATATCGTTCAATTAACTACCCTCTGAAGCAAGCTCCGCTAATGGCGCGCGCTTCGCATGATATTCACCGGCCTAACTTACTACATTACCTACGGCTCTGGCAGGCGCCGTCTGTAACCCTTTGTGAAACACTTTCTACACAATATTCGCTAATGCACGCGGGGCGAAATATGAAAAACCTATCACCCCGCCAAAAAACCTCGTTTTACTCACTACGCCCGCGGTAACCCCAAGCCAACATGTATTGCTCGCGGGAACTGTCACGGGAAGAGTCTGGCTTGATCATCTGGATCTTGTCGAATTTCCGACGAGCATCCTTCAGGTAAACATCAAACCCTTCGCCCTGAAAAATCTTGATCACAAAATTACCACCCGGCTTGAGTATCCGTTCCGCCAAATCAAGCGCCAGCTCGCAAAGAAACATGGCTTTTGGCATGTCCACTTCAGGCGTACCACTCATATTGGGGGCCATATCGGAAATCACAAGGTCCACCTGCGAATTACCCACAGCTTCAAGGATCCGCGTGAGCACTTCGTCCTCGGTGAAGTCCCCCTGAATGAAAGTCACGTCCGGAATGCTGTCCATTTCCAGAATGTCCGAGGCGATCAGTCGCCCCTGACCACCAATCAGACGACTAGTCACCTGCGACCATCCGCCGGGCGCCGCACCCAGGTCGACAACACTCATGCCGGGACGGATCAGCTTGTATTTCTCCTGGACCTCCAGAAGTTTGTAACTCGCACGCGAGCGGTAGCCATCCTTTTGCGCCTGCTTCACATAGGGATCGTTGACATGTCTTTTCAGCCAACCAAGGCTTGTCTTGGAACGCGCCATTGGGCACCTCGATGATAAGGGTCGTGATTAATTGGGCGGATCCACGAGCCCTCGGGTAAAATGGCCGCCATTTTACAGAATCCAGACGAAAGGGTCAGATTATGCCGCTCACTCAAGAGCAGAAGAAACAGTACAAGTCCATTGGCCACCATCTGAAACCAGTTTTGATTGTGGCTGACAACGGCTTGACTGAAGGTGTGTTAGCCGAACTTGAACGCGCTTTGGCGGATCACGAGCTGATCAAAATCAAGCTCAACATCCTCGATCGCGAATCGCGCCTGGCAGCCATTGCAGAACTCTGCAAGGCCGGCAAAGCCGATCTGGTTCAGGTCATCGGCAAGATGGCACTGATTTATCGCAAGAACTTCAGCGTCAACAAGCAGTTGTCGAACGTCCATCGCTTCAAGTGATGGCAAGGGTCAAGGGTGTGCTTCGCGCACCCTGACACTCCATCCAGGCACCGGCTGCATCACCAGCACCAGCCCGGAAAACCCCAGGACAAGATAGCTGAACAACTGCCAATGCAGCGCCTGCGGCCAACCGAAGCGTACTGCGAAATACATCGCGCACCCATACAGCGCCATCAGCAGCAGTTGCCCGCGAATATCCCGCCATAGACTGGCAAGACCCTCGGCCTGTACCAGCACCAAAGCCTGAAAAATCACACTCGCTGTGGCGAATCCCACCATCAGCGTATTCAGCGCACCTGCAATTTCGTCGATCAGCAGCGGCGCCAGGCCTATTTGCCCCAGCACCGGCAGCAGACCGATGTGCAACAACCACAAGCCGCCAACCCAGAGCATCTGGGTCAGCTGCCAAAGCATGGCACCCGCACGTAGCGGGCGCCTTCTTTCAGATGTGGCGAACTTCGACAATCTCATACTCGATAACGCCACCCGGCGTTTTGACCGCCACCACATCACCCTCTTCCTTGGCGATCAAGGCACGGGCGATCGGCGAACCGACGGAGATCTTGCCGAGCTTGATGTCTGCTTCATCCTCACCAACGATCTGGTAAGTCACGCTTTCATCGGTCTCGACATTGGCGATTTCGACGGTGGTGCCGAAAATCACCTTGCCGGTGTGCTCGATGGTCGTTACGTCGATGACCACAGCGTTTTGCATGCGGCCTTCAATGTCACGAATCCGCGCCTCGACCATCCCCTGCTGCTCGCGAGCAGCGTGGTATTCGGCGTTTTCCTTCAAGTCACCCAACTCGCGGGCCGTACCGATGTCCTGACTGAGTTTCGGACGAACGACCTTGGTCAGATGAGCGTGTTCTTCTTCCAGGGCTTTAGCGCCCTTGACGGTCATTGGGTATTTGATCATGCCTTCAATCCTGCGTGTAGATCCTGCAAGCGGCGCACGGTCTTCTCAGGACCGAACTTCAGCGCTTCGCAGATAGCTTCGCCAGCAGCAATAGTAGTGGTGCAGTAGATCTTGTGCTGCAAGGCATTACGACGAATGGAGTAGGAATCAGCGATCGACTGACGACCTTCGGTGGTGTTGATGATCAGAGTGACTTCGTCATTCTTGATCATGTCGACCACGTGCGGACGACCCTCGGTCACCTTGTTCACACGACGCACTTTCAGGCCTGCAGCTTCGATCAGCTTGGCAGTACCGGCAGTGGCGACCACTTCGAAGCCCAAGTTGATCAGATCACGGGCCACGCCTGCAACCAGCGGCTTGTCATCGTCGCGCACGCTGATGAACGCGGTACCACCGGTTGGCAGCACTTCACTGGCGCCCATCTGAGCCTTGGCAAAGGCTTCGCCGAAGGTGTCGCCCACGCCCATCACTTCACCGGTGGACTTCATCTCTGGGCCCAGGATCGGGTCCACGCCAGGGAATTTGGCGAATGGGAACACCGCCTCTTTCACGCTGTAGAAGTTCGGAATGATTTCTTTGGTGAAGCCGATTTCCTTCAGGGTTTTACCGGCCATCACGCGAGCCGCGACCATCGCCAGGGACACACCGATGCACTTGGAGACGAACGGTACGGTACGGGATGCGCGCGGGTTGACTTCGATGACGTAGATGTCTTCGCCTTGCAGCGCCAACTGAACGTTCATCAGGCCGACCACGCCCAGTTCCAGGGCCATTTTCTTGACCTGTTCGCGCATCTCGTCCTGGATATGTGCAGGCAGCGAATACGGCGGCAGGGAGCACGCGGAGTCACCGGAGTGAACGCCGGCCTGCTCAATGTGCTGCATGATCGCGCCGATCACCACGTCGGTGCCGTCGCAGACCGCATCCACGTCCATTTCGATCGCGCAGTTGAGGAAGTGGTCCAGCAGCACCGGGCTGTCGTTGGACACTTGAACCGCTTCACGCAGGTAGCGCTTGAGTTCTTCCTCTTCGTAAACGATTTCCATCGCACGCCCGCCCAGTACGTAGGACGGACGAACCACCAGCGGGTAACCGATTTTGGCGGCAGCACGAATCGCTTCATCTTCGCTGCGCACGGTGGCGTTAGGCGGCTGACGCAGGTTCAGACGCTCAACCATCTGCTGGAAGCGCTCACGGTCTTCGGCGCGGTCGATGGCGTCAGGACTGGTGCCGATGATCGGCACGCCGGCGGCTTCCAGGGCACGGGCCAGTTTCAGCGGGGTCTGACCGCCGTACTGAACGATCACGCCTTTTGGCTTCTCGACGCGGACGATTTCCAGCACGTCTTCCAGGGTCACTGGTTCGAAGTACAGACGATCGGAGGTGTCGTAGTCGGTGGAAACGGTTTCCGGGTTGCAGTTGACCATGATGGTCTCGTACCCGTCATCGCGCAGGGCCAGTGCTGCGTGTACGCAGCAATAGTCGAACTCGATGCCCTGGCCGATGCGGTTTGGACCGCCACCCAGGATCATGATCTTGTCACGGCCCGACGGCGCAGCTTCGCACTCTTCCTCGTAAGTCGAGTACAGGTACGCGGTGTCGGTGGCGAACTCGGCGGCGCAGGTGTCGACGCGCTTGTAGACCGGGAACACTTCCAGCTTGTGACGATGGGTACGCAGGTTTTTCTCGGTGACGCCCAGCAGCTTGGCCAGACGCTGATCGGAGAAGCCTTTACGCTTGAGGCGGAACATCAGGTCGCGGTCGATAGCGGACAGACCCAGGGTCTTGACCTTCTCTTCTTCCTTGATCAGATCTTCGATCTGCACCAGGAACCACGGGTCGATCATGTTCATGCCGAAGATGTCTTCGACCGACAGGCCCGCGCGGAACGCGTCAGCCACGTACCAGATACGCTCGGCACCCGGCACGGTCAGTTCGCGCTTGAGGATGCTCATGCTTTCCGGGTTGCTCAGGTCGAGCTTCTCGTCCAGGCCGCAAACACCCACTTCCAGACCGCGCAGAGCTTTCTGCAGGGATTCCTGGAAGGTCCGGCCGATGGCCATGACCTCACCGACCGACTTCATTTGAGTGGTCAGGCGTGCGTCGGCTTTCGGGAATTTCTCGAAGGCAAAGCGTGGCAGTTTGGTGACGACGTAGTCGATGGACGGCTCGAAGGACGCCGGGGTCTTGCCGCCGGTGATGTCGTTCGACAGTTCGTCGAGGGTGTAACCGACGGCCAGTTTCGCCGCGACCTTGGCGATCGGGAAACCGGTGGCTTTCGATGCCAGGGCCGAGGAACGGGATACCCGCGGGTTCATCTCGATGACCACCATGCGACCAGTGTTCGGGCAGATGCCGAACTGGACGTTGGAGCCGCCGGTTTCCACGCCGATCTCGCGCAGTACCGCCAGAGAGGCGTTACGCAGGATCTGGTATTCCTTGTCGGTCAGGGTCTGTGCGGGTGCAACCGTGATCGAGTCACCGGTGTGCACGCCCATCGGGTCGAAGTTTTCGATGGAGCAGACGATGATGCAGTTGTCCTTTTTATCGCGGACAACTTCCATCTCGTATTCTTTCCAGCCGATCAGCGATTCGTCAATCAGCAGCTCTTTGGTCGGCGACAGATCCAGACCGCGGGCGCAGATTTCTTCGAACTCTTCACGGTTGTAAGCGATACCGCCACCGGTGCCGCCCATGGTGAAGGACGGACGAATGATGCACGGGAAGCCCAGACGATCGAGAACCGCATTGGCCTCTTCCATGCTATGGGCGATACCCGAACGCGGGCAGTCCAGACCGATGGATTTCATCGCCTTATCAAAGCGCGAACGGTCTTCAGCCTTGTCGATGGTGTCAGCGTTGGCGCCGATCATCTCTACGCCGAACTTCTCCAGAACGCCTTCGCGCTCCAGGTCCAGGGCGCAGTTCAGGGCGGTCTGGCCACCCATGGTCGGCAGCAGCGCGTCCGGACGCTCTTTCTCGATGATCTTGGCAACGGTCTGCCACTTGATCGGTTCGATGTAGGTGGCGTCGGCCATGGCCGGGTCGGTCATGATGGTCGCCGGGTTGGAGTTCACCAGGATGACGCGGTAACCCTCCTCGCGCAGGGCTTTACAGGCCTGGGCGCCGGAGTAGTCGAATTCGCAGGCCTGGCCGATCACGATCGGGCCAGCGCCGAGAATCAGGATGCTTTTAATGTCTGTACGTTTTGGCATGGGTTGTCACTCAAATCCGCAGGTCAGTCGGCAAGCCGTCTTGTTCAATCTCTGAAGCCTTGAGGGGGCCGCCGGTTTCGGGACCGCCCCCAGGCTTCGCTACATCAGGGCGAGCGATCAGCGTCGCTTGGCCATTTCGTTGATGAAGCGATCAAACAGTGGCGCTACGTCGTTCGGGCCAGGGCTGGCTTCAGGGTGACCCTGGAAGCTGAAGGCGCTCTTGTCGGTACGCTCGATACCTTGCAGGGTGCCGTCGAACAGCGATTTGTGGATCGCCCGAACGTTGCCTGGCAGGGTCGCTTCGTCTACCGCAAAACCGTGGTTCTGGCTGGTGATCATCACCACACCGCTGTCCAGATCCTGAACCGGGTGGTTGGCACCGTGGTGGCCGTGGCCCATTTTCAGGGTCTTGGCGCCGGAGGCCAGAGCCAGCAGTTGGTGGCCGAGGCAGATACCGAATACCGGGATCTCGGTTTCCAGCACGTCTTTAATGGCCTGGATCGCGTAGTCGCATGGCTCAGGGTCACCCGGGCCGTTGGACAGGAACACGCCGTCCGGCTTCAGAGCCAGAACGTCAGCCGCGGGCGTTTGAGCTGGCACCACGGTCACGCGGCAACCGCGCTCGACCAGCATGCGCAGGATGTTCAGCTTGACGCCGTAGTCGTAGGCAACCACGTGGTATGGCAGATCGGAAGCGTCGATGGTCGCGTGGCTATCGGTCTTCAAGTCCCAGACAGTCGAGCGCCACTCGTACTTCTCTTTGGTGCTGACGACTTTCGCCAGGTCCATGCCCTTGAGACCAGGAAAACCCTGGGCAGCGGCGATGGCGGCTTCTTCGGAAATGTTGTCACCGGCCATGATGCAGCCGTTCTGCGCGCCTTTCTCACGCAGGATGCGTGTCAGGCGGCGAGTGTCGATACCGGCGATAGCCACGACATTATTGGCTTTCAGGTAGTCGGACAGAGACATCGTGTTGCGCCAGTTGCTCGCAACCAGTGGCAGGTCACGGATGACCAGGCCAGCGGACCAGACGCGATCGGACTCGGCGTCTTCCGGCGTAGTACCAGTGTTGCCGATGTGCGGGTAAGTCAGGGTAACGATCTGTTGGGCGTAGGAAGGATCGGTAAGGATTTCCTGATAGCCGGTCATTGCGGTGTTGAACACCACCTCACCAACGGTTTGTCCGTCGGCTCCAATGGCTTCGCCGCGAAAAATGCTGCCATCAGCAAGGGCGAGTATGGCTGGCTTAGTCAAGAAGACCTCCCGTAAATAAAGCCTGAAAGGGCGATCGCAGGTTGTAAAAAAGCGGAGTGACGTATGGACACGTCACCCCGCTTCTTCATCGAATTATTCTGCGCGCTTTTAGTGGACACACTAAAGCTGTAGCTTACAGAAAAAGGCATTTTTGGTCTACCGCCAATGAGCCCTAAAGGCCGGAGAATGCGACAGGACGTCGCTTGGCGGTTTAAAACCGGGCTCAAAGGCTATGTTTGAACCCGGTTTCGGCTGCATCTTAACGCAGGTCGAGCACGTCTTGCATGTCGTAGAGGCCTGGCTCACGACCGTCCAGCCACAAAGCTGCACGTACCGCGCCCTTGGCGAAGGTCATGCGACTGGATGCCTTGTGCGTGATTTCCAGTCGCTCGCCCTCGCAGGCGAACAGCACCGTATGATCACCGACCACATCACCACCGCGAACAGTGGCAAAGCCGATCGTTTCACGCTCACGCGCACCGGTGTGACCTTCACGTCCATAGACCGCAACCTTCTGCAGATCACGATCCAGCGCATTGGCGATTACTTCACCCATGCGCAGCGCCGTGCCCGAAGGCGCATCGATCTTGTGCCGATGGTGAGCCTCGATGATTTCGATATCCGCATCATCACCCAGCACGCGCGCAGCCATGTCGAGCAGCTTCAGCGACAGGTTTACACCGACGCTGAAATTGGCCGCGAACACGATAGGAATATCCTTGCCCGCCTCGGCCAGCAACTGCTTCTGCGCGGCGTCCAATCCTGTCGTGCCGATCACCATGGCCTTGCCCGCCTTACGGCAGAAAGCCAGGTTTTTCAGCATGACTTCCGGGAGCGTGAAGTCGATCAGCACGTCGAACTCATCAGCCACCGAATCCAGACTACCGGACAGCGGCACACCAATACGCCCCAACGAGGCCAGCTCACCGGCATCCACGCCAATCAGCGTACTGCCGGGACGCACGATGGCGGCGGTCAGACCGGTCAGCGGCGCGCGCTGCTGCACCGCCTCGACCAGGATCTTGCCCATGCGGCCGGCGGCACCCATCACAGCTATACGTCGCATGCTCACTCCTTACAAATCGCCGAAGAAGCGCTTCACGCCTTCGAACCAACCAGTGGTTTTCGGCGAATGACTGTTGTCGTCCGCCAGGGAGCTGCGGAACTCTTCCAGCAATTCGCGCTGGCGACGACCCAGGTTGACCGGGGTTTCGACCGCCACACGACACATCAGGTCGCCAGCGCCGCCGCCACGAACCGGCGCAACGCCTTTGCCGCGAACACGGAACTGCTTGCCGGTCTGAGTCCCCTCAGGGATCTTCAGCTTGACCCGACCATCAAGGGTCGGAATCTCCAGCTCGCCGCCCAACGCTGCGTCGACGAAGCTGATCGGCACTTCGCAGAACAGGTGCTTGCCATCACGCTGGAAGATCGCGTGCTCACGCACATTGATCACCACGTACAGATCGCCGGTCGGACCACCCTGCGCGCCTGCTTCGCCTTCGCCGGACAGACGAATACGGTCACCGGTATCGACACCGGCCGGCACTTTGACGGAAAGCGTCTTGTACTCTTCGACACGACCTTCGCCGTGGCAGGAATCGCACGGATCGGAAATGATCTTGCCCTGGCCATGGCAACGCGGGCAGGTCTGCTGCACCGAGAAGAAGCCTTGCTGCATGCGTACCTGACCGATACCGCCACACGTCGGGCAGGTGACCGGCGAGGAGCCTTTCTTGGCGCCCGAGCCATCACACGGCTTGCAGTTGACCAGTGTCGGAACACGGATATTCACGGTTGTGCCGCGCACCGCTTCTTCCAGGTTCAACTCCAGCGTGTAACGCAGGTCGCTGCCACGCTGCGCGCCGCCACGGGAGCCGCCGCGACCGCCACCGAAGAAGTCACTGAAGACATCGCCAAAGATATCGGAGAAGTTCTGGCCACCAAAACCGGCACCGCCGCCACCCATGCTCGGGTCGACACCGGCATGACCGTATTGGTCATAGGCCGCGCGCTTGCTGGAATCGGACAGCACTTCGTAGGCCTCGTTGGCCTCCTTGAACATATCTTCCGACGCTTTGTCATCGGGATTACGGTCCGGGTGGTGCTTCATCGCCAGGCGGCGGTAGGCCTTTTTCAGGTCTGCTTCGCTTGAGCCACGCTCAACACCCAATACTTCGTAATAGTCACGCTTTGCCATAAGTCTTTGCACTCTTAAGGACGTTCGACAAACCTCTCCTGAGCCTCGTCAAACTCGTTGAGCCCCAATACAGGCCCGGACCCAACTCACGTCAATTCAACGATCCTGGTCTTTGATTCGATGCGGCACTTTCGGCGCGGAAAGCAGGAGCATCCCCGGCCATGCCACCAACACGCGAGCGTTGTCGCATGCTGTAAAAATTCGCTAACTCCAGACACGCCAACGCGGGAGCAAGCTCCCGCGCGGCGACATCCTACCAGTCACCGCCTGAAGGCAGTCAACCGGGCGACCAACAACTTACTTGTGGTCTTTAACTTCTTCGAACTCAGCGTCGACGACGTCGTCAGCTTTTTCAGCCGCTTCGCCTTTCGGTGCCGCGCCTTCAGCTGGCTGAGCCTGCTCGGCATACATTTTCTGAGCCACTGGCGCGGAGACCTTGGACAGCTCTTCAACCTTGGCTTCGATCGCAGCCTTGTCGTCGCCTTTAACAGCGGCTTCCAGGGCAACGACTGCCGCTTCGATTGCAGTCTTCTCTTCAGCGCTCACCTTGTCGCCAGCATCAGCGACCATTTTGCGAGTCGAGTGAACCAGCGCGTCGCCCTGGTTGCGAGCGCTCGCCAGCTCTTCAAACTTGCGGTCTTCTTCAGCATTCAGTTCAGCGTCGCGAACCATCTGCTGAATTTCGTCCTCGGACAGACCGGAGTTGGCCTTGATCACGATCGACTGAGTCTTGCCGGTAGCCTTGTCTTTGGCGCCTACGTGCAGAATGCCGTTGGCGTCGATGTCGAAGGTCACTTCGATTTGTGGCACGCCACGTGGAGCCGGTGGAATCTCGGCCAGGTCGAACTTGCCCAGGGACTTGTTCTGTGCGGCTTGCTTACGCTCACCTTGCAGCACGTGAATGGTCACGGCGCTCTGGTTGTCGTCAGCAGTCGAGAACACTTGCGATTTCTTGGTAGGAATCGTGGTGTTTTTCTCGATCAGCGCAGTCATCACGCCACCCATGGTTTCGATACCCAGGGTCAGCGGGCTGACGTCGAGCAGCAGAACGTCTTTCACGTCGCCGGCCAATACAGCGCCCTGGATCGCAGCACCCATGGCAACAGCTTCGTCCGGGTTAACGTCTTTACGAGCTTCTTTACCGAAGAAGTCGGAAACAGCTTTCTGCACCATCGGCATACGGGTCTGACCACCGACCAGAATCACGTCGTCGATCTTGCTGACATCGATACCGGCGTCTTTCATCGCGATGCGGCAAGGTTCGATGGTGCGCTGAACCAGGTCTTCCACCAGCGCTTCGAGCTTGGCGCGGGAGATTTTCACGTTCAAGTGCTTAGGACCGGTAGCGTCTGCAGTGATGTACGGCAGGTTCACGTCGGTCGACTGGCTCGAGGACAGTTCGATCTTGGCTTTCTCGGCAGCTTCTTTCAGGCGTTGCATGGCCAGCGGATCACCCTTGAGGTTCATGCCGCTTTCTTTCTTGAATTCGTCGACGAGGTAGTCGATCAGGCGAATGTCAAAGTCTTCACCGCCCAGGAAGGTGTCGCCGTTGGTGGCCAACACTTCGAACTGGTGCTCGCCATCGACTTCAGCGATCTCGATAACGGAAACGTCGAAAGTACCGCCACCCAGGTCGTAAACGATCACAGTGTGATCGCCCTTGGCCTTGTCCATACCGTAGGCCAGTGCGGCTGCGGTTGGTTCGTTGATGATGCGTTTTACGTCCAGGCCCGCGATGCGGCCGGCGTCTTTGGTGGCTTGACGCTGGCTGTCGTTGAAGTAGGCCGGAACGGTGATCACCGCTTCGGTCACAGGCTCGCCGAGGTAGTCTTCGGCGGTCTTCTTCATTTTCTTCAGAATTTCAGCCGAGATTTGTGGCGGCGCCATTTTCTGGCCGTTCACTTCAACCCAGGCGTCGCTGTTGTCAGCCTTGACGATCTTGTAAGGGACCATCTGGATGTCTTTCTGTACGACTTCTTCGTCGAAACGACGACCGATCAGACGCTTCACCGCGTACAGGGTGTTATGCGGATTGGTCACTGCCTGACGCTTGGCCGACTGGCCAACCAGGATTTCGCCATCGTTGGCATAAGCGATGATCGACGGCGTGGTACGCGCGCCTTCAGCGTTTTCAATAACTTTGGCCTTGCCGTTTTCCAGCACGGAGACGCAGGAGTTGGTAGTCCCCAGGTCGATACCGATAATTTTGCCCATGTTCACTCTCCCGAAACTTTGGATTTGGATGCCGCAGTAGTGGTGGCTGACTGCGGTAGCACTTAAACGCTTGACTTCTAAATGGGGGCCTTGCGGCTAATTTCAAGCCTGCTCGTCAATCGAAGGCGAAACCGGTGCAGGCGCCTTGCTGACCACGACCATGGCCGGGCGCAGCAGGCGACCGTGGAGCTGATAGCCCTTCTGAAACACCTTGAGCACGCTGTTTGGCTCGACGTCGGCGCTTTCCTGCATGGCCATCGCCTGATGATGCGAGGCATTGAAAGGTTCGCCTTCAGGATCGATGGCTTCCAGGTGATAGCGCTTCAGGGTGTCCTGGAACATTTTCAGGGTCAGCTCGATCCCTTCGCGCATCGAACGAATGTTTTCGTCGTCAGGGCTGGACAGCTCCAGGCCGCGCTCCAGGCTGTCAATGATCGGCAGCAGGTCGCCTGCGAATTTTTCCAGGGCGAACTTGTGAGCCTTTTCAACGTCCTGATCGGCACGACGGCGGACGTTCTGCAGATCGGCGGCTACACGCAAAGCCTGATCCTGCGCACCAGCCAATTGCTCTTCGAGCACTTGTACACGAGCCGCCAGGTCTTCACCCGAAGCCTCGGGGGTCTGGTTGGCGTCTAGATTTTGCGTATCCACTGTCTGTTCGTCAGCCATAGATTTCTCCTTCCAATATCGTCCGCGAGCTCAACTCACGCTTCTGCCCCGGTATATGGGGTCGCAAAATTCAGCTTCAAGGGCTATCCGATGATTAACCCTACAAAAAACAACTGCTTTGTCATTCCCAGGCGCGCTAAGGATTTCTTTCAATCAAGCAAATCGACCTAAGCGGGGGCATTGTCAGCCAGAAACAAAACACTGTATAAATAACCAGACCTAAAGCCTGGGAGCGGCCTTCATGCTGGTGCACCTGTCCGTACACAACTACGCCATCGTTGAACATCTCGATCTCGAACTCGATCGCGGGATGAGCGTGATCACAGGGGAAACCGGCGCCGGCAAGTCGATCATGCTCGACGCCCTCGGCCTGACCCTGGGTGATCGCGCCGACAGCGGCGTAGTCCGCCCGGGGGCCGACAAGGCCGACATCCTGGCCACCTTCGACCTGATCGACATCCCTGAAGCCAGCGCCTGGCTGGCCGAACGCGACCTCGAGAACGACGGCCCGTGCATTCTGCGCCGCGTGATCACTGCTGAAGGGCGTTCGCGCGGCTATATCAATGGCACCCCCTGCCCTCTCGGCGACCTGAAGGCCCTGGGCGAGTTGCTGATCGATATCCACAGCCAGCACGAACACCAATCCCTGCTCAAAACCGATACCCATCGCCGCCTGCTCGACGAGTACGCCGGCGCCACGGACCTTGCCCGTCAGGTGCAACTGGCCGCCCAACGCTGGCGCCAGACCCGTCAGGAGCTGGAACGCCTCTCCAACTCCGGCGACGAACAGCGCGCTCGTCATCAGTTGCTCAGCTATCAACTCGAAGAACTGGAAAACCTCGGCCTCGGCGAAAGCGAGCTGGAGCAACTGGAGCAGGAACACAAGAACCTGACCAACGCCGAAACCTTGCTGGGCATTTGTCGGCAAGTGGTCGAACAATGCAGCGAAAGTGATTCCGGCAATGTATTGAACGCACTGACCGCCAGCCTCAATCGCCTATCGAGCGTGAACAATTCGATCGGCGCCCTGGGTGAAGCCAGCAACCTGCTGACCAGCGCGCAGATTCAGGTTGAAGAAGCGGTGGGCGAATTGAACCGTTTTCTCGACAATTTCGACGCAGACCCGGCACGCCTTCAATACCTGGAAGAGCGCCTCGATGCGATCTACACCCTGGCTCGCAAACACCGCATCCAGCCGACCGAGGTCGCCGAGATGCAACAGAAGCTACTCGACGAAATCGAAACCCTGAATGCCAACGATGAATCCATCGAACGCCTGGGCGATGAGCTGGCCTCCTACGCCCGTCATTATCAGGAGAAGGCTCGGGAATTGAGCGACCTGCGCCATCAAGCATCGAGCAGCCTGGCCAGCGCCGTGGAGCAGGAAATCCAGCGCCTGGGCATGCCCGGCGGCCGCTTCACCATCGAACTGCGCCCCAACAGCAGCGATGAACTGCTGCCCAACGGGCTAGAACAAGTGGAACTGCTGGTGAGCGCCAACCCAGGGCAACCGCTGAAAGCCCTGGCAAAAGTGGCATCGGGGGGCGAGCTGTCGCGTATAAGCCTGGCGATTCAGGTGATCACCGCACAGACCTCCCGCGTACCGACGCTGGTGTTCGACGAAGTGGACGTAGGTATTGGCGGCCCGACCGCCGAGATTGTCGGCCAGTTGCTGCGACGCCTCGGGGAGCGCGGGCAGGTTCTGACCGTGACGCACTTGCCGCAAGTGGCGGCGCAGGGGCATCAACATCTATTTGTGCACAAGGTCCGCGGTGAAGATGCCACGCACACAGCCGTCTCCAAGCTGAGCAAGAATGATCGTGTCGAAGAAGTGGCACGGATGCTCGGCGGTATCGACCTCACCAAGGAGTCCCTGGCTCACGCGAAGAAAATGGTTGTTACCGCGAAAATCTAAGAAGGGCAGAAAGCACGAAGGCGACCCTGAGGTCGCCTTCGTTCGTTTCGCGAACCTGAAGTTCGCGCGACATGCTTACTTTTTCTTGCGCACGTACAGTACAAGATTGTGATCGACCATCTCGAAGCCATACTTGTCGACGATTGCTTTCTGCAGCCGCTCGATTTCTTCGTCGAAGAATTCGATCACTTCACTGGTCTCGACGTTGACCATATGGTCGTGATGCTTGCCGTCGTCCAGTTCGAAGACCGCATGGCCTCCGTCGAAGTTGTGCCGCACCACAAGGCCAGCTGCCTCGAACTGGGTCAGAACACGGTAAACCGTGGCCAGACCGACGTCCTCACCAGCCTCCATCAGTGCTTTGTAGACGTCCTCGGCACTCATGTGGCGTTGCTCGGCGGAATCGAGCATTTGCAGAATTTTGACCCGTGGAAGGGTCACTTTGAGGCCGGCTTTGCGTAGTTCGCTATTTTCAACCATGGTCAGCTTTCTCGCGATGCTGCTTCGCAGCTTCTCTTAATGCGGGTATGATCGGCGTTTACGTTGTCCCAGCCAAGATAGTGGAAGTCGCCCACCGATGCAAAACACCAAGCTCTTGCTAACCAGTTTCACCTTTGTGGGACTGCTCGCACTCGCCGGTTGTTCATTCCCCGGGGTTTACAAAATCGACATCCAGCAGGGCAATGTCGTCACGCAGGACATGATAGACCAGTTGCGCCCGGGAATGACCCGTCGGCAAGTACGGTTTATCATGGGCAACCCTCTGTTGACCGACACGTTCCATGCCGATCGCTGGGATTACCTGTATAGCCTGCAACCCGGTGGCGGTGAACGCCAACAGGAACGCATTAGCGTTATCTTCAACCCAAATGACCAACTTGTCAGCCTCTCTGGCGATTTCATGCCAGGCGTGAGCCGCGACGAGGCCATTCTCGGCAAGGACAGCGGCACTACCGTGACCGCGCCGGCAGGAAACGCCGAGAAGCCGAAGCCAGAAAAACCGGTCAAGCCAGGCTCGCTGCTGGACCAGATCCAGAAGGACGTGGACAACGTAGAAACTGTCCCGGTCCCGACTCCAGAACCGCTGGAAACCTCGCCGCAATAATTTGCGACGCAATAAAAACCCCGGCATGTCCGGGTTTTTTATTGTCTGGCGTTTAATCGAATCACTGATTCCGGGCTTTGGCCTCGGCCGCCTTGGCTGCACGCAACCGCCGAACTTCTTTTGGGTCGGCGAGCAACGGCCGGTAAACCTCGATGCGATCCCCTTCCTGAACCTGGCGAGTGGCCGGATCAGCGATCACTTTGCCAAAGATCCCGACCGGACAACTGCCCAGATCCAGCTCCGGGAATTCGCCATTCAGGCCCGATTTGAACAACGCATCCCGCACCGTCGCGCCCACCGGCACCGTTACGCTCAGCAGCACCTGACGATCAACGGCGGCATACACCACCTCGACCTTGATCACGGCCTCAACCATGCATTTGCTTCGCGCGCTGGCAGAACGCGTCCATCAACGTATTCGCCGCCTGATTAAACAAAGGCCCCAACGTCGCACGCACCAGCGGCCCCGAGTAGTCGAACGACAGGTCCAGACTGATCTTGCAGGCCTTCTCGCCCAACGGTTTGAACACCCAAACGCCGTGCAACTGGCTGAACGGACCTTCCTCGAGGTTCATTTCGATCGAACGCCCGGGCACCAGGGTATTACGCGTTACGAAATGCTGACTAAGCCCGCCCTTGGCCACACCGACGCTGGCGCGCATGAACTCGGGAGAGCTTTCCAGAATTTCGGTCGATGAGCACCACGGCAGGAATTCCGGATAGCGGGCCACGTCGTTGACCAGGTCGTAAAGCGCTTGCGCCGGATACGGCAGCAGGGCCGAACGTTGAATGTGTGTCGTCATGTCAGCGTTACTTCCACAGCTGGGCGGCAAACACTACAAGAATGCCGATGGGCGCCACATAGCGCATCAAAAACAGGGACAGGGCGAACAGTACTGGGCTGCGGATCGACAACTCGTCGCGCACCGCTTCACGCCCCATCACCCAGCCCGCAAACACCACGAAACACAAACCACCGAGTGGCAGCATGATCCGCGAGGTGAAGAAGTCGATCACACCAAAGAAGTCCAGGCCTCCGGCCGCCCCCCATTGGTAGAGATGGAACATCCCGCCTTCGTTCACGAAAAACTTGGCTTCCTTCCAGATATTGAAAGAAAACACGGTACCCAGGCCGACGAACCAGCAGGTGAATGCCAGCCAGAAGGTGACCCAGGCGCGGCTGATTTTCGTGCGTTCAACCAGGTAAGCCACCATCGGCTCAAGCAGGGAAATCGCCGAACTCCAGGCCGCAATCGCCACCAGTACGAAGAACACTACGCCCATCAACTGGCCGAACGCTACGTTACCGAAGGCGAATGGCAGGCTGACGAACATCAGGCCTGGGCCTTCGCTCGGGTTCAGGCCGGCAGCGAACACAATCGGAAACAATGCCAGACCGGCCAACAGCGAAACGAAGGTGTCGAGCAACGCCACACCGACGACGGTTCCGGAAATCGACGAGTGCTTCGGCATGTAGGCGCCGTAGATCATGATCGAGCCGACACCCACGCTCAGGGAGAAGAACGCGTGCCCCATGGCCGGCAACAAGCCATCAAGCACCTTGTCCGGATGGAAGTCGAACATGAAATGCACGCCCTCCATGAAGTGGCCGGTGGTCATGCTGTAACCCAGCAGGACAATCACCATCACGAACAGCAACGGCATCATGATCCGCAGGCTGCGCTCCAGCCCGGCGACCACACCCTTGGCGATCACCACTGCCGACAACAGCATGAAAATCGTGTGCCAAAGTGTCAGGCGCCATGGGTCAGCGATCACATTACCGAAGTATGCGCCGACCTGATCAGCCGTCACGCCCCGAAAGTCGCCACGGCCCATGTCGATGATGTAATCCAGCGACCAACCGCCAACCACACTATAGAAAGACAGAATCAGCAACGCCGTGATCATCCCGGCAAAGGCGCCCCAGGACCACTTCGCCGAATGCCCCGCTTCCAGCGCCAGGACCTTCAAGGCATTGGCCGGGCTCTGCCGCGCGCGCCGGCCGATCAGGGTTTCGGCCAGCATGACGGGCATACCGATCAGCGCGATGCAGGCCAGGAACATCAGCACGAAGGCCCCACCGCCATAGACGCCAACCATATAAGGGAATTTCCAGATACTCCCCAAACCCACGGCCGAACCGGTCGCGGCGAGTATGAAGACCCAGCGGCTAGCCCAACTGCCGTGGACAGAAACCTTGTCTGTCGACATCGTTATCACGCCCAAGCGTTCAAAAAAGAGGCCGCATTGTCCGGGATTCAATCAACCTGCTCAAGCACGTAGCGTCACCGTAGCCGACTCGCGCGCAACTCCCTATAATGCCGCCCCTATGGCTAAACAGAAGAAACACCCAACAGGGACCATCGCGCAAAATAAAAAGGCGCGACACGATTACTTCATCGAACATCGGTTCGAGGCTGGTCTGGTCCTGGCCGGCTGGGAAGTAAAAAGTCTGCGGGCAAGCAAGCTGCAACTGGTTGACAGTTACGTACTGCTCAAAGATGGCGAAGCCTGGCTGCTCGGCAGCCACATTACGCCTCTGACGACGGCCAGCACCCACGTTATCGCTGATCCGACCCGCACCCGAAAATTGCTGCTCAATCGGCGCGAGCTGGAGAAGCTGGCCGCTGCCGTGCAGCAAAAAGGTTACGCCTGCGTATGCCTGTCCTGGTACTGGAGCAAGCACATGGTCAAGTGCGAGATCGCTCTGGGCAAGGGCAAGAAGGAATACGACAAGCGTGATACCGAACGCGAACGCGATGCCGGCCGTGAATTGCAGCGTGCGGTGCGGAACAAGGGCAAGGAAGATTAATTTTCCTGCCTGATCGCGGCTTTTGTGGCGAGGGAGCTTGCTCCCGCTCGGCTGCGAAGCAGTCGTAAACAATCCGCCCACAATGCTGGCCGGGGGGCCGCTTCGCGCCCCAGCGGGAGCAAGCTCCCTCGCCACACACTACATCCCCTTGCGTCGCTCCGCCCGAGCCATGCGCTGCACTTCCTGACGCACCTCTTCCAGCACTTCCTGCACATACAAAATGTGCCGACTGGACACTTCTCGTGCCTCTTCCGCCCGCCCCTCAATAATCGCCTGGTACAACTCCCGGTGCTGCGCAATCAGCATGTCACGGGTTTCGACGCGCTGTTTGTACATGCCGCCAATGTTGGTCACCACGTTGCGCTTGAGCAGATCGAACAGCCCGCGAATGGTGTGCAGCAACACTGCGTTATGACTGGCCTCGGCGATAGCCAAGTGGAAATTCGCATCCGCCGCGCCCTCTTCCGCCCGACTCACTTCATCGTGGCGCGAATAGCAGTCCTGCAATTCGTCAAACGCCGCCGTCAGCCGCTCACGATCCACCTCGGTGGCGCGCAGTGCCGCGTAGTAAGCGCAGGACGCTTCCAGGGTATGGCGAAACTCCAGCAAATCGCGCTGGGCCTCGGGGTTGCTCTCCAGCAGGTGCAGCAGTGGATCGCTGAACGTCGAGCCCAGGGATTCCACCACATAGTTGCCGCCGCCCTGACGACTGACCAGCAGCCCTTTGGCCACCAGTTTCTGAATCGCCTCACGCAACGAAGGGCGTGACACGCCGAACTGCTCGGCCAACGCACGCTCTGCCGGCAGGCGTTCGCCAGCCTTCAAGGTGCCCTCGAGAATCATCCCCTCGAGTTGCTCGACAATATCGTCAGACAAACGGCGTTGCCGAATCTGATCAAACCCCATCACTCAATTCTCCACGATCCCGGCGGCTCGCCGGGCTCTCTATTCTGGCCTATCGGCGCTGCGCCAGCACCTACCAGACGACGCTTGATCGAACAGATCAGATGCGTTCTGCACCGCTCATTCGACAAAAGTTTTAGGGCGGCAAATTGACACACCGCCTCCAAGGCTTTTACCCTAGCCAACAGCGATTGTAAATTGGTCTTACCAATTATCCAAGAACGCTGACCAGTGCCTGACCAACAACAATTAGGGGCCACCCCATATGCAAACCTGGCAACAGCTCTACAGCCCGCTCGGCAGTCTCGGCGTGTCCGCACTCGCGGCCGTCATTCCCATCGTATTTTTCTTCCTGGCTTTGGCCGTGTTCCGCCTCAAAGGCCATGTGGCCGGCAGCATCACCCTGGCGCTGTCCATTGCCGTGGCAATCTTCGCTTTCCAGATGCCGGTCGATATGGCTTTCGCCGCCGCCGGATATGGCTTCGCCTACGGGCTGTGGCCGATTGCGTGGATCATCGTGGCAGCGGTGTTCCTCTACAAACTGACGGTCAAGAGTGGCCAGTTCGAAGTGATCCGCAGCTCGGTGCTGTCGATCACCGATGACCAGCGCCTGCAAGTGCTGCTGATCGGCTTCTGCTTCGGCGCGTTCCTGGAAGGTGCCGCCGGTTTCGGCGCACCGGTAGCGATTACCGCCGCACTGCTGGTAGGGCTGGGCTTCAACCCGCTGTACGCCGCCGGCCTGTGCCTGATCGCCAACACCGCGCCTGTGGCCTTCGGCGCCTTGGGGATTCCGATCATCGTCGCCGGGCAAGTCACCGGCATCGACGCCTTCAAGATCGGCGCCATGACCGGTCGCCAACTGCCGTTGCTGTCGCTGTTCGTGCCGTTCTGGCTGGTGTTCATGATGGACGGCCTGCGCGGCGTTCGGGAAACCTGGCCAGCTGCGCTGGTGGCCGGCTTGAGTTTTGCCGTCACCCAATACTTCACCTCGAACTTCATTGGCCCGGAACTGCCGGACATCACCTCGGCGCTGGTCAGCCTGATTTCCCTGACGCTGTTCCTGAAAATCTGGCAGCCAAAACGCGCTGCAGGCGCGCACATCGTCGGCGCAGTCTCGGCTTCCGTAGTGGCCAGCACCGGTGGTTTCGGCCAACCGCGCACCACCGTGGCTTCGCCCTACAGCCTGGGAGAAATTTTCAAAGCCTGGTCGCCGTTCCTGATCCTCACCGTATTGGTCACCATCTGGACGCTGAAACCGTTCAAGGCGATGTTTGCCGCCGGCGGCTCGATGTATGGCTGGGTGTTCAACTTCGCGATCCCGCACCTGGATCAAATGGTGATCAAGGTCGCGCCGATCGTAACCAACCCGACAGCGATTCCGGCAGTGTTCAAACTCGATCCGGTTTCCGCGACCGGCACGGCGATTTTCTTCTCCGCGCTGATCTCGATGCTGGTGCTCAAGATCAACATTAAAACTGGTCTGACCACTTTAAAAGAGACGTTCTACGAACTGCGCTGGCCGATTTTGTCCATCGGCATGGTGCTGGCGTTCGCCTTCGTCACCAACTACTCGGGCATGTCGTCGACCATGGCTCTGGTATTGGCTGCCACCGGTGCGGCGTTCCCATTCTTCTCGCCATTCCTCGGCTGGCTCGGCGTGTTCCTGACCGGCTCCGATACCTCATCCAACGCGCTGTTCAGTTCGCTGCAAGCGACCACCGCGCACCAGATCGGCGTCAACGACACCCTGTTGGTGGCGGCGAACACCAGCGGCGGGGTGACCGGCAAAATGATCTCGCCGCAATCGATCGCCGTGGCCTGCGCCGCGACCGGGCTGGTGGGTAAAGAATCGGATCTGTTCCGCTTCACCCTCAAGCACAGCCTATTCTTTGCAACGATCGTCGGCCTGATCACCTTGGCTCAGGCTTACTGGTTCACCGGCATGCTGGTGCACTAAGCACTACACGCCACACGGAAAAAACCGACGCTGGGTTACGCCCCGGCGTCAGCTATTCACAACCGGGTCTGCAAGGCTGCTGAAAGCTTCTCCTTCTATATTCAGCAGCCTCAGCGGACGGATAACCGGGACCACCCGGAGACACGCCTGATGAGCGAGCTTTTTTACAACGCTGTGCCGAACGCAACCCGCGTCGCCCCGCCACTGCCTGAACCTCGGCAATACCCCAGCGAAAAACCGTCACGGGTGTACCTGTTCGGGACCTGCGTGGTGGATCTGTTCTACCCCGAAGCCGGGATGGACGCGATCCACCTGCTGGAACGCGAGGGCATTCGTGTCGAATACCCGCAAGGGCAAAGCTGCTGCGGGCAACCGGCCTACACCTCGGGTTACACCGAACAGGCCCGGACCGTGGCGCGCTCGCAACTGGCGTTGTTTGCCGGGGATTATCCGGTGGTGGTGCCGTCGGGTTCTTGCGCGGGCATGTTGCGCGAACACTATGCCGACCTGTTCAAGGACGAGCCGCAAACGCTGAAACAGGTTCAGGCCCTCGCGGCACGGACTTACGAGCTTGCCGAGTTCTTGCTGTTTGTCTGCAAGGTGCAGCTCAAGGACAGCGGCGAACCGGTGAAAGTGGCGTTGCACACGTCGTGCTCGGCACGCCGTGAAATGAACACCCACCTGCATGGCCGTGAGTTGTTGGCGCAGCTGAGCAACGTGGAGCGAGTCGACCACAGCCACGAAAGTGAATGCTGTGGCTTTGGTGGGACTTTCAGCGTCCGTATGCCGGATATTTCCGGTGCGATGGTGGCTGACAAGACCCGTGCGTTGAAGGAATCCGGCGCGCACAAGGTACTCAGTGCCGATTGCGGTTGCCTGATGAACATCAACGGCTCGCTGGAGAAACAACAGGAAGCGTTGCGCGGTCAGCATCTGGCCAGCTTCCTTTGGCAGCGTACCGGAGGTGCCCGATGAGCAGCTCCACGATTATTCCTACGGTCGCCGTAGATGAAGATTTTCGCAGCCGGGCTCACAAGGCTTTGGCTGACACGCAATTGCGAAACAACTTTCGCAGCGCGATGGATTCACTGATGAACAAACGGGCAGCGTCCTTCAGCGATGCCCATGAAAGAGAACATTTGCGAGCGCTGGGCAATGCGGTCCGCGCCCGTGCATTATCCAAGCTGCCCGACCTGCTCGAGCAGCTTGAACAGAACCTGACCCGCAACGGTGTGACAGTGCACTGGGCGGAAACGGTAGACGAAGCCAATGGCATCGTCTTGTCGATCATCCGCGCTCACGAGGCGCGGCAAGTGATCAAGGGCAAATCGATGGTCAGCGAAGAGATGGAGATGAACCATGTCCTCGAAGCTCAAGGCATTGAATGCCTGGAGTCGGACATGGGTGAATACATCGTCCAGCTCGACCACGAGAAGCCTTCACACATCATTATGCCGGCGATCCACAAGAATGCCGGTCAGGTCGCGTCCTTGTTCCACGACAAACTTGGCGTGGAGTACACCAAGGACGTTGACCAACTCATTCAGATCGGTCGAAAAGTCTTGCGGCAGAAATTCTTCGAAGCCGACATCGGCGTCTCCGGCGTCAACTTCGCAGTGGCCGAAACCGGCACCTTGCTGCTGGTGGAAAACGAAGGCAACGGGCGGATGACCACCACGGTGCCGCCGGTGCACATCGCCGTAACCGGCATCGAAAAAGTCGTGGAAAACCTGCGCGACGTAGTGCCGCTGTTGTCGCTGCTGACCCGCTCGGCCCTGGGCATCCCGATCACCACCTACGTCAACATGATCTCCGGCCCGCGCAAGGAACATGAACTCGACGGCCCACAGGAAGTGCACTTGGTGCTGCTCGACAACGGTCGCAGCCAGGCATTTGCCGACAGCGAATTGCGCCAGACCCTGAACTGCATCCGCTGCGGCGCCTGTATGAATCATTGCCCGGTCTACACCCGAATCGGCGGTCATGCCTACGGCGAGGTTTACCCTGGGCCTATCGGAAAAATCATCACCCCGCACATGGTCGGCCTGGCGAAAGTCCCCGACCACCCGAGTGCCTCGTCGTTATGCGGCGCCTGCGGTGAGGTCTGCCCGGTAAAAATTCCGATCCCCGCATTGCTGCGTCGCCTGCGGGAAGAAAACGTCAAAGCGCCGGACAGCCCACATCAAGTGATGCGCGGTCAGGGCAGCAAGTATTCGCGCAAAGAACGATTTATCTGGAACGCCTGGGCCAGGCTCAACAGTTCGCCAACGCTTTATCGCCTGTTCGGCTTCCTCGCCACTCGCCTGCGAGCGCTGACACCGAGCAACGTCGGCCCATGGACCCAGAACCACAGCGCACCGAAACCCGCGGCCCGCTCACTGCATGACATGGCCCGCGAGCATCTGGCCAAACAAGGGGACCGTTGATGAGCGCCAAGCAAAATATCCTCGCCAAGTTGCGCAACAGTCTGACGGGCACCACGCCGGTGGCTGACAACTTCGATGTCGAACTGGTGACCGAGCCCTACACCTACACGCCGGAACAACGCATTTCGCAACTGCGCAAACTGATGGAAGCGGTGCACACCGAAATCCATCTGACGTCCAAAGAAGGCTGGCCCGAACTGCTGGCGCAACTGCTGCAGACTCGCCAGCTGCCGAGCCTGCTGATTGCGCCGACGACGCCCCACGGGCAACGCATCACCGAGCATTGGGCGAAAAATCCTGGCCTGCCAGCGCTCAAAGCCTACAACCGCCCGGTCGAGGAATGGAAAGCCGAGTTGTTCAACGACACCCCGGCCAGCCTGACTACCACCCTCGGCGCGATCGCCGCGACCGGTAGCCTGATTCTCTGGCCGACGCGGGAAGAACCGCGCTTGATGAGCCTGGTGCCGCCAGTGCATTTTGCCCTGCTCAAGGCCAGTGAAATCCGCGACAACTTCTATCAGGTACAGCAGGAATTCGAATGGGCCCAAGGCATGCCGACCAACGCCTTGCTGGTGTCCGGCCCGTCGAAGACTGCCGACATCGAGCAAGTGCTGGCTTACGGTGCCCACGGCCCGAAAGACCTGGTGGTGTTGATCCTGGAGGACCAATGAGTCTACCGGCGGCTTTTCTGCGCGATGCGCAGCAACTGATTCCTGAAACACGACGTTTCGACGACCCGCTATCAACCCTGGCCTTCGGCACCGACGCCAGTTTCTACCGGCTGATTCCAAAACTGGTGATCCGCGTCGAGTCCGAAGACGAAGTAGTGGCGCTGCTCAAACTGGCGCAACGGGACCACGTCCCGGTGACCTTCCGCGCCGCTGGCACCAGCCTGTCCGGCCAGGCCATCAGCGATTCAGTGCTGATTGTGCTGGGGGATAACTGGAACGGTCGCGAGATCCGTGGCCAGGGCACGCAAATCCGCCTGCAACCGGGCGTGATCGGCGCCCAGGCCAATGCGTGGCTGGCACCGTTCGGACGCAAGATCGGTCCGGATCCGGCGTCGATCAATGCCTGCAAAATCGGCGGCATCGTCGCCAACAATGCCAGCGGCATGTGCTGCGGCACAGCGCAAAATACCTATCACACCCTGGCCGGGATTCGTCTGGTGTTGGCCGATGGCAGCCGACTCGATACCGAAGACGCCAGCAGTGTTGCGGCGTTCCGAAAGAGCCACGCCGAATTGCTGGAGCGTCTGGCGACACTGGGCCGCGAGACCCGCGCCAATGCCGAACTGGCTGCGAAAATTCGCCACAAATACCGTCTGAAAAATACCACCGGGCTGTCACTCAATGCCCTGGTGGATTTCGACGAGCCTGTGGATATCTTGAGCCACTTGCTGGTGGGTTCCGAAGGCACGCTGGGGTTCATCAGCGCGGTGACCTACGACACGGTGATCGATCACCCGAACAAGGCATCGGCGCTGATTGTGTTCCCGGACGTGGAAACCTGCTGCAACGCGGTTTCCGTCCTGAAAAGCCAACCAGTGTCGGCCGTGGAACTGCTGGACCGTCGCAGCCTGCGCTCAGTGCAGGACAAGCCCGGCATGCCGGCTTTCGTACAACAACTGTCGCCTAATGCCTGCGCTCTGTTGATCGAATCCCGCGCGGCCTCCTCCACTTTGCTGCAGGAACAACTGGCGCAGATCATGGCGTCGCTGACCGACTTCCCAGTGGAAAAACAAGTCGACTTCACCGAAGACCCGGTGGAAAACGCCCGGCTCTGGGCGATCCGCAAGGACACCTTCCCCGCCGTCGGCGCGGTGCGCAAAACCGGCACCACGGTGATCATCGAAGACGTGACCTTCCCGGTGGAACAACTGGCCATCGGCGTGAATCGCCTGATCGAGCTGTTCGACAAACATCACTACGACGAAGCGATCCTTTTCGGACACGCCCTGGAAGGCAATCTGCACTTCGTCTTCACCCAAGGCTTCAACAGCGCGGAAGAAGTCGCACGCTACCAGGCGTTCATGGACGACGTGGCGCAGTTGGTGGCCGTGGAGTTCGGCGGCTCGCTGAAGGCCGAACACGGCACCGGTCGCAACATGGCGCCCTTCGTCGAACTGGAATGGGGCAGCGACGCCTACCAGTTGATGTGGCAGCTCAAACGCCTGCTCGACCCCAACGGCATTCTCAACCCGGACGTGGTGCTCAGCGACGATCCACAGATTCACCTCAAGCACTTGAAACCGTTGCCGGCCGCCGACGAGATTGTGGATAAGTGCATCGAATGCGGTTTCTGCGAACCGGTGTGCCCGTCGAAAGGCCTGACCTTGAGCCCACGCCAGCGCATCGTGATCTGGCGTGACATCCAGGCGAAGAAACGCGCCGGCATAGACACCGCCGAACTGGAGCAAGCCTACGAATACCAGGGCATCGATACCTGCGCCGCCACAGGCCTGTGTGCACAACGTTGCCCTGTAGGCATCAACACCGGCGAGCTGGTGAAAAAGCTCCGTGGCCGTAACGCGACCCATACGAAAACCGCCAACTGGATTGAAGGCAATTTCGCCACTGCGTTACAAGGCGCGCGCTTCACCCTGCATGTCGCCAACGGTGCGCGGATGCTGTTGGGGGCGCCACGCTTGGCGAAGCTTTCGGCAACATTGACCCGCTTGTCCAAAGGCCAGGTCCCGCAATGGACCAACGCCATGCCACAGCCGGAAAAGGCCATTCGCTTCAGCCCGAGCGTATCGGACGAACGCCCTCGGGTGGTGTATCTCGCGGCCTGCGTGTCGCGGGTCATGGGCCCGGCGGCGGGTGATAAAGAGCAAATGTCGCTGTACGACAAAACCCGTGGCCTGCTGGAAAAGGCCGGTTACCAGGTAGTCTTTCCAGACAATCAGGACAACCTCTGCTGCGGCCAGCCATTCGCGTCCAAGGGCTATGCCGAACAGGCCGAACACAAACGTCAGGAGCTGATCGGCGCACTGCTGCACGCCAGCCGCGGCGGGCTCGACCCGATCTACTGCGACACCAGCCCCTGCACGCTGCGGCTGGTTCAGGACCTCGGCGACGTACGACTGGACCTGTACGACCCGGTGCGTTTCATCCGTACGCATTTGATGGACCGACTGGACTTCACCCCGCAGGAAGCACCGATCGCGGTGCACGTCACGTGCAGCACGCAGCATCTAGGCGAGAGCCAGGCGTTGATCGATCTGGCGCGCAAATGCAGTAAAAACGTGGTCATTCCGGAAGGCATTCACTGCTGTGGTTTTGCTGGCGACAAAGGCTTCACCACGCCGGAATTGAACGCCCATTCGTTACGCACGCTGAAGGACGCGGTACAGCAATGCAGCGAAGGGATTTCCACCAGCCGCACCTGTGAGATTGGTCTGACACAACACGGTGGAATTGACTACCACGGGCTGGTCTATCTGGTGGATCGGGTGACCCAGGCCAGAGCGGTCTGACACCGAAGCACAAAAAGAAGGGGCAATAACGCATAATGCAAAAACCCGTTCCCACAGGGATTGTGCGTTAGGCGTCATTGCCCCTTTTTCGCACCCTCCTCCCGGAAAATCTTTCACTCCCTCGCAAGCGAAAACAGAACCCTTGCACGCCGTCACAGTCCATTTGTTAAGCCCCAATCAGCGTGGCCCAATCCCCACCCCCGTTCCAGGAGATACCCATGAAGCGTTCCGCCCTGGCTGGACTGCTCCTCACTGCAACAATGCTGGCCTCCTCCGCATACGCCTCAAACGATAGCGATCAATGCGTAATGAAGCTCCAGGAGGTCAACAGCAAGCTGTCCAGCGCAGCCACGCTGGACGCCGCCACCAAAGGTGTCGTCGTCACCAAAGCCGAACAAGCCAAGGCCGCCCACGCCTCCAACAACGACAGAGAGTGTGTTTCCCTGGCGCAGCAAGCGCTTCAGGACATTCAAAGCCACATGAATAGCCATTAGGGCCGGGCCAGATAACATGCAGGTAAGGACAGAAGGTCGACTCGCCGCGCGTATTGGCGTACACTTCGCTTACCTGCTGGTTACACACAGCAGGTTCGGGGCCGCTTTGGATTCGACGCCGGTTGCGAAACTTTAGGTGCATGCCGACTTGGTAACAGAAGTCGTAAATCCACTGTTGCAACTACTTATAGTTGCCAATGACGAAACCTACGGCCAGGAATTCTCTCTCGCTGCGTAAGCAGCCTTAGATCCTGAGCTTCTGGTACCTTCGGGTCCAGCAATCATCAGGGGATGTCTGTAAACCCAAAGTGATTGTCATATAGAACAGAATCGCCGTGCAGTACGTTGTGGACGAAGCGGCTAAAACTTACACAACTCGCCCAAAGCACCCTGCCCGTCGGGTCGCTGAGGGTTAACTTAATAGACACGGCTACGCATGTAGTACCGACAGCGGAGTACTGGCGGACGGGGGTTCAATTCCCCCCGGCTCCACCACTTCAACATCTAAAGACGTCCACGGACGTCTTTTTTTGTGCCTGAAATCCAGCAAAATCAAGGGTCTCAGCGCTACTGGGTTTCACAGAGGGTTTTTTAGTTCCAGCCGTCTGGGTATTCCAAATGGTATTCCCAGCCTTCCGGTGCTAATTTTGGGAATACCAAAAGGTGACATGGAGTACTTCTCATGTGCGCTCAAACCACCCGCCTGTCAGATCGTCAGCTCAAGGCTGTCAAACCAAAAGACAAGGACTACGTCCTCACCGATGGTAACGGGCTTCAGTTGCGAGTCAGGGTCAATCGCTCGATGCAGTGGAATTTCAACTACAGGCATCCCGTAACGAAGAACCGAATCAACATGGCACTCGGCACTTATCCCGAGCTGTCTCTGGCGCAAGCCAGGAAGAAAACGGTTGAGGCCAGAGAGCTGCTGGCACAAGGCATCGACCCCAAAGCTCAACGCAATGAGCTTAAGCAAGCCAGACTCGCCGAGACCGAACACACATTCGAGAACGTGGCCACCGCCTGGTTTGAGTTGAAGAAAGACTCTGTCACACCGGCGTACGCCGAAGACATCTGGCGGTCGCTCACGCTGCATGTTTTACCAAGCCTGAAAACAACGCCTCTCTCGCAAATCACCGCTCCAATAGTCATCAAGCTCCTTCGCCCAATCGAAGCCAAAGGCAGTCTCGAGACAGTGAAGCGGTTGAGCCAACGGCTCAACGAGATCATGACTTACGGGGTGAACTCCGGGTTGATTTTCGCTAACCCTCTCAGTGGCATTCGAGCGGTATTCAAGAAGCCCAAGAAAGAAAACATGGCCGCGCTACGACCCGAAGAGCTTTCCGAGCTCATGGTGGAAATCGCGAACGCCAGCATCAAACGGATCACCCGCTGTCTGATCGAATGGCAACTGCACACCATGACCCGCCCTGCCGAAGCGGCTACCACCCGATGGGCAGACATCGACTTTGACAAACGCATCTGGACCATCCCTCCGGAGCGCATGAAAAAGCGTCGTCCGCACACCATCCCGCTGACTGAACAGGCGCTCGGGCTGCTGGAGACACTCAAGCCCCATAGCGGCCACAGGGAGTACGTGTTCCCGGCAGATAGAAACCCGCGCACCCACGCCAACAGTCAGACTGCCAACATGGCGTTGAAACGCATGGGCTTCCAGGACCGCTTGGTCAGCCACGGCATGCGCTCCATGGCCAGTACCATCCTGAATGAGCATGGGTGGGATCCGGAGCTGATAGAAGTCGCGCTGGCGCATGTGGACAAAGATGAAGTCCGAAGTGCCTACAACCGGGCGGACTACATCGAACGCCGGCGTCCGATGATGGCTTGGTGGAGTGATCATATCCAGAAAGCTGCCACCGGAAGTCTCCTGGTAACCGCGATCAATGAAGCGAGAGACCGGAGGGTCGTTTCCCTACGCTAAAACATTTTGGCCGCTGGCCGTCGCCTGACAATGAGCAATTGGTGGGTCAGCTAGTCAGCCCAGAAACCAGAAGGCATTGACTGAAATTGGATAATCGCGATGGCGACAGCGGCGACACTGGCGACAACCCATGTATTTCAGGCATGCAGCGTGGCGACAAAAATGGCGACTGTCGCCATTACCGGTCTTGCTCCTAGCCTCTTCCGGATAAGCCCCTGCGCCCGGGTTATGGCAAAGGGGGTCCACCGCTGCTGGGTCACCATGACACATCAGGTGGCTACACATCGTGATTTTTCACGCTTGGACCAGTCCGATCGGATGCAGTTTTACCTTATGTTCAAGGGCTATGTTGGCTGGTTACATTGCACCGCTGCCAAGTATCATCAGGGGCTTACTTGCGCTTGTGTAACCCGCCGCGGCCAATGGAACTGAATACATGCTGCCCGATATTGATTTCGCTTCAATACGCCTCCACCGGAAGACCCAGGCGAATGCCTTCGAGGAGCTATGTTGTCAACTCGCTAGCGATGAGACATTTCTACCTGCTTGCGACAGTTTCAATCGAAAAGGCGCTGGGGCAGACGGCGGTGTAGAGTGCTTCGCGACCCTAGCCGACGGGTCTGAGATTGGGTGGCAGGTTAAGTATTACTGGGACATGCCAAACGCTCTCAAGTCGCTCGATGACTCACTAGACAGAGCACTTGCCAAGCACCCGAGTATGTCGCGGTTTATCGCGTGCATTCCTTTTGATCCGTCCGACTCTCGGAAAGTTGATGTAACCACCGCGCTGAGCCGGTGGGATACCTGGAAGAGTGATCGTATTGCCAAGGCTGCAGCAACAGGCCGAACGATCGAGATTGATCGTTGGGATGCCTATGAGCTCAAAAAGCGACTCACCGCATCGTCCCCTTCGTCTGCGGGCCGGATAGCATACTGGTTCGACCAAACCCTTCTAACCAACGAGTGGTTCCGCAATAGCTTCGAGCGGACTCGTGTTGAGCTAGGTAAACGCTATAGCCCCGAAAGCCACATCGACCTGCCCATTCGGCGGGTGATTGAGGCCACTGCATTGGATTCCCGGATCTTCGCAGAACTCGCTTTGTTCGGTGAGGCCATTGGACACAAACTGGCGCTGACCCGCCAGAACTGCTTGGCAGCGGTTACTTCTTGCAATGACGTCGTAAAGATATTGATTCAGGCCGCCCACGGACGTAATGAGCCGATCCCGACTGTCGAACTTCGAGCGGCTGTGGAGTCGGCTTGGCATGCTGTCACTTCCTGGTATAGCGATCAGAGGAATGCGGTCCCTCCAGACCAAAGCAATCCAGAAGCGGACGCCATTTCGAACCTCTTGTCAGTCATCCATAAAGTGGCGCGCGAACTGAAGGAGCCGTACTGGGACCATGTGGGCACTCGCGCTCTACTTGTAACTGGAGAGGCTGGTTCGGGCAAGTCACACCTATTGGCTGATGCCTGTGATCACGCAATCCGCGAAGGGCAGCCAGCTGTAATGGTCCTCGGCAGCAAGTTACCGGATGCTGAACCTTGGGAGGCGATCCTGAAGGATCTTGGCCTCCCAAGGGGGTTATTAGCTGACACTTTCCTAGGCGCGCTCAATTCGGCTGGTGAAGCCGCAGGGGTGCGCGCCTTGTTGGTGATTGATGCTCTCAACGAAAAAAACGGCCTGGCAATCTGGCCTGAGCGCTTGGCCGGGCTCATGCACGACGTCAGTCGTTTCGAGTGGGTTAGCTTAGTTCTATCTTGTCGCTCGACCTATGAGCATATGATCATCCCTGAGGTGCTGGACGAGAAACATCTTCCGCGAATCGAGCATGAGGGTTTCTCAGATCGCCACGCTCGTGAGTATCTGAAGAAACGCAAGATCAGTTTGGCTGAGGAGCCAAATTCTATTGAGGAATTTGGGATACCGTTGTTTCTGCGAATTTGCTGTGATGCGCTTCAACTCGAAGACCGAGCCATTCTGGCGAAAAGCCTTGGGGGTGTCACAGCCATATTCAAGCTGTATACCGGCGCCGTCGTAAGAAGCGTCAACAAGCAGATCGGCATGAACCCACAGCGTCGGCTTATCGAGAAAGCTATTAACGCCCTGGCGCAGGAGATGGCTGATACAGGGCGTGAAGAGATCGTCACCAGCCGAGCCTACGAGATCATCTCCAAGTTTTTTTCTTCAACGATCTCTGCCGGGCAAGATCCACTCTTCCAACTTCAAAACGAAGGCTTACTTACCGTGCGGTTATCGGGAGATGAGGATGGAGAGGAGGAATATCTCTTCACCTTTCAACGCATGAGTGACCATGCAATTGCCAACAGCCTTCTCAGTCGCAGTGTCCCCGACAGCGACGTAATGGAAGCCTTTACCACAGACACGCCGCTTCGACGGGCTATAGATTCGGATTCACCAATTTTGCCTGGTTTGCTCGAAGCGCTCGCCGTACAGCTCCCTGAAAAATTCGGGGTTGAGCTGAACGACATGCCAAATTTGGAGACGCTATGGGGGTTATCTCAAGCCTTCGAGATGAGCCTGTTGGCTCGAAGCGAAGATAGTTTTTCCGAGCGAACTTGGGCGCTGGTTGAGGAGATCGGCGGGGCTCCGTTGCGGTATGGCACCCTTATTGCGCTATCGACCGATCCCGGGAGAGATCACAACGCGGAGTTTTTAGATAAGGAACTTCGCGCTTTGCCTATGCCTCAGCGGGATGCTATCTGGTCGAGGTATTTGGCGACAGATGGCAACCAGCCCGAGCGCCTCATCGAATGGGTGCGTGACGCTGATCAGCATGCGATCCGTTCAGAACGGGCGAAATTAGTTGGCATTCAGCTTTGCTGGTTCATGACAGCCTCAAATCGGCTCGTGCGAGATACAGCTACTAAGGCTCTGGTGGTGCTTCTCAGCTCTCGGACTGAATTAGCTAGAGGTCTGTGGGCGCTGTTTAAAGATCTCGACGATGCCTATGTCACCGAGCGTCTAGTCTCCGCAATCTATGGTGCAGCCATGCAGGGGCAATGGGCTGATGATGAACTCTTTGCCGTGGTTAAAGACCTTCATGCTGACCTTTTTTCGAGTGTCGCCTTTCCTCCCAATGTCCTAATTCGCGATCACGCGCGTGGCCTCGTTCAATACGCCCAGAGCAGGAGCTCCTTACCCTCAAGCTTCGAGGCCCATTTGGCTGACCCTCCATATGGTGGCAGCTGGCCCATTGAGTATGTCACTGAAGAACAGATGGAATCCTATACGCGGACCTATCGAGGGAGCGGAAGACATCGGGATGAGATAGCGGCCTCTAGTGTGTTCGACGGTGACTTTGCACGTTATCAAATTGATTACGTGGCCGGTGACTGGAGCGCGGGAGCCAAGGGCTCAGGGTCTATTCCTACGTCACAAGATCTTGCTTGTCGCTGGCTGAAGAGCTTTCGTGCCACAGCATCGCCGGAGATGCTAGAGGCTTACCAGGTATTCGTAGTTGCGATGTCCAAGGCCGACGATGCTGATAGCTACATTGCCAAGCGCGAAATCGCTAAACAGGCAAAGGCGGCGTTCCGAGCAGCCATTGGCGAAGTTCCTTACGCCCAATGGAGTGCAGAAGCTTCAGCCTGGCATAGGGATGGCATGTACCAGCGGCTTGGCAATCGAATTGATGGACCCGCTCAGTTTAATCTCGCTTGGGCGCGCCGCTGGGTATGCAAACGCGCCCATGATCTCGGATGGTCAGAAGAGCTGCATGGGGATTTTGATGCATCTATTACGAACGATCGGAACACTCATGCGGTCGAGCGAATCGGCAAGAAATACCAATGGATAGCACTTTATGAGCTCTGCGCAAGGATGGCTGACAACCTCGAGGCTATGCCAGGTAACCGAGAGCCAGGTGACATCTCGCGCCTCCGTAACATTGATCCGTCCTTGCTGCTGTCACGGACCGAAGATGATGGTTGGCGGCGCTTTGAAGAGCCTTGCTACTGGACTCCGCCGGGGCTGGATCTGGGACCTGTTACGGTAGACCAGGCGTTAGATTGGCTTAGCGCTAATCAGGATGTGTTTGATGGGGAAGAAAACATCGAGGTATCTAACCCCGCCGATGGCAAACAGTGGCTGGTGCTCAACGGGTTTGAAACCTGGCGCGGAGGGAGTAAGGCTTTAGAGCGTGAGACTTGGCGTCGGATCGCCTCCTTTGTGGTCAGAAAGGACGATCTAAAAAAAGCCTTGGCATTGGTGGAGCGCGTTCATTTCCTGGGGAGCGACGACATTCCTTCGGCTCGTACTGGCGGATTCCATACATACTTGGGCGCGCATCCTTGGGCGTGGCGAGCTGATGACGACGAATACGAACCCGACGATGAGTGGGTCAGAGCTTGGCGGCCCTACGGTGTAATGAAGAGGGCAGTCAGTATTTGCCCAACTACTGCCAGGTACAGAGCAGAGTCCTCGGGCTACGACGCCTCGCTTGACCAGAACATTGAGCTTAACCTTCCTGCCGGATGGCTAATGGATAGCCTCAACTTGCGCTTAACCGATGGTGCGACGATCACATACGTTGATGCAGACGGAATAGTCCGCTTCATGGACCCCTCAGTCGCCATGCTAGGGCGGAGTGCTGCGCTGATAGACCGCGAAGCTTTCCTATCTTTCTTGGAGCACGAGAAATTGGTTGTAGTCTGGGCGATAGCTGGCGAGAAAAATGTCTATGGTGAGGGTCATGCAGGTGGGTTTGGCGGACGGTGGTCGTTCACCCGACTCTTTCATTCCAAAGGCTCCGAAATTGTGGCTTTAGAGCGCTATCAAACGTTCGACGCACCTGATGCTGAACAACTTTCCGAGCTTCGAGCTGCAGAAAGCATCTCCGATTAGCATGAAAAATAATGTCCCTTCTAGTCAGGTAAACCGGGCGTCTGGCGATCACTGTAAACAGGTATGCATTTGCGAACCGGGTTGGCGTTGATGCCGTTTCGCAAGGCAATGTTTGCAACCAGCACTCTTGAACGAGCAGGGCTGTAAGTGCTTGGGGGGTAGGTGCTTCGTTGGCATATGGCGATCCTGATGATAAGGGCCCGGAAAGGAGAACGCTCATTCGATCCATTCGCCACCAGTCTCATTGCTCCAGCAGGTAGCGTGGCGAAAAAAATGACGACTGTCGACATTGCCGGTCTTGCTCTTAGGGTTTTCCAGCCAAGCCCCTGCGCACGGGAAGGCTCCGCATTCCCATGCGCAGGGGCTCACATTAAAAAGACGACGAACGGCTAATCGGCCATCCAATACCACCCACGACCAAGGTCTTCCAGTACTGCTGGTTGGCGCAATCGCCTGCGCATATCTCGGTTGACCCAGCCATAAGCGGACGATAGAAAGAAGCTTCAAAGCGCTGCCGTTGGCAGCTCCCAGGTGACCCGAACCTTCAACGTCACGCCGTTCACGCGGTGGTTCAGCCCAAAGTGCGATTCGCGCCCGGAGGCTCGCACAGTTACTCGCCAGAGTGATGGACGCTTACTCGACATTCTCGCCCACTGCGGCAACCACTTAACTCTGCGGTCCTGCAGCAGCCAATCTGCTCGGCCAATGTTTTGCGCCAACCGTTCGCCCGTCTCTTTCTCCTAGAAAGAGACGGGCGCTCCTACCACTGCTGCAGCCCAAATCATACAAGGCTTTGCGGCATTCCCCCTCGTGACAATCGGCGTGACAAACACCGAATGCTCACTCGCCACAGCGATGCCGATGATGGTGCCGCAGCCCATGAAATGGACTGCACCTGACTGACAGTCAGGCATGCCCCGGTCATCGCTTCACTGCCTTCACCCGACTCAGGATCTCGCGGTGCCGGTTTCGTCAGCCAGTGCAGCCTCCACCCGCCCACCGCTATCGGTGTTCAGGAGGCCAGATCATGAGATGCCCACGCTCCCGGTCGTAAGGAGCCGTCAGTCCCGCGTAAGTGGACAACCCTCACAGGTCGCAGGGGCCTTGATCCCTGATAACACTCAACAACCGTGGCGGGATGAGTGAGGACGACGTCGATAGTCTCAGGAGAAATGCGATGCAACTGTGCGAAGCGTTCGAGCCACCACAACCATTGCTGGAATACCAGCAGGCGCCACTGCCCTACCCGGTCGAAGCACTCGGGGATCTGTTGGGCCCTGCGGTCGAACGACTGGCCGAGGTGATCGGCGTGCCCTGCGCCATGGCTGCACAATCGGTGCTGGCCAGCGCTGCTCTGGTGAGCCAGGGCCATGCCAATGTCCAACTCGACGGCCGAACCTATCCGCTGTCCCTCTACCTACTGACGGTGGCGTCTTCGGGTGATCGCAAAAGCGCGGTGGATCACCTGGCACTGAAGGCGGCGCGCGACTGGGAACGACAGCAGTGGACCCTGTATGCGGAAAAGCTCAAAGCCTATCGCGCCGCTACCAGCATCATGGCCAAACCCAAAACCTCAAAGAAACCCTCGGAGGCGGAAGGCAGCGAAGTATCCGAGCCGGTACCGCCGAGATTGATCATTGCCGAGCCCACCATTGAGGCCCTGGTCAAAAGCCTGTGCCATGGCTTGCCCAGCATGGGCTTGTTCAATGATGAAGGTGGCCAGTTCTTGGGCAGCAGCACCATGAGCAAAGAGAACCTGCTCAAGGCGATCACCACCTTGTCGACACTGTGGGATGGCAGCCCTATCGACCGGGCACGCTCCATGGCCGGGGAAAGCCTGCGAGCCTATGATCGCCGCCTCAGCCTGCACCTGATGCTGCAGCCCTACCTGGCCAACCAGCTGTTCAAAGACCCGGTGATCAATGGCCAAGGCATCCTGGGCCGTTGTCTGATCAGTTGGCCCGAGCGCCTGGCCGGCCAGCGGCTCTACAAGGCGATCGACCTGAGCCGGGATCCCAGGATCCAGCACTACCAGCAACGGATCACCGCCCTGCTGCAACAGCCCTGGTCACTTCACCAGGATGGCTCACTCAATCCCGCCACGCTGGAGCTGACTCCCCGTGCCCGGCGGGCCTGGATTGATATTCACGACACCATCGAATGTCAGTCTGGCGAGTTCGGCGAGCTGGCCGGTATCCAGCCTGTCGCGGGCAAGGCCGCGGCGAATGTGCTGCGCATCGCGGGCGTGCTGGCCATGGTTGAAGAGGCCCGTGCGTTGGACGACACACACATCCAGCGCGCCTCCACGCTGATGGATTACTACCTGGCCGAGATTCAGCGCCTGACCGAACAGGTGCCGGTCAATGGTCGATGCGAAGAGGCGGATCGGCTGCTGCGCTGGCTGATGCAGAAAGGCTGGACCTACTTCACCATCCGCGACGTCAATCGCAACGGCCCTCGTTTTGCCCGCAAGAGCGCTGACCATACCGCCTCTTTATTGGTCGTGCTGATCACTCATCGCTGGCTGAGCAGTAGCGACGGAAAAACTTTCGAGGTCCGCCATGTTCCGCCTCAATGACGCGGTGCGCCGCTACCAAGCGCAACACCAACCGCAACCTGAATCGCGGCGTGTCGCCGCTTCTGTCGCTACCCTGTCGCCACGCGCCAGGCCAGAAACGACGCGGGTTGTCGCCACTGTCGCCGCTGTCGCCACACCACCTCTGGACCCTGCCAACATCGCCCTGCTGATCGAGCAACTGCGTGAGGAAGGGGCGCTGCTGCAACACCGGGACAACGCCCTCCTGATCCGCCCGACACACTGGCAGCAGCTGGACAGGCTCAGCCCCCACTGGAAAGCCTTGCTGCTCTTTCTGCAAACAAACGAAAACGGTGATGATGATGGCCTTGGTCGGTCGGCGTGAGGGTCGCAACTTTGGCTATGGCCGCCAGCTGAGCTACGCCGGCCCACAAGCACTCAAGGATCTGTTTGCCGGCGGCCACTTCGCCACGGTCAAAGCGCATAGTGATCGCTGGCAAGCGTTCGTGCGTTGGTGTCGGTCAGAGGACGGCCCCGGTTACAACGATGCGCGCCAGATCGATCGACGGACGCTGCAAGACTACGCCGCTTACCTGCGCCAGCAGATCCAGCAAGGTGAACTCTGCATCGCTACCGCGCAGAACCGCCTGAGCAGCGTCAACCGTACCCTCGCTGCGCTGCGCGGTGATCAGGACGTGAGGATCGCCAGTCCGAGCCAGGCGTTAGGACTGCGGCGCTCGAGCGTACGCACCCGCGCGCCGGATGGCCAAGACCTCCAACAGGTGCGGCGAGTACTTCAGGCGCTTGGCGAACGGCAACACGAGCGGGTGGCCGCGATTATCCTGTTGGCCCGAACAACCGGTATGCGCCTGCGCGAAGCGATCCTGGCTGACCTGCCACGCTTGCACCGCGAAGCGGAACACTTAGGCCGCATCAACATCCAGGACGGCACCAAAGGCGGCCGTTCAGGGGCATCAGCGCCACGATGGGTCATGGCCAATGAAACGGTGAAGACGGCCCTGCGGTCGGCTCGTCATGCAGCGCCGACCGGCAGCCGCAACCTGCTGGCCCGAGACGAAAGCTACGCCCTATTCCTGCAACAGACCGTGCTACCCGCCCGCGAAACGCTGCATGAACAGGGGCTTAAAGGTTTTCATGAACTGCGAGCGGCCTACGCCTGCGAGCGTTACGAACAGCTCACGGGCCATGCCGCACCCGTCAATGGCGGCCACTGCTATCGGCTTGACCGTGACCTTGATCGACAGGCGCGGCAACAGATCAGCCTTGAGCTCGGGCATAGCCGGATCGATGTGGTTTCGGCTTATATCGGAGGTCGAGCGTGAGCAAACCCTTTGATATGGCGCTGTTCCTGAGCGGCGTACTGACCAGTTCGAAGGTCACGCAGCAACGCCACCTACGGCAAGCCCGAATCATGCAAGCGGCGATTCAACAGCGATGGCAACGCGACAATCCCTGGACCTGGCAGCTCAAGCATGTGCGCTGGTTTTTCACCCAGCACCTGAAAGACCATTCCGACGCCAGCCGGTATTACTATCGCCTCACCACCCTATTGATCTGGAAACGATTAGGGAATGACCGAGAGATGCTGATCCAACGCTCGAATAGTGGATAGGCAACCCTCCAGGCTCACTTACCGCCTTCATCTATCTCAGCGTGGATATTCGCTTGCGGATAAACCTGCTCGAAAAACACCGCAGTAATGGCAAAAAACGGCCCATATCGGCTAGTCGTGACAGGCAATAATCGGCAAGAAGCGGGCGGTTTACCCTATAAATAGATCCGTCCCATTTTCACTCAAGCCAGTCCGAAATAGCGCTCGAAAAACACTGCCAACTTGCCGAGCACTGATTGCTTCTTGGCCGCATGCCCGTTGTTCTGCGAGAACCGCGATACGGGCGGCAGGATCTTGGTGATGGCAGTGCCATTAGTAGGGATACCGCCGTCACGGAAAGCATTATCAATAAACTCACGCGCCGCCTCGGCGTTGAGGTTTTCTTCCGTGATGATGCGCTCCAGTTCCTCGGTCTTTTTGGCCGCCATGAAGCTCTGCCACTGAGCGTCCACCTTGGCCGTGGTATTGACCGACTCCACGAACTGAACGATGAGATCCTTCTTGTTGCGTAGGCTGAGGCTGGAATTGATGGCGCGCTCGATAGTGGCGCGGATTTCCTTGTCGTCCCCCGTGCCCTTTTTCTTCAGGTACTGCTCGACCAGCAGCAGGATGTAATCGACGTTGATTTCCACCTGCTTGATGAGCTCGATCTCGAAAACCACGTCATCGTTGATCGACTCCTTCTCCGCCTCTGACGTAGCGCGAAACTCGGCATACAGATTCAGGTAAAGGCTTTGGTAGTCTTGGAACTGCCGCTCGCTGAGAATTTCATGCCCGGCAAAATCGTCGAAGGCCGTCAGAATGTTTTTCAGCCGCAGGATCGAACCGAAGAGCTTAATAAATGCCTTCTGCGCCGCTTCGCCGACGAGGGCCTGTCCCAGCGGGTACTTGTCGAGCAGCTCATCGACTCGGGCTTCGTATTCAGCGTAATACTCGGCGTAGGGTTTCAGCAGCACGATGCCCTTGGCGTCCTTGTTGCCGAACAGGGCTAGCGCATCGTTGGTTTCCTGCTCCAGATTGCGGAAGGAAACGATGTTGCCGTAGGTCTTGACCGAGTTGAGGATGCGGTTGGTGCGCGAATACGCCTGAATCAAACCGTGCGCTTTGAGGTTCTTGTCCACCCACAGTGTGTTCAGCGTGGTGGCGTCAAAACCAGTCAGGAACATGTTGACCACGATGACCAGATCCAGCTCACGCTTCTTCAGGCGCAGCGAGAGATCCTTGTAGTAGTTCTGGAACTTGTCCGCCGAGGTGTCGAAGCTGGTGGAGAACAGCGCGTTGTAATCCTTGATCGCTCCGTCCAGAAAATCCCGCGAGCTTTGATCCAGCCCCTCTGCCTCGAACTCCTCCTCGCCGAGCAGACCGTCTTCGTCGTCCTCGTTGGCAGCAAAACTGTAGATCAGCCCAACCTTGAGGCGCTGGGCCTCAGGCAGACCCTGATGCTGCGAGGAAAATTCAGCGTAGTAACGCTTGGCCGCATCAATCGAGGCACAGGCAAACAGCGAGTTGAACCCTGCCATTCGATTGCCGTCATGGCGATAGGTGCTGGCGCGCTTGGTCTTCTGATCAAAATGCTCGCGGATATAGCCGACGATCTGGCTGATACGTTCCGGCGCCAGCAAGGCACGCTCGGTATCGATGGCCGAGACCTGCTTGTCCTTGATCCGTGCCTGCATCTTGAGGGTATTGATGTAGTCGATACGAAACGGCAGTACGTTCTTGTCGTTGATGGCGTCGACGATGGTGTAGGTGTGCAGCTTGTCGCCAAAGGCCTGCTCGGTGGTGCGGCGCAATGGATTGCCGCCGGTTCCCGAGTTCTTCGCAAAGATCGGTGTGCCGGTGAAGCCAAACAGGTGGTAGCGCTTGAACACGCGGGTGATTTCGCTATGCATGTCGCCGAACTGGCTGCGGTGACACTCGTCGAAAATCACCACCACATGCGCGTCATACACCGGGTGCTTCTTGTTCTTTGCGACGAAGCGCGAGAGCTTCTGAATGGTGGTGATGATAATGCGCGCGTTCGGGTCTTCCAATTGTTTCTGCAGCACCGAGGTGGAGGCGTTGGAGTTGGCTGCGCCTTTCTCAAAACGCTCGTATTCACGCATGGTCTGGTAGTCAAGATCCTTGCGATCCACTACGAACAGCACCTTATCGATGTCCGGCAAACCACGGGCAAGTTGCGCGGCCTTGAAGCTGGTCAGCGTCTTACCAGATCCCGTTGTGTGCCAGATGTAACCGCCCGCCGCCAGCTTACCCAACTGTCTGTGGTTGGTTGAGGTGGCAATGCGCTGCAGGATGCCCTCGGCGGCCACGATCTGATAAGGGCGCATCACCAGCAGCTTGCGATCCACATCGAACACGCAGTACTTGGTGAGTACGTTCAGAAGCGAATGCTTGGCAAAGAAGGTTTTGGTAAAGCCCGTCAGTTCGGTGATGGGATGGTTGCGCGCATCGGCCCACCAACTGGTGAAGGCAAAGCTGTTGGAGGTTTTGCTCTTGCTGCGCTTGCCGGACTGCTCCTTCAGGTGCCCGTCGCGCACGGTGTTGCTGTAGTACTTGGTCAGCGTGCCATTGCTGATCACGAACAGCTGGACATACTCGAACAGACCTGAGCCTGCCCAGAAGCTGTCGCGCTGGTAGCGATTGATCTGATTGAAGGCCTCGCGAATGTCCACGCCACGGCGCTTGAGCTCGACATGCACCATCGGCAGGCCGTTGACCAGCACCGTCACATCGAAGCGCGAGGCATGCTTGCCACCACTCTCGCCGGCCGGTGTCTCGTACTGGTTGATCACCTGCAAGACGTTGTTATGGATATTGGCCTTGTCGATCAGGTAGATGTTCTTGATGCTACCGTCGTCGCGCTTCAAGACCTGAATGTGATCTTCCTGAAGACGTGCGGTTTTTTCCAGAATGCCGTCATTGCTGCCCGCAATGCAGGTCGCAAAGAAGCGCTGCCACTCGGCATCGGAAAACACGGTCTTGTTGAGCTGCTCCAGTCGGGCACGCAGGTTGGCGACAAGCTCGGCCTCCGAACTGATCGTCAGGTACTCATAGGCCTGCCGCTGCAGTTGCTCAATAAAGGCATTTTCCAGCGCCGCCTCGCTCTGGTAGCCGGTCTCGCGCGCACCCAGTGCATCCGGCAGAAACTCGGCAACCACCGTGCTCTCGTTGGAGAGTGCAATGGCCTCGTAGCGATAGGGCTTGATGTCTTCGCTCATGCGGCTTCCTTGAAGGTGAGCAAACGGTCGCGGTAATGCGCGTACTGCCGACGGCGGGCAGCGATCTCGGCGGGCAGGCCGACGGAGATGTCATTTACCAGCGCATCGAATTTTTCGAGTATAGCGACGATACGGGCTTGCTCTTCGAGCGAAGGGACAGGAATGGTCAGCTTGGCCAGGCTTTCTGCGGACAAGCGCTTGACCTTGGCACGGGCAACGAATTTGTTCTTCTCCGCATGAAACGCCGTGGTCTGGAAGTAATAGGACACGAAGCGCGGGTTCAGCGAGTGGCGAAAGGCAAAGCAGTCGTCATGAATCGCCACCTCACCACAGCCAAGCCATGCCACTGCCTTGCCCACATCCTCAACCGTCTCGCCCACGCCAGCGATTATCAAATCGCCTGGACTTGCAAAGCGTAAGGTAGATGGCATATCGGTGCGCACATGGTAAACCGTCGTCTCGGCGACGGTGCCATACTGCGTATAAATGTCACCATAGTGAATGCACTCGATTCCGGCATCCACATAGTCTGCTTTAGTAAACCGCCGCCCCCGGAAGAACTCTCCGACCTCGCCCATCGCGGCCCAGCGAATATCTTGATCGCTGAAAGCGAGCAAGGCGTCGCGGTAGTACTTGTACTGCCAGCGACGCGCCTCAAGCTCCGCCTCAAGCTCCGCCTCAAGCTCCGCCTCAAGCTCCGTGAAAGCATCCAGCACTTTCACGATTTCGCGCTGAATTTCGAGGGGCGGCACTGGAATCCGGATCTTCGCAAGGCTCGTTGCCGAAACGTCGATAACTTTCGTGCCCGTCGCATGTCTTTTCTTCTCGGCGAAGAAACGCGGTGTTTGCAAGTAGTAAGAGAGGTACTTCGAGTCTTCGCGGTGCTTCAGCACCGTGGCGTGACCACCAGTGACAATTTGCTCGTCGCCTAGCCACGCCACAGCCTTGCAGACGTCCTCGATATTCTCACTAGTATTTGTAATGACCAGATCGCCCGGATCGACCTTGGCAAGACTCCTCGCTTTTTCTACAGAGACAAACGACGTTGTTTCCGTCGTCCAAATGCCGTAATAGGTGTAAATCTGGCCGTAATGGATACACCCAACCCCTGACTCTACGAAGTCAGACTTCGGCATTCCGTTGCCTCTCACCAGTTCGCCTAAGTCACCGATGGCTCTTAATTCCACCCCTTCCGGGCAAAGCTCAGCAATCAACTCCTCAATCCGGCTCATGGCTTTTTCTTCCCGGTAATTTTCTTCTGCACTGTCTTCACGGTTTCCAGATAAGCCGCTTCCACCTCGCTCGGCTGCTCGGCCAACTGGGCACGGAATTTGGTGTATTCGGATTCGGCGTGAGCAATTGCCTGCTGGTGACTGACCTTACCGGCACCCTGCAGGGCTTTGCCGCCCATGGCCAGGATCAGTTGTTCTAGGTGTGCAAGCCAATCCTTCATGTAGGTCGGCTCATGGTTCATGGCGCGGAACTCGGCGGCATCGAAATAGGCCGAGACCAGGGTGTTCAGGCGTTTGAGTTCGTCGGCGTTGAGGTAATTCTTGGCGTTGGTGACTTCGGCCTTAGTGGGTTGTTTGCCACCGAAGGACAGCAGGCCCATGAAGGGTTTACCGGCATCGGCACGTTGTTTGACCACTTCTGCAGCAGTCTGGCCGTGGGCCGCGTAATGCAGCTTGTTCTGCACGGCTTTGAAGAACACCACGCTGGCTTCGGCCTTAGGGTCGTAATCCACGCTGGTGGAGTACAGGTCGAGCACCTGGCGGTAGAGCACCTTCTCGCTGGAGCGAATGTCGCGGATGCGATCCAGCAGTTCTTTCCAGTAGCTGCCGCCCCCCAGATTCTTCAGGCGCGCGTCATCCATGGTGAAGCCCTTGACCAGGTATTCGCGCAGGCGCTCGGTAGCCCAGATGCGAAAGCGCGTGCCCTGCTGCGACTTGACCCGGTAGCCGACCGAGATGATGACGTCGAGGTTATAGAAGTTGGTCGGCTTGGTAGAAAATTCGGAAATACCGATTTTTCTCATCACCTGTTCCGGCACCAGTTCGCCTTCCTCGAAAACGTTCTTGATGTGCTCGCTGATGGTCGACTTCGCCTTGCCAAACAGCTCCGCCATCTGCTCCTGGGTCAGCCAGACCGTATCGCCGTCAAGACGCACATCGATGGCGGTCGCATCGCCACGCTGGTAAAGAACGATCTCCCCTGCTGGCTGCTCACTCATGCCTGCTCTCCTTCCAGGTCTGCGACTATGGCGTCGATCTGCGTCCGCAATTCGGTTTGCCTTGCCACGATGCGGCTGATGTCGGCATTGAGTGCCCGTATGTCCACCGCTTCACTGGTGTCGGCTTGTTCGACGTAGCTGGAAACGGCGATGTTGTAGCCATTGGCGGCAATCTCGTCGTTCTCGACCAAGCGCGCGAAGTGATCGAGGCTTTTTCGGCCAGAGAATGCGTCGAGGATTTTCTGCTGGTACTGGGGCAACAGCTTGTTCTTGTTGCCGCTACGCACGAACAGGTCGGAGGCGTCGATGAACAGTGTGGCGTTGTCGCGCTTCGACTTTTTTAACACGACGATGCAAGTAGCGATGGTGGTGCCGAAGAACAGATCCGGCGGCAACTGAATGACGGCATCGACGTAGTTATTGTCGATAAGGTACTTGCGAATTTTGGCTTCCGCACCGCCGCGATAGAGCACGCCGGGGAACTCAACAATCGCGGCAGTGCCGTTGACCGCCAGCCAGCTCAGGATGTGCAGGGTGAAGGCCAGGTCAGCCTTGCTCTTGGGTGCAAGCACACCGGCCGGGGCGAAGCGCGGGTCGTTGATCAGCAGCGGGTTGGCATCGCCCTCCCATTTGATCGAGTACGGCGGATTGGAGACGATGGCCTCGAAGGGTTCGTCGTCCCAGTGCGCCGGATCGGTCAGCGTGTCGCCGTGGGCGATGCTGAACTTCTCGTAGTTCACGTTGTGCAAGAACATATTGATCCGGCACAGGTTGTAGGTCGTGAGGTTGATCTCCTGACCGTAGAAGCCCTGACGCACCTTGTTGTGCCCCAGCACCTTGGAAAAGCTGAGCAATAGCGAGCCGGAGCCGCAGGCTGGGTCATAGACCTTGTTGACCTCGGTCTTGCCCACCACGGTGATACGGGCCAGAAGCTCGGAGACCTCCTGCGGCGTATAGAACTCACCACCGGACTTGCCGGCGGTGGAGGCATACATCTGCATCAGGTATTCATAGGCGTCGCCGAACAAGTCGATGCTGTTATCAGCAAAGCTGCCCGAGCTGTTGCCTAGCGGCAGATCGCCGATGGCATCGAGCAGCTTCACCAGCTTTTCGTTGCGCCTGGCCACGGTAGGGCCGAGCTTGCTGCTGTTGACGTCGAGATCGTCGAACAATCCCTTGAGATCATCCTCGCTACCGGCACCTAAAGCAGAAGCCTCAATGTCCTTGAATACCCGGGATAAGGTTTCGTTGAGATTAGGGTCATGGCGGGCACGGCGCCGCACATTGGCGAACAGATGCGAAGGCAGGATGTAGAAACCTTTTTCCTGAACCGTCTCATAACGACCCACAATAGCGGAGGCATCTGCCAAATCGCTGTAGTCAAAGTCCGCACTGCCCGCGCGGCGCTCCTGCTCGTTGAGGTAGTTGGTCAGATTTTCCGAGATGAATCGGTAGAACAACATGCCGAGCACATAAGTCTTGAAGTCCCAGCCATCAACACTGCCGCGCAGGTCGTTGGCGATGCGCCAGATGGTTTTGTGCAGTTCGGCGCGTTCAAGCTCTCTGGTGTTGCTCATGGTCAGGTAGTCACTCTAAATTTTCGTGTCGCCGGATGACTGAAAGCATCACGGCTTGTATGCAATCGTTCGGTCAGCCTGCTCGATAACCAGGCGCCAGCACCGCCGTTTCCACTCCGTAGAGCAGCAGCGGGTCTTTCAGCCAAAGGCGGTATTCCGGATCACGTAGGCGGTGGTCCGGTGAGCAGTCGATGCTCCATTTACGCAGTACGTAGCCAGCCGTGGCTCCACGCAGCCTCAAACGCAACGCACCATCGCTCATGCCGTAGTCCATGGCAGTGATGTCTGGGTGCGGTTGATCCGGGTGAGGCACCAGCTCGACCTCCAATATCCGACTCCACTGGACATCCTGTTCTGGGCGCTCGTGTTCGGCGACGGGGGATTCCATCAGCAGCTTTGGCCGCTTGATACGGGTGATTACGAAGTCCCGAAATGCCTCGCGCTTGCGATCATAGCCACGTACGTGCCAGCGCAACCCCGTATCGATCAGGGCAAACGGAACAATTTCTCTCTGGGTCTTGCCGCTGGCCAGGGAGTAGTACTCCACTCGCAGAGGGCGGCGGTGGTAAATGGCGCGAGTCACCACACCCAGCGTATCCAAATCTGGCTGGGTAAGCCGTCTGGACGTTACGCAGGAAATACCCGGCGCGCTGCTTGCCGGCTCGCCATCGCCAAACCCCTCTGCCAGCCAGGCCAGTACCCGGTCAGCAGAGAAGGTGAAGATCGGTCGAAACTCTTTGCTCGGCGTATAGATTTTGCTACTACGGTCATATGCCAGGTTGTTGCCTGCCAACTCGCGATAGGTGGCGAGATCACGCGTGGCTGCAGCCGTTTGAATGCCGAAACGCTCAATCAAGTCGTGCCGACCAATCTCCCCAACGAATCGCAGGCGTAACTCCAGATAGGCCAAGCGGTCGCGTTGGGCTTGCGTTAGCTGCGATAGAGCTTCAGTGGTCATGATTGGGCTAGTCGTGATGAAAGCGAGAACAGCATAAATTGCGATCACAACACCCGCAATTAAAAATCATGAAAGCATCATTTACAGATCATTTTGATTCGTAATAGCCTAGTGCAATCTTCGAGCACCACGCTGCTCGACCCACCACCCAGGGAGGGATCGCAACATGTGGCTATTTACCGATTTCGGCTTCTTTTCGGTCGTGCAGAAAGACGGCAGCGATGACCTGACCATTCGCGGCCGTACACGTAAGGCGAAAACACGATGAGTGGCTTCCCAAAAGAATACGCCCTATGGGATGAGTTTCTGTCGGCCTGGCCGGCCTCCCGACTGGCCACCATGACGCTGGACGAATACAGCCAGGCCGGATCGAAGGACAGCTTCACCTACTGGATCGAATCGCGGCTCGATGAGCTAGGCAGCATCTGGGGCGGCTCGTCGTTCAAGTTCGGCGTGTTCTCGCGCAAAGACAGCGAAGACAAAAGCTCCGACGCCAAACTCTCCTATTCGGAAACACACGGCTGGTACTCATCGCTAGGCACATCGGCCGAAGCTGCCTTTGAAAAAGTCCGCAGCTTCGTGGCGCAGGTAGCGGACTGGGCCACCAAAGGAGATCTGGACGCCATCGATTCCTTCGATCATCTAGGCGAGGCCTTCAAGTGGAAGATCGCATTTCACTACCAGAACCGGCAGGCGCCCGTGATCGTAGCCATTTTCAAGCGCGCGCCACTGGCAGTATTCGTTGGCGGCACCTCCAGCCAGAGCATGGCAACGCTGCAGAAAGCGACGCTCGCCAAGCGCCCCGAAGACCTTGGCATTCTGGAGTTCGGGCATCAGGTATGGGAGGCCTGGAGCCAGAAAAAACTGGCAATCTGGAAGCTATCTCACGGGCTAAACGACTTTTCCGCCGAAGAGCGCAAGCAGTACCTTCTGGACGAACTGGGCGTGATGCACAGTGATACTGCCAAAGGCCAGGGCAAGGAGTTCCAGAGAACACCCATCGGAAGCCTGTTCTACTTGTGCCACGGTAATGAAAGCCTTCCTCTAGTCGGCCAGTTCATCTCTGACCCGGTCCCCTGCGCCAAAGGTGAAGGCTGGCTTCAACGCAGCTACAGAGTATTGAAGCGGAGCATCAAGCTCGGTGGCTACCAAGGCGGTCAGAAAGGTTGGGCGCCCAACTACCGATCCACCTTCAAGCAGGTACCTGCTAACGACCTACCGGAGTTCGAGACCACTTTGCTCAAGCCGTTCTTCGGCACAGATTTAGCCAAATTGGCTGCATTGGCTGGTGCCCCCATCGAAGATGTCAACAGCCCCTCCGCAACTCAGTCATTGCCCCCAACCTCTCAGGTACAGCATGTGGCCAGCAAACCCGTCGCAATCTGCTCCAACCGTATCTACTACGGGCCGCCTGGCACTGGAAAAACCTACACACTGATGCAGTTGCTAAAGCGCGATTATCAGGAGCAGGTAACCTTGATCAGCGCGGAGGAATGGCGCAGCCAGATTATTGCTGAAAAGATTGCAGCCCTGACCTGGTGGGAGGGTGCAGCAGCAGCGCTATATGACCTAGGAGGTAAAGCCAAAGTACCCGAACTGGCTGGACATCCATTCATTCTGGCCATCGCAGATGCTAAAGGGCGCACCAGCGGCATAAAGCAAACTCTCTGGGGCACCCTTCAACACCACACAGTCCTTGAGTCGACAACGGTCAACACGAAGCTTCGCCTTGGATCAGCCGTTTTTGAAAAGTCAGTGAGTTCGGTGTGGCAGTTTGCGGGAGATTGGCAAGAGGCGTGTTCGGATCTATTTGCACTTGTCGATAAGTTTAAGCAAGGCCCGGAGGGGAGCGATTCCGTTCAGCGCTACAGCTTCGTTACCTTCCACCAGTCCTACGGCTACGAAGAGTTTGTTGAGGGCTTGCGGCCGGTTTTGGCCGACGAAGCCAAAGAAGACGATGCCGAAGCAAGTCAAGTGGCCTACAGAATCAAGGACGGTGCCTTCAAGGAGCTCTGCCGCCGCGCACGTAACACACCGGACAAGCGCTTCGCGATGGTCATTGATGAGATCAACCGAGGCAATATCAGCAAGATTTTCGGTGAACTGATCACGCTGATTGAAGCCGACAAGCGCGACCAGCTTGATGGCAATCCACCTCCAACTGAGGTAATCCTTGCATACTCAGGAAGGCCATTTTCCGTTCCCGCCAACGTTGACATCATCGGCACAATGAACACGGCTGATCGCTCGCTGGCATTGCTAGATACGGCTCTTCGCCGCCGGTTCGACTTTATACCGCTGCTACCCGACACCCGCGCGGAGAAAGAGCCTGACGCCCCCCACAGCGCCCCCTTGGCTGGACTTCTGGTTCCCACCGACGCCGGCGACATTGACGTGCGCCTGATGCTGGAGCGTATCAATGACCGCATCGAAGCGCTTTACGACCGAGACCACTGCATCGGCCACGCGTATTTCACTCCACTGATCGACGTAACCGACGAGGCTGCTCGCTTCAGTAAACTGGCCGAAATATTCAAGAGCCGCATCATCCCCTTGCTGGAGGAATACTTCTTCGAGGATTGGCGCAAGATTCGGCTAGTGCTCGGCGACAACCAGAAACCTGATGCGGCCCAATTCATTACAGAAAGCGATTCGCACGAGCAGGATCTAAGCACCCTTTTCGGCAACGATCACGGTCTTGATAGCTATGCCACCAAGCGTCGTTACCAAGCGCAACCCTCGGCATATAACGAGCCTGCCGCCTATCTCGGCATTTACTAAGCCTCAACCTGACAGGTAAGGAAATGGCGGGCATAACGATCTTCGAGTTCGACACTCTGGCGGCTTTACCATCCAGCTCGCCCGATATAGTAGGGCTGCGCAAGGTCTCTGCCGAGGTTTTTGCCTGGCTGGAGGTCCAAGCATTACGCGGCACCGAAGCAGGTGAGGCGGCTTGGCTGCGCCTTACCCAACGGCACGGCCGAAAGGTCATTCAGGTGAAAAGCTTTGTTGGGGTGATTCGCTGCCCCAACGGTTTCCAGATTGAAGTTTTGCCCAAGTTAGGCAAAACGAATGGCGAAGAAGATGCACGGCATCTACTAATCGAGATGCTGCGTTGCCTAGGCTGTTTCCGCCACATTCAGACCAGCAGCGCCCAATTGCTCGCCCGCCGCATGCCGCTGCTGGAGGTGTTTATCGGCGAGTTCCTGCGGGCAGTGGATCACACCGTCAAGCGCGGCCTACGCAGCGATTACCTTGCACAACAAGACAACCTATTTGCCCTGCGCGGCAAGCTACACATGGCACAGCACCTGCGTCTCAACCTATGCCGCCGTGACCGGTTCTATACCGAGTTCGACGAGTTTTCCCTCAACCGACCGGAAAACCGCCTACTGCACGCAGCCCTCAGACGCGCATTGACATGGACTGCCTCACAGGCAAGCCAGCAATTGGCACGGGAGCTGTGTTTCGTGTTCGCCGATATTCCTACATCTGACCAGAGCAACACGGATTTTGCTCGGGTACGGCCAGATCGCGGCATGGCGCATTACGATGCAGCATTGGCCTGGGCGCGCCTGATCCTTCAGGACGAGTCACCGCTCACTGGCACGGGCCAACATCACGCACCGTCCCTGCTCTTCCCGATGGAGGCGGTCTTTGAAGCTTTTGTCGCCAAACACCTCGCCCGACAACTCAACTCAGGCTTCGACCTGCGCCTTCAAACACGCAACCTAAGGCTTGTCCGGCATAAGGAGCAGGACTGGTTTCAGCTCAAGCCTGACCTGCTGGTACAGGCTGCCAAAACCAACCACTTGGTACTCGACACCAAGTGGAAGCTGGTTGATGCAAAGAAAGCCAATAGCAAGGAAAAGTACGAACTAGATCAAAGCGACTTCTACCAGTTGCAAGCTTACGGCCAGAGCTATCTCGACGGATACGGCGATGTGATCCTGATCTATCCCAAGACAGAAACCTTCAGCCAGCCCCTGACAGTATTTGGCTTTCCCAAGTCACCTGGCCTGCGCTTGTGGGTACTACCTTTTTGCCTGCATACCAAGCAGATGCTCTTACCGCCTTGCGGCAGCCTCGCCCCGTTTTTCTCGCCAGCCACCTGAGCAATCGAAGTTCAAGCCACCAGGAGCCACCCCCAAGATCAGTCGCTATCTTGCCAGCTTGGTGCTTGGCCTCACGTCAGCAGCAAGCGTCGCCGACCCATCCAGTTGCTACAACATCGCAGAAGCGGATGCCAGAACCTACTACCTGGCTTTCGCCCACAATGACCCCGGCCGCTGCTATGCCATCCAAGATTCTGCTTTGCGCAGCCGCTGCCTGGCTGAGGTGCGGCAGATACAAGCGCTGTTGATTGACCTGGACGGCCTCGCTCGCGAAACAGAACGGGCAGAAAGAAAGATTTGCGCAAAGCTCAAGACCGACTATGTCAGCTAGATACACCAAACAGCGAAAGTGAAAAGCGCCTGCTGCGGAAAGTGATCTGTAAAGCGGAGGCCACAATTGGGATGCCCGCTAGGCCAAAGATATCCGCCACAATAGATTTTGCTTTCTGGGGATAGTGACTGTCCCAAAAGTGTCCCGTCCTCAATAACCTGAAACCACGCGCTCGCCTGCGGGCATGGTGACACCAACGCTAGCAGAAGCCTGCGCGAACGCAGAAGGATCGAAACTTGTTTAACTGGAACACCCTGAAAAGCTTCTTCAGTAGCTACAAAATTTATGTAGTCGCCGGAGCGGCAGTCATTACTTTTGTCTACCAGTTCAAAGACCTCTTCGACGAAAAAAATGACCCCACGATCTACGGCCGCTGGGAAAGCAAGTATGCGTACCCAGACTCGGCTGGCATGGTGAGTTTGCACGGCGTCACTGAGTTTCTGGAGGACGATTCCTACAGGTACACAGGCTTCATTACCCTAACCACTGGCCAACCGCCCCTCGACATGGTTTTCCGCGTCAACGCTGCCGGCACTTGGAAAGGTGACGAAGAAAGGATCATCACCAAGCTGACGGGAATGAACTCGTCCCTTGCGGAGGTACGAAAAGGAGAGCTCAAGCTGAACGGAAGCAAGCTTGCTCAATCGATGAAAGAGCCGCCACAGCTTGAAAGCGTCATACCAATGGGGAGCTCGGAGCGCTACAAAGTGCTGGAGCTAGAAGAAGATAAGATCAAGTTGCAGGTAGATAACCTGAAGGGTGAGCCTGTCGCCTTCGATATGCTCAAGACACCTGAACGCAACCCAGGAAAACTCCTGCCAATGGACTGAGCCTTACCGCCTCGGCCAAATGCTCAGGTGCCAAGTGAATATTAGGTTTGGTGGGGAAGCAGCGCTCTGGCCGCGGCGTTTCCCTGGACGAAAACACGGGGAACTTTGTTGGCAGACTTGGGTATATGACAATCCTTGTGGGTACCATTACTGTGCCTCATGGACGGTAGCAGCTCCAGTCGAAGCGCTCCCCTATCATCCTGACTTGGAGACCGTCTCCTTTACAATTGCAGAGTGTTTTATCTTGCCCTTTGTTGCTGTGACCGTCTGCGTAGTCGTCAGAACCTCAAGCTTGATCTCAAACTCGCGGCTGTAAAGCCTGCTCTGAAAGAGACGGGTCAGATGCTCAGCGAATTGCTCTGCCAGCTCACGACTGTCGAGATAAAGCGTCTTGTATGAGAGCCGGCCAGTGGGCGTCGAATACAAACCCTTCACGATGTCGTCGTCCCCATAGTGACCATCACGCAGGTTCGAAGGAACCAACCTGCTGGGCATCTCGACTCTTATCGTGGCGTACTCGACTACTGACTTGTTCTTGAAGTCTCCAGCATCACGTAGCTTTATGTGCTCCATGGCTAATAATCCTTTCTGGTTAGAAGCAGAGTGCCAGGGCGCTCTATGAATAGCTACTGGCCGGAAGAGCCATTATGACAAGCAGCTTTTGGCCGATCTCTACCTGCCACCATCGTCAGGTATGGGCATTCACGACCAGCCATGGTTACGAAGCGTGCTGGTCAGATCGAATGCAAACAGGTGGTCGAGTGGAGTACCGTATTCCAATTGGTATTCCAAAAAAAACTCAAATCAGTATAAGCACCTATAAATCAATAGCTTACTAAACGGATTCAAATTACCCCGGCCCAATCAAAGCCAACAAAGCCCGCCAAGTGCGGACTTTGTTGCATCTGGGGCTTTGGCATCCAAACACTTATAGGCCACCCTGCCTAGCGTTGCCCCCTCGAACGCCACGACAAACCCATAACCTCCGTCCAGAAACAATTCTGGCTGCCCCCTCTCGCCGTCCTAGGAAATTTCCCTCAAAACGTATCGCCTTCCATGAACTAGCGGACGCTACTCGTCGAGGATAGCCTTCAGGTGTCGCTGCAAATCAGCGATCGGCTTTGACAGGCTGAAAACCGGAAACTTCCACTCTTCCTGATAAAACGGCATGCTTGCGCGCATGCAGCTTTTTCATGGCGGCTGTGCGTGGGGCATCTTCGGATGCACCGGTTTCCTGCGTTTCCGGTCTGTCAACCCGCGTACAGCTGCCACCAATACTGTTTGACAGCAGGGTGTTGGCAGTTCCTCCAACCAACGCAGGAGCTCCACCATGAAGAAGATCACCCCCAACCCTCCAGAAACCGATACCCCGTCAGAACCCGAAACCCTCGACCTGACCCAACTCTCCCAAGCCACCCAACGCGCCATCAGCGCCCGCTTGCGCAACCCGAAACAGCCCGATCCCGTGAGCCATGTGTTCACCATCCTCCCCGACGTCGACACCCCCACCCTGCTCGGTCACGCCAGCGAAACCCTGGCCTCCTTGAATGTCATGACCACCGACCTGGCCGACCAGCTCGAAGGCTCGCATCGCAACGTGGCCTTGGCGATGCAACAACTGGCGGTGCTGGCCGAGATGTTGATCAATCGAGCGCTGGATAACCTCGATTCGCCCATGCCGGCGGTCGAGCCCGTCTGCCACTGAGTGATCGCGCTCGTTGATCGAATGGAGGTTTTGTCATGGATCGATATATGCCGATCACCGGCATCGACTGCACTATCGCGTCGCTGCTGATCGACACCGAAGCGCCGCTGGATGTGCTGCATGAAACGGCGGCTTACCGCATCCGCACGGCGACTCAATTGCTGGAGAGTTTCGCTGTAAGTGAAGGCGTTCACAGTGAGCTGGCGCGGGTGTTGGTGACTTCGTTGCGCGATGGTTGCGATTTGCTGGATGTGGTGGGGCGGCGGTTGCAGAGGCAGGTCTCTGCGTCTTAACGAATCCGGCACAGGACATCGTTGCCGCGCGCCCAACGCAGAAAGGCATCTGACGAGAATATCGCAGGTGCCTTTTTTGTGGATTCGATTCAATGCGCTGTCGATGCATGACGAGTATCGTGTTTCTCAACATTGCCTTTTGCTACGGAACAGATGATGAACAAAAGCGTTTTATACGCCTTGGGGGCTGCAGCGCTGTTTGGTGCCAGCACACCGCTTGCCAAGGTCCTGGGGCTGAACGTTTCCCCCGTCTTGCTCGCCGGTTTGCTTTACCTGGGAAGTGGCTTGGGTCTTACAGTCACCCGGCTGATCCGCGATCGCGGCTGGCTGCCTGTCGGTTTAACCATTTCAGAATGGCCATGGCTCATTGGTGCTATCGCGTTCGGCGGCGTGCTGGGGCCGGTGTCTTTAATGTTTGGCCTTACCCTCACATCAGCTACCACTGCTTCGCTGTTGCTAAACCTTGAGGCGGTGTTGACCGCCCTGCTTGCCTGGATGGTGTTCAAGGAGAACGCCGACCGGCGGATCGTCGCAGGAATGATCGCAATCGTTGCCGGTGGCGTGCTCTTGGGTTGGCCTCAGACTTCCGCAGGGATCCACGGCTGGGTTGGCCCGGTCGCCGTGGTGATTGCCTGTTTTTGTTGGGCCATCGATAACAACCTTACCCGGAAGGTTTCCGCATCGGATGCATTGTTCATCGCAGGCATCAAAGGATTGGTCGCCGGGGTCGTCAACTGCGCTTTGGGGATTGCTCTTGGCATGCATCTCCCTGAATTGTCTCTATTGGGGCCAACGCTACTGGTAGGCTTTTTGGGCTACGGCGTTAGCCTGGTGCTATTCGTTTTGGCTTTGCGGGGGCTTGGCACCGCGCGCACAGGTGCGTACTTCTCTACTGCACCGTTCCTGGGGGCCGCTATTTCGATCCTGTTGTTAGGCGAAGCGGTGACGTGGGTGTTTTGGGTGGCTGCCGGCCTGATGGGAGTTGGCGTCTGGATACACCTGACCGAAAGCCACTCTCACGAGCACCAACACGATCCGCAAACACATGACCATCCCCATATTCATGACGAGCACCATCAACATGAACATGCCTTTGAGTGGGACGGCACTGAACCTCATAGCCATTTACACGACCACGCTCCCATTAAACACAGTCATCCGCACTTTCCCGATATCCATCACAGGCACCAACACTGAGCGACTGAGACGGCGTGGCGGTTGCTCAGGGTCAACAGTAGTGGAAAAGGATTTCTCTGACAGATTAGAACCACGTCATCCTGGGAATTTTCCTGCAACCCGTAGCGACTGCCATGAACTGGTGAACAACATTTCTGAAAGATAGTCTTCACCCTTCGCTGCGACCCTGCGGATGGTTTTAAAAAGCCGAAATTACGTAAGGATCCCTAAACCAATGGAACGCCCTTATGAAAAAGATCACCCGAATCCCACTGAAAAATCCGGCCACTTCACAACCTGAAACCCTCGACCCGACCCAACAGCCCAAAACCACCGAACGCTCCGTCAGTGCCCGCCGGCGCAACCTGAACAGGAACATCTTCAGCGTCCGCCCCGACGTCGACATGCCCACCCTGCTCGCTCACGCCAGCGAAACCCTGGCGTCCCTCAACGTCATGACGCTGGACTTTGCCGACCGACTCGAAGGCCCACAGCGCAATGTGGCACTGGCGCTTCAGCAGTTGACGATGCTGACCGAGCTTTTGGTCAACCGAGCGAAGGATAACCTTGATCCGAACGCGTCGGTGGCCGCGGGAGAACCTCCCGTTCTTCACTGAGTGATCGCGCTCGTTGATCGAATGGAGTCTTTACCGCTCCCCCAACACAAAAAGGCACCTGACGAGAATATCGCAGGTGCCTTTTTGGGCTTTGAATGGGTAGAGATGTTCTGTATGCGTGACAATTGAAGCTGAATGTTACTTATACGAGACAATGCAGTGTCAGACGACTCAACACTAGGTTTCATAATCTGCAACTTACTGTCGACTCAATAGACGACAGAGTAGCCACGTTTTCGCCCAAGCGACTTACAGGACAGGGTTTTCAGAAATTTCCTGCAAGCCGTGACGACTCCGAGCTGATTGTGTAGCTCACGCTTCAAACCTACTCTGCCCAAACAAAACAGCGGTTCGTCCCCGACCAGTTGCTTGAGTTCACCCTTACGACCAGAATCCATCCATCGGATCACCTGCTGACAAGGAGGCCAACATGCAAAACATTAAGCTACCTAGCCGCCTTGTCGGCATTGGCTTGTACACCCCAGCAGAAGCTTCGCTTTACACCGGGATTTCAGCTACCGATATACGCCGCTGGTTATTCGGATACACCGCCCACGGTGTTCAGCATCCGGGGCTTTGGGACTCAGAGCTGTCTGATGTGAACGAGTGCGTTCTAGGTTTTCATGACTTACTGGAAATTCGTTTCGTTCATGCTTTTCGCCAACACGGCGTAAGCCTGCAAGCCATCCGTAGTGCCTCGCAGCAAGCAAAAGAGTTGTTTAACCAAGCGTACCCATTCACCTGCAAACGCTTTCAAACCGACGGACGAAGCATCTTCGCCACGGTGATGGGTGAAACAGGGGATGAGGCACTTCTGGACTTGATCAAGCGACAGTATGCATTCGAACAAGTCATCAAACCTTCGCTCTATGAAGGTATCGACTACACAGGATCAGGCTCGGCGCAGCGCTGGTATCCGGTCAAACGCAGCAAAGCCATCGTTCTCGACCCCTCTCGAAACTTTGGAAAACCTGTCCTGTCAGGTACGGGAATTGACACAGCAGCCATTTTTAGCGCCTACAGAGCTGAAGGCAGAGACGTCAAACGTGTAGCCCGCCTCTATGAAATACCTATCGCTGCAGTTGAGGCAGCGGTCAGTTTTGAGCAAAGGAATGCGGCTTGAAGTTCCTATTGGATAACAATCTTCCCCCTGCGTTGGCCCGAGCCTTGAACGAACTGACTAAAGCTGAGGGCCATTAGGTGCTGTCTTTAAGGGATAAATTTCCGCAAAGCACCGCTGATGTGGCATGGATATCAGTACTGAGAGAAGAAGGTGGATGGGCTGTCATCTCTCAAGACAAATTCACAAAAGGTGATATTGAAAAGAGAGCGTTCCGCGAGTGCGGACTGCCGGTCTTCTGTTTGGCCAAACATTGGGGAAACGAGTCCTATTGGAACAAAGCGCATAACCTGGTGCGATGGTGGCCGTCGATCATGAGTCAGGCACATCTGAATGGAGGTGGCGCTGCGTTCCGCGTACCGTGGAAATGTCCGGCGCACGGAAAATTTGATCAAATAAAAATATAAACCCCGGACCGTGACAGGGCTTCTTTTTCATTCAAACCTTTGGTGAAACTACGAACGACTGAAGCCTTCCATCCACATGAATTTTTCTTCACCCCACCGCCTCCCTCCAACCTGTACATTTCCCTCGCTCATTCAAGAAACTACGGTTTGCCCGCCCTCCCGCGGGCTTTTTTTTGCCTGCGATCTGGTTAGCGGTCGGTTCCAGTGACTGCTCCCACCATCATTTCAACCGATACAGATACGTAACCTGCGCCTCATGCGGCTGCAAACAAGGCCTCTGATAACACCGTCTGATCAAACCAAACCCGGCCGCTTCGGCCAGCCGCTGGCTCGCCACATTGGCCGATGCGATGGTCAGGTAAAACGTGAAACCGGGCATGCTTTTGATCAACGCTTCAAGCGCCGTGCGCATATAGCCTTTGCCCGTATACTCGGTATTGACCCAGTAGCCGACCACATACCGGTTACGGCGCCGGGGCTTCAAGCCAATACAGCCGATGATCGCGTGCGCGGTATCGTCGACGATAAACAGCCGCCGCTCACCGGTTTCGCTTTTGAATTCATCGACTGCCCGCGCGAGGAACGATCGGGCCTCGTCCTCGGTGGTGTAGGGTTTGGCCCAGGGCAGAAATTCGCAGTGGACTGTAAAACTGGCGTTCAGCGCATGCTGCAACGCTTTACACCATTCGGGGTCGGGGGCGCTCAATCTCAATGTGTGAGTGCCAACCGTCAGCGCAAGCTCCATTGCATCATCCTTAACTACCAACTCCATGACGTCAGACAATAACAGCGCCTGGAAGGACGCTGCTACTCAGATCGCCCCCCGTTAGTGCTGCCCCAACGTCACCCGTCACCTCTCGCTGGCCGTTCATGTTTCGTTAAGCATTCAACTCGTATGCTTGGGGTTCCCGGTCCCCTGCTCGGTTAGCCAGAAACTCATGTCACGCCCCGTCTCTTCACTGTTTCTACTCGCCGCTCTGCTGTTTTTCTTCGCCCTAAGCAATCACCAATTACAAGGTTCCACGGAGGCCCGGGTCGCCGGAATTGCCATGGAGATGCACCTGGATAACGACTGGGTGACCCCGCATTTGTTCGGCGAGCCATTTCTTGAGAAACCGCCCTTGAGCTTGTGGCTCGACGCCGGGGCGATTCGCGCATTCGGCGGTACGCCGTGGGCGGTGCGGCTCGCGTCGGCGTTTGCCGGGTTGTTCAGCGTGATGTTGCTGTATGCGATGCTGCGGCGGTTCGACCGGCCCAAGGTCATTGCCTGGACGGCGGGGATTTTGCTGGCGACCATGGCCAGTTACTGGAGCAACACGCGCAGCGTCGGCGAAGACGCGTTGCTGGCCTTCGGCGTGAGCATGGCGCTGCTGGCATTTTTTCAGGGGACACGGTATTCGACTGTCGGCAACGCCCTGCTTTTTGCATCAGGGATCGCCATCGCGACCTTGAGCAAAGGCGTACTGGGGCTGGCGATGCCGGGGGTGGTGATCTTCGCGTATCTGCTGACCGAAACCTTGATGGACAAGCGCCTGAAGCCCTCGGACTGGCTGCGCCCCGGCCTGTTGACACTGTTGGGATTGGTGCCGCTGATGATCTGGCTCGCGGTGCTGTATCAGCGCGATGGTGTGCATGCCGTGGGGGAAGTGTTGCTGACCAATAGCGTCGGGCGCTTCAGCGGCTCCTTCGTCGAGGCCGGCCATTACGAGCCGTTCTACTACTACCTGACCAAGCTGCCGGAGGCCTTCGCGCCCTGGAACATTCTGGTGTACCTGGGGCTGTGGCACTTTCGCAAAAGCCTGATGGCCAATCGTTACCTGTTGTTTTTCACGGTGTGGCTGCTGGCGCAGTTCGTCATGCTGACCCTGGCGTCGAGCAAACGCACGGTGTACATGATGTCCATAACGCCGGCGGCGGCGGTGATTGCCGCGGAATATGCGAGCGTGCTGTTCGAGCGGCTTCAAGCCTACTCCGGTGCGTCGACCTTGCCGGGGCTGATTGTCCGGCATCGTCGTGGTGTAGGTGTTGGCGTACTGGCCGTGGTGATCGGCAGCTACGTCGCTGCGGCTCAATGGGCATTGCCTCACGCTGATCGCAAACTGTCCTTCCTGCCGCTGACCGAACAGATTCAGGCATTTCAGGCCAGCGGGCAGCAGGTCGCGTTGTTTCAGGCCAACGAGCGGGTGGGCGGCGCCAGTGTGTTCTACACCCGGCGCGTACTCAAAGGCCTGGATACCGAGGCGCAATTGCATGAGTTTCTGAGCGCCTCACCGGCTAATGTGGCACTCATGTCTGGCGTAAATGAACCCGCCGCGCCCTTGAAGGTGATCAAGACAATGAAGGTGGGGCGTCAGGCTTACTACTTTGTGACCCTGTAAACGGCTCAGCGACGGGTACCGCAGCCTTCTGCAGCAACGGCAGTTCCAGCCGCGCCCGCCCATAGAACGCCAATGCCGTCAGCAAACACGTCAGCCACACGAAGATCCCGGACCAGAAGGTGTGGGACATGTAGTGCCAGCCTTGCAGGACTCGTGTCGTGCCATAGACGAAACCGAGCAGCAGCGAGCCGTACATCATCGCTTTAGCGTACCGCCAGCGGTAGCGGCGAGCCACGAAGTACAGTGCGAGCATGGTGAAGCCGCCCGACGCATGCCCACCCGGCCAGCAGCGACCGTCACCGGCCTCTTTCAGCAGGTCAAAATTCTGGTACCACTCCTTGTGCTCGATTTTCCCGGCGTACTGAGTGGTTTCAACCGGGCAATACACACTGGTGTGGCTCTTGAGGTAGTGGATAACGCCGGTGCTGATGGAAAACGCGAACACCACATACAGGAAGTCCCGGCGGTGTTTACTGGCGAACCGAAGCACAGGCGCGACTTTGATTTTTTCCAGGAAGGCGATGATCTTCGAATGTTTTTCAACCTTCAGTCGCGGCCAGAGAAATGACAGCACGGCGCCGATGATCGCAATCTCACCGGTCCAGTTCGGGATGATCCGCGCCCATTTATGGGTGATCTGCTCGAACAGACGGACATGCTCCAACGGAAACACCTGGGTAACCGGGTCATAAAAAAGATCGCTGAAAGCGATGTCGATTTTGGTCATGTCAAACATCAGGAACACCGCGACCGCGCAGGCCAGCGGAATACCAAAGTTCACCCAGTAAAAGCGGTAACGGGAAGAAGTCAGCATCGTACGTCCAGATCCAGAGGGATGAAGAAGAAGCTCATTCGGTGGTCACCGAATGCCAGTCAGAGGCTTCGATGGAACCAAGCATACGAGGTTCCTGAGGTTTTTCAGCGGAGATAAACAGAGAAGCGCCGTAGCCTAGAGTAGCAGTCGGCAGCTTGAGCTCTTTTTCGAGTTCCGCCATGCACTCACTGTGGGTCACCAGAATCAGGTTGCGCCCGGCCACTTTGTGCGCCAGGGCATCACGTAACATGCTGCCCCGGCAGTTGATCAGCCAGTCTTCGCCGACGCCGACCTTGTTGAACATATAACTGGAGGTCTGTGCCGCACGGATGACCGGACTGTTGTAGATATCGGCCTTGTTCAGGCCCAGATGTTCAAACTGTGCACCGACCCCCACTGCCACACTGCGCGAGCGATCTGTAATGCCATCATTGCCAATCAGACAGGGGGCGGTGGAGTGATCGCAACGCTCAACGTGACGCACCAGCACGATCATGTCGCCCTTGGCCCACCCCGCAGCCAGCGCACGGGCACCCGCCACATTGCCATGGGACAGATCGGGCACAGCCGCAGGTCGCAACAGCCACACGGTCAGCGGAATCACCAGCAGCAGTGAGGCCACGATGACCATTGCGTTTCGATAACGGGCCAAACGGCTCAGATCGATCGAGCGTTTTATCCCGAACAGACTCAGTCTCAATTCCACGTTCAGCCGCCTCGCCGGCATGCATCACAATCATACAAAACCGCAAGGGTAGCGAGTCTCGCGTTGGCTGCTGGTGAAACCCATGTGAAAAAAAGCTTAAGAACTGCGTAAAAATCTTGTTACAGAATCCATCCGACAAAATCCTTTCAGCTCCCGGGATTGCGGCCGATACATACCTGCTACACACCTTGCTGGCTCCCAAAAACAAAAATCTTCCAGCCAACCGACGATCGAAAGCGCAACGTTCCTGGAGGAATTTGATGAATAGCTGGTTCGGCAACATCAGCGTGAACCTGAAACTGGGCCTGGGATTCGGCCTGGTCCTGGCACTGACCTGCATCCTCGCCCTGACCGGCTGGACCAGCCTGGGCGGGTTGATTGACCGCAGCAACTGGATGAGCGACATCACTCAGCTCAATGCCGGCCTGACCAAGCTGCGCGTGGTTCGCCTGCAATACATGCTGACCAACGGCGACGAAACCGCCGCACAGAATGTGCAAACCACCCTGGACAGTTTTGTTGCTCAGCAAACCGCCCTGCTGGGCAGCTTCAAAAACCCTGAAAACGTCAAAATGCTCAAAGAGCAGGCCGCGACCATCGCCGCTTATCAGACGTCGCTGAACAAAATGCGCAGCGCCTACCGCGCCGGCAACAGCGCCCGCGACGCCATGGGCGCCAACGCCGAAACCGCCAGCAAGCTGATCGACGCAATCAACATCCGCGTACAGCAAATGCCCTTGAGCGATCAGCGCTTCGAACAGTTCCTGGCCATCACTGCCGCCAAGGAAGCGTTCATTCTTGCCCGCTATGAAGTGCGCGGCTACACCGCCAACACCAATGCCGAGACCGAGCAGAAAGCCGTTTCCCAACTGGATGCGGCCATCGCCAGCCTGAAGTCGCTGAACGCGCATTTCGCCGAGACCCAACAAGATGCGCTGCGTCAGTTGGAAACCGCCCTGAGCAACTACCGCAGTGCCTTGCAAGCCTATAAAGCCGCCAACACCGATGCGGTGCAGGCGCGTAAGGAAATGACCGATCAGGGCGCCGCCATCGTGACCCTGAGCGATAAGCTGTATCAATTCCAGCTCGACCGCCGTGATGCCGAAAGCGCCCAGGCCCGCACACTGCAATTGATCAGCACCTTGCTGGCGTTGCTGGTGGGCATCATCGCCGCCGTGGTCATCACCCGTCAGATCACCGGTCCGTTGCGCGATACCCTTAAAGTGGTCGAGCGTATCGCCGGTGGTGACTTGTCTCAGGACATCAAGGTCACCCGCCGCGACGAACTCGGCGTGTTGCAGCAAGGCATTGCGCGCATGGGCGTGACCCTGCGGGACTTGATCAGCGGCATCCGCGATGGCGTCACCCAGATCGCCAGCGCCGCCGAAGAGCTGTCGGCCGTGACCGAACAGACCAGCGCCGGTGTGAACAGCCAGAAAGTGGAAACCGATCAGGTCGCCACCGCCATGCACGAAATGACGGCCACCGTGCAGGAAGTCGCGCGCAACGCCGAAGAAGCCTCTCAGGCCGCAGCCGCCGCTGACGGTGAAGCTCGCGAAGGTGACAAAGTGGTCAACGAAGCCATCGCCCAGATCGAGCGCCTGGCCAGCGAAGTGGTGCGCTCCACTGAAGCGATGAGCGTACTGCAGCAGGAAAGCGACAAAATCGGCAGCGTCATGGATGTGATCAAAGCCGTGGCCGAACAGACCAACCTGCTGGCCCTCAACGCTGCCATCGAAGCGGCCCGTGCCGGTGAGGCTGGTCGTGGTTTTGCGGTGGTGGCTGACGAAGTTCGTGGCCTGGCCCAGCGCACGCAAAAATCCACCGAGGAAATCGAAGGCCTGGTGGCCGGCTTGCAGAACGGCACTCAACAAGTGGCGGCGGTGATGAACAACAGCCGTACCCTGACCGACAGCAGCGTGGCGCTGACTCGCAAGGCCGGCGTATCACTGGAAAACATCACCCGCACGGTGTCCAACATTCAGTCAATGAACCAGCAGATCGCTGCCGCCGCCGAGCAACAAAGCGCCGTGGCCGAAGAGATCAGCCGCAGCATCATCAACGTACGCGACGTGTCCGAACAGACCGCCACCGCCAGCGACGAAACCGCTGCGTCCAGTGTTGAACTGGCGCGGTTGGGCAATCAGTTGCAGATGATGGTGAGTCACTTCCGGGTGTGACATACACTTTGTGGTGAATGATCAATCGCCTTCGCGGGCAAGCCTGTAGCGCTCCAGTTTTTTAGACCAATCTGTGGAGCGAGGCTTGCCCGCGAAGGCTATCTAACGCTTAGACACTAATCGCATTGGTAAACACCAACCGATTGCCAAACGGGTCGGCCACGGTCATGTCCTGGCTACCCCATGGCATGGCTTGGATCTGTGGCCGAGCGAAAGAATATTCCTTGGCCAGCAATTGCTGCTGAAACGCCTCCAGTTCATCGGTCTCGATGCGCAGGGCCGAGCCCGGTGTCGCGTCGCCATGATGTTCGGAGAGGTGCAGCACGCACTCGCCACGGGAGATTTGCAGGTACAGCGGGAGGTTCGCCTCGAAGCGGTGCTGCCAATCAATCTTGAACCCCAGAAACTCGACGTAGAACTCCAAAGCCTTGGTTTCATCGAAAATCCGCAGGATCGGGGTGGTTTTGCCGAAACTCATGGGGTAACTCCCTGACTGAATGAGCCCAGTGTGGCTGGGCTGGATGTCAGCGCTTCGGCTTGGTGACGGCTTTCTTTAACTGCAATGTGCCACCATGAGACCTGGATCAAAAGATCGTCCGAACGCGGCCCGAACCTTCGGCAGCTTCTACGAAGGCGCGATCAATGAAACCCTCTACGCAAATCCCCCTCCCGCGCCAGAAATCGCCCTTCCCTTCTGCCGTTCGCCTGCCCGTCGCGATAACTCAAGGCACCATTGATCCATACCCCATCAATCCCTTGCGCCGCCCGTTGCGGATCGTTGAAGTCGGCCACATCGCGAATCGTCGCCGGATCGAACAACACCAGATCCGCCCAATACCCTTCACGAATCTCGCCACGTTCCTTCAAGCCAAAGCGTGCCGCCGACAACCCGGTCATCTTGTGCACGGCGGTGTGCAGCGGAAACAGGCCGACGTCGCGACTGAAATGTCCGAGCACTCGTGGGAATGCGCCCCACAAGCGTGGATGCGGAAACGGGTCTTCCGGCAAACCGTCGGAGCCGATCATCGACAGCGGATGCGCGAGGATGCTTCGTACATCGGCCTCGTCCATGCCGTAATACACCGCCCCCGCCGGTTGCAGTCGGCGGGCGGCTTCGAGCAGCGCAGTGCCCCACTCGGCAGCAATGTCCATCAGATCCCGCCCCCCCATTTCCGGGTGCGGCGTGGACCAGGTGATGGTGATGCGATGGGCGTCGGTGACTTGCTTGAGGTCCAGCGTCGAAGAACTCGCCGCGTAGGGATAACAATCGCAAGCCACCGGGTGGGTTTTCGCGGCGTGTTCGAGGGACGCCAGCAATTGCGGACTACGCCCCCAGTTACCGGCGCCGGCACATTTGAGGTGGGAAATGATCACCGGCGACTGTGCGTGGCGTCCGATGCGGAACGCCTCGTCCATGGCCTCCAGCACCGGTTCGAACTCACTGCGTAAATGGGTGGTGTAGACCGCGCCGAATGCCGTCAACTCTTCGGTCAACTGCATCACCTCATCAGTGGATGCCGAGAAGGCGCTGGCGTAGGCCAAGCCTGTGGATAAACCCAAGGCACCGGCCTCAAGGCTATCGCGCAGTTGCTCGCGCATCGCGCTGATTTCAGCGTCGGTCGCGGTGCGATACAGATCGTCCAGGTGATTGCTGCGCAACGCGGTGTGCCCCACCAGCGCAGCCACGTTCAGCGTGGTATTGGCCGCTTCGACGGCGGCGCGATAGTCGCTGAAGCGCGGATAAACAAACGCCGCGGCGGTACCGAGCAGGTTCATCGGGTCCGGCGGATCATCGCGCAAACTCACCGGCGACGCGCTGATCCCGCAGTTGCCGACAATCACCGTGGTCACACCCTGGCTGAGTTTGGGCAGCATCTGCGGCTGGCGAATCACCACCGTATCGTCGTGGGTATGCACATCGATGAAACCCGGCGCCAACACTCGGCCAGCGGCCTCGATTTCTTCGATGGCGCGAGCGTCGTGCAAATCGCCGATTCGCTCGATGCGGCCATTCAGAATCGCCACGTCAGCGGGGTAACCGGGGGTGTTGCTGCCATCGATAATCAGCGCATTGCGGATCAGCGTGTCGTACATCATGTCAGTCTCCCAGCGGCAAGTGATCGTCGCCGCCGCGGTAGTCGTCCAGGGCCAGTTTGATCCGCCGCAGACGTTCTTGATTGTCTTCAGGACTGGCCAGCGCCAGCTCGGTGGCGAGCACATCGATGGCCAACAACATGCCGTAGCGCGCCGCCGTGGGTTTGTAGATGAAGGAAGTCTCGGCGCTTTGCAGCGGCAACAGCACATCGGCCAATTGCGCCAGCGGCGAGTCGGCGCGGGTGATGGCGAGAATTCGTGCGCCGTAGCTGCGCGCCAGCTCCACCGCTTCGAGCAGTTCGGGCGTGATGCCGGTCAGCGAGCAGGCGATGACCGCGTGTTCGGCGCCAAGGCTGGCGGCGGTGACGCGCATCATCACCGGGTCGTGACACACCGCAATCGGGTAGCCGAGGCGCACCAGGCGCACTTGCAGTTCATCGCTGCACAGGGTCGAGCAGCCGCCCATGCCGAAGGCGTGAATCATCCGTGCCTTGCCCAACAGTTTCACCGCATCGGCGAAGCGCGACTCATCGAACGCTGCCAGGTGCTGGCGCAAAGTCGACTCGATATCGCCGACGATCTGCCCGTAGAACGCCGACTGTTCGGGCGTGCCCGCCGGGTCCAGAAAGCGGCTACCGACGCCACTGGCCTGGGCCAGTTGCAGGCGCAAATCCCGCAGGTCGCGGCAACCGACTGTACGGGCGAATCGCGACAGCGTGGCAGTGCTGACTTCCGCCCGCTGCGCCAGCTCATCGAGGCTGGCGGATGCGGCAAATCCTACATCGTCGAGCATCAGCCGAGCGATACGTCCTTCGCCGGCGCTGAAGGATTCCTGACGAGCGCGGATCTGATAGAGGATGTCCATGGCGGATGGCTCCGACTAAAGCAGGTGAGAAAGGCCAACGGTCAGGCCGAAGGCGACCACCGAGATCAGCGTCTCGAGCACTGTCCAGGTCTTGAAGGTCTGGGTGACGGTCATGTTGAAGTATTCCTTGATCAACCAGAAGCCGCCGTCGTTGACGTGGGAAAAGATAACCGACCCCGCCCCCGTCGCCAGCACCAACAGCTCCGGGTGGGGATAACCCAGACCAACGGCCACCGGCGCGACAATCCCTGACGCGGTGGTCATGGCCACGGTGGCAGAACCAGTGGCGATGCGCATCAACGCGGCGAACAGCCAACCCATCAACAGCGGCGACAACTGGAATTCATCGGCCAGGCTGACGATCTGATTGGTGACGCCAGCGTCCACCAGAATTCGGTTCAAGCCACCACCGGCACCGACCAGCAAGGTGATGCTGGCGGTCGGCGCCAGGCATTCATTGGTGAACTTGAGGATCGACTCGCGATTGAAGCCCTGGGCCAGGCCGAGGGTCCAGAAACTCAGCAAGGTCGCCAGCAGCAAGGCGATCACCGAGTTGCCGATGAACAGCAGGAACTGATTGAAACCGCTACCCGGCGTGGAGATCAGGTTGGCCCAGCCGCCGATCAACATCAGCACTACCGGCAACAGAATCGTGGCCATGGTGACACCAAAACCCGGCAGGCTATCGCGCGGTTCACGCTCCAGGAACTGGCGTTCCAGGGGGTTATCGGCCGGCAGTTGAATGCGCGGCACGATGAATTTGGCGTACAGGGGACCGGCGATAATCGCGGTCGGAATACCGATCAGAATCGCGTAGAGCAAGGTCTGCCCCACCGACGCCTGATAGACCTGCACCGCCAGCATCGCCGCCGGGTGCGGCGGTACCAGCGCGTGGACCACCGAAAGCCCCGCAACCATCGGCAAACCGACCATCAGAATGGACACGCCCACCCGCCGCGCCACGGTAAACGCGATCGGCACCAGCAAGACAAAACCGACCTCGAAGAACAGCGGCAGCCCTACAAGAAAGGCGATACACACCATCGCCCAGTGGGCATTTTTCTCGCCGAAACGGTCGATCAAGGTGCGCGCCACCTGCTCCGCACCGCCGGACTCGGCCATCATCTTGCCGAGCATCGTGCCCAGCGCCACCACCAGCGCAATGTGCCCCAACGTCTTGCCAACCCCGGCCTCATACGCCCCCACCACACCCGACGGCGGCATCCCTGCCAACAGCGCCAGGCCGATGGACACCAGGGTGATCACAATGAAGGGATTGATCCGGTAACGGGCGATCAGAACGATCAGCGCAATGATGGCGATGGCGGCGTAAACCAACAGCCAATAGCCGAAGGAAAGCGTCATGCGGTACTCCTCGAAAGGGTCACGTCGAATGGGTTGTGAAACTCATAAATCATTTCGACGGGCTACTTTCAAACGAAGTGAAAGTAATTTTCGTGGAGGGGTAAGGGATGTCGTGCAGAGGTATGGAAGGTCGCGGATTATGAAAATCAGATAGAGGGATTTTCATCACAGACACGGATCGTTCCCACGCTCTGCGTGGGAACGCAGCCCGTGACGCTCCGCGTCACATGCCGAAGCAGACGCAGAGCGTCCGGTGAGGCATTCCCACGCAGAGCGTGGGAACGATCATCACTCATCGATTTCAGTCGTGATGCTCGCTGGCGCGTTTGAGCAGTTTCTTGCAGCGATCGGACAAGTGCAGCACGCGTAGCTGCTTGCCAGCCTTGGTGTAGCGCTCGCGCAATGTCTTCAACGCGGCGATGGCCGAGTAATCAACGAAGCTCAAGTGGCGACAGTCGACAGTGACCACAGACGGATCATTGGCGGGATCGAACTGGTTGAGAAAAGGCGTCGTCGAGGCGAAGAACAACGTGCCGTGCAGGAGGTAGAGCTTGCTGCCGTCGGCTTCAACGTGACTGTCGGCATACAGCTCGCGAGCGTGTTGCCAGGCAAAGTTGAGCGCCGCAATGATGATCCCGCACAACACAGCGATGGCCAGATCGGTGAACACGGTAATCACCGTGACCGCGATGATCACCAAGACATCGTTCAGCGGCACCTTGTTCAGTACCCGCAATGAAGCCCAGGCGAACGTCTGCTGCGACACCACGAACATCACCCCAACCAATGCGGCCAGCGGAATGCGCTCGATCAGCGGCGAAAGGAACAGCACAAACAGCAGGATCATCCCCCCGGCCACCGCACCGGACAGCCGACCGCGACCGCCGGAGCTGAGGTTGATCACGGTTTGCCCGATCATCGCGCAGCCACCCATGCCGCCGAACACACCAGAAACCATGTTGGCAGCGCCCAAGGCCACGCACTCGCGATCCGGATAGCCGCGGCTCTCGGTGATCTCGTCGGTGAGGTTCAGGGTCAGTAGGGTTTCCAGCAAGCCGACCACCGCCATCAATATCGCGTAAGGGACGATGATGCGCAGGGTTTCCGGGCTCCAGGGGATGTCTGGCAGCGCAAAACCCGGCAAGCCACCGGCAATGTGCGCCATGTCGCCCAGGGTACGGGTCGGCAGGCCGAGCAGGTAAACCGCCAGCCCAACGCCCAGAATCGCCACCAGCGCCGGCGGCACGGCACGCGTCAGGCGCGGCATCAGGTAAACGATGGCCATCGTCAGCGCCACCAGCCCGATCATCATGTACAGCGGCGCCCCACTCAACCAGGCCTCACCGCTCTTGAAGTGCTCCAACTGGGCCAGCGCAATGACAATCGCCAGACCGTTGACGAAGCCGAGCATCACCGGATGCGGCACCATGCGCACCAGCTTGCCCAGCCTCAACAGACCAAACGCCAACATGATCAGCCCGCCCAGCAACACCGTCGCCAGCAAGTACTGGACACCGTGCTGCACCACCAGCGCGACGATCACCACCGCCATCGAGCCAGCGGCACCAGACACCATCCCCGGCCGTCCGCCGAAGAGCGCAGTCAGGGTGCAGATGATGAAAGCGCCGTAAAGCCCCATCAATGGATTGAGGTGGGCCACCAGCGCGAAAGCGATACATTCGGGGAGCAGGGCGAAAGAGGTGGTGAGTCCGGCCAGGACATCGGCGCGCAGACGTTTGGGCTTCATGGCTTACCTAAAAATACAGGCGGGAAAAGAGGGACGCGGATGTTACGGAATTGACGGCGGGCGGGCCAGTGAATGGGTGGCCTGCTCGCAATGAACGATCACGCGGTCTGCGAATCAGCCCCTGAAATCGGCAATCGCATAAGCCGCCAATTTGCCCTGGATGAAGTCCAGAAAGCACTGGATCCGTAGGGCCAGTTGCGAGTTGCGGTAGTACACCGCGTTGATGGGTTGGCGATAACCGCTGTTGAACTCCGCCAGCAGCACCTGCAAGCGACCGGCGCGGATGTCGTCGATGGTCATGAAGTGCGACAGGCAGGCAATGCCTTGACCGGCCAGCGCCAGGTGCCTGATCGTCTCGCCACTCGACGCACTGATCGACGCTTGAATCGGCCAGCGGTCACCATGGACATAGCGCAGTGGCCATTGGTTGAGACCTTCGTTATGGGTAAAACCCAGCAGCGTGTGCTCGCTCAAATCCTCGACAGCGCTCGGTACGCCGTGTTGTTCCAGGTACGCTGTGCTTGCGACGATGTGCAGCGGGCTGCAACCCAGGGAGCGCGCGTGCAGGGTCGAGTCGGCCAGCGTGCCGATGCGGATGGCGATGTCGGTGCTTTGTTCGAGCAGGTCGATGATCAAATCGTTGCTGTTGAGTTCGAGCTGGATGTCCGGGTAGAGACGGCGGAACTCATCGATGTACGGCACGATGGCGTGCAGCATGAACGGCGACGCGGCGTTGATCCGCAGTCGCCCGGACGGGGTTTGCTGGCGAGAGGACAGACGCTCTTCGAGCTCGTCCATCTGATCGAGAATCAGCTTGGCGTGCTCGAAGAAATATTTGCCCTCTTCGGTCAGGTCCATGCGCCGCGTGGTGCGATTGATCAGCGTGGTATCGAGCTTGGCCTCCAGCCGCGACAGCGTGCGGCTGACCGCCGACGGCGTTTGCCCGACTTGCTCAGCCGCAGCCGAAATCGACCCGCACTCAATCACGCAGACGAAAATCTGCAACTCATCGGATCTGGCTTTCACGTGTGTCCCTTATCGATAGTCCTGCACTGCTTCAGATATCGATAGTAGCCGAGCGTCATGCCTTAAGGCCAAACACCTCGGTCAAGTGCTGCTCATAACGCGCCACATCCGCTTCGATATTCGGGCGCTTCATCACATCGACGCACAAAAAGGTCGGCAGACCGGTCATGCCGAGGAAGGTATTGGCCTTGTGGAACGGCAGATACACCGCGTCCACGCCCTTGGCTTCGAAGAAGTCGGTCGAGTCGTCGAAGGCTTGCTGCGGGGCGTTCCAGGTCACCGACAGCATGTACTTTTTACCGTGCAACAAGCCGCCGCTGCCGTACTTCTGCGACGCGTCGGAGCGCGTGCGGCCGTCGCTGGCGTAGAGGCTGCCGTGGCCTGCAGTGAAGACTTCATCGACGTACTTCTTGACCGTCCAGGGCGCGCCCATCCACCAGCCGGGCATCTGATAAATGACCACATCGGCCCAGAGGAATTTGGCGACTTCCTCGGCGACGTCGTAGCCCTCGTCGATGAACGTGGTTTTCACATCCACACCACCGCGATCCAGCACGCTCAACGCTGCTTCGTGCAGCGTCGTGTTGTAGCGACCATCGGAGTGGGCAAATTTTTTGCCGCCATTGAGCAACAGGACTTTTTTCATGAGAAATCTCGCAAGGTTGGAATCGATGGCGGCAGCCTAACGATCAGCCTCGCGCGGAATAAGCGCTCCATCCGCAAAATTCATTTGACCTATACGCACGAATCAACAAGCGATTGTTGCCATAAACTTGCGCCGATTCTGAATGTTTAGGAGATTCTGATGAGCGAACTGCAAGGCTTCATCCTGCACGCCAAGACCCGCCCGGAAAAAGCCGAGGCCTTCGAAGCGTTCTTCCGTGCCTATGTCGAACCGAGTCGCGCCGAACCCGGTTGCATCGAGTACCACATGCTGCGCGACAAGCAGGACCCGACGCTGTTTATCTTCTACGAGATCTGGCAATCCCAGGCCCATCTGGACGTGCACTCGAACCTGCCCCATATGAAGCAGTTCCTCGACATGCGCATGGAATATCTGGAGCAGGATTTCGATATCCGCCCGATCGAGATGCTCAGCACATCGTCCGCTAGCCGCTGATCAGCAAGTGGCCGCCGAGCACGCCGAGGCCGATGAAGAACACGCGCTTGAACAACACGGCGCTGATCCGCTGGCGCAGCCATTGCCCCAGCAACATGCCGAGCACCGCCGGGATCAGCGCCAGCAGCGACGCGCTCAACTCGCCACCGCCGAGGGCGCCGCGCCATAACAGGCCGGCGGCCAACGCGAGAGTCGAGACAGTGAACGACAGGCCCAGCGCCTGCACCAGTTCATCCTTGTTCAAGCCCAGTGCTTGCAGATAAGGCACCGCCGGAATCACGAAGACACCGGTGGCCGAGGTGATGACGCCCGTCAGCACACCGCAGAGCGGACCGAGCCAACGCTCGGTGCGACCGCCGACGCGCAAGGTCGGCAGGAACAACCCGCTCAAGGCGTAGATCAACAGCGCCGCCCCCAGCCCCCGTACCACCCAATGTCCACCGGCCATGCCGATCCACACTGTGCCAGCACCAGTGCCGATGAAAATCGCCAGCAGCATCGGCCATAACCGGTTGAGCAACCCGCGCAAATGACCGCCGAAGGCCAGTTGCCAGACGTTGGTCAGCGTCGCGGGAATGATCAACAACGCCGCAGCCTGCGACGGTGCCATAGCCAGGCCGAGCAGGCCCATGGCAATGGTCGGCAGACCAAGGCCGATCACACCTTTGATCATCCCAGCCAGCAGGAAAGTGGCGACAATCAATAAGGACAGGGCCAAGCCCAGATGTTGATAGAACGCGGCAAGTGTATTCATGGGGCTATCGTGGGCCCTGAAGGGTGCCTTGAAAATCTGCCATATACTGAGGCTGCCTCTTGAATCGGTAGAGGCTAAAAACGATCCGGGATTCTGTATGCACTTCGACCTCACCGACCTGCGCCTCTACCTGAACATCCTCGACACCGGCAACATCACCGCCGGTGCCGCCCGCAGCCATTTGTCGCTGGCGGCGGCGAGTGCACGAATCCGCGCGATGGAAGCGTCACTGGGCATCGAGTTTCTGGAGCGAGGTCGCCGCGGTGTCAGCCCCACTCCGGCCGGCAAGGCACTGGCGCAGCACGCCCGAGTCCTGTTGCAACAGGCCGAGCGCATGCAGCAGGAGCTGGTCGAATACGCCAAAGGCGTCAAAGGCCAGGTGCGGTTGCTGTGCAATACCACTGCGATCACCGAGTACCTGCCGGAGTTGCTGGCGGACTTTCTGCGCGACCATCCGAACCTCGACATCGACCTGCAGGAGCTGCCCAGCACACGCATCACCCACGCCTTGCGCCAGGGCGCAGCAGACCTGGGGATCGTGTCCGACGCCGTGGATACCGACGGCCTGCAAACCCGCTATTTCCGCGACGATCCGCTGGTGCTGATCCTGCCGCGTGATCATCCCTTGGCCGACACCGGACCATTCAGCTTCAGCGCCACCTTGCACCACGATTACGTCGGCCTGAACGCCAACAGCGCCTTGGCCGTTTACCTGGAAGAACAGGCCCTGCACAGCGGCTTGCGGATGCAGGTCCGCATCCGCGCCGATGGTTTCGAGGGCGTGATGCGCATGGTCGCCCGGGGTGCCGGGCTGGCGATCGTGCCCTTGGCGGCGGTCGAACGCTGGCCGGCTGAAACGCCGTTCAAAAGCGTCGTACTGGAAGAGCCGTGGGCTCGCCGCAAACTGTTGCTGTGCGCCCGGGACTTCACCGTGTTGCCCCGTTATGCCCAGGCCTTGCTGAGCGCCTTGACTCTGCCCTGAGGGGCAGGTTTTTGCCCGCCGGAAAATCTTTGAGCGTTTGCGCGTTTCTGGACAGCTCGATGTCGAATACAGACAACTGAGCGGAGCATGGGCGCTATAGGGTGCGACTTCAGTTCTTCAGTACCACTTTCTATATTCCAAGGCCCGGAGTCCACATGACCGCACCGATTACCGTTCTTCGCGACACTCACCCGTTGCCCGTACTCGACGCCTGCAAATGGGAAAAGCTCGAAGGCGATCCGCACACCGTCAACCTCAACGCGTACACCAGCGAAGATGGCAGCAAGATCATGGGCACCTGGATCTGCACGCCGGGCAAGTGGTATGTGGAATACGTGAAGTGGGAATACTGCCACTTCCAGGAAGGCTACTGCATCATCACCCCGGAAGGCATGGCGCCGATCCACCTGCGCGCCGGTGATATCTTCGTCATCGAACCGGGGATGAAAGGCACATGGGAAGTGGTTGAAACCGTGCGCAAGTATTTCGTGTTTGCCTGATGCAAAAAACCGAGAGACCACCCGACGTGGTCTCTCGGTAAAAAGGCATGCATGAATCCTGTGGCGAGGGAGCTTGCTCCCTCGCCACAAACGCTTATTGGGGTTTGCGATAGCTGTTGATGATCGCCGAGAAGTCCTTGCCCCCTTCCCCACGCAGGCTCATCGCCTGATACAACTGCTGGGCCACCGCGCCGAGCACGACCGGTTGGTGCGCCTGACGTGCCGCCTCAGTGGCCAGCCCCAGATCCTTGAGCATCAGTTCAGCACCGAAACCGCCGGTATAACCGCGCGAGGCCGGCGCTGTTTCGACGATGCCCGGCCACGGGTTGTACATCTCCGAACTCCAGCAACGCCCGGTTGAACTGTTGATGACGCCCGCCAGCACGGTTGTGTCGATACCCAGGGCGCTGCCCAGCGCCATGGCTTCGCTGACACCAACCATGGAAATCCCCAGCAGCAGGTTGTTGCAGATCTTGGCGATTTGCCCGGTGCCGACTTCGCCGCAGTGGACGATGTTGCGGCCCATCTGCGCCAGCACCGGTTGCAGAGTGGCGAACAGTTCAGGCGTGGCGCCGACCATGAAGGTCAGCGTCCCGGCCGCTGCACCGCCAGTGCCACCGGAAACCGGGGCATCGGCCATGGCCACGTCCTGCTTTGCGGCCGCCGCGGCAACATCTCGCGCCGTCTGCGGATCGATGGTGCTGCAATCCACCGCTGGCACGCCTTTGGCGATTCCCGCCAGCACACCGTCTTCACCCAGCCAGACACTGCGCACATGGGCCGCTGCCGGCAACATGGTGATCACCAGTTGCGCGTCTTTCGACGCTGCCTTCGGTGAAGTGCTGATGGTGCCGCCGAGTTGAGCCAGTTCGGCCAGCACGGTTTGATTGAGGTCAAACAGGTTCAGCGAATGGCCGGCCTTGATCAGGTTGCGCGCCATCGGCGCGCCCATGTTGCCGAGACCGATAAAAGCGATTTTCATGTCCGGCTCCTTAGCGCAAGTGGATGGTGGTGTTCACACCGTGGTTGATGCTGTCGTCATCGAACCAACGTGCAGTGACGGTCTTGGTTTGAGTGTAGAACTGCACCACTTGCTTGCCATACGGACCGAGGTCGCCGAGCTTCGAACCACGGGAACCGGTGAAGCTGAAGAACGGTACCGGCACCGGGATCGGGATGTTGATGCCGACCTGGCCAACGTCGATTTCCGACTGGAATTTACGCGCCGCCGCACCGCTCTGGGTGAACAGACCCGTGCCGTTGCCGAACGGGTTGGCGTTGACCAAGGCGATGGCCTCATCGAGGGTATCGACCTCCAGCACCACCAGCACCGGGCCAAAGATTTCCTGGGTGTAGATCTGCATCTCAGGGGTTACGCCAGAGAACAGGGTCGGGCCGACAAAGTTGCCCTGTTCGTAGCCCGGAACAGTGATGTCGCGACCGTCCAGCTCCAGCTTGGCGCCTTCCTTGATCCCGCTTTCGATCAGCTCGAGAATCCGTGCCTTGGCCCGCTTGGAAATCACCGGACCAACATCGGTGCCTGGCTCGCTGCCGGCATTGACCTTGAGTTTCTGCGCCAGCGCCTTGAGATCCGGCAGCCATTGTTTGGCCGCGCCCACCAGCACCACCACCGAGGTGGCCATGCAGCGTTGCCCGGCCGCACCGAAACCGGCGCCGACCAGTGCATTGAGCGCTTGCTCGCGGTTGGCATCGGGCAGCACAACGGCGTGGTTCTTGGCCCCCATCATCGATTGCACGCGCTTGCCGTGTTTACCGGCCAGCTCGTAGACATGCGTGCCGACCGCGGTCGAACCGACGAACGAAACAGCCTTGATGTCCTTATGGGTGCAAAGCGCATCGACCACATCCTTGCCACCATGAACGACGTTGAGCACACCCGGCGGAATGCCGGCTTCAATCGCCAGCTCCACCAACAGCATGGTCGACATCGGATCCTGCTCGGAAGGCTTGAGCACGAAGGTGTTGCCGCAGGCGATGGCCATCGGGAACATCCACAGCGGAATCATCGCCGGGAAGTTGAACGGGGTAATGCCGGCGCAGACGCCGATCGGCTGACGCAGGGTGTAGGTGTCAACACCGCCTGCGACGTTCTCGGCGAACTCGCCCATTTGCAGGCTGCCAATGGAGCAGGCGTGCTCGACCACTTCCAGGCCACGGAAGATATCGCCCTCAGCGTCGGCGATGGTTTTACCCTGCTCATTGCTGAGCACTACGGCAATACGCTTGGAGTGCTCGCGAATCAGCGCCTGAAGCTTGAGCATGATGCGCATCCGCGCGCCGACTGGCGTCAGCTTCCAGGTCTGAAAGGCGCGATGAGCGGCGCTGATGGCGGCATCGACTTCAGCAGCGGTCGCAAAGGGGACTTTGGCCAGCACTTGCTGGGTCGCCGGATTGACGATGTCGTGCCATTCGGTGGTCTGGGATTCGACCCACTCGCCATCGATCAATAACTTGACCTTTTGTACGGTGGTTTCTAGCGATGCGTTCATGTCGGGTCTCCGGGACGTTGTTCTTATTTAGAGAGCTATCTTGGGAGCCAAGGCGAGAAAGTCGCCTTGAGATGAGGCGTGTGTCGCGATTTGGTTGTCGGACTGTTTTTGGAGTATAGATGTGCAAACTTCTAATAAGAACGCACATAAAAGCCGGTCCATCATGCAAAAAAACATCACATCTTTAGGCTCGTTGAACTGGGATGACCTCAAGTTTTTCCTTGAAGTTGCCCGTACTCGCAAGGCCAGCACTGCGGCCAAGCGTTTGGCGGTGGACTACACCACCGTGTCGCGACGCATCAGTTCGCTGGAGGCCTCGTTGGGTACGCTGTTGTTCGAGAAGTCCCGCACCAGCGGCTTCGTCCTGACCGCTGAAGGCCAGCGCCTGCTGGGTTACGCCGAATCGATCGAAAGCACTCTGCACATGGCTTGCGAGCAGGTCTCGGGCTCAGGCGTCGCGTTGTCCGGGCACGTGCGCATGGGCTGTACCGAAGGGTTCGGCAGCTTTTTCATCACCCCGCAGCTGAGCCATTTCGTCGACGCCTACCCGGCGATCTCGGTGGACATCCTGCCGCTGCCGCACTTCATCAGCCTGTCCAAGCGCGAGGCAGACATCGTCATTGCGCTGGAGCGGCCGGAACACGGCCCTTATGTCTGCTGCAAACTCTGTGACTATCGATTGCAGCTGTACGCGACCCAGGATTATTTGGACAAGCACCCACCGATCCGCCGCCCGGCAGATTTGAGCAAGCATCAATTCATCAGTTATGTGGACGATCTGGCGTTCAGCTCGGAGCTGCTGTACCTGGCGAATGTGCTGCCCGGTGCCAGTGCCAATCTGCGCAGCACCAGTGTGATCGCGCAGTTCGTGGCGGCGCAGCAAGGACGGTCACTGGCGATTCTGCCGTGCTTTTTGGCGGCTCAGGACCCGCGGTTGCTGCCGGTGTTACCGCAAGAGATCACCATCACCCGGCAGTTCTGGATGTACTGCCGGGAGGACCTGCGCAAGCTCAAGCGGATTACCTTGTTGTGGGATTACATCCGTACCGTCACCGAGCAGAATCATGCGCTGTTGATGGGGGAAAGTCGGGAGATGGTGTTCGCCGATTAATCGGCACTCACCACGATCGACACCCGGCGGTTCTCGGTGCGCCCGGCCGCGGTGGCGTTGGAGGCGACGGGCTTGCTGCTGCCCAGGCCGCGTAGCTGGATGTTTTGTTCTTTCATGCCGACAGCGGCCAATACCGCTTCAACGCTTTTCGCGCGACGCAGGGAAAGTTGTTCGTTATAGGATTCCTCGCCCGAGGCATCGGTATGGCCGTCAATCCTCACCCGCTCGATTCCCACGCCCAACAACGCCTTGCCAATGCGTTCGACGATCTGGGTACTGGCAGGGTTGAGGTGTTCGACATCGCTACCGAACAGCACTTTGCCGGACAGGCCGAAGGCCCAGCCCTCATCCGTCATCTCGAAACCTTGCTGCTTGAGTACAGCGATCTGCGCCGGGGTCAGTCCTTTCTGCGGTGTCGTCTGGCAACCGGTCAATGCCAGCAAGGTCATGAATAAGCTAATCGTAAAAAATCGCAGAGATCGCTGAGTGAATGTGAACACAAAAATTAGCTCCTGGTTTGAAGATGGACGACAGAGTGCTCCGACCCTGCCGTGTGGTGAGCGCCTCGGGAAAGGCGTTTGGCCTGATACATCGCGGTATCTGCAGCATTGAGCAGCGCACCGGGCGTAAGCCCATGATCCGGGTACACGGCGATGCCGATGCTGAGTGAAGTCAACACCTGGGTACCGCCCGGCAACAGGATTGGCGCGTCCATACTGGCAATGATTTTGTCGGCAATCCGTTCGGCGTCTTCTATCTTGTGCAGCGGCGTCAACAGCACGGCAAACTCATCGCCGCCCAGACGCGCAACCAGATCCTCTTCACGCAACTGCGCACGAACCCGGGTCGCCACGGCGATCAGCACCGCATCACCGGCAGCGTGACCGAAGTTGTCATTGATCTCCTTGAACCGGTCGCTGTCGAGAAACAGTACGGCCACTCCCTCATCCAGCTTGCCCGCATTGCGCAAGGCGCGCATCAGGCGGCCTTCGAAAAACGCCCGATTCGGCAACCCGGTAAGGCTGTCATGGCTGGCCTGGTGGGCCAGGGTTTCGTTTTCGCTTTGCAGATGGGTCTGCCAGGACTCGAGCTCGTCGAGCAAAGCATTGAAGTCGTTGCCCAGGTTGTCGAGTTCGGCAATGTCGGCGGGCGGTACGCGTCGGTCGAAGGCACGCTCGCTACGGGCGGCGTGAGCCACGGCAGCCAGGCTGCGCAACGGGCCGGTGATTCCTCGCAATTGCCGACGCGCCAGATAAAGCGCTACCCAGGCACTGACAGCGGTACACAAGACGATTCCCACCAGACCGCTGAGCAAAAAGCGCATCAGGCTGCCGCCGTGACCGATGAGCAAGATGCTGCCGATTTCCCGACCTTGATGAGTGATCGGCATGCTGATGGGTTTTTCCAGAATCGTTCGGGCGATCTGCATTTCAAGATCGGAAAGCCACCCCGTTTCCGGTCGTTGCCAACGTGCGAGCAACTCGCCTTGCTCGTCCATCACTTGTGCATCAGCCACTTCTTCAGTGGACGCGATCAATGCCAGCGCTTCGGTGGCGGCGGCCTTGTCGTTGAACACCACCGCGGCTTCCACGGTGTAGTTGATCGAACGGGCAATCAGATTCAGGTTGTGATCGGCATAGACCCGCAAAGCCAGAACACCCAGCAGGGTCAATGAAACACTGGCCATGGCCACGCCCACCAGGGCGACGATCAAATGCCCACGGCCGATAACCGATCCCAGGGTCGGACGTATGCGAGGTTTGAATAGATTCATGGCGCCGCCGGCTTGCGGCGCGACAGTTGCAGCACACTGGGATGAATGCGCACACCGCTGCGGGCGACCGAGTCGAGGTTGACCTCGAAGGACACCTGCTCATCACCGACCCGCAGACAGAACAGACTGCCGACAGTGCATTGATCGCCGCCTTCGCTGATGCTCACCACCGGGCGTCCCGTCAACGAGGCGAATAGCCGACTGCGTTCATCGCCGGTCAGCTTGCCGATGTACACCGCATCGCATTCACTGGCGATGACCGGATTATCGGCCAGCAACCGTCGTACAGTAACCGGTCGACCCGTGGCTTGTGTGGTGCCTTTGACCAGGTCGTCGGTGTATTCAGTGGGGCCGACCACGCACAGGCGCAGTTGTTGGGGCTCAACAGGCCATCGGGCATAACTGAGGATCCCGAGCACCACCTGAGTGACCGACCTGGCACGTTGGTCGGCTTTGCTCACGATAGTTTCCGACTCAGCACAGGCAACGCCCGTCAACAAACAGAGGAGGCCGGCAAGCAGCACTTGTTTGCAGCCAACGACGCGCCCTGTCGCCCAGACAGCCAACTTCATGCAAGAATTCTCTACGATCGCAACAAAATGATGCCGCAACGATAGCACAGCACCGAAACACCAGCGAGGCGACGCACCACGGCGCATCGGACAGATTCCGGCGGCTGGCACCGCCCCTCAATGGCTCGGCCAGGCACCCTCTTCCAGCTCCAGCATTAACCCGCTCAAGCGCTTGACCTTGCGCCGCACGGCCTCTTCGAATACGCCGGCTCGAGGCTCAATCAGGGTGAACCAGTCTTTGGCCCGGGTTATCCCGGTATAGATCAGTTCCTTGGTAAGCACAGGATTCAAAGCATCCGGCAGTATCAACGCCGTATGGGCAAATTCCGAGCCCTGGGATTTGTGCACGGTCATGGCATACACCGTGTCGACATCGTTGAGTCGGCTAGGCAGGACAAAGCGCACACCGCCCTGCCCATCATTACGCGGGAAGGCCACTCGCAGCACGTGCCGCCCGGCCTCCGGGCCTTCACGCTCCGGCAGCTTGAGGGCAATGCCAATGTCACCGTTCATCAAACCGAGGCCATAGTCGTTGCGGGTCATCAGCACGGGCCGACCTTCGTACCACTGATGGTCGCTGTCGATCAGCCGTGCCTTGAGCAGCGCGTCGGTCACGCGCTGATTCAAACCTTCCACGCCCCAAGGCCCTTTGCGTACGGCACACAACAGCTGGAAAGCGTCGAAAGCTTGTAGCACCACGCGAGCCCAATCAGCCCAGCATGGATCGTCGAGCGGGCGGTCGAGCGGTGGTCGCTGACTGCGCAAAAGACTCAGGTAATGCCGATAGCCTTGCGGCCCCCCGCCATGGCCCTCGAGCAACAAGCGCTCCAGCGCCCGGTCCTGCTCACCCTTTAGAGGCAGGGAAAATACGTCGTCATGACTTGCAGCGGCCAATAACTTGCGCGCGTCCTCGGGATGCTGTTGGTTAACCCAACGGGCCAACTGACCAATGCCGCTACCCTCGCCGAAGCGCCGTGAGTGGCGCAGCATCACGACTTGCTGGGCCAGTGGATGCGCGCCCTGGGTGTCTTCCCGCAAACCGCTGGCATCGAGGCGCTCACCGCTGACCGCCTCCAGCCACTGGCGGGTCTGCGGGCTGTACCAACCGGCTTCGGCATCACGACACAGATCGCCCAGTACGGCACCGGCCTCTACCGACGCCAGTTGGTCCTTGTCACCGAGCAGCACCAGACGGGCATGGGGCGGCAACGCATCGAGCAGGTTGGCCATCATTTCCAGGTCGATCATCGAGGCTTCGTCCACCACCAATACATCCAGCGGCAAGCGATTACCCGCGTGGTGACGGAAATGCCGGGTACCGGGACGACTGCCGAGCAAACGGTGCACGGTGGTCACATCCGACGGGATCTTCTCGCGCACCGTTTCAGGCACTTTCAGGGTTTGAACCTGCTGGCTGATGGACTCGGTCAATCGTGCGGCAGCTTTGCCGGTGGGTGCCGCGAGACGAATACGCAACGGTTTACCGGCCTCCACTGCGGGTGCCTGGAGCAATGCAAGCAAGCGCACAACCGTGGTGGTCTTGCCGGTTCCCGGGCCGCCGGTGACGATGCTGAATGCACTTCGGGTAGCCAGGGCACACGCGAGCTTCTGCCAGTCGATCACTTCATCAGACCTGGCTGGACCGAACAGAGCGGTCAGGCGTTGGGGCAAATCACCCGGCGTTGCTTCGTGTGCCGCCAGGCGCTGGCGCAGCGCGAGGTCGATGCGCCGTTCGTAAGCCCAGTAGCGGCGCAGGTACAGGCGCTTGCCCGACAGCACCAACGGCCGGTGTTGCGCAGCCTCACGCCCATCGACGGCCAGAGCCACCAGACGACTGGACGCCAGGACCTTGCACCAATGGGCACCGTCCAGCGCCTCAAGCAATTGCGACGGCAGCAACATCGCCCCGCTTTGCACATCACCCTCCGGCGGCAGCGACAGGGCAAAATCCGGCTCTTTCAGTGTTTCGAACAGATCCAGGCAGACATGACCGTGACCCAGTTGGTGACTGATCAACGCGGCGGCCAGCAGCACCAGCGGATCATCGTCGGGAGCGAGCTCGTGGAGAAACGCGACGAAGGCCTTGTCCAGCGCCCGCAGCCAGCCGCGTTCGACCCAGCGCGTGAGCAGCAGCAACAAGTCATCTGCGCGGCTCAACGGGGCCAGGTCCGCCAGACTTTCGGCCGCCAACGGCGTAGGCAGCAAATCGGCGAAAGTGCGACTCATAGCAATACTCCCTGTTCCCAGGCGGGTTCGGCCTTGGGCTCTGGCTTGCCTTGGAACAACCGGTCCAGGCGCTCGATCAGCTCCCGTGGCGGACGGGCAAAATACACACCCTGGCTGGCCGCTCGAGTACCGCGAAGAAACAGATACAACGCTCCACCGACATGCCGGTCGTAATCGTAATCGACCAGCCGAGCCTTAAGCTGGCGATGCAGGGCGAGCAGGTACAGTACGTATTGCAGGTCGTAACGGTTATCGAGAATCGACTGCTCCATGGCCTGCTCGGTATAGGCCGCGTCATCGACGCCCAGCCAGTTGGATTTGTAGTCAGCGACGTAGTAACGGCCTTCATGCTCGAACGTCAGGTCGATGAAGCCTTTGAACATGCCATTGAGCAGCACCGGTTCGGCGGCCACCCGGGCCACGCCGTGATGGGTGTATTGACGCACAAGCTCATCGAGCTTGAGTACATCGACTTTATGACTGGCGAACCAGAACTCCATCTCGACCCGGTATTGAGTCAGTTGCTCGAACACCACCGGCGCCTGCCCGCCACCGATGTGCAATGGGGATTTGAGCAAGTGCTGCAGCCAGCCGCTCAGCGTGGTGATCCAGCCTTCCCAGCCACGGCGGTTGCAGCGACGGGCGATCGCGTCTTCCACGGTTTGCGGTGCAGCGGCAAAACCTTCGTCACCGGCCCATTCGAGCAATCCATGAAGAAAAGTGCCGGGGTTCGGACCACGAGGGAATCGATGAATATCAGCACCGCCAGCGGCGACTTCTCGTGGCGCTTCAGGATCAAGGCGTTCGTCATCAAAGAGCTTTTGTGCTTGCGCGCTCTCCGGTGCTTCGTCACTGCCCACGCTCAGACTGTCACCAATGCGTAAGGCGCTGTAAGAAGCGATCCACCAGTTTTCACTGGCCTTGCGCCGGGGTATCAGCGGGGCCAACAACGTCGCTTCATTGCGTGGCGGATGGTAATGCTCGGCGGTCGCGTCAGGCATTTCACCGTAGTTCAGCGCCCCACAGTCTTGCTGCAGGTCTTCCAGCCAACGACGCAGCCCTGCCGACTCAGCCAATGGCGCACCACCGCCCAGCAGATAACCCAATGCCGAAAGGTGCAGGACCGAGCCGTTGTTATTGCCGCGCTTGAGATCAGTCACACCCAGCCAGCACGCATGTTGTGCCCGGGTCAGGGCCACATAGAGCAAACGAAGGTCTTCAGCCAAACGTTCATCGTCGGCTTGGGCGATCAACTCGGCTGTCGGCTTCAAGCTCACCTGTGCCTTGCCCGTGGCATCGTGGTAATACAACGGCAGACGACTGCCATCCACCGGTTTTGCCGAGCAGATGAACGGCAGGAACACCAACGGATATTCAAGCCCTTTGGATTTGTGGATGGTCACGACCTTGACCAGTTGCTCGTCGCTTTCCAGGCGCAGGATCTGTTCTTCGCCAGCCTGACCGGACAATGCCAGATGCTCGGACAAATGACGGATCAGTGCTTGCTCGCCATCGAGTTCGGCGGCGGCCTGCTGCAGCAACTCGGACAAGTGCAGCAGGTTGGTCAATATCCGCTCACCATCGCTGCGCGCGATCAACGCCTGGGGCAGCTGAAAATCATGTAGCAATCGCCGCAACATGGGCAGCACGCCCTGTTTGCGCCAGAGCTCGCGATAACCGCGGAACTGCATGACCCGTGCTTCCCAGGCCAGTTCGTCCTGATTCAGTCGCTCCAGTTCAGCCAGTGAAAGGTTCAGCGTGATGCAGGCCAGCGCGGCACGCAGGGGACGTTCGACATCCGGCTCGGCACAGGCCTTGAGCCACGTCAGCAGATCATGGGCCTCCTGCGCGGCGAATACCGAGTCCTTGTCTGACAGGTAAACACTGCGCACACCGCGAGCGGAAAGTTCGCCGCGCACGGCCTGGGCCTCTTTGCCGTCGCGCACCAGAATCGCGATATCCGCCGGCAGCAGGCCTCTGAGACCCTTACCATCCTGTATGAAGCCCGCACGCCCCTGCTGACCGCCATTGAGCAACGCAGTGATCTCACTGGCGCAGGCGGCGGCCAATTGTTGTCGATACACCACGCCAGACAGTGGCTGGTCAGAGGACAAATGCCAGATGTTCAGGGCAGGCACAACCTGCCCCTCAATGTGCAGGACTTCTTTGCGCCCTTGGGACTCCACGGGCAGAAACGGTACCGGGTTCTCGCCACTCTTCTCCCGGAACAGGAACGCGCCGCGCCCCTGCTCGCGAGATTCTGCGCGCTGGAACACATGGTTCACCGCGCCGACCATGCCATGACTGGAACGGAAATTTGTGCCCAGGGTATGCAGGCGGCCAGTGGTGGCTTGCCGGGCGCGCAGATAGGTATAGATATCGGCACCGCGAAAGGCATAGATCGCCTGCTTCGGGTCGCCGATCAGGAACAGGCCGGATTCAGGATTGTTGTCTTCGATGCGATAAATGCTCTCGAAGATTCGGTACTGCACCGGGTCGGTGTCCTGAAACTCGTCGATCAGCGCAACCGGGAACTGCTCGCGGATCAAGGTCGCCAGACGCTCACCGCCATCGGATTGCAACGCCGCATCGAGACGCAGCAGCATGTCATCGAAACCCATTTCCGCGCGACGACGCTTTTCTTCCTCGAACCGAGCACCGACCCAGTGGGCGGCATGTTGCAGCACGGCGGCATCGGGGGTCGGCAAGCCATCGAGACTGGCCTTGAGGCCGGGCATCGCATCGAGACCGGGATGACGGGGAGCTTCACCTTTCCAGGCTTCAGCCATGCCATCGGGAGTCAGGCGAGTGAAGCCGGTGCCAATGTCCAGTTGCTCCAGAGATTCGTCTTCGGCCCAGGCCCGGAGCTTTTCGAACCAGGGTTCGAAGTAGCGCGCCTGCATCTTGCGACCATCGACGCTTTTGCTCGCGACGCCCTGATGACAGATGGCAAGCAGCTCATCGGCCCATTGGCGCCAGGGCATCTTGAGCTCGAGCAACGCGGCCCGTCGTTCCTCCAGGCACTCGGCGATCAACTCGGCAGGTTCTTTACCTTCAACGCTGTCACGCTCGCTGGCGAACAACCCACGCACTCGCGGCAACAACGCTGCCGGGCCACCCCAGTTGCCGCGAACCCAATTCAGCGCATCGCCTTGCATCGGATAGCAGAACAGTCGCCAGTAGTCGCGCAGGACTTCGCCAAGCAAATCACTGTGATCGGTTTCCAGGGTCTGAGTGAACAGGCTGCCACTGTCGAATGCATGTTCGCGCAGCATGCGCTGGCACCAACTGTGGATGGTCGATACCGCCGCTTCATCCATCCACTGGGCGGCGATGTCCAGGCGATTTGCACAGCCGGGCCACCGCTCAGGGAGGTATTGCTCGCGCAACTCGGCAATCAGGCCATCCGGTGCCGGTGTCTCATCGCGGAAAAAACGCGCAGCTTCAGCCAGTCGCGTACGAATACGTTCGCGCAGTTCTTTGGTCGCGGCATCGGTGAAGGTCACCACGAGGATTTGCGGCGGCAGCAATTCACGGCCAAAACCACTCGACTCGTCGCCATGACCAAGGACCAGACGCAAGTACAGCGCAGAAATGGTGAAGGTCTTGCCCGTCCCGGCGCTGGCTTCGATCAGTTGGCTTCCACGCAGGGGGAATGCCAGGGCCAGCGGTGTTTTCGTGGTCATGAGCGCGCCTCCTCGCTGGTCAATGAACGCCAGGGAGCCTCAAGCAGCGGCCGATACAAAGCGTCGCACCAATCGGGGAAGGTCTCGTCGGCAATCAAAACATCGTAGTCGGCGTATTGCCGAGCGAGTGCCGGGCTTTCGCGGCGCTCACCATCGGTGGTCTGGCCATCGCCTTCATAGGCCTTGCGGGCAGCGGCGTCAGCCTTGACCGGATCGGTTTGAGCCAGCCAGGCGAAGGCTGTTTTTACGGCAATCGGCAACGGCTGGCGCATGCCCGTTTGCCAGGCCAGCAACAGATTACCCAAGGCATCAAGTGCTGCATCCTTCGCCAACGGAGCCAGTAACAGACTGTCGTCGCTGGCCACCAACGCGGTGGTCATCGACATCCCGCTGGCACAGGCAACCAGGTGATTGATCCATGGTCGTGTCAGACGATGCCATTTGCGTGTCTTGAGCGAGCCGATGCTGTTGGGAATCGTGGTGACCGATAGCAAACCACCGTCCGCACGTTGATGCAGGCCACTGAGCCAGCCCTCCAGACGCAGCCCATGCAGTTCCAGACTCACGGGCAACGCGCTGGCAAGTGGGGAAGGCCATAACGCCAGAAGCTGTTGATAGCGCTGCAACAGATCCGGCAACGGCTCGATCAACTCTCGCTGCAGACATTCGCCGAAACCGGCCATGGGCAAGAGCCCGCTGTTCTGCAGACGTTTCGCCTGTGCTTCCAGTACCTGATCGATTTGGTCCAATTGCCCGAGCGCTGCTTCGAGCAAGCTGTCGCTGAGGCTATAGCGTTGCAGCGCGTCGAGTACAAATGGCTCTTCATCCGCCAAAGGCGCTTCGGCAGCCTCGAAGAACACTTTGAGTCGCTGACTGAAGAAATGCCGTACCGGATTGCGCAGAAAATCCTGCAACTGACCCAGGCTCAGCGGCTCGTCCTGAATATAGGGCCCAAGAACCTCGATGGCAGGCGTCAAACCGCTGGACTGATGAAGTACCTGCCACTCGCTGGCGTAGCTGAACAAATCATCGCCTTCATGGAAGTAGCGTGCACTGAAGGGTTGCAGCGGATGTTCCTGAGTCATGGACTCAAGCAGATCAGCCTTGTCATCGTGCAATCGCCAACCGCTGGCGAGATGATCACGTAGTTGTCCTATCAATACCGAAGCCGGGCGCTCACTGTTGTCCCGAATACTGCGGCCGACCCAGCTGATATAGAGTTGGTCCCGCGCCGACAACAAGGCTTCCAGCAACAGATAGCGGTCATCTTCACGCCGGGAACGATCGCCGGGCCGGTAGTCGCTGCCCATCAGGTCGAAGTCCAGTGGCGGCTGCGCGCGAGGGTAATCGCCGTCATTCATGCCCAGCAGGCAGACCAGTTTGAACGGGATCGCTCGCATGGGCATCAGGGTACAGAAGTTGACGGCACCGGCGAGAAAGCGCTGAGACAAGCGACCTTGGTCGAGGCCAGCCAGCCAGGCTTCACGGACTACGGTCAGTGGTAACTCGTCCTGCAAGCCTACTGACTCGCAGGTCTCAAGCCAGGTCTCGCGCAACTCTTCGAGTTGAGCCAATAAATAGTCGTCATGTTCGTTACTGGCCTGGAAGAACAACTGCACCAGTGCTTGCAAGCGGATGCCCCAGAGTTTGGGCGACGCAGGTTGGGTGAGCTCCTGGTGGGCAATCTCCAGTGCATCCAGCAGTGCGACCAAAGGACCTATGAGCGCAGCATCCAGGCCACCGATCTCGTCGTAGGGCTCAATACCCTCGCAGGCACTGGCGCTGCCCACGGCATAACCAAGCAACATCCGTCGCAAGCCGAAACGCCAACTGTTTTGCTCCAGTTCTTCCGGCAGGCCCAGACCCGCACGCTGCTCGGCATTCATCCCCCAACGGATACCTGCGCCTTCGATCCAGCGGTGCAAAGTCGGCAGGTCACGCTCCTCTACGCCAAAGCGAGCGCGTAATGCCGGAACGTCCAGCAGATCGAGAATTTCGCTGACGGGGAAACGACTGTCGGGCAGCTTGAGCAGATGCTCGACAGCGATCAGTAGCGGGTCCCTGCCGCGCTGGCCTTGATCCGCGAGCGTGAAGGGAATGAAGCGTGGATCGTGGCGATCAAGCTGACCAAAGACAGCGCGGATGTGGGGGGCGTAACTGTCGATGTCTGGAACCATCACGATCACGTCGCGAGGCCTTAAGTCTGGATCAGCACTGAATCGTGCGAGCAACTGATCGTGGAGAATCTCCACTTCGCGTTGAGCACTATGGGCGATGTGAAAACGGATCGATTCGTCCTTTGTCAGATCGACTGCAGGCCAACTCTCGCGAGTTTCGTTCAGGGGGCGCAATTCCAGGATGTCGTCCTGCAACTGATTGAGCATGCTCTGAGGCTGGTTATCGCTGAAAAGGTCGATGCGCCCATCGCGAAATGCCGAGCGATAGCTGTTGGGATCGTCGTAACTGTCGAGCAGATTGATGTAGTCCCGCCCCTGCTTGCCCCACGCCGCCAATAGCGGGTGGGCATGCTGATGGAGCGTTTGCGGATCAAGCACAACCGGCATGCCGCGCTTGCGAGCCTGGCGCTTGTATTGATGCCGCAACAGGTCTTTATCGGCGACGATGTCCGCCCAATGGTGGCGACATGGGTTGTGTACGCACAGCAAGACCTGACTGAATCGAGCCAGCCCGGCAAGTGCTTCCAAGGCTTGAGCTGGCAGTGAAGAAATCCCGAAAACAATCACCCTGGAAGGCAATCCACTGGGCGCGCTGTCGAGACTATTGATACGCTCGATAAAGCGTTGGTGGACACCCGCGCGGCTTTGCGCCATGCCTTGTGCACCGACATCCAGCAACAGCGCACGCCACAGCTCTGCTTGCCAGCAGTTGGCCGGAGTCAGGGCTTTGGCTTCGCCTCTGCCATTTCGTAATTGGTGACGGCCTTCTGCCCAGTCTTCGAGCCAGTCCGCCCTGTACACCTGATATTGGTCGAATAGATCGGCCAGCCGCTCTGCCAATTGATAGCGTTTGCGTAAGTCGGTGTCATTCGTAAGGAAGCGCTGCAGGGGTTCGAAGTGCGGTTGGTTGATCAACTGTGGCAGCAGACGCATCAGGCGCCAGGTCAGCGGGGCTTTATCGAGCAGGGACTTGGCCGGGATTTCGTCACGTCCCAGCACCATGCGATAGAGCTGCCACATGAAGCTGCCTGGCAACTGCACATCGATGGCGGCAGCGATTCCGCAGCCGCCCATGTCGTCATCTTCTGGGTCCTCGGCCAGTGCCAGCTTCAGCCATTGGGCGATGCCGTTGCTCTGCACCAGGGCGATTTCATTTTCCAAGGGAGCCAGCGGGTAGCGCCGCATCCAACTGACCACCAGGCTGCGCAGCTCGTCCAGGCGGTTGCCGTGAACCACCATAAAACCAGCACTGAGGGACGTAGCGTCCGGCATAAAGGCTTCCTTGGGAAAATACAAAAGCTAGGGCCGAACCTTAGCACTGTCGGCAGACCGTGACAGCCGGGACCGTTCCGATGTTGCTGTACGAACTTTCCTGCGGACAAAACAAAACCCCTACCTGCATACGCAGATAGGGGTTTCGGAATTTAATCTTGACGATGACCTACTCTCACATGGGGAAACCCCACACTACCATCGGCGATGCATCGTTTCACTTCTGAGTTCGGGATGGGATCAGGTGGTTCCAATGCTCTATGGTCGTCAAGAAATTCGGGTACCGAACCGTCTTTCGACGCTTCAGCAAATTGGGTATGCGATAGTTTGTGCGGCTTTTGTGAATGGTTGCGAACTTTCGGTTCATTGCGTCTTCACACACCGCAATCTGGTGTCCTTTCGGATCAGCAAATTGCTTGGGTGTTATATGGTCAAGCCTCACGGGCAATTAGTATTGGTTAGCTCAACGCCTCACAGCGCTTACACACCCAACCTATCAACGTCGTAGTCTTCGACGGCCCTTCAGGGGACTCAAGGTCCCAGTGAGATCTCATCTTGAGGCTAGTTTCCCGCTTAGATGCTTTCAGCGGTTATCTATTCCGAACATAGCTACCCGGCAATGCCACTGGCGTGACAACCGGAACACCAGAGGTTCGTCCACTCCGGTCCTCTCGTACTAGGAGCAGCCCCTCTCAAATCTCAAACGTCCACGGCAGATAGGGACCGAACTGTCTCACGACGTTCTAAACCCAGCTCGCGTACCACTTTAAATGGCGAACAGCCATACCCTTGGGACCGGCTTCAGCCCCAGGATGTGATGAGCCGACATCGAGGTGCCAAACACCGCCGTCGATATGAACTCTTGGGCGGTATCAGCCTGTTATCCCCGGAGTACCTTTT
>NZ_CP168523.1:4590000-6340275 GCF_059492165.1 Pseudomonas sp. Pseusp15
GTCAACCTCTAATTTCACATTTCTGTCATATCGGTCAAAACAGCCCGAAAACACAAAGGCCGACCTCAAGAGGTCGGCCTTCTGCCCTTCTACTTACAAGCTAGGGAATGCGAATTGCGAAGCTTCATGGCTTGCCCGTTGTGGCCAGCGCTGGGTAATAGCCTTGCGACGCGTATAGAACCGCACGCCATCCGGGCCATAAGCATGCAGATCGCCGAACAGCGAACGCTTCCAGCCGCCAAAGCTGTGATACGCCACTGGCACCGGCAACGGTACGTTGACGCCGACCATACCCACTTCGATCTCATCGCAGAACAACCGCGCCGCTTCCCCATCACGGGTAAAGATGCAGGTGCCATTGCCATACTCGTGATCATTGATCAGTTGCATCGCCTCTTCCAGGCTGTTGACCCGGACGACGCACAGCACCGGCCCGAAGATCTCTTCTTTATAGATGCGCATCTCTGGCGTGACGTTATCGAACAAGCAGCCACCCAGGAAGAAGCCGTCCTCATGACCGGCCACGCTCAGACCACGACCGTCCACCACCAGCTTCGCACCGGCGGTTACGCCGTCTTCAACATAACCGCTGACCTTGTCCCGCGCCTGACCGGTGACCAGAGGCCCCATGTCCAGGCCACAAGTTGTACCAGCGCCGATTTTCAGTGCCTTGATCTGCGGTGTCAGTTTGGCCACCAACGCATCCGCCACCTGGTCACCGACACACACGGCCACCGAAATCGCCATGCAGCGCTCACCGCACGAACCGTAAGCGGCGCCCATCAACGCGCTGACCGCGTTATCCAGATCCGCATCCGGCATCAATACCGCATGGTTCTTCGCCCCGCCCAGCGCCTGGACGCGTTTGCCGCGCTTGGTGCCTTCGGCGTAGATGTATTCGGCAATCGGCGTCGAACCGACGAAGCTCAACGCTTTGACTTCCGGCGCTTCAATCAGTGCGTCCACTGCGGCCTTGTCGCCATGCACCACACTCAGCACGCCTTTCGGCAGGCCGGCTTCCAGTAACAATTGAGCGATCAGCAGCGTGGAGCTTGGATCGCGCTCGGACGGCTTGAGGATAAAGCAGTTGCCACAGACGATCGCCAACGGATACATCCACAGCGGCACCATGGCCGGGAAGTTGAACGGGGTAATGCCGGCCACTACGCCCAATGGCTGGAATTCCGACCAGGCATCGATGTTCGGCCCGACATTACGGCTGTACTCACCCTTGAGGATTTCTGGTGCCGCGCACGCGAACTCGACGTTCTCGATCCCGCGCTTCAATTCACCGGCAGCATCTTCCAGGGTCTTGCCGTGTTCTTCGCTGATCAGTTGTGCGATGCGGGATTCGTTCTGTTCCAGCAGTTGCTTGAAACGGAACATCACCTGAGCGCGCTTGGCCGCTGGCGTATTGCGCCAGGCCGGGAACGCAGCCTTGGCCGAGTCGATGGCTTTCTGAATGGTTTCGCGGCTGGCCAACGGCAGCTTGTGGATAACCTGGCCGGTGGACGGGTTGAACACATCGGCCGTGCGACCGTCTTCGGTCACCAGTTCGCCATTGATCAAATGCGGGATGAGGCTCATGCGGGGCTCCTGAAATTGTCCACAGGCGTCCTTTGAAAGGACGCCTTTATATAGAAGAGGGAATCAGTCGATCTTGTTCAGCACTTCGCCGACTGCATCGAACAGACGATCAAGGTCCTGCGGCTTGCTGTTGAAGGTTGGGCCGAACTGCAGGGTGTCGCCGCCGAAGCGCACGTAGAACCCGGCTTTCCACAGCGCCATGCCAGCTTCGAACGGACGCACGATGGCATCGCCGTCGCGAGGTGCAATCTGGATCGCACCGGCTAACCCGTAGTTGCGAATGTCGATGACGTTCTTGCTGCCCTTCACACCGTGCAGTGCGTTTTCGAAATGCGGTGCGACTTCGGCCACGCTCTGCACCAGGTTTTCCTTTTGCAGCAGGTCGAGTGCCGCCAGGCCTGCGGCGCAAGCCACCGGGTGCGCGGAATAGGTGTAGCCGTGCGGGAATTCCACCGCGTACTCAGGCGTCGCCTGGTTCATGAAGGTCTGGTAGATCTCGGAGCTGGCAATCACCGCGCCCATCGGGATCGCGCCGTTGGTGACTTGCTTGGCAATACACATCAGGTCCGGAGTGACACCAAAGCTGTCGGCACCGAACATCGAACCGGTACGACCGAAACCGGTGATCACTTCGTCGAACACCAGCAGGATGTTGTGCTGATCGCAGATCTCGCGCAGACGTTTGAGGTAACCCTGCGGCGGAACCAGCACGCCAGCGGAGCCGGCCAATGGCTCGACGAATACCGCTGCGATGTTCGAGGCATCGTGCAGTTCGATCAACTTGAGCAATTCATCCGCCAGCGCGATACCACCCTGCTCCGGCATGCCACGAGTGAAAGCATTGCTCGCCAACAAGGTGTGCGGCAGATGATCGACATCCATCATCGCCTGACCGAACAGTTTGCGGTTGCCGTTCACGCCGCCGAGGCTGGTGCCGGCGATGTTCACGCCGTGATAACCACGAGCGCGGCCGATCATCTTGGTCTTGGTCGCCTGGCCTTTCAGGCGCCAGTAGGCACGCACCATTTTCACCGCGGTATCTGCACATTCGGAACCCGAATCGGTGAAGAACACGTGATTCAGATTGCCCGGGGTCAGGTCGGTGATTTTCTCGGCCAACTGGAACGACAGCGGGTGACCGTACTGGAAGCCCGGCGAGTAATCGAGAGTGCCCAATTGCTTGGCCACCGCCTCCTGGATTTCCTTGCGGGTGTGCCCGGCGCCGCAGGTCCACAGACCCGAGAGCGAATCGTAGACCTTGCGGCCCTTGTCGTCTGTCAGCCAACTGCCCTCGGCCGCCACGATCAGGCGCGGGTCGCGCTGGAAATTGCGGTTCGCGGTGTAGGGCATCCAGTGAGCGTCAAGCTTGAGCTGGCTGGCCAGGGAAGTCGGGGCGTTTTCAGGCACGTTCATGGGCAAAACCTCGCAGGGCAAAATAAGCGGCGTGGAGATCAAAAGCGTTCTTGCAGCTAAATTGCCACGGGGATAAAGTCGGTGAAATCCAACTTTTCTAACCTTCAGTCAGGCCCTGACTAAACTATGAGTACCCGTCGCCCCGATCCGCTGGCGCAAGTCAGCGACTTTGATATCCGCCTGCTGCGGATTTTTCGCAGCGTGGTGGAGTGCGGCGGTTTCTCCGCGGCGGAATCGGTGCTGGGTATCGGTCGCTCGGCCATCAGCCAGCAAATGAGCGATCTGGAGCAACGCCTGGGGCTGCGCCTGTGCCAGCGAGGTCGCGCGGGGTTTTCCCTGACCGAAGAAGGCCGTGAGGTCTACCAATCTGCGTTGCAGCTATTAAGTGCGCTGGAAAGTTTCCGCACCGAGGTCAACGGCCTGCACCAACACTTGCGCGGCGAATTAACCATCGGCCTGACCGACAACCTGGTCACCCTGCCCCACATGCGCATCACCCACGCCCTGGCCCAATTGAAGGAACGCGGCCCCGACGTGCAGATCCAGATCCGCATGATTGCGCCCAATGAAGTCGAACAAGGCGTGCTCGACGGTCGCTTGCATGTCGGCGTGGTGCCGCAAGCCAGCGCGTTGTCGGGGCTGGAGTATCAGCCGCTCTACAGCGAACGCTCGCTGCTGTATTGCGCGGTCGGCCATCCGCTGTTCTATGTCGACGACAAACAACTGGATGATGAGCGCCTCAACAGCCAGGACGCCATCGCCCCGACCTTCCGTTTGCCCGCCGAGATTCAGGCCCATTACCAGGCGCTCAATTGCACCGCCAGTGCGTCGGATCGCGAGGGCATGGCCTTTCTGATCCTGACCGGGCGCTACATTGGTTACCTGCCGGATCACTACGCCAGCCTCTGGGTGCAGCAAGGCCGTTTGCGTGCACTGAAACCCAAGGCACGTTTTTATGACCTGAGCCTGGCATCGGTTACACGCAAGGGCCGTCGCCCGCATCTGGTTCTGGAGAGTTTTTTGGAGAGTCTGGCGGCGACTCGCTGAAAGCTTGTGGGAGCGGTACCCAAGGTTTTATCGCCATAGGACTTGTCTGAGGCCCGTGGGTGCGCTATCAACGCATCTGGTTGCACCCATCTACCTGTTCGGAAGTGCCTATGACCTTTGAAGTCCCAGCCCACGGCGGCAAACCCGCCGGCCGCATTCGTCAGAAGAACGAAGAGACCATCATCAAAGCCGCCGAAGACGAGTTCGCCCGTCACGGGTTCAAAGGCACCAGCATGAACACCATCGCGCAAAAAGCCGGGTTGCCCAAAGCGAATCTGCATTACTACTTCACCAACAAACTCGGTTTGTACGTGGCGGTGCTGAGTAACATTCTTGAGTTGTGGGACAGCACTTTCAATACCCTGACCGTCGAGGACGATCCGGCAGAAGCATTGACCCGATACATTCGCGCAAAAATGGAGTTCTCCCGGCGCCAGCCACAAGCTTCGCGGGTCTTCGCCATGGAGGTCATCAGCGGCGGTGATTGCCTGACTGAGCATTTCAACCAGGACTACCGCACCTGGTTTCAAGGTCGGGCCGCGGTGTTCCAGGCGTGGATCGACGCCGGCAAAATGGACCCGATCGACCCGGTGCACCTGATTTTCCTGCTGTGGGGCAGCACCCAGCATTACGCCGACTTTGCCACGCAGATCTGCCGTGTCACCGGGCGCACCAAGTTGACCAAGCAAGACATGGAAGACGCCGGCAGCAACCTGATTCGCATCATTCTCAAAGGCTGCGGCCTGACGCCGGCTATTTAAGACACCCATGCCTTTTACCCTCAGCGGTTTTTGCGAATACCGCGAAGAGATTCGCAAAAGCCGCTTCATCGCCCTCGCCGCGCCAATCACCAGCGCAGCCGATGCCCAGGCGTTCATCGAGCAACACAGTGATTTGAACGCCTCGCACAATTGCTGGGCCTGGAAGCTCGGCGATCAATACCGCAGCACTGACGATGGCGAACCCGGTGGCACCGCTGGCCGGCCGATCCTTGCTGCGATTGAAGCGCAGGATTGCGATCAGGTCGCGGTCGTGGTGATCCGCTGGTATGGCGGCATCCAGTTGGGCACCGGCGGCCTCGCCCGAGCGTATGGCGGCAGTGCCAACAAATGCCTGCAAGGGGCTCCGAAAGTCGAGTTGATCAGTCGGGTGCCGGTCAGTTGTGCCTGTGCATTTGGCGAGTTGGCGTTGGTGAAGCTTCGGGTCGCGGAGCTGGGTGGTTTGGTGGTGGAGGAAACCTTCACGGCCAATGGTGTGGAACTGCAATTGGCGATTGGCGACGGGCAGATAAGTACGCTGCAAACGCAGCTGGCGGACTTAAGTCGCGGGCGTATTTTGTTGCAGCGTTAAGATCAAAAGATCGCAACCTTCGGCAGCTCTACGCGCCTATGGGCGCTGCGATCTTTTGGGGCACCCCGATTTTCTTTGCTCTCGACACTTGCCCACATCTGCTGTGCACCCGGCTGTGGATAACCTGAGCACATTCTGCTGTAACCCTTCTGTCATGCGGCTTTGCGGGCTTTGCTCATTTTTCGTCCAACTCGCCATCCGCGACGTTTATTCCACGTAAAAACAATCAGTTAGAGTGGTTTATCGCCATTAGAAGAAAGCCCCTCGGTGCTTATGCCCACACGGTCGGCTTGCGCACAGATACTGTGGAACAAGCTGTGGATAACCCGTTCATGGCTGGCGCAGCCCCATGCCTGACAATGCCTGCAGCTTATTGCTCGTTTTTTGACCAATTGATCGCGCGCAAAACCGGAGCCTGATCCAAAACCTTGCCCTCAAGTGGTGCCTCTCCAGGAGTTGGTAGAGGTCGAGGCAGCGTCCGCAACGGCTGCGCCAACAGGCTTTTGCCGATTTCCTGACTCAATGGCCAGGAAATTGCTTTATCCACAGGCATATCCTTTTGCGACCCGAGCCTGTCATGTCCAACCCTGCGCCTCCCCCCGATCAAACACCCCGCCTGCAATTGCGCAGAATCAGCAAACGTTACCCCGGTTGCCTGGCCAACGATGCCATCGACTTGAGCATTGCGCCCGGTGAAATCCACGCCCTGCTCGGCGAAAACGGTGCGGGCAAAAGTACCCTGATGAAGATCATCTACGGCGTCACACACGCCGACTCAGGGGAGATGATCTGGCAGGGCCAGCGCGTGACCATGCGCAATCCGGCCCAGGCCCGCAGCCTCGGGATCGGCATGGTGTTCCAGCATTTCTCGCTGTTCGAAACCCTGAGCGTGGCGCAGAACATCGCCTTGGCGATGGGCGCTGCGGCGGGTACGCCGAAGCAGCTTGAACCGAAAATCCGCGAGGTGTCCCAACGCTATGGCATGGCGCTGGAACCGGAGCGACTGGTCCACAGCCTGTCCATCGGCGAGCGTCAGCGGGTGGAAATCATTCGCTGCCTGATGCAGGACATCCGCCTGCTGATTCTCGATGAACCGACGTCGGTACTGACCCCGCAAGAGGCCGACGAATTGTTCATCACGTTGCGCCGACTGGCCGCCGAGGGCTGCAGCATTCTGTTCATCAGCCACAAGCTCGGCGAAGTGCGCGCGCTGTGCCACAGCGCCACGGTGTTGCGCGGCGGACGAGTGGCCGGGCATTGCGTGCCGGCCGAGTGTTCGGACCGGCAACTGGCGCAGTTGATGGTCGGTGAAGCCGCTGAGCTGATTACTGACTATCCGAAGGTCAGGGGGGCTGACGCGTTTCTGAACGTGACTGGATTGTCCTGGCACAACCCGGACCCGTTCGGCTGCTCGCTCAAGGACATTGATCTCGAGGTGCGCAGCGGTGAAATCGTCGGTATCGCCGGGGTGGCCGGCAATGGCCAGGATGAGTTGCTGGCCTTGCTCAGCGGTGAAGAACAGCTACCGAGGAATGACGGCGCTACGATCTGTTTCGCCGGGCAACCGGTGGCGCACCTGCGGCCGGATGCACGACGCAAACTCGGCCTGGCCTTCGTCCCCGCCGAGCGTCTGGGGCATGGCGCGGTACCGGAACTGAGCCTGGCGGATAACGCCCTGCTCACCGCATTTCAACAAGGGCTGGTCAGCAATGGATTGATCCAGCGCAGCAAAGTCGAGGCACTGGCCGAAGACATCATCCGCCGCTTCGGGGTCAAGACACCCGATGCCCAGGCACCGGCTCGCAGCCTGTCTGGTGGCAACTTGCAGAAATTCATCCTCGGCCGGGAAATCCTGCAGCAGCCAAGACTGTTGGTGGCCGCGCACCCGACCTGGGGCGTGGACGTCGGCGCCGCCGCGACCATTCACCGAGCGCTGATCGCCTTGCGCGACGCTGGCGCGGCGATCCTGGTGATCTCCGAAGACCTCGACGAACTGTTCCAGATCAGCGATCGCCTCGGCGCCCTGTGCGGCGGCCGGTTGTCGGCACTGCAAGCCACCGTCGACACCCGTCTGATCGATGTCGGCGGCTGGATGGCCGGCCAGTTCGATGCCCCCCAATCACCTGCACCCGTAACGCTTTAACGGAGTTTCACATGCTGCTTTCTCTCGAACCCCGTGGCCAGCAATCGCGCCTGATGTTGTGGTGCTCGCCGTTGCTGGCGGCTGTGTTGACCCTGGGCTGTGGCTCATTGTTGTTTATCGCGCTGGGCCACGACCCGTTGCTGACCTTGCACACCTTGCTGATTGCACCGATCAGCGACCTGTACGGGGTCTCTGAGTTGTTGGTCAAAGCATTGCCGATTCTGCTCTGTGCATTGGGCCTGGCAGTGGCGTATCAGGCACGGATCTGGAACATCGGCGCCGAAGGTCAGTTGCTGCTCGGCGCCTTGGCCGGCAGTGCATTGGCGGTGAACATCATCGACCTGCAAAGCCGTTGGGCGCTGGTGTTGATCCTGCTCACCGGCACCCTGGCCGGTGCCGCATGGGCTGGGCTGACGGCATGGTTGCGCACACGCTTCAACGCCAATGAAATCCTCACCAGCATCATGCTCAATTACATCGCGTTGAACCTGCTGCTGTTCTGCGTTCACGGGCCGCTGAAGGACCCCGCCGGGTTCAACTTTCCGGAGTCGGCGATGTTTGGCGATGCCAGTCGTTTGCCGTTGTTGATGGAGGACGGTCGGGTCCATGCGGGCGTGTATTTCGCCTTGCTCGCGCTGGTTGCGGTGTGGGTGTTGTTGCAGAAGAGCTTTGTCGGTTTCCAGATCAAAGTGCTCGGGCTGGACAAGCGCGCGGCGGGTTTTGTCGGCTTTCGCGAGAAGCGGCTGATCTGGCTGGCGCTGTTGATCAGCGGTGGCCTGGCGGGGCTGGCCGGGGTTTGCGAAGTCACCGGGCCCATCGGCCAACTGGTGCCGCAGGTTTCGCCGGGTTATGGCTATGCGGCGATCACCGTGGCGTTTCTCGGGCGGCTGAATCCCATCGGCATTCTGTTTTCCAGCCTGTTGATGGCGCTGCTGTACATCGGTGGCGAAAGCGCGCAGATGAGCATGAACCTGCCGCAAGCCATCACTCAATTGTTCCAGGGGATGATGTTGTTTTTCCTGCTGGCCAGTGACGTGCTGATTCTCTACCGACCACGTTTGAACCTGCGCTGGGTACGGCGCACCTCGACCACCGCCGTACAAGCAGGAGCCTTGTGATGGATATCGATCTGCTGAGCAATATTTTCTATGCCATGGTTCGCTGTGGCACACCGCTGTTGTTGGTGGCGTTGGGCGAGTTGATCTGCGAGAAGAGCGGCGTCCTCAATCTTGGGCAGGAAGGCATGATGCTGTTTGGGGCGGTGGTCGGTTTTATCGTCGCCCTGAACAGCGGCAACCTCTGGCTCGGCGTGTTGCTGGCGATGTTCGCCGGGATGTTGCTGTCGTCGCTGTTCGCCCTGGTAGCGCTGGTGTTCAACGCCAACCAGGTGGCGACAGGGTTGGCATTGACGATCTTCGGCGTGGGCCTGTCGACCTTCGTTGGCGCTGCGTGGGTCGGCAAACCGTTGGCGGGTTTCGAGCCGCTGGCGATTCCTTATCTGAGTGAAATTCCGCTGATCGGGCGGATGCTGTTTGCCCAGGACCTGCTGGTGTATCTGTCGTTTGCCCTGTTTGCGCTGGTGGCCTGGGTGATTGTGAGAAGTCGCGTCGGGTTGATTATTCAGGCGGTCGGCGAAAGCCCGGACGCCGCCAGTGCAATGGGCTTGCCGGTGTTGCGCGTGCGTACGCTGGCGGTGCTGTTTGGCGGGGCGATGGCGGGGTTGGCTGGGGCATATTTGTCCCTGGCCTATACGCCGATGTGGGCGGAGAACATGAGCGCCGGTCGCGGCTGGATTGCCCTGGCGCTGGTGGTGTTTGCCAGTTGGCGAGTGTGGCGGTTGCTGCTTGGAGCTTATCTGTTCGGTCTCGCCAGCATCCTGCATTTGGTGGCGCAGGGCTTGGGGCTGGCGATTGCGTCGAGTCTGCTGGCAATGCTGCCGTATGTCGCGACCATAGTGGTGTTAGTGCTGCTGTCCCGGGATGCCGTGCGCACACGATTGTATGCGCCGGTGTCGTTGGGGCAGCCGTGGCGGGCGGGGCATTAAATGGTGGCCCGTGAAGGCGTCCGAACAGGCAACGCTTGGGCCACACCCCACATCAGTTCAAAGAACAGGAAAATCACCAATAGCGAACTCGCCCCATGGGCCAGCGCATAAGCCTGCCAGGCCGAAAACAGAAACCTCCCCACCGCGTCATATCGCCCAAACACCGGCTGCGGATCGCGAATCCGCAGCACGGCCCATACGCACACAATCGAGCCCAACAGATTCGCCATCAACATGTGCACCGGCTCGAACGGCGGTAGCTCGCCGGGCAGATTGAAAGTCTGACTCAGGTTTAACAGCACGCCATGCAACGCCGCAAAACTCCACGGCGTGGCAAATGCCGCCGTGACGATCAGGTCGTACCACCCGCTGCCACGCACCAGTTGACGATATTGCGTTGAAGTCCACATTGGCATTGCTCCATACATTCAGGGAGCAACAAGGCTAAAGCCTGGAGTATGCTCCAGGGTCAAGCCCTCTCAAGACATCAAGGAAGCCATTCATGTCCACGGCAAAAACCGCACTCATCATCGGCGCCTCCCGGGGACTGGGCCTCGGTCTGGTGAAAACCCTGCTGGCCGACGGCTGGCAAGTCACCGCCACCGTGCGCAACCCACAGGGTGCCGAAGCCTTGCAGGCGTTGGGCAAGGTACGGATCGAAAAACTCGACATGGACGACCAGCAAGCGGTCATCGCCCTCAGCCAACAGCTCAAGGGCGAGGTGTTTGACCTGTTGTTCGTGAATGCCGGGGTCAAGGGGCCGGAGGTCCAGACGCCGGGTGGCGCGACCCTGGCCGAGGTCGGTCAACTGTTCTTCACCAACGCCGTGGCGCCGATCAACCTGGCCCAGCGTTTCGTCGCGCAAATTCGTGAAGGCAGCGGCGTGCTGGCGTTCATGAGTTCGGTGCTGGGCAGCGTGACCATGCCCGACGCGCCGGAGCTGGCGCTGTACAAGGCCAGCAAAGCGGCGCTGAACTCGATGACCAACAGCTTCGTCACGCAATTGGGCGAACAGAAACTCACCGTGCTGTCGCTGCACCCGGGCTGGGTGAAGACCGACATGGGTGGCGAAGGTGCCGACATCGATGTGGAAACCAGCACCCGCGGGCTGATCGATCAGGTGAATGTGTATGCCGGCAAGGGCGGGCATCATTTTGTGAACTACCGGGGTGAAACCATTCCCTGGTAATCGGGTGTTGGATTTGACGCCTTCGCGGGCAAGCCTCGCTCCTACAGGTCCGACGCATGACTCTGTAGGAGCGAGGCTTGCCCGCGAAGCTTTTTTGAGTGAAACTCCGCACCTCGCCCCCCGCGGCGACCCTGGATCAGCAGACAGGGCAACACTGAGCTGGCAACCCTGAACCCCACTTTCAGAGGAGCCGGCCACTATGCCTGCGACCCGTACCTGGTTAAAAAATCCCCTCGCCATTTTCACGGCCAACGCGCTCGATGCCCGTGGCGGTCTGGTGCTGCAAGACGGTTTGATCGTCGAAGTGCTCGGCGTCGGCCAGCAACCGTCAGCACCCTGTGGACAAGTCTTTGATGCCCGCGAACATGTGATCTTGCCGGGGCTGATCAACACCCATCACCACTTCTATCAAACCCTGACCCGCGCCTGGGCGCCGGTGGTCAATCAGCCGTTGTTCCCGTGGTTGAAAACCCTCTATCCGGTCTGGGCCCGGCTCACGCCGGAAAAACTCGCCCTCGCCACCAAAGTCGCCTTGGCCGAGTTGCTGCTGTCTGGCTGCACCACTGCGGCCGATCACCATTACCTGTTTCCGGAAGGCCTGGAAAATGCGATCGATGTGCAGGTCGAGAGTGTCCGCGAACTGGGCATGCGCGCCATGCTCACTCGCGGTTCAATGAGCCTTGGTGAAAAAGACGGGGGGCTGCCGCCGCAGCAAACTGTCCAGGAAGGCGAAGTGATTCTCGCCGACAGCCAACGCTTGATTGCCGAGTACCACGAACGGGGTGACGGCGCGCAAATCCAGATCGCTTTGGCGCCCTGCTCGCCATTTTCAGTAACCCCGCAAATCATGTCTGCCAGCGCCGAACTGGCAAACACCCTCGACGTGCGCCTGCACACTCACCTGGCCGAAACCCTGGATGAAGAAGACTTCTGTCTGCAACGCTTCGGCCTGCGTACCGTGGATTATCTGGACAGCGTCGGCTGGCTCGGCCCACGCACCTGGCTGGCCCACGGCATTCATTTCAACCCCGACGAAATCGCCCGCCTCGGCGCGGCCGGCACCGGTATTTGCCATTGCCCGAGTTCGAACATGCGCCTGGCTTCAGGGATTTGCCCAACCATCGAGTTGACCGACGCTGGCGCGTTGCTGGGCCTGGGCGTGGACGGTTCGGCGTCCAACGACGCCTCGAACATGATGCTCGAAACCCGACAGGCGCTGTACATCCAGCGCCTGCGTTATGGCGCGCAGAAGATCACCCCGGAACGCGTATTGGGCTGGGCCACCAAGGGTTCGGCGCAGTTGCTCGGGCGCAGCGACATCGGCGAACTGGCGGTGGGCAAGCAAGCGGATCTGGCGCTGTTCAAACTGGATGAACTGCGCTTCTCTGGCAGCCATGATCCGGTGTCGGCGCTGCTGCTGTGCGGCGCGGACCGGGCAGACCGGGTGATGATCGGCGGCAAGTGGCGGGTGATCGATGGGCAAGTCGAGGGGCTGGATCTGAAAGGGTTGATCGCCGATCACAGCCAGGCGGCTCGGCAGTTGATCGCCGGCACCTGACACACTCCCCCGCTCCCACAGCTTTGTGTGAGCTGTCCGCACCAGCGGATGGCATGAGTTGGAGCCTCTGCACCGGGTTGGCTCCGGTGATGTATTGAACATCAAAAGATCGCAGTCTTCGGCAGCGCCTACAGAGGCGTGAGGTATCGAAGGCTGCGATCTTTTTATTTTGTTGTCCTGTTGGTCAGCAATTTGCATTGACCCGGTACACCTCACAACAAAATGGAGTTCCAGTTCATGCACAAACGTCCGTTGAAGCAGCTGCTTTGCGCTGTCGCCGCAGCCATCGGTCTGAGCGCCAGCCTGACCGCCAGTGCTGCCGCCCCGCTGAAAGTCGGCTTCGTCTATATCGGCCCGATCGGTGATCACGGCTGGACGTATCAGCATGAACAGGGACGCAAGGCACTGGCGGAGAAGTTCGGTGACCAGATCACCACCAACTACGTGGAGAACGTCGCCGAAGGCGCCGATGCCGAGCGGGTGATCCGCAACATGGCCAAGGACCAGTACGACCTGATCTTCACCACGTCTTTCGGCTATATGAACCCGACCCTGAAAGTTGCCAAGCAATTTCCCAAGGTGACCTTCGAACACGCCACCGGCTACAAGCAGGACAAGAACCTCGGCACTTACCTGGCACGCACTTACGAGGGCCGCTACGTCGGCGGTTTCCTTGCGGCGAAGATGACCAAGACCAAGAAAATCGGCTACGTCGCTTCCTTCCCGATTCCAGAAGTGATCCGCGACATCAACGCCATCCAGCTGGCCCTGAACAAGTACAACCCGGGCACCGAGATCAAAGTGGTGTGGGTCAATTCCTGGTTCGATCCGGGCAAGGAAGCCGACGCCGCCAATGCGCTGATCGATCAGGGCGTGGACGTGGTGTTCCAGCACACCGACAGCCCGGCACCGATCCAGGCGGCAGAACGGCGTGGCGTGTATGCAGTCGGTTATGCATCGGACATGGCGCACTTCGGGCCGAAAGCGGTGTTGACGTCTATCGTCAACGACTGGGGGCCGCACTACATTCAGGCGACCCAAAGTGTGCTCGACCATGCATGGAAATCCCAGGATTACTGGGGCGGTTTGCAGGAAGGCACGGTTGAGCTGCCAATCAGCGACCTGGTGCCGGCCGCAGTGAAAACCGAAGCCGAGCAGATCATTGCCGACATCAAGAGCGGCGCGTTGCATCCGTTCACCGGGCCGATCAAGGATCAGGCCGGCGTGGAGAAAATCCCGGCGGGCGTGAGCGCGACCAATGCACAACTGGCGTCGATGAACTACTACGTGGAAGGCATGAAGGCCGAGATGCCGAAGTGATTTTTTACCCGTGACACCGCCAAGATCGCAGCCTGCGGCAGCGCCTACATGGATTGACTTACACCTGTAGGAGCTGTCGAGCGAAGCGAGGCTGCGATCTTTTGGCCCCAGCATAAAACCTCGCCTGGAACACTTCATGAACCAACTCCCGATCATCGACATCGCCCCGCTCTACAGCGATGACGCTCAAGCCTGGCAATCGGTCGCCACAGACATCGACCGCGCCTGCCGCGAATGGGGCTTTTTCTATATCAAGGGCCACCCGATCGCCCCGTCGCGCATCGAGGCCGTGCTCGAACATGCCCAACGCTTCTTCGCCCTGCCCGCCGCCGAAAAACTCAAGATCGACATCACCCGGACCCGCCACCACCGCGGCTATGGCGCCATCGCCACCGAACAACTCGACCCGAGCAAACCCAGCGATCTGAAAGAAACCTTCGACATGGGCCTGCACCTGCCAGCCGATCATCCGGAGGTGCTGGCGGACAAACCCTTGCGCGGACCCAACCGTCATCCGTCGATGCCCGGTTGGGAATCGCTGATGGAGCAGCACTACGTCGACATGCAAGCACTCGCACAAACCCTGCTGCGAGCCATGACCCTGGCATTGGGCATCGAGCGTGACTTCTTCGATAGCCGTTTCAAAGAACCGGTCAGCGTGCTGCGGATGATCCATTACCCGCCGCGCCACACTGCCAGCTCCATCGATCAGCAAGGTGCCGGCGCTCACACCGATTACGGTTGCATCACCCTGCTCTATCAGGATGCCGCTGGCGGACTGCAAGTGCGCAACGTGCGGGGCGAATGGATCGATGCGCCGCCGATCGAAGGCACATTCGTGGTCAACCTCGGCGACATGATGGCGCGCTGGAGCAACGACCGTTACCTGTCGACGCCGCATCGGGTGATCAGCCCGATGGGAGTGGACCGGTACTCGATGCCGTTCTTTGCCGAGCCACACCCCGACACCCCCATCGAATGCCTGCCCGGTTGCCAGAACGAACAGCATCCGGCGAAGTATCCAGCCACCACTTGCGCCGAATTCCTGCTCTCGCGCTTTGCCGACACCTACGCTTATCGACGGGAACAGGAAGCCGTGTAATGAACCGGCTGGTCAGGTTTTACTCATTGTTTCGGCGGGCATCTGTAGAATGCCCTCATTGCACCTGATGAGATTTCAAAAATGTACGACTGGCTGAACGCTCTGCCCAAGGCAGAATTGCACTTGCACCTGGAAGGTTCGCTGGAGCCTGAGCTGCTGTTCGCCCTGGCCGAACGCAACAAGATCGCCCTGCCGTGGAACGACGTCGACACCCTGCGCAAGGCCTACGCCTTCAACAACCTGCAAGAGTTTCTCGACCTGTATTACCAGGGCGCCGATGTGCTGCGCACCTCCCAGGATTTCTACGACCTGACCTGGGCCTACCTGTTGCGCTGCAAGGAACAGAACGTGATTCACACCGAACCGTTCTTCGACCCGCAAACCCACACCGACCGTGGCATCCCGTTCGAAGTGGTGCTCAACGGCATCGCCGCCGCATTGAAAGATGGCGAGCAGCAACTGGGGATCACCAGCGGTTTGATCCTCAGCTTCCTGCGCCACTTGAGCGAAGACGAAGCGCAGAAAACCCTCGACCAAGCGCTGCCGTTCCGTGATGCGTTCGTAGCCGTGGGCCTGGACAGTTCGGAGATGGGCCACCCGCCGAGCAAGTTCCAGCGCGTATTTGACCGTGCCCGCCACGAAGGCTTCCTGACCGTGGCCCACGCCGGTGAAGAAGGCCCGCCCGAGTACATCTGGGAAGCCCTCGACCTGCTGAAAATCCAGCGCATCGACCACGGCGTGCGCGCCATCGAAGACGAGCGCTTGATGCAGCGGATCATCGACGAGCAGATCCCGCTGACGGTGTGCCCGTTGTCGAACACCAAGCTTTGCGTGTTTGATCACATGTCCCAGCACAACATCCTCGACATGCTCGAACGCGGCGTGAAGGTCACGGTGAACTCCGATGATCCGGCGTACTTCGGTGGCTATGTCACCGAGAACTTCCACGCGCTGTACACCGATCTGGGCATGACCCAGGATCAGGCCAAGCGTCTGGCGCAGAACAGCCTGGATGCGCGGTTGGTGAAACCTTAAAGGTCACCCGATAAACCTGTGGGAGCGGGCCAGCCCGCTCCCACAGGTTCGGTGATTAATTGATGATCACCGGCTCGCTCAATTCTTCCAATGTCTTGCCCCGGGTTTCCATCCCGAAGATCCACACCACTGCCGCCGCAATCGCAAAGCACATCGCCCCCAGCGCAAACACCCCGCCCTGCCCCGTCATCGGGAATACCAGCCCGGTCACCATTGGCCCGAGCAGCGAACCCACGCGGCCGATGGCCGAAGCGAACCCCGAGCCCGTGGCCCGTGCCGACGTCGGGTACAACTCCGGGGTGTAGGTGTAGAGCACCGCCCACATGCCGAACAGGAAGAACTGCATCAGCAGCCCCGAGGTGATCAACAGGCTGACGTTGCCGCCGAACACCGCGCTCTGACCATAAAGAAACGCCATCACCCCGCCGCCGAGCAAGGTCACGACGCACACCGGTTTGCGCCCCCAACGCTCCACCAGCCAGGCGGCCATGAGGAACCCGGGAATCCCGCCGAGGGAAATCAGCACCGTGTAATACACCGACTGGGTCACGGCGAAACCCGACTGTTGCAGCAGCGCACTGAGCCAGGACGTCAAGCCATAGAAACCCAGCAAGGCGAAGAACCACACGCTCCAGATCATCATCGTGCGCCGGCGATATTGCACCGACCAGATTTCCCGCAGCGCGGAGAAGAAGTTGCCCGGTTGACTCGCCACCCGTGGCAGGCGAATCGGCTCAGGCAGATCCGAACGACCCAATGAAGCCCGAACCCGTTCTTCGATGCGGTGTAAAACCGTGTCCGCTGCATCATGATGCCCGGCCTGTTCCAGCCATCGCGGCGACTCGGGAATGAAAAAACGAATCGCCAGGACGAACACCGCCGGCACCGCCAACACCAGGAAGATGTCGCGCCAGCCAATCACCGGCAACAGGAAGTACGACAGCACCCCGGCCGCGACGAAACCGAGCGGCCAAAAGCCGTCCATCAATGCGATGTAACGCCCACGACGCTTGGCCGGAATCAGCTCCGACAGCATCGACTGCGCAATTGGAAACTCCATGCCCATGCCGATCCCCAAGAGGATTCGGAACAACGTCAGCATTTCGACGTTCTGCGCCGTGGAACACAGGTAGCTGGCGATGCCCCACAACACAATGCTCCACTGGAACACCGGTTTGCGCCCGAAGCGGTCGGCCAGCATGCCGGACAGCGAGGCACCCACCACCATGCCGAAGAAACTCGAACTGGCCAGCAACCCGGCCTGCGCCGTGCTCAGGCCGAACTCGGTTTTGATCGAGCCTAGCAGGAAGGTCATCATCGCCAGGTCCATGGAGTCGAAGAAAAACGCCAAGGCAATGATGATGAAAATGATGCGGTGATAACCACTGATGGGCAGCCGTTCCAGTCGTTCCGCCGCGCTGAAGCTTCGTGTTTCCATGCCACCTTCCCCCAATCTGAAAGTCCCCGGATCGAGTGTGCGCGATAGTGACTGGGGGTTATTGCTGGATACGACCTGCCCACAGCTCTGAACGACGCCTGAAGCCCAGAATCCCGAACATCGCCCCCCAATGGCTCTAAAGCGCCATTTCCAGCTCGGTTTCCTTGGCGAAATGATGGATTTCACGTTGCCCCGTGGCCGTGATTTGCAAGGCTCGCGAATCGCTGGGCAGGCTCAACCAGCCGGACTGCATGAACAGTTGCAACAAGGCAGCCCCCAAGGAACCACCCATGTGCGGGCGTCTTTCGCTCCAGTCCGGGCACGCGCAGGCGACTCTGCCGTTGCGGTGGGCCAGCGCCTGGATGAACACACCGCGTGCTGCCAATTGCGTGGAACCCTTGTGAGTGATCATGACCCGCTGATCGAGCTGCTCGATCCAGCCAGCATCCAGCAGTCGCTGGTAAAGATCGGCGGCCAGGGTACCGCCCAGATGGTCGTCACAAAGCCTGGCCCGTAGCAGTGACGAAGGCGCCGCCTGAGGTTTGGCGATAGGACTCGTACGTTTGAACACCTCTGGAATATCCCGAGGCGCGCTGGCCAGGGTAGCACTGGCCAGGGCTTCTATCGCGGCGCCGACTTCGGGCGCGGCAAGCCGGAAAAACCGTTTGCGCCCACGGGTTTCGACTTTCAACAGACCGCCGGTGGACAAGCGCCCCAGATGCGCACTGGCCGAAGACGGCGACAGGCCCGCCAGCAACGCCAGCTCCTCAGTGTGCCGTGCCGTGCCGTCCATCAAGGCCCACATCATTGCGCTGCGCTTTGGGTCAGCCAGCAACGTGGCGATCTGGCTGATGCAAGGTGCATGTTCCATGTATTCACTCCCTGTTGAATCGTTTCGTCTACTGCTCAGAGACATCTTGACCAGTAATGTGTCCTCGGCCAAGACGCGAAAACCGCCATAAGCCGGGCAAAGCCACCCGCTCACCCAGGCCATTGCTTCGCGGGTGCAGCGAAGGTCCGGTGATGACCGTAGGGTCTGACCGACTCGAACGTGGACTCGCCATTGCGAGATCGACGGCGCGTACATGAGGCGGGCGCTAGTATAAGCGGGTTAACCGCCGGTTCCTGCCCTCGGGAATCCATTGGTGGTGATAGTTCCTGACAGAAATTTCGCTATTTGCCTGCGACTAATGATCGACACCCGATATCGTCGGAAATTGACTGCTTATCCGAGCGCATCGGCTGGCAAGCATTTCCCGCAAAAGGTTCACCGGCTTACTCAATTGCGCGCGATGGGCGCACAGTAAATTCAGCGGTGCGCGCTCACAGAGCAATTCAGGCATCAGCACTTTCAAGCGACCGGCGAGCACATCGGTGGCGACATCGAGCCAGGACTTATACGCAATCCCCGCTCCCGCCACGGCCCACAGCCGCACCACATCGGCATCGTCACTGAAGCGATCGCCGCTGACGGTCAGGCTCACCTCACGTTTGCCGTCGTGAAAACTCCAGTGATCGTGGACCCGGCTACCGAGCATAAACAGCAGGCAATTGTGCTGCGCCAATTGCTCCAGCTGCCGTGGTTCGCCATGTCGGGCCAGATAACTCGGCGCAGCACACAGCACGCGGCGGTTCTGCGGTGCGATGGGTAAGGCCACCAGGCTCGAGTCTTCCGGCTCGCCGTAACGCAGGGCGATGTCCACCGGTTGGCGGAACAGGTCGGCGATGCGGTCGCCCAGCAGCAACCGTACGGTGAGTTTCGGATGCTCGCGCTGAAACTCGTCGAGCCATGGCAGCAGCAGGTTGCGCCCGAAATCCGAAGGCGCCGACAGCTGCAAAATCCCACTGACCTGATCCTGCCCACTGGCCAGCAAACGGCGGCCCTCATCGAGATTGCTCAAGGCGGCCCGGGCGTACTCCAGAAAGCCCTCGCCTTCGGCCGTCAGGCGCAGGCTACGGGTAGAGCGGGTGAGCAAGCGTGCGCCAAGTTGTTGTTCGATGCGCTTCAACGCCGCGCTGGCCACCGCCGCCGACATATCCATCCCCCGTGCCGCCGCCGACAGACTGCCCAGGTCCGCCGCCCGAACGAACAACTGCAAGTCATCGAAACGCAACATCTTCAGCCCCAATTATCAAAAAAATGTTGAAAGAGACTGCTCTTTTAGCGGGTTTTATCTTGCAGAGAAATAACCAATCATCTGTGCCATCGAAATCATCTCTCTCCCAGGATCCCACTATGAAAGCCATTGCCTACTTCGCCTCCCTGCCGATCAGCGACGAAAAATCCCTGCAAGATATCGAACTGCCAGAACCGGTCGCCGGCCCGCGCGACCTGTTGGTGGAGGTCAAAGCCATTTCGGTCAACCCGGTGGACACCAAGATTCGCCAGAACGTACAGCCTGAAGGTGGCGCGGCCAAAGTGCTGGGCTGGGACGTGGCGGGAGTGGTCAAGGCTGTTGGCAGCGAAGTGACCTTGTTCAAGGCCGGCGACAAGGTGTTCTACGCCGGCTCCATCGTCCGTGCCGGCGGCAACAGCGAGCTTCATGTGGTGGATGAGCGCATCGTCGGCCAGATGCCCAAGACCCTTGGTTTCGCCGAAGCCGCCGCCCTGCCGCTGACCGCCATCACCGCGTGGGAACTGTTGTTCGAACGCCTGCAAATACGCGAAGGCAAAACCGATGAGGGCCAGAGCCTGCTGATCGTCGGTGCCGCCGGGGGCGTTGGTTCAATCCTCACGCAATTGGCCAGCCAGCTCACCGGGTTGAAAGTCATCGGCACCGCGTCCCGTGCCCAAACCCAGAGTTGGGTGCGTGACATGGGCGCCGATCAGGTGATCGATCACAGTCAGCCGCTGAGTGAAGCACTCAAACGTGCAGGGTTCGAGCATGTGACCCACGTTGCCAGCCTGACCCAGACTGACCAACACCTGGATCAATTGGTGGAGGCATTGGCGCCGCAAGGCAAACTGGCGCTGATCGATGATCCGAAGGCGCTGGACGTGACCAAGCTCAAACGCAAGAGCCTGTCGCTGCACTGGGAGTTCATGTACACCCGCTCGCTGTTCGAAACCGCCGACATGATCGAGCAACACAAACTGCTCAACCGCGTCGCCGGGCTGATCGATGCCGGCACACTGAAAACCACGGTCGGTGAGCACTTCGGAACCATCAACGCCGCCAACCTGCGTCGCGCCCATGAACGGCTGGAAAGCGGCAAGTCCAAGGGCAAGATTGTGCTTGAGGGGTTCTGACCCGAAGATCAAAAGATCGCTGCGCCAGCGATCTTTTGCCGTCAGTCAGAGAGTTGATCGTTGTCACAATTGCGATCGTATTCAGGTCTACAATCGAAAACTCTGCGAACAATCTTTTACGTGATGTCTTTTGCGAGACGTCTTTCACAAGAGGAACTCAGCAATGAAGATCCTGATAAAAGAATTGGCAACATCCCGCTGGCAGGTTCGCCTGGATCAACACGCTGTGACGTTCCGCAGTGAAGCCGAAGCCCTGGCCTTCACTAAAACCCTTGAAGCGCGCTTGCTCGCGCCCCATCAGATTCCCGGCCGTCAGCAGCGCACTGCTGGCTGAGTCCGTCCTCAGGCCTGGGCTTGTTCCAACGCCCGGGCATTCTGCAAACGCCGGGTGAGCATCGCCACGCTCACCACCACAATTGCGCACAGGCTGATGACCATGGCCATCGGCATGGCACTGCCATCGTGCAAAACACCCACCAGCGCCGCGGCCCCGGCGGCGACGCTGAATTGCAGGCAACCGAGCATCGCCGAGGCACTGCCCGCCCGTGCGCCCTGGCCGCTCATCGCGCAGGCCGAGGCGTTGGGCACGATACAACCCAGGCTGGCGATGCAGACAAAAAGCGGAATCAGCAACGGCCACAAGTGCGCAGGGTGCAGCGAGCTGACCGCCAACAGGGCCAGGCCGCCCGCCAGGTAGAGCCAGACAGTGCGCGCCAGCAAGAAGGCCGGACCGCGTCTCGCCAGCAACCGGGCATTGACCTGGGCCACCAGGATGAACCCCGCCGCGTTTATCCCGAACAGCCAGCCGAAATGCTCGGCCGGCACACCATAGAGTTTGATGAAGACGAACGGCGAGCCCGCGATGTAGGCAAACATCCCGGCGATGGCGACACCACCGGTCAGGGCATGACCGAGGAATATCGGGTCCGCCAGCAACCGACCGTACTGGCGTAGTGCGCCCGACAACGGTTGGCGCGGCACATGGGCCGGTAGACTTTCCGGTAGCCCGAGAGCCACCGCCAACCCGGCCAGCGCACTGAAACCGGTCAGCACAAGAAAGATCGACTGCCAACCCGTCGTGTTGACCAACAACCCGCCCAGCATCGGCGCAAGAATCGGCGCCAGGCCCATCACCAGCATCAACTGCGAAAAGACCTTCGCCGACCCCACCGCATCGCATTTATCGCTGACCACTGCCCGGGCGATCACCATGCCCGCGCAACCACCCAGCGCCTGGACAAAACGGGCACCGATCAGCCACTCAAGACTCGGCGCGTAAGCACAGGCCAATGAGGCCACGGTGAATAAACCGACACCGGTCAGCAAGGGAAGCCGTCGCCCAAAGCGATCCGCCACCGGGCCGTACGCCAGTTGGCCGATGGACAGCCCTAGGAAATAGGCTGCCAGGGTCAGTTGAACGTGTTTTTCGTCGGTGCCGAAAGCGAGCGCCATCGCCGGGAAGGCCGGCAGGTAGAAATCGATCGCCAGGGGACCGAAAGCGCTCAAGGCGCCGAGAATCAGGATTGTGCGCAGGTTCATCAGGCGTCCAGGTTGGGCAGACAGGTTAGCCATGGATCGGCAGGCTGACAGTCTAGCCGGGCGTGGACGCCTTGAACATTCCGATAGGTCGCTAACTATTAAAAATAGCTCAGGCCTGTTTTACCCCGTAACCCTCTTCAGTGATGGCGGCGATTACCTGATCGGCTGTCAGCACACTTTCTACGCCGACTTCTTTTGCCGCCAGATCGATGCGTACGCTGGCTGCCGGATCCTTGGCTTGCAGCGCCTCAGTGATAGCCTTGACGCAGTGACCGCAGGACATGCCTTCAACGTTGAACACTTGCATGGGACGTCTCCTTTAATGAAGCCCTTACATGAGGGTTGCGCGCAGTCTCGAGCTTGCCACCATGGCAAGGTCAAGTTCTGAAGCAAGCTGCCGGGCTGGCAATCGGCGTCGCGCTCGGCCAAGCTGCGTCCATCTATGACTCGACATCAGGAGATTCAGCCATGCGCTGGTCAGCTCTCAGCCTGTTTGGCTTCCTCAGCCTCTTTGCCGCGACACCTTCGGTTCAAGCCGCCGGGGAGGACTACGGCGTGCTGATCATTTCCCGCGAGCGCCTGGAAGTGTCGACTTCCTGCGAGATCGGCGTGTACATCCAGGATCAGTTGGCCGGGCGGCTGTTCCAGGAACAGAGCACCTCGTTCAACCTGCCGCCGGGCAATGTGTCCCTGCGCCTCAAACTGCTGCCGGGTCAGGCGCCGGGCTGCAACCCGGGCATGCTCGCGCCGGGGTCGCAGGACATCAAACTCAAGGCTGGGGATGTGTTGAAGTTCCGGATTGCGATGACGCAGGAAGGGATGTACCTCAAGCCTGCAGCTTTGGAATACTGAGTCGGCTGCGATCTTTTGATCTGAGACATGGCACTTGACCTTGCCAGCATGGCAAGGTTGATCCTGTAGGCAATTTCTACAGGGAGCGTGACCGATGTCCGAATCCACCACTTTCGATCTGCCGATTGCCGGCATGACCTGCGCCAGTTGCGCCGGGCGTGTCGAGCGTGCCTTGAGCAAAGTCATCGGCGCCACGGCCGTCAGCGTCAACCTGGCCACCGAACAGGCCCGAGTGCAAGCGCCCAGTGACAGCCTGCCGGCCTTGATGGACGCCGTGCAGCGGGCTGGTTACAGCGTGCCGCAGCAGACCCTTGAATTGAGTATCGACGGCATGACCTGTGCGTCTTGCGTCGGCCGCGTCGAACGGGCACTGACCAAGGTGCCGGGAGTGAAAAGTGTCAGCGTCAACCTGGCCAACGAACGGGCGCACCTTGAGCTGCTCGGCCAGGTCGATCCGCAAACCTTGATCGGCGCCGTGACCAAGGCCGGTTATTCCGCCCGCGTCTGGGAAGTCGAACACCCGCAAACCGATAATCAGCAACAACGCCTGCAGCGCGAACGCTGGGCCTTGCTGGCGGCCATCGCCCTCGCCTTGCCGCTGGTGCTGCCGATGCTGCTGCAACCTTTCGGTGTGCACTGGATGCTCCCGGCGTGGGTGCAGTTCGCGCTGGCAACGCCCGTGCAATTCGTCTTCGGCGCCCGCTTCTATGTCGCTGCGTGGAAAGCCGTGCGCGCCGGTGCCGGCAACATGGATTTGCTGGTGGCTCTGGGCACCAGCGCCGGCTACGGCTTGAGCGTTTACGAGTGGGCCACCGCTGCCGGTCGCATGCCGCACCTGTATTTCGAAGCCTCGGCGGTGGTGATTGCCTTGGTGTTGCTGGGCAAATACCTGGAAAGCCGCGCCAAGCGCCAGACTGCCAGCGCCATCCGCGCCCTCGAAGCCTTGCGTCCGGAGCGAGCCATTCAAGTGATCGACGGCCGCGAGCAGGAGGTTGCGATCAGCGCTTTGCGCCTCAACGATCTGGTTCTGGTAAAACCCGGCGAGCGCTTCCCGGTGGATGGCGAAGTGGTGGAAGGCCAGAGCCACGCCGATGAAGCATTGATCAGCGGCGAAAGCCTGCCGGTGCCCAAAGCTCCGGGCGACAAGGTCACCGGCGGTGCGATCAACGGTGAAGGTCGGCTGCTGGTGCGGACCATGGCGCTCGGCGCAGAAACCGTGCTGGCGCGGATCATCCGCCTGGTCGAAGACGCGCAGGCGGCGAAAGCGCCGATCCAGAAACTGGTGGATAAAGTCAGCCAGGTGTTCGTGCCCGTGGTGCTGCTGATTACACTGGCGACCCTGGTTGGTTGGTGGCTGTATGGCGCGCCGCTGGAAACTGCATTGATCAACGCCGTCGCGGTGTTGGTGATCGCCTGTCCTTGTGCGCTCGGGTTGGCCACTCCGACCGCAATCATGGCAGGCACCGGTGTGGCGGCGCACCACGGAATTCTGATCAAGGATGCCGAAGCCCTGGAGCGCGCCCACGAAGTCAGCGCCGTGGTGTTCGACAAGACCGGCACACTGACCTCGGGCACGCCGCGCATCGCGCATTTGAGTGCCATCGAGGGTGACGAAGCCGCCTTGCTGCAAATGGCCGGAGCGCTGCAACGGGGCAGTGAGCACCCGCTGGCCAAGGCGGTGCTGGATGCCTGCACCGAACGCGGCTTGACCGTGGCCGATGTCAGCGACAGTCAATCGCTGACCGGGCGCGGCATTGCCGGCAGCCTCGATGGTCGGCGATTGGCCCTGGGCAATCGGCGTTTGCTGGAAGAAAGTGGCTTGAATGCCGGACCATTGGCTGACTCCGCAAGCGCTTGGGAAACCGAAGGCCGGACGCTGTCCTGGTTGATCGAACAAAGCCCCGAACCTCGGGTGCTGGGCCTGTTCGCCTTCGGTGACACGCTCAAGCCCGGTGCCCTGCAAGCGGTGCAACGCCTAAGCGCCCGCAATATCAGCAGCCACCTGCTGACCGGCGATAACCGCGGCAGCGCCAAAGTCGTCGCCCAAGCGCTGGGCATCAAGGATGTTCACGCCGAAGTACTGCCGGCGGACAAAGCCGCCACCGTCGCCGCGCTGAAAAAAACCGGCGTGGTGGCGATGGTCGGCGACGGCATCAACGACGCCCCGGCCCTGGCTGCTGCTGATATCGGCATTGCCATGGGCGGCGGCACCGATGTCGCCATGCACGCTGCCGGTATCACTCTGATGCGCGGTGACCCACGGCTGGTGCCGGCGGCGCTGGAGATCAGCCGCAAGACCTACGCGAAAATTCGCCAGAACCTGTTCTGGGCCTTCGTCTATAACCTGATCGGCCTGCCACTGGCGGCATTCGGCTTCCTCAACCCGGTGCTGGCCGGCGCCGCCATGGCGCTGTCGAGCGTCAGCGTGGTGAGCAATGCGTTACTGTTGAAAACCTGGAAACCCAAAGACCCGGAGGACAACCGATGAACATTGGCCAAGCGGCCCGCCAGAGCGGTCTGAGCGCGAAGATGATCCGTTATTACGAATCCATCGGCCTGCTCAAGGCGGCCCATCGCACCGACAGTGGCTACCGGGTCTATGGCGACGACGACCTGCACACCCTGGCGTTCATCAAGCGCTCTCGGGACTTGGGTTTTTCACTGGAAGAAGTCGGCAAACTACTGACCCTCTGGCAGGATCGCCAGCGCGCCAGTGCCGATGTGAAGGCCTTGGCCCGTCAGCACATCGATGAGCTGAACCAGAAAATTCGCGAACTTGGTCAGTTGCGCGACACCCTGCAAGACCTCGTAGAACACTGCCACGGCGACCACCGCCCGGACTGCCCGATTCTCAAGGAGCTGGCCTCGGGTTGCTGCGTCGAACCCGCTCATTCTTGAGCGCCAACCCCTTCACCACCAGCAACAGGGTGAGGGGAATGCCGTGGAACAACAACACCACCGCGCCGGGTGTCCACCAGGAATAGAACGGCGCGGCGATCAACATGCCGACGCCGAACCCGGTCATTTGCAGCAGCGTCAGAAAACTGAAAATCGGCAGGCGCAGGCTGTCCGGTTCACGTTGCAGGCGCGACATCAGGCCGACCTCCGAAAAACCGTCGCCTATCCCGGCGGGCAACGAAAACAGCAGCAAACCGTACAGGGTCTGCTGCTGAAACGTCAGGATGAAACCGCAGGACATCAGCAACACGCCAAAGAAAAATCGCCGCTCAAGGTGCGCGTTGTCCGTGCCTTTCAGGCGACTGGCGATTCGCGCACCGATGAACTTGCCGCAGGCCCACACCGCCAGCATCAGGCCCAGGGTGGTGCTGGCCGACTCGGGTGTGAGCAGTTTTGAAATGATTGGAAGACCGACGTTGTGCGCGGCGCTGCCCAAGGTGTCGGCCATGGCGACGGCCAACATCGCCGCCAGTACCGGCGCCGTGCGCAAACCCTGGCGCAAGGCCTGCCATTCGCCCTGTTTGTGAAGAGGTTCATCACAGCTGGGGGCCGGTCCGCAAAACCGCAGTGGCACAATCAGCAGCGCTGCCAGCAGGTACGTGACCACGTTCAATGCAAATACTGTTTCAAAGCCAAATCCCGCCACCAACAACCCAGCCACCAGACTCCCGCTGACCATCGCCGCAGACGACGCTGAGGTTATCCAGGCGTTGGTCTTGAGTAATTGCGCCTCTTCGATCAGGTGCGGCAACTGGCTGTTGAGGCCGATGGCGAACATCGAATTACCAAACCCCAGGCCAAACGCGATCAGCGGTAATAGCAACGCTTGTTGGCTGACCGGCAGCACCAGCAGCAGACCCAGCAAACCGGCACGCAGCAGATCGAAGGCAATCAGCGGCAGGCGCCCGGCCCAGCGGCGATAGAACCGGGTACCGATCAGGCTGGCCAGGATCCCCCCGGCGACACGGCTGGCGAGGAAGATGCCGACGCTCATGGCGCTATTGCTGAGCAGGTAGACGTAGGTAGCCAGGGCGACCATGTTGAGGAAAGCGCCGAAGTCCGAAATCAGCCGGGCGGCGATGATCAACTGAGCATTGCGGATGGAGTTCACATTCAGTCCTTGAGTGTGCGGGGTATTGCTGGTGTAAAAAACCCGGCCAAAGCCGGGTTTTGGGTCAACCGATCACTGCATCCACGGCGGAGGCGGTTCTTCGGCTTTGCTCGGTGGCGCATCGTCCGCCGCCCGAATCGCTTGGCGACGCTCTTCGTCGAGACGGGCCGCCTCGATCTCGCGCATGATCCCGCCGACGTCCGCCAGTTCTTCCGGCTCGTCGAACTCGCCGGTCAACACGCTGGCCGGGTGCAAGGTACCGGCTTCGTACAATGCCCACATCTCCTTGGCGTACTTGGTGCGTTTCAACTCCGGCGCAAAGCGACCGAAGTACGACGCCATGTTGCCCACGTCCCGCTCCAGCATACTGAACGCGTGGTTGTTGCCCGCCGCATCCACTGCTTGCGGGAGGTCGATGATGACCGGGCCGGTCGGCGTCAGCAGCACGTTGAACTCGGACAGGTCACCGTGCACCAGACCGGTACACAACATCAGCACGATTTGCGAAATCAGATAGGCGTGATATTCGCGTGCCTGATCCGGCTCCAGCACCACATCGTTCAGGCGTGGCGCGGCATCGCCGTACTCGTCGGCCACCAGCTCCATCAGCAGCACGCCTTCGAGGAAGTCGTACGGCTTGGGTACCCGCACCCCGGCACTGGCCAGGCGGAACAGCGCCGCCACTTCGGCGTTCTGCCAGGCGTCTTCGGTTTCCTTGCGGCCAAACTTGGAGCCCTTGGCCATTGCGCGAGCCTGCCGGCTGTTGCGCACCTTGCGACCTTCCTGATACTCGGCCGCCTGACGAAAACTGCGTTTGTTCGCCTCCTTGTAGACCTTGGCACAACGCAGCTCGTTGCCGCAGCGCACCACATAAACAGCTGCTTCTTTACCACTCATGAGTGGGCGCAGCACCTCGTCGACCAGACCGTCCTCGATCAGGGGTTCAATGCGTTTTGGAGTCTTCATCAGCTTTTATTGTGGGTCCTTTATTACCAAACACGCGAAAGTCATTCGTTATACGGCAATCCTCTCATTCGGGGGAGGGGTTGCCGACCTATGAACGTTCCCATGAACATCAAGAAGCACACAATGTGCCGGATTAATCAGGCAAAACTCATCGACCGCCCCGGATCATAGCTGAGCGAGAACCACTTGTTGACGACGGAGTGCCAAGGTATTTGCGACAGAATCTAACCTCGATCCCTGGCGTTCGCAGGATTTTTCTCAAAAGACCTCAATTTCCCCGCGCTTCAGCCGAAGTCATTAGAGAGAAAAGGAATTGTCTGACAATCGCCTCAACAACAATCAAGAAGGCGCGCTCAAGGATCGGGGCGTATCAAACGTTTTCGGCTGCCAATAATCCGCGAGTCATCAGTACTGCGTGGGCCTACAAGAAAAACTGGAGCGCGGATGAACATCAAACAGAAGTTGACCTGGGCGTTTGCAATCATCGCCTGCTTGCCCGTGGTGCTGGTCGCCACCCTCGTCGTGCTGAACTTGCGCAGTGATGCCAAGGACAATTTTGTCGACGGCAGTGGCCGCGAGATTCGTCAGGTCAGCAATGCCATGCAGCTGTTCTTTGATGGCATCAGCCAGAACGTTGACTACCTGGCGACCCAACCGCTGATCAAGAACTCCGACGACAGCCTCAAGACCTACATGAGTGCCAACGCCGAGAGCATTCCCCAAGGCGAAATGGACAAGAAGGTCTTCGCCCTCCTCCAGGACCTTGGCAACAGCCACCCGGCCTACGCCTACGCGATTCTCGGGACGGCGGCGGGCGGTTACGTGTCCTGGCCGGACGATGCGAAGCTGAGCAATTACGACCCGCGCCAGCGCCCGTGGTACAAGGCGGCCCAGGCCAAGCCGGGCAAACCGCTTCGCACCGAGGCCTATTACTGGGCTCAGGATGACGCGACCTACGTCAGCACCGTGCGCACCATCGATAACAAACTGGGCAGCAATGGCGGCGTGGTCAGCATCGACGTGACGCTCAAGCAGCTCACCGAAATCGTCAAACAGATCAAACTCGGCGAAACCGGCTACCTGATGCTGGTGGAAAACACCGGCACCATACTGGTCGATCCCAAGCAGCCGGAACACAACTTCAAAGCACTGAGCAGCCTCGGCGACGGTTACGCGCAACTCGGCAAGGCCGGCAAAGGGCTGGTGGAGGTTGAGCTCAATGGCGAGCGCTACATGGCCAACGTCTGGCCGTCGGAGCAACTGGGCTGGACCTTTATCGGCCTGATCAAGCAGACCGACGTGATGAGCTCGGCCACTCAACTGACCTGGCTGATCGCGATCATCGCGGCGGTACTGGCGGTGTTCTTCGCCATCGTCGGCGCCAGTTTCGCCAGCCTGATCGTGCGGCCGATCCGCAGCGTGGCCAGCGGTCTGGAAGGCATCGCCCAGGGCGAAGGCGACCTGACCAAGAACCTGCACATCCGTGGCAGCGATGAAACCGCGCAACTGGCCAACTGGTTCAACCAGTTTCTGGCGGCGATCCGCAACCTGATTCAGAGCATCGGCGGCGCCGCGACCAAGATCCTCGCCACCTCCAAGAGTTCGACCCAAGTGTCCAGCGACATGGCCGAAGCCGCCGGGCGTCAGCGTGAAGCGGTGGACATGGTGTCCACGGCGTTCCACGAAATGGTCGCCACCGCCAACGAAGTCGCGCGCTCTTGCAGCCAGGCCGCCGAGTCGGCCGACAGCGGTCAGCGCCAGGCCCGTGAAGGCCAGCAGCAGATCGATGCCGCGGTGAGCAGTGTCGATCGCTTGAGCCAGGAAATCGAACAGTCGGCGCAATCGATGCAACAGCTTGAGCGCGACAGCAACGACATTCAGTCGATCCTCGGGACCATCCGTTCCATCGCCGAACAGACCAACCTGCTGGCGCTGAACGCCGCCATCGAAGCGGCCCGGGCCGGTGAACAGGGTCGTGGCTTTGCGGTGGTGGCGGATGAAGTTCGCGCCCTGGCCAAACGAACTGCCGATTCCACGGCGGAAATCGACGGCCTGCTGGGCAACCTGGCCAAGCGCACCAGTCAGGTAACACAGCAGATGCATGCGAGCCTGGAGGTGTCTCAGCAATCGGTGACCCGCATCGGTGAAGCGCGCAGCAGCTTTGGGCAGATCCGTGAGTCGGTGGATGTGATTCGCGACATGAATACTCAAATCGCCACGGCGGCTGAGGAACAGCATCAGGTGGCCGAGGACATCAATCGGCATATCAGCCAGATTCATGGCGATGCGCAGTTGGTGGCGGAATTGGCAAACTCGGCGCGGCTGGATTCTCAGAGCCTGGCAGGGTTGTCGAATGAGCTGGACGGGTTGGTTCGCCGCTTCAGAACCTGAAGTCACTGATCCAACTGGTCGAAACCGATACCTGTGGCGAGGGAGCTTGTCGGATCGCCGCACCGTCCCGCTCGGCTGCGAAGCAGTCGTAAACCGGCAAACGCGGAATATCTAATGCACCGCGTTGGCTGAATTGGGACCGCTTCGCGCTCCAGCGGGAGCAAGCTCCCTCGCCACAATTACTGTTTGAACAACTCCCCGGGGGTAAACCCGAACAACCCCTTGAACGCCGCAATAAACGCCGACGTCGAGTCATACCCGCAAGACAGCGCGGCATTGGTCACGCTGTCCCCCTCCTCCAGCAAACTCAACGACGACAGCAGCCGCATGCGCTGCCGCCAACTGCGGAAGCTCAACCCGGTCTCGCGCTGAAACAGCCGCATCAGGGTTTTCTCCGACATGCCCAAACGCTCGGCCCATTCCTGCAAGGTCACCGTGCACTCGGGACTTTCGATCAGTTCGTTGCACAAACCCAGCAGTCGCTCATGCCGGGGCAGCGGCAAGGAAAACCCCACCTCCGGCAGACTCGCCAACTGATCGAGCAGCACGCCCACCAATCGCGCCTCCTGACTGTCGCCCTGTGGATACTCCACCGGCAACTGGCAAAAGCGCTTGATCAGCTCCCGCGCCAAAGGCGTGACTTCCAGCACCCGGCAACGCCCGTCCGCCCATTGGCAGTCCTCGCGGCGCACATACAGGCTGCGCATTTCGGCACGCATCGAGGTCACGACCTGATGTTCGAGATCCGCCGGAATCCAGATGCCCCACTGCGGCGGCGCAAAGAAACTGCCCTCGGCGGTGTGCACGCCGAGAACGCCGCTGATGGCGTAGGAAAACTGCACCCAATCATGACGATGAGGCGGCGTCCACGAACCGGCGTTCAGGCTTTCCGCCCGCGCATACAACGGACGCGGCAACACCGTCAGCGCCGGGATGGTCCGCTCGAGGGTAAGTTGTCCGTTAGTCGGCATTGATTGGCCTTATGTCGCAAGACGGCTGACAGGGCCGACGTTAGGCTAAGTCATCAATTCTTACAAATGGATTCGGTGCCGGTTATGCATGCCTTCAAACACCTTAAACGCGTGGTCACCGACTGGTTCTTGTGCGGCATGCTGATCGCCACGCTGCTGGCGTATTTCTTCCCGACCTTCGGCGCTACCGGCGGCGGGATGCACGCTGAGTATGTAATCAACATCGGTGTGTTCCTGGTGTTCTTCCTGCACGGGGTCAACCTCTCCAGCGAGCAGATCCGCCACGGGCTGAAAAACTGGAAGCTGCACGTGATGGTTCAAGCCTTCACCTTTGCGGTGTTTCCGTTGATCTGGCTGCTGAGCGACACACTGCTGGGCTCACACATTCCATCGTTGCTGATGCTCGGTTTCCTCTACCTCTGCGCCCTGCCCTCGACCATCTCTTCGTCCGTGGCCCTGACCGGCAGCGCGGGCGGCAACGTACCGGCGGCGATTCTCAACGCGAGCCTGTCCAGCGTCTTGGGGATTTTCCTGACACCGTTGCTGGTGAGTTTCGTGGTCGGCAGCGGCGCTGGCGGCATCGACCTGGGTTCAACCCTGCTCGACTTGTGCGCGATGCTGTTGTTGCCGCTGGTACTCGGGCAATTGCTGCGGCCATGGCTGGGCAGGTTTTTCGCTCGGCACAAGCGCTACACCAACATCGCCGACAAGCTGGTGATCCTGCTGCTGGTGTACTCGGCGTTCTGTAACTCGATGGTCTCGGGGATGTGGCAGCAACAGGGCAACAGCGTGATTCTCACGGCGTTGATTGGCAGCGCGATTCTGCTGGCGATCATCCTGTGGATGACCACCCGCACCGCCCACGCGCTGAAGTTCAGCCCCGCCGACGAGATCGCCGCAGTGTTCTGCGCCAGCAAGAAGTCCCTGGCGGCCGGGGCACCGATGGCGGCGCTGATCTTCGGCGCCAACCCCGGCCTTGGGTTGATCCTGCTGCCGATCATGATCTACCACCCGTTGCAGCTGATCGTGTGCTCGGTGATGGCCGAGGGTTACGCCAACCGCAACCGGCAACTGGCCGCGCAGCAAAACGCGGCAGTGCTCAGCCCTCAATAATCAGCGCTCGATAATCGCCGTCACGCCCTGACCGCCGGCGGCGCAGATCGAAATCAACCCTCGGCCCTTGCCCGCCGCGTCCAGCAGCTTCGCCAAGTTGGCGACGATGCGCGCACCGGTGGCGGCAAACGGATGCCCGACGGCCAGTGAACTGCCTTTGACGTTGAGGCGACTGCGGTCGATGGAACCCAGCGCCGCGTCGAGGCCGAGACGGGTTTTGCAGTACTCCGGATCTTCCCAGGCCTTCAACGTACACAGCACCTGCGCGGCAAACGCTTCGTGGATTTCGTAGTAATCGAAATCCTGCAAGGTCAGGCCGTTGCGCGCCAGCAATCGCGGCACCGCATACACCGGCGCCATCAGCAGCCCTTCGGCACCGTTGACGAAATCCACCGCCGCCGCCTCGCCATCGCGCCAATAGGCAAGCACCGGCAAACCGCGCTCCTTCGCCCATTCCTCGCTGCCCAACAGCACCACCGACGCACCATCGGTGAGTGGCGTGGAGTTGCCCGCGGTCAGGGTGCCCTTGGCACTTTTCTCGAAGGCCGGTTTCAGTGAGGCGAGTTTTTCCAGGGTCAGCTCCGGGCGCAGGTTGTTGTCCCGAGTCAGGCCGAGGAACGGCGTCATCAGATCGTTGTGCCAGCCTTCGGCGTAGGACGCCGCCAGTTTCTGATGGCTTTCGAGGGTCAGCCGATCCTGCTCGTCACGCGGGATGCCCCAGGTCTGGGCCATCAATTCACAGTGTTCGCCCATCGACCGGCCGGTGCGCGGCTCGCCGATACTTGGAAAGTCCGGGATCAGGTGTCGGGGACGCAATTGCAGGAAGGTTTTCAGTTTGTCAGCGGTGCTTTTGGCGCGGTTGGCTTGCAAGAGAATCTTGCGCAAGTCTTCGTTGACACCGATCGGCACGTCCGAGGCCGTGTCGACGCCGCCGGCAATGCCACATTCGATTTGCCCCAGGGCGATTTTGTTCGCCACCAGCAATGTTGCCTCCAGCCCCGTACCGCAGGCTTGCTGGATGTCGTAGGCCGGCGTTGTCGGCGACAACCGCGAGCCCAATACGCATTCACGGGTCAGGCCGTAGTCGCGCAAATACTTGAGCAAGGCCCCGGCGGCCACTTCGCCCATGCGCACACCGTGCAGGTTATAGCGCTCGATCAGGCCTTCCAGCGCTGCGGTGAACATCGCCTGGTTACTGGCAGTGGCGTACGGCCCGTTGGACCGGGCAAAAGGAATACGGTTACCACCGATAATCGCGACGCGACGCAGCTGAGTCATGAAAAAAGCTCCTTCTGATAGTCAATGGTGAACACACATCCCTGTGGGAGCGGGCTGCAATTCCTGAAAGACCTGCTAAACCCAAGCTCAAACCAACCTGCAATGTTCAAGCGTAGGCCTTATCTCGTGGATCGAACGACTAATTGCCATTCCTGGTCCACACTTTTAACCCCGGCTTCTGGAGCGTGATTCATGTCTGACCGCTATATCGACTTCGCCAATTCGTCCATCGGCCATCGTGTGGTCGGTGCCCTGGGTCTGCCGTCGCCGGTACGGCTGGAACGCTGGCAAGCAGGCCGATTGCGGCCTGTCGAGGGGGCGCTGTTGATTGGCGGTGGCCCGCTGACGGAAAAAGTCAGCACCCTCGCCAACCGCTTGACCGACACGATTTACAGCTACGGCACCGACCCGACCCTGGCCACCGCGTGGATTCCCGGCCACGGCCAGAAACTCAAAGCCGTGGTGTTCGACGCCAGTGACCTGGTGCAGGTCGATCAGCTGAAACAGCTGCGCGAGTTCTTCCAGCCACTGATGAAAAACCTCGATCACCATGCGCACCTGGTGATTCTTGGTCGCGCGCCAGAGACCTTGAGCGACCCGTTCGCCGCCAGCACCCAACGGGCGCTGGAAGGGTTCAGCCGTTCGCTGGCCAAGGAACTGCGCAACGGCGGCACCTTGCAGCTGATCTATGTCGGCGAAGGGGCCGAAGATCAACTCGAAGGCCCGTTGCGATTTTTCCTCTCGCCCAAAAGTGCGTTCATTTCCGGACAAGTCATACGTTTGAAGGCGTGTGCGACGCAGGTGATGGACTGGACACGCCCCTTGTCAGGGCGCAAGGCACTGGTAACCGGGGCAGCCCGGGGCATCGGCGCCTCGATCGCCGAAACCCTGGCCCGGGACGGCGCCGAGGTGATCCTGCTCGACGTGGCGCCGGCCAAAACCGATCTCGACGCCCTGGCCGCTCGCCTCGGCGGACGCAGCATCACCCTGGACATCTGCGCCGAAAACGCCGCCACGCAACTGATCGAACACTTGCCGGACGGCGTCGACATCGTGGTGCACAACGCGGGCATCACCCGGGATAAAACCCTGGCCAACATGACCCCGGAATTCTGGGACGCGGTGCTGGCGGTCAACCTCAACGCACCGCAAGTGCTGACCAAGGCGCTGCTCGACAGCGGCACCCTGCGCGACGACGGCCGAGTGATCCTGCTGGCGTCCATCAGCGGCATCGCCGGCAATCGCGGGCAAACCAATTACGCCGCGAGCAAGGCCGGGCTGATTGGCCTGGCCCAGGCCTGGGCGCCACTGCTGGCAGGGCGCGGCATCAGCATCAACGCGGTGGCGCCAGGGTTTATCGAAACCCAGATGACCGCGCACCTGCCCTTCGGCGTACGCGAAGCCGGGCGGCGCTTGAGTTCGTTGGGCCAGGGCGGCCTGCCGCAAGACGTCGCCGAAGCCGTGGCCTGGATGGCACAACCGGGCACCGGAGCGTTTACCGGGCAAGCACTGCGCGTGTGCGGGCAAAGCGTGTTGGGAGCCTGACCATGACCACCGACTGGCACACACTCAATAGCGAACCGGGCTTGCAGACGCTGTATTTAAGAGCGGCAACGCGACGCAAAATCACCGGCACCGCACTGCCTGAGCTGGGTTATCACTGTTGGGTCAACGTCGATCCGAAACGCCTGGAGGCTTATCGCAAAGTGTGTGGTTTCGCCGACAACGGGCTGCTGCCACCGACGTATCCGCACATCCTGGCGTTTGCCTTGCAGATGCAGCTGCTCACCGCCAAGGCGTTTCCCTTCCCGCTGCTGGGGCTGATTCACTTGAGCAATCGCATCCGAGTCATGCGCCCCATGGGTGGCGTGAGCCGCGTGCGGGTCAGCGTGAAGGTGCAGAACCTGCAACCCCATGCCAAGGGCGCGACCTTCGAGTTAGTGACGACGCTCGACGACCAATTGGGGCTGCTGTGGGAAGCCGAAAGCCAGATGCTCTGTCGCGGGGTCAAACTGGCAGGCGAGCCTGTCGAGCAAGCGTTTGCAACGACCTTGTCGCTGACCGAAGTGGCCCACTGGAAAGCACCGGCGGACATTGGTCGCCGGTACGCCAAAGTGTCTGGAGACTACAACCCGATTCACCTGAGCGCGATCAGCGCCAGACTCTTCGGCTTTCCCAGCGCCATCGCCCATGGCCTGTGGAACAAGGCGCGCACCCTGGCTGCCCTGAGCGATCATCTACCGACGGCCAACGTCGAGATTGCGGTGCAGTTCAGAAAACCGGTGCGTTTGCCCAGCGAAGTGACGCTGATGTCCAGCGCGGAGGGGTCCAGTGGGGACTTCCAGTTGATGGGGAGCGGGGAGATCGAGCATATGGTGGGGCAGTGGCGGCCGGTTGCCTGATGGATTGTGGTGAGGGGGCTTTCCCCCTCGCCACAGTACGCTCAGGAACTCAGCAAACCCCGAGGCTGCGGAAACAAATTATTCAACGTATCCAACAAACGCACGTGATAGATCGGCTTGCGAAACAGATCCAGCACCTGCAAGCGCAACATGTCACTCACATCCTCCATATCCGCATGCCCCGACGTCACAATCACCGGCAAATGCTGACGAGCCGTGTGCTCACGCAGACGCTTGATCAACGATATGCCGCTTTCCTCCGGCATCCGCAAATCAGTAATCACCAGCGCAATATCAGGATGACGAGTCAAATGATGCAGGGCGAGCTTGACCGACGTTGCCGTAAAACACGTAAAACCCTCGCCCTCCAGCAACTCCGCCAGTTCCAGTAACGCATCCTCCTCATCATCGACCAGAAGAAGCTGTTGCCGAGGGAGGGTTGGAGCGTTCATGGGGCAACACCTGCAATGGACTAAGCCATGACGTTAGAAGCCCTTTGCAGGATTGGCAAATGACTGCCTGTGCCAGTCTTCAAATCAAAGCGCAGCTGAAATCGTGTTGAACATTGCGGTGACCGCCGTGGAGATGGGTGCCACAAACGTTGCCAGCACCACGGCCACCATGCCTGCAATGATTGCGTACTCGATGCCCGAAGCGCCTTCGGTGTCTTTGGCAAGGTCTTTGTAAAAAGCGATGTGGGATTTGATCTTCTGAACCGTTTTAGAGAAGGACATGACGCGTCTCCTGAATGACAGCGGTTGTTGCACTGCCGCAACATGATTCCCATATGCCAGCATCAGCATTGTCGGCAAACCCATGCCCAACAACTGTAAGAACGCATTAATACTTAAGCAGTAACCGGTTGATTAACGTCACAAAACAGTACTTTGGGCATCAGCCCGTTACTTTTGTCAGATATTTACCGCTCAGTGATGGCATTTTGCTTTACCTGCGCTACCGTCAAATAGCGAAACAGTCCCACGCTCATAACTGCCTGATTGCGAAGTCATCTCGTTAGAGCTCTTGGGGGCGTTACGCGCAGGAAAGGGGGAAAGCCTTCATGAACAGCCGCGTCACCCTGGGCCTGGCCGGGCTGTTTCTGGCAGGCGCCATCATTGCCGGTTACTGGGGGCTGGCGCTGAGTCGTCAACCGGCTCCCGAGCCTGTCGCACAAACCGGCACATCAACGCCCTCGATACTGGCCTCGGTGGACGACCCGACCCGCCAACCGGTGGTGGTGCTGCTGCGTGATATCGCACCGTTCGAGCAGATCACCGCCGCCGACGTGACCCTGGAAAAACTGCGTACCGCCCCGGTTGGCTGCCTGACCCGTCTCGATCAAGCCATTGGCCGTACACCCTGGCGCGCGCTCACCGCCGGCAGTTGGCTCAATGATCAGAGTTTCGAAGCCGGCGGTACGCTGGCGCGGATGATCCGCGCCGATGAACGTGCCCTCGCCGTGGCGGCGGATGATGTAATCAATGTCGGCGGCCAATTGAGCCCCGGCGATTATGTCGATGTGCTGCTGTTTCTGCGCATGGACACCAACAACCTCCAGCAGTCGGCCCAGGTCGTGGTCCCAGCGTTGCGCGTACTCGGGGTCGGCGAGCAGTTGGGGCTGACGAATGATGGCAAGCCTGCCAACCCGGCACTCAGCCATGAAGAGAAACTCAAGCAGGAACAACTGCGCACCAGCGCCCGCACCGTGTTGCTCGCCGTCCCTGAATCCCTCTTGAGCCGCCTGATGCTCGCGGCACAGGTCGGGGTTTTGCGTCTGGCTGTGCGCAGCGCCGAAGAACAACGCCTGAGCCAATACTGGGCCGGCCGTGGTGACTCATCGGCGAGCCTGGCCAACGCCAACCGCGAGCTGGTGCAGTTCAGTCAACTCGCCCTGGCCGGCACTCCACAATCCCCCGCCCCCAGAGGCGCAGCACCTCGCAAGCCGAGCGTGGAAGTCATTCGCGGCAATGCCGTCACCCAACAAACGCCCTGAATCGAGCGAGGACTCTCCATGCGCAGATGTTTCACGCCGCACTTCCTCGAAAACGGCCACGTCGATAAACACGGCGGATTATCGCAATGAGCCAAAGCCAGAACCTGAGCCAGACCTTCCTCGCGATCACACGCAACAACACCGACTTCGAGTGGCTGCAAGGGGCGCTCGCCCCTTTGGGCCGAGTGATCAGCGCCGGGGGCGGCAACCTCGACGAGCTCCTGACACTGGTGGACGTGACCTTCGCCAGCCTGGTGTTCGTGGGCCTGGACCATGAGCATGTGGTGGCCCAGAGCGCGTTGATCGAGGGAGCCCTGGAAGCCAAACCGATGCTGGCGATCGTGGCCCTGGGCGATGGCATGGACAACCAACTGGTGCTCAATGCCATGCGCGCCGGAGCACGGGATTTTGTCTCTTACGGCTCGCGGTCCAGCGAAGTCGCCGGCCTGGTGCGACGCCTGAGTAAACGCCTGCCGACCGTGGCGCCGAACACCCAACAGATTCCACAAGGTGGCCTGACCGTACTTTACGGCGCGCAGGGCAATGGCGACGGCGCGTTGCTCGCCAACCACCTGGCGCACGTGGTGCAAAAAAGCGGCCAGCAAACGTTGTTGCTGGATCTGGGGCTGCCCCGTGGCGACAGCCTGGCCTTGCTGGGGTTGGAGAGTTCGTTTCATTTCGGCGATGCATTGCGTCACCTCAGGCGCCTCGACGCAACGCTGATCGACAGCGCCTTCACCACCTGCGACGCCGGGCTGCGAATCCTCGCCTACGCCAGCAACGATGAACCGCTCGAACAGACCAGCGCCGCCGAGCTGTACATGCTGCTCAGTGCCTTGCGCCAACATTTCCAGCACATCGTGGTGAACCTCACCGGCCAGTCGGACAGTGAAGCATTGCGCACCTTCGTCAGCCATTGCGACAAGTTGCTGTGGTACACCGATCAAAACGTGCTCGACTGCCGACGCAACCTTGAGGTGCTCAGCCGCTGGCGCGAAAAAGGCCTGAAGCTCGACCACGCCAGATTGCTGGTGGACCGCTACCTGCGCAGCGTCCCGCCGGACTCCGACACTTTGGGCAAAACTTTCGGCATGGAGGTGATCGCGGTGTTTGCCTACAGCCCGGAAGTGCGGCTCAACGCCAAGAATCAAGGGCTGAGCCTGTTCGAGCTGGCCCCGCGCGAGGGCCTGACGCAAAGCCTGCGTGCCCTCGGCGAATGGCTGGCCAAACGCTCCGAAAGCCTGGATAAACCCAAGGCCGGCTGGTTCAACCGGTTGAGGGGCGTGCAATGAGCGGGGAAAAACTCTTCGGCGCGCCTTCGCACGGGCCGACCGGCAATACCGACCACGAAGGCCTGAAACTGGTGCTGCACCGCTACATCATCGACGCCATCGAAGAGTCCGGAAAAAACCTGCTGGAAGGGTCGCGGCCCATGCTGTCGCAGTTCGTCACCGACAAAGTCGCCGAATACATCGCCCGTCTGCACCTGGCGATTTCCCGCTACGAGATGGAACGGCTGGCGGAAGAAATCGTCGACGAACTCACCGGTTTCGGTCCGCTGGAAGTGCTGCTGCGCGACTCGGCGGTGACCGAAATATTGGTCAACGGCCCGCACCGGGTGTTCGTCGAACGTGAGGGAGTGTTGCACCTCAGTGACCTGCGGTTCATCGACGACCACCACGTCGAGCGGGTCATGCAACGGATTCTCGCGCCCCTGGGCCGACGGCTCGATGAGTCTTCGCCGATGGTCGATGCACGCCTGCCCGATGGCAGTCGGGTCAACGCGATCATTCCACCGATTGCCCTCGACGGCCCATGCCTGTCGATTCGGAAGTTCCGCAAGGACATGCTCAAAAGCACCGACCTGATGGCGATGCAAACCATCGACCAGGCGATCTTCGAGTTCATTCAGGAGGCTGTGGGCAAGCGTTGCAACATCCTGGTCAGCGGCGGTACCGGCACCGGCAAGACCACACTGCTGAACATTCTCAGCCAATTGATCGCCCCTCACGAACGGCTGGTCACCATCGAAGACGTCGCCGAACTGCAACTCGGCCATCCTCACGTGGTGCGCCTGGAAACCCGGCCGCCAAATGCCGAAGGCCACGGCGAAGTGAAGGCCAGCGACCTGATTCGCAACGCGCTGCGGATGCGCCCGGACCGGATCATCCTCGGCGAGATTCGCGGCGTCGAAGTGGTCGACGTGCTCACCGCCATGAACACCGGGCACGACGGCTCCATGAGCACCGTGCACGCCAACAACGCCCAGGATGCACTGTTGCGCCTGGAGACACTGGTGGGCCTGACCGGGCGGCTCATCGCCGAACGCACCCTGCGGCAAATGATTTGCGCGGCGCTGGACGTAGTGATCCAACTCACGCGCCTGCCCGATGGCCGCCGCTGCGTCAGCGAAGTGGTGGAGGTCGTCGGTATTCGTGACGACGTCTACGTGACCAACACCCTGTTCCGCTTCGACCGACACACCGGCCGCGGTTTTCTGCGCGAGGCGGCCAACCCCGCCGGCGACAAACTGCGTCGCGAGTCGGCACTCTCTCCCTTGGCGTATTGAGGGTCACGGCATGCTCAAACCGGCGCTGCTCATCCTGCTTTGCCTGACGCTGTTGGGGGTGTCGATCCGTTTGTTCTACAACAGTCTGCGCCAGGCCGGCATCGACCGAACCCTCGGCCGCCTGCCCCAAGGGCAACCGCAACTGACCGTGGCGAAATCATCCTGGTCTGGCCTGGAACGGACCTTTCTACGCGCCGGCCTCGGGCGCCCCACCGAGCGCATCGGGTCGTGGCTGCTGCTCTGGGCCTTGGGCGCCCTGCTGGGGTTTGCCCTCGCGGGCTGGATCGGTTTGTTGATGTTGCTACTGGTGCCGCCCCTGGCTCTGCGGCTGTACATCAGCTGGCGATATCAGCGCCGACTCAAGCGCATGATCGAACAACTGCCGACGTTGCTCGATCACACCGTGCGCAGCCTGAAGTCCGGACGCACCCTGGCCGATGCAGTGCTGGGCGCCATCAACGCCGCCGAAGCGCCACTGAAAGACGCCATGGCTCGGGTTCAACGCAACGTGCACTTGGGCGTCAGCCTGCCGGACGCCATCTCGGACCTCGCCGAGCTGTATGAGAAAGACGAGTTTCGCCTGTTCGCCCTGGGCCTGAAGGTCAATCACCGCTACGGCGGCAATGCCAGTGAGCTGTTTGAAAACCTGATCAAAATGATCCGCGAACGAGACCAGGCGGCGCGCCAACTGCGCGCCATGACCGGCGAAACCCGCGTCACGGCCGTGGTGCTGGGGCTGATGCCTGTGGGGCTTGCCGGTTACTTTTTGGTGTCCAATCCGAAATACCTGTTGGCCATGTGGAACAGCGGCTCGGGACAAATGATGCTGGCGACCGCGTTCGGCTTGCAGGTCGTGGGCTGCCTGGCGCTGTGGCGCATGTTGCGAAGCGTATGAAAATCGCCCTGCTGCTGAGCGCACTGCTGTTTCTGGCGGCCACGCTGTTGCTGCTCAGTGGCCTGCTGGACCAGCACCGGCGTGCACGCCAGGTAGCCCAACGGCTGGACGGCAAACCGCTGAGCGACCATCGCGTCAGTCACTGGCTACAACTGCTGGGCGACAGCCGCATCGGTCAGCGTTCGATCCAACTGGACAACGAAACCCAGACCCTGCTCAACCGCCTCGGCTGGCGCAGCGCCCGACAACGCTCGCTGTTCGCCGCCTGCCAGATCGGCACACCGGTGCTGGCGTTGGCCCTGTGCCTGTTGATCCAGGGCCTGTTCTTCCCGCAGGTGAACAACCACTGGATCACTCCAACCCTCGCCACAGCCCTCGGTTACCTGCTGCCCAAACGCTTGCTGGCCGCCGCCGCGCAGCAGCGGCAAAAACAACTGGCGATCGAGGTATCAACCTTCATTCCACTGCTGCGCATCCTGTTCGAATCCGGCATGGCGGTGGAACAGTCACTGCGAGTGTTGAGCGTTGAAGGCAAACAACTGCTACCGACCCTGACCCACGAATTGCGCCTGATACTGGCGCGGGTCGATTCCGGTCTGGAACTGGGCGAAGAACTGAACAAGGCCACCCAATTGCTCGCGGTGGACGAATTCACCGACACCTGCGTGATCCTTCAACAACTGATTCACCAAGGCGGCGGCGCGATGAAATCACTGCTGGCGCTCAAGCTGCTGCTCGATGACCGACGCCTGACACGCTTGCAGGAATACATCTCCAAAATGTCCGCAAAAATGTCCGTGGTGATGATGTTGTTTCTCTTCCCGGCGTTGCTGATCGTGCTGGCCGGACCGAGCTTCACCGCGCTGGCGCGGGCGTTTGGTTCTTGAAAGACCGCTGATCCTGCAGGAGCGAGCCTGTGGTGAGGGGCCCGCTCCTGCAAGGGGTCAGCTGTGTGGCGCGGCTTTTGGTACGTCGACGTTATCCAGCACCCGATTCACCGCCAGCTCGGCCAGCATGATGACCTGCTGAATCGCCAGGAGCGTATGCCGCTGCGGGGCGTCGACATAGGCGGCGATATCGCTGGTCATGACGCTGGCTGAGGCTAGTGATTCGCAGACATGGGCGAGCAGGCTTTCGTTGTCCATGTCCGGGGCGACCAGAAACATCCTGCTTGGCTTGCGGCCTTCGGGTTGTTTGGGTGGTGGCTTGAGGTAGTGGTCGAGCGCGCGTTCGGCGGCTTCGTTGAGTTTTTTCGAATCGAGGGATTCGTAGGGCGAAACGTCGTCAGTTTCAGGGGGATTTGGTGTGGCTTTGAACATGATTACACCTCCGGGATGAAATGGAGCCACTTCCAAATTGCCGCGACGCAATTTGGGGTGGCAGCTGTACGCGGGTTCGCGGACCGACCCCTGAGGCTTGCTCGGCATACCCGAAGGTATCCCGCGCACAGTCGCCATGACACGAAACGACAGACACCAAAAAGTGTTGTTGTTCGGTGGAGCGATTATGCCTCAAGAATCGAGCCGCGACGCCCGGTCGCTGAATTGTCAGCGACGGACAAAGGCTAGAGACGCCGCTTCCGACGGGCAACCTGAAAAACATGTGGGAAGGTTCTGACGTTTTTACCGACCAATAAACATCGTTGCCTGTAAGGCCGTCTTCGCGGGCAAGTCGGATCGCCGCACCGCTCGCTCCTACAAGTGGGTCGGTGTATGTCTGGGAGAGATTGGTCGGCTGTCAGGCCGCCAGGATCAAAAGATCGCAGCCTTCGGCAGCTCACAGGGGAGCGGCATACACCCGCCAAACTACAGGCCGAGCGTTAGCTCGCCTGCCGCTTTTGATCTTGATCCACCCGCCCCTTCGGGAGGCTGAGTGGAGGTGTTCATCTGGGGATTGGCGCGCAGCGCCGTTCGACGCAGTCGAACACATCGCATGTAGGTTGAAGCGAAGCCAACCGTAGGGCGATGCCCCCAGATGAATACCGGAGCGAAGGAACCCCGAGCCTCAGCGAGGGGCCGTACGTTCGGGGCGAGACCTTTTGGTTACTTTTGGGGCGTTTGCCAAAAGTGACCCGCTGTAAGAGCGGAACCCTAAGCAGCCGTTACCGCAGAAATGGATATGTACCCGGTCAACAAGAACATGGTCGGCCCAAAGGCCGCCAAGATCAATGCGCAGAAACCCGCCGCCCCCCGGCATTCCCGGGCGACAACGCCAACGCCACCTGCGTACGATTATGCATATGCGTCAACCGCAACACCTGCGACACATAAAGCTTCACCGTGTTCTCGGTAATCCCCAACTCACAGGCAATCTGATAATTGGTCTGCCCCTTGCCCACCAACTGCGCCACCTCCAACTGACGCGGCGACAACTGATTGAACACCGCCGGCATCCCCACCACCCGCTCCGGTTCACCGACCACACCATCAACTGAACCTGACACAGGTTCCGGAGACGCCCCCCGACGAACCTTGTCCAGATCCTGATAAAGCTCATCGATCGATTCACAAAGATACTGCAGCTTCTGACTCAAATGCCCCAACTGCAGATTTCTCTGCCGCTCCTGCAAGGCCACCTCCTGACGCTGCAAACCTTCGAGCAACTCAGCCAGATCAATCGGCTTCTGATAGTAATCGGCGAACCCGATACGCAAAGCCTTGATCACATCCTGCTTGTTCGCATGCCCGGTGAGCATGATCGCCTCGAATGCCCGATGCTTGCCGGACAACCGCTGCAGCGCCTGGACAAGCTGGATGCCATCCATGTCAGGCATCTGCAAATCACACAGCACCAAGCCGATATTCACGTCTTCGCTGAAACGCTCGATCGCCTGATGGCCGGAGACACAAGGCACACAGCGATAACCATTGAGCTCGATGAACTCGCAAAGCTCTTCGACAATCAACGGCTCATCATCAACCACAAGAACTTTTACTGCCGAGGTAAGCTTGTTCACGTGCCACTCCATGCCAAGTCTGGCTTGGCTGCTCCTGCACCGACACCACAGGCTGTACAACAACAATTTTGAAAGTAGACGCACTTTCCAACTATGTACATAGAACAGGGGACGCCTGCGATTAATGCATCCAGGCCAGTGTGAGCAGCACACCCACCAACACGAACGGCGCAAAGGGCTGCTTTTTTGACGCGCCAGGCTCCAGGTAACGAAGACGCGCTCTAAGCCTCTGCCCCATATGCAGCCAGAGTCTTGGCGCCAGCAGCAGCCAGAGCACACTGGCCACCCCGGCGCCGATGAAACCGCCGAGCAGGTGCGTACCGTCCGTCGCAAGGCCCAGCGTCGCCATCAGCTTCACGTCGCCTGCCCCCATGCGTCGCACTGCATAACCGGGCAAGGTGAAGGCCAATGCCAACAACAAAGCCCAGCCGCCCTGCACCGCCTCGGCCCCCAGCCACGTAGTCCCTGTCCACAACAGATAGATAAGCGCCAGCACACCTGCACCGACGGTCAGGCCATTGGCGATGTGGCGCTCTCGGGCATCCTGTGCTGCGCAAAGCGTCAGCCAGATGAGTAGGACAAGGCTCTGCATCCGGTAAAAAACGTCCGTTTTGGCTGAATGATTCTATGCTGACACTACGCAGTAATTGTCAGGGTAGACGCACTCATGAAAACAGGCCTCCCCCGCAAGCAAAAAGGTGCCGTGGCGATTGAGTTCGCCTTGGTATTCGTGATTTTTTTCGCCGTGTTTTATGGGTTGGTCAGTTACAGCCTGCCGCTGTTGCTGATGCAATCGTTCAATAAATCCACGGCCGAAGCGGTGCGTCGCAGTGTGGCGCTGGACCCGAGCACCGCCAATTACGACACGGCGGTCAGAAACATCGCGACCACCGAACTGACCCGGCAGCTGGCCTGGATTCCCGCCGCGCTGAATTTCAACGTGGCCACCGACGCCAGCGCCACCTACACCGGCGGCGTGCTGACGGTCAGCATCAACTACCCCACCAGTAAACTGAATCAAGTGCTGCCGTTTCTGGTACTGCCGGGAATCGGTTCGGTGCCCAATCTGCCGCCGACCCTCACGGCCCAATCGAGCCTGCAGTTTTGAGCTCCGGGGACAAACTCTTCGGGCGTCTGCTCAATCGTCACCCGCCACAGACCCCGAACACGCCAGAGCCTGCGAGCGTGCAGCGTGTCGGCTTGCAGCTGCATCTGAATGATGAAGGTCGAGTGATTCAGCTGAGCGGTCCGTTGCGGCATCTGCTGGCGCAACAGATACCCGACGCGCAGTCACCGCACCTGCTCGATTACCTCATGCCCCATAGCGCCCTGTCGGTCGAAGGCACACCGGCCGAGTGGCAAGGACAAAAACCTGGACCTGGATTTTTTCAGCCTCGCCGGACAACCGCTGCACTTGCGCGGCTGGGTGCAGCCGTTGGGCGAAGGATGGTTATTGCAGTTGATCGACATCGGCGATCTGTTGCTCGAACGTCGACAAGCGCGCAGTCGTGAACAGTGCCAGTTGCTCGCGGCGCAGGTCAGCGAGCAGTTGCGCCTGTGCAGCCTGACGCGCCTGCCCGAGGTACTGGCCGAACAACTGCAAGGCCTGGCCCAGCGTTTTCAGATCCCGTGCATGGCCATGGCCTTGCTCGATGAACAGGCCGAGGGTTGGTTGATTCACCAGCAGTACGCGGCCTTCGATGCACCAAGGTTGTGGGAAACCCATCAACGCCTGGGCACCGGCCTCGACAGTTTGAATGGCTCAGTCCCCCAACAGCTGACACCCAGCGAGCACCCACGCCTGCAAAGCATCTTCGGCAATGCCGAAGGGTTCGCGGTGCCCTATCGCAATGCCCTGGGCGTGGTCGCGTGGTTGCTCTGTGGTTTCTACCCGGTGCAAGAACGTGCCCCCGACTTGAGCGAGCGCGACTGGTTGCAACTCACCGCCGCCCTGGCCGGCCCGCTGCTTGAGCGCTTGCGCGAGCATCAGCACCACCTGCAACTGGAGCGGCTGGAATCTCTACAAGCCTTGCTCGGTACCGGTTGGTGGGAGGTCTTCAGCGACCATGCCGAAGTGCAATTGGCGCCGTCGCTCGCCAATACGCTGAACCTTGCGAGCACTCGTTTTCCGCTGCACGACTGGCTCGAACAGATTCATCCCGCCGACCGTGAAGAGCTGACGATTCGCCTGCAATCCTTGCAAGACGAAGGCGCGCCGTTGCTGTTGTGCGTACGGCTGCATCGCCCCGACACGACACAAACGCCGATCTGGTACCGACTGCAAGGCCAGGCGTTGGGCATCGGTAAAAACCGCCGGCTGGTGGGTTTCATGCTCGACATCAGCGACATCAAAAACCAACAGCAGAATGCCGCTGCCGCCCATGCCCGGCTGGACAACCTGATCGCCAGTTCACCGGCGGTGATCTACGTGCAGCGCTATGTCGAAGGGGCGCTGCAACCGACGTTTTTCAGTGACAGCCTGTTGCCGCTGCTCGGTTGGTCGCTCGCCGATTGCGCCGCAGGCTCGCTGGTGGAGCGGGTCCATCCTGAAGACCGCGACGGCTATTTCGAGCGTACCCGGCAACTGCTGCGCGAGGGTTCGGTGAGCGCCCGTTATCGACTGCGCGACAGTCACGGCGATTACCACTGGCTGCTCGACGAAGCCAAACTGCTGCGCGATGACCTCGGGTTGCCGGTGGAAGCCGTGGGCCTGTGGCTGGATGTCACCGAGGCGACCCTGGCCACCGAGAAAGTCAAACAGAGTGAAGAGCGCTACCGGATCCTGGTGGAAGACTCCCCGGCGATGATCTGCCGCTACCGCCCCGACCTGACGCTGACCTTCGGCAACCGGCCACTGGCGACCTATCTGGAATGCCAACCCGAGCAGCTGCCGGGGGTGAATCTGGGCAGCTGGATGTCGCCGGAGCAGCGCGAAGCGTTCCTCCAGCGCCTCAGTAGACTGAGCCCGGAGTTCCCGGTCAGCACTGCGGAGATCAACCTGCAACTGCCGGGACGGGAACATGCCTGGTGGGTCTGGTCGGATCGCGGCGTATTCGACGACCAGGGTCGTTTGCTGGAAATTCAGGCCGTGGGCCGCGACAACACTGAGGTCAGGCGCGCCCAGCAGCAGCTTACCCAGAGCGCGAAAATGGCCACCCTCGGCGAAATGGCCACCGGGCTTGCCCATGAAATCAATCAGCCGCTGAACGTGATGCGCATGGCCATCGTCAATGTGCTCAAGCGTCTGAGCAATGGCGATGCGCAAATCGATTACCTGACTGACAAGCTCAATCGCATCGACGCACAAGTCCAGCGCGCCGCGAAGGTGGTGGATCACATGCGGGTGTTCGGCCGGCGTTCGGAGGTCGAGCAGCAGCCGTTCAATCCGGTTCAAGCCATCGAGGGCACGCTGGCGCTGCTGTCCGAAGGCTTGCGCGGCAAAGGCATCGAGCTGCGGGTCAGCGAGAGCGGTTTTGATGTGCAGGTGCGCGGTTACGTCGACCAGCTGGAACAGGTGCTGATCAACCTGATGGTCAATGCACGGGATGCGCTGCTGAGCAAACGCGAGGCCGACCCGGCGTTCAAACCGTGGATTTCGCTGTACGCCGAACGTGATGAGCATTCAGTGCGGCTGTGGGTCGAGGACAACGGCGGCGGCATCGACCCACGGTTGCTGGAGCGGATTTTCGAGCCATTCTTCACCACCAAACCGGTAGGCGTCGGCACCGGGCTCGGGTTGTCGGTGAGTTACGGCATCGTCGAGAACATGGGCGGACGGTTGAGCGTAAGAAACTCGGCCGAAGGCGCGCGTTTCTGCATTGAGTTGCCGATTGTCACGGGCGATCAGATCACCAGCGACGCGCGCCCTGAGTGACAACTGAGGTTGGCGCCGACGTCGACCTTGTTCAAGTCGACCCCAAGGCTTATCAGCAATGTGTTGATCAGACTGTCGAGCAACGGGTTGAGCACGCCGTTGATTGCGCTGACCAGCAAACTGGTCACGCTGCTCAGGATCGCCCCCAGACCGCCGACGAGACTGCCTGACGGGCCATACATATCGACGTGAAGGTTGACCGGGGTGTTGAGCAAGTTGCTGACAATGCTGCTGGTGGAAAATGAGTAGTAAAACGGCGGCTGGCTGATGTCCGGCAGGCTGTTGGCCGGTGGTGCGGAGTAGACATGGGGCATGTTGGTGTTCGCCGCCACACTGGTGTCGGCAACGACATCGATGCCACCACCGACGCCTGGCACACGCGGATCGCAGGTTATGGGCACGAACAAAAACCTGCGGCAGGTTTTAATCCCGATATCGATCAGCTTCAACGGCTGCACCGTGACCGTCGGTGGTACGGTGTTGCTGCCGAACATACTGGCGGCATCGATCCGGCCGATTTTCAGGTTCACCAGCGATGCGCTGGTGTTGGTGGTCAGGGTTTTGTTGGTGTTGCTGATGCAGCTGTAAGCCGTGACGTAACTATCGGCACTGGCGACGTCCAGCGCCACGTCGAGCCGTATCGGCCCCGGTAGCACGATGACGTCGGGCGTCTGACAGGGCACGCCGATGGCACAGGTCAGTGAGTTGAGCACCGCCACCAGGTCGAGATTGAGCAAGGCGTTGAGGGTGTTGGTCAGCGGTCCTGCCAGATCCGCCGCGGCATTGACCAGCGCCGCGATGGCGTCCAGCGCCGGCAAGTCGATCGACAACAACGTGCGAAGCTGTGCGGTTCTCACGTAGATCCGATTGGGCCCCAGCGGATCCAGCGCGGCGTTTTTCGGATTGCCGATCGCGGAGAGTTGCGGCGGCTCCAACACCTGCACCCGAGCGGTGATTTGCGCCAGCCCTGCCAGATTGATCGGCACTGTCGCCACCACACCGTTTTTCTTGTTGGCCAGTTGCACGACGCCTTCGATCAGGTTGAACACACTCACAGTCGTCGCGAACGTTGAGACGTCGCTGCCGTTCTCGACGTGCAGCAGATTGCCCAACACCACGGTCGTGGAGCCAGCGGCCACCTTGAGGGCTTGCAGACCGACAATGGTCGCCGTCGCGCCGAGGGTGCCGCCGGGGTCCAGCACATTGACGGCGGTCTGGATCAATTGGCTGACGGCCACCGAAGCGCCTAATACCTGGTTATACCCGGCGGCGTTGAGGCCGAGGTCGACCTTCAGTCGATCAAGGTAACCCAGCAGGCTGATGTTGGTGTTCACCAACCCATCCCACCCTGCCACGGACACGTTCAGACTGCCGCCGAGCAAACCGCCGAACAGCGCATTGAGGGTAGCCGACTTGCTGCTATCGATGCTCAGCGCCGTGGTGCGCAGGGTCAGCGATGCCAGTGGTGGCGGCAGCGCCGCGACGGCGGTCGCCGTCAGGTTGAGGGTGGCCCCGGCCGGTGCACCGCCGAACAGGGCGCCAACGCCACCGGCGAAACTCTGCGGCACTGAATGACTGACGATCACCCGAATGGCTTCGCTGCTGCTTGGGTTAGCCACAAAAACCCGAAGACTGTTGGCGTCCAGGCTCAAGGTGCCACAGGCTACCGCCAGGCTGCGCGTGGGGTCAGGAAGGGTGAAGCCGTTACGATTTACACTGGCGGTGGCATAGGCGGTAGCGCTGGCACCCACGGCGCAATCACCGTTGCGCGTGGCAGCCTCCAGTGCGGCCATGTCGGCTATCCGCTGCAAGCTGCGTTTCTCCAGGTACAAGCGGCCACTGTCGACCACGATCAGCAGGAACACCAGGGCCATGCCGAGGGTCAGCACTGCCATCAAACCGATCGCACCCCGTTGCCGGGCCGGGCTACGAAACTGCAAGCAGGGAGACATGGCGCACTCCTTTGCCGGCGCACCGCCGAGGGCTACCTCCATTGATGAACAGCAGTGTAGACAAGGGTTTGGCAGATTGCTGGCAACTAGCCATCCCGCCAACTTATTGTGGGCTTGTGTGACGACGAAGATCCTGTAGGAGCGAGGCTTGCCCGCGAAGAACGATAACGCGTAATGACTGAAAAACCGCGGTGTCTTCTTCGCGGGCAAGCCTCGCTCCTACAGGGGCTGTAGTGTTAGAGGGTTAAGCCATTTAGCGCGGTGGATAGTTAGCCAATATGCGCCCGACCGTCTGGCGTATCGTACTGCTGCGGTCCTCTGGCTTCGGTGTGCGGCTGAGGGTTTGCTCGTCGCTGCCACGCCACACCAGTTTGCCGTCCTTGCCATCGAGCAGGTCGATCTGGATGGTCGCCACCTTGTAGCTGACGTTGCGGGTTTCGTTGTACATCGGCCCGCCCCAATAACCGTTCCATGGGCCACCATAACCACCGCCATAGGAGGTGGTCACTTGTTGCTGGCGATCTTCAACGATCAGGTAGGTCTGCACCTTAAGGTCTGCCTTGGCGCCGGCGGCGGCCGGACGCAAGCCACGCTGATCCAGTTGATCGGCAACGGCCTGGCGGATGCGTTGCTCGGTCAGGTCACTCTTGATCCTTGGGTCGTCGGGACGGTATTGCACGGCGGGCTCTTTCCAGCTCCAACTGCGATAGGCGGCAAAGTCGCGACTGGCATCGAAGTCATGATTGACCTCGTTGGCGGCGCAGGCAGTGAGCAGCGCGGCGATGGCCAGTAAAACGAGACGGCGGAACATGATTTTTCTCCGATTGAAGACATGCACCTGCGGGAGGCTTCCTGAACAGGAAGCTAACTAGGAGGATACGCCGACATGGCCTTTTCGACAGCTTCGCGCAGGGCATCGGCACGTTCGCTCTGGTTGCCCTGACTGCTGGTTTCGGCACTGGCACTCCACACCGGTTGACCGGTGCTTGCGTCGAACAGATCGACCCGCACCACCACAACCTGTACCTGATAAGTACGGACGACCGGCACGCTGTTGTACATGCCGTAACCCGTGCCGTAGCGGTTGTAACCACCGCCGTAATACCCGCCGCCATAGCCGCCACCGTAACCAGAGCCGTCCTGCACCTGGCGCAAGCGGGTTTCCAGATGCAGGTCGGCGCTGACCAACAGGTCCGCCGGGCGGTTGTCGTGCAGTGGGCGCAAGCCGCGCTGGTCAAGGGCATTGCTGACGACTTCGGCCACCTGCTCCGAATCGGCCCAGGCCGTGCCCGCAGGCAGGCGCCCGTTGAGCCAGGCCCAGCTGCGGTAGCGACCGTAATCCCGTGGCGCCGCCGGGTAGGCGCTGCGGTCGAAAGTGCCGGCGGCCTGGGGCGGTGCCGGTGGCAAGGGATTGGACGTCGCGATGTAAGGGTTGTTGCCCTGACAGGCCGCCAACCCCAGACAGATCACCAGTAAACCTGAACGACTATTCATTGCGCACTCCGGTCAGATCGGCCGACAGATCCAGTGCAAGTAGCGCCCAAGCCCGGCGAAGCTTGGGTGACGGCGGTGAGCCAGTTCCATTTCCAGCAAGTCGAGCAGTTCGGCGCGGGCCTGGAATTCCACCGGCATGTAGTCATGAAAAACCCGCACTCCACTCTGGGTTTCGACCCGCCACAGCCCCTCAAGTTGCGCTGCCAGATCCCGTGGATCAAGCGGCTGTTGCGGCGTCAGGCTCTGCTTCTCGCCGGCCATGTCGTTCTTGCGCATCTTGCGGAAATGGCCCTTGAGCAGGTTGCGGTAGATCAGCGCATCGCGGTTATAGAACGCCAGGGACAACCAGCCGTCCGGCTTCGTCAGTTGATGCAACACCGGCAAAATCGCATGGGGTTCGGCCAGCCATTCCAGCACGGCGTGGCACAGCACCAGGTCGTAGGGTTCGGTGAGCTGACCAAGCAACTCCTGCCACGGCGCCTGAATGAATGTCGCGGTCTGCCCGGCTTCGGCAAAACGCTGGCGAGCGCCTTCAAGCATCGGCTCGGCGGGTTCGGCCAGGGTGACCTGGTGACCGCGCTGGGCCAGCCACAACGACATGTGGCCCAGGCCGGCACCGATGTCCAGTACGCGCAACGGGCGGTCCGGCAGGGTTTCGGCCAGGTCGGCCTGCAGCACCGCGAGGCGGATCGCCCCTTTTGCGCCACCGTAGATTTTTTCAGCGAAGCGGGTCGCCAACTGATCGAAATGACGGTCGCTCATCAGCTGAACCGCCGTTCGCTGTCCGCGAGCTTGTTACGTACCACTTCATTCATGTCCAGTCCCAACTCGCTGCACAGCAGCAGTAAATACAGCACGATGTCGCCGATTTCCTGCCCGGCATGGGCCAGTTTGTCCGCCGGCAACTGGCGCGACTGGTCTTCGGTCAGCCACTGGAAGATTTCCACCAGCTCGGACATTTCCACGCTCGCGGCCATGGCCAGGTTTTTCGGGCTGTGAAATTGCCGCCAGTCATTGCGGTCACGAATGGCGTGCAGGCGTTCGGTCAGTTCAACAAGGTTCATCGGGCTCTCCTGAAGGCGTATAGCTTCAGGGGGATGACGGGTGAAGGCAAGTGGCAGCGTTGTGCCTGCGTACTTGCGCCATACTCAAAAAAATCGCAGCCTTCGGCAGCTTCCACGGGAACCCGGGAGCACGATCAATAGCCCAAGGCTCGGATCCGGCAACCACGCCACCACTCCATCAGGACGTACACATGCAGGTAGACAGCTTTTTCGAATGGCTCGGCCAGGCAATCGGTTCGGTCATCCGTTTTATCATCGACACCCTCAGTGGCCTGTTCAACCTGTTGAGCAACGCCGGCAGCAATTTTGTCGAAGGGCTGGCCCAGGCATTGGGCATGGAAACCTCGATCATCAGCATCATCACCTTGATCCTCGGGCTGATGCTGCTGTGGTCGGCGATCCGCGCCTTCATGAACGCGTCGATCATCATGGGGATTATCTGGTTGCTGCTGGGGTTGTGGTTACTGAGCTGGATCATTCACTAAGGCAGCCACACAGGCTCGCTTCCACAATGGATCGATGCGGATTCCGAGTTCGTCGCTACAATGCAGGCGCCCCCAAGGAGCCTGCATGTCCAACCTGATTGCCGACTGGCGCGACCGTCCGACCCATCGCCGCGTCTGGGCGCTCGCCGCCCCGATGATTCTCTCGAACATTTCCGTACCGCTGGTGGCGCTGGTCGACAGTACCGTCATCGGTCACCTGCCCTATGCTCATCAGCTCGGCGCCGTCGCGGTGGGCGCCAGTCTGTATACCTTTCTTGCCTGGGCCATGGGCTTTCTGCGCATGGGCTCCACCGGATTTGCCGCCCAGGCGGCCGGGCGTGGGGATGGCGCTGCGTTGCGGCAGATTTTGCTGCAAGGTCTGTTGTTGGCCATGGGCCTGGCCATTCTGTTGGGAGCGTTGGGCGTGCCGTTGAGCGGGGTCGCGTTGCACTTCATGCAACCGTCGGCGGAGCTGGATCAACTGACCCGCGAGTTTTTCCACACACGGCTGTTCGGGCTGCCGGCGGCGCTGGCCAGTTATGCGCTGGTCGGCTGGTTTCTCGGCACCCAGAATGCCCGGGCTCCGCTGGCGATTCTGCTGAGCACCAACCTGGTCAACATCGCACTCAACCTGTGGTTTGTGCTTGGCCTGGAGTGGGGAGTGGTCGGCGCGGCACGGGCCTCGGTGATCGCCGAGTGGACCGGCGCATTGATCGGCCTGTTCATGACCCGCAAAGCCCTGCGCGCCTATCCCGGCCATATCGCCTGGGCCGCATTGGCGTTGTGGCAGAGCTGGCGCCCATTGTTGGCGGTCAACCGCGATATTTTCATCCGCAGCCTGGCGTTGCAGTCGGTGTTCTTCCTGATCACCGTGCAGGGTGCACGACTGGGCGATGCCACGGTCGCCGCCAATGCGCTGCTGCTCAACGGCCTGCTGCTGACCGCCCATGCGCTGGACGGTCTGGCCCACGCCGTGGAAGCCCTGTGCGGACACGCCATCGGCGCTCGCGACCGTGATGCCCTGCGCCGCTCACTGGTGGTGGCGTGCGGTTGGTCGCTGCTGGCAAGCCTGGGGTTCGCCTTGCTGTTTCTGTACGCCGGGCACCTGTTCATCCAGATGCAGACCAACATCCAGAGCGTGCGCGACACCGCCTTCATCTACCTGCCGTACCTCGCCGCGCTGCCGCTGATTGCGGTCTGGAGTTATCTGCTCGACGGCCTGTTCATCGGCGCCACCCGCGCCCGGGAAATGCGCAACGGCATGCTGTTGACCGTGATCCTGCTACTGCCCTTCGCCTGGATACTGCAAGGCTTGGGCAACCATGGACTGTGGATAACCTTCCTGCTGTTCATGGTGCTGCGCAGCCTGACCCTTGGCACATTCGCCTGGTACTTGCGCAAGAACGACGGCTGGTTAAAAGGATGACGAGCGACATACCTTCAACCCGTTCAGGGTTGATCGTTCTGCCACAGGTTGCGCAGGCTATCGAGACGCTCCTGCTGGGTGGTTCCCGATAACGACTGCCCTGGCACGGCGTCAGGGTGCTGCAAGCGCAGCCATAACCAGCCATCGAGCACCGAGCGCTCACTGAAACCCAGCGCCAGCCCTTCCTGCAGGTGAGCCCACAAGCTGTTGTAGTCGGTGCCGGTGGATCGGCTCCAGCGCCAGGCATGCTGCTCCAGCAGGCAGGTCTGCAAGCTGTCTCGCTGACGCGAGCTGAGGTTTTCTTCGATGGCCAGCGGCCTGACGGCAAGCCGTGGATTGAACAACTGTTGCCAGCCCAGACAGCCAATGGCCCGATCGGCCCAAGTGCCGCCGAACCAGCGTAACTGATCGATCGGACCGAGCCAGCGACTCAGCTCCTGCGCATCGCAGGCATCGAAAAAGTAACTCGCCGTTTGAGGGTTGTAGTAACTCAACAAGGCCCGGTGATGCAGGCTGAAGGTGACGGTGAGCATGCGGCGCAAATGCTCCAGCAGTTGTGATGAAGAGGCTTCACTGACCAGCAGCAACCCGCCCCATGTATGCGGCTCACTTGAGTACAGCTCGGCGAGTGCCGGGCATTCGCGAAGGTCGACCAACACTGGCCCCTGCTCACGCAACGGATGAAACTCGGTGCCTTCGAACAGCCAGAACCATCGGACATGAGCAAACTGTTGCCGCAACATCGCACCGGCCTGAAGCACGCCCGGCACATCGAGCAACAGCCATTGCGGGGTCGAGTCGGGCGCCTGAACGGCAATCATGCCGCACCGCTCTGGCCAAGCTGCGTCGCTGCCCGGCAAGTGCATAAGGATTGCGCGCAATGACTGAAACTGCCCCCACCTGGCAGCAAACACAGGAGTACCAAGGGTTCGCTGGATTGCAGCAAGCCCAATAAACCATCAACCGCGCGGCTGGCTTCAGTGGTCGAGGCGGATAGCAGCTCGACCATGCCCGGCTCTGCGCTGGACGGTGCACCGGGAAGAAATCCGCTGATCAACGGTTGATCAGGATCACCTTCGATAAAGCTCACCAGCACTTGCGTGCCCTCACTCAAGGGCATGACACCCGCGCTTTCCAGCTCGCCAGACAACGGCAACCAACAGTGGCTGGGGGCTGCGCCTTCGCCCTGATATAGCCAGTCAAACTGCACGGCGACCGATCTGCCGGGATCGGGGCGAGATTCACCGACGTCGACTACCCATCCCCTTTGCAGGCTGTGCATCCTGGGTTTCACAACGGGATGAGCCGCGATGTAAGGCACCTCCTGCGCAACGACGCGCAGCTGGTTGCGATACAAAAAATCTGGCTGTTGTCCTCCCTGATGCTCGACATGGGTCACTAGCCAGAGACGATTCCAGTCCGCATACGGATGACCGGACAACGGCATCAGTTGACCGCTGCGCAGCGTTGGCAGGTTCGTCTGCCCCTCGGCAATCTGCCCGCAGCCATGAAGCTTGAACTGATGCACTCCCGGTCGTTCGCTCACATCCTCGAAGACCCTCTCTTCGCCACGGCGAAACTGCCCCGGACCGTCGCCCAAGACCAGACAATGCCCGCGCGTACGGTGCTCGAAGTAGTAATGAAGCCGCTCCTGGGCGCATAGACGCTGGAAAAACTGCAGGTCCGACTCCCGGTACTGCGTGCAGAAATCACGGGACGGGTAATCGCCGTTCAGGTCGAAACGACGATCCTTGCCGGCAATGCCGTGCTCCTTGAGAACCTGGGCGAGAATGTCCGGCACCGAGCGATCGCTGAAAATTCGCTGATTGAAGCGCTGGGCCAGGCAAGCAAGCCTGGGGCCCAGACGCACACGACAAAGCCTGGGCTCATTGCCATGGCCGGGTTGAACGAGGCCAAGCAACTGTCCGTGAATACCCTCCCCCTGCGGCCCGAAGTGCAAAAAGGCCGAGCGGTACAGCAGGCTTGCAAGGTCCAGTGTCGGGTCATCGTTCAGTAGATCCACGTCGAACGCAAAAGGCTCGCTGATCGCTTCACTACCGGTAAAGGTCAAGACCTCAAAGGGGTCGGCAAGACCCGCTATATCCAGACGAAATGACGGCTCGTTGACTGAATCGAACATCGGCGATTCTCTACAGGAGGGGCGGCCGGGGATTCTCGCTGAGAGACATGGCCGAGTAGAGTGCCGAAGTACAACTTAGGAAATGACCTACGCGAAAAGAAGACCACATCGCTTGGATTGCTCGGTATGTGGGCTATTTCGCGTGACAAAAGAGAAGCCCCGCACCAGGTCATCTGAAATTTCCGCAACCTACGGAGAAATTTCAGACAACCTGATGGGCGCGGTGCCCTACCTCAAGAAGACAGGTAAGACGAACGGGTCAGGCCCAGACGCAAGGCATCAAGGAACTGGGTGCGCTCGCTGGCGCTGATGCGGGCACTGGCGCACTTGTCGCGGTAGTGAGTCATCAGCTCTTCCGGCGACAAGTGCACGTAACGCAGCATGTCTTCGATGGTGTCGTGGGTTTCGATACCAGCGTGGTACACGCTGCCGTCAGCATTCTGATAGATGTTCACCGAGTCGGTGTCACCGAACAGGTTGTGCATGTCGCCAAGAATTTCCTGGTAGGCACCGACCAGGAAGATCCCCAGCAGGTAGTCTTCACCCTCGTTCAGACCGTGCACCGGCAGGCTGGTCTCGATGCTCTGCTCGTCGACGTACTGCTTGATCTTGCCGTCGGAGTCGCAGGTCAAGTCTTGCAGCACTGCACGGCGCAGCGGCTCTTCGTCGAGACGGTGCAGCGGCAGGATCGGCAGGACCTGGCCGATGGCCCAGGTGTCCGGCAGGCTCTGGAATACCGAGAAGTTGCAGATGTACTTGTCGGCCAGCTTGTCATTGAGTTCGTCGAGCACCTGACGGTGGGAACGCTGACGGGCCTTCAACGAGTTGTGCAGGCGGCGGCAAACGGCGAAGTAGCATTGCTCGGCCAGGGCTTTTTGCGCCAGGGTCAGCTTGCCATCGGCGTATTGGGTGGCCACGTCACTCATGTAGTGCGTGGCGCGCCAGTAGGTCTCGGTGACCATTTCGATGTCGGTCGGGCCGAGCAGGTCAACCAGCCACTGCACGGTTTCCGGCAGTTCTTCCTTGTTGTCGATCTTCGGCACGTCGTCGTTGTGTTTCTCGACGTCGGTCACCTGCACCACCAGCATCGCGTGGTGGGCGGTCAGGGAGCGGCCGCTTTCAGAGAAGATGTTCGGGTGCGGCAGGCTCTGCGCATCGCAGAATTCCTTGAGCATCCCGACCACGACACCGGCGTAATCGTCCATGTCGTAGTTGATCGAACTGGCGTTACGCGAGTGAGTACCGTCGTAGTCCACGCCCAAACCGCCGCCGACGTCGATGTGATCGACCGGCAGGCCAAGGTTGCGCAGTTCGCCGTAGTAACGAATCGCTTCCTTGAAGCCGTGCTGGTAGTCCGCCAGGTTGGCGATCTGCGAACCCATGTGGAAGTGCAGCAGGCGAATGCCCTGGTCCAGGCCAGCGGCACGGAAACGCTCGACCACCGACAGCAGTTGCGCCGCCGACAGGCCGAACTTGGATTTTTCGCCACCGGTGTCTGCCCACTTGCTCGACGCCAGGGACGACAGACGCACACGCAGGCCGACCTGAGGCTTGACCTTGAGCGACGCCGCTTCTTCGATCACCAGACCGACTTCGGATTCTTTCTCGATCACGATGAACACGTTGTGGCCCAGCTTCTGGCCCATCAGCGCCAGACGGATGAACTCACGGTCCTTGTAACCGTTGCAGACAATGGTGCCGCCCTTCGGCGCCAGCGCCAGTACCGCCAGCAGCTCAGGCTTGGAGCCGGCTTCCAGACCGATCGATACGTTCTGGGTGGCGATGATGTTCTCGATCACCGCTTCCTGCTGGTTGACCTTGATCGGGTACAGCGCGGTGTACTTGCTCTGGTATTCCAGGCGCTCGATGTTGGCGTCGAACGCACCGGTCAGCTGACGCACGCGGTCTTGCAGGATGTCTGGGAAACGCACCAGCAACGGCAAGGACAAACCGCTTTTGCGCAGTTGGTCGACTTGCTCGAACAGGTCGATAGGCGAACTGGTCGGGCCGTTCGGACGAACTTCGACGCGACCGGCGTCATTGATCGCGAAATACCCGGCCCCCCAATGGCGAATCCCGTAAACACTGCGGCTGTCCGCAACTGTCCATTGGCTGCCATCGTCTTTGCGTGTGCGTCTTACGGACATCGAAGTCCCCTATAAAGAAGTCATAGAGCGTCGCCTTGAGTTCAGGCCGGCGCAGTCTAAAGAATGAAAATGACGTTTCGTCAACGAGGGGGTAGACCTCGCTGACCGCAGTGAGTTTAGAAACCGGTCTTGAACAGGCTCTGTGAAAACCATGGAGACGACGCCAGACCAGAATGAAATCAGGACTGGATCAAGCCGCGGGTGGTTTTCACAGAGGCTGCTAGCCGCCGGACTTCTTCGCTTTGAAACCGTGTTTGATCAGCTCAGCCAAGAGTAGCTCGACATGATCGCCCTGGATTTCGATGATCCCGTCTTTCAACGCCCCACCGGTCCCACAACGTTTCTTCAACGTGGTGGCCAGTTCCTTGAGCGCGTCTTCGGCCAGCGGCACGCCGGTGATGGTCGTCACCGTCTTGCCGCCACGGCCCTTGCTTTCACGACGCACGCGAGCGATGCCGTCGCCGGCCGGGATAACGGTTTGTTTGCAGATGCAGGCATCCACCGGTTTACTACATTCCGGGCAATGACGACCTGCGTCGGTGGAAAATACCAGGCCACCAAGGGCGGCGAAGGATGCGGCTTTTTTGGCCACCGGCAATCCTCTTGGGAGGACAAAGACTGATCGCAACCTTGGGCAAGGTTATCGACCGCGAAGCCCCACTCAGGCAGGGGCAGCGCTACTGAGCCGGGCACTGCCGGTTCAGTTTGAAAAGGTCGCGCAGTGTAACGGCAAAAAGCCGACTTGCTAAGAGCCAATCGGCGCCAATTTACAGCTCTTTTGCGACGTCATCCCCTTGGGCGCGAAGATAGCGCTTCAGGGCTGCCAAAGAGTCCGGGCAGTACGGCTTTTGCTGGATTTCCAGCAGGACCTGATCGATCGGGATAAAGCGCGCTTCCAGCACCTCTTCCGGCTGCAGGATCAATGGGCCGTCCCACACCGCCGAAAACGCCGAACACCAAAGCCGATTGCCGGTGTCCTCGAAGAAAAAGTGATCGTGGGCGGTCAGTTCCACACCGCTCACCCCCAGCTCTTCTTCCAGCTCACGGGCCGCCGATTCGGCGTAGGTCTCGGTGGCCAGCACCATGCCGCCGGCCGCCACGTCCCAGTAACCGGGATAAATCGCTTTGCTCAGGGTGCGCCGGTGAACGCACAGCTCGCCGGCAGAATTGAACAGCATGATGTAGGTGCCGCGCCCGATCAGCCCACGTTCACGCAGGTCGGAGCGCACCAAGGCGCCGAGCAGGTTGTCCTGCTCGTCGACCCAGGCGATCTGTTCGGCATCGGAGGCCGCGCGGTGGGCGGCCTCTTTAGCGCTATCTACCATGACTCAGCCCTGATTGAGCAGTTGACGCAAGTCGATCACCGCGGCGTTAGCCCGGGAGATGTAATTGGCCATGACCAGCGAGTGGTTGGCCAGCACACCGAAGCCGCTGCCGTTGAGGATCATCGGACTCCAGACCGGCTCTTGCGAAGCCTCCAGCTCACGGATGATCTGGCGCACGCTGACCGTAGCGTTTTTCTTCGCCAGCACATCGGCGAAGTCGACTTCGATGGCGCGCAGCAGATGGGACAATGCCCAGGCCTGACCACGGGCTTCGTAGAACACGTTATCGATCTGCATCCACGGGGTTTCAACGACTTCTTCGTCAACCTGCGGCACCTGGCCGAGCGCCGGGACTTCGGTTTTCAGCGCGGTGTTGAGCTTGACCCGGCCAACGCTGGCCGACAGCCGTTGCGACAGCGAACCCAGACGAGTCCCTACATCACCCAGCCAGTTGTTCAGGTTGTCGGCGCGGGCGTAGAACAGCGCGCTCTTCTGGTCCGGCCCCGACAGGCGTGCCTGATAGCGGCTCAGGGAGTTGATGCCTTCCTGATACTCGGACTCACTGGATGGCAGTACCCAGCTCTTGTTGTCGAAGTTGAAGCGCGGCTCGGCCTTGGCCAGGTCGGCGTCTTCGGCGGACTGCGACTGGGAGCGGGCGAAGTCTTTACGCAGCGCACGGCTCAGGTCGCGGACCTGGACCAGCACGCCATATTCCCAGCTCGGCATGTTGTCCATCCACAGGCCCGGCGGGAAACGGTCGTTGGAAATATAGCCACCCGGTTTGGTCAGCAAGGTACCGGCGACGGTCTTGAGGGTTTCCACCGTGGTGTACCCGACCACCATCTGCTTGCCTTCTTTCTCAGCTGCCATCTGGGCATTCTGCTGAACCGGGAACAGCGCGGGTTCCTGGCTCCAGTACCAGCCCAGCGCGATAGCCACCAACAAGTAAAGGCAAATCAGAGTGGCCAGCGCCCGGCTGAACAACAGGCCACCAAAATAACTGCGGGTGGCCGATTTCGGTTCAGCGGCACGCTCAGGCGCGCTGCCCGTGCGGTTCTTCCAGTCCAGCATGGCGATATCCTTTCAATCACTTGAGTTCATCGGTTCGACTACAACCCTACGCCATCGTGCCTTATTTGCCGCGCATTAAATCCTGCGGGACACAGCGAGCCATACAATGACTGCAATCGAAGCCATCACTATAAATGAAGCACAGCGTTGAGCCTATGCGACCAGTCGGTCGGGAACTGAATGATGTCGCTTTGCAGATTATTGACATAGGACACTCATGCCATCGAAAAGAGGTGCTAGCATAGAGCCACCAGTCGATCTCAGCATGCACCCTAACTAGTAGTCAGGATATGACCGAGCCAGAAGACCCCAGCCGTGAGCGCCTCAAGCACCACTTTGCCCAGCGGGTAATTCATCAGGCACGTCAGATTCTTGAGATATGGCAACGTCTGCAACGCAATGAATGGTCCATCACCGACCTGTCGGAGCTGAGCGAGGCCAATCTGCGCCTGCTGCGCTTTGCCGAACGTTTCGAACAACCGGAACACACCCTGCTGGCCCGTCATATCGGCCAGTCGCTGGAGGCCGTCGACGCCAATCGCGGACGCCTGAGCAGCGGATTGATCACTGACCTCAACCGCCTGATGCAGCGTTTGTCCCGCACCGGCCTGCGCCATGGCGATCAGCTCGAACACACCTTTCTGCCACCGCTGCGCAAGCCGATCTACGTGATGCTGCAGGATCACGACCGGGCCGAACGGCTGGCCAAGCAACTTGAATTCTTCGGGCTCAGCGCCCAAGCCCTCGACAGCGTCGCCGCGTTCCGCGCCTCGATGGTCGAGCGTTTGCCGGCGGCGATCGTGATGGATGTCGACTTCAGCGGCGCCGGCATCGGCCTGAAACTGGCGGCCGAAGCCCAGCAAGGCTTGGAGCAGCCCTTGCCGCTGTTGTTTTTCAGCCTGCACGAAACCGACACCCCGACCCGCCTCGCCGCCGTGCGCGCCGGGGGCCAGGAGTTTCTCACCGGCACCCTCGAAGCCTCGAGCCTGCTGGAAAAGATCGAAGTGCTGACCTGCGTCGCCCAGTACGAACCCTATAAAGTGCTGATCATCGACGACTCCCGCGCCCAGGCCCTGCACACCGAGCGCCTGCTCAACAGCGCCGGGATCGTCACGCGGACCTTGATCGAACCGATCCAGGCCATGGCCGAGCTGGCGGATTTCCAGCCGGACCTGATCATCCTCGACATGTACATGCCGGCCTGCACCGGTACGGAACTGGCCAAGGTGATCCGCCATAACGACCGCTATGTCAGCGTGCCGATCATTTATCTGTCGGCCGAAGACGATCTGGACAAGCAGCTCGACGCCATGAGTGAGGGCGGCGACGACTTCCTGACCAAGCCGATCAAGCCGCGCCACCTGATCACCACCGTACGCAACCGCGCGGCGCGGGCGCGCAATCTCAAGGCGCGGATGGTGCGCGACAGCCTGACCGGTTTGTACAACCACACCCATATTCTGCAGCTGCTCGAAGACTGTTCATTCCGTGCCCGTCGCGAAAACAAGCCGCTGAGCTTTGCGATGCTCGACATCGACCACTTCAAACGGGTCAACGACAGCCACGGCCATCCCATGGGCGACCGGGTGATCAAGAGCCTGGCGCTGTTCCTCAAACAACGGTTGCGCAAGACCGACTTCATCGGCCGTTACGGCGGTGAAGAGTTCGCCATCGTCATGCCGGACACCGATATTGAATCGGCCTACAAGGTGCTCGATGAAATCCGTCAGCGCTTTGCCGAAATTCACTACCCCGCGCAGCCCCAGGACCTCTGGTGCACCTTCAGTGCCGGTGTCGTCGAACTGCACGAAGGCTCCGACAGCCTGATGATGGCCACACAGGCAGACGAGGCGCTGTACCGCGCCAAGGACGCCGGACGCAACCGAGTGCAAGCCGCGCGGGAGTCAAAGCAAAGTGCCACTTTTTCATCGGAATCGACCGATTCGGTCATAACGCTGTAACAGAAACGCAATAACTTCAGGCACTTACCATTCTGCCGTTGGTAGTCCGCAATGCGCCTGAAGCTGTTGACCAATCTCAATACCCTCCTTCTGGTCGCCGTGTGCGTGGCCCTCGGCGCTACCCTCTGGTGGTCGCAAAAAGCCCTGGAACGCCCCTATCTGTTGATGGAGCATTACCTGGGCCTGTCCCAGCAGTTTCAAAATGAAGTGGCGCGCAACGTCGAGGATTACCTGGCCAGCGGCGATGCCCTGCGTCTGAGCAGCGCCAGCCAGGCCATCGACAGCCTGCAAAAGGAGCTCGGCGAATTACCTCCGAGCCTGGCCGATACCTTGCGCCCCAGCCTGTCGAACCTGGAGGAGTTCAGCAAGACGGACCTGCTGGCTGCCGGCAAACTCGCCGGCGATCCACAAGCCCTGCTGTTGCAAGCTGAACGCGAGCTCGGTGCCAGCCTCGATCAGCTCAGCCAGTACGCCAACGGCAACGCGGCGTACCTGACGCCTTTGCTCGCGGCTTCCCAGCATCTGAGCAAGTTGTCTTTGGCCCGGGACAAACTGGTCAGCAGCGGGCGCAGTGAACTGGCCGCCGATGTCGAGCGCGAAGTCACCAGCATCCGCGTTCAGGCTGAACAATTGAACACTTTGCCGCTGCTGGGGGTGACTGCCAGCAGTGAATCGAACACCGATGACTTCTCCGCCATGATGGGCCTGGAGAACCCCGAGAAAGCCGTCGCCGAAGACGCCGGCGTCAGCCTCAAGCGTGAACTCAACAGCCTGCTCACCCGCTACCCGACTGAACTGGCACGCACGCGCGAACAGATCCAGAAACGCGCCGACCTCAGCACCGCGACTCACTTGAAAATCACCGCCGTGCAGCAGGCCATCGCCGGGCTGGAACCGGTGGTGCGCGCCCAGCACGGGCAGATCCAGGGTGAAGTGCGGCTGATGCAGGGAGTAATGATCGGGCTGATCCTACTGATCGCCTTGCTTATCGACACCTTGCAGCGCCGCCTGGCCCGAACCCTGACCAATCTGGCACCCGCGCTTTCGACCTGGGCCGAGGGCGACTTCAGTCGCGACATTCAACTGGGTGCGACCAACCGCGAACTGCATGACATTCAAGCTTCGCTCAATCGCTTGCGTGCCTATCTGGTAGACCTGGTGGGGACCATTCGCCTCAATGCCGAGCAAGTCGCCGGCAGCAGCCGGACGCTGGCCGAATTGAGCAATGACCTGCACAGCGGCGCCGAGCATCAGGCCGGCGACACCGCGCTGATCCGCGACTCTCTCGGTGAACTCGAAGCAACGATTCAACAAGTCGCCGGTGATGCCAGCCAGGCCGCGGACGCCAGTCGTCATGCAGGGCTGGCGGTGGAGCATGGTCAGAAGGTCATCGGCCTGAGCCTCACCGGGCTGCATGCGCTGGTGGGTGAAGTGCAAGGCAACGCGCAGATGATCGAACATCTGGCCGAAGAGTCGGCGACTATCGGCGGCGTGCTGACGGTGATTCGCTCGATTGCCGATCAGACCAACCTGCTAGCGCTGAATGCCGCCATCGAGGCGGCCCGCGCCGGGGAGATGGGCCGGGGATTTGCGGTGGTGGCCGAAGAGGTTCGTTCACTGGCGCAGCGCACCGCCGGTGCCACCGCCGAGATTCAGACACTGATCGCCGGCCTGCAAACCGCCGCGCGACAATCGGTCGAAGGCATGCGCGCCCAGGTCGAACACGCCGAAGCCACGGCCAACCAGGCCCAGGCCGCCGACGGTGCGCTGGATAAAATCGTCGGAGCGATCCAGACCATTTCCGACACCGCCGTGCGCATCGCCGATGTCACTGCCCAGCAGAGCGGCGCTGTCAGCGAAATCCGCGATCACAGTGAGCGGATTCATCAATTGGGTGGGGATAACTTGCTGCGCATCGGCGAGGGGCGTGAGCAAGGAGAGAATTTGCTGGTGCTGGGCGGACGGTTGCATACCGCCGTTCAAGCCTTCCGCGTCTGATAAATCGCCATCGCGGGCATGTTCACCACCCATTCCCCATTCTGCACACCAGCCCATCGTCCGCTATCATGCCCGCACCTCCAATACGCGAGATTGTCATGCGCCGTTTGCTCTGCCTGCTGTTTTTAGTGCTCGCCCTCCCGGCCTCCGCCGCCGGGTTGCTGGACAGTCGCCCCAGTTCCACCCTGGGTTCGATCAACAACAGCGCCGACTTTCTGCCGGTACGCGAAGCCTTTCAGTTGAGCCTGGTAGAAAGTACGCCGCAATCGATCAAGCTGCGTTTCGTCGCCACCGAGGGTTACTACCTCTACCGCCATCGCTTCCAGTTTCGCGCAGATCCGGCCGACGTTGGCCTCGGTGCGGCTCAACTGCCCAAGGGCGAACAAAAGCACGATGAATACTTCGGCGATGTCGAGGTTTACCACGGCATTCTCGATGTAGAACTGCCGCGCACCGATTCCCGCGCCTTTACGCTGGCCGTGACCTATCAGGGCTGCGCCGACAAAGGCCTGTGCTACCCGCCCGAGACCGAGCGCCTGAGTATTGATGGCAGCGGTGCCACGACCACAGCCTGGGGCTGGCGCGAACTGGCGCTGTTCTTCCTCGCAGGCCTCGGCCTGACCTTCACCCCCTGTGTGCTGCCGATGCTGCCGATCCTCTCCGGGGTAGTCCTGCGCGGGCAGATTGGCGGTTTACGTGGCTTCAACCTGTCACTGGCTTATGTGCTGCCGATGGCCATCTGCTTCGCCCTGTTGGGTGCATTGATGGGCATGTTCGGCGCACAGCTTAATCTTCAGGCGCGCTTGCAATCGGCTTGGGTGCTGGTGCCGTTCGCGATGTTTTTCGCAGTGTTTGCCTTGGCGATGTTCGGGGTGTTCGAACTGAAACTTCCCTACGCCATCAGCAGCCGCCTGGACCGGATCGCCGGGCGCACCGAAGGTGGCTCACTGTGGGGCGCGGCGGTGCTGGGCGTGGTGTCGAGCCTGCTGGTTTCGCCCTGCGTCTCGGCTCCCCTGGCCGGTGCGCTGCTGTACATCAGCGCCAGCGGCGATGCCTTGGGCGGCGGATTGAAACTGTTCATGCTTGGCCTGGGCATGGGCGCACCGCTGTTGCTAGTGGCGACTGGCGGCGCGGCCTGGTTGCCGAAAAGCGGGCCGTGGCTGATCTACGTGAAAAACGCGATTGGTGTGCTCTTGCTGGGGCTGGCGATCGGTTTGCTCAGCCGAGTATTGCCAGGCCAGATCACTTTACTGTTGATCGGCTTGCTCGCCGGTGGCGTCGGTTTGTTCATGGGCGCGCTGGAGTTTGTCTATAAGCCGCCGAGAAAACGCCTGGGGCAATTGCTGGGGATGTTTCTGCTGTTTTATGCACTGGCCTGTTGGTACGGCGCGTTCAGCGGTCAGTCCGATCCATTCAACCCCATTGGCCAGCCGCGCCTCGTCGCCAGCAACGAGCAGCAAGCGCCAATCGCCAGCACCTGGCAAACCATCAGCACTCCAGCCGAACTGGATCGCGTCCTCGCCGAAGCCAAATCCTCCGGCACGCCGCTGCTGCTCGACTGGTACGCCGACTGGTGCATCAGTTGCAAAGTCATCGAACACGAAGTGCTCAACGATGCCAACGTCGTCGAACGTCTCAAAGGCTATCGACTGATCCGCTTCGACATCACCGCCAGCAACACCGAACAGCGCGCCCTGCTCGACCGCTACAAGCTGTTCGGCCCTCCGGCGCTGATGTTTTTCGGCAGGGACGGCGTCGAACGCACCGATGTGCGAGTGATCGGCGAGATAAACGCCACGGACTTCGCCGAACGTGTTGCGAAAGCAAATGACCGGATTTAATCACCCGGTCACATATTTCGCGCAAACATCGGCCATCGTGCTGCCTATTGCATAGAACTGGACAGTCACAAAGTCTTTGCGGCATAGTCGCCGGGTTCTGACAATTGCACACGGATCACAAAGGAGCAGCAGATGGCGACCCTATTGGTTTTGCACGGCCCTAACCTGAACCTGCTCGGCACCCGGGAACCGGGCGTCTATGGTGCAACCACCCTGGCACAAATCAACCAGGACCTGGAACAGCGGGCGCGCAATGCCGGCCACCATTTGCTTTACCTGCAAAGCAACGCCGAGTACGAATTGATTGACCGCATCCACGCTGCTCGCGGCGAAGGTGTGGACTTCATTCTGATCAATCCAGCAGCTTTTACGCATACAAGTGTCGCGTTACGTGACGCGCTGCTGGCGGTGAGCATCCCATTCATCGAAGTGCATTTGTCTAACGTGCATAAACGCGAACCTTTCCGCCATCACTCTTACTTCTCCGATGTAGCGGTGGGAGTGATCTGCGGCCTTGGCGCCAGCGGTTATCGACTGGCCCTGGAGGCCGCACTAGAGCAGCTTGAAAGACAGGCAACGGCTTGAACAACAAGCGTTAAACGCCCCTGACCGACCCTTGGGAGTTGATGATTCATGGATATCCGTAAAGTTAAGAAATTGATCGAATTGCTGGAAGAGTCCGGCATCGACGAGCTTGAGATCAAGGAAGGCGAAGAGTCCGTACGCATCAGCCGTCACAGCAAGACGCCGGCTCAGCAGTACTATGCACCGGCTCCGATGCATGCGCCGGCACCGGCTCCAGTTGCTGCCGCCGCTCCGGTTGCTGCCGCTACGCCTGCGGCTCCAGCGGCTCCAACGCTGAACGGCAATGTTGCCCGTTCGCCGATGGTCGGCACGTTCTATCGCAAATCTTCGCCGTCCTCGCCATCCTTCGTTGAAGTTGGCCAGACCGTGAAGAAAGGCGACACCCTGTGCATCGTCGAAGCCATGAAGATGATGAACCACATCGAAGCTGAAGCCAGCGGTGTGATCGAATCCATCCTCGTCGAAGACGGCCAGCCGGTTGAGTACGACCAACCGCTGTTCACCATCGTTTGAATCGCGGAGAGCCTTTGATGACTGCGAAGTTGGAAAAAGTTCTGATCGCCAACCGCGGTGAGATCGCCCTGCGGATTCTGCGTGCCTGCAAGGAAATGGGCATCAAGACCGTCGCCGTTTACTCCAAGGCCGACAAAGAGCTGATGCACCTGGGCCTGGCAGACGAATCCGTCTGCATCGGTCCGGCCTCCGCCGCTCACTCCTACCTGCACATTCCGGCCATCATCGCCGCTGCTGAAGTGACCGGCGCTACCGCCATTCACCCAGGCTACGGCTTCCTTGCGGAAAACGCCGACTTTGCCGAACAGGTCGAGAACTCCGGTTTCGCGTTCATTGGCCCGAAAGCCGATACCATCCGCCTGATGGGCGACAAGGTATCGGCCAAGCACGCCATGATCGCCGCTGGCGTTCCAACCGTTCCGGGCTCCGACGGCCCACTGCCTGAAGACGAAGAAACCGCTCTGCGCATTGGTCGCGAAGTCGGTTATCCGGTGATCATCAAAGCCGCTGGCGGCGGCGGTGGTCGTGGCATGCGCGTGGTGCACAAAGAAGAAGACCTGATCTCCTCGGCGAAACTGACCCGCTCCGAAGCGGGCGCAGCGTTCGGCAACCCGATGGTCTATCTGGAAAAATTCCTGACCAACCCACGTCACGTGGAAGTTCAGGTGCTTTCCGACGGTCAGGGCCACGCCATCCATCTGGGCGACCGCGACTGCTCGCTGCAACGTCGTCACCAGAAGGTTCTCGAAGAAGCGCCGGCACCAGGCATCGACGAGAACGCGCGCGAGGAAGTCCTCGCCCGTTGCGTCAAGGCTTGCATCGACATCGGCTACCGTGGCGCCGGCACTTTCGAGTTCCTGTACGAGAACGGCCGCTTCTACTTCATCGAGATGAACACTCGTGTCCAGGTAGAGCACCCGGTATCGGAAATGGTCACCGGCATCGACATCGTCAAGGAGATGCTCAGCATCGCCGCCGGCAACAAGCTGTCGTTCACCCAGGATGACGTGGTCATCCGCGGTCACGCGCTGGAATGCCGGATCAACGCCGAAGACCCGAAAACGTTCATGCCGAGCCCAGGCACGGTCAAGCATTTCCACGCACCAGGCGGCAACGGCGTTCGCGTCGATTCGCACCTGTACAGTGGCTATGCCGTTCCGCCGAACTACGACTCGTTGATCGGCAAGCTGATCACCTACGGCGCAACCCGTGACGAAGCCATGGCGCGCATGCGTAATGCGCTGGACGAGATCGTTGTCGACGGGATCAAGACCAACATCCCGCTGCACCGTGATCTGACCCGTGACGAAGGCTTCTGCAAAGGGGGGGTGAACATTCACTACCTCGAGCACAAGCTGGCTGGCGAGAAGCACTAAGCTTCAGCCGGAACATGACAAGGCCGCCTTCGGGCGGCTTTGTTGTTTCTGGAGATGCCGCCCGGAAACCTTGTGGCGAGGGAGCTTGCTCCCGCTCGGTTGCGCAGCAGCCGCAAGACCATTCATCCGAGTTGTGTCAGACAGAGCCGTATCTGCCATTTTGGGACCGCTTCGCGCTCCAGCGGGAGCAAGCTCCCTCGCCACAGAGACCGACGTCTCCGCTATTGGATGGCAACCCGGTCGTCTTCTGCCGCGCGCTCGCGTAAACTTGCGCGCTTCTCGCAGCCCGCTAGGCTGCAATCTATATTTTTCAAAGGTGCCCGCCATGCCTTGGCTGCAAGTCCGTCTCGCCATCAGCCCAGAACAAGCCGAAACCTACGAAGACGCTTTCCTTGAAGTGGGCGCCGTATCGGTGACCTTCATGGACGCCGAAGATCAGCCGATCTTCGAGCCGGAACTCAACACCACTCCGCTGTGGTCGCACACACACCTGCTGGCCTTGTTCGAAGGCGGCACTGACGCCGCCAGCGTGCTGGCCCACCTGGAGTTGCTGACCGGCAGCCCGCTGCCCGAGCATCACAGCGAAGTGATCGAAGACCAGGACTGGGAACGCAGCTGGATGGATGGCTTCCAGCCGATGCGCTTCGGTCAGCGCCTGTGGATTGTCCCGAGCTGGCACGCCGCCCCTGAGCCTGACGCGGTGAACCTGCTACTGGACCCGGGCCTGGCGTTCGGCACCGGCACTCACCCGACCACCGCGCTGTGCCTGGAATGGCTCGATGGCCAGGACCTGAAAGACTGCAACGTGCTGGATTTCGGCTGCGGCTCGGGGATTCTGGCGATTGCCGCCCTGTTGCTGGGCGCCAAACAAGCCGTCGGCACCGATATCGATGTGCAAGCCCTGGAGGCCTCCCGCGACAACGCCGGACGCAACAACATTGCCGACGAGCTGTTCCCGCTCTATCTGCCGGAAGATTTGCCGCAGGTTCAAGCCGACGTACTGGTCGCCAATATCCTCGCCGGCCCGCTGGTTTCCCTGGCGCCGCAACTGTCCAGCCTGGTCAAGTCCGGCGGTCGCCTGGCACTGTCGGGCATCCTCGCCGAACAGGGCGAAGAGGTTGCCGCTGCCTATGCCCGGGACTTCGATCTGGATCCGATCGCCAATCGCGACGGCTGGGTACGCATCACTGGCCGTCGGCGCTAGAATGAGCGCCTGCATAAACCGGATTGCCGCATGACCGATAGCTTCGTCACCCAATGCCCGCATTGCCAAACCAGCTTCCGCGTCAGCCACGCTCAGTTGAGCGTGGCCCGTGGGGTGGTTCGTTGCGGCTCGTGCTTGCAGGTGTTCAACGCCGCCAGGCAGTTGCTTGAGCAACGGGCCGGCAAGGAAGCGGTAAAACCGGCTGCATCGGCGCCCGTAGAACCGCCCGTGCAGCGGGCCATCAGCCAAAAGCAATGGACCGCGGCCGAGATGGACCTGGACAGCCTGGACCTGGACGAAGAGCTCGCCCGGCTCGAACAGCGGGAAATCCAGCCGACGACGGAGTTCGGTCACCCCCGCGAAGACAGCCTCAGTGCTCGTCGCGACAGCACCGAACACGACGAAGCCCCTTGGCCCGACAGTCTCTTCAGTGAGTCGGCCGCCGATCGTGCGCAAGCCGCCGACGTGCAGACGCCATCACCGATGGTCGAACCGACGATCGAGCCAAGCAAACACTCGCGCACCGAGCCTTCGCTGTCCATGGAGCCCGTGCCGCTGGACGATGAGCCCGAGATACAGCAGCTGCGCCTGCACGACCCGCTCGACGCCCCGATCCCTTTTGGCAGCCTGTCGGCGAAAACCGATGACGACGAGATCGACGATGACCTGCCCTCCGTCGAGCCCCTGCGCAAGCGACGCGAACGCAGCGAACCGGCCATGCGCGCTGAAGTGCTGCAGGACCTGACCGACGACCCGCTGCAACTGGATTGGCAAAAACGCCGCTCCCCCTGGGGTCGGCGCTTTTTCTGGCTGCTGCTGATCCTGCTCGGCGCCGCCGGCCTCGTTGGCCAGTACGTCGCCTACCACTTCGACGAACTGGCGCGCCAGGACCAGTATCGTCCGTGGTTCCAGCAACTCTGCCCGCACATCGGTTGCACAGTGCCGTCCAAGGTCGACATCGCGAAAGTCAAAAGCAGCAATCTGGTGGTCCGCAGCCACCCGGACTTCAACGGGGCGCTGGTGGTCGATGCCATCATTTATAACCGTGCGCCCTTCTCCCAGCCGTTCCCGCTGCTGGAGCTGCGCTTTGCCGACCTCAACGGCCACCTGATCGCCAGTCGTCGCTTCAAGCCCGGCGAGTACCTCAACGGCGATCTCGAAGGCCTGGCCGAAATGCCGCCGCAAACGCCGATCCACATCGCGCTGGACATTCTCGACCCAGGCCCCAAAGCGGTGAACTACAGCCTGAGCTTCCATTCGCCCGAGTAAAACACTCAAGCGTTGCAGGCTTGACGGCGGTTTCCTGACTTTGACCGTTCAAACCAAACCGCTGGCGATAACGAATTAGTTGTTCAGATTTTGTTCAATTCAGCCTTTATCCAGTCATCGAGAGCGGGTATCATGCCAACCCTTTTTCGAACTCTCATGATCCGGCCCCACAACAGGGAAGTCCTATGTCGGCGGTACGCATCGGTCCATATACATTGCACAACGGCTTGATCCTCGCCCCCATGGCGGGCGTCACCGACCAGCCCTTTCGTCAGCTGTGCAAACGATTGGGCGCTGGACTTGTAGTCTCGGAAATGGTCACCAGCGACATGAGCTTGTGGAACACCCGCAAATCGCGGATGCGCATGATCCACGAAGGCGATCCCGAGCCCCGCTCGGTACAGATCGCCGGCGGAGATGCGCAGATGCTGGCGGATGCGGCCCGGGCCAACGTCGAGCTGGGCGCACAGATTATTGACATCAACATGGGCTGTCCGGCGAAGAAGGTCTGCAACAAGGCCGCCGGTTCCGCACTGTTGAAAGATGAAGCATTGGTGACCGAGATCCTGCAGGCCGTGGTGGCTGCGGTCGATGTGCCGGTCACCCTGAAGATCCGCACCGGCTGGGACCGGGCGAACAAGAACGGTCTGACGGTGGCGAAGATCGCCGAACAGGCAGGCATCACGGCGTTGGCCGTACATGGCCGCACGCGTGCCGACCTGTACACCGGGGAAGCTGAGTACGACACCATTGCCGCGATCAAGCAGGCGGTGTCGATTCCGGTCTTCGCCAATGGCGATATCGATTCGCCCGAGAAAGCCCGGTACGTGCTCGACGCGACCGGTGCCGATGGCCTGTTGGTGGGCCGGGCTGCCCAGGGGCAGCCATGGATTTTTCGTGAAATCGACCATTATCTGCGTACCGGTGAAAAACTCCCGGCACCGGAACTGATCGAGGTGGAATGTATTCTGCTTGAGCATCTGGCCGCGCTGCATGCCTTCTATGGCGACGTCATGGGCGTGCGCATAGCTCGCAAGCATGTGGGCTGGTATCTCGCAACCTTGCCGGGCGCCAGGGAGTTTCGCGCCCACTTCAATCGTTTGGAAGATACGGAAGCACAATGCGCCTACGTTCGAGGCTTCTTCGCCGAACGTTACAAGAGCCTGACAGGGGACGGAGAAGGGGTGGCCGCATGACGATGATGACCGAGACTTTAGTGAGTGGAACAACACCCGTGAGCGACAACGTGAATTTGAAACAGCACCTCAATACCCCGAGCGAAGAAGGTCAGACCCTTCGCGGGAGTGTCGAGAAGGCGCTGCACAATTATTTCGCCCACCTTGAGGGCGCTGCCGTCACGGATGTGTACAACCTGGTGCTCTCCGAAGTCGAGGCCCCCCTGCTCGAATGCGTGATGAACTACGTCAAGGGCAACCAGACCAAGGCCAGTGAGCTGCTCGGACTGAACCGGGGCACCCTGCGCAAGAAACTCAAGCAGTACGATTTGCTGTAAGCATTCAATCAAACCAGAAAGGCGCCCACGTAAAACCGGTCGCCTTTTTTGCTGACTCCTTTGCTTTTGATGGAAATTGAGATGACCGACCAGACTACCCGCCTGCCGATCCGCCGCGCCTTGATCAGCGTTTCCGACAAGACCGGGATCCTTGAATTCGCCAAAGAGCTCGAAGCCCTGGGCGTAGAGATCCTCTCCACCGGCGGGACGTTCAAGCTGCTGCGCGACAATGGTGTTGCCGCAGTGGAAGTCGCGGATTACACCGGTTTCGCAGAAATGATGGACGGCCGGGTGAAAACCCTGCACCCGAAAATCCACGGCGGGATCCTTGGTCGTCGCGGTATCGACGACGCCATCATGAGCGAGCACGGCATCAAGCCGATCGATCTGGTAGCGGTCAACCTGTACCCGTTCGAAGCCACCATCAACAAGCCAGGCTGCGACCTGCCGACTGCCATCGAGAACATCGACATCGGCGGCCCGACCATGGTCCGTTCGGCGGCAAAAAACCACAAAGACGTGGCCATCGTGGTGAATGCCAGCGATTACGCCAACGTTCTGGAAAGCCTCAAGGCCGGCGGCCTGACCTACGCTCAGCGTTTCGACCTGATGCTCAAGGCCTTCGAACACACCGCCGCCTACGACGGCATGATCGCCAACTACATGGGCACCGTGAACCAGGCGGCTGAAACCCTCTCGACCTCCGGCCGCAGCGAATTCCCGCGCACCTTCAACAGCCAGTTCATCAAGGCTCAGGAAATGCGCTACGGCGAGAACCCGCACCAGAGCGCGGCGTTCTACGTTGAAGCCAAGCCTGCCGAAGTCGGCATCGCCACCGCGACCCAACTGCAAGGCAAAGAGCTGTCGTACAACAACGTGGCCGACACCGACGCCGCGCTGGAATGCGTGAAGAGCTTCGTCAAGCCGGCCTGCGTGATCGTCAAGCACGCCAACCCGTGCGGCGTGGCCGTGAGCCCGGACGCCGAAGGCGGCATCCGTCAAGCCTACGAACTGGCCTACGCCACCGACACCGAGTCGGCGTTCGGCGGCATCATCGCGTTCAACCGCGAGCTGGATGCTGAAACCGCCAAGGCCATCGTCGAGCGTCAGTTCGTCGAAGTGATCATCGCCCCATCCGTCAGCGCAGAAGCCCGCGCCATCGTGGCCGCCAAAGCCAACGTACGCCTGCTGGCCTGCGGCGAGTGGTCGGCTGACCGCGTTCCAGCCTGGGACTACAAACGCGTCAACGGCGGTTTGCTGGTACAGAGCCGCGACATCGGCATGATCGGCAGCGAAGACCTGAAAGTGGTGACCAAGCGCGCGCCAACCGAGCAGGAAATCAACGACCTGATCTTCGCCTGGAAAGTCGCCAAGTACGTCAAGTCCAACGCCATCGTCTACGCCAAGAACCGTCAGACCATCGGTGTCGGCGCCGGCCAGATGAGCCGCGTGAACTCCGCGCGTATCGCCGCGATCAAGGCTGAACATGCCGGCTTGCAAGTGCAGGGCGCGGTCATGGCGTCGGATGCGTTCTTCCCGTTCCGCGACGGCATCGACAACGCAGCCAAGGTCGGTATCACTGCGGTGATCCAGCCAGGTGGCTCGATGCGTGATAACGAAGTGATTGCGGCAGCTGATGAAGCCGGCATCGCCATGGTCTTCACCGGCATGCGCCACTTCCGTCACTAATAAGACAACGGCCGCACTGAACCCGGTACCTGCTGCGTTGGAGCCGACCTCGATGATGCTCATTGCCAAAAGGCAACTCCGCTCATCGAGGTCGACTCCGCCTTGCATCTACCGGCTTCATTGCGACCTCCTACGGCGTGAAGCGCTTTAGGTTCCAAAACAGAATTAGCGTCATCCGAGGTTTTTGAAATGAATGTTTTGATCATTGGCAGCGGTGGCCGTGAACACGCCCTGGCCTGGAAAGTGGCTCAGGATCCGCGCGTGCAGAAAGTGTTCGTTGCCCCGGGCAACGCAGGCACCGCCATTGAAGCCAAGTGCGAGAACGTCGCCATCGACGTGCTGGCCCTCGAGCAGCTTGCAGATTTCGCGGAGAAAAACGTTTCCCTCACCATCGTCGGCCCGGAAGTGCCGCTGGTTGCAGGCGTTGTCGACCTGTTCCGCTCCCGTGGCCTGGATTGCTTCGGCCCGACCGCAGGTGCCGCGCAACTGGAAGGTTCGAAAGCCTTTACCAAGGATTTCCTGGCGCGTCACAAGATCCCGACCGCCGACTACCAGAACTTCACCGAGATCGAGCCGGCCCTGGCTTATCTGCGTGAAAAAGGCGCACCGATCGTGATCAAGGCCGATGGCCTGGCCGCCGGCAAAGGCGTGATCGTGGCCATGACATTGGCTGAAGCTGAAGACGCGGTGCGCGACATGCTCGCTGGCAACGCGTTTGGCGATGCCGGCTCCCGCGTGGTCATCGAGGAGTTCCTGGACGGCGAAGAAGCCAGCTTCATCGTCATGGTCGACGGCAAGAACGTGCTTCCGATGGCCACCAGCCAGGACCACAAACGCGTCGGCGACGGCGACACCGGTCCGAACACCGGCGGCATGGGCGCCTACTCCCCGGCACCGGTCGTCACTGCCGAAGTCCATCAGCGGGTCATGGACCTGGTGATCTGGCCAACCGTGCGCGGCATGGCCGAGGAAGGCAATGTTTACACCGGTTTCCTCTATGCCGGCTTGATGATCGACAAGGCTGGTAACCCAAAAGTTATCGAGTTCAACTGCCGTTTCGGCGATCCTGAGACCCAACCGGTGATGCTGCGTTTGCAGTCGAGCCTGGTGTTGCTGGTCGAAGCGGCCCTGGCGCAAGCGCTGGACAAGGTCGAAGCACAGTGGGATCCACGTCCGAGCGTCGGTATCGTATTGGCCGCTGGCGGTTACCCGGGTGACTACGCCAAAGGCGTTGCCATCAACGGTCTGGATGCAGCCGCGGCACTGGAAGGCAAAGTCTTCCACGCTGGCACTGCACTCAAGGACGGTCAGGTGGTGACGGCCGGTGGTCGGGTACTGTGCGCAACCGCCATGGGCACCAGCGTCGACACAGCCCAGCAGCAGGCTTACAAACTGGCGGCTAAAATCGACTGGGAAGGCTGCTTCTATCGTAAGGACATTGGCTACCGTGCCATTGCCCGCGAGCGTGGCGAAAATCAGGAATAAGCCATCCATTCGGCCAGGCAAGGGCTTGCAGCCCTTGCCGGACTATTCCGGCGCCGCGCATAGTTATACTCTGGCATCAACCTACGAAGGGATTTCGCCGTGCGCTGGCTCAGGATTGCCATAGGCTTCACCGTCACTCTGCTGACCTTGCTCTGCATGCTCCCGGCCCAGGCCTCGCAAGGCAGTGGCTGGGCGGTATTGCTCGACGAACAGGGCGATCTGCAGCTGAGCGACATCCGCTCCGGCCGCTACACCAATCAATTCAGCCCCGTTGAACTCGACCGCCTCACCGCAGCCGGGCCTGACGGTGCGCTGTGGCTGCGTTTCAGGCTGGCACCCGGCAAACACGAACAGTTGCTGAGGGTGTTCGCTCCCGACCTGTCGCACCTCAATCTGTATGTGCTCGATGGCGACCAGCTGATCGATCAATTGAATACCGGCACCGGGCAGCCTCAGGCTGAGCGCCCCCTGCCCGGCAACGACTTCATGTTGCCGCTGCCGCAAAGCGACAAAACCCTCGACGTCTATATGCGACTGGTCTCCGAACACCAGTTTCGGCCTTACATCACCCTGCAATCGGCGGTCATGAGCGCAGCCACTCAGAACCAGACGTTGATCTACGGTCTGCTCTTTGGCTGTCTCGGGATGCTGATCCTGCATAACCTGACCCGCTACACCTACACCCGCTCGCGCAGCAGCCTCTGGCTGGCAGCGTGCGAAGGGTTGTTGCTGCTCAGCCTGGTGCTGCTGCTGAACCTGGCCCGACCATGGTTGCCGAACTGGTCCGTCGTACAAACACCCGGTGCCTATCTTGCCTTGCTGCTGACCGCACCTTGCGGTCTGATGTTCGCCTACCGTTTTTTCGCCCCGCTCGGCCCGCACCCGCTGAACAAGCTGCTGCTGGGGGACATCCTGTTCATCGTGGCCTGCGGCCTGCTGCTGTTGTTCGTCAACACCCTGCCGCTGAACCTGATCACGTACGCACTGGTTGCCCTGGCCGGCCTGAGCATGTTGTTCGTCAGCGCCCATCACTGGCAAAAAGGTTATCGCCCGGCTCGCCTGTTCGTGGCGGCCATGGTGGTATTCAACCTTGGCACGTTGATTATCCTGCCGGCGCTGCAGGGGCTGACCCTTGTCGCCCCGCAAGGCCTGATCATCACCCTGCTGGTGTTTATCTGTATCAGTGGCCTGTTGATGAGTGTGGCCCTGGGCGAGCGACAGCGTAGCATCACCGAAGACCGTTTCAGCGTCAGTCGCGACCTGGCTGCCAGCAATGCCGAAATAAACGCCAAAGCTGAATTCCTGGCGAAAATCAGCCACGAAATCCGCACCCCGATGAATGGTGTGCTGGGCATGACCGAACTGCTGCTGGGCACACCGCTGTCGGTCAAGCAGCGCGACTATGTGCAAACCATCCATAGCGCCGGCAACGAACTGCTGACACTGATCAACGAAATTCTCGACATCTCCAAGCTCGAGTCCGGACAGATCGAGCTGGACGATGTGCAGTTCGACCTCAATGCCCTGATCGAAGACTGCCTGAGCATCTTCCGCGCCAAGGCCGAACAACAGAACATCGAGCTGATCAGCTTTATCCAGCCACAGGTACCGCGCGTCATCAGCGGCGATCCGACGCGCCTGCGCCAGACCCTGCTGAGCCTGCTGGAAAACGCCCTGAAGAAAACCGACGAAGGCGAGATTCTGATCGTTGTCGCCCTGGATGAACGCAGCGCCAAACCGCGGCTGCGCATCGCCGTGCAGGACAGCGGCCAGCCGATGGAGGCTGAAGAGCGCGACGCACTGATGCACGCCGAGCTGCACAGCAAGCATTTCCTCTCGGCCACCAGCCTGGGGGGCAATCTGGGGCTGGTGATTGCCCGTCAGCTGATCCGTTTGATGCAGGGCGAATTCGGCATCAAGAGCGGCGCCAACCAAGGCAGCACATTGTGGCTGACCCTGCCACTGGACCCGGACCGTCTCGAGCATCCGACCTCGGACCTGGACAGTCCGTTGCAAGGCGCACGCGTACTGGTCGTGGACGACAACGACACCTGTCGCAAGGTGCTGGTGCAGCAGTGCAGCGCCTGGGGCCTGAACGTCAGCGCCGTACCGTCCGGCAAGGAGGCCCTGGCGCTGCTGCGCACCAAGGCCCACCTGCGCGATTATTTCGACGTGGTCCTGCTGGACCAGAACATGCCCGGTATGACCGGCATGCAACTGGCCGCCAAGATCAAGGAAGACCCGAGCCTGAACCACGACATTCTGCTGATCATGCTCACCGGCATCAGCAACGCGCCGAGCAAGATCATCGCGCGCAACTCCGGGATCAAACGCATCCTCGCCAAGCCAGTGGCCGGCTACACCCTCAAGACCACCCTGGCGGACGAACTGAACCAGCGCAACAACGGCCCGGCGACCTCGCAGCACCTGCCCACCGGCCCTACCCTTCCGGTCAAGGTGCCCAGCGACTTCCGCATCCTGGTGGCCGAAGACAACAGCATCTCGACCAAGGTCATCCGCGGCATGCTGGGCAAGCTCAACCTGCAACCGGATACCGCCAGCAATGGCGAAGAAGCCTTGGTGGCAATGAAGGCCCAGCGTTACGACCTGGTGCTGATGGACTGCGAAATGCCAATCCTTGACGGCTTCTCCGCCACCCAGCAATTGCGTGCCTGGGAAGTCGGCAACCAGCGGATTCGCACCCCCGTGGTGGCGTTGACCGCGCACATCCTCGCCGAGCACAAAGAGCGCGCGCGTCAGGCCGGCATGGACGGGCACATGGCCAAACCGGTCGAGCTGTCGCAGTTGCGCGACCTGATCGAGCATTGGGTTGCCCAGCGCGATCATCAGAATCGTACGGCTTCGACGTTCTGAGCAATCTCCCGTCGCGCGCCGACAACTTTCTAAACCGGCTGATAGACTCCGCTCCAACAATCTCCTGCCGCGAGCCGACATTATGCTCCACGTGTTATTCAGCGTTTATCTGAAGATGCTGGTGCTCTACAGCCCGTTCTTCGTGTTGTCCTGTTTCATCAGTCTGAGCCGCGGTTATTCGCGCAAGGAACAACGTCGCCTGGCCTGGAAAGTGGCAATTGCCACACTGGTTTCCAGCGTCTTGCTGTACCTGTTCGGGAGGGTGATATTTGACGTGTTCGGCATTACCGTGGATGCATTTCGCATCGGCGCCGGCAGCGTGCTATTCATCTCGGCGCTGGGCATGGCCCAGGGTAAGTCGGTGGTGCAAACCGACAACGTGCAGCAAGACGTGACCATCGTCCCGTTGACCATCCCCCTGACCGTCGGCCCGGGCACCATCGGTGCGCTGTTGGTGATGGGTGTCAGCCAACCGCACTGGGACGACAAACTCACCGCGATCCTCAGCATTGCCCTGGCCAGTTTCACGGTGGGGGTGGTGCTTTACTTGTCGAACCGTATCGAGCGGATTCTTGGCGATCAGGGCCTGCAAATCGTCAGTCGCTTGATGGGACTTTTTGTCTGTGCGCTGGCAGCACAGATCATCTTTACCGGCGTAAAAGGCTATCTGGTGCCCTGATAGGCGAACAACTCCGTCATCCCGTGAACGTGGTGATCGCCACACCGCCCCCATCATGTCAAAGGCCGCGAACGGAATCGTTCGCGGCCTTTTTTCATGAACCCGGCGCCAGTCGCTGCTTATCCTGCGACTACCGGCTCCGCCAACAACTCCTGCAGCGTTGCACTGCCGTTTTTTTCTTTCCTGTCGCGCAACCGCGCCACGAACATCGATACCGGATGGGATTGCAGCTTTTCAAACGCTAGGAACACATCACCGCGCAATGCCGGGTCGACGGAACACACATCACGGAAGATCAAACTGTGCTCACTGTCCGGGTCAACGATGACCAGATGTTCCTGAACAATCTCGAACAGCAATCTTTGCGGATCATCGAAGGCCCAGATCAATTTGCCTGGAATGGCCGGCACTTCACCCAGTGCGTGCCGGCAGTCGACGATGACTGAGTCGAGCCTCAGCCAGACAGCCTTCGTCAGGTGATAAGTCACGGCACCCTGCCCCAATCGCAGAATCAACGTATTGACGTCATCGGGAATCAGCGGCAGGAGATCACCCAGGGTCTTTTCTCCTTCGACAACCAGCACTTCGGCGTTGCGCTGGACATAATCGAACGGCCCGATGCTTCGCCTGTCCGGATACACACGTACCCGTCCTTCCCGGGCCTCATGCACCAACACATTGACCTGGCCTTGAGTGCCCAGCAGCGAATAATCTGTGGGCAGGTCCTTACCGGTAATCCGGATCAGCCGGGCGCTTTGGACGGCATACCACTGCAAGCTGCCGGGTTCGGACTCCACAGATACAAATTCGGCATGTTCCGTCGTTTCCAGTAACGCCTGGAGACTTTCGATCAAGTGTTCGCCATGGGCGCTCACCCAGTCGTGGCTGACGCCAGTGATGATCTCCACCTCTTGATGGCGGAGTTCGAGCAGTACGCCGTCAACGGTTGTCCCACGCAAGCCGGCGCCCTCGATGGTCACGTCGGCAAAACGCCAATCCGCCCACTCTGGTTGATGAGCCGGCAACCTGTCGCCCAGTAACAATCGCGAGCCCGTGCCGAATGCCTGATCAAGTTGCCGCGGATCGATGAACGTCTGATTCCAGATTTCACCGCTGGACAGATCGAACAGCCAGACCGCCTGATTGTCCGGGGTAACGCCAAGCAGGCGAATTTCCTTGTCGAGTCCCGGATCGCACAGCACCAGGCGGTTACTCACATACCAGGCACCCACGTTGCCGTTATCGGCGAAATTGCGCAGGCCGACAATGGCAATATTTTTGCCCGGGTAACGCTCGGCAATCGGCTCCAGCGCCTGCCACCACTGGGCGCGGCCGTTGAGCCACTGCTCGCTCAGGCCGCCCAGCTGCACCTCGCCTTGCGCGGTCAGGTTGAAAAACAGCCCCTCCTCATCGAGTGCCACATAGCCGCTCTCGACGGCCACGACCTGCTTGAGCCCGGCGGGCTGCACCCATTGGTGGGCCCATTGTCCCTTGTCCTCTGTCACGGTCCGTTGCAGTCGGCAAAGGGTCTGGGCGAGCCGGTCGTAAATGAAGAATATGTCGCTGTCGTCGGCCATCGGCAACAGCATCAGATCGTTCAGGTGCTTGATCGAATCGGCCCAGCCACGCGTGTGTTGAGGTCGGGGCAGCGGATGAATGAGCAACTGATCGCGACTGCGAACCCACGCCATGTCTCGCCGATCCGGGTCAAACTTCCAACAGATCGAAACGTAAGGCGCCGGCTGCCAGTCGACCGTTGTGAAGCCGTCCCGCTGAGGAACAGGATTGAAAGACACATACTTGCCGAACACCGATGACCAGTCGGCCAGCGTTTCGCTGGCAAACACCAACGCCTGCAGTTCCCGCGCCATATCGTGAGTCACGGAACTCAACAGCAATCGACCTTCATGAATCAGGTAACGGTACTGCCTGGCGGCCTGATTGCCCGTGACGTACTCCTGCACGACATGAATCACACCATGAGCATCCGCTTCGATACTGCGAATGGTGCCTTTGCTGTCCTCTAGCAGTAAGCGATAGCGATTCTTGAGCAAGCCTGTGGCGGCATCGACTTGCCAGATCTGGTGGCCCTCCGGTTGGTAGAAATAAGCAGAACCCTCGACCACCATCGACAGCTGCGCCTCGTCGGCCTCAAGGACGGTCTCGTTGCGGATATACAGGAAACGATCTTCAGCGCAGTCATACCAGGCATTGGTGTAACGGGGTTCGTCCGGCGCCTCGTACGGAATCAGGTAACGATGGATCTGCGTGTACGGCAATACCAGTCGATGCTCCTGCGCGAGGCCTTTGTAGTGCGCCAGCAATGCCTGTTCATCGAGTCCTTCAGGCGCTGTCTGCTGGAGAATGTCCAATTGGCGTTTGCCAGGGTCAACGCTGAACAACTGTTTATCCGCCACCTGGATCAGCACCTCATGACGACCTTTGCCGGAAATTTTCACATGGACAGTACCGATGTACAGTTCGCCGTAAGGCTCGATGCGGATATCACTTTCACTCGCCCAGCTTGCCTGCAACACCCAGCGGCATTGCTTCAGGCTGGGAGAGACAAGACGGATACTTGCACCGGGATTGAGCATCAATGAACAGCTCCCCCCCGCGCCTGTCAGCTCATACGACAGCTTGCCGTGCCAGACATCAGGCAAAACGGGGACCACCAGTGAACGATCCACCGCATCCAATTGCACCTCGATGACTGTTTCGCGATACACCGGATTCAGGCGGTGGAGGATGTAATGCGACGGAAAGGAATAGAACGTAAACAGAAATAGCCGCTGACCATCCGCTTGCTTTTTTTCAAGGCGCCGGGCCGTGTCAAAACCAGGGTCGTGAAATGCGGAGGCGAACGGCAGCGCCTTGTACTCATAGCCGTAAAAGGTTTGCGGTGTGCATGGCAGCACAATGGCTTGCCCTGTGGGCGGTGCAAATTCTTTTTGACCGGGCAGGTTCAATTCCTGGCGGATATTGATCGCCCGCGTGTAATCAACATCGAAACCCGGCACTCCAAAGTGGTCGTGCAGTGGAAACAGCTTCGGGCTGTCGAGCAGCAACTTGCCAGCACCCAGATCTATGCGCTGGACGATCAGCGAAGGCCGCACGACCCAGGCGCCAACGGTGTGATCGAACCGGTAGCCGTGCGAGCGATAACCCCGATCCATGTCGTCGAAGAACTTGCCGACCTCCTCGGCGTCTCGCAAGATGCTGGCAAACCCTTGGGCCAGTGCAGCAACACCAATGGCCAGGCCACCAAGAATCACCCCGGCGCCACCGAGCACCGCAGCGGCGGTCGATGCGCCGGCCAGTCCTGCACCGATACCGCCTGCCGTGAGCGCCAGGCTGGCGGTATCGAATGTCAATTGAGTACCGAACTGGGCCTTCTCGACTTCGTTTTGCGCCGTCGACAGCTGATAAATATCAAAGCCGACGTTGGCCAGCCCCAATACGGCGCCGACGCCTTCACCGGCTGCATGCCCCAAAGCTTCGCCGACTACTGGAGCGCAAGTACGAGCGATGATTTTCTCTTCTCTCAACGCGGTGCGAACCAACTGCACCAGGCCAACCACATCCACGACGGTGCCATGCACCAACTGGGCATAGTTGACGTAAGCGTGCAGGCGCACGGCGGTGGTCAATGTCCGGCCCTCCCCTTCCCGGCCACGCAACGCGTTCATCAACGCCTGAATGGCGAACCCTGCGTTGAGGGTGTGAACACTGCCGATCTCTGTCGGATCCACGACACCGCCCGTCCCGGCCGGTTTACGCGCCAGGGTCGAAAACTGTTCCGACAGCCAATTCTTGATCCGCAACAGACGGTGATCGCCGCTGATCACCTGAACCTCGTGTTCCGGGTCTGACGGATTGATCAGACTCACCCGATATTTACCCTCGGGCGTAATTTCCAGCGTTTCGAACAACGGCACCAGCGGCGTTACCGACGCATGCAACTCCTGCAAACCGACGCTGGCGTGTGCGATCTGCTGTCCCCACCAGTGGCTATCGAGCTCCAGCAAACTGCTGCCCAGATGCCAATTGTTGACCAGCGATTGCCCACGGGCACTGTTCAGGCGCTGGCGAATCGGACGCAGCGGTGCTCCCGGCAACGGTTCGGACTTCAGTAGCTGCTCCACGGCAAATCCGGCAGACAGCTTCAAGTCAGACACCTTTCCCCCATGCAGGTCAATCAGGTCAAACTCCGGCCGGGCTTGCGAACCATAGGCCGCGTAATGCCGTGCCATGCCTTGCTTCAGAAAAAAGTATTCCAGCGCCCGCTTGAACATGGCCGGTTGCTCGAACTCGAACAACGCGAAGTTGGGGTCGTAAAAATGATAAGTGGTGTGATCGCCCTCTACGGTCTTGGCCACCAGCATCGAATGATTGTCGGAGTTAAGCATCAGTGCGCGGCTGCCTTCATGTTGCTCGAGAGCGGCAGTGACCTGATCCAGGTCCGCGCGGTCAAGCGGTGCCCCTACATCGTTCAATTGCACATCCCGCAGCTCTTCCAGCGCTTGAAGGAAGGTTGCCGAATCAGCTTGCTCGGGATCGATGGCGGACAGATAGAAACGTTCACGCAACTGCCGGGAGGCCATGTCGTCCTGCATCAGTGCCGCGCTCATCACCAGGGTCAACGGGTAGCACCGACCACCAACCGCCTCGCCACCGCTGCGCAGCAGCAGATCCTGGGGAACCAGTTTGATGCTGCTGGCTTCGATCTCGTCGAGTATCTGCCCCACCTTCTCGACGATCTGCATGCGATGTTCAAGGGTCGCCACTTGCTGGATTTGCGCCACATGGCGCCCCCACTGGCCCGCCGTCCGCGCCTGTGTCAATGCAGCCTTTTTCAGTTCAAGTGCGCTGCCGACCGCCCTCGGCGCCGGTTCTGAATCACTGTTCAGACTGGCGATGAATCCCGGTGCCTCGCGCTTGTACAGTTGCCGCTCAATGACGGCGTAACGGCCTGAAGCGCCCTGCCCGACCATGCTGTTGGCCAGATTGTCCAGCTCACCGGTGAACTCCACAAAGCGTTGGTTATGCAGTGAGTCCATCCCCAACAACACCCCCAGCGACAGCCTCTGCAAGGGGGTCGTCTCGACGAAGTGACGGGTGCCATTGGCGATGTCGCTCAGCACTTCATCGACACCCGGGTTGTGGCTTTGCCCATCGTTCAGGAAAGCAGGGGCTTGCGATTCAAGGGGCTGATTACGGATGGCCTGGCGATCATCAAAACTCAGCGGCAGTGGAACCTCGAAGCGGATAGCGCCAGTGTGCCCCCGACTCATTGCCGCCATGAACGGCTCGCCCAGCCCTTCGACCAAACGCTCCAGCACGTGGGTCAGCAGCACCGGCCGCTCTTCGATCACCGGCCAGCCCTGCTCGAACTCAATCGTCGGGCCTTTGAGCAATTGCGCGATATCGCCGCTGTAATGGGTCTTGTATTGGCCTTCCTGCCAGCGTTTCTGCTCATTACTGACCCATTTATCAGGGTCGGTTTCATTGTCCTTCCAGGAATGGTCCAGTTCTTCTTCGGTCGCGCGGTTGACCGACGTGTAGCGCGCAATGGCGGCCTCCTTGCGCAAGGCCTCAGCCACCGAGGGGGTAAAGTGGGCTCTTGCGTAATCGGCCATGCCATCACGCACGGCTCCAGGGCCGGTCAGGTAGATAGTCCCTTCGCTCTGAAGCCGAATGCCGTCGCGAAAGTAGGTCGCAATGGCATCGATCAGAAACCCTGCAAATATTTCCTCTTCCATCGACAGCTCAATCAGCGGCCCATACGTTCCTTCCACCACTTCCTGCACCAGCGGTGCCATGGCATCAACATCGCTCAAAGCAACGCCTCGTCGGGCGGCCAACCGGTTCGAAGCCTCAATCACCTCATAGTTGAACCGGAAACGCTCGAGCACGGTTTGCAGAATCGTCGAGCGGGGATGCGCCATCAGAAATGCATTCGTTATCGAACTGCCTTCCGACGCCGCTCGCAGCATAAAGGGTCGGGCCAACCGATCTGCCGGTGGCTGAAATACCTCACTCAGGCCCGGCCGGCTTTTTACAAAAGCCTCCAGTGCCGGCAAATGCTCAGGGGGAATCGTCTCGATGTAACTGGAGGATGCCCGACGCCCAGGCATCCATTCAGGATTGTCATTGAGCAATAACTGCAAAATCCCCAAATGCGCATCGGAACCCAAACCGTGGATATCGACTCCGCCCAGCGTTCTCGATAACGGCGGCAGGTTATCCACATCGGCATAGATGCCACCTTCGCCAAACAGAACTTCAACACGCACCACATCGGACGCCGCCGCCAGATTGCCGCGTAATCGCATTTCCTGTTCGTAGATGCCCTGTAATTGCAACGGCACCTCGGCCGCATCAAGATCGCGCAATTGGAAACCGTTCATGTCCTGCACACTGCGGTGATTGCTTTCCTTCAACGCTTGCAGCTTCGCCGCATCCTGGCCGTAGGCCCGAGTCAGCAAATCCATCCGTGCCTCATCGGCTGACTCACCGTTTGCCACTGCCGCATTGATGTGTGCGTACATCTGTTGCTTCAGAACAATAGCGCGCTCCTCGTACAGGGTTGCCAGTTCATCTTCGGAGATACTTTTGTCTGCGACCTGCGTCAGGGCATGCGCCTTGGCGGCGTCAACAATCAGTTTGTTGGTTTGATATGCCAGCAGCGCATCACTGTCATACCAGAGATTGAGGGTGTAGCCATGCTCGGCCAACACCTGTTTCCATAGGTTGAGGTAATCGCGCTGAATGGCGCCGAGACCGCCACCGAGCCAGACAAAATGCAACACCTTGGGAACTTCCGTCGCCACTGTGTTCATCTGCTCGACACTGAACCGAAGACGCGACTCATACCGTTCGACTTCGTCATGTATCTGCGATAGTTGCATCGCGGTGTCGTCAGCATTGCCCGGCGTCTGCGAATCAAGATTGCGTTTGACTCGCTTGTTGCCCAGCAACAGTGTCAGCGTGTGTTTGAATAACCCTAACGGTTCGAGCAGTCTTGGCGACTCCAGCAACCCCACACAGGCAAAGTAATAACGCAATAGTTCCTCGTAGTGTGGACTGTCTTTATGCGACGACAATCCGCGTTCAAGATCCGCCAGTTTGAAAAGACTGACAAAATCAACATAACCATCCTTGTTTCGGCGCTCAATATCGTGCATGCGTATCCCGTTTACTGTTTCGGTTTAATTATCAACGAATAGGCCAGCCAATAAGCACAGACACTCAAACAACAGGGCATCTAAAACCTTGATCTGGAAGTTGAAAACTACGCTTTGAAACAGGCAAACTCAAACAGGAAGAAATTCAATTAGTTTCAATAAAACAGAAACAAAAAAACTTAACAACACACTCTAACGACACCAAAAGTTACTTAACACATCACCAGCAAACATCAAACTACTGCCATCTCAAATAAACCTGTCACACACTCAACGATGCAAAATATTTAATATTTCCGAATAAATAAAACAAGACATTAGTGACAGAAAAAAGACGACAGGCAACCGCGCCAAATCCCATGACAGCCGCTGAAAAGGACGACACGTTCGAACGTGGAAAAACCCAACCCGACCACTGGGATTCCAGTGCTGGGAAGTGACGGAAAAGACTGCGGCCCCGAAGGGCCGCTGGATATCAGGACGCCGGTTTTTCACCGTACCAGCGTGGCGTATACACCCAATCGCCGCCCTCCGCGCGAGGGAATGCGCAGGTAGTGGAAGAGCCGACGAGCACCATGGTGCGCATGTCCACTTGATCCGGGGTCAACGCCCCCAAGGTGGTCGTGCGTAAGGTCTGTCCCGGTCGGCCGATATCCCGCCCCAGCACCACCGGCGTTTCAGGTTTGCGATGCTGCGCGACGATCTCCAGCGCACGCCCCAGCTGCCATGGCCGTGAACGTGAGATCGGGTTATAGAACGCCAGGGCCAGGTCCGCTTCGGCGGCCAGGTCCAGACGCTTTTCGATGATCGACCACGGCTTGAGATTGTCCGACAGGGACATCACGCAGAAGTCATGCCCCAGCGGCGCACCGGCCTGGGCAGCGGTGGCGAGCGACGCGGAGACGCCCGGCAGGATCTCCAGCTCGACAGTGTGCCAGGCCGGGTCACTCGACTCGTGCAAGGCTTCAAGCACCGCCGCCGCCATCGCGAACACGCCCGGGTCGCCTGAGGACACCACGATCACCGAACGGCCCCGGGCCGCCAGTTCGAAGGCGTGGCGGGCACGCTGCATTTCTTCGCGGTTGTCGGTGCAATGCAGCACCTGATCCGCTCGGAAGGGACCGGCCATGCGCACGTAGGTTTCGTAGCCGAGCACATCGGTGGCCCGGGCCAATTCGGCCTTGACGGCGGGCACCATCAGTTCGGCGGCGCCCGGGCCGAGGCCGATCACGGCCAGACGCCCGCGTGGGCGGCCGACTTGCGTGAGGTCCAGTGGCTGTTCGGTCACGGCCACAGCCGCATTGTTTACCGTTGCGATGATCGTCGCCTCGGGCACCGCGCTACGGGCCAACGCGCCGATATCGCTCGCCGGCGCGACAAAACGCAGCGGCACACCCAGCGCAACGGCCGCTTCATGCAACACCGGGTTGGCCATTTCAGTGTCAGGCGCCACCAGACAGGCCAGCGCCTGCACCGCGACGTTCGCCTGCTGTAACGCCGCGCGAACAGTGCTCGGCAAATCTGCGGCGGCGCCAATCGCCACCGCAACACTGCGCGGATAAATCACCAGCTCATTGGCACTTGCCTCACGGACGTTGCTGCCGACATGGATCGAACGCTGCGCCAGCGGATCTTCCGCCAACTGCGCCTGCTCCAGCCACGGCGCCGCGCCTTCGATGCGCACGCTGTGCCCGGCGAGCAAATCAGAGACAAAACGCTTGCCCAGTTCCAGATCGCCAAGGGCGTAACCGCTTGGCGGATTGAGCAGGCAGGTGCCAAAGCGCAGTTCGCCGCTGGTGGTGATCGCCGCAGCGACCTGCAACCCGGTAGCGATCTCGCGCGCCATGACGTTCACTCCACCGAGGCCACCGAGCAAGGGCACCACCGCGCTGCCGTCTTCGGCCACGGCCAGCACCGGCGGTTCGGCGCCCTTTTCCAGCAACAGCGCGGCCAGGGTGCGAATGACGATCCCCGCCGCGCACAGGGCAATGATCGGCGTGTCCTGCTGATACAGCTCGCGCAGGGTCGCGCCGAATTCGGGATAAGTGCGGTCGGCACCCTCGACCCGTCCGGCCAGGCCGTGGATCAACGCAGCCGGATACACCTGTTGAATGCGGCGGGCAGTGGCCAGACTGCCTTGACCGAGAATGACGATTGCGGGCGTGGAATGAGTCATCAGCCTTGCCACCGCTCGCCTGGAACGATGATCAGCGAGAAATACGGCGAGGACATCGGCTCGACCTGATCCAGCGGCACGATTTTCTGGTTGGCCATGGTCGCGCGCTCCACATACAGCGCACGCTCTGCCAGACCGAGTTCTTCGAGCACCTGACGGACCTTGGGAAAGTTGCGCCCCAGTTTCATGATCACTGCCGCATCGGCATCGGCCAGGCGACGCTTGAGGTCTTCGTGGGGCAGCACGCCGGACAACACCGACAGGCTCTGATTGCGATACACCAGCGGCGCACCGAGTACCGAGGCACCGCCGAGCATCGAGCAGACACCCGGCACGACTTCGGCTTCGTAACGCTCGGCCAGTCGATCGTGCAGGTACATGTAGGAGCCGTAGAAGAACGGATCGCCTTCGCAGATCACCGCCACATCACGGCCCGCGTCCAGATGCGCGGCAAGTTGTTCAGCGGCCGTATCGTAGAAATCGCTGATCACTTGTTCATATGACAACGGCGCCGGCAGCGCTTCGGTGGTCACCGGATAAACCAGCGGCAGCAGGGTTTGTGGATCTTGCAGATGCGCTTCGATGATGCCGAACGCATTGCCCTTCTTGCCCTTGGCGACGAAGTACGCCACCACCGGCGATTCGCGCAGCAGGCGCAAGGCTTTGACGGTAATCAGTTCCGGATCACCGGGGCCGACGCCCAGGCCAATCAAACGTCCAGGTTGCTGCATCATTCGATCTCCGTGGCGAGGGCATTGACGGCGGCGGCGGCCATGGCGCTACCGCCGAGCCGGCCTTGCATGATGACGAAAGGCACGCCACGGCTGTCCGCCGCGAGCATCGCCTTGGATTCGGCGGCGCCGACGAAGCCCACCGGGAAGCCGAGGATCAGCGCCGGCTTCGGCGCGCCGGCATCGAGCATTTCCAACAGATAAAACAGTGCGGTCGGTGCGTTGCCGATCACCACCACGCTGCCTTCCAGATGCGGACGCCACAGCTCCAGCGCGGCGGCGGAACGGGTATTGCCCAACTCACGGGCAAGCTCCGGCACGCTGTCGTCGCGCAGGGTGCAGATCACTGGGTTGTTGGCCGGCAAACGCGCGCGGGTCACGCCCTCGCTGACCATCCGCGCGTCGCACAGAATCGGCGCGCCAGCGGCCAGCGCATCGCGCCCGGCCTTGCCGGCGCCTTCGGAAAACTGCAGACCGTCGATGGCCTCGACCATGCCGCAGGCGTGGATCACCCGCACGGCGAGTTTCTCCAGATCGGCCGGAATACGCGCAAGGTTGGCCTCGGCGCGAATGATTGCGAAGGAGTTGCGATAGATCTCCTGACCGTCGCGGATGTAATCAAGCATCAAGGGGGCTCCGTGAGCGGGCGTCGAGCAAGGCTGCGACCGCTTCAATAGTAAGGTTGTGTGCGTGCAGGGCGCCGAAACCCGGCTGCCCTGCATCGCGAAAATAGAGGTCGTAGTGACCGGGGGCGACAGCCAGCAGCGTGACCGGTGCTACATGGGCCGCGGCGCAGGAACGCTGGCAGCCGGACAAATGCACTGCTTGATCGTGACGTTGCAACAGCGCGGCCAACTGCATGGCGTCGCTCTTGGTATCGGCCAGGCCCTTGCCACAGCCAGCGGAACCGGTGCAGGCGATCAACCGTGACACAGGCTGATCAGCGTCACATAGCAGGCCCAGTTGCTCCAGACGCCTAATCACTTCAGGCGCCCGCTCTTTTCGAACGTTGGGCAGCAACAGACTTTGCCATGGAGTGAAACGCAGACTCGCGTCGCCGAATTCGCACGCCAGTTGCGCCACGCCCCTGAGCATGACGGGATCGAGCCGCCCCAAAGGGGGGACGGCGCCGATATAGACGTGTTCGGCTTCACGTTGCGGATGAGCGCCGATGTGCAGAGTGTCCAGGTTCAGTGAACGCTGCCAATCGGCAATCGACTTCAAGGGCACACGCTCGGCCAGGCGAGCGAGAAACTCTGCGAGTGGATACTCGGCCAGCAAATGACGCATTCGTGTTTGATCCGGACGCGCCAGGTCGAGAAACAACTCCAGCACCGCTACCACCAGTGCGTGCCCCTGCTCGAGTGACACCGCGCCTGCGGGCCTGTCCGTAGGGCAACCCGCCAGACCGAACGCCAGCAGCAGCTCGCCGTTTCGCTCAGCAGCAGACAACCACAGATCATGCGGGTGCTCGAGCATCGCCAACGCCTCGCCGCCATCGAGTTGCACGGCAAACTTGGCGCTGAGCTCGTGGAAACGTTCGTGGCTTTGCAGCGTGGTGAGGATCTGCTCCGCCAGCGCATGCGTGTCGAAGAGCATGTGCCGGTCAATCCCGGCAGACGGGCTGAGCATCAGATTGCGCACATCGTCGCCCGCCGCGGTACGCGGCCCCAACCCTGCGGCGAGCAGGCTGTCGATCAAAGCCGTCTGCTCACTGCCAATTCCGCGAATCTGCAGGTTGGCCCGGTTGGTCGCCTCGATCACGCCCCCGGCAAACCGTTCGGCCGCGCTGGCCACCGCTTCAGCCTGGGCCGCGCTGATCGAGCCGCCGTTCAATTTGATCCGGCAGATGCCGCCATCCAGCGCCGGAACGATACGCAGCAACCCCGGGCAGGCCGAGGGGCGTAAGGCGGTAGACATCGGGCGTTCGTTCAAAGGGGCGACCGGCTGTGTGGGAAAGGCGCTTCGCGGGCGAAGGCGCGGTATTATGCCTGCTTTGTCCGACGGCATGAAAAGCCTGCCCGTCGGAACACCCCGTTTGAGGCATTTTTTGAGGACTGCAGATGTCGCCCTGGCTGACAGTAGTAGGTATCGGTGAAGACGGCTTCAAGGGGCTGGGCAAGAACGCCCGTCGCGCCCTGCTGGGCGCTTCGCGGATATTCGGCGGCCAACGGCAACTGGATTTGTTGCCCGTGTGCATTCGCGGTGAGCGCCAGCTCTGGCCCAGTCCATTCTCACTTGAACCCCTATTGGCGCTGCGGGGCGAGCCGGTTTGCGTGCTGGCCAGCGGCGACCCGATGTTCTTTGGCGTCGGTGCCAGCCTGGCGCGGCAACTGCCCGGCGCAGAAATGCTGATCCTGCCCGCCCCATCCTCCGTGTCACTGGCGGCCGCTCGCCTGGGCTGGCCGTTGCAGGATGTGGTGACGCTGTCGGTGGTCGCCCGTCCCGTCGCGGCGCTCAACGCTCATTTGTTCAGTGGTGTGCGTTTGCTGGTGCTGAGCAACGACGGCCAGAGTCCAGCGGCCATTGCGGCGCTGCTGCGTGAGCGCGGTTTCGGGCCGAGTCGCCTGACCGTGCTGGAACATCTGGGCGGCGAAGCCGAACGGCGCATCGAGGGCGCTGCCAACGACTGGAGCGACCCGGCGATCGCCGATCTGAACCTGATCGCCATCGAATGCATCGCTGAACCCAACACACCGCGCCTGTCGCGCCTGGCCGGCCTGCCGGATTCGGCCTTCCAGCACGACGGCCAACTGACTAAACGCGACGTGCGCGCCATCACCCTTTCTCGCCTCGCCCCGATCCCCGGCGAACTGCTGTGGGACGTCGGCGCCGGCAGCGGCTCGATCGGCATCGAATGGATGCGCGCTCACCCAAGTTGCCGGGCGCTGGCCATCGAAGCGGATGAGGGACGGCAAGCGTTGATTGAACACAACCGCGATGCCCTGGGCGTTCCCGGCCTGCAATTGATTCGCGGCAGTGCGCCGCAAGCCCTGAGCGGACTCGAACGCCCGGACGCGATTTTCATCGGCGGTGGCGTCACTCGTGAGGGCGTGCTCGATACTTGCTGGGCGCAACTCAAACCCGGCGGCCGGTTGATCGCCAACGCTGTGACACTGCAAAGCGAAGTGACCTTGATGGCCTGGCGTGAACGGCATGGCGGTGAGCTGACCCGCATTCACGTCGCCCAGGCGCAACCGTTGGGCGAGTTCGATACCTGGCGTCAGGCGCTGCCGATTACCTTGCTGGACGTGACGAAACCCCTCGATGCGTGACGAAACCGCCGAACAACCCGCCCCGCTGCGCAGCGGCCTGACCACCGGCAGCTGCGCCACCGCCACCAGCCTCGCGGCCGCCCGCCTGCTGCTCGGCGGCGTGGAAGCGGACGCCGTCGAGATCATTCTGCCCAAAGGCAAACGGGTGCAAATGCGCCTGGAATTCTGTCGGCTGACGGACGACGGCGCCGAAGCCGGAACGATCAAGGACGCCGGCGACGACCCCGACGTGACCCATGGCGCCCTGCTGTTTTCCCAGGTGCGCTTGCACAGCGAACCGGGTATCCGCTTCAGCGCCGGCCGTGGCGTCGGCACCGTCACCCGGCCCGGGCTGGTGCTGAACGTCGGCGAACCGGCGATCAACCCGGTGCCGCGCAAGATGATCACTGATCACCTGACGTTGCTGGCCGAGGAACTGAATTACCAGGGCGGCTTCGAGGTCACGGTAAACGTCGAGGACGGCGAAGCCCTGGCGCTGAAAACCATGAACCCGCGGCTGGGCATTCTCGGCGGCTTGTCGATCCTCGGCACCAGCGGCATCGTCCGGCCATTCTCCTGCGCCGCCTACATCGCCTCGATCCACCAGGGCATCGACGTCGCCAAAACCAACGGTTACCTGCACATCGCCGCGTGCACCGGCAACGCCAGCGAAGACACCATGCGCCGGGTCTACGACTTGCCGGAAATCGCCCTGATCGAAATGGGCGACTTCGTCGGCGCGGTACTCAAGCACTTGCGCAAAGTGCCTGTGGAAAAACTCAGCCTGTGCGGTGGCTTCGGCAAGATCAGCAAACTGGCGGCCGGGCACATGGATTTGCACAGTCGGCATTCAAGTATCGACCTGCCGCAACTGGCCGAATGGGCCGCGGCGGTCGGTGCCGATGCGGCGTTGCAACAGGCGATCCGCGATGCCAATACCAGTCAGCAAGCCTTGGCCATGGCCAGCGCCGCCGGGATCGCCCTTGGCGACGCAGTGTGCCAGCACGCCCTCGACTTTGCCCGCAGCGTGGTGCCGGCGCAGGTTCAGGTCGAAGTGTTCGCCATCGATCGCCAGGGCGGGATTGTCGGCCATGCGGGAGTTTTTCAATGAAGCGTGTGTTGTTGCTCGGCGGCGTCACTGAGGCCCTGGCCATCGCCCGAACCCTGGGGCCGGAGCACATCTATAGCCTGGCCGGTGTCGGTCGGGTGCCGACGGATCTGAACTGTCAGGTCCGCGTTGGCGGCTATGGCGGCGCCGAAGGTCTGGCGCAGTTCATTCGTGACGAAGGCATTGACCTGCTGCTGGATGCGACCCACCCCTACGCGGCCCGCATCAGCCACAACGCCGCCACCGCCGCGAAGTTGAGCGGCATTGCCTGTTGGGCCTTGCGCCGTCCGGCCTGGCAGCCACAAGCCGCAGATGACTGGCGCGAAGTCAGCGACTGGGCCGAGCTGATCGAAGCGCTGAAACCTTTTCGCCGACCGCTGTTCACCCTCGGTCGCGAGCCATTGCAGCACCTGCACGAAATCCCGTCGGAGCAATTCTGGACGTTGCGTGCACTGGACGTTTATCCGGGCCACGCGCGCTGCGAAGTGATCGGCGCCCGTGGGCCGTTTCTGATCGAGGATGAACGCGCGTTGTTCGAGCGGCGGCGGATCGACGTGCTGATCAGCAAGAACAGTGGCAGCACCGCCACCGAGCCGAAGCTGGAAGTGGCGCGGGAACGTGGAGTGCCGGTGCTGGTGTTGAAGCGGCCGGTGTTGCCGGGGGTTGAGCGGGAGTTTGGGGCGGTGACTGAGGTTTTAACGGCCCTCACACAAAACTGGTAGCAGCTGGCGAAGCCTGCGTTCGGCTGCGCAGCAGTCGTAAAATCAAACACCACGGTCTGCCAGGTTGACTGCGGCGCATGGGATCACGACCGCTACGCAGCCGAACGCAGCCTTCGGCAGCTGCTACATAAAATGCGCAATCCCCTACATATCCATCGGACCTAACGCACAACATCATCCAAATCGACTGACTTGTGGGCTCACAACCCAACCCCCATATTTCAAGCCCCACCCATGTAACGGGAAATGGCGGATGACTGAAAAATTCACTCGCTTCGATATCACTGAGTTTCTCCTGACGTCTGCCGATATGTGGCACTACATCAAGGCCTGCGAAGAGGAAGACCCGGGCGATGGAAGCTTCAATCGTGTAGCGCTCAGAGATGTCAAACACACAATCCGGGCAAGAATCCAAAGTGACCCTCAATTCGCTCAGGCATTAAGAGTCGAAGTCGCTACACTCTTTCAAAACGGCGAGGCTGAGCTTGCACGCCGGCTGCTCGATATGCTGACTGACTCGCTGCGACACCACACCGCACGCGGTCTTTTTACTTATCGCCCCTGATCAGGCTAAATAGCCGCGCCTGATCGCCCACTCAAACGGATCTGTCCCATGTCCCGACAACGGCTCGCATTTGCCTGGATCGCCTGCTTTGCAGTGCTGTTCAACATGCTCGCCATGCCGATGTCCGGAGCGATGGCGCAAACGGCGAAATCGCCGGCCGAACAGTTGCTGTGGGGCAGTTTCTGCTCTTCCAGCGGCACGAAGCTGGTGGCGATTTCCCTGGGCGACATCGAGCAGAAAGCCCCGCAGAACGACGATCATTCCAACATGCAGCATTGCTGGTGTTGCTCGGGCTCCGCGCCGTTGGTGGCGTTGCCGGGGCATACGCCGCAGTTGTATTACGCGCGATTCGAGGCCAATCGAAGCGTGCCGCCTGCCACGCTCGACACACCGACACCGCGCCAGCAATGGCCGAGTCTTAACCCCCGCGCGTCCCCTCTGGTGTGATTCCTTCTCGCAATTGACCTGCGTTTTGAATCGTTCTGGAGAACTGCCATGTTGAACAAACTCATCGTCCTGGCTGCGTTGCTGCTGCCTGCCTGTTTTGCCAATGCCCACGAATACAAGGTTGGCGAACTTGAGATCGCCCATCCGTGGTCGCAGGAGTTGCCGCCCAACGCGCCCACCGTCGCGGCGTATTTCGTGATTCACAACAGCGGCAAAACCGCTGATCGGCTGCTCAGCGTCGGCTCGCCGATATCCGGCAAGGCCGAGTTGCACGAACATGTGATGCAAAACGATCTGATGAAAATGCAGCAAGTGCCCGACGTCGAAATCCCGGCTGGCGGCGAAGTCACCTTCGCGCCGATGGCGTACCACGTGATGCTGCTGGAGCTCAGAGACCGCAGCCTATTGAGCGACGGCAAGCACTTTCCGCTGACCCTGCACTTTGAGAAGTCCGGTGATGTAACGGTCGAGGTCTCGGTGCAGAAAAAGGCACCGGACAGCATGCAAGCGCACATGCACGCCCAGTAATCGCCCCCGTTGAAAACGTCTATGCGCCCGCATAGCGCCAGGCCATCCGTGCGCCGCCGTCAGCCAATGAGCCTGACCCGCGGCAGCTGGATCAGCCTGTTCGCCATGCTGATGATCTTTATCGGCCCGCTGATTTCTCAGTCGATGCCGATGGATTCGCGCGCGGCTGCTTCGAGCATGGCGATAGGCATGTCCATGAACATGTCGATGGACATGGGCTCGGACATGTCGGCAATGGAGCACGCCGACCACGACGCACAACCCGCCGCCGAACACTGCCGGCCGACAGCCGAGCATCACGCGCTGTGGGAAAAATGCGGCTATTGCAGCCTGCTGTTCAATTGCCCAGCGCTCACCGGTGGCGCTTCATTCACCGCGTTCGACACCCCGTCCGCCACCACCTTCACCACACCCGCCACCCGCCTGGGCCACGCCCGGCAAACCTTCTTCCCCGGCGCCCGCACCCGCGCCCCGCCCATCGTCGCGTAAACACCTACCTCCGATCCCACACGGTCCGCAAGTCAACCCAAGCAACCTGTGGGGGCGATTTTTTTGTGGCGAGGGAGCTTGCTCCCGCCTGAGTGCGCAGCACTCACAAAAGGGGCCGCTGCGCAGCCCAGCGGGAGCAAGCTCCCTCGCCACAAAAGCTCGCTCCTACAGGAATTTGCGTCGGCTGCCAGCCGTGTCGTTTACGACTGTTCGATGGAAATTTTCATGTCCAGGTTTTCTGCTGACACACGTTTGGGCGCTGCCCAGGCTTTTTTTGCCCTGAATCCATCCCGCGTTCGCTTCAGGCACGCCACCGCCGTCCTTTGCGGCTTGTTGCTGACACCGCTGGTGCTGGCCGATGAACACGCCGGCCACACCGAAGAACTGAGCCCGACGGTGATCACCGCCATCGCGCCGAGCTCGCCGCTGACTGTCGTCACCAACCCCAAGGAGCCGCGCCAACCGGTGCCGGCCAGCGACGGTGGTGATTATCTGAAGACCATCCCCGGCTTCGCCCTAGTGCGCAACGGCGGCACCAACGGCGACCCGGTGCTGCGCGGCATGTTCGGTTCGCGCCTGAATATCCTCACCAACGGCAGCATGATGCTCGGCGCCTGCCCCGGCCGGATGGACGCGCCGACCTCGTACATCTCACCGGAAACCTACGACAAACTCACCGTGATCAAAGGCCCGCAAACCGTGCTCTGGGGCCCCGGCGCATCCGCCGGCACCATCCTGTTCGACCGGGAGCCGGAAAGCTTCGGCGAACTCGGCACCCGGGTGAATGCCAGCGTATTGGCCGGCTCCAACGGCCGCTTCGACAAAGTGGTGGACGCCGCCGCTGGCGGGCCGCTGGGTTACGTGCGCGTGATCGGCAACACCGCGCACTCCGATGACTACAAGGACGGCAACAACGACACCGTGCCCTCGCGCTACGACAAATGGAACGGTGATATAGCGCTGGGCTGGACGCCGAACGCCAACACTCTGCTGGAATTGACTGCCGGCAAGGGCGACGGCGAAGCCCGTTACGCCGGGCGTGGCATGGACGGTTCGCAGTTCTTGCGCGAAAGCCTGGGCCTGCGCTTCGAGCAGTCGAACATCGGTGAGGTGCTGGATAAGGTCGAGGCGCAGGTCTACTACAACTACGCCGACCACGTGATGGACAACTACACCCTGCGCACGCCGTCCGGCACCGGGATGATGGCCGGTCCCATGGCCTCCAATGTCGATCGCCGAACCCTCGGCGCGCGGATCAAAGCCACCTGGCGCTGGGCCGATGTGCAACTGATCAGTGGCCTGGACGCGCAAACCAACGAACACCGCCAACGCAGCGCCACGGGCGTCGACGCCTACAAGGATGTGCCGCGCAACAAGGACGCCGACTTCCACAACTACGGCGTGTTCAGCGAACTGACCTGGTACGCCGCCGACCGTGATCGGCTGATCACCGGCGCACGACTGGACCGTGCTTCGGCCAAGGATTATCGGCAGACCATCGGCTCCGGGATGATGGCCCGCCCCAACCCGACCGCCGACGACACCCGCGCCGACACCCTGCCCAGCGGTTTCGTGCGTTACGAGCATGATCTGGCCGACAGCCCGACCACGCTGTATGCGGGCCTCGGTCATGCCCAGCGTTTCCCGGATTACTGGGAGCTGTTTTCACCCAAGTCCGGCCCTGCCGGTTCGGTGAATGCGTTCGACGCGATCAAGCCGGAGAAAACCACCCAGCTCGACTTCGGCCTGCAATACAAGACCGCCGACCTCGAAGCCTGGGCCTCGGGTTATGTCGGGCAGGTGCGTGACTACATCCTGTTCAACTACACGCCGGGAATGATGGGCATGACCTCGCAAGCCGAGAACATCGACGCGCGAATCATGGGCGGCGAACTCGGTACAGCCTACAAACTGACGGCCAACTGGAAAGCCGATACGACCCTGGCCTATGCCTGGGGCAAGAACAGCAGCGATGGCACTGCCCTGCCGCAAATGCCACCGCTGGATGCACGTTTCGGCCTGACCTACAGCGAAGACAACTGGAGCGCCGGCGCCTTGTGGCGGGTGGTCGCGGCGCAAAACCGCATCGACCGGAACAAGGGCAACGTGGTCGGCAAAGACTTCGACAAAAGCTCGGGGTTCGGCGTGTTCTCGCTCAACGGCGCGTACCGGATCAATAAGAACTGGAAGGTCAGCAGCGGCGTCGACAACTTGTTCGGCAAGGCCTACGCCGAACACCTGAACCTGGCCGGTAACGCCGGTTTCGGCTTCCCGGCCAATGATCCGCAAGCCATCAACGAACCGGGGCGCACGCTCTGGACCAAGGTCGACATGAGCTTCTAAGAGCATCGCGGGCAAGCCCGTCCCCACAGCTTCAACACCGCCGTGGGAGCGGGTTTGCCCGCGAATGACTGCGCAGCAGTCACCAGACAATGACAAAAGATCCAAGCCTAGCGGAGCACTTGAAGTGAAACAGCCCAAACCGAATTTCTACAACCTGGCCTGGCGTTGGCATTTCTACGCCGGCCTGTTCGTCGCGCCGTTCATGGTGATGCTGGCCCTGACCGGCATCGTCTACCTGTTCAAACCGCAACTCGATCCATTGATGTACGGCAGCCTGATGAACATCCCGGCCGGTCATCACACCGTGGCCGCCGACGACCTGCTCAAACGGATGAAAGAGGCGTATCCACAAGCCCGGATCAAACAATACCTGCCGCCGGTCAACGCCGAACGCAGCGCGCAATTCGTGGTGATCAATGAAGGTCATGAACTGAACGTGTTCATCGATCCGTACCACGGCGATATCCTCGGCGAGCAGGATGCGAAGAACAATCTGCAGGCGCTCGCACGCTCGATTCACGGCGAGTTGATGATCGGCACCGTCGGTGATCGGCTGGTGGAGCTGGCCGCCGGTTGGGGTGTGGTGTTGGTGGTCTCCGGGGTATTTTTGTGGTGGCCGCGTGGCCAGCGCGCCGGCATTCTCTGGCCCCGTTTGAACAGTCGCGGCCGCGTGCTGTGGCGTGATCTGCACGCAGTGACTGGCTTATGGGGGGCGGCGCTTTTGCTGGTGATGCTGCTCAGCGGCATGACCTGGACCGGCTTCTGGGGCAAGCAATACGCCGACCTCTGGAACCGCTTTCCGGTCGCCATGTGGAATGACGTGCCCAAGTCCGACGTCGAGGCCCGCAGCCTCAACAGCGCCACACGCCAGACCGTGCCGTGGGCCATGGAAAACACGCCGATGCCAATGTCTGGCGACCATGCCGAACACATGGCTCACGCCAGCACGCAAGCCGGCCCGGCGGCGCCGACCATCAGCCTGCAAGACGTACAAAACATCGCTGTGCAGCGCAAGGTCGAGCCCGGCTACAGCATCACCTTCCCGACCACCGCCACCGGCGTGTTCACCATCGCGGTGTTCGCCGACGATCCGCGCAACGACGCTACCCTGCACGTCGACCAGTACACCGGCGACGTCCTCGCCGACGTGCGCTGGCAGCATTACAGCAACGTCGCCCGCGCCACGGAGGTCGGCGTGATGCTGCACGAAGGCAAGATGTTCGGCCCGTTCAATCAGATCATCGTGCTGCTGATCTGCCTGATGATTTTGCTCAGCGCCGTCAGCGGCGTGGTGATCTGGTGGAAGCGTCGGCCACAGGGCAAGTTCGGTGTGCCACCCTTGCGTCACGACCTGCCGAAATGGAAAACCGCAATGGTCATCATGTTCGCCCTGGCGGTGATGTTTCCGTTGGTGGGGGCTTCGCTGGTTGTCGTGTGGCTATTGGATTGGGGGCTGCTGTCGCGCCTGGGCCGGCAAATTGAATCCACCTCACCTTCATCATGAAACAGGCGAGATACGCGTACGCGTAAAGCCAATACAATGCGGGCCAGCATTGAATCCTTGGCAAACCGCCAAGTTTTTGTGGCGAGGGAGCTTGCTCCCGCTGGGTTGCGCAGCAACCCCAAACCTGACGCCGCGGTTTCTCCGGGTATACCGCGTTGTCGGGCTTTACGACTGCTGCGCAGCCGAGCGGGAGCAAGCTCCCTCGCCACAGGTTGTGTGCTGGCTTGAACGATCATCAGGAATGAAATGACTTCGCTGAACATCACCAACCTCGCCTGGACACCCCTGGGCCACGGCCACTGCCATCACCAGTTCCAGCTGCGTGACGCCTCCTTGCACGTGGCTGCCGGTGAGTTCGTCGGGTTGATCGGCCCTAACGGCAGCGGCAAGACCAGCCTGCTGCGGTGCGCCTATCGCTTCAGCAAACCCGAGAGTGGCGAGGTCAAGCTCGACCATCACAACGTCTGGAAGCAATCCTCCCGCTGGTGCGCGCAACGCATCGCGGTGGTGTTGCAGGAGTTTCCCGACGCCTTCGGTCTGACCGTCGATGAAGTGGTCGCCATGGGCCGCACGCCGCACAAAGGTCTGTTCGATGGCGATACTCTCGAAGACCGGAAGCTCGCAACCCAAGCCCTCGAATCGGTCGGCCTCAAGGGCTTCGAAGACCACGCCTTCGCCACCCTGTCCGGCGGTGAAAAGCAGCGCGTGATCCTCGCCCGCGCCCTGGCCCAGCAACCGCAATTGCTGATCCTCGATGAACCGACCAATCATCTCGACCCGCGCTATCAACTGGAACTGCTGCAACTGGTCAAACGCCTGCAGATCGGCACATTGGCGAGCATCCACGACCTCAATCTGGCGGCAGCCTTCTGCGATCGGCTGTACGTGATCCATCACGGTCGCATCGTGGCCAGTGGCACCCCCAAAGAAGTCCTGACCACACACCTTTTGCACAACGTGTTCGGCGTCGACGCCCTGATCGATGACCATCCCTTGCACGGCTACCCACGAATCACCTGGATAACCCAACCATGACTTTGCGTTCCCTGCTTTGCGTCGCGTTGTTGCTGGGCAGTGCCCATGCCTTCGCCGAGGCCACGAAATATCCGCTGACTGTCCAGAGCTGCAACCGCGCAGTGACCTTCAAGCAAGCGCCGAAACACGCGGTCAGCCACGACATCAACATGACACAGATGATGCTCGCCCTAGGCCTCAAACCCAGGATGGCCGGCTACAGCGGCGTGACCGGATGGAAATCGGTGACGCCCCAGATGCAGACCATCCTCGATGGCTTGCCGGAACTGGCGGCCAAGTACCCATCGGTGGAAACCCTGCTCAACGCCAACGTCGATTTCTTCTTCGCCGGTTGGGATTACGGCATGCGCGTCGGTGGTGATCTCACGCCGCAAACCCTGCAACCGCTGGGCATCAATGTCTACGAACTCACCGAGTCCTGCGCGTTCGTGATGAAGCGCCCACCGGCCAGCCTGGATGACACCTACAACGACCTGCGCAACCTCGGCAAAATCTTCGACGTGCAGGATCGCGCCAATGCCGTGATCGCCCGGATGCAGGCGCAAGTCGCCGAGGTGCGCCAGGATCTGCCAGCGGACAAGCCTCGGGTATTTCTCTACGACAGCGGTGAAGACCGGGCCATGACCTCCGGGCGCCTGGGCATGCCGCAGGCGCTGATCGACGCGGCCGGCGGGCGCAACATTCTCGACGACGTCGAGGCGAGCTGGACCCGGGTCAACTGGGAGAACGTGGTCGAGCGTAATCCGCAGGTGATCGTGATCGTCGATTACGGCGAAGTCACCGCTGAACAGAAGGAGCAGTTTTTGCTGAACAACCAGGCCCTGCAATCGGTGGACGCGATCAAAAACCAGCGCTTCATCGTCATTCCGTACGTGCAAGCCACGCCGGGGATCGACAACGTGCTGGCGGTCGAAACCCTGGCCAAGGGTTTCCACGGCGAATGATCGACCGTCGCTATGCCTTGTTGCTGATCGGCCTCGGCGTGCTGTTGCTGATGTCGTGTGTGGTGTCGCTGGGTTTTGGCCCGGCGCGGGTACCGGTGGAGGTGGTGTGGCAAATTCTGCTGCACAAGGCGTTCGGTGTTGGCGAGCAGAACTGGACGGCCGGCCAGGAACACATCGTCTGGCTGATCCGCGTGCCGCGCATGTTGCTCGGCGCGCTGGTGGGCGCCGGCCTGGCGCTGATCGGTGCGGTGCTGCAAGCGGTGACGCGCAATCCATTGGCCGATCCGCACTTGTTGGGCGTGACCTCCGGCGCGACCCTCGGCGCGGTGATCGTGGTGTTGCATGTCGGTGAAATCGTCGGCCTGCTGACCTTGCCCATCGCGGCGTTTATCGGCGCGCTGCTGAGCATGCTGGTCGTGCTGATGATCGCCAACCGTCATGGGCGGCTGGACAGTGATCGGTTGCTGCTGTGCGGTGTCGCGGTGTCGTTCGTGATGATGGCGATCGCCAACCTGCTGCTGTTTCTGGGCGACCATCGCGCCAGTTCGGCGGTGATGTTCTGGATGCTCGGCGGCCTCGGGCTGGCGCGTTGGGAATTGCTCGCCGTGCCCGCCGCGAGTGTGTTGCTCGGGCTGGTATTGCTGCTGGGCATGGCCCGGCCGTTGAATGCGTTGATGGCCGGCGAGCAGACCGCCGTGACCTTGGGCCTCAATGCCCGCACCGTGCGGCTGCGGGTGTTTTTGATTGCCTCATTGATGACCGGGGTACTGGTGTCGATCAGTGGCTCGATTGGTTTTGTCGGGCTGATGGTGCCGCACATTGCACGACGGTTGGTGGGGGCCGAGCATCGACGGTTACTGCCGGTGTGCGTGTTGTTGGGCAGCCTGTTCCTCGCCTGGGTCGACGTAGCCGCACGCACCCTGATCGCCCCGGAAGACCTGCCCATCGGCGTCGCCACCGCCGCGATTGGCGGGCTGTTCTTCATCGGCCTGATGCGCCGGCGCTGACTCACCGCTCCCACAGGGTGATCATTCCCACGCTCCGCGTGGGAATGCCGCCAGGGACGCTCCGCGTTCCGCTTTTGAATGTTTAACGGATGTATCAGAACGCAGACCTTTCCCACGCATCTTTCAGGTTGTCCGTCGGAAGCGGGCTCTCTAGTCTTTGGCTGTCGCTGACAACTCAGCGATCGGGTGTGAGAAGCCCGGCAACTTATGGTCATCCAGTGTCTGTACACGCATAATCGCCGCCAGCTTATTAGCTGCCTGCAAATGTGTTATGGCGGCTGTGTGCGGGCGGACTTCGGTCCGGCCGGGTGTCCATAACCGGTCTTCTCACCTCGCACATAGCTGCCACCTCTTCCCGTGTGAGAAGCGGCAAGTGGAGGCTCCAACGCTGGAGAAATTTTTCAATGGACAAATTAATTCCTGACCCACCCTTCAACACCACCACCCCCAATGCCGAAGCCTCGCGTAACGAAGAATTACTCAAGGATCGCGAAGCCATCAAACGCGCCCTCGACTACTACCTCAATCCCCCGGCGCCCTACACCGAAAAACCTCGCCGCCCCAGCACCATGTTCATCGTCGCACCGAATATGGATACCGAAAGCCTGCTGGCCCACGCCTGTGAATCGTTAGCCACGGCGAGTGTCCTGGCCAGCGACTTCGCCAACGACCTGACCGCCCCGCAGCGCTACACGGCGCTGGCGATTCAACAGAGCATCATGCTGGCGGAGCTGGCGGTAAACCGGGCGCTGGATAACGTCGACCCGGCGTAGACCGCGTTATCGACCATCGCGGGCTTGCCCGCGATGGCTGCATCGCCCCAATGTGGCGCATCTTCTCGCACCAACGCGCCAGCCCCATCCCTTCATGGTGCGTCACGCAAACCCCGCAACCACTCTAATACGACATTTCCTTGCCCGTCCCCGACCGGGCACAGCCCTTGCAAAACAGCCTTCAGTCGTCCGCATCTGCCAACCATAAAAAACTTTAACGTTCATGGAGATCGCACAATGAAGCGTCGCAGTTTGATCAAGGCTTTCACACTCACGGCAAGCATTGCCGCGATGGGCATGACCTGGACTGTCCAGGCCGCCGAGACCATCAAGGTCGGTATTCTGCATTCGTTGTCCGGGACCATGGCGATCTCCGAAACCTCGCTCAAAGACATGGCGTTGATGACCATCGACGAAATCAACGCCAAGGGCGGTGTGAACGGCAAGATGCTGGAACCGGTGGTCGTGGACCCGGCATCGAACTGGCCGCTGTTCGCCGAAAAGGGCCGGCAGTTGCTGACCCAGGACAAAGTGGCGGTGGTGTTCGGTTGCTGGACCTCGGTGTCGCGTAAATCGGTGCTGCCGGTGTTCGAAGAGCTCAACGGCCTGCTGTTCTACCCGGTGCAATACGAAGGCGAAGAGATGTCGCCGAACGTGTTCTACACCGGCGCGGCGCCCAACCAGCAGGCGATCCCGGCAGTGGAATACCTGATGAGCGAAGAAGGCGGCAGCGCCAAGCGCTACTTCCTGCTCGGCACCGACTATGTCTACCCGCGCACCACCAACAAGATCCTGCGCTCGTTCCTGCACTCCAAAGGTGTGGCGGACAAGGATATCGAAGAGGTCTACACCCCGTTCGGCCACAGCGATTACCAGACCATCGTGGCCAGCATCAAAAAATTCTCCGCCGGTGGCAAGACGGCGGTCATCTCCACCGTCAACGGCGACTCCAACGTGCCGTTCTATAAAGAGCTGGCCAACCAGGGCCTGAAAGCCACCGACGTACCGGTCGTGGCGTTCTCCGTGGGTGAAGAAGAACTGCGCGGCATCGACACCAAACCGCTGGTGGGCAACCTCGCGGCGTGGAACTACTTTGAGTCGGTGGAAAACCCGGTGAACAAGAAGTTCGTCGATGACTGGAAAGCCTACGCCAAGAAACACAACCTGCCGGGCGCCGACAAAGCGGTGACCAACGACCCGATGGAAGCCACTTACGTTGGCATCCACATGTGGGCGCAAGCCGCCGAGAAGGCCAAATCCACCGACGTCGACAAAGTCCGCGAAGCCCTGGCCGGCCAGACCTTTGCCGCACCGTCCGGCTACACCCTGACCATGGACAAGACCAACCACCACCTGCACAAGCCAGTGATGATCGGCGAGATTCAGGCCGACGGTCAGTTCAACGTGGTGTGGCAGACCGAAGGACCGATCCGCGCCCAACCGTGGAGCCCGTTCATTCCGGGCAACGACAAGAAGCCGGAGTATGCGGTGAAGAGCAACTAAGCCACCGGGGCCTGAGCATGGAGCTCAGGCCCGACACAACTCCTGTGTGAGCGGGCTTTGTGGTGAGGGGGCTTGCCCCCGTTGGGCTGCGAAGCGGCCCCAAAAAACGGGACTACTGCGTAGTCCAGCGGGAGCAAGCTCCCTCGCCACACAGTTTGCTCCCACACTTAGTCCGCGCAAGGACACTGACATGCCCACTGCCTTTTACCGCTTGATCCTTGCCATCGTACTGTTACTGCCGATGGTCACCCACGCCGGCGACGCCGAAGACTTCGTCGCGGCCAATCCCGTGCAGCAAGCCAAGCTTCTGGAAACCTGGGCCGCGCAGCCCGATCCGGCCCGTATCGAACTGATCAACGCCCTGCAACAAGGCGAGCTGACCATCGATGGCCAACCGAAAACCCTGCGCCTGAACAATCGCCTGCGGGGTCTGATCGACACCGCTTTGGCCAGCCACCAATTGCTCGCCGCCGACGCCAAAACCCGTCTGGCCGCCGCGCAGCAATTGCAGAAAAGCGCCAAACCGGCGCAGCTGAAATTCCTCGACCAACAGCTGACCAGCGAACAAGACGAAACCGTTCACGCCGCCCTGAGCCTGGCCTTGGCCAATCTGCAACTGGTCGACAGTGACCCCGCCGTGCGCCTCGCCGCCGTGCGTTTGCTCGGCGAAACCGGCGACCCGCTGGCCCGCACCCGCCTCGAAGGCTTGCTCGAACCCGGCGTCGAAACCGACGCCAGTGTGCACACCGCCGCCGAAACCAGCCTGGCCCAGGTCAAACGCAAATTGCTGATCGGCGAAATGCTCGGCCAGGCCTTCAGTGGCATGTCCCTGGGTTCGATTCTGCTGCTCGCGGCATTGGGCTTGGCGATCACCTTCGGCCTGCTCGGGGTGATCAACATGGCCCACGGCGAGATGTTGATGCTCGGCGCGTACTCGACGTACGTGGTGCAGCTGATGTTCCAGCGCTTCGCCCCTCAAGCCATCGAGTTCTATCCGCTGATTGCGCTGCCGGTGGCGTTTTTCGTTACCGCCGCCATCGGCATGGCGCTGGAGCGCACGGTGATTCGCCACCTCTACGGCCGCCCGCTGGAAACCCTGCTCGCCACGTGGGGCATCAGCCTGATGCTGATCCAGTTGGTGCGGCTGGTGTTCGGCGCGCAGAACGTCGAAGTGGCCAACCCGGCGTGGTTGTCGGGCGGGATCCAGGTACTGCCCAACCTAGTGCTGCCATACAACCGCATCGTGATCATCGCGTTTGCCTTGTTTGTGGTGGTGCTGACCTGGCTGCTGTTGAACAAGACGCGCCTTGGCTTGAACGTGCGCGCCGTCACCCAGAACCGCAACATGGCGGCGTGCTGCGGGGTGCCGACCGGGCGTGTCGACATGCTCGCCTTCGGCTTAGGCTCGGGCATCGCCGGCCTCGGTGGCGTGGCGCTCAGCCAGATCGGCAACGTCGGCCCTGACCTCGGCCAGAGCTACATCATCGATTCGTTCCTGGTGGTGGTGCTCGGCGGTGTCGGTCAATTGGCCGGCAGCGTGTTGGCCGCATTCGGCCTGGGCATCGCCAACAAGATTCTCGAACCGCAGATCGGTGCGGTACTCGGCAAGATCCTGATCCTCGCGTTGATCATTCTGTTCATCCAGAAACGTCCGCAAGGCCTCTTCGCACTGAAAGGACGGGTGATCGACTGATGAACCAGCCTCTGCTCGTTACCGCGACAAAAAAAGCCGGCCCCAAAGTCACCATCACTGTTGGCGCGGTGATTCTGGTTTTGCTACTGGCGTTGCCATTGCTGTCGTTGTTATCGCCCGACAGCGCGCTGCACGTCTCGGCCTACACGCTGACACTGGTGGGCAAGATTCTTTGCTACGCCATCGTCGCCCTCGCCCTCGATCTGGTCTGGGGCTACGCCGGCCTCCTGTCCCTCGGTCACGGTCTGTTCTTCGCCCTCGGCGGTTATGCGATGGGCATGTACCTGATGCGCCAAGCCTCGGGTGACGGCTTGCCGGCGTTCATGACGTTCCTGTCCTGGACCGAATTGCCGTGGTACTGGACCGGCACCAGCAGCTTCCTCTGGGCCATGTGCCTGGTGGTATTGGCGCCGGGTTTGCTGGCATTGGTATTCGGTTTCTTCGCCTTCCGCTCGCGGATCAAGGGCGTGTATTTCTCGATCATGACCCAGGCCCTGACCTTCGCCGGGATGCTGCTGTTTTTCCGCAACGAAACCGGGTTTGGTGGCAATAACGGCTTCACCAATTTCCGCAGCATTCTCGGGTTTGGCATCACGGAACCGGGAACTCGCGCGGTGTTGTTTTTCGCCACGGTACTGTTGCTGGTGGCGAGTCTGTTCATCGGCTGGCGGCTGGCGCAAAGCAAGTTCGGCCGGGTGCTGACCGCGTTGCGCGATGCCGAGAACCGCCTGATGTTCTGCGGCTACGACCCGCGCGGCTTCAAGCTGTTTGTCTGGGTGTTGAGTGCGGTGTTGTGCGGTCTGGCGGGGGCGCTGTATGTGCCGCAAGTCGGGATCATCAACCCGAGCGAAATGTCGCCGACCAACTCGATCGAAGCGGCGGTCTGGGTTGCCTTGGGGGGGCGCGGCACGCTGATCGGCCCGCTGCTGGGTGCCGGCGTGGTCAACGGGATGAAGAGCTGGTTCACCGTGGCGTTTCCGGAATACTGGCTGTTCTTCCTCGGCGCGCTGTTCATCGTCGTGACGTTGTATCTGCCTAAGGGTGTGATCGGGCTGCTGAAGAAAAGGGGTGAACAATGAGGATCACTGCAACGGCTGAATTCATGCTCGAACCGGCCTTTTTCCCACCGCAGCCCAACAAGGATGCCGGTAGCAGCCGCGATGCCATCGGCCTCGGCCAACGCGTCGGCCCCGGCCTGAATACACGTCACGGCACCATCCTGACCCTGGAAGACATCAGCGTCAGCTTCGATGGTTTCAAGGCCCTCAACAATCTGAACCTGTACATCGGCGTCGGCGAATTGCGCTGCATCATCGGCCCCAACGGCGCGGGCAAGACCACGTTGATGGACGTGATCACCGGCAAGACTCGCCCCAGCCACGGCAAGGCCTGGTTCGGCGAAACCCTGGACCTGACGCAGATGAGCGAAGTGCAGATCGCCCAGGCTGGTATCGGTCGCAAGTTCCAGAAACCAACCGTGTTCGAAGCCCTGAGCGTGTTCGAAAACCTGGAGCTGGCGCAGAAAACCGACAAGTCGGTGTGGGCCAGTTTGCGGGCTCGCCTGAGTGGTGAACAAAAAGATCGCATCAGTGAAGTGCTGGAAACCATTCGCCTGACCAGTTCGGTCAATCGCCCGGCAGGGTTGTTGTCTCACGGGCAGAAGCAGTTTCTGGAAATCGGCATGCTGCTGATGCAAGACCCGCAACTGCTGTTGCTCGACGAGCCGGTGGCGGGCATGACCGACGCCGAAACCGAATTCACCGCCGAGCTGTTCAAGCGCCTGGCCGGCAAGCATTCGCTGATGGTGGTGGAACACGACATGGGCTTCGTCGGCTCGATCGCCGACCACGTCACCGTGTTGCACCAGGGCAGCGTACTGGCCGAAGGGTCGCTGGAGCAGGTGCAGGACAATGAGCGGGTGATCGAGGTCTACCTCGGCCGCTGATGAGCAATTGATCGATTCCGCGCTCTGCGTGGGAACGATCACAGGGGGAATTTGAAGATGCTGCAAGTCGACAAGCTGCACCAGTACTACGGCGGTAGCCACATCCTGCGGGGCCTGACGTTTGAGGTGAAGGTCGGCGAAGTCACCTGCCTGCTCGGGCGCAACGGCGTGGGCAAGACCACCTTGCTCAAATGCCTGATGGGTTTGCTGCCGGCCAAGGAGGGCGCGGTTAACTGGGAAGGTAAACCGATCACCACGTTCAAGCCGCACCAACGGGTTCACGCCGGGATCGCCTACGTGCCTCAGGGCCGGGAAATCTTCGGCCGGCTGACCGTGGAAGAAAACCTGCTGATGGGCCTGTCGCGGTTTCCGGGTTCCGAAGCCAAAGAGGTCCCGGCGTTCATCTACGAGCTTTTCCCGGTGTTGCTGCAAATGAAGCAACGGCGTGGCGGTGACTTGTCCGGCGGTCAGCAACAGCAGCTGGCGATCGGCAGGGCATTGGCCAGTCGTCCACGGCTGCTGATTCTCGATGAGCCCACCGAAGGCATCCAGCCGTCGGTGATCAAGGAAATCGGCGCGGTGATCAAAAAGCTCGCGGCCCGTGGCGACATGGCGATTTTGCTGGTGGAGCAGTTCTACGATTTCGCCGCCGAGCTGGCCGATCAGTACCTGGTGATGTCCCGGGGCGAGATCGTGCAGCAGGGTCGTGGCGAAAATATGGAAGCCGAAGGTGTGCGCGGGCTGGTTACGATCTAACCTGCAGCCTTCTGACGATAAATTAGACGATATGAATTTACCTCTCCCCACTGCGCTGTTTAACCCGAGCTGGCATGCCGAGCTGGAGCTGGGCTACGCCCGTTTCGGCGCCAGCACCCGCCCGGTACAGCGCCGTCATCAAGGCCCGCTGCGGGTGCAGAAGCACTTGTATGCCGAAGGCCCCGAGGTGTGTCAGCACATCATCGTCCACCCGCCGGGGGGGATTGCCGGCGGTGATCGGCTGGATATATCGGCCAGCGTCGGCACCCACGCCTGGGCGCAAATCACCAGCCCCGGCGCTGCCAAGTGGTATCGCGCTGCCGGGCCGGCTTATCAGAAACTCGACTTGCGCGTTGCCGCCGGTGCTACGTTGGAGTGGCTGCCGCAAGAGACGATTATCTTCAGCGCCGCTCAGGCTGAACTCAGCACGAGCATTGATCTTGAGGGCGATGCCCGGTTGTTCTACTGGGACGTGGTAGCGCTGGGGCGTCCGGCCAGTGGCGAGCGCTTCGACCTCGGGCACTTCCAGGCCCACCTGGATATCCGCCGCGACGGCCAGTTGCTCTGGCACGAACGCCAGCGCATTACCGGGGATGACGGTTTGCTGGACTCGCCGATCGGGCTGGATGGGCAACCGGTGTTTGCGACGTTGCTGGTGACCGGAGAGATTGATAGTGAATTGCTGGAGAAGTGCCGCTCGCTGCCCAATGAGGTGCGCGGGGATCTGACGCAGCTGCCGGGGCTGTTGGTCGCCCGGTGCCTGGCCAGCGAGGCGTTGTTGGCACGGGGTTGGCTAATTGAATTGTGGCGATTGCTCCGGCCTGCGTTGCTCGGCCGCGAAGCCGTTCCGCCCAGAATATGGGCCACCTGAATACGCTCCTACAGAAGACTTTTTAACTGCCGATTATGGATTTCTACGATGGACCTGACCCCACGCGAAAAAGACAAGCTGCTGATCTTCACCGCCGGCCTCGTGGCCGAGCGGCGTTTGGCTCGCGGCGTGAAACTCAATTACCCGGAGGCCATGGCCTACATTTCCGCGGCGCTGCTCGAAGGCGCGCGTGACGGCCAGACCGTGGCCGAGCTGATGCACTACGGCACCACCCTGCTCAGCCGCGAGCAAGTGATGGAAGGCATCCCGGAAATGATCCCGGAGATCCAGGTCGAAGCGACGTTTCCCGACGGCACCAAACTGGTCACCGTTCACCAACCGATCGCCTGAGGCTGCGCCATGACTTACCACATCCGCGATGCGCTGCACGCCGACCTGCCGGCGATCCGCGACATCTACAACGACGCGGTGCTCAACACCACGGCGATCTGGAACGAACAGGCCGTGGACCTGGGCAACCGCCAGGCCTGGTTCAGCGCGCGGCAAGCCCAGGGCTATCCGATTCTGGTAATCGTCGACGGCGACGACAACGTACTCGGCTACGCTTCATTCGGTGACTGGCGCCCCTTCGACGGGTTCCGCCACACGGTCGAGCACTCGGTGTACGTGCGCAACGACCAGCGTGGCAATGGCCTCGGCCCGCAACTGATGGCAGCGCTGATCGAGCGCGCCAAAGGCTGCAACAAACACGTGATGGTCGCCGCCATCGAAAGCGGTAATAGCGCCTCGATCCGGCTGCATGATCGGGCCGGTTTTGTCGTCACCGGCCAAATGCCGCAGGTGGGTACCAAGTTCGGCCGCTGGCTGGACCTGACCTTCATGCAACTGATCCTCGATCCGGGCGCAATGCCACCCGATCCCCACAAGGAGTGATGCCCCATGAACGCCGCCCAACTGCGACGCGTCAATGTTGAAAGCTTTGCGCACTATCGTCAGGGATTGATTGATCTGCTGCTCGACGCCGTCGGCTATGGCGCCAGCGTCGGGTTCATGGCGGATCTGGACGCCACCCAGGCCCGAGCCCATTTCGATGAAGTCCAGGACAACCTGAACAAAGGCAACGTGCTGCTGTGGGTGGTGGTCAAGGACGAACAGGTGCAGGCCAGTGTGCAACTGAACCTGTGCCAGAAAGCCAATGGGCTGAATCGCGCCGAAGTGCAGAAACTGCTGGTGCGTGAACACGCCCGTCGTCGCGGCCTGGGCCAGCAGTTGATGCATGCCCTGGAGCTCGCCGCCCGCCAGCACAAGCGCGGCATGCTCTACCTCGACACCGAGGCCGGCTCCCCCGCCGAAGACTTCTACAAGGCCCTGGGTTACACCCGTGCCGGCGAAATTCCGGACTACGCCTGCGACCCGAACGGGCGCTACAAACCGACCGCCCTCTACTACAAGATTCTCCAAGGAGCCCAGTGATGATTCCCGGTGAGTACCAGATCCAGCCTGGCGACATCGAGCTTAACGTGGGCCGACGCACTGTCAGCCTGAAGGTGGCCAACAGCGGCGACCGGCCGATCCAGGTCGGCTCGCATTATCACTTCTTCGAAACCAACGACGCGCTGACCTTCGACCGCGTCGCCAGCCGCGGCATGCGCCTGAACATCCCCGCCGGCACCGCAGTGCGCTTCGAACCGGGGCAGAGCCGCGAGGTCGAGCTGGTGGACCTGGCCGGGCATCGCCGGGTGTTCGGGTTTGCCGGCAGGATCATGGGCGACCTCGACTGACACGCAAACCCTGTGGCGAGGGAGCTTGCTCCCGCTCGAGTGCGAAGCGCTCGCAACACAGCTGGTGCGATCTATCTGAATAAGCGGAGCGGCAGATTTTACGACTGCTGCGCAGCCGAACGGGAGCAAGCTCCCTCGCCACAATGGACCGCGGACTACCGCACTTCACTTTCAAGGCAAGCGCATGAAAATCTCAAGACAAGCCTACGCCGACATGTTCGGCCCCACCGTCGGTGACAAGGTCCGTCTGGCCGACACTGAGCTGTGGATCGAAGTGGAACAGGACTTCACCACCTACGGCGAAGAAGTGAAATTTGGCGGCGGCAAAGTCATTCGCGACGGCCAGGGCCAAAGCCAACGGCTGGCCGCCGAGGTGGTCGATACCCTGATCACCAACGCGCTGATCATCGACCACTGGGGCATCGTCAAGGCCGACGTCGGCCTCAAGGACGGGCGCATCGCCGCCATCGGCAAGGCCGGCAACCCGGACATCCAGCCCAACGTCACCATCGCGGTCGGCGCCAGCACCGAAGTGATCGCCGGTGAAGGCATGATCCTCACCGCCGGCGGCATCGACACCCACATCCACTTCATCTGTCCGCAGCAGATCGAAGAAGCGCTGATGAGCGGCGTCACCACCATGATCGGCGGCGGCACCGGACCGGCCACCGGCACCAACGCCACCACCTGCACGTCAGGGCCGTGGCACCTGGCGCGCATGCTCCAGGCCGCCGATGCGTTTCCGATGAACATCGGCCTCACCGGCAAGGGCAACGCCAGCCTGCCGGAGCCGTTGATCGAGCAGGTCAAGGCAGGCGCTATCGGTCTGAAGCTGCACGAAGACTGGGGAACCACGCCCGCGAGCATCGACAACTGCCTGACAGTGGCCGACCAATACGACGTCCAGGTCGCCATCCACACCGACACCCTCAACGAGTCCGGCTTCGTCGAAACCACCCTCGCCGCCTTCAAGGGCCGCACCATCCACACCTATCACACCGAAGGTGCCGGTGGCGGTCATGCGCCGGACATCATCAAGGCCTGCGGTTTCGCCAACGTGCTGCCGAGCTCGACCAACCCGACCCGGCCGTTCACCCGCAACACCATCGACGAGCACCTCGACATGCTGATGGTCTGCCACCACCTGGACCCGAGCATTGCCGAAGACGTGGCCTTCGCCGAAAGCCGCATCCGCCGCGAAACCATTGCTGCCGAAGACATCCTGCATGACCTCGGTGCCTTCTCGATGATCAGCTCCGACAGCCAGGCCATGGGCCGCGTCGGCGAAGTCATCACGCGCACCTGGCAGACCGCCGACAAGATGAAAAAGCAACGCGGCCCGCTACCCGGCGATGGTGAAGGCAACGACAACTTCCGCGCCAAACGCTACATCGCCAAGTACACCATCAACCCGGCGATCACCCACGGCATCAGCCATGAAGTGGGCTCGGTCGAAGTGGGCAAGTGGGCGGATCTGGTGCTCTGGCGTCCAGCGTTTTTCGGGGTAAAGCCAACGCTGATCCTCAAGGGCGGTGCCATTGCGGCCAGCCTGATGGGTGACGCCAACGCGTCTATTCCAACGCCGCAACCGGTGCACTACCGCCCGATGTTCGCCAGTTACGGCGGTTCGTTGCATGCCACCAGCCTGACTTTTATCAGCCAGGCGGCGCAGGAGGCGGGCTTGCCTGAAGCCTTGGGGCTGAAGAAGAAAATCGCGGTGGTCAAAGGCTGTCGCGAGGTGCAGAAAACCGACCTGATTCACAACGACTACCTGCCGGACATCGACGTCGATCCGCAGACTTATCAGGTTAAGGCCGACGGTGTCTTGCTCTGGTGCGAGCCAGCGGATGTGTTGCCGATGGCTCAGCGTTACTTCCTGTTTTGAGATTCGGTCAGGCATAAACCCGGCACGAGGGGTGTCATTCTTCGTACCGGGTTAGCTGTTTCTCAGGTCAATCCGTTGCTGGTGCGTTCATAAAGGCGATGTCCACCCTTTGCAGTTTCGCCCGATCCATCGCCTGTTGGGTCAGGGTTTTAAGCAGCGTTTTCATCTCGATATCGATCAGGTTCAACTCGGCGGCATAGGCTTGGTCAGTCATGACCTGGCCCGGAGCAATTTCGCTTTCCAGCTTACCCAGTTCAGCGGCGAGTACCCGGAGCTCCTGCTTCAGATCGGCCTTTGCCTGCAACGAAAGGTTCGGTTCGGAGGCCCTCTTTTCAAGCGCCATGTAAAACTCAGTCGTTGCATCGATTCGGCGCCTGAAAACTTTGAAGGCGCTTCGATTTGTGCCCCGTAGGTATGTTTCCCAGAACGGTTGTTCGATGATCGAATCACGCAGTAAATCGCCGGTTTCCAGCTCCATGACCCGCTGATACGCACTCTCGATCATCTCGGGAGTCACACCGGTGTGCGTGCGAAATTGCAAATCACGGGACTGCCAGGGCAGGTCCAGTCGCTCTGCCAGATCCGTCATGTAAGCCAGGTGGACCTCGACTTCATCGATACTTCCCGACACTGCGCCCTCAGCATCGACAGTCCTGAATTGCTCACCATTTTCCAGGCGCTCGGCAACCACTTTGTGGGCGATCCGGCTCAACTCGTCCAGCCGCGACTTGCCTCTGGCCAGCTGCACCAGTTCGGCCTCCACCAGGCCCGGGTTGGCCAATGCGTAAGCCTCATGGATCAGCACTTCTACGCCCATCGCATTGAACAACTGCGCCCCGGCGTCAACACAGTTAGTGACCTCCTCCCTGCCCATGACGAAAAGATTGCGCCGCAGCTCGCTGTCCTTGGACATGGCCTCCAGCATTCGCCAGAGCTTTTGCGTCATGTCCACCCTGAAGGCTTTGTCAGTTCTGAAGGCGGTTGATTGGGTGAGTTTCCTGATCTGATTGAAAAAAGGCACTGAGCCGAACTCATCCTCAACGCTGTTCCAAACATCCTGTTTGGCCACCCACTCAGGTCGCGTCAAGCCTTCCTCCCAATCAAGACTGTCGCGCACGCCGCGAGGCGGATACGGACGATCGGGGTCCAGGCCGACGGACCGGATATAACCTCTGAGCGTTTCCAGGTTCTCGGCCGACAACCACGGCGGATCGCGATTCAATACCGTGCGCGCCAACAGCTCCGCGGAGGCTGAGCCGGGCGTAACCTGCGGGATAACGGTCAGTTCGTTGCGCTGCAGGCTCAGGTAAAAATGCCGGAACCTGGGTTGAGCGAACAGCCCCTCCGGCCAGGTATCAATCCCGGTGTCACCCAGCATCAGGGTATGCAGCATGCGCATCCCACCGATGTCGGGCACTCTCCCCAACGGGTTTCCTTGCAGATCCAGACTTTTCAGCCGGGAGAGCCATCTCAAATAGGTAGCTCCCTGGGCATCCAGCACTATCCGGTTATCGCCGAGGTTCAGTTCGGTCAGCCCACGCATTCGCCCCACCGCACGAGGAAATTGCGTGAGCTGGTTACCGGTGAGATTCAGCGAACGGAGTTTCGGAAAATGAACCAGAAACGTGACATGGGCATCGTTCATTCCAGTGCCCAGCAAGTTCAGGCTGGTGACGTGCTGAAAATCGGCTTCCAACAGAGGCATGCTTCCCAAGTGTCGCCCCAGGGGAACGTTTCTGAAATCAAGCGCTGTCCCGTACATATTTCCCAAAGGGTCCACATCCCTGGGCCCGGTGTGCTGCCAGCACTGGCGAATGGTTGTGTAGATCGAGTTTCGGGTCTGCCATTCGGCAATGCCGGCAGGGCTGTACCTGAACGCTTCGGTGGGTAAATTGAGCCAGTGCCGGAAATTGGCATTGAGACGATCGAACTCCGCCTCCAATGCGCTTGCCCGCTGTTCCGGAGTAACGTCGTCGCCCCCGCCGTCCAGGTAAGCCTGGGCCTCGGTTTCCGTCCACCCGGGGCGCACACTCCTGACCCGCTCCTGCGGCGTCACTCGGCCGGTCAGTTGTCGAATGCCCTGGGGGGCAAACATGCCACCGCGCAACTTCATCGTTTCGGGATCGTAGGCGGGCTTGCGCAGAGGGTTGTCCGCCAGCATCGGACGCAGCTTGTCACGCGCCAACGGGGCATTTTGAACACTGCGTTTGAGGTTCGCGCCTTGATAGATCTCGTACCCCAGCGCTTTGCGTTCGGCGTCGGGCAGAGCGTGCAAGACGGATGAAAAAAGATCGTCGGCACCCCGCAGATGGTTATCCTCGGCATCCCGCGCTTCATAGCCCTCGTCCGTGCTGACCAGCACTTTGCGCGTACGTGCGTTCTCCGGGCCAATGCTGTCGCGCAGGTGCCCGGTGAACGAATGTTCGCGAACTTCAATGCGCACGTCGCCCGGCCAGTTCGGCAAGGTTTCCAGGGTGTGCAGCGCCAGCCGTTCCGTATCCGGAGCGTGCATCGAGTCAAGGAACAGCCCTTCATAGGCGCGCGCCAAACGTACTTCCAGCAAGGCCGCCCGCACCTGTTGCCGCAGATGCAAGGCAATGCGCTTTTGTTCGGCCAGTGCTCGCAAATCCGCCGGAGCAGCGGCGGCCAGCAGTTCCTCGGCCACGCCGTCGGGCAATTGTGCAAAAGCATCCTGAAGCACCCGCACATTGGCATTGTCTGATGGCGACAGACCGCTCTGTGGCAGCTTCCCCGTGTCCGACCACGTCTTGAACCGTTCGATCGTGTCGACCAGCAACGCCGGCGGTGCTTCGTTTTCGACATGCAGCCGACGCAGCACATCTGCTTCGACGCCACTGGCGATCCGGATCTGCTCAAGCGTTGCATCGTCGAACGTTTCTACCCTCGCCCCCAACCGCCGCATGAGCTCGGTCGAGGTCCATTCGACAGGGCGGTCGAGCTCGGTATGCCAGGTGCCTGCGCCATTGTGTTCAAGCTTCGGTTGGTAGGCCATCGCTCGATCCGGATGGAGAATCCGCGGTTGCCCCGTGAGTGGATCGTCTTGCACCGCAAAGTATTTACCGCCGATCGACAGGAATTCCTGATCGTTGTGCAGATACAGGCCTCGCTCGTTTGGCTTCGTACCCGGACTCAGACTGACTTGATGTTCATACGGACTCAGGTCCGGATTCCAGAGACGGGTCTTGCCGTCAGCGAGCACCACCGGCTTCAGCTGTTCGACAAAAGATGAAGGCCGGACCGCTAGCGCTGCGCCCGTGGGTAAAACATGCCCTGCCGCCATGATTGCCAACTGGGCAGCATTGATCAGGACACCGCACAGAAGCGCCGACGCTTCTTCCTTGTCTCCCTTGCTCCAGTCCTCAATGCCCTCCATGGTTTCGAGCAGCATTTGCCCGACCATCACGCCCAACATGGCCTCCCCCAGGCCAGGCACCAGCATTGCGCCGAAGTTGAACACATTCCAGCCGATGTTCGCGTAACTCCTCAGCCGCGCCCAGCGGGCATTGGCATCTTCATCGCCAGTGGGCACGGCGATATGTCGCGCATCGGCGATGGCCTTGTCGCGCCGCCATCGACTGAACTGAGGCCAGAGCGCGCCTTCGATCACATGGGTGATCGGTTCTGCGTCGGGGTTTTCCACTGCGGTTTCCCGCCACCATGGCCCCATGTTCAACGGCTCCCGCTGCTGCCAGGTGAAGGTGCTGAAGCGCTCCCTGACGCGAGCGAAAAACCTGCCCTGGTCTTTTTGCGGTACGAACCGACTGAAGAACTGCTGATAGTCCGACGAGCGCAACTGGCTCGTCAGCGCCTTCATGAAGTCGGTGAAGGACGGATATTCCTTCAAGGGATGTTCAGGGTCATCAGGGACGTAGGCGATCAAGGTGCCATCGAGCCGGCTCTGCGTAAAAATATCGTTCCTGCCCAGCACCTCGTCGACCACACCGCTTGGCCCGTTGGCAAAAAAGGCCTTGAGCAGTTTGAATTGATCAAACTCCTGCCCGGGTAAAATGGCCAGTTTGCGCGACCACTCCATCATTGTTCGTTGGTCTGCCGGAACCAGGCTGTTGTAGATTCGCTTTACTCGTGTCGGATCAGCCACTGCACTAAACAACACGATACCCGACAGCTTCACGCCCAAAAGAGTCAGCCGATGAGACTGTAACGGGCGATTGCCCATCGTGATGTTTGTCTGGTTGTCTCGTAGTTGCTGCAACTTGCCATATGCATAAGAAGTGATATCACTCTTCAAATAGGCAATCAGCGCTGACTCATTGAACGCGGCCTTTTCGGTCCCGATGAAGTGCTGCTCAAGCGAGGCCTTGGCATCAACCGCCGAAGGGGCCAGCAACCCTTTGATGTGCCGCTGATATTGCGCACCGAGATCCAGATCCCTGCAAAGGCTCGCAAAACTCTCGATGGTCAATGAATGGCGCCTCAGGGCTCCTTCGGCGTCGGTAATGAAAATGCCGGAGCCATCACGAAAGGCGCCAGCACGGGTTTCAGAGTCCTCGAAGTTATGGAGGGCGGCCTCCAGCAGAGTTGACTGCCTGAGCTGACTGGCATTGGTGTCAACGCCAAAACCCAGGAGGGCCGGAATATAAAGCCGTACCGATGTCGCATGAACATCCAGATCCAGGTTCAGCTTTTCTTTCAGGGCCTGAACAAGCAAGGGTTCGGCGAACTTATTGATGTCCTTTTGCAAATCGCCCAGTGTGTCATCCAGGCTGTCTTGCAACCGCCACCGCTCACTGATGAGTTCGTTGAGATATTGACGGTTGATAGCACTCGCCTTGATGTACCACTCGGGAACGTCCGGCTTCATATCAGTCGTTGATACAAAACTTGATACCGATGGTTTCTTTATGAATGCGGGAACTTTGATTGCAAGATAATTCAAATAAACATTGGCGCCTGCTGTCATCTCTTGAGAAATATTGGAAACGCCCCCTTCTGACAATTCATTCATTGCGCATGTATCCCTATGCATTTGAGAAGAACGCCAAGCTTATTCAATACCTGAAAAAACAAAAGATTAAATAACTGTTGGAAAATAGCGATAAAACAAACAACACCTTCCAACTTAAGAATCTAAAAAACAAATAAGTACCACCTGCAAGACCTGCAAGCATGATCCGGCGTGTCAGCGGTAGTTTTTACCGATCTACAAAGAGGCTAAGATGCCCAGACTCTCCAGGCAGGTAACGGCCATGCGCTTATCCGAATTCATCAGGCAACACGTGGACCGTATCGTCGATGAATGGGAACAGTTCGCCAGAACGATCACCCCGGCGGCCGAGTGCATGGATCGAGCAGCCTTGCGCGATCACGCCAAGGCAATTCTGCTCGCGGCAGCGCGGGACATGACCACCGCGCAAACCGCCAGCGAACAGCTCGCCAAGGCCAAGGGCGAAGGCCCGGAGAAAACCCCAAGCCTGGATGAAGCGGGTGCCAGCCATGGCGAACTGCGGCATACCGTGGGCTTCGACCTGGTGCAAATGACCAGCGAGTTCCGCCATTTGCGGGCCTGTGTGATTCGGTTGTGGGTCGACAGCCTGGAGTCACCGGACCTGACCTATTTCCGGGACATGATCCGTTTCAACGAAGCCATCGATGAGGCCCTCGCCGAATCCACCGCCGCCTATGCCGAACAGGTCAACCATTCACGGGATCTGTTTCTGGCGATACTCGGGCATGACTTGCGAGCGCCATTGCAGGCAGTGAGCATGTCCGCCGAGTTACTGCTGCGTAAAGCAACGCTTGAAGGCGATGCTTTGGCCTGTGCCAACAATATTAAGGATGGCGCGCGGAACATGGCGGTGCTGGTCAGCGATTTGCTGGAACTGGTGCGCAGTCGCCTGGGCAAGCGCCTGCCAATCGAACCGGCGCCCATGGACCTGGCCGAGACGGCGCGCGAAGCGATTGCCCAGGCTTGCGCTGCTCATCCGCAATGCGATCCGGCACTGAGCGTCGAAGGCGATACCCGGGGTATTTGGGATGGCCGAAGGCTCGCTCAAATGCTGCAGAACCTGATCGGCAATGCCTTGCAGCACGGTTCGAACCACAGCGTGATCAAGCTGAGCCTCAGGGGTGAAACGGACAGCGTTCGCCTCACCGTGCACAACGACGGTGCGCCGATTCCGCCCGAGGTCATCGGCACAATCTTCGATCCACTGGTACGCAGTGCCGACGAAGAACTCGGCGGGCCGAGCACCAGCCTTGGCCTGGGGCTGTTCATCGTCAAGGAAGTGGTTGATGCCCATCAAGGGACGATCGAGGTCAGTTCCAGCGAGGCTGAGGGCACACTGTTTAGCGTGGTGTTGCCCAGGAAGGTGTAACGCCTTGGGACCGCTGTGGCGAGGGGGCTTGCCCCCGTTCGGCTGCGCAGCAGTCGTAAAATCGACGCATGCGGTCAGTCTGAAAAACCGCGATGACCGGATTTGGGGTCGCTACGCAACCCAACGGGGGCAAGCCCCCTCGCCACAGGTTTAGTGTTTACAGCTATTCGATCACCAAGCGCCCCAACCGCTGCTTGAGCATGCGGTTCTCGGCCCGCAGTTGCTGGACCTCGTCAAGCAGGTCCAGCGCCAGGGCGACACCTTCCCATTCCAGCTCCAGGTCGCGCCGCAGCTTGGCGGCGCGCTTGGCCAAAACCAGTTCGTAGTCGGTGAAACGCCAATCCTTGGGCTCTGTACCCTGTGGTTCGAGGATGCCGTGTTCGACGATCTCGATCACATGCACGTCCGACAACTCGGTCGCCTCACAGAATTCTGCCAGGTCCAATAGAACGATCACGGGGTCGCTCATGATTGGGCTCCTCCTTATCTCGGAATCAAAAATTCTCTCGCGGATCGAAAGCGGCTTTTTTCGCCAACTCCTCCCACAACGCCTTGACGTCATGGTCGAGTTTTTTCGGCATCACCGCCTTGAGCTGCACGAACAGGTAACCACGGTGCCCGGCCTTGTGCATCAGGCCGTGGCCCTTGGCGCGCATGCGCTGGCCGTTCTGGCTGCCGGCCGGAACCTTGAGGTTGATCTTGCCGGTCAGGGTCGGCACCGCGACTTCGGTCCCCAGTGCCAGTTCCCACGGTGCCAGTGGCAAGGTGATGATCAGGTTCTCGCCTTCGACATCGAATTTGGGGTGCGGCGCAAAACGAATGGTCAGGTACAGGTCGCCATTGGCCCCGCCACCGATGCCCGGAGCACCCTGGCCCTTGAGGCGGATGCGCTCGCCGTCGGTCACGCCGGCGGGGATCTTCACGTTCAGGCTTTTGCTGGTGTTGCTGACATGCTGGCCGGCAGCGTTGTACTGCGGCACCTGGAAGCTGACCTTCTTCGATTCGGTCGAGAGGGTTTCTTCCAGAAAAACCGGTAATTCCATTTCCACGTCTTGCCCTCGACGACCGGCGCTATGGCCCGACCGTCCACCACCACCGAAACCCGAACCACGGTTGCCGAAGATCGAACTGAAGAAGTCCGAGAAATCGCCCGTGTCCTGACCACCGCCTCCGAAACCACCACGACTCTGCCAACCCGGCGGGCCCTGGAACGGCTGGCCGTGGTGACCGTATTTGCGCAAGTCGTCGTATTCGGCGCGCTTGTCGGCGCTTTTCAGCGCTTCATAGGCTTCCGACGCGTCCTTGAACTTGGCCTCGGCGTCCTTTTCCTTGCTGACATCGGGGTGGTATTTGCGCGCCAGCTTCCGATAGGCGGCCTTGATCGCCTTATCGTCCGCAGTCGGCTCCACGCCGAGAATCTTGTAATAGTCTTTGAAGTCCATCGAGGGAATCACCATCCATTATCGAAATCGCGCCACTCGGTACAGCATGCTCTGGTTTACAGCGTCTTGATTGATCAATCTCAATTTTGTGACCGGGCAGCGCATCAGTAGTTTATCGGCAGCCAGGCGCAGTTCTTGCTGTCGCCCAAGGATTGCCAAACCTATGCAGGGAAGTTTGGGGGTGATGGCGCATCTTTCAAGCGTAGATCAATGTGATTTAACAGATAGTCGGCCTTCGAATCTGCGCCGCACTGACATACACTGCGCGGCCGTTTTTTAACCGGAACTTGAAAGACATGAAAAACGCATCTCCAGCCCGTGCCTGCGGTATCGACTTCGGCACGTCCAACTCCACCGTCGGCTGGCTGCGCCCCGGCATGGAAACGCTGATCGCGCTGGAGGACGACAAGATAACCCTGCCCTCGGTGGTCTTCTTCAATATGGAAGAACGCCGCCCGGTGTACGGCCGGCTGGCGCTGCACGAGTACCTGGAAGGTTACGAAGGCCGGTTGATGCGCTCGCTCAAGAGCCTGCTGGGCTCCAAGCTGATCAAGCACGACACCAGCGTCCTCGGCACGGCGATGCCGTTCAAGGACCTGCTCGGGCTGTTCATCGGCCAGTTGAAAAAGCGCGCCGAAGCCGCTGCCGGTCGGGAGTTCGAGGAAGTGGTGCTGGGCCGTCCGGTGTTTTTCGTCGATGACGATGAACTGGCCGACCAGGAAGCCGAGAACACCCTGGTGGACGTAGCCCGCGCCATTGGTTTCAAGGACGTCTCGTTCCAGTACGAGCCGATTGCAGCGGCGTTCGACTATGAATCCACCATCGAAAAGGAAGAGCTGGTACTGATTGTCGACATCGGCGGTGGTACGTCGGACTTCTCGCTGGTGCGCCTGTCCCCTGAGCGACGCGGGCACGACAACCGTCACGACGACATTCTCGCCACCGGTGGCGTGCACATCGGCGGAACCGATTTCGACAAACAGCTGAGCCTGCAAGGACTGATGCCGCTGTTCGGCTACGGCAGCCGTATGAAGAGCGGCGCCTACATGCCCACCAGCCACCACATGAACCTGGCGACCTGGCACACCATCAACTCGGTGTACTCGCAGAAATCGACCCTGGCCCTGGGCAGCATGCGTTACGACATTGAAGACACCGGCGGCATCGATCGCCTGTTCAAGCTGATCGACCAGCGCGCCGGGCACTGGCTGGCGATGGAAGTGGAAGAGACCAAGATCCAGCTGACCCACGCCGACAGCCGTCATGTGCCGCTGGACCGCATCGAGCCCGGTTTGAGTGTGGAACTGACTCGTGCGCTGTTCGAATCCGCCATCGACAACCTGCTGGAGCGGGTGCGCAACAGCGTGACCCAATTGCTGAACGACGCCAATGTGCGGGTCGATCAGGTAGATACGGTGTTCTTCACTGGCGGTTCGAGCGGGATTCCGGCACTGCGCAACAGCGTCTCGGCAATGTTGCCGAAGGCGCAGCATGTGGAAGGCAACATCTTCGGCAGCATCGGCAGCGGGTTGGCGATCGAGGCGGCCAAGCGTTACGGCCCGATGGATTGACCTGAAACCCTGTGGCGAGGGAGCTTGCTCCCGTTGGACTGCGCAGCAGTCCCTTCTTTTGGAGATAAGGGGGGCCGCTTCGCGCCCCAACGGGAGCAAGCTCCCTCGCCACAATTAGATCAACACGGGATCAAACCATCCCCACCTGCTTCAACTCACTCTTCAGGTACGCGTAATAAATCGGCCCCGCCACCACCCCCGGCAGGCCGAACGCGGCTTCGAACACCAGCATCGCCAGCAGCAACTCCCACGACTTGGCGCTGATCTGCCCGCCTACAATGCGCGCGTTGAGAAAGTATTCGAGCTTGTGGATAAAAATCAGATACCCCAATGCCGCCACCGCCACCCAGATCGACAGTGACAGGCCGACGATGGTGATCAAGGTGTTCGACATCAGGTTGCCGATCACCGGCAACAAGCCGAGCAGGAAGGTCAGCACGATCAGGGTTTTGGTCAGCGGCAGCTTGATCCCGAACATCGGCAGGACCACCGCGAGGAAAATCCCGGTGAAGAAGGTGTTGAGCAGGGAAATCTTGATCTGCGCGAAGACGATATTGCGAAACGCCTGGACCAACAGGTGCAAGCGGTCGAACAGCGCCGCGGCCAAGGGCTTGCGCTTGGTCAGGTCCGGTACGCGCTGCAAGGCGATGATCGCCCCCAGTACCATGCCGATCAGCAGCGTCACGAACATGTGCGCCGCGTCCTTGCCCACCAGTTGCAAGTCGCTGAGGTGCTTGCTCATCCACTCGCCGATGGCCACTCGGAATTCGGCGGCACTGGCCGGCAAATAAGCGTCGATGAACGGCGGCAGCTGCCCGCGTGCGCGGTCGACCACGCCCATGAATTTATCGAGGGAAGCACCGGGGTTTTCCGCCTCGTGCAGCAGAAAACTGATCGCACCGGCAAAGATCAGCGCCAGCACACTGACCACCAAAGTCCCCAGTAACGCCACCGCCAGCCAGCGCGCACGGCGGCCCTCGATCAGCCGTTGCAATTGCGGCGTGAGCATATTGACCAGTTCGAACACCAACAACCCGGCCAGCAGGCTGGGCAGCAATCGCAGAGGGATCACCAGCAGCAAACCGCCAAAAATAATGACCCAACTGATGAGCAACAAGACCTGACGCTGAGAAAACGCTGACATACAGCCTCAAAACGAACGACGTGAAAGGATTGGCAGTCTGCCAGCGTTCCGGCGCCGAAGCGAGCAAACACGAACCTTGGGAGCGAGCCTGCTCGCGATAGCATCAACGCGGTTCTGCGTGATACCTAGTCGCCTGCATCGTCGGATCGCCGTCCGGAGCAGGCTCGCCCCACACTGCTTATTTTTTCTTCAGGCACTCACTCATGAACGCTTTGCGTGCATCGCCCTTGAGGCCCTTGGTAGTGGCATCGGCGTTACAGGTTTTCATCTTTTCTTGTTGAGGTGTCATGGGCTTGGCGGCATCGGCGGCCGGCGCGGCTTTGAGGCAGGTACTCATGAAGGCTTTGCGCTCATCGCCCTTGAGGCTCTTGGCGGTAGCTTCGGCATTGCAGGTAGTCATTTTGTTCTGTTGGGCAGTGGCAGCAAAACCCTGGGAGCAGAGCAGCAGACCGATCATCAACAACGGGGCACGCAACATCTTCATGGAGTTTTCTCCTTGTTACCGCACCGATGGGTACGGCCTCGCTCTGGAGTGTAGACAAAGCCTGTTACACCTTCATCTGCTATCAAGATGGCTGCGCCGATACTGTTCCGGCGTGCACCCGGCCTGGCGCTGAAACATCGCGATAAACGCCGAGCCGGTGCTGTAACCCATGTCGAAGGCGATTTCCTGAATGCTGCGGTGGCTGTCCAGCGCTTCGATCGCCGCCAGAAACCGCAACCGTTGCCGCCATTCACCGAAACTCATGCCCAACTCGCGAACAAACTGCCGGGCCAACGTGCGTTCGCTGACGTGAACCTGCCCGGCCCAATACGCCAACGGCCGGTTATCCCCAGGTTCGGCCTGCAAGGCTTCCAGAATGCCAAGTAACCCGGGACTGCTGGCGTAGGGCAAATAGCACTCATGCATGGGCGCCTGTTGCAGTTGGTCCACCAGTACTTGAGCCAGACGCTGGTCCGCGTCGTGCTCGGGAATTTTCACATCGCGGGCGGCGAAGTCTTTCAGGATCGCCTTGAGGATGTCGCTGATCGCCAGGGTGCAGGCCTGTTGCGGCAGATCGCGGCACAGCGTCGGCGCGAGGCAGACCGCGCGATAGTTGATCGGCTGATGGCTATAGAAACTGTGTTCGGTCCCGGGCGGCACCCATACCGCGTATTGCGGCGGTGACATGAAGCGGCTGCCGTCGACATCCATGTGCAGCACACCATGGGCGGCGTACTCCAGCGTGCCCCACGGATGCCGGTGAGGCGCAGCGTATTCGTGAGCGCTGAAGTCGGCATAGCGGAAATACACCGCCGACGGCAGTTCGCTGAAATCCAGCAGGTCGATGTGTTTACTGTTCATGCTGTCCGGAATCAGGGGCAGATTGTCTGGATCGCAGTATAGGCTTGCATCCAGACAGGCGGATAATTGCCCCTCATTAACGTTCTGGCTTTTTCCCGATGCAATACGCTTATCCCCTGCTGGCCATCTTCATTTGGGCTGGCAACACCGTGATCAACAAACTCGCGGTGGGCGCAATCTTCCCCGCCGAAATCGGCTTCTACCGCTGGCTGCTGGCCGGGATTCTGTTCACGCCTTTCATGCTTAAGCCAGTGATCGCCCATTGGCCGGTCATACGCCCAAACCTGGGGAGGATCTTCATCCTCGGCGTACTCGGCATGGCGGTTTATCAGAGCCTGGCCTATTTCGCTGCAACGCTGACGTCGGCCACCAACATGGGCATCATTTTGTCGCTGATGCCATTGATGTCGCTGGCCATGGCGATGATCAGCCTCGGCCAACGCCTGACCGCCGGTGCGCTGGCCGGCGCGGTGCTGTCGTTTGCGGGGGTTTTGGTGGTGGTGTCGTCCGGCAGCCTCGGCGCATTGCTCGAACACGGGGTGAACCTGGGCGACGCGATGATGCTGATCGCCACGCTGGCGTATGCGATTTACAGCACCTTATTGAAAAAATGGCAGCTGCGCTTGCCGCCGCTGGTGCTGTTGTATTTGCAGGTACTGGTGGCGGTGGTGGTGCTGTTTCCGCTGTTCCTCGCCTCACCGAAAATCGGCCCGACCCTGCATAACATTCCGCTGGTGCTTTACGCCTGTCTGCTGGCCTCGATGCTTGCGCCGCTGGCGTGGATGCAGGCCGTGGTACGCCTGGGCCCGAGCCGGACCACGCTGTTTTTCAACCTACTGCCGTTGATTACGGCGCTGATTGCGGCGGTGGTGCTGCATGAGCAGTTGGCGTTGTATCACCTGGTGGGTGGGGTGTTGACGTTGGGTGGAGTGATTCTTTCCGAGCGCTGGACTACCACGTTGGGCCGCGCATAACCCTTTGTGGCGAGGGAGCCTGCTCCCGCTCGAGCGCAAGGCGGTCGCATTCTGGGGGCTGCTTCGCAGCCCAACGGGAGCAAGCTCCCTCGCCACAGGGGTTAAACGCCTGCCGCCTTCAACCGCGCGGCATGCTCGACAAACAACCGCACGGGCTCCGCCCCTTTGCCCACCAGCCCCAGGGATTGGTTGACGATATCGAAGTGATCCATCGGGTATTGATCGCCAATCACCGTCCCGAGATGCGAGCTGTAGCGCCCGACCATCCCGTCGCAATGCCCCGCTTCACGCACGAAGGTTCTGGCAAACAACCGGCAACTGCGGTTGGTGCCGTCGAACAGGTTGCACCCGCGATCGGTCTTGCCCGGCTGCAAAGTCCCGGACCAGGAGTAATAGCGCACGCCATTGACCACTTCCGGGCCATGCCCACCCCAGGTGTCAGGCAGCCCCTGTGGATAACGCTGATTGAACAGCGCCACGCCGGCCGTGGTCAGCGATTGATGCGAAGCCGGGATATCCACCGGCAGTCGCGGCCCGCGATAACCGGTTTCCAGCAGGCACATCAATGCGCTGATCAACCACAAAAAAAAGGTGAGCAATCGGCCCCTGGCGCTGTCTGCCGGGTAATGATCGTGCAGGTAGTCCGCCAGCTCCGAACCGTGATTGGGCCCGGCCACCGAGGTCACTGACGCCACCTGGTCCGGGCGTTTTGCCGCAGCATACCGAGCGGTCAGCGAGCCCTGGCTGTGGCCGATCAGGTTGACCTTCTCGGCCCCGGTATCGCGCAGGATTTCCTCGATTCGTGCCAGCAATTGCTCACCACGCACCTCGGTTGAGTTGAGCGGCGAAACCTGCACCGCGATCACGGTTGCACCGTCCCGGCGCAACGCCGAAATGATCCCGAACCAATACGGATAGAGCAGCAGACGAATAAACCCGAGCATCCCCGGGACCAGCACCAACGGGTAACGCGTGGCAGAGCCCTGCGACATGGATGAACATCCTTGTGGTCGGTGAGATGAAGCAAGGCTGGATGCAAGGCCTCAGCCAAGCATCGCCACCCAAGATGACAACCCGGTGACCAATCTATGACATCCACCCTACTTCAACCCCACTACGCCCGCCACAATCAGCCCGACCGACACCAGTTTGAGCGCGGTCAGGCTTTCGCCCAGCAGCGCAAAGCCGAGGAACACCGTGCCCAATGAACCGATGGCGGTCCAGATCGGGTAGGCGATGCTCACGGGCAATTCGCGCATGGCCAAGGTCAGGAAATAGATCCCACCCACGGCCGCCACCACGGTGATCACCGAAGGCCAGAGCCGGGTGAAGCCTTCGGCGTATTTCATGCCCATGGCGAAGGTGACCTCGAACCCGGCGGCAATCAGCAGGAACAGCCAGGCCATCTAGAACTCCCTGGCCAGCGCCAGCAAACGCTGTTCGGCCTCGGCTACGGAAACCTGGAAGGTGCGCTCGGCGGACTCCTCGCCCTCGGCGGCGACAACCGTGACGTCAGTGATGCCGATGAACCCCAGTGCCGTGCGCAGCAACGGGTCGGCATGGTTCATCGCTTCAAGCTCACCGCCGGGGCCGAAGCCAAACCCGCCGCGACTGGTGACGATCAATGCCTTCTTGCCCCGCACCAGCGGTTCGTACTGCGCGATGCCGTTGTCCAGGGTGTGATTGAACGTCAGCCCGAGCCGCACAATCTGGTCGATCCAGGCCTTGAGGCCACTGGGCACGCTGAAGTTGTACATCGGGGTGGAAATCACCAGCAGATCATGGCCGAGCAACTCACCCACCAACTCATCGCTGAGTGCCAGGTCGGCCTGCATCGACAACGGTCGCGCTTGAGGCTCCGGATGAAAAGCAGCCGCTACGAAGGCTTCGTTGGCGGCCGGGATCAATGCCCGGCCGACTTCACGGCGGGTCAATTGCGACTGCGGGTTACGGACCTGCCAGGCTGAAAGAAACACCTCGGCCAACCGCCGCGAGTGAGAGCGTTCGCCACGGGGGCTGGCGTGAATGGCAAGAATTGTGCTCATCTGAATCTCCTTGAGGGCTAAACTGAAACGGCTTGTGGTTGCAGCTTGAAGCGCACAGCCGCCTGCCTTCAAATGAGCAAAAATCAGTCTGGATGAATCTATTTCACCCATGGAGTTTTAAATGTTTGCCTCGTTGCCGTTGACCGCCCTGCGGGCCTTCGAATCCGCCTCGCGCCTGCTGAGTTTCAAGGCTGCCGCCGAAGAGCTGTCCGTGACGCCGACGGCGGTTTCCCACCAGATCCGCTCCCTGGAAAACTGGCTCGGCGTGCCGCTGTTCGAACGACTGCCACGCCAGGTGCGCCTGACCGAGTGCGGCGAACGGCTATTCCGTAGCCTGCATGGCGCCCTGCTGGAGGTGGCACAAAGCGTCGATACCTTGCGCCCGCAACGCAGCGGCACGAGCCTGACGATCTCCACCACCGCCGCTTTCGCCGCCCTTTGGCTGGTGCCGCGGCTGGGACGGTTTTATGCCCGGCATCCGCACATCAGCGTGCGGCTGGACACTCACTGCGAAGTCATCGATTTGCATCAGGACGCCAGCGTCGATCTGGTGCTGCGCTACAGCCAAGACGACTACCCGAACCTGTATGGGTTGTGCCTGTTCGACGAGTCCTTCGGGGTTTATGGCTCGCCTGAACAAGTGGCCCTGGCGACCCGTCGGGTACCCACCCTGATCAGCGTGCAGTGGCATAACTCCAAACTGTATGCCCACGGCTGGGAAGCCTGGTGCGCGCAATCCGGCGAAACCTGGCTGGCCGGACAGCCAGCGGTGCGTGAATACGACGAAGAGCATTACGCCCTGCAAGCCGCCATTGCCGGGCAAGGTTTGGTGCTGGCGAGCAATATTTTGGTGTCGGAGAGTGTGGCCAGCGGCTTATTGCTGCCTTACCGGGGTGAGATTCAGGTCGACGGGGCCGGATACAGCGCACTGTGCGTTCCAGGGCGCGAACGGCATCCGCCGGTGCGGGCGTTTTTTGCGTGGTTGCAGGAGGAAGCTCGATTGTCTGGTCTATTGCCAAGATCGAAGCCCGCGGCAGCTCCTGCAGGGGAACGCGTTCCAATGTAGCGGCCGCAGGCTGAGATCTTTTGATCTACCGGGTGGGCTTGACCGTCACCGGCGCCTTGCCCGCCTTCATCTGCTCCAGCAACGGCGCACATTGATTCGGCTCGCCAGCACTCGGCGCGATCAGCGCCAGCAAACCCGCCGCCGGCGCGGCAATCACACCCAACGCCACCATCCCGGCCCCGCGCAGCATCAGCGGCACCGCTTTCACCCCCGCATCCGGCTTGATGAACTTACCCCGCACATACAGTGGCGAACGCAACGAAATCAAGCGCCAGCCCTTGGATTCCGGGCTGATGGTCAGGTCCAGTTGCTCGGTCGCCATGTTCGCCGTGCCATCGATGTAGACAATCGCGTTCTCGGTATCGAAGACGAACAACTGCGTGGTCGCCAGACCGCTCTTGATGTCGAAATTGGCCGCCGCGCAGTTGATCTTCACTTCCTTGTCGCCAAAGATTTTCCCGACCACATAGTTGCCGACATTGAGCCCGGCCAGCTCCATCAGCTCGCGACTGATGGCGCCATCATTGATCAGCATCTTCAAATTGCCGTCGGCAGTGCCCAGCAGCTTGGCCACCGAGTTGCCACGACCGGTAAGGTCGGCGTCGCCATTGAGCTCACCGAAACTGGTTTTCATCCGTTCAATGGACGGGAACAACTGTTTGAGCTTGAACTTGCGCGCGGTCAGTTTGGCCCGGCCTTCCAATGGCTCGGCGCGCCCGTTCAGACGAATCTGCGCATCCAGATTGCCGCCCGCCACGCCGAAACGCAGGGGCTCGAGACTGAGCACACCATCCGTCAGCACCAAATGGGTGTAGAGGTCGTTGAACGGCAGTTTTTCGCTGTGGACAATGCGCTTGCCAGTGAACTCGACGTCAGCGTCCATATCGCGCCAGCGCTCGGTCTTGAATTCCTCGACCGGCAGAATCTTGTCCGCCGGCTGTTTGCTTTCACCGCCGCGGGCCTTTTGCTTGGCATTGGAGTCGGCGCCGATCAGTGGGGCCAGGTCGGCAAACAACAGTTGATTGGACTCCACCGCCCCGCTGAGCTTGGGCCGCGGTTGACTCGCGACATAAGCCAGGTTGCCATGGATATCGCTCTCGCCGATCTTGCCGTTGAAGTCCTCATAGCGGTACACCGCCCCGCCCGACTCATGCAACTTGGCGGTCAAATGCCCATCCGTGGCGTACGGCGGGGTATCCGGCAGGGTCACGCCGATCAGCGGATAGAGATTGCCCAGGCTGGCACCGGCCAGTTTCAGGCGCAGATCCAGGGCGCCGAGGTTCAATGGGTCGGTGAGCGTGCCGGCCAGTTCGACGCTGGTGTCGGCAATCTTCATTTGCGCATGAAGCGGGAACGGCTTGGCGGCATCCTGTAGGGCCAGCAAACCACCGATTTTGCCTTGGCCGGCCAGATTCTGGCCGTGGTATTGGCCTTTGACCTTCAACGCGAACGCGTAATCCTGCGGCGAACCGCCCTTCTCAAGCGCGGTTTTCGCCGCTTTGTCGCCGACGATGTCACTGAACGGAATCGGCTTGCCCAGCGGATCGATAAGCAAGTCGAGGCGGGTTTTCAGGCTCTGGTCGTCGAGCGTGACATGGCCCTTGTCGAAGCCGATGGCACCGATGTCCAGCACCCAGTTAGAAGGCTCGGCATTCGGATCCTTGGGGTCGAACTTGAATGTCCAGTTGGCGCGGCCGTCGGCAAGACGCTGCAGGTCGGCATTGGGCTCGGTCAGGTCGATACGCGGGATCGTCACCCGCTGTGTCAGCAAGGCCAGCGGTGAAATACGCAGCTCGACGCGTTTGAGGGTGGCCATCTGCGGTTGCTTCGACCAGTCCGGGTTGCCCAGGCTCAGGTCCTCGGCCACCACATGCGGCCACGGTACCCAGGCCCGCCAGCCGCCTTCGTCGGGCTCGCGCTGCCAGACCACCGCGAGGTTGCCATTGATGGCGAACGGACGATGCAGTTCTTCGGAGACTTTGGCGTTAAGGGGCGGTTTGATCCGGTTCCAATCGAAGAACGCGATGATCAACACCAGGACGGCCAGCAGCACAACGAGGCTGGCGGAGGTCCAGGCAAGCATTTTACGAGTGCGCGTCATTGCACAGAGCTCCTGAATACGACTGAGCGCCCTGACAGCGACGCACTGATGAAACGTTAGGCCAGAACCGGCCTGCCATGAAATGTACGACTGGAAAACGGCCCGCAGGTTTAACCCGAAGGCCGATTCGAACGCAAATAGCCGTCTCGCCCCTCCCTTTTCAGCGTTACCGACCCCGCACTTTTGCGAGGCGAAAATGAGTCGAAAATACCCACCTCAGTGCAAAAACGTTCGCCGGAAACGCCCGTTCTAGAGCCGCTCGGCCAAACAATCAATTCCGTTGATTATTACCATTGCGTTTATGAACTTTTATATCGACTTATCGAGAGTAGCATTGACCTCGTACCCACTTTATCGCCCTCCCAAGGAGCAACCCATCATGAAACGCGAATTACTGCTTAGCCTGACCCTCTCAATGTTAGCCAGCACCGCTTTTGCTCTGCCGGCTGCCGATCAGGCCACTCCACAAGTCAAAGACAGCCACTCGGTGTTCAGCCAGACCGTTGCCGATGGTGCCAACGGTAACGAGCGCCTGAAAGAAAAAGGCCTGATCACCCAGGATGGCTCGGATCGCACTCCACAGGGCCAAACCCTGGCTGCTGACGGTACCGACCGTACCCCACAAGGCCAAACTCTGGCGGCTGACGGTACCGACCGTACCCCACAAGGCCAAACCCTGGCGGCTGACGGTACTGACCGTACCCCACAAGGCCAAACCCTGGCGGCTGACGGTACTGACCGCACTCCACAAGGCCAAACCCTGGCTGCTGACGGTGCCGACCGCACTCCACAAGGCCAAACCCTGGCTGCTGACGGTGCCGACCGCACTCCACAAGGCCAAACCCTGGCTGCTGACGGTGCCGACCGCACTCCACAAGGCCAAACCCTGGCGGCTGACGGTGCCGACCGCACTCCACAAGGCCAAACCCTTGCTGAAGGTGGTGGTGACCGTGTGATCGAACGCAACAGCGCTGTGAGCTAAGCCCATGGCGGCCTGGAAAAAAAGCCCAATCCCCGGATTGGGCTTTTGACTTTATAGAAGCTGCGTTTTCCCCGCGTGATCCCCCCGACAGTCCGTTCGACGCCAGCGAAGCCGATTTGCTAGAGTGCGCCGCTGTCCCTGTCCAGAAAACACCCTTGCGATGCTGCCCCGCGCCGAACAGAAACAACAGACCCGCAACGCCCTGATGGACGCTGCCCGCCACCTGATGGAAAGCGGCCGAGGATTCGGCAGCTTGAGCCTGCGTGAAGTGACGCGAACCGCCGGGATCGTGCCCACTGGTTTCTACCGGCACTTCGCCGACATGGACGAATTGGGCCTGGCGCTGGTGTGCGAAGTCGGCCAGACCTTCCGCGAAACCATCCGCCTGGTGCGCCATAACGAGTTCGTCATGGGCGGTATTATCGATGCCTCGGTGCGGATCTTTCTCGACGTGGTCACGGCCAATCGCTCGCAGTTCCTGTTTCTTGCCCGAGAGCAGTACGGCGGCTCGCTGCCGGTGCGCCAGGCCATCGGCCGCCTGCGCGAGGACATCAGCTCGGACCTGGCGGCCGATTTGTCGCTGATGCCCAAACTGCAGCATCTGGACATCGCCGGCCTGAGCGTCATGGCCGATCTGATCGTCAAAAGCGTGTTCGCGACCCTGCCGGACATCATCGATCCGCCGGCCGAAGCATTGCCCGAGCACCTGACACCCCAGGCGAAAATTACCCAGCAGTTGCGGTTTATCTTTATCGGGCTGAAGCATTGGCAGGGACTCGGAAGTACCGAGTAACCCGTTAGAAAAAGATCGCAGCCTTCGGCGGAAGGCTGCGATCTTTTTTTGTGCGCTGCAAATTGGTGCTCAAACACCCGCTACGCACCAACTTCAATCAAAGTCCTGCAACATTGTGAGTCTCCCCCGTCGCTCTGACAGGCATTTCCTACCTCTCACCCGATTGGCAAGCCCCTTGCTCTAGCCTGAACATTGTTCATTGCTGGAAGCCTTCCGATGCTGGTGATTCATCGCAGAATCGACCCTCAACCCGTCTGGGCCGCCGAGTTGCACCTGACCTTCGAAGCCAGGAGCAAAAGTCGCTTGCGCTGTTTCAGTGCCGAGGGTGAAGACGTCGGCTTGTTTCTGGAGCGCGGCCAGCCGCCGCTGCATGACGGCGAATGCCTGCAAGCCGAAGACGGGCGCGTCGTTCGCGTCTGTGCTCGCCCCGAACAACTGCTGCACGTCACCTGCGCCAATGCGTTCGAACTGACCCGCGCCGCCTATCATCTGGGCAATCGCCACGTGGCCCTGCAAGTCGGCGACGGCTGGTTGCGCCTGCTCGATGATTACGTGCTCAAGGCCATGCTCGAACAGCTTGGCGCCAAGGCCGAGAACATCGAAGCGCCGTTCCAGCCGGAACACGGTGCCTACGGTGGCGGCCATCACCACTCGCGCCACGGTGACGAGGACTTCAACTACCCGCCGAAACTGCACCAGTTCGGCGTGCGCTTATGAACCCCGCCTGGGCGCTGCTGCGCCTGGCCAGCCCGCAGCTGCCAATTGGCGGCTACAGCTATTCCCAGGGCCTGGAAATGGCGGTGGATAACGGCCGGGTCAATGATCCCGACAGCGCGCGACGCTGGATCAGCGATCAATTACTGCTGAACCTGGCGCGTTTCGAAGCACCGCTACTGCTCGCCCATTGCACCGCCGCAGCCGAAGAAAACTGGGCCGAGTTGCTGCAACGCTGCGAAGAGCATCGCGCCAGCCGCGAAACACGTGAGCTGCATCAGGAGAGCCGGCAGATGGGCTATTCGCTGCAGCAGCTGCTCAACGGCTTGCCGGAGCTGGATGAGCCTGCTCGCGCCTTTCTCGAGCAACGCCCTGAACCGCACTTGGCTCTCGGCTGGGCGCTGGCGGCTCGCGCCTGGAACATCAACCCGCAAGATGCGCTGGCCGCCTGGCTCTGGAGCTGGCTGGAAAACCAACTGGCGGTGTTGATGAAAACCCTGCCGTTGGGCCAGCAAGCCGCACAACGCCTGACCAGCGAACTGCTGCCGTTGCTGCAACAGGCGCAGCAAGACGCCAGCCGAATCAATCTCGAACACGTTGGCAGCGCCGCTTTCGGTCTGTCCCTGGCGTGCATGGCCCATGAGCGCCAGTACAGCCGTCTGTTCCGTTCCTAGGGCCTTTTAGTTTGGAGAATCACATGAACACACAACCCCTGCGCGTCGGCATCGGCGGCCCGGTCGGCTCCGGCAAAACCGCCTTGACCCTGGCCCTGTGCCTGGCCCTGCGCGAACGCTACAACCTGGCCGTCGTGACCAACGACATCTATACCCGCGAAGACGCTGACTTTCTGGTGCGCAACGAAGCCTTGGCGCCGGAGCGGATCATCGGCGTGGAAACCGGCGGCTGCCCGCACACGGCGATCCGCGAAGACGCCTCGATCAACCTCGAAGCCGTGGACCAACTGAACCGGCGCTTTCCGGGGCTGGATCTGATCCTGGTGGAATCCGGCGGCGACAACCTCTCGGCGACCTTCAGCCCGGAGCTGTCCGACCTGACCATTTACGTGATCGATGTCTCCGCCGGCGACAAGCTGCCGCGCAAGGGTGGCCCCGGCATCTGCAAATCCGACCTGCTGGTGATCAACAAGATCGACCTGGCGCCGCTGGTAGGCGCGTCGCTGGAGATGATGGACAGCGACACCCAACGCATGCGCAACGGCAAGCCGTTTGTCTTCAGCAACCAGAAAACCGGCCAGGGTCTTGAAGAAATCATCGCCTTTATCGAACGCCAGGGCCTGCTGACTGCGGCCTGATCACACTTATCAACAAGGAAGCTTATCCATGACACTGAAACGCATTCTGGGCGCCATGGCCCTGCTGCTGACCCCAGCCATTGCCTTCGCCCACCCGGGCCATGGCGACAACGGCTTGATCGCCGGCATCAGCCACCCGATCGGCGGCCTCGATCACTTGCTGGCGATGGTTGCCGTGGGGTTGTGGGCGGCGCAGCAGAAAGGCGCTGCGCGCTGGGCCCTGCCGTGCACATTCGTGGGCACCATGTTGATCGGCGGCTTGCTGGGTTTTGAAGGACTGAACCTGCCGGCGCTGGAAAGCGGGATTGCGGCATCGGTATTGGCGCTGGGCCTGGCGGTGGCGTTGGCAGTGCGTCCGCCGCTGAGCCTGGCGGTGGCGGCGACCGCGTTGTTCGCGCTGTTTCATGGCGTGGCGCATGGTCTGGAATTGCCGGACATGTCCAGTCCCTGGGCGTATGCCGCAGGGTTTGTGGCAGCGACAGCGGCGTTGCATGCCGCGGGTTATGCGATGGTTCGCGTCTTGCCTCAGGCCGCGGCACCATTGGTTCGGCTGGCGGGTGCGGCGTCGGCGGCAACCGGAGTCTGGTTGCTCGCGGGTTGATTCTCTAGCGTCTGAACTGGCCCCTTCGCGATCCGACTTGCCCGCGAAGGCGGCCTGACAGACACCGCATCTCTAAGGCCTGCTAACATGTCGCGCAATTAACCCTGCCGTGACGACGCCAGCCAATGCCGCATGTTTCCCGCTCTGCCTCCCAGCCTGAATTGACCGCCCTGTTCGCCTCAGTGCATCAGCACTTCCAGGACGTGATCGTGCCGCTCTGGCAGGGCCCCGGCTGGAACGCCGACATGGCGTTGCCTTATGAGGCGCTGGATGCCGAGCATAAACCGCTGCCCCCTCAGCGCTACCGGGCCATGGCCTGCGCGCGGCAGCTGTATTTGTTCTCCAGCCTGATCGGCCAGGTGCCCAAGGCTGAAGAGCGCGCGGCGGCGCTGTTTCGTTCCTTGCAACGGCATTTCCACGATGCCGAGCATGGCGGCTGGTTCTACAGCATCGACCCGCAAGGTACGCCGCTGGACCAGCGCAAAGACCTCTACACCCACGCCTTCATCCTGTTCGCTTGCGCCCATTATTGGGACAAGGTTCGCGAACCGCTGGTGGAGTCGGTACTCAATGCCGCGCTGGAAGTGGTGGCGCAGCGTTTCGCCACGGGCGACGGCCTGTACGAAGCCAGCCTGGACCGTGATTGGTCCTCGCTCGACTCCGGGCCATTGCAGAACCCGCTGATGCATTTGGCCGAAGCCTTCCTCGCCACCCTGTCGGTGCGCGAAGACGCGGCTGTGCAGAACGCACTCATCGAGTTATGCACAGCCATGCAAAAGCGTTTCATCGACCCGCGACATGCGGTGTTGATGGAGAAGCCGCTGGGAGCTGTGGATAACTGGTTCGAGCCGGGCCATCAGTTCGAATGGTATTTCCTGCTGCAATCCTCGCCATTGCTGCGCGGCTCGACACTGCATGCCTCGCTGGAGCGCGCGTTTGCGTTCACCGAGCAACGGGGTGTCGATCAGCAGACCGGTGCCGTGCGAGCGATGCTGGAACTGGATGATCACCCTCGTGACGCAACCCAACGCATCTGGGCTCAAGCCGAATACCTGCGCGCCCTGACCTTGCGCCCGGACAGCGAAGCATCGGTGCAACGCCAATTGCAGGCGTTGCAACAAAGCTTTCTGCATGCGGGCGGTTGGTATGAGTGTCGCGATGAGCAGGGCGAAGTGAGCCGCAAGGACATGCCTTCGACCACGCCTTATCACTTGGCAACCTGCTATCGCGGGCTGGCCGAGTATTTGCGCTGACTGAAAAATTGTTTTCGCGGGCAAGCCTCGCTCCTACAGGTTTTATGTTGAATCGCGACTCTGCGAACAACACATAATCCGTAGGAGCGAGGCTTGCCCGCGAACAGCCGTTACTCGGTCTTACACCTTGGCATTACGCTCAATGGCAAACCCACTCCAGGTCTGGCTCACCGGCATCAGCTCAAGGCTGTTGATGTTGATGTGGGCCGGTGCGTTGAGCACCCAGAAAATGGTCTCGGCGATGTCTTGCGGCTGGATCGGGTCGGCACCGGCGTAAGTGGCGTTGTAACGCTCCTGGTCACCGGCGAAACGCACCAGCGAGAACTCGCTCTCGCACAGGCCCGGCTCGATGTTGCTGACCCGCACGCCCGTACCTTGCAGGTCGCAGCGCAGGTTCAGGGAGAACTGTTTGACGAACGCCTTGCTCGCGCCATACACGTGGCTGCCCGGGTACGGGTAGTTGCCGGCGATGGAGCCGAGGTTGACGATGCTGGCGCCACGACCATGAGCGATCAAACGTGGCAGCAACAGGCGGGTGCTGTACATCAGGCCTTTGATGTTGGTGTCGACCATGGTGTCCCAATCATCGAGATTGCACTTGGGCGCCGGGTCCACACCCAGGGCCAGGCCGGCGTTGTTGATCAGCCCGCGCAGCTTGGCGAAGGATGGCGGCAGGTTGGCAATCGCCTCCTCCATGGCCTTGCGGTCCCGTACGTCGAGCACCAGGCCATGGACCTCGGTCTGTTTCGACAACTCGGCGCACAGGGCATTGAGGCGCTCTTCACGACGACCTGTCAGCACCAGTTTCCAGCCGGCCTCGGCAAAACGACGGGCACAGGCTTCACCAAAACCGGAGGTCGCGCCGGTAATAAACAGGGTGTTGGACATCGTGTTCTCCTTGCGTCGGCTGACAGTCAGCCCTTGGAATAGAAAATCAACCGGCAGCATGCCCGGCCTTTTCCACAGCGGCAACCATGGCAAAAACCGTACAAAAAATGATCAATGCTGGCAACACCCCATGCCCCGTGGCTTGCAGCCATGTACGCGCACCTTATCCACAGGCCGGTCCACAGTTTCCGGGGGCAAGTGGAAAAGCTGCAAGCCGCTATCCACAAGGCTTTGCGGGCATATTTGAAAGTTTTTTGCTTGACCCTGAGGCATCCGCTGTGTAGTCCAGGGCAACTTGCACGACTGAGCGGTCATAGCGACGATGGCGCCAAGCCAGCAACCACGGCCCTCAGCCGAGTCTTTCCAGAGTTTAACCACAGACTTATCCACAGGCTTGTCCACCTCGGCTCACACCGGCTTCGCTCATAACAAAAAGGTTGACAATGCCCACTTCAGGTTCGCCAAAAGCACCTGATCAAAAAACAGCCATCCCTCTGAAAGCCACGTATTCAAAGGCTTACAGCCAGCTACTCCCACGTTATTCACAGCCAGCTCCACAGCAAACGGGGACAAGTCAAAACCGTGACAAAACAGCAATTTGCAGCGGCTTTATGTCGCGCTTTGAGAGGTCATGAATATTGTTTTCCACAATTTCCCTTTACCTCAAACCACAGCCTCGTGTAGGGATTGTGCGGGCATAAAAAAACGCCCTGAGTTCGTCAGGGCGTTTTCCAGGCTCTTCGGTTTAGTGCCCGCCGAGATAGGCGTTACGCACCTCCTCGTTCACCAGCAGCTCCTTGCCGGTGCCGGTGAGGCGGATCTGCCCGTTGACCATCACGTACGCCCGGTCCGACAGCTTGAGGGCGTGGTTGGCGTTCTGCTCCACCAAAAAGATGGTCATGCCCGTCTTGGCCAGTTCCCGCAGGGTCGCGAAGATCTGTTTCACCACAATCGGCGCCAGCCCCAGGCTCGGCTCATCGAGCAGCAACAGCTTGGGGCGGCTCATCAACGCCCGGGCAATGGCGAGCATTTGCTGCTCGCCACCAGACATGGTCATGGCCCGCTGATTACGCCGTTCCTTGAGCCGCGGAAACAGCTCGAACATGCGCTCCATGTCCTCGGCGGCGTACTTGTCACCGATCGGGATGGTGCCCATCAGCAGGTTTTCCTCGACGGTCATGTCGGGGAACACCCGACGGCCTTCCGGCGACTGAGCGATACCGTTGGAGGCGATGTAGTGGGACGACTTGTGAGTGATATCCACACCCTGATAGACGATTTGCCCGTCAGTCGCCCGTGGCTGACCGAAAATCGACATCAGCAGGGTCGACTTGCCGGCACCGTTGGAGCCGATCAGGCTGACGGTCTCCCCTTCATTGATGTGCAACGAGACTTTCTTCAGGGCCTGGATCGGTCCGTAGAACACGTCGATATCTTTCAGTTCGAGGATCGGTTGACTCATACCAGTTCCTCTTCGTCGGCGCCCAGGTAGGCGGCAATCACTTTCGGATCGTGTCGGATCGCATCAGGCCCGCCCTCGGCGATGACAACGCCGTGGTCCAGCACCACGATGTGGTCGGAAATGCTCATGACCATGCCCATGTCGTGCTCGATCAACACCACGGTCAGATCATGCTCGTCACGCAGCAGCCGGATCATCGCGCTCAGCGCTTCGGTTTCCTGAGGGTTGAGACCGGCGGCCGGTTCGTCGAGGCAGATGATCTGCGGCCGGGTACACATGGCCCGGGCGATCTCCAGACGGCGTTGCTGACCATAGGACAGTTCACCGGCCAGACGGTTGGCGCAGTCCACCAGGTCCACCACTTCCAGCCAGTAGAAGGCGTGGTCCAGTGCATCGCTTTCGGCCTTGCGATAACCCTTGGTGTTGAGGATGCCGGCCAGCATGCCGCGGTTGACCCACATGTGCTGGGCTACCAGCAGGTTTTCCAGTACCGACATCTCCTTGAACAGGCGAATGTTCTGGAAAGTCCGCGCCAGACCGGCACGGTTGATCAGGTGCGTGCCACCGAACATCTTGTAGTGGAGCCGGCTGATGAAGCTTTTCGGCGAAACGAAATCGGTTGCCTTGAACGGCTCTCCGAGCATTTTGATGACGTTGGTCTTCACCCCACGGGTGTTGAGCTCGATATGCCCGCCGGACGCTTTATAGAACCCGGTCAAGCAGTTGAACACAGTGGTCTTGCCCGCGCCGTTGGGGCCGATCAACGCGAAGATCGAGTTGCGCTTGACCTTCAGGCTGACGTCACTCAACGCCTTGATGCCACCGAAGTGCATCATCAGGTTCTCGACCGAGAGTACGACTTCACTCATGGCGCTACTCCTTTACGCGGGGTCACACCGGTACGGCTGATCCGGATCAGGCCGCGCGGTCGCCAAATCATCATCAACACCATCAGGATGCCGAACAGCAGCACGCGATATTCAGCGAAGCCGCGCAGCAGTTCCGGGGCGACGGTCAACACGAATGCTGCCATCACCACGCCGATGGTCGAACCCATGCCGCCAAGTACCACGATGGCGAGGATCAATGCCGATTCGAAGAAGGTGAACGAGGTCGGGTTCACAAAGCCCTGATAGGTCGCGAAGAACACGCCGGCCAGGCCCGCCGTCGATGCGCCGATGGTGAACGCCGACAGTTTGACCAGTACGTGATTCAGACCCATGGAGCGACAGGCGATTTCGTCTTCACGCAAAGCTTCCCATGCGCGACCGACCGGCATGCGGGTCAAGCGATGCTTGATGTACAGCACGGCCAGCACCACCAGGAACAACACCGCATAAATGAAGTAGTACTTCACGTCCGGGTTGTAGGCGATGCCGAAGAACTCATGAAAAGGTACCCCGCCGTCCTTTGCCCGCTTTCCGAATTCGAGACCGAAGAAAGTTGGCAACGGCGCCGCCATGCCATTCGGGCCACCGGTCAGGGACAACCAGTTGTTGAGGATCAATCGGATGATTTCACCAAAGCCCAGGGTCACGATTGCCAGATAGTCGCCGTGCAGACGCAGCACCGGGAAACCCAGGATGCACCCCGCCAGCCCGGCAGTGATCGCCGCCAAAGGCAGCACCGTCCAGAAGCCCAGCCCCAGATATTGGTAACCGAGCGCCAGGCCGTAGGCACCGATGGCATAGAACGCCACATAACCCAGGTCGAGCAGGCCGGCCAGGCCGACCACGATGTTCAGGCCCAGGCCCAGCAGCACGTAGATCAACCCAAGGATGACCACGCCCAACAGGTAAGAGTTGGAGAAGAACGGGAATACCACGGCGACAACGATCACCAGCGGGACGACCCAGCGCAACCGGGATTTGTAATCAGGCGCCAGAACATGAACCCCGGAACCGGTGCTCTCGAAGCCTTCGAGAATTCTCAGGCCTTTGGGGGTTTGCAAGAATAGGCTCAGGGCAAAGCGGCCAGCCATAACGATGGCGACTATCCATGCCACGCGCGTCGGCTGCAGGTTGAAGCCGTAGCCGTCGAGGACCACACCAACAATCGGGCCGAACACAATCAGGGCGATGAGGCCGGCAAGAATCGCGTCAACCAGGCTTTTTTTGACATCAATGGTTTTAGTGGTTGAAGACATCGCTTACACCTTCGACACAAGAGGACGGCCAAGCAGGCCTTGAGGCCGAAAGACCAGAACAAGAACGAGCAGCGAGAAGCTGAAAACGTCTTTGTAATCCGAGTTGACCAGCCCCGAGAACAGCGACTCGGAGATCCCGAGAATGATCCCCCCCAGCATGGCGCCGGGCAGTGAGCCGATCCCGCCGAGCACTGCCGCGGTGAACGCCTTGATCCCGATGACAAAGCCTGCGTAGAAGTCGAACGTGCCGTAGTTCATGGTGATCAGCACACCGGCCAGGGCCGCCATCGCCGCACCGATGATGAACACGTAGGAAATCACCCGATCGGTGTTGATCCCCAGGATCGAAGCCATCTTGCGGTCTTGCTGGGTGGCGCGGCACATGCGGCCGAGTTTGGTGTACTTGATGACATAGGTCAGCAAGCCCATGCCGACGAATGCGGCAACCAGAATGAAGATTTTGGTGTAGGTGAGTTGAACGAAGCCGCTCCCGACTTCAACTCGCCATGCACCGGTCAGCAGTGTTGGTACACCCTGTTGACGGGCACCCTGACTGATCTGTGCATAATTTTGCAGGATCAGGGAAATACCGATGGCGCTGATCAGCGGTGCCAGTCGGGTGGAGTTGCGCAGCGGTTTGTAAGCGACACGCTCAATGACCCAGCCATACACCGCGGTGACGATGATGGTGAAAACCAGGGTGCCGAGCATCAGCAGCGGGAAGGATTCAATACCGAAGTAAGCCAGCAGAGCCAGACTGATCGCCGCGAGGTACGCAGAGATCATGTAAACCTCGCCATGGGCGAAGTTGATCATGCCGATGATGCCATAGACCATTGTGTAGCCGATGGCGATCAGGCCATAGACCGACCCGAGGGTCAGGCCGTTGACCAGTTGCTGCAGGAAAATACCATCCATAACGCAATCTCACGCACTTGAGAGACTGCACAGAAGCCGGGTGCGACGGACCGGGGTTCAGCCGCCGGCGCAACTCGGTTGTGTGCAGCTCTACGAGAAAAGACAGGTACTGCACGGACATGTTTCAGGACTGCCCGGCGCGCAAGGCGCCGGGCAGATCAACCGCTCATATCACTTCTGTTTTTCCAGCTGGTGGTATTTGCCGTCCTTGTCCCACTTGTAAACCACGTAGTCGGAGACTTTCAGGTCGCCCTTGCTGTCCCAGGTCTTCTCGCCCATGACGGTCTTGACCGGGTTGGCTTTCAGCCATTTGGCAGCGTCTTCGCCCTTGTTGGATTTGGCGCCATTGAACGCTGCGGCCAGGGTCTGGACCGAAGCGTAAGCGTACAAGGTGTAGCCTTCAGGTTCGGTGCCGGCCTTGCGGAAGGCGTCTACCACGGTCTTGCTGTCTGGCAGCAGACGTGGGTCGGCGCCGAAGGTCATCAGTACGCCATCAACGTTCTGTGGGCCACCGGCGGTGGTCACCAGTTCGTCAGTCACGATGCCGTCATCGGACATGAACTTGACGTCTTTGAGGCCCTGTTCACGCAGTTGCCGAACCAGTGGACCGGCTTCCGGGTGCAAGCCGCCGAAGTAGACCACGTCGGCACCGGCCGCACGGATCTTGGTGACGACGGCGCTGAAGTCTTTCTCGCCGCGAGTCAGGCCTTCATACAGCACTGGCGTTACGCCGCGCTTGATCAGTTGAGCCTTGGTGGCATCTGCCAAGCCTTGGCCATAGGTGTCCTTGTCGTGCAGCACGGCGACTTTCTTGCCCTTGAGCACGTCGACGATATAGTCGCCAGCCACGATACCTTGCTGGTCGTCACGCCCGCACATGCGGAACATGGCACTCAGGCCGCGCTCGGTCACCTTGGGGTTGGTGGAACCTGGGGTGATCGTGATGATGCCGGCTTCATCGTAGATCTCGGAGGCAGGGATGGTCGACGAGGAGCAGAAGTGACCTACCACACCAACGACTTTCTTTTCAGTCAGGTCTTTGGCGACCGTCACAGCCTGCTTCGGCTCGCAGGCGTCATCGCCTTTGACCAGTACGATTTTTTCCCCGTTGACACCGCCGGCGGCGTTGACCGCATCAGCGGCTGCCTGTGCACCCTTCATGTACTGCTCGCCAAATGCCGCGTTGGCGCCTGTCATAGGGCCGGCCACACCGATTTTCACATCAGCCTGTGCAAACGCAGAAACACCCAACGCAGCTGCCACTGCGAGGGCCAGAAAGCCTTTCTTGTAAAACGTCTGGGACATGAGGTGGTGCTCCAAGGTTTTTTTTAGTTGGCACTGCGACTTCACTGAATGCTCAGAGCAAGGGCCGTGCCATCGGTTTTTTATTCTGAAAAAAGTCGCTGCTTTCTTGTTATTTCGACTGTTTCGATCCCATTTTCATTGGGCGTGCAACCGTCTAAACCGCGGGAGGTGAAACCATTTATTTCAAAAGGCGCAACCCGCATGCGCCATCATTGCAACCGCAGCGCCAAACGATGTGCAACCTGCCTGTAACAGCCCGCGTCACCGAACTGCACACTGCCGGTGCACAACTGCTACAACCCGCACCATTACAGGCTAGCCGCTTCGCTGAAAAGCGCTGCTTCCAGCAACATATTTCAACAATCAGATCACGATCCGCAGGCACTGGCCCGCGTGATACAGCGAAAAACCGGCCTCATACAGGCAGCTTCGCAGCCCCACGCCCGCCAATGGCTGCATGGGTGCGAAGGGAATCGGCAGGGCTTGAGGATTTCCGTTACACAAGTAGTCGGCGAAGGCTTTGCCGACCACTGTGCCGGTGGTCACGCCTCGACCGTTGTAACCAGTAACGGCCACCAGACCCGGTGCCGGCTCGAACAGGCGCATCAAATGATCGGGGGTGAAGGCGATGCAACCGGTCCAGGTGCATTCCCATTCCACCGGTTTCAGGTAGGGGAAGTAATGCTGCTGAACCCGATCGGCCCAGGCTTTGAGGAACCAGGTCGGTTTCTGGTTGCCATTGCCGAGACTGCCGAGCAACAACCGCCCCTCGGCATCACGACGGATGCTGCTGAGCACTTGCCGGGTGTCCCAGGAACCCTGACCACCGGGCAGAATTTGCTGCGCGGCGTCTTCGGTCAGCGGCACCGAAGCCACTTGATAGTAATAACCGGGGAAGAAGTTGCGACGCAGCTCCGTCCAGTCGCCTTCGGTATAGGCATTGGAGGCGATCACCACCTGTTCGGCCAGCACCGAACCCTGGGCGGTCTGCACCGACCAGCGCTGGCCCTGACGTTCGAGTCGGGTCACCGGGGAATGATCGAACAACTGACCGCCAAGGCCGATAGCCGCGTTGGCCAGCCCCGTGGTGTAGGCCATCGGGTTGATCGTGCCGGCACGCCGGTCGAGCAGCGCGGCGGCGATTTTCCTGGTGCCCGTGGCTTGTTCGCAGGCAGCTCCGGTCAACAATTCCACCGGTGCCCCACGACGTTTCCATTGTTCTTCGCGACTGCGCAGGTCCGCCTCGCCACGCGCGTTGTGCGCCATGTGCAGCGTGCCTTCGCGGCGCAACTGGCAATCGATGTTGTATTTGTCGACCAGGCTGAACACCAGCGACGGCGCGGCTCCGAGCATACGGTTGAGCTGACTGCCGACCGCCTTGCCAAAACCGGCTTCGATTTCGTCCGGAGGAATCCACATCCCCGCGTTGACCAGCCCGACGTTACGCCCCGACCCGCCATGGCCGGCGCGATGCGCTTCCAGCACACAGACACTTTTGCCTTGCTCCAGCAGATGCACCGCCGCCGACAGCCCGGTGAAACCGGCACCGATGACGCAGACATCCACCGTCACCTCACCCTTGAGCGCCGCATTGTCGGGCCTTTGCGGCGTCAGTTTTTCCCACAGACACTCTTCGCGTAACGGCATTGCCAGACTCCGAAAATGAAACCTAACCAACACACCATCGATCGTTCCCGCGCAGAGCGTGGGAACGATCGATCAACAGCTTGTCGCTTGCTGCTTAATCGAACGTAATCCCCTGAGCCAACGGCAATTCCAGCGAATAGTTCACGGTGTTGGTCTGGCGGCGCATGTACCCGCGCCATGCATCGGAGCCCGACTCACGACCGCCGCCCGTTTCCTTCTCGCCGCCGAACGCGCCGCCGATTTCCGCGCCGCTCGGGCCGATGTTGACGTTGGCAATGCCGCAATCGCTGCCCACCGCCGACATGAACCGCTCGGCTTCACGCACGTCGGTGGTGAAGATGCACGACGACAGGCCTTGTGGCACGGCGTTGTTCAGGCGCAATGCCTCTTCGAAATCGGTGTAACCGATCACGTACAGAATTGGCGCGAAGGTTTCGTCGCGCACCACATCGCTTTGTTCCGGCATTTCGACGATGGCTGGTGAAACGTAGTAAGCGTTGGGGAATTTGTCTTCCAGCTGACGCTGGCCGCCAAACACCCGGCCGCCTTCGCTCAAGGCTTGCTCCAGCGCGTCCTGCATGTTGTCGAAGCTGTGTTTGTCGATCAGCGGCCCGATCAGGTTGCCTTCCAGTGGATGGCCGATGCGCACCTTGGAGTAAGCGGCTTTCAGGCGGGTGACGATTTCTTCTTTCACCGATTCGTGGGCAATCAGGCGACGCAAGGTGGTGCAACGCTGACCGGCAGTGCCGACGGCGCTAAACAGAATCGCCCGTACGGCCATGTCCAGATCGGCGCTTGGGCCGAGGATCATCGCGTTATTACCGCCCAGTTCCAGAATGCTACGGGCGAAACGTGCGGCGATTTTCGGCGCCACTTCGCGGCCCATGCGGGTGCTGCCGGTAGCGCTGATCAGCGCGACACGCGGGTCATCGACCAGGGCTTCGCCTGCATCGCGACCACCGATGATCACTTGGCTCAGGTGCGGCGGGGCGTCGCTGAAGTTCTTCAGGACACGGTCGAACAGCGCCTGACAGGCCAGCGCGGTCAGCGGGGTTTTCTCCGACGGCTTCCAGATCACCGGGTTGCCGCAGACCAGCGCCAGCGTCGCGTTCCAGGCCCAGACGGCGACCGGGAAGTTGAACGCGCTGATCACGCCGACGATGCCCAGCGGGTGCCAGGTTTCGCGCATGTGGTGGCCAGGGCGCTCGGAGGCGATGGTCAAACCGTACAACTGACGGGACAGACCGACCGCGAAGTCGCAGATGTCGATCATTTCCTGAACTTCACCCAGGCCTTCCTGAGTGATCTTGCCGGCTTCCCAGGAAACCAGCTCACCGAGATCGGCCTTGTACTCGCGCAGGATGTCGCCCAATTGACGAACCAGTTCGCCACGGCGCGGCGCCGGCACCTTGCGCCACAATTCGAACGCATGATCTGCGCGACTGATGTGCTGCTCGACTTCAGCGGCGCCTTCCCAGTTCACGGCGGCAATCCGACTACCGTCGATGGGCGAATGCACCGGCACTTTGCCGTTCTGGTACAGGGCCGGGTTCACACCAAGACGATCAAGCAATGCGGCAACCATGGGTCACTCCTCGAGCAGAAACAGAAAACGTGCAGCCGGATTAATTCGACTGATCTGACCTGTAGTTTTAGCGCTCCCGAGGTTCTCCAACAAACGACGATTAAGCGAGATATCATTCCGTTTATTCATGCTGCGAATCTGCCGGTAACACGCGTGCCACGTAGAGAAACAAGAACAAGGAGAACCGATGCTGAATAAACGCTACTTGCCGTCGATCACTGCGCTGCAGTGTTTCGAGGCCGTGACCCGGCATTTGAGCTTCACCCGCGCCGCCGAAGAGCTGAACCTGACCCAGAGCGCCGTGAGCAAACAGGTCGCGCAACTCGAAGAGTTGTTGCAGCACCTGCTGTTCCGCCGGGTGCGCCGACGCCTGCAAATGACCCCCGCTGGCGATTTGTATTTGGTGGAGGTGCGAAAAATCCTCACCCAAGTCGAAATGTCGACCCATTACCTGCGTTCCTACGGCGGAGACACCGAAGTCTTGCGCGTCTCCACGCCTCCGACCTTCGGCGCGCGCTGGCTGGTGCCACGCTTGAAAGGCTGGCGCCTGCGTCATCCGTCAATTCATCTGGACCTGTGCAGCGAACAGGAAGCCGACGACCTGCTGCAAGGTCGCAGCGACCTGGCGTTCTACTTCGGCCAGGGCTCACGGCCCGGCACCGAATGCCTGAAGCTGTTTGGCGAAGAGCTTGTTCCTGTGTGCGCACCGGGCAGTCTGCCGGACACGCCGTTCACCGATCCTACGCAGCTTACCGACCTGGTCCTGCTGCAAAACGCTTCCCGGCCCCAGGCCTGGCACGATTGGTTCGACAGCCAGGGCTACCACACCGAACACAGCTACCACGGCCCGCGTTTCGAAACGTTCTATATGTGCATCCGCGCCGCCCAAGTCGGCTGTGGTGTAGCGTTGCTACCGAAGTTTCTGGTGGAAGAGGAATTGGCCGACGGCAAGTTGGTCATTCCCTGGCAGCATGCAATGCCCAGCACCGACGCCTATTACCTGGCGTATCCGGAGCACTCGGCGGAAGTGCCCAAGGTACGGGATTTTGTGAAGTGGATGCTGGAGCGGATAAACAATCCGGATGCCTCACAGATTTGAAGACTCACAAAAATCTGTGGTCAAGAACAATATCTGTGGCGAGGGAGCTTGCTCCCGCTCGGCTGCGAAGCGGTCGCAAAACGGTAAATGCATTCCTCCAGATCGAATGCATCGGCTGTAGTCAGGGGCGCTTCGCCCCCCAGTGAGAGCAAGCTCCCTCGCCACAGAGATCTCTAGCGTCTAAAAAATTGCTGGCAATCCTCACCGCTGATATGCGCCACTAGCCCCATTCATTGAAACAGCTGCAACGTCGCTGCCACGGGCCGCGACCCGCCTGGAGACCCCGTTATGAGCGAGAGTGTGTTTGCCGATCGCATCGTGCAGAACCTGCTCGACACCGACTTCTACAAACTGACGATGATGCAGGCGGTGCTGCACAACTACCCTAACGTGGAAGTCGAATGGGAGTTTCGTTGCCGTAACAGCGAGGATCTGCGCCCATACCTGGCGGAGATCCGTTTCCAGATCGAGCGCCTGGCCGAGTTGAGCCTGAGCGCCGATCAGTTGAGCTTCCTGGAGCGCATCAGCTTCCTGAAACCGGACTTCCTGCGTTTTCTCGGGCTGTTTCGTTTCAATCTGCGCTATATCCACACCGGCATTGAAAACGGCGAGTTGTTCATCCGCCTGCGCGGGCCGTGGCTGCACGTGATTCTGTTCGAAGTGCCGTTGCTGGCCATGGTCAGCGAAGTGCGCAACCGCTATCGCTACCGGGAAATCGTCCTGGAACAGGCCCGTGAGCAGCTCTATCGCAAGTTCGACTGGTTGACCGCCAACGCCAGCACCGATGAATTGTCCGAGTTGCAGGTAGCCGATTTCGGCACTCGCCGGCGCTTCTCGTATCGCGTGCAGGAAGAAGTGGTAAACGTGCTCAAGCACGACTTCCCCGGTCGCTTCGTCGGCACCAGCAACGTGCATCTGTCCCGCGAGCTGGATATGAAGCCGCTGGGCACCATGGCCCACGAATGGATCATGGCCCACCAGCAACTCGGTCCGCGGCTGATCGACAGCCAGATCGCCGCCCTCGACTGCTGGGTCCGCGAGTACCGTGGCCTGCTGGGGATCGCCCTGACCGACTGCATCACTTCCGATGCGTTTCTCGGCGATTTCGACCTGTTCTTTGCCAAGCTCTTCGACGGCTTGCGTCACGACTCCGGTGACCCGGTGCTCTGGGCGGAAAAGGCCATCGCCCACTATCACAAGCTGGGCATCGACCCGATGAGCAAGACCCTGGTGTTTTCCGACAGCCTGACGTTGCCCAAGTCTCTGGAGATTTTTCGGGCGTTACGTGGTCGGATCAATGTCAGTTTCGGCATCGGCACTAACATGACCTGCGATATTCCGGGTGTCGAACCGATGAGCATCGTGCTTAAAATGACTGCATGCAACGGCCAACCGGTGGCCAAGATTTCTGATGAGCCTGGCAAGACTCACTGCAAAGACCCGAATTTCGTCGCCTATTTGCGACACGTTTTCCAAGTACCTGCCACCCTTTCCAGTACATCAAGCAAGGAGTGAATTCATGCAAGCCGTACAGCGTGAGATTGCTGAACAGCTCAAGGTCCAACCGCCGTTCGTGGATCAACTCGCCCTTGAGGCTGAAGTCGCCCGGCGAATCACCTTCATTCAGGATTGCCTGGTCAATTCCGGACTCAAGACCCTGGTGCTCGGTATCAGCGGCGGCGTCGATTCCCTGACCGCCGGCCTACTGGCCCAACGCGCCATCCGTGAACTGCGTGAGCGTACCGGTGATAACAGCTACAAGTTCATCGCCGTGCGCCTGCCGTACCAGACGCAGTTCGATGAACACGATGCCCAGGCCTCGGTGGACTTCATCGCCCCGGACGAACGCCACACGGTGAACATCGGCCCCGCAGTCAAATCCCTGGCCGGCGAAGTGGCAGCCTTCGAAGGCAAAGAGGCCGTCTGGGTGGATTTCGTATTGGGCAATACCAAGGCGCGGATGCGCATGGTCGCGCAATACACCATCGCCGGTGCGGCTCATGGCCTGGTGATCGGCACCGACCACGCGGCAGAAGCCGTGATGGGTTTCTTCACCAAGTTCGGTGACGGCGCCTGCGACCTCGCACCGCTGAGCGGCCTGGTGAAAAACCAGGTCCGGGCGATTGCCCGCAGCTTCGGCGCGCCAGAGTCGCTGGTGGAGAAAATCCCGACCGCCGACCTCGAAGACCTGTCGCCGGGCAAACCGGACGAAGCATCCCACGGCGTGACCTACGCCGAGATCGACGCCTTCCTGCACGGCGAACCGGTGCGCGAGGAAGCGTTCAAGATCATTTGTGATACGTACAAGAAAACACATCACAAGCGTGTGATGCCGTTCGCGCCTTGATTCTGTCCCCTGTAGAAATGAGCACAAAAAAAGCGTCCCGGGTGGACGCTTTTTTTATGCGTTTGAATCGATTACTTCAGTGTAACCGTGCCTTTCATCATCGAGATGTGGCCCGGGAACGAGCAGAAGAAGCCGTATTTTTCGGCTGCATTGAGCTTCGACACATCGATGGTCAGAGAGTCCTTTTCGCCAGCGCCGATGACTTTGGTGTGAGCGATGACACGGGTATCACCTTCTTTCAGGTAATTCTTGTCGATGCCAGCCGACAGGCCGTCGGTGGCGATCGGCTGCATGTCAGCCTCTTTGCTGATCACCAGGTTATGGCCCATGACGTTTTTCGGCAGGCTGCCGGAGTGGGTCAGTTCAACGGTGAAGGTCTTGCAGCTTTTGTCGATTTCAATGGCCTTGGTGTTGAAGGACATCTGATCGGTGGAGTCGATGGTCGTTTTGCACTCGGCAGCCATCAATTGGCTGCTGGCCAGTGTCAGCAGGGATACCGCAACAAGTTTGGCAAACATGGTGAATCTCCAAGGCAGGGTTAACAAAAGTGCGAATGGACAGAAGACTGCCTGAAATCTTCGCAAGTTCCTATGACCTGAATCAAAAATTGTATACAACTTTCGGGCTATGACCCCCATCGAAACAATCTACCAGCCAGACGTCTGGGACGGCCCTATCATCAGGGCCATCATTACTCACCTGGAGCGCCTGTCATGTCTTTCAGCAGCTTGTTGAGCAGTTTGTTGGCCGCCTACGCCTGTGGCGCCAGTGGCACTTACGAAACACCTGAACGCGCGGTTTAACCCTTGGAACGATGCGAGCCTGCCTTTACTCTGTGGTCCTGATTGACCATGGAGCAAGGCATGTCTTTAACGTCCGTTTGTGTATTTTGCGGTGCCAGCACCGGCACCAATCCGGCTTATCGTGAGGCGGCTGTCGCCCTGGGGCGAGCATTGGCCGAGCGCAAGCTGACCCTGGTCTATGGCGGGGGCGCCGTCGGGCTGATGGGAATTGTGGCAGATGCCGCACTGGCGGCCGGTGGCGAAGTGATCGGGATCATTCCGCAGAGCCTCAAGGACAAGGAAATCGGCCACAGTGGCCTGACCCGCCTGGAAGTGGTCGACGGCATGCATGCGCGCAAGGCGCGAATGGCCGAGCTCAGCGATGCCTTCATTGCCCTGCCCGGCGGTCTGGGCACGCTGGAAGAGCTGTTCGAAGTCTGGACCTGGGGCCAGCTCGGTTATCACGGCAAACCGCTGGGTTTGCTGGAAGTGAACGGTTTCTACAGCAAGTTGACGTCTTTTCTCGATCATATCGTCGGCGAAGGCTTCGTTCGCGGGCAGCACCGTGACATGCTGCAAATGAGCGAATCACCGCAAACCCTGCTCGATGCACTGGACGCCTGGCAACCCTCGGTACCGCCAAAATGGACCGAGCAAAAACCCAGCTAACGGCTCGGTGCCGATACAGGGCAGAATATGCGCCGCTCAACCTCACCTTCGACCCCAGAGGATCGCCCATGGCTAAACCTAATTATTCCTTCGCCAAACGTCAGAGAGACTTGGCCAAGGAGCAGAAGAAAGAGGAAAAGCTTCAGCGCAAGAAAGCTACAGCTGAAGAAGAAGCAGCAGCACTGAACCCGGATGCAGAAGGTGAAGTGGCGGCAGAAGATGATGTTGAAGCACCGAAAGATCAGGCGCCCGACGCCTGAGACCCTCAGGGCCCGATGATCAGATCAGGCCCACCGGATCTGTGTCCAGGGTCAGCAACGATGTTGCTGGCCCTCACAGGCCAATTTGAAACCCTCCTCCAAAAAACACATTCCCGCATGGGGTCTGCGCTATTCCAATGGCATCACTGTCACCCGAACTTCGGGATCATGGCTGCCACCGCCCAGAATCACCCCGCGCAACGGCGACACATCGGAAAAGTCCCGGCCCCAGGCCAGGGTGATGTGCTCCAGCGCCGGTTGCACATTGTTGGTCGGGTCAAAATCCACCCAACCCAGCACCGGGCAAAACACCGACACCCACGCATGCGACGCATCGGCGCCGATCAGCCGCGGCTGGCCCGGTGGGGGCTGTGTCAGCAGATAGCCGCTGATATACCGCGCCGCCAACCCACGGGAGCGCAGGCACGCGAGCATCAAATGCGCGAAGTCCTGGCAAACCCCACGACGCCTCTCCAGCACTTCCACCAGCGGCGTCGCCACTTGGGTCGCCTCGGCGTCGAAGGTGAACTCGCTGAAGATCTTCTCCATCAACGCTTGAACACCCAGCAGCAATGGCCGGCCAGCAGGAAAGCAACTTTCGGAGAACTCGACGAAACTGCGTTTCAAATGCACGTAGGGCGATTCGAAGCGGTAACGGCAGGCTTCCAGCAACGCAGGCGAGAGTGGCTGACCGCTGTAGGTCAGCGCGTTGCAGGTCGCTTCCCAGGCCGGCGATTGATTGAAGTCCAGCGACGGCCGTTCCAGCACTTCGACGGTGAGCCGAGCGTTGACCAGCAATTCATCGTGGGGGCGCTCGAACGCCAACCGGGTCAGCGGATTGCCGAACACATCCAGCTCATCCCGGCGTGAAGTCGGCTGGGGACTGATCTGCAACTGCTGTTCGGTGCAGCGCTGCCAGGCACAGGCGCGCGGCCACAGATGCGCCAGTTGCTGGGCCAGGGACACCGGGCTGTCGTAGTGATAATGGGTGTCGTGGAAAATCTGGTAATGGGCACTCATCAGACGGACACCGTGCGCTGGCTGACATCATCGACATGGGCGAAATGGCGCAAGGCCAGGCGATCCGACACCTGTCCGCTGGCATCGGCGATCTCTTGCAGCAGATCCGCCAACCCCTCTATGGCGGCGTGAACACTGGCCTCGCCGAACAGCGAGTTCTCCAGGCAGCCCAGATCGAAGTGCGCCAACCGCTCCACCAACTGCAGCAGACCTGTTTCGCGCGGCGCGCCGAAGTCGTCGTTCAAGCGCTTCAACGTACGGGTCACCAGTTTCAACTGGAACAGCACCGCGTGCGGGTTTTGTTCATCGAGCAGCAACAGGTCGAGCACCGGGATCAATTGCGCCACCGCCAGGTACCGCGAGCGGTAGGTGATGCTGCTGTTACCCAGTTCCAGCAGCCATTCCAGCCCGGCCTGATCGAAAGCCCCGGCACCGCGCAAAAACGCCGCCAGACTGCCGCTGAGAAATTGCAGCCGTTCGATCCGCCGACCGATCATCAGGAAACGCCAGCCTTCGTCCCGTGTCATGTCGTCGAGGGCAAAGCCGGACAGCGCCGCCAGCGACATTACCAACCGGTTGAGGAAGTCCAGCAACTCGCCGAAATCCGGCTCTTCGGTTTCCAGCTCCATGGCCTCGCGCTGCAACTCCACCAGCGCTTGCCAGTTCTCTCGCGAGAGCTTGCCGCGTACTTGCGACGCCGCCCACTGCAAACGCTGCAGATTGGAGCGCAGGCTGAACGGCCAATCATCGCCGAGCAGCGCCGCCAGCAATCGTTCCGGCAACTCACCCTCCTCCGGCAACAGATTCAGGCGTTCACCGAGATCGACCGCCGCCTCCAGGGCTTGCGGGTCATCGCCATCGACATAGCGCGCGAGCATGACCCGCAGCAGCCGCGCGCTGTCATCGCAGCGCTCGCAATAACGGCCGAACCAGAACAGGTTCTCGACCACCCGCGATGGCAGATACGGATCACGACGTACCAGATCGTGAACGCCAATGTTGCGCTGGGCTTTCCATTGTTCGCCGCTGGGTGGGCGATCGCCCAACACCCAGGTGTCTTTGCTCGCGCCGCCGCGTTGCATCGACACCGCTTCGGCATCGGCCTCGGCGGCAACCCGGGTCAAGCCACCGGGCAGCACTCGATAACCCTCCCGACTGGCCACCGCATACACGCGCATGCCGATGGCTCGCGGTTGCAACTGTCCGCCTTCGGCCTGCCAGATCGGCGCCTGGGACAGTTGCGCCAATTCTTGCGCAACATAGGCATAAGGCCGTGCCTGCATGCGCTCAGCCAGAGCCTGGCGCTGTTTTTCACTCAAATCACGCCCAAACACCGGTGCAAAGCTCTGCGACGGAAACGCCGGCTTGATCAACAGCTCCGGCAGTTTTTCCAGGGCCTGGGCCAGCACCGGCGCTTCGCCGCACCACCAGGTCGCGATGGACGGCAGGATCAACTCTTCACAGAACAGGAATTGATTGATTTTCGGCAGGAAGCCCAGCAAACCCGGCGACTCCAGCACACCGCTGCCGAGGGCGTTGGCCACCAGCACCCGGCCCTGACGCACCGCTTCGAGCAGCCCTGGCACGCCAAGGGCCGAGTCGGTGCGCAGCTCCAGCGGGTCGCAGAAATCATCGTCGAGCCGACGCATGATCGCGTGAACCCGGCGCAACCCGCTCAAGGTTTTCAGATAGACCGTGGCATCGCGCACGGTCAGATCACCGCCCTCCACCAGTGGATAACCGAGCTGACGAGCCAGGTACAAGTGCTCGAAATAGCTTTCGTTGAAACGCCCCGGTGTCAGCAGGACCACCAGCGGCGCTTCATCGTCGCTCGGCGCCTGCCGGGCGAGTGTTTCCTGAAGTGTGCGGAAGAACCCGGCCAGGTGCCGCACCTTCAAGTCGCGATACAACTCGGGGAAGGCCCGGGACACGATGGTGCGATTTTCCAGGGCGTAACCGGCACCGGATGGTGCCTGAGTCCGGTCGGCGGTTACCCACCAGCGACCGTCAGGCGTGCGCGCCAAATCCACGGCATACAGATGCAGAAAGGCCCCGTCGGGCGGTGCGATGCCCTGGCAAGGCCAGAGGAAGTTGTTATGACCGAACACCAGTTCAGCCGGCAGCAGGCCTTCGGCGATCAAGCGTTGAGGACCGTACAGGTCCGCCAGCACAGCATTGAGCAAACGCGCCCGTTGAGCGATCCCGGCCGAAAGCTGCTGCCACTCATCGGCTGCAATCACATGAGGCAACAAATCCAGCTCCCATGGCCGATCAGCGCCCTTGGGGTCGGCGTAGACGTTGTAGGTCACGCCGTTTTCCTGAATCTGTCGGGTCAGCAGCGCCTGACGCTGCACCAGTTGCGCTGGCGTGCTGCGTTGCAATTGATCGAACAGCCGCCGCCAGTGCGGGCGCACGGCGCCGCTGTTGTCGAGCAGTTCGTGATAGGTGCCCGCAGTCAACGGGTAGCGGTCAAGCAGGTCAGGCATGGAAAGCTCGGCAGACAGCAAAGAACGGTCAGACTAACGCAGGCTCATGACGCCCGGATAGACGAAAAATCCGAGCGTCGCGTACGGTTTAAAAGCGTCGCAAATCGAGTGTCATCGGCAGCTCGTCGTTGATTTCCAGTTTCGGTACAGGAAGTTTCCCAGGCGTGTGTCCGATGCGGAAGAAACGCGCCATCCGCCGGCTCTCGGCTTCATTGGCGTTCACCGGCAGGCTGTCGTAGTTGCGCCCGCCCGGATGGGCGACGTGGTACTGACAACCACCCAGCGAACGCCCCATCCAGGTGTCGAGCAAGTCGAACACCAGCGGCGCGTGGACCGGGATAGTCGGTTGCAGACAGTTGTACGGTTGCCAGGCACGGAAACGTACACCGGCGACGAACTCGCCGACCCGACCGGTAGGTTGCAACGGCACCGGGATGCCATTGCAGGTCAGCAGATAACGTTGCGGCGGCAACCCCGTCAGCTTGACCTGCAAACGTTCCAGGGACGAATCCACATAACGCACCGTACCGCCCGCGCTGCCCTCTTCGCCCAACACATGCCAGGGCTCCAGCGCCTGACGCAATTCCAGTTCGATACCGCTGACGGCGTAGTCGCCGACCTTGGGAAAACGGAACTCCAGATGCGCCGCGAACCACTCTGCCTGCACCGGATAACCGGCGGCATTCAGGTCGACGATTACATCGGCGAAATCCTGCTCGATAAAGTGCGGCAGCAAGAACCGGTCGTGCAGTTCGGTGCCCCAGCGCGCCAGTTTCGGCGGCGCATAAGGCTCGCGCCAGAACCGCGCCACCAGCGCCCGCAACAACAACTGCTGAGCCAGGCTCATGCGCGCATGGGGCGGCATTTCAAAGGCTCGCAGTTCCAGCAAGCCAAGGCGTCCGGTGGCGCCGTCCGGTGAATAGAGTTTGTCGATGCAGAACTCGGCGCGGTGGGTGTTGCCGGTCACGTCGATCAGCAAATTGCGCAACAAGCGATCCACCAGCCATGGTGGGCATTCTTCGCCCGGCTCCGGCATCTGGGCGAAGGCGATTTCCAGTTCATACAGCGAATCGTTGCGCGCTTCGTCCACCCGCGGTGCCTGGGATGTCGGGCCGATGAACAGCCCGGAAAACAGGTAGGACAAGGACGGGTGGTTATGCCAGTAGCTGATCAGGCTGCGCAGCAGGTCGGGACGGCGCAGAAACGGTGAGTCAGCCGGGGTCGCGCCCCCCAGGACGAAATGGTTACCGCCGCCGGTGCCGGTGTGCCGGCCGTCGATCATGAATTTCTCGGTGGTCAGCCGGGTCTGGCGCGCCTCTTCGTAAAGAAACTCGGTACGTTCCACCAACTCGTCCCAGGTAGCGGACGGCTGGACGTTGACCTCGATCACGCCCGGATCCGGGGTAATGCGAAAGTTGCTCAGACGCGGATCGCTCGGCGGTTCATAGCCTTCCAGCAATACCGGGCAATGCAGTTCCTCGGCGGTGGCTTCGATGGCGGCGACCAGTTCCAGGTAGTCCTCGACCCGCTCCAGTGGCGGCATGAACAGGTACAACCGACCTTCACGTGCTTCGGCGCAGAACGCGGTGCGGGTCAGCCAGTCGGCGGACTGGTCGATCTCGGGCACACGTTCGTCGGCCGTTTTCGGTTGAGCGTGATTCCGTAGCTGGTCGGTGTCCGGTAGCGCCGGGAAATCCTGATTCGGGTCCGTGGGATGAATGAATGGGTACTCCGCAGCTTTCACCCAAGGCTGCGAACCGAGCGGCAAGCGATAACCCAGTGGCGAATCCCCCGGCACCAACCGGCAGTGTTCCTCGCGCAGGTACCAGCGACCGCTTTGCCATTGATCGCCCTTGGCGGTACGCGCCAGCGGCAGGACCTGACCGATGACCTTGTCCAGGCCTTGGCTGAAGACTTTGCGCAGGCGCGCACGCTCCAGAGGTTCTTCCAGGCGTGAGTCTTCGGCGCTGACGTTCTGCGGCAACGTTCCTTCGCGCCAGAGGTAATAGAAATTGTCTTCGTAGGCCGGGAACACAAAGCGTGTCGGAATTTTCAAGCGTTCGGCGACACTCGCCAGGAAACGCCCGGCCAGTTCGCCATCGGCGCCGTAATCTTCCCGCTCGTCGGCAATCAGCGCGCTGTTGTGCCAGATCGGCACGCCATCGCGGCGCCAATAGCAGTTCAGCGACCAGCGCGGCAGTTGCTCGCCGGGGTACCACTTGCCTTGACCGAAATGTACCAGGCCCTTGGGCGCGTAATGCTTGCGCATGCGCTGGAACAGTTCGGCTGACAGCCGACGCTTGTCTGGCCCGAGCGCGGCGGTGTTCCACTCGGCGCCGTCCGGGTCATCAATGGAAACGAACGTCGGCTCGCCGCCCATGGTCAGGCGCACGTCACCTTCGAGCAAATCAGCATCGATCTGCCGGCCCAATGCCTGAATCGCCAGCCATTGGTCTTCGGTGTAGGGTTTGGTAACCCTCGGCGCTTCCCAAATCCGCTCGACCGACATTTCGTGGGTGAATTCGCACTCGCACGGTTCCACCAAACCACTGATCGGTGCCGCAGAGGATGGGTCGGGACTGCACGCCAACGGAATGTGTCCTTCACCGGCAAACAACCCCGAGGTCGCGTCCAGGCCGATCCAGCCTGCACCGGGCAAATAGACTTCGCACCAGGCATGCAGGTCAGTGAAATCCACTTCGGTGCCCGAGGGACCGTCGAGGCTTTTGACGTCGGCGGTCAGCTGGATCAGATAACCGGAGACGAATCGCGCCGCCAGGCCGAGGTTGCGCAGCAATTGCACCAGTAGCCACGCCGAGTCGCGGCAAGAGCCGGAGGCCTGTTCGAGGGTGTATTCCGGGGTCTGTACGCCCGGCTCCATACGAATCAGGTAACCGATGTCTTCGCTCAGGCGCTGGTTGATCGCGACGAGGAAATCCACGCTGGGCAGCGGCGTGCGGTCGATGCCGTCCAGATAGGCCTTGAATGTCGGCGTCAGCGGCAAGGTTTCCAGGTACGGCGCCAGCTCTTTGCGCTCATCCGCTGCATAGGCGAAAGGGATCTTCTCGGCGTAGGGCTCGAGGAAGAAGTCGAAGGGATTGAAGACTGCCATCTCGGCCAGCAGGTCGACCTCGATCCTCAGTTCATCGGTTTTCTCCGGGAACACCAACCGCGCCAGGTAATTGCCCTGAGGGTCTTGTTGCCAGTTGATGAAATGCTGCTCGGGCGAGACTTTCAGCGCATAGGACAGTATCCGCGTGCGGCTGTGGGCAGCCGGGCGCAGGCGAACGATCTGCGGACCGAGCTCGACGGCGCGGTCGTAGCGGTAATGCGTGACGTGATGCAATGCGACATGAATCGACACGGCGTGCCTCCTGCGAGCCTTAAACTTATAGGAAAGCGCGCAAGACTTATGCCAGCCAGCGGCGTTGGCGCTTTCTCCAATTGCTTGAGGCAGTACAGCACCAAAATCGGGCGATGCGGAAAATTGGTTTGGCGCAGTTGCACGCAAATGTGGCGAGGACGTGAATGTATGCGGTCTCTGTGGTGAGGGAGCTTGCTCCCGCTGGGGCGTGCAGCGGCCCTAAAAAGCTGACGACTGCTTCGCAGCCGAACGGGAGCAAGCTCCCTCGCCACAATGAGATTCGTTGTTCCTGAAACGCAGAACGCCAACCCGGAGGTTGGCGTTCTGTTCAGCTCAAGCGACGTTTAGCGCGGCACGACCGGCTTGCGCGCAGGCTTCGGCCCCTTGCCTTTAGCCGCGTCCTTGCGCTCCTTGGCTGCCTGCTGGTTGCGGGCGAATGCCGCCGCCTTGGCCTGTTCACGCTTGTCCCACGGGTTACCGCCATCGCTGGCACGCGGTGGCAGGCCGGTGTGCTGGGTCAGGATCTTGGTGGTCGTTTCCTTGGCCACTTTGTGGCTGCCAGCCGGCGTCGAGTTCTTGCGACGGGCGCTCTGATAGCTGTCGGTCGCTGGCTGATGCAACGGGATCAACTGGTTCTTGCCCGGCCCGATCAGGTCGGCGCGGCCCATGCGGGTCAGCGCTTCACGCAGCATCGGCCAGCCTTTCGGGTCGTGATAACGCAAGAACGCTTTGTGCAGGCGACGCTGCTCTTCGCTCTTGACGATAGTCACGCCGTCGCTCTTGTAAGTGACCTTGCGCAGCGGGTTCTTGCCCGAGTGGTACATCGCGGTGGCGGTGGCCATCGGCGACGGGTAGAACGCCTGCACCTGGTCGGCACGGAAACCGTTGCCCTTGAGCCACAGGGCCAGATTCATCATGTCTTCGTCGGTGGTGCCCGGGTGAGCGGCGATGAAGTACGGAATCAGGTACTGCTCTTTCCCGGCTTCCTTGGTGTACTTCTCGAACATGCGCTTGAACTTGTCATAGCTGCCGATGCCCGGTTTCATCATCTGGTTGAGCGGACCTTCCTCGGTGTGTTCCGGGGCGATCTTCAGGTAACCACCGACGTGGTGGGTCACCAGCTCCTTGACGTACTCCGGCGACTCGACCGCGAGGTCGTAGCGCAAGCCGGAGGCGATCAGGATCTTCTTCACGCCCGGCAAGGCCCGGGCGCTACGATAGAGCTGGATCAGCGACGAGTGATCGGTGTTGAGGTTCGGGCAAATGCCTGGGAACACGCATGAAGGCTTGCGGCACGCGGATTCGATTTCCGGGGTCTTGCAGGCGATGCGGTACATGTTCGCGGTCGGGCCGCCGAGGTCGGAAATGACGCCGGTGAAACCCGGAACCTTGTCGCGGATCTCTTCGATTTCGCGAATGATCGACTCTTCGGAACGGTTCTGGATGATCCGGCCTTCGTGCTCGGTGATCGAGCAGAAGGTGCAGCCGCCGAAGCAGCCACGCATGATGTTCACCGAGAAACGAATCATCTCGTAGGCCGGGATCTTTTCCTTGCCGTACGCCGGGTGCGGAACGCGCGCGTAAGGCATGCCGAACACGTAGTCCATTTCTTCGGTGGTCATCGGAATCGGCGGCGGGTTGAACCAGACGTCTACCTCGCCGTGCTTTTGCACCAGAGCGCGGGCGTTGCCCGGATTGGTTTCCAGGTGCAGCACGCGGTTGGCGTGAGCGTAAAGCACCGCATCGCCACGGACTTTTTCAACCGACGGCAGACGAATGACGGTCTTGTCGCGAGTCATTTTCGGGCTGGCCAGGATCTGTACGACCTTAGCCTCGCCAGGGTCTTCAACCGGCCCCTTTTCCTGCTCGATGGCGCAGGCGGCGGTGTCCTGGGTGTTGACGTACGGGTTGATGATCTTGTCGATCTTGCCCGGACGGTCGATGCGCGTGGAATCGACTTCGTACCAGCCTTGCGGCGTATCACGGCGGATGAACGCGGTGCCGCGCACATCGGTGATGTCTTCGATCTTGTGGCCGTAGGACAGGCGCTGGGCGACTTCGACGATCGCACGCTCGGCGTTGCCGTAGAGCAGGATGTCGGCGCAGGCGTCGATCAGGATCGAGTTACGCACCCGATCCTGCCAGTAATCGTAGTGGGCGATGCGGCGCAGGGAGGCTTCGATGCCGCCGAGCACAATCGGCACGTGCTTGTAGGCTTCCTTGCAGCGCTGGCTGTAAACCAGGCTCGCGCGGTCCGGACGTTTGCCTGCCAGGCCACCGGGAGTGTAGGCGTCGTCGGAACGGATTTTCTTGTCGGCGGTATAACGGTTGATCATCGAGTCCATGTTGCCGGCCGCGACACCGAAAAACAGGTTCGGCTCGCCGAGCTTCATGAAGTCGTCTTTGGACTGCCAGTTCGGCTGCGCGATGATCCCGACGCGGAAGCCCTGGGCCTCCAGCAGCCGGCCGATGATCGCCATGCCGAACGACGGATGGTCGACGTAGGCATCACCGGTGACGATGATGATGTCGCAGGAATCCCAGCCGAGCTGATCCATCTCCTCCCTGCTCATGGGCAGGAATGGCGCTGGCCCGAAACATTCGGCCCAGTACTTGGGATAGTCAAATAACGGCTTGGCTGCTTGCATGTCGATAACCGGTGTTGGCTTTCATTGAATTTCGCGGGCGCGGAATATAGCACAAATTTTGACCAATTCCGACGGCTATGGTCGGAAATCAGCGAGCGATATACGCAACCCCTGTGGCGAGGGAGCTAGCTCCCGCTCGACTGCGAAGCAGTCGCAACATATGCAAATACGGTGCACCTGAAACAGGATGACTCAGGTTTTGGGGTTGCTACGCAACCCGGCGGGAGCAAGCTCCCTCGCCACAAAGTCCCCGCGCAGGTTATTCATCGTCGTCGAAGTTGTAGCTACCCGGCGCCAGGTTTTCAAATCGGGTGTATTTGCCGATGAAGGCCAGGCGGATAAAGCCGATCGGGCCGTTCCGCTGCTTGCCGATGATGATTTCGGCAATGCCTTTGTGTTCGGTTTCCGGGTGATACACCTCGTCCCGGTAAACGAACATGATCACGTCGGCGTCCTGCTCGATCGCTCCCGATTCCCGCAAGTCGGAGTTCACCGGGCGCTTGTTCGGGCGTTGTTCCAGGGAACGGTTGAGCTGGGACAGTGCCACCACCGGGCAGTTGAATTCCTTGGCCAGGGCTTTCAGGGACCGGGAGATCTCGGAAATCTCGTTGGTCCGGTTGTCACCACTGGACCCCGGGATCTGCATCAGTTGCAGGTAGTCGATCATGATCAGACCGATCTCACCGTGCTCACGCACCAGACGACGGGTCCGGGCGCGCATTTCCGAGGGGCTGATACCCGCCGTGTCGTCGATGAACAACTTGCGATCATTGAGCAGGTTGACCGCCGACGTCAGGCGTGGCCAGTCGTCGTCTTCCAGGCGACCGGCCCGGACCTTGGTCTGGTCGATACGACCGAGGGACGACAGCATACGCATGATCAGCGATTCGCCTGGCATCTCGAGGGAGTAAACCAGGACAGCCTTCTCGCTGCGCAGCACGGCGTTTTCCACCAGGTTCATCGCAAAGGTGGTTTTACCCATGGACGGACGGCCGGCGACGATGATCAGGTCGGCCGGTTGCAGGCCACTGGTCTTCTCGTCGAGGTCGGTGTAACCGGTGGACAGGCCGGTGATCGAGTTGTCGGTGTTGAACAAGGTGTCGATGCGGTCGATGGCCTTGGTCAGCAGGTCGTTGACGCTGACCGGGCCGCCGGTTTTCGGACGAGCCTCGGCAATCTGGAAGATCTGCCGTTCGGCCTCGTCGAGAATCTCGGCGGCGGTGCGGCCTTCAGGGTTGAAAGCGCTGTCGGCGATTTCGGTACTGATGCCGATCAACTGGCGCAGGGTTGCCCGCTCGCGAACGATCTGGGCATAGGCCTTGATGTTGGCGACGGACGGCGTGTTTTTTGCCAGTTCGCCAAGGTAACCGAGACCGCCGACCTGGGACGTCTGACCTTCCTTGTCCAATTGCTCGGCCAGGGTCACGACGTCGATTGGCTGGTTCTGGTCCGCCAGTTTGGCGATGGCCCGGAAGATCAGGCGGTGGTCATGCCGATAGAAATCGCCGTCGGAGACTTGATCGAGCACGCGTTCCCAGGCGTTGTTGTCCAGCATCAACCCACCGAGCACGGCCTGTTCGGCCTCGATGGAATGCGGCGGCACCTTCAGGGCAGCGGTTTGCAGATCGTATTGCTCGGGAGCGGAGATATCGTTCATGGCCACTTGGTTTATTCAGGAGAAGCAGAGGTTGTGAAAATCAGGAACTGCAGAAAGACAAAGGGCACGACCTGTAAACAGGATCGTGCCCGATGTTACCGGCAAGCACCCGAGGGTGCCAGCCGACAAGTGCTGCTTAAGCTGCTACCACGACAACGCGTACGGTGGCTTCAACTTCGGCGTGCAGGTGCACGGCTACGTCGAATTCGCCTACGTTGCGGATAGTGCCGTTCGGCAGACGAACTTCGCTTTTTGCAACTTCAACGCCAGAGGCGGTCAGTGCATCAGCGATGTCGTGGGTGCCGATCGAACCGAACAGCTTGCCTTCGTCACCGGCGGTGGCAGTGATAGTCACTTCCAGCTCAGCCAGTTGGGCGGCGCGGCTTTCAGCCGATGCTTTACGGTCTGCTGCGGCTTTTTCCAGCTCAGCGCGACGCTCTTCGAACGCAGCCAGGTTGGCTGGGGTCGCAGCGGTAGCTTTGCCGTATGGCAGCAGGTAGTTACGACCGTAACCAGCCTTAACGTTCACTTTGTCACCCAGGTTGCCCAGGTTGGTGACTTTTTCCAGAAGGATCAGTTGCATGTGAAAATCCTCTTAACTTTTAACCTTCACCGTTCGCGCTATCGGCATCTTTCGGTGCCGAACGACCGCGAAAATCAATCAGGCTGTCGACGATGGCCAGAACCACCAGCAACGGATAGATCAGCTGCATGAACAGCAACAGCGTGACGTACAACCCCACCAGCCAGAACTTGGCCAGTCGCTTTTGCGCCACCAGCCCGTGAATCAGGGCCAGCCCGGCGAACACCAGCGGTACGCTGCACAACGGCGTCAACATGGCCATCTGCGGGCCAAGATTTGGCCCCAGAAGCATTAACGCCAGCAGCAACATCGCCGGTCCCAGCGGGATTCGGATGGCGCGAAACTCGCGACCAAAACCACCCGGGTTGTACAACAACGCCTGCCAGTAGCGCCCGACAATCAGGCTCAGCACACTGACGATTTGCAACAACGCCGCAATCAGGCCAGTCAGGACCGGTGCAATCAGGGACGCAAAGCGCGCTTGCTCGTCTACCGACAATTGCTGGTAGACCTCACCGAGTAGCGACGGCATGACTTTTATCAAAGCCTGCGCCAGCATCTCGATCTGGGGCGCAAAAGCCGCCCCCAGCACCACTGAAAACACCAATCCCATCGCTATGCTGACCAGCAGCACGCGGTTCCAGGACTCGCTTGCGCGCAAAACCAACGCAAGGCTCGAAGACCCCAGCAGCACCAGAAGTGCCCGTGGATCATCGAAGAAAAGCCACCAGATCAACGCCGGCAGCAGTCCCAGAGCAAGTACGCCAACGGCGTCCTTCAATCCGCGCCGCAGGAGCACAAGGCATCCAGCGGCAGCACCCAACCAATACAACAACGGCAATGTTGCGCATCCGGCCACTACCAGAGTGGCCTGCATACGGCCGCGCATGATGAACTCAGCTAAGGCGCGCATGCATTCAATCCTTTGCTACGTGTCGACTGCCCGGTCTCAGCGGCCGTGGCTGTCGGTGTAGGCCAGCAGGGCCAGGAAGCGGGCGCGCTTGATAGCGGTGGCCAGCTGACGCTGATAACGTGCTTTGGTACCGGTGATGCGGCTTGGAACGATTTTGCCGGTCTCGGATACGTAAGCTTTCAGAGTGTTGAGATCTTTGTAATCGATCTCTTTCACGTCTTCAGCGGTGAAGCGGCAGAATTTACGACGACGGAAGAAACGTGCCATGTAATAGGCTCCTCAAAAGGTCCGTGGATTACTCGTCAGCGTTATCGCTGTTGTCGCTGTCATCACTGTCAACGCCTTCAGCGTCGGAGTGCTCAGGACGGTCGCGACGCTCACGGCGCTCACTGCGGTTTTCTTCAGCCTTGAGCATCTCGGATTGGCCGGTAACGGCTTCTTCGCGACGGATGACCAGGTTACGGATCACTGCATCGTTGTAGCGGAAGTTGTCTTCCAGCTCGGCCAGGGCCTTGCCAGTGCACTCAACGTTCAGCATCACGTAGTGAGCCTTGTGAACATTGTTGATTGCGTAGGCCAGTTGACGACGGCCCCAATCTTCCAGACGGTGGATTTTGCCGCCGTCTTCTTCGATCAGCTTGGTGTAACGCTCAACCATGCCGCCGACTTGCTCGCTTTGATCCGGGTGGACCAAAAAGATGATTTCGTAATGACGCATGAATGCTCCTTACGGGTTGTAGCCTGCCGCTCAAAAGCGGTCAGACAAGGAGTGAATGACACTTATGGACTTGCTTGCGATAGACACATGCGTGCCTGCCGTCACAGCAAGGGGCGCAATTGTAGAGAAGGGTCGAGGGAGGTGCAAGGCAATTGGTGATTATTTGAACAATCACTTCGACTGGAAAGCCGAACACTTGCAGGAGCCGCCTGCGGCGACTCCTGCAGAGGAGTCTCAGGACTTTTTGGCGGTCCCGGCGGCTTTGACGCCACGCTGGCGCAGCGCTTCGAACAGGCAGACGCCGGTGGCGACGGACACGTTGAGGCTGCTGACGCTGCCAGCCATCGGCAGGCGCACCAAATAGTCGCAAAGGTCGCGAGTCAGGCGGCGCATGCCGCTACCTTCGGCACCCATGATCAGGATGGTCGGGCCCGTCAGGTCCTGCTGATACAGATCCTGTTCAGCCTCGCCCGCCGTACCGACGACCCACAAGCCGCGCTGCTTGAGTTTTTCCAGGGTGCGCGCCAGGTTGGTCACGGCGACCAACGGAATCACTTCCGCCGCGCCACAAGCAACTTTTCGAACCGTCGGGGTCAGCGTGGCTGATTTGTCCTTCGGCACGATCACCGCCAGCGCGCCGGCCGCATCGGCCGAACGCAGGCAAGCGCCGAGGTTGTGCGGATCGGTCACGCCGTCGAGCACCAGCAGCAAAGGCGCGCCTTCGGTGCGATCGAGCAGCTCGTCGAGCATGGCCTCGCCCCAGACCTGGCTCGGGCTCACGTCCGCCACCACGCCCTGGTGCACGCCTTCAACCCAGGCGTCCAGCTCGCGACGCTCTGCCTGACCGACGGCCACGCGATTTTCGGCAGCGAGTTCGATCAGCGTCTGAACGCGCGGATCGCTGCGGCCTTCAGCCAGCCAGATTTGCTTGACGCGTTTTGGGTGGTGACGCAGCAACGCTTCTACTGCGTGCACGCCGTAGATCTTTTCCAACTGACTCATGACTTGGCCTTAGGTTTACGCGCCCCGCCGCTTCTGGCGGCTGGAGCGGAACCCGCTTTTGGCGGGCCTTTACGGTGTTTGCTCGGTTTGGCTGGCTTGCCGCCGGAGGCCTTGTCAGGCGCCGACCGCCCGGTCTTTCCCCCAGACGCCGCTTTACCGCCGCTTTTCGCTTCAGACAGCAATGCCTGTTTCATTTCACGACTTTTGCGCAACTCGGCATTTTTTGCCGCCGCATCGCTCGGACGATAGGCTTCGACGGCCTTTTCCTTGGCAGGACGACGCCCGGCCTTGGCCAGTACCGGCTCGGCAGCTGTTTTGATAGCAGGCGCTGCGGTTTCAGTGCCGCGCTTTTTGCGACCGATCGGTGCGCTGATGGTTTTTTCGGCCATCTCGAAGTCGATCTTGCGCTCGTCGAGGTCGACGCGCATGACGCGCACTTCAACGGTGTCGCCCAAGCGGAAGCTACGACCGGTACGCTCACCGGCGAGGCGATGGTGCACAGGATCGAAGTGGTAGTAGTCACCCGGTAGCGCGGTGACGTGCACCAGGCCTTCGACGTAAATATCGGTCAGTTCGACGAACAGGCCGAAACCGGTCACGGCGGTGATCACCCCCGGGAACGATTCGCCCACACGGTCTTTCATGAACTCGCACTTGAGCCAGTTCACTACGTCGCGAGTGGCTTCGTCGGCACGGCGCTCGCTCATCGAGCACTGCTCGCCGAGCTGCTCCAGGGTCGCTTCGTCGTACGGATAGATCCGCGCCTTCGGAATGGTCATCGCGCCGGCACGGCGAACGTGCGGGGTGTCCATTTTCGAATGGATGACGCTGCGAATCGCCCGGTGCGTGAGCAAGTCCGGGTAGCGGCGAATAGGCGAAGTGAAGTGGGTATAGGCTTCGTAATTCAGGCCGAAGTGGCCCTGGTTATCGGCGCTGTACACCGCTTGGCTCAACGAACGCAGCATGACGGTCTGGATCAGGTGGAAATCCGGACGATCCTTGATGCCCGCGAGCAAAGCCTGGTAATCCTTCGGCGACGGACCGTCCTTGCCTTTGTGCAGGGACAGGCCGAGCTCGCCGAGGAAGGCGCGCAGTTTTTCCAGACGCTCCGGCGGCGGGCCGTCGTGGACACGATACAACGCAGGGATTTCGTGCTTCTTCAGGAATTCGGCGGTGGCCACGTTGGCCGCCAGCATGCATTCCTCAATCAGCTTGTGAGCATCGTTGCGAACGGTCGGACGGATTTCGGCAATCTTGCGCTCGGAACCGAAGATGATCCGGGTTTCCTGGGTTTCGAAATCGATCGCGCCGCGCACGTGACGAGCCGCCAGCAGAACCTTGTACAGCGCATACAGCTGCTTGAGGTGCGGCAGAACGTCGGTGTATTCACCACGAAGCTGACGCGCTTCGGTGGCTTTCGGCGTTTCCAGCATGGCGCTGACCTTGTTGTAGGTCAGGCGGGCATGGGAGTGAATCACCGCTTCGTAGAAGCAGTAGTCGGTCATTTCGCCGGATTTGGAGATGGTCATCTCGCAAACCATGGCCAGGCGATCGACGTGCGGGTTCAGCGAGCACAGGCCGTTGGACAACTGCTCAGGCAGCATCGGCACCACGCGCTCGGGGAAGTACACCGAGTTGCCGCGAACCTGGGATTCGTTATCCAGCGCCGAACCGATTTTCACGTAGCTGGAAACGTCGGCAATCGCCACGTACAACTTCCAGCCACCGGAGAACAGGCGCAGCTTGCCCGGTTTGGCTTCGCAGTAGACCGCGTCATCGAAGTCGCGCGCATCTTCACCGTCGATGGTCACGAACGGCAGATGACGCAGGTCGATGCGCTTCTCTTTGTCTTTCTCTTCGACTTCGGGCTTGAGCTTGGCGGCTTCTTTCAAGACCGCTTCAGGCCAGACGTGCGGAATATCGTAGGTGCGCAGGGCAACATCGATTTCCATGCCCGGTGCCATGTAGTTGCCCACCACCTCGACCACGTCGCCTTGCGGCTGGAAGCGTGGCGTCGGCCAGTGAGTGATCTTCACTTCAACGAACTGACCGATCTGCGCATTGGCATTGCGACCTGGCGTCACCAGCACTTCTTGCTGGATCTTCGGATTGTCTGCGACGACGAAACCGATACCGCCCTCCTCGAAGTAACGACCGACGATGCTCTCGTGGGCACGGGACACCACTTCGACAATCATGCCTTCGCGGCGACCGCGACGGTCGAGGCCGGAAACACGTGCCAGAGCACGGTCGCCATCGAACACCAGGCGCATTTGCGCCGGGCTCATGAACAGGTCGTCACTGCCGTCGTCCGGGACCAGGAAGCCGAAACCGTCACGGTGACCGCTGATGCGGCCCAGGATCAGGTCGAGCTTGTCCACCGGCGCATAAGTGCCGCGACGGGTGTAGATGAGTTGAGCGTCGCGCTCCATGGCGCGCAGGCGGCGGCGCAGGGCTTCGATCTGGTCTTCTGTGGTCAGACCAAACTCTTCGACCAGCTGCTCGCGGTTAGCAGGCGAACCTCGATCAGCAAGGTGCTGAAGGATCAGTTCGCGGCTAGGAATAGGGTTTTCATATTTTTCCGCTTCACGAGCGGCCTCGGGATCGAGGGACTGCCAATCGGCCATTAGAGAGTTTTCACCTTGTCTATATGCGGGTTAGTTTGGCATAGGCGTAATGAAACGGGAAATTTCAGGCTATGACAGCCCATCTAAAGCCCTTTATCGACACCGCGAAGCTGATTTGAATGCCGCCGGTAAAATTTTCCAGGTTTTTTTGATGACAGGGGTTTACAGTTAAAAAGACGCTCCGTATAGTGCGCGCCATCGACGACGCACTAGCGCTGCCGATACTGCCCAGATGGTGAAATTGGTAGACACGCCAGCTTCAGGTGCTGGTGACCGCAAGGTCGTGGAAGTTCGAGTCTTCTTCTGGGCACCAATTTCGAGCTTGAGATTAGATCAATTTCAAGGCTCACACAAAAACCCGCGAAAGCGGGTTTTTGCATTCCAGGCTTCTGAATTATTAAAATTAAATCAGGGGTTTACAGATCAAAATGCTCTCCGTATAGTGCGCCACATCAACGGCGGCAACGCTGAAGATCATGCCCAGATGGTGAAATTGGTAGACACGCCAGCTTCAGGTGCTGGTGACCGCAAGGTCGTGGAAGTTCGAGTCTTCTTCTGGGCACCAATTCAAATTCAAGGTCACGATCTTGAATTTCACAAAAACCCGCGAAAGCGGGTTTTTGCGTTTCTGGCCTTTGAAGCCATAGCCGCCCAGCAAGGCGCACTTGAGAAGCAATATCGTTTATCATTGTTTCAAGTTTTTGCAATGCGACAGTGAGGAACCCTGCGAATGATGCTTCGAAATACCCTGCGCCGCGGCCTGACCATCACCCTCCTCGGCCTGACACTCGCCACGCCCCTCACCCAAGCCGCCGATCCGGTTTCCCTGACACTCTATAACGGTCAACACAAGGAAGTCGGCGACGCCGTCGCCAAAGCCTTCGAAGCCAAGACCGGGATTCACGTCAATGTGCGCAAGGGCAGCAGCAACCAACTCGCCAGCCAGATCGTCGAAGAAGGCGATCGCTCCCCTGCCGATGTGATCTACACCGAAGAATCGCCACCGCTGAACAAGCTCGGCGAACAAGGCCTGCTGGCGAAAGCCGATGCCGCCACACTTGAAGTCCTGCCCAAGGACTACGTTGCCGGCAATGGCACCTGGATCGGCATCACCGCGCGGGTCCGGGTCGTCGCCTTCAACCCTAAACTGATCGACGAAAAAGACCTGCCCAAGTCCGTGATGGAATTCTCCGATCCAAAATGGCAAGGCAAGGTCGGCTTCGTGCCTAGCAGCGGCGCCTTCCAGGAACAGGCGGTGGCGATTATCAAGGTCCACGGGATGGACGCCGCCGAAGAGTGGCTGACCGGCCTGCGTGCGTTCGGCAAGACCTACAGCAACAACATGGTTGCGCTGAAAGCCGTGGAAAATGGCGAAGTCGCCACCGTGCTGGTGAACAACTATTACTGGTTCGCCTTGCAGCGTGAAAAAGGCCAACTCGACTCGAAGCTGCATTACTTCACCGGTGGCGACGTCGGCGGACTGATCACCGTCTCCAGCGCTGGCGTACTGAAATCCAGCAAACATCCAAAAGAAGCCCAGCAATTGCTCGCCTACATGGCCAGCGAAGAAGGTCAGCGTGTGATCACCCAGACCACCGCTGAATACCCGCTGCACAAGGGCATGGAATCGGATCGCGGTCTCAAGCCGTTCAGCGAACTGCAAGCGCCGAACGTCACGCCAGCCGATCTCGGCAACGCCGAAGAAGCCCTGGACCTGGAACGTGACGTTGGCTTGAACTGATGAGCGCCTCGTTATCCGCCCCCGCTTCGCATGGGGGTTACATGCCAAGGCGCAAGCGGCCGTCGATCTGGCTACTGCTACCGGTTCTGCTGCTGGTGGTACTCAGCCTGTTGCCGCTGGCCTATGTCGGCCTCAAAACCTGGCAAGCCGGCTGGGCCGAGGCACTGCATCTGCTGTGGCGGCCCTACGTGTTTGGCCTGCTGCGCAATACCCTGGCGCTGATGCTGGGCGTCACATTGGCCTGCGGTGTGATTGGCTTGTCACTCGCCTGGCTGCTGGAGCGCAGCAATCTGCCGGGACGGCGATTATGGGGCGTGATCCTGTGCCTGCCGTTCGCGGTGCCGGCATTTGTCAGCAGCTTCACCTGGGTATCCCTGAGTGCTCACTTCGAAGGGCTGGGCGGGGCGATTCTGGTGATGACGCTGTCCAAGTACCCGCTGATCTTTCTGCCGGTCGCGGCAACGCTGCGCAATCTCGACCCCTCTCTTGAAGAGTCTGCCCGCACCCTGGGGCAGAATCGTTGGGGTGTATTCTTCAAAATCACCCTACCCCTGCTCTGGCCGTCACTGCTGGCCGGTTCACTGTTGATTGCGCTGCACATGCTGGTGGAGTTCGGCGCGCTGTCGATCATCGGCCTGCAAACCTTTACCACGGCGATCTATCAGCAGTTCGAACTGGAATTCAGCAACGCCAATGCAGCGATGCTTTCTGCGGTGTTGCTGGCGCTGTGCCTGGTGCTGCTATGGCTTGAGTTACGCGTGCGCGGCAAAGGCCGTCACGTACGCACCGGCCAGGGCGCTGCTCGGCATGCGGAGCAGGTTCGGCTCGGGCCGTGGGCGGCTGTGGGACAACTTTACTGCTTGCTGCTGGCGATCATCGGCAGCGGCATTCCACTGGGAATGCTGGCGTACTGGCTGATGGTGGGTTCGTCGGCAGCGTTCCCGGTGGCCGCGATCAGCGAGGCATTGCTCTCGTCGCTGGCGCTGTCGCTCGGTGGCGCTGCGCTGTGCCTGGTGCTGGCGGTGCCGGTGGGGTTGCTGGTGGTGCGCCATAAAGGCCGACTGGCAATCTGGGCCGAGCGCTTGCCGTATCTGCTGCATGCACTGCCGGGATTGGTGATTGCGCTGACCCTGGTGTATTTCGCCCTGCATTATGTGCCAGTGCTGTACCAGACCTCGGCGTTGCTGCTGATAGCCTATGCGCTGTTGTTTCTGCCACTGGCGCAGGCACCGATTCGTACAGCCCTGAACAAGGCTGCGCCGCAACTGGAAGAGGCCGCACGCACGCTGGGGGCGTCGTCTTTCAGCGCGTTTTGTCGGGTGACCCTGCCCATCATCTTTCCCGCCCTGGGTGCTGCGTTTGCGCTGGTGTTTCTGGATGCGATGAAGGAACTGACGGCGACGCTGCTGCTGAGCCCGACCGGGCTCAATACATTGGCGACGGAAGTCTGGGCGCATACCGCGAATGTGGAGTTCGCGGCGGCGGCGCCTTATGCGGCGTTGTTGATTGTGGTGTCGGGGTTGCCTGTGTATCTGCTGACGACGCGGATGTATTTGAGTCGTTGAAAAGCTTCGCGGGCAAGCCTCGCCCCTACAAGGATTACGTAGCCCTTGTAGGAGCGAGGCTTGCCCGCGAAGGCACCAGACCTGCGAACGAGAAACCTAAGCCCTGAACTGCCCCAGGCTCGCCTTCAGCTGCGCCGCCAACCCATCCAGCACCTTGCCGCTGGCCGTGGTCTCCACGACCGCCTGAGCTGCTTTCTCAGCTTGAGCATGGATGGTCTCAACCCGCCCACGCACAGCCTGCGCACCTTGCGCCTGATGCGCCGCGGCCTGGGTCGCCAGGCCGATCGCCGCATGCACCTGCTCGACCGACGCCTGCACCGACTGTTGCAACCGCGCGCTATCGCGCAACACCAGCAGACCTTCGCTGGCCTGACGCCCAGCCTGCCCGATTGCCGCGACGGCCTCACGCGCGCCCTGCTGCAGTGCAACGATGTGCGCCTGAATGTCACCGGTGGAGCTCTGGGTCTTGCTCGCCAGCGCCCGCACCTCGTCCGCCACCACAGCAAACCCGCGACCGGTCTCGCCGGCACGCGCAGCTTCAATGGCCGCGTTCAGCGCCAGCAAGTTGGTTTGTTCGGCGATCCCGTGAATCACCGTCAGCACCACTTCAATCTGCTCACTCTGCTGCGCCAGACGCTCGATGACTTTCGCGCCGGTGTCGACCTGTCCGGCCAATGCCTCGATGAGACTACCGACCTTCGCCGAAGTCCGGGTGTTCTCATCCGTGGCCTGACGAATGCCCACCACCTGCTGCAAAGCGGCCTGCATGGCGTGGCTTTCAGACTGAGCCTCGTCAGCCATTTGCGACAACGCGCGCAGGCTTTCGGCCACTTCATCGCGCTGCATGCCAGCCGCCGCATCGGCACCAGCATTACGCAAAGTCATGGCGCCGATTTCCACACCGGTACGCTGGGCCACATCACCCGCCTCACGCACGATCGGCTGTAATTTATCCACAAAGCGATTGACCGCCGAGGCCATGTCGCCGATCTCGTCCTGGCTGTTGATCTGCACGCGCTTGGTCAGGTCGCCCTCGCCTGCCGCCAAGTCATCCATCGCGACAATGAGCATTTTCAGGCGATTGACCACTCGACGCCCCAGCACCACCGCCAGTAACAGCAGCACACCGAAACCCACCACCGCCAGGCCCATGCCGATGCGCCAGCGCAAAGCCCCTGCGGCTTCCTGTACGGCGCCCGTGGTGTTGGCTTTCATTTCAGAAGCAGTGGACTGCGCCGATTGCAGACGTCCGCGCATCGCCGTTGCGCTGTCGGCCGCCGCACCTTTGAGGCTGTCACCCACCAATTGATCGCTGCTGGCGATCAGCGCCGAGAAGCGCTTGTCCAGCGCCGCCAGATCGGTTTCCACAGAGGCAGTTGAGACCCCCATCAAGACTTTGCCGATTTCCACGCCATTGGGACTGATCGAGGCTTCGAGGTAGTAGACCGACGGATCGCTCTTCGCTGCGTCCAGCACCTTGTCCAACGCCCGCTCGCCCTGGCCTTTCTCCAGAAGCGCCTTGTTGATCGCGTTCTCCCGGTTGAGATAGCGCGTCAGGTGCTGGCCCGTGGCGTCGTCATAGACCACGAACAACACGTTGGGATTGCGCTGGGCGCGGCGAGCGAATTCGGACAGGGTGGGAATGTCGCTGTCCCACATGGCGCGGGGTGCGACCGACGCCAGAAGTTGCGCCATGTCATTGGCCGAGTCCTTCAGGTCCTTCTCCAGCGTCGTACGCAGTTGAGCCTGCTCGTCTTTCAAACGTGAAGACAGCCCAGCGGTCAGGCGCTGACGGGTATTGCTGGACAGGTTATCCAGGCTCGACGTGACTTCACGCCCCGCCTGCTCCAGCTCACCGGAGAGCTTTTGGCTATCGGAGCCCAAGCGCACGCCCAGATCGGTTTCCAGCGCAGTCACCGTGCTCCGGGTCAGAGCGACAGCCACCAGCACCTGCACCAAAAGGGCGATACCAAGGGTAACGAACACGGGCCGCAACAAACGGCTTTGTAACAGTGAGAGAACGGCCGACACAGGAAATCCCTCTACTCTAACGCCATTAAATTGATGGCATTCTGAAGGCAATATTCACAGCAAAGGTCATGCCGTCCAACAGGCATAAACGACAAAGGCCCCGATTAAGGGGCCTTTGTGTTTTACATCAACGACTTATTAAGCGAACGGGTGACGCAGAACGATAGTTTCGTTGCGGTCCGGGCCCGTCGAAATAATGTCGATCGGCGCGCCGACCAACTCTTCGATGCGCTTGATGTAGTTGCGCGCAGCCTGAGGCAGCTCCTCCAGGGTCTTGGCACCCAGGGTCGACTCGCTCCAGCCCGGCATCTGCTCGTACACCGGCTCCAGGCCGATGTAGCTGTCGGCGTCGGTCGGTGCGTCGATCACTGCACCATCTTCGTTCTTGTAGCCTACGCAGATGTTGATGGTTTCCAGACCGTCCAGCACGTCCAGCTTGGTCAGGCACAGGCCCGAGATGCTGTTCACATCGATAGCGCGACGCAGGATCACGGCATCGAACCAGCCGCAACGACGGGCACGGCCAGTGGTGGCGCCGAACTCGTGGCCACGCTTGGCCAGGAACGCACCAACGTCGTCGAACAGCTCAGTCGGGAACGGACCGGAGCCGACGCGCGTGGTGTAAGCCTTGGTGATGCCGAGGATGTAGTCCAGGAACATCGGACCAACACCCGAACCGGTAGCGATGCCGCCAGCAGTGGTGTTGGAGCTGGTGACGTACGGGTAGGTGCCGTGGTCGATGTCCAGCAGGGAGCCCTGGGCGCCTTCGAACATGATGTCCTTGCCGGCACGACGCAGGTTGTGCAGCTCTGCGGTGACGTCGAGCATCATCGGCTTGAGCAGCTCGGCGTATTCCATGCACTCGTCGAGTGTCTTCTGGAAGTCGATCGCTGGCTCTTTGTAGTAATTGACCAGTACGAAGTTGTGGTAATCCAGCAACTCGCCCAGCTTGGCGGCGAAACGCTCACGGTGGAACAGATCACCGATGCGCAGACCGCGACGGGCAACCTTGTCTTCGTAAGCCGGGCCGATGCCGCGACCGGTGGTGCCGATCTTCAGCTCGCCACGGGCCTTTTCACGGGCCTGGTCCAGTGCTACGTGGTAGGACAGGATCAGCGGGCAGGACGGGCTGATACGCAGGCGCTCGCGCACCGGTACGCCTTTCTCTTCCAGCTTGTTGATTTCCCGCAGCAGGGCGTCGGGTGCAACCACCACGCCGTTACCGATCAGGCACTGCACGCCTTCGCGCAGCACGCCAGACGGGATCAGGTGCAAGACGGTTTTTTCGCCGTCGATCACCAGAGTGTGACCAGCGTTGTGGCCACCTTGGTAGCGCACTACGGCGGCAGCATGTTCGGTCAGCAGATCAACGATCTTGCCTTTGCCCTCATCACCCCATTGGGTGCCCAGGACTACGACATTCTTACCCATAACACTTGTCCTCATTCGCGCAAACTTGGTGCCGGCGGCGGCCGGCAGGAAAACTCAAGAAGCCAGTGGCGATACTTGCCAAAGCCCGTTCTGCTGAATCAATTGCCGGTCGCAGTCCGCTTCACGGGCGGCGGCCAAAGGCTGCCCAGGCAATGCCTGAACGACACGCTGACCCTCACTGCGCAACTGGCAAACCTGCTGCCAGAGTGCTGCATCCGTACTGTCAGGCATCCAGATACCGCCAGACGGTAGCTCGATCTCAGCACGCCCCAGGGTCACCAGGGTTTTCAAATCGGTGGAGAAGCCTGTCGCCGGACGGGCGCGACCGAAGTCGGCACCGATATCGTCGTAACGACCGCCCTGAGCGATGGACTGGCCAACACCCGGCACGAACACGGCGAACACCACACCGGTGTGGTAGTGGTAGCCGCGCAATTCGCCCAGGTCGAAGTACAGCGGTAACTCCGGGAAACGCGTGGACAGACGCTCGGCAATCGCCAGCAAATCGTCCAGGGCCGCCAGAACAGGCGCCGGCGCATTGGCCAGACGCTCGCGGGCAGCGCTCAACACTTCACGACCGCCACACAGGTCGACCAGCGCTCGCAGCATGCCCGACAGATCGGCAGGCAGGCCTTCGGTCAAGGTAATGACCTCGTCGATGGCTTTACGTTGCAATGCATCGAACAACTGTTGCTCGACTTCGCCGGACAAACCGGCGGCGCGGGCCAGGCCGCGGTAGATGCCGACATGCCCGAGGTCCATGTGCACATCCGGCACATCGGCCAGTTGCAGCATGGCCAGCATCAGGCTGATGACTTCCACGTCGCTGCTCGGGCTGGCATCGCCGTACAACTCGGCGCCCAGTTGAATCGGGCTGCGCGAGGACGACAACGCACGTGGCTGAGCATGCAGCACGCTACCGGCATAGCACAGACGGCTCGGGCCTTCGCGACGCAGGGTGTGCGCATCGATGCGCGCCACTTGCGGCGTGATGTCGGCACGGAAACCCATCTGCCGGCCCGACTGCGGGTCGATGACCTTGAAGGTGCGCAGATCGAGGTCCTGGCCTGCGCCGGTCAGCAGGGATTCCAGGTACTCGATATGGGGAGTCACGACAAACTCGTAACCCCAGCTCTGGAACAGATCCAACACCTGGCGACGCGCAACTTCGATGCGCGCAGCCTCCGGTGGCAGTACTTCTTCGATGCCATCTGGCAGCAGCCAGCGGTCTACCGTTGCCATTACGCCATTCCCCTATGATCCGGGCAGCAAGCCTTTGGGCGAGCCTTGAGTGAAGCAGAAAATGATCGGCTCATGTGCATAAACCCCGCGCATGAACAACGTGGCGAAAAGCCTGGAACCGGCTTCGCCAACCACTTTCCTCGAAAAACCTGTCGAGTCATTCAACTCGGGCGCCTGCATAAAAACAGCAATCAAACGTGCAGACGCAAAAAAGCCGGGAATTTCCCGGCTGCCGCATCATACACACGTTTTCCCAAAGGATCACCCCGCCCGAGGCTTTAGCCGCCAGGCGGGGGGATGATTCAGGTCAACGTCGTATCAAGGCTTGGCTTTTTCCAGGTAACGGAAGAAGTCACTGCTCGGGTCCAGGACCATGACGTCGGATTTGTTCGCGAAGCTTTCACGGTAGGCACGCAGGCTACGGTAGAACGCGTAGAACTCCTGATCCTGGCCGTATGCCTTGGAGTAGATCGCAGCAGCCTGGGCATCACCATCACCGCGAACCTCTTCGGATTCACGATAGGCTTCAGCCAGCAGCACGCGGCGTTGACGGTCGGCGTCGGCACGGATGCCTTCGGCCAGCTCGTTACCCTTGGCGCGGTGCTCGCGAGCTTCACGCTCACGCTCGGTGCTCATACGCTCGAACACGCTGCGGTTCACTTCCTTCGGCAGGTCGATGGCCTTGACCCGGACATCGACAACTTCAATGCCCAGCTCTTTTTCCGCCATCTTGTTCAGCGAAGCGGTGATGTCTGCCATCAGCGCATCACGTTCACCGGATACCACTTCGTGCAGGGTGCGTTTACCGAACTGGTCACGCAGGCCCGACTCCAGACGACGGGACAGACGCTCGTCGGCAATCTGCTTGAGGCCGGAAGTCGCGGTGTAGAAGCGCTCGGCATCTTTCACGCGCCACTTGGCGTAGGCATCGACCATCACGGCTTTCTTTTCCAGCGTCAGGAAGCGCTGTGTCGGTGCATCCAGCGTCATCAGGCGCGCATCGAATATGCGCACCTTGTTAACGTAAGGCACTTTCACATGCAGGCCTGGCTGAACATCGGCCTGGACCACGCGACCGAACTGCAGCAACACCGCACGCTCGGTCTGAGCCACGATGTAGAAGCAGTTCCAGGCAACGATCGCCACGACGACGCCGACAATAAGGGCGATCAGCGATTTATTGCTCATCAGCGACTCTCCCTGGTACGTGCCTGCTGTTGCTGCAGATCAGCCGCCGCACGCACATTCACTTCATTGCTGCTGGCTGCTGCGCCGGTCACCGGAGTGCTGGTGCGGCGACCATCCTCGACCATCTTGTCCAGCGGCAGATACAGCAGATTGCTCTGGCCATTCTTGTTGCCGGTCACGAGAACCTTGCTGGTGTTGCTGAAGATTTCCTGCATGGTGTCCAGGTACAGACGCTGACGGGTAACTTCAGGCGCCTTGCGGTACTCGGCCACCAGTTTGGTGAAGCGGTCAGCCTCACCCTTGGCGCGGGAGACGGTCTCGTCGCGGTAACCGTTGGCATCCTCGAGGATGCGCTGGGCCTGACCACGGGCTTCCGGCACGACGCCGTTGGCGTAGGTTTCAGCCTGGTTACGCGAACGCTGCTCGTCTTCACGGGCGCGGATCACGTCATCGAAGGCTTCCTGGACTTCACGCGGTGCAGCAGCGCTCTGTACGTTGACCTGAGTGACGGTGATACCGGTGCGATAGGTATCGAGGAAACGTTGCAGACGCTCCTTGATTTCGCTGGCCATCAATTCACGACCTTCGGTCAGCACCTGGTCCATGGCGGTAGAACCCACCACGTGGCGCAAGGCACTGTCGGTCGCATGCTGCAGGCTGGTTTCCGGCTGATCGACGTTCAGCACGAAGTCCTGCAGGTTGCTGATCTTGTACTGCACGGTCAGCGGCACTTCGACGATATTTTCGTCTTCAGTCAGCATTTGACCCTGCTTGGTATAGGCACGCTCACGCGTGACGTTTTCCAGGTACTTGCGATCGATCGGCGGGAAATAGATGTTCAGGCCCGGGCCGACGGTTTCATAATATTTGCCGAAGCGCAGCACCACGGCCTGCTCCTGCTCGTCGACCACGTAGACAGCGCTGTACAGCCACACGGCTGCGAGCACGGTCAGACCGATGCCGAGCAGACCACCAAAGCCGCCACTCTTGCCCGGACCACCACCCTCATCACCGCGTTTCTTGCCACCACCGAACAACCCGTTCAGGCTTTCCTGCAGCTTTCGGAAGGCCTCGTCGAGATCCGGTGGTCCCTTGCGGTCGCCGTTATTGCGGCGCTTGCCACCCCAAGGATCCTGATTATTCGAGTTGCCACCCGGCTCATTCCAAGCCATAGCGCTCTCCATCTGATAAAGCAAAGACGCACCCACGGCGCGCCGACCAATGCTACAGAATGCCTGTCACCGCGGCACAACCGCTTTCTCAGGCTTTTATTGCAAAGTGTGTTGCTCGATGAATTCCATCGGTTGCAGACCTTCGCGGCTCACGAGTCGATTCAATTCGATCCGTGGCAAGCGAACGGCCAGCAGGCTGATGCCTTCTTCGTCGTGTTCTTCTTTTTGCACCGCACCGAGTTCGAAAAACTGCGCACGCAGTCGAGCAAAACGTTGCGGCAAGCGCAAGGTGCCAACAAACAAATCGCTGCCCAACAGTTCCGCCACTGCCTGCTTGAGCAAGTCCAGGCCGGTACCGTCCTTGGCCGACAACCAGACCCGCTGCGGCTTGCCATCGGCATCGCGCTGGATCTGCGGCTCAACCCCCTCGAGCAAATCGAGTTTGTTGTATACCTCAAGGATCGGCAAGTCTTGTGCCCCGATCTCCCCGAGCACCACCATGACCTGTTCGATCTGGGCCATACGATCAGGCTCGTGCGCATCGATCACGTGCAGCAGCAGGTCGGAGTTGCTCGACTCTTCGAGCGTAGCTCGAAATGCCTCGACCAGTTTGTGCGGCAGGTGACGAATGAAGCCCACAGTGTCGGCCAGCACGATCGGCCCGAGGTCCTCGAGCTCTAGTCGGCGCAAGGTCGGGTCGAGGGTCGCGAATAGCTGGTTGGCGGCAAAGACGTCGGAATCGGTGACCGAGTTGAACAGCGTCGATTTGCCGGCGTTGGTATAACCAACCAGTGAAACCGTCGGAATGTCAGCACGCTTGCGCCCGCGACGAGACTGCTCGCGCTGGCTGCGGACCTTTTCCAGGCGCCCCTTGATCTGACGCAGACGAATCCGCAACAGGCGCCGGTCGGTTTCCAGTTGGGTTTCACCCGGCCCGCGCAGGCCGATACCGCCCTTCTGCCGCTCAAGGTGAGTCCAGCCACGAACCAGACGCGTACTCATGTACTCAAGCTGGGCCAGTTCGACCTGGAGCTTGCCTTCATGGGTGCGGGCGCGTTGGGCGAAGATATCGAGAATCAGACCCGTGCGATCGATCACGCGACACTCGAAAATACGTTCGAGGTTACGTTCCTGACTGGGCGTGAGGATGTGATTGAAAATCACCAGATCGACCTGTTCGGCTTTGACCAGGTCGCGTAACTCTTCGACCTTGCCGCTGCTGATCAGGGTTTTGGCGGTTGGCCGATGACGCGGCACGTTAAAAAACGCGACGGTCTCGGCACCAGCCGAAATTGCCAACTCCTGAAACTCCTGCGGATCTTCGCGCGCCTCAGGGTCCTGACCATCCAAGTGAACGAGAATTGCCCGCTCACCACCACCGTGGCGCTCAAAGAACAAAGGAGACTCCTATCAGGCGTTACCTGGCTCAGCGTCGCCTGCTTCGGATTCGGTTGCGCTAGGCAGACGAATTGGACGAACTGGCACCACTGTAGAGATAGCGTGTTTGTAAACCATCTGGCTGACGGTGTTTTTCAGCAGGATAACGAACTGGTCGAAAGACTCGATCGTGCCTTGCAGTTTGATCCCGTTGACCAGGTAGATGGAAACCCCCACTTTCTCTTTACGTAAAGTATTCAAGTAAGGGTCTTGTAGCGAATGCCCTTTTGACATGTGCCGCACTCCTTTAAGGATTCAATATAAAAAATAGGTAAACAGATGGCTTGGGGCCGTCACACCCCCAAGGATAGACGGCAATTGCAAGGACTCAGCTCAATATGGAGATGGTCCCGAGGTATTTCAAGGCGCGCGGCAGATTGTCGCAATCGAGGCTGTCCAACCAGTGTAAATCAGCCCAACTGCGCAGCCAGGTGAACTGGCGCTTCGCCAATTGGCGCGTGGCAATGATTCCACGCTCCTGCATCTCGGCTTGCGTCAGCTTGCCATCCAGGTAATCCCAGACTTGTCGATAACCTACTGCACGTATAGACGGCAACCCGGAATGCAAGTCACCTCTATCTCGCAGGGCTACGACCTCGTCGACGAATCCCTGTTCCAACATATTTGTGAATCTTTGTTTAATGCGCTCGTGCAGTACCTGGCGATTTGCCGGAGCGATGGCCAAGTTCGCGACAGTATAGGGCAATTGTTGCAGTCCCGAAGCGGCTGCTTCAGTACTTTGCGCAGATTGTCGCAAGCGTAGCTCAGTCATGCTCTGGCCGCTGACGCGATAAACTTCCAGTGCACGACTAAGGCGCTGCGGATCGTTCGGGTGAATTCGCGCCGCGGATTGCGGATCAATCACCGCCAATTGATCGTGCAGGGCTTGCCAGCCAAGGCGTGCAGCCTCTTCTTCGATTTGCGCACGAACGTCCGCATCGGCCGCCGGCATGTCGGCCAGACCTTCGAGCAAAGCCTTGTAATAGAGCATTGTGCCGCCCACCAGCAGCGGAATATTGCCCCGCGCGGTGATCTCGCCCATGGCTTGCAACGCATCGCGACGGAAATCCGCGGCGGAATAACTCTCGGCCGGATCGAGAATGTCGATCAGACGATGCGGGAATTCGGCCAGGATCTCTTTGGAGGGTTTGGCGGTGCCGATGTCCATGCCGCGATAAACCAGCGCCGAATCGACACTGATCAGCTCGCAGGGCAGGACCTTGGTGAGTTCGATGGCCAGGTCGGTCTTGCCGGCGGCCGTCGGCCCCATCAGGAAAATCGCGGGAGGGAACTGGCTCATCAACGACCGCGCAAGAACAGTTTGTCCAGATCGTCCAGGCCCAGTTGGGTCCAGGTCGGTCGGCCATGGTTACATTGACCGCTGCGCTCGGTGTTTTCCATGTCCCGCAGCAGGCCGTTCATTTCCGGCAAGGCCAGGCGCCGATTCGCGCGAATCGCGCCGTGGCAGGCCATGGTGCCGAGCAGTTCGTTCAGGTGCGCCTGAATCCGGTCGCTGGTGCCGTATTCCATCAAATCCGCCAGCACATCGCTAACCAGTCGGTTGGCCTCGGCCTGTTTCAGCAACGCAGGGATTTGCCGGATGGCCAGGGTTTCCGGGCCAAGGCGCTGCAATTCAAAACCCAGACGCTGGAACCAGGCGACGTTTTCTTCGGCGCAGTCGGCTTCGCGCTGGCTGACCGCCAGGGATTCCGGCACCAGCAATGGCTGACCGCTCAACCCCTCGCTGGCCATGGCGACTTTCAGCCGTTCGTACATGATCCGCTCATGGGCGGCATGCATGTCTACCAGCACCAGGCCTTGGGCGTTTTCCGAAAGAATGTAGATGCCCTTGAGCTGCGCCAGTGCATAGCCCAGCGGCGGAATGTCATCTTGCCCGGCCGGCAGCGCGACCGCATTGGCCTCGGGCAACGGCGCGAAAAACTCGCGATAGGCCGCCTGGGCTTCGGCGACGGGCACGCCGGACTGAGGTCGCGGCGTGTATTGATACTGATAACCGGCACCGGCGCCAGAGCCCGCCGAAGTATTGAAGGACGGCTGGGCCTGAGGCTGCTCCAGCAGCGCATTGGCCGCCAGACGCATCTCGCCCTGCGGGCCGAACTCGCCGGCTTCGATACCGGTTGGCCGGACCATGGCTGTCGCGACAGGCGCGGCCAACTGGTCTTCCGGCCGCACATCACCCAAGGCGCGATGCAAAGTGCCGTAAAGGAAGTCGTGAACCATGCGCCCGTCACGGAAGCGTACTTCGTGCTTGGTCGGGTGCACGTTGACGTCGACGCCCGCCGGATCGACTTCGAAAAACAGCACGAATGTCGGGTGCCGACCGTTGAACAATACGTCGCGATAAGCCTGGCGCACTGCGTGCGCCACCAGTTTGTCGCGCACGGCACGGCCATTCACAAAGAAATACTGCAAATCCGCCTGGCTGCGGTTGAAGGTCGGCAACCCGACCCAACCCCACAAATGCAGGCCATTGCGTTCGATTTCGATCGGCAGCGCCTGCTCCAGAAAGCCCGCCCCGCAGATCGCCGCCACACGCCGGGCGCGGGCCGCGTCATCATGGGCCTCGTGCAGGCTGAGGATGGTTTTGCCGTTATGGCGCAGATGGAACGCCACATCGAACCGCGCCAGCGCCAGACGCTTGATCACTTCTTGCAGGTGATCGAATTCGGTTTTTTCGGTCTTCAGAAACTTGCGGCGCGCCGGGGTATTGAAGAACAAATCGCGCACTTCCACCGAAGTGCCCACCGGATGAGCCGCTGGTTGCACGCGAGCCGCCATGTCCCGGCCTTCGGTTTCCACCTGCCAGGCTTGATCGGCGTCGCGAGTGCGGGAAGTCAGGGTCAGACGCGCCACGGAACTGATGGAGGCCAGCGCCTCACCACGAAACCCCAGACTCATGACCTGTTCGAGGTCTTCCAGGTTGCGAATCTTGCTGGTGGCGTGACGGGCCAGGGCCAAAGGCAGGTCATCGGCGGAAATGCCACTGCCATCGTCGCGCACCCGCAGCAGCTTGACACCGCCCTGCTCCACATCGACATCGATGCGTTTGGCGCCGGAGTCGAGGCTGTTTTCCAGCAACTCCTTGATCACCGAGGCCGGGCGCTCAACCACTTCACCAGCGGCAATCTGGTTCGCCAGCCGTGGACTGAGTAGCTCGATACGCGCCGTGTTGGTCAGCACCTGGTTCATTCTTTGGCCGCCAGTTCAGTGCCTGGAATGGTCAACGTCTGACCAATCTTCAGCTCGTCACTTTGCAAGTTGTTGGCACTGCGCAAGGTGGCCGCAGACACCTGATAACGCACGGCGATCATCGCCAGGGTTTCACCGGGGCTCACGCGATGGTCACGTGGGCCTTGGGCGATCTTGCCGGAATCGCGCAGCCAGGCAATGTAGGTGCCCGGCGGCGGGTTCTGCTGGAAGAATTGCCGCACGCCGCTGCTGATGGAGCGCGCCAGCGCCTGCTGGTGGCTCGATGCCGCGAGTTTCGAGGCTTCGTTGGCGTTGGAGATGAACCCGGTTTCCACCAGGATCGACGGGATATCCGGCGACTTCAGCACCATGAACCCGGCTTGCTCGACACGTTGTTTGTGCAGCGGCGTGACGCGACCGATGTTGCTCAAGACTTTCTGGCCAACGTTCAGACTGGAAGTCAGGGAAGCGGTCATCGACAGGTCGAGCAGCACGCCGGCGAGCATCCGGTCCTTGTCGTCGAGGCTGACGTTGCCGGCACCGCCGATCAAGTCGGAACGGTTTTCGCTGTCGGCCAGCCAACGGGCGGTCTCCGACGTAGCGCCGCGGTCAGACAGGGCAAACACCGACGCACCGAACGCTGCGGCTGACGGCGCGGCGTCGGCGTGGATCGAAACGAACAGGTCGGCGCCCTTCTTGCGGGCGATTTCGGTACGGCCGCGCAATGGAATGAAGTAGTCGCCGGTACGGGTCAGTTCGGCGCGGAAACCTTTCATGCCATTGACCTGACGCTGCAGTTCACGGGCGATGGCCAGCACCACGTCTTTTTCACGCTGACCGCGAGACCCCGAGGCGCCCGGGTCTTCGCCGCCGTGACCGGCATCGATCACCACGATAATGTCGCGCTTGCCAGCCGGTGCGGGTGGCAGCTTGATCGAAGGCTCGGACGGCGTGACGGGTACGGCGGGTACCGTGGCCACAGACGGTGTTGGCGCAGGCGGTGGCGCGGCATCGGCCGCGTTGTCGAACAGGTCGACTACCAGGCGATTGCCGTACTGGGCGTTCGGCGCCAAGGTGAAGCTTTTCGGCGTGACGGCTTTTTTCAGGTCGATGACCACCCGCAAATCGGTCGGCGTACGCTGAGCCGAACGCATTGCCGTGATCGGCGTGTTGGCCGTGGAGACGTTCAGCGGCGAGCCGAGCGTCGCGCCATTGATGTCGATTACCAGCCGATCCGGTGCGGTCAGGGTAAAGACGCTGTGCTGGACAGGCCCCGTCAGGTCGAACACCAGTCGAGTGTTATCCGGCGCCCGCCAAAGGCGAACACTGTTGACCTTCGTCTCGGCCACAGCGTCGACGGTCACCGCCAAAAACAACACCCCTACGGCAGCAACCAACGCGCGAAAGCGCATACCTAACCCCATCATTTATTTGGATTCCAATGCCAAAACGGCACACCACGACTCGCCACGCGAGCCTTGGGGCAAAATTCTCAGCGAACGCCCGCTGTCTTGCGGGCTAATGGTAATGGTCAGGTCGGGCTTTGGCAAAAAGCCTGCACCCTTCTGGGGCCATTCAATAAGACATAATGCGTCGTCATCGAAATAGTCGCGGATGCCGAGGTACTCCAGCTCCTCGGGGTCGACCAATCGATATAAGTCGAAATGGAAGGCGCGGACGGCGCCGATCTCGTAAGGCTCGACCAGGGTAAAGGTCGGACTTTTTACCGCGCCGGTATGCCCCAGGCCACGGATGATGCCCCGGGACAGTGTGGTTTTCCCCGCGCCCAGATCCCCTTCAAGAAAGATCAGACCGTGCCCTCCGGTGGTTTTGGCGATACGTGCGCCAAAATCGCTCATGGCCTGCTCATCAGCCAGGTACAGGGTTACTTCAGACACGGTGCTTGCTCCTCCAACAACTGACGAATGGCTGGAATCAGATCACTGGCCGCCAGCCCGCGGCCTAATTTACCTTGTTGCGCACCGGCATTGGCGTGCAGCCAGACCGCCAGGCAGGCCGCGTCATACGCGTCCAGGCCCTGAGCGAGCAAGGCGCCCACCAGACCGGCCAGCACATCACCCAACCCGGCCGACGCCATGGCCGGATGGCCCTGATGACACAGCGCCAGACGCCCATCGGGGCTGGCAATCAGACTGCCAGCGCCCTTGAGCACTACCACCGCTGTATATTTTTTGCTCAACGCATGGGCCGCGGCCGGGCGGTCAGCCTGTACGGCGGCTGTCGATATCCCCAGCAATCGTGCCGCTTCGCCCGGATGCGGCGTGATGACACTACCTGCGGGCAAGCTCACGCCACCTTCGGCCAACAGGTTCAATGCATCGGCATCCCAGACTTGTGGCTGCGACGCGTTGGCCGCGGCCGACAACAGGCTGCGCCCCCAGGCGGCCTGCCCCAGCCCCGGGCCGACGACCAGCACCGTGGCCTTCTCCAGCAAGCCCATCAATTGATTGGCCGACGACGTACCGAGCACCATGGCTTCCGGCAAACGCGCCAGGGCGGCCGGAACATGCTCGCTGCGGGTGGCCACGGACACCATGCCGGCACCGCTGCGCAGGGCACTTTGTGCACTAAGCAGGATGGCGCCGCCAAAACCGCGATCACCGCCAACGAGCAATACGTGACCGAATTTGCCTTTGTGGGCAGTTGGAGCGCGGCCGGTCAGACGCGGCACATTACCGGCCGTCAGGCGACGCGCACTGATCTCGGCCCCAATAAATGTCTCGGGGGCGACGTGCAGATCGTTAAATACCAAATCGCCCACCACATCCGCCGCGTCACCGGCGAACAGCCCCACCTTCAACCCGATGAACGTCACAGTCAGGTCTGCTCGAACCGCAATGCCGAGCTGGCGACCCGTATCGGCGCACAGCCCCGAGGGGATATCCACCGCCGCAACCGGGAGCCCACTGGCATTGATCGCGGCGATGGCGCTGGCGAACGGCTCGCGCACTTCACCGGTCAGGCCGGTGCCGAGCAAGGCATCCAGCACAATGCCGCGCAACTCGGAGTGCGGGGTCCAGCCTTGAATGGCCACGCCTTCGGCCACCGCCTCGACATGCGCCGACGCGGCATCGCCTTGCAAACGCCCGGGGTCACCGGCGGCCAGCACCCGCACATGCCAGCCGGCACGTCGGGCCAGCACGGCCACCAGATAACCGTCGCCCGCGTTATTGCCATGGCCGGCCACCACACTCAATTCGTGCCCGGTCGGCCAATGGCGGACCAGCGCACGCCAAGTCGCCCGTGCCGCACGCTGCATCAATTCAAAGCCCGGTGTACCGGCCGCGATCACGCTCGCATCGAGCCCTCGGACTTGCGCGGCGCTATACAGCGCGTCGGGTAATTCATCTTTAGTGTGCGGCATGCGTCTTCAGGCTCCGATGTCTGGCAGAATTATACGCATCTCAGCTCCGGTTTCTCTCGCCTCATGCCCGCTATTACCACAGACCTGCCCGCCCTCGCCCAATCCATCAAGGACTGGGGCCGCGAGCTGGGCTTTCAGCAAGTCGGCATCAGCGGCCTCGATCTGGCCGAGCATGAGCAGCACCTGGAGCGCTGGCTCGCCGCTGGCTATCACGGCGAAATGGATTACATGGGCGCCCATGGCAGCAAACGCTCGCACCCGGAAGAACTGGTGCCGGGCACCCTGCGCGTGGTTTCCCTGCGCATGGACTACCTGCCGGGCGACACGCACATGGCGCAACGGCTGGCCCAACCGGAAAAAGCCTACGTCTCGCGTTATGCCTTGGGCCGCGATTACCACAAATTAATTCGTAAACGCGTGCAACAACTGGCGGAAAAAATCCAGGCAGTGATCGGCCCGTTCGGCTACCGCGCCTTCGTCGACAGCGCCCCGGTGCTGGAAAAGGCCATCGCCGAACAGGCTGGCCTGGGCTGGATCGGCAAAAACACGCTGGTCTTGAATCGCAAGGCCGGCAGTTACTTCTTCCTCAGCGAACTGTTCGTCGACCTGCCGCTGCCGGTGGACCCACCCCACGCCACCGAGCACTGCGGTCGCTGCACGGCCTGCCTGGACATTTGCCCGACCAATGCCTTCGTCGGCCCCTATGTGCTGGACGCCCGTCGCTGCATTTCGTACCTGACCATCGAACTGAAAAGCGCGATTCCTGAAGATTTACGACCGCTGATCGGCAATCGGGTGTTCGGTTGCGATGACTGCCAGATTGTCTGCCCATGGAACCGCTTCGCCCGGCCTTCCGGGGAAAGCGACTTCAAACCCCGGCACAACCTGGACAACGCCGAACTGGCCGAACTGTTCATGTGGGACGAAGAAAAATTCCTCAGCAGCACCGAAGGTTCACCGTTGCGTCGGGCCGGTTACGAGCGTTGGTTGCGCAATCTGGCGGTCGGCCTGGGCAATGCACCGTCGAGCATTCCGGTGCTGGAAGCGTTGAAGGCACGGCGGGACTATCCGTCGGAACTGGTGCGCGAGCATGTCGAATGGGCGCTAAAACAACACGGGCTTATGTAGTAGCTGCCGAAGACTGCGTTCGGCACGACTGCGAAGCAAGCCCTTCGGCCTCGAACGCAGCCTTCGGCAGCTGCTACAGGGACTGCGTGTAAATCAGGCTTCGTCGTTATAAACGAACTTGGGCATTTCCCAGTGGAAACGGATCGCCAGCAAGCGCAGCAGGAAGCCGCCGAATAGCGTGATCAGGATCGCCTGTTCACCCGGCAATTGCAGATAGACACAGAATAAATAGCACCACGCCGCGGCAAACGAGACGCTGGCGTAGAGTTCGCGGCGGAAGATCAGCGGGATGTCGTTGCAGAAGATGTCCCGCAGAATGCCACCGAATACCCCGGTGATCACGCCGCTGACCGAGGCCACCAGCATGCCGTGGCCCATTTCCAGGGCGGTCATGCAGCCGATCAGGGTGAACGCGACCAGGCCCGCGGCGTCGAGCACCAGAAACAGCGAGCGCAGATGGCGCATCCAGCGCGCAGCGAAGACGGTGAACATCGCAGCGATCGACGTCAGCACCAGGTATTCCGGGTGTTTGACCCAGGTCAGCGGGTAATGGCCAAGCAACACGTCGCGCACCGAACCGCCGCCCAACGCCGTGACGCATGCAATCAATACCACGCCAAACCAGTCCATGCCGCGACGGCCCGCAGACAGGGCGCCAGTCATGGCTTCGGCAGTAATGGCGATCAGGTAGAGCATCAGCAACATGGTGGCGGTCCTTACGAGAAGGCGCGCAGTCTACTCAGATCGTCAGGGCACCAAAAGGGGGCAAGGGAACCTGTGGCGAGGGAGCATGCTCCCGCTGGGCCGCAGAGCAGCCCCATCTGCTGACAGAGCAACTCTTCAAATAGACCGCGCCGGCTGACTTTACGACTGCTACGCAGCCGAACGGGAGCAAGCTCCCTCGCCACAAAAACCTCCCTATGCCCAATCAGAACTTGATGAAATTCTTGCGGTAGTGCTGCAGCTCGGCGATCGATTCGCGGATGTCGTCCAGGGCCAGGTGGGTGCTGCCCTTTTTGAAGCTGTCGCGCACATCCGGTGCCCAACGCGCGGCCAACTCCTTGAGGGTCGACACGTCGAGGTTGCGGTAGTGGAAATAGCTTTCCAGCGACTTCATGTGGGTATAAAGGAAGCGACGGTCCTGGCAGATGCTGTTGCCACAGATCGGCGACTTGCCCTTCGGCACCCATTTCTCCAGGAAGGCGATGGTCTGGGCTTCCGCTTCGGCCATGCTGATGCGGCTGTCGCGAACCCGTTGGGTCAGTCCGGAGCCGCCGTGTTGACGGGTATTCCACTCGTCCATACCGGCGAGGATCTCGTCGCTGTGATGAATGGCGATCACCGGACCTTCAGCCAAGGTGTTCAAATTACTGTCGGTGACGATGGTGGCCATCTCGATGATGACGTCGGTATCAGGGTTCAGCCCGGTCATTTCCAGGTCGATCCAGATCAGGTTCTGCGGGTTCTGCATATGTCGGCTCCTCGGCGTAGGTTCGCAGTTTAGCCTAGGGAGGCGGCCGGGCGTGCTAAACTCGCGACCGTTTTACCTAATCGCTGCATTCTCGATACGGAACACCCATGGCCAAACGCCAACTCAATCGTCGTCAAAACTGGCGCATCGAAAAGATTCAGGGCGAGCGCGCTGCCCGCGCCGCCAAACGCGAGTCCTCGGCTGTCGAGGCACTTGAGGGTGGCGACCTGGGTCCGGAACAGACGGGCCTGGTGATCGCGCACTTCGGTGTACAGGTTGAAGTCGAAGCCCTCGATGGCGAGCTGGCCGGCCAGGTATTCCGCTGCCACTTGCGCGCCAACCTGCCGGCGCTGGTGACCGGCGATCAGGTCGTATGGCGTGCCGGCAACCAGGGCATCGGCGTGATCGTGGCGCAACTGCCGCGCAAAACCGAGCTCTGCCGCCCGGACAGTCGTGGACAGCTCAAGCCGGTGGCGGCCAACGTCGACATGATCGTCATCGTCTTCGCACCGCTGCCAGAGCCTCATGCCAACCTGATCGACCGCTACCTGGTTGCCGCGGAACATGCGGGTATCCGTCCGTTGTTGCTGCTGAACAAATTCGACCTGATCGACGAGCAGAACGCCCCGGCGCTGAATGCCTTGCTGGCGGTTTACCGCACGCTGGGCTACCCGGTGCTGGAAGTGTCGGCGCACCACGGCAACGGCATGGAACAACTTCAAAAACTGTTGGACGGGCACATCAGTGTGTTCGTCGGCCAGTCCGGTGTCGGTAAATCATCTTTGGTCAACAGCCTGTTGCCGGAAGTCGAAACCCGCGTCGGCCCGCTGTCCGAGCTGTCGGGCCAGGGCACCCACACCACCACCACCGCGCGGTTGTTCCACTTCCCCGGTGGCGGTGAGCTGATCGACTCTCCGGGTATCCGCGAGTTCGGCCTGGGTCACGTCAGCCGTGCCGACGTCGAAGCCGGCTTCATCGAGTTCAACGACCTGCTCGGCACGTGCCGCTTCCGCGACTGCAAACACGACCGCGAACCGGGCTGCGCCCTGCTCAAGGCCCTGGAAGATGGCCGCGTGCAGCAGCAACGGATGAACAGCTACCGGTCGATCATCGCCAGCTTGCCTGAAAACAGCTATTAAACAAACGCGCCAGCCGCCCCGACATCAATGGGACGGCTGGCTGCTCGCAGCAGCCTACAAAAACCACCCATCGACTTAAACATCAGATATTTCTGTAGGGCATCCGCACGCCTGTTTGAAGGGTACTTCTCTTTAACCGTAAAGGCCTTGTTCCAGCCCTTCAACTGCATACATTCAAGCCCTCTTCGCATATTAGCGATACTGAGGGACAGCCATGCCAACCTATCACTTGTTCATCGTTCACTCGTGGAACCGTTCAGGCGCCCATTACCGCGAACTCGCCCTCAAGGGACACTTCTGATGCCTGTATTCATCAGCTATCGTCACGCGGATCGCCCCTACGCGATCGCCATCAGCAGCCGTCTGATACAGGCCAACATCAAGACCTACTTCGACGTGCTGGATCCGGAATCCCAGACCACTGACGACATCACCGGGGTCATCACCCGCTACATCAGCGCGAGCACGCATCTGATAGCCGTTGTCTCGGGCAAGACCGTGCCGCCATGGTGGGTACCGTTCGAAATCGGCGAAGCGACAATCAGCAACCGGCGGATTTGCTCATTCCAGACCGAACCGGCGGAACTGCCGCTGTACTTCGATAAATGGCCGAAGCTCAGCACTGACAAGGACCTGGATTTTTTCATTGAGGCCTACCGTGAAGAAGTGGCGACCAAGCGTTCAATGACACTGGATTCAATCAGCGAATCCCTTTGCGGCAGCTACAGACGCAATGCGGAACTGTTCCACGACCAGCTCAAGAGTCGCATCCGACGGGGTTTCTGAGAGGTGCAAAAAAGCCGCGATGATCGCGGCTTTTTTTGGCCTCAGGAAACCGCTGCCGGCGGTTTCGGCTCGACGCTCTTCAGGCCAGGCTTCTGGAACGGGTACAAGTGCTGGCGCAGGATACCGCCCGGCAAGTCCTTGCCAAAAACCCCGTAGCGCGTCGGCCACTCCTTGGGTGGCAACTTGAAGGTGCCAAACAGCATATCCACCAGCGGCGTATGGATCGCATAGTTCTTGTAGATGTAATCCTTGTGCCGGGCATGATGCCAATGGTGATAGCGCGGCAGGACCAGCACATAATTCAGCCAGCCGCCGTTGATCCGTACATTGGCGTGGGCCAGCACTGCCTGCACCCCGACCAGAATCACGTAGGCGTTCAACGCCTGGGGCGCAAAACCCAGCAGCATCAAAGGCACCAGCACGCCGGTACGGGTGAGCAGAATCTCGATGAAGTGGACACGCGAACCGGCGAGCCAATCCATGTGCGTGCTTGAGTGATGTACGGCATGCATGCGCCATAACCACGGCACGACGTGATACAGCCGATGCAGCCAGTACTGACCGAGGTCAGCCACCAGTACCGCCAGCAAGAACTGCACAACGATCGGCAGGCTTTGTACGCTGGCCTGCAAATCCGCCGACACGGCCCAGCCAGCCATAAAGCTCGACGAGGCAGTGATGAAAATCAGGATGAACTGCACCAGCATATGACTGACAAAAAAGTAGGTCAGGTCAGTTCGCCAGTGCGGACGCAGAATGTTTTGCTCAGGGTCCTTGGAATAGAGTTTTTCCAGGGGGATAAAGACGATGGCCGACACCAGCAGAGCCAGGACGAACCAGTCCAGCCCCAGCGAGTACGGTGTCTGCCCAATCGAGCTGATCTGCACATTGGTGCCGCCGAGAAACACCGCCAGCCCCGAGGCGACAAGTCCGGTGATCCCCAAGCGCTTTCGCTTGTTGAGCAGGATATTCAGGGTGCCCAGGCTGAAAGACAGTACCAGCCCAAGCAATAGCGTGGTGCGCGCAAACTGCTCGTCGTACACCTTGCGCAGTTCGGCGGTGGTCAGCCATTCGGGAAAGAGAAAGCACAATACCGCCAGCAGGCTCAATAGCCCGAGCGTGGCTGAGATGTAGCCACTGACCCGCCCTTCACCAAACTTGAAGGGTGCATTGCCATGCTGCTGAAAATAGGACTTGAGTCTTTCCATTACTGATCTTCCATGATTCCGAAAACAAACTTGCAGTGAGTCGAGTCAGTGCGACGCTGCAGTGACGCAGCCAGAAACAGAAAAGCCACTCATGGTGGCTTTTCTGCAGGTTATTGCTTGGGCGGTACAGCGGGTTTGGGCGGTTCACCCGGCTTCGGCGCCGGATTATCAAACAGATTCAAACGCTCACGAAGTTCGTGTGCCGGCAGCGGTTCCTTATCCGCCGGCAATGCGTTCGGATCGGCTGGCGGCGCATGCACTTCGCCCGGGCCACCCTGCCCTTGCGTCGGCGCTGGCGCCGGTTCGGCACCTTGTTCACCTTCGATGGCGCGCTGGGCTTTCTTGGTCAGCACCACGATGTCGATCCGGCGGTTGACCGGATTGAACGGGTTCTCCCTGTCGAACAGCGCCGACGAGGCATAACCGACGACTCGCGCGACCTGGGCATCCGGATAACTGCCAGCGACCAACGCACGACGAGCCGCGTTGGCGCGATTGGCCGAGAGTTCCCAGTTACCGAAATCGCCGGTGCCCGAGTACGGCTTGGCATCGGTGTGGCCGCTGATGCTGATCTTGTTCGGCACCGCTTTGATGGTGTCGGCCATGGCCAGCAGAATGTCTTCGAAGTACGGCTTCAGGCGCGCACTGCCGGAGTCGAACATCGGGCGGTTTTCGGCGTCCATGATCTGGATGCGCAAACCGTCCTGGGTGATCTCGAAGAGGATCTGGTCCTTGAATTTCTGCAATTGCGGGTTTTCATTGACCTTGTTCTGCAACTCTTGCAGTAACAACTCCAGGCGTTCCTTCTCGACTTGCTCGGCCATGCCTTCAACCTGCTCGGCGTCGATGGTCACCTTGTCTGGCTGCGGCTGAGATTTCACCTCCGGGTTGAGGGTGTTCTCCGGCGCCAGGGTCGGCGTGCCGCCCAGGTCGATGATGTACGGCGTACCGCTTTCGGAAAACCCGACCGGGTCCTTGAAGTAACCGGCGATGGCGATCTTCTGTTCAGGCGTCGCGGTGGACAGCAGCCACAACACCAGGAAGAACGCCATCATCGCCGTCGCGAAGTCCGCGAAGGCGATTTTCCAGGCGCCCCCGTGATGCCCTCCGGCGATGCGCTTGACGCGCTTGATGATTATCGGCTGGTTATTTTCCATGACTTAACGACCGCGAACCGCTTGTTCCAGCTCAGCGAAGCTAGGACGGTGCGCCGGGTACAGAACCTTGCGACCGAACTCCACCGCCAGCGACGGCGGCATCCCGGAAGCCGAAGCCACCAGCGAAGCCTTGATGGCTTCGTAGGTGTTCAGTTCTTCCTTGGCATCGTGAGCCAGGGAGTGGGCCAGCGGGCCAAAGAAACCGTAGGCCGCGAGAATACCGAAGAAGGTACCGACCAGTGCCGCCCCCACGTGCAGACCGATGGACTTCTGGTCGCCTTCACCCAGGGATGCCATGGTCACCACGATCCCCAATACCGCCGCGACGATACCGAAACCGGGCATGGCGTCGGCGATGCCGTTCACCGCGTGGGACGGGTGCTCGAGGTCTTCCTTGAGGCTGTAGAGTTCCATGTCGAACAGGCCTTCCAGCTCATGGGGAGCCATGTTGCCGGAGGACATGATGCGCAGGTAATCGCAGATGAACGCGGTCATGCGTTCGTCTTTGAGCACCGCCGGGTACTTGGCGAAGATCGGGCTCGCGGCGGCATCTTCGATGTCGCCTTCGATCGCCATCATGCCTTCGCGACGGCTCTTGTTGAGGATCTCGTAAATCAGCCCCAGCACTTCCAGGTAGAAGGTGTGGTTGAAACGCGAACTGAACATGCCCAAGGACTTCTTGAGCACGTGCATTGTCATGTGGCCGGGGTTGGCCTGCAGGAAGGCGCCAAGGGCCGCGCCACCGATAATCATCACCTCGAAAGGCTGGATGAGAGCGGCAATCTTGCCGTGGGAAAGCACGTATCCGCCGAGCACGCTCGCGAATACGACGATGATGCCGATAATTTTAGCCATAGGTAGGAGAGCACTTACTGAGTCGGGTTCAAGGTCATATTCGGAAGTTAAAAAATCTCTTCTTCTACTTATCGGCAAAACTGCGCCAGACTATAGCCAGTTAAGGCGAAAAGCTAATTTGACCCGTTCAGGGCATAGGTAAAGCAGACGATGATCGCGTCCAGACATGGCTAACGAAACGAACGTCCCAACGCCCAAACCAACCACGCTTGAAGGCTGGGTCAAGCTTCTCGATGGCGTACGCCTGCCGGTTCCGCAAGCCAGCCACGACCGGGTCTGCAAAGCGATCCGCGATAACCGCAGCTCGCTGCGCGACATCGCCGACCTGATGCAGGAAAGCCCGGCCCTGGCCTTGAGCGTGATTCGCGAAGCCAACCGTCACACCCATGGCAGCATGACCGAGCCTGCTGAAAACCTTGAGGTGGCGATCAATCGCCTCGGTTTGAAACGCACCGAAGAACTGCTCGACCGCCTGCCCGCCGAACCCCAATTGCAAATCCCCGTCGCCCTGCGCCAGCTTCAACTGATCAGCCAGCACGCCACTCAACAGGCCAACGGCTTTTTCGCCAGTCGCCTGGCGCGACTGTGGCAGGACATCCACTGGGGCAGCCTGCTGTTTCTCTCGCCACTCTGGCCCATGGCGCTGACCCATCCGCAGTTGCTTGAAGAGTGGGAGTTGCGGGTCATCCATAAAGGCGAGTCGGCACGCAAAGTCGAAAAGCAATTGTTCGGCGTGCGCCTGCTGGAAATCTGTCTGGCGCTGGTGGACGTCTGGCGCCTGCCGATCTGGGTGCAGCAAGGTTATCGGCTGCTGCGTAGCGAACAACGTGAGCTGGTGAAAGTCCTGCGCATTGCACGTGACAGCGATCACCCGTTGCGCCAACAGAACCGCCTGGATGACGACCCGACGTTGCGCCGCTGGCTCAATCAGCCCGCCAATACCGTGCTGCTGGCCAACGGTCTGGCGCTGGCGGCACAACAGGCCTGGGACAGTCCACACTGCGAACGCTGGCAGTACCTGACCAGCCTTTATCTGCAAATGCCGATGGATGAGGTGCAACAACAATTGCACCAGCAGGCCGCCAACAGCGCTCGCCAACACGCCATGCCAGACCTCTGGCACCCGGCCGAATCGCTGATCTGGCCACCGGGTGCGCACCGCGTGCATGCCGGTTTGTTGCCCGCCCCGGCGCCGACCGCCGAAGACCTGGCGAAGTGGCGCAAGCAATGCGCCGAATTGCTGGTGGAGCCGAGCCGCTTTACCAATGCCATGCACTTGACCACATCGGCCCGGGACGCCCTGGTGGCGTGTGGCATGCGCCGGGTGATGATTCTGATGGCCGATCGCACGCACGCCAATTTGCGTGTGCACCAGATCGCCGGGCTACCCAAGGAAGTGGCCGGCCTGAACCTGGTGGTCAGCCAGAGCACCGTGCTGCAACGCCTGCTCGCGCAACAGGCCCAGGTGCGCCTGACGCCGGCCAACAACGCACAATTCTCGGCCCTGCTGCCAGCCAGCCTGCGCTCACAGTTCAGCGGCGAACACCTGCTGCTGCGCTCACTGGTCAACAACGGCCGGGTGATCATGATCGTGGTAGCGGATCAGGGCGGCGGACCGTTCTCGGAAATCACCGTGCAAGCGTTCGGCAAAACCGCTCAATGCATCGAAAAGGCCCTGCACAGCTTTAGCCACCGCTAGGGCCTGTTATCAGTTATTTCCTGCCCCAAAATAACTGATAACAGGCCCTCATGACGCTGCGCTACAATCCTCCCCTTTGTGCTCTGGAGACCTCACATGTCTGACTTCTCTGGCTTGGCGCTGGTGATCGAACCGAGCGACCTGCTCTCGCGTCTCGACTCCCGCGAACTGATTCTGGTGGACCTGACCAGCAGCGCCCGCTATGCCGAAGGGCATATCCCCGGTGCACGCTTTGTCGATCCAAAACGCACTCAACTGGGTCAGGCGCCTGCGCCGGGCCTGTTGCCGACCCACGCCGCGCTTGAAGCATTGTTCGGCGAACTGGGGCACAACCCCGATGCAGTCTATGTCGTCTATGACGACGAAGGCGGCGGTTGGGCCGGGCGCTTTATCTGGCTGCTGGATGTCATCGGCCACAGCAAATATCACTATGTCGACGGCGGCCTGCCGGCCTGGCTGGCGGAAGGCTTGCCCATGTCGATCCAGATCCCGCCGGCAGTCGGCGGCCCGGTCGCCCTGACCCTGCACGACGAACCTGTCGCCACCCGCGAATACCTGCAAAGCCGCCTCGGCGCTGCTGACCTGGCGATCTGGGACGCACGCGGCCCGCTGGAATACTCCGGCGAGAAAGTGCTGGCGGCCAAGGGCGGGCACATTCCCGGCGCGGTCAATTTCGAGTGGACCGCTGGCATGGATCAGGCGCGCAACCTGCGCATCCGCACCGACATGCCGACAATCCTGGAACAACTCGGCATTACCAAAGACAAAGAAGTCATTACCCACTGCCAGACACACCATCGTTCTGGCTTCACCTATCTGGTGGCCAAGGCGCTCGGTTATCCGCGGGTCAAAGGCTACGCCGGCTCCTGGGGCGAATGGGGCAACCACCCTGACACGCCCGTAGAGATTTAAGTTTTTCAAGGACAGTTAATGAATAAGCGTTTGTTTATCCTCAGCCAATACCTGCTGCCCCATCACTTGCTCTCGCGACTGGCCGGCTGCATTGCCGAATGCCGTGTGCGCTGGTTCAAGAACGCCTTTACCGCCTGGTTCGCCAAGCGTTATCAAGTGGACATGTCCCAGGCGCTGGTCGAAGACCTGACCGCTTACGAGCACTTCAATGCGTTCTTCACCCGCGCCTTGAAAGACGGCGCTCGCCCGCTGGATCAAACCCCGGGCGCGATCCTCAGCCCGGCCGACGGTGCCGTCAGCCAGCTCGGCCCGATCGAACACGGTCGCGTTTTCCAGGCCAAGGGCCACAGCTTCAGCGTGCTGGAACTGCTGGGTGGCGACGCGGCCAACGCAGCGCCCTTCATGGGCGGCGATTTCGCCACCATTTACCTGTCGCCGAAAGACTATCACCGTGTGCACATGCCGCTGGCCGGCACCCTGCGCGAGATGGTCTACATCCCCGGCCGCATCTTCTCGGTCAACCAGACCACCGCTGAAAACGTTCCGGAACTGTTCGCCCGCAACGAGCGTGTAGCGTGCATTTTCGACACTGAACGCGGCCCGATGGCCGTGGTACTGGTGGGCGCGATGATTGTGGCGTCGATCGAAACCGTTTGGGCTGGCTTGGTCACACCGCCAAAACGCGAGCTGAAAACCTTCCGCTACGACGAAGCGGCCCGTGCGCCGATTCACTTGGAAAAAGGTGCGGAACTGGGTCGTTTCAAGCTCGGTTCTACGGCGGTCGTGCTGTTCGGGCCGGATCAAGTGAAATGGGCTGAAGGGCTGGGCGCCCTTTCGCCAGTGCAGATGGGCCAGGGCATCGGCCTGCCAACCGCCTGATCCCTCGATCCGATCCCACGAACGCCTTTCGTGGGATCGGACATTTCCTCCCGCTGCGCCCCCTCCTCCAGCGTTCATAGCTGCTACAGTCAAAGTCATTCGTTGCCCATTTCACGGTCGGAGTTTGTCCACGGCATGAATGAGACCAATCCTGCCCTGCTGCTACGCGCACCGATCCCGACGCAGTCGCGCCTGTCTTTCTGCGAAGCCACGCCACGCGACCTCAAGCGCTGGATCGCCAACCTGCCCAAAGCCAACATCGGTGAAACCGCTCGCCAGTTGTATCAAGGCCTGAGCGAACTCAACCAGTTGCTCACACCCAGCGACAATCGCCTGCAATTGCTCGAATTGCTGCGGCCCGAGGTGTATTACGTCTGCAAGCACCTGGAGCGGCATTTCCTGCATCAGGCCATTGTGCTCGACGAGCGTTCGCGCAAAATCGCCAACCTTTGCCAGGCGCTGCAGAGCCACTTGGCGATCGGCTACAAGCAGATCGTCGTCCGCATCGCACCACGCTTCAGTAAAGACCGTGCGCCGCTGCTGACCCAGTCATTGCAACGTGCCGTCCATTGCTTGAACGGTACTTTGATCCGCGCAACTGAGCTCTATTGCCCGGCGCCCGAAGGGCTGTGGCTGGAACTGCATCAGCTGTACCGGATCGGCTGCGAACATCAGCTGCAACATCAGAGCGTGCGCGATGAACTGGCCAGCCAGACGCAAAGCCTGAGTATCGAGCAGACCTACGTCGTCGCCCTCCTGCTGGGCGCTTCACGCTGCAATCAACTGCGCCAGAACCAGATCGCCCGGCTCGCCGAGGTGCTGGAACCCTGGAGCCAATGGATCAAACTGCAACCAGCCAAACCGGACAGCGGGCTGTTTGCCGTCGCCTCGGACCTCGACAGCGGCCCGCGTTATCGCACCAAGTTCCCGGCCGAACACCAGGAGCGCTTGTTGGGGATCGACCCGCAGCCCCTGGTCGCCGCCATCGAAACCCATCTGCAACAATCGGCCGACAAGGCATCGCCGCTGCCGGTTCCGATGGGCCTCAATCTGGATACGCTGCAACACCTGCATGCCGCCTGGGGGCAGGCCTCCGAGCGCGGCTTCCAGCGCACCGTCGGCCACGGCACGTTGACCCTGTGCGTGGGCATGAGCGCCCTGCACTTTTATCTCGGTGGCAAACGCCCGTTCAACGACATCCTGAAAAAACCCGGCGCCCGTCCCGCGCAGTTCTCGGCAATCGAGCCGACAGGACGCGCCAAGGACCAATGGAAACAGGCCTTCGACGCCGCCCCCCATGGCACGGCAGACACGCTGCTGCCCTACGAAGAGATCGAATATCCACATCTTCAGAAACATGACAACCACGAGGCGTCCGGCCAACAGCATTTCCCGACCTACGCGCTACCGGTGATCAATCACAGCCCTGGCGGTTATTGCCTGGCCTGGCCCGGCGCAGTGCCTGCCGAACTGCAGGCTGGCGAAATGGTCGGTATCGAGGATACGGCCGGTCAAGGCTGGAGCGTTGCCGTGGTGCGCTGGATCCGCCAGGTACGGGGCGGTGGCACGCAGATGGGTATCGAGCAGGTTGCGCCTTACGCCGAGCCCTGCGGCCTGCAACTGATTCGCTCCGACGACGAACACAGCCAGTACTTGCGCGGGCTGTTACTGCCCGCCATCAGCGCCATCGACCTGCCGGCCACCCTGCTCACCCCGCGCCTGCCGTTCCAGGAAGGGAATAAGGTGCTGATCAACACCAATGGCCAGGAACGCCCGGCCGAGCTGGAGCGACGGATGACGAGCACCAACAGCTTCAATCAGTTTGCCTACCGCTCCCTGGAGGTAGCCAGAAACGAAAACGCCGCGGAAGGCGGCGTGATCGGGGTAGCGCAAGAGTTTGATTCGTTGTGGAAGTCGCTATAGCGGCGGCGCCCGGACGGTCGAAAACTCAGAGCTGCCCGTCGCGATCCCGGAAGCCCAGCAGATACAGCACGCCATCCAGCCCAAGGGTGGAAATCGCCTGCTTCGCCGATTGTTTGACCAATGGTTTGGCGCGGAACGCTACGCCCAGCCCGGCAATCGCCAGCATCGGCAGGTCGTTGGCACCGTCACCGACGGCAATCGTCTGCTCCAGACGCAAACCTTCTTTATGCGCCAGCTCACGCAGCAAATCCGCCTTGCGCTGTGCATCGACAATCGGCTCGACCGCCACGCCGGTGACCTTGCCGTCGACCACTTCCAGTTCGTTGGCGAACACATAGTCGATGCCCAGCTTGGCCTGCAGTTGCTTGGCGAAGTAGGTGAAGCCGCCCGACAGAATCGCGGTCTTGTAGCCCAGGCGCTTGAGTTCGGCGAACAGGGTTTCGGCGCCTTCGGTCAGGCGCAGGGAAGCACCGATGGAGTCCAGCACGCTGACGTCCAGCCCTTGCAGCAAGGCCAGGCGCTCCTTGAAGCTGGCGCGGAAGTCCAGCTCGCCGGCCATCGCCCGCTCAGTAATCGCGGACACCTGGTCGCCAACGCCGGCGGCCTTGGCCAGTTCGTCGATGACCTCGGCTTCAATCAGCGTCGAGTCCATGTCGAACACCGCCAGACGACGGTTACGGCGGAACAGCGAATCTTCCTGGAAGGCGATGTCGACGTTCAGCTCTTGCGCAACGCTGAGGAATTCAGCCCGCAGCGCTTGCGGGTCAGCCGCTTCGCCACGCACGGAAAACTCGATGCAACCCTTGCCCTTGTCGGCCGGGGTGTCCAGCGGCATGCGCCCGGACAGACGGTCGATATGGTCGATGTTCAGACCGTATTTGGCGGTGATCGAACTCACACGCTGCAACTGCTCGGCGGTCACTTTGCGGGTCAACAGGGTGACGATGTGGCGTTTCTTGCCCTGGTTGCCGACCCACTGCTGGTAATCCTCTTCGGACACCGGCGTGAAACGCACTTGTTGCTCAAGCTCATAGCCTTTGAACAGGATGTCTTTGAGCACCGAGTTGCCTTGCTCGGTGTCAGGAATTTCAACCAGGATGCCGAACGACAGGGTGTCGTGGATCACCGCCTGACCGATGTCGAGAATGTTCACACCACCCTGGGCCAGAACGCCGGTTATGGCCGCAGTCAGACCCGGACGGTCGACTCCCGTGATGTTTATCAGGACGATTTCGCGCAAGGCGCACCCCCGCAGGTGGAAAAAAACCGCATTCTACCCATTTTCAGTGACCATCGGGCACCGCGAGCGCTTTGACGGCCTAGGGCCTGTCGCTATACTGCGCGTCAACTTCACGGACAAAGAGCCGAGCTCAAGTGAACCGGCCCACGCCAGTAAAAACCGACAACTTCTTTCTGCTGATCTTCCGGGCACTGCGTCATCGCCGTGTACCGATCGCATTACGCATTGCCAGCCATAACGTGATCCTGGTCGCTCTGGCCCTGGTGATCTATGCCTGCGTGATGGGTTTGCAGTTCAAGCAGGCCATGCACGAGCAGGCGGATGCCCTGGGCGAAAGCCTGACTACCCAGACGGCTACGTCGGCCACGGAGCTGTTGGTGTCCAACGACATCCTCAGCCTGAATGTGCTGCTCAACAACCTGACCAAGAACAAGCTGGTGGCCCACGCTGCCATCTACAGCGTGGATAACCGCATCCTCGCCGAAGCCGGTCAGCGTCCCAAGCACGGCCTGCTGGGCGAAGCCGAAGGCATGTACCAGAGCAAGATCACCTTCCAGGACGTGACCGCCGGGCAACTGCGCATCAGCCTGGACATGGATCAGTTCCAGCAGCCGATGACCATCAGCCTGCAAAGCATGGGCATTCTGAGCGCGATTCTGCTGGCGCTGTCCCTGGCCTTGAGCCTGCGCCTGGGCCGCAATATCTCCACGCCGCTGCTGCAATTGCGCGTGTGGCTGCGCAATATCGACGAATACACCCCGGCCACCGAGCGTCAGGATGAAGTCGGCGATCTCGCTCGTCAGCTGCACGCCAATTTCGCGCCGGAGCCGGCCGAACCGGAGCCTGTTCCGGAGCCCGAGTTCAACGACAGCGATGACGACGAAGAGACCGATCCGGCCTTCGAAGTACGCAACCTGCGTGATCCTAGCTTCGATGAAAGCCGACCGGTGGCAGGTCTCAAGCCTGCTCCGCGACGCATTGTCAGCACGGTCGAAGACGACGAGGACGACGAAGACCCGTTTGCCGATCTGCGTGACGATTCGACAGACAGTGCGCCGAAATCCGTCGCAAAGCCGCAGGTATCGAACGTGCCTCAACACAGCGCGGTACTGGCGGTACAACTGGGCGCACAGGATCAACTCCGTCGCCTGCCCCGCGCACGTCTGGAAGAGCTGCTCAAGCGCTACCGCGATTGCCTCGATCAGGCGGCGTCGCTCTACCAGAGCGAACTGCACACCCTGAACGATGGCAGCACGCTGATGCTGTTCCACACCGAAGACAGCGGCGATGACTACCTGACCAACGCCATCTGCTGCGGTGAGCTGCTGCGCGCCCTGGGCCATCAATTGCAGATCGAAGTCGCCGACAGCGGCATCACCCTGCAATTGCAGTTGGGCCTGACACTGGGCGACGAACTGTTCAGCTTGAGCCAGATCGACCTGCTGCTGACCGAAACCGCTCAGGATGCGCTGGCCCTGTCGCAACACAGCCGCAACCTGCTGCTGGTGGAGCGCAAGATCAGCGATGACGCGCTGATTCGCCAGCGTGCGCGGATCCGCCCGATTGCAAGCCCTGAGGGGGCGTGCTGCGTAGAACGCCTGATGGAGCCTTATCCATCGATGCTGGAGCGGCAACTGGCGCGGATGCACGAACGCCGGGCATAACCCGTAACCTTGTGCCCGCTATAGAGAAGCCCGCAGATGAGTGATCGTCTGCGGGCTTTTTGTTGTCCCTTAACTCTTGTAGCAGCTGCCGAGCTGCTACAACCAACCCGCAAAAACAACAAAGCCCGCACAAGGCGGGCTTTGTTCTGGACTCAATCCAGGCTCAGAACCTGAACACTTCCATATCCGTACGAATCGGCGAGGCCATCGGGATCTTTGGCTGTTTCTCCGGCTCTGCTGCAGGTGCTACCGGTTTGGCAGCCGGCTTGCGCGGTGCTTCAGCGATCGGTGGCTGGTTGGCCAGTGGCTTGAGCGCTGTGGACAGTTGCTCGGCCAGACGCTGCAGCAACACACCCTGGGCCTGAACCTGGGACGCCGTGCCGCCGGAGTGCTGCTCCTGCAGATGAATGATGCGGTTATCACGCACCTGACCACGACGATCGATCAGGCGCCATTGCGCGTCCAGGATCGCCGGTTGCGACACACCCGAGTCCAGACGGGTGATGGTCAGCAGAACCTGAACATCCGGCGTGAAGCCCACTGTCGCAGGTGCCAGGACAACGCGTTGGCTGTCCAGATGACCAGCGACCTGACGCAGCAACAGCTGATCGATGTCCGACGACAGGCTGCCCGCCCAACGACCGTCGGCCGATGCTTGAAGACTGCCATCCGGCTGACGCTGCAACAAGGTTTCGCGTTGCAGGTAATCAGCAACCGTTACCGGGCCCAACAATACCGCCATGCCCGCGCTTTGCGCAGGCTGAGCCGGACTTCCGCTGTCCAGCTGATACAGCGACACCGGCTGGTGCACGCTGCAACCCGCCAGGCCAAGAACGCCAGCGAGCATCAAAATAAAAGGAAGGCGCAGAGCAGTCATCGTCCCATCCAGGTGGCTGCCACAAGGCTCACCACAGTGAAAATACTCAAAAAATATGAAGAACACTCGGCTACGCCGGCGCTTGAAAGGCCATATCATCCGTGAATATGCGTTCCGACTCCAGCGCCAAAGCGTCGATCTACGCGTCAAATCGTAGATCGAGCGCTCTAGGACGCTTAATTGAGGTTTTCGACGAACAGCGCATCCACCCTCTGGAAGCCCCGTGGCAGTTTGTTACCGCGACGCCCACGCTCACCTTTATAGTGTTCAAGGTCGTCCGCCTTCAGTGACAAGGTACGTTTGCCGGCCTGCAGCACCAAAGTGGCGCCCTCCGGCAAAACAGCGATGTCCGTGACATATTCTTCGCGACTGGCAACACGCTCACCGGGAATCCCGATGATCTTATTCCCTTTACCTTTACCTAATTGTGGCAGATCGCTGATTTTGAAGATCAGCAGGCGACCCTCGGTGGTCACCGAGGCCAGCCAGTTGTGTTCACGGTCGGCCACCGGACGCGGCAGGATGACCTTGGCGTTGTTCGGCAGGCTCAACAGGGCCTTGCCCGCCTTGTTCTTGGCTTGCAGGTCTTCGCCCTTGACCACGAAACCGTAACCGGCGTCGGATGCGATCACGTACAGCGCATCGTCTTCAGGCATCAGCACGCATTCGAAGCTCGCCCCTGGTGGCGGCGTCAGACGGCCGGTCAGCGGTTCACCCTGGCCACGGGCCGACGGCAGTGTGTGGGTTGCAACCGAATAACTGCGGCCGGTGGAGTCGATAAACACGGCAAACTGGTTGGAACGCCCGGCCGCCGAGGTCTTGAAGCCATCCCCAGCCTTGTAGGACAGTCCGGTAGCATCGATGTCGTGACCTTTGGCGGAGCGAACCCAGCCTTTTTCCGACAACACGACCGTCACTTTCTCGTTCGGCAGCAGATCGTGCTCGGTCATCGCCTTGGCTTCGGCACGCTCGACGATTGGCGAACGACGGTCGTCGCCATAGGTTTCGGCGTCTTTGATCAGCTCGCTGCGTACCAGTTTCTTCAGTTTGGCTTCGCTGCCCAGCAGGGCTTGCAGCTTGGCCTGCTCCTTGAGCAGTTCGTCCTGCTCGGCACGCAGCTTCATTTCTTCCAGTCGCGCCAACTGACGCAAACGGGTGTCGAGAATGTAATCGGCCTGGATCTCGCTCAGGGCGAAACGCTCGATCAGACTGGCCTTCGGATGCTCCTCGGTACGGATGATGTGGATCACTTCATCCAGGTTGAGGTAGGCAATCAGCAAGCCGTCCAACAGGTGCAGGCGACGCTCGACCTTGTCCAGACGGAATTGCAGGCGTCGACGCACGGTCCGCACGCGGAATTCCAGCCATTCCACCAGCAGTGCACGCAGGTTCTTGAGCTGCGGCTTGCCGTCGAGGCCAATGATATTGATGTTGACCCGGTAGCTGGATTCCAGCTCGGTGGTCGCGAACAGGTGCTGCATCAGCGCTTCGTGATCGACCCGGCTGTTCACCGGAATAATCACGATGCGACAAGGGTTCTCGTGGTCCGACTCGTCGCGCAAGTCCGCGATCTGCGGGGCTTTCGACGGTTTGGCCTGCATCATCGCGGCAATCTGCTCCAGCACTTTGGCACCAGAGACCTGGTGCGGCAGCGCCGTCACGACGATGTCGCCGTCTTCGACGTGGTAAACAGCGCGCATGCGCACCGAACCGCGACCGGTTTCGTAGATTTTCAGCAGGTCGGCGCGCGGCGTGATGATTTCCGCTTCGGTCGGATAATCCGGGCCCTGAATGTGTTCGCAGAGCTGCTCGACCGTGGCTTTCGGTTCATCCAGCAAGCGCACGCAAGCGGTCGCGACTTCGCGCAGGTTATGCGGCGGGACGTCGGTGGCCATGCCCACGGCGATACCGGTGGTGCCGTTGAGCAGGATGTTCGGCAAACGGGCCGGCAACACCAGAGGTTCTTCCAGGGTGCCGTCGAAGTTCGGGCCCCAGTCCGCCGTGCCCTGGCCCAGTTCGCTGAGCAGCACTTCGGAATAACGCGACAGCCGCGCTTCGGTGTAACGCATGGCCGCGAAGGACTTGGGATCATCCGGCGCACCCCAGTTACCCTGGCCGTCGACCAGCGTGTAGCGGTAGCTGAACGGCTGGGCCATCAGCACCATGGCTTCGTAGCACGCCGAGTCGCCGTGGGGGTGGAATTTACCGAGCACGTCACCGACGGTACGCGCCGACTTCTTGTGCTTGGAATCGGCGTCCAGCCCCAACTCGCTCATCGCATAGACGATGCGTCGCTGTACCGGTTTCAGGCCGTCGCCGATATGCGGCAAGGCACGGTCCATGATCACGTACATGGAGTAGTTGAGGTAGGCATTTTCGGTGAAGTCAGCCAGTGACCGGCGTTCTACACCGTCCAGGCTGAGATCAAGGGAGTCGCTCATGCGGGCCTCATTATTTCGTGGTCTGGCGCAGCAGCATGGTGCCACCGCGCTGGGTAAATTCAAGTTTGTTCAGTGCGCTCATGCCGAGCAGCACTTGATTGCCGTGCAAACCGGGCGCCACCAGCGCGCGAACGTCACGCAGCACGATGGCGCCCAGTTGCAGCCGGTCGAGGCGGGTCCGATAACCCTCACTCAAGCCATTGGCCGTGCTCAGGGTCACCCCGAAGCCTTTTTCCAGTTTCAATCGTTCAGCCATTTCGGCCGGGATCGACACATCGGTTGCGCCGGTATCGAGCATGAACTCCACGGGCTGGCCGTTGATCTGGCCGGTGGCGACAAAATGCCCCTGGCTGTTACCGATCAGCTTCACCTCGATAAAACCCTGGCCCTGCTCAGAGCTGACGACGGTGTTGGGATTCTGTTGACGCTCCTCCCATTGACCGAAGAACCGCGTTGCCAGAAACAGCGCGGCGCCCCAGGCCAGCACCATCAACACCCGACCGGCGCGTTTGCCCGGCGGTTGCTGACTCATGGCTTGGCACTCCAGCCACCTTCAGGCGCGGCAAAGCGCCAGACAATCGGCCGTACTTCACCGTCGGCGCGCGCACCGTTGTTGTTGTCGATACCGATCCAGGCACCGTCAGCGTCGATGATCAGCGCTTCCGCCAGCCCAAAGGGCTGTGAATAACGACGGTTTTCCTGCAAGGCCTCGGCGGCAAACGACCAGCAGCGCTCGACCTTGGTTGTCACCGCATCACGGCGACAGATCTGAAAGGCGTTGCGCTCAAGGGTAAACAGCTTGCCGTCGAACAATGACAGATCAGCAAAATCCCGAGGGCGCGCTCTGGCGTGGGGAAATTGCGCTGGCTGCATTTCCACCCCGCCTTCACTCAGCAGCACACAGCTACCGTCGCAGTCCCAGACTGTTTGCTGGCGCTTGATCAGCAGCAAACCGCGGCGCTCACGTTCGGCGGCCAGCCACAGCGTGTCACCGGCCGGATTGATCGCCAGGCCTTCGAACAACGCATTGAAGTGCAACAACATGCCGCTCGCCCGCGCTTCGCGCACCAGCATCGGCGAGATTTTCAGCCAGGACGCAGGCCCGGTTGGCGGTACTTGCAACACCGCGGCGTGGCCTTCGCTGACGATATAACGATTGCCCGCGCTGTCACAGGTGATGCCTTCGAAATCCAGATCCCCGCCCCGCACGAACGATGCCGCCCAAGTCCGCGCACGCAAGCCCCAAGGCAAACCGGTGTCGGGCACCAGGGGTACGTCAATGTGCACGGTTTCGGCTTGCCAGGTGGGGTTGCGGGTGTCGAGGCGATAGATTTGATCATCGTCGCGATCCGAAACGGTCCACAGCTCCTTGCCACACTGGGCCAGCCCCGACAGATTGCCGCCGCGCATGCCGTCGACGGCATGTTCGGACAACAGGCGCAGCTCTGGCGCGGGTTCCGCGCAAATCGTTACCGAAGTCAGCAGCAACGCGCACGCCAGGGCCCAGCCAAAGCGCATCAGCCCAGAACCTCGGCCAGGTTGCCTTTGGATTCCAGCCAAGTCTTGCGATCGCCCGCGCGTTTTTTCGCCAGCAGCATGTCCATCATTTCCGAGGTCTCGGCGAAATCTTCACCCAGCGTCAGTTGCACCAGACGCCGCGTGTTCGGGTCCATGGTGGTTTCGCGCAACTGTGGCGGGTTCATTTCACCCAGGCCCTTGAATCGGGTGACCTGCGGCTTGCCGCGTTTCTTCTCGGCCACCAGGCGATCGAGGATGCCGTCGCGCTCGGCCTCGTCGAGGGCGTAGTAGATCTCTTTGCCCAGGTCGATACGGTACAGCGGCGGCATGGCGACGTAGACGTGACCAGCCTCCACCAGTGGGCGGAAATGCTGGACGAACAAGGCGCAGAGCAAGGTGGCGATGTGCAGACCGTCGGAGTCGGCGTCGGCGAGGATGCAGATCTTGCCGTAACGCAACTGGCTCATGTCCGCCGCGCCCGGGTCGACACCAATCGCCACGGCGATGTTGTGCACCTCCTGGCTGGCCAGCACTTCGCTGCCGTCGACTTCCCAGGTGTTCAGGATCTTGCCGCGCAATGGCAGGATCGCCTGAAACTCTTTGTCCCGCGCTTGCTTGGCCGAACCACCGGCGGAATCACCTTCCACCAGGAACAACTCGGAACGCATCGGGTCCTGCCCGGCGCAGTCGGCGAGCTTGCCCGGCAATGCAGGCCCTTGGGTAATGCGTTTGCGCTCGACCTTCTTGCTGGCCTTCAGACGACGGCCGGCGTTGTTGATCGCCAGTTCGGCCAGCAACATGCCGGTTTCCGGGTTGGCGTTGAGCCACAGGCTGAAAGCATCCTTGACCACGCCGGAAACGAAGGCGGCCGCTTCACGGGAGGACAGGCGCTCCTTGGTCTGGCCGGAGAATTGCGGTTCCTGCATCTTCATCGACAGGACGAAAGCGATACGTTCCCAGACGTCTTCCGGCGCCAGCTTCACACCACGCGGCAACAGGCTGCGGAACTCGCAGAACTCGCGCATGGCGTCGAGCAAGCCCTGACGCAGACCGTTGACGTGAGTACCGCCCTGGGCTGTCGGGATCAGGTTGACGTAGCTTTCCTGAACGCTGTCGCCGCCCTCGGGCAACCACAGCAACGCCCAATCGACGGCTTCCTTGTTACCGGCCAGGCTGCCGCAGAACGGCTCGTCAGGCAGGCGTTCAAATTCGCTGACCGCGTCTACCAGGTAGGAGCGCAAGCCGTCTTCGTAATGCCATTCGACTTTCTCGCCGGTGGCCTTGTCTTCAAAACTGACCAGCAACCCCGGGCACAGAACGGCCTTGGCCTTGAGCACGTGCTTGAGGCGGCTGATGGAGAATTTCGGTGAATCGAAATACTTCGGGTCTGGTGCGAAAAACACGCTGGTGCCGGTATTGCGCTTGCCGACGGTGCCGACTACTTCCAGCTCGGTTTTCTTGTAACCGTCGGCGAAGGTCATCTGGTATTCGTTGCCGTCGCGTTTTACACGCACCCGGACTTCGGTCGACAAGGCATTGACCACGGAAATACCCACCCCGTGCAAACCGCCGGAGAACTGGTAGTTCTTGTTGGAAAACTTGCCGCCCGCATGGAGTTTGGTGAGGATCAGCTCGACGCCCGAAACACCTTCTTCCGGGTGAATGTCCACCGGCATGCCACGGCCGTCATCGCTGACTTCCAGGGAGTGATCGGCGTGCAGGATGACCTGCACCGACGTCGCGTGCCCGGCCAAGGCTTCGTCGACGCTGTTGTCGATGACTTCCTGGGCGAGGTGGTTCGGCCGACTGGTGTCGGTGTACATGCCGGGGCGTTTGCGCACCGGGTCGAGGCCCGAGAGGACTTCGATGGCGTCTGCGTTATAAGAGCTAGCGCTGGGAGTGGCCATGGGGTCTCGTCGTCAGTGTTCAGTGAAAATAGGGGGCAATGATCACAGTGCTGTGAAATCGATCGCCTGATACAAATCTGCGCCGATGCCGGCAAAACTCAATATTGCCGGCAGTTGCGCGGCAAAACCCTGGAAACTATGGTCGCCGCCGGCCTGAATGCGCAAGGCACAGGCCCGGTAATATTGCTGGGCGAGGCGATAGTCCAGTGTTTCATCGCCAGTTTGCAACCATACCTGAAACCGTTGCGGATCCTGGGGCGCCGGCACTTCCAGCTCGGCCAGGGCCGTCACGTGGTCGTGGGTCATTTCCCAGGTCTCATCGGTATACAGGTTTTTCTGCGTCCCCAGAAACCCGTCGAACATCCGGTGTGGGCTGACGGCAGGGTTGATCAACAGGGCTTTCAAGCCATGGCGCTCGGCCAAGTGAGTCGCATAGTAGCCGCCGAGTGAGCTGCCGACCAGCAGTGGCCGCCCCAGCTCCACAATCGCCTGTTCCAGCTGAGCGATGGCCTCGCGGGGATGGTGATGCAGGGCCGGTACACGCAACTGATCGCTCAAGCCCAGCCGCTCCATCACATTCATCAACTGACAGGCCTTTTTCGACGCCGGCGCGCTGTTGAAACCATGGATATAAAGGATCGAACCAGACATTTGAGCTCCCTGTGCGTCGGGTAAAGAAGGCGGAGTTTACAGGGACTCGGGGGGAATCGGGGACATGCGTGGGATTCATGTCGCCTGAGCGAATGCCATCGCGGGCAAGCTCGCGATGGCCACGCCTCGGTCTTTGAAAATGACAAAGAAATCAGTAGCCGTTGGAGCCGTAATCAATCTGGAAATCGAACCCGGTCACGCGCTCAACGCCAGTTTCAAGCTGACCATCGGGCAACAGCCGCAACCACCGATACCCCGGCGCTTGCTCACTCACCTTGAAATCGTCGCTGCCCGGCTCGAACTGGATGCAGGTCGAGGGCGATGCAATCAGGCGAACACCGTTGCGCACTTGATCAATCTCCTGATGAACATGCCCCCAAAGCACCGCACGCACCTGCGCAAATCGATCCAGCACCGCGAACAACGCCTCTGGATTGCGCAATCCAATGGGCTCCATCCACGCACACCCGATCGACACCGGATGATGATGGAAACACACCAGATGATGCCGCTGCGGCGCCTCGCTCAACGAGCGCACTAGCAATTGCAACTGCTCATCCTGCAAATACCCCGGTACTGAACCCGGCACCGCCGAATCGAGCAACGTCACCCGCCAGTTGCCGATGTCCACCACCGACTCCAGCAATGCACTGTGCACCGCCGCCTCGGCCATGATCCGCGGCTCGTCGTGATTACCGGGGATCCAGCGCGCCGGGGCATCGATCTGCCGGGTCAGGTCGCGAAACAGCTGGTACGACTCCAGCGTCCCGTCCTGGGACAGATCGCCAGTGGCAATCATCAGATCGATCTGCGGTTGCTGCTTCAATACCAACTCAATCACCTGTTGCAGGCTGTCGCGGGTATTCATGCCCAGCAACGTCGCGTCCGCCTCGGCAAACAGATGACTGTCGGAGAGTTGCACCAGCAACGCCGGATCGGCGGTGGTCAAAGTGGATACGCTCGGCAAGGCGTTCTCCCAGGGCGTGATCACGGGATTGGAAAGTGCCGCAATTATGCTGGGGGACGATCAAAAGAGGAAACCTGTGAACCGGAAGCAGTTCACAACTACACAGCACTCTTAGCGCACAACGGCGTACTCGTGTCCGCAAGCCAGGCAATGACTCAGCCATTCCCCCAGGAACAGATTGAGTTGAGCCTTTTCGTCCGGCTGATGCATCGCGGCGTTCGGGTAAGGATAGATGCCGCGAAAGCGTCGTGCATGTTCGGCACTGATAACTTCAGCCATGCGCGCGTCGTGATACACCTGCACTTCCAGTTGCGGCACCGGCAACCAGGGCAGGCTGTGTTCCTGACGCACTTGCAGGGTGGTGGTGTATGGACAGGCTTGCAGCACTTCCAGGGCCAGCACGCCCAGCATCTGGTCACCCTGGGTCACGGCAATGCGCCGGGCCGCCGGATCGTTGCGCATGTCCGGCAACAGTCGCATCAGGCGCGCGTAGTTGGCCTCGCAGGAAGCTTGCAGCCCCACGAGATCAACCCGATAGCGATCGCGCAGCTTGTTTACGACCATAACCCCCTCACTTCCACGCGGTTCAAAGCCAACCACTGCAAGGCAATGATGCTCGCTGCGTTGGCAATACGTCCGTCACGCACGGCTTGCAGGGCATCTTCGAAAGCCCAGACCGTGACGCGAATATCTTCAGCCTCTTCCTCCAGCCCATGCAGGCCGCCAACCCCGGCACTGTCACAACGCCCCAGGTACAAGTGCACAAACTCGTTACTGCCACCCGGCGATGGAAAATATTTGGTCATCGGCCAGAGCGCCCCGAATACAAGTCCAGCTTCCTCCTGCGCTTCGCGGTGAGCAACTTCTTCCGGTATTTCATCCTTGTCGATCAGACCGGCGACCAGTTCGATCAGCCACGGATTGTCGGTCTTGCCCATGGCGCCGACGCGAAACTGCTCGATCAGCACCACTTCGTCGCGCAGTGGATCATAAGGCAGCACACACACCGCATCGTGGCGCAAGAACACTTCACGATTGATCTCGCGACTCATGCCACCGTCAAACAATTCGTGGCGCAAGTGCACGCGGTCGAGCTTGTAGAAGCCCTCGTAGCACTTTTCGCGCCGAACGATATCAACGGCGGTCGGAATGGCGTTGGCAAAATCAGTCATGACAATCCTCGTTTACTGCAAATCCGTTACGAGGCTCCTTTTGGTTACTTGCAACCTCGACTTCGCGCCATCCTAACGCGCCCGCGATGTTTGATGCAGCCCCTTTACAGTCAGCGGGATAGACGGTGAGGGCGAAACCAACTCTAATTAGCTTAGTGGCGAACTGACTGCCTCGTTGAGAGTCGAAGCGGGTAACTTTTCGCCTTCCCCTGTTTCATTAAGGACGCCCATGTCGCTTTTCAAGATCGCCTCCGTGGCCGCCATCGCCCTGACCCTGGGTGCGTGCCAGAGTCTTTTCCAGCCCAATTACCGGGCGCCGCTGGAAACCACCCGCGACGCTTCCGAACAGCTGAAACCGGGTTGCGCCAACCCTGACTGCCCGCTGGTGAACATCGATACGCTGCACTTCCCGGCTGAGCCTGCGCTTGACGGCATCATCGAAAAACGTTTGCTGCAAATGACCCGCACCTCACCCGACGCCCCTGTAGCGCCGACACTGGCGGCGTATCGCGAGCAATTTTTGAGCAGTGCCGAGCCGCGCTACAGCAGCTACTTGCAAGCCAAGGTACGTGAGCAGCATGACGGCTTGGTGATCATTGAATTGTCCAGCTATCTGGACAATGGCGGTGCGCATGGCACGCCGGGCCGCGGTTTCATCAACTACTCGCGTCAGCAGCATAAAGTGCTGACGCTGTCGGATATGGTGATTCCGGGGCAGGAAGAAGCGTTCTGGAAAGCGGCCCAGGTGGCGCACAACAGCTGGCTGATCAGCACCAAACTCGATCAGGAGCCAGAGTTCGTCAAGAGCTGGCCCTTCGTGAAAACCCAGAACGTAGCGTTGACGTACGGCGGGGTGATCCTCAAGTACGAAGTGAGCACCCTTGCGCCTTACGCATTGGGCCACGTCGAACTGAAGATCCCCTACCCACGCCTGAACGGCATTCTCAAGCCTGAGCTGTTTCCCGGCCGTAGCTGAAGGCTCGACCAAGCACCAGTTGCAGCAGCCCTGCCAGTACCAGCGACGGCAGGGTTGCGCCGATGTCCGGATAGAGATTGGCCAGCAAGTGATAGGTGCTCACCCCGCCCAGCCAGGCGAGCAACGCCGGCCAGCGCAAGGCAGCCGATGCCACACGGGCACTACGTTTGCGCAGGATGAAGTGATCCACCAGCACCACGCCGAACAGCGGCGCAAACACCGAACCGATCAACAGCAGGAAATTCTGGTACTGGGCCAATGGCGCCAGGCATGCGATCAGCGTGCAGATCACGCCGATGGCCAAGGCCAGATGCTCGACTTTCAAGCGCAACAGAATCCCGCTGGACACCGCCGCCGAATGAATATCGGCAAAGGCATTTTCTGATTCATCCAACAGAATCAGCAGCAACGGAATCCCCAGGCCCGCACCGGCCAGCGCCAGCAGCAAGGCATTCACTTCACCGCTCGGCGCAAACGCCAGGGTGTACGCCACGCCCAGGCTCATCAGCCAGAAGTTACCGATAAAGAAACCCAGCGCCGTACCGCCGAACACATTCTTCGCACGCTTGCCGAAGCGCGAGTAGTCGGCAATCAGCGGCAGCCAGGACAGCGGCATCGCGATCGCAATGTCGAAGCCCACGGCGAACGGCATCGAACCATCACCGGCCTGCGCCCACAACGCCGCCAGGTCGGCCTTGGCGAACAGGTTCCAGGTCAGCCAGATGCACGCGGCCAGCAACAGCCAGATGCCCCACTTGCGCAGGATCTTGCGTACGAAGGTCAGCGGACCGCTGACCGCCAGCAAGGTGGCCAGTGCACCGAAGAACAGCGTCCACAGCAATGGGTTCGACCACAGGCTGCCTTCGCTGAATGCACGGGCACCGAGCAGGCTGGCGGCGTCGCGCATCACGATGATTTCGAACGAACCCCAACCGATCAGTTGCAGCAGGTTCAGCACCGCCGGAAGGCTCGCGCCTTTTGCACCGAGGCTGAGTTTGAGCGCGGCCATCGATGACAGGCCGGTGTCACTGCCGATCACGCCGACAGCGGCCAGCAACAGCACGCCGACCAGCGTGCCGAGAAAAATCGCCAGCAATGAACCGGACAGGCCCAGACCTGGCGCGAGCAGCGCGCCGGTCTGCAATACCATCAGGCCGATGCCGAGGGAGAACCACAGGGAAAACAGATCCCGACCGCCGAAGACGCGCTTGTCGGTCGGCACGGCGATGTCCGGGGAGTAAGTGCTGGGTTGAATGCTCAAAGGGTGTTATCTCAGAGGAACATGTGTTGTGGTGTTGACCACCCTTTGTGGCGAGGGAGCTTGCTCCCGCTGGTCTGCGAAGCAGACCCAAAACAAGTCACCGCGGTCTGACAGTCAGGTTGCGATTACCGATTTTACGACTGCTTCGCAGCCGAGCGGGAGCAAGCTCCCTCGCCACAAGGGTAAGCGGCGCACCCGAGTGCGCCGGTCAGATCAAACCTTCTTGTACAGCTGACTGCCTTCCTGCTTGAACCGCTCAGCCTGTTCCGCCAGTCCCTTGGCGACTTCGGCATCGACGGTTTCGATCCGCTGGTTGGCCGCATATTCACGGACTTCCTGGGTGATCTTCATCGAGCAGAATTTCGGCCCGCACATGGAGCAAAAATGCGCGACCTTGGCCGAATCCTTCGGCAGGGTTTCATCGTGGTACGAGCGCGCGGTGTCTGGATCGAGGCCCAGGTTGAACTGGTCTTCCCAACGGAATTCGAAACGCGCCTTGCTCAAGGCGTTGTCGCGAATCTGTGCCCCCGGATGCCCTTTGGCCAGGTCGGCGGCGTGAGCGGCGATCTTGTAGGTGATGATCCCGGTCTTCACGTCATCCTTGTTCGGCAGGCCCAAGTGCTCCTTCGGCGTCACGTAGCAGAGCATGGCGCAACCGAACCAGCCGATCATCGCCGCACCGATACCGGAAGTGATGTGGTCGTAGCCTGGGGCGATGTCAGTGGTCAGTGGGCCGAGGGTGTAGAACGGCGCCTCGTCGCAGCACTCCAGCTGCTTGTCCATGTTCTCTTTGATCAACTGCATCGGCACGTGGCCCGGGCCTTCGATCATGCACTGCACGTCATGCTTCCAGGCGATTTTGGTCAGCTCGCCGAGGGTTTCCAGCTCACCGAATTGCGCTTCGTCGTTGGCGTCGGCAATCGAGCCCGGACGCAGGCCATCGCCCAGCGAGAAGCTGACGTCGTAGGCCTTCATGATTTCGCAGATGTCTTCGAAATGGGTGTAGAGGAAGTTTTCCTTGTGGTGCGCCAGGCACCACTTGGCCATGATCGAACCGCCACGGGAGACGATGCCGGTCACGCGCTTGGCAGTCAGCGGCACGTAGCGCAGCAACACGCCGGCGTGGATGGTGAAGTAGTCGACGCCCTGCTCGGCCTGTTCGATCAGTGTGTCGCGGAACAACTCCCAGGTCAGGTCTTCGGCGACGCCATTGACCTTCTCCAGTGCCTGATAGATCGGCACGGTACCGATCGGCACCGGCGAGTTACGGATAATCCATTCGCGGGTTTCGTGAATGTGCTTGCCGGTGGACAGGTCCATGACCGTGTCCGAACCCCAGCGAATGCCCCAGGTCAGTTTCGCCACTTCTTCTTCGATGGACGAACCCAAGGCACTGTTGCCGATGTTGCCGTTGATCTTCACCAGGAAGTTACGGCCGATGATCATCGGTTCCAGTTCGGTGTGGTTGATGTTGGCCGGAATGATCGCGCGACCGCGGGCGATCTCTTCACGGACGAATTCCGGGGTGATGATTTTCGGCACGCTGGCGCCGAAGCTGTGGCCGGCGTGTTGCTGGTCCAGCAGGCCGGCGGCGCGGGCCACTTCGAGCTTCATGTTTTCGCGGATGGCGACGTATTCCATCTCGGCGGTGATGATGCCTTTACGGGCGTAGTGCATCTGGCTGACGTTGGCACCCGGCTTGGCGCGACGCGGGTTGTTGACGTGGGCGAAACGCAGCTTGGTCAGCTCCGGATCGGCGAGGCGTTCCTGGCCGAAGTTGGAGCTCAGGCCGGACAGGCGCTCGGTGTCGCCACGGGATTCGATCCACGGCGACCGCACATCGCCCAGGCCTTTGCGCACATCGATGGTGACATTGGGGTCGGTGTACGGGCCCGAGGTGTCATATACCACCACTGGCGCGTTGATTTCGCCGCCGAAGTCAGTCGGGGTCACATCCAGGCTGATTTCGCGCATCGGCACGAGGATGTCGGGGCGTGTGCCCTGAACATAGATTTTTTGCGAGCGGGTAAACGGCTGAACCGATTGCTGATCGACCTTGGCCGAGTCACTCAGGTTGGTTGCGCTTTTTGATTTTGTAGTCATCACGGGCTCTCCAGACACACATCCAGGCGGTGGATTTTTGTCGGAGCGAACCTGTAAACGAATGGACGCACGGGCGCTGGAAATTCCAGCAGGTGCTGTGCTCGATGCTCGAGGGGTGTTCGATTGTCGAACAACATCCCGGACGAAGCACAAGAGGACTCGCCGGGTGACGAGAAATCTTGTTCCCTACGCAGGCGCTAACCTGATCAGGTTCAACGGGATCCGAAATTATTCGATCTCAGCCTCATAGCAAGGCACCCCGACAAGAACCCGGCCAGTCTAGACATAACCGGCAAAGAACGCCAACACCACGGTAAACACCATGATGAATGGCGCAATCAGCGGATTGTTGCGATGCCTGCGTGCATCTACACTCGCTACGCCGTGCCGCGCCTTGACGCTGCAGGGCGCCGCGCCGTAGCCTTGGCGTTCAAATTATCAGCATAATTTTTTAGGGATGGCCTCATGCTGCGCAAACTCTCACTGGCCCTTGCCGTGTCTTGTGCGTCCAATGGAATGGCCTGGGCAGCAGAAGCGCCCTTATCGACCAAGACCGACCTGGTCAGCGTCTATCAAGAAGCGGTGGACAACAACGCCGATATCGCCGCCGCCCGCGCCCAGTACGGCGCCCAGAAGGAAGTCGTGCCCCAGGCCCGCGCCGGGTTGCTGCCCAACCTGTCGGCCGGTGCCAACATGAACGACACCCGCACCGCGCTCGATCAACCATCGGTGACCTCGAACCGCAGCGGCACGGTGTATCAGGCGACCTTGTCGCAACCGATTTTCCGCGCCGACCGCTGGTTCCAGTTCCAGGCCGCCAAGGACGTCAACGAACAGGCCGCCTTGCAACTCTCGGCCACTGAACAAAACTTGATCCTGCAAAGCGCCGAAAGCTACTTCAACGTACTGCGCAGCCAGGACAACCTGGCCTCGACCAAGGCCGAAGAAGCAGCCTTCAAACGCCAGCTCGACCAGTCCAACGAGCGCTTCGACGTCGGCCTGTCGGACAAGACCGATGTGCTGCAATCCCAGGCCAGTTACGACACCGCGCGGGCCAACCGGATTGTCGCCCAGCGTCAGGTGGATGACGCGTTCGAAGCGCTGATCACCCTGACCAACCGCCAGTACAACTCGATCCAGGGCATCGTCCACACCTTGCCGATTCTGCCGCCGGCACCGAACGACGCCAAGGCTTGGGTCGACACCGCCGCCAAGCAGAACCTCAATCTGCTGGCCAGCAACTACGCGGTGAGCGCCGCCGAAGAAACCCTCAAGCAGCGCAAGGCCGGGCATGCCCCCACCCTGGATGCGGTCGCGCAATACAGGAAAGGTGACAACGACGCCCTCGGTTTTACCAACCCGAGCCCGACCGGCGTGCATTACGGTGGCGATGTGGAACAACGCACCGTCGGCCTGCAATTGAGCATCCCGATCTACAGCGGCGGGCTCACCAGCTCCCAGGTGCGTGAGTCTTATTCACGGCTGGATCAAACGGAACAACAACGCGAAGCCCTGCGTCGCCAGGTCGTGGAAAACACCCGTAACCTGCACCGCGCCGTGAACACCGACGTCGAGCAGGTGCAGGCACGTCGACAGTCGATCATTTCCAACCAGAGCGCGGTGGAAGCGACCGAAATCGGTTATCAGGTGGGGACGCGCAACATCGTCGACGTGCTCGATGCCCAGCGTCAGCTGTACACCTCGGTGCGCAACTACAACAACACGCGCTACGACTACATCCTCGACAACCTGCGCCTGAAGCAGGCCGCCGGCACCTTGAACCCGGGGGACTTGCAGGACCTGACCCGTTATCTCAAAGCCGACTACAACCCGGACAAGGACTTCTTGCCACCAGATCTGGCGAAGGCTGCGGCGGAGCAGTTGAAAGCGAGGCCTTAAACAGCAAAAGATCGTCCGAAGGCTCGGGCCGCGTTCGGACGATCTTTTTTGTTCGCGCGACTCGGTCTACCGCTCGATCAACCTGCCCAACCCGTCCAGCAACCGCTGCAACGCACCCTGATTGGTGCGCATTACCTTCAGCCCCGCCTCCGCCATCCGCTGTGCATCGCGCGGCAGTTCGAACAGCCGCTGCACCGCCAGTGCCAGACCTTCAGCATCATCGACCTCGGCCAGCGCCCCAGCGCTGCGCAACTGCGCGGCGATTTCGAGGAAGTTGAACAGGTGCGGCCCACTGAGCACCGGTTTGGCCAAGGCCGCCGGTTCCAGCAGGTTATGGCCACCATTGGGCACCAGGCTGCCGCCGACGAAAGCGCTGTCGGCCAAGGCGTAAAGAAACAGCAACTCGCCCATGGTGTCGCCCAGCAACACCGAAGTATCTGCGGTCACCGGCTCGCCCGTCGAACGCCGCACCGTGGTGAAACCTTTTTGCCGGCACAACTCAAACACCGGGTTGAAGCGCTCCGGATGACGCGGTACCAGAATCAACAAGGCATCGGGATGATTGGCCAACAGCCGACGATGGGCATCGAGCACCACTTCGTCTTCACCTTCATGGGTGCTCGCGGCGATCCACACCGGGCGATCCTGCGCCTGCCATTGCCCGCGCAGCTCGGCAGCACGCTGCAGCAGTTGCGGATCGATAGTCAGGTCGAACTTGATCGAACCGGTCACTTCAACCGTTTCCGGGCGCGCGCCCAAATCGCGGAAACGCTGCGCCTCGGCTTCGGTCTGCACTGCGAACAGGCTCATCTCGGCGAGCATCGGCCGGGTCAGTTTATGGAAGCGGCCATAACCTTTGGCCGAGCGCTCAGACAGTCGCGCATTAGCCAGGGCCACGGGAATTCCACGCTTGGCGCACTGATGGATATGGTTGGGCCAGAGTTCGGTTTCCATGATCACTGCCAGTTTCGGCCGGACCCGATCAAGGAATCGCGCCGCAGCGCAAGGCAAGTCATAAGGCAAATAGCAGTGCTGGATGCGCGGCTCGTTGGCAAACAGCGCCTGGATGCGCTCAGACCCGGTCGGGGTCATGCAGGTGACGGTGATCGGCAGCGTCGGATATCGCTGCAGCAAGGCACGGATCATCGGCGCCGCGGCGATGCTTTCGCCTACCGACACCGCGTGCACCCAAAGGCCGTCCGGCTTCATCGCCGGTAGCGCGAGGGAGAAACGCTCGCCAATGCGTTTGGCGTACGCCGGCGCCTTGCGCGCCCGCAGCCAAAGCCGAATCGCTACCAATGGCAGCCCCAGGTAAAACAGCGCGGTGTAGAGGGTTCTATTCATGGCGGCGGAGTTTATCGGTTTTTTAGCCAATCGCCTGCAAGTGCACGGCAAAACGTTCCGCCAGCCAACGGGCTGCCGGGCCGAGGGGCTCGTCGCGGCGCCAGACCAGCTCCACAATCAATGCCGGCGGCGTCCATTCGCTGGTCAGTTCGACCATCAGATTCTGATACGCCGGGTACTGCACCACGTGGCGCGGCAACCAGGCCCAGCCGAGGCCGCGCATCACCCATTCGGCCATCACATAGAAACTGTCGGCCCGCCAGACCTGCGGGCTGGCTGGTTCACTGCCGGGATAGACGCTGGACTGCGTGGACATCAGCAGCTGTCGATGCTGCGCCAGTTGCTGGCAATTGACCTGCGTCTGCTGCGCCAATGGATGCCCCACGCCGCACACCGTGACCATTTCAACGCTGCCCAGCACTCGGCGCTCAAGGGCTTCGGGAATCTGCTCGTGATAAAACAGCAAGCCCAGGTCGGCCCGACGCTCCACCAGTTTGCGCGCGACATCACCCTGGGCAGCGCTGGTCAGTTGCACTTCGAGGCTGGGAAATTGTTCGGCCAGGGCTTCGAAGCTTTCAACCACTGCCTGATAAGGCATTGCCTCGTCCTGAGCCACCCGCAAACTCGCTTCCTGACCGCGCATCATCGCCAGTGCCCGGCCGTTGAGGCGCTCACACTGGCGCAGCACTTCCCGCGCCTCTTCAAGCAGCGCGGTGCCGGCTTCGGTGAGTTTCGGCTGGCGACCACTGCTGCGATCGAACAGGCTGACGCCCAGGTCTTCTTCCAGCAGCGCAATCGAACTGCTGACCGCCGACTGCGCCTTGCGCTGATCCCGCGCCACCGCGGAAAAGGAACGTTGTTCCGCGACACTGACAAACAAGTGCAGCTGTTCCAGACTCCATTGCATATTCATGGCTCAACCCATCTCCAGAACAGATAGGTAATGACTTTACCGCATCTGGCGGATCTCTAGAATGCCGACCTCAGAAAGTAACACTTCATACGAGGATTGACCCATGACCGCTTACTACTACCTCGCCATTGCCATCTGCGCCGAAGTGATCGCCACCGTTTCGATGAAAGCGGTCAAGGGTATCAGCACGCCACTGCCGCTGCTGCTGGTCATCGTCGGTTACGGCATTGCTTTCGGGATGCTGACCCTGGTGGTGCGCAGCGTTCCGGTCGGCGTGGCCTACGCGGTGTGGGCCGGCATGGGCATCGTGATGGTCAGCGTCGCGGCGCTGTTTATCTACGGGCAGAAACTGGATGTGCCGGCAATGCTGGGGATGGCGCTGATTGTGCTGGGCGTCGTGGTTATTCAGCTGTTCTCCAAGACCGCGGGACATTAAAACCCGAAGCACTATCTTACTGTGGGAGCACCGCACCGCCGCTCCCACAGGTTTTGCATCCGCTCTATTGATCACCAACAAATCTCCTGCGCATCGAGTCTGTATACTGCGCCCTCGTCTTGAACACTGAGGTCGCTGCATGCCATCCGTTATTTCCACCGACGTTCTGATTGTCGGCGCTGGTGTCGCCGGCCTCTGGCTGAATGCACGCCTGCGCCGCCAGGGTTTCTCGACCGTGCTGGTGGAAAACGCCAGCCTCGGTGGCGGGCAAAGCCTGAAGTCCCAGGGCATCATCCACGGCGGTGCCAAATACGCGTTGCACGGCGCCCTGACCGGCGCCTCGGAAGCCATTGCCGACATGCCGCGTCGCTGGCGTGAAGCACTGGCCGGCGACGGCGAACTGGACCTGTCCGGCGTGCGCGTATTGTCCGATGCCCATTACCTCTGGTCCCCCGGCACCCTCGCTGGCAACCTCACCAGCTTTTTCGCCAGCAAAGCCGTGCGCGGGCGGGTCGATCAGGTCAAAGGCGATCAATTGCCGCCGGCGCTGCAAGACAAGCGCTTCAAGGGCAAGGTCTATCGCCTGACGGAACTGGTGGTCGACGTGCCGAGCCTGATCCAGCGCCTGGCCGACCTGGCTGGCGACGGCCTGCTGGCCGGTCAGCACATCGAACCGCTGCTGGAGAATGGTGAACTGGTCGGTTTGAAAGTCGACGAACGCGAAATCCGCGCCCAGCGCATCGTTCTCAGTGCCGGTGCCGGCACCGCTGACCTGCTGACCGCGCTGGGCCTGAGCCAACCGGCCATGCAGCGCCGCCCCCTGCACATGATCATCGTCAAAGGCCCGAGCCTCAAACCGCTGTACGCCCACTGTCTGGGCGGCGGGCCGAAGCCACGCGTCACCGTGACCACTCACCCGGCCGCCGATGGCCAGTGGGTCTGGTACGTGGGCGGCGACATCGCCGAAGCCGAAGGCGTGGCCCGCGAGCCAGCCGCGCAAATTGCCGCCGCCCAGAAAGAACTGGGCCAACTTCTGCCGTGGATCGACCTGAGCACCGCACAGTGGGCGACCTTGCGGGTCGAACGCGCCGAGCCGCTGCAATCGGGCTTGACCCGCCCGGACAACGCCTTCCTCGCCGAGCAGAATCGGCTGCTGGTGGGCTGGCCGACCAAACTGGCCCTGGCACCGGACTTCGCCGACCGCGTCTTCGCCACACTGCAACGCGACGGTATTCAGCCGAGCCATCCGGCCCCGCTGCCGGAACTGCCGAAACCGCCGATGGGCGTCCCTGCTTGGGAGCAGCTGCTGCCATGAGCCAACCGACCCTGCATGACCTGCATCGTCCGCTGGGCAGCACCGGCCTGCTGGTATCGCCCCTGGGCCTGGGCACAGTGAAACTTGGCCGCGATCAAGGGGTGAAATACCCCAACGGCTTTCAGATCCCCGGCGACGACGAAGCCCGCATGCTGCTCAAACTCGCGCGCGACCTGGGCATCAACCTGATCGACACCGCCCCGGCCTATGGCCGCAGCGAAGAGCGTCTCGGCCCGTTGCTGCGTGGTCAGCGTCAGGACTGGGTAATCGTCAGCAAGGTCGGTGAAGAGTTCGCCGACGGTCAGTCCCGCCATGATTTCAGCGCCGCGCATACCCGGTTCTCGGTGGAGCGCAGCCTGCAACGCCTGGAAACGGACTTTATCGATCTGGTGCTGGTGCATTCCGACGGCAACGACCTGGCGATCCTCAACGACAGTGAGGTCTATGCGACCCTTGCCGAGCTCAAGCGCGAAGGCAAGATTCGCGGTTTCGGTTTTTCCGGTAAAACCGTCGAAGGCGGCTTGAAGGCTCTGGAACAAGGTGATTGCGCAATGGTCACCTACAATCTGAACGAACAGAACGAGAAGCCAGTCATTGACTATGCTGCTGCTCACGGCAAAGCGATCCTGGTCAAAAAGGCCCTGGCCAGCGGCCATGTGTGCCTGAGCCCGGGCGTTGATCCGGTGCGTGCCAGCTTCGAATTGTTGTTTGAACACCCGGGGGTGGCCAGTGCTATTGTCGGGACCATCAATCCGCTGCACCTCGCCCATAACGTCGCGACCGTTGCCCAGGTCCTTCGTAGCCATTGATGCCGCCCACGCGGCCTTAAGCAGGAGCCGACATGCCGCGTACGCTGATCAGAAAGAACCCGAGCAACTTCAAGACCCTGCCGCTGTTCGTCGAAGCCACACCCGAAGGTTTGAGTTATCAGAGCGTCGGGATGCCGTTGAATTTTTCCCAGACCCTGCAACGCCGCCGTCCGGTGACGGTGGCCGACAGCGAGCGGTTTGCCCTGGAGCTGGCGAACCTTGGGGTCTCGGTGCGCCTGACCCTGCATTGGCAGAATCGCGATTACTGGGTGTTGGTGCGTCAGCGTCGGCAGGATCGCGGCGACGTGGTGCTCAAGCTGATCTCCGGCTACGTGCCGGCCCATGAGCTGAACCTGCCGCTGCACACGGCGACCCAGGAAATTGCCGAAGAGTGCCTGCTGGAAACCCCGGAGGGCTGGCTCAGCGGGCGCTTCAACGAAACCTGGCTGCCAGCGCCCTACTCGGCTGCCCTGCACTACCGCGAAGCCCTGCCGTTTCGCCTGACACCACTCTCCGGCTCGGCGCGGCCGGTGCGCTGCGCGAACATGCCGCTGATCGAACGTCCCCGGGCCTACGTGCACTTGCCGACAGCCTCGCTGCAATTGATCTACGATTTGCGCCTGGACGTGCCCAAGGAAGCCAAATCCCTGAGCCTGTTCCATGTCGACGAGCGGCTGGAGGGCGATCAACTGGTGGCCCGGCTCGATCGTAAACGTCCCGATTTGTACCTGATGCCACTTGATGATGGGGTGCCCGTCCCCGAGCTGTATACGCTCAAGCGCGACAAGCTTTTACCGGCCAGTACCCGTGGACTGTATCTGGCGGAGAGCTTCGCTATCCAACAAGGTTGGGTGGTCCATGAAGAACGTATTCGCTGGAAGGACTGGATAGCACAACAAGGGCTGGGAGTACCGAAAGCTCAGCGACCAGGGTTGAAGCAACTGAGCGTGAAGGCTCTCCGACTGGTGAAGCTGATGCGGGGAACACTGAGTAAATAATGGCTTGCGCTTAGCTTGATCGTTGCTTGTCCATGAACGTGCGGAACTGCGCAAACAAATGAAAGTAGCGATTCTCCCGCTTGCCCATGCCGCGCTTGGGAGAGAACGATTCATCTGCAAATGCACCGGTGATACGAACACGGGAAGCCTTGGTATCCATGGTGCAAATCCGGGCTCCTGCCTGTTGCAATACGTATTTGAGCAGTCGTTCGGAATGTAACTGCCTTCCTGTCGCCTTGCAGAAGTCGAAGATGTGCTCGATCCTTTTCCCATAAGCCATATAGGTATCACGCCCACAAATGGCAAAACGATCGTTCAGCCCCCCCCACCACTGCCAATCAGGGATATAGCTATTCAATCGCCTGGCTTCAGGGTGATCGAACACATAGGCGGGAAGCGGTGTGTGATAGAAATTGTCCGGACGAACGAATACTACGAAATCAGGATTGAAGGACTCCATCATGGCGGTGACTGTGTGCAGCGAATTCAGCTGATAAATCAGGTTCCGAAGTGATGCGTACTCGTCAGCCCAGGTATCGCCGAGTGCCTTGACTTGTTCAAAGTTCCAACGCTCAAGAACACCTTCCGTTGAAGTGAGCTGGCCCGTCATAACCTCGAAGGCCTTATAGTTATCCGCCTTCAGCTCCCCCCTTTCGCCTGAGCGCGCGTTCTGGACTTCGTCGACTTTATACAGATGATAAAAGCATTTTACGTTGCTGTTCGGGGGCAACTGCGCAAGAACGTTTTCTTGAATGGAGGGAAAGCAGATTTCCGAATTTCTTGGGATACCAAAAAAAGCCACCGCAACATTTAACACTCGACAACACCCCTGAAAGAAAACGAGCCCGCTTTTCGGCGCCCTGCTGGCGTCATTTGCGACGAAACAATACTTGCCACCAACGACGACGCTGCAGAGGCACGACAATGACGTCCGACCTTTGCAACCAGTCCCGCTCATAGTCCCAGGCATGCCCGCTCCAGAGCTTCCCTGCCTCGTTGGAAAAACCCAGCGTCATCAGTTGATAGGTATAACCGGTGTGGCTGCGCAGCCAATCGAACAACACCAGCGCATTGAAGCCGGTGGAAGGTCCAACATAACGTTTGCCTCCCGGTCGATCGACCGGGTAGTTCCACAGCGCCGGTAACGGAATACGCTCCCAAAAAAGAGCTACTCGCGGCAGAGGGCACATCGCCTGCGTACTTCCCACCAGCATCGTGAAGCAACGCTCGCCAGCGTGTTGGAAAAGTCGCTGCACTTCAGCTCCATAGGGAAGGCCGAAGAAGTAGGCGTCCGGCGCATTGAAACCATGCACGAATACATTCACGCTCTGCGGGCCAAGCAATGCTGCTTTAACACAGGTATTGAAGCTGACCACGACGTCATCGATGCCAATATTCAGCGCCTGGAAATCGGCCGACGTAATAGCCGGATTATTAGCTATAAGCACAACGCGAGCGGCTGAGCTCAGACAGTCTTTCAGCTCCTGCGGCAGTCCATCCATAACGGACTGGTGCCCACCAGGCATCGCATCCAGCGCCAATTGTTCACAGGTTTGAGGCTTCTGACCTTCCATGAGCTACTCCGCAACCTTCATCCCATGACGTAACTTGACCCACAGGCGAGTGAATGCCGAAGGCGGTCGCCATGGACGCATTTCACGCTGGATTTCAACAGCGAGGGTACGTCCCACACGTGCAAAGGAATACTGGCTCTCAGCGAACGCCTGCCCGTTACTGGCGATACGAGACGCTAACGCAGGGTCACTCTCCAACAGCTTGAGTTTTTCCACTGCCTCCTCTTCGGAGCGATAGAACACGGTGTTGTGCATATCCTGAAAGCCCAACAACTCATCTTCTTCACCTTGACTCCAGGCCAGCAGTACACAACCACAGGCCATGGCTTCAAAGTTCTTGATCATGAATTCGCCCATGCCTATATCGGCACTGACAAAAATCTTGATGCGATTGAGTGTTTCCAGATATTCGGCGCCTGACTGGGTCCGGGTTACCAACATGCCGGTACGCCGAGCCAGCGATTCAAGGACTGCCTTGCGCTGCGCATATTCGGTACTTTTCAGACTGCCCAGAAAACCGATCGGAATGTCTCGAACACCGTCCATGTTATGCAGCATCTGCTCGTCATATCCTTTTGAAACGAACACTGCATCAATATTTTCAGCTTGCATCCTGCGCGCAACAACAGCGCCAGAAACCAGTACGCGAGAGCTTGGGAGACGGCGATACAGACGCGAATAGACTTTCAGGTACTTACTGTTGGGCATGTAGTTCTGATAGGCGTCATGTTCGAGAAAGATCAACCCGGGAATACATTTTAGAACACTGACCTGCGGCGCGAGGCGTTTGACTCTGGAGAAAATCACGACCCGGTCAAAGTTCTGATAATTGACCGAAGCCAGAAACGGGCCGAGTTTCATCTGTTGCAGTTTGCTCAGGCGATAGACAACACAATCGGCGCAGTTCTGCTGCACGATTTCATACAAGCGGTCCAATATGACACGCTGCTCATCCATCACCAGGAGCATGACTTTCATAAAATAATTACCACAAGACAACAACAGGTAAGCGCGGATTTGTACCGGCCAACGTCAACGGAAACGGTTATACCTCCAAGGTAAGACCGTTCACGTACATTACAAAACGAGAGACGCCCACCTCAACGGCTGCGTATCTTCTCGACGATAGCAGTGGTCGAGCTGTTTTCCACCAACCCCAGTACTTTCACCGTCCCGCCGTAAGCGTTGACGATGTCCGCGCCAACCACTTGGTCGACCCCGTAATCACCGCCCTTGACCAGTACATCCGGCTTGACCGCACGCAGCAAGTTTTCCGGGGTGCCTTCAGAGAAACTGATCACCCAATCGACGGCGCCTAAACCTGCCAGTACCGCCATGCGACGGTCGACGCTGTTGATCGGCCGACCCGGCCCTTTCAAGCGGCTCACCGACGCATCGTCATTGACCGCCACGATCAGGCGATCACCCTGGGCGCGCGCCTGTTCGAGGTAAGTCACGTGGCCGGCATGCAGGATGTCGAAGCAACCGTTTGTGAACACGATCTTCTCTTTGTGTGCTCGCGCGTCATCGACCGCCAGCAGCAACTGTTCGAGGCCCAGTACACCGCGCTCGGAGCCTTCCTCACGCTGGATCGCACGACGCAGTTCCGGTGCGCTGATGGCCGCGGTACCGAGCTTGCCGACCACGATGCCCGCCGCCAGGTTGGCCAGGGCCACCGCGTGGGGCAGCTCTTCGCCAGCGGCGATCGCCGCCGCCAGGGTAGAAATCACCGTGTCGCCGGCGCCGGTCACGTCGAACACTTCACGGGCACGGGCCGGCAGGTGCAGCGCCGGATGATCCGGGCGCAGCAAGGTCATGCCGTGCTCGCCACGGGTTACCAGCAATGCACCGAGGTCGAGGTCGTGCATCAGCTGCGCGCCCTTGCTCACCAGTTCGTGCTCATCGGCGCAACCGCCGACGATGGTTTCGAACTCGCTGAGGTTCGGGGTGATCAGGCTCGCGCCACGGTAGATCGAGAAATCCTTGCCCTTGGGATCGGCCAGCACCGGAATGCCACGGGCACGGGCAGCCTGGATCAGTACCTGGTGGTTTTTCAGCGCGCCTTTGCCGTAGTCGGACAGCACCAGCACCTTGATGCCTTCGAGCAGCTCGTCAACTTGCTCGCCCAGCGCCAGGGCGTCGGTTGCGAAAGGCTCTTCGAAGTCGATACGCAGCAATTGCTGGTGACGACTCATGACCCGCAGCTTGACGATGGTCGGCTGGTGCGCAATGCGCTGGAACAATGCCCGCACGCCGGCACCCTTGAGGCTATTGACCAGGCTGTCGGCGGCTTCGTCGTCGCCGGTCACGCCGACCAGCGAGGCCGGCGCACCGAGCGCGGCAATGTTCAAGGCAACGTTGGCGGCACCGCCCGGGCGGTCCTCGATGTGCTCGACCTTGACGACCGGTACCGGCGCCTCAGGAGAGATCCGTGAGGTACCACCATGCCAGTAACGGTCGAGCATGACATCGCCGACCACCAAGACAGGGGCTTGATTGAATCGCGGCATGGACAACTTCATGGAGCAACCCACATACAAAATGAACAGGGGCGCGATATTAACACAGGGTTGGCGCTGGCTTGCGGGGCGCCTGCAACCGGATGAATCGGCGAGGATTTCTGTTCATTTATTGAGCAGAAATTGCGATAAACGATGGCAAGCGTCCTCACGCTGCAGCACCTGAGTGTCGATCTCGCACTCCGCCGTCAGCGGTGCCTCATAAGGGCTGTCGATGCCAGTGAAGTTCTTGATCCGCCCTTGGCGGGCCGCTTGATACAAACCTTTGGGGTCCCGTTGCGCGCACACCGCGAAGGGCGTGCTCACATATACCTCGATGAAATCGCCCTCAGCGAACAACCGACGAGCGGCATCACGCTCTGCGCGAAACGGCGAGATCGCCGCAACAATCACAATCAAACCGGCGTCGACCATCAGCCGTGCCACCTCGGCCATGCGCCGGATGTTTTCCCGGCGACACTCAGCACTCATTCCCAAGTCACGACACAGGCCATTGCGCAGGTTGTCGCCATCGAGCAGGAACGTGTGCAGCCCGCGCCGATTGAGTTGCAACTCCAGTGCATTGGCCAGGGTCGACTTGCCCGCGCCCGACAGGCCCGTCAACCACAGGCAACGCGGGTGCTGGAATTTGATTGCGGCGCGGTCGCGGTTCGACAGTGACAGATCGTAAGGCCTGATCTCTGGAACAGGTATCGACAGGGGCTCATTCATAACCGAGCATTTCGTAATCGCGCTGGTACACCCGCCGCACCAGCCGACGGGTACGCACCGAGCAGAAATCGCGGGCAAGCATCGGACGCCGCTGTTGCGAGCCGTTGACGTGAGGCAACACCGCCCAGTGACCCACCTGTTCGCAGACCAGGCGAAAATCCCGCTCCAGATGCTCCTGGTAGCCAATGAAGTCCAGGGCCAGATGCCCCAGGGAGTCGGTCAGAAAATCCGTTTGCGCGGCAAAATGCATTTGTCGGCTGATGGTCTCCGAATGCAGCCAGCGAGCGACGAAATCATCGAAGTCGCGGTAGTGGCAGACCAGCCTCTGCGCCGCCTGATCGCGCCGGCCCAACTCATTGCCGCGCAAAAAAGCATAAGCCGAGTAGGCCCTTTCCAGCGGATCACGAACGAAGGCGAACTTGAAACTGGCGGCAAACTGCTCGGGAAATTGCTGCTCGTACCAGTACAACGGCAAGTGCCCGGGGCTCCACCCATCGAACATCGCCGCACATACGCTGCTCCCGGCACACTTGGGAACATGAATGAATAGACAGGAACGCTGCTCGAAGGCCCGTGGGAAGCTCAGGCTGGCCGACATCGACTTGTTGATCACCTGACGGTCCACGACCGACAGGCGTCCCAGCAGGAAAGCCCGCTGCGGCTTGGGCAAGAGCTTCCAGAGATAACGTTGCAGCATGGCAGTACCCGCGCGAAAGGGTTGCCCCCCTCGATTGAAGTCAAAGTTCGTTCAGGAACCTTAACAAGCGCGTTGCCGAGATTTATTCCGGTTTGGTCAAGAAGCGTAAAGGTCTGGATACAATCCACCGGACGCGTTGCACGCCGGTGAACGCAAGGGTGAGCAGGGCTCACCCTTGCATCGAATCAGGCGATGTCTTCAGCCGGGGCGTCGAGGCCCATGGCGTTCAGGCGGGCGTAGTAGCCATTCTGCGCCAGAAGCTCGGCATGGGTGCCGCGCTCGACGATCCGGCCCTGATCCATGACCAGAATCAGGTCAGCCTTCTCGATGGTCGACAACCGGTGAGCGATGACCAGCGTCGTTCGACCTTTCATGACCTGATCCAGTGCAGCCTGAATATGCCGCTCGGATTCGGTATCGAGGGCCGAAGTGGCTTCGTCGAGAATCAGCAACGGTGCATTCTTCAGCAAGGCCCGGGCAATTGCCAGACGCTGACGTTGACCGCCGGACAGCAGCACGCCGTTCTCTCCGACCTGGGTGTCCAGGCCTTCGGGCAACTGCGCAATGAAGTCCATCGCGTAGGCGTCTCTTGCCGCTTTCTCGATGTCTTCGCGGGGAGCCCCAGCCAGATCGCCATACGCAATGTTGTTGGCCACGGTGTCGCTGAACAGCGTCACATGCTGGGTCACCTGGGCGATGTGCCTGCGCAGGTTCAGCAGCTTGTACTGTTCCACTTCAACGCCATCGATCAGGATCTCGCCCTTGTCGTGGTGATAGAAGCGCGGAATCAGGTTGGCCAATGTCGACTTGCCGCTGCCCGAACGCCCCACCAATGCCACCATTTGCCCCGGCTCGACCGAGAAACTGATGTCATCGAGTACCTGGCGATCGGTGCCCGGGTAAGTGAAGCTCAAGTGACGCACATCCAGACGACCGCTGACGGCATCGCGCTCGATGGTGCCGTTATCGACTTCGGGTTCGACGTCCAGTTGCTCGAAGATACTCTCGGCGCCGGCCACACCTTTCTGGATGGTCGAGCTGACTTCAGACAATTGGCGGATCGGCTTCGGCAGCAGGCCTGCCAGAGTGATGTAGGCCACCATGTCACCGGCGGACGCATCTCCGCGCAGGAACAACACCAGGAACATCAGCACCGCCATGGCGGTGTAGATCACCAGCTGCAACAGCGGCGTATAGATGGCGCCGGTGCGAGTCATGCGCAGTTGCTTGTCGGTGTTGCCCTGGCTGGCATTGAAGAAACGCCTTTCTTCATAGACTTCGCCGCCGAAGCTGCGCACCACACGATAGCCCTGGATCGTTTCCGAGGCCACGTGCGTCACGTCGCCCATGGCGGCCTGGATCTTCTTGCTCTGTTTACGGAATTTCTTGCTGGCGGTGCGCACCATCAAGGCGATCAACGGCAGGATCGCGACCATGACCAGCGTCAGGCGCCAGTTCATGAACAGCAGCGAGGCGAACAGGAACGCCACCGTCATGCCTTCACGGATTACGACCTTGATCGCATCTGTAGCCGCCCCCGTGACCATGGTTACGTTGAAGGTGATGCGCGAAATCAGATGACCCGAGTTATGCTTGTCGAAATAACGGTTGGGCAAGACCAGCAGATTGTTGAACAACTGCACACGCAAGTCGTGGACAAGTCCGAGGGAAACCTTGGCCAGAAAGTAGTTGCCCAGATAAGATCCGAGCCCCTGCCACGCTGCAATCAGGATGATCAGCAAAGGCACGGCCTGCAGCAGTTGCAGATCACGCAGGTACGGTACGGTTGGAAACAGCGCCGCTTCGGGATTGGACAGGCCGTCGACGAAATACTTGAGGATGTACCCGAGCATTGGCTGAGTCGAAGCGAAAATCAGAAAACCGACAATGCTGATCAGGAACAGGCTGATGTACGGCCGGACATAGCTGAGCAGGCGGAAGTAAATTTTCAAGCTCGATGGGCTTGCGGAGAGACTGGAGTCGGTCATATCACGCGAATGTCGATAAAAAGGACGCTGACTTTAGCACAGCTTCTTCAGGGTTCTGGCAATCGCATAAAGGCTGTTATTGTTAAGCGTCAGAATTCAACATCAAATAGCCATCACCCCAAATGGCCGATCAACTTCAGGATTGAATCTCTCAGCATGCAACTCAGTGGCTTCAACAACACATCCAATCGAGTCTTCGATTTCATTTGCCTCTGGATTCTTCCACTCGGCTACTTCCTGCTGCTGTGCGCGATGTTCTTTCTGCCTGGTCGCAGCCTGCATCACAAGATGTTTTATGGCCTGTTCAGCATCCCATCGTTTATTGTCCTGTGCCTGCGCCCCCGCGAACTCAAAGAGTTGCTGCGCGAACCGATCTTCGTCGCGGTGCTGTTGTTCGCCGCCTGGGCCTTGCTCAGCCTGAGCTGGGGGCCGCCGATGGATCAAAGCGTCACCGGTCAGTTCAAACCCGCTTTGCACACCCTGCTGTTGTTCGCTGGCTGCTACCTGCTGGTGCGCTACCGAAGCGAGATCATCCAGCCCCTGCTGTTCAGTGCCGCAATGGTCGGGCTGATCGCGTCGGCCTACAACCTGTTCATGTTTACCCGCCACTACGAGCCGGGCATGCGCCTGATCGGGAGCGGCGCATTCGACAACCCACTGCTCAGCTCCCACGTATTCGGCTTTTTTTGTACCTACTGGCTGAGCGTGAGCATGACCTGCAAGCGTCGCCAGATGCTCTGGCTGAGCATCCCGGCGATGGCGATCATGTTCGCCACGGTGATCGCCACCGGCTCCAGAACCCCGCTGGTTGCTTTGACACTGGCTGCGTTATGGCTGAGTTTCATCAGCTGGAACCGTCGTTCTTTCATATTGCTGGGTACCCTGTTGATCGGTGGCGCAGCGGTTGCCGTACTGTTTTCGCAGATGATCGTCGAGCGCGGCGACTCCTATCGCTTTGAAATCTGGCAGCTGGCCCTGCAAAAAATTGCCGAGCACCCGTGGATCGGTCATGGCTACAACGCCACCCTGACTCTCGACCCCGGTATCGGCTACACCTTGCAGGAGCCTCATAGCTTCGCCTTGGGGGTGCTCTATTACGTTGGTATTTTCGGCTTGATGCCGTGGCTGTTCTTCCAGGTCCGGTGCTTGCTGAATAGCTGGCGGTATCGCCTGCAGCCGTTGTTCATCATCGCCTCGACCTGGCTGGTATTCGGCATCGGCGCCGGCCTGACCGAAGGCGGCGGTATCATTTCCCGGCCCAAGGAGCACTGGTTTTTGCTGTGGATTCCGCTGGCGCTGATCGCCGCATTAAGCATCAACCAACGGGCCAGGCGCCTATTGGCAATGCCGATCAGGACCTTGACGCCGGCCGCCCTGCAACAGTTGACCGCCAGTGCCCAGGTGATCGAGGAAGACGGGCTGGGGCCAAAAGTCCTGCGCCTGGTCGATGGCAGCTTCCTCAAGTTGTTCCGCCGCCGTCGCTGGTACACCTCGGGTAGCTTCAACCCCTATTCCGAACGGTTTGCCGCCAACAGCGAGCAATTGCGCAACCTGGGTATCCCGACCCCGCAAATTCTGGACCTGTATCGACTCAAGGACGGTAGCAGTGCCGTACACTATTCACCGCTGCCGGGCAGCACTTTGCGTCAGGTTCTTCAAGGCATCACCGCGCCCGCGGTGCGTCAGGCGCTGGTTGAGCGTTTCGGCAAGTTCATGGCGCAACTGCATGAACAAGGTGTCTATTTCCGGTCACTGCACCTGGGCAATGTACTGGTACTGGATGACGGTGAGTTCGGCCTGATCGATCTGGCGGACATGCGCATCTATCCGTCATCGCTGAGCCTGTCCCTGCGCAAGCGCAATCTGCGCCATATGCAGCGTTACGCCGTGGATCGACGCTGGCTGTTCGAAGACCACTTTGGCGCGCTACTTCAGGGCTACGCCGTGATGGCGTCGAAATCTGCAGTGGATAACCTACACAGGCAAGTACTGACCGGGAGTCATCCCGCCCGGGCTCATTAATAGTCGAAACCAACCCGTTCATTGCGCTGGCGGCCTACCTGCTGGCCATCGTGACCGCCGCCCTGTTCCCGACACCTCAGGCATGCCGGTGAGGGCCGCTATACCGGCATCGATGGCTGCGCGTCTCAGGGTGGGCTCAGTCTTTTTCCAGCGGTGAGAAATACAGCCGCCCCAGGCCGCGCCAGGTCTTCTTGTTCCAGGCCTTGAACGGTATCTGCGCCAGCAGTTCGCGCGCCAGCTTGCGGTCGCGATTGGAGGTTTTCAGGAACATCGAGCTGAGGAATTTGTAGCGCACCTCGTCGTACAGCGGATGATCGCTGAACAGTGCGTAGGAGCGCAGGATGTTGTCGATCATGAAGCGGTTATTCTTGTAGGAGTTGGTGGCGTGCTTACGATAGCGCGCCATCAGCACATTCAGGCCATCGATGAAGTAGCCGGCGCGGGTCACCTTCAACTCGATTAGCAAGTCCTCCAGGCGAATGTTCGGATCGAAGCCGCCTACCTTGTCCAGCGCTTCACGGCGGATCATCAGGGTCGGCGCCGGCGGATAAGGCTTGCGCTCCAGGAACATGTCATCGAAGTCCAGACGACGGAACGGCACATCTCGACGCTGACGTTTCTCCGGATAGAGATTGCCGTCGGCGTCGATCAGTTCGATGTTGCCGGCGCAGATCCCGACCTCGGGCTTGCCATCCATATACGCCACCTGGGTGGCGATGCGCTCCGGCAACATGATGTCATCGGACCCGAACGGCACGATCAAACTGCCCTTTGAGCGCGCAATGGCGCCGTTGAGGGTGTTGGTCAGCCCCTGGTTCTGCTGGACCCGGAAATCGAAATCGTGCTGCGCCTGCAAGGCATTGATGCGCTCGACGCTGTCATCGCTGGAGCCGTCATCGATGACCAGCAACTCGATATTCTTGTAGGTCTGGGTGAGGACGCTGAGGATGCTTTCCTCGATATAGCGACCGTGGTTGTACGACGCGATGATGACCGTGACGAGAGGTTGCACGTCGTTCATGGTTGCTCCCTGCGGGCTTGACTCAAGCCGGAGTCGATCAGGTTCAGGTACTCCTGGCGGAATACCTCGATGTCGTGTTGCTCCAGGAGATAGCGGTAGGCCTGTTCACCCTTGGCCTTGAGCTCGTCATCCGACAGCCCCAGGTAGTTCTCCAGCGCTGCGACCAGCGTCGGCACGTCCGCCGGGGTAATTGCCAGACCGCCCGCGCCCTGAATCAGCGGCAACATGGCCGGCACGTTCGAGGCAATCACCGGCAGGTGCCCGCTCATGCCCTCGAGCAATGCCAGCCCCAGGCCTTCAGCCAAGGACGGCATGGTCCAGATGTCGAACGCCCGAACATACTGCAAGGCGTTTTCCTTGAAACCCAGCAAGTGCGCGCGACCGGTCAGCCCAAGGCGCTCGATCTCGGCGGCCAGGCGCGACTCTTCACGCCCCGCACCAATGATTGCCAGTTGGGTGTTCGGGTATTTGTCCTTGAGGGTGGCAAAGGCCTGCAGCAGATAGGTGTGGCCCTTGACCGGCACCAGTCGGCCCAATGCGCCGATCAAGCGCACCGAGGGATCGATGCCCAACAACTCGCGGGCACGCTCGCGGCGGTGCTGCAAACCTTCAGCCTGCTCGATGTCGATGGCGTTGGTGATTGCGTAGGTATTCTGGTCGGTAAAGCCGCAGTCGCAATCGAGCAGGTACTGTTTGACCGCTGGCGACACACCGACAAAGCGCCAATGGCGATCGATCAGGCGCTGGGTCTGGCGGCGCCGGTAAAACCGGTCGTACTCGCCAAAACCGTGGGAGATGCCGATGCACAGCGGTACTTTCAACCAACGGTTGAGCGCCAGCATCATGTTCACCGGTTTGAAGCGATTGCAAATCACCACGTCGAATTTTTCTGTGCGGCAGAACTTGTACAGCTGCCACATGGCGCGCAGGCGCATGCCCTTGAGGGACTTGTCGGAAAACTCGAAATATACCGAACGATCGGCGCGACTCACTGCCTCGCCAGGCCCTGGCTTGCCGCGCAGGAACGCCGCGGTCACTTCATAGCGATCACTCGGCAGGGCCTTGACGATCTGCTCCGCGAGGTCGGCAAAATCATGGGCTTTGACGTTGTAGTCAGGCTGCAACTGCAGAACCTTTGACCGTTGACTCATAACTCTCCCCGGTGAAAACCAGTCGCATCGATGACCCAGGCCGGCTCGGCGGCAAGGCGCCTGATCTCGGCCGGATCGGGTGGGGACAACCGTGACCACTCGTTGCGTTTCCAGCAGACAAAGTGGAAATACGGAAACCGACGATCGCCATCACGATCGTTACTCAAACAACCATCGCGCCAATACCAGCGATGCGGAAAATCATCCGTGCCGTCGTGCCACTTGATGCAACCGCCCGGGGTACTGAACGCCTCGGTGAATTCGCTGCGGCGACGCCACGGATTGAGCTTGCCCACCAGGGAGAACAGTGGCTCGGGGAAATTCTTGCGCCAGAGGAAGATCCGACTGAATGCGCCTTCATCCAGCGCGTGATGCACCTGATCGGTAAAGCGTGTTTGCCAGTCCTTGATCTGCATGAACAACTCACGTTTGCGGGCAGTGTTGCGCATCAAACAGAGATGGCCTGCCACCCGCCGCTCGTGGGTGGAGAACAAGTCATAACTGGCCAACCGATCAGCGGTGAAATAACGTCGCAGATCACCAAATACCAGATCAATATCGCCGAACGCCCAGAAATCATAGCCTTGCAGGCGGTCGACATGGATATGCCCCAGGGCCGGCTTGATGTCGCAGAGCTTGTAAGGCGCGTCCGGCACAAAGTCGATATTCAACCGCCGTGACACCAGCGCGCAGTACTCGCTGAAACTCATGGCTTCAACAGTCACGTTGGGCGGCAGGTTCTCGGGAGTGCCGCAATCACTGAACAGCAGCCAGTCGATATCGGCGTTGCGTCGGCAACTCTCGAGGAAAAACGGCATCCAGAACGGCCAATGACCGAAATACGGAATCAGGAACAGGATACGCGGGCATGGATTGATCACAGAAATACTCACTACTGCTTGGATACGCCGCCATGCTAGGGGCCGCGATACTTCATTTCTGCCTCACAGATGTTTCACCATGCTTCAGAACCCAGAACAACTCATGCCGCCTGACCGCCTTGCGAAAGAACTCGTTCTCGCCATAGACGGGTGGCACTCTACTGGCCAGCAGCCACTGTATCAACCGCCGCAAACGTCGCTTGAACGGCATGGGCGGTTGCAGGTCGTGCATCATGCCCAACGCCATCGCTTTATCACGCTGACGCGCCAAAGGCATCGGCAGGCAACAGGGCTGCATCGCCGTTGCCAAATCGAACGTCGGCGGCAGGGCGATGCCATGACCCGCATCACCCATCGGCCAACGATCATTGTCATGCAGATGGTTGGCATAGCCAAGCACGGTGGTCGGCTGCCACTCCAGCCCGCTCAACGCTTCGAGAACCGCTGCCTGGGCACAGATGTGATCCGGGTGCGGGTCGAGGGTCGGGTGCGGCAATACGATCACTTGCGGACGCGCCCTCAGCAACAGTTCACGCAGATCGGCCAGCAAATTGTTCCAGGTCGGCGCGCCGTCGACATCGCCCGGCAGGGCAAATGGATTCAACTGACGAAACAACCGGGTGTCACTCAAATCCGCTTCGCGCGAACCCACCGGCGTGGCCGGCGCCGCCTGCATCGCCGCCAGTTGCAGGCAAAAATACCCCAACTGCACGCAATGGGCTTCAGGCACCCCGGCCCAACGCGGTACGGCGATGCTATCCCAGGCTCGCAAACGGCCTTTGAGACGAGCTGCCTCGACCGTGCTCAGACCCATCTGTCGATAATGTTCGGCTTCGATTTCACCGGCGGTCAGGGTGACGATCCAGGCTTCGTCGGCCTGGCTGTACAGACCGTAGGCGGCCAGCTCTGCATCGTCGGCATGGGGAGCAATCACCATCACTCGCTGACGGCGGTAGTCCGGCTGCTCGAACGCCCATAGCACGGGCTCGCCGAGCAATCGGCAGAAACGCCCACGTAGACGCAACTCACCTTGCGACAACACGCTTGCCTGACCACTGAGATTGAGATAACGCAGCCCGTTTACACCGCGCTCGAAAGTTTGCCGGTCGGGATTATCGCCCCCCAGCAACTCGACCACCGGATCGATAAAGCGCCCCAGCCAAGTACTTTTCACCCGCAGCGCCAGTATCAGCGTGGCGTCATCGACCAGCATGACGCCCTCATCCAGCCGTAGCCGTTCACCGTCCAGATGAATCTTGGGTTGCGGGGTATACGGCGGGAAGCTGTATTGGTAATCGTCTTGGGGGGAATAAAACAGATGGTCGGCAAACCACGCCTCATGGGCGATCCAGCCCAGCACCGCAAGCACCAGCGGCAGCCACCAGGCCACCAGCCCGCCGATCGCGATCAGCAACATCAACGCAATCAACAGGCCGATGCGTTTGTTGCGCCGATGGCGCTTGAGCAGTTGCTGTTTGCGGCTCATGGGTTGGCTCATACCGTGAAGACCGGCACAGAATTGCACCAACGGTCCTTGTACTCACGGTCGGTTCGACCAAAGGAAAACCGCAGGGGCTTATCCAACGCACGAGCATGTTCCCAGGCGCTTTGGGTGTTGAGGAAGCTCAGCACGCTGCCGGGGCTGAATTCACGGGTCTCGGGATCGACACCACCGTTGACGTATTCGACGCTGATCCATTCCGGCGCCTCGACGCGGTACACCAGTTGAGTCGCTATCGGTGCGTCGTTGAGGAAAATCACCGAGCCGATCAGCAACTCGCGCAACAACTCGATCACCTCGCCCATGCGCTCGGCACCGGTGGCCGGAAAGCCCCAGCGACGCTGGAACAGGTCGCAATAGATCGCAGCCAGTTCACTGCTGGAAAACTCGGTAACCGGCCGCACCACGCCGCCCGCCTCTTCCAGCAGACGCAACTCGCGGCGCTGGTTGTAGCGAAACTTTTTCGACAATTCTTCAGGCGTGCGGGCCAGCGCCAGTTGTTCTGTCTGCAGCTTGATACCGGTAAAACGACCTTCGCTCAGCGCCGACAGGTAACGCCCCCGATGGCGCAGCGGTGCCTGGGCATCGGCGGCGGCCGGGAGGATCAGTTCGGCATTGCCGAGGTCGAACAGGCCCTTTTTACCTGTGCGCTTGAGCACGTCCTTGGACAGCGCCAAGTCGCGCCCCCAGGTTGGGATGGCGGCTTTCACTTCGCCGTCCTGCTCCCAAGCCAGGTAGCGCACCGGAATGTCGGCCAACTGTGCCAGACGTTCGACTACCAGGGGATGGGTCGCGACGCTGCCGCCAAAACGCTGCCAGGTTTGTGCATAAGTCGAGGCGTCGACCTGCACCCAGCCACGCTCGCGCCAGCCTTGAAATCGGTTGAGCATCAGCCCCTCGGTGCCAGTTCGGTAACGTGCGGCAAATGCCAGAAAGCATCGCGCACCGCGCGATCGGAGAAGCGCTCACGCAAGCGGTCGAACATCAGCTCGGCGCACTGGCGGCGTTGCTGCTCGTCCATCGCGGCCAGATGTTGCAGCCCTTGAGCCAGGTGCCCGGCATCGCCCAGCGGAAATAGAATGCCCACACCTTCGACCACTTCCCTGGCGCCACCACACGCGGTGGCGAGCAACGGCACACCGGCGGCCATGGCCTCCAGCAATACCATGCCGAACGGTTCATGATCGGAACTCAAGGCAAACACATCGAAAGCGCGGAAATAGCGACGCGCCTCGGGCACCTGACCGAGGAACAGCACGCGATCGCCGATACCCAGTTCACGCGCCAGGGCCTTGAGGTCCTGCTCCAGCCGACCGCTGCCCAGAATCACCAGCTGACTGTTGGCCGGCAACCCCGGCAATGCCGTGGCAAAACCATGCAACAACGTAGTCTGATCCTTGTCCGGATGCAGGCGCCCGACGTTGCCGACAATCCAGGCATCCATCGACAGACCGAGGGTTTCCCGGGCCTCGCGAACCGACACCTGACTGGCCTGTAACGCCTGTACATCAATCCGGTTATAGAGCGTCTGAATCCGCGCCTGCGGCCATTTCGGCAAGCAACGGCGCATGTCGTCACGCACCGCATCGGAGACGCCGAGCAGGCTCAGGCGTTTGCGGAAAATATGCGCGAACAGTTTGCGGGTGCGGCGCTGGTAATCACCAAACGCGTGATGCACGCCAATCACCGGCAACGAAGTGCCGAGCAGGGCGATGTAGATCGGTTTGAAACGATGAGCGATGCAGAAACTGAAGTTGCGCGATGCGGCGATCTTGCGCAGATCGCCGATGGCGCCCAGCTTCAGGCCACGAATGGCCTTGGAGCTGTACTCCATGAACAGCACCTCGTCGGACGCACAGTTCGCGGCGACTTGGCTATCGGCAGCCCCGGTCAGGAACACCGTGGTCACGCGATAACCGGTCCCCGCGAACAGGCTGGCGTACTGCCGGGCGCAGTCCAGAAACGGCCCGTCATAGCCGTGACAGAACTGCAGCACATGGCGTTCAGCCGAGCGAGTCATAAGCGTCCGCGCCTTCTTTGACCACCAGAATGTCTTCCATGATCAGGTACTGCAGGTCGGAACCGAAGAACATGTTCAAGGCGTCGGTCGGCGAGCAGATCATCGGCTCGCCACGACGGTTGAGCGAAGTATTCAGCGACACACCGTTGCCGGTCAGTACTTCCAACGCCTTCATCATGTCGTAGTAGCGCGGGTTGTATTCGCGCTTGAGCACCTGGGCCCGGGACGTGCCGTCTTCATGGACGACTTCCGGCACGCGGGTTTTCCACTCTTCAGCCACTTCGAAGGTGAAGGTCATGAACGGTGCAGGGTGATCGATCTTGATCATTTGCGGCGCAACGGTGTCGAGCATCGACGGGCAGAAAGGCCTCCAGCGCTCGCGGAACTTGATCTGATGGTTGATACGGTCCGCCACGCCGGCCACGCTCGGGCAGCCAATGATCGAACGACCGCCCAAGGCACGCGGACCGAACTCCATGCGACCCTGGAACCAGGCCACCGGGTTGCCATCGACCATGATTTTGGCGATCTGCTCCGGCATATTGTCGAGCTTGCGCCACTTGGGCTTGTCGGCGTGACGGGCGCAGGCCGCGATCACGTCTTCATTGCTGTAGGACGGGCCGAGGTAGACGTGTTCCATCTTCTCGACCGGTACACCACGGGCATGAGACACATAAGCCGCCGCACCCACCGCGGTACCGGCATCGCCGGACGCAGGCTGGACGAACAGTTCTTTGATGTCATCGCGGGCGATGATTTTCTGGTTCAGCTTGACGTTCAACGCACAACCACCGGCGAAGGCCAGCTTGCCGGTTTCCTTGAGCACATCGCCCAGGTAGTGGTCGATCATCTGCAGCGCCAGTTTCTCGAACAGCGCTTGCATGCTCGCGGCGTAGTGAATGTAGGGTTCGTCGGCGATGTCGCCTTCACGTTTCGGACCCAGCCACTCGATCAGCTTCGGCGAGAAGTAGAAACCCTTGCCCTTCTCTTTATAACGACGCAGGCCGATGACGTTGGCGTAGTCGGTGTTGATCACCAGTTCGCCGTTTTCGAACGAGGCCAGGCGCGAGAAATCGTATTTGCTGGCGTCGCCGTACGGCGCCATGCCCATGACCTTGAACTCACCGTCGAGCATTTCGAAGCCGAGGAACTCGGTGATCGCGCCGTACAGGCCGCCGAGGGAGTCCGGATCGAAGAATTCCTTGATCTTGTGGATCTTGCCGTTTTCGCCATAACCGAAGAAAGTCGTGGCGTATTCGCCCTTGCCGTCGATCCCCAGGATCGCGGTTTTCTCTTTGAAACCGGAGCAGTGGTAGGCGCTGGAGGCGTGAGCCAAGTGGTGCTCGACCGGCTCGATCTTGATCTTTTTCGGATCGAAACCCAATTGCTCGAGGCACCAGACAATCTTGTTGCGATAGCGCTTGTAGCGACGGTTACCCATCAGGATCGCGTCGAGGGCGCGGTCCGGGGCGTACCAGTAGCGCTTGGCGTAGTGCCAGCGAGCCTTGCCGAACAGGCTGATCGGCGCGAATGGAATCGCCACCACGTCAACGTCGGATGGCTTGATGCCCGCCTGCTCGAGGCAGAATTTCGCCGATTCGTAAGGCATGCGGTTCTTTGCATGTTTATCGCGCACGAAACGCTCTTCTTCAGCCGCCGCGACCAGCTTGCCGTCGATGTACAAGGCTGCGGAAGGATCATGGCTAAGGGCGCCGGACAGGCCAAGAATCGTCAATGCCACAGGGGTCTAGCCTCTTTAGTCTGCATGCAGGCGCAACGCGCCTCAAAAATTAATGTGCCCTCGCAAGGGGCGAGAGACAGCTAAAGGGCGGGATTATAGCGTAAACGTGGCGGGAATGACCCTGCCCTTATCGGCGCCGTGAAGATGACGTCGAGCCCAAGCGTTCGCCTTTGCTCATCCGCGACCCGGCCGCCAGTAAATCCTGATGTTTCCGTCGGCAGCTTGCCGGTAAATCGTATAGGGCAAGAAAACCGTGTCGAATACACCCGAAAGGGTCAAGTCCAGCAATACGAACGGCACCAGAATACCCGTGGGATCGGGCGGCGCGTGCAGGAGACAAAAGTCGTGAGCCAGACCGCTGTAGATGCGAGGAATGGACTGACAGTAGGTCTTTTGCTTTCTGAGGCCACGAGCGGCGTCTTCGTCATCCTGCAGCACCGTGACAGCGGTCCCGCAGCCAGACAGCGCCAGTGAAAAAGAGCTCAACATCACAGCCATTTTTATCGTCAAAATCTGCCCTCCGAGAACGTCAGGCAAACTAGCATCGTGGCTATTCAGGGCACAGTTCATGGGCTCTGCAGATCATGTAGGACAATTCACAAGAACTTGTCCGCCAGTTCTCGGGAGACTGATCTGGCGCCATCGCGGGCAAGCCCGCGATGGGGTCGAAGACCCGATTCAAGCAGCGCTAGAGATATTTTTGGGCAGACGCTGATCAATCACACGATACAGCGCACTGCTCTCGGGCCAGTTGCGCATGAACCGCGCCCGATCCCGCGCATACGCTGGAGCGAAGCTGCTGAGCGAGCCATGCTGGCACATCGAATCCAGGTCGATCAGCGCCCAGCGATCCTGTTGCCAGAACAGGTTATGGCCCTTGAAATCGCCATGACTGATCCGTTCGCGAATCAACTCGGCAAACAGGTGATCCAGCGCCTGCAACTCAGCCTCTGGCGCCTCTCCACTTTCTACGTACGGCGAGAAGCGCTCGATGATGTCGGGCCCCGGCAAATACTCGGTCACCAGGTACGCCCGGCCGCGTAGCCAGAGAAAACGCTTCTCCAGCAACGCCAATGGTTTTGGCGTGGCAATACCGAGGAACGCCAGGCGATTGCCTTCGCGCCATGAGTGCCAGGCGCGGCTCGGGCGCCAGAAACGCTTGAGCCAGTGGGTAAAGCCTTTGATGTTGTAACGCTTGACCACCAATGTGCGCCCGGCCACCTCGACCTTGCCGACGCTCGCCGCGCCGCCGGTCTTGTACAGATGCCCCTGATCGAGCAAGGCGTCGGCCTGTGCCAGCACCGGCAGCATCGCCGCCTCTTCCTCACGGCGAATCGCCCGCAAGCCGAACGCACCACGCTGGACGCTGAACAGCGTGCATTCGCGGCCGACCTTGATCAGAAAGTCCTTCAAACGCCAGCGACGGACCTTGTCGATCTGTTTTTGCAACGCCTCCATCGGCAACGCGTGTTCGCCATTACTCAGCAGGTAATACACCAGCAACTCTTCGGTGAAGGGTTCCAGCACTTTGGGCAACTGGGCGAAGAACACCCCGAGGTTTTCCAGGACTTTCTGTTGCGACAGCGGCTTGCCCGCCGTCTCGACGCAGATACCGGCGCCATCGATCAAATACAACTGACCGCCATGGCGCAGCAGGTTGTCCAGGTGCAGGTCTTCCTGCCACAGGCCTTTGCTGTGCAGTTGGCCGATGGCGCCCAACGCCTCAGCCAGCACCGCGGATTGTTCATCCGCCAATGCGGGCAAGTGTTCGACCTGCTTCCAGGCATCCCCCAGGCTCTCGGCACCCTCAAGGAAATCGAACAACAGCCAACCGCCCTCGCCGTCCTTGAGGCCATCGGCCAATAACAACGGCGTGGTCAGCCCCTGAGCGGCCAGCAAACGCACACCGTCCAGTTCGCGTTGAAAATGCCGCGCCGCTTTGCCACCGACCAACAACTTGGCCAGCACCGGCCGGCCACGCCAGACGCCAGCCCCAACATAACGCTGTCCCGGCAACACCCGCAGCAGACTCAGCAACTGCAAATCGGCAGGCCCCGCGGCATCGGCCAGTGGAATACTCAGCGGCAGGCTCGGGCTACGGCCGGCGTTTTTCAGCTCGGACAAACGCATCAACGCGTCTCCTTGTTACTGCGCCGCGCACTCAGGCGCGATACCCAACGGTCCACCCGCGAACTGTTCAGCGGCTGATCCAGATAAACCGCCAACAATTCGCGCAGCTGGCTGTCGCTCCATTCCGGCGCCCGACGCAGCAACGGCTCCAGGTCCTTGACCCGATCACGCCGGCCGAAAAACAGCGGCCGGGTTTTTTCCAGGTCGATCAATTGCGCCTGATAGCCGTCGCCGGTGGCCTGAAGAAAAATGTGCTTGGGGTAAAAGCAACCGTGGACCTGGCGCCTGCCATGCAGGCGTCGCGCCAGTTGCCCACAGGCCTTGAGAATGGCCGAGTGCTGTATCGCACTCAGCTCCGACCAGCGCTGCAACAGCGAATCCAGATCATCCCAACCGTCCAGCGCGTGAGTCAGCAGAATCGCCCGAACTTCGCCGTCGACCTTGCGCTCACCAAAAAACGCCGCCTGCAGCGCCGGAATACCCAGCGCCCGATAACGACTGATGTTGCGAAACTCACGGGCAAAACTCGGCTCGCCAAAGGGCGAATGCCGGGAGCGCGTCAGGTAGTTGCTCTGGCGCTTGAGGTAGTAGCCATGACCGTCCAGATCCAGCCGAAACACACTGCTCCAGCCACCCCGACCGGTATTGGGCTCGTCCACCGCGTCGAGCTGTTTGGCCCAAAGCGCGTCGAAGGTGCCGAGACCATGACGCTCGAACAGCGCGCGGTCTTCAGCAGCCAGAAAATCAGTCATTCGCGCCCCTCAAAAAATCTCACCACGTGCCGAATGCGTTTCTTGTCCGCGGCATCGAGCCGGGCGCATTGGCGGTATTGCAGGTAAAAGCGCAGGCGCTGGGTCGCCGACAGGTGATACTTGGCGACCTTGTCGAGGCAGGCCAGGTCTTTGGTGATGCGGTATTTGAGCCAGAAGCCGCGCCAGAAATCGCCGTTGGGGCAATCGATCAGGAACAGCCGGGCCTCATCGTCGACCAACAGGTTGCGCCACTTCAAATCATTATGAGTGAAACGGTTGTCGTGCATGGTCCGGGTGTAACCGGCCAATTGGCGACTGACGGTATCAACCCAGGCGCGGTCCGCCAGTTTCGGATCATGCCGATTAGCCAGGACCGACAAGTCTTCGGTATGCGGCAGTTCGCGGGTGATCATTGCCCCACGGGCGTACGTCACACCGTGCCGCTCCAACCCCCAGGCCACAACCTCTGCGGTGGGAATGCCCCACTTGGCGAAACGCTTGAGGTTCTGCCATTCGGCCTTGACCCGAGGTTTGCCCAGGTAGCGCCGCAGGCCTTTGCCGGCACTGACGTAGCGTTTGACGTAATAGTTGACGCCTTTGCGCTGGACGCGAATAACTTCGGACAGCGGATCATGGGTCAGTTGCTCGCCCTCGAGGGCAAACACCGCATCAAGACTGCCGAAATCTTCTGCCAGATCGCTGTAAGCCGGCTCCAGTGTCCAACCCGACATCAGAGCGCATCCCCGTAGCGCTGTTTACGCTCGTAGAGCTTGTTGGCCTTGCCTTCGAGCCACGCCAGTAACCCGGCTTCTTCAACCAGTATCTGGCGCAGGGGCTGCTGGAAGTACCCCTTGAGGAAACGCAGTTTGTCGCGACGGGTCAGGCCGATCTCCAGCGCCGAAAAATACAGCGCCGCCAGGTCCTTGTTGCGCCAGCGCCGGGTAATCGTCGGGCGGGCCTGGGCGCGGTGCAGGTCGATCACCGACAACTTGAGGTCATCGCAGGTCACCGGCTTATCGGTGTGCAGCAGGAAGTGGCAGATGTAGCAGTCGCGATGGTTGACCCCGGCGCGGTGCATCATGCCGGTCATGCGCGCGACTTCGGCGATCAGCGCGCGCTTGAGCTTTGGCTCCGGCGGGTGCTTGACCCAGTCGATGCTGAAATCTTCAAGGCTGACGGTGGGCGCCAATTCTTCAGTGACGATGAACGAATGCTGATCCGCCGGGTTGCTGCCCTTTTCGCCATAAGCGACGGCAGTCATGGTCGGCACGCCGACTTCTTGCAGGCGCTCAATGGCCTTCCACTCCTGGCCCGCGCCCAGCACCGGCAGCTTGGCGGTCAGCAGGTTCTTGAAAATCTCACCCCAGCCGATACCCCGGTGGATCTTCACGAAGTACCCGTGGCCGTCCACTTCAGTTCGCAGCGTCCGGCGCGCTTCGAGCTCGCGGTACACCTCGCCCTTGAGGTCCTCGACTTCGGCGAACGGGTCGCGTCCAGCCCAGAGGCTCTTGAACGGTTCAGCCAGCATCAACTTCATTAAGCGTGCTCCGCCAGAATCACATCGGCCGCGTGCTGCGGCATGCTGTAGAGGTCGGCCGTCTCGGCGAAGGCCAGACCGTTGCGGCTCCAGGCCGCCCGTGCATCAGTGTCGTTCAACATGCCGGTCAGGTACTGAGTCAGTTGCGCCTGATCGAAGGGTTCGTCCAGCACCAGACCCGCGTCGGCCTCGGCGATGTAATGGGCATACCCACACACCGCGCTCACCAACACCGGCAAACCGGCTACCAGGGCTTCAAGCAATACCGTCCCGGTGTTTTCGTTGTACGCCGGGTGGATCAGCAGATCGGCACCGAGCAGGAAGCGCGGGATATCGCTGCGGCCCTTGAGGAATTGCACGTTGTCGCCGAGCCCCAATGTGGCGCTCTGCAATTGGAATACTTTGGGGTCGTCCTGGCCAATTACAAACAGCCGGGTGCGTTTTTTCAGCTCGGCGGGCAGCGCGGCCAGTGCCTTGAGGCTACGGTCCACGCCTTTGGTCTTGAACCCGGAACCGATCTGCACCAGCAGCAGCTCATCGTCCTTCAGGTTGAATTCGGCGCGGAACCCGGCGCGAATTTCATCCGCGTTCGCGGGGCGACGACGGTCTTGGGCAATGCCGGGTGGCAGCAAATGGAAGCGCTCCAGCGGTGTGTCGTAATGCTTGATGAACAGCGGCTGCTGGACTTCGGAAATCATCAGCACTTCGGTCTTGGCATCTTTGGCGAACACCGCGCGCTCGTACTCGGCGAAGTGCCGGTAGCGGCCCCAGCGACGGTACAGCGAGTTGCGCAGGTTTTGCGCCTTGTCTTCGAAGCAGCCGTCGGCGGCGTAGTAAACGTCCAGGCCCGGCATTTTATTGAAACCGATCAGGCGATCCACCGGGCGCTTGGCCAGATCGGCCTCCATCCATTCGGTGAGTTTCTCGTTGCGCCGATGATTGAAGAACGCCTTGACCGGCGCCACCAACACTTCGAAGCCCGGCGGGATGTCGCCTTCCCAGATCAACGTGTAGACACGAATTTGATGGCCGCGCTGCTGGCATTCAAGGGCGATGCGCATGAAGTCACGCTGCAAGCCGCCAAAGGGAAAGTACTTGTACAGGACAAATGCCAATTGCATCAGCGCAGCTCCTCAGCCAGTAACAACGTGCTCAGTCGGCTCGCGACACGCTCGGGATTCAGACGCGTGAAGCACAGGGGCCACTCGCGTTTCAGGTCAAACCGACGGGCATCGTCGGCCGTCGGTTGATAGGTGCATTTCTTTTGCAGGCACGGTGCGCAAGGGAAGTCGCTGGCCATGTGAATCTGCGATTTGCCATAGGCGCCGGTCAGGCCCGGATTGGTCGGGCCGAACAGCGACAGGGTCGGCACGTCCAGCGCCGCAGCCAGGTGACCGAGGCCGGTGTCCACCGCCACGCACGCCTGCGCGCCGGCCAGGACTTTGCCGACACCCGCCAGGTTCAGCCTGGGTAGCACTTCGACGTGTTTCATGTCTTTGGCGATGCGCTCGGCGCGGGCTTTTTCGACCGGGTTGCCCCATGGCAGCTTCACCGCCACGCCGAGATAACCCACCCGCTCGGCCAGCTCGCGCCAATAAGCTTCAGGCCAGTGCTTGGTGTCCCAGGTGGTGCCGTGGAGAAACACCACGTACGGATTCTTGCGCGGTAGCTCCACCAGCCGTTCGACGTTCAGACCATAGTCGCCCAGGCCTTTGGGCAAGTCGTAACCCAGGGCCAACGCGAACAGCTGACGCACTCGCTCAACCGCGTGCTGCCCACGGGCCACGGCCAGACGTCGGGAATAGAAGCGCGCGGCGATCGGTTCGCGGGCCGAATTCTTGTCCAGCCCGGCCACCGGCGCTTTGGCATAGCGCGTCAGCAACGCACTTTTCAGCAGGCCCTGGGCATCGATCACCAAGTCGTATTTCGTCGCGCGAACGCTTTGCTTGAAGCGCTTCCACTCGCCACTCTTGATGGTCTGCCAGATGTTCTTGCGCCAGCGACGGATCGCCACCGGAATCACCTTGCCCACGGCCGGGTGCCAGGTCGGAATCTCGGCGAAACCTTCTTCCACCACCCAGTCGAACTTGATGCCGGGGATCGCTCTCGCCGCATCGGTCAACGCTGGCAACGCGTGAATCACGTCGCCCAGCGAAGAAGTCTTGATCAACAGTACCCGCAAACTATTTGACCTCGACCACAGTGCCCAGCAAACGCTGCAAGGCTTCGTTCACCGCTTTGGGCATGAGCTGGCGCAAGCAGTTGTAATGACCGAAACGGCAGGTGCGATCGAAGCACGGACTGCATTCGATGCCCAGGCGCACGATCTCGACATGCTCGGCCAGCGGTGGCGTGAAACCCGGCGACGTCGAGCCGTACACCGCCACCAACGGGCGGTTCAGCGCGGCAGCCACGTGCATCAGGCCGGAGTCGTTGGAGACCACCGCGTCGGCGCAGGACAGCAGATCGATGGCCTCGGCCAAGGAAGTGCCGCCACTGAGGTTTACCGACTCTTCACGCAGCCCCGGAATCAACCGCCCACGAATGTCTTCGCCCACCGCGTGATCGTTTTTCGAGCCGAACAACCAGACTTGCCAGCCTTCACGAATCTTCGCCTCGGCGACCTTGGCATAGTGCTCGGATGGCCAGCGCTTGGACTCGCCGAACTCGGCGCCAGGGCACAGCGCCAACACCGGACGGTCAAGGGCCAGGCCGAACTTGGCCAGCGCGCCGTCGCGAGTCACCGGATCGATCTGCAAGCTCGGCCGTGGATAAGGTTTCGGCAGCTCGATGCCAGGCTCAAAGGCCAGGGCCATGAAGCGCTCGATCATCAACGGATAACGCTCTTTGTCGAGCGTGCGCACATCATTGAGCAGGCCGTAGCGGAACTCGCCACGCCAGCCGGTGCGTTTCGGGATGCCGGCAAAAAACGGCACCAGGGCCGATTTCAGCGAATTGGGCAGCAGGATGGCCTGGTCGTACTGACCGGCCAGGGATTTACCGATGCGCCGACGCGTCGCCAGTTCCAGCACGCCGTGGCCGAGCGGGAAGCTCAAGGCCTGGCGTACTTCGGGCATGCGCTCGAGGATCGGCCGGCTCCACTCGGGGGCCAGCACGTCGATTTCGCACTGCGGGTGGCGTTGTTTGAGACACTGAAAAAGTGTCTGCGCCATCACCATGTCACCGACCCAACTGGGCCCAACGATCAGAATTTTCATGTGGTTTCCAAAAACGAACCGGGGGGGCATACGCCTCCCCGCCTCGAGAATCCAGCACCTGCGGGGTGAGCCGCCAGGTCATTTGGACGAGCCGGCTGGGGCTCGTCGAATAAATTTAATACACATCCATGTTAGTTAGCATAACCCTCTGTGGCGAGGGAGCTTGCTCCCGCTGGGCTGCGAAGCAGCACCAAAACTGCCACTGCGTTTTAATCTGGCGGACCGCACAATCTGATATGGGAGTGCTTCGCACTCCAGCGGGAGCAAGCTCCCTCGCCACAAAAGCCTGCCACACTCTTGTCAGCTTCAGCTTAACCCCAGCTCACGCCAGATCCGCATGACCTGCCGTCGCTCATCCACGAACTGATCGCCCGGTATTACCCCGGAGTCCTTCTGCAAGGCCTCCCGGTGAGCGGCGGAGCGGTAGGCTTTATAAGCCTCACGCAACAGGCTGGCGTCTTCGGCGGGTATCAACCCTTCCTCCTCCAGCCCTTCCAGAATGCGGATATTGTCGGTGTAGCGCAGCAATGACGGATGTGTTTCAGACCACGCCAGAGCCGCGTATTGCACCATAAATTCAATATCGACGATACCTCCAGCGTCCTGCTTGAGATCGAACGGCGCCGTGGCCTCGAAGGCATTTGCCGCCGTGCCTGCCGCAGTGCTCTTGCTGCCGAGGTTATCGCGCATCTTGGCGCGCATCTCGCTGACCTCCTGGCGCAAGGTCGACAGGTCCCGCGATTTGGCCAATACCGTCGCGCGGACCTTCTCGAACGCCTGGCCGACATCCTGACTACCCACCAGCACCCGCGCCCGCACCAGCGCCTGGTGCTCCCAGGTCCAGGCCTCGTTCTCCTGATACCGGGCAAACGCGCCCAATGAACTCACCAGCAAACCGGAAGCACCGGACGGCCGCAGGCGCATGTCCACTTCATATAGCTGACCGGAGTTGGTCTGAGCCGTCAGCAAGTGAATGATCCGCTGCCCGAGCCGGGTAAAGAACTGTGCACCGTCGATGGGTTTCGGGCCGTCGGTTTCCGCTTGCGGATCCGCGTCATGGATGAACACCAGGTCCAGGTCCGAACTGTGCCCCAATTCCAGGCCGCCGACTTTCCCGTAACCGACAATGATGAATCCAGGGTCGCACACGCTGCCATCGGTGCGCAGCGGTGTACCGTACTTGGCCACCGTCTGGCGCCAGGCCAGGGCCAGCACTTGTTCGAGGATCGCTTCGGCAAGCCAGGTCAGGTAATCGCTGACTTTCATCAACGGCAGGCTACCGGCAATTTCCGAAGCTGCGACACGCAAGCGGTGCGCCAGTTTGAAATGCCGCAGGGCTTCCATTTGTTGTTCGAGGTCGTCTTCGGGAATCCGCGTCAGACGCTCGCGCAACTCGGCCGCCAGTTCCGGCGCCAGTGGCGGCTTGAACAGCCGGCCTTCGTTGAGCAATTCGTCGAGCAGCAACGGGAAGCGCGTGATCTGTTCGGCAATCCACGGGCTCGCCGCGCACAGTGTCAGCAGACGGCGCAGCGCACCGGGGTTTTCGGTCAGCAGCACCAGATAGGCGGAACGCCGCGCCACCGCTTCAACCAGTGGCAGCACGCGCTCCAGCACCAGATCGGGATTGGCGTGCTCCACGGCCTGGGCGAGCAAGCGCGGTATAAAAGCATCGAGGCGTTCCCGCCCCAGGCGCTGCATGGCACGCAATTGCGGACTGCTGCGCAGACTGGCCAATGCTTTCAGCGCCTTGGCGGCATCGGCGAAACCGCCCTCTTCGAGCTGGCGGCACGCGGCTTCTTCGTCCTGGGCTTCTTCCCACAGCGGCAGCCATTCCCCGCCGACCACCACTTCGCTCTCGGTGCCCTGCTCTTCATCGGGATCGGCAATCACCTGACCAAAGTGCCAGGCCACCCGGCCACGCCAGTACATCAGTTGTTCGTGGAATGCCGTCCAGTTGGCAAACCCGAGCATGAAGGCAATGCGCGCCTGATCCTGCGGGCCGTCCGGCAACATCTGGGTCTGGCGGTCGGCAATTGCCTGAATCGCGTGCTCGGTGTAACGCAGGAATTCGTAGCCTTGGCGCAGTTCGCTGACCACCGCCGGCGGCAGATAGCCCTGCCCCTCCAGGGTGCTCAGTACTTTTAATAGAGGACGCTGCTGCAGGCTCAGGTCGCGACCACCGTGAATCAGCTGGAAGGCCTGGGCGATAAACTCGACTTCACGGATGCCGCCGGAGCCAAGCTTGATGTTGTCGGCCATACCCTTGCGCCGGACTTCCTGCTGGATCAACTGCTTCATGGTGCGCAGCGCTTCGATGGCCGAGAAGTCCAGGTAACGCCGGTAAACGAACGGCCGCAGCATCTCGAGCAACTGGGCGCCAGCCACTTGATCGCCAGCCACCACCCGCGCCTTGATCATCGCGTAGCGCTCCCAGTCACGGCCCTGATCCTGGTAATACTGCTCCAGCGCATTGAAGCTCAGCACCAGAGCGCCGGACGAACCATAAGGCCGCAGGCGCATGTCGACGCGGAACACAAAACCGTCGACAGTCATCGGGTCCAGCGCCTTGATCAGACGCTGGCCGAGGCGAATGAAAAACTCCTGGTTATCCAGCGAACGTTTCACGCCGACGGTTTCGCCGCCCTCGGGGTAGGCAAAGATCAGGTCGATGTCCGACGACAGGTTCAACTCCACCGCGCCGAGCTTGCCCATGCCGAGGATGACCATCTGCTGCGGCTCGCCGCTGCGCCGCCCGGTGGGCACACCGAACTGCTGGCAATGCCGCGAGTACAACCACTGATAGGCCTGATCGATGCTGGCATCGGCCATGTCCGAGAGGTCGCGACAGGTCTGCACCAGATCGGCCTGGCGAGTCAGGTCGCGCCAGATGATCCGCACCTGGTGACGATTACGCTGGCGGCGCAGGGCACGGCCTAGCTGGTCGTCGGTTTCGGCGGCGCTCACCGCCATGGCGATCTGTGCGCACAACTCGCCCGGTGCCAAGGCGCGGTCCAGTTCGCCGGACTGCACCAGTTCCAGCAACATCAAAGGGTCACGCAGACTCTGTTCAATCACAAAGTCGCTGGCAGCGGCGACGCGGGCAAATTGCACCCAGCGCTCAGGCGTCCAGGCAGACAGGCCATGGTCATCGGGAAGGACCCCGACCGTCGTACGAAACGACTGCTCGGCGCGGGTGATTAACGGCAGGAGCCCATCGGGCAGTTCGGCAAGCGAAGGGAGGCTCATGGTCTATCCTTGATCGGCGTGTGAAGGGCTGCATGTAGTGATTCGTGAAAACACGCTACGCGACTGACTGTCGAACAAAGGTTAGAAATAGCTGAAATTTCTTTTTTTTTGGCAGCGATCATCAAGCTTCCACCTTTTTCGATTGGCAAAAGACCAACCTTAACGATTATTCTCACAACGCAGCCGGAGGCCACAAGCCAATCATCTGTAGTTTTACTACTCGTATATACATTCGAAAGGCTGAAATGCCCGAAGATTTGTAGTAAAACTACACGCCGCCGGAACAACCTATCGGCAATCCAAGAATTTATATCGTCTGCCCACAAGGCCAGTCGCAAACTCAGGCAACCGATTCTGGAAGCCTTTCCGCCCTGGAGCAAGCCATGCAAGACCTCGATCCCGTCGAAACCCAGGAATGGCTGGACGCCCTGGAATCGGTTCTCGACAAAGAAGGCGAAGACCGTGCTCACTATCTGATGACCCGTATGGGCGAACTCGCAACCCGTAGCGGTTCGCAATTGCCTTACGCCATCACCACGCCATACCGCAACACCATTCCCGTTACCCACGAAGCACGCATGCCTGGCGACCTGTTCATGGAACGCCGCATTCGCTCGCTGGTACGCTGGAACGCGATGGCCATGGTGATGCGCACGAACCTGAAAGATTCTGACCTGGGCGGTCACATCTCCAGCTTCGCCTCCAGCGCAACCCTGTACGACATCGGCTTCAACTATTTCTTCCAGGCCCCGACCGACGAACACGGCGGCGACCTGATCTACTTCCAGGGCCACACCTCGCCAGGCGTTTACGCCCGTGCATTCATGGAAGGCCGCATCACCGAAGACCAGATGAACAACTTCCGCCAGGAAGTCGACGGTCAGGGCCTGTCGTCCTACCCACACCCATGGCTGATGCCTGACTTCTGGCAGTTCCCGACCGTATCCATGGGTCTGGGCCCGATCCAGGCGATCTACCAGGCACGCTTCATGAAGTACCTGGAACACCGTGGCTTCATCCAGCCAGGCAAACAGAAAGTCTGGTGCTTCCTGGGCGACGGCGAGTGCGACGAGCCGGAATCCCTGGGCGCGATCTCCCTGGCCGGCCGCGAAAAGCTGGACAACCTGATCTTCGTCATCAACTGCAACCTGCAGCGCCTCGACGGCCCGGTTCGCGGCAACGGCAAGATCATCCAGGAACTCGAAGGCGTGTTCCGCGGTGCTCAGTGGAACGTGACCAAAGTCATCTGGGGCCGCTTCTGGGACCCACTGCTGGCCAAGGACGTCGACGGCATCCTGCAACGCCGCATGGACGAAGTCATCGACGGCGAGTACCAGAACTACAAAGCCAAAGACGGCGCGTTCGTGCGTGAACACTTCTTCAACTCGCCAGAACTCAAGGCGATGGTTGCCGATCTGTCCGACGACGAGATCTGGAAGCTCAACCGTGGCGGTCACGACCCGTACAAGGTCTACGCGGCATACCACGAAGCGGTCAACCACAAGGAACAGCCGACCGTCATCCTGGCCAAGACCATCAAGGGTTATGGCACCGGTGCCGGCGAAGCGAAAAACACTGCGCACAACACCAAGAAAGTCGATGTCGACAGCCTGAAGTTGTTCCGCGATCGTTTCGACATTCCGGTCAGGGACGAAGAGTTGGAGAACCTGCCGTTCTTCAAACCGGAAGAAGGCAGCGCCGAAGCCCGCTACCTGGCCGAACGCCGTACCGCACTGGGCGGTTTCGTTCCTCAGCGTCGCGCCAAGAGCTTCAACATCCCTACCCCTCCACTGGACACCCTCAAGGCGATCCTGGACGGCTCGGGCGACCGTGAAATTTCCACCACCATGGCCTTCGTGCGGATCCTCGCGCAACTGGTCAAGGACAAGGAAATCGGCCCGCGCATCGTACCGATCATCCCGGACGAAGCCCGTACCTTCGGTATGGAAGGCATGTTCCGTCAGTTGGGCATCTACTCCTCCGTCGGCCAGCTCTACGAGCCAGTCGATAAAGACCAGGTGATGTTCTACAAGGAAGACCAGAAGGGCCAGATCCTCGAAGAAGGCATCAACGAAGCGGGCGCCATGAGCTCCTTCATCGCTGCCGGTACTTCGTACTCCAGCCACAACCAGCCGATGCTGCCGTTCTACATCTTCTACTCGATGTTCGGCTTCCAGCGTATTGGCGACCTGGCCTGGGCCGCTGGCGACAGCCGTACCCGTGGCTTCCTGATCGGCGGCACCGCCGGCCGTACCACCCTGAACGGTGAAGGCCTGCAACACGAAGACGGTCACAGCCACCTGCTGGCTGCCACCATCCCGAACTGCCGCACCTACGATCCAACCTACGGCTACGAGCTGGCGGTGATCATTCAGGACGGCATGAAGAAGATGACCGAAGAGCAACAGGACGTCTTCTACTACATCACCGTAATGAACGAGTCCTACCAGCAGCCAGCCATGCCGGCCGGTGCCGAAGAAGGCATCAAGAAAGGCATGTACCTGCTCGAGGAAGACACCCGCGAAGCGGCGCACCACGTTCAGCTGATGGGCTCCGGCACCATCCTGCGTGAAGTCCGTGAAGCGGCGAAGATCCTGCGTGAAGAGTTCAACGTCGGCGCCGACGTATGGAGCGTTACCAGCTTCAACGAACTGCGTCGCGATGGCCTGGCCGTTGAACGCACTAACCGTCTGCACCCTGGCCAGAAGCCTAAGCTGAGCTACGTCGAAGAGTGCCTGAACGGCCGTAAAGGTCCGGTCATTGCCTCTACCGACTACATGAAGCTGTTCGCTGAACAAATTCGTCAGTGGGTCCCGTCCAAGGAATTCAAAGTCCTGGGCACCGATGGTTTCGGCCGCAGTGACAGCCGCAAGAAGCTGCGTCACTTCTTCGAAGTAGACCGTCATTTCGTGGTGTTGGCAGCCCTGGAAGCCTTGGCTGACCGTGGTGACATCGAACCTAAAGTGGTGGCTGAAGCCATCGCCAAGTTCGGCATCAACCCGGAAAAACGCAACCCACTGGACTGCTGAGGAGACACTCTGTGAGCGAACTCATTCGCGTACCTGACATCGGCAGCGGTGAAGGTGAAGTAATTGAACTGTTTGTGAAGGTCGGCGACCGTATCGAAGCCGATCAGAGCATCCTGACGCTGGAATCGGACAAGGCGAGCATGGAAGTGCCTGCGCCTAAGGCCGGCATCATCAAGAGCCTGAAAGTGAAGCTGGGCGATCGCCTGAAAGAAGGCGACGAACTGCTGGAACTGGAAGTCGAAGGTGCCGCTACGCCAGCCCCTGCGCCAGCTGCCAAAGCTGAAGCCAAACCGGCTGCCGCACCTGCGCCGGCGGCGCCTGCTGCCGCGCCGGCTGCTGCCAGCATCCAGCAAGTGCACGTGCCGGACATCGGTTCGTCGGGCAAGGCCCAGATCATCGAGATCCAGGTCAAGGTCGGCGACACCGTCGAGGCTGATCAGTCGCTGATCACCCTGGAATCCGACAAGGCCAGCATGGAAATCCCTTCGCCCGCCGCTGGCGTGGTCAAGGCCATCAGCGTCAAGCTCAACGACGAAGTCGGCACGGGCGATCTGATTCTGGATCTGGAAGTGGCGGGTGCTGCGGCCCCTGCTGCTGCCGCTCCTGCCCAGGCTGCTGCGCCTGCTGCCGCTGCTCCGGCGCCAGCCGCCGCGGCTCCGGCTGCACCGGTTGCCGACAGCGTTCAGGACATTCACGTCCCGGACATCGGTTCGGCGGGCAAGGCCAAGATCATCGAAGTACTGGTCAAGGCTGGCGACACTGTTGCCGCCGATCAGTCGCTGATCACCCTGGAATCCGACAAGGCGAGCATGGAAATCCCATCGCCTGCCGCTGGCGTGGTGGAAAGCATTTCCATCAAGCTGGATGACGAAGTCGGTACCGGCGACCTGATCCTGAAGCTGAAAGTCAAAGGCGCGGCACCTGCTGCAGCCCCGGCTCCGGCTGCCGCTGCCGCGCCGAGTGCTCCAGCGCCTGCCGCTGCCGCTCCGGCTGCCGCCGCTCCTGCTGCTGCCCCGGCTGCTGCTCCTGCCAAGCCTGGCGCGAAAGTTCACGCCGGCCCTGCCGTGCGTCAACTGGCTCGCGAGTTCGGCGTCGAGCTGAGCGCTGTCGGCGCCAGCGGTCCGCACGGTCGCATCCTGAAGGAAGACGTTCAGGTTTACGTCAAGGCCATGATGCAGAAGGCCAAGGAAGCTCCGGCCGCTGTGGCTGGTGCAACCGGCGGCGCGGGCATCCCGCCGATTCCGGTCGTGGACTTCAGCCGCTTCGGCGAAATCGAAGAAGTGCCGATGACACGCCTGATGCAGGTCGGCGCTGCCAACCTGCACCGCAGCTGGCTGAACGTGCCACACGTGACGCAATTCGACTCGGCGGATATCACCGAGCTGGAGGCGTTCCGTAACGCCCAGAAAGCCGTTGCAGAGAAGGCCGGCGTCAAGCTGACCATCCTGCCGCTGCTGCTCAAGTCCTGCGCACACCTGCTCAAGGAACTGCCGGACTTCAACAGCTCGCTGGCACCAAGCGGCAAAGCGATCATCCGCAAGAAATACGTGAACATCGGCTTCGCCGTCGACACCCCGGATGGCCTGCTGGTACCGGTCATCAAGAACGTCGACCAGAAGAGCCTCCTGCAACTGGCCGCCGAAGCTGCTTCCCTGGCTGAGAAAGCCCGGACCAAGAAGCTTTCGTCGGACGAGATGCAAGGCGCCTGCTTCACCATTTCCAGCCTCGGCCACATTGGCGGCACCGGCTTCACGCCGATCGTCAACGCGCCGGAAGTGGCGATCCTCGGTGTTTCCAAGGCAACCATCCAGCCAGTCTGGGACGGCAAAGCCTTCCAGCCGAAACTGATGCTACCGCTGTCGCTGTCCTACGATCACCGTGTGATCAACGGCGCCGCTGCTGCACGCTTCACCAAGCGTCTGAGCGACCTGCTGGCGGACATCCGCACCATCCTGCTGTAACACCGACTGGCCCTCCCCTGGCGGAGGGCCAATCGCGTTCCACGTTTTCCGAGCGCCACGCTCGTACCTCAACCCCGTCGATTTGGCGGGGCTTTTTTTTGCCCTGAAGAAAGCCCTCCGCGTTTCAGCATCCTATGTAGCAGCTGTCGAGCTTGCGAGGCTGCTGCTACGGGATTGACCCTCTTCGTGCCTTATTCCTACATCTAAGGCTTACGCCACCTACAACCCCAGTCCACTTCTGCCCGATATTTTTCTCCAGCCAATAACTAGGCTTAGTTCGGAGATTTCTAATAGAAACCTCGATGACTTAATTTGCTTAGTTAGCATTACCTCGAATGGATTCGAACATGTTCAAACCAACTGTCGGCCCAATTATCGGCCATACCACAACTAACCATGCGCGTATTTTCTTGCGCGGTGAATTACAGAACGACGCCTTGGTATTTGCGGGCATCCGTTATCGACGCACAGGCGAGAAACTCTGGTCCAAAGGCGTATTTGCAAAACTGTCCGTCTTGCGCGACATGTCCGATGTCATTGCACTCAATGACCTGGTCACCGACACCGACTATGAGTACCAGGCAGGCTGGTTCAGCCCCATGAGCCCGGTGCATACCGTGGAGACAGTTCAGGAACTGCCGCTGCAATGGCCACGGGAGATTTACCGCTTTCGCACGCAGTCCAGCAAAATCAGCCAGCCACGGGCCTATATCGTCGGCTCGTGTCGTTACCTGCGAATGACCGCCGGCATTGCGTCGGCCCCACAGTTGGGCGACCGGATTTTTGCCTCGATCAACAGCCTGGCGGACAGCGCCGAACCGCCCGTCAGTGCCATGCTGATGACTGGCGATCAGATTTACGTCGACGACTTGAACCTCGTGGCCCCCGACCGGGAATACAAGGACATTCTCAAAAAATACCGCACAGCCTTTTCGCAGCCTCATATTTCCAAGTTAATGTCGGGCATGCCGACTTACATGATCCTCGACGACCATGAAATAGAAGACAACTGGCCCGCCAACAAAAGTAACGCCGATGATTACTTATACAAAAACGCCATTGCAGCATATGAGTTATATCAAGCCAGTCACAGCCCCACGTATGAGCTGCTGGCCAATGGGCAAGTAAGCAAAAGACTGGAAAAGTATTGGTATCAGTTCTCCGAGGGTGATATCGGGTGGTTTGTCACCGACAGTCGAACCCGACGCAATCTGTCGGCCAACGACCGGCGCATCCTTGACGAAGAACAGGAACAGGCGCTGCTCAAATGGCTGATCAATAACCCGGCCCGGGTCAAATTCGTGGTCACCAGTGTCATGTTCTATCCCGACCGTAAACTTCACGGCGATGACGCCTGGAAAGCCTTCCCGGAGCAACGCCTACGGCTGCTGGAGACGATTCGTACACGCGGTATCAAGAACGTCTTGTTCATCTCCGGCGATGTCCACGGCTCCCTCACCAGTCGCCTGACCCACAGCGAGGACCCGGATTTCGAAGTCCACACCATCGTGTCTTCACCGTTGTGCAACAGCAAACTGCTGCCGTACGCCAAGGCATCGACCTTCATCCTCGATCAGGCCCTGGCCCGAACAGCGGCAGGCGACTATCGGCATGAACTGACCAGCGAGGTGATCAGCCAGGACAACTTCGCGCATCTGATCGTCGAGACCGAGCAGGTTCGCGTCAATTATCACGATCGGGATGGCAAGCCATTGCAGTCGATCAGCATCAAATTGCGTTGATCCCTCGAAAAGATCACAGCCTTCGGCAGCCCCTACGGGCTGCAATCTTTTGGCCCACAACATTACTTTTTGACGCCTCGCTGGAGAAAACTGTGCGCCTGCCGACATATTCTTATAGCACTTGGCCTTCATGTCTCTTGTCAGTCGGTGTCGCAATGATGCAACCTTGCCGCAGGCAACAGTAAAGAGGGCGAGAGCCCGGCGCGATCAGCATATTCGAAGCGAGTTTCCTTCAATGAAAAGCCAACCCGATGCCGCCAGCCGTATGGTGGCCGAGGTAGTGACGCAGTTGCCTGTGCCCTCGCGGCTCGGCATGCTGCGTTTCGAACGGCTGAATGAACCAAGCTGGGCGCTGCTGTTTCTCGATCCTAATTGCGAACGACAGTTCGGCCTGCCGGCGGTGGAGCTTTGTGCTCTGGTCGGCTCGCCCTACGCCAGCCTGATGGAGCCCGAAGCGCGCTATCAACTGCATGACACGATCCAGCAGCAACTCACCGAAAGCCCGCATTACCTGATCCGCTACACCTTGCACACCGCCGCCGGCGTTCTGAGCCTGCTGGAACTGGGCGAAGCCTACAAACAACACAATCGGCACCTGCTGCGCGGCTACCTGATGGTGGTGGACGGCCTGTTCGACGGCGAACCCTTGCTGCCGGCGCTGGATCTGGAAACCCAGAACTCACGCCTGCAAATCGCCCTGGAACTCAATCAACGTGCCCAGCAGGAACAACTGCAGCACCTGGACCGGGTGCGCGCCCAGCAAGACCTGATCCTGCTGCTGACCCGCCAGCGCTATAGCACCAACAACTCCCTGCAAGAAGCCGCCGAACTGATCACCCGCAGCGCCTGCGACATCTATGAAATCGACTGCGCCAGCCTGTGGAACCTCGATGGCTCGCTACTGACGCCGATCTCGGCCTATCACCGTGCCACCCGCAATCACCAACTGCCGAAGCCGATCGACGCCAGTGGTTTTCCCGATTACCTCGAGGCCTTGCACACCGGCCGCGCCATCGACGCCCACAACGCCATGCGCGACCCGCGCACCCGGGAAATCGCCGAGTACCTGCGCCCGCGCGACGTCAACGCCATGCTCGACGCCAGCATCCGCGTCGATGGCCAGGTGGTCGGCGTGCTCTGCCTGGAACAGATCGGGGCGACCCGCGCCTGGCAATCGGACGAAATCGCCTTTGCCGGCGAACTGGCGGATCAATTCGCCCAAGTCATCAACAACCACAACCGCCGTACCGCCACCAGCGCCCTGCACCTGTTCCAGCGTGCAGTGGAGCAAAGCGCCAACGCCTTTCTGCTGGTCAATTGCGACGGCGTGGTGGAGTACGTCAACCCAAGCTTCACCGCGATCACCCAGTACACCACCGAGGAAGTCCACGGTCAGCGGCTGTCGGAACTGCCGGCGCTGGAAAACCTCAGCGAACTGCTGTTCGACGCTCCGTCGGCGCTGGCCAAAAGCAACAGCTGGCAGGGCGAGTTCAAGAGCCGGCGTAAAAACCTCGAACCCTACTGGGGCCAGTTGTCGATTTCCAAGGTCTACGGCGACAACCGTGAGCTGACGCACTACATCGGCATCTACGAAGACATCACCCAGACCAAGCTCGCCCAGCAACGAATCGAGCGCCTGGCTTACACCGATAACCTGACCAACCTCGGCAACCGCCCGGCGTTCATCCGCAACCTCGATGAGCGCTTCGCCCGAGACAGCGATACACCCATCAGCCTGCTGCTGGTGGACATCGACAATTTCAAGCGGATCAACGACAGCCTCGGCCACCAGACCGGCGACAAACTGCTGATCAGCCTGGCGCGGCGCCTGCGCAACAGCCTGAGTTCGAGCGGCAGTCTGGCGCGCTTTGCCAGTAACGAATTCGCGGTGCTGCTGGACGACACTGACCTCTCGGCGGGCCAGCAGGTTGCCAATCAATTGCTGGCAACCCTCGACAAACCGATGTTCGTCGACAACCAGTTGATCAGCGTCACCGGCTCCGTGGGCCTGGCCTGCGCGCCGCTGCACGGTCGCGACCCACAGACGCTGATGCGCAACGCCGGCCTGGCGCTGCACAAGGCCAAGGCCAACGGCAAACACCAGGTGCAAGTGTTCACCGAAGCGCTGAACGCCGAGGCCAGCTACAAACTGTTCGTCGAAAACAACCTGCGCCGCGCCCTGACCCAGAACGAGCTGGACGTGTTCTACCAGCCCAAGCTGTGCCTGCGCAGCGGCCGGTTGCTGGGGATGGAGGCGCTGTTGCGCTGGAACCATCCGGAAAAAGGCATGATCCGTCCGGACCAATTCATCAGCGTGGCCGAAGAAACCGGGCTGATCATCCCGATTGGCAAATGGATCGCCCGTCAGGCCTGCCGCATGAGCAAAGACCTGACCGCCGCTGGCCTGGGCAACCTGCAAGTGGCGATCAACCTGTCGCCCAAGCAGTTCTCCGACCCGGACCTGGTGGCATCCATCGCCAATATCCTCAAGGAAGAAGCGCTGCCGGCGAACCTGCTGGAGTTGGAACTGACCGAAGGCCTGCTGCTGGAAGCCACCGAAGACACGCACTTGCAGCTCGATCAGCTCAAGCGTCTGGGCCTGACCCTGGCGATGGACGACTTCGGCACCGGTTACTCGTCGCTCAGTTACTTGAAAAAATTCCCGATCGACATCATCAAGATCGATCGAAGCTTCATCCACGAAATCCCGGACAACCAGGACGACATGGAAATCACCTCCGCCGTGATTGCCATGGCCCACAACCTGAAACTCAAGGTCGTGGCTGAAGGCATCGAGACTGCCGAGCAACTGGCCTTCCTGCGCCGCCACCGCTGCGACGTCGGCCAGGGCTACCTGTTCGACCGACCGATCCCGGGCTCCGAGCTGATCGAAAAGCTCAAACGCTACCCGCGCGGCCCAATCGCCTGACAGCGACGTAACACTCGGGCAAACTGGCAGTCTGTATTTACATCTCAACCTGACTGAGAGGACTGATCATGGTTCTGCGCTCGGAAATTCTGGTGAACAAAAACGTGCTCCCGACTAAAGAACAAGCTCTGCCTGGCCGCGAAACCCCGATCAAGGTTCCGGAGAAACACTTCGTCAACGGCAACCCGCTGCTGGGTCCGTTTCCGGGCAACGTAGAATTCGCAATCTTCGGCCTGGGTTGCTTCTGGGGCGCAGAACGCAAATTCTGGCAGCGCGAAGGCGTGTTCAGCACCTCGGTCGGTTATGCCGGCGGCTTCACGCCGAACCCGACCTACGAAGAAGTCTGCTCGGGCCTGACCGGGCACACCGAAGTGGTGCTCGTGGTGTATGAGCCGGAAAAAGTCAGCTACGAACAGCTGCTGAAAATGTTCTGGGAACTGCACAACCCGACCCAGGGCATGCGCCAGGGCAACGACATCGGCACCCAGTACCGCTCGGTGATCTACTGCACCAAACCGGAACAACTGGAAGCGGCGAAGAACAGTGCGAAAGTGTTCCAGGCGGAACTGACCAAGGCGGGCAAAGGCATCATTACCACCGAGATCGACGAAGCCCCGACGTTCTACTACGCCGAGGCGTATCACCAGCAGTACCTGGCCAAGAATCCTGAGGGGTATTGCGGGATTGGCGGTACTGGCGTGACGTGCCCGATCTAAATTTCGGACCCTGAAAAGCATCGCGGGCAAGCCTCGCTCCTACGGTCACACCGACCTGTAGGAGCGAGGCTTGCCCGCGAAGGCGTCCGACTAGACGCCACACATGCAACTGATTAACTCTCGGCAATCAACCAATCCATCTGCCACCCACCCTGGGTCTGCCCCAACTTCTTGGACAACCACGGCAGCAACTCACGCAACTCTTCCTCCAGCCCCCACGGCGGATTGGCAATCGCCAACCCCGAACCGTTCAAGCTGTTCGGCGTATCCAGCGGATGCACCAGCAACTCCACCCGCAGCAACTTAGGCGCACCCGTTCCGGCCAGATCCTGATAGAAGCGCCGCAACGCCCGCTGATCCTTCACCGGATACCAGATCGCCGCCACCGTTTGGCGCATCCGGCCAATCGCCTCTTTCAACGACGCCGCACAACGCTGCATCTCATCGAGCTGCTCAAATGGCGGATCGATCAACATCACCGCCCGCTTCTCCGGCACCGGCAGCAACGCACGCGGCACATGCCAGCCTTCGCCAAGGTGAACCTTCACCCGCCGATCACCCTTCATGTTGTCCTTGAGCAACACACCGTCTTCCGGGTGCTTCTCATTGAGCAACACGCGATCCTGCGGCCGGGTCAAACGCCGCGCCAACTCCGGCGACCCCGGGTAATAGCGCAACTGGCCATCCGGGTTCATCTCGTGCAACACCTTCATGTAATCGGCGGTCAGCGCTGGCAAATCCGGCTGATCCCACAATCGCGCGATGCCTTCCAGGTACTCACCGGTACGACTGGCCTGATCGCCCTGCAGGTCATACAGACCGATGCCGGCGTGAGTGTCGAGATAGGCAAACGGCTGCTCCTTGCGCGACATCAAGGCGATGAGGCGGGTCAAAGTCAGGTGTTTGAACACATCGGCGTGATTGCCGGCATGGAAGGCGTGACGATAATTCATGGCTGCTCCTGCGAAGGCCGGGAAGTTTACCTTGTACGGCGTAGAACGTCAGGGGTTCGCGGCTGAGCGGGCAAGTACAACCCCAATACCGCGCCAATCCATAAACCCTGTGGCGAGGGGGCTTGCCCCCGTTGGGCTGCAAAGCAGCCCCAAAATATCCAGCCCCCCCCATAACCTGTGGCGAGGGAGCTTGCTCCCTCGCCACAAAAGCCACTCGACGTTATTCCGAAGGCCGAGCCCGCAACCGCCGCCCCACCACATCCAGCACATCGCAGCCATCGCGCAATGAAATGGCACAGAGCAAAGCAAAATCACTAAGGATGAAGGATTCACACTCGACCGAACCGCGCATGGACATGTTTTCCAGCACCTGAGTGACCGCGCGAATTCGATAGCTGGCAGTGTCGGTCAAGATATCCAGCGGCGCGTGGGTATCGACGAATAGCGTGGGCATGTCGGTGCAGTTGCCGGTTAGGGCCATGAAACGGTTGGCGGGATGGGGGATTGGTTTTTCGTAGGGTGGATCGGGTGTAAGTGTTTTCATTTGAATTGCTCCAAGGAAGAAATGGAGCTGCCTTAGGCCTTCCTACAGGCTAGGGTGGCAGCTATGCACGGGGTAGGAATATCGAGACCCTTAGAGCAAAACTCGACCACGCCGAAGCGTGCCCGCGCATAGCCGCCGCAACTGATCATACGGACGCACGTTAACGGCCGCAAACCAAGCATCGACGCCAATATAGCTCTAACGGTTTCGAAGGGTTCCTACACCCCGCCACTGAATTTTCAGTGACCACCAAAGACTATCGATGGAAATCATTTCGCACCAGTTCATGGAAACCGATACGAGTTGAAGGAAACTTCCGACGACCTTGCCCAGAAATTCCGCCAAAAGCATGACAGATTATCAACCCAATAACGTTCGCCTAAGATTTATATCAACAAGACCCAACATTAGAGCTTTACAATTTCAGCTTGATATCGCAACAAACAATCCAAAAGAACCTGCATAAATTTCCGCCGATCCTCAACCTCATCATCAAAGTAAGTAGTTATCTTATCGAAGATCGAATCAAAGCTCTCACCAACTCCCAAATAATAAGTTAACGTATCGATATACCACTCGCGATCACTAGCACTATAGGAAACGAACTCAGGCCTCATAAGTATGTCGAACAGCTCAGCGAGCTCCCCCTCATTATTAACATCCTTAGATACTATGACCTCTTCTCTTTCATCGCTATCAACATTGTCGATATCAAATAGAAAAAGCAGGCCGCGCAAAATTGAAAGCTTTGGGGGACGCTTCATTTTCAAAAATCCGCATAAGTAGTTATTGGAGCACCAGCTCCATTCAATATGGCAACCGCATCTGTTTGCTCCCCATACTCCAATCCGTCCCGCTTGTATCCTTCACCAATTTTCTTACCCATATTCATTGGCTCCTTAGATGCCGCGTGACCATTTCGCCTGAATATTAGCTGAGCACGATGAATAGCGTTCAACTGATCTCTATAGCTAATAAAACGTGTTGCGGCACTAGGGATTTTGGGCTGACCAGCCTTCCTTCCGCGTGTGTACCTTTCAATAACGCCAGTTGTGGGGTTCCTTCCCGTCATCACCCGCTGACGTTGAGACTCCAAGCTGGTCTGCTTGCCATGCTTCTCTAGAAAATGAGCACCTTCTGTGGCCTGTTCCATCTCATATAAACGCCGATAAGCATTCGACTCCGCCAGCTCATCAATCCGCGCCCTCCGCTGATCACCTGTCAGCTTCGGCAGCGGCGGCTCACCTTCATCAACCTTAGCGCCAGTCGTATCATCCGGCGCCCCACACCCTGGCTTATTCGGTGGCGGACAATTCCCGCTTAACCCCAACGGATCAACCCAGCCCGTCGGGTTCGGCGTGTACTGATACTGGTTCAGCCCACCCGCCAGCTTGATCGGATCCGGCGTCAGATACCGACCAACCTCTGGATCATAGTACCGATGCCGGTTGTAGTGCAGACCACTCTCGGCATCAAAGTACTGCCCCTGAAAACGCAGCGGCTGGTCGAGCTGCTCGCCTCCACCGAATGCCAGGTGCGTGACTTTGCCGTAGGCGTTGTACTTCGCCGACCAGACAATCTCGCCACCAAAATCCGTCAGTTCCTGCGGCGTGCCGAGGTGGTCGAGTTGGTAGTAGAACGGGCAGGCCTTTTTCGGGCCTTTGCCGTCGAGCATGGCCAACGGGCGGAAGCTGCCCGGCTCGTAGACGTAGCTGCGGTAGTGCTCTTTGCTGCTTTCGGCGACGACTTGGTCGCCCTGCCAGAAGAACTCGGTGGTTTGGCCGTCGATGGTTTTGGCGATGCGACGGCCAAAAGCGTCGTAGCGATAACTCGCGCAACTTCCATCCGGCAACGTGACGCCGACCAGCCGATGCTGGCAGTCATAGCGATACTCGGTGACGAGTTTCTGCCCGGTGCCGCGACGTTCGCGGATCAGGTTGCCGAAGGCGTCGTAGTCGTAATGGCGGTCGCCTTGCATCAACAGGCGATTGCCTTTGACGGCCGTCGGGCCGGGGCGGTCCTGCATCAGCAGGTTGCCGGCCGGGTCGTGGGCGAAGGTTTCCGGTGGATCGTCGCGGGTGTGGCGGACGCGGGTCAGGCGGTTGAGTGCGTCGTAGTAGTAGCTGCGCTGGCCGTGACGGCTGTCGGCGATGGTCGCCAGGTTGCCGTTGACCGCGTAGCTGTAGTGGCGCAGGTACAGCGGCCGGGTTTGCTGGTTGATCGCGTGGGCTTGTAACCGGCCTTGTTCGTCGTAGTGGTATTGGCTGGTCAGTTGTCCTTGCTGGCGTTGCTGTTCGCGGCCGAAGACGAACTGGTGGCTGGTGAGCCGCGCGCCGTTGAGGTCAATGGCCGTCAGCGCACCACCCTTGGTGTGGTGGTAGTCGAGTTTGCTGCCGTCCGGCAGGCGCAGGCGGTTGAGCTGCCCGCAGGCATCGTAGCCATAACGCAGCGTGCCCCAGCCTTGGTGCTCGGTGATCAGGCGGTCCTGCTGGTCGTATTCGAATTCCAGCGGATGGTCGTGTCCGTCGTCGACGCTGGTCAGCCGGCCCAACGAGTCGTAGCGGTATTGGACCTGGATGCCGTCGGGCAAGGTCTTGACCAGCAACCGCCCGGCCGAGTCCCGTTGATAGCCCGTGACAAGCTGCGAGCCGTCATCGCCGAATTCGGTTTTCTCCAGCAGATGGCCGTTGAGGTCGTAGACGTAGGCGGTGCGGCGGCCGTCGAAACCGGTTTCCTGTCGGATCAAGCCGTTGGGTGTGTAGTCCAGCCGATAGTGTTCGCCGGATTCGTTTTCGATTTCCGTGAGCAGCAGCTGCGCATTGTCATAGCGGTACTGGAGCTGGGTGCCGTCGGGATTGATCCGGCGGCTGACCAGGTGCAAATCGTCGACGTATTCGTAGCGGGTGATGCGGCCCAGTTCGTCGCGTTCGGCGGTGATCTTGCCGTAGGCGTTGTAGCTGAACCCACGGGTGGCGCCGGTCGGCAATGTCGCCTGGACCAGTCGGCCGACGGCATCCCATTGATACTGGGTGAGCGCACCGTGTTCGTCCTGACGAGTCGTCTGCCGCCCCAGCGCATCGTAGGAAAACGCTCGCTGCCCACCATCTGGCAGTGTTTCCTCAAGCAACTGGCCCAGGGCATTCCAGACGAACACATGGCGACTGGTGTCCGGGTAGCGGATCGACAGCAACCGCCCCTGAGGGTCGTAGTGGTAATGGGTGACGTGCCCGTCGGGATCGGTCGCTTCGGTGACATCGCCCTGAGCATTGCGCTGGTATTTCCACACCGCTTTGCCGCGATAGCGCGCGTGCAAGAAACCGTTGCGATACTCGTAGGACGTCGGTTCGTCCTCCGGCGGAATCAGCGCCACCAATCGTCCGACGTCGTCGTAACGGTATTCGGTGACAGCGCCCAGCGGATCCTGCTCGGCAATCAGCCGACCCTGCTCGTCATAGGCCTTGAGCTGTTCGCCGCCATCCAGTCCGACCCGGCGCACCAGCCGCGCCCGGTCGTCGTGGACGTAAACTTCTTCGCTGCCGTCGATGTTCAGGACGGTGACGCTGCCCTGGTCATCCCAGACATAGCGCGTGTCCATCTGCGCAAACGACGCCCAGTGGCGAATACATCTGGCCGCCTTACCAGACCGTTCCCACTCCCAGAAGAAACTCGCGCCACCGGCCAGTTGCCGCTGCAAAATTACGTGCTGGTCGTCGTAGTCGTAACGCTCGCTTTCCCCGGCGGCGTTGCTCGCTTCGATCAGTTGATCGCGTTCGTCGTAGTGGTAACTGACTAAGATTTGTTCGGTGTGCCACGCCTCGGCGAGGGTCTGGGCCGGGCGGAAACACTGGTAATCGACAGCGATCAGGTGGGCGCGGTCGTAGCGCAACAGCAAGGCACGACCGGCTCCGTTGTCGAGGCGCTGGATGCGTTCCTGACGGTCGCGGGTGATGCGCAGGCGGTTATCGTAGGCGTCGCTAATGGCCGTCAGCCGACCGTTGTGAAAGTGGTAGAACCGTGTGTCGTCGCCGGCCTGGGCGAGGATCAGTTCTTCGGGGTCATTGCCGAGGTAAATCGCCGCGCGCGACAGGCTGTTGTGGATCGCCGGGCGTTCGTGATTCGGCAGCGGGAACGTGGTGCGGCGGTTTTCGTGGTCGATCCAGATGACCTGGTCGCCGTCGATCTCCAGTCGATGGGCGAGCGAATGGCTCCAGCCAAAGCCGAGGCCGCAGTCGATCTCGGCGGCGCTGGTGCGATAGAGCCGGGTGAAGTCGAACGGCAGGAGGCCGTCCAGAGCACCGTCGGTGAGGGTCAGCAGTTCTTCGCCGGTGACCATCGACACTGGGCAGCCATTTTTGCAGGTCGACGGTGCACAGGTGGCGCTGTCGCCGTTGGGGTTTTTCGCCTGATCCGGGGAGTCGTCGTAGTGTTCGTTTTGCTTGAGTGTGGTGTTGCGTTTGGCATCCCAGCGCAGTTGCATCCGGCCTTTTTTCAGGCCCGCTGCAACACCGCGTGCGGCGACCGCTTTGTACTGGTCGACGTACTTAATGAAGGTGTTGAGGATATTGAAAGTGGCCTCGACGAAGCGCATCGCGAGACTGGCCAGCCCCATTCCGTATTTGAGACCGCGAGCTGTTAAATAGGCTTTGGCGGCGGGTATGCCGACACCTGTGAAAGCCAGTACCGAAGCAATCAGAATATCGATCAGCACCGAGACGATGACTTGGCTGGCCGCCTCTGCCGCGTTGCCGGCGATCTCGCTGGGCGGCAGCATTTCCAGCCAGAGACTGGCAGTACGCAACAGCAAACACAGCACCGCTTCGTCACTGGCCAGCAGTTGGACTTTTGCCATGACCTGCGGCGCTGTTTCCGCGAGTCTGACCAACTCATCAGCGCCGCTGCCCAAACGCTCAACGAACTTGCGGGGATCCTGAAGAATGTCCGAGAGCAGGCTGAGGCTGTCCCAAACGCCCATGACCGCCGCCCAACTTCCCGCGAGCATGCCGTTACCGGCGGCCGCAAAAGTCGATTGCGACCACTGCGGCTTGAACCCTTCCCACTCACTGCGCAACCAGCCCTCCAGGTCGCTGGAGAGGCCTTTGTAGGAATCAAACAGTTCGTTGATCTTCGAGGGCGCAACTTCACCCTGGACATGAACGCGATAGAACTTTCCCGGAGTGCCTTCGAACTGCCCTTTACCGTTTTCATCGAGCAAGACCGGTGTGCTTTCACCGCCATCATTGGCAATCACATCGACCTGAATGCTCCCCAACGGAATGTCGTAGACCGATTCAAACTTGCTCTCGATCTCCAGTATTCCGCTCGCAGGACACCGCGCTAAACCCGAGAAAAAATCATCGTCACGACTACTCACCGCTGTAGTCGTAGTGCCGAGTTTTATCACCCGCTCCATGTCCAACAGCGAAGGCATGTCCATCGCCCGGCTGACCCTGTCCGCATTCCGGCTCAAGAAGTTGCCAAGCTGCTGGCGATACAAAACCAGTGTGTCTTTGAAACCGTCGAGCTCCTGCTCGATCCGTACGATCTGATCCATCAGTCCAGCTCCGTCATCAGGTAATCCACCAACGCTGATTTCGGCGCTTGAGGCAGGTCTGGCATCTCAAGAAAGCTCGCGACTTTGTGCCGCAACACGCTTTCGGAGAACGCCTCATAAAGATCAGGGCGGTCCTCGCTCAACCACTTCAGCAGGTTGTTGATATGCGTTGTCGCGGACTTGGTGGCGAGGTGGTTGAGCAGCGATTCAGATACTTCCCACCAGGGGAAAACCCTGGCGGTTTTCAGCGCACTACCACCGATATCCAGTGGCTGACCATTGATCAGGCAACGCCCGATCACCGGCATCAGTTGCTCAGCGTTAACCTCGGCAGATTGCAGAATCGGCAGCACATAGCGCCCATCCCAATAGCGGAAAAACACCGCGTTGCCGTTGGGCATCAGAACGTGTGTGAGGCTGCGCAAATGCTCGACCAGCGCCTCTTGAGTGGCGCAAGACACCGCCAGCCACCCCCAATCGCGGGACTCAGTGGCGGCGACCCAATCCAGAAACTCACTGTCAGCGGCGACGATTCCGACATAGGGCATCACCGCTTCCCACTCGGCGTAGACAGTGCCGGCCCAGATCGGGCTCGGCGCTTGTGCAGTGATCGAGCGTTGCCAGGTTTTGAACGGCTCAGCGGCACTGGCGCTGCTGAAAATCGCGAACAGTTGCTCCGACGGTTGCAGTGGCTGGCGCTCCAGCCAGGCGCGAGGCGACAAAACATCAGGCAGCACAGACACCGCCCTTGCAGCGCTCACACTCTTCGCAGAACGGCGCGTCGCTTTGCAGGCTGAGAATCTGCGCGGCACTGAGCCGCGCCGCCGGGGCTGCTGCAAGTTTCAACGGCATATCCGGCAAGCTCGGCGCGGAAGCCATGGCCGCCATCGGTGCCCCACCGACCTGAATCGGCACGCTGCTGAAAATCCCGCCGGGGCCGATGTTGATCCACTGCCCGCCCGCCTGAATGGTCGCGCTGGCGCCGCCGTCGATGACCACTTGTTGGCCGGCGCTGACGTGGAATTGCTGACTGGCATTGAGGGCTTGATTGCTCACGCGAATGTGCCGGTCGCCGACCACCACCAGGTGATCGTCCAACCGCACTTCGGTCTGGCGCTGGCCATGGGTGATGCGTTTTTCGTCGGCCTTCAACTCATGGCGGGCGGTGCCGGTGACGACGATGCTGCGCTGGTTATCAACCTGCACCTGTTGATCGTTAAGGACGTGCTGAGTCCAGTTGCGCTGGGCGCGCAGGTAGATTTCCTCGGCGCCTTTGCGATCCTCGATGCGCAATTCGTTGTAACCGCCGCCACCGGGACTGCTTTGGCTGCGGAAAATACTGCGGGTCTTGTCCGCCGGCAGATCGAGGGGCACAGGCGTCGCGGCGTTGGGCAGGCAGCCCATCACCAGTGGCTTGTCGGCATCGGCATCGATAAACCCCACCAGCACTTCCATGCCGACGCGCGGAATCATCACGCTGCCGTAACGGTCATGAGCCCAGCCAGTGGCGACGCGAAGCCAACAACTGGAGTGTTCGTTGAGCTGACCGTCACGGTCCCAGGCGAGCTGAACCTTGACCCGACCGTACTCGTCGCAATGGATTTCGCTGTCCGTCGGGCCGGTGATTACGCCGGGTTGATAGCCGAGCATCCGTGGCTTTTCCGGGCCCAGCGGTGGGCGAAAAGAAACGTCCCACGGCGTCGCCAGAAACGTATTGCGATAGCCCTGGAAATCATCCGGGCTGTCGCTGGTGGCTGACTCCTCCAGTACCTGCGGTTGACGGCCGCGGTGTTCTATTTCGGTGATCAACCACAGGTCATTCCACGCCTGACGCGGGTGTTCGGCCAGGTATAGGAAATGCCCGCTGACCAATGCGGATTCATCGCCGCGACCTTCGGCCTGACGGTAATCCGCGCTGTGCCGCTCCAGCGCTCGCTGAGTCAGGTGTTTGCCGTGTTCACGGTCGGTGAATTGACCGGGAAAGTGGTAGTCCTCCAGCGCCGGCCGCTGTTCGCTGTCGAGGCGGCTTTCGAGTTGCAAACGCGGTTTCTGGAAGTCGTAGTCGCGACGGGTGACTGCGGTGGTCCGGGTTTCCAGCCGTACATTGAAACGCTTGATCGCCGGCGCATCCGCAGCCATCCCGCTGCCCGGCAGGTACAGCGTCGGTTCGGGCAGACGGGGGAAAACCGTCTGATCATCGCCGAACACCAACAGGTGCCCGTCGGGGCTGTGCTGGAAGTGATAGTGAATGCCGACCTCGGCACACAGGCGCTGGATGAACGCCAGATCGCTTTCAGCGTATTGCACGCAGTACTCGCGATCGGGGTAGTCACTGCCGAGCCGGAACTCGAAGGCGTCGCGCTGGATGCCGTGGTCCTTGAGGATTTGCGTGACGATCGTCGGCACACTTTTGTGCTGGAAGATCCGCTGATTGATACGCCGGTCGAGATACGCCAGACGCGGTACGAGACTGATCTGGTAACCCGTCAGACGGTGCCCGGAATCGCTTTGGCCGACGCGAAAGATCTGACCATGAATACCGGAACCTTGCGCATCGAAACTCAGAAACGCCTGACGATGCAGCAGGCTTTCGAGCTCTATGTCGGGTCGCTCGCTGACCAGTTCCAGGTCAAAACGGTAGGGTTGGCTGATGGCTTCCTTGCCCGTGAACTCAAGCACCTTGAGCTCATTCTGGACGCCGTCGAGGGTCAACGTGAAACGCGGTTGATTGGCAGGCGCGAACATCCGATGTGTCTCTGCAGAATGAAGGCGGGCGATTCTGCATGAGCGACAAGGGGTGTTGATGAAGGGACAAGGAAATCAGATTTACCCTGCTTTTTTAGGGATTTTTCCTTCAAAAAACTGGATAAAGCACTACAGACATTCCTGTCAGAAGCACCACCAAACAAATGTGGGAGCGCAAAAAAAACGGCCCGCCTCCAAAAGGAAGCGGGCCGTTTTCATGTTCGGCGAAAGGTCAGAGCATCAGCTCATCCCCCTCACTGGTTCAGGCGAAAATCCTTTTCGGCTGCAGCGAAGCGCGAAAGCATGCCGCTGGTCGGTGCGCCCATTTTGCTGACGATGTAGATCGCCAGGCTGGCGAAGATGAAACCAGGGATGATTTCGTACAGGCCCAGCAGTTCGAAGTGTTTCCAGACGATCACAGTGGTCGCGCCGACCAGGATGCCGGCCAGTGCGCCGTTGCGGGTCATGTTTTTCCAGATCACGGAGATCAGGACAACCGGACCGAACGCAGCACCGAAACCTGCCCAGGCGTAGCTGACCAGGCCCAGTACACGGTTTTGCGGGTTAGCCGCCAGAGCGATAGCGATCAGCGCAACCAGCAGCACCATGGCACGGCCGACCCAGACCAGCTCAACCTGGGAAGCACTTTTACGCAGGAAGGTTTTGTAGAAGTCTTCGGTCAGGGCGCTCGAGCACACCAGCAGTTGGCAGCTCAGGGTACTCATCACCGCCGCCAGAATGGCCGACAGCAACACACCGGCAACCCATGGGTTGAACAGGATTTTTGCCAGTTCGATGAACACACGTTCGTGGTTTTCGCTCACCGGCAAGGCCAGGGCTGGGTTTGCCGAGAAGTAAGCGATGCCGAAGAAACCTACCGCGACGGTGCCGCCCAGGCACAGGATCATCCAGGTCATGGAGATGCGACGAGCGTTGGCGATCGACTTGACCGAATCCGCCGCCATGAAACGCGCCAGGATGTGCGGCTGGCCGAAGTAGCCAAGACCCCAGCCCATCAGCGAAATCACGCCGATGAAGGTGGTGTTTTTCAGCATGTCGAAGTTGCTTGGATCTTGCGCTTCAATGGCCAGGAACGTGGTGTCGATGCCGCCAGTGGCCAACAGCACGATGATCGGCGTCAGCAACAGGGCGAAGATCATCAACGTGGCTTGTACGGTGTCGGTCCAGCTCACTGCCAGGAAACCACCAACGAAGGTGTAGGCAATCGTCGCCGCAGCACCGGCCCACAGCGCGGTCTCGTAGGACATGCCGAAGGTGCTTTCGAACAGACGGGCACCGGCCACGATGCCGGAAGCGCAGTAGATGGTGAAGAACACCAGGATCACGACCGCGGAGATGATCCGCAGCAGGCCGCTTTTGTCTTCGAAACGGCTGGAGAAGTAGTCCGGCAGGGTCAGCGCATCGCCATTGTGCTCGGTCTGCACACGCAGACGGCCGGCGACGAACAGCCAGTTCAGGTAAGCACCGACAATCAGGCCGATGGCGATCCAGCTTTCGGAAAGACCGGACATGTAGATAGCGCCCGGCAGGCCCATCAACAACCAGCCGCTCATGTCGGAAGCACCGGCAGAGAGTGCGGTCACGACGCTGCCCAGGCTACGGCCGCCCAGAATGTAGTCAGAAAGGTTGTTGGTGGAGCGATAGGCCATGAAGCCGATCAGCACCATTGCTGCGATGTAGATCACGAACGTGATCAGGGTTGGATTGCTTACGCTCATTGAGTTACGCCCTGGCATTGTTTTTATGTAGCGGCGGCTGGTGAACCGCTCGCAAACGATGACGTTTGACAGACGATTCGGGGGCCCGCGCATTTATGACTGATGTTTCCCCAGGAAAGCCATCAGCCGGTGCACCGATCTTTTTGACCCGGTTGCACCTTGGCCGCGAATGCTATTCAACAATGCAAATAAGGTGCAACCAGTTTCGTTCGAATAAGTTGCACCTAATCGGATTTACCTGAAAACAGTCGGTTTTTGCTCCTTTTTAGGGCGTTTTCCGGATTGCGCTAGAAGTAAAAGCACCAAGCAGGAGCGGTCCGGGTGTACCAGAATTTATTTCCTGACGAGCTGCTTATTATTCCGGCAAAAAAAGGGTTGCACCCGGTTGCACCTCAACCAGCGCACAGCTAATCTTGCCGTCAGCTGATGCCACGCGGTCGTGGCAAACATGAGGATAAAAATATGGCTACCACCACCCTTGGGGTCAAACTTGACGACCCGACCCGCGAACGCCTCAAGGCCGCCGCGACCTCGATTGATCGCACACCGCACTGGCTGATCAAGCAGGCAATTTTCAATTACCTGGAAAAACTCGAGGGTGGTGCAACCCTGTCCGAGCTGAACGGTTTGAACGGCAAGGAAGTTGACGAGGTGGGCGAGGTCCACGTCGATCACGCGCACCAATGCTTCCTGGAATTCGCTGAAAGCATCCTGCCGCAATCGGTGCTGCGCGCCTCGATCACTGCCGCTTACCGTCGCCCGGAACCTGAAGTGGTGCCGATGCTGATCGAACAGGCTCGCCTGCCGGCACCGATGTGCGACGCCACCAACAAGCTCGCTGCCTCGATTGCCGAGAAACTGCGCAATCAGAAGAGCGCCGGCGGCCGTGCCGGGATTGTTCAGGGCCTGTTGCAGGAGTTTTCCCTGTCGTCCCAGGAAGGCGTAGCGCTGATGTGCCTCGCCGAAGCGCTGCTGCGCATCCCGGACAAAGGCACTCGCGATGCCTTGATCCGCGACAAGATCAGCACCGGCAACTGGCAGCCACACCTGGGCAACAGCCCGTCGCTGTTCGTCAACGCCGCCACTTGGGGCCTGTTGCTGACCGGCAAACTGGTCGCCACCCACAATGAAGCCGGACTGACCTCCTCCCTGAGCCGCATCATCGGCAAGAGCGGCGAGCCGATGATCCGCAAGGGCGTCGACATGGCCATGCGCCTGATGGGCGAGCAGTTCGTCACCGGCGAAACCATCGCCGAAGCCCTGGCCAACGCCAGCAAGTTCGAAGCCAAAGGCTTCCGCTATTCCTACGACATGCTGGGTGAAGCCGCCCTCACCGAACATGACGCCCAGAAGTACCTGGCCTCGTACGAACAAGCCATCCATGCGATCGGCAAAGCCTCCCACGGTCGTGGGATTTACGAAGGCCCAGGCATTTCGATCAAGCTGTCCGCCTTGCACCCGCGTTACAGCCGCGCCCAGTACGAGCGCGTGATGGACGAGCTGTACCCGCGCCTGCTGTCGCTGACCCTGCTGGCCAAGCAATACGATATCGGCCTGAACATCGACGCCGAAGAAGCCGACCGCCTCGAGTTGTCGCTGGATCTGCTGGAGCGCCTGTGCTTCGAGCCGCAACTGACCGGCTGGAACGGTATCGGTTTCGTGATCCAGGCTTACCAAAAGCGCTGCCCTTACGTGATCGACTACGTGATCGACCTGGCTCGCCGCAGCCGTCATCGCCTGATGATTCGCCTGGTGAAAGGCGCGTACTGGGACAGCGAAATCAAACGCGCCCAAGTCGAAGGCCTGGAAGGCTATCCGGTCTACACCCGCAAGGTGTACACCGACGTTTCCTACATCGCCTGCGCGCGCAAACTGTTGTCGGTGCCGGAAGTCATCTACCCGCAATTCGCCACGCACAACGCCCACACGCTGTCGGCTATTTACCACATCGCTGGCCAGAACTATTACCCCGGTCAGTACGAGTTCCAGTGCCTGCACGGCATGGGCGAACCACTGTACGAACAGGTTGTAGGCAAAGTGTCCGAAGGCAAGCTGAACCGTCCGTGCCGCGTGTACGCTCCGGTCGGCACCCACGAAACCCTGCTGGCGTATCTGGTGCGTCGTCTGCTGGAAAACGGCGCGAACACCTCGTTCGTTAACCGCATTGCCGACCAGTCGATTTCGATTCAGGAACTGGTGGCCGATCCGGTGGCCAGCATCGAGCAGATGGCGACGCTGGAAGGCGGTTTCGGCCTGCCGCACCCGCGCATCCCGCTGCCACGTGACCTGTACGGTGCCGAGCGCGCCAACTCCAGTGGCATCGACATGGCCAACGAACACCGTTTGGCATCCCTGTCGTGCGCCCTGCTGGCCACCGCGCACAACAACTGGAAAGCCGCGCCGATGCTCGGTTGCGCCTCCAGCACTGAAAGCCCTGCGCCAGTCCTGAACCCTTCCGATCTGCGTGACGTGGTGGGCCATGTGCAGGAAGCCACCGTCGAAGACGTCGACAACGCGATCCAATGCGCCTTGAATGCTGCGCCGATCTGGCAGGCCACGCCGCCGGCCGAACGCGCCGCGATCCTGGAACGTGCCGCCGATTTGATGGAAGGCGAGATCCAGCCGCTGATGGGCCTGTTGGCTCGCGAAGCCGGCAAGACGTTCGCCAACGCCATCGCCGAAGTGCGTGAAGCCGTGGACTTCCTGCGTTATTACGCGGTGCAGGCACGCAACGATTTCACCAACGACGCCCACCGCCCACTGGGCCCGGTGGTGTGCATCAGCCCGTGGAACTTCCCGCTGGCAATCTTCAGTGGCCAAGTGGCTGCTGCTTTGGCCGCCGGTAACCCGGTACTGGCCAAGCCTGCCGAGCAAACCCCGCTGGTCGCTGCTCAAGCCGTGCGCCTGCTGCTCGAAGCCGGGATTCCGGAAGGCGTGCTGCAACTGCTGCCGGGCCGTGGCGAAACCGTCGGCGCCCGTCTGGTCGGCGACGATCGGGTCAAAGGCGTGATGTTCACCGGCTCCACCGAAGTCGCGCGCCTGCTGCAACGCAACATCGCCGGTCGCCTGGATGCTCAGGGCCGTCCGATCCCGCTGATCGCCGAAACCGGCGGCCAGAACGCGATGATCGTCGACTCCTCGGCACTGACCGAACAAGTCGTTATCGACGTGGTGTCGTCAGCCTTCGACAGCGCCGGTCAACGCTGCTCGGCGCTGCGGGTGCTGTGCTTGCAGGAAGATTCCGCTGATCGTGTCATCGAAATGCTCAAGGGCGCCATGGCGGAATGCCGTCTCGGTAACCCGGAGCGCCTGTCCGTGGACATTGGCCCGGTGATCGACGCCGAAGCCAAGGCCGGCATCGAGAAACACATCCAGGCCATGCGCGACAAAGGTCGCAACGTGTACCAGGTGGCGATCGCCAACAGCGAAGAAGTCAAACGCGGCACCTTCGTGATGCCGACCCTGATCGAGCTGGAAAGCTTCGACGAGCTGCAACGGGAGATCTTTGGCCCGGTGCTGCACGTGGTGCGCTACAAGCGCAAAGACATCGACCAACTGATCGGCCAGATCAACGCATCCGGCTACGGTCTGACCCTCGGCGTGCACACTCGCATCGACGAAACCATCGCCAAGGTGATCGACAACGTCAACGCCGGTAACGTCTACGTCAACCGCAACATCGTTGGTGCCGTGGTCGGCGTGCAACCGTTCGGCGGCGAAGGCCTGTCGGGTACCGGTCCGAAGGCCGGTGGTCCGCTGTACCTGTACCGCCTGCTGTCGACGCGTCCTACCGATGCGATCGTACAATCCTTCGCTCGCGGCGACGCTATCGCAGCGCCGGACGTGCGTCTGCGTGATGCCATGAGCAAACCGCTGACCGCGCTGCAAGCCTGGGCCGACAGCAACAAGCTCACGGACCTGAGCGCCCTGTGCGTGCAGTTCGCGGCGCAATCGCAAAGCGGGATCACCCGCGTGCTGGCCGGCCCGACCGGCGAGCGCAACAGCTACGCCATCCTGCCGCGCGAACACGTGCTGTGCCTGGCGGACGTCGAAGGCGATCTGCTGACTCAACTGGCGGCGGTATTGGCCGTCGGCGGCTCGGCGGTGTGGCCGGACGCGGAACCGGGCAAGGCCTTGTTCGCACGTCTGCCGAAAGAAGTGCAGGCACGGATCAAGCGGGTGGCCGACTGGACCAAGGACGAAGTGGTGGTTGATGCCGTTCTGCATCATGGCCATTCCGATCAGCTGCGCGCGGTGTGCCAGCAAGTGGCCAAGCGGGCGGGGGCGATTGTCGGGGTTCATGGTTTGTCCCAGGGTGAAACCAACATTGCGCTGGAGCGCCTGGTGATCGAACGGGCGTTGAGCGTAAACACCGCCGCGGCGGGTGGTAATGCCAGCTTGATGACTATCGGTTAAACCGTAATAAAGCCGGGCGCCTGCAATGGGCGTCCGGTTTTTTGAAGCAAGATCTTTTGCTTCTCCATCACCAAGATCAATCATCCTGTTCAGCCTCTATTCCCACGCCTAGACTCGGCCCATCCCAAATAAAGGTAGGCCGCCATGTCCGAGACGTTGCTCAGTTCCCGCAATCTGGCTTTCGAGCTGTATGAAGTCCTTGATGCCGAGGGCCTGACCCAACGTGAGCGTTTCGCCGAGCACAATCGCGAGACCTTCGATGCCGCCATCGGCACTGCCCGCAATATCGCCGAGAAGTTCTTCGCCCCGCACAACCGCAAGGGCGATGAGAACGAGCCGCGCTATGAGGACGGTCAGGCGATTCTGATTCCGGAAGTGAAGCCGGCGGTGGATGCCTTCCTCGAAGCCGGTTTCCTCAACGCCGCGCGCAGTTTCGATGCCGGCGGCATGCAACTTCCTACGCTGCTGTCCCAGGCTTGCTTCGCGCACTTTCAATCGGCCAACGCGGCATCGACCTCCTACCCGTTCCTGACCATGGGCGCGGCCAACCTGATTGAAAGCTTCGGCACCGATGAGCAGAAGCAGCGTTTTTTGCAACCGATGATCGACGGTCGCTTCTTCGGCACCATGGCGCTGACCGAGCCCCACGCCGGCTCATCACTGTCGGATATTCGTACCCGCGCCGAGCCGGCGTCCGACGGCACCTATCGACTCAAGGGCAACAAGATCTTCATCTCCGGTGGCGATCACCCGCTGTCGGAAAACATCGTGCACATGGTGTTGGCCAAGTTGCCGGACGCTCCGGCCGGGGTGAAGGGGATTTCGCTGTTTATCGTGCCCAAGTTTTTGGTCAACGATGACGGCAGTCTCGGCAAGCGCAACGATGTGCTGCTGGCCGGGCTGTTCCACAAGATGGGCTGGCGCGGCACCACCTCCACTGCGCTGAACTTCGGCGATAACGGCGAGTGCGTCGGCTATCTGGTGGGCAAGCCGCACCATGGCTTGAGCTACATGTTCCAGATGATGAACGAAGCGCGGATCGGCGTCGGCATGGGCGCGGTGATGCTGGGTTACGCCGGGTATCTGTATTCCCTGGAATACGCCCGCGAGCGTCCGCAAGGTCGGGTGCCGGACAGCAAGGATCCGACCACCGCACCGGTTGCGATCATTCAGCACGCCGACGTCAAACGCATGCTGCTGACCCAGAAAGCCTACGTCGAAGGCGCATTCGACCTCGGTTTGTATGCGGCGCGGCTGTTCGACGACACCACGACGCTTGAAAGCGAAGCCGAGCGCAAACAGGCCCACGAGCTATTGGATCTGCTGACGCCGATCGTCAAATCCTGGCCGTCGGAGTTTTGCCTGAAGGCCAACGAACTGGCGATCCAGATTCTCGGCGGTCACGGCTACACCCGCGAGTATCCGGTGGAGCAGTATTACCGCGACAACCGCCTGAACCCGATCCATGAAGGCACCCACGGCATTCAGTCCCTGGACTTGCTGGGGCGCAAACTGGCGCAGAACGGTGGCGCGGGGCTCAAGCAACTGATCCGCCTGATCGCCGACACCGCTGAGCGGGCGCAGGCGCATGAGTCGCTGACTCCATTGCGTGAACCGCTGGAAAAACTGGTGGCTCGCCTGCAAACCGTGACCATCGGCCTGCTGACTGATCTGGCCCAGGGCAAGGTCAACAGCAGCCTGGCGAACTCGGCGCTGTACCTGAAAGTGTTCGGTCATACGGTGATCGGCTGGCGCTGGCTGGAACAGGCGATTCGTGCCGAGGAAGGGTTGGCCAAGGGTAATGCGGTGGATGTGAGCTTCTATAAAGGCAAGCTACAGGCGGCGCGGTATTTCCTGACGTGGGAAGTGCCGGGTTGCCACCATGAACTGGCGATTCTTGAGGCGCGGGATGATGTGTGTCTGAGCATGCAGGATGAGTGGTTCTGACCCGCTGACACCGATCGTTCCCACGCTCTGCGTCACGGCCGCGGAAGGGACGCGGAGCGTCCCGGGCTGCATTCCCACGCAGAGCGTGGGAATGATCAGTTAGCTCAACTTGAACCCACCCATCTGCCGCGCCAAATCATCGGCCAGACGCTGCAACGTCTGACAGTCTTCACGACAAGCCCTGACCTCCCCCGCCGTGGCCCGTGCCAAATCGGAAATCCCCTGCACGTTGCGGTTGATCTCTTCCGTCACCGCCGATTGCTCTTCAGTCGCTGTGGCCACCTGATGGTTCATGTCGCTGATGTGCTCGACCTGCCCGGTAATCGCCGTCAACGACGCCCCGGTGCGCTGGCTTGACTCAACCCCCGTGCCGGTCGCCGCTTGCCCGGCGTGCATTGAAGACACCGCATTTTCCGCGCCCTGCTTGAGGCTGCCGATCATCTGTTGAATTTCGTCGGTGGACGACTGAGTCCGCCGCGCCAGGGTCCGCACTTCATCGGCCACCACCGCAAAGCCGCGCCCCATGTCCCCGGCCCGCGCCGCTTCGATGGCCGCGTTGAGCGCCAGCAAATTGGTCTGCTCGGATATCCCGCGAATCACCGCCAGCACTTGATCGATGGACGCCACCTGCAGGGCCAACTCACCCACCGCTCCGGCGGCGACGCCAATTTCGTCAGACATACTTTCTATATGCCGAATCGACCCACCCACCACTTCCCGCGCCTGCAGCGCTTCATCCCGCGCGGTTTGCGAAGCGACCGCCGCGTTGCCAGCGTTCTGGGCGATTTCCTGCACGGTCAGGCCCATCTCATGAACGGCGGTGGCAACCATGTCGGTCATTTCCTGCTGACGTCCGGAACGCTCAGCGGTGTTGTCCACCACCCGCGCCACCTGACTGACTGCCGTGCGCAAATGTTCACTGGTGGTCAGCACTTCGCCGATCATCTCGCGCTGACTTTCCAGGAACCGATTGAAGCCGCGAGCCAGGTCACCCAGCTCATCGGCGCGGCTGGAATCTAACCGGTGGGTCAAATCTCCACCACCGCTACCGATGGCAACCAACGCCGCTGTTACCTGACGAATCGGTCGCACCAATCCACGAGCCAGCAACACCACCAATAAAAGACAAACCAACGCCACCGCCAGACCAATGCCGCCGCTCATCCACATCGCCCGGCGAGCTTCAGCGTAGATCTGCGACTGCGGCACTTCGGCCACCAGGGTCCAGCCCAGATCACGCAGCGGCAGGCTCAAGGCCAGAAACTCTTCGCCATCGCGGGCAAAACTGCTGCTGCCAGACGCGGTGGAGGTCATCACCGCTTGCGCCGCCGAGGCGCCGATCTGTTCGACCAGCGTACGTTTGCCGCTGAACTGCGCCTCGGGATGAACCTGGATCAAACCGTCGGAGCGCACGAGATAGACCTTGCCGCGCTCACCAAAGTTGAAGTTGTGGATCAGCTCCGACAGTTCTTTCATGCTCAGACCCAGCCCAGCCACGCCCACGACTTTGCCGGCCTGCTCGACTTTGAGGTCGATGAACAGCGCCAACTCACCGGTGGCGGTGTCATGGTCGATATTGAGGGTGCGCGGTTGATTACTGTCGAGGAACGAATAGAACCAGGCGTCATTGGGATTGGAGCGGCTGAGCGTACGGTCCAGGCCCTTTTCGGTGAAGTAATGGTTTGAAGCGGTGCCGATGATCAACGCGGTAAAGGCTTTGTGCTCGGTCCGGATGCCTTCCAGGTAACTGACGAAGGCCGCGGTCTGGGCAGTGTTTTCGCCTCCGGCCAACCAGTCGCGCACCATGCTGTTACTGGCGATGTCCTTGGCGGCGGTGAGGGGTTGGACGAGGATGCGTTCAATGTCGTTGCGCATCGCTTCGATGCTCGACGGCAACGCCTGCTCGACCAGATAGCGCTGGGCGAGGCGGTTGACCACGAGGGTATAAATGCCAACCACGATCAGAATACTGACCAGCAGGGCAGTGCCCATGCTCAGGATCAACTGCCATTGAATACTGCGTCGCCAGAACTGCATGGAGCACCCCCAAAGAATAAAGGGCTGAAACACTGCAACAGCCATGCCGATTGTATACAACCAAATCGACAATTTATTCTTTGGTTGTGCGCAAAGCCGCTCAGGCCTGGTTGATCGTCTTGGCGATCACTTCAACCGTGGCGCTGACTTGCTCTTGGTAACGGTCGAGTTCCTGCTGGTGACGCTTTTGCATTTCGATCTGCTGCGAGCACAGATTCATCGCCGCCAGCACCAGCAAGCGGTCACCGATCAGTGCCGGGTATTTCTTTTTGGTCTCGGCCAGAGCGGCCTTCAACATTAAGGCGGCGTCCAGCAGGGTCTGCTCTTCCCCGGCCGGCGCCTTGATTGAATAGTCTTCACCCAGAATCGAGACGACTTTTACCCCTGCGGCGCCGTAACTCATGCGCTGACAGGGCCGGCGCTGACGCGCTCAACCAAGGCCTGAATGCGTGCAACGGTGGCGCCTTGTTTCTCTTCCTGTTCCATCAGGCTCAGTTGCAAGCTTTCGTTTTCATCCTTGACCTGGGCCAGCTCCGCACTCAGGGATTGATTGGTGCCGAGCAGCGCCTGGTTCTGTTGCACCAGGTCGCTGACCAGTTGTTCCAATTGGCTTAGGGTTGCTTCTAACATTTTGATTTCCGGGCATTTTCAAAGGGCGCGTACGATAAAGAAAAGTCACTGTGGAAGCCAGGGGTATGCAGGCGCAAGGCCTTGATTTTCCTGGCGGTCGACCTTCCTCGCGAACTTTAAAGACTGTGATTGGCGGTTCTGGTTCCTGCACTTCGTCGTCGCGGCCCTTCTGCGACAAATACGCGCAGCGACTCAAGACTTTAGTCGTATGACCGATAAGTCATCCATACAACAGTCTCAGCCTCGCACGGAGGCGCTTTTTTCGGTGAACACCATGTCCCTAAGAAATATGAATATCGCACCGCGGGCGTTCCTCGGTTTCACCCTGATTGGCGCCATGATGCTGATCCTGGGTGTGTTCGCCCTGAACCAGATGAGCAAGATTCGCAGCGCCGCCGAAGAGATCACCTCGAACAGCGTACCGAGCATCAAAAGCCTCGACGAACTCACTCAGATAACCCTGCGCCTGCGTGTGCTGTCTTATCGCCTGTTGGTGAATCGTGAGCCGGACGTCCAGCAGAAAACCATCGAGCTGCTGGAAACCCGTAACCAGCAGATCCGAGCGGCGCAGACGAGCTACGAAAAGTTGATCGCCAGCCCGCAGGAACGTGCAGCCTATGATCAGTATGTGCAACTGCTGGGTCAGTACCGCCAGATCGAAGATCGGATGAAGAGCCTGTCGCGCAACAATCAGGTCGACGAACTGCGCACGCTGCTCAACACCGATTTACTGAACAACGTTGAAGCCACCAACGCAGCGCTCAACCGTTTGCTGGAGATCAACACTCAGCAGACCATCGACACCAACCAGCAAGCCGCCGACCAGTACTCCTCGGCGTTCAACCTGGTGGTGACCCTGCTGGTCATCGCCACTGGCCTGACCCTGCTGTTCGCTTGGCTGCTGACCAACAGCATCACCAAACCGATCGCCAACGCCCTGAGCGCCGCCGAAGAAATCGCCGAAGGCAACCTGACACGCCCGATCACGGTTGACGGTGCAGACGAAGCCGGTCGTCTATTGGCCGCCATGGAGAAGATGCAGGACAAGCTGCGCGACACCCTGCAACGGATTTCCGGTTCGGCCACGCAACTGGCATCCGCTGCGGAAGAACTGAACAGTGTCACCGACGAAAGCGCCCGCGGCCTGACCCAGCAGAACAACGAAATCGAACAGGCCGCCACCGCCGTCAACGAAATGACCAGCGCCGTGGAAGAAGTCGCGCGCAATGCCGTGAGCACTTCCGAAGCCTCGAAAAACGCCACCACCTCGGCGGGAGACGGTCGTGACCTGGTACAGGAGACCGTCAGCGCCATCGAACGCATGAGCGCCGATGTGCAGAGCACCGCCACCCTGATCGGCGATCTGGCCAACGAGTCGCGAGACATCGGCAAAGTGCTGGACGTGATTCGCGGCCTGGCCGACCAGACCAACCTGCTGGCGCTGAACGCAGCCATCGAAGCGGCCCGTGCCGGTGAAGCCGGTCGTGGTTTTGCGGTGGTTGCCGACGAAGTACGTGCCCTGGCCCACCGCACCCAGCAGTCGACCAGCGAAATCGAACGCATGATCGGCAGCATCCAGAGCGGCACCGAACACGCCGTGGACTCGATGCGCAACAGCACCGAGCGCGCCGAGTCGACCTTGAACATCGCGCGCGGTGCCGGCCTGTCGCTGGACACCATCAACAGCGCCATCGTCGAAATCAACGAGCGCAATCTGGTGATCGCCAGCGCGGCCGAAGAGCAGGCGCAAGTGGCCCGTGAAGTGGACCGCAATCTGGTGAACATTCGCGATCTGTCGGTGCAATCGGCCACCGGTGCCAACCAGACGAGTGCGGCCAGCAACGAACTGTCGCGCCTGGCGCTGGACCTGAACAACATGGTTGGGCGGTTTAGCCTGTAACGGCTGCCCCCCCCTGTGGCGAGGGAGCTTGCTCCCGCTCGGCTGCGAAGCAGTCGCAATTGACCCACGCGCTGAACCTGGCGCACCGCAGCGCCGGTTTGGGGGTCGCTACGCGGCCCAGCGGGGGCAAGCCCCCTCGCCACAGGGGATGATTGCCGTCAAAAGCTTTTTGACAGCATCACATTTCAACAGGTTAGAATCGCTGGCACGCGGACTGCATGGTCAGTTTGCGCCCGCCTTTACGCTTCCGGAGTACTGCCCTTGAATGCGACGACCATCAACAGCCTGTTCTTGATCGGCGCGTTGCTGGTAGGTGCGAGCATTCTGGTGAGCTCACTTTCATCGCGCCTCGGGATCCCGATTCTGGTGATCATCCTCGCGGTGGGCATGTCGGCCGGTGTCGACGGCGCCGGCATTATTTTCGATAACTACCCCACGGCTTATCTGGTCGGCAACCTCGCCCTGGCAGTGATCCTGCTCGACGGCGGCTTGCGCACCCGGGTGGCGAGTTTTCGCGTGGCGTTATGGCCGGCGCTGTCGCTGGCCACGGTCGGGGTGTTGATCACCACCGGGCTGACCGGGATGGCGGCGGCGTGGTTGTTCGACCTGAACCTGATTCAGGGCCTGCTGATCGGCGCCATCGTCGGTTCCACCGATGCCGCGGCCGTGTTCTCGCTGCTCGGTGGTAAAGGCTTGAACGAGCGGGTGACCGCGAGCCTGGAGATCGAATCCGGCAGCAACGACCCGATGGCAGTATTTCTCACCGTCACCCTGATCGACATGCTCGCCAGCGGCCAGACCGGCCTGCACTGGAGCCTGCTCGGGCACTTGCTGCGTGAGTTCGGTATTGGCGGCGTCATTGGCCTCGGCGGTGGCTGGCTGATGTTGCAACTGGTCAACCGCATCCACCTGGCCACCGGCCTTTATCCGATTCTGGTGATTGCCGGCGGCCTGGTGGTGTTCGCCCTGACCAACGCCCTGCACGGCAGCGGCTTTTTGGCGGTGTACCTGTGCGGCCTGGTGATCGGCAACCGCCCGGTACGCAGCCGTCACGGCATTTTGCATATGCTCGACGGCATGGCCTGGCTGGCCCAGATCGGCATGTTCCTGGTGCTGGGGCTGCTGGTCACGCCCCATGACCTGCTGCCGATCGCTTTGCCGGCGCTGGGCCTGGCGCTGTGGATGATTCTGTTTGCCCGTCCGCTGTCGGTGCTGGCTGGCCTGCTGCCTTTCAAGGCGTTCCATGGACGCGAGAAGGCATTCATTTCCTGGGTTGGCCTGCGCGGCGCCGTACCGATCATTCTGGCGGTGTTCCCGCTGATGGCGGGGCTGCCCAATGCTCAACTGTATTTCAATCTGGCGTTCTTTATCGTGCTGGTGTCGCTGTTGGTGCAGGGCACAAGCCTGCCGTGGGTCGCCAAGCTTTTAAAAGTGACCGTCCCGCCAGAGCCCCTGCCGATCTCCCGATCGGCGCTGGAAGTGCATGTCACCAGCGAGTGGGAACTGTTCGTGTATCGCCTCGGTGCCGAGAAATGGTGCATCGGTTCACCCCTTCGCGAACTGAAAATGCCCGAAGGCACACGTATCGCAGCCCTGTTTCGTGGTCAGCAACTGCTCCATCCGTCGGGTAGTACGGTGCTCGAAGTCGATGATTTGCTCTGCGTGATCGGCCATGAACACAACCTTCCGGCCCTCGGAAAACTCTTCAGCCAGGCACCGCAACGGGGGCTGGATTTGCGCTTCTTCGGCGACTTCGTACTCGAAGGAGACGCCCAGCTGGGCGCGGTTGCTGCCCTGTACGGATTGAAAGTCGAGGGCATCGATCCGAACATGTCCCTGGGCCACTTCATTGCCCAGAAAGTGGGCGGCGCTCCAGTCGTCGGTGACCAGGTGGAGTGGAACAACACCCTCTGGACCGTCGCGGTCATGGAAGGGAACAAGATTGGGAAAGTGGGCGTCAGATTCCCCGAAGGAAGTCGCCCCGGCCCCGGCCTGTTCCTCTAAACTCCACACTTCGTCTCGTTTTCGATCGGTCTCTATGTCAACTCTGCGTACCTTTTTCATCATGGCCCTGCTGGGCTTGAGTCTTTCCATCAACACGCTGCAAGCCGCCGAGCCGCCGTCCAGCGAAGCCGTGCAAGCGAGCCTGGACAAGATCGCCGACCGCAAACTGCCGGAGGCCGATCAAAAAGCCCTGCAAGCGGTCCTGCAGAGCACGCTCACCCAGCTCAACAACCGGCGTGATTACGACCAGAAACTGATCGATCTCAAGCAGCAGTTGACCAACGCTCCCAGGCAGAACATCGAGAACCAGCGCGAGCTGACCCGCCTCAAGGCCACCAAAGTGGTGCCGGTGGGGCAACGCTATACCAAAGAGACGATTCAGCAGCTTGAGCAACTGCTGACCGAACGCTCCACACAACAAAGCGACCTGCAGAAAGCCCTGGCCGAAGCGAACAGCCTGATCATTACCGCCCAGACCCGCCCCGAGCGCGCCCAGGCCGAGATCTCTGCCAGCCAGACGCGCATCCAGCAGATCAACAACATCCTCAAACTTGGCAAGGACAGCGGCAAGACCCTGACCGCCGAGCAACGCGATCAGCTCAACGCCGAGCTCGCGGCACTGAACGCCTTGATTCCGTTGCGTCGCCAGGAACTGGCCGGCAACAGCCTGTTGCAGGACCTGGGCAACAGCCAGCACGACTTGCTGTCAGAAAAATCCGATCGCCTGGATCAGGAGATCCAGGACCTGCAAACCCTGATCAACCAGAAACGCCTGGCCCAGTCGCAAGAGACCGTGACCCAACAGTCGATCGAAGCGCAGAAGGCCGGTGGCAGCAGCCTGCTGGCCACCGAAAGCGCGGCCAACCTGAAGCTCTCCGACTACCTGCTCAAAAGCACCGACCGCCTCAACGAAGTCACTCAACAGAACCTGCAGACCAAGCAGCAACTGGACAGCGTGACCCAGAGCGACTCGGCGCTGGACGAACAGATCAACGTGCTCAAGGGCAGCCTGCTGCTCTCCAAGATTCTCTACAAACAGAAACAGGCCCTGCCGCGCCTAAGGCTCGACCGCGACCTGGCCGACCAGATTGCCGACATTCGCCTGTATCAGTTCGAAGTCAGCCAGCAACGGGAACTGCTCAGCAACCCGATCACCTACGTCGATAACCTGCTGGCGACTCAACCACCCGAGCAAGTCACCCCGCAACTGCGCAAGAGCCTGCTGGACCTGGCCAACACCCGCGCGGACCTGTTGGAGCGCTTGAATCGCGAACTGAGCGCGGTGCTCAACGAATCCATCACGCTGCAACTCAATCAGAAACAACTGCTCAGCACCGCGCAAAGTCTGCGGGCTACGCTGGACGAGCAGATGTTCTGGATTCCCAGCAACAAACCGCTGGATCTTGAGTGGATGCACAGCGTGCCGGAACGCCTGCAACGCCAGGTCACTACCCTGCCGTGGGCTTCGAGCCTGAGCGAATTGACCGATGGCCTGACGCAACGACCGCTGCTGTTCCTGCCACTGGCCCTGCTGATCGGCGCGCTGCTGTGGCGCCGCAAAAATCTCTATTCCCGCCTGAACAAAGTTCACCAGGACATCGGCCATTTCAAACGCGACAGCCAGTGGCACACCCCGCAAGCGATTCTGATCAACATCCTGCTGGCGATGCCGGTTTCCCTGGGCCTGGCCTTGTGCGGCCTGGCCTTGCAGATCGACGCCCGCGGCCAGAACGCCAACATGGGCGCAGCGCTGTTGCAGATGGCCCAGGCCTGGCTGGTGTTCTACACCGCCTACCGCATCCTCGCGCCGGGTGGCGTGGCCGAACTGCATTTCCGTTGGGAAAAGCCCCAGGTCGAATTCCTTCAAGGCTGGATTCGCCGGCTCGGGCTGGTGGTGATGGCCCTGGTGACTGTAGTGGCGGTCGCCGAGCTGCAACCGGCGGCGCTGGCCGATGACGTGCTTGGCATGCCGGTGGTGCTGACCTGCTACGCCTTGATGACCTGGCTGCTCAGCCGCTTGCTGGTCAGCAGCCCAAACCATGAAAACGCCTCGCTGTTCCGCAAGGCCGTGGGAATCATGTTCACCGTCCTGCCGATCGCGTTGTTCGTCGCCGTGTGCTTCGGCTACTACTACACCGCGCTGAAACTCAGCGACCGGTTGATCAACACCCTGTACCTGCTGATGTTCTGGCTGGTGATCGAAGCCACCTTCGTGCGCGGCCTCAGCGTTGCGGCACGGCGCCTGGCCTATCAGCGCGCCCTGGCCAAACGCCAGGCTGCGAAAGAGGCTGGCGACGGCGAAGCCGTGATCGAAGAGCCGACCCTGGACATCGAGAAGGTCAACGAGCAGTCGCTGCGACTGATCCGCCTGGCCCTGCTCGGCGGTTTCATCGCGGCGCTGTACTGGGTCTGGTCGGACCTGATCTCGGTGTTCTCGTACCTGGACAACATCACCCTCTACGAATACACCAGCGGCACCGGCGCCAACATGAGCATGGTGCCGATCAGCATCGGCGACATGCTTGGCGCGCTGATCATCATCGGCATCACCTTCGCGCTGGCGCGCAACTTGCCGGGTCTGCTGGAAGTGTTTGTGCTGTCCAAGCTCAACCTGGCCCAGGGCAGTTCCTACGCCACGACCACGTTGCTGTCCTATGTGATCGCCGGTGTCGGTTTCGTCTCGACCCTGTCCACGCTCGGCGTGAGCTGGGACAAGTTGCAATGGCTGGTGGCAGCGCTGTCGGTAGGTCTCGGTTTCGGGATGCAGGAAATCTTCGCCAACTTCATCTCCGGCATCATGATCCTGTTCGAACGCCCGGTGCGGATCGGCGACACCATCACCATCGGCAACCTATCGGGCACGGTGAGCAAGATCCGCATCCGTGCCACGACCATCACCGACTTCGATCGCAAGGACATCATCGTCCCGAACAAGACGTTCATCACCGGGCAACTGATCAACTGGTCGCTGACCGACACCATCACCCGGGTGACCCTCAAGCTCGGCGTCGACTACGGCTCGGATCTGGACCTGGTGAAAGAACTGTTGCTCAAGGCAGCCCGCAATAACCCGCGCGTGCTGAAGGACCCGGAACCCCAGGTGTACTTCCTGAATTTCGGCGAAAGCACCCTCGACCACGAGTTGCGCATGCATGTGCGTGACCTCGGCGACCGTAACCCGGTGCTCGATGAGGTCAACCGCTTCATCAATCGCGAGTTCAAGAAGCAGCACATCAACATCTCGTTCCGGCAGATGGAGGTCTATCTCAAGAACCTTCAGGGCCAGGAATACAAAATGGTCCCGGTTGAGCCGGAAACCAAAACCGTTGTTCCGGCACCCACCAGCAAACCGCGGCAAGAGCCACCGCCTGTCGAACTCGACTAAGCGCGCTATCCCTAGCAGAATGCTCGGACATTCTGCTGGAGATGGCCGTTGAAAGCCCTCGACGAACTGACCTTCGACAATCGCTTCGCCCGCCTGGGCGATGCGTTCTCAACCCACGTACTGCCTGAGCCCATTGCGGCTCCGCGACTGGTGGTCGCCAGCCCCGCCGCCATGGCGCTGCTGGACCTGGACCCGGCCGAGGCCGAAACGCCAGTGTTCGCTGAGCTGTTTGGCGGCCACAAGCTGTGGGCCGAAGCCGAGCCGCGGGCGATGGTCTATTCCGGGCATCAATTCGGCTCCTATAACCCGCAGTTGGGTGACGGTCGCGGCCTGTTGCTGGGCGAGGTCTATAACGAAGCCGGCGAGCATTGGGACCTGCACCTCAAGGGTGCCGGTCAGACGCCTTACTCACGCATGGGCGATGGACGGGCGGTGCTGCGCTCCTCGATCCGCGAATTCCTTGCCTCCGAAGCCCTGCATGCCCTGAACATTCCCACCACGCGCGCACTCTGCGTGATCGGCTCCGACACGCCGGTCTGGCGCGAGAAACAGGAGCGCGCGGCCATGGTCCTGCGCCTGTCGCCGAGCCATGTGCGTTTCGGGCACTTCGAATTTTTCTACTACACCAAGCGCCCCGAGCAGCAGAAAGAACTCGGTGAGCACGTGCTGGCCATGCACTTCCCGCACTGCCTGGAGCAGCCGGAGCCGTACCTGGCGATGTTCCGCGAAATTGTCGAGCGTAATGCCGAACTGATCGCCAAATGGCAGGCCTATGGGTTCTGCCACGGCGTGATGAACACCGACAACATGTCGATCCTCGGCATCACCTTCGACTTCGGCCCGTTCGCCTTCCTCGACGACTTCGACGCCCACTTCATCTGCAACCACTCCGATGACCAGGGCCGCTACTCCTTCAGCAACCAGGTACCGATTGGCCAGTGGAACCTCAGCGCCCTCGCCCAGGCCCTGACACCGTTCATCAGCGTCGAAGCCCTGCGCGAGACTCTCGGCCTGTACCTGCCACTGTTCCAGGCCCACTACCTGGACCTGATGCGCTGCCGCCTCGGCCTTACTACCGCCGAAGACGACGACCAGAAACTGCTGGAGCAGCTGCTGCAACTGATGCAGAACAGCGGCGTCGATTACAGCCTGTTCTTCCGCCGCCTGGGCGATGAGGCACCGGAGCTGGCTGTCGCCCGGTTGCGCGATGACTTTGTCGACATCAAGGGTTTCGATGCGTGGGGCGAGCTCTACGCCGCCCGGGTTGCCCGTGAAGGCGTGATTGATCAGGAGCAGCGCCGCAAACGAATGCATGCGGTCAATCCGCTGTACATCCTGCGCAATTATCTGGCGCAAAAAGCCATCGATGCGGCGGAAAGCGGCGACTATTCAGAAGTTCGTCGTTTGCACGCGGTATTGAGCAATCCGTTCGAGGAGCAGCCTGGAATGGAGAGCTACGCCGAGCGGCCACCGGAATGGGGCAAGCATCTGGAGATCAGCTGTTCGTCGTGAGGCTTGTCAGATAAAGGTCTCTACGGACACACCAAAGCGCTCGGCCAACCAGCGAACCTGCCGCAGGTTGAGCTGGCGCTTGCCGCTTAAGATCTCCGAGACTACCGATTGCGTGCCCACACCGGGCAGCTCGCTCTGGCTCAGGCCGTGTTCGCGCATCATATAGCCAAGAACCTCTGCACCAGAGGCTTCGCGCATGGGGTGATGGTTGCGATCCCACTCCGCAATCCAGTCACCGATGATGTCCACCAAGCTCATCAACGGATGCGACTCATCATCGCCGGTCATCTCAAGCAATTCATCGAGTGCCCGCGCCAACATGTCATAGTCGTCTTCGTTTTTCGGTTTTCGAAGCAATGGCGAGACGAACTCCCAATGCTCGGCAGCTTTTTTGATTAGAACACTCATACCCTTCCCTCCTTCCATTTACCGCGGTCATATTCGCTATGATCCAGCACATGCTTGATATAAAGCTTTTGAGACCGATACCTGACAAAAGCGATAAGCCGCAATTTGTTGCCACCGATGTCGAACACATGAAACTCGCCGACTTTGTCGGTTGCGGGAAAAATAGACTTCATCGCCGCGAAGTCTCCCGGGCTACTCCCTTTGGCGAGTCGATACCACTGCTCCAATGCATTGGCTGCCCGCGGCCACTTTTCCTTGGCCTCACGAATTGGTTTTTCAGTAAACACATGCATGCAACATCCTTATCGCATTCTGCTATGGGGAGTTAAACACAGATCAAAAATATCGCAAGTTGCGATAGCTCTCGGCAGACCAACGGTCTCGCTCAGTACGATTCAGCCTAGTTTCATCGCCAGACGCTGCACGATTGAAAATATGAGCAAACGTCTCCACATAGGAGTGATCGGCTTCTTAACAGGACCTCCTTCATGACCGACCCACTCCTCATCCCCTGCCCCCACTGCAACGGCCTGAACCGCATCCCCGCCGAACGCGTCAACGATCATCCAAAGTGCGGCCGCTGCAAGGCCGAGGTCCTGCTGAGCAAGCCGTTCGAACTGAAGCAAGGCGATTACGCCAGTCAGATCAAGGGTGACCTGCCGTTGCTGGTGGATGTGTGGGCTGATTGGTGCGGGCCGTGCAAATCGTTTGCGCCGGTGTTCGAGCAAGCGGCGGGGCAATTGGCGGGCAAGTGTCGGTTGGCCAAGCTGGACAGCGAGGCGAATCAACAGTTGTCGGCGCAGCTGGGGATTCGCTCGATCCCGAGCCTGATTCTGTTCAAGAACGGCCGGGAAGTGGCTCGCCAAAGCGGGGCCTTCCCGTTACCGCAGTTGATGAGCTGGTTGCACAGTCAGGGGATCTGATTGCCTTTCAGGCATTTTCCAGCAGGTTGTGCAGTTCGACGAATTGCTGGGTCAGCTTGTGCCGCGGGTCGAGGTGGATCAGCGGCGTGTTGGCCTGATGGGATTCGCGCATGCGCACCGAACTTGCCAGGTACACCGGCAGTACCGGCAGCCCTTCGGCGATCAGTTCGTCGAGAATTTGCTGCGGCAGACTGGCGCGGGCCTGGAACTGGTTGACGACAATGCCTTCGACTTCCAGCCCTTCATTGTGGTCGTCCTTCAACTCTTCGATTTCCGCCAACAGACCATACAACGCCTGGCGCGAGAAGCTGTCGCAGTCAAAGGGAATCAGCACGCGATCAGCGGCGATCAAGGCGGAGACGGCATAGAAATTCAGCGCTGGCGGGGTGTCGAGGTAGATCCGGTCGTAATCACCGTCCAGCTCCTCGAGCAATTTACGCAGCTTGTTGATCTTGTGTTTGGCCTCAAGCTTGGGCTGCAAGTCTGCCAGCTCGGCGGTGGCAGTGATGACGTGAAGGTTGTCGAACGGAGTTTCGTAGATGTCGACCTGACCTTTCTTCGAGAACGGCCCGGAGGACAGGGTCTGCTTGAAGAAGTCGGCGATACCCATTGGGATATCCTCACCGGTGAGCCCCGTCAGGTATTGAGTGGAGTTGGCCTGGGCATCGAGATCCACCAATAACGTGCGATAGCCTTCGCTGGCGCTGACCGCCGCCAGATTGCAGGCAATGCTTGATTTGCCCACGCCACCTTTCTGATTGAACACCACGCGCCGCATGTCTAAACCTCCGTGTATCAAAGAATGACCGAGTGTAGTAGTCCACATCGCTGCTTAGCTACCTCGCCAGCATCTAGACTACACAGTCATAGGCAAATCTCTGGCCGGAACAGCTGCCAACTCGTCCATTGATAGCCGACAGTGCCGACAGACATGTCCGCCGCATTGTGGATAATGGCCAAACGACAGCTTTTCGCGAACCAGACGGTACATTTCGTTGCGCAAAATGTAACCAGCATTTGCTACACGCCCGCAGCACCGGGATAATGCGCGCCACTCGGCGTTAAGCGCCACGTCAGGTCAGCCGCGGTTCTTGCGACTCACCGCGTTAAAGGAAGCCCGCAGGGGCGGGATGAATGTCTGTGATCAACTTCAACATCGCCCAATGGCGCGCTTGGGCCCCTGGGCTTGAAAGCGTGGATGATTGGCAGGCCTGGAGCCGACAACCGGTCGTGCTCGAGCCCAGCGATGCCGCCCCGGATGTGTCGTTTCTGCCGGCCATGCAGCGTCGGCGACTCAGCCGTCTGGCGCGGATGGCGTTCAGTATCGGCTGGCCCTTGGCCGAAGGTCATCCGGATTTACCGTTGGTCTTTATTTCTCGCCACGGCGAAACCCCGCGCACCTTCGAAATTCTCAGCGATCTGGCGACCGACCAACCGTTGTCGCCCACCCAGTTCAGCCTGTCGGTGCACAACGCGGTCATCGGCCTGTGGTCGATCATGCGTGGCGAAACCAGCGAAATGACCGCCCTCGCCGCCGCCGGCGATGGTCTTGAACACGGCATGCTAGAGGCCGCGGCGCTGCTTGAGGAAGGCGCGCCCGCGGTACTGCTGATCGTCACCGAAGAGCAACCTCCCGCCGCCTACTCGGCCTGGATAGATGATGTGCCTTTCCCTTATGCGGTCGGCCTGTTGATCACCCCCGGTAATCAGTGGCAACTGTCGCTGAACAGCGACCCGCACACGTTGTCCAAAGCCCGCTGGCCCCATGCTCTGAATCTGTTGCGTACGCTGCTCGGCCAGCAAACAACCTGCCAACATGCCTGGAAAAATCGTGTATGGACCTGGCAACGCAACCCGTAACCGATAAAAACCGCGACGCCTACTACTGGCGCCTGCTGGCCACCGCCGCAAGCTTTACCCTGTTCGGGTTGAGCAGCCTGTGCCTGCGACTGGTGGTGTTCCCGCTGTTGAACTGCCTGCCAGGAGACGCTCAGGTCCATCGTCAACGCGCGCGACATACGGTCAGCCGGTGTTTCTGGTTTTTCATTCGGTTCATGGCGCGCAGTGGCGTGCTGACCTATGACATTCAGGGGGCAGAAAAGCTCGGGCGCCCAGGCCAAATGATCGTGGCCAACCACCCCTCGCTGATCGATGTGGTGTTTTTGATCGGACTGGTGCGCCACGCCAACTGCGTGGTCAAGAAAAGCCTCTGGGAAAACCCGTTCACTCGCGGTCCGCTACGCTGTACCGAATACATCAGCAACGATGGCAGCATGGACATGCTCGACGCCGCTGCCGACGCGCTGAAAAGCGGTCAGACCCTGATCATCTTTCCCGAGGGCACCCGGACCCGACCCGGCCAACCGCCGGCCTTTCATCGGGGGGGCGCGGCAATCGCCCTGCGCGGTGCGAGAATCCTCACCCCAGTGATTATCAAGGTCAACCCGACCACATTGACCAAGGCCGAACCCTGGTATCGGATTCCCAAACGCCGCGTGCACTTCAGTTTTCGCGTCGGGGCCGATATAGACCCACAGGCCTTCGCTACGCAAGGCCCTGCACCCCAGGCCTCGCGCAAGCTCAACGACTATTTGCACTCTTACTTTATCAAGGAGCTCGCCGAAGATGAGCGATCAGAACACCGTTAGCCTGATGCAGGAAATCAAAGAGCTGATCATCGAAGCCCTGGGCCTCGAAGACATCAGCGTCGACGACATCGGCGACAACCAGACGCTGTTCGGCGAAGGCCTGGGCCTGGACTCGGTAGACGCGCTGGAACTCGGCCTGGCGATCCAGAAAAAGTACGGTATCAAAATCGATGCCGACGCCAAGGACACCCGTAATCACTTCAGCAACGTGGCGAGCCTTGCGGCGTTCGTCACTGCAAAACAGGCAGCTTGAGACCGGACCATGCAAACTCGTGACGATATTTTCAACACCCTGCGCGATGCTCTGGTCGAACTCTTCGAGCTGGACCCCGAGCGCATCAGCCTGGAATCCAACCTGTACCAGGATCTGGAAATCGACAGCATCGATGCGGTCGACCTGATCGATCACATCAAACGCCAGACCGGCAAGAAAATCGCCGCCGAAGAATTCAAATCGGTGCGTACCGTCAGCGACGTGGTCGAGGCGGTTTACCGTCTGGTTCAGCCCGCCGCATGAGCCGACTGATTGGCCTTGGCCTGCTGCTCGCAGGCCTGCTGTACCCCTTTGCGGTGTATTTCGGCATGGAGCATTTTGCCCCGTGGCAGTTCGGTCTGCTGCTGGGCAGCCTGTGGCTGGCGCGAGCGCTGACCGGCGAACGGCGCCCCGGCAGCCTGTGGATGTCCACGGTCGCCATCGCCTTCTGCCTGCTGCTGGCAGCGTTCGACAGCCCGGTGCTGCTGCGCTGGTACCCGGTGCTGATCAGCGCGTTCATGCTGGTGCTGTTCGGTCTTAGCCTGAAATACGGCCCGCCGATGGTCGAACGCCTGGCCCGCCTGCGAGAACCGGATTTACCGCCCAGGGCCATTCGCTACACCCGCCAGGTGACCATTGCCTGGAGCGTGTTTTTTCTCTGCAACGGTTTGTGCGCCGCCGCCCTGACCCTTTGGGCGCCGCTGAGCTGGTGGATGTTGTACACCGGCCTGATCTCCTATGGATTGATCGGCCTGATGTTTGCCATTGAATGGCTGATACGACAACGGGTACGAGGCCACCCATGAATTGGATAAAACTTGAGCAACTGCTGCTCAAGGCTCAGCCGGAGCGTGCCGTGACGGCCGAGCCGGCGTTGAATCACGCGCAATTGTGCGACCGGGCCCTGAGCCTGGCTGCCGGCCTGCAAGCCCAGGGTGTGCAGCGCATCGCCGTGCACCTTGAAGACGCCGCCGACCTGGCCATTGCCCTGCTCGGCGCCTGGCGTGCCGGGATCAGCGTACTGCTGCCCGCCGACCTGCAAGCGCAGACGCGCCAGCGCTGGTCGACCGAGGTCGATCTGTGGCTGACCGATCAGACCGACGATGCGCACCTGAGCGATTATCGGCATCCGCCGCTACCAGCCCACCCGCTGGACCTGGATCGTTGTCAGCTGAGCCTGTGCACCTCAGGCTCCAGTGGCGAACCCAAGCGCATCGACAAAACCCTGCGCCAACTGGCCAATGAAGTCGAAGCGCTGGAGCACTTGTGGGGCGCAGATCTGGGCGAAGCCTGCATCATCGGCAGCGTCGCCACCCAGCACATCTACGGCTTGCTGTTTCGGGTGCTGTGGCCGCTGTGCGCCGGGCGTTCGTTCGTGCGCAAGCAACTGGCTTTCCCGGAAGACTTGCAACGCGCCAGCCGCGAACACCCGGCCTTCGCCTGGGTCGCCAGCCCGGCATTGCTCAAGCGCATGGGCGACAACCTCGACTGGCCAGCGCTGAGCGCAGTGCGCCGAGTGTTCTCCTCCGGTGGCGCGTTACCCGCCGAAGCCTCGCAAAGCCTGTACGAACGCCTGCAACAATGGCCGACCGAGATCCTCGGCAGCTCGGAAACCGGCGGCATCGCCTGGCGTCAGGGCCAGGATCTCTGGCAGCCCTTCGCCGGCGTGGAGCTGAGCCAGGACAGCGATGGCGCCCTGCTTATCGCATCGCCATACCTGCCGGCAGGTCATATCGAACACACCGCCGATGCCGCGCGCATCGCAGCCGACGGCCGTTTCGAGCTGTTGGGGCGGCTGGACCGGATCGTCAAACTGGAAGAAAAACGTATCTCGCTACCCATGCTCGAACACGCGCTGATGGCGCACGCCTGGGTCGCCGAAGCGCGCCTGGGAGTGGTTCAGGAAAACCGCGCCTCATTGGGGGCGTTGCTGGTGCTCAGCGAGCGAGGTATGCACGCGTTGCGCAATCAGGGACGACGCAGCCTCACGCAAGCGTTGCGTCAGCATCTGAGCCAGCACTGTGAAACGCTGGCCCTGCCACGACGCTGGCGCCTGTTGCGGCAGTTGCCGCTGAACGCGCAGGGCAAACTGCCCCAGGCTGAGGTTGAAGCCTTGCTGCTGGCGCCCCGCCCAAAGGCGCCGCAAGTGCTGGAGCAGGTCGAAGCCGATGGTGAGTGGAGCCTGCAACTGGCCGTCCCGCCGGACCTGGCGTATTTCAGCGGACACTTTCCCCGGGCGCCGGTATTGCCCGGCGTGGTGCAAGTGGAGTGGGCATTGAGCCTGGGCCAGCAATTGATGGACCTGCCGGCAAAATTCGCCGGCATGGAAGTGCTGAAATTCCAGCAACTGGTGCGCCCTGGCGATGAAATCCAGTTGCACCTGCGCTTCGACCCGGCGCGCGGCAAATTGTATTTCGCCTATCGCAACGAAACCGCCACCTGCTCCAGCGGGCGGATTTTGCTGGAGGCTGCCAGCGATGCATAACCCCTGCGCCATAATCCCGGTCTACAACCACGAAACCGCCATCACTGCCGTGGTCGATGCGCTGCTAGCCTGTGACCTGCCATGCATTCTGGTGGACGATGCCAGTAGCCCCGCCTGCGCCAAGGTACTCGACCAACTGGCGCAGCGCGACAGGGTTTATCTGATCCGGCTCACCATCAATCAGGGCAAGGGCGGCGCAGTGATGACCGGTCTGCGGGAGGCTTCGCGCCTGGGCTTCAGCCATGCCTTGCAGGTGGACGCCGACGGCCAGCACGACCTGCAAGACGTCAAAGTCTTCATCGAATACTCACGCAACCATCCCGAGGCGGTGATCTGCGGCTATCCGCAATACGACGCCAGCGTGCCGAAAGGTCGTTTGTACGCGCGCTACCTGACTCACGTCATGGTCTGGATCAACACCCTGTCACTGCAGATTCGCGACTCGATGTGCGGCTTCCGTGTCTATCCGTTACCGCCAACCCTGGCACTGATCGACTCGGCCAGGATCGGCAAGCGCATGGACTTCGACTCCGACATCCTGGTGCGCCTGGCCTGGCGCAATCTGCCGATGCAGTGGCTGAAAACCAGGGTCCATTACCCTCTGGATGGCGTTTCACATTTCCGTCTGTTCTACGACAACGTACTGATTACGAGCATGCACACCCGGCTGTTCTTCGGCATGTTGCTGCGAGCACCGGTGATCCTCTGGCGACGGTGGCGGGCATGAACGGCAACGCAGACAAACAGCACTGGGCCGACCGCCAGGAGCGTGGCAGTTTCTGGCTGATGAAGTTCACCGCATTCTGCGCAAAGGTCCTGGGCCGACGCCTGCTGAGCCCGCTGCTCTACGGCATCGTGCTGTACTTTTTCCTGTTCGGACGCAGCGCCCGCCAAAGCGCCTGGCAATACCAGCAGCGGCTCGCCGACTGGAGCGGGCGCAGCGAATTGCGTCCGACTCATTGGCGGGTGTTCGGCCAGTTCATGGCCTTCGCCGATTCCATGCTCGACAAACTCGACGTGTGGAACGGCAAGCTGAGCATCGAGCAGATCGAAATCATCGACCCGGCGCTGCTGCGCAATAAACTGCGCGGCACACGCGGGCAGATGCTGGTGGGCGCGCACCTGGGCAATCTCGAGGTTTGCCGGGCACTGGCCGAGATCGGCGAGAAAGTCACCATGAACGTGCTGGTGCACACCAAGCACGCCGAGCAGTTCAACCGCCTGCTGGGCGAAGCCGGGGCAACCAATCTGCGGCTGATCCAGGTCAGCGAGCTCGACCCGGTGATCATGTTGCAACTGCATGAGCGCCTGGAGCGCGGCGAGTGGCTGGCAATTGCCGGCGACCGCGTGCCGCTGCATGGCGGGCGCAGCGTGACGGTGGATTTTCTCGGTCACCAGGCAGCGTTCCCGCAAGGCCCGTGGCTGCTGGCCGGTTTGCTGAAATGCCCGGTCAATCTGCTGCTGTGCCTGAAGAAGCCCACGGGCGACTATCGACTGACCCTCGAACCGTTCACCGAGGCGGTGGTGTGGAAACGCAGCGAGCGCGAACAGGTCATTCATCAGTGGGCTTCGCGCTATGCCGAACGCCTGGGTCACTATTGCCTCGAAGCGCCCCAACAATGGTTCAACTTTTACCCTTTCTGGAAGACCGATGACGACGCCAACGCTTGAGCCGGTAACCTTCGGCGAACTCCCTTTGTGCATCGAAGACGTGCTGGCCCTGGCCAACCGTCAGGTGCCGACGCAGTTGCAGGGCAACCCCGAGTTTCGCCAGCGCATTGCCAAGGGTCCGCAGTTCCTTGACTCCCTGCTGGACAAGGAAGGCGTGATCTATGGCGTGACCACCGGTTATGGCGATTCCTGTGTGGTGGCGGTGCCGCTGCACCACGTCGAAGCCCTGCCTCGTCATCTGTACACATTCCACGGCTGCGGCCTGGGCAAACTGCTCGATGCCCAGGCCACCCGTGCGGTGCTGGCGGCACGTTTACAGTCGCTGTGCCAGGGCGTGTCCGGGGTACGCGTGGAGTTGCTGGAGCGCCTGCAAGCGTTCCTCGAACACGACATCCTGCCGCTGATTCCGGAAGAAGGTTCCGTGGGCGCCAGCGGTGATCTGACGCCGCTGTCCTACGTCGCCGCGACCTTGTCCGGTGAGCGCGAAGTGATGTTCCGCGGCGAACGCCGGCAAGCGGCTGATGTGCACAAGGAACTGGGTTGGCAACCGCTGGTATTGCGCCCCAAGGAAGCCCTGGCGCTGATGAACGGCACCGCCGTGATGACCGGCCTTGCGTGCCTGGCTTACGCCCGTGCCGATTACCTGCTGCAACTGGCCACGCGCATCACCGCGCTGAACGTGGTCGCTTTGCAGGGCAACCCGGAGCACTTCGACGAGCGCCTGTTCGCCGCCAAACCCCATCCAGGGCAGATGCAAGTTGCCGCGTGGCTGCGCAAGGATCTGGCGATCGACGCGCCGACCGCGCCGCTGCATCGCCTGCAAGACCGTTACTCCCTGCGTTGCGCACCACACGTGCTCGGTGTGCTGGCCGACAGTCTGAACTGGCTGCGCTCGTTCATCGAGATCGAACTCAACAGCGCCAACGACAACCCGATCATCGACGCCGAAGCCGAACGCGTGCTGCACGGCGGGCACTTCTACGGCGGCCACATTGCGTTCGCCATGGACAGCCTGAAAAACCTGGTGGCCAACGTCGCCGACTTGCTCGACCGTCAACTCGCGCTGCTGGTGGACGAACGCTACAACCATGGCTTGCCGAGCAACCTGTCCGGCGCCACCGCCGACCGTGCGATGCTCAATCACGGCTTCAAGGCCGTGCAGATCGGCACCAGCGCCTGGACCGCCGAAGCCCTGAAAAACACCATGCCGGCCAGCGTCTTCTCGCGCTCCACCGAGTGCCACAACCAGGACAAAGTCAGCATGGGCACCATCGCTGCCCGCGACGCCATCCGCGTGCTGGAGCTGACCGAACAGGTTGCCGCCGCCACGCTGCTGGCCGCCAATCAAGGCGTGTGGCTGCGCGGCCAGGCTGAAGACGCGCGTCCACTGCCACCGGCCCTGGCCGCGATGCACGAGGAATTGGCCAAGGACTTCCCGCCGGTCATCGAAGACCGTGCCCTGGAAGGCGAATTGCGCCTGTGCCTGCAACGCATCGCCGAGCAACACTGGAGGCTGCATGCGTAGCAAGGGAGTGCTTCACACCGATACGGAAATCCTCGTCCCGTTCTTTGACGTCGACACCATGAACGTGGTCTGGCACGGCCATTACGTCAAATACCTGGAAGTCGCCCGCTGTGCGCTGCTGGACAGGATCGGCCACAACTACGACGCCATGGTTGCGTCGGGTTACGCCTGGCCGGTGATCGACTTGCAGTTGCGCTATGTGCGCGGCGCCGTGTTCGGCCAGAAGCTGAATGTGCGCGCCAGCCTGGTGGAATGGGAGAACCGACTGAAGATCAATTACCTGATCAGCGATCTCGCAACCGGCGAACGTCTGACCCGCGCTGTTTCAGTGCAGGTTGCCGTCGACATGAGCAGCCGCGAAATGCAGTTGGCTTCGCCCAAGGTGTTTACCGACGCGGTTGAAAGGGTGCTGCCATGAATTCGCTTTTCAAATGCCTTGGCGCTTTAGCGTTGCTCGGGCTTTCATCGTTGGCCCAGGCCTTCGATCTCCAGCAACTGAGCGATCAACTGGCCAAACCCGATGTGATCCACGGCAACTTCATCCAGGAAAAACACCTGCGCGCCCTGCCCCAGCCACTGACCAGCAAGGGCACCTTCGTTCTCGCGAAGAATCACGGCTTGCTCTGGCTGCTGAAAACGCCGCTGCAGCAGGACTACCGCATCAGCGACAAGGGCATTGCCCGGCGGGATGCCAGCGGCTGGCAAATGCTGCCGAGCAAGAGTGCCGGCGCCGAACAGAACCGTTTGTTCCTCGCCGTGCTGCAAGGCGACAGCAGTGGCCTGCAACGGGATTTCGAGCTGTCGTTGAGTGGCGATGCGCAGAACTGGAAACTGACCCTGACCCCGCGTTCGATGCTGCTCAAACAGGTGTTCAATCAGATCAACATTGACGGCGGCGAACTGGTACACAACATCGAGCTGCTCGAAACCCAGGGTGACCGAACCCTGTTGCGCATGCAGGACAGCACCAGCGCCCAACCTTTGAGCGATGCGGAGCAACATGACTTTGCCGAGTGAACGGATGCTGCCGCGGCTGTTCCTGGTCCTGCTGCTGGCGGTACTCGCACTCGCCGGTTGGCAGTGGCGCGACGGCACTCCGCTGTCGGCCAACCTGATGGAACTGGTGCCAGGCACCGCGCCGGACGCGCTGGAGTTGCGCGCCGAACAACGCATGCAAGAACCGCTGAACCGGGAAATGCTGGTGCTGGTCGGCCATAAAGACCGTCAGCAAGCCATCGCCATGGCGCAAAAACTCGGTGAACAGTGGCAAGCCAGCGGCGTGTTCGAAAAGGTCCAGTGGAACCTGCAAGCCGACTTGCCAGCGCTGCGCACGCAATTGCTGCAAGGCCGACTGGCGATGCTGTCCGCGGCCGACCGTCAGCAACTCATCGAGCATCCCGACGCCTTTATCCAGCAACGGGTACAAGCCCTGTTCGACCCCTTCACCGGGTTCAGCCTGGTGCCGAGCCAGGATGACTGGCTCGGCCTGACCGGGCGCATCCAGAACAGCCAGCCACAGCGCGGTTCGGTGCAGTTGGACATCGGCAGCGGCGTGCTGGTCGCCGATGCCGACGGCAAGAGCTGGGTGATGCTGCGGGCGCGAACCGTCGGCAACGCATTCGACATGAACCTGCCGCTGCAAGTGGCTGACCTGCTCCAGCACAGTCGCGAAGAAGCCGCCCAGGCGGATGTGCAACTGCTCGCTGCCAGCGGCCTGCTGTATGCCGCCAGCGGTCAACGGCAAGCCGCGCGCGAGATCACCTGGGTCGGTGGCGGCGCCACGATGGGGATTTTGTTGCTGCTGTTGCTGGCCTTCCGGCGTTGGCGGGTGGTGCTGGCGTTCGTCCCGGTGCTGGTGGGCATGCTGTTCGGCGCGGTGGCCTGCGTGGCACTGTTCGGTCAGATGCATGTGATGACGCTGGTGCTGGGCTCAAGCCTGATCGGCGTGGCGGTGGATTACCCACTGCATTACCTGTCGAAAAGCTGGAGCCTGAAACCCTGGCACAGTTGGCCGGCGTTGCGCCTGACCCTGCCAGGGCTGACGCTGAGCCTGATCACCAGTTGCATCGGCTACCTGGCCCTGGCCTGGACGCCGTTCCCGGCCCTGACCCAGATTGCCGTGTTCTCCGCCGCTGGCCTGCTCGGCGCTTATCTGTCAGCGGTGTGCCTGCTGCCGGCGCTGCTCAAGGGCGCGCAACTGCGTCCGGCGCAATGGCCGATGCGCATTGCCGAGTCTTTGCTGGCGCTGCGCGAGTCGCTGCTCAAATACGTACGCACGCCGGTGTTGCTGGCGCTGTTGATCGCCTTCTGTGTTGGCGGTCTGTTGCAGTTGCAAACAAAAAACGACATTCGCCAATGGGTCGGCGCACCGCAGCAACTGACGGACGAAGCCCAGACCATTGCGCGCATCACCGGCTATCAACCCACCAGCCAGTTTTTCCTGGTGCGCGCGGCCAATCAGCAGGAGTTGCTCGAACGCCAGACGGCACTGAGCGAGCGCCTGGATCAGTTGGTCAACCTGGAAAAACTCCAGGGCTACCTGTCGCTCAACCAGTTGGTCAGCCCGCCGAGCGAACAGCGCAAAGTGCGTGATGCTCTGGGCAAGCTGCCGCAGTTCTGGCAACCGTTGCTCGAGCTTGGCGTGCCTGCCGACGCGCTGCAAGCCGAGTTGGTGAAGCTACAGGCGCTGCCCACCGAAGATATCGACGCGGCCCTGGCCGGCCCATTGGCCGAGCCCTACCGCACCCTGTGGCTGGGGCCGACCGATAACGGCGTGGCCGCGATGGTCAGCCTGCAAGGTTTGAACAATCCGGCGTTGTTGCGGGTCCAGGCGCTGGACTTGCCGGGTGTGCAACTGGTCGACCGCCTCGGCGACCTGAACAAGGTATTTGCCGCAACTCAAATCAGCGCCGCTGAATTGAAACTCGCCTCCTGCGTATTGATCGTGCTGGTGCTGATTCTGCCATTCGGTCTCGGTGGCGCACTGCGAATTGTCTCCCTGCCACTACTGGCGGCCCTGTGCAGCCTGGCAAGCCTCGGCTGGCTCGGGCAGCCGCTGACGCTGTTCAGCCTGTTCGGCCTGCTGCTGGTGACAGCCATCAGCGTCGACTACGCGATCCTCATGCGCGAACAGATCGGCGGCGCCGCCGCGAGCCTGTTGGGCACCATGCTGGCAGCCGCAACCACATGGTTGTCGTTTGGCCTGCTGGCGGTATCCAGCACACCGGCGGTGAGCAACTTCGGCCTGTCGGTGAGCCTCGGCCTGGCGTACAGCTTCATCCTGGCGCCGTGGGCCGGACGCCAAGTCCACACCGCCCCGGTTGCGGAGCCAGCAGCGTGATGGTCACGGCGTTCTGGGTCATGGCCCTGGTGTTGTTCGCCATGGCCACCCACGTCGGTCGACGTTTCGGTCTGATTCCGATCGTCAGCCAGTTGTTGCTGGCAACCTTCGGCCTGCCGCTGCTGATGTATTTCTGGATCGAACCGGGCTGGCATCTCAGCGGTGCCGACCTGATCTCGCCGGGTTGGCTGAAGAACCTCTACAGCCTGAGCTTTGCCTTGCTGCTGGGGCATATCCTCAGCGACGTGATCGACCTGCGACTGGATCGCCAGAGCCTGAAAATCGCCCTGCCGAGTTTCTGCATTCCATTTGCCTGCGGGCTGGCGACAGCGGTCTGGCTACTGCCGCCACAGCCGTGGATCAGCTCGCTGGCGGTCGGTCTGTTGTTCGCCATCACCGCGATTCCGGTGTTGTACCTGTACCTGCGACACATCAACTACCCGCCCGCCGCCACCCGACGCCTGGTGCAGACCGCGATCCTGATCGACCTGACTTGCTGGACCCTGTTCGCGTTCGCCCAAGGCAGCCTGCACCTGAGCAGCCTCTTGCTGCCGCTGGCAGGCGCCTGTCTGCCGTTATTGCTGCGACTGCTCGGGTTGCGCCAACCGTTGCTGCACAGCGGCTGCTTCTTCGCGCTGCTGGTGGTCGCCGAGCACTTCAAGCTCAATGCGCTGATTTTCGGCATCGGTTACCTGCTGTGCATGGCCGCGCTCAAGGTGTCGCTGGTACTGCCATTGCCAACGGCGTGGATGAGTCGTTTGCAGACCTGGATCGCCATCCCGTTGATCCTCACGTTCGGCATCGTGCAGATCAACGTGCACAGCGCCCTCGACAATCTCGGTGGGGTGCAACTGGCCGCGCTCCTGTTGTTGCCGATCGCCAGCAAATTGTTGGGCAACTGGCTGGGCCTCGGCTGGGCCGGCGTCTCGTTTGAAGGTGCCAGCCGCTGGCGGGAAAGCCTTTTACTGAATATCCGCGGCTTGAGCGAGATCGTCTTTCTCAACCTGCTGCTGCAACAACAACTCATCAGCCCCGAGCTGTATTTCGCGCTGATGTTGATGGGCCTGGTCGCAACCCTGCTGCCGGCACTCGCCGGCATGCACCGAATCCCTTTGAACATCGCCGCCCCGGCAAGGAGCACCCGTGCCAACAGTTGAAATGGAACGTCGTCAGGTGGTGGTGATCGGTGCCGGCCCCTCGGGCGCCATCGCCGCCGCGCTGCTCAAGCGCAAAGGCCATGATGTGCTGATGATCGAACGCCAGCATTTCCCGCGGTTTTCCATCGGTGAAAGCCTGCTGTCCCACTGCCTGGATTTCGTCGAAGAAGCCGGCATGCTCGACGCGGTCAATGCGGCCGGTTTCCAATTGAAGAACGGTGCGGCATTCGCCTGGGGCGATCAGTACAGCACCTTCGATTTCGGTGAGACGTTCAGCAACGGCAAGCCGACGACCTTCCAAGTCCAGCGCGCCGACTTTGACAAACTGCTGGCCGATCAGGCTGAACTGCAGGGAGTCGACGTCCGTTACGGCGAAGCCATCGTCAGCGTTGATTTCAGCTTGGCGAAACCGCTGCTCGATGTGCTTCGCGAAGATGGCAGCCAATACCGCGTCGAGGCCGATTTCGTGCTCGATGCCAGCGGCTACGGTCGCGTACTGCCACGCTTGCTGGACCTTGAGGCACCGTCGAACTTTCCGGTGCGTCAGGCGGTGTTCACCCACGTCGAAGACTGTATCGACAGCCCGGCTTTCGAACGGGAAAAAATCCTCATTACCACCCATCCGACCCAGCGCGACATCTGGTTCTGGACCATCCCGTTCAGCAACGGTCGCTGCTCGGTGGGCGTCGTGGCAGCCGCCGAACACTTCGCAGGCCGCACCGAGAATCTGGACGACTGCCTGCGCGGCTTCATCGCCGAAACGCCAAGCCTGGCCGGGGTGCTGAACAATGCGGTGTGGGATACCCCTGCGCGGACCATCGGCGGCTACTCGGCCAACGTCAAAACCCTGCATGGCCCTGGCTTCGCCTTGTTGGGCAATGCCGCGGAATTTCTTGACCCGGTGTTCTCCTCCGGCGTGACCATCGCCATGCGTTCGGCGAGCATGGCCGCCGGGGTGCTGCACCGCCAACTGCAAGGTGAAAGCGTCGACTGGCAGACCGAATTCGCCGAACCGCTCAAGCGCGGCGTCGACACCTTCCGTTGCTACGTCGAAGGCTGGTACGCAGGGACTTTTCAGGATGTGATTTTCTATCAGGGCGGTACAGAAGATATTCGCCGCATGATCAGCTCGATCCTCGCGGGTTATGCCTGGGATGAACGCAACCCGTTCGTCAGCGAAGCCAAACGTCGACTGCGGATGATCTCAGACCTGTGCGCAAGGGACGCGACATGAGTTATTTGAGCGACAACTACGTCGAAGAAACCCGTTTCGGCTTCTGGTTCCTGCGCAGCCACACCTGGCAGCACCATGTATTGCGAGTGGCGATCAATGACTTGCGCAGCCTGTTCAGCACACCGTTGCCCAGCAATCCGGTCTTGCTGGACGCCGGGTGCGGCCAGGGCAAATCGTTCCAGTACCTGCGCCAGACCTTCGCGCCCAAGCATCTGATCGGGCTGGATGCCGACCCTCACAGCCTGAACCTGAGCGGCGAAGAAGCGGCCCGCCAGGGCATGGAGGTAGAGCTGATCGGCAGTGACTGCGCGAGCATTAAAGTGCCGGACGCCAGTGTCGATCTGCTGTTCTGTCACCAGACTTTCCATCATCTTGTCGATCAGGATCAGGCCCTGGCCGAGTTCTATCGGGTGCTCAAGCCGGGCGGTTATCTGCTGTTCGCCGAGTCCACCGAGGCTTACATTGATACGTGGGTGATTCGCTGGTTGTTCCGCCACCCGATGCACGTGCAAAAGAGCGCCGCCGGCTACCTGGAGATGATTCGTCGGCAGGGTTTTGAATTCGGCCCGAAAAACGTGTCTTACCCTTACTTGTGGTGGAGTCGCGCCAAGGATTTCGGCCTGCTCGAACGCTTCGGCTTGCGCCAGCCAAAACCCTTTGGCCAACGGGAAGAAACCCTGGTCAATGTGGTCGCGCGCAAGCCCCTTGAAGAGAGTGTCTGATGATCCGTTTCCTGCTTCTGGGTTGTGTCCTGCTACTGAGCGCCTGTGCCAGCCAGACGCCGCTGCCCGAGCGAACCCCGAACCTGGCGTTGCCACTGCAACTACACATCGAACGGCAGATGGCCGAGCAACGTCAGGACTGGCTCCTGGTGATCCAGCGTGAAGGCCCGGGCATTCGCTGGTCGATGATGGACCCGTTGGGGATTCCCGTGGCACGACAGAAACTGATCGATGGCCAATGGCAAGCCGACGGTCTGCTACCACCCAATCCGGAAGCCCGGGAGCTGTTCGCCGCCCTGTTGTTTGCATTGACCCCCGAAGGCGAGTTGCACGGCAACTATCCCGCCGCCCGACAGCATGACGGGCAACGGTCATTGTCAGCGCGCTGGAATATCCGCTATTCACAACCAAGTCTTTCGCAACCACCGAGCTTTGAATTGAACGTGTCCCAAGGCCCGCATTATCGCGTCACCCCGTTAGGCGAAAACACGCCATGACCGCTTACCTGAATGCCCTCGGGGTAATCTGCGCCCTCGGCCGCGACAAGCAGGAAGTCGCCCGCAACCTGTTTGCCGGCGATTGCTCGGGCATACGCAACGAGGCCGGCTGGGTCGCGGAGCGCTCGTTGCCAGTGGCGGCGGTGCGTGGTGAGCTGGCACCGATTCCGGCTGAGCTGGCTCATCAAAGCAGTCGCAACAATCAATTGCTGCTGGAGGCCGCGCTGCAAATTCGCCAAGACATTGAGCAGGCGATCCAGACCTACGGCCGCGACCGTATCGGCGTCATTCTGGGCACCAGCACCTCAGGCATCGACGAAGCCAGCCGCGGCCTGGCCCATTACATCCGCGAACATCACTTCCCGGCCGATTATGACTATCAGCAGCAAGAGCTCGGCGCACCGGCGACGTTTCTCGCCGACTGGCTGCAATTGAGCGGCCCGGCCTATGTGATCTCCACCGCCTGCACCTCCAGCGCCCGCGCGCTGATGAGTGCCCAACGACTGCTCGACCTGGGCATGTGCGACGCCGTGTTGTGCGGTGGTGTCGACAGCTTGTGCAAGCTGACCCTCAACGGTTTCTCGGCCCTGGAAGCGGTGTCCGAGCAGCGCTGCAACCCGTTTTCGGCGAACCGCAACGGCATCAATATCGGCGAAGCCGCGGTGCTGTTCCTGATGAGCAAAACCGCCAGCGGCGGCCAACCGATTGCTTTGCTCGGCAGTGGTGCCAGCTCCGATGCACACCATATTTCCGCGCCGGAACCCACCGGCCGTGGCGCCCGGCAAGCCATGCACAAAGCCTTGAGCCGCGCAGGCCTGCAACCCCAACAAATCAGCTATCTGAACCTGCACGGCACCGCCACCCAACACAATGACGCCATGGAAAGCCTGGCGGTGACGGCGCTGTTTCCACAAGGCGTGCCTTGCTCATCGACCAAACCGATGACCGGCCATACCCTCGGCGCCGCTGGTGCCCTGGAAGCGGCGTTCTGCTGGTTGAGCCTGAGCGCGGATAACCACGAGCATGCCCTGCCGCCCCATGTCTGGGACGGGCAGCCCGACCCCGAGTTGCCGGCGTTGCATTGGGTGACCCCGACCGACCACCTGACGTCCATTGCACCCCGCTACCTGATGAGTAATTCCTTTGCCTTTGGTGGCAATAACGTCAGCCTGATTATCGGAGACGCCTCATGATTACCTGGCCGCTCGCCGAATTGCTGCCCCATGCCGGCGACATGATCCTCATCGATCAGATCCTGTCGTTCGACGACGAGCAGATCTATACCCGACTCACCGTCAAACCCGGCGGTCTGTTCAATCGCCCCGACGGCAGTCTGCCGGCCTGGGTCGGCATCGAGCTGATGGCCCAGAGCGTCGCCGCTTATGCCGGTTGCCATGCGCGCCAGAAAGGCAATGCGGTGGAACTGGGCTTCCTGCTCGGCAGCCGCAAATTCGAATGCAACGTGGAACACTTCCCCGCCGGCACCGAGCTGACTATCCACGGGATACGCTCGCTGGAAGACGATAACGGCATGGGCGTATTCGAATGCCACATCACCGCCCCCGGCATCCACGCGACCGCTCGGTTGAACGTGTTCCGCCCGCCTCAAGCCGCTCAATATCTGCATGAATCCCAAGGAGTCGAGTGATGACTGAATCCGTACTGGTCACCGGCTCCAGCCGTGGTATTGGCCGCGCCATCGCATTGCGTCTGGCCCGAGCGGGGCATGACATCGTGCTGCACTGCCGCAGCGGCTTGGCGGACGCCGAAGCCGTCAAAGCCGAAGTGGAAACCTTGGGCCGCAACGCGCGCATCCTGCAATTCGACGTCAGCAACCGCGCCAGCTGCAAAGCGATCCTTGAAGCCGATGTCGAAGCCCATGGCGCCTATTACGGCGTGGTGCTCAACGCTGGCCTGACCCGCGACGGTGCTTTTCCGGCCCTGAGCGAGGAGGATTGGGATGTGGTGATGCGCACCAACCTCGACGGTTTCTACAACGTGCTGCACCCGGTGATGATGCCGATGATCCGTCGTCGCGCCGCCGGACGGATTGTCTGCATTACTTCGGTGTCCGGGCTGATCGGCAATCGCGGGCAGGTCAATTACAGCGCCTCCAAGGCCGGTCTGATCGGCGCGGCCAAGGCATTGGCGATTGAGCTGGGCAAGCGCAAAATCACGGTTAACTGTGTCGCACCCGGCCTGATCGACACGGCGATGCTCGATGAAAACGTGCCGGTGGAAGAACTGATGAAAATAATCCCCGCACAACGCATGGGCACCCCGGAAGAGGTGGCCAGCGCAGTGAATTTCCTGATGTCGGCGGAAGCTTCGTACATCACCCGGCAGGTTCTGGCCGTCAACGGAGGCCTGTGCTGATGAAGCGCGTCGTCGTCACCGGCATGGCCGGCATCACCTCACTGGGCAGCGACTGGGACACCATCGCCGCCAACTTCGCCGCCAACCGCAGCGGCATTCGTCGCATGCACGAGTGGGATCGCTTTACCGAACTCAATACCCGCCTGGCCGGGCCGATAGACGACTTCGAGGTGCCCGGCCACTGGACGCGCAAGCAACTGCGCAGCATGGGCCGGGTATCGCGGCTAGCGGTCGGCGCTGCAGAACAGGCCCTGGCGGACGCCGGGCTGTTGGGTGATGAGTCGATCAAGGACGGGCGCATGGGCGTGTCCTGCGGCTCGTCCACCGGCAGCACCGACGAGATCAAGGCGTTCGGCAAAATGTTGCTCAACTCGGTGGCCGAAGGCCTGAACGCCAACTCCTACGTGCGGATGATGCCGCACACCACGGCAGCGAATATCAGCATCTTCTTCGGCCTCACCGGCCGACTGATCCCGACCTCCAGTGCCTGCACCAGCGGTAGCCAGGGCATCGGTTACGCCTACGAGTCGATCAAGTTCGGCCGCCTGCCGCTGATGCTCGCCGGCGGCGCCGAAGAGCTGTGCCCGACCGAGGCCATGGTGTTCGATGCGCTCTACGCCACCAGCCTGAAAAACGATGCCCCGCAAACCAGCCCGCGCCCTTACGACAGCGGCCGCGATGGCCTGGTCATCGGTGAGGGCGGCGGCATGCTGGTACTCGAAGAACTCGAACACGCCCTGGCACGTGGCGCCCGCATCCACGCCGAGATCGTCGGTTTCGGCAGCAACGCCGACGGCCAGCATGCCACCCGCCCCGAGCTGATCACCATGCGCCGGGCCATGGAGCTGGCTTTGGAAGACGCCGGGCTCGACCCAAGCGCCATCGGTTATGTAAATGGTCACGGTACGGCGACAGAACAGGGCGACATTGCCGAAACACTGGCGACCAACAGTTTGTTCGGCGAACACATGCCGATCAGCTCGCAGAAGAGCTTCCTCGGCCACACCCTGGGAGCCTGCGGCGCGCTGGAGTCCTGGTTCAGCATCGAAATGATGAACCGCGACCTGTACGTGCACACCTTCAACCTCGACGAGGTCGATCCGCAGTGCGGCAAGCTCGATTACCTGCGCGGCGAATTCCGGCAGATGAGCAACCAGTATGTGATGAACAACAACTTCGCTTTTGGTGGGGTCAACACCTCGTTGATCTTCCGCCGCTGGTCGTAAACGAAATACCAGGGTCAAGGAGACCAGCATGCCGGCGCCAACGCCGTGACCAACCTCGTCAGCTTCTACAAGAGCAATGAGCGCAAGGATGCCAAGACCTATGAGTACCACGCTGGGGCGATCATGGCCGGGGTTGCGTTGAAGGGGGATTTGGCGAAGGTTCAGCAACAACACTTGAGGTGAAGGGGCTTGCCCCCACGCTCAGCGCAGGGGCCGCCCAGACACTTACTGCGCTTGAATCAACTTGCTTTCAGCGACACCAGCACGGCCTGTCTTGTCGTCGACGACTTGCAGGTTGTTACGCGCCTTGATGAAACCCACTTTCACTTCCTGCCAGACAAAGTAGTTTTTGCCCGCTTCTGCGGTGAGTTTCAGTTCCGAGTCGTTTTCCGCCGAAGACACCAGCGTCTGCTGGCCAGCCGGGACGGCCAACATCAGATAGGACTTGGCGACTGTCTGCCCTACAGGCTTGCCATTGAGGGTCACCGGCATTTTCACCCCGGCGCCCATGCTCTCGTTGCGATAAACGTAGATATTGGCTTTGTCGGGGCTCACTTGGAAAGTCTTCGCTTGAGCGTCCTGGGTCTCATCGGCCATTTTTACCGAAGCACAACCACCGGTCAGAGCAAACAATGCCAGCAATGCGGTGAACGTTAACTGCTTGAACATCCTGTATCTCCCTAGTTTGTGATGAGTCCAATGACGGTATCGGCCGATACGTTAAAAGACCTAGGGCTGCACCCAATAAAAACCTTGTAGCGCTATGGCATCAGCTTACGCGTCAACAACTCCACAAACGCCTTGGCCATCGGCGACTTCTGATCCTTGCGCTGCACCAGCCACACCGCCGAAATCGCCTCTGGATCGAGCAATGGCCGATACACCACGCCATCAATGCGCATCCGCTGATAAGACGCCGGCAACACCGATACCCCCAAACCCGCCGCCACCAGCCCGATGATGGTCATCGCCTCGCCCGCCTCCTGGGCAAAGTGCGGGCTGAAGCCGGCGTCCCGCGCCAGGCTGAGCAGTTGTGCGTACAGACCGCTGCCATAGCTGCGCGGGAAAAATACGAACGGCTCGAGGGCCAGAGCGGACAGGAACAGACCTTCTTCGCTGCCATCCACCAGCGGATGCTTGGAGCTGAGCACCGCCACCAATGGCTCACGCATCAGTTCCACCACGCTGAGGGAGTCCGGCAAGCCCAACGGTCGCATGATGCCGACCTCGATCGACTCGTCCACCAGCGCATCGGCCACTTGGGTGCTGCTCATTTCCCGCAGGTTCAGGTGCACCGCCGGGAAGCGCTGGCGAAATGAGAAAATCGCCTGGGGAATGGTCGAGTTGAACGGCGCCGACGAGGTGAAGCCGATCTTCAGTTCACCCAATTCACCAAGTTGTGCCCGCCGAGCCACATCCGCCGCTTTGTCGACCTGCGCCAGCGCCAGCCGCGCCTCTTCCAGAAACAGCCGACCGGCCTCACTCAGCTCGACCCGACGATTGGTCCGCTCGAACAGACGCGCCCCCACTTCCTGTTCCAGCGCCTGAATCTGCTGGCTCAGCGGCGGCTGCGAGATGCCCAGCACTTGGGCGGCGCGGCCGAAATGCAGTTCTTCGGCGACGGCAATGAAGTAGCGCAGGTGACGCAATTCCATGAAAGCTCCATTAGGTCGTTAAACCTATCAAACAGGTCGAACAATATATTGGATAGAAACATTAGCCAGCTATATGATTTTTTCATTGCCTGACCGGCTGCGTCCTCCGAGGTCCGAAGTGAAAACTGCTGTCGCCCCACTCGCCCATGAAATCCCGCCCGCCGCGCTGAATGATGTCGTCGCTGAACACAACGAGATCTACATCGAGAAAGGCACACCGATGTTTATGCGCACGGTGCTGGCGCTGTTCTCCGGAGGCTTCGCGACCTTTGCCCTGCTCTACTGCGTACAGCCGATGATGCCGCTGCTGTCCCGCGAGTTTTCCATCAATGCGGCCCAGAGCAGCCTGATCCTGTCGGTCGCCACCGGCCTTCTCGCCATCGGCTTGCTGATCACCGGCCCCATCTCCGATCGCATCGGGCGTAAACCGGTGATGGTCGCCGCACTGTTCGCCGCCGCACTGTGCACCATGGCCAGTGCGATGATGCCGAGCTGGCAAGGCGTGCTGGTGATGCGGGCGCTGGTCGGGCTGTCGTTGAGCGGTCTGGCGGCGGTGGCGATGACTTACCTGAGCGAAGAGATCCACCCGCAGCACATTGGCCTGGCCATGGGCTTGTACATCGGTGGCAATGCCATCGGCGGCATGTGTGGACGCTTGATCGTCGGGGTGCTGATCGACTTCGTCAGCTGGCACACGGCAATGCTGGTCATCGGCGGCCTGGCGCTGATTGCCGCCGCGGTGTTCTGGAAAATCCTCCCCGAATCGCGCAACTTCCGCGCCCGCTCGCTGCACCCGCGTAGCCTGCTCGACGGCTTCACCATGCACTTTCGCGACGCCGGCCTGCCGCTGCTGTTTGTCGAAGCGTTCGTGCTGATGGGCGCGTTCGTTACCCTGTTCAACTACATCGGCTATCGCCTGCTGGCCGAGCCGTATCACATGGACCAGGCCTTCGTCGGGCTACTCTCGGTGGTGTACCTGTCGGGCATCTACAGCTCGGCGAAAATCGGCGCCCTGGCCGACCAGCTCGGCCGGCGCAAAGTGCTCTGGGCAACCATTGTGGTGATGCTCGCGGGCCTTGCGTTGACGATGTTTACGCCCCTGCCAGTAGTGATCTTCGGCATGCTGGTCTTCACCTTCGGCTTCTTCGGCGCGCATTCGGTGGCCAGCAGCTGGATCGGTCGTCGCGCGACCAAGGCCAAGGGGCAGGCGACGTCGTTGTACCTGTTCAGCTATTACGCCGGGTCGAGTATCGCGGGTACGGCGGGCGGTATGGCCTGGCATCTGGGTGGCTGGAACGGGATCGGGCTGTTCATCAGCGGATTGCTGGTGATTGCGCTGTTGGTGGCGTTGAAATTGGCGAAGTTGCCGCCGTTGGAGAATTTGAAAGCTTAAGGCTGCGATCTTTTTGATTTTGATGCAAAAACGCCCGGCAAATGCCGGGCGTTTTTTATCGGGCGACGATCACTCGTGATACTGCGCCGACAGCTCATGCACCGCGCGCAAGAAAGCGCCTGCGTGCTCCGGATCGACTTCCGGGGTAATGCCATGGCCGAGGTTGAACACGTGGCCACTGCCCTTGCCATAGCTGGCGAGGATCCGGCCGACTTCGGCGCGGATGGCTTCTGGCTTGGCGTAAAGCACGGTCGGGTCCATGTTGCCTTGCAGGGCGACTTTGTTGCCGACGCGTTGACGGGCCTCACCGATGTCGCAAGTCCAGTCCAGGCCTAGCGCATCAGCGCCGGCGTCGGCGATGCTTTCCAGCCACAGGCCGCCATTCTTGGTGAACAGGATGACCGGCACTTTGCGGCCTTCATGTTCGCGGATCAGGCCGCTGACGATTTTGCGCATGTAGGCCAGGGAGAATTCCTGGTACGCCGCCGCCGAGAGATTACCGCCCCAGGTGTCGAAGATCTGCACCGCTTGCGCGCCAGCCAGGATCTGGCCATTGAGGTACGAGGTGACCGACTGCGCAAGCTTGTCCAGCAGCAGGTGCATGGCTTGCGGGTTGTCGTAGAGCATGGCCTTGGTCTTGCGGAAGTCTTTCGACGAACCGCCTTCAACCATGTAGGTGGCCAGGGTCCATGGGCTGCCGGAAAAACCGATCAGCGGCACACGGCCGTTCAGTTCGCGGCGGATGGTGCTGACTGCGTCCATGACGTAGCCGAGGTCTTTCTGTGGATCAGGAATCGGCAACGCTTCGATGTCAGCCAAGGTGCTGACGACTTTCTTGAAGCGTGGACCTTCACCGGTCTCGAAGTACAGGCCCTGGCCCATGGCATCGGGGATGGTCAGGATGTCGGAGAAGAGGATCGCCGCGTCCAGTTGTGGATAGCGGTCGAGCGGTTGCATCGTGACTTCGCAAGCGAACGCCGGGTTCATGCACAGGCTCATGAAGTCACCGGCCTTGGCACGGCTGGCGCGGTATTCAGGCAGGTAGCGACCGGCCTGACGCATCATCCACACGGGGGTGACGTCTACGGGTTGCTTGAGCAGGGCGCGAAGGAAACGGTCGTTCTTCAGGGCAGTCATGTCGGCATCCGGAAAAAAAGTGCGGGCATTTTCTCAGAGCGCGACGCAAAAGGCACGGCAAGAGCCGATCCTTTTGTCTATCGGGTCAATTTGTCGCGGTGAAATGCAGACTTTGCAGCACCACAAAACACTGTAGGAGCCGGCTTGCTGGCGATTCAGACGACGCGGTGTATCAGGTACACCGCGTTATCGTTCATCGCCAGCAAGCCGGCTCCTACAGGGTCAGGCGTCGATCAGACGCCCAGGTAATCCAGGATTCCTTCGGCGGCATTGCGGCCTTCGAAGATCGCCGTCACCACCAGGTCGGAACCGCGCACCATGTCGCCACCGGCGAAGATTTTCGGGTTGCTGGTCTGGTGCTTGTACTGGCCTTGCTCCGGCGCCACGACGCGGCCCTGGCTGTCGGTCTGGATGCTGAACTGCTCGAACCACGACGCCGGGCTTGGACGGAAACCGAACGCGATGACCACGGCGTCGGCCGGGATGATCTCTTCGGAACCCGGGATCGGCTCGGGGCTGCGACGGCCACGGGCATCCGGCTCGCCGAGACGGGTCTCGACCACCTTCACGCCTTCGACACGGTCTTCACCGACGATTGCGATCGGCTGGCGGTTGTAGAGGAATTTCACGCCTTCTTCCTTGGCGTTCTTCACCTCTTTGCGCGAGCCCGGCATGTTCGCTTCGTCACGACGATAGGCACAGGTCACTGCCTTGGCGCCCTGACGGATCGAGGTACGGTTGCAGTCCATCGCCGTGTCACCGCCGCCCAGAACCACCACCTTCTTGCCTTTCATGTCGACGAAATCTTCCGGCGACTTTTCAAAGCCCAGGTTGCGGTTGACGTTGGCGATCAGGAAGTCCAGCGCGTCGTGCACGCCTGGCAGGTCCTCGCCGGCGAAGCCGCCCTTCATGTAGGTGTAGGTGCCCATGCCCATGAAGACCGCATCGAACTCTTCGAGCAGTTGTTCCATGGTCACGTCCTTGCCCACTTCGGTGTTCAGGCGGAACTCAATGCCCATGCCGGTGAAGACTTCGCGGCGATTGCTCAGCACGGTCTTTTCCAGCTTGAACTCGGGAATGCCGAAGGTCAGCAGACCGCCGATTTCCGGGTTCTTGTCGAACACCACCGGCGTCACGCCGCCACGCACCAGCACGTCGGCACAGCCCAGGCCCGCAGGGCCCGCACCGATTACCGCAACACGCTTGCCAGTCGGCTTGACCTTGGACATGTCCGGGCGCCAGCCCATGGCGAACGCGGTGTCAGTGATGTACTTCTCGACCGAACCGATGGTCACTGCACCGAAACCGTCATTGAGGGTGCAGGCACCCTCGCACAGACGATCCTGCGGGCACACCCGGCCGCAGACTTCCGGCAGGGTGTTGGTCTGGTGCGACAGCTCGGCGGCCTGGAGGATGTTGCCCTCGGCCACCAATTTGAGCCAGTTGGGAATGAAGTTGTGCACCGGGCACTTCCATTCGCAATACGGGTTACCGCAGCCCAGGCAGCGGTGGGCCTGGTCGGCCGACTGCTGGGGTTTGAACGGTTCGTAGATTTCCACGAACTCTTTCTTGCGTTGACGCAACAGTTTCTTCTTCGGATCCTTGCGCCCGACATCGATGAACTGGAAGTCGTTATTCAGACGTTCAGCCATTGTTAAAACCTCATCAAACTCTTCAGGCGCATATCACTGCGGGTTGGCACGGGTGCTGGAAAGCAACGATTTCAGGTTGGCAGCCTTGGGCTTGACCAGCCAGAAACGACGCAGATAGTCATCGAGGTTTTCAGCGAGGTTACGACCCCACTCGCTGTCGGTTTCCTCGACGTATTCGTTCAGCACGCGTTGCAAGTGGCTGCGATAGGCTTCCATCGCCTCACCGCTGATCCGCTGGATTTCCACCAGTTCGTGGTTGACCCGGTCAACGAAGGTGTTGTCCTGGTCGAGCACGTAGGCGAAACCGCCGGTCATGCCTGAGCCGAAGTTGTAACCGGTCTTGCCCAGAACGCAGACGAAACCACCGGTCATGTACTCGCAGCAGTGATCGCCTGTGCCTTCCACCACGGTGTGAGCACCGGAGTTACGCACCGCGAAACGCTCGCCAGCGGTGCCGGCGGCGAACAGCTTGCCGCCAGTGGCGCCATACAGGCAGGTGTTGCCAATGATGGCACTGTCCTGCGTCTTGTAGAGGCTGCCTTTCGGCGGAACGATTACAAGTTTGCCGCCGGTCATGCCTTTGCCGACGTAGTCGTTTGCGTCGCCTTCCAGGTACATGTTCAGGCCACCAGCGTTCCACACGCCGAAGCTCTGACCCGCCGTCCCTTTGAAGCGGAAGGTGATCGGCGCGTTGGCCATGCCCTGGTTACCGTGTTTGCGGGCGATTTCACCGGAGATCCGCGCGCCGATGGAACGGTCGCAGTTGCAGATATCCAGGGCGAAATCGGCACCGCTCAGGTCGTTGATTGCCGAGGTGGCCATGTCGACCATTTTCTCGGCCAGCAGGCCTTTGTCGAACGGCGGGTTGCGGTCGACCTGGCAGAATTGAGGCTTGTCTGCCGGGATGTGATCGCTGCCGAGCAACGGAGTCAGGTCCAGGTGGTTCTGCTTGGCGGTCTGGCCTTCGAGGACTTCCAGCAGATCGGTACGACCGATCAGCTCTTCGAGGGAGCGCACGCCCAGCTTGGCCAGCCACTCACGGGTTTCTTCGGCGACGTAGGTGAAGAAATTCACCACCATGTCGACGGTCCCGATGTAGTGATCCTTGCGCAGCTTCTCGTTCTGAGTCGCAACGCCGGTGGCGCAGTTGTTCAGGTGGCAGATGCGCAGGTATTTGCAGCCCAGGGCGATCATTGGCGCGGTGCCGAAGCCGAAGCTTTCAGCGCCGAGAATGGCTGCCTTGATCACGTCGAGGCCGGTTTTCAGGCCACCATCGGTTTGTACCCGGACTTTGCCGCGCAGGTCGTTGCCACGCAGGGTCTGGTGGGTTTCGGCCAGGCCGAGTTCCCACGGCGCACCCGCGTATTTGATCGAGGTCAGTGGCGATGCACCGGTGCCGCCGTCGTAGCCGGAGATGGTGATCAAGTCCGCGTAGGCCTTGGCCACACCGGCCGCGATGGTGCCAACGCCCGCTTCTGCCACCAGCTTCACCGAAACCAGCGCATTCGGGTTGACTTGTTTCAGGTCGAAAATCAGCTGCGACAAGTCTTCGATCGAATAGATGTCGTGGTGCGGCGGAGGCGAAATCAGGGTCACGCCCGGCACTGCGTAACGCAGCTTGGCGATCAGACCGTTGACCTTGCCGCCTGGCAACTGACCACCTTCGCCGGGCTTGGCACCCTGGGCGACTTTGATCTGCAGCACTTCGGCGTTGACCAGGTATTCCGGGGTCACGCCAAAGCGGCCAGTGGCGACTTGCTTGATTTTCGAGCTCTTGATGGTGCCGTAGCGCGCCGGGTCTTCGCCGCCTTCGCCGGAGTTCGAACGCGCACCGAGGCGGTTCATGGCTTCGGCCAGGGCTTCGTGGGCTTCCGGCGACAGGGCGCCCAGCGAAATACCAGCGGAGTCGAAGCGCTTGAGCACCGACTCCAGAGGCTCGACTTCGCTGATGTCCATCGGCGTGTCGAGGGTCTTGACCTTGAGCAGGTCGCGGATCATCGACACCGGGCGGTTATCCACCAGTGACGTGTATTCCTTGAACTTGCTGTAGTCGCCCTGCTGCACTGCGGCTTGCAAGGTGTTGACCACGTCAGGGTTGTAGGCGTGATATTCGCCACCGTGGACGAACTTCAGCAGACCGCCTTGCTGGATCGGCTTGCGCGGGCTCCAGGCTTCGGCCGCCAGGGCTTTCTGCTCGGCTTCGATGTCGACGAAGCGTGCACCCTTGATGCGGCTTGGCACACCACGGAAGCTCAGTTCGCAGACTTCTTCGGACAGACCGATGGCCTCGAACAGCTGCGCACCGCGATACGACGTGATGGTCGAGATGCCCATCTTCGACAGGATCTTGAGCAGGCCCTTGGTGATGCCTTTGCGGTAGTTCTTGAACACCTCATAGAGGTCGCCCAGCACTTCACCGGTGCGGATCAGGTCACCCAGCACTTCATAGGCCAGGAACGGGTAGACCGCCGAGGCGCCGAAACCGATCAGCACCGCGAAGTGGTGCGGATCACGAGCGGTCGCGGTTTCCACCAGAATGTTGGAGTCGCAACGCAGGCCTTTTTCGGTCAGGCGATGGTGCACGGCACCGGTCGCCAGCGAAGCGTGGATCGGCAGCTTGCCCGGAGCAATGTGACGGTCACTCAGTACGACCTGGGTGCGACCGGCGCGAACGGCTTCTTCAGCCTGATCGGCGACGTTACGCACCGCGGCTTCGAGACCGACGCTCTCGTCATAGTTGAGGTCGATGATCTGACGCTCGAAGCCTGGGCGATCGAGGTTCATCAGCGAGCGCCACTTGGCCGGAGAAATGACCGGCGAGCTGAGGATCACGCGCGAGGCGTGTTCCGGCGACTCCTGGAAGATGTTGCGCTCAGCACCGAGGCAGACTTCCAGTGACATGACGATGGCTTCGCGCAGCGGGTCGATCGGCGGGTTGGTGACCTGCGCGAACTGCTGACGGAAATAGTCGTACGGCGTGCGCACGCGCTGGGACAGCACGGCCATCGGCGTATCGTCACCCATCGAGCCGACGGCTTCGTAGCCTTGCTCGCCGAGCGGACGCAGCACCTGGTCGCGCTCTTCGAACGTGACCTGGTACATCTTCATGTACTGCTTGAGCTGGTCGACGTCGTAGAACGCTGAACCGTGGTCGTTGTCTTCCATGGTCGCCTGAATGCGCAGGGCATTCTTGCGCAGCCATTGCTTGTACGGATGACGGGACTTCAAGCGGTTGTCGATGGCGTCGGTGTCGAGGATCTGACCGGTTTCGGTGTCCACGGCAAAGATCTGGCCCGGGCCGACACGCCCCTTGGCGATCACGTCCTCAGGCTGGTAGTTCCAGACACCGATTTCCGAGGCCAGGGTGATGAAACCGTTCTTGGTGGTCACCCAACGCGCCGGCCGCAGGCCGTTACGGTCGAGCAGGCACACCGCGTAGCGACCGTCGGTCATTACCACGCCGGCCGGGCCGTCCCACGGTTCCATGTGCATCGAGTTGTATTCGTAGAACGCACGCAGATCCGGGTCCATGGTTTCGACGTTCTGCCACGCAGGCGGGATGATCATCCGCACGCCACGGAACAGGTCGATGCCACCGGTGACCATCAGCTCGAGCATGTTGTCCATGCTGGAGGAGTCGGAACCGACACGGTTCACCAGCGGGCCGAGTTCATCCAGATCCATCAGATCATTGGTGAACTTGGTGCGACGGGCCTGCGCCCAGTTACGGTTGCCGGTGATGGTGTTGATTTCGCCGTTGTGGGCAAGGAAGCGGAACGGCTGCGCCAGCGGCCATTTCGGCAGCGTGTTGGTCGAAAAGCGCTGGTGGAACACGCAGATCGAAGTTTGCAGGCGCTGGTCGCTCAGGTCTGGATAGAAGGCGGTCAAATCCGCCGGCATCATAAGGCCTTTGTAAATAATGGTCTTGTGGGAAAAGCTGCAGATGTAGTGATCGACATCGGCGGCGTTGGCCACGGACGAACGACGACGGGCGCTGAACAGCTTGATCGCCATGTCCTGATCGCTCAGGCCTTCACCACCGACGAACACTTGCTCGATCAGCGGCAGGCGCTCGAGGGCCAGGCGGCCGAGGACGCTGGTGTCGATCGGCACTTTGCGCCAGCCGACCAGGGTCAGGCCTTCGGCCAGGATTTCGCGGTTCATGTTCTCGCGAGCGGCTTCGGCTTTCACCGGATCCTGGTTGAAGAAGACCATGCCCACGGCATATTGCTTGGGCAGTTCGACGCCGAAGGTTTCCTGGGCGATGGCACGCAGGAACACATCCGGCTTTTGAATCAGCAGACCGCAACCGTCACCGGTCTTGCCGTCGGCGTTGATCCCACCGCGGTGGGTCATGCAGGTCAGGGCCTCAATGGCCGTTTGCAAAAGGGTATGACTGGGCTCGCCCTGCATATGGGCTATCAGGCCAAAACCGCAGTTATCCTTGAATTCATCTGGTTGGTACAGACCTGCTTTCATAGACACTTTCTCACCAGGCTGCCTCTTACCGAGGCAAATTTCTTTTCAATTCAACCAGTTACCATCCACGCCGAACGTACGCCAGCTTTGCGGGGCAAAAGGGAGGTCATTGTACACACCGACACAGAGGCTCACAAATTTGACGACGAAATGTCGCAAATCTATGTCGCATTTGTGAAAGGTTTAAAGCGATATGCTGTGCTAGTCAAAACTTTTTTAATTTTGACCGCAGCGACTCAAAGACTACTGTGACGCAGACACCACAAGGCACGCGGTCTATAGAGACAGCGCGCGCACTTGTAGAAATTTTGAGGTGCTTGGAGAGGCGGCCTGGGTAAGGCCGCCGAATCTTCAGCGAGTTGTTGCCAGTTCCTGTTGGACGCTGGCGACAGTGCGAGGCCAAGGTTTACCAGCCTGAACCTTCGCTGGCAAGGCCTTGATGGCAGTAACGGCTGCATCGCGGTTGGCGAAGCTACCGTAGGTGATGACGTAAAGCGGCTTGCCGTTGAGCACTTTCTTGAAATAACGGTACTCGCCGCCCTGCTCCTTGACGAAGTTTTGCGCGGTCGATTCGGAGCTGGTGCCAAGGATCTGCACTACATAGCTGCCTGGTGCCTGGCCTGCGTACCAGCTGCCACCAGCGGCTTTGGCCACGGTAGCTGGCTTCTCGGCGGGTTTGGCCACGACGGCCGGCTTGGCGGGCGCTGGAGCCGGTTTGGCAGCCGGTGCAGGCGCTGGCGCTGGCTTGGCCACAGGCGCGACAGGCTTGGCGGTCGCGACTTGAGTCGGCGCAGGCGTCGGCTTGGCAGCCGGTGTCGGCGCGGGCCCCGCTGGAACGCCTGCCGGTGGCGCAGTGGTGGTCACGGTCGGCGGTGTGGCGCTGGAGCCTTCGACCGGTACGCCATCATCGCCTTCGGTAATGCCTCCAGCCGCTTCGGCCAACGGACCACGCATCACTGGCTGCGAGTTACCGACCAACGGCAATGGCATCGGTTGCGTATTACCGGCGAACTCCACGGAGGGAGCGCCTGCACTGTTAGGTTTTGGCGTGCCCTGGCCCAGCGGCAGTTGTGCCTGTTCGTTGGCAGGCGCGCCGGTGGTCGGTGCTTTGTTGCGACCTGGCATCAACCAGGCGGCAGCTACCGCGACCACGACGACGGCGGAAATTGCCAATACGTGTTTCTTCGGCATGTTGAACCCCATACTTGGACGCTTGACCGCTGAGCGGCTGGCAATCATGGCTTCGATCATTGCATCGCGGGCGACCTGGTTGATGTTGCCAGGCCAACCGTCGGAGCTTTCGTGAATATCAGAGATCTGATCCGCGGTGAAAAGTTCGATTCCCCGGCCAGCACCTTCAAGACGCTGATCCAGATATTCGCGGGTTTCTTCTTCGGTGTAGGGCTGCAATTCGATGACGTGAAAACGCTCTTCCTCGAGGCTCAGCGCATCAAGTTGAGCAATCAGCGAGGACTCACCGAACAGGAATACATGCGGACGACCTTCCGGCGCGCCGGCAGCCAGGGCCAACAAGGCTTCCAGTGCAGACTCGTCGAGTTGCTCGGCGTCATCCACCAGCAAATAGACTTCCTGCCCCGTGAGCGCAAGCTGCACCACTTGAGCCAGGATCGCACCGATCTCGGCCTGAGCAACGTCCAGCGCCTGAGCCACTTGATTCAGCACGCCAGCGGCATCGCCGGCGCCACGGGCGGAAACCACCACGCTCTGCACTGACTGTTTGTTGGTGCTGGCTACCAGGGCCTGACGCAACAGGGTTTTGCCGCTGCCTTGCGGACCGGTGACCACCAGCAGCAACTGGCTGTAGCGAGCCAGGTGGTGCAACTGGCCCAGCACCGGCTTGCGCTGGGCCGGGAAGAATTTGAAGCCAGGCACCCGTGGAGCGAAAGGGTCATGACTTAACTGGTAATGGCCGAGGAAAGCCTCGTCGGCATGCAAACTAGTCATCGGGATCTTATTAACCTTTAAGCTGAGCCAGGGCGCGGTAATCCGCTCCCAGCGTGGCCTGTAAAACCTCTTTCGGATAATCGTCGGTCACCACCGCTTCGCCCATGTGGCGCAGCAGCACCAGGCGCAAACGACCGTCGATCACTTTCTTGTCAATTGCCATGTGTTCGAGAAAATCTGCTTCGGTCATCTCTTCCGGCGGGATGACCGGCAGGCCGGCGCGCTGGAACAGGCGAATACCGCGATTACGCTCCTCTTCGCTGATCCAGCCCAGCCGCGCGGACATTTCCAGAGCCATCACGGTGCCAGCAGCGACTGCTTCACCATGCAACCAGACACCATAGCCCATATGGGTTTCGATCGCGTGGCCGAAGGTATGCCCCAGGTTCAACGTGGCACGCACGCCGGTCTCTTTCTCGTCGGCACCCACCACTGCCGCCTTGGCCGCACAGGAACGTTCGATAGCGTAAGTCAGGGCGGCCTGGTCCAGGGCGCGCAGGCGATCGACGTTTTCTTCGAGCCAGGTCAGGAATGGCTCGTCACAGATCAGCCCGTACTTGATGACTTCCGCCAGCCCGGCAGACAGTTCGCGGGCCGGCAGTGTGTTGAGGGTGGCGGTATCGATCAGCACCACGTTGGGCTGATAGAAGGCGCCGACCATGTTCTTGCCCAGCGGATGATTGATCCCGGTCTTGCCGCCCACCGAAGAATCGACTTGCGACAGCAACGTGGTCGGCACCTGGATGAAATCGACGCCCCGCTGGTAGCAGGCCGCGGCAAAACCGGCCATGTCACCGATCACGCCGCCACCGAGGGCAATCACCGTGGTGCGACGGTCGTGCCGAGCAGTCAGCAAGCCATCGAAAATCAGTTGCAGGGTTTCCCAGGTCTTGAAGGCTTCGCCATCGGGCAGCACCACGGAAATGACCGAGAACTGCGCCAGACTGCGGGTCAGACGCTCGAGGTAGAGCGGCGCGACGGTCTCGTTGGAGATGATCGCCACCTGCCGCCCGCGGATATGCGGGGCTAGCAGCTCAGGCTTATCCAACAAACCTTCGCCAATATGAATCGGGTAGCTGCGCTCGCCTAGATCGACCTTGAGTGTCTGCATGTGTCCCCACAGTGAAGATGGAATCAGGCGTCCTGCCTTGAGTTTACGAATTCCATGGCGTCTGCTGGTGTGACGCCGTCCGGTAGTCATCCGCCACAACCTTGAGCGGCTGCGACAGGACGCCGAGGATAGCGCATTTCGCCCCGTGCATTAACGGGGCGGCAGCTGCTGCAAGCGTTCGAGAATATCGAGCACCACCATCCGCGGTGGCCGCTCATCGGTTTCCACCACCAGGTCGGCGATTTCCCGATACAGCGGGTCACGGATCGCAAGCAAGTCCCGCAGGGTCTTGGCCGGATCGGCGGTACGCAGCAGTGGCCGATTGCGATCGCGAGCCGTTCGGCCCACTTGCTGCTCGACAGACGCGTGCAGATAGACCACCCGACCACCGGCGTGCAGCGCCCGACGATTGGCCTCGCGCATTACCGCTCCGCCACCGGTCGCCAACACCACGCCGTCGGACGCGCACAGCTCGGCAATCATCGCCTGCTCGCGGTCACGAAAGCCCGGTTCGCCTTCTTTATCGAAAATCCACGGGATATTGGCGCCCGTGCGCAATTCAATTTCCTTATCGGAATCTTTGAACGGCAGGCGCAGCTCTTTGGCCAGCAACCGGCCGATGGTGCTTTTTCCAGCCCCCATCGGTCCAACAAGAATCAAATTTCGCACAGAATCAATGACTCACAGCAATCGCCTGATTGTTCATGATACGCGGAGTGAGAAATACCAGCAGCTCGGATTTTTTCTCCGAAACCACGTCACGCCGGAAAAGGCGGCCAAGATACGGCACATCACCGAGAAATGGCACCTTATCTACAACCTTGCTCTGAGTATTTGAGAAAACCCCACCAATCACGATGGTCTCGCCGTCGTTGACCAATACCTTGGCGTTGACCTCGTTTTTCTTGATCGGCGGTACATCCTGCACTTTATTCAGGTAGTCCGGTTCGTCCTTGGTGACCTTGACCTCCATGATGATGCGGTTGTCCGGGGTGATCTGCGGCGTCACTTCCAGGGACAGCGAGGCCTCCTTGAACGACACCGAAGTGGCACCGCTGGAGCTGGCTTCCTGATAGGGGATTTCGGTGCCCTTGAGGATTTTCGCGGTTTCCTTGTCTGACGTGACCACCTTGGGCTGCGAGACGATTTCCCCGTTGCCGGTTTTTTCCATGGCCGTCAGCTCAAGGTCCAGCAGCACATTGTCGGTAATGAAGGCGATGCCGATCCCCGAGGTGTTGGAGGAAGTCCCAAGATCGACGAACGGCGAGTTGGTGCTGGTGCTGCCCGGCGTGCCGACGGTGGTCGAAGAGCCGTTGACCCCGGAGCCGTTCCAATTACCCTTCTGCACCGAACCGCCCCAGCGCACGCCGAGGCTTTTGTCGTAATCGACGTTGGCTTCAACGATGCGCGCCTCGATCATCACCTGACGCACTGGAATATCCAGCTGCGCAACGATGCGACGCAGCTCGTCGAGGCGGTCCTGGGTCTGGTAGGCAATGATGTTGTTGGTCCGCTCATCGACAGTGATTGAACCGCGCTCGTCGACTTTCGCCTCGGCGCTGGTCACCGACTGGAACAGCTTGGCGATATCGGCAGCCTTGGCGTAGTTGACCTGCAACAGCTCACGACGCAGAGGCGCCAGTTCGGCGATTTGTTTCTGCGACTCCAGCTCCTGACGCTCCCGGGCGGCGATTTCATCGGCCGGCGCCACCAGCAACACATTGCCAATTTTGCGCTTATCCAGGCCTTTGGTTTTCAACACCAGGTCCAGCGCCTGATCCCACGGCACATTCTGCAGGCGCAACGTGATGCCGCCCTGCACCGTATCACTGGCCACCAGATTGAGGTTGGTGAAATCGGCGATCAATTGCAGCACCGAGCGCACATCGATGTCCTGGAAATTCAACGAGAGCTTTTCGCCGCTGTAGGCAAAACGTTCGGCGTTGCGTTTTTGCAAGTCATCGACAGTCATCGGCCGGATGCTGATGGTCAGTTTGTTATCGGTCTGGTAGGTCGAATAATCGAAGGCGCCGCTGGGCTCGATGCTGATGATGGCCCGGTCGCCCGTGGCGCTGGCGTTGACGAACTGCACCGGGGTAGCGAAATCCTTGACGTCGAGACGGACGCGCAACCGCTCAGGCAATTGGGTTTTGGTGAAGCCGACGATGATCTTGCCATCGCGTTCCTGAATGTCCGGGGCGATGGACGGATCCGACAGATCGATAACCACGTTGCCTTCACCCTGGGTGCCACGCTGGAAATCCACGCCACGAATAGCCTTGCCCACGGGAGCACTGGCTCTGGCGGGTGCGGGTACCGCCGTGGCCGCGCGTGGTGCGCTGGCAATCGGTTTGGACGCCTTGTTACCGGGCGCCTGCCCGACGACCACGAACAGGTTGTTGCCTTCGACGCGTGCGTTATACGGAGTCAGTTGAGTCAGACCGATGATCAGCCGCGTGCGGTCCTTGGCTTCCACCACCGTGGCGCTGCGGGCATTGCCGCCGCCCAGGTCACGACTCTTGTTCGCCAGCTGACTGGTAACTCCCGGCAAATCCAGCGCAATCCGCGCAGGCTGCTCAGTCGTATAGCCATGAGGCTGCGGTGGCGGCCCGTCGAACGACAACTTCAGCTCGACACGGTCACCAGGCAGCGCGGCGACATCCAGCGCTTTGAGGTTGGCCGCCTGTACCAACGGCGACAGAAACGCTATCCATAGCGAAATACCGAAGGTTGAGAAAATCCTGTTCATTGTTCGAGTTCCACTATGAGTGCTCTTTCAAAGGGATGGTCCGCGGCCGCTCCAGCCAGGCGCCTTCGCCATCGGGAACGATTTCGACCACATCGACTTGCGAAGCGCTGATGGCGACGATCCGTCCATCATTACGTCCCAGGTAATCGCCGACTTTCAGCCGATGCACACCGCCCGCCCCACGCAGCAGCGCAAAGGAGCCGGAGGCATTGGAGATTGTGCCGACCATTTCAAATTGTTCGATGTTGAAGCCTTCGAGGTACTGCTTGACCCGGTTGGGGTCGGGCTTGACGTTGCGCGAGCCGTGCTTCTGGCCAGCCAGATCGACTCTGACCTGCCGGGAGAACGGGCTGCGCAGGTTGGCAGCGCTGTAGGTGAATGTCGGATAAGACTGGAATGTCGGCGTTGGTTCAATCTTGCCGGGCGCTCGCAGGCGCACTTCGTTCAGGTAGGCGTCGATGTCGCTGAAACCATTGTCACCGCCACAACCGGCCAGGACGACCAGACACATCACCATCGACAGGCAACGAATCGGGTTCATTTCTGCAACCCCTTGTCGTTGTAGCGGTAGGTCTTGGCAAGGATGCTCATGCGCAACTTCGGACCGCCTTCGGGATTGGCCGGCACCAAGTCGAAATCATGCAGGGTGACGATCCGCGGCAACCCCGCCACGCCGCTGACGAAAGTGGCCAGGTCGTGATAGGCGCCGGTGACGGTGATCTGGATAGGGAGTTCGATGTAGAACTGCTGGGTGACCTCCGGCAGCAGCTTGATCTCTTCGAACTCCAGGCCACTGCCCAGGCCGGTGCGGGTGATGTCCTCCAGCAGGCCGGGCACTTCGGTGTCGCTGGGCAATTGCCGTAATAGCATGCCGAAGGAGTTCTCCATTTCCTTCATCTGCTGGGTATACAGCTCAAGATTGGCCGCCATGTGGGCTTTGGTCGCAAACTGCTCCTTGAGCGTCGACTCCTCCTCACGCTTGAGTTCCAGGTGGCTTTCCAGGTCGCTGATCAGGAAGCTATAGCCCAGAGCCATCACCAGCACCATCAGCAGAACACTCGCAAGAACCTTGATCGCCCTTGGCCAGGAACCCATGTTGTTGGTGTCCAGATCGCTGATGTCGATCTGGCGCAACCCTTCGAGCCATTCGGACAGCCTCATTTAGCCACCCCCACAATCGCCGGCTGAGTCTGACGGACGGTCAACTGAAAAATATTGGCCTGATCCAGCTGACCGGCGGTGGTCGCTTTGACTTCCGTGAGATTGGGCGCATCAAACCAGTCGGATGCATCTAGATTGCGCATCAAATCCGAAACACGATTGTTGGACTCCGCCGCGCCGGTGATGGACAAGGTCTTGCCGACCATTTTCACTTCGGTGAAATACACGCCGTCCGGCAAGGTGCGCGCCAACTGATCGAAGATCCTCCCGCTGATCGGCCGGTTGCCTTGCAGGTCCTGGATGATGCGCATGCGCTCGACGAGCTGCTGGCGACGAGCCTTCAGATCGCTGATCTGTTTGATCCGTTCGTCGACCACGGCAATCTGCTTGGCGATGTAATCGTTACGCGCGACTTGTTGATCAATGGCGCTGTTAATGACCTGGTCCGTGATCAGCAGTGCCCCCACCGACCCTGCCAGCACACCGGCCAACGCCAGCAAAAAGCGTTTGCGCCGCGCTTCGCGCAACTCTTCACGCCAGGGTAAAAGATTGATCCGTGCCATCAGTCGAAACTCCTGAGGGCCAGCCCGCAGGCGATCATCAGTGCCGGCGCATCGCTCGCCAGGGCACTGGCGTTGACCCTGCTGCTCAGGGTCATGTCGGAGAATGGGTTAGCGACCTGGGTCGGCGTACCCAGACGCTGCTCGATCAACCGATCCAGCCCTGGGACCGAGGCAGTGCCGCCGGCCAGGAGAATGTGATCGACCGAGCTGTATTGGCCGGAGGCAAAGAAAAACTGCAATGAGCGCGATACTTGTTGCACCAACGCATCCCGAAACGGCTGCAAGACCTCACTGACGTAATCGTCCGGCAAACCACCCTGTTTCTTCGCCAACCCAGCCTGCTCGACCGTCAGGCCATAACGGCGCTGGATTTCTTCCGTCAGTTGTCGGCCGCCGAACAATTGTTCGCGGGTGTAGATGATCCGCCCATTATTCAACACGCTCAGGGTGGTCATGGTGGCGCCGATATCGACTACCGCCACGGTCAGATGCTCCTGAGAGGCGGCCAGCTGGGTTGCCAGCAAGCCGAACGCTCGCTCCAGGGCATAGGCTTCGACATCGACTACTCGCGCGGTCAGCCCGGCCAGGGCCAGGGCCGCTTCACGAACCTCGACGTTTTCCTTGCGACAGGCGGCCAGCAGCACATTGACCCGCTCGGGGTTGCGCACTGACGCGCCTTGCACTTCAAAGTCGATCGCCACTTCATCCAGCGGATACGGGATGTACTGATCGGCCTCGATCTTCAGCTGGTTTTCCATCTCGTCGTCGGAAAGACCGGCGTCCATCTCGATGGTCTTGGTGATCACCGCCGAGCCGGCGACCGCTACGGCGACGTTCCTCTGGCTGGTTTTGGCCTTGAGCAGCACGCGCGCAAGGGCCTGCCCCACGCCTTCGAGCTCGGCAATATTTTTTTCGACCACGGCACTGGCGGGCAGCGGCTCGACCGCATAGGCCTCGACCCGATAACGGTCGCCTTGGCGGCTTAACTCCAACAGCTTCACCGACGTAGAGCTGATGTCGATCCCCAGAAGCGCATTGGTTTTTTTATTGAAGAGTCCTAGCACTACCAATTCCCTATGACTATCCGTGAGTTACGGACTCTGTAATATCCATTGCGTTCAATACCCCCCGTCTTGACAGAAGCGCAAATGACGCTCCCTGCGGAAAAATGCTTATAATGCCGAGCGTTTTTCCGCTTTCACTGCAAGCGCGGGTCATTCTCTTTATAGCCTGAACCCTGATGCCTAATTCATTCTTTGCCCTGGATATCCAAAAGCCTTGATTCGTCTGCTGAAATTCTTCGGTTGGTCCATCGTCGCCGTTTTCTGCGGACTGCTCCTGGGTCTGAGCGGCGCCTTTCTTTACCTTAGCCCTGGATTGCCATCTGTGGAGGCGCTGAGAAGCATTCAGTTGCAGATTCCTTTGCGGGTGTACAGCAGCGACAACAAGTTGATCGCAGAATTTGGCGAAATGCGCCGTACGCCGATCCGTTTCGCCGACATTCCCCCCAATTTCATTAATGCGTTACTAAGTGCTGAAGACGACAATTTCGCCAACCACTACGGCGTCGATCCCAGCAGCCTGATGCGTGCCGCCACCCAGCTGGTAAAGAGCGGACACATTCAGTCCGGCGGCAGCACCATCACCATGCAGGTGGCGAAGAACTTCTTCCTGAGCAGCGAACGCAGCTTCTCGCGCAAAACCACCGAAATCCTCCTGGCCCTGCAGATCGAACGGCAGCTGACCAAGGACGAAATTCTCGAGCTGTACGTCAACAAGATTTATCTGGGCAACCGCGCCTATGGCATCGAGGCAGCGGCGCAGGTCTATTACGGCAAGTCGATTCGTGACGTCAGCCTGGCGCAGATGGCGATGATCGCCGGTCTGCCAAAAGCCCCGTCGCGCTTCAACCCGCTGGCCAACCCGGCCCGCAGCAAGGAGCGTCGCGACTGGATCCTGGGGCGCATGTACAAGCTCGGCAAGATCACCGAAGCCGACTACACCGCGGCGATCAACGAACCGCTGAACGCCAGCTATCACGTGCCGACTCCGGAAGTGAACGCACCGTACGTCGCCGAAATGGCCCGCGCCGAAATGGTCGGTCGCTATGGCAGCGATGCGTACACCGAAGGTTTCCGCGTCACCACCACGGTGCCGAGCGATTTGCAGGAAATGGCCAACAGCGCGGTTCACGAAGGCTTGATGACCTACGATCAACGGCACGGTTATCGCGGCCCCGAGTCACGCCTGCCGGGTAAAACCCGAGAGGCCTGGACCCAGGAACTGACCAAGCAGCGGACCATCAGCAGCCTGGAGCCGGCGATCGTGACCCAGGTCGACAAGAACGGCGTGCAGGTGCTGACCCGCACCGGCGAAGAACACGTTGCCTGGGACACCATGAAGTGGGCCCGTCCGTTCCTGAACACCAACAGCATGGGCGCCAATCCGAAGCAGCCGTCGGACGTCGCGCAGGTCGGCGATCTGATTCGCGTACAACGTCAGCCGGACAATTCGCTCAAATTCAGCCAGATTCCGCAGGCCCAGGGCGCACTGGTGTCCCTCGATCCGCAGAACGGTGCCATTCGTTCCCTGGTCGGCGGTTTTGCCTTCGAGCAGAGCAACTACAACCGCGCCATGCAGGCCAAGCGCCAGCCAGGTTCGAGCTTCAAGCCGTTCGTCTATAGTGCCGCCCTGGATAACGGCTACACCGCCGCCAGCCTGGTGAACGACGCACCGATCGTGTTCGTCGACGAGTACCTGGACAAGGTCTGGCGCCCGAAGAACGACACCAACACCTTCCTCGGCCCTATCCGCATGCGTGAAGCGCTCTACAAGTCGCGCAACCTGGTATCGATCCGCCTGCTGCAAGCGCTGGGCGTCGACCGCACCATCGACTACATCAGCAAGTTCGGCTTCAACAAGCAGGACCTGCCACGCAACCTGTCCCTGGCATTGGGCACCGCGACCCTGACGCCAATGGAAATCGCCACTGGCTGGAGCACCTTCGCCAACGGCGGCTACAAGATTTCCCCGTATATCATCGACAAGATTGAAAGCCGCAATGGCGACACACTGTTCGTTGCCAACCCGCCGAGCGTTCCGAAAGGCAACGTAGTCAGCGACGGCATCGCCGTGCCGGCCGCCAATACCTTCACCGTCAACGCCATCCCAGGCGAAGCGCCGGGCGCCCAGCCAGTGTCACAAACGCCAGCGGTGGCCGAACGTATCATCGATGGCCGCACCACCTACATCCTCAACAGCATGCTTGAGGACGTGATCAAGCTCGGCACTGGCCGTCGTGCGCTGGCCTTGGGCCGCAGTGACATTGCGGGCAAGACCGGCACCACCAACGAATCCAAGGACGCCTGGTTCTCCGGCTACAACGCCGATTACGTGACCACCGTCTGGACCGGCTTCGACCAACCGGAAAGCCTGGGTAAACGCGAGTTCGGCGGCACCGTCGCCCTGCCGATCTGGATGAACTACATGGGCGCTGCCCTCAAAGGCAAGCCAGCCCATACCCAGCCGGAACCTGAAGGCATCCTTAGCCTGCGGGTCGACCCGGTCAGCGGTCGTGCAGCCACCCCAAGCACGCCAGGCGCCTACTTTGAGCTGTTCAAGGCCGAAGATACGCCACCGTCGGTGAACGAGCTGGGTAACGGCAATGTGCCGGGCAGCCCGCTACCAGCGGACGAAGCGGCGCCGATCGATTTGTTCTGATCGCCGCAACACCAAAAAGCCCCGCCTTCGAAAGAAGTGCGGGGCTTTTTATTGCCTGCTGTCTCGTCCTGAATAAGGTTTACACCTTCTGACTTATCTTCAGGAGGAACCAATGGATACGGGAAAAAGGCGCAGCCAACGTGATTACACGCTGGGCTTTAAATTGGCAGTCGTCGATCAGGTCGAAAAAGGCGAGTTGAGTTATAAAGAGGCTCAACGGCGCTATGGGATTCAGGGGCGGTCGACTGTGCTGGCGTGGTTACGCAAGCATGGGCGGCAGGACTGGAGCCAAGGCGCCTCTATTCGCACCCAGAGGAGCCGACCGATGGACGAACAAAGTTTGCCTCTGACGCCTGAGCAGCGAATCAAGGAGCTGGAGGAAAAGCTAGCCCTTGCCAATCAGAAAGCCCAATTCTTCGAAGCGGTGGTTGACGTGTTGAAGAACGATTACGGGGTTTCTATCGTAAAAAAGCGATCCGGCAAGTCCTCACCCAAGGGCAAGTCCAAGGCCTGAGCATTCAGAGGGCTTGCCAGTTTCTGGGTATATCCCGGCAGGCGTACTACAAACGAAACCGGGCTCATGACGCGCAAGCCAGTCATGCTCAGAAAGTGCTGGGTTTTGTCCTGGAAACACGTCTTCAGATGCCCCGGTTGGGCACTCGTAAGCTGCATGGCCTTATGCAGGCGGAGCCTGAGCTGACGCAAACGGTAGGTCGAGATCGGCTATTCGATATCTTGCGAGACAATCGGCAACTGGTTCCTCGCAAGCGCGCCTATCACAAGACCACTGACAGCCATCATCGCTTCCGCCGACATCCGAATCGGTTAAAACCTGGCCCTGATCAAGTGACTGCTACGGGCCCCGAGCAGGTCTGGGTGGCGGACATCACCTATTTGCCGACCCAACAAAGCGTTGCCTATGTGAGCTTGGTGACCGATGCCTACTCTCGCAAAATCGTCGGCCATCACGTGCATGAAACCCTGCACACCGAATCGGTCATACAGGCAATGAACAAGGCTCTAAGGAACAGAAGAACGGATCAGGCGCTGGTGCACCACTCAGATCGCGGCTCGCAATACTGCTCTGATCTCTACCAGAAGTTGCATGCCAAGCATGGAGTCAGGTGCTCCATGACCGACGGGTACGACTGTTATCAGAACGCTTTGGCGGAGCGTGTAAACGGGATCTTGAAGACAGAGTTTCTGCTTCACCGACCTAGAGATCTGGCCGAGGCGATTCGAATGGTCGACGAGTCGATAAGCATCTACAACAGCAAACGTCCGCACCTATCGTTGAAATGCAAAACGCCCGATGCGGTGCATCGGGCGTTTTGAGGGTGAAACAGGTGTAAACCTATTTCAGGACTAGACATGCCTGCAAACCACTCAGATACAAAAAAGCCCCGACTCAGAATGAGCCGGGGCCTTTGGTTGAAGCGCTACAACGGCTTAGCCGTTGAACACGTCATCCACGCTTTTCAGCGGGTAGTTCTTCGGATACGGCAGGGTCGCCACGCCGGTCTCGATTGCAGCCTTGGCCACGGCATCGGAGATCAGGGTGATCAGACGGGCATCCATTGGTTTCGGGATGATGTACTCACGACCGAATTCCAGCTTGATGCCGCCGTAGGCATCGCACACTTCCTGAGGCACTGGCAGCTTGGCCAGTTCACGCAGGGCGTTGGCAGCAGCCACTTTCATTTCTTCGTTGATGCGCTTGGCGCGAACGTCCAGGGCACCACGGAAGATGAACGGGAAGCCCAGTACGTTGTTGACCTGGTTCGGGTAGTCCGAACGGCCGGTGGCCATGATCACATCGTTGCGAGTGGCGTGCGCCAGTTCCGGGGAGATTTCCGGATCCGGGTTCGAGCATGCGAACACGATCGGGTTGGCCGCCATGGATTTCAGGCCTTCAGCGCTCAGCAGGTTCGGGCCGGACAAGCCAACAAACACGTCGGCGCCTTCCAGTGCGTCAGCCAGGGTGCGCTTGTCGGTCGCGTGAGCGAAGACGGCCTTGTACTGGTTCAGGTCATCACGGCCGGAGTGGATCACACCGGTACGGTCAACCATGTAGATGTTTTCGATGTTGGCGCCCATGCTCACCAGCAATTTCATGCAGGAGATGGCAGCAGCACCGGCGCCCAGGCAGACGATCTTGGCTTCCGGCAGGGTTTTACCGGCGATTTCCAGGGCGTTGATCATGCCGGCAGCGGTCACGATCGCGGTACCGTGCTGGTCATCGTGGAATACCGGAATGTCGCACTGCTCGATCAGAGCGCGTTCGATTTCAAAGCACTCAGGTGCCTTGATGTCTTCCAGGTTGATGCCACCGAAGGTGATGGAGATACGCTTGACGGTGTCGATGAAGGCTTGCGGGCTTTCGGAGTCGACTTCGATGTCGAACACGTCGATGCCGGCGAAACGCTTGAACAGAACACCTTTACCTTCCATCACCGGCTTGGAAGCCAATGGACCGAGGTTACCCAGGCCCAGAATCGCGGTGCCATCGGAAATGACTGCAACCAGGTTGCCTTTGCCGGTGTATTTGTAGGCCAGTTCAGGATCGCGGGCGATTTCGCGTACTGGTTCGGCTACGCCGGGGCTGTAGGCCAGCGACAGGTCGCGGGCGGTAGCAGTGGCCTTGGTGAGCTCGACACTCAGCTTCCCTGGACGAGGATTGGCGTGATATTCGAGAGCGGCAGTTTTCAAATCAGACATGTGGGCATTCCGCTTTTTACTGTTGGACAGACGGACCGCCGAGGATACTCGTGTCGCAAAGTCCCCACAAGACTGACCAGTCACCCCTGTCAAGCGCCCTGCCCTACGACTTTGGGCCAAGAGCCACGGAATACAAGGGATGGACTGTTCACAATCTACAGAATAAATGTCTACAATTTTTCTTGCGGCGCGACCTGCAACATCGCCGGATCGGTCAGCGGCAAAAGCCAGCGTGCCTGCCCGGGCTTCAGCCCGCCACGGCGCGAACGATCCACGACCCAGCCACGAGCCTCGATTTGCTTGCCTTTGAGCTTCTCAAGCGACGCGTCATCGAATTGCCCCAGCAAATTGGGTGCAACCCGCAATACAACTGAATCCTGCAACTCGATCCAAACCCCGCCGCGATTGCGCTGAACCTTGCTCACACGACCACTAAGCACGGCGAAGCCGGACGCGTTGATCTGCTCCGCTTTCAGTACAGGTGACTGTCGCCACAGCCCGAGACCGGCCTGACGAGCACTGCGTTCCGCCGCCTGCTGGCAGCCGACCAAATCGACGTTCGGCGCTACCGCGACCTGAAAACCGAGACCTTCAGCAAGCATCTGCGCTTCGAGGTTGGCGCCATCGACGCTGTAGACATGGGCCAGCGTGCGGCCGTAATGGTCCTTGCCTTCTTTACCCGGCAGCAGACCGACCCGCCCGTCGCTGGCGGCCACCAGGGCTGCCAGGCGTTTGCGCGCGGCCTCGGCGAACGGCTCGTCGGAACGACCCTGCTTGCCCAGCTCCGGCGTGTTCAAACCGATCATGCGCACACTGCGCCCATCGCTCAGACGCAAGGTGTCGCCATCCACCACCCGCTGGACTGCGACCGGCGTCAGCCCGCTCGGCGCCGGGCAGAAGGCCTGGGCAGCGGAAAACCAAATCGCAGACATAAAAAAGGCGCCCGCGAGGGACGCCTTTTTCATCAGCATGGAAAAACCGTAACGGCTTCCCAAGTTGATCGGCCTTAGGCCTTTTTCGCGCCGAAAGCACCGAAACGGTCTGCGAAACGCTGAACGCGGCCGCCAGTGTCCAGAGTCTTTTGCTTACCGGTGTAGAACGGGTGGCATTCGTTGCAAACGTCGATCGCCAGGGCTTTGCCGTAGGTCGAACGGGTTTCGAACTTGTTGCCGCAGCTGCAGGTAACAGCAACTGCTGGGTATTCTGGATGGATATCAGCTTTCATGGTGTCTTCCTCAGGCTAGCGTGCCGCCACCCAACACTATTGTTGAATACCGCACGTAATTAGGCCGCGGATTCTACCAGACCTTTGCAAACACGCAAGCTGTCGTGGGTGCCCTCCATCAGGAAAGACTGTTCAATGTTGACGGCGTCTTTTAACGCCATGCTGCGTTGCTACTCCTCCCCATAGCGCGCTATGAGTCGTCGTAGCGCCTTGCCTGGCATTAAAATCCACTCGTCAACACTTGAACGCTTTCCTGATGGAGGACACAAATCCGACCGTCTGCTAGGCTCCCGGCCTTCTTCATCACCCCTTCACCGAGTAAACAATCGCGTGCCCAACGCCATTCTGCGCCTCGCCCTGCCTTCGCCCCTGCGCCGCCTGTTCGACTATCGCGCCCCGGCTGGAGTCCTGCGCGCCCAGTTACACCCGGGCATGCGTTTGCGGGTGCCGTTCGGCCGGCGGGAGATGATCGGGATTCTGGTGGAGATCACCGACCACAGCGAAGTCCCGACAGAAAAGCTCAAACCGGCGCTGGCCCTGCTCGATGCGGTACCGCCGCTGCCACCCGCGCTGTTCAAGCTGTGCCTGTGGACGTCCCAGTATTATCAGCACAGCCTCGGTGACACGTTGAGCTGGGCGCTGCCGGTGTTGCTGCGTCAGGGTGAACTGGCCGAAGCCCGTCAGGAGCGGTTCTGGTCCGCCGCGCCCGGCGCCAGCCTCGATGACCCGCGCATCGCCCGCGCCCCGAGGCAGCGCGAAGCCCTGGCGACCCTGGCGCAACATCCCCATGGCGTCGCCCATCAGTTGCTGAGCAAACTGATGCTGAGCAAGGACAGCCTCGATCTGTTGCTGGCCAAGGATCTGGTGCAGGTAGACATCCGCAGGCACGCGCCCGGCGCTCGCCACGAACACTGGCTGGCACAACCGGAATTGCCGCTCAACCCGGAGCAGCGCGCCGCTTATGAAGCGATTCGCGCCGGGTTCGACAGTTATCACGCGTTCCTGCTGGCTGGCGTCACCGGCAGCGGCAAGACCGAAGTCTATTTGCAACTGATCCGCGAAACCCTCGAGGCCGGCAAGCAAGCCCTGGTGCTGATCCCGGAGATCAACCTCGGCCCGCAAACCCTGGCGCGCTTCGAACAGCGCTTCAATGCACGCATCGCACTGATCCACTCCGCCGTCAACGACCGCGAGCGCCTGGACGCCTGGCTGGCCGCGCGGGATGGCGAAGCCGACATTATTATCGGCACCCGTTCGGCGCTGTTCACGCCGATGAAGAACCCCGGCCTGATCATCATCGATGAAGAGCACGACGGCTCCTATAAACAGCAGGAAGGCTTGCGCTACCACGCCCGCGACCTGGCGCTGGTTCGCGCCCGGCAGGAAAACATCCCGATTGTCCTCGGCTCCGCCACGCCTTCGCTGGAAAGCCTGCAAAACGCCTACACCGGTCGTTACGGCCTGCTGCGCCTGAATGAGCGCGCCGGTGGTGCCAAGCAACCGCGCTTCCTGCGCCTGGACGTGAAAAGTCGTCCACTGGACAGCGGCATTTCCGGGCCGATGCAGCAAGCCATCGGTCAGACCCTCGCCGCCGGCCAGCAGGTGCTGGTGTTCCTCAACCGTCGAGGGTTCGCCCCGACACTGCTCTGCCACGATTGCGGCTGGATGTCCGAATGCCAGCGTTGCGACGCGCGAATGACCGTGCACCAGCGCTCGGGCGAATTGCGTTGCCATCATTGTGGCTACGTCGAGCGCGTGCCTCGGCATTGCCCGAAGTGCGGCAAGGTCGATTTGCGGCCCGTGGGCGCCGGTACCGAGCGTGCCGAGGAACGCCTGGGGATTCTGTTCCCGGACGTCCCGGTGCTGCGGGTCGACCGCGACAGTACTTCACGCAAAGACGCGATGAATCAGTTGTTCGCGACCATCCAGAAAGGCCAGCCGTGCATTCTGGTCGGCACACAGATGCTTGCCAAAGGGCACCACTTCCCTCGGGTGACCCTGGTGTCGATTCTCGATGCCGACGGCGGGTTGTTCTCCGGCGACTTCCGCGCCAGCGAGCGCATGGCGCAGTTGATCGTCCAGGTCGCCGGACGCGCGGGGCGGGCCGAAGAACCGGGCAAAGTGATTATCCAGACGCACCTGGCGGACCACCCGCTGCTGGTGCAACTGACCGAACAGGGCTACTTCGCCTTCGCCGAACAGGCGCTGAGCGAGCGCCGCTCCGCCGGGTTGCCGCCATTTGCGCATCTCGCGCTGCTGCGGGCCGAAGCGCACAAACCGGGGCAGGCCGAAGGGTTCCTCGATGAAGCGTGCAGTGAGGCCGAACGACTGCTGACCGAACAGCATCTGACCGGTATCGAGTTGCTGGGACCGGTTCCGGCACCGATGGAGCGCCGAGCCGGGCGCTATCGCGCACAGTTATTGCTGCAAGCCACGGCCCGGGCGCCACTGCATCGATTGTTGAGCAGTTGGTTGCTGGCTTTGGAGCAGATGCCCAGTGGGCGGGCAGTGCGTTGGTCTTTGGATGTCGACCCTGTGGATTTGTATTGATTGGAAGGTTGCTTTCGCGAGCAAGCCCGCGATAGCGGTCGAATAGTCACCACATATCCATAACCTGCCCGCTATAGTTGGCAAGCCCGTCTTCGCAACGGATAATACCCAGTTTTTCCACTAGCGCACTGAAGCGCCGCCGCGCCTGCGGTCGAAAGAGAAGACCATGAAAGACACCATTCGCCAGCTGATCCAACAAGCCATCACCCAACTCGTCAACGAAGGTGTGTTGCCTGAAGGCCTGTCGCCGGCGATCCAGGTGGAAAACTCCCGTGACAAGACTCACGGCGACTTCGCCAGCAACATCGCGATGATGCTGGCCAAACCGGCCGGCATGAAGCCCCGTGACCTGGCCGAGAAAATCATCGCCGCGCTGCCGGCTGACGAAAACGTCTCCAAAGCCGAAATTGCCGGTCCTGGCTTCCTGAACTTCTTCCAGAACACCCAAGCCCTGGCGACCCGCCTGGACGCGGCCCTGGCCGACGACCACATTGGCGTACGCAAGGCCGGCCCGGTGCAGCGCACCGTGGTTGACCTGTCGGCCCCGAACCTGGCCAAAGAGATGCACGTCGGCCACTTGCGCTCGACCATCATCGGCGACGGCGTGGCCCGGGTGCTGGAGTTCCTCGGCGACACCGTGATCCGTCAGAACCATGTCGGCGACTGGGGCACCCAGTTCGGCATGCTGATGGCTTATCTGCAGGAAAACCCGATCACCAGCGACGAGCTGTCGGACCTGGAAAACTTCTACCGCGCCGCCAAGCAGCGCTTCGACGAATCCGAAGAGTTCGCCGACCGTGCCCGCGGCCTGGTGGTCAAGCTGCAAGCCGGCGACCCGGACTGCCTGGCCCTGTGGACCAAGTTCAAGGACATCTCGCTGTCCCACTGCCAGAAAATCTACGAGCTGCTGAACGTCAAACTGACAATGGCCGACGTGATGGGTGAAAGCGCCTACAACGACGACCTGATCAACGTGGTCAACGACCTCAAGGCCAAAGGCATGCTGGTCGAGAGCAACGGCGCCCAGTGCGTGTTCCTCGACGAGTTCAAGAACGCCGAGGGCGAACCGCTGCCAGTGATCATCGTCAAGGCCGATGGCGGCTACCTCTATGCCACCACCGACCTGGCGGCCGTGCGCTACCGCAGCGGCGTGCTGAAAGCCGATCGCGCGCTGTACTTCGTTGACCAGCGCCAGGCCCTGCACTTCCAGCAGGTGTTCGCCGTCGCCCGCAAGGCCGGCTTCGTGACCCATCCGATGGAAATGGAACACATGGGCTTCGGCACCATGAACGGCGCCGACGGCCGTCCGTTCAAGACCCGTGACGGCGGCACCGTGAAGCTGATCGACCTGCTGACCGAAGCCCAGGAGCGTGCCTACACGCTGGTGAAGGAGAAGAACCCGGAGTTGGCCGAAGACGAGCTGCGCAACATCGCCAAGGTCGTGGGCATTGGCGCGGTGAAGTACGCCGACCTGTCCAAGCACCGCACCAGCGACTACAGCTTCAACTTCGACCTGATGCTGAACTTCGAAGGCAACACCGCACCGTACCTGCTGTACGCCTACACCCGAGTGGCCGGCGTGTTCCGCAAGCTTGGCAAGGATTTCAGCGAAGTCGAAGGGCAAATCGTCCTCGAAGCGCCGCACGAACATGAGCTGGCGGCGAAACTGGCGCAGTTCGGCGAAATCCTGAATAACGTGTCCGACAAAGGCACGCCGCACATTCTCTGCACCTACCTGTACGATGTTGCCGGCCTGTTCTCCAGTTTCTACGAGAACTGCCCGATCCTCGGCGCCGATACCCCGGCGCAAATGCAGAGCCGTTTGCGCCTTGCTGCGTTGACCGGCCGCACTCTCAAGCAAGGCCTGGAACTCTTGGGTCTGGAAACTCTGGAGCGTATGTAAGTTGGCTGCCAAGAAAAAACCTGCACCCAAGCGTGGCGCCAGCCGTTACCAAGCTCCTGCAAAGCAACCGATCCCGGGCTGGCTGTGGATGGCCATCGGCCTGACGGTCGGCGCGTTCATTGTGTTCCTGATGAAGCTGGAGCCGGGCAAGGGCAGTGACAGCGTCAAGCGCGAGAAGGTCGAGCAACAGCAGAAAGCTACCAAGATCGCCGAAGCCAACAAGACCCCGCCGAGCCCGACGCAACCGGTGAAGCCGAAGTACGACTTCTACACCTTGCTGCCGGAATCGGAAGTGATCGTGCCGCCGGATGCGGTACCGGAGAAAACCCTGCCGACGCCACAAGTGCCGGCCGTGCCGACCACGCCGGTGACGCCTGCGGAAGCGGCGAAGATCGACACCGCCCGGGCTCAGGCGGCATTGGCCGGCATCACTCCGCCGCCAGCGCCACCGGTGGCTAAAGCGGCGCCAGTGACCAAGTTCTTCCTGCAGGCCGGTTCGTTCCGCAAGCAAGCCGATGCCGACAAGGTTCGGGCGCAGATCATCCTGCTGGGTCAGGCCGTGGCGGTTGAATCCGGCACGGTGAAGGACGAGACCTGGTACCGGGTGCTGGTCGGCCCGTTCAGCAACCGTGAACAACTGACCACCGCCCAGAAACAATTGGCGGGCAGTGGCTTCAGTAACCTGTTGTTACAACAACGCCAGAGCCGCTAATTTCGTCAAGGACACTGCGTCATCGTTCTTCGCGGGCAAGCCTCGCTCCTACAGGATCACGTAAATCTCTGTAGGAGAGAGGCTTGCCCGCGAAGGCGTCAGAACAGACAACACATTCATCTCTGCCCACCACCGCTCGTCCCCCGCCGCGTCCTACAGTTGAAAAACGCTCCACCACCCCCATATGAGTTGGCATAAGGCATTTTCGCCCCGCCGCGTGGAGACTCTCCCTTGACCACCATCGTTTCAGTTCGCCGCCACGGCAAAGTCGTCATGGGCGGCGACGGCCAGGTTTCGCTCGGCAATACCGTGATGAAAGGCAACGCGAAGAAAGTTCGCCGCCTGTACCACGGTCAGGTTATCGCCGGTTTTGCCGGGGCTACCGCTGACGCCTTCACCCTCTTCGAACGTTTCGAAGGCCAACTCGAAAAACATCAGGGCCACCTGGTTCGCGCCGCTGTCGAACTCGCCAAAGAATGGCGCACCGACCGCTCCCTCAGCCGCCTCGAAGCCATGCTCGCGGTCGCCAACAAGGATGCCTCCCTGATCATCACCGGCAACGGTGACGTGGTTGAGCCTGAAGAAGGCCTGATCGCCATGGGTTCCGGCGGCGGCTACGCCCAGGCTGCGGCCAGCGCGCTGTTGAAAAAGACCGACCTGTCGGCCCGGGAAATCGTCGAAACCGCTTTGGGCATCGCTGGCGACATCTGCGTGTTCACCAACCACAACATCACCATCGAGGAGCAGGATCTCGCTGAGTAAGCCTGTCTTGGCCTAGCGCCACGGCTCACTTTTGCTTGAGGACCGCCAATTACTATGCCCATGACCCCCCGTGAAATCGTCCACGAACTCAATCGCCATATCATCGGCCAGGACGATGCCAAACGCGCCGTCGCCATTGCCTTGCGCAACCGCTGGCGCCGGATGCAGCTGCCCGAAGAGCTGCGCGTCGAAGTCACCCCCAAGAACATTCTGATGATCGGCCCGACCGGCGTCGGTAAAACCGAGATCGCCCGTCGCCTGGCCAAACTCGCCAACGCTCCGTTCATCAAAGTCGAAGCGACCAAATTCACCGAAGTGGGCTATGTCGGCCGCGACGTCGAATCGATCATTCGTGATCTGGCGGACGCGGCGATCAAGCTGCTGCGCGAACAGGAAATGACCAAGGTTCGCCACCGCGCCGAAGACGCCGCCGAAGAGCGCATCCTCGACGCCTTGCTGCCACCGGCACGCATGGGTTTCAGCAACGAAGACGCCGCCCCGGCCCAGGATTCCAACACCCGCCAGCTGTTCCGCAAACGCCTGCGTGAAGGTCAGCTGGACGACAAGGAGATCGAAATCGAAGTCGCCGAAATCACCGGCGTCGATATCTCCGCGCCACCGGGCATGGAAGAAATGACCAACCAGTTGCAGAGCCTGTTCGCCAACATGGGCAAGGGCAAGCGCAAGAGCCGCAAGCTCAAGGTCAAGGAAGCGCTGAAACTGGTTCGCGACGAAGAAGCCGGTCGCCTGGTCAACGAAGAAGAGTTGAAGGCCAAGGCGCTGGAAGCTGTCGAACAGCACGGCATCGTGTTCATCGACGAAATCGACAAGGTCGCCAAGCGCGGCAATACCGGTGGCGTCGATGTATCCCGTGAAGGCGTACAGCGCGACTTGCTGCCGCTGATCGAAGGCTGCACCGTCAACACCAAACTGGGCATGGTCAAGACCGACCACATCCTGTTCATCGCCTCTGGCGCATTCCACCTGAGCAAGCCGAGTGATCTGGTGCCGGAGCTGCAAGGTCGCCTGCCGATTCGGGTCGAACTCAAGGCCCTGAGCCCGGAAGATTTCGAGCGTATCCTCAGCGAACCGCATGCCTCTCTCACCGAGCAGTATTGCGCGCTGCTGAAAACCGAAGGGCTGCTCATCGAGTTCCAGCCGGACGGCATCAAGCGTATTGCCGAGATTGCCTGGCAGGTCAACGAGAAGACCGAGAACATCGGCGCCCGTCGCCTGCACACCTTGCTGGAGCGTCTGCTTGAAGAGGTGTCGTTCAGTGCCGGCGATCTGGCCAGCACCCATGACGAAAAGGCGATCCTGATCGATGCCGATTACGTCAATAGCCACTTGGGCGAATTGGCGCAGAACGAAGACCTGTCCCGTTATATCCTGTAGGTCTCATTCTGTGTGAGCGGCTTCCGTGGCGAGGGAGCTTGCTCCCGCTGGGTCGCGAAGCGGCCCCAAAGTCGGTGAATGCGGTTTATCTACAAGACCTCATTCGCCGGATTTACGACTGCTACGCAGCCGAGCGGGAGCAAGCTCCCTCGCCACAGATCACCCGCCGACACAGGGCCTTCATACAAACGGAAGATCGGCCCCATGACGACCCAACTCCCCACCGACATCAAACTGCACAAAGCCTCGAAAACCCTGACGCTCAAATACGCGTCCGGCGAGGAGTATCACCTGCCCGCAGAATTCCTTCGCGTGCACTCTCCTTCCGCCGAGGTCCAGGGCCACGGCAAACCTATCCTGCAATTTGGCAAGATCGGCGTAGGCCTGAGCAAGGTCGAACCAGCCGGTCAGTACGCACTGAAATTGACCTTCGACGACGGCCACGACAGCGGCCTGTTCACCTGGGAATATCTGTACCAGTTGGCGGTGCGCCAAGAGGATCTGTGGAACGATTATCTTGCCGAACTCAAAGCGGCCGGAAAGACCCGTGATCCGAACGAGTCGGTCGTCAAGCTGATGCTCTAGGTCAGGCCTCGAGGTATTTAGAGGGCATTTTCTAATTCCATCTGTTTGAATGCTTGGCTGCCGGGTCAACGATTGGCCCGCTTGCGAAAAAAATTAAACTCGGGTAACCAATGGAGCTGGCAAGTTCCGTGCATTTGTAGCTATGCGCAATTAACGGTCACCCCGAGCAGTAGTACCTGGCGTTTGCTGTGTGACTACACAGCTGGGCTCAGGTACTCGCCTCAGGACAATGGAGCGTCGTAGATGAGTAACAAGCAAAACGATGACCTGAAATTCCAGGCTTCAGAAAATACCTTGGGACTGAATCCTGTTGTTGGGCTGCGTAGAAAGGATCTACTGGGCTCTGCCCGAATGGTGCTGACCCAGGCCATCAGACAACCCATCCACAGTGCCAGGCACGTCGCCCATTTCGGCATCGAACTCAAGAACGTGCTGTTCGGAAAATCCGAGCTTCAACCGCAAAGCGACGACCGCCGTTTCCTCGACCCGGCCTGGAGCCAGAACCCTCTCTACAAACGTTATTTGCAAACTTATCTGGCGTGGCGCAAGGAGCTCCATACCTGGATCGATAAGAGCAATCTCTCGCCCAAGGACGTCGCTCGCGGGCATTTCGTGATCAACCTCATGACCGAAGCCATGGCCCCGACCAACACGGCAGCCAACCCGGCGGCGGTCAAACGCTTCTTCGAAACCGGCGGCAAAAGCCTGCTCGACGGCCTCTCTCATCTGGCCAAGGATCTGATCCACAACGGCGGGATGCCGAGCCAGGTCAACATGGGCGCGTTCGAAGTCGGCAAGAGCCTGGGTGTGACCGAAGGCGCGGTGGTCTTTCGCAACGACGTGCTGGAGCTGATCCAGTACAAGCCGATCACCGAGCAAGTGCATGAACGCCCACTGCTGGTGGTGCCGCCGCAAATCAACAAGTTCTATGTTTTCGACCTCAGCCCGGACAAGAGCCTGGCGCGCTTCTGCCTGCGCAACAACATGCAGACGTTCATCGTCAGCTGGCGCAACCCGACCAAGGAACAACGCGAGTGGGGTCTGTCGACCTACATCGAAGCGCTCAAGGAAGCGGTCGACGTGGTCACCGCGATCACCGGCAGCAAAGACGTGAACATGCTCGGTGCCTGCTCCGGCGGCATTACCTGCACCGCGCTGCTGGGTCATTACGCAGCGATCGGCGAGAAGAAAGTAAACGCCCTGACTCTGCTGGTCAGCGTGCTCGACACCACCCTCGACAGCGACGTGGCCCTGTTCGTCGACGAGCAGACCCTCGAAGCCGCCAAGCGCCACTCCTACCAGGCCGGTGTGCTGGAAGGTCGCGACATGGCGAAAGTCTTCGCCTGGATGCGTCCCAACGACTTGATCTGGAACTACTGGGTCAACAACTACCTGTTGGGCAACGAGCCACCGGTGTTCGACATTCTGTTCTGGAACAACGACACCACTCGCCTGCCGGCCGCCTTCCACGGCGACCTGATCGAGATGTTCAAAAACAACCCACTGATCCGCCCCAATGCACTGGAAGTGTGCGGCACACCGATCGACCTCAAACAGGTCGATGCCGACATCTTTTCCCTGGCCGGCACCAACGATCACATCACCCCGTGGAAGTCCTGCTACAAGTCGGCACAACTGTTCGGCGGCAAGGTCGAGTTCGTGCTGTCCAGCAGCGGACATATCCAGAGCATTCTGAACCCGCCGGGCAATCCGAAAGCACGCTACATGACCAGCACCGACATGCCGGTCAAGGCCGAGGACTGGATGGAAAACTCCACCAAGCACACCGACTCCTGGTGGTTGCATTGGCAGGCGTGGCAGGCCGAACGCTCGGGCAAACTGAAGAAGTCCCCCGCCAACCTTGGCAACAAGGCCTATCCCGCGGGTGAGGCGTCGCCAGGCACGTATGTGCACGAACGTTGAGCTTCAAACAACTCGCAGTCCGCGGCACTGGGAGGTGCCGCGATTGTCATTAATCAGCCTCGAGGCCAGCCTCGAACATTCTGCGACGGCCCGGGATGGCCCAATCAGCGTTTAAAACTTACAGGGCTTCGTGCATGCCGCAACCGTTCGTATTCCGTACCGTCAACCTGGATGGGCAGACCCTCCGCACCGCGGTACGCCCCGGCAAGCCTCACTTGACGCCCTTGCTGGTTTTCAATGGCATCGGCGCCAACCTGGAGCTGATATTTCCGTTCGTCCAGGCACTGGATCCGGACCTGGAAGTCATCGCCTTCGACGTACCCGGTGTCGGCGGCTCATCGACGCCCAGCCGGCCGTATCGCTTTTCGGGCCTGGCGAAACTGACGGCGCGAATGCTCGATTATCTCGATTACGGGCAGGTCAATGTGATCGGCGTGTCATGGGGTGGCGCCCTGGCGCAGCAATTTGCCTATGACTATCCCGAGCGCTGCAAGAAGCTGGTGCTGGCAGCCACGGCGGCCGGCACAGTGATGGTGCCGGGCAAACCAAAAGTGCTATGGATGATGGCCAGCCCACGACGCTACATCCAGCCGTCCCATGTGATTCGCATCGCGCCGATGATCTATGGCGGCTCGTTCCGTCGCGATCCGACCCTGGCGGCCAGTCACGCCGCGCGGGTTCGCTCGGCAGGCAAACTGGGCTACTACTGGCAGCTATTCGCTGGGTTCGGCTGGACCAGCATTCACTGGCTGCACAAGATCCACCAGCCGACCCTGGTGCTGGCCGGCGACGACGACCCACTGATCCCGCTGATCAATATGCGCATGCTGGCCTGGCGAATTCCCAACGCCCAATTGCACATCATCGACGACGGGCATCTGTTCTTGATTACCCGGGCCGAAGCGGTGGCACCGATCATCATGAAGTTTCTCGAAGAGGAACGTCAGCGCGCAGTGATGCATCCGCATCCGGCGCCATCGGGCAGTTGACCGGCCCCGGATTTGGTTCAGGAAAAGAGCGTCGACAGGACGTCGTACCGCGCAACAATCCGCAACAACGTCTATGGTGATTTGTTCGGTGAGTTTGTTTTTGGCCTGATGACGAAGGAGTGTTGACTCATGCGCGACAAACCAGCGAAGGGCTCCTTGCCCACTCCCGCTGCATTCATCAACGCACAGAGTGCGGTTACCGGTCTGCGCGGCCGGGACTTGCTTTCAACCTTGCGCAGCCTGGCCACCCATGGCCTGCGCAACCCGGTGTACACGGCCCGGCATGCCTTGAAGCTGGGGGGCCAGCTTGGCCGCGTGTTGTTGGGTGAGACCCTGCACCCGATCAATCCGCAAGACAATCGCTTTGCCGACCCGGCGTGGAGCCTCAACCCTTTTTATCGCCGCAGCTTGCAGGCCTACCTGAGTTGGCAGAAGGAGGTCAAAAACTGGATCGACGAGAGCAACCTGAGCCCGGACGATCGCGCCCGCGCCCACTTTGCGTTTGCCTTGATCAACGACGCCGTGGCGCCGTCCAACACCCTGCTCAATCCGCTGGCGGTCAAGGAGATCTTCAACTCTGGCGGTCACAGCCTGGTGCGGGGTATCGGCCATTTGCTTGACGATCTGCTGCACAACGACGGCTTGCCCAGACAGGTCACCAAACAAGCATTCGAGGTAGGCAAGACCGTCGCCACCACCACCGGCTCCGTGGTGTTTCGCAATGAGCTGCTGGAACTGATCCAGTACAAGCCGATGAGCGAAAAACAGTATTCCAAGCCGTTGCTGATCGTGCCGCCACAGATCAACAAGTTCTACATTTTCGACTTGAGCCCCAGTAACAGCTTCGTCCAGTTCGCCCTTAAAAACGGCTTGCAGACCTTCGTGATCAGCTGGCGCAATCCTGATGTGCGTCACCGCGAATGGGGGCTGTCGTCTTACGTCGAAGCCACCGAAGAAGCGATGAATGTGTGCCGGGCGATTACCGGCTCCCGCGACGTCAACCTGATGGGTGCCTGCGCCGGCGGGCTGACCATCGCCGCGCTGCAAGGGCACTTGCAGGCCAAGCGGCAGCTGCGGCGGGTGTCCAGCGCGACCTATCTGGTCAGCCTGCTCGACAGTCAGATAGAAAGCCCGGCCACCCTCTTCGTCGACGAACAAACGCTGGAAGCGGCCAAGCGCCGCTCATATCAGAAGGGCGTTCTGGAAGGTCGCGACATGGCCAGGGTTTTTGCCTGGATGCGCCCCAACGATTTGATCTGGAATTACTTCGTCAATAACTACCTGCTGGGCAAGGAGCCACCGGCGTTCGACATCCTCTACTGGAACAATGACAACACGCGCCTGCCGGCAGCGTTTCATGGCGATCTGCTGGACTTCTTCAAGCACAACCCGCTGAGTCATCCGGGTGGGCTGGAAGTGTGCGGCACACCGATCGACCTGCAGAAAGTCACCGTCGACAGTTTCAGCGTGGCCGGCATGAACGATCACATCACCCCGTGGGATGCGGTGTATCGCTCGACCTTGCTGCTGGGTGGCGAGCGACGCTTCGTGCTGTCGAGCAGCGGTCATGTGCAGAGCATTCTCAACCCGCCGCACAACTCGAAAGCCAACTACGTCGAGAACCCGAAACTGAGCAGCGACCCGCGGGCCTGGTATTACGACGCCAAACGCGTCGACGGCAGTTGGTGGACGCAATGGCTGAGCTGGATTCAGGAACGCTCCGGCGCACTACACGAAACCCAGATGACCCTCGGCAACCAGAACTATCCACCGATGGAGGCGGCACCCGGTACTTACGTGCGCGTGCGCTGACGTTCAATGAACCACGGCCGCCAATGGCCGTGGCCTGACTCGACCATTAAGAAGACTGGATGAAAACCCGCGACCGGATTCTCGAATGTGCCCTGCAGTTGTTCAATCAGAAGGGCGAACCGAACGTGTCCACCATGGAGGTGGCCAACGAAATGGGCATCAGCCCCGGCAACCTCTACTACCACTTCCACGGCAAGGAGCCGCTGATCCTGGGGCTGTTCGAACGCTTCCAGACCGAACTGACGCCCTTGCTCGATCCACCGTCCGATGTGGAATTGGCACCCGAAGATTACTGGCTGTTCCTGCACCTGATCGTCGAACGCCTGGCCCAATACCGGTTTCTGTTCCAGGACTTGTCGAACCTTGCCGGCCGCCTGCCGAAACTGGCCAAGGGGATACGCAACCTGCTCAATGCGTTGAAGCGCACACTGGCTTCATTGCTGGCACAGTTGAAGGCTCAGGGGCAGTTGGTCAGCGACACCCAGGCATTGGGGCAACTGGTGGAGCAAATCACCATGACATTGCTGTTCTCGCTGGACTATCAGCGGATTCTCGACCGTGAAGGTGAAGTACGACTGGTGGTGTACCAGATCATGATGCTGGTGGCGCCGCACTTGTTGCCGCCGGTCAAAGTCGCGACCGAGCGGTTGGCGTTGCAGTACCTCGAAGAGCACAACTGACCCGGTGGGTCTTCGATGGCTTCTGGAATCCATGCACAAACAAAAACGCCCGACCTTTACAGGCCGGGCGTTTTTTTGCGTCCTGGAAATCAGGACTGACTGGTTGGCGCCGATGGAGTCGGTGCGATAGTCGGGGTTACAGCAGGGGTCGGCGCAGCGGCGGAGTTCGCCGGACTGACCGGGGTTGCCGGTTTGGCGGCAGCCACTGCTGGTTTCGGAGCGGCCGCTTTCGGGGCGGCTGGTTTTTTCACTGCTGGCTTCTTCGCCGCAGCGGGTTTGGCCGCTGCGGTTTTAGCTGCAGGTTTGGCCGCTGGTTTAGCGGCTGGTTTTGCGGCAGCTTTTGCAGCGGGTTTAGCAGCGGGTTTAGCGGCCGCTTTGGCTGCAGGTTTCGCAGCAGCAGTTTTGGCGGCCGGCTTGGCGGCAGGTTTCGCTGCGGCCTTGGCCAATGGTTTGGCAGCGCTTTTAGCTGCCGGTTTGGCCGCCGCGGTTTTCGCCGCAACAGGCGCAACCTTGGCACCGGTGAGTTTTTCGATTTGCTTGGTCAGGGTATCGACCTTGCTGTGCAGTGCCTTGACTTCATTGCGGCTCGGTACACCCAGGCGCGAAATGGCGCTGTTCAGGCGCTTGTCGAAAGCCCCTTCCAGCTCATCCCACTTGCCCAGTGCGCGATCTTTCACGCCGCTGATGCGCGACTTGGCCGACGAAGCGGAGTCCTTGGCAGCATCGACAGTCTTGCCGACAGCGCTCTTGGTGAGCTTCTCGGCTTTCTCGCCGTCCTTAACCAATGCATCGAAGAGTTTGCTGCCGTCAGTATCAATCTTCGAGTACACGCCTAAACCAGCCAGCCAGATCTTGCGGGAGTAGTCTTCGACCTTCCCGATCCACGAGCTGCCTTCTTTTTCAGTATTCTTTTTGCCAGCCATCCCGTTCTCCTTAAGATTTACGCGCGACACGTTCGAGCAATGCTGTCAGCTCATCGAGCTTAGCAGAGAGTGTCTCCACGTCATGTTTAGACGGAATGCCGATACGATTCAAGGCACTTGCGATACGCGTATCGAAAGCCTTCTCGACTTTGTCGAGTTGAAGTTCGACTTTGCCTTTGAAAGTACTCACTTCATTCTTGGCTTCATCGATCTCGGCATTAGCCGCTTCAAGTTTCTCAGCAACTACTTTTTTACCTTTCTTTTCAACAGCTTGACCAGCCTTGATCAACTCTTGAACGTACTCGCTACCCTCTTGACCGACCTTGGTGTAAGCACCCAGGCCCGCCAACCAGATCTTGCGGGCATACGATCTGACGTCGTTCAGAGTGTTGGTCTCAACGTCGACTTTTTTCTTCACAATAACTTTGGCCATGGTCCACCTCACGCGCAGAAGGGTTGAGGAACTGCCCGCGAAAGTGTCGGGCTCAGGCACAAAGTAGGGAGAAAAATTAGAAACGGCACCCTAACAACCGCAACAATTGCGTGCCGTGGAATACCTGTAGGAGCGAAGCTTGCTCGCGAAGGGGCCGGTCCATCCGCACCATCTTCGATGGCAGGAACTCTGCCTTCGCGAGCAAGCTTCGCTCCTACGGGTCGTCATCACGCGAGGGCTTTGTCGAGGGCCCTTTCGATTTCCGATTTGATGGTGCCGCTCATGGCGGACATCAACAGCCCCAGTTCGACATCGACCCTGATCGAATCCTCGCCCACATGCACCGCCCCTTTCACACCGGAGCGCTTGAGGTTCAGCGTGTCGCCAGACCACTGTGGCTCCAGGCCATATTGATCGGACAGTTTCTGCGCCAACTTGTCGGCCTTCTCGCGGGCCGCTTCCTTACCCAGGCCATGGGCACGCTCAACACTAATATGGGCCATCGAATGACTCCTGCTTTATGGACACTTCCTGAAGCATCTTGACCGTTACTGCGTCAAAACGTCCCGGTTTCTCTATATCTTACCTTCAGCCTTGCCAAGACAAAGCAGGCCACCGGGATTAGAATGTCCCGCATTCTATTTTGGTGACAGCGATATGACTGATCAGCGCAAAGGCAGCGATGCCGAACCCACCACTCACTTCGGCTTCAAAAACGTTCCGGAAAGCCAGAAAGCGGAAAAAGTCGCTGAGGTTTTCCACTCGGTAGCCGCCAAGTACGACTTGATGAACGACCTCCTGTCGGGCGGCATGCACCGTCTGTGGAAGCGTTTCGCGATCGAACTGTCGGGCGTGCGTGCCGGTAACCGCGTGCTGGACATCGCCGGCGGCACTGGCGACCTGACCAAAAAGTTTTCGCATCTTGTGGGACCGACTGGTCAGGTAGTGTTGGCCGACATCAACGAATCCATGCTCAAGGTCGGTCGTGACCGCCTGCTGGATCTGGGTGTGTCCGGCAACGTCGAATTCGTCCAGGCCGACGCTGAAAAGCTGCCGTTCCCGGACAACCACTTCGACTGCGTGACCATCGCTTTCGGCCTGCGCAACGTAACGCATAAAGAAGACGCCCTGCGCTCGATGCTGCGCGTGCTCAAGCCCGGCGGTCGCCTGCTGGTGCTGGAGTTCTCCAAACCCACCAACGCACTGATGTCCAAAGCCTACGATGCCTATTCGTTCGCCTTCATGCCGTTGATGGGCAAGCTGATCACCAATGATTCGGAAAGCTATCGCTACCTGGCCGAATCGATCCGCATGCACCCGAATCAGGAAACCCTGAAGTCGATGATGGTCGAGGCCGGTTTCGACCGTGTGACCTACCACAACATGACCGCAGGCATCGTCGCCCTGCACCGTGGCATCAAACCCTGATGTTGCTGGCCGGCCTGCTCGCCAGCGTTGAACTCGGTCTGAACCGGGTGCTGCGTCTCGACAGCACGGCGCTGCCGCGGCTGGCGCATTTGAGTGGCAAGGTGATTGCCGTCGACTGCCGCAGCCCGGCGTTGCAATTGTTCATCCTGCCCAGCGATGAAGGCCTGATGCTGGCGTCCCACTGGGAAACCGGTGCCGACTGCACCTTGCGCGCACCGGCCTCAAGCCTGCTGAAACTGGCGACGAGCAAAGACAAGACGTCGGTGCTGCATGCCCCGGAAGTCGAACTCGACGGCGACAGCGGCGTGCTGCTGGAACTGGCGGCGGTCCTTCAGGACCTGGAGCTGGACTGGGAGTATGAACTCTCGCGCTGGCTGGGGCCTGTGGCCACGCAACTGGTCGGAGGTCATCTGCGCAGCCGCGCACGCTGGTATCAGCAAGGGTTCGCCAGCCTCAACCAGAACCTGGGCGAATATCTGGCCGAAGAATCGCGCACCCTGGTCGGTCAGCGCGAAGCCGAAGCCCGTTTCAGTGAACTGGACCAGATCAAACTCGATCTGGAACGTCTCGAGGCGCGTTTCGAGCGCCTTTCCCGATCCCTCGACCCAAGCGATAACGCATGAAGCTGCTTGCCGTCCGCCGTTTGTTGCGCATCCAGCGCGTCGTGATCCGCTACCGCCTCGATGACCTGCTGTTCGCCCTGCCATTGCCCTGGTTTCTGCTGGCGCTGCGCTATGCCTTGCCGTGGCGCTGGTTCCCGCGCAAGCCCCTGGACCTGAGCCGTGGCGCACGATTGCGCCTGGCGTTGCAGGACCTTGGGCCGATTTTCATCAAGTTCGGCCAGATCCTTTCGACACGCCGCGACCTGCTACCCGAAGACATCGCCGATGAGTTGATGATGTTGCAGGACCGCGTGCCGCCGTTCGACTCACAAGTGTCGGTCCGGCTGATCGAAGAGCAGCTCGGCAAAAAGATCAGTGAAGTCTTCTCTCGTTTCGACGTCGAACCGCTGGCCTCGGCCTCGGTGGCGCAGGTGCATGCCGCGCAGCTGAAAACCGGTGAAGAAGTGGTGGTCAAGGTGATCCGCCCGGGCCTCAAACCGGTGATTGCCCAGGACCTGGCATGGCTGTTCATTCTGGCCCGCGCCGCGGAAAAACTCTCGGCCGACGCCCGTCTGCTACACCCGGTGGACGTGGTCAGTGATTACGAAAAAACCATCTACGACGAACTCGACCTCCTGCGCGAAGCCGCCAACGCCAGCCAGTTGAAGCGCAACTTCGACGGTTCGCCCCTACTGTATGTGCCGCAAGTCTATTGGGACTGGTGCCGACCGAAAGTGCTGGTGATGGAGCGCATCTACGGGATTCAGGTCACCGACCTCGCGACCCTGGCCGACCAGCGCACCGACATGAAAATGCTCGCCGAGCGTGGCGTGGAGATCTTCTTCACCCAGGTGTTCCGCGACAGCTTCTTCCACGCCGACATGCACCCCGGCAACATTTTCGTCAGCACCGTGCAGCCCTGGAGCCCGCAGTACATCGCCATCGACTGCGGCATCGTCGGCAGCCTGACCCCGGAAGACCAGGACTATCTGGCGCGCAACCTGTTCGCGTTCTTCAAGCGTGACTACCGGCGTGTCGCGCAATTGCACATCGACTCGGGCTGGGTACCGGCGGAAACCAAGCTCAACGAATTCGAAGCGGCGATCCGCACGGTGTGCGAGCCGATCTTCGAAAAACCGTTAAAAGATATTTCCTTTGGTCAGGTACTGATGCGCCTGTTCCAGACCGCTCGACGCTTCAACATGGAAGTGCAGCCGCAGTTGGTCTTGCTGCAAAAAACCCTGTTGAACATCGAAGGCCTGGGTCGTCAGTTGTACCCGGACCTCGATCTGTGGAACACCGCCCAGCCGTTCCTCGAACGCTGGATGCGCGAGCGCGTCAGCCCCAAAGCCTTGCTGGGCAACGTGCAGAGCCAGTTCGAGCAACTCCCGCACCTGGCCAACATGGCCCGCGACCTGCTTGAGCGCATGTCCCAACCCCACGCCAACGACCCGCCGCCTCCGTGGCACCGGCGCAAGGACGACGTGTTCCTGCGCCTGCTCGGCACCGCTCATCTGGCGGGTGGCACGATACTCGCAGCCGGTGGCCCGTTGCACGAACTGGGGCATTGGCCCGCCGGAATCATGGTGGCGATCGGCTTGTATCTGGTCGTTCGCCGATAGCCAGTTGGATCATCGGCTGGCACACTGTTTGAACGCTGAATTTGAACATTGGCCTCAACTATTGAAGTAGAGCCCGCTGTCGGAGTCGAAGATGAAAAACTGGCTGGACGAGATCAAGTGGGACGCCGATGGCCTGGTGCCCGCGATTGCCCAGGATCACAAGACCGGACGCGTCCTGATGATGGCCTGGATGAACCGCGAAGCACTGCAATTGACCGCCGCCGAGAACCGTGCCATTTACTGGTCACGTTCCCGTGGCAAGCTGTGGCGCAAGGGCGAAGAGTCCGGCCACGTGCAAATCCTGCATGAGATGCGCCTGGACTGTGACGCTGACGTGATCATCCTGATGGTCGAGCAGATCGGCGACATCGCCTGCCATACCGGCCGTCAGAGCTGCTTCTACCGCGTTTTCGAGAACGGCGACTGGAAAACCGTCGACCCGGTTCTCAAAGACCCGCACGCTATCTATTGCGCAGGACATACTCATGACTGACACCCTGACCCGTCTGGCCCAGGTGCTGGAAGAACGCAAAGGCGCCGCCGCCGACAGCTCGTACGTCGCCAGCCTGTACCACAAGGGCTTGAACAAGATTCTGGAAAAGGTCGGCGAAGAGTCGGTCGAAACCATTATCGCCGCCAAGGATGCCGCCATCAGCGGTGACTGCAGCGATGTGATCTACGAGACCGCCGACCTGTGGTTCCACAGCATGGTCATGCTCGCCCAGTTGGGGCAACATCCACAGGCTGTGCTCGATGAACTGGACCGTCGCTTCGGTCTGTCCGGACACGTCGAGAAAGCCTCGCGTCCGTCCGCCTGAATAATTATTAGAGAGGAACGCAACATGGGCATTTTTGACTGGAAACACTGGATCGTCATCCTGGTTGTCGTGGTGCTGGTGTTCGGCACCAAGAAATTGAAAAATCTCGGCACTGACGTGGGCGAGTCGATCAAGGGCTTTCGCAAGGCCATGAACGACGAAGAGAAACCGGCCGACCCGACAGCGACTCCGGCCCAACCGGTTCCGCCGACCCAGCCACAGGCCACAACGTCTGTGAACCCGCCGCACACCATCGACGTGCAGGCGCAAAAAGTCGAAGAGCCGATCCGCAAAGACTCGTGAGCACTGACTAATGTTTGGTATCAGCTTCTCTGAACTGCTGCTCGTCGGCCTCGTCGCCCTGCTGGTGCTGGGCCCCGAGCGCCTGCCGGGTGCTGCGCGCACCGCTGGCCTGTGGGTCGGGCGGCTGAAGCGCAGCTTCAACGCGATCAAACAGGAAGTTGAACGTGAAATCGGTGCCGACGAAATTCGCCGGCAACTGCACAACGAGCACATTCTGTCCCTGGAGCAGGAGGCGCGGAAGATTTTCACGCCGACCCAGCAGGAGCCAACGCCGGTGGAACCTGTGGCGACGCCGACGATTCATGCGCCAACAGCTGAAGTCACGCCGGCGGTTGCAGCTGCTGAACCTGCGCCTGCCAGCCCAGTAGAACCTGTTGCTCCTGCCGCTGCGCCGACAACGCCGGCGCCTCATGACCCAACATTGCCGCCGCGAGCCCCATGAGCGATCTCCCCGAAAACGACCAGCACATGCCACTGGTCTCGCACCTCACCGAGTTGCGCACCCGTCTGCTGCGCTGTGTAGCGGCGATTTTCATTATCTTCGCCGGGTTGTTCGCCTTCACCCAGCAGATCTACACCTTCGTCTCCACGCCGCTGCGCCAGTACCTGCCGGCCGGCGCGACGATGATCGCCACCGACGTGTCGTCGCCGTTCCTGACGCCGCTGAAGCTGACCATGATGGTCTCGCTGTTCCTGGCAATCCCGGTGATCCTGCATCAGATCTGGGGTTTCATCGCGCCAGGCCTGTACAAGCATGAGAAGCGCATCGCCGTGCCGTTGCTGGTCTCCAGCATCCTGCTGTTCTACACCGGCATGGCCTTCGCCTATTTCCTGGTGTTCCCGCTGATCTTCAAGTTCTTCGCCGCTGCCACCCCGGCCGGCGTGGAAATGATGACCGACATCACCAGCTACCTCGATTTCGTCATGACGCTGTTCTTCGCCTTCGGCGTGGCGTTCGAGATCCCGGTGGCCGTGGTGCTGCTGGTGTGGATCGGCGTGGTCAACGTCGCCTACCTGAAGAAAATCCGCCCGTATGTGGTCATCGGCTGCTTCGTGGTCGGCATGATCCTGACGCCGCCGGACATCTTCTCGCAGACGCTGTTGGCCGTACCAATGTGGTTGCTGTTCGAGATCGGCGTCCTGTTCGGCAGCCTGATCAGCAAACGCGGCGAGCACCCGGACGAAAAACCGGCTGACGATCACAACGATCAGCCGCCAGCGACCCAAGCGTGAACCTGCTGCTCCTCGAGGAGGCCGATTTCATTGCGGCCGACCGGGCGATCCTGCGCGATCGCCGCTTGACCCATATGCAGGAAGTCCACCGCTGTGAAGTGGGTGACAGCATGCGCGTCGGGCGTATCGGCGGGCTGATGGGTGCCGCCGAAGTGCTGCGCCTGGACGCTGACGAAGCCGAGTTGCGCGTCACCCTCGACCAGCCGCCGCCAGCCAAGCTGCCACTGACCCTGGTATTGGCCCTGCCACGCCCGAAAATGCTCCGTCGGGTGTTCCAGACCGTGGCCGCCATGGGTGTGCCACGAATCGTGCTGGTGAACAGCTATCGCGTCGAGAAGAGCTTCTGGCAAACCCCGTTCCTCGAACCTGAGGCGATTCGCGAGCAATTGATCCTGGGGCTTGAACAAGCCCGGGACAGCGTGCTGCCGGAAGTCGTCATCGAAAAGCGCTTCAAACCTTTTGTCGAAGATCGCCTGCCAGCAATCACTGAAGGCACTCTCGGCCTGGTCGGTCATCCCGGCAATTACCCGCCCTGCCCCCGTGGCCTGGACGAACCCGTGACCCTGGCCATCGGCCCCGAAGGCGGCTGGATTCCTTACGAAATCGACCTGCTGGCCAAGGCCGGCCTGCAACCGGTGCAGCTCGGCGAGCGCATCCTGCGGGTCGAAACAGCGGTCACTGCACTGCTCTCGCGTTTGTTCTGACCCAGACACTTACCCTTGCCACAGGTGTTTGCTCACCTACAGGTTCCAGCCTGCCTGCCGATACAGTCCCCATAAATCCGAATAATGGTCCGAGGGGAGTTGCAGCATGTACCGTTGGCTAGCCGAGAAACTGGGGAACGTAAGCGTCAATCGCAAACTGGGTGTCGGCTTCGGTCTGGTGCTGCTTCTCACCTTGTTGATCACCTTCACCGGCTGGACCGGCCTGAGCGGCGTGATCAGCCGTGGCGACACGCTCGGGTTTATTTCCAGCCTCAATGAGCTGAGCAAAGACCTGCGCCTCGCCCGTCTGGACTACGACATGCGCCGTGGCGAACAAGGCCCGGGCGCCGTCAACGAGCTGATCGGCAAACTCGATGCTGGCCTGAAAACCGCCCGCACGCTGATCGAACAACCTGACGACGTGGCATTGATCGACCAGCAAGTGGCCGCCATCAGCGAGTACAAACGCGCCTTCGCCGACCTGACCCAGGCCACCGTCGCTCGCGAAGATGCTCGCAGCAAACTGGGCGCCACCGCCGATAACGCCGTGGCCCGCGTCGCTGAAGTCGAAAAATCCATGCTGCAGGGCGACAGCGTCGCTCAATTCAACAGCGTGATCGAACTGAGCAAGCTGATCCAGCAGGCGCGCTTCCAGGTCCGCGGCTACACCTACAGCGGCAAACCCGAGGCCGAGCAGCCAGCGCTGGACGCCATCGACAACGCCCTGAAAAACCTCGAAAGCCTGCCGTCCAAACTACCGGAGCAACACATCGCCAACCTGCAACAGGCGACCGACTCGCTCAAGGCCTATCGCGCGGCTGTCAGCCAGTTCCGCGACTCCCAGGTCGCCAGCGCTGCTGCCTTCAAACGCATGAGCGCCCAGGGCGACATTCTGTTCGACGTCAGCAAAAAGCTCACCACCTCGCAAACCGCAGTGCGTGACGCCGATACGGCGCATGCCAAGAATCTGCTGCTGATGGCCACCGTCCTGGCGTCGGCCTTTGGCCTGTTCGCGGCCTGGGCCATCACCCGGCAGATTGTCATTCCCCTGAGCCAGACCCTGAAAGTGGCCGAGCGTGTCGCCGCGGGCGACCTGAGCCACAACCTGATTTCCGAGCGCCAGGACGAACTGGGCCAGCTACAACGCGCCATGCAGAGTATGACCCTGGGCCTGCGGGAACTGATCGGCGGCATCAGCGACGGCGTGACCCAAATCGCCAGCGCTGCTGAAGAACTGTCTGCCGTTACCGAGCAGACCAGCGCCGGGGTCAACAGTCAGAAGGTCGAAACCGATCAAGTGGCCACCGCCATGCACGAAATGACCGCCACCGTGCAGGAAGTCGCGCGCAATGCCGAGGAAGCGTCCGAAGCCGCCGTCGCCGCCGACCAGCAGGCCCGCGAGGGTGACAGGGTGGTCGGCGAAGCCATCGCCCAGATCGAGCGCCTGGCCCTCGAAGTCGGCAATTCCACTGCCGCCATGGGCGATCTGAAGCGCGAAAGCGACAAGATCGGCAGCGTGCTCGACGTGATCAAATCCGTGGCCCAGCAAACCAACCTGCTGGCGCTCAACGCCGCCATCGAAGCCGCTCGCGCCGGTGAAGCCGGGCGTGGCTTTGCAGTGGTCGCCGACGAGGTCCGCAGCCTGGCCCAGCGTACTCAGAAGTCCACCGAAGAAATCGAAGAGCTGATCGTTGGCCTGCAAACCGGCACTCAGCAAGTCGCGACCATCATGGACAACAGCCGCAGCCTGACCGACAGCAGCGTCGAACTGACCCGCCGTGCCGGTGGCTCACTGGAAAGCATCACCCGTACCGTGTCGGCGATCCAGTCGATGAACCAGCAGATCGCCGCTGCCGCCGAGCAACAGAGCGCGGTGGCCGAAGAGATCAACCGTAGCGTGCTGAATGTGCGTGACGTATCCGAGCAGACCTCGGCCGCCAGTGAAGAGACCGCGGCCTCCAGCGTGGAACTGGCGCGGCTGGGGACGCATCTGCAGATGCTGGTGGGCAGATTCAAGGTTTGAGCGTTCGCTTAAGACCGAGGTGAAACCATTCGCGGGCAAGCCTCGCTCCTACGGGGGAATTCCTGTAGGAGTGAGGCTTGCCCGCGAATGCGATGGATCAGGCGACGAAGTTAGAGAACCTGCCGCAAAAACGCCTGCGCACGCGGATCCTTCGGTGCATCGAAGAACTCGGCCGGCGAAGCGTCTTCCAGCAATTTGCCGTGATCGAAGAACAGCACCCGGTCCGCCACTTCCCGGGCGAAGCCCATTTCATGGGTAACGCAAACCATGGTCATGCCTTCCACGGCCAGGGTCTTCATCACATCCAGCACTTCACCGACCATTTCCGGGTCGAGCGCCGACGTCGGCTCATCGAACAGCATGACTTTCGGCTCCATCGCCAACGCCCGGGCGATGGCCACGCGCTGCTGCTGACCACCGGACAGGCGCGATGGAAACTCGTGGGCCTTCTGAGCGATACCAACCTTTTCCAGCAACACCATGGCCTTGGCCTCGCGCTCCTTCTTGCCGCGCTTGCGCACGACTTTCTGGGCCAGGCAGAGGTTTTCCAGCACGGTCATGTGCGGGAACAGGTTGAAATGCTGAAACACCATGCCGACTTCGCGGCGGTAGGCGTTGACGTCGGTTTTCGGGTCGGCCAGTTGCAGACCGTCGATGCTCACCGAACCGGAGTCGAACGCTTCCAGGCCATTCAGGCAGCGCAGAAAGGTCGACTTGCCGGAACCGGACGGGCCGATCACCACCAATACTTCGCCCTTCGCCACTTGGGTGGTGACGTTGTCCACCGCGCGAACCACCTGGCCGCGGGTGTCGAATACTTTTATCAGATCGCGGACTTCAATCACTTTGCGCGAGCCTCCGCTCAAGCCGACTGGCGATTTTCGACAGCGGCAGGTTGATCAACAGGTACAGCCCAGCCACGCAGAACAGGATTTCGAACGGCGAGAACGAGGTGGTGATGACTTCGCGACCGCTTTTCAACAGTTCGGTAATCGCGATCACCGACACCAGCGAGGTGTCTTTGACCAGACTGATGAACTGCCCGGCCAGCGGCGGCAGCACACGCTTGAACGCTTGTGGCAGCACCACGTGGCGCATCGACTGGCCACCGCTCAAACCGAGGGAGCGCGCCGCTTCGTTCTGGCCGCGTGCAATTGATTGCACGCCAGAGCGGATGATCTCCGCCACGTAGGCACCGGTGAACAGCGACAGCGCGGCGATCCCGGCGAACTCCCGGGAGAGGTTCATCACGGTGCCGATGAAGAAGTAGAAAATGAAAATCTGCACCAGCAGCGGCGTACCGCGCACCAGCTCGACGTAGATCGTCGAGAGGTCGCGCAGGGTCGGGTTGTTCGACAGGCGGCACAGCCCGGTGGCCAGGCCGATCAGCAGGCCAAGCACGCCAGACACCAGGGACAACCACAACGTGGTCCAGAGCCCCCATAGCAGCGGGCCGGCGGCCCAATGCCGGGTCACGCCGATCACATCGCCTTCGGCCACATCATCGCCTTGCGCGACTTGCAGGCTGTTGTCGTCAACCGTCAGGTGCTGCTCATCCCCTGCATCATTGCGCAGGGTGACTTCAGCCTTGCTGCCCTTGCGCACCAGCTCACTGACGGTGGAGATGTCGGCCGCGCGCTGGGACTCTTCGGCGTGGTAGGCGAAGTACTGCGGCACACGGTTCCAGCGCCATTCGTAGGACATCAGCGAGGTGGCGTAGTACAACGCGCCAGCCAGACCGATCAGCACCAGCACGGTTAATACGTGCCAGGGCCATTGGGCTTTTTTCTGTTTCATTTAAAGGCAAATCCATAACGATCAGGGCGCCCGCTCCCTCTGTGGCGAGGGAGCTTGCTCCCGCTGGGTTGCGCAGCAACCCTGAAATCGGCCACCGCGCAACGTCGGGTAAAACGAGTCAATCGATTTACGACTGCTTCGCAGTCGGACGGGAGCAAGCTCCCTCGCCACAAAGGCGGTGTTATTCCATGTCCTTGAGCCAAGCGGTGTCTTTAAACCACTTGTCATGGATGCGATCGTAGGTGCCGTCTTCGTGGATCTGGTGCAGGAAGTTGTTGATGAAGTTGAGGCTGTCGTAGTCGCCCTTCTTCAGGCCGAAAGCCAAAGGCTCATAGGTGAACGGCTTGTCGAGGAACAGCAGTTTGCCGTTGCCGACCTTGTTCACCGCCACGACGTTGTAAGGCGCGTCGTAGATGAAGGCGTCAGCCTTGCCGTTGACCACGTCGAGCACCGCTTCCTGCTCGTTGTCGTAGCCGTGGTACTTGGCTTTGGAAATGAGCTTTTTGGCGACCATCTCGCCGGTGGTGCCGAGCTTGGAGGTGATGCGGTAGTCGGCGGTATTCAGGTCTTTATAGGACTTGATGGTGCCTTCCAGCTCCTTGCGGATCAGCAGTGTCTGGCCGACCACGATGAAGGGCTCGCTGAAGTTCAGGCGCAGGTTGCGTTCCTGGGTCAGGGTCATGCCACTGCCGATCATGTCGAACTTGTCGGTCAGCAGGGCCGGGATGATGCCGTCGTAGCCGGTGGATACCATTTCCAGCTTGACGCCCATGGCCTTGGCCATGGCTTTGAGGATGTCGACTTCGAAGCCGATGATTTCGCCGCGCTTGTTGGTCATTTCGAACGGCATGTAGGTCGGGTCCATGCCGACTTTCAGCGTGCCGCGCTTGACCGCGTCATCGATGGCACCGGCCTGCGCCGCGCTGACTGCAACCAATGCCGTGACGCCGACCAGCAGCATCGACAGATACTTCTTCATCTTCAAGTCCCCAAAACCCATCGCATTGTGAGGCACGCAAACCGCAGGTTTCCTTTGGGAAACCGGCAGATACGAACAGAAAGTTGTCCGGGCGCACCAATTCGGGGACGGATGCTAACGCACTCGGCCGTTTGCACAAGGGGTTGAGGGAGATTTGTTTGATCGTTCCCACGCAGAACACGGGAGCGATCATCAGCACAAAAAAACCCCGCTTTCGCGGGGTTTTTCATTATGCCAACTGAGGCTGCACGCTCAACGGCTTGAGCGGCAACAGCGGCGCATGCGGATCGGCATCCACCGAAGTGCGCCAGGCCTGCAGCCACTCGGCATGGCCTTCGCTCCAGACCTGCTCATGCAAGCGACCCAGTGCCACCGGATCACTCAGCAGGGCCACGCGCTCGTTGTTGGTCAGCCCTTCAGGCCCGACCTTCATCGCATGGCGAACCCGCTCGATACGCAGCCATTCGATCGGCTCGGCCTGACGGTGACGAGATGTCGCCAGCGCACACGCCAACGCGTTCTGCTGCGGATCGACCACCGACCGGACGAAGCCGTCGTGCAGCGCATGCCAGCGGTTTTCGTGGGTGTACTGATCGGTCGCCAGCAATGCCTGCGGCGGATTGTATTCCTCAGGAATCAGGAACAGGCTCTCGTCACGGGATTTCAGGCCCAGGCCGACACGACTGGAGATCACCGACACCGGAATCGACAGCATCAGCGAACCGACGATCGGCACCAGCCACCAGAGGAAGCTCGGGTTCAGCCAGATCACCAGCAGCGCCCAGAAGAAACCCAGCGCTGTTTGCGGACCGTGGCGCTTGACCGCCTCGCTCCAGGGCGTGGAGTCGTCGTCACGTTGCGGCGAGTTCCAGGTCGCGGCCCAGCCGAGGAACGCGGCGAGCACGAAACGGGTGTGGAAAATCATCCGCACCGGCGCCAGCAGCATGGAGAACAACATTTCCAGCAGCATCGACAGCGTCACCTTGAACCTGCCACCGAACTCTTTCGCGCCTTTGGCCCAGATCAGGATGATGCTCAGCAGCTTCGGCAGGAACAGCAGCACGATAGTCGTCGAGAACAGTGCGATCGCCTTGTCCGGGTGCCATTGTGGCCACAGCGGATAGAGCTGGCGCGGCTCCAGGAAGTACTGCGGCTCCATCAGCGTGTTGGTCGCCAGCAGGGCTGTCGACAGCACGAGGAAGAAGAACCACAACGGCGCCGACAAGTAAGACATCACGCCTGTCAGGAACACCGCACGGTGTACCGGGTGCATGCCCTTGACCAGGAACAGCCGGAAGTTCATCAGGTTGCCGTGGCACCAGCGACGGTCACGCTTGAGTTCGTCCAGCAGGTTCGGTGGCAGTTCTTCGTAGCTGCCCGGCAAGTCATAGGCAATCCACACGCCCCAGCCGGCACGGCGCATCAGCGCCGCTTCAACAAAGTCGTGGGACAGAATCGCACCGGCGAACGCGCCTTTACCGGGCAACGGCGCCAGGGCGCAGTGCTCGATGAACGGCTTCATGCGGATGATTGCGTTGTGGCCCCAGTAGTGGGATTCGCCCAACTGCCAGAAGTGCAGGCCAGCGGTGAACAGTGGACCGTACACACGGGTGGCGAACTGCTGCATACGCGCATAAAGGGTGTCCATGCCCGACGCACGCGGCGCGGTCTGGATGATCCCGGCGTCCGGCGTGGCTTCCATCAGGCGCACCAGGCTGCTCAGGCATTCGCCACTCATTACGCTGTCGGCGTCGAGCACGACCATGTATTTGTAGTCACCGCCCCAACGACGGCAGAAGTCGTCGAGGTTGCCGCTTTTACGTTTTACGCGACGACGACGGCGGCGGTAGAAGATCTTGCCGAAGCCCTTGGCTTCACGGCAGACGTCCAGCCAGGCCTGCTGTTCGGCGACGCAGATATCGGCGTCGTTACTGTCGCTGAGCACGAAAAAGTCGAAGCGATCCAGGTTACCCGAGGCTGCAACCGACTCGAAGGTCGCCCGCAAACCGGCGAACACCCGCGGCACGTCTTCGTTGCAGATCGGCATCACCAATGCGGTGCGTGCGTCCTTGGCGATCGGCTCGTTGCCGGCGCTGGCGCCGGAAATGCGGTACTTGTCGCGACCGGTGATCAACTCGAGGAAGCCCATCAGCGCGGTCCAGAAACCGGCCGACACCCAGCAGAACAGAATCCCGAACAGAATCAGGATGCTGGTTTGCAACACGTAAGGCAGCACCTGGGCCGCAGTTTGCAGCAGCGGTTGGTGCAGGACTTCTTCCAGATCGACGAACGACCAGCCCTGGTACGGCATGATGCCTTTCATGTACCAGCCGGCGACGATCGTCTGACCGAGCATCAGCACCAGCAGAATGTAACGACGGATCGAACCGACGGTGCGCCAGCGAGCTGCTGGCAACACGTTCTCGTCTTTCGGCGGCTTCGGCGGGTTGGTGCGACCGGTCAGCCGACGCCAGCCACGCACCAGTATATTGGTGCGCCATGGCTCCGGAACGACTTTGGTCCGACGGATCGGCGGGGCTGCCTTGAGGCAAACCCGACCACTGGCGTCGAGTCCCAACATTTGCGCATCCGCCAGTTCTTCGGCGGTGTTCAGGGTCAGGCGCCGCCCGACCGACGCCTGGGCGGCATCGGTCGGCGCGTCGAACGCCTGGGACGACAGACGTTCGTGCAATTCACTGAAAGACTTGCAGCCCGCGAGTTCCGCGCGCTGCTCGTCGGTCATCGGCAAATGCGCCAGGTACTCGGCAAGCGTTTGTGGCTGTACTTGTGAATTACTCATCGGCAGGCAACTGATAGCTCCAGGTCTCGGTCAGGACTTGTTCAGTCGGTGCCGATTCCGGTGTGGCAGGGGCCGCTTCGGCAGCGACAGGCTGCTTGGCGTCTTTGTTGTCCTTGTCCTTGGTGTCCTTGACTTGCTGGGCTTGCGCTTCAGCTTGCTTGGCCTCCTTGTCCTTCTTCTCCTGCTGCTTGGCGGCGATCTTGTCGGCCTTGGCAACGGAAGAGCTGGACGCTGGCGCCGAGGTCTTGATCGTCTCGGCCGGCGTGATGGTCTTGACCAGTGCTGCACGCATTTCAGTGGACTTGCCCGGATCCTTGATCTTCATCCGCAGGGTCAGGCGCCAGCCCTTGGTTTCAGGGTTGTAACGGACACTGTTCTCGACCAGTTCCGCGTTGTCGCCAACGCTAACCTGGCTGCGTACTTCAGCATCTTCTGGCAAGTCTTGCAGGGACGGACCTTGGAAATCCACCAGGTAGGCCACGCTGCCGTCCGGCTGACGAATCAGGTTCGACTGCTTCACGTCACCCGTGGAACGCAGGGTCTGTTGAACCCAGGCGCTGTCCGCCGAATGCAGGGCGGCTTCGTCGATGGTCCAGTGCATGCGATAGGCGACGTCCAGGGGTTGGCCAGGCTCTGGCAGTTTTTCCGGACTCCAGAAAGCAACGATATTGTCGTTGGTTTCGTCAGCGGTAGGAATCTCCACCAGATCGACGGAGCCCTTGCCCCAATCGCCTTTCGGCTCGATCCAGGCACTTGGGCGCTTGTCGTAGCGGTCATCGAGGTCTTCGTAGTGGCTGAAGTCACGGCCACGTTGCAGCAAGCCGAAACCGCGCGGGTTCTCGATCGAGAAGTTGCTCACGGCCAGGTGTTTCGGGTTGTTCAATGGGCGCCAGATCCATTCGCCGTTGCCGGCATGGATCGACAGACCGCTGGAGTCGTGCAGTTCGCGACGGTAGTTCAGCACTTTCGACGGCTGGTTGGCGCCGAACAGGAACATGCTGGTCAGCGGCGCAACGCCAAGTTTGGTGACCTTGTCACGCAGGAACATCTTGGCCTTGACGTCGACGACCGTGTCGCTGCCCGGACGCAGGGTCAGGCGATAGGCACCAGTGGCGCGCGGCGAATCCAGCAGGGCGAAGATCACCAGGTGCTTGTCACCCGGCTTCGGCTGCTGAATCCAGAACTCGGTGAAACGCGGGAACTCTTCGCCGGACGGCAAGGCGGTATCGATGGCCATGCCGCGAGCGGACAAGCCGTAGGTGTGGCCCTTGCCGACGACGCGGAAGTAACTCGCGCCGAGCATGGTCATGATTTCGTCTTGCTTGTCGGCCTTGTTGATCGGGTAGAGCACACGGAAACCGGCATAACCCAGCTGCTCGGTGGCTTTAGGATCGAACTTCATATCGCCGAAATCGAAACGACTTGGGTCGTATTTGATCTCTTCGACGGTGTTGGCCGTGATTTCGTTGATTTTCACCGGCGTATCGAAGTGCATGCCCTGGTGATAGAACGACAGCTTGAATGGGGTTTTCTGGTTAGCCCACTCGGCTTTTTCGGTGAGGAAGCGGATTTTTTGATAATCCGCGAATTTCATTTCACGAAATTCATTCGGCAGGTTACTGCGCGGGGCTTCGTATTTTTGCCCGGCCAGCTCTTTTGCCTTGACCGATACGTCATCCAGATTGAATGCCCAAAGCTGGCCGGCGCTGAACAGGCAGAGCAGTGCAGAGCCCGCTACCAGAGCATTTCGAAACCGTTTGGCAGACAATTTTGGTGCATTACAGGGACTAACAATCACGAGCAACCCTCGCCGAAAACAGATCAAAAAACCAACGGCCAGTTAAAGTGCCAGCACGGTGTACGGTGGAAAAAACCGACCCTGCGGACCACTCTTGCCAAGTTGGCGAGCATTGTTCCGACTCCCATGGGGCAAAATGATTCCCCAACAGGCCGCGGACAAGTCTCTACCTAAGTCAAAATGGACCAACGAACGCTGATCCCCGTAGCGCGCGATTATCTAGTAGGCCGCGTTACAACGCATCAGGGGGAAGCAAGTATTTATCGGGAAAAGCCTCTGTTTTCAGCCGAAATGCCCTTAAAAACATGTTTCAAGCGCTTTCACGTCTGTAACAGGAAGGTTACCGGGCCATCATTGACCAGGTGCACCTGCATATCCGCGCCGAATCTACCTGATGCCACAGTGCCATGCACCTGTTTCGCTTTGCCCAATAGATAGTCGAACAGCGCCTCGCCCAAGGCCGGGGGGGCTGCAGTCGAAAAACTCGGACGCAACCCGTTTTTGGTATCGGCGGCCAGGGTGAACTGCGAGACCAGCAACAACCCGCCGTCCACGTCAGCCAAGGACAGATTCATCTTGCCCTCGGCGTCACTGAATACTCGATAGTTAAGCAGTTTATGCAGAAGTTTGTCGGCGCTGGCCTGCGTGTCGTCGGGTTCGACCGCCACCAGCACCAGCAACCCCTGATCTATCGCACCAACCACCTCTCCCGCGACCTCGACTCGCGCGCCGCGCACGCGTTGCAGCAGGGCCTTCATGCTTCGTCAGGCGACAGGTCGAGCAAGCGACGGGCCATCTGATCGGCGGCGCGCACCAATGCATCGGTGATCCCCGGTTCGGACGCCGCATGGCCGGCGTCGCGGATCACCTGCAGTTCGCTGTTCGGCCAGGCTTGATGCAGTTCCCAGGCGTTGTCCAGCGGGCAGATCACGTCATAGCGACCATGGACGATGACGCCGGGCAAATGGGCGATCTTGCCCATGTCGCGGATCAGCTGATTCGGCTCAAGGAAAGCGTTGTTGGTGAAGTAGTGGCATTCGATGCGGGCGATGGACAACGCACGCTGGGGTTCGGAGAAACGATCGACCACCAGCGGGTTCGGACGCAAGGTCGCGGTGCGGCCTTCCCAGATGGACCAGGCCTTGGCCGCATGCATCTGGGCGATCTGGTCGTTGCCGACCAGGCGTTTGTGGAATGCCGTGAGCAAGTCGTCGCGCTCGTCCAGCGGAATCGGCGCGATGTAGTCCTGCCAGTAATCGGGGAACAGGCGACTGGCGCCACACTGGTAGAACCACTCGATTTCCTGGGGACGGCAGAGAAAAATCCCGCGCAGAATCAGACCGTGCACGCGCTCCGGGTGGGTTTGCGCGTAAGCCAGGGCCAGGGTCGAACCCCAGGAACCGCCGAACAGCACCCATTTGTCGATGCCCAGGTGCTTGCGAATCCGCTCGAGATCGGCGACCAGATCCCAGGTGGTGTTGTTCTCAAGGCTGGCGTGGGGCGTGGAGCGACCGCAACCGCGCTGGTCGAAGGTGACGATGCGATACAGGTTCGGATCGAAATACCGGCGGCTCTGCGCATCACACCCGGCGCCAGGGCCGCCGTGAATGAACACTACCGGCAAACCTTCCGGTGAACCGCTTTCGTCGACATACAGCGTATGGGTTTTATCGACGGCCAGATCGTGCCGGGCGTGGGGTTTGATCTGCGGGTACAAAGTCTGCATTGCGCGCTCCGTAAGGGGTCGAGGTCATCCCTGTAGGGACTTCTATTATTCTGCCGTCCGGCATCATAAACCCGAATTACTTCAATGAGCATGCCCCTTGCAGCGTCAGCGCTTGTCAGCCCGTCTTGTCAGCCAAATAGCCGAGCAGGGTTTCATAGAGTCGGTCGACCTCGGCAACCTGCCCCCGCGCCCGCAAGCACCCATGAACCAGCCCCTGACCGTAATAAAGCATTGCGCTCACGCCGGCGGCGTTGAGTCGCCCGGCGTAAAGCACGCCGTCATCGCGTAGCGGATCGAACTGCGCCACAGCGATCAGCGCCGGCGGCAGGCCGCTGAAGTCGGCGGCGAGCAAGGGCATCGCATAGGCCGTTGGCTGACGGACACCACCCAGGTACAGCGTGTGATAACAATCCAGATCGCTGCTGCTGAGCAATGGCGCGTCGGCGCATTCGCCGCGTGATGACAACCGGTGATCACCGCCCAGGCCCGGATAGATCAGCACCTGCGCACAAGGCGCCGGTTCGCCGGCATCGCGCAAGGCCAGACACAGCGCAGCGGCAAGGTTGCCGCCAGCGCTGTCGCCGGCCACCAGCGTCCGCGCCGGGTCGAGCTGAAACGGCCCCGTGCGCAACGCACGCCAGACACTCAGGCAGTCATCGAACGCCGCTGGAAACGGATGCTCCGGCGCCAGCCGATAATCGACGGCGATCACCAACACACCGAGCACCGATGCCAGTTCGGCGCAGATGAAGTCGTGGGAGTCCAGATCCCCCACCACCCAACCGCCGCCATGCAGATACACAATGCAGGGCCAACCGTTGGTCGGCGGCGGAACCGGCGGTTGCCAGGCGCGCACCGCCACTCCCGCCAACTCGAGATCGACCACCTCAAGCCCCGCGGGATGTGGCGGGGTAAACGCCCGGCACATCTCGCTGTAGGCCTGACGCATACCGGCGAGGCTGCTGTCGGTGCTGTTGAAGCTGAGGGTTTTCTCGACGAATGCCGACATCTGCGCAGAGATCGGATACGCGGCCATCAGGGTTTCAAACTGGCCTGAACGGTTGCCACGCCATCCTTGCCATCGAAACTGCTGACACCCGCCAGCCAGCGCTGAAGGTCTTCGGGATGATCACGCAGCCACTGTTTGGCGACATCCTGCGGCGTCTTGCGCTCCATGATCGGCACCATCAACTGGCTTTCCTGGGCAGCGGTGAAGGTCAGGTTTTCCAATAGACGGTTCACGTTCGGGCAACGCTCGGCATAGTCCGGCGCGGTCACGGTGGAAACGGTCGCCGCGCCTTCGTTCGGGCCATAGACGTCTTCGCTGCCGGTCAGGTAAGCGATGTTCATGTTGATGTTCATCGGATGCGGGGTCCAGCCGACGAACACCACGAACTCCTTGCGATTGACCGCCCGCTGCACGGCGGCGAGCATCCCGGCCTCACCGGACTCGATCAGCTTGAAGTCCTTCAAACCGAAGCGGTTGGTCTCGATCATGGTTTTGATGGTGGTGTTGGCGCCGCTGCCCGGCTCGATGCCGTAGATCTTGCCACCCAACTGATCCTTGAACCTGGCGATATCGGCGAAGGTTTTCAGGCCGGCGGCAGCGACGTAGTCAGGTACGGCGAGCGTTGCCTGGGCGTCGGCCAGGCTCGGCTTGTCCATGACCTTCACTTGATTGGCAGCGACGAACGGGGCGATGTTCTTGTCCATCGCCGGTTTCCAGTAACCGAGGAAGATATCGAGGCGTTTGTCGCGGATGCCGGCGAAGATGATTTGCTGCACGGCGCTGGTTTGCTTGCTTTCATAGCCAAGGCCATTGAGCAGCACATCGGCCATGCCGCTGGTGGCAATGACGTCGGTCCAGTTGACCACGCCCATGCGCACGGTCTTGCAGGAAGCGGGGTCGTTGGCGAAAACGCTGGTGCTCAGAAGAGCAGTGCCGGTGAGGATTAACAGACAGCGGTTGAACAGTCGTTTCATCGGGAAGGCTCGCTCGGCAGCAGATTATTGTGGGCCCGGTGTCTTTGTGCACCGTGCCCACAACGTTACGCAGCGCCGAGTCGGCAAAAGTGACCTGTGGCGACCGTGTTTTGCACGGTGGCGACTGTCCTGATGCGTTACCAAGGCGAACACTAATCTGTGGCGAGGGAGCTTGCTCCCGCTGGGTTGCGAAGCTGCCCCCAAACCATTCAACCGAGTTTCATCAGATACGCCCGACCAACAGGGTTTACGACGGCTTCGCCGCCGAGCGGGACGGTGCGGCGATCCGACAAGCTCCCTCGCCACAAAGGCCCGTTCGCCACAGGGTTACGCGCTGTAATGCTTTTCGCCCCACGCCAACAACCCTTGCAGCAATTCCCGGAGCACCACTTGCGTCGGCTCGGCCAAATCCGGGCGATAACGGAACGGCTGGAACTCTTCCATATACGTACACTGGCCCAACTCCAGTTGCACGGCATGAATGTTCTCGGCCGGATTGCCATAATGCCGGGTGATGTGACCGCCCTTGAAACGACCGTTCAGCACATGGCTGTAATCGGTGTGCTTCGCGCAGATCGCTTCCAGCTGTGTGGCCAACTGTGGATCGCAGCTGGCGCCATTGAAGGTGCCGAGGTTGAAGTCCGGCAGCTTGCCGTCGAACAGGTGCGGGATCACCGAGCGGATCGAGTGCGCGTCGAACAGCAGCGCGTAGCCGAACTCGGCTTTCAGCCGCGCCAGTTCTTCCTGCAAGGTGCGGTGGTACGGCGTCCAGATCTGCTCCAGATACGTCGCCCGTTCCGCAGCCGACGGCTCCAGCCCTTCGCGGAACAACGGCACGCCATCGAACAGCGTCGCCGGATACAGACCGGTGGTGGCGCCAACATATAAAGGCTTGTCGTCGGACGGCCGGTTCAGGTCGATGACAAACCGCGAGTACTCGGCCGCCAGGGTGCTGGCGCCCAGTTCGGCAGCGAACTCATAAAGCCGTGGAATGTGCCAGTCAGTGTCCGGCAGGCTTTTCGCGTCGGGGATCAACCCCGCTTCCACCGTCGGGGTCAGGCGCAGGCCGGCGTGGGGCATGCTGATCAGCAGTGGCACGCGGCCTTGTTTGAAGTTCAGAACCTTATCCACAACCGCTCTCCTACAGATTTGATTCAACGCCGTGACGCACGACGCGTTTTTCCAGGTCGCCGCCCAGCCAGTACGACAGGTCGGCCGGACGATCGATTTGCCAGGCGACGAAGTCTGCGACCTTGCCGGCTTCCAGCGAACCGTGGGTTTGGCCCATGCCCAAGGCGGTGGCGGCATGAATAGTCGCGCCCGCCAGCGCCTCTTCCGGGGTCATGCGGAAGCAGGTGCAGGCCATGTTCAGCATCAAGCGCAACGACAACGCCGGCGAAGTGCCCGGGTTAAGGTCGCTGGCAATGGCGATTTTCACCCCGTGTTTGCGCAGGGCTTCCATCGGCGGCAATTGGGTTTCCCGCAAGAAGTAAAACGCGCCGGGCAGCAATACCGCGACGGTGCCGGACTTGGCCATGGCGATGGCGTCATCTTCGGTCATGAATTCCAGATGATCGGCGGACAATGCGTGGTAACGCGCCGCCAGGCTCGAACCGTGCAGCGATGACAATTGCTCGGCGTGCAGCTTCACCGGTAAGCCGAGGTTCTGCGCGGCGACGAACACCCGCTCGACCTGCTCTGGCGAAAACGCCAGGTATTCACAGAAAGCGTCTACCGCATCCACCAGCCCTTCGGCCGCCAGGGCCGGGAGCATTTCGCTGCAGATGTGATCGATGTAGGCGTCGGCGCGGTCGGTGTATTCCGGCGGCAAGGCGTGGGCCGCCAGGCACGTGCTGCGCACGCTGACGGGTAGCTCGGCGCCGAGACGGCGGATCACCCGCAGGATCTTGCGTTCGCTGGCCAGGTCCAGGCCGTAGCCGGATTTCATTTCGACGGTGGTCACGCCATCACGCATCAGGCTTTTCAGACGCTTGGCGGCGCTGGCGAACAGTTCGTCTTCACTGGCGGCGCGGGTGGCGCGCACGGTGCTGGCAATGCCGCCGCCGGCAGCGGCGATTTCCGCGTAGCTGACGCCTTGCAGGCGCTGCTCGAATTCGCCGCTGCGGTTGCCGCCGAATACCGTATGGGTGTGGCAGTCGATCAGGCCCGGGGTGACCCAGGCCCCGCTCAAGTCATTGACCGCCGGGTACTCGCCGGCCGGCAGTTCGGCGCGTGGGCCGATCCACTCAATGTGCGCACCGGACGTCACGATGGCCGCATCCTCGATGATCGAGTAGACGCCTTGCGCCATGGTTGCGACGTGGCAGTGTTGCCAGAGCGTTTTCATCCTTGGCCTCCGTTAGGTTATCGATGAGAAAAAATGGGTTCCTGTTCCACCGGTACCGCCTTGCCTGCCGCCGGTTTGACCCACGTCAGGTAGGCCAGCACCAGCAACACAATCCAGACCACGCCGACGATCAACGCCGCCTGGGTATCCGGGAAATAACCCAGCACGCCGAAGATGAACAGCATGAAGGCAATCGCCGCCATCGGCGCATAGGGCCAGAACGGCACCGGGAATTTCAATTGTGCGACCTGCTCGGCACTCATGGAGCGACGCATGGCCACCTGGGTGAACAGAATCATCAGCCAGACCCACACCGTGGCAAAGGTCGCGATGGAGGCGATCAGCAGAAACACGTTTTCCGGGATCAGGTAGTTCAGCAACACACCCAGCAGCAGCGCGCAGCTCATCACCATCACCGTCAGCCACGGCACGCCATTGCGCGACAAGCGAGCGAAGCCTTTCGGTGCGTGCCCTTGCTGAGCCAGGCCATACATCATGCGGCCCGCGCCGAAGATGTCACTGTTGATGGCCGACACCGCCGCCGAGATCACCACGATGTTGAGGATGGTCGCCGCCGAGCTGATCCCCAGGTTGTCGAAAATCTGCACGAACGGACTGCCTTGGCTGCCAATCTGCTGCCACGGGAAGATCGACATCAGCACCAGCATCGTCAGCACGTAGAACAGCAGGATTCGCAACGGTACGGCATTGATCGCGCGCGGCAGCACATGCTGCGGGTCTTTGGCTTCACCGGCGGTAACGCCGATGATTTCAATACCGCCAAAGGCAAACATCACCACCGCAAACGAGGCGATCAAGCCGCCCACGCCATTGGGCATGAAGCCACCCTGGGTCCAGAGGTTGCTGATATCGGTCGCCTGGGCACCGGGCGCATTGCTGATGCCGAACAGCATGATGCCGAAACCGCCAAGGATCATCGCGACGATGGCCGCGACCTTGAGCAGTGACAACCAGAACTCCATTTCGCCGAAGACTTTGACGTTGCACAGGTTCAAGCCGCCTACCACCGAAACGATGCCCAGCACCCAGATCCAGCGGGAGACTTCCGGAAACCAGAACCCCATGTAAATGCCGAATGCGGTCACGTCGGCCATACCGACGATGACCATTTCAAATGCGTAGGTCCAACCGAGGATAAAGCCCGCCATTGGCCCCAGATAGGTGCTGGCGTACTGGCCGAAAGAACCGGCCACCGGGTTATGCACCGCCATTTCGCCAAGGGCGCGCATGACCATGAACACCGCCGCGCCACCGATCAGGTAAGCGAGCAGGACCGCGGGGCCGGCCATTTGAATGGCCGAGGCAGAACCGTAAAACAGCCCGGTGCCGATCGCCGACCCCAGTGCCATGAAGCGAATATGTCGGGCAGAGAGCCCGCGTTTCAAACCTTTTGCTGGCTGTTGCATCTCTCGTCCTTAATTATTCTTATTCGACGCTAAATGATCGTTCCCACGCTCCGCGTGGGAACGATCATCAGGGAAGGAGCTATTACAGGCTAGGCAGCAACTTCGCCGTCACCAGGCCATTCAGGCAACGCGTCGCCAACAACTCACTGGCCGCATTGATGTCCGGCGCAAAGAAGCGGTCCTTCTCGTAGAACGGCACTTCAGCACGCAGGATCGCACGGGCTTTTTCCAGTTTTGGCGAGGTTTTCAGACCGTCGCGCAGATCCAGCCCCTGGGCCGCCGCCAACCATTCCACCGCGAGAATCCCGCGAGTGTTCTCGGCCATTTCCCACAGACGCTTGCCGGCAGCCGGCGCCATGGACACGTGGTCTTCCTGGTTGGCGGAAGTCGGCAGGCTGTCCACCGAATGCGGATGGGACAGCGCCTTGTTCTCGCTGGCCAGTGCCGCAGCCGTTACTTGAGCGATCATGAAGCCGGAGTTCACGCCGCCATTGGCCACCAGGAACGGCGGCAGTTGCGACATGTGCTTGTCCATCATCAGCGAGATGCGGCGTTCACTCAGGGAGCCGATTTCGGCGATGGCCAGGGCCATGTTGTCGGCAGCCATAGCCACCGGCTCGGCATGGAAGTTACCGCCGGAGATCACGTCGCCTTCAGCGGCGAACACCAATGGGTTGTCCGATACGGCGTTGGCTTCGATGGCAAGCACTTCGGCGGCCTGACGGAACTGGGTCAGGCAGGCGCCCATGACTTGCGGCTGGCAGCGCAGGGAGTACGGATCCTGGACCTTTTCGCAGTTCTGGTGCGAGTCGGACACTTCACTGCGCTCACCCAGCAGATCGCGGTAAGCGGCAGCGGCGTCGATCTGGCCTTTCTGGCCGCGAGCGGCATGAATACGTGCGTCGAATGGCGAGCGCGAGCCCAGTACCGCTTCGACCGTCAGGCCGCCAAGGGCCAGTGCGCCGGCGAACAGATCTTCGCCTTCGAACAGGCCACGCAGGGCGTAGGCGGTGGACACCTGAGTGCCGTTGAGCAGCGCCAGGCCTTCTTTCGCTGCCAGGGTCAGCGGTGTCAGACCGGCGACTTTCAGCGCTTCGGTGGCGGGCAGCCATTCGCCTTTGTAGCGCGCCTTGCCTTCACCCAGCAGTACCAGCGACATGTGCGCCAACGGCGCCAAATCGCCGGATGCACCAACCGAACCTTTCAGAGGAATATGCGGGTAAACCTCGGCATTGATCAGCGCGATCAGTGCATCGATCACCTGACGACGAATGCCGGAGAAACCACGGCTCAGGCTGTTGACCTTGAGTACCATGACCAGTCGCACCAGGGCGTCGCTGATCGGTTCGCCGACGCCGGCGGCGTGGGACAGCACCAGCGAGCGCTGGAGGTTTTCCAGGTCTTCGCTGGCGATGCGGGTCGAGGCCAGCAGGCCGAAACCGGTGTTGATGCCATACGCGGTGCGGTTCTCGGCGAGGATCTGTTCCACGCAGGCAACGCTGGCTTCGATTTGCGCCGAAGCGCTTTCGTCGAGAGTGATTTTGACCGGTTGCTGATACACATCACGCAGTTGGGCAAGGCTCAGTTGGCCGGGAATCAAATTAAGCGCAGTCACATTCATTCTCCTTTTGAGAGCATTTTTATTAACTAACCAGACGCTCCGGAGATATCCGTTGTCCGTCGCTTCCCGCCTTTTGGAGGGGCCGCGCCTTGGCACGCTGGTGGTTGTGGAAATCAGTTGAGGTTCGGTACAGCCTTGTGCAGCAAAATCGGGTCTTTCAAAACAGCAGCGGCGCTGGCGATGTCCGGCGCCAGCCAGCGGTCCTGGTCGTAGGCCGGAATACGTTCGCGCAGCAGGCGCCACGCGGCATCGGTGCCGGCGCCGAAGCGTTGTTCTTTCAGGAATTCAAAAGCCTGAGCCGCCAACAGGTACTCGATGGCGAGGATCTGCGTGCAGTTTTCCAACGCGCGATGCAGCTTCAGCGCGGCGTTGGTGCCCATGCTCAGGTGGTCTTCCTGCAAGCCCGAAGTGACGTAGTTATCGAGCACCGCCGGCTGCGCCAACTGGCGGTTTTCCGCACACAGCGACGCGGCGACGTATTGCACGATCATCATCCCGGAGTTCACGCCCGGGTTGGCCACCAGAAAGGCTGGCAAACCGCTGACGTGCGGGTTGACCAAGCGGTCCAGGCGACGCTCGGCAATGGAGCCGATCTCAGCCATCGCGATCGCCAGCAAGTCAGCCGCCAAAGCAACTGATTGGCCGTGCGGATTGGCCTGGGACATGACGCGGAAATTGTCCGGCGTGCCCAGCAGCAACGGGTTGTCGGTCGCGGAGTTGAGCTCGGTTTCGATCTGTTTTCTGGCGTGTTCCAGCTGATCGCGGGCAGCGCCATGCACTTGCGGAATCGAGCGGATGCTCAGTGCATCCTGAGTGCGAATGCCTTTGCTGTTGGCGATCACTTCACTGCCGTCGAGCAACGCCCGCAGATTGATACCCACCTGCTGCATGCCCGGATGCGGTTTGAGCGCAATGATCTCGGCATCGAACGCGGCAATCTGACCACGCTGGGCTTCGAAGCTCATGGCGCCGATCACATCGGCCCACTGCACCAGGTTCGTTGCATCGGCCAGGGCCAGGCAGCTGAGGCCGGTCATGCACGGTGTGCCGTTGACCAGGCACAAACCATCTTTGGCACCCAGTTGAACCGGTTGCAGCCCTTCTTCGGCCAAGGCTTGTTGTGCAGAAACGATCTGCCCGCGATAGCTGACATTGCCGACGCCCAGCAGCGCGATACCGATGTGGGCCATGTGGGTCAGATAACCGACCGACCCCTGGGACGGCACCTGCGGAGTGATGCCGCGATTGAGCAGCGCCAGCAATGCTTCGACCACCCGGCGGTGAATGCCGGATTTGCCATGGCTGTAGTTGTGGATCGCGGCGCAGAGGATCGCGCGAGTCTGCTCGTCGGACAGTGGAGCACCGACGCCGCAGGCATGGCTGAGCAAGGTGTTGCGCGACAGCTGGCTGAGTTGTTCATCCTTGAGCGAGACGTTGCACAAGGCGCCCAGGCCGGTGTTGACGCCATAGGCGCGCTCGCCGCTGGCGACGATGCACTGGACGATCGCCTGGGCATTCTCGATCCGCGCCCAGGTTTGGGCCGACAGCTCAAGCTGCGCACCGTGGCGGGCGACCGCGACCACATCCTGCCAACGCAACGGGGCATCGGCGATAACGATTTTTTCAGCCTGGGACATCTAGAGCCTCATACAAAATTCATGGACGTATGACACCTGTGGCGAGGGAGCTTGCTCCCGTTCGACCGCGCAGCGGTCGCAGATTTTCAGGGCCGCTTCGCAACCCAGCGGGAGCAAGCTCCCTCGCCACAAAAACGATCAACCTCAAACCACTGCAGCCCGCCGCTGTACGAACCGGTCCACATACTCATCCGCCGGCGAATGCAGGATCTCTCGTGGCGTGCCGACCTGAATCAGCCGGCCATCCTTGAGAATCGCGATGCGATTGCCGATGCGCACGGCCTCGTCGAGGTCGTGGGTGATGAAGACGATGGTCTTGTGCAGGGTCTTTTGCAGTTCCAGCAACTGGTCCTGCATTTCGGCGCGGATCAGCGGGTCGAGGGCGCTGAAGGCTTCGTCCATCAGGATGATGTCGGTGTCCGCCGCCAGGGCGCGAGCCAGGCCCACACGCTGGCGCATACCGCCGGAAAGCTGATGCGGGTATTTGTTTTCGTAGCCCTTCAGGCCCACGGTGTTGATCCAGTGCAGCGCGCGCTCGGCGCACATCTGCTTGCTCTCGCCACGCACTTTCAGGCCGTAGGCGACGTTATCCAGCACGCTTTTGTGCGGCAGCAGGCCGAAGCTCTGGAACACCATGCTGATCTTGTGCCGGCGAAATTCGCGCAAGGCTTCCATGTCGTATTGCAGGATGTCCACGCCGTCCACCAGGATCGCGCCGCTGGTCGGGTCGATCAGGCGGTTGAAGTGACGCACCAGGGTCGACTTGCCGGAACCCGACAGGCCCATGATCACGAAGATCTCGCCGGTGCCGATGCTCAGCGACAGGTCATTCACGCCAACCACGCAACCGGTTTCGGCCAGTACCTGGTCTTTGGTTTTGCCCTGGCTAATCATGGCCAGCGCATCCTTGGAACGGTTGCCGAAAATCTTGAAGACGTTTTTGACTTCGATCTTGCTGATGGCTGCGTTGCTCATTTGCTCACCTCATGCCGTGCACGACCGTACGCCTGTGTAATGCGGTCGATCACCACTGCCAGAATCACGATCGCCAGACCGGCCTCAAGACCACGTCCGACGTTGAGGGTCTGAATCCCCACCAATACGTCTTCGCCCAAGCCACGGGCACCGATCATCGAGGCGATCACCACCATCGACAGGGCCATCATGGTGGTCTGGTTGATCCCGGCCATGATGCTCGGCAGGGCCAGCGGCAGTTGCACGCCGAACAGTTGCTGCCAGCGGTTGGCACCGAAGGCGTTGATCGCTTCCATCACTTCACCGTCAACCTGGCGAATACCCAGATCGGTCAGGCGGATCAGCGGCGGCGCAGCGTAAATAACGGTAGCGAAAATCGCCGGGACCTTGCCCAGGCCAAACAGCATCAGCACCGGGATCAGGTACACGAAGCTCGGCATGGTTTGCATGATGTCCAGCAACGGCATCAACACCGAACGCAGGCGATTGCTGCGCGCAGAAAGAATGCCCAACGGAATGCCGATCAGCACCGAGATGACCGTCGCCACCATCATCAGCGCCAGGGTCTGCATAAGCTTGTCCCAGAGACCGACCGCGCCCACCAGGAACAGCAGGCCGACGATGACCGCCGTGGTCACGACTTTGCGGGTCGCGTGCCAGGCCACGCCCGCCACGATCGCCAGCATCAGCCACCAGGGCGCCGCACGCAGCAGCCCTTCAAGATTGACGATGGCCCACAGCAGGGTGTCGGAGATGCTGCGGAACACGTCGCCGTAGTTGGTGACCAGCGTATCGACCCAACCGTTGACCCAGTCGGCGATGGAAAAGGTAAAGCTTTCGGGAAACATAAGAGACTCTCAATCAAGGGGTTGCGATCAAGCATCCGACTGCCGTTGCCGACAGTCAGAGAGGCTCAACCTACAAGGCCGCGTCGATTTTCTTGGCTGCGTCTTCGCTCACCCACGCGTGCCAGACTTCAGGATGTTCCTTCAAGAAGATCTTGGCCAGTTTTGGCGACTCGATCCGCTCTTTGGCCATACGCCCCAGGTTCTGATTCAACAGGTCGATCGGCAGGTTGACCTTTTCCAGCACGGTCACCAGTTCCGGGGCCTGCTCGTGGAAAGTCTTGGAGAGGCCGACCTTGATGGTCACGCGCTTGTCGACACCCGGTTTTTCTTCCAGTTTGACCACGTCGATCTGGCCCATCAGCGGGGTTGGCGACCAGTAGTAGAAAAGGATCGGCTCGCCACGCTTGTAGCTCGACAGCACCGCCGCATCCAGCGCCGGGCCGGTGCCTGGACGGAAGTTGGTGTAGCTGTTTTCCAGGCCGTAGCTTTTCAGCATTTCGCTGTTATCCAGCTCGCAGGTCCAGCCGGCCGGGCAGTTGTAGAAACGCCCTTTGGATGGCTCTTCGGCGTCCTTGAATACCGCGGAATATTTAGCCAGGTCGGCAATGTTTTTCAGGTCCGGCGCCTTGGCTTCCAGTTTGCGCTTGGCGTCGCCTTCGATCACGTAGCGCGGCACGTACCAGCCTTCGACGGCACCCACCACCGGAGCGCCGACACCGACGACTTTGCCGGCCTTCTCGGCCTTGTTCCAGACTTCGCTGCGGCCGACCCACTCTTCGGCGAACACTTGGATGTCGTTGCTGCTCAGGGCGTTTTCCATGGTGATGGAGTTGCCCGGCAGGCTGTCGGTCTTGCAGTCGTAGCCTTTCTCCAACACGACTTGCAGCACGTCGGTCAGCAGCATGGCGCTTTCCCAGTTCAGGCCGGCGAATTTCACCGGTTTACCCGATTCGCACCAGCCAGCCGCCTGGGTAGCACCGGCACTGGCCAGCAGGCCCATGGAAAGCAAAGTGGTCAGCAGGGTCTTGTTCGATTTCATTGTGTGACGCTCCTAATCATGAGTTGGCTTACGGCAGTCAAGAGGCATCCAGCCCTGTCCACGTCCAATCAGGCCTGCGCTACGCGCGACCCGCCCCGCTTATTGTTGGGTCTGCAACATCGTGATCTCTGCAGGAGCAGCCGCGACAGCTCCTGCAGTGGTCTTTTCTCTTATTTGCCGGTGATCATCGGCAGGTTCAGCCCCTGTTCCTTGGCGCAGTCGATCGCGATCTGGTAACCCGCATCGGCGTGACGCATGACACCGGTGGCCGGGTCGTTGTGCAGCACGCGAGCGATACGCTCGGCCGCTTCGTCAGTACCGTCGCAGACAATCACCATGCCCGAGTGCTGGGAGAAGCCCATGCCGACGCCGCCGCCGTGGTGCAGGGAAACCCAGGTCGCGCCGCTCGCGGTGTTCAGCAGAGCGTTGAGCAGTGGCCAGTCGGACACGGCGTCGGAACCGTCCTGCATCGACTCGGTTTCGCGGTTCGGGCTGGATACGGAGCCGGAGTCCAGGTGGTCGCGACCGATCACGATTGGCGCGGACAATTCACCGCTACGGACCATTTCGTTGAACGCCAGACCGAGCTTGGCGCGCAGGCCCAGGCCAACCCAGCAGATACGTGCCGGCAGACCCTGGAAGCTGATGCGCTCGCGAGCCATGTCCAGCCAGTTGTGCAGGTGGGCGTCGTCCGGGATCAGTTCTTTGACTTTAGCGTCGGTCTTGTAGATGTCCTGCGGGTCGCCCGACAGCGCAGCCCAACGGAACGGGCCGATGCCACGGCAGAACAGTGGACGGATGTAAGCCGGTACGAAACCCGGGAAGTCGAATGCGTTTTCCACACCTTCTTCTTGCGCCATCTGACGGATGTTGTTGCCGTAGTCGAACGTCGGCACGCCCATTTTCTGGAAGTCCAACATCGCTTTAACGTGCACGGCCATCGATTGCTTGGCGGCCTTGACCACGGCAGCAGGTTCGGTCTTGGCGCGAGCGCGGTATTCGTCCCAGGTCCAGCCGGCCGGCAGGTAGCCGTTGAGCGGGTCGTGGGCGCTGGTCTGGTCGGTGACCATGTCCGGGCGCACGCCACGACGGACCAGTTCCGGGAGGATTTCCGCAGCGTTGCCCAGCAGGGCGATGGAGATCGCCTTGCCTTCGGCGGTGTATTTGGCGATACGGGCCAGGGCGTCGTCGAGGTCTTTGGCTTGCTCGTCGACGTAACGGCTTTTCAGACGGAAATCGATACTCACTTGTTGGCATTCGATGTTCAGCGAGCAAGCGCCGGCCAGGGTTGCAGCCAGAGGCTGAGCGCCGCCCATGCCGCCGAGGCCTGCGGTCAGGACCCAACGACCTTTCAGATCATCGTTGTAATGCTGGCGACCGGCTTCGACGAAGGTTTCGTAGGTGCCTTGAACGATGCCCTGGCTGCCGATGTAGATCCAGCTGCCGGCGGTCATCTGGCCGTACATGGCCAGGCCTTTGGCGTCGAGTTCGTTGAAGTGCTCCCAGTTCGCCCAGTGTGGTACCAGGTTGGAGTTGGCAATCAGAACGCGTGGTGCGTTGCTGTGGGTCTTGAACACGCCGACCGGCTTGCCGGATTGCACCAGCAGAGTCTCGTCGTCGTTCAGGTTGGTCAGGCTTTCGACGATCTTGTCGTAGCATTCCCAGTTACGTGCCGCACGACCGATACCACCGTAAACCACCAGTTCTTTAGGGTTCTCGGCGACTTCCGGGTCGAGGTTGTTCATCAGCATGCGCAGCGGCGCTTCAGTCAGCCAGCTCTTGGCGGTCAGCTTGTTACCGCGGGCAGCACGGATTTCAACGTCACGAAACTTAGTAGGTTTATTCTCAGTCACGAAAAGAACTCCTCAGCAATCAATCCAAACCAACCCAGGTAGTGGGCGAGCAAGCCGATGGGCATCAGTGCACATCAGCGAATCAGTGGACGATGGTTGAGTCTTCGTGACTCATACACATACGTCTTTACTTGTACATACAAGCATATGCAATCAAGCGGCCAACTTGTTGAATGAGCATCCAAGAAAATTTCTTACAGGGCTGGAAAGCGCCTGGATCAAGGGTTCTGGCGTAAGTGAAATTTTTCGCGGGGATTTATTCGGGGACGTGCCGGTTGTTACTTGAGCATGGTTTTGCGCCACACTGGGGCGTTCGGTAACAAATTGGTGCGCGATGGGGAACGGATTTGCGAGGAAGAAAAGCATCGCGGGCAAGCCTCGCGCCCACAAGATTGTCATCGACCTTGTGGGAGCGAGGCTTGCCCGCGATAGAGGCGACTCGATATTGGATCAGCGTGCAGTCAGTTCAATGACGCAGCACGAACCATTGATGGCGACGTCCTGCAGACCGACGTTACCGTCCAGTTGCAGGCAATCATGGCGACCGAGTTGCGATGCTTTGTTACCGACCTTCACTTCCAGCGCTTCACTGACACTGAACACCAGCAGAGTCCCGGCTTCACTAAAAAACCGCTGCTTGCCTTCCAGCCACTGCAACCGCGCACTGTAACGATCCGGTGCATAAATCAGGTTGAAGTCGCGAATCGGCCCACCGAGCAATGCGCAGGACACGTGACTCTCGCCATTGAAAGCAAACGGGTCGAGCGGTAACAACGCCCGCGTGTCCTGGCCATCGACGCGCAAGGTCATGCCCTCGCCTTGCAGTACGGTGATGACCCGCTCATAACCGGCAAAGGTGGAAAAACCGCCCGACTCGCCGATGTCGGCAATCGACAGGCGCCAACCAAAACCATCAAGACCTATCCCCGTATCACGGGTGATTTCTTCAGTGCTGCCGCCGCCGTTCTTCCACGGCATGCGCGGGTAATCGGCCGCGCGTAATACCTTCAACTGACTCATTTATGGCTCTTTTTATTTGTGGAACCGTCCTTCCAGACGATGACGGGAACCGGGGTGGATCAAGCGGGCGGCGGTCACAGGCTGACGGCCGGACCAGGTGCGGCGACGAATCAGCAGGCACGGTTCGCCCTTTTCAATCTGTAGCAGCTTGCATTCGGATGGCTCGGCAAGAATCGCTTCGACCACATGCTCGCCCTCGGTCAACGGCGCGACCTGATTCAGATAGGCATAAGGCGTTTGCAGGGTGAAGTCTTGCTTGAGGTAGTCCGGCGCCACCAGCGCGTTGACGAAACGGTCTTCGATTTGCACCGGGATATCGTTTTCGAAATGCACGATCAGCGAGTGGAACACCTTCTGGCCTTCGCGCATGTCCAGGGCCAAGGCCCGCTCGGAACCGGCGGCCTCTTCTTCGAGGGTGATCACCTTGCACGTGTGACGATGACCACGGGAGGCGATCTCGTCGGCGATGTTGTGCACTTCAAACAGCGCAGACTGACTTTTCGGCTCGGCGACGAACGTTCCGACGCCTTGCATACGCACCAACAGGCCGTCGGCAGTCATCTCGCGCAGGGCGCGGTTGATGGTCATGCGGCTGAAACCCAGCTGGTTGACCAGTTCGCTTTCCGACGGAACGCGGTAGTGCGGCGGCCAGTTTCCACTGTCGATTTGCTGGGTGATCATCTGTTTTACGCGGGCGTACAAGGGCGCCGGACTGTCGCCCATGTTCGCGGCCAACGGGGAGACTGGAGGCGGAGTCGGCACGGTTAATCCTTGTTCATTTGGTAGAGGTTGCTAGCTTGCCGGAGTTTACCGAGCAGGCAAACGTCTGTATATGTATATACAAATAACACACGATGGGGTGCTGAACCATGTCCGCCTTCTTTGCCGAACGCGCGCTGCTGCCTAGTGGATGGGCCAACAATGTACGTCTTGAAGTCAACGCCGATGGCGTGCTGACCCATATCCAGGCCGATTCCCACGCAGATGGCGCCGAACGGTTGAGCGGTCCGCTGCTGCCGGGAATGCCGAATTTACACTCCCACGCCTTCCAGCGGGCCATGGCCGGCCTGGCGGAAGTGGCGGGTAATCCGAATGACAGTTTCTGGACCTGGCGCGATCTGATGTATCGGCTCGTCGGAAAAATCAGCCCGGACCAACTCGGCGTTATCGCCCGTCAGCTGTACATCGAAATGCTCAAGGCCGGTTACACATCGGTCGCTGAATTTCATTACGTCCATCACGACAATAATGGCCAGCCGTATGCGGACCCGGCCGAACTGGCACTGCGCATCAGCCAGGCGGCCAGCTCTGCCGGTATCGGTTTGACCTTGCTGCCGGTGCTCTACAGCCATTCCGGTTTCGGCGGCCAGACCCCGAACGAAGGCCAACGCCGCTTTATCAACAGCACCGAAAACTACCTGAAGCTTCAGTCACGTTTGCAGCCGATTCTGGCGCAGCAACCGGCGCAGTCGCTCGGCCTGTGTTTCCACTCGTTACGCGCGGTCACACCGCAGCAGATCAGCGAAGTGCTGGCGGCCAGCGACAAGCAGTGCCCGGTGCACATTCACATCGCCGAGCAGCAGAAGGAAGTCGACGACTGCCTTGGCTGGAGCGGTCGCCGCCCACTGCAATGGCTGTACGAAAACACCGAAGTCGATCAACGCTGGTGCCTGGTCCACGCCACCCACGCCAACCCGGAAGAAGTCACGCTCATGGCCAAGAGCCGCGCCATCGCCGGCCTGTGCCTGACCACTGAAGCCAACCTCGGCGACGGGATTTTCCCGGCGGTGGACTTCCTGGCGCAGGGCGGGCGCATGGGTATCGGTTCCGACAGCCATGTGTCGTTGAGCGTGGTGGAAGAATTGCGCTGGCTGGAATACGGCCAGCGTCTGCGCGATCAGCGGCGTAATCGGTTGTATGGCGCGAATCAGCCGATGGTCGGCCGCACGCTGTACGACGCCGCGCTGGATGGCGGCGCCCAGGCGTTGGGGCAGCCAATCGGCGCCCTGGAAGTCGGCAAGCGCGCGGATTGGTTGGTGCTGGACGGCAACGATCCGTACCTGGCGACGGCCAGTGGCGACGGGATTCTCAATCGTTGGCTATTTGCCGGTGGCGATCGCCAGGTGCGGGATGTGCTGGTCAATGGCCAGTGGGTCGTGCGCGATGGGCGGCATGCCGACGAGGAAGAGAGCAACCGGGCATTCACTCAAGTCCTGCGCGATCTCTTGGGCTGACGCAAAAAAAACTGTGGGAGCGAGCCTGCTCACTCCCACAGTTTTTGCTCTTCGGTGACCGTTAGTTCGAGGTCTTGGCCATCTTGGCATCCGACGTACGCCAGATCAGTCGCGTCGTGTCATAGCCCTGCTGACGCGCCCTGCTCAGCAGTTCTTCACGCACTACGCCATTGACCGTCGGGGTCCGTGACAGCAGCCAGAGATGATGGCGGCTCGGGTCGCCGACAATCGCGGTCTTGTAGTCATCGCTGACGTACAACACCCAATATTCTCCCTTCGACACACCAGGTATCAGTCGCGAGAACCAGGTATCGAACTCGACCCACAGCTTGTCGGCCTTGCCGGGTACCTGTGGATAAGCCCTGCCCTTGGCCTCTTCCCATTGCCATTGCGAAGTCAGGCAGCGGTTCAGCACCGCCATCTCACCGTCAGGCTTGAGGCTGTAATGGGCTTCGGATTGCGCACAGTTACGCTGGAAATACACCGGCAGACGCGCCAATTCGTACCAGGTTCCCTGGTAGCGCTTGAGGTTGACACTATTGACGGTCTTGGGCGCCAACGGATCTACGCCAGAAGAGGCGCAGCCGGCCAATACCAGGCCGGCAAAAAGAACGATCAGGAACCGCTTCATTATTTTTTTCTCCCGTGGGCGAAAAGCCCCGGTTTACTTCAGGCCTTGGCCCGAAAACATCAGCACTTTGTCACCGGCATACTGCACGCTGATAAAGCTGTTTTTGTCGCCCCAGGTGCAGCTGGACATGCCGAGTGCGCCCGAGCAATCGGTGGGTTTGCCCAGCAAGGTTTCAACCTGGGCCTTGGGCATGCCGGTCGACAGCTTCGAATAATTTTCCTGATTGATCTTGCTGCACGCGGCCAACAGCACGCAGAACGAGAGCAAGGCGATAGAACGCAGCGACATGGTGTAACTCCTGGAGCGGAAGAGAGGTGGCATGTTGCCAACCAGAAGCTTAGAAGAGAAAACCCTAATCTGGTTCCCCGACCGTCCGCCTATTTATTAGGCCACTCGTCAGCCTTTTACCGATAAATCAGCCCCTTTCTCAGGTTATTGGGTATTTCGTCGGTTTTCGTCAATACCCGCCTAATCTTTGGCGCTGGCCAGTCGACATAAAAGCAGCGCCAAGCCCTCGACTGTGGCAAATTGACGCCCCTTTGCTGACCAGCCACTGTGCGGTAGATCATTTAATGACCAGAAACATGAAATTCAGCCACAAGATCTTGTTGGCAGCCGCTCTCGTGGTGGCCGTTGCATTCGCCTGTTTCATCCTGTTCAACGATTACCGCCAGCGTCAAACCCTGCGCAGCAGTACCGAGTCCTCGATGCAGGAACTCGGCAGCCTGACCACCAGCAACATCCAGACCTGGCTGGAAAGCCGCATCCAATTGCTGCAATCGCTGTCCCAGCAGATCGCCGTGGACGGCAGCGCCCCGGCCAATCTCAAACGCGCCATCGACCTGCCGGCCTATACCAGCAACTTCCAGCTGAGCTACTTCGGCGGCACCGATGGCGTGATGTTCTCGATCCCGGCCGGCAACCGCGCCGCGGACTACGACCCCCGCGCCCGTGGCTGGTACAAGGCAGCCAACAACGCGCAACAGACCATCGTCACCGAACCCTACATCGCGGCGTCGTCGGGCAAACTGGTGATCACCGTGGCCACGCCGGTGAAGTACCAGAGCCAGATGATTGGCGTCGCCGGCGCGGATATCGACCTGTCCAGCGTCAGCGCGATCATCAACTCGCTGAACTTCGGCGGTCATGGCCATGCGTTCATTGTCAGCGCCGACGGCAAGATTCTGATCCACCCGGACAGCAAACTGGTGCTCAAGAACCTGGCCGACGCCTACCCCAACGGCGCGCCGAAAGTCAGCCCGGGCCTGAAAGAAGTCGAACTGGATGGTAAAACCCAGTTCATCTCCTTCACCCACGTTAACGGTGTGCCGTCGGCGGACTGGTACGTGGCGCTGGTTCTGGATCAGGAAACCGCGTTCTCGATGCTCAGCGAATTCCGCACCTCGGCGATCATCGCCATGGTCATCGCCGTGGTGATCATCATCGCGCTGCTGAGCATGTTGATCCGCGTGCTGATGCAGCCGCTGCTGATCATGGGCCGCGCCATGCATGACATCGCCGAGGGCGAAGGCGACCTGACCAAACGCCTGACCATTCATGGCCAGGACGAATTCGGTGCTCTGGGCACCTCGTTCAACCGTTTCGTCGAGCGTATCCATACCTCGATCCGCGAAGTATCTTCGGCCACCGGCCAGGTCAACGAAGTTGCCCTGCGCGTAGTGGCGGCCTCGAACTCGTCAATGTTCAACTCCGATCAACAGGCCTCGCGCACCAGCAGCGTCGCGGCAGCGATCAACCAGCTCGGTGCCGCCGCCCAGGAAATCGCCCAGAACGCCGCCCTCGCCTCGCAACATTCGAGCGACGCGCGCAGCCTGGCCGAAGAGGGTCAGCAGGTAGTGGATAAAACCATCGCCGCGATGCACCAGCTTTCGGCAAAAATCAGCGATTCATGCGGCAACATCGAAACCCTGAACAGCAACACGGTGAACATCGGACAGATTCTGGAAGTGATCACCAGCATCTCGCAACAGACCAACCTGCTGGCCCTCAACGCGGCCATCGAAGCTGCCCGTGCCGGTGAAGCCGGCCGTGGTTTTGCCGTGGTGGCCGACGAAGTACGCAACCTCGCCCACCGCACTCAGGATTCGGCGCAGCAAGTGCAGAAGATGATCGAGGAGCTGCAAGTTGGCGCCCGGGAAGCGGTCAGCACCATGACCGACAGCCAGCGCCAGAGCGAAAGCAGCGTCGGCATCGCCAACCAGGCTGGCGAACGCCTGGGCAGCGTGACGCAGCGCATCGGTGAAATCGACGGGATGAACCAGTCGGTGGCTACCGCGACTGAAGAACAGACCGCCGTGGTGGAATCGATCAACGTCGACATCACCGAGATCAACACGCTGAACCAGGAAGGCGTGGAGAACTTGCAGTCGACTTTGCGTGCGTGTGCCGATCTTGAGCAGCAAGCGGCGCGGTTGAAGCAGTTGGTCGGTAGTTTCCGGATCTAAGGCGCTCTCACCGGCCTCATAGCGGGCTTGCCCGCGATGCCGGCATCAGCAACAACGAAAAGCTAGAAGCGCGATCCTGGCCCCGAAAGAAACTCCAGCTCCTCAGCCGTAGACTCACGCCCCAACACCGCATTGCGATGGGGAAACCGCCCAAATCGCGCAATGATCTTCTGATGCCGTTCGGCGTAATCCAGGTTGCTGGCAAACACCGCCCGATCCGCCTCGGGTTGCTGTTCAACCAGATCGAGAAACCGCGAAACCGCTTCGTTCTGCACCGCCAGGTTTTCGCAGTGTTCGAACACCAGATAGATAAAAACCCGCTGGATCGGTCGCAGTTGCCGATCGAAATCCGCGGCAATGCCTTGCGCCACCAGTGCCTGGGCCCTGACGTCGCCGGAAAAGGATTTGGGTGTGTCGCGAAAGATCATTCGCGGCAATTGATCGAGCAACAGCACCAGGGCCAGCCAACCTTCGGGGCGTTGCGCCCATTCGGTCAATCCGCCGGCCAGAGCCTGCTCGACCAGATCCCCGAAACGCATCCGCGCTTCGAGGTCCTGACTGTCACGCTTGCCGAACCATAACTTGCCCTTGTCAGCCGCTATTTCGTTGGGTGATTCGAAAGATCCAAACCACCATTCGAGTAACGGCTGCCAGGGCGCGGTCATGTTTTATTCCTTGTGGTAAGCCGTGACGCGGGCAACTTCTTCTTTCGAACCGAGGAACACCGCAACACGCTGGTGCAGGCCTTCCGGCTGGATGTCGAGGATGCGCTGGTGGCCGTCAGTGGATGCGCCACCCGCTTGCTCCACCAGGAACGACATCGGGTTGGCTTCGTACATCAGGCGCAGTTTGCCCGGCTTCGACGGCTCGCGGCTGTCGCGTGGGTACATGAACAGACCGCCGCGGGTCAGGATTCGGTGCACGTCGGCCACCATCGCGGCGACCCAACGCATGTTGTAGTTCTTCTTCAGCGGGCCTTCATCGCCAGCCAGCAATTCGTCGACGTAACGTTGTACCGGCGCTTCCCAGTGACGCTTGTTGGACGCGTTGATCGCGAATTCCTGCGTGGACTCCGGAATCGTGATGTCTTCATGGGTCAGTACGAAGCTGCCCATTTCACGATCCAGGGTGAAGCCTTTGACGCCATTGCCCAGGGTCAGCACCAGCATGGTCTGTGGACCGTAAATCGCGTAACCGGCGGCAACCTGCTGAGTGCCTGGCTGCAGGAAGGCCTTTTCGTTCAAAGGCTCGTTCTGGGTCAGGTATTCGTTCGGGCAACGCAGCACCGAGAAGATCGTACCGACCGGCGCGTTGATGTCGATGTTCGACGAACCGTCCAGCGGGTCGAACACCAGCAGGTACGCGCCTTTCGGGTATTTGCCCGGGATCTGGTAGGCATTGTCCATTTCTTCGGACGCCATGCCGGCCAGATGACCGCCCCATTCGTTGGCTTCGAGCAGGATGTCGTTGGACATCACATCAAGCTTCTTCTGCACTTCACCTTGGACGTTTTCAGTGCCCATGCTGCCCAGGACACCACCCAGGGCGCCTTTGGAAACGGCGTGGCTGATTTCCTTACAGGCACGCGCCACCACTTCGATCAGGAAACGCAGATCGGCAGGAGTGTTGTTGCTGCGGGTCTGCTCAATCAAATAGCGACTCAGGGTAACGCGGGACATGGACGGCTCCGGAGGAATGGGGGGCTAAAAACCCGCGCAGTTTAACGCGAGTCGGGGCGCATTTCCTCCTATCAGACGTGATACACCCAATAGAGTTCATGCGCGGGGTTGAGCGTAGTTCGAAATGGGCCGCGATTGGGCGCCAGTTTCGATATTTTTGGTGGCAGGAAGGACGTCTTCGCGGGCAAGCCTCGCCCCTGCAGGAGCGGCTTGCCCGCGATCTGGCGCGCAGCGCCAGCCATCCTCAGGATTTAGCAGCAGGCTTGCGCAGCAAACTGAACGCCATCCCCCCCAGAAACAGCACACTGAGCAGCAACACCGCCCACAACCCGATCTTTTTCCAATTCGTGCCCAGCACCGTTGGTGCTGTCGCCGCCGGGGTCACCACGGCCCCGCCGTCCACCGTCGCCTTGCCCAGCGTCGCCAGCTTCGCCGCGCTGTAATCGGGAATCAGCGTCGACAATGGCAAGCTTGCAGCCTTCACCGTCGCACTTCCCAGCGCCAGCGTATAAGGCCCGGCACCGCGCGCCAGGAACACCAATTGCGTGGAGCGCACGGCATACCGCACGGTGGGTGCTTCGGCACCCAGGCCACCGCCGCGTTCATCCACCGTCAGTTTCAATTGCTGCACGGTCTGGCCCGACAACTGCAATTCGTTCTGCACCACATCCTGGCCATTCTGGGTCAGGCGATAGAGCAAACCGTTGGTCAGCGGTTGCCACGGCAGGCTGGTCTCCCGGCGCCCCGACAACGTTACCGGTGCCAGGCTGTTGGGCTGATTCAGCTCGACCTGCAAGCGCTGGACGTTCAACCCCATCGGCAATTGCCAGATGTACTCACCGGCCTTCACGCTGCTGCCGGCCAAGGGTTGCGACCAGACCAACGGCAGCGGCAAGGTGCGAGGGTTGGTGCTTTCCAGCTGCGCCGAGGTCAGCACTGGCGCCGACTGAGGCGAATTCCAAAGCAAACGCAGATAGCGCGCCGATTGCCCCGGCAGGCCGACTTCATGTTGCTCGACCCGTTCGTCGGCAAACGTCAGACGCGCCACCTGCCCTTCACCCCACGACTGCCAATGCTGCAAATCGTTGCTGGCTTCGATGCTGAAACGCTGGAAGCCGTCGCGTTCACTGGTCCAGTCGAGGATTAATTGCTGCAACGGCGCCTTGATGCCGCTGGCATCGAGTAACCAGCCGCGCAGCTCTTCTTCGCCCGCCTCCAACTGGCTGGACGGCTGCACTTCGATCAACGTGCCGTTGGTGTTCGATTGCACCCGTACGCTCGGCGTGCGTTCGCTGGCATCCGCCGAGTTGTACAACGGGAACCACTTTACGTCGGTCAGCGTGCGGTTTTCGTGGGTCTGAGCAGGCTCTCGGGCCAAAGCGTACGCCTGAGGCTCACCGGCGGCGTTGAACACGCGCACATCGCTGAGATCGGTTTGCCGCGCGTTCAGTTGCACGCCCAAGGGCAATTCCAGGCGATACCACGGGCCCTCGCCGCTCACAGACAATGGCACCTGCGTGGCGAAGTCCGCAGGTTTTTCCTGCGCGCCAGCCGACAGTGTCACCCCCAGCACAACAGCAGCCCACCAGCCCAGGTTCAGCTTCTGACTCAAGATGACACTCCTTCGGTTTCAGGGGCCGGTTTTTCAGCACCCGGCACGGCTTCGGCACGCTTGGGTGGCAGCGGGGCGAAATAGCCCACCACCAACAGCAACACGCCAACGCCGATAAACGACACGATCCGCGCCAACCCGCCGCGGTTACTCAATTCAACGAAGAACAGCTTGGCGACCACCAACGCGATCAGCCCTGCGCCGATCAGCCAGACTTCACGGCGGTGACGCAGATGCCCACCGATCATCAGACTCAGGGCCATCAGCGTCCAAACGATGGACAGGCCGGCCTGCACCAGCATCGATTCAAGCAGCAGATCCAGCGCGAACGGCACGCCACCCCAGTGGTGGGCCGCGCGCATCACCAGCGCGGTAAAGAAGGCGAACAGTGAAACACCGGCAATCACCTGCGTGGCGTTATCGGTGTAATCCTTGCGGATCGCCAGTTGCGTGACTGCGTTGCGGGACCAGACATAAACGCCGAACAGGGCGAACAACAGGCCCAGCTCCAGCGGGTTGATCAGTGGCACATAGGGCAACGGCTCGGCGGTGCCGTCGCTGGCCATGTTCGCCAGCCAGAACCAGCCGAGCATCAACAACGCCAACGGCGCGGCGGCATAGACCCGGTACTCGCGGGGATAAGCCGACACTGGCCATGGCCACGCGCGCGGTGCGGCCATCAGCACCAGATACAGGCTCGGCAGAATCGCCCAGCCCAACCAGCGCCAGGCGTTGTACTGCTCCGACAACAGCAGCAAGCCATAACGCAGCTCCAGGGCCAACACGCCGATCAATAGCCAGCAACCGAGTACATGGGCGGTGCTCTGGGCTTTTTCGGGCAGCATCGACGCCAGACGCTGCAACGAGATGAAATGCACGACGAACACCGCGGCCCAAACCAGCCAGCCGAAGTTGGCGGCCGGGTGATAACGCGAATGCCAGGCCGCGAGCAACACCAGACCGGCGGCGGGAATCAGCAAGGTGCAGAGCAAACCCAGCGACGACCACTTCAGGCGCAGCGCCAGCACCGCCCACAGCGCCACACTCACCGCCGCGACCGCCAGCAACAACGTCGCTTGCAGGTTCACAGGCGCAAAACGCAGCACTTCGCTGATCCACGCCAGTGCCCACCAACCCGTGCCCCACACCAGCAACACTTCGGACAAGCGCTGCAGGCTCAACACATCGAAAGCCGAAGCATGGTTGCCTAGCTGCAAACGCCAGGCCCCGACAAATGCCGCCAGTCCCAGCACCAGCGGTGTCCAGAACCCGCTATGCGCCAACGGTCGCAACCCTTCGCTGAGCAGCGGCCCGAGCAGGTCTGGCCCGGCGAACAGGAACGCTACGCCGCCGATCACCTGCAACAGCAGACCAAAGACAAAACTCACACGCTGCTTCAGGTACAGACTCAGCCAGATGATGAACAAACCACTGGCCGCCCACACCGCACTCGCGGTTTGCCACGGCAACACGAACAGCACAGCCAGGTTGATCAGCACCAGACCGGCCAATAGCACCACCGACAAGCCACGCAACAAACGCACGTCACTGCGCACCATTTCGTCCCGGGCCGCCAACAACATGCCGGCGATCAGTGCCAGCCCGATCAAGGATGCGCTGAGCAAACCGCTCCAGCCGGCGCTGAATACCGCAGCCGAGTCTCCGCTCGCCCCTCGCAGCCGCACCAGGAACAACGCACCGCCAAGCAGTTGCACGGCGAACGCACTGAACAGGAACGCCCGCGATTGCAGGCGCAGGCCGACGAACAGCGTCGCCAACCCGGCCAGCGCCCAACTGATCGCCGTGCCGTGAGTGAAGAAAAACAGCGGCGCCAGCAGATAGAGGAACGTCAGGCCCAGGCAGGCCAGCACCGGCAACCCCTGGCGTTCCCACGGCAACGCCTGTTCAGGCAACGCTTTGCGTAATTGGTAGAAGCTGAACAGCAGCGCCACGCCGAGCATCAGCGCCCCCAGCGGCGCACCGTCGAGCAGGCTGCTCTCGCCGCTGCGCAATTCGCTGATAAAAGCCAACGCCGAGCCCAATTGCAGCAGCAAGGCAAAGGCCCGCGCCAGCGGCCGTCGTTGACGCAGGCCGAGCCAGAAAATCCCCGCCCCTTCCACCGCCCAGGCTGCGGCAGTCCAACGCGCATCAAGCCCCAGAGGAATCGCCAGACTGGCGAAGATCACCCCCAGCGCCAGACAGGTTTCGGCCAACAACAGTGCCCGGCCCCCCATCAGCAACCGGGCCAGCCCCATGTAAATCATGCCCAGGGCCAAGGCGCTGAAGGCCGCGGCAAATTCAAAGTGCTCCACCAGCGCGAACTGCAGACCGAAGCCCACCAACGGTGGCGCGAACAGCATCATGCCGTCGACGTAATCGCCCTTGTGCGCCGACCAGCGCAGCAGCGCTTCACGGCTGTCGTCCTCGGGCGCGTCGCGCATTTCCAGCAACTTGCGCCGGGTGAACAACAAACCGATGGCCAGGTACATCAGGAAGAACAGAATCAGGAACGGCTCGGTACTCCACAGCAGCTCCGGTCTATAGGAGCGCAGGCCCCAGGCAAAGCCGATGCCGAAGGTGCCGACAAACCCGATCAGGTTGAGCAGCCGCCAGGCCTTGAACCACGCGATGGCGAGGATGCCAGCGTTGAGCAGGGCGAAATAGCTGAACAGCGCGACGTGATTGCCGGCGCCGGTGGAGGTCAGGATCGGCGCGGCGAAACCGCCCAACGCGGCAGCGGCGGCCAGGCCCAAAGCATTTTGGGTAATGGCGAGAATCGCCGAGAACACCGTCACCACCACCAACAGGCCCAATGCTGCCTTGGGATCAAGCAACGGATGCAGACGCATCGCGGCAAATACCGTCAGGTACAACACCGCGATCCCGGTGCCTTGCAGCATCAGCGCGTAGTTGCTGTTGCGCAGTCTCAGCCACCAGCCCAGGGCGAGCAGGCCCAAGGCCGCCGCCGCGACACCGGCGTAGCGCAACTCGATCGGCACCACCATGCCTTCGGTGGCATAACGCAACAGGAAAGCCAGGCCGAGGAACAATAGCACCACGCCGACCCGCAATACGGTATTGCCGCCGAACAGCCAATTGCGTGCGCCGCTGATGGCGCGCTCGATGAAGTTCGGGCCGCGCGGCTCGGCCGGTTGCTGCGGTTCGCGGGCGACCGGCTCGGGCTGCCAGACATCGGCGGGCAACGGACGACTGGTTTCGGCAGCGGCTACGGTGATGGGTTCGAATTCGGGGGGTAGCTCCCAGACCAGCTCCGTGGGTGCGACAGGGGCTTGCTCAAGAATGATTTCAGGCGACTCAGCGGGTTCGCTGACAACCGGTTCGCCTGGTTCAGGTGCCTTGGCACCCGACACTTCCAGCAACGCCAGTCGCTGCTCGACCGCATTCAGCGCAACCTGAGCCTGATCGAGTAAACGTCGCTGCTCGGCCGTTTGAGTGCTCAAGCGGCCGATACGCATGGCCTGGCCGAGACCCAGCCCGAGCAAAGCGCCCAACAGCGCCTCGCTGAACGACTCGTCAAGAATCCAGCCCAGCAGCAGCCCAATCAGCATTAACATCCATTGCATGGTCGATATCCCTAAGCGGCCCCGTGGCGGGGCTGATCCGTGCGATACAGCCTCTGGCTCAGTCTAGTGAGCAGACACCCGGAGTCCAGTGTGGGAGCGGCGGTGCGCCGCCCCCACACTGGGGTCAAGTTGGCGCTTAGTATATCGATCAGGCCCAACGGACGTTGGGCCTTGCGCACATTTGTTGCTAAAAATTACTCCAAAGCCTTCCAGATATCCGTTGCGTACTCGCGAATGGTCCGGTCGGACGAGAACCAGCCCATCCGCGCGGTGTTCAATACCGCCGAGCGCCACCACTCTTTCGAGTCGTGCCAGTGAGCTTCGACCCGCATCTGCGCGTTCCAGTAAGAGTCGAAATCGGCGCAGACCAGGAAGCGGTCGTAGTCCACCAGCGAATCGATCAGCGCGGTATAACGGGACGGATCGTCTGGTGAGAACACCCCGCTGCGAATCGCTTGCAGCACGTCGTTGAGCCGATGGGAGGCGGCGATGTCCGGCGCGGCGTTGAATTCATGGTTACGCTTGCGCGCTTCCACTTGCTGGGCGCTGAGACCAAAAATAAACATGTGCTCGGCACCGATGCGCTCGCACATTTCCACGTTGGCCCCGTCCAGGGTACCGATGGTCAGCGCGCCGTTGAGGCCGAATTTCATGTTACTGGTGCCCGAGGCTTCGAAGCCGGCAGTGGATATCTGCTCCGACAGGTCCGCCGCCGGAATGATGCTCTCGGCCAGGCTGACGTTGTAGTTGGGCAGGAACACCACTTTGAGCAAGCCGCGCACCGTCGGGTCGTTGTTGACCACCCGCGCAATGTCGTTGGTCAGCTTGATGATCAGCTTGGCCTGGTGATAACTGGCCGCCGCCTTGCCGGCGAAGATTTTCACCCGCGGTACCCAGTCGGTTTCCGGCTCGGCACGAATCGCCTGATACAGCGCAACGGTGTGCATCAGGTTAAGCAACTGACGCTTGTATTCGTGGATCCGCTTGACCTGCACATCGAACATCGCCGCCGGATTGACCGCGATCCCCAGCCGCTCATGAATCAGGTACGCCAGGGCTTTCTTGCTGTGCAGCCGCTGTTCGGCGAACTGCTTGCGAAATGCAGTCTTCTCGGCAAACGGCTCCAGCGCGAGCAAGTGCTCCTCGGGGTTGTCCAGCAGGCTCGGGCCGAGGGCGTCGACCAGCATGGAGGTGAGTTCGGGGTTGGCCTGATAGAGCCAGCGGCGGAAGGTAATGCCATTGGTCTTGTTGTTGATCCGGTCCGGGTAAAGCTTGTGCAGCTCGGAGAACACCGTGCTGCGCATCAGCTGCGTGTGCAGGCCGGACACGCCATTGACGCTGTGGGAACCCAGGAATGCCAGGTTACCCATGCGCACGCGGCGACCGTTGTCTTCCTCGATCAGCGAAATCGCACGCAGCACGTCGAAATCGTGAACACCTTTGGCTCGCAACGAGTCGATGTGCTGGGCGTTGATCAAGTAAATGATCTGCATGTGCCGGGGCAGCATCCGCTCCATCAGACTGACCGGCCAGGTTTCCAGCGCTTCCGGCAACAGCGTGTGGTTGGTGTACGACAGCGTGTCGACCGTGATCTGCCACGCCGCATCCCACGCCACGTCATAGACGTCGACCAACTGACGCATCAGTTCGGCCACGGCGATCGAGGGGTGAGTGTCGTTGAGTTGAATGGCGGCGTGATCGCCCAGGGTCAGCACCGAGGTGTGCATGTTGCGATGGCGACGCAACAAGTCCTGCAAGGACGCGGAAACGAAGAAATATTCCTGGCGCAGGCGCAACTCCTGGCCGGCCTCGTTGCTGTCCGCCGGGTAAAGCACGCGGGAGATACTTTCTGCCCAGGCCACTTCCGCGACCGCGCCCAAGTGGTCGCCCGCGTTGAAGCGCTCCAGATGCAATTCTTCCATGGCCCGGGCGCGCCACAGCCGCAGGGTGTTGACGCTTGCACCACGCCAACCGACCACCGGGGTGTCGTAGGCGATGGCCCGCACGGTTTCCGACGGGGACCAGACTTGCCTGGACTTGCCGGCTTCATCGGTCACGGTTTCGACACTGCCGCCGAAACCGATCGGGTAGGCCACCTCTGGTCGTTCGAACTCCCACGGGTTGCCGAAGTCCAGCCAGTGTTCGGTCTGCTCCTGCTGCCAGCCGTCGACGATGGCCTGGCGGAACAAACCGTGTTCGTAACGAATGCCATAGCCATGGCCGGCGATGCCGAGGGTCGACATGCTTTCCATGAAGCATGCCGCCAGACGTCCGAGGCCACCGTTGCCCAGTGCCGCATCGGGCTCCAGCAGACGGATGCGTTCGATGTCGACCCCCAGTTCGGTCATGGCCTCGCGGGCTACATCGAGCAAGCCGAGGTTGCTCAGGCTGTCGTAGAGCAAGCGACCGATAAGAAATTCAAGGGAAAGGTAATAAACGCGTTTCTGGCCTTTGCGGTAGATCTGCCGGGTGTGGTCCATCCAGTGCTCGACCATGTGATCACGCGCCGCCAGGGCAATGGCTTCGAACCAGTCATGGTCGAAGGCGTGATCCGGGTCTTTACCCACCGCGTAAGTGAGCTTGGTCAAGACGGCGTCGCGGAATGCGGCCACCTCTGCTTCGCGAACAAGTGGTTCTTGAGTCATCGATAAGACCTCGAGCGAGCGTGAAGTTGTCTGAGCCTAGTCGGTCTGACAGACCGTAGAGACTCTGGTTCGGCAGTTTTTCCTGTTAGTACGAGATAGATCGACATTACGTTGTCGTGGGCCAGAAACAATGCAGGGGCCGTGCCGGACACAGGACTATTTTGCGACAAGCAAAAAAAATCTGGCGAAAGGTTGTTCAAAAATCCACCAGTCCCGGTATGATCGCGCGCCCTGATGCACACGCTGGTAACAACCGATGATGAAGCCCAACCTGATCGCCGCCGCGGAAATCGATCGCCTCGATACCTGGGCCAAGTACTCTGCCCCAATGTGCGGCTCGTGCATGTCCAGTTGCTGCACGCTGCCGGTCGAGGTCAAGATCAAGGATCTGATCCGTATCGGCATCGTCGACGAATTCGAACTGGGCGATCCACCCAAGAACATCGCCAAGCGCTTGCAGAAGGAAGGGATTGTCGAGCGCTACAACCAGAAGTCCGAGATCTTCACCCTCCAGCGCATGAGCAACAACGATTGCCTGTACTTGGATCGTAAAAGCCGTTTGTGCACTATTTATGATAAGCGCCCGGACACCTGCCGCAACCACCCGAAGATCGGACCGCGGCCAGGGTATTGCGCGTACAAGCCTAAAGAAGTGGTGCGCGAGACCAGCAGCTCCAGCCGCACCCTCGAAAAGTTTTAAAGCCGCCTCGATCCCCGTAGCAGCTGTCGAGCCCCAGCGAGGCTGCGTTCGGCAGCGCAGCAGTCGCAGGCCTGAAAACACGATTTATATGATGCACCGCAGCGTTTGATTTCACGACTGCTGCGCAGTCGAACGCAGCCTCGCAGGCTCGGCAGCTGCTACAGCCAGACAAACAAAAACGCCCCCGGCCTTTCGACCGGGGGCGTTTTCATTCAGCCTGAGTTAACTCAGTTCTTGGCTTTCTTGGCAGCGCGGGTACGCTCGCCTTCGTCCAGGATCTTCTTACGCAGGCGGATCGACTTAGGTGTCACTTCGCACAGCTCGTCATCCTGGATGAATTCCAGGGCCTGTTCCAGAGTGAAGCGAACAGGTGGAACCAGGGCGATGGTTTCGTCTTTACCCGAAGCACGCATGTTGTCGAGCTTCTTGCCTTTGGTTGGGTTGACGCCCATGTCGTTGTCACGGCTGTTCAGACCAACGATCTGACCGTTGTAGATCTCTTGACCGTGTTCAACGAACAGCTTGCCACGCGCCTGCAGGGTTTCCAGGGAGTAGGTCAGCGCCTTGCCGGTTTCTACCGATACCAGAACACCGTTCTGACGACCGGACATGTCGCCGGACTTCATGGTGTCGTAGCGATCGAAGATCGAGGTCAGGATGCCTGCACCGTTGGTCAGGGTCAGGAACTGGTTACGGAAACCGATCAGACCGCGAGCAGGGATGTTGTACTCCAGACGAACACGGCCTTTGCCATCCGGCACCATGTTGGTCAGGTCGCCTTTACGCAGGCCCATCTCTTCCATGACCTTGCCCTGGGATTCTTCAGGGGTGTCGATGGTTACGTTTTCGAACGGTTCCTGCTTCACGCCGTCAACTTGACGGATGATCACTTCCGGACGACCAACGCCCATTTCGAAGCCTTCGCGACGCATGGTTTCGATCAGTACCGAGAGGTGCAACTCACCACGGCCGGAAACCTTGAACTTGTCAGCCGAGTCGCCTTCTTCAACGCGCAGTGCAACGTTGTACAGCAGCTCTTTGTCCAGACGTTCCTTGATGTTACGGGAAGTCACGAACTTGCCTTCTTTACCGCAGAAAGGCGAGTCGTTTACCTGGAAGGTCATGGAAACGGTTGGCTCGTCAACGGTCAGAGGCTTCATCGCCTCGACGTTGTCCGGCTGGCACAGGGTGTCGGAGATGAACAGCGAGTCCATACCGCTCACGCACACGATGTCACCGGCAAACGCTTCTTCAACGTCGATACGGTGCAGGCCGTGGTGCCCCATCAGCTTCAGGATACGACCGTTACGCTTCTTGCCGTCGGCGCCAATGGCCACGACTGGAGTGTTCGGCTTGACGCTACCACGAGCGATACGGCCAACACCGATAACACCCAGGAAGCTGTTGTAGTCCAGTGCCGAGATTTGCATCTGGAACGGGCCTTCACGGTCAACTTTAGGAGCCGGTACGTTGTCGACGATCGACTGGTACAACGGGGTCATGTCTTCAGCCATGTCGGTGTGGTCCAGACCGGCGATGCCGTTCAGGGCCGAGGCGTAGACGACTTTGAAGTCCAGCTGTTCTTCGGTAGCACCCAGGTTGTCGAACAGGTCGAAGATCTGGTCCAGAACCCAGTCCGGACGCGCGCCTGGACGGTCAACCTTGTTGATGCACACGATTGGACGCAGGCCGGCTTCGAACGCCTTCTTGGTCACGAAACGGGTTTGCGGCATAGGGCCGTCTTGAGCGTCAACCAGCAGCAGAACGGAGTCGACCATCGACATTACGCGTTCAACTTCGCCGCCGAAGTCGGCGTGGCCCGGGGTGTCCACGATGTTGATGTGGTAGCCGTTCCAGTTGATGGCGGTGTTTTTCGCCAGAATGGTAATACCGCGCTCTTTCTCCTGGTCGTTGGAGTCCATCACGCGCTCGTCGTTGAGCTCGTTGCGCTCCAGGGTGCCGGATTGACGCAAGAGTTTGTCTACCAGGGTGGTTTTACCATGGTCAACGTGGGCAATGATGGCGATGTTGCGTAGATTTTCGATCACTTGTGTATCTCGATCAGAGGATTCGGTGTGCTGACAAGTCTTGGCAGCGATTAACAGTAGCGTCCGTACAAGCCGTTACAACTTGACGGTGGCATCGGGGGGCCGGTGACGCAGGCCACAGGCAAACAGCCCCGGGCACTTAGCTCGGTCGATAAACGCGCACATTGGCATGCCCCTCACTGAGCAAATGGTGGGCATGCAGGCGACTCATCACGCCTTTGTCGCAATACAGCAGGTACTGGCGAGTAGGGTCCAGTTCCTTGAAACGAGCGTTCAGTGCATAAAACGGCATCGTCTGTACCTCGATACCAGGAAGCTCCAGCGGGTCGTCTTCGGCGGCATCCGGGTGACGGATATCGATGATGATCTGGCCCGCCAGCGCTTCGCTGACTTCTTCAATCTGCAAGTCCTGGCCCAATTCGTCGATCACCCGATCGATCGGCACCAGTTTGGCGTTCTCGAGCGCGCGCTCAAGGACTGCCATGTCGAATTCTTTCTCTTCGTGCTCCACGCGGTAGCGCTTGGCCGCCGTCTTCGGATTGACCGAGATGACCCCGCAGTACTCCGGCATGTGCCGGGCGAAATCGGCGGTGCCGATCTCGTTGGCCGTGTCGATGATGTCCTGCTTGTGACTGGCGATCAGTGGACGCAAGACCAGCTTGTCGGTCACGCAGTCGATCACGGACAGGTTCGGCAACGTCTGGCTCGACACCTGGGAGATCGCCTCACCCGTGACCAGCGCTTCGATGTGCAGTCGATCGGCAATTCGGGAAGCAGCGCGCAACATCATACGCTTCAAAACTACACCCATATGACTGTTATCGACTTTCCCGAGAATTTCTCCCAGAACTTCCTCGAACGGCACACTGACAAATAACACGCGTTGGGAGCTGCCGTACTTCTTCCAGATGAAGTGCGCGACTTCCATGACGCCCAATTCGTGGGCGCGTCCGCCCAGGTTGAAGAAGCAGAAGTGGCTCATCAGCCCGCGGCGCATGATCTGGTAGGCCGCAACGGTGGAATCGAAGCCGCCGGACATCAGTACAAGCGTCTGTTCCAGGGCCCCGAGCGGATAACCGCCGATGCCGTTGTGCTGGCTGTGGATCACGAACAACCGTTGGTCGCGAACTTCGATACGGACTTCGATTTCGGGCTTTTTCAGGTCGATCCCGGCGGCACCACACTGACGGCGCAACTGGCTGCCGACATATTTCTCGATGTCTATCGAACTGAATGGGTGCTTGCCGGCGCGCTTGCAGCGCACCGAGAAAATCTTCCCGGCCAGCGCATCGCCGTAGTGCTGCTTGCACTTCTCGACGATGTCGTCGAAGTCGCCCAGCGGGTACTCGTCGATCTGCAAAAAGTGCGCGATGCCCGGCGTGCAAGTCAGGCGCTCGCCCATCTCTTTCAGGACCTTGGGGTCGCTGACGCGGGTTTCCAGCTCGAGATTGTCCCACACACCGTTCACCACCACGGCCGGGTCCAGGTCGCGGAGCACGGTACGGATGTTTTTGGCCAACTGGCGGATGAAACGCATCCGTACCGGGCGGCTCTTGATGGTGATCTCGGGGAAGACTTTTACGATTAGTTTCATGAAAACAGCGCGCGCAGGGCCAGCCGAAAAAGGGGGGCGCGGATTATAGCGGAAATTGCTCAAGGTTTAACCAGTTAATGTGCAGAAGGTTTTGCATGCACCAAAACAGGTCATTTACGGAAATCGACGCTACATTACAGGGCGATATTTTGCGCTTTATGGTGCGCCGCCCCCTTGCAAGCGTGATATTGGGGCAAAAAACCCATGATGAGGCACTGGCATGCAATTTGCTCCCTTGTGAGGCAGGTTGCCATGGCAGAGTATTCGCGCCGGCATCACCCACATTTAAGGGCATCCATTACTAGCCCTAAGCCACCCGGAGGACACTATGTCGAAGTCGGTTCAACTCATCAAAGATCATGACGTCAAGTGGATTGATCTGCGCTTCACGGACACCAAAGGCACTCAGCACCACGTGACCATGCCGGCTCGCGATGCGCTGGATGAAGCTTTCTTCGAAGAAGGCAAAATGTTCGACGGTTCCTCCATCGCTGGCTGGAAAGGCATCGAAGCTTCCGACATGATCCTGATGCCGGACGACACCACTGCCGTTCTCGACCCGTTCACCGAAGAGCCGACCCTGATCCTGGTTTGCGACGTGATCGAGCCTTCGACCATGCAAGGCTACGACCGTGACCCACGGGCGATCGCCAAGCGTGCCGAGGAATACCTGAAGTCGACCGGTATCGGCGACACCGTATTTGTGGGTCCAGAGCCTGAGTTCTTCATCTTCGACGAAGTGAAGTTCAAGTCCGACATCTCTGGCTCGATGTTCAAAATCTACTCCGAACAAGGTTCGTGGATGTCCGACCAGGACGTGGAAGGCGGCAACAAAGGCCACCGTCCAGGCGTCAAAGGCGGCTACTTCCCGGTTCCGCCGTTCGACCACGACCACGAAATCCGTACCTCCATGTGCAACGCCATGGAAGAAATGGGCCTGACCATCGAAGTTCACCACCACGAAGTGGCGACTGCCGGTCAGAACGAAATCGGCGTGAAGTTCAACACCCTGGTTGCCAAGGCTGACGAAGTTCAGACCCTGAAATACTGCGTACACAACGTAGCTGACGCATACGGCCGCACCGCGACCTTCATGCCTAAGCCGCTGTACGGCGACAACGGTTCGGGTATGCACGTTCACCTGTCCATCGCCAAAGATGGCAAGAACACCTTCGCTGGCGAAGGCTATGCCGGCCTGTCCGACACCGCTCTGTACTTCATCGGCGGTATCATCAAGCACGGTAAGGCTCTGAACGGCTTCACCAACCCGTCGACCAACTCCTACAAGCGTCTGGTCCCAGGTTTCGAAGCTCCAGTGATGCTGGCCTACTCGGCTCGCAACCGTTCCGCTTCGATCCGTATTCCTTACGTGTCCAGCCCTCGCGCTCGCCGTATCGAAGCCCGTTTCCCGGATCCAGCAGCCAACCCGTACCTGGGCTTCGCTGCACTGTTGATGGCTGGCCTGGACGGCATCCAGAACAAGATCCACCCTGGCGACGCAGCTGACAAAAACCTGTACGACCTGCCGCCTGAAGAGGCGAAAGAGATCCCACAAGTTTGCGGCAGCCTGAAAGAAGCCCTGGAAGAGCTGGACAAAGGTCGTGCGTTCCTGACCAAAGGCGGCGTTTTCAGCGACGACTTCATCGACGCTTACATCGCTCTGAAAAGCGAAGAAGAAATCAAGGTTCGTACCTTCGTACACCCACTGGAATATGAGCTGTACTACAGCTGCTGATCCGGTAGCGCTGCACTACGCAGCGTGACAAAAGAGAGGCCTCCTTCGGGAGGCCTTTTTTGTGGGCGAACGTCTGTCATCGAATGCCCGGTTGCGTGCATCATGGCCTTCACCCGATAAAGTCGAGATCCTCCATGCACCTACGCTCATCCCTTGCCTTGCTCACTGCCCTGCTGGCCAACAGCGCTTTCGCCAGCCCGGCACCTGCCGCCCTCGCCCCACTGCTTGGCACCATCGAGGAGCGCCTGGCGATTGCCGATCAAGTCGCGTTGAGCAAATGGGACAGCGGTAAACCCGTCGAGGACCGTCAGCGCGAGCGTGAGGTGATTGCCGGCGCCGTTGCCCTGGCACCTGCTTATAAATTGAGCAACGAAGCCGTCGAACAGTTCTTCTCGGCGCAGATCGAGGCCAACAAACTGGTGCAATACGCGCATTTGTCTGACTGGCATGCGCAAGGCAAGGCACCCAACGATCCTCGCCCCGACCTCGTCGGGCAGATCCGCCCGCAACTTGATCAGTTACAAAAACGCCTGCTGCAACAACTGGCCGATTTCAGCCCTTATCGCAACGACCCGCAGTGCCCGTCCTGGCTGGCCAAGGCCAATAAAACCGGCACCCAAGTATCTCTGCGCGAGCTCGCCAAGGTACGCGCCAGCGCTGAGTTGTGCAGCGCCAGCCGCTGAGCCGGCCTGCCGACATGCGCTGATGTGCTCTATGCTCAGCGCTTAGTCGCCACGAACGGAACAGGGCCGGACACTTGCCCAACGGCCAATGGAAGCCTGCAATGCGCTCATTGTTGTTATGCCTGCTCGTACTGATCGCCCTGCCCGCCGCTGCGCAGATCTATAAGTACACCGACGCCAATGGCAACACCGCCTACAGCAATCAGCCGCCCGACGGCGTCAAAGCCCGGCCGGTCGAATTGCCACCGCTCAACAGCGTCGAGCGTCAGTCGCCCAGCGAACCCGTAGCACCGCCGCAAGCCAGTAGCCGTGACCAACCGCACAGCGCCTATCAGGTGCTGGAGCTGAGCGGCCTGCCCACCGAAGAAGCCTTGCGCGCCAACAACGGCACGTTCACCGTCAGCGTATTGATCAATCCACGCCTGCAAGGCACTCATCGATTGAGGCTGTTACTGGACGGTCAACCCTACGGCCAGCCGAGCAACGTGCCGACTCTGCAACTGGTGAACATCGACCGTGGCGAACATAACCTTGCGGTTCAGGTGATCGACGGGCAAAACGTCGTGCAACAGAGCCCCACCGTGACGCTCACCGTGCAACGGGTGCATAAACCTTGAGGGCCTGGCTGTTGATCGCGTGCCTGGTCAGCCTGCCGGCGATGGCCGAGGTCTTCACATATATCGACGCTCAGGGTAATCGGGTCTTCACCGATCAGCCGGGCGCCCGCAACGCCAAACGTGTGCCGTTGGCGACAAGCAATCGAATGTCAGCCAACCCGAGTGGCGCAGCGCCCATGACCGCTGCGAAAACAAACCCGGCCAAACCACTGTTTCATTACGACATGCTTCGGGTGCTGGTGCCGGAACCGGATGCCACGATCCGTAGCAGTGCCGGTGAGTTGATCGTCAGCGTTACCAGCGAACCCGGCCTGCAACAGGGTCATCGTTACCGTTTGCTGCTGGACGGCCAGCCCACCGCCGAGCCCGGCCCCAGCCCGGTGTTCGCCCTGAGCAATATCGACCGCGGCAGTCACAACCTGTCGGTGGAAATCCTCGACGAACAGGGCCGCACCGTCGAACGCACGGCCAATCAACCGTTCCATATGCTGCGCATTTCCCTGGCGCAGAAACGCCAAGTCAAACCCTGCACCCTCACCGACTACGGCCAACGGCCGGAATGCCCCCTTAAAGACAAGCCTGAAGAAGAAAAAAGCGCCTTCTTGCCCTTCTTCTAACCTCGTTCAGGTTTGCGCACTATATTGGTGCAAACATCTGCACCATACCCACATCTCAGCCCATTTTGGTTCGAAAGTACTCGAAAAAACTGGCAGAACGCCATGCAAACGAGCGTAAAACGCCCGTTTCAGGCTCTAAACGCTTCTTTTCGGAGCCTTGGTTTGGTTTTTGCATTTTCCTCATACCGGCGCGTTATTCATGCGCATGCCCTGCTCCAAAAGAGGTCCTGATGACCATTAGCGACGCACTACACCGCTTGCTACTCGACAACCTGACCACCGCCACCATCCTGCTCGACGCCGAACTGCGCCTCGAGTACATGAACCCGGCGGCGGAAATGCTCCTGGCCATCAGCGGCCAGCGTAGCCATGGGCAGTTCATCAGTGAGTTGTTCACCGAGTCCACCGAAGCGCTGAACTCCCTGCGCCAGGCAGTCGAGCAGGCACACCCGTTCACCAAGCGCGAAGCGATGCTCACCGCCCTCACCGGCCAGACCTTGACCGTCGACTACGCCGTGACGCCAATCCTGAGCAATGGCGACACGATGCTGCTGCTGGAGGTTCATCCTCGCGACCGCCTCCTGCGGATCACCAAGGAAGAGGCGCAACTGTCGAAGCAGGAAACCAGCAAAATGCTGGTGCGTGGCCTCGCCCACGAGATCAAGAACCCTCTCGGCGGCATTCGTGGCGCGGCTCAGTTGCTCGCCCGTGAGTTGCCGGAAGAAAGCCTGCGCGATTACACCAACGTCATCATTGAAGAGGCCGATCGCCTGCGCAATCTGGTGGATCGCATGCTCGGCTCCAACAAGCTACCGTCGCTGGCCATGTGCAACGTCCACGAAGTGCTGGAGCGTGTGTGTCAGTTGGTGGAGGCCGAAAGTCAGGGCTGCATCACTTTGGTGCGCGACTACGACCCAAGCATTCCGGATGTCTTGATTGATCGCGAACAGATGATTCAAGCCGTGCTGAACATCGTGCGCAACGCGATGCAGGCCATCAGCAGCCAGAACGAGCTGCGCCTTGGCCGCATCAGCTTGCGTACCCGCGCCATGCGCCAGTTCACCATCGGCCACGTGCGCCATCGCCTGGTGACCAAGATCGAGATCATCGACAACGGCCCGGGGATCCCCGCCGAGCTGCAGGAAACCATCTTCTTCCCCATGGTCAGCGGCCGCCCGGACGGTACCGGGCTGGGCCTGGCCATTACCCAGAACATCATCAGCCAGCACCAGGGCTTGATCGAATGTGACAGCCATCCAGGCCACACCACGTTCTCGATCTTTCTGCCACTGGAACAAGGAGCCACATCGACATGAGCCGTAGTGAAACCGTGTGGATCGTCGATGACGACCGTTCTATCCGTTGGGTCCTGGAAAAAGCCTTGCAACAGGAAGGCATGACCACGCAAAGCTTCGACAGCGCCGATGGCGTGATGAGCCGCCTGGCGCGCCAGCAGCCGGACGTGATCATCTCCGACATTCGCATGCCGGGTGCCAGCGGCCTGGACCTTCTGGCGCGGATTCGCGAACAACACCCACGGCTGCCAGTCATCATCATGACTGCCCACTCCGACTTGGACAGCGCTGTCGCGTCCTATCAGGGCGGCGCGTTCGAATACTTGCCCAAGCCGTTCGACGTCGACGAAGCCGTTTCCCTGGTCAAGCGCGCCAATCAACACGCACAGGAACAGCAAGGCCTGGAAGTCGTCCCGACGCTGACCCGCACCCCGGAAATCATCGGCGAGGCGCCGGCGATGCAGGAAGTGTTTCGCGCCATCGGGCGCTTGAGTCACTCCAACATCACCGTGCTGATCAACGGCGAATCCGGCACCGGTAAAGAGCTGGTGGCCCACGCCCTGCACCGTCACAGCCCACGGGCGGCCTCGCCGTTCATTGCGCTGAACATGGCGGCGATCCCCAAGGATCTGATGGAGTCCGAACTGTTCGGCCACGAAAAAGGCGCGTTCACCGGCGCAGCCAACCTGCGTCGCGGGCGCTTCGAACAGGCCGACGGCGGCACGCTGTTCCTCGATGAAATCGGCGACATGCCGGCTGACACCCAGACTCGTTTGCTGCGGGTACTGGCGGACGGCGAGTTTTACCGCGTCGGCGGTCATGTGCCGGTGAAGGTCGATGTACGCATCATCGCCGCGACTCACCAGAATCTGGAAACCCTGGTGCATGCCGGAAAATTCCGTGAGGACTTGTTCCACCGCCTCAACGTAATCCGCATCCACATTCCACGGCTGTCGGACCGTCGCGAAGACATCCCGACCCTGGCCAAGCACTTCCTCAGCCGCGCCGCGCAAGAACTGGCGGTGGAACCGAAACTGCTGAAAAGCGAAACCGAGGAATACCTGAAAAACCTGCCATGGCCAGGCAACGTGCGTCAGCTGGAGAACACCTGCCGCTGGATCACCGTAATGGCTTCAGGTCGCGAAGTGCACATCAGCGACCTGCCGCCGGAGCTGCTGAGCCTGCCGCAGGATTCAGCACCGGTAACCAATTGGGAGCAGGCGCTGCGCCAGTGGGCCGACCAGGCTTTGGCACGAGGCCAATCGAGCCTGCTCGACAGCGCCGTACCGGCCTTCGAGCGGATCATGATCGAAACCGCCCTCAAACACACCGCCGGCCGCCGCCGCGACGCCGCCGTGCTGCTGGGCTGGGGGCGTAATACCTTGACGCGCAAGATCAAGGAATTGGGGATGAAGGTAGACGGTGGGGATGATGATGAGGGGGATGAGGGTTAACTAGCCGCCAGCTCCTCACTGAGTTCCGGATCCAATCGCGGGCAATCCCGCTCCCACAGGAATTTCGATGGTTTCACTATCGCGTGAACACCATTGAACCTTGTGGGAGCGGGATTGCCCGCGATGCTTTTGGGGCCACCGTGCACCGCGGCAATGCACCGTGAACCGCAATTGCGCACAGCACCCCGTCCCCAATCCCGCGCTCATCTGCAGGAAAAACCATACCGCAAAAACACAAAAGCCCCGGAATACGGGGCTTTCAGCGCTACTCAGCGATTTTTCATTCCAGCATATTAAAAACTGGCACGCCCCCTGCAATAGTCCAATCAGTGGTTCGATTCACTACCCAGTTTCGGGGACCTTGGTACAGGCAGGCCGGGGATTCCCCTCTTTATACCGGGCTCATACCGCAACAGCGACGAGCCCACCCGTTTTGGGGTCCTTGGTACAGGCAGGCCGGGGATTCCCTCTTTACACCGGGCTCACGATACAAAGCGCGAGCCCTCCCGTTTCGGGAACCTTGGTACAGGCAGGCCGGGGATTCCCTCTTTACACCGGGCTCACGATGCAATGCGCGAGCCCTCCCGTTTTGGGAACCTTGGTACAGGCAGGCCGGGGATTCCCTCTTTTATTGCTCTCGGAGATGGATCTCCAGCCGCCAGCGGTCATCGACCTTGCTACCGGCCCAGTCGCCCTGCAGGGGCCGGGCCGCCACCACCGTCAGCAACAATCCCCCATCACTCAATCGCGTTCGCCAGTTCACATCCTTGCCGTTGAGCTTAAGCTGACCTTTCTGTGCACGGCCTTCAGCCTCGAACAACAGCGCGACACTGCCGTCGACCAACTCGCCGTGGGTTTTGGGCTCGTTGTTGAACCAAACCACCAGTCCATCATTGGTCACCTCGACCTGCTGCAAAACGCTGGGGTCGGGCGCAGTCAGACGACCGATCATCAGGCCCACCATCACCCCGACAATCGCCAGTGACCCCATCACCCGCAGGAATAGTTTCGAACGGGGATCGGCTTGCGGCGTAGAATGCTGCTCATCTTTACCTTCGGAGCCGTGCATGTTTCACGTCATCCTTTTCCAACCAGAAATTCCGCCGAATACCGGCAACGTTATCAGGCTGTGCGCCAACAGTGGCTGCCACCTGCATTTGATCGAACCGCTGGGCTTCGAGATGGACGACAAGCGCCTGCGCCGGGCGGGCCTCGATTACCATGAGTATGCCACCCTGCAACGCCACGCAGACCTCGCCAGCTGTCTGGAAAGCCTCGGCCACCCTCGGCTGTTCGCCTTTACCACCAAAGGTTCGCGACCGTTCCATGATGCCAGCTTCGCCGAGGGCGATGCCTTCCTGTTCGGCCCGGAAAGCCGTGGCTTGCCAGCCGAAGTGCTCGAAGCCCTGCCCGGCGAACAACGCCTGCGCCTGCCCATGCGCGAAGGCTGTCGCAGCCTGAACCTGTCCAACACCGTGGCCATCGCGGTGTACGAAGCCTGGCGTCAGCTCGGGTTCAAGTAACCTCACGATCCGACGACAGGTTTCGTTTGCTCCATGAAAAAAGCGCCTTTGAAGGCGCTTTTTTCATGGAGCAAACGAAGCTTCTTTTACTGGACAGTCGGAGTTTCGCCAGCCGCCTGCATGCGTTGCAGCTCTTGTGCGTACAGCGCGTCGAAGTTCACCGGGGCCAGCATCAGGGCCGGGAACGAACCGCGGGTCACCAGGCTGTCCAGGGTTTCGCGAGCGTACGGGAACAGGATGTTCGGGCAGAACGCGCCCAGGGTGTGGCTCATCGAAGCCGCGTCCAGGTTCTTGATCAGGAAGATCCCGGCTTGTTGCACTTCAGCGATGAACGCCACTTCTTCACCGTTTTTCACGGTGACCGACAGGGTCAGCACGACTTCGTGGAAGTCGCCTTCCAGCGCCTTCTGACGGGTGTTCAGATCCAGACCGACGCTCGGCTCCCACTGCTGGCGGAAGATTGCCGGGCTTTTCGGGGCTTCGAAGGACAAGTCACGTACGTAGATGCGCTGCAAGGAGAATTGCGGTGCGTTTTCTTCTTCGCTAGCTGCAGTGTTCTGTTGGTCAGTCATCTCAGATCCTTTCTGATCTCGGGTCTTATAGGGTTAGCTATTTCTAAGTAACGCAGTCAGGCCTTGAGCATGGCGTCGAGCTTGCCGGCGCGCTCCAGGGCAAACAAATCATCACAGCCGCCAACGTGGGTGTTGCCGATCCAGATCTGCGGCACGGACGTTCGTCCGGCCTTCTGAGCCATCGCGGCACGCACCTGCGGCTTGCCATCGACCTTGATCTCTTCGAAGGCCACGCCTTTGTTCTCGAGCAGGTACTTGGCTCGCGAGCAATAAGGGCAGTAATCGCTGGAATAGACGACGACGTTGTTCATATCACTTCACCAGCGGCAGATTATCGGCTTTCCAGCTGGAAATACCGCCAGACAGCTTGGCAGCGGTGAAACCGGCTTTCACAAGTTCACGGGCATGAGTACCGGCGGTCTGGCCCATGGCGTCGACCAGGATAATGGTCTTGGCCTTGTGCTTTTCCAGTTCGCCGACACGAGTGGCCAGTTTGTCCTGAGGAATATTCAACGCGCCAACGATGTGACCGGCGGCGAAATCCTTGGTCGGACGAATGTCGACCACCACGCCTGCGTCCTTGTTGACCAGCCCGGTCAGTTCACCGGTGCTCAGGCTGCGGCCACCGCCTTGCATCTGATAGGCCAATAGCAGGGCCGCCAGTACAACGAAGATACCCACGAGAATGTAGTGGTTGGTGGCGAATTGAATCAGGTGATCAACCATCGAAGGAGGTTCCAGGGCGTTAAAATGTCGGCCAGTATACACAGCCACTATGGTGGGCCAAACCCCGTCCGGCGGTGACGTGGCCGGAACTTCGCTTTAAACTGCCACTCCCTTTTCCATCGCCCTCTTTTAATTCAGCCACGAGTGGAATCCATGACTACCACGCCTAAACCTTTGGTCCTGATTATTCTCGACGGCTTCGGTCACAGTGAGAGCCCTGAATCCAACGCCATCTATGCGGCGAAGAAGCCCGTACTGGACCGTCTGTGGGCCACCGTGCCGAACGGCCTGATCTCGGGCAGCGGCATGGACGTCGGCTTGCCGGACGGCCAGATGGGCAACTCCGAAGTCGGCCACATGAACCTCGGCGCCGGCCGGGTGGTGTATCAGGACTTCACTCGCGTGACCAAAGCGATCCGCGACGGCGAGTTCTTCGAGAACCCGACCATCTGCGCCGCGGTGGATAAAGCCGTCGCTGCCGGCAAAGCCGTGCACTTCATGGGTCTGCTGTCCGATGGCGGCGTTCACAGCCACCAGGACCACCTGATCGCCATGGCTGAGCTGGCCTTCAAGCGCGGCGCCGAAAAAATCTACCTGCACGCCTTCCTCGACGGCCGCGACACGCCGCCGAAAAGCGCCCAGTCGTCGATCGAATTGCTGGATGCAACCTTCGAAGCCCTCGGCAAAGGCCGGATCGCCAGCATCATTGGCCGTTATTACGCCATGGACCGTGACAACCGTTGGGATCGCGTGTCCCAGGCCTACAACCTGATCGTCGATGGCGCCAGCGAATTCAATGCCGCCACCGCCCAGGAAGGCCTGCAAGCCGCGTACGAACGTGGCGAGAGCGACGAATTCGTCAAAGCCACCAGCATCGGTGAGCCGGTGAAGGTCGAAGATGGCGACGCCGTGGTCTTCATGAACTTCCGCGCCGACCGTGCCCGCGAACTGACCCGCGTGTTCGTCGAAGACGATTTCAAGGAATTCGAACGTGCTCGCCAGCCAAAACTGGCCGGTTTCGTCATGCTGACCCAATACGCCGCCAGCATCCCCGCGCCGTCGGCTTTCGCTGCAGGTAGCCTGGAAAACGTACTGGGCGATTACCTGGCGAAAAACGGCAAGACACAGCTGCGCATCGCCGAAACCGAGAAGTATGCCCACGTGACCTTCTTCTTCTCCGGCGGCCGCGAAGAACCGTTCCCGGGCGAAGAACGCATCCTGATCCCGTCGCCGAAAGTCGCCACCTATGACTTGCAGCCCGAGATGAGTGCCCCGGAAGTCACCGACCGCATCGTCGATGCCATTGAAAACCAGCGTTACGACGTGATCGTGGTCAACTATGCCAACGGCGACATGGTCGGCCACAGCGGTGTATTCGAGGCGGCGGTGAAAGCTGTGGAATGCCTGGACACCTGCGTCGGCCGTATCGTCACGGCACTGGAAAAAGTCGGCGGCGAAGCCCTGATTACCGCCGACCATGGCAATGTCGAGCAAATGTCCGACGCCTCCACCGGCCAGGCCCACACCGCCCACACCACCGAGCCGGTGCCGTTCATCTATGTCGGCAAGCGTGACTTGAAGGTTCGCGAAGGCGGCGTGCTGGCCGACGTGGCGCCGACCATGCTGAAGTTGCTGGGGCTTGAGAAGCCTGTGGAAATGACCGGGACTTCGATTCTGGTGTAATCCGCTTCTTCAAAAACACCGCCAAACCCTGTGGGAGCGGGCTTGCCCGCGATAGCGATCTGACAGCCAACCGCTATGTTGAATGTCAGGACGTCATCGCGGGCAAGCCCGCTCCCACATTGGTTTTCAGTGTTTTTCACTCCAGTTATCACACAGTCCCAATTGGGCGTTTTTTTTGCAGCGTGGGGCGGGCATACTAGGCCGTCCCTTTCCCTGGTGTCGCCCGCCTCTATGCTTCGCGTCCTGATAGCCCTCGCTCTGACATGCCTGCTCCAACCGGCCTTTGCCGACGAGCGCACGCAAACCCAACAACAGTTGGACGCCACGCGTCAGGACATTGCCGAACTGAAAAAGCTGCTGGGCAAGCTGCAGGAAGAAAAATCCGGGGTGCAGAAAGACCTCAAAGGCACCGAAACCGAGATGGGCAAGCTCGAGAAGCAGGTCGATGCGCTGCAAAAAGAGCTGAAGAAAAGCGAATCCGAGCTCCAGCGACTCGATGCCGAGAAAAAAAAACTCCAGAGCGCGCGCATTGACCAGCAACGACTGATCGCCATCCAGGCCCGCGCGGCCTATCAGAATGGCCGCCAGGAGTACCTGAAACTGCTGCTCAACCAGCAGAACCCGGAAAAATTCGCCCGCACCCTCACCTATTACGACTACCTGAGCCAGGCCCGCCTGGAGCAGCTGAAGAATTTCAACGAAACCCTGCGCCAACTGGCCAATGTCGAAAAAGACATCTCGATGCAGCAAGCGCAATTGCTGGTGCAGAAAAGCAGCCTCGACAGCCAGCGCGACGAACTCGACAAGGTCCGCAAGGAGCGCCAGCAAGTCCTGGCCAAGCTCAACGACGACGTGAAAGCTCGAGACCAGAAACTGGCCGCCCGCGAGCAGGATCAGGCAGACCTGTCTAAAGTCCTTAAAACCATTGAAGAAACCTTGGCCCGCCAGGCCCGTGAGGCAGAAGAAGCGCGGCAAAAAGCGCTGATCGCCCAGCAGGAAGCCGAAAAAAAGCGGTTACGTGAGGCTCAGGCAGCAGCAGACGCCACCGATGCCCCACGCAAACCCGTCAAATCGACGCCCGGCGCCCTGGTTTCAAGTTCAGGCGAGACCTTTGGCGGCCCCTTTGCTTCCACCCGCGGCAAACTTCCATGGCCGGTTGATGGTCGACTGCTGGCGCGCTTCGGTGAAACCCGTGGCGACGATGCCCGAACCAAATGGGACGGCGTGATGATCAGCGCCTCCGCCGGCAGCCAGGTGCATGCCGTGCACGGCGGTCGCGTGGTGTTTGCCGACTGGCTGCGTGGGGCCGGGCTGCTGGTGATTCTCGACCACGGCAATGGTTTTTTGAGTCTTTACGGTCACAACCAGACGCTGCTCAAGTCTGCGGGTGACGTGGTAAAAGCCGGTGAATCCATCTCCACTGTCGGTAACAGTGGCGGGCAGGACACACCAGCACTGTATTTCGCTATTCGTCAGCAGGGTCACCCGAGTGACCCGGCGCAATGGTGCCGCGCGCAAGGATAGGCGTTGAGTCACCTACATTAGGAGTTCGTTCGACATGCTGCATTTGTCCCGCCTTACCTCGCTGGCCCTGACGATCGCCTTGGTGATCGGCGCGCCTCTGGCGTTTGCCGCTCAACCGGCCCCGGCGGTCGCGCCTGCCGGCACTGCTGCGACCACCAAGGCGCCATTGCCGCTGGACGAGTTGCGCACCTTTGCCGAAGTCATGGACCGGATCAAGGCAGCCTATGTAGAACCGGTTGACGACAAGACCCTGCTGGAAAACGCCATCAAAGGCATGCTCAGCAACCTCGACCCGCACTCCGCCTACCTGGGCCCGGAAGACTTCACTGAATTGCAGGAAAGCACCAGCGGCGAATTCGGCGGCCTGGGCATCGAAGTCGGCGCGGAAGACGGTTTCATCAAAGTGGTTTCGCCTATCGATGACACCCCGGCCTCCAAGGCTGGCATCCAGGCCGGCGACTTCATCGTCAAGATCAACGGCCAGCCGACTCGCGGCCAAAGCATGACCGAAGCCGTGGACAAGATGCGCGGCAAGATCGGCCAGAAGATCACCCTGACCCTGGTCCGCGACGGCGGCACTCCGTTCGACGTGACCCTCGTCCGCGCCACCATCCAGGTGAAAAGCGTCAAGAGCCAGCTGCTGGAATCCGGCTACGGCTACATCCGCATCACCCAGTTCCAGGTCAAGACCGGCGAAGAGGTCTCCAAGGCCTTGGCCAAGCTGCGCAAGGACAACGGCAAGAAGCTCAGCGGCATCGTCCTCGACCTGCGTAACAACCCGGGCGGCGTGCTGCAATCGGCGGTGGAAGTGGTCGACCACTTCATCACCAAGGGCCTGATCGTCTACACCAAGGGCCGCATCGCCAACTCTGAACTGCGCTTCTCCGCCACCGGCAAGGACGAAAGCGAAGCCGTGCCAATGGTCGTGCTGATCAACGGCGGCAGCGCCTCGGCCTCGGAAATTGTCGCCGGCGCCCTGCAGGATCAGAAACGTGCGGTGGTCATGGGCACCACCAGTTTCGGCAAAGGCTCGGTCCAGACCGTGTTGCCGCTGAACAACGATCGCGCACTGAAAATCACCACGGCGCTGTATTACACGCCGAACGGCCGCTCGATTCAGGCTCAGGGCATCGTCCCGGACATCGAAGTGCGCAAGGCCAAGATCACCAACGAGCAGGACGGCGATTACTTCAAGGAAGCCGATCTGCAAGGTCACTTGGGCAATGGCAACGGCGGCGCCGACAAACCGAGCGGTTCGGGCGGCAAAGCCAAGGCCATGCCGCAGGATGACGATTACCAGTTGGCCCAGGCCCTGAGCCTGCTCAAAGGGCTGAGCATCACCCGCGGCCACTGAGATGCGCCTGCGGTTACTACTCGGTCTGCTGTGCAGTCTGGCGGGAGTTGCTCACGCAGCACCTGCCACGACAGCGACCACACCTCACAAGGCTTATCTGAGCCTGATCATCGATGACCTGGGGCAGAACCTGCCCCGGGATCGCCGCGTGCTGGCCCTGCCCGGCCCGGTCACCACGGCAATCATGCCCGATACACCCCACGCCACCGAATTCGCCCGCGAAGCCCATCGCGCCGGCAAGACTGTCATTCTGCATATGCCCATGGACCCGGCCACCGGACCATTCGCCTGGCATCCCGAGTTGCCCATCGAAGAACTTGAAAAGCGCCTGAACGCCGCATTCAACATGGTGCCCTATACCGCCGGCATCAATAACCACATGGGTAGCCGCATGACCGCTCAGCAACCGGCCATGGCCTGGCTGATGGCGGACTTGCAGCGTCGGCACAAATTCTTCGTCGACAGCCGCACCAGTGCGCAAACCGTGGCCGCCGCCGAGGCGCAGAAGATTGGCTTGGCAAGTGTTTCGCGGGACGTGTTTCTGGATGACGAGCCCACCGAAACGGCGATCTTCACGCAGCTACAGACGGCGATCAGCCTGGCGCGCAAGCAGGGTTCGGCGGTGATGATCGGGCATCCGTATCCGCAGACTCTGGCGGTGCTGGAGCGTGAGTTGCCCAAGCTCAAGGCACAGGGAATTGACTGGATCGACATCAAATTGATGATCAGCGTGCGCGGCAATCGTGCGACGGCTGCTCATGGCAAGGATGGCGTCTACCGCTGACTTGCCGCACCTCCCACAGTGTTTTGCGTAAGCTACGAGGTTCGGTGTTGGGATTTAGAGATACCGCGCCATGATGTCGTCCACCACACCTTCCTTGCGCAACTGATCCAGCGCGGCTTGCAGCTTGGCGACAGTCTCATCCGGCACGTCCTTGTTCAGCGCCAGGTACAGCTCGGCGCTGTTGAAGCGCAGTACGGTCTTGAGCCCGGTTACCCCGTCCAGCCGCGCCAGGTAACGTCCCGCCGGATCACCCGTAGCCCACAGATCGATCTGACCGTTAGCCAGCTTCTTCGCATTGTCCTGGTCGCGCAGCACCACAATCGGCTTCAGCCCTTGCTTGGCCAAAGTCTCGGCAATCGCATCGCCTTTGTAGGCACCAATTGTGTACTTACGCGCCTCATCCAGCGATTCCAGGGTGATCTTGCTATCAGCCTTGGCCAGCATGATCCAGTCGTCCGGGCCTATAGGGCCGACCCACTTGAAGAGATTCTCGCGGTCCGGCAGCCGCGCCATTACGAACACGCCATAACCGGGCTTTTCCAGAGCGAGTTTGTAGATTCGCTCCCAAGGGAAACGCAGCGTCAGGCTGTAGGGGATGTCAGCGCGCTTGAACATCTCGCGGACAATGTCCACGGCGATGCCATTGATGTTCTCGTCCTGGGCGAAGTTCTTGCCGTTCTTCGCCATGTTGTACGGGGGGAAGTTTTCCGTCAGCAATACCAGGCCGGTGTCGGGACCTTCTTCGGCGCGAGCCCCGTTGATGAGCAACAGAGAAGCGCTGGCGAGGACAAGAAGAAGACGTTTAAGCATGTCGGGCTACCGAAATCCATGGCGTGCCCAAGAGTGCCTTGAGCCCGCCATGCTGTCTACTGGCCTTTTGATAACGGCCTTATCTGCATCATTAAAATAATGGGTATCACAGTCACTGTGGTAGATAGTTACCACCCTCCATCCAGCCTCACCTGATTAATTGCAAATACCCGGCCACAGGCCGTTTCTTCAATTAATCAGAGGCACCCTTCAATGAATTCGATCCCCATACTTCTTGCCAGTGCATTGTGCTCACTGTGTACACTCAGTTTTGCGAACAACAGCGATTATGGCGAAGGCCTGCAGAACCTGACCCCTTCCAAAATCCTTGAAAATACCGACGGCTCCCGCGACCACTGGCAAGGTATCGGGCGCCTGGCGATCAATCACGGGAGCTGTACCGCGGCCCTTCTGGATACACGCGATGAAATAGAGTTGCCGGAAACGCCCGCTTACGTACTTACTGCGGGACACTGCATTGAATTGACCAATGGCAACATCGTGACCGACAGCCCGATCAGCGGCACCATCACATTCAATTATTTCACCGACACCTCCAAGTTCAAGGCCTATCCGCTGAAGACAACGATATGGCGGAGCATGCAAGGCGTTGATATGGCCATAGTTGAATTGGATGTCAGCCTTCAAAAGCTCATTGCGGATGGCATACAACCGTTGAAACTGGCGAGTGAGACACCAACGAATGGCACCGATGTCTTGATCGTGGGGGCGCCAACAGGTTTCGACCAAATCACATTGCGCATGGCGGCTTGTACTTTGCAGCCCACCCAGGACCTTGTTGAAGGTCCATGGGTGTGGCGGAACACCTTTATGACTCGCTGCAAGGACATTCGAGGCGGCAGCTCCGGAAGCCCCGTGCTGGATCGCTATTCAAACGAGATCGTAGGGGTAGTGGGAACAGGAAATTTCGAGGTTGATGTTGTCCCATGCCGCGATCATGCGCCCTGCACGCGCGTTGGAAATGACTATGTGGCGGTACACGAAAATGTGTATGGCAACCCCACGGCGCTTCTCAACGGGTGTTTCTCACAAGGCCGTATCGCTCCAAATCCGCCATCGTCCTGCCAACTCTACCCGGCTTTTACCGTTGACGATGGCGCAGCCGAGCTGGACAGATACAAGAGAGTTAAACAGCTCAATAATGGTTCCATAATCATCCCGACCTGGAACTATCGATTTTCGATCAGTACTCCCTTCTACCGTCATAAAACCGTTTCCTCCGCAATGAAATGCGAGGAAACCGAAAATTACAGCGATCCAATAAGCTCAACAGATGCACAAATCAATTCTGAGATAGGTACGAAACCTGGATTCTATTTTCTATGCATTTTAGGTCTGGAATCAGCTGAACAGCACGCCTCAAGAGGCCTCTTGAAAAACGCGTTGTCTTTACCCGTAGAGATATTGGATAACACACCAACCGCGCAGGCCAACTTGTCCTTTGAAAGCAACGTGTTTGTAACACTGGCGAAAGCAGAAGAGCCGTATCGGACCTACTCCATCAAGTTTGGTCCTGTAGAAACAACGGACTGTCATCAACCCGAAAAATACATTGAAGACATGACAATGGACTTCTTTATTCCGAGCGAGAAACTTCCGGGAAAGCTTTGCGTCATTGCCTACGACAAATCGGGACAGGCGTCCGAACCGAGGATCGACTTACTGAGCCCGGTAACTGGAACTCATAAGGCTGCGTCATCCAACGCTCAAGTTGCCCCATAACATCGGCCCGGAGCGTTTTCTCCGGGCCGCGGGCCTTCATCGCATCACGATTCCGCGATGGGCCATGTAGGCCTTGGCTTCCTGAACGGTGTATTCGCCGAAGTGGAAAATACTCGCCGCCAATACCGCACTGGCGTGGCCTTCGAGAATACCGTCGGCCAAATGCTGCAGGTTGCCGACGCCACCTGAGGCGATCACCGGAATCCCCAGCGCATCGCTGATAGCTCGGGTGACGCCCAGGTCGAAACCGTTTTTCATGCCGTCCTGGTCCATGCTGGTCAGCAGGATTTCGCCGGCACCGAGGCCTTCCATTTTCTTCGCCCACTCAACGGCGTCGAGGCCGGTTGGCTTGCGACCACCGTGGGTGAAGATTTCCCAGCGCGGGGGTTCGCCCGGGCCGGAAACTTTCTTGGCGTCGATCGCGACGACAATGCACTGCGAGCCGAAATGCTGCGCCGCTTCGCCGACGAATTCCGGGTTGAACACGGCAGCGGTATTGATCGAGACCTTGTCCGCACCGGCGTTCAGCAGATTGCGAATGTCCTGCACGGTACGCACGCCGCCGCCCACGGTCAGCGGGATGAACACCTGGCTGGCCATGCGCTCGACGGTGTGCAGCGTGGTGTCGCGGCCGTCGACGCTGGCAGTGATGTCGAGAAAGGTAATCTCGTCAGCACCCTGCTCGTCGTAGCGACGGGCGATTTCCACCGGGTCGCCGGCGTCGCGAATGTTCTCGAACTTGACGCCCTTGACCACCCGGCCGTTATCCACGTCCAGGCAAGGGATGATGCGTTTGGCCAGCGCCATGGTGAGTCCTCAGCCTTTGTACGAATCGCAGAAAGCTTGCGCTTCAGCGACATCGAGGGTGCCTTCGTAGATCGCCCGGCCGGTGATGGCGCCGATGATGCCTGGTGCCTTGGCGTCGAGCAGCGACTTGATGTCACCCAGATTGTGGATACCGCCGGATGCAATGACCGGGATCTTCGTCGCCGCAGCCAGAGCAGCGGTGTAAGAGACGTTGCAGCCCTGCATCATGCCGTCTTTGGCGATGTCGGTATAAACGATCGCGGACACGCCGTCGGCTTCGAATTGCCTGGCCAGGTCGATGACCTGCACGGTGCTGATTTCAGCCCAGCCGTCGGTGGCGACAAAACCGTCTTTGGCATCGAGGCCGACAATCACCTTGCCCGGGAACGCGCGGCAGGCTTCGGCGACGAAGGCCGGATCTTTCACGGCCTTGGTGCCGATGATCACGTAGCTCACACCCGCTTTCACGTAGTGTTCGATGGTTTCCAGGGAACGGATACCGCCGCCGATCTGAATCGGCAGGTTCGGGTAGCGCTTGGCGATGGCGGTGACCACTTCGCCGTTGACCGGCTGGCCTTCGAACGCACCGTTCAGGTCGACCAGATGCAGACGACGGCAACCGCCCTCCACCCACTTGGCAGCCATGCTCACCGGGTCATCGGAGAACACTGTGGAATCTTCCATGCGGCCCTGGCGCAGACGAACACAGGCACCGTCTTTGAGATCGATAGCGGGAATAATCAGCATCTGGCAAACCTTCAAATTCGAGTGTTCAGCTTCGCTCGGAAATCAGTTTTTCTCGAGCGCCCACAGGTCGCTTTCGATGCTTTCGAACCTCTCTTTGAGGTGCGTCTGCACATCGAAAATCGCCCTGTTGTAATAGTGCGGAGCAATTTCGCGGGTAAACAGCTCAAGGATTTCAGCCGCTTCGAACGAACCCAGGTCCAGTTCGAAGCGGTCCTCCATGAAGCGCTTGATCTTGTGATTGGCCTCGCTCTCCTGCTCGGGAGTGAGGGTCAGGATCGGCGGCTTCTTCTTGGCAGCCATTTACCAGCGGCCATCCCACGCGGCGAAGTTTTGCAGCAATTGCAGGCCATGGGTGTGGCTCTTCTCCGGGTGGAACTGCACGGCGAAACGCGAGCCATCGGCCAGCGCGGCGGCGAAATCGACCCCGTAATGACCGCTACCGACCACCTGCCGCGCATTGCCGGCAGCGATGTAGTAGCTGTGCACGAAGTAGAAGCGCGCCAGGTCCGGAATGTTGTGCCACAGCGGGTGAATCACCGTCTGCTTCACTTCGTTCCAGCCCATGTGCGGCACTTTCAAATGTTCGCCGTCTTCATGCAGATCCTTGCCGAAGAACTTCACCTGGCCTGGAAACAGACCGATGCAGTCGACGCCATCGTTCTCTTCGCTGCTGTCGAGCAAGGCTTGCATGCCCACGCAAATGCCAAGGAACGGACGGTCCTGGCTGACTTCACGCACCAGCGAATCGAAGCCCAGGCGACGGATCTCCGCCATGCAATCGCGAATCGCGCCAACACCGGGGAATACCACCCGGTCGGCTTCGCGAATCACGTCGGCATCGCTGGTGATCAAGACCTTGCCGGCACCCACGTGCTCGAGGGCCTTGGCCACCGAGTGCAGGTTGCCCATGCCGTAATCGATAACCGCGACCGTCTGCATTACAGAACGCCTTTGGTCGAAGGCATTTGCCCGGCCATGCGGTCATCCAGCTCTACGGCCATGCGCAGCGCGCGGCCGAAAGCCTTGAACACGGTCTCGATCTGGTGGTGGGTGTTGTGCCCACGCAGATTGTCGATGTGCAGGGTGACGTTGGCGTGGTTGACGAAGCCCTGGAAAAACTCCTGGAACAGGTCAACGTCGAAGCCGCCGACGGTAGCGCGGGTATACGGAACATGCATCTGCAGGCCAGGACGGCCGGAGAAGTCGATCACCACACGCGACAACGCTTCATCGAGCGGCACGTAGGCGTGGCCGTAGCGACGGATGCCTTTCTTGTCGCCGATGGCTTTGGTGAAGGCCTGACCCAGGGTGATACCGACGTCTTCCACTGTGTGGTGGTCGTCGATATGCAGGTCGCCCTTGCTGACAATATCCAGGTCGATCAGCCCATGACGGGCGATCTGGTCCAGCATGTGCTCAAGAAAAGGCACGCCGATATCAAATCGGGCCTTTCCGGTGCCATCCAGGTTGATCGAGGCTTTGATCTGGGTTTCCAGAGTGTCGCGCTCGACAGACGCCATACGTTCGGCCATCACCAGCTCCGCAAAAAATCATTGGGGCGAAAAAGGCAGCCATTATAGGGTCGCGGGCGCTAAACAGAAACACGGGAGGTGATATCACTGACGGAGTGAACCCCGTGCTGTCGGGGATAGACATGTCCGTACAAGCATCTCAGGACCACTGATCGCTCACACGCAAAGCGTGTGAGCGATCAGCTACAGGGGTGATGCGTCTACTTAGTGGAAGAGGACAGCCGTTTTCTGCAGCGTCACCCAAACACCCCACGCCAACGGAATCCCTACCACCAGCCACGCAGCCACCGCCAATGGTTTGGTGCCCGCATCCGCTTTCCACTCCAGCACAGTGCTGGCGTCAGCACCCTTGTCGTGGCCCAGCGCCTGTTCGGCGGCCAGTTCGGCATCGGTCATGAAGTACTTGTCCGCCACCGGACGCACCAGCAGGTTGCAGATGAAACCCAGCACCAGCAGGCCCGCAAGGATGTACAAGGTGATGTCGTACGCTGCGGCACGTTCAACACCGATGCTCAGCTGATATTCACGCAGGTAGTTCACCAACACCGGCCCCAACACACCCGCCGCCGCCCAGGCTGTCAGCAGACGACCGTGGATCGCGCCGACCATTTGCGTACCGAACAAGTCCGCGAGATAGGCAGGAACAGTCGCAAAACCACCGCCGTACATCGACAGGATGATGCAGAACGCCGCCACGAACAGCGCAACGCTGCCCAAGTGACCGAGGTTCGGGATCAGCGCGTACAGGGCGAAACCCAGGGCGAAGAACACAAAATAGGTGTTTTTGCGACCCAGGTAGTCCGAGAACGAAGCCCAGAAAAACCGGCCACCGATGTTGAACAGGCTCAGCAGACCGGTGAAACCGGCAGCAATGGCGGCGATCGAGGCCAGTTGCGAAGCGTCCAGTTGACCGAACGTCAGGTCGTTGCCAAGCAATTTACCGGCGAACACTTCCTGCAACAGCGGCGAAGCCATGCCGAGGATGCCGATACCCGCCGACACGTTCAGGCACAGCACCAGCCATACCAGACGGAATTGCGGGGTTTTCCACGCCACATTCACGTGGACGTGCCGGTGAGTGATCATCGCGTTCGAAGCTTTTTTCGCCGGAGCCGTCCAGCCTTCAGGCTTCCAGCCGGTTGGCGGAACGCGGTAGGACAGTGCGCCACCGATCATGAACACGAAGTAGATCGCGGCCATCACCAGGAAGCTCTGCCATACACCGACGCTGGTTGGCGAAGCAAAGTGGCCCATCAGGGCCGCAGCCAGTGGAGCGCCGACCATCGCGCCGCCACCGAACCCCATGATTGCCATGCCGGTCGCCATGCCGCGTTTGTCCGGGAACCACTTGATCAGGGTCGAGACCGGCGAGATGTAGCCCAGCCCCAGGCCGATACCGCCAATAACCCCGGAACCGATCCACATCAGCCAGATCTGGTGGGTATAGACCCCCAGCGCCGAAATCAGCAGACCGCCACACCAGCACAGTGCCGATACAACGCCCGCCTTGCGAGGACCTGCGTGTTCGAGCCAACCGCCCCAGATCGCTGCCGAGCAACCCAGGAAGATGAAGAACAGGGTGTAGATCCAGCCGAGCATCGAGATCGGCCAGTCGCATTGCGACGAAAAGACCTGAGCGATGAAGCTCATGTCCGGCGCGCAAGCCACGGCTTTGGTGACGCCCAGGGCCTTGGACAGTGGCAGCCAGAACACCGAAAAGCCGTAGGCCATGCCGATGCAGAGGTGGATAGCCAGAGCGGCCGGTGGTACAAGCCAACGGTTAAAACCGGGCTTGGCGATGATGCGTTCCTTGGACAGGAACGCGGGCCGGTCGGCAAAGCCGTCCGCCGTGATGCTCGTAGTCATGGTGTTTCCCCCAATTATTAGTAGGGTTCGCCAGCCGCTCCTCACCCCCAGCCTTTATGCACGCAGACATGACTGTTTTTAGGTGAAGCTTCATTTTGGTGCGACATCACGTCGCAGAAGGACGGACGAACGGGCAGAGGTTACCATTTGCACGTGACAGAAAAACCAAACTGATATCACGTTTTGTATGTCATCCGATCTCGTACCACTGGATGAACATTGTTTTCACGGGGAATGGCTCCGTTTAACTTCACAGGAATTTCCATGCCGATCATTGTCGAGCTGCTGAACCAGGTCACTTATCAGGATCAGCAAGATCTGCAGAAGATCTACCGCGATGCCCCGAGCTGGCTGTTTGCGCCGTTTACAGGGGATGCTGAGCTGATCGAAAGCTGCTTGCGGGACGGCTCGCTGGTCGCCGGACGCTTCAACGATCGGTTGCTGGGCGCAGCACGTCTGCAACGGCACCATGACACCTGGCATTTGTCCCATTTATGCGTACGAAAAATCACCCGCCGCCGTGGTGTTGCCGAGCGCCTGGTAAGCGAAGCGCAGAAAATGGCGGTGCAATCGGGCGCGACATTGCACCTGCTGGCGCCCGCCGGGCACCTAGAAGCCCAGGCGCTGGCGGCTAAGCTGAAAGTGCCGCTGGATGTGCTCCCGACATGATCGCTGACCGGGCGGCCACTTCGGGGCGCTATACTCCCCGGCTAAATTTCGAATTCGACTAATACAAGGACTCGCCCATGAAAGCGTTCGGCAAAATCCTGGGTCTGGTACTTCTCGGGCTGTTGCTGATCATTGTGGCGCTGGGCTTTGCCCTGACCCACTTCTTCGATCCCAACGACTACAAAGACGAGATTCGCCAGATTGCCCGCGACAAGGCCCACATCGAGCTGACGCTCAATGGCGATATCGGCTGGAGCCTGTTCCCCTGGCTGGGCCTGGAATTACACGAAGCCAGTGTGGCGACCCTGGCCAAGCCCACCGAGCCGTTTGCCGACCTGCAGATGCTCGGTCTGTCGGTCCGCGTGATTCCGCTGCTGCGCCGCGAAGTGCAGATGAGCGATGTGCGCGTCGAAGGCCTGAACCTGCGCCTGAACCGTGACAAGGACGGCCATGGCAACTGGGAAGACATCGGCAAGGTGCCGGCACCTGCGGCTGCGACGACCTCGACCACAACGCCCGCCACCACCGGCGAACCCGCACCAACGACCACCGCCCAGGCCGAAAAACCGGCTCAGCCGGTCCGCCTGGACATCGACAGCCTGACCGTCAACAACGCCCGCGTTGAGTACAGCGACGAAAAAACCGGCAAGCAGTTCAGCGCCGAAAGCATCCAGCTGAGTACTGGCCCGGTCCATGACTCGACCAACATCCCGGTCAAACTCACGGCGTTCCTGGGCACCAACCAACCAGTTCTGCGGGTGCGGACCGAGCTGGCTGGCGAGCTGCGCTTCGAGCGAGCGCTGCAACGCTACAAGTTCGAAGACATGAAACTCTCCGGCGAAGTCGCTGGCGATCCGCTGCAAGGCAAGACCATGACCTTCGCCGCTCAAGGTCAGTTGCTGCTGGACAAAGCCGCCAACGTCGCCGAATGGACTGGCATCAAGATCTCCGCCAACCAGTTGCGTGCCTTGGGTGAACTGAAAGCCAACGACCTCGACAAGACCCCGCAAATCAGCGGCGGCCTGTCGATTGCCCAATTCGACCTGGCGAAATTCGTCGACAGCATCGGCCAGAAACTCCCGGCGATGGCCGAAGGTAGCCTGAGCAAAGTTGAACTGGTCAGCCAGGTTGCCGGCACGCCGACCAGCCTGTCGCTCGATAACATCAACCTGAAACTTGACGACAGCAACTTCAGCGGCCGCATCGCCATCGAAGACTTCGCCAAGCAATCGCTGCGGGCAACCCTCAAGGCTGACACCTTCAACGTCGACCGTTACCTGCCGCCGAAATCCGCCGAAGCCAACAGCGCAACTCAGGTACGCAAGGCCGAAGTGGCCAGCACCGAGGCCGATGCCCTGGCCGGCCCTGGCAGCACACCGCTGCCGCCATCACCGACCAAAGGCCCGTGGAGCAGCGACCGCTTGTTCCCGGTGGAGCGCCTGAGCAAACTCGACGTGGACGCCGACCTGACCTTCGGCCAACTGACCCTCGACAAACTGCCGATCCAGAACGCGGTGCTCAAGGCCAATGGCCAGGGCGGCCTGCTGACCCTGGAGAACCTGCGCGGCGATCTGTACGACGGTAACTTCGAAGCCAAGGGCACCCTGGATGTGCGCCAGCAAGTGCCAGCGCTGAACATACAGACGCGCATCAACAACGTGCCGGTGGAGAAAATCCTCGAGGGCCAGGGGAAAAATCCACCGGTCAAAGGCCAGGTCACGCTCAACAGCACCCTGACCGGCAGTGGCAATAGCGAGAGCGCGCTGATCGACAGTCTCAACGGCAACGCCAGCTTCGTCATCAACAACGGCATGCTGCTCAATGCCAACCTTGAGCAACAACTGTGCAAAGGCATCGCCACCCTGAATCGCAAAACCCTCAGTGGCGAACCACGGGGCAAGGACACGCCCTTCGAGGAGCTCAAGGGCAACCTGACTTTGCGCAACGGCGTGGCCAATAACCCGGACCTGAAAGTGCGCGTCCCAGGCATGACCGTGAACGGTAACGGCGACATCGACCTGCGGGTGCTGGGCATGGATTACCGCCTGGGCATCATCGTCGAAGGCGACAAGAGCGACATGCCGGACCCGGCTTGTCAGGTCGGCGAGAAATTCGTCGGCATCGAATGGCCGCTGCGCTGCCGTGGCCCGCTGGAGCTGGGCGCCAAGGCTTGCCGCCTCGACAGCGAACGCATGAGCCAGGTCGCCAGCAAACTGGCCGGCGAGCACATCAGCGAAAAAATCGACGAGAAGCTTGGCGATAAAGTCAGCCCGGAACTGAAAAACGCGCTCAAGGGGCTGTTCAAGCGATGAGAGCCGAGCAGTTTTCAACGGCCGTGCTGGATTGGTACGACCGCCATGGCCGCCACGATTTGCCTTGGCAACAGGGCATCACCCCTTATCGGGTGTGGGTCTCGGAAATCATGTTGCAGCAGACCCAGGTCAGCACGGTGCTGAACTACTTCGACCGGTTCATGGCCTCGCTGCCAACCGTCGAAGCCTTGGCCGCAGCACCGGAAGACGAGGTACTGCACCTGTGGACCGGCCTCGGTTACTACACTCGCGCGCGCAACCTGCAAAAGACCGCGAAGATTGTGGTCGCCGAATATGGCGGCGAGTTTCCCCGTGATGTGGAAAAACTCACCGAGCTGCCGGGTATCGGCCTGTCCACCGCCGGGGCGATTGCCAGCCTGAGCATGGGTATCCGCGCGCCGATCCTCGACGGCAACGTCAAACGGGTGCTGGCGCGCTTTACTGCGCAAGAGGGTTATCCGGGCGAGCCGAAGGTCGCCAAACAGCTGTGGGCGAACGCTGAGCGCTTCACGCCGCATGATCGGGTCAACGCCTACACCCAGGCGATGATGGATCTGGGCGCCACGCTCTGCACCCGCAGCAAGCCGAGCTGCCTGCTCTGCCCACTGAAAAAGGGCTGCGAAGCACACACGCTCGGCCTGGAAACCCGCTACCCGATCCCCAAGCCACGCAAAGCGGTGCCACAGAAGCGCACGCTGATGCCGATGCTCGCCAACGGCGACGGCGCGATTCTGCTTTACCGACGCCCTTCCACGGGCCTGTGGGGCGGTCTCTGGAGCCTGCCGGAACTCGATGACCTCGACGACCTGCAACATCTGGCTTCGCAGCACTCGCTGGAACTGGGCAGCCAGCAGGCACTGCCGAGCCTGGTGCACACCTTCAGTCACTTTCAATTATCCATCGAACCCTGGCTGGTGCAGGTCCAGGAGGCCGGCCATCACGTGGCCGAGGCCGACTGGCTCTGGTATAACCTCGCCACCCCGCCGCGCCTGGGCCTTGCCGCCCCGGTCAAAACCTTGCTCGAGCGCGCGGCCGCCGTATTGAACGCAGGAGAGTCGTCATGACCCGCACCATCATGTGCCGCAAGTACAAAGAAGAACTGCCCGCCCTGGAGCGCGCTCCATTCCCGGGTGCAAAAGGTCAGGACATTTTTGACCACGTCTCGGCCAAGGCCTGGGCCGACTGGCAGAAACACCAGACCCTGCTGATCAACGAAAAACGCCTGAACATGATGAACGCCGAAGACCGCAAATACCTTCAGGGTGAGATGGACAAATACTTTTCCGGCGAGGAATACGCCAAGGCTGAAGGCTACGTTCCACCTGCTCAATAATTGATCAAAATTCGGGGTCGGCACGTAAGCGACGGTAATAATTAAATATTTTTTGAAAACTTGCTTGACGACCTCCTGAAAAACCCGTTTAATGCGCCCCGTTGCCCAGATAGCTCAGTCGGTAGAGCAGGGGATTGAAAATCCCCGTGTCGGCGGTTCGATTCCGTCTCTGGGCACCAAATACCGAAAACCCTGAATCGCAAGATTCAGGGTTTTTTTATGCCTGCGATTTAATCGGACATCACGCAAGCCACCTCTCCTGACTAGTTTTGACCGCCCCAGTGGAAAACCAGATTGCGAGCGGCACCACTGCCCACATCCGCCGTATCACGCCGCACCTCACCTTTATGCGTGGCGATAACGGTGTACTTGCCGGCAGGCAGCTGAACGTAAACCAACGGTCCAGCCTCACTCAGTGTCAGCACGGTCTGCCCTGCGGCTTTCTGAATAACCAGATCCACATCGGGAACGTATTCGTCCTGAGGCCCGGTGGAGAATGTCATGTGCAGGTTGTAGCCCTTGGTTTGCTGAATGGCTTTAGCCTCGTCCTCTCCAACCCCCCCGGACAGGTAGGTAATCCCGTTTTGTTGTTGCTGCTGGACTTGCACGGCCGAGCTGTCAATTGGCTCAAGGCTGGCGGCGTTAAGCGCGATTGGCAACAGCAGTACGCCGACAGCGGCGATGGGCAGCATGAATGAATGGACGTACTTCATGATGGCGACTCCCGGGTTACGTAGAACCCACTCGTTACTCCTTTTAGATTTATCGCCGAATACTCAAGTTTTAGATCGATTCGGAATTGGGTTCACTGCGAATCGGACTACACGATTTGCTCCTCAAGTACGAGCTGTAGTCGGTGGTGTCCTGCAAGACGAATCCGGTAATTCCTTCCGACTTATCAGCAGCGCCCGGCATCCTCGACTATCGCTCTCCTGCCATCCTCTTGCGTCTGTTTCCAGCTGCGGAAGATGTCATGAGCCACCTCGAACCCGATAACACTCAAGATCCAAAAATGGCTTCACTGCTCGGCAGTCTGGGCGAGCTGATCCGTGAAGCGCGCCAAAAGGTGCTGCGAGCGGTCGATACCGTTCAGGTGCAAACCTGTTGGCAGATCGGCCGGCATATCGTGGAGTTCGAGCAGGAAGGGGCTCGGCGGGCGACTTATGGCAAGCAGCTGCTGTCGACACTGGCCAAAGTCCTGACTTCCGAGTTTGGAAAAGGTTTTGATGAACGCAACCTGCGATACATGCGGGATTTTTATCAGACCTTTCCAATCTGGAACGCAGTGCGTTCCGAATTGAGCTGGACCCACTACCGCAGGCTGCTGCGAGTCGACAACGACAACGCTCGCCACTGGTACATGAACGAATCAGCACTCCAGAACTGGTCAAGTCGCGCCCTTGAGCGCCAGATCAACACCCTCTACTACGAACGCCTGCTGGCGAGCCGCGACCGGGTTGCCGTCAAGCAGGAAGCCGCCATCAACATCCAGCAAATGAACGCCAGCCCTCGGGATTTCATCCGGGATCCGGTGCTGCTCGAGTTTCTCGGCCTGCCCAATGCAGGCCGGGTTCAGGAAAGCGATCTTGAGCAAGCACTGATCGATCAACTCCAGGGTTTTCTGCTCGAACTGGGCAAAGGCTTCGCCTTCATCGCTCGCCAGCAACGTATCAGTACCGACAGCAGAGACTTCTACATCGACCTGGTGTTCTACAACTACCTGCTCAAGTGCTTCGTCATCTTCGACCTCAAGCGCGGCGTACTGACTCACCAGGATGTCGGCCAGATGGACATGTATGTACGCATGTACGACGACCTCAAGCGCGGACCGGAGGATGGCCCCACCGTCGGCCTCATTCTCTGCGCGCAAAAAGATGAATCGGTGGTGCGCTATTCAGTGCTGCAAGGCAACGAACAACTGTTCGCAAGTACCTACAGACTGGTGCTGCCGAGTGAGGAGGAACTTCGCACAGAACTGGATCGGGAATGGGCGGTGCTTGAGGAGCGGTTACTCAAGCGCCCCCGATAAGCGCGGGCAGATTGTTCATAAACGGCATGACGACTATGGTGAGTAACTCGCCGCAAAGGTTCAAAGCCGATGAACTTACAGGACATACCCTCACTGGCCCCGACGCAACTCGAGTTGCCGTTGCCCACCCGCACACCCGGCGAATCCTTCAGGGAGCCCGCCGCCGATGGCTTCCTCCTTGGCGGCTTCACCTGGCGACACCCCCATCAAGACCCAACTCGCCCGGTGGTTATCGTCAACGCTGCCACCTCTGTCCGTTGCCGACACTATTCGCGCTTCGCCGATTACCTGTTCGCCAACGGCTTTGACGTGATCACTTATGACTACCGAGGCATCGGCGAGTCGCGTCCCGCATCGTTGAAAGGGCTCGAGGCCTCATGGTCCGACTGGGGCGCGCTGGATTTCGAGGCGATGCTGCAAAGAGCGCAACGCGAATTTGCGGGACAACCCATCAATGTCGTCGGCCACAGCTTCGGCGGCTGTGCTGCGGGGCTGGGGGCCTCCGGGCATTTGATCCGACGCTTGGTGACAGTGGGCGCGCAGTTCGCTTACTGGCGCGACTACGCCCCCGCTCATCGCTGGCGGATGTTCGCCAAGTGGCACGTGGTGATGCCGTTGATGACGATGCTTTGCGGCTACTTCCCCGGCAAACGCCTGGGTTGGCTCGAAGACACCCCCGCCGGCGTGGTTCGCGACTGGAGCACGCCCAGCAACCGATATGAGAAACGCCCCAGCGGTCGCCTCATCCACGCCAGAACCGGTCGACTGCCCTTCGCCAACGTCAGCGCACAAACCCTGGCCATCAGCCTCAGCGACGATCCCTACGGCACGATTCCAGCCATAGAACGCCTGCTTGGCTACTTCACCGGCAGTACAAATACCCACCTGAGAATCACACCTGAGGACATCGGCGAAGAAGAAGTCGGACATTTCGCCTTTTTTCGCAGCGCATACCAAGCCACACTATGGCCCATTGCATTGTCCTGGCTGCAGACCGGCGAGCTGGCCCCCGATACACCCGGGCGGCGAGTGCCACGCAACTGATTGATGCACCCTCTCAACGAAATACGGAACGACGCCCATGGCCTCCACCAACAAGCAGAACAAACGCGCCTCCCGCGCCAAAGCCAAGGCCAAGCAGAACCGCACCCAGCGGGCCGCCGCGCCGGTCGAGCTGGACCCGAACGACGATCGCATCGACTTCGAATCGGTGGACCTGACCGAACTGTTCAAAAAAATGATCGACGCCGAAAAGTCCAATCAGCAGGCCATGTGCACAGCCTTCCTTGAAGACCCGTTGCTGGAGTTGGTGTACGAACAGGAAGGCGAAGAAGGCGCGATGGACTTCATCCTCGCGGCGCTGATCGAATACCGCCAATGGTCCACCGAGACCGACGAAGCAGGCGCCCTGGCGTGGATCGAATCCCCAGCCTTCCAGGCTGATTACGTGGCGGCGTCCGACGCCATCGCGGCCCAAACCCAACAGAAAACCCACTGAGTTCCCATGGCATCCCTGAATAAGCAACAGAAACGCGCCAAACGCGCAAAGGCCAAAGCCAAACAGATCCGCATGGTCGGCAGAAAGCCTGCCGATCTGAACGATGACCTGGGTGAGATCGGCGAGCCGATCCCGGAATACACCCTGGCGATGTTCAGCAAAATGCGTGACGCCGAAGCCTCCAGCCGCAACGACATGCTGCTGACCCTGCTGTCGAACCTCGCCGGGATCATCAGCGACCATCCAGAACTGCTGGACATGGAAAACGCCGACAACGAAGCCATGGCCGCCACGCACCTGGCCGCCGACATGCTGATCGACTACCGCATGTGGGCCGATGGCATGGACCGCGATACCGCCCAGGCCTGGCTGACCGATCCGCAATTCATCACTGACTTTGGCGATGCGCTGGACAATTATCGTCAGTCGCTGGATGCGCAGGAAGAAAAGGGCGAGTAGACACGCCTCCTCTTCAGAACTGAAAACGGCCGCGTGTCATCACTGACAGCGGCCGTTTTGCGTTACGCGGTACGGATCAGCTCAGCACCACAGCGCCCAGTTTCTGCAGCTTGCGACGACGCGCCACAAACAAACCGGCAGCCACCACCAACACGCTCAGCAAGCCAGTCGCGAGGATCTCCACGCGATGCGCTTCCTGGAACAGCATGATGGTCAGGGCGGCGATGATGAATACGATCACCGCGTAGGTCAGACCCGGGAACAGCCACATGCTGAAGGCGATTTTTTCACCACGAGCCATGCGCTGTTTGCGCATACGCAGTTGCGAAAATGCGATCACCAGGTACACCAGCAACGCGATGGCGCCAGAGCTGGCCAGCAGGAATTCGAACACGGCAGCCGGGGCCACGTAGTTGGCGAAGACTGCAAGGAATGCCGCAGCGGTCGACAGCATCACGGCCCAGTAAGGTGTGCCGCTGCTATTGGTGCGCTGGGAAACGGCCGGCGCGTCGCCGCGTTTGCCCAGCGAGAACATCATCCGCGAAGCGGTGTAGAGCGCGGAGTTCAGGCAGCTGGTGACCGCGACCAGAACCACGATATCAACGATCAGCTTGGCATTCGGGATCCCCATGCGCTCCAGCACGGTCTGGTAGGAACCGACGCTGGCCAGAATCGGGTCGTTCCACGGCACCAAGGCCACAACGATGAAAATGGAGACGAGGTAGAACAAGCCAATCCGCCAGATGACCGAGTTGGTGGCCTTGGAGATCTGCTGGCCAGGGTTCTTCGATTCCGCGGCCGCAATGGTCACGATCTCGGTGCCCATGAAGGAAAACATGGTGGTCAGAATGGCGCCGAGCACCGCGCCCATGCCGTTTGGCAGGAAGCCTTGAGTGTCAAACAGGTGCGACACACCGCTGACCTGGCTGGTGGGCAGGAGGCCGAAGATCGCCAGAATGCCCAGACCGATAAAGCCGATGATCGCCACGACTTTGACCAGGGCGAACCAGAACTCGAACTCGCCATAGTTCTTCACGCTGAACAGGTTGGTCACCGTCAGCAGTAACGTGATGACCAAGGTGAAGGCCCAGATCGCCACGTTCGGGAACCAGGCATGCAGAATGGTCGCCGCAGCGTTAGCTTCCAGCGGGATGACCAAAACCCAGAACCACCAGTAGAGCCAGCCGATGGTGAAACCGGCCCAGTGACCGATCGCACGATCGGCATACGTCGAGAAGGAGCCTGTATCTGGCGATGCAACGGCCATCTCGCCGAGCATGCGCATGACCAGAACCACCAGCGCACCGGCGGCAGCGTAGGCCAACAACACGGCCGGGCCTGCAGCGGCGATGGCGTGGCCGGAGCCGACGAACAGGCCGGCACCGATAACCCCGGCGATCGACAGCATGGTCACATGACGCGGTTTGAGCCCCTGTTCGAGGCCATTGGAGCTTTGCGTACTGCTCATTGAAACTACCTTTGCCTGGAAATCGATTCAGTCCACCCTGCCTGAAAATCCCTTCTCGTAAAAAGAATCCAACAGAGTGTTCCTTATTCTGCACGCAATAATTGCGCCAAAATGTTTCACGCCCCCGGTATACGCGGCCTGTGCGCCGATGGAGCGCTTATCGCAAGTCATTGAGATTAATGGCATTTAGCCAGAGCGTTACCTTGCCACCCACTTCAGGAACGAATCCATGCACCGGAAACACACCCAAAAAGGCAGGCGCGCACAATAAAAGTGCAGATCAGGAACGTTTGGCCGGTTAGCGCTTCCAACACCCCGCCAAAGCTGGCAACATCGCGCCTTTTTTTACGGGACAGCCGGACCACATCGGGTTCAAACGGCTGTTCGGTTGATAGCAGCGCGACAGTCTGCTGTACCGATGCGACAACCTGCCACACGCCATCCGTTTACCGTCCCGAGCGCTGTTGGCTGCCATTCGAACGCTATGCTAGCTTGGCCGCCTCGCCAGGAAGGCGACCAACAGCAGGAGCGCAACACACTATGAGGAACGCACATGGCTGAGGCCACGCCCGCGCTTGAAATCCGCAACTTGCACAAACGCTACGGACAGCTTGAGGTGCTCAAAGGCATCTCGCTGACCGCCCGCGACGGCGACGTGATCTCGATCCTGGGCTCCTCCGGTTCCGGCAAGTCCACGTTCCTGCGTTGCATCAACTTGCTGGAAAACCCGCACCAGGGCCAGATCCTGGTGGCCGGCGAAGAACTCAAGCTCAAGTCCGCCAAGAACGGCGAACTGGTCGCTGCCGACGGCAAACAGATCAATCGCCTGCGCAGCGAGATCGGTTTTGTATTTCAAAACTTTAATCTCTGGCCGCACATGACCGTGCTCGACAACATCATCGAGGCCCCGCGCCGCGTACTCGGTCAGAGCAAGGCCGAGGCCATCGAAGTCGCCGAAGCCCTGCTGGCCAAGGTCGGCATCGCTGACAAGCGCCACGCCTACCCCGCACAACTCTCCGGCGGCCAGCAGCAACGTGCAGCCATCGCCCGCACTTTGGCGATGCAACCCAAGGTGATCCTGTTCGACGAACCCACCTCCGCCCTTGACCCGGAAATGGTCCAGGAAGTACTTAATGTCATCCGCGCGCTGGCCGAAGAAGGCCGCACCATGCTGCTCGTGACCCATGAAATGGGCTTCGCCCGTCAGGTTTCCAGCGAAGTGGTGTTCCTCCACCAAGGCTTGGTAGAAGAACAAGGATCGCCGCAGCAGGTATTCGAAAACCCGCTTTCGGCGCGCTGCAAACAATTCATGTCCAGCAACCGCTAACGGAGCTACCCGCATGCAGAACTACAAAAAGATCTTCCTGGCTGCGGCCGTCACCCTGGCCTTCAGCGCCGGTGCCGCCGCCGAGACCTTGAAGATGGGCATCGAAGCGGCCTACCCGCCGTTCAACAATAAAGATGCCAGTGGCAATGTCGTCGGCTTCGACAAAGACATCGGCGACGCCTTGTGCGCCAAGATGAAAGTCGAGTGCACCGTGGTCACCTCCGATTGGGACGGCATCATCCCGGCCCTGAACGCCAAGAAATTCGACTTCCTGATCTCCTCGATGTCGATCACCGATGAGCGCAAGCAAGCGGTGGACTTCACCGCACCGTACTACTCCAACAAACTGCAGTTCATTGCCAAAAAAGACGTCGACTTCAAGACCGACAAGGCTTCGCTGCAAGGCAAGGTGATCGGCGCCCAACGCGCGACCCTGGCCGGCACCTGGCTGGAAGACAACATGGAAGGCGTCGAAGTCAAACTCTACGACACCCAGGAAAACGCCTACCTGGACCTGACTTCCGGTCGTCTGGACGGCATCCTGGCCGACAAGTACGTCAACTATGAATGGCTGAAAAGCGACGCCGGCCGTCCTTACGAATTCAAGGGTGACCCGGTTGAAGAAAGCGACAAGATCGGTATCGCCGTTCGCAAGAACGACCCGATCCGCGAGAAGCTGAACGCTGCGCTGAAAGAAATCGTCGCTGACGGCACCTACAAGAAGATCAACGACAAGTACTTCCCGTTCAGCATCTATTGATTCTGACCTGCCTGACCGGCGCCGTTCGCTGACGGCGCCAGTCCTTGGCATTGCCTGCCGCGATTTGAAAAGAAATCCATGATTATCGACCTCTACGGATTCGGCCCGGCGCTCGCCGCTGGCGCACTGATGACTGTGAAACTGGCACTCTCGGCCTTGTGCCTGGGGCTGGTGCTCGGTCTGCTCGGCGCCTTGGCCAAGACTTCCCCGTACAAGCCGCTGCAATGGCTTGGCGGCACTTATTCAACGCTGGTTCGCGGCATCCCGGAATTGCTTTGGGTGCTGTTGATCTACTTCGGCACAGTCAACCTGATGCGTGCGCTGGGTGAGTTCTTCGGCAACCCCGAGCTCGAACTCAACGCCTTTGCCGCCGGCGTGATTGCGCTGGGGCTGTGTTTCGGCGCCTATGCCACGGAAGTGTTTCGCGGGGCGATTCTGGCGATTCCCAAAGGTCACCGTGAAGCTGGTGTGGCCCTGGGTCTGTCGAAATTCCGCATCTTCACCAAGTTGATCATGCCGCAGATGTGGCGCATCGCCCTGCCGGGCCTGGGCAATCTGTTCATGATTCTGATGAAAGACACTGCGCTGGTATCGGTCATCGGCCTTGAAGAAATCATGCGTCACGCGCAAATCGGCGTGACCGTATCCAAGCAACCGTTCACCTTCTATATGGTGGCTGCCTTCATGTACCTGAGCCTGACCATTCTGGCCATGACCGGCATGCACTTAATGGAACGACGCGCCGCTCGCGGCTTTGCGAGGAGCACCCAATGAATTGGGAAGTCATCATCAAGTGGCTGCCAAAACTGGCGCAGGGCGCGACGCTGACCCTGGAACTGGTGGCCATCGCCGTGATTGCCGGGTTGCTGCTGGCAATTCCGCTGGGCATCGCTCGCTCATCGCGACTCTGGTATGTGCGGGCATTCCCCTACGGCTACATCTTCTTTTTCCGTGGCACGCCGTTGCTGGTTCAGCTGTTCCTGGTCTACTACGGCCTGGCGCAGTTCGATGCGGTGCGTAACAGCTCGATGTGGCCGTACCTGCGCGATCCGTTCTGGTGCGCCACCGCGACCATGACCTTGCACACCGCGGCCTACATCGCCGAGATCCTGCGTGGCGCGATCCAGGCGATTCCACCGGGCGAGATCGAAGCGGCGCGGGCGCTGGGCATGTCCCGGGCCAAGGCGTTGTTCTACATCATGCTGCCACGCGCTGCGCGTATCGGCCTGCCGGCGTACAGCAACGAAGTGATCCTGATGCTCAAGGCCAGTGCCCTGGCCAGTACCGTGACCCTGCTGGAACTGACCGGCATGGCCCGCACCATCATTGCTCGCACCTACCTGCCGGTGGAGATCTTCTTCGCCGCAGGCATGTTCTATCTGCTGATGGCTTACGTGCTGGTGCGCGGCTTCAAGCTGCTGGAGCGCTGGTTGCGCGTCGATGCCTGCCAAGGGCGTTGATGCCTGCGTGCTGACGGGCGAGACCCTGCTCGCCCGCTTCGCTGCGCTGGATGCTTTTCTGATCGAGCATCAGGCGCTGTGGAAGCCCCGACCGTTTACCCATCTGCAACTACCCTGGGAAGCGTCCTACCCGGAACTGGCGTTGTGGCTACGCGGACGGTCGCTGGAAGATGCGGAAAACAGTCATAACCAGCCTGGCGGGCTCGATGCGCCGGAGCCGTTTGCTTCATTGGCGGCGATGTCTCTTGAGCTGAGTGCGGTGGGCGAATTGCCGGCTCGTGCACTCGAAGCGGCGGGCCATCGGTTGAATGTGGATGTGCCGGGGCGCAAGTGGCAGCAGATTGAAGCGTTCGCCGGCTGCTTGCAGTTTGCCCGTGCACCGACGCATTGGCTGGACTGGTGTTCGGGCAAGGGCCATTTGGGGCGACGCCTGCTGCAAACCGGTCAACAACTGACCTGCCTGGAATACGACCCGGCGTTGGTCGCCAGCGGCGAGGCACTCAGCCAGCGCCATCAAATGCATGCGCTGCATGTAGAACAGGATGTACTCGCGCCTGGCGCAGCACCCTTATTGAATGCCGATCACACACCCGTAGCGCTGCACGCCTGCGGGGATCTGCATGTGCGACTGATCCAGCTCGCCAGTGCCGCCGGTTGCAAACAACTGGCCATCGCACCGTGCTGCTACAACCGGATCAGTCTGAACACCTATCGGCCACTTTCCTGTGCGGCCGAGCGCTCCAACCTACACCTTTCCCTCGATGATCTTGCGCTGCCGATGAGCGAAACCGTCACCGCCGGCGCTCGCGTCCGACGCCAGCGCGACACCTCCATGGCCCGGCGCCTGGGGTTCGACCTGCTGCAACGGCAACTTCGCGGTGTCGACGAATACCTGCCCACCCCTTCCCTGCCCAGCGCCTGGCTGGACAAACCCTTCTCCGATTACTGCCGCGATCTGGCCGCACTCAAAGACTTATCCACAGTCGGCACGCCAGATTGGACCGAACTGGAAGCCGCCGGTTGGCAGCGACTGGCCGAAGTGCGCAACCTGGAGCTGCTGCGAGGCCTTTTCCGACGGCCTCTGGAGCTGTGGCTGGTACTCGATCGGGCACTTTTCCTCATTGAGCAGGGTTATGTCGTTCGTCTCGGCACCTTCTGCGAATCCCCACTCACACCGCGCAATTTCCTGCTTCTGGCAGAGCGCCCTTAAACAGTCGCAACCTGTGGATAACTCTGTTGATGGAATTATCGTGGATCCAATATCCACGCTGTTTTACGCCTAAAACACTACTGGTCATTTTTTGTTCACAAAAATAAAAAACCCGTAAAACAGGCATTTGCGGACAAATGAGAACGAGTCCACAAAAGCGCAATGATCAAGCAGATTCCGCCAGCCCGTTGTGCATAAGCATTAAATCAAAACGACATAACCGCCGAATTCCGGACATCACGGGCGGAAAATTGCGCCTGGCAATGCCCCTTGCTATACACGCATACGAGGGTGCCGACAGTGCGGCCATGAACAAGAAAAATCTTCGACCGTGACGTTCTGCAGAGGCCATCAATTCAGCCACCCCGTCACCAACACCGAAAACCACCTCCCCGCCGCCCTGCAACGCGCTGAACACGCCGAAGCGCAACTGCGGGCGATGCAAAACAGCCGAGCCTGGCGCCCCCTGCAGAAACTCAAGAAAGTACTGCATCGCGCCTGACCGAAAGCCTGCGCAAAAATAGTCTGAATTCAGGGGTTTACAGAACCAACCCAATCGCTATAATCGTCGCCCTGACACGCCGGTATAGCTCAGATGGTAGAGCAACTGACTTGTAATCAGTAGGTCCCGGGTTCGATTCCTGGTGCCGGCACCATACAAAACGAAGCCCTCGTAGAAATACGAGGGCTTTGTTGTTTCTGGCATCTAGAGAGGCGGCCCTTGTAGATACCGTCTTAACCCTCCCCTGCGCCAAATCTACCTGCACACCGCCCCATCACAATTTCACTTCAGCGCTAAGCACTTAACTGCCTGATCCAGTCAAGGCTCGCCACGGTAGAACCGGAAGGCCGGTATTCACACCCGATCCATCCTGTGTAGCCACGCTGCTCCAGCGCTGCGAACAAGGCTGCAAAGTCGATGCTCCCCGTTCCCGGCTCGTGACGACCCGGGCAGTCGGCAATTTGCACATGAACTGTTCTGTCGTAAAACCGAGCCAGAACATCTGCTGCGTCTCCAGTCAGAAGCTGGGCATGGTAAAGATCGAGGATCAGCCCGACACTCGGGAAGGTTTCCAGCACTTGTTGCGCCTTGCTGAAGTCAGCCATGTAATAGCCCGGCATCTCCTGCGCACAAATTACTTCGATAAGAGGCCGCAAACCCTGATCCTCGAAGTACTTGACGGCATACTCCAGGTTGCTCCCGAAGACACGCCCTGCGTCATCCTGCGTCGTAACACCAGACATAATATGGACATCCGAACATGCCAGCGCCTTTGCATAGCTGGCGGCCCGGAGCAATCCGTTGCGAAACTCTTCCTCCTTGCCCTGCAAGGCAGCGATGCCTTTGGTAACGCCAGCCGGTGCAGCGAATTGAATCAATGGCAGACTGTATTGAGCCAGATGGTCGGCCAAGAGACTCGCGTCGAACTCATAGGGTGATGGGAACTCCACCGCCCGAAAACCAGCTGCGGCGGCTGCTTCGATGCGTTGCAGAAAAGGCAATTCATTGAATTGGAAGCCGAGATGAGCATTGAACTTGAGCATTGGGTAAATATCCATCCTGGGAAGAAACGAAATCATCAGCCTGAAGCATCCTTCGTAGCTCCAGCACAGCACTATAGGTTGACGTTGTCAGCAAGCTCAAATCGTGCGGGACTTTTTTGCTCAAAACCATGGGATAAACGATGGTTTCAATTTGGGAACATAAAGTTGCCCCTTTTCCACTTCTCAGAGGTCATTGTCCCCAGATACCGCCCCTGGCTGGGGCTCTTTGCCAATAAAAGGGGCGGTTTCCACTTCCAGCATCAGCAACACCATTTCCGTTAACTCGGCGTCGGACTTCTGTCCCGCATAGAGGTCATGGAGTGCTTTGGCAAAGGGGATGCGCAGGTCCTGGTTTTCTTCGCGGGCGGTATCGCTGGATTGCATGAGTTCGCTGATGGCTCGCAGCACAGCCGCTTGCCACCGAGCGGTGGTCCTGGGACCACCGCTGGTGATTGCAATCAACTTATCCTTCGTCAGCTGGCGAAGGGCAGGTTCTCGCAACGGCTTATGCGGCTTTGGGTTGCGAGTGATCTTTGACATACCGGACGATACTCAGCGTTTCCTGCCGGAACTGCTCGTAGTCGATCTGCTGGGCGTTAATAAAGGTGCTGCCCATCATGGTCAGCGAGCCCATAAAGCTGGCTTCGGAAATTTCCTCGTCGCTCGCGCCAAACAAGCGCGCGGCTTCGGTATGGAACAGGGCGCAATACTTGCAACGAGTCGCCCCGGACACCGCCAGACCTATCAACTCCTTGTACTTATTAGGAATCTTGGTATCTGCCAGCCAAAAATCCCGGGCCACGCCCCAGAATCCGATCGCTCCGCCTTCCGGCATCTGCTTGATCCACTCCGGTACCAGACCCAGGGTCTGTTCAATTTCCTGATAGGTATCACGAATGGCCATTTGACACCTCCTTACCTCTGTAGAGACATCTTCTATAGAGATATAACTAGTTTAGTTCCCTGGCGGCCATGCCAGAGCCGGCTGCAGCACGACTTCAGCAAATGAACTCTTAACCATCGTAGAAACAACAGGATGGATTTAGACTTTTCGGGCGCAATGACGTACCGCTCAGTACCTGGAGTTATCAGACTTGGCGGGTTGGCTAAGAGACGATCTTCGGATGATGCACGTGCTGGTAAAGCGTGCACCATACAAAACAAAGCCCTCGCAAAAACGCGAGGGCTTTGTTGTTTCTGATGTTTAGAAAACAGGTCTTAGTGACCCGCACTCTGCCCGCCATCAACATGCAGGATTTCCCCGGTGACAAAGTTGGCGCTGTCCAGATACACAACAGCCTGAGCAATATCGCTGATCTCGCCCATGTGCCCAACCGGATGCAAACTCCCCAGCGCTTCATGGGTTTCCTCTCCGTGCATCGGCGTTTTGATGATGCCGGGGCTAACCGCATTCACTCGAATCCCGCGCTTGGCGTACTCGATGGCCAGGGATTTGGTCGCCGCGTTCAAGCCACCTTTGGTCAACGACGCCAGTACCGATGGCACACCGTCAATGGCGTGGTCCACCAGGCTGGTGGTGATGTTGACGACGTGGCCTTTGCCCTGCTTCTCCATCTCGGTGATCGCAAGTTGGGTGATGTAGAAGAAACCATTCAGGTTCACCGACAGCACCGCGGCATAGTCTTCAGGGGTGTAAGCAGTGAACGGCTTGGCGACGAAGATCCCGGCGTTGTTGACCAGGGTGTCGATGCGGCCAAAACGTGCGATCGCTTCACGAATGACTTGCTGAGCGACCGCCGGGTCGCCGATGTCGCCCGCCACGGTAAGGATGTCCGGGTCGGTGGACGGTTTGATCGAACGCGAGGTGGCGACAACCTTGTAATCGAGATCACGGAAAGCCTTGACCATGCCTGCGCCGAGACCTTGGGAGGCGCCAGTAATAACGATGACTTTTTTCGAATTGCTCATGGTGAACCTCTACTCATAAATAATGGTTTGAAAAAGTGATTAATCAGGCTTCAACGGGCGCCTGCGCCATTTGTCTCAACATCTGTTCGTAGTACTCGACCGATTGCGAACCGGACACCAGGTGACGACCGTTCAGCACCATGGCCGGTACCGAATTAATGCCGCGCTCGCGGTAAAACACTTCAAGCTCACGCACTTCCTGGGCAAACGCTCCGGACACCAACACCTCACGCGCACTCGCCGCATCCAATCCCACTTGCGCCGCCAGCCGAACCAGCGTCTCGCGATCGTTCGGGTTCTGGCCGTCGGTGAAATAAGCACGCAGCAGGGCTTTCTTGAGTGCGACCTGACGCCCTTCCTGCAACGCCCACAACAGCAATCGGTGAGCATCGAAGGTGTTATGGAAGTGGGTGCGCTTCTCCAGATCGAACTTGAACCCGATGGCCTCACCCCGAGCGATCTGCATCGCTTTGCCAGCGGCGACGTCCTCGGCGCTGCGCCCGTACTTGCGCATCAAGTGTGCAACCGCGTTCTCGCCTTCGGCCGGCATGTCGGGGTTCAGTTCGAAAGGCTTGAAAGTCAGCTCGACCGAGACCTCACCCGCCACGTTTTCGATCGCTTGCTCCAACGCCGTCGCACCCAAGGCACACCACGGGCACACCACATCGGAAACGAAATCGATGGTGACGGAGGTGGTCATGACTGCCCCTCCGCCTCAGCCAGTTGCTTGCGGTACTGGGTGGTGGTGATACCGGCATAGCCCCAGTTATCGGTGTCGACTTCCTCGATCACGATGTGGGTCAGGTCCGGGCGTTTGTTGAGGACGCGTTCCAGGGTTTCAGTGATTTCGGCGATCACCTGAGCTTTCTGCTCCGAGGTAACACCATCGCGGGTAATGCGTACGCTGACAAAAGGCATGATGAGTCTCCAGTGACCTGCCCTTCGGGATGAGGGGTAGGTGGGTGGAGCTCAATGTAAGAGGTTGGTTTGGGGGGATAAAGGTGGGGGCGGGAACATCATTAGTGACGTGGTGTAATGAGTCCGCACTCAGGCCAGATCTTAACCTTTATGCTAAATTATGGCTGGCCAATAATTATGGCGTATCCATAAAAAGAGGTGGTCGACCAAGCGAAAACAGATTTGGTGCTGATCATCGACGAAGTGCAGCACGCGATTCCCTCCGACGACGGCAATCAACTGCTCCTGGCACTCAAAGCCGCTCGTGATGCAATAAACCCACACCCTAATACACCTGGCTACTTTCTGTTCATCGGAACGGGATCGCACAGGGCGCAAGTCAGCGAAATGACTGCAAAGCGGAACCAAGCATTTTCCGGTGCAACGTCGGCGGCTTATCCGGTGTTGGGCATGGGATTTATGCGATTACGGATCAGTTTTTTCACGAGAGTTGGTTGGAAGAACGAGCGTTGATTGACGCCAGTTAGAATCCAGATGAAGCATGTAGCTCAATGCCGACTGGCCATTGAACGGTGCGGCGGTGTTGGGCTTTTCCGCAGCCTGAAAAGACGCCGACATACGGTCCGACACACACGTTGACACCCCCACTATAGGGGCAGAGAATTAAATCGAGAGCGCGAAACCGACTGCCTCCAAGTGGCAATAGTCGGCGGAGGGACCTCGTTGATGACTTGGAAATCGACGCCTGGTGAGACCTCTTCTCCCCTGCTTGAGGGAGCACAATATCAAGCACCTTTTCATGAAAGCAGCCTGATCAGGCTGCTTTTTTTTGCCTTGGGAAAAGGTTTCGTTGATAAAACAAGCAGCCAAAAAACGCCCACACCTCCCCCATCCGGGCCACTTTCTTGACCCCGATCATCTCCCCTCCAACAAAAATCTCGATCCTGTGCAAGCCTCCAGCCATCGGACGCAGAATCATTTCGCTACTAAACTCGGGACAAGCATGCTCTGGTGCAGGATCATAGCCAGCACGCGACCCACGCCCACCGGGCGGCAAGGTACACAACAATAGCCAGCCCACTTTAGAGGGCATTACCCAAATGGATAGCAGAACCTTACGCAACCTCATGCGCATCGTGCAGACCGGCTCGTTGTCGGCGGCGGCAGAGCATTCCTTTTTGACCGTGCAGGCATTGGCCGCGCAGTTGAACAAGGTCGAAGAGCAGTTCGGTTTTCGGTTGTTTCGTCGCTCCAACAAGGGGCTGACCCTGACCACACAGGGCACGGAGCTCACGCCCTACATGGACAAAGTGTTGGTCGCCACGCGGCAGCTGGAAGAGAAAGTCGCCGCGCTCAAGGTGCCCGGGCAGCGCACGCTCAAGGTTGCGCTTAACACCACGCTCTCGGCCGACTTCAACCGGCGAATGATCGGACGCCTCATCGAGGTGTTTGCTGATTATCAGCTGGAATTCAGCTACGCCGAGTCGATGGAAAACCTCAGCAAGTTGAAGAATGAGGACTTCGACCTGGCCGTGCTGATCGGGCCGCAACAGCCGGGGTTGCCCAGCATTGCCCTGCCCGATGTGCAAGTGCAGGTGGTCGGTGCTCATTGCGGTCAGGAAAACGACCCGCTGGTGCTGCTTGGCAATAAATTTCAGGTTCGGCCGGCCGATGACTGTCCGTATTCCCACAGCTTCTTGCGCTTTCTCGACGCAGGCCTTGGCAACTACGAGTCAGGCAAGCGGATGATCTATTCCTGCAGTGAAACCCTGACCCTATCGTTGATCACGCAAATGGACGGACTGGGCATGGTTTCCCGTGAGGCGGCCCTGCGTAACGGCCTGACCATTTTCCCGGGGTTCGAGGACTCCCTCGAAGTGCGGCTGGCGATCAATAATCCCGAGTTGTCGGGTCAGGCCTTGAATGAAGTGGTCGATCTGCCGTTACATGAACGAGCCGAGCGCAATGTACGCAACCGTTCCCACCGCAACGGAGAGAAAGAGATTTTTGCTGAAATACGCACATAACAACGTCGGAATGGCTGCATAAAATTCCGGGCGATCGAGCTGCACATGCTGATCCTTGATCAACAGGGGTGTGAGGCTGATGGCAGCCACGATCGCCACCGGCAGGTATTCCAGCGCCCGGGCGACCAGAGGTGGCCAATGATCGGTGCTCACCTGCAGCGGCAACGCGCGTGGCAGGAATGTCACGGCCATCATCAGCGCGACGACCAGGATCAGGAACGTTTGGTCAGGCATACACCCACTCCGCAGCCCACGAATGTGGCGATGAATACGTTGAAGGGTGAGTTGCCAATCAGGCTCAGTGCACCCATGCAAGCGACCGCGGCCAGTGCGGCGATCAGTTTGTTGCGGGTGTTGCAGAGCGATACCAGCACGTAGAGCATCATCGCGGTCAGTGCATAGTCGAGCTGATATTTGATCAGGTGCGCCGCGTACTGCGCGCAGATCGCCCCCAGCAAACCGCCGAGTACCCACGAGGTGTGGCAATACAGATTGAAGCCGATCAGGTAACGCACATTGACCGGCGAGCCCTTGCCCAGTTTGACGCTGTGGAAGGCGAACGATTCATCGGTCAGCCCACCGGCATAACACCAGCGCTCCAGACGACTGAGCCCCAGCGCTTGCAGGGCCTTGGCCATGTAGACCGACATCAGCATGTGCCGCGCATTGATCAGAAACGTGGTGAGGATAATGGTGGTCAGCGACGCACCGCTGGAGATCAACGCCAGGGCGGCGAACTGTGAGGCACCGGCGTAGACGAACAGGCACATCGCGACCGGCAGCCACACGGGCATCCCGGCATTGACGGCCATCAGACCGAACACAAACGACACCGTGAAGTAGCCCGCAACCACCGGGCTGGCTTCAGCAAACGTGCGCGAGGGCTGGGGCTCGACCATCAGCGGCTGGCTGCTGGACGTCTCATTCATAGGTCCCTCTCAAAGGTAGTTTCGCCGCGCGGCTCACAAAAGCCCTGGGCACTCCAAAAGCGTTTGCCGGCAAGGTTAGCATCGTCGACGAACAGGAACATCCGCAGCACACCCACCCGTTTCATGTCCGCCGAGGCCGCTTCCACCAGACGCTGACCGACGCCCTGGCTGCGATACAACGTGCTCACCGCCAGGTGATTGATGGTGCCACGGCTACCAAGCATGCCGCCCAACACCGCGCCGACCACTTCGCCACCGACATCGAGTGCGAGGAACGCGGTGGTGGTTTTCTGCTCCAGCACACCGCGCAGGCATTTGGCGTCCTGCCATTCACAGAACGACACTTCTTCGAATTGCCGAAAGAAGCGCTCCAGGCGTTGGGCATCCTTGGCCGTCGCGCGTCGCAGCATCACCGGTGCAGAACACTCGGTGATGTTCATCATGGGGTCGAACTGTTCAGCGAACAATGTCGAAAGCGGTCCCGGGCCGCGAGAAGGAAATGGCCAGAATCTGCCGATAGGCCATTTCGTGAGCATGGGTGTTGCGCGCCGGTGTCACGTAGTGACGCATCTCGCGATCGAGGAAGTAGGTGGTGTCGAGGATTTCCAGATAGGTCGTTGCCGCCAGCTGTTCCTCTTGGGCCGAATACAAACGGCTCTCCGCCCCGTCCACATTGTTGCGACCCCAGAAATGCACACCGCTGAACGGATAACCGTCGCAGTGAATACCTTCCGGGGTGATTTCCAGTTGCTTGCCCGGCTTGATCTCGATGCGGATCTGATGAATCTGGCATTGCCAGATTGCGTCGTGCAGTTCCGGCGGCAATACGTGTTTGTACACCTCGAAATCCGTATCGATCAGGCTGCGCATCACCGGCGAATTAATGACCTCATTAGAGAAGTCCTGGAAGTGCCGCTCCAGTCCACCGACGTAGCTGTTGTTGGCCTTCGATTGCACGTAGGCGCGGTGTTCCAATTGCTTCAAGTCACGGGTGACCGGGTTGTATTCAAAATCGCTGTAGCGACGAAAACGCATGCCCGCATCGGCTTGGCCGTAATAACTGTCCGGCTCCATGTTTTCCCAACTTTTGGTCAGTCTGACGAAGTCGGAAAAATGACCGAAGAGGTTGAAGTCGGCTCCCTGGACGTTGACATACTTGTCGCGCCGTAGCGATTCGCCAACTTCTCTGTTCAACACGATCATTACTAGGTCTCCGCTGCATTAAGCGGCCTAATCTAGTAGGTGCCGGATTGACGGCCCATGAGAAAGAATTTCAGGCATATCAAGCGTTGCTTGAAACGCAGGATAAAGTTGCTCCAATTCGACTTTTTACGATCGAAAACAGCCTTTTTCGGTGTTTTCATATGGTTATGAGGCAAAAAAAACCCCGAACCAGTCAGGGTTTTTATCGAGTCTGAACAACTCAGCCGATCATCAGAAGATGTTGATCGGGTAATCCACGAATACGCGCAGTTCGTTGCCGCTGACGTTGTACTCGCTGGATTTCTGCGACACACGCAGGATCGAGCTGCGTACCTTCACGCTCAGGTCTTTGGCCGGGCCACTCTGCACGACGTACTTGAACTGGTTGAAGATCTCGCGCTCGGTGCCGCCTTCGCTGGTGGAAGTGGTGATGTTGTCGCCGCGCACGTAGGCCACGTTGTAGCTCAGGCCCGGAACGCCGAAGGCGCCGAAGTCCAGACCGTAACCCAGCTGCCAGCTGCGTTCGTCTTCGGCGTTGAAGTCGGACCAGTAGGAGTTCGCCAGGTAAATGGTGTTGCCGCCGTCGCCGACGCGGTTCTGGCCGCGCTGATAGCCACCGTAGGCATAACCCAGGTTGCTGTCGCCGGTGCTGCGCTGGTGGGCGAGGGTGAACGAGTGCGGGCCGGTGGCAAAGGTCGCTGCCAGGCTCCAGATTTTGTTGTCGTCGCCGGTGACACCGTTTTCCCGGACGTAGGAGTTGTCCAGCTTGGTGCGATAGCCGTTGAAGTCCAGGGTCAGGGACTGATCCTTGGCAATCGGGAACACGTAATTGGCGTTCACGTATTGCTTCTTCAGTACGTCTTCGACGTCGGAAGCGTACAGCGCTGCCTTGAACTGTTCAGTGAACTGGTAGCTACCGCCCAATACGTTGATCGACTTCAAGCCACCGCTGTCACGGCCTTCAGCGCTTTTGCGCGATTCGGCGGTGAAGCGACCGGCGTTCAGCTCCAGGCCTTTGATCTCTTTGGAGGTGATCAAGGTGCCGGTATAGCTTTCCGGCAGCAGGCGGGAGTTGTCGTAGTTAAGCACCGGCAGGGCCGGCATCTGGTCACCGTAGGTCAGGACAGTGCTGGAGATACGGAATTTGACCGCGCCACCGAACTTGGACAGGTCATCCGCCGCGTTGCCGCTGTCGCCCTGCTTGAAGAAATCGATACCACCGGCGCCGCTGCGGCCTTTGCCGCCGTCCAGACGCAGTGCGTACAGACCGAAGGCATCCACACCCACACCGACGGTGCCTTGGGTGAAACCGGACGAGTAAGTACCGATGGCCGCTTGGCCCCATTCGGCTTTGTCCGGGTTGCCGTCTTTATAGTCACGATTGATGTAGGCGTTGCGCAGCAGCACTTTGAGGCTGCTGTCTTCAACAAAACCCTTGGATTCGGCCTGGTCGTTAGCCATGGCCTGTGTGGCGCTCAACATCCCCAGTGCGATCAGGCTGATTCGCTTGTTCAACATGTTATTTTCCTTATTACGGGTTGATACGCTCTGTGCCGAACAGCTGAAACGGCGCTATCGCGCTCTTTTTTCACCGCAAAAACAAAAAGGCCCGCCCACGAAAATTCGCGGCGGGCCTTTTATTGTTTTGTCAGTCGTGGCGGTTAGCCACAGGCGTTGGGGCGCATCCTATCTGCGCCCTTAATGATGTGTCAATTTCGTGAATCTTCTGTAAATAGGCGAAAATCGTCTAAGAAATCACTTGTCAGCAATAGCCAATTGCACGATATGGCTGTCGACGAATTGTTCGAAATGGGTGACTTTTCCGTCGGCCAGAGTCCACAAGTGCGCGACTCGGGCATTCATCGCACGACCGGTAGCTTTATAGACGCCGCTGTAATTGCCGTAGGCAAATACCTTGTCGCCCTGAGCGACGTAGTTCTCGACCTTGAACCGAAAATCTTCCCACTCAGTGGCCAGGCGCTTGAAGACATTTTCGACGATCGCGTCGAAACCGACGTAGGTCCCGGCATACGGAAAACCTGCGGCTTCGGTCCAGCGAGCGTCATCGGCCAGCGCCGCGGCGGTGTTGCGCGCATTCTCCTGGGAGTTGACGCCTTCGTAGGTGCTTTTGATCAGGCTCAGGTTATCCATGGTGACTCCAGGTGAGTTCAATGGGCGCAGCCGTCGAGGCCACAGGTTTGAAACGCGGATGAAGACTCTGTTGCCGAAAGCGACTGGCTCAACCATTGGGCGAAGGCCTGCGGCTTGCCGAGCCAAGGGCCGATATCGACCAGGGTGAACTGGCCATCCTGTTCCAGCGCGAAGGTCGGGAAGCCCTGACCGCCGACACGGGCCAAGAGTGCGCGGCTGTCCTTGATATGGCGACCGATATCAGCTGCACTAAATGCCTGCTGGAAAGCCTCGGGCTCAAGACCTGTCTGTGCGGCAAGTTCAAGCAAAACAGCCTCGTCAGCGATGCGTCGACCTTCCACGTAATGAGCCGTCTGCAAACGCCCCAGCAACTCCAGTCCGCGCCCGGCGATCTGCTCGGCTGCCAGCACGGCGGCAATCGGCGGCGTGGAGTCGAACACCGCCGTCTCATCACGCAGCAATCCCTCAAAATATGCTTCGCCAAACGGCTGGCCGGTGTACTCGGCGATGCGCCGGTCGTGGGGCATGACGTAATTGCGTAGTTGTGGCGAAACGGTTTGGCGATTGGCACCGCTCATCATGCCGCCCCCGTGGCCGATCACCGGCAACACGGTTTGGGCAGCTTGCACCAAGGGTTTGGCGCCGTAGCACCAACCGCACAATGGGTCGTAAATGTAGTGAAGGGTCATGGGAAGACTCCGGCAATAAAGTAGGAAAACTCAATGCCGGCAGACTAATACTCAGATCGTTTTGGAAAAACGCCGGAATCGATTTCAGTCTGTTTCAAGAATCGGTCGAATGCCCCTTAACGGGCACCCACCGATCTTGCAGGCACCCACTTTTGCGACGGGCATAAAAAAGCGCCGCCTTCCCGGCAGCGCTTTTATCCATCCGTTGTTTTTCTTCTTATCCTTCCATCACATCCCACAATGCTTCCAGTTCCGCCTCGCTGAATAAACCAGCGGGATAGCGCTCGATCATCATCCGGCGCGGATCAGGTTCTCTGATCTGACGCGTTCCATTGGACTTCAACCACTGTGCCAGGACTTGAAGCGATTCGCTGTTAACTGCCAGGGGATGCAGTGCCCGCTCGCCCACTACGTTCATTTCGGCGTTCATCTCAGCGCTCTCTCCTGGTTTGTGAGCGGCTAACTTATCCAAGGTTTATGACAGAACATCGAAGTTCTCTCCCTCCCCGTGTTGCGCCATCGAAGATACAAGAGCTATGCCAATGTTTTCGAAGTGTCGATAAGTAGATACAAAAAAGCCCGAAGTCCTGATGGGCTGCGGGCTTTCTGCGAGATAAGGAGGCCAAAATCGTTGCTCAATCGATTTTTCAATCAACTCAAGCTGTTACGTCCTCACTCACTCCTTGTGTGGAGCGGGCTGTTGTTGGGTAAGGCAATGGATGTTACCGCCCCCAAGTAACAGTTCGCGACCAGGCACCATGACCACTTCGTGTTGCGGAAACACGCTCTGCAAAATCTCTTTGGCCGGCCCGTCCAGTGGGTCATCGAAGCTTGGCGCGATGATGCCACCGTTGACGATCAGGAAGTTCACATAAGAGCCGGCCAGGCGCACGGTCGGATTGCGCTCCTGAGTGCCGTCCACCGGGTCCACACCGGCGCACTCTTCTTCGGTCGCATACAGCGGCCCCGGAATCGGCATTTTGTGCACCGTGAACGAGCGCCCCTTGGCATCGGTGCTGTTTTGCAGCACGTTCATGGCCGCCTGGCAGCGCGGGTAGTTCGGGTCCTGCGGGTCGTCGGTCCAGGCCAGCAGCACTTCACCCGGACGCACATAGCAGCAGAAGTTATCCACATGGCCGTCGGTTTCGTCGTTGAACAAGCCGTCCGGCAGCCAGATGATCTTATCCACAGCCAGGTTTGCGCTGAGCACCGCTTCGATTTGCTCACGGCTCATGTGCGGATTGCGATTGCGGTTGAGCAGGCACTCTTCGGTGGTGATCAGGGTGCCTTCGCCATCGACATGAATCGAGCCGCCTTCGAGCACAAAACCCTCGGTGCGGTAGCGCGGGCTGCGCTCGATTTCGAGGATCTTGCCCGCCACCTGCGAGTCACGGTTCCACGGCGAATACAAACCGCCGTCGAAACCGCCCCAGGCATTAAAGTCCCAATCCACGCCACGGACTTCGCCGCTGTCATTGATGACGAACGTCGGGCCGGTATCCCGGACCCAGGCGTCATCGCTGGACATCTCCACCACACGAATATTCGGCACGTCGAGACGGGCGCGGGCATTTTCGTACTGGCCAGCGGAGACCGCCACGGTCACCGGTTCGAAACGCGCGATGGCCTTGGCCACTGCAACGTGCGCGGCTTGCGCCGGTTTGCCACCCAGGCGCCAGTTGTCCGGGCGCTCGGGCCAGACCATCCAGGTCTGGGTTTGGGGTGCCCACTCGGCAGGCATGTAAAAGCCGTCGGCGCGAGGGGTGCTGTTCAACGTGGTCATGGCTTCAGGACTCCAGGGAACCGTCGAGGGTTTTAATCGCGCCGTACAGGTTCGGACGACGGTCGCGGAACGAACCCCAGGCGCTGCGAATGTGCTCCAGCTCATCGAGGTCGAAGCTGTGAACCAGAATGCCTTCTTCGGTTTTGTTCAGCTCTTGGACCTTCTCGCCAAACTGGTTGGCGATGAACGACGAGCCGTAGAAGGTAATGTCGTAGCCGTCCTGCTCTTCATTGCCGATGCGGTTGCTGGCGATCAGCGGCATCAGGTTGGCACCGGCATGGCCCTGTTGCACGCGCTGCCAGTGGTCGCGGGACGAAATGGTCTTGTCGTGAGGCTCGCTGCCGATGGCAGTCGGGTAGAACAGGATTTCCGCGCCTTGCAGCGCCATGCTGCGGGCGCACTCAGGGAACCACTGATCCCAGCAGATGCCTACGCCGATTTTCGCGTAACGGGTGTTCCACACTTTGAAACCGGTATCGCCCGGGTTGAAGTAGTACTTTTCGTGGTAGCCAGGGCCATCCGGGATGTGGCTTTTACGATAAATCCCGAGGTTGCTGCCGTCGGCATCGATGATCGCGATGCTGTTGAAACGCGCGCGACCGGCCAATTCGTAGAAGCTGATCGGCAGCACCACTTGCAGTTCCTTGGCGACTTTCTGGAAGTGCTTGATGGCAACGTTGTCTTCTACCGTCGTGGCCAGTTGCAGGTAGTCCGGGTTCGGCTTCTGGCAGAAGTACGGAGCCTCGAACAGTTCCTGGATCAGGATGATTTGCGCACCTTTGGCCGCTGCCTCACGGACCAGCTTCTCAGCGGTCTCGATGTTGGCTTCAAGGTCCCAGGAACAAGCCATCTGGGTGGCGGCGACGGTAACGATACGACTCATGAATCATCTCCTGGGCAAGTGCTTGAGGGTCAGTGTGGCATCGACCGATGACAGAACGGGAATCACCGGGCGTGGTTCGTCCACACCGTGGGCAGTGGCGACTTTATAGCCGATAAAAATCGGCTTTAAAAGCAATAAATATCCACCACCTCTAAATAAACTCAAAAATTCCCGATAACAATCGACATTTGCAACCTCTACGAGCTGCCTACAAACCTTCGCCCAGCACCTTCGACAGCATGTCCACAAAGAAGTCCACACTCTGCCGCGACGTGACCATCGGCGGTTTGATCTTGAGGATGTTCAGGTAATCACCCGTCGGCTGCATGAAAATCCCCAACTCACGAAGGCGATCGCACAACGCCGTGGTTTCTTCGGTCGCCGGTTCAAGGGTTTCGCGATTGCGGACCAACTCCACGCCCAGATAAAAGCCGGAACCGTGCACCGCTCCCACCAACGGATGCCGGTCGATCAGGGCTTCAAGACGTTCCTTGAAGTACCCGCCCACGACCTGGGCGTTTTCCCAGAGTTTTTCTTCTTCCATCACATCCAGCACCGCCATGCCGATCCGGCAACTGACCGGGCTGCCGCCAGCGGACGAGAAGAAATAACCCTCGGCCTCCAGCGCTTCGGCAATCTCCCGACGGGTAATGACGGCACCCAACGGCTGGCCGTTACCCATGCCTTTGGCCATGGTGATGATGTCGGGCACCACGCCCTGCTCTTCGAAACCCCAGAAAAATTTACCCATGCGGCCGTAACCGACCTGCACCTCATCGGCGATGCACACCCCACCCTGAGCACGGACCAGCGCATAGACCTGCTTCAAATAGCCCGGCGGTAGCGAGATGCCGCCGGCATTGCCATACACCGGCTCGCAGATGAAACCGGCGAGTTGGCGTTTCTGCCCGGCGATTTTCGCCAGGTTGTGTTCGACGCTGCGCACGTAGTCCGGCGCGCTGTCCGGGCCACGGAATTCGCCGCGATAGGTGTTCGGTGCGGTCACCGGGTGCACCCAATCGGGACGGCTGCTCAAGGCCTTGGGGTTGTCGGCAATCGAGGTCGAGACCGCATCCGCCGCCACCGACCAGCCGTGATACGCCTCCAGCACACTGAGCATGTCGCGGCCGCCGCTGTAGGCCCAGGCCAGGCGAATCGCCAGGTCATTGGCCTCGGTGCCGCTGTTGACCAGGAACACGCGATCCATGTTGTCCGGTGCCAACTTCAACAAGCGCTCGGAAAACTCGGCAATCGCTGCGTAGTGAAAACGCGAGTTGGTGTTGAGCAACGACCATTGACGGCCGGCGACGGCGGCCATGCGCGGATGACCATGACCCAATACCGCGACATTGTTGAGCATGTCGAGGTAGGAGCGGCCCTGCATGTCGATCAGGTGATTGCGCCAGCCCCGCTCGATGCGCGGCGGGTCGACGTAATAATGCTTCTGGGATCGGGCAAAACTGGCGTCGCGGCGGGCCAGCAAGGTTTGCGGGTCGAGTTCTTCTTCTGCATCGCAGGCCAGCCCCAGCAACGCCGCCGGTGACGGGCACAACGCTTGCCAGGCGGCAGCGCGCGAAGGTGTGCAAAACAACGGTGCGTCGAGCTGAGCACTGCGGCACAACTGTACGATCAACGCTCCGCTGACAGAGCCCAGCACCTGGCCTTTGACCAATGCTGCGCCCGCGTGCAACGACGGTGTCACACCCCACAGCCGTAAACTCAGTTGTGGACCATCCAGTTGCAGCACACCCACTGCCGGCTGGTGAACCGTTCCGGCAAACGGCGATTCGACCGCCGTGCCATGGGGCACTCGCAACTCGACATGCAGAGGGCAAGTGGCCGGTTCAGTGGCGCTGTCCGGTTGGGTGCGAGACAGACGATATTGCCCATAACGACTGGCCGCCAGACCATGAGCCGCAGCAGCTTCGTTCAACAGACGCTGGTCGATCCCCTCTTGCTCCCAGTTACCCGCTTCGAAATGCGGGCTGAGCACGCCCAGATCGATCAACGCAAACTCACGCCCCACCAGACTCGGCAACAAGGGCGCAAAGCTTTCGCTGCCGATGCTCGGCAGGCCTTGACCAACCGCAGCAAGAATCGCCGCCTCCATCAACGCCAGCGGCACCGATGTGGCCACGCGGAAAATTTCCCACTCATGGGTCAGGTTGTCGCGACTGTACTCATTGCCCGGATCAATGGTGACCTGCTGTTCGCCACTCAGCACCAACACCGCCGAACGCGCAACGATCAGCGGCCAGAGCGCCAGCAGTTCTTCATGTTGCAGCGGATTGATCGCGTGATAGGCCCGAACCGCCGGCAAGATGTAGAACGGATCGCCATCGGCATGGTGCAGCAGCGCGGCACAGGTCACCGACAGATCGGTGATCCGCCAGGTTCGGACCAGGTCGCCGAAATCGATGACCCCCTGCAACTGCCATTGGCGCTGCGCATCTCGCTGCCAGACCACGTTGTCGTCGGTGATGTCCATGTGAATCGCCTGCACCGGCAACTTGTCCACCAAGGGCTGCAAATGGCGCTCGGCCTGCTCGGCTGCTTCAGCAATCAGCTTGCGTTGCTGATCATCCTTGATCACCGGCAGCAAATGCGCGATCAACGCGTTGGCGTGGCGGGCGTCCCATTGGAGGGTGCGCTCAAGGCCAGGATGGTCGAAACCGGCCAGCGCCACGTCCATCTCGCCGCAGAGCCGCCCGAAACCGGCGACCACGGCCTGGTTCAGATGGTCGAGGTGCGTCAGGGACTGGCCGTCGATGTAATCGAGCAGACGTACATGCACCGCTTGACCGCCGACCTCCAGGGAGAGCAGGTCTGTACCATTTTTGGCCGGGATCACTCGTGGCACCTGCACGCCGGGATGTTCGGCCAAGTGCTTGAGCCCTGCGTGCTGGGCTTGCAGTTCCAGCACCGAGTAATCGCCACGGCAGATTTTCAGGACGAAACGCCCCTGCTCGCTGTCGACGCGGTAGTTGAGATCCTGCTGGCTTCCAAGAGCCTGCAACCGTCCGCTCAGCCCGTAATGTTCTTCCAGCAACTCAAGCGCTTGCGCCGCGGACACTTGCGGGCTGGGCAGACTGGCGCGGTGAATCAACGTGGCGAGCGGCATACAACGACCCCTGAAATTTTATTAGGCGCTTATATCGCCACTGCCGAGTGCGATACGCAACCCCCCTTCCCTGATTGGCCCGAATCAATGCGTGAGCAACTCTCTTCACCGTCCCACTCGCGGCTGCCGGCACTTTGCGTAAGAATGTCGCCCATGAACGCCTATTGCTGGAGAAACACCATGAACGTAGTCATCACCGACCTGCCCGGTGTTCTGATCATCGAGCCCAAGGTATTTGGTGATGAGCGCGGCTTCTTCTATGAAAGCTTCAACGCCAAGGCTTTCGAAGAAGCAACCGGCCTGAACACCCGATTCGTGCAGGACAACCATTCCCGCTCGCAAAAAGGCGTACTGCGCGGCTTGCACTACCAGCTGGAAAACACTCAGGGCAAACTGGTCCGCGTCACCGCCGGTGAAGTGCTGGACGTGGCCGTGGACATTCGCCGCAGCTCGCCGCATTTCGGCAAATGGGTCGCGGTGCGCCTGTCCGCCGACAACCATCGCCAGCTCTGGGTACCAGAAGGTTTTGCCCATGGTTTCGTGGTGCTGAGCGATTTCGCTGAATTCCTCTACAAAACCACCGACTACTACACCCCGTCGGCTGAACGCAGCATTCGCTGGGACGACCCGGACTTGGGCATCGACTGGCAGCTGGACGAGGCACCGCAGCTGTCCGCCAAGGATCAGGCCGCCGCGTTCTTCAAGGACGCTGAAGTCTTCTCCTGAATTGCCGTCTGAATTTTCAGCGCCAGCATGCACTTGATCCAGGGTGCGCAGACTGCGCCCGCAAGCCTAGGGTCTGTTGAGGTTTGGTAGCGAACCGCGTTGCTACCAAACGTCAACAGACCCTAGGCATAATGCGTCTGTCCCCACAGGCGCTTGATGCTCATGACACCGACCCTCCCCCGCAGACCCCGCTGGCGCAGCCTGGCACTGCTTGCGTTGTGCCTGGCACCCTTGCTGTGGCCGCTGGAGCATCTGGCCGAGCGTTATTACCGCAGCGAGCTGGCCGGGCAGAACCGTCAGACCCTCGACCTCTACGTCGCCAACCTGTTGGGTACCCTGCACCGCTATGAAGTGCTGCCGCAGATTCTCGGCGACCTGCCCGCCCTGCGTGCGACGTTGGGCGCCCCCGACGAGGGCGTGATTCAAGGCAATGCCAATCGTCTGTTGAAACACATCAGTGCCCAGACCGGCGCCGAAGTCATGTACCTGATGGACACCACCGGCAAGACACTGGCGGCCTCCAACTGGGACAAACACGACAGCTTCGTCGGCCGCAATTTCTCTTTCCGTCCATATTTCAGCGAAGCCATGGCCGGGCGCCTGGGGCGCTTCTTTGGCCTGGGCACCACCTCGGCCAAGCGCGGTTACTTCTTCGCTGCGGCGGTACACGATCGTGAAAAAATCATCGGCGTGTTGGTGGTCAAGGTTGACCTCGATCACACCGAAAGCCTCTGGGGCAAAACCCCGGAACAACTGCTGGTCACCGACCACAACGGTGTGGTCATCCTCACATCGCGGCCAGAATGGCGTTTCCGCTCGACCCGTCCATTGAGTGATGAGGAGAACAAGGCCGTCGCCGCGATTCAACCCTATCCGACCCGCGATCCAAAGCCGTTGAGTCTCGACCCCAATGCCTGGCTGACCCAAACCCGGCAGATCGAAGAAACCGGCTGGAGTGTCAGTATCCTTGCTCCACGCACCCTGATCGACCGCCCCGTGCGCACAGTCGTGGCCATCGGCGGCGCAACGCTGCTGGTATTGATGCTGCTGCTTGGCCTGATGATGCAACGCCGACGCCATTACCTGGAGCGGATCGCCTTCGAAGCCAAGACCCGCCAGGAACTCGAAGGCCGGGTCGCCGAACGGACCAGCGACCTTGAGGGCCTCAACCGTCGACTGAAACAGGAAGTGCTGGAGCGCGAACACGCCCAGCAAGAACTGGTACGCGCTCAGGATGATCTGGTACAGGCCGGCAAGCTCTCGGCGCTGGGAACAATGTCGGCGAGTATCAGCCATGAACTCAACCAACCGCTGGCGGCCATCCGCAGCTACGCGGAAAACGCTGAAGTGCTGCTCGATCATCAGCGCACCGAGGATGCTCGCGGCAACCTCAAGCTGATCAGCGAGCTGACCGGGCGCATGGCGTCGATCATCGCCCACCTGCGCGCCTTCGCCCGACGTGATCGCCATGCCCCGGAAAGCGTGGCCCTGCAACCGGCGCTGGACGACGCACTGGCGTTACTGGCCAAGCGTCGGCGCAGCATGGAAGTCGAGCTGATCCGCGACCTGCCGGCCGCCACCCTGTGGGTCGAGGCTGGAGAAACCCGTCTGCGCCAGGTACTCGGCAATCTGCTGGCCAATGCGCTCGATGCCCTGACGGAAAAAGGCCCGCCGCGTAAACTCTGGTTGAGTGCCCAATCCACCGCCGACGGCGTCACTCTGTACATTCGCGACAACGGCCCCGGGTTCTGCCTGGAAGCGCTGGGTCGTGCCGGCGAGCCCTTCTACACCACCAAGACCCGCACTCAGGGACTTGGGCTGGGGCTGGCGATCTGCGACACCCTGATGCGCGCCTTCGGTGGTGAACTGTCGTTCTCCAACCATAAGGAAGGCGGCGCCCTGATTACCCTGAAGCTGCGCGCAGGCGCGCCGGGTGTGAGCCTGCAACCGTCCGAGGACCGAAGTGCATGACCATCGACAACCGCATCCAGGTCGTGTTGATCGACGACGATCCCCACCTGCGCCAGGCCCTGAGCCAGACCCTGGACCTGGCCGGCCTGAAGATCCTGCCGCTTGCTGAAGCCAAGGGCCTGGCCGGGCAACTGGAACGCGACTGGCCAGGCGTGGTGGTCAGTGACATCCGCATGCCGGGCATGGACGGCCTCGAACTGCTGACCGAACTCCACGCCCAGGATCCGGAGCTGCCCGTGCTGCTGATCACCGGCCACGGCGATGTCCCCCTGGCGGTGCAAGCCATGCGCGCCGGGGCTTATGACTTTCTGGAAAAACCGTTCGCCAGCGACGCCCTGCTCGACAGCGTACGTCGCGCCCTGGCCCTGCGCCGTCTGGTACTGGACAACCGCAGCCTGCGGCTGGCCCTGAGCGATCGCAACGAACTGAGCGCCCGACTGGTCGGGCAATCGGCGCCGATGCTGCGCCTGCGCGAGCAGATCGGGGCACTGGCGGCGACCAAGGCTGACGTGCTGATTCTCGGTGAAACCGGTGCAGGCAAAGAAGTGGTGGCCCGCGCGCTGCACGACTTGTCGAGTCGGCGTAACGGCCCGTTCGTGGCAATCAACGCCGGGGCCCTGGCCGAGTCGGTGGTGGAAAGCGAGCTGTTCGGTCACGAACCCGGCGCGTTTACCGGCGCGCAAAAGCGCCGCATCGGCAAGTTCGAATTCGCCAACGGCGGCACGTTGTTCCTCGATGAAATCGAAAGCATGAGCCTGGACGTGCAGGTGAAATTGCTGCGCTTGCTGCAAGAGCGGGTCGTCGAACGCCTGGGCGGCAATCAGTTGATCCCGCTGGACATCCGCATCATCGCCGCGACCAAGGAAGACCTGCGGCAATCCGCCGATCAGGGGCGCTTCCGTGCCGACTTGTATTACCGCCTGAACGTTGCGCCGTTGCGCATTCCGCCGCTGCGCGAACGGGGCGAAGATGCGCTGGTGCTGTTCCAGCATTTCGCTGACGAAGCCAGCGCCCGCCACGGCTTGCCGCCCCACGAACTGCAACCGGGGCAACGGGCGCTGCTGCTGCGTCACAGCTGGCCAGGTAACGTGCGGGAACTGCAGAACGCCGCCGAGCGCTTTGCCCTGGGCCTGGAGCTGGCACTGGACAGCAGCGCACCGGATGGCGGTGTCGGCACCACGGTTGAAGTGGTCAGCGGCGGCTTGAGCGAGCAAGTCGAGAACTTCGAGAAGAGCCTGATTGCCGCCGAACTGGCGCGCTCGCACAGCTCCGTGCGCAGCCTCGCCGAAGCGCTCGGCATTCCGCGCAAAACCCTGCACGACAAGCTGCGCAAGCATGGCCTGAACTTCGCCGATGGCGGCACCAGCAGCCATACCGACGACCTCGATTGAGCTACCGTAAAATCATCCCTATCAAACAAAAGGCCCGCGAATGAACCGCGACAGTCGTCACCTGGAATCGATCCTCTATCGCGACATCCCCCTCACGCGGGACATGGGCCTCAAAGTGCTCGACTGGCATGACCAACAACTGCGCCTGCATCTGCCGCTGGAGCCCAACGTCAATCACAAGAGCACCATGTTCGGTGGCAGCCTGTATTGCGGCGCGGTGCTGGCCGGCTGGGGCTGGCTGCATTTGCGTTTACGTGAAGAAGGTATCGAAGACGGGCACATCGTGATTCAGGAAGGGCAGATCAACTACCCGCTGCCGGTCACCATGGACGCGACGGCGATCTGTCAGGCACCGAACCCGGCAGTGTGGAGGAAGTTCCTGGCGATGTATCGACGCTATGGGCGGGCGCGGTTGACGCTGCATTCGCGGATCGTGAATGCCGGGAGTGATGAGGATGCGGTGAGGTTTACCGGGCAATACGTCCTTCACCGGTAAAGCAAACGATCTTAAAAGATCGCAGCCTCGTTGCACTCGACAGCTCCTACAGAGAAGCGCGCCCCCTGTAGGAGCTGTCGAGTGAAACGAGGCTGCGATCTCTTGATCTTTACGCCCGAGCGAGCGCCAATAGTTTCTCCCGCCAAGCCGCTTTAGCCGGCAGCGCCAGGAAGAACTCATTCAGCAACGATTCCCGCGCCGGATAACAGAACGGCGCACCGCTCAAATCCAGCACCTCACCGCCGGCGCCTTCCAGCACACCTTGAGCCGCGGCCGTGTCCCACTGCGAAGTCGGCGCCAATCGCGGATAACAATCCGCCGCCCCTTCCGCCAGCAGGCAAAACTTCAGTGAGCTGCCGATATTCGCCAGTTGCAGCTCGCCCAGACTGTCACTCAACCCCGCCAGTAAGCGCTCCTGCTCAGGGCTTGAATGCCGACGACTGGCGACCACCGTGAAGGCTTCACCCGCCGCCGGCACCTCGCGAACCTGGATCGGCATTGGCTCGGCGCCTTTATCGCCACGCCAGGCTCCCAACCTGTCACCGCCAACATAAAAACGCCCGCTGGTCGGCATCGACACCACGCCAAACACCACACGCCCTTGCTCGATCAGCGCAATGTTCACAGTGAACTCTTCGCTGCCGGAGATGAACTCCTTAGTGCCGTCCAGAGGGTCGACCAACCACCAACGCTGCCAGCCGGCACGCACACTCTGGGGGATACCGGCGTCCTCTTCGGACAGCACCGGAATAGTCGGGTCCAGCGCCGTCAACCCGGCCAGAATCACATGGTGAGCGGCCATGTCGGCAGCTGTGACCGGGGAATCATCGGACTTTGCCGTCACGGCAACGTTGACGCGCCAGAACGGCAGGATCGCCTCGCCAGCCTTCAATGCCAGTTCTACCACCGGTGCCATCAACGGATGGGGAAAATTCAACTTCATGGCAGGAACACCCCACGCTGAGTCAACAGATCACGGGCCAGATACAGCGCCGCCAAGGCACGGCCCTCGGTGAATCGCGGGTTCTGCGCCAACGCCGACAATTCCCGCAGGTTGATCTTGTCCATCCCCATCGGCTCGGGCTCGTCACCCTCCAGGCGTTCTTCGTACAAATCGGTGGCCAGCACCACTTGGATCTTCTGGCTCATGTAGCCGGGTGACAACGACAACTCGGTCAGGTGCTCCAGTTGCCGCGCGCCATACCCGGCCTCTTCCTTGAGCTCCCGCTCGGCCGCCGCCAACACGTCTTCGCCCGGCTCGATCAAGCCTTTGGGCAGGGACAATTCGTAGGCATCGGTGCCACCGCAGTATTCCTCCACCAACACGGCGTGGTCCGCGTCGAGCATCGCCACGATCATCACCGCACCATAACCAGCGCCTTTACCGACCAATCGCTCGTAAGTGCGTTCCACGCCATTGGAAAAGCGCAATTTCAGCTCTTCGACACAGAATAATCGGCTGGTGGCGACGATCTCGCGGGCGAGTATGGTGGGTTTCTGGCGCATGAGAAGCTCCTTGGCGTGAACGCGTTACTATACCCGGCCTATCCTGATTGTTTATCTCGGATATCTTTTTTACCGCTGGAGAAGTTTTTTATGCCCCTGCTGCCCTGGCGCGACATCGATACCGTTCTGCTGGATATGGACGGCACGCTGCTGGACCTGCACTACGACAACCATTTCTGGCTGGAACACCTGCCAAAGCGTTATGCCGAGTTGCACGGGGTGAGCCTGGCCATGGCGGAGCTGGAATTGCAGCCACTGTTCGAGCGCCATGCCGGTCAGTTGCAGTGGTATTGCCTGGACTTCTGGAGCGCCGAACTGAAGTTGTCGGTGCGCGAACTGAAACTGGAAACCGCGCACCTGATCGCCTTGCGTCCGGATGCGGACACTTTTCTGGCCGCGATCAAACAGACCGGCAAGCGCGTGGTACTGATCACCAACGCCCACCGCGACTCGTTGTCATTGAAACTGGAAAGAATTGAACTGGCGCCGTATTTCGAGCGTTTGATCAGCTCTCACGATTACGGTTTCGCCAAAGAAGACCCGCAGTTCTGGGATGCCTTGCAGGCCGATATCGGCTTCGACCCGGCACGCTGCCTGTTCATCGACGACACCCTGCCGATCCTGCGCAGCGCACGCAATTTCGGGGTGGCGCACCTGCTGGCCGTGAGCGAGCCGGACAGCCGCAAAGGGCCGAAGGACACCGCAGAGTTTGCGGCGGTGGGGGATTATCGGGAGCTCATCGCAGGGCTTTAGAGTCTGACGCGGTCGTTGTGGCGAGGGAGCTTGCTCCCGCTGGAGTGCGAAGCGCTCCCAATCTGGCTGAGTTCCTTCAGAAAGGTGCATTGGCCAGATTGCGACTGCTGCGCAGCCGAGCGGGACGGTGCGGCGATCCGACAAGCTCCCTCGCCACAGGTTCTGTGTTATTCAGGAATCCGCAACACCTGCCCCGGATAGATCTTGTCCGGGTGCGAAAGCATTGGTTTGTTGGCTTCAAAGATTTTGTTGTACTTGTTCGCGTCGCCGTATGCCGCCTTGGAAATCGCGCTGAGGGTGTCGCCCTTTTTAACGGTGACGAACTGCGCTGCCTTGGCAACCGGCCCCGTTACGGTGATCTGGTCATCGACACTACCGACACCGGCAATATTGCCCACGGCCAACAGAATTTTCTCCTTCTCTTCCTGGCTTGCCACTTCACCGGTGACGGTGACTTTGTCGCCATCGATGGTCGCCTGAACATTCGGGTTACCCAAGCCGACCTTGCTGATGTGTGCCTTCAGCTGCTCGCTGGCGTTGGCATTGCCGGGTGTCAGCAGATCAATAAGTTTTTCACCTGCTTCTTTCACAAAGCTAAAAATACTCATGGTGCACGCTCCTTGGGATTTGGGTTCCAGACGCCCAAGACTAGACCAGTCGTTTGAAGACCGACTCCCAGCCGACCAATGACCCAACCCCGCGCAGGCGGTAGAATCGCAAACCTTGCCGGCGCCCTGGAGCGAAGATGGACATCAAGCAGCTGAAATTCCTCATCGCTCTCGACGAAACCCGACACTTCGGCCAGGCCGCCGCGCGCTGTCACATCACTCAGCCGACCTTGTCCATGCGCCTGCGCAGCCTTGAGGAAGAACTCGAGCTGCCGCTGGTCAATCGCGGCCAACGCTTCGAAGGTTTCACGGCGCCGGGTGAGCGCGTGCTGGCATGGGCGCGTACGGTGCTGGCGGCCTACGACGGTTTGCAGGCCGAAGCGGCGGCCTGTCGCGGCAACCTCGTGGGTACGTTGCGTCTGGGGGTGGTGCCGCTGTCGAGTTTCGACCCGGTGCCGCTGATGCAACGCCTGCACGCCGCACACCCGAACCTGCGGTTCGAACTCTCGGCCCTGAGTTCCGAACAGATCCTTGAACAACTGGCGAATAACCGTCTCGACCTCGGCGTATCGTACCTGGAGCATCTGGACGGCGAGCGCTTCGACTCCCTGGCGTTCAGCGAAACCCGCATGGGCCTGCTCTACGATCAACGCTTCTTCAGTTTCGGCGAGGCGCCGCTGAGCTGGGAGTCGCTGATCGAACTGCCCATGGGCATGCTCACCAGCGGCATGCACTTTCGCCAGTCCATCGACCATAACTTCCACAGCCGTGGCCTGACCCCACAACCGTTGCTGCAAACCGATGCAGTCCACCAATTGTTACAAGCGGTACACGGTGGCCTGTGCTGCGCGGTGATGCCGCTGAACAGCGGCCTCGAAAACCTCACCGATCACTTGCGCCTGCAACCCATCGAAAGCGCCCAGACCCTCGCCCGGCTGGGGCTGATCATGCGTCGCAGCGCTCCGCGCTCGGCCTTGGCAGAAGCCTGTTTTGCGATCTATCAGAAATCACTGACAGACTCTTGATCGACGCCATCTATCGGTAGATCAGTAATAGCGATTAGACGCGACATGTTGACGCGCCTAGGCTTAAAGCTGACCAAACCGTCGGTGATGCCTAATGAACGCCAAGCGCCCCGGCTGCGCGGCGCCCGCTCTCGAAACGCCCGCGCCCGCCGCAAGCCAGACATACAGTTACTGCAACCTCGAATACTCCGAATCATCCAGCACCGCGCTGGCTGAGGAAGTCGCGTTGGCGATCGCCTACAACGGCATCAGCCAGGCCGTCATGTTGGTGACGCCGACGGACCTTGAAGACTTCATCGTCGGCTTCAGCCTCGGCAGCGGCATCATCGACGACGCTTCAGACATCTATGACCTGCAACTCAGCGGCTCGGGTTCGGCGCAATACGCGCAAGTGACCATCGCCAACCGCGCCTTCTGGAACCTCAAGCAGCAGCGCCGGCAACTGGCCGGCACCAGCGGTTGCGGGCTCTGTGGCGTTGAAGCGGTGGAGCAAGCGCTGCCCGATCTCAAGGTGCTGCCCGGCGCCCCGCTGCCCCCGGCCGAATGGCTGGACGGCCTGCGCCATCGCATCGGCGAATTCCAGCCTTTGGGCCAGCATTGCGGCGCGGTGCATGCGGCGGTGTTCATGAACGGCAAAGGCGAATTGCTGCTGGGCCGTGAAGACATCGGTCGGCACAACGCCCTCGATAAGCTGATCGGTGGGTTGATCCGCCAGAAGATTCCGACCACCGATGGTCTGGCGATTGTCACCAGCCGTTGCAGCCTCGAATTGATCCAGAAAGTTTTACGCGCCGGCATCCAGACCCTGGTCAGCCTGTCGTCGCCCACGGGCCTGGCCGTGCAATGGGCCCGTCGACACAACCTCAATCTCATCCACCTGCCGCAAAAAAGTGCGCCGCGGGTCTACAGCCCCGCGACGGAGAAACAAGCGTGAGCCAACACCAACAAGCCGACCAGAAACCCGTTCCACGTTACAAGCCTTATAAAGGACCGGCCGGTGGCTGGGGCGCGCTGGCCAGCGTTGCCCGTGCCTGGTTGACCAGCGACAACGCGTTGAAAAATCTGCGCATGATGCTCAAGACCAACAAGAACGGCGGGTTCGACTGCCCCGGTTGCGCCTGGGGCGATTCTAAGGAAGCCGGCATGGTGGCGTTCTGCGAGAACGGCGCCAAAGCAGTGAACTGGGAAGCGACCAAACGGCGTGTCGATGGCGCGTTTTTCGCCAAGCACAGCGTTAGCTCGTTGCTGGAACAAAGTGATTATTGGCTCGAGTACCAGGGCCGTCTGACCGAGCCGCTGAGCTATGACGCCGAAACCGATCGTTACAAACCGATCAGTTGGGAAGCCGCCTTCGCCCTGATCGGCAAACACCTGCAAGGGCTGTCGAGCCCGAATCAGGCCGAGTTTTACACCTCGGGCCGTGCCAGCAACGAAGCGGCGTTCCTCTATCAATTGTTCGTGCGCGCCTATGGCACCAACAATTTCCCCGACTGCTCGAACATGTGCCACGAAGCCAGCGGTGTGGCATTGGCCCAAAGCGTCGGAGTCGGCAAAGGCACCGTGACCTTCGACGATTTCGAACATGCAGATGCAATTTTTGTCTGGGGCCAAAACCCTGGCACCAACCACCCGCGGATGCTCGAGCCACTGCGCGAAGCGGTGAAACGCGGTGCGCAGGTGGTGTGCATCAACCCACTGAAAGAGCGCGGCCTGGAACGCTTCCAGCACCCGCAACACCCGATCGAAATGCTCACCAATGGCGACAAACCGACCAACACCGCGTACTTCCGTCCGGCATTGGGCGGCGACATGGCGATCATGCGCGGCATGGCCAAGTTCCTGCTGCAATGGGAGCGCGATGCGCAGAAGGCGGGTGAGCCTGCGGTGTTCGACCACGACTTCCTCAATGAACACAGCGTCAATGTTCTGGAATACCTCGGCATCGTCGACGACACCCCGTGGGAGCAGATCGTCGAGCAATCCGGCCTGCCCCTGGTGGAAATCGAGCAAGCGGCGCGCATGTACGCCAAAGGCAAGAACGTGATCATGTGCTGGGCGATGGGCATCACCCAGCATCGCCATTCGGTGGCGACTATCCAGGAAATCGCCAACCTGATGCTGCTGCGCGGCAACATCGGCCGGCCGGGGGCCGGTCTGTGTCCGGTGCGCGGCCACAGTAACGTGCAGGGCGACCGGACAATGGGCATCAACGAACGCCCGCCTGCGGCGTTCCTCGACTCTCTGGAGCGGCGCTTCCAGTTCAAGGTCCCGCGCGAAAACGGCCACAACGTGGTCGAGGCGATTCACGCCATGGCCGAAGGCCGTTCGAAAGTTTTCATCGGCCTGGGCGGCAACTTCGCCCAAGCCACCCCGGACAGCCCACGGACCTTCCAGGCCCTGAGCAACTGCGACCTGACCGTGCAGATCAGCACCAAGCTCAACCGCAGCCATTTGATCCACGGTAAAGACGCGCTGATCCTGCCGTGCCTGGGCCGCACCGATATCGATATCCAGACCGAAGGCGCCCAAGCGGTGACCGTGGAAGACTCCTTCAGCATGGTCCACGCCTCCAACGGTCAGTTGCAACCGTTGTCGAACCTGATGCGCTCGGAGCCTGCAATCATCGCTGGTATCGCCGCCGCGACCCTGGGCAGCAAACCGGTGGACTGGAACTGGCTGGTGGCTGATTACAGCCGCATCCGCGACCTGATCGCCGACACCATCCCGGGCTTTCGGGACTTCAACGAGAAAGTCCAGAACCCTGGCGGTTTCTACCTGGGCAGCAGTGCCGGCGCACGTCGCTGGAATACCCCATCGGGTCGGGCCAATTTCCGTCCGAACATCCTGCCCAAACACCTGGTGCACGAACGCACCCGCGCCACCGGCGTACTGCCGGACCTGATCATGCAGTCGATGCGCTCCCACGATCAGTACAACACCACCATTTATGGTCTTGATGATCGTTATCGCGGGGTGAAAGGTCAGCGGGATGTGTTGTTCGTCAATGAAGCCGACATCATTCGCCTGGGCTTCAAACCGGGGCAAAAGGCTGACATCGTATCGATCTGGGATGATGGCCGTGAGCGGCGGGTCAAGGGTTTTACCCTGCTGGCGTTTGATATTCCTGCCGGGCAAGCGGCTGCGTACTATCCGGAAGTGAACCCGCTGGTGCCGTTGGAAAGCACTGGCGATGGCAGCCATACGCCGACGTCGAAGTTTGTGGCGATCCGGCTGGAGGCGGCGAGTGAAACCGGGTTGATCATGGCCAAGTCAGCTTGACGCAGCGATGGCGGTAGCCCACTCAACAAATTTTTCCGATCCGTACTTTCCAATCGCCCACAAAAAAGGCCGTTTTCATATGAAAACGGCCTTTGAGAAGTAGCTAAAGACCGGCGAAAAACACTTAAGTTCCGCCCAAAAAACAGCAACTTATAGAAATGTGCTCAAGTCGTGTTATTCGTCGGATTTCTATTGTCACAACCATGACACAGCCTCAGGATCGCGCCGTCATCCCCTTGAGGTTCCTCTATGAAGTTCTCCTCGATTCTCTTGTTGTCCCTTGGCCTGGTCAGTGGCTTCGCGTCTGCTGGCGGCACCACCGAAGCAGGTGTGGGCGGCGCATTGGGCGGGGTTCTTGGCTCGGTCGTCGGTCAATCACTAGGCGGCAGTACAGGTTCAACCATTGGCGCGGCCCTGGGCGGCGCGGGTGGTAGCGCAGTTGGCGCAGACAGACGCAGCCGTGGCGAAGCCGCCATTGGCGGTGCGTTGGGCGCAGCTGGCGGTAACGTGGTCGGCCGCAGCATGGGCGGCACCACCGGTAGCCTGATCGGCTCCGCAGCAGGCGGCGGCCTCGGTGGCGCGCTGGGTAACCATATGGGCAACAGCAGCAATGACGACGATGATCGTCGTTCCTATCGTCGTGGTTATGACGATGATGATCGTCGCTACTACCGTGGTCACCCGGGTCGCGGCCATGCGTATGGGCATCGCAAGCATCACCATCGCTATCACGATGACGACTGAGGCTTGAATCGCCTCGTCGACCGTTAGATCCAAAAATCGCAGCCCTCGGGCTGCGATTTTTTTTGCCCTCAGATCGCCAGTCGCTCCAACGCCCCGCGCAACCCGGCAGGAATCGCCACCGGCTGATTCGACAGCCGATCGACGAATACATGCACGAAGCGCCCTGCCGCGCAGGCCTCATCTTCTCCAGCCTTGAACACCGCCAGCTCGTACTGCACCGAACTGCTGCCCAACTTGCCGACCCGCAGGCCAATCTCGATCCGATCCGGGAAGGCGATAGACGCGAAGTAATCGCAGGCCGAACTCACCACAAAACCCACCACCTCACCGTCATGGATATCCAGGCCGCCGACTTCGATCAGGTAGGTGTTCACCGCCGTATCGAAAAAACTGTAGTAGGTGACGTTATTGACATGACCGTAGGCGTCATTGTCATGCCAGCGGGTGGTGATGGGCTGGAAATGGGGGTAGTCGGTGCGATGGGGCATCGGGTTGGACATCAGCGTCGGTTCCTGGAGTTGGATGGCCAGTTTAAGGTGAAACTGCGAAGGCGCTGTCACAGGCACTACCTAAATCACATGTCGGTAAACCCTCTGCCCTGCGCCGCCAACTCCCCAATCAACCGTGCCGGGGCCCAGTGATCCCCCTGTTTGGTCTCAAGCTGCAACAACCGCAGATGAATATCGTCCAGCCCTTGCTGATCCGCCCAGGCCATCGGCCCGCCCTTGTCCGCCGGGAAACCATAACCGTTGAGGTACACCAGATCGATGTCGTGCGCCGACGCCGCAATGCCTTCCTGAAGGATCTTCGCCCCTTCATTGACCAGTGCCAGCAAGCTGCGCTCAAGAATCTCCTCTGGCCCTATCTCACGCCGCTGGAACCCCAACCCTTCGCTGATTTCCAGCACCAGCGCATCGACTTCCACATCATGCTCAGCCTGACGACTGCCCGGCTCGTAATGGTAATACCCGTCGCCGCTCTTCTGACCGAAACGCCCGAGCTCGCACAAACGATTGTCCACCTGAACCTCCGGCGCATCCTGGCCCTTGCCAGCCAGCTCCCGCGCGCGCCACTCCAGGTCAATGCCGACCACGTCATACATGCGGAACGGCCCCATGGCGAAACCAAAACCTTGCAGCGCCGCATCCACCTGATAAGGCAACGCCCCCTCCAGCAGCATCTTGCGCGCTTCGAGCACGTACGGATGCAGCATGCGGTTGCCGATGAAACCGTGACAGTTGCCCGAGACCACGCTGACCTTGCCCATGCGCTGGCCCAGTGCCAGGGCTGCATCAAGCACCGCCGGAGCGGTCTGGGCGCCGCGTACGATCTCTAGCAATTTCATGATGTGCGCCGGGCTGAAGAAGTGCAGGCCCAGGACCTGCTGCGGGCGGCGAGTGGCGGCGGCGATGGCGTCGATATCCAGCGCCGAGGTATTGCTGGCCAGAATCGCTTCAGGTTTGAGCAGGCCGTCGAGTTCGCGGAAGATTTTCTGCTTCAGCTCGAGGTTTTCGTAGACCGCTTCGATCACCAGATCAACATCGCGGATCGCTGCGTAATCGGCAGCCGCCGTTACCCGTGCAATGCGCGCATCCGCCTCGGTCTGATCGATCCGCCCCTGACGCACGCTGTGGGCGTAAGTGTCAGCCACGCTGGTCAGCGCCTGCTCAAGCATCTGCGGATTGTTATCGACCCACTGCACCGGCACCCCGGCGTTGGCCAGGCACATAACAATGCCACGGCCCATGGTGCCCGCGCCAATCACGGCGGCGCGCTGAATATCGAACGATGTCTGGCTCATGGTTGTTGTTCTCTTATTGGCGATCCAAAGACAGTCCTCACCATAGTCAGCCGATGCGTGTTTTTGAAGTTTATTCCCGTGATGGGTGACATTCAGCTGATGGATGCGCCCCAGACAATCCCTACAGATTAGAGGTTCGCCTCAGCCCACGTCCGGACCTCGCCATACGGATACTCCTCCAGCGCCGCAAACCCCGGAATCGACCGCGCCTTGAGCTTGGTAAACAACGGCACGCTGATCCCGCACAGAAACCGCGTCACGCGCTCCGCCGATGGAGCACTTCCCGTGTGCTGCTGGTGCCTGTGGATAAAATCACCGCACAGCGCCTCGAAATTTTTATCCACAAGCGCCGGCAATTCCGGTGGTTCGGGTAACCGCGCTACGTGGCCGTGACACACCGAACAATGCCCGCATCGCCGTGGCGCGTTTTCATCGCCGAAGTACTCGGCCAGGCGATATCCCAGGCAGTGGTCGGTGGCGAACAGATCCAGCATGGCGTGAATCCGCGAAATCTCGGTGCGTTCGTGCTGGGTGAAGTAGGTGTGCAATTCGGCGCTCAAGGCCTGGGAATCGAAGTCGGCTTGCAGCAGGCTATAGACCTCCGTCATCTGCTTGCTTTCAAGCTCCACCCAGCCCTTTTCCTGGAAGTAATCCAGCGCCTTGACCACTCGACTGCGCTCGGCGGAATGCTGCTGATACAGTGCGTCGAAATTCACCGTGGCCCAGGTCCGTGCGCGACTGGAAGTCTGGATGATCGCCGAGACGAAGTCCCTGCGCTCACCCTCGAAACGGGCCAGCAACGCTTCCGGCTCCTGCAAATACTTGAAGCGGTATTCGGCGTAATAGGCATAGCGTGGAGCGATCAGCCCGCGCAACTCCAGCTGTACCAGCAAGGTCTTGAGCGGCAACTGGCGGATGTTGCTCTGATCGGCCAAAGGCCCCAGCAGAAACTCCCACTGCCCCTCGGGCGCTGCGGCTTGCAACTCGTCGAGCACACAACGAATGCCGTCCCGCTCCGGTGTGTCGCCGTAGACGAAATTCTCCAGCACGTTGAGGCTGTCGCGGTTGGCCAGCACCAGGCAATCGGACGGCTGCCCGTCACGCCCGGCGCGGCCGATTTCCTGGCTGTAGTTTTCGATGGATTTGGGCAGGTCGAAATGCACCACGTTGCGGATATCGCTTTTGTCGATGCCCATGCCGAAGGCAATGGTGGCGACGATGCAATTGGACTGCCCGCCCATGAACCGGCGCTGAATCGCTTCCCGCTGCTCGTGGGGTAAACCGGCGTGATAGGCCTCTGCCTGTATACCGTTGCGCCCCAGGTGTTCGGCGATGTGCTCAGCGGTTTTTTGCAGAGTGACGTAGACAATGCTGGGCTGGCCGGGACGCTGGCTCATCCACTCGACCAGGCGGCGGCGCTTGTCCTGGCCACGCACCGGTTCCACCAACAGATTGAGATTGGGCCGGTAGAAACCGGTGGTCACCACATCCTCAGGCGCAATGGCGAACCTGGCCTCCATGTCGGCGATCACCTTGGGTGTCGCGGTGGCCGTCAGCAACAGCGCTTGAGGGATGTTGAACTGGCGCTGATAGTCCGGCAGCTTGAGGTAGTCGGGGCGGAAGTTGTGACCCCACTCGGAGATGCAGTGGGCCTCGTCCACCACCAACAGCGAGATCGGCACCTGCTGTAGAAAATGGCGAAAGCGCTCGTTCTTCAGGCGCTCCACGGAAATCATCAGAATCTTCAATTCGCCGGACTTGGCCCGGGCCATCACATCGCTGGCGTCATCGCGACTCTGGGCCGAATCGATACTGCCTGCCGCAATGCCGTGGCGCTGCAAGAACGCCAACTGATCCTGCATCAACGCCAGCAGAGGCGAGACCACCAGCGTCAGGTGCGGCAGCAGGATGGCCGGTAACTGATAGCACAGGGATTTGCCCGATCCGGTAGGGAAAATCGCCGCCGCCGAGCGCCCGGCCAACACCGCGCTGACCGCCGCCTCCTGGCCGGGCCGAAACTGTGGATAACCGAAAACCTGTTCCAGGGTGTTGTGCATAAGCTGTCACTCCGTTGACCGCTGCGAAGCCCAAAGCCTAGCCGGCGAACGCAGCGAGTCGAGAAAAGGTCGGGGGCAAAAACGATACGGGATGATACAGCGTCGGCCCATCGATTCCTTCGCCACAGATTGAAACAAACGAGGCACTTTGCCCCCTGACATCAGCCCCCTGTCAGCCGGTAAGGTGCGCCCCGAGAAAAACCATTATCCGCGAAGTTTTCATCAAGGCAGGACGCCTGCACGCGGATCCTCACAAAGGAACAATCATGCCTGACACTCTGTTTTTTCCAGTCGCCCTTTTCTTTGCATCCCTGCTGCTGAACGGGTGCATGAAGCTCCCTGACGACCCCCTCTACGCTGCGCCCACAACGCTGGACAGTGCCTCACAGACTTAGTCGTCGATCGACTGACCTCGGGTAGCTACGGCACCAATACCGCCACCCGCAACTGCTCATCCAGCGCCTGTTCATGAAATACCCGGCTCTTGCTCGCCCACGCCGCATAAGCCGGGCTTATTTCCCCCGTAAACGCCGCCGCCAGCTGACGCAAATCGGCGACCCTGCGCACACGAGGACAGAAGAGTTGGTCCTCGCAGTTCTGACTGGCACTGCGATAGGTTATCAGCAACCGATCCCACAACCCGTCACGCACTTGCCTGACCGACTTGAGCTTCACAGCCCGCACGCCCAGTCGCTGTTTCAGCCCCTGCTCATCCAGCGCTTCGCTGGCTAGCAATGCCTTGCCCACCATTAACACCTCGGCGCGAGATGCGGTGTCGATGTCCGCTTGGGTGGTCAGCGCACCCGGCCAACCGGTTCGCTCCATGTTGGCCAGCACGAGCGAATGACCGACGTCAGCAGCACCCGCTATCCGAGAAACAGCGGCCCACAATAATAAAATCGAGGCCACACGTAGCCACTGCATACCTAATTCCCTTTAAGAGTTGACTCAGACGCTTCGAAACGTCCTACACATTCTGGCGCGCACCCTCCAGAGGCTGGATGCGTTAAGCCTGACAATCCCGTAGGAATATCGACCACCAAGGGAAAAGCTTAAAAAATAGTCGAGGGATGCGTAGGCAAAGGGCGATAACACCGGTAAACCCCCTACAAAACCTGTCCACTTGCACCACCTTGCGACGCCTCGCTGTGGCCCTCTATAGTTTTCGACGCGGCTGAAAACACTGTGTCGGCCCGCCGGCGAGACTGCCCGACTTCCCACAGGACTGACTTCGATGAACACGCGCCACTCGTTAACAGACCGCTATCGCCCGCTCAAAACCAGCTACAGCAATACCCCCGTGTTGGTCATCGACACCGAGGCCGATCCCCACGAAATCCTCGATGCCGCCCGACAACGCATCCGCGCCGCTGGCGACCTGCTCGAAACACTCTATTGCCTGTGCTTCAAACAGGCCGACGCGAAAGACATACCCAATATCGTCAACGCGTTGTACCTGCTGACCCAGGATGGCAACGAACTACTCGAAATCGCCCGGCAACGCCTGCCGAAAACCACAGCGGTTTGAGACCCTGACCACGATCCCCTGTAGGAGCGAGGCTTGCCCGCGAAGAACGATAACGCGGTGTGTCTGATGAAAAACACAGACAAAGCGGCCTGCGACGCATGGTTCAGAGCACAAGTACAAGCCAGCCTCAACGACCCTCGCCCCAGCATTCCAGATGGAGAAGCCAAACGCCTGATGGCAATCAAACGAGACAAACTGCAAAAGAGATAAGTCCGTAGGCAACGCCCTATCAACGCTTCGTCCCGGTCCTACAACCGAAGACACCTTGTCGCCTATCGCTGCCCGGTGGCTCAAACCTATAGTCGTGACTGTCGCTGCCAAATCAGCGGCTCGGGCTTGGTCACCCGAATGGCTCATATCTACGCGTCCGTTGTATGCTGCCGGCACTTCAAGTGCCTGCACGCTATATGGTGGCTGTGTTTGGGACGCCCTCGGGCGTGCCGGGATGTGAGCCTCATCGGTTGACCAACCCGAACACAGTCCGCCTCCCATCGCTTGGTCACGGTGGCGGCGGTTCTTCCTGATGCATTTGAGGCTAAAACCAATGAAGACATGGAATCCGCTCACCAACGATCGTTACCTTCCACTCCAATCCAATCTCACCGACACCCCGCCCCTGATCATCGACACAGAGGCCAACCCGCAAGACATCCTCGAAGCCGCCCTCCAGCGCATCCGAGCCTCCAGTGATCTCCTCAAAACCCTGCACTGCGTTTGCTTCAAACACGCTGATGTCGAAGACATCCCCCACATCACTCACGCGCTCTTCTTGCTGACCCAGGATGGCTGCGACCTACTGAAAGTCGCCCAACAACGCATGTTGGGCTGGAAAGCGCCAGCCTGACCACGCGCTAACAGGCAAGCCGCGCCCCTGTGGGAGCTGGCTTGCCTGGGTAGTAACCGGAGACATCCTTTACGTTTTAACCGCTGCCATCGGGCTTGCGCCCTTCCCCACGAATCCGACGCCCAATAAGATCCTCCAAAGCCCAACCGGATGCCCCGTAATGATCCTCGCCCCCAACTTCCCCGACGACCACGCCATGCACCTGCTCATGCAGTTGCTGCACGAAGAACTCGGCCTGCCCGAACGCAAAACCATCAGCCTCACCACCTCGATCAACTTCGACCTGGGCTGTGACGGCGCAGATGCGCGGCATCTGATGGAAGCGCTGGAAGAACAGTTCGCCATCGACTTCGTCGACTACGACGCGTATCGGTACTTTCAGCCTGAAGGGTTTGATGTGTTTCTCAAGCGCCGAGCGAAGGGTCGTGGCGACAAAGTGCCGCTGACCATTGGCATGCTCTATAAAGCAGTCAAGAAACAACGGTGGGATACGCAGGAAGTGGAAGGGGTCGAGGGGATCTGATCAACAGAAGTGGAATTATTCTGGCTGTTTAGCGTGTTTACTGCGGGAATATTGCCAGTTTTGCCTCAAGGGAACTGAATCAGCGCTCACAAAAAAGCCGCCCCAAAGGGCGGCTTTCTCATTGCATCAGACCAACTCTTACAACTTCGGCCCAGCAGCCTTGATCGCGTCGCTCACGTCGAACTTCTTGAAGTTCTCGACAAACAACCCGGCCAGTGCTTTAGCAGCTTCATCGTAAGCAGCCTTGTCAGCCCAGGTGTTACGTGGGTTCAGCAGGCCAGTCTCAACGCCCGGCACAGCCAATGGCACGTCAAGGTTGATGGTGTCCAGGTGCTCAGTCTCGGCACCGATCAACGCGCCGCTCTGGATCGCTGCGATCACGCCGCGGGTGGTCGGGATGTTGAAGCGTTTGCCGACGCCGTAGCCGCCGCCGGTCCAGCCGGTGTTGACCAGGTAAACCTTGGAGCCGAAGCCGCGGATGCGCTTGATCAGCAGTTCTGCGTATTCGCCAGCCGGACGCGGGAAGAACGGTGCGCCGAAGCAGGTGGAGAAGGTCGACTTGATGCCGCTGCCGGAACCCATTTCGGTCGAGCCTACCAGAGCGGTGTAGCCGGACAGGAAGTGGTAGGCCGCTTGTTCTTCATTGAGGATCGACACTGGCGGCAGCACGCCGGTCAGGTCGCAGGTCAGGAAGATCACCGCGTTTGGCTCGCCACCGAGGTTCTTCTCGGAACGCTTGGCTACGTGCTCCAGCGGGTAGGCGGCGCGGCTGTTCTGGGTCAGGCTGACATCGGTGTAGTCGGCGTGCTTGGCGTCGTCGATAACAACGTTTTCCAGGACTGCGCCGTGTTTGATGGCTTTCCAGATGACCGGCTCGTTCTTCTCGGACAGGTCGATGCACTTGGCATAGCAACCGCCTTCGATGTTGAACACCACGCCTTCGCCCCAGCCGTGTTCGTCGTCACCGATCAGGTAACGGCTTTCGTCGGCGGACAAGGTGGTCTTGCCGGTGCCGGACAGACCGAAGAACAGGGTCACGTCGCCCGCTTCGCCGATGTTGGCGGCGCAGTGCATCGGCAGTACGTCGGCGGCCGGCAGCAGGAAGTTCTGCACCGAGAACATGGCTTTCTTCATTTCACCGGCGTAGCGCATGCCGGCGAGCAGCACTTTTTTCTGCGCGAAGTTGATGATCACGCAGCCGTCGGAGTTGGTGCCGTCACGCTCTGGCACGCACTCGAAGTTGGCAACGTTCAGAACTTGCCACTCTTCACGACCGGCCGGGTTGTACTGGGCCGGGTTGATGAACAGGCAACGACCGAACAGGTTCTGCCAGGCAGTCTGGGTAGTCATTTTCACGGCCAGGTAGTGCTCTTCAGCCGAACCTACGTGCACGTGGGAAACGAAATGCTCTTGCGCGTTGTTGAACGCCTCGACGCGAGCCCACAGGGCATCGAACTTGTCGGCCGGGAACTTGCGGTTGATCGGGCCCCAGGCAATGGCGTCCTGAGTAGTCGGCTCTTCAACGATGAAACGATCGACTGGCGAACGGCCGGTACGGTGACCGGTGCGAACAACCAGCGCGCCGGTATCGGCAAGCTCGCCTTCACCGCGATTCAGGGCTTGTTTAACCAGATCATCAACACTCAGATCGGTGTACACGGCGTTATTGGCTTGCGTCATGAGGTTCCCCGTCGGCCAGTGGCCGAGTGCTCCAAACGTTTTGTAGTAGAAAGTCGTGCACTACTACCGCGAAAAAAGTGGGCCGGATTATGCCAGAAAAGCCCAAAAAGTGTAGGGCCCTCCCGTCAGAACGGCGTTATTCCGGCGCAAAGCAGTGAATTTACCTGCGCTGAAGCGTTTTAGTGACGGGTATCTGACGGCGTATCAACCCCTGCTCCGGCGAATAATTGGGTGATATCGGCCGCGTCGAACAGGTAGCGCTCGTTGCAAAACTGGCAATCGACCTCGATGCTGCCGCCATGCTCGACGACCAGCTGCTGCGCATCTTCCAGTCCCAGACTGACCAGCGCATTGCCCGAGCGTTCCCGGGAGCAACTGCAATGGAAGCGCAGTTTCTGCACATCGAACAGACGCACTTGTTCTTCGTGGTACAGGCGATGGAGCACGGTTTCGTTGTCCAGGCTCAGCAATTCGTCGGCGGTCAGGGTGCTGGCCAGGGCGGTGATGTGCTGCCAACTGGCGGCGCGATCTTCTTCATCTTTCAGACGGTCGGCAGGCAATTGCTGCAACAGCAGGCCACGGGCACGACGGCCGTCGGCGTACAGCTTGAAGCGGGTGCCAACCTGCTGCGACATGACGAAATAGTTGGTGAAGCAATCGGACAGGGTTTCACCGTCGAGATCGACGATACCCTGATAGCGCTGGCCTTGAGTCGGGTCGACAGTCAGCGCCAACACGCCATTGGGCATCAGGTCGGCGAGCGTCGCATCGGGCGCGATCTGCTCGGCGTCGTAGCGGGCCAGGCCGCGAATTTCGCGCTCGCTGGAGCACTCGATCATCAGCATCGGCACCGGGCCTTCGGAACGGGCCTGAAGAATCAGCAAGCCATCGAACTTCAAGGTGCCTACCAGCAACGCTGCAGCCGCCATCAGCTCGCCCAGCAATTGCGCGACCGGCTCCGGATAGGTGTGTTTGGCGAGGACTTCGGCATAGCTACGCTCCAATGCCACCAGTTCGCCGCGGGTGTCGCTGTCATCGAAGATGAAGCGTTGGGTGTAGTCGGTATCCGGTAGATCGGTCATAGGTCTGGGTATCTGAAGTGGTGACAAAAAAGGTTACAAAAAATGAAACACGCCGTAGCAGCACTTTTGGGGGTGAGCTTAGCCATAGCGGCATTTTATGAACAATTCGGGGTTGTTCCAAGCAAGGTCAAACCTCGGTTTTCGACGAGCGGTGCTTTCACCTGCGAAATGCGCCGTTGGCGAATATCCCCCATATGGCTGCACAGGCAGGCGATTACAAGTCTGCGCCCGACGGCCGTCACTACTCGTCGTTGCTGCTGCCGCGAAACTTGAACAAATCCCGGCGCTGTTTCTTGCTCGGTTTACCGTCGGTGCTCACGCCCAACGCCCCGGCCTTGCGCATGGCCGCCGCCGCTTCGCGCTTGGCAATGCTGGCTTCGGTTTCGGCATACAGAGCCTGGGCTTCCGGCGCGCCACGACGCACGATCGACAACGCCTGGACCACCACCGTGCGTTCCTCGAAGCCGGTGCGAATCTGAAACTCGTCGCCGATCCTCGGCTCCTTGCCTGGCTTGCAGCGCTCGCCCCGGCAATGCACCTTGCCGCTTTCAATCGCGGCCTTGGCCAAGGCACGTGTTTTATAAAAACGCGCAGCCCACAACCATTTATCGAGACGGACCTTGTCGTCCTCTTCGCTTTTTTGTGCCATTGGATGTCCTCATTCTGAAATATCGATGAACTGTACTACCGTTTCTGTCGTGCCATGAATCACAACGCCGTGGATTAGAATGCAGGCATTCCCCCCCTGTTTGAGGGATGAAAATCCGGGCCGTAGATATCTGTCGCCTTTTACCCATTATTCTGCGTGAATACCGCGAATTCGGCCGCACACGGCCTGAGCGGTTTTTGCCGGTTGAGCACTTTTGAAGACATTTGACCATTTGACCGTTGTCGGTCTGCGCGAGTGGGTGGCGCTCCCGGATTTGGGAGTCGCGGGCCTTCGGGCAAAAATCGACACCGGCGCCAGTACCTCCAGCCTGCATGCCACCGACATCGAGCCGTTCGAGCGCGATGGCGAACAGTGGGTGCGCTTCACCGCGCACCTGGGCACGGTGGTGCAATTGCGGCACCGGCGCTGCGAAGCACCGCTGGTAACGATGAAAACCATTAAAAGCTCCAACGGCCACGCGCAGATGCGCTATGTGGTCAGTACCACCCTGGCCCTCGGTGATCGGGTCTGGCGGGTCGAGTTCACCCTCGCCTGCCGCAAGTCCATGCGTTATCGCCTGTTACTCGGTTCCAAAGCCCTGATCGACGGCCAGTTGGTGGTCAATCCGGGCATCAAATATGTACAAGACAAGCCGGTGTTCCCGGTATCTACCCTCTCCACAGGTGTTGCATGAAGATCGCTGTGCTGTCGCGGAATCCGCGTCTGTATTCCACCCGTCGTCTGGTCGAAGCCGGTGTAGAGCGTGGCCATGAAATGGTGGTGATCGACACCCTGCGCGCCTACATGAACATTGCCAGCCACAAGCCGCAAATCCACTACCGTGGCAAACCGCTGGAGGGTTTCGATGCGGTGATCCCGCGGATCGGCGCATCGGTCACGTTTTATGGATGCGCGGTGCTGCGCCAGTTCGAAATGATGGGGGTGTTTCCGCTCAACGAGTCGGTGGCCATCGCCCGTTCCCGAGACAAACTGCGTTCCCTGCAATTGCTGTCGCGCCGGGGGATCGGTTTGCCGGTCACCGGTTTTGCGCACTCCCCGGATGACATTCCCGACTTGATCGAGATGGTCAACGGCGCACCGCTGGTGATCAAAGTGCTGGAAGGCACCCAGGGCATCGGCGTGGTGCTGTGTGAAACGGCGACGGCGGCGGAGTCGGTGATCGAGGCCTTCATGGGCTTGAAGCAGAACATCATGGTTCAGGAGTACATCAAGGAAGCCGGCGGCGCGGACATTCGCTGTTTCGTGGTCGGTGACAAGGTGATCGCGGCGATGAAGCGCCAGGCCAAGCCGGGGGAGTTTCGCTCCAACCTGCATCGCGGCGGTAGCGCGAGCCTGATCAAGATCACCCCGGAAGAGCGCATGACCGCGTTGCGTGCAGCGAAGGTCATGGGTTTGGCAGTGGCGGGTGTGGATATCCTGCGTTCCAATCACGGCCCGTTGGTGATGGAAGTGAACTCGTCGCCGGGTCTGGAAGGGATTGAAACCACCACCGGGAAGAACGTGGCGGGGATCATCATCGAGCATCTGGAGAAGAATGGCGGGCCAAATATGACGCGGACCAAAGGTAAAGGGTGAAGCTTACTCAGGCCCTGCGGCGAGGGAGCTTGCTCCCGCTGAACCGGGCTGGTGGTCCAGGCCGAAGGACTCCCGAAACCGGCAACCGTGTTTTTTCATTGAAATACGGTTGCCTGATTTCACGGTCGCTGCGCAACCGAGCGGGAGCAAGCTCCCTCGCCACAGAGGTTGTGTACGACGCTTAAACCGCATCCCGCGGCAACATCAACCCAAGCGGCAACCGAACCCGCGCTTCCAGCCCACCACCGGAGCGGTTGCGCAGCTCGACATTCCCGCCATGCATCGAGGCGATCCGTTTCACGATCGCCAGCCCCAACCCCGTCCCCTTTCCGCCCCGGGCCCGATCGCCACGGGTGAACGGGTTGAAAATCGCTTCCAGCTCCGACGGATCAATCCCCGCGCCACGGTCCATGACACTCAGCACCACATACGGCGCGCTGGTATCCCCGGACACATAAGCCGCCACTTCCACTCCACTGCCAGCGTGATGCAGCGCATTGCCGATCAGGTTGTTCAGCAGCCGCTTCATCGACACCCGACGCAACGGGAACGGCTGGATCGGCTCCAGGCGCAAGTGCACTTTTTCTTCGTTCTGGTTGTACGGTGCGGCGACTTCGCGAACCAGATCGCTCAGGTCCACTTCTTCCACCAACTCGTCACGACCGTCGCGAATGAAGGCCAGGAACTGGTCAAGAATCGCGTCCATGTCTTCGATGTCGCGGATCATGTCGTCCGTCAGGTCGCTGTGATCGCCCATCAGTTCCAGGGACAGCCGCAAACGGGTCAGCGGCGTGCGCAGGTCGTGAGACACCCCGGCCAGCATCAGCTCGCGCTCACGCCCCGCCTGTTCGACGTCTTCGGCCATCTGATTGAAGGCGCGATAGACCTCGGTCATTTCACTCGGCGTGTCGCTGATCGGCAGACGCACGCTGCGGCCCTGACCGAGTTGCCGCGCGGCATAGACCAGACGTTTCAACGGTTGATTGAGCTGGCTGACGAAAATCCACGCCGAAGCGGTCGACAACAAGCCGATGGCGAGGAACCAGCCGAGCACGTTCCAGATTTTCTGGCCGCGCAACGGATGCGGATACAGCGGCACTTTCAGCCAGCCATCGCCCAGGCTGGGCGCCCGGACCCACAGCGCCGGTGGCGAGTGCATGCGTAATCGTACTTCGGTGTCGGCACCCAGTTCGGCCTGCATCTGTCGCTGGTAGATCTCGCTGTACGGCCAGTGCTGCTCGCCTTCGGGCACACCGGCCCCTACCACCCGGATCAGGGTCGCGGCATCGGCAATCTTCGCGCGGTTCTCTTCATCGGCGGCCCAATAGGCGCGCAGCGTCAGGGCGACGCCGTGGCTGTATTGGCGATCCACCAGCACGTCTTCGTTCATCAACAGATAAACCAGGGTCAGCGCCTTGGAGAACAGGACGACGATCAGCACCAGCCACAGGGTGCGGGAGAAGAAGCTCTGGGGGAACCAAACAGGGGTTTTCATGGGTAACCGCTACACACTTGCAGGAGCGAGCGATGCTCGCATATTGCGGATCGCGAGTCTGCGGGAAAGGTCATCCGACCCGTTGCCCGCAGGACCCGCTCCTACAAATCACCGATCACTTCGTGGCGGCGCCATCCGGAACGAACACGTAGCCCACGCCCCAGACGGTCTGGATGTAGCGCGGTTTGGACGGATCGGGCTCGATCATCCGGCGCAGACGGGATATCTGCACGTCGATGGAACGCTCCAGGGCATCCCACTCGCGGCCACGGGCCAGGTTCATCAGCTTGTCGCGGGTCAGCGGTTGACGGGCGTTCATGACCAGCGCCTTGAGCACCGCGAACTCACCGGTGGTGAGCATGTGCACTTTGTCGCCACGCTTGAGTTCGCGGGTGGCCAGGGACAGCTCGTAGTCACCGAAGGTCACGCTTTCGTCTTCGCTGCCCGGCGCACCCGGCACCGGTGCTGCCTGGCGCCGCAGCACCGCTTTGACCCGGGCCATCAGCTCGTCCGGGTTGAACGGCTTGGCCAGGTAATCGTCGGCGCCCAGCTCCAGGCCCTTGATGCGGCTCAGCTCGTCGCCCTTGGCGGTGAGCATGATGATTGGAATCTGATTGTTCGCCGTGCGCAGGCGGCGGCAGGCGGTCAGGCCGTCTTCGCCGGGCAGCATCAGGTCGAGGACGACCAGGTTGAACACTTCACGCGCCAGCAGGCGGTCCATTTGCTCGGTGTTCGGGACGGCGCGGGCACGGTAGCCCTTGCTGACGAAAAAGCGTTCCAGCAGGCTGCTCAGCCCTGGATCGTCGTCAACGATAAGAATTTTTTCGCCTTCAGCAGTTTGTGCAGTGCTGCTCATTGGATGCTCCTTTGATCTCGGCGCGCATTATGGCGTAGCTGCCGTTATACGCACCGTGTGCATTGTTAGCAGATTTTTCCTTCACCGCCAGAAAACCAGTCTTTTCGCCTACAGCCTGCAATGCCCCCGAATGACACAACGCTGGTTATAATGCGCGGCCTTTTGTGTCAGGCAACGTCTGATCGTTATTGCCGGCAACCACTTTTTATTTTCATGGCGCTGGCAGTAATTGTTCGATTTCACGGGTCAACGGCAATGCCTGTTGATCCAGGTAGCGGCGCTCGCCAGGCCGCTCAACCAGACTCGCGAAGGCCCTATTTCCGCGCCTGCGAGCCTGCTTTCACAATTTGTCAGGTGGTTTTATGGACAGCATCAACAGCCGCATCGCCGAGGAACTCGGCGTCCGCCCACAACAGGTCGAAGCGGCCGTCGCGCTACTCGATGAAGGCTCCACGGTGCCCTTCATCGCCCGCTACCGGAAAGAAGTGACCGGCAGCCTCGATGACACGCAACTGCGTCATCTGGAAGAGCGTCTGCGCTACCTGCGAGAACTCGACGAACGGCGTATCAGCATCCTCGCCAGCATCGAGGAGCAAGGCAAGCTGACCCCTGCACTTGAGCGCGACATCAAGCTCGCCGACACCAAGACCCGCCTCGAAGACTTGTACCTGCCGTACAAGCAGAAGCGCCGCACCAAGGGCCAGATCGCCCTGGAAGCCGGCCTCGGCGAACTGGCCGACGGCCTGTTCAACGATCCAACCCTGAACCCGGAAACCGAAGCGGCGCGCTTCATCGACGCCGAAAAAGGCGTGGCCGATGTGAAGGCCGCCCTCGAAGGCGCCAAGTACATCCTCATGGAGCGCTTCGCCGAAGACGCCGGTCTTCTGGACAAGCTGCGCAATTACCTCAAGCAGGAAGCCACCCTCAGTGCCCGCGTGATCGCCGGCAAGGAAGAGGAAGGCGCCAAGTTCCGCGACTACTTCGAACACGACGAACCGCTGAAAAGCATGCCGTCCCACCGCGCACTGGCGATTTTCCGTGGCCGCAACGAAGGCATTCTCAGCTCCGCGCTGAAAGTCGGTGACGAACTGCCGGGCACCATGCACCCGTGCGAAGGCATGATCGGCCAGCAATTCGGCATCCAGAACCAGAACCGCGCCGCCGACAAATGGCTGGGCGAAGTGGTGCGCTGGACCTGGAAGGTCAAGCTCTACACCCACCTGGAAACCGACCTGCTGGGCGAGCTGCGCGATGGCGCGGAAACCGAAGCGATCAACGTGTTCGCCCACAACCTGCACGACCTGCTGCTGGCCGCGCCGGCCGGCCCGCGTGCCACCCTGGGCCTCGATCCGGGCCTGCGCACCGGCTGCAAGGTCGCCGTGGTCGACGCCACCGGCAAGCTGCTGGACCACGCCACGGTTTACCCGCACGTGCCGCACAACAAGTGGGACCAGACCCTCGCCGTGCTCGCCGCCCTGTGCGCCAAGCATTCGGTGGACCTGATCGCCATCGGCAACGGCACCGCCAGCCGCGAAACCGACAAACTGGCGGCTGAACTGATCAAAAAATACCCAGCCATGAAGATGACCAAAGTCATGGTCTCCGAGGCCGGCGCATCGGTGTACTCGGCTTCGGAACTGGCTTCCAAGGAATTCCCGGACCTGGACGTGTCGATCCGTGGCGCGGTGTCCATCGCTCGTCGCTTGCAGGACCCGCTGGCCGAGCTGGTGAAAATCGATCCGAAATCCATCGGCGTTGGCCAATACCAGCACGACGTGTCGCAGCTGAAACTGGCGCGCGGCCTGGACGCAGTGGTCGAAGATTGCGTGAACGCCGTGGGCGTGGACGTGAATACTGCATCCGTGGCGCTGCTGGCGCGCATCTCCGGCCTCAACGCGACCCTGGCGCAGAACATCGTTGCCCACCGCGACGAGCACGGTGCGTTCAAAACCCGTGCGGCATTGAAGAAAGTCGCCCGACTGGGTGAAAAAACCTTCGAACAGGCCGCCGGCTTCCTGCGCGTAATGAATGGCGACAACCCGCTGGATTCGTCGGCGGTTCACCCGGAAGCCTATCCGCTGGTGCAGCGCATTGCCGCTGAAACCGACCGCGACATTCGCTCGCTGATCGGCGACGCCGCGTTCCTCAAGCGCCTGGACCCGAAGAAGTACACCGACGAAACGTTCGGCCTGCCGACGGTCACCGACATTCTGCAAGAGCTGGAAAAACCTGGCCGCGACCCGCGTCCCGAGTTCAAGACCGCCGAGTTCCAGGACGGCGTCGAAGACCTCAAGGACCTGCAACTGGGCATGATCCTCGAAGGCGTGGTCACCAACGTGACCAACTTCGGTGCCTTCGTCGACATCGGCGTGCATCAGGACGGTCTGGTGCACATTTCCGCGCTGTCGGAGAAGTTCATCAAGGATCCACGCGAAGCGGTGAAGGCCGGTGATGTGGTCAAGGTGAAGGTCATGGAAGTCGATATCCCGCGCAAACGCGTCGGCCTGTCGATGCGCATGAGCGACACCCCGGGCGAGAAGATCGACGGTGCCCGTGGTGCACGTCCGGGCTCGGCTCCGCGCCAATCCCAGAACACCGCGCCGCGCAAGGAAACCCCGGCAGCGGCTCCGACCAACAACGCCATGGCGTCGCTGTTCGCCAACGCCAAGCAGTTGAAGAAACGCTGATGGAGATCCCGGCCGGCTTGACCGAAAGCGCGTTTTTCAAGCTGCTGGGGTGTCGCTTGCACAGCCTGGACACCGGGGTGGCGCAAGTCGCCCTGGCGCTGGAGCCACAGTTGCGCAATCGCGGCGGCAAGCTGCACGGCGGGGCTTTGTTCAGTCTGGTGGACATTGCCATGGGGCTGGCCTGCTCCAGCACCCACGGCTTTGACCAGCAAAGCGCGACCATCGAGTGCAAGATCAACTACATCCGCGCCGTCGCCGACGGTGAAGTGATGTGCACGGCCAGGGTGATCCACCCGGGCCGTCGCACGCTTGTCGTCGAGGCCGATGTGATGCAAGGCGACAAACTGGTCGCAAAAGCACAAGGCACGTTCGCTGTCCTGTAGCCCCCAATCATCAATTTGAGTTAATTTCGGCGCTGTGACTACAGCGTCGGAGTTTCCTTCGCTCGTGTCTGCCAGATTCAAGGATTGAAGTTGGCCTTTCAATACGGGCCTGTATGGCTCAAGAACCAGGCGAAAACGCCAGTTTCAACTTCACCCTTGTAGACCGTCTTGCCCACCCCCATATTGGGGCGACTGACGCGTGAAGGAATCCAACTTGAGCGAACTTCTCAACCGCCGCCTGGCTCTGCTCGGCGAGCGCGCTAACCTCTCTCTGCTCGAACAGTGCCTTCACGGCATCGAACGTGAATGCCTGCGCGTGACAGGCGAAGGGCGCCTGGCGCAAACGCCGCACCCCGAAGCATTGGGTTCCGCGCTGACCAACGAACAAATCACCACTGACTACTCCGAGTCGCTGCTGGAGTTCATCACGCCGGCCCTGCCAGACCCGGCGGATACGCTGGCGAGCCTGGACAAGATTCACCGGTTTGCCTACAGCAAACTCGGCGACGAGTACCTGTGGAGTCCATCGATGCCGTGCCCGTTGCCGGCCGAGGAAGACATCCCGATCGCCTATTACGGCACCTCCAACATCGGTCAGCTCAAGTACGTCTATCGCAAGGGCCTGGCCCTGCGTTACGGCAAGACGATGCAGTGCATCGCCGGGATCCACTACAACTTTTCCCTGCCGGAAAAGCTCTGGCCGCTGCTTAAAGAGGCCGAAGGCTTTGTCGGCACCGACCGCGATTATCAGTCGTCAGCCTACATCGCGCTGATCCGCAACTTCCGTCGCTACAGCTGGCTGCTGATGTACCTTTTCGGCGCGTCCCCTGCGCTGGACGCCGGTTTCCTGCGCGGTCGCTCGCATCAACTGGAACAACTGGATCCGGACACCTTGTACCTGCCGTACGCCACCAGCCTGCGCATGAGCGATCTGGGTTACCAGAGCAACGCCCAAGCCGGCCTGACGCCGTGCTACAACGATCTGACCAGCTACACCGACAGCCTGCGCAAAGCGGTAGCTACGCCGTATCCAGCGTACGTCGAGGTGGGTACGCACAAGGACGGTGAGTGGGTTCAGCTCAACACCAACATCCTGCAGATCGAAAACGAGTACTACTCCAACATCCGCCCCAAGCGTGTGACCTACACCGGCGAACGGCCGATTCAGGCGCTGGTGGCCCGTGGCATCCAGTACGTCGAAGTCCGCTGCCTGGACATCAACCCGTTCCTGCCGATGGGCATCGACCTCACCGAATCACGGTTCCTCGACGCATTCCTGCTGTACTGCGCGCTGAACGACAGCCCGCTGTTGACCAGTACCAGCTGCGGTAACGCAACGTCAAACTTCCTCAGCGTGGTCAAGGAAGGTCGTCGTCCGGGCCTGCAACTGCAACGCGACGGGCAAGCGGTGGACATGAAGGAATGGGCCGGCGAATTGCTGGAGAAGATTGCACCATTGGCGGCGCTGCTGGATCAGAGCCATGGCGGCGATGCCCACAGCAAGGCGCTGGACGCCCAAATGACCAAGGTCCAGGACTCGTCCCTGACGCCATCGGCCCAGGTGCTGGCAGCGATGGCCGAGCACAAGGAAAGCTTCGCCCAGTTCTCCTTGCGCCAAAGCCAGGTGCATGCGGAGTTTTTCCGCAGCGAGCCGCTTTCAGGCGAAGAACAGGCCAGGTTTGAAGAGTTGGCGCGTTCGTCGTTGGCTCAACAGGCTGAACTTGAACAGAATGAAGTCGGCGATTTCGATGTGTTTGTCGGAGCGTATCAGGCGAGCATTCTGGCGATCAGCAATTAGACGTAAACCTCTGTGGCGAGGGAGCTTGCTCCCGCTCGGCTGCGCAGCAGCCGTAAAATCTGCGACGGTGTTTAATCTGGCACAACACCTTCGCTTTTTTTGAGAGTCCTTCGGCCTGGAGCGCCAGCCCGGTCCAGCGGGAGCAAGCTCCCTCGCCACAAGAGCAATACACGACTATTCTCCCTTAGAATTTTCCGCTCATATGCTAATTCTAAAAAGTTATTTATTTTAAGTTTCTTATATCATTTAGTCTCTTTTTCACGCCGACTCCCGGTCGTCTGAAAAGGAGCTTCCCATGAAACTGATTTCCCCCCTTCGCCTCCTGGTGGCCGCGTCGTTGGCTGCGGCGAGTTTCCTGGCTCAGGCGGCAGACGTGACCGTCGCCTACCAGACCACCGTTGACCCGGCCAAAGTCGCCCAAGCCGACGGCGCCTACGAAAAAGCCACCAAAGCCAGTATCGACTGGCGCAAATTCGATAGCGGCGCCGACATCATCGCCGCCATCGCTTCCGGCGATGTGCAGATCGGCTATCTCGGCTCCAGCCCCCTGACGGCGGCAATCACCCGCAAAGTCCCGGTGGAAACCTTCCTCATCGCCACCCAGATCGGCGCCGCCGAAGCCTTGGTCGCGCGCGACGGGTCCGGGATCAAGACCCCGCAAGACCTGATCGGCAAGAAAGTCGCCGTACCGTTCGTCTCCACCGGCCACTACAGCCTGCTTGCAGCGCTAAAACACTGGAACATCGACCCGTCGAAAGTCACCGTGCTCAACCTCGCGCCGCCAGCGATCATCGCGGCATGGAAGCGCGGTGACATCGACGCCACCTACGTGTGGGACCCGGCGCTCGGTGTGGCCAAGGAAAACGGCAAAGTGCTGATCACTTCCGGCGAACTGGCCAAGTTCGGCGCGCCGACCTTCGATGCCTGGATCGTGCGCAAGGACTTCGCCGAGAAGCATCCGGAGATCGTCACCGCATTCGCCAAAGTGACCCTCGATGCCTACGCCGACTACCGCAAGGATCCGCAAGCCTGGCTGGCCAACCAAAGCAACGTCGACAAACTGGTGAAACTCTCCGGTGCCAAGGCCAGCGATATTCCGCTGCTGCTGCAAGGCAACGTGTATCCGCTGGCGGCTGATCAGGTGATCACCCTCGGCGCGCCGACCACCAAGGCCATTACCGACACCGCGGCGTTCCTCAAGGAACAGGGCAAGGTCGAGGCTGTGCTGCCGGACTACGCGCCGTACGTCAGCGCCAAGTACATCACCAACTGATCGGGAGTTAACCGCGATGGCTTTGCTACAGCTGGAGCGCATCAGCGCACAGTACCCCGGTGCAGCGGAACCTGTGCTGGCGGATATTTCCCTGAGCCTTGGGCCCCGGCAGTTGCTGGTCGCCCTCGGCCCTTCCGGCAGTGGCAAGACTTCGCTGTTGAACCTGATTGCCGGTTTCGTCGAGCCCAGCGCCGGGCGCATCACCCTTGACGGCGTGCCGGTCAAAGGCCCGAGCGCCGAGCGCGGCGTGGTGTTTCAGGACGACGCCCTGCTGCCTTGGCAGGACGTGCTGGCCAACGTCGGCTTCGGCCTGGAACTGGCCGGCGCCGCGCGGGAAAAACGTGAACAGCGCGCCCGGGAAATGCTCGCGCTGGTAGACCTTTCCGGTTTCGAAAACCGCCGCATCTGGCAACTCTCGGGCGGGCAGAAACAACGTGTCGGCCTGGCCCGCGCCCTCGCCGCCGACCCTCGGGTGTTGCTGATGGACGAACCCTTCGGCGCCCTGGATGCCTTCACCCGCGAACAGATGCAGGAGCTGCTGCTGCAAGTCTGGCAACGCACCGCCAAACCGGTGTTCCTGATTACCCACGATATTGAAGAAGCGGTGTTCCTCGCCACCGACCTGATTCTGCTGGCGCCGAATCCCGGGCAAATCGTCGAGCGCCTGAGCCTGGATTTTGGCCAACGTTACGCCGCAGGTGAATCGGCGCGCTCGATCAAGTCCGACCCGCGTTTTATCGAAACCCGCGAACACGTGCTCGCCAAAGTGTTCTCCCAACGCAGTGCCGTCCAGCGGCAGGAGCACGCATGAGCAGCTATGGAATTCCCGCCGCAACGGTAAAACCCGGTTCAAAGGTGAAGGGCTCGGCGGTGATCGCGCTACGCCGCCGTATCAGCACCCGCTGGATCAGCGTGCTGACACTGATCGCGCTGTTGGCGATCTGGTGGGCCGTCACCGCCACCGGTTTGATCGAACCACTGTTCCTGCCGCCCCCCTCCGCCGTGCTGCAAAAAGGCTGGTTGCTGGTGACCAGCGGTTACATGGATTCGACCTTGTGGCAGCACTTGGGCGCGAGCCTCAGCCGCATCGGTTTGGGCCTGGGCTTCGCAGTGCTGACCGCGGTGCCGATCGGCATTGCCATCGGCCACAACCGCATTGCTCGCGGCATTCTCGATCCGCTGATCGAGTTTTACCGCCCGATTCCGCCCCTGGCGTATTTGCCGCTGATCGTGATCTGGTGCGGCATCGGTGAGCTGTCGAAAGTGTTGCTGATCTACCTGGCGATCTTCGCCCCGATAGCCATCGCCACCGCCACCGGCGTGCGCACCGTCGACCCGGCGAAATTGCGCGCCGCGCAGTCGTTGGGTGCGACTCGGGCGCAGTTGATTCGCCATGTGATTCTGCCCAGTGCCTTGCCGGACATTTTGACCGGCGTGCGCATTGGCTTGGGCGTGGGTTGGTCGACGCTGGTGGCTGCCGAGTTGATCGCTGCCACCAGCGGTTTGGGCTTCATGGTGCAGTCGGCGGCGCAGTTCCTGGTCACCGATGTGGTGGTGCTGGGGATTCTGGTGATCGCGCTGATCGCCTTCGCCATGGAGATGGGCCTGCGCGCCCTGCAGCGCAAACTGGTGCCGTGGCATGGCCAGGCTCACTGAATATTCATGTGTCGACACCCCGGATTGAAGAGAACCACCATGAGCCACCTGACTATCGTCCCTTTAAGCTGCGCCCTCGGCGCGCAAATCAGCGGCGTCGACATCAGTCAGCCGCTGAACGCGGAACAACGCGCCGCCATCGGGCAGGCGCTGCTCAAGTATCAGGTGCTGTTCTTCCGTAACCAGCCGATCGAACCACAGCAACAGGCGCGATTCGCCGCTTATTTCGGCGACCTGCATATTCATCCGATCTACCCGAACGTGCCGGAACAACCGGAAGTGCTGATCCTCGACACCGCCGTCACCGACGTGCGGGACAACGCGATCTGGCACACCGATGTGACGTTCCTGCCGACCCCGGCGATGGGCGCGGTGCTCAGCGCCAAGTTGCTGCCGGAGTTTGGCGGCGACACCCTGTGGGCCAGCGGCATTGCGGCGTATGAAGCGTTGTCCGCGCCGATGAAAACCTTGCTCGAGGGGCTGACCGCCACTCACGATTTCACCCGCTCGTTTCCACTGGAGCGCTATGGCAACACGCCGGAGGCGCTGGCCCAGTGGGAAGAAGCCCGGCGCAAGAACCCGCCACTGTCACACCCGGTGATTCGTACACACCCGGTGAGCGGGCGCCGGTCGTTATTCGTCAATGAGGGCTTCACATCGAAGATCAATGAGTTGTCGGAAACCGAGAGCGAAGCAGTTCTGAAGTTCTTGTTCGCCCACACCACACAGCCGGACTTCACCATTCGCTGGCGCTGGCAAAAAAACGACATCGCGTTTTGGGATAACCGCGTGACCCAGCATTACGCGGTGGATGATTACCGCCCGGCACGGCGGGTGATGCAGCGGGCGACGGTGTTGGGGGATGTGCCGTTTTTTCGTTGAGCCGCCAGTTCCCGATCGTTCCCACGCTCTGCATGGGAACGAACAGTACTCAGTTACTCAGCCATCGAAGGCTTCTCCCACAGATTGATCCCGCCCTCCTGGGCAAATCGATCAATCTCCGCCAGTTCTTCCACGCTAAAACTCAGGTTCTTCAGCGCCCCGACGTTCTCGATGATCTGCTCCGGCCGGCTCGCGCCGATCAGCGCCGAGGTCACCCGTGGATCGCGCAGGGTCCAGGCCAACGCCAGTTGCGCCAGGCTCTGACCACGACGCTTGGCGATCTCATTGAGCGCCCGCACTTGGGCGATGTTGGCTTCGGACAGGTGAGAGGACTGCAATGAATCACCGCCCGGGCGATTGACCCGCGCATCCTTCGGAATGCCGTTGAGGTATTTGTCGGTCAACAGGCCCTGCGCCAACGGCGTGAAGGCGATCACGCCGGTACCGAGTTCGTCGGTGACATCCAGCAGGTCCTTTTCCACCCAGCGATTGAGCAGGTTGTAGGCCGGCTGGTGGATCAGCAGCGGAACTTTCCACTCCTTGAGCAACGCGGCCATTTCCCGGGTTTTCACCCCGGAGTAAGACGAGATGCCAATGTACAAGGCCTTGCCCTGTTGCACGGCGGTGGCCAGTGCGCTGGCAGTTTCTTCCAGCGGGGTGTCCGGGTCAAAACGGTGGGAATAGAAGATGTCCACGTAATCGAGGCCCAGGCGTTGCAGGCTCTGGTCGAGGCTGGCCAGCACATATTTGCGCGACCCGCCGCCCTGGCCGTAAGGGCCGGGCCACATGTCCCAACCGGCCTTGCTGGAGATGATCAGCTCATCGCGGTACTGCTTGAAGTCTTCGCGCAGCAAACGACCGAAGTTGATCTCGGCGCTGCCGTACGGCGGGCCATAGTTGTTGGCCAGGTCGAAGTGGTTGATGCCCAGATCGAACGCCGTGCGCAGCAGCGAGCGCTGGGTGTCGATCGGCGTGCTGTCGCCGAAGTTGTGCCACAGGCCCAGCGACAGTGCCGGCAGCACCAGCCCGCTGCGGCCTACGCGGCGGTAAGGGATAGAGTCGTAGCGGTTCTCGGCAGCGGTGTAGGTCATCGAATCCTCTCTTGTGGGTCTTGAATGGGGTATCGACTGCTTTGCAAGCTGCCCAGCATACGCCCAGACAAACGCCAGGAAACCCCGGATTCGACTAATTGCTGAAACGTTTCATAGATTATGAAAAACTGAGTTCCCCCATAGAGTCGATATCCACGCCCAACACTTACGCCGACAACTCACGTAGCGCGGCAGCCGCCAAAAAGCCAGACCTTGAGCTATATCGCTGATCTCGTCTGACCGTCTGATCGATACGCTCAAGCAACTGCTCAGGAAGCGTGGCATTGAAGCGCACCGACTTGCCGAAATAGGGTGTGATATCGAATTCGACCACACCCCACACACCGCCAGCGTAATCAGGGTTATCAAGATGAGCGTCAATTTCACGCACCTGCGGAAGTGGATCACCATCGGCGACCAGACCTTCGTAGTGCAAAGCCAACGCTTCTTTCACGTTTTCAAATGCCTGCGCCACTGTAGCGCCTGCGGAGAAGCATCCCGGCACGTCCGGGATAATCACTCCGTATTCTGAGTCGGCATCCTTGTGCAGAACGACCGGGAATTTCATTTCGATGAGTCCTTCCTGTGATGTGGCCCCTTCGAGGCTTTCGTTTCCGATGTCGGGTCTCATTTCAGACCCGCCTGTTTCAATATGCTGTTGATCGTGCCTTTTGGAAGATCCGAATCAGGGTGTTTTATCGTCACCCTGCCTGACTTACACGGGTGCTTGTACTGATGATGGCTACCTTTCACGGCCACCAGATACCAACCATCCTCCTCGATCATCCTGATCATTTCCCGACTTCGCATCACCTTCGTCCTTGTGGGCAGCATCTGCTGAGCACATTACGCGATGATCACACCTTCAATACACACGATACACACTCTGATAAATATTAGCCGAACACAAGCAGGCCAGATTGCTCGCAGACCATCGGTTACCGGGCACCCGCAAACACCTCCCCCAACCAATCCACAAACACCCGAACCCGTGGCGACATGTGTCGGTTATGCGGATACAACACCGAAACCGGCATCGATGGCGGCGGTGTGTCGGTGAGGATTTCCTGCACCAACCCTTGGCCAATCTGCGTTTCCATTCGGTAATGCGGGCACTGAATCAGCCCCAATCCGGCAATTGCCGAGGCCGCATAAATCTCCGCGCCGAACACCGACAACGCGCCATCGATGGCCACTTCTTTCAGCTCGCCATCCACCATGAACTCGAATGGAAACAGCTTGGCCGTGGTGCGCGAAACGTAGTTCACCGCGCGGTGGTTTTTCAGGTCTTCGAGGTTTTTCGGTTCGCCGTACTTACGCAAGTATGCCGGGCTGGCGCAGGTGATCTGGCGCAGGTTGGCGACACGTTTACCGATTAGCGCCGAGTCGCCCAAGGTGCCGGCGCGCAACACGCAATCAACGCCTTCGGCGATCAGGTCGACGAAACGGTCGGCTTCGCTGATGGACAGTTCGATGTCCGGGTAGCGCGCCATGAATTGCGGCAACGCCGGGATTACAAAGTGCTTGGCCAACGTGCCATGCAGATCCACCCGTAATCGGCCTTTCGGCGCAACGCCGCGAAATGCCAGTTCGGCTTCTTCCAGTTCTGCCAACAACTGCACGCAACGCAAGTAGTACGCCTCGCCATCCAGCGTAGGACGGACCTTGCGCGTGCTGCGCTCCAGTAAACGGGTGCCGAGCCAGGCTTCGAACTGATTCAGCGTATGGGTCAGGGTGGCACGCGGCAGGTTCAGGTCATCGGCCGCGAGCGTGAAGCTGCTGCGCTCGTAGATCCGCACGAAAACCTTCATCGCCTTGACTTGATCCATACGGCGCTCCTGACGATCGATTGTTGGCGATTATTGAACAGTAAAGGCAACTCTCGTGCATCTATCACCCTGAGTAAACATGTGAATCTGGCTCCACAACTCAGCCACTCCAAGGAATCAACGCCATGACTACTCAAACTTCGAAAGTTGCCATCGTGACCGGCGCCTCCCGCGGCATTGGTGCCGTGATCGCCCAGCAACTGGCCGCCCAAGGTTTCGCCGTCGCCATCAACTACGCTAACAGCGCCACCGAGGCGTCGGCACTGGTGGTAAAACTGCGTCAGGCCGGTCACCGGGCCATAGCGATCAAGGCTGATGTGGCCAACGCCGACGATGTACGCCGGCTGTTCGACGAAGCCGAAACCCAACTGGGCAAGGTCGACGTGCTGGTCAATAACGCCGGCATCCTCAAAGTGCTGCCGCTGGCGCAACACAGCGACGAACTGTTCGACCAGAACTTCAACATCCACGCTCGCGGCACTTTCAACACTCTGCGTGAAGCGGCAACGCGCCTGAACAGTGGTGGCCGGATCATCAACTTCTCCAGCAGCACCGTCGGCATGAACCTGCCGGGCTATGCGGTGTACATCGCCAGCAAGGCGGCAGTGGAATCCCTGACCCAAGTGTTCGCCAAGGAAATGCGCGGTCGCAACATCACCATCAACGCCGTGGCCCCGGGCCCGGTCGCCACCGACCTGTTCCTGCACGGCAAGAGCGAAGAACAGATCCAGACCTTCGCCAAGATGCCACCGCTGGAACGCCTGGCTCAGCCAGAAGACATCTCCCGCGTCGTGTCCTTCCTGGTCGGCCCGGATTCGGCCTGGGTCAACGGGCAAATCCTGCGCGTTAACGGCGGGTTGGTTTAACTATGCTCGATGTATTGGGCCGTAAGGCAGCACACATCTGAAGGACGGAACGCATCATGCACACCACGATCATCATCTTCTTCGGCCTGATCCTGCTGGCACTGATGCTGTTCATCGGCGAGAAAATCGGTTTCTCTCGTCAGACCCTGGCCTACAGCTTTGTCGTGCTGTGGCTGGCGTTGACCTTGATCAACGGCGCAGTCGGAATGGTCAACGCTGGCCAACCGTTGAGCGCGGAACTGGTGGTGGGCAGCGCGGTGTTCGGCGTACCGGTGGCGGCACTGGTGCTGTTCATGGTGTTGAGCAGCGAGACCTGAGCGCCACCGGTCGATCAACGCACCAAATGCAAAAACTGCATGTGCCGTTCGTACTGGTCGAGGATGTCGTTGATCACCTGATCCTTGGTGTAACCCACCAGATCGTAGTCCTGACTGCCCTCGCGCAAATGCACTTCGGCACGGTGGTAGCGACGGTTGTTGAGTTGCTTGGAACCCATGCCGCCACGGGCGAAGGACGGTGTGAAGTAGCCGCGCATTTGCACCTGATAGATGAACGGATGCAGTTCGCCGTGACCGATTTCCAGGCTAACGTTGTCGTTGGCCGGATCGGGCTGAGTGACCACATGCAACCCCTTCTCGACAAACACGGCGGTCACTTCCTCAATGGCCGGGCGCACCGTTGTATCAAGGAAGCGATAGACCTCATCCCGAGACGGAAAATGCACCGCCTGACTCAAGCGCTGACGCCATCCACCGCGTCGCGAACCGGCCACCGGCGCGAGGGAATGCAATTGCGCGATCTGCTTCTGCGACTCCAGATAAAACGCCTTGTGCAGGCCCCACATCATCAGCAGCAAAATCATCGAGAACGGTAACGAGGTCAGCACCACCGCCGACTTCAAGGCATCAATGCTGCCGGAGAACAGCAGTGCGCTGGTCACCAGTGCCGTCATCGCGCCCCAGAACACTCGCAGCCATTTCGGCCCGTCCTCATCGGGATTGCCACCCTTGGCGGACAAGGTCGACAACACCACGGTGCCGGAGTCGGCGGAGGTGACGAAGAACACGAAGCTGATGAACACCGTGACCGCGATCACGGTTTTGCTCCACGGGTAGGTCTCCAGCAACAGGTAAAGCGTCATCGACGGGTTGTCGATGGCCGACATGCCGAGCGCGCTCATGCCGTGATTGAGAACTTGATCGATGGCGCTGTTGCCGAAGATCGACATCCACGCCAGGGTGAAACCGAGCGGGATCAACAGCACGCCGAAGACGAATTCGCGGATGGTCCGGCCACGGGAAATCCGCGCAATGAACAGGCCCACGAACGGCGACCATGCAATCCACCAGGCCCAGTAGAACACCGTCCAGCCGCCCAGCCAGTCGCTGGGTTTGTCATAGGCGTAGAGGTCGAAACTCTTCATCGGCAAGGCGCCGAGGTAATCGCCAAGGTTCTGGATCAGGGTATTGAGCAAGTGCTGGGTAGGACCGGCGAACAACACGAACAGCAGCAGCGCACAGGCCAGCAGCATGTTGATGTCGGACATCACCCGCACGCCTTTATCGACGCCAGACACCGCGACGATGATCGCCGCGCCCATCATCAGCGTGATCAGGCCGACCTGAATCCACTGGGTGTGGGCGATGCCGAACAGGTAGTCCAGGCCGGAGTTGAGGTGCAATACGCCAAAGCCCATGTCGGCACCGAGGCCGAACACAGTGGCGATGATGCCGAAGCCGTCCACCGCGTAACCGATGGGCCCGTTGATGCGCTTGCCGATCAGCGGGTACAGCGCCGAACGCAGGGCCAGCGGCAGGTTATGCCGATAGGCGAAATAGGCCAGCGCCATGCCGACGAAGGCGAACACGCCCCAGCCGTGCAGGCCCCAGTGCAGAAACAGAATCTGCATCGCCTGACGCGCCGCCTCCGCCGTACCGGCCTCGCCTTGCGGTGGTTGCACCAAATGCGTAAGTGGTTCGGACACGCAAAAGAAAAACAGCGTGATGCTGATCCCGGCGGCGAACAGCATGCCGGCCCAGGACAAGTAACTGAATTCGGGCTCGTCGTGGTCGGCACCGAGCTTGATCTTGCCGTAGCCGGACAAGGCGGTGACCACCACGAAGACCAGATACAGCGTCATCGCGAGCATGTAGTACCAGCCGACCGTATTGGCCGCCCAGTTTTGCGCTTGCAACAGCCAGGCACCGGCCTGTTCGGGGATCGCCATGACCACGACGGCGAACAACAAAATGAAGGTCGCCGCGAAATAAAACACCGGCGGATTCATGCGGACCTGGCCGCTTGCGGGAATGGACGATGCACTCACGAAAGGTGCACCTCGAGGGGGGAAAACGTGGCTGTAAAAATCGGACTCAGCAAAGGCAAGCCTCCTGTTGTGAGCGGGCGGCGAACCACCGGTTTAACTTGAATGAACGTTCAAGTTAAACATGAATAGGGTGCTAAGGACTAATCGCAGGGCTCGGCGGTAGCTTTTCTGCGCGAGTGCAAGGAAGGGTATGACGCGGGGTTTACGGGATTTGTTCTGTGGAAAATTAGCTGGATGCCATTATCTCGGTTTGGCTTGAAACCATTCGCGGGCAAGCCTCGCTCCTACAGATTTTGTGTCGGTCGCCAAGTCCCCGATCGACACTGATTCTGTAGGAGCGAGGCTTGCCCGCGAAGACTGCATGTCAGTCAGCAAATATCAGGGAGCCTTACTTCTGCGTCCCGTCATCATGCTGCAGATTCGCCTGGGTCAGGTTGCACCCCGCTGGCACGCTGCGGGTCAGCCAGACGTTGCCACCAATTGTCGAGCCCTTGCCGATGGTGATCCGTCCCAGAATCGTCGCGCCGGCATAGATCACCACGTCGTCCTCGACGATCGGATGCCGCGGATGGCCCTTCTGCAACTGGCCGTCTTCGTCCGCCGGGAAGCGCTTGGCGCCCAACGTCACGGCCTGATAAATCCGCACCCGCTCACCAATGATCGCGGTTTCGCCGATCACCACACCCGTACCGTGGTCGATGAAGAAACTGCGACCGATCTGCGCGCCAGGATGGATGTCGATACCGGTGGCCGAGTGGGCGATTTCCGCGCTGATCCGCGCCAGCAACGGCAACCCGGCGCGGTACAAATGGTGGGCCAGGCGATGGTGAATCACCGCCAGGATTCCCGGGTAGCACAGCAACACTTCATCGACACTGCGAGCCGCCGGATCGCCGTGATAGGCCGCCAGCACGTCGGTGTCCAACAGGCTGCGCAATTCCGGCAGAGCGAGGGCGAAGTCCTGAATGATCCGGATGGCCTTGGCTTCGACTTCAGAATCGACCCCGGCACTGTGGCGAGCGACGTAACGCAATTCGAGCCGCGCCTGAGCCAGCAATGCATTCAACGCCACGTCGAGTGTGTGGCCGACGTAGAAGTCCTCACTCTCCTCGCGCAAATCCACCGGCCCCAGACGCATCGGAAACAACGCACCGCACAAGGCTTCGAGAATGTCCGCCATGGCCGCTCGGGACGGCAACTCGCGACCGCCCTGCTCGGTGCTGGCGCGGCCGTTTTGTGCGCGCCACTGGTCGCGCGCCGTACGCAGTTGGCTGACGATGGTCTGCAATTGCCAATGGCTGGAACGCTCGCTCACGGTAAAAACTCCTCACGGGCGGCCGGACTGTCTGGCCGCGCTGACGGCGATTACTTTACGGCAACGACTTGCAGCCGAATTAAGAACCAATAGTGCTGGGAGCAATACTTTTGGCTATAAGCGATTGGCAGTTGCCCCGCTAAATACCCGTGCCTATAGTCCTGACATCTTCCTCCGCCAGTACGGACCCATGATCAAACAACAGCTTGCCCGTTTTAACCGCCTCGACCTGCTCGGTCACCCTACCCCGTTGGAAAAACTCGAACGCCTGTCGACCTGGCTGGGCCGCGATGTGTACGTCAAACGCGATGACCTGACGCCATTGGCACTGGGCGGCAACAAGCTGCGCAAACTCGAATACCTCGCCGCCGATGCCCTGGCCCAGGGCGCCGATACGCTGATCACCGCTGGCGCGATCCAGTCCAACCACGTACGCCAAACCGCCGCCATTGCGGCCAAGCTTGGCCTGGGCTGCGTGGCGCTGCTGGAGAACCCGCTCGGCACTGACGATAGCAACTACCTCGGCAATGGCAATCGGCTGTTGCTGGACCTGTTCGATGCCAAGGTCGAACTGGTGGAAAACCTCGACAACGCTGACGAGCAATTGCAAGCGCTGGCCGCACGTCTGCGCAGCAACGGCAAGAAACCCTATCTGGTGCCGATTGGTGGCTCCAATGCGGTGGGCGCTTTGGGTTATGTCCGTGCGGGTCTGGAACTGGCCGAGCAGATCAAGGACACCGGGCTGCAATTCGCCGCCGTAGTCCTGGCTTCCGGCAGTGCCGGCACCCATAGCGGCCTGGCGCTGGCATTGAGCGAAGTACTGCCGGATTTGCCAGTCATCGGCGTGACCGTTTCCCGTAGCGATGAAGCTCAACGACCGAAAGTCCAGGGCCTCGCCGAACGCACTGCCGAGCTGTTAGGCGTGGGCCTGCCGGCGAGTTTCAAAGTCGAACTGTGGGACGAATATTTCGGCCCGCGTTATGGCGAGCCGAATGCCGGGACGCTGGCGGCGGTGAAGCTGTTGGCGAGCCAGGAAGGATTGTTGCTGGACCCGGTGTATACCGGCAAGGCCATGGCTGGTTTGCTCGACGGCATCGGGCGCCAGCGCTTCGATGCGGGCCCGATCATCTTCCTGCACACCGGTGGAGCGCCGGCGTTGTTTGCCTACAAAGACTTTTTATAGCCGATAGTCCTGTGGCGAGGGGGCTTGCCCCCGTTGGGTCGCGCAGCGGCCCCTTGTGTCCGGCAGTCATATCGAGTCAGCAGACATTACGACTGCTTCGCAGCCGAACGGGGGCAAGCCCCCTCGCCACAGGAATGCACTCCTCAAATATTCATTTAAAGAATAACAAACTTAATATTTATTATTTTCCAATCTAAAAATCCCATCATATAGTCGCGCCGCAGGCGAATTTGCAGCGAGACGCATAAGCTGCTTTAGGGCAGGATATCGCAGTCGTTCAAATCCCGAATTTGCCAACTTTCCTTAAGCGTCTTCCATAAGAAAACACAGGGGCTTGTCATGAATTTTTCCGCACTACGTAGAAATCTGCTGGTGGGCTCGTTGGGCCTGGCGCTGAGCGCCGGTCTGCTCGGGCAAGCGGTTGCCGGAGAGCAACTGCAAAAGATCAAGGACGCGGGCGTGATCAACGTCGGCCTGGAAGGCACTTATCCACCGTTCAGCTTCGTCGACGAGGCCGGCAAACTGAGCGGCTTCGAAGTCGAGTTCTCCGAAGCCTTGGCCAAAGAGCTGGGCGTGAAGGTCAAACTGCAGCCGACCAAATGGGAAGGCATCCTCGCGGCCCTGGAATCCAAGCGTCTGGACGCGGTGATCAACCAGGTGACCATCACCGAAGAGCGCAAGAAGAAGTACGACTTCTCCGAGCCGTACACCGTTTCCGGGATTCAGGCGCTGACCCTGACCAAAAACAAAGACACCATCAAGACCGCCGCCGATCTGGCCGGCAAGAAAGTCGGCGTAGGCCTGGGCACCAACTACGAGCAGTGGGTGAAAGAGAATGTGCCTAAGGCTGACGTCCGCACCTACGAAGATGACCCGAGCAAGTTCCAGGATCTGCGCGTCGGCCGCATCGACGCCATTCTGATCGACCGCCTGGCCGCGCTGGAATACGCCAGGAAGGCCAAGGACACTGCCGCTGCCGGCGAAGCGTTCTCCCGCCAGGAAGCCGGTATTGCCCTGCGCAAAGGCGAGCCTGAACTGCTGGCCGCGGTGAACAAAGCCATCGACAAGCTGCGTGCCGACGGTACGCTGAAAAAGCTTTCGGAAAAATACTTCAGCGCTGACGTCACTCAATAATGGGAGAAGCTTTCCAACTCGCGCTGGACTCCGCGCCCTTCCTGCTCAAGGGCGCGTATTACACGGTCATCCTGAGCCTGGGCGGAATGTTCTTCGGCCTGCTGATGGGCTTCGGCCTGGCGTTGATGCGCCTGTCGCGCTTCAAACTGGTGAGCTGGATTTCCCGCATCTACGTGTCGTTCTTTCGCGGCACGCCGTTGCTGGTGCAACTGTTCGTGATCTATTACGGCTTGCCGCAATTGGGTATCGAACTTGATCCGCTGCCGGCAGCCCTGATCGGCTTCTCGCTGAACATGGCGGCCTACGCCTGCGAAATCCTGCGTGCCGCGATCAGCTCTATCGAGCGCGGCCAATGGGAAGCTGCGGCCAGTATCGGCATGACCCGCGCGCAAACCCTGCGCCGGGCCATTCTGCCGCAAGCGATGCGCACGGCCCTGCCACCGTTGGGCAACAGCTTCATCTCGCTGGTCAAGGACACCGCGCTGGCGGCCACCATTCAGGTGCCGGAGCTGTTCCGCCAGGCGCAGCTGATCACCGCCCGTACCTTCGAAATTTTCACCATGTATCTTGCCGCCGCGCTGATCTACTGGGTTCTGGCCACGGTGCTTTCGCACCTGCAGAACAAGTTGGAAGAGCGGGTCAATCGGCACGACCAGGAGTCCTGACCCAATGATTGTCGTGGAAAAACTGACAAAGCAGTTCAAGGGTCAGGTGGTGCTCAACGGCATCGATCTGCAGGTGAAGGAAGGCGAGGTGGTGGCAATCATCGGCCCCAGCGGCTCGGGCAAGACCACGTTCCTGCGTTGCCTGAATTTTCTGGAAGAACCCACCAGCGGCCGGATCAAGGTCGGTGACATCGAGATCGATGGCAGCCGCCCCCTGAACCAGCAGCAGAGCCTGGTACGACGCCTTCGCCAGCACGTGGGTTTTGTGTTCCAGAACTTCAATCTGTTCCCCCATCGCACAGCCTTGGAAAACGTTATCGAAGGCCCGATCGTGGTGAAAAAGATTCCACGAGCCGACGCCGTTGCCTTGGGTAAAAAGCTGTTGGCCAAGGTCGGCCTGGCGGGCAAGGAAGACGCTTACCCGCGACGCCTCTCCGGCGGTCAGCAACAGCGTGTGGCGATTGCCCGGGCGCTGGCGATGGAACCGGAAGTGATCCTGTTCGATGAACCGACCTCGGCGCTGGACCCGGAATTGGTGGGCGAAGTGTTGGCGACCATCCGCGGCCTGGCCGAGGAGAAACGCACCATGGTGATCGTCACCCACGAGATGGGTTTTGCTCGGGACGTGGCCAACCGTGTGGTGTTTTTCGACAAGGGTGTGATTGTCGAACAGGGCGAAGCCAAGGCACTCTTTGCCAACCCGAAAGAAGAACGGACGAAGCAGTTTCTCAGCAAGTTCCTTAACAACGCCTAGTTCAATTTCTACTAAAAACTGTCAACTTCCATGGATGGAAGTGGCACTTTCCTCGACTGATAAAATCTTCTATTCGCTTTCAACGACCGCCTTGATCAACTCCAATCATAGATAACTTTCCACCCTTCCATGCGGTACATATATATGTCCTGCAACAGATTCATCTCGCTTAGAATCCATAAAAACCCTCGCCACCCACAGTCCATGGGTTGCCACCTCCAAGGCATGCAGCCCATCAAAAATTGGACTAAATTCGACAGAGCATTAGGGTTTATTAACTGCACTACGTAGGAGATTTCTGAATAACCCAAGAACCAACCTTTAACCAATAAACACTATTGACACCTATTCGAACCCACTCTTATCTAGTCTCCAACAAGCGACTTCCATCAAACTCGATCACTCTTCAAATACACAAAAAGTGAATCGTTTTGTTGCCTGGTAATTCACGCCTTTCGATCTTTCAGAAACGGACTTCGCGGTAAGGCGTCAAGGAGAGAACCCCATGACAAGCACTTCGAACAAACCCGAACTTGCAGCCCCGACCCTGGCGCAAACTCACAAGGCCGGCATCAGCATCACCTCGGCCGCTCATCTTATGATCGACGTACCGCCTTATCCCGGCATGGACGAAGGCGACCTGATCGAGCTGTTCTGGAACAACTGCTACGTGGCCTCCAGCGTATTGGGAGCGGATCATGGCAACAAAGCGGTGAGCCTGCGGGTGCCGGAAAGCTTCATTGCCAACGGTTCTGCTCGCGTCCATTACAAGGTCATGCAGATCGGGCAAGGGCCAGCAGTATCACCAGCGGCGCGTGTCCAGATCAAACTCGATTGCCCCGGCGGCCTACCCTCGCCCCTTTGCGATGAGGAAAACCAGAGCCTGGCGCCGGTGTTCATTCCCGAGACCATTCGCCGTCAGGGGGTCAATCCGAACCAGGTCAAGCGCGGTGTGCCATTGACCATCGAACCCTACCTGAACATGGCCGCCGACGACGAAATCACCCTGCGCTGGGGCGATGTGCGCATGGACCTGCCCAAACTCAAGGCCGACGATGTGGGTCAGCCGATTCACGTCTGGGTGCCACCGGCAATCATTCTCGAAGCCGGCGAAGACCTTCGACTGGAAGTGACCTACTGCATCCTCGACCGGGTGGGTAACAACTCGCGCTGGGCACCGGCACGCACACTGAAAATCGGCTGTGCCAATCCTTACCTGAAAGTGCCGCCCAAAGAAGTGCTCAAAGCTGCTGAGCCTCGAAAGAAGTGAAGCGCCTGTAGTGCACGATATGAGGGCTTTTTGTGGCGAGGGAGCTTGCTCCCGCTGGGGTGCGAAGCGCCCCCAAAACTGGCTCACGTGTTTGTGTAATTGAATCGTGATGGCCGATTTTGCGACTGCTTCGCAGCCGAGCGGGAGCAAGCTCCCTCGCCACAGGGCTCGACCGTCCTGGCGATGCCACCCTTCTATGCATATTCCTAAAAGTTAGTTCATTAATTATTTATACGCGTTTAGGGTATATACACCGGACCACCGGACATTCGTGTTTTTCGTTCGCCGCAACACCTGCGGCGTTTTCATGAGATGTGAGGTAGGTATGGTCCGGAACACAATCACCCCAGTGCAAATCGCCAGGGCATTGCGTGCAGCCAAGGAGCGGCACTGATGTCCAATCTGGCAGATGCAATCATCCAGAGTGATCTGGACATCGCCCCATTGTTGTTGCCCGCGCAGGTCTTGCGCAACGACGCACAAGCCATCAAGGCTGCCCAAGAGCTGGCGCAAGTCGCCCGCCTGCACGCCGCCAAACGTGACCAGCAGCGCAAGTTGCCCTGGTCGGAAATCGAACAGTTCACCCGCAGCGGCCTGGGCAGCATTGCCATCCCGCGTGAGTACGGCGGCCCACAGGTTTCATTCGTCACCGTTGCCGAAGTCTTCGCAATCATTTCCGCAGCCGACCCGGCCCTGGGGCAGATCCCGCAGAACCAGTTCGGGATTCTCAACCTGATACTGGGCAGTGCCACCGAGTCGCAGAAAAAACAGCTGTTCAAAAGCGTGCTCGAAGGCTGGCGGATCGGTAACGCGGGGCCGGAGCGCGGTACCAAAAATACCCTGGAGCTCAAGGCGCGAATCACCGCAGACGGCGATGGCTTCGTCATCAACGGGCAGAAGTTCTACTCCACCGGCGCCTTGTTCGCCCATTGGGTGGCCGTCAAGGCGCTGAACGACGACGGCAAGCAAGTGTTGGCCTTCGTTCGTCGTGGCACGCCGGGTTTGCGCATCGTTGACGACTGGTCGGGATTCGGCCAGCGCACCACCGCCAGCGGCACCATTTTGCTCAACAACGTGCGGGTCGACGCCGAGTTGGTGGTGGATAACTGGAGGATCAACGACAGCCCGAACACTCAGGGCGCCGTATCGCAGCTGATTCAAGCAGCCATCGACGCCGGCATCGCCCGGGGCGCTATCGATGACGCCATCGAATTCGTGAAAACCCGTGCCCGGCCCTGGATCGACGCCAAGGTCGAACGGGCCAGCGACGACCTCTACGTGATCGCCGATATCGGCAAGCTGAAAATCGAACTGCACGCCGCCGAAGCGCTGCTGCGCAAGGCCGGGCAAGTGCTCGATCAGGTCAACGCCGCGCCGCTTACCGCCGAGTCCGCGGCACGCGCCTCGATTGCCGTTGCCGAGGCCAAAGTGCTGACCACCGAGATCTCGCTGCTGGCCAGCGAAAAACTCTTCGAGCTGGCCGGCAGCCGCGCCACCCTCGCCGAGTTCAACCTCGACCGCCACTGGCGCAATGCCCGGGTGCACACGCTGCACGACCCGGTGCGCTGGAAATATCACGCGGTTGGCGCTTATCACTTGAACGGCACGTTGCCGGCTCGCCACTCCTGGATTTAACGACCAGATCGCTGGAGAAACACATGTCTCTTTCTCGAAACGTCGCGGTCATTACCAGCGATGAGCAAGCCCTGATCGTCGCCGGTGACCTGGCCGACGACTTCAAACGCGACAGCGCCCTGCGCGACCGCGAACGTCGTTTGCCGCACCCGGAACTGGAAGTGTTTTCCCGTTCGGGTCTTTGGGGCATCAGCGTGCCAAAGGAATACGGCGGCGCCGGGGTTTCCAACGTCACCCTGGCCAAAGTGATCGCTTTGATCGCCCAGGCTGACGGCTCCCTGGGGCAGATCCCGCAGAACCATTTCTACGCCCTCGAAGTGCTCCGTGTGAACGGCAGCCATGAGCAGAAAAAACGCCTGTACGCCGAAGTGCTGGCAGGCCAGCGTTTCGGCAACGCACTGGCGGAACTGGGCACCAAAACCGCCCATGACCGCGTCACCCGCCTGACCCGCGACGGTGACGGCTATCGCATCAACGGCCGCAAGTTCTACGCCACCGGCGCCATTTACGCCCAGCGCATCCCCACCTCAGTAGTGGATGAAAACGGCGTGCAACAGCTGGCCTTCGTCCCGCACAACAGCAAAGGCCTGACGGTCATCGACGACTGGAGCGGCTTCGGCCAGCGCACCACCGGCAGCGGTTCGGTGGTGTTCGAGGATGTCTACGTTGCCGCCGAGGACATGATTCCATTTCAAAGCGCATTCGAACGCCCGACCACTGTCGGCCCATTGGCGCAGATTCTCCACGCCGCGATCGACACCGGCATTGCCCGCGCAGCCTATGAAGATGCATTGCATTTCGTGCGGACCAAAACCCGGCCGTGGATCGACGCCACGCATGAAACAGCCACCGAAGACCCACTGACCATCAAGAGCTTCGGCCACTTGAGCATTCGCCTGCACGCCACCGAAGCCTTGCTGGAGCGCTCCGGCGAATTCCTTGACCAGGCCCAGGCCGACACCAATGCCGAGACCGTCGCCGCCGCGTCGATTGCGGTTGCCGAAGCCCGGGCCATCAGCACCGAGATCTCCCTCGCCGCCGGCAGCACGTTGTTCGAACTGGCTGGTAGCCAGGCGACCCTGATTGAGCACGGCCTCGATCGCCACTGGCGCAACGCCCGGGTGCACACCCTGCACGACCCGGTGCGCTGGAAATACCACGCGGTGGGCAATTACTACCTCAACGATGAAAACCCGCCGTTGCGGGGGACCATTTGATGAGCAAAAAGAAGATCCTGCTCAACGCGTTCAACATGAACTGCATCGGGCACATCAACCATGGTCTGTGGACCCATCCACGGGACACGTCCACCCAGTACAAGACGATCGAATACTGGACCGAACTGGCGCAACTGCTGGAGCGCGGACTGTTCGACGGTCTGTTCATCGCCGACATCGTCGGTGTGTACGACGTCTACCAGAACTCGATCGACGTGCCGCTCAAAGAGTCGATCCAGTTGCCGGTCAACGATCCGCTGCTCCTGGTCTCGGCCATGGCCGCGGTCACCAAGAACCTCGGCTTCGGCCTGACCGCCAACCTGACCTACGAGCCGCCGTATCTGTTCGCCCGACGCCTGTCGACCCTCGATCATCTGAGTCGTGGACGGGTCGGCTGGAACATCGTCACCGGCTATCTGGACAGCGCCGCCAAGGCCATGGGCCTCAGCGAGCAGGTGGAACACGACCGACGCTACGACCAGGCCGACGAATACCTGCAAGTGCTCTACAAACTCTGGGAAGGCAGCTGGGAAAACGGCGCGGTGCTCAACGACCGCGAGCAACGGATCTACGCCCAGCCAGACAAAGTGCACAAGGTCGAGCACAAGGGCGAGTTCTATCAGGTCGAGGGTTATCACCTCTGCGAGCCGTCGCCGCAACGCACGCCGGTGCTGTTCCAGGCCGGCAGCTCCGATCGCGGTTTGCTGTTCGCCGGTCGGCATGCCGAGTGCGTGTTCATCAGCGGCCAGAACAAACCGGCGACCCGGGCTCAAGTGGACAAGGTTCGCGCCAGCGCCGTCGAGGCCGGGCGCAATCCTTGGGACATCAAGGTGTTCATGGGCTTGAACGTGATCGTCGGCGCCACCGAAGCGCTGGCCTGGGCCAAGCATGCCGAATACCTGAGCTACGCCAGCGCCGAGGCCGGCGTCGCGCACTTTTCGGCGTCCACCGGGATCGATTTTTCCGAGTACGAACTCGACGAACCGATCCAGTACGTGAAGAGCAACGCCATCCAGTCTGCCACCAAGAACCTGCAAAACAACGACTGGACCCGCCGCAAACTGCTGGAACAACACGCCCTCGGTGGCCGCTACATCACCGTGGTCGGCTCACCTGAGCAAGTGGCCGATGAGCTGGAATCATGGATCGCCGAAACCGGCCTCGACGGCTTCAACCTGACACGGATCGTCACCCCGGAAAGCTATGTGGATTTCATTGAGCTGGTGATTCCGGAGTTGCAGCGCCGAGGGTCATACAAGACCGCTTACGACGACGGCAGCCTGCGGGAAAAACTGTTTCAGCGTGACGCGCATTTGCCTGAGCAACACACGGGCTCCCACTACCGACACTAAAAACTGTGGCGAGGGAGCTTGCTCCCGCTCGACTGCGCAGCAGTCGCAAAACCTGCTGGCGAGTTTCAACTGACTGACCTCATTGAATGGCTTTGGGGCCGCTTCGCAGCCCAGCGGGAGCAAGCTCCCTCGCCACAAAAGCATGCACATTAAACAATTGACTGGAAAATCATCATGACCAAAAAACTCTTATCCCACCCAGTCAAAGCACTGGCCCTGGCCCTCGGCCTCTTCAGCTCCATCACCTTCGCCGCCGACGCGCCGCTGAAAGTCGGCACCACCGCCGCCTTCGCCATTCCGCTGGAAGCCGCCGTAGAGGAAGCCAGCAAACAAGGCCTGAAAGTCGAACTGGTGGAATTCAGCGACTGGATCGCTCCCAACGTCAGCCTCGCCTCGGGCGACATCGATGTGAACTATTTCCAGCACATCCCGTTCCTGGAAAACGCCAAGGCCGCGGCCGGCTTTGATCTGGTGCCGTTCGCCCCGGGCATCATCAACAACGTCGGCCTCTATTCGAAGAAATACAAAAGCTTCGCCCAGTTGCCAGAAGGCGCCAGCGTGGCCATCGCCAACGACCCGATCAACAGCGGTCGCGGCCTGCAACTGCTAGCCAAGGCAGGCTTGATCACCCTCAAACCGGGCGTCGGCTACAAGGCCACCGAAGAAGACATCATCGCCAACCCGAAGAAAATCAAAATCCTTCAGGTTGAAGCCGTGCAACTGGTACGCGCCTATGACGACGCCGATCTGGTCCAGGGTTATCCGGCCTACATTCGCCTGTCGAAAACCTTCGATGCCAGCTCCGCGCTGCTGTTCGACGGTCTCGATCACAAGGAATACGTAATCCAGTTCGTGATCCAGCCGAAAAGCAAAACCGACCCACGGCTGATCAAATTCGTCGACATCTATCAGCACTCGCCAGCGGTTCGCGCAGCGCTGGATAAGACCCATGGCAAGCTCTATCAAGCTGGCTGGGAAAGCTGAGCATGACGGCCGCCATCCAACGGCGACTGGAGACTCCAGAGCCACACAGTGCTGAACGCACCGAGCTCCACCCCGAGCTGAACCGCGCCCACGTGCGCTTCATCGGCCTGGGTAAAACCTACAATGGCCAGCAAGGTCCGGTGGCGGCCCTGCACGGTATCGACCTGGCAATCCAACGCGGCGAAGTGTTCGGCATCATCGGGCGCAGCGGTGCCGGCAAGTCGTCTCTGATCCGTACCATCAACCGCCTCGAACAACCGAGCAGCGGGCGAGTGCTGATCGATCAGGTGGACATCGGCGAGTTCGATGAAGACCGTCTGGTGGCGCTGCGCCGACGCATCGGCATGATCTTCCAGCACTTCAATCTGATGTCGGCCAAGACGGTTTGGCAGAACGTCGAGTTGCCGCTGAAAGTCGCCGGTGTTCCCAAGGAAAAACGCGAGCAGAAGGTCCGTGAATTGCTCGAACTGGTCGGCCTGCAAGGCAAGCACAAGGCTTATCCGGCGCAGCTTTCCGGCGGGCAGAAACAACGTGTCGGCATCGCCCGTGCGTTGGTGCATGCCCCGGAGATTCTGCTGTGCGACGAGGCCACTTCGGCCCTCGATCCGGAGACCACCCAATCGATCCTCGGCCTGTTGCGCGAGATCAATCAGCGCCTGGGCCTGACCATCGTGCTGATCACCCACGAGATGGCGGTGATCCGCGATATCTGCGATCGGGTCGTGGTGCTGGAGCACGGGCGAATCGTCGAGCAAGGGCCGGTCTGGGAAGTCTTCGGCAACCCGCAGCATGAAGTGAGCAAGACCTTGCTCGCACCGCTGCAACACGGCCTTCCGGACGAACTGCAAAGCCGCTTGCAGGCACAGCCGCAGTCTTCGGACGCTGCCGTGGTCCTGCGCTTGCAATTCACTGGCAATACCCGCGACGAGCCAGACCTGGCGGCGCTGTTCAGCGCCCTCGGTGGCCGCGTGCGTTTGCTGCAAGGGGGCGTGGAACGGATTCAGGGCCATGCGCTGGGGCAATTACTGCTGGCGGTGACCGGTTCGTCCCTCGGTGCCGAGGAATTGCGTCAGCGCGCCAGTCATTGGGCGCAACAGGTGGAGGTGCTGGGTTATGTGGTTTGATCGATTGCTGCAAGGTTTCATCGATACCTTCCTGATGGTCGGCGTGTCGTCACTGATCGCGCTGTTGGTGGGCATTCCGCTGGCGGTGATTCTGGTCACCAGCACCAAGGGCGGGATCTACGAAGCACCGGCGCTGAACCGCGCACTGGGCGCGTTCGTGAACCTGTTCCGCTCGATTCCGTTTCTGATTTTGATGGTGGCGCTGATTCCGTTCACCCGGTTGATCGTCGGCACCACTTATGGCGTTTGGGCAGCGGTGGTGCCGCTGACTATTGCCGCTACGCCGTTCTTCGCACGCATCGCCGAAGTCAGCCTGCGGGAAGTCGACCACGGGTTGATCGAAGCGGCGCAGGCAATGGGTTGCCGACGCTGGCATATCGTCTGGCATGTGCTGCTGCCCGAGGCGCTGCCGGGGATTGTCGGCGGCTTCACCATTACGCTGGTGACCATGATCAACTCGTCGGCCATGGCCGGGGCGATTGGCGCTGGTGGGTTGGGCGACATTGCTTATCGATATGGGTATCAGCGCTTTGACAGCCAGATCATGTTGACGGTGATTGTGTTGCTGGTGGTGTTGGTGGCGGTGATTCAGTTGGGTGGGGATCGGTTGGCGCGGGGGTTGAACAAGCGCTGAATCAAGATCAAAAGTGCGAAAGCGCTTATAGTCAGTGCTTCTTTCTTTTTCTGTGCAGCCGACCATGAAACAGACTCCCGCCGACCTGGAGCAGATCACCTCTACCACCCTGGGCCATTACAATGCGGTGGCCGAGGACTTCCGTGAAGGCACTCGCGATCACGATGTCAGCCAGAACATCGATGCCCTGTTGCGGCACATCCAGGGTGAGGCGCCCTTCAGCATTCTCGACTTTGGCTGTGGCCCCGGCCGCGACCTGAAAACCTTCACCCGCCTGGGCCACATCGCCATCGGGCTCGACGGTTCGGAAAAGCTTGCGCAGATGGCTCGGGACGACAGCGGGTGTGAGGTCTGGCAGCAGGACTTCCTGAAGCTCGATCTGCCAGCCGAGCGGTTTGACGGGATTTTTGCCAATGCGGTGCTGTTTCATGTCCCGAGTCAGGAGTTGCCCAGGGTGTTGAAGCAACTGCGCGCGGCATTGAAGCCGGGCGGTGTGTTGTTCAGTTCCAATCCCCGTGGCGAGAATCAGGAAGGCTGGAACGGACCGCGTTATGGGGCGTATTACGACCTGGCGGCGTGGCAACAAATGCTGACCGAGGCGGGGTTTGTGGAGCTTGAGCATTACTACCGGCCGGCAGGGCTGCCGCGGGAGCAGCAGCCTTGGTTGGCCAGCGTTTGGCGTCGAGCCGACTGATCGTTACGGCGCTTGTTTCTTCGGCTCGCGTACCTTGTACCAGGCCACATACAGCGCCGGCAAAAACAGCAGCGTCAGCAAGGTGGCGATGATGATCCCGCCAATCATCGCGTAGGCCATCGGCCCCCAGAACACTTCCCGGGCAATCGGGATCATCCCCATGCTCGCCGCCGCTGCCGTCAACAAAATCGGCCGACGCCGATGTTCCGTGGCCTGCACCACCGCGTCCCACGGCGTATAACCGCTCTTCTCGAAAGAATCGATTTGGGTCACCAGAATCACCGAGTTGCGGATGATGATGCCGATCAGCGCCAGAATCCCGAGGATCGCCACGAAGCCCATGGGCGTGCCCGTCGGGATCAGCGCCAGCACCACGCCGATCAAGCCGAGCGGCGCGACGCTGGCCACCAGGAACAGCTTCTGCACGCTGTGCAACTGGATCATCAGGAAGGTCGCCATCAAAAACAGCATCAACGGCACCACCTTGGCAATCGGCCCCTGGGCCTTGCCGCTTTCCTCCACCGTGCCGCCAGTGGCGACTTTGTAGCCCACCGGCAAACCGGCGGCGAACTTGTCGATGTCCGGTTGCAACTGCTTCACCAGGTCGGTCGGCTGAATCTCGTCGCGCACCGCAGCCTTGATGGTGATGGTCGGTTTGCGGTCACGACGCCATACCAGCGGTTGCTCCAGTTCGTAGCGCACCGTGGCGAACGCCAGCAGCGGTATCGAAGTGCCGCCGGGGGTGACGATCTGCAAGTTCTGCAAGGTTTCCGGGCTGCCGCGCTCGGCATCTTCAGCGCGGCCGACCACGTCGATCAGGTAGATGTCGTCATCGACCTGCGTCACCGGCGAGCCGACGACGATGCTGTTCATCAGGTTCGCCACGTCTTCCGACGACAGCCCCAGTTGCCGCGCCTTGTCTTGCGCGATGTCGATGCGTAGCACTTTTCCCGGCTCGTTCCAGTCGTAAATGATCTCGCCGATGTGCGGGTTTTTATCCAGTTCAGTGGCCAGGGCGATCGCGTGTTTGCGCACTTGATCGATGTCTTTACCGCTGACCCTGTATTGAATCGGACGCCCCACCGGCGGGCCCATTTCCAGGGCCTGGACGTAACTGCCGATGCCGACGAAGTCTTCACGCAAGCGCTTTTGCAAACGAGCAGTCAGCGCCGTGCGTGACTCAAGGCCTTTGCTGACGATCACCAGTTGCGCGTAGTACGGGTTCTGCAACTGCTGGTCGAGAGGCAGGTAGAAACGGATCGCACCCTCGCCGATGTAGGTGCTCCAGCGCACGATGTCCGGGTCGCCCTTGAGCGTCGCTTCGAGCTTGTCCACGGCTTTGCGGGTTTCGGCGATCGAGGCGTTTTGCGGCAGGTTCAGGTCGACGAGGATTTCCGGGCGGTCCGAGGACGGGAAGAACTGGTTCTGCACGAACTGCATGGAAAACACCGAGAGCACGAACAGCGCCACGGTGATACCGATGGCCCACCAGCGATTGCGCATGGCCCACAGCAGGCCGCCATTGAACGCCCGACCGATGCGCCCTGGCTCTGCGTCGTGAGGTTTCACATTGCTGCTCAGAATATGCACACCGAGTACCGGGGCGAACAGCACGGCGACGATCCATGACACCAGCATGGCCACCGCGATCACCGCGAACAGCGTGAAGGTGTACTCACCGGCGGAGCTCGCGTTCAAACCGATCGGCACGAAACCGGCGACGGTAACCAGCGTGCCGGTGAGCATCGGGAACGCCGTCGAGGTGTAGGCGAAGGTCGCCGCCTGTTCTTTGGTTTCGCCCATTTCCAGGCGCGTGACCATCATCTCCACCGTGATCATCGCGTCGTCCACCAGCAGGCCGAGGGCGATGATCAGCGCTCCGAGGGAAATCCGCTGCATGGTGATGCCACTGTATTCCATGAAGAGGAAGACCATCGCCAGCACCAACGGAATCGAACACGCCACCACCAGCCCGGCGCGCACGCCAAGGCTGACGAAGCTGACGATCAGCACGATCACCACGGCTTCGAACAACGCACTGGTGAAACCGCCGACAGCTTCTTCCACCACTTCGGCCTGATCGGAAACGTTGTGCACGCCAACGCCCACCGGCAGGTCGGCCGTCAGCTCGTTCATGCGCAGATGCAGCGCCTTGCCAAATGCCTGGATGTTGCCGCCCTTCTTCATGGCGATTGCCAGGCCGATGGCCGGCTGGCCGTTGAAACGAAACTCCGGGGTGGCAGGATCGACATAGCCACGGCTGATGTCGGCGATGTCGGCCAGGCGGTAGAAGCGGTCGTTGAGCTTCAGATTGACGTTGGCCAGGTCTTTCTCAGAGGCAAACTGCCCCGAGGTCCGCACCGAAATCCGCTCCGGGCCGGCCTCGATCACTCCCGCCGGGGTCACGGCATTCTGTGATTGCAGGCTCTGCACCACCTGGCGCTGATCGATGCCGAGGGCGGCGAGTTTGCGGGTGGAGAAGTTCAGGTACAGCACTTCATCCTGCTCGCCGATCATTTCGACCTTGCCCAACCCTGGCACTTCACGGATTGCGGCACGCACCTGTTCCACGTAATCGCGTAGCTGGCGCATCGACAGGCCGTCAGAGGTAAAGGCATACACCGAACCGAACACGTCACCGAACTCATCGTTGAAGCCCGGCCCTTGCAGGCCTTGCGGGAAGTCGCCGCGGATGTCGTTGATCTTCTTGCGCACCTGGTACCAGATTTGCGGAATGTCCTTGGCGCTGGTGGTGTCGAGCAGGTTAACGAAGACTGTTGATTCGCCGGGGCGGGTGTAGCTTTTCACGTAATCGAGCGAGTCGAGTTCTTCGAGTTTTTTCTCGATCCGGTCAGTGACTTGCTTGAGCGTTTCTTCCTGGGTCGCGCCGGGCCAACGGGTCTGGATCACCATGGTTTTGATGGTGAACGACGGGTCTTCTTCGCGTCCCAGGTTCAGGTAGGAGAACACGCCCATCAACAGCGCGACGAACATCAAATACCAGACAAACGACTGATGCTTGAGGGCCCACTCGGATAAGTTGAAACTCCCTTTCATTGCGGGCTGCCCTCATCAATTCTCACTTTCTGCCCCGGTTTGAGGCTATTCACACCGGCACTGACCACCCGCTCGCCGGATTTCACACCGTTGGCCACGACCACTGTGTCGTCGGTCCGGCTGACCAGGCTGACCTCCCTTGGGGCAACGGTTTGCGTCTGTGGATCGACGACCCAGATCCGTGTTTTCCCATCGACCTCCTGCAATGCGCTCGCCGGCAGTTCGAGGCGTGGTTTGATTTCAGAGCTGAGGGTCACGCTGATCGCCGTGCCGAGATGAAAACCCGGCGGCGTATCGGTCAGGCTCAGGCGGGCACGACGGGTACGGGTCGCGCTTTGGGCCTGGGGTTCGATTTCGCGCACGATGGCGGTGCTGGTGATGCTCGGGTCCAGTTGCGAGGCGACCTGGAACACCACGTCGGCCGGCAAATCATCGACCAGGGTGTCGGGCAAGTCGATCACCGCTTCCTTGATGTCCGGCTGCGCCAGGGTCACCACTTGCTGGCCGGCGGTCACCACTTGCCCGGCTTCGGCATTCCACGCGGTGACAATGGCTTTGTGATCGGTGCGCAGCTCGACGTAGTTGAGTTGGTCCTGCGCCTGGTTGACGGCGGCCCTGGCTTGATCGAGGGACGCCTGGGTGGTTTTCAGTTCGGTCTGGGCGATGTCCAGTTGTGCCTGGGCACCGACCCCGCGATTGAACAACTCCTGCTGACGCCGGGCGTTGGCCTGGGCATTGATGAGCTGCGCCTGAACACGCGCCAGATCACCCTGGGCCGAGCGCAACTGGTTCTGCTGATCGGTGGGGTCGAGGGTGGCGAGCAAGGCGCCTTTCTGGACTTCGGCGCCGACATCGACATTGCGGCTGGCGATACGCCCCGGCACCCGGAAACCGACATTGCTTTCGTAACGGGCCTGAATGCTGCCGGCGAACCGGCCGAGATCCTCTTGATGGAGCGCTTTCACTTCCACAGACAACACCGGCCGCACCGGTTCTGGCGGCGCTTCTTCCTTGGAACAGGCGACCAGCAGTACAGCGGCGGACAACAGCAACAGGTGCTTCATGGTTGGGCTCCTGTGGTTGGGGTCTGATCGGTATTTTCGACGACCTCCACCCGTACGCCCGGGTGCAGCAACTGGCCGCCCGCAGTGACGACTTTTTCGCCACCGGTGAGGCCGGCGCTGACAATGACTTTGCCGGTCAGGTAACGGCCAACGGTGACCGTGTGCAACTGCGCCTTGCCCTCGGCGTCCACCAGCCACACGGCCGGGTCGCTGAGGTTTTTGGTCAGGGCCGCCCAGGGCAGTTCCACTGCGGTTTTACCCACTGGCTTGGCCGTGGCGCTCACCACCGAGCCGAGCTGCATGCCTTCAGGGAGACCATCGAGGCTGACTTTGACTTGCACCGTGCCGGTCTGCGCGGACACCGCTGGCGTGACCTCCCGAACGGTGCCCGTGGTCTTGATTTTCGGATTGTCGAGCAGGCTGACCACAATCGATCGGTCTGACGGCGGTTCGGTCAGTAGCGATTCGTAAACATTGAACACCGCGTCACGCTCGCCATCCCGGGCCAGGCTGAAAATCGGCACCGTGGCCTGCACCACCTGGCCAACTTCGGCCTGGCGCGCGGTAATCACGCCTGGCGCATCGGCAATCAACGCGGTGTAGCTCAGTTGATCGCGGGCGTTGGCCAATTGCGCTTGAGCCGCGCTCAATGCGCTCTGGCTGCTGCGCAAGGCCGCTTGGGCGGAGTCGTATTCGCTCTGGCTGGTGTAGCCCTTGGGCAGGAGTTTTTGCTGGCGAACGAAGGCGGCGGCAGTCTGTTTGACCCGCGCCTGCTCGGCAACCACCTGGGCCTGGGCCGAATCGACATTGGTTTGCAGGTCTTTGGGGTCAAGCCTGGCCAGCACTTGTTTGGCCGACACCCGGTCACCGACATCGACCATGCGCTGGATGATCTTGCCGCCCACGCGGAACGACAACTCGGTCTGGACTCGGGCCTGAACATCACCGGTGAGTGTCACCGCGGCGGCGTAATCGGTTGGCTTGACCTCTTGCACGAAGACTCGCGGACGGTCCTTCTCGACGGGCTTTTTTTCACCACAGGCGGTCAGCAAGGCGAAGAGGCTCAGGCCAACCATTAATTTCAATCCAGGACCCGCCATGCAGACTCCTTTGCGTTGTACGTACGTGCCAGTGACGATACGACTGTGAGCTTAGAACAGGGTTCAACAGGTGCACGGGTTTGCTACGTACCTTATGGCCTGGGGACTATCCTGTGGCGAGGGAGCTTGCTCCCGCTCGGCTGCGCAACAGACGCAAACCTGCTATCTCGTTTTGCCTGACACACCTCGTTTAACTTTTTTGAGCCGCTTCGTAGCCCAGCAAGAGCAAGCTCCCTCGTCACAGACGATCACAGTCGCCGACGATAAGACAAACTGGCGGACCCTGCAGCAGGAAGCTCCCCATGCTCAAAACCCTCGCGGTGGCCAACTACCGCTCGATCAATAAATTGGTGATTCCGCTCGAACGGCTGAACCTGATCACTGGCCCCAACGGCAGCGGTAAATCCAATCTCTACCGCGCCTTGCGTCTGCTGGCGGAAACTGCTCAGGGTGGAGTGGTCAATGGCTTGGCACGCGAGGGTGGGCTGGATTCGACCTTCTGGGCCGGGCCGGAAACCATCACCCAGCGCATGCGCACTGGTGAAATCCCGGTCCAGGCAACCATGCGACACGGCGTCAAGCGCCTGCGCCTGGGGTTTGCCGGCGAAGACTTCAGCTACTCGATCGCGCTGGGCCTTGCGGAACCGAGTCTTTCCGCGTTTTCTCTGGACCCGGAAATCAAAAGGGAATGCATCTGGTCCGGGCCGTTCTATCGCCCGGCCAGCCTGCTGGTGGATCGCGACGGCCCGATGATTCGCACACGGGCCGGACGCGGCTGGGAGGTGCTGGCCCAGCGCACGCCGAATTTCGACAGCCTGTTCGATCAGGTTGGTAGCTTGCGTACCTCGCCGGAAGTCTTGCAGCTGCGTGAATTCATCCGCCGTTGGCGCTTCTACGATCACTTTCGCAGCGATGCCGAAGCTCCGGCGCGACAACCACAACTGGGCACTCGCACGCCGGTGTTGCACCACGACGGTCGCGACCTCGCGGCGGCATTACAGACCATCCGCGAAATCGGCGATCCCGAAGCCTTGCAGGCGGCGATCAGCGATGCGTTCCCCGGCGCGACGCTGAACATCGCATTGCTGCAAGGTGGCCGATTTGCAATCGAGTTTTATCAGGAAGGGTTGTTGCGGCCACTGTCCGCCGCCGAATTGTCGGACGGGACGTTGCGCTATCTGTTGCTGGTCGCGGCATTGCTGACACCCCGGCCGCCGACGCTGATGGTACTGAATGAGCCGGAAACCAGTCTGCATCCGGACTTGTTGCCGGCGTTGGCGCGGTTGATTATTCGAGCGTCCGAACAGTGCCAGGTGTGGGTGGTGTCCCATGCGCGGCGCTTGATCTCGGCATTGCAGCAAGACCCGGAATGCAATTGCATTGTGCTGGAGAAAGATTTCGGCCAGACCGGGATGGTCGGGCAGCGGATGCTGGATGAGCCGGTGTGGTATTGGCCCGACTGAGACACACTGATCGTTCCCTCGCTCTGTGGCGAGGGAACAAGCTCCCTCACCACAGGTGGGAACGATCAGCTGAAGCAAATCACCCCTGCCACTTCCCACCCTCGACAATCACGCTCTCAGGCCTGGTGTCATCGCTCAGCTCTTTACGCACGTACTGGTCGTACAGCTTGAGCAAAAATTTATCCTCACCCAGCTTCGCCAACTCCGCATTCACCCAATCACGCAGTTCGATGTTGCCCTTCTTTACCGCCGGGGCGATCGGTGCTTCGGCGCCCAACTTCTGCTCCAGTACACGGTAGCCCGGGTTTTGTTTGGCCCAGCTGAACAGCACCAGATTGTCCTGCGCATAAGCGTCGCCGCGACCATTGGCCAGGGCTTGCAGGGACTCGGAGTTTTTCTCGAACTTCAGCAGTTTCCAGTCCGGGTGATTTTTGGTCAGCCAGACATCGGCTGTGGTGCCCGTGGTCACGATAGTCGTGCGGGTCGCCAAGTCATCAAGGTTCTTCACTGAACTGGCCTGCGGCACCAGCGCCTGCACCGCCACCTTGAGGTTCGGGTTGGTGAAGTCCACCGCTTCCTTGCGCTCCGGGGTGACGGTCATGTTGGCCAGGATCAGGTCGACCTTGTCGCTTTGCAGGAATGGAATCCGGCTCGCCGGCTCCACCGCCACGAACTCGACTTTGTTTTCATCGCCCAACAGATCCTTGGCGAATTGGCGGCCAATGTCGGTATCGAACCCCACGTAGCGCCCGGCTTCATCGACAAAACCGAACGGCGGTTTGTCGGTGAACACGCCGACAATCAGCTTGTCCCGGGCTTTGATCTTTTCCAGGTAACCGGCCGGTGCGCTGCTGACGCTGGCGACTTTCGGCTTGGCCGGCTCTTCGGTTTTGTTGCAACCGGCCAGCAGCGCCAGGCCGAACAGCGGGAGTAGCAGCAGAGAAGACTTGGCAGTTTTCATGGCAGTTCCAATTCCTTTATTTGAGTCGTTTTGGGTAGTGCGGCGACGAAGGAGAACTTCTCCAGGAACTGCTGCGCTCGTGCGGTTTGCGGGTTCGTAAAGAAAATCTCGGGGGGTTGTTGCTCAAGGATGCGCCCGGCGTCCATGAACACGATGAGGTCGGCCACGGCGCGGGCGAAGGCCATTTCGTGGGTGACGATCAGCAGCGTCATACCTTCGCGGGTCAGCCCCTGAATCACTTCGAGTACCTCCTTGACCATCTCCGGGTCGAGGGCGGCGGTGACTTCGTCAAAGAGCATGACTTGGGGGTTCATGCACAGCGAACGGACGATGGCGATGCGTTGCTGCTGACCACCGGAAAGCTGACGCGGGAACGCGTCGCGCTTGTCCAACAGGCCTACGCGCGCCAGCAAGGCTTCGGCCTGGGCACGGGCTTCGCGGCGGTCGCGCTTCTGCACTTTCACCGGGCCAAGCAGCACGTTATCGAGCACGCTCATGTGCGGAAACAGGTGATAACTCTGGAATACCATGCCGATCTGCTGACGCACTTCGCGCCAGTCGGTGCCCTTGTCCAGCAACTCACGCCCGGCAAAATTCAAGCTGCCGCTGTGAGCGACTTCCAGGCCGTTGAGGCAGCGCAGCAAGGTGCTTTTGCCACAACCGCTGGGGCCGAGGATGACGATCACTTCGCCCGTTCTCACCTTCAGGTCGATGCCGTTGAGCACCTGCTGCTCGCCGAAAAACTTGTTGAAACCCTTGAACTCGATCAATGCGCTCATGCTTGCGTCCAGCGCCGCTCCAGCACGCGGGAAGCGGCTGACAGCGGGTAGCAGATGAAAAAGAAAAACAGAAACAGCGCGCCGTAGATCAGTACCGATTCGTAGGTGCGCTCGATGATCTGCTGGCCGACCTTGATCACGTCCACCACGCCGATCAGCACCGCCAGAGAGCTGGTCTTGATGATCCGCGTGTAGACGTTGATGGTCGGCGGCGTCATGCGTTTCAGCGCCTGGGGCAGCAGCACGTAGCCATAGAGTTGCGGGCCGTTCAAGCCAATCGACAATCCCGCTTCTCGCTGGCCGCGCGGTAACGAATGCAAGGCGCCGCGCACCACTTCCCCGACTTCGCTGGCGCCCCACAGCGACAGCACCAGCACCGCGCACCAGAAGCTCGGAATGCTCAGGCCGAAAAAAATCGGCAGGCCGAAGAACAACAAATACAACCAGACCAGCACCGGGATCGCCCGGAACAATTCCAGATAAACCCGCAGCATTGCGTTGAGCCATGTCGAATTCAGCGTGCGCAACACGCCGTAGAGCACCCCGCCGACGGTGCTGAAGGCGATGCTCAGGAAAGAAATCGACAAGGTTTGTGCAGCGCCCTTGCCCAATTGCGGCAACGACACCATGAGCAACTCAAGACCCGAACTGGCCATGCTGGAGCCTCCTTTCCAGACGGCTGAGCAGCAGCGACAACGGCAAAAACAACAGCACGCAGATCAACGTCAGCACGGCGAGCATTTCGTAGGTTTTGTAATAGAGCGCGATGTAGCTCTTGGTGGTGTAGAGAATCTCCGGCACCGCCACCGCCGAGACCACCGTGGTTTCCTTGAGCAGGAATATGAAATTGGCGAACAGCGACGGCAGGCTGAGGATGCCGGCCTGCGGCAAGATCACGTAGCGCAGCAATTGCCCGTGGGACAAGCCTATTGAACGACCGGACTCAAGTTGCGCCTGGGGCACCGCATCCACGCCGGCACGCAAGACTTCGGTGAGGTAGGCTCCGCCGAGAAAGGTCATGGTGATGATCGCTGCGGCGAAGCCCGAGACTTTGATGCCCAGGGCCGGCAAGGCGAAGTAGACGAAGAACAACTGGATCAGCAATGGCGTGTTACGCGCCAACTCCACATACAGCCCGACCAGGCGCTGCAGGTAAGGCGTGCGAAACACCAGAATCGTCGCGTTGACCAGCGCCACCAGCAATGAAGTGCCGATGGCGATGAAGCCGACCTGCAGCGTCACACCAACGGCTTTGAGAAACGCCGGCAAGGTGCTGAGGATAAATGCGTAATCGAAGGTCATTGAACATCCTGTACACCGCTCGGTAAGCGACGATGGCGCAGTCCATGGGCAGTGGATAACCACCCGGCAGGCATCGACTTTAAAGGTATAAAAAGAGGAATTTAAATACCGTTAAAGCATATTGATATCACGCAAAAAACTATCCTGCGGATTTGCGACGGCAGCGGGAGACGGCTATTTTCCTTTGCGCTGTAGGAGGGATCTTTTTTTCAAAATGCCCCTCCAAGGACGTGCAGCTTTTGGCCAGACTCCCCCGGCCGAACCATCACAAGGAAGAGAACATGGCTGACGTAAAAGTGCCGCCGCGGCTGGACCCGCAGGACATCGTGAAATTGCTGGTGGCGCTGCGCAGGGCGTTGAAGGCCAGAGAGGCCTAGACCGAGAGCAGGTTCCCTGTGGCTGGGGACTTGCTGTGGCGAGGGGGCTTGCCCCCGTTGGGCTGCGAAGCGGCCCTAAAACCTGTATTCCGATTCCCTCTGACACACCTCATGGACTGATCGGCGACTGCTGCGCAGCCGAACGGGGCGAAGCGGCGTTCCGACAAGCCCCCTCACCACAGGTGAAACACACCTCAATAAAAAACGCCGACGCTGTAGTAGCCGTCGGCGTTTGAAACCTTGAAGGGGTTCGAGACGGCGATCAATCAGAACGCCGGCAGTACCGCGCCGCTGTATTTCTTGTCGATGAACGCCTTCACTTCAGGACTGGTCAGGGCCTTGGCCAGCTTCTGGATGGCAACGCTGTCCTTGTTGTCTGGACGTGCCACCAGGAAGTTCACGTAAGGCGAATCGGCACCTTCGATCACCAGCGCGTCTTTAGCCGGGTTCAGGCCCGCATCCAGCGCGTAGTTGGTGTTGATCATGTCCAGATCGACCTGGTCCAGAACGCGCGGCAGCATGGCCGATTCCAGTTCCTTGAACTTGAAATTGTGCGGGTTCTTGGCGATGTCTTTCGGGGTGGCCAAAGCGTTTTTCGGGTCTTTCAACTCGATCAGGCCAGCCTTCTGCAGCAGGATCAGGGCACGGCCGCTGTTGCTGCCTTCGTTCGGGATGGCGATGGTTGCGCCGTCCTTCAGCTCAGCCAGGGTTTTGACTTTCTTCGAGTAGCCGCCGAACGGTTCGACGTGCACGCCGATCACAGTCACCAGGTTCGTGCCTTTGCCTTCGTTGAAGCTTTTCAGGTACGGCAGGGTCTGGAAGTAGTTGGCGTCCAGACGCTTCTGATCGACCTGCACGTTCGGCTGAACGTAGTCGGTGAAGACTTTGATTTCCAGGTCCACGCCTTCTTTGGCGAGGGTAGGCTTGATCAGTTCAAGAATCTCGGCATGTGGAATCGGCGTCGCCGCAACCACCAGTTTCTCGCCAGCCTGGGCCAGACCCGCGGTCAGGGCAGCCGCCAATGCGGTGAACAACAGAACCTTTTTCATGCAGTGTCCTTATCGAAAATCACGGTCGTCATCGACGACGGCTAAATGTTTAGGTGCCAGTGAAGTGCTATCGCTGGCGTGACGCGGACGATACCGGGATTTTTTATTCCCGAACAATATCTTTTATTCACTTTCATATTCCATTTTGTTCATACAGCCCCCCTTCCATAAATCCATGCACGACCCTGCAGGAGCGCGACTTGCCCACTAAGCCGTCCTCCAGACAGACCGAGTTGTCTGATTCGCGAGCAAGCTTCGCTCCTACAGAAGCCCCGTCGCTTTGAGCAGGTCTTTCAAGGCCTCTTTTTCGGCGGCGGAGCCGCTGCCGAGGATTTTTTTCAGTTGCTGCTCGATCTGTAGCAACGATGCAGGCGCCTCGGGCAGATTCAAATGCTCCGGCAAAATCTCATCGCCAGTACTCACCAGCAGCGCAAAGTGAATGACGTTCTCCAGCTCCCGGGTGTTGCCCGGCCAACTGTGTTGCTCCAGCAGATGCTGCGCGGCTTCGCTGATCAGTGGCACCGGCAGGTCGAGGCGCTGGCTGTAGATGCCGAGGAAGTATTCGGCCAGCGATAAAATATCGCCCACCCGCTCACGCAAGGCCGGCAGTTCGAGCTGGCCCTCGCTGAGGTAGTGATAAAGCCGCTCATGGAATTTTCCGGCCGCCACTGCCTGGGCCAGATCGATGCTGGTGGCCGCCACCAGACGCACGTCCACCGGGCTCGGCTGGTGCGCACCGACGCGGGTGACTTCGTGGTTTTCCAGGGCTGCGAGCAACTTGATCTGGATCGGCAGCGGCAGGTCGCCGATCTCGTCCAGGTACAAGGTGCCGCCGTTGGCCGAGCCGAACCAGCCGGCACGACTGCTGGCCGAACCGCTGTAACTGCCGGCGGCATAGCCGAACAGTTCAGCATCGGCGTAAGTCGGGCTGATCGCGCCGCAATTGACGGACACGAACAACCCGCCACGATCACTGGCGCGATGGATGTGCCGCGCCAGCAGTTCTTTACCGCTGCCGGTTTCACCGCGAATCAACACCGAGATCGAACGTGGCGCCAATTGTTCCAGCTCCTGGCGCAATTGCCGGGAACGCGGATCGACAAACACCAGCGCCTTGGCGCGGATGCTCAGCGGGCTTTTCTCCGCATCGGGAAAGGTCAGCAATGGCTGACCGAAGATTTCATGCAAACTCATGGCAGACTCCCGCCCAAAACCGCCGGGAGGCGGGGGCGTTTAACAAGAAAAAGGTTTACGCACGTCGCAGGGCGTGGTGTTCCATACGGTTTTGCAGGCGATAGAGATAGGCAAAACCCTGCTCCCAGCGCCGGTGACCGGACTTCACGTTGATGTGCCCGGCCCCCGATAAAATCCCCGCCTCGGCGCCCCATTGACGCGCCAGTTCAAGCGCACGTGGCGCGCTCACGGCGGCGTCGTTGTCAGAGCTGACGACCTGGCTCGGGAACGGCAATAAATGGGTCGGGATCGGCGCAAAGTTGCGCAGCGCCGGCGCGCAGGCCGGGCGCTCGACGTCCGCCGGCGCGACCAGCAAGGCGCCGCGCACCTGACGCAAGAATTGCAGCGGCGCGGTGGCTGCCCAATGGGCAACGGTGATGCAACCCAGGCTATGGGCGATCAGGATCACAGGCGTGCTGTCGGCGGCAATCGCCTCGGCCAACGCCGCGACCCAGTCTTCACGACGAGGCGTCAGCCAATCGGCCTGCTCCACCCGCGCGCTGTTTGGCAGACTGTTCTGCCAGTGGGTTTGCCAATGATCTTCTGGCGATCCTTGCCAGCCCGGCACAATCAGGTAGCGAATTGATTCGTTGCGCATGGGGGAGCTCTCCTGCTGTGTGTCTGTTCCTGATCGAGTATAGGGAGGAGAGTTATATTCGTTAAGGAATAAGAAGCTATTTATTAAGACCAATATCGAATATGTGTTTGCCCGAAATAAAAAAGGGGCCGCACCCTGCCAAGGAGACGGCCCCGGAAACACAAAATCTGTTTGCGCTGATCAACAATCCTGAAGCCGATGATTGGCGAAATCGGTTATCCAATAAAGGAATATTTAATTACTTTATTAGACCTAAATCACATATACGAATCATCTTCGGCAATCGCCGCCCCCTCGCTGCTTGCGTCACAACTTAGCGTCCCTTTGGGTCAAATTGATGACGAGCGTTTTTCGCCTTTGAGTTTCCGGGTGCCTTGCTCAAACCTGAGCGGCATGCACCTGACGGGGTTCTGTGGTCGCCTTGTGCGCAAATCGGTTCGCCCGTGCAAACGTCCCGAAATCATTGAACCGAACCCCCATCTCACGCATCACCTCATGCGCCACCGGCACCGTCATCTGGCGGATGTAAAACGGCTCCTTCACCACAAAATGATGGATCCCGTGGCTGCTGCCGAAGTTGAAGCAGAACGCCTGCAACGGCCACAGCCACCAAGGGTTCAAGACCTGAGTCTGCTGAATCACATTCCCCGGCTCGACGTCACCGTAGTAGTGCATGTTCGAGCTTACAAAGTGCAGGCAGAACGTGCGCAACACGTTCGGACCGATGATCACCACGACAGCGATGTCGATCACTTGCATCACCGCCAATGTCGTCGCCGACCATTCGATGGGCGCCCCCGATAGATGCGCGATGCCGTTGACGGCGTGAAAACCGAGGAACACATACCACGCCCCCCAATGCATCAGCGCCAGCGGTGCGTAAACTTTCAGGGAGCGCTTGAGGATGCTGAACTTGTGCGCCCAGGTCTTGGCCCGCAGCATGCGGATAAGCGCCGACATCACGTTGTCGCCAACCATCAACAGCCGCGCAAAACCCCAGCGCTCACCGTTGGTGATCGCCCGCTCTTCCATGTCGGCTTCAGTGCCGGACACCTTGTGGTGGTTGAGGTGCAAATGGCGGCGGATCCACGGATTGATGGTGCTCGGCCGCGCCAGCCACACCAGGCCCATCATCAGGTTATGCGGCACCCGCTGTTTGCGAAAATACATGCTGTGGATCAGGTCATGCTCAAGTTCATGGGTCAACGAGGCGAAGAACGCGTTGACCAACAGGCATGCCCACCAGGCCATGTATCCGTTGATATAGAGCACTGCCGAACCGATCATCCCGGCCAGGGCGAAGGCCAGGATGCCCGCACCCAAGGCGTCCTGATGGTTGAGAATCGGGTAGCGCCGACGCAACTCGACGCCCTTGGCCAATACCACCTGGCGAATATGCGCTGATCGTTGTGCTGCATTCAGTCGCTGGGGACTTGCAGAAGTACCGTCCATGCTTCCATCCTCTGGTTATTGATGTTCGCATCCTGCCCTGTGATGCTTCACACAGCGGTAGCCGTGAACGCCAACCTGTTGACCGGACGCGCCAATCGACATGACTGAACCGACCTCCCTCGCCAGCTGGACCCGCGCCCTGCGCAAGCAGCTCGATGCGCTGGGCCTCGACAGCACCGCCCTGTGCCGACAGGCGGGGCTCGATCCGCAGTTGATGGACGACCCGAACGCCCGTTACCCGTTGTCCGGCACCACACGCCTGTGGGAAATCGCGGTGCAGGTCAGTGGCGACCCGGCGATTGGCTTGCGGGTGTCGCGGTTTGTCAGCCCGACCACGTTCCATGCGCTCGGGTATGCGTTGGTGGCCAGCGGCAGCTTGCGGGAAGTGTTCGAACGCATCGTGCGTTATCACCAGGTGGTCAGCGATGCGCTGGACCTGGAGTTGACCCGCGCCGAGGATCGCTACCGCTTCCGCCTGAAAATCCCCCAAGGCAACCCCGCGCCAGCCTTCGAAGCCATCGACGCATTCGCGGCGATTTACGTGCGCACCTGCCGTAACCGGCTGGGCCGCGACTACGCGCCGCTGGCGGTTTATCTGCGCCGTCCGGAACCTGCCGACCCGCATCAATGGCACAAAGTGTTCCGTTCGCCGGTGTATTTCGCCGCCGAGGAAGACCGACTGGAATTCGCCCTGGTGGATTTCGACAGCCACCTGGACGACGCCAACCCGGAACTGGCCGAACACAACGAGACCGTGCTCAAACGCACCCTGGCGCAACTCAAGCCCCTGACCTGGGAGCGCAAGGTTCGCGACGCCATTGAAGAGCAACTGCCTGAGGGCGAACCGTCGGCCGATCGCATCGCCGAAGCACTGCACTTGAGCTTGCGCAGCCTGCAACGACACCTGGCGGACGAAGGTTGTCGGTTCGATGCGCTGCTCAACGAAAGTCGGGAAAACCTGGCGCTGCTGCACCTGCGCGACCCGCAATGCTCGTTGAGCGAGGTCAGTTATCTATTGGGATTCGCCGACACCAGCAGCTTCAGCCGCGCGTTCAAGCGCTGGACGGGAATGACGCCGGGGCAGTTTCGGGATGGGTTGCGGTAATAGATCCGCAAGGCGTGTTGAGATTTCCGGCCCCCATCGCAATTTCTCAAGCACCACTGAAACCGCTACTGCTACCGCCCTCGATCTCGCCGCAACAGCTTGCGCACCCGCTTCACCAGCTCGCTGACGGTAAACGGCTTGAGCAGGTAATCATCCTCATGCAGCTCCAACCCGCGCAGCCGGTCCTCGATGCCGTCCGTGGTGGTGAGCAATAGCACCGGCGTATCGCCGAGCTTGCGGATCTGCTGCAGCAACTGCCAGCCGTTGAGGCCGGGTAACATGACGTCGAGGATGATCAGTTGGTACTCGCCGGACTCGATAAAGCGTCGGCCGTCCATGCCATTGAGCGCTACATCCACCGCATAACTCGCTTCGCTCAGACCTTTGGCCAGGAGCTTGGCGGTCTCGGGTTCGTCTTCCACTAACAGCACACGCATGGCACACCTCGATTGTTCAGCTTTACAGGCTAAGCCCCTTCGAGTGAGTTGCCCATGACAAACTTGGTTTTCCGGCTGAGGGGTTGTCGAGTGTGGTTTTGGTGATAAAGCCAAGGCTTTCGACAATCAGACTGAAGCCGCGCACACCGCGCGCGGCAGAATGATAGGTTTGACAATGCACTAATCAACGAGTGACGGTGAAATCGAATATATCCGTCCACTCAGATGTCTGACGGTTATCTTTTTGCAGTGCAAACGCAGAATAGCGGCGTACATCAAGGCTCACCGATATCGACCACTTACCGTTTTTAACAATAGCAGAGGCGATAGCTTGGCCATCGGTGGGTATGGAGTAAACCAGGACTAACCAGCCCTCTTCACCAGTGCCCGAGAATTCCACAGGGTTTTCGTTGTCGCTATCAGGTACCGGTAAGTTCACCACAGGTGCAGCGACGGCCTTCGGTGTCGGCGTATCGACACCCTCGACACCTTTGTATTGGTTCTTATCGTTCATGGATCCAACTCCTTTGGATGTCTTCTTCGACAATCTTCTTTTACACCTCGTGAGCCTCGGCCATCTACTGTCATATCTGATAGGTAGCCCGTAATTTCTCCAAGTCCAGAATTTCAATCTCACCATAACTCAGACCGAGTATTCCCTGCCCCTGCAAGTCCTTGAGGATCTGGTTGGTGGTCTGGCGCGACAGCGACAGCATCGACGCCAATTGCTCTTGCGGCAGTTGCAGAACGCGGCGCGGCAGGTCGATTTCACCATAGCCCTCGGCGATCATCAGCAAGCGATGGGCCAGGCGCGCCGGGGCTGGCATCAGGCTCAGCTGTTCGAGGTTGATGAAGGTCAGGCGCAGTTTGTGGCTCATCAGCAATGCCAGTTGCCGCCAGTACACCGGGTGTTCGTCGAGCAATGCCAGCAGCGCCGTTTGCGGGATGTGCAACAGAATGCACTGGCCCACGGCGTAGGCATCATGGGTTCGCGGCTGGCCATCGAACAGGCAGATTTCGCCGAACCAGTGCGGCGGTTCCACCAGGCTTAGCAGCGCTTCCTTGCCCTGCTCATTCACCGCGCCAATGCGCACCGAACCTTCAAGCACCGCATACAACCCGCACGGGGGATCACCGCGTTTGAACAGCAGTTGCCCCGGCGATAGGCGCCGAATCCTGGCGATTGCCAGCAGACTATCCTGTAAGGAAACAGGCAAGTGACTGAACCATTGCCCCGTCATCAGGCGCGAACGCCAAACCTGCATGTCCATGAAAACTCCTGGAGATTGTCGCCTGGCTGACAGAGCGAGAGATGAACCCGGGGCATCATCAATCACCCTACAGGAGGAATAACAATGAAAAGCCTCGTTGACCATCTCAGTCAATACGCCGCCTACCACCGTGATCCGCGCAATATCGCCAGCCACTTCGTGGGCATTCCCCTGATCGTCGTGGCGGTCGCGGTGTTGCTGTCGCGTCCGCAATGGGCCGGGGGCTGGCTGTCACCGGCAGTGCTGGTGTCACTGGTGTCGGCATGGTTTTACCTGCGCCTGGAACTGCGGCTGGGGGTGCTGATGACGGTATTGCTGGGCCTATCGGTCTGGCTGGGGCATGTGCTTGCGCAGCAAAGCACATTTGCCTGGCTTGGCGCCGGCATCGGGATGTTTGTGGTGGGCTGGGCGATTCAGTTTGTCGGCCATCATTACGAGGGGCGTAAACCGGCGTTTGTCGATGATGTGACGGGGTTGATTGTCGGGCCGTTGTTTGTGGCGGCTGAGTTGGCGTTTTTGCTCGGGATGCGGCATGAGCTCAAAGAGCAGATCGAGGCGCGAGTGGGTGGTGTGCGAATCAATCCGAAAAATGCGGCGGCTTAGGCCGCTTTAAAAGATCGCAGCCTGCGCCAGCTCCTACAGTGGATTTGGGTTGGCCACAGATGTGTGTTCGACCCAAATCCACTGTAGGAGCTGGCGCAGCCTGCGATCTTTTGATCTTAAATGTTGGCGACTTTCTGCCAGACCTTGGGTTTGAAGAACAACGTCTCACCCTTCGTCAATCCAACCAGGCTGTCGTGATCCTTCACCACTTCAGCTTCAATCAACTCGCTCTGGCCTTCGACCTTCAGCGTCACCCGCGTGGTGGCGCCCAACGGACGAATATCCCGCACTTCAGCGGCGTGGTGGTCTTCCAGTTCATGCCGCGACAGCGACACTTCGTGTGGACGGAACAGTACGTGCCGGTCTTCGCCCAAATGCAGACGGTTCGAATCGCCGAGGAAGTGATAGACGAAATCGCTGGCCGGATTTTCGTAGACGTCGCCCGGTGAACCGATCTGCTCGATCACCCCCTTGTTCATCACCACGATCCGGTCGGCAACTTCCATCGCTTCTTCCTGGTCGTGGGTCACGAATACCGAGGTCAGGTTGATGTCCTCGTGCAGCCGCGCGAGCCAGCGACGCAGTTCTTTACGGACCTTGGCATCGAGTGCACCAAAAGGCTCGTCGAGCAGCAGCACTTTCGGCTCCACCGCCAGGGCGCGGGCCAACGCGATGCGCTGACGCTGGCCGCCGGAGAGTTGTTCCGGGTAGCGATCGGCCAACCAGTCCAGTTGCACCATGTTCAGCAGTTCGTGGACTTTCACCGCAATCTGGCTTTCGTTCGGACGCTGGTTTTTCGGCTTCATACGCAGGCCGAACGCAACGTTGTCGAACACCGTCATGTGACGGAACAAGGCGTAGTGCTGGAACACGAAACCGACGTTGCGATCACGCACGTCGTGGCCGGAAACGTCTTCGCCGTGGAACACGATGTTGCCCTGATCCGGGGTTTCCAGGCCGGCGATGATTCGCAGCAATGTGGTCTTGCCGCAGCCGGACGGCCCCAGCAGCGCCACAAGTTCGCCGCTTTGAATGTCCAGGCTGATGTTGTCCAGCGCCTTGAACGCGTGGAAGTTCTTGCTGACGTTACGCACTTCGATCGACATGACTTATTCCTCCGCGGCGCTGGCGCGCAGGCGGTTAATACGGTTTTCGCTCCACTGCTTGAGCAGCAGGATGAAGAGCGCCAGGATCAGCAACAGGCTCGCCACGGCGAACGCGGCCACGTGGTTGTATTCGTTGTAGAGAATCTCGACGTGCAGCGGCAAGGTGTTGGTCACCCCGCGAATGTGCCCGGACACCACCGACACCGCCCCGAACTCACCCATGGCCCGCGCGGTACACAGCACCACGCCATAGATCAGGCCCCATTTGATGTTCGGCACGGTGACGTGCCAGAACATCTGCCAGCCATTGGCGCCAAGCAAACGCGCGGCCTCTTCCTCCTGGGTACCTTGTTCCTGCATCAGCGGGATCAGCTCACGGGCCACGAACGGCACGGTGACGAAAATCGTCGCCAGCACGATGCCCGGCAAGGCGAAGACGATCTGGATGTCGTGATCCTGCAACCATGGGCCGAACAAGCCCTGGGCGCCGAACATCAGCACGTAGACCAGACCTGCGATCACCGGCGACACCGAGAACGGCAAGTCGATCAGGGTCACCAGCATGCTCTTGCCGCGGAACGAATATTTGCTCACGCACCATGCGGCGCTGACCCCGAACACCAGGTTCAGCGGCACCGAAATCAACACCGCAATCACCGTGAGTTTCAGGGCCGACAACGCGTCCGGCTCAAAGATCGCGGTGAAGAACGCCCCCAGGCCCAGCTTCAGGCCCTGGGACACCACGATGAACAGCGGCAACAACAGAAACAGCGCAAAGATCAGCCAGCCGAGGCCAATGAGGATTCGCCGCGAAGCAGCACTGCCACGGCGGGCGGCGTTCGAGGAGGCCGCTGCAATAGACGATTGGGACATTTTTCGCGCCTCCTTATGGGGTTTCGATGCGCCGCTGCAACAAGTTGATCAGCAGCAACAGGACAAAGGAAACCACCAGCATCAGTACACCAATGGAGGTAGCGCCGGTGTAATCGTACTGGTCGAGTTTGACCATGATCAGCAGCGGCAGAATTTCGGTTTTCATTGGCATGTTGCCAGCGATGAAAATCACCGAACCGTACTCGCCGACCCCACGGGCAAAGGCCAAGGCGAAACCGGTCAGCCAGGCCGGGAGCAGCGCCGGCATCAGAATATGGCGGAAAACCTGCAACGGATTTGCCCCCAGGCACGCCGCCGCCTCCTCCACTTCACGGGGGATATCGGCCAGTACAGGCTGTACCGTACGTACTACGAATGGAAGTGTTACAAAAGTCAGCGCCAGGGTGATGCCGAGGGGGGTATACGCGATCTTGAAACCCAGGTCCGCCGCGAACTGACCCACCAGGCCGGTGGGGGTGTACAGCGCGGTCAACGCGATACCGGCCACGGCAGTGGGCAATGCGAAGGGCAGATCGATCATCGCATCGATGACTTTGCGCCCCGGGAAGGTGTAGCGCACCAGCACCCAGGCCAGCAGCGTGCCGATCACGCCGTTGATGATCGCGGCGTACAACGCGGTGCCGAAGCTCAGCTTCAACGCGGCCAGCACCCGAGGTGCCGAGATGATTGCCCAGAACTGGTCCCAGGTCAGTTGAGCGGCATGCACGAACATCGCCGCCAGTGGAATGAGCACAATCAGGCTGAGGTACACCAAGGTGTAGCCCAGCGTCAGCCCGAAGCCGGGTATGACGGGGGAGATACGACGCGACATAAAAGTCCTTGGTTGAAAACGCACTAAGCCCCGACGGCAAGATCGGGGCCCGTTGGCAGATCTATTTCAGGCTACTGCGCCTGGTAAATCTGGTCGAACACGCCACCGTCATTGAAGAATTTCGGCTGAGCGGTTTTCCAGCCGCCGAAGTCCTTGTCGATGGTCACCAGTTCCAGGGTCGGGAACTGTTTGGCGTACTTGGCAGCTACGTCCTTGTCACGTGGACGATAGAAGTTTTTCGCCGCAATTTCCTGGCCGGCCGGGCTGTACAGGTGCTTGAGGTACGCTTCGGCGATTTCGGTGTTGCCCTTTTTCTCGGCGTTCTTGTCGACCACGGCCACCGGTGGCTCGGCAAGGATCGACAGCGAAGGCACGACGATGTCGAACTTGTCGGCGCCGCCGTCTTCTTTCAAGGCCAGGAAAGCTTCGTTTTCCCAGGCCAGCAACACGTCGCCCTGACCGTTGTTGACGAAAGTGATGGTCGAACCGCGAGCACCGGTATCCAGCACAGGCACGTGCTTGAACAGGGTCTGCACATACTCTTTGGCCTTGGCTTCGTTACCGCCATTGGCTTTCAGGCCATAGGCCCAGGCCGCGAGGAAGTTCCAGCGTGCACCGCCGGAGGTTTTCGGGTTCGGGGTGATGACTTCCACACCGTTCTTGGTCAGGTCGCCCCAGTCCTTGATGCCTTTCGGGTTGCCCTTGCGCACCAGGAACACGATGGTCGAGGTGTAAGGCGTGCTCGCTTCCGGCAGACGCTTCTGCCAGTCAGCCGGCAGGCTCTTGCCGAGCTTGGCGATTTCGTCGATGTCACCGGCCAGGGCCAGGGTCACCACATCGGCCCGCAGACCGTCGATCACCGCCCGGCCCTGCTTGCCTGAGCCACCGTGGGACTGCTGGATCTTCACGTTGTCGCCAGCGTGGTCTTTCTTCCAGAAGTTGATGAACTCGGCGTTGTAGTCCTGATACAGCTCGCGGGTCGGGTCATACGACACGTTGAGCAGTTCGTAATCCTTGGCAACCGCGGAACCAGCAAAAAGGGCACTGGCCAGGGCGGCCAACGCAAAATGGCGAATCGACGACATGGTGAAAGCTCCTGGAATTCTTGGTGTGGTGGCTTTTTCTTATGGTCTGGAACGGGTTGCCTGACTCAAGGATCGAAGCCTTCGACGCTCCCGCAGGAGCCGCCGAAGGCTGCGATCTTTTGATCTTTGCTTCAGCTCGACTTGTTGCCCGGATGCTGCAAACGGAATTTCTCTTTGCGTTCGATCTGTACCACCTGGGCGTTGTGCACGGTGATTTCCACCGCGCCAAAGCGCAGATCGCGCAACGCGCTCTGGATCTCGCGCAAAATGGTGGCTTCGTCCTGCCCGTCAACACTGCGTAGGGATGCGCTCATGGTGCTGCTCCTTTAATGAGATATGCCTGGCAGTGGCGGGCACTGCGTACGGCGTGAGAGCAATAGTAGATAGGCGCAGATATTCTTAAAAAGACTATTTAAGAATGTTTATATAACCAGAATGCATTATTTGATGGGACAAGGGATTGCGGGGGATCTACTATTTTCAGGGCCACACAAAACCCTGTGGCGAGGGGGCTTGTCGGAACGCCGCACCGCCCCGTTCGGCTGCGTAGCAGACGCAAAGATTTGGGGCCGCTACGCGCCCCAACGGGGGCAAGCCCCCTCGCCACAAGAAGCAGCTCAGGCACTCATCCAATCAGCGGCGCCCGAACCCAATCCAAGGAAGCCGCCGGCACTGGCCGCCCAAACCAGTAGCCCTGCCCCAGATCGCAATCGTGCTCGAGCAGGAAAGCCGCCTGCTCGACCTGCTCGATCCCCTCGGCATGCACCTGCATTCCCATGCTTTGCGCCAACGCAACGATCACCCGAGCGATTGCCGCGTCGTCCTCATCACCCGGCAAGCCTGCGACGAATCCCTGATCGATCTTGAGTTTTTGCACCGGTAAACGCTTGAGTCGCAGCAACGACGAATAACCCGTGCCGAAGTCATCGATGGCCAGCCGCACGCCTAACTCACGCAAGCGATGCATCTGCTCCAGCGCCACTTCCGGATCCTCCATCACCGCGCTTTCGGTGACTTCCAGCTCCAGATATGCCGGATCCAGGCCGGTGTCGTGCAGCACCTGAGCCACCTGCTGGTACAACTCACGGCGAGCGAACAGGCGCGAAGAAACGTTCACCGCAACAAACGACAACACCACGCCTGCGGCGTGCCACTGGCACATTTGCTGACAGGCCTGGCGCATGACCCAGGCATCGATCTCGGCAATCAACCCGGTGCGTTCGGCAATGGGGATGAACTCAGCCGGTGACACCAGCCCGCGTTGCGGATGCTCCCAGCGCACCAGGGCTTCGACGCCGATCAGACGGCTGGTCTTGAGGTCGTGCACGGGTTGGTAATAAACCCGCAACTCTTGCTGCTCCAGTGCTCGGCGCAACTCGAACGCAATCTCCACGCGTTGCTGGGCATGTGCGGTCAACTCTTCGGTATAGAGGGCATAACCGTCTCGGCCCGCGCTCTTGGCCTTGAACAGTGCCGAGTCGGCGTTGCGCAACAATTGCTCGGCACTCAAGGCATCACTGGGGAACAGGCTGATGCCGACACTGGCGTTGATGAACAACGAATGCCCGTCGATCTGGAACGGCTCCTTGAGCCCATCGACGACCTGCTGAGCCAACGCTGCGGCGTGCCCCGGTTGCGGGCAATTTTCAGCCAATAGAGCAAATTCGTCGCCACTGAGCCGCGCCAGGGTGATGCCCGGGCCGAACAAGGTGTTCAGACGCTCAGCCACGCCCTTGAGCAATTGATCACCAACACTGTGACCGAGGCTGTCGTTGATCAATTTGAAGTGATCGAGGTCGATCATCAGCAACGCACAACCGCGCTTATGGGCCTGCGCCGAGGCCACAGCCTGCCCGGCACGGTCGGTAAACAGCAGGCGATTGGGCAGATCGGTCAGCGGATCGTGGTGGGCCAGGCGCGTCAGTTCATGCTCGGAGTTCTTGATCGCACTGATGTCGGAAAACACCGCAACGTACTGGCTGAGCCGCCCCTGATCGTCATGAACGAGGCGGATCGTCTGCCATTGCGGGTAAATCTCGCCGCTTTTGCGACGATTCCAGATTTCCCCGCTCCACTCGCCGAGGCTGTCGAGTGTCGCGAACATCGACTGGTAGAAACCCGGCGGGTGATGGCCCGACTTGAACATGCTCGGTCGTTGACCCAGCACTTCCTCACACTGGTAGCCGGTGATTTCCATGAACGCCCGGTTCACATGGACGATCAGCCCTTTGTTATTGGTGACCAGCACCCCTTCGCGGGTGCAATCGAACACCGCGGCCGCCTGTCGCAAACGCTCCCGGTCGGCATTACGTTCACGCAATTTGGCGCCGACGCCCAGGCAGCGAAACAAACGTGCCCGCGCGATGAAAATCAGCCCGGCACTGAAGGCCACCCAGGCATAACCGTTGATCAGTTGCCAGCGCAGCAGGTCGGTGGAGTTATCGAAGAAACTGTTCAATAAATAACCACTGAACTGAAGCCAGACTACGGAAAGCACCAGATAAAGTAGCGCTGCACGCAAGGCATCGCGATATGTGGCTGACATTCGAGCGTCCATGTCCCTACAAAAAAGACTGGAATTATAGATTAAAGAAACATCCGGCCACTCTTATCTGAAAGGGCGACTGGTTTTATCTGTGGGCTAAGTGATAATGCGACGGCTGTTTTTTTCTTTATCGAGGGTCCTATAGGCTATGTGGTACGAAGGTTTTCTTGGCTTATCGCCCTGGTCACTGGTGGCAGTCACCCTGCTGATGACCCACGTCACGATCGTCGGCGTCACGGTCTATCTGCATCGCTATTCAGCCCATCGCTCGCTTGAGCTCAATGCCGGCCTGAAACATTTCTTCCGCTTCTGGCTGTGGCTGACCACGGCGCAGAACACCCGCGAGTGGACCGCTATCCACCGCAAGCATCACGCCAAATGCGAAACCGTCGATGACCCGCACAGCCCGGTCATCAAGGGCTTGTCCACCGTTCTGCGCAAAGGTGCCGAGCTGTACCGCGCCGAAGCGGAAAACCCCGAGACCCTGCGCATCTACGGCAAGAACTGCCCCGAAGACTGGATCGAACGCAACCTCTACAGCCGTTTCCCACTGCTGGGCGTGGCGATCATGGGCGTCATCGACCTGCTGCTGTTCGGCACCATTGGCATCACCATCTGGGCCATCCAGATGATGTGGATCCCGGTCTGGGCCGCCGGCGTGGTCAATGGCCTGGGCCATGCCATCGGCTACCGCAACTTCGAATGCCGCGATGCGGCGACCAATCTGGTGCCCTGGGGCATCCTGATCGGCGGCGAAGAACTGCATAACAACCATCACACCTACCCTAACTCGGCCAAACTGTCGGTGAAGAAGTGGGAATTCGACCTCGGCTGGGCCTGGATCCAGGTCTTCAGCTTCCTGCGCCTGGCCAAGGTCCAGCGGGTTGCGCCGATCGCCCACCGTGTCGAAGGCAAAGGCAACCTGGACATGGACACCGCCATGGCGATCCTCAACAACCGCTTCCAGATCATGGCCCAGTACCGCAAGCTGGTGATCGCGCCTCTGGTCAAGCAAGAGCTGGAAAAGGTCGATCACTCGGTCCGCCACCAGTTCCACCGGGCCAAACGCCTGCTCTCGCGGGAAACCAGCCTGCTGGACGACAAGCACCACCTGCGCATCCAGACCATGCTCGAGCACAGCCAGGCGCTGAAGGTAATTTACGAGAAACGCCTGGCCCTGCAGCAGATCTGGGTCAAGACCAGCTCAAATGGTCACGACATGCTGGCCGCCATCAAGGATTGGGTACACGAGGCCGAGGCCAGCGGGATTCAATCCCTGCGCGACTTCGCCGACCAACTGAAAACCTACTCCCTGCGCCCCGCCACTGCCTGACCCTGAATCAGGGGCGCACCTGTGGCGAGGGAGCTTGCTCCCGCTCGGCTGCGCAGCAGCCGCAATACCTGACGACGCGTTTTAACTGAAAAAACGCGTCGCCAATACCGCCCGGCGGGAGCAAGCTCCCTCGCCACGAAAGGCGGGAACTTCGCCCCAAATCTCCTATCTCAAAGACACTTCGCCACCCCGGCGGGCTTTGTGTTGGCCGCTGTCGAAATAGCGGCACGCCCTTTGAGACTTGTGCCGATGGTCAATAAAAACCTACAAGACACATCCCTTCCGCAGTGGCCCGAGGCCGCGCAAACGCTGATGGCGCTGATGCATGCGCAGGGCGAAGTGGCGCGCCTGAGCGAACGCGAACAGCTGTTCAGCTCGCTGCTGGTCAGCGTCAACGCCGTGCTTTGGGCATTCAACTGGGAAACCCGTCAGGTCCTCTACGTCAGCCCGGCCTATGACCGGATCTTCGGCCGCCCCGCTGGCCTGTTGCTGTCCGACTACAACCACTGGCGCGACAGTGTTTATCCCGACGATCTGGACTACGCCGAGCGCAGCCTGGGGCAAGTGCTGGTCAACGGCGCCGTTGAAGACCGCGAGTACCGCATCATCGCCGCCGACGGCCAGGTGCGCTGGCTCAGCGACAAGTGCTTCATCAACCGCCAGGCCGAACCGGGCCAGCCAGTGATCATCGTCGGCATTGCCGAAGACATCACCGAAAAGAAGCAGATGGAAACCGAGCTCCACCGCCTGGCCACCACCGACGTGCTGACCCAAAGCAGCAACCGCCGACACTTCTTCGAATGTGCCAATCACGAATTCGAGCAGGCACGCCAGCAAGGCAAGCCGCTGGCCTTCCTGCTACTGGACATCGATGACTTTAAAGTGATCAACGACACCTACGGCCATCCGGAAGGCGACAAGGTGCTGCAACGCATCGCTGAGAGCGGTCGCGCGGCCCTGCGGCGTGGTGATCTGTTCGGGCGGATCGGCGGTGAGGAATTCGCCGCGGTGTTCCCCGGATGTGCACCGGACATGGCCATGCAAGTGGCCGAGCGCCTGCAACGGGAGATTCAACGGTTGAGTTTCAGCCATGACGACCAGACGTTCGGCATCACCGTCAGCCAGGGCCTGACCAGCCTCACGCCCGAGGATGAAAACCTCGACAGCCTGTTCGCCCGCGCCGATGCGGCGATGTACCAGGCCAAGCGCCAGGGCAAGAACCGGATAATCTCTGGCTGAGCCCATGTAGATCGTTCCCACGCTCTGCGTGGGAACGATCTACAAAGCCTATTTTTTGCGCAAGCGCATCAGCTCCGGCAATCCGATCTTGAGCAACCGCGCCGTGCGGCTCTTGGCCAATGCCTCGATCCCCTCATGCTCGGTCAGGCGCGCCAGTTGCGCGGCCATGTTCATCACCAGCGCTTCGCGGGAGTAAACCCCGCCACCGAGCTGATAAACCGCCGCAATCAGCTCACGCAGCTCCAGCGGCAGGCGCCAGCGGGTACGCAGCGCCGAACCGTAGGCCGCGCCGAATTCGGCCAGGGCATCGCCGACTTCCTCCCATTCATCCAGCTCACCACCGGCCTGCTTCCACTCCTGCAAACAGCGCAGCAACGCCAGGTCGCCGAGGCGGTGCAGCATGCCCGCGCAATAACAGCGCTCCTGATCCAGATCCAGCAAGCGCGCCAGCGTTCGCGCGTATTCCGCGGTGTGCAGGGACAATTCCCAATAGCGCTCGGCATAGTCCGCCAGTTGCGGATCACTGAGCCGGGCACTGCGTTTGAGGGCGAGGCCCAGAATCAGGTTCATGCTTTGCCCGGTCCCCAAGCGATGCAACGCCTGGGACAGGGTTTGCACGGCGGCGCCATGATGCTGGGCCGCGCTGTTGGCGGCGGCGATCAGCACGGCGGTGACTTGCGGATCCGTGCGGATCTCGTCTTCAAGCCGCACCAGATCGAGGCCATCGGGATTGAGGCTACGTTTGATCGCCACCTGCACATCGGTCATCAGCGGCGCGCCGTCGGCCAGTTCGCGCCGCCGCTCCAGATACACCGACAAGGTCATGCCCGGCGCCAGAGACGGCACTTCGCAGGACACCTCTTCACCCGCGTTCAACAGCAAATCCTGCAAACGCTGGGTCAGGTTTTCCATGTCCAGGGGTTTGGTCAGGTACGCCGTGGGCGCCAGGGGCAAGGCTTCACGCACGCTGGCGCTGTCGTTGCGGCTGCTCATCAGAATGAACGGCAACGGCGGATTACGTTTGCGCTGACGAACACTGCGCAACACATTCAGGCCATCGACGCCGGGCAACTCCCAGTCGACGATCACCAGGTCATAAGGGTTCTCTGCCAACAGCTGCAGGGTTTCCTGGCCATCGGCACACAGGTCCAGCCGTGCGTCGCAGCGCACATTCAACAACACCTGCTTGAGCAGGTCGCGGGACCAAGGGTCCGCCTCGGCAATCAACACTCGCGGTACAGCGGGTAACACCACAGCAGTCATCTGCACACTCCAACGGCAATGCTTGCACCTTAGTCAATGCTGGCCATTCGATACAGCCCAATTGCTCCTGATGTGTTTCAAGAGGCATAAAAAAACCCGCCGAAGCGGGTTTTTTGTCGATCAGTTCACAAACGGATCAGAGCTCGGCGAAGCACTCTTCGATGATCGCCAGGCCTTTGTCCAGTTGCTCGTCCGGCGCAGTCAGCGGTACCAGCACGCGCAGAACGTTGCCGTAGGTGCCGCACGACAGCAGGATCAGGCCCTTGTCGCGAGCCTTGGCCACAACGGCGGCTACAGCAGCCGGGTTCGGCTTGTGGCTGTCGCCGTTTTCAAACAGCTCGACAGCGATCATCGCACCCAGGGCACGCACGTCGCCGATCACCGGGTATTTGGCCTGAATGGCTTTCAGACCAGTCACCAGACGCTCGCCAACCGCTTTGCAACGGTCCAGCAGATGCTCTTCTTCGAACACTTCCATCACGGCCAGGGCCGCGGCGCAAGCGATCGGGCTACCGGCGTAAGTGCCGCCCAAGCCGCCTGGAGCGATGGCGTCCATGTATTCGGCCTTGCCGCACACACCGGCCAGCGGGAAGCCGCCAGCGATGGATTTGGCGAAGGTGGTCAGGTCGGCGGCGACGCCCATCTGCTCCATGGCGAAGAAGGTGCCGGTACGGCCAGCGCCCGTCTGCACTTCGTCAGCGATCAACAGAATGCCGTGCTGGTCGCACAAAGCGCGCAGACGCTTCATGAACTCTTTAGGCGCGACGTAGAAACCGCCTTCACCCTGCACCGGCTCGATGATGATCGCGGCGATGTCACGCGGCTCGGCGTCGTTCTTGAAGATGCGCTCGATGCTGGCGATCGAATCGTCGATGCTCACACCGTGCAGTTCGTTCGGGTACAGCGCGCGGAAGATGCCGCCTGGCATCAGGCCCATGCCGGCCGAGTAAGGCACGACTTTACCGGTCAGGCCCAGGGTCATCATGGTGCGACCGTGGTAAGCGCCGGTGAACGCGATCACACCGGCACGGCCAGTGGCGGCGCGGGCGATCTTGATGGAGTTTTCCACAGCTTCGGAGCCGGTGGTCACCAGCAAGGTTTTCTTGGCGAAATCACCCGGCACCTTGGCGTTGATTTTTTCGCACACTTCCACGTACGGCTCGTAGGCCAGCACCTGGAAGCAGGTGTGGGTCAGCTTATTCAGCTGCGCAGTCACGGCGGCGATGACTTTCGGGTGCAAGTGACCGGTGTTCAGCACGGCGATACCGCCGGCGAAGTCGATGAACTCACGACCTTCAACGTCGGTCACGGTGGCGTTCTTCGCGTGGTCGGCGAAGATCGGGTGAATCTGGCCAACACCACGGGGTACGGCAGCGGTACGGCGGGCCATCAACTCAGCGTTAGTCTTGCTCATACATTCCTCATTCGCCGCTCATCGGTCGGCGTGGTTCAAGGATTAAGCGGCGGGGAAGCAACTACGGCAGCATGCGATGATCGACTGCCACAGCGTTCCCGGCCACAGAGAAAATTCCGTTTGAAGCGCGCAAAGGGACAGCGCTCTCGTGCCCTTTGCGTTTGAAGCAATGCCTTGCCGGGCCTATCCCTTCGGGCTTAGATGCCCAGGCAGAGGTATTTGATTTCCAGGTAATCTTCGATGCCGTACTTGGAGCCCTCACGGCCCAGGCCCGACGCCTTGATGCCGCCGAACGGCGCGACTTCGTTGGAGATCAACCCGGTGTTGACGCCGACCATGCCGTATTCCAGGGCTTCAGCCACACGGAACACACGGCCCAGGTCACGCGCATAGAAGTACGAGGCCAGACCGAATTCGGTGTCGTTGGACATCGCAATCACGTCGGCTTCGTCTTTGAAGCGGAACAGCGGCGCCAACGGACCGAAGGTTTCTTCCTTGGCCACGGCCGCGTTGTTCGGCACGTTGGTCAGGATGGTCGGCTCGAAGAAGTTGCCTTGCATGCTCTTGCCACCCGCCAGCACGGTGGCGCCTTTGCCGACGGCGTCAGCAATGTGCTCTTGAACCTTGGCCACGGCTTTTTCGTCGATCAGCGGGCCAGTGGTGGTGCCGTCTTCCAGACCGTTGCCGATCTTGAGTTTGGCCACGGCGACTTTCAGCTTCTCGGCGAACGCGTCGTAGACCGAATCCTGAATGTACAGGCGGTTGGCGCAGACGCAGGTCTGGCCGTTGTTGCGGTACTTGGAAATGATCGCGCCTTCGACAGCCTTATCCAGATCCGCGTCGTCGAACACGATGAACGGCGCGTTGCCGCCCAGTTCCAGCGAGACTTTCTTGATGTCCTTGGCGCACTCGGTCATCAGCTGACGACCGATTTCGGTCGAGCCGGTGAACGACAGTTTGCGCACGATCGGGTTGCCGGTCAGCTCGCTGCCGATGTCGCCGGCGCTGCCGGTCACCACACTGAACACGCCGTTCGGAATACCGGCACGCTGGGCCAGTTCAGCCAGGGCGAATGCAGAGAACGGAGTTTGCGATGCAGGCTTGAGCACCATGGTGCAACCGGCGGCCAGGGCCGGGCCTGCTTTACGGGTGATCATTGCAGCCGGGAAGTTCCACGGAGTAATCGCAGCGGTCACGCCGATCGGCTGCTTGATCACGATCAGGCGCTTGTCTGGCTGGTGGCCCGGAATCACGTCACCGTAGACGCGCTTGGCTTCTTCGGCGAACCACTCGATAAAGGAAGCGGCGTAAACGATCTCGCCCTTGGCTTCAGCCAATGGCTTGCCCTGCTCCAGAGTCATCAGGCGAGCCAGGTCGTCCTGGTTCTCGATGATCAGCTCGAACCAGCGACGTAGCTTGTTCGCGCGCTCCTTGGCGGTCAGTGAACGCCAGGCCGGCAGCGCTTTATCAGCAGCTTCAATCGCACGGCGGGTTTCGGCAGCGCCCATTTTCGGCACAGTACCCAGAATTTCGCCCGTTGCCGGGTTGTTGACCTTGATCGTCTGACCGTTGTCCGCATCGACCCAAGCGCCATCGATAAAGGCTTGCTGGCGGAACAACTGGGTGTCTTTAAGCTGCATGTCGGCTTTCCTTAACAGCACCGCGGCCAGCGCGGAGCGAATTATGATTGTAGAAAGGCGCCTTATAGGCTGCCGTCAGGGAAATCATTCACCGGGCTGAAGCACATAAATAGCGCACTGATCGAACTCGTGCGGTTCAGCACCCAGACAAGAGCGTTTGAAATCTCAAACGAATCCTAGGATCAAAGGGGGTAAAGGACAATAGGCTGTTCGAAAAAAAGAACGAAAACGCCGCATTTGCCTATTTTTTCTGATCAACGTAGCAAACGCCGGTTACGCTTTGGAAAAACGCAGACGATTCAGCAGCATGGACGCCCGCAACGCATATGAGTATCATGGCGCCCGCATTGCACCAGTAGCTCAGCTGGATAGAGTACTGCCCTCCGAAGGCAGGGGTCGTGGGTTCGAATCCCGCCTGGTGCACCATATGTAGAAACGAGAAAGCCTCAGGTCTTAGGGTCTGGGGCTTTTTTGTGGGCACAAAAAAACCGCCAAAGCGGTTTTTTCATTCTGTCGTCCAATCAAACTCGTCGTACTCATCATCGTCGTCTTCGTCCTCGATCAACTCATCATCAAGAACGTCTTCCTCAAGATCCTCTTCTGCCTGCTTCGCCAGAAGAAACTCCTTACGACTCTCAGTCACTGCTCGCCTCAGTTCCTCACCCTTCACCGGGCAGTTGAGCATTTGGGCGATGCGGTCGATTTTTTGGGCCACGGCATCCTCCAACGCATCGGCTATGGGCTGATAGTGCGCGCTTTCGGGTGTCGATGCCAAATCGGCGACCGCTGCTCAGCTCATTTTTTCTGCATTTCCTTGAGTTTGGCCGCCAGGTTTTCCTTGGGAAAGCGCTTGTGTAATGTCGTCATCAGCGCTTCGGCGGCTTGGGTCTGACCGGCGTCTTGCAGGCGCATCACTTCACGTAATTGATCATCCAGTGACTTGGCCGGCGCGGCGGCGCGTTTGCTGAGTTTGGCTTCGTCGGCCATTTCGCTGTTGATCGACTCTCGTTGCATCGGTGCAGAAAACTCCGCCATTGGCGCAGCCGGTGCGGGAGCGGACATGGCGCCGGTCGGTTCATCCAGGGAGCGGGCAGCGGCTTCCGGTTTAGCAGCCGGGGCGGAGGCTTTGGGCGCAGGCGCGAAGTCGTAATTCGGCAATTGCTCGGGCGTGCGTTGCACCAGCGCCAGCATCAGCGCGACGCCGACGAGGCTGGCGAATGCCACTTGCCAGCGGGGTTGTTGGCAGGCGTGGAGCCAGCGTTGCCACAGGCTGGGCTTCGGCGCGGGGGCTTCGCGGTGGGCGGTGGCGAGGATGAAGGCGTCGAGATGGGCCGGTGGTTCGCCGCTGCTGTGGTCGCGGAAATGCTTGAGCACTTCATCGTCGGGCGATGGCGGTGTTTGTTTGGCGTCAGTCATGTCAGTACCTCCTCGGCCAGCAGCCGACGCAGTTTTTGCTGGGCGTAGCGCAAGCGGCTTTTAACGGTTTCCAGCGGTGTTTCGGTGAGGGTGGCGATCTGCGGCAGGTCGAGGTCGCCGTGGGCGCGCAGCAGGAACACTTCGCGCTGGTCGGCGGGCAGGGTTTGCAGGGCGGTTTCGAGGCGTTGACCGTCGCGGCTCAGGCTCAGCAGTTGTTCAGGGTCGGTTGCGTCGTCGATCAGGGCGTGGGCCTGTTCGTCATAGCTGTCGTGCAAGGGGTTGTGGACACCATGTTTGCGCCAGTGATCGATCAGGCGGTTGCGGGCGATCTGGTAGAGCCAGGTACGAAAGTTCGCCCGGCCTTGTGGCTGACTGGTGCTGCGGATCAGGCTCAGCCAGGTTTCCTGGTACACCTCTTCAGCCAGTTCGGGTTTGCCGCTGAGGCCGAGAAGGAATCGATACAGGCCCTGGCGGTGGCGGGCGTACAAAACTTCGAACGCCGGCCCGTCGCCAGAGCGGTAGCGCGCCAGCAGCGATTCATCGCTGCTGGCGGTTGAGCTGATTGCAGGATCGGACATGTCAGCTTTCACTCTATCCGGTTGTCGTTGGGCGGTTGATTCGAGGCGGTGGAGGCTCGCAGGCTCTGCGCCAATTCCACCAATTGCACGAACTCACCGCGCAGGCCAAACGGGTCATCACCCCGTGCGCCACGGGCCAGGGCTTCGGTGTCTTTCAGGCTGAAATCACCGGTGTAGCGCCCGTCCTTGAGCTGCTGGGAAAAGGCAGCGACGGCGGCGGCAAAGCGCAGGTCATCGCTGGCGGCCGAGAGTTTACCGGCCTCCCCCTTCAGGATTGGCCGCTCGATCAAGCGACTGTTCCCACCTTCCGGTAACTGATAACGCACCCGCAGCATCGCCAATTCTCCGGTTTTTGCGGAAACTTCTGCCCCGGAATTGCCGTAGCGCAGCGGTTCCAGCCAGCCCTTCTCGCCCTTGGGCACAATTTCGTACAGCGCCGTCACCGTGTGCCCTGCGCCGATTTCTCCGGCGTCGACTTTGTCGTTGCTGAAATCCTCACGCTTCAAGGCGCGGTTCTCATAACCCAACAGCCGATATTCGCTGACCTGAGCCGGGTTGAACTCCACCTGCAGCTTCACGTTTTTCGCCACCACCGCCAGGGTTGAGCCGAGTTGATCCACCAGCACCTTGCGCGCTTCGCGCAGGTTGTCGATGTAGGCGTAGTTACCGTCGCCGGCGTCGGCCAGTTGTTCCATCAGGTGTTCATTGTAGTTATCCACACCAAAACCCAGGGTGGTCAGGGACACGCCGGTCTTGCGTTTATCCACAGCCATTTGCTTGAGGCTGTCGAAGTCGCTGATGCCGACGTTGAAGTCACCGTCAGTGGCCAGCAGGATGCGGTTGATGCCTTTGGGGATAAACGCCTGTTGCGCCATTTGGTAAGCCAGTTCGATACCCGATGCGCCGGCGGTCGAGCCGCCCGCCGTCAATTGATCGATGGCGGTACGAATTTTCGCTTTTTCCCGTCCGGAAGTCGGCTCCAGCACCACACGGGATTCTCCGGCGTAGACCACCAGTGAAACCCGGTCCTGCTCGCGCAATTGATCGACCAGCAATTTCAGGGTGCTTTTGACCAGAGGCAAGCCTTCGCGACGGTCCATGGAACCAGACACATCCACCAGAAACACCAGGTTCGCCGGGGCCAGTTCCGCCACTGCGTGATCAGACGCCTTGATGCCGATGCGCAGTAACCGGGTATGCGGGTTCCACGGTGACGGCGCCAGCTCGGTGGTCACACCGAACGGTGAGCCGTCAGTGGGCAAGGCGTAATCGTAGGGGAAGTAATTGACCATTTCCTCCAGCCGCACCGCTCCTTCCGGCGGTAAACGCCCCTGATTGAGCAAGCGCCGGACATTGGCGTACGCGCCGGTATCGACATCGGCGCTGAAGGTCGAGACCGGCGCTTCGGCCACGCTGTGAATCGGGTTATCCGCCAGCGCCTGATATTGCTCGCGCTGTTCATCCCGGTAGCCCTGTGGATAAGTTTCACCCGCGGGCACTGGCGCGAAAGCGACCAACGGACCAGGTCGTGCGCTGCCCTTGGCCATCGCGGTGTCCGCCATGGCCGCTTCGCGCACCAATGCTTCGGTTTTCGGCGCATTTTGAGCTGGGGGCGCAACCGCTGCCGGGTTGCCCGTCTCAGAGGGTGGTGTGGATGAACCGCCGCAACCGGCAACGGCCAGCAGCAACCCGGCGGCGAAACCCTGGGCGGCCGGGCGGAGGACATGCAGAGGAAGGGACATGGGGGCTGACCTCAGGAGGAAATTGACTCATTCATCCTCTGAGACGGACAGCCCGCCGGGTTCGGGTTAAGCCGACGTGAAAAATCTTCAGCGGTGATAACGCCGCACCACGCTGCTGTTTTTCAGCACATGGCCTTTGATCTGTTCCAGCAACTGCGCGCGGGTCAGGCCGGCAGGCAAGGCTTCTGGCGCCAGGTCCAGGGCGTAGATCTGGATGATGTAGTGATGGGTGCTGTCACCGATGGGCGGGCACGGGCCGATGTAGGTGGTGGTGCCTTTGATGTTGGTGCCACCCACGCCTTCGAGGGTGGATTTAGTGCCGACACCGGCCGGGATCTGCCGCGTCGTGGCCTTGATGCCGTAACGAATCCAGTGATCGACGCCCAGGCCCTTCTGGCCGTCCGGGTCGTGCATGACGATGGCATAGCTGAGGGTGCCCTGGGGGCCGGCGTTCCAGCTCAGGGCCGGGGACTGATTCTTGCCGCCGCAACCGCTGGCATCGCTGGCCTCCGCCGACGTGAACAGCCGATTGTCTGAAACGCCGGGGATGCTGAGGGTGAAACGCTCCTGGGCCTGCGCCGGCAACTGCACGCAAAGGGCGACTGCAACGGCCGCCAGCCAAGGGTTCAAAGAGGTCAATCGGGTCATACCGGTGCACCTTGTGCGGGGTGGGGCCGTCGTCGGCACGCAAACTATAGCCGGACCGTTCGCGCGGTGGCAGTGGGAATTGGCTGAACCTGGGAATAAGCGCCAAACTCCTAAGTGAAACACCTGCCTGGAGATCGATCATGGCACTGCACCGCGTCGCCCGTTTCGCCGATGTGCCCCTCGACCGTGGCCTTGAAGTCCGGATCGACAAGATGAAAATCGTCTTGCTGCGGGTCGGCGATCAATTGCGCGCCTATCAGGGCAGATGCCCCCACGCCGGGGCTCCCTTGGCCAAAGGTGCGCTGTGTGAGGGCCGACTGATCTGCCCGTGGCACAAGGCGGCTTATCGGCTCGAAGACGGCGCGCTGTGCGAGCCACCGTCCCTGGACAGTCTGCGGCGCTATCCGCTGGAGTTGCGCGACGATGAGGTCTGGGTCGACGACCAGCCGATGCCCGGCCCCAGCACCCCGCCGGAGGATGATAAGCGGACCTTTGCGATCATCGGCGCCGGTGCAGCGGGGACGGCCTGCGCGGCGGCGCTGCGGGAGAAAGGCTTCGGCGGTCGGGTGCTACTGATCGACCGTGAGCCCGAAGCCGGATACGACCGTACGGCATTGAGCAAATTCGTGATTGCCGGGGAAATGCCACCGGACGAAGTTCCGCCGCTGCGCGATGAGGACTTTTATCGTGAACAGCGCATTGAACGGATAAACAGCGATGTGATGGGCCTGGATGCACCGAACCGGACCCTGCGCCTGGCCGATGGTCAATCGTTGAGCTATGACGCCGCGGTGATTGCGACCGGTGGCATACCAAAATCCCTGTCGCTGCCAGGCGCCGATCTGCCGCAGGTGTTCGTGTTGCGCTCGAAGGCGCAGGCGCAGCAGATTCTGACCACCGCAAAACCGGGTCAAAGGGCAGTGATTGTCGGCGGCAGCTTCATTGGTCTGGAATCCGCTTCATCCCTGCGTCAGTACGGCTTGGATGTCACCGTCCTGACGCGCCATGCCATCCCTTTCGAGGCGCAATTCGGCGAGGCCGTCGGCAAGGCGATTCGTGCCCTGCACGAGGCCAATGGTGTGGTGTTTCATACCGATGGCGAAGCGGCGAAGATCGAAGGCACAGGCAAAGTCGAAGCGGTGCTGCTGGACAACGGCCAGCGCTTGCCGGCGGATCTGGTGCTGGTCGGCATTGGCGTCACCCCGGCGACCACCCCGTTTACCGATCTGCCGAAGGAAAAAGATCAGTCATTGAAGGTCGACGGCGGCATGCGCGTGACCGACGGGCTCTGGGCCGTCGGCGATATCGCGACCTTCCCGCTCAATGGCCAGCCCCAACGGATCGAACACTGGCGCCTGGCCCAGCAACAGGCGCGGATTGCAGCGGCGAATATGCTCGGCGGCGACGAACGCTACCTCGACGTGCCGTATTTCTGGACCTGGCACTTCGGCAAAAACTACGACTACCTCGGACACGCCGAGGCCTGGGACGAGGTTGAATTCAAAGGCGACCCAGAGCATCCACCGTTTATTGGCCTGTTCGCCAAAAACGGCGTGGTAGCGGCGGCCGTTGCCTGCGATCAGGAACGGGCCATGGCGATGCTCGCCGAACGGATGAAACAACCGCTGTCGATGGACGAGGCGTGGCGCCTGGTTCGGGACCTGAGCTGACGGCGACTTAGTGGCGAGGGAGCTTGCTCCCGTTCGTCTGCGAAGCAGACGCAAAATCGGTGACCGCGCTCTATCAACGACAGCGCGGTTAATGGCATCGGGAGACCTTCGGCCTCCAGCGGGAGCAAGCTCCCTCGCCACAGATGAACATATACCTAGAGATGGCTTATCGGCTCGCGGTTGTCATCATCTTCGGCCGGCAGGCGGATCACCAGTGGATGTTCCAATGGCGCCAAAGGCGGCGGCAGTTTAGACGGGTCGACCGGGGTAAAGTGCGTAACGACGTGACTGACATCGCCTTCCTGATCGTTGTGAATGGTCATCGAGCCCGGTGCGCGCAGTTTCTCCAGCCGGTCGCCGGTGAGCTTGAAGCTTTTGCTCAGCCCCTGATCGTCCACCACCGGCGCCGGCAAACGGCGCTGGGCGAAGCTCTTGCTTTTGCGCTGTTGATAACGCGCCCAGCCAATCAGGATCACCGCGTTGAACAGCGCCACCCACAGGTAGATCTGCAATGTGCCGAGGGCGTCGAAAAACGACCCATCGATGCGCGGCCCGTCATGGGTATCGATCAACGGCCACAGACCCCGCGCCAGCAAATACAGCAGCCCGATCCAGGCCAGCACGGTGAAGAAAACATCGAGAACGACCAAAAAGGGCCGCTGCCGGGTTCTGATGATTTTCATTTGATGACCTCCTCTTCATCGTCATCCAGCGGCTTGATGCCCCGGTCCGGACTGACCCACCGCGCGCGCTTCTGATGTTGGCCAAACAGCACTTTGGGGAAGCTGACCAGGGTGGTGAGCAGGCTGATGAACCAGAACACCAGCGGGTACCAGACCACCCAGAACATGGTCCTGCCGAGCCCTTTTTCGTAACGGCGATCGATCATGATGCTGACCGCGAATTGCACCAGGCAAACCACCGCCAATAGCAGCCCGGTAAAGGCCGGCGGCATCAGGTGATGGACGGCAATGGCGGGCGGCATTTCGACGAAGTTGCCGACACCCCAGAAAATCACCGACAACAGGAAGGTGAAGGCCCAACCGGTGGACAGGCAGTATTCGAACAGCAGCGGCCACAGGTAACGATGGCGGTATTGCCAGATGCCCCGGATGTTCTTGAACAACACCTCGGCGCCGCCCTGGGCCCAGCGCAGGCGCTGCTTCCACAGGCCGCCGAGGGTTTCCGGCATGAGGATCCAGCACAACGCGCGGGGCTCGTAGAAAATGCTCCAGTGATCCAGTTGCAGCTTCCAACTGATGTCGATGTCTTCGGTGATCATGTCCGGGCTCCAGTAGCCGACCCGGTTCAGGGCCGTACGACGGAAGGCGACGATCACCCCAGAGACGGTAAAGATCCGCCCGAACACCCGCTGGGTACGCTTGATCAGGCCGATGATCGAGGAGAACTCGCCGACCTGTACCCGGCCGATCAGGGTCGAACGGGTGCGGATTCGCGGGTTGCCGGTCACGGCGCCCAGTCGCGCGTTGTCGAGCATCGGCGCCACCAGATAGGCCGCGGTGTTCGGCGCCAGCAGCGCGTCACCGTCGATGCACACCAGGTACTCGCTGCGCGCCGCGATGGCGCCCATGCGCAGGGCAACCGCCTTGCCCTGGTTCTCCGCCAGGTGCAGCACCCGCAAACGCGGATCCTGCGCCGCCAGTGCGTCGAGCACCGCGGCGGTGTTGTCCTTGGAGCCGTCGTTGATCGCGATCACTTCGATGTTCGGATAATGCTGGGCCAGCGCCGCGTGGATGGTATCGGCGGCGTTGTCGCCTTCGTTGTAGCAAGGGATCAGGATCGAGATCAGCGGTTCGCCGGCCAATGGTGGCGGCAAGGTGTCGTCCTGCCACGGCCAGTGCCGCTCCCAGTGCAGCCAGAAATACAGGCCGCCGGCGATCCACAGCCCCGACATGAACAGTGGGTAGAAGAACACGAAGTCCATCAGGAATTGCCCGGTGACCAGAAAGATCAGCCCGAGGGGAACCCCCAGGACGATCGCCAGAACCAATAGGGCCAGAAGTCTGTCCAGCATGTTATGGATTCCACTTGTTGGAGAGCGCCGGCCGCACGGCTTTCAGGTCCGGCTGGTTCTCGAGGAAGTTGTCTGGGTAGTAGCCGAAACTGGTGGCGCCCTGACGCTTGAGGCGACCCATCCAGTCAGCCAGTTGCCCGCCGTCGATGTCGGCGTGTTTATTTTTCGTCCAGTCGCGGGCCTGCAATTCGAACACCGTGCGGTCGAGGGCGCCGGGGCGCGATTTGACCGTCGCCACCAGTGCTTCAAGCCAGGGGCCGGATTGCTGATGGCTCTGTTTTTCCATCAGTGGCATGGCCATCGGTGCCGTCCAGTCGTAGGCGCCCAGGAAGTCGTCGAGATTCTGCGCAAACCAGGCTTCGCTCTCGGGGTTGAGCATCGGCTCGGCGAAAATATTGCGCGCCGTTTTCACTTGCGGGCCGCGAATGGCGCGAACCTTGGCGGTCAGCTCATGGGTGAAATCGATCAGGTAGCGGCTCTTGAACCGCGTCCAGCGTTGCAGAGTGGCCGGATCCTCGCGCAGGGCGGCAATCGAACCGGGCAGACCGTTGGCGGCATAGATTTTCAGGGCTTCGGGGCCGGCGTCTTCGAAGTCCGACAGCACCGCGTCATCGTGATAGAGGATGCCGTCGACCGAGGTCAGGCGGGCCACGTCTTCGTAGATTTCACCGATGATGCGCCGCACGTTCGGGTCGAACGGTGACAAGCGCTTGTACTGGTCCGGATCGATCGACGTGGTGCCGGTTTTCGGGTCCCAGCGAGTGACTCGCGGCAGCTTCGAATCCAGGGCAAAACTCAGCACCGGCATCCACGCGAAAACTTTGACGTGAGCCCGGGTGCGCAGCTGCCAGGCCACACGGTCAAAGATATCGGCACGCATCGGCAGGTGGCGGTTGGGGAAGTACAGCGAATGCACCAGGCCATCGCCCGCAGGGTCGGCGAAGGCTTGCAGGAACACCGTGTTGGCGCCCATGTCGGCCATGCGCTGGATCAGTTTGCCGAGGTTGATTTCCTGTTGGGCCGGGTCCGGGTCGTAGACGTTGTCCAGGTCCACATGCACCACGCGCATCGGCGATTCGGCCTGCACCGCGACGACGCTGTTGGCGAAGTGTTCGCCATCCGGGTCCGAGGCCACCAGAAAGCGCGGGCTGCTCATCAGGTTGTCGAGGGCATCGAGGCCGTCGTCCAGTGTCAGGGCCATCTTATAACCCTGGTCGTTGATCACTTGCAGCGAGGTGCCATCCGCCACGCCGTACGGCCAGACCCAGACTCGCGGTTTGTAGCCAGTGACCTTGCGGATCTTCTCCGAGATGGCCGCTACGTCGGCGCGCATCCGGGCCTGGAATTGGGCTTCGGTTTCATAGCGACCGGTGGCGGCGTCATAGCGCCGGGTCGCGGCCGCCGGCTGCAGGTTGCCTTGCGGGTTGGCCAACACGCCTTTGTGGCTGGCGTCGGTGTGGGCGGCGATTTCCACCAGGCCGGACCGGGAAATCTCGCGGATCTGCTCCCAGGTCAGGAAATCCGAACGCTTGCGCGGTGTGCCGGCGAAGTCGACAGGCTGGTTCGGCGGCGTGTCGATCCACACCCCGACCGGCGCCAGCAAGGCGTGCCAGTTATAGGCACGCAGCACCGGCAACACGCGGGTGTAGAAACTCGAATAGCCGTCGTCGAAACTCAGCAGGATCGCCCGTGGCGGCAATTCAGGGCCGCCATTGCGAGCGGCGATGATCTGGTCAACGGTGACCGGTTGGTAGTTGTTCTCCCGCAACCATGCCAGTTGCTCGATCATGCGCTCGGTGCGCACGGCCACCACCGCCTGATCGGGGTCGCGGTCTTCGACATCGTGGTAAGCGATCCCCAATACATGGTTTTTCGGCCACGGCTTTTCATTGGCCGACACCGGGCGTTCGGACGGCGGTGCGAAGGCTGGGGCTTGCTGGGCACAGGCGCTGATCAACAGCACTCCCAGCAGGAGGATGAAACGCGAAATAAAAGGCATCTTCAAACTCTTCTAGAAGCGGTAAGTAAGGTCGACGAGCAGGCGCAGATCGGTTTCCCGGTCACCGTCAAATGGCCGGTTGATCACGCTCAGCAGGCCGCCCACCTCGAACACGTCGTTCCAGCTGTAGCGCTGGCCGTAGCCCAGCAGGGCGATACCGCCGGTGCCGTGATCGCGCTGGCTGTAAGTGCCCGCACCGGCCTGGAACTGCTGGCTCCAGGAGGTTTCGTAGCGGTGGTAGAGCACGTGATTGACGTTCACCGTCGGCAGCACGCTTAAGTCGGATTTGGGGTTGAAGTACGGCACGTCGTCGGACTTGGAGTTATGGCTGCTGCCGACTTCCAGACCGAGGTCGACTTGCAGCCCCGGCGCGCGATAAATGCCCTCGCGACCAGTGAGCACAGCTTCGATACGGTTGTTGCCGTCGCTGAAGTGCGAGGGGCTGACCGCCAGTCTCCACTCACGGCTTTCATTGGCGCGCCAGCGGATAAAACCGCTGCCGCCGTTGGCCGTGATGTCGCTGTTCAACGCTCGCAACGGCGTTTGTGCCGACAGGTATTCGAGGCTGCCGCCGTACTGCCAGTGATCGTCGATGTCTCGGGCAATCGCCAGGCGCGCGCCCTGTTTATCGCCAAAGCCGTAGGAATGGTTGGAAACTTCCGCTTCCAGGGACATGTCGCGGGTCCGGCGTTCGAGCCCGACACGCTGGAAGCGATGGTGACCAGTGCCTTCCTGGAAATCGCCAGTGGCGTAGCCGGCACCGGCGAACAGGCGCCAGTCTTCATCGATGGGCGGGCTGTACAGCGTGGTTTCGATGCCGAAATCGCGGCTGCCGTTGACCGCCCCGACATCGCCGTTGCCGCCGCCATAACTCTTGCCGCCGTAGGCCTGCACTCGCAGCTCGGCCATATCATGGACCGCACGCTGACGCTGCAAACGCTGCACCTGACGGTTGTCCGGAAAACGCGCGACCACATCGTCGGTCAGCGCATCCATCTGCCGCCATTCCTGCAGGTCCATGGCAGTGTGGCCCTGAGCGACTTCCAGCCCGATATCCCGCGGGGCCATGCTCTCGGTTTCCTTGAGCTGATTCTCGGCGCGTCGTGGCCAGTCCCGGGCCAGGTACAGATCGGCCTGAGCCAGGCGCAGGCCGATGTTGCCCGGCGCCTGATCCACCAACGCCTGTAAACGCTGCTCGCCCGATGGCAGGTCGGCGCCGTAGGTGCCGGCCTGGGCGGCGAGTTGCTGCGCGTCCATCCATTCATCGTTGGGGTTGCCCACCGGCAAGCCCTTGAGCTCGACCCGTGGCTTTTGGGTCTTGGCCAGGTCCTCGGCGACCTTGCGCGCATCATCGGCCTTGTCGCTTTCGAGCAGGGAGTAATAGAGCGCGGTGCTGTCTTCCAGGCGATCGCCGACATCGGCATCCGGCGCCACCAGCACCTGGCGATACAAATCGGTGGCGATTTCCGGCTGACGCTGATCCAGATAGGACGACGCCACCCAACGCAGGGCATAGGTCGGAATCTTCACGCCTTCGGCGAGCAGTTTCTGGTATTCGGTGATCACATCGGCGGTGCGTGCACGGGCCTTGAGGGCGCCCATGCGGTCGATTCGCCAGCGGATGACGTCATCGTGGGCCGCAGGGTCCGGCGTCCAGGTCGCCAGTAACTGGTCGTAATCGGCCAGGGCCCGATCGGCGATCACATAACGTTCTTTTTCGCTGCGGGTGGCGAGTTCGGCCAGGCGCACGCGTTCGGCGGCCAGGTCGCCTTCGAGACGGCGTTGCGTGACCGGATCAATCAACCCCGGCCGCTGACGCACCAGGCGCAAGGCCGGCTCCGGCAAACGAGCGCGTTGCAGGGCAATCACGTATTCCCGAGCGACTTCGGGTTTGCTGCCGGCGCGGGTGAAGGCCTGGTCGTATTCAAACAACGCATCGTAAGTGGCACCGGCGCGAGTCAAGGCGTAGGCCAAAGCCAGACGGCGGCCAGGATCATCCGGTTTCGCCGCCACCAGAGCCCTGGCGCGGGCAACCGCCTCGTCAGGTTTACCGGCGTCGGCCTGGGTCATCGCCAGGCCCAGCTGCAGGTCGGCATTTTGCGGTTCAAGGGCCAGGGCCTTGTTGTACACCTGGGTCGCCGAGTCCCAACGCTTGAGGTTGCGATAAGCCCGCGCGGTGGCAGTCAGGGCCTGGACTGGCAACGCTCGATCACGTCCCTGGGTTTCATAGACCTGTACCACTTCGGCATCCAGACCGGCCCAACTGGCGATCTGCAAGTGATCGCTGATCTGGCCAGTGGAGGCCTGGCTTACCGGCACCTGACGCAACACCGTCAGCGCAGGCGTGTAGTTGCCGGCCCGCGCATCGCGAACCATTTGATCGTAAGGGGTATCGGCGAGCGCCAGCACCGGCCACAACAATTGGCCGCACAGCGCAACGCGAAACAAGGGGCGCAGCCCACGGTGAATAAAGGGACCAGCAATACGCGGCATTCGTCAGCATCCTTACATGGCCAGCCGGGTCGCAATGCCCCTTGCCCACTTGTGACGGAAAGCCGGATCGAAAGACCCGGCCAAGCTTTATCGAAACAGTCTTGCATGCAAGCGTAGTCAATAATTCAAGACACAATATTTCTTCAGATTCGTGACGGGCCTCCCCTCACCCCGTTTCGGAACCCCAGACAGCAAAACGCCCGGCGTCTGCGTGCTGCAGAGGCCGGGCGTTGCGCTGAAGCCTGCGGTTTTACTGGATGGTGACGTCGCCAGTGCCGCCGAGCTTACTCATCACAAAACCGACAAACTCTTCGAGGGTCATTTTCTGGCCGTTGAAGTCCACCTGATTGTTGGCGTAATGCAACTTGGTGACGACGTTGTTACCGTCCAGTTTTGCCAGTTGCGTACCGACCGCCATGCTGCTGAACATGTCGGCGGTTGCGCTCGCCTGATCGGCGATGAGCTTGGCATCGGTCTGGCCGTCGATTTGCGACTGTACGGTGAGCAAATCAATGAGCATTGGCTTGGACACCAGTACGTTGAATTCCAGCAACGCGATCAACTGCTTGACCAATTGGTCCGGCGGCAGGTCCATGGATTGCGGTTTGGTCAGGTCCAGCACCAGGTTGGCGCGGCTTTCGCCGTTGCTGGTGTTGAACGACAGGTTTTCCAGGGCCACCTGGGGACCTGCGGCCAGCAGTTTCTCCAGACCGGTCTTGACCTGTGCCTCTTCGGCCGGGGTCAGGTTCAGCGGCGGCGCCGGCAGACCGGCGGCAGTGGCTTCGGCGGCGGCCCGCTCGTACGGTTGCAGTTTGGTCTGGTAGATCTGCATCAGCGACATCGTCGACGGGATGTCGAGGTTTTTCAGGCTCATGGCCATCTGCGCAGAGCCGATAACCTTGCCGTTCAAGGACACTTCACCGACCTTGTAATCGGCACGCCCCGAAGCGTTGGTGCCTGATTCCCCGGTCTGGTTCTTCATTTCAAAGTTCTTGAAACCGAGTACCGATTGCTTGGGGCCAAAGGTGGTTTTGCTGTTTGTCAGCTCGAGGGTGTTGTCACCGACGTAATAGCCGTAGGTGCTTTTGTTCAGGTTACTGGCCAGGGTCAAGCCGTTGAGCTCGACCTGAACCGGGGTCTGGTCTTCAGCCACAGTGGTCAGCTTCAGGCTGTCCATGTAACCGTCGGCCTTGACCTTTTGCGCCTGGGCGCTGGCGGCCACGTCGAGTTTCAACCCGGAGAACGTCAGGTTGGACTTGTCATCCAGTGCCGCTTCCAGCGGCAGGAATTCGAGCGAGCCCTTGGTGGAGTTGTCGTAGCCGATGTTGACCACACCCTTGACCGGGGATTTGTCCTTGGCGGCGGCGAACCACTTTTCGGTCAGCGGGGTTTTTTCCAGCTCATAGTGACTGGTGGCCAGGACTGGCAACCACTTGAACGATACCAGGCGCGAGAACGGCAGCGGGCCGTGTTCGATGCGGTCGACGAACAGCATCTCCACCGGCGCCTCACCAAACATCTCGCCCTCGCCCTTGAGGCGGTAGTGCGCGGTGCTGCTGAACACATGACGCTCCAGCGACACCAGCTCCAGCGACGCCGTGCCGTTGGAACCTGCCAGCGCGGCTTGCAGTTCTTTGTTGGCGTCGGCGATCGAGCTGTTCAGCACCCCATCGAGTTTGCTGCCGGTGTACCAGGCGCCGCCCGCGCTGATTGCACCGATGGCCACGACAATTCCTAGAAGCACGCCTGCTGATTTATTCATGAAGTACCCGATCAATGTCCATTGTTGAAAGTCTGGTCGTCTTCCCTGAACCCATAACGGGTCGCGGTCACGACTGCGCTGAAAGTGCTAGAAGGTTAGCATTGGCGCAAACACAGAACCCTTATTTTTGCTCATCGACCCACTCAGCCAGTCCGCCGGCTATCGGACACGGCTATGATCAAATGTACGCGCCGCCCACGGCGGCTCCTCAATGTGTGAGCCAAAAATCATCCCGACGAGAATACGACTTCAACTGAAAAGGTACGTGAGGTAATATTACGAGCTACGCGTATTTTCCCGGTCCCGCCTTACCCCTTTGGACAGGTTCTCTGATGAATATTCTAAATAGTAAATATCAAAGAGCCGGAAAGGGGGCTGTTAGCTCTGCAAAAATCGACACAATGAACTCCGAAAGAGAAGCCATTTTAATCTCCCTACATCCAAAGCATTTAGAAAAAATAATGCTGGGCCAAAAAAAATTAGAGTTTCGCCGTCGCTGGACAAAATTCCAACCTCGCAAACTAGTAATTTACGCTACCGCACCCATAAAAAAAATAGTGGCGATCGCAGATATAAAAAAACTTCATAACGGCAGTATCGAAAAGCTTTGGAACTTAAGCGACTCAATTGGTGGCGGATTAAAAAAACAAGAGCTTTTTGAGTATTTCAAAGACTGCGAAACTGGCCATGCTATCGAGCTCGAGAACATCAATCAGCTACTTCCCCCAATTGATCCTAAAATCATATTCGAAACATTTTCGCCACCGCAGTCTTTCAAATTCCTTAGCAAGAGCGAGCTTGAAAAGCTCACGAATCACCCTAAAGCAAGCGCGGATTTAATTTTCATATCTGGGGCTCACGGCGTAGGAAAGTCACATTTATGTGCGAAGGCGTCATCATCTCTTGGAGTTAGAAGTTACAGCGCAAGCAAACTAATAAAGCAATTCCCGGAAAACGACAAAAAAACATCTAACATCGATGAAAACCAAACCATTCTAATTAATAGCTTAAAGAAATTAAGCGATATAAAAAGCCCATTACTCCTAGACGGCCACTTTGTACTGCTCGACATCGACAATAGAGTTACCGAAATATCAGAACAAACATTTCGGGATATAAATCCGAGCCAAATCATATTAATCACCGATACCCCTGAGGTAATTCTCGAGAGAAATCGTGCAAGAGGGGTTATGGACTTTAATCTACAAAAAATTAACGAACTGCAATCCAAAGAAATACTTCATGCAAAGCGAATAGCAAAATCATTACGCATCCCGATAACAATTCTGAAGTCCGGGGATGAGAATATTTTCATAAAAACCATCAGCAGTATTATTTTCAATCAAGGATAGATAATGCGCAGCTTCGCTTTGTGGTATATCCCTAACGAGCAACTTGGCCCAATCGATCGAACAGATGAAGGAATTGTCGACCTACATATTAATTTATGGAAGAAAACAACAAAAAAACGCGAAAACTACTGCTTCGACTTTGGACTGCGTGTAAAAAACATATCAACAACAGAGTCAATTAAACTTTACTGTCCTTTTCCGTTTGAAACAAACAGCATACGGGATCTTGGCTCCGTAATATCCAACAACAAACTTACCAATGCAATTTTTAACGAAAGCTACAAGACCACTGAAGGCGACCCCAAAAGACTTAACGTCAAAAGCGCAGACAATGAATTTATCATATATACCTTAGACACAAACTCACAGATCGCTCTGACTGCATGCAAAAGAAGTAACGAAAAACCTGGAACAATTATAGATATAAAGATCGCTGACATCCAAGTAGGCGAAATCAAAGATTACTACTTTAGAATCCGGGTTGAAGTCCCTTCGTCCGACGTACATCTTATCAATGATGAAATCGATGGAGTGAGCATATTTAGCAACCAGTTCACCAACACTGAAGTTATCGACTTCAGAATTAACGACATTCGAAGTTGCAGCGATAGTTTGCGCGAGCAATTCGAAAAAGGAACACCTCTTAAATTCAGATCAATACATTACCTCATATTAAGAAATGCAAGCGATCTAGCTATTTTTCACGGAAACGAACTCGGCAGCAGAATGCTTGAAAGTGACCTATGGAAAGGATACATAGATAACGAAGATCAGAACCTAATAGCCTATCACTTTAAGAAAAAGTCAAAAATATCGAAAGCATCCATAGGCTCATCAGAGAAGATCGATTACATCACTGATTTCTCAACCTTGGCACGCTTTCAATATAAGAAAAAAACAGCTAGAATTATAGCGATTTATTTAGTTATTTTAGTAGCACTTGGAGCAGTTGGTGGCGTATGCGGAAACTACGCAACCAAATACATTGAAAATTTTACCGCATTAGAAAACTGCTCAACGACAACAGAAGGTGAGAAATGAGCACATCCAACATCACCAAAAGTACGCCTTATAGACTTTCTCAGGTTACACCAGAGGAAATACGTGCGCATCTAATTTGTGAGATTGGTGAAAAAGCTCAGCACAAAATTTACAACCAACTAATTGACCTTAACGAAAGCTATCCCGGCTTTGATGAATGGTTTTATAAAACTGTATTTCCGGAATTGTCCGCTTGCCCCGAGCAAAGAGAGATAATTATAATAATTTCGACTCGTGACAAAAAGAAAATATTATCGGGCATTGCCATTCTCAAAAAAACAGCTGTAGAAAGAAAAATCTGCACAATTCGTATCCACGAGCAATTTCGCGGAATGGGTATCGGCACTATGCTATTCGAAGAATGCTTTAAATTCCTTGAAACTCGCTTACCTATCATCACGATATCTGACAAACGAGAAGCAGACTTTATAAAGCATATTGAAAAATTTAACTTCACTAAAACCCAATCATTAAAAGACCTCTACAAGCCTGGCTCTATTGAGTTTGTATATAACGGGGAAATGAGCATATAACACATCACACGTCCCCGTTGAGCAGCAATGAGTTTCAGGAATACTGAACCTCAATCTCATCCAATTGATGATCGAAGCTTTTCAGCCGCGCAGTCCACGTATACACCAGCACTTCAAAATCTCGGTTGATCACCGCCCCGCCGCTCACTTCCGCACGCGGGTCGCAGAAGTCCAGTTGATAGCGTTCGCGGGCCATGGCGTTGGCGACATCGGACAGTTCTCGGGCATTGTTGAGCCAGTGCCAGCCCTCGTCGGCCACTTGCTTGTCCAGCGCCTGGCATTGCTTCTTCAAGGTTTCGAGGCTTTTTTCCAGTGGCGTGCCGGTCAGTTCGCCCATGACTTCCTGAAACGTGCGCCCCGGTTGCCAGTAACTGCCCCAGAAATATCGGTCGAACACCGTTTCTACCCGACGCAACGCCACCTTGGTGTCCCAGATCAGTACCAGGGTTTTGCCTTGTTCGAGTTGTCGTTTCTTGATGCGCTGGTTCTGGAGCGAAGCCCAGGCGACCACCACGATGGCCATCACGGCGATCAGTGCCGCCGCGCTGTCGAGGAATATCAGCGCCTTGTCGATCTGGTGGGCCAGCATGACGCCATAGAAATAGGTGGCCGACAGCAAAACCAATGCCGCAATGGCGCACCAGAAGCCGGGAGCGTAAGGGTTTTTCATTATTCGATCCCCATGACCAACGCAAGCCTTGATCGACGGGTTCGCCGCGCGACCCCATCAAATCAAAGCATAGCAACGGCCTCAGGGTTTGCCGGGTTGTGAGCCTTGCGTTCGTCCGCTTTCCCAGCCGCCGCCCAAGGCGAGGAACAAATCGATCTGGCTCATGGCGACCTGGGTGTTGGCCGAGGCCAGTTGCGCCCGTGCATCGGTGTAGGTGCGGGTGGCTTGCAAGTCCGCCAGGAACGACGCGCGACCGGCCTGGAAGAAGCGGTGGGTCTGGTCTGCCGCCAATTGCGCCGACTGTTCGGCGTCCGCCAACGCATCGCGACGCTGAAGTTGCGCGGAATATTGCGCCAGGCCGGTCTGAGTCTCGCGGATGGCGTTGAGCACCACGCCATCGAAATGCGCCAGCGCGCCTTGAGTTGCGAACTCGGCCTCACGGATTCGCGCGCGGGAGCCGTTGGACGGTACGGTCCAGGTCAGCAACGGACCGAAGCCCCAGCGATTGGTCGACGGTTTGCCAAGGTTTTCCAGGGTGCCGACCGTGCCCACGGTCGCGCCGATGCTGATGTCCGGGTACAACTCGCCGGTGGCAATGCCGATGCCGGCGGTGGCCGCCGCCAACTTGCGCTCGGCCTGGCGCACGTCTGGTCGGCGTTTGAGCAGAGTGGCGCCGTCACCCACCGGCAACAATTGGGTAACTTTCGGCAGCTCGGCACAGTCGCTGGTGCCCGCCGGCAGTTGCTCGACCGGTTTGGCCAGCAGCATCGACAAGCGGAACAACCCGGCCTGACGTGCGGCTTCATAACGCGGCAATTCGGCGCGCAAGGATTTGAATTGGGTTTGCGAACGGGTGACCTGGGTTTCATCGCCGCGCCCGGCATCGCGCAAGCGCTGGGTCAGGGAGGTGCTCTGGGCTTGCAGGTCGAGGGAATGCTGCGCGATCTCCCGCTCTTCGTTGGCCGCGCAGACCTGGGTGTAAGCCCGCACCACATCGGCCACCAGGGTGATGCGCGCGGTGTCCGCTGCCGCCTGGGTCGCATCGGCATTGGCCTTGGCCGCTTCGATGCCGCGCTGCAAGGTGCCGAACAAGTCGAACTGATACGAGGTCGTGATGCCGATATCGCCGACGTTGGCCACGGGCACTTTTTCCGGTATCAAGAATGCTTCGCCGGACTCCTGCAAACGCTGGGCGCCGACCTTCACGCCGCCGCTCCAACCGCCCGCCGCCTGCGCTTCGTCGACCTGAGCGCGAGCCCGCGAAAGATTCGCCGCCGCCACCCGCAAATCGGTGTTGGAGGCCATGGCCTGCTGCACCAATTGGTCCAGACGCGGATCCTGATACAACCGCCACCAATCGGCGGGCACCGGTGCCGAGACGACATGTTTGCCGTTCACCGCCAGGTCGCCCTGAAAGTCTTCACGGTGCACGGCGGCCTCATCCGGCAAGTGATAATCCGGCCCCACTACCTGACAGGCCGACAGCAACAAGCCCAATCCGGCAACCGCCAAACCCGAGGCCCTGCTCATTTCGCCGGCCCCCCGATTTGATCGTCGATGATCGACACGGTGGCCGTACGCCCGGCAATCATGCGGAAATCTTCCGGCACCTCATCGAAAGCGATTCGCACCGGAATCCGCTGGGCCAGCCGCACCCAACTGAACGCCGGGTTGACGTTGGGCAACAGGTTGCTGCCGCTACTGCGGTCACGGTCTTCGATGCCGGCGACGATGCTTTCGACATGCCCGCGCAGGCGCGCACGGTCGCCGATCACTCGAATGTCGACGCTCTGGCCGACATGAATGCCGTCCAGTTTGGTTTCTTCGAAATAGCCGTCGATATGGAAGGAGTTACTGTCCACCACCGACAACACTGGCCGCCCGGCGCTGACGAACTCCTGGGAGCGTGGCGCCCGGTCGTTGACGTAGCCATCCACCGGGCTGCGGATCACCGAGCGGTCAAGGTTGAGCTGGGCGCTGTCCACCGTTACTTGCGCTTCCATCAACGCCACTTCGGCGCGCGCCACCCGGGACTGGCTTTCTTCCAGTTGCTCGGCCGGGACCAGATTGCCCAAGCCACGGTTACGCTTGGCCTCGCGCTGGGCCTGGGCCAAGGTTTCCTGACGATCGGCGACCGCCGCTTTGGCTTGGCGCAGGGCCAGCTTGAAGCGGTCCTGATCGATGCTGAACAGCACCTGGCCGCGTTTCACCCACTGGTTGTCGCGCACCTCCACTTGCTGGATCAGCCCCGATACATCCGGGGCAATCTGCACGATGTCGGCACGGATGTGCCCGTCCCGGGTCCAGGGCGCGAACATGTAATACATGACCATGCGCCAGACCACGACAATCGCGAAGGTCACGATCAACAACGTCAGGACCACACGGCCGAGGGTCAATAAAGGTTTTTTCATGTCATCAGGTATCGACTGAGTGAATCCACAGCGCCGAGCAGCACAGCGTAGAGAGCCACGTTGAACAATGCCCGGTGCCAGACCAGACGGTAAAAGTGCAGGCGCGTCAGCACCCCGTGCACCAACAGGAACAACACGTAGGTAATGCCCATCAGCACCAGCAGCGTGGGCAGGAACACCCCGCTGATATCCAGATCACCGATCATAAAGGCGCTCCATCGATGCCATGGGGAAGCGGTTCCTCGAGTTCGCCCGTGCCGACAAACTCGACGCCCGGCAACAGCGCCAGACGCAGGCCGCTCAAGGCGTGCAGCAAATGCAGACGGGTTTCGTGATCACCTTGGCCGCCGAGGGCGCGGCGGGTGCGATCGAGGGTCATCAGCAACGGGCCAGGCGCGGGCAGACGTTCACCGGCCTTGAGGCAGGCCTTGAAGTACTCGCCGACTTCAGCCACCACCTGGCGCAGCAGCGTTTGCGGCGCACCGGGCACTCGCGGCGAATAGGCGAGCAGGTCCAGCAGATTCAGGGCCACGCGCACTTCGCGCAGGGCGATGCCGGTGTCCTGGCCGGTCATGGCCAGTCGCGGCAAATGCTGCATCAGGCGATCAAGCATCTGCACGCCCATGTGTCGGTGTTCGGCCAGCGTGGCCGGCTCGGTCAGGCCGACGATGTCGCGCCAGCTGAAACGGGTCAGGCGCTTGGCCGCCAGTTCCGCACCGAATGGCCGGGCTATCAGGGTCCAGATGAACGCGAACAGCAAACCCATGGGCCCGGCCAGGTTGGAGTTGGTGAAACTGAGAAAATCCGCGTCGTAGGCGCCCTGAATGCTGATGAAGGACGAGGTGTTGACGATGGTCAGCAACATCCCCAGATAAAAACGCGGCTGCACTGTCAGGGTGCCGACGCAAATGAACGGTATGGCGAACGCCAGCACCAGCATCGGGAAGTCATGCAGGTTCGGCAGGATCAGAAACAGATAAAGGCCGGCGAACAGCACCGACATCGCGGTCCAGAAAAAGAACCGGTAGATCTGCGGCGCCGGGTCGTCCATCGACGCAAAGAAACTGCACGCCACCGCCGCCAGGATCACCGCGCTGCCGCCGTCGGTCCAGCCGAGCAGAATCCACAGCACCGAGGCGACGATGATCGCGGTGACCGTAGAAGCCGCCGAATAGAGCATCAAGCCACGGTCGAGAAACGGTGACAGTCGCCCCAGGCGCCAGTGCCGATACACCGCGCGCCAGTTGTCCTGACTCTCGCACTGAATGGCGTATTGCAGGCTGCGACAGTCTTGCCACAGGTCGATCCACTCGCCGAGGCGATACAGCGCGTTGGAAAACAGCAACTGCTTGCGATCGTCCAGCGCCTCGGCACTTGGCTGCAGCGCTTCGAGCCGGTTTTTCAGGGCCTGCCAGCGGTCGAGATCAGCGTCTTTGTGGTCAAGCCATTCGCTGGTTGCGATCAGCAGTGGCGCGAACTTATCCACAAGCTCCGGCGTGCGCCGCTCGAGGGCATAAAGCGCATCGTCGAGGGCGTCGATCACCGGCAACAGATGGATCATCCGCCCGCGCAGCTCCTTGGTGTTGCGCACCGTTTGCGCTCGCGCGCCCTCGTGCGGCAGCTGACCGATCATCAATTCCAGGCTGTTGAAGTTCGCCACCATCGATGAACGCAAGGCGCTGACTTCCTCCGGCTGCACATTGCGGCTAAGGAAACGCAGGCTGTAGGTCGAGGCATCGGCAAACCATTTGTTCACCGAGTCGTTGAACACCGGCGCCAGCCGCCGTGGCCAGAACATGGCGCCGACGACCGCCGCGCAGGCGATGCCGAGAAAGATCTCTTCGGTCCGCGCCTCGGCCACGTCCCACACCGCCAAAGGGTTAGCCACCACCGGCAAGGCGATCAGCGGCAAGGTGTAACCGGCGAGCATCAAGGCGTAGTTGTTGGCGGTGCGCAGGTGCAAGGACAGGAACAGCAAAATCCCGGTCCACAGCGCGATGACCACCACCAGCACATAAGGGCTCTGAACGAACATCGGCACAAAAAACACCGCCGCCGCCGCACCGAGCAAGGTACCCGCCGCGCGATACAACGCCTTGGAGCTGGTAGGGCCGAGGAACGGGCTGGAAACGATGTACACCGTGGCCATCGCCCAATACGGACGAGGCATTTGCATGAGCATGGCGATGTACAGCGCAATCATCGAGGCCGCGAACGTGCGCACACCGTAGAACCAGTCCCGCGCCGGGGGCACGCCGGTGAAAAAACCGCTCAAGGCTGAACCACCGGCAGATGATTGGCCGCTTCGAAGGCTTTGAGTACCCGCAGTGCCGCTTCCAGATCACTCTGGTCGATGCCTTCGAGCACGTCCTGGCGCAATCGCACCAACTCGGCTTCGACCGCCTGCACCAACTCGCGACCGGTCGCGGTCAGGCTCAGGCATTTGGCGCGTCGGTCATGAATGTCTTCGGTACGGCAGACGTAACCGGCATGACACAGCTGATCCAGCAACCGCACCAGCGACGGACTCTCCATCCCCGCCGCCTGCGCGACCGTCACCTGCCGCACACCCTCGCCCAAGCGCCCGATCATCAACAGCGGGACAGCGCAGGCTTCGGAGATTCCATAGTTGACCAGCGTGGTCTGGCAGATCTTCCGCCAATGCCTGGCGGCCACCACCATGGAGCTGCTGATGTTCATCTGGAGAGCGGCGAGGTTCTTTGGCACGAGGGAATGCACACACTGTTAGTTTGCTAACTATCAATATGGCATTCGAGGGGAAAGTTGGTCAAGTTTTGAAACAAATTGGCGAGCAACGGCCAGACGCGGAAAAAGCTAACAAACTCAGTTTCTGCCCAGTTTTTTTTACCACTCACCAGTTTTTTTTACATTTCGCCATTTCTCTCCAGATTTTTTTACACCCCCCGCCCCTTCCTCAGCATTACATCCAGCTGATCCACCACCTCCGCCCAATCCGCGTCATCCAGAATTTCCTCACGCAGCAACTCTGCCTGGCTCTCGCTCCAGAAGAACGCGTCCGCCAGGTGCAATTCGGGTTTGAGCGGCGAGTGGGTAGCGATGAATTTATCAATGCTTTCGGGGTCGTCAGGCAGGCCGAGTTGTTTGAACAGGGCCGGGAGGCTGTGGGTGGGGGATTCCATGTGGGGCTCCTTTGTGATCGCGTATTGGATGGGTGACTGTGGCGCGGCCATTCGCGGGCAAGCCTCGCTCCTACAGGGACGCGCGGTCGAATGTAGGAGCGAGGCTTGCCCGCGATGACGGCAGTTATGTCGACACTAGGCCGACAGACTCAACTCGCAGACCTCGGCATGCGGCACCATTTTCAGATATTCAGGCACGCTCATGTGTACCAGGTTGTTGTGGTTGCCGGCTTCGAGGTAGATGTCTTGCTGCCGGGTCAGCAATGGGTCGATGACCATGTCCAGGCCATAGGATTCGCCCAATGCAGGCACAGCGCCGCGTTCGCAATCGTCGAACAGGTGCGGCAGGTTGCTTTCCCGGGTGACTTGCCATTCGCTGCTGCCACGGACTTTGCTCAGGTCCAGGTGACGGCTGGCGGGCAGTACGGCCATCAAGTAATGCCCGTGGCGATCGTCGAGGATCACCGATTTGGCCACCCGTTCAGCAGGAATGCCTGCGAGCCGCGCCGTTTCAAGGCTGCTGGCCGAGTGCGGATGGGAAACGATGTCATATTCGCAGTGCGCCTTGTCCAGGCTGGTCTGCACGGTTTTTGCCATACGCATGATGCACCTCGGTGTCCGCAACAACGAATGGCGGACGATGGTTAGAATTTTTTCTCTCCATTAAAAGTCTAGGCCCGCGGGTGGAATCCGGCGGGAAATCCGCCCGTCGGAGGCGGTCAACAACTGGTCAAAATTCATACAGCCACAGGCTCAACTAGACTTGTACACAGAGCCACGAACGGCTCGCGGACGGATGACTCTCCCGGAGGGTCAAGTGAACATTCGTTGCTGTGTAATTACGCTGCTGTTGGCCTTGAGCGGACCGGTTTTCGCAGCGGACACCGTTGTAGTGCTGGTTCCCGACCCGATCGGGATCTGGCTGATCACCTTCGGCATCGTGTTTATGATCGCCGAGGCGGTCTTGCCCAATTTCGGCGTGGTCGGTTTTGGCGGCATTGTGATGTTCGTGATCGGCGCACTGATTCTGACCGATGCTGAAGTGCCTGTTCCCTTGATCATCGGCCTGGGGCTGATCAGCGCACTGCTGCTGATTTTCCTGCTGATCCGCGCCTTGAAAACCCGACCGCGCCGCAACTTCAGCGGCGACGCCGAATTACTGGGCAGCGTGACGCCGATAACGTCGTTGCAGGCTGGCAATGCTTATGTCGGCTGGGTGCACCTGCAAGGCGAACAATGGCAAGTCATGAGTGCCACACCGCTGAAACCGGGACAACAGGTCCGGGTGGTGGCACGCAAGGGTCTACTGCTGCAAGTGGCCGCGACTGACGCGGCACCGGGTGGAGAATAGTCATGGGTCTGCAATTGGGTTTTGCCGCGCTGCTGTTATTGCTGATTGCACTGGCGGGGTCGACTTTCCGCATTCTGCGCGAATACGAACGCGGCGTGGTGTTCCAGCTCGGACGCTTCTGGCAGGTCAAGGGCCCGGGTCTGATCCTGCTGATTCCGGCGGTTCAACAAATGGTTCGTGTCGACCTGCGGACCGTGGTGCTCGACATACCGCCACAAGACGTGATCACCCGCGACAACGTCTCGGTCAAGGTCAATGCAGTGCTGTATTTCCGCGTGCTCGATCCGCAACGGGCGATCATTCAGGTCGAGGACTTTCTCATGGCCACCAGCCAACTGGCCCAGACCACGTTGCGGGCGGTGCTCGGTAAACATGAACTCGATGAATTGCTGGCCGAACGGGAACGGCTGAACGTCGACGTCCAGCAAGTGCTCGATGCCCAGACCGATGCCTGGGGCATCAAGGTGGCCACCGTCGAGATCAAGCACGTGGACCTCAACGAATCGATGATTCGCGCCATCGCCAAACAGGCCGAAGCCGAACGGGAACGCCGGGCCAAGGTGATCCACGCCGAAGGCGAATTGCAGGCCTCGGAAAAACTCATGCAGGCTGCCGAAATGCTCGGGCGTCAGCCGGGGGCCATGCAGTTGCGCTACATGCAGACGCTGAGTTCGATTGCCGGTGACAAGAGTTCGACCATCGTCTTCCCGCTGCCGATCGAATTGCTCAAGGGGATGGCGGATTTGTCGTCAAAATCCTGATCCACCGATAACCTGTGGCGAGGGAGCTTGCTCCCGCTGGGTCGCGAAGCGGCCCCAACATCTGCGACTGCTACGCAGCCGAGCGGGAGCAAGCTCCCTCGCCACAATAAGATTATATTTTGCGCAATTGTTCCAACGCCTCATACGGTTCCCGCGCGCAGCGTTCCACCCGTTCATGAAGCAACGCCGAGGCTTCGCGACGCTTGTCATCGCTGTCGCCGACAAACACCTGCGACGGCTGCTTGGCATGTTGCCCCACCGCTGCAAACACTTGCCGGCGCTGCTCGATGTCCAACGCAAAGAACGCCGCCAACCGCCCCGCCATCGCCTGCGGCAGTTCGCTGTAATTCACCACCCAGCCACCAAATGCCTGGCATTGCGCCAACCCCGACGCCAGCAACCGCCCCAACCGCCGAGCGATGTAATCCTCACGGCCGCTGAATGGAAATTCGTCATCCAGCACACTGGCGCCGATCATCCCCGGCACCATGTGCACGCCCGGGCGACGCAGATGCGAGACAGCAATCTCCAGCGGATCGCGGTAAAGAAACAGCCACGGTGTTTCAGGGAAGCACTCGCGCAGTAACGGCAGTTCACCGATGTTCCAGGCGTCGAGTTTGATCACCAACCGTTGCTCCACGCCACGTCGACATTGCCCGTAGGCCGACAGTAACCCTTTGATCGCCGCACGGCGCTCGACAGCAGGCAAATCGCTGCGTAGCAACGCGTCCAGTGGCGGGGGTTCGCTGATGACAATGTGGTTGTCGAGTCGCGCCAGCATCTGGCTGACCAGGGTCGAGCCACAACGGGAGGCGTGAAAGATAAAGGCGCTCGGTGTCAGGCCGGGACTGCAAGCCTGCCAGTCCGCAAGGGTCGACAATGCCGTTTTTCGACGGAATGCCTGATTGAACGGCAGTCGCAGCGCATCCTCCACGGCGTCACGAAAAAACGGCTGATGCAGCCGCGTGTCACCGAACCAGCACCAATCGACTTGCCATTGCCCAGCCTCTTGCCACACGCGAATCGGCAACCAGCCTTCGAGGTTCAGGCGCTCCATTGTTCAGTCCACTGGCGGCGACCATCGCGCATCGCCGCACGCAGTTCTTCACGGGTAAACGCAAGGCCGCGCTCGGCGGCCAGCTCCAGAGTGCGGGCGACAAAGGCTTCGTTGTCCCGCAATCCCTGCAAGGTCTTGCACAGCTGCGGTTCGCCGGCCAGCAGTGCCTTGAATTGCTCTAAAGCTTGATCACCGATTAGCGGCGACGGCGTGGTTGCCACCCCATCGATAATCGCCTGCTCCAGCCAGGCACCGGGCCGGCAATCGAGCACCAGATGGATCCGTGCCTGGGTATCGCGATTGTCCACGCGATGAGGTCGCGCCAGGTCGAGGTACCAGCACTCGCCAGCGGCCATCGGCATGCGCTGGCCGTCCAGCATGAAGTCCACTTGAGAGGGGCTGAGCAGCGGGATGTGCAGGCGCAAGTCCGCATCCGGTTCGCCCAGGTCATAGTCGCGATGTTCATGGATACGCCCGCCCGGACCGAGTCGCAACAGGCGCGCGCAGACGATCTGCAGCGGCAGATCCCGCAGCCCTTGCTGCCATCGACCATCCCGTCGCCAGGGTTCGCGCACTCGAGGCTCACCGCTTCCGGGCGCCAGCTCGGTCAAGGCATCGGCCGCGGAAATCAGCGCCACGCCGCTCCAGTCACCTGTGTAGTAAGCGCTGTTGAAATGACCGTGCCAGTCGTCCTCACCGATCGCCGCCAGCGCCTGCAACAGCAACGGCAAATCCACCGTCACCGGCAATCGGGAGAATGCCGGCCGGCTCATCGTTTTGGCAGCACCGCGCATTCGCCGAGCCAGGTCAGCAAACGGTCAAGACAGGCCTCGACCGATTGCGCGCCCGTATCGAGCACCAGCGACGCACACGGCGGTGGTTCGTAAGGCGCGGAAACACCGGTGAAGCCCGCCAACTCACCCCGTCGAGCCCGGGCGTAATGACCTTTGGGATCACGCTGTTCACACACCGTCAAAGAGGCGCTGCACCAGACTTCGCGGTAATCCTCGCCCAGCCGTCGGGCAAACAGTTCGCGCAACTCCACCAAGGGCGCAATCATCGCGAGGATGACAATCTGCCCATTCTCGACCAACAGCGCCGCCACTTCGCTGGCGCGGCGGATGTTTTCCAGGCGATCACTGTCGGTGAACCCCAGATCGCGATTGAGCCCGACCCGCAGTCCATCGCCATCGAGCACCACACTCTGCACGCCATGTTCGAACAGCTCGGCGTGCAGTGCCTGGGCCAATGTCGACTTGCCCGCCGCCGGTAAACCGGTCAGCAGAATCGCCGTGCCGCGATGGCCGTTGCGGGCCTCCCGTTGGGCGCGGCTGATGCTCGCCGTCGGCGCCAGCAGGTTAGCGGACCGGGGCATGGGCCACCGGCGGTACTGAGATGTTGCCCGCCGCCCACGCCGCTTCGCGATTGGCCAGTGCGGTGGCGATGGACTGGACTTCGGTAGATTGCACCTCGTCCGGCAGCGGATCGAGACCGGCACTGGCGAAGATTTGCCCGTAAGCGTTGCGCAGGTCAGCGTAAGACAGGTCGCGACGCAGATCCGCCTGCAACGTGTTCAGTTCGCCCTGGATCAGATCCAGCTCACCCAGCCCGGCCGCCTGATAGCGGTTGCGCAGCTGGCCGATGATTTGCCCGTCGATGTTCGACAACTGCTGATTGGTCTGGAACTGCCGCAGTGCTTCGCGGTAGTTGGCGTTGGCCACGTAGAGCTGGGCCAACACTGCGATGGACATCGCCTGACGACGTGCCGCGGCGACTTCTTCGCCGGCCTTGGCGACATCGATCGCGGCGGGTGCGGAAATCACATTGAACAGGTTCCAGGTGACTTTCACCCCGTAATCCGCCCAGCTCTGTTCCACCAAAAACGAGTTGCTGTCGTAATGCCCGCCAGCGGAGAACTCCAGCCCTGGTAACAGGCGCAGCATGGCTTTGCGGGTTTCGGCCGCGCTGATGCGGGTCTGGTAATCCTGCTCGCGCAACTCCGGCCGACTGGTCAGGGCTTCCTGCTCCAGGCTGGCGAGGTCGACCTTGAGTTCCGGAATGTCGTAATCGTCCTGGGTCGCCAGCGTCAGCTCGGTATTCAGTGGCAGGTTGATCAGGGTCGCCAACTCGGTTTTTGCCAGCGACAGCGCGCGGCGTTGCTCTTCCAGTTGCCGGGTGGCTTCGATCAGCGAGCGCTGATAAGCCAACGACTGGATCGGATCACCGATACGCTGCTGGCTCATGCTCTGGCTATTCTCACGGGCGGTATCGACCCGGGCCATCAGGCTGTCGATTTGTTTGAGCAAACGTTCGGCGGCCACGGCTCGCCAATAGGCCGAGCGCACGTCCTGGACGATGGTGTTGATCACCTTGCGCCGACGTTCCTGCACGATCAGCCGCTGATCGCCCTGCTGCTTGGCGCTGATGTAGCTGACGCCGAAGTCGAGCACGTTCCAGACCATGGTCAGGTCCGCCACGTCACGGTCGCGGTCCTGGGAGGTCGACGGTTCCAGAGACTGGGTGCCGGTGCGCACGCTCTGGCTGCTGGAGGCGTTGACGTTGTTGCGCCCCACGTAACCGGCATCCAGCGCCATGCGCGGCAGCATGTCGAAACTGGCGAGGTCGAGTTGGCGCTTGGCCAGGGCTTCTTCCATGATCTTGAGCCGGCCTTCGAGGTTGTATTTCACCGCGCGGGCCATGGCCTGGTGCAGGGTCAGCGGGCCGCTGAGGGGCTCCTGACCCTTGTACATGTTTTGCAGATCGCTTTTGGCACGCTGTTGGCTGACGCTGCGTTCGATCGGTTGACTGGTGACTGCACATCCGCTGATCGCCAGCGCCAGCAGGCTGGCGCCGAACAATTTATGACTTCTTTTCATCCTTGTATTGCCCCCAGTGCCGTACTGCTTTAATGGTTTTTTCAGGCCTGCATTTCACTGATACCGACCTGTTGCAAAGCCGCGGCCAGGCTGTCGACCTGCCGTTGCTCGGTGTCTTTGAGCTGTTGTAATTGCTGGCCAAGACTCGGTGCGCCAAACACGCCGCGCAGCCCTTGGGAAGCATCCCCCGCCCTGATTGACTGATTACCAAAGGTGTTCAGCGAATCCCCCTCGCTACTGGTGGCCTGATTGAACAGGCTCGACAGCGTGCTGCTGCCGAAGACCCCGCCATCGCCCCCGCCAAAGCCGAGGAAGCCGTGGCCTGAGCCATCGCCACCGTTGTCGCTGCTGGTGAATACCTGGGCAATAAAACTCGGCGTCAGCGCCCCGTGGTTTATGAAAATGTCGCCCAGAGGCCGAATGCCATTGCCCATCACCCGTTGTTCAAACAACGGGGCAAAGGTCAGTGGCGAGCCGAGATCGCCAGTGGGTGGGGTGAAGATGATCGGTTGCAATGGCACGTTCGGCGGATCGGCGACGACCACCGGTGTCAACACCAAGGGGGGTGGCGTCGGTACGGTGTTGATTGTGTAGTTATTGGATACCGCGACGCTGGCGCCCAGGTTGCCCGCCAGGTCCGTCACATTGCTGGTGTCCAGCGCAATGAAGTTGCTCGGGTCGGTAATGTTCGCGGTGGGCGTGAAGGTCCCGGTCCAGGTCTTGCCGCCGTCGCTGCTGGCCAGATTGGTCAGTTCACCGTTGGTCACGCTCAGGTCCGACAAGTCGAAGTTGCTGACCGCTTCGCTGAATGTGAAGGTCACCAGTGTCGTCTGGCCAATTCCCAACACCGGATTGGCAACCACGATGCTGACGGTCGGACGGGTCGCATCAAGTGCGTAGTTGTTGGAGATGGCGATGCTGGCGCCGGCATTGCCCGCGGCGTCGAGCACATTGCCGGTGTCGAGCAGGATCAGGTTAGTCGCATCGTTGACGCTCGCGGTCGGCGTGAGTGTGGCGGTCCAGGTCACTCCGCCGTCGCTGCTGGCCAGGTTGGACAACACGCCATTGGCCACGCTGAGGTCGGACAGGTCGAAACCGGACACCGCTTCGCTGAAGGTAAAGGTCACCGTGGTGGTCTCGCCGATACCCAGTTTATTGTCCGCGACCACAATGGTCGCGGTTGGACGCACGGTGTCGATGGCGTAGTTGTTGGAGTCGGTCACGCCGACGCCGCTGTTGCCCGACACGTTGGTCACACCGCTGTTGTCCAGGCGGATCAGGTTAGTGGTGTCCGTGACGCTGGCGGCAGGCGTGAAAGTCGCCGTCCAGGTCACGCCGCCATCGCTGGAAGAAACACTGCTGAGGGTGCCGTTGGCGACCGTCAGGTCAGCATTGGTGAAACCGCTCACCGCTTCGCTGAAGGTAATGGTCACCAGCGAGGTTTCACCGGCCTTGAGGGCACTGTCGGCAACGACGATGGTGGCGGTCGGCACCTGGGTTTCCACCACATAGTTGGCCGAGTTGGTGGTGCCCGCTCCAGTGTTGCCGGCCACGTCCGACACGCCGCTGTTGTTCAGGGTAATGATGTTGCTGGCGTCGGTAACCCCGGCAGTCGGGGTGAAGGTCGCGGTCCAGGTGATGCCGCCGTCGCTGCTGCTCACCGCGCTCAAGGTCCCGTTGGCGACGCTCAAGTCACTGTTGTCGAAACCCGTCACCGCTTCGCTGAAGGTGATGGTCACCAGGGCCGTTTCCCCCGGTTTCAAGGTCGAATCACTCAACACGATGGTGGCCGTCGGACGCTGGCTGTCGATGGCGTAGTTGTTGGAATCAGTGGTGCCGCTGCCGGCGTTGCCCGCCAGGTCGCTGATCCCGGTGTTGTCCAGGGTGATCAGGTTAGTGGTGTCGTTGATGCCCGCCGAAGGCGTGAAGGTCGCCGTCCAGGTGATGCCGCCATCGCCGCTGCTCACCGCGCTCAGCGTACCGTTGGCGATGGTCAGGTCGGCGTTGGTAAAACCGCTCACCGCTTCGCTGAAGGTGATGGTCACGAGCGAGGTTTCGCCGATTTGCAGCGCCGTGTCCGCGACCACGATGGTAGCCGTCGGGCGCACGGTGTCGATGGCGTAGTTGTTGGAATCGGTAGTGCCGCTGCCCACGTTACCGGAGGCGGCCGCCTGCACGCCGGTGTTGTCCAGGGTGATCAGGTTGGTCGCGTCGGTGATGCTGGCGGTCGGGGTGAACGTGGCCGTCCAGGTGATGCCGCCATCGCTGCTGCTCACTGCCGTGAGCGTACCGTTGGCGATGGTCAGGTCGGCATTGGTGAAACCGGTCACCGCTTCACTGAAGGTAATGGTCACCAGCGACGTTTCACCGATTTTCAGCGCGTTGTCGGCCACCACGATGGTGGCCGTTGGCAGCACCGTATCGATGGTGTAGTTGCCCGAGTTGGTGGTGCCACTGCCGGTGTTGCCGGCCACATCGGTCACACCGGTATTGTTCAGGGTGATGACGTTGCTCGTGTCATTCACGCCGGCGGTTGGGGTGAAGGTCGCGGTCCAGGTGATGCCGCCATCGCTGCTGCTCACTGCCGTGAGCGTACCGTTGGCGATGGTCAGGTCGGCATTGGTGAAACCGGTCACCGCCTCGGAGAAGGTGATCGTCACCAACGATGTTTCTCCGGCACTCAGGGCGGCGTCCGCCAGGACGATGGTGGCCGTCGGGCGTTGGCTGTCGACGGCGTAATTGTTGGAGTCGGTAGTGCCGCTTCCAGTATTGCCGGCCCCATCGGTCACCCCGGTGTTGTCCAGGGTAATCAGGTTGGTCGCATCGGTGATGCTCGCTGCCGGTGTGAGGGTGGCGGTGTAGGTGATGTTATCGCTGGTGCTCAGACTGCTCAGGGTACCGTTGCTCACCGTCAGGTCGGCGAGGCTGAAGCCGGTCACCGCCTCGGAGAAGGTGATCGTCACTACCGAAGTCTGACCCACCGCCAGCGCCGAGTCCGCAACCACGATGGTGGCCGTCGGGCGCACGGTATCGATGGCGTAGTTGTTGGAATCGGTGGTGCCGCTGCCCACGTTACCGGAGGCGGCCGCCTGCACGCCGGTGTTGTCCAGGGTGATCAGGTTAGTCGCGTCGGTGATGGCGCTGGTCGGTGTGAACGTGGCCGTCCAGGTGATGCCGCCGTCGCTGCTGCTCACCGCCGTGAGTGTACCGTTGGCGATGGTCAGGTCCGCGTTGGTGAAATCGCTCACCGCTTCGCTGAAGGTGATCGTCACCAGTGAGGTTTCACCGATTTTCAGCGCGTTGTCGGCCACCACGATGGTCGCCGTCGGCAGCACCGTATCGATGGTGTAGTTGCCGGAGTTGGTGGTGCCGCTACCGGTGTTGCCCGCCAGATCACTGACCCCGGTGTTGTTCAGGGTGATGACGTTGCTCGAGTCATTCACGCCGACGGTCGGGGTGAAGGTCGCGGTCCAGGTGATGCCGCCGTCACTGCTGCTCACCGCCGTGAGCGTACCGTTGGCAATCGTCAGGTCGGCGTTGGTGAAACCGCTCACCGCTTCGCTGAAGGTAATGGTCACCAGCGAGGTTTCGCCCGCGGTCAGCGTTGTATCGGCCAGCACAATCGTGGCGGTCGGGCGCACGGTGTCGATGGCGTAGTTATTGGAATCGGTGGTGCCGCTGCCGGCGTTGCCCGCCAAATCGCTGATCCCGGTGTTGTCCAGGGTGATCAGGTTGGTGGTGTCGTTGATGCTCGCCGAAGGTGTGAAGGTCGCGGTCCAGGTGATGCCGCCGTCGCTGCTGCTCACCGCAGTGAGTGTGCCGTTGGCGATGGTCAGGTCCGCGTTGGTGAAACCACTCACCGCCTCGGAGAAGGTGATGGTCACCAGCGAGGTTTCGCCGATTTTCAGTGCCGAGTCCGCGACCACGATGGTAGCCGTCGGGCGCACGGTGTCGATGGCGTAGTTGTTGGAGTCGGTCGTGCCAGTGCCCACGTTACCGCTGGCGGCCGCCTGCACGCCGGTGTTGTCCAGGGTGATCAGGTTGGTCGCGTCGGTGATGCTGGCAGTCGGGGTGAACGTCGCCGTCCAGGTGATGCCGCCGTCGCTGCTGCTCACCGCCGTGAGCGTACCGTTGGCGATCGTCAGGTCGGCGTTGGTAAAACCGGTTACGGCCTGATCGAAGGCGATGGTCACCAGTGAGGTTTCGCCGATTTTCAGTGCGTTGTCGGCTACCACGATCGTCGCTGTCGGCGGAGCGGTGTCGATGGCGTAGTTGTTCGAATTGGTGGTGCCGCTGCCGGTGTTGCCCGCCAGATCACTGACCCCGGTGTTGTTCAGGGTGATCAGGTTGGTGGTGTCGTTGATGCCCGCCGAAGGCGTGAAGGTCGCAGTCCAGGTGATGCCGCCATCGCTGCTGCTCACCGCGCTCAGCGTGCCATTGGCGATGGTCAGGTCGGCATTGGTGAAACCGCTCACCGCTTCGCTGAACGTAATGGTCACCAGCGAGGTTTCGCCCGCGGTCAGTGTTGTATCGGCCAGCACAATCGTGGCGGTCGGGCGCACGGTGTCGATGGCGTAGTTATTCGAATCAGTGGTGCCGCTGCCGGTGTTGCCCGCCAGGTCGCTGATCCCGGTGTTGTCCAGGGTGATCAGGTTGGTGGTGTCGTTGATGCTGGCGCTCGGGGTGAAGGTTGCGGTCCAGGTGATGCCGCCGTCGCTGCTGCTCACTGCCGTGAGCGTACCGTTGGCGATGGTCAGGTCCGCATTGGTGAAACCGCTCACCGCTTCGCTGAACGTAATGGTCACCAGCGAGGTTTCGCCGATTTTCAGTGCCGTGTCCGCGACCACGATAGTGGCCGTCGGGCGCACGGTGTCGATGGCATAGTTGTTGGAGTCGGTCGTGCCAATGCCCACGTTACCGCTGGCGGCCGCCTGCACGCCAGAGTTGTCCAGGGTGATCAGGTTGGTCGCGTCGGTGATGCTGGCGGTCGGGGTGAAGGTCGCCGTCCAGGTAATGCCGCCGTCGCTGCTGCTCACCGCCGTGAGTGTACCGTTGGCGATGGTCAGGTCCGCGTTGGTGAAACCGCTCACCGCCTGATCGAAGGTGATGGTCACCAGTGAGGTTTCGCCGATTTTCAGTGCGTTGTCGGCGACCACGATGGTCGCGTTCGGCGGGACGGTGTCGATCATGTAGTTGTTCGAATTGGTGGTGCCGCTGCCGGTGTTGCCCGCCAGATCACTGACCCCGGTATTGTTCAGGGTGATCAGGTTGGTGGTGTCATTGACACTGGCCGACGGCGTGAAGGTCGCGGTCCAGGTGATGCCGCCATCGCTGCTGCTCACTGCGCTCAGCGTGCCGTTGGCGATGGTCAGGTCGGCGTTGGTGAAACCACTCACCGCTTCGCTGAACGTAATGGTCACCAGCGAGGTTTCACTCGCGGTCAGCGTTGTATCGGCCACCACAATCGTGGCGGTCGGGCGTACCGTATCGATGGCGTAGTTGTTGGAGTCGGTGGTGCCGCTACCGGCGTTGCCCGCCAGGTCGCTGACTCCGGTGTTGTCCAGAGTGATCAGGTTGGTCGTATCGGTGATGCTGGCGGTTGGGGTGAAGGTTCCCGTCCAGGTGATGCCGCCATCGCTGCTGCTCACCGCCGTGAGCGTACCGTTGGCAATCGTCAGGTCCGCGTTGGTGAGACCGGTGACCGCTTCATTGAAGGTGATGGTCACCAGCGAGGTTTCGCCGACTTTCAGCGCATTGTCCGCCACCACGATGGTCGCGGTCGGGCGTACGGTGTCGACCGTGTAGTTATTGGAGTTGGTGGTGCCGACGCCGGCGGTGCCCAGGCCGTTTATCACGCCGGTGTTGTCCAGGGTGATGACGTTGGTCGTATCGGAAATACTGGCGGTCGGGGTGAACGTTGCCGTCCAGGTGATGCCGCCATCGCTGCTGCTGACGGAGCTCAGGGTGCCGTTGGGGATAGTCAGGTCCGCGTTGGTGAAACCGGTCACGGCCTCGGAAAAGGTGATCGTCACCAAGGACGTTTCGCCGATGCTCAGTGTGGTGTCGGCGACCACAATGGTCGCGGTCGGCGGTGGCGAATACGCGGTGTTGAGTACGCCACCGTCGTTGTAGATAGTCGAGAAAGAGGTCGGCGAGGTGCCGGTTGAACCCCCGCCCTGAGCGGTACCGCCTGCGCCACTGGCTGCGGCATTGCCGGCCAGGGCCGCGAAGTTGGCGGCCGTCATCAGCAGCGTGCCCTTGTTCCAGATCGCACCGACGCCCCTGCCGCCAATGCCGCCATTACTGGCATTGCTGCCTTGGCCACCACCACCGCCACCGCCGCCACCGGCACCGATGTTGTTGCTGATGGTCGACGTGCCGATGACGGTGATGGTGCCGCTGCTGGCGTTGTAGATCCCGCCCACCGCGTTGCCGCCAGCGCCACCGACCTTGTCCCAACCGGACCCGCCGCCGCCACCGCCAATGGAAATCGTGCCATTGGTGGCCGTCGCACCGTTACCGCCATTGCTGTAATAGGAAACGCCCACCCCGCCAGCACCGCCAGTGGTGGAACCACCGCGACCGCCCATGTGGGTGGCGTCATAACCGCCGCCATAACCACCGACACCGGCGCTGCCCGCCTGGCCGCCCAATGTGCCGGTGCCCGGCCCTGCCGAACCGCCGTGCCCGCCGCCCTGGCCGCCTAAACCGCCACCGCCACCGCCGCCACCGCCGTAAAAAGCGCCCGTGACACCGCCGCCGCCACCGCCACCGGAAGCGGCGTTGGAGGTCACGGTAACGTTTTTCAGGGTCAGAATCCCTGCGTTGAAAATCCCCCCCGCCATCGCGCCCGTGGCACCGTAGCCACCGTTGCCACCGTTGCCCGCCACCAGGCCACGGGTGATCACCAGGCCATCGAATGTCACCGTGCTGCCAGACGCCACTTCAACCACTCGGGTCTTGTACTGACCATCAAGAGTCACATCTGCCACACCGTCGTTGTTCAAGTCGCCATCAACGTAGACGCTCTTGTTGATCAGCAACTCGGAGGTCAACTGCACCGTCATGCCGGTGCTGAATGTGACGATATCGCCGTTCTGCGCCGAGGCGAGGGCGGCACGCAACGAGCCGACGCCCGTGTTGGCGTTGTTGGTGGCGGTCCAGGTGGCCAGGCCCCAGTGATAGTCGTTCATGGCCGTGGTCGAGAGCACGTTGGCGCTTTCGATGTTGCCGGTGGCAATTTCCAGATTCCAGTCGCCACCCACCCCGGTGCGGTTGCTGGAAGCGGCGATATCACGGCCGGTCAGTTGCGCCAGCGAGTCGACGAAACTCAAGCCGCGCTCGCCTTCGGCGGTGTAGCAGCCGTAGATCATGATGTCGCCGCCGACGTTCATGTCCTTGCCGATTTCCGCCAGCACGGCGCTGCGGGCCGCGACGTTATCGGCCGACAGATAACTGTTACCCAGCCACAGATCGCCTGCGTTGCCGTGGGCGATGATCTGCACCGAACTGATGCCTTGATGGGTATCGAGGTAGTCGGCAATCTGCTGCAAGCCGTCCTTGCTCGCGTCCAGTTGAACCACCTGAGTGCCAGGTGCGACGCCTTTAAGCAGGCTGTCGGCGTCCTTGACCCGCGAATCGACGAACACCACGCTTTGTCCCGGTACCGCGACAGGCGTCGGGGTTGGCGTGGCATCGGCCTGGCTGTGGGTGTCCTTGCTGGCGACCGACTTGTCGGCAGTCGGTGCCTTGACCGCGTCGGCCGTGGTATGGGTGTCAGCCTGGGCAGTATCGGCCACTGTGGCGGCCACCGCACCATCGAACAGCATGCGCGGCTCCAGGGACATGATCATTGGCGAGGCCAGCGCTCGTGCGCCTTGAGTAACCCGCGACTTGCCTTTGCTCCACCACATGCTGCTCACCCGGACTCGAACTTTTTGACAGACCAATGAAAACGCCGCGATCAACTGATCGCGGCGTCGGCTTTCATACGAATGACATTGGCGGCGCTGGCTGAGCCATCGAGCCAAAAGGACAACTCGGCGTATTGCTTGAACAAATCCGGCGGCAGGATCGTGCGCCTGGACTGCAATTGAACCTTGGCCTTCACCTTGTGCAGTCCCGAGAGGCCAAGGGCCTGGTCGAATTCCGGCGCGTCGTAGGCCAAATGATCGAAATCATGTTCGAACCAGGGTTCACCGATGAAGTCGTAAACCAGCCGCATCACCCGCTCTGGCGCCTGGCTCAGCAGGTCGTAATCGATGATCAGCAGTGAGTCGGCGTGTTCGCCGTAATAGGCTTCCTTGAGGGCGGCCCAGGAAAACCCCACCAACCGATTGCGTTGGGCCAGGGTTTCGCAGCGGCTGTAGACCGTGTTGCGCTCAACCGCATCGCCGAACAGCTTGGTGTTTTCGAAGGGATTGGCGCGGTACAGGCGCTCGATGCTGTCCATGACCCAGGCGACATTGCGCACACAGGCAATGATCTTGGCTTGAGGGAACAGATCGCTGATCGCCGGCAGGCGCGAACTCCACAAGCGGTTGGTGTCGAACACCACCGGTTTGTCGGCCTTGTCGGCGTAGTAAGAATCGAACAGACCACGCAACAGGCGGCGACGCAGGTCGGTGTCGATCACCGCGCCGAATTCGCTGCCGGCGCTGCATTGCTCCAGAACGCCGGAAAAGAGTGCGCCCACGGGGCTGGTCATGCCGGCATGGAAACGCGGATTCTGCAAAAGAATGGCAGAAAGCAGGGTCGAGCCCGAGCGCGGCAAGCCGGAGATAAAGTGGAATTGTTGCAATCCATTCACCCGTCATTCAGTCCTTTGTACGACGGAGCGTAGACCATGAATGGCCTTACAGCTAGTGGTGTTTTGATATCAAATTGGAGCTAAATCGACTGGAAAACGCAATTGATATAACTGTTTAAAAGTTGAATCGTTTAAGCCCTGAAACCACGAATTACTTCAGCACATACAAGCGTGCCACGGCGCCTCCCCCCCGGGCTTCGTCGACGCGTTGCCAGCCCGCGGGCAATGGAGCGAACTCGTCCGCCCCCTCGAGGGTACCGACCAGCCATACCCGACCAGTGCCTTTGGGCAAGGCATCGAGGCTATCCAGGTAGATGTCATTGGTCACCAGCGTACCGAAACCGTAGGCGTTCGGCCGGCTCGACCGGCCATCGGCCAATGGTGGCGTGTACAGCATCGGTTTGGCGTTGGTCTGGTTGTAATAGACGTAACTCAGGTACCAGAGCATGTCACTGGTGACGATTCGGTCGCCGGGCATGAAGTGCTGGTTCACGTGTTTGGCCATGACGCTGATCTGATCCTCAGTATCCACCGTGGCATTGTTCTTCACCCCCACCAGCTCGACACCGACAAACAGCAGCAGCACGGCCAGTGCCAAGACCTTGAAGTCTGCGTACAAGCGATCGACGGCCAGTGCGACAACCATCGGCAGACCCAAGGCGTAAGCGGTCAGGTAACGCTCGATGAACACCGGCGAGACGAACGACACCGCAAACACCAGCAATAACGGGACCGCGGTGTAGATCACCGCCAGCACACTGCCACGGAACACACTGCGGTCGCGGGCCAGCGCCACGCCCGCCAGGGCCACCAATGCCAGTGGCAGCGCGATAAAAATCAGCGTGGGCAGGTTCTCGCCATCGTCCTGGATCAGGAGCGACCAGATCATCGACGGCAATGAGTCGAGCATGACGGGGGGCTCCCATCCCACATCACCATTGGCCTTGAGCAGATCCAAGTGCTGGATCAGATCGATCAGGCTGGGCACCCACGGCAAGTACAACAGCACGATGGCCACATTGGCCAGCCACCAGCCCGAGCGCTGAATGTGCCGCAGTCGGTACCCTGGCTGCACACGGATCAGGCCCAGATACAACCAGTGACACAGCACGCACAGCGCGGTGAAGTAATGGGTGTAGAACGCCGCTGTCATCAGCAGGGTGTAGATCACCAGATAGCGCGTGCGTTGTGGCCGTTTTATCCAATACACCAGGGCGATCGTGGCGCCGATCAGCCACATCCCCAACAGCGAATACATCCGCACTTCCTGGCTATACCGCACCGCCGTGGGCAACAGCGCCAGCAGAACCCCGGCCAGCAACGCGGCGCGGCGGGTCGCGAGCAGGTCCACCAGCCAGACACCGAGCCCGACCGTGGCAATCCCCGGCAGCGCGCTCAGGCAACGAATCGAAAGAATGCCGTCGCCGAACAGCCCGATCCAGCCGTGCAGCAGCATGAAATACAGCGGCGGATGCACATCATGGGCTGCATGTTCCCAGATCCCGGCCAGAGAGTACTGGCTCAACAACAGGCTGGACCCTTCGTCCCCCCAGATCGCCGCCGCCGTCAGGTCGTAAAAACGCACCAGCGCAGCCAATGCCAGGATCGGCAGCAGCCAGTGCTCCCGCGCCCACCGCAATAAGCGACGGGCAGCCGCCCATGAGCCCGGTGTCGCGTGCGGATCCTGAGTGTCACCCAGCGGTGTTTCTCTGCGCGCCTCCATTGCCTCCCCTTGTTTCAACCTGATGTGCCTCGACCTAATGAACTTCGACCAGTGAATACGCAATTTTCTCAAGCACTGTAGGACAGGCTCAAGCCCGTCGTCGATGCTGGCTTTACGACGGACGACGTCCGGCAATCATTCCGATCAGCGTCTACGCTTTGGCGTGGCGTGACCCAGCCACGGAGATGAACGGAGTCGGCTGATCACTGCGATCCGCCCGGATAACCGGGCCTGCGATGTGACATATCAGACACTAACCTGAGGGATGAGGAACTATGGAAGTATTCATGGGCACTATCCAACCTTTCGCCTTTAACTTCGCCCCCAACGGCTGGGCCCTGTGCTATGGCCAGACGCTGGGGATCTCGCAATACCAGGCGCTGTTCTCACTGCTGGGAACCTACTATGGAGGCAATGGCACCACCAATTTCATGCTGCCCAACCTGCAAGGCCGCATGCCGATTGCCCAAGGCAACGGCCTGGGCCTGACCCCGCGTGTCATCGGTGAGGTCTCCGGGACCGAAAACGTCACCGCAACCATCAATAACCTGCCCAACCACACCCACGCCCTGTCCGGGCTCACGGCCACCACCACCCTGCAACTGGCCAGCCCGGCGAGCAACCCGGTCACCAACCCGACCGCAACCAACTCCTACATCGGTGCCTCGGGCGGCGGGCCAGGCTCGGCGAGCATCTACTCCGATCAGCAAGGTGCTGCGGCGGTACCGCTCAAGGGTGTCACCAGCACCGTGACGGGGGAAATCTCGTCCGCCGGCAATGGTTTGCCCATGACGGTGATGAACCCGTTCCTGGTGCTCAACTTCAGCATCGCCCTGAACGGATTGTTCCCTTCACGTAACTGAGGGTCTGGCCGGGGGATGCACATCCCCCGGCCACTTTTGCTTGATGGAGGGATGCCATGCTGCAACAGGTTCAAAGCCAACACTTTCAGGCACTGCTGGGCAAGACCGGGACGCTGCGGCTGCCCGATGGCAGTGAATTGCCGATCCATATCGACACCCTTAAAGAAACGCCCCATTCACAGATGCCCAAAAGCGAGCGCATGCCGTTCAGCGTCGAGCTCAACAGCCTGCAACCCACCGACTTTGTCGATGGATTGTGTGCGCTAGAGTTGCCGGAACTGGGCCAGGTGGAAAATATTTTCGTCTCGCGAGTACCGACCATGGGGCGGGATCCCGACGTGGGTTATTTCTACATCGCCTTCAACTGAGACTTTGTGGGAGCGGGCTTATGTGGTGAGCCCCTCACCACAGTTTTTTGTATTGCTCTTAACCCTGCGGGTACCACACCAACCGCTCCGCCGCCGGGTTGCGCTCTTCAACCTGAAACCCCAGCGCCAGGTAATGCTGGCGCGCATGGGGATTGTTGGCCCAGACCACCGTCGCCACCGGGCAGCGGATTTGTTGCGCGGCTTTCTGCACGCCTTGCAGCACCGTCCGCCCGTAACCCCGGCCTCGGGCCTGGGGGATGAACGCCAGGTACAGCACGCGAATTTCATTGGGACCGAAGTCGGTGGTCAACGCGCCGATGGCTGTGTCGAGTTTCTCGATCACGTAATGCATGGCGTCGGGAAAGTTTTCCCCCAGTCCTTGTTCCTGCACGGTGAATTGCTGGGCAACCACCTGTTGGACCACTTCCTGCTCGCCGTCGATCCATTGCAGATCCGGCCGCGCCGCCTGGTAAAGGCTGTGCAGAAAAGGTCCATCGCTGGCGCGCGAAGGCCTGACCACCAGGCCGTCCGCTGCCACTGAATCGCTGTTCGCCATCGCTGTTCTCCCTAGAAACCGCTTTCCCTGACCCCCAGGGCTGCCATGCGCCGCCAGGCAACGCCCAACAACGATTCGCCGCTGCCCTGCAACACCACAATGCCGCGCAAAGGTTGCACCGGCGTCGGCGTCTCTTCGAGGACGCTCAACCGCGCGCCATACTGCGCCTGCACCGGCTCGGCGCGCTGATGCTCATCCCGGCGTACGGCAATCGGCCCGTGATGATCGGAAGTCAGCGCCTCTTGATCGACATAGGCCGCGCCGTTGGTATCGATTTCGCTTAATTGCACGGCAATCGCCGGGTGCATCGGGTCATCGGCGATGAACCGCCCGCGAGCACCCGAAGCAACACGCCAGAGCTCGGCTTCAGCCAGATAACCGCGCAACCGCGCGCCGTCTTCGACCACCCGCACCAAAGGATCTTTAGTCGAAAGCCAGCGACCGACCGTTAACTGCGGCAACAGGTCGCGCACCTTGCCGGCGCGGGGCGCACGCAATAGCAGTCGCTCACGCTGGGCGACCAGGCCGCGGTATTCAGCCACCGCTTCCGCCAGGCGCTGCTCGACGATTCCGGCGTCGGCCGCGGTTTCGCTACGGCTGGCCTGACGACGCATCTGCAACTGCTGAATCTGGATCTCGCGGCGGACGATGGCCTGGCGTGAGTCCAGGTCCGGTGATTCCAGCTCGATCAGCACCTCGCCCTGGGCGACAACCTGACCGTCATGCACATTCACCGTTTTTACCCGCGCCGCCACCGGCGCGTGCAAGGCGCTGGTGTGTCCCGCCTCCAGCATCGTCGGCAGCTCCACCGCGCTGCGCCACGGCAGCGCCAGCAGCAACAACAGCCCGAACAATGTCAGGCTGCTGAGCAGTACCCGAGGTGTATGCGCCTGTTCGCGACGACTCCACCATTGCCGCCACTCGCTCAGGATCGGCAGGAAGATGAACCACACCAGCTCCACCAGCATCAGGAAGATCCCCAATACCTTGAAGAACAGGTGATAAACCGCCAGCGCAATCCCGAAAAACAACGCCGCGCGCCATAGCCACGAGCCGTATCCCCAGATCAACAACCGCCGCTGCATCCTCGGCGCCCACGGCTCCGGCGCCGGGGCAGCGTAGCCGAACAGGAACTCGCGCAATCGCCAGCGACACAAGGCAAAGGCACGTCCCTGAAGGTTGTCCACTTCCCAGAAGTCGCTGAGCAAGAAGTAGCCGTCGAAACGCATGAACGGGTTGAGGTTGATCACCAGCGTAGTAATCCAGGTCGCACTGGCGAGCATGAACGCCGCCGTGCGCCCGGGGCCATCGGGCAGCAGTGACCAGGCGAGCAGCGCGATACAGGCCAGCACCAGTTCCGCCAGCACCCCGCCGGCGCCGATCAGCAAACGCGCACGTCTATCGTTGACCCGCCAGGCGTCGCTGACGTCCGTGTAGAACATCGGCAGCAGCACCATGAACGCCACGCCCATGCTCTGCACCCGACAACCGGCGCGCTTGGCCATGAAGGCGTGGCCGGACTCGTGGCACAGCTTGGCGAAAAACAGCGCCACCGCGAACGCCAGCGCACCACCGAGGCTGAACAGGTGTGGAAAGGTGGCAATGAATCGCTGCCAGTCCCGCGACACCAGAAACACCCCGAGCCCCAGCGTCGCGGGCAATCCGTAGCGCAATGCGCGCGGGCCGAAACGCTCCAGCCACGGCCAGACGCGATTGAGAAAGGCGTCCGGACGCCACAGCGGAATCCGGAAAAACAGGTATTGATGCAGCAGGATTTTCCACAGGCTCTGGCGCTGAGCCGCGGCCTTCAGGCTGTAACTGGCGCGCTGCGATGGGTCGAGGGCGCTGATCAGGTCGTGGCCGCGCAAAAATTCCAGCAATTGCTCAAGCGCCGCGCCGTCCAGCGGCAGCCCTGGCTCGCGGTTGGCGGCACGCAGCACCTGCTCGGGATCACCCAGGGACCAATGACGCAGCAAGCGCATCGCCGCCGCGCCGAGTTTGAAATAACGTCCACGCACCGGGTCGGCCAGGGTCCAGCATGGTGACCCGTCGAGGGCCGGCGCCGCCGTCGACAATTGCAGGTCTGCCCGCAGGCTCGGCAGGCTCATCTAAAGGCCTACGCTCTGACGCAACCCGGCCAGCGGTCGACGCAACAGGTACAGCGCCAGCGGCGCACGGTCACCGAAGACTTTCGCCGTGCCACGCAAGCCAATGCGCGGCGGTGCGCCGTCGAATGTCGCATCCAGTCGATAAGCCAGTTGCCCGCCAGCTGTTGGCTGCGCTTCATAGGCCGAACGTTCGAGCCTGGCCTGGTGCCGCTGCAGTGGATCGCTGTCGAGAAACAGTGCGACCTGCGCCCCAGGCTCCAGGGCGATCGCATCGCCCACGGCCAATTCGATGCGCAACTCGGCCTGATTCGGGTCGGCGAGTTCCATCAAGCGCTCGCCGGTCTGTACCGGTTTGCCGGTCCAGCGTTCGGCATCGGCGAACACCGCGATGCCATCCCGCTCGGCACGCACTTCGCTGCGTTTGAGCAGTTCACGGGCGTAATCCCGTTCGGCGCGTTTCTGCTCGACACGTGCGGCCAGCAGATCGATTTTCGAACTGGATTCGGCATCGGCGAAGGAACGTTGGGAATTGGCCTTGAGTTCCGCTTCGGCAACGCCCAGAGCGCGCTCGGCCACATCAGCCTGAGCCTTGAGCGTGGTGCTTTCGAAGCGCAGCAGCAGGTCGCCGGTCTTCACCGTCTGGTTGGGTTTGACCAGGAACTCGGCGATCACCCCGTCCAGCGGCGCCGCGACCACCCGACCGCCCAACGGGACGACCTCAGCCGGCGCCAACACCGATTGGCGCACCGGAATCAGTAACCCGAGCAACAACACGGCGACCAGTGCCACCTGACGCTTGCGCGTCCAGCGCAGTCGCCAGGGTTTGCGCGGTTGCAGCGCCAGCCAGGCATGGCTGTAGGTGTCGCCCAGTTGCGACAACAGCACCTGCTCGGCAGGGTTCCACGGCACATCCCGCGCCAGCCACAGCCCGCCGAAGATCTCGCCCTGATGATCAATCAGTGGCAACCAGAACACCTGAGCGGCCGACAGACTTTGCCAATCGGCCTGAATCGATTCACTGAGCAGATCGGGCGCGATCACCCGTGCCTGTTTCAGCACCTCGAGCTTGAACAACTGCGCGACCGCTTGCTCGACAAACGCCACAAACGGCGCATTCGGCTCCACCGCACTGACACCGGTCACCGCCTGCACCTTGCCGGCGATCAACAATGCGGCATGGCGGAAACTGAACAGCGACTGACCGTCATTGACCAGGCTGTAGGCCAGTTGCGAAGAATTACGAGCCGCGCGGGTCTGGCGTTCGAGGTCGAGAAACCTGGCGAACACCTGCTCGGCGCCGCCCGTTACCGGGGCGTTCACTTGAGCTCCGCGAAACGGGCCGTTCCGCTCATGCCGGCCAACAGGCCGCTGGCGTTGGGCAGTGTCGCCACCAGCAGCAAGGTCTGGCTGCCTTCGTCGATCCGCGCGCCGAGGCGCTTGACCGTGGCATCCAGCGGCTGACCGGTTTCATCGGGGACAAAACTGAACGTCTGGCCGGGCTTGAGCTTGCCCATCCAGCGTGAAGGCACCAACAGGTGAATTTCCAGGGTGCGGTTATCGACCACATCCAGCAACGGCGCACCGGCGGCAACGCTTTCGTAGCGCTTGACCTTGCGCTCGACGACCTGGCCATCGAACGGCGCGACCACGCTGCAGCGTTTGACCTGAACCTGATAAACCTGAGATTGCGCCTGGGTTTCGCTGACCTTGGCCTCGGCCCGCGCCACTTCAAAGCGCCCGACCGAATTCAACGCCGCCAGTTGCCGATTATGGGCCAGCTCCTCACCGGCGCCACGATTGGCGGCCTGTGCCGCGTTGAGCTGAGCCTGATAAGCCGAACAGTCAAACCGCGCCAGGGTGTCGCCCTTTTTGAACGACTCGCCCTCACTGAACGGCAACTCGACAATCCGCCCCGACAACTCACTGGCGAGCACCGCCTGATCCCGGGCTCGCAACACACCGCGCGCCTCACTGCTGGCTGACGCGTTACCGCCGACCGCGTTGCTTTCCAGCAACGGATCGTCTGGCGCAGGCGCTTGCGCCTGTACTACGCACGTTACAAAGGTCAATCCCGCAACCCAAACACGAAAACGCCGCATAACCGTAACTCCCTGACGGATGAGCGGAGTCTACGACAGCGGGGGAACGCGTCAAGCGGATGGCCATCATTGGTTGGAGCGCGCGTTGGCGGATAGGTATTAATTTCCTTACAAATCATCCATATCAACGCTGCGCCATCTCCGCCACCGGATACACCGACTCCCATTCCCCACCCAACGCCTTGTACAACCCCACCATCGCCAACGACACCCCGGTCGAGCTTTCGACCCACTGCTGCTGGGTCGCCAGCAATTCGCCTTGCACGGTGAGGATGTTGATCTGATCTGGATTGATTCAGACGCAATGCTAGCAAACATCCTTCTGACTGATGTATTGGCAGGTCTGCCGCCATCGCGGGCAAGCCCGCGAAGGGGCCAGATCAGACACCGCAAAACTCAGCGCTGCATCCCCCAACGCTTCACCGTCACCCGCTCCAACGTATCAAACACCAGATTCTCCACCAGCAAACCGATCAGGATTACCACCGCCAACCCGGCAAACACCTTGTCGGTGTACAGCTCATTACGGTTCTGGAAGATGTACCACCCCAACCCACCCTTGCCGCTGGTAGCGCCGAATACCAATTCGGCGGCGATCAATGTGCGCCAGGCGAAAGCCCAGCCGATTTTCAACCCGGCGAGGATCGACGGCAACGCGGCCGGGATCAGGATGAACAATACGAAACGCATGCCCTTGAGGCCGTAATTGCGCCCGGCCATGCGCAGGGTTTCCGAAACGCCAAGAAACCCGGCGTAGGTGTTCAACGCCAACGCCCAGAGCACCGAATGCACCAGTACAAAAATCAGGCTGTTCTGCCCCAGCCCGAACCACAGCAGCGCCAGCGGTAACAGGGCGATGGCCGGCAACGGGTTGAACATCGAGGTCAGCGTGCTCAGCAGATCGCGACCCAATTGTGTCGACACCGCCAACGTGGTCAGCGCAAACGCCAGCACAATCCCGATCAGGTAGCCCTTCAACAACACCACCAGCGAAATCCACACCTTGCCCAACAACTCACCGCTGAGCAGGCCGTCGTACAGCGCGCTGGCGGTTTGCAGAAAGCCTGGCAGCAGCAGGTCGTTATTCTGGTAACGGGCAACGGCTTCCCAGAGCAGCGCGAGCACAATCAGGATCAGGCTTTTACGCAACCAGCCCTGTTGCCAGAGACGCTGACCGAGGGCTAACTCACGCTCCAGCGGGACGCTCGTCAGCGGCTGCAAAACGGTTTCGTACTCTTTACGCGCGGATGATAGCGGGCTCATCGGGCACTCCTCTCAATGGCTCAATAAGCGATGCGAATATCGGCGAAATCCAGCTCACAGGCGGTTTCCGGGGACTGGCCTTCATCGAACAACAGCCGATGAATCCGCCGTGCCGATTCCTGGAACGCCACCCCCCCGAGGCTGTGCAAATCGTATTGATGGCTGTGGACTTCGGCTCGTACCCGCCCCGGATGAGGCGACAGCAGCAGAATCCGATTACCCACCACCAACGCCTCTTCGATGGAGTGAGTAACGAACAGCAGCGTGAAACGCACCTCTTCCCAGAGCAGCAGCAACTCTTCCTGCATCTTGCGCCGGGTCAGCGCATCGAGGGCGGCGAAGGGTTCATCCATCAACAGGATTTTTGGTTGCATCGCCAACGCCCGGGCAATCGCCACCCGAGCTTTCATGCCGCCAGACAGGGTATGCGGATAGGCATCGGCAAACGCCGCCAGACCGACCTTGTCCAGATAGTGCAGCGCCCGCTCTTCAGCCTCTTTACGCTTGAGGGTTTTGGAAGCGAGCAGCGGAAACATCACGTTCTGTTTGACGGTTTTCCACGGCGGCAGCTGATCGAACTCCTGGAACACCACGATCCGGTCCGGCCCCGGCGCATCGACCCGCTGGCCTTGCAGGCGAATCTCGCCCTCACAGGGCGGGATGAACCCGGCGACCGCCTTGAGCAACGTCGATTTTCCGCAGCCGGACGGACCGAGCAACACAAAGCGGTCCGCCGGATCGATCTCGAAACTGACCTGATGGGTCGCTCGAACCACACGCGCAGGCGTGCGGTATTCCAGGCTGACCTGGTCGACCGACAGCAGCGCTTGCGCGGCCGCGATCGGATTGCTGGCCGTGTGGCCTTGCAAGGGGGCGTTCATGTCGATCAGCTCCCTTGCAGCGGCTTGGCATCCTGGAAGAAGTAATCCTTCCACGAATCCGGTTTGTTTTTGATCGCGCCGACGCGGTAGAGGAACTCGGCCAGCGGGTAAGTGTTTTTCGGCGTGACGGTAAATTCGAACTGCGGGTTGTCGATGATTTTCAGCAATGCCGCACGGTCGATTTTTGCCTTGGTGACACGGATGTATGTGTCGGCCGCCGCGCCTTTATCGTTCTGCGCAAACTCGGCCGCTTCGGTCAGCGCCGCGATGAAGGCTTTATAGGTTTTCGGGTTCTCGTTGCGGAATTTCTCGGTGGCGAACAACACGGTCGGCGAGTTCGGGCCGAGCAGGTCATAGGTGTTCAGCACCACGTGCACGCTGGGGTTTTCCAGCGCCTGATCCTGGAAGGGCGGGTTGGAGAAGTGCCCGGTCAACTCGGTGCCGCCAGCGATCAGTGCCGCAGTGGCATCCGGGTGCGGAACGGCGATGGTGTACTTGTCGAGGCGATTGAACTCTTTGTCGCCCCATTGCTTGGCCGCTGCGTATTGCAGGAAGCGCGACTGCACCGACACCCCGACCGCCGGCACCGCAATGCGGTCCTTTTCGGTGAAGTCAGCGATGGTTTTGACCTTCGGATTATTACTCACCAGGTAGTAAGGGAAGTTGCCCAGGGAAGCCACGGCCTTGACGTTCTGTTTGCCGTGAGTGCGGTCCCAGATGGTCAGCAGCGGCCCGACGCCAGCGCCGGCAATGTCGATGGAGCCGGAGAGCAACGCATCGTTGACCGCCGAGCCGCCGGAGAGCTGGGTCCAGTCGACCTTGATGTCGATGCCTTCCTGCTTGCCGTATTTCTCGATCAGGTTCTGATCGCGCACCACGTTGAGCAGCAGATAAACGATGCCGAATTGTTCGGCGATACGAATTTCACCCTCGGCGTGGGCCACGGTCGGCGCCAACAGGCTGCCGGCGAGCAGGCTGAAACCCAGGCCGATAGCGGCGGCCAACGGTGCAAATGGAAGACGTTTGGACATGAGGGTTCTCCGAAATCAGAAAGGCGCGTCGCCCTGGATGGTGGTGCGATACAACTTGCGGCGCAGATGGCTGGGGCATCCGGCGGCGAGGTGAATCAGCGAGCGGTTGTCCCAGAACACCAGGTCGTGGGCCTGCCATTGATGGCGGTAAATGTTTTGCGGCAACACGCTGTGGGCGTAGAGCTCGTCGAGCAATTGTTTGCTCTCGTCTTCCGGCAAACCGACGATGCGGGTGGTGAAGCCCTCGCTGACGAACAACGCCTTGCGACCGTTTTCCGGGTGGGTGCGGACGATCGGATGAACAACTTCAGCGACCTGAGCCAGTTGCTCCGGCGTCAGGGTCGGACGCCAGTTGCCCTCGAATTTGCTCTCGCTGTAGCGCGCCGTGTAGGAATGCGCGGCCGAACGACCTTCGACGGCTTTACGAAGCGCCTCGGGCAAGCTGTCCCAGGCTTTGTGCATGTCGGCGAACAGCGTGTCGCCGCCTTCGGAGGGCAGCTCCTGGGCATGCAGCATCGAGCCCAGGCTCGGCAGTTCTTTATAAGAGAGATCGGAGTGCCAGAACTTGCCGGCATCACCGAGGCCGATGGATTGGCCGTTTTCGATGATGTTGGAAACGATGAGGATTTCCGGATGCCCGGCCAGCAGGAATTGCTTGAGCACGTGGATCTGCAACACGCCGAAACGGCGGCTGAAGGCGATCTGCTGTTCGGGGGTTATGCGCTGGTCGCGGAACACCACCACATGATGATCCAGGTGCGCACGGTGGATTCGGGAGAAGTCCTGGTCATTGATTGGGCGGGACAAATCCAGGCCGATGATTTCGGCACCGACGGCACCGCTGAACGGGCGGATTTCGAAGGCTTGCGACGCGAGGGTGGCGGCGCTTGTTGGCTCAGGCTTTGGGGAAAAAGAGACAGCTGGCATAAAAATCACTCCCACGCACGGCGCGCTCAAGGGCGCGCGTCGATCAGAAACTCACGGAGGTCCCGTGTTGGTTCGTGTCGTGCGGCGCGCCGATTGGTCGGCAGGTACGCAGGGAAGTGACTTTATAGGTATAAGAATTTAAATTTAAATACCGTTAGCGAATAACGATATGGCTTTTGAAGTGTGGTGTCTTTGAGGACGCTTTCGCGGGCAAGCCTCGCTCCTACAGAAGCCCCGCGTCCTGTAGGAGCGAGGCTTGCCCGCGAAGAGGCCATCAGCCTCACCCGAAAACTACCGCTCGTGCAACGCCTCGGCGCGAGCCCGGATAATCGGCTTGAGCAAATAACTCAGTATGGTCTTCTTGCCAGTAATGATATCCACCGACGCCACCATTCCAGGAATGATCAGCAACGGCTTTTCATCCGTCCCGAGGTGGCTGCGCTCGGTGCGCAGTTTGATGATGTAGTACGTGGTCTTCTTGTCTTCGTCGGTGATGGTGTCGGCACCGATCTGCTCCAGCTTGGCTTTCAGCCCGCCATAAATGGTGTAGTCGTAAGCCGTGAACTTCACCGTGGCGTCTTGCCCCGGATGCAGGAAGGCGATGTCTTGCGGGCGAATCTTGGCTTCCACCAGCAAGGTGTCGTCCAGCGGCACGATTTCCACCAGGTCGCTGCCCGGCTGGATCACGCCACCGATGGTGTTCACCAGCAACTTGTTGACGATGCCCCGTACCGGCGATGTCACCAGCGTTCGGCTGACCCGGTCTTCCAGCGCTTTGCCGGTAGCCTGGGCCTTGTTCAGATCGGTGCGCGCTTCGTTGAGTTGAGTCAAGGCTTCACTGCGGAATTTGCCGCGAGTCTCGTCGATCTTGCGCTGAACTTCCTTGATCGCCGATTCGGCGCGAGGGATCGCCAGGGTGGTGGCGTCCAATTGGCCGCGGGTTTCGACCTCGGCACGCTTGAGTCGCAATACCTCAACCGGGGATACCGCGCCCTGAGCCACCAACGGCTCGGACATGGCGATTTCCTGACGCTGCAAGGCCAGACCGCTGCGGTACTGGGCCTGTTTGGAGGTGAACTCGCGCAGCTCCTGTTGCTTCTGGATCAACTGCTCCTGCAAGCCACCGATCTCATCGTGCAGTTGCTGACGACGGCTGACGTACAACGATTCTTCGCTGGCAGCCTGGCCAGGCACGGCTTTGAGCACATCGGCGGGGAAATTCAACGGACGGTCATCGACCTCGGCGCTCAAGCGCTCCACGCGCAACAGCATCGACAGCCGATCGGCCTCGGTTTCGCCAACATTGGAGGCAAACCGTGTGTCGTCCAGACGTATCAGCGGCGCGCCAGCCTCGACGATTTGCCCTTCCTTGACGAACAGCTCGGAAACGATGCCACCCTCAAGGTTCTGGATTTTCTGGATCTTCGACGACGGAATCGCCTTGCCGTCGCCCTTGGTGACTTCATCGATCACCGCAAAATTGGCCCACAGCATCAGGAACACGAAGAAGCCGATGATCGCCCAGATCGTCAACCGCACCACGCGCGGGGCGTCCTCGATCAGCGCTTTGTTGACCTCGGGAAGGGGCTGGCCTTGCAGCGACGCGGAGCCTTTGAAGTAGCGGCGGATGGATTCTTTGACCCCGGACTTAAGCAACACTGATCTGCCCCTTTTTCAACGCTTCCATCACGGCGGCTTTCGGGCCATCGGCGAGAATCTGCCCGCGGTCGATCACCAGCAGGCGATCCACCAGCGACAACAGCGAGGCCCGGTGCGTCACCAGCACCACGGTCTTGTTTTCCACCACGGCAGCGAGGCGTTGTTTCAGGCGCTCTTCGCCAGTGTTGTCCATGGCGCTGGTGGGTTCGTCCAGCAACAGGATCGGCGGGTTGAGCAGCAGCGCTCGGGCCAGGGCCACGTTCTGGCGCTGACCGCCGGACAGGTTCTGCCCACGCTCACCGACTTGCAGCTCATAACCTTGCGGGTGCAGGCGGGCGAACTCGTGGACACCAGCCAGTTCCGCGGCTTGCAGCACCAATTCGTCTTCGACATAGCGCGCGCCCGACACCAGGTTGTCGCGCAACGTACCGGCGAGCAATTGGATGTCCTGGGGCACGTAGCCAATATTGTGGCGCAGTTCGCTAACGTCGATCTGGCGGATATCCACACCATCCACCAGCAACGCGCCGTCGTCCGGCTGATAGAGGCCCACCAGCAGTTTGGCCAGGGAGCTTTTGCCCGAGCCGCTGCGACCGATGATGCCGATCTTCTCGCCCGGCTTGATGATCAGGTTGATGCCCTTCAGCGCGGGGTTCTGTTGATTCGGATAGGTGAAGGTCAGCTGACGGCATTCAATGGCGCCTTGCAGGACCTTGCGGCTCAGCGGGCGCTCGTCGAAATTGCGCTCCTGAGGCAACTCCATCATCTGATCGACCGAGGTCATGGTCACGCGGGCTTGCTGGTAGCGGGTCAGCAGACCGGACAGCGAGGCCAGCGGGCTGAGGGCGCGACCGCTGAGCATGTAACAGGCGATCAAACCGCCCATGCTCAGGTTGCCGGCAATGATCTGGTACACGCCGAAGACGATCATGATCACCCCGGCCAATTGCTGAATCAGCAAGGTGATGTTCATCGCCAGACCAGACAGCATTTTCACCCGCAGCTCAAGGCGGCTGAGGGTGCCGATAGTCTGTTCCCACTGATACTGGCGTTCGCTTTCAGCGTTGTTGACCTTGACCGCATCAAGACCGGCGAGGGTTTCGATCAGGCTCGACTGGCGCTCGGCGCCCAGGGCCATGGTTCGCTCCATGGTCGCCACCAGCGGCTTCTGCAAGGCATAACCGATCAGCAGCGCAATCGGGAACGCCAGCACCGGAATCCACACCAGATGCCCGCCGAGGATCGCGATGACCAGGAAGATCAACAGCGTAAACGGCAGGTCGATCAGGCTGGTGAGGGTCAGCGACGCAAGGAAGTCGCGCAGGCTCTGAAATTCATGGATGTTCTGGGCAAAGCTGCCGACCCGCGCCGGACGGTACTTCATGGCCATGCCGACGATGCGCTCAAACAGCGTCGCTGAAATGATCAGGTCGGTTTTCTTGCCGGCCAGGTCCAGGCACAGACTGCGCAGGCTCTTGAGAATCAGGTCGAACACATAAGCGCCGGTGATGCCGATGGCCAGCACCCAAAGGGTCGATTCGGCCTGGTTCGGCACCACGCGGTCGTAGACATTCATCACGAACAGCGGCGCGGCCATGGCGATGATATTGATCAGCAGACTGGCAGCGATGGCGTCGACGTACAGCCAGCGCGAACGCTTGAGGGTGTCGCGAAACCACGAACGCGCGCGCGGGATCAGCGTGCCGTGATTGACGTCGAATTTGTGCTGGGGTTGGGCGAAGAACACTTTGCCGCTGTAGTCGTCGGCGAGCAGTTCACGACTGACGCAGACTTCGCCACCATCGCTTTCACTGAGCAGCAAGCGGGCCTGGTCTTCACCGTGCCAGCCGAGCAGCACCGCACTGCGTCCGTCCTTGAGCAGCAACAGCGCCGGCATGGCGATCGCTGGAATCTGCTCCAGCTTGCGTTGCAGCACCCGCCCTTGCAGCCCGGCACGAGCAGCCGCACGAGGCAGCAGTTCGACGCTCAAGCGCTGTTTGGGCAACGGCAGGCCGGTGGTCAGCATCGCCGCGCTGGCCGGCTTCTGGTGCAACGTGCAGAGGGCTAGCAGGCCGTCCAGTAACGGATCGTCATGCAGCGCGCGTGGATCATGAATGAGTTGCACTCGACTGACTTCTGATTCCACGCTCGACACTCTTGGCTAACAGTTGAAATGGGGCAGGACTCAATTCATCCCAGGCAGCTGGACCTTGGGCTTCACGTCATTCTGCACAACGGATGCCAACGGTGCGACCACGCCCTGACTTTTGAGCAATTCGCCCATGGTCGCCTTGATTCGGTACTGAGTAAATAACTGAATGTTTTTGATCTCGACCAGCCGACGGGAAGCGGTGAACAGCTCGTTTTCACTGTCGAGCAAGTCAAGCAGCGTCCGTTCGCCGAGGCTGAATTGCTTCTGATACGCGCCGCGCACGCTGGCGCTGCGATCGACATATTGCTGGGCGATCGGCACCTGGGCGTTGGCGTTGTTCAGGGCATTCCAGGCCAGGCCCAGTTCTTCATTCAACACACGCAGGGCGTTGTTGCGAATATCCAGCGCCTGGTTCGACAGGTAGGACTTGGATTCCAGATCGGCCTTGTTGCTGCCACCGGCAAACAAATTGAAGCGCATGCGCAGCATGGCCTGCCATTCGTTGTTGTGACCGTTCTGACCATCGAGGTCGTTGTCGGCGGTGCGACCCAGTTCGGCATCGAAGCGCGGGTAGAAGCTCGACTTGGCGGCTTCGTACTGTTTCTCGGCAGCAGCGATATCCGATTCGGCGGAACGCAGGATCGGGCTGTTTTCCAGCATCTGCGCCCGGGCTTCATTCAGGTTGGCTGGCAACAGCGCCATAAAATCGGCAGGCCGCTCCAGTTGATCGGGCATTTGGCCGACGGCACTGAGGAAGTTGGTCTGGGCGTCTGCCAGGTTGGTCTGCTCGGTGATCAGGTTGTTGCGGGCCTGGGCCATGCGTGCTTCGGCCTGATCGAGATCGGCGCCGCTGCCCACGCCGCGCTGGGTGCGCAATTTGATCTGGTCAAAAATCCGTTCGTGGTTTTTCAGGTTGTCTTCGGCCAGGCGCACGAATTCGCGGCGGGTCAGCACATCGAGATAAACCTGAGCGACGGTCAACGCGGTGCGTTCCGAGGTGCCCATCAAGGAATAAGCACGGGAATTAACGGTGGCTTGTTGACGCCCCACTTCGCTGGACGTCGCAAAACCGTCAAAAACCATCTGTGACAGACGTAAACTTGACTCGCTCCGGTTCAGCGTTTCCCAGTGGTTGCTGCCGCCAGCGGCACGGGTGGAGACACTGTCGGTGCCTTCGCGACCATAACCGCCCAGCAGATCGACCCGTGGCAGGTATCCACCTTTTGCAGCCTTTAATTGATAATCCGCGGCCAGCCGACTATTGACCCCTGCCTGGATTTCCGGATGGACATCCAGTGCCTGTTGCATGGCCTGCGGAAGGGTTTGCGCCTGAACAACGCTGGCGGCAAAGGCGAAGGGTAGAACCTTGAACAGGTGCAAACGCATAGTTGGAATTTCCCGGGACTTCTTGTCTTGAATCACTGCAGAACATGGCGCTGCATCGCATGGTGGCAACCGGAATGACCGTATGTCGGAAAGTTCAAAATCGGAACTGGATCACACGCTGTAGGACAGGTCGCCGCTTAAATATCAATGTGACATTACCTTGACGATTGTTTAGGATGACTCCCATAAGGTCAATAGTTTGGCATAAAGTTAATTTCGAAAAAATATAGCCAAATTATTGACGGTTACGCGTCAAAGCTATGTATCGAATTTTGTAAGAACGTCCAGCCCGATCGGCGAACACGCCCGAGCGGTTCATGGAAGTCAACTGAACGTGACACCCGGAGAGTCTTCAATGAGCAGTGTTGTTGCCATCGTCAAAAGCATTGTTGGTCAGGTTTTCGCGGTGTCCCCAGAGGGCATCCGCCGCGTACTCGTTGAAGGCGACCGGTTGTTTGTGGGCGACCAAGTGGACACCGGTGCCGCCGGCGCCATTACCCTTGAACTGGCTGACGGGCGGACCCTGGACCTGGGCCGCGACACTCAGTGGAGTGGCAGCAATCCGGACTCCAGCACCGACCTTGCACAAGCCACTGCACAAGCCGCGCCATCGGTTGACGAATTGCAGCAAGCCATCGCTGCCGGTGTCGACCCGACCACCGCTCTTGAAGCCACCGCGGCCGGCCCTACTGCCGCGAGCGCGGGCGGCTCTGCCGGTGGCGGCCACAGCTTCGTGGCTCTGGAGGCAACCGCTGCCCGGGTCGACCCGACCATTGGCTTCCCTACCGCAGGCCTCGCCACTGCGGCTTTGGCAACACAAAACACCACTGGCGGCCAGACCGCCAATACCAGCTCCAATGCTCTGCGCGAATCGACCCTGAGCCTGAGCGCCACGCCGACCATCACCGAGGCCGGTGGTGTACTGGTTTACACCGCGACCCTGACCCAGGCACCGCTGACCGACCTGACCATCACCCTGTCCAACGGCGCGGTGATCGTGATCACAGCCGGCCAGACTACCGGTACCGTCAACGTTCCTCTGGCGCCGAACGACACTGTTTATAACGATCCGACCCAAATCGACGTGACCGTCACTGGCACCACGGGTGGCAGCGGTATCGTGGTCACCCCGCCGACTGCTCCGGCCGTGACCCAGGTCACCGACACCGTCGACACCACTACCGTTACGCTGACAGCGGGTTCAAGCGTCACTGAAGGTGGCCAGATCACCTACACCGCCACCCTGACTAACCCGGCGCAAACACCGGTCACCGTGACCCTGTCCAACGGCTCGACCATCACCATCGAAGCCGGAAAAACCACCGGTTCCGTGAATGTCGAAACCCCGGCCAATGATGTCTACAACAACGGCAGCACCGTCAGCACCACGATCACTGGCGCTACCGGCGGTAACTTCGAAAACCTGGTGCCGAACCCGACGCCGGCGGTCACCACCATTACCGACTCGATCGACAGTACCGGCCTGACCCTGACTGCCACCGGCAGCGTCACGGAAGGCGGCCAGATCACCTACACCGCGACATTGACCAACCCGGCGCAGACGCCGGTCACCGTTACCCTGTCCAACGGTTCGACCATCACCATCGAAGCCGGAAAAACCACCGGCTCCGTGAATGTCGAAACCCCGGCCAATGACGTCTACAACAACGGCAGCACCGTCAGCACTACGATCACCGGTGCCACCGGTGGCAATTTCGAGAACCTCGTACCGAGCACCACGCCGGCCGTCACCACCATTACCGACTCGATCGACAACACCGGCCTGAGCCTCAGCGCCACCGGCACCGTTGTCGAAGGCGGCCAGATCACTTACACCGCCACCCTGACCAACCCTGCTGGCACGCCAATGACCGTGACCTTGAGCAATGGCTCGGTCATTACCATCGAAGCGGGCAAGACCACCGGCAGCGTGACCGTCGATACCCCGGCCAATGACGTCTACAACAACGGCAGCACCGTCAGCACCACGATCACCGGTGCGACCGGTGGCAATTTCGAGAACCTCGTACCGAGCACCACGCCGGCCGTCACCACCATTACCGACTCGATCGACAGTACCGGCCTGACCCTCAGCGCCACCGGCACCGTTGTCGAAGGCGGCCAGATCACTTACACCGCCACCCTGACCAACCCTGCTGGCACGCCAATGACCGTGACCTTGAGCAATGGCTCGGTCATTACCATCGAAGCGGGCAAGACCACCGGCAGCGTGACCGTCGATACCCCGGCCAATGACGTCTACAACAACGGCAGCACCGTCAGCACTACGATCACCGGCACCACCGGCGGTAATTTCGAACAACTGACCCCGAGCACCGAGCCGGCACTCACCACCATCACCGATTCGAAAGACGACACCGGCCTGAGCCTGTCGGCGTCCACCGAAGTGGCCGAAGGTGGTCAGATTCTGTACACCGCGACCCTGACCAATCCGGCGGGCACGCCAGTCACCGTGACCTTGAGCAACGGGGCCGTGATCACCATCGCTGCAGGCGCGACCACTGGCAGCGTGAGCGTCGCCGCCCCTGCCGATGACGTTTACAAAGACACCGGCACGGTCCAGGCCACCATCTCTACCGCCACCGGTGGCAACTTCGAGAACCTGGTGCCGAGCACTGCCCCGGCAGTCACTACCGTCAACGACACCATCGACACCAGCACTGTTTCGCTGACTGCGACCGCGAACGTCGCCGAAGGTGGGACCGTGGTGTACACCGCGTCCGTGTCAGCGCCAGTCACCGGCTCGCCAGTCGTTGTGACCCTGTCCAACGGCCAGACCATTACCATTCCGGTCGGCGCCAGCAGCGGCTCTGTCAATTTTGTTGCACCCAACGATGCGTTGGCGGGTGGCGGCTCCTTGAGCGTCAAGATCGACGACGCCAAGGGCGGCAACTACGAGAAGCTGGAAGTCGACGGCAAGTCGGCGGATACCTCGGTGACCGACACCCCAGACACCACCACCCTCAGCCTGAGCGCAACCGACTCGGTGGCTGAAGGTGGTTCCATTGTTTACACCGCAACCTTGACCAACGCCGCCGGCACACCCGTGACCGTGACGCTGAGCAATGGCGCCGTCATCACCATCGAAGCAGGCAAAACCACCGGTTCCGTAACCGTCGATGCGCCGAAGGATGACGTCTATAAAGACGCCGGAACCATTGAAACGACCATCAAAGACGCCACCGGTGGCAACTTCGAGAACCTGGTGCCAAGCACCACCCCGGCGGTCACCACCGTCACCGACACCATCGACACCAGCACCGTTTCGCTGACTGCGACCGCAAACGTGGCCGAAGGCGGCACCGTGGTGTACACCGCGTCCGTCACTGCTCCGGTGACTGGTTCGCCAGTCGTTGTGACCCTGTCCAATGGCCAGACAATCACCATTCCGGTCGGCGCGAGCAGCGGTTCTGTCAACTTCGTTGCACCCAACGATGCCTTGGCCGGCGGCAACTCCCTGAGCGTCAAGATCGACGATGCCAAGGGCGGCAACTACGAGAAGCTGGAAGTCGACGGCAAGTCGGCGGACACCTCGGTGACCGACACACCGGACACCACCAACCTCAGCCTGAGCGCGACCGACTCGGTGGCTGAAGGTGGTTCCATCGTTTATACCGCAACCTTGACCAACGCCGCCGGCACGCCAGTGACCGTGACCCTGAGCAATGGCGCCGTGATCACCATCGAAGCGGGTAAAACCACCGGCTCCGTAACCGTCCCGGCTCCATCCGATGACGTTTACAAAGATGCCGGTACGGTCCAGGCCACCATCTCTACCGCCACCGGTGGCAACTTCGAGAACCTGGTGCCGAGCACTGCCCCGGCAGTCACTACCGTCAACGACACCATCGACACCAGCACTGTTTCGCTGAGTGCGACCGCGAACGTGGCCGAAGGCGGCACCGTCACTTACACCGCGACCGTCGGTGCGCCAGTGACTGGTAGCCCGGTCACCGTGTCCCTGGCCAACGGCCAGACGATCACCATCGACGTCGGCAAAACCACCGGTACCGTGACCACCGCCGCGCCGAACGACGCGTTGACCGGCCACGCTCCGCTGACCAACTCGATCACCAACGTCAGCGGCGGCAACTACGAGAACCTGGTGGCGGACAAAACGCCGGTCAGCACCACCGTGACCGACACCGTCGACACCACGACCCTCAGCCTGAGCGCGACCGACTCGGTGGCTGAAGGCGGTTCCATCGTTTACACCGCGACCCTGACCAATGCCGCCGGCACTCCGGTCACCGTGACCCTGAGCAACGGCGCCGTCATCACCATCGAAGCGGGTAAAACCACCGGCTCCGTGACCGTCGATGCGCCGAAGGACGACGTCTACAAAGACGCCGGCACCGTTGAAGCAACCATCAAGGACGCAACCGGCGGCAACTTCGAGAACCTGGTAACCAGCAATACGCCTGCGCTCACCACCGTCACCGATACCATCGACACCAGCACCGTTTCGCTGACTGCGACCGCAAACGTGGCCGAAGGCGGCACCGTGGTGTACACCGCGTCCGTCACTGCTCCGGTGACTGGTTCGCCAGTCGTTGTGACCCTGTCCAATGGCCAGACAATCACCATTCCGGTCGGCGCGAGCAGCGGTTCTGTCAACTTCGTTGCACCCAACGATGCCTTGGCCGGCGGCAACTCCCTGAGCGTCAAGATCGACGATGCCAAGGGCGGCAACTACGAGAAGCTGGAAGTCGACGGCAAGTCGGCGGACACCTCGGTGACCGACACACCGGACACCACCAACCTCAGCCTGAGCGCGACCGACTCGGTGGCTGAAGGTGGTTCCATCGTTTATACCGCAACCTTGACCAACGCCGCCGGCACACCCGTGACCGTGACGCTGAGCAATGGCGCCGTCATCACCATCGAAGCAGGCAAAACCACCGGTTCCGTAACCGTCGATGCGCCGAAGGATGACGTCTATAAAGACGCCGGAACCATTGAAACGACCATCAAAGACGCCACCGGTGGCAACTTCGAGAACCTGGTGCCAAGCACCACCCCGGCGGTCACCACCGTCACCGACACCATCGACACCAGCACCGTTTCGCTGACTGCGACCGCGAACGTCGCCGAAGGCGGCACCGTGGTGTACACCGCGTCCGTGTCCGCGCCGGTGACTGGTTCGCCAGTGGTTGTGACCCTGTCCAACGGGCAGACCATTACCATCCCGGTTGGCTCGAGCAGCGCCAGCGTCAACTTCACCGCGCCGAACGATGCGCTGGCCGGCGGCAACTCCCTGAGCGTGAAGATCGACGATGCCAAGGGCGGCAACTACGAGAAGCTGGAAGTCGACGGCAAGTCGGCGGATACCTCGGTGACCGACACGCCGGACACCACGACTCTCAGCCTGAGCGCGACCGACTCGGTGGCCGAAGGTGGTTCCATTGTTTATACCGCAACCTTGACCAACGCCGCCGGCACGCCAGTGACCGTGACCCTGAGCAATGGCGCCGTGATCACCATCGAAGCGGGTAAAACCACCGGCTCCGTAACCGTCCCGGCTCCATCCGATGACGTTTACAAAGATGCCGGTACGGTCCAGGCCACCATCTCTACCGCCACTGGTGGCAACTTCGAGAACCTGGTGCCGAGCACTGCCCCGGCAGTCACTACCGTCAACGACACCATCGACACCAGCACCGTTTCGCTGACTGCGACCGCGAACGTCGCCGAAGGCGGCACCGTGGTGTACACCGCGTCCGTCTCCGCCCCGGTGACTGGTTCGCCAGTGGTTGTGACCCTGTCCAACGGGCAGACCATTACCATCCCGGTTGGCTCGAGCAGCGCCAGCGTCAACTTCACCGCGCCGAACGATGCGCTGGCCGGCGGCAACTCCCTGAGCGTGAAGATCGACGATGCCAAGGGCGGCAACTACGAGAAGCTGGAAGTCGACGGCAAGTCGGCGGATACCTCGGTGACCGACACGCCGGACACCACGACTCTCAGCCTGAGCGCGACCGACTCGGTGGCCGAAGGTGGTTCCATTGTTTATACCGCAACCTTGACCAACGCCGCCGGCACGCCAGTGACCGTGACCCTGAGCAATGGCGCCGTGATCACCATCGAAGCGGGTAAAACCACCGGCTCCGTAACCGTCCCGGCTCCATCCGATGACGTTTACAAAGATGCCGGTACGGTCCAGGCCACCATCTCTACCGCCACTGGTGGCAACTTCGAGAACCTGGTGCCGAGCACTGCCCCGGCAGTCACTACCGTCAACGACACCATCGACACCAGCACTGTTTCGCTGAGTGCGACCGCGAACGTGGCCGAAGGCGGCACCGTCACTTACACCGCGACCGTCGGTGCGCCAGTGACTGGTAGCCCGGTCACCGTGTCCCTGGCCAACGGCCAGACGATCACCATCGACGTCGGCAAAACCACCGGTACCGTGACCACCGCCGCGCCGAACGACGCGTTGACCGGCCACGCTCCGCTGACCAACTCGATCACCAACGTCAGCGGCGGCAACTACGAGAACCTGGTGGCGGACAAAACGCCGGTCAGCACCACCGTGACCGACACCGTCGACACCACGACCCTCAGCCTGAGCGCGACCGACTCGGTGGCTGAAGGCGGTTCCATCGTTTACACCGCGACCCTGACCAATGCCGCCGGCACTCCGGTCACCGTGACCCTGAGCAACGGCGCCGTCATCACCATCGAAGCGGGTAAAACCACCGGCTCCGTGACCGTCGATGCGCCGAAGGACGACGTCTACAAAGACGCCGGCACCGTTGAAGCAACCATCAAGGACGCCACCGGTGGCAACTTCGAGAACCTGGTAACCAGCAATACGCCTGCGCTCACCACCGTCACCGATACCATCGACACCAGCACTGTTTCGCTGACTGCGACCGCGAACGTCGCCGAAGGCGGCACCGTGGTGTACACCGCGTCCGTGTCAGCGCCAGTCACCGGCTCGCCAGTGGTTGTGACCCTGTCCAATGGCCAGACCATCACCATTCCGGTCGGTGCCAGCAGCGGTTCTGTCAACTTCGTTGCGCCAAACGATGCCCTCGCTGGCGGCGGTTCTTTGAGCGTGAAGATCGACGACGCCAAGGGCGGCAACTACGAGAAACTGGAAGTCGACGGCAAGTCGGCGGACACCTCGGTGACCGACACACCGGACACCACCAACCTCAGCCTGAGCGCGACCGACTCGGTGGCTGAAGGTGGTTCCATCGTTTATACCGCAACCTTGACCAACGCCGCCGGCACACCCGTGACCGTGACGCTGAGCAATGGCGCCGTCATCACCATCGAAGCAGGCAAAACCACCGGTTCCGTAACCGTCGATGCGCCGAAGGATGACGTCTATAAAGACGCCGGAACCATTGAAACGACCATCAAAGACGCCACCGGTGGCAACTTCGAGAACCTGGTGCCAAGCACCACCCCGGCGGTCACCACCGTCACCGACACCATCGACACCAGCACCGTTTCGCTGACTGCGACCGCGAACGTCGCCGAAGGCGGCACCGTGGTGTACACCGCGTCCGTCTCCGCCCCGGTGACTGGTTCGCCAGTGGTTGTGACCCTGTCCAACGGGCAGACCATTACCATCCCGGTAGGCTCGAGCAGCGCCAGCGTCAACTTCACCGCGCCGAACGATGCTCTGGCCGGCGGCAACTCCCTGAGCGTGAAGATCGACGATGCCAAGGGCGGTAACTACGAGAAACTGGAAGTCGACGGCAAGTCGGCCGACACCTCAGTGACTGATACCCCGGACACCACTACCCTCAGCCTGTCGGCAACCGACTCGGTCGCCGAAGGCGGCTCCATCGTCTACACCGCGACCCTGACCAATGCCGCCGGCACACCGGTCACCGTCACGCTGAGCAACGGTGCCGTCATCACCATCGAAGCGGGTAAAACCACCGGTTCCGTAACCGTCGATGCGCCGAAGGACGACGTCTATAAAGACGCCGGCACCGTTGAAGCGACCATCAAAGACGCAACCGGTGGCAACTTCGAGAACCTGGTGCCAAGCACCACCCCGGCAGTCACTACCGTCAACGACACCATCGACACCAGCACCGTTTCGCTGACTGCGACCGCAAACGTGGCCGAAGGCGGCACCGTGGTGTACACCGCGTCCGTCACTGCTCCGGTGACTGGTTCGCCAGTCGTTGTGACCCTGTCCAATGGCCAGACCATCACCATTCCGGTCGGTGCCAGCAGCGGTTCTGTCAACTTCGTTGCGCCAAACGATGCCTTGGCTGGCGGCGGTTCTTTGAGCGTGAAAATCGACGACGCCAAGGGCGGCAACTACGAGAAACTGGAAGTCGACGGCAAGTCGGCGGATACCTCGGTGACCGACACGCCGGACACCACCAACCTGTCGCTCACTGCGACCGGCGCTGTAGATGAAGGCGGTCAGATCACCTATACGGCGACCCTGACCAATGCCGCCGGCACTCCGGTCACCGTGACCCTGAGCAACGGCGCCGTGATCACCATCGATGCCGGTAAAACCACCGGCACCGTGACCGTCCCGGCTCCATCCGATGACGTTTACAAAGATGCCGGTACGGTCCAGGCCACCATTTCCACCGCCACCGGTGGCAGTTTCGAAAACCTGGTGCCGAGCACTGCCCCGGCAGTGACCACCGTCACCGACACGATCGACACCATCACCGTTTCGCTGACTGCGACCGCGAACGTCGCCGAAGGTGGGACCGTGGTTTACACCGCGTCCGTGTCAGCGCCAGTCACCGGCTCGCCGGTGGTTGTGACCCTGTCCAATGGCCAGACCATCACCATTCCGGTCGGTGCCAGCAGCGGTTCTGTCAACTTCGTTGCGCCAAACGATGCCTTGGCTGGCGGCGGTTCTTTGAGCGTGAAAATCGACGACGCCAAGGGCGGCAACTACGAGAAACTGGAAGTCGACGGCAAGTCGGCGGACACCTCGGTGACCGACACACCGGACACCACCAACCTGTCGCTCACTGCGACCGGCGCTGTAGATGAAGGCGGTCAGATCACCTATACGGCGACCCTGACCAATGCCGCCGGCACTCCGGTCACCGTGACCCTGAGCAACGGCGCCGTCATCACCATCGAAGCAGGCAAAACCACCGGTTCCGTAACCGTCGATGCGCCGAAGGACGACGTCTATAAAGACGCCGGCACCGTTGAAGCAACCATCAAGGACGCAACCGGCGGCAACTTAGAAAACCTGGTTCCGAGCACTGCACCGGCAGTCACCACCGTCAACGACACCATCGACACCACGACCGTGACCCTGAATGCCACCGCTTCGGCAGCCGAAGGCGGCACCGTCACTTACACCGCGACCGTCGGTGCGCCAGTGACCGGCAGCCCGGTCACCGTGTCCCTGGCCAACGGCCAGACGATTACCATCGATGTCGGCAAAACCACCGGTACCGTGACCACCGCCGCGCCGAACGACGCGTTGACCGGCCACGCTCCGCTGACCAACTCGATCACCAACGTCAGCGGCGGCAACTACGAGAACCTGGTGGCGGACAAAACGCCGGTCAGCACCACCGTGACCGACACCGTCGACACCACCAACCTCAGCCTGAGCGCATCCAACTCGGTAGCCGAAGGTGGCCAGATCACTTACACCGCGACCCTGACCAACGCCGCCGGCACTCCGGTCACCGTGACCCTGAGCAATGGCGCCGTAATCACCATCGACGCCGGTAAAACCACCGGCACCGTCACCGTCCCGGCTCCATCCGATGACGTTTACAAAGATGCCGGTACGGTCCAGGCCACCATCTCCACCGCCACCGGTGGCAGTTTCGAAAACCTGGTACCGAGCCCTGCCCCGGCGGTCACCACCGTCAACGACACCATCGACACCACGACCGTGACCCTGAATGCCACCGCTTCGGCAGCCGAAGGCGGCACCGTCACTTACACCGCAACCGTCGGTGCACCAGTGACTGGCAGCCCGGTCACCGTGTCCCTGGCCAACGGCCAGACCATTACCATCGATGTCGGCAAAACCACCGGTACCGTGACCACCGCCGCGCCGAACGACGCGTTGACCGGCCACGCTCCGCTGACCAACTCGATCACCAACGTCAGCGGCGGCAACTACGAGAACCTGGTGGCGGACAAAACGCCGGTCAGCACCACCGTGACCGACACCGTCGACACCACCAACCTCAGCCTGAGCGCATCCAACTCGGTCGCCGAAGGCGGTCAGATCACTTACACCGCGACCCTGACCAACGCCGCCGGCACTCCGGTCACCGTGACCCTGAGCAATGGCGCCGTAATCACCATCGACGCCGGTAAAACCACCGGCACCGTGACCGTCCCGGCTCCATCCGATGACGTTTACAAGGATGCGGGCACGGTCCAGGCCACCATCTCCACCGCCACCGGTGGCAATTTCGAAAACCTGGTGCCGAGCACTGCCCCGGCAGTGACCACCGTCACCGACACGATCGACACCAGCACCGTTTCGCTGACTGCGACTGCGAACGTCGCCGAAGGCGGCACCGTCACTTACACCGCAACCGTCGGTGCGCCAGTGACTGGCAGCCCGGTCACCGTGTCCCTGGCCAACGGCCAGACCATTACCATCGATGTCGGCAAAACCACCGGTACCGTGACCACCGCCGCGCCGAACGACGCGTTGACCGGCCACGCTCCGCTGACCAACTCGATCACCAACGTCAGCGGCGGCAACTACGAGAACCTGGTGGCGGACAAAACGCCGGTCAGCACCACCGTGACCGACACCGTCGACACCACCAACCTCAGCCTGAGCGCATCCAACTCGGTCGCCGAAGGCGGTCAGATCACTTACACCGCGACCCTGACCAACGCCGCCGGCACTCCGGTCACCGTGACCCTGAGCAATGGCGCCGTAATCACCATCGACGCCGGTAAAACCACCGGCACCGTGACCGTCCCGGCTCCATCCGATGACGTTTACAAGGATGCGGGCACGGTCCAGGCCACCATCTCCACCGCCACCGGTGGCAATTTCGAAAACCTGGTGCCGAGCACTGCCCCGGCGGTCACCACCGTCACCGATACCATCGACAAAACCGAAGTCAGCATCAGCGGCAGTACCTCGGTGACCGAAGGCCAGACCGCCAGTTACACCGTCAGCCTGACCCACCCGGCGCAGACCGAAGTGACCCTGAAAATCGTCTACAGCGGTACCGCCGCCGACGGTTCGGACTTCACCGGCGTGTACACCGTGAAGATCCCGGCCGGTGCCAGCAGCGTGAGCTTCAACGTCGCGACGCTGGACGACAAGCTCACCGAGGGTACCGAGAACTTCGTGGTCAAGATCGACTCGGCCACCGGCGGCAACTTCGAAAACCTCGCGGTCAGCAGCACCAACGGCAGCGTCAGCACCTCGATCATCGACAACGATGCCGCGCCGGTTCTCGACCTGGACGCCAACAACTCCAGCGGCGCCACCGGGGCCAACTACAACGTGACCTTCACCGAAGGCACCACCGGCCAGGGCGTCTCGATCGGCGACACCGACCTGAGCATCACCGACCCGGACAGCACGATGCTGACCGGCGCCACTATCGTGCTGACCAACCGTCAGCCGGGCGATGCGCTGAACCTCGGCAACAGTGTCAATGGCATCAGCATCAACGCCAACAGCCAGGACGGTACGGTCACCCTGACCCTGTCGGGCAACGCGACGCTGGCCGACTACATGCAGCAGATCAAAAACATCAGCTTCACCAACAGCAGTGAGGATCCAAGCACCGTGCCGCGGATCATCACCGTGACGGTGACCGATGGCAGCAATTACTCCAACACCGCAACCACCACGGTCAACGTGGTGGCCGTGAATGACGCACCGACCGCCGCGCCAGTTAACGTCACCGGCACCGAAGACACACCGTTGATCCTCGGCTGGTCGACCTTCGGCGTCAGTGATGTCGACAGCCCGACCGCCAACCTGGGGGTGAAAATCACTCAGCTGCCGGGCGACGGCAAATTGCAGTACCTGGACGGTACGACCTGGAAAGACGTAACGACCAACCAGACCATCAGCAAGGCCGACATCGACGCCGGCAAGTTGCGCTTCACTCCGGATGCCAACGAATCGGGTGTTGATGGCTACAACGGCAGCGGCGTGGGCAATAACCAGGCGGACTACGCGCAGATCAAGTTCCAGCCCACCGACGGTCAACTGTTGGGCAACACCGGCACGGTGAAAATCGACATCACACCGGTTGCTGACGCGCCATCCCTGAGCGTCGCGGACAACAGCGTCAAGTCCACCGGACTGATCAAGGAAGTCTGGACCGGCCTGTCGGGCCTGGGCACCGATGGTAGTGGCGCGCCGTCCGGCACGCTGAAATCGGTCATCGACGCCGCAGGCACGCCGAACTCCACCGGCACCGTGACCAACGTTCAGTCCGACGGCGGCGTCACCGCCGGCACGGCCTCGAAAACCTCCGGCCTGATCTACCTGGAAGCCGGCAAGACGTACACCTTCAGCGGTACCGGCGATGACAGCCTGTTGGTGACCATCGGTGGCCAGAACGTGGCCGCGACGACTTGGGGTGCAGGCGGCAAGCTGAATGGTTCGTTCACCCCGACCACCAGCGGTTACTACACCCTGGACATCTACCACCACAACCAGAGTGGCCCCGGCAGCTATGACGTCAACCTGTCGGTCAACGGCGGTACAGCGGTCGACCTGAGCAGCGCCGGCGTGCCGCTGTACACCGGCGTGGCGGATCTGGCCGCCTCTGGCGTGACGGTTTCCGACCTGCACGGCACCAATGGCGAAGGCTACTACAACGGCTACAAACTCAACGAAGGCGCCGAAGGCACCAGCGTTCATCTGTCCGCGATCAAGACCGCACTGACCGACACCGACGGCTCTGAAAGCCTGAGCGTGAAGATCAGCGGCATGCCGGCGGGCTCCGTGCTCAGCGATGGCGCGGGCCACACCTTCACCACCACCAACGGCGAAGCCAACGTTACCGGCTGGAATCTCGGCAGCCTGACCGTCACCCCGCCGCCGTACTACAACGGCCAGTTCACCCTGACCGTGACCTCGACATCCACCGAAGCACTCGGCGGTTCGGCACTGAGCACCGCGCAGATTCCGGTCACGGTATACCCGGCGGTCTACAACGCCGTGACCGCCACGGCGGCCGACGACACGATCACCGGCACCGACGGCAACGACATCATGATCGCCGACATCGGCGGGCTGACCGTGGTGCCAGGCACCAATTACAACATCGCGTTCATGGTCGACAGCTCGGGCAGCATGAGCAGCACGTCGATCAATGCCGCCAAGGATTCGTTGACGGCGGTGTTCAACACCCTCAAGCAAAGCCTGGGCGGCAACTCCGGGACCGTGAATATCTTCCTGGTGGACTTCGACACCCAGGTCAACAAATCAGTGTCGGTGAACCTGAACGACCCGAACGCGCTGACCTTGCTCAAATCCGTTCTGGATTCGATGTCGTCGGGCGGCGGCACCAACTACGAGGACGTGTTCAAAACCACGGCCAATTGGTTCCAGAGTGCTGACGCCATTGCCAACACCGGTGCGAAGAACCTCACGTACTTCATCACCGATGGCAAGCCGACCTACTACCAGAGCGGCGAGCAGACCAACCCGACCTTGTACGGCAACGTGAAGCTCGATGATGTCATCACCACCACCAACTACAAGTTGGGGCAGACCTATTCCAACTATCTGGACAGCACTCACTACCTGAGCATCGACAGCGCCGGCAACGTCACGCTGCAGACTCTGAAAAACTCTGGTCGCTGGAGCAGTTCCGAACTGGGCACCCTGCATGCCGAGGGTAACGGTACGTACGAATTGTCCTATCGCGATGGCACCGGCAGCAGCACCGATTCCACTACCATCGACAACTCCGGCAGCAGCTTCACGTTGCTGAGCAACGTGTCGACGGTGGAGGCCATCGGCCTGAACAAGGACGTCACCCTCACCGACCTCAAGCCGTACGATTCGGATCAAACGCCACAAACCAACATCGACCCCAAGGACCTGGCCAACTCGATCATCGGCCATACCGAAGCGACAATGCCGGGTGCCGACACGGTCAGCGGCGGTGACGGCAACGACCTCCTGTTCGGCGATCTGGTGAGCTTCAATGGCATTGCCGGCGAGGGTTATCAGGCGATGCAGGCGTTCGTCGCCCAGCAAACCGGCGTCGACGTCAGCAAAGTCACCACCAGCAACGTGCACCAGTACATCACCGAGCACTACACCGCGTTCGACGTGTCTGGCGCTCACGATGGTAACGACACGCTGCTGGGTGGCGCGGGCAACGACATTCTCTTCGGCCAGGGCGGCAACGACCTCCTCGACGGCGGCAAGGGCAATGACATCCTGCTCGGCGGCACCGGCAATGACTCGCTGATCGGCGGCCAAGGTAACGACATCCTGATTGGCGGCTCAGGTGCCGACACCTTCATCTGGAAGGCTGGCGACACCGGCAGCGACGTGATCAAGGACTTCAAGGCCAGCGAAGGCGACCGCATCGACCTGCGTGATTTGTTGCAGGGTGAAAGCGGCAGCACGATTGACCACTTCCTGAAGATCACCACCGTGGACGGCGTGTCGTCCCTGCAAGTCAGCTCCGCCGGCAAGTTCAACGGCGCCGATGCCGCAGCGACCACCCCGGACGTGACGATCAAACTGGAAGGTAACAATTGGTCCAGCGCCAGCATCAACTCGCTGATTGCCGGTAGTGACCCGACCATCAAGATCGATCACAACAACAGCTGATACGCAGGCTGACGGCCGCCCCAACCGGGCGGCCGTCATGTATGCCCACACCTCACGGGTGACGATTTCGTCGTCGCACCGCATACTCGCCTGCGTTGGCCTATGCTGCTGACAGCACGACGCTGGTCCATTTCCGAGGGATGCTTAATGTTTTACGTGCAACGCGATGCGCAAGGTCAGTTAGTGCGCGTGGAAGCCACGGCCTACGCCGAGGCCACGGAAACGCTGCCGGCCGACCACCATGAAATCCAGGCCTGGTTTGCCCACGAAGTGGTGGAGACCAGCCTCAAGCAGCTCAAGCAGAGCGACCTGGAGATGATTCGGGTACTCGACGACTTGATTCAGGTGCTGACCCAAAAAGGCGTGATCCGCGTCACCGACCTGCCGCCGGCTGCGCAAGCCAAGCTGATGGACCGGACCCAGGCACGTGAGGCGTTGGGCGGGTTGAGCCAGTTGATCGATGATGATGAGACGGGGTTGATTTAACCCCTGACGCCGATCATTCCCACGCTCTGCGTGGGAATGATGAGCGGGCTACTGCCAAGGCTTCGGCTCACCAAACAACTGCCCCTGAACCCCGTACAACCCCATCTCGCGAATCACCGACAACTCCCCTTCGGTCTCGACCCGCTCGGCAATCAACGGCAAATCGATGCTGTGCGCCGCTCGCTGAATCGCCTCGATGAACAGACGCTTGTCGCTCTCCTGATCAATCGCGCGGATGTAACTGCCGTCGATCTTCAGATACGCCAGCCCCAGCCGCGCCAGGTTGCCGATCATGCTGAAGCGCCCACCAAAACGCTGCAGACTCAGCGAGAACCCAAGCTCACGCAAACGCCGCGTCAGCTGCTCCAGTACCGCCTGCTCGGGCAGTTGCTCTTCGCCGATTTCCAGGGTCAGTCGTTCGCCAAGATTCGAATGCTGACGCAGGATATCGAACACTGCGTTCAGCGCCTGCGGGTCCGCCAGTGTCGCCGAAGACAGGTTCAGCGCCAGCGACTCCTCATGGTCGACCATCTGCTCGAGCACCAACTCCAGCATCAAACGGTCCAGTCGCGCGGTCCAGCCGAAACGCTCAAGCCATGGCAAGAAACGCCCGGCGGGAATGGTCTGGTCCTGCTCGTCGAGCAGGCGCGACAGCACTTTGTAATGCAGCACCAACTCTGTGTCGTGGCTGGCCACCACCGGCTGGAAATACAGCTCGAAACGCTGCTGGTCCAACGCCTGATCCAGCAGGGTGTGCCAGGCGTGGTGATCGTCGCCAACCCGCGCCGGCGCGCCCTGATCGAGGCATGCCCAGCTCGGTTCACCCTGGCTTTCTGCCTGGGCCAGTGCCTGATCCGCCAACCCGATCACCGCTTGCGGCGAGTCGCCATGGGCAAACGGCGCCAACCCGATTGAAGCCACCGAAGCCACGTCCGTGGCGCCCGTCGCATGCAGGCTCCCCAAGGCACTTTCGAGATTACTCGCCAGTTGCAGCGCTTCTTCACGCACCAGCCCCGGTGCCAGCACGGCGAATTCCCCGCCACGAATACGCGTCACGAGGTTCTGGGTTTCCGGGTACTTGGCACACTCGCGGGACAACTGCTCGCCGACCGCTTTCAACAATTCATCGGTACGCTGACCGCCCAGCCGCTGGTTCAAACCGGCCAGATCCTTCACCCGCAACAGCAGCAAATAACCGGAGCTGGCCTGCTCCGAGTTGTTCAAACGCGCGTTCAATTGCATTTCGAAATAGCGCCGGTTGGCCAGGCCGGTCAGGTTGTCCTGATAGGACTCGGCCCGCAGCTTTTCACTGCGTTCGGCCTGCTCCTGGAACAGCGCCTTGAGCTTCTCGACCATCTGGTTCATGGCCTGCACCACCCGGCGCAGTTCCGGGGTGCGCGGCAGTTCTGGCAGGCTTAAGAATTCCCGGCGAGCAATGGCATGGGATTGCTTGACCATGTAGTCCAGCGGCTTCAGTTGCCGACGCAGCAACAACGCGCCCAGCACCGCACTCACCGCGCCGCAGAGCAGCAACCAGCCGAGGCTGCCCAACGCGCTCTGCCACAGCTTGGCCAACGCGAACATCGGATGGCTGACCACCTCGACCCGCGCGGCCTGCTCCCAGCCACGGCTGACAATCGCATCGCCACCGGCCGGTTCCAGGCCGATCAGTTTGACGAACCAGTCGGGCACGTTGGTGACCGCGGGGATGCCGCTGCGCTCGACAATCGTCTTGTCATTGGCCAGATCGACCACGCGGATGCTCGCGTAGTAACCGCTGTCGAAGATCGAGCTGACCAGCAACTCGACCATCGCCGGGTCGTCGATGTTCGGCGTCAGGGACAGCGCCAATGCCGTCGCGGCGTCCTGGGCGTGAGAACGCAACTGGTTGACGTACTGGGTGCGAGAGCTTTCCAGACTGACCATGAAGCTGCCGGTGAAGGCGACCACCAGGAACAGACAAATAGCGATCAACAGCTGTTTGAACAAAGACATCTGAGCGCGTGCTCCTAGTTAATCGTCTCGACCGGGAAACCTTCGGCCTGCATTTTCTTCAACACGTCCTGCCAGCGAGACAGGCGTTTGGTGTCTCCGACCTTCTTGTTGCCCTTGGCACCCGGCAGCCACAACCCTTCGGCATTGAAAGAGTAGACCGGCAGCAAATCGGTTCGCTGGTTGGCGGGCTTGATTGCATCGATCAGGCTGTCGAGCACCAAAGGCATGGCCTCGGGGCTCGCGTAGTAGGTCAGCACCATGTGCGCGCGGTTCAGGCGCAAAGCCTTGACGTAGGTAATGCGCAGCTTGTCACTGGAGACACCAAGATGACGCAGACTGAAATACTTGGCGATAGCGTAGTCTTCGCAATCGCCGGCGCCCTTCCACAAGGCTTCGATGGGAGTTTCCCAATAATCGACCTCGTGCCACAGGTCGATGTCTTCTTCGTAGCGCATCTGCCTGTTGAAGAACTGGTTGACCACGTTGAGCTGCTCCAGCTCGCCGACTTGTTTTTGCGTGGCCAGCAACTGCTGCCAGGCATCAATGCGCTGCCGCCCTTCACCCAAAGGCCCGTACAATGCCTGCGCACGACGGCTGATCAGCGAAAAATCCCAGTCGGCATGCAGCCCGCCCAGCATGACGCCGGCCAGCAGCAGTGCGCAGCCTAGCCAGCGCAAAGTCCGAGGGATCGCGAAACGTACCGCCAATGCGAGGCATCCAGATCAGGCAGATGGAAATCTGGCTTGATGGTGAAGGTTAGTCTGCTAAAAGACAATGGCACGGTGAGATCACCGCCAACACGCTAAACTTTGCATTACGGGTGCAATAAAAAGATCGCAGCCTTCGGCAACTCCTGTGGCGAAGTCTGCAGGAGCTGCCGAAGACTGCGCCTTTTGACCGTTTGACAACCCGTCAGGCAGTCACTAGTGTCCATTTGGATCCAAATACTTCAGCCAATCAGGGTGCGTTTGTCGTGACACAGAAGCCCAACCCTCTCAGCAGCATCAAGGTCAACGGGCCGATTCCCGCTCATCTGGCACGCTCGGTGATCGAAGAAACCCTGCGCGCGGCCATTCTCGACGGTCGCATTCCTTGCGGCACCGCCCTGCGTCAGCAAGACCTCGCCGACCTGTTCGGCGTTAGCCGCATGCCGGTGCGCGAAGCCTTGCGCCAGCTTGAAGCGCAAGCGCTGCTCAACGTGATCGCCCATAAAGGCGCGGTGGTCGCACCGTTGGTTCAGGGCGATGCGGCAGAGACGTATGAGTTGCGGATCCTGCTGGAGTCCGAAGCCTTGCGTCGGTCGATCCCCCTGCTTGAAGACGCCGATTTCAAACAGGCTGCACACTACATCGACGAGTTGGAAACGGAACACGACTACACCGAGATCGGCCGGCTCAATCGCCTGTTCCACATGGCGCTTTACAACAAAGCCCCCAACCAGCGGCTGCTGAAGCTGGTCGAAGACGGGTTGAACGAAGAGGAACGCTTCCTGCGATTCAACCTGGAAGCCATGGGCCTGGGCAAACTGTCCCAGGAGGATCACCGAGCGCTGTTGCGGGCCGCCGAGGACCGGGATATCGAGCACTCGGTGATGTTGCTCGAAAACCACCTCAACCGGGGTGTCGAAGTCATTACGCACTACCTCGCAAGCCCTGAGGCGCAGCGCAGGAAAACCTCGAAGTAAACCGCAGTGACAACCCCGAGCGAGCCATTGAACGGCTCGCCGCGATTTCTGGTTGATCCGCCCCTGGACTGCTCGACGAACAAATCTGCTTACAAATCCCCCTTTCGCCCACACCGCGCCGGTGTGCAGCGACTTCATGCCCACTCCCAAAGCCCTGTCACCCACGAGCCCGATAATTGCACCTATCAGATCATGCAGGGGTGATAGCGAGCGCCGTGAATTACGCTCACTCTTGAGCTGCCAACGAATAATGACGGGCGACGCACCGCACCCCGGAGCAGTCACCCGCACCACAAGAACCAACGGAAGGAGTCTTGTCACGGGAAAGGAAGAACCGGCGTCGCTCCCAGCCAACTTCCACCCCCTCAGATCACATCAATGACCCAAGTAGAAAGTTGCTTCGAGTGAGGCATTCACTCTTTATTTGAATTTTGGCTTATATACGCCGAAAGGAGCAACTACGCCCAAATAAAACTTTATATAAAAGTCTTATTGGAACTTGTCGCACTCGAAAAAGTTAAACTTTCAATTAATTAAAAAAACACTTGCCCGACACTTTATTCATGCATTAGTTTTTCTCCGTCGCCCACAAACACCGGGGCCAAGCACTACTCAGCGATTGCATAACCCTAATAAGCATCAATTCAATTGAGGCACCCGCTCGCCAATAGAAAACTTCAAGCAACCGTTACTTATTGATCAACACCCCCTCAACGGTATTCCAGATCACTTATAGGCTCGCTCATGAAACCGACTAAAGATCGTCTTAATCAGAAGAAAGCAGAACTTAGTGCGCACCCGATCTTTTCTGAAATACATTCGTTATCGGTGCTTCAACGCTTCATGGAAACCCATGTGTTCGCAGTGTGGGATTTCATGTCGCTGACCAAACGCCTGCAACAGGAACTGACCTGCGTTCAGCTGCCCTGGCTACCGCCACGAGATCCGCAGGCCGCGCGTCTGATCAACGAGATCGTGCTCGGTGAAGAGTCCGATGATCGTCCCGCCCAAGGTCACTACAGCCATTTCGAGTTGTACCTGGATGCGATGCGCGAAGTCGGTGCAAGCACGGTCGCCGTCGAACGCTTCGTGGCGTTGCAAAAAGAAGGCGTGAGCTACGACGTGGCCTTGCAAAGCGTGGACGTCGACCCGGCGGCCGCACAGTTCGTACGCCACACCTTGCACACCGCGTTGCATGCGCCGGGGCATAGTGTGGCGGCGGCGTTTCTGCACGGCCGCGAGAGTGTCATCCCGCAGATGTTCCAGCGGATTCTCGACGACTGGGGCATTGGCATCGAACAAGCGCCGACCTTCCGTTACTACCTGGAACGGCACATCGAAGTCGACTCCGAAGACCACGGCCCGGCGGCGGAAAAACTCCTCGCACGCCTGGTCAATGGCGATCCGCAGCGCGAAGAAGACGTATACGCCAGCGCCATCGCCGCCGTGGAAAGTCGCATCGCGCTGTGGGACGGCTTGCGCCTGAGCATGAGCGAACCGGTTGCCGAGGTGAACGCATGAACGCCGCCGACTACCAATCCTTCGCCGACGCCTGGGAAAGCCGCGCAACCATTCGCACCCGCCCCCGGCGTGTGCTGGAGAACGACGACAAGCTGATCTATCCGCTGAGCCGCCAGCCGCTGGTGCTGAGCGAAACCTTCCTGCGCGAATGCCCGGAACAACGGGATTTCGCCCTGGTACAGACGCTCTACAAGTTCATCAATGACGTGGTGATTTTCGAAACCGAGATCGTCGACAAGACCGCCCGCAGCATCGCTAAAAACCGCTTCAGCGTGGCGTTCCCGTTCGCCTGTCGCTACGACGCCATGACCGTGGTGGTGGACGAGGATTACCACGCCCTGGTGGCCATGGACTTCATGCAGCAGACCGTCGCCATGACCGGCATCACCCCCATCGAACTGCCGGATGAAATCGAACTGAGCCGTGCCATCCCGGCGGCCGTGGCCCTCGCACCGGAGCACCTGCGCAGTGCCGTGGAACTGATCTGCGTGGCCATCGCCGAGAACACCGTGACCGGCGATGTGGCGGCGTTCGCCAAGGACGACACGGTCAAGCAATCGATCAAAGGCCTGATGGCCGACCACTTGCTGGACGAGGGCCGTCATTCCGGGTTCTGGTCGCGGTTGGTGCGCATCTACTGGCACACCGCAAGCGAAGACGATCGCCAGTGCATCGCGCACATCCTGCCGGTGTTCATCGGCCATTACCTGACCAACGACATCCAGAAGTCCTTCGACTTCCGCCTGATCGACGCCTTGCAGATCAGCGACGCAGCACGTCAGGCCCTCAAGAGCGAAATGTCGGGGCTGGCCTTCCCGATCAATCGCCATCACCCGCTGGTCGCCAACATCGTGCGGTTTTTCCGCAGCAGTTCGCTGCTCGATTCACCGTGCGTGCAAAGCGCCCTGAGCGACTACCTGGTTTAACGAGGAGAACATCATGAGACGTCTCGATATTTTGCTCATCGGGCAAAGCCAGGCCCTGACCGAACTGGCGCTGGAGCTCGAACAACACGGTCATTCACTGGCGCGACTTGCGAATGTGGAAGAACCACCGCCAGGCCTATTTGATTTGCTGATCGACGATGCGAGCCTGCCATTTCGGGACTTCGGCAATGCGCCGCACCTGATGCTGCAAGTGGGTGTCGGGGTGCCGGGAACTAGCGGGCTGCCACCGCTGGACCTGCTGTGCACGTACAACTCGACGCCGTTGAGTCGCGTGCCGGTCGCCGAAGAGTTGTCCGGCAACGGCCAGGCATTGCGCCTGCGAGCGGTGGCCGAGCTGGTCGATCATGTGGCGCTGCTGGTCAGCCGCTTCTCCCGGGATGCCGACTATTTCCTGCAGGCCGAGCCGACGATTTCCGCGCACTTCGAACAGGTGGAAAACCTGCTGTTTTTAGAGCACCTGGCCTTCGTCCACCGTCTCAACAACACGGCAGAACCACGACTTCTGCAACTTGGGCAGATCCCGATGATCGAGCGGCTTGAACAGCGCTTTATTCAGTCTGCCGAGCGTGCGGCGCTGAACATCGCCGGCACGTCGCTGACCTATCGAGAACTGCACGCCCACAGCCGCGCCATCCAACAGCGATTGCAACCGTTGCTCGATCAGCATCAAGGGCCTCTGGTGGTCGGAGTTTGCCTGCCAAAATGCAGTGCGTTGTATGCGGGGATTCTGGCGATCCTCGGCAGCGGTGCGGTGTACCTGCCGCTGGAGCCGAGCCACCCGCTGCAACGTCAGCAGTACATTCTGGAAAACGCTGGAGCGGTGTTGTTGCTGCATGACGGAGAGCATCCACTCAGCGAGACGATGCCGGGGCTGGACATCAGCCGTATCGACAGCGGCGATGTGAACCTCGATCAACCCTTGATGCGCCAACGCCCCGATCTCGACGCGCCATGCATGGCGCTCTACACCTCGGGCACCACAGGTCACCCCAAAGGCGTGCTGCTCAGCCAGGCCAACCTCGCGCACTTCACCGCGTGGTACGCCGACTACGTGCAGCTGACCGAACAGAGCCGGGCGTTGCAGTTTTCATCGTTGAGTTTCGACTCGTCATTGATCGATATCTTCCCGACCCTGCTGCAGGGTGCAGAGCTGATCGTGCCCAACGAGGACCAACGTCGCGACCCGCTGCAACTGGTCGAGCTGATCCGCCACCAACAACTCAGCCATGCCTTTTTGCCGCCAGCCTTGCTGAGCATCCTGCCGCTGGATCAGTTGCAGGTCCTCGATCATGTGATGACCGGCGGCGATGTCTGCGAACCCTACGTAGTCCAGCAACTGACCCGCCAAGGCAATCTCTACAACCTCTATGGCCCGACCGAAGCCACGGTGCTGATCACCGCGCGGCAACTGCGTACCGGCGACAGCAACCGGACCCTCGGTGCACCGATTGCCAACAGTCAGGTGCTGATCCTTGATGAGGATTTGCAACCGGTGACCGAGCAAACCGTCGGTGAGTTGTACATCGTCGGCCCGGGGGTGTGCCTGGGTTACCTGAACAATCCGCAGCAGACTGCCGAACGCTATCTGAACCTGCACCTGCCGAACGGCCAGAGCCTGCGCGCCTACCGCTCCGGCGACATGGCCAAGTGGACCGCCGACGGTATCGAGCTGTGCGGACGGCGAGACAATCAGGTGAAGATTCGCGGCTTTCGGGTCGAGCCGGAAGAGATCGAACGCTGCCTGCGCGACAGCCAGCTATACCGTCAGGTGGCAGTGGTCATCGATTGTCATCGACGGATTCTGGCCTTTCTCGCGCAACCCCAGGAAGCGCAACCCGGTGCCGCTCGCGAAGCCTTGAAAGCCCATGCGATGCAGTTTCTGCCGGACTACATGCAGCCGATCGCCTGGACTGAACTGGCGAGCATGCCGTTCGCCAGCAACGGCAAGGTCGACCGCAAAGCGCTGCTGGAATTGCCCGTCAACGTGACCGAAAACAGCCCACGGTGTTTGCCCGCCAGCGCCGATGAAGCGCTGTTGTTGGAAATCTGGGCTGAGCTGCTGGAGCTACCCGCCAGCGACATTTCCACCGACGAAAGCTTCTTCAACCTCGGTGGGCACTCGATCCTGCTGTCGCGCATGCTCCTGCGTTTGCGTGAGGAGTTCGGCCGCAGTATCTCGATCAACCGCTTCATCGAACTACCGACGATTGCGAAGCTGGCGACGTTGGTGCGCGGCTCCGGGACCGAGGAAGTGTTGAGTGAAAAAGCCCTGGCCGATGCCTTCCGTGAACTGGACATCGAGCCGCTGCCGATCAGCCGAATGGGCGATGTGCACAAGGTGATCGTCACCGGGGCCAACAGCTTTGTCGGTGTGCATATCGTCGAAGCGCTGCTGGCCTGGGGCGCCAGCGAAGTGGCGTGCCTGGTGCGCGATGGCGGTGGGCAATCGGCGGCGCAACGCTTTGCGGATGCGTTGCGGGAAAACCGCCTGGAGCATCTGGACCTGAGCCGGGTGCAGGTTTACGCGGCAGACATCACTCGCCCGCAACTGGGGCTCAGCGAAGCGGTTTACGAACGGCTGGATCGAGAGTTCGGCGCACTGGTGCACAACGCCGCCAACGTCAATCACGTCCTCGATTACGAGTCGTTGGCGCGGGATAACGTCGAACCGATTTTCGAGTGTCTGCGCCTGTGTGAAGGACGCAGCAAGAAGATCTTCAACTTCGTCTCGACGCTCTCGGCGTCCAGCACGATTTCCGACGATGGCCGGGTGCTGGAGTTGCCCGCCGCGCAGACACCGCCGATCTACATCAAGAACGGCTACAACCTGTCCAAATGGGTCGGCGAGCGGATCCTCGAAAGGGCGCGGGAACGTGGGGTTAAGGTCAATCTTTATCGCCCCGGCAACATCAGTTTCAACAGCCTCACCGGCGTCTGCCAGCCCCACAAGAATCGCCTGATGCTGATGCTCAAGGGCTCGATCCAGCTCGGTCAGGTACCGGAGTTCGCACTGAATTTCGACTTGATGCCGGTGGATTTTCTCGCCCGTTTCATCGCCTTCCATGCCAGCCGTTACCAGGCCGAAAAAGCGGTGTTCAACCTGCACAACCCCGAACCCCTGAGCTGGGACACCTACGTGGCTTCCTTTCGCGAAGCCGGTCGGGAGTTCTCGATGGTCAGCGTCGCCGACTGGCAGCAGCAATTGGGCCGGGTCGACAGTGATAACGCGCTGTTTGGCGTGCTGGGTTTCTACCTCAACGGCTTCGAGGAAGACATCGGCGACATCTCGATGATTGGCCACGACAACGCCCAGGCCGGTGTACGGCAGATGGGCGCGCACTACCCGGAAAAATCCCCGGCGCTGCTGCGACGCGGCTGCGACTACCTCAAAGAAATCAACTTCATCTGATTCACCCTAACCCCGCACGGAGCAAAAAACATGAATACTCTGCAACCCGATACCCTGATCAAAAACCCTCAAGGCTGCCACGTTGTGTCTTCGGTGGAAGTACCGGCCGACGCGGCGCGAGTCTGGACAGTGGTCGGCAATTTTGCCGGCTTCGACCGATTCATTCCGGCGCTGTCGCACATCGAGATGACCGGCGAAGGTGTGTCGTCGCTGCGCAAGAAGTTCTTTAAGGACGGCAACCTGGTGGTCGAGCAGCTCAACTCCCGCAACGACCAGGCGCTGAACATGACCTGGACCACGATCTACAACACCTTGGGCGTGGCCAATTTGTGGGCAGCGATGAGTGTGGAATCCCTGGGTACAGACAACTCGCGGGCGACCTGGACGATCATTGCCGAGCCGGCCCAGGGCGGCGCCGAGGCCCTGCCAGGGTTCAAGCAGTTCGTTCAGGGGTTTGCCGATGATGCGATGGGGAATGTGGTGAAGCTGTTTGTGTAGCACTTCGGTTCAGCGGTGACTGATCTACCGCTATCGCAGGCAAGCCTCGCTTCTACAGGTTAGCTCTTGTAGGAGCGAGGCTTTCACGCGAAGAACGATAACGCGATCCTACTGACCTCAATCAGATCTTGAAGCTATCAACCAGTTGCTTCAAACGATTGGCCTGCTGGGACAGCGCATCACAATCCTTCAATGTTTCATTGAGGTTGGCCACGCTCTGCTGGTTCAGCAGGTTGATCTGGTTGACGTCGACGTTGAGGGTTTCGACCACGGCCGTCTGCTCTTCGGTCGCCGCGGCCACCGATTGGTTCATGCCGTCGATTTCGCCGATGCGTTGGGTCACGCTGACCAGTCGCAGGCCGGCCTGGTTCGCTACTTCGACGCTCTGCTCGCTGGACACCTGACTGGCGTTCATCGTAGTCACCGCCTCGCGAGAACCGATCTGCAGCGAGCTGATCATCTTGTGGATCTCTTCCGCCGACTCCTGGGTGCGATGAGCCAGGTTGCGCACCTCATCCGCCACTACCGCAAAACCACGACCGGCCTCACCGGCACGGGCCGCTTCGATGGCCGCGTTGAGCGCCAACAAATTGGTCTGCTGGGAGATGCCTTTGATCACATCCAGAATGTGGCCGATGTTGTCGGTGCTCGCGTTCAGGGTTTCGATCTGCGTGCAGGACAGGCTGATTTTCTGCGACAGCTCGGTCATGGCCTGGATGGTTTGTTCCACCACCTGACGGCCGTCATCGGCCTGCTCGCTCGCGCCGCTGGCGTGTTGCGAAGCATCAGCGGCATTGCGGGCGATTTCCTGGGTGGCGGCGCCCAATTGGTTGATCGCCGCGGCCACGCTGTTGGTGCGGGCGCTTTGTTCGTCGGAGCCGATGATAGAAGCGTTGGACGATGCCATCACCCGTTGCGACAGATCATGAACCTGGCGGGTCGCCGAGGACACTTCGCAAATCGATGCGTGAATCCGCTCCACGAACTGGTTGAAGGAACCACCCAACTCGCCGAACTCGTCTTTGCTTTCTACGACCAGACGACGGGTCAGGTCGCCCTCGCCCTGAGCGATGTCCTGCATCGCACGGCCCATCGTGGTCAGCGGACGCATCAGCACGTTGATCAGCAAGCTCAGCAGCACGGCAATGGCCGTCACAGCGATGAACATCGCGATCAGCGCCGAGGTGCGGAACTGGCTCAGTGGTGCATAGGCCTTGGCCTTGTCGATCGATAGACCAACGTACCACTCGGCATTCGGCAAACCGCTCACCGGTGTGAACGAGAGGATGCGGTCCTGCTTGTTCAGTACGACTTCCTGGATGCCTTTCTCGATGCGAACACTGGAACCCGGATAGATGTCTTTCAGGTTCTTCATCACTTGGTCTTTGTCCGGACTGACGATCACCTGACCGTCGGCACTGACCAGGAATGCGTGACCGATACCACCGAAGTCCACCGAGTTGATGATTTTCACCAGGGTTTCCAGGCTCAGGTCACCGCCGACCACGCCCAGCAGTTCGCTGTTCTTTTTCACCGGTATGGCAACGGTCACCACCAGCCCGCCGACCGCCGCCATATAAGGCGGGGTCAGCATGGTCTTGTCGGCGACCACGGCTTGTTTGTACCAGGGGCGCTGACGCGGATCGTAGCCGTCTGGCATCTTCGCGTCGGGGCGCTGGGTGAACATGCCATTGGCCTGCCCGACGTAGGTGAACTGGAAGTTCGAGGTGAGGGCCGGTTGATCGACCAGCCCTGGCAAGTCAGCATTGGCACCCTGATGGGCGACGTTCTGCGCGAGGTTTTCCAGGACCAGCACGCGGCCGCTCATCCAGTTCTGCACGCTGCTGGCAGTCAGGTCGCCTGCTTGCTCAACGGAGGACTCGATGTTCTGCCGAATGGTGTTTCGTTGCAGATAGTCGTTGTACAAAGTGAACAACGCAAACGCCAACACCACGACGCCTGAAGCGGCCAGCAGGATTTTATGGCTGAACTTGAGATTCATTTCATGGGACTTCTTATGCCAAAAGTGGGGATGCGTTCCGGGTTGCAACATTCCATGTAACAGCGCAGACGGCATTCTGAAGCCGCTCTACTTTGGTGCACGCATGTCTCACCAGTCTTTCGGCACGAGCGGGAGAAAACTTAAGGATTTGTACAAAACTCGCCAGATAACCGCCGAACGGCGTGCTAGAAGGGACGGATTATTGGGCTTACCGCACGTCATGATCGCGGTGTTGGGTGTTTTGGCTGTGGTGTAACGATGAGGGGGGGTCTATATCTGATGCTACTGGCTCGAAGGAGTAGCGAGACACGCAGACCTGGATTTGACCCGCTTCAGACTTAGACTTCTATAAGCCCAGAAAGACAAAACCCCTGTCTGCATAAGCAGACAGGGGTTTCGGAATTTAATCTTGACGATGACCTACTCTCACATGGGGAAACCCCACACTACCATCGGCGATGCATCGTTTCACTTCTGAGTTCGGGATGGGATCAGGTGGTTCCAATGCTCTATGGTCGTCAAGAAATTCTGTGACCAGCCCGTTACAGCGGTAACGTGCCAGCAAAATTGGTGACTTCTACTAAAACAAAACCCCTACCTGCATACGCAGATAGGGGTTTCGGAATTTAATCTTGACGATGACCTACTCTCACATGGGGAAACCCCACACTACCATCGGCGATGCATCGTTTCACTTCTGAGTTCGGGATGGGATCAGGTGGTTCCAATGCTCTATGGTCGTCAAGAAATTCGGGTACCGAACCGTCTTTCGACGCTTCAGCAAATTGGGTATGCGATAGTTTGTGCGGTTTTTGTGAATGCTTGCGAACTTTCGGTTCATTGCGTCTTCACACACCGCAATCTGGTGCCCTTTCGCTTTTCAGCTCGAAGCATACAAATTGCTTGGGTGTTATATGGTCAAGCCTCACGGGCAATTAGTATTGGTTAGCTCAACGCCTCACAGCGCTTACACACCCAACCTATCAACGTCGTAGTCTTCGACGGCCCTTCAGGGGACTCAAGGTCCCAGTGAGATCTCATCTTGAGGCTAGTTTCCCGCTTAGATGCTTTCAGCGGTTATCTATTCCGAACATAGCTACCCGGCAATGCCACTGGCGTGACAACCGGAACACCAGAGGTTCGTCCACTCCGGTCCTCTCGTACTAGGAGCAGCCCCTCTCAAATCTCAAACGTCCACGGCAGATAGGGACCGAACTGTCTCACGACGTTCTAAACCCAGCTCGCGTACCACTTTAAATGGCGAACAGCCATACCCTTGGGACCGGCTTCAGCCCCAGGATGTGATGAGCCGACATCGAGGTGCCAAACACCGCCGTCGATATGAACTCTTGGGCGGTATCAGCCTGTTATCCCCGGAGTACCTTTTATCCGTTGAGCGATGGCCCTTCCATACAGAACCACCGGATCACTAAGACCTACTTTCGTACCTGCTCGACGTGTCTGTCTCGCAGTCAAGCGCGCTTTTGCCTTTATACTCTACGACCGATTTCCGACCGGTCTGAGCGCACCTTCGTACTCCTCCGTTACTCTTTAGGAGGAGACCGCCCCAGTCAAACTACCCACCATACACTGTCCTCGATCCGGATAACGGACCTGAGTTAGAACCTCAAAGTTGCCAGGGTGGTATTTCAAGGATGGCTCCACGCGAACTGGCGTCCACGCTTCAAAGCCTCCCACCTATCCTACACAAGCAAATTCAAAGTCCAGTGCAAAGCTATAGTAAAGGTTCACGGGGTCTTTCCGTCTAGCCGCGGATACACTGCATCTTCACAGCGATTTCAATTTCACTGAGTCTCGGGTGGAGACAGCGCCGCCATCGTTACGCCATTCGTGCAGGTCGGAACTTACCCGACAAGGAATTTCGCTACCTTAGGACCGTTATAGTTACGGCCGCCGTTTACCGGGGCTTCGATCAAGAGCTTCGCGTTAGCTAACCCCATCAATTAACCTTCCGGCACCGGGCAGGCGTCACACCCTATACGTCCACTTTCGTGTTTGCAGAGTGCTGTGTTTTTAATAAACAGTCGCAGCGGCCTGGTATCTTCGACCGGCGTGGGCTTACGCAGTAAATGCTTCACCCTCACCGGCGCACCTTCTCCCGAAGTTACGGTGCCATTTTGCCTAGTTCCTTCACCCGAGTTCTCTCAAGCGCCTTGGTATTCTCTACCCAACCACCTGTGTCGGTTTGGGGTACGGTTCCTGGTTACCTGAAGCTTAGAAGCTTTTCTTGGAAGCATGGCATCAACCACTTCGTGTTCTAAAAGAACACTCGTCATCAGCTCTCGGCCTTAGAATCCCGGATTTACCTAAGATTCCAGCCTACCACCTTAAACTTGGACAACCAACGCCAAGCTGGCCTAGCCTTCTCCGTCCCTCCATCGCAATAACCAGAAGTACAGGAATATTAACCTGTTTTCCATCGACTACGCTTTTCAGCCTCGCCTTAGGGACCGACTAACCCTGCGTCGATTAACGTTGCGCAGGAAACCTTGGTCTTTCGGCGTGGGTGTTTTTCACACCCATTGTCGTTACTCATGTCAGCATTCGCACTTCTGATACCTCCAGCAAGCTTCTCAACTCACCTTCACAGGCTTACAGAACGCTCCTCTACCGCATCACCTAAGTGATACCCGTAGCTTCGGTGTATGGTTTGAGCCCCGTTACATCTTCCGCGCAGGCCGACTCGACTAGTGAGCTATTACGCTTTCTTTAAAGGGTGGCTGCTTCTAAGCCAACCTCCTAGCTGTCTAAGCCTTCCCACATCGTTTCCCACTTAACCATAACTTTGGGACCTTAGCTGACGGTCTGGGTTGTTTCCCTTTTCACGACGGACGTTAGCACCCGCCGTGTGTCTCCCATGCTCGGCACTTGTAGGTATTCGGAGTTTGCATCGGTTTGGTAAGTCGGGATGACCCCCTAGCCGAAACAGTGCTCTACCCCCTACAGTGATACATGAGGCGCTACCTAAATAGCTTTCGAGGAGAACCAGCTATCTCCGAGCTTGATTAGCCTTTCACTCCGATCCACAGGTCATCCGCTAACTTTTCAACGGTAGTCGGTTCGGTCCTCCAGTCAGTGTTACCTAACCTTCAACCTGCCCATGGATAGATCGCCCGGTTTCGGGTCTATTCCCAGCGACTAGACGCCCTATTAAGACTCGCTTTCGCTACGCCTCCCCTATTCGGTTAAGCTCGCCACTGAAAATAAGTCGCTGACCCATTATACAAAAGGTACGCAGTCACCCAACAAAGTGGGCTCCCACTGCTTGTACGCATACGGTTTCAGGATCTATTTCACTCCCCTCTCCGGGGTTCTTTTCGCCTTTCCCTCACGGTACTAGTTCACTATCGGTCAGTCAGTAGTATTTAGCCTTGGAGGATGGTCCCCCCATATTCAGACAAAGTTTCTCGTGCTCCGTCCTACTCGATTTCATTGACAAGAGATTTTCGCGTACAGGGCTATCACCCACTATGGCCGCACTTTCCAGAGCGTTCCGCTAATCTCAAATCAACTTAAGGGCTAGTCCCCGTTCGCTCGCCACTACTAAGGGAATCTCGGTTGATTTCTTTTCCTCAGGGTACTTAGATGTTTCAGTTCCCCTGGTTCGCCTCTTGCACCTATGTATTCAGTACAAGATAACCATCTTATGATGGCTGGGTTCCCCCATTCAGACATCTCCGGATCAAAGTCTGTTTGCCGACTCCCCGAAGCTTTTCGCAGGCTACCACGTCTTTCATCGCCTCTGACTGCCAAGGCATCCACCGTATGCGCTTCTTCACTTGACCATATAACCCCAAGCAATCTGGTTATACTGTGAAGACGACATTCGCCGAAAATTCGCATGCTCAATTAAGAGCAACTCACAAATTTTACCTTAGCCTGATCCGTTACCAGTGAAAGTAACGTTCAGTCTATCTTTCTATCACATACCCAAATTTTTAAAGAACGATCTAATCAAAAGACTAGAAATCAATATTCACAGCGGAATATTCATTTCTAAGCTTTAACGATTCAAGGCCACCTCACATGGTCAGCCTATCGTCTTCTTCAATGAATCAAGCAATTCGTGTGGGAACTTATGGAGCAGCTGATGTCGTCGATTAAGGAGGTGATCCAGCCGCAGGTTCCCCTACGGCTACCTTGTTACGACTTCACCCCAGTCATGAATCACACCGTGGTAACCGTCCCCCCGAAGGTTAGACTAGCTACTTCTGGTGCAACCCACTCCCATGGTGTGACGGGCGGTGTGTACAAGGCCCGGGAACGTATTCACCGCGACATTCTGATTCGCGATTACTAGCGATTCCGACTTCACGCAGTCGAGTTGCAGACTGCGATCCGGACTACGATCGGTTTTATGGGATTAGCTCCACCTCGCGGCTTGGCAACCCTCTGTACCGACCATTGTAGCACGTGTGTAGCCCAGGCCGTAAGGGCCATGATGACTTGACGTCATCCCCACCTTCCTCCGGTTTGTCACCGGCAGTCTCCTTAGAGTGCCCACCATTACGTGCTGGTAACTAAGGACAAGGGTTGCGCTCGTTACGGGACTTAACCCAACATCTCACGACACGAGCTGACGACAGCCATGCAGCACCTGTCTCAATGTTCCCGAAGGCACCAATCCATCTCTGGAAAGTTCATTGGATGTCAAGGCCTGGTAAGGTTCTTCGCGTTGCTTCGAATTAAACCACATGCTCCACCGCTTGTGCGGGCCCCCGTCAATTCATTTGAGTTTTAACCTTGCGGCCGTACTCCCCAGGCGGTCAACTTAATGCGTTAGCTGCGCCACTAAGAGCTCAAGGCTCCCAACGGCTAGTTGACATCGTTTACGGCGTGGACTACCAGGGTATCTAATCCTGTTTGCTCCCCACGCTTTCGCACCTCAGTGTCAGTATCAGTCCAGGTGGTCGCCTTCGCCACTGGTGTTCCTTCCTATATCTACGCATTTCACCGCTACACAGGAAATTCCACCACCCTCTACCATACTCTAGCTCGACAGTTTTGAATGCAGTTCCCAGGTTGAGCCCGGGGATTTCACATCCAACTTAACGAACCACCTACGCGCGCTTTACGCCCAGTAATTCCGATTAACGCTTGCACCCTCTGTATTACCGCGGCTGCTGGCACAGAGTTAGCCGGTGCTTATTCTGTCGGTAACGTCAAAACAATTACGTATTAGGTAACTGCCCTTCCTCCCAACTTAAAGTGCTTTACAATCCGAAGACCTTCTTCACACACGCGGCATGGCTGGATCAGGCTTTCGCCCATTGTCCAATATTCCCCACTGCTGCCTCCCGTAGGAGTCTGGACCGTGTCTCAGTTCCAGTGTGACTGATCATCCTCTCAGACCAGTTACGGATCGTCGCCTTGGTGAGCCATTACCTCACCAACTAGCTAATCCGACCTAGGCTCATCTGATAGCGCAAGGCCCGAAGGTCCCCTGCTTTCTCCCGTAGGACGTATGCGGTATTAGCGTTCGTTTCCGAACGTTATCCCCCACTACCAGGCAGATTCCTAGGCATTACTCACCCGTCCGCCGCTCGCCACCAGGTACAAGTACCCGTGCTGCCGCTCGACTTGCATGTGTTAGGCCTGCCGCCAGCGTTCAATCTGAGCCATGATCAAACTCTTCAGTTCAAACATCTTTGGGTTTTTAAGAAACCCTAAACTTGGCTCAGCAATCGTTGGTTACATCTTTGATTTCTCGCGGAGTAACTTGTGATGCTGATAATCTTGTTGACTATCAGTCTGACTCCACAAGCACCCACACGAATTGCTTGATTCAGTTGTTAAAGAGCGGTTGGTTAAGAGCTTTCGTCTCAACCGAGGCGCGCATTCTACAGCAGCCTCTGTTGCTGTCAAGCGGTTATTTTCAGAAGTTTTCAAAGTTTCCTTTGCAACTTCAACCACTTGCGCTTCCGATCTCTCGTTAGCGGGAGGCGAATTCTACAGCGTTAGTCGCTGCTGTCAACACCTCTTTTTCTCCGCTTTCGACCGAGAAGATCGAACCGTCAATAAGGCGACAATACCCTGCCTTACCAACTCCTTCTGGCTTCGATGAACTGAAGCATAACCGCTGTCAAAAACTGCGTAACTCGTTGTTTACCAAGGAGTTTTCCGTTTCGACTGCGCCGGAAGTGGGGCGAATTATAGACGTCCAGAATCTGCCGTCAACCTCTAATTTGGCTTTTCTATCAATAGCTTGCAGAAAGCCGGAAAACCGCCCGTTTTCCTTCTATAGAGGAGAGCAAAACCACTCCCTCTATATAGAAGAGGACTTCAGAGCACCCCCGCCTCTTTGAAAGCAGCGACTGCACCGGCATCCAGACCCAATACCCGCTGCAAAACCTCCAGTGTGTGCTCACCCAATAAAGGAGGTGCGCTACGGTACTCCACTGGCGTCTCGGACAGGCGTATCGGGCTCGCAACTTGAGGTACGATCCCGGCCAAAGCATGAGGCAGCTCAATAGCCAACCCTCGAGCCTGAACCTGAGGGTCGGCAAACACCTGGGCCAAATCATTGATCGGCCCACACGGCACGCCTGCCTGCTCCAACTGCGTCACCCATTCAGCAGTGGTCTTGAACACGGTCGCCTGGCGGATCAGCGGGATCAGCACCGCCCGATTTGCCACCCTTAACTTATTGGTCGCAAAACGCGGATCATCCGCCCACTGCGGCTGCCCGGCCACCTCCGCAAATTTGCGGAACTGCCCATCATTACCCACGGTAAGGATGAAGTCGCCATCGGCTGTAGGGAAGTCCTGATAAGGCACGATATTCGGATGGGCGTTGCCCAGGCGCTTAGGCGCAATGCCCGTAGTCAGGTAGTTCATCGCCTGGTTCGCCAGACACGCCACCTGAACGTCCAGCAATGCCATATCAATGTGCTGACCGCTGCCACCATGATCCCGATGAGCCAGCGCAGCCAGGATCGCTACCGTTGAATAGAGTCCAGTCAGAATGTCTGTCAGCGCCACGCCAACTTTCACCGGGCCTGCACCTTCATCTCCTTCGGGGCGACCGGTCAAACTCATCAGACCGCCCAAGCCCTGGATCATGAAGTCATAACCCGCACGCTTGGCATACGGGCCGGTCTGACCGAACCCGGTGATCGAGCAATAGATCAGCTTCGGATTGGCCACCTTTAGCGACTCGTAGTCCAGCCCATATGCCGCAAGACCACCGACCTTGAAGTTCTCGATGAGGATATCCGACTTCGCCGCCAACTCACGCACCAGCCGCTGCCCCTCTGGTCGCGTGAAGTCGATGGTCACCGATTGCTTGTTGCGGTTGGCGGACAAGTAATAAGCCGCCTCGCTGGTGTTCTCGCCATAAGCGTCCTTAAGGAACGGAGGCCCCCAGGCACGCGTGTCATCGCCATTACCCGGGCGCTCGACCTTGATGACGTCAGCGCCAAGGTCCGCAAGAATCTGCCCGGCCCAAGGCCCGGCGAGCACCCGCGACAAATCCAGTACCCGTAGATGCGAAAGCGCGCCCATGGCCGTTCTCCTATTAATAGAACGCCTGGAGGCCGGTCTGCGCGCGACCGAGGATCAGCGCATGGACGTCATGCGTACCTTCATAGGTGTTCACCACTTCCAGGTTGACCAGGTGGCGAGCCACACCGAACTCATCGGAGATACCGTTGCCACCCAGCATGTCGCGCGCCATGCGGGCGATGTCGAGGGACTTGCCGCAGGAGTTGCGCTTCATCATCGAAGTGATCTCGACCGCAGCAGTACCTTCATCTTTCATACGCCCCAGACGCAGGCAGCCTTGCAGCGCCAGAGTGATTTCGGTCTGCATGTCGGCCAGCTTCTTCTGAATCAACTGAGTGGCCGCCAATGGACGACCAAATTGCTGACGATCCAGGGTGTACTGGCGAGCGGTGTGCCAGCAGAACTCGGCAGCGCCCAGTGCACCCCAGGAAATACCGTAACGCGCCGAGTTAAGGCAGGTAAAAGGGCCTTTCAAGCCACGGACATCCGGGAAAATGTTCTCTTCAGGAACAAACACGTTGTCCATGACGATCTCGCCGGTGATGGATGCTCGCAAGCCGACCTTGCCGTGTATCGCCGGAGCGCTCAGACCTTTCCAGCCCTTCTCCAGCACAAAGCCACGAATGTCACCCGCATCGTCCTTAGCCCAAACCACGAATACATCAGCGATCGGACTGTTGGTGATCCACATCTTGCTGCCGGTGAGGCTGTAGCCACCTTCCACTTTGCGTGCACGCGTAATCATCGCGCCCGGGTCGGAACCGTGGTTGGGCTCGGTCAGACCGAAGCAACCAATCCATTCACCCGTGGCCAGCTTCGGCAGGTATTTCTGCTTCTGCGCTTCGGTACCGAATTCATTGATCGGAACCATGACCAGCGAAGACTGCACACTCATCATCGAGCGATAGCCGGAGTCGACACGTTCGACCTCACGGGCAATCAGGCCGTAGCTGACATAGTTCAGGCCGCTGCCACCGTATTGCTCAGGGATGGTCGCACCCAGCAGACCCACCTCACCCATCTCACGGAAGATCGCCGGGTCAGTCTTCTCATGACGGAAAGCTTCGAGAACACGCGGTGCGAGCTTCTGCTGAGCAAACTGCTCGGCCGTGTCGCGAATCATGCGTTCTTCTTCAGTGAGCTGTTGATCCAGCAACAGGGGATCGATCCAGTTGAAGCTAGCTTTACCACCCATGAGTGAGTCCTCTCGAATCGGGTCAAATAACGTGGATTGATCCTAGGCCGGGTTCGGCGTCCCGGCAAACGAGGTTTTCGCATACTGTTGTGCTAATTTCTCACTTCGAAACGTTGCAAAATCGCCTTTATGCAATGCATTAGTGAGGTTGACGTACATGCGCAGGAAGATCCCCAGCACAACAGCCCTGATCAGCTTTGAAGCGGCAGCGCGCCACGAGAGCTTTACCAAGGCTGCCCAGGAGCTTTCTCTCACTCAGGGAGCGATTTGCCGACAGATAGCCAGCCTCGAGGAGTTCCTCAATGTCGAGCTGTTCCGGCGTTCACGGCGCGGAGTGAAGCTGACAGAAGCCGGGCTTTCCTACAGTCGCAGGGTGGCCACCCAACTCGACGCGGTTGAACGGGACACCTTGTCAGTGATGGGCCAGCAAGGCGCCAACTCGATCGAACTGGCGGTGGTTCCGACCTTCGGCACTCAGTGGCTGCTGCCACGACTCAAGGATTTCCAGCACAAACACCCGGAGGTGACGGTCAACCTCACCAACCGTACGCGCCCCTTCCTGTTTGCCGACACCGACTTCGATGCCGCCATTTATTTCGGCGACGCGGACTGGCCAGGTACCGAATCCCACAGGTTAATGGGCGAGAACCCGATGCCGGTGTGCAGCCCCACGCTGCTGGGCCAAAAAACCAACCTGAGCCCCGGTGAAATCGCCGAGCTTCCCTTGCTGCAACAGACCACTCGCCCTTATGCCTGGCGCCAATGGTTCAACTCCCAGAACCTGAATATCCCGCGAGACATGACAGGGCCGCGTTACGAGCTATTCTCCATGCTCGCCCAGGCAGCGATGCATGACATGGGGATCGCGCTGATTCCGCCATTCCTGATTCAGCGCGAATTGGCAGAGAAGCGCCTGGTCATTGCCAATACCCAAGCACTATCGAGCATCAAGGCCTACTACCTGATGATTCCTGATCGAAAGGTCGAATCAGCCTCTTTAAAGGCATTTCGCGATTGGCTGGTGAATCAGGCACACAGCTACAACCTAGAAGGATAAAGGCTCACAGCCATTAGCTGACCGCGTAGTCAGCAAAACAAAAGCACTACAGATATAAGTATTTGGCGCATATTGACAGACTGTACCGACAAACAGCACAAACGTCCCACAAGCGTTTGAGTACGTGGCTTTGAGCCTCTATTGGCAGGCAATGACAACCTATTCACCGTGCGGATGTGTAAATTCTTGAATTTTGGCAAAAATCCTTAGAAGCCACGGCCTGCAAGGGATTTAACGGAAAGGTGCGACATTCGGTCACGGGGTGACTTGTAGTTAATTTTCCGTCACCCGTCATAATCCCTTGAAGGGCACAAAGTTCGCCTGCAAAATGCCGCGCCCCGCCCTGATTTGGTGGGGTCGTGCTGATCGGCCGCCCCAGCCGCACCATCCGAAGTGCCTGGGTTTACTCAATAAGATCACGCAGGAGATTTGACGTGCACATTGGTGTTCCTCTCGAAACCCAGACGGGTGAAACACGGGTTGCTGCAACCCCGGAAACCATCAAGAAGCTGATCGGCCAGGGTCATAAGGTCACTGTACAAAGCGGCGCCGGCATTAACGCCAGCGTTGTCGACAGTGCTTATGAAGCGGCAGGCGCAACCATTGGCAGCGCCAACGATGCGTTTGGTGCCGAGCTGATTCTCAAGGTGGTCGCCCCCAGCGACAGCGAACTGACGCTGATCAAGAGCGGCACCGTAGTGGTCGGCATGCTCAACCCGTTCAGCAATGAAACCATCGCCAAACTGGCCGAATGCGGCATTACCGCGTTTGCGCTGGAAGCTGCGCCACGCACCTCCCGCGCCCAGAGCCTGGATGTGCTGTCCTCCCAAGCGAACATCGCCGGCTATAAATCCGTGCTGCTGGCCGCTCACTACTACCCACGCTTCATGCCGATGTTGATGACCGCCGCGGGCACTGTGAAAGCGGCGCGCGTGCTGATTCTCGGTGCCGGTGTGGCCGGTTTGCAGGCGATTGCCACGGCAAAACGTCTGGGTGCCGTGATCGAAGCGTCCGATGTGCGTCCTGCGGTGAAGGAGCAAATTGAATCCCTGGGTGCGAAATTCGTCGACGTGCCGTACGAAACCGATGAAGAGCGCGAATGCGCCGTCGGCGTCGGCGGCTATGCACGCCCCATGCCGGCCAGCTGGATGCAGCGTCAGGCCCTGGCCGTACACGAACGCGCCAAGCAGGCTGACATCGTCATCACCACGGCACTGATCCCGGGTCGCAAGGCGCCGACGCTGCTCAGCGCCGAAACCGTGGCGCAGATGAAGCCAGGCTCGGTGGTTGTCGACCTCGCCGCAGCGCAGGGCGGCAACTGCCCGCTGACCGTGGCGGACCAGGTCGTGGTCTCGAATGGCGTGACCATTGTCGGCCCGACCAATCTGGCCGGTGCGGTGGCGGCAGACGCTTCGGCGCTGTACGCACGCAACCTGCTGGACTTCCTGAAGCTGGTCTTCAACAAGGAAGGCCAGTTCGAAGTGAACCTAGAAGACGACATCGTCGCCGCGTGCCTGATGTGCCGCGACGGCCAAGTCATCCGCAAAAACGCCTAAGCAGGGATTCAGACGATGGAAGAGCTTATCTCCCCCGGTATCTACAACCTGATCATCTTCGTGCTGGCGATTTATGTCGGTTATCACGTGGTCTGGAACGTTACACCTGCACTGCACACGCCATTGATGGCGGTGACCAACGCCATTTCGGCGATTGTGATCGTCGGCGCGATGCTGGCGGCTGCCTTGACCGTAACACCATTGGGCAAAACCATGGGCACCCTGGCGGTGGCTCTGGCGGCCGTGAACGTGTTCGGTGGTTTCCTGGTCACCCGTCGCATGCTTGAGATGTTCAAGAAAAAAGCCCCGAAAGCCGTAAAAGAAGAGGCGCCCAAGTAATGAGCATGAACCTGGTAACGACGCTGTACCTGATCGCGTCGATCTGCTTCATCCAGGCCCTCAAAGGCCTGTCGCACCCGACCACGTCGCGGCGCGGCAACGTGTACGGCATGCTCGGCATGGCCTTGGCGATCCTCACCACCATCGGTCTCATCTATAAGCTGGCGGCGCTCTCCATTGAGCAAGGCGGTGCTACCGCCGGCATAGGCTACGTCATCGTCGGTCTGCTGGCCGGCGGTACCGCCGGTTCGATCATGGCCAAGCGCGTTGAAATGACCAAAATGCCGGAGCTGGTCGCCTTCATGCACAGCATGATCGGTCTGGCAGCGGTGTTCATCGCCATTGCAGCCGTCGTCGAGCCGCAGTCGTTGGGCATCGTTAAACATCTGGGCGATTCGATTCCGGCGGGTAACCGTCTGGAGCTGTTCCTCGGCGCGGCCATCGGTGCAATCACCTTCTCCGGTTCGGTGATCGCGTTTGGCAAGCTGTCGGGCAAGTACAAGTTCCGCCTGTTCCAGGGCGCACCAGTACAGTTCAGCGGTCAGCACAAACTGAACCTGCTGCTGGGTCTGGCGACGCTGGCACTGGGTGTCACGTTCATGCTGACCGGCAACTTCAGCGCCTTTGCCCTGATGCTGATCCTGGCCTTCGTGATGGGCGTGCTGATCATCATCCCGATCGGCGGCGCCGACATGCCCGTCGTGGTGTCGATGCTCAACAGCTACTCCGGTTGGGCGGCAGCGGGTATCGGCTTCTCGCTGAACAACTCGATGCTGATCATTGCCGGCTCGCTGGTGGGCTCAAGCGGTGCGATCCTCTCGTACATCATGTGCAAGGCGATGAACCGTTCGTTCTTCAACGTACTGCTCGGCGGCTTCGGCAACACCGCGGATGCTGGCCCGGCGGGCTCCAAAGAAGCCCGTCCGGTGAAATCCGGTTCGGCTGATGACGCCACCTTCCTGCTGACCAACGCCGACACCGTGATCATCGTTCCAGGCTATGGCCTGGCGGTAGCACGGGCGCAGCACGCCTTGAAAGAGCTGACCGAGAAACTGAGCCACCGCGGCGTGACCGTGAAGTATGCGATTCACCCGGTTGCCGGCCGGATGCCTGGTCACATGAACGTCTTGCTGGCCGAGGCCGAAGTGCCTTACGACCAGGTGTTCGAGATGGAAGACATCAACTCCGAGTTCGGCCAGGCCGACGTGGTGCTGGTGCTCGGCGCCAACGACGTGGTAAACCCGGCAGCCAAGAACGACCCGAAATCGCCGATTGCCGGCATGCCGATTCTCGAAGCGTTCAAGGCCAAGACCATCATCGTCAACAAGCGCTCGATGGCCAGCGGCTATGCCGGCCTGGACAACGAGTTGTTCTATCTGGACAAGACCATGATGGTTTTCGGCGATGCCAAGAAAGTCATCGAAGACATGGTTAAAGCCGTCGAGTAAACCCCTTCGGCAACCTGAACGCCCCGACTCGTCGGGGCGTTTTTGTTTGCGTCTGTTACCGATCCTGTAAAGGTGTTTTGCTTGAAAGCACCGGAATAGACGCCTCGAATGCGACCTTGGTAGCGGGACGGGCACGGCTCGAATTCACTAGACTGCGCATCTTGCTTCCGCTGCCCGAGATAACAATCATGTACCGTGACCGTATTCGCTTGCCTTCATTGTTGGACAAGGTAATGAGCGCCGCCGACGCTGCCGCTCTGATTCAGGACGGCATGACCGTCGGCATGAGCGGCTTTACCCGAGCCGGCGAAGCCAAGGCCGTGCCTCATGCACTGGCCGAGCGCGCCAAGGTCACGCCGCTGAAAATAAGCTTGATGACCGGCGCCAGCCTGGGCAACGACCTCGACAAACAGCTGACTGAAGCCGGTGTACTGTCGCGACGCATGCCGTTCCAGGTGGACAGCACTCTGCGCAAGGCGATCAATGCCGGCGAAGTCATGTTCATCGACCAGCACCTGTCGGAAACCGTAGAACAGCTGCGTAACCAGCAACTCAAGCTGCCGGACATCGCGGTGATCGAAGCCGTGGCGATCACCGAGCAGGGCCATATCGTGCCGACCACCTCGGTGGGCAACTCGGCCAGCTTTGCGATTTTCGCCAAACACGTGATCGTCGAGATCAATCTGGCGCACAACCCTAATCTCGAAGGTCTGCACGACATCTATATCCCCACCTACCGGCCGACCCGCACGCCGATTCCACTGGTGAAGGTCGACGATCGCATTGGCAGCACCGCCATTCCTATCCCGCCGGAAAAGATCGTCGCGATCGTGATCACTAATCAATCCGACTCGCCATCGACTGTGCTGCCGCCGGATGTGGACACCCAGGCCATCGCCGACCACCTGATCGACTTCTTCAAGCAAGAAGTGGCTGCCGGTCGCATGACCAACAAACTCGGCCCGCTGCAAGCCGGTATTGGCAGTATCGCCAACGCGGTGATGTGCGGCTTGATCGACTCGCCATTCGAAGACCTGACCATGTACTCCGAAGTGCTGCAGGATTCGACTTTCGATTTGATCGACGCTGGCAAGTTGAGCTTCGCTTCGGGCAGTTCGATCACCCTGTCGAGCCGGCGCAATGCCGATGTATTCGGGAATCTGGAGCACTATAAGGACAAGCTGGTGCTGCGCCCCCAGGAAATCTCCAATCACCCCGAAGTGGTGCGGCGCCTGGGCATCATCGGCATCAACACCGCGCTGGAGTTCGACCTGTACGGCAACGTCAACTCCACTCACGTCTGCGGCACGCGGATGATGAATGGCATCGGCGGCTCGGGCGACTTCGCGCGCAATGCGCACCTGGCGATTTTTGTCACCAAGTCGATCGCCAAGGGCGGGGCGATTTCCAGCGTGGTCCCCATGGTCAGCCACGTCGACCACACAGAACATGACGTCGATATTCTCGTGACCGAGATCGGCCTGGCCGACCTCCGTGGCCTGGCCCCGCGCGAGCGGGCCCGCGTCATTATCGATAACTGTGTTCACCCGGACTATCGCCAGGCCCTGAATGACTACTTCACTGCTGCTTGCGCAGTCGGCGGGCATACCCCGCATATCCTGCGTGACGCACTGAGCTGGCACATAAACCTGGAAGAAACCGGGCGCATGCTGGCGGTGTAATTGATACAGATAGCAGCTGACGCAAACACAGTTTCGTCAGCTTGCTATTGGAGTATTCTTTTCAATCAAAAACTGTACTGCTGTACCGGTCTTTTCCTACCGTAATTGCCTACCTTTTCCAGCCTAACCCCTATAAATGCACCACAATGGTGCTGATAGGTACAGTTGCTTCAATTTAGACCAGTACACCACCGTTTAACAGTTAACTGGTCTCTCACAATACAGGTGAACTGTATCTACAGAGACTGGCCAAACGAGAGGATCATTGGCATCAGTCAAAGTTAAACCACTACCTAATCCCGCCATAAGCGGAAGGATGTCAACCATGGAACGTACACTCAGTTCCGAACTGTTCTTCGAAGACACTGCTGCAAAAACCCAGGCTTCCCTGCCTTTGCGCGTTATCGCCAACCTGATGCTGTGGCAGCGCCGCATCTCCAGCCGCCATCAACTGGCTCGCCTGGATTCGCGTCTGCTGGCTGACGCCGGGATTAGCGAAGCACAACGCTACGAAGAGCTGAGCAAGCCGTTCTGGCGCTAAGTTAGCGTCGCTGGCTCTGACCCACCGGGTCCACCGCCAGCAACCCGAATTGAACAAACAGAACCCGTCGTGGGAAACCACGACGGGTTTTGTCGTTTTAGGGCTTCATATTGGGGGCGTACAGAAGAGAAAACTACCGACAGTTACAGTTTTTAAATATATAAAAACAACCAGTACAGTTTATTCTAAGGGTGTCTGCGCTCGCCTGCATGAACAAGCGGGACTGTTCTAACCGATGTACGCAGGCCTAATATCTGTATAAACCGTGGCGAACGCTTTAAGACGACAGGCGTCTGATCCTGTGCCACCTCTCTATCGGTCTATCCAAAGGAGCTACCTCATGTCCCCCCTTCGCCTGCTCAGCGCTGCAGCCCTGCTTGCCATGGCTGCCAATGCCCACGCCTCCAGTTTTATCGTGACCACCGACTCCATCGTTAATGGCCTGAAAGCTTCCTCCGACGCGACTTCGGATGTCTCGTCCTCCTTCCGCGACAACAAAATCGTCCGTGCTGCCCGTGACGATGCCGCCAGCTTCGTTGCCAGTGACGGTGCCATCCGTGGCGTGAAACTGGAAAGCGCGCTCAACCATATCCGCCAACAGGCTCCACAACTGAATGCGACCGACGCACAACTGGCCCAGGCCATCCTGACGATCTAGGCAACTGCGCTGAACCGGGACACGCCCGTCGTGTCCCAATGTTTCGGCGCTGGCTCTAGCCCGGGCATTGCGCTAGCCTTGGGGCTCGCTTTCAGCTATCGAGCCTCATGCGTTTTCTTTCAAGCCTGTTGATCACTCCGGTTTTTCTCGCGGCCTGCTGGTCGGGCTCGGCCCATGCCTTCGACGCTTTCAACCTGTCTACACAAGGCACCGTAGCCAGTGGTTACGCCACCAGCATGGTGACCTCCGCCCCCTTCGACCATAAAATGCTGATCGCCGCCCGGGATGACGCTGCAGCGTTCATCGCCAGTGACGGCCAACTGCGAGGAGCACAACTGGAATCGGCCTTGATCTACCTGCGCCGGACCCAGCCAAAACTTCATGCCAGCGACCTTGAACTGGCGCAGGCAATTCTCGTCCAATAGTTATCCTTGTTTCTCCGGAGTCACTCCATGCGTAGCCCGCTGATTGCTGCCACCCTTGGCCTGCTGTTGTTGGCCGACGTGGCCCAGGCCCACACCCTGGTAGCCACCAGTAACATGATCATTCGTGCCTCCCAGCGCACGCTTGATTTCACTTCCGATACCACCACGTCCATCCGCGATTCGAAGATCGTCCGTGAAGCCCACGACGATGCGGCCAGTTTCGTCGCCAGCGAGGGTGAAATCCGTGGTGCACACCTGGAGGCGGCCTTCGACACCTTGCGCACCCGCGTACCGGAAGCCCGCGACGCCAGTGATCAGGTCCTCGCCGAAGCCATCCTCGCACTGTGAAATCACTAAGCACCTGGCTGCTGGCCGGGGTTGTGTTGCTGCTTGGCAACACGGCCCAGGCCGGCCTGCAATTACGGCTCAAGACCGAAGGCCTGAGCCCCGCGCAACAGCAGGCCAGTCAGGCGCTGCTCGATGAAGCCATGCAGGCGTTACCGCCACGCTTCATCGAGCAGCTGGACCGGCACATCGATGTCGGCTGGACCGACAACATGCCGAGCAATGCCTATGGCCAGGCATCGCTGGTGTCCGAGCTCGACCTGAATCGCAACCTGCTCGCCAGCCTCACCGACGGCAGCGCCGCGACCAAAAAAACCTATCGTCCCCACGGCACCGTGCGCCAGGAACTGCTCGCCACGGTGTTGCACGAACTCACCCACATCTACGACCGCGCACGCCTGTGGCCGGACGCCGAGCGCACACTGATCCAGCGCTGCACACAACGTAACAGCAGCTCCGGACTGATCGGCATCCCGGATCAGTGCCGCGGACAGACCGACCGACGCTGGACCCTCAGCGACGACCCTCGCCTGCTCGATCTGGCCGGCTGGCCGCAATACGTCGGTCGGCGCGGTGAGCGCGAACAGCACAACCGGCAGATTGCCCGCAGCCCGGACATCTACGAGACGAGCAGCCCGAAGGAGTTCGTCGCGGTCAACATGGAGTACTTCCTCCTCGACCCAAGCTATGCCTGCCGTCGCCCTGCGCTGTATCGCTACTACAAAGAACACTTCGGCTGGGCGCCCGCCGCCAAAGACACCTGCGCCCGATCATTCGCCTTCCTCAATGCCGGTAATGATTTCGCCAAACAGCCCTTGGGCCAGGTCGATCCGGAACGGGTGTATGCCGTCGACTATCTGCTGGCAGAAGCCAATCAGAACTGGGTCAGCCGCTGGGGTCACAGCATGCTGCGACTGGTGATCTGCGCGCCCGGTCGGCCTCGCGGGCCGGATTGCCGCCTCGATCTGGATCAACATCTGGTGCTGTCCTACCGCGCCTTCGTCGGCGACGTACAGTTGTCGAGTTGGGATGGGCTGGTGGGCAAATATCCATCGCGCCTGTTTGTGCTGCCGCTGGCCCAGGTGATCGACGAATACACCAAGACCGAACTGCGCAGCCTGGCCTCGGTACCGCTGAACCTGTCGCGCAGCGAGATCGAAGACGTGGTGGAACACGCCGCCGAGATGCACTGGAGTTACGACGGCAATTACTTCTTCCTGTCCAACAACTGCGCCGTGGAAAGCCTGAAGCTGCTGCGCAGCGGCAGCAATAATGCCCAGCTGACAGGGCTCGACAGCATCATGCCCAACGGCTTGCTGGAAGTACTCAAGAGCCGCGGACTGGCGGATACCAGCGTGCTCGACGACCCTCGCGAAGCGTTACGCCTGGGCTATCGCTTCGACTCCTTCCGCGAGCGTTATCAAGCGATGTTCGAGGTGCTGAAAAAGCACTTGCCGATCAAGCAGGAAAAGGTCGAAGACTGGCTGGCATTGAAAGCTGATGAGCGCCGCAAATGGATTGACCAGGCGGACCTGCGCACCAGCGCGGCATTGCTGTTACTGGAGCAGGCGAGCTTCCGCCAACAATTAGTATTGGCCCAGGACGAAGTGAAGCAACGCTATCTGGGCGCTCAGGAATTGAACAACGGCAGCATGGATAAGGCCAACGCGACCTTGAAGCAGATTCTCGCCAACAGTGGCTTCCTCAGCCGTCCGGCCGAACTGCTCGGCACCGGTGGCTATGGTTTGCCGCAGCCGAACGAGTGGACACGCCTGGAGTCGGAAAGCAATCTGCGTCAGAAGCAGCTTCAAGTGCTGACCGGAGACCTCGACAAGGAAGTGCGAGCGCTGCTCGAGCCAAGCCGCGCTGCTGAAATGGCCGCCAACGAAGAGAACCTGAAACAGGTTGGCGAACATTTGAGGAAGTTGCACAAGGCTGCGGGTGGGTTGGAGTTGCCCTGAAGCATAGGCCCCCGAAAGAGCAGAATCACTGTGGCGAGGGAGCTTGCTCCCGCTGGGGCGTGAAGCGGCCCCCGAAATCGACCAGACACCATAGGATGATGGCTTCGCCGCCGAACGGGAGCAAGCTCCCTCGCCACAGCCGGTCTCCTGATCGCTTAGCTGTGTATCAATACAAGCCCCCATCGAGACATACAGCAAAAAGGGCTTCAGAACGTAGTCCTGAAGCCCTCGGTCTTGCTGTATGTGCTGTGCCGCGAGGCACTAATTCCTCTCTTACTTTCAGCTGACCCGCGCTTTACGCACGCCGTCGGACAAGGCCGCGCACAGGCTGAGTACGCCCTCCACAGCCTGATCAGGGGTCGAGGCGTTGGCGATGTGATCAATCAGCGCCGACCCCACCACCACACCATCAGCCAGACGCGCGATGGCCGCTGCCTGTTCCGGTGTGCGAATACCGAAGCCGATGCTGATCGGCAGATCGGTATGGCGACGCAGACGGGTGACGGCCTCTTCGACATGTTCCAGAGTCGCCGCGCCCGCACCGGTCACACCCGCCACAGACACGTAGTAAACAAATCCGGAACTGCCATTCAGTACGGTCGGCAGACGCCCATCGTCAGTCGTCGGAGTGGTCAGACGGATGAAGTCCAGGCCCGCCGCCTGTGCCGGGTCGCACAATTCAGCGTTATGTTCTGGCGGCATGTCGACCACGATCAGGCCATCGACACCGGCTTCTTTGGCTTCAGCGATGAAACGCGGCACGCCGTACATGTGAATCGGGTTGAAGTAACCCATCAACACCAGCGGAGTCTCGCTGTTGCCTTTGCGGAACTCGCGAACCATTTGCAGTGTTTTCGCCAGGTTCTGCTTGGCGCCCAAGGCACGAATGTTGGCCAACTGGATCGCCGGACCATCGGCCATCGGATCAGTGAAGGGCATGCCCAACTCGATCACGTCGGCGCCGGCACCGGGCAAGCCTTTGAGGATCGCCAGGGACGTGTCATAGCTCGGATCGCCGGCGGTCACGAAGGTCACCAGGGCGGCGCGGTTCTGTTCCTTGAGTTCGGCAAAACGCGTTTGCAGGCGGCTCATCAGTGTTTCTCCTGCTTGGACTGCACTTGTTGAGAGTTTTCCATGTGGTGCATCACGGTTTGCATGTCTTTGTCGCCACGGCCGGACAGGTTGACCACCATCAGGTGATCTTTCGGCAGGGTCGGTGCGCGCTTGAACACTTCGGCCAGGGCATGGGCGCTTTCCAGTGCAGGAATAATCCCTTCCAGGCGGCAGCACTTATGGAATGCGTCGAGGGCTTCGTCGTCGGTCACCGAGGTGTACTGGACGCGGCCGATGTCATGCAACCAGGCATGTTCCGGGCCGATGCCTGGATAGTCGAGACCGGCTGAAATCGAGTGCGCGTCAATGATCTGGCCATCATCGTCCTGCAACAGGAACGTACGGTTACCGTGCAGCACGCCTGGTACGCCACCGTTCAGGCTGGCCGCGTGCTTGCCGGTTTCGATGCCGTAACCGGCCGCTTCGACGCCGATGATCTCGACGCTCTTATCATCGAGGAACGGGTGGAACAGGCCCATTGCATTGGAACCACCGCCGATGCACGCCACCAGGCTGTCTGGCAGACGACCTTCCTGGGCTTGCAACTGCTCGCGGGTTTCCTTGCCGATGACGGCCTGGAAGTCGCGAACCATGGCCGGGTACGGGTGCGGACCGGCCACGGTGCCGATCAGGTAGAAGGTGCTGTCGACGTTGGTCACCCAGTCACGCAGGGCTTCGTTCATTGCGTCTTTGAGGGTGCCGGTGCCCGCGACTACCGGGATCACTTCGGCGCCCAGCAGCTTCATGCGAAACACGTTGGCTTGCTGACGTTCGATGTCAGTGGTGCCCATGTAGATCACGCATTCGAGGCCGAAACGCGCGGCCACGGTGGCGGTCGCCACGCCGTGCATGCCGGCGCCGGTCTCGGCGATGATGCGTTTCTTGCCCATGCGCCGCGCCAGCAGGATCTGGCCGATGCAGTTGTTGATCTTGTGCGCGCCGGTGTGGTTCAGCTCTTCGCGCTTGAGGTAAATTTTCGCGCCACCGCAGAACTCAGTCAGGCGTTCGGCGAAATACAGTGGGCTTGGACGTCCGACGTAATCACGCTGAAAGTAGGCCAATTCTTCTTTGAATGCCGGATCTTCCTTGGCTGCTTCGTATTCACGGGCCAGATCGAGGATCAACGGCATCAGGGTTTCGGCGACGTAACGGCCACCGAACGCGCCAAACAGGCCGTTGGCGTCGGGGCCGTTGCGCAGATTAGTCTGGGTCATGGGTCGCTCCAGTTGTATTCGAGAGGTGACGATGGGGTTCACTCTACCCCTGACATCCCACGCTGAAAACCGATAAGATCGCCGCAACCTGTCAGGAAAACTCACAGATCCCATGAGCCATGACCTCCCCCCGCTGAACGCGCTTCGCGCCTTCGAAGCCACTGCCCGCCTGAACAGCGTCAGTCAGGCTGCCGAACAGCTGCACGTCACCCATGGCGCGGTCAGCCGGCAACTCAAGGTACTGGAGGAACACCTCGGCGTGAGCCTGTTCATCAAGGATGGACGCGGCCTTAAACTCACAGATGCCGGCGTTCGATTGCGCGATGCCAGCGGCGAAGCCTTCGAGCGTTTGCGCAGCGTTTGCGCCGAGCTGACCCAAAGCACCGCCGATGCGCCGTTCGTGCTCGGCTGCTCGGGCAGTCTTTTGGCGCGCTGGTTCATTCCGCGTTTGGGGCGCCTGAATGCGGACCTGCCGGATCTGCGCTTGCACCTGTCGGCTGGCGAAGGCGATCTCGATCCACGACGGCCCGGTCTGGATGCCCTGCTGGTGTTTGCCGAGCCGCCGTGGCCGGCGGATATGCAGGTCTACGAGTTGGTGAGCGAACGCATCGGCCCGGTCATGAGCCCGCGATTTGCCGGCTACGAAAGGCTACGAAACGCACCAGCAAGCACACTGTTGAGCGAACCCTTGCTGCACACCACCTCACGTCCGCAAGCCTGGCCGATCTGGGCACAGCAAAGCGGCCTCGACGACAAGGCGCTGAAGTACGGTCAGGGCTTCGAGCATTTGTATTATTTGCTGGAAGCGGCAGTGGCCGGGCTGGGCGTGGCCATCGCGCCCGAGCCGCTGGTGGCCGAAGACGTGAAGGCCGGTCGCCTGGTTGCGCCATGGGGCTTCCGTGAAACCCCGGCGCAACTGGCGTTGTGGCTCCCCAAGCGCGCCGCGGACGGGCGCGCTCGGCAGTTGGCGCAGTGGCTTAAAAACGAACTGCGCCAGACACCTTAATGACCGCGCTTGAACAATAAATAGGCCGCAAGCAATCCCAGCGCACCAACGGCAACACCGGCTGTAGTCCAAGGGTGCTCCTGGGCGTAGTCACGAGTCGCGATCCCGGTTTCACGGGTTTTGACCTTAACCTCTTCATAAGCATCGGCGAGCAGATGGCGTGAGTGTTTCAGCGCGTTCTCGGCGTTGCTTTTCAACGTCTTGATAGTTTTACGCGACTCGTCCGAGGCGTCGTCCTTCAAGCTTTCCAACGATTTCAACAGACTCTCGATCTCGGCTTCCATGCTTTGCAATGAGGCGTTGCGTAACGACGTGTTGGCCATGATGGCTCTCCTGCATTGTTGATGAGTGACGTGTGTTGGTTGGGACTTCAGGGGTTCGAGAAAGTGCAGTAAATCTGAACGTCACTACGGATTGGTCGACAGAAGAAATAAGAAAAATCACTGCTAGGCTGTATTTCACACCTCAAGGAGAACGCCATGTCTGACCATCACACCTACAAGAAAGTCGAACTGGTTGGCTCGTCCACCAGCAGCATTGAAGACGCCATCAACAATGCCTTGGCCGAAGCCAACAAAAGCCTCAAGTACATGGAATGGTTTGAAGTGACCGAAACTCGCGGGCATATCAAAGACGGCAAAGCTGCACACTTCCAGGTGACACTCAAAGTCGGGTTCCGGATTGCCAGCAGCTGAGTTTGAGCCAGCCGTCTGAACTTGCGCGACGACTGAATGCCATAGGAAACAGCAAAGCGCTACAGAATGAGCGCATCCGGTAGCTGGATGCCCTCCCTCTCTTGATCCGACCAAGGAGTGCAACCCATGAAGAAGTTTATTCTGGCGGTAGGTTTGTTGAGCCTTGCGGGAACAGCCTTTGCCCAGGTCAAGTCGTGTGAAGAGCTGAAAGCCGAAATTGCTGCAAAACTGGACGCCAAGGGTGTTTCCAATTACACGCTGGAGATCGTCGACAAAGGCACTGCTGCCGGTGGAAAAGTCGTCGGGAAATGCGAGAAGGGCTCCAAGGTAATCGTTTACAAACAGGGCTGACTTCCCTCAATAACGAAAAGCCGACGCCATGGCGTCGGCTTTTTGTGGATGCCGTTTAAGTGTCAGCCCTTCATGACCTGCGCCAACAGTTCATAGGAGTGCACGCGATCGGCATGTTCATACAGGTCACAGGTGAAAATCAGTTCATCCGCCTGGGTCTGTTCGATCAGCACCTCAAGCTTGGCGCGGATTTTCTGCGGGCTGCCGACCATCGCCAGCCCCAGGAAATCACCGACCGCTTCTTTCTCATGGGGCAGCCACAGGCCGTCCATGGTCTTCACGGGTGGGCGTTGCACCAGGCTCTGGCCACGCATCAACGCAAGAATCCGCTGGTACACCGAAGTGGCCAGGTAATCGGCCTGCTCGTCGGTGTCTGCCGCCACCAGCGGCACACCGAGCATCACGTAAGGCTTATCCAACACCGCTGATGGCTTGAAGTGGTTGCGGTAGACGCGAATCGCTTCATGCATGAAGCGCGGTGCGAAATGTGAAGCGAAGGCGTAGGGCAATCCGCGCTCACCGGCCAGCTGCGCACTGAACAGGCTCGACCCCAACAACCAGACCGGGACATTGGTGCCGGTACCCGGCATGGCAATGATCCGCTGATCCGGCGTGCGTGGGCCGAGGTAGCGCATCAACTCGGCCACGTCTTCCGAGAAATCGTCGGCGCTGCCGGAACGCTCGCGACGCAAGGCGCGGGCGGTCATTTGATCGGAGCCGGGCGCGCGCCCCAGGCCCAGGTCGATCCGGCCTGGATACAGGCTTTCAAGGGTGCCGAACTGCTCGGCGATCACCAGCGGCGCATGGTTGGGCAACATCACGCCCCCCGAGCCGACACGAATGGTCGAAGTGCCACCGGCCAGATAGCCCAGCAGGACCGAGGTCGCCGAGCTGGCGATCCCGTCCATATTGTGGTGTTCGGCGACCCAAAAGCGGTTGTAGCCGAATTTTTCGACGTGCTGGGCCAGGTCCAGGGAATTGCGCAGAGACTGGGCCGCACTGCCGTTCTCGCGCACGGGCACCAGATCGAGGGTCGAAAACTTGATCTCAGACAGTCGTTTCATAAACCTGCTTCTCCAATGGGTAAGCAGGTTTTTTCACCAACGAAAACCTGCCGAGGCTATAAGCGTGTTCTCTGCAATGAGGGCATATACCCGAGTTTCAATAGGAGAGACAAAATTCCTGTGCAATTAGAGGACTGATCAGATGAGGTGAACTTTGCCCGACGGTCTATCCTCAGAACCCTGGTAACCGAAAACCACGAAGGCGCGACGTTTCGCACCGGATCTTGAGGAGGCAGACATGGCTATCACAAAGAAAGCATCGGCTCATTGGGAAGGTGACCTGAAAACCGGCATTGGCTCAATCTCCACGGAAACCGGCGTACTCAGAGAAGCCCCTTACGGCTTCAAGGCCCGTTTCGAAGGCGGTAAAGGCACCAATCCGGAAGAGTTGATCGGTGCGGCCCACGCGGGCTGTTTCTCCATGGCATTTTCAATGATTCTCGGCGATGCCGGCCTCAAGGCCGACAGCATCGACACCAATGCCGAAGTCACTCTGGACCAGGTGGACGGCGGCTTTGCAATCACCGCAGTGAAACTGATCCTCAAGGCGAAAATCCCTGGGGCGACCCAGGCGCAATTCGAGGAATTGAGCAACAAGGCCAAAGAGGGCTGCCCGGTGTCCAAGGTGCTGAATGCGAAAATCAGCCTGGATGCGACGTTGGTCAGCTAAACCGATAAAAGATCGCAGCCGTCGGCAGCGCCTGGATTATTGATTGATCGGTAGGCGCTGTCGAAAGCTGCGATCTTTTTTTGCGTTGGAACAAAACATGGCTGGCGTAATTGTGGTCGAATAAATGACAGCAGCTTTAGCGCATCACCGTGCGCGCTGCCTCAAGGGAGCTTCAACCATGAAACGTTTTGCCTTGGCGGTTATCTGTTGCACGCTGGCCACATCGGCTCTCGCGGTAACCAAATCGTGTGAGGAACTCAAGGCTGAGATCGAAGCCAAGATCCAGGCCAATAACGTCTCGTCCTACACCCTGGAAATCGTCACCAACGACGAAGTGCACGATCAGAATATGGTGGTCGGCACGTGCGACGGCGGCACGAAGAAAATCATCTACCAAAAAAATGACCGTTGATTCGCCTCACATGAGGCAGTAGCTCTCGCGATCTTCGGCGACAATCTCCCGCTTGGCGTTATACAGCCGGGCGCTGGGGGTGAACGCTATGGAGCGAGCCTCCAACAGATAACGCTGGCCGGCCTCGAAATGGTCGTAATTGATGGTCAGGTAGCATATTCGCTCCAGAGGAGTGTTCAGCAACCCCGGCCCTCCGCCAAACACTTCAAAGTCAAAACGTACCCTGAGCTCATGACTACCCGGGGTGACCTGAAAGTAACGGCCATCGCTCAACCGCTGGTTGTCCAGACGATCGGCCATCAGCAGTTTCCCGCCGGGAACTGGCGTAGCGAAGTCGACCCAGGCCATCTGCGGATTGACCGCCGGCAACGGACTCGTGCAGCCGACAAAGGCACCTGCAGCGAGCAACAGCAACAACCTGCGCATGATGAATATCCCAAGGACTGATCATTCAGCATAGCGCCGATCAGGTGCGTTGGCAGCCCGCTGGCTTACCCTGCCCAATCACTTTTCGCTGCTGATCATAAAGCTTTGCCCACGGCCGAAAGCCGATATTCCCCGCTTGCAGCTGATACCGCTGCCCGGCGTTGAAGTCCTTGAATTTCACATTCAACTGGCAGTCGCGCCACAACGGCTCGGCATCGGGGCCAATGTTGGTCGGCTGGACCGCGAACAAATAGCGAACCTTCAGCTCATGGCTGCCGGGCTGCACCTGGAAGTAGCGCTTGTCGATGGACGCCTTGTCATCGACTTTCAGCGCTTGCAGCGCGGCGTCTTGTTGTAATGGATCAAGATCGATCCAGGCCTGCGAAGGATCAGGGGTGGGCAATCCGGCACAGCCGGCCAGCATCAGCAGGCCTCCCGTCAGCATCAATTTGCGCATAGCGGAGCTCCAATAGGCGGGATAGTCTTGCGGGCAGACTTTCCAGGGATTTTTTTATTTTGATCAGGCCGCGTCCAAGCCTTGGGTTACTTGATCGCGTTTTACGCATTTTGTTTCCGGGTGTTTTTCTTTTGTCGCTCAATGGCTGCGCGAGCGTCAGCTATTACGGCCAATTGGCCAGTGGTCAGCTGCACTTGCTGCGGGCCCGGGAGCCGATTGCCAATGTGATTGCCGACCCCGACCGCGATCGGCAATTGCGTGCGCACCTGGCCCAGTCACAAAAGGCCCGAACGTTCGCCAGCCAACACCTGCATCTGCCGGACAACCAGAGCTACCGCTTGTACGCCGACATCGGCCGACCGTTTGTAGTCTGGAATGTCTTCGCCACGCCGGAGTTTTCGCTGAAGCCGCAGAACCATTGCTTCCCCGTCGCCGGCTGCGTCGCTTATCGCGGTTTTTACAGTCAGAGCGCTGCTCGCGGTGAGGCCGCCTTGCAACGCCTGCAAGGTATGGACGTGTCGATCGGCGGCGTCGAGGCCTATTCGACGCTCGGTTGGTTCAACGATCCGATTATTAGCTCGATGATGGCGTGGGGCGACGAGCGGTTGGCGACGCTGATATTCCACGAACTCGCGCACCAACGTTTTTATGTGAAAGACGACACCGAGTTCAACGAGTCCTTCGCCACGTTCGTCGAACAGGAAGGCACTCGCCAATGGCGCGCCTTCCGAGACATGCCGCCGGATAATGGAGCGTTGGTACGCCAACGCGACCAGTTCATCCAATTGATTCTGGACACCCGCACCCGGCTTGAACGGCTTTACGCCCTACCGCTGCCGGCCGACCAAATGCGTGAGCGAAAAGCGGCCGAGTTCGAACAATTGCGCCGTGAGTACAGGACCCTGCGTGACAGCCAATGGGCTGGCAACAATCGCTACGATGCATGGATCAACGCCCCGATGAACAACGCCCGATTATTGCCGTTTGGTTTGTATGACCAGTGGGTGCCAGCGTTTACCGCACTGTTCAGGCAGGTCGATGGTGATTGGGTGAGGTTTTATGCGGCAGTGGAGAAGGTGGGCACGTTGCCGGTTGGGGAGCGCAAGGCGGCGTTGAGGGCGTTGGCAGGATCAGCGAATTCCGGTGGCTGAACGGGCACCTTCGCGGACTTGCCCGCGAAGGGATTTGATCAGCGCTGCAAAAACGCCTGATGCAACTCATCCAGCGTCTCGAAGTGATACGCCGGTGCTTCGGCGCTCAACTCTTCCCGGCTGCCAAACCCATAACCCACCGCTGCCGCGTCCAGCCCATTGCTGCGAGCACCGATCAGGTCGTGCTTACGGTCGCCGACCATCAGCGTATTGGCCGGGTCGAGACCCTCTTCGGCCATCAAGTGTGCAATCAGCTCGACCTTGTTGGTCCGCGTGCCATCCAGCTCACTGCCATAAATCATCTTGAAATGCTTGGCGAAGTCGAAGTGCCGGGCAATTTCCCGGGCGAAAACCCATGGCTTGGAGGTCGCGATGTACAGTTGCCGCCCTTGGCCACCGAGGGTTTCCAGTAGAGGCGTGACGCCGTCGAACACGCGGTTTTCATACAGGCCGGTGACCTTGAAGCGTTCACGATAGAAGTTCACTGCCTCCCAGGCCTTGGGTTCGTCGAAGTCATAGAACTGCATGAACGCCTGCAACAATGGCGGGCCAATGAAATGTTCGAGCCTGGTCAGGTCCGGTTCATCGATACCCAGTTTGCTCAGGGCGAACTGGATGGAGCGGGTGATGCCTTCGCGCGGGTCGGTCAGCGTGCCATCGAGGTCGAACAGTACGGTTTGGTAATGCATGGAAATTCCTGAGCAATAGCGAGACGCTTTCCGTTATCAAGCGGCTTAGAGCTGGTCGTAGCCTTCGGCCAGATGCAGGTCCTTGAGCTTCACGTAATTCGCTGCACTGTAGGTGAAAAAGGCTTTTTCCTTGTCCGTCAGCGGCCGGATCTGTTTCACCGGGCTCCCGACATAAAGGAAACCGCTTTCCAGGCGCTTACCCGGTGGCACCAGGCTACCGGCGCCAATGATCACATCGTCCTCGACCACCGCACCGTCCATGACGATGCTGCCCATGCCGATCAGAATCCGGTTGCCCACGGCGCAACCATGAAGCATGACTTTATGCGCGATGGTCACATCGTCGCCGATCAGTAACGGAAAGCCATCGGGGTTGAATGGCCCTGCATGGGTGATGTGCAACACGCAGCCGTCCTGCACGCTGGTGCGCGCACCGATCCGGATGCGATGCATGTCGCCGCGGATCACCGTCAGCGGCCAGACGGAGCTGTCTTCGCCGATTTCGACGTCGCCGATCACCACTGCCGAGCCGTCGACAAAAGCGCCTTTGCCCAGCAGCGGCGTGTAGTTCTGATACTTGCGAAGGGTCACGATAGGGTTTCTCTCTGTTGCCGATAGCTGCGGTGAACGTCGATTGTAATTAAGATGGGCGCATGTTTCTTCCCGCATGTTTTCCAGCCAAGGTGCCAACCGTGAGCGTGAACAACCCTCTTCTGCAGTCCTACGACCTGCCGCCGTTCTCGGCGATCCGTGCCGAACACGTGCAACCGGCCATTGAAAAGATCCTGGCTGACAACCGCGCCGCCATTGTCGAAATCCTCAAGACCCAGGCCAAACAACCGACCTGGGCCGGCCTGGTGCTGGCGATGGACGAACTCAACGATCGTCTGGGCGCCGCCTGGAGCCCGGTCAGCCACCTCAATGCCGTGTGCAACAGCGCTGAGTTGCGCGAGGCTTACGAGTCCTGCCTGCCGGCCCTGAGCGCCTACGCCACCGAGCTGGGCCAGAACCGTGAACTGTTTCAGGCCTATGAAGCGCTGGCGAACAGTCCTGAGGCCGCCGGTTTCGACGTGGCGCAGAAAACCATCCTGGAGCACGCCCTGCGTGACTTCCGCCTGTCGGGTATCGACCTGCCTGAAGCCGAACAAAAGCGTTATGCCGACGTGCAGAGCAAACTGTCGGAGCTGGGCAGTCGCTTCTCCAACCAGTTGCTCGACGCCACTCAGGCCTGGACCAAGCACATCACTGACGAAGCCGCCCTCGCTGGCCTGACCGATTCGGCCAAGGCGCAGATGGCCGCCGCCGCGCAAGCCAAAGACCTCGACGGCTGGCTGATCACCCTGGAATTCCCGAGTTACTACGCGGTGATGACCTACGCCCAGGACCGCGCCCTGCGCGAAGAAGTCTACGCCGCCTACTGCACCCGTGCGTCGGACCAAGGTCCGAATGCCGGTCAGAACGATAACGGCCCGGTCATGGAAGAAATCCTCGACCTGCGTCAGGAACTGGCAAAACTGTTGGGTTTCACCAGCTTCTCGGAGCTGAGCCTGGCGACCAAAATGGCCGAATCCAGCGATCAGGTACTCAGCTTCCTACGCGACCTGGCCAAGCGCAGCAAGCCGTTCGCCGTCCGGGATCTGGAGCAGCTCAAGGCCTACGCCGCCGAACAGGGTTGCCCGGACCTGCAAAGCTGGGACAGCGGTTTCTACGGTGAAAAACTTCGTGAGCAGCGCTACAGCGTTGCCCAGGAAACCCTTCGCGCGTACTTCCCGATCGACAAGGTTCTGGGTGGGCTGTTCGCCATCGTCCAGCGGCTGTACGGCATCGAGATCGCCGAGCTGAAAGGCTTCGATACCTGGCACCCGGACGTTCGCCTGTTCGAAATCAAGGAAAACGGCCAGCACGTCGGCCGCTTCTTCTTCGACCTCTATGCCCGCGCCAACAAGCGTGGCGGTGCCTGGATGGACGGCGCCCGCGATCACCGCCGTACAATCAATGGTGTGCTGCAAAGCCCGGTAGCGAACCTGGTGTGCAACTTCACCCCGGCCGACAGCGGTAAACCAGCCCTGCTGACCCACGACGAAGTGACCACCCTGTTCCATGAATTCGGTCACGGCCTGCATCACCTGCTGACCCGTGTCGAGCACGCTGGCGTATCCGGCATCAACGGCGTGGCCTGGGATGCGGTCGAGCTGCCAAGCCAGTTCATGGAAAACTGGTGCTGGGAGCCGGAAGGTCTGGCACTGATTTCCGGTCACTACGAAACCGGCGAACCGTTGCCTCAGGATCTGCTGGAGAAAATGCTCGCGGCGAAGAACTTCCAGTCCGGCCTGATGATGGTCCGCCAACTGGAGTTCTCGCTGTTCGACTTCGAGTTGCACGCCACTCACGGCGACGGCCGCAGCGTGCTGCAAGTGCTCGAAGGGGTACGTGATGAGGTTTCGGTCATGCGTCCACCGGCCTACAACCGTTTCCCCAACAGCTTCGCCCACATCTTCGCCGGTGGCTACGCGGCGGGTTACTACAGCTACAAGTGGGCTGAAGTATTGTCGGCCGATGCCTTCTCGAAGTTCGAAGAAGACGGCGTGCTCAATGCCCAGACCGGTCGTGCCTTCCGCGAAGCGATCCTGGCACGAGGTGGTTCCCAGGAACCGATGGTGCTGTTCGTCGACTTCCGTGGCCGTGCGCCATCGATTGACGCACTCTTGCGCCACAGCGGCCTGACCGAGGACGCGGCAGCATGAGTGAGGGACCTGTGATTACCAAAAAACGCTTTATCGCCGGGGCGGTCTGCCCGGCCTGCAGCGAGCCCGACAAGTTGATGATGTGGAACGAAGATACCGTTCCACATCGCGAGTGTGTGGCCTGCGGTTATTCCGACACGCTGAATGAACAAGGCCTGTCGGTACCCAAGGAATTGGGCACCCGGGTTAACACCTCGGCACTCAAGGTGCCGGACGCCAAGGTTCAGGCCGTGCAGTTTTTCCCGAACCCGAAGCTGAAGAAAAAGCCTGACGAGCAACACTGAGTATCGAAAAACACCTTCCACTGCGCAACGCAGTGGAAGGTGTTACTTACTCGACATGGGCCGAGTTGAACCAACTCTTCATCGAACACATGGCAAACGGACTTGTGCTGCAATCACCATTGGCCAGCGCCGTACGAAGTTTGTCGACATCGGCCTGCATCATGTAGCGAATGCCGTCCTTGAAGTGGGTGCTATCGCCAAAACCGCCCTGAGTCATTTCACTCAGCGCATCTTCCTTACTCCAGCCCTGCACCACCACACGGTACATCGCCGCCATCAGGCCGGTGCGATCCGAGCCGTGTTTGCAGTGCATGAGCACAGGCCCTTTGGCCTCCGCGCTCTGAATCGTGCGAAGGGCCTTGAGCACATCACTGTCATCCACATGATTGGTGCGGTAGGGCAGTTGTATCTGGGTGATTCCGGGTTTTGACAACCAGCTCGAGTCCGGTTCAGGCAGGAAGTTGATGACGGTGGCGACCTTGAGTTTTTCCAGCAACGGCACCGCCCCCTTGTCCGGCAACGCACTGCGATAGAGGGTCGGGGACATCTGATAGAGGTTGTACTGAACCTCCACCGATTGAGCCCAGTCCGCAGGCCGGGATAGAGCAGCGTCGTCAGCGTGGGCCAGCGTCAGGTTGAAAAGTGCGGCCAGCGACAAAAGAAGCGTCGCAGGTAGAAGGCGCAGTAGGGACATGCTCAGGCGACCGTGAAGTGGTGGATAAGTGATCGATAGCCTGAACTCGGGACAGTCAAAGACCTGTGAGGGTACTGTCAAAGAATCGTGAATAGAACAGCAAATGCCCGAGGCTGGTTGTCATTCAGATCAGTCAGACTGTCCGACATCGCTAGTTGCCTGAGAGACACTATCCGGCAAGACCTTGAGTTAATAGACACCGATAAAACCAGGCCTGCATGGAGTTTCATGCAGACCTGGCAACAACTATCAACTTCAGGGATTTACGATACTGGAATAAGCCTTGGCCAAGGCCAGCAGTTTTGCTTTGTCATCACCATCGATATCGCCATCACCGTCCACATCGCTGTTAATGGTTTTGATCGTGAAGGACTGACCACCATCGCTGGAAACCGCTGTCACATAGATGGAATCGACCAGTGCCTCTGTCTGCACTTCATTTACCGCATCCCATCCCGGCTCTTTACGGGCAAGCTGCATCGATACTTGTGCTTCGCGAGGATTGGTTATGCTGGGCGCCAACAGTTGTAAAAAAATACCACGCTGATTAAAAAACGACATGACTAAATCCTTTTAATTAATAATCCACGACAACTTCGTGTGGCGAGGATAGTACTAACAGCCTTTGTAATTGCGCCACTTTATATATATTTCCAGTGATGACAGTTGCGCGATGCGCTTGATCCATAAACTTGTCTTGTTAGTTCCTTTATATAATCTCCGATGTTCACTCGCCGAACGGCACTGGCTTGTCGCTTTCCTCCTTGATACTGTATGCACATACAGCCAATGGGTTTTTATCGATGAACACGCCTCTGCCACCCCGCGGTCGCGGCACCGCCACCAACCCTCACAACCGTTTCGCACCGAACCGTTCGGTGGCCGAGGATGACGGCTGGTATCAGGAAGCGCCAATCACCCAAGGCACCGAGGTGCGCATCGAGACGGCGAAGACCATCATTACCCGCAACAACTCGCCGGACTTGCCCTTCGACCGCTCGATCAATCCCTATCGTGGCTGCGAGCATGGCTGTATCTATTGCTATGCTCGGCCCAGCCACGCCTACTGGGACATGTCGCCAGGGCTGGATTTCGAAACCAGACTGATCGCCAAGACCAACGCCGCCGATGTGCTGGAAGAACAACTGTCCAAACGCGGCTATCAATGCGCGCCGATCAACCTGGGCTCCAACACCGATCCTTATCAGCCGATCGAGCGTGAATACAAAATCACCCGCAGGACCCTCGAGGTGCTGCTGCGCTATCGCCATCCGGTGACCATCATCACCAAGGGCTCGCTGATTCTGCGCGATCTGGACCTGCTGGCCGAACTCGCCGAACAACGACTGGTGGCGGTAATGATCAGCCTCACCACTCTGGACGATCAGCTCAAACGCATCCTCGAACCCCGTACGGCTGCGCCCAAGGCACGACTGCGGGCGATCCGGGTAATGCGTGAAGCGGGGATTCCGGTGGGTGTCTTGTGTTCACCGATGATTCCGATGATCAACGACAGCGAACTCGAAAGCCTGCTGACTGAAGCCCATGCGGCCGGAGCGCAAACTGCGGCTTATATGATGTTGCGCCTGCCGCTGGAAGTGGCGCCGCTGTTCGAAGAGTGGCTGGCCGCCCATTATCCTCAGCGTGCAGCTCATGTGTTGAGCCTGATCCGCCAGAGCCGTGGTGGGGAGCTTTACGACAGTCGGTTTGGCGCCCGTATGCGCGGTGAAGGACCGTTTGCCGATCTGCTGGCGCAGCGCTTTTCCAAAACCATCAAGCGCCTGGGGCTCAACCGTCGGGAAGGTTTCGATCTGGACTGCAAAGCCTTTTGTCCGCCGGGTCGCCAGATGTCATTGATTTAAGGACAATCGGACCTATGGTGGAGTAGTGAAAAAAGTACGTCGCGTTCAAGCTGGTCATATTTCTTATGACCTGGAACGTACGTTCTAGAGCGCTTGATTCAGTTTGAGTTAAGCTTCGGCCGCTACCTTGTTCATCGAGTGACTGATGGGTCTGCTTTTCGACCTGGATGTTTTTTATACAGCCACTGGCTTCACATCGGACAAAACGGGAAAATTCCCTGACTCCGCCAAAGAGGATGAATCATGAGTGACAAGGATAAACAGCCTTTGGCTGCGTCGGCTTCAGCCCAACCCGAGGCGGAAACCGCCGATGCAGCGCTGCAGCATATCGTTGACGGCTTTTTGCATTTTCATCACGAGATCTTTCCGCAGCAGGAAGAACTCTTCAAAAAACTCGCCACGGCCCAGCGGCCTCGGGCGATGTTCATCGCGTGCGCCGATTCGCGCATTGTTCCCGAGCTGATCACCCAAAGCGCCCCCGGCGACCTGTTCGTCACCCGTAACGTCGGCAACGTCGTGCCGCCTTATGGGCAAATGAACGGTGGTGTTTCCACAGCCATCGAATACGCAGTGCTGGCGCTTGGCGTGCAGCACATCATCATCTGCGGCCACTCCGACTGTGGCGCCATGCGCGCAGTACTCAACCCGCAGAGCCTGGAAAAGATGCCGACGGTCAAAGCCTGGCTGCGCCATGCGGAAGTGGCGAAAACCATGGTTCAGGACAACTGCCATTGCTCGAATGAAAGCGAGAGCATGCACATCCTTACCGAAGAGAATGTGATCGCTCAGTTGCAACATTTGCGCACGCACCCGTCGGTGGCCTCGCGCATGGCCAACGGTCAGCTGTTTATCCATGGTTGGGTGTACAACATCGAAACCAGCGAAATCCAGGCTTACGACGCGGATCAGGGTTGTTTCCTGCCGCTCGATGGCAGCCATCCGATTCCGGTGGCGACGCCCAAAGCGCGCTTCTAAATCCTCTTCGTAGCCTGTCTCACAACAACGTTTGCGAGACAGGTCAACAGATCCCTGTGTGGTTTAGCCGAGGCTGCTGATCAGGCAGCCCGGCTTTGCCATGCCTGAAGAAAACTTCGGGAGAGTCACCATGCGTGCCGCTCAATTAAAAGCTGTTCTGCCACGGGAGCTGCTGGCTTCGGTGGTTGTGTTTCTGGTTGCCCTGCCTTTGTGCATGGGCATCGCCATCGCCTCGGGGCTGCCACCAGCCAAAGGCCTGATCACCGGCATCATCGGTGGGCTGGTTGTTGGCTGGCTTGCCGGTTCACCGCTGCAAGTCAGCGGTCCGGCGGCAGGCCTGGCGGTATTGGTGTTCGAACTGGTGCGCCAGCATGGTATCGCCATGCTCGGGCCGATCCTGCTACTGGCGGGTTTTCTGCAATTGGTAGCCGGGCGTTTGAAACTGGGTTGCTGGTTTCGGGTCACGGCGCCGGCTGTGGTGTACGGCATGCTCGCCGGCATCGGCGTGTTGATCGTGCTGTCGCAGGTGCACGTAATGCTCGATGCCGTGCCCAAGCCCTCAGGGCTGGATAACCTGGCGGCCTTTCCTACTGCAGTGATTCAGGCTTTGCCTTCGTTTGGCTGGCAAGCGGGTTTGCTCGGGCTGTCGACCATTGCCGTGATGTGGCTGTGGGAAAAATTCCGCCCGCATTCCCTGCGTTTCGTTCCCGGCGCATTGCTCGGGGTCGGTCTGGCAACAATCGCCAGCCTGGCGCTCGCCTTGCAGGTCAAACGTGTGGAGGTCCCGGCTAACCTGGCGGAGGCCATCGATTGGCTACGCCCGGCGGATCTGCTCAACCTGGCTGACCCAACCCTGCTGATCGCCGCCTTCGCCGTGGCCTTTATCGCCAGCGCCGAAACCCTGCTCTCGGCCGCCGCCGTGGATCGCATGCACAGTGGTCAACGCTCGGACTTCGACCGCGAATTGTCGGCACAAGGTGTGGGCAACATGTTGTGTGGCCTGCTCGGCGCGCTGCCGATGACCGGGGTGATCGTGCGCAGCTCGGCCAACGTTCAAGCCGGCGCCACCACCCGCCTGTCGACGGTGTTCCATGGCCTGTGGTTGCTGGCTTTCGTGTTGCTGCTATCGAGCGTGCTGCAAAGCATTCCGGTGGCGAGCCTGGCGGGCGTGCTGGTTTACACCGGTTTCAAACTGGTGGACCTCAAAGCCTTTCGCGGCCTGGGCCGTTATGGCCGGATGCCGATGTTTACCTATGCGGCGACTGCACTGGCAATCATCTTCACCGACCTGCTGACGGGCGTGCTGATCGGCTTCGGCCTGACGCTGGCCAAACTGGCCTGGAAAGCGTCGCGCCTGAAAATCAGCCTGATCGATCTACCGGCGGACGGCGAGATGGAGCTGCGACTGGTGGGGGCGGCGACTTTCCTCAAGGTGCCGGCGTTGACCCAGGTGCTGGGGAGCATTCCCGCTGGCGCGACGGTGCATGTGCCGCTCAATAACCTGAGCTACATCGATCACTCGTGCCTTGAGTTGCTGGAGGAGTGGGGCCGGGCCAATGCGGCCAAGGGTTCGAAGTTGGTGATTGAAGCGCGGGGGTTGAAGCGCAGGCTTGAAGGGCGGTTGCGGACCACCACCGGGGTAGGCTCAACGGCCGGTTGAAGCCCCCTGTAGGAGCGAGCGGTGCGGCGATCCGACTTGCCCGCGAAGCTTTTGGCGTACTTGGGGACGCCTTCGCGGGCAAGCCTCGCTCCTACAGGGTTGCATAGACTTACGCGGCTGGTTGATCCAGCTCCAGCTCCACGCCCAATTGGCGCGACAGGCACGGCCAGCGCTTCCACGCGGCGCCGGTGTCCGGGCTGTTGAGTTTCTCGCGGTAGGCCTCCACCGACTCCAGCGCGAAACTTTCATCGTCAAGCATCTCGTCCACGGCGTGATGCACCGCCTCATCCAGTTGGTTGGCAAATTCCTCGCCAATCAATTGGTGGGCAATCAGGTTGGCGACAGTCATGTCCAAGGGGATCAATGGCTGACCAAAATGCTTGATGTACAGGTCGTTGACCTCTTCGACCAGGCGGTGCGCCAGATAAGCTTCGTCCAGCAGGCTGTCCAGGCCAACGTGACCGGCCATGATCGCCGGCGGTTGGAGGAAGAACTGCTCGGCGATTGTCAGCACCGGCTTGATCTGCGATTCGATGCCCGCTTCCCTGGCGACTTCATTGGCTGCATCCAGCAGGTCTGGCACTTGTTCTATATACGCGGCCACAAAACGCGTCATCACGCCGTTAGCGTCGACATCCGGCAATTGGATGGCGGAGTGAAGGTGCGGCAGTTGGGTTTCCAGCTGACGAGTCAGCAGGCCGGTCTCGGCCTCGTGTTGTTGGGCTTGTTGGATCTGCTCGCGCAATGCGGCGGTGTTCATGAAAACTCCAGGAAACAAAGGCAATGAAATAGGGAAGACATAACTTAGCTGGCTCAGGAAAAAGGCTAAGACGCATTTGTCATAATTATTTCATCCTTGAGACATCGAAGTTATATCGATTTGCCACCACTCGTCTGCATCCTTCTCCATTCGTGACCTGGAACGCAAGTCCAACCTGTTTCAGCTGATTTACCCCATCGCGTTGCGAGGTGGCAGTCGCTGTCTATACTCGGTTCTGAATGGAGTTAGCTGATGACACCCGACTGCATACGCAGCAAGGCTCGGCGATTCAAGTTCGTGGTCTGAAAATGCCGCTCCCTTGCCGCAGGCGTTACGCCTACGGGATAACAAGAACGATAAGGGGAACCCGCAATGATGCGACATCCACATGTCTGGATGGGCCTCCTGTTGTGGTCGATTTTCAGTCAGGCGCAAGCGGCCTGGACTGTCAATATGGCGCCTGGAGCGACTGAGATCAGTCACGCAGTATTCGATCTGCACATGACCATTTTCTGGATTTGTGTGGTGATCGGCATCATCGTCTTCGGCGCCATGTTCTGGTCGATGATGATCCACCGCCGCTCGACCGGGCAGGTGGCCGCAAAATTTCATGAAAGCACCACCGTTGAAATCCTCTGGACCATCGTCCCCCTGCTTATCCTGGTGGCCATGGCGGTCCCTGCAACCGCCACACTGATCAAGATGTACGACAACACGGAGCCGGATATCGATATCCAGGTCACCGGCTATCAGTGGAAGTGGCATTACAAATACCTGGGTCAGGACGTCGAATTTTTCAGCAACCTGACTACCCCCGCCGATCAGATCCACAACAAGGAAGCCAAGGGCGAGCATTACTTGCTGGAGGTCGACAAGCCACTGGTGCTGCCGATCGGTGCCAAGGTGCGTTTTCTGGTGACCTCCGCCGATGTCATCCACTCCTGGTGGGTGCCGGCCTTCGCAGTCAAGCGCGATGCTATTCCGGGCTTCGTCAATGAATCCTGGACCCGTGTCGAAAAGCCCGGCATCTACCGTGGCCAGTGCGCCGAGCTGTGCGGCAAGGACCACGGCTTCATGCCGATCGTGGTTGAGGTCAAGGAAAAGGCCGACTACGAAAAATGGCTGGGCGAGCGCAAGGCGGAAGCCGCGCAACTCAAAGAGCTGACCAGCAAGGAATGGACCCTCGACGAGCTCAAGGAGCGCGGCGACAAGATTTATCACACCACTTGCGTGGCCTGTCACCAGGCCGAAGGCCAGGGCCTGCCGCCGATGTTCCCGGCACTCAAGGGCTCGAAAATCGCCACCGGGCCGAAAGAGGCTCACCTGAGCCTGGTCTTCCACGGCAAGCCCGGCACCGCCATGGCGGCGTTCGGCAAGCAGCTCTCGGAAGTCGATATCGCGGCGGTCGTGACCTACGAACGTAACGCCTGGGGCAACAACAAAGGCGACATGGTCACCCCTAAAGAAGTGCTGGAGCTGAAACAGGCGGAAAGCAAATGACCCGGTCTATTGCGTACTCAAGGAATCGGTCGGGGCATGACGTCCCGGTTCGCCCAGCCCAGCCGTTTGCAGGAGACAGGACATGACTGTTGTAGTCGATGACCATGTTCATACCGATACCGCCCACGCCCACGGCCCTGCCAAAGGCCTGATGCGTTGGGTGTTGACTACCAACCACAAGGATATCGGCACGCTGTACCTGTGGTTTGCATTCACCATGTTTCTGCTCGGCGGCTCGTTCGCCATGGTGATCCGTGCCGAGCTGTTCCAGCCGGGACTGCAAATCGTCGAACCGGCGTTCTTCAACCAGATGACCACCATGCACGGTCTGGTGATGGTCTTCGGCGCGGTGATGCCGGCCTTCGTCGGCCTCGCCAACTGGATGATCCCGTTGATGATCGGCGCGCCGGACATGGCCCTGCCGCGAATGAACAACTTCAGCTTCTGGCTGTTGCCGGCCGCGTTCCTGCTGCTGGTATCGACCCTGTTCACGCCCGGTGGCGGGCCGAACTTCGGCTGGACCTTCTACGCACCGCTGTCGACCACCTACGCGCCGGAAAGCGTGACGTTCTTCATCTTCGCCATCCACTTGATGGGGATCAGTTCGATCATGGGCGCAATCAACGTGATCGCGACCATCCTCAACCTGCGCGCCCCCGGCATGACGTTGATGAAAATGCCGCTGTTCGTCTGGACCTGGCTGATCACCGCGTTCCTGCTGATCGCGGTGATGCCGGTGCTGGCCGGCTGCGTGACCATGATGCTGATGGACATCCACTTCGGCACCAGTTTCTTCAGTGCCGCCGGTGGCGGTGATCCGGTGCTGTTCCAGCACGTGTTCTGGTTCTTCGGCCACCCCGAGGTGTACATCATGATCCTGCCGGCCTTCGGTGCCGTCAGCTCAATCATTCCGGCGTTCTCGCGCAAGCCGCTGTTTGGCTACACCTCGATGGTCTATGCCACGGCCAGTATTGCGTTCCTGTCATTCATCGTCTGGGCGCACCACATGTTCGTGGTCGGCATTCCACTGGTGGGCGAGTTGTTCTTCATGTACGCCACGCTGCTGATCGCAGTGCCGACCGGCGTGAAAGTGTTCAACTGGGCCAGCACCATGTGGCAAGGCTCGCTGACCTTCGAAACGCCGATGCTGTTCGCCGTGGCGTTCGTGATTCTGTTCTCCATTGGCGGATTCTCCGGGTTGATGCTGGCCATCGCCCCGGCGGACTTCCAGTACCAGGACACCTACTTCGTGGTCGCGCACTTCCATTACGTGCTGGTGCCGGGGGCGATCTTCGGGATCTTCGCCTCGGCTTACTTCTGGCTGCCGAAATGGACCGGCCACATGTACGACGAAACCCTCGGCAAGCTGCACTTCTGGCTGTCTTTCATCGGCATGAACATGGCGTTCTTCCCGATGCACTTCGTGGGCCTGGCGGGCATGCCGCGGCGGATTCCGGACTACAACCTGCAATTCGCCGACTTCAACATGGTGTCGTCGATCGGCGCGTTCATGTTTGGTGCCACGCAGATCTTCTTCCTGTTCATCGTGATCAAGACCATTCGCGGCGGCGAGCCGGCACCGGCCAAGCCGTGGGATGGTGCCGAAGGCCTGGAATGGAGCATTCCATCGCCCGCGCCGTATCACACCTTCACCACACCGCCGGAAGTGAAATGAACGCACTAGCCTTTGTGGAAGCGAGCTTTTGTGGCGAGGGAGCTTGCTCCCGCTCGGCTGCGAAGCAGACGCAAAACTTTTGGGGCTGCTTCGCGACCCAGCGGGAGCAAGCTCCCTCGCCACAAGGGCCTGCTCCCAGCGGGTTATGCGTAAAGGTTCGAAGCCATGGCTGACTCGATCTCGATGAAGAAGCTGGTCACCCGCCTGTTACTGGTGGTGGCGGCGATGTTTGTCTTCGGCTTTGCCCTGGTGCCGATCTACGACGTGATGTGCAAGGCATTCGGCATCAATGGCAAAACCGCCGGGCAGTATGAAGGCGAGCAAACGGTCGACGCCTCGCGGCAGGTTCGCGTGCAGTTTCTGTCGACCAACGCTGCTGACATGCCTTGGGACTTCTACCCCAAGACGGATGAGCTGACCGCGCACCCCGGGGCGGTGAACGAGATGATTTTTATCGCCCACAACCCCACCGACCGGCCGATGAGCGCCCAGGCGGTGCCGAGTATCGCGCCGAGTGCAGCTGCGGCGTACTTCCACAAGACCGAATGTTTCTGCTTTACCCAGCAAGTGCTGCAGCCCGGTCAACGCATCGAGATGCCAGTACGGTTCATCGTTGACCGCGACATGCCCAAGGATGTGAAGCACCTGACGCTGTCCTACACGCTGTTCGATATCACCGCACGTCATCCGCCCGTGGCTGTTGCAGCAAGCACGGGTGGCTAGGCGTTAAAGCGTGCCCGATAAGGAGAACAATAAATGGCAACTCATGAACATTATTACGTTCCAGCCCAGAGCAAATGGCCGATCATCGCCACGATCGGCATGCTGGTCACGGTGTTCGGCCTGGGCACCTGGTTCAACGACCTGAAGGCTGCGCGGCCGGAATCCCATGGCCCGCTGATCTTTTTCGTCGGCGGACTGCTGCTGGCCTACATGCTGTTCGGCTGGTTCGGGACGGTGGTCAAGGAAAGTCGCGCGGGGTTGTACAGCCCGCAACTCGACCGCTCGTTCCGCTGGGGCATGAGCTGGTTCATTTTCTCGGAGGTGATGTTCTTCCTGGCCTTTTTCGGTGCGCTGTTTTATGTGCGCAACATCGCGGGCCCGGCACTGGGTGGTGAAGGCACCAAAGGCATCGCCCACATGCTGTGGCCGACGTTCGAGTTCACCTGGCCGCTGCTGAACAACCCGGACTCGAAACTCTTTCCTCCCCCCAAGGAAGTCATCAGCCCCTGGGGCCTGCCGTTGCTCAACACCGTGCTGCTGGTGAGTTCCAGCGTCACCGTGACCATCGCTCACCACGCCTTGAAGAAAGGCCATCGCGGGGCGCTGAAAATCTGGCTGGCGCTGACCGTGTTGCTCGGTTGCGGCTTCCTGGGCTTTCAAGCCAAAGAATACCTGCACGCCTACCACGAGCTGGGCTTGACCCTCGGTTCCGGCATCTACGGCGCAACGTTCTTCATGCTCACCGGTTTCCACGGTGCCCACGTGACCATCGGCACCATCATTCTGTTCGTGATGCTGATGCGCATCATGCGCGGGCACTTCAATGCAGACCACCATTTCGGCTTCGAGGCGGCGACCTGGTACTGGCACTTCGTGGATGTGGTGTGGATCGGGCTGTTCGTTTTCGTCTACGTACTTTGAGCCTGGCACTCATGGCTACCAAGGCACGTGGGACACCAGTTGGCCGCTGAAAAAACCCCAGGCGATCAAGCCGACAGTAATGGCGGCCAGCGCAACACGAATACTCAAGGCGATGACCAGGCGATTCGAGCTGCTGTCGTCCTTGACCAGAAAAAACAGGCCGCTGAACAGGCTGACAACCGTGGCAATCAGCATCAGGACGATGGCTGCTTTGAGCATGGTGACACTCCGGGGGACAGGCGATGCATGTGAGTATAGCTATCGCGACGACCGACTTTCTGGCGACGCCATGAAGCGCTTCCGGCTGGGCCTCGTGCCGACTCTGGTGGTCGCGGTGCTGCTGCCCTTGCTGGTGTCACTCGGCTTCTGGCAGTTGAGCCGGGGCGCGGAGAAAAGCGCGCTGCTGCAAAATTACGCTGAGCGCCGGGCGGCCGAACCGATGGCCAGCACCGAACTGCAACACACCGAAGATCCGGCCTTTCGCCGGGTTCGCCTGCACGGCCAGTTCGATGCCGAACACAGCCTGCTGCTGGATAACCGGCAGCGCGACGGCAAGGTCGGGGTCGAGCTGTTACAACCGTTTCAGGATCAGGCAAGCGGGCTCTGGTTGCTGGTCAATCGCGGCTGGCTGCCGTGGCCGGATCGGCGTACCCCGCCGTCATTCACCACACCGACTCAGGTGTTGAGCCTCGACGCCTGGGTCTACGTCTCCCCCGGCGCAACGTTCCAGTTGCACGCCGACCCCAACACCACGACCTGGCCACAACTGATCACCGCCGTTGAACCGGCCAGGTTGTGGACGGCGCTTGAACGTGACGGTTTCGCCTACGAATTACGCGCGCAAAGTGGCCCTGCGACCTACCGCGCCGATTGGCCGGTGGTGGCCATGGGGCCGGAAAAGCACCTGGCTTACGCCGTGCAGTGGTTCGCCCTGGCGATCGCGCTGTTCGGCCTTTATCTCTATCTCGGCTGGCACAACGCAAAGGAGAACAATAATGGGAGTGGCCATGAATCCACCCGGCATGTCTGAGGCGAAAACACCGGTGAATCGGCGGCGCGGACGCTTGCAGTTGCTGCTGATTCTATTGGGGGTGATCGGTCCGATGATCCTCGCCACCGGCATGTACAAATTGCAGTTCTGGGTACCCGAAGGCCGCAGTTATCACGGTGAGCTGATCGGCAACGGCCAGACCCGCGCCGACATTGGCGTACAAGCGCAAGAAGAACGCTGGCAGTTGCTGGTGACGGCGCCCAAGGACTGCTCGGTGGACTGCCAACAGCTGGTTTATCTGGCGCGGCAGATCCAGATCGGCCTCGGTCGCGATGCTGCCCGTGCCAGCCATGCGCTGGCCATCGCGCAGCCGCTGAACAGCGATTACGAGACTAAACTTCAACGCGAGTACCCACAGTTACAACGCTATTCATTGGACCTGCCGTCCTACATCAAAGGCGCACAGAGCAATGACACGCCGCACCTGTGGATCATCGACCCTCACGGCAATCTGGTGCTGCGTTACGACCCGACGGTGAAGGGCAAGGATCTGCTCAACGACCTGCGCCACCTGCTGAAACTGTCGAACATCGGATAAGGGCATCGTCATGGCCAAACCTGGATTTCGCCTCGCGCTGTTTGCCACCTTGCTGGCACTGATTGTGGTGTTGCTCGGCGCTTACACACGCCTGACCCACGCCGGCCTCGGCTGCCCGGACTGGCCCGGCTGCTACGGTTTTATCAGCGTGCCGCAAAGCGAAGCCCAGCTGGCTCATGCCGAACTGCATTTTCCAGACACCCCGGTGGAAGCCCACAAGGGCTGGAACGAAATGGTCCATCGCTACTTCGCCGGCACGCTGGGGCTGCTGATCGCGGTGCTGGCGGGCCGCGCCTGGGTCCATCGTCATCATCCGGGGCAGCCGGTGAAGTTGCCGCTGTTCCTGCTGGCGTTGGTCATTGGCCAAGCGGCTTTCGGCATGTGGACGGTGACGCTCAAGCTTTGGCCGCAAGTGGTCACCGGACATTTGCTCGGTGGTTTTGCGACCTTGAGCCTGTTGTTTCTGCTGACCTTGCGCCTGTCCGGCGTATTGCCAGCGCTGACCGTGCCTCGACGTTTGCAATACTGGGCAACCGCCGGCTTGCTGCTGGTGATCCTGCAAATTGCTCTCGGTGGCTGGGTCAGCTCCAATTACGCGGCGGTAGCCTGCATCGACTTTCCGACCTGCCACGGCCAATGGCTGCCGCCGGCTGATTTCGCCAACGGTTTTCACCTGACCCAGCACATCGGCCCGAATTATCTGGGCGGGCAGCTGGACAGCGATGCCCGCACCGCGATTCACCTGACTCACCGCATCGGCGCATTACTGGTCACCTTTGTTCTGCTCGGTCTGGCCTGGCAACTGAAGGTCGTCGGCATGACGCGCCTGGCCGTCATGGTGCTGATCGCCCTTGCCGCACAAATCACCTTGGGCATCAGCAACGTGGTGTTCCACTTGCCGCTGCCGGTGGCCGTCGCCCACAACGCCGGCGGTGCGGCGCTGTTGCTGACGATGGTGCTGGTCAATTATCACGCGCGAACCAGCCTGGTTCGGGTCAAGCATCAGCCCCCTCGTCGCTGGCGTCTACGCCTGCGTAAACACTCGGCCGGGCCCATAACAATAAAAGGAGAGATGCCATGGCGACTCTGATCGGCGAACGTCACAGTCAGGCCATCTGGCGAGACTATCTGGAACTGACCAAGCCGAAAGTGGTGGTGTTGATGCTCATCACCTCGCTGGTCGGCATGTTCCTCGCGACCCGCGCCGGGGTGCCATGGACGGTGCTGGTGTTCGGCAATCTGGGAATCGCCCTGTGTGCCGGCGGTGCCGCGGCGGTCAATCATGTGGTGGACCGGCGCATCGATGCGGTCATGGCCCGGACCCACAAACGGCCCCTGGCCGAAGGCCGGGTATCTCCAGCCGCCGCGCTGACCTTCGCCCTGATACTGGCGATGCTCGGCCAGGCCTTGCTACTGACTTTCACCAACCCGTTGACGGCGTGGCTGACCCTCGCCTCCTTGCTCGGTTATGCCGTGGTCTACACCGGTTTCCTGAAACGCGCGACGCCGCAGAACATCGTCATCGGCGGCCTCGCCGGAGCTGCCCCGCCACTGCTCGGCTGGACCGCCGCCACCGGTCATGTCGGCGCCGAACCATTGTTGCTGGTGCTGATCATCTTCGCCTGGACCCCACCGCACTTCTGGGCGCTGGCGATTCACCGCAAGGAGGAATACGCCAAGGCTGACATTCCGATGCTGCCGGTGACCCATGGCGAGCACTACACCAAAGTCCACATCCTGCTTTATACCTTTGCGTTGCTGGCCGTCAGCCTGATGCCCTACGTGATCCACATGAGCGGCGTGCTCTACCTGATGTGTGCCCTCTTACTGGGCGCCAGGTTTCTGCAATGGGCCGTGGTGCTGTACCGTGGCACTCGGCCGCACGCGGCGATCAACACGTTCAAGTACTCTATTTACTACTTGTTCCTGCTGTTCATCGCGCTGCTCGTAGACCACTACTTACTGTTGATCCTATGACCCGAACCCAGAAAACCGTCTTCATCCTCGTTGCCCTGATCGCGCTGATCCTGGGCCTGACCGTCAATAAAGTACTGACCGGGAAGAACCAGGGCGACCCGACGGCGCTGATCGATGCAGGGATCATTCTGCTGCCCCAAAGCCGTAATCTGCCGGACGTGAAGATGACCGATCAGGACGGCAAGCCAGTGGCGGTCAACGAACTGAAAGGCAAGTGGAGTTTGCTGTTCTTCGGCTACACCTTCTGCCCGGACATCTGCCCGACCACCCTCGCCCAGCTGCGGCAGATCAAGAGTGAACTGCCGGCGGATGCGGTGAACAAGTTGCAGGTCATCCTGGTCAGCGTCGACCCTAACCGCGATACGCCCAAGCAACTCAAGCAGTACCTAGGCTACTTCGATCCGCAATTCATCGGGCTGACCGCAGCCTCGGTCGAAGACCTTCAGAAAATGGCCAACGCGGTGAGCATTCCGTTCATTCCGGCGGACACCAGCAAGCCGAACTACACCGTCGACCACAGCGGCAACCTGGCGGTGATCGGACCGGACGGGACTCAACGCGGGTTCATTCGTGCACCGCTGAATAACCAGAAACTGGTGGCGCAGTTGCCGGTGATGCTCAACCGTCAATAAGCACCACACTCTTTGTAGGAGCCAGGCTTGCCGGCGAAGGCGATCTCACGGGCGCCTTCGCCGGCAAGCCTGGCTCCTACAGAACGGGGCAAACAGACAAAAAAAGGGGCGCATTCAATTCAATGCGCCCCTTTTTCGTTTACGTCAGCCGATCAGAACGCCGGCAATACCGCGCCTTTGTACTTCTCGAGAATGAAGGCTTTCACTTCCGGGCTGTGCAGGGCAGCAACCAGTTTCTGCATTGCCGCGCTGTCCTTGTCGTCCGGACGGGCAACGAGGATGTTCACGTACGGCGAGTCGCTGCCTTCGATGACCAGCGCGTCCTTGGACGGATCGAGCTTGGCTTCCAGCGCGTAGTTGGTGTTGATCAGCGCCAGGTCGACCTGAGTCAGCACGCGGGGGATGGTCGCGGCTTCCAGTTCACGGAATTTCAGATCCTTGGTGTTCTCGGTGATGTCCTTCACGGTCGACAGGATATTTTTCGAATCCTTCAACTTGATCAGGCCAGCCTTCTCCAGCAGCAACAGCGCACGGCCGCCGTTGGTGGCGTCGTTCGGGATCACCACGTTGGCGCCGCCCGGCAGCTCTTCCAGTTTCTTGTACTTGCTGGAGTAAGCGCCCAGCGGCTCCAGGTGCACACCGGCAACGCTGACGAGGTTAGTGCCCTTGGCCTTGTTGAATTCATCCAGGTACGGTTGGTGCTGGAAGAAGTTGGCGTCCAGACGCTTCTCGGCCACCTGTACGTTTGGCTGGATGTAGTCGGTGAAGACTTTGACTTTCAGGTCCACGCCTTCTTTGGCCAGGGCTGGTTTAACGAACTCGAGGATTTCCGCGTGGGGCACCGGGGTGGCCGCAACGGTCAAGGTGTCGGCAGCGTGGGCGGAAAAGGCTGCAATGGCAGCGAATGCGACGAGTAGTTTTTTCATTCAGCTAACTCCTTGTGAGGCGCCAGTCTTCGGCGCCTGCCAGCGAATGGCCGGCTCATGTCTTAAGTGACGAAAACTGTTTATTTGCGGGAGAAATGAACCACCAGCTTGTCGCCGACGGTTTGCAGCACTTGAACCAGCACCAGCAGCAAGACCACGGTGACCACCATCACGTCGGTCTGGAAACGCTGGTAACCGAAACGGATCGCCAGGTCGCCCAAGCCGCCAGCGCCGACCACACCGGCCATTGCTGTGTAGGACACCAGTGTAATCGCTGTCACCGTAATCGCTGCGAAGATGCCCGGGCGGGCTTCCGGCAGCAAGGCGTTGGTGATGATCTGACGGGTCGTCGCGCCCATGGCCTGGGTCGCTTCGATGATGCCGCGATCCACTTCACGCAGGGCGGTTTCCACCAGTCGCGCGAAGAACGGCGTGGCGCCCACCACCAGCGGTGGGATCGCACCGGCGACACCGAGGGAGGTGCCGGTAATCAATACGGTGAACGGAATCATCACGATCAGCAGAATGATGAACGGCAGCGAACGCAGAATGTTCACCACCAGCGATAGCATCGCGTAGACGCCTTTGGCTTCCAGCAACTGGCGCGGGCTGCACAAGAACAACAGCACGCCCAACGGCAACCCCAGCAGCACGGTGAACAACAGCGAACCGCCAAGCATCAGCAGGGTGTCGCCGGTGGCCAGCCAGATTTCGTACCAGTCGATATTGGAAAAGAAACTCATCAGGACTTCCATCAGCGCAGCACCTCCATATGGACATCAGCTGCGGTGAAGTGAGCAAACGCCGCTTCCATGTCGCCACCGGTGACGGCCAGGGTCAATTGGCCGTAGGGAACCTCTTTGATGCGATCGATACGACCGGCCAGGATGCTGTAGTCCACGCCCGTTTCCCGGGCGACGGTACCCAGCAATGGTGCGTAGGTCGCTTCGCCCTGGAAGGTCAGACGCACGATGCGGCCCGGCACATGAGCGAAGTCGTCGCGCTGTTCGTTCTCGTCGATCTGCTCGTCTTCCTGGACGAAGCGCTTGGTGGTCGGGTGCTTGGGGTGCAGGAACACTTCGGCCACCGAACCTTGCTCGACGATCACACCGGCATCCATCACCGCCACCTGATCGCAGACTCGACGAATCACATCCATCTCGTGGGTGATCAGAACAATGGTCAGCTTCAGCTCGCGATTGATCTCGGCCAGCAATTGCAGAACCGACGCCGTGGTCTGCGGGTCGAGGGCACTGGTGGCTTCGTCGCACAGCAAAATTTTCGGCTTGGTTGCCAGGGCGCGGGCGATGCCGACACGCTGCTTCTGACCACCGGACAGTTGCGCCGGGTATTTTTTCGCATGGTCGGCCAGGCCAACCCGCGCCAGCAACTGCGCCACACGCTGGTCGATTTCGCTACGCGACAGCTCACCGGCGAGGGTCAGCGGCAGCGCGACGTTATCGGCCACGGTCTTGGACGCCAGCAAGTTGAAGTGCTGGAAAATCATCCCGACCTGCTGACGGAAACGTCGCAGGCCGTTGGCATCCAGCGCTGTGACTTCTTCACCATCGACGATGATCTTGCCGCCACTGGAGTTTTCCAGGCGGTTGATCAGGCGCAGCAGGGTACTTTTTCCCGCACCGGAATGGCCGATCAGGCCAAAGACCTGACCGTTCTCAATCGTCAGACTGGTCGGATGCAGGGCGGGAATATCCTTACCGGCGACGCGGTAAGTTTTGTGGACGTTTTGAAACTCGATCACGTAGCGAACCTTGTGGGGCGCGTTAGAAAAGGATCAGCGGTTAGCCGGGCGCGCATTTTAGCCTGTCCGTATAGAGGTTCTTAGCATTTATTTCGCCTTCAACCAGCGATTTGGCAATAAGGCGATCAAAGGTAGGAACCTGGGACCGAGGCAATTGCGGCCTGATGCATCTAGAAAAGCAAAAGATCGCAGCTTGCGGCAGCTCCTAAACGGTCCGTTGGAGCTGCCGCAGGCTGCGATCTTTTCTTTATGGCTTGCGAGGGCTCAAAACCATCTGCGCCGGAATATTGCGCAGAATCTGCTTCTCAAGCTTCAGATCAAACCCCGAATCCAGCTTCTTCACCCGTTTGGTCAGCAACGTGGCCAACCATGGGTAGTCCTGAGTACGGGGAACCTGAATGCTCACGTCGCACTGATAATTCACCACATCGGCGGCGATAGCATCCAGTTGACGACGAAGTTTGCTCATATCGTTGAGGTTCAATGCCACCGTCGTGCTTTCAGCCGTCGGGTCGATCACTTTGGCCTGCGGTCTGGCTTCGGCAGCCTTGAGGGCCGCTTCGGCTTTATCCAGTTCAGCCTTGCGTGCATGAACGATGGCATTGTTAACGCCACCGGTCAGCGCCGGGGCCTTGGGCATCAATACCCGGGCACGGCTGAGGGCAGTGGCCGCGGCATTCACATCACCTTTTTGCAACACGATCTGGCTGCGCAGTAAATAGGCTTCGGCCAATTGCCGCTGGTATTGCTCAAGGGATTGATCGTTGGGCGACTCGGCCTGCAAGGCCGCCAATTGATCCTCGGCGGTGGCCAGCTCGCTGCTGGCCAGGCTTTGTTCCAGTTGTGCAATAGCCGTGGCCCGTGCATCGGGGACCTCGGTGGCCGCCGGCGGCGTGCTTTGGCAAGCACCCAGTAGCAGCGAAAATGCGACAAGGAGCAGATAACGGGAGGCGAACGGCTTCATTCCTGCGACTCTCTATTTGCGCAAAAAACGAGCAAGTCTACACCCCTCGGCGGGGCAGGACAAAACTCAGCAGAAACAACGCGGCGGCCGCCACCACAATCGACGGGCCAGCCGGGGTGTCCTTGAACCAGGACAACGCCAGCCCGCCACACACCGCGAGCATGCCCAGCAGGCTCGCGCCCAGTGCCATCTGCTCCGGCGAGCGGGCGTGACGTTGTGCCGCAGCCGCCGGAATAATCAGTAACGAAGTAATCAGCAACACGCCGACGATTTTCATCGCCACCGCGATCACCACGGCGATCAGCAACATCAGGACCAGACGCAACGCCGCCACCGGCAAACCTTCCACCCTGGCCAGTTCTTCATGCACGGTGATCGCCAGCAAGGGTCGCCACAGCGTGACAAGCAATACCAGCACCGCCGCGCTGCCGCCGAGGATCCAGGCCAGATCGATCGGGCTGATCGCCAGCAGGTCGCCGAACAGATAGGCCATCAGGTCGATCCGCACTTCATGCATGAAGCTTAGTACCACCAGGCCCAGGGAGAGCGTGCTCGGTGCGAGAATTCCCAACAGCGTGTCAGACGCCAATGGCTGCCGCTGTTGCAGCGTCACCAGCAACACTGCCAGCAACAGGCAGCCTACGGTGACAGCCACGGTCGGGCTGACATCCAGCAGAAAGCCCAGCGCCACACCCAGCAGCGCAGCGTGGGACAGGGTGTCGCCGAAATAAGCCATGCGCCGCCAGACCACGAACGAACCCAACGGGCCCGCAACCAGCGCCAGGGCCAGACCTGCAAGCAGGGCGAAGAGCAGAAAATCAGCCATGCTTGCAGCTATCTCCATGAACGTGGGTATGGGCCGACGGGGTCGCAATGACCACCGAGCCATGCAGGTCGTGAGCGTGGTCGTGATGGTGGTGATAAATCGCCAGACTTTGTGCGTTCTTTCCGAACAGTTCGACGAACGCGGGATCGCCGCTGACCTGCTCGGGATGCCCGGAGCAGCAGACATGGCGATTCAGACACACCACCTGGTCGGTGGTGCTCATCACCAGATGCAAATCGTGAGAGACCATCAATACGCCGCAGCCATGACGGTCGCGCAGACGTGTGATCAGGCTATAGAGCTCAGCTTGACCGGCCACGTCGACGCCTTGTACCGGCTCATCGAGCACCAGCAACTCCGGCTCGCGCAGCAATGCCCGGGCCAGCAGTACTCGCTGCATTTCGCCACCGGAAACACTTTGCACCGGGCTGTCGATCACCTGCTCGGCGCCGACTTCCTTGAGGGCGGCCAAGGCCCGAGCGCGGTCCACGCCAGGGACCAGACGCAAGAAACGCAGCACTGATAGCGGCAGGGTTGGATCGACATGGAGTTTTTGCGGCATGTAACCGACGCGCAACTTCGGCTTGCGCCAGACGCTGCCGCTGTCCGGCTTCAACAAACCGAGCACCGCGCGCACCAGCGTGGTTTTGCCGGCGCCATTAGGGCCGATCAGGGTAACGATCTGCCCCGGCTCGACGCTCAGTTCGATGTTATCCAGCACGTTTTGCCCGGCAAAAGTGACGGCCACCTGCTCAAGACGGATCAGCGCATTGCTCATTAAGCCCCCTGGCAACCCGAGCAGAGACCGATGACTTCAACGGTCTGGGCCTCGACGATAAATCCGACGTCCCTGGCGCTGCCGACGATCGCGTCGCTGATGGACTTCTGTTCAAGCTCAATGGCGGCGTGGCATTGGCGGCAAATCAGGAACTGGCCTTGGTGAGCGTGTTCCGGGTGATTGCAGCCGACGAAGGCGTTCAGCGAGGAGATGCGGTGTACCAGGCCGTTTTCCAGCAGAAAATCCAGCGCGCGATACACGGTCGGCGGCGCAGCTCGGCGGCCGTCCTGCTCGCTGAGCACCGCCAGAATGTCGTAGGCACCCAGCGGTTTATGGCTTTGCCAGACCAGTTCCAGCACCCGCCGGCGCAAAGCGGTCAGGCGTAGCCCCTGACGTGCGCACAAGGCATCGGCCTCAGACAATGCGCTATGGACGCAATGAGAGTGGTCGTGGGGACGACTGGCAATCGGTGTTTTAGGCATGAGCGGCGACGAGTGTTGTGAGAGACGTTATTATGTTACCCGTTCTCGCCTCTTCGAGTGGTCATCGTGTCCCGACTTTTTTCTATCTTTGTCGCATTTGTCGCAAGTTTTCTGCTGATCGGTTCAGCCCAGGCCGAAGTCAAAGTACTTACCAGCATCAAGCCGCTGCAGCTGATTGCTGCTGCGGTGCAGGAAGGTGTGGCGATTCCGGAAGTGTTGCTGCCACCCGGGGCATCGCCGCATAACTATGCCTTGCGCCCATCCGACGTACGGAAGGTGCAGTCGGTGGACCTGGTTTACTGGATCGGTCCGGACATGGAGGGTTTTCTGCCTCGCGTACTGAAAGGTCGTACGCTGCCCAGCGTCGCAGTGCAGGATTTGCCTGGCCTGAAGCTGCGACGTTTCGCCGAAGACAGCCACTCCCACGCCGAAGAAGCCGATGAGCATGACCACGATCATCGCCCCGGCAGCCTGGATGCGCACTTGTGGTTGTCACCGATCAACGCCCGAGTGATCGCCAGCAAAATGGCGGCCGATCTGAGTGCAGCCGATCCGGCTAACGCGGCGCGCTATCAGAGCAACCTCAAAGCCTTCGATGAACGCCTGGATGCCCTGGACCTACGCCTGAAGGCTCGCCTGGCAGGGATCGCGAACAAGCCTTACTTCGTGTTCCACGAAGCCTTCGACTACTTCGAAGACGCCTACGGCCTCAAGCACGCCGGTGTGTTCAGTGTCGCAGCCGAAGTACAGCCCGGTGCCCAGCACGTCGCGGCGATGCGCGCGCGGTTGCAGGAAGTCGGCAAAACTTGCGTGTTCAGCGAACCGCCGCTGCGCCCGCGCCTGGCAGAAACCCTGGTGGCCGGGCTACCGGTGAAACTGGCGGAGCTGGATGCATTGGGCGGATACACACCAGCGACTGCCCAAGGGTATGAGCAGGTGCTGGAAAAGTTGGGGAATGATTTGGCCGGGTGCCTGGAGTCGTTGTAAGCGGGAAGTTTGGTGGTGAATCGTTCGCGGGCAAGCCTCGCTCCTACAGGGATCGCGCACATCCTGTAGGAGCGAGGCTTGCCCGCGAAGCTTTTAGAGGGCGAAAGGCAGCGGCGTGTCGACCTTCTGCCGCTGCGCCAAGCGCAGTTGAAACTCCATCGGATCGTGAATCAACACGTCCTGCCCGGCGAAAGACTCCGCCGCAATCAACCGCGACAACCAGAACCGCACGCACGCCACGCGCAGCATGGTCGGCCACAACTCAGCTTCGGCAGCGGTGAACGGTCGCAGCGCGGCATAAGCGCCCAGCAACGCCCGCGCCCGAGCCCCGTCGAGCTGCCCTTGCTCATCCGAGCACCAGTCGTTCAAGGCAATCGCCACGTCATAGAGCATCGGCCCTGAACAAGCGTTGTAGAAGTCGATCAACCCGGTCAGGTGCGTGCCTTCGAACATCGCATTGTCGCGGAACAGATCCGCATGGATGTTGGCCCGCGGCAGCGCCAGAATTTTCGTCTTCTGCTGGGTGATCTCTTCCAGAGCCCGTTGCAGCAAATCGCTTTGTTCGGCGTTCAGGTGCGAGAGAAACTGCGTGCCCTCTTCCAGCATCCAGTCCAGGCCACGATCGGTTTTGCGCTTGATCATGTTGGCCTGGGTCGCCAGGTGCAGGTGAGCCAGCAGCTCGCCGACCTGAGCGCAATGCTGGGCGTTGGCGTCCTTGATGTGCTTGCCCGCCAGACGTGGCTGCAACAGCGCAGGTTTACCGGCCAGCTCGCGCAATGCAACGCCGTCGGTGGTGCGCAGGGCATAAGGCACCGGCAGGTTGGCGTCGTGCAGCACGTCGAGCAGTTCGATGAAGAACGGCATCTCCTGCACCGGACCGCGCTCGACCAGGGTCAGGACAAACTCGCCCTGCTCCAGGCTGATAAAGAAATTGGTGTTTTCGCTACCGGCGGCGATCCCCTGGAAATCAAGCAGGCGGCCGAGCCCGTAAGGGGCGAGAAAGGTTTCCAGCTCGGGCCGAGCCAGGGGGGTGAACACAGACATGGTTAAAACTGCCAGTACGGGCGCCGCGGTTGAGCCAGCGCCGATTGAAATTAAGAAACTACTTCCACTCAAAGATTTTCCACGAGGGAATCAGCATATCCGGCTGATCCGAGCGGATATAGTTTGCATCTGTTCCGTCCGCACGTATCAGAAAGTACGGTTTTCCGACCTTCGGGGTGACCTTGATCGCGTACACGAAGCCGTTCTGGCGATACTCCTGAATGGTTTTATCGCCTTCCGTGCGGATCGTTACTTCCGGGTCCGCCGAGGGCTTGTCATCCGCCGCCATGACAGCCAATGGAGTGATTGCAAACAAGCCAGCCAGCAACAAGCGATTTAGTGTGCGCATGATAACCTTGTCCCTTTGTCGTCAACGGTCCCGCTATTCTAGCGCCGGACCCGCCGAAAAGGTTGATCCTGCTCATGAGCCAAGCCCCCCTCGTCCTGGTGGACGGTTCTTCTTATCTGTACCGCGCCTTTCACGCGCTGCCTCCGCTGACCACGTCCAAAGGCCTGCCGACCGGAGCGGTCAAAGGCGTGTTGAACATGCTCAAGAGTCTGCGCAAGCAGTACCCGGACAGCCCGTTCGCCGTGGTGTTCGACGCCAAGGGCGGGACGTTCCGCGACGCGATGTTCGCCGAATACAAGGCCAACCGCCCAAGCATGCCTGACGATATGCGGGTCCAGATCGAGCCGCTGCACGCCAGCGTCAAGGCCTTGGGCTTTCCATTGCTGTGCGTGGACAACGTCGAAGCGGACGATGTGATCGGCACCCTGGCCCGCAGCAGCGCGGCCGCCGACCGTCCGGTGGTGATTTCCACCGGTGACAAGGATATGGCACAACTGGTCGACGGGCACATTACCTTGGTCAATACGATGACCGGTAGCGCGCTGGACGTGGAAGGCGTGAAGGAGAAATTCGGCGTCGCTCCCGAGCAGATCATCGATTATCTGGCGTTGATGGGCGATTCGTCCGACAACATCCCGGGCGTTCCGGGTATCGGTCCGAAGACCGCTTCCGGCCTGCTGGTTGGCGTGAATGGCGGCCTGACCGAGCTCTATGCGCAGCTCGATATCGTCCCGACCCTGCCGATTCGCGGCGCCAAGACCCTGCCGGCCAAGCTCGAAGAGCATAAGGAAATGGCCTTTCTTTCTTACCGATTGGCAACCATCAAGATCGACGTGCCGCTGGACATCGGCCTCGACGATCTGCAGATGGCCCCACCGGATCACGACAAGCTTGCCGAACTCTATTCCCTGCTGGAGTTTAAGAGCTGGTTCGAAGAGAACCAGCGCGACGCCAAGCGTTCGGGTCAGGACATCGTCGAGGTCGCCCAGGAGCAGCCGGGTGCCGCCGAAGCGAAATACGAAACCATCCTCGACCAGAAGCGCTTCGAGGCCTGGCTGGACAAACTCGACAAGGCGCCGCTGATCGCCTTCGTCACCGAAACCAACGGCAGCGATGCCCAACACGCGCAACTGGTAGGCCTGTCGTTCTCTGTCGCGGCCAACGAAGCAGCCTACATTCCGCTGACCCATTCCTACATGGGCGTACCGGAACAACTGGACCGTGACACCGTGCTGCTGGCGTTGAAACCGCTGCTGGAAAACCCGAATAAACTGAAAGTCGGCCAACATGCGAAGTTCGACACCAATATCCTCGCCAATTGCGCCATCGGTGGCGATCAGAACAACGGGATTACTGTTCAGGGTATTGCCTACGACACCATGCTCGAGTCCTACGTACTGGACTCAACGGCCACCCGCCACGACATGGACAGCCTGGCGCTCAAGTACCTGGGCCAAAGCAAGACCGACATCCAGGAGATTGCGGGCAAAGGCATCAAACAGCTGACCTTCGACCAGATTTCCCTTGAGCTGGCGGGTCCCTATGCCGCCGAAGACGCCGATGTCACCTTCCGCCTGCATCTGGTATTGCAGGAAAAACTGGCCGCGACGCCAAGCCTGGTCAAAGTGCTCAACGAGATTGAAATGCCGCTGATGCCGGTCCTGGCCCGTATCGAGCGCCAGGGCGCGCTTGTAGACGCCAACCTGCTGGGCATCCAGAGCGTCGAGCTGGGCGAGAAACTGGTCGCCCTTGAGCGTGAGGCCTTTGCCATTGCCGGTGAAGAATTCAACCTTGGCTCGCCAAAGCAACTGGGCGTGATTCTCTACGAAAAGCTCGGTTTGCCTGTACTCAGCAAAACCGCCAAGGGTCAGGCGTCGACTGCCGAAGCCGTGCTGGCCGAGTTGGCAGAACAGGACTACCCGCTGCCCAAGGTGCTGATGCAATACCGCTCGCTGAGCAAGCTCAAAAGCACCTACACCGACCGTTTGCCAGAGCAGATCAACGCACGCACCGGGCGCATTCATACGTCTTACCAGCAAGCTGTCGCAGCCACCGGGCGTTTGTCGTCCATCGACCCGAACCTGCAGAACATTCCGATCCGTACCGCCGAAGGTCGCCGGATTCGTCAGGCGTTCGTCGCGCCGAAAGGCTACAAACTGCTGGCCGCGGATTACTCGCAAATCGAACTGCGGATCATGGCGCACCTGGCCAAGGACGAAGGCTTGCTGCATGCCTTCCGCAACAACCTCGACGTCCACCGGGCCACGGCCGCAGAAGTGTTCGGCGTCGAGCTGGATGCGGTCACCAACGATCAGCGTCGAAGCGCGAAAGCCATCAACTTCGGCTTGATCTACGGCATGAGCGCGTTTGGCCTGGCCAAGCAGATCGGCGTTGACCGCAAACAGTCCCAGGCCTACATCGACCGTTATTTCGCCCGTTATCCCGGCGTGCTGCAGTACATGGAGCGCACGCGCGCCCAGGCCGCCGAGCAAGGCTTCGTCGAAACCATCTTTGGTCGTCGCCTGTACTTGCCGGAAATCAACGCGAAAAACCAGGCCCTGCGTAAAGCTGCCGAGCGCACGGCGATCAACGCCCCGATGCAAGGCACCGCGGCGGACATCATCAAGAAAGCCATGGTGGCGGTGGACAACTGGCTGGCATCGTCAGGCCTGGACGCCAAAGTCATCCTGCAGGTACACGATGAATTGGTGCTCGAGGTGCGTGAGGACCTGGTCGACCAGGTACGCGAGGAGATTCGCGTGCACATGAGCAACGCCGCACAACTGGACGTACCGCTTCTGGTTGAGGTGGGCGCAGGCAACAACTGGGATGAGGCGCACTGAGCCACCTGAAAAGACGTTTGTGCTGCGGCCTGGCGCCGCAGCACATGACGAAGGGCTATAGAGCGAAAAACGACAGTGATTATTTCCAAAGGATTTTGAAAATAGTCTGAACTAAATCCGCGAACCGCCACTCAGAGATACTGAATGGCTGGTGAAGCCCTTCGATGCTCCTATGTTGTGTTAAGTGTTGGCAGATATCTGGACCCCGCCCTAGCGGTCCGGAACTTGAACCCCGGAACTTCTCCCTCCCCATACGAAGTCCGGGGTTTTTTTTGCCTGCCAATTGGCCTCGAGAGACTTACTCGGCAGCCTCGGCACCCTTGTCCGCCAACTCCATCCAGTCCGCCAGCACGGTGTAGGCTTCTTCCAGGCCCATGCGCTTGGGGGCCGAAAACAGCTGGATAGTGATCGTATCGCCCCAACCCTTGCGGATTTCCGATTGAACCTTGAGCAGCGTGTTTTTTGCCGCGCCGTAGGTCAGTTTGTCGGCCTTGGTCAGCAGAATATGCATCGGCATGCCGCTGGCGACGGCCCAATCGAGCATCAACAGGTCGAAGTCGGTCATTGGATGACGGATGTCCATCATCAGAATCAAACCTTTCAAACTCTCACGGCCACCCAGATAGGCTTCCAGGTGACGCTGCCAGTGCATCTTCAACGGGATCGGTACTTTTGCATAACCGTAGCCTGGCAGGTCGACCAGACGGCGTTCATCGTCTAGCTTGAAGAAGTTCAACAGCTGTGTGCGACCCGGTGTTTTCGAGGTCCGCGCCAGGCTGGCGTGGGTCAGAGTATTCAACGCGCTGGACTTGCCGGCGTTGGAACGCCCGGCGAAGGCCACTTCAAAGCCTTCGTCGTCGGGACATTGGTCGACTTTGGCGGCGCTGAGCATAAAGGTGGACTGTTGGCACAGGCCGAGGATGGGATTCTTGAGTTGCATGGGATTTCCGATGTGGGCGGCGCCGGGAATGGACGCGGCAAGCAGTGTCGTTTCCGTTTCAGTGACGCCAGTATATAATGCCGCAGATTTTGTGTGCGCTTTGTCCCAGCGTAGGATGAAGTTCACGAGAGCGATTGACCTTGATTGCGCATTAGAACGCAGCACGCTCTCAACCCTGAAAAGGTCGTTTTATGACGAAATGGCTGCTAGCTGCCGGTGTCTTGATGCCGCTTTACAGCGCTCAGGCTACACAGGATCCGGAAGCTGTGTACAACCGTGTTTGTGGTGCCTGTCATTCCGGCCAACTACCCATGGCGCCCCGCAGGGGCGATCAGGAAGCTTGGACGCCGAGGTTGGCGAAAGGTATGGAGACGCTGGTGCAACACGTGACCCAGGGTTTCAAGGCGATGCCGCCGCGTGGTTTGTGCATGGACTGCAGTGCCGAGGATTACCGAGCCATCATCCAGTGGATGAGCGAGTAAACCCGGTCCATAACTCTTTAACCCTTAGCCGTAGTTGGATTAGCTGATGAACAAATTGATCGTGAGTCTGCTGTTGACCGTGGGGATCTCCGGTATTGCCCATGCTGCAGGTGATGCGACTGCTGGTCAGGCGAAAGCCGCAGTATGTGGCGCCTGTCATGGCCCGGATGGCAATAGCATGGCGCCTAACTTTCCGAAACTGGCAGGCCAGGGCGAGCGTTATCTGAACAAGCAGCTGCACGACATCAAGTCCGGCAAACGCACGGTACTGGAAATGACCGGCCTGCTGACCAACCTCAGCGATCAGGACCTGGCCGATATCTCCGCCTACTTCGCCAGCCAGAAAGGCAGCGTCGGTGCCGCCGACCCGAAAATCGTGGCTCGCGGTGAAGCACTGTTCCGTGGCGGCGACCTGGCCAAAGGGCTGCCAGCCTGCACCGGCTGCCACTCGCCCAATGGCGCAGGCAACGCAGCTGCCGGCTTCCCGCACCTGGGCGGCCAGCATGCTCAGTACGTCGGCAAGCAATTGACCGAATTCAGAAAAGAAGAAGGTGGCCGGACCAACGACGGCGACACCAAACCAATGCAAAGCATCGCTAAAAAGCTGAGCGACGAAGATATCGCCGCCGTCTCCAGCTATATTCAAGGCTTGCACTAAGGCCTGTGATCGAGCGTTGTGAGTGATGTACATCTCTTGCAACGTTAACTCTCGATTAATCCGTCGATGCAAACATAAAAAGGGTAGCTTTGGCTGCCCTTTTTTGTGGCCGCTGCCGTTACACTACAGAACTCAAGCCCGCCGGAATCTGTCTGAAAACAGGTCGCGCGAGGCGCCCAAATTGTCCAGGAGTAAAGCATGCGTAATCTGATCATCAGCGCCGCACTCGTCGCTGCCAGCCTGTTCGGCATGACTGCCCAAGCCGCCGAAAAACCTGAAGCGCCCTATGTCGAACTGAGCAACCCGGTCCCGGTGGCCGAGCCTGGCAAGATCGAAGTCGTGGAGCTGTTCTGGTACGGCTGCCCGCATTGCTATGCCTTCGAACCCGTCATCAACCCATGGGTTGAAAAGCTGCCTTCCGACGTGAATTTCGTACGTATCCCGGCCATGTTTGGCGGCCCTTGGGATGCCCACGGCCAGATGTTCCTGACGCTTGAGGCCATGGGTGTCGAGAGCAAGGTTCACGCTGCGGTGTTCAACGCAATCCAGAAAGAACACAAGAAACTGACCGACAAAGAAGACATGGCGGACTTCCTGGCGACCCAAGGTGTAGACAAGGAAAAATTCCTGGCCACCTTCGACTCCTTCGCCATCAAGGGCCAGATCAACAAAGCCAAAGAGCTTGCCAAGAAATATGAAATCTCCGGCGTGCCTACCATGATCGTCAATGGCAAGTATCGCTTTGACATCGGCTCTGCCGGCGGCGCCGAACAAGCGTTGAAACTGGCTGACCAACTGGTCGCCAAAGAGCGAGCGGCAACCAAGGCCGTTGCCAACTAAGCGCGGCGACCGCCATGCGCCGCTGGGGAACTGAACGCATCGTTGGCCTGCACGACCCGCGGGTCAACGAGCATCACCTGGAATCAACGGGGTTGCCCGTGGACAGCCGTCTGCGTTTGCTCAGTTTCAATATCCAGGTCGGCATCAGTACCGAGCGTTATCGGCACTATCTGACCCGCGGCTGGCAGCATCTGCTGCCGCACACCGGGCGTGCCGACAACCTGCAAAAAATCGGCAATCTGCTGGGCGACTTCGATCTGGTCGCCTTGCAGGAAGCCGATGGCGGCAGCCTGCGATCGGGCTACGTCAATCAGGTCGAACACCTGGCGCAGCTCGGCGCCTTCCCTTATTGGTATCAACAACTCAATCGCAATCTCGGTCATCTCGGCCAGCACAGCAATGGCGTGCTCAGCCGCCTGCGCCCGTGGGCGATCGAGGATCATCCGCTGCCGGGGCCCAAGGGTCGCGGGGCCATTCTGGTGCGCTTCGGCGAAGGTCCGGAGGCGCTCGTGGTGGTGATGATGCACCTGGCGCTGGGCGCTCGCGCCCGTAGCATGCAACTGGCTTACATCCGCGAGTTGATCGGCGGTTATAAGCACCAGGTGCTGATGGGCGATATGAATACCCACGCCGGTGACTTGCTGCAACATTCCCCGCTGCGCGATTTAGGCCTGCTCGCGCCGCAGATGGAAGCGACCTTTCCCAGCTGGCGCCCACAGCGCTGTCTGGACCACATTCTGCTCAGCCCCACCCTGACGCTTGAAAAGGTCGAGGTGCTGGCACAACCCATTTCCGATCACCTGCCGGTCGCGGTAGAGATTCGTCTGCCGGGCTCGCTCACGGCCGATGCATTCCCCGCGTTGAGTCCTGCCTGAATGAGCGACGAAGCACAGCGCTGGAAAGAGAAATACCTCAAAAGCATCGAACAACAGGAAAAGCTCGAACGTCGATGGGACGCCCGGCTCGACCTGCTGCGTCGCGGGCTGGTGCGCAGCACCCTGGCAGCCGAAGGTACCGATCGCGCCGTTGACCAATGCATGAAGGAAATGCGCGAAGTCGTACGCACGGACGACATGGACGCCGGCCTGGCAGCCTTGCTGCCGCGCCTGGAAAAAGCCGTGCTCGACTCCGAGCAGCGCCGGGAAACCCGGGTTGATCAAGTCAGCGCCGCACTGACGGCGCTGGTCTCCCAGTTGCAAGCATTGCCACTGCCACGGGAAGTGAGCCAGCCACTGAAGAGTTTCGCCAAGCAGCTGAACGGACGTGTCGGCCAGGCTCGCGAAATCCCGTTGCTGCTCAGCGAACTGAGCGGCTTGCAAGGCAAAGCCTTGAGCCTGTTGGAGAACCCTGTGGAACCGGGTCGTCCGGGTTTTCTGCAGCGCCTGTTCGGTAGCCGGGATGCAGACGAGGCTGCGCCACAGATCGCCGCCCCCGAATTGCCAATGCCTGCACCGCAACCTGTCGAGCCGGTTGCAGCTCCACTGGCCGAACTCCCACTCGCGACGGTCAATCTCGCGCCAGCCGCCAACAAACCGCAAGCGGTAATGCCAACCGTTGAAGCTGCCCTGCCCGCCGCTGCGCCCGCTGAACCCGTGGACACTCCGGCTCCCACAGCAACAACGGCCCCCATAGCCGAAGTCGTGGCGTTCGCCCCGCCCATCCTGGAGCCAGAGGCCACGAGCAGCCAGGCCCCGGAGCCACAAATCCAGCCGAACCTCGAACACCCGCAAGAGCCGGCTCCATCGATCGCCGTACCAGCCACCCAGGCTCCGCCGGCAATCAACCCGGATGAACTGATCCCGGAGGCCAGCGATCCGCAAACGTCAGAACACGACATTCTGTATGCCCTGCCGGACTCGCCGGAACCGTCCTACAGCTCTGTGGCCAAGCACATCGAAGACACTCTGCTGGGCCTTCTCGACGACCTGACGCTGCCCGAACGCCATCGACCGCAAGCCGAAGCGATGCGCAATCGTCTTCAAAACGGCTTGAATTGGTACGAACTGCTACCCATCCTCGATGATCTGGCAACATTAATGCTGGCCATTACCGACAGCGGCCAACACGAATTCGAAGCCTATCTGCAACGACTCAACGAACGCCTCGAATCATTTCAGAGCAACCTGCAAGCCGCCAGCGAAGGCCACGCCGACAACCGCTCTGCCGCGCGAGTGATGGACACGCAGATTCGCGAGCAAGTCGACGGCCTGCAAAGCAGCATGCAGGACGCGGCGGACCTCGATGACCTCAAGCACATGCTGGAAGACCATCTCGAAGGCCTGCTCGGCACCATGGACCAGCACCAGAAGCAACGCGACGAGCGCGAGCAGGAAGTCGCTGCCCGCCTGCAAAGCCTGGCTGAAAGGGTGGCCCACATGGAGCAGGAAGCGCTGGGCTACCGCGAGCACCTCGAAGAACAGCGCCAGAAGGCTTTGATCGATCCGTTGACCGGCCTGCCGAATCGAGCGGCCTGGAGCGAACGGCTGGACCACGAAATCAGTCAATGGCAACAACACGGCAATACCCTGTTGCTGGCGATGCTCGACCTCGACCATTTCAAACGCATCAATGACAACTACGGCCATCTGGCGGGCGACAAGGTGCTGAAAATCATCGCCAGTGTGCTGCGCAAGCGTCTGCGCGGGACGGACTTCATAGCCAGGTTTGGCGGTGAGGAGTTTGTGCTGTTGATGCCTGCCACGGCGCCGATGGTCGGCGCGAAACTGCTGGAAACGTTGCGCGCATCGATCGAAGCTTGCCCGTTCCATTTCAAGGGCGAGCGAGTCACTATCACCATTTCCATGGGACTGACCGCCTTCAGACCGGGCGAACATAGCGACCTGGTGCTTAAAAGAGCCGATCAGGCGCTATATCGCGCGAAAAATACCGGCCGTAACCGGATAGAACTGGGCTGACCGTTAATTGTTCCATTTTGTTTAAAGGCGCGCTTTTGCGGTCGGCGCGCAAGGCAATACGTTACACTGTTGCATTATCGTCTCGCGTGTATTGCCTCCACCATGAAATTTCTTGCTCTTATTGCTTCGCTGCTTGTATTAGCCGGTTGCGCCAGCGGTCCCCGGATTGACACCAGCCACCCTTCAGTCAATCACGACAGCCGTATTCAGTTCGTGGTGATGCATTACACCTCCGCATCCCTGGAGGACTCGCTGCAATTGCTGACCCATGGCGAAGTCAGCAGCCACTACCTGATCGGCGACGACGAGCACGCCACCATCTATAAGCTGATGGATGAAAATCTTCGAGCCTGGCACGCCGGCGAAAGCCAATGGCAAGGCCGGACCTGGCTGAATTCCAGTTCCATTGGCATCGAAATCGTCAATCCGGGCTTCCAGGACACCCCGACCGGGCGTCTCTGGTATCCCTACAGCGAAGCCCAGGTCCAATCGATGATCTTTCTGCTCAAGGACATCAGCAAGCGCCAGGGCATCAGCCCTCGCCATATCATCGGCCATAGCGACATCGCCCCCATGCGCAAGCTCGACCCTGGCCCGCTGTTCCCCTGGAAACGCCTGGCGGCCGAAGGCCTGGGAATCTGGCCGAACGAGCAGGCCGTGGCGCGTCAGCAAGCGCAGTTCGCCGTGCAGCTGCCAAGCATCAGTTGGTTTCAGGCACAACTTGCCCGCCTGGGCTACGCCACGCCACAAACCGGCGAACTGGATGCAGCGACACGCAATGTGCTGGCGGCTTTTCAGCTGCATTTTCGCCCGTCCCGTTTCGACGGCACGCCGGACGCGCAAACCGCGGCGCTTCTCCAGGTGTTGAACCAGACAAAATAATGACGCCCGCCCGACGGTCAGGGTCTTTTCCCAATCAGCAGCTATAACTCATTGGTAATCCTTCGGATATTCCATGATGACGGCTGCTCGAGAGAAGCTGCGTAGCTGGTTCTATCGCCCTTGGTTTCTGGCGACGCTGGCGGCTGCCTTGAGTGCCACGCTGCTGATGACCGGCAGTCTGTTCATTGCGATGCATCAGGTCGAGGACAACGAAAGCCAGGAGATGAACGCCCAGGGGGAGCGCTTTCTGGTCCGTCTGGAGCAGCTGTTCGGGCAACTGCGCGAAAGCCTCGATGACCTTGAAGCTCAACCGCTGCGGGGCTGCGACGATGAAATGATCGCCACATTGCAGCAAGTCAGCTTCAATTACCGCTTCGTTTACGAAGCCGCTTACATGGATGCTTCAGGAATCTGCTCCAACCGCCCCCGCCAGGAAGGGCTGTCGGTGATCCGGCCACCGGACATCGAGGGCCCCACCTACAGCTATTGGTTGAACACCACCACCGAACCCGATGAGAACCGCGCCGCACTGATGCTGGGGCGTGGCAATTTCCGGGTGGCTACGTCTCGCGGGCATTTGACCGACATGGTTGATCTGTCTCCGGGGAGCAGCCTGCTGGTGGTGCTCGACCACGACACCCGCGCGATTCCCGTGCTCGGTGCCGAGCAGGAGTGGCCCCCGACGCAACCCTGGCCCCCGAAAAATCACGATGCACTGCAAGTCACCCCTACCCGCCTGATTTACCGAATGCCGACCAACACTCCCGAATACCAACTGGTGCTGATCACCCCGCGTACCGGGATGCATGTGCCGGCCGTTTGGTGGTGGCTGCTTCCGGCCAGCCTCGCGCTAAGTGCCTGCGTAGGCATTCTGGTGTTTCTGCTGGTGCGCCAGCGTCAATCACTGGATGCCGAACTGCACGGCGCGATACAACGAGGCGAATTGCAGGTGTTGTATCAACCGATCTTCGACCTCGACAGTCGCAACTGTGTCGGAGCCGAAGCCTTGCTGCGCTGGCGAAGGCCGGACGGCACCTTGACCAGCCCCGAGCTGTTCATTCCCATGGCGGAAAACACCGGCCAGATCCGCCAGATGACTGATTTCGTATTACAGCGCCTGCTGGAACAGCTCGGACAACTGTTGCGCGCCAATCCGCAGTTGTATATCTCGGTCAACCTGGCGGCCTGCGACGTCATGGTGCCGCGTATCGGTCAGGTGATGGCGCGCCTGCTGGCCTTGCACCGTGTAGCCGCCAGACAGATTGCCTTTGAGGTGACCGAGCGCGGATTGGTTGATGTCGTGGTGGCCAGAGAAAACCTGCAGGCCTTGCGCGATGTCGGGCATCAGGTGCTGATCGATGACTTCGGCACTGGCTATTGCAGCCTCGCCTACCTGCAAACACTGCCCGTGGACTGCCTGAAAATCGACAAGGCATTTATCGACGCGCTGGGTCATGACGCCGCCAGCAGCGGCGTGGCACCGCACATCATTCGCATGGCCCAGGCCCTGCAACTCAAGGTGATTGCCGAGGGCATCGAACATGAAGCCCAGGCAGAGTTTCTGAGCAGCGAGGGGGTGAAGTTCGGTCAGGGCTGGCTGTTCGCGCACCCATTGAGCGCTGTGCAATTCATCGAATTGATTACCCGTGGCCGCCGACAGGCAACGCGGCGTCTGGATGACGAAGACTGAGAGGGTTCAGGCTTATACCGCCAGCGCCATGTAGAACTGCGAACCCTGCCCCGGCCGTGAATACACGCCCATCCGCCCACCGTGCAACTGCACGATCTCCTTGCACAGCGCCAGACCGAGCCCGGCGCCGCCCTTCTTGCGGCCGACCTGAACAAAAGGCTCGAATATCCTTCCTTGCTGGCTGTAGGCAATGCCTTCGCCGTTGTCTTCGACACTGATAATCACCCGCTCCCCATGACGTCGAGCCTGCAAACGAATCAGCCCGTCGCGGGAGGTATGACGCAAGGCGTTGTCGATCAGGTTATCGAGCACCCGCTCCAGTTGCGCCTGATCGGCTTGCAGCCGTGGCAACGTTCCCTGCACTTCCACCAACAGCTCAATGCCCTTCTCCTGCGCCGGGCCGGCAAAGCGTGCCTGGGCCTGCTCCAGTAAATCTTTGATGGAGCACGGCGCCAGGGTGAGTTTTTGCAGGCCATTCTGATAGCGAGAGAAATTCAGCAGGTCGTTGATCAACTGCATCAAGCGCTGCATTTCTTCATTCACGGTGTTCAGCAAGTCGGCCTCACGGGAATCCTCGGCAAAATGCGCCCGCTCGCGGAACAGGCCGAATGCCATGTGCATCCCGGTGACTGGCGTGCGTAACTCATGGGAAGCACGCAAGACGAACTCGCTGCGCACCCGTTCGAAGGCACGCTGTTCGGTGACGTCATGCAACACCATCACGGCGCCGAGAATATGCCCCTGGGTATGGCTAACCGGTGTCAGGCTATACGTCAGCAATCGCGACTCCCCGTCAACCTCGATGCTCAGGTCGTCCGGCACTCGCTCCAGGGTGCCGCCGCGCAGCACCAGGTGCAGTTGTTCATCCAGTTCGGGACGCTCAAGTGCCGTGCCCAGCCCTTGGCCGAGACGCTCGGTGTCCCAGCCTAACTGGCGCTGAGCCACCGGGTTGAGGTGCTCGAGCTGACCTTGACGATCAATGATCAGCAAACCGTCGTCGATGCTATCGAGCACTGCTTGCAAACGCTGCTGTCCGGCGAGTAGCTCGTCGATATTAGTGGCTTGGTGCTGTCGCAGGGCCTCGGCCATGATTCCGAAGCGTCGGGTCAGCTGGTTCATTTCCACTGCGGAGGAAATCGGCAGAGTCACTTCGAAATTGCCTTGGCCGATGTTGTCAGCGGCCGCCGCCAGGGCCTCGATCGGAGCTCCGAAACGCTGGGCGATCGCATGGGCGGTAATGAACCCGATGAACAGCACCCCCACCCCGATCAACCCGAGCAGGCCGGCAATCAGCAACGCGCGGTCCCGGGCCTGGCGTTCGGTTTCACTGATGTTATCCAGCGCGCGCTTCTGTTCGGCGATCAAACCGTTGCGCAGCGTGTTGAATTTTTCCGTGAGATCCCCGCCCCCAGTGAGCACCTGTGCCGTATCGCGGGAAAGATCGTAGGCCTGCAGAAAGCTCTGGTAATCAGCCTTGGCCTTTTTGAAACCGTACTGGGCGCCCTCGCTGGACGGCTCGCGAGCAATGCCTTCATCGAGCAATTCGAGGTAATGCTGTCGGGATGCCTCGAGCGCCGCGGGATCAGGCTTCTCGCCGAGCATGATGATCAGTTGATCACCCAGGGTCTGGCGCAGCTTCAATCCCAGATCCAGCCTGACGAAGTTGTCACGGATCAGGGCCTCCTGCGTACCAGCCATCTGCATCACGCTGACCAGCCCGAGCAACAGCCCGAGCAGCGCCACGGTGATCAAGGCTGAAATACTCAGGAACAACCGGGTGCGCAATGTCATCGCCAGTTTCATCGGGTGCAGCTCACAGGTTGTACTGCTTGCGTTTGCGGTACAGGGTCGAGGCGTCGATACCCAGGGTCTTGGCCGCCTGATCCAGGGTATCGGCGGTGGCAAGGACCGCGCCGATGTGGGCTTTCTCCAACTCATCCAGGCTCAACGCGGCGCCAATGCGTGGCGTATTGTTGGTCGGAGCTTCGGCCATGCCCAAGTGGCTGATCTCGACCCGCTCCTGCGGACAAATAATGCTCGCCCGTTCCACCACGTTGCGCAGCTCGCGGATATTGCCGGGCCAGCGGTAGCTGAGCAGCGCCTCGCGGGCCTCGTCGCTGAAACACCGGGCCGGACGCGAGTATTCCTTGACGAAGCGCGCCAGGAAACGGTCAGCCAGGTTCAGGATGTCTTCCCTGCGTTCGCGAAGCGGCGGCAGGTGCAAAGTGATGACGTTCAGCCTATAGAGCAAATCCTCACGAAAGCGCCCGTCGCGGACCATGTCTTCAAGGTTGAGGTTGGTAGCCGCGAGGATTCGCACGTCGGCGCGACGGGTCACCGGGTCACCCACACGCTCGTATTCCTTGTCCTGGATGAAACGCAGCAACTTTGGCTGCAAAGTCAGGGGAAAATCGCCGATCTCGTCGAGAAACAACGTTCCGCCATCAGCCTGATTGACACGCCCCAAGGTGCTTTCGCTGGCACCGGTGAACGCGCCACGGCTGTGGCCGAAGAGTTCACTGTCCATCAATTCCGCTGTCAGGGAGGGGCAGTTGATGGTGATGCAGGATTTCTTCTGGCGTTTGCTCCAGCCATGAATGGCCTGTGACAGCTCACCTTTACCGGTGCCAGACTCTCCGAGAATCAGAATGTTGGCGTCGGTACTGGCGACCTGGCGGGCGGTTTCAAGCACCACTTTCATCGCCGGGCTGTGGGAGTCCAGCCCCTCCTTGGGTTTACGCACTTCACCTTCGAGGGCTTCCAGGCGTGCCGAGAGTTGCCGCACTTCCAGCTGTTTGGCGGTGGCCAGACGTAACTGATCGGGGCTGCAAGGTTTGACCAGATAGTCGGCGGCACCGGCCTGAATTGCATCCACGGCAGTGTCTACGGCCGAGTGAGCGGTGACGATCACCACACGCATCCAGGGCGCCTGAATTCGCATCTGGGCCAGCACATCGAGGCCATTGTCTTCACCCAGGCGCAAATCGAGGAAGCACAGATCGAAAACCTGACGCTGCAACAAGGCTTCGGCCTGAGCAGCGCTGGTCGCGGTGGCCACGCTGTAGCCTTCGTCTTCGAGGCAATAGCGAAAGGTTCGAAGGATGGCGGATTCGTCGTCCACCAGCAGAATGCGGCCTTGATGCTCAGTGGCTGATTCCATGTTCCTACGCTCCTTTAATAGGTGTTCTTGGTTAGTCCCGGAAAAATCGGGCAAGTTGCATGATTGATTCTGGTCGATTCCAGCCACAACAGGCTATCTATCTACTCAGAGTGCAGCTAATACGCTGATTTATTTGAACTTTTATTTACAGACCATTCTTTCAGCGATTGCCTGCGTCCCTTTCTGACATCTACGCCCTCCCCGCAATTCCAAAAATATTGAAAGTGCCTGCGAACTCATCGTGCATTACGCACGACTGCAAACGGATCATCGTGCAGGATGCGTCTAAAACGTTTTCTACAAACACAATAACCTTTTGATTTCTATCGTATTTATTCTTTATTAAAGCTGGCATGCAGGCTGCAATGGTCTAGGTAATCAGGGCATTTAATGAACCAGCGCCCGCCAAAGATCACTACCCGTATGGGAGGAACTTCAGGATGAATCGCCAAAGTGCCGCCCAATTGCGTCTTTCGCCACTGCATGTCCAGCAAGGCTTGTTTGCCCTGTTGGCGTTGTTGATCACCCTGATTGGTGGCCAGCAGTACATGCGTTGGGAGCAGAGCGAGCAACCGGCGCCAGTGCACCTTTCGATTCCACATCCCCCCCAAAGCCACTTCAGCGCCGTCAGCAGCAACCCGGCTGACAACGCCTCAATACGAATGATGGGCGTCGACCAGGCCCGGCCTGTGGACGAGATGCCCTCCCAGGAACGTTGGGTGTTTTAAGCAAACGAACTTGGCGCGCTCAACGCGCCGGGAAATGCACCACAAGCAACATCCTTAAATAGAAGCGTAAGGAGAATCACCATGTTGAGCTGGGCAATCACATTCCTGATCATTGCCATCATCGCTGCAGTATTGGGCTTCGGTGGTATCGCGGGCACCGCCACGGGTATCGCCAAGATTCTCTTTGTCGTATTCCTGGTGATGTTCATTGCTTCCTTCTTCTTTGGCCGTCGCGGTCGAGGTTGATATGTGTGTTTTGGTTAAAGACATTGGCGGCCGCCCTGCTTCTGGGCGGCAGTGCCATGACGATCGCGGCCACCCACGCGACATGCCGACTACCGCTTACTCGGTAAACCGGACGAAGGCATGCAGAAGATGTGGATGGCGCGACTGAAGAAAGATCCACGCCGGTATTGAGTTCGAAACACGAAAGAGGCCTCACGCTTCTTTCCACTGCGCTACCCGAGGACGGTAGACGCATGACCAAGGGGTCGGGACGTTCTGACTGCTTCAGGGTCGGAGTGACCTACGGGTACAGGGAGTAGCCGCGCAAGGGCCGGGTCAGGTGAAGCTGCGACGCAAGTTCGTCGGCCTAGCGTGGCTCGACGGACTTGCGGAGAGCTTCAACGTGCAAAACGTTGATCTAGAGCATTCTGCTCATATGTTCTTGCTGCATATTCCCCGCAAAACCGTTTCGCGGTGTTTCTTCGTGACCGTATATCGAGAAAGCTCTGACTTTCATGAGAAGAAAAATCGCAGTCGAACGTAGGACATCTCCTAAATTTTCACTGGTTCAAAAAAACATCAACCGGCGCTGAAATGGCCGGTTCACGGCACTTATACCTGCCGAAATGTCGCATTCGAACCGGCTGGGACGTGGGTTTCAGTTGAAAAATCTCATGCCGATTCGGCATAGGGTAGGCGTTTACGGCATTAGACGGCGCTTCCCCGCATCGGAATAGTTGCGCCTTTTTCGCTGCCAGAGAGCTGTAAATGCTCGCTCGCGGGGACCTTATACGGGGGTTGGTGCAAGACGGCTTCGCCATTGAGCGTTGCAGTTCATGCATCGGCCTGAGTCAAACGCAAGTAAGGGTAAAGATATGAAGAAGGCAAAGCTTAGCCTCGCCTGGCAGATCCTCATCGGTCTGGTTCTGGGGATAGCAATAGGTGCACTGCTCAACCACTTCAGCGCTGAAAAGGCCTGGTGGATCAGCAACGTCCTGCAACCAGCAGGCGATATCTTTATCCGTCTGATCAAGATGATCGTGATCCCGATCGTAATCTCCTCGCTGGTCGTCGGCATCGCTGGCGTTGGGGACGCGAAAAAACTCGGGCGTATCGGTCTGAAGACCATCATTTACTTCGAGATCGTCACCACCATCGCCATTCTGGTCGGTCTGGTGCTGGCCAACGTGGTCCATCCGGGCAGCGGCATTGACATGAGCACCCTGGGTACCGTGGATATTTCCAAGTACCAGGCCACTGCTGCCGAGGTTCAGCATGAACACGCGTTCATCGAAACCATCCTCAACCTGATCCCGTCGAACATCTTTGCGGCCATGATGCGCGGCGAGATGCTGCCGATCATCTTCTTCTCCGTGTTGTTCGGTCTCGGTCTGTCGAGCCTGCAATCGGACCTGCGCGAACCTCTGGTGAAGATGTTCCAGGGCGTGTCGGAAAGCATGTTCAAAGTCACCCACATGATCATGAACTACGCCCCGATCGGCGTGTTCGCACTGATCGCGGTGACCGTGGCCAACTTCGGCTTCGCCTCCCTGCTGCCACTGGCCAAGTTGGTCGTCCTGGTTTACTTCGCCGTCGCCTTCTTCGCCTTCGTGGTGCTGGGCCTGATCGCTCGCCTGTTCGGCTTCTCGGTGATCAAGCTGATGCGCATCTTCAAGGATGAGCTGGTCCTGGCCTACTCCACCGCCAGTTCCGAAACCGTGCTGCCGCGCGTGATCGAGAAGATGGAAGCCTACGGTGCGCCGAAAGCCATTTGCAGCTTCGTGGTACCGACCGGCTACTCGTTCAACCTCGACGGTTCGACCCTGTACCAGAGCATCGCGGCGATCTTCATTGCCCAGCTGTACGGCATCGACCTGTCGATCAGCCAGCAACTGCTGCTGGTGCTGACCCTGATGGTCACCTCTAAAGGCATCGCCGGCGTACCGGGTGTGTCCTTCGTGGTGTTGCTGGCCACTCTGGGCAGCGTCGGTATTCCGCTGGAAGGCCTGGCATTCATCGCCGGTGTCGACCGCATCATGGATATGGCCCGCACCGCGCTGAACGTGATCGGCAACGCCTTGGCCGTGCTGGTCATCTCGCGCTGGGAAGGCATGTACGACGACGCCAAGGGCCAGCGCTACTGGAACTCCCTGCCGCACTGGCGCAGCAAGGAAAAGCTGCCGGTTGGTGAAACCTCCAGCAACTAATGCCCGCTCCCACAAGAGCCCCCAACAAACCCCGGAGAAATCCGGGGTTTGTCGTTTCTGCCTACCCCGCTATCATTCGCCGCATCTTCCGGGGGATTTGACTGATGCTTAATGGCCTGTGGCTTGGCTTCTTCATCGTGGCAGCCGTATCGGCGCTGGCGCAGTGGCTGATCGGTGGTAACGCCGGGATCTTTGCGGCGATGGTGGAAAGTATTTTCGCCATGGCCAAATTGTCGGTCGAGGTCATGATCCTGTTGTTCGGCACCCTCACCCTCTGGCTGGGCTTTCTGCGGATCGCCGAGAAGGCCGGGATCGTCGAGTGGCTGGCCAAGGCGCTGGGGCCACTGTTCCTGCGCCTGATGCCGGAAGTGCCGGCCGGCCATCCCGCCATCGGCCTGATCACCCTGAACTTCGCCGCCAACGGCCTGGGCCTGGACAACGCCGCCACACCGATCGGCCTCAAAGCCATGAAGGCGCTGCAAGAGCTCAACCCCAGTGCAACGATCGCCAGCAACGCGCAGATCCTCTTCCTGGTGCTCAACGCCTCCTCCCTGACCCTGCTGCCCGTGACGATCTTCATGTACCGCGCCCAGCAAGGCGCGCCCGATCCGACGCTGGTGTTCCTGCCGATCCTGCTCGCCACCAGTTGCTCAACCATCGTCGGCTTCCTGACCGTAGCGTTCATGCAACGCCTGCGCATCTGGGACCCGGTAGTGCTGGCATACCTGATTCCCGGCGCCCTCGCCCTTGGCGGCTTCATGGCACTGCTGGCGACGCTCTCGGCGACCGCGCTGGCGAGCCTGTCATCGGTCCTCGGCAACGTGACGCTGTTCGGCTTGATCATGCTGTTTATGATCATCGGCGCATTACGCAAGGTGAAGGTCTACGAGGCATTCGTCGAAGGCGCCAAAGAAGGCTTCGACGTCGCCAAGAACCTGCTGCCGTATCTGGTGGCGATGCTCTGCGCCGTGGGCGTGCTGCGAGCATCCGGAGCGCTGGATTTCGGTCTGGACGGGATTCGTCACCTAGTGGCGTGGGCCGGTTGGGACACGCGCTTTGTCGATGCCTTGCCGACCGCATTGGTCAAACCCTTTTCCGGCAGTGCCGCCCGGGCAATGCTGATCGAAACCATGAAGACCGAGGGGGTGGACAGCTTCCCGGCGCTGGTGGCGGCAACGATCCAGGGCAGTACCGAAACGACCTTCTATGTCTTGGCGGTGTATTTCGGCGCGGTGGGCATCCAGCGTGCACGGCATGCAGTGGGCTGTGCGCTGCTGGCGGAGCTTGGCGGGGTGCTGGGGGCCATCGGGGTTTGCTACTGGTTCTTCGGCTAAACGAAAACCCTGTGGGGGCAAACCCACTCCCACAGGGTTCAGCGGTGGCTTCAGGGCCTCAGCGGCGGCACGACTTTCTGACCCTGCTCCACCGTCCAGGCCACCACCTGCGCCGTCAACTGGTCGCTGGCCTGGCCGAACCCGGCGACCACCGCCGGCACCTTCACATCGCTCAACGGCTGACGCACTTCAAAGCGCCGACTGGCGAGGATGCGCTGGTCATACCCACGCACCAGCAATGCATCCAGCCGCACGACCACGCTCGCCGTCGTGCCTTGGTATTCGGTCTGGAACGCCTGCAGGTTGCCGCCCAGCTCCAGGTCCGCCTGCAAATTGCTGTCATCGGTGCTGAGCAACGGCACCCGACCGTCACGCTGGAAACCATCGAGCAGACGATTGCGCAGCAGCACCGGCGCCGGGTCGCTCCAGCGGGAAGCCTTGTAGCTGCTGATCAGGTCACCCTGAGGGATCACGGCGATCTTCGGGTTGTTCAAGGCTTCGCTCGTCTGCGGCTTGGCCAGCCGCAGCGACCAGTGCAGCGCCGTGCTGTGATTGGCCGGTGCGCCGCTCTGGGCCGAGGGCAACCGGTAGACATCGGATGGCTCGGACTTGGGCAGAATGGAGCAGGCACTGGTCAGGGCAAAACCGACAGTCAAGGCTAACGGGATCAGCTTCATGGCGTGAACTCCTTGTTCTTGTCACTGCCCAGCAGGTAACCGCTGGGGTTGGCCTCAAGCCGCTGGGAAATGGTGCGCAGCGAGCTCAAGGTGTCGCGCAACTCACGCACTGCCGGCGCCAGGCCATTGAGGCCCTGCATGCCGTTGTTGAGGGAATCCTGATTAGTAGTGAGCAATGAGTTGATGGTCGCGCTGCTCCGTTCCAGGGACTTCATGGCTTGCTCGGCACTGCCAAACATCTGCTTGCCCTGATCGTTGAGCAGGCTGTTGGCGTTGCGCATCAGCCCAGCAGTTTGTTCGAGTGTGGCGGAGGCCTGTTTACTGATCGACGCCAGTTGCTGCATGGCTTGGCCGATGTCGCCGCGCTGGTCGGCGATGATGCCGGTGGTTTGCTCCAGATGCTCAAGGGTCTTGCTGATGCGCTCGACGTTTTCCGAAGAAAACATCTGATTGGCGTTCTGCATCAACACGTTCACACCGGTCATCAGATCGTTACTGTCGCTCATCAAACGGGCGATAGGCGAGGGTGATGCCACGATGGTCGGCAAATTGCCGCCCTTGCCCTTGAGTGTCGGACTTTGCGGCGTGCCGCCGCTGAGCTGAATGATCGAGGTGCCGGTGATCCCGGTCAGCGCCAGTTTGGCCTGGGTGTCTTCCTTGATCGGGGTATCGCCGCCCAGGCGGATCCGCGCCAACACCCGGCGCGGATCATTCGGGTCCAGGCGCAGCGTCACTACGTCGCCGACCTTGATCCCGCTGTACTGCACGGCGCTGCCCTTGGACAAACCGCTGACCGCCTCGTTGAAGACGATTTCGTAATCCTTGAATTCGGTGTCGACGCTGGACTTGGCCAGCCACAGACCGAAGAGCAGGGCGCCTGCCACCACTATGACGGTGAACAGGCCGATCAATACGTGATGGGCTCGGGTTTCCATGTCAGACCTCGTTGAGCTGGTTAGCGGCCGTCAGCGCCGCGCGGCCGCGAGGGCCATGGAAGTATTCGTGAATCCACGCGTCGTCGGTTTCCGAAACCTTGTCGATGGCATCCGCCACCAGTACTTTCTTTTGCGCCAGCACCGCCACCCGGTCGGTGATGGTGTAGAGCGTGTCGAGGTCGTGGGTGACCAGAAACACACTCAAACCCAACGCGTCGCGCAGGGTCAGAATCAATTGATCGAACGCCGCCGCGCCAATCGGGTCGAGACCAGCGGTGGGCTCGTCGAGAAACAGAATGTCCGGGTCCAGCGCCAGCGCCCGGGCCAGGGCGGCGCGCTTAATCATGCCGCCAGACAGTGAAGCAGGGTACTTGTCGGCCGCCGACAAGGGCAATCCGGCCAATGCCAGTTTCACCGCCGCCAAGTGCTCGGCATCGGTACGGCTCAGGCCGGCGTGTTCGATAAGGGGCAGGGCGACGTTCTCGGTCACTGTCAGCGAAGAGAACAGGGCGCCTTTCTGGAACAACACACCGAAGCGCCGTTCGACCAGCGAGCGCTCGTGCTCCGACAAGCTCGGCAAGTTCTTGCCGAAGACCTTCACCAGCCCTTCGCTGGGCTGGCGCAAGCCGACGATGCTGCGCAACAGCACCGATTTGCCGCTGCCGGAACCGCCGACCACCGCCAGAATTTCGCCTTTGTACAAATCCAGGTCGAGGTTCTCGTGCACGCTCTGGCGGCCGAAGCGATTGCACAGCCCACGGACTTCGATCACCGCCTCGGAAGGCGCTCGGGGTAGACGACTCACCAGCCCATCTCCATGAAAAACAATGCGGCCACGGCATCGAGGACGATCACCACGAAAATCGACTGCACCACACTCGACGTGGTGTGCGCACCGACGGACTCGGCGCTGCCGCTGACCTTGAAGCCTTCAAGACAGCCGATGGCGGCGATCAGGAACGCAAAAATCGGCGCTTTGACGATCCCCACCAGGAAGTGCTGAACGCCGATGTCCGATTGCAGCAGCGACAGGAACATCGCCGGCGATATATCCAGCGACAGCGCACACACCACGCCACCGCCGACAATCCCCGACAACATCGCCAGGAAGGTCAGCATCGGCAGCGCCACCAGCAACGCCAATACCCGCGGCACCACCAGCAACTCCATCGGGTCGAGGCCGAGGGTGCGGATCGCATCGATTTCTTCGTTGGCCTTCATCGAGCCGATCTGCGCGGTGAACGCACTGGCGGTGCGGCCGGCCATCAGGATCGCGGTGAGCAACACGCCGAATTCGCGCAAAAAAGAAAACGCCACCAGGTCCACGGTAAAAATGCTCGCGCCGAAGCTCGCCAGCACAGTCGCACCGAGAAACGCTACCACGGCGCCCACCATAAAGGTCAGCAGGGCGACGATGGGAGCGGCGTCGAGGCCAGTCTGCTCAATGTGCGCGACCATCGGCGTGAGGCGCCAGCGCTTGGGACAAAACAGCCCGCGCGCGATGGTTTGCAGGATCAGGCCGACAAAACCCAGCACCTGCAGGGCGTCCTGCCAGACCGCATCGACCGCACGGCCGATACGGGTCAGCAGTTGAATGCCGACGCTGATTTCCGGCTCTTTGATCGGCACGCAGAAATCAGTCAGCGAGCAATACACCGTCTGCAACAAGGCGCGATCGGCGGAGGAAAGGGTGCAATCAGGGTGTTCGGCGGACTTGCCCAGACGCTCGGAACCCAGCAACTCCACCAACAGCGATGCACCCGCCGTGTCCAGGGCACCGAGGCCGTTGAGGTCGATGGGGGTGTTGTTGTCGTATTGGCCACGGAGCTTTTCGCTCAGGTGGCTGAGATCGGCGTAATGAGCGAGCGTCCAGTCACCCGTGACCCGCAGCAGGGCAGGGATGTGCGAGGTATCCAGTCGGACATTGCCAGGCGTTGTGCTGCTGGTCATAAGCTCCTGCTTGTTCGGCAATTGCGCAGACCAGATTAATAGCACGAACCGCGTTACTTATCTTTGATGGGTGTGCTGTCCATGACCTTGAAGCGCAGCACGCCGATCAACTGGCCGTCTTCGGTGAGCACCCGAACTTGCCATTTACCCGCGGGATTGCCGGGGAAATTCTGCTTGTGGGTCCAGGCGCGGTAGCCTTCCTTGCGCCCGCCGTGGATATCCAGAGGGATGCGGTCGACCTCTTTACCGTTGAACATCCAGACGTGATAAATCCGCTCGTCCAGCCCCCGTGGGGCATTGATCGCGGTGTAGGCGTACAAACCGTCGCCACGAATCTGCTCGGCGCTGACTTCTTCCAGGCTCTTGCCGGGGGTGCGGTCCTGCATTTGGGTGCTGATCGCCACATCGGTCATCCACAGGGTGGCCGGCGGAACCCAGGAACGCAGCACCCAGCCGACAGCGCCGATGCCCACGGTGATGCTGAGGATCGCCAACGCATTGCGCACGGTCCGAATCGGGAAGATCGACGCCAGACTGGGGAACGACAGCACCATGGCGATGCCCAGCGCCAGTTTGAAGCTCTGGGAGGTGGTCAGGTGCAGGATGACGGGCAGGGCGGTCAGCAGGGCGGCGAAGAGGGTCAGGGTATGCAGCGCCAGGAACGCCCAGCGGCGCGGCGCCAACCACTTGTAGTAGAGCGGGTCGATGATCGAGATCAGCGCCGCCATGCCCAACAACCCCGTGAAAAACAGTTGGCCGCTGTTCCAGGTGGTGGTGATGAAAAAGAACGGCAGGACGAAGAACAGGCTTTCCTGGTGGATCATCTGCGTCGCATAACGCAGCAGGGGCTGGGGTATTTCGCGCTTGAAGACCTTGGCGAACAACTCAGTGAGGCTGTTTTCCAGCATCAGCCAGACCCAGCTGACCAGCATGATGGTGGTGATCCAGGTCGCCAGGCTTTGTTGGCGATCCACCAAGATGAAGCTGCCGACCCCGGAAATGAAACCGCCGAGCGCGATGACCCCGGGGTAGCGCTTCATCAATTCCAGGATGCGCTGTATGTACAGGGTCAGAGTCGGCATTCGGCGGTTCACAATAGTCGTGGGAAAAATCCCCGACAGGGTACCGTCCGAGGGGGCCTGTGGCGAGGGTTCCGGTTACGTTGACCAACCCCAAACCCTGTGGCGAGGGAGCTTGCTCCCGCTGGGTCGCGAAGCGGCCCTAAAACCACCCACCGCGTAATTTCAAGTAGATCTCCGATACCGGTTTACGGCTGCTGCGCAGCCGAGCGGGAGCAAGCTCCCTCGCCACAGGGAAATAACTACTTTCTGCGGTGAACACGCCAACCCAATGCCCCAAGCACCATCAATCCAAATACCCCGGCAATCGCCCACATCAACTGGTCATAACTCACCAACGGCTTCTCGATCCGCAAATACCCCGGTTGCAGCAGCAACTCACGCATCGCCTGGTTCGCCTCGGCCAGCGTCACTTCTTGCAGTGCCTTGGCCGGGTTGGTGAAATGGCCGTCCTCGTAGTCCCCAAGGGCGCTCCAGTAGTAATCCGCCAGGGCGCTGTTGCCTTGCACGGCCCAGGCCTGACGGGCGATGGCGGCCTGCTTGAGGCGGGCGAAGGTGGTGGCGTCGAGACCGTCCTTGAGCAAACCGGCTTTGAGCTCATCCAGCACCTGTTCAGCTGCCGGCACGTCGCCGCGTTCAAGATCGGCGTTCAGGCTCATGAAGCCCACTCCGCCAAACACCTCACGCTCGGCCGAGGGCCCATAGGACAAGCCATGGACCAGGCGCAGTTGGCGATAAAGCGCCCAGTCCAGGTAGTCCTTGAGCAGATCGAACGTTTCGTCGGGCTGGTCTTCCTGCACCGGTTCCGGCACCAGCCAGTGCAACTTGGCGCCGCCACCGACAAAACCGTGGCTCAGAGTACGCTCGTGGGCCGCGCTGGCCTGGATTGTCGGCAAGGGCAGGTGATCGGCAGGCTCGACGGCTACGAGCGCGCCATACGCCCGTTCCAGATAGGCCGGCAGCAGGCGGTCGAGCTCGCCGACCACGATCAGGGTCATGTTGTTGGGCGCGTACCAGGCTTTGCGCACCTTCTCCAGTTGCTCGCGGGTCAGGTGACTGACTTCGGCGCGCTCCTGGCATTTGAGGCCCAGTTCCACCGCCAACTGATTACTGGCGGTGTGGCCCAGGTCCTGGCGATCCAGCCAGCGTTGCAGGTGCGAATAATGGCCACCGTCTTCGCGCTCGACCACCTGCTTGGCGACGTTGATAGCGTTGTCGTCGATACGGGTCTGGGTCAGCAGAGCCAACAACAGATCGAGGGCCTTACGCTGGTTTTTCGCCGGTGCTTCGATGACGAACGTGGTGTCGGCGTTGCTGGTGTAAGCGTTCCACTCACCCCCCAGGGCCTGCATGCGCTCCTCCAGACCACCTTCGCCGGTGGCGTCGATGCCGCTGAACAGCAAGTGTTCGAGCAGATGCGGCAGCTCCTTGTCGGCGCAGCTGAAATCATCCAGACCCACGCCGACTACCAGCCGAATCGCCACATGCCCGCGCTCGGTGCCCGGTTTGAGGACCAATTGCAGGCCGTTGGGCAGCGTATAGCCCTCGACCTGAAAGCGATCCAGGGCAAATGAGGGCAGGGCGCCGAGCAACAGACAAGCGAATAGCAGACAGCGCATAACGAGTTTCCGTACGACAGCGTAAGTACAACAGACTTCAGGCAACTGTGGACGTTCAGGGTGAATGAGTGATGTCAGCCAAATCGTCGACCGCCAGAGCACCGGTGTCCGAAGTGCCCAACACCGCATAGGCACTGCTGCAAAACAGCGAATTGAGGCGCCTCATATCAGCGATCAGCTCCAGATGCAGCGAACTGGTCTCGATGCTTTGCACAATCTTACGGTGCAAACGACTGACATGAGCGTGGGCCAGGCGGCGTTCCTGTGCGCGAAAGCGACGTTTCTCACGCAGTAACTGGCGAGCACTTTCCGGATCGGAACTGAGGAACACCGACAACCCCAGGCGCAGGTTGGCAATCAGCTGGCTGTGCAGGCCCGCCAATTCTTCCAGACCGACCTCGGAAAACGACCGCCGCTGCGCGGTTTTCTGCTGCTGAACCTTGCGCAGCATGCGTTCGATCAGGTCACTGGCCAGTTTCAGGTTAATCGCCAGCTCGATGGTTTCAGCCCACCGTTGGCTATCTTGTTCGCTGAGGTCTTCCCGAGGCATTTGCGCCAGATAGAGTTTGATCGCGCTGTAGAGCGCTTCGACATCATCGGTCAGGCGTCGGATTTCCTGGGTAACGGCGGTCTGTTTGCCACGCAGTACGGCGAGCATGGCTTCGAGCATGTTGTCGACCAGATCGCCGATGCGCAGGGTTTCCCGGGCGGCATTGGCCAGCGCCAGGCTAGGGGTCACCAAAGCCGTCGGGTCAAGGTGCCGCGGCTTGGCCGTGCCGTTGATGTCCGGCCGCTCCGGCAGCAGCCACGCACAGAGCCTGGCCATCAGCCCGACGCTGGGCAACAGGATCAGGCAGCGCGCGGTGTTGTAGAGCAGGTGGAAGCCGATGACCATTTCCTGAGCGCTGAAGTCGAAGCTGTCGATCCAGTGCACCAGTGGGTCAAGCACCGGAATAATCAGCAGCAGACCAATCAGTTTGTACAACAGGCTGCCCAGCGCCACCTGACGGCCGGCGGCGTTCTGCATGCTGGTGCTGAGGAAGGCGAGAACGCCGCTGCCGATGTTGGCGCCGATCACCAGGCCGATGGCCACGGGCAGGCTGATCACGCTGGCACCGGCGAGAGTCGCGGTCAGCAATACGGCGGCCAGGCTGGAGTATGAAATCATCGCGAACAGTGCACCGACCAGCGCATCGAGCAAGATATCGCCGGTCAGAGAGGCAAAAATCACCTTCACTCCCTGAGCATGAGTGATCGGCGTGGCGGCCTCGACGATCAGTTGCAGCGCCAGAATGATCAGCCCCAGACCGATGCTGACCCGCCCCATCTGCCCGACCCGGGTCTGCTTGCGCGACAGAAAGAAAATCACCCCGAGGAAGATCAGCAGCGGTGACAGCCACGACAGGTCGAGGGTCAGTACCCGCGCCATGAGTGCGGTACCGACGTCGGCACCGAGCATCGTCGCCAGGGCCGGGGTCAGCGCCATCAGGCCCTGACCGACAAACGAGGTGACGAGCATGGCGGTGGCGTTGCTGCTCTGGACCATGGCGGTCACCATGATCCCGGCGATAAACGCCAGCCAGCGCCTGGCCATGTTCTGGCCGATCACATGGCGCAAGTTGGAGCCATAAACCCGCAGGATGCCGGTTCGGACGATGTGCGTGCCCCAGATCAGCAAGGCCACGGCCGATAACAAATTGAGCAGGGTGAGCATACAGGCCCCCTGTGGTGGTAGCGCCCCAGCGGGGCAAGTTAACGATGCCGCGTTCTTCTACGTTCTGTACTTAAGCTGTAGTTGGCTAACGGTCTGGACGCCAGCATCGCATAGCTAAAGAAGCGATTGAAACAAAACTGTCATGAAAACAGTTTGATGCAGACATGACAAAGGGGCCCGAAGGCCCCTTTGTCACAGCAGGGTGTTCGGGTTACTGACCCGGAACATCCTTGCGCAGTTTCACCGGCTCTTGCTGTGTGCGTTTTTTCGCAATCGCGGTGCGCATCCTGATGTTGATCGCTTCCACTGCCAGCGAGAACGCCATGGCGAAGTAGACGTAGCCTTTCGGCACATGCACATCGAAGGATTCGGCAATCAGCACGGTACCGACGATCAACAGGAAAGACAGCGCCAGCATTTTCAGCGACGGGTGCTTGTCGATGAACTCGCTGATGGTGCCGGAAGCCCACATCATCACCAGCACTGCGACGATGATTGCCGCGACCATGACCGGTACGTGGGACACCATGCCAACGGCAGTGATGACGGAGTCCAGCGAGAACACGATGTCGATGATCGCGATCTGGATAATGGTGTAGAGGAAGTTACCGCCCTTGCCACTTGGCTCGTCGCTGGTTTCATCCTCGCCTTCCAGCGCGTGATACATCTCTTGCGAGCTTTTCCACAGCAGGAACAGACCACCGAAGAACAAGATCAGGTCACGCCCGGAAATACCCTGGCCGAACACTTCGAACAGGTCCGCGGTGAGACGCATGACCCAGGTGATCGACAGCAGCAACAGAATCCGGGTGACCATGGCCAGCGCCAGGCCGAAGATCCGGGTACGCGCCTGCATGTGTTTGGGCATGCGGCTGACCAGGATCGAGATCATGATAATGTTGTCGATGCCCAGGACGATCTCCAGGGCGGTCAGGGTGAAGAAGGCAACCCAGATTTCAGGGTTGGTCAGCCATTCCATGTGTATTCCTTTGAGGATGTGTTTAAACCACGAAGGGCCCAGGCTTCAAACAAAGCCTGGACCCCTCATGGCGAGTCTTGGCTTATAGCGTGCTGAACAGTGGAAATATCCCCATCAGCAAGGCTGCCACCAGTATGCACAGGCAAACCAGCACCGCCCACTTCAGGGTGAACCGCTGATGGTCACCGAATTCGATACCGGCCAGGGCCACCAACAGGTAGGTCGATGGTACCAGCGGGCTCAGCAAGTGGACGGGCTGACCGACGATCGAGGCACGTGCCATTTCTACCGCGGTTATACCGTAATGACTGGCGGCTTCAGCAAGCACTGGCAACACGCCGTAATAAAATGCGTCGTTCGACATGAAGAACGTGAACGGCATGCTCACCAGCGCGGTGATCACGGCGAGGTACGGGCCGAGGAAATCCGGGATGACTGCCAGCAGGCTCTTGGACATGGCGTCGACCATGCCGGTGCCCGTCAGGATACCGGTGAAGATACCCGCGGCAAAGATCAACCCGACCACCGCCAACACGCTACCGGCGTGGGCCGCAACGCGGTCCTTCTGCTGTTGCAGGCAAGGATAGTTGACGATCATCGCGATACTGAACGCCACCATGAACAGCACTGGCAGCGGCAACAGGCCGGCGATCAAGGTGCCCATCAGTGCCAGGGTCAGCGCGCCGTTGAACCAGATCAGCTTTGGACGACGGGCGTCCGGGAACTGCGAAACGCTGATTTCGCTGTGGTCGATTTCATCACCGACCAGATGCAATTCACCCAGACGCGCACGCTCGCGTTTACCGTAGACATAGGCAATCGCCAGAATCGCCACCACACCGGCCAGCATCGCCGGAATCATCGGTACGAAGATCGCGGACGGGTCCACATGCAGCGCACTGGCCGCACGAGCGGTCGGACCGCCCCAAGGGGTCATGTTCATCACGCCACCGGCGAGGATGATCAGACCGGCCATGATCCGCGGGCTCATGCCGATGCGGCTGTAGAGCGGCAGCATGGCGGCCACGCAGATCATGTAAGTGGTGGCGCCATCACCGTCCATGGACACGATCAGCGCCAGCACCGCGGTACCGACCGACACCTTCAACGGGTCGCCCTTGACCAGTTTGAGGATCTTGCGCACGGCCGGGTCAAACAGGCCGGAGTCGATCATCAGGGCGAAGTAAAGGATGGCGAACATCAGCATCACGCCGGTCGGCGCAAGCTTGGTGATGCCTTCGAGCATCATCGGGCCGATCTTCGGCGAGAAACCGCCGAACAGGGCGAAGATGATCGGGATGATAATCAGGGCGATCAGCGCGGACAGGCGCTTGGTCATGATCAGGAACATGAACGTGATGACCATGGCAAAGCCAAGGAAAGTCAGCATAGGAATACTCCAGGCGTAGCGCGGCTAGGGAATGGGCGAACCGATGAGGTCAGCGCAGAACGGGAAGCACGAAACGTACGGGCGGAGGTGCAGCGAAGAGGCGGATAGGAGCGGACATCAGAATCACCATTGTTGTTGTTAAATGGGCCGGGCGGGCAATGAAACACTCGCGTTGGCCAACCGGTCTGTTGCCGGCAGTGAGGCGATCCTAATCGGGGAAGCTTTCAGCCAGCTTTCGCGGATGAAAGCATTGACCGAATGTACGACCGGTCGTCGGCCGGGTTGAAAGTCTGTAGATGTGGGTCAGGAGCAAGACATTGGCGACCCCATGCAGGATATCGCCCACTGCCATTGCTCGATTTGCCGTCCGGCGAGGCCGAAGAACAACTCTGATCAGAAAACAGACAGGTCCAGCGGCCGGATCGCACCCATCCAGATCGCGTGTTCGGTGTGGTCGAGCAGATCGTTGCCGGTATCCGGGTGCAGGAACACCACCAACCCCTTGCGATTGAGCGCCAGCCACGGCAATACCTCGCCAAGATGTTGCGGCTCGAAGGCCAATTGGCAGCTCCAGTCCGGGTGCGGGCCAACCAGGCGTTCATGCACGCGGCCCATCTTCAGTGGAAACAATTGTGCGGCCTGCTCACACAAGGCCCGGGCCTGCGGGAGAGTATTGGCGTCGAAATAGACATGGGCGTGGTAGCCCTTGATCTGTTGCATCTGAAACCCCTTTGAACCTGGTCGAACCCACACCGTTCCCCACAGGTCTTACTTTATATAGGCAGGACGTTCGGAGCACAGCCATGAAAAATGCCGAAACCCCGGTAGTGAAGGTAGTGCTTTATGGTGCCATGAGTAGCCTGGGCAGTGCGCTGATGGCGGAAATGCTGCGGCGCCAACATGAAGTGATCGCGATTCTCGATGACCTGACGGCACTCGCGCCACGCCCCGGATTGCGCACCAAGGCCGGCAATCTGTTCGATGCCAAACGGGTCAAGCAAAGCGTGGCCGGCTGTTCGGCGGTGATCTGCCTGCTGGATGCGCCGGGGTTGCCGATGAACAGCGAACACATCGAAAAATCCATCGTGCCTGGCCCGGTCGAGCAGGTGCTGGCAGTGGATGCACTGATTGACGGCATGCAGGCCGCGGGTATCGCTCGGTTGTTTGTGGTGGGTGATTTCGAGGTGCTGGACGATCCGGAGATAGAAGACGAACTGCAACGCCACGCCGCAGAAGAAATCCGCGAGGCACTGCAAAGCAGCCCATTGCACTGGACCCTGGTGAATGCCCCACGCGGCGTACCAGGACTGTCCATCGAGCATTTCAGTCACGTCAGCACGAGCCTGGAACCCGGCCTGGCCGAACCGCTGGAACGGCTGAACCGAGTTGCCGTCGGGATTGCCGATGAGTTATGGCTGAATTTGCATGTCGGTCAGCATGTGAATTTTGTCGCGACTTCGGAACCGTAAAGCCCTCATACCGCAATCGATGGCAAAGGAAGGCCATTAAGCGATTGCGCACTGCTGGCCTGTTCCGCCATCAACCAATCCACAAATGTTTGAATCAACGCCCCGCGCCGTTTGCGCTGGGGCAGGACCACGTAATAACCCAGCCTGGAAATCACTGTCTCGGCAATCGGTCGACACAACAGACCTTGCGCCAGCAAGTTATCCACAAGGTGCCGCCAACCGATCGCAACGCCCTGGCCGCCAATCGCCGCTTGAATCAGCAAGGTGTAATTGTCGAAGCGCAGTTGCCCCGGCGCTGGCGCCGACGTGATCCCCAGTTCGCGAAACACGCCGCTCCAGTCGAACCAGTTGCTGCTGTGTTCGCCACGCAGGTGCAACAGCGGAAACTCCAGCAATGACTGAGCCGGCAAGGGCAGGGGACGATCCTTCAAAAGCAGCGGGCTGCACACCGGAAACACTTCTTCACTGAACAACCAATGGCTCTCGCCTTGCTTGAACCGGCCATCGCCGAACAGCACCGCCACATCGATATCAGTGCGCAGCATGTTGTGGCTGCGCTCACTGGTAACCAGGCTGACGTCCACTTGAGGATGGGCGGTATGGAAGCGGTGCAGCCGTGGCATCAGCCAGTACGCGGCGAAGGCGAAGTCGGTGGCCACCTGCAACACTTCGTGTTGCTGCTGTGCACTGATCGCGCTCAATCCGGCGTCGATATTCTGTAAACCGAGCTGAACTTGCTCAAACAGAATCGCGCCAGCCTCGGTCAGTTCGATACCGCGATAAATGCGGTCAAACAATCGTGTAGCGAGCTGCTCCTCCAATCGTTTGATCTGCTGACTGATGGCCGGTTGCGTGGTGCCGAGCTCCACTGCAGCGGCAGTGAAACTGCGCTGGCGGGCCGCGGCTTCAAAGGCGCGCAACAGGTCCAGAGACAAATCACCGAGGGCGTCATACATAAGCTGTGCTTATCCTAGTCATTGCCTGGCGTGGGCTTTACCACAAGTTCCATGGGTTGCATGCTCGATCACAGCACTCTCGCATAAATATCCACTATGGAATGCCGCGATCACATGAAGCGCAAAAATATTCTTTTCATCATGGCCGATCAAATGGCCGCGCCAATGTTGCCGTTCTACGGCCCTTCGCCCATCAAACTGCCGAATCTGAGCCGCCTCGCCGCCGAAGGCGTGGTGTTCGACGCCGCGTACTGCAACAGCCCGCTCTGCGCACCGTCACGTTTCACCCTGGTCAGCGGTCAGTTGCCGAGCAAGATCGGCGCTTACGACAACGCGGCCGATTTCCCCGCCGACGTTCCGACCTATGCCCACTACCTGCGGCGCCTCGGTTACCGCACCGCGCTGTCGGGCAAAATGCACTTCTGCGGTCCGGACCAGTTGCACGGCTATGAAGAACGCCTGACCAGTGACATCTACCCGGCCGACTACGGTTGGGCGGTGAACTGGGACGAGCCGGACGTGCGGCCGACCTGGTACCACAACATGTCGTCGGTGCTGCAAGCCGGGCCCTGCGTGCGCACCAATCAGCTGGATTTCGACGAAGAGGTGGTGTTCAAGGCCCAGCAATACCTGTTCGATCACATCCGCGAGGATGGCGATCAGCCGTTCTGCCTGACCGTGTCGATGACGCACCCACACGACCCGTACACGATTCCCAAGGCGTTCTGGGATCTGTACGACGACGCCGACATCCCTTTGCCGGAAACACCCGCACAGGATGAACTCGATCCTCACTCCCAGCGCCTGCTCAAAGTCTATGACCTGTGGGACAAGCCACTGCCTGTGGATAAGATTCGCGACGCGCGCCGTGCCTACTTCGGGGCGTGCAGCTATATCGACAGCAACGTCGGTAAACTCCTGCAAACACTCGAGGAAACCGGGCTGATCGATGACACCATCATCGTGTTCTCCGGTGACCACGGCGACATGCTCGGCGAGCGCGGCCTCTGGTACAAGATGCACTGGTACGAAATGGCCGCCCGCGTACCGCTGCTGATCAGTGCGCCGGGGCAATTCGGCGCCGGACGGGTCAGCGCAGCGGTATCCACCGCCGACCTGCTGCCGACCTTTGTGGAACTGGCCGGTGGCTCATTGGAGCCAGGCCTGCCGCTGGACGGCCGCTCGCTGGTTTCACACCTGCAAGGGCAGGGCGGTCACGACGAGGTGTTCGGTGAATACATGGCCGAAGGCACCATCAGCCCGTTGATGATGATTCGTCGCGGCGCCTACAAATTCATCTACAGCGAAGACGACCCTTGCCTGCTCTTCGATGTGCATAACGACCCGAGTGAAGAGGAAGAACTCAGCCATTCGCCGCAACATCGTCAGCTGTTCGAGGATTTTCTCGCCGAAGCACGGGCCAAATGGAATATCCCGGCGATCCACCAACAGGTGCTCGCCAGTCAGCGACGCCGGCGTTTCGTCGCCGACGCCCTGACCATCGGCAAGCTGAAGAGCTGGGACTACCAGCCGCTGGTAGATGCCAGTCAGCAGTACATGCGCAACCACATCGACCTCGACGATCTGGAGCGTAAAGCCCGTTATCCACAACCCTGCCAAAACCAATAATGTTAAGGGGACGTCCATGCAAAAGTTATCCACAGTACTGACAGTCGGGCTTCTGGCTCTGGGCAGCACCTCGGCCTACGCCGAGCAAAGCTGCGAAACGGTGAAGATGGCCGACCCTGGCTGGAGCGACATCGCCGCCACCAACGCCATCACCGGGTTTCTGCTGGACGGCATGGGCTACAAGGCCAAGGTCGACACGCTGGCGGTGCCGATCACCTTTGGCGGTCTGAAGGATGGCCAGGTGGACGTCTTCCTCGGCAACTGGATGCCGGCGCAGCAAGGCTTTTACGACAAGTTCGTGGCCAACGGCGATGTCACGCAGCTGGCGAAGAACCTCGACGGCACCGAGTTCACCCTGGCGGTCCCGGATTACGTCTGGGACGCGGGTGTGCATAACTTTGATGACTTGAACAAGTACGCCGAGCTACACCCCAAAGAAGTCGACAAGAAGATCTATGGCATCGGCTCCGGCGCCCCGGCGAACATTTCGCTGCAAGAGATCATCAAGAAGAATGACTTCGAGATGGGCCAGTGGAAACTGATCGAGTCCAGCGAGCAGGCGATGCTGGCCGAAGTATCCCGCGCGGTGAAGAAACAGAAGTTCGTGACCTTCCTCGGCTGGACGCCACACCCGATGAACGTGCAGTTGAAAATGCATTATCTGAAGGGTGGCGAGAAGTACTTCGGTGACACCGGCAGTGTTTATACACTGACCCGCAAAGGTTATGCACAGGCCTGCCCGAACGTCGGCAAACTGCTCACCAACCTGAGTTTTACTCAGGAAATGGAGAACAGCATCATGGCCGAAGTGGTGAACAAGAAGGTCAGCAACGCCGACGCGGCCAAGGCGTGGATCAAGGCCAATCCGGTGGTGCTGGATAAATGGCTGGAGGGCGTGAAGACCGTGGACGGCAAGGATGCTCTGCCGGCGGTCAAAGCCAAGTTGTAAGGTTCCCCTGTGGCGAGGGAGCTTGCTCCCGCTGGAGGGCGTAGCACTCCCATTTCGGCAAACCCGGTTTATCAACCTCACCGAGTTGTCCGGATTTGCGACTGCTGCGTAGCCGAGCGGGAGCAAGCTCCCTCGCCACAATGATCTGCCCACTACGAGCCAATGCTTTACCCTGACGATTTACCCCGTACCGAGAGGTCCCATGGCCTTCCCCAGCCGCCATTCACTCTTTCCCTTCCTGACCTGGTTGCCCCGGCAAACCCGCGCCAGCGTCGGTCGTGACCTGATCGTCGGCCTGAGCGGTGCGATTCTCGCGTTGCCACAATCCATTGCCTACGCCCTGATCGCCGGCCTCCCACCGGAATATGGCCTGTACGCCGCCATCATCCCGGTGCTGATTGCCTGCCTCTGGGGTTCGTCGTGGCATTTGATCTGCGGCCCTACGGCGGCCATTTCCATCGTCCTGTATGCCAGCGTCAGTCCTCTGGCCGTCCCTGCATCGCAGGACTACGTCACGTTGATCCTGCTTCTGACTTTCCTTGCGGGCATTTTCCAGTGGTTACTGGGTTTGCTGCGGTTCGGTGCCCTGGTGAATTTCGTCTCTCACTCGGTGGTGCTGGGCTTCACCCTCGGCGCGGCGGTGGTGATTGCCATCGGGCAGCTGCCGAACCTGCTGGGGCTGGATGTGCCCAACCAGGCCACGGCGCTCAACAGCTTGATGACGCTGCTCAATCATCTCGGCGAAGTAGACAAACCCTCGCTGCTGCTGGGCCTGGCCACAGTCGCAGTTGGCATCGTGCTGAAACTGCTGGTGCCACGCTGGCCGACGCTGCTGATCGCTCTGGCCCTGAGCGGTTTGCTGGTATGGCTGTGGCCAGCGATGTTCGGTCATGTGAAGCTGGTCAGCGCGTTTGTCGGGCGGCTGCCGCCCTTCAGCTCGGTGCCGCTGGATCTGGACCTGATATTGCGCCTGCTGCCCAGTGCGGTGGCGGTCGGCATGCTCGGGCTGGTGACGAGCCTGTCGATTGCCCGCTCCCTGTCGGCCCGCTCGCAGCAGTTGCTCGATGCCAATCAGGAAGTTCGCGCCCAGGGTTTCTCGAACATGGTCGGGGCGTTTTTTTCCGGTTCGCTGTCCGCCGGTTCCTTCACTCGCTCGGGCCTGAGCTACGATGCCGGCGCCTGTTCACCGCTGGCCGGGGTTTTTTCGGCGCTGTGGGTGGCTCTGTTCGCGATCTTCGGTGCGGCATTGATTGCGCACATCCCGATCCCGGCCATGGCTGGCAGCATCCTTTTGATCGCTTGGGGATTGGTGGATCATCGCGGCATTCGTGCCTTGTTGCGGGTCAGCCATGCCGAATTCCTGGTCATGGCGCTGACCTGTGTCGCCACCCTGTTGCTCGAGTTGCAGACGGCGATCTACGCCGGGGTGCTGGCGTCACTGTTCTTCTACCTCAAACGCACCTCACAGCCACGGGTGCAGCACTGGCGCAATGGTGACGAAGACATCCTGAGGGTCGGCGGCTCGATCTTTTTCGGCGCCAGCCATTACCTGCAAGTGCGCCTGCAACGGATGCAAGGCCCGCGAGTGGTGATCGAAGCACAGCAGATCAACTTCATCGACTACTCGGGCGTGGAAATGCTGCACCAGGAAGCACGACGGCTGCTGCGTCAGGATCGCAGCCTGACTCTGCGGCAGGCACGGCCGCAAGTGGTGGAGGAATTGAGGAAGCTGGAAGGCGCGGAGAAATGCCCGATCCGGTTTGAGGACTAAACGCCACTGTTTTGACAAACAGATAACCTGTGGCGAGGGAGCTTGCTCCCTCGCCACAGAACTACAGCGCCAGTTGCCGGCGAAGTTCGGCCAGCACCGGCGCCGTATCCGGGCGCACACCGCGCCACAGATAGAAAGCTTCCGCCGCCTGCTCGGCCAACATGCCCAAGCCATCCATCGACACGCCAGCCCCATGTTCACTGGCCCAACGGCAGAACGAGGTTGGGTCCTTGCCGTACATCATGTCGTAGCAAACCGTCTTGCCCGGTTCGATCAAACTGCCGGCAATCGGCGGTACATCGCCGGACAAACTGGCGGATGTGGCGTTGATGATCAGGTCCACCGGCTCGCGCAGCCAGTCGAAACCGCTGGCCGACACCGGCCCCAGATCGGCAAACAATTGCGCCAGCAATTCGGCTTTTTCCACGGTGCGGTTGGCAATGATCACCGACGCCGGTTGCTCCGCCAGCAGCGGCTCCAGCGCGCCGCGCACCGCACCACCGGCCCCCAGCAGCAGGATGCGTTTGCCCGCGAGGCTGAATCCGGCGTTGACCGTCAGGTCCCGCACCAGCCCGGCACCATCGGTGTTGTCGCCCAGCAGACTGCCATCAGCCAGTTTGCTCAGGGTATTCACCGCGCCGGCCCGTTGCGCCCGCTGGGTCAAGCTGTTCGCCAGGCGATAGGCGTCTTCCTTGAACGGCACTGTCACATTCGCCCCACGGCCTTCGCGGAAAAACTCCAACGCACAGCCGGAAAAATCGTCGAGAGGTGCCAGCAAGGTGCTGTAGTCCAATTTCTGCCCGGTCTGCTCGGCGAACAGACGGTGGATCAGCGGCGACTTGCTGTGGCCGATCGGGTTACCGAATACGACATAACGGTCCATCAGAATTCCTCGTTCAGGCCTTGGCCAACCAATCGCGGTCTTGCAGGAAGTATTCGGTCAGGCGTGCTTCTTCACTGCCCGGCTCGGCCTTCCAGTCGTAGGCCCAGCGTACTTGCGGCGGCAGCGACATCAGAATCGACTCGGTACGCCCGCCCGATTGCAGGCCGAACAGCGTGCCGCGGTCATAGACCAGGTTGAATTCAACGTAACGACCACGGCGAAACTCCTGGAACTCACGCTGTTTGGCGGTGAACGCATCATTCTTGCGACGTTGCACGATCGGCAGGTACGCGTCGATGAACGCATCGCCGATGGCGCGCATGAAAGCGAAGCTGGTATCGAAGTCCCACTCGTTCAAGTCATCGAAAAACAGGCCGCCGATGCCCCGTGGCTCATGGCGATGCTTGATGTGGAAGTAGCTGTCGCACCAAGCCTTGTAGCGCGGGTAAACGTCCGGGCCAAACGGCGCGCAGGCCTGTTCGGCGACGCGGTGCCAATGCACGCAATCTTCTTCATTGCCGTAATAAGGGGTCAGGTCGAAGCCTCCACCGAACCACCAGACCGGCTCTTCACCTTCTTTTTCGGCGATGAAAAAGCGCACATTGGCGTGAGACGTCGGCACATGGGGGTTATGCGGGTGAATCACCAACGACACGCCCAAGGCTTCGAAGCCTCGACCGGCCAATTCCGGCCTATGAGCACTGGCGGACGGTGGGAGACCGCTGCCAAACACGTGGGAATAGTTGACGCCGCCCTTTTCGATGACTGCGCCGTTCTCAATCACCCGGGTGCGACCACCGCCGCCGGCAGGCCGGGTCCAGGCGTCTTCGACGAAACGCGCGCCGCCGTCTTCGGCTTCCAGGGCAGCGCAAATACGGTCTTGCAGGTCGAGCAGGTAGGCTTTTACGGCCTCGGTGCGGGTAGTCATGGCATCACCTTGAATCGGGCAAAGCTACGCGGCGCTCCATCAGAGCGGGGGGCCGGCGCAAATGGGTCCGTAGCATAACATCGCAGGCGAGCCTGCCGCAGTTGACGAAGATCAAGCTTGGGAGTTCGATAGGGCGCTTGGCGCTACGACTCTAGAAGCCAAAGACCTAAGGAGAGAGCAGATGGCAAAGCGTATCCAGTTCCGCGTCCATGGCGGCCCCGAAGTGCTCGAATACGTGGATTACCAACCCGCCGAGCCCGGCCCGCAACAGGTACGCGTGACCAACAAGGCCATTGGCCTGAACTTTATCGACACCTATTACCGCAGCGGCCTTTATGCGCCGCCAGCCCTGCCATCGGGCCTGGGCGCCGAAGGCGCGGGCGTGGTCGACGCAGTCGGTAGCGAAGTCACCCGCTTCAAGGTTGGCGATCGCGTGGCTTATGGCAGTGGCCCGTTGGGCGCCTACAGCGACGCGCATGTCTTGCCGGAAGCCAACCTGGTGCACCTGCCGGACGCCATCAGCTTCGAACAAGCCGCCGGCGTGATGCTCAAAGGCCTGACCGTGCAGTACTTGCTGCGTCAGACCTATGAACTCAAGGGTGGCGAAACCATCCTGTTTCACGCCGCGGCCGGCGGCGTCGGATCGCTTGCCTGCCAATGGGCCAAGGCCCTGGGGGTGAAGCTGATCGGCACGGTCAGTTCAGCGGAAAAAGCCGCCCTGGCGAAAGCCAATGGTGCCTGGGCGACCATCGATTACAGCCATGAGAACGTCGCACAACGCGTGCTGGAACTGACTGACGGTAAAAAAGTCCCGGTGGTGTACGACGGTGTAGGCAAAGATACCTGGCTGACATCGCTCGACAGCGTTGCGCCTCGGGGGTTGGTGGTGAGCTTTGGTAATGCTTCAGGCGCAGTAGACGGGGTGAATCTGGGGATTCTCGCGGCCAAGGGTTCGCTGTACGTGACCCGGCCGACGCTGGCGACCTACGCCAACAATGCTGAAAACCTGCAACGCATGGCTGATGAACTGTTCGAGATGATCATCAGCGGCAAGCTGAAGGTGGACATCAGCCAGCGGTATCCACTGGCTGATGCAGCGAAGGCGCAGACTGAGTTGTCGGCGCGCCGTACGACTGGTTCAACGATTCTGTTGCCTTGAGGGCCTCTTCGCGGGCAAGCCTCGCTCCTACAGGATTTGTGTCGTTCACACGATCACGGAACGACATTGATCCCTGTAGGAGCGAGGCTTGCCCGCGAAGAACGATGACGCGGTCTCAATCCGGGCGCACCACATGCCCCGTCGCCAGATCGCGAATCACACTCGGATTCTTGCGCCCGCCCAGATTGCCACCGAGTACATAATCAACCTGCCCCCGGAAATACTGCTCCACGCGAATCCGCGTCCGTGCCGCCGGTCGGCCCTGAGGGTTCGCCGAGGTCGACACCAGCGGGCCGACCACCGCACACAAGTCCCGCACCAGAGGGTGGTCGCTGACCCGCAACGCCACCGTTTCATGCACACCGGTAATCCACTGGGGCAACAGATTCTGATGCGGCACCAACCAGGTGTTGGGGCCCGGCCAGGTGCTGGCCATGCGGTCCATCCACAACTCCGGGAAGTCTTCGAACAGGAAGTCGAACTGACGAATATTGTCGGCCACCAGAATCAGGCCCTTATCCACAGATCGGCCCTTGATCATCAGCAGACGATCCACCGCCTCTTCGTTCCACGGGTCGCAACCCAGTCCCCAGACGGCTTCCGTTGGGTAGGCAATGACCGCCCCGGCGCGAATTTCTCGTGCGGCTTGTTGCACACGCCAACTGTTAACCATGAAAAAACTCTCCGGAATAAGGCTCTGCGCAGTTTACCGATCTTCCTTATAAAACCTAGTTTACCCGCGCAAACCATCGACCGCTCTCACAGACCGCCCGGCCATCCATCTCCAGCTCCGTCAGCGCTGCCAGCACTTTCGACAAGGCCCAGCCGCTGGTGACCGCCAGGGCTTCGCTGGTATGAGGCGCCGCGTGGAGCAACATGAGCAGTGGATGAGTTACCGTCGTTTGCGGCGTTTCTGTGGATAACGGCAGCCGTTGCCAGCCGCGCAAGGCCTCAAGGATGTGTTCGATGGTTTCCACCAGCACCGCACCGTCGCGGATCAACTGATGGCAACCCTTTGCGCCAGGGTGGTGAATCGAACCTGGAATCGCATACACCTCACGCCCCTGTTCCGCCGCCAGCCTCGCGGTAATCAATGAACCGCTGGCAATACTTGCCTCGACCACCAACACACCAAGGGACAAACCGCTGATGATTCGATTGCGCCGGGGGAAGTTGCCCGGGGAAGGCCCGGCGTCCAGCGGGAACTCCGAAAGTACCGCGCTTCCCGAGGCGATCATGGCGTCCGCCAGTCGTCGATTGCGCTGTGGATAAAAATTTTCAAGTCCCGTGCCAAGCACCCCTACCGTTTGCCCGCCAACGTCCAGAGCCGCCTGATGCGCGGCGGCATCGATGCCCAGGGCCAGACCGCTGGTGATGACAAAACCGGCGCCGGCCAGACTGCGGGAAAACGCACTGGCGGTATCCATGCCCGGTCGCGATGCGCGACGGCTGCCGACCATCGCCAACTGCGGTTTTTCCAGAATGCCCGGATCGCCCGCGACGAATAATAGCGGCGGCGCATCACTGATTTGCGCCAGCAGCGCGGGGTAGTCAGGTTGGTCCCACATCAGTAAATGCTGGCCCGGACGCTCTAGCCAGGCCAATGCGTGGCTGGCGCCATCACGAATTTCACTGCAGCGCCGGGCCTCCGCGCAAGCGAGGGGCAGGCCCAACGCGCGCCAGGCACTGGCGGGTGCGCTGATGGCTTTGGAGGCAGAACCGAAAGCCTCCAGCAACTTCTTGAAACGTGCCGGACCGAGTTCAGGCAAAAGGTGCAGGCGTAAACGGGCTTCCAGTTCCGCAGGGGAAACGGACGTACAGGCAGACAGCGACATGGATCATCCTTGATCGTTATAAGGTCCCGTCGAATCGGGAATAAACTGTGGATAACTCTGTTGGTAACTTGTGAGCAGGCTTAAGGATTTCGCACCTTGTCCATCACCGCCAAGGAGCGCGATGCGTTGAGCACCAGCCCGTAGCTGAGCTTGTCGTAGGTGCGGAATACCATCAGCAGGCCGGCCCGTTCGTCGGGGATTTTCAAGGGCTGACCGGTGATCCGGTCGCGCACGGTTTCGCCGGTTTTCATCACCACCAGCACATTGCCCTCGGCCAGGCCATCGCGCTGCCCCTTGTTCAGCGTGACGACATCCAGCGCGCCAATCTGGGTGACCCCACGCGGCACATCGATGATCAGGCCATTGATGTCGGTGCTTGGCGCACTGGGCATGAAGGTCGAATTGATCGAGCGCTCTTCGCCGCTGAACAACCGGTCGCCGAGTCGCACCTCCTGAGTGGTGCGTTGCAGGGCCAGGGTGGCGACGTCACCTTCAGTGGCAATGATCTCGCCGCCACCGATGTCGTCGGCGTTGATCCCCAGGAACTCCTTGCTCTGTGGATCGGTGTAGACCTTGCCCTGACGAAAGATGCCGTAGACCGGTTGTGCCGGATCGAAATGGCCACGCGCGAAGATTCGATCGCCGGTGCCGCTGAGTACCCGTTCGGCATCTCCGGCAACGATGTAGGGCGCCTTGTCGAAATCCTCGACCTTGTCGACGATGCGATTGCTCAACAGAAAACTGTTGATCGACTTCAGCGGAATGCTCGGGATGGCGTCGGCCACCGGCGAACTGCGGACTCGTGGCGACAGCTTGATAGTGCCCCGGGAAGCGCCGCGGTTGAGGGTCAGGCGTGGCTGACCGTTGACGTAGACCAGCGACAGCGTATCGCCGGGATAGATGAGATTGGGGTTTTCAATCTGTGGATTGGCTTGCCAAAGCTGCGGCCACTGCCACGGCTCACGCAGGTATTTGCCGGAAATGTCCCAGAGTGTGTCCCCTGCCACCACGGTGTATTGCTGTGGAAAACCTTCCCTGAGTTGCACTTGCCCATGCGCAAAACCGGCCGAGGCCAGAAGGAGCAAGGCGAGTAGTGATTTCCTCATGCGGTGAATCCCTTTATTATGTACGTTCGCGTGAAACGCCAGAGCCCTCGTGGCTCGCCTCCGGCTCATTATTGAAAAGCCGGAAGCTACGTTCACAACGGTAGCCTGCATCTTCGGACTCGCCAGGCCATCGACCCGACTTTACCTCACACGTGCAGCAATTAAGCTTATGGCCATTTTAGACATCCTCGAATTCCCCGATTCGCGCCTGCGCACTATCGCCAAACCAGTGGCCGTAGTGGACGACGAAGTGCGTCAGTTGGTCGATGACATGTTTGAAACAATGTATGAAGCGCCAGGCATCGGCCTCGCCGCTACCCAGGTCAACGTGCACAAACGTATCGTCGTGATGGACCTCTCCGAAGACCGCAGTGAACCGCGGGTGTTCATCAACCCCGAGTTCGAAACCCTGACCGACGAGATGGGTCAGTACCAGGAAGGCTGCCTCTCGGTGCCGGGCTTCTACGAAAACGTCGATCGCCCGCAAAAGGTCAAGATCAAGGCCCTGGACCGCGACGGCCAGCCTTACGAACTGATCGCCGAAGGCTTGCTCGCCGTGTGCATCCAGCATGAATGCGACCACCTCAACGGCAAGTTGTTCGTCGATTACCTGTCCACGCTCAAACGCGACCGGATCAAGAAGAAACTGGAAAAGCTCCACCGCCAGAACGCTTGATGCCCTTCTTTCAAAGGCTTGCCGCGGCAAGCCTTTTTCTTTTCAAGATGCTTTGCAATTGAGAGCTTCCATGACTGAGCCACTGCGCATTGTCTTTGCCGGCACCCCGGAATTCGCCGCCGAACACCTCAAGGCCCTGCTGGGCAGTCCTTACGAGATCGTTGCGGTCTACACCCAACCGGACCGTCCGGCGGGCCGTGGACAGAAGCTGATGCCAAGCCCGGTCAAGCAATTGGCTCTGGAGCACAACATCCCGGTGTTGCAACCGCCAACCCTGCGCAACGAAGACGCTCAGGCGGAACTGGCCGCGCTGAAACCGGATTTGATGGTGGTGGTCGCCTACGGCCTGATCCTGCCGCAAGTGGTGCTGGATATCCCACGCCTGGGTTGCATCAACAGCCACGCCTCCTTGCTGCCACGCTGGCGCGGTGCGGCGCCGATCCAGCGTGCCGTTGAAGCGGGCGACAGCGAAAGCGGCGTGACCGTGATGCGCATGGAAGCCGGCCTCGATACCGGGCCGATGCTGCTCAAGGTCACCACGCCGATCAGCGCCGAAGACACCGGCGGCAGCCTCCACGATCGCCTCGCAGAGATGGGCCCACCGGCCGTGATCCAGGCGATTGCCGGCCTGGCTGCGGGCACACTGGAAGGCGAAGTGCAGGACGACAGCCTCGCCACCTACGCACACAAATTGAACAAGGACGAAGCGCGCATCGACTGGAACCGCCCGGCGGTTGAGCTGGAGCGTCTGGTTCGCGCCTTCAATCCATGGCCGATCTGCCACAGCACGCTGAACGGCGAAGCGCTGAAAGTGTTGGCCGCAAGCCTGGCCGAAGGGCAGGGCGCACCGGGGAAAATCCTCAGCGCCAGCAAGGACGGCTTGATCGTCGCCTGCGGTGAACAGGCGCTGTGCCTGACCCGTCTGCAATTACCCGGCGGCAAGGCACTGAACTTCAGCGACTTGTTCAACAGCCGTCGTGAGAAATTTGCCGTCGGCACCGTCCTCGGTCAAACGGCAGACGCTCAATGAACCCACGTCTGGCCGCCGCCAAGGCACTTGCTGCAGTCCTTAACGGAAAAGCCTCACTCAACAGTTCTCTGCCGACACAAATGGACAAGGTCGAAGACCGCGATCGCGGCTTCACCCAGGACCTGGCGTTCGGCACGGCTCGCTGGCAGCCGCGTTTGTCGGCGTTGGCGGCCAAGCTGCTGCAAAAGCCGTTCAAGGCGGCTGATGCCGATGTCGAGGCGCTGTTGCTGGTGGGGCTTTATCAACTGCTCTATACCCGCGTCCCGGCTCACGCCGCCATCGGCGAAACCGTCGGTTGCGCCGATAAACTGAAAAAGCCGTGGGCCAAAGCCTTGCTCAACGCCGTACTGCGCCGTGCCCAACGGGAAAACGAAGCGCTGCTGGCCGAGCTGGAACGCGACCCGGTGGTGCGCACCGCCCACCCGCGCTGGCTGCAAAAATCCCTCAAGGCCTTCTGGCCTGAACAATGGGAAGCCATTTGCGCAGCGAACAACGCACATCCGCCAATGATTCTGCGGGTCAACCGTCGTCATCACACTCGCGACGCTTACCTTGGCTTGCTGAGTGACGCTGGCGTGGCCGCCAAGCCCTGCATTTATAGTCGCGACGGCATCATTCTCGATGCTGCTGCCGACGTGCGCAGCCTGCCGGGTTTCGCCGAAGGCTGGATCAGCGTGCAGGACGAAGCCGCTCAATTGGCCGCCGATCTGCTGGACCTCGCGCCGGGCCAACGAGTGCTGGACGCCTGCTGCGCACCGGGCGGCAAGACCTGCCACATCCTTGAGGCCGAGCCCAAACTGGCCGGCGTGGTGGCTGTGGATCTGGAAGCCAAGCGTCTGGTGCGGGTGCGGGAAAACCTCGCACGCCTGGGCCTGAGCGCAGAATTGATTGCCGCCGACGGTCGCGACACCGCCACCTGGTGGGACGGCAAACCGTTCCAGCGCATTCTGCTCGACGCGCCATGCTCGGCCACCGGGGTGATCCGCCGTCACCCGGATATCAAACTGACCCGCCAACCCGACGACATCGCCGCACTGGCGGTGCTTCAGGGCGAACTGCTCGACGCCATGTGGATAACTCTGGAGGTGGGCGGCATTCTGCTTTACGCCACCTGCTCCACGCTGCCGACCGAAAACACCGAAGTCATCGAAGCGTTCCTCGCCCGCACGCCAGGCGCCCGTGAACTGGACCTCGCCACGGCCGCCGGCATCAAGCAGCCCCATGGTCGCCAGTTGCTGGCCCAGGAAGGCGGCCACGACGGGTTCTACTACGCCAAGCTGATCAAGATTGCCGCCGCGCGCGGTTAACCGGGTTTAAGGGAGTGACTGGATGAAGATCATCATCCTCGGCGCAGGGCAGGTCGGCGGTTCGCTGGCAGAACACTTGGCCAGCGAGGCCAACGACATCACCGTGGTCGACACCGATGGCGAACGCCTGCGCGACCTTGGCGATCGGCTGGACATCCGCACCGTGCAGGGTCGCGGTTCGCTGCCAACCGTACTGCGGCAGGCTGGTGCCGACGACGCTGACATGCTGGTGGCCGTGACCAACAGTGACGAAACCAACATGGTCGCCTGTCAGGTCGCCCACACCCTGTTCCACACCCCCACCAAGATCGCCCGGGTCCGCGAAGCCGCGTACCTGACCCGTGCCGAACTGTTCGACAACGAAGCGATTCCGGTCGACGTGCTGATCAGTCCGGAGCAAGTAGTCACCAATTACATCAAGCGCCTGATCCAGCATCCGGGCGCGTTGCAGGTGATCGACTTCGCCGAAGGCAAGGCGCAGCTGGTGGCGGTCAAGGCGTACTACGGCGGGCCGCTGGTGGGCCAGCAATTGCGCCAGTTACGCGAACACATGCCGAATGTCGAAACCCGCGTCGCGGCGATTTTCCGTCGTGACCGGCCGATCCTGCCCCAAGGCGATACGGTGATCGAGGCTGACGACGAAGTGTTTTTCATCGCCGCCAAAGCGAACATTCGCGCAGTGATGAGCGAAATGCGCCGCCTCGATGAAAGCTACAAACGCATCGTCATCGCCGGTGGCGGGCAGATCGGTGAACGCCTGGCCGAGGCCATCGAAAGCCGTTACCAGGTGAAGATCATCGAGATGAACCCGGCCCGCTGCCGCTACCTCTCGGACAACCTCGACAGCACCGTGGTGTTGCAGGGCAGTGCTTCAGACCGGGATCTGTTGCTGGAAGAGAACATCGCCGACGCCGATATTTTCCTCGCCCTGACCAACGATGATGAAGCCAATATCATGTCTTCGCTGCTGGCCAAGCGCCTGGGCGCGAAGAAGGTGATGACGATCATCAACAACCCGGCCTACGTCGACCTGATCCAGGGCGGCGACATCGACATCGCCATCAGTCCGCAACTGGCGACCATCGGCACCTTGCTGGCCCACGTCCGGCGCGGCGATATTGTCAGCGTGCACTCACTGCGCAGGGGCGCGGCGGAAGCCATCGAGGCGATTGCCCACGGCGATGCGAAGTCGAGCAAAGTGATCGGCAAGGCCATCGAAAACATCGGCCTGCCACCGGGCACCACCATCGGCGCGATCATCCGCGATGAAGAAGTGATCATCGCCCACGACGACACCGTGATCGAAACCGGCGACCATGTGATTCTGTTCCTTGTGGATAAGAAGCATATTCGGGATGTGGAGAAGCTGTTCCATGTGGGGTTGAGCTTCTTCTGATCCGAAGGCCTCTTCGCGGGCAAGCCTCGCTCCTACAGGTTTGAGCCGTCCAGCTATTATGCGAACGACTGAACCGTGTAGGAGCGAGGCTTGCCCGCGAAGGCGATTTCGAACTCCCCCAAAAAACCAGAGGTGCCACCCAATGATCGAATCCCTGGAAAAAATGCTCGCCAAGGGTGTGGATAACTCATTGCTGCGCTTCGGCCTGGGCAAGGGTTATCTGGATCTTGGGGAAAACGCCAAGGCCGCAGAGCATTTCCAGCGCTGCGTCGAGTTCGATCCGAAGTATTCGGCAGCCTGGAAGCTCTTGGGCAAGGCCCATCTGGCGCTGGCGGATTACGCGGCGGCGCGACAGGCCTGGGAGCAGGGTCTGGAAGCTGCCCGCGCCCATGGCGACAAACAGGCAGAGAAGGAGATGACGGTGTTTCTGAAAAAGCTTGAACGTCAGGCGCACTGATCAGCGGTAACGCAGGCCAAGATCAATAGATCGCAGCCTGCGGAGTTATCCACAGCAACCTCAATACCAGCGTTCTTCACCCGGCGGACGCTTCTTGAAGCGCTTCATGCTCCACATGTACTGGCTCGGATAAGCCCGCACGTAGCGCTCGACTACCTGGCTCATGGCCGCGCAGGAGGTTTCGGTATCGGTGCTGTACATGGCCTCTGGCGCGGCTTCGAGAATCACTTTGTAACCCGAACCGTCCGGCAGCCGCAGGGCATGCAGGAACACGCCGACCGCTTTGCCACCGGCGAGCATGTTCGGCACGAATTTGCTGGTCAGGGCCTGAGTGGCGAAGAACGGCACGAAGATCCCGGCGGATTCGGCCGGTTCCGGGTCAGCCGGAATGCCTACCGCGCCCCCCTTGCGCACTTCCTTGATCACGCTGAGGATGCCTTCCTTGGTGGAAGCCGCCACGCGGTTACCCAATTGCACCCGCTGCTTGCGCAGCAACTCATCCACCGCCTTCAGTTTTGGCGGACGGTAGAAAATGATCGGTTTGCACTGGCTGCAATAGAAGTGGTTCAACACTTCCCAGTTGCCCAAGTGGCTGGTGATGCCAACCACGCCTTTACCGGACGCCAACGCCTCTTTCAAAACGTCGAGGCCTTCGACTTCGCGCACCAGTTCAATGGAACGCTGGGCCGGCCAGATCCACGCGCAGGCGCTTTCAGTCAGAGACTTGCCGATGTCTTTCAGGCTTTGACCCACCAGACGCTCACGCTCGGCCGGGTCCATCTGCGGAAAGCACTTGGCGAGGTTGATCCGCACCACGTCGCGGGAACGGTTGGGGGTTTTCCACATGATCCAGCCAATCGCCGAACCCACCGCCTGCACTGCCCGCCATGGCAGTAGGGCAAACAGCCGCAGAGCGCCTACCAGCAAGGCGCCTTTAAACTTATCCACAGGTCACTCCTGATCTTGTGCTGTGCGCGAGGCGGCTATTCTAACCGCCGTTCGTCAACGTGGCGTAGCGATCGCAATCCAGGGTGTGGTCCATGACCATGCCTGAAGCCTGCATCAGCGCGTAACAAATGGTCGGGCCGACGAACGTGAAGCCGGCTTTTTTCAGGCCTTTACTCATCTCGATGGCGGCCGGTGTCACCGCCGGCACTTCACTGCGATCCTTGAAATGATTGATCACCGGCGTGCCGCCGACGAACGACCAGAGAAACGCCACCGGGTCTTCCAGCTCCAGCCAGGCCTGGGCATTGCGCCGGGCTGCGTTGAGTTTGAGACGATTGCGAATGATCCCCGGATCGAGCATCAGTTCATCGATTTCCGCATCGCTCATCTGCGCCACGCGCTGCACGTCGAAGCCGAACAGCACCTCGCGATAACGCTCTCGCTTGCGCAATACAGTGATCCAGGAAAGCCCGGCCTGGAACCCTTCGAGCAAAAGCAACTCGAACAATCCCTGCGCATCGCGTAGCGGCGTGCCCCACTCCTGATCGTGATAAGCCATGTACAGCGGATCTTCGGTACACCAAAAGCAGCGTGGCATAAGGCTCCAGGGGGCGTGCGCAGGACCGAATCGGGTATACTCCCGCTCTTTAAATCGCAGCCCAAGAAACAGGTGAATTTCGTGAGCCAGCCTACGCCAGCCGTGCGTACCTTCCAAGACTTGATCCTCGCCCTCCAGCAATACTGGGCCGAGCAAGGTTGTGTGGTACTTCAGCCCTACGATATGGAAGTAGGCGCCGGCACTTTCCACACTGCCACGTTCCTGCGCGCCATTGGCCCGGAAACCTGGAACGCCGCTTATGTGCAGCCCAGTCGTCGCCCGACTGACGGCCGCTACGGTGAAAACCCGAACCGTCTGCAGCACTACTATCAGTTCCAGGTAGTGCTGAAGCCGAACCCGGACAACTTCCAGGAACTGTACCTGGGCTCCCTCAAGCACGTGGGTCTGGACCCGCTGGTGCATGACATCCGTTTCGTCGAAGACAACTGGGAGTCGCCAACGCTGGGCGCCTGGGGTCTGGGCTGGGAAGTCTGGCTCAACGGCATGGAAGTGACGCAGTTCACTTACTTCCAGCAAGCGGGCGGCATCGAGTGCTACCCGGTGACGGGCGAGATCACTTACGGTCTGGAGCGTCTGGCCATGTACCTGCAAGGCGTGGACTCGGTCTACGACCTGGTCTGGGCTGACGGTCCGTTCGGCAAGGTGACCTACGGCGACGTGTTCCACCAGAACGAAGTGGAGCAGTCGACCTACAACTTCGAACACGCCAACGTCGAGAAGCTGTTCGAACTGTTCGACTTCTATGAAAGCGAAGCCAAGCGCCTGATCGAACTCGACCAGCCGCTGCCGTTGCCGAGCTACGAAATGGTGTTGAAGGCTTCCCACACCTTCAACCTGCTGGATGCGCGCCGGGCGATCTCGGTGACCGCGCGTCAGCAATACATTCTGCGTGTACGCACCCTGGCGCGTTCCGTTGCGCAAGCCTATCTGCTGGCTCGCGCCAAGCTCGGCTTCCCGATGGCGACCCCGGATCTGCGTGATGAAGTACTGGCCAAGCTGGAGGCTGCACAATGAGTGCTCAAGATTTTCTGGTTGAACTGGGCACCGAAGAACTGCCACCCAAAGCCCTGAACACCCTGGCCGAGGCATTCCTGGCCGGTATCGACAAAGGCCTGCAAGCCGCTGGCCTGAACTACGAGAGCAAAACCGTCTACGCCGCGCCGCGTCGTCTGGCCGTGCTGATTACCGCGCTGGCGACCCAGCAGCCTGATCGCAGCATCAACCTCGACGGCCCACCACGTCAGGCTGCGTTCGATGCCGAAGGCAACCCGACTCAAGCGGCCCTGGGCTTCGCCAAGAAGTGCGGCGTCGAGCTGAGCGAAATCGATCAGAGCGGCCCGAAGCTGCGCTACAGCCAAAGCATCGCCGGCAAGCCGACCGCGAGCCTGATGCCGACCATCGTCGAAGATTCCCTGAACGACCTGCCGATCCCCAAGCGCATGCGCTGGGGTGCCCGCAAGGAAGAATTCGTTCGTCCGACCCAATGGTTGGTGATGCTGCTCGGTGACCACGTCATCGACTGCACCATCCTCGCCCAGAAGGCCGGCCGCGATTCCCGTGGTCACCGCTTCCACCACCCTGAAAGCGTGCGCATCACCTCGCCGGCCAACTACCTGAACGATCTGCGAGCTGCTTATGTACTGGCCGATGCCAACGAGCGTCGCGAGCTGATCAGCAAGCGCACCGAAGAACTGGCGACGATGCAGGAAGGTACGGCCATCGTGCCGCCAAACCTGCTCGACGAAGTGACCGCGCTGGTTGAATGGCCGGTGCCGCTGGTGTGCTCGTTCGAAGAACGTTTCCTCGACGTGCCGCAAGAAGCGCTGATCACCACCATGCAGGACAATCAGAAGTACTTCTGCCTGCTGGATGCCGACGGCAAGTTGCTGCCTCGTTTCATTACCGTGGCCAACATCGAAAGCAAGGATCCACAGCAGATCATCGCCGGTAACGAAAAAGTGGTTCGCCCACGCCTGACCGACGCCGAGTTCTTCTTCAAGCAAGACAAGAAGCAAAAACTCGAAGAGTTCAATCTGCGTCTGCAAAACGTGGTGTTCCAGGAAAAACTCGGCAGCGTCTACGACAAGGCCGAGCGCGTGTCGAAGCTGGCGGCCTACATCGCCGCTCGCATCGGCGGCAATGCTTCCTGGGCGGCGCGTGCCGGCCTGCTGTCCAAGTGCGACCTGGCGACCGAGATGGTCGGTGAGTTCCCGGAGATGCAAGGTGTCGCCGGTTACTACTACGCCCTCAACGACGGCGAGCCGGAAGACGTCGCCCTGGCGCTGAACGAGCAGTACATGCCGCGCGGTGCCGGCGCTGAACTGCCTACCACCCTGACCGGTGCGGCCGTGGCCATTGCCGACAAGCTCGACACCCTGGTGGGCATTTTCGGTATCGGCATGCTGCCGACCGGCAGCAAAGACCCGTATGCCCTGCGCCGCGCCGCGCTGGGTGTGTTGCGGATCCTGATCGACAAGAAGCTCGACCTCGACCTGAACGACGCCGTGGCCTTCGCCGTGAATGCGTTCGGTGCCAAGGTCAAGGCTGCCGGCCTTAATGATGCCGTGCTGGAGTTCATCTTCGACCGTCTGCGTGCCCGTTACGAAGACGAAGGCGTGGACGTCGCGACCTACCTGTCGGTACGTGCCCTGAAGCCGGGTTCGGCCCTGGACTTCGACCAGCGTGTACAAGCGGTAGAAGCGTTCCGCAAATTGCCGGAAGCCGCTGCCCTGGCCGCCGTGAACAAGCGCGTGTCGAACCTGCTGAGCAAAGTCGAAGGCTCCGTGCCGACGGTCGTTGAAGCCAAGTACTTCGACAACGCCAACGAGTTCTCGCTGTATTCGGCGATCCAGCAGGCAGACCAGGCTGTGCAGCCAATGGCCGCTGCCCGTCAGTACAGCGAATCGCTGGCGCGTCTGGCCGCATTGCGCGAACCAGTGGATGCGTTCTTCGAAGCCGTGATGGTCAACGCCGAAGACGCCAAGGTGCGAGCCAACCGCTATGCGCTGCTGGCGCGTCTGCGTGGGTTGTTCCTCGGCGTCGCCGACATTTCGTTGCTGGGCTGAGGAGCTGCTGTTGAAACTGCTGATTCTCGATCGGGACGGGGTGATCAATTACGACTCCGACGCGTACATCAAGTCGGTGGAGGAGTGGATTCCACTCCCCGGTTCGATCGAAGCGATCGCGCAGTTGAGCAAGGCCGGCTGGACGGTGGCGGTCGCCACCAACCAGTCGGGCATCGCTCGCGGCTATTACGACATCGCCACCCTGGAGACCATGCACGCTCGCTTGCGCGAGTTGGTGGCAGAGCAGGGCGGCGAAGTCGGTCTGATCGTCTATTGCCCGCACGGGCCAGACGATGGCTGCGATTGCCGCAAGCCAAAACCCGGGATGTTGAAAACCATCGCCGCGCATTACAACGTTTCGCTGACGAATCTATGGTTCGTCGGCGATACTCTCGGTGACCTGGAGGCCGCCAAAGCCGTCGACTGTCAGCCAGTTTTGGTAAAGACCGGGAAAGGCGAAAAGACTCAGGGCAAGACCCTACCGGCAGGCACCTTGATTTTTGACGATCTGGCGGCGATTGCCGCAGAACTTATCCACAACTAAGGCTCTTCTGACATCCTGGCCAAGGACTGATCGGGAGTGCGCTTGAATAGGCGGGCAGTGCCCGCAACGGTAAATGTCGCCATGTCGATACTGCAGGCCATCAGAACTTTCCTCTTTTACCTGCTGCTGGGCACCAGTTCGTTGCTCTGGTGCACCCTGAGCTTTTTTATCGCGCCGTTTCTGCCGTTCAAGGCGCGTTATCGCTTTATCAACGTGTATTGGTGCCGCTGCGCCTTGTGGCTGAGCAAAGTCTTTCTGGGTATTCGCTACGAAGTGAAGGGCGCCGAGAATGTGCCTGAACAGCCCTGCGTGATTCAGTCCAACCACCAGAGCACCTGGGAGACGTTCTTTCTCTCGGCCTACTTCGAACCGTTGAGCCAGGTGCTCAAGCGCGAACTGCTCTACGTGCCGTTCTTCGGCTGGGCCATGGCCATGCTGCGGCCGATCGCCATCGACCGCGACAACCCGAAAGCCGCGCTCAAGCATGTAGCGAAGAAGGGCGATGAACTGCTCAAGGACAATGTCTGGGTGCTGATTTTCCCGGAGGGGACTCGCGTTCCCTACGGCACCATCGGCAAGTTCTCCCGAGGCGGCACCGCGTTGGCCGTCAATGCGTCATTGCCCGTGCTGCCAATTGCACACAATGCCGGCAAGTTCTGGCCAAAAACCGGTTGGGCCAAAAAGCAGGGAGTGATCACCGTGATCATCGGCGCCCCGATGTACGCCGAGGGTAGCGGGCCACGGGCCATCGCCGACCTGAATGACCGGGTACAGGCCTGGAACGAACAGATGCAGCGCGAAATGGGTTCGCTGCCAGCAGCCCCGGCAGCACCGAGTGCGACCGACCAAGTGACTGTCTGAAGTTCTGTGGATAACCTGTGTACCGTTTTGTTGAAAATCGCTGTATTTAGTTTTTAAGCTTTTGATTTTAATACATATTTCTTAAGCAAATAAAACTTCGGAAAACGTGCATAAGTTTTTTTCGGACGTAAAAAAACCGGCTGATATAGCCGGTTTTTTTATGCCTGTAAAAATGATCAGGCTCACTCGCTCAAAAGGGGTAGCTGGACACTGAACGTCGTGCCTTGTCCCACCACGCTATGACAGGAAATCCGCCCGCCATGACGATCCACCACCGCCTTGACCATGGACAACCCCAACCCCAGGCCGTCACTGCCGTGAGCCGATGCAAAGCGTCGATACTGACTGAACAGCTCAGGAAGCTCTTCGACGGCAATCCCTCGGCCCTGGTCGACGATCTCGCACGTTAACCAACCCTCGGTACAACTCACCCGCACGGTGATCCGCGAACCCGCCGGACTGTACTTGATGGCGTTTTCCAGCAGGTTGAACAGTGCCCGTGTCAGTAACGACTGATCGGCCAGGACCAGCGCTTCAGCATCTTCGTCGAGGTCATGCAGCAACTGAATGTTCTTCAGATGAGCGATGCTCGAGGCCTGGTCGAAAGTATCGAGCAGCAACATCGCGAACATGCTCGGCTGAAACTGATAGGCCTCGGATTCAGCCTTTGCCAACTGCACAAAGGCCTCGGTCAGGTTCAGCGCCTTGCGCACTTGTAACTCGATCTGACTGAACACTTGAGTGTCGCCAGACACCTGATGCCGCTGAACGTCGAGCAAAGCCAGAATCGCCGAGTGGGGGGCCCTCAGGTCATGAGACAGAAAACGCAGCAACACGGCCCGCTGCTCCTCGGCGTCCCGTTCGACGCTCAAGTCAGTGAGGCTCAGTAACCAGCCAATCACCGAGTCGCCCTCGGCCGGCAACAGCGGCGCCAGGTCCAGACGCAGGCTGCGTGCCTGAGTGTCACGAAACTCCAGCAGCTCCAGGGTCGACAACGCCGGCAGCGTTCCATCGGACGGCACCGGGTAACCCAACTCGCTCAGTTGCTCGAGCATCTCCTCGCCCACCAGGCTGCTGGAAAATATCTCCCGAGCCTTACGGTTGGCCAACAGAATGCGCCCATTCGGATCGCTGATCAGCGTCGCCACCGGCAAGTACTCAAGGCCATCGGCAATGAAACGCCGGGTGTCACGTGTCCGGCTCATGGCCTGTTCCAGCGCGACGATTTGCCCTTGCAGCACATCGCCAGCCGGGGCCTGGGTCCGGCGGCGTTCGGGAAACACTTTCGGCTCGCTGTCCAGACGCGCCAGTTCCCAGCCGAAATAGGCGAGCACCGCATTCAGCCTTCGCCAATTCCAGATCAGGTAACCCAACAGCATACCCAGCAGACTCGCGGCCGGTGACCACCACCAACCAAGACGCAACAGCAGGCTCGAACCCAGCAGCGCGACCGCCATTGCCCCCAGGGTCAGCCATAACGCGCGACGCGGACGCACCAGCATAAGGCCCAGCAACTCACCGACAATCACCACCGATAACAACGCCGCCAAACGTTCATCGAGAGCCACAATGTTGCGCTGTTGCAGCAACCCATTGAGGATATTTGCCTGAATTTCGATGCCCGGGGTGGTGCCCATGCTCGCCGATTGCGGTGTCACGTAACGGTCCCCCAAACCTGGAGCGGTGGAGCCGATCAGGATCAAGCGATCGCGCAGCAATTCGGGCGGGACTTCACCGCGCAAGACGCTGACGTAGGGCACACTGGGAAAACCCGCATCGGAACGGATGAAAGGAATCCGTATTTTGTGGGCTCGCTGCCAGCCTTGCGTCGACGGCAGGGCCGGGGTCCCGGGCATCGGTACATTCTCCTTGTCGGCAAGGGTCTGTTCGTACAGCAGCCAGGCCAGTTGCGCGCGTGTTTGTTGTGCCGGTCCTTCGCTTAAATACACACTGCGCACGATCCCGTCGGCATCCGCTTGGGCATTGATGTGCCCGATGCCTTTGACGCAATGGCTCAGTGGCGCCACCGGTTCAATTTCCCCCAAAGGCTGTCCATAACGCGCCACGCCTTCACGCAGCAACGGCACGAAGACATTTCCGGCACGGCAGGCCGCCTGGGCCAGAAGCTGATCGTTGCCGGGATGGCTATCGGGCTCGCTGAAAATCACGTCGAACAGAATGCCTTTGGCGTTCGCAGCGCCTAGCCGATCAAGCAACTGCGCGTGCATGGCCCGCGACCAAGGCCATTTGCCTAGCTGCTGCAAGCTGTAGTCATCGATCGTGACGATGAGTATTCGTGGGTCCACCGGCAGCGGGCTCAGCCGACGCAGGTTGTCGTACAGCAGATTGCTCAAGACCAGGCCATGGGTCATGGACAGCACTGCCGTCAGCGGCAACAGGATCAGACTGACCCACAGCCACTCGCGGACCATCCGCCGAAACAGCCGCTGAGCCTGGGTCGGCTCGCGGCCGTCCTTCCTTGGGCGGCCCTTCATCGGTCGTCGGCCAGGGCGCTATTGGACACGCGTGGTCCTGGGGTAATAGAAAATGTCATACACCCCGGTCTCTCCTTCTAGCCCCTGAGCGTCATACGCCGACAGGCGAACATGGTAGAACAACGCTTTCAGCCCGCTGAATTTGACCTCGGGCGTGCTGGAAAATTGCTCTTGCTTGATGTCCAGAAAGGCCGCGTCGGTGGCCACTTGCGCCCGATAACGCGTGGCGCCTTCGATGGGCTTCATGATCAATTGCCAGACAGGCACATTACCCGTTTGACCGGCCTGCCCCAACAAACGTGGGGCAGGTAACAAGTCGATTGGCGTCAACGTGCCTTGTTTCTGAATACGCAAGCCCTGACGGGCCATGACCTGGACTTCATCATCCTCAGGGCCCTGAGTCCGTTTGGCAGTGGAGCGGGCAGAGCGGGGGCGCGACAGTTCCTCATCACGATTGACCGCCACTTGCCCGTTCAGCACTTCCAGTAATGCCTGGCCACCATCATCGTTGCGCACCCGGAAGTGCGTACCCCGTACGCCCAGTACACCGACCGGCGTGACGATCTGAAAACGATCATGGTCGCTGGCACGCTTGATCACATACGACTCGACCTGGCCCTGCTCGAGGATAACCTGAGGGATCGAATGTTCTTCATTGAGGTGTAGCGTGATCTGGGAGCTGGAAGGCAGCACTACCCGTGAGCCATCACCCAGGGAAAGGCTGACAAACGCCGAGGGCGAGGTCTTGACGCCTTCCTGCTCGTCGATCGGCATGCCTTCCTGCAGTGGTGTCTGTTTACCTTTGGCATCCAGCTTCCAGGCTTCGCCAGTCAGATGTTCGACAGTCGCGGGCAGCGGTTGGCCGCGACATTGTTGATTATCATCGATATAAGGCAGACGTTTTGCCGAGGCGGCAGCCGCCGATGCACTCTGGGTGAACAATTCCATCAACCCGGCAACCAGTAAAAGACAAACGCCAGAACGGCGTGGGAGCAATAAGGTCATGAGGTTCATGGATTGGCTTTTATGCTCTTATACAAATCATGCCGGGAAACGCCCGCGCTGACGCACGATACCTGACCGGATGCTCTGGCAGATAGCCATGGGTGCAAAGGAAAGGAAATGACACATCCCTGTGTCGGAACCGAGCAGGCACTCCATGTGTTTTTCCCCTGAACTGCAGACCCGCCGAAAACCGGCGATCGACGGTCCTGCAGTTTGGCATTGACGCTCCCTGCGTCGGAGCACATCCCAATGCCCCTGTGCCGCTCAGCGAAAACGAATTTACCGGCATAAGCGACCTTGCGCGGTCATTCTCAATATTTGTTCAGAATTGACTGAAGGCGCCTAAAACACCCAACGTTGTTGCGCCGAACGAATGTCGAGCTGGGCGGCTTCCACCTGTGCGGAGTGCACCGGGGCAAAGCCTGGCGAGTCGCCCATCACCGTGTTCGTCTCTGCCGGGCCGAAGTAATGCGGTGCAACATTCTGCTCGATGACAGATATTGACTGGACCGTGGTGCATCCCAATCCGAGACCCGCGGCCAACATCAACGCTGTTAATCTTGTAAACCCGTTAAAGATAATCTTTAGACGCATTTTTTCCCACAGTCCCTCTGGAGCATTCTGCCGATAATTCATCGCCTACCGGCTAAGTGATATCAGCGTATCCACACTTGGGAAGTTCACAGCAATTCGCCACAATTGTTCAGATTCAACCAATCAGCCTAAACTCCCGCAGGAATTTTCTTAACCGTTGCACTTACGAGATGAAGGAAGCACTCGGCATGCGTGTCGCAATACTGGATGACGAACCCGCCGAACTCCGCCGGGTGGAACAGACACTGCGACAGATCCCCGTCACGGGGGAGCAGACGTGGACGTTGCACAGTTTCGAGCGGGGAGAGGACCTGTTACGGCAACTTCGCCGGGAAACTTTCGATCTGCTGATCCTCGACTGGCAATTGCCCGACATCAGCGGTCTGTCGTTGTTGCGCTGGACCCGGGAACACATGGACTCACCACCGGCCGCGATCATGCTCACCAGTCGCGATACCGAAAGCGATATCGTCCAGGCCTTGAACGCCGGAGCCGACGATTACGTGAGCAAACCGTTCCGTCCTAATGAGCTGATGGCTCGGGTGAGCGCCGTACTTCGTCGGCATGGACTGCAACGCGCGGCAGCCACCGAAATACTCACATTCAATGACCTCGAATTCGACGACGCCGAACTCACTGTCACCCGTGCCTCCACCCCCATCAGCCTGACCGAACGGGAATACCGTCTCGCCCGCTGCCTGTTCGCCAATCTGGGCCGACCTTTGTCCCGTGAATACTTGTATGAGCGCTTTTGGACCCATGAAGAAATCGTGTCCTCCCGGCCTCTGGATACTCATATTTATCGCCTGCGCAACAAGCTGGGTCTGACGGCTGATCGCGGTTGGCAACTGCTGACGATTTACGGGTATGGGTATCGGCTTGAGAGCGTAGCGACTGCCAGCGAGTGAACAGCTGTTACATTCCTTCGATCAATAAAAAAGGCCAACGCATAGCGTTGGCCTTTTTTGTTTTAGCGGTCCTGCCGGATCAGAAGTCCAGGTTGGACACCGCCAAGGCGTTGCTTTCGATGAAGTCACGGCGAGGTTCGACCGCATCACCCATCAGGGTGTTGAAGATCTGGTCGGCGCCGATGGCGTCTTCGATGGTCACTTTGAGCATGCGGCGCGAGCCCGGATCCATGGTGGTTTCCCACAGCTGATCAGGGTTCATCTCACCCAGACCTTTGTATCGCTGGATGGTATGACGCTTGGTGCTTTCGGCCATCAACCATTCAAGGGCTTCCTTGAATTCGGTGACGGCTTTCTTGCGTTCGCCACGCTGGATATAAGCGCCATCGTCCAACAGGGTGCTCAGTTGAGCGCCCAGGGAAACGACGGTCTTGTAATCGTTGCTGCCGAAGAAGTCGCGGTTGAAGGTGACGTAGTTCGACAGGCCGTGGGAGATCAGTTCGACCTCTGGCAGCCAGACGTTACGTTCACGGTCTTCGCGCAGGCTGGCCTTGTAGACCAGGCCGGACTTCTCGACGGTGCGCAGGCGAACTTCGTACTGAGCCAGCCAATCCTGCATCGCTGCGTGATCGGACAGTTGCTCCATGCTCACGGCTGGCAGGTAGATGAAGTGCTCGGTCAGTTCCTGCGGGTACAGGCGCGACAGGCGCTTGAGGGTCTTCATCACCAGACGGAAGTCATTCACCAGACGCTCGAGAGCTTCACCGGAGATACCCGGGGCTTCTTCGTTCAGGTGCAGGCTCGCATCTTCCAGGGCCGACTGCGTCATGTACTCTTCCATGGCGTCGTCGTCTTTGATGTATTGCTCTTGCTTGCCTTTCTTCACTTTGTACAGCGGCGGCTGAGCGATGTAGATGTAGCCACGCTCGATCAGCTCCGGCAGCTGACGGAAGAAGAAGGTTAGCAGCAGGGTACGGATGTGCGAACCGTCGACGTCAGCATCGGTCATGATGATGATGTTGTGATAACGCAGCTTGTCGATGTTGTACTCGTCGCGACCGATGCCGCAGCCTAGCGCGGTGATCAAGGTACCCACTTCTTGCGAAGAGATCATCTTGTCGAAGCGCGCCTTCTCGACGTTCAGGATCTTGCCCTTCAATGGCAGGATGGCCTGGGTCTTGCGGTTACGACCCTGCTTGGCGGAGCCGCCAGCAGAGTCACCTTCCACGAGGTACAGTTCGGAAAGGGCAGGGTCTTTTTCCTGGCAGTCCGCCAGTTTGCCCGGCAGGCCGGCGATGTCCAGCGCGCCTTTACGACGGGTCATCTCACGGGCTTTACGCGCCGCTTCACGAGCACGCGCCGCGTCGATCATCTTGCCGACGACCAGCTTGGCTTCGTTCGGGTTTTCCAGCAGGAAGTCGGAGAAGTACTTGCCCATTTCCTGTTCGACCGCGGTCTTCACTTCGGAAGACACCAGCTTGTCTTTAGTCTGGGAGCTGAACTTCGGATCCGGCACTTTCACCGAAATGATCGCCGTCAGGCCTTCGCGGGCATCGTCACCGGTGGTGGCGACTTTGTGCTTCTTCGCCAGGCCTTCAGCTTCGATGTAGGTGTTCAGGTTACGCGTCAGTGCCGAACGGAAACCCACCAGGTGAGTACCGCCATCGCGCTGTGGAATGTTGTTGGTGAAGCACAACAGGTTCTCGTTGAAGCTGTCGTTCCACTGCAGGGCGATTTCCACGCCGATGCCGTCTTCACGCTGGATGTTGAAGTGGAACACCTGGTTGACCGCAGTCTTGTTGGTGTTCAGGTATTCAACGAATGCACGCAGACCACCTTCGTACTTGAACAACTCTTCCTTGCCGCTGCGCTCGTCCTTGAGGACGATGCCGACACCGGAGTTGAGGAAGGATAGTTCGCGAATCCGCTTGGCCAGGATGTCCCAGCTGAAGTGGATATTCTTGAAGGTGTCAGCCGAAGGCTTGAAGTGAATCTGGGTACCGGTGGATTCGCTGTCGCCAACGATTTTCATCGGTTCTTGCGGAACACCGTGGACGTAGGTCTGTTCCCAGATCTTGCCGCTGCGGCGAACGGTCAGGACCAGTTCTTCGGACAGGGCGTTAACCACCGATACACCTACACCGTGCAGACCACCGGAAACCTTGTAGGAGTTGTCGTCGAACTTACCGCCGGCGTGCAGCACGGTCATGATGACCTCGGCCGCCGAAACGCCTTCTTCTTTATGCACGTCTACCGGGATGCCACGACCGTTGTCGCGAACAGTGATGGATTCATCCGGGTGGATGATGATGCTGATGTCGTCGCAGTGGCCGGCCAAAGCTTCGTCGATCGAGTTATCGACCACCTCGAACACCATGTGGTGCAGACCGCTGCCATCGTCGGTGTCACCAATGTACATACCGGGACGTTTGCGTACGGCATCCAGGCCTTTCAGCACTTTAATGCTCGTTGAGTCGTACGTATTTTCTTCGCTCAATGCCTTCACTCCCGATGGTCGTGGGTCTGGGTGATACGGCCCTGTTCCACGTGGAACAAAGCGACTGGCGTTTCCGTCTGCCAGCCTTCCCTCAATAATTCGTGATCTACACAGGTGATAAAGACCTGGCAGCGTAAGTCTTCCAACAAGCGGCAAAGCGCGCGACGGTGGTGCTCGTCCAGTTCGGACGGCAGGTCATCCACCAGATAAATACACTGGCCGCGTCGGGCCTGGCTGACCAAGTGCCCTTGGGCAATCCGCAATGCACAGACCACCAACTTCTGCTGACCACGGGACAAAATGTCCGCGGCGTTATGTGCGCCTAATCGGAGACGCAAATCAGCCCGTTGTGGTCCGGCCTGGGTATGACCCATTTGCTGATCCCGCTGAAGGGATCCAGCGAGCACCGCACTCAACTCACGGTCTTTGTCCCAGCCTCGGTAATAGCTGAGCGTCAAGCCCTCAAGCTCAACCAGTTCGCTCAAGGTCTGTTCAAAGACTGGTTTCAAGGCTTTGATGTAAGCGCGGCGGTATTCATCTATTTCATCGCTGGCCTGGCACAGTTCCCTGTCCCAAACCGCTTGCGAAACGGCGTCAAGTGTACCATGCCGCAGCCAAGAGTTTCTCTGGCGCAAGGCCTTCTGCAAGCGCTGCCACGTAGACATGAATCGCGGTTCCACGTGGAACACACCCCAGTCGAGAAACTGCCGGCGAATCTTCGGCGCGCCTTCCAGCAGGCGGAAGCTGTCCGGGTTGATCAACTGCAGCGGCAGGATCTCCGCCAGTTGTGCCGCACTACGGGCGTTTTGCCCGTCGATGCGGATCTGGAACTCTCCCTGACGATCGCGAGATATCCCCAATGCGCTGTGCCCGCCCTCGGCCAACTCGACCTGGCCAAATACCGTGCACGCCAATTGCTCGTACTGAATGACCGGCAACAGCCGGGTGCTACGAAACGAACGGGCAAGCCCCAGCAGATGAATGGCTTCCAGAACACTGGTTTTGCCGCTGCCGTTGGCGCCGTAAAGAATGTTGATTCGGGGGGAGGGGGAGAAGGTCACCGGGTGCAGATTGCGCACCGCGGTGACCGAGACGCGACTTAAGGACATCTAGCTTCTGCTGAGCATGATTACAGACGCATCGGCATGACAACGTAAGCCGAGTCGTCGTTGTCGGACTCTTGCACCAGCGCACTGCTGTTGGAGTCCGACAGGATCAGGCGAACCTGCTCGGTGGTCATCACGCCCAATACGTCGAGCAGATAGCTCACGTTGAAGCCGATTTCCAGAGAGCCGCCGTTGTACTCAACGCCCACTTCTTCTTCCGCTTCCTCTTGCTCCGGGTTGTTCGCCTGGATCTTCAGCTGACCGTTGGCCAGTTGCAGACGGATGCCGCGGTACTTCTCGTTGGACAGAATCGCGGTACGGCTGAACGCTTCACGCAGGGCCTGGCGATCGCCGAGTACCAGCTTGTCACCACCTTTAGGCAGAACACGCTCGTAGTCAGGGAATTTACCGTCGACCAGTTTCGAGGTAAAGGTGAACTCGCCGGTGGTGGCACGGATGTGGTGCTGGCCCAGCACGATGCTGACGTTGCCGTCCGGTTCGGTCAGCAGACGTGCCAGTTCCAGGATACCTTTGCGTGGCACGATGACCTGATGACGATCCGGCTGACCGATATCGGCCTGCATCGAGCACATGGCCAGACGGTGACCGTCGGTCGCCACGGCGCGGATGATCCCGGCCGAGACTTCCAGCAGCATGCCGTTGAGGTAATAACGCACGTCCTGCTGCGCCATGGCGAAGCTGGTGCGTTCGATCAGGCGACGCAGTTTGCTTTGCTCAAGGCTGCAGGTCAGCGAACCCGGGCCTTCTTCCACCGTCGGGAAGTCGTTGGCCGGCAGGGTCGACAGGGTGAAGCGGCTACGGCCGGCCTTCACCACGAGCTTCTGCTCATCGACCTTGATGTCGATCAGCGCGTCGTTTGGCAGGCTCTTGCAGATGTCCATCAGCTTGCGCGCAGGCACAGTGATGGAGCCCGGGTCTGCAGGCTCTTCGAGTTGCACACGACCGACCAGCTCGACTTCCAGGTCGGTACCGGTCAGCGACAGTTGCTGGCCTTCGACAACCAGCAGCACGTTGGAAAGCACCGGCAAGGTCTGTCGGCGCTCGACGACGCCTGCGACCAGTTGCAGGGGTTTCAACAGGGCTTCGCGTTGAATGGTGAAATGCATGGTCTAGTCCCTTGCCTTAATAAGCTGCGCTGGTGTTCATCAAGTGGTCAGTGTACGCAGCAGGTTCTTGTAGTCCTCGCGGATGTCCGCGTCGGATTCCTTAAGCTCGTTGATCTTGCGGCAGGCGTGCAAAACAGTCGTGTGGTCGCGGCCGCCAAACACATCGCCGATTTCCGGCAGGCTGTGGTTGGTCAATTCCTTGGACAACGCCATAGCGACCTGACGCGGACGTGCTACCGAGCGTGAACGACGCTTGGACAGCAGGTCGGAGATCTTGATCTTGTAATACTCAGCGACGGTGCGCTGAATGTTATCCACAGAGACCAGTTTATCTTGCAACGCCAACAAGTCTTTCAGGGATTCGCGAATCAACTCGATGGTGATGTCGCGCCCCATAAAGTGCGAGTGGGCGATCACGCGTTTGAGCGCGCCTTCCAGCTCACGGACGTTGGAGCGAATACGCTGGGCGATGAAGAATGCCGCGTCGTGTGGCAGATCGACTTTGGCCTGGTCGGCCTTTTTCATCAGGATCGCTACACGGGTTTCCAGCTCCGGCGGCTCGACGGCAACCGTCAGGCCCCAGCCAAAGCGGGATTTAAGGCGTTCTTCAAGGCCTTCAATTTCTTTCGGATAGCGGTCACTGGTGAGAATGACCTGCTGGCCACCTTCGAGCAGGGCGTTGAAGGTGTGGAAAAACTCTTCCTGCGAACGTTCCTTGCGAGCGAAGAACTGAATGTCATCGATCAGCAACGCATCCACCGAACGGTAGAAGCGCTTGAACTCGTTGATCGCGTTCAACTGCAGCGCCTTGACCATGTCGGCCACGAAACGCTCCGAATGCAGGTACACGACCTTGGCATTCGGGTTCTTCTTTAATAGGTGGTTACCCACAGCGTGCATCAAGTGGGTTTTACCCAAACCGACGCCACCATAAAGGAAGAGCGGGTTGTAACCGTGCTTGGGGTTGTCCGCCACCTGCCAGGCCGCAGCCCGTGCCAGTTGGTTGGACTTACCTTCGACGAAGTTCTCGAAGGTGAAAGTGCGGTTCAGGTAGCTGGTGTGCTTGAGCGCACCTTCGACCTGCACCGTGCGCTGCTCGGAACGAACCGGGGCCTGTTGCGAACTGGCGCCGGCCATAGGGTCGAAGCTGTCGCGGGACGGCTCTTCACTGACCTCGGCAACTTTTTGCGTCGAACGCTTGGTCGGTGCCGCCGCCGGAGCAGGGGCTGGAGCGCTGACCGGTGCGGCCGCCGCCTGAGCCTGGGACGCCGCAGCGGCCAACGGGGCATTGGGTGCCGCACGCGGTGCCGAACTGCGTTTGCTGCCTATTAATAAGGAAAGCGCCGGCGCCATGCCATTGCCATGCTCATCCAGCAGTTCAAGGACGCGGCCCAGGTACTTTTCGTTGACCCAGTCGAGAACAAAACGATTCGGTGCGTAGACACGCAACTCGTCGCCTTCGGCTTCGACCTGTAGCGGGCGGATCCAAGTGTTGAATTGTTGGGCAGGCAGCTCATCGCGCAAAAGCTCCACGCACTGCTGCCAAAGTTCCACTGACACGGATATCCCCTAAGTTGAAAGCCGGTGAGGCAAAAACAAGCGGTCATTGTAGCGGCCAGACGCCCACTTATCCACATGCAGGTTGCGCACAGGGCATGAATTATCAACGCGTTAACCCTCAAAAAGAAGACCAACGGTATGTGCATAAGCTCTGTGGATAACCGCCCATGAGGGCACTGGACAAGTGGGGGCGAAACTCGGTGGATAACCTGCCTGTGGATAACTGACCTTTCCACACACAGCTTATCCGATAGCGCAGCACAGGCTGATCACCGTTTTCCACTGTAGTTGTCATTCTCTGTACATCACGGTTTTTAAGGGCTTAAGGCAGTTATCCACAGATGATCGCGTGCCTAGCTTTTACAAGCTTTACAGAAAAGCTTTAAATAATTCCCTTCTTTATTTCTATATCTAGCGAACGACCTGCGGACGAGCAAATCCTCTGGAGATCTATTTATAAGGAAACGTTGGTTGGAAATTGACCTAGAGGCTTGCTTTCTCTAGAATCCCCGGTCTCTTAAAACGGGGGCCATTCCGGCCCGTTGTGGACGAACCAGGTAACACGACAATGAAACGTACTTTCCAACCAAGCACTATCAAACGCGCTCGTACCCACGGTTTCCGTGCTCGCATGGCTACCAAGAACGGTCGTGCCGTCCTGTCGCGTCGTCGCGCCAAAGGTCGTGCGCGTCTGGCAGTTTGATAATCCGGCACTGGAGGTGAGTCAGGACTTCAGTCGGGATAAGCGTCTGCTTACTCCCCGGCATTTCAAGGCAGTCTTTGACTCCCCTACCGGCAAGGTTCCGGGGAAAAATCTCCTGCTCCTTGCGCGCAATAACGATCTTGATCACCCCCGTCTCGGGCTGGTTATCGGGAAAAAGAGCGTAAAGCTCTCCGTCGAGCGCAATCGCCTCAAACGTCTGATGCGCGAATCGTTTCGCCTGAACCAGGATTCACTGGTCGGTTGGGACATTGTTATCGTCGCGCGCAAAGGTTTGGGTGACGTAGAAAACCCCGAATTGATTCAGCATTTCGGCAAACTCTGGAAACGTCTGGCACGCAGCAAGCCGGTACCAGCAGTCAAAGCCGAAACTGTAGGGGTAGACAGTCCCGATGCGTAAACTGGCACTCGTTCCGATCCAGTTTTATCGCTATGCCATTAGTCCCCTGATGGCCAATCACTGTCGTTTCTACCCCAGTTGTTCCTGCTACGCGTTAGAAGCCATAGAAAATCATGGCCTTCTGCGCGGTGGCTGGCTGACCTTTCGTCGTTTAGGTCGCTGTCATCCGTGGAATCCCGGTGGTTATGACCCGGTTCCACCTATCCCTACCTCCCGTTCTTCTTCGATGGCCGAGTAATCATGGATATCAAACGCACGATCCTGATCGTCGCCCTGGCAATCGTGTCCTACGTTATGGTTCTTAAATGGAACCAGGACTATGGCCAGGCTGCCCTGCCGACTCAGAATGTTGCTTCCAGTACTACCGCACCGGGTCTACCGGATACGGCGACTGGCAATAATGCTTCCGCCAGTGACGACATCCCGCGCGCCGCAAGCGATACCAGTGCAACTGCACCTGCTGAAACGCCAGTGGCTGCAAGCAAAGACCTCATCCAGATCAAAACGGATGTGCTCAACCTGGCCATCGATCCACAAGGTGGCGATGTTGCCCAGTTGACGCTGCCGCTGTATCCACGTCGCCAGGACCATCCGGAAATTCCATTCCAGTTGTTCGATAACGGCAACGAGCGGACTTATCTGGCTCAGAGCGGCCTGATCGGCACCAACGGTCCGGACGCAAGTCCTGCCGGTCGTCCGGTTTACTCCTCCGAGAAGAAGATTTATCAACTGGCTGACGGTCAGGACCAATTGGTCGTGGACCTGAAGTTCAGCAAGGACGGCGTCAACTACATCAAGCGTTTCACCCTGAAACGTGGCCTGTATGACGTAACCGTTTCCTACCTGATCGACAACCAGAGCGCTCAGCCCTGGTCCGGTGCAATGTTCGCGCAACTGAAGCGTGACGCCAGTTCCGATCCTTCTTCCAGCACTGCCACCGGCACCGCGACTTACCTGGGCGCCGCCCTGTGGACAAGTAACGAGCCGTACAAGAAAGTGTCGATGAAGGACATGGACAAGGCTCAGCTGAAAGAAACCGTCAGCGGTGGCTGGGTTGCTTGGTTGCAGCACTATTTCGTGACCGCATGGATTCCGGCCAAGGGCGAAAACAACGTCGTCCAGACCCGTAAAGACAGCAAAGGCAACTACATCATCGGCTACACCGGTCCTTCGCTGACTGCTGCGCCAGGTGCCAAAGTTGAAACCAGCGCCGTTCTGTACGCAGGTCCAAAAAGCCAGGCTGTGCTGAAACAGTTATCCCCAGGTCTGGAACTGACCGTCGACTACGGCATTCTGTGGTTCATTGCCCAGCCAATCTTCTGGTTGCTGCAACATATCCACGCACTGGTTGGTAACTGGGGCTTCTCGATCATCTTCCTGACCATGCTGATCAAGGGGATTTTCTTCCCGCTGTCGGCCGCCAGCTACAAATCCATGGCGCGCATGCGTGCAGTGGCACCGAAACTGGCCGCGCTGAAAGAGCAACATGGCGAAGACCGGCAGAAAATGTCGCAAGCCATGATGGAGCTGTACAAGAAAGAGAAGATCAATCCACTGGGTGGCTGCTTGCCAATCCTGGTGCAGATGCCGGTTTTCCTTTCGCTGTACTGGGTTCTGCTGGAAAGCGTGGAAATGCGCCAGGCGCCATTCATGCTGTGGATTACTGACCTGTCGATCAAGGATCCGTTCTTCATTCTGCCGATCATCATGGGCGCAACCATGTTCATCCAGCAGCAGTTGAACCCGACGCCTCCGGATCCAATGCAGGCCAAGGTGATGAAGCTGATGCCAATCATCTTCACCTTCTTCTTCCTGTGGTTCCCGGCCGGTCTGGTACTGTACTGGGTAGTGAACAACTGCCTGTCGATCGCCCAACAGTGGTACATCACTCGTAAGATCGAAGCGGCTACCAAAGCAGCTGCCTGATTTACACTGTGGATAACCACTCAAAACGCCCCCTAGTGGGGCGTTTTGCTATCTGTCACTTTTGTCTGGATACCGGTTTATGAGCGTTCCTCGTGAAACCATCGCTGCCGTTGCCACCGCTCAAGGTCGCGGCGGTGTGGGCATCGTCCGTATTTCCGGGCCGCTGGCGAGTGTGGCGGCCAAAGCCATCAGCGGCCGCGAGCTGAAACCGCGGTTCGCCCATTACGGCCCGTTCCTCAGTGAAAACGAAGAGGTGCTGGACGAAGGCATCGCACTGTATTTCCCGGGACCGAATTCGTTCACCGGCGAAGATGTGCTGGAGCTGCAGGGCCACGGCGGACCAATCGTCCTGGATATGTTGCTCAAACGCTGCCTTGAACTGGGCTGCCGTTTGGCCCGACCGGGTGAATTCAGCGAGCGCGCCTTCCTCAATGACAAGCTTGATCTGGCTCAGGCCGAAGCCATTGCCGACCTGATCGAGGCGAGTTCTGCACAGGCAGCACGAAATGCCCTGCGTTCGTTGCAAGGGGCGTTTTCCCAACGTGTGCATAACCTTACCGAGCAATTAATAGGCCTGCGCATTTACGTCGAAGCGGCTATCGACTTCCCTGAAGAAGAAATCGACTTCCTCGCCGATGGCCACGTGCTGAGCATGCTGGACAAAGTACGCGACGAATTATCCACAGTGCTTCGGGAAGCCGGGCAGGGGGCCTTGCTGCGTGACGGCATGACGGTAGTCATTGCCGGCCGGCCGAATGCCGGCAAGTCCAGCCTTCTGAATGCCCTGGCCGGACGTGAAGCCGCGATCGTGACCGAGATTGCTGGCACGACCCGGGACATTCTTCGCGAACATATCCACATCGATGGCATGCCGTTGCATGTGGTCGACACTGCCGGGCTGCGGGATACCGACGATCAGGTCGAGAAAATCGGCGTCGAACGAGCATTGAAAGCCATCGGCGAGGCGGATCGGGTATTGCTGGTGGTCGATGCCACGGCTCCCGAGGCCCTTGATCCATTTGCCTTGTGGCCTGAATTCCTCGAAACCCGCCCGGATCCGGCAAAAGTGACGCTGATTCGTAACAAGGCAGACCTGACGGGCGAAGCAATTGCCCTGGAAGTCAGTAACGATGGCCACGTCACGATCAGCCTCAGTGCCAGGTCCGCCGGCGAAGGCCTGGAGTTGTTGCGCGAGCATCTCAAGGCCTGCATGGGTTACGAGCAGACCTCTGAAAGCAGCTTCAGTGCTCGCAGGCGTCACCTGGAGGCACTGCGTCACGCGAGTGCGTCCCTCGAACACGGCCGCGCACAGCTGACGTTAGCGGGTGCCGGTGAACTGCTGGCCGAAGATTTGCGGCAAGCCCAGCAGTCTTTGGGCGAGATCACCGGGGCATTCAGCTCCGATGATCTGCTGGGCAGGATCTTCTCCAGCTTCTGCATCGGTAAATAGTCCTTCTGCGTTACCCACAGACAGGCCGTTCTGGCCTGTCTGCCCCTCTTCTTCTGAAATAGCCCTCCGCTCCCGAGCAGATTTTTCTGTTCGGGCAGATTTTCCGTGCCCGGGATTTGCTCGGTCAGCCCTTTTCTGTGGATTAAGCCCTGTGAATAACTGCCGCTAAGGGCAGTTGATAACAAGGCCTCAAAACTGAAGATAACCGCCTCTGTGGATAACAGCCCCTTTCATCCACAGGCTTACACCGGTTATCCAAGGGCCTCCTCGGCACATGACCACAGGGTTTTGAATCTCTGTACACATTGAAAATAAAGGCCTGTATGAATCTATCCACAGAAAGGTGGGTCAGTAGAAATAAACATAAAAACAAAGATTTAATAAATTTCTCTCTTTTTAATTTCTATAACCCCGACTTCTCCACAGCTGGTTAAATTTTGTGCAAAGGGTTCTTTAGGAAGGGCGAAGTCCCTATACTTGCCGACCAGGTCCAAGAACCTGAGCTCAAACTATTCCGGATTACCTGACTAAAGCAGGCACGAGGTGCGTGGTGGATTTCCCTTCCCGTTTTGAAGTGATCGTCATCGGCGGCGGTCATGCCGGTACCGAGGCAGCACTTGCATCAGCACGTATGGGGGCAAAAACCCTGTTGCTGACGCATAACGTGGAAACCCTCGGTGCCATGAGCTGCAATCCCGCCATTGGTGGGATCGGTAAAAGCCATCTGGTCAAGGAAATCGATGCCCTGGGCGGCGCGATGGCCATGGCTACCGATAAAGGTGGTATTCAATTTCGCGTATTGAACAGCCGCAAAGGCCCGGCCGTGCGTGCAACTCGCGCCCAGGCAGATCGGGTTCTGTACAAGGCCGCTGTCCGCGAAGCTTTGGAAAACCAGCCGAACCTGTGGATATTTCAACAGGCCGCGGACGACCTGATCGTCGAACAGGAACAAGTGCGCGGCGTTGTCACGCAAATGGGCCTGCGTTTCTTCGCCGACTCCGTGGTGCTGACGACGGGCACCTTCCTCGGTGGACTTATCCACATCGGGATGCAGAATTATTCCGGCGGTCGCGCCGGTGATCCGCCTTCGATTGCTTTGGCACGTCGTCTGCGTGAACTGCCATTGCGTGTCGGTCGCCTGAAAACCGGTACTCCGCCGCGTATCGACGGTCGGTCTGTGGATTTCTCGGTCATGACCGAGCAAGCCGGTGATACGCCGATCCCGGTCATGTCGTTCATGGGCTCCAAAGAACAGCACCCGAAACAGGTCAGTTGCTGGATCACCCACACCAACGCCCGGACCCACGAAATCATTGCCGCCAACCTCGACCGTTCGCCGATGTATTCCGATGCCGGGTTGATCGAAGGCATCGGCCCACGTTATTGCCCATCGATCGAAGACAAGATCCACCGCTTTGCCGACAAGGAAAGCCACCAGGTCTTCATCGAACCGGAAGGGTTGACCACTCACGAGCTGTACCCGAACGGGATATCCACATCCTTGCCGTTCGACGTGCAATTGCAGATCGTGCAATCGATCCGCGGCATGGAAAACGCGCACATCGTGCGTCCGGGCTACGCCATCGAGTACGACTATTTCGACCCGCGTGACCTGAAGTACAGCCTGGAAACCAAAGTCATCGCCGGTCTGTTCTTCGCCGGGCAAATCAACGGCACCACCGGTTACGAAGAAGCCGGCGCCCAGGGTTTGCTGGCTGGAGCCAACGCCGCACTGCGAGCCCAGGGCAAAGATGCCTGGTGCCCGCGTCGTGATGAAGCGTACATCGGCGTTTTGGTTGACGACCTGATTACCCTCGGTACCCAGGAACCGTATCGGATGTTCACATCCCGCGCCGAATACCGCTTGATTCTGCGCGAAGACAACGCCGACCTGCGCCTGACCGAAAAAGGTCGCGAACTGGGTCTGGTGGATGACGCGCGTTGGGCGGCTTTCTGCAAAAAACGCGAAAGCATCGATCTGGAAGAACAACGCCTGAAAAGTACCTGGGTTCGCCCGGGCACCGAGCAGGGCGATGCGATTGCCGAGAAGTTCGGCACGCCGCTGACCCACGAATACAATTTGCTCAACCTGCTGAGCCGTCCGGAAATCGACTACGCTGGTCTGATCGCCGTGACTGGCGGGGGCGCAGAAGATCCACAGGTCGCCGAACAGGTCGAAATCAAGACCAAATACGCCGGTTACATCGACCGTCAACAGGATGAAATCGCACGCCTGCGGGCCAGCGAAGACACCAAACTGCCTGTGGATATCGATTACACGAACATCTCCGGTCTCTCCAAGGAGATCCAGAGCAAGCTCGGTGCGACCCGTCCAGAGACTTTGGGCCAGGCGTCGCGTATTCCGGGCGTGACCCCAGCGGCGATTTCGCTGTTGATGATTCATTTGAAAAAACGCGGCGCGGGCCGTCAGTTGGAGCAAAGCGCTTGAGTTCGTTGGTTACCTCGCAACATGCAGAAGAGTTATCCACAGGTGCTCGCCAGCTCGGTGTCACACTGACGGAAGCCCAGCACGCTCAGCTGCTGGGTTATCTGGCCTTGTTGATCAAATGGAACAAGGCTTACAACCTGACCGCCGTGCGTGATCCGGACGAAATGGTCTCCCGTCACCTGCTCGATAGCTTGAGCGTGATGTCGTTCGTCGAAAATGGTCGCTGGCTGGACGTTGGCAGCGGCGGAGGCATGCCGGGTATTCCGTTGGCGATCCTGTTTCCTGAGTCCCAGGTGACCTGTCTGGACAGCAACGGCAAGAAAACCCGCTTCCTGACCCAGGTCAAACTCGAACTCAAACTGGATAACCTGCAAGTTATCCACAGTCGCGTCGAAGCCTTCCAGCCTGAACTGCCATTCAACGGGATCATTTCCCGGGCGTTCAGCAGCATGGAGAACTTCAGCAACTGGACTCGCCATTTGGGCGACGCCGATACACGCTGGCTGGCAATGAAGGGCGTTCATCCCGCCGATGAGCTGGTAGCATTGCCGGCAGACTTCCACCTCGATAGCGAACACGCCCTGGCCGTACCCGGTTGCCAAGGCCAACGCCATCTGCTGATACTGCGCCGCACGGCATGATTGGGAACACAAGCAAGAATGGCTAAGGTATTCGCGATAGCGAACCAAAAGGGTGGTGTGGGCAAGACCACCACCTGCATCAACCTCGCAGCTTCCCTGGTCGCTACCAAGCGTCGGGTGCTGTTGATCGATCTTGATCCACAGGGCAACGCCACCATGGGTAGCGGTGTGGATAAACACGGTCTGGAAAACTCGGTCTACGATCTGTTGATCGGTGAATGTGATCTGGCCCAGGCCATGCACTATTCCGAACACGGTGGTTACCAGTTGTTGCCGGCAAACCGCGATCTGACCGCGGCCGAAGTCGTTCTGCTGGAAATGCAGATGAAGGAAAGCCGCCTGCGCAGCGCGTTGGCGCCGATCCGTGAAAACTACGATTACATTTTGATCGACTGCCCGCCATCGCTGTCGATGCTCACGCTCAATGCGCTGGTTGCCGCCGACGGGGTCATTATCCCCATGCAGTGTGAGTACTTCGCGCTCGAAGGGTTGAGCGACCTTGTGGATAACATCAAGCGCATTGCCGAACTGCTGAACCCGAACCTGAAAGTCGAAGGCCTGTTGCGGACCATGTATGACCCGCGCCTGAGCCTGATGAACGACGTCTCGGCGCAGCTCAAGGAACACTTTGGCGATCAGCTCTACGACACCGTGATTCCGCGCAACATCCGTCTGGCCGAAGCGCCAAGCTATGGCATGCCGGCGCTGGCGTACGATAAATCATCGCGCGGCGCGATTGCCTACCTGGCATTGGCCGGCGAGATGGTTCGCCGTCAACGCAAAAATTCACGCACCGCCGCTGCCCAGGCAACTTAAGGAATCCCCATGGCCGTCAAGAAACGAGGTCTCGGACGTGGACTGGATGCACTGCTGAGTGGTCCGACTGTCAGCTCGCTGGAAGAACAAGCGGTGCAAGCCGACCAGCGTGAGCTGCAGCACCTGCCCCTGGACCTGATCCAGCGTGGCAAGTACCAGCCACGTCGGGACATGGATCCTCAGGCGCTGGAAGAGCTGGCGCAGTCGATCAAGGCTCAGGGCGTGATGCAGCCGATCGTGGTTCGCCCGATTGGCAGCGGTCGCTTCGAAATCATCGCCGGCGAACGCCGCTGGCGCGCCAGCCAGCAGGCTGGCCAGGAAACCATCCCGGCGATGGTCCGCGATGTGCCGGATGAAACCGCCATCGCCATGGCGTTGATCGAGAATATCCAGCGCGAAGACCTCAATCCGATCGAAGAAGCGGTGGCCTTGCAGCGTTTGCAGCAGGAATTCCAGCTGACTCAGCAACAAGTGGCCGAGGCTGTGGGTAAGTCCCGCGTTACCGTGGCCAACCTATTGCGCCTGATTTCGTTGCCGGAAGTCATCAAGACCATGCTGTCTCACGGCGACCTGGAAATGGGTCATGCCCGTGCCTTGCTGGGTTTACCGGAAAACCAACAGGTTGAAGGGGCGCGACATGTTGTCGCACGGGGGCTGACTGTGCGCCAGACTGAAGCACTGGTTCGCCAGTGGTTGAGTGGCAAACCGGAGCCTGTGGAACCGGCAAAACCGGACCCGGATATCGCTCGGCTCGAGCAGCGCCTGGCCGAGCGCCTAGGCTCTGCGGTGCAGATCCGCCACGGAAAGAAGGGTAAGGGGCAGTTGGTGATCGGCTACAACTCTCTTGATGAACTTCAAGGTGTGCTCGCACACATCCGCTGAAACAATTCCTCTTGTAGCGTGAAGTCGGAAATCACTACCTGACAGTTGAATAGGGGCAGAACCGCCCCTATACTCTGCGCGCATTTTGTCGGCACAAATTATGCCAAGTTATTGAATTTCGGCAGCCGACCATTGGGGAGCAAAAGTGATGGAAAACCGCACGCCAGACCGCTTGCCTTTCCATCGATTGGCTGTTTTTCCGGTGTTAATGGCTCAATTCGTCGTTTTGCTGATTGCCGCTTTGGCGCTCTGGCGATGGTATGGAGTCGTTGCCGGGTACTCAGGACTTTGCGGAGGCCTGATAGCCTTGCTTCCCAATATTTATTTCGCTCACAGGGCATTTCGGTTTTCCGGCGCCCGAGCAGCTCAAGCTATCGTCCGGTCTTTTTATGCCGGCGAGGCGGGCAAACTGATTTTGACGGCAGGGCTGTTTGCACTGACGTTTGCAGGTGTGAAGCCATTGGCGCCGCTAGCAGTATTCGGCGTCTTCGTGCTGACCCAACTGGTCAGCTGGTTCGCTCCCCTGCTTATGAGAACAAGACTTTCGAGACCTTAGGGCGTTTGAGGCAACCATGGCAGAAACAACCGCTTCGGGCTATATCCAGCACCACTTGCAGAACCTGACCTTCGGTCAGCTACCCAACGGCGGCTGGGGCTTTGCCCACTCCGCAGCAGAAGCCAAGGAAATGGGCTTCTGGGCTTTCCACGTCGATACCCTCGGCTGGTCGGTCGCGTTGGGTCTGATCTTCGTTCTTCTTTTCCGCATGGCGGCAAAGAAGGCGACTACAGGTGTACCTGGTGCTTTGCAGAACTTCGTTGAAGTATTGGTCGAATTCGTCGATGGCAGCGTGAAAGACAGCTTCCATGGCCGTAGTCCAGTGGTTGCACCGCTGGCACTGACCATCTTCGTCTGGGTCTTCCTGATGAACGCCATCGACCTGGTACCGGTTGACTGGATTCCTCAGCTGGCCATCCTGATCTCCGGCGACCACCACATCCCGTTCCGCGCCGTGTCGACCACCGACCCGAACGCTACCTTGGCCATGGCCTTCACGGTGTTTGCGCTGATCATTTTCTACAGCATCAAGATCAAGGGCCTCGGCGGCTTCATCGGCGAGCTGACCCTGCACCCGTTCGGTAGCAAGAACATCTTTGTTCAGGCGCTGCTGATTCCGGTGAACTTCCTGCTGGAATTCGTGACCCTGATCGCCAAGCCGATCTCCCTGGCTCTGCGTCTGTTCGGCAACATGTATGCCGGTGAGCTGGTGTTCATTCTGATCGCTGTGATGTTCGGCAGCGGTCTGCTCTGGCTGAGCGGCCTGGGCGTAGTTCTGCAGTGGGCGTGGGCTGTGTTCCACATCCTGATCATCACCCTGCAGGCATTTATCTTCATGATGCTGACCATCGTCTACCTGTCGATGGCGCACGAAGAAAACCATTAAGACCAGTCTCGACTGGTCTGATGTCCCACCCGGTCAAACGGGTGGGTGCCCTAAACGGGCTATGAAACGATTTGTTTTACCGCTTTAAAATCTAAAAAACCTAAACCATACGACGTAAAAGTCGGGAGGAAAGATGGAAACTGTAGTTGGTCTAACCGCTATCGCTGTTGCACTGTTGATCGGCCTGGGCGCACTGGGTACCGCAATTGGTTTCGGCCTGCTGGGCGGCAAGTTCCTGGAAGGCGCAGCGCGTCAGCCAGAAATGGTTCCAATGCTGCAAGTTAAAATGTTCATCGTTGCCGGTCTGCTCGACGCCGTAACCATGATCGGTGTTGGTATCGCTCTGTTCTTCACCTTTGCGAACCCGTTCGTTGGTCAAATCGCTGGCTAATTACTCGGATCTTCCGGGTAATTTGGTGTGATGGACAACGTAACTGCGAGGTGTTGGCGTGAACATTAATGCGACCCTGATTGGCCAGTCCGTTGCGTTCCTGATTTTTGTACTGTTCTGCATGAAGTTCGTATGGCCTCCGGTCATCACGGCTCTGCACGAACGTCAAAAGAAGATCGCTGATGGTCTGGACGCTGCCAGCCGAGCAGCTCGCGACCTGGAGTTGGCCCAAGAGAAAGCGGGTCAGCAACTGCGCGAAGCGAAAGCTCAGGCAGCTGAAATCATCGAGCAAGCCAAGAAACGCGGTACCCAGATTGTCGACGAAGCCCGTGAACAGGCTCGCGTCGAAGCTGACCGTGTGAAGGCTCAGGCTCAGGCCGAGATCGAACAGGAACTGAACAGCGTCAAAGACGCGCTGCGCGCCCGAGTGGGTAGCCTGGCCGTTGGCGGTGCTGCGAAGATCCTGGGTGCCACAATCGATCAAAACGCGCACGCAGAGCTGGTTAACCAACTGGCTGCTGAAATCTAAGCGAGGGCGATCATGGCAGAACTGACCACGTTGGCCCGACCTTACGCTAAGGCGGCCTTCGAGCACGCTCAGGCCCACCAGCAACTGGCCAATTGGTCAGCCATGCTCGGCCTGGCAGCAGCGGTGTCGCAAGACGACACCATGCAGCGCGTGCTCAAGGCCCCGCGACTGACGAGCGCAGAAAAGGCCGCCACGTTCATTGACGTGTGCGGCGACAAGTTTGATGCCAAGGCACAGAACTTCATTCACGTCGTTGCCGAAAACGACCGTCTCCCGCTTCTGCCGGAGATCGCCGCTCTGTTTGACCTGTACAAGGCCGAACAAGAGAAATCGGTAGACGTTGAAGTGACCAGTGCTTTTGCATTGAACCAAGAACAGCAAGACAAACTCGCCAAGGTTCTCAGTGCACGACTCAACCGGGAAGTGCGCCTGCAAGTCGAGGAAGACTCATCCCTTATTGGTGGTGTTGTCATCCGCGCCGGCGACCTGGTTATCGATGGCTCGATTCGCGGCAAAATCGCGAAACTTGCCGAAGCATTGAAATCTTGAGTTTGAAGGGGCAGCAGAGCAATGCAGCAACTCAATCCTTCCGAAATAAGTGAAATTATCAAGGGCCGCATCGACAAGCTCGATGTGACCTCCCAAGCCCGTAACGAAGGCACTGTCGTCAGCGTATCTGACGGTATCGTGCGGATTCACGGTCTGGCCGACGTTATGTACGGCGAGATGATCGAGTTTCCGGGCGGCGTCTTCGGTATGGCTCTCAACCTGGAGCAAGACTCTGTAGGTGCCGTTGTATTGGGCGCATACCAGACTCTGGCTGAAGGCATGAGCGCCAAGTGCACCGGCCGCATCCTCGAAGTTCCGGTTGGTAAGGAACTGCTGGGTCGCGTAGTCGACGCACTGGGTAACCCAGTTGACGGCAAAGGTCCGCTGAACAACACCGAGACCGACGCGGTCGAGAAAGTTGCTCCAGGCGTGATCTGGCGTAAGTCGGTAGACCAGCCTGTACAGACTGGCTACAAGGCTGTCGATGCGATGATCCCTGTCGGCCGTGGCCAGCGTGAGCTGATCATCGGTGACCGTCAGATCGGTAAAACCGCTCTGGCGATCGACGCGATCATCAACCAGAAAGACAGCGGCATTTTCTGCGTCTACGTAGCTATCGGTCAGAAGCAATCGACCATCGCCAACGTAGTTCGCAAGCTGGAAGAAAACGGTGCACTGGCTAACACCATCATCGTTGCAGCGAGCGCTTCGGAATCTGCAGCACTGCAATTCCTGGCACCGTACTCCGGTTGCACCATGGGCGAATACTTCCGCGATCGCGGTGAAGACGCGCTGATCGTTTATGACGATCTGTCCAAGCAAGCAGTGGCTTACCGCCAGATTTCCCTGCTGCTGCGCCGTCCACCAGGCCGTGAAGCTTACCCAGGCGACGTGTTCTATCTCCACTCCCGTCTGCTGGAGCGCGCATCCCGCGTTTCGGAAGAATACGTAGAGAAGTTCACCAACGGCGCAGTGACCGGCAAAACCGGTTCCCTGACCGCACTGCCGATCATCGAAACCCAGGCTGGCGACGTTTCTGCGTTCGTTCCGACCAACGTGATTTCCATCACCGACGGTCAGATCTTCCTGGAATCGGCCATGTTCAACTCGGGCATCCGTCCTGCAGTGAACGCCGGTGTTTCGGTATCCCGTGTGGGTGGTGCCGCTCAGACCAAGATCATCAAGAAGCTGTCCGGTGGTATCCGTACCGCTCTGGCTCAGTACCGTGAACTGGCGGCATTCGCCCAGTTCGCTTCTGACCTGGACGAAGCGACCCGTAAGCAACTTGAGCATGGTCAGCGCGTTACCGAGCTGATGAAGCAGAAGCAATACGCGCCAATGTCGATCGCCGACATGTCGCTGTCGCTGTATGCCGCTGAGCGTGGGTTCCTGACCGACGTTGAAATCGCCAAGATCGGCAGCTTCGAGCAAGCGCTGATTGCTTACTTCAACCGCGATCACGCCGACTTGATGGCGAAGATCAACGTGAAGGGTGACTTCAATGACGAAATCGATGGCGGCCTGAAAGCCGGTATCGAGAAGTTCAAGGCCACCCAAACCTGGTAAGCCGCAGCGGGAGCCTAGCGGCTCCCGCTTGCTAACCTGATAGGTGTTACATGGCAGGCGCAAAAGAGATTCGCAGTAAGATTGCGAGCATCAAAAGCACGCAAAAGATTACCAGCGCCATGGAAAAAGTGGCGGTCAGCAAAATGCGCAAGGCACAAATGCGCATGGCTGCTAGCCGTCCTTATGCGGAGCGCATCCGCCAGGTTATTGGCCATCTGGCCAACGCTAACCCGGAATATCGCCACCCGTTCATGATCGACCGTGAAGTAAAGCGCGTTGGTTATGTCGTAGTGAGCAGTGACCGTGGTCTGTGTGGTGGCTTGAACACCAACCTGTTCAAGGCTTTGGTCAAGGACATGGCGGTAAACCGCGAAAACGGCGTCGAGATCGATCTGTGTGTCGTTGGTAGCAAGGGTGCGGCTTTCTTCCGCAACTTCGGCGGTAACGTCGTTGCAGCTATCAGCCACTTGGGTGAAGAGCCGTCGATCAATGATCTGATCGGCAGCGTCAAGGTGATGCTGGATGCCTACCTGGATGGCCGTATTGACCGCCTGTCCGTGGTGTCCAACAAGTTCATCAACACCATGACACAACAGCCTACCGTGGAGCAGTTGATTCCACTGGTGGCAACCCCGGATCAAGAACTCAAGCACCACTGGGATTATCTGTACGAACCGGACGCCAAAGAGCTGCTTGACGGCTTGATGGTCCGTTACGTGGAGTCGCAGGTCTACCAGGCGGTGGTCGAGAACAACGCGGCTGAACAAGCTGCGCGGATGATCGCGATGAAGAACGCTACCGACAACGCCGGTGATTTGATCAGCGATTTGCAGCTGGTCTACAACAAGGCGCGTCAGGCTGCGATCACCCAAGAGATCTCGGAAATCGTCGGCGGCGCTGCCGCGGTTTAACGGTTCAAATATTCAGAGGATCCAGCTATGAGTAGCGGACGTATCGTTCAAATCATCGGCGCCGTTATCGACGTGGAATTCCCACGCGACAGCGTACCGAGCATCTACGACGCCTTGAAAGTTCAAGGCGCCGAAACCACTCTGGAAGTTCAGCAGCAGCTGGGCGACGGCGTGGTTCGTACCATTGCGATGGGCTCCACCGAAGGCTTGAAGCGCGGTCTGGACGTCAACAACACTGGCGCAGCCATCTCCGTACCGGTCGGTAAAGCGACCCTGGGCCGGATCATGGACGTACTGGGCAACCCGATCGACGAAGCTGGTCCGATCGGCGAAGAAGAGCGTTGGGGCATTCACCGTCCTGCGCCAACCTTCGCTGAACAAGCGGGCGGCAACGAGCTGCTGGAAACAGGCATCAAGGTTATCGACCTGGTTTGCCCGTTCGCCAAGGGCGGTAAAGTCGGTCTGTTCGGTGGTGCCGGTGTAGGCAAGACCGTAAACATGATGGAACTGATCCGTAACATCGCCATCGAGCACAGCGGTTATTCCGTGTTCGCCGGTGTGGGTGAGCGTACTCGTGAGGGTAACGACTTCTACCACGAGATGAAGGACTCCAACGTTCTGGACAAAGTGGCACTGGTTTACGGTCAGATGAACGAGCCGCCGGGAAACCGTCTGCGCGTAGCACTGACTGGCCTGACCATGGCCGAGAAGTTCCGTGACGAAGGTAACGACGTTCTGCTGTTCGTCGACAACATCTATCGTTACACCCTGGCCGGTACTGAAGTATCCGCACTGCTGGGCCGTATGCCTTCGGCAGTAGGTTACCAGCCGACCCTGGCTGAAGAGATGGGCGTGCTGCAAGAGCGCATCACTTCGACCAAGCAAGGTTCGATTACTTCGATCCAGGCGGTATACGTACCAGCGGACGACTTGACCGACCCGTCGCCAGCGACCACCTTCGCCCACTTGGACGCCACTGTCGTACTGTCCCGTGACATCGCTTCCCTGGGTATCTACCCTGCGGTAGACCCACTGGACTCGACTTCGCGTCAGCTGGACCCGAACGTGATCGGCAACGACCACTACGAAACCGCTCGCGGTGTTCAGTACGTGCTGCAGCGTTACAAAGAACTGAAGGACATCATTGCGATCCTGGGTATGGACGAGCTGTCGGAAGCCGACAAGCAGTTGGTAAACCGTGCTCGTAAGATCCAGCGTTTCTTGTCGCAGCCGTTCTTCGTGGCTGAAGTCTTCACCGGTGCTTCGGGTAAATACGTTTCCCTGAAAGACACCATTGCTGGCTTCAAAGGCATCCTCAACGGTGACTACGACCACCTGCCAGAACAAGCGTTCTACATGGTCGGCGGCATCGAAGAAGCGATCGAGAAAGCCAAGAAACTGTAATCCCGGCGCCCGGCAACGGGCGCTAATTTAGGTTGAGGCAATCAGATGGCTATGACAGTCCATTGCGATATCGTCAGCGCGGAAGGGGAAATCTTTTCCGGCCTGGTCGAGATGGTGGTTGCGCACGGTGCACTGGGTGATCTTGGTATCGCCCTGGGTCACGCGCCGCTGATCACCAATCTCAAGCCGGGCCCGATCCGCCTGATCAAGCAGGGCGGGGAAGAGGAGGTGTATTACATCTCCGGTGGTTTCCTCGAGGTTCAGCCGAACATGGTCAAGGTTCTCGCCGACACCGTGCAACGCGCTGCCGACCTGGACGAAGCCGCAGCTTTGGAAGCCGTTAAGGCTGCCGAGAAAGCCTTGCATGAGCGAGGCGCGGAATTCGATTACGGTTCTGCTGCCGCACGTCTGGCCGAGGCTGCAGCTCAGCTGCGCACCGTCCAGCAGATCCGCAAGAAGTTCGGCCACTAATCGGCCATCGACTTGTTGCGCGATTGATTAAAAAGGGTAGCCTCGGCTACCCTTTTTTCTTTTTCGATATTCATCACCTGGTCGCAGTTGCTGACCACCCAGGATTGGTAGCCAGTCATGTCCCTTGAAATCGTTATCCTCGCTGCCGGCCAAGGCACTCGCATGCGTTCGGCCTTGCCGAAAGTCCTGCATCCGATTGCCGGTAATTCAATGCTCGGCCATGTTATCCACAGCGCCCGGCAACTTGATCCACAGCGCATCCACGTGGTGATCGGCCATGGTGCCGAAGCGGTGCGCGAGCGTCTGGCCGCCGATGACCTGAATTTCGTCCTGCAGGACCAACAGCTGGGTACCGGTCATGCGGTGGCCCAGGCTGTGCCGTCCATCGAGTCCGATACCGTGCTGATTCTCTACGGTGACGTGCCGTTGATCGAAGTCGAAACCCTGCAACGTCTGCTCAAGCAGGCTGCACCGCAGCAATTGGGTCTGCTGACTGTCGAGTTGGATGACCCGACTGGCTACGGCCGTATTGTCCGTGATGCCGCCGGCAAAGTGACTGCCATCGTCGAGCAGAAAGATGCCAACGCGGTTGAGCGTGCGATCACCGAAGGCAATACCGGCATTTTGGCGGTGCCTTCCCAGCGTTTGGGCGATTGGCTGGGCCGCCTCTCCAACAACAATGCCCAGGGCGAGTACTACCTGACCGACGTGATTGCCATGGCGGTCAGTGATGGTCTGGTGGTGGCCACCGAACAACCCCATGACGCCATGGAAGTGCAGGGCGCCAACGATCGCAAACAACTGGCCGAACTGGAGCGTCATTATCAGCTGCGCGCCGCTCGTCGCTTGATGGCTCAAGGCGTAACCCTGCGCGACCCGACACGTTTCGATGTGCGCGGTGAGGTTACCGTTGGTCGCGATATCCTGATCGACATCAACGTGATTCTCGAGGGCAAAGTGGTCATCGAGGACGACGTGGTGATCGGCCCGAACTGCGTGATCAAGGACAGCACCCTGCGCAAAGGCGTGGTGATCAAGGCCAACAGTCATATCGAAGGCGCGATTCTCGGCGAAGGCAGCGATGCCGGCCCGTTCGCTCGTTTGCGTCCCGGCACAGTGCTGGAAGCCCGCGCACATGTGGGTAACTTTGTTGAACTGAAGAACGCTCACATGGGCGAAGGTGCCAAGGCCGGTCACTTGACGTATCTGGGCGATGCCGAGATCGGTGCGCGCACCAACATTGGCGCCGGCACCATCACCTGCAACTACGACGGTGCCAACAAGTGGAAAACCGTGCTGGGTGAAGATGTGTTCATCGGCTCCAACAACTCGTTGGTGGCGCCTGTGGATATCTCCTCCGGTGCGACCACGGCGGCCGGTTCGACCATTACCCAGAATGTGGATAACGCTCAATTGGCCGTTGGCCGGGCTCGACAGAAGAACATCGACGGCTGGAAGCGGCCTGAGAAGATCAAGAAGAGTTAAGTTATCCACAGATCAAAAGATCGCAGCCTTCGGCAGCTCCTACAGGGAATTCGTGTTCACTCTGTAGGAGCTGCCGGAGGCTGCGATCTTTTTTTGAGTTATCCACACATCTTTTTTTCTGACGTTGGCTTGACGAAGTTTCGCTGATAGGTTTTGATTGCTTACGTTATCTTTCGAATCGAAACTTACCAAGTCATGTCAAAGCGCAACACGCCCCAACGCCGCCACAATATCCTCGCCATGCTCAATGAGCAGGGTGAAGTCAGTGTGGACGAGCTGGCCAAACGCTTCGAAACCTCGGAAGTTACGATTCGCAAGGATCTGGCCGCGCTTGAAAGCAACGGTCTGTTGCTGCGTCGTTATGGCGGCGCGGTCACCATGCCGCAGGAGCTGGTCGCCGACATCGGCCAACCGATTTCGAAATACAAGCAGGCCATTGCCCGCGCCGCCGTCACGCGGATTCGCGAGCATGCGCGCATCATCATCGACAGCGGCAGTACCACCGCCGCGATGATCCCGGAACTCGGCCAGCAACCGGGCCTGGTGGTGATGACCAACTCCCTGCATGTCGCCAACGCGTTGACTGAACTCGAGCACGAACCGGTGCTGTTGATGACCGGTGGTACCTGGGATCCGCATTCCGAATCCTTCCAGGGGCAGGTGGCAGAGCAGGTACTACGCTCATATGACTTCGATCAGTTATTTATTGGCGCCGATGGCATCGATCTGGTACGCGGGACCACCACCTTCAATGAATTGCTGGGACTGAGCCGTGTCATGGCCGAGGTCGCCCGCGAAGTGATCGTGATGGTCGAAGCCGACAAGATCGGCCGCAAGATTCCCAATCTGGAGCTGCCTTGGAGCAGTGTCCATACCCTTATTACCGATGATCGCCTGCCGCTTGAGGCCCGCGATCAGATTCAGGCCCGCGGCATCAATGTGATTTGCGCCGCTGTCAGTCAGGAGAAATAGCATGTGTGGAATTGTCGGTGCAGTCGCAGAACGGAACATTACCGCCATCCTGCTCGAAGGCCTCAAGCGTCTGGAATACCGTGGTTATGACAGCGCCGGCGTGGCGGTGTACACCAACGATGAAAAACTCTTGCGCCTGCGTCGGCCGGGCAAGGTCAGCGAACTGGAACAGGCGCTGATCGAAGAGCCTCTGGTCGGTCGTCTGGGCATTGCCCACACCCGCTGGGCGACTCACGGTGCGCCGTGCGAACGCAACGCTCACCCGCATTTTTCGGGCGATCTTGCGGTGGTGCATAACGGCATCATCGAGAACCACGAAGCCCTGCGCGAGCAACTCAAGGCCCTGGGCCACGTGTTCACCTCGGACACGGACACTGAAGTCATCGCCCATCTGCTCAACGAAAAACTCAAAGAGCAGCCTGACCTGACCGCGGCCCTGAAAGCGACCGTCAAAGAACTGCACGGCGCATACGGTCTGGCAGTGATCAGCGCTCGGCAACCGGATCGCTTGGTAGCAGCCCGCAGCGGCAGCCCATTGGTAATCGGTCTGGGCCTGGGTGAAAACTTTCTCGCCTCCGACCAATTGGCCCTGCGCCAGGTCACTGACCGTTTCATGTACCTGGAAGAAGGCGATATCGCCGAAATTCGCCGCGACAGCGTGCAGATCTGGGACATCAACGGTGTGCTCGTCGAGCGTGAAAGCATTCAGTACCGTGACGGTGCCGAAGCCGCTGACAAAGGCGAGTTCCGGCATTACATGCTCAAGGAAATTCACGAGCAACCAGCCGTGGTGCAACGCACGCTTGAAGGTCGCCTGAGTCAGAATCAGGTGCTGGTCCAGGCGTTTGGTCCACAAGCGGCCGAGCTGTTTGCCAAGGTGCGTAATGTACAGATCGTTGCCTGCGGCACCAGTTATCACGCCGGTATGGTTGCCCGTTACTGGCTCGAAGAACTGGCCGGCATTCCGTGCCAGGTCGAAGTCGCCAGCGAATTCCGCTACCGCAAAGTAGTGGTGCAGCCCGATACCCTGTTCGTGAGCATCTCCCAGTCAGGCGAAACCGCCGACACCTTGGCCGCGCTGCGCAACGCCAAGGAACTGGGTTTCCTTTCCAGCCTGGCAATCTGCAACGTCGGCATCAGCTCCCTGGTGCGTGAATCGGACCTGACGCTGCTGACCCAGGCCGGTCGCGAAATCGGCGTGGCCTCGACCAAAGCCTTCACCACTCAATTGGTGGGTCTGCTGTTGCTGACCCTGGCCCTGGGTCAGGTTCGCGGCACGTTGGCCGCAGGCGTCGAAGCCACTCTGGTGGAAGAACTCCGTCGCCTGCCGACCCGTCTGGGCGAAGCCCTGGCCATGGACAGCACTGTCGAAAAAATCGCCGAGCTGTTCGCCGAGAAGAACCACACCCTGTTCCTCGGTCGCGGTGCGCAATTCCCGGTGGCGATGGAAGGGGCGCTCAAGCTCAAGGAAATCTCCTACATCCACGCCGAAGCCTACCCGGCGGGCGAGCTGAAACATGGCCCGCTGGCGCTTGTGGATAACGACATGCCAGTGGTCACCGTGGCGCCGAACAACGAGTTGCTGGAGAAGTTGAAGTCCAACCTCCAGGAAGTCCGCGCCCGCGGCGGTGAACTGATCGTCTTCGCCGACGAGCAGGCCGGCATGACCAACGGTGAAGGCACTCATGTTGTGCACATGCCGCACATCCACGACATCCTGTCGCCGATCCTCTACACGATTCCGTTGCAGCTTCTTTCGTACTACGTGGCGGTGTTGAAAGGTACTGACGTTGACCAGCCACGAAATCTGGCGAAGTCGGTGACGGTGGAATAAGTTATCCACAGGTGATCGAACCAATAAAAATCGCAGCCTACGGTTGCGATTTTTTTTACCTGAACGAAGGACATACCCGATGGACCGATTCCAGGAAATGCAGGTCTTCGCCGCTGTCGCCCAGGACCAGGGTTTCTCGGCGGCGGCGCGGCGCTTGGGGATGTCAGCAGCCAGCGTCACCCGGGCAGTGGCGGCGCTTGAGCAGCGCATTGGCACTCAGTTGCTGACGCGCACCACCCGTAGCGTGCATTTGAGCGAGGTGGGCCAGCGTTATCTGGAGGACTGTCGGAGAATTCTCGCCGAGGTGCAGGAAGCCGAGGATTCGGCCGCCGGGAGCCATGCCCAGCCCCGTGGGCAACTGACGATCACCGCGCCGGTATTGTTCGGCGATTTGTTCGTCACGCCGCTCATGGTCGGTTACCTGACTCAATTTCCTGAAGTCAGCATCAACGCTGTATTGGTCGACCGGGTGGTGAGCATGGTCGAGGAGGGCATCGATGTGGCCGTGCGTATCGGTGAATTGCCTGACAGCAATCAGCACGCAATTCGAGTGGGCGAAGTGCGGCGAGTGATCTGCGCTTCCCCTGGATTCCTGACTGACCATGGTCGGCCTCGGCATCCGGCAGACTTGAGCCGCGCCCCGATCATCGCCACCTCGTCCATCGGGCAGCCCAGAAGCTGGCCGTTCCTTGAGGCGGGAGAGCCGATCAGTGTTCGTCCGGAGCCACGTCTTGTGGTCTCTGCCAATCAAGCGGCGATCACTGCCGCCGCCATGGGCCTGGGATTGACCCGAGTCCTGTCGTATCAAGTGGCGAGCAAGATCGCCACCGGTGAGCTGGAAATCGTCCTGGCTGACTTCGAACTGCCGCCATTGCCCATTCATGTGGTCTACCAGGGTGGGCGCAAGGCCCCGACGCGGGTTCGAAGTTTTGTGGACTTTGCGGTGAAGGTGCTGCGCGAACATCCTGCGCTGCACGGCTGAAGGGTTATTGCACTGGCTGAAATAATGGATTGCGTTTGCTGGTTATTCTGTTGCTTTGGTTGTGGATGGAAGATAGCGCTCCATCGGCGCTGATCTTTCCTGAGCGGCGCCACCACCCAGCGGAGTCGACCATGCAAGCCATCAAACTCTACAACTTCCCCCGTTCCGGCCATGCTCACCGTGTAGAGCTGATGCTGTCGTTGTTGCAACTGCCGACCGAGCTGATCTTCGTCGATCTGGCCAAGGGCGCACACAAACAAGCGGATTTTCTTGCGCTCAACCCGTTTGGTCAGGTTCCGGTGATTGAGGATCAAGGCATGGTGCTGGCCGATTCCAACGCGATCCTGGTCTACCTTGCGCAGAAATACGGCAACGGTCGCTGGCTGCCAACCGATCCGGTCGGTGCCGCCAAGGTTCAGCGCTGGTTGTCGGTCGCCGCCGGGCCGATTGCCTTTGGCCCCGGCAGGGCAAGGCTGATCACTGTATTCGGTGCGCCTTACAACGCTGAAGAGGTGATCGCCTATTCTCACACCTGGCTCAAAGTGATCGATCAGGAACTGGGCGCAACGGCCTATCTGGCCGGTAGCGAGCCGACCATCGCCGACATCGCCGCCTACAGCTACATCGCCCATGCTCCGGAAGGCAATGTGTCGCTGGACGACTACGCCAACATCCGGGCCTGGCTGGCGCGCGTTGAAGCCTTGCCAGGGTTTGTCGGCATGCCGCGCACCATCGCCGGTTTGCAAAAAACTGCCTGATGTTCACGGCCCTATTCAGTCGGGCCGTTCTTATTGCGCAATGAGCGCAGGGGAGAAGCCGTTATGGAACGTTCACCTTGGCACGCAGGCGAGAAAAAATTGCAGGCCCATGTGGGTGTCGCGGAGCGAATGGACGCATTGGGTCGTAGGGTGATTCGCGGCGAAATGCCGGACCAGCACCGCACGTTCTATCAGCAACTGCCGTTCATGCTGTACGGCGCGGTGGATGCCGACGGCAACCCTTGGGCCAGTATTCTTGAAGGGGCGCCGGGCTTTGCGCAGTCTCCCGAGCCTGGGCTGCTGCGGTTCGGCAGCGTGCCTGGCGGCGACGACCCTGCGCAACTGCAAGACGGGGCGGCGATAGGCCTGCTCGGTATCGAGCTGCACACCCGGCGTCGCAATCGTCTCAATGGTCGAGTCGGCGCTGTAACGGCGAGCGGCTTCGAGGTGACGGTGGAGCAATCCTTCGGCAATTGCCCGCAATACATTCAATTGCGCCAGTTTCGCTCGGTGCCATTGGCGGATCCGGCGACCCGTGTTGCGCAGCATCTCAATGAGCTGGATGACGCGGCCAAAGCCATGATTGCCAGCGCCGATACCTTCTTTGTCGCCAGCTATGTGGACGTCGATGGCCAACGCTCGGTGGACGTTTCTCATCGGGGCGGTCAGGCCGGTTTCGTCCAGATAGAAGGCAATCGCCTGACCATCCCGGACTTCGCCGGCAACCTGTTCTTCAATACCTTGGGCAACCTGCTGATCAACCCTCGGGCCGGTTTGTTGTTCATCGATTTCGAGTCGGGGGACCTCCTGCACCTCAGCGGTCGCACGCAAGTCATCCTCGAAGGCCCGCAGATCGAAGCCTTTCAAGGCGCCGAGCGGCTGTGGACATTCGAGGTGGAGCACGCGGTGCGTCGGCCCGCGGCACTGGCCTTGCGCTGGCGCTTTGACGGCGTGTCGCCCACCAGTCTGCTGACCGGCACCTGGACGCAGGCGAATGCACGCCTGCAAGCCCAGGCGCTGGGGAATCGCTGGCGGCCGCTGCGAGTGACGCGCATCGAGCGGGAGAGCCACAACATCCGTTCAATCTATCTGGAGCCTGCCGATGGCGCCGGGTTGCCGGTGTTTCAAGCCGGGCAACATTTGCCCTTGCGGTTCAACATCGCAGGCGATGTGCACATCCGCACGTACAGCTTGTCGAGCGCGCCATCCGATGACTTTTTCCGCATCAGCGTGAAGCGTGAAGGCCTGGTGTCCTCGCACCTGCATGAGCAGATTCGTGTCGGCGATGTGCTTGAAGCCCGCTCGCCTCAAGGGCATTTCACCGTGGCACCGAATGAGCGTCGGCCGCTGGTGCTATTGGCTGCCGGCGTGGGGATCACGCCGCTGCTGTCGATGCTGCGGGAGGTGGTTTATCAAGGCCTGCGCACGCGGCGCATCCGTCCTGTGTGGTTCTTCCAGAGCTCGCGGACCTTGGCCGATCAACCGTTTCGCCCTGAGCTGGATCGCCTGCTCGACGGCCTCGGTGATGAGGTGCGGGTGCTGCGTTTGCTCAGTCAGCCGGAGGCCGATGCCCGTGAGGGTGAAGATTACGACCTGACAGGGCGCATCGACGCCGACTTGCTCAAGACCACTCTTGAGGTGGAGGACTACGACCAAGTGGATTTTGTCCTGTGCGGTCCGGGAAGTTTTACCCAGGGGCTGTACGACAGCCTGCGGGATCTGGATGTCCCTGATTCAAGGATTCATGCCGAAACCTTTGGCCCGTCGACGCTGCGTCGCAAGCCGGACCCGGACGCGGTGGTCATCGAGCAATTGCCGGCCGCTACCGTTTCGGTGCCCGTCGTGTTCCAGCGCTCTGCCAAAGAAGCGCGTTGGCAGCCGGACGGCGGCAGTTTGCTGGAGTTGGCGGAGAGCCGTGGCTTGCGCCCGGAATTCAGTTGCCGCGGCGGCTCCTGCGGGACCTGCAAAACCCGGTTGATCAGCGGAGAGGTGAATTATCCACAGCCTCCGGCGGAGGCTCCCGATGCGGGTGAGGTGCTGATTTGTTGTGCGGTGCCGGCGCAGGGTTCGCAGCCGTTGGTGTTGGATCTGTAACTGAACCAGACAACACAGAAAATCCCCTGTGGCTTACTCGCGAAAGCGGTGTCTCAGACAACTTCCACGTTGAATGTTAAACAGCCTTCGCGAGCAAGCCCGCTCCCACATTCGATCTCGGCTGGCCTGAAAATATTTGCGAACATCCTACAAATTTGGCTGTTCTGAAGGACAAATCCGACAAGTTCTAGCGGTTGTCGTATCAGAAGTCCGAGGGATAGGCTTTGGGAGTCACTGCAAATTCAGTGATCGGGTTTGGTCGCTCAGGTTTAGAATGGCGCACTTTTGTGCTTGCTTCATGGCGAGCTGTGCGCGGGAGGGCTTAGGCCCTGCCGGGTTCCATTCCCTGGTCGACCAACCCGCGTACGGTTCGCCACCCTTCTGCTTGGTCGCAGTGTTGGCGAACTCCAGTTCTCGAATGGAGTTTCACCATGTTCAAAGCCACACCGAATCCCCCGGAAACCGACGACGTTTCCCCCTACGAATCCCTCGATTCAAAAAAGCTCAACGAAGCCGCCGAGCGCGCGCTCGATCACTACCTCAACCCCTCCGCCCTCAAATCCCCCGCGGCCCGCAAGCCGAGCACGATGTTTATGGTTGCGCCGGATATCAAAGACGAAGACCTGTTGGCCCACACCTGTGAATCGTTGGCCCAGGCCAGTGTGATGGCGAGTGATTTTGCGGGGTATCTGCAAGGGCCGCACCGGCATACGGCGATGGCGATTCAACAGATCGTCATGCTGGCGGAACTGGCGGTGAACCGGATGCTGGATAACCTTGCCATCCCGAAACCTGCGCCACACAGCTGAACAATGTGGGAGCGAGCAAGCCCGCTCGCTCCCACAAAAGCATTCAGGCGCTGGACGCAGTGGTGGCGAAGAATCAGGTGATCATTGCCTGCAAGCCGATAGCTGAGTAGGCTGCCGGGAATTCGTAACCGATCAATTGTGGCGAGGGAGCTTGCTCCCGCTGGGCTGCGAAGCAGCCCCTTCATATCATCAGACACACCACATGGGCTGCATTTTGCGACTGCTGCGCAGTCGAGCGGGAGCAAGCTCCCTCGCCACAGAGGATGAGGGTGGGCATTGTGTTTTTCATTCGCTTGTCGGCCTTGCTTGGCGCATTGATGTTGCTCAACGGTTGCAAGCAATCGGACGCGCCGCCGCTCGATCAGCAACTCTATGTCTGGCAACGGCAATGGACGCCAGCCCATGACGCCGCGCTGCGCGACAGCCACACCGATTTCTCGACCTTGCGCGTGCTGGCCTTGCAGGCATTTCCACAGTCTGGCTGGAGCCGGGCGCGGATCGATCCGGCGCTGCTCAAGCGTGATGGCCGACCGCTGATTGCGGTGGTTCGTCTGGATGGCCAGCTCAACGGGCTGGACCGGGACGAGGTCACGGCGCAGATCCAGCAGGTGCTCAGCGATTGGCAAGGGCAGGGGCTGACCCTGTCCGGCGTGGAAATCGACCACGATGCGGGCAACGCCCGGCTACCGGCCTACCGCGAATTCCTCACCCATCTGCGTGGCGTTCTGCCGGCGTCCTTGCCACTGAGCATCACCGCGTTGCCGGCCTGGCTCGACAGTTCTGAATTGCCGGCGTTGCTGGCAACGGTCGACAGCAGCGTGTTGCAGGTGCACGCGGTGAGCGATCCACGGCGTGGGCTGTTCGACCCGGATCAGACACGGCAGTGGGCCAGGGCCTGGAGTCGCAACACATCGAAACCGTTTTATCTGGCGCTGCCGGCTTATGGCGTGGCGCTGTTGCCAGGAGCCGGTGGCGCGCCGGTCGTGGAAAGCGAAGTGCCCATCGAGCAAGGCGGCGAACGTCGGGAGTTGCTGGCAGACCCGCAGCAACTGAGCAAGCTCGGCGCCGAGTTGCGCGCCGATCCACCGGCCCATCTGGCCGGGCTGATCTGGTTTCGCCTGCCCCTGGCCAATGATCGCAGGGCCTGGAGCCTGACGACGCTGGGCGCTGTGGCGCGCGGCGATACGCTCGACAGTCATGTGGGGCTGAAACTCTCGGCGCAGGACGGCCTCTACGACATCAGCCTCAGCAACCAAGGCAACCTCGACAGTGCCTGGCCCGAACGTCTGACGCTGGCGGTGCAGGGCTGCGAGGGCGCCGATGCGCTGGCCGGTTATGCGTTGCAACAGCGCCCGGATCTGCTTACCTTCATCCGCCTGCGTGACGGTCGAATCCCGGCCGGCGGGCAGCGCGCTATCGGTTGGGCTCGCTGCGCACACATTGATCAAGGAGGTTCGAATGTTTACCCGTAACTGGCCCCGCCATGTGCTTTGCCTGAGCCTCAGCCTGCCATTGGGTTCGGCGCTGGCCTGCGGGCCGGACTTCCCCATGCGCCTGCTCGACAACCGTGGCCAGTCGCTGGCGGAACTGCCGGAAGGCAACTTCAACCTTGAGATCAGCCGCCTCGGGCATGCCATCGCGGGACTGAAAAATGTCACCGCCGCCACCAACATTCCGGGGGACGGTTACGGCGATGCGCCTGATTACACCCATCAGCGCGATACCGCTGAACAGGCCGGTCTGACGCCTGAGCAGCAAGCGCTGGTGAAACAACTGCGCAACCTGACCGATGCCCGTCAGGTTGAAGAGCAAGGCGCGAATCTGCCGCCCGAGCACAGACTCTATCTGGCTGGCGCCGTGGCGTTCAACGCCGGTGACCATGGCCTGGCCGCCGACTACTTCCAGAAAGTGCTGGCGCTGCCGGAGGAACAACGCCCGTTGCGTAGCACCTGGGCGGCGTACTCGTTGGGCCGGGCGCTGTTTGCCATGAGTTCAGAAGCAGGCGCGACCCCTGACCTGTTGGCTCAGTCCCGCAAGGCCTTCGAGCAGACCCGTCAACTGAGCATCGACGGCTTCAGCGACCCATTGGAACTGGGTGTCGCCAGCCTCGGTGAAGAGGCGCGAGTGGCCCGCACCGCGGGTGATTGGGACAACGCCATCCAACTCTACGCCACGCAGAACCTTCACGGCTCGGCGGTGGGCTACACCTCGCTGAAGCTGTTGATGGCCGATCTGGCCGCAATGCCCGACGAGCAACTGGCTGGGTTGCTCAAGGGCAAAGCGGTGCAGCAACTGGTGACGGCGTCGTTGATCAGTCGGCTGGGCTGGTCATTCGGTGATCAACCGCCGAACGAACAGAAACTGATCAAACTGCTGCAAAGCAGCACCCGTGGCAGTCTGGATAATGCCGATCGCCTGGCGGCGATGAATTATCAACAGGGCGATTACGCCAGCGCCAAAGCCTTCCTCGAACAGGCTGGTGACGGTGGCCTTGCGTGGTGGTTGCGGGCGAAGCTGGCGGTGCGTGATGGCGACAAAAACGCCGCCGCAGCGGCCTATGCCAAAGCCGCCCAGGCCTTCCCGCAGAACGAATCCTGGGGCGAGCGGCGGACGCCCGACTGGGATTACGAAACGCTCCAGCCCAAGTGCCGGGTAGAGGGTGAAAGCGCGATCCTGGCCCTGCAACGCGGGGATTACCTGCAGGCCTTCGATCAGCTCTATCGCAGCCAGGGCATCTACTGGTTCGACGCGGCCACCGTGGCTGAGCGGGTGCTGACCCTCGATGAACTCAAGCAGTACGTCGACACCCAGGTGCCGGCACCGCCACCGCTCAGCCAGCAGGATCGCGACAATTATGTGCCGTTGCCGGTGGCTGCGAGCCTGCGCAATCTGCTCGGGCGGCGTTTATTGCGTGAAGAGCGTTACGATGAGGCTCCGGCTTACTTCGACAACCCGGATTTGCAGGCCAAGGCCAAATGGTATGGGCAATTGCGCAAGGAGGCCGAATCCAAATGGTGGCCGACCTCCAAGGCATTCGCTTATTACTACGCCGCGACGCTGGCTCGCTACGATGGGATGGAGCTGTTGGGCTACGAGATGTCCCCGGATTACGTGACCTTCGGTGGCAATTACAGCCTGGAAGCTCCGGAGCTCAAGGTCGGACCGCTGATGAGCGAGGGCGAAGTGCAGCGTCAGCAAGCTACGGTGGCGCAACCTGATGAGCGTTTCCATTACCGTTATGTCGCCACGGCTCTGGCGAGTAAGGCCGCCGATCATCTGCCCCACAGCAGTCAGGCGTTTGCTTCGGTGCTATGCAAGGCCTCAGGGTGGGGCACCAACCTGCAAGAGCAAAGCGCGTTCTATCGTCGTTATGTAGAGGAGGGGCCCTATGTGGTCTGGGCCGGTGATTTCGGTCATCAATGCCAGGAGCCGGACTTCCAGAATGCCGACAAGCGCTACGTGACCCAGGTCACCGACGCTATGCGGTCCACGCTGCGACCCTACAAAAAACCATTGCAGATCGGCGCCGTGTTGGCCGTTACGGCAGCGGCGCTGTTGTTGATCAGTCGCCGCCGTCGGAAAGCGCGATAACGCTCAAGCTTGTTGAACAAAGGTCAGCCGCACAGCAAAACCAATCAACAGGCTGCCAAACAACCACTGTTGTACCCGTTGGGCCGATGGACTGCGTTGCAGCCAACGGCCCAACGCAGCGCCGACCAGCGCGTAGGCGCTGTCGAACAGCAAGCCGACGCTGACCAGCATCATGCCCAGGGTCGCAAATTGCGCGAGCACCGGTCCGGCTTGAGGGTTGATGAACTGCGGCAGCAGCACCGAGCAAAACAGCAGCGCCTTGGGGTTGAGCAGGTTAGTCAGCAAACCGCGCTGGATCGCCTCCGGCCACCGTGGTTTAGCAGTCGTTGCGTCTGCACCGTTCAAGCTCGGCAGCATCGTGGTGCGCAGGCACTGAATGCCGATCCAGAGCAGGTACGCGGCGCCGGCCAGGCGCACCACGTCGAAGGTCCAGGGCGCAGTCCTGAACAGCGTCGCCAAACCCAATGCCGCCAATGCCACATGACAACCGCGCGCCACGCCCAGCCCCAATGCCGTGGCCAGCGCCGCGCCTTTGCCCTGACGAGCGCCGGTCTGCAACAGCAGAATCATGTCCGGGCCCGGCAACAGGTACACCACTGTCAATGCCATGAAAAACAGCCAGAGTTCTGTCATGTTGCCCCCATTCGTTGTCGATCTGGTGGGTTCAGTCTACGGCCGAGGGGCAGGGCAGGTGGTTGCGTAGTCAGCTTCTAAAGCTTCGATATTTGGCATAACCTGCCAGTTTGTGATGATCGAACCATCAGGATCTGCCAAAACATGAAACTGGACGCCTACGACCGCAAAATTCTCACGGCGCTGCAACGGGACGGACGCCTGAGTAACGTACAACTGGCCGATGAGATCGGCTTGTCGGCCTCGCCCTGTTTGCGCCGGGTCCGGATGCTGGAAGAGGCCGGTGTGATTCGTAGCTATCAGGCCAACCTCGATCGAGATGAAGTGGGCCTTGGGCTGACGGTGTTTGTCGGGGTCAAGGTCGAACGGCATAACGATGAACAAGCCGAAGCGTTTCGGCTGGCCGTGACGGCATTGCCTGAGGTGATTTCGGCGTTTCTGGTGTCCGGGGAATCGGATTTTCTGCTGCAAGTGGTGGTACCGGACTTGCGCGCCTATGACCGTTTCCTCACCGGGCGATTGCTGAAATTGCCTGGCGTGAGCGATATCCGCAGCAATTTTGCAATTCACACGGTGAAGACGCCGGGAGCGTTGCCGTTGGGGCATTTGCCTGATTGAAAAAGCGAAAGATCGCAGACTTTGGCCGCGATCTTTTGATCGTTCTAAATCTGCGTCGCCATCCCTTCCACATTCATCGCCGCCTGGCGCAAGGCCTCGGAGCGGGTCGGGTGTGGATGGCAGGTCAGGGCGATGTCTTCGGCCGAGGCGCTGAACTCCATGGCCACGCAATATTCGCCAATCATTTCGCTGACGCTTGGGCCCACAAGGTGTACACCGAGAACTTCGTCGGTGCGCTCATCGGCCAGTACCTTGGCGAAGCCTTCGGTTTCGTGGTTGATCTTCGCCCGGCTGTTGGCGGTGAAGGGGAATTTGCCGACCTTGTAGGCGCGACCTTCGGCCTTCAGCTGTTCTTCGGTCTTGCCGACGCTGGCCAGCTCCGGTTTGGTGTAGATCACGCTGGGGATCAGGTCGTAATTGACCTCGCCAGCCTTGCCGACGATTTGCTCGATGCAGGCCATGGCTTCGTCTTCGGCCTTGTGGGCGAGCATCGGCCCTGAGGTGACGTCACCGATCACCCAGACCCCCGCGGCTTCAGTGCGGTGGCCCTTGTTGGCGAGCATGCCGCGTTTGTCGGTGGCGAGGCCGACGTTCTCCAGCCCCAGGCCCTGGGTGTAAGGACGACGACCGATAGCCACCAGCACGTAGTCGGCTTCCAGCAGTTCGGCGGTGCCACCTGCGGCCGGTTCGACACTGAGTTGAACACCGCTCGCCGAGGAGGTGGCGCTGGTGACTTTCGAACTCAACTTGAAGCGGATGCCTTGCTTGCTCAATGAGCGCTGAAGGGTTTTACCGGCTTCAGCATCCACACCCGGGCAGATCCGGTCGAGAAATTCGACGACCGTCACCTGAGCACCCAGGCGCCGCCATACCGAACCCAGTTCCAGACCGATCACTCCAGCGCCGATCACCACCAGGTGCTTCGGTACTTCAGCCAGCGACAGCGCGCCCGTGGAGTCGAGGATGCGTTGGTTGTCGATGTCCACGCCTGGCAGGGGAGTGGGTTCGGAACCGGTGGCGATGATGATGTCTTTGGCGCTCAGCCGGGTCTTGCCACCCTGATTGTCGGTCACCGTGACGCTACCCGGCCCGTCGATGTGGCCCCACCCCTTGATCCAGTCGACCTTGTTTTTGCGAAACAGAAACTCGATGCCCTTGGTCAACCCTGTGACGCTTTCATCCTTCTGTTTCATCATCTGAGCCAGGTTGAGCACAGGTTTGACCTCGATCCCGAGGTTGGCGAATTCCGCCCCCATGGCCGCGTCGTAGAGCTCGGAGGCATGCAGCAATGCCTTGGACGGCATGCAACCGACGTTCAGGCAGGTCCCGCCGAGGGTGGCGCGGCCTTCCACGCAGGCCGCTTTCAAGCCCAACTGCCCGGCGCGGATCGCTGCGTTGTAACCGCCGGGGCCGGCGCCCAGAATCACGACGTCATAGGTGCTCATGGTGCAACTCCTGGATTGAGAGGGGCGGGATCGATAAAAAGTAGTCTTCAATAAAAATTACGAACGTAATATGTGCGTTTCTCACCATTTCGGTCAAGGCTTCAGCTTGGCGACAGGTTCAGCGTTTTTAGATAGAACGATTCAGGACGAAAATTTCACCATTTTCGTTATATCGTAACGAATTGTGATGTGAGCAATGGCTGGGGTGGTATGCAAGTCGATCTCGATGGCGATGGAGCACAGATAGCAGGGCTGCCGCGCTTCCAGCAGGCGGTCGTTCAAGGACGTCGATTGCGCCAATGGGCAATCGGTTTGGGTGCCTTGGCGGCCGCAGGGCTGGTGCTGGCGTTTTTTGTCGGGCTGTTTGCACCGCAGTCGCTCTGGCCCGCGTTGCTGGCCAATCAGAGTGCCGGTTTGCTGGTGTTGGTCGCCGGTCTGCAGTCGGCCTGGTGGGTAACGCAGTGGCGTGCACGAGCGATGAATCCATCAGTGTTGGTGCCGGTGGCTATCACCGAAGAAGTCGTTGTCGCCGAAGGTTGGTACGAGCGGTTGCTGGACGGCATCAGTCAGCGTTGGCTGCGGTTGCTTGGGCAGATCGGTGCACCGACGCTCTGGCTTGGCGGCTGGGCGTTGTTGAGTTTGTACAGCATCGAGCAGGTCTGGAACCTCGCTTTGCCACCCGCTGCGTTGGGATTATCGGCCAGTATCGGCGCGGCGTTGTCGTTGCTGCTGGCGTTCGGTTTGCTGGTGCTGGAGCGGCAACTGGCGCAGGAAAATGTCGCCCAATGGCCTGAAGCCGGGTCGTTGGCGCAGCTGGCGCGGGTCGCGATTATTGGCCTGGTGCTCAGCGCCTTGTGTCTGTTGTTCGGTAGCGAAACAGCCGTCTGGCCGGTGCGTCTGGCGGTGCTGATCGGCTTGTTGCCGGGGCTGGTCGCCATCGAGTTGTTGCTGCGCGCCGTGTTGTCGCTGTTCAGCCCCCGTCGTGAACAGCTTGAACCGACCTTGCTGGCGCGAAGCTTCGTCGCCGATATGTTGCGCTGGCCGCCACAGCCCCTGCTCGCATTGCAGCACGAGTTGCACAACCGCTTCGGTATCGACCTGCGACAAATCTGGGCTTTCACCTACATGCGTCGGGCGTTTTTGCCGGTGCTGGCGGTGGTGGCAATCGTCGGTTGGTCGCTCACCGGCATTCATGAAATACCGCTACAGGGGCGGGGCATCTACGAACGTTTCGGCAAACCGGTGGAAGTGTTTGGGCCCGGTTTGCACGCCGGTTTGCCGTGGCCGCTGGGTCGCGTGCTGAGCGTCGAGAACGGCGTAGTCCATGAGTTGGCCACCAGCGTGGGCGAAGCATCGGCCCCGGTCGCGGCCGAACCTGCCGAAGGCCCGGCACCGGCCATTGCCAATCGCTTGTGGGACGCCAGCCATGTGAATGACAAATCCCAGGTCATCGCCAGCAGCCGTGCCGACAAGCAGAGCTTTCAGATCGTCAACATGGACGTGCGCTTCGTCTATCGCATCGGCCTGAGCGATCAGGCGGCTCTGGCCGCGACGTACAACAGCGCCGACGTGCCGACGCTGATTCGCAGCACCGCCAGCCGGATTCTGGTTCATGACTTCGCCTCAAGAACCCTCGACGGTTTGCTCGGCGAAGACAGGGTAGGGCTCTCTGAAGAAATCGGCCGCGCCGTGCAAGCGGATCTGCAAAAACTCGACAGCGGCGTGGAAATTCTCGCCACGGTGGTCGAGGCCATTCATCCGCCAGCGGGGGCTGCCAATGCTTATCACGGCGTTCAAGCAGCGCAGATTGGCGCCCAGGCATTGATCTCCCGCGAGCGCGGTGCCGCAGCGGAGGCGACCAACCAGGCGCAATTGCAGGCCAGCATCGCTCGCGATCAAGCCACGGCCAGTGCGCATGAGATCAACTCGAGCGCTCGGGCCGCCGACCTGAAATTTGCCGCCGAGCGAAAGGCGTACTCCAGCGCCGGCCAGGCTTTTGTACTGGAGCAATACCTCAGCCAACTGACCCAGGGTCTGGCTAACGCCAAGCTGCTGGTTCTCGATCACCGTCTGGGTGGCAGCAGCAATGCGCCGACCATCGACCTACGTACATTCACGCTGCCGGCTGACCCTGCGCCGTCGCGTAATACCGCTCAGCCAGGAGCCGCCCATTGAGCCAGTCGACGCCTACTCACGATCATCACGACCACGATGACCACGCCGGCCACGATCACGGCCATGGCGGGCATCACCACGGTCATCATCACCATCACCACCATGGTGATCCGCACGAAGCTGGCCCTTTTCCGTGGCGGCGAATGGGCTGGGCGGCGCTGCTGGTGGCCTTTGCCGTTGCGGCGGCAAGCCTGGTGCAAGTGCGCTCGGGGGAGGCCACGGTGATTACGCGCTTTGGCAATCCATCGCGGGTGTTGCTGGAGCCGGGTCTTGGCTGGCGTTGGCCGGCGCCGTTCGAGGCGGCGATTCCGGTTGATCTGCGGCTGCGCACCACCTCCAGCGGTTTGCAGGATGTGGGCACGCGCGACGGTCTGCGCATCATCGTGCAAGCCTACGTGGCCTGGCAGGTACAGGGCGACCCGGACAACGTGCAACGCTTTATGCGCGCTGTGCAGAATCAACCCGATGAAGCCGCGCGGCAGATTCGTACCTTTGTCGGCTCGGCGCTGGAAACCACTGCCAGCAGTTTCGACCTGGCCAACCTGGTGAACACCGACGCCAACCAGGTGCACATCGCCGATTTCGAAGCGCAGCTGCGCCAGCAGATCGATCAGCAGTTGCTCACCACCTATGGCGTGCGAGTGCTGCAAGTCGGTATCGAGCGCTTGACGCTGCCATCGGTGACGCTCACCGCGACGGTCGATCGTATGCGCGCCGAGCGTGAAACAATCGCCACTGAACGCACGGCTATCGGCAAACGTGAAGCGGCACAAATCCGTTCTGCGGCCGAGCGTGATGCGCGAATCGTACAAGCTGATGCCACTGTGAAAGCCGCAGACATCGAAGCCCAATCCCGCGTCGAAGCCGCGCAGATTTACGGCCGCGCCTACGCAGGCTCACCGCAGCTCTACAATTTGCTGCGTTCGCTCGACACCTTGGGCACCATCGTTGCACCTGGCACCAAGCTGATTTTGCGCACAGATGCGGCGCCGTTCCGGGTGTTGGTTGATGGCCCACCGACGCTCGATAACAAGTCCGGGTCGCAGCCATGAGTTTGGTTCCACGTGGAACAAATGAATTGAGCAGCCCCTGGATTCAGGCCGGGCGCTTGGCTTTTCTCGCGCTTTACGCCGTGACCGTGCTGGCTGCTTTGGCGTGGGCATTTTCCAATGTGCGGCAGATCGACCCGCAGAATCGCGCCGTGGTGCTGCACTTCGGCGCGCTGGATCGCATTCAAAATTCCGGCTTACTGTTGGCGTGGCCGCGACCGTTTGAGCAGGTGATCTTGTTGCCGGCAGCGGACCGGGTGATCGAGCGTCGGGTGGAAAATCTGCTGCGCACCGATGCCGCGTTGCAGGCCGACCGGGTGGCGAGCTTCGCCACACCCCTCAGCGATGCGCTCGCCGGCTCCGGTTATCTGCTGACCGGTGACGCGGGCGTGGTGCAGCTGGATGTGCGGGTGTTCTACAAAGTCACTGAGCCCTATGCCTTCGTTCTTCAGGGTGAGCATGTGTTGCCGGCTCTGGATCGACTGGTGACGCGCAGTGCCGTGGCACTCACCGCGGCGCGAGACCTGGACACCATTCTGGTGGCTCGACCGGAACTGATCGGTGCCGACAATCAGGCTGCCGAACGTCGCGAACGTCTGCGCGGCGATCTGGTGCGAGGCATCAATCAACGCTTGGCCGAACTGACGGCGACCGGGCAGGGCTTGGGTATCGAAGTGGCGCGGGTCGATGTGCAATCGAGTCTGCCCGGCCCGGCAGTGAGCGCGTTCAACGCCGTGTTAACTGCCAGCCAGCAAGCTGACAAGGCCGTGGCCAATGCGCGCACGGAAGCCGAGAAGCTGACTCAGTCCGCCAATGAACAAGCCGACCGCACGCTGCAAGTGGCTCACGCTCAGGCCAGCGAACGCCTGGCCAAAGCCTCCACCGACACCGCCACAGTATTAAGCCTGGCCAAGGCGCAACAGCAGGGCACCGATCCGCAAATGCTGCTGCGTATTTACCGTGAGCGGATGCCGAAGATTCTCGGGCAGGCCGGTTCGGTGACGACGGTCGATCCGAAAGACGATTCCCGCCTGATCATTCAGGGAGCTGCGCAATGACTGCCCAAACCGCCGCCGCGCCGAGCATGTTGTCTTCGGCTGAACAACGTAGCGCCGCGCGCCAGTTGACCCTGGCCATGCTTGCACTGGGCTTGCTTGCGCTCGGCCTGATCTGGCGCTGGTTGTTGCCGGAGCAGACCGGGGTCAGCCAATTGCTGTTGGGTTTTGCTTCGTTGCTGGTGGCCGTGCCGGTCATGCGTTCGGCGTGGTACAGCCTGCGTTATCCGAGCCTGCACGGGATCACCGATCAGTTGATTGCCCTGGCCATGCTCGGCGCTTGGGCCACTGGCGATCTGCTTACTGCGGCACTGCTGCCGATCATCATGATCTTCGGCCATGTGCTGGAAGAGCGCAGCGTGATCGGCTCACAGGAAGCGATTCATGCCCTCGGCAAACTGACGCGTAGCCATGCGCGCAAGATTCAGGCTGACGGCGCTATCGTTGAAGTCGATAACGGCACACTCAAGGCCGGCGACCTGGTGGAGGTGCGTGCGGGTGATCGCGTGCCGGCCGATGGTCGGGTGTTGTCCGGTCAGGCGAGCCTCGACACTGCATCGATCACCGGTGAGTCGGTGCCCATAGAGGCCGTTGTGGGCATGCCGGTGTTCGGCGGAGCGATCAACCTTGATGGCTTGTTACGCATTGAAGTGACCCGCACCGGTCACGAGTCGACACTGGGTAAAGTCATCGCGCTGATGCAAAACGCCGAACGCTCCAAGCCGCCGATCACCCGTTTGCTCGAACGCTACGCCGGCAGTTATATGGTGCTGGTGTTGCTGCTGGCTGCCGTAACCTGGTTCGTCACCAACGATGCCCAGGCGATGCTTGCGGTGTTGGTGGCGGCCTGTCCTTGCGCACTGGTGTTGTCAGCACCGGCCACGGCGATTGCCGGGGTGGCGGTCGCAGCTCGGCACGGGATTCTGATTCGCAGCTCGGCGTTCCTCGAAGAATTGGCTGACCTGACGTCGTTGGTGGTCGACAAGACCGGAACCCTGACGTTCGGCACCTTGCGCCTGCAATCGATCGACAGTCCGCTGAAAGATCGCAGTCACGTACTGAAACTCGCCGCCAGCCTTGGCTCTGCCAGCAGCCACCCGGTCAGCCGCGCGTTGGCCGGGTTGGTCACTCAGGAACATTTTCTGCTGCTCTCCGACATTCGCGAGCGTCAGGGGCTGGGTGTCGTGGCGATGACGGAGCAGGGCGAAGCGGCCCTCGGTCGTCCGGAGCTGTTCGCGCAATTGGGCATCGTCACCTCAGCTGTTCCCGGCCACGATGGCCCGATTGCGGGGCTGGCCCTCGACGGTGAATTTCTCGCCTGGCTGTTGCTCGCCGACAGCGTCAAACCTGAGGCGCGGTTTGCCCTGAGCGAGTTGCGTGAACTGGGCCTGGGTCGTCAGTTGTTGCTGACCGGGGATCGACAAAGCGTGGCTCATACGCTGGCCCGGGATGTGGGCATCAGCGATGTCGAAGCCCAGGCCTTGCCCGAGGACAAACTCAATCGCGTGTTGAAAGAAATCGACAGCGGTTTCCGGCCGATGGTGGTGGGAGACGGCATCAACGATTCCCTGGCGCTGAAGGCCGGTGTGGTCGGCGTGGCCATGGGCGCGGGCGGCGCGGACATCGCGCTGGCCTCGGCCGATATCGTACTGATCGGCAGCGACCTGCGCCGGCTCGGAACCTGTGTGCGCCTGAGTCGCCAATGCCGGCAGACTTTACAGGTGAACGTAATCATCGGTCTGGGCTGGACCCTGGCGATTGTCGCCTTTGCCGCATTCGGCTGGCTGGGCGCGGCCGGGGCGATGATTGCCGCGCTGTTGCACAACTTGAGTACGTTATTGGTGCTCGGTAATGCTGGGCGTTTGCTGCGTTTTCAGGAGCCTTTGCTCAAGCTCAAAGATGAGGTTTGAGCGAGGCGAAAAGTTTTTTCATCGCCTCTGTAACGCCGTCAGGGCAGCGCTCTCTAGTGCTGTGTCGGGACTGAACAACCTTCCAGCCGACACCCCTGACGATTACTGAGGATATACAAATGAACTTCAAAACCGCCACCGCCGGTGCCGCTCTCGCCTTTGCCGCTGCAACAATGTTCGCAGGTGTTGCCACTCAGGCTCAGGCCGCCGACGCTGCACAGGTTCACTGCTACGGCGTGACATCGTGCAAAGGCATGAATGACTGCAAGACAGCCGAAAACGCCTGCAAAGGTCAGGCTGTCTGCAAAGGGCATGGCTTCAAGGCAATGACTCAGGCCGAATGCATGAAGGCAGATGGAAAAGTCGGCGAATAACTGACTGCCGAATGCCGTCGCGGTGGCTCTCTTGCCACTGCGGCACTTTGCGAGGAGTCCGCAAAATGTCTGCTTCCCTTTCTTGTCTGGGCTACGGCCTGGGTTTGCGCAGTGCCTACTACCAACAGATTCTTGAACAGTCGCCAGCCGTGGACTGGTTTGAAGTGGTCTCGGAAAATTTCATGGTCCAGGGCGGCAAGGCCCTGTACTACCTGGACGCCATTGCCGAACGGTATCCTGTAGTGATGCATGGCGTATCGCTGTCTATTGGCGGTCCTCATGCCCTCGATCCGCAGTATCTGCAACAGCTGAAACTTCTGGCGGAGCGAGTTGAACCGGCATGGATCTCCGATCACTTGTGCTGGAGCCGTGGCAACGCCCATCAACTCCATGATTTGTTGCCGCTGCCCTACACCGAAGAAAGTCTTTATTACGTAGCCGGCCGAGTGCGGCAGGTTCAGGACGTCTTGCAGCGTCCGCTGGTGCTGGAAAACGTCTCCAGTTACGTGCGCAGCGCTGGCGACGAATTCAGCGAATGGGAGTTTCTTGATGCGCTCAGCCGGTTGAGCGACTGCGAGCTGTTGCTGGACATCAACAACGTCTATGTCAGCTCCCGCAATCATGGCTTCGATCCGTGGACATTCATTCAAGGGCTGCCGGCCAAAAAGGTTCGACAGTTGCACCTGGCTGGCCACAGCGACCACGGCGATTACGTGATCGACACCCATGACCAGCCGGTGAGTGATCCGGTCTGGGCGCTCTATCAACAAACCCTGGGACACCTCGGGCCAGTCGCGACACTGTTGGAACGCGATGATCATTTCCCGCCTTTTGAAGAGCTACTTACCGAGTTGCAAAAGGCCCGGGCATTGGGTGATAGCGTGTTGACCCGGAGACTGAGATGCGCCTGAACGACTGGCAGCTGGCCTTTGAAACGTATCTGCTGGGTGAGCAGACAGCAGCCGATACCGCGCTAGGTGCGAGTCTTATGGGGGGGCCGACACTGGATGTGAGCACCGGGCTGGCGATCTATCACAACGCCTATCAGGCAAGGCTTCAGGAAGTTCTGCGCGGCGACTATCCGGTCATTTGGCATTGGCTGGGTGACGATGAATTCGAGCAGCTCGCGGCGGCTTACATTCGCCAGTGTCCGTCTGTTCATTACAGCCTGAGGTGGCTGGGTGAAGGGTTCGAGTCGTTTATTCGACAGCATTTAGTGCCAGAGCAAAGTGCAGCGCTGGGGGAGTTGGCGGCACTTGAGTGGGCATTCACGCTCGCGTTCGACGCGCCTGAAGGCGCGCCGCTGACGATACAGGACATGGCCGCCCTGAAGCCTGAAGACTGGCCGACGTTGCGGGTCAGCCCCAGCCCCTCTGTGCAATGGCTTGAGTGTGCTTTCAACAGTGTTGCGTTGTGGCGGGCAGTGAAGGATGAAACCGGGTTCCCCGGTAGTGCAGCGTTAGGGGCGCCCCAAGTATTGGTGATCTGGAGAGCGGGGCTGGTTTGTCATTACCGCAGCCTGGAACCTGCGGAGGCGGCAGCTCTAGACGGCTTGTTTCAGGGCGACTGGGATTTCGCTGAACTGTGCTCCGAATTAGCAGTCATCTATGGTGAGGATGCACCCCTTCAGGCTGTTACATGGCTGAAACAGTGGGTTCAGGACGGTTGGTTGCAGCCTCGAATCATAGAGAGCAGCTATTAAATCGATAGCCGGCTATTTTTCAAGGATGGACTACCCTCAAATCAGACGTCTGAAAATCAGGGGGATTATCCATGCTCGCGCAACTTCCACTGGCCTTACAGAATCTGCAGTTGCCGCTTCGCTTGCGACTCTGGGACGGCCATGAGTTCAACCTGGGGCCGACGCCCAGCGTCACCATTGTGGTCAAGGACCCGCACATGGTTACCCAGTTCACCCATCCGAGCCTGGACGCGCTGGGGGCGGCGTTTGTCGAAGGCAAACTGGAGCTGGAAGGCTCCATCAGCGACGTGATTCGTGTCTGCGATGAATGGAGTCAGGCGCTGATCAGCGAAGACGACGATGCGCAACCGGTGCGCCTGGTTCACGACAAGGAAACCGACGCCAAAGCCATCTCCTACCACTACGACCTTTCCAACGAGTTCTATCAGCTGTGGCTCGACAGCGACATGGCGTATTCCTGCGCCTATTTCGAGACCGGCAGTGAAACCCTTGAGCAGGCTCAACAAGCCAAGTTTCGCCACCTGTGCCGCAAGTTGCGCTTGCAGCCAGGGGAGTATCTGCTGGATGTCGGTTGCGGCTGGGGCGGGTTGGCGCGGTATGCCGCGCGGGAGTTCGGCGCGAAGGTGTTCGGGATCACGCTCAGTCAAGCGCAATTGGATTTGGCTCGTGAGCGGGTGAAAGCCGAAGGCCTGGAAGACCAGATCGAACTGCAACTGCTCGACTACCGCGATCTGCCTCAGGACGGGCGTTTCGACAAGGTGGTCAGCGTCGGTATGTTCGAACACGTCGGCCACGCCAATCTGGCCGAATACTGCAAGACCTTGTTCGGCGCGGTGAAAGAGGGCGGTCTGGTGATGAACCACGGGATTACCGCCAAACACACCGACGGTCGTCCGGTCGGGCGCGGTGCTGGTGAGTTCATCGAGAAGTATGTGTTCCCCAACGGCGAACTGCCGCACCTGGCGATGATCTCGGCCGAGATCAGCGAAGCGGGGCTGGAGATTGTCGATGTCGAGAGCCTGCGCCTGCATTACGCGCGGACCCTGGACCACTGGAGCGAACGCCTGGAAGACAATCTGGAAGCCGCCGCCAAACTGGTACCGGAGCAGGCACTACGGATCTGGCGGTTGTATCTGGCGGGATGCGCCTATGCCTTCGCCAGAGGCTGGATCAACCTGCATCAAATCCTCGCGGTGAAAGCCCATCCCGATGGCAGCCATGAACTGCCGTGGACCCGCGACGACATCTACAACTAGAGAATCGGCGAAATAAGCCGGGCGATCCGCATGCCGACCTGTTGCAGGCGGTGGGTTTCCCGGCTTTCTTCTTTGGCGATTTCGTGAGCCTGGGCGAAATCGTGGTTGAGCATCTGCTCCACTTCGGCGGCAAACCCGCTGTCGACCGTCAGCAGCATCACTTCGAAATTCAGCCGGAACGAACGGTTGTCCATGTTGGCGCTGCCGATGGCGCTGATTTCGTCGTCGATCAGCACCACTTTCTGATGCAGGAAGCCGGGTTGATAACGGAACACGCGCACCCCGGCACGTACAGCTTCGAAGGCATAAAGGCTGGAAGCGGCGTAGACGATCCGGTGATCCGGCCGCGATGGCAACAGGATCCGTACATCCACACCGCGCAGCACCGCCAGTCGCAACGCGGCGAACACCGCTTCGTCGGGGATGAAGTAAGGGCTGGTGATCCACACGCGTTCCGTCGCCGCATGGATGGCTTCGACGAAGAATAGCGAACAGGTTTCGTAGGAGTCCGCCGGGCCGCTGGCCAGTAATTGGCAGAGCACGCCGTCATCTGGATAAACGTCTGGCAGGATCAGCGGGGGCAGCGAGCGGGCTGCCCAGAACCAGTCTTCGGCGAAGGACTCCTGCATGCAGGCCACCACCGGCCCGCGAACTTGCACGTGGGTATCGCGCCAGGGCGCCAGGGGTGGTTTCTCGCCCATGTACTCGTCGCCGACATTGAGCCCGCCGACAAAGCCGACAAGCCCGTCGACCACTACGATCTTGCGGTGGTTGCGGAAATTCACCTGGAAGCGGTTGAGCCAGCCGCTGCGGGTGGCGAAGGCTTTGACCTCGATACCGGCATCTCGCAATGGTTGCACATACTCGTGGGGCAGGGAGTGGCTGCCGATGCGGTCGTAGAGCAAGTAAATCGCCACGCCCTCGGCGGCTTTCTTCGTCAGCAGGGTGTGCAGGCGTTGGCCGAGGCGGTCATCGTGGATAATGAAAAACTGGATCAGCACCGCTTCACGGGCGTTGCTGATGGCGTCGAAAATTGCATCGAACGTGGCTTGGCCGTCGATCAGCAAGTGCACATCGTTGTTTGCCAGGCATGGCATGCGCCCCAGCTTCGGCATGGCCCGCAAAGACGCGTAAGCGCTGGAGGCACGCGCAGCCAGTGCCTCTTCTACCCAGGGGCGCCAGTTCAGTTCGGAGATGGCCTTGCGCATTTCCTCGTTGGCTTGCCGTCGGGCCTTGATGTAACCATCGAAGGTGCTGCGACCGAAGACCAGATAGGGGATCAGCGTGAGGTAGGGAATGAACAGCAGTGACAGGGCCCAGGCGATCGAGCCCTGAGCGGTCCGAACGGTCAACACGGCATGGATGGCGGCGATCGAGCCCAGTGTGTGCAACAGTGCGATCAGATAACCGAATACATGCGGTCCGAAATAATCCATGGGGCAGCCTTGCTCCTTGAAGATTCAATGCTTAACAGACCATGTTCCGGGCAGAATGTCGCTATTTAATTGGCCCATGAACCGAAGCCCGTGGCCGACGTCTAACGGCCACTAATGATCAGGAGTTACTCGATGAACGTTCGTCTGCTGGGTTTGGCCATGGCGTTTGGTTTGGCACTTCCTGTGGCCGCTCAGGCACAGATGCTGCAACCGGGCTTGTGGGAGTTGACCTCAAGCAACATGAAGGTCGATGACCAGAACATGCCCGATCTGCAATTGATCCTCGGCCAGCTACAAAACCAGATGACCCCCCAACAGCGGGCGATGCTGGAGAAACAAGGTATCACCATGGGCGGTAAAGGGATTCGGGCGTGCCTGACACCTGAGCAGGTGAAGAGCGACAACATTCCGCTGACGGACCCGCAATCGGGCTGCAAGCAGGAAATTACCGAGCGTAGCGGTAACCAGTGGAAATTCCGTTTCAGCTGTCCGAAAGCGCAGGGCAGCGGAGTGGCCACTTTTATGAGTGACCGTGAGTTCACCACCAAGGTCAACGGCACCTTCAACGCCACCGGCATTCAGCAGAAGGGTAGCCTCGATACCCGCGCTGTGTGGTTGGGTCAGGATTGCGGCACAGTGAAGCCAAGAGCCTAAAAGCTTTGCGGGTAGGCTCGTTCCCACCAGGTCATATGTGATCCCTGTGGAAGCGGGCTCGCCCGCGAAGGTGTCCGCTCAGGCACCAGCAGTCTTGGGCGGGTTCAACAAATCACACACCGCCTCAATCCCTTTCTCCCCGAAATCCTCCCCGCTGCCACTGCGCATGCTGACAAACCCACCGTCCTTTTCCTTCTCTCCGACCACCAACAGGTATGGCACCTTCTGGCTGTGCTGGCGAATCTTGCGGCTGATTTTCTCGTGACGCAGATCCGAGTTGGCGTGCAGTCCGCGCCGGCGCAGCGCTTCGGTCACCGAGTGCGCATAATCGCTCTGACGCTCATCGATATTCACAACCACGACCTGGGGTGGCGCTCGCCAGGTGTCCAGTTCCTGTTGGCTGGACCAACACGTGCCATAGATTCGTTGCTGCAACGTGCCGCTGATGTGGTCCAGTGCAAAGGCCTGCAACACTTTGGTGGTGGGAACATGCGGGCCTGCCGCGAAACCCTCGAAGTCCCCCAGACGATACAGCGATAGCCTTTCGGTTGGCGTTTGCTCCTGCCGGCGGATCGAATGGTTGGTCGCCGCCAATTCGCGCATACGCGCTTCGATCACTGGCAGAGCGGCCAGGGTTAAGGATCGCTGGAAAGCAAACTCATAAAAGAAGCCGTCACCCAGCGCCGATCCGGCCCGCAACTGCGTATTCGGATGCAGCTGTTTTACGGCCATGGCCAGCATCAGCGCACAGGAACGCCGGAGGATCTCCAGACCGTCGGGTTCCTGGGACGTGACGATGCTGACCCGCGCATCGCACTTGATCAGAAATCCGCAGTCCACCAGCACGCCGTCCACCCGACCCGCGAGCGCTGCATTAGCCAGGCCGAGGCTGATACTCGCGGCAACCTCAAACACGGACAGCGGTTGGTCATACTCACGCAATGAACCATCAGGCAGGGTGATGTGGATCATGATCGGTGTTCTCGAATGTTTTCGATAACGTGCGTCAGCGCATAAACCGTAGCGGTAAGCCCTGACAGTTATCATTAAGACGTTTGTCGTGCCACGCAATTTGTCCCGACACGATCGTTGTGCTGACGCTGTGGCGAAAGCGATGCCGGGCGAAGGGCGTCCAGCCACATTGCGAAAGGATGGGTTGCCGGGAAACGGCCACGCCATCGGGCTCGTGTTTGATCAACACCAGGTCGGCCCAATACCCTTCGCGCAGGTAGCCGCGGTCGGGGATGGCAAACAGATCGGCGACCCGATGACTGGTTTTGGCCACAAGGGTGGTGATCGGCAGGATCTCATCAGCCACCAGTTCCAGCAGCGCGGGCAGGGCGTGTTGCACCAACGGCAAACCGGACGGCGCCTGGTTGTAGGGGCGCTGTTTTTCGGCCCAGGTGTGAGGTGCGTGATCGCTGCCGATTACGTCCAGCCGATTACTCAACAGCGCTTTGCGCAAGGCATTGCGGTCGGCCTGGGTCTTGATCGCCGGGTTGCATTTGATCAGGTTGCCAAGGTTCGGGTAGTCGCGGTCGTCGAACAGCAAATGATGCAGGCAAGCCTCGGCAGTGATGCGTTTCTGTGCCAGCGGCTTGTCTTCGAACAGTGCCAGCTCACGGGCGGTGGTCAGGTGCAAAACGTGCAGACGGGTGCCGTGACGTCTGGCTAGATCGACGGCCATTGAGGAGGATCGAAAGCACGCTTCGGCATTGCGGATAAGCGGGTGAGCGGCGGGCGGAAGGTGGTCGCCGAACAGCTCTCGCAGGTTCGCCGCGTTGGCTTCAATGCTGGGCGTGTGTTCGCAGTGGGCCAACAAAAGGGTCGGCACCTCGGCGAATAACCGCTCAAGAGTTCGCGGATCGTCCACCAGCATATTGCCCGTGGAGGCGCCCATGAACACTTTGACCCCGGCCACTTCGCAAGGATTGAGCGCGGCGACGGTGTCGAGATTGTCGTTGCTCACGCCGAAATGAAAACCGTAATTGGCCACTGAGTGAGTTGCCGCTCGACGCTTCTTGTCTGCCAGCGCGGCGAGGGTCAGGGTGGCCGGCGAGGTGTTGGGCATGTCCATGAAGCTGGTGATGCCGCCGGCCACCGCCGCTCGGGACTCGGTATGGAAGCTGCCCTTGTTCGGTGCTCCTGGATCACGGAAATGCACTTGGTCATCGATCATGCCTGGCAGCAGCCATTGGCCGTTTGCGTCGATTTCCACGGCAGCTGTTTCACCTTCGATGCTGCTGGCGATCTTGACGATGCGACCGTGGCTTACCAGCAGATCACCGTCGAATTCCCGGCCTTCGTTCACTAGTCGGGCGTTGCGAATCAGCACGCTGCTCATGGTCAGAACTCGTTCTGCAGGGCTTTGTAGCCGCGCACCAAATCGACGTTGGTGCGTGCTACGTCTTCGGAAAACTCCGAGGCGCTGACGCTGACGGGTGGGAACTGCGACAGGTCGGTGTTGGGGCCGATGCGTGTGGTGGAGGGCACGTAGAAGGCGTCAGGCAAGTCACGACCATCGACTACCGAGTTGTGCCGCACCACGCAACCGTCGCCCACCGCGCAGTTGAACAGCACGCTGTTGAAACCGATGAACACGCGATTACCGACCCTGCAGGGTCCGTGGACGATGGAGCGGTGGGCGATGGAGCTGAACTCGCCGATGGTCACCGCCGCGCCGGACTTGGAGTGGATCACCACGCCATCCTGGATGTTCGAATTGGCGCCGATGGTGATTGCTTCCATCTCGCCCGAGTCGTCCACTTCATCGGCGCGAATCACCGCGTAGGGGCCGACGAAGACGTTCTCGCCGATCACCACTTTGCCGCAGATGATTGCGGTTTTATCCACGTACGCCGACTCCGCAATCAATGGCAGATCACCTGAAGGATTCTTGCGGATCATGGCTTGCTCAATGCCTCGTACAAAGTGTTGAGGTTGTATTCGAACAGCCCGGTGAAGGTGCTGGCCGGGCCAGTTGCAGCGAGGGCATCGGAGTACAACGTGCCACCGATATGCGCGCCGCTTTCATCAGCGATTTGCTTGAGCAGGCGCGTGTCCTTGATGTTTTCCATGAACACCGCTTTGACCTTGGCCTGACGGATCTGTGTGATCAGCGCAGCGACTTCGGCGGCCGAAGGTTCGCGTTCGGTGGACAGACCTTGCGGCGCCATGAAGTTGATGCCGTAAGCCTGACCGAGATAGCCGAAGGCATCATGGGAGGTGACGATTTTGCGATTACCCGGCGGCAGCGAACCGAGCTTGGCTTTAGCCTCGGCGAGCAAGGCGTAGATCTTTTTCAGATAGGCCTGGCTGTTGTGTTCGTAGTCAGCTTTGTTTGCAGGGTCGGCGGCGATCAGCGCTTTGGTGATGTTGCTGATGTACAACTCGGTGTTCGCCAGGTTGTGCCAGGCGTGCGGGTCGGGAATGGTTTCGCCGTCTTCATCCAGCGAGCGCGGAATGACACCGTGGCTGGCGTTGATGACTGGGGCTTTGGTTTCGGTGCTGGTCACCAGGCGGTCCAGCCATGGCTCGAAACCCAGCCCGTTCTTGATGATCAGTTTGGTGTTGAGCAGTGCCTTTGCATCATCCGGCGTCGGTTCGTAGGTGTGGGCATCGGCGTCCGGACCGACCATGTTGGTGATCTGAATATGGTCGCCGCCAACCTGATGGGTCATGTCGGCGAGGATGCTGAAGCTGGTGACCACCTGGAGTTTTTCCGCGGCAGACAGCGACATCGACAGCATCAGACTGAACAGCACGAGTAAAGCGCGCATTGGGTTACACCTCATTGGGATGTGAGCAAAGGCGGGCGGCGCAGTAAACCGTGTACCGGGCCGAACACCACGGACAGCAGATACCAACCGCCAGCCACCAGCACGATTGCCGGGCCGCTGGGCAGCGAGTAGTAGAACGACAGCAACAATCCGAGCCAGACCGAGAGGCTGCCGAGCAACGCGGCGATGATGACCAGCACCGGCAAACGACGACTCCAGAAGCGAGAAGCGGCGGCCGGCAGCATCATCAAACCGACCACCATCAGCGCGCCGATAGCCTGGAAACCGATCACCAGGTTCAGCACCACCAACGTCAGAAATACCCCGTGAGCCAGCGGCCCGAGACGGCTGACGGTTTGCAGAAAGAGCGGGTCGAGGGTGTCCAGCAACAGTGGTTTGTAGATCAGGGCCATGGCGAGCAGGCTGAAGCCCGAGACCCAGAGCATGCCGGTCAAGGTCGGGCCATCGACCGCCAGCGCCGAACCGAATAACAGGTGCAACAGGTCCAGCCGCTTGCCGGCGATACCGAGGATCAGCACGCCGCTGGCCAGCGATATCGGGTAAATCGCGGCCAGGCTCGCGTCCTCCCGCAAGCCGGTGCGGCGGGTAATCCAGGCGGCCAGTCCGGCCATGCTCAGGCCGGCACCGAGGCCGCCAATGGTCAGCGCGGGCAGGCTCAAGCCTGCGTACCAGAAGCCCAATGCGGCGCCGGGCAAGATGCCGTGAGCCACTGCATCGCCTATCAGACTCATGCGCCGCAGAATCAGAAACACCCCAAGCGGCGCCGTGCTGCAGGCCAGAACAAGGCCACCCAGCAGTGCCCGACGCATGAATACGAATTCGTGAAACGGTTGCCAAAGGTGAGCAGCAGCGATCATCAAGCCACCTGCGTCTGAGGTTGTTGGCGAATCAGCTCGGTACTGGGGCCGAGGACGCAGCCGCTGCTTTTGATCAGTAGCGCTTGTGGAATCTGTTGGCGCACGGCGGCCAGGTCATGACACACCACGACCAGGGTTCGACCGTCTGCATGCCAGGCGTGGAGGTGTTTCCAGAGCAGCGCCTGGCCGAGTTCGTCGAGCGCGGCGTGGGGTTCGTCGAGCAGCAGCAAGGGCGCTTCGGCGAGGCTCAGTCGGGCGAGTAGGGCACGTTGCAATTCGCCTCCGGAGAGGGCCATTAACGGGCGATGTTCCAGACCGCTCAGGCACCAGTCTTCCAGTGCAGCCTTGAGTCGCTGGCTGCGAATTTCCGGAGTTTGCTTGCTGCCCCAGAAACCTGCGGCCACCAACTCTTGCAGGCTGATGGGGAACTGCCGGTCCAAGTGTTGTTGCTGAGGCAGGAACGAAAGGCCGCCCTTGCGTGGAACATCAATGACGACGTTGCCGGCCAGTGGCTTTTGCAGGCCGGCGATGACTTTCAGCAGGCTGCTTTTGCCCGACCCGTTGGCGCCGATGACGGCGGTCAGACTCCCCTTGGGCAGTTCGAAATCAACCGCTGGAGTGAGCGGCTGACCGGGTGCGCCCCAGCGCAAGGCTTGGCATCGGATCATGCGGCCTCCCAGTTCCAGCGGCTTTCGGCGACGGCATCGTGGGCGTGAAGGCTTTCGGCGTGGACGACTCGCACGTGAAAGGCGTTGATGCCCGGGGAGCGTTTCAATGCCAGGTTCAAGCGTCGCGCGGCATCTTCGCAGAACATCAGGTTCTGACCGTTGGCGAGGGCGAAAGCTTGTTCGTCGGCGCGTTTCACGGCGGTTTGCACAGCAGTGCCGAGAGCGGCTTCCGCGTCGTTGATCGCGGCGATCAACGGCAGGTCATCCAGATAGTCATCCAGACGCAGCTGCAATTGCGCATTACTGCGTTGGCTATGCGGCGTCGCGACGATGCCTTTCGTGGAACCGAGCCAAGCCAGAACGTCTTCGTGTTGCAATGGTTGATTGGCGAAGTCATCAACGAATTGCTGCTGAATCAACTGCCTCGAAAGGGCTGCTGAGCATGGACAGGTTGAGGAATAAGGCACGTCGATTTTTAGTTCCACGTGGAACATCGCGTTTTTCAGACTCGCCTCGATGCTCACCGGATAGGTTTTCCAGCCGGCCAACGGACTGACGAGCGCGGGTCTTTTGAGCAGAAGTTCGGTGTGAATTTTTAGGTAAGCGTTGTGGGAAAGTCCTTCATGAGTCTCGAGAAAACTCAGCAAGACTCGCCGCAACAACGCGGGTGAAAGGTTTTCCTGCTCAAGCATTTCCAGCGCCAGGTACAGCCGCGACATATGGATGCCACGCGCCTCTCCATCGTCGAGGCTAACGCCAGCGTCGGCTTTTGCACTCAGTCGCTGGCCATCGAATAAAACAGGAAGAGCAATGCCGCACATGCCCACCCAATCGAGTGGCAGGGCTTGGCGTGAGGCCTGCGCGGCGATATCCGGCAGAGTCAGCGCATTCATGAGCAGGTCCATCGTGGGAGTTGATTTGGCATGTTATATTATAACAATCAAATCGACGATGCCTTTTTCGTGAACGAGCTTTCATCATGCACAGACGTCACTTGCTCAACCTGATTCTGGCCGGCGCGGCCTTTGCGTTACCTTTTGGTGTGTCGGCCACGCAAATTCGCAATGCACGACTGTGGCGTTCGGACGACAAGCTGCGACTGGTGTTCGATCTGAGCGGGCCGGTGCAGTACAAAACTTTTTCCCTGAGTGCTCCGGAGCGGCTGATCATCGATCTGAGTGGCGCCAACTTCAGTGGCGACTTCAGTCAGCTGGCGCTCGACAACTCGGTGATTCGCGCGATCCGTTCCGGGCATTTCGGTCAGGGCGATACGCGGATCGTCCTCGACCTCAGCGGTCCGGTGCAGCTCAACAGCTTCCTGTTGCCACCACAGGATGGGCAGGGGCACCGATTGGTGCTCGATCTGAAGGCCATTGCTCCGCTACAGATCGCGGCGGCGCCGTCGGAAAAACGTGAGCCCATCATCGACAAGGCTCATCCCAAGCGCGACGTCATTGTGGTGGTCGACCCTGGTCACGGCGGCAAAGACCCGGGCGCGGTCGGCGCCAAAGGTGAGCGGGAGAAAGACGTGGTGCTATCGATCGCCCAGCTGTTGGCCAAGAGGCTGAAGCGTGAAAAGGGCTTCGACGTGAAACTGGTGCGTAACGATGACTTCTTCGTCCCACTGCGCAAGCGCGTGGAGATCGCCCGCAAGCACAAGGCCGACATGTTCATCTCGGTCCATGCGGACGCCGCGCCGCGCCTCACCGCTTCAGGTGCGTCGGTGTACTGCCTGTCCGAAGGCGGTGCGACCTCGGCCACGGCGCGCTTCATGGCGCAACGGGAGAACGGCGCGGACCTGTTGGGCGCCACCAGCCTGCTCAATCTCAAGGACAAGGATCCGATGCTCGCCGGAGTGATTCTCGACATGTCGATGAACGCCACCATCGCCGCCAGTTTGCAGCTGGGCAACACGGTGCTCGGCAGCCTGGCGGGCATTACCACGCTGCATCAGAAGCGTGTGGAGCAGGCGGGATTTGCGGTGTTGAAGTCGCCGGATGTGCCGTCGATTCTGGTGGAAACCGGCTTCATCTCGAACGCCCGCGACAGCCAGCGACTGGTGACGGCGCGGCATCAGCAGGCCGTGGCGGATGGTTTATTCGAAGGCTTGCAGCGTTACTTCCAGAAGAATCCCCCAATGAACAGCTATATCGCCTGGCAGCAGGAGCAGAAAAAGGCACAGGCCTAGCAACCGGTCATCCGGCTACAGGTGAACTTCGCGCTGCTGCCCCCGGAACTGGAGAACCGATTGATGGTTGTCCAGCCAACCCGGCGGTTGTAACCGACCCAGGCTTCGCCATCGGATGCGAGGCCGGTAAAGAACGTCAGTTGCCCGTAGCGGCTGTTGGTTTGCGCCCAATGGCGTTTGCCGGCCACTTCAAAGCCGCGCAAGTAGATCGTGCTACCGACGGTGTTAACGCTGTAGGCATTGCCGTCGGCATCCACGCAGGCCAGCAGATTGGCGCTACGGGTGCATTTGGCCAGGCTTGGGATCTGTCCCCAGGCATCGACCGCAATCAGCAGCGAAAGGCTCAACAGCGAGAATCTCAGAGCGTTTCCCATGGCATTTCTCAAGGGGCGGACGGGTTAAAGCATCGTGCCCTTTGTCGTTGTGGGCAAGAGGGGGAGTGGCTTGTTTGTGTTGTTATACTATAACATAAATTAAGCCCGACATTGCGACCGGGCATCCCTGTGAGGAATACCTGATGCCCAATCGTCTCCCCGTGACCGTCCTGTCGGGCTTTCTCGGCGCCGGAAAAAGTACACTGCTGAATTACGTACTACGTAATCGCGATAATCTGCGGGTCGCGGTGATCGTCAACGACATGAGCGAAATCAACATCGATGGCAGTGAAGTTCAACGCGATGTCAGCCTGAACCGTGCCGAAGAAAAACTCGTGGAAATGAGCAACGGTTGCATTTGCTGTACGTTGCGCGAAGACCTGCTCGAAGAAGTCAGCAAACTCGCCAGGGACGGTCGTTTCGATTATCTGCTGATCGAGTCCACCGGCATTTCCGAGCCGCTGCCCGTGGCGGAAACCTTCACCTTTCGCGATGAAGAAGGGCAGAGCCTGGCCGACATTGCGCGGCTCGACACCATGGTCACCGTGGTCGACGGCATGAACTTCCTGCTCGACTACCAAGCCGCCGAAAGCCTCGCTTCCCGTGGTGAAACCCTGGGCGAGGAGGACGAGCGCTCGATCACTGACCTATTGATCGAGCAGATCGAATTCGCCGACGTGATCCTGATCAGCAAGATCGATTTGATCAGCAGCCGCGAACGCCAGGAGCTGATCGCGATCCTCGAACGGCTCAATGCCCAGGCCGAGATCATTCCGATGGTCATGGGCGAGGTGCCACTCAAGAAGATCCTCAACACTGGGCGTTTCGACTTCGAGAAGGCCGCTCAGGCACCAGGATGGTTACAGGAATTGCGCGGTGAACACGTGCCGGAAACCGAGGAGTACGGTATTGCCTCCACGGCTTATCGGGCGCGGCGACCGTTTCATCCGCAGCGCTTTTTCAGCTTCATCGATCGCCCGTGGGTGAACGGCAAGCTGCTGCGTTCCAAGGGTTTTTTCTGGCTGGCCAGTAAACACATGGATGCCGGTAGCTGGTCCCAGGCCGGCGGCTTGATGCGTTACGGGTTTGCCGGGCGCTGGTGGCGTTTCGTGCCGAAAAACCAGTGGCCGCAAGACGAAGAAAGCACCGCCGGGATCATGGAGAACTGGACGGCCGCCACCGGCGATTGCCGGCAGGAACTGGTGTTTATCGGTCAGAACATCGACTTTGCACAACTCACCGCCGAACTTGATAACTGCCTGCTGACGGATGATGAAATGGTCTTGGGCGTCGAGGGGTGGCGGCTGTTGCCCGATCCGTTCGGTCCCTGGCACGAAGAGGCGGCTGCCTGATGCTGGCGCCCAGTCTGAAGCGGCGACCGGTCATTGCTCAGGTTCAAGGTGAAACGCCAAAGGTGCTGACCGGGATTCTGGACGACGGGGTGAACCTCGCCCTTTGGCAGCGCCAACTGCCGGCGCACATTGCCGATTTCGGTCGCTTGCTGTTGTCCCTGAACCAGCCGCTGGCCGAGTCGCTTTCCCTTGAAATGGCCAGTGATGAAGCCGAACCCAATCTCCACGGTTTAGCCTCAGGCTTCAGCGATCTTGAAGGTTACGAAGGTTTTATCGCCGACGTTTCCTGGCTGGTCAGCGCGTTCGCCTGCCTGTTGGGCGCCCAACGCATCGGCCTACGCCTGCGGGTTCTGGACAAAGCCATGTGCCCGCGTTTCCACGTCGATCATGTGCCGGTGCGGTTGATCACTACCTACGCAGGGGTCGGCAGCCAGTGGCTGAAAGAAGGGGCGATGGATCGCCGCCGATTAGGCGAGCCTGACGCCGAACCCCAGGATGATTCGCTGATCCAGCGTATCTCCAGCGGCGAAGTGGCGCTGCTTAAAGGAGAGAAGTGGCACGGCAACGAAGGTTTCGGTCTGGTTCACCGTTCGCCGCAGCCGGCACCGGGCGAGCGTCGTTTGATCCTGACCCTCGACTGGCTGGGCTGACAGCTCAAGGTTTGAGCCAGGTTCCCTGGCTCTGGGCTTCGCAAAACGGCTTCAGATACGCCGCATCGGTGGCCACGCCGTAATAGTGAATATCCTGCCGGTAAGGCATATTGGCGACTTGAGCGTTGCTGCATACCCCGAACGCGCCGGCGGGGCATTGGTCGACGTACTGCACCTCGACTTTCTGCCCGGCCAGATTCGGCTGGCAGAAGCCGTCGGCGAACAGTTTTTCCGGGATGTTGCGGTTCTGCTGGCAGACCTTCACGTCCAGCCGCTCAGCCGTACTATGTACCACGCAGGCTTGGGCCAGCGCTTCACCCGACATGAGCGCCAGAAGCAACGACCATCCCATCAACCGCATCCTTTACCTCCTCAGAAAACTTCGACCATGTTGCAGAACATTCCCACCCACGTCATCGCCGGCCCGCTGGGTGCCGGCAAGACCAGTCTGATCAAGCACCTGCTGGCGCAGCGGCCGGCCGGTGAGCGCTGGGCGGTGCTGATCAACGAGTTCGGCCAGATCGGCCTGGATGCTGCGCTGCTGACCCAGGACGTCGATGGTATCGCACTGGGGGAAGTGGCCGGGGGGTGTTTGTGTTGCGTCAATGGTGCGCCGTTTCAGGTCGGCCTCGGGCGGCTGCTGCGCAAGGCACGACCGGATCGACTGTTCATCGAGCCCTCCGGGCTGGGGCATCCGGCGCAGTTGCTCAGGCAATTGAGCGAGGCGCCGTGGCAAGGCGTCCTGGCGGTGCAGCCTTGCGTGCTGGTGCTGGACGCCCAGGCGCTCGCGGCTGGAAAACCGCTGCCAGCGGCGCAACTGCAAGCCTTGGACAGTGCCGGGTTGCTGTTGCTGAACAAGGCAGAAAGCCTCGACGACAGTGATCGCCAGCGAGTTGTCGCACAGTTGCCGTCGCGTCCTTTGTACTGGACGCAGCAAGCTGTCTTGCCGCTGAGCGAGTTACCGGGCCTCAAGGCTCAGGCTGTCGCGGGTGTGGATAACTTCATCGTGCCCAAGGGGCTGGCACAGATGCCGGCCATCTGGACTGACCCTGCGCAGCCGATTTGCTTGAGTCAGGCGCAAGAGGGTGGCTGGAGCGTCGGCTGGCGCTGGCATCCGAGTCAGACATTCGATGCCGTGCTTGTCGGAAAGTGGCTTGAGAGCCTTGAATGGCTGCGGGCGAAGCTGGTTATCCACAGCGTCGAAGGTTGGGTGTCGGCCAACGCGCTGAATAACTCGTTACTGGATTGGCAACCCAGCGAATGGCGACGGGATTCGCGCATCGAGCTGATTTTCAGTGAAGTGCAGGATGTTGAGTCGCTGCAAAGAGATCTGGCCGATTGCCGGTCGGTTTGAAGATCAAAAAATCGCAGGCTGCGATCTTTTGATCTTCAGGGACGCCACTTGGTGTGTTCTTGCCGCCACTGGCTCAATTCAATCACCTCGGCGCTGGGTTTTGCGACTTCGACCACCGGCGGTGTGTCGTCGAATGGCATTGGGTAGGGCGCGAGCTCGATCTGTGCGCTATGGGCGCCGAACTGAGTGATGGTGCCGTTGTGGCGGGTTTCGCCGGTCACGGTAAATTCGAAGCTATACACACGGGCCAGGCGCCGACGGCCGTTGGCGTCTTTAATGAAAGCGATCTTCTTCAAGGCTACGTTGCCGTCCAGCAACTCGATCCGCAGCTTGGCGCAATGCTGCTGAACCCGCTCCAGTGCGCGTTCGCGCAAGCCGTGGTTGTGCCACAGCCATGCGCCACCGGTGGCGAGCAGCATCAGCACGAAGATATTTCCTAGGGTCAGCATCAACAGGGTGCTCCAACAAGATAGTGTCAGCTTAACTGCGTCTCTGGTCTGTCGTACAGGCTGCGTTTAGTCGCATACTGCGCGGCTCGAATTTCAATCGGTTTATGGAAAACTCACCGCATGAAACGTACGCCCCATCTGCTCGCCATCCAGTCCCATGTGGTGTTCGGCCACGCTGGCAACAGCGCCGCGGTTTTCCCGATGCAGCGGGTCGGGGTGAACGTCTGGCCACTCAATACCGTGCAGTTCTCCAACCACACGCAATATGGCCAGTGGGCCGGGGAAGTGCTGGCCCCGCATCAGATTCCGGAATTGGTGGAGGGCATCGCGGCGATTGGCGAACTGGGCAACTGCGACGCCGTGTTGTCCGGCTACCTCGGCAGCGCGGCCCAAGGGCGGGCGATTCTGGCGGGAGTGGAGCGAATCAAATCGATCAATCCCAAAGCCTTGTACCTCTGCGATCCGGTGATGGGCCATCCGGAGAAGGGCTGCAGTGTTCCAGCCGAAGTCAGCGATTTCCTGCTGGAAGAGGCGGCGGCGTTAGCCGACTTCATGTGCCCGAATCAGCTGGAGCTGAACAGCTTCTCGGGGCGCAAGGCGCAGTCACTGTTCGATTGCCTGGCCATGGCGCGGGCGCTGCTGGCGCGCGGTCCGAAGGCGGTGTTGGTCAAGCATCTGGACTATCCCGGCAAACTGACGGATGGCTTCGAGATGTTGCTGGTGACCGCTGAAGGCAGCTGGCACTTGCGTCGGCCGTTGCTGGCGTTCCCGCGTCAGCCGGTGGGCGTTGGCGATCTGACTTCCGGGCTGTTCCTGGCGCGTGTGCTGCTGGGTGACAGTCTGCTGAGCGCCTTCGAATTCACCGCGGCGGCGGTGCATGAAGTGCTGCTGGAAACCCAGGCTTGTGCCAGCTATGAACTGGAACTGGTGCGGGCGCAGGACCGGATCGCCCATCCCCGGGTGCGGTTCGAGGCGGTAGCGATCAGTTTGTAACGGTGTGGCGGTAGAAAAGATCGCAGCCTGCGGCAGCTCCCGCGCGTCTGTGGGCGCTGCCGCAGGCTGCGATCTTTTGCTTTAAGCGTCGCCCTTGATTTCCTGATAGCGCTTTTCCAGTTCCTGACGAATCTGCCGACGCTGCTGGGCCTGCATGTACCGACGCTTGTCTTCGCTGTTCTGCGGTTGCAGTGGCGGGACGGAGGCCGGTTTACGCTGGTCATCCACCGCGACCATGGTGAAGAAGCAGCTGTTGGTGTGGCGCACCGAGCGCTCGCGAATGTTCTCGGTCACGACCTTGATGCCCACTTCCATCGAGGTATTACCGGTGTAGTTGACCGAGGCCAGAAAGGTCACCAGCTCACCGACATGAATCGGCTCGCGGAAGATCACCTGATCCACCGACAAGGTCACTACGTAACGGCCGGCATACCGGCTGGCGCAAGCGTAGGCCACTTCATCGAGGTATTTGAGCAGGGTGCCGCCGTGGACATTGCCAGAGAAGTTGGCCATGTCGGGGGTCATCAATACCGTCATCGACAGCTGGGCGTTTCCGGGTTCCATAACGTACTCACGGGTTCAAGGCAGGGTTTGGGGGGCACCTCTGTGGGTGCTTGTCGGTGTTTTTCAAACCAACAGTTATCGGGACGCCGGGCGGGGAGGCGCCGTCACGCCCGAAGCGATCTGTTTCCATATATTGCACCGTCTTTGCGCCGGAAGTCGTGGTGTTACCCTTCAAAAGCCCACCCCCGAAGGAGCCACACACCATGCATGCCATCAGTTTCATTCAGGATCTGGCAGTGATCATGTTGATCGCGGGTGTGGTGACCGTGCTCTTTCATCGTCTTAAACAACCGGTGGTGCTCGGCTACATCGTCGCCGGTTTCATTATCGGCCCGCACACGCCGCCCTTCGGCCTGATCCACGACGAAGAAACCATCAAGACCCTCGCCGAGCTCGGGGTGATTTTCCTGATGTTCTGCCTGGGGCTGGAGTTCAGCCTGCGCAAGCTGTTCAAGGTCGGTGCCACGGCGTTTATCGCGGCCTTCCTGGAAATCGTCCTGATGATCTGGATCGGCTACGAAATCGGCCGCTGGTTCGACTGGAATACCATGGATTCGCTGTTCCTCGGCGCGATCCTGGCGATTTCCTCGACCACCATCATCGTCAAGGCGCTCAACGACCTGAAGATGAAGAACGAGCGTTTTGCGCAGTTGATCTTCGGCGTACTGATCGTCGAGGACATCCTCGGTATCGGCATCATCGCCTTGCTGTCGAGCATCGCCGTCAGCGGCACGGTCAGTTCCGGCGAAGTCTTTTCCACCGTCGGCAAGCTTTCCCTGTTCATGATTGTCGCACTGGTCATCGGTATTCTGCTGGTGCCGCGACTACTGGCCTATGTGGCGAAATTCGAGAGCAACGAGATGTTGCTGATTACCGTGCTGGGCCTGTGTTTCGGCTTCTGCCTGCTGGTGGTCAAGCTTGAATACAGCATGGTTCTCGGCGCGTTCCTGATCGGTGCGATCATGGCCGAATCGCGCCAGCTGCTGAAGATCGAGCAGTTGATCGAGCCGGTTCGCGACCTGTTCAGTGCCATCTTCTTCGTCGCCATCGGCCTGATGCTCGACCCGATGATCCTGCTGCAATACGCCTGGCCGATTGCGGTGATCACTGTGGCGGTAGTGCTGGGCAAGATGCTGTCCTGCGGCCTTGGCGCGTTTATCGCTGGCAATGACGGACGCACCTCACTGCGCGTGGGGATGGGGCTTTCACAGATTGGCGAATTCTCTTTCATCATCGCCGCGCTGGGCATGACGCTGCAGGTCACCAGCAGCTTTCTCTATCCGGTGGCTGTGGCCGTCTCGGTGATCACCACGCTGTTGACGCCCTATCTGATCCGCGCGGCCGATCCGCTGTCGATCAAGCTTGCTGCCGTGATGCCGCAGCGTCTGGCTCGTGTGCTGGGGATGTATGGCGAATGGCTGCGCAGCATCCAGCCTCAGGGCGAGGGCGCGCTGTTGGCGTCGATGATTCGGCGGATTCTGTTGCAGGTGGGGGTCAATCTGGCGCTGGTGGTTGCGATCTTTTTATCGGGCGCCTTCTTCGCCGAGCGCATGTCCGTTTACCTGCAAGACTGGATCAGCGACCCGAGCTGGCAAAAAGCGTTGATCTGGGGCGGGGCGTTGCTGTTGTCGCTGCCGTTCCTGATCGCCGCCTATCGCAAGCTCAAGGCGCTGTCGATGCTGCTGGCAGAAATGGGGGTGAAGTCGGAGATGGCCGGCCGCCACACGCAGCGAGTGCGTCGGGTGATCGCCGAAGTGATCCCGATCCTCTCGCTGCTGGTGATTTTCCTGCTGCTGGCGGCCTTGTCGGCCAGTATTCTGCCGACCAACAAGTTGCTGGTGCTGATTGTCGTGGTCGCGGCTGCGATAGCGGCGCTGCTCTGGCGCTGGTTCATCCGCGTGCATACGCGGATGCAGGTGGCCTTGCTGGAAACCCTGGATAACCACAAGGATTCGTCCGAGCATTGAGCGTGACGAGTCCCTGTAGCAGCTGCCGAAGGCTGCGTTCGACTGCGCAGCAGTCGCCAATCAGGCTACGAGGTGATTCAGGTTAACCGAGTGTCAGGGTTTACGACTGCTTCGCAGCCGAACGCAGGCTGCGCCAGCTGCTACAAAAAATCGTGCAGGGGTACATCAGCTTTCCAGCCAGACGTCCCGTGCCCAGTGCCAGACCGATTCCCAGGTTTCTTCGGCGAGTAACTCTTCTTCGGCCAGCCACAACACCACGGTGCCGTCTTCTTCGACGCAGTAGTAGTTGTCACCGTCCTGGCAGATCGGGATCAGGCTGCGATCAACACCAGCGTCCCAGGCGTTGGCGGCAACGTCCGGCAGGTAGGTGTGGGATTGCGGGTCGGTGACGGTCACCGGCTCCAGGCTGCCGTAGACAACATCGCTGACGGTCAGCAGAAATTCTCTGAATACGAAGGGAATGTCGATGAACAGTTGCTCTTCGATTTCTACCAGCAGATCTTCGTCGGGCAACTCCAAGGGGACCGGTACCGGTTCGTTGGCTTCACGCAGTTGTTCGATGATTTCTTCCACGTCCGGGATCCTCTTGCTTGATGGCGCGGTTTAGTTTGGGCGGTTTATACAGTAGCTCGCTATAGATGCAACCGTGAAATAGAAAACCCCGGCAGAGCCGGGGTTTTCATTACAGCATGCGAAACGCGGAGTTATCAGCCGTTCTGGCGGATACCTGCGACCAGCCAAGGCTGGTTTTCGCCCTGTGGACGTTCCATGTTCCAGCTTTCGCTGAACACTTCGCCCTGGTCGAAACGCGAGGTCTTCGACACGCCGCTGAAGGTCAGGGTGGCGATGGTCTTGTCCGCACGGTCATCAACGCCGTCCAGTTGTACCTGGAGGTTGTCGATGTAGGTCGACTGGAAGCCGTCGCCCAGGTCGGCACGTTCGCGCTTGAGGAACTCCAGCAGTTGCGGGGTCACGAACTCGGCGATCTTGTCCATTTCGTTGGCGTCCCAGTGCTGTTGCAGGGACTGGAAATGGTTGCGCGCGGCTTCAACGAAGCGCTGTTCGTTGAACCAGGCCGGAGCATTGATCACCGGACGGGCAACAGGTGCAGCCGAACCGCCGAAGATCGAACCCATGGCTGGCTTCTGCTCGAACACTTCACGTTGCATCGGCGCGCCGGCCGGAGCCATATGCTCCTGCTGTTTGCGACGACGAGCGGCAATGAAGCGGAAGACCAGGAAGGCGATGACCGCCATGATCAGGATGTCGAAGAACTGCATGCCCTGGAAGCCGCCGCCCATGAACATGGAAGCCAGCAGGCCACCGGCCGCGATACCGGCCAGAGGGCCGAGCCAACGCGAAGCACCGCCGGCCTTGGCGGCAGCGCCAGCGGCACCGGCCGCGCCGGCAGTGGCGGCTGCACCGCCCACGCCAGGAGAAGAAGGAGCCATTTGGCTGGTCTGGTGAGTCGGCGCAGCGCCGACACTCTTGCCGCCACCAAAGCGCTTGGCGTTGGCGTCCAGGCTCATCGTCAGGCCGATGCACAACGCCATGGCGATGCTAAGAAAACGTTTCATAAAGGGAATTCCCATTTGTGGATGGCACGCGCGCCATGTTGCACAGCTGAAGTGTTACTGGCTAGCGGCAGAGTGTTTCGGGCTTTTGCCTGACAGGTTGTGTTCAGCTTCAGTCAGCGCAATAAGGCCTGTTAGCGTTAGTCTGTAGGACGAGTGGACAGCTTCTGTAGGAAGGATGCTTAGCGCCGCAGCGCCAGCATGACGACACCGGCCGTAATCAGGCCGATTCCGCTCCATTGGCGCAGGTCGAGTTTTTCACCCAGCAGGATTACGCCGAGCACCGCCACCAGCACCACGCTGAGCTTGTCCACCGGAGCGACCAACGAGGCCGGCCCCAGTTTCAGCGCGCGGAAGTAGCAGATCCACGAGGCACCGGTGGCCAGTCCCGACAGCAGCAGGAACAGGTAGCTCCTGGCCGAGATCGATCCTAATGACTGATATTGGCCCGTGGCGTACAAAATCAAGGCCAGGCTGACCAAAACCACCACCGTGCGCAGCAGCGTGGCGAAGTCCGAGTTAACGTTTTCGATGCCGATTTTGGCGAAAATCGCGGTCATGGCGGCAAACGCCGCCGACATCAGGGCCCAGAATGTCCAGGAAGAAAAGAAACCCGAGCCCATGTTTTTGCGCCTTTTATAAGATCAATCTGAAACACAGAACCTTGTGGGAGCGAGCAGGCTCGCCCCCACAGTAAATCACTGGCAGGTTTTAGATCGCTTCCAGCTTGGCGTAACCGAGCATCAGCCACTTGCTGCCTTCGCTGAAGTTCACCTGCACCCGCGCCTGAGCACCGGCGCCTTCGAAATTCAGGATCACACCGTCGCCGAACACCGAATGCCGCACAGTCTGGCCGAGGCTGAACCCGGTGTCCGGGATCTCGCTGCCGCCGAACAGGCTGCTGGAACTCTGCTGCTGGCCTCCGCCGAACGGACGGCTGACACTGTTGGACAGTCGCACTTCCTGGATCAGGCCTTTCGGCACTTCACGTACGAAACGCGACACCTTGTTGTAGGTCTCGCTGCCGTACAAGCGTCGGGTTTCAGCATACGTCAGCACCAGGTTCTGCATCGCCCGGGTGATACCGACATAGGCCAGACGACGCTCTTCTTCAAGGCGACCGGGTTCTTCCAGGCTCATTTTGTGCGGAAACAGGCCTTCTTCCATGCCCACCAGGAACACGTAAGGGAATTCCAGGCCCTTGGCGCTGTGCAGGGTCATCAACTGAATGCTGTCTTCGTGCTCGTCGGCCTGGGTGTCCCCGGCCTCCAGCGAGGCGTGGCCGAGGAATGCCGCCAGTGGCGATTGCTCTTCGTCCTCTTCCGGGTTTTCGAAGTTGCGCGCGGCGCTGACCAGTTCCTCAAGGTTTTCTACCCGGGCCTGGCCTTTCTCGCCTTTTTCCGCCTGGTGGTAGGCGATCAGCCCCGACTGCTCGATGACGGTCTGGGTCATCAGGTGCAGTGGCATTTCCATGCACTTGGCGGCGAGGTTCTCGATCAGCTCCATAAACGCCCCAAGTGCACCGGCAGCGCGCCCGGTCAGGCCCTTGTTGGCCACCAGCTGACGCATGGCTTCCCACATCGACACGTCGCTGTGGCGCGCATGATCGCGAATCGCTTCGACGGTTTTTTCGCCGATGCCACGGGCCGGAACGTTGATCACCCGCTCCAGGGCCGCGTCGTTGCCACGACCTTCCAACAAACGCAGATACGCCATGGCGTTCTTGATTTCTGCCCGTTCGAAGAAGCGCTGACCACCATAAATGCGGTACGGGATGCGCTCGCGCAGCAAGGCTTCTTCCAAAACGCGCGATTGGGCGTTAGAGCGGTACAGAATCGCGATATCACTGCGAGCCAAGCCGGTTTTCAGCGCGCTTTCAATGGTTTCAACCACGTAGCGTGCTTCATCGTGTTCGTTGAACGCGGCGTACAGATTGATCGCTTCGCCTTCGCCACCATCGGTCCACAGCTCTTTGCCCATGCGCCCGGTATTGTTGGCGATCAGGGCGTTGGCGGCCTTGAGGATTCCGGCGGTGGAGCGGTAGTTCTGCTCCAGACGAATGATCTCGGCATCCGGGAAGTCGTCGGAATACTGATAGATGTTCTCGATTTTCGCGCCGCGCCAGCCATAGATCGACTGATCGTCGTCGCCGACCACCATCAGGCTGTCGCCACCCTTGGCCAGCAGACGCAGCCAGGCGTACTGCACGGCGTTGGTGTCCTGGAACTCGTCCACCAGAATGTGCCGGAAGCGCTTCTGATAATGGGCGAGCAGCCCCGGGTGGTCGCGCCACAGATCGAGGGCGCGCAGCAGCAGTTCGGAGAAGTCGATGACGCCGGCACGCAGGCACGCAGCCTCGTAGGCTTCATAAATGCTGCGCATGGTCGCCAGGAACAGATCGCCGCTGGCTTGAATATGTTGTGGACGCAGACCTTCGTCTTTCTGCCCGTTGATGAACCACTGGGCCTGCCGGGCCGGCCAGCGTTGCTCGTCCAGGCCCAACTCGCGGATCACCCGCTTGACCAGCCGTTGCTGGTCGTCGCTGTCGAGAATCTGGAAGGTCTGGCTCAGGCCCGCCTCTTGCCAGTGCGCCCGCAATAAGCGGTGTGCCAGGCCGTGGAAGGTGCCGACCCACATGCCGGCCGGGTTGATACCCATCAGCTGCTCGATGCGATGACGCATCTCGGCAGCGGCCTTGTTGGTGAAGGTCACCGACAGAATGGAGTGGGGCGAGGCGTTTTCGACCTGGATCAACCAGGCGATACGGTGCACCAGCACTCGGGTTTTACCGGAGCCAGCACCGGCCAGGACCAACTGACGACCCACGGAGGCAGCTACGGCCTGGCGTTGGGCATCGTTGAGGGAGTTCAGCAGAAGGGAGAGATCATCGCGCATCGGGGCATTCTAGGGTGCGACGTCACACCGGGCAAACCGAGCTTTGCATTAGCCGATGAAAGAAGCACCGATGACGACCGGTCGGTCACTGGCTGCGAGCAGGGGCGGGGCTCGCCTGGCGGCTTTTACCCCGGATGCGGGCGACTAAAACTTTTGTCTATTTTATGACCTGAGGCAGTTTGGTCCGGGCATTTGCTTGTGTATGCTCCGTCCACAATTCGGGCTCGCATGCTCAACTATAAGAACAAGAACATCGCCTATGACCCTCAGCTCCGACCTGTCGGGCCCCTCCGTGGAGCCTCGGGCTATCCGCAAACAGTACGCCATGGAGATGGCGGTCGAACGCACGCGTCTGCTGTACCAGGGCTCGCTCTTGCCGACGCTTTTCATGTTGATCAACGGTCTGGTCTGCGCCGGGTTGCTCTGGAGCCCGCAGCGTTACTTCGTGGTCAGCGTCTGGCTGATCTGGTTGCTGTCGCTGGTGGCGTTGCGAGTGATTCAGGTCGCGGCCTTCGATTCGGCGATTCCCCACCGTCAGGCCCATCCGATCTGGCGTCGCATGTTTCTGCTCGGTTCGGCGATGACCGGCCTGACGCTGGCCGGTGCCGGCATTGCACTGGTGCCCGCTGACAATTTCATCCAGCAAGCCTGGGTATTCGGTCTGATCGGCGCCGCAGCCCTTTCGGCCAGCGTCGCTTATGCGGTCAGCCTGCCAGCATTTCTATCCTTTACCTTGCCCTGTCTGTTGCCGGCCATCGGCTATCTGTTCTGGGGCGGCGATGAACAGGAGCAGGGCTGGGGCTGGTTCGGGCTGATTCTTCTGGGCTCGTTGAGCGTGGTCGCCTGGCAGGTCAATCGGTTGATCGATCAGGGTTTGTTGCGGCGTTTTCAAAATCAGGCGCTGATCGAACACTTGCAGCAAGCGCAAAGTCGCAGCGAGCAACTCAATCACGAGCTGGCCAAGGAAATCGACCAGCGTCGTCGCGCTGAAGAAGAATTGCGCGAAACCCAGGTCGACCTTGAAAACCGGGTTGCCCAACGCAGTCTGGAACTGGATGCGGCCAACCAGGCTTTGAGCAAGAGCGAAGCACGGCTGGCGCTGGCGTTGAAGGCGAGCGAACTCGGTTTGTGGGACTGGAACTTGCAGACCGACGAAGTTCATCACACTCAGCTCCAGGAGTTGTTCGGGCTGGAGCCGGAATACGTGACGGCAATGCTCCGCCACCTCAAGCCGAGGCTGCACCCCGACGACTTGCCAGCGCTGAAGCGGGCGCTGGTCGAGCATTTGAAGGGCCGCACCGAGGATTATCAGATCGAGTACCGGGTGCGACATGGCGATGGCCATTGGGTCTGGATCGAGGACCGTGGTCGAGCGGTCGAGCGTAGTGAAAACGGCCGGGTGATCCGCATGGTCGGCACCCGTCGCGATATCAGCGCCAGCAAGCACCTGGAAGAACAGCGCCAGCTGGCGGCGACGGTGTTCGAGGCGGCCAGCGAAGGCATCGTGATTTTCGACCCGAATTACGCACTGATCGCGGTCAATCAGGCTTTCAGTCGGGTAACTGGCTATGAAATCGACGACATGCTCGGGCGCAACGTGGTCGATTTGCCTTGCAGCCGCGACGCCCGTCGGCATTACGCGGCGATTCGTCAGGCGCTGGAGCAGCACGGTAGTTGGCAGGGCGAGTTGGTCGAGACCCGCAAGAATGGCGAGTTGTATCCGCAGTGGCTGCAACTGAATGCCGTACGCGATTTGCGGGGAAATGTCAGTCATATCGTCGGCTTCTTCGCCGATCTGTCCGCTCGGCGTGAATCCGAAGAGCGCATGCGCTACCTCACCCATTACGACGAGCTCACGGGGCTGGCCAACCGTTCGTTATTCCGTGAACGACTAAGCGAGGCTCATCAGCGGGTGCGTCAGGGCGGTCGGCGCAGCCTGGCGCTGCTGCACATCAATCTGGATCGCTTCAAGTTGCTCAACGACAGCCTCGGCCACGAAATCGCCGATCAGCTGTTACAGAAAATGGCCCGGCGGTTGGTCAATGCGTTGCCGGAAGCGGACACCATCGCCCGGTTGTCCGGCGATGAATTTGCGGTGCTGTTCGACGCCTACGGCAACCTGTCGAGCCTGGCGCGCGTGGCGACCCGATTGTCGACCAAGCTGCGTTTGCCGATCACTGTCGAGGGGCATGAACTGGTGATGAGCGCGTCCATGGGCATCAGCCTGTTGCCGGACACCGCACGGGAGATTTCCGCGCTGGTCAGCCAGTCGAACATGGCCATGCAGCATGCCAAACACTTGGGCGGCAACAACTTCCAGTTCTACACCGACAGCTTGCAGGCCAGCACGCTCGAGCGTTTGCAGCTTGAGAACCAATTGCGCAAAGCCATCGAAGAAAAGCAGTTGAAGGTGTTTTATCAACCGAAACTCTGCCTCGCCACCGGCCGGTTGAATGCCGCCGAAGCGCTGGTGCGCTGGAATCACCCGACCCTTGGCCAGGTACCGCCGGGGGATTTCATCGGTCTGGCCGAGGAAACCGGCCTGATCAACGCTATCGGCGAGTTCGTCTTGCGTCAGGCCTGCTGGCAAGCCTGCGAATGGCAACGTCAGGGGCTTGAGCCGATTCGGGTGTCGGTCAATCTGTCGGTGCATCAGCTGCGTCAGGGGAAACTGGTCAGCCTGGTGCGCCAGGTGCTGGAAGAAACCGGCCTGGCGCCGCACTACCTGGAACTGGAACTTACTGAAAGCCAGTTGCTGGACAGCGTCGAGCACATCATCGCGACCTTCCAGCAATTGCGCGATCTGGGGGTGAAGCTGGCGATCGACGATTTTGGTACCGGGTATTCGTCTCTGAGCTACCTCAAACGTATTCCTGTGGATTACGTGAAGATCGATCAGGCATTTATCCGTGGGCTGGGGGAGAGCAGTGAAGATGCGGCGATCACCCGGGCGATTATTGCCATGGCCCACGGTCTGTCGTTGAAAGTGGTGGCCGAAGGCGTCGAACGGCCGGAGCAGCTGGAGTTTCTGAAGGTCGAGCATTGCGATGAAGTGCAGGGTTATTGGATCAGCCGTCCGGTTGAGGCTGCAGACCTGGCTGAGCTGTTGCGCGCGGACGAAAAAACCTCGTAGGTGCTACATGGAGCATATGTCGCGTGATATGGGGACATTGAGTTACGCATTGAGCAGGCAAAAAGCCGATTCATGTAGTATAACTACAAGCGTGCTACATCCCCGGCACCTGCCAATGACAAAGAGTCCAGCCCCTTGAATCTGCTGCAACACATCGCCCAGTCACGCCACCTGTTACGCAAGTCGGAGCTCAAGGTCGCCGACCACGTGCTGCTTGATCCTGCGGCGGTGATGCACAGTTCCATGGCCGACCTGGCCCACAGCGTAGGCATCAGCGAGCCGACCATCGTGCGGTTTTGCCGCGCCATCGGTTGCTCCGGGTTCCAGGATTTGAAACTGAAGCTGGCGCAGAGCCTGGCGGCCGGCGCGAGCTTCGGGCAATTCGCGATCCATGAAGACGATTCGGTTGCCGACTACAGCCTGAAAATCTTCGACACCACCCTGCACACCCTGATGGAAGTTCGCGAGAAACTTGACCCGGTAGCGTTGCAGAAAGCCGTGACCGCGATGTCCCAGGCCCAGCGTGTCGAGTTCTACGGCTTCGGTGCGTCGGGTGCGGTGGCGGCGGATGCCCAGCACAAGTTCTTCCGTTTGTTGCTGACCGCGGCGGCGTATTCCGACCCGCACATGCAGGCGATGTCGGCGGTGACCTTGAAGCCGACCGACGTGGCGATCTGCATTTCCCAGTCCGGTCGCTCAAAGGACCTGTTGATCACCGCCAACCTGGTGCGCGAAAGCGGCGCCACGCTGATCACCCTGTGCCCGAGCCAGACACCGTTGGCCGAGCTGTCGACCGTTAACCTGGCGATCGACGTGCACGAAGACACTGAAATCTACACGCCACTGACGTCGCGCATCGCCCACCTGGTAGTGATCGATGTGTTGGCGATGGGCGTGGCCATGGCCCGTGGGCCGAGCCTGGTCAATCACTTGAAGAGCGTCAAGCGCAGCCTTCGCAGCTTGCGGTTGTCGCCAAAGTCAGTAAAAGCGCTGGACGATTGATTCTGGCTGGAATTGTGGCGAGGGAGCTTGCTCCCGCTCGGCTGCGCAGCAGTCGCAAAATCTTAGGGCCGCTTTGCGACCCAGCGGGAGCAAGCTCCCTCGCCACAGGTTCGCAGTCAGCCGGTGAGGTTCATCGTTCTGTAACCCTCCCGCCGCCAAACCGTCATCCCTCGCGCCTATCTTGAAACTCCCGTACTCGCCTTGGGAGACTCGAAATGGCCCAGCCCTACGAAGAACGCAACAGCGCCGTCAAAACCCGTCGTCAGCAAGAAGACCAGCGCCGCATGGAATTTCGCCGCGCCATCGAAGATCGCTGCGAGCGCCGCCAGCTTCTGGCCGAAATCGGCGAATTTCCCGACGACCTCGAACTCAACTACTGGCAGGCAGCACCGGTAACTTCCCGTCGAAACGCTCAACCAGTGCGCTGATTTGCGCTCGTTCGCTGCGGATAAACGCAAGGAATGCGTGGGCCACCGGCGATAGCCGTTTGGCCTTGGCCTGCACCAGGCACCAGCTACGCAGCAGCGGCAGCTCTTCGACCGGCAGCTCGATCAGGCCACCGGTCGCCAACTCAAGGTTCAGGGCGTGGCGCGTCAGCAGCGCCAGGCCCAGACCCGCCAGCACGCATTCACGCTGAGCTTCCGCCGAGGCGACCTCCTGGGTCTGGGTGAAGTGCACGCGCTTCTCTTTGAAATACTCCTCGCAGGCCAGTCGCGTGCCGGAACCGGGTTCGCGCAGCAGCAGCGTGTAGGGTTCCAGATCCTGCAAGCGCAATGGACCCATGTGGCACAGCGGATGATCCGGTGGCGCCACGGCTACAATCGGGTTGTTGAGGAACGGCAGGAATTCCAGCCCCATGTCCTGGGGGACCATCGACATGATCACCAGATCATCGCGGTTATCCGACAGGCGCCGGATGACCTGGCCACGGTTGACCACCGTCAGGTGCAGGTTCACTTCCGGGTGCTGGCGCTTGAACGCGGCAAACAGGTGCGGCACGAAATACTTGGCGCTGGACTCCACCGCCAGTTTCAGCTGACCTTGCAATGAGCCTTGCATGTCCGACAGCTGCATATCGAGGTTTTCCAGGCGGCCGAAAATGTCCCGGCTGGCGCGCTGCAGCGCTTCGGCCGCCTCGGTCATGTAGAGTTTTTTGCCGACATAATCGAACAAGGGCTGACCGATCAGCTCTTCAAGTTGACGAATCTGTAGGCTCACGGCAGGTTGTGTGAGAGACATTTCGTCGGCAGCGCGGCTGTAGGACCTTAAATCGCACACCTCATTGAAGATCTGCAATTGACGCAATGTCATACGCATCAATGACTTACGCATTTTCTATAAATCCTGAGCGAAGGTCGATGACTCAACTATAAGTCTTTGCTTATGTCTGACCCAATTATTATTCATTTTTGTTAATCCCTTGCGACAGCTAGTGTGGAGCTGCGACTGAATTGAAACATTTGGTCACGCGTCGACCTGTCTAATCGGGTCGTGGGTGCCACCGGCTCAAGGGAACCTCCAAGTGATAAAAAAGATCCTGATTGCCAACCGTGGTGAGATTGCCGTACGAATCGTGCGCGCCTGCGCCGAAATGGGCATTCGCTCGGTCGCGATCTATTCCGACGCCGACCGTCATGCTTTGCATGTGAAGCGTGCGGACGAGGCCCACAGCATCGGTGCCGAGCCATTGGCTGGCTACCTGAACCCGCGCAAGCTGGTGAACCTGGCGGTGGAAACCGGTTGCGATGCGTTGCACCCCGGCTACGGCTTTCTTTCGGAAAATGCCGAGCTGGCGGACATCTGCGCCGAGCGCGGAATCAAATTCATCGGCCCGTCGGCGGAAGTCATTCGCCGCATGGGCGACAAGACCGAAGCGCGCCGCAGCATGATCAAGGCCGGCGTGCCGGTCACACCGGGCACCGAAGGCAACGTGTCGGGCATCGAAGAGGCCCTGACCGAAGGCGACCGCATCGGTTACCCGGTGATGCTCAAGGCTACCTCCGGTGGTGGCGGACGCGGCATTCGTCGTTGCAACAGTCGCGAAGAACTCGAACAAGCCTTTCCGCGAGTGATTTCCGAAGCCACCAAGGCTTTCGGTTCGGCGGAAGTGTTCCTGGAAAAATGCATCGTAAACCCGAAACATATCGAAGCGCAGATCCTCGGCGACAGCTTCGGCAACGTGGTGCACCTGTTCGAGCGTGACTGCTCGATCCAGCGTCGCAACCAGAAGCTGATCGAGATCGCTCCGAGCCCGCAACTGACTCCGGAACAGCGCGCCTACATCGGCGACCTGTCGGTTCGTGCAGCCAAGGCCGTGGGTTACGAGAACGCCGGTACCGTGGAGTTCCTGCTCGCCGAGGGCGAGGTGTACTTCATGGAGATGAACACCCGGGTGCAGGTGGAACACACCATCACTGAAGAAATCACCGGCATCGACATCGTTCGCGAGCAGATCCGCATCGCATCCGGTTTGCCGCTCTCGGTGAAACAGGAAGACATCCTGCACCGTGGTTTCGCGCTGCAGTTCCGGATCAACGCCGAAGACCCGAAAAACAACTTCCTCCCGAGTTTCGGCAAGATCACCCGTTACTACGCGCCCGGCGGTCCCGGCGTGCGCACCGACACAGCGATCTATACCGGCTACACCATTCCGCCGTTCTACGATTCGATGTGCCTGAAACTGGTGGTCTGGGCGCTGACCTGGGAAGAGGCGATGGACCGTGGCCTGCGGGCCCTCGACGACATGCGTCTGCAAGGGGTCAAGACCACCGCCGCGTACTACCAGGAAATCCTGCGTAACCCGGAATTCCGTAGCGGCCAGTTCAACACCAGCTTCGTTGAAAGCCACCCTGAACTGACCAACTACTCGATCAAGCGCAAACCCGAAGAGCTGGCCCTGGCCATCGCCGCCGCCATCGCCGCCCACGCAGGCCTGTGAGGAATAGAACAATGAGCAAACAAATCCACGTTACCGACACAATCCTGCGCGACGCCCATCAATCGCTGCTCGCCACCCGCATGCGCACCGAAGACATGCTGCCGATCTGCGACAAACTCGACAAAGTCGGTTACTGGTCGCTGGAAGTCTGGGGCGGCGCGACCTTCGACGCCTGCGTACGCTTCCTGAAAGAAGACCCGTGGGAGCGTCTGCGCCAACTGCGCGCCGCGTTGCCTAACACGCGCCTGCAAATGCTCCTGCGTGGCCAGAACCTGCTGGGCTACCGCCATTACAGCGACGACGTGGTCAAAGCCTTCGTCGCCAAGGCCGCGGTCAACGGCATCGACGTGTTCCGTATCTTCGACGCCATGAACGACGTGCGTAACCTGCGCGTGGCCATTGAAGCGGTGAAAGCTGCCGGCAAACACGCCCAGGGCACCATCGCCTACACCACCAGCCCGGTGCACACCATCGAGGCTTTCGTGGCGCAAGCCAAGCAAATGGAAGCCATGGGTTGCGACTCGGTGGCGATCAAGGACATGGCCGGTCTGCTGACCCCGTACGCCACGGGTGAACTGGTCAAGGCACTGAAGGCCGAGCAATCGCTGCCGGTGTTCATCCACTCCCACGACACCGCCGGCCTGGCTGCGATGTGCCAACTCAAGGCCATCGAAAACGGCGCCGACCATATCGACACCGCGATCTCCAGCTTCGCCTGGGGCACCAGCCACCCGGGCACCGAATCGATGGTCGCCGCCCTTAAAGGCAGCGAGTTCGACACCGGCCTGAACCTGGAGCTACTGCAAGAGATCGGCCTGTACTTTTACGCCGTGCGCAAGAAGTACCACCAGTTCGAAAGCGCGTTCACTGCCGTCGACACTCGCGTGCAGGTCAACCAGGTTCCGGGCGGGATGATTTCCAACCTGGCCAACCAGTTGAAAGAGCAGGGCGCCCTGAATCGTATGAGCGAAGTGCTGGCTGAAATCCCGCGCGTTCGCGAAGACCTCGGCTTCCCGCCGCTGGTGACCCCGACCTCGCAAATCGTCGGCACCCAGGCGTTCTTCAACGTGCTGGCCGGCGAGCGCTACAAGACCATCACCAACGAAGTGAAGCTTTACCTGCAAGGCGGCTACGGCAAGGCGCCGGGCACTGTGAACGAAAAGCTGCGTCGTCAGGCCATCGGCAGCGAAGAGGTGATCGACGTGCGTCCGGCCGATCTGCTCAAGCCGGAGATGACCAAGCTGCGTGCCGAAATCGGCGCAGTGGCCAAGTCTGAAGAAGACGTGCTGACCTACGCCATGTTCCCGGACATCGGCCGCAAGTTCCTCGAAGAACGCGCAGCCGGCACCCTGACACCGGAAGTGCTGCTGCCGATTCCGGAAGCAGGCGGTGTAGCTTCGGCCGGTGGTGAAGGCGTGCCGACCGAGTTCGTCATCGACGTTCACGGCGAAACCTACCGCGTCGACATCACTGGTGTGGGCGTCAAGGCTGAAGGCAAACGCCACTTCTACCTGTCCATCGACGGCATGCCGGAAGAAGTGGTGTTCGAACCGCTCAATGAATTCGTCAGCGGCGGCAGCAGCAAGCGCAAGCAAGCCACTGCACCGGGCCACGTCAGCACCACCATGCCGGGCAACATCGTCGACGTGCTGGTCAAGGAAGGCGACACCGTGAAAGCCGGCCAGGCCGTGCTGATCACCGAGGCGATGAAGATGGAAACCGAAGTCCAGTCGGCCATCACCGGCAAAGTCACCGCCATCCACGTGGCCAAGGGCGACCGGGTGAACCCGGGCGAGATCCTGATCGAGATCGAAGGCTGAGTTAACAGCCTCGATATACCGCTTTAAACCTCGGGGGGGCATGTGCTCCCCTTTTTTTTCGCACTGGGTTTGTGGCTGTTAGAAACTCATTCGCCACTGACCCGTCACGCCGTGGTTACGGCTGTCGGTGCCGATCTCGCCAGTGAGTCCGATGCCCAGGGTGTGTTTTGCTGACAATCCAAGGTCCAGCCCTGTATCGACCAGCAGGCTGTCACGATCCAGCGGCGCACCGGAAACGGTGAAGTTTTTTCCGCCCGTTACCAATCGTTGGCGGGTATCGCTGTAGACGTCCCCGTAAGTATGTTTCCAGCCGGCACTGAACCGTGGCGTCAGTTGCATGCCGTTATCCAGAGTGTTGAGCTTTGCCAGCCGCAGGCCGAACGTGCTGTTCAAATTGTTCTGCGTTTGACCGTGTACCTTCAGAGCCGCAGCGCCACCTTTTTCCGTGTAAGTGTCGCGCTGATAGCGCTGGTAGCCCAGGCTGGCAAACGGTTCGATGCTGACGTTCGTCCGCCCCAGGTTGTAACCCAATTCCGCAAAGGCCTGCTGGGTGTTGGCATCGTAACGGCCTTCGGGGCGGTCGCTGAAACCTTTGAAGGCAACCCGGCGTTTAGTGCTGCCATCGTGACTGCTGTAGGTCGCACCCAGGCGCAGGGACATTGGTCCGTTTTGACGCAGGGCATAAGCTCCCAAATGCCAGCTGTCGAGATCGCCGTCGAGTCCGCGGCTGTCCAGGCGCGTTTCGGATTTTCCGCTCATCACCCCGATGCGCCATTCTTCATCGATGCCCCAATCAGCTCCCAGTACCAGACCGTGGGTTGTGTGTTTCAGAGCGTCGTAGTCGCGATCCAGCGTTCCACCGTGACCCATTGCTTGAAGCCAGACTCGGCCATTGTCTTCGCTGCCGGCGGCCAGGCGTGGCGCATTGCGTCTGGTGGAATTGCTGTAGCTACTGGCGCTGTGCAGCTGACGCATGGCCGAGAGCATGGTCGCGCTGATTGGGCTGTCACTGTTCAGGGTCGCTTTCGCAAGGTTGGCGTTGTTGCCGCCGTCCAGCTGGTCGATGGCCTGGGAGGCTGTTTCGGTGGTGGAGGCAAGCAGGGCCGTGACAGCGGCGTTCGCGGTATTGGGAGGTGTCTGCGCCGTTGGACTGGCTTTGGGTTCTTCAATACTGCGGGCGAGTTCCCGACTGTTTTTGTTGGTCGCGAGACTCTCGAAAGGCACTTCGTTGCGAGCGTAGGTCAGGCGGACGGCCTTTTCGTCGCTGTAGTCCGGGGTGGCCGTCATGAATGCGAGATTGTTTTCAATATTGCCAAAATGCCCATCGACCTTGTCGGCCTCGATAATGGTGTACTGGGTGGTTTGCGGATAGTCACCCGATACTGCGACGATTTTCAGGGTGGCATTGCCGAGGCTGGCGGTGCCGTCGACTTTGATCGTCTCGTGACGGCCGTCGGGGTTGACCTCATAGGCCAGGATGGCCGAGTTGGACAGGTTCAAATTGCCTTTGACCCTTGGGGCGCCATGCAATCCATCGACGTTGACGCGGCCGGAGACATCCAGGCCACCGACGGTGCCTGCACCTGCAAAAGTACCGCCGTGCGCGACTGTTACATGACCTTTGATGTCGCCATTGTTGAAGAGCTTTCCGACCGTAATCGCCCCACCTTCGATTTTCCCGTCATTGGTCAGGATGCCGTCATCGAGCACCACCACACCCTTGTTGAAATCTCCGGTACTGGTCAGCGTCCAGGATCCCTGCGAAACATACAGGCCGTTGAAGTTGCGGGTATTCCCCAATCGGCCACCGTCAGTTGCATCAAGCTGTATGACGTTGGTTCCTTTGCCGCCATCGACCCGACCTTCGAAGCTTCCACCATTTTTGACGATGATGAGGTCATCTCTATTTTCCGGTCTCAGGGAAGTACCTCGCCGAGCGGGCTGCGGCGCATCAATCACCGTTTGAAAGGTGGTGTCCGCCTCGATAAAGGCTAGAAGCCGGGTAAGCGGGTGCGGCTCAGTATCAAGCTGCCCGGTTACCTCAGCGATATTCGTCGCCTCAGCTTGCGCGGGTAGTTGTTGGGCGCTTGAAAATTCGGCGCAACCCAGCGCAAGCGCAATGGCCAGCGCCAGGTGTTGTGGTCGGTATTTGTGTTGAACGGGCATCGAGTACGGCCTCTTTTGATGGGAGGCCAAACTCTAAAAGTGAGGCTATAGGTGCCGATGTCAGCTGCTTCCGGCGGGCTTGCGGGGGGTGTCAGCAGGTTGTGTAGAAAATAGCCAGCCGCTTGAGGGCGGCTGTTTTTACCCATTTGAACTGGACGCTTTTTCTTACAGTGAATGAGGACAAGGGGGCTGGCGCTCCAGCAAAAATGCATCTGTCGCGGATCAAAAAAAGCGCAGCTCTCGACGGCTCCTACCGGCTTACGTACGCCTTCCCGTAATGCCGTTCCATCCGCGCCTGAATCAGCTCCAGTCCAATCGACATCAGCCAATAAATGATCGCCGCCGTCGTCAGCATTTCGATATAGCGATAGCTCGAGCGCCCGTACGATTGCGCCAGGAACATCACTTCCCAAACCCCCATCACCGAGATCAGCGACGAGTCCTTGAGCATGGAGATGAACTGGTTGGTGGTGGGCGGGATGATGGCGCGCATGGCCTGGGGCAGGGTGACGCGCCAGAAAATCACGGTTTCGCGCATGCCCAGGGCCAGCGATGCTTCGCGTTGGCCGTGGGGAACGCCGAGGATGCCGGCGCGGAAGATTTCGCTCAGGTAGGCGCCATAGTTCAGCGACAGGGCGATGATGCCGGCGGTGATGGCGCCCGGCACGACGCCCAATTGCGGCAAGCCGAGGTAGATCAGCAATATCTGGATCAGCAGCGGCGTGCCGCGAAAGAACGAGGCATAGAAGCTTGCGATGCCGAACGCCACGGCGCTTTTCGACAGTCGAGCCAGGGCCGTGATGAAGCCCAGCAGCGACGAAGCCACAATCGAGCACAGGCACAAGAATAGCGTCAGTGCCGCGCCTTGCAGAAAGCCGTTGGGCGCCAGGTGCAGGCCGATCAGGTTCGGCAGTTTGTCGAGGATGATCGAGAACTTCAGGTCGAAGCTCAGGAAGAAACTGGCGAACAAGCCGAACATCGCCGCCCAGGTCAGGTACAGCCGGGTACGGAAGCCGAAGACCCGTTGCAGTAATGACTCAGCCACCGGTTGCGGCGGCTGAGGAGGTTTGGGGAAGGAAGTCATTTGCTGATGTCGGCGCCGATCCATTTTTGCGACAGCTTGCTCAAGGTGCCGTCCTGTTTCAACTGAGCGAACACATCACGCACTTTGGCGTCCCACTGCGCGTCACCTTTTTCGATGGCCACCGAGTTCGGCTCCGAGTACAGCGGCTGGCCGGCGAGCTTGAAGCGCTTGTCTTCGTTCAGGCGCGGTTGCGCGGTGACGAGGTTGGTGAGGATCGCGTCCAGACGCACGCCAGCGCCCAGGCCCAGATCCTGGAACGCGACGTTGTCGGTGTCATACGGGGCGATCTGCACGTTCTCGAACGGGTACTGCAATTGAGTGTCTTCGGCGCCTTCGATCACCAGGTTTTTGTTCAGGTAGCTTTCATAGCTGGAGGCGCTGGTGAGACCGACTTTCTTGCCGCTCAGGTCCTTGGCGCTGTGAATGCTATCGTCCTTGGCATTGACCACGATCACGGCAGGGGAGGCGTAGTACTCGACCGGGAAGTCGAAGACTTCGGCGCGGGCCTTGCTCGGGGTCATGGAGCAGATGCAGATGTCGTAACGCCCGCTCCAGCGGCCGGCGGCGATCACATCCCAGGACGGCGTTTCCAGACGCAGCTTGACGCCCAGCTTGTCCGCCACGGCCTTGGCCACCTCAACGTCGAAGCCGTCGAGCTGGTTTTGATCGTTGAGGAACGAGAAGGGTGGGTAGCTTTCCATCAACACACCGACCAGTTCTTTCTTTTGTTCGATGCGATCCAGGGTGGCGCCCGCAAAGGCTTGGGTGGAGGCAGCCAGAATCGTCAGGCCCAGGGCCAGCAGCGGTTGAAGTTTCACAGTTGATCCCTGAAAAAAGAGGTTGTTATTAACCGTATGGTGCGCATTAAATAGTTATAAGAACGACTCTGATAGTGAGTTATTTTCATAAGCTTATGAGTGAAAAGCATATGGGCGCAGACAGCACGGTAATTCTGGATGGCGGCATGGGTCGTGAACTGCAACGCCGAGGGGCGCCGTTCCGGCAACCCGAGTGGTCGGCACTGGCCTTGAGCGAGGCGCCACAAGCCGTAGAGGCGGTGCACGCGGCCTATATCGAAAGCGGTGCCAACGTGATCACCAGCAACAGTTACGCGGTGGTGCCGTTCCACATTGGCGAAGAACGTTTCGCCGCTGAAGGCCAGGCCCTTGCGGCGTTGGCCGGCGAGCTGGCTCGGCGTGCAGTCGATGCTTCGGGCCAATCGGTGCGCGTGGCCGGTTCATTGCCGCCTTTGTTCGGCTCCTACCGCCCGGACTTGTTCGACGCTGCCCGGGTGACTGAACTGCTGACCCCTCTGGTCAATGGCCTGGCGCCTCATGTCGACCTGTGGCTGGCCGAAACCCAGAGTTCGATCGTCGAAGCACGGGCGATCCATGCCGGTCTGCCGAAGGACGGCAAACCGTTCTGGCTGTCGTTTACCTTGAAAGATGAAGACACCGACGAAGTGCCGCGTTTGCGCTCCGGTGAACCGGTGGCTGAGGCCGCTGTGGTGGCGGCTGAGTTGGGTGTCGAGACTTTGCTGTTCAACTGCAGCCAGCCGGAAGTGATCGGGGCGGCGATTGATGCGGCGCGGGAAACCTTCGAGCGCCTGGGGGTGAAGATTCACATTGGCGCATACGCCAACGCCTTCCCGCCGCAGCCGAAAGAGGCCACGGCCAACGACGGTCTGGACCCGTTGCGTGATGATCTCGACCCGCCGGGTTATCTGCAGTGGGCGGCCGATTGGCGCAAGCGCGGGGCCAGCCATTTGGGCGGGTGCTGCGGGATCGGGCCGGAGCATATTGCGGTACTTGCCCAGACATTAGCGTGATGCCATTCGCGGGCAAGTCGGATCGCCGTGCCGCGATCCGACTTGCCCGCGAAGGTGTCGTCCGGGCGCCGAAGCTTACCCGCGGCACTCCGTCAACGTTTTCACCTGCCCCGATTCCGTCTGGTTTTCATCGCTCAACCACCGCTCGAACCCCGCCTGAATCGCCGGCCATTCCGAATCCAGAATCGAATACCACGCCGTGTCACGGTTCTGACCCTTGACCACCATGTGCTGGCGGAACACCCCCTCAAAACTGAATCCCAACCGCTCTGCTGCGTACTTGGAGCGAGCGTTGCCGTTGTTGCACTTCCATTCCAGGCGCCGGTAACCCAACGCAAAGGCTTCCCTGGCCAGCAGGTAAACCGCCTCGGTACTTTTCGGCGAACGCTGCATCGGTGCGCCGAAGGTCACATGGCCGATCTCGATACGCCCCTGGGCAGGAACGATCGACATCAGGCTGAGCAGGCCCTGCACCTCGCCGCTGACACGGTCGATCACACTGAAGAAATACGGATCGCTGTTGGCCGCATGGTTGTTCAGCCAGTCATTGAACGCACTGCGTTCCGGGAAAGGACCGTAGGGCAGATAGTCCCAGAGTTTCGGGTCCGAGCCCGGGCCTTCAAGGGCTTTCCACAAACCGTCGGCGTGACGCGCCGGGTCGAGTTTTTCCAGGCGAATGAAACGCCCTTCGATCAGTTGGACCGAGGGCGCCGGAACGCCTTTCCAGTCTGCGAGTGAAGTCGACATGGTGTTCTCCTTGAACCTTAAAGGGCTTTGCGAAACTGGATGAAACCGGGCCGTTCGGCGATGCGCTCGTAGAGCTGGATCGCGGTGGCGTTGGTTTCGTGGGTCAGCCAGTGGACCTTGCAGCAACCGTCGGCCTTGGCTGTGCTGTAGACGAATTCGATCAGTTGCCGACCGACGCCGGTGCCACGAGTTTCGGGTGTCACCAGCAAGTCTTGCAGGTAACAGGAGTTTTCGATGCTCCAGTTCGAGCGGTGATAGATGAAATGCACCATGCCCACCGCTTTACCGTCGACCCAGGCCAGCGCCCCGTGGGTCGGTTCGCTCGGGTCGAGCAGGCGCTGCCAGGTGCTTTGAGTGACCGCCTCGGGCAGCTCGGTGTTGTAGAAGCGCAAGTAGGCTTGCCACAACGGCAGCCAGGCAGCGTGATCGTCGGCGGTGACCTGGCGGATGTCGATCTGACTCATGTTCATTCCTTAACGCGTCAAAGTGGCAGGTACATGGAAAATTCCTTGGCGAATGCCTTCATCCTAGGCAGGCTAATGGTCTGTTGTAAGAGCCATTAATGACCAATTTCATAGGTCCATTGTCATGTCGAATACGCCGCTTCCCTCGTCGTTCAACCCGGCGGGTATCGAACTCGACCGCCGCCAGGGCCTGAGTCGACAGCTCTATCAAGCGCTGCGGGTACGCGTACTCGACGGACGATTGGCCAGCGGCACACGACTGCCGGCCAGTCGCGATCTGGCTACGGCCTTATCGATTTCCCGCAACAGCGTGGTTCGTGCCTACGATCAGCTTTACGCTGAAGGCTTCATCGAGGGGCGTGTGGGTGACGGGACTTACGTGGCGCAATTGCCTCAGGCGGCGTTGCCGGCGAAAAAATTATCCACAAAAGTATCCACAGGGTTTTCAACAGGGTTACCCACAACCTTATCCACAAATTGGCTGGATTTACCTGTTGTTCCATCCAGTAAAGTTATCCACAGCAGTGCTTTGGGGCGCGTTGAAAAGAATCATTTGGCTGTGCCGCCCGGTGGTCCGCCGCGCGCATTCAGGGTTGGCGTGCCGGCGTTCGATCTGTTCCCGTTCGAGGTTTGGGCCAAGCTGAATGCGGCTTTCTGGCGTAAGCCGGATTTACAGCAGCTGTGTTATGGCGACCCGGCAGGTGATGAACGCTTGCGCGGATTGATTGCTGCCTACTTGCGCAGCTCGAGAGGGATGCAGTGCGCCGCTGAGCAAATTGTGATCACCAGTGGCGCGCAGCAGGGGATCAGCCTTTGTGCACAGTTGCTGGTGGAGCCTGGCGATGGGGTGGGCATTGAAAATCCGGGTTATCGTGCTGCCGGCCATGCCTTTGCGGTAGCCGGGGCGCAGCTGCACGGTGTGCCGGTGGATGAGGAGGGGATCGACTGCAGCGCCTTGGCGCAGTTGAGCGATTGCCGGCTGGCTTACGTTACGCCTTCCCATCAATACCCGACCGGTGTGGTCATGAGTCTGGCCCGGCGTCTGGAACTGCTCGCCTGGGCCGAGGGCAACCAGGGCTGGATCATCGAGGACGACTACGATGGCGAGTACCGTTACAGCGGTGCGCCACTGGCGCCGCTGGCGGCACTCGATCGCCATGGGCGGGTGCTGTATGTCGGCACCTTCGGCAAGGTCGCTTTTCCGGCGCTGCGCCTGGGTTATCTGGTGCTGCCGCCGGGCCTGGTGGACGCATTCGCGCAGCGTCGGGCGGTGGATGTGCGGCATTCCGAAGTGAGCACTCAAGCGGTGATGGCCGAGTTCATGGCCGCCGGGCATTTCCAGCGGCACATTCGCCGGATGCGGCGTGCCGCCCTCAGCCGTCGCAATTGTTTGCTGGGCGGCTGGCCGGCGGGGATGACCGGAGTGGGTAGCCTGCCCACCGTCTCCGCCGGGCTGCACATGACGGTTTCGGTGGACAGCTTGGCCCGCGAACGGCGACTGATCGAACAAGCGGAAAGCGTGGGTGTGGAGATCAATGGCTTGAGCAACTATTGGCTACCGGACTCCAGGACACCAGTCGATCAGCGCGCCGGTCTGGTACTGGGTTTCGCGGCGGTGCCAGAGCCAGCGATAGAGTCGGCGCTGGCACGGTTGCGACAGGTCTGGCGGGATTGAACGATGGCCTCCCGGTTTTTAAATGAACCGCTGATCTATGAAAAACACTGAGGCGGCGAGTGTGCGACTGATCTCGCCGCGATAAATGGCGATGAGTTCCTGATTGCTGCCACCCGCGCAGATCAAAGCCCCCCCTATTAGCCGTTGACCAAAAAAGACCCGCGATGGCGCGGGTCTTTGATTCACCGGGTGTTTCAGGTCCCGGACTTGATCTTGGTCCAGGCCCGGGTCCGTGCCCGTTCAGCATCGCGAGGCAAGGGTTGCAGGGTGTAAAGCGTGCTCATCGCCGTTTCGGTCGGGTACAGGTTCGGGTTGTTGCGAATCGCCGGGTCGACCATTTCCGTGGCGTCCTTGTTCGGGTTCGGGTAGCCGACGAAGTCGCTGACCGGTGCGATGACCTGGGGTTGCAGCAGGTAGTTGATGAAGGTGTAGGCGTCTTCCGGGTTTTTCGCGCCTTTGGGGATCGCGAGCATGTCGAACCAGATCGGCGCGCCTTCCTTGGGCAGGCGCATGTCGACGATCACACCGTTCTTGGCTTCCTTGGCGCGGTTGGCGGCCTGGGAGAAGCTGCCGGAATACCCGACCGCGACGCAGATGTCACCGTTGGCGATGTCGGCCATGTACTTGGACGAATGGAAGTAGGTGATGTACGGCCGGATCTTCATCAACAGCGCTTCAGCCTTGGCGTAGTCCGCCGGCTTCTTGCTGTTGGGGTCCAGGCCGAGGTGTTGCAGGGCCAGCGGCAGGATCTCCGAAGGTGAGTCGAGCAGGGCCACGCCGCACTGCTTGAGCTTGCTGATGTTCTCTTCCTTGAAGATCAGGTCCCAGCTGTTCACCGGTGCGTTGTCACCCAGCGCAGCCTTGACCTTGGCCGGGTTGAAACCGATCAGGATGGTGCCGTACATGTAGGGCACGGCAAATTTGTTACCCGGGTCGTTGGCTTCGATCAGCTTCATCAGCTTGGGGTCGAGGTGGTTCCAGTTCGGCAGTTTGCTGCGGTCCACTGGCTGGAATACGCCGGCTTCGATCTGCTTGGCGAGGAACACGTTGGACGGCACCACCACGTCGTAGCCGGAGTTGCCGGTCAGCAGCTTGGCTTCCAGCGCTTCGTTGGTGTCGAAGATGTCGTAGACCAGTTTGGTCTGGGTGTTCTGAGTCTTGAAATCGTCCAGGGCTTTGGGGGTGATGTAGTCGAACCAGTTGTAGACCCGCAAAGTACGTTCTTCAGCATGGACGGCGCCACTGAGCAGTGTGGCGCAGAGCGCTGGAGCGATAAGACGCTTGAGTCTGTTCATTCTTCTAATTCCTCATTGGGCGCTTTCAAAACCTTCGAGAACGTTCACGGCGTTGATGCCGATTTCTTCTACCGCGTAACCGCCTTCCATCACGAACAGCGTCGGCTTGCCGAGGCCTGCGATGCGGGTACCCATCGCCAGGTAATCCGGGCTGTCGAGTTTGAATTGGGAGATGGGGTCGTCCTTGAACGTATCGACGCCCAGGGACACGACAACGATGTCGGCGCCGTACGTTTCGATCTCTTTACAGGCTTGCTCCAGCGCGGCGCTCCAACGGTCCCAAGCGCTGCCGGCGGGCAACGGGTAGTTGAAGTTGAACCCTTCGCCTGCGCCTTCACCGCGTTCGTCTTCGTAGCCGAGGAAGAACGGAAACTCGGCTTCTGGATGACCGTGGATCGAGGTGAACAGCACGTCGCTGCGTTCGTAGAAAATCGATTGAGTGCCGTTGCCGTGGTGGTAATCGACATCGAGGATCGCGACCTTTTTATGGCCCTGATCGAGGAAGGCTTGAGCGGCGATGGCAGCATTGTTGAGGTAGCAATAGCCGCCCATCAAATCGCTGGCGGCATGGTGTCCCGGTGGACGGCACAGGGCGAAGGCACTGCGGGCGCCGCGCTGGATCGCCGCTTGGGCCGTGAGGGCAACTTGCGCTGCGCTGTACGCCGCTTGCCAGGTGCCGGCGGTAATCGGTGCGCCGCCGTCGAAGCTGTAATAGCCGAGTTGGCCGTGCAGGCTGGTGGGCATGATTCGGCGCAAGGTGCGGGCCGGCCAGGTGTAGGGCAGCAAGTCGCCGTCGGTATTGAATGCGGTCCAGCGCGCCCAGGCGCCTTTGAAGAAGTCGAGGTAGTCGCGGCTGTGGATGCGCGCGATCGGATCAAGGCCAAAGTCTTTCGGCACTTCAACCGGGCCGAGGTTCTGGTCCTTGACCCGTTGCAATACGTGATCGGCCCGTGAAGGCATTTCGAAGCAGGGCATCAATTGCCCGTCCATCAATTCACAACGGCCGTGGTGCAGGTGGTGATCGTCCGAGTAGATCGTCAGCATTGTTGTTCTCCGCAGGCTGATTCGGTTTGAACACAGTCTTGCGGCAGGCGACGTCTGGGAGAACGGCAGGAAAGGCCAAAAGGGGATCTATGTGGCCAAAACATTTGACCGAAATTCGCCCCCCCCTGTGGTGTGGGAGCTTGCTCCCTCGCCACAGGGGGGCTCAAGGGCGGAACTGGCTGGGTGCCACGCCACTCCAGCGCACAAACGCATGCCGGAAGCTCGCGGTCTCGCTGAACCCCAGTGCTTCGGCGATTTGATAGATCGGCAGTTGATCCTCGCAGAGCATGCGTTTGGCCTGTTCGAATCGCAGTTCATCGAGCAGTTCCTGATAGCTGCATCCCAGGTCCTTCAGATGTCGGCGCAGGGTGCGCGACGAGCAATTCAGCTGCTCGGCCAACCCGTCCAGGCCTGGCGCCGCGCTCAGTTGCGCGGCGAGCAATTGGCGGATGCGCCCGAGCCAGGCCTGACGCCCGGTGAACTCGGTGTTTTGCTTGCGGCAGCGTTCGGCCATGGCCTGGTGGGTAATGGCGTCGGCCAGTGGCAGGGGGTGTTCGAGCCAGCGCTTGTCGAAGGCAAATCCGTTGGACGCTGCATCAAACTGCAACGGACAGTCGAAACGCTCGCTGTAGCGCGTCTGATAGTCCGGTGCCGGGTAATCGAAGCGAGCGCCAAGCAGAGGTAGAGGGTGGCCGAGCAGGTCTTCGCAGGTGACTTTCATCGAGACCAGGCAAAACTCGACATTGAACGGTGCCAGCGCGGGGTTTTCCCGATAGTCGCCCGCGGTGAGCCAGATGCGCTCGCCATCCTCCTCCAGGCTCAACTCGAACAGTGTTCCCAATAGCGCCGGGTAGTGCAGCGCCAACTGCAAGGCGTCACCTAAAGTGGCGCTGGTGAGTAAGGCGTACCCGAGCATGCCATAGGACGAAACGTGCATCCGCCGGCCCAACTCCAGACCGATATCGCGGCGCAGCGCGACGGCATTGGCGCACACCAGCATCTCTTGATTGGTGGTGATGCGCGTGTCCGCCCGGCTCAGATCCGCCACGCTGATGCCGCTGCCGGCCAATAACGCCTCGCTGGACAGGCCTTCGGCCTTGAAGGTGTTGAGCACCAGGGAGACGGCGTTGAGGGTGGTGAGGTGGGAGTGGAGCATGGAGTCTTCCAGCGTCGAGATGCTGGAACGGGAGCAAGTTATGTGCCCAATAACGATCTTGTGGGAGCGGGCTCCCACAAGGTTATGTGTTGTGTCAGCTCAGTTCGCCACACAGGTCGAGTTCGATCAGCCGCCGAACTTCAGCGGTTTCAAGCCCTGCACCGAGCAGCCCATGCAACTTGCCGAGCGCCGCCTCGCGAGTCATGCCGCCACCGGACAACAGGCCGGCATCGCGCAAGCGGCTGCCCGCCTCATACACGTCGAGCTTCACGCCACCCTCATGACATTGGGTGACCGCAACCACTACCACGCCATTGTCTCGTGCCCGTTCCAGGCTGGCGATAAACCCGGGGTTGTCGCTTGGTCCGGTACCGCTGCCATAACATTCCAGCACCAGACCCTGAATACCGCTGTTGAGCAGGCCATCCAGTTGCTCGGCGCCGATGCCGGGGAACAACGGCAGCACCGCGACCTTCGCCAGTTGCCTTGGCTGGTTGTAGTTCAGTTGGGCAGGTATCGAGGAAGCTTTCACGCCGCCGCCCTGACGCTCCAGTCGCTTGAACGGATGACGACCGAAACTGCGAACCTTGGCGCAGCGGGTCGGGTCGAGCAGTTCGCCGTGGAAGTACAGATGAACACCCGGCGCCAGGCCTTGGCCAAGGGCACCCAGTGCACCACTGATGTTTTCCCAGGCATCACTGTCGGTCACACCGGCCGGCAGCATGGAGCCGGTGAAACATACACGGGCGTTCAGGCCGAGCAACTGGAAGCTCATGGCCGCGGCACTGTAGGCCAGGGTGTCGGTGCCATGCAGGATCAGCACGCTGTCGCAGCCCTGGGCATCAACGGCGTCGACCACCGCTTCACGCAGTTGCTGCCAGTACGCAGGGGTCATGTTGGCGCTGTCGATCAGTGGCGACATCTCGCGAAAGCGCCACTGCGGCACCACCAACTCAGGCTGGCTGTGCAGGTAGTCGCGCATCCGCGCTTCGAAACCGGACGCCGGGGCCAAGCCGTGGGCGCTGGCTTGCATGCCGATGGTGCCACCGGTGTAGAGCACCATGACGTGCTGCGCGGCAGGGTAAGAGGCGGAATTCATTGATGGGTCTCCTGGACGAATGCACCTTGCGCCGCAGCATGCCTGCGTGCGCAAGGTGTGTCACGTCGAGTGGCAGGACGCCACTCGTTGCGGTCTGTCGCGGCGGGGGGCGGGGAGCCACCCGCCAGGGCGATCAGCGTTGCGTGGCAGGCGTGCCCTGGGCTGCGCCTTGCTCGCGTGGAGCCGATTGGCTTGGGCTGCTCGGCCAGGCCTTCAGGTCCAGGTCCAGATCGGTGAATTTGCTGGAGTCGAACACTGGCTGCTTGACGCCGGCGCGGCGCTGCTCGTCGTAGTCGCGCATCACGCGCAGGCCGACCTTGAACAACATGGCCAGGGCCATCAAGTTGACGAAGGCCAGGCAGGTCATGGTGATGTCGGCGAAGGCGAACACGGTCGACAGGTCCTGCATCGAACCCCATACCACCAGCGCCAGAACCAGGCCGCGGAAAACCATCAGCACGGCGCGGTTGCGGCTGAGGAACTGCAGGCTGTTCTCGCCCAGGTAGTAGTTGTAGAGGATGCAGGTGAAGACGAACAGCGACAGCGCGACGCTGACGAACACGCGGCCCCAGTCACCGACCACGGCGGCCAGCGAGTTTTGGGTCAGGACGATGCCGTCACCTTCGAAGCCCGGGGTGTAGAAGCCCGACAACAGGATCAGCAGCGCGGTGCAGGTGCAGATCACGAAGGTGTCGAGGAACACGCTGAAGGCCTGGACCACGCCCTGGGCGCCCGGGTGCTTCACGGCGGCCACGGCGGCGACGTTCGGCGCACTGCCCAGGCCTGCTTCGTTGGCGAACACGCCACGCTTCACGCCCATCACGATGGCGCTGCCGAGCAGGCCGCCGAAGGCTGGGTCGAGGCCGAAGGCGCTCTTGAAGATGGTTTCCAGCATGGCTGGCACGTGTTCGATCTGGGTGCCGATCACGTACAGGGTCACGCCGATATAGGCCAGGGTCTTGACCGGTACCAGCAGGTCGGACACCGCGGCGATGCGTTTGATGCCGCCGATGAAGGTAATGGCCAGCAGCACCGCCAGGACGATACCGGTGTGGCGTGGGTCGAAGGCAAAGGCGTTCTGCAGCGAGTGGGTCACGGTGTAGGACTGCAGGCCGATGAAGGCGAAGCCGTAGGTGACCAGCAGCAGGATGGAGAACACCACCGCCATGCCTTTCAGCTTCAGGCCGTGCTGGATGTAGTAGGCCGGGCCCCCACGATACAGGCCGTCGCCTTCGGCGCGCTTGTAGACCTGGGCCAGGGTGCATTCGAAGAAGCTGCTGGACATGCCTACCAGTGCGGTGACCCACATCCAGAACACGGCGCCCGGGCCGCCGAGGGTCACGGCGATGCCGACACCGGCGATGTTACCGGCGCCGACGCGGCCGGCGAGGCTCAGCATCAGGGCCTGGAACGAGCTCAGCTGGCCTGCCTGGCCGTGAAGGGACTCTTTGAAGACACTGAACATGTGGCCGAAATGGCGGAACTGGACGAAACGCGAGCGGATCGTGAAGTAGCTACCGAGCCCGACAATGAGCGCGATCAGTACTTTCCCTGAGAGGAAGTCGTTGATGACTTCGAGCATGGATTATTCCTCGCTATTTTTTGTGTGTGCGAATACTGGGTGGTCGACACATCGCGTTACACCAGGTTGTGCGTGGCACAACAGGTGGGTCGAAGGTTCGTCCCTGTTCCATTTCGCGGGTTGTTATTAGTTCGGCTTTCGCATGGGCTTGGGTCTCGTTATCGACGACCGCTCACGCGAAGAGGGCCGGCACTATACATAGGAGAGTGCCGTCCGTCTGCACAGTTGTGGTGCAATCGACGAAACGAAAGTGCTGCAAAATCAAAAAATCGCAGCCTTCGGCAGCCTCTACGGGTCTCTGTCAAACCCTGTAGAAGCTGTCGAAGGCTGCGATCTTGGCGGCACTGAAAACATTCAACATGTTCGTAAAATCCGCAAAGTGTTGGAAAAAAAAGGGCTTGAGGGAGTAAATCCCCAAGCCCTCAAAAGGTGAGAGGTGTCTAGTCCCTCGACCTGGTGAGCGTGCTCTTCAAAAGAGCCTGCGTTTGGTTAAGCCTTCAAAGGCACCAGACGCGGAGCAATCATGTTTTCCGGGCGCAGGATGTCGGCGAGCATTTCTTCGTCGAGCAAGCGTTCCTCGCGCACCAGTTCCAGCACGCCGCGGCCGCTTTCGAGGGCAACACGGGCAATGCGGGTGGCGTTTTCATAGCCGATGTACGGGTTCAGCGCGGTGACCAGGCCAATCGAGTGTTCGACCAGTTCACGGCAACGCTCTTCGTTGGCGGTGATGCCGACGATGCAGTGCTCGCGCAGCATGTCCATGGCACGTTGCAGCAGGCGGATCGAGTCGAAGATCTTGAAGGCGATCAGCGGCTCCATCACGTTCAGCTGCAGCTGGCCGCCTTCGGCCGCGATGGTCAGGGCCAGGTCGTTGCCGATGATCTGGAACGCCACCTGGTTCACGGCTTCAGGGATAACCGGGTTGACCTTGCCTGGCATGATCGAGCTGCCTGGCTGACGCGCCGGCAGGTTGATTTCGTTGATGCCGGTGCGTGGGCCGCTGGACAGCAGACGCAGGTCGTTGCAGATCTTCGACAGCTTGACCGCGGTACGCTTGAGCATGCCGGAGAACAGCACGAAGGCGCCCATGTCGGAGGTGGCTTCGATCAGGTCGGCGGCTGGCACCAGCGGTTGACCGCTGATCAGGGCCAGACGCTGAACGGCCAGGGCCTGGTAACGCGGGTCGGCGTTGATGCCGGTACCGATCGCGGTGCCGCCCAGGTTCACTTCGGTCAGCAGTTCAGGCGCCAGGGATTTGAGGCGTGCCAGGTCTTCGCTCAGGGTGGTGGCGAAGGCGCGGAATTCCTGGCCGAGGGTCATCGGCACGGCGTCTTGCAGCTGGGTACGGCCCATCTTCAGGACGTGGCTGAATTCTTCACCTTTGGCGGCGAACGACTGGATCAGGCTGTCGAGGCTGGCCAGCAGCGCGTCGTGACCCAACAGCAGACCCAGGCGGATAGCCGTCGGGTAGGCGTCGTTGGTCGACTGCGCCATGTTCACGTCGTTGTTCGGGTGCAGGTACTGGTATTCGCCCTTGCTGTGGCCCATGGCCTCCAGCGCGATGTTGGCGATGACTTCGTTGGCATTCATGTTGGTTGAAGTGCCAGCGCCGCCTTGAATCATGTCCACCACGAATTCTTCGTGGAAATCGCCGCGGATCAATCGGGCACAGGCTTCGCTGATGGCAGCGTGCTTGGCTTCGCTCAGGTGACCCAGCTCGCGGTTGGCGTCAGCGGCGGCCTGTTTGACCATCGCCAGACCAACAACCAGTTTTGGGTAATGCGAAATCGGAACGCCGGAGAGACGGAAGTTGTTCACCGCTCGCAGGGTCTGGATGCCGTAATACGCTTGAGCAGGTACTTCGAGTACGCCAAGCAGGTCTTTTTCTGTGCGGAAAGATGCAGCGGAGGACATGATAGAAATCATCTCGATATGGACCCGGTCTATGCCGGAATAGCGCAAATGCTAGGCTTGAGAAGAATTTTGGGCCAATGCTGTTAAACACTGGGCTATGCACATTCGGCATAATGTCGGTGTGACGCCGCGTACGTGGCGAACGTGTGACCTAAATTGGTGCATGTCCGGGAGGGCGTGATGAATCTGGAAAGCAAATGGCTGGAGGACTTTAGTGCTCTGGCTGCCACCCGCAGCTTCTCCCAGGCGGCCGAAAGACGCTTCGTGACTCAGCCCGCCTTCAGTCGGCGGATCCGCAGCCTCGAAGCCGCGCTGGGGCTGACCCTGGTCAATCGCTCTCGCACCCCGGTCGAGCTGACGGCAGCGGGGCAGTTGTTTCTCGTGACCGCGCGAACCGTGGTCGAACAGCTGGGTGAAGTGTTACGTCATCTTCATCACCTGGAAGGCGGGCAGGGCGAGGTGATCCAGGTCGCCGCCGCCCACTCCCTGGCACTGGGTTTCTTTCCACGCTGGATCGCACAATTGCGCAACGAAGGGCTGAACATTGCCACGCGGCTGGTGGCCACCAACGTCGGCGATGCGGTGCATGCGCTGCGTGAAGGCGGGTGTGATCTGATGCTGGCGTTCTATGATCCGGACTCCGCGATGCAAATGGACCCGGAAATTTTCCCGTCACTGCATCTGGGAGACACTGAAATGCTCCCGGTGTGCGCCGCGGACGCTGACGGCAAACCGTTGTTCGACCTGGAAGGCGAGACCAGCGTGCCTTTGCTGGCCTACAGCGCCGGGGCATTTCTCGGGCGCTCGGTGAATATGCTGTTGCGCCAGCGTGCCCTGAGGTTCACCACTATTTACGAGACCGCCATGGCCGACAGCCTGAAAAGCATGGCGCTGGAAGGCCTGGGCATCGCCTGGGTGCCGCGCTTGAGCGCGCGCGCCGAATTGGCTCGCGGCGAGTTGGTCATCTGCGGTGGCCCGCAATGGCATGTGCCGCTGGAGATTCGGCTGTATCGCTGCGCGCTGGTGCGCAAGGCGAATGTGCGGTTGCTCTGGCGCAAGCTGGAAGGCGGCACAGCGCCAAACCCGGCAGGTTAATGATTTTTTGTAGGCGTCGGGCTGACCCTGAAGTCAATAAAACCGGTACTTTGCGCCGTATGACAGATGGTCGTATGGGGGGCTGTTTATCTGCTTCATTGAGGTATACTGCGCGGCCTTCGGCCGGTTTGACTGGCCATAATTCGTACAATCAAGCCACGCATTTTGCGTGGCTTGTTGTTTTTTGACGCGCCCGCGGGCGCCCAGAGAGAAGAGGCACGACGATGAGCGCACTGGTTGGCGTGATCATGGGCTCCAAGTCCGATTGGTCCACCCTTAGCCACACCGCCGATATGCTGGAAAAGCTCGGCATCCCTTACGAGGTGAAAGTGGTCTCTGCCCACCGCACCCCGGACCTGCTGTTCCAGTATGCCGAAGAGGCTGAGGCCCGTGGCATCGAGGTGATCATCGCCGGTGCCGGTGGCGCGGCCCACCTGCCAGGCATGTGTGCGGCCAAAACCCACCTGCCGGTGCTGGGCGTGCCGGTGCAGTCGTCGATGCTCTCGGGTGTCGATTCGCTGCTGTCTATCGTGCAGATGCCAGCCGGCATTCCGGTCGCCACCCTGGCCATCGGCAAGGCCGGTGCGATCAACGCAGCCCTGCTCTCGGCGAGCATCCTGGGCGCCAAGCATCCGCAGTTTCATACCGTGCTGAAAAAATTCCGCGCTGAGCAGACAGACAGCGTCCTGGACAATCCAGACCCACGCATCGCCTGAGGTTGTTGACGATGAAGATCGGTGTAATCGGTGGCGGCCAGTTGGGTCGCATGTTGGCGCTGGCGGGCACTCCGCTGGGCATGAACTTCGCTTTCCTGGACCCGGCGCCGGATGCTTGCGCAGCCGCATTGGGCGAACACCTGCGGGCCGATTACGGCGATCAGGATCACCTGCGTCAGTTGGCCGATGAAGTCGATCTGGTGACCTTCGAGTTCGAAAGCGTCCCGGCCGAAACCGTGGCCTTCCTGTCGCAATTCGTTCCGGTGTACCCGAGCGCCGAAGCGCTGCGCATTGCCCGCGATCGCTGGTTCGAGAAGAGCATGTTCAAGGACCTGGGGATCCCGACTCCCGCGTTCGCCGACATCCAGTCCCAGGCCGATCTGGACGCCGCCGTGGCCTCCATCGGCCTGCCGGCCGTGCTGAAAACCCGCACCCTGGGTTACGACGGCAAGGGTCAGAAAGTCCTGCGCAAGCCTGAAGATGTGGTCGGCACCTTCGCCGAACTGGGCAGCGTCGCCTGCTTGCTGGAAGGCTTCGTGCCGTTCACTGGCGAAGTCTCGCTGATCGCCGTGCGCGCTCGCGATGGCGAAACCAAGTTCTACCCGCTGGTGCACAACACCCACGACAGCGGCATCCTCAAGCTGTCCGTGGCCAGCACCGACCACCCGTTGCAAGCGTTGGCTGAAGACTACTCCAGCCGGGTACTCAAGCAGCTGGACTACGTCGGCGTGATGGCGTTCGAGTTCTTCGAAGTCGACGGTGGCCTCAAGGCCAACGAGATCGCCCCGCGTGTGCACAACTCCGGGCACTGGACCACCGAAGGTGCCGAGTGCAGTCAGTTCGAAAACCACCTGCGGGCCGTTGCCGGTCTGCCGCTGGGTTCGACGGCCAAGGTCGGCGAGAGCGCGATGCTCAACTTCATCGGCAAAGTCCCGGACACCGAGAAAGTCCTGGCCATCGCCGATTGCCATCTGCATCACTACGGCAAGGCCTTCAAGGTCGGCCGCAAGGTCGGTCACGCCAACCTGCGTTGTGCTGACCGTGCGACGCTTGCCGCGCAGATCCTCAAGGTCGAAGCGCTGATTGCCGAATAGTTTCATGTGGCGGCGGCGGAACCTTCCGAGGCCGCCGTTCTCTGATGGCAGGATGCCAAAGTCTGGCTAGGCTTTAGCCAATTCAATCAGAGGGAAATGCCATGGGAATTATCGGAACCATCTTTATCGGCTTGATCGTCGGCCTGCTGGCTCGGTTTCTGAAACCGGGCGATGACAGCATGGGCTGGATCATGACCATCCTGCTCGGTATCGGCGGTTCGCTGGCGGCCACTTACGGCGGCCAGGCCCTGGGCATCTACCATGCGGGTCAGGGCGCAGGGTTCATCGGTGCGCTGGTGGGCGCGGTGATATTGCTGGTGGTCTACGGCCTGATCAAAAAGAACTGATTCAAGCGACAAAGCCCTCTCTGCGCCAACACCGGAGAGGGCTAGAATGCTTGGCGTTCCACCGTCCTTTCCTTTGCCGAGCACCTTCATGCGCCGTCTTCTGTTGACTCTTCTCTTCCTGGGCAGTGGTTTGGCCCATGCCGGCGAACTGCCGGAAACCGACTGGCTCGAACTGATGCCCAAATCGGACCAGAAGGCCCTCGAGGCCATGCCCGAAATCGATCACAACTCACCGGAAGCCAATGGCACCTTTACCCAAAAAGGTGGCATGAAGCAGAGCAAGGGCTTGCCGGCGGTGATGTATTCGACCAAGACCGTGCCGTCGATGAACGACAAGCACATCCGCATCGGCGGTTATCCGGTACCGCTGGAATCCGATGCGAAGGGCCGCAGCACGTTGTTCTTCCTCGTGCCGTACCCAGGCGCTTGTATCCACGTGCCACCACCGCCGCCTAACCAACTGGTGCTGGTGCGTTATCCCAAAGGCCTGAAGCTGAATGACATCTACACACCGCTGTGGGTGACCGGTACGCTGAAGATCGAGAAGGTCAGCAACGACCTGGCGGATGCGGCGTATGCGCTGGATGCGGCGCAGGTGCGGGTGGTCAAGGAGTCGGATTTGTAGGTTTTTAAATGTGGGAGCAAGCCTGCTCCCACATTTATTGTGTGGTGTTAAAGCGGTTTGCTGGCGATGCTCACGCCCAGGGTATGGCTAGCCCCCGGCGCCAGCGTCACCACATCATCCATCACATTTGCCGTTTCAATGCACAACATGCGCTGCCAGCCATCGTCAGCCATGTCGCTGAACGCCGCCGCACGGTCGACCCACGGGTTCCAGATCACCGCCGAGCGCGAACCGCTGCTGGTCAGTTCAATGCGTCGCTCCCAATGCGGGTCAACGATGCTCAATGTCGGCGGGGTATTCAGATAGATGCGGTCGGTCTCACCGGTAAAACGCAGATCACCGGTCTGAGTGACGGTTTTCCAGTCGTCCAGTGTCTCGATGTAACTCAAGCCATCCAGCCCTTCAACGTGCACGTTGCGCACATCGCTGACCGCGAAATAGCTGTGCAGCGCCTGGCTGATCGTGACGGGTTCGGCGCCGTTGTTTTCGCTCGTCAGGCTGATATGCAATTGTTCATCCAGACGAATGCTCAGTTTCAAGTCCACCTGATGCGGCCAGCCTGGCAGTCCGCCTTCAGGGTAGGGCAGGACGAATTCCACCTTCAGGCTTTCGCCCTCGGTTTCGATGCTGCCCAGTTCCCAGTCCATCGCTCGCACCAGCCCGTGAGCGGTCGGCGGCTCCTGGCTGATGCGCATGGCCTGGACACTCTGCGGGTTGCGCGACAGATTGCCGAACCACGGCCAGCACACCGGCACACCGGCACGAATAGCTTTGCCGGTCTTGAACACTGCCTCGTCGTTGAGCCAGATCAGCGGCGGTTGGCCGGCCAATTGATAACTGAGGATGTGCGCGCCTTGCTGGGCCACCAGCAATTCGGCCTGACCGTGGCGGATGCGCCAGCAGTTCAGTTCATCCAGTTTCACGGCTTCGACGGTGGGCGTGCTCATGGGGCGACTCTCAATCAGGAACAATGACTGCTATGGACCGCAAAACGGTCACCGCGTTTAACGAGCGCCTTGTTTAACGAGCTCTGGGCGGAACCGAACGAGTGCGGCCGCTGCCGTCGATGGCTACGAACACAAACACGGCTTCGGTCACTTTACGCCACTCGCTGGACAGTGGATCGTCGCTCCAGACTTCGACCATCATCTGAATCGAGCTGCGACCGATTTCCAGGGCCTGGGTATAGAAGGAGAGCTGAGCGCCCACCGCCACCGGCACCAGAAACGCCATGCGATCGATCGCAACGGTGGCCACGCGACCACCGGCAACCTTGCTGGCCATTGCGGTGCCAGCCAAATCCATCTGCGCCACCAGCCAGCCGCCGAAAATATCGCCAAAGCCGTTGGTTTCACGCGGAAGCGCGGTAATTTGCAGGGCCAGGTCGCCTTGCGGGATTGGATCTTCTTGTTCGAGCTCTATCATGCCGGGGGTGCCTCTGACCCGTGACTCTCATTGGTACTTCAGGTGAATAGCCGTCTCAAGGAAAAACGATTCAGCCCCGAACATACTACGTTCGTCACGTTTTTCGTAAGGCGCCTAAAGGGAAACTCTGCGAAATCGGCTGACGGGTGCCAACGACGGTTTCGCACAGCAACCCCTTACAAACCGTTGCAACGTTGTGAGTATATCGGTCGATAGACTTCGAGACGACCGTCCGGTTCTCATTTCGACCGTCAAATACGCACCTCTATGTGCTTTTTCGAACAATTTGCTATCGTGCCGAACCTGCCCAAGCCTCCGCCAGCGTTGTTGAGGTTGCAGATCCGACTATAAGAGAAGCCCTTGCCATGACCACAGCGCCCTCGAGCATCGCGCAACCAGCCCAACCTGCACGTCCGCTGACCCGCAACGACTACAAGACATTGTCGCTGTCTGCCCTGGGCGGTGCGCTGGAGTTTTACGACTTCATCATCTTTGTGTTCTTCGCCACAGTGGTCGGCAAACTGTTCTTCCCCGCCGACATGCCCGAGTGGCTGCGCCTGATGCAGACGTTCGGCATTTTCGCCGCAGGCTATCTGGCGCGGCCGCTGGGCGGCATCGTCATGGCGCACTTCGGTGACCTGCTGGGACGCAAGAAGATGTTCACCCTGAGCATTTTCATGATGGCGGTGCCGACCCTGATCATGGGCTTGCTGCCGACTTATGCGCAGATAGGCATGTGGGCGCCGATCCTGTTGCTGCTGATGCGGGTGATCCAGGGCGCAGCGATTGGCGGAGAAGTGCCGGGAGCCTGGGTATTCGTTTCCGAACACGTGCCGCAGCGGCACATCGGTTATGCCTGCGGCACGCTGACCAGCGGCCTGACTGCCGGCATTCTTTTGGGCTCGTTGGTCGCCACCGCGATCAACAGCCTCTATACGCCGGTGGAAGTGGCGGATTACGCCTGGCGGATCCCGTTCCTGCTGGGCGGCGTGTTTGGCCTGTTCTCGGTCTACCTGCGCCGCTGGCTGCACGAAACCCCGGTGTTTGCCGAACTGCAATTGCGTAAAGCCCTGGCCGAAGAAGTGCCGCTGCGCGCTGTGCTGCGTGACCATCGCGGTGCGATTCTGATTTCCATGCTGCTGACCTGGTTGCTGTCCGCCGGGATCATCGTGGTGATCCTCATGACGCCGACTGTATTGCAGACCGTTTACCACTTCCCGCCGACTACCGCGTTGCAGGCCAACAGCCTGGCCATCGTGTTCCTGAGCCTGGGCTGTGTGGCCTCCGGTGCACTGGCTGACCGTTTTGGCGCCGGGCGGGTGTTCGTGTTCGGTAGCGCGTTGCTGCTGCTGACCTCGTGGACCTTCTATCACAGCCTGTTCAATCATCCCGACTGGCTGTTCCCGATGTATGCCCTGACCGGTTTGCTGGTCGGCACCATCGGTGCAGTGCCGTATGTGATGGTCAAAGCCTTCCCGGCGGTGGTGCGCTTCAGCGGCCTGTCGTTCTCCTACAACTTGGCCTACGCCATCTTCGGCGGTCTGACCCCGATGGTCGTCACCCTGCTGCTCAAGGAAAGCCCGATGGGGCCGGCGTATTACGTGGCGATTATTTGCGGCGTCGGGATTGTGGTGGGTGGTTACCTCTGGAAGAAAGGTCGCTAAGCCGACCGATGCCTTCGCAGGCAAGTCGGATCGCCGCACCGCTCGTTCCTACAGGTCATGCGCCAGTTTTGAAATGACACTGATCCTGTAGGAGCGAGGCTTGCCCGCGAAGAACGATGACGCGATATCCCTTCAAAAATCCAAATACTGGCCTTTCATCCAATTGTCATATTTCAGCCATAGAGTGTTCACACGGCCTGCTGATACTTGGCCCCGACTTAACACACCCTATCTGCTAGGAGTAAGGCATGAAACTGAAGCGTTTGATGGCGGCAATGACTTTTGTCGCTGCTGGCGTTGCGACTGCCAACGCGGTTGCCGCTGTTGACCCTGCTATCCCGAGCTACACCAAGACCACTGGTGTGTCGGGCAACCTGTCCAGCGTCGGCTCCGATACCCTGGCCAACCTCATGACCCTGTGGGCTGAGAACTACAAAAAAGAATACCCGAACGTAAACATCCAGATTCAGGCCGCTGGCTCTGCCACCGCGCCACCTGCGCTGACTGAAGGCACCTCCAACCTGGGCCCGATGAGCCGCAAGATGAAGGACACCGAACTGGCGGCCTTCGAGCAGAAGTACGGCTACAAGCCAACCGCTATCCCGGTGGCCGTGGACGCCCTGGCGGTCTTCGTACACAAAGACAACCCGATCCAGCACCTGACCATGGAACAAGTCGACGCGATCTTCTCCTCGACTCGTCTGTGCGGCGCCAAAGCTGATGTGAAAACCTGGGGCGACCTGGGTGTGACCGGCGACCTGGCCAACAAGCCAGTACAACTGTTCGGCCGTAACTCGGTATCCGGCACTTATGGCTACTTCAAAGAAGAAGCCCTGTGCAAAGGCGACTACAAGCCAAACGTTAACGAACAACCAGGTTCGGCTTCGGTCGTGCAGTCGATCAGCTCCTCGCTGAACGGCATCGGTTACTCGGGCATCGGCTACAAGACCGCCAGCGTGAAGACCGTGGCCCTGGCCAAGAAAGGCAGCACTGACTTCATCGAAGACAGCGAAGAAAACGCCCTGAACGGTAAATACCCGCTGTCGCGTTTCCTCTACGTATATGTCAACAAGGCCCCTAACAAGCCTCTGGCCCCGCTGGAAGCCGAGTTCGTGAAACTGGTTCTGTCCAAGCAGGGCCAGGAAGTTGTAGTGAAAGACGGCTACATCCCACTGCCAGCCAAGGTTGCTGCAAAAGCTCTGGCTGACCTGGGTCTGGCGGAAGGCGGCGCTGAAGTCGCAAAAAAGTAAAACCCTAGGTCCGGGGTAAACCCGGACCTGCAGGAGCGAAGCTTGCCCGCGAAGGAATCGCCGCATCGCTCGCTCCTGCAAAGGCTCAGGGTTGCCACGCTGGCAACCCGGCCCCCCAAATTTCCGATCCACTGCCAGTTTCCACTGGCGGCGGATTTGTTGCGTCACTGCATTGTCATCTTTCTGTCATACAGGATCGCTAGGGTGTGCGCATGAATGATCTGGCCAATTCCACCATGACTACAAATCCCCCCAAGCGAATTGACTTCAATACGCCTGAGCTGCACCGCAAGCGCCGTATTCGTGCGCTGAAAGATCGCCTGACCCGTTGGTATGTGCTTGTCGGCGGCCTCGCCGTCCTGGGCGCGATCACCCTGATCTTCTTCTTCCTCGGTTATGTTGTCGCGCCGCTGTTCCAGGGGGCTGATCTGACCGCCAAAGACGCCATCACGCCCGCCTGGATGCAAGACGCCGGCAAGCCGCTGATGATCTCCCTTGAAGAACAGAACCAGGTGGCCATGCGGGTTTCCGACAAGGGCCAGGCGCTATTCTTTGATATCGATAGCGGCGCCGAACTGCGTCGTGTCGACCTGCCGATCCCGGCCGGTACCAGCGTGACCTCCATCGGTGAAGATCAACCCGGCCATCCATTGGTCGCAGTGGGGTTGTCCAACGGTCAGGTGCTGGTGTTCCGTCACACCTATAAAGTCAGCTACCCGGACGGCAAGAAAACCATCTCGCCGGCCATCGAATACCCGTACGGCGAAACGCCAATCGCGCTGAACGAGGCGGGCGGCGCTCTGGAGCACGTCAGCCTCAATGCCACCGATTCGACCCTGCTGCTGGCTGGCTCCACTGGTGCGCAACTGCATGTCATGTCGCTGACCAGCGAAGAAAACATGATGACCGGCGAAGTCACCAACGAGCAGAAACGCATCGACCTGCCGCAAATGACCGAGCCGGTGAAGAACATCTTCGTCGACCCGCGTCAGCAGTGGCTGTACGTGGTCAACGGTCGTGCTCAGGCTGACGTTTTCAGCCTGCGCGACAAGAGTCTCAACGGTCGCTACAAATTGCTCGAAGACGGCGATGCCGAGATTACCGCCAGCACCCAGCTGGTGGGTGGTATCTCACTGATCCTCGGCGACTCCAAGGGCGGTCTCGCCCAGTGGTTCATGGCTCGCGATCACGATGGCGAACTGCGCCTGAAGCAAATCCGCACCTTCCAGATGGGCGCTGCGCCGATTGTTGAAATCACCGCCGAAGAACGTCGAAAAGGCTTCGTTGCCCTTGATGCGTCCGGCAAGCTCGGCGTGTTCCACAGCACCGCGCACCGCACTTTGCTGGTGGATCAGGTGGTCGACGGCCAAGGCCTGTTCGGCCTGTCGCCACGGGCCAACCGCGTGATCGTGGAGCAGGGCGGCAAGCTGCAACCGTTGCTGCTCGACAACCCGCACCCGGAAGTTTCCTGGAGCGCGTTGTGGAGCAAAGTCTGGTACGAGAACTACGACGAGCCTAAATACGTCTGGCAATCGACTGCCGCCAACACCGACTTCGAACCCAAGCTGAGCCTCTCGCCGCTGACCTTCGGTACCCTGAAAGCCGCGTTCTACGCCATGCTGCTGGCCGCGCCCCTGGCCGTCGCCGCGGCGATCTACACCGCGTACTTCATGGCCCCGGGCATGCGTCGCAAGGTCAAACCGGTGATCGAACTGATGGAAGCGATGCCGACGGTGATCCTCGGCTTCTTCGCCGGCCTGTTCCTCGCACCGTATGTAGAAGGGCATTTGCCGGGCATCTTCAGCCTGCTGATGCTCCTGCCGATCGGCATTCTGGTGGCCGGTTTCGTCTTCAGTCGCCTGCCTGAGTCGATCCGCCTGAAAGTGCCGGACGGCTGGGAAAGCGCGATCCTGATTCCGGTGATTCTGTTCGTGGGCTGGCTGTCGCTGTACATGAGCCCGTACATGGAAGCCTGGTTCTTCGGCGGTGACATGCGTATGTGGATCTCCCACGACCTGGGCATCACCTACGACCAGCGCAACGCTCTGGTGGTCGGCCTGGCCATGGGCTTTGCAGTCATCCCGAACATCTACTCGATCGCCGAAGACGCCGTGTTCAGCGTGCCACGCGGCCTGACCCTCGGTTCCCTGGCCCTTGGCGCCACGCCGTGGCAGACCATGACTCGCGTGGTGATCCTCACCGCCAGCCCGGGCATCTTCTCGGCGCTGATGATCGGCATGGGCCGTGCGGTCGGTGAAACCATGATAGTGCTGATGGCCACCGGTAACACCCCGGTCATGGAAATGAACCTGTTCGAAGGCCTGCGCACACTGGCAGCCAACGTCGCGGTGGAAATGCCCGAATCGGAAGTCGGCGGCAGCCACTACCGCGTGCTGTTCCTCTCGGCGCTGGTGCTGCTGTTGTTCACCTTCATCATGAACACCCTCGCGGAACTGATTCGTCAGCGTCTGCGCAAGAAATACTCGTCGCTTTAACAAAGGTAGAAGTCTGTGAAACAGAACTCCCTGAATGGATGGTTCAAGAGCGGCGCCCCCGGCGTCTGGATCAGCGGCGGCGCGGTGTCCATTGCGGTCATCATGACCATTGGCCTGCTGGCGGTGATTGCCGTGCGCGGTCTGGGGCACTTCTGGCCGGCGGACCTGATCCACGCCAATTACGACGTGCCGGGTCAGGCCAACCACCTGGTCATCGGCGAAGTGGTGCAGAAGGAAGAAGTGCCACGCGAGCGCCTGAAAACCGCTGGCCTGCCGGTGCCCGATCAGGGCCCGGAGTTCATGACTCGCGAGCTGATCAAAGTCGGCAACCGTGATCTGAACGGCACGGACTTCACCTGGATTGTCGGCGAGTGGCTGACCAACCAGAAAACCCCGCCAGAGCTGATGACCATCGAGCGTCGCGAGTGGGGCAACTTCTACGGCTATCTGGTCAACGTTAAAGAGGACGGCAAGGTCGTCGCTGAAGGCGAAGCCGCATGGCCTGAGTTGCAGGCCCGTGTCGATCGCGTCAACCAGTTGGCTGGGCAGCTCAAGAGCCTGGAAAAAACCGACATCGGCGCGATCAACGCCGGTCTCGAACGTGTTCGTCTGCACGGTCGCAAGCTGGAATTGGCCGGCCGTCTCGACGCTACCGCACAGGCGGACCTGGAGTCTGAGCGCGCCGAGCTGAATGCCCGTTATCAGGAAATCGAAGCGCGTCTGAACGACCTGCACAAGCAGTTCAACCGTGACAGCCTGACGGCTCGTGACGCGAACGGTAAAGAGGTCGAGATCGGCATCGGCAAAGTGGTTCACGCCTATCAGCCGAACGCCATGAGCACCTTTACCAAGGTGGGCTTCTACTTCAGCAAGGTCTGGGAATTCCTCAGTGATGACCCGCGCGAAGCCAACACCGAAGGCGGGATCTTCCCGGCGATTTTCGGCACCGTGATGATGACCCTGATCATGGCGATGATCGTCACTCCTTTCGGTGTGCTGGCGGCGGTCTACCTGCGTGAATACGCCAAGCAGAACACCCTGACCCGAGTGATCCGTATTGCGGTGAACAACCTGGCGGGCGTACCGGCGATCGTTTACGGCGTGTTCGGCCTGGGCTTCTTCGTTTATGTACTGGGCGGCTCGATCGACCGGTTGTTCTTCCCCGAAGCCTTGCCGGCGCCGACCTTCGGTACACCGGGTCTGTTGTGGGCTTCGTTGACCTTGGCCCTGCTGGCTGTGCCGGTGGTGATCGTGGCCACCGAAGAAGGCCTGGCGCGGATTCCTCGCACCGTGCGCGAAGGCTCGTTGGCCCTCGGCGCGACCAAGGCCGAGACCTTGTGGAAGATCGTGCTGCCGATGGCCAGCCCGGCAATGATGACCGGCATGATCCTCGCCGTGGCCCGCGCCGCCGGTGAAGTGGCGCCGCTGATGCTGGTGGGTGTAGTGAAACTGGCGCCGTCGCTGCCGCTGGATGGCAACTACCCGTACCTGCACCTGGACCAGAAGATCATGCACCTGGGCTTCCACATCTATGACGTCGGCTTCCAGAGCCCGAACGTAGAAGCCGCGCGGCCGCTGGTGTATGCCACGGCGCTGCTGCTGGTGCTGGTGATCGCGACATTGAACCTGTCGGCCGTTTATATCCGTAACCACCTGCGCGAGAAGTACAAGGCGCTGGATAGCTGATCAACACCGAACTGTAGGAGCCGGCTTGCTGGCGAAGGCATCACCGCGGTGAGCCTGCGGGACCGAGTTGTCTGCATCGCCAGCAAGCCGGCTCCTACAAAGAATTGCGTAACCGCGGGCCTGGCCTGCGGCCCCGAACCGAATTTGTTAGCACAGGGAGCCTCCCATGCAGCACGAAGCACACACTCACGGCATCAACATGTCGGCCCTGGGCCGCGACAAACAGAGCCTGAGTCTCGAGCAGGAAACCGTGGCCATCGAAGTGCCGGGGTTGAGCCTGTTCTACGGCGACAAACAAGCGCTGTATGACGTCAGCATGAACATCCCGAAACAGCGCGTGACCGCCTTCATCGGGCCGTCCGGCTGTGGCAAGTCCACGCTGTTGCGCACTTTCAACCGCATGAACGACCTGGTGGATGGCTGCCGCGTCGAAGGCGCGATCAACCTCTACGGCAACAACATCTACCGCAAGGGCGAGGACGTGGCCGAGCTGCGTCGTCGCGTCGGCATGGTGTTCCAGAAGCCCAACCCGTTCCCGAAAACCATCTATGAAAACGTGGTTTACGGCTTGCGCATCCAGGGCATCAACAAAAAGCGCATCCTCGACGAAGCCGTCGAGTGGGCGTTGAAAGGCGCGGCGCTGTGGGATGAAGTCAAGGATCGTCTGCACGAGTCGGCACTCGGTCTGTCCGGTGGTCAGCAGCAACGTCTGGTGATTGCCCGCACCATCGCCGTGGAGCCGGAAGTGCTGCTGCTCGACGAACCGTGCTCGGCACTCGACCCGATCTCCACGCTGAAAGTCGAAGAGCTGATCTACGAACTGAAATCCAAGTTCACCATTGTTATCGTGACCCACAACATGCAACAGGCCGCGCGGGTTTCCGACTACACGGCGTTCATGTATATGGGCAAACTGGTGGAGTTCGGCGACACCGACACCCTGTTCACCAATCCGGCGAAGAAGCAGACCGAAGACTACATCACCGGTCGTTACGGCTAGGAAGCTGTTGTTGCTCACTGAACTGACGCTGCGGCCCACCGCACCTTACCGGACGCTCCAAGGACGCCAACATGATTAGTAAAGAAGGCCTTACCCATCACATCTCCCAGCAGTTCAACGCTGAGCTCGAGGAAGTGCGCAGCCACCTCCTGGCCATGGGCGGGCTGGTCGAGAAGCAGGTCAACGACGCGGTCACCGCGCTGATCGAGGCCGACTCCGGCCTGGCCCAGCAAGTGCGCGAGGTCGACGACCAGATCAACCAGATGGAACGCAATATCGACGAAGAATGCCTGCGCATTCTGGCCCGTCGTCAGCCGGCGGCGTCGGACTTGCGTCTGATCATCAGCATCTCCAAATCGGTGATCGACCTCGAGCGTATCGGCGACGAAGCCACCAAGATCGCCCGTCGCGCCATTCAGTTGTGTGAAGAAGGCGAAGCGCCGCGCGGTTATGTCGAGGTTCGCCACATCGGCGACCAGGTGCGCAACATGGTTCGCGATGCCTTGGACGCATTTGCCCGTTTCGACGCCGACCTGGCGCTGTCGGTGGCGCAGTACGACAAGATCATCGACCGCGAATACAAGACCGCGCTGCGCGAACTCGCCACCTACATGATGGAAGATCCACGCTCTATCTCGCGTGTCTTGAGCATTATCTGGGTGCTGCGTTCCCTTGAGCGAATCGGCGACCACGCGCGCAATATCTCGGAACTGGTGATTTACCTGGTGCGCGGCACCGACGTGCGTCACCTGGGCCTCAAGCGCATGAAGGAAGAAGTGGAAGGCACAAGTGCCGAAACCGCTAATGTTCCGGACAAAGCTGACGATAAGTAAGGTTGCCCAAGAAAAAGCGCCCGGCCTCTTGGCCGGGCGTTTTTGTTTGTGTGGCTTTTGAACTGAAAAGCCGAATTGAAAAGCAGCACCCGCGAACGAAAAGTCCCGGCGTGACTGAAGAGTTTTGGCAAAGTGCCATCAGCCAGCGTTATGCTTGCCGGGATTTTTAAAGGGGTGTTGGATGAGCAAGATCAGTGTGTTGGTCGTGGACGATGCGTCGTTCATTCGTGACCTGGTAAAAAAGTGCCTGCGCAACTACTTCCCGGGGATCCGGACCGAAGATGCAGTCAACGGTAAAAAGGCCCAGGCCATGCTGGCCAAGGAAGCGTTCGACCTGGTTCTGTGCGACTGGGAAATGCCGGAAATGTCCGGTCTGGAGTTGCTGACCTGGTGCCGTGAGCAGGACAACCTCAAGGCCATGCCGTTCGTGATGGTGACCAGCCGTGGCGATAAAGAAAACGTGGTCCAGGCGATCCAGGCCGGGGTTTCCGGCTACGTCAGCAAGCCATTCACCAACGAGCAGCTGTTGACCAAGGTCAAGCAGGCCCTGAACAAGGTCGGCAAGCTCGATACCTTGATGAACAGCGCGCCGACCAAAATGAACTCGGCGTTCGGCAACGATTCCCTGAGCGCATTGACCGGTGGCAAAGCGGCGGTAGTCGCACCCTCGGCTGCAGCGGTCAACCCGTTTGCCAAACCTGCCGCCGCCGCGCCAGCCCCGGCTGCGGCGCCGTCTCGCGGCCTGCTCAACAATCCACCGGTCAAGGCGCCTGCCTCCGCATCAGCTGGCGGTCGTGGCCAAGGCCAACTGCGTCTGTCGAGCGGCACACAGCAATGCGTGATCAAGGCCTTGAGCATCAAGGAAGCGCTGCTGGTGGTGAAACGCACTGACACCTTGCCGCAAGTCCTCGACAACGCCGTACTCGACCTGGAGCAGGGCGACAATGCCGAAACTGCCCGTCTTAACGGCTACTTGCACGCCATCGTCGCCCACGAGCCGAAGCCGGACAGCGAGTGGCTGCAACTGACGTTCCGCTTTGTCGACCAGGATGCACAGAAGCTCGACTACATCTCCCGCCTGATCGCCCGTGGCACCGCGCAGAAGCACTTCGTACCGGGTGCGTAACGTGTACCGCTGATCGTTCCCACGCTCTGCGTGGGAATACCTCCCCGGACGCTCCGCGTCCGCTTCGGATGGGACGCAGAGCGTCCCGTGCTGCATTCCCAGGCAGAGCGTGGGAATGATCATTTGAAACATCTGTCGACTACGCAGGTCCATTTCTGCTGCTAGGCTCCTTCCCAGGCCTACTCAACAGAATTTTGCCCATGCTCGCGCGCCTGCTGTTTTTCTGTGGTCTTTTCATGGCCTCCACCTCGGCTGTGGCCATGACGATCTATAAGTCCACTGATGCCAGTGGCGTGGTCTCTTACAGCGACCGCCCCACCAAAGGCGCGAAGGTGTTCGTTTTTCGCGACCGAATGGTCGAACACCTTGAGCGGCAGGTGTACCTCGACATCAAGAGGCTGAATGGCATGGACAGCGTGTTCGTGCGCAACGACCTGTATGCGCCGGTCGAGATCGAGCTGAGTTTCGACCGGTTGCAGAACGTCAGCGGAGCGCCGAGCCGACCGATCCGGCGGGTGATGCCGGCGCGCAGTAACCTTCGTCTGGCCCTGCTCACGCCGACGAAGGCCGGAAGGCCGATCGTGTATAACCCAAGGTTCGCATATTTCCTGGGCGACCCCTCAGGGGCTGCCATGGCCTATCGATATCCGTTGCCCTGGCGTGGCGGTCCGTTTCGGCTGACCCAGGGCCCCAATGGCCAATACAGCCACTACGGACCGAAGAACCGTTACGCGATGGATATCGCCATGCCCGAAGGCACGCCGATCATCGCGGCGCGCGGCGGGGTGGTGGTGAAAACCGAGAATGGCCAGACCGGGCGCGGCAACGATCCATCGGGCAATTTCGTGCGGGTGTTGCACGATGACGGGACCATGGGCGTGTACCTGCACCTCAAGAAAGGTTCGGTCTGCGTACGGGAAGGTCAGCGGGTAGTGGTGGGCAGTGCGCTGGCGCTGTCGGGCAACACCGGCAACAGCAGCGGCCCGCACCTGCACTTCGTGGTGCAGCGCAATACCGGGTTGGGCCTGGTGTCGATTCCGTACCAGTTCAATCAACCGGTGGGGGCGTTGCCCAACTTTGCGTTGGGCAGTAGGAGCCGGCTTGCTGGCGATGAACGATAACGCGGTATAACAGAGACACCGCAGCGCTCCTGATCGCCAGCAAGCCGGCTCCTACAAGGGCGTGGCTCAGTCCAGCATCAACACCTTGGCCAATATGATCTTCGGCCCTTTCATCTTTTTGATGATGATCCGCAAACCTTCGACTTCCAGCACTTCTTCCTCTTCCGGCACCCGTTTCAGGGTTTCGTAGACCAGCCCGGCGAGGGTTTCGGCTTCGATGTGGTCCAGGTCGATGCCCAGCAGGCGTTCCACCTTGAACAGCGGCGTATCACCCCGCACCAGCAGCTTGCCCGGCTGATACGCGAGGATCCCGCGTTCAGCCTTGCGGTGTTCGTCCTGAATGTCGCCCACCAGCACTTCCAGCACGTCTTCCATGGTCAGGTAGCCGATGATGTTGCCGTCGGCTTCCTCGACCAAGGCGAAGTGCGAGCCGCCCTTGCGGAACTGCTCCAGCAGTTGCGACAGCGGCATGTGCCGCGATACGCGCTCCAGTGGTCGGGTCAGTTCGGCGAGGTTGAACGACTCGGGAATGTGATCAAGGGCGGCCAGTTCCAGCAGCAGATCCTTGATGTGCAGCAGGCCGACGAACTCCTTGCGCTCGCTGTCGTACACCGGGTAGCGGCTGAACTTGTGGCGACGGAACAACGCCAGGATTTCCTTGAGCGGAGCGTTGAACTCGAGGGTGACCAGGTCTTCCCGGGAGTTGGCCCAGTCGACCACTTCCAGCTCGCCCATTTCCACCGCCGAGGCCAGTACGCGCATGCCTTGGTCGCTTGGGTCCTGGCCACGGCTGGAGTGCAGGATCAGTTTCAGTTCTTCGCGGCTGTAATGGTGCTCGTGGTGCGGGCCGGGCTCACCCTGCCCGGCGATGCGCAGGATCTGGTTGGCGCTGGCGTTGAGCAGGTAGATGGCCGGGTACATGGCCCAGTAGAACAAGTACAGCGGCACCGCCGTCCACAGCGACAGCAACTCGGGTTTGCGGATGGCCCAGGATTTTGGTGCCAGCTCACCGACCACAATGTGCAGGTACGAAATGATGAAGAACGCCGTGAAGAACGAAACCGCCTTGACCACTTCAGCGGAATCTACACCCACGGCACTCAGCACAGGCTCCAGGAGGTGCGCGAACGCCGGTTCGCCGACCCAGCCCAGACCCAGAGAGGCGAGGGTGATACCCAATTGGCACGCTGACAGGTAAGCATCGAGCTGACTGTGTACGGTGCGCAGGATATGCCCGCGCCAGCCGTGCTGTTCAGCGATGGCTTCGACCCGGGTCGAGCGCAGTTTGACCATGGCAAACTCTGCCGCAACGAAAAAGCCGTTGAGCAAAACCAGGATCAGAGCAAAAAGAATCATGCCGAAGTCGGCGAATATTGTTGCGAGGGTCAAGCCAGGGGAAGGGTCCATGATGGAGTTTTGCGGGTTCCGTGTATTCAAAAAAGGGGGAAATGCAGTGCCTGAAGGGCAGGCACAAGTCAGCCAATGTAGCGGCTGACTGATCGATTGCCTAGTGGCGAGTGCTAGTCGGTATCAGTCCGCGGCGCTGATCACGCGGGATTTGGTGACCTGGGCCGGCGCAAAATGGCAGGTAAACGTGCTGCCATGCCCCGGCACACTGCTGATTTCCATGCGGGCCCGGTGGCGCAGTAGCACGTGCTTGACGATGGCCAGCCCCAGCCCGGTGCCGCCGGTGTTGGAATTGCGGCTGGAATCGACGCGATAGAAGCGTTCGGTCAGGCGCGGCAGGTGTTTGCTGTCGATGCCGATTCCCGAATCCTGCACGCTCAGGTGTGCACCTTGCTCGTCGCCCCACCAGCGAATGCGGATATTGCCCTCGGCCGGGGTGTATTTCACCGCGTTGAACACCAGATTGGAAAACGCACTGCGCAGTTCGGCTTCACTGCCCTTGAGCAGAATCGTCGGGTCGGCTTCCAGGGTGATGCGCTGATTTTTCTGACCCGACAGCTGCTGGGCGTCGCTCTTGATCGATTGCAGCAGGCTATCGATGGACACTGGTTGGTTGTCCGATGGGTAATCGGTGGCTTCCAGTTTGGCCAGCAGCAGCAAATCGTTAAGCAAGGTCTGCATGCGCCCGCCTTGCTGCTGCATTTGCTGTAGGGCACGGGTCCAGCGCGGATTCACGTCCTCGACGTTATCGAGCAGGGTTTCCAGGTAGCCGCAAATCACCGTCAGGGGCGTGCGTAGTTCGTGGGACACGTTGGCGATGAAGTCTTTGCGCATCTGCTCCAGCTGATGGATACGCGTCACGTCGCGCACCAGCATCAAGTGCTCGTTGTTGCCGTAGCGGGTGATGTACAGCTGAATGCGCAGGCGATCATTGATCGGTGACGGAATCTCCAATGGTTCGGCGTAGTTGTCCTGCTCGAAGTATTCCTTGAAACGCGGATGGCGCACCAGGTTGGTCACCGGCTGGCCGCTGTCCTGAGGAGTCTTGAGGCCGAGCAGGGTTTCGGCGGCGCGGTTCCACCACTCAAGGTTGCCGTCGCTGTCGAGCATGATCACTGCGTCTTTCAGCGCGGCAGTGGATTCCTGGACCCGGTCGATCACCGCTTGCAGGCGCCCGCGTACCCGTTGGTCGCGGCGTTGCAGGTGATAGATGCTGTCGAACACTTCGCCCCACAGGCCATAGCCGTCGGGCGGTGCTTCATCGGGTTGGTGCAGGCGCAGCCATTCGTGCAGGCGCAGCAGCTGTTTGAGGGTCCAGGCCAGGTAAACACCCAGGCCCACGGCGAGACTCCAGCCGTAGTAGCCGGAAATCAGGCCGATCACCAGGCAGGCGGTGACCAGCAACAGCATGTGGCGAATCAGGGTGCCATGCCAGTTTTGGTTCACGGAAAATATGCGTCCTTGTCAGCGAGGCTGGCGGTCTGTTCAGGCCTTGGTGGAAAACCGGTAGCCGGTGCCGCGCACGGTTTGTACCAGATTTTCATAGGCATCGCCGAGGGCTTTGCGCAGGCGACGGATGTGCACGTCGACAGTGCGCTCTTCGACGTAGACATTGCCGCCCCAGACCTGATCCAGCAACTGGCCGCGGGTGTAGGCGCGTTCCTGGTGGGTCATGAAGAATTGCAGCAAGCGGTACTCGGTGGGGCCCATCTCGGCAGGTTTGCCGTCGATGGTCACGCGGTGGCTGATCGGGTCCAGCAGCAGGCCGCCGACTTCGATCGGCGCTTCGCCATCGGTCGGGCCGGCGCGACGCAGCACGGCTTTGAGGCGGGCCACCAGTTCGCGGGGGGAAAACGGTTTGGTGATGTAGTCGTCGGCGCCGACTTCCAGGCCCTGGATCTTGTTGTCTTCCTCGCCCTTGGCGGTGAGCATGATGATCGGGATATCCCCGGTCAGTTCATCGCGCTTGAGGCGGCGGGCCAACTCGATGCCGGAGGTGCCGGGCAGCATCCAGTCGAGCAGAATCAGGTCCGGTTTGCGGTCGACGATAATGGCATGGGCCTGCTGGGAGTTCTCCGCCTCCAGGCAGTCATAGCCGGCCATTTCCAACGCAACGGCGATCATTTCGCGAATGGGCGCTTCGTCGTCGACGATCAGAATGCTCCTGCCAACCATGCCTTAATCCTCTTGTCATTTAACTGTCTTGCGCCGCATTAGATAACGGAATTATTGCAGTCGTGTGACAGTATTTTAGCCGGCCTGCGATTGTCGCGATCCTGAACTAAGCTCTAATTCCGAATCCTGACAACCACAAAAGGAAGGTTTCCATGAATCACATTGCTAAATCCTGGAAGGTCCTGCTGGTCACGGCTGCGTTAACGCTGCCGTCCCTGGCCTTTGCGGCAGAACCCGCCATGATGAAAGGCGGCATGATGGTCGATCAGAAGGGTATGACCTTGTATACCTTTGACAAGGACAAGGACGGCAAGTCGATGTGCATGGGTGAGTGTGCGAAGAACTGGCCGCCGATGATGGCTCCGATGGATGCCAAGCCCATGGGTGAATGGAAGCCGATCAAGCGTGACGACGGCACAATGCAATGGACTTACGACGGTAAGCCAATGTACACCTACAAAATGGATAGCAAGCCGGGAGACATGAAAGGCGACGGCATGATGAAAATGTGGCACGTGATTGGCGAACACAAGTAAGCGATTTGCCTGCCCTGTAAACAGTCTGTAGCAGCTGGCGAAGCCTGAGTTCGGCAGCTGCTACAGATGAATCGCAGTCAACGCAACGCGTAATCCAGCACAATCCCCACGAAAATCGCCAACCCCGCCCAGTGGTTATGCAAAAACGCCTGGAAGCAACGCATCCGGTCTTTGCTGCGGGTGTACCAGAACTCCCACGCAAAGCAGCCTGCCGCCACCAGCAACCCAAGGTGGAACCAGCCACCGAGATGGAATTTCGAGCCAGCCAGCAACAGGCAGCCCAGCGCCAGGCCTTGCAAGGTCAGAATGATCACCCGGTCGGCATCGCCAAACAGGATCGCGGTGGATTTCACCCCGATCTTCAGGTCATCGTCGCGGTCGGTCATGGCGTAATAGGTGTCGTAGCCCACGGTCCACAGCAAGTTGGCGATCCACAGCAACCAGGCTGTCGCCGGCAGCTCACCGGTCTCGGCGGTGAACGCCATCGGCATGCCCCAGGAGAACGCCGCTCCCAGCACCACTTGCGGGTAATAGGTGTAGCGCTTCATGAACGGATAACTGGACGCCAGGGCCAAACCGCCCAGCGATAGCCAGACAGTCGCCGCGTTGGTGCACAGCACCAGCAGGAAGCTCACACCCATCAGCACCGCGAAGAACACCAGGGCTTCTTTGGAGCTGATCTTGCCGCTCACCAGCGGCCGTTGCTCGGTGCGTTTCACATGGCCATCGACCTTGCGGTCCGCCCAATCGTTGATCACGCAACCGCCGGCACGGGTCAGTACCACGCCGAGCACGAAAATCACGATATTGGCCAGTGACGGCGAACCTTCACCGGCAATCCACAGAGCCCACAGCGTCGGCCACAGCAGCAGGTAAATGCCGATCGGCTTGTCCATGCGGGTCAGCTGAATGAAATCCCAGGCCCGAGGATTCACGCGGTTCAGAGACTTGAGCAGGTTCTGGTACATCAGCAGTTCTCCGGATGCGCGCGGGCGGCGCTCCACAGGGTCGGCAGGAAAACCTCGGCCACCAGCACGCTCAGGGCGCCACGGTCGAAACGCGAGCGCCGGCCCCACAGTTCAGGCGCCTGAGCCTCCATCGGCAACCACGCTTGGGGATAGTGACAAACCTCGATGGCCCGGCGCTGAAACGCCCGATCGCAAAACAGCAGTTCGCCCAGGGAGCGGCTACCCAGCTCATCCATATGCAATCCGTCGCCCTGCAGCGCGCTACGCGCCGCCACGCTGCGGGCAAACACCCAAGCTTCACCGTGGCCGCGCAGATACACCTCGCGCACCCAGCCTTCGCTGCCTTCGGCCAGCTCCAGCGCGGCACATTCGTCGGCGCGCAGCGATTGCCAGCCTTCGAACAGCGGCGTGACGCTGAAACCGTCATTCGACAAACGGGTCAGGCGTCGGGTCAGTGACCCTTCATCGAACAACCAATCGAGCGTAGACGTGTCGGGGCGGGGCATCAGTTGGCTTTGAGAAAGCCAGAGCGGCGTCGGGGAGGGGGCTTTTGAGTGCGGCACAGTGAGTCATTATTGGCAGCAAATGAGGCGGCGAGCTTACCATGTCAGGCGGCGAGTTTGATTGATCCGGCCTGCCGTTGCGCCGAACAGGCTTGCATCTGTCGGGCCCGATCAGTACAAAACGCCCTGAGCCGGACGGCAACGCTTCATCTATCGACCGTTCGCGCCGGCAAAAGCCTGAATCCCGAGGAAGTACCTGAATGAAAAAGTGGCAATGTGTGGTCTGCGGCCTGATCTATAACGAAGCCGAAGGCTGGCCGGACGACGGTATTGCGGCGGGCACACCGTGGCAGGACGTGCCGGAAGACTGGCTGTGCCCGGACTGCGGCGTGGGCAAAATGGATTTTGAAATGATTGAAATCAACTAAGCATCCAAGGAGCTAGGAATGAACGCACCTGTCGTGATCGTCGGCACTGGGCTGGCTGGCTACAACCTGGCCCGGGAGTTTCGCAAACTCGATGGCGAAACCCCGCTGCTGTTGATTACCGCAGATGACGGACGCTCCTACTCCAAGCCGATGCTTTCCACCGGCTTTGGCAAGAATAAAGACGCCGATGGCCTGAGCATGGCCGAACCGGGCGCCATGGCCGAGCAATTGAAAGCCGAAGTGCGCACCCACACGCGCATCAGCGGCATCGATCCGGGCCACAAGCGCCTGTGGATCGGCGAAGAATCAGTGATCTATCGTGACCTGATCCTGGCCTGGGGCGCGGAAACCGTGCGCGTGCCGATCGAAGGCGACGCGGCCGACGCGGTTTTCCCAATCAACGACCTTGAAGACTACGCACGTTTTCGCGCGGCGGCGGCCTGCAAGCGTCGGGTGCTGCTGCTGGGCGCCGGTTTGATTGGCTGCGAATTTGCCAACGACCTGATTCTCGGTGGCTACGAAGTGCAACTGGTTGCGCCCTGCGAACAAGTCATGCCGACCTTGCTCCACCCGGCGGCGGCTGCTGCGGTCCAGGCCGGCCTGGAAAGCCTGGGCGCGCGCTTCCACCTCGGGCCGGTGCTCAATCGCTTGCAGCGAGTGGCGGACGGCCTGGAAGCGCATCTGTCTGACGGCCAGGTCATCCCTTGCGACGTAGTGGTGTCAGCCATCGGTCTGCGTCCGCGCATCGACCTGGCGGCCGCTGCCGGGGTGCAGGTCAATCGTGGCGTGGTGGTTGACCGTCACCTGAAAACCTCTCACGCCAACATCTACGCCCTGGGCGATTGCGCCGAGGTCGATGGGCTGAATCTGTTGTACGTCATGCCCCTCATGAGCTGTGCGAGAGCGCTGGCCCAGACCCTCGCCGGAAACCCTACGGCGGTGAGTTACGGCCCGATGCCGATCACCGTGAAAACCCCGGTCTGCCCATTGGTGGTTTCGCCGCCGCCACGGGGCGCGGAGGGCGTCTGGACGGTCGAAGGGCAGGGCGCGGACATCAAGGTGCTGTGCCGCGACAGCGCCGGCAAATTGCTGGGCTATGCCCTGACCGGCGCGGCGGTGATGGAAAAACTCGCCCTGAACAAAGAACTTCCGGCCCTGTTGGCGTAAATGCCGGTCGTTCTGTCGGAATCACCCCGTTTTTGCTCCCACAAAGGTCGCAGGGAGACTGGCGCCACTCTTGCGCGCATGCCATCCTCATTCCCGTCTGCCGCAGAGTAGAGCACCTGCGGCGCCTTGGGCGCTGTTCCAACGAGAACAGCACGGACATAACAACAAAAAACCGTCAAAGGGGCTTCACTCATGCGTAAACCAGAACTCGCCGCTGCCATCGCGGAAAAAGCAGATCTCACCAAAGAACAGGCCAATCGCGTTCTCAACGCCGTTCTCGAAGAAATCACCGGCGCTCTGCATCGCAAGGATAGCGTCACGCTGGTGGGCTTCGGCACCTTCCTGCAACGCCATCGCGGTGCCCGCACCGGCAAAAACCCGCAAACCGGTGAGCCAGTCAAAATCAAGGCCAGCAACACTGTTGCGTTCAAGCCAGGCAAGTCGTTGAAAGACAGCGTTAATCCGTAACACGCACCGACTTCCCGCACAGCGGGCGAGCGGGATAAAAAATGGGCACGCCAACGAGGTTGGGTGCCCATTTTTTCTATCTGGCGGATCAGCCGAGTCGACTTTGTTTCCTGGCGAGAATCGCTGCTATTTCCGGCTCATTCAGGTGATCCAGCGCGCGCTCTACCAACAAATGCACCCCGTCGGCCATGCGGCTGAGCGCCTCATTCCTCGTCCAAATCTTCCTCATCGATCAGTCCTTGAACGAAACGGAGGAAGTTCGAGCAAATAGGCTTCTCGGATTCAGCCTGGTTCTCTTCCGGGCTAAGGTCACTATCAAACGTGTCAGTCGTGAAATAACTGATGGCTCCCGAATCAAGGTTCAAGCAAAAGAAATTGCCGCCCAGGTCGTCTGCGAAAGGAAGGAGATGTGCAGGAAGAACTTGTTTCTTCAGCATCAACTGATAGGTGGACAGCAGCGTGGGTTCACCATAGGTAATCGGCCTGAAAGAGGCGACTTCGATGGGGTCGAAAAAGTCTTCGCTGACCCAATAAGCTCGTTCCGGCATGCCGCCGTTGTACTTGAGGTAATGGTTTCGAAAGGGAGCCGGTAGCTTCTTGCCGATGACGGACTCCAGCTGGTCCAGATTCGCTGGGGTAATGGCCTTTTCGTAATCTGAGAATTTGTTTTCAAGCATTGAAATCTCCAATCATGAGCAGCGCCCAGGTTTGACTTTGGTGTTGGGAATCTTGTTGGCGAGCCAGCCTTTCTTAGACGCTGCTAGGACTGATTCGCTGCTGTCGTAATTAACTTTGAAATGTTTCTCATATTGCGCAACTGAGCCGCCATGGGGATAGGTGGCTTCGTGGGCAGATTTCCTGACAAGCTGCATCGTTGTGTTACCCGTTTTAGGGTCGAAGTCATCAACGTGGTGCCAGGTATAGTCCTTCTTGGCACTCCTTGGAATACCGGCTTCTTTATAGGCTTGAGTAAAGTCACGCGACCTGGAGCCTTGCATCTTGATAGTCACGATATTTTTTTGTGCGCCTTTAATCGGATACAAATCACTGCTTCCCGTGAAATCTACCCCGGCATACGCCCAGCCCCATGGATCCGCCCAACCGATAGGGTTCGGAGCGTATTGGTAAAGATTGAGCCCACCTTCCAACCCAATCGGATCCGGCGTCGTAAACCGCCCCACATCCGGATCATAAAACCTGAACGTATTGAAATGCAGCCCCGTCTCCCGGTCCAGGTACTGTCCCTGAAACCGCAGGTTCTGCTCTTCAATGTAATACGGCTCGCGCACCTCTTCTAACGTGTTGCCCCACACCCGATAACTTGCCTTCCAGACATTGTGGCCGTCTGCCTCGGTGAGTTGTTCCGGCAGGCCGTTGAGGTCGTTGTGGTAGTAGCGGATTTTTTGCAGTGGGCCGGTGCCGTCGACGCGGGCCAGGGGCTCGTAACCTTCGTCTTCGTAGAGGTAGAGGCTGGTCTGTTGATGGCGATGTTCCTGCAACAGGCGCAGGCCGTCCCAGGTGAAGCGGGTTTCGCCGAGAGGGTAGCCGTTGGTGTCGTGTACGGTTTTTTCGATGCGCCGGCCCAGCGGGTCGTAGGTCATCCTGACCACGCTGCCGTTTGCGTTGCGCACTTCGATCAACCGGCTTTCGGCGTCGTAACCGAAGCGTTGCAAGCCCCGTTGAGCGCTACGTTTTTCGATCATCCGGCCAAACGCGTCATAGCGATAACGCTTGTCCTGATAGGTCAGCAGTTTGTTGTGAACCACCAGCCCGGCGCCGGGTTGTGGGCCGTCCAGCAGGTTGGCGGCGGCGTCGTAGGCGAAGGTTTCGCGCTGGCCGTGCAGGCTGTCCTGGCTGGCGATGATGCGGCCAGTGGCGTCGTAGTGCAGCAGTTGGCGGTGTTGTGCGGCGGGTTGCTGGTCGAGTTTGCCGATCAGGTTGTCGGCGGGGTCGTACTCGAAGTGCTTTTGTACCGCTGCCGGCATCAGCGATGGCTGACTGCTGTGACGGCGTTGGCGTGAGCGTAAACGCCCGCTGCGGTCGTATTCGCTGCGGGTGCTGATCTGGCCCTGGGTGCGCAGCACTTCGCGGTGCAGGCGGTCGCGTTCGAAGTCGCTGATGACCTGGCCGTCGAGGTTGATCTGGTGCAGGTGGCCGCTGCCGTAGTACAGGCGATTGAGCCAGCGGCCGTCGGGCAGTTGGGTCTGGATCAGGTTGCCGAGTTCGTCGTAGTGGTAGTGCAGGTTGCCGGCCGCGCTGTGTTCTTCGAGCAACTGGCCGAGGGCGTCGTAGGCGAAGCTCAGGGTTTGTGCGTTGCCCTGGTGGTCGGTGAAGGTGACGGCGGTGAGCTGGTCCAGTGGGTCGTAGGAGTAGTCGGTGCGGCCATCGTCGGTGATTTTGGCGATCAGCCGGCCGACGGCGTCGCGTTCCAGTCGGTGAACGATGGGAGCGGGGGGCGACTCGGGGACGACGGCCAGGCCGTTGCCGTAGGGCGCCGGAACAGCCGTGACCGCCGCGACGTTATCCAGCAGGTCATAGGTGTAGCGCTTGGCACTGCCATCCAGATCCTGTTGTTCTGTCAGCCGATCTCCAGCGTCCCAGGCAAACCGATAACTCTCGCCGTTCTCATTGGTCAGCGCCTGCAGCCGCCCGTAGCGGTCATACCCGAACTGCACCTGTCGGCCGTGGGCGTCGGTGCGCTGACGCACCTGGCCGCGACGGTTGTGTTGATACAGCGTGGTGTGCCCGGCCGGGTCGGTGTAGCCGATCAACTGGCCGCTGACGTCGCGCTGATACTGCTCGGTGCGGCCGTCCGGCAATTGGCTGCTGAGCAACCGTCCCTGGGCGTCGTAACTGAATTGGGTGCGTTCGCCGAGGGCATCGGTGATCGTTTGCAGATAGCCCCGGTTGTCATAGCTGAACCGCGTCGGATAACCCGAGCAATCGATGTGTTCGACCAGTTGGCCGAACGGGTTCCAGCGCAGCCTTTTGCTTTTGCCGGTGGCGTCGATGATCTCGACGACCTGGCCCTGGGTGTCGTAGCGGTACCGCGTTACATGGCCCAGCGGATCGGTTTCGGCGATGCAGTTGCCGCGCTGATCGTAGCGATATTGCCAACTGTTGCCCGCGGTATCGGTTTCCACCAGCGGCAAGGCCCAGTGCTCGAGCCATAGGGTCGATTCACTGCGGCCCAGCGGGTCGGTTTCGCCGATCAGGTTGCCGGCGTCGTCGTAGCTGTATTCATAGCGCCCGCCCAGCGGGTCGGTGGCACTGAGCAATTGGCGTTCGTCGTTCCACTCGAACTGCCAGGTCTGGCCGAGGTTGTCGGTGTACTCGGTGATCTGGTGCTGGGTGTTCCAGTGGCGAGTACTGATGCGCTGTGAGCCGTCGGTGATGCGCGTTGCACCGGCGTTCAGGTCATAGTCGAACTGGTAAGTGTCGCCTTCGTCGGTCCAGTGCCCGACCACGCGCCATTCTTTTTCCTCGATATAAGCCCATTCATAGAAACACCGCAGCCCCGTGGGCAACTGATGCTCAACCATACGCCGCCCGGCGTCGTAGGCGAAGCGCCGTTGCACCTGGCCGGTGGCGTCGCGCACTTCGGCCAGGTTGCCGGCTGCGTCATAGCCGTAACTGACGAGTACTTCGCGGTGTTGGTCGGGGTACAGGCGTTCCACCCGAGCCACGCGACGGTCTTCTTGAATCAGCTCGACCTGCACCAGATCGAAGGTGTCCCGCAGCCGAACAAGCTGCCCGCCGTCGTCATAGTCGAGGTGGATGCGGTTGTCATTGCGGTCACCGAGCTGGTTCAGGCGCAACAACGACGGATTACCGGGTGTACCGTCGAACAGCCGATACAACCCGTCATCGCTTTCAATCAACAATTCCCCATTGCGATGCCGCCGAACACTCAGCCCTTCACCCGCACTGAACACCGCGCCGCCCAGAGGAATCGAGCCCATATCGATGCGCCGGCCCTGTTCATCGGTGTACACCAGCGTTTCCCCGCCCTCCGGGTGAGGCAGGATTTCAACCCGCACCTCGTAGGACACGCTCCAACCCGCTCCGAACAAGCTGTCGCGGCGTTCGTCGCGGCTGTTGTAGAAGCGCTGCCAATCGATCGGCAAGATGCCCGGCAGCACGAAATCCAGCTCTTCGTCCCCACCCAGCACCTTGGCCCCGGTCGCAGCATGCACCGGGTTCGACGAACCCATGGCGGCGTTGGCCATGGCGCCCATGGCGCTGCTGACAGCCATCGACGCCGCGCCGCCGATCAGCATGCACGGCAATTTGCTGAAGAACTTGCCCTTGCCGCCCTTGAGCATCAGCAACGCGGTGACCGCCAGGCCCACGCCCGGGGTCTTGCCGCTGCGGATCTCGCGTACCACCACCGAGCCGCCGCCAATGGTCACGTTGGAGGAAATCAGCCCGGACGATACGACCTTGGCGTCGCAGGTGCTGCGGTCGCCGCTGCGCACGGCAGGCTGGCCGTTGATGGTGACCTTGTCCGAGCCCTCGGCCATGAACTGCGGCGGCATCGGCGGATGCTTCATGCAGACGAGCAGGTCCAGCGGCTTGGGCACGGCGCCGGGCGCCGGAGTGGCGACGGTGGGGCGCCACATCTGCGAGAAGAAGCTCTCGGCCATGTCCAGGTAGCTGGGCTCGGCTTCGGGCTCGGGTGCCTCCAGCTCGGTGCCGGCCGGCGCAACATGGGACGGAATCGCCCCGGCGGCGCGGGCGGCGGGGATGTTGTTGGTGAGGGTGTTGGTGGAACCGGTGAGAATATTCGCCTGCACCGTGGGCGGAAACAGCGCATTGCTGAAGCTCTCGCACAGGTTGCTCAAGCCCTTGTCGGCCCCGGTCTTGCTCATGGCAAGGCCGACGATGGTGCCCACCACCGCGCCGAGCAGGAAGCAGCCGAGGCCGCCGGTGGCGACGGTGATGCCCGTGGCCGCCACCACGGCAGCCGTCGCCAGCGCGGTGATCGCGATGTTGGCCGCCACCTCCAGCACGCCGCCGAGGATGTCGGCCATCATCGAGGTGTGGTCGAGGGCATCGCCCAGGCGGGCGGCCCAGAGTGCGTCAGACATGCAGGGTGCTCATCAGGCCGGAACGTCGAACAACAGCGAACTCTTGATGGTTGCCCAATGCGCGGCTTCGGCATCGCCGAGTTTTTCCGCCTTCACGTAGCTCAGGGCGAGCATTTTGCGGGTGCCGGGCAATACCAGCGCCAACTGATATTGGAAGACTTTGTCGTTGCCCTTGTTGAACTGGCTGCGCAACTCGATGCCTTCGACCTCCTGGCTGGCGCCCAGGCGCACGGCGACACCCGGCTGAAAACGCAAGTCCTGCACTTGTTTTTCCAGGCGCTTGAGCTGGTCGTCGAAGTTGCTTTGCAGGGTTTCGCCCTCGGCCAGCAAGCTGCGGCTGACAATCAGCGAGGTGCCCAGTTCGGGGAACTTGAGGATGTTGATCGTCGCGTCTTGCAGCTCGCCTGCCGGCAGCTGGAACTGGAACTCATTGATGCGGTAAGTCATGGCGCTTGAATCTCGTGGTTAGCCCTTGGGCTTGGGGAATGCGGCATTGATATTGGCGTCGATGCTGGCCTTGACGCCCTGGCCGTCAGGCGTGGCGCCAGGGCCGCCGCCGTTGTTCAGGTGCAGCACGCCGCCGGTGTTGATCTCGGCGTCACCGCTGGCATAGAAGCTTATTTGCACGCCGGTCAGGTTGATCTGGCCGCTGGCATTGAGCTCCAGGATGCTTTCGCCGCATACCAGCCGCAGGTTTTCGCCCACTTCGATGACGTAGCTCTGGCTGATGCTGTCGGTCTTGCGCTGGCCCACCGACAGAATGTCTTCCTGCTTGACGATGCGCAGCCGGTTGTTGCCGATGGTCACCGTCTCGTTATGCCCGATACTTTTGTTGCGGTCGTGGCCCACCGAGTGGCTTTCATCCACCTCGACCACGATGTCCTGATTGCGCTCGGCATGGATGTACAACTGCTCGGCGCCTTTTTTGTCTTCCATGCGAATTTCGTTGAAATTGGCCGGCGAGCCGCCCTTGCTCGAACGGCTTTTCATGCCGCTCTGGGTAGCGTTTTCCGGCAAGTCGTAGGGCACGGTCTGTTCGGCGTTGTAGACGCGGCCGGTGATGATCGGCCGATCCGGGTCGCCTTCGAGGAAGCTGACGATGACTTCCTGGCCGATTCGTGGGATTTGCATCGAGCCCCAGTTTTTTCCGGCCCAGGATTGCGACACGCGAATCCAGCACGAGCTGTTTTCGTTGGATTGGTCGTGACGGTCCCAATAGAAATGCACTTTCACCCGGCCGAACTGGTCGGTCCAGATTTCCTCACCCTTGGGGCCCACCACCAGTGCGGTCTGCGGGCCTTTGACGATGGGGCGGTGGGTGTTGGGCAGCGGGCGATAGCTTTGTTGTGCGTCGATGCAGGTCAGGCTGCTTTCGAACTGTGCCGAAGCCACGCCACCGCTGGTTTCCAGGCTTTCCTGGTCAATGTGGTAGCGGGCGCCGACGATCAGGTATTCGCGGTTCTGGTCCTGGCGGCTGAAGCCGGTGAGGCTGAACAAATGACCCGACCCCAGGCCTCGGGCGTTGCCGGCCAGCTCGACCTGTTCGTGCAGGGTCTGCAAGGCTTCGATACGGGTACGTGCGTAGTGTTCGCCGTCTTCGCTTTGCACATAGGTGCCGGGGTAGTCGTACAGCGGATAATCGCCGGCGGTGTGCGGACGGGGCATGGCCGAGCGCACGTCAATCCGCGCGCCAGGGCGCTGGAAGTCATAGTCGTTGAGTTCCAGCGAGCCCGGCTGGACTTGCTGGGCCAGGTGCCAATCGTAGATGTGATCGCGTTCGCGCTGCTGCTCATTCTTGGGGTAGTAGGGCACCGAGGCATAGCCGGGCACGTTGGCATGGGCGCCGTAGGCATCGGCCAGCACCAGCACATGACGACCCTGTTCATGGCGGAAGAAGTAGTAGATTCCTTCCTGTTCCATCAGGCGGCTGACGAAGTCGAAGCTGGTTTCGCGATACTGCACGCAGTATTCCCACTCGCGATAGGGCCGGCTCAGGGTATCTTCGAAATCCGAGAAACCCAGGTCACGAAACACCTGCTTGATGATCTGCGGGATGGTCAGGTTCTGGAAAATCCGGCAATCGGACGTGCGGGTCAACAGCCATAGCCAGGGCCGCAGCGTGACCTGGTAACTGGCGAACTGGCCCTGGTCGACGTTCTGGCTGCAACGGGCAACGATGCCATGGAAATGACGCTCGCCACCGCCGTCCAGTTGCAGGCTCAGGCACATGGGTTTGCCGAGCAACTGGTTGAGGTCGATGGCGTTGTCCAGCGAGTGCAGCTGCAACTCATAGTTGAACAGCCGCCCCAATTCTTCGTCTCCGCCCATGTCCTTGAGCAACAGCACATCCGGCCCCAGGGGGCTGGTGATCTTTGCCAGGCGTGAGAGTTGCTTGAATAGCATCAGTTATCCCTTGTCACTGCTCGGTTCCTTCCTACGGAGGAAGGCCGCTTAGGCGGCGTCGCTGAAGTCGTAGTGCAATTCGTTGTCCCGGGCGCTGATCCGCACCCCTGCCAGCGCTTTGCCTTCGAGCATGCGGGTGAGGAATTCGCGGCTCATGTCCGGTAGCAGGCTGTTGGTCAGAATGGTGTCGATCATCCGCCCACCACTTTCGGTTTCGGTGCAGCGGGAGACGATCAGGTCGATCACCGCGTCGTCGTAATCGAACGCCACTTTGTGGGTGTTCTCCACGCGCTTCTTGATGCGGTTGAGTTGCAGGCGGGTAATGGCCTTGAGCATCTCGTCGCTGAGCGGGTAATACGGAATGGTCACCAGGCGGCCCAGCAATGCCGGCGGGAAAATCTCCAGCAGCGGTTGGCGCAGGGCCTTGGCGATTTCTTCGGGCTCCGGCACGTTTTGCGGGTCTTTGCAGACCTGGGCAATCAGTTCGGTGCCAGCGTTGGTGGTCAGCAGAATCAAGGTGTTCTTGAAGTCGATCACCCGGCCTTCGCCGTCCTCCATCACACCTTTGTCGAAGACCTGGAAGAAGATCTCGTGCACGTCCGGGTGGGCCTTTTCCACCTCGTCCAGCAGCACCACGCTGTAGGGTTTGCGCCGCACGGCTTCGGTCAGCACGCCGCCTTCGCCATAGCCGATGTAGCCCGGTGGCGCACCCTTGAGGGTGGACACCGTGTGAGCTTCCTGGAATTCGCTCATGTTGATGGTGATGACGTTTTGCTCGCCGCCGTACATGGCTTCGGCCAGGGCCAGGGCGGTTTCGGTCTTGCCCACGCCGGAGGTGCCGGCGAGCATGAATACCCCGATCGGCTTGCTCGGGTTGTCGAGGCCGGCGCGGGAGGTCTGGATGCGTTTGGCGATCATCTGCAAGGCGTGGTCCTGGCCGATGATGCGTTTTTTCAGGTGCAGGTCGAGGTTGAGCACGGTTTCCAGTTCGTTACGGGCCATGCGGCCCACCGGAATCCCGGTCCAGTCGGCGACCACCGAGGCCACGGCCTGGTAATCGACCGTCGGCAGAATCAACGGGGTTTCGCCTTGCAGGGCGCTGAGACGCTGTTGCAGGTCCACCAGCTTTTCGCGCAAGGCGTGGCTGGTCTCGCTGCCGTCCTCGCTGTCCACCACGCCGACGCGTTCACGCAGGGTGGCGCGGGTGGCGAGCAATTCGTCCACCAGGGTTTTCTCTTCGGCCCAGCGACTTTCCAGCTCGGCGAGGCGTTCGCGTTCGGCACTCAGTAGGTTTTCACTTTGGGTTTGGCGGGCGCCGATGACGATGCCGATGGCGTGCTCGCGGGCGATGATCTGCAGCTCGGTTTCCCACGCCTCGATGCGCCGACGGCTGTCGTCCACTTCGGCCGGCACGGCGTGCAGGCTGATGGCAACGCGGGCGCAGGCGGTGTCCAGCAGGCTCACGGATTTGTCCGGCAGCTGGCGCGCGGGGATGTAGCGATGGGACAGTTTGACCGAGGCTTCCAGGGCTTCGTCGAGGATCTGCACCTGATGGTGTTTTTCCATGGTCGAGGCCACGCCGCGCATCATCAACAGCGCCTTGTCTTCCGACGGCTCGGCCACTTGCACCACCTGGAAGCGGCGGGTCAGGGCCGGGTCTTTTTCGATATGCTTTTTGTACTCGGCCCAGGTCGTGGCGGCCACGGTGCGCAGGGTGCCCCGGGCCAGGGCCGGCTTGAGCAGGTTGGCCGCGTCCCCGGTGCCGGCGGCGCCACCGGCACCTACCAGGGTGTGGGCTTCGTCGATAAACAGGATGATCGGTTTTGGTGAGGCCTGGACGTCTTCGATGACTTGGCGCAGGCGCTGTTCGAATTCACCTTTCATGCTCGCGCCGGCCTGCAACAGGCCGACGTCCAGGCTGCGCAGTTCCACATCCTTGAGCGCCGGCGGCACGTCACCGGCGACGATGCGCAGGGCAAAACCTTCGACCACGGCGGTTTTACCGACGCCGGCTTCACCGGTCAGAATCGGGTTGTTCTGCCGACGACGCATGAGGATGTCTACCAATTGGCGGATCTCTTCGTCACGGCCGACGATCGGGTCAAGCTTGCCACTGCGCGCTTGTTCGGTGAGGTCGACGGTAAAACGCTTGAGCGCTTCCTGCTTGCCCATGGCACTTGGGGCCATGGCGCCACTGGCTTCACCGGGCACGCTGCCGGCGTTGAAACCATCGCTGGCGCTGAGTGCATTTTCCGGCGAGTCGCCGACGTACTCGTCAAAACGCTCGCTCAGGGCCTCGACCTTGATCTTGTCGAACTCTGCCGACAGTCCCAGTAATCCATGGCGCAGGCTTGGGGTCTTGAGGATGCCCAGCACCAGATAACCGGTACGCACCTGGCTTTCGCCGAACATCAGGCTGCCGTAGACCCAGCCACGCTCCACGGCTTCTTCCACATGGGAAGACAAGTCAGTGATTGACGTCGAGCCCCGTGGCAAACGGTCCAGGGCGTCGGTCAGGTCCCGGGCCAGGCGCGCCGGCTCGATATTGAACTGGCGGATGAGGCGGTGCAGGTCCGAATCCTGCAATTGCAGCAACTGATGAAACCAGTGGGCCAGTTCCACATAAGGGTTACCGCGCAACTTGCAGAACACGGTGGCGGCTTCGATGGCTTTGTAGGCCACGCTGTTGAGTTTGCCGAACAACGCGGCGCGACTGATTTCACCCATGCTCTTGGCTCCTTGAGATCTGTGAGGTGTTGGCTTGCTCGGCGTAATGCCGGGCCAGTATTAAGTCCTTGGCATCTTTTGCGGGCTTGCCCACCCAGGTATTGAACCCCAGGCGGAAGCGGCCATTGAGTTGCAGCGTCGGCACTTCGGGCTGTTTCAGAACCAGGTTCAGATCCCAGTCCAGTTCATGGCCCAGGTATTCGGCCACCCAGGCCACCAGCTCATTGAAGGATGGGCTGCCGGGCAACATGCTCATGTAGTCATCCAGCTTGAGCGGCCCCAGGCGAATGCGGAATTTGTGCTGGCGATCCCAGACGCAACGGCCCAGGCAAAAATCCACGCCCAATTGATGGGCGCTGACGCCCACGCGGCTGCGCTCCGGCAGCACCAACCATTGACCGACGTATTCTTCGATCTCCACCGGCAGGCCGAAGTACTCGCCGATGATTGCCTTCAAACCGTCGGGATAGCGGGTTTGTGCCGACAGATGACCGCTGTAATGCAGCTTCGCCGTGTCGGGTATCAGGCCTTGTTTGAGCAGGCTCGGCATGCCTCGACCGCTCAGCGCTGCCAGACGTGCCGACCAGTAGTCATCGTCCGGGCGATCATGGCTGACTGTCGGTCGCGCTTCGGCCCAGGCCCGGTAAAACAGGCTCAGCAGGCGATGGTGGAATACATCCAGAAAGCGTTTGCTGGTGCTGTCGGCGTTGTTGCGCTGGCGTTCACGCACATATTCGGTGAGGTGCAACGGCAACGGGCCGTTGGGGCCGCCGAGGCCAAAAAAGAATTGTTCCAGACGTGCCGGCGAACCGTCGATGCCCGGCTGTACCGAGGCCAGGGTCGAGGGGGCGAAGGTGCAATCGGCTTGTTGCCCAAGGCGCAAGGGGTCATCGGCCAGGCGCAACGAATGACCCAGGCGCGGAAGCTCAGGCGATTCGCACTCGATGCGCCGTAATGCCTGGAAGAAGTCGTATTCCCAGGGCTCCTGGTGCATCGCGTCCAGGGTATTCACAGGGTCGGACGACGTCCGGGTTTGGCTTTCCATCGCATGATCTCGCCGCGCTCGGTGGTACGGATCACCGTCTCGGTAAAACTGTTGATCGACACGTAACGTGCCAGGAAGCGCTCGAACACTGCACCGAGCAAAAAGACGCCCGTGCCACGAAACGCGTTCTCATCGAATTCCAGGGTGATCTCCAGGCCGCGGCCAAACACGATCGGGCCCGGCATTGGCAAACGTCGGGTGCAGGCCTTGCTGCTGACTTCGCGCAGGCCTTCGATCTGCAATTGCAAGGCTGCATCGTTGTCGTCGCCATACAGGCGCAGCAGCTCGCGCAGGGCGGCGGCGCCCTGGCCTTGCTCGCTGAGGGACAAGTAATTGAGCGAAAGCTGGCTGATCAACCGCCAGGCCTTGGCGTCGTGGGCATGGCTGGCGCGTGGGCGGCTCGGGCCGGCCACGCAGCGTACCGCCGCTACCGGTGCGCTGTCGGCCAGGGTGAAGTCGGTCTTGTTGTTGCCCACGCTCATGAACAGGGGCAGGTCGCGGTTGGTGCATAACGCCGTTACGCCCAATTGGCGCAGGTCGTGACGATAGGGCGCCTGCTGGCTGTCCACCAGACTGACGAAGGTTTCGCTGCCGATGTAAGTCGAACGTGGGCCGTTGCGCCGCTGGCCGCTGGAGAGCATGCGGGGTTCGCGCCGCACCGTGTAATACGCCTGATCGCGGCCGTAGCGAGACGGATCGCGGACGGCGTAGAACGGCAAAAAAGGCTGTTCCGACCCGGTGCCATGGCCGGTGAGGGCGGTCAGGGAATGAATCTCGAAATCCATCGGCCGGGTACGGTCGGCGATCACATGGTGTTCATTCACCCGTTCCGACAAGTGGATGCGATCCAGGCGCTTGGGAAACAAGTTGATTGCCGGGGTGCAGAACGGCAGGAACTGTGCGGCACCGACACTGCCTTCCAGGCTCGGATCGTGACGGTCGAACAGCACGATCAATTCCAGCTCCTGGCCCTGGCAGCGTTTGACCGCCCGGCTCAACCCGGTGAAGTCGACAAACAGAAAGCGGCGGGGCAGGGCGAAGTATTCCTGCAACAGGCGATAGCCCTGGAAGGCTCGCGACACCACGGGCAGCGCGGCGTCGGTATCGTCGAACCCCACGGAGCGCAGTGCATCCTGGGGCAGGCGTTCTACCCAATCGCCGCCGGGCTGACGGGCGAAGACGGCGCAGGCGTTACCCAGCAACTGTTCGTAGAGGCGAAAGGGTTGTTCGTCGGCGCCGTTGAGGTACAACGGCAGGTTGTCCAGGGCCAGACTGTTGAAAGGCAGTTCGGCACCGGTGCGCAGGGTCAGGCGCAGGCCAGCCTTGGCCTTGGGGGCACTGGCGGCCAGGCGCCCGAGCACGGCGGACGGGTTGCCGAAGTACTCGGCCTGGCTGACCTGCAATGGCCACAACGTCACCGCATGGGCGGTGCGGTACTCACAGCAGGTTTGGCTTTCGCGACCCAGGGCTGCGCGCAGAACCGTATCCCGGGGCAACGGGAAGCCGCTGCTCAGTGAGCCTTCATCGGGGTCTGCCTGAAATTGCACCACGGTCATCGACGGTGTTGGCGCCAGGTAATGGGGGTACGCGATTTCCAGCAGGTTGTGGGTGAAGGTCGGGTATTCGGCATCGAGCTTGAGCTGTACCCGCGCCGTCAGGTAGGCGAACCCTTCCAGCAAGCGCTCGACGTACGGATCGGCGCAGTCCATGCCGGACAACGTCAGCCGGCTGGCGATTTTCGGGTACTCCTGGGCGAACTCCGCCGCGCTTTCGCGCACGTGGTGCAGTTCCTGGTTGTACAGTTCCAGCAGGCGCGGGTTCATGAGTGTCTCCGCTGGTCGGCGTTGACCACTCGCACATGGCCGGATTCCAGGTCCAGGTCGGTTTGCAGCATCAGGCGCAGCGGCACTGGCTGCGCCCAGAGATCGCCTTCGATCTCGAAACTCAGGGCGTTGTGATTCATCTCGGCGGATGCCCGGGCCCGCACGCGCAGGGTATGGCGCAGAATTCGCGGCTCGAACGTGGCGATGGCCTGGTGGATCAGTGCTTCAAGCGCCGCGATATCGACGTTCGATGCACTGTTGCCGGCCAGGGCTGGCAGCCCGAAGTTGACCACCGAAGTGCCGGCCGGTGTGTGCAGCGTCGCATCGGCGCTGAGCAATGACGTGGTGTTGAGCAGCCACGCCAGGTCCCGCAGCACCGAGGCTTTGAGTTGGGTCAGGGACAGCACGCGCTTGTCGGCGCTTTCCTTGAGGTTGCCTGGGTCGTCGTCGGTCAACCGATCCAGCAGGGACGGTTGCAGGCGATCGCGGGTGGCGATGTCGGTTACCACGTAAATGGCGCTACATACATTTTTTGGTCCCCTCCCGTGCCGCAGGACGCAAACGTGTTGACCGCTCCCGCCTCCAGCCCTCCCGGGATCTGGCGGATAGCCTGCATTTTGCTGAGGCAGTCGCGGCTGGGCGCAGGCATGTGCTCGCTGCGCCAGACCGAAAATATCGGGATGTTGTTGAACGTTTCTACGCGCAGTTGCTGTTGTTTATTCAGGCTGAAGCTGCAAGGCCATTCCATGTCCAGCTTCATGCGACTCTGGTCGGGTTTGACCAGCGTGCATTGACCCTGGTCGTTAATCAGGCTGAGTTGCTGCCCAACAAAGACGGCCTGGGTTGTTGGCATCTGGGCATGTTCGGCGCATGCGCTCAGGCTGGTCAGGCTTATCGCCAGGCACATGGCGAGCCGGTGATTTTTCATTATGCGAGCTCCCAGAACCAGACAGCTCTGGATCTGTAAAAGAGGTCGCCGGTTTGGGTCAGGCCCCGATTCCATAGATCAATATGATCGCCAGTACGATTGTCCGCCGACTCCCCTGACTGCTGGAAACAGTCCTTGAAGAAGATAAGCCCGGTCTTGCCCATCAACGTGCGACGCTCCTCGGCGCTGTTACCCAGAATGGTTGGCCGCCCCAGATGATGCTTCCACAACCAGTTCGCCAGCGACTCGGCACCCCGGGCGTGCTCATGTGCACACTTGGGTTCGGTATAGGTGGATTTGTTGACCTTGATGGTCAGCTCTGCATTGAGTGTCGCGCTCATGCGGATAGCACACTGGTTTTCCCAAGGGCCCTCACAGGGCTTGGCGTCAGGATACGTAACCAGAAGGTCGGAATAGGCTTTCCACAAATTGACAAACGAAGGCTTGGCCATGACTCAGACACCGGATGGGAAAGGATTGGATTCGAGCAAGCACCAAAATGCCCCCGGCGCATAACGACGGGGGCACGTTCGATTACACCTTGACGTTCTGGCGGATGTTCCAGCCGAACTTGATCGGCCCGCCTTCCTTGGTGCCGTCGGCTTTTTGCGGCTGGTAGTCCACCAGCACCTTGGCGAAGTTCAGGGTGACGTTTTCAGTCAGACGATCATCGCTGCCCGAGCCGCCGGTGCTCAGGGAACTGATCAGCACTTCTTCCAGGTTGATGATCATGTACTCGACCTGGCTTTCGCCGCCGGCCTTGCGCACGGTCAGCTTGACCTTGTCGATGTGCTTGCCGCTGGCGCAGTGCATCATCAGGTTGGGTGTAGCCTTGTCGACGTACTTGGTCAGCGACAGGTCCTGGACGTTCACCTTGCCGGCTCCGCCGCCGCCGCCCACGTGCATATTGCCGGACTGAGACATGCCCCAGCTCCAGTTCAAGACGTCGATTTCGTCCTTGTGGGCCTTGTCCATGGACTCGCCCTTGATGTCGCCGATCTTGATGAAAATATCAACAGCCATGTTCTCTCCCTGTGTGGTGTCTACCACGTTGTGTTTTTCTGATCGTTCCCACGCTGAGCGTGGGGACGATCACATCAAGGGCGGTGTTACGCGCCTTTGGCCGAAGGCAGCTTGGATACCAGGCGCAGTGACACAGTCAGACCTTCGAGCTGATAGTGCGGGCGCAGGTAAAACCGGGAGTTGTAATACCCCGGGTTGCCTTCCACCTCTTCGACAATCACTTCGGCCGCCGCCAATGGGTGCTGGGCCTTGGTGGTTTCGGTGGAGTGCGCTGGGTCACCGTCGACGTAGTTGAGGATCCAGTCCTGCAACCAGCGCTGCATTTCGTCCTTCTCTTTGAAGGAGCCGATCTTGTCGCGCACGATGCACTTCAAGTAATGGGCGAAACGGCAGGTGGCGAACAGGTAGGGCAGGCGCGCGGCCAGGTTGGCGTTGGCGGTAGCATCCGGGTCGTCGTACTCGGCCGGCTTTTGCAGCGACTGGGCGCCGATGAACGCGGCGAAGTCGGTGTTTTTCTTGTGCAGCAGCGGCATGAAACCGTTCTTCGCCAGTTCCGCTTCACGGCGGTCCGAAATGGCGATTTCGGTCGGGCACTTCATGTCCACGCCACCATCGTCGGTCGGGAAGGTGTGCGCCGGCAGGTTCTCCACTTCACCACCAGACTCCACGCCACGAATGCGCGAGCACCAGCCAAAGTGTTTGAACGAGCGGTTGATGTTCACCGCCATCGCGTAAGCGGCGTTGGCCCAGGTGTACTTGGAGCTGTCGGCGCCGTCGGTGTTTTCTTCGAAGGCGAAGGCTTCCACCGGGTCGGTCTTGGCACCGTACGGCAGGCGTGCCAGGAAGCGCGGCATGGTCAGGCCGATGTAACGCGAGTCTTCCGATTCACGCAGCGAGCGCCAGCCGGCATATTCCGGGGTGGTGAAGATTTTGGTCAGATCGCGCGGGTTCGACAGTTCCTGCCACGAGCCCATGCCCATCACGGTCGGCGATGCGGCGGCAATGAATGGTGCGTGCATGGCGGCGCAGACTTTCGACAGTTCGCCCAGCAATTCGACATCCGGCGGCGACTGGTCGAAGTAGTAATCGCCCACCAGGCAGCCGTAAGGTTCGCCGCCGAACTGGCCGTATTCTTCTTCGTACATCTTTTTGAAGATCGGGCTCTGGTCCCATGCGGTGCCCTTGAATTTCTTCAGGGTCTTGTGCAGGTCGGTCTTGGAGATGTTGAGCACGCGGATCTTGAGCTGCTCGTCGCTCTCGGTGTTGTTGACCAGGTAGTGCAAGCCACGCCAGGCGCTTTCCAGTTGCTGGAACTCCGGGTGATGGATGACCTGGTTGACCTGGGCGGTGAGCTTGGCGTCGATGGCGGCGATGATCGACTCGATCGACTTGATGGCGTCGTTGGACACCAGGTCGGTCTGCGCCAGGGCCTGTTCGGCCAGGGTGCGCACGGCGGTCTCGACGGCTTCACGGGCGCGTTCGGTCTTGGGTTTGAATTCTTGCAGCAGCAGGGAGGCGAACTCGCTGGCTTCTTCGGTGGTGCCCAGTGTCTGGGCGCTTGCGCGTACTGGATCGGTCATGATCATTCGTCCTGATTAAGCCTGAGGCTCGGCGGGCTTGGGCGCACTGGCAAGTGCCTGGAGCAGCGCCGGATCCTTGATGGCCTTCATGATGATTTCTTCGGCACCGGTCTTGCCGTCCATGTAGGTCAGCAGGTTGGCCAATTGAGTGCGCGCTTCGAGCAGTTTGTTCAGCGAGTCGACCTTGCGCGCCACGGCGGCCGGGCTGAAGTCGTCCATGCTTTCAAAGGTGATGTCCAGGCTCAGGTTGCCTTCGCCGGTCAGCTCGTTGGGCACGTGGAACGCAACGCGTGGCTGCATGGCCTTGAGGCGGGAGTCGAAGTTGTCCACATCCACTTCAAGGAACTTGCGATCGGCCACAGGTGCCAGAGGCTCGGCCGGCTTGCCGGCGAGGTCAGCCATAACGCCCATTACGAAGGGCAACTGGACCTTTTTCTCGGCGCCGTAAAGCTCGACGTCGTACTCGATCTGCACTCGAGGCGCACGGTTGCGCGCGATGAATTTCTGAGAACTTTGCTTCGCCACGTTGCTGCTCCTGGTCGCTCAAGCGACGGTGTTGGCGTCATCGGCGGTGCCGGTGACGTGACTGCGTGATCCGTACGCTTTTTATTCGCTGTCTGGTCCGCGCAGGTTTTCAAATTGGCTGATGCCGTCGGGAATCAGGTTGCGCACGATCGCCGCGAAGTCGGCGTGCACCAGATTCTTTGCCCGATTCAACAGCACCGGCAGGGGGCTGGAGGGCTCGTGACGGGTGTAATACGCAAGAATCCGGTCCAGGCTGCGCAGCACGTCGTCACGGTTGTTGATTTCGCCGCTGCTGGCGTTAGCGTTGGCGTTGCGCGGCGCGCTTGGCGCGGTGGGGTATTCAACCGGCGCGGCACTGTCGTCGCTGATGGCATCGGGCTGGGGGCTGTCGCCGCTCTGCGGGGCGAACTGGCCGAGAATCTGCAAGGCCATTTTGAGCGGTTGCTTCAATGGGCCAAGGTCAACGCCCTGGGCGGAGCCGACTTGTTCGCTGACGTGTTGCTCGATGGTCTCGGCGGCGCTACGGGCCTCGTGCAAGGCTTTGCGGATGATGTCCAACTGTTCGGGATCGCTGTCGAGGAACGCTCCGGCGAGTTGTTCGGCGCCGAGGTTTTCGTCAGGGAAGCTTTGCAGACCGCTGGCGTTGGCGGCGGCGCGCAGGCTGACAGCGCCAAAGGTTCGCGAACGGGCCAGGATACTTTCGCGCAGCAGGCGAATGGTGGCATCGGACGCCAGGCCGGCGAGGGCATTGATGCGCACGGTGGGATCGTTGTCGTCTTCGGCATCCAGGCGTGGATGCAGGTCGGCCCAGTATTGCTTGAGCAATTCGCTGATCAGCGTCAGGACGCGGGCCAGGCCGGGGACACCTTCCAGGGCAAGGGAGCTTTGCAAAAGGAAATGGGTGATACGCAGGTCTTTGCTGCGTTGCAACAAATCCAGGCTTTGCTGCTGGATGCTGCGCCATTCAGGCGGTTCGGCAGGCAATATCGAATCGCCCATGCTGCGCTCGGGCTGGCCTTGGGAATCGCGTTCCAGGCGCAAAAAGTCAGCGTCGTATTCCAGATCTTCGCCACAAGGCGAAGTCGCGGAAACGGCGGCGAGCAGCAAAGGCACTTCCACTGAAATTGATCTCCCTATCGCCCGCGACAGAAACGGGCAGTTCACACGTTAGTTCCAAGTGGAACTTCGCATGTTTCCTTGTGTGTAATGGCCCTTTGGATCCTCTGTGATCTTAAAGTGCCATCACTGTATTCAAGAAAGTTGTTCATTTTTGGTGTAGTACTTATGGCTTGTCAAGGTAAGCTATTTCTCCTGTGTGACAGATGTGAGGTGCTTAACAACCCTCGCGACCGGTAGGTCCAAGAAGGTACTGACGCAGATTTTTTGTCACGTAAACCGGTTAAGATCAGCAAATGTGCTGGTAAAAAGCTGTTTTTTAGGTTGTTTGCAAGGTTTGTCGGCGAGCTTCGCGGGGATTGATCCCTTCATTCGCCGGCGCGCAAAGTGTGCAGCAAGGAGGCAAGATGCCGCTGTGTTTGACTATCACTAGTTATCACAAGATTACCCCTGGTCAATGCTCTGAAAAATCCATGGATCAGGGAGTAATGGCAATTGGCCGTAATTCTGATAATGACTGGGTATTGCCCGATCCAGAGCGCTTGGTTTCCGGAAAGCATTGCGTTATTCAATATAAAGATGGCCGGTATTATTTAACCGATAACAGCACTAATGGTGTGGAATTGGTTAAGGCCGGCATTCGTCTACGCAAAGGAAACAGCGAGCCATTGCAAGATGGGGAAGTTATCCGCATAGGTGATTATGAAATCCAGGCGCGCATCGATTTCAATCTGCCGGTGACTGACAACAACCCTTTTGCCGATTCGTCCAACAGCTTCGAGGCTCTGATGGGGCGTCAGGGCGCCGGCGTGGCTGCGCCGACATCGTCGCCCATGACACCACCTGCACATTTCCAGGGTGTGTCGGCCATGGACACGCTGCCGGACTTGTTCGACTTTCTGGCACCGACCACCGTCCCGCCGGCCACCCAGTCCGACCATGTCCCGGCTGAGCAGCACGACTTCCGCCCACCGACCCCGATCCCCAACCCGACGCCCATGGCCGAGCCTGTGCCGCTGGCGTCGGCCCCAGCCCCGGTGATTCCGGAAGATTGGGACCTGTTCAGCGACCAGCCTGCGCCGATGGCGATTGCTCCCTTGCCTGTTGCAGAAGTTGCGCCACCACCCGTACCTCAAATCAGCGTGCCGATCGAGCCGGCACCCCTGCGCGAACCGCCCGTGGCTATCGTTGAGCCCCCGGTCAATCCGGTCAGCCCGGTCGACCATTCGCAACCCGACCTGTTGCGAGCCTTTCTGCGCGGCGCCGGGCTGGATCAAGTGCGCCTGGAAAAGGCCCAGGCCGAAGCGCAGATGGAAAGCATAGGCCGCAGTTATCGATTGATGGTCGAAGGCCTGATCGATGTCCTGCGCGCCCGCAGCAGCCTCAAGGGCGAGTTTCGCATTCAGCAGACGATGATTCAGCCGGTGGAAAACAACCCGCTGAAATTCGCTCCCAACGTCGATGAGGCCTTGCTGCTGCTGTTGCGCCACACCAATCAGGCGTTCATGGCGCCGGACCTGGCGGTGCGCGACAGCTTCGATGACTTGCGTGCCCACCAGTTGGCGGTGATGGCCGGTGTGGAAGCGGCGATCAAGCATCTGCTGGCGCGTTTCGAGCCGGCACAACTGGAAGAGCGCATGGGCAAGCCCGCTGGCCTGTCGAGCATTTTCAATGGTTCACGACAGGCCCAGTACTGGCAGCAGTTCACCGAGCTCTACAGCAATATTTCCCGTGAGGCCCAGGAGGATTTCCAGGACCTGTTCGGTCGGGAATTCAGCCGTGCCTACGAAGAACACAGTACCAGGCAACGCCGCCGCTGAGCGTGGCCGTTGCATAACGGCATTCAGAGCAAAGAACGGAACAACGGATAGCTGAAACGTCATTGAGGACGCAGGATGATTCACAGGTTTTTACTCGCAGTCGCCACCGCGCTTCTGCTGACCGCGTGTGCCAAGGAGGCCACCAAACCCCAGCCCGAAGAGGCTGAGGCCGACACGGCCGCCGTCGAGTTGCACTTTCACGCCATCGCCGGGCTCAACCCCGGAGCCACTGGCCAGCCGGCCCCGGTCCGGGTGCGCATTTTCGAATTGAAGAATGCCGCCACCTTCGGTCGTTCCGATTATTTCGCACTGGCCGAACGAGCCCAGGCGACGCTCGGTGCGGATCTGATCGACCAGGACGAAGTGCTGATCCAGCCTGGCCAGCAGTTGAGTCTGCAGCGTGACCTCGATCCGGCCACCCGCCATATCGGCGTGCTGGTGGGGTATCGCGAGCTGGATCAGTCGCTGTGGCGCACGGTGATGAACGTCCCGCCGCGCCAATACACCGAATACCAGATCAGCCTCGACGTGCGAGCCGTGCGCAGCGCCGTCGCGGTTCCCCCATCCAGCCCTGCCCAATAAACAATCGGAGCCCCCCATGTCCTGGAACAATCGCGTGGTCTGGTCGGAAGGCATGTTCATTGGAACGCAGCACTTCCAGCAGCATGACCGTTACCTGGAGAATCTCATCGACGCCCGGAGTCGCCCATTGTCGGCCGGTGCCTGGGGGTTTTCTGAGTTGCTGATCGACCAGGGCCTGCTGGCCCAGGGCAAACTGGCGATCATCTCGGCGCGGGGCCTGTTGCCAGACGGCACGCCATTCAACATTCCCCAGGATGACCTGGCGCCGAGCCCGCTGAATATCGATGACAACCTGCGCGATGGTTTGGTGTACCTGGCCTTGCCGCTCAAGCGCGCCGGCGCGCGTGACACCGTTGACGAAGGCGAGGCCCTGGGCGCTGCGCGCTATGTGAGTCAGGTGCGCGAAGTGCGGGACGACAACGCGCCGTTCGAAAACCAGGCCCCGGTGGCCGTGGGGTCGAGGGCACTGCGATTATTGGTCGCCCGGGATGGCATCAGCGACTACGCGGCCATCGGCCTGGTGCGAATCAAGGAGAAACGCGCCGACCGCGCCTTGGTGCTCGATGACACTTACATCCCGCCGCTGCTGGATGTGGTCGCCTCCACGCCCTTGGCTGCGTTTCGCAACGAGCTACTGGGCCTGCTTCATCAACGCGGAGAAGCGCTCGCTGGGCGGGTGGTGGCGTCCGGTGCCGGCGGTGCTTCGGAGATTGCCGACTTCATGCTGCTGCAACTGGTCAACCGTGCTCAGCCGTTGATCCAGCACTTGAGCCACTTGAGCCCTTTGCATCCCGAGCGCTTCTACAGCGAGTTGGTGAGCTTGGCCGGGGAATTCTCGACTTTTACCGCTTCCGGGCGGCGACCGCAGGAATTCCCGCAGTACCAGCATGATGACCTCGCGCTGAGCTTTGCGCCGGTGATGCAAGCCCTGCGTGAAGCGCTGTCGATGCTGATCGACAGCAAGGCCACGCCGATTCCGATCGTCGAAAAAGCCTATGGCATTCATGTGGCCATGCTGGCTGACAAGACCCTGCTCGACAACGCCAGTTTTATTCTGGTGGTGCGCGCCGATGTACCTGCCGAGACCCTGCGCAGCCGCTTCGGCCTGCAGAGCAAAATCGGCTCGGTGGAACACATTCGCGACATGGTCAACCTGCAATTGCCGGGCATCGGCCTGCTGCCGCTGCCGGTGGCGCCACGGCAGATTCCCTATCACGCCGGCTCCACCTATTACGAACTCGACCGGGGCAGCGAGCATTGGCAACAACTGGCCAACTCCGGCGGTTTTGCGTTCCACATCGCGGGTCAGTTCCCGGGGTTGAACCTGGCTTTCTGGGCGATCCGAGGATAAACCGCGATGAATAACGACGATCGTACCCAGTTCATGCCGACACCCGGTGGCCGTGGCGCCGAGCCGGCCCGCCCGGACCCTGGCCGCGCCCAGCCCGCGCCACTGTCGATGCCGGCCGCGCCGCTGTTGACCGGCAAAGCCGAAGGTCTCAACCCCCTGGAGAGCGCCGCGGGCCCGCTGCTGGCTTTGCTGACCCGCTTGCGCAACACCATTGCCCACCCGGCACCGGCGAGTCTGCGGGCGCAACTACTGGCCTACCTGCGCCAGTTCGAGGAGCGCGCCGAGGCCGCCGGCGTGGTGCGCAACGATGTGTTGCTGGCCCGTTACGCCTTGTGCACCGCCCTGGATGAAGCGGTGTTGAGTACGCCGTGGGGCGGCACCGGCGACTGGGGCAAGCAGAGCCTGCTGATCACCGTGCACAACGAGGCCTGGGGCGGCGAGAAGGTGTTCCAGCTATTGGAACATTGCCTGCAAAGCCCCCGCGAACGTTTGTATCTGTTGGAGCTGTTGTACCTGTGCATGTGCCTGGGTTTCGAAGGGCGTTATCGGGTCATGAATGATGGTCGCAGCCAACTGGAGGCGTTGCGTGAGCGCACCAGTGCGGTTATCCGCAGCGCCCGTGGCGAATATGAGCGTGAACTGTCGCCCCATTGGCGCGGCGTGACCGTGGCGCGCGATCGACTGGCGCAATTCATGCCGCCATGGATCGCGGTGGCCATCGGTGTGGCGTTGCTGCTGGCCCTGGTGTTCGGCCTGCGCTTGAAACTGGCCGCCGATGCCGAGCCGGTGTTTAAAAACATTCATGCGCTGGGCGAGATCCCGGTGCAGGCCATCGACCGTCCGGTGGTGCAGCCGAAACTGGTCGAGCGGCCACGCTTGGCCGGTTTTCTCGCTGATGAAATCAAGGCCGGCCGGGTGGCCGTGGAAGATGCCGTTGACCGTTCAGTGGTGACTATCCGTGGCGATGAGCTGTTCGCCTCGGGCAGCGCCAGTATCGTCGACAATTTCCAGCCGCTGATGCTGCGCATCGCCGATGCCATTCGCAAGGTCAAGGGCCAGGTCCGGGTGACCGGTCACAGTGACAATCGCCCGATTGCCACCTTGAGGTTTCCATCGAACTGGGCGTTGTCCGAGGCACGGGCCACTTCGGTGCTGCAAATCCTTTCGGCCAAGACCGGCCAGCCCGAGCGCTTCAGCGCCGAAGGCCGCAGCGACACCGAACCGTTGGCCTCGAACGCTACGACCGAGGGCCGCGCACGCAATCGTCGGGTCGAAATCACAGTGTTGGCGGAGGGGGTCGAGTGAAGGCGTTTTTCAGTTTTATGACCCGCTGGGTCATTCCGTTGCTGGGGCTGATCGCCCTGAGCCTGATCATCTGGTTTGTCGGGCCGCTGCTTGAGCTCCTGGTGCCCGAAGGCCGGCGCTGGGCGCTGATCATTCTGGTATTCGCGGTGTGGATCGCCTATCGGGTGTTTCGCATCATCCAGGCCCGCCGTCAGGCCGCCGAAGTCATGCGCAGCCTGGCGGCGCAAACCCCGCCGGACCCGACCAGCATCGCTACGGCCGAAGAGCTCGAAACCCTGCGCCAGCGCATGGACGAAGCCCTGACGCTGTTGAAGAAAGCCAAGCTGGGCGGCGACGAACGACGCAATCTCTACGAATTGCCGTGGTACGTGATCATCGGCCCGCCGGGTTCGGGCAAGACCACGGCGCTGGTCAACTCCGGTCTGCATTTTCCGTTGGCCGCGCAGTTGGGCGCCGGTGCGGTGCGCGGCGTCGGCGGTACGCGCAATTGTGATTGGTGGTTTACCGACCAGGCTGTGCTGCTCGACACCGCAGGCCGCTACACCACTCAGGACAGCGACGCGACGGTCGACAAGGCCGCATGGCTGGGCTTTCTGGGTCTGTTGAAAAAACAGCGGGCCCGTCGCCCGATCGACGGTGCATTTATCGCCATCAGCCTCTCCGACCTGTTGCTGGGCAGCGACGCCGAACGCGCCGCCCATGCCGCTGCGATACGCCTGCGCATTCAGGAGCTGTACACCCAACTGGGCGTGCGCTTCCCGATCTACCTGATGCTGACCAAGCTCGATCTGGTGCCCGGGTTCATGGAGTATTTCGACACCCTGAGCAAGGAAGAGCGAGCTCAGGTCTGGGGCATGACCTTCGCTCTGGATGACGGCAAAAGCAATGACAGCCCGCTGGCCCATCTGCAAAGCGAATTCGCCGGTCTGGAGCAACGCCTGAACGATCGGCTGGTGGAGCGCTTGCAGCAGGAACGCGACCCGGCGCGACGCGATCTGATCTACGGTTTTCCACAGCAGTTCGGCGCGTTGAAGGATTGCCTGCAAAGCTTCCTTGAGGGCGTGTTCAAACCCAACGCCTTTGAAGAGCGGGCGCTGTTGCGCGGGGTGTATTTCACCAGCGGCACCCAGGAAGGCAGCCCGATTGACCGGCTGATCGGCTCCATGGCCCAGAGCATGAACCTGGACCGCCAGCACCTGGTGCGCCAGAACGGCACCGGGCGCAGTTACTTCATCGAAAAGCTCTTCAGCGCCGTGGCCTTTGCCGAGCGTGGGCTGGTGGGTGTCAATCCGAAAGTCGAACGTCGACGCAAGTGGATCGCCCAGGGCGTGCTGGCCTCGACTGTAGCCTTGGTGCTGGTGGTCGGGACCTTGTGGTGGGTCAGCTATCGCGCCAATCAGGCGTATATCGCGCAAGTCGATCAGAAAGTCGTGCCCTTGGGCCAGGCCGTGCAGAACCTCAGCCCGGCGCAGCGGGACGTGCTCGCCGTGTTGCCCTTGCTCAACGCAGTGAAGCACTTGGCCGATGATGCGCCGAACTGGGCCGAAGGCTTGGGTCTGTATCAGGGCGACATGCTTGAAGCCGAGTCCGGCAGCGTTTATCGCAAGCTGTTGATCGCGGTCTTCGCGCCGCGCTTGCTCACGCGTATCGAGGAGCAACTGCACGGCGGCGGCAATTCGGACTTCCTTTACGAAGGCTTGAAGGCCTACCTGATGCTCGCCGACAGCGAGCATTACGATGCTGATTTCATCAAGGCATGGATCGCCCTGGACTGGGACCGCAGCCTGCCGCGCGACTTACCGGCCGAGCAGCGCGTAGCCCTCGGTGAGCACTTGCAGGCGCTGTTCGAACGCCATCCGCCCACTGCGCGTCTCGACCCACGCCTGATCGACGATTTACGCCGGCAGTTGCAACAGCTGCCGGTGGCCCAGCGTGTCTACGACCGGATCAAACGGCAGAAGCTGCCGGACGGCATTGCGGACTTTCGTCTTAACGAAGCGGCCGGGCGCGATGCTGCGCTGGTGTTCAGCCGCAAGAGCGGCAAGCCGCTGGGCGACCCCTTGAGTGGCTTCTTCACGGCCAAGGGTTACCGCCAAGGGTTTTTGCTCACCAGCCTGAACCAGACCGGCACCTTGGCCGAGGAGCAGTGGGTGCTCGGTCGCGATCAGGCAGAACAACAGAACGTCGCCAGCCTGGCTGCCGATGTACGCCGTTTGTATTTCCAGGATTACCAGCGCCAGTGGGACGCCTTGTTGGCTGATATCGACTTCGTGCCGATCACCAGCGTGGCCCAGGCCGCCGATGTGCTGCGGGTGATTTCCGGGCCGACTTCACCGTTGAAAAAACTGCTGGTGGCGGTGGCGAAGGAAACCGACCTGCAACAGGAAGAACGCGTGCTGGCCGCCAAGGGCGCGCCGGTGGAGGGCGGGGTCGACAAGCTCAAAGAGCGCTTGGGCACTTTGCTCGGCCAGGAGCAGGCGATGCAAAACACGCCTGAGGCCAGTGACGATCCAGTCACCGCGCATTTTGCCGAACTCAACCGCATCGTCAGCAAGAACGAAGGCGAGCCGGCAGCCATCGACGGCCTGCTGGCCGACATGAACGCCCTGTATGTGCAGGTCAGCGCCATGGTCGGTGCCAGCGGCGACGCCTTGCTTGGCGAAGCCAAGAACCAGGCCGCAGCGGCGGCGACGCGGGTCAGCCTCAACGCCGAGCGTCAACCGGCGTTGGTGCAGGGCCTGGTCAAGTCGGTGGTCAACTCCACCACCAACAGCATGATGGGTGGAGTACGCAATCAACTGAACGCGGCCTGGACCAGCGAAGTGGTGAACATCTATCGCCAGTCCCTGGCCGGGCGTTATCCGATGTCGCCAGGCAGTGCACGGGACGCGACCCTCGACGACTTCGGTCAGTTCTTCGGCGTGGGCGGGGTGATGGACAACTACTTCCGCAAATACCTGCAGCCCTATGTGGATACCTCGACCCAGGCCTGGCGCTGGCAACCGGGCGCCGCGCAGAAGCTCGGCATCGCCCCGGGCGTGCTGCAAACCTTCCAGCGGGCAGCGACCATCCGGGATGCGTTTTTCCGTTCCGGCGGTACCCAACCGATGGTGCGCTTCGAACTCAAACCCGTGGCCATGGATTCCACCATCACCCAGTTTTTGCTCGACCTCGACGGCCAGCAATTGAGCTACGACCACGGACCTAGCCGTCCGACCGCCATGCAATGGCCCAACCCCGGCAGCATCGGCGTGGTGCGGATCTCGATCATGCCGCCCACGGCCAGCGGTCGGTCCGGCATCACCCTGGACGGGCCCTGGGCCTGGTTCCGCCTGCTCGAGCAATCGGACCTGACCGCCGGCAACTCGCCGGACCGCTTCAACCTGCGGCTGCGGGTCGACGGCGCCAGTGCCTCTTATGAGCTACGGGCCAACAGCGCCTTCAACCCGTTCAAGAGCCGTGTGCTCAGCGGTTTCAGCCTGCCGGAGCGCTTATGAGCACGCCGGGCTTCTATGGAAAGTTGGCCAGTCGTGGGGACTTTGTCAGCCGTGGCTTGCCGCAGAGTTTTATCGGCCCCTGGGATTCGTGGCTGGCGGCGGGGCTGCTCGCCAGCCAGAGCCTTGGCGACCGTTGGCTGAATGCCTATCTGGTCAGTCCGCTGTGGCGCTTTATGGTTGCGCCCGGTGTGTGTGGGCCGCAGGCCGCCGTGGGGGTGGTGATGCCGAGCATTGATCGGGTTGGCCGGTATTTTCCGCTGACCGTCGCGGTGCTGCTGGATCACGACGCTGATCCTGCGTCGGTGATAGGCGGCTCGGATATCTGGTTTGAACAGGTCGAGCAATTGCTGTTGAGCACCTTGAACGTGGAGGCAAGCTTCGAGGCCTTCGGTGCAGGACTGGAGGCGCTGGGCAGCCCGGCTTATCTGCGACGCACCCCGAGCGGCCGTTTTGCCGGGTTGCACCGCTTTGATGCCACTGATCCGCAGGCGCGAATGATCGCCCTCGCCGAACAGGCCTGCGAAGGGGCCAGTGTGTGGTGGGGCCAGGGTTCGGAGCGCATCGCCCCCGGTTTATTGCGGTGCCAGGGCCTGCCGGCCGCCGCTGATTTTGCGCAATTTTTGCTCGGCCAAGAAGGTGTTGTGTAGATGTGTTCAAACGTGGGAAGGACCCTCAAGTCTGCAAGCAAAAGCCATGTCGGCATGGTCCGCCAGGTTAACGAAGACGCTTGCCTGGACCTGCCGCAAAAAGGCCTGTGGGTGGTCGCCGACGGCATGGGCGGGCACGCGGCGGGCGACTACGTCAGCAGTCTGATTGTCGACAGTCTGCGTAGCATTGCTGTGGGCCGTTCGCTGGATGAATACGTCGCGGCGTTGAAAACCGACCTGCTGCGGGTCAACGCCGCCGTGCGTGAAGAAACCGCCAACCGCGGCGTGACCATGATGGGCAGCACGGTGGTGGCGCTGGCGGCGCGTGACTTGCGTGGGGTGTGTCTGTGGGCGGGCGACAGCCGCTTGTATCGCCTGCGTGACGGCCGACTCAAACGCATCTCGCGGGATCACAGTTACGTCCAGGATCTGCAGGACAGCGGCCTGCTCAGTGAAGCCGAAGCCCGGGTGCACCCGCGGTCCAATATTGTCACCCGCGCCATCGGGGTCCAGGCACAGCTGGAACTGGCGATGGTCGAGTTGCTGTTGAAGCCCGGCGACAGTTACCTGTTGTGCAGCGACGGGCTGAACAAAACCGTTGAAGATCATGAGATTCGCGAGGTGCTGGGCCACGACGAGCCAGGGGAAATCGCCAGCAGCCTGGTGTCCCTGGGCCTGATGCGCGGCGCTCCGGACAACATCACCGTCATCGTCGTGAAGGTGCCTTCATGAACCTCACCGCGAACATTCTGATCCCGGGCTACGACATCGACGGTGAGATCGGTGAGGGCGCCATGGCCAGCGTTTACCTGGCGACCCAACGCTCGCTGGAGCGCAAGGTGGCGTTGAAGGTCATGGCCGCCGCGCTGGCAGCCGATCCGAGTTTCTGCGAGCGCTTCCTGCGCGAAGGCAAAACCCTGGCGCGCCTGTCTCACCCGCATACGGTCACCATCCATGACATCGGCAATGTCGGTGAGCTGTATTACATGGCTATGGAATACCTGCCCAATGGCACGCTCAAGGAGCGCATTGCCGCCGGCCTGACGCCGGAGCAGGGCCTGATCTACATCCGCCAGATCGCCTCGGCGCTGGGCTATGCCCATGGGCTGGGGCTGGTTCATCGCGACGTCAAACCGGCGAACATTCTGTTCCGCGCCGATGGCACAGCGGTGCTCTCGGACTTCGGCATCGCCAAGTCGCTGGACGACCGCACCCAGTTCACCCAAGCGGGTTTCGCCGTCGGCACGCCCAGCTACATGAGCCCGGAACAGGCGCGGGGCCAGGACATTGACGGCCGGGCCGATCTTTATGCCCTGGGCGTGGTGCTCTACGAAATCCTCGTCGGCAAACTGCCGTACACCGGCAACGACGCGCTCTCTACGGCCCTGGCGCATTTGACCGAACCGCTGCCGGAGCTGCCGGTGCACCACGGCCGTTATCAAGAGGTGCTGCGCAAGCTGTTGGCCAAGGATCAGGCCGAGCGTTTCCCGGATGCAAAGGCGTTGTTGCAGGCGCTGGATAATCTGCCCGGGGAATCGGTTGAAGCGACCACGATCCGGCCGTTGCCCCTTCCAATGAACAATGACCTGGCGGGACTGACGCCGGTGTCCATCGACATTCCGACGAGCCCCGCACGGCCACAACCCCAAGCCAAGCCTGTTGCGCCGACGGCGAAGTCGACGCCGCAATCCCCGGCCTCGGAGCAGCGCAAGGGACCGGTGTTCGCGCTTGCCGTTGTTGCGGTAGCCGTGGTGCTGGCCTTGGGCGGCGCGGGTTATTGGTGGCTGTCCGGTGACGTCGAGGCGGACGCCAAGGTGCCAGTGGCTTCAGTGCCTCCAGTCAAAACACCACCACCAGCCGTGGCGCCACCGGTGAACCCCCCTGTGGCGACAGACGTCGATAATGGTCAGCGCCCGCTGCTGATGGCCGGCAAAAAAACCTTGTTCCAGCGGGTGCTCAGCAAGCCGGGAGCGAAACTCGCCAGTGAACCGGGGGCAGCACCTGACAAGGCCTTGCCGGCGTTTTCCGTGCTTTACGTCTATCAGCGCCAAGAGGTGGCCGGCAGCCCGTGGCTACGCGTCGGCGCCGCCACCGACGGGCGCAGTGACGGCTGGTTGCCAGCCGAGCAAGTCAGCGACTGGAAGCAAAGCCTGGTGCTCAAGTTCACCGAACGCTCCGGTCGTGCGCCGGTGATGTTCCTGCGTCAGCCCGGCGAAGTGGAGCGGCTGCTGGCCGATCCGTCGGCTGCAAAAAACCTGTTGCTCAAGGCCCAGCAGAACCGTGAAGACAATCAGCAGGTGCTGGCCCTGGAACCGGCCGCCAGCGCGGTGCCGCAGAACCAGTTTTATCTGTTGCCGATCTTTGATTCGCGCGAGAGCTTCGATGAAAACGGCCAGCCGGTGCAGTTGCTGAACGTGGCGTCCATCGACCCCGGCAATGCACCGAAGGCCACTGTCGGCAACACTCCGATCAGCGCCGCCAATGCCGATGCATTTCGCACCGCTGTGGTGTTGGTCGTCGACACCACGGTGTCCATGCAGCCCTACATCGATCAGGTCCGCGACGTGGTGCACCAACTGCAAACCCGCATCGCCGAGCGGGGCGAGCTGGACAGTGTCAGCTTTGGCCTGGTGGGGTTTCGAAACAGCATCCAGAAAACCCCTGGCCTGGAATACGTCGCCAAAACCTTGATCACCCTGGACCAGGGCCGCGACCCACAGCGCTTCATGGACCTGGCGCGGCAGGTCAAGGCGTCCACGGTCTCGAGCCATTCGTTCAACGAAGATGCGTTTGCCGGCGTGATGGAAGCGGTCGAGGGCATGGACTGGTCCGGTTATGGCGGACGCTTGATTCTGTTGGTCACCGATGCCGGTGCGTTGCGCAAGAACGACCCGTATGCCGCCACGCAAATGAACGAGGCCGAAGTGCGTCAGGCCGCATTGGGCAAACAGATCAAAATCTACGCCTTGCACCTGCTCAGCGATGCCGGCAAGAAAACCCATGGCGGTGCGCAAAGCCAGTATCGCACCCTGACCGCCGACGCCAACCCGCAGATCGGCGATCTGTACATCCCGGTGCCGGGCGCCGATGTGCGCAAGTTCGGTGAACGGGTGGACGAGATCGGTTCGGTGTTTGCCGACCTGGTGCATCAGGTGCGCAGCAACAAGTCGCAGACCGTGCCGCTGCTGAGCGCCGCGCCGAGCCTGGCCGACAAATCGGCGGCCATCGGCTACGCGATGCACATGGACTTCCTGGGGCGAAAAGCCGCCAGCCAGGCGCCGCAACTGGTCAGCGCCTGGACCGCCGACCGCGACCTGACCAACCCGGCCCTGCCGGCGTTCCAGGTGTGCGTGATGCTGACCAAACTGCAGCTCAACGACTTGCAGCAATCGCTGAAACTGATCGTTGACGCCGCCCGCAAGACCCAGACCTCACCGAAGAATTTCTTCCAGGAAATCGCCAGTGCCAGTGCCTACATGAGCCGCGATCCCTCGGCCTTGCGCAAGGGGGGCAATCTGGCCGATGGCGGGGTTTTGGGGGAGTACCTGGAAGGACTGCCTTATCGCAGCAAGTCGCTGAACATGACCCAGGATTTGTGGCTTTCCCTGAGCGTGGCCGAGCAGGAGGACTTTATCGACGAGCTGGACTCGAAAATCCGCCTCTATGAAACCTTCCACAACGACCTGGCCAACTGGGTGCGTTTCGGCGATGCGGAACCGGGTGATGCCTTGTACCGCGTTCCATTGTCGACGCTGCCGTGATGCTGAACATGAGCGCAGTGCACAAAAGCCGGGGCGCCGGCAGCCAGCGCTACAGCCTGGTGATTCCACGGCTGCAACTGCGTGCCGGTGAACAACTGGCGGTGGTCGGTCCCAGTGGCTGCGGCAAAAGCACGTTGCTCGATTTGCTGGCGCTGGTGCTGGCGCCGGATCAGGCCGGGCAGTTTGATTTTGCGTCCGGCCAAACCACGACGGACATTGCCGGGCTGTGGCGCGCAGATGCGCAAAGTGCCTTGGCGAACCTGCGCAGCCGGCACTTGGGCTACGTGCTGCAAACCGGTGGCCTGCTGGATTTTCTGGACGTGCGCGGCAACATCGACCTGTCGCGCCAACTGCTCGGCTTGAAAGACGACGGCAGCGTGGATCGCCTGGCCGGGGCGTTGGATATCACCGATCAACTGGGCAAAAGACCGTGCGACTTGTCCGTCGGCCAACGGCAACGGGTGAGTTGTGCCCGCGCCCTGGCTCATGGGCCGCGCCTGCTGTTGGCCGATGAACCGACCGCTGCCCTCGATCCGCTGAACGCGGAACGCGTGATGCAGTTACTGGTGACCCAGGCTCGTGAACACAGGGTGTGCTGCGTCGTTGCCACCCACGACGAGTCACTGGCCCGCGCCAGCGGTTTGCAGGTGCGACGCATCAGTTGTCATCGCGACGTCGATGGCGGTGTCACCGCCACCCTTGGGGAGGCCTGCTGATGCGCGGCGCGCTGGTGGCTTCCCTGGCCTGGCAGGATTACCGCAACGATGCCTGGCTGTCGGCCTGCTCGGTATTGGCGCTGGTGGCGGTGATCGCACCGCTGCTGGTGCTGTTCGGTTTGAAATTCGGCCTGGTCAGCAGTTTGACCGAGCGCCTGGAAAACGACCCGGCCACCCGGGAGATCATCCCCCTCGGTGGCGGTCGGTTCAGTGCCGCGTTTATCGAGCAGTTGAGCCAGCGCAGCGACGTGTCGTTCGCGTTGCCGCGCACCCGGCAGATTGCCGCGACAGCGGATCTGACCGCTGGCGCTTCGACGGTGACTGTGGAAATGATCCCCACCGCCGCCAACGATCCGTTGCTCGGCAGTCTGCCGGTACCCCAAGGGCTGGATCAGGTGCTGCTCAGCCAGACCGCCGCCGAAAAGCTTGGGGCCAAGGCCGGTGATTGGTTGCAGGCCGGTTTTGGCCGGCAGGTGGCCGGTCGTGGCGAGGCGCAGCGCACTCGCGTTCAGGTGCTGCAGGTTCTGCCGCTGGAAGCTTTCGCCCGGGACGGATTGTTCGCGCCGTTGACGTTACTGGAAGCGGCTGAAGATTACCGGGACGGCCGCGCCGTGCCTGCGTTCGATTGGCCAGGTGATGCGGTGGGCGCGACGGAGCAGCGGGTATATCCGGCGTTTCGCCTGTACGCCCGCAGCCTCCAGGATGTCGAACCGCTGCGCCAATACTTCGCTGCACAGAACCTGCTGGTCTCGACCCAGGCCCAGGCCATCGCCCAAGTGCAATCGCTGAGCCGCAACCTGTCGATCGTGTTCTGGATCATCGCCGGATTAGCCGTGGCGGGAGCGTTCGCGGCGATTTTTGCCGGGGCACTGGCGGCGGTCGAGCGCAAGCGTCGAGCGTTATCGGTGCTGCGCTTGCTGGGGTTTTCCACGGCAGCGTTGCTGTTGTTTGTGGTGGTGCAGGCGCTGTACAGCGCCGGCCTTGCCGCCCTGTTGAGTGCCGGGCTGTATGGCCTGGCGCAATCGGGCCTGAACCATTTATTTGCGCAGATGCCGGGCGAGTACGCCAGCCATCTGCTGGCGCGTCACTACGCGTTGGCCCTGGCGGCCGTGCTCGGCGTCAGTGCCGTGGCGGCGCTCTGTGGTGGCTGGCGAGTGGCGCGTATCCAGGCGTGTGAAGGAATCCGAGATGTATAAGTTACTGGGCGCCGCTATGGCGCTGAGCCTGGCCGGCATGGTCTGGGCCGATGAAGGCACCGACAAACTGGACAACCCCAAGCCGTTGCCCGATGACGTCAGCCTGCCGCTGCCGTGCGAAGGGCAGATGGTGTTCCGTTACGTCTACATCCTGGCCCAGGGCAGTCTGGACGACCGCGAGATCAGCCTCGGTTACCCGTTCAGCGAAGGTGAGGCCGGCTATCAGCAGTCGTTCATTTCCGGTTATCGCCGGGACTTCATCAATGGCCAGTTCACCCTCAAGGATCTGCCCAAGGACTGGAGTAAAAGCATCACCCCGTTGATGCCCAAGACCGACGCCAACACCCCGCTCAAACCAATGCTCTATTTCATCGGCAAATACGAAGTCACCGCCCGCCAATACGCACAGGTCATGGCCCAGGCGCAATCGTTGGCCAGCGGCGAGCCGGCGCCGGCTTGCGAGGCGTTGCAGGCTGAAATTCCGCAAGGCATGGCCGGGCGTTTGCCCAAGGTGAAGCTGTCGCGATTCGAAGCTGAACGCTTCTCGGCGGTGTACAGCGCCTGGCTGATGAAATACCACAAGGACCTGCTGCCGGTGAGCGGTCGCGGCACCTCGGCAGAGGAGGGCGGGCTGGGTTTTGTGCGCTTGCCGACCGAAGTCGAATGGGAATTTGCTGCCCGTGGCGGGCAGGCCGTCAGCCGTCAGGACCTGGAAGGGCGCCTGTTTCCCCGGCGCCTGGACGGCAGCGAAAGCGACGGACCGCTGGCCGATTGGGCGGTCTTCAATCAGGTCGCCGGCGGCACCGGTCAGGCCGCGCGGTTGATGCCGATCGGTACCAAACTGCCAAACCCCATTGGCTTGTTCGACGTGATCGGCAACGCCGCCGAAATGGTCCAGGAGTCCTTCCAGCTGGTGCACGCCGGACGCCGCCAGGGCACCTACGGCGGCTTCGTGGTCAAGGGCGGCAATTACCTGGAAGGCGAGGGCACCTTGTTCACCGGGATGCGCCGCGAGTACCCGCTGTTCGCCGCCGACGGCACCGAGCAAAACAACGAAACCACCGGCTTCCGGGTCGCGGTTGGCGCGTTGTCGGCGCCCCGTTCGCGCTACAAGGAACTGTTTGCCCAATGGCAGAAAGAAGGTCGGCTAGCTTCGCTGACCGATGCCATCGATGACGCCCAGGACCCGACCAAACGCCTGGACAGCATCATTGCCGCCAGCGTCGATCCGCGTTTGCAAGCCGAGTTGGGGCTGGTCAACGAAGAGCTCAAGCGCAACGTCTCGCTCATCGCCCAACAGCGCGAGGAAGCGGCCGGCAACCTGATCCAGTCGGCGGCCCTGGTGGCCGAGACCGTCAACAACTACAACATTCGCCTGACCAATTTGCAGAAGAGTCGCCAGCAGGCCGTGGACGCCAAGGACGAGGCCAGCGCCAAGCTGTTCGCCATGGCCATCGACAACGGCCGCAGCGCGCTGGACGGCGCGGTGGCGATCTACATCGACAACCTGGCGACTGGCACGCGCTACACCGATGCCGTGATCCAGGCGCAGTTTCAACGCATCAAGGAAGAGTTGGAGCGCAAGCCGGTACTGGGCAAGAGCCTGGTGACGCGCGCGACGTTATTCGTTCGCCATGTCGGTGATTATCGTCAGCAACGACGAGCCGACCCGGCGGCGATATTGAAGGAATTGCTCGCATCGAACGCTCAGCGGTCTTGATCGTTCGTTGTACAGCGAGCTTGGAAGGGACTCAGGCGGCGATGGGCCGTGCTGAGCTGGTCAAACTTAAACGAGAACACAACTATGCTTTCCTCCCGTAAAGCTTTTGCTTCGGTTTCCAAGCGTCACTTGCTGCTGATCGCTGTTGGCTTCAGCACCGTACTGACCGGTTGCGCTACGTCGCCGACGTCCAAGGTCGCCTCGAGCACCAAGGTCGAGTACTACCCGAACTGCTACGAGCCGGTGCAGCACCTGCGCGCCACCGATTCGAACATGACCAAGTCGGTGGTTACCGGTGCGGCTGTCGGCGCTGTCGGCGGTGCACTGTTGGGCGCCCTGACCGATTCCGAGAACCGTGGCCGCAACGCCGCCATCGGTGCAGCAGGCGGTGCCCTGGCGGGCGGCGCGGTCGGTTACTACAACGAGCGTCAGAAGCAGATCGCCGATGACAACCAGCGCATCGCGTCCTACGCCTCCGACGTCAACAAAAGCGCCGCCGACATCGACCGCAGCACCGCGTACGCCAAGGCTTCGCAACAGTGCTACCAGAGCGCGTTCACCAAACTGGTCGCCGACCGCAAGGCCAAGACCGTCAGCGACACCGAGGGCCGCAAGCGCCTGGCAGAAATCGTCGCGGGCCTCAAAGAGTCCAACGACCTGATCGTCGCGGTGAACGGTAAAGCCAGCGAAGACCTGAACAACTACACCCAGGCCTACGAAAAAGACCTGCAGCAAGTAGGCGTGCAGCGCACTGACGTGGTCACCGTGGCGACCGCCGACACCTCACCGGTCGTGACCCCGACCAAGAGCAAAAAAGCGGTGAAACCGGCGAAAAAACCGGTGCTGCCAACCGTGCCGAAAGAAGCGGTCACCACCGAGAAAACCCTGCAAACCGCACAAGCCAAACAGGCGGAAAGCAAGCAAGTCGCCAGCGCAGGCACCACTCAGGTCAACAGCATGTGCAAGAACCCGGACCTGGGCGACTGGGCACCGGTACCTTGCCCGAATGTTTGATTGAGCTTTCTGTAGGGCTTTGATCATTCCCGCGCGCTGCGTGGGAATGATCTGTACTGGCTACGCCTGGGCGCCATGCGCCGCCATCTCCTGCGCTGGCAAATGATCCAGCGCTCGCTTCACCAGCAACTGCGGATTGTCCGCCATTCTGCTCAACGCCAATTTACATCCCTGCCAGCCTCCGTAGGGGATGCCGAGTTGGAGCAAGCGCAAACTACCCGACACGCTTACAAGCGAACAAAAGAATGATGTCGGACGCCTCCAGAAAGTACGTCAGAGTTTTCCGCGTTTCAGAATGTTGCGTCAGCAACGCGCGAAGGGCTTTCGATACTTTTGTAAGAAATTTGAGGCGAACAGAATATGTATTTGGAGAGAAGTGGATCAAATACAAGGCGCCATCATTTTGACGGAATCTTGTATTGCTTATTGTCTGTCACTGCTATGTCCATAGATGACTGTAACTTTTCGGAAACCTCCTACATTTTTCATTTTTTATTTTTGTCATGCTGGGTTCCGCTTCAGGGCGTGAATGTTCAGTGATTATCCACTGGTTTGATAAACCGCTCTGGCCCAATGGTTTCGGGGGCAATTCGTCGAGATTGGAGGGTTAAAGCCAGCGTCAGGGAATCCCCTGTCACATATAGGGCTTTCTCCTACATGCAATAGAGAAACCGCCGTTTTATTGTTTATTTGGGTGCTTGCTAATGGCCATCATTGTGATTAGGATGCGCGCACTTGAAAGAGCACGAACTCAATTGGATGAGACTCATCGCAGCTCTTTGATACTGTCCGGCGCCATTGCAACTGCAATGGCCGCATGACCGTTTTCCTAATTAAAGGCCATGGATGTCCTACTCAAGCAAACTTTCTGCCCATTACCTTGAACTCGCAAAAGCCTCTGTTTCCCAAGAGAGTTTCGCGGGCGAGGATGTTCGCTTTTCGAGCGAATACGAGGCATTGGAAAGCGAACTGGCCAAAGCCCAGTCCATGCACGAAAGTGGTCAGATCGACTGGCTGAAAATCCGTGAAAACAGCGAAAACCTGCTGCGCACTCAATCCAAGGATTTGCGTGTCGGCGCGTGGCTGACCTGGGCGCTATACCAGCGTGAATCCTTCCAGGGGCTGCTGGCCGGCCTCGGTTTGTTGCACCATCTCTGTGAAAACCATTGGGCCGAAGTTCACCCGAACAAGGCCCGCACCCGCTCCGCCGCCATCAGCTGGTTGGTGCCGCGTCTTGAGCAGGTGCTGAACGAAAACGTTGCGATCAAAGAGCAGCTGCCGCTGTTCCGCCGGCTGGTCGAGCATCTGGAAGGCCTCGACGCCGCGTGCACCGAGCACTTGGGCGATGACGCGCCGTTGCTGCTGCCGATCTCCCGCCGCTTGAAAAACATGGTTCAGCGCGCTGCCGACAACCAGCCGGAGCCCGGTGTGGTGGGCGCCGCAGTCGCCCAGGTCAAGCAGGCTGCGACTCAGCTGTTCACCCCCGGCGCACCGATCGACAACGAGAAAGAAGCCCATAAGGCCCTGCGCGCTCAGCAGGAAAGCGCCCGTCCGTTGTGCGCCTGGTGGCTCAAGCAGAAAGCCACCGACCTGCGCGCCCTGCGCCTCAATCGTACGCTGCTGTGGCTGCCCATCGACGCGGTGCCCGAGCGCAATGCCGAGCAGATCACCGTCCTGCGTGGCGTGCCGGCAGACAAACTCAAGGCCTATCAGGACCGCTTCGACCAAGGGAAATACGCTGATCTGCTGGTAGAGCTGGAGGCGAGCCTGGCGAAGGCGCCGTTCTGGTTCGATGGCCAGCGAATGGTCTGGGAATGCCTTCAGGGGCTGAACGCCGAGATGGCCATGCGCGAAGTGGAAATCCACTTCGCGCTTTTGGTTCAGCGCCTGCCCGGCATTATCGAATTGCGTTTCCACGACGGCGCGCCGTTCGCCGACCCGGCCACCCGCGCCTGGATCAGCGCCCACGTCATGCCGCACCTGCAAAGCGCCAGTGCGCCGCGCAAGGTCGAAGTCGCCGATACCCAGCCGGCCTGGGAACTGGCCCTGGAAGAAGTCATGCCGATTCTGCGCAAGGACGGCCTCAAGGCCGCCGTGCAGATTCTCAAGCAGGGCCTGCAAAGCGCCCACGGCGGGCGGGTTCGGTTCTTCTGGCAGTTCGCCCTCGCGCGGTTGTGCTTCATGGCCAAGAAATACGAACTGGCCAAGACCCAACTCGAAACCCTCGACCAAACATTACAGGACTCAGGCCTGCACGCCTGGGAGCCCGATCTTGCGCTGAAAGTGCTGCATTTGCTGCATAGCTGCTGCGAGTTGTTACCGCAGAACCATGCAGTGCGTGAACGCAAGGAAGAGATTTATCGCAGGCTGTGCCACCTCGATCTCGAAGTGGTACTCGAATAGGCCCCAGGGCCACAACCGCAAGGAGAAAAGCCATGGCCAAAGAAGGCTCGGTAGCCCCCAAGGAACGCATCAACGTCACCTTCAAACCCGCCACCGGCGGTGCTCAGGAAGAGATTGAACTGCCGCTGAAACTACTGGCAATCGGTGACTACACCCACCGCAAGGACGAACGCAAAGTCGAAGATCGCAAGCCGATCAGCATCGACAAGATGACCTTCGACGAAGTGCTGGCCAAGCAAGAGCTGAGCCTGACGCTGAGCGTACCGAACCGTCTTCAGGAAGAAAGCGACACTGAAGAACTGGCCGTGCAACTGCGCGTCAACTCGATGAAGGACTTCAACCCGGCATCCTTGGTCGAGCAAGTGCCTGAGCTGAAAAAACTGATGGAACTGCGCGACGCGCTGGTGGCCCTCAAAGGCCCGCTGGGTAACGCGCCTGCGTTCCGCAAAGCCATCGAAGGCGTGCTCGCCGACGACGAATCCCGCGGTCGCGTACTCGGTGAGCTGGGCCTGAACGCCGCAGCCCAGGACGCCTGAGCCCCCATCAGCCAAGGAAGCCAACACAATGAGCACTAGCGCAGTACAGCAAAAGAGCAACGAGAACGGCGAATACAGCATTCTCGACAGCATCATCGCCGAAACCCGCCTGACCCCGGATGACGAAGCCTACGACATCGCCAAGCGCGGTGTGTCGGCGTTCATCGAAGAGCTGCTCAAGCCGCAGAACAACGGTGAGCCGGTCAAGAAGGCCATGGTCGACCGCATGATCGCCGAGATCGATGCCAAGCTCAGCCGCCAGATGGACGAAATCCTGCACCACCCGGACTTCCAGTCCCTGGAATCGTCGTGGCGTGGCCTGCAGTTGCTGGTCGACCGCACCAACTTCCGCGAAAACATCAAGATCGAAATCCTCAACGTCTCCAAGGACGACCTGCTGGATGACTTCGAAGATTCGCCGGAAGTGATGCAGTCGGGCCTGTACAAGCACATCTACACCGCTGAATACGGCCAGTTCGGTGGTCAGCCGGTTGGCGCGATCATCGCCAACTACTACATGTCCCCAAGCTCGCCGGACGTGAAACTGATGCAGTACGTGTCCAGCGTAGCCTGCATGTCCCACGCGCCGTTCATTGCTGCCGCCGGCCCGAAATTCTTCGGCCTGGAAAGCTTTACCGGCCTGCCGGACCTGAAAGATCTGAAGGATCACTTCGAAGGCCCACAGTTCGCCAAATGGCAGAGCTTCCGTCAGTCGGAAGACTCCCGTTACGTTGGCCTGACCGTGCCGCGCTTCCTGCTGCGTAACCCGTACGACCCGGAAGAAAACCCGGTCAAATCGTTCGTGTATAAAGAAACCGTCGCCAACAGCCACGAGCACTACCTGTGGGGCAACACGGCCTACGCGTTCGGCACCAAGCTGACCGACAGTTTCGCCAAATTCCGCTGGTGCCCGAACATCATCGGCCCGCAAAGCGGTGGCGCGGTTGAAGACCTGCCGTTGCACCACTTCGAAAGCATGGGCGAAATCGAAACCAAGATTCCTACCGAAGTATTGGTTAGCGACCGTCGTGAATACGAACTGGCCGAGGAAGGTTTCATCTCCCTGACCATGCGCAAAGGCTCCGACAACGCGGCGTTCTTCTCCGCAAGCTCGGTGCAGAAGCCGAAGTTCTTCGGCATCAGCGCTGAAGGCAAGGCTGCAGAGCTGAACTACAAGCTCGGCACCCAACTGCCGTACATGATGATCGTCAACCGCCTGGCTCACTACTTGAAAGTGCTGCAGCGCGAGCAACTCGGTTCGTGGAAAGAACGTACCGACCTCGAGCTGGAACTCAACAAGTGGATCCGCCAGTACGTGGCCGACCAGGAAAACCCGAGCGCCGAAGTCCGTGGCCGTCGTCCACTGCGCGCAGCCCAAATCATCGTCAGCGATGTTGAAGGCGAGCCGGGCTGGTACCGCGTCAGCCTGAACGTGCGCCCGCACTTCAAGTACATGGGTGCCGATTTCACCCTGTCGCTGGTTGGCAAGCTGGACAAAGAGTAAACGGAGCGACTCATGACTGGATACGGCAGCCTTTTCGAACGCCTGGGTGGCGACGCGGACAAACGCGTCGGCTGGAGCCGCGAGGTTTCCGCCATGGCGTCGGTGGCTGCCCATCTGGCCAAGATGCTCAGCACCCGTGCGGGCAGCGTGCAAACGCTGTCCGATTACGGGCTACCCGATCTCAATGACATGCGCCTGAGCCTGCACGACTCCCTGAGTCAGGCCCGCCGGGCCATCGAAAGCTTCATCGAAGCCTACGAACCGCGCCTGAGCAACGTGCGTGTCATCTCCCTGCCGCGTGACAACGATCAGCTTCGCCTGTCCTTCAGCATCGAAGGCCTGCTGGAAGTTGATGGTTTCAAGCGCCAGGTCAGTTTCGCCGCGCGTCTGGATGGCAGCGGTCAAGTAAAGGTCAACTAAGGAGATTCGTATGTCCGGCAAACCAGCAGCCCGCGTATCCGACCCCACCGCTTGCCCGCTCCCCGGCCACGGCACCAACCCGATCGCCGCCGGTTCCGGCGACGTGTTCTTCGACGGCCTCGCGGCCGCCCGCCAAGGCGATGCCTCGGCGTGTGGTGGTGCGATGGTTGGCGACCTTGCAACGACTGTTTTGATTAACGGTAAACCGGCGGCGACCGTGGGTTCCGTTGGTGCTCATGGCAATAAAGTTACGGCCGGGTCTTCGACGGTGATTATCGGGAACTCGCATTCGCCGGCGCCGTTTGTTCCGCCTTTGCCGGTGGAGATTCAGTGGCCGTTTAACGAGCACTACGTGATCAATTGCCAGGATACCGGGAGGCCGTTGGCTGGTGTCGAGTACACACTTAAGACAGCCTCGGGAAAGATCATTTCCGGTGTCACAGATAGCGACGGCAAAACGCAGAAAATCTTTTCGTCAATAGCGGAAGAGTTTGAGTTGGTGATAGAGCCGCAGACTAAAGTGGTGCTCGCGTAACGCTAGTTGTAGGAAGAAAACCTGTCCGTTGACGGGTGTTATGAATATTCATTGGGCGGAATAAAAATGGCAGCGACAACTATCAAGTCAATCATGACGCCGGCAAGTAATCAGGTCGGACAAACTGTCGCTGTGCGTCAATTTAGAATCACTGATATCCCAGCGGCAATGAAAAAAATTCAATGGCCGGTTGCGGCAGATTTGATGTTGCACTGGTTCGCTGGCAAACCATGGCCTACGACAAAAGATGGCGGCATGGAAGAGGAAGTTAAAAGTCATAAAAAATTTGCCCCTGACGAATACATTAACGAAAGCATAGTAAAAATGAGCTGGGCTCTTAAATTCGCCAGAACAAAAGAGTCGGTCGAGCGTCTGCGCACTAAATGGAATAATCCAGCGGGGATAGCTCTCATCAAGAAAAAAATGATTCCAGTTTACGGTGGTAGAACTCCGGGTGTTTATCCATTTGCTTTCAATGGTGTAGCCAGTGCAGTAGAAAGATTCGGATATGCTAATAGTGAGACGATTGAGTTTAATCAGGACGGTGAAGACGAAGTCAACGAACTACGTGCGGCTTTAGCTAATTTTAATATTCATGTGTTTGCGGAGGGAGAAATAATAGTTACTAAGAAAAACGTCGTTTTCCTTCCGGTTCGGATTGGTTTTTATATTGAAGATTCTTACGACTTCAATGATGGTCTTTCCCTGTACAGTCAAGGGCTTGGCTACTGGAACTTTGACGGCATTGAGGCAGATATCGTTGAGGGTGCCAAAAAAAATTCGAGCTACGCTCTTGAAAAAAACAAGATCAGATTTAACTCTCGCGGTGGAATGAGTCCCGAAAAACAGGCTGCCTTTAACGAGTTGGAAAGAAAGCATTATATGCTTGTACAGAATAGCGATTTTCGAGAGTACCGTGAGAAAAATCGGAAAGGCGGGGACTTTCGGGTTTATTCCGACATTCTTTATGAGAGCGTAACCGCTGCACCGATTGAGATCTTGGTTAAATGAACAGTTATAAAAAATCAATTACCGTTATTGCTGTTTTGGTGGCGGTGTTTTCTATGTGTTTTTTTGTGGTTAATCGCGAGTTGACGCGTACACCTTATGTCTCACTTGTCACCCAGTCAGGCGATTACCAAATCGAAGCGGTTCGAGCTAGTTGGCTTTTGAGTGCTTCCGGCATGGTTTATCTCCGTTTTGTTGAAGTAAAGAATTCCAATCATGTTTATCGAACGCCGCTGACTTCAGAGACGTCGTTGGATATGCAGTCTTTTGAAGATGAAGGCACGGTCGGGGTTACATGGATAGACCTGAGCAAAAGTCAGGGAGTGTTTACATTGTCAGTTCCGAATTGGAGAGAGCATTGGGCGAATTTTGTAATCAGTAACACCCCTTACAAAGTTTTGGATAACTGATGTCATATCCTAAATACCAGGACGCGAATAGTTATGAGCATGGTTGAAATGGAGGGCTACCTGGCTGGGGTGGCCGACAGTGATTTGTTCGGCAGCCTGGCATTGCTCTGTCTTGTGCTGCTCCTGACGGCACTCCATCGCGGGATGCGGCAGTCACGCTTGCATCGGACGCTGATGTTTGTCGCCCTGGCTAGCATCGTCGCTATACAAGTCGCGGGTTCTTATTACGGGAGTCTGGATCCGGCATGAACAAAAACATTCGCGCCGTCATGTGCCTGTTGTGCCACGCTCTGGGGTGTATTGCCTACGCGTTTCTTAACGATGCAGTTGTGAGTGCCTACAAGGTTCTGAACGGTGGCTTCACCTCGCACGGTGTCGGTATCGGAATGGCCAGTTACGCGCTTTTTTATATTTTTCTGGCCATGAACCTGGTTGTTGCATTGGTACCGAACCTCATGGTCAAGCTTTTACTGCTGAGCGTGATGGTCGGTTTCATCCTGCTCTGGATGCTGCCTGAGAATCCTCTACGGGCGCTGTTCTATAGCGTCGCCCAGGGTTGTGTCACGTTGCTGGCGATTCTGGCGACGCAAGTCATTGAGTTGCGTTGGGTACAGAGAACGTTCATTCACCGCGTTGGGCAGAGCCCATCTACAGGCGAATGCGAATGACCAGTGCTCCCGACTATTTGTTTCCGACAGCGGGGCGAACGATGCTTAGCAGAGGTCGCCTGAGTTTTCTGTTGGTCGCCCTGTGGTGGCCGCTGCCAGTGTTGCTGGGGATTTTCTTCGTCAGCTTGCTGGGCGGCTATTACACGAAAATCGACTCAACGTATTCCGAGTGGATGTATCTGCTGTGGTGGGGAATTCCTGGCTACTTGGTGTTTGCGTTGTGGACGACCCGCTCCGTGATAGGGCGGGATGAAGCCCAAGTATTGCGGATGGTTTGGCTTGCTCCTTTAAAACTCCTCCCTTTTTATGCCGCGCCGTGGGTCGTCTACGACTTGTGCCATGCGTTCAACGGGCAGTCCGAAAGCCTTTACATGTTACTCGGCTGGGTCACGATTTTGCCTTACCTATTGGTGGTGGGCTACGTGTGTGCCTGTCTGACAGTCGCGCTCTACAGGACAGTTTTTTCATGAGTTCCACTACCAGGCAGCCCACCCATGTCCTTTAACCACTACTACCAAAGCGAACTCACCGCACTTCGCCAGTTAGGTCGTCGTTTCGCCGAGCGTAGCCCGGCGTTGGCGCCTTTCCTTGGTCAGGCCGGGCGGGATCCGGATGTGGAGCGGTTGCTGGAGGGCTTTGCCTTTCTGACCGGTCGTCTGCGCCAAAAGCTCGACGACGAGTTGCCGGAGCTCAGCCACTCGCTGATGCAGTTGCTGTGGCCGAACTACATGCGGCCGCTGCCGGCGTTCAGCATTTTGCAGTTCGATCCGTTGAAGCGTTCCGGGCCGGCGTTGAGGGTTGAGCGTGATACGCCGGTCGAGAGTGTGCCGGTCGATGATGTGCGCTGCCGTTTCCGTACGTGCTACCCGACCGAGGTGCTGCCGCTGGATCTGGCTGCGCTGAATTACTCGGTGAAGGGTGACGGTTCGCTGTTGAGCCTGCGCCTGGAGATGAGCGCGGATGGTCACCTCGGCGAGTTGGAGCTGAGTCGTCTGCGCCTGCACTTTGCCGGTGAGCGTTACATCAGCCAGATGCTTTACCTGAGCCTGTTGCGCAACCTCGAAGGCATTGAGCTGATCCCGCTGGACGGCGCCGGCAAGCCCATCAACGGCGTAAGCGGTCAACCGATGGCGTTCAAGATGCCCGGCGACCGTGTGCAGCCGGTGGGTTTTGCCGAAGAGGAAGCGTTGATCCCGTATCCGCTGAACACCTTCCGCGGCTATCGCTACCTGCAGGAGTATTTCGCTTTCCAGGACAAATTCCTGTTCGTTGATATCAACGGTCTGGACCTGCTCAAGGCATTGCCGGAAGACACCCTCAAGCAAATGCGCGGCCTTGAATTGCGCTTCGATATTCGCAAGAGCGGCATCATGCGGATGCGTCCGACCCTGGACAACGTGAAGCTCTATTGCACGCCGATCGTCAACCTGTTCGAGCACGATGCGCTGCCGATTCGCCTCGACGGTAAACAGGACGAATACCTGCTGCTGCCGGCTGAATACGACCTGGAAAACTGCGGCGTGTTTTCGGTGGAAACCGTGACTGGCTGGAAGCCCGGCGGTCTCGGTTATCAAGAGTACGTGCCATTCGAATCCTTCGAGCACGACCCGAGTTTCGACGTGCCCACCAGCCGTCCGCATTACAGCATCCGCCAGCGTTCGTCCTTGCTGCACGACGGCCTCGACACCTACTTGAGCTTCGGCATCCGCCATACCGAAGCCCACGAAACCCTGTCGATCGAGCTGATGTGCACCAACCAGAACCTGCCGCGCAAGCTCAAGCTCGGCGACATCCGCATGGCCTGTGAAGAGACGCCGGAGTTTTTGAGCTTCCGCAACATCACCCCGGCTACCTCGAGTTTCGCGCCGCCGCTGAACCGCGACTTCCTCTGGAAGCTGATCAGCAACATGTCGCTCAACTATCTGTCGCTGGCCGACGTCAACGCGTTGAAGGTGATTCTCGAAACCTACGACCTGCCGCGCTACTACGACCAGCATGCGGAAAAAGTCAGCAAACGCCTGCTGGGCGGGCTCAAGTCGATCAAGCACCAGCATGTCGACAGATTGCACCGAGGGTTGCCGGTTCGCGGGTTGCGCACCGAGCTGACCATCGACCCGGAAGGGTATATCGGCGAGGGCGACCTGTTCGTGTTCGCTTCGGTTCTTAACGAGTTTTTCGCGCTTTACGCCAGTCTCAATTCGTACCACGAGCTGCGGGTAAAAAGCACACAGGGAGAGGTGTACCAATGGACACCACGTATGGGCCTGCAGCCCCTGCTTTAAGCGGGCTGACCCGGGTAATACGCGAGTACTCGCTGTTTCAGGCCGTGCTGCTGGTGATTGACCGGCTGCGCGATGCACACCCGCACCTGAGCGAAGACGACCTGTACGACCAGCTGGAATTCCAGGCCAACCCGAGCCTGGGTTTCCCTGGCAGCGACGTCGATCGCGTGGAGTTTTTCGAAGAACACGGGATGAGGCGCGCGCGTCTGCGTTTCAACCTGATCGGCCTGGTCGGCTCCGGTTCGCCGTTGCCTGCGTTTTATGGCGAACAAGCGCTGGGTGACAGCGAAGACGGCAACCCGACCCGTAACTTTCTCGACCTGTTTCACCATCGCCTGCAACGGCTGATGCTGCCGATCTGGCGAAAGTATCGCTACCGCGCCAGTTTCCAGAGTGGCGCGCTCGACCCGTTTTCGGCGCAGCTGTTTGCCCTGATCGGCCTCGGCGGCGAAGAGATCCGCAAGGCCCAGGAACTGAACTGGAAACGCCTGCTGCCGTACCTCGGCCTGCTCAGCTTGCGGGCGCACTCGGCGGCGTTGATCGAAGCGGTGCTGCGCTACTACTTCAAGCACGCCGAGCTGACGATCGAACAGTGCATCGAGCGCCGCGTCGAAATCCTCGACGAGCAGCGCAATCGCCTCGGTCGCGGCAACAGCATGCTCGGCGAAGACCTGGTGCTGGGCGAACACGTGCGCGACCGCAGCGGCAAATTCCGCATTCACATCCGCGAGCTCGACTGGCAACGCTTTCACGAATTCCTGCCGATCGGTTTCGGCTACCAGCCGCTGTGCGCGCTGGTGCGGTTCACCCTGCGTGACCCGCTCGATTACGACATTCGCCTGGTGCTGCGCCAGGAAGAAATCCGCGAACTTCGCATCGGTGAGCAGAACGCCTGTCGCCTGGGGTGGACCAGTTGGCTCGGCCGCGAAAAAGCGGACGGCGTGGTGACCCTGGGCAGCAAAATTCATTAAGGACAGATGACACATGATCAACGTAGACCTGCAACAACTTATCCAGGCGCTGGACGCCGAAACCCGTCGTGACCTGGAAAGTTCTGCCGAACGCTGCGTCGCCCGTGGCGGCAGCAAGATCCTCGTCGAAGACTTGCTACTGGGCCTGCTGGAGCGTCCGCAAGGCCTGCTCGCCCGGGCGTTGCAGGATGCCGAAGTGGACGCTGGCGAGCTGAGCGCCGCGCTGCAATCGCGGGTCGAGCACAGCGCCTCGCGCAACCCGGTGTTCGCCCCGGAACTGGTGCAGTGGCTGCAGGACGCCTTGCTGGTGGCCAACCTCGAACTGGGCCAGAGCCAGGTCGAGCAGGCCGCGTTGATCCTCGCATTGCTGCGCAACCCAATGCGCTATGCCGGCAGCCGTTATCAGTCGTTGCTGGCCAAGCTGAACATCGAGCGTCTGAAAGAATTCGCCCTGTCGCAGAAAGAACAACCGGCCACCGGCAAACCGGCGGTGCCCGGCGAATCACTGCTGGAGCGCTTCACCCACAACCTGACCCAGCAGGCTCGCGACGGCAAACTCGACCCGGTGCTGTGCCGCGATGGCGCGATCCGTCAGATGGTCGACATCCTCGCTCGTCGCCGCAAGAACAACCCGATTGTGGTGGGTGAAGCGGGCGTCGGTAAAACCGCTATCGTCGAAGGACTGGCCTCGCGCATCGCCGCCGGTGAAGTGCCGCAAGTCTTGAAAGGCGTTGAGCTGCTGTCGCTGGACATGGGCCTGTTGCAGGCCGGCGCCAGCGTCAAAGGCGAGTTCGAACGTCGCCTCAAAGGCGTGATCGACGAAGTCAAAGCCTCGCCGAAGCCAATCATCCTGTTCATCGACGAAGCCCATACCCTGATCGGCGCTGGCGGCAACGCTGGCGGTTCCGACGCGGCCAACCTGTTGAAACCGGCCCTGGCCCGTGGCGAGTTGCGCACCATCGCCGCCACCACCTGGGCGGAGTACAAAAAATACTTCGAGAAAGACCCGGCCCTGGCCCGTCGTTTCCAACCGGTGCAACTGCACGAACCGACCGTCAGCGAAGCGGTGACCATTCTGCGTGGCCTGGCTCAGGTCTACGAGAAGAGCCACGGCATCTACCTGCGCGATGACGCGGTGGTTGCCGCGGCTGAGTTGTCCGCCCGTTACCTGGCGGGTCGTCAGCTGCCGGACAAGGCTGTCGATGTGCTCGACACCGCCTGCGCCCGCGTACGCATCAGCCTCGCCGCCGCCCCGGAAAGCCTGGAACGCCTGCGTGGCGAACTGGCCGAAGGTGGCCGTCAGCGTCAGGCCCTGCGTCGTGACGCCGAAGCCGGTCTGCTGATCGATCACGAAGCGCTGGACGCTCTGGAAGATCGTCTGGCTGATGCCGAAGACGAAAAGGTCGCCCTCGAAACGCTGTGGACCGAGCAGAAAGAACTGGCCGAGCGCCTGCTGGAGCTGCGTCAGCAACTGGCCAAGGCTCGCGAAGCCGCTGCTGTCGAACCGAGCATCACGGTTGAAGAAGACGCCGAAGGCAACGTGATCGAAACGTTGCCGGTGGACGAAGCGCAAAGCGTTGAAACCCTGGAAACCGCGCTCAACGAAACTCACAAAGCTCTGACCGAGCTTCAGGTCAAAGAACGCCTGGTGAGCTTCGAAGTCTGCCCGCGTCTGGTGGCCGAAGTGATCAGCGCCTGGACCGGTGTGCCATTGGCGCAACTGGCCCGCGAACACAACGCCAAGGTCGCAAGCTTCGCCACCGACCTGCGCACGCGCATTCGTGGTCAGGAACAAGCCGTTCACGCCCTTGATCGCTCGATGCGCGCCACCGCTGCAGGCCTGAACAAACCTGATGCGCCGGTCGGCGTGTTCCTGCTGGTCGGCCCGAGCGGTGTCGGCAAGACCGAAACCGCGCTGGCCCTCGCCGATTTGTTGTACGGCGGTGATCGTTTCATCACCACCATCAACATGTCCGAGTTCCAGGAGAAGCACACCGTGTCGCGTCTGATCGGTGCGCCGCCGGGCTACGTCGGTTACGGCGAGGGCGGCATGCTCACCGAAGCCGTGCGGCAGAAACCGTACTCGGTGGTGTTGCTTGATGAAGTCGAAAAAGCCGACCCGGACGTGCTCAACCTGTTCTACCAAATCTTCGACAAAGGCGTGGCCAACGACGGGGAAGGGCGCGAGATCGATTTCCGCAACACGCTGATCCTGATGACCTCGAACCTGGGCAGCGACCGCATCAGCGAGCTCTGCGAAAACGGCGCGCGGCCGACCGCCGAAGTCCTCGAAGAAACCATTCGCCCGGTGCTCAGCAAACACTTCAAGCCGGCATTGCTGGCGCGCATGCGCGTGGTGCCTTACTACCCGGTGGGCGGCCCGGTGCTGCGCGAGCTGATCGAAATCAAACTCGGTCGTTTGGGCGAGCGCCTGAACCGCCGTCAGCTGGATTTCACTTACTCCCAGGACCTTGTCGATCACCTGGCTGAACGCTGCACTCAAAGCGACAGCGGTGCGCGCCTGATCGACCACTTGCTCGACCTGCATGTGCTGCCGCTGGTGGCCGACCGTTTGCTCGATGCGATGGCCACCGGTGAAAGCCTCAAGCGCGTGCATGCGACGCTCGACGGCAATGCCAGCGTGACGTGCGAGTTCGCCTGAGGTGGGTGTGATGTTCACTCAAGTGCCGCAACCGCTGGTCTATGCCGAAGCCTTGCTGGCGCAGTTCGCCAGCCTGTCGCGGGCGGCGGACAGCGCTGTGCTGCTGGGTGACTTCGTGCGCGGCCTGGCCGAGCTCAGCGGTTGCGAGCTGACGCAGTTGTACCTGCTGGATGCGACCCACACTTGCCTGGGGATGAACGCCGAGTGCCTGAACGGCGTTCTGCAACCCCGGGAAGGGGCCAGCCTGCCGGCGGATTACAACGGTGAACAACTGCTGCAATTCGCCCTGTGCCAGAACCGCGTGGTGTGCCTCAGCGAGCTGAGCGGCAGCCTGCACGAAACCAGCTTCCTGCCGCCCCAGGCCACGCCCTGGCAGTCGCTGCTGTGCGTGCCGCTAGTCAATCAGCAGAAGGCTGTCGAAGGTTTGCTGCTGTGCGCCAGTCGCCGGGTAATCGACCTGCAAGGCTTTGCCGATTCCCTCGGTCAACTGGGCTCGTTCGTGCTCGGCCAACTGCACTTGCTGCAGCGTTTGCGTCAGCCGAACGGTGATACACGCCCGGCGCCGCTCAACGTCCCGAGCGCCAGCGGTTATGGCCTGATCGGCAAGAGCGCGGCGATGCGCCAGACCTATTCGCTGATCAGCAAAGTCCTGCACAGCCCCTACACCGTGCTGCTGCGCGGTGAGACTGGCACCGGCAAGGAAGTGGTCGCGCGGGCGATTCACGATTGCGGCCCGCGCCGGTCCCAGGCGTTCATCGTGCAGAACTGCGCGGCGTTCCCCGAGAACCTGCTGGAAAGCGAGCTGTTCGGCTACCGCAAGGGCGCCTTCACCGGTGCTGATCGCGACCGTGCCGGGCTCTTCGATGCGGCCAACGGCGGCACCTTGCTGCTCGATGAAATCGGCGATATGCCGTTATCGCTGCAAGCCAAGTTGCTGCGGGTATTGCAGGAAGGTGAGATCCGCCCGCTGGGTTCCAACGACACCCACAAAATCGACGTGCGGATCATTGCCGCGACGCACCGGGATTTGTCGGTGCTGGTCAGCGAAGGCAAGTTCCGCGAGGACTTGTACTACCGCCTCGCGCAATTCCCGATCGAACTGCCGGCGCTGCGTCAGCGCGAAGGCGACATCCTCGACCTGGCGCGGCACTTCGCCGACAAGGCTTGCGCGTTTCTGCAGCGCGATGCGGTGCGTTGGTCCGACGCGGCGCTGGATCACCTGTCCGGTTATGCCTTCCCCGGCAACGTTCGCGAACTCAAGGGTTTGGTCGAGCGCGCAGTGCTGCTGTGCGAGGGCGGCGAGTTGCTGGCCGAGCATTTCTCCCTGCGCATGGAAGCCATGCCGGAAGACAGCAGCCTGAACCTGCGCGAACGCCTGGAGCAGGTCGAGCGAAGTCTGCTGCTCGACTGCCTGCGCAAAAACGACGGCAACCAGACCCTCGCCGCCCGCGAACTCGGGCTGCCACGGCGCACGCTGCTGTACCGCCTCGGGCGGCTGAATATCAATTTGGGTGATTTCGATGGCTGATCTCGATTTCTACAACCCGACCACTCAGGTTGGAATGCCCCCTGTGGCTGGCGAATTCCCTGTGGCGAGGGAGCTTGCTCCCGCTGGGCTGCGCAGCAGCCCCAAAACCCTGCGCCGCGGTGTGGCAGTCAAACCGCACCCTCTGTTTTACGACTGCTTCGCAGCCGAGCGGGAGCAAGCTCCCTCGCCACAAAGGCGATGCGCAAGGCCTCTGGCTGGAGCGCTCGAATCCACCTCATCTGCTTCTGATAGCGCCACCCGAAAGGGTCGGCGCTTTGTGCTTTGTCTACCTCTGGAGACCCTCTGATGCCTGTTCGTCACTGGCAAGCCGTCCTGCTGACCTTCGTCGTTCTATGCGGCCTCGGCGGCTGTAGCGGCAATTACAAATACAACGACAACACCTATCGCCCATTGGGTGATCCGCAGGCGGTCAATCGCGGCAAGTGACCGCAAGGAGCATCATCATGGAACTGGTTTTCGAAATGCTGAACACCAAGCAGTTCGTGCCCACGGATTTGTGCCAGAAGACCTTCAAACAGGCCGGTGGCGTGATCGGCCGGGGCGAGGATTGCGACTGGATCATCCCCGACCGCAAGCGTCATCTGTCTAACCACCACGCGGTGATCAGCTACCGCGAAGGCACGTTTTTCCTGACCGATACCAGTAGCAACGGGATTCAGGACAGCGAAAGCGGCGCGCGCCTGCGCAAGGGCGAGCCGATGCGCATCGAACACGGCAGCGTGTATGTGCTGGGTGACTTCGAGATTCGCGCGCGACTGGTGCGCGACCCGGCGACGTTCGACGTCGAAGTCGGCCGTCCGCAGGCCGCGGGCAGCATCATCCCGGACGATGCGTTCCTCGACCTTGACCCGCTCAATGCCCTCGACCAGCAAGAACGCGTGTACTCGGAGATCGAGGAGCTGATTTCCCCGAGCACGGTGATCGAGGACACCCGTCAGCGTGCCGACTACGCGCGCATCGACATGGAAAGCCTGATGGTGCCGGAGCTGATCGCCGCCCCGGCAGAACCAGCGCCAGCCCCGCTGCCAAAAGCGGTTGAGCGTCAGAGCGAAGGTTTCTGGGAGCACTTCGGTGCGGCGTTGGGCGTGGACCTCAAAGGCCTCGACCACGATGCCCGCGAAGCCCTGGCCCTGAACGCCGCACGCCTGCTCAAGCAGAGCGTCGGCGGTTTGCAGCAGAGCCTGCGCACCCGAAGCGAGCTGAAAAACGAACTGCGCCTGGCCCAGACCACCGTGCAGGGCAGCCAAAAGAACCCGTTGAAATTCGCCGTCGATGCCGGTGAAGCGCTGGGCATTCTGTTGCAGGGCAACAAGCCGGGTCAATTGCCGGCCGAGCAAGCGATCTCCCGTGCGTTCCGCGATTTGCAGGCGCATCAGGTGGCCTTGCTGACCGCCAGCCGCGCCGCCGTTCGCGGCACTCTTGAGCACTTCTCGCCACAACAGCTGACCCTGCGTTTCGAGCGCGACAACAAGCCGTTGCTCGCCACCTCCGGCAGTCGCTGGAGAGCTTATGGGCGTTATCACCAGGCCCTGCGTCAGGACGATGACTGGAGCGAGCGCCTGCTGGCCCGCGACTTCGCCCAGGCCTACGAAGAACAGATCCGCCTGATTTCCACCCTTCACACCGACCACCAAGGATGATGCGCATGTCTCGCTGTTCCACCGCTTTTTTCAAGATGCTGACTGCGTTCGCTGCTTTGGTGCTGCTGGCTGGTTGCTCGTCGCTGTCGCCGTATTCCACCGTGACCAAACTCAACCTGAAGCTGACCGCCAGCGATCAATTGAACCCGGACCTCAACGGTCGTCCATCGCCGATCGTCGTGCGCCTGTTCGAGCTCAAGCACCCGGTGGCCTTCGAGAACGCTGATTTCTTCAGCCTCTACGAACGCGCCAAGGAATCCCTGGCCCCGGACCTGGTGGCCAGCGAAGAACTGGAACTGCGCCCAGGCGAAACCGTCGAGCTCAAGCTCAGCGTGGAAGAGGGCAGCCGTTACGTTGGCGTGCTCGCCGCCTACCGCGACCTGCCGGAAACCAAGTGGCGCTACACCGTGCAAATCACTCCGGTGCAAGTCACCGCGGCTGATCTGACCCTCGATCAGGCCGGCATCCGCAACACCCATGAAACGCTCGCCAAGGCGGATGACTGAACATGAATGCCCATAAAGTCATTTGGCAGGAAGGCATGCTGCTGCGTCCGCAGCACTTCCAGCACAACGATCGTTACTACGACCACCAGATGAAGACCCGCACCCAGTTGCTGGGCAGCTACACCTGGGGCTTCCTCAACCTGGAAATCGACTTGCAGTTCCTCAACATGGGCAAACTGGTGATCAGCCAGGCCTCGGGGATTCTGCCCGACGGCAGCCTGTTCGAACTGGGCGGCAACACCGAGCCGTTGGCCCTGGACGTGCCGCCGAACACCGGCAATACGCCGATCTACCTGGCACTGCCGTTGGTGACGGGTAACCACATTGAGGCCCGCCGCCCGGAGCAATCCGACGTGCTGGCGCGCTACACCGCGTATGAAGCGGAAGTGGCCGACTCCAACGCCGGTGATGACTCCGCCAGCCAGGTCAGTTGCGCCCGTCCGGACTTCAAGCTATTGCTCGGCGAGCAGCAGAGCGATCAGGCCTACGTGAAGCTGAAGATCTGCGAAGTGCTCGACACCACGCCTGACGGCGTGATCAGCCTCGACCCGGATTTCGTGCCGACCTACATTCAGGCGCACTCGTCCAGCTACCTGCTGTCATGCCTCAAAGAAGTGATCAGCATGCTCGGCCACCGGGGCGACACCATCGCCGACCGGATCCGCTCCAACGGCAAGGTCGGCGGCGCGGAAGTCGGCGACTTCATGATGCTGCAACTGATCAACCGCACTGAACTGTTGCTGCGCCATTACCTCGGCCTGGAACAGGTTCACCCGGAAGAGTTGTACCGCACGCTGCTGACCATGCTCGGCGATCTGGCGACGTTTTCCAGCGACAGCAAACGCCCGCGTCTGGACAGCCGTTACCAGCACAGCGACCAGGGCGCGAGCTTCCGCAAACTGATGGAAGCGATTCGTCAGGTGCTGTCGATGGTGCTCGAACAGCACGCCATCGAACTGGTTCTGCAAGCGCGTCAGTACGGGATCATCGTGTCGCCGTTGCACGACCACAAACTGCTGGGCTCGGCTTCGTTCGTGCTCGCGGCCAGTGCCAACTGCGACTCCGAAGAACTGCGCCATCGCCTGCCGGCGCACCTCAAGGTCGGCCCGGTGGAGCGCATCCGCCAACTGGTCAACCTGCACCTGCCGGGCATCAAGGTCAAACCGTTGCCGGTGGCCCCACGGCAGATCGCGTTCCACTCCAACAAAACCTATTTCATCCTCGAACTCAGTTCCGAAGACCTGGCGCAACTCGAACGCTCCGGCGGCTTCGCGTTCCACGTGTCCGGCGAATTCGCCGAGCTTGAACTGAAATTCTGGGCCATCAGGAACTGACCGACATGATCAAGGACATGGAACACACCCAGGACGACAAAACCGTCCTGCTCGACCGCCAGGGCCACGGCCCGGCCTCGAGTCCGCTGACTGACTTCGCGGCACCGCCGCGTTTTGAACAGTTGGAAGAACGGATGATCTACGCCGCGCGCCTGCGCCCGGCCGAAGCGTTCAACATCAGCCTCAATTCGCTGGTGGCGGCGGCGTCCGAGCTGCTGTCGGAAGTGGTGCGTCTCAAACACAGCGACACCCGCGAAGACCTGTACGCGCTCAACGAGCGGCTGACCGCCGGGCTGAAACTGTTTGAAGTGCGGGCGCTGCACAACGGTGCTGAAAGCAGCCAGGTGATGGCCGCCCGTTATGTGCTCTGCACCGTGGTCGACGAAGCTGTCGTGACCACGCCGTGGGGCAACGAAAGCGAGTGGTCGCAGATGAGCCTGCTCAGCAGCTTCCACAACGAAACCTTCGGTGGCGAGAAGTTCTTCCAACTGCTGGATCGCCTGTCGAAAAACCCGGTCAAGCACCTGCCGATGCTGGAGCTGATGTACCTGTGCCTGTCCCTCGGCTTCGAAGGCAAGTACCGCGTGCAGGCCCGCGGCATGCTCGAGCTCGAAGGCATCCGCGACGCTCTGTATCGGCAGATTCGCCAACTGCGCGGCGACGTGCCTCGCGAATTGTCGCCGCATTGGGAAGGCTTGAACGATCAGCGTCGCAGCCTGGTGCGCATCGTGCCGGCGTGGATGGTGGTGCTGTTCACCGTGGTGTGCCTGGTGGTGATGTATTCGGGCTTTGCCTGGGTGCTGGGCGAACAACGCGAAACCGTTCTGCAACCTTATCAGCAGCTTGATCCGGCCACGGCTCAGCCGCAGTCGAAGCCGTAAACAGGGACGTGTGATGAAAAAGTTTTTCAAGAAAGTCGGCGCATTCCTGCGCCAGACCTGGGTCTGGACCCTGTTGCTGGTGCTGTTCGTTGCGCTGCTGGTGTGGTTCGTCGGGCCGCTGCTGGCGGTCAATGACTACAAATTCTGGGAAGGTTCGACCTCCCGTTTGCTGACCATCAGTGTGCTGTTCCTGATCTGGGGCCTGACCATGGTCTTCGTCAGCTGGCGCGCCGGTGTGCGCAAAAAAGCTGTGGAAGCCACCGAAGACGGCCAGGACCGTATCCGCCGTGAAGAGCTGATCGACGAAGAAGAGAAAGAGTTGAAGGTGCGTTTCAAGGACGCCCTGAAAACCCTGAAAACCTCGAGCCTGTATCGCGGCCGCAGCGAACGCTGGCGCAGTGATTTGCCGTGGTACTTGCTGATCGGCCCGCAGGGCAGCGGCAAGACCAGCCTGCTGGACTTCTCGGGCCTTGAGTTTCCGATCAACAAGATCGACCGCAAACTCACCCGCGACACCCTCGGCACGCGGCACTGCGACTGGTACTTCGCCGACCACGGCGTGCTGATCGACACCGCCGGGCGTTACCTGACCCAGCCGGATGCCGAAGTCGATGGCAGTGCCTGGAGCACCTTGCTCGACCTGCTGCGCAAGCGTCGCCGCAACCGCCCGTTGAACGGCGTGCTGGTGACCATTCCGGTGGAAACCCTGCTGGGCGGCAGCGAGCAGGACCTCGAAACCCTGGCCCGCCAGGTGCGTGCGCGCCTGCAAGACGTGCATCAGAAACTGCACGTCGATGTGCCGATTTATCTGGTGTTGAGCAAGGCCGATCGCCTGCTCGGTTTCGACGAGTTCTTCGATCAACTGACCCGCGAAGAAAGCGATCAGGTCCTCGGCACCAGCTTCCGCAAAGAGCAGAGCGGCACCGATGTGGCTGTGCTGCGCGCCGAGTTCGAAGAGCTGCTGCGTCGCCTCAACAGCCAGGTGATCATGCGCATGCACCAGGAGCGCGACACCCAGCGCCGTGGCCGCATCCTCGACTTCCCGCATCAACTGGGGCAGATCGGCGAGCGCCTGTGCCTGTTCGTCGACCTGGCGTTCACCGGCAACCGCTACCAGCGTGTCAGCCAGTTGCGCGGTTTCTACCTGACCAGCGCACCGCACCTGACTCAACAGATGGACCAGACCACCGCCAGTATCGGCGCCAACCTGGGCATGAGCGCCGGCATGCTGCCAACCCTGCGCAGCGGCCGTTCGCGGTTCATTCACCATTTGCTCAGCCGGGTGATCTTCCCCGAGGCCGACCTGGCCGGTCTGGACAAGCGCGAGCGCAGCCGCATCCACTGGGGTCAACGTGCCCTGTACGTGGGCGCACTGGCGGCATTGGGGCTGTTCGGCATGCTCTGGGCGGGCGGCTTCTCGACCAACTATGAGCGTCTGGAAAACCTGCGTTCCCTGGCACAAACCTGGAACCAGCAACGCTCGGCCCTGACTGCGCGCGATGATTCCATGGCGGTGCTCAAGACCCTCGACACCAGCTACGCGGCGACACAAGTGTTCCCGAACAAAGGTGACGTGTCGTACCACGAACGTGGTGGCCTGTACCAAGGCGAAGACGCCAACCCGGTGGTCAAGAGCGCCTATGAGCGTGAACTCGAAGCGCAACTGCTGCCACGGGTTGCGACGCTGCTGGAAGGGCAGATCCGTGCCAACATGAAGGACCGCGAACGCCTGCTCAACAGCCTGCGCGCATACCTGATGCTGAACATGAAAGATCGCCGCGATGCGGCATGGCTGAAGGATTGGGTCGCTACCGAATGGTCCCAGCGTTACGCCGGCAACACCGCGGTGCAGAACGGTTTGAACACCCACTTCGAGCGTTTGCTCAAGCAGCCGTTTATCTACCCGCTCAACGAACAACTGGTGGCGCAGGCGCGTCAGGTGCTGCGCAGCGAGTCGCTGGCCAACGTGGTTTACCGGATGCTGCGCGAGCAGGCTCGCAACCTGCCGGAATACCGCCTGAGCCAACACATCGGCCCGCAGGGTTCGTTGTTTGTCGGCACCGATTACGTGATTCCGGGGTTCTACACCCAGCAAGGCTATCAGCAGTATTTCTCGGTCCAGGGCGCTGCGCTGGTCACCGATATCCTGCGTGATAACTGGGTGCTGGGCGAAGGCTCGGGCATCAGCGGCATGGACTTGCGTCGCCTGATGGTCGAACTGGAGCAACTGTACTTCCGCGACTACGCCAACTTCTGGAGCGAAGCTGTGGGCCAGGTGGCTCTGCCCGCGATCAGCGATTTCAGTGAGGGTGCCGAGCAACTGGCGGGCCTGACGTCGGCCAATTCGCCGGTGCTGCAACTGCTGGTGGAAGTGCGCGAGAACACCCGCTTCCCGGCGGAAGCCGAACCGGTTGATGAAGCCGCCGATGCCGCCGCAAAACTGGGCGAGCAGAAGGGCAAGCTCGGCAAGTTGGGCAAACTGGCGTCGGCCGCAGCGGACGCGGCGTCTGACATGGCCGCGACCAAAAACCTGCCGGACACCGCGAAGAAATCCCTGCAACGTCGCTTCGAACCGCTGCACCGCTTGCTGGATGACAACAACGGCCCGGCCGCTGATTTGACTCCGGCCCTGCAAGCCCTCAACGACCTGCAAATGCAAATGGCAAGCCTGGCCCGCGCCAGTTCGCCAGAGCAGGCTGCGTTTGAAATGGCCAAGACCCGCATGAGCGGCCAGCGTGATGCGCTGAGCACCCTGCGCAATGCGTCGAACCGTCTGCCGCGTCCGGTGAGCGTGTGGTTCAACGTGCTGGCCGAAGACACCTGGCGTCTGGTGCTCAACGATTCCTACCAGTACCTGAACCAGCGTTATCAGAGCGAGCTGTACAGCTTCTACGGCAAGGCGATCAACAAGCGTTACCCGTTCAGCGCCCACAGCACCAGCGACGTTGCGATCAGCGACTTCCGCGAGTTCTTCAAGGCCCAGGGCATCGCCGATCGGTTCTTCGATACCTACATGCGTCCATTCGTCAGTGGCGATCCAGGCAACTACCGCCTGCGCAGCATCGACGGTCACAGCATGCCGATCTCCAAGGTCTACCTCGACCAGATGGCCGCGGCACAAGTGATCCGCCAGAGCTTCTTCGCCATCAACCCGGCCGAGCCGCAAGTGCAGTTCAAACTGGAGCCGTACACCCTCGACCCGGCGGTCAGCCGTTCCGAGTTCAAGTTTGGCGACAAGACCATCGAATACCGCCACGGCCCGATCGTGCCGGTGTCGTTCAAATGGCCGACCGATGCCGAAGACGGTCGCACCAGCCTGGTTCTCGACAAAATGGCTGGCCGCCCGATCGGCATCGAGAAGAACACCGGCCCATGGTCGTTGTTCCGTCTGTTCGACCTGATGCAGACCGAGTACCTGACCGGTCGCGACGTGCTGGTGCTCAAGGCTGATGTGGGTGGCCTGCGCGCCAACTACTTGCTGTCGAGCCAGCGCACGCCGAACCCGTTCGACATGGGCGTGCTGCGCACCTTCCGTATGCCGGTGCAGCTCTGATGCTGGTTGCCAGCCCCTGGCGCAGCGCTGCGCGTACCGATCCGGGCAAGGTTCGGGCGCGCAACGAAGATGCCTTTCTCGACTGTCCACAGCAGGGGCTGTGGGTGGTCGCGGACGGCATGGGCGGTCATCAGGGTGGCGACATCGCCAGCCAGTTGATCGTCGCCAGCCTGGCGGAATTGCCGGTGCAGGACGACTTCGACGAACGACTCAAAGGCATTCGCCAGTGCTTGCACTGGCTCAACCGCCGCCTGGGTCAGGAGTTGACCGTCACCGCCGGCCGTCACGACAGCATCATGGGCAGCACCGTGGTGGCGCTGCTGGTGGAAGGTAATCGCGCGGCCTGCATCTGGGCCGGCGACAGCCGCTGCTACCTGTGGCGCGGCCAGCGTTTGTATCAGCTGTCCAAGGACCATTCGCTGCAACAACAACTGATCGACGAACAGAACATGAGCGTCGAAGACGCTCGCGCGCATCCTGCCGCTCATGCGCTGACCCGTGCGGTCGGCGCTGCCGAGCAACTGACGCTGGATGTGTTGGAACTCGAGATCTATCCCGGCGATGCGTTTCTGTTGTGCAGCGACGGTTTGTATCAAGGGCTGACCAGCGATGCCCTGGGCAACGCCCTGAGCCTGACCGCGCCGCACGTTGCGCTGGAGCGTCTGTTCGACGGCGCTCTGCGTGGCTCGGCCCGGGATAACCTGACTGCCGTGGTGATCCGCCAATGACTGAATTCATGCCACCGATCGACGACCTGCTGGTGACCGAGGAAGAAGCCAATAACCTGACTTACTTCGCGTTCGCCAAGCCTCTAAACGGAAAGCCGCATCAGGCCGAGCTTGCGCTGGCGCCGACCCGGGCCAGCATCGGTGAACTGCCCGACGTGCTCGCGGGGCGTTACCGCATCGAGCGTCTGCTGGGGGCCGGTGGCATGGGCGCGGTTTACCGTGCGCGGGATCTGCTGCGCGAACAGTTCGGCGACCCCGACCCTTACATTGCGCTGAAAATCCTCAGCGAAGAATTTTCCGAATCGCCGGACGCCAGTGCCTTGCTCTACAGCGAGTTCACCCTGACCCGACGACTGCGCCACGACAACGTGCTGCGTTTGCACACCTTTGAAGTGGACACCGACTGCCAGCGGGCCTTCATCACCATGGAACTCATGCGTGGGCTGACCCTGGACAAATTACTCTGCGAGCGGCCCCTGGGCCTGCCGTGGTTCGAGCTGCGCGACATCGCGCTGCCGCTGCTTGATGCGCTGGCCTACACCCACGCTCGCGGCGTGCTGCACGGCGACCTGAAGCCGAGCAACGTGATGCTCAGCGAAGAGGGCGTGCGCCTGTTCGACTTCGGTCTTGGCCAGGCCGAAGAGGGCATCTTGCCCGGTCTGCCGCACCTGAGCCGAGACCGCTTCAACGCCTGGACCCCCGGCTACGCCGCCCCCGAACTGCTCGAAGGCCAACCACTCTCGGCCAGCGCGGACGTGTACGGCGTGGCCTGCGTGCTCTATGAATTGGCGGGCGGCAAACACCCGTTCCGCCGCTTGCCGTCGACCGAGGCCCGCGACGGCCACCTCGACCGCGAGCTGCACGCACCTCGGAATCTACCCAAACACTGCTGGCCAGCCCTGCGAACGGCGCTGGCTTTCGATGCGGCCAAGCGCACCATCACCGCCGCCCAATTGCGTGACGCCATGGGCGCCACTTCGTCTTTGCTGCAACGCCTTCGACTGCGGGCGTAACGGATGACTACCGAACAGGGAGCAAGCAATGTTCAACTCAGCTAACGAAACGCACTTCAGCCTCACCGTCGAAGACTACGTCGGCGACCTGCAAGTGCTGTCGTTCACCGGCACCGAAGGCATCAGCCAGCCGTATCGCTTCGACCTGGAACTGGTCAGCGAAAACCCGGACCTGGATCTGGAAAAACTCCTGCACAAGCAGGCGTTCCTGGCGTTCGACCCGAAAGGCAGTGGCATCCACGGCCAGATCTACCGCGTCGCCCAAGGCGATGCCGGCAAGCGCCTGACCCGCTACAAAGTCTCCCTGGTGCCGCACCTGCAATACCTGCATCACCGTACCAACCAGCGCATCTACCAGCAGATGTCGGCGCCGAAAATCATCGCCCTGATCCTCGAAGAACACGGCATCAAAGGCAACGCCTACAAATTCCAGTTGAGCCAGCCGTGCCCGGACCGCGACTACTGCGTGCAATACGACGAAACCGACCTGCACTTCGTCCAGCGCCTGTGCGAAGAAGAAGGCATTCACTACCACTTCCAGCACAGCGAAAAAGCCCACCTGCTGGTGTTCGGCGACGACCAGACCGTGTTCCCCAAACTCGGCCAGCCCACCGCCTACGTGCAAGGCAGCGGCATGGTCGCCGACGAGCCGGTGATCAAAGGTTTCAAGCTGCGCCTGGAAACCCGCACCGGCCGCGTCACCCGCCGTGACTACGACTTCGAAAAGCCCAACCTGCGACTCGAAGCGGCGTACAAACCCGACGGCGAAAGTACCGAACCGGACCTCGAAGACTACGACTACCCCGGCCGCTTCCTCGACCGCGCCCGCGGCAAATTCCTCAGCCAGCGCGCCCTGGAATGCCACCGCGCCGACTACCAGCAAGCCGAAGGCCATGGCGACCAGACCACCCTCGTCAGCGGCCACTTCCTGGAAATGTCCGACCACCCACGCACCGAGTGGAACGACCTCTGGCTGCTCACCGAAATCGTCCACGAAGGCAAACAGCCACAAGTGCTCGAAGAGGCGGTGACCAGCGACACCACCGACAACAAAGACGACTTCCACCAGGGCTACCGCAACCGCTTCCTCGCCACCCCGTGGAACGTGTTCTACCGCCCGGCCCTGGAACACCCAAAACCCCGCGTCCTCGGCAGCCAGACTGCCATGGTCACCGGCCCCAAAGGCGAAGAAATCCACTGCGACCCATACGGCCGCATCAAAGTGCAATTCCACTGGGACCGCGAAGGCCTGGCCGACGACAAAACCAGCTGCTGGCTGCGCGTCTCTTCGAGCTGGGCCGGCGACCGCTACGGCGCCATCGCCATCCCGCGTATCGGCATGGAAGTACTCGTCACCTTCCTCGAAGGCGACCCCGACCAACCGCTGGTAACCGGTTGCCTGTACCACAAGGAAAACCAGGTTTCCTACGACCTGCCGGCGAACAAAACCCGCACCGTCTTCAAAACCCTCAGCTCACCGGGGGGCGGTGGGTACAACGAACTGCGGATTGAAGACAAGAAAGGGGCGGAGCAGATCTTTATTCATGCCCAGCGGGATTGGGATGAAAACATCGAGCACGACCAGAAGATTCGCGTGGGGAATGAACGCCACGATACGGTGGTGAAGAACACTTACACCGAGCTGAAGGCCGAAGAACATCGCACCACGATTGCTGATCGCAAGACAGAAGCGCGGATGGATGATCACCTGACGGTGGGGCAGAACCAGCACATCAAGCTGGGGACTGCTCAGCTGACCAGTGCCGGGAAGGAGATTCACCTGAAGGCTGGGGACAAGATTGTTATCGAAGCAGGAATGGAACTGACGGTAAAAGCGGGCGGAAGCTTCATCAAGCTCGATGCCGGTGGGGTTACCGTGGTTGGGCCGGTGGTGAAGATTAATGCCGGTGGATCGGCGGGGAGTGGGACCGGGATCGGGATTAAGCCACCGGTACTGCCGGGGGCGGCGGATAAGGATAAGGCGGGGAGTTTGATGGATCAGGCGTTGGGGAATGCTCCGCCTGAGAAGGTTAAACCGAAGGCTTTTTTTGTGTTTTCTGAGTGATCGACATGAATGGTGTTTTGAAGAAGAGCAATGGCTTCGCTTTAGCGGTTTTCACCGCCTCGCTGCTGAGCCTGTTTCATGGCAGCGCTTATGCGGATGAATGTCCGTCTGAAGATTTTGCCCAGTTCCTTCCGGCGTTCTCTGCGAATGCTGAAACTCAGCAGCGGTTGACTGCGATGACGGTGAAGTCGCTGGTTTTGAAACCGGTGGGAGAGCATGGAGTTTTTGAGCCACAAACGACGGGAGTTAACAGCTCCAATTTGGCGTTTCCGCTAATGGCGCCTGTGGGCACAGACAAGACTGAGGGTGTTGAGGTCGAAGCGATCGACGATAGTCATTTCAACGTAGTGGATAAGCGAGCGGGCAACAGCAACATCAAGATTTTTAACTTTTCCCGTCAAGCGTGCTGGGTGCTAGAGGGGGTCGAGGACTGGTCGATTAGTGCGAAAGACCTAGTTATGGCGAGTACTCCGACCATGAACGCTGCCGAGAATTTCTGCTTTCAGCGTGCGGAAGCCTACGGAGGACTGGGGGGAGTGGAGCAGTACCGGTTGACAGGCGAATTTTTTGAGGCCTCGCTGGAAAACTATCTGTGCGCTGCAGCTTCGGGGGATCCTCAAGCCAGCTTGAATGCTGCCAGTTTGAGTCTCTCAGGTATGGCTCCACAGCTTGAGACGGAGAAGGTTGAGGCGCTTTTCAAGGCAGCGGCGACCACTCTCGCCGATGGTGCCGCCTCTCTATCAACGTTTTATTGCTACGGAAATAACCCTGCGGCTGAAGGCCCTTGCCAGCACCCCGAACAAGCTGAAAAGGAGCTTATTCGCGCGGCATCGATGGGCTCAGCTGATGCTATGAATTATTTGGGTTACTCCTTTGAAACAGGGGAGTTGGTGACCAAGGATATGTCTAGAGCGCTGGCGTGCTATCGCTTGGCTGCCGACAAAGGTAACGGCACCGCTCTGAACAATTTAAATCGATTGAAAACGCAAGCGACTGAAGCGGCTCGAGCCGGCAGCAATTGCTACTAATTTGCAGGATGCAGAAATGATAGAGCCACTTGATTTAAAGAACAACTACACCGGCGGTGATTACGTTTATCTGATGGGCGGGGACGGTGTTAGAACAAACGCTGCGGGTAAAAAACTGATTGATTGTTCCCATATGGTGAACTTGTTGCTCACCGGAGCTGGTTACCAGATTCCGTATGAAGAAACACGCACCATGGAAAATTCCACTTACTACACAACGGTCCTACCACAAGATGTACGACGAGGTGACATCGCGCTTTGGATCAATGCGGCCCCAAACAGACCCGGTTCGCCTTTGTTCCATACGGGCATCGTTGAAGACTTCAATCCGGCTACCAAGGTCGGACATATATTTGGTGCTCAAAACAGCACCGGCCCGGCCAAAGCGATATTTGGCCCAAAACCTCCCAGCTTTTACTGGCCAGTAGTTACTAAATTTCTGCGAGCTAAAGAAGAGTTCAGAACAGGAGCTGCACCTGCACCTGCACCTGCACCAGCTCCGGCACCAGCCAGCCCAGCTCCCCTGATGAACTTTCAATATCCATTCAGAAAAGCAGATGGTAAGCAGTTCACTGACGCTGAAGAAGTCTATAAGGCGATCGAAAGTGAAGCGTCGGGCCATTACCTGCTGGGCAGCAACAAATTTTGGCACGGTGGCATCCACATCTCCGACAGGAGCGCTCCACAGTGCGTGCTGAATGAGCCGGTTCGCTGTATGGCCGATGGTGAGGTCGTCGCGTACCGGTTGAATCAGGACTATCTGGAGTCGACTTTCGGTGATAACGAGAAAAAGCTGAAGTACTCCAACTCCTTTTGCCTGGTGCGTCACGAGTACAAGTCTGCGCCAAACCCGGAAGAAGGGCCGAACAAGGGCAAGCAAAACAAGCTGACTTTCTACAGCCTATACATGCATTTATTGCCCTATGATCGCTATCCGTTGGCGCCAGAGGAAACACCGAAACCTGTAGTGACCATGAATTTTGGTGACTATAAGGGTTACGACAAGGCTCCTTGGATACCCGACGCGCACTCCTACGGATTAATAAAAAAGGGTACAAAGCTAGAAGTTCTTGATCAGGTGGTTGAGGGAACCAAAACCTACGCCAAGGGAAAGATTCTTGCTGGATCAGTCAAGAGCGGCTCAAATAAAACGCGTAACGTCGGAGATGAAATCTGGTTCGCTTATAAAGAGAACGATATCCCCTATCAAAACTCGCAGCACAAGGCTATTTGGACCGCGGACAAAGTGCCTCAACGACTGAGGCCCAATTATTGGCAGGGAAAAGTTAAGGCTACCGCAGTCAATAAGCTTGACCTTTACGAAGCCCCTGCGACGCCTCAAAACGGCCAACCCGCGGGCGCGCGAATGGGGACAAAGCAGCTTATTCCCGGCAGTGTCGTTGAGTTTAATAGTAAAGAAGTGCTGAATCTGATCGTTGAAGGCAAAATTCGGCGAATGGCGAAATGCACCAAAATCAGTGGCGACTTGGCTGCTGCGGGGGCTGTACCCGAAGTTTTTTGGACATGTATAGAAAATAGTGCCGATTACCACATGGTCGACTGGACATCTCTGATACCTACCAGTTTCGATTCGGTTGAAACGGCAAGCACAGGAATCAAGGCAGGCGATCCGATTGGATATTTGGGGCAGACAGAAAATCTCACCGGCGAAGACGGCGGTGTGTCCAGTAAGTATCAGGTTCACGTCGAGATTTTTACTGCCGAAGCTGACGTCAAAGATTTCCTCAAGAACGTTGCGGGTTTGAAGGTAGGTAAGCAGTACCTTCATCTGGCGGTCGGCGCTGAACTAAAGAAAAAAGCGCCTGCTACTGGATCGACACCTCTCAAGCAAGAGCACGCAGTTGACTTGGGCAAGGCACGTGTCATCAAAGACGCTGGTGAAGACTGGTACGAAGTCAGAGTGACCGAAGACGATCAACCGATTACTGGGCTCATGAAGAAGACAGGCGCAGAAATCATCACGCAGCATGATTGGGAGAAACTGGGCTTTCAGATCGTTGAGGAGACAAACGCCGCCGCAGATGGATTCCTCGACCCTGAAGACATGCCCCAATTCTTCAAGAATCTTTACGCAAAAATCGACAAGAACCATGACGGTGAAGTCGATCCTGGCGAACTTGCAGAGGCGCTGAAAAATGCGGAAACCCGAGCTCAGTGGGCGAAGCTTGTTGCGCACCACCCTACAGAATGGAAAAACAAAGCAGATGCTGCTAAATGGAGCCGACTTGATCAACTCTTGGAAGATGCTCCAAAAACGTTGAAGCACGAAAAAGAAAGGATCACAAAATACGTTTTTTGGGAAGATCTAACTGGTAATGCTGCCGTGAGCACGGATTTGATTTGGCATTTTCATCCGATTGAAATGCTGAGTAACTTTATGAGCCGTTCTAATCTTATTGATGTTGATCGATTTGTTGCTATGTATGCTGAGCAACATGCTTCATTTCAAGCTGGAGCGCCTGGTCTCTCTGCAGCTTCTAAGTTGAATCTTCGGCGGATTGTTGAAAACATAAATAAGTATATAGGAAAAACGAAAGATATTTATACTATATATGAGTGGTCTTATATGTTTGCGACTGCTCGTCACGAAGCTTATCAATTTATGATTCCGGAATACTTTAGTGCTGCTCCGGAGTATGGTGAGACTTCATATTTTGACAAGTACGATCCTGTGCTTGCGGATACAGCTGTGCGCAGACAAACTGCAGTGGAAAATGGTAATACGGTACAGGGTGACGGTTTCAAGTATCGTGGCCGCGGCCTTGTCCACTTGACTTGGAAGAAGAACTACCAGAAGGCAAAAGACTATTTTGGTATTGATTTTGTTAGTAGTCCTGATGAAGCCGCTGGCTTTGAAAATTCGGTGCCAATTATGATTTGGGGTATGAAAGAAGGTATATTTACTGGCAAGAAACTCGGTGATTACATTAATAATTCAACTAAGGACTATGAAGGGGCTCGCAAAATAATTAATGGGTCTGACCAAAAGGCTCTAATTGCGAGTTATGCTGTCAAGTTTGAATCGATATTAAGAGCTACTTCCAGTGCGCCGGAGACAAAATAAATATGAAGCTTAAATTTCAGGTTGCCATAGCAATCGTGGCTGTTGCGCTGGCTAATTTTGTGTTGGCAAATCAAGATGATGTTTATTTTGCTGACTCGAAGGATAAGGTTTTAAATATAACTTGGTCGGGTGGCAGTAAAAAAATTGAGGGTGTTGTTGGTAGTGAGGGAGAGGCTACTAGAGAGCTTGTGGATTTTAACGGTAGCAAAGCGCTGCATTATGAGAATTTAGCATCGCGGTCGCCTTTTGAAGCGTATTTCACTTTGAATCGGAACGAAAGTCAGATTGTAATAGATTGTATTTATGTAAGTGTTCGAAATGAGCAAAACGGCATTCTTATTAATAAGGCCGTGTGTGGGCTAGATCGTCCTCTAGCAGAGGGATATGAGGATGCGGTTTATGAGTTTTCAGATCAGTGGAAAAATTCGACTGCCAACATTGCTATAGCGCAGCTTTTGAAAACGCCCCCGATATCACTAGAGCTAAAGGAATCGGAAGTTGGTGGTGTGGAGTTGTTTCGTGTTTATAGGGATAAAAAAAATTTGAGCACTTCAGCTCCTGAAGCAATTCTCAAGAAAGGAGCTAAACAGTATTCGTTTGGCTCAGGTTTAGTATTTTCTGTTTATAAGTTTGGTGAGTTGACTTCTCCTGCCTATCTAGATGTCTCATCTGAGGGCTTAGCGGGAAAATTTATCAGATATGATCGTGATGCCGTAGATAAGCTGTTCTGATATTGGTGGGTACCTTGTTCAACGAATAGTCTGAATTATAAGGGGGCGGATTTGTTTTCTAGTTCGCCCCACGCAACTTTCTTAAGTTTTAGCGAAAAGGGGACGGATTTATTTTTGTGTTTTGTGAGAGGTGGGTACGCCTATTTCTCGGGCTTGGTAACCGCAACGGAATTCGATAGATAGATCCGCCCCGATTGTTTTTGCGTAAAGAGGGGGCGGATTTATTTGTGGAGTAGATTTAACTTTCGATAAATAAATCTATCTCCTTTGTTCGGTTCGCTTTGTTCGTTGTCCAGGGAGATATTTTTGAGCTTTAACAGCCGTTGGTTATATGTAATTCTGTTGCTGGTGTCTTCAGCGTGGGGCGAGGGTAAAAAGCTCGCATGCGATGCGGATACCAATATTTGCTCTGTGGCCATTGCAGAGAATTATTGTGGGTCTGACGGTGTAGCCAAGTCCAGGTGGGACATCCGAAGTGGAGATTATGTGCTGAGCTGTGAATGTGACTGCACTACTCAAGAGAATAGCTTCTGGTTTGTCAGTCAGGATGGAAAAGTTAAAACTCTTGAGGCGAGCAAGGTTGTAAGTACGGTAGATATTGTAAAAAATAAATCGGGTGTTCCTGACTCATTCGGAACGGTACCCTACTGTAAAGCACTAAAAACAAATCAGGATCGACTTGTTTATTTGCAGAAGGGACCAAGTACCTCTGAGTCATCGCAACCTTACTGTTACTCAGTCATCGAACAAGATGCAGCGGAAGCCTGTACAACTGAAGACTGCATGCGGAAACAAAAACTGGTAGAGAAAACTGTTGCGAGCCTGAAGGGTGAGGTTCTGACAGAGTTTAGGAATGCAACATCTCGGCTTTATAAAAATAAAGAAGTGTTCGTGAGTTTTCCGAAACGAGGTTTTATAGAGAGGTATGTAGCTGGCAATGGTTACTCAGGTGGTGACCAGCAAAGCTTCAATGATATTGCTTATTTTTGGCAGCAGGCTGGATTCAATGATGATGCTATTTGGTTGTTGGGAAAAGTCATTGTCGATAATCCGAAGCGAGTTGTGGCCTATCTCAATATTGCAGATGCATATTGGTCGGAAGGCGACAAAGCTACCGCCGCGAAAAACTATAAAACGTATAACGAGCTTATGATCGCAGGCGGTAAACAGCAAAAAATTCCTGAGCGTGCAAAGGAGCGTAGTGTTCTGAAGTAGAAAATAAAGGGGGGCGATTTGTGAGGTGGCTTTTGTTGAGGTCGGTATATAAATCAGTCCACTGATTTTCCAGTTAACGGTGAAAGGGAATTTTCCATGAATCAGCGTCTTCTCGCGGGCAGCCTTTCGCTGCTGCTCTCGTTTCCAACCTTCGCCGCGCCTGCGGATGCCTACACCCAACGCGATGTCATGCAATGTGGTGGCGTTGAGGTGGTGTTGGTGTCGTCCTGTCGATCCGTGACGGTGCAGGACACTGAAACCCACGTAATCCCGGTCTGCTCCGACCAGACGATCAACATCGGCAGCAAAGTGCTTCGGCGCAACATCGACAAAGTGTCACAGCTCACGTCCGGCGGTGCGAAGACGAAGATGTTGAGTAACGTGGTAGTGGCGATGGATTGCGTGAAAGGAACCAAGGGCAGCCTGGTTTCAATCGGCGGTTATGGCGGGTGCGGATCCTGCCCGGAGTGGCGCGGGTATTACTCCACGGCCGGCCGGTTAGAGCATTACAGCTACAGCAATAGCTATCGGTCGTTTGGTTCGAAAGGTTCTTGGGAAGGGCTCATCGAGGCTTATGGCGTCACGAAGAGACAACTGCAATCGGAAAGCCCTGCAGTGAAAAGGATCGTTTATGGCCAGCCTTAAGTGGGTATTGATGTTCGGCAGCCTGTTTGTCGCCAGAGCCTTTGCCCAAGACCTGCCAATAGTCGGTGTCGGCGGACACTCAGTGACGTTTCGGGCGACAGAATGGACGATGCCCGGTGTGGAGTCGGCGACTGCTTGGTTCACCGCAAGTGGTAAAACGTTCCCGCTCTTCAGCATCGACGTTGGTGCTGATGGGCACTCCGGTTGGCTCAGTCCTGACAAGAAAACCTTGTTGCTCGACCCGGTGAGCTTCGGCATGTTGTCGGTCGAGAGTGGTGAAGAAAAACTGGTGTCGCAACAGCATTGCGATGTGATCTCGATGGAGACCGGTTGCGTGCTGGCTGAGCGTTCTGCCAGCTTTTGTGTCGGTAAATGGGTGGGCAATCAGTGGGTTTCCAACGACGGTGAAGTGTTCAATCCCGTCCTGGAGACGAAGCCCCCAAAGGACTTGTTGAGGCATGTCGTGGACATCGAGCCGGCGCAGTCCCGCGCGGAATCCATCGAATGGAGCCTGAGCTTTTTGAGTCCGGAGTCCTACATGGCGTGTCATCCACCGGCGCGTAATGTTCAGGCGTTCAATGACTTGGGTTTCTACTTGGCCGAGGGTGGTAACGATGAGCTTGCACTGAAATTTTATCGAGGCGTTGAGGCGCTCGGTAAACGCACAGTGTTGATGTTGAACATCGCCGATTCACTGTGGCGCCTTGGTCGCGAAGACGAAGCGCAGCGCTATTACAGCCAATACCGCGACGCAATGAGCGCCGACGGCAAGGCGCAGAAAATTCCGCAACGTGTAGTTGAGCGATCTGTAATTCAGGGAATGAAAAATTGAATATGTTTGTGCGCTGTATCGCGTTGTCCTTTGGATGCCTGTTTGCCTCCATCGCGATGGCCAAGGACGAATGCAAAGAGACCACCGTGAGCTGGCAGATCGATCTGTGCGTGGAAGCGGCACGCAAAGAAGCCGACGCACAGCTCAATGCTAGTTACAAGAAACTGCTAGCGCGGTTCGAGTCTCAGCAGCGGCGCGACCCTGAACAGGGCAAGGCGTTGATGGCGATGGCCAGAGAGGCCCAGCGCGCGTGGATCAAGCTGCGCGACACCACGTGCCCGCTCGAAGCCACGGAAAGCGAGCCCGGTGTGGCGCTGCATGTTACGACTATCAACAACTGCGTGGCCAGAATGAGCCTGGAGCGTGCGGCTTATCTGGACACTATCGTCGCTGATGAGCCGGGTAATGTGGTTGATCTCAACAAGGTGTTCCTGTCCGGCTCCCAGCGCTTCGGCGATGTCGTAGCGCGTTATGTCAGCACCTTTGGCAGCCCTTGTTTGACGGTTCAGATTTTGGCGCCTAACGGCGGTTGGAGAGTGCTTTCCTCCAAGCGGTTTTGCAGTTTTGACGGCAAATCGTTTTGGGATGGCTATGCCAGTGCGTTGTTTGAGGATCATGCATTTTCTGCCGATGGTTTACACCTGACGCTCAGCTTGTTCGAGCTTCGTGGGGACGGAGAGAAGCGTCTCGCCTGCGTGATTCCGATTCAGAATGAGCAAATCAAAGAACTGAAGTGCGGCGCACCTGAGGCAGCGTGAAACCATCAGTGTAAACATTTGAAAATTGATCAACAGGGAAGTGGGTGGAATTGGCCAGGCTCTTAAGTTTTATTGCTGCGCTCGGATGCATGGTCGGTTTGTCGGCTCAACCGGCATCGGCAAGTGACCTACAAACCATAGGCGAGCTGCATCCGCCGGTGGTTGCTTCGTTGGGTGATCAAAAGATCACGGTGTTCTTTTTGAAGAACAACCTTAAAGGTCAGGTTGGGGGCGTGCATGTGCCTGATGCTGAAATTTTCTACGCACCCATGAATGCGGTGAAGCCTTCGCTGAATTATGTGTGGAAGGTCGAAGGCGAACAAATTGCCTCGGTGTTCTTCTTCGAGCGCAAATTCCCTGAGCGAGCGGGGAAGTCCATGTTTGTTCTGACAAAACACAAAGTCTCGCACAGCCATTTCGAAGGTGATTCCTATTCGGTGCTGGAACTGCCGCTCTTCAAGGACGGCGATCACTTGTCCTTGCAGTTTTTTCGCGGTGACCCGCCAGACCCTGAGTTGCAGAACTGCCGCGACGGTCTAAATCTGGAAGATGACGTAGAAGTCGAGTGTGCTTACAAGGATGCGGCGAGCATTAAGAAGCGCTTGGCAGACTTGGATGCAAAGATGATTGCGAATTCAAAACTGGGTCAGGGCAACCGTCAGAAGACACTACAAGCCGATGGTGACGCGGCCAGTGACTCTTGCCCCTCGACCGACTTTTCAACGTTCCTCTCAGCTTTCTCCGAACGCGCAGACGTGCAGAAAGCCTTCGTCCAACAACCGCTGAAAATGGTCACGACTGTGGCGGGAGATCCCGAGCCTGAGATGGAAAAACGCAGCGTCAGCGGCGATCAGATCAAGTTTCCAATCATCCCGGATCGCGTGAAACGAGAGGCCGATGGTCTTACGTTGACCGTCAAGGAAGAACGGGGCAACAACGCCACGGCGATCCTGCAGAAGCCGGATACCGATTATGTCTTCGAGTATCAGTTTGTTCGTGGGCAATGTTGGCGGCTTGCAGAAGTCTCGGATTTTTCACTTTAGGCATGCGGTAAGCTCGCACGTCATCGTTTTCAAAAAAATGAGATCAGAGGGATCTGTGAAGAAGTTATTTTTAATGCTGTTGTTGGTATTGCCGCTGACGGCCCGTAGTGAGATCACAACACAGGTCTCGTGTTTCCGTTCGCTGGAAGGTAAAAACATCAATTTCGAATTCAGAACCTATTACGACTCGGTCACCCAATGGAGCGGCGCGGGGGTTAGGTATAGCAAGTCAAAGAAGGCCATTCCTCTCGTCTATCGGAACACTGTGGAAGAAATCATGACGGAGGACGGGCCTTATCAGTTCACGACGACTTGGGTGGAGGTTTCTGACGGTGTGGTGACGGGGGAGTATGAAAGGGCGACTCAGGGGGCTCGGGTAAACTCGATGTACTACACGAATTACAAATCCGGTAAGAAATATTCGTTCGATCAGGATATCAGCATGGAGGCGTCATCAGAGACAGGCTGTCAGTGGTGAGTCGAGATCATCGAGAAAGGGGACTCAACGTCCCCTTTCTCTTTCCGCGATTTCGCTACGCCTTCACCCGATGCTCCGCCGGATTCGGCGAATCGATATGATCCAGCGCTCGCTCCACCAACAACCGAACCCCATCTGCCAATCTGCTTAGCGCCAAGGCTAAGGAGCGCCGTTCTCCATCAACATCGTCGGCCAGGCTGGCGGCGATGGCGCTGATGGACAGCAGGTCTTCTGAGGCGTTGGCCAGGAGGGCTTCGGTGTCGATGTCGGGGGAGACGGTGAAGAGTTTGCCTTTGCGCTTGGGTTTTTCTTTGGGGGGTGGGGCGAAATGGTGGTCGAGGGCGCGTTCGGCGGCTTCGTGGAGTTTTCTGGAATCTAAGGATTCGTAGGGGGATGTAGCTGGGTTTTCTGGGGGATTCGGTGTTGGCTTGAACATAAAGTGTTACTCCAAAATTTAAGGAGCTGACACCGTTTCGCGTGCACTTCGAAAGAGGTGGCAGCTGTGCATAGGTGTGCAAGACCGGTGGAGTCACCCGGCAGACCCGAAGGTCTCCCATACACAGCAGCCATAACGATTCGCGAGCATAGGAAAACGCTCGATGAATTGCCATAACCGAATGTGTACTCCATCGGACTTGCACGTCCGAATCACCGATTTTTGCGGTGACGGATAGAGGTTATCGGTGAACGCCAAAGTCGCCTAGTTCACGGACAGCCCGGCGTTTTGAAGGAAATGTCCGAGAGGTTTGAGGGCATCAAGATCAAAAGATCGAAGCCTTCGGCAACTCCTACAGAAATGTGTTTCTTCAGGTGTAGGGCGGGTGTGGGAGGTGACACGCGGCGTCACGGGATGCATTCCCACGCGGGAGCGTGTGAACGATCAAGGTTGAGGCGGGAAAGCGTGACTTGGCGGTCATCATGCGGGAAAAGCAGCTCATCTTCTTCTAACGCAACACGATGGTGGCGTTCTGGCTTGGAGCGGCTACACTGCGCCGGCCGTTCATTTTTCTTTTGAGGCTGTGCGCATGAAATTTCGTTTTCTTCTGTGGATGATGGGTTTGTTGATGGGTAAGGCCAGTCGGACTAATCCTGCGTTTCAGCAGCAGTTGGGTGACAAGGCGTTGGTGTTTCAGCTACAGACCCTGGACGGGAAGGTAGCGCGGCATTTCGTGGTGAAGGATCAGCGCATTACCAGCAAGTCCGGCGTGTATGCCGAACCTGCGTTTGCGATTGCCTTTAAAGACGCGGCGTATGGCTTTGCCACGATGCAGGCGAAGAACAAGCAGTTGGCGTTTATGACGGGGATTCAGGACAAGTCGATTCAGATCAAGGGCAACCCGGCGCTGGTGATCTGGTTTCAGGGGTTGACCAAGTATTTGAAGCCTAGGAAGGCGAAGGCTAAGGCCTGAGAACCTTGATCCAGTCAGGAGTGGAGGAGGCTTTTGTGGCGAGGGAGCTTGCTCCCGCTGGGCTGCGAAGCGGCCCTAAAGCCTGAGACTTCGGTTGTATCTGACACACTGCGGCGGCTGGGTTGCGACTGCTGCGCAGTCGAGCGGGAGCAAGCTCCCTCGCCACAGGGGTTGGTGTATTTCAGTCAGACCGAGGTGGATTCATCGCGGGCAAGCCCGCTCCCACAGGGATTACCTGAGTCCTGTGGGAGCGTGGCTTGGTCCGGGCGGCGATCCGACGATGCTTTTAGGCCTGGCTAAATTGCGAAGCCAATTCGCGCAGCAGCACTTCAGCTTCAAGCACTTTGCTGACGACATCATTGGCTTTGTCGCGCGTCAAACCAACGCGTTCCAGCAACGCATCCGGAATATCTTCATCCGGCCCCGAACCAATCCCGCGACTACGCAGCAAGCGCACTGCCAGGCACACGAGGTTTGGGTACTCGGCGTAGTCGCCGTCGTAGCTTGGGTCGTGCTGGAAGCGCAGGGCGGTGGCCAGTTCTTCGGGCATGTCCCAGTAGCGCATCAGCCATGAGCCGATCTGTTCGCGGCTGATGCCCAGCAGGTGTTGCTCGACGTAGCTGTGGCACAGGTGCGGGTTGACCTCCAGGTGGCGGCAGATCAGCGAGAAGTGCGGCGGGAAGACGTGGGCCAGCAGCAGGTAGCCGAAGTTGTGCAGCAGGCCGGCGAGGTAGGTCAGGCCGGCTTCCGGGCGCTGGGCGCGGGGCATGGCGCGGGTCAGGCCTTCGATGACGGCGGCGGTGTAGATCGATTGCTGCCAGTACGGCGTGGTGTGTTGCGGGTGGTCTTTGGGCAGGCTCAGGGTTTTGCCCAGGGCCAGGCCCAGCGCCAGGTTGATCACCAGGTCGAAACCCAGCACGCGGACGATGGCGTCTTCCACTGAACGAATCTTGCCCGGCGAGGCGTAGTACGGCGACGCCGCCCAGCTGACGACTTGGGCGGCCAGGGCTGGGTCGGTTTCGACCACGCCGGTGATGTCGTCGATGGTGGCGTTGGGGTCGACCCGCAGTTTGATGATTTTTTGCGCGGTTTCGGCCAGCGGCGGTATCTCGATGGTCGCTTCCAGGCGTTGCTGAATGCGCCGCGCGGTGAACGCTTGCACGGCCTGGGTGATTTCCTCGCGGTCATCGTCGGGGCGGTCGAGGTTCGGGCGGATGCTGTGCACGGCTTCGCCGAAGTTGCCGGCGCTGGCCTTGGTCAGCATGGTTTTGAAATCTTCGCTGGTGATTTCCAGCAGCACGCCCGGCTCGCCCGAGTTGATCAGCAACTTCGGTTCGCGCAGCAGGCTTTCTTCATACAGGCACGGTGAGCTGGTGAGCGCCGGCAGGCCGGGCAGCAGGCTCAGGCTGTGTTTGCCGAGCATTTTTACCAGGCGTTCGGTGGATACGGCGGTCAACCGGCGGCCGGTGAGTTCTGCGAGGCGGTTGAGGTCGAGCAATTGACTTTGCGGAAACAGCACCATGAGCGCGCCGACGGCATCGTCCAGCAAAACCGCCTGCACTTTGCGCGCGGCATTCAGGCCGTGATGGTCGAGGACTTCCTGGTAGGCGATGCCCAGTTTGCCGAGCAGCAGCCGAATAACAGACGGAGCGTGCGGGGTTTCAGGGGCGAGGGCAGCTTCTGTCATGGTCTGTATCCGTTTTCAAACAATTGCAGGAGTATAACCAGCTTGTTTAAGGCCAGGGTCCAGAAACTGCGACAGTGCTCACACTTGGCCGTATTGCTGCCCATGGCGTAGCCAGCGGTCGAGCAGCGGGCTGACGTGATCCGGCCAGCGTTCGAGCAAGGCTTGGGCGGCGTCGCGCACGGCGGGCAGTAAATCGGCATCGCGCATCAGGTCCGCGACCTTGAATTGCAGCAGGCCGGTCTGGCGTGTGCCGAGCATTTCGCCGGGGCCGCGCAGTTCGAGGTCTTTTTCGGCGATGACAAAACCGTCGTTGGTTTCGCGCATGATGCCCAGCCGCTGACGGCCAATCTGCGACAGCGGCGGATGGTAAAGCAGCACGCAATGGCTGACGGCGCTGCCCCGGCCGACACGGCCTCGCAGTTGGTGCAGTTGCGCGAGGCCAAGGCGCTCGGGGTTTTCGATGATCATCAGGCTGGCGTTGGGCACGTCCACGCCGACTTCGATCACGGTGGTGGCGACCAGCAGTTGCAGGTTGCCGGCCTTGAATTCGGCCATGACGGCAGCTTTTTCGGCGGGCTTCATGCGGCCGTGGATCAGGCCGACCTTCAACTCGCCGAGGGCGGCGGTGAGGTCTTCGTGTGTGGTTTCGGCGGCCTGGCAGGTCAGCTCTTCCGACTCTTCAATCAGCGTGCACACCCAATAGGCCTGACGGCCCTCGGCACAAGCGCCGCGCACCCGTTCGATCACTTCGACGCGCCGGGTGTCGGTGACCAGCACCGTATTCACCGGGGTGCGGCCGGGGGGCAATTCGTCGAGGATCGAGGTGTCGAGGTCGGCGTAGGCGCTCATGGCCAGCGTCCGCGGGATCGGCGTGGCGGTCATGATCAGCTGGTGCGGACACATCCGCCCGCCGACGCCTTTCTGCCGCAATGCCAGGCGCTGCTGCACGCCGAAGCGGTGCTGTTCGTCGATGATCGCCAGCGCCAGGTTCTTGAATTGCACTTCGTCCTGGAACAGCGCGTGGGTGCCGACCACCATCGGTGCGCCGCCCGCGATCTGCTCCAGCGCGGCCACGCGGTTTTTGCCCTTGAGCTTGCCCGCCAGCCACGCAACTTCGATGCCCAGCGGTTCGAGCCAGCGCTTGAAGGTGATGAAGTGCTGCTCGGCGAGGATTTCGGTGGGCGCCATCAGTGCGACCTGATAACCCGCTTCCAGCGCTTGAAGCGCGGCGAGGGCGGCGACTACGGTTTTGCCCGCGCCCACGTCGCCCTGAATCAGCCGCAGCATCGGTTCGTGCTGGCTGAGGTCGTAAGCGATTTCGTTGCCGACCCGCTGTTGGGCGCCGGTCGGGGTGAAGCCGAGGTTGGCCAGATACTGTGCTGGCAGCTTCGTGGCTTTGGGCATGGCCGGCGCGCGTAGGGCACGCATGCTTTCGCGCAGGCGTTGCTGGGACAGTTGATGGGTCAGCAGCTCTTCGAAGGCCAGGCGGTGCTGGGCCCAGTGATGACCGAGGGCGAGTTCGTCGACGTCGGCATCGGCGGGCGGGTGATGCAGGTAGCGGATCGCATCGGCCAGCGGCGCCAGTTGATAATCCCGGGCCAGTTCGGTCGGCAGCCAGTCGGGCAGGCTGCTGGGGCCGAGCAGGGTCAGGGTTTGCATGCACAACTGGCGCAAACGCTGCTGGGTCAGGCCTTCGGTGAGCGGGTAGACCGGGGTCAGGGTTTCATCCACCGGCGGCGGCTCGTCACCGGTGATGGCGCGGTATTCCGGGTGGTAGATCTCCAGCCCCGAGGCGCCGGGCCGCGCTTCGCCGTAGCAGCGAATCCGCGTGCCGCGTTTGAGGCCTTCTTTCTGGGCGTTGCTGAAATGATAGAAGCGCAGGCTGAGCCCGCCGGTGCCGTCCTGCAGACGGACAACCAGGCTACGGCGCCGGCCCATGACCACATCGGCGCCGCTGACGGTGCCTTCGATCACCGCGTCTTGCCCGGGTCGCAAATGGCCGATCGGGACCACGCGAGTGCGGTCCTGATAGCGCAACGGCAGGTGGAACAGCACGTCCTGGAGATTCTCCAGACCGACCTTGGCGAGTTTCTCGGCCATGGCTTCGCCGACACCCTTGAGTGCCGTCACCGACACTTGCGACAACTCGGTCATGACAGCGACTTAACCGGCCACCACCGGCGCTGGCGGCTTGGCCACCGAGCACAGGCGAATGGAGTCGGCGAGGATTTCAATCGCCTTGGGCCGCGGGAAGCTCGCGCGCCAGGCGATGGCTACGGTGCGGAACGGCACCGGCGCACTCAATGGACGCACTTCGATCACGCCGGGGGCGTAGTGGTGGCTGTCCACCGCCGACAGCGGCAGGATCGAAATGCCCAGGCCAGAGGCGACCATGTGGCGGATGGTTTCCAGCGAGCTGGATTCCACCGTGGTGTGCTTGGCGCCGTCGTTGCCTTTGGCCAGGGTCGGGCAGGCTTCCAGCACTTGATCGCGGAAGCAGTGGCCTTCGCCGAGCAGCAGCAGGCTCTTGTCGTTGAGCAGGGCGGCGTCGATGGATTCTTTTTGCGTCCACGGGTGCTGGGCCGGCATCAGGACGTAGAACGGCTCGTCGTAGAGCTGCAACGTCAGTACATCGGCTTCGTTGAACGGCAGGGCGATGATGATCGCGTCGAGCTCGCCGTTGCGCAGTTTGTCGCGCAGCACGTGGGTGAAGTTTTCTTCGATGTACAACGGCATCTGCGGGGCGACCCGGTGCAGTTGTGGAATCAGGTGCGGGAACAGGTACGGGCCGACGGTGTAGATCGCGCCGACTTTCAGCGGGGCGGTCAGCTGGTTCTTGCCGGCCTGGGCCAGTTCGCGGATGCCTTGGGCCTGTTCCAGGACTTTCTGTGCCTGGGCAACAATGCCTTCACCGACCGGGGTCAGGCGCACGGCGCTCTTGCTGCGCTCGAAAATCAGCACACCGAGTTCGTCTTCAAGCTTTTTCACGCCCACCGACAGGGTCGGCTGGCTGACGTGGCAACGCTCGGCCGCGTGACCGAAGTGCTGCTCTTGGGCGAGGGTAACGATGTAGCGTAATTCTGTGAGAGTCATAGCAAGCGTCCATGAAGTTGCGGGCCAAGCATACCGGCTGCAATCGATAGACGCACGTTATCAGACTGAGTGTGTTAAGTGACACTGGGCAATGCAGGTTTGCCGTTTCCAGATATGCAAAAAGGCACCTTTCGGTGCCTTTTATAGGTTTTGTAACCGCCGAAGAACCTGTGGGAGCGGCGGTGTTTTAGCGTCGGCGTTCCAGCGAGTAAACAAACGGTGCAACGATTTCGATGGTGCCGTTGTTCAGCATGTCGGCCGGTGGCTTGGGCAGCGGTTGGGCGCGGCGGATCATTTCCAGGGTAGCCCGGTCCAGATCGGCGTTGCCGGAGCGGCCCACCAGTTCGAACGACAGCACGTTACCTTCGGCATCCACCACAAAGCGCAGACGGTTCAAACCTTCCTTGCCGCGTTGCTGTGCGCTGGCCGGGTACTTTTTATACTTGGCCAGGTGCGCGAGCAGGGTGCCTTGCCAACTGGCCTTGGCGGCTTGTTGCGCGGGCGATGGGCCGGGTGCCGGCTGAGCGGATTTCTCCGTCGGCGCCTGGGTTGGCTGCGTGTCGCTAGGCTTCTCCTCGGAAGGCTTTTCCTTCGGTGGCTCCGGCTTTTTCTCCACAGGCTTGGGCGGTTGCGGCTTCGGCTTGGGTTTGACCGGCTTGGGCACGGCAATCTCGGCCTTCGGCGCTTCAGCGAGTTTTGGAATCGGCAGTTCTTCCACCGGTGCCGGTGGCTGTGGCGGCGTGATCACCTTCGGCGGTGCGGGCGGTGGCGGGGCCGGCATCGGCGCCAGCTCGACCATCATCGCTTGCGGCGGCAGCTCGATCGGCGGGCGCGAGGTCCAGTTCAGCGCGAGCGCAATGGCCAGCGCATGGACGCCCAGCACCACGGCCAGGCTACCGCTGTAACGCGTCAGCTTTTGGCGCGTGTTGATCATTTTTTGGCTGCCGTCTCGAGTCCGACCAGGCCGACCTTCAGGTAACCGGCGGCGCGCAGGGCGTCCATCACGCTCATCAGGTCGCCGTAGTCCACGCCTTTGTCGGCCTGGAAGAAGATCGTCGTGTCTTTCTTGCCCTGGGTCTTGGCGTCGAGTGTGGCGCCGAGGGCTTCGGTCTTCACTTCGTCTTCGCCGAGGAACAGGCGCTGGTCAGCTTTGACGCTGAGGAACACCGGTTTCTCTGGCCGCGGCGCCGGTTTGGCGGTGGAGGCGGGCAGGTCGACCTTGATGTCCACGGTGGCCAGCGGCGCTGCCACCATGAAGATGATCAACAGCACCAGCATTACGTCGATGAACGGCGTGACGTTGATTTCGTGGTTCTCGGCCAGATCGTCGTCTGCGCCTTCTTTCAAATGCAGGCCCATGGCCGATTACCCCACTTTCACCATGTGCGGTTGCGAGCTGCGCTCGGGCGGCTGGTGGTCGAGGTCGCGGCTGACCAGCAGCAGGACTTCCGCCGAGGCGTCGGACACTTGTGCCTTGTAACCGGCAATGGAGCGGGCGAAGACGTTGTAGATGACCACCGCAGGAATCGCTGCAACCAGACCCAGCGCGGTCGCCAGCAGGGCTTCGGCGATGCCGGGGGCCACGACGGCGAGGTTGGTGGTCTGGGTTTTGGCGATGCCGATGAAGCTGTTCATGATGCCCCATACGGTACCGAACAGGCCGACGAACGGCGCGGTGGAACCGATGGTGGCCAGCACGCCGGTGCCGCTGCTCATGTTGCGACCGCAGGCTGCGACGAGGCGCTCGAGGCGGAAGCTCACGCGTTCCTTGATGCCTTCCTTCTCGCGGCTGTTGGCCGACAAGCGCATTTCTTCCAGCGCGTCGTGGACCAGCAGGTTGGCCAGGGTGCCTTCCTTGGCCGCCGTGGTGCTGGCTTCCTTAAGGGTGGCGGCTTTTTTCAGATGAGCGATTTCAGCGCGCAGACGACGCTTGGCGCCCATCAGCTCGAAGCCCTTGGCGATCCAGATGGTCCAGGTGATGATCGAGGCGATGGCCAGGCCGATCATCACGATTTTCACGATAATATCGGCGTTCTTGTACATGCCCCATGGCGACAGGTCGTGGGCCATGCCCAGGGAGTTGTCGGCTTCGAGAGCTTGCGGCATGTCCGCGGCGTCTACGGCCTGGACCGGATCGGTCGCGACAGGTGCGGTTTGAACGGCTGGTGTTTGAGTAGCCGCAGGCTGTGTGGCCGGCGCTTGCGCATCGGCGAATGCGGCGGTCGGCGCCAGCATCAGGCTGAGCAGCAGGGCGGCTACCGCGCTCCAGGCGCGAGGTCGTTTGGTTGGCGAAGCGGAGAGTTGATTGCGTGTCATGCTGGCCGGACCTGAGAGGAAAAGACGGTAAGTGTTCTTCCAGGCCTCGTAAGGCCGAGAACAAAAGTGGCTGGCATTATTGCAATTAATTCTTGTTAACAAAAGTAATAGCGTCTCTTTTTTTCTTCCATTGCTAGCTGCTTATCCATTTCGGGCGCTAGTCTGTACCTTTCTTGAGGGAGTCTTCTGATGTCCGCGCCTTCTGTTTTGATCGCCGGCTGCGGTGATGTCGGCAGCCGTCTGGCTACGCAATTGCTGGCAGGGCACTGGCAGGTTTATGGCCTGCGCCGCAATGTGTCGCGCTTGCCGGCCGGAGTGGTTGGCGTTGCGGGTGACCTGTTCAGCGCGCAATGCCCGGCTGACTGGCCGACCACGCCACTGGACTATCTGGTGTACAGCGCCGCTGCCACCGACCACGACGAGGCGGGCTATCGCGCCGCCTATGTCGAAGGCTTGCAGCATGTGCTGGGGTGGTTGAAACAACATGGCCAGCAGCCAAAGCGCATTCTGTTTGTCTCCAGCAGCAGTGTTTACGGTCAGCAGGACGGTGAGTGGGTCGATGAAACCTCGCCGACGGTGGCGGGCGGTTATTCGGGGCGTTTGATGCTGGAGGCCGAGCAAGTGGCGCGTGATAGCGGCATCCCGGCCACCATCGTGCGTCTGACCGGTATTTATGGTCCGGGTCGAGAGTGGCTGCTGACTCAGGTTCGTCGCGGTTATCGCGTGGCGATCGATCCCCCGCTGTACGCCAATCGCATTCACGTCGACGACGCGGCGGGGTTGCTGGCGTTTCTGCTTGAGGCGGATCGGCGTGGAGTGGCGCTGGATGATGCCTATATAGGTGTCGATGATGCGCCTGCGCCAATGGCAGAGGTGGTGGGCTGGTTGCGTGAGTATCTGGGCGTGACCGAATGGGCCGATGATGCCAGTGTGCGTCGTGCCGGCAGCAAGCGCTGCAGCAATGCTCGGGCGAAGGCGTTGGGCTGGGCGCCGAAGTATTCGAGTTTCCGCGAGGGCTATGCCGCGATTCTTGAAGGTCGCTGCTGACTTCCGGTCACCTCAAACCAAATGTGGGAGCGGGCTTGCTCGCGAAGGGGTCATAACATTCAACATCATCGTTGATTGTTACACCGCTTTCGCGAGCAAGCCCGCTCCCACATGGGTTCTGCGTTGGCCTCAGGGCCGGCTTACTGCTTTTCGAGCAACCACTTGCGATCACCCGGTGTGAACGAAGGCATCTCGTCCGCCAGTGCCGTGTTCACCGTCTGGAAAATCTCCAGTTCTTTGCCCTTGCGCGCAAAGATCCAGGTATTGCCCTGGCCATTCAACTGCAGCCAGATGTTGTCGTTGCCGCCGCTCATCGACGCGCAATCGCCCGCCAGGCACAGGGCATAGCGATCTGCACCGGGCAGACCGGCGACCTGACCGTCTGCCTGGAACTGGACGGTGCTGCCTTCGCCCGGGCCGCTGAGGATTTTCCAGCTGCCGCCCATGTAAGCCGAATACAGCGCGCGCTCGAAACTAGCGCCAATAGGCGCTCCTTCCGGAACCTGGACCGATGCACGGTCGAAGACTTGCTCGGGCTCGTTGTCGTTGGCAGCCTGGTTCAGTCGCTTGCCATCACGCTTCAGCTCGCTGGCGGAGCTGCCATAAAAGTCGACATTCCAGGCGCCGGACTTTTCGCCCAGCAGCTTGCCTTCGACGTTTTCAAAACCATTGGTGTAGCGGGCCTGACCGGCTCTGGTGTTGACGTTCCATTCCAGATTCGGGCCATAGGCCTGGAGCGCTTCACGCAGGGGGCCGCCTTTGGATGCGGCATCGATCGCCACCTGGTTGATCCAGGTGCCGCTGATATCACGGTCGGCAGGGTTGCTGGCACATCCGCCCAAGAGTAGGGCGACCAGCGAGAGAGCTAGCGCGTGGCGCATGGTGGAATCCTTTCAGAACCCTTTGTACAAGATCAGTCGGCGCAGCCTCGCAAGGCTGCGCCAGACACATTACTCGATGACCAGAATGGCATCCATTTCAACCTGCGAACCCTTTGGCAGGGCTGCAACGCCGATGGCGGCGCGGGCTGGGTAAGGCTGGTCGAAGTACTTGCCCATGATCTCGTTGACCTTGGCGAAGTGGCTCAGGTCGGTGAGGAAAATGTTCAGTTTGACGATGTCTTTAAACGAACCACCGGCGGCTTCTGCCACGGCTTTGAGGTTCTCGAAGACCTGGACGGTCTGGGCTTCGAAGCCTTCGACCAGTTCCATGGTTTTTGGGTCCAGAGGAATCTGACCCGACATGTACACGGTGTTGCCAGCCTTGATCGCCTGGGAGTAAGTACCGATGGCGGCCGGGGCCTTGTCGCTGTTGATAACGGTCTTGGTCATGTATGACTCCTTGTGAAGGGTGGGCTACGCGCGCATGCGGGTGATGCGGATGACCCCGGTCAGGGCGCGCAGTTTCTTGATCACGCGGGCCAGGTGCACGCGGTCGTGCACGCTGACCACCAGTTGGACCACGCTGATACGACCGTCGCGTTCGTCCATGCTGATTTTTTCGATATTGCCGTCGGCCGCGTTGACGCTGCTGGCCAGCAGGGCGATCAGGCCGCGCTGGTGTTCCAGTTCGACGCGCAGCTCGACGTTGAATTCGCCGGTGACATCCTTGGCCCACGAGAGCTGGATGCATTTTTCCGGGTTGTGGCGGATTTCGCTGATGTTGCGGCAGTTGTCCAGGTGCACCACCATCCCTTTGCCGGCGGACAGATGGCCAACGATCGGGTCGCCAGGGATCGGCGTGCAGCACTTGGCGTAACTGAGCACCAGGCCTTCGGTACCGCGAATGGCCAGCGGACCTTCCGGGCTTGGCAGCTGTTCGCCTTCGCCGAGCAGGCGGCGGGCGACTACGTAAGCCATGCGATTGCCCAGGCCGATGTCTTCGAGCAGGTCTTCGATCAGTTCCAGGCGATATTCGTGGAGCATCAACTGCACGCGCTCGGCCGGGACTTTTTCCAGCGAGCTGTCGAAGCCGTTGAGCACCTTGTTCAGCAGGCGTTCGCCGAGGCTGATGGATTCGGAGCGGCGTTGCAGCTTAAGCGCATGGCGGATGTGGGTCCGCGCCTTGCCGGTGACCACGAAGTTGAGCCATGCCGGGTTCGGCCGTGCGCCGGGGGCGCTGACGATCTCGACCGTGGAGCCGCTTTGCAGCGGTTCGGACAGCGGCGCGAGACGACGGTTGATCCGGCAGGCAATGCAGCTGTTGCCCACGTCGGTGTGTACCGCGTAAGCGAAGTCGACCGCCGTGGAGCCTTTTGGAAGCTCCATGATCCGGCCCTTGGGCGTGAACACGTAGACCTCGTCCGGGAACAGGTCGATCTTCACGCTCTCGATGAATTCCAGCGAGTTGCCGGCCCGTTGCTGCATCTCCAGCACGCCTTTGACCCACTGGCGGGCGCGGGCATGAGTGCCTTTGGGCTGTTCGTCGCCGCTGGATTTGTACAGCCAATGGGCGGCGATGCCATTGTTGGCCATCTCTTCCATTTCACGGGTGCGGATCTGGATCTCGATCGGTACACCGTGCATGCCGAACAGCGTGGTGTGCAGCGACTGGTAGCCGTTGGCCTTGGGGATCGCGATGTAATCCTTGAAGCGCCCCGGCAACGGTTTGTACAAATTATGCACAGCACCCAGCACGCGGTAGCAGGTATCGACCTTGTCGACGATGATCCGGAACGCGTAGACGTCCATGATCTCGTTGAAGGCCCGACGCTTGCCGCGCATTTTCTTGTAGATGCCGTAGAGGTGTTTCTGACGACCGCTGACCTCGCCCTGGATGCCATCAATGGCCAGGCAGTGGCTGAGGGACTCTTCGATCTTGTTGACGATTTCCTTGCGGTTGCCCCGGGCGCGTTTGACCGCCTGGTTGATCCGCGCGGAACGCATCGGGTGCATGGCCTTGAAGCCGAGGTCTTCGAATTCTATGCGGATGGCGTGCATGCCCAGCCGGTTGGCGATGGGCGCATAGATTTCCAGGGTTTCCTTGGCGATCCGCCGGCGTTTTTCGCCGGACAGCACTTCCAGGGTACGCATGTTGTGCAGGCGGTCGGCCAGCTTGACCAGGATCACGCGAATGTCGCGCGCCATGGCCATGGCCATTTTCTGGAAGTTTTCGGCCTGGGCTTCGGCTTTGGTCTCGAAGTTCATCTGGGTCAGTTTGCTGACCCCGTCGACCAGTTCGGCCACGGTTTCGCCGAACTGCGCTTGCAGCGCTTCCTTGGCAATACCGGTGTCTTCGATCACGTCATGCAGCATTGCAGCCATCAAGCTTTGATGGTCCATGTGCATGTCGGCAAGAATATTCGCCACCGCAAGAGGATGCGTGACGTACGCCTCACCGCTGCGGCGGCGTTGACCGTCGTGGGCTTGTTCGGCGTAGAAGTACGCTCGGCGGACCAGGTTGACCTGGTCCTTGCCGAGGTAGGTCGATAAGCGATCGGCGAGGGCGTCTATGCTCGGCATGATAATTCCTGCCGTTTGCTATGACCCCGCGCCGTGCTACGTCGACCAGGCATGGCTTATACTGCCTCGTTGGACTCGTCCTCGAACGCTGCGAACAGCGGTTCGTCTTCGACGATTTCAGCGTTGGCGATGAACTCGTAGCTCATCAGGCCTTCAGCGATTTCACGCAGCGCTACAACTGTAGGCTTGTCGTTTTCCCACTGAACCAGGGGCTCTTTGCCACCAGTGGCCAGTTGACGGGCACGCTTGGTAGAGAGCATGACCAGCTCAAAGCGGTTTTCCACGTGTTCTAGGCAGTCTTCAACGGTTACGCGGGCCATGGTATTCCTCGGAGCGAATGCAATATGCGCGCTGCCCGGTTGGGCGAGCGGACTCAACAGTTTAAAAAATCACCAGCGATTAGGGAAGCGCTGATTTTTTGACCAGGCTCTTCAACGCGCTATAAGCACCAATGTAAAGCCCTTGCAGCGGTTTTGGGAAGAGCTGATTAGCCGAGCAATTCAGCTAATAATTTGCCATGACGCTGCTGCTGACGCTTCTGATGCAGCTGATTGGCGCGGAAAATCGCCTTCAGATCGTCCAGTGCGTGGGCGAAATTGTCGTTGATGATCAGGTAATCGTAGTCGACGTAATGGCTCATCTCGCTGACGGCTTCGCGCATCCGGCCTTCGATGATCTCGTCACTGTCCTGGCCGCGATTGGTCAGGCGTTGGTGCAGGGCCTCCAGGGACGGCGGCAGAATGAAGATCGAACGGGCCTGGGGCATCAACTTGCGCACTTGCTCTGCACCCTGCCAGTCAATTTCCAGAATCAGGTCGTGACCTTCATCCAGGGTCTGCTGCAGGTGGCTTTGCGAAGTGCCATAGAGATTGCCGAACACTTCGGCGCGCTCGAGGAAATCTCCGTGCTCGATCATCTTCACGAACTCGCTGCGTTCGACGAAGTGATAGTTCACGCCGTTCACTTCACCAGGGCGCATGGCGCGGGTGGTGTGGGAGACCGAGACGCGGATCTCCTGATCAGCGTCGGTCAGGGCTTTGACCAGGCTGCTCTTGCCCGCACCCGAAGGTGCGGAAATGATGTACAGGGTGCCGGTACTGTGGGTCATGTCAGGTTTGCCTTACTCAATATTCTGTACTTGTTCGCGCATCTGCTCGATCAACACCTTGAGGTTGACCGCCGCTTGGGTGCTGCGCGGGTCGAAGGCTTTGGAGCCCAGTGTGTTGGCTTCGCGGTTGAGCTCCTGCATCAGGAAATCCAGGCGTCGACCGGCAGCGCCGCCGGATTTGAGCACCCGGCGAACTTCGATGATGTGAGTGCTCAGGCGATCCAGTTCTTCGGCGACGTCGCTCTTTTGCGCGAGCATGACCATTTCCTGCTCCAGGCGCTGCGGGTCGAGGTCGGCCTTCATGTCGGTGAAGCGGTCGAGGACTTTCTGACGCTGCGTGGCGAGCATCTGCGGGACCAGCTCACGCAGGATCACCACATCTTCTTCAATGGACGTCAGGCGTTCGTTGATCAACCGCGCCAGCTCCGCGCCTTCGCGCTCGCGGCCGGCCTTGAGTTCTTTCAGGCCTTGGTTGAACAGCGCCATGGCTTCGGCATTCAGCGCTTGCGGGTCGGCGGCGTCGGCCACCAGCACGCCGGGCCAGGCCAGGACTTCCAGCGGGTTCAGCGCGGCAGGGTTCTTGATCAGGCTGGCGACGGTCTCGGCGGCAGCGACCAATTGCGCGGCGCGCTCGCGGTCCACTTGCAGCGGTTTGCCAGTGCTTTCTTCGGTGAAACGCAGGGTGCATTCGAGCTTGCCCCGGGAAATTCCCTGGCGCAGGGCTTCGCGGACGGCGCCCTCGAGGTCGCGGAAAGATTCCGGCAGGCGCAGATGGGGTTCCAGGTAGCGGCTGTTGACCGAGCGCAGCTCCCAGCTCAGGGTGCCCTGGACGCCGGCTTGCTCGACGCGGGCGAAGGCGGTCATGCTGTGCACCATGGAGGTACCTCGCAATGCAGGTCGGCGCGTAACCCATGGTTCGCGGACCCGCTATCTGTGAATTAAAGCCGACAGGCAGCAAAGGCGCAGGATTGTAGCGCAGTGGGGCGGATGCGCCCAATCACACGCTGTGACAATGGGCTGCAGGCCGTCGGCTACGCTCTATTCAGAGCCTTCAATCGTCGGGTGATTTTTTTAGAAGTGCCCACTCGCGGCCCACGGCTCTATAATGCTCGGCAGTTTTCCGTCCCCCGTACAGGTAATCCCTATGAAACGTCCAAGTGGTCGCGCTGCCGATCAGCTCCGCTCGATCCGCATTACCCGCAACTACACCAAACACGCCGAGGGATCTGTACTGGTCGAGTTCGGTGATACCAAGGTCATCTGCACCGTCAGCGTCGAGAACGGCGTGCCGCGTTTCCTCAAGGGGCAGGGCCAGGGCTGGTTGACCGCTGAATACGGCATGCTGCCGCGCGCCACTGGCGAGCGTAACCAGCGTGAGGCGAGCCGCGGCAAGCAAGGCGGCCGCACTCTGGAAATCCAGCGGCTGATCGGTCGTTCCCTGCGCGCTGCGCTGGACATGTCCAAGCTGGGCGACGTCACCTTGTACGTCGACTGCGACGTGATCCAGGCTGATGGCGGCACCCGCACCGCGTCCATCACCGGCGCCATGGTTGCACTGGTCGATGCCTTGAAAGTGATCAAGAAGCGCGGCGGCCTCAAAGGTGGCGACCCGCTCAAGCAAATGATCGCTGCCGTTTCGGTAGGCATGTATCAGGGCGAACCTGTGCTTGACCTCGACTACCTGGAAGACTCGGCTGCCGAGACTGACCTCAACGTGGTGATGACCAGCACTGGTGGTTTCATCGAAGTCCAGGGCACTGCCGAAGGCGCACCGTTCCAGCCGGAAGAGCTGAACGCGATGCTGGCACTGGCGAAGAAAGGCATGATCGAGATTTTCGAACTGCAGAAGGCTGCACTGGCTGACTGATTGTTTTGATGTCCGGCAAAGGAGAGCGCCATGAGTGATGAACAGCAGTTGCTTCCCACCCCGAGCTCCGAGGCTCGCCAGTGGGCGATGTTTTGTCACCTCTCGGCGTTTCTCGGTGTCTGGTTTCCGTTCGGTCACCTGATCGGGCCGCTGATACTCTGGCAGTGGAAGCGTGAAGCCGACCCGTTCATCGATGCCCAAGGCAAAGAAGCGCTGAACTTTCAGATTACCGTGGCCCTGGTCTCGGGCATCTGTTACGTGCTGATGCTGGTGTTGATCGGTTTTGCGCTGCTGCCGTTGGTGCTGATCGGGGCGATGGTGCTGTGCATCATTGCCGGGCTCAAGGCCAATGACGGGGTGCCTTACCGCTATCCCTTCACCTGGCGGTTGATCAAATAACAGGCAGTAAAAATCAGCGCGCACAAAAAAGCCGACAGCAATGTCGGCTTTTTTGCATCTGCGAAAAGACGCTTAGATCGTCAGCGTCCAGTCGTAGTCCACGATCAACGGTGCGTGCTGCGAGAACCGTGGCTGACGTGGCAGGCGTGCGCTGCGTACGAAGCGGCGCAGGCCAGGGGTCAGCAACTGGTAGTCGAAACGCCAGCCCAGGTTGAGCATCTCGGCCTGTTCGTTGTCCGGCCACCAGCTGTACTGGTCGCCTTCGCGGCTGACTTCCCGCAGGGCGTCGACATAACCCATGTTGCCGACAATCTCGTCCATCCAGGCACGCTCAGGCGCCAGGAAGCCCGGGGATTGCTGGCTGTCGCGCCAGTTCTTGATATCCAGCTTCTGTTGCGCCACGTACAGCGAGCCACAATAAATGTACTCGCGACGTTTGCGTCGCTGTTTATCCAGATAACGGGCGAAGTCGTCCATTAGCTTGAACTTCTGGTTCAAGTCTTCATCGCCATTCTGCCCCGAAGGGAGCAGCAAGGTCGCGATGCTGACCTTGTCGAAATCGGCTTGCAGGTAGCGCCCGTAGCGGTCGGCCGTCTCGAAGCCGAGACCGCTGATGACAGCCTTCGGTTGCAACCGCGAGTACAAAGCCACGCCACCTTGGGCGGGAACTTCGGCTTCGCAGGCATAAAGGAAGTAGCCATCCAGTTGGAAGGCTGGATCGTCCAGTTCAAAGGCGGAGGCGCGGGTGTCCTGCAGGCAGATGACGTCGGCATTCTGTGCTTGCAGCCAACTGAGCAAACCACGCTCGACTGCAGCCTGAATACCATTGACGTTCACACTGATGATCCGCATAAGTGGCCCCAAAAATCGCGTGCGGGTATGATACACGGCGTCTACCTAATTAGCTAAATCCGTGGTATTTGGGGTTTTTTTCATGCAAGCGTATCAACGCGATTTCATTCGTTTTGCCATCGATCGCGGCGTTTTGCGCTTCGGTGAGTTCACCCTGAAGTCCGGGCGCACCAGTCCATACTTCTTCAATGCCGGCCTGTTCAACTCAGGGAAGGCCCTGGCACAGCTGGGCCGTTTCTATGCGGCAGCCATCGTCGAGAGCGGTATTTCCTTCGACGTACTGTTCGGCCCGGCCTACAAAGGCATCCCGTTGGCGGCAGCCACCGCCGTGGCACTGGCCGAACATCACGACCGTGACCTGCCATGGTGCTTCAATCGCAAGGAAGCCAAGGCCCACGGCGAAGGTGGCAGCCTGGTTGGCGCGCCATTGACTGGCGACGTGCTGATCATCGACGACGTGATCACCGCGGGCACCGCCATCCGCGAAGTGATGCAGATCATCGCTTCCCAGGACGGCGCCAAAGCTGCCGGTGTGCTGATCGCCCTGAACCGTCAGGAGCGTGGCAATGGTGAGTTGTCGGCCATCCAGGAAGTGGAACGTGACTTCGGCATTCCGGTGATCAGCATCGTTTCGCTGAACCAGGTGCTGGAGTTCCTGGCTGACGATCCGCAGCTCAAGCAACATTTGCCTGCGGTTGAAGCCTACCGCGCCCAGTTCGGCGTGTAATCACGCTCCCACAGGGATTGCAGACAGCAAAAGACCCCGCTCAGCATGTTGAGCGGGGTCTTTTGTTTATGTATGGCCCAGTCCCCCAGCATTATTTTTTGCTGGTGCTGCTGAATGTCTCGGCTTTTTTGATCCCGCTGGGTTCATTGGTTTTCTCCGGGTACGGATCAGCCACAGCATCGCCCTGGCCAGTCAGAATTCTCCAGCCATGACGGGTGTGTGCGGTCTTGCGGAGTTGCGGGCAGGGCGGCATCGATGTTTTGCCCTGATTCGAGTATTCGTGACCGCAATCGACACAGGCATAGGTGCCAGGTGAAACATCGCTGCCGTAAGGGACGTAGTCTTTTTGCATGGGTAGACCTCCTGTGGATTCAGAGAAGATCCTATGCAGATTGCTTCCTTCGTGAAGTCGGACGTTTCGCCCAATCAGGTCAGGCATTTCCGGCGCGCATAAAAAAGATCGCAGACTTCGTCAGCTCCTACAGGTTTTTCGTACATCCGAAATCCGTAGGTGCTGCCGAAGGCTGCGATCTTTTTAAGGTTTTGAATCAGGGACGCTTGCGATTGCTGATCAGCGTACCCACACCGGTGTCGGTGAAGATTTCCAGCAGAATTGCATTTGGCACCCGACCATCAATGATCAGCGAGCTGCCCACGCCACCCTGTACCGCTTCCAGCGCGCAACGGATCTTCGGCAGCATGCCGCCGTAGATGGTGCCGTCGGCGATCAGGTCGTCGACTTGCTGGGTGCTCAGGCCGGTCAGGACCTTGCCGCTCTTGTCCATCAGGCCGGCAATGTTGGTCAGCAGCATCAGCTTCTCAGCTTTCAGAGCCTCGGCCACTTTACCGGCCACCAGATCGGCGTTGATGTTGTACGACTCGCCGTTGGCACCGACGCCGATCGGCGCGATCACCGGAATGAAATCGCCTTTGACCAGCAGGTTCAGCAGGTCGGTGTTGATCCCGACCACTTCGCCGACGTGGCCGATGTCGATGATTTCCGGCTGGGTCATCTCAGGGGTCTGGCGGGTGACGGTGAGCTTCTTCGCGCGAATCAGCTCGGCGTCTTTACCGGTCAGGCCGATGGCGCTGCCGCCGTGACGGTTGATCAGGTTGACGATGTCCTTGTTGACCTGGCCGCCGAGGACCATTTCCACCACGTCCATGGTCGCGGCGTCGGTGACGCGCATGCCATCGACAAAGTGGCTCTCGATCGACAGTCGCTTGAGCAGGTCGCCGATTTGCGGGCCGCCGCCGTGAACCACCACCGGGTTGATGCCGACGGCTTTCATCAGCACGATGTCGCGGGCGAAGCCGGTTTTCAGCTCCTCGCTTTCCATCGCGTTGCCGCCGTATTTGATCACCAGCGTCTTGCCGACATAGCGGCGAATGTAAGGCAGCGCTTCGGACAGGACCTTGGCGGTGTTGGCGGCGGCTTCGCGTTCGAGGGTCATTCAGGGCTCCGGGTGCTTCAATAGATCAAAACGGTAGTTGGAGATCAGGTGCAACGCGCTTCAGCTGGACGTGGAATACATCCTTGATGCGCTGCAATTCAGCCTCGTCATCGGCCTCGAAGCGCAGCACCAGCACCGGTGTGGTGTTGGAGGCGCGAACCAGGCCCCAGCCTTTGGCATAGTCGACTCGCACGCCGTCAATGGTGGTCAGGTCGGCGCCTTCACCCCACTGTGCGTCGTGCAGTGCATCAATGATGCTGAATTTGCTCTCTTCGGTCACATGGATATTGATTTCCGGCGTAGAAATATCGTTCGGGAAGGTCGCGAACAACTCTTCCGCGGTGGATTTCTCTTTGCTGAGGATCTCCAGCAGCCGCGCGGCGCTGTAAATGCCGTCGTCGAAACCGAACCAGCGCTCCTTGAAGAAGATATGCCCGCTCATTTCGCCGGCCAACAGGGCGCCGGATTGTTTCATTTTCTTTTTGATCAGCGAGTGACCTGTTTTCCACATCAGTGGGCGACCGCCATATTCTTTGATCAGTGGGATCAGGCGACGGGTGCATTTGACGTCGAAGATGATTTCCGCGTCGGGGTTGCGTGCTACCACATCCTTGGCGAACAGCATCAGCAGGCGGTCCGGGAACACGACGCTGCCGGTGTTGGTGACCACGCCTACGCGGTCGCCATCGCCGTCGAAGGCCAGGCCCAGGTCGGCGTTGGTTTCCTTGACCTTGGCGATCAGGTCTACCAGGTTTTCCAGCTTGCCCGGGTCCGGGTGATGGTTCGGGAAGTTGCCATCGACATCGCAGAACAGCGGGATGACTTCGCAGTTCAGGGCTTCGATCAGTTGCGGGGCAATCACGCCGGCCGCGCCGTTGCCGCAATCGACCACCACTTTCAGGCGGCGGGCGAGTTTGATGTCCTGGACGATTTCGGTGTTGTAGCGGTCGAGGATCTCGACCTTGGTGATGCTGCCCTTGCCGCTGCTCAGGTTGTTGGTCTTGAGACGGTCGTGCAGGGCCTGGATCTGTTCGTTGGCCAGGGTATCGCCAGCAATGACGATCTTGAAGCCGTTGTAGTTCGACGGGTTGTGGCTGCCGGTGAGCATCACCCCGGATTTGCCGGCCAGTACGTTGGCGGCGTAGTACAGCGCTGGCGTTGGCACCAGGCCGACGTCGCTGACGTGGCAACCGCTGTCGGCCAGGCCCTGAATCAGTTGTTCCACCAGTTCCGGGCCGGACAGGCGACCGTCGCGGCCGACGGACACATTGGGTTCGCCCTGGGCCAGGCTCTGGGAGCCGATGGCGCGACCGAGCCAATAAGCGGTTTCAGCGTTCAAGAATTCCGGGACGGTGCCGCGAATGTCGTAGGCGCGGAAGATGCTGTCGGGGAACTTGGGTGCGACTTGGGCTGGGGTGCTCATCTGTAGGAATGCTCCATCTCGAAAGTGGCTGGACCTGCCGGCGAAGAACTCGTCGGCTGGCTCGGACTGAAGGGTATGACGGCGTTTTCCGCAGAGAGTTCGTGGTGCGAAAAGGCCATGCCACCAATGTCGACGAGTATTGGGTCGATCAATGCCTTGATTTTCAGTGGTAAACCTTCCAGATGACGTCTGTGTGATTTGTGGCGAGGGAACTTGCTCCCGCTTGAGTGCGCGGCACTCACAAAGTCGGCAATTGTTGCCAGAATCATGGGGCCGCTACGCTTTCCAGCGCGAGCAAGCTCACTCGCCACAGGGGGCATATCAGTGGCTGCCGGAATGTCCGAAGCCGCCGGTGCCGCGCTGGGTTTCGACAAACTCTTCGACCATTTCGAAGTGCGCTTGAACCACTGGTACCAGAACAAGTTGTGCGAGGCGTTCGCCAACGACCATGTTGAAATCGGTCTGGCCACGGTTCCAGCACGAGACCATCAGCGGGCCCTGGTAATCGGAGTCGATCAGGCCGACCAGGTTGCCCAGCACGATGCCGTGCTTATGGCCCAGGCCGGAGCGCGGCAGAATCAAGGCCGCCAGGCCCGGATCGCCGATATACACCGACAGGCCGGTAGGGATCAGCAGGGTCTCGCCCGGCTTGATGACAGTGTCTTTTTCCAGCATGGCGCGCAGGTCGAGGCCGGCGGAGCCGGGCGTGGCGTACTGCGGCAGCGGAAATTCGCTGCCGATGCGTGGGTCGAGGATCTTGGCTTGCAAAGCGTGCATGTAAATTAAACCTGGTTCAGACGTTCGGCGATAAAAGTGATCAGCTGGCGGGCAATCTTGCCTTTGCTGGTCTGGGCAAAAATAGTGGCGTGCAGCTCCCGGTCGATCACGCTGCAGGCGTTTTCTTCGCTGTTGAAGCCAATACTCGGGTTGGCGACGTCGTTGGCGACAATCAGATCGAGGTTCTTGTCTTTCAACTTGCGGGCAGCGTAGTCGAGCAGGTGTTCGGTTTCGGCGGCAAAGCCGACACTGAACGGACGGTCGGGACGGGTGGCGATGGTGGCCAGAATGTCTGGGTTGCGCACCATCTGTAGCAACAAGCCGTCGCCGCTTGTAGGGTCTTTCTTGAGTTTCTGTGGGGCCACGACTTCCGGACGGTAGTCCGCGACCGCTGCCGAGGCGATGAACAGGTCGCAAGGAATCGCGGCTTCACAAGCGGCGAGCATGTCCCGGGCGCTGACCACGTCGATGCGGGTGACGCGATCCGGGGTCGGCAGGTGCACGGGGCCGGTGATCAGGGTCACGCGGGCGCCGGCTTCTACCGCGGCTTCGGCCAGGGCAAAGCCCATTTTGCCGGAGCTGTGGTTGGTGATGTAGCGCACCGGGTCGATGTTTTCCTGGGTCGGGCCGGCGGTGATCAGCACGTGTTTGCCGGTCAGCGCCTGGCGCTGGAAGCAGTCTGCCGCGCATTGGGCGAGGTCGGTGGCTTCGAGCATGCGGCCCATGCCGACGTCGCCGCAGGCCTGGCTGCCGGAGGCCGGGCCGAAGATTTTGAAGTCGCGGCTTGCGAGGGTTTGCAGGTTGGCCTGGGTCGCCGGGTCGCGCCACATGGCTTGATTCATCGCCGGCGCCACGGCGACTACTGCGTCGGTGGCCAGCACCAGCGTGGTCAGCAGGTCGTCGGCAATGCCTTGGGCCAGGCGAGCGATCAGGTCCGCAGTGGCGGGGGCGATCAATACCAGGTCGGCCCATTTGGCCAGTTCGATGTGACCCATGGCGGCTTCGGCCGCCGGGTCCAGCAGGTCCAGGTGGACCGGGTGCCCGGACAGGGCCTGCATGGTCAGCGGGGTAATGAATTCGCTGCCGCCACGGGTCATGACCACGCGCACTTCGGCGCCCTGGTCGATCAGGCGGCGAACCAGCTCGGCGCTCTTGTAGGCAGCAATGCCGCCGCCGACGCCCAGAACGATGCGTTTCCGATACAGCCGCTGCATAGGTCTGCCTTTCATTTCGTTGATGACTGCATGGCGATACCCCCTCCCCAGGGGTGAAATCGCCCGCAAAAAAGATGGGCTACGATATCACAGCGACCGCTACGGAACAGCGGCGCCCACTTACATGGAGGTGTTATGAGCATTCGCGATTGGCCAGCGGCGGAGCGACCGCGGGAGAGGTTACTTGAGTTGGGTTCGGCGAGTCTTTCGGACGCCGAGTTGCTAGCGATTTTTTTACGTACCGGTGTATCGGGTAAAAGTGCAGTAGATCTGGCACGACATCTGCTGAGTCAGTTTGGCAGCCTGCGTTCACTGCTCGAAGCCGATCAAACTGCGTTCAGCAGGCAATTGGGGCTCGGGCCGGCGAAATTCGCTCAGTTGCAAGCGGCACAGGAAATGGGCAGGCGGCATTTAGCCGAACGTGCGCGCCAGAAATCGGCACTGGAAAATCCGCAGGCGGTTCGTGATTACCTGAAGTCGATGCTGCGCCATGAGCCTCACGAGGTATTCGGCTGTCTGTTTCTGGATTCAAAACATCAAGTGCTGACCTTTGAAGTGCTGTTTCGCGGCTCCATCGACAGTACCAGTGTCTATCCAAGACAAGTGGTTAAACGCGCTTTGGCCCACAACGCCGCAGCGTTGATCCTCTGCCACAACCATCCGTCGGGTAACTCCAATCCCAGTCAAGCCGACCGGATGCTGACCAAGCGCCTGCAAGAAGCGCTGGACCTGATCGATGTGCGGGTGCTCGACCATTTCATCGTCGGTGATGGCGATCCGTTGTCCATGGCCGAGTACGGGTGGATGTAGAGACAAGTCCGAAGCTGCAAGCTCTAACCTTGCAGCTTGAAACCTCGGATTAATGTAATTTAGACAAGGTGGTATTGGTGTCTTTGGTTTAATGGTTATTTGTTTTTCTTATCAATTTCAAGACTTCTGCTGCTATCTCGGCAGCATTGTTGTCCCACTTCTTATAGAGTTTGTCGCTTAGTAGGAAGTTTTCGCTAAGAATGTCTTCCGCATTTCCGCTTACTAGGGGTAGTAATTTATTTGTGCCGTTTGTTATTTCGCTGTTTAGGACTGCATTGATTTCTTTTTGAGGCCACTTTTTTCCTACCGAATTGTCAGACATGATGGCAATAACATATTTAGATTTGTGAAGTGCCTTGTTGATGATGTCAATAAGCGATTCACCCCATCCAATCTCCTCTGAGTCCAAAAAGACACTTAGCCCAAATTTTTGGAGTTCTTCGTAGAGTGGCCGAACAATGGCTTCCTTGTCTTCTGAAGCGTGGCACAGGAATACGTCATACATTTTGTGCTCTCCTTTAATTTTTTGCACGAATTTAGGTGGTTGATTGTCGTGCTGTGCCATTTTTAGAATTAGATTGATGTAGGTTGGATCATCCTGTCCTTTGACCATTGCCATGAACGAAAGGCGACCGTAAATATTTGCTTTTAGTCTTGCTCCGTCGTCTGAGGCAACAAAGTCTTTTTCGTCTTCGCCCCTGATATCTACGTAATACTTTTTTTCTGCCTGCTGGGGGTTGTCAATCCATTGCTTGATTGCTGATCGCAATTTGTTCTTATATTCAACGGGAATGTTGGTTTTTTTGTTTACGATAAGTCCTGTTACTTCCTGTCGGCTGTATCTTGGTTGTAGCCGGCTTTTATTAGGGTTTACTTCGAATCTTGCCCGTTCAAAAACATTTTTTAGGTCGTCACCTACAATGGTTTTTCCCTCGCTTGTATAGGCTATTTCCTTGGGGAAATTCCTGCGAGCAGAGATTGTCATGTCATCAGCATATCTTGAGTACGTAAGGCGATACTTTTGAACTAGGCGTATCACCTTGTTATCAAGCATGCTTGCTATTATGTTAGCTATGACTGGTGAAGTGGGTGCGCCTTGCGGAAGTCGATTCTCATGCGTGCATATTTGGGCTATGACGGTGGCTACTTCATTTGACATTTCAAAGGGTTTTGCAAGAAAGGCTGCCCTAACACGACCAAAGTTGATTGATCCGAAAAAGTCTTGAATGTCTACGTTCAAAACCCAGTTTGATTTTTTGTGTAAAAGTGCGTTTTTGCAGATGCCTTCTTTCTTTACAAAACCTTTCACGCAAGATTTGAACGAGATTTGTTCCGAGAGGAGATTAGCTAATCGTTTCTGTATGAGGCCCAATCCCTTTTTTGGAGCGTCAATCCGCCTAACTCCACCTCGTTTTTTTGGGATTTCAAAAGAAGTGTACTTGTCTTGAGGAAGTCGTCTGTAGCAAATATATAGAAGCTGTCCTTGCTGGACGTCAAGCAATGAGCAAAGGCTGTCAAGGGAGGACAGTCCGCGGAGAGGGTTCTTGTCTGGCTCGAATAACTTCAAGAATGGCTCCTAGCCCAAGTGTTCGCCTCAAAAGAGATGGGCTCCTCCCTGCCTTTTACCTTACGCCCCATCGCTAACCTCTAGCATAGGCAACCATTCAGCGCTAACGAGAATGGCGTATGTGCGTACATCACAGATTATTGCAGTGGTAACACTGCATAGTTAAAGCTTGAGGGAGGAGCCCCATCCGATTAAGCCCTATTCGATGTGAGGTTGCAATGGGCCACTACTCTAAATGATTGCCCCTTCAGGCTCGTGCAGCGTAGTTTTGTTTCAGGCGTAGAGTTGGCTGCTGACCAAGCGCCTGCAAGAAGCGCTGGACCTGATCGATGTGGGAGTGCTCGACCATTTCATCGTCGGCGATGGCGATCCTTTATCCATGGCCGAGTACGGGTGGATGTAAGAGGGGATTAAGCGAAAACCATGCAGGCGCGGGCCTGTGGCGAGGGAGCTTGTCGGAACGCCGCACCGCCCCGTTTGAGTGCGTAGCACTCACAAAATCTTTGGTGCATCCGAGATTTTGGGGCTGCTTCGCAGCCCAACGGGGGCAAGCCCCCTCGCCACAGGTTTCTTTTGGCGACGCTGACTACTTGAAGTTGACCTTGGAGTAATCCTGCCGGCCAAACGGGCTGACCCGATAACCCTCGACGTCTTTGCGCGTCAGGGCGAAGGCCGTGGGGTGGGCCAGTGGCAGCCACAATGCCTGTTGCTGTATTTGCGCCTGGGCCTGTTCGTAGAGCTTGGTGCGTACACCTTGCTCGCCAGTGGTCTTGCCGGCGCTGATCAGCTTGTCCAGATCCTGGTTGCAGTAACGGGCGAAGTTGGTGCCGGCTTTGATCGCCGCACAGGAAAACTGCGGCGTGAGGAAGTTGTCCGGGTCACCGTTGTCGCCGGCCCAGCCCATGAACAGCAGGTCATGCTCGCCGGCCTTGGCGCGGCGAATCAGTTCGCCCCATTCGATCACGCGGATCTCTGCTTGAATGCCGATTTCCGCCAGGTCGGACTGAAGCAATTGCGCACCGAGGCTCGGGTTGGGGTTCAGCAGGCTGCCGGAAGGACGGGTCCAGATGGTGGTCTGAAAACCGTTCTTGAGCCCGGCCTTGGCCATCAATGCCCGGGCTTTCTCGACATCATGCGGGTAGCCCGGCAAGTTTTTGGCATAGCTCCAGGTGTTGGGTGGGTAGGGCCCATTGGCAGGCTCGGCGGTGTCTTCGAATACGGCCTTGAGGTAGTTGGCCTTGTCGAACGCCAGGTTGATTGCCTGGCGCACTTCCGGCTTGTCCAGCGGCGGATGTTGGCTATTGATGCCGACGAATGCGGTCATGAAGGCGTCAGTCTTTTCCACCTTCAGGGTCGGCTCCTGCTTCGCAGCCTGTACGTCCAGCGGCTTCGGCGACAGGGCGATCTGGCACTCGTTGCGGCGCAATTTCTGCAACCGCACGTTGGCGTCCGGGGTGATCGCGAAGATCAACGGGTCCACCGATGGCTTGCCCTGGAAGTAGTCGCGGTTGGCCTTATAGCGAATCGAGGCATCTTTCTGGAAACGCGTGAAGATGAACGGGCCGCTGCCGATCGGCTGGCTGTTGAGCTTCTCCGGAGTACCGGCCTTCATCAGTTGCTCGGCGTACTCGGCCGAATAGATCGAGGCGAAGCCCATGGTCAGGGTCGGCAGGAACGTCGAGTCCGGGTGATCGAGGGTGAAGCGGATGGTGAGCGGGTCCAGGGCGTCGATCTTTTTGATCAGTGTCGGTAACTGCATCGACTGAGCGTGCGGGAAGCCGCTCTGGGCGATTTTGTGCCACGGGTTTGCCGGATCGAGCATGCGGTCGAAACTGAATTTCACGTCTTCGGCGGTCAAGTCGCGCGTCGGGCTGAAATACTCGGTGCGGTGAAATTTCACCTGCGGATGCAACTTGAAGACGTAGGTCAGGCCGTCGGGCGTGACGTCCCAGCTGTCCGCGAGGCTGGCGACCACTTTGCCGCTGGCCGTGTCGAAGTCCACCAGGCGGTTCATCAGCACGTCGGCCGAGGCGTTGGTGGTGGTCAACGAGTTGTATTGCACCACGTCGAACCCTTCCGGACTGGCCTCGGTGCAGACGCTCAGGGCGGCGGCATGGGCCAGGGGGCTCAGCAGAAGCGGGGCGAGCAACAGTGGTAGGGCAGCGAGGCGCATGGTCGGATTCCTTTACAGATAGAAGGCCCATCTGCAAGTGCAGTCTGGAAAAGGCTTACCCTAGTGGGCTCTTTTGCAAATGACTATCCCCTTTTTCATTTTCAGGGGAGTATGGGCGATTGTTTTCGGTGAGTGACGGTTGAGAAAAACCCTGAATTGTCCCGTTGGCCGATTCTCTGCGACGAGCGGTCGCTATCGGGCTTAGCCTTTGCCCAAGGCGCTCTGCGCCCGAAAAAACGGGTTTTTATCAACTCAATTCACACCGGTTGTTGTTGCTCTCTGGTCTTTCTGGTATAAAGCAGCGCTCTTTTCTAGGGGCCCGGTTCCTTCGTTTGTAGGTGTAGCCGGTAAGACCCTTAAAGAAACGCGGCGCCTGGCGCCAAATGACTGAGAGATTAAGCGGCCAACCCATGCCGGGTTGGGCATGTGGTTTTAGAGGGCTGAGGCATGTCGAGAGTCTGTCAAGTTACCGGTAAGGGTCCGGTGACTGGGAATAACATTTCCCACGCAAACAACAAAACCCGTCGTCGTTTCCTGCCGAACCTGCAGCATCACCGCTTCTGGGTTGAGTCCGAGAAACGTTTTGTGCGTCTGCGCGTATCTGCCAAAGGCATGCGTATCATCGACAAGCGTGGCATTGATGTCGTGCTGGCCGAAATCCGTCGCGATGGCAAGATCTAAGGGAGCTAATCATGCGTGAATTGATTCGTTTGATTTCGAGCGCCGGTACTGGTCACTTCTACACTACCGACAAGAACAAGCGCACTACTCCGGACAAAATCGAGATCAAGAAATATGATCCGGTTGTTCGTAAGCACGTGATCTACAAAGAAGGCAAAATCAAGTAATTGATTTTTCCTCCTTACGAAAAAGGCCCGTATCGCGAGATACGGGCCTTTTTTGTTGCCTGTCGGTTCAAGCGGCACAAACCCTCAAGCCTTCTGTTCAAACACCACATAAATCTTGCGGCACGGCTCCAGCACTTCCCAGGTGCCTTTGAAACCGGCCGGAATCACGAAGCGATCGCCCACGCGCAGGGTCTTGGCGCCGCCGTTGTCATCGCGCAGCACTGACACCCCCTGAACGATTTCGCAGTATTCGTGTTCGGTGTAGTTCACCCGCCACTGACCGACTTCGCCTTCCCAGACACCTGCACTCATCTGGCCGCACGGGCTGTTGTAGTGGTTGTACACCGTTTGTTCGGGGTCGCCCTTGAGGACTTTGGCCGGGTCTGGCCGATAGCGATCGGGCTGGGTGGTGGCCTGACTGAAATCGACGATATCCTGAATGCTCATGTTGGTATTCCCACGTGATTGCGGCGCGACTGACTGGAAAGTTGAAAGTCTATGTTTATTAAAATGAACATCGCAAGGCCATTTAACGGTCCTTTGTCAAATATATTGAAACTTCACCCGTCGCTGGTTTAGGGTAACGATTGCCTTGAGCCGAAAAGCAGGCTGGCCGGGCAGAATTCCTGACAGCACCCGCGAAGAGCGCGGGCGCTCGTATTCAATAAGAGGAGGACACTCGTATGACCACCCTGACTCGTGCCGACTGGGAACAACGGGCTCGCGATCTGAAGATCGAAGGCCGTGCCTACATCAATGGCGAATACACCGATGCAGTCTCCGGTGAAACGTTCGAGTGCATCAGCCCTGTCGATGGCCGTCTGCTGGGCAAGATTGCCAGCTGTGACGCCGCCGACGCCCAGCGCGCCGTGGAAAACGCTCGCGCCACGTTCAATTCCGGCGCCTGGTCGCGCCTGGCGCCGACCAAACGCAAAGCCACCATGATTCGTTTTGCCGGCTTGCTGAAACAGCACGCCGAAGAGCTGGCCCTGCTCGAAACCCTGGACATGGGCAAGCCGATCAGCGATTCCCTGTACATCGACGTTCCTGGCGCGGCGCAAGCCCTGAGCTGGAGTGGTGAGGCCATCGACAAGCTCTACGACGAAGTCGCCGCCACCCCGCACGATCAGCTGGGGCTGGTGACTCGCGAGCCGGTCGGTGTGGTCGGTGCGATCGTGCCGTGGAACTTCCCGTTGATGATGGCCTGCTGGAAACTCGGCCCGGCGCTGTCCACCGGTAACTCAGTGATCCTCAAGCCTTCGGAAAAATCGCCGCTGACTGCTATTCGTATTGCAGCGCTGGCAGTTGAAGCCGGCATCCCGAAAGGTGTGCTGAACGTGCTGCCGGGTTACGGTCATACCGTCGGCAAGGCCCTGGCCTTGCACAATGATGTCGACACCTTGGTGTTCACCGGTTCGACCAAGATCGCCAAGCAACTGCTGATCTACTCCGGCGAATCGAACATGAAGCGTGTCTGGCTCGAAGCCGGTGGCAAGAGCCCGAACATCGTGTTCGCCGATGCGCCGGACCTGCAAGCCGCCGCCGAATCGGCTGCCAGCGCTATTGCCTTCAACCAGGGCGAAGTCTGCACCGCCGGTTCGCGCTTGCTGGTCGAGCGTTCGATCAAAGACAAATTCCTGCCGCTGGTAATCGAAGCCCTCAAGGCCTGGAAGCCAGGCAATCCGCTGGACCCGGCGACCAACGTCGGTGCGCTGGTGGATACCCAGCAGATGAACACCGTGCTGTCCTACATCGAATCCGGTCACTCCGATGGCGCCAAACTGGTGGCTGGTGGCAAGCGTATTCTTCAGGAAACCGGGGGCACCTACGTCGAGCCGACGATTTTCGACGGTGTCAGCAACGCGATGAAAATTGCCCAGGAAGAAATCTTTGGCCCGGTGTTGTCGGTGATCACTTTCGATACCGCCGAAGAAGCCGTTGCGATTGCCAACGACACCCCTTACGGCCTCGCGGCGGCAGTATGGACCACGGACATCTCGAAGGCCCACCTCACCGCCAAGGCATTGCGTGCGGGTAGCGTTTGGGTCAACCAGTACGATGGCGGCGACATGACCGCGCCGTTCGGTGGCTTCAAACAGTCCGGGAACGGTCGCGACAAGTCATTGCACGCGTTCGACAAGTACACCGAGCTGAAGGCGACCTGGATCAAGTTGTAAGCCTGTGTGGAGCCCGATCGAACATCGGGCTCCCGAGCGACACAGATCCCCTGTGGGAGCGGGCTTGCTCGCGAAGGCGCCGTAACAGCCAACGATGATGTTGGATGTGATGGCCTCTTCGCGAGCAAGCCCGCTCCCACATTTACTTTGTGCGGCCAGTAAAAATAACAATCCACAGGAGCGTGGAACATGCGTTGGGCGACTTATTTCGCCGTCTTGGCGTCTGTCTTGAGTGTCGGCCTGGCCCTGGGCGTCAGCATGCCGTTAGTGTCGCTGCGCCTGGAAGGCTGGGGTTACGGCTCGTTCGCGATTGGCGTGATGGCGGCGATGCCGGCCATTGGCGTGTTGCTGGGGGCGAAGATCTCCAGCCATCTCGCGGCCCGTCTTGGCACGGCCAATCTGATGCGCCTGTGCCTGTGGGCCGGGGCGGTGTCCATCGGCTTGCTAGCGCTATGGCCGAGCTACCCGATCTGGCTGGTGCTGCGGTTGATGATCGGGGTGATCCTGACACTCGTATTCATCCTTGGTGAAAGCTGGATCAACCAACTGGTGGTCGAGCAATGGCGCGGCCGATTGGTAGCGCTGTATGGCAGCAGTTATGCGCTGAGTCAGCTGGCCGGGCCGCTACTGTTGGGGGCGTTGGGCACCGAGCACGATTACGGTTTCTGGGTGGGCGTCGGTTTGCTGATGACGTCACCGTTCCTGCTGCTGGGCCGTAGCGGAGCGCCCACCAGTGAGGCCTGCAGCGTGACCCTCAACGATTTGCTGAACTTCTGCCGCGGCCTGCCGGCAATTGCCTGGGCGGTGTCGCTGTTTGCTGCGTTCGAAGCGATGATCCTGACCTTGTTGCCGGTCTACTGCCTGCGTCAGGGCTTCACCACGGAAATCGCCCTGGCGATGGTCAGTACGGTGGTGGTGGGGGATGCCTTGTTGCAGTTGCCGATTGGCGCGCTGGCTGATCGCTTGTCGCGGCGTACATTGTTTACCGGCTGCGCGATGCTCTTGCTGCTGTCGAGCCTGGCGATTCCATTGTTGATCGATACGTTGCTGATCTGGCCGCTGTGGGTGTTGTTTGGCGCCAGCGCCGGCGGTCTGTTCACCTTGTCGCTGATCCTGATCGGTGAGCGTTACCGCGACGATGCGCTGGTGCGGGCCAATGCCCATATCGCGCAGCTGTGGGGGATCGGTTGCCTGATCGGGCCGTTGGCGGCCGGTGCCGGGAGCCAGTGGATCAGCGGGCACGCCTTGCCGTTGCTGATGGCGGCGGGCGCGTTGGGGTTGGTGATTCTGGTATCGCGGCAAGGGGCGTTTGGAGTGGTTGCCGAGCCGGCCTGAGCGCTGCACAAAACCTGTGGCGAGGGAGCTTGCTCCCGCTGGGGCGCGCAGCGGCCCTAAATCATGTGCTGTCGCTTACTCAGGTGGAGCGTGGACGTCGATTTGCGACTGCTGCGCAGCCGAGCGGGAGCAAGCTCCCTCGCCACAATTTATCACCAGACTCCTGACTACAGCATTTTCTCCAGGCCAATCGTACTGCTGAACCACGAATTGAAATGCCGCCACCAGCTCCCCGGTTCCTTGGTCAATGTGTGCTGCTTACCGTCGTCTTCGGTGATCCAGACTATCTGACCCTTTTCCAGTCGCGCGTGATAGCTGAGGGCCGGGGCCATACCCTCCAGCGCCAGTTCGCGCACACGCTCGGCAAGTTCCGGGTTGTCCACCAGCACCCCGACTTCGGTGTTCCAGAGCACCGAGCGCGGGTCGAAATTGAATGAGCCGATGAAGGCTTTTTGTCGGTCGAAGATCATGGCCTTGCTGTGCAGGCTGGAATCGGAGCTTTGGTTGGATGATCCTCTGTGAAACAGGCTCGGTCCGCTGCCGCCGTTGTCCCCGGGCTGGCGGCGTAATTCGAACAGCTGCACGCCATGCTCCAGCAAGGCTTTGCGATAAGGCGCATACCCACCATGCACGGCAGGAACATCGGTGGCTTCCAGTGAGTTGGTCAGCAAACTGACCGACACCCCGGCATCGGCGCGACCGGTCAGGTACACCAGTCCCGGTTGGCCGGGTACGACGTAGGCCGAGATCATGATCAGCTCTTTGCTGACCCCGTTGAGTTCAGGCGCCAACTGGGTGGTCAGCAGCAAGTGCGGATCAGGTTCTCCGTCGGACAACACCTTGCTCGGTGCGTCCCATAGCGCCTTGTTCCAGGCCCAGATCAATTCCTGCCGCCAAACGTCCATGCGTGGATGAGTGGTGTAGGTCATCAACTGCAGATAGAGCGCGTGGTTCTGTTTGCGCGTTTCTTCCAGGGATTCGTCCAGGCGGGTCCGGGTATTTCTCAGGTCCCTGGCGCTCGGCCTGCTTGAGAGAAACTGCTCGATCGGCTTGCTCAGGGCGCTGTTCCAGTATTGGTCGAAGCTGTGTCCCAACTGCTCTGCAACCGGGCCGACACTGAGCATGTCGATGTCGGTGAAATTCAGTTTGGGCTCGGCATCGAAATACTCATCCCCCAGGTTGCGCCCGCCCACGATTGCCACGCTATTGTCCGCCACCCACAGTTTGTTGTGCATGCGGCGATGTTGCTGCGACAGGTTGAACAGCCGGCCCATGGTACGCGTCACGACGGTGCTGCGGCCCAGGTGCAGCGGGTTGAAGACGCGGATCTGAATCTTCGGATGGACAGCGAGGGTTGCGATGATCTGGTCCAGGCCATCGCTGGTGGTGTCGTCGAGCAGAATCCGCACCCGCACGCCTCGGTCGGCGGCTTTGAGCAGCTCGCTGATCAGTATCCGTGTGCTGATGCCGTCATGGACGATGTAATACTGCAAATCGAGGCTGCTTTGGGCATTTCGAATCAGCTCGGCGCGGGCGGTGAAGGCCTCGGTGCTATCGGATAGCAAGCGGAAGCCCGACTGACCCTGGTGGGGAGCGGCCTGGGCCTGGATCGAGCGGCCGAAAGCAGAGTCGGTCGCCGGCAGGGCCTGGCTCGGTTCGCGAGGGACGTGGAGCGTCGTGCAGCCACCCAGGAACGAGGCGAGTAACAGCAGAGCAAGCAGGGGCTGTCTGATTCTCACGGCGCATATTCCGGATGGTGGCGGATAGCATATGGACGCCGTATCCCGAAGAAAGGTCAGTCGGTTTCCGCCAGCAGTTTGATTGCTGTCGCACCGACCTTGCGCACAGCTTCTTCAATCTGCGGGGTCGTTTTGGCAGCGTAGTTCATCCGCAGGCAATTACGGTATTTGCCCGAGGCGGAAAAGATACTGCCCACGGCAATCTGTACGCCCTGATCATGCAGTGCACGATTGAGTTTCAGGGTGTCGAAGCCCTCCGGCAGCTCAACCCACAGCATGAAGCTGCCTTGCGGACGGCTGGCGCGGGTGCCGGCCGGGAAATAACGGGTGACCCAATCGATCATTGCGTCGCGATTGCGCTGGTATTGCATCCGCATCCGCCGCAAATGTGGTTCGAAGTGCCCGGCCTTGAGAAATTCGGCAATCGCAATCTGTGGTTGCGTCGCGGTGGAGCCGGTGCTGATGTACTTCATGTGCAGCACGCGCTCCAGATACCGGCCCGGCGCGACCCAGCCAATGCGCAGGCCCGGTGCCAGGGTCTTGGAAAAGGAACTGCAGAGCAGGACGCGGCCGTCTTCGTCGAAGGATTTGATCGTGCGCGGGCGGGGGTAGGTGTAGGCCAGTTCGCCATACACATCGTCCTCGATAATCGCCACGTCGAAACGCTGTGCGAGGTTCAACAGCGCACGTTTGCGTGACTCCGGCATGATGTAGCCCAGCGGGTTGTTACAGTTGGGGGTCAACTGTATGGCTTTGATCGGCCATTGCTCCAACGCCAGTTCCAACGCTTCGAGGCTGATGCCGGTGAGCGGGTCGGTGGGGATTTCCAGCGCTTTCATGCCCAGGCCCTTGAGGGTCTGCATGGCGCCGTGAAAGCTTGGCGAATCCACTGCGACGATGTCACCCGGTCCGCAGATGGCGCGGATGCTGGTCGACAGCGCTTCGTGGCAACCGGTAGTGATTACCAGATCGTTGGCGCTCAATTGGCAGCCGGAATCGAGCATCAGGCGGGCGATTTGTTCGCGCAGTTCGAGGGTGCCGCAGATGTTGTCGTAATACAGGCCTCGCATGTCCTGCTGGCGGCTGATACGTGCGAGGTTGCGCAGCAGCGGTTTCATGGTCGGCGAGGTGATGTCCGGCATACCGCGGCCCAACTGCACGACATCCTTGCGCGGCACGGCGCGGATCAGTTCCAGCACCTGATCCCACTGTGAAATATCCACCGGTCGTTGGGCTGGGCGGCCGACCACGGGTAGCTCTGGCAGTTCGCGGCTCACCGGTACGAAATAGCCGGATTTGGGTTTGGGCATCGCCAGGCCTACGTCTTCCAGCACTCGATAGGCCTGTTGCACCGTGCTCAGGCTGACCCCGTGCTCGACACTCAGCGCCCGCACCGAGGGTAGCCGGTCACCGGGGCGATAGAAGCCCTGTTCGATACGTGTGCCGAGCAACTCGGCGAGGTTGACGTAAAGGGTCATGGTGCAGTCTCGATGTGGGTGATTCGGTTAACCAATACAGATGGGGCAAAAATAAGCGATTCAGAGGCTGGAACAGAAAAACTGTATGGAATTAATACTGCCCTGTTGAATCTGTAATGCTTTTTGCCGTCCGCGCATCATGAAAGCTCTGGCTACCCAAGTAAACAGGAGCGACGAAAATGAACGGCTTGAGCGATGTGCGGCTGACGTTACACAGTCAGGAACTGGCGGCAGGGCAACAGAACGGCGCGCGCGAGGCAATTATGTGCAACGCACCGTCCTGCCTGGGGCGCTGGGGTCTGTTCTGGCATCGTCTGCACACGCGTAAGGCGTTGTTGGAGCTGACGCCGGAGCAACTCAAGGATGTCGGGTTGAGTCGGGAGCAGGCGCGGGAGGAGGGGCTTAAACCTTTCTGGCATCTGTGAGATGAACCGCGATCCCTTGCAGGTGCAGCCTTCGGCAGCTCCTGCAAGGGTTCAGGTCAGTTCTTTAAGACGATGCCAAAGCATTCCCAACGCCAACAACGGCGAGCGCAAATGTTTGCCGCCTGGAAAGGTAATGTGCGGCACCTTGGCAAACAGATCGAAACCACCACTGTGCTGGCCGCTGATGGCCTCAGCCAACAACTTGCCTGCCAGGTGCGTGGCGTTTACGCCATGACCAGAATAGGCCTGGGCGTAATACACATTCGGTTGCTCCTTGAGCCGGCCGATCTGCGGCAGGCGATTAGCCCCGATGCCGATCATCCCGCCCCACTGATAGTCGATTTTCACCCCGGCCAGTTGCGGGAACACCGCCAGCATCTTCGGACGCATGTATGCGGCGATGTCTTTCGGATCGCGTCCTGAATAATGGCAGGCGCCGCCGAACAGCAGGCGGCGGTCCGCCGAGAGTCGGTAATAATCCAGCGCTACCCGTTGATCGCAGACCGCCATGTTCTGCGGTAGCAGCGCGTGAGCCTGCTCTTCACTCAAGGGTTCGGTGGCGATGATGTAACTGCCGGCGGGCAGCACCTTGCCGCCAAGTTGCGGGTTGAGATCGTTGAGGTAGGCGTTGCAGCCCAGCACCAGGGTCTTGGCGCGGACCGAGCCCCGGGCGGTGTGGACCTTGACCTCGCGGCCATAATCGATGCGGGTTACAGCCGATTGCTCAAACAGTTTGGCGCCCAATTGCCGGGCTGCGGCCGCTTCGCCCAGTGCCAGGTTCAGTGGGTGCAGATGCCCGGAGCCCATGTCGATCAAACCACCGACATAGCGATCGGAACCCACCACGCTGTGCATTTCGTTGGCTTGCAGCAGACGGGTTTCGTAACGGTAACCGAGGCTGCGCAGCTCGCTGGCGTCTTCAGCGAAGCCTTCCAGGTCATGGGCCTTGTTGGCGAGGTCGCAGTAGCCCCAGGTCAGGTCGCAAGCGATCTGAAAGCGCTCGATTCGCTGGCGGACGATTTCCACCGCTTCCAGGCCCATCAGTTTCATCTGACGCACGCCGTCTGCACCGATCACATTGGCGAACTGATCGAGGCCATGGCCGACGCCGCGAATCAATTGCCCGCCATTACGTCCGCTGGCGCCCCAACCGATCTTGTGCGCTTCAAGGAGCACCACGCGCAAGCCTCGTTCAGCCAGTTCCAGCGCGGTGTTCAGCCCCGAGAACCCGCCGCCCACCACGCACACGTCTGCAACCAGCTCACCTGTGAGCGCCGGAAGGTCGGGTTGCGGCAGGCTGCTGGCGGCGTAATAAGAGGCGACGTGCCGGTGGTTAGGGGCAGGTTGCTGAACGGGGGCGTTCATGGACGTTATCCTGATGCGTGTGTTTGAAAAAGTTGACGGAGCATAAGCCGCCCCTTCGGATACGGGCAACATTGGTCGGTTGGCGCTGTCTGGATTGGGGCTTTTGCGTCAGAATCCCGGTCTATTCCGCATTCGGGTCACCGCTTCGATGAGCTGCAACAGTCAGAAAATTCGCACGCTGCGCCAGCAAATTCCCACCTTCGAGTGCGTGCCCGGCTGCCATGACTGCTGTGGGCCGGTCACCACCTCGCCCGAAGAAATGTCCCGCCTGCCGCGCAAGACCCGGGCCGAGCAGGACGCGGCGATGGACGAACTCAATTGCGTCCATCTGGGGCCCAACGGGTGCACGGTGTATGACGAGCGCCCATTGATCTGCCGTCTGTTCGGTACCACCAAGACATTGCCATGCCCCAATGGACGGCGGCCAGTGGAGCTGATTCACCCGCGGGTCGAGAAGCAGATCCACGAATACATGGCCAGTACCCGGCAGGTGTTGGTGTAGGGCTCAATCCGGAATTGGCAGACTCAAACTCTCTTTCACTTCTTCCATCACGATATAGCTCTTGGATTCGCGCACATGCGGCAACTTGAGCAGGATGTCGCCCAGCAATTTGCGGTACGAGGCCATCTCGGAAATCCGCGCTTTCACCAGGTAATCGAAGTCCCCTGACACCAAATGGCATTCAAGTACGTGGGGCAGTTTCAGCACCGCGCGTCGGAACTCTTCGAAAGTATCGCCGGATTTGTAGTCGAGACTGATCTCGACGAACACCAACAGACTACCCTTCAGGTGCTGCGGATTCAGCCGGGCGTTGTAGCCCATGATGATCCCTTCGCGCTCCAGGCGCCGTACCCGTTCAGTGCAGGGGGTGGTGGAGAGGCCGACCTTTTCCCCCAGTTCGGTGAAGGAGATACGCCCGTCCGCTTGCAGGATCCGCAGGATGTTGCGGTCGATCTTGTCCAGCTCACGTTTGGTCTGAGTGTTGGTCCGCATAGGGGATGCGCCTCCGTGAAAAGGGTTTTTGCCGAGAATTGTCGCCAAATATAAGCACTTATATAGTGAAAAGCACTGGCTAATCTTTTTTAAACTGCCCACATCTTCGGTCTGCACAATAAACGTCAGCGGTAAGCCGCGATGAGGGATATGAAAATGCGCGTTCTGGTCTTGGGTAGCGGCGTCATCGGTACCGCCAGTGCCTATTATCTGGCACGAGCCGGCTTTGAAGTGACGGTTGTGGACCGTCAGCCAGCGCCGGCCATGGAAACCAGTTTCGCCAACGCCGGGCAGGTTTCGCCGGGTTATGCCTCACCGTGGGCCGCACCGGGCGTGCCGCTCAAAGCCATCAAGTGGCTGTTGCAGCGTCACGCGCCATTGGCGATCAAGGCCACTGCCAATATCGACCAATACCTGTGGATGGCGCAGATGCTGCGCAACTGCACCGCCAGCCGTTACGCGGTGAACAAAGAGCGCATGGTGCGTCTGTCCGAGTACAGCCGCGACTGCCTCGACGAATTGCGCGCCGAAACCGGCATTGCCTACGAAGGCCGTAGCCTGGGGACTACCCAGCTGTTCCGCACCCAGGCGCAGCTCGATGGCGCCGCCAAAGACATCGCCGTGCTGAAAGAGTCCGGTGTGCCGTTCGAACTGCTCGACCGCGCCGGCATTGCCCGGGTCGAACCGGCCCTGGCCAGCGTCACCGACATCCTCGCCGGTGCCTTGCGCCTGCCGAACGACCAGACCGGCGACTGCCAGATATTCACCACCCGCCTGGCCGAAATGGCCGTGAAACTGGGTGTGGAGTTCCGTTTCGGCCAGGACATCCAGCGCCTCGACTTCGCCGGTGATCGCATCAACGGTGTGAGGATCGATGGCAAGCTGGAAACCGCCGACCGTTACGTGCTGGCCCTCGGCAGTTACTCGCCGCAGTTGCTCAAGCCGCTGGGCATCAAGGCCCCGGTGTACCCACTCAAGGGTTACTCGCTGACCGTGCCGATCACTAACCCGGCGATGGCCCCGACGTCGACCATTCTCGACGAGACCTACAAGGTCGCGATCACCCGCTTCGACAACCGCATCCGCGTCGGCGGCATGGCTGAAATCGCCGGTTTTGACCTGTCGTTGAACCCGCGCCGGCGCGAAACCCTGGAGATGATCGTCAACGACCTTTATCCTCAGGGCGGCAATCTGCCCGAAGCGAGTTTCTGGACCGGCCTGCGTCCGACCACTCCGGACGGCACGCCGATTGTCGGTGCCACACCGTTCAAAAACCTGTTCTTGAATACGGGCCACGGTACGCTCGGCTGGACCATGGCTTGTGGGTCCGGTCGTTTGCTGGCTGACCTGATGGCCAAGAGAACGCCGCAGATCAGCGCCGAAGGCCTCGATATTTCCCGTTATGGCAACACACTTAAGGAGCCTGCAAAACATGTCAATCCAGCGCCAGCTCACCAATGAGCGCATGAGCCAGATCGTTGTCCATAACGGTACTGTGTATCTGGCAGGACAGGTCGGCGACGACATGAGCGCCGGGATTGAACAGCAGACCCGTGAAGCCCTCGCCAACATCGAGCGTTTGCTGGATCTGGCCGGGACGGACAAGAACCGTCTGCTGTCGGTGACCATTTACCTGAAAGACATCGACGCGCACTTCGCAGGCATGAATTCGGTGTGGGACCAGTGGCTGCCAAAAGGCGTCGCGCCGGCCCGTGCCACGGTCGAATCGAAGCTGTGCGAACCGCAAATCCTGGTCGAGCTGTCGGTCGTTGCCGCGCTGCCATAAACGCTCTGCCATAAATCAAGTCACAAAGATCCCTCTCCCGGCGCTGTTGGTGGTTCACGCTGTCAGCCAGCGCCGGTTTTTTTCCCAATGACCGACTAGAAGTCTGCCGCCATGCGTCCTGCCCGTGCCCTGATCGACCTTCAAGCCCTGCGTCACAACTACCGGATTGCCCGTGAAGTCACGGGTGCCCGTGCCCTCGCGGTGATCAAGGCCGATGCCTATGGCCATGGCGCGGTGCGTTGCGCCCAGGCGCTGGAAGCCGAGGCGGACGGCTTTGCCGTGGCGTGCATTGAGGAAGCTCTGGAGCTGCGCGCCGCCGGTATTCGTGCGCCGGTGTTGCTGCTGGAAGGTTTTTTCGAAGCCGATGAGTTGGCGCTGATCGTCGAGCATGACTTCTGGTGTGTGGTGCATTCGTTGTGGCAACTCGAAGCCATCGAAAAAGCCACGCTGAGCAAACCGATTACGGTGTGGCTCAAGCTCGACTCCGGCATGCATCGGGTTGGTCTGCATCCAGCGGATTACCAGGCCGCCTATCAACGGCTGCTGGCCAGCGGCCAAGTGGCGAAGATCGTGTTGATGAGTCACTTCGCCCGCGCCGATGAACTGCACTGCCACGCCAGCGTCGATCAGGTCGCGGTATTCGAAGCGGCGCGTAAGGGGTTGGCGGCCGAAATCAGCCTGCGTAACTCGCCGGCGGTGCTTGGTTGGCCGCAGATTCCGAGCGACTGGGTGCGCCCGGGCATCATGCTCTACGGCGCGACGCCGTTCGAAGAGGCCAATGCCGTGGCGTCTCGCCTGCAACCGGTGATGACCCTGGAATCGAAGGTGATTTGCGTGCGTGAACTGCCGGCCGGCGAGCCGATTGGTTACGGCGCGAAATTCGTCACCCCCAAGCCGATGCGTGTGGGTGTGGTGGCGATGGGGTATGCCGATGGTTATCCGCGCCAGGCACCGAGCGGCACACCGGTGCTGGTGGCCGGGCAGCGCAGTCAATTGCTGGGGCGGGTATCGATGGACATGCTCTGCGTCGACCTGACCGACGTGCCGCAAGCCGGCCTCGGTTCGCCCGTCGAGCTATGGGGTAAAAATATCCTCGCCAGTGATGTCGCGACAGCCGCCGACACGATTCCTTATCAGATCTTCTGCAACCTGCGTCGGGTTCCGCTGCTCTATTCCGGGGCCTGACAAACAGCGCTACCGACCGAAAGTCGCTTCGCCAGGCTGGATTCGGGCGCAAGTGTTGTAAATACTGAACGCTGTCGCCATGATAACGCTCAATATTCTTGCAACCTGAATCCCTGGAGGCTCCAGCATTGGACGTCGGTGAACGACTGCAATCGATCCGTAAGCTCAAAGGTCTTTCCCAGCGTGAGCTCGCCAAACGCGCGGGTGTTACCAACAGCACCATATCGATGATCGAGAAGAACAGCGTCAGCCCCTCGATCAGTTCGCTGAGGAAGGTACTGGGCGGGATTCCCATGTCCATGGTCGAGTTCTTTTCCGAAGAAATCCTGCAGGAAAAGCCGACTCAGATCGTCTACAAAGCCCACGAGCTGATCGATATTTCCGATGGCGCAGTGACCATGAAGCTCGTCGGTCGGGCTCACCCGAGCCGGGCTATCGCGTTCCTCAACGAAATCTACCCGCCAGGCGCCGACACCGGCGAGGAGATGCTCACCCACGAGGGCGAGGAAACCGGGATCCTGGTGGAGGGTCGGCTGGAACTGGTGGTAGGGCTCGAAACATTTGTGCTCGAGGCCGGCGACAGCTACTACTTTGAAAGTACCAAGCCGCACCGTTTCCGGAATCCGTTCGATGCCCCGGCGCGACTAATCAGCGCAGCCACTCCAGCGAATTTCTAAGAGGCACGGCGTCGTGCCCGGATTGCACAGACGCCCATGCTGTATTCCCGCCTTGTGATAAGACCCCTTCGACTTTGGGGTTGTTTCAGTGTGGCGGGCTTACCGCTATACTTGCGCCCGCCTGCGAACCGTGGCCGCAGGCGTGACTAGCCACCATTGAGGGTGTACGCGTGAACCTAATTATGAAAATGCTGGCCGCACCAGCAACCGTATTGGCCCTTTGGGCAGTCAGCGCACAAGCTGCGACCAACGACGATATCGCTAAACGTCTTGAACCAGTCGGCCAAGTCTGTGTGCAGGGTAAAGAATGCAAGGGGATGGAAGTCGCTGCTTCGGTTGGCGGCGGTGCGTCGAAAACTCCTGACGAAATTATTGCCAAACACTGCAATGCTTGCCATGGCACCGGCCTGTTGGGCGCACCGAAGATCGGTGATGCCGCAGACTGGAAAAAACGTGCCGATAAAGAAGGCGGCACCGCTGCTGGCTTGGCGAAGGTAGCGTTGAGCGGGCTCAATGCGATGCCACCAAAAGGCACATGCAGTGACTGCGAACTGAAAGACCTTGAAGGCGCCATCCAGAAGATGTCTGGCCTGAAATAAGCCTGTTTTCAACAAAAAGCCGCTTGCGAGCGGCTTTTTTGTGCCTGCGATTTGCCTGAGGCTATTCTTTGCAGCAAAGACCCGGCAAGCTCGGTTCAACCCAATTCATGGGTTGGGCGGGAGGATCAGATGGTGCAGTTGTGTTCTATCGAGCAGGCGGTCGATGACGTTCTGGCACGGTTGCCGGCGCATATCCACATGGGCCTGCCGCTGGGGCTGGGCAAACCCAACCACTTCGTCAACGCGCTGTATCAACGCATTGCGCAACTGCCCGAGCGGCAGCTGACGGTCTACACCGCCCTGTGTCTCGGCCGTCCGCCCTTGGGTGATGGCTTGCAAAAGCGCTTCCTCGAACCCTTCATCGAGCGGGTGTTCGGCGATTACCCGGAACTGGATTTCCTCGCCGACCTGCATCGCGACAGCCTGCCGAACAACATCCACATTCATCAGTTTTTCATGCAACCGGGCAGCCTGCTGAACAGCGCCCCGGCCCAGCAGGATTACGTCAGCAGCAATTACAGCCACGCCGCACGGGACATCAATGCCGCCGGTTTGAATCTGGTGGCGCAACTGGTCGCCAGCCATAGCGAACATCCCGATCGCCTGAGCCTGAGCTGCAACCCGGACATCACCCTCGACCTGTTGCCGATGATCGCCAAGCGCCGGGCGGCGGGGGAGACGATCCTGATGGTGGGCCAGGTGCACAACGATTTGCCGTACATGCCCGGTGACGCGGAAGTCGGCATCGACACCTTCGACCTGCTGATCGACGCCAAGGACAACACCACGTTGTTCTCCACACCGAACATGCCGGTAGGTTGCCAGGATCATTTCATCGGGCTGCACGCCAGCACGCTGGTGCGCGATGGGGGCACCTTGCAGGTCGGCATCGGCGCCATGGGCGATGCCCTGACGGCGGCGTTACTGGCGCGGCAGGCGGACAGTGACGGTTACAAGGCGTTGCTGGCGGATCTGAATCTCAGCCAGTGGGCGCAGTTGATCGAGCGCGAAGGTGGCGTCGAACCGTTTGCCAAGGGCCTTTACGGTTGCAGCGAAATGTTCGTCAACGGCTTGCTGGTGCTGGCGGACGCCGGGATCGTGCGACGCAAGGTCTACCCGGATGTGCAGACCCAGCAGCAGGCGAACGCCGGGACGCTGAATGAGTCGGCGCAAACCGATGGCATCTCGGTACATGGCGGGTTTTTCCTCGGGCCGCGCAGTTTCTACGAGCGCTTGCGCGAGTTGCCGCAGAGCAAGCGGCTCGAATTCAACATGACCCGCATCAGTTACATCAACGAGCTCTACGGTCAGGAAGAACTCAAACGCTTGCAGCGCCTTGATGCGCGCTTCATCAACACTGTGTTCACCATGACGTTGCTCGGTGCGGGCGTGGCGGATCAGCTCGAAGACGGGCGGGTACTCAGCGGCGTTGGCGGGCAATACAACTTCGTGGCCCAGGGTCATGCACTGGAAGGCGCGCGCTCAATCCTGCTCCTGCGCAGTTGGCGCGAGTCGGGCGGTGAGGTCAGTTCGAACATCGTCTGGGAATACGGCCATTGCACGATCCCACGGCATCTGCGGGACATCGTCATCACCGAGTACGGCATCGCCGATTTGCGGGGCAAGACCGACGCGGCGGTGATCGAGGCGTTGCTGAACATCAGCGACTCACGCTTCCAGCCGGGGCTGATCGAACAGGCGCAGAACGCTGGCAAATTATCGAAGCATTTTCGCCTCGATCCGCGTTTCGCCGACAACAGCCCGCAGCGTTTACAGGCCATTCAGGCCCGGCATTCGAATCTGTTTCCGGAATATCCGTTGGGCTGTGATTTCACGGCGCAGGAGCGGGATTTATTGCGGGCGCTGAACTGGTTGAAGAGCAAGTTCAAGCTCACGGAGATTCTGGAATTGGGCAAGGCGGCGCTGGATGCGCCGGAGCCGGCGGAGTTTCCCGAGCATCTGGAGCGCATGCAGCTGACGAAACCCGAAGGATTGAAAGAGGATTTGTTTCAGCGGTTGCTGCTCACCGGCCTGAAGGCCACCGCGCAGTAATAGCCACCACAAAAACTTGTGGGAGATTCTATGGTTGAGGGGAAGTCCTCAATTAACTAGTGTATTGGATTTACGCTCACGGATGGACTAAGGAAGTCTATATGATAACCAGAAGACCCATCGCCAATGGCTAAGTGAACCCCGCTGATGCCTTCATTCAATTGTGAGTTGATTTTGTAATCAATATTTGACGCGATAGCCTCGTTTACCCCGATGGCGAACTCCGTCAGCTTAAGTCCACGGGAGCCAGCTGCAAGATCTAGAAGCTTTACGTGCTCCTCGTTTCTTATTTTTAGTGAGGTGATGGTGTTGTGTTTAATTGACAAGAGTGCACCTTCTTCCGATATTAGATCACTCAGCCATTTAAGTGAGGTTTTCAAGCCTTCTGGTAGTATCGGATTTGGTTTTCTAAGTACTGTCAATATTCCAGAAATTTTTAACGTGCCGGTAAAAGAAAACGGACAGGGCTCTTGTGGGTTCATATGAGCGTAATGAACTTCAAAAAACTCTGCTACGGACTGAACAAAGTCGTGAGACACGTCTTCGGCAAGTAGTGCATAAGGCTGGGCGTGCGGAAAAACTGAGACCTGCGCATCAGCGTCGTTACCAGACAGGAAAAATGACTCATTTGAATTGAGCATGTTTAACACGGATCGCTGTGTGCGTAAGGCATGTTCAAAATTACAGCTCAGCAAAAGCTTCAGGCTATAGAGCGCAGTAGCTACGGTGGGCTCGAACACTTGAGTTGCGCAGAAAACACTTCTCTTGCGTTCTGTGTTTTTTGCTAGCTCAAACGTCATTTTCGCAGCGTCATTGCTAAAAGAAAAAACAATACTATTTTTTGGTAACTTCTCTAGTTCAAAAATATTGGCCGTATTGAACCCTAAGAGTGCACATTCTCTGAGGAAGTCCTCTGAGTCCGCAATAATTGATAATTCTTCATGGCCGAAGAGTGTCGATATCATATTCGGTAGTGACATATAATTCTCCTGATTTTTCCAATGCGCGGCAAGAATGCTTGTCGCGCATTGGTATTATTTACTCTTCAGTGTGAGCCCAAGCCAACGGTGCCCACCCAAAATTATCCGGGCCAGAAGTGATCCGGTTAAGTTTTTCTTTGACATTTTTTTCATTTTTCATCTGATCATCCTTTTTCATTTTTTTGGTTTTTGCTCCCTGAGCTGCTTGGGAGTGGAATAATTAATACATAATTTTTTTGGTGTGTTAAATGGTTTGTTAGGCATTTTTTAGAATTAATTTATCTGCCAAGCTTCTCGGAGGGTTTAATTCGGTTATTTGTGTGGGGCGCATCTGTAGTCTTGTTCTGAAAATTTTATATTTTCCATTTTTTTGTTGTGGTAGATGATCTTGTGTCGTTAGGTTTATTTATGGGCTTGGTTATCTGGCTCGATATTCAACTGTAGATTGAGGATTATATAGTGCGTGCATCAAAGAAATACCTGACAGATACGTCTGTCCATCAGGCCCTATTACTGGTTGATCTAACCGAAACAAACGATCCCGATCACGCTGTTCGATTGCTGCTAAATGAAATCCTCCAGGGACTCTCTGAAAAAGGTTGGCCCCAAGCGCAACTACAAACTGGGCCGCGGATTGTGTCTGCTGAAGAAAATTACGGTCTGCTCGGTTATGACCCTGCAGAGATTACGCTCGGGAGCGAGCACACCCGTTGGGTCGATGAGTGCTCGCTGTTGCGAACACAAACCACCAGTCAGATTCCGGTAGCGCTTCAGCGAGCGGCTCAGGTGCGGCAGTCGGGACAGACGATACTGCTGGCAGCACCAGGTATTACTTTCCGTCGTGATAGTCGGGATCGTTGGCATTGCGCGGAACCGCATCAAATGGATATTTGGGTGCTGGGTGATCCGGAGCTGGCAACGCACGAACATCTGTTGCGTTTGGTCGGCGATATTCTTAAGTCTGCCGTTCCCGATAAATCTTGGGTCTACAGCGATAGTCCGCATCACTACACGGAGGGCGGAATCGAAGTAAATGTGTTGAATGACGGGGCTCCGGTTGAGGTGCTGGAGTGCGGTCGTATTGCGAGGTCTTTGTTGGAGCGTTTGAACATTGATCCGCTGCATCATGGAGGGCTGGCGCTTGGGATGGGGCTGGATCGCCTGACGATGTTGCGAAAAGGCATTCCGGATATTCGCTTGCTGCGTGATCAGAACGTGCGAGTGCAGGCGCAGATGCATGATCTGAATCCATGGACGGCGGTATCTCGTTTGCCGTCGATTGCTCGTGATATTTCGTTGGCGGTAACGCCGGGGCTGAGCGAGGAAGTGTTGACCGAAAGAATGTTGCAGGCGGCCGGCGACTGCTCTGACTGGATCGAGGAGATGCAAGTCAAGGGAAGGTGGGAGTTCTCGGATTTACCCGCGCAGGCAATTGAAAGGCTCGGGCTGCTGCCGGGTCAGGAGAATGTGCTTTTACGCGTGGTGCTGCGTGATTGTTCGCGATCAATCACTACCGTTGAGGCGAACGCTTTGTATGCGGACATTCAGGCGGCGATGCATGAAGGAGCGCCTGGGGCGGGTTACAGAATGGACCTGTCAAAGGCTTGAAACCGAAGTGGGAGCAAGCAGGCTCGCTTGTATGCTGGTACTTGAAGGGAGGAGGAGGGACAAGGCTCGATTCTGACTGTTGGCGCAGTACAGATCCGTGGGAGATTTCGCCCCTCCTCCTTTCACCCAAGCGCCGATAAAGAATGCATCTGGCTAGACCGACGATAGGAACAAGCCTGCGCCTCTGGGTGAGCCCTTCAAGTGCTCAAAACCATATCTCGGGGGGGTGTTCAATGGCAATGTCGGTTTCTGTTTCCAAGCCAATCGTGGGCGTGGATGTCGCCAAAAATGAACTGGTGATCTACCAGACCGAACTGGATCTGCTGGAGACGCTTCCCAATAACAAGCCAGCCATCAAGAAATGGCTGAAAGCCTTGCCGGAACCGGTCGACGTAGCAATTGAGTCGACCAATATCTATCACTTGGAATTCGCCGACCTGGCCCATGATGCCGGCTGCACGATTTACATGGTCGGTGGCTATGAACTAAGCCACTACCGCAAAGGTGTGAAGGTTCGCGCCAAAACCGACGCGCTGGATGCAAAGCTGCTCGCCCGTTATCTGAAAAACGAATATGAAGAGCTTCACCCATGGACTCCACCATCGCCGCTGTATCGTCAGCTCTTGAGCCTTTTCCGCCGGCGCGCCGCGCTGGTTCAGGCACGAGTTGGCCTGGTACAGAGCTGGGCAAGTGAGCCGCTGCTCAAAGCCGCTTTTGCCGAGCAAATAGCCTCAATGCAGAGGCTTGAAGTGCTGGTCGAGAAGATGATCAACGACCTCCTTAAAGAGGCCGGTTTACTTACCCATCTAAGGCGCTGCATGAAAGTTGAAGGCATAGGCTTTTTGACTGGAGCTCGCCTGATCGCGGCGTTTCAGCGGGGCGAGTTTAAAAACGCTGACGCATTCATCGCTTTTTTGGGGATGGATTTACGGGTTTCACAGTCGGGACAGAAGGACGGTCGCCGCAGTCTGACAAAACGAGGTGATCCGGAGGCGCGCCGACTTTTGCACAATGCAGCCATGTCGGCCAGCCGAACGGCAACCTGGAAAGGTTTTTATGAAGAGCAACGAGCTAAAGGGTTCAGCACCACTCAGGCACTGGTGATTCTGGCCCGTAAACTTGCTCGGGTCGTATTCGCACTACTGAAGGGGCAGAGCGAATACCAGCCGAAAGCAAGTTGAGGGTTTCCCCTCAACCATAGAATCTCCCACAAGGCATAGGCGGTGTGGCTTTATTCGATGAAGGTTACAACGCCATCCTTCAGCGACTGCACCCGAGCCAACGATTCCACGCGATAACCCTGGGCATCCAGTTCCGCACGGCCACCCTGGAACGACTTCTCGATCACGATGCCCAGACCGGCCACGGTCGCGCCGGCCTGTTTGATGATCGAGATCAGCGCTTGCGAAGCCTTACCGTTGGCCAGGAAGTCGTCGATGATCAGCACGCGGTCGCTGCTGGTCAGGTGACGCGGGGAGATCGCCACAGTGCTTTCGGTCTGCTTGGTGAACGAGTAGACAGTCGCCGACAGCAGGTTTTCAGTCAGGGTCAGGGACTGATGCTTGCGCGCGAAAATCACCGGTACGCCGAGGTTCAGGCCGGTCATGATCGCCGGGGCGATACCCGAGGCTTCGATGGTGACGATCTTGGTGATGCCCGAATCCTTGAACAGCGAGGCGAATTCGTCGCCGATCAGCTTCATCAGGGCCGGGTCGATCTGGTGGTTCAGAAAGGCGTCGACTTTCAGGACCTGGTCGGAAAGCACGATGCCTTCTTCGCGAATTTTCTTGTGCAGTGCTTCCATGAAGCTGTCCTCTGTTGGCGTCTTTTGTGCCGAAGGTCTAAATAAATGTGGCTAATTCTAGCGCTTTAACATCGCGCGTATATCTGCCAGCGCGCTGTTGCCGCGAACGGCTTTGACTTCGGTCGGGGTGTCGTCGTTGCCTTCCCAGGCCAGGTCGTCCGGCGGCAGTTCATCGAGGAAGCGGCTGGGCGCGCAGTCGATGATCTCGCCGTATTGCTTACGCTTGGCGGCGAAGGTGAAAGCCAGCGTCTGACGCGCTCGGGTAATCCCGACGTAGGCCAGGCGGCGTTCCTCTTCGATGGTGTCGGCTTCGATGCTGGAGCGGTGCGGGAGGATTTCCTCTTCCATGCCCATGATGAACACGTAAGGGAATTCCAGGCCCTTGGAGGCGTGCAAGGTCATCATCTGCACCCCTTCGGCGCCGTCTTCCTCTTCCTGCTGACGCTCCAGCATGTCGCGCAGCACGAGTTTGCCGATGGCATCTTCGACGGTCATCTCACCGTCTTCGTCTTTCTCCAGCGTGTTCTTCAGTGCCTCGATCAGGAACCAGACGTTACCCATGCGGTAATCGGCGGCCTTGTCACTGGAGCTGTTGGTGCGCAGCCAGTTCTCGTAGTCGATGTCCATGACCATGCTGCGCAGGGCGGAGATCGGGTCTTCGCCGGCGCACTGCTCGCGGACCTTGTCCATGAAGCGCTTGAAGCGCGACAGGCGATCGGTGAAGCGGCTGTCCAGGTGTTCGCCCAGGCCGATTTCGTCGGTGGCGGCGTACATCGAGATTTTTCGCTCGGTGGCGTAGTTGCCCAGCTTCTCCAGGGTGGTCGAACCGATCTCCCGGCGTGGGACGTTGATCACCCGCAGGAAGGCGTTGTCGTCGTCCGGGTTCACGATCAGGCGGAAGTAGGCCATCAGGTCCTTCACTTCCTGGCGTCCGAAAAAGCTGTTGCCGCCGGACAGTCGGTAGGGCACCTGGTGATGTTGCAGCTTCAGCTCGATCAGCTTGGCCTGGTAGTTGCCGCGATACAGAATCGCGAAATCGCTGTAGGGCCGGTCGGTGCGCAAGTGCAGGCTGAGGATTTCCACGGCCACGCGCTCGGCTTCGGCGTCTTCGTTGCGGCAGCGGATCACGCGGATCTCGTCGCCGTGACCCATTTCACTCCACAGCTGCTTTTCGAATTCGTGCGGGTTGTTCGAAATCAGCACGTTGGCGCAGCGCAGGATGCGGCTGGTGGAGCGGTAGTTCTGCTCCAGCATCACCACTTTCAGGGACGGGTAATCGTCCTTGAGCAGCATCAGGTTTTCCGGGCGGGCGCCGCGCCAGGCGTAGATCGACTGGTCGTCGTCGCCTACCACGGTGAACTGGTTGCGTTTGCCGATCAGCAGTTTCACCAGCAAATACTGGCTGGCGTTGGTGTCCTGGTATTCGTCCACCAGCAGGTAGCGGACCTTGTTCTGCCATTTTTCCAGGATGTCGTCATGTTCCTGGAACAGTTTTACCGGCAGCAGGATCAGGTCGTCGAAGTCCACCGCGTTGAACGCCTTGAGCGTGCGCTGGTAGTGGGTGTAGACGATGGCGGCGGTCTGTTCCTTGGGGTTGCGTGCGTTTTCCAGGGCTTCGGGCGGCAGGATCAGGTCGTTTTTCCAGGCGCCGATCATGTTCTTGATCTCGTCGACGCCGTCGTCGCCCGAGTATTCCTTCTGCATGATGTCGGTCATCAGGGCTTTGACGTCGGTCTCGTCGAAGATCGAGAAGCCCGGTTTATAGCCCAGCCGCACATGTTCCTTGCGGATGATGTTCAGGCCCAGGTTGTGAAAGGTGCACACCGTCAGGCCGCGGCCTTCACCGCCCTTGAGCAGCGTGCCGACCCGTTCCTTCATCTCCCGCGCGGCCTTGTTGGTAAAGGTCATGGCGACGATGTACTGGGCACGGATGCCGCAGCTCTGGATCAGATGCGCAATTTTGCGGGTGATCACGCTGGTCTTGCCGGAGCCTGCGCCGGCGAGCACCAAAAGAGGGCCGCCGACGTAGCTCACGGCTTCTTGCTGCCGGGGATTGAGTCGGGACATACGAAATCAGGGAGTCGTTAGCGAAATGGGCCGGCATTTTAACAGGCTCAGAGAATTGTGCTGCTCTCTCCGACTTGTGACGCAACACGCGATCTCTATTTGCCGGTTTTGATACTTTCACGCAGGATGCGCAATGAATTCGCGTCTAATGTACGTATTCAAGACTCGAAGTCGTGTTTGATAACCGATGATATTGGGTCATTGGTTACCCGAGCGGCATAATGCGCGCCGCCTACATCTTTGCAGAGTCTAGGGAGCTAGCTTGTCTACGCCTGTCGAACCCTTGCGTTTGCTGCTACTGGCCCAAGAGCCGGCGTGGGCAGCGTTGTTGCGCGAGTGTCTGGCTCCAATGGGGAGTTCGGCAGTGCTGCTCAGCGCGCCGAGCTGGGAGTCGGTCAGCAACTTGTTCGATGACAACCGCAGCGCGGTGTTGTTGACGATTCCTGCTCTGCAGCCAGCACCCGGCCGTTGCAGCCTGCCGACGGTGTTGCTGCTCGAACACGAACCGCTGGTGCCGCCCGACGGTGTGAGCGACTGGCTGGTGCGCAACCTGCTGGATCCCGGCATGTTGCGCCGCTGTCTGCGTCATGTGCGTGAGCGCGGGGTGCTGGAAAACACCTTGCAGCGCCTGGCCGAGCAGGATCCGCTGACCGGCATCGCCAACCGTCAGGGTTTCCAGACCTTGCTGGCGGCGCGTCTGGCGGACAACGACGGCCGCGGCCTGGCCCTCGGTCACCTCGACCTCGACAACTTTCGACACGCCAACGACGCCCTCGGCCATCAGGCAGGCGACCGGTTGATTCTGCAAGTGGTCTCGCGGCTGAAAAGCCAGCTGGAGGCCGGCGATCAACTGGCGCGGCTGGGTAGCGATGAATTCGCCCTGCTGATCGACACCCGCCGCGCCCCTCAGCGCGCTGAATGGATGGCCGAACGGATTACCGAAGCCCTGTCCGAGCCCTACTGGATCGACGGCGAAAGCCTGTTGATCGGTTCCAGTCTCGGCATTGCTCACGCCCGGGCGCAGGCCGGCGCCGACCCGTTGATGTGGCATGCGCACATCGCCATGCAGCAGGCCAAGAGTACTCAAGGCTGCACCTTTCACATCTTCAACGAGCGGATCAATCGCAATGCCCGCAGCATCGCCGACCTTGAAAGTGAGCTGCGTCGGGCCTTGCGTCGCGATGAGCTGGAGTTGCATTACCAGCCACGCCTGAACCTTGCGGACGGCCAGATCGTCGGCCTCGAAGCCTTGGTGCGCTGGCGTCATGGCGAACGCGGTTTGCTGCCCCCCAGCGAATTCGTGCCACTGGCCGAGCAAAGCGGCTTGATCGTGCCGCTGGGTTACTGGGTGATTTCCCGAGCCCTGCGGGACATGCAGGCGTTGCGTGAGCGGGGCCTGCCGGCGCTGCACATGGCGATCAACCTGTCGTTCCGGCAGTTTCAGGACAGCCAGTTACTGTCGACCCTGAGCCGGTTGATTGCCGAGCGTGGCGTCGAGGCGCAATGGCTGGAATTCGAACTGACCGAAACCGCGGTGATGCGTCGCAGTGACCTGGTCAAGCAGACCATGGACGCCCTCGGACGGCTCGGTGTGCGCTTTTCGCTGGACGATTTCGGCACCGGGTTCTCATCGTTCGTGCACCTGAACAGCCTGCCGATCGCCTTGTTGAAGGTCGACAAGAGCTTTGTCGGCGGCATGGAAGAACGGGAAGAGAATCGCAAACTGGTGCACGCCATGATCAACCTGGCGCACAACCTCAACCTCGAAGTGGTTGCCGAAGGGGTGGAAACACCGGAGCAGCTGGATTTGTTGCGCGGATTTGGTTGCGATCAGGTGCAGGGGTATCTGATCAGCAAGCCGTTGCCGTTGGCGGAGTTGGTTGAGTATTTGACCTTCGGCTCCAGCCAGCAGGCTGTGCTGGCTTAACAACGTACCGTAGGAGCGAGGCTTGCCCGCGAAGGCGGAGTGTCAGTCGATATTGTTGTTAACTGACACTCCGCCTTCGCGGGCAAGCCTCGCTCCTACAGGGTTTAATCAGGCTGGGTGATTTGGAAGCTCGGCTGCGACGATGGCTCGCGCCGAATCATCCGCGTCATCTTCCACTCAAACGCCAGCGTCAGGCTCACCGCCGCACACGCCAGCCCCAGCGCCAACCCCCACCAGACGCCCGTCGGCCCCCAGTTCAGATGGAAGGCCATCCACCAAGCGGCCGGCGCACCAATCAGCCAATAGCAGCCCAAACCTACCAGGAACGTGGTCTTGGCATCCTTGAGTCCGCGAATGCAGCCCATGGCAATGGTTTGCGTGCCGTCGAACAGCTCGAACCACGCCGCCACCGCCAACAAGCTCACGGCCAGTTCGATGACCGGGCGAAACGCCGGGTCGTTGTGGTCCAGGAACAAGCCGATCAGCTGATTCGGCAGTAGCCAGAAGACCATCGCGAACCCCAGCATCGACACCGCCCCGAAGGCGATCCCGACCCGTCCGGCCAGCCGCGCATCCAGCAATTGCCCGGCGCCGTAATGCTGGCCGATGCGCATGGTGATCGCGTAGGAAAGCCCCGCCGGCACCATGAACGCCACCGAGACGATTTGCAGGGCGATCTGGTGCGCCGCCAGTTGCGTACTGCCCATGGTGCCCATGCACAGCGCGGCGAAGGCAAACAGGCCGACTTCCACCGCATAGGTGCCGCCAATCGGCAGGCCCAGGCGCCACAATTCCTTCAAGTACTGACGATTGGGCCGCGACAGCCCCTGGCGCAACGGATAAGCGTCATAGGCCGGGTGCCGACGAATGTGCAGCGCGAGCGCCAGCGCCATCAGGTTGGCCACGATCGCTGTGACCAGACCGATGCCCATCAGGCCCATTTTCGGCAGGCCGAACATGCCGGTGATCAACGCATAGTTGAGCAGAAAGTTGGCCACGGTGCCGCCGAGGCTGATGACCATCACCGGCGTCGCCCGGCCGATGGCGCTGGTGAAGCCGCGCAGTGCCATGAAACTCAGGTAGCCGGGCAGGGCGAACGGCAGGATCAACAGAAACTGGCCGGCGGCCTGGACGTTGGTTGCGGTCTGGCCGAACAGCAGCAACACCGGTTTGAGGTTCCACAGCAGCAGACCCGCCACCAGCGCCATCAACCAGGCCAGCCACAAACCGGCCTGGGTCAGCCGCGCTGCGCCGATGATGTCGCCCGCGCCCTGACGGATCGCCACCAGGGTGCCGACCGCCGCGATCACGCCGATGCAGAAGATCGACACGAACGAATACGTCGCCGCGCCCAGACCGCCGCCGGCCAGCGCCTCGGGACTCAGGCGCGCCATCATCAAGGTGTCGGTGAGGACCATCAACATGTGCGCCAACTGCGAGGCAATCAACGGCCCCGCCAGCCGCAGGATGGCCCAGAGTTCAATACGCGCTGGATGCTGCATGATCATCACGCTCGATTGTCAGAGAGAACAGGAAGCGTCGATTCTCGGCGCTCTGCGGGGTTTCCACAAAGGGATAAAAAGGATGGGTAGCATGATTAAAACTCATGCTCGGGACTTTCTGATAAGTTGAGGCAATCGCGCTATAGGAGGTTTCCCAATGTCTCGTCGTCTCCCTCCCTTGTATGCCCTTCGAGCATTCGAAGCGGCGGCGCGGCATAGTTCGTTTACCCGCGCCGCCGAAGAGTTGTCGATCACGCAAAGTGCGGTCAGCCGGCACATTCGTACGCTCGAAGAGCATTTCGCCTGTCGGCTGTTTCATCGCAGCGGGCGCAACCTGCAACTGACCGAGTCAGCGCGGCTGATCCTGCCGGGCATTCGCGAAGGCTTCACCGCCCTTGAGCGGGCCTGCAACACCTTGCGCGCCGAAGACGACATCCTGCGCATGAAAGCCCCGTCGACCCTGACCATGCGCTGGCTGTTGGCGCGGCTCAGTCGGTTTCGCCACCTGCGACCGGGGAACGAGGTGCAATTGACCAGCGCCTGGATGGACGTTGATACGGTGGACTTCAACCACGAACCCTTCGACTGCGCCGTCATCCTCAGCAACGGGCATTTTCCACCGGACTGGGAGACGACTTTGCTGTTCCCCGAAGAGTTGATTCCGGTGGGCGCGCCGAATCTGCTGAAGGATCAACCGTGGGACGTTGCGCGCCTGGCCAGCACCGAACTGCTGCACCCGACGCCGGACCGCCGTGACTGGCGCAACTGGCTGGAGCGCATGGGCCTGAGCGATCAGGTCTCGCTCAAGGGCGGGCAGGTGTTCGACACCCTGGAACTGGGCATGATCGCTGCCGCCCGTGGCTACGGCGTGTCCATGGGTGATTTGCTGATGGTGGCGGAGGATGTCGCGCAGGGACGTCTGAGTTTGCCGTGGCCGACGGCCGTCGCCAGTGGTGAGAATTATTACCTGGTCTGGCCGAAAACCCGCCCGGGAGGTGAACGTTTGCGCCGGCTCAGCGATTTCCTGCAAGGCGAAGTCCGGGCCATGGAATTACCGGATGTCGAACGCCTGGGTTGAATCGATGGAGCCGCTGCGATGGCGGCCTTGAGCCATATCCCCGTTAATCACTCAAGTATTCGGCTTTGCCGCCGAAAATCTGCTGATGGAACCTTCGTACCAGGCTCCACGTTTTCCCCTCTATCAGAAATTTAGCCGAGTGCGACGGGATCAGGATGATCCGGCCCACTGGGTCAGGAGCTGTCATGTCTCAACCTCGTGCTCGGATTGCCTCACAGCTGGGTCTTGCGCTTGCCGTGATACTGGCGATTGTCATCAGCGGCAGCACCGTGTTTGCCCTGCGCTCGCTGGACGCCGCCAACCTCGCCACCCGCGAAGAGCACCTGGCCAGCGAGGCGCGGCTGCTGGCCGATCAGCTGAGCACGTTCCACGGCACGTTGCGTGAGAGTACCCAGCGCCTCAGCGGCCTGTTCGAGAAGCGCTTCAGCGCCGGTTTGAGCGTGCATCCGGATGAGCCGGTGACCGTGGCGGGCGTGCAGACCCCGGGCCTGCACCTGGGTGGCGAAGTGTTGAACAACAACTTCAAGGAAGTGGATGAGTTCAAGCAAATGACTGCCGGCGTTGCGACGCTGTTCGTGCGCAGTGGCGAAGACTTCATCCGGGTCAGCACGTCCCTGAGCAAACAGGACGGCACCCGGGCCATCGGCACATTGCTGGATCACGCTCACCCGGCTTATGCGCGCTTGATGGCCGGGCAGAGCTACGTCGGTCGCGCCTTGCTCTTCGAACGGTCCTACATGACTCAGTACACCCCCGTACGCGACAGCGGCGGTAAGGTGATTGCCGTGCTGTTCGTAGGATTCGATTACACCGACGCCCAGAACGCCCAGTTCGAAAACCTCAAGCGCTTCCGCATCGGCCAGACCGGCTCCCTGGCGCTGCTCGATGAGCAGAACAAATGGCTGGTGCCGATCGCCGGTGTGCAAGCGTTGGACGTGGCAGCACCGGCCATCGTCGGTCTGGCCAAGACACCGGGCAAGGGCGATTTCTGGAGCGACAAGTCGCAAGACTTCTACAGCATTGCCGTACCGTTCGAAGGCGGGCCGTGGTCGGTGGTGGCGAGCATGCCGAAAGCGGAAATCCGCGCGGTGACCTGGAGCGTCGGCATTCGCCTGGCCATCGGCAGTCTGTTGGCGATGTTGCTTGCGGTGGGTTCGGCGGTCTGGTTGTTGCGCAGCAAACTGGCGCCGCTGGGGGATCTGGTGCGTCAGGCCGAAGCCTTGGGTGCCGGTGATTTGAGCGTGCGCCTGAACGTGTCGAGCAACGACGAAATCGGTCAGTTGGCCCGCGCTTTCAACCAGATGAGCCAGGCCTTGTCGACCATGGTCGAGCACATTCGTAGAGCCTCGGAAGAGGTCAACAGCCGCGCCCAGGCGTTGTCCGGTCTGTCTGGCGGTGCCTATGAAGGGATGGAGCAGCAGTCCGGCGAAATCACCAGCATGGCCGGCGCCGTGGAAGAATTCAGCGCCACCTCGCTGAACATCGCCGACAACATGGGCAACACCCAGCGCCTGGCGCAGGAAAACGCACAGCAAACCCAGATCGGTCGTACGTCGATGGACGAAGCGTCCTCATCCCTGGAGCAAATCGCCGGTGCGCTGAACAGCACCGCGACGGTAATCAACACCTTGGGTCAGCGCTCCCAGGAAATCGGCGGCATCGTCGGGGTGATCACCGCGATCGCCGAGCAAACCAATTTGCTGGCGCTCAACGCTGCCATCGAAGCCGCCCGTGCCGGTGAACAAGGTCGTGGGTTTGCGGTGGTGGCCGATGAGGTGCGCAACCTGGCTTCACGCACTCGCCAGGCCACTGACGAAATTTCCGGGATGATCCAAAGTATCCAGCAGGAAACCGGCAACGCGATCAGCACCATGGAGCAGGGTAACGTGCTGATGCAGGAAGGCTTGTCGCGCAACGCCAACGTCGCCTCAGCCCTGGCGCGAATCGATGAGCAAAGTCGCTCGGCCGGTCAGCAATTCGCCGCCATCACCACCGCGACCCAGGAGCAAAGCAGCACCGCGACCTTGCTCAGCAGCAACCTGCAAAGCATTGCCTTGGCGAACAGTGAGCAGCGGGAAGTGGTGTCGAACCTGGCGGTGACTGCCAAAGAGCTGGAGAAGCTCGCGGCGGACTTGCGGCATGAGGTTGACCGGTTCCGCTGAGGCACCTCCGAAACAGCCATCGCGAGCAGGCTCGCGATGGCATCAACTCGATTCTGCGCGTTATCCACAAGCCCCGTATCGACGATCATTTGGCATTTGCCGTCGTGATCTCGATTTTTATGCTTGCTGAAACGTTTCTTCAAGTTTATAAAAATGGCACAACTCCAAGAAAGGCTGCTGCCATGACCCCGCTCAAACTCTTCGTTGCCTTCAGCGCACTGTCCGCTGCTTCCCACGCCATGGCCTGGGATTACGTCCTGCTCGATACCGACAAAGCCGCCCAGAACTGGCAGATCACCAGCCAGCAACTCGGCGTGAAAACCGACAAACCCTTCTCCGTGACCCTGCGCACCTTGCATGGCGGTCGGCAGGAGGGCGTCAGCATTGTCGACATCGATAATGGCGCGATGAAACTCTCGGTGGTGCCGACTCGCGGCATGAACGTGCTGCAAGCTTCGGTCGGCAATGTGCGCATGGGCTGGGATTCGCCGGTCAAGGAAGTGGTCAACCCGTCCTTCATCGAACTCAACGGCCGCGGTGGCCTGGGCTGGCTGGAAGGTTTCAATGAACTGGTCACCCGCTGCGGCTACGAATGGGTCGGCCATCCCGGCATGGACAATGGCGAGCTGCTGACCCTGCACGGTCGCGCCGCCAACATCCCGGCCAACAAAGTCACCCTGCACATTGATGAAAAACCGCCATACGCCATCAGTCTGCGCGGTGAACTGAAAGAGCAGGCATTCAAGAAAGTCGACTTCTCCGTCGCGACCGAACTGGTCACCGACCCCGGCAGCGTTGTGTTCGCCCTCAACGACACTCTGACCAACAACGGTGATTATCCGAAGGAATACCAAGCGCTGTATCACAGCAACTTCAGCACCCCGTTCCTGGAACAGGGCGCCCGCTTCGCCGCGCCGGTGAAGCAGGTGTCGCCGTTCAACGACAAAGCCAAGGGCGATTTGCCGGACTGGCAAACCTACCGCGCACCGACCAAGGACTACGACGAAACGGTTTACAACGTGGTGCCGTATGCCGATGCCAAGGGCGATACGTTGACCGTGCTGCATAACAAGGCCGGCAGCCTGGGTGTCTCGGTCGGCTTCAACACTCAAACACTGCCGGTGTTCTCCCTGTGGAAAAATACCGATACCCAGGGCCAGGGCTATGTTACGGGGCTGGAGCCGGGAACGAGCTTTTCCTATAACCGCCGGTATCAGCGGCCACTGAACCTGGTGCCGACAATTGCGCCGAAGGAACAGAAGCAGTTCCGTATCAGCTACAGCTTGTTGGCGGATAAGGCGGCTGTGGATAAGGCGTTGAAACGGGTGAGCGAGATTCAGGGCGGGCGCGAGACTGAAGTGCGGCAGACGCCGTTGGTTGATCTGACCAAGGGGTGATACGGACTAGAGCGTTGTTGGCCGATATTGCAGCGCTTCGGCCAGGTGTTCGCGTCTGATCCCGTCAGCCTGCTCAAGGTCCGCCAGCGTGCGCGCGACCTTGAGCAGTCGATGGGCCGCTCGCAACGACAGCGTTAAACGCTCGCAGGCGGATTCCAGCCAGTTTTCATCGGCTGTGGATAACTTACAGTGCCGGCGTAGGCCTGGCAGGTCGAGGAAGGCATTGGCGCAACTCTGGCGTTTGTGTTGCCGCTCTCTTGCATCAGCAACCAACTCGGCGGCGGTGGCTGTATCGTCGCCGGGATTCAACGCAGGATTCAACGCCGTGGCCTCACGAGCAACCGTCAGGTGCAGATCGATGCGGTCCAGCAGCGGCCCCGACAGTTTGTTGCGATAGCGCTGCACCATGTCCGGCGTGCAGGAACAACGACCACTTGGCTCGCCAAGATATCCACAGGGGCAGGGATTCATCGCAGCCACCAATTGAAAGCGCGCCGGAAAGCGAACGCGGTCCTTGGCGCGGGAAATCACGATGTGGCCGGATTCCAATGGCTCTCTCAACACCTCCAATACCTTGCGATCAAACTCTGGAAGCTCATCGAGGAACAACACGCCATGGTGGGCGAGGGTGATTTCGCCGGGTTGCGGTTTCGAGCCGCCACCCACCAGTGCCGGGCCTGAGGCGGAGTGGTGTGGCTGTCGGAAGGGACGCTGTGGCCAATGACTCAACGGCACACAACTGGCGACCGATTGAATCGCCGCGACTTCCAGTGCTTCGCTCTCGGCCAATGGCGGTAACAACCCCGGCAGACGACTCGCCAACAACGTTTTCCCCGTCCCCGGCGGACCGCTGAACAGCAGGTTATGAGCCCCCGCTGCTGCAATCAGCAAGGCTCGCTTGGCCGCAAGTTGTCCCTGAACTTCATTCAAGTCGGGATAGGGTTTGCTGGCGTAGAGCAAACCGTTGGAAGCGTAGGGTTCGATGGGCGTGTGACCATTGAAATGCGCGACCGCTTGAAGCAGATGATCCACCGCAATCACCTTCAACCCCGACGCCAGGCAGGCTTCTTCAGCGTTCGCTCGCGGGACTACCAGCGTGCGCCCGGCCTTGCGCGCCGCCAGCGCCGCCGGCAAAACCCCGCGAACCGCACGCACCGCGCCCGACAGCGCCAGCTCTCCCAGGCACTCCACGTCATCCAGCGTCAACGTCGGCACCTGCACGCTGGCCGACAGAATCCCCAAGGCAATCGCCAGATCGAACCGCCCGCCGTCCTTCGGCAAATCGGCGGGAGCGAGATTCAAGGTGATCCGCCGCGCAGGGAATTGCAGTCCCGAATTGATGATCGCGCTACGCACCCGATCCTTGCTTTCCTTAACCGCCGCCTCGGGCAGCCCGACCATGGTCAGCGACGGCAAGCCGTTGGCCAGATGCACTTCTACGGTGACGGCGGGCGCATCCACGCCAATCTGGGCGCGGCTGTGGACGATGGAGAGGGACATGGTCGTTCCTTGAGCTGACGGGGAACCGCTTCCTGCGGCTTTTTTAAAGCGTAGTAGGAGAGGGGCGCTTTAACGTGGCAGAAGAGCCGCCAAACTTTCGCAGGATGTTGCTGGGGCCGGTGAGTTGATTCCAGCCAGTTAAGCCATAACACGATCCGTAGCAGCTGGCGGAGCCGGCGCACGGCTGCGCAGCAGTCGTAAAATCAGATCACGCGGTGGATCAGGCAGACCGTACAACTTGGATTTACGACTGCTGCGCAGTCGAACGCAGCCTTCGGCAGCTGCTACAAAGGTTACGTCGCGGCTGGTATTTGGGCGTAATCAACCGAGGAGCTAGATTTCTTTGTAGGACCGGGCCTGGATAGATGAAGGACTTCGGTGAAAGAGTTCGGACGCTCTTGTCGGATCGGGGGGGATGCTTATGATCACAGCTGATCAAGCCCTAAGGAGGGGAGATGAGCAATTCTGGAATGCGGCCGATTCATCCTGGCGAAATCCTTGAAAAGGAGTTTCTAGAGCCTCTGGGCATTACGGCGACTGGTCTGGCTAGCGTGTTGAATGAAGGCACGGATGAAGTGAGTGCCCTTTTCATGCAGGAGAGAGGTATTAGTCCTGAGCTCACAAAGAAGCTATCGCGCTACCTGAAAACCACGCCCGGATTCTGGTTAAAACTGCAATCGACCTACGATCAGCGCAGGGCCGAAATCGAGCGTGGTTGAGCTTCGGGTACTTAAAAAGACTGCAGCGTCCGCGAAGCACGCTTGAACGATGGTTCCCACGCTCTGCGTGGGAACCATCCCGTGACGCTCTGCGTCACATCTGGAGCGTCCCTGGCGGCGTTCCCACGCAGAGCACGGGAACGATCAGGTTACTCGGCGTCAGCAGGTGGATTGAGCTTCGCTTCCAGCTCCGCCACTTTCGCCTCCAAGCTCTCCAACCGGGCGCGGGTCCGCGCCAGCACAACCATCTGGCTGTCGAATTCTTCACGGCTTACCAGGTCCAGCTTGCTGAAGCCGCTCTGCAACAAAGCCTTGAACTGGCTTTCGATTTCGCTTTTCGGCAGTGGGGTGTCGCCGCTGAAGAGGCGGGAGGCGGTGCCGCTCAGGGCGTCGAGGAAGTCTTTGGGCGCAAGCATGGGAAATGTCCTGTCAACAATGGCGGGCAGTGTATCACGCAGTGTCTATAGTCAATCTCGAAGGCTGGGATGCACGCTTTTCGCGCATGCGAGTGGACAGCCACGCACTGTTGTTGTGCGTAACCGTGGCGTCAATCGGCTGGAGAGGTCTGCGTTAGCGGCCAAGGGCTTGAAATCAATGGGTTTTGGATAGATGGCAAGCTTTCTGCTTAGTCGCTGGTGACCCATGCACTGATGCAGTCGCTGTGACGAATGCAGTGCGCCAAGCGGAACGGGGGAAGTTTCGTGCGGAGTGGTTAGCTGGCGTCGGATGGGCAGGTAAGGCCGACGATGCGTTACAAAGCCAGGCACTGCGCTTAGACTTGAGTCGGGTTTGTTTTCCTGGGGCAAGTCCACCAATTCGGGAGAGAGTTTTCATGAAGCTAGTCACTGCCATCATCAAGCCGTTCAAACTGGACGACGTGCGCGAGTCGCTGTCCGAGATCGGCGTGCAGGGCATTACCGTTACTGAGGTCAAAGGCTTCGGTCGGCAGAAGGGTCACACCGAGCTGTATCGCGGCGCGGAGTACGTGGTCGATTTTCTGCCTAAGGTGAAGATCGATGTCGCCATTGACGACAAGGATCTGGACCGGGTTATCGAGGCGATAACCAAGGCCGCCAACACCGGCAAGATCGGTGACGGCAAGATCTTCGTGGTCAATCTGGAACAGGCGATTCGCATCCGTACCGGCGAAACCGATACCGACGCAATCTAAGCCGCCACAAACCCAACGCCCCAGGAGAAAACAAAATGACTCTGCGTAAATTCGCAGGGCTAGGAGCCCTGTTGTCCATCGTAATGCCTGGCCTGGCCATGGCGGCAGATCCGGTGGCGCCTCCAGTCCTCAATTCCGGCGATACCGCCTGGATGATGACCTCGACAGCCCTTGTGCTGTTCATGACCATCCCCGGCCTCGCGCTGTTCTACGGCGGCATGGTTCGTTCCAAAAACGTTCTTTCGTTGATGATGCAATGCTTCGCCATTACCGGCCTGGTCACCATCCTGTGGTTCCTTTACGGCTACAGCATGGCGTTTGACACAACGGGTATGGAAGCTAACGTCGTCAACCTCAATTCGTTTGTCGGCAGCTTCGCCAAGGCATTCCTCGCCGGCATCACGCCTGCCAGTATTACCGGCCCCGCGGCGCTGTTTCCCGAGGCGGTGTTTGTCACCTATCAGATGACCTTCGCCATCATCACCCCCGCGCTGATCGTCGGTGCTTTCGCCGAGCGGATGAAGTTCTCCGCAATGCTGGTGTTCATGGGGATCTGGTTCACCCTGGTTTACGCGCCGATTGCGCACATGGTCTGGAGCGGTCCGGGTTCGCTGTTGGGCGACTGGGGCGTGCTCGACTTCGCAGGCGGCACCGTGGTGCACATCAACGCCGGTGTGGCCGGGCTGATCGCCTGTCTGGTACTGGGCAAGCGTAAAGGCTTCCCAACCACCCCGATGGCTCCGCACAACCTCGGCTATACCCTTATGGGTGCCGCGATGCTCTGGGTTGGCTGGTTCGGTTTCAACGCCGGTTCCGCTGCCGCAGCCAACGGCACTGCCGGTATGGCCATGCTGGTGACTCAGATCGCTACCGCCGCCGCAGCCTTGGGCTGGATGTTTGCCGAATGGCTGACCCACGGCAAACCGAGCGCACTGGGTATCGCTTCGGGCGTGGTGGCCGGTCTGGTTGCGATCACTCCGGCGGCGGGTACCGTTGGCCCGATGGGCTCGATGATCATCGGTCTGGCGGCGGGCGTGGTGTGCTTCTTCTGCGCCACGACTCTGAAACGCAAAATGGGTTACGACGACTCCCTCGACGCTTTTGGCGTGCACGGTATCGGCGGTATCCTCGGCGCGATCCTGACGGGTGTGTTCGCTGCACCGTCCCTGGGTGGTTTCGGCACCGTCACCGACATCGCGGCTCAAGTCTGGATTCAGTGCAAAGGCGTGGGCTTCACGGTGATCTACACCGCGATCGTCACCTTCATCATCCTCAAGGTGCTGGACGCTGTCATGGGTCTGCGCATCACCGAGGAAGAAGAAGCAGTCGGCATCGATCTGGCGCTGCACAACGAACGCGGCTACAACTTGTAAGCACGCCTATAAAAAATGCCCGGCTTGCCGGGTATTTTTTTGTCTTGATTTTGTCAGTGAAGGAAAGGCTGAAAGGTTTTTTCATACACGTTCAGGGGCGTTTACAACGGGTGTTTTTCTGCGGCCAATGGCTTACACGATTGAAGGAATATTAGGGCCTTTGTTTTTTCCCAGAGCGCGCTAGAATGCGCCCCGAACGTGCGGAGAACTGTATGTGGCAACAGACTCTGATTACCCTGCGGGCACGGCCCCGGGGCTTTCATCTGGTAACGGACGAGTTACTCGCCGGCTTGCCTGAACTCAAGGCGTGTCGGGTCGGTCTGTTGCATTTGTGGCTACAGCATACCTCGGCGTCGTTGACCATCAACGAGAACGCCGATCCGGCGGTACGTCGCGACTTCGAACGATTTTTCAATCGTCTGATCCCACAAGGAACGGACGACTATGAGCATAACGACGAAGGCCAGGACGACCTCCCGGCGCACTTCAAGGCCAGCGTACTTGGCTGTCAGCTCAGTTTGCCGATCTCGGCAGGCCGACTGGCGTTGGGAACCTGGCAAGGCGTTTATCTGGGCGAGCACCGTGATCATGGCGGTGCCCGTAAAGTCCTCGCCACCGTGCACGGTGAAGGGGAATAAACCGCTGGTCACCAGCGGTGGTTGAATTTTTTCCGGCGGCCTTCGACAGAAGGCAAAGCTGGGCTATAACTAATCTGCTTTTCGCAAGTCATGAGGTAGAACATGAGCGACGATGATCTGGAAAACGACGACCTCGAAGTAGGCGACGACGACGAAACCGAAGAAGGCCTGGAAGCGGCGGCTGAAGACGTCGCTGAAGACGACGGCGGTGATGTGCCCGTTCCGACTGCCAAAGGCAAAGCCAAGGCAGCGGTATCGGTCGATGAGCTGCCGAGCGTTGAAGCCAAGAACAAGGAACGCGATGCCCTGGCCAAGGCCATGGAAGAGTTTCTGGCACGGGGCGGCAAGGTGCAGGAAGTGGAGGCCAATGTGGTCGCCGATCCTCCCAAGAAGCCTGATAACAAGTACGGCAGCCGGCCTATCTAAGCGCCTGCTTCCTGCTTGCTGAAAAAAGCCCGCCGTCGCTGCGGGCTTTTTCATGGGTGAAAATCAAAAGATCGCAGCACCTCAAATATCGACTGAGTTCCAGCGGGCGAGCAGTGCAGGCAACTCGGTCAAACTGCGAATCTCGGCATCCGGCGCCTTCTCGGCTTCCCACACTTTGCCCGCCGGGTTAAACCAGATCGCTCGCAACCCCGCCTGCTGGGCTCCGGCAATGTCATCGCCAGGATGATCGCCGATATGCACCGCGGTTTCGGCGGTCGCGCCGCCCCGTTGCAACGCTTCATGAAACAGTCGCGCATCCGGTTTGGCGATGCCGATGTCTTCGGCGCACAGGGCAAACCTGAAGTAATCCGCCAGGCCCAGTCGGCGCACATCGGCGTTGCCGTTGGTCACTACACCGAGGGCGTAGTGCTTGGCGAGTGTCTCCAGCGTCGGCTCGACTTCGGGGAAAACTTCCAATTGATGCCGGGCATGCAGAAACACTTCAAAACTTTGATCAGCCAGGTCTGAGGCTTGACCATGGTCGTAACCAGCCTCTTCCAGAGCATGAAAAAGCACCCGCCGACGCAGCGCACTGATTCGGTGCTTGAGGTTCGGCTCGTTGCTCAACACCCGCTCGCGAATCGACCACAAATGCTCCACCGGCACCGCGCCCAGGTTCGGCGCATGCTCGGTCAGCCATTCACGCAATATGGCTTCGGCGCTGGCGATTACCGGGGCGGTGTCCCACAGGGTGTCGTCGAGGTCGAAGGTGATCAGTTGGATGGTCATGAATCATCGCCTTTAATGCGTTTGGCCCGTGGATGGGCGCTGTCGTAGACCGTCGCCAGGTGCTGGAAGTCCAGATGGGTGTAGATTTGGGTGGTCTTGATGTCTGAGTGGCCGAGTAGCTCTTGCACGGCGCGCAAGTCCTGAGAGGACTCCAGCAAATGGCTGGCGAAAGAGTGTCGCAACATGTGCGGGTGCAGGTTCTGCCCCAGCTCGCGCTCGCCGGCGGCCTTGACCCGCACCTGAATCGCCCGAGGACCGAGGCGCCGACCTTGCTGGCTGACAAACACTGCGTCGTCCGCCGGGTTGGTCATGGCCCGCAACGGCAGCCACAGTTCCAGTGCTTCGCGAGCCTTTTTACCCACTGGCAACAGCCGGGTCTTGCTGCCTTTACCGAGGACCTGGACCATGCCGTCAGCCAGGTCCAGCTGATCGAGGTTGAGCCCGGTCAGCTCCGAAAGCCGCAAGCCGGAGGAGTAGAACAACTCCAGAATCGCCTGATCCCGACGGGCCAGGAAATCATCCTCCACCGCGCCTTCCAGCAGTTGCAGCGCACGGTCGGTATCGAGGGTTTTCGGCAGACGACGCTCGCCTTTGGGCGGTGCCAGGCCGTTGGCCGGATCGTGGTCGCACAGGCCTTCGCGGTTCAGATAATGATAGAGCCCGCGCACCGCCGACAGTAGCCGTGCCAGGCTGCGGGACGATTGGCCTTGTGCATGCAGACGGGCGATCAGGCTGCGCAGCCGCTGGATATCCAGTGCGGCCCAGCTGCCGATGTTCTGTTTGACGCACCAGCCAAGCACTTTATCGAGGTCGCGGCGGTAGGCGTACAGCGTATGCGGCGACACTTGCCGCTCACTGCGCAGGTGTTCGCAGTAAGCGTCCAGTTGCCGTTCCACGATCAGCGTACCGAGCGCAGGGAGTTGTTGACCCGTGGCAGTACGCGACCCATGACTTCGGCGATGTAGCTGAGGAACAATGTGCCCACCGAACTCTTGTAGTGCTGCGGATCGCGGCTGGCGATGGCCAGAACACCGTGGATGCCCTGGTGGCTGATGGCGACGACGGCGGTGGAGCCGATCTGCTTGCGCTGTTCTTCGCCGAACAGGAAGTCCAGTTCATGCTCACGCAGGCTGCCGCAGACGCTCTTGTCTTCCGAGAGCAGGCCGCCGATGGCCGTTTGTGCGTCGGCGTGGGTGACCCAGCGGCCTACCGGCATCGGGTTGTCGCCCAGCAGGATCAGGCTGACGAAGGGCACCTGAAAGTCCTGGCGCAGGCTGTCTTCGACGCCGATCACCACGTCTTCCAGGCTGGTCGCGTCCATCAACGTGAGAATCAGACGGCGGGTTTTGTCGAACAGGCGATCGTTGTCGCGGGCCACGTCCATCAAGTGCGAGAGACGATGACGCAACTCGATGTTGCGATCGCGCAGAATTGTCATCTGGCGTTCGACCAGCGAAATGGTGTCGCCGCGCTGGTGCGGAATGCGCAGGGCCGGGAGCAGTTCTTCATGCTCGATGAAGAAATCCGGATGAGCCTCCAGGTACGCGGCAATCGCCGCCGCCTCAAGGCTTTCGGAAGGGGATTCGTCGGGCTGTAGGGCGGGAACCTGGGGCTTGTCGGTCATGGATTTCGCTCACTCAAAGACGCACTTGTCCTTCGTATACGCGTACTGCCGGGCCGGTCATCATGACCGGTTGGCCAGGGCCTGCCCATTCAATGGACAGGCGCCCGCCGGGCAGGTCGATCAATAGCGGCGAATCCATCCACCCCTGGCTGATCGCGGCCACCGCGGCAGCACAAGCGCCGGTTCCGCAGGCCTGGGTTTCCCCGGCCCCGCGTTCCCAGACGCGCAACTGCGCGCGGTTCCGGTCGATGACCTGGAGAAAACCGACATTGACCCGTGCCGGAAAGCGCGGGTGATGTTCGATTTTCGGCCCCAGTTCATGCACCGGTGCTTTGTTGATGTCGTTGACCCGCAACACGGCATGGGGGTTGCCCATGGACACCGCAGCCAGTTCGACCATGGTGCCGTCGACGTCGACCTGATAGCTCAGGGCCTGGCTTGGGGCTTCGAACGGAATCTCGGCCGGCACCAGGCGCGGGGCGCCCATGTTGACGCTGATCTGGCCATCGTTGCGGATGTCCAGTTCGATGATGCCGCTTTTGGTCTCGACGCGAATCTGCCGCTTGGCGGTCAGGCGCTTGTCGAGCACGAAGCGGGCGAAGCATCGAGCGCCGTTACCGCACTGTTCCACTTCGGAGCCGTCGGCGTTGAAGATCCGATAGCGGAAATCCACGTCCGGGTTGCTGGGCGCCTCGACGATCAGCAACTGGTCGAACCCGATGCCGGTGTGCCGATCGCCCCATTGCTTGGCATGCTTGGGCAGAATGTGCGCGTGCTGGCTGACCAGGTCGAGAACCATGAAGTCATTGCCCAGGCCGTGCATCTTGGTAAAACGCAGCAGCATGGGGTTACTCCGGCAGCAGGCTTTCGCCAGCAAACAACTCGGCTACCGTCTCGCGGCGACGCACTTCAATTGCCTGATCACCGTCCACCAACACTTCAGCGGCGCGGCCGCGAGTGTTGTAGTTGGAACTCATGACAAACCCGTAGGCACCGGCCGAATGCACGGCCAGCAGGTCGCCTTCTTCCAGCGCCAGTTGACGATCCTTGGCCAGGAAGTCGCCGGTTTCGCAGATCGGGCCGACGATGTCGTAGGCACGCGCGGCGGTATCGCGAGGGCGCACGGCGGTAACGTCCATCCAGGCCTGGTACAGCGCCGGGCGGATCAGGTCGTTCATGGCCGCATCGACGATGGCGAAGTCTTTGTGTTCGGTGTGCTTGAGGTACTCGACCTGGGTCAGCAGCACGCCGGCGTTGGCAACGATGAAGCGGCCTGGCTCGAACACCAGCGCCAGGTCACGACCGTCGAGACGTTCGCGCACGGCCTTGATGTAGTCGGCGGCCAATGGCGGCTCTTCATCGCGATAACGCACGCCCAGACCGCCACCCAGATCGATGTGGCGCAGGTAGATGCCGCAATCGCCGAGGCGGTCGACCAGGCCCAGCAGGCGGTCGAGGGCATCGATGAAGGGCGGCAGGGTGGTCAGTTGCGAGCCGATGTGGCAATCGACGCCGACCACTTCCAGGTTAGGCAGTTGCGCGGCGCGGACGTACACGTCTTCGGCGTCGGCGATGGCGATGCCGAACTTGTTTTCTTTGAGACCGGTGGAAATGTACGGGTGCGTGCCGGCATCGACGTCCGGGTTGACGCGCAGCGAGATCGGCGCGCGAACGCCCAGCTCGGCGGCGACTACTTGCAGACGCTCGAGCTCGTCGGTGGATTCGACGTTGAAGCAGTGCACGCCGACTTCCAGGGCGCGACGCATATCGTCACGGGTCTTGCCGACACCGGAGAACACGATCTTTTCGGGGCTGCCGCCAGCGGCCAGTACACGCTCCAGCTCGCCACGGGAAACGATGTCGAAACCGGCGCCCAAACGGGCCAGGACATTCAGTACACCCAGGTTGGAGTTGGCCTTGACCGCAAAGCAGACCAGGTGAGACGTGCCGGCCAACGCATCGGCGTAAGCCAGGTACTGGGCTTCGATGTGGGCACGGGAGTAGACGTAGGTCGGTGTACCAAAGCGTTCGGCGATGGCGGACAGGGCAACACCTTCCGCGAACAGCTCACCGTCACGGTAGTTAAAAGCGTCCATGGCGTTCCCTTATTGGTAGACGTCGTGTTTGTGTGCTTTCGACGGAGACTGTTGCGACGACTTGGCCTGCTCTGCAGGATCCTGGCTGTCATCGGGCAGGTACAGCGGGCCTTTTTGACCACAGGCCGATACCAGGCAGGCAACCGCGACGAGCGCAGCAAGGGAAGAGATCAGGCGCTTCATGGCGAAATCCTTGAAAATGCGTTAATTGCGCCGGAGTATACCGGCCACCCGGCAGCTTGCCTATGTGACGCGGCTCCCGTCCGGCGGGCCTTTGACTGTGGCGCAGTAACTTGTCCTGCGTTGCGCAGGGATATTTCGTACCGCACCTCGTCCTTGGTGGTTATTCTTTGCAATCATCGGGGCTCGCCCGTATCTTGCGGCGCTTGAGCGTGAGTAGACACTTTTTGAGGTTCCCGTAATGAGTTTGACTGAAGCCCGTTTTCACGACCTGGTCGATGCCACCCAGCAGACGCTGGAGGATATTTTCGATGAGAGTGACCTGGATATCGATCTGGAGAGCTCGGCCGGTGTGCTCACCGTCAAGTTCGAAAACGGCAGCCAGTTGATCTTCAGTCGCCAGGAGCCGTTGCGGCAATTGTGGTTGGCGGCGGTGTCCGGCGGTTTCCACTTCGACTATGACGAAGAGAGCAAGCGCTGGATGTGTGACAAGAGCGACGAGCAACTGGGTGAGATGCTCGAGCGCATCGTCAAGCAGCAAGCCGACGTCGAACTCGATTTCGAAGGTCTGTGAGATCGTGACCCAGCCTGCGCCCGTTCGCCCGCCCAAACCGCTCTATAGCAACGTCAGCCCGGCAGTGCCTTCGCCGTGCAGCGGTGTGTGCCGGCTGGATGAGCAGAAGGTTTGCCTGGGGTGTTTTCGGCATGTCGAAGATATCCGCGAATGGCGCTCGGCCGATGATGAGCGGCGGCGGGTGATTTGTGCGCAGGCTGTACAACGCAAGATCTTGTCTTAAGGGCTTTTGTGGCGAAGGAGCTTGCTCCCGCTCGGGTGCGAAGCAGCCGCAAGGTTTTTAGGGCCACTCCGCGCCCCAGCGGGAGCAATGGTCAGCGCTGGGCCGTGGTCGCCCCCGGCTTGTTTATTTATTGAGCTGTGATAGTGTCCAGATACGCCTCAACCCATCGAGGCTCGTGAAAACCCCGCCTTTTTCTGGCGGGGTTTTGCTTTTTTCGTGCAGAAGAAAGGAGTCTGCCCTGATCATGACCGCACCTTCCATCACCCTTACCCGTCTGGACGTGCAACGTCTGGAGCGCCTGATCGACAGCCTGGATGACTCGCTGCCGGGCGTTATCGCGCTGCAAACCGAACTGGATCGCGCCGATACCCTGGTCGGTCACGAAGAGGTGCCGGCCGATGTCGTGACCATGAATTCTAAAGTGCATTGCCGCGAAGAAAGCAGTGGCAAGGACTACCACCTGACCCTGGTCTACCCCAAGGATGCCAACGCCGACGAAGGCAGGATTTCCATTCTGGCGCCGGTGGGCAGTGCGTTGCTCGGCCTGAAGGTTGGCCAGCACATCGACTGGCCGGCACCGGGTGGCAAGACCCTCAAACTGACCCTGCTGGAAGTTGAATCGCAGCCTGCCAATGGCGGCGCGTTCCCGGAATGAACCCCTCAGACCTGCTCGAGCGCCTCGTTCAATGCGCGCTCCAGGTCGGCCTTGTAGCGCAAATACAGATTGCTTGAACTCTGACCATCACCGAGCAGGCCCGACAGGTCCAGGTCGGTGATGTAGCAGCGATAGCGTTCGGTCTCGCGGCGCTGTTCGACGATTTCCCGGGCGACCACGCTGAACAGTTGGTCGCCATGTTCCAGCTCTGAAAATTCCCGCTGATTGCAATACAGCGTGACTTGCACCTGTCCTGGTGCGGCTTTGCCGACGATCGCCTGCACGTCATAGAACGGTTTGTTGACCGGGGTTTGCGGCGCCGGTCGGGCTTCGACCCGACGCGCCCGCGCGGAGCCTGAAGGCAATAACTGGTAATACAAAGTCTCCAGGCTCAGCGGCTGGGCGGCGTCCATCGGTAGCAAGGCGTCGCGCCGGTACTGGATCGATTGCAGAAAACGTTGCAGCGGCACCAGCAGGCTTTGTTCGTCGTGATAGGGCAAGCGTTGTTGCCACAAGGCATTGAACTCATCCAGTACGTACAGATCGGCCTGGTGTTCGTTGATCCGGTAGAACACCTGAACGCAGTCGGGTTGCCCCATGGGCAGGATCAGCGCCAGGTCGTGGTCTTCCAGTGCCATCGGGTCCAGATGCAGCGGGCTGTAGCTGGCCAGCTCTTCGCCAAGGTAGTCAAACAGCGCCGGCAGCGTGGCGAGGGCAACGTGATTGACCTGGCCGGGCACCAGCTCCAGCACGTGGTAATGCTGCTGGACCTGAATCAGGTAGCGATGATTGAGTTTGCTCAGCAGCAGGTTTTGCGCGGTATCGAGAACTTCTTCGACTCGTCGGGCTATGAATTGCGCGCGGTTGTGGCAGAAGCAACGTACCCGCAGCTTGGGCTGCTGTGGCCCGTCCGGCAGGTTGTTGAGGTAATCGCGCAGGCAGTCGAGCAGGGCATGGGGACCGTCAAAGCGGCTGACCAGCACCTCGTTCCAGCTGTTTAGCGTGACCTGATCCAGGGTCAGCACCAGATTTTCCCGCACGCCGGCGTAGCTCAGGGAATCGGTGCGCTCGGTGGTCATCAGGATGTTCATGTCGCGATGGTGCTTGAGCGGATCGACGCCGACGTTCACCAGAATCAGTATTTCGCTCGGCACGCTGGCGCGCAGCAAAGGCTCTTCGGCGACGGTGGTCAGGGGCAGGGCGATGCTTTGCTGCAGGCTGCCGAGCAGGTTGAACAGTTCGAACTCGCTCAAGTCGCTGGTGCCGGGGTGCAGGGCCAGGCGGGTGCTGCTGTCGATCACGCCGTTACGGTGACACCAGGTGAGCAGTTCGAGTAACTGGCGGCTGCGCTTGATCGGCGCGAAATGCTCCCACTCATGAGCGGTCAGGCTGCCGTTGTACAAACCCCATTGGGTTTGCCCCGGCTCTCTCTTGTTCGGGGCCTGCACCAGCGTCAGGGTGTCTTCGGCCAGATCGGGGGCGATGCCCGGGTTGATGCATTCGACCTTGTCGGCCTTGCGCTCGAAGGCCGCGTACAACCGCCGGCCCAGCACATTGAGGTCGCGCTTGTTGATCAGGCTGACGGTCTGCTCGTTACGGGCAAACTGTGTCAGGAAGCGGTAGCTGTAATTCAGTTCGCTGACCAAGGCACGGCGCTCGGCGCTGACCTGGCGGACTTTCCACTGGCTGCGGCTGTCGAGCAACGCCAACTGACGCTGATCCCAATGCCATTCGTGGGCCAGACGTTCGAGCAGCGAACGCTGCCAGCTCTGGGTGCGACCGCTGCTGCCGGTGAGCTTGCGATTGACCTTCAGGTACAGCGCACGACGTACCAGTTCGAGCCGCTCCGGTTCGCCCCGAGCCGTGAGGTATTCCTCGATGCGCCGGTAAACCACCATGTACGGGTCCAGTTCATCGAGGTCCAGTCGATTGGCAAACACCGCCTGTTTGAAACGCAGGCTCAGGCAGTGGACTTTCGGGTGTTCACTGGCGTAGACCTCGGTCAGCAGCAGTTTGAGCACTGATTTGTAGGGCGATTCGATGCCTTTGAACAGCTGCCAGAGCCCGGCACCGATGAACTCCCCGGGAGGGATGTACGCCAGATGCCCCAGGTCCAGGGTTTCGTCGGCACGGATGAAGCGTTTGGAAAGCAGCGTGTGGGTGTAACGGTCGTACGCAGCCTCTTCGTAGACCGGCACCAGCCACCAGATGGGGGTGCGTCCGGCCAGCCAGATCGCGGTTCGATAGAACTCGTCCAGCAGCAGATAGTGCTGGGTGGTGCCACAGTCTTCCGAGCTCAACTGCGTATCGCGCTCGCCGAGCACGAAGCGGGCCGGGTCGATCAGGAAAAAGTGCGCCTCGGCGCCCTGGCTGGCGGCCCAGACTTCCAGCAACTGGCATTTCTTGCGCAGTTCAGCGAGCTCGCTTTCGCTCAGGTCCGGCCCATGACAGACCCACACGTCCATGTCGCTCTGATCGGCCTGGGCCAGAGTGCCGAGGCTGCCCATCAGGAACAGGCCGTGAATGGGGCGCGGCGGATTGCTGCCGTGGCGCGGTTTGTAGGAAAACGAGCGGGTCAGGCGTTGGGCTTCGGCGAGGGTGTTGGTGTCGGGGTCGTAATTCGACAGGCCGGCCGGGGTGCTACCCGAAACGTAACCCGGCAATAGCGGATGATTGACGTGGAAAAACAGCGGCAGCAGGGTCAGCACCGTTTGCTGGCGGGTCGACAACCCTTCCATCGCACGGGCCATGCGACCCTCGTTGAGCTTCAGGAAACGGGCGCGCAGCTGGCTGAGAACCTTGCGATCGATTCCCTCGTCCAGATCGGGGCGGATTTCATGGGTGCGGGTCATGTCAGCTCAATCCGGCTCGCGGGGCTCGGACATAGGAGGGCTCAGGGTGAGGGGCAGTTTAGCGCCTCGGCCCCGGGACTTTTAAGCTGATTTTGTTTTCCTGGCGTCAGATTTCTATCGTTTGGCGACGGCAGGTAACAGGGCCAGTCATCAAGTGTGCCCGCGGAAATCCCGTGACAGAGCTTTCCGTGGGCTATGCAGTGATGCTCAGGCTGTTTCCCGCACGGACAGAATGGTGAGAACGGTTTGCACGTTTTGTGCGGCGTCACGCCCCAGGCTGGTCAGGTAACCGCCATCGGGCTGGGTGATCAATTCTTTGTCGAACAGTCTTTGTGCGGCGGCAATGGCTTTCGGGGCAGCGGTCTGATGAATTTTCAAACCTTCCTGGGAACTGTCCAGGTTGAAGAGTGCGAGGATTTCCAGTTCGGCAACCAACTCAGGGGTAAGCGACATAAGGACTCCAGACTTTCTAGGAATTAGACGATAGCGTCCCTAAGGTGAACCCGTCGGTGAGGCATGTCCAGTGCTGGCAACAGGGTTTTTCTCCCCGAGAGGCATTCCTCGGAAGGTGGTACGGACAGCGGGGGTGGTTTCTGTAGGAGCGAGCGCGCTCCTACAGGGGGGGCGGGGTTATTGCTTTTCCGGCGGCAACTCTGGCAGTGCGCGCAGCGCCGTTTCATACCATTCGGTGTCGAATGCACGGTCCTCATCGAGCATGGCGTCGATCTCGTAGGCCAGCACATGGGCCATCAGGTTGAGGATTTCTTCACGCTCGTAACCCACCAGGGTCAGCTTGTTGAAGGTTGCCTTGGCCGCTGGCGGGTTGTCGCTTTCGATCTGGTTTTCGATTGCTTCGATCAGCGTCGTTTCGGCGAATTCTTCTTCGTCGTTGTCGATGTCGTTTGGCTCGCTCATGGCAGGCTCCTCAAGGAAAGGCGGCCAGTTTACCTGCATTCAGCATTGTGATGCTGCTGGCAAGAAGTGCCTGGGCGTTCTATAACTGGCGCTGCCAACCCCCTGCACGGCCTGGAGGCTATGTAATGCTCAAGCTTTATGGATTTTGCGTCAGCAACTATTACAACATGGTCAAGCTGGCGTTGCTCGAGAAGGGACTGCCGTTTGAGGAAGTACCGTTTTACCCAGGCACCAGCCCCGAGGCGCTGGCCATCAGCCCGCGCGGCAAGGTTCCGGTACTGGGCGTCGAGCAAGGTTTCGTCAACGAAACCAGCGTGATTCTCGAGTACCTCGAGCAGAGTCAGAAAGGCACACCGCTGCTGCCGAGCGAACCCTTCGAGCGAGCGCAGGCGCTGGCTTTGGCCAAGGAAATCGAGTTGTACATCGAACTGCCAGCGCGAGCCTGCTACCCCGAAGCGTTTTTCGGCATGTCAGTGCCGGAAGCGATCAAGGACAAGACCAAGGCCGAGTTGCTGCTGGGGTTCGCCTCACTGGGCAGGCACGGCAAGTTCGCCCCTTACGTGGCGGGCGACCGTCTCAGCATTGCGGATTTGTATTTCCTGTACAGCGTGCCGATGGCTTGTGCCGTGGCGCAGAAGCTGTTCGATATTGATCTGCTGGCTGAGATGCCGGCGGCCAGGGCGCTGCTGGAGCGTCTGGGGCAGAATCCGAACGTGCAGCGAATTGCGGCAGAAAAGGGCGCAGCAATGCCCGCGTTTCTGGAGATGATCGCGTCGAAGAAATAGATTGTGTAACGATCTTGAGAATGCCTTCGCGGGCAAGTCTCGCGCCTGAGGGGTACGGTCCCCTGTAGGCGCGAGCGGTGCGGCGATCCGACTTGCCCGCGAAGCTTTTAACGGCTGGCGAGTAGTGCCTGACCGCGAGCCACGGCAGCCTTGACCTGTGCCGGCGCGGTTCCGCCGATATGGTCACGGGCATTCACCGAACCTTCCAGGGTCAGCACGGCAAACACGTCCTGCTCGATCTGGTCGCTGAACTTGCGCAGCTCTTCCAGGCTCATTTCCGCCAGGTCCTTGCCGCTGTCTACGCCGTACTTCACCGCGTGGCCAACGATCTCGTGGCAATCACGGAACGGCAAGCCGCGGCGTACCAGGTAGTCGGCCAGGTCGGTGGCGGTCGAGAAACCGCGCAGGGCCGCTTCGCGCATCATCGCGTGCTTGGGCTTGATCGCCGGGATCATGTCGGCGAAGGCTCGCAGCGAGTCGCGCAGGGTGTCGGCGGCGTCGAACAGCGGTTCCTTGTCTTCCTGGTTGTCCTTGTTGTAGGCCAGGGGCTGGCCTTTCATCAGGGTCAGCAGGCCCATCAGCGCGCCAAATACCCGGCCAGTCTTGCCGCGAACCAGCTCCGGCACGTCCGGGTTTTTCTTTTGCGGCATGATCGAGCTACCGGTGCAGAAACGGTCCGGCAGATCGATGAACTGGAACTGCGCACTGGTCCACAGCACGAGCTCTTCGGAGAACCGCGACAAGTGCATCATCGCGATGCTCGCGGCCGAGCAGAACTCGATGGCGAAGTCGCGATCGGACACGTTGTCCAGGGAGTTGCCGCCAACAGCGTCAAAGCCCAGCAACTGAGCGGTGTACTCGCGGTCGATCGGGTAAGTGGTGCCAGCCAGCGCAGCACTGCCCAGCGGCATGCGGTTGGTACGCTTGCGGCAGTCCACCAGGCGCTCGTAGTCGCGGCTGAGCATTTCGAACCAGGCCAGCATGTGGTGCCCGAAAGTCACCGGCTGCGCGGTTTGCAGGTGGGTGAAGCCTGGCATGATGCTGCCGGCTTCGCGCTCGGCTTGCTCCAGCAAGCCTTTTTGCAGGCGGGTGATCTCGGCCAGGATCAGGTCGATCTCGTCACGCAGCCACAGACGAATGTCGGTGGCGACCTGGTCGTTGCGGCTACGGCCGGTGTGCAGCTTTTTACCGGTCACGCCGATGCGGTCGGTCAGGCGCGCCTCGATGTTCATGTGCACGTCTTCGAGGTCGATGCGCCAGTCGAACTGGCCGGCCTCGATTTCACCCTGGATGGTCTTCAGGCCATCGATGATGCTGTCGCGCTCGGCATCGGTCAGCACGCCGACCTTGGCCAGCATCGTGGCGTGGGCGATCGAGCCCATGATGTCGTGGCGATACAGGCGCTGGTCGAAGGTGACGGAGGCGGTGAAGCGGGCAACGAAGGCGTCGACGGGTTCACTGAAGCGGCCGCCCCAGGACTGATTGGTCTTGTCAGTGCTCATGAATTCGCTCGTATCGGCTTGAAGAAAGATGGCGTGGAACGCTGACGCGGATAATAACAGGGTTGCCAATCCTGTCGCTGACACTGGTCGATACGTTTTTTTCTCATGGGGCGATCCATACTCGAAGCCAGCGATGCGCAAATTGCGCAACGATATTTCTCATTTGAGCAATATCGTCGCGGCAACCGTCTACAGTTGGACAGTAGGATCAGCGCACTTCTCGATGCTGCAGCTGACTATAGAGAGAAGAGGGGTGTTCATATTGTGTATCAGCAAACCTTATGGCGATGCCTCGCCAACGCGGGCCTGGGCCGTCAGTCACCCGGCAGATGAAAATTTAGCCGCCGGTCTTGCGGCACTTTTTGGCCCTCGCGCTAGTCTTAGCGTGGATCGCGGTGACGGACGTCACTTCACCTGTCTACGCTATCTTTGTGCGAGACTCACGCAGGAATCCAGCGCAATATGAATGTCCTGATCGTTGATGACGAACCCCTGGCCCGCGAGCGCCTGAGCCGAATGGTCGGCGAACTCGAGGGATACAACGTCCTGGAGCCCAGCGCCACGAATGGCGAAGAGGCGTTGGCACTGATCGACAGCCACAAGCCGGATATCGTACTGCTCGATATTCGCATGCCGGGCCTCGATGGCCTGCAAGTGGCGGCACGATTGTGCGAACGCGAAACCCCGCCCGCCGTGGTGTTTTGCACAGGGCCCGATGAATTTGCCTTGGAAGCCCTACAGGCCAGCGCCGTGGGCTATCTGGTGAAGCCAGTGCGCACAGAACAGTTACATGAAGCATTGAAAAAAGCCGAACGCCCCAATCGCATCCAGCTCGCCGCCTTGACTCGTCCCGCCGCCGAAACCGGCAGCGGCCCACGCAGCCATATCAGCGCCCGCACCCGTAAAGGTATTGAACTGATCCCGTTGGGCCAGGTGGTCTACTTTATTGCCGACCACAAGTACGTGACCTTGCGCCATGAAGGTGGCGAAGTGCTGCTGGATGAGCCACTCAAGGCCCTCGAAGACGAATTCGGCGACCGTTTCGTGCGGATCCACCGCAACGCACTGGTCGCCCGCGAACGCATTGAACGGCTGCAACGCACCCCCCTGGGGCATTTCCAGCTGTTTCTCAAAGGCCTGAACGGCGACGCCCTGATCGTCAGCCGACGCCATGTGGCCGGCGTGCGCAAAATGATGCAGCAGCTTTAATCCGCCATTCAGGGCGGATTTCTACCCTGTTTTAGGGCCTTGAGGGCCAGGGAGGCCATGCAGTTTCTGATACAAGTCAAAGTGGATTTGGCTGAGCTGTTATTATCCGCCGTATCTATTCAGTACGGATTGATCCATGTCCTCTCGCGAAATCCGCATCGCCACCCGCAAAAGTGCTCTCGCCCTGTGGCAGGCCGAATACGTCAAGGCTCGTCTGGAACAGGCCCATCTGGGCCTGCTCGTGACACTGGTGCCCATGGTCAGTCGCGGCGACAAGCTGCTCGATTCGCCCCTGTCGAAAATCGGCGGCAAGGGCCTGTTCGTCAAGGAGCTGGAAACCGCGCTGCTGGAAAACGAAGCCGACATCGCCGTGCACTCCATGAAGGACGTGCCGATGGACTTCCCCGAAGGCCTCGGTCTGTTCTGCATCTGCGAGCGCGAAGACCCGCGCGATGCATTTGTCTCCAATACCTTCGCCAGCCTGGATGAGTTGCCACCAGGCAGCATCGTCGGCACCTCCAGCTTGCGCCGCCAGGCTCAGTTGCTGACCCGTCGCCCGGATCTGGAAATCCGCTTCCTGCGTGGCAACGTCAACACGCGCCTGGCCAAGCTCGATGCCGGCGAATACGACGCCATCATCCTCGCCGCGGCGGGTTTGATTCGTCTGGGCTTCGAACACCGCATCACCTCGGCCATCAGTGTCGATGACAGCCTGCCGGCCGGAGGCCAGGGCGCGGTCGGTATCGAGTGCCGTAGCGCCGACACTGAGATTCATGCACTGCTCGCGCCGCTGCATCACCAGGATACGGCCATCCGCGTGACCGCTGAACGTGCCCTCAACAAACATCTGAATGGCGGCTGCCAGGTGCCGATCGCCTGCTACGCCGTGCTTGAAGGCGAGCAGATCTGGTTGCGTGGCTTGGTGGGCGATCCGAACGGCGGCCTGTTGCTCTGCGCCGAGGCCCGAGCGCCGCGCAGCGAGGCCGAGGCCCTGGGCGTGCAAGTGGCCGAAGACCTGCTGAGTCAGGGCGCCGACGCCATTCTCAAAGCAGTCTACGGCGAGGCTGGGCACGAGTGACTGGCTGGCGCCTGCTGCTGACGCGCCCTGCGGATGAATCGGCGGCGCTTGCCTGCGTGTTGGCTGACGCGGGGGTTTTCAGTAGCAGCTTGCCGCTTTTGGACATCGAGCCGATGCCGGCCTCTGCCACAATGCGCGCAGTGATTCAGGACCTGGATCACTATTGCGCGGTGATCGTGGTCAGTAAGCCGGCCGCCAGAATCGCTGTCGAGCTGCTCCACCAGCATTGGCCGCAACCGCCGGTTCTGACGTGGTTCAGCGTCGGCGCGGCAACGGCGCAGATCCTCGAGGCTAACGGGCTGGATGTGAGTTTCCCGGCCGACGGTGATGACAGCGAAGCCTTGCTTGAACTTCCACGATTGCGCGAGGCTATCGCCCGTCCCGATCCTCGGGTGTTGATCGTGCGTGGGGAGGGTGGGCGCGAGTTGCTGGCTGAGCGTTTGCGCGAGCTTGGTGCTAGTGTCGAGTATCTGGAGTTGTACCGACGCGGCTTACCGCAGTACCCACCGGCAGCGCTGCCTGAGCGGATCGAGGCGGAACGCTTGAACGGGCTGGTGGTCAGCAGTGGACAGGGTTTTGAGCACCTGCACCGATTGGCTGGCGATGCCTGGCCGATCATGGCGCGGTTGCCGTTGTTTGTTCCAAGCCCCAGGGTCGCCGAGCTGGCACGCGCCGCCGGGGCCCAAACAGTTGTGGATTGTCGTGGCGCCAGTGCCGCGGCCTTGCTGACGGCGTTACGGGAGCACCCCGTACCCGTTTTCTAATGCAAAGGATGGATACGTGAGCAAAACAGCCTTGCCTAAAGATGACGTCCAGCCGGTGCTCGATGCGCCGGTAGAAGCGCCGGTTGTAACCGGGCCACCTGCTACTGAGCCGCGCCGAGGCAATGGGCTGGCAATCGTCGCGCTGCTGTTGGGCGCTGCCGGTGTTGCCGTGGGCGGTTGGGGCGTCTGGCAGGTGCGTCACCTGCAAGCCGATAACCTGCAACAGTTGAGTCAGGTACAGGCGTTGAACGATCAGGCGCAGAGCCTGAAGCTCAACGAGCAGCGTCTGACCGCTCGCCTCGAACAAATGCCTGCCGCCGAAGAGCTCGATGCGCGCAGTCGCTTGGTCACTCAACTTCAGGGCGATCAACAGCGTTTGAATCAACGCTTGGAAACCGTCCTCGGTGCCAGCCGCAAGGATTGGCGTCTGGCCGAGGCTGAGCATTTGCTGCGACTGGCCAGCCTGCGTCTGTCGGCGTTGCAGGACATCAGCAGTGCCCAGGCCCTGGTGCAGGGGGCCGATGAGATACTCCGTGAACAGAATGACCCGGGGGCTTTTGCCGCTCGCGAGCAAGTGGCCAAAACCCTGGTGGCCCTGCGCAGTACCGAACAGCCGGATCGCACCGGGTTGTTCCTGCGACTGGGTGCCTTGCGCGATCAAGTGATCAGCCTCACCGAACTGGCGCCCGAGTACAAGGACCGTGGCGAATCCCTGCTGGGCCTGACGGCCGATGGCGACGGCGCCAGTCGCTGGGCGCAATGGTGGGATCAGATCTCGCGTTACATCCGAATCGATTTCAACGCCGACAAGAATGTCCGTCCATTGCTGGCAGGGCAGAGCCTGAGCCAGGTGCGTCTGGCCTTGAGCCTGGCGCTGGAACAGGCGCAGTGGGCCGCGCTCAACGGTCAGGCTGCGGTCTACACTCAGGCGCTGACCGAGGCGCGGGACGTGCTCAAGGGTAACTTCAACCCGGACAACCCTCAGAGCAAGATCATGCTGGAGCAGGTGGCCGAGTTGAGCAAACAGCCAGTCACGGTGGTCACGCCGGATCTGACAGGCACGTTGAGCGCCGTCCAGGCTTACCTTGAGCGACGCAACGTCAACGCCGAGGACTCAGTGAAACCTCTGGCCAAACCTGCCGCGAGCACTGCGCAGGAGGCCACACCATGAAGCGTCTCTATGTGATCGTGTTCGTGGTCATCGCTGCCGCCGCCGCGTTGGGGCTGGCGATTGCCGAGCATTCCGGCTACGTGCTGATCGCCTACAAGAGCTTCCGTTACGAATCGAGCCTGTGGGCAACCCTGGCCTTGGTGGCCGTGCTGTGGCTGGTGTTCTGGGGCATCAAGGCGCTGGTCGAACTGGTGACAACTTCCGGTGGGGTGGTCAACCCATGGTCGCGGCGCAATCGCAGTCGACGGGTGCAAGTGGCGATCGAGCACGGCCAGCTGGATTTGGCCGAGGGCCGCTGGGCCAGTGCGCAGCGTCACCTGTATCGCGCGGCAGAAGCCGAACGTCAGCCGCTGCTCTACTACCTGGGTGCTGCCCGCGCCGCGAACGAACAAGGTCTCTACCAGGAAAGCGATAACTTGCTGGAGCGCGCTTTGGAGCGACAGCCCCAGGCCGAGCTGGCGATTGCCTTGAGTCATGCCCAATTGCAGACCGACCGCGGCGACACCGACGGCGCCCTGGTCACCCTGCAAGCCATGCACGAGCGTCATCCTCATAACGTCCAGACCCTGCGCCAGTTGCAACGCCTGCATCAGCAGCGGGGCGACTGGTCGGCAGTGATTCGCTTGCTGCCGGAGTTACGCAAGGACAAGGTGCTGCCGCCAGCCGAGCTGGCTGAACTGGAGCAACGCGCCTGGGGTGAGAATCTTTCGTTGGCGGCGCACCGGGAAGAGGACGGAACGGTCGGTTTGCAATCGCTCGCTCGTGCCTGGCAGCAGCTCACCGCCGCTCAGCGGCAGGAACCGCAACTGGTGCTCGCCTATGCCGAGCAACTGCGGCAACTGGGAGCGCAGGTCGAGGCCGAAGAGGTTCTGCGTATGGCTCTCAAGCGCAAATACGACAGTCATCTGGCACGCCTGTACGGTCTGGTTCGCGGTAGCGATCCGGCCAGACAGCTGCACACCGCTGAAGGTTGGCTCAAGGATCATCCGGCCGACCCGAGCCTGTTGCTGACGTTGGGCCGTTTGTGTCTGCAAAGCAGTCTGTGGGGCAAGGCCCGGGATTATCTGGAAAACAGTCTGCGTGTACAGCGTAATCCTGAAGCCTGCGCCGAACTGGCGCGGTTGCTGGCGCAATTGGGTGACACTGAACGCAGTAATCAGTTGTTCCAGGAGGGCTTGGGCCTGCTGGACGAGCGCTTGCTGTCGGCTCCGCTGCCGGTGCCGGCTCATGCTTGATGCCGGCCTGTAGCCGCTGCCGAAGGCTGCGTTCGGCTGCGCAGCAGTCGTAAATCAGGCGCCGCAGTCGGATCAGGTGAGTCGTGTTAAACCGACTACGACTGCTGCGCAGCCGAACGCCGGCTGCGCCAGCTGCTACAGGGGGAGTCGTTCGTCAGGGCAATCCAACCGCTCCGAGTCTGCCACTGTTTTTGAGTTGTGGTCCTGGTCTGGCAAAGTCCTACAGCGGACTACATCTTATCCTCTCGACTCTGTCGGGAATTCCCTACACTTCTGGTGAAGTGTCCGTGCTGGCCTGCCTTGAAAGGCTGCTGCGCTTTCCTCTACCGTAACCGCTTGTCTCTACAGTTACGGAAAAGCCATGTCTTTGGCCTGCTCACGCTCCTTGTTTTTCATGGTTTTCATTGCAGGTGCCCTGGCCTTGGGCGTTTCCTATTACCTGGAATATGCGGTCGGCCTCAAGCCTTGCGGGTTGTGCCTGTTGCAACGGGTTTGCCTGGCGCTGCTCACGGGTGTCTGCCTGATGGCTTCGGTGCAGGGGCCTGGTCGCTTCGGATCATTCCTGTATTGGTTACTGGGTCTGCTATGCAGTGTGGCGGGTACCGTCACGGCGTGGCGGCAGGTTGTGTTGCAGAGCGATCCGGTGCATCAGCTCTCGGCATGCTCGCCCAACCTGACTGATCTGTTTGCCAGTACGCCCTGGTTGTGTGCCTTGCAACGGTTGTTCAAGGGAACCGACGACTGCGCGGAAATTTCCTGGACGCTGTTCGACCTGAGTATCCCGGAATGGAGCCTGTTGTTCTTCGTTGCGATGATGATTCTGGGCGGGTATCAATTGCTGCGCCTTGTCTGGATCGCCTGTCAGCGACCGCTCAGCGGCGAGTCGTCGCACCGGGTATTGACGGGCGATTAAACACTTGTATGAACTTTATCTCCTGCGTACCTTGAAGCCATAGGCGCGCGGGCATAATCTGGCCCGCACGTATCATTGGAATTATGTTGCTCGTTGCTGTTCTGCCTGACCAAGACCGGATGTGCCGAGTCTTGGTCAGGCGTAGAACGGCATGACCCATTAGGGAAGAGAGATCGCCATGTTAGATAGTTGTCAGAATGCTCAGGAACGCTGGGGTGGGGTTCATAAGCTCATTGACCGCTGGCTACAAGAGCGTGAAGAGTTGGTAAAGTCGTTCCACGACTTGCGAAATGCCAAACCGGCTTTCGCCGACAAGTCCTTGAACGGTCGGTTCTGCGAGATTCTTGTCGATTACGTTTCTGCCTGGCACTTCGAAGTGAGTGAGCATCTGGTCAATGAGGCCAAGGCCTTTGGCGACGATGGCGGCCTTGAACTGGCGGAGCAGATCAACCCGCGTATCGACGTGAGCACCGAGATGGCGCTGTCGTTCAATGATCATTGTCACAAGGGTGACTGCAATGACACCGAGCGTTTCGCCGAAGCGCTGGAAAAGCTGGGCAGCCAACTGCGTGAACGCTTCGAACTGGAAGATTGCCTGATCGAAGTGCTGCACACCGCCCACAAGGAAGAGAGTTCGGTTCAGGCCTGAACCCTTCCCGGCTAGACACTGAAAACGGTGCGCAATGCGCACCGTTTTTCGTTTCCGGCATTCAGCTTGTAGCACCACGCAATTCGACTTCGAATACCAGCGGCGTGAACGGCGCGATCAAGTCGCCGGCACCGTCGGCGCCATAGGCTTGCGCCGATGGAATTACCAGGCGCCATTTTGCGCCGACCGGCATATTTTGCAGCGCGCTACGCCAGCCGCTGATCACACTATCAAGACTGAACCACTGCGGCTGACTGTTCTGATCGAACACGGTGCCATCAGGTAGACGACCGATATACAGCACCTGGACTTTGCCGTTCGGTCCTGCCTTCGCGCCGGTTCCGGGAGCCAGCTCGGTCAGCAATACTCCATCTGCCAATTGACGGACGCCAGGTTTGGTTTTTTCCTCATCGAGAAAGCGCCGCTCTTTTTCGAGGGCAACTTCGCTTTGCGCGACGGCGGGTTGCTCGGCGACCTGGGCTTCGTGCTCGGCAAGAATCTGTTCGATCTGCTCGTCTTTCAGCGCTAGCGGCTTACCTTGGTAGGCTTGCTGCAAACCTTCGAGCAGTGCCTGAAGTTGCAGGTCCGGAACCTCCTGGCGCAAGCGTTCGCCAAGGCTCGCACCCAAGCTGTAAGCGAGATCGTGAGCGTCATTTGTGGTGGTTTTTTCGGCGGCCTGGATCACGGAAAAAAACATGCACAGCGATAAAAAAAGGTAGCGCGACATAGGCACTCTCCGACCTGAGATGCGCAGGATTATGCCAGTGTGAATGCTCTCGAAGGTGAACTGGTTTTGCGTAAGCGCAGAACATTTTTACTTCGTTGCAACGCAGCGCTTTCGATACTGTCAACATGCCCTAGCGGCGGTTGCAGCAGAGGTCTAGTATGAGCCGCATTCACGTCAGCCAGGAGGTAAACCATGTCGGCCACCAAGAAGCCAGTAAATACTCCGTTGCACTTACTCCAACAACTCTCGGGCAGCCTGCTCGAGCACTTGGAAAACGCTTGTTCCCAAGCCTTGGCTGATGCTGAAAAACTGCTCGCCAAACTGGAAAAGCAGCGCGGAAAAGCGCAGGAAAAACTGCATAAATCCCGCACCAAATTGCAGGACGCTGCGGCGGCCGGCAAAGCCAAGGCACAAGCCAAGGCCAAAGATGCGGTGAAAGAACTTGAGGACCTGCTCGACGCCCTCAAGGCTCGTCAGTCCGAAACTCGCAGCTACATCCTGCAACTCAAACGCGACGCTCAAGAAAGCCTGAAACTGGCCCAGGGTGTCGGTCGTGTCCAAGAGGCTGTCGGCAAGGCGTTGTCCCTGCGTTCGGCCAAGCCAGCCGCGGCACCTGCGAAGAAAGCCGCTGCCAAACCGGTTGCTGCAAAAGCACCGGCCAAGCCTGCTGCGGCTCCTGTTAAAAAAACCGCTGCCAAAGCACCGGTAAAAGCTGCAGCGAAACCAGCCGCAAAACCTGCGGCGAAAAAACCAGTCGCTGCCAGCGCTGCGAAACCAGCAGCTAAAACGACAGCTGCCAAACCTGCCGCTAAGCCAGTCGCTGCCAAAACAGCTGCCGCTAAACCCGCTGCGAAAACCACGGCTGCCAAACCCGCCGTGGCGAAAACTGCAGCTGCAAAACCGGCCGCTAAACCAGCAGCCAAAACTGCCGCCAAACCTGTCGCGGCTAAAACCGCTGCAGCCAAGCCTGCTGCAAAACCGGCGGCGAAACCTGCTGCAAAAACTGCAGCCAAACCCGCCGCTAAACCGGCTGCCAAAACTGCTGCTGCGAAACCTGCCGTCGCTGCCAAGCCAGCCACTGCCGCCAAACCAGCTGTAGCGAAACCAGCAGCCAAACCTGCCGCTGCCAAACCGGCTGCCAAACCTGCCGCCAAGCCAGCAGCAAAACCGGCCGTGAAAAAGCCAGTCGTTGCTGCGAAGCCGACTGCCGCACCTGTCGCCAAGCCAGTAACCCCGGCCCCGGCCCCGGCTGCATCGGCTTCGCCGGCTCCGGTAGCCACTACCTCGACAGCTTCGCCTGCGCCAGCGGCATCGTCGAGCACCAGCACTACCCCAACCAGCGCTTCCTAAGTGCCGGTTACCGCGACGCGCAGCTGATGCAGCGCGTCGCGGCTCAGGTTGGCGGCGCCTGCTGCCATACCTTCCAGCCAGGCCGTTAGATCGGTCGCTTCACACTGCGGCCAACTCTGCGCCAAACGCTCCAGTCGCAACAGCAAATGCCTTTCGGCTTCCATCTCCAGTGTCTTCACTTGTTCGCGTAAATCATCCAGACCGGCATCCTCGCTGGCAGCGGCTTTCCATTGCTGGCGCAAGGTGCGCAACGGTTGCACGACATCCGCGTCCCAAGGCCCGGCTACATCGCGTAGCAGCTGCAGGCGTTGTTCGTTGCAGGCGACTCCACATTTCCCCAGCCACAATCCACAGAGCAGCAGGCACACATTCACACCCGCTGCCTGCAATTGCAGGCAGGCGTGTTCAACGCCGGGACGGGCGTAAGTGTCGAGGGAAAAGCTCCACAGGTCAGAGGACATAGTGCTACTCGCGCCAGTTGCGAGCGAAGCTGGTAGACTCCGCCGCCATTATGATTCGACTTCAGAACCTGACTTTACAGCGTGGCCCGCAACGTCTGCTAGAAGACGCCGAGCTGACCCTGCACGCCGGCCACAAAGCCGGCCTCATCGGTGCCAACGGCGCCGGCAAATCGAGCCTGTTCGCCTTGCTTCGGGGCGAACTGCACCCGGACTCGGGTGACTGCTTCCTGCCGGCCGACTGGCGCATCGCCCACATGCGCCAGGAGGTCGACACCCTCGAGCGCCTGGCGGTCGACTACGTGCTCGATGGCGACCTGCGCCTGCGTCAGGTGCAACGCGACCTGGCGGCGGCCGAAGCGGCCCATGACGGTGCCGCTCAGGCCCGCCTGCACTCGGAGCTCGACAGCGCCGATGGGTACACCGCCGATGCCCGGGCTCGCAAGCTATTGGCGGGCCTTGGGTTCACCAACGAGCAAATGGACCGGCAAGTAGGAGATTTCTCCGGTGGCTGGCGGATGCGTCTGAATCTGGCGCAGGCTTTGATGTGCCCCTCGGACCTGTTGCTGCTCGACGAACCGACCAACCACTTGGACCTCGACGCCATCATCTGGCTCGAAGAGTGGCTCAAAAGCTACCCCGGCACTTTATTGCTGATTTCCCACGACCGAGACTTCCTCGATGCCGTGGTCGATCACGTAGCTCACGTCGATCAACGCAAGATCACCCTGTATCGCGGCGGTTACACCGCGTTTGAACGTGCCCGTGCCGAACGTCTGGCACAGCAACAGCAGGCGTACGAGAAGCAACAGGCGCAACGTGCGCACATGGAAAGCTACATTGCCCGCTTCAAGGCCCAGGCCACCAAGGCCCGTCAGGCCCAGAGCCGGATCAAGGCGCTGGAGCGGATGGAAGAGCTGTCCGCCGCGCACGTCGATTCGCCGTTCGATTTCGTCTTTCGCGAATCGCAGAAAATCTCCAGCCCGCTGATCGATCTATCGGACGCTCGCTTGGGTTATGGCGAAAAAACCGTGCTGGAGAAGGTCAAGCTGCAACTGACCCCTGGCGCGCGGATCGGTTTGCTCGGCCCCAACGGTGCCGGTAAATCGACCCTGATCAAGAACCTCTCCGGTGAGCTCGAGCCATTGGCGGGCCGACTGACTCGGGGCGAGAACACCGTGGTCGGTTACTTCGCCCAGCATCAACTGGATTCCCTCGATTCCAAGGCCAGCCCGTTGCTGCACTTGCAGCGCCTGGCGCCAACCGAACGTGAGCAGACCCTGCGTGACTTCCTCGGTGGTTTCGACTTCCGGGGTGCACGTATCGATGAGCCGGTGTTGAATTTCTCCGGTGGCGAAAAGGCGCGACTGGCCCTGGCGCTGATCGCCTGGGGCCGGCCGAACCTGTTGCTGCTCGACGAACCGACCAACCACCTGGACCTGGAAATGCGCCTGGCGCTGACCATGGCCTTGCAGGAATTCAGTGGCGCGGTTCTGGTGGTCTCCCACGATCGTCATTTGCTTAAAAGCACCACCGACAATTTCTATCTGGTGGCAGACGGCAAGGTCGAGGAGTTCGACGGCGACCTGGAAGACTACACCCGTTGGCTGGTGGAGTACCGTCAGCGCAACGTGCCGGTCAGCAATACCCCGGTCAACCCGGACAAGACCGACAAGAAAGCCCAGCGCCAGGCCGCCGCCGCGTTGCGTCAGCAACTGGCACCGCACAAGCGCGAGGCCGACAAGCTCGAAGCCGAGTTGGGCAAGCTGCACGAGAAACTGGCGAAGATCGACGCCGGCCTCGGCGACAGCGATATTTACGAGCCGGCACGCAAGAACGAATTGCGTGATCTGCTGGCCGAGCAGGCCCGGCTGAAGGTGCGTGAAGCCGAGCTGGAAGAAGCCTGGATGGAAGCGCTCGAATTGCTCGAAAGCATGCAGGCGGAGCTGGAGGCGCTGTCTTGATGGAGGCCTTCAAGCTGCCGTTGCCGGCGATGTGGGTCGAGCCGCTCTGGCTGGTCGTGCAAATCCTGCTGATCCTGCTGGCCGGCTATGTCGCTCAACGCGTCGTCGCCAAATGCCTGACTCGCCTGGGCGAGCGCTACCCGTTCCCGCCGCAGTTCTTGATGCCGCTGCGCGGTGGTTTGCGTTGGCTGATCATGGGCAGCGCGCTGATCTTCGTGCTGGAACGCCTTGGGGTGTCGGCCACAGTGCTCTGGACCGCGTTGTCCGGTTTCGTGGCGGTGGCTGCCGTGGCGTTTTTCGCCATGTGGAGCGTGCTGTCCAACCTGTTGTGCGCGATCCTGATCTTCACCGTCGGCCCATTCCGAATCGGCGATGTGGTCGAGCTGGTGGACACCACCGACAAGCCCGGCGTCAAGGGCCGGGTGGTGGCGATCAATCTGCTCTACACCACGCTGATCGAAGCCGAAGAACTCGGTACCGGAAGTGCCATGGTGCAAGTGCCCAACAGCTTGTTCTTCCAGCGCTCGGTTCGACGCTGGCGCGGTACTGATGTATTCCCTTCAAACGGGTCCGAAAAACAGGCTCGATAGGACGCTACCGCCATCAACGCTGGTCGGCAGTCACTCTGTCCTGCAAAAAATCGATAGTCATTGATCGTAAGGCGCATTAGCTTAGACGTTTGTCACGAGTCTGAGTCGAGGTGTGCAATGCTGCTTCAAACATGGCTGGCATTTTTTGCCGCCTGCTGGGTGATCAGTCTTTCCCCCGGTGCCGGCGCCATTGCGTCGATGTCCAGCGGCCTGCGCTACGGTTTCTGGCGCGGTTACTGGAACGCCCTGGGTCTGCAACTGGGCCTGGCGTTGCAAATTGCGATTGTCGCTGCCGGTGTCGGTGCGATCCTCGCGGCCTCCGCCACTGCCTTTTATGCGATCAAATGGTTCGGCGTGGCTTATTTGGTCTACCTCGCGGTCAAGCAATGGCGCGCGCTGCCCAATGAGATGAGCGACGACGCTGCCATTCGGCAGATCGGCAAGCCGATGGCGCTGGTGTTCCGCGGTTTTCTAGTGAACGTCAGCAACCCCAAGGCTTTGGTGTTCATGCTCGCGGTGCTGCCGCAATTCATCGATCCCCATGCGCCGCTAGTGGCCCAGTACCTGATCCTCGGCGTGACCATGATCTGTGTCGACCTGATCGTCATGGCCGGCTACACCGGGCTGGCGGCCAAGGTCCTGCGTTTGTTGCGCACGCCCAGGCAGCAGAAACGCATGAACCGCACTTTTGCCGGGCTGTTCATCGGCGCGGCGGCATTCATGGCGACTTTGCGCAAAGCAGCGACATAAAGCTTCAGGCACAAAAAAGGCGACCTATCGAGGTCGCCTTTTTCATTACTACAGAGTGGCCAGTCTGAGATCAGTGCAGAATCACCGGCGCCGTATCTCGCGGCAGGTTATTACGCAGCGGTGCCTGCCCCGGCTGCTCGTAACCGCCACCACCGAGCTGTTGGCTCAGTTGTGAAGCCACGTCTTCACCCAACGCCTTGGACACGTCACGCACCACCCGTGGGCGGTTCAGGGAAACCCGGATGTCCCGGCCATTCACCAGTTTGGTGTCCTGACCTTCGCCCATCGCCGTGAAGGCCGAGGTGATCTCGAAGGTCTTGGTGTTGATCAGGCTGAAGTCCGCCACCAGCGTCAACGCCAGCACCGCCGAGTAACTGTCGGTGTTGGCCAGCTCATTCATGTCGCGGGTGAAGTCGATGTCTGACACGGTGCCGAACAGCACATAGTCGGCACCCTTGAAGCTACCGGCCTTGATGCGCTTGATCACGTCATACACGTCGCCTTTGGACGATGCCGTGTAAGGCGTGCCCTGCACCAACTGGAACATCCCGGTGCGCAGGATCTCGCCCTTGATGTCGCCGGTGAATTTGCGCAACTCGCCTTGCTCGATGTAGCTGTTGGTGGCTTCGTACTCTTCGTAACTGGAAGAACCACTGGCGCCGTAATAACTCTGGCTATGGTTACTCTGTGCCGAAACAGTGTGGACGTATTGCTCCACGCGCTCCTGGTACGCCAGATCCGCTACTGCAACTTTCGGGGCCGCTTGCACGCTGAACGCGCAAGCCAGGGCCATCATGCCAATCCATGTGCGCATCGATTAACGCTCCGTGGTTTTGCGGATCTCTTTTTCGTCCATCCACTCGGCCAGACCGCTTTCAACGTCGATCAATTGCAGGCTGAATTTGTAGAAGACGTCCTTGTAGTCGCTGCTGCGCTTGACGATCGAGCTGATCGAACCTTCAAGACGGTATTGGGCGGCAATCATGTTGCCGGTCTTGGCCACGGTGCTCTTCTTGTACAGGCCGCTCTGGTTTTGCAGCTTGAGCTGGTCGACCTGGCTCTGCATTGCGGTGTTGTCGCTGGCGAAACGGGCGACGCCGGACTTCATCAGCTGGGTCTTGATGCTGGTAGTGATTTCGCGGGTATCGATGTACTCGCTGGTCTTGTTCTTCACGTCGTAGACCTGAACCACCGGACGGCCTTGCAGGATGCCGGACTGGGCCAGGGAGCGGGTCATGGATTCGGCGATCATCTGCAGGTCGGTGGAGCCGAACTCGTTGGTCACGGTTTCAACCGCTTTGGTGTCGCCGTAGCTGATGTTTTTGCTGCCCAGCGTCGGCGAAGTGTTGGCGCAACCGCTGGCCAGGAGGGCGATGACGGCGATGAACGAAAAGCGTGCAAACATGGGAATGCTCTCTAGAACTGAACGAATAGGGTGTCGGGCTTAAGGCGTTTTGATTTCGAGACGGAAATCCACGGCTTTGGCGGTTGGCGCAATGGCCTGGATGAAACTGGTCTGCTCGCCGTACATCATCTGGCTTTTCCAGGTTTCCTCTTCGGCAACCGGGAAGCCTTCAGGGCCGAGCCAGGCAAAGCGGTAGTAGAAAGTCTTGTTGTTGTAGCTGGTGTTGCTCAGCTGTGCGTTGACCGTCATGAAGCCGTTTTCCCGCGCCACGCGCATGGCGCCGACCACGATGTTCTTGAGCTTGCCCATGGCCACGACCTTGCTGGCAGCGCTGCCTGGCTCTGGTGGTGGCGGGGTGGCGCAGCCGGCCAGCAAGGCCAGGGCGACGACAGTGATGAGTTTGAAGCGCATGCAAAGACTCCGTTCTTAAGGTTGTTTGAGGCTGGCCACGGTGGTCGGGTTGGCGCTCGGGATCACATGAGCGGCCTGGCCGCTGGCGAATACCTGATTGCCCACGGCGCGCAGGCTGATGACCTGATAGCGCTGATCGACGGTGATCTTGACCACCGAACCACCTATGGCACTCGGCAGCGAGACGTGATGCTCGCCTTTCTTCAAGCGCAGACGCACCACTTGAGTGGTGTCTGGCAGGGTGCGCCATGTACGGGTATCGGCACCTTCGAGCACCGCTGAAGAGATACCGACCGCCAGGCCTGCCAGCGGGTTGGTTTCGTTGATCTTCTTCTGCGCCACGCCTTTGGTCACGGCACGGACGGTGGTGCGCACGATGATGCCCGGCATGTCATCACGCAGCGCGCGGCGGGACATGGCGGTGGTGCTGTTGAGTTGCGTCAGGTTCACCTGCTGACCGTCTACGCCGATCTGGGCGAAGGTGGCGGTGGAGGTGTCTGGCTTGATGATCGGGAACGACAGCGGAGTGATCACCACGTTGTTGCTGATCGGCAATGGCAGCGGAATACGAATCGAGTCGCGGGACGGCGCCAGGCCACTTTGCACGACGATCAGGATGTCGCTGTCGTCGTCCTTGGCGGGTTTATCCAGGTTCACGAGTGCCTGTTCCAGCAGCGGGGTGTTCGGGCGCAGCTCGGCAGCTTTGCGATAGCCCGGCGCGGCCAGGTCTTTCTCGCCCAGGGCTTCGTAGACGAAACCGGCCAGGTAATGGCTGAACGCGCTCTGGTAGCTGTTTTTCAGGCTGACCACTTCCGGCGCGTCGAGACTGGCCACCGGATAACCCTGGAGATCCTTGTACTGGGTTTTGACGCCTTCCTTCTCGGCCTGCTCTTCGCTCTTGAGGTATTCCTTGTCGCGCAGGTCGGCGATCACCGCTTCACGTTCGTGAGTTTTCTTGATCGCGGTGCGCGCGCCGTCGAAGTCATTCACCGCCAGCAGGTTGAGGGCCATCTGCGTGGTCAGCATGACTTTTTCGTAGTCGTAGCCTTCGTAGCGACGGACTTTGTCATTGACCAGGAAGCTGCCGAACTGAGCCAGGTACTTTTCGGTGTCGAGCTTGACCGAGTCTTCCCACTTGCCCACCACCTGATCGGCGCTGCTCCAGGCGTTCTGGCTGCCGGACAAGTCACCCTTGGCGCGCAGCAGTTCACCCTTCTCGAAGTAATAGAGCAGGTCTTTGTCGGCGCCGGTGTTGTTCTTTTCCAACAAGGTCAAGGCGGCGTCGACGTTGCCGGCAGCCAGTTGCTGGTTGGTTTGTGCCAGTTCGGAATCGTAGTTGCGAAAAGCCGAACAGCCGGAGAGCAAGGTGACAGCGCTGAGCGCGATCGAGGTAAGGGCGCGAGAGGCCATAGGGGGTACTTCTTCCCTGAGTATTAGCAGCCGCGCGTGCTGGTCGGGCTGTTGGGACCTATCGGCAGGGAGACTGGCGTCCTGCCAATTCCTCATAAAAAGAGGAGCTTAAATGCCGTATCGTGATAACGACGGCGCGGCATTATAAACAGGGATGCTGGCTATGTAATGGCTTTTTAATTGTATGTTTTCACAACGTGCCATTACTTATTTCTGGCCTGATACCACACTGCTTTCAGGCGCAACGGCAGGTTCGAAAGCCACTCCGTTGCTGTAAATCCGCTCTCCCAGCGCTCGCAGGGTTATGACCTGATGGTTTTGCTCGATGCGGACTTTCAGGGGTGCGGCGCCCGGCGCGTTGGGCAGGCTGATCAGGTGCTCGCCTTTTTTCAGGCGTAGGCGCGCCACCAGGGTGATGTTGGGCAAGGTACGCCAGGTTCGGGTGTCCGCGTGCTCAAAGCCATCGTGCTGCGTCACGTACGAGGCTTTGCTCGGGTCGCGTCGGTTGTCCGTAGCCTGAACAGAAGCGGCCAGGTAGGCACGATATGCGGTGCGCTGAATGATGCCCGGCATATCGTCGCGCAACGTGCGTAAAGACATGTCGGTGATGCTGTTTACAAGGATCAGTTGCTGTTTGCGACCGTCGATCGTCATCTGCGTGAACGCCGGGGTCGACGTGTCGGGAACCATCACCGGAAACGACACGTTGGCGACGATCACCTGATTGTCTTCCAGCCGCACCGGGTAGGGGACACGAACCGAACTGCGCGCTGGCGCCAGGCCACTTTGAACGATGATCAGCACATCACTTTCATTGGCCTTGGTGGCCGGTTTGTCGAGTTCGCGCAATGCTTGCTCGAAGAAGGGCAGGTCGGGTCGCAACTCGATGGCCTGGCGATAACCCGGGGCGGCAAGATCGCGCTCACCCAGCGCTTCATACGTAAACCCGGCCAGGTAGTGACTGAATGCACTCTGATAGCCGTTTTTCAGCGCGATCACGGCGGGCGCATCGAGGGTCATCACGGGGTAGCCCTGGAGATCCTTGTAGTGCACGCGAACGCCCTGGGCCTTGGCTTCCTCTTCAAGTCGCTCGTATTCCTTTTCCCGCTGACGGGCAATCAGAGCTTCACGTTCGTGGGTTTTCTTGATGTCGGCGCGAGCACCGTCGAAGTCATTCACGGCCAACTGGTTCAGGGCCATTTGCGTGGTCAGCATGACTTTTTCGTAGTCGTAGCCATCGTAGCGACGCAGTTTGTCGTTGATGATACTGCCCCAATGATCGCCCATCGCGGACAAGAGCTGTGTGCCGGCAGACTCGACGGTGTCCTGGCGCTGGATCACCATTTGCTCTGCACTGCGCCAGGTAACCTGGCTTTGCTGCAGCGCACCACCGGCACTCAGGACTGCACCTTTTTCGAAGTAGTAGAGCAGGTCCCGTTCTTCTGACGGATTGTGCAGCTCCAGCAGTTGGAGAGCGCCCTGCGGATTTCCCGCTTTCAACTGGGCGGTCGTTTGCTCCAGTTCCAGGTCGTAGTTGCGGTAAGCGGCGCAACCAGTCAGTTGCAGGGCAAGGCTTAACAGCAACGAGAAAAACAGGCGTGAATGCATGGACGTTGATTCTTCCCTGAACGAAACTGACGGAGGGTGGCAATTGGCCACTGAATTTATACGCAGCTACGCAGGAAATTCCAACAAAGCTTGAGCGAAACTCATTGGAAGTGAACAATGTGTTACTTCGTATTTCCATTTGAGATTTATTCATGACTGGCTCCTCTCGTTTTCTGGCGTGGCTCGTGCTGCCGATGATCGCGTTCTGCAGCTTCAATGCGCTGGCCGAAACCGCGGAGGGTGCGCCCAAGGCCTTGCATTTGCTCGATTACATTGCCGCCGATTACCCGACGGCGGTCGAGGGAGGCAAGGTTATTGATGAGGCTGAGTATCTCGAACAGCAGACATTCCTGGGGGAGCTGCAAGGGTTGATCGCCGATTTGCCGGCCAAACCCCAGCGTGCCGAACTGGAGCAGGGCGTTAACGGTCTGCGCACCGCGATCGCCGCTCGCAAGGACGGCGCGGACGTCACCCGTCAGGCGCGTCAACTGGGGGCAAAACTGGCGGTGACCTATGAAGTCAGCCAGGCTCCGGTCATTACCCCGGACCCGACCCGCGGCGCGCCGCTGTATGCCCAGCAATGCTCGGTGTGCCATGGCGATACGGGCATCGGTGACGGCCCGGCAGGTGTCGGCATGACGCCACCGCCGACCAATCTGCGCGATGCCGCGCGACTGGACCGTCTGAGCCTCTACGCGCTTTACAACACGCTGGGTATGGGCGTCGAAGGTACTGACATGCCGGCCTTCGCCGATCAGCTGGACGATCGTCAGCGTTGGGACCTGGCGACCTACATCGCCGGCTTCAGCGCCGATCCGGCCGCGGCAAAATCCGAAAAAACCTACAACATCGCCGACCTGGCGCGTCAGACGCCAGCCGAAGTGCAGGCCGTCGAAGGTCCGCAAGCGGCCGCGACCTTCCGCGCGCAACGAGCGCAACCGCCGCAGGTCAAGCGTGGCCCGGGGCAATTGCTTGAATACACGGCGGCCACGCTGGACAAGAGTATCGCCGCCTATCGCGCTGGCGAGCACGATCAGGCCTACGACCTGTCGGTGGCGGCGTACCTGGAAGGCTTCGAACTGGTTGAAAGCTCTCTGGACAACGTCGACGCCAACGTACGCAAAGACACTGAAAAGTCCCTGATGGCTTACCGTCAGTCGTTGCAGGACGGCTTGCCAGTGGCCCAGGTCGAGCAACGTCTGGAAGTGGCCAAGGCCAAGCTGAAAGAATCCGCTGGCCTGCTCGGTAGCGATGGCTTGAGCTGGTCGCTGAGCTACATCTCCGGTCTGTTGATTCTGTTGCGAGAAGGTCTGGAAGCCATTCTGGTGCTCGCGGCGGTCCTCGCGTTCCTGCGCAATACCGGCCAGCAATCGGCGGTGCGCAGCGTCAACATCGGTTGGGGCCTGGCGCTGTTGGCCGGGCTGGCGACCTGGGCGGTGGCGGCGTATGTGATTGACGTCAGCGGGGCCCAGCGTGAGCTGCTGGAAGGGGCCACTGCGCTGTTTGCCAGTGTCATGGTGCTCTGGCTCGGCGTGTGGATGCACGACCGTCGCCACGCAGCGGCCTGGCAGGATTATATCAAGAGCAGCCTGGTGAGCGGCGGTGGGCGTTTCGGGTTTGCGATCCTGGCGTTCTTCTCGGTGTATCGCGAACTGTTCGAAGTGATCCTGTTTTACGAAACCTTGTGGTTGCAGGCGGGGCCTGCGGGGCATAACGCCGTAATGGCTGGCGGCGCGACGGCGCTGGTTATGCTGGTCGGTCTGGCCTGGGTGATTCTGCGCGGCTCGGCAAAGCTGCCGCTGGCACTGTTCTTCGGCATCAATGCCGGATTGCTGTGCGCGTTGTCGGTGGTGTTTGCCGGCCATGGCGTGAAGGCTTTGCAGGAAGCCGGGGTCTTCGGCACGCGGCCGGTACCGTTCTTTGACTTCGACTGGTTGGGGATCCACGCTGACGCGTATTCGCTGAGTGCCCAGGCTGTGGCGATCATTGCGATCATCGTGCTGTACAGTCGCAGCCGGATGGCCGAGAAGCGGCAGTTGCCGGCTTCTTAAAAGCATTCGCTGCGCTCATATTCGCGGGCAAGCCCGCTCCCATAAGGTTCAGCGCTAACCTTATGGGAGCGGGCTTGCCCGCGATGCTTTTCAATAGAGGAAATCCAATGCGCGTATGGATCGATGCTGACGCCTGCCCTCGGGCAGCCAAGGATCTAGTGGTGAAGTTCGCCCTCAAGCGCCAGTTCGAAGTGGTACTGGTGGCCGGTCAGCCGCAGATCAAGCCGGGCCTTGCGCTGGTGAAACTGATCGTGGTGCCCAGCGGCCCGGATGCCGCCGACGATTACCTGGTGGAACACGCGGTGCCGGGGGAGTTGGTGATTTGCAGCGATGTGCCGCTGGCGGATCGGCTGGTGAAGAACGGCGTTGCGGCGCTGGATCCGCGGGGTAAGGAGTTCGATGCGCAGAACATGGGCGATCGACTCGCGGTGCGTAACCTCTTCACCGACTTGCGCGAGCAGGGGCAGATGAGCGGCGGCCCGGCGCCGTTCGGCGAGCGCGAGAAACAGGCGTTCGCCAATGCGCTGGACCGGATATTGACCCGGTTGTCGCGTAAAGCTTGAGCAAGACGGTAATGATCGTTCCCACGCGGAGTGGGAACAATCACGAGTGTTACTCGTCGTTTTCGTGGGTCAGTTCCAGTACGCGGTCGACCAATTTGTTGATGCCGGAAGCGGCTTCGCTGATCGATTGCGCGAGCATGTACGCCGGCGTGCTCACCAGCTTGCGCGCCTTGTCTTCGACAATGTCGGTCACGGCGCACTCGGCGTGGGTGGCGCCCATCTTGTTCATCGCGGCGGCGGTATCGGCATCGTTGCCGATGGTGCAGGTCACGCCCGGGCCGTAGATTTTTGCCGCCAGGGCCGGCGAGATGCAGATCAGCCCCACCGGTTTGCCAGCCTCGGCGAACGCTTCGGTCAACGCCAGGACGTCAGGTTGAACGCTGCAGCCGGCGCCTTCGACGGCAAAGTTCGACAGGTTCTTGGCCGCCCCGAAACCGCCGGGAACGATCAGCGCATCGAAGTCTTCGACGTCCGCTTCACGGATATCCTTGATGTTGCCCCGGGCGATACGCGCCGATTCCACCAGCACGTTGCGCGATTCGGGCATTTCTTCGCCAGTCAGGTGGTTGACCACATGCAACTGCGCGATGTTGGGTGCAAAGCACTGCACCTGGGCGCCGCGCTGGTCCAGCCGCAGCAGGGTGATCACGCTTTCGTGGATCTCGGCGCCGTCGTACACGCCACAGCCGGAAAGGATCACTGCAATTTTTTTGCTCATGGGCTTTTCTCCAGATTCATGGCGTTAAATGTCCACTAATTTGTCACTCGTTGCCATAGGGTTAATTCGCGGCTACACCTAATCTCTGCTGAACGATTCCGATCAGGTCGCGTCATGAACTTCATTCTGTATGCGGTGCCGTTTTTCTTTGGGCTGATTGCGGTCGAGTTGTTGGCCGACCGTTGGCGCGGGGTGAGCAATTACCGCGTGGCAGACGCGATCAACAGCCTCAGCACCGGCGTATTGTCGACTACCACGGGCCTGTTGACCAAAGGTGTCGGCCTGGTCACTTATGCCTTCGCCCTGGAACATCTGGCCTTGATCGAGCTGTCGGCCGACAGTGTCTGGGTCTGGGTGTTTGCATTCGTCTTCTACGACTTCTGCTACTACTGGCTGCACCGGATGGGCCATGAGCGCAACATCCTCTGGGCCGCGCATTCGGTGCATCACCAGAGCGAGGACTACAACCTCTCCACGGCCCTGCGCCAGACCAGCACCGGGTTTCTGTTGAGCTGGATTTTCTACCTGCCCCTGGCCGTGCTCGGCGTGCCGCTGCTGGTGTTCGTCAGCGTTGCGGCGTTGAACCTGCTGTACCAGTTCTGGGTGCATACCCGGCATATTCCCAAACTTGGCTGGTTCGAGTGGTTCTTCGTCACGCCGTCCAATCATCGGGCTCACCATGCACAGAACGCTCTCTACATGGATCGCAACTACGGCGGGGTGTTCATTATTTGGGACCGTCTGTTCGGCTCGTTCCAGAAAGAGGACGATAACGAACCGGTGATATTCGGCGTGACCACGCCGCTGGCGAGCTGGAATCCGTTGTGGGCGAACGTGCAGTTTTACGCGCAGTTGTGGGATGACGCCCGGCGCGCCGAGCGCTGGTGGGACAAGCTGCGGATCTGGTTCATGCGCACCGGTTGGCGGCCGGCGGACGTGGCGGCCAAATACCCGATGAACAAGCCGGACCTGGCTCAGTTCCGCAAATTCGAGGTGCCGCTGGACGGACGTCAGCAGTGGTATGTGGCGCTGCAGTTCTGCGTCTACATCGCCTTGGGCAGTTACTTGATGAACTTGGAGCAGAGCCTGCCGACCGCAGCCCTGGTGTTGGGTTGGGGCGCCGTGGCGTTGGGGTTGTTCGTGTTGGGTGCAGCCCTGGAGAATCGCCCGCAGGCGTTGAAGCTGGAGCTGTTGCGGCTGGTGTCGAACCTGCCGCTGGTGTGGCTGGCACCGATGGTCGGGCTATGGCCGGGCAGCGCGGTGGGCTGGGTGGTGCTGCTCAGTTACAGCCTGCTCAGCGGCATCGGTCTCTACTGCTGTAGAAACCGCGTCACTCGATGGGCGTCGTAGGTTCGCTGGACTTGGCCTGTTCGGCTTTCAATGCCTGCTCATCGGCGTAGATCTTTTTCGCCAAGCGGGCATTCTTGAAGCGCCGCCGCAGCCACAGGACAAAGCCCAGGACCAGCAGGGCGCCCAGCACCCACAGCTCGTATTTCTTGACGCTGCCCAGCATACCTTCGAGCACCGCGCCGAAGTGATACGCAGCCGCTGCCAGCGCCGCAGCCCAGATGGCCGCGCCAATCCCGTTGAGCAGCAGATAGCGTCCCGGCGGATAGCCCGACAGACCGATTGCCACCGGCATGACGGTGCGCAAGCCATAGACAAAGCGGAAGCTCAGCACCCAGATGTCCGGGTGCTTGCGGATATGTTCCAGTGCCCGATCGCCCATCAATTGCCAGCGCGGTTTGCGCGCCAGCAATTTGCGCCCGTGCTTGCGCCCCAGGAAGTACCACAGCTGATCGCCGGCATAACTGCCGAAGAACGCCACGACCACCACCAGGTTGATGTCCATGTACCCACGGAACGCGAGGAAGCCTGCGAGTACCAGAATGGTTTCGCCTTCGAAAAACGTGCCGAGGAACAGGGCAAAGTAGCCGAAGTCATGTAGGAATTGTTGGAGCATTGTCTGGGTGCTGGCGAAATGAACGCGCAGCCTAACCCTTCGTGCACATTCATGAAAGTGTCCAAATGTGTCTCGACGTGAACATTTCCTACAAGGACAATGGAATGCGGCTACCTGTCACAGGGGTGCACACAACTGTCATACGTTGGTCATAATGGCCGCTTATAACTGTCACGCTCGCCCGCCAGCGCGGGCTCAGGAGTCTGCCGTGAGCTTTACCCCCGCCAACCGTTTGTTTCCTGCAACCCGCCTGCGTCGCAACCGTCGTGATGATTTTTCGCGTCGTCTGGTCCGTGAAAACGTACTGACCGTCGATGACCTGATCCTGCCGGTATTCGTGCTGGAGGGTGAAAACCGTCGCGAAGCAGTGGCGTCGATGCCGGGCGTCGAACGCCTGACCATCGATCTGTTGCTGGAAGAAGCTGCCAAATGGGTCGAGCTGGGCATTCCGGCGCTGGCACTGTTCCCGGTGACGCCACCGGAACTCAAGTCACTGGATGCCGCCGAAGCCTGGAACCCCAACGGCATCGCCCAGCGCGCTACCCGCGCTCTGCGTGCGCAGTTCCCGGAGCTGGGTGTGATCACCGACGTCGCCCTGGACCCGTTCACCACTCATGGGCAAGACGGCATCCTCGACGAAGAAGGCTACGTAGAGAACGACATCACCGTCGACGCACTGGTTAAGCAGGCTTTGTCCCACGCCGAAGCCGGCGCTCAAGTGGTGGCTCCGTCAGACATGATGGACGGCCGCATTCAGGCGATCCGCGAAGCGCTGGAGCTGGCGGGGCACGTTAATGTGCGGATCATGGCCTACTCGGCCAAGTACGCCAGTGCCTACTACGGCCCGTTCCGCGATGCGGTGGGTTCGGCGTTGAACCTGGGCAAGGCCAACAAGGCCTCCTATCAGATGGACCCGGCCAACAGCAACGAAGCCCTGCACGAAGTGGCGGCCGACTTGTCAGAAGGCGCAGACATGGTCATGGTCAAGCCAGGCATGCCGTATCTGGATATTCTTTATCGGGTCAAGGAAGCGTTCAAAGTGCCGACCTTTGTGTATCAGGTCAGCGGTGAATACGCCATGCACATGGCGGCGATCCAGAATGGCTGGTTGAGCGAAGGGGTTATCCTCGAATCCCTGACCGCTTTTAAACGTGCAGGCGCAGATGGCATCCTGACTTACTTTGCCGTCCGTGCTGCTCAATTGTTACGAGAGCAAAAATAGCCCTCCCAGGAACATTCGATGAATACCGAAGGACTCACTGAAGTTGCCGTAAAAGACGCTCAACCTGTGGTGGAGCAAATCGCTGAAACTCCGCCGGAGCTGGAGCCCGCTCCACCTGCGGTGGTGGCCGAGCCCGTTGTGGCGGCGCCAGCGATTGCCATTCCCGGTCTGGATGACAGCAGCCTGTACATCCATCGCGAGCTCTCGCAACTGCAGTTCAACATCCGCGTGCTGGAACAGGCGCTGGATGAGTCCTACCCATTGCTGGAGCGGCTGAAGTTTCTGCTGATCTTCTCCAGTAACCTGGACGAGTTCTTCGAGATTCGTGTGGCCGGCCTGAAGAAGCAGATCACCTTCGCCCGTGAACAGGCTGGCGCCGATGGCCTGCAACCGCATCAGGCCCTGGCTCGCATCAGCGAATTGGTGCACGGTCACGTCGACCGCCAATACGCGATTCTCAACGACATTCTGTTGCCGGAACTGGAAAAACATCAGGTCCGCTTCATCCGTCGTCGTTATTGGACTACCAAGCTCAAGACTTGGGTCCGCCGTTATTTCCGCGACGAGATCGCGCCGATCATCACCCCGATCGGTCTCGACCCGACGCACCCGTTCCCGTTGCTGGTGAACAAGAGCCTGAACTTCATCGTCGAGCTCGAAGGCATCGACGCCTTCGGTCGCGATTCCGGCCTGGCGATCATCCCGGCGCCGCGTCTGCTGCCGCGGATCATCAAGGTGCCGGAAGAAGTCGGCGGCCCGGGTGACAACTATGTATTCCTGTCGTCGATGATCCACGCGCACGCCGACGACCTGTTCCAGGGCATGAAGGTCAAGGGCTGCTACCAGTTCCGCCTGACCCGGAACGCCGACCTCGCGGTCGATACCGAAGACGTGGAAGACCTGGCCCGCGCCCTGCGCGGCGAGTTGTTCTCCCGTCGCTATGGTGATGCGGTGCGGCTGGAAGTGGCCGACACCTGCCCGAAACACCTGTCCGATTACCTGCTCAAGCAGTTCAACCTGCAGGAGACCGAGCTGTATCAGGTCAATGGTCCGGTCAACCTGACCCGGCTGTTCAGCATCACCGGCCTGGACAGTCATCCGGAGCTGCAATACACGCCGTTCACCCCGCAGATCCCGAAACTGCTGCAGAACAGCGAGAACATTTTCAGCGTGATCAGCAAGCAGGACATCTTGCTTCTGCACCCGTTCGAGTCCTTCACCCCGGTGGTCGACTTGCTGCGTCAGGCGGCCAAGGATCCACACGTGTTGGCGGTTCGCCAGACGTTGTATCGCAGCGGCGCCAACTCGGAGATCGTCGATGCGCTGGTGGATGCGGCGCGGAACGGCAAGGAAGTGACGGCGGTGATCGAATTGCGCGCGCGGTTCGATGAAGAATCCAACCTGCAGCTGGCCAGCCGTCTGCAGGCGGCCGGCGCCGTGGTGATTTACGGCGTGGTCGGCTTCAAGACCCACGCCAAGATGATGCTGATTCTGCGTCGCGAAGCCGGCGAGATTGTTCGCTACGCTCACTTGGGTACCGGCAACTACCACGCGGCCAACGCTCGTCTGTACACCGACTACAGCCTGCTGACCTCCGACGATGCCTTGTGCGAAGACGTCGGCAAACTGTTCAGCCAGTTGATCGGCATGGGTAAAACCCTGCGCATGAAAAAACTGCTGCACGCGCCGTTCACGTTGAAGAAGGGCATGCTCGACATGATTGCCCGGGAGACGCAATTCGCCCTCGACGGCAAACCGGCGCACATCATCGCCAAGTTCAACTCGCTGACCGATCCAAAGGTCATCCGCGCGTTGTACAAGGCCAGCCAGTCCGGGGTACGCATCGATCTGGTGGTGCGCGGCATGTGCTGCCTGCGACCGGGCATCGCCGGGGTATCGCACAACATCCACGTACGTTCGATCATCGGTCGTTTCCTGGAGCACACCCGGGTTTTCTACTTCCTCAATGGCGGTGAAGAGCAGATGTTCCTGTCCAGTGCCGACTGGATGGAACGCAACCTCGACAAGCGCGTCGAGACTTGCTTCCCGGTCGAGGGCAAGAAGCTGATTTTGCGGGTCAAGAAAGAGCTGGAGCTTTATCTTACCGACAACACCCACAGCTGGAGCCTGCAGTCGGACGGTCGCTACGTCCGTAATACACCGACCGGCAACCAGAACCCGCGCAGCGCCCAGGCCACCTTGCTGGAGCGGTTGGGCAGCCCGATTCTGGCGGTGCGTTAACGCAAACCTTGGGCGATAAAAAATGGCGATCCATGTGGATCGCCATTTTTTTTTACCTCGCCCGAGCGATGAGCGATGAATGACTGTGGCGAGGGAGCTCGCTCCCGCTGGACTGCGTAGCAGTCCTTCTTTTGGGGCCGCTGCGAGGCCCAACGGGAGCAAGCTCCCTCACCACAGGCTTAGCGAACGTTCAGCACGAAGCTGACGCGGGTCAGCCATTCGGCTTCCAGGGCGAAGTCGGCCTGGGTCAACTGGTTGTCATCCAGCCAATGTTCCGGGAATAACACATCCAGGCTGTCGCCGTTGGCGTGCAGCACGACCTGTGGCATTTCCTGGGTGCCACGGATGTGGTGGAACAGAATCGCAAAGCGCAGCAGCACGCACAGGCGAATCAGCTTGATGCCATCGTCGCCAAAATCGGCAAACCTGTCCTTGGGAATATTTCGACGGTGGCCACGCACCAGTAGCGCGAGCATCAGTTGGTCTTCGCGGGAGAACCCGGCCAGGTCCGAGTGCTCGATCAGGTACGAGCCGTGTTTGTGATACTGATAGTGGGCGATGTCCAGGCCCACTTCATGGACCTTGGCTGCCCAGCTCAGCAGTTCGCGCCAGACGCCGTCATCCAGCTCCCAGTCCGCGGCCACTTGATCGAAGGCATGCAGCGCCTTGCGTTCGACCCGCGCGGCTTGCTCCAGATCGACGTGGTAACGCTCCATCAGCGAGCTGAGCGTGCGCTCACGGACATCTTCGTGATGATGACGGCCCAGCAGGTCATAGAGCACGCCTTCGCGCAGGGCGCCTTCACAGTGGTCCATGCGTTGCAGTTCGAGGGCATCGAAGATTGCTTCGAGAATCGCCAGCCCGGCGGGGAAGATCGCCCGGCGGTCGGGCTTGATGCCTTCGAAGTCGATTTTCTCGACATCACCGAGTTTGATCAGCTTGCGCTTGAGCCAGGCCAAGCCTTCGGCGTTCACCTCGCCCGTGCCATGCCCGCCGGCCTTCAGCGCCAGGCCAATGGCGCGAATGGTGCCCGAGGAGCCGATGGCTTCATCCCAGGTCAGGCGGTGCAGGGCGTGTTCGATGCTCATGATCTCCAGCCGCGCCGCGGTGTACGCCTGGGCGTAGCGGGCCGGGGTGATCTTGCCGTCCTTGAAATAGCGTTGGGTGTAGCTGACGCAACCCATTTGCAGGCTTTCGCGCAGCAGCGGTTCAAAGCGCTGGCCAATGATGAATTCGGTACTGCCGCCGCCGATGTCGGCCACCAGGCGTTTGCCCGGGGTGTCGGCGAGGGTGTGGGAGACGCCGAGGTAAATCAGGCGCGCTTCTTCACGGCCGGAGATGACTTCTACCGGATGGCCGAGGATTTCTTCGGCACGGCGGATGAATTCGCCGCGGTTGCGGGCTTCGCGCAGGGCGTTGGTGCCGACGATCCGCACGGTGCCCGGTGGCATACCGTTGATCAGTTGGGCAAAACGCTTCAGGCAATCGAGCCCGCGCTGCATGGATTCTTCGCTAAGTTGACGCTCTTCGTCGATGCCGGCGGCCAGCTGAACCTTCTCCCCGAGACGCTCGAGAATCCGGATTTCGCCGTTCTGGGCCTTGGCCACGACCATGTGAAAGCTGTTGGAGCCCAGGTCGATTGCGGCGATCAGGGACAGATTCTTGACTTGGGATAGCGGCATGGTCAGGGGGTCTCGGTCGATAACCTCGACATCCTGCCACGATCAAACGCTCGCGCCAACGCGTACGGTTTAATGCCTTGATCCAGCGCACGGACGACGTGGGTTCCTGTGGCGAGGGAGCTTGCTCCCGCTGGGCAGCGCAGCGGCCCCAAAACCATTCAACGCAGTGCTTCAGGAAAAGCCGGCCAGCAGGTTTACGACTGCTGCGCAGCCGAGCGGGGGCAAGCTCCCTCGCCACAGCGGTTCAGCCCGCCGCCTCCACGGTCCCAATGAAGTTCGCCAGCTCCGCCGTCTGCGGATTGGCAAACAACACCTTCGGATCTCCCACCTCATGCACCTTGCCCTGGTGCATGAACACCAATTTGTCGCCCACTTCCCGGGCAAAGCGCATTTCGTGGGTGACCATGATCAATGTCATGCCTTCCCTGGCCAGTTGCCGGACCACGCTCAACACCTCATTGACCAGTTCCGGGTCCAGGGCCGAGGTGATTTCGTCGCAAAGCAAGACTTTCGGTGACATCGCCAGCGCCCGGGCAATCGCTACCCGCTGTTGCTGGCCGCCGGAGAGTCGATCCGGGAAAGCGTCGAATTTCTCGCCCAGCCCGACCCGTTCCAGCATCTGTCGCGCCAGTTCGGTGGCTTTGGCTTTCGGCACTTTCTGCACCACTTGTGGCGCAAGCATGACGTTTTCGCCGACGGTCAGGTGTGGGAACAGGTTGAACTGCTGGAACACCATCCCGACTTTCTGCCGCAGGCTGCGCAGGTCGGCGCGGGCGGCGTCGAGGTATTCGCCGTCGACTTCGATCACGCCGTCGTTGATCGATTCCAGACCATTGAGGGTACGCAGCAAGGTGGACTTGCCCGAGCCGCTGCGACCGATGATCGCCACCACCTGGCCTTCCTCGATACTCAGATCGATGCCTTTGAGCACATGGTGGTCGCCGTAATATTTATGCAGGGCGGAAATTCTAAGCAGAGGCATGCAGTCTCCTTTCCAGGTAGCGCGCACTGAGGGACAAGGGGTAGCAGAGCAGGAAGTAACCGAGGGCGACGAGGCCGTAGACCATGAACGGTTCGAAGGTCGCGTTGGCGAGCATGCCGCCGGTCTTGGTCAGTTCGGTAAAGCCGATGATCGAGGTGACGGCGGTGCCCTTGACCACTTGCACCGAGAAGCCCACGGTCGGCGCCACGGCGATGCGCAGCGCTTGCGGCAGGATCACGTAACGCAATTGCTCCAGCGGGTTGAGCGCCAGGCTCGACGAGGCTTCCCACTGGCCGTTGGGGATTGAGTCGACGCAACCGCGCCAGATCTCCGCCAGGTAGGCGCTGGTGAACAGCGTCAATGCAATCGCCGCCGCCATCCACGGTGAAATTTCCACACCGGCCAAGGCCACACCGAAGAACACCAGAAACAGCTGCATCAACAGCGGCGTGCCCTGGAACAATTCGATGTAGGTGCGGGCGAAGTGGCTGGGCAGGGATTTCTTTGAAATCCGCATCACCATGATCAGCAAGCCGATCAGCCCACCGCCGATAAACGCCACCAGCGACAACGCCAGCGTCCATTGCAGGCCCGTAAGCAGGTTGCGCAGGATGTCCCAGAAGGTGAAATCGCTCATTGGCTGCTCCTTGCACTGCTTTTGGACAGGTAGCGGCGGCCGATCCAGTTCAGCAATTGGCGGATCAGCAGTGCCATGCACAGGTAGAGCAGCGTGGTCAGGGCGTAGGTTTCAAAGGCGCGAAAGTTGCGCGACTGAATGAAGTTGGCGGCGAAACTCAGCTCTTCGGTGGCGATCTGCGAACAGACCGCCGAGCCGAGCATGACGATGATGATCTGGCTGCTCAGGGCCGGCCAGACTTTGCCCAGTGCCGGCAGCAGAACCACGTGGCGGAAGGCTTCGAAACGCGACATCGCCAGGGCGGCTGCGGCTTCCAGTTGCCCGCGGGGGATCGCTTGAATGCCGGCGCGGATGATCTCGGTCGAATAGGCGCCCAGGTTGATCACCATCGCCAGCACCGCCGCCTGCCATTCGGAAATCTGCAGGCCCAGCGACGGCAAACCGAAGAAGATGAAAAACAACTGCACCAGAAAGGGTGTGTTGCGGATCAACTCGACGTAGACCCCGAAAATGCCGGCGAACGGGCGGATGTTCCACGCCCGCACCAACGCGCCGACGATGCCCAGAGCGACCCCGAACACTGCGCCAACGGCCGTCAGCTCAAGGGTGAACAACGCACCGCGCAGCAGCAGGTCGGTGTTTTCCACCACCGGCAAGAAATCGAACTGATAAGCCATAAGTCGTCTCCCGAGCGAACGATCAGAGATCGGCCGGCAGCGGTTCTTTCAACCAGGTTTGCGAGTTCTTTTCCAGCGCACCGTCAGCCTTGGCGGTGGTGAGGATCTGATTGACCTTGTCCAGCAACGCCGGCTCGTTCTTGTTCACGCCGACGTACACCGGAGAGTCCTTGAGCTTCACTTTCAGGGCCGGTACGCGTTTCGGGTTTTTCTCGCTGATCGCCACCATCACCACGTTGCCGCTGGCGATCAGGTCGACTTGCCCGGCAAGGTAGGCGGCGATGGTCGAGTTGTTGTCTTCGAAGCGTTTGATGGTCACGCCTTCGGGGGCGACTTTGGTCAGCTCGATGTCTTCGATGGCGCCACGGGTGACGCTGATGGTTTTGCCCTTGAGATCGTCCAGGCCCTTGATGGCGGCGTCTGGCGGACCGAATACGGCGAGGTAGAACGGCGCGTAGGCACGGGAGAAATCAATGACTTTCTCGCGTTCAGGGTTCTTGCCGAGGCTGGAAATCACCAGGTCGACCTTGCCGGTGGTCAGGAACGGGATGCGGTTGGTGCTGTTGACCGGGGTCAGTTCGAGTTTGACCTTGAGTTGGTCGGCCAGCAGTTTGGCGGTATCGATGTCGAGGCCGCGCGGTTTCATGTCCGGGCCGACCGAACCGAACGGCGGGAAGTCCTGGGGCACGGCGACTTTAAGGGTGCCGCGTTTGACCACATCCTCCAGACCGTCGGCGTGGGCGGGTGCCTGGCTCAGCATCAGGCTGGCAAACAGGGCTGCGAGGAGGGCGCTGTAACGCTGGGTCATGGCAAATCTCCGGATCGGCGGGAAGTGATTTCTGCGGATCGACAGAGCACGGGCCATGCCAAGATTCGGTTTCAGGGGTTGCAGGCCACGGTTTTGCTGGTGTTGCTCGGTCTTACTGGTCTGAACAGTTGGGTGGCATTTCGCACCTTGATGGCGCAACCGTGAAAACTCCCGAACCCCCATGGGGCACGACTTGCCGGACGTCGCGAATAGCTTTACAACTAGCCGCTCATTGGCCTGGTTCGTCTGAAGAAACCATGAACTCGATCTCCCGCGCAGTACCTGAAGTGGCGCTGCAAGCCATCCGCAAACTGATCACCGAGCAAGGTTTCGGGGCGGGTGATGCCTTGCCCTCGCAACGGGACCTGGCGGTGCAATTGGGGGTCAGCCGGGCGTCGTTGCGCGAGGCGTTGTCGTCCCTGAGTGCGCTGGGCGTGATCAGCATCCAGCCGGGCAAGGGCGTATTCGTGCAGTCACCGGTCGATCTGCCCCGGGGCGATGCGGTGCCGGGCTGGCCATTCGCGGCCCAGGCATCGCCGCTGGACATCTTCCAGTTGCGCTATGCGCTGGAGGGTTTTGCTTCGGGTTTGGCGGCCGTGACCCTGAGCACCGAGGATCTTGATGCCCTGGAAGACAACGTCGCCGCCATGCGCAACGAACTGCGTGCCGCCAACTTCGATGCAGCGGCGCGACTGGACTTCGAGTTTCACCGGCGCATCCTCCTGGCCAGCGGCAATCAGGCGATGCTGAGCATCCTGACAGCCAGCGCCGACATCTTTCTGGAGAGCCAGAAGCTACCGTTCATCCGGGCCGAACGGGCCATGGAAACCTGGCAGGAACACCGTAAAATCCTCCGTGCACTGGCGCGCCGATCGTCCGGTGCCGCACAGAAGGCCATGCAGGAGCATGTGCGCAACGCCGCCCTGCGCACCGGGATTGCCTTCGTCGCTCCCGCCACCTCGTGACTTGAGCTATACCCAAATTCATGGGCCACCATAGCGAGACTCAATCATCTGCGGCTTCCTGAACGGGGGAAGGGCAGCTATGATGGGCCACGTTTTTTTGCTTACAACCTGGAGACTTCCATGAGCAGCGATCTTATCAAACACGTTAGCGACGCTAGCTTCGAGGCCGACGTACTCAAGGCCGAAGGCGCTGTACTGGTCGACTACTGGGCTGAGTGGTGCGGCCCTTGCAAAATGATCGCTCCTGTCCTGGACGAAATTGCCGAGACCTACAAAGGCAAGCTGACCGTTGCCAAACTGAACATCGACGAGAACCAGGAAACCCCGGCCAAGCATGGCGTGCGTGGTATCCCGACGCTGATGCTGTTCAAGAACGGCAACGTCGAAGCCACCAAGGTCGGCGCGCTGTCGAAGTCGCAATTGGCCGCTTTCCTCGACGCCAACATCTAAGCGTTGTTATAAAGCGTCATGAAAAGGCCCCGCATTATGCGGGGCCTTTTCGTTATTGAGGGCTAGACGCTCCGAAACTCAGGTGGTACATTCGGCCCCGCACTGGTTTCTCCACTGCCCCCTGCTAGCCGTCGCCGACGCACTCCTTTTCGAATAAGTACGCGATCCTGTCGCCTTCTCTGCGGCGCGGCCTCATTAAGCCAAAAGCTTAATTTCCCCCCTCCATAAATGATTACGTCATTCCTATATGAATCTGACTGAACTCAAGCAAAAGCCGATTACCGAACTGCTCGAATTGGCCGAACAGATGGGCATAGAAAATATGGCCCGTTCGCGCAAGCAGGACGTGATTTTCTCCCTGCTCAAAAAGCACGCTAAAAGCGGCGAGGAAATCTCCGGTGATGGCGTGCTGGAGATTCTCCAGGACGGCTTTGGCTTCCTGCGCTCCGCTGACGCTTCCTATCTCGCCGGCCCGGACGATATCTACGTCTCGCCGAGCCAGATCCGTCGCTTCAACTTGCGCACCGGTGACACCATCGTTGGCAAGATCCGTCCTCCGAAGGAAGGCGAGCGGTATTTCGCGCTGCTCAAGGTCGACACGATCAACTACGATCGTCCCGAGAACGCGAAAAACAAGATTCTCTTCGAGAACCTGACCCCGCTGTTCCCGACTGTGCGCATGAAGATGGAAGCCGGTAACGGTTCCACCGAAGACTTGACCGGTCGTGTCATCGACCTGTGCGCCCCGATCGGCAAAGGCCAGCGCGGCCTGATCGTCGCTCCGCCGAAAGCCGGTAAAACGATCATGCTGCAGAACATCGCGGCAAACATCGCGCGTAACAATCCTGAAGTTCATCTGATCGTGCTGTTGATCGACGAGCGTCCGGAAGAAGTGACCGAAATGCAGCGCACCGTGCGCGGCGAAGTGGTTGCCTCGACGTTCGACGAGCCGCCAACCCGCCACGTGCAGGTTGCCGAAATGGTGATCGAGAAGGCCAAGCGCCTGGTCGAGCACAAGAAGGACGTGGTGATTCTGCTCGACTCCATCACCCGTCTGGCGCGTGCCTACAACACCGTGATCCCGAGCTCCGGCAAGGTGCTGACCGGTGGTGTCGATGCCCACGCCCTGGAGAAACCGAAACGTTTCTTCGGTGCTGCACGGAACATCGAAGAAGGCGGCTCGCTGACCATCATCGCTACCGCGCTGGTTGAAACCGGTTCGAAGATGGACGAAGTGATCTACGAAGAATTCAAAGGCACCGGCAACATGGAATTGCCTCTGGATCGCAAGATCGCCGAAAAACGTGTGTTCCCGGCCATCAACATCAACCGCTCCGGTACTCGCCGCGAAGAGTTGCTGACAGCCGACGATGAACTGCAGCGTATGTGGATCCTGCGCAAACTGCTGCACCCGATGGATGAAGTCTCTGCCATCGAGTTCCTGGTCGACAAGCTGAAACAGACCAAGACCAACGACGAGTTCTTCCTGTCGATGAAGCGCAAGTAACACGAAGTACTGTCTGGTCCTGGAGTTGGTTAAACCTGTCCAGGACGGGACAAACGCTTCAAAGAAGGGCGCCCCCAAAAGGGCGCTCTTTTTTTTGCGCTCGGTATTTTGTATCTGGATTGATACTTGTCGTGCTGTAAACTGGAGCCCATTCAATGGGTGCCGCCGCCCGCTAACAGCAGATCAATTGCCCCTGTATTCAATCTGGCTGGCGATTGAGTCAAGTGTTTTGACAGATCTTTCCAGAAGTTGATCTCCGTCGAATCTCCGCAGTCGCGCTACCGGTGAGTCCCTTTTCAATCAGCTTTGTATCGGGAACGACAAGGAACGTTATGCACACATTTGGCAATCGCCGTGATATCGACGGATTGCGGGCTCTGGCCGTTATTCCGGTCGTGCTGTTTCATTTTGGCTTCAGCACTTTCAGCGGTGGCTTTGTCGGTGTCGATGTCTTCTTTGTCATTTCCGGATTCCTGATTACCAGCATTCTGTTCCGTGAGATCGGCGCGCAGCGTTTCAGCTTCGTCGATTTCTGGGCTCGCCGTGCACGACGGATCATTCCGGCCCTGAGTGTGGTGCTGCTGGCGACGCTGGCTCTGGGCTGGTTGCTGCTGACGGCCAAGGACTTCTCCGAGTTGGGAAGAACGGTTCGTTATCAGTCGCTGTTCATTTCAAATATTCTGTTCATGCGCGAAGACGGCTACTTCCAGCCTGCGTCGGAATTGAAGCCGCTGCTGCATACCTGGTCCCTGGCCGTTGAAGAGCAGTACTACATCTTCTTTCCGCTGTTGATGGTGTTGTTGATGCGCCATGTACGCCATTGGCGCTGGATGCTGTTTGCCATGCTGCTGGTGTCTTTTGGGCTCAATATTGCCTATATCGACCGCAAGCCCGACGTCGCTTTCTTCTCGCTGCCGACACGCGCCTGGGAGCTTTTGTGCGGTGCCATGCTTGCGGTCTTGCCCGCCTCAAAACAGGCTGTGCGGCCCTGGCTCTATCAGTCTGTGGGAGTGGCCGGGTTAACGGCGGTCCTGGTGGCAGTTTTCACTTTTGACAAGGCGACGGTGTTCCCAGGCTGGGCGGCACTGCTGCCTGTGCTCGGTGCAACCGCGCTGATCTGGTCTGGCGGGTACGGTTCTACATGGAGTGGTCAGGTTTTAAGTGCTCGCGCGCTGGTATGGATCGGCTTGCTCTCCTATTCCTTGTATTTGTGGCACTGGCCGGTCTATGTCTACGCCAATGCCACTTCGATCGACGGCATTCAGCCCTTGGAGGCTACGGGCTGGATGCTATTGGCGCTCGGGCTTGCTTGGTTGAGCTGGCGCTTCGTCGAGCTTCCATTCCGTGAACGGCTCCTGCTTGCCGGACGCAAGCCTGTGTTATTGGGGGGCTTGCTAGCCATGATCGCGCTGGCCGTCACCGGTTCGATGGTGCGATCGGCGGACGGTTTTCCTCAACGCCTTACCGGCAAAGCGCTGGAATATGCGCAGTCTCGAGAGTGGCGGGCCGGGCAGATGAAATGCATGTTGGTGACTTCGGACAAAGAACTGGACAAGGCGTGTCTGGTGGGTGGTAACGAAGAGATTCCGGCGACACAAATGTTCTGGGGCGACAGTCACGCGGCCGCGCTGTTACCGGCGATCGAAAGTAGCGCAAAGCGCGAGGGTCGCCCGGTATGGCTTTACAGCATGAGTGCCTGTCCGCCGGTTCTGAGCAATGACCTGCGCCAGCGTTGCAAGGATTTCAACGAGCAGACAATGGAGCGGGTTCGCAGTCTGCAGATCAAGGATGTGGTGCTGGCATCCAATTGGAACCTGTACATTTACGGTCGCGAAGACGGCGATAAAAAGGTCCTGCTTAATCAGTATGACAATATGGCTCAGGCCGAGGAACGCATGGCCATGGCGCTCAAGGCGCGGGTGGCGGCGATAAGAGGCGCGGGCGCGCAAGTCTGGTTGTTCAAGGAAGTGCCGCTGCAGCGCAAGGGCTCCATTGACCGACTGACGAGCCTGGCCCGCATCGGGCGATCGGCCGAGGGACTGGGCCGACCGCTCGAAGAGCATCTGGCGCGCCAGCGTTTTCTCAATACCTTGTTCGACTCGATGAGTGCCGCCGACTCAGGTGTGCATGTCATCGATCCCACGCCATTGATGTGTGTGGGCCAGATTTGCAGTATCGAGGTCAATGGTCATTCGCAGTACAAGGACGAGGATCATCTTTCGGACGCCGGCAGTGCCCGCTTGAGCCCGTTGTTTGCCCCGGTGCTGCTGGGTGCAAATCACAATTGATTGCTGCTGCGCACTGACAGGCTGCTGTTTGGGCGGCAGAGCAGGTAGGATGTACGCCTATTTTAGGGGTGCCATCGTCAAATGAAATTCAAGGATCTTCGGGATTTCGTGCAGCAGCTTGAGCAGCGCGGAGAGTTGAAACGCATCCAGATCCCCGTCTCTCCAGTGCTGGAGATGACCGAAGTCTGCGATCGCACGCTACGGGCCAAGGGCCCGGCGTTGCTGTTCGAAAAACCTGTCGGCTATGACATTCCGGTGCTCGGCAACCTGTTCGGCACCCCCGAGCGGGTGGCCATGGGCATGGGGGCCGAATCGGTCAGCGAGTTGCGCGAAATCGGCAAGTTGCTGGCGTTCCTCAAGGAGCCCGAGCCGCCGAAAGGTTTGAAGGACGCCTGGTCCAAGCTGCCGATCTTTCGCAAGATCATCTCGATGGCGCCGAAAGTCGTCAAAGACGCGGTGTGCCAGGAAGTGGTCATCGAAGGCGACGATGTCGACCTCGCGATGTTGCCGGTGCAGACCTGCTGGCCAGGCGATGTCGGCCCGCTGATCACTTGGGGCCTGACTGTCACCAAAGGTCCGAACAAGGATCGCCAGAACCTCGGCATTTACCGTCAACAGGTGATCGGTCGCAACAAGGTGATCATGCGCTGGTTAAGCCACCGTGGCGGCGCGCTGGATTACCGCGAATGGTGCGAAAAACACCCCGGCCAGCCGTTCCCGGTGTCCGTGGCGCTGGGCGCTGACCCGGCCACCATTCTTGGCGCCGTGACGCCGGTGCCGGACAGCCTCTCCGAATACGCTTTCGCCGGTCTGCTGCGGGGCAATCGCACCGAACTGGTGAAATGCCGCGGCAACGACCTGCAAGTACCGGCCACTGCCGAAATCATCCTCGAAGGCGTGATCCATCCGGGCGAAATGGCCGATGAAGGTCCGTACGGCGACCACACCGGCTACTACAACGAAGTCGACAGCTTCCCGGTGTTCACCGTCGAGCGCATCACCCATCGGATCAAGCCGATCTACCACAGCACCTACACCGGCCGTCCGCCGGATGAGCCGGCGATTCTCGGTGTGGCGCTGAACGAAGTGTTCGTACCGATCCTGCAGAAGCAATTCCCGGAGATCACTGACTTCTACCTGCCGCCCGAAGGCTGCTCGTACCGCATGGCCATCGTGACCATGAAGAAGTCGTATCCCGGTCACGCCAAGCGGGTAATGCTCGGTGTCTGGTCGTTTTTGCGACAGTTCATGTACACCAAGTTCGTTATCGTCACCGACGACGATATCAACGCACGGGACTGGAACGACGTGATCTGGGCCATTACCACGCGCATGGACCCCAAGCGCGACACGGTGATGATCGATAACACGCCGATCGACTACCTGGACTTCGCCTCGCCGGTCTCCGGCCTGGGTTCGAAGATGGGGCTCGATGCCACGCATAAATGGCCAGGCGAAACCACCCGTGAGTGGGGCCGGGTCATCGTCAAGGATGAAGCCGTTACCCAACGGATCGATGCCATCTGGAATCAGTTAGGAATAGATTGATGCGTGTAACCTTGCAGCCCTCCGGAGCAGTGCTTGAGATTCTGCCCGGCGAGCGGATTCTCGATGGCGCGCGGCGCCTGGGCTATGAATGCCCGCAAAGCTGTCGTAACGGCAATTGCCATGTGTGCGGCGCATTGCTGGTGGAAGGGCGGGTCGAACAGGCTGGCGATGTGCGCGACCATGGCGAGTTCTACACTTGCATTGCAGAGCCGCTGGAAGACTGCATCGTGTTGTGGGATGGCGTGCTCGCGCTGGGAGAACTGCCGGTGCGCAGCGTGTCGTGTCAGGTCATTGAATGCAGGGACGTCGGTGGCGATACCTGGCGCGTGCGTCTGCGTGCGCCAGCGGGCAAGCCGCCGCGCTATCACGCCGGCCAGTACCTGATGATCGAGCGTGAGAGTGGCGAGAAATCCGCTTTTTCCCTGGCCTCTGCACCGCATTCCGGCCGCGACCTGGAAATTCATGTGCTGGCGCGCGAAAGCAGCGCGCTGAGCCTGATCGAACAGCTCCAGCGCAACCCGATGGTGCGGATCGAGATGCCGTTCGGCGACACCCATCTGGCGGAACTGCCGAACGGTCCTCTCGTACTGATTGCTGCCGGTACCGGCATGGGCCAGATCCACAGCCTCATCGAACATTGCCGCGCCACGGGCTTCAAGCATCCGGTGCACCTGTATTGGGGCGTACGTCGTCCCGAAGACTTTTATGAGATCGAACATTGGGATGAATGGCTGAAGCTGCCCAATCTGTTCCTGCATAAAGTCGTCAGCGATCAATGCGGCTGGCAGGGGCGTTGCGGCATGTTGCATGAGGCGGTGTGTGAAGATTTCCCTGATCTGAAAGCACTGCACGTCTATGCCAGCGGCTCTCCAGCCATGGTCTATGGCACGCTCGATGCTTTGGTCGAAGCGGGGATGGATGCCCATCAAATGCGTGCCGATGTATTTGCTTACGCCCCGCGATCATAGGTGCGTGAACCGTTCTAGAAGCGCACCCCGGTTGTCACCATGGCGGCATTGAAGCCGAGCAACACCAGCTCGGCTGCCAATGGTCCGTAGTGTGCCCCGACTGAAGGAATGATCACCGGCGCGACCCCGAAGTGATTCAGAGGGATCTTGTCCTGAGACTTGCCGCTGTAACCTTGCAACAGACCACCGGTAAGTTTTATGTACACGGGATAGTCAGCGCTCTCGTAGCGTTTGCCCGCATACGCATAATATGAACGCTGGCTGAACGAGTTGCGAAAAGTTGCGCCACCAAACAACCAACCGGACGCTTGCTCGCGCTCAAGACCGATGAGGTCCTGATTGTTATTGTGGTCGGAGTCGGGGGAGAAGTGTCTGGTATAGACGCTGGCCTGCAAATACCAGGAGCCGGTGTCTTTCGCAGAGGTGTCCTCGGCCAGCGAGTGCTGCGCCGTGAGCATTAGAAGTAACCCGTAAATCCATGGTGTTTTCATTGTTCAGGCCTTTGAGGCAGTTTGGTTTGCGTCTTTGGGTGGCCGTTATACGCGACGTAAAGCTGCAATGGGTAGGCGGTAAATCCGAAGGGTTTGTAGGCATTTTCTCCTAGGTGAGCTTTATCCTAGACGCGCCGAATGCTTATGTATATTTCGTTCTGGTATTTAAGAATTCTCTTAAATGATATTAGGGTATATCGCCAAGCCCTCCAGCTTCAGTATTGGATTTTTTATAGGGGGCGCAAGGTCATAGGGCGCTTAGTACTTTTCGTTTTAGTATTACTGCTATATGTTCTATGAAGTGAAAGTTGTTTATATTTTGTAATAATTGCTGGGCCAAAATTTTATTGCCATGAGCGCCATTGAATCTGCTTTTTTGAATCTGGCTTACCCTCCGCGGCTCGATCTGGGGCCGCAGCTTACACACGAACAATTGCTCAGCTCGATGCAGTCGACCATGGCGCGCCACAAGGGTGGGCCGGTCTGGTTATTCGCGTATGGTTCGCTGATCTGGCGGCCTGAATGTGCGGCGGTTGAGCGGGTGCGCGGCCGGGTGCATGGCTACCATCGCGGTTTGTACCTGTGGTCCCACGAGCATCGCGGCACGCCGGAAGTGCCGGGGCTGGTATTTGGCCTGGATCGCGGTGGTTCGTGCAGCGGGTTCGCCTATCGTTTGCCCGAAGAACAACTCGAGGCTTCACTTTATGCACTCTGGCAGCGCGAGATGCCATTCCCTTCCTATCGTCCACACTGGCTCAACTGCCGTCTTGAAAACGGAAACCAGGTTCAGGCATTGGGATTTGTATTGGAGCGGCACCTGCCCAGCTATGCCGGCAACTTGCCGGATCACGTGCTGAGCCAAGTATTCGAGAACGCTTGCGGGCGCTATGGCACTACTCGCGAGTATGTCGAGCAGACCGCCCACGCCCTGCGTAGCCACGCCATGCCAGACCGGAATCTGGAGGCGCGGCTCAAGCGCTGTAAATCAAAGGCAGATCAGGCGAGCGCTTCGCGGCCCTGACTGGCGACGTTTTTGTGGCCCAGGGTGGGTGCCAGGAACGCCATCGCCAGCAGGCAGGCAACGACCAACAGAATGAAGCCGCCATTCCAGCCGAAATAGTCCACGGTGTAGCCCATCATGGCACTGGCCGCGACGGAACCACCCAAGTAACCGAACAGGCCGGTAAAGCCTGCGGCCGTACCCGCGGCCTTCTTCGGCACCAGTTCCAGCGCCTGCAGGCCGACCAGCATCACCGGGCCGTAGATCAGGAAGCCGATGGCGAACAGCGAGATCATGTCGATCATCGGATTGCCCGGTGGATTCAGCCAATACACGATCGTCGCAACGGTCACCAACGCCATGAACACCATGCCGGTCAGGCCACGGTTGCCACGGAAGATCTTGTCCGACATCCAGCCGCACAGCAGCGTGCCGGGAATGCCCGCCCACTCGTACAGGAAGTAAGCCCACGAGGTCTTGTCGAAGTCGAAGTGCTTGACCTCTTTGAGGTAGGTCGGCGCCCAGTCCAGAATGCCGTAGCGCAGCAGGTAGACGAAAACGTTAGCCAGTGCGATGAACCAGAGCATTTTGTTGCGCAGCACGTATTTGACGAAGATGTCCTTGGCGCTGAATTCCTCTTCGTGACTGGCGTCGTAGCCTTCCGGGTAATCGTTTTTGTACTTCTCAATCGGCGGCAGGCCCGTCGACTGCGGAGTATCGCGCATCACGATGAAGGCAAACACGGCGACCAACAGCGCCACGGCAGCCGGTACGTAGAACTTGCTGTGCCAGTCGTTGAACCAGCCCATGCCGAGAATCGCCAGCGGGCCGATCAAGCCACCGCCAACGTTATGCGCGGTGTTCCAGACCGAAACCACGCCGCCACGCTCTTTCTGTGACCACCAATGCACCATGGTTCGCCCGCTCGGCGGCCAGCCCATGCCTTGCGCCCAGCCGTTGATGAACAGCAGGATGAACATCATGGTCACGCTGGAGGTGGCCCAAGGTGCGAAACCGAAAACGAACATCACCGCGGCGGACACCACCAGGCCAAAGGGCAGGAAGTAACGCGGGTTGGAGCGGTCGGACACGATGCCCATCAGAAACTTGGACAGGCCGTAGGCGATTGCAATCGCCGACATCGCCACACCCAGTTGGCCTTTTGTATAGCCTTGGGCGATCAGGTCCGGGAACGCCAGGGTGAAGTTCTTGCGCAGCAGGTAGTAACCGGCATAGCCAATGAAAATCCCGGCGAAGATCTGCCACCGAAGGCGTCGGTAGGTGCTGTCTATTTTTTCTTCAGGCAATGGAGCCTGATGTGCGGCAGGACGAAAGAAAGCAAACATTCAAGAGCTCCAGATTTCTTGTTTTGACTGCGGATGCGAATGTTACAGTTTCGTTACCGAAAATAGCACCGGTTCGCATCGGCAAAACAGCGGAAATGTTGGAGATTGCATGTTCCTTTATGAACATGTCGCTCAGGTATAAATGAGAGTCGGTACGGGGATGACGGAGCCAGGTCGCAGGCTGCGACCTGGCTTGAAAACGATCAACGAACCTGCACGACCACCTTTCCGACCGCCTTGCGCTGGCCAAGATCATTGATCGCCTGCGCCGCATTGCTCAGTGGATACACCTGCGACACCAGCGGCTTCAATTTGCCTTCGGCGAACCAGTGAAACAACTGCTGGAAGTTCGCCGCGTTGTCCTGTGGCTGGCGCTGGGCAAACGAGCCCCAGAACACGCCGACCACTGCAGCACCTTTGAGCAGTGCCAGGTTCACTGGCAGTTCGGGGATACGTCCACTGGCGAAACCGACCACCAGAAGACGACCGTTCCAGGCGATGGCGCGGATGGCCTGGTCGAACAGGTCCCCGCCCACCGGGTCGTAGATCACGTCGGCGCCCTGGCCGTCGGTCAGGCGTTTGATTTCGTCCTTGAGGCTGGTTTCGCTGTAGTTGATCAGCTCATCGGCGCCGGCGGCTTTGGCCACCGCGAGTTTTTCCGCACTGCTCGCGGCGGCGATCACCCGGGCGCCCATGGCTTTGCCGATTTCCACGGCGGCGAGGCCGACGCCGCCGGACGCGCCGAGCACCAGCAAGGTTTCGCCGGGTTGCAGGTTGCCTCGTTGCTTGAGGGCGTGCATCGAAGTGCCGTAGGTCATGCTGAAAGCGGCGGCAGTGTTGAAGTCCATCGATGGCGGGATCGGCAGCACGTTGTAGCCCGGCACCGCGACCTGCTCGGCGAAACTGCCCCAGCCAGTCAGGGCCATGACCCGGTCACCGACCTTGAGGTGGCTGACCTTTTCCCCCACCGCGCTGACCACGCCAGCCGCTTCGCCACCCGGTGAAAACGGGAAGGGCGGTTTGAACTGGTATTTGCCCTCGATGATCAGCGTGTCCGGGAAATTCACCCCGGCCGCGTGCACGTCCAGCAGGATTTCGTTCTTCTTCGCAACAGGACTGGCGACGTCTTCCAGCACCAGCGATTCGGCAGGGCCGAAGGCTTTGCACAGCACGGCTTTCATCAGGGCTATTCCTTTGGGAGTGATGGCCGATAAGTGTAGGTGTGTGAGTTAACGGGTCAACGAGCATGCCCGACCCTGATAGTCAGCCATAAGCTTGTGCTTGAGCGGCGGGTCGTTATGCTAGGCCGCAAACCGGATAAGGAGCGAATTGTGAAAGCGTGGATCATGTTGATGCTGGCCCTGTCTCTGCCTGTGGCAGCGATGGCCGAAGAAGCCAAAGAAGGTGAAGCCCCGAAGGTCAACTACATCACCCTGAGCCCGCCGTTCGTGGGCAACTATGGGTTGGATGGCACGCCGAAGCTCAAGGTCTACAAGGCCGATGTGGCGCTACGGGTGACTGGTGACGAGGCGACCAAGGCGGTGAAGGCCAATGAGCCGTTGATCCGCAATCAGCTGGTGGCGTTGTTTGCCCAGCAGACCACTGAAACCATGAACAACGTCGAAGCCAAGGAAAAGCTGCGTCAGGAAGCCTTGAAGCAGACCCAGCAAGTGATGAACGACGAAACCGGCAAGCCGGTGGTTGAGGATCTGTTGTTCAACAACCTCATTATCCAGTAAGGCTTTTGTTGTCTGGGGCGGCCCCTTCGCGGACTTGCCCGCGAAGGGCGACTCGGCCCTTCAGGACGCCAGGCTCTTGCGAAACCGCAGCAGTGCAATGGTAAAGAACAGCAGGCCGATGGCGCTTAATGCCAGCAAGTCCGGCCAGACCACGCCGATGCCGGCGTCGCGAAACAGTATCGCGGCGCTGAGGCTGACGAAGTGCGTCGATGGCGAGCCCTGCATCACCCATTGCAGCCATTGCGGCATGCTGTCGAGGGGCGTACTGCCCCCGGAAAGCAGCAACATCGGGATAATCACCGGAATCGCCAACAAGCCGAACTGCGGTGTCGAGCGGGCGAGGGTCGCGAGGAATATCCCCAGCGCCGTGCTGGCGAACAGATAAACCGCCGTTACCAGCAAGAAAAAGCTCATGGAGCCAGCCAGCGGCACGCCAAGGGCGCCTTTGACAATGACTTCCAGCGACACCCAGGTGCACAGCACCACCACCAGCATGTTGCTCCAGACTTTCGCCAGCATGATTTCCAGTGCCGTCAGCGGCAGCACCAGCAAATGGTCGAGAGTGCCGTGTTCGCGTTCACGCAGCAGCGCCGTGCCCGTCAGGATGATGGCCAGGATCGTGATGTTGTTGACGATCTGAATCACCGCCAGGAACCAGCCACCCTCCAGATTGGTATTGAACAGCGCTCGTGTTGTCAGCCGCACGGGTGTCTGGCTCGCCGCATCGCCCTGGCCACTGTAGGTCAACAGCTCGCGCTGGAAAATCCTCCCGATATAGCCTGCCCCCATGAACGCCTGGCTCATGGCCGTGGCGTCGACGTTGACCTGCACCGCCGGCTGGTGGCCGCCCAGCAGATCGGCCTGAAAATTGGCTGGAACATTGATCACGAAGGTGTACCGCCCGTTGTCCAGCACCTCGTCCAGTTGACCATAAGGCAGCGGCACCGGTGGTTGAAATTCCGGCGGCCGCAGAACCTGGGCCAGTTGGCGTGACATGGGGCTGTGATCTTCATCGACCATGGCCACACTGGCGTTGTGCACACCGATCACTGAGCCCGCGGCCGGCATGTAGATCGCCACTGTAAAGGCGTAGAACAGGAACAGCAGCAATACACTGTCATGTCGCAGGCTGGTGAGTTCCTTGAGGCCAAGACGCAGGATGTGCGCGAGCTTATGCATCAGACCTCCTGCTTTTTCAGCATGGCCAGGCTGAGCCCGGTGAACCCGAGAAAGAACCCGAACAGCGCCAGGCATTGTGGCCACAACTGCCGGATATCCAGCGCCTTGGTAAAGGTGCCGACAGCGATATCGAGAAAATAGCCTGCCGGAAACAGCATCCCCATGACCGCGGCGGCGCCATCAAGGGATGACCGTGGCACGATCAGACCGGAAAACTGGATGGTCGGCAGACTGGTGATGATCATGGTGCCGAGAATGGCGGCGATCTGGGTTCGGGTGAACGCCGAAATCAACAGGCCCATGCTGGTGGTCGCCAGCACGTAGAGCAATCCGCCGAAGGCCAGGGTCAATGCGCTGCCCTTGAAAGGGACGCCGAACAGCCAGCGGTTCATGGCTGTCAGCACGGCGAGATTGATCAGGCTGACGGCCAGATACGGCACCTGTTTACCTAACAGGAACTCCAGGCGGGTCAGCGGTGTGGCGTAGAAGTTGGTGATCGAGCCCAGTTCCTTCTCCCGCACAATGCCCAGCGCAGTCAGCATGGCCGGGATGAACGCCAGGATCAGCGCCATCACTCCAGGGCCGATGGCGTTGACGCTGACGACATCCTGGTTGTAGCGGAAACGGGTTTCCAGTTTGGCTGGCGCTTGCCGGGATGGTGCGGGACTGGACTGATCCGCCAGTTGCTCCAGGTTGGCCTGGTGTACCGCTTCCACATAGTTGCGGCTGGTTTCAGCGCGAAACGGCATACCGCCGTCGAGCCAGGCCGCCACCGTAGGCTGGCGACCGGCGAACAGATCCCGACCGAATCCGGGGGGAATCTCCAGCGCCAGTTTGATTTCCGAGCGTTGCAGTCGTCGATGCAACTGCGCCGGATCGCTTATCGGGGGTTGTTCGTCGAAGTAACGGGAGCCGCGGAAGGCCTCCAGATAAGCCCGGCTTTGCGGGGTCTGGTCCTGGTCGTAGACCGCGAAGGCGAGTTTCTCCACGTCCAGGGAAATGCCATAGCCGAAAATCACCATCATGAGCATCGCCCCGAGCAGAGCGAAGGCCAGGCGTACTCTATCGCGCAGCAGTTCCTTGCCTTCACGGCTCGCCAATGCCCGCAGTCGCCCAAAGCTGAAGCGACGGTCTTTCATCGATGGGGTGGGTGCGAGCGTTGTGTCGATGGGCGTTGGTGGCGCCTCTGTCGCGCCCGGGCTCTGGGCCTGTTCCAGGCAGGTGACGAACGCGGCCTCAAGTGTCTGGCCGTTGAACTGCTGTTGCAGTGCTGCCGGGGTGTCGCAGGCCAAAACCTTGCCTGCGTGCATCAATGAGATGCGGTCGCAACGCTGGGCTTCGTTCATGAAATGGGTGGACAGGAAGATCGTCACGTCCTGTTCACGGGACAGTTCGATCAGCAGTCGCCAGAAATCGTCCCGCGCCGCCGGGTCGACGCCGGAGGTAGGTTCGTCGAGGATCAGCACTTCCGGGCGATGCAGCACCGCCACCGCCAGGGATAATCGTTGGCGCAGACCCAGCGGCAATGCACCGGACGGCTGATGGGCGACGCTGGTTAGGCTGAAGCGCTGGATCAGTTCGTCGATGCGCTGAGTGCTGTCGGCCTGGGGCAGATCGAACAGTCGCGCGTGCAGGTCCAGGTTCTGCCGGACACTGAGTTCGCCATAGAGCGAGAAGCTCTGAGACATGAAGCCGACGCGCTTGCGGGTGGCCAGATCCTTGGCGTTCACTGGGTTGCCCAGCAGCATGGCACTGCCTTCGCTGGCCGGAATCAGTCCGGTAAGCACTTTCATGGTGGTGGTTTTGCCGCAGCCGTTGGAGCCCAGAAACCCGAAGATCTCGCCGCGGCCGATGGCGAAGCTGACTTTATCCACAGCGGTGAAATCGCCGAAGCGCAGGGTCAGGTCATGGGCTTGGATGGCGATGTCGGCCGTAGCATTGGTTCGGGGAGGGATCACTAGCGGCTGGTTGTCGTGGCCGGTGTCACCCTGAAAGTGAGTGAAGGCTTCATCGAGCTTGCCGCTGGGGGTTACCGCCGCCAGATCGCGGCTCAAACCGGCGGCGATCAGTTTGCCGCCGTCGAGCATCAGGCAGTGTTCGAACTGCTCGGCCTCTTCCATGTACGCGGTGGCGACCAGTAGTGTCAGTTGCGGGCGTTGGCGCCGAACGTCATCGATCAACTCCCAGAAATGCCGTCGGGACAAAGGGTCGACGCCAGTGGTCGGCTCATCGAGGATCAACAAATCCGGCTCATGGATCAGTGCGCAACAGAGTCCGAGCTTCTGTTTCATTCCGCCCGACAGCTTGCCGGCCGGGCGCTCGGCAAATCGCAGTAGATCGGTGGCCTGTAGCAGGCTGTGCATGCGCTGATCGCTTTCGGCCGCGGACAGCCCGAACAGTGTGGCGAAAAAGTGAATGTTCTCGCGGATCGACAGATCAGGGTACAGGTTACCGCCCAGGCCTTGAGGCATGAACGCGATGCGCGAGTAGAGGCTGTTGCGGTGGCGCCGGTCCTGGATCGAGCCACCGAGCACTTCCAGTTGGCCCTCCTGTAGCGTCTTCACGCCGGCGATCAATCCCAGCAGGCTGGATTTGCCGGCGCCATCCGGGCCAATCAACCCACACCGGGTACCGGTAGGCAGACTGAGCGTGATGTCGGTCAGCGCATGCCGTTCGCCATAGCGGTGCTGAAGGCGAGTGGCATGCAGTGCCAGGCCGGTCATTGAAGATTGGCCGGCCAGTCAATGGGAGCGGTGCGCACGTAACCATTGCCGGGCATCCCCGGTTTGGCCTGGGGCACGGCGCTGGGACGGGTCAGGCGTAGCTTGACCCGAAATACCAGTTTCTGACGTTCGTCGCGAGTCTCGACTTCTTTGGGCGTGAACTGCGATTTGGCCGCCACGAAGCTGATTTTTGCCGGCAGTGGCTGGTCGGGCAGGGCGTCCAGCAGGATCCGCGCTTCATCGCCGACCGCCAAGCGTCCGGCGACGGATGCTGCAAGGTAGAGATTCATGTATTGATCATTCGGGTCAATCAGCAGCAACACTCGCCCTCCGGCGCCGAGCACTTCCCCGGGTTCGGCCATGCGAAGCTGAATGATCCCGTCGATGGGGGCTCGCAAACTGCTGTCGTCGATTTCGCTGGTTAACTGAGCCACTTGTGCCTGCGCCGCGCCAATGGCTGCGCCGACGGCGGACACCTGGGCGCGGGCCGCAGTAACGGCGGCGTTGGCGGTGTCGAAGCGTGACTGCTGTTGGTCGATGATCTGGCCGCTGGCGAAACCGCGATTGAACAATGCCTGGGAGCGCTTGAGCTCTTGCTGGGCAAGCAGTTGCTCGCTCTGGCGCAGTTTCACATTGGCCTGGGCCGCGGAAAGATTTTCCCGGGCGCGTATCACTTCGGCTTCAGCCTGGTTGCGCTGTGCTTCGAGGGTACGGGTGTCCATGCGGGCCAACAGTTGCCCCTGGGTTACCTTGTCGCCTTCGTCCACCAGCACTTCAGCCAATCGACCGGGTGTTTTGCTGGCGATCTGCACTTCAGTGGCTTCAAGTCGACCATTGCCGACAGACAACCCTTGGGGCAGTCGGTTAACGGTCGACCGCCAATAACCAAACCCTCCGGCGGCCAGCAATACAGCCCCCAGCAAAAAAACGAAGAAAAGCGAAGAGCGGCTGTGCGTCGACATATCTGCATCCTGCGTCTATTGCGTCCCAGTCTGACAGGAAAGTGCTAGGGCGACTTGATGTCAGTCAACTGAGGGGTAAGCCTGACCGTTTGGCAAGGTAAGCCAGAGTCACAGGCTGTAGCGCAGTATTTAGCGCAGATTAAGCACCACTGCCCATTGCTCGGCTGTCACCGGCATTACCGACAGGCGCGAGCCTTTCTGCACCAGTGGCATCTCGGCGAGTGCCGTTTGCTGCTTCAGATAATCGAGTTTAAGCACCTTGGAAAACGTCTCGACGTGAGCGACATCGATCGCGCTCCAGGCGTTTTTCTCGGCAGTGGCCTTCGGATCGAAGTAATGACTCTCGGGTTCCAGCGCCGTCGGGTCCGGATACGCTGCCTCGACGATCTTTCCGACCCCGGCAATCCCCGGCTCAGGGCAGCTGGAGTGATAGAAGAAAAACTCGTCGCCCACTGCCATGGCCCGCAAAAAGTTGCGCGCCTGGTAATTGCGAACCCCGTCCCAGCGCGCTCGGCCAAGCTTCTCCAGGTCTTTGATGGAGAGTTCGTCGGGCTCGGATTTCATCAGCCAATAAGCCATGTTTTTGCTCCTTGCGAGGTGGGTGGGCAAGTGGTCAGGCAATTTTATGACAAACCGACAGTCGGTTGACGCCAGCGTTTGCGTGTCGGTTCACGTTGTCGCAAAATGCCGGCCTTCTTAGCTTGACGCTGCTGCACGGCCTACACCTACAACGGAAACCGCTGCTGTCATCGTGTTGATGTGCCTTTGGGGGGCAGTCGATGAAACGCAAACCGGATTTACTATGGATTTTGGTTATTTTATTCGGCCTTGGTGTCGTGACCACCGGCTATGCCCAAAGCCTGTGGAACAACAAACCCGATGCTCCCGTCGAGATCGCGCAGCAACAGCCGTCGGCCTTCAAGCGCTGAGCCCGTCTTTTGGACGCCGCTGATATCAGTGGCGTCTAGTCCGCGAAATACCACGCCTTGTCAGTGACCGTGCCCTGCAACGGCACATCCCAGCTCGCCTGAGCCAATCGTTGAACCTTCTGACATTCATGGGCCAAGCCCAGCAGCGTCGGCTTGTGCCAGCTTTTTCGGCGCGCCAGGTACGCCAGGCTTCGGTCGTAGAAGCCGCCGCCCATACCCAGGCGTCCGCCGACATCGTCAAACCCCACCAATGGCAGCAACACCAGATCCAGCGCCCAGACCTTGCGTTGCCGGGCGATATTGGCCCGTGGTTCTGGAATACGGAAACGGTTGGGTTTGAGTTTTTCACCGGGACGAATCCGCTGGAACACCATTTTGGTTCGCGGCCAGGCGCTGAGTACCGGCAGGTACGTCGCCTTGCCCCGACGTTGCGCGGCACGCATCAACAGACGCGGGTCGATTTCACCGTCGGTGGGCAGGTACAGGGAGATGTGTTTTGCGCGGCGGAACAGTGGGTGCTGGGCCAATTGCTTATACAGCCCGCGAGCGGCCTCGCGCTGCTGACTGGGGGTCAGTGCGCGGCGGGCCTTGCGCAGCATGCGTCGAAGTTGCGGTCGGGGCAGCAGCGCAGGTTCGGTCATGGATTCAGGCTTCAGAAGTGCGAGTACTAAAAGCGTACCCGTAAACATGCCGATGCCGGTATGAAAACCGGCATCGGATTGAAATCAGGCTCCCCGGATGAACCGCTGCTGACTTAGCCCTTGAACCCGAAAGTTCAAGGTGGAAGATGCAGTAGGCTTTAAGGCTTTCCGTCTAGCGGACATGCACACCAGCCCAACGTGCAACCTCCAGGGTAGTGCGAATCGGCTCAGGGACGTGGTCAACTGGCAAGCACCCCAGGGAGTGATGCGAGTATAACTCAAGCGGCCTGGCGAATCAGCCCTTGGTGACATCCGGATCGGTCGACAGCGCCAGGTCGACGCGGTCCAGCAGGTCGCGAACCTGTTCGCGGGTCGAACCGCTGGCCTGCACATCTGGACGTTCTTCCTTGTGCAGAAGGTCGTGCGTGATGTTCAGCGCAGCCATCACGGCAATGCGGTCGGCGCCGATGACTTTGCCGCTGCTGCGGATTTCGCGCATCTTGCCGTCCAGGTAGCGGGCGGCGCTGATCAAGTTGCTGCGCTCTTCCTGGGGGCAGATGATCGAATATTCTTTATCGAGGATCTGCACGGTAACGCTATTGCTTGAACTCATGAGTCTTGCTCCAGGGCCTTGAGGCGCGAAATCATCGATTCGACCTTACGCCGGGCGATTTCATTTTTTTCAATGAGGTGCGCGCGTTCCTCGCGCCAGGTCTTTTCTTGAGCTAGTAAGAGTGCGTTTTGACTCTTTAGTTGCTCGACTCGGGTAATCAGCAGCTCGAGTCTGGCCATCAGCGCTTGCAGGTCGGTGTCTTCCATTGTGTCCACGTGTTCGTCTGATGGGAGGTAGCTGGCGGACAGCCTTTAATAGTCTTGGCGAGTCTGTCGATGTAGGATACAAGGCCTTCATTCTAGACATAGCGCCGTCTGGCGCCTAGCTACCCATGCCCATTCAGAATTCTCCGTACCAAGCCTTCGCCACCCTGCTGAGTACCAGCGGCCATCCCGTCTCGCCTGCCGAGTTGCACGGCCTGCTGCTCGGCCGTAGCTGCGCCGGTGCCGGTTTCGATGCCGACAGCTGGCTGGCAGACGCCGCCGAGCTGCTCGAAGGCGAGCCGCAAGACAACGTTCGCAACGCCTTGATCGGCCTGCAAGAGATGGTCAAGGGCGAGCTTACCAGCGACGACATGACCGTTGTTCTGCTGCTGCCGAGCGACGACGCGCCGCTCACCGAGCGCGCAGCCGCGCTGGGCCAGTGGTGCCAGGGCTTTCTCACTGGCTTCGGCCTGACCCGTCGCGAATATGCCCTCAGCGCTGAAGCGACTGAAGTGCTGCAGGATCTGGCCGCCATTTCTCAGGTGCAAGACGCCCTGGAAGAGTCCGACGACGGCGAAAGCGACTACATGGAAGTCATGGAGTACCTGCGCGTCGCACCGTTGCTGCTGTTCACTGAAACCAAGAAAACCGACGAAGCAGCCGCCAAACCGTCGTTGCATTAATCGCGAGCCAGGAAAAGCCATCTGCCCATGATTCATATCCCGAAATCGGAATACAGCCGTCGCCGCAAGGCCCTGATGGCGCAGATGGAACCCAACAGCATCGCCATCCTGCCCGCCGCCGCGGTTGCCATTCGCAACCGTGACGTCGAGCACGTTTACCGTCAGGACAGCGACTTCCAGTACCTCAGCGGCTTTCCCGAGCCTCAGGCCGTTATCGTTTTGATTCCCGGTCGCGAACATGGCGAGTACATCCTGTTCTGCCGTGAACGCAATGCCGAGCGTGAGCTGTGGGACGGCCTGCGCGCCGGCCAGGAAGGCGCGATCCGCGACTTCGGCGCCGACGACGCTTTCCCCATCACCGACATCGACGACATCCTGCCGGGCCTGATCGAAGGCCGCGACCGGGTGTATTCGGCCATGGGCAGCAATCCGGAATTCGATCGGCACCTGATGGACTGGATCAACGTGATCCGCTCCAAGGCGAATCTCGGTGCCCAGCCGCCGAACGAATTCGTTGCCCTGGATCATCTGCTGCACGACATGCGCCTGTATAAATCGGCGGCAGAAGTGAAGGTGATGCGCGAAGCCGCGCGGATTTCCGCCCAGGCGCATATCCGGGCGATGCAGGCCAGCCGTGCCGGTTTGCATGAGTTCAGCCTCGAAGCCGAGCTCGATTACGAGTTCCGCAAGGGCGGGGCGAAGATGCCGGCCTATGGTTCGATCGTCGCCGCCGGGCGCAACAGCTGCATCCTGCATTACCAGCAGAATGACGCGGTGCTCAAAGATGGCGATCTGGTGCTGATCGACGCCGGTTGCGAGATCGACTGCTATGCCAGCGACATCACCCGCACCTGGCCGGTCAACGGCAAGTATTCACCGGAACAGAAGGCGATCTACGAGCTGGTGCTGGCTTCCCAGGAAGCGGCGTTTGCCGAAATCGCACCGAACAAACACTGGAATCAGGCGCATGAAGCCACGGTTCGCGTCATTACCGCGGGCCTTGTGAAGTTGGGCCTGTTGCAGGGCGAGGTTGATGAACTGATCGCCAGCGAAGCCTACAAGGCGTTTTACATGCACCGCGCCGGCCACTGGCTGGGCATGGATGTGCATGATGTCGGCGAGTACAAGGTCGGCGGCGAATGGCGCGTGCTGGAAGTCGGCATGGCGCTGACGGTCGAGCCGGGCATCTACATTGCCCCGGACAACCAGAACGTGGCGAAGAAATGGCGCGGCATTGGCGTGCGCATCGAGGACGACGTGGTGGTCACCAAAACCGGTTGTGAAATCCTGACGAGCGGCGTACCGAAAACGGTCGCCGAGATCGAGGCCTTGATGGCCGCCGCACGGACACAAGCGGCATGAGTCGAGTCAATCTGGCAATCATCGGCGGCGGCCTGGTTGGCGCCAGCCTGGCGTTGGCGTTGCAGGCCGGGGCCAAGGCCCGTGACTGGAAGATCGTGCTGATCGAACCCTTTGCCCCCGGCGATACGTACCAACCGAGCTATGACGCTCGCTCTTCAGCGCTGTCGTTCGGCGCCCGGCAGATTTATCAACGGCTGGGCGTGTGGCAGGAAATCTCCCGCCGCGCTGAGCCGATCAAGCAGATTCATGTCTCCGACCGTGGGCGTTTTTCCACCGCGCGGTTGTCGGCGATGGAAGAGGGCGTTCCAGCACTGGGTTATGTGGTGGAAAACGCCTGGCTCGGCCAATGCCTCTGGCACAGCCTGGACAAGGACGTGATCAGTTGGCGTTGCCCGGCGGAAGTCACCGCCATGGAGCCGCTGACCGACGGCTATCGCCTGACGCTCAACGATGAAACCCTGGTGGAATGCGACCTCGCGGTGTTGGCCGATGGCGGCCGTTCGGGCCTGCGTGAACAGCTGGGGATCGGCATCAAGAAGCGCCCGTACAACCAGAGCGCGCTGATCGCCAACATCACTCCGAGCGAAGCGCACAACGGCATGGCCTTCGAACGCTTCACTGACGACGGCCCAATGGCTTTGTTGCCGCTGCCGGAAAACCGCTGCGCCCTGGTCTGGACCCGTCTGGGCATGGACGCGCAACGGTTGGCGGCCCTTGATGACCGCAGCTTTCTCAACGAGTTGCAGGGCGTGTTCGGTTATCGCCTCGGCACGCTGAAACAGGTTGGCGCCCGCAATTTGTATCCGCTGTCGCTGATCGAAGCCGAGGAGCAAGTCCGCCCGCATCTGGCGATCCTCGGCAACGCCGCGCACAGTCTGCACCCGATTGCCGGACAAGGCTTCAACCTGTCCCTGCGCGATGCCCAGGCTTTGGCTGACACCTTATTGAGCAGCGAGACCGCGCTCGGCGACTTTGCGACCTTGCAGGCTTATCGCGAGCGTCAGCGTCTGGACCAGAACCTGACCGTGGGTTTCTCCGATCAGGTCACCCGGTTGTTTGGCAGCACCCAGCCGCTGGTTTCCCTGGGGCGCAACATCGGCCTGCTCGGTCTCGATCTGCTGCCGCCGGCCAAGCGCTGGTTCGCCCGGCAGGCCATGGGCCTGGGTACACGTCCCGATGTTTAAGCGGGCGCACCTGCACATCAATATTCATGACGACGCGAGCACTTCGGTGACGCGCGTCGAGAGAACCCTTTACCTGCGGCTCAAGCCGCAAGAGAGACAGGCCTAAAGCATGGAAATGCGCGCAGATCTGCTGATTGTCGGGGCCGGAATGGTCGGCAGCGCCTTGGCGCTGGCGTTACAAAACAGTGGACTCGAAGTCTTGCTGCTGGATGGCAGCCCCCTGAGCGTCAAACCCTTCGATGGTCAGGCGCCGTTCGAACCACGGGTGAGCGCCCTGTCGGCGGCCAGCCAACGAATACTCGAACGCCTGGGCGTGTGGGACGGCATCGCCAACCGGCGCAGCAGTCCTTACACCGACATGCACGTCTGGGATGGCAGCGGCACCGGGAAGATCCATTTCTCGGCGACCAGCGTACATGCCGACGTACTCGGGCATATCGTCGAGAACCGTGTGGTTCAGGATGCCTTGCTCGACCGGCTGCACGACTGCGACCTCGGGATGCTGGCCAACGCACGTCTAGAGCAGATGCGCCGTTCCGGTGACGATTGGCTGCTGACCCTGGCCGATGGCCGCACCTTGCGGGCACCGTTGGTGATCGCGGCGGATGGCGCCAACTCGGCGGTGCGGCGCCTGACCGGCATTGCGACCCGCGAATGGGATTACATGCACCACGCGATCGTCACCAGTGTGCGCTGTTCCAAACCGCATCAAATGACCGCGTGGCAGCGTTTCACCGACAACGGCCCGCTGGCGTTTCTGCCGCTGGAACGGGACGGCCAGCAGGATTGGTGCTCGATTGTCTGGTCGACCACGCCGAGCGAAGCCGAACGCCTGATGGCGCTGGACGACGAAAGCTTCTGCAAGGAGCTGGAGCGGGCCTTCGAAGGCTGCCTCGGCACGGTGCTCAGCGCCGACCCGCGTCTTTGCGTGCCGCTGCGTCAGCGTCATGCCAAGCGTTACGTGGCAGAAGGTCTGGCGCTGATCGGCGACGCGGCCCATACCATCCATCCACTGGCCGGGCAGGGCGTGAACCTCGGTTTCCTCGATGCCGCTGTATTGGCCGAAGTACTGCTGCAAGCGGCCGCGCGCGGTGAGCGGTTGGCGGATGTGAAAGTGCTCAGTCGCTACGAGCGTCGGCGCATGCCCCACAACCTGGCGTTGATGGCGGCGATGGAAGGGTTCGAACGGCTGTTCCAGGCCGATCCGTTGCCGGTGCGCTGGTTGCGCAATACCGGGTTGAAGATGGTCGACCAGATGCCCGAGGCCAAGGCGTTGTTCGTGCGCGAAGCGCTTGGGTTGATCGGGGATCTGCCGGCGTTGGCCAAGGCCTGAAGCCCCCTCGCCACATTGTCATTCATTCGATTGTGCAACATCTGGTAACTCCTCCACCCAGTGTTCGATTGAGAAGCGAAATGTGAGTCCTTATCATTTGGCCTCACTTCCCCATTTCGAGAGACCGCTTCCATGTTGGCACCCAAGCGTCTACTGACCGCACTGGCCCTGACCCTGATAGGCAGCACCGCCGCCCAGGCTGCCGACGAGGTGGTGGTTTACTCCTCGCGTATCGATGAGCTGATCAAACCGGTCTTCGATGCCTACACCCAGAAAACCGGCGTACAGGTGAAGTTCATCACCGACAAGGAAGCGCCGCTGATGCAGCGGATCAAGGCCGAGGGCGAAAACGCCACTGCCGACCTGCTGCTGACCGTCGATGCCGGCAACCTCTGGCAGGCCGAGCAGATGGGCATCCTCCAGCCGTTCACCTCCAAGGTGATCGACGCCAACATTCCGCTGCAATACCGCGCATCCTCCCATGCCTGGACTGGCTTGAGCCTGCGGGCGCGGACCATCGCCTACTCCACCGACCGGGTGAAACCCGGTGAGCTGACCACCTACGAGGCGCTGGCCGATAAACAGTGGGAAGGCCGCCTGTGCCTGCGCACGGCGAAGAAGGTCTACAACCAGTCCCTGACCGCCACCATGATCGAAGTCCATGGCGCCGAGAAAACCGAGAAGATCCTCAAAGGCTGGGTCAACAACCTGTCCACCGACGTGTTCTCCGACGACATCGCCGTGCTGGAAGCGATCAATGCCGGTCAGTGCGACGTCGGCATCGTCAACACTTACTACTATGGCCGTCTGCACAAGCAGAAGCCGGACCTGCCGGTGAAACTGTTCTGGCCGAATCAGGGCGACCGTGGCGTGCACGTCAACCTGTCGGGTATCGGCCTGACCAAACATGCACCGCACCCGGAAGCCGCCAAGGCGCTGGTGGAGTGGATGACCACGCCTGAAGCGCAGAAGATTTTCGCTGACGTGAACCAGGAGTTTCCGGCCAACCCTGCCGTTCCGCCTTCGGCTGAAGTCGCGAGCTGGGGCAAGTTCGTGGCCGATACCTTGCCAGTGGAAATCGCCGGCAAGCGTCAGGCTGAAGCGATTCGGATGATGGATCGGGTCGGCTGGAACTGAGTCTGCTGTTTTAAAGATCAAAAGATCGCAGCCTGCGGCAGCTCCTACCGGGTAAATACCATCCCGACGTAGGAGCTCCCGTAGGCTGCGATCTTTTTGCGGTTTGCATACACTTCGTTGATTTACCCGAGAGCTTTTCCTTGGCCCACCCCGCCCAACGCCGCTGGTATCCCCTGGTCTTCGCCATCGCTGCGCTGGTCCTGCTGCCCCTGAGCGTCCTGCTTCTTTCCTGGCAAACCATCGATCAGCAGATCTGGTCCCACCTGTGGGGTACGCAGATGCCGCGGCTGCTGGGCAATACCCTCACGCTGGTCGTCGGCGTTGGCATCGGCGTGACGCTGTTGGGCGTCAGCCTCGCCTGGCTCACCAGCCTCTGTGAGTTCCCGGGGCGGCGGTGGCTGGACTGGGCGTTGATGCTGCCGTTCGCGATTCCTGCCTACGTGCTGGCCTTTGTCTTCGTAGGCCTGCTGGATTTCGCCGGGCCGGTGCAAACCCTGTTGCGCGAATGGTTCGGCAGTGGTCTGAGGCTGCCGCGAGTGCGTTCCACCGGTGGCGTGATTCTGGTGCTGGTGCTGGTTTTCTATCCCTACGTTTACCTGTTGGCGCGCACTGCATTTCTGGCTCAGGGCAAAGGCCTCATGGAAGCGGCGCGAGTCCTTGGGCAATCCCCGTGGCAGGCGTTCTGGCGAGTGGCGTTGCCCATGGCTCGTCCGGCGATCGGCGCGGGGGTGGCGTTGGCGCTGATGGAAACCCTGGCGGATTTCGGTGCGGTGTCGGTGTTCAACTTCGATACGTTCACCACCGCCATTTACAAGACCTGGTACGGCTTTTTCAGTCTCTCCACCGCCGCGCAACTGGCCAGCCTGCTGCTGTTAGTGGTGATGGTGGTGTTATATGGCGAACGCCGTGCCCGCGGCGCCAACCGGGCGGGCAACGAACGGCCGCGGGTCAAGGCGCTGTATCACCTGCATGGGGTCAAGGCGCTGGCGGCGATGAGCTGGTGTGGTCTGGTGTTCGCCTGCGCCTTCGTCATTCCCGTGCTGCAACTGCTGGTGTGGTTCTGGCAACGCGGGCGCTTCGATCTGGACGAGCGGTATGCCGGGCTGATCGTGCACACCCTGTACCTGGGCGGCATGGCGGCGTTGATCACCATCAGCGTCGCGCTGCTGCTGGCGTTTGCCCGTCGATTGGCACCGACCCGGGCGATCCGTTCCGGAATCAGCCTGGCCAACCTCGGCTACGCACTGCCGGGCTCGGTATTGGCGGTATCGATCATGCTGGCGTTCAGTTATCTGGATCGCGAACTGGTGATTCCGCTGTCGGGCTGGCTTGGCGGCGCGGGCAAACCGTTGCTGCTGGGCAGTCTGTCGGCGTTGTTGCTGGCCTATCTGGTGCGATTCATCGCCGTGGCTTACGGGCCGCTGGAAAGCAGCCTGGCGCGTATACGGCCTTCTTTGCCCGAAGCAGCACGTAGCCTTGGCGTCAGTGGGCCACGACTGTTTTTCAAAGTGTATCTGCCGCTGCTGCTTCCGGGCACGTTGAGCGCTGCGTTGCTGGTGTTCGTCGACGTGCTCAAGGAAATGCCCGCGACCCTGCTGATGCGCCCGTTCGGCTGGGACACGCTGGCGGTGCGGATCTTTGAAATGACCAGCGAAGGCGAGTGGGCGAGGGCCTCGTTGCCGGCACTGACCCTGGTTCTGGTCGGGCTGTTGCCGGTCATCGGATTAATCAGAAGGTCGGCGCATCGAAACGGCTAGGTGTCAGTCCTACACCTTGCGGCTACAATGCGCGGCATTCGGTGCGGTCCGTCTTTCAGACCGGGTTGCTGAAATCGGCTGAAAGCCTGTATTTCAAGGCATTTCACCCCGTACAGCGGCTGTCCGCACCTTCGCCACGCCCGGAAGGAGAAACCCATGGGACAGCGCACGCCTCTGTATGACCTTCATCTCGCCCTCGGCGCGAAGATGGTCGATTTTGGCGGTTGGGATATGCCTCTGCATTACGGCTCGCAGGTCGAGGAACACCATCAGGTGCGCCGCGATTGCGGGGTTTTCGATGTATCCCATATGACCGTGATCGATGTCGACGGCCCCCAGGCCAAGGCCTGGCTGCAATACTTACTGGCCAACGACGTCGAGCGCCTGCACAGCCCCGGCCGTGCCTTGTACAGCGCCATGCTCAACGAGCACGGCGGTATCGTCGATGACATGATCGTCTATCGCCTCGATGACGGATATCGGCTGGTGGTCAACGCCTCCACCCGCAATCAGGACCTGGCCTGGATGCAGGCTCATCTCGGCGACTTCGATGTGCGGCTCAACGAGCGCTCCGAACTGGCGATGCTGGCCATTCAAGGGCCTCACGCCCGGCACAAGATTGCCGAACTGGTGACCCAGTCCCGCGCTACGTTGATCCAGCAGCTCAAACCTTTCGAAGGTCAGGCCGACGGTGACTGGTTCATCGCCCGCACCGGTTACACCGGTGAGGACGGTCTGGAAATCGTGCTGCCGGCCGATCAGGCGCCGGGGTTTTTCAACGATCTGGTGGGCGCAGGAATTTCCCCGATCGGCCTCGGGGCGCGCGATACCTTGCGGGTCGAAGCCGGCATGAACCTGTACGGTCAGGATATTCATCAAGACGTTTCGCCATTGGCTTCCAACATGGCCTGGAGCATTGCCTGGGAACCGGCCACGCGCCAGTTCCTTGGCCGCACCGCCCTGGAGGCCGAGCAGGCCGCTGGCGTGCAGCACAAACTGGTCGGTCTGGTCCTTGAAGAACGTGGCGTTCTGCGGGCTCATCAGGTGGTTCGCATCGCCGATGTTGGCGAAGGGGAGATCACCAGTGGTAGTTTCTCTCCTACGCTTAGCAAGTCGATTGCACTGGCGCGCGTGCCGGCGGCTACCGCCGACCGCGCTGAAGTGGAAATCCGTGGCAAGTGGTACCCGGTTCGAGTGGTCAAGCCGACCTTCGTACGCCATGGCAAAACCTTGATCTAACCTTTTTTGGCGGTCAATGACTGCCGACATTTTTCTTGAGGACACAGAACATGAGCGAAATTCCTGTCGACCTGCGTTTTGCCGAAAGTCACGAATGGGCCCGTCTAGACCATGATGGCGGCGTGAAAGTGGGTATTTCAGACCATGCTCAGGAAGCCTTGGGTGATGTGGTGTTCGTCGAGCTGCCGGAAATCGGCAAAGTATTCGCTGCCGGTGAGGCTGCGGGTGTCGTCGAGTCGGTCAAGGCTGCGTCGGATATCTACTCGCCGGTCTCCGGCACAGTCATTGCCGTCAACGAAGAGTTGGCCAACAGCCCGGAACTGGTCAACAGCGCGCCTTATGACAGCTGGTTCTTCAAACTCGAGCCAAGCGATACCTCTGAGCTGGACAAGCTGCTCGACCCGATGGGCTACAAGGCCGCCATCGGCGAGTAATGCCCGCTTTGCAGGAGCTGTCTTCGGCAGCTCCTGCAAAGGCCGAATCAAGTCCGCAACACGGCTTTCACCGCAGCCACCGAACGCTCGACATCCGCTTTATCCATGGCCGTGAACATCGGCAGCGAGACGATCAGTCGTCCGACCCGTTCGGCGACCGGGAACATGCCTTCCTTGAACCCGCGTTCGCGGTAAAGACTCAGCAGGTGGATCGGCGGGTAGTGATAGCCGATACCCACTCCCAGTGCCTGCATCTGCTCCATGAAAGTGGCCCGTGCCGGTTTGCCATCCTGGCGTTCCGGGAGCACCAGTTGGAACAAATGCCAATTGCTGTTCTCGAAATCCGCCGGGGGCAGTTGAGCACCGTATTGCGCTTCGAAGTCCTCGCCGAAGCAAGCGAAGTAATGTTTGGCCAGCTCACGACGATGAGCGGTGATCGCTTCGATGTGGGCAAACTGCCCCAGGCCAATGGCTGCAGCGACATCGGTCATGTTGAACTTGCCGCCCAGCACATCAACGTCCAGCCCGTCGAAACCGCTTCGGGTGACGCCCTGCAAGCGGTACTTTTCCGCCAGCCGCGCTTCCTCGGCGTTGTTCAGTACCAGGCAACCGCCTTCTGAACAGGTGACGTTCTTGTTCGCCTGGAAACTGAAGGACACGAAATCGCCAGTCGCACCGATTCGCTGGCCGTTCCAGCTCGAACCCAATGCTTGGGCGGCATCTTCCACCACTCGCAAACCATGCTTTTTTGCAATCGCGTAAAGGCGCGTCATGTCCACGGGCAGTCCCGCGAGAAACACCGGGATGATGGCTTTGGTGCGTGGGGTAATCGCTGCTTCAAGCTGCGTCAGGTCTATATTGCGGGTGACTGGGTCGATGTCGGCAAACACCGGCGTGGCGCCAACTTCCAGAATCACGTTGGCGGTGGCCACCCAGGAAATCGGCGTGGTGATCACTTCATCACCCGGTCCGACGCCGGCAATTCGCAATGCGATCTCCATGGTGCAGGTGCCGGAATTGAACGTACGCACTGGGCGCCCGCCGAAATATTCCGAGAGTTGCGCTTCAAAAGCCTGCACCTTGGGGCCGCTGGTAATCCAGCCCGAGCGCAGCACATCGCCGACAGCGGCAATCGTGGCTTCATCGATGGTGGGTTTGGAGAAGGGCAGGAAAGACAGTTGGCTCATAAATGTGGATACCCGATCAGCGAACGTTTGTAGGCGCCGAGCATAATGATCCGGATTGACCGACAGCGCCACGCCATCCGTGCCGGTATCGACTGCTATGCTGGTTTGACCGAGTTGCATCGACGCTGAGCGCCAGTCATGAGAGAGCCCGTCATGTCCCAGTTGCCGTCCTTGAGCCAGTTACGCGACCCCAATACCTTCCTGCGCCGCCACCTCGGGCCCGATGCCGCCGAGCAGCAGGCGATGCTCGACAGCCTGGGCCTTGGCAGCCGCGTCGAGTTGATCGAGCAGACGGTGCCGCCGGGAATCCGCCTGAACCGACCGCTGGACCTGCCGCCGGCCCTCGATGAGGTAGCCGCACTGGCCAAACTGCGCGGCTACGCCGAACAGAACCAGGTCTGGACCAGCCTGATCGGCATGGGGTATCACGGCACCCTCACGCCAGCCGTCATCCTGCGCAACGTTCTGGAAAATCCCGGTTGGTACACCGCTTACACGCCTTACCAACCGGAGATTGCCCAAGGCAGGCTCGAAGCGCTGTTGAATTTCCAGCAACTGACCATCGACCTGACCGGCTTGGAACTGGCCAACGCCTCGCTGCTGGATGAAGCCACGGCGGCCGCCGAGGCCATGGCGCTGGCCAAGCGTGTCGCCAAGTCCAGAAGCAATCTGTTCTTCGTCGACGAAAACTGCCACCCGCAGACGATTTCCGTGGTGCAGACCCGGGCCGAAGGGTTCGGTTTCGACCTGGTCATCGACGCTGTGGATAACTTGAAGCAGCATCAAGTGTTCGGCGCGTTGCTGCAATATCCCGACACCCATGGCGAAATTCGCGACCTGCGTCCGCTGATCGATCATCTGCATGCCCAGCAAGCCTTGGCCTGCGTCGCCACCGACCTGCTCAGCCTGTTGTTGCTGACTCCGCCGGGAGAGTTGGGCGCCGATGTGGTGTTCGGTTCATCCCAGCGCTTCGGCGTGCCCATGGGGTACGGCGGCCCGCACGCGGCGTTTTTTGCCAGCCGCGACGAGTACAAACGCGCGATTCCCGGGCGGATCATCGGCGTGTCGAAAGATGCTCGCGGCAATGTCGCCCTGCGCATGGCCCTGCAAACCCGCGAGCAACACATTCGCCGGGAGAAGGCCAACTCGAATATCTGCACCGCCCAGGTGCTGCTGGCCAATATCGCCAGTTTCTATGCGGTCTACCATGGCCCGGAAGGGCTTAAAAATATTGCCCAGCGTGTCCATCGGCTGACCTGCATCCTCGCCGCCGGTCTGGAACGCCATGGCGTTACACGTGTGAACCAACAGTTCTTCGACACGCTGACCCTGGAGGTCGGTGGCACTCAGACCGCGATCATCGAAAGTGCCCAGGCGGCGCAGATCAACTTGCGCATTCTCGGTCGCGGGCGGTTGGGCCTGAGCCTCGATGAAACCTGTGACGAAGGCACCGTGGCGAAGCTGTTCGATGTATTTCTCGGTGCCGACCATGGGCTCAACGTCGGCGAGCTGGATGCTGAGACCCTGGCGTCCGGCATTCCTGCAGGATTGCAGCGCAGTACGCCTTATCTGCGTCATCCGGTGTTCAACGCCCATCACAGCGAAACCGAAATGCTGCGTTACTTGAAGCAGCTGGAAAACAAAGACCTGGCGCTCAATCAGTCGATGATCCCGCTGGGATCCTGCACCATGAAGCTCAATGCCACCAGCGAGATGATCCCGATCACCTGGCCGCAGTTCGCCAACCTGCACCCGTTCGTGCCGAAAGAGCAGGTGGTGGGTTATTCCTTGATGATCGAGGAACTGGAACGCTGGCTCTGCGCAATCACCGGTTTCGATGCGATCTGCATGCAGCCCAACTCGGGCGCCCAGGGCGAATACGCCGGGTTGCTGGCGATCCGTAAATATCACGAGAGTCGTCATCAGGGCGCGCGGGATATCTGCCTGATCCCGTCTTCGGCCCACGGCACCAACCCGGCCTCGGCGCAAATGGCCGGGATGCGGGTAGTGATCGTCGAGTGTGACGAGGCGGGTAATGTCGATCTGGAAGATCTGAAAGAAAAGGCCATCGAGGCGGGGGATAAACTCGCCTGCCTGATGGCGACTTATCCTTCGACCCATGGGGTTTACGAGGAAGGCATCAGCGAGATCTGTGAAGTTATCCACCGCCATGGCGGTCAGGTGTACATGGATGGCGCCAACCTCAACGCGCAAGTCGGGTTGGCGCGGCCGGCAGATATCGGCGCCGACGTGTCGCACATGAACCTGCACAAGACTTTCTGTATTCCCCACGGCGGTGGTGGGCCGGGGATGGGCCCGATTGGTGTCCGGGCGCACCTGGCGCCGTTTGTCGCCAATCACCCGGTGGTGCCGATCGATGGCCCGCTGCCGGGGAACGGAGCGGTAAGCGCAGCCCCTTGGGGCAGTGCAAGCATTCTGCCGATCAGCTGGATGTACATCGCGATGATGGGGCCGCAACTGGCGGATGCGAGTGAGGTGGCGATCCTCGCCGCGAATTACCTGGCGCAGCATTTGTCCGGGGCGTTCCCGGTGCTCTACACCGGGCGCAACGAGCGCGTGGCCCACGAATGCATCCTCGACTTGCGTCCGCTCAAGGTGCTGACCGGGATCAGCGAAGAAGACGTTGCCAAACGCCTGATGGACTACGGCTTCCATGCGCCGACCATGTCATTCCCGGTGCCGGGGACGTTGATGGTCGAACCGACCGAGAGTGAATCGAAGGCGGAACTGGACCGTTTTATCGATGCGATGCTGAGCATTCGCGCGGAAATCAACGAGGTGCAGAACGGCAACTGGCCGGCGGAGGACAACCCGCTGAAGCGTTCGCCGCATACCCTGGCCGACATCACCGGTGTCTGGGAGCGGCCGTACAGCATCGAGCAGGCGGTGACGCCGGATGCACACACCAAGGCCCATAAGTATTGGCCGGTGGTGAACCGTGTGGACAATGTCTACGGCGATCGCAACCTGTTTTGCGCGTGTGTGCCGGTGGATGAATACCGCTGAAGTCACTCGCCCCTACAAATCAGGGGCGAAAAAATGCCGCTCATTTAGAGCGGCATTTTTTGTTCAGCAACGAACCTTACTTCGAGGCGATGGCATTCTTCGCCAGGATGGCGTTCGCCAGTTCCATGTCCGTGGCTTGCAGGCCAGGGTTTTCAGCGCGGACTTTCTGCATGGCGGCTTCCAGATAGGGGCCGCGAATGGCGCCGTCACTGGCGACAAAGCTACCGGCGTCGTCCTGGGCGGCGACGATCAGCTTGTGATCCCTGGAGGTCAGGTAGGACGTACCGGTGGTGGCACCGGAAGTAAGGACGTTACGCAAAAAGCTGTCATCAGCCATCGCCGAACCGACTTGAAGGGACAACACGGCGACGGTAGCGACAGCAAGTTTGAGACGCATAAAAGGTGACTCCACTGGGTTTTAACTGCGGCCTTTGATTGCCAATAACCCAATCGAGTTCCGTGACGTTAGTCGGCCCGCTCCACCAGTAAAATCGCCCCTTGTTGCCCGATCACCCGAACACGGCTGCCGGACGCGGCATCAGGCCCTCGGGCCATCCACACACCGTCGGCGACCTTGATCTTGCCGCGGCCATCGACAATCGCTTCAGTGACCACGAACACCTTGCCGATCAGCTCTTGCCCTCGCAGGTTCAGGTTCGGCTGATCGCTGGCCCGCACCACACTGCGCTGACGTCTCCACCAGTACAGGGCGGTGAGAATCGAAAAAACGGCAAACAACAGCACCTGCCATTCCCAGGGTAAACCCGGTATCAGGAACTTCAGCACGCCGACGGCGGCGGCTGCCATGCCGATCCACAGCAGATAACCGCCGGCACCGAACACCTCGAGGATCAGCAACAGCGCACCCAGGGCCAGCCAGCTCCAGAACGAGAACAGTTCCATGGGCGGCGACCTCAGCCTTTCTTGCCGTCGAAGGTGGCCTTGACGATTTCGCCGATGCCGCCGACTGCACCAATCATCGAACCGGCTTCGAGCGGCATCAGGATCACTTTGCTGTTGTTGGCCGAGGCCAGTTTGCCCAAGGCATCAATGTACTTCTGTGCGACGAAGTAGTTGACCGCCTGCACGTTACCGCCGGCGATGGCTTCGGACACCACTTTGGTGGCCTGGGCTTCGGCCTGGGCCTGACGTTCCCGGGCCTCGGCTTCGAGGAACGCCGCCTGACGACTGCCCTCGGCTTCGAGAATCTGCGCCTGCTTCTTGCCTTCGGCGGTGAGGATCGCCGAAGCGCGCAAACCTTCGGCTTCCAGAATCTGTGCGCGCTTGATCCGCTCGGCTTTCATCTGGCCGGACATGGCGGCCATCAGGTCGGCGGGAGGGCTGATGTCCTTGATCTCGATCCGGGTGATCTTGATGCCCCACGGCGCCGTGGCTTCGTCGACGGTGCGCAGCAGTTTTTCGTTGATGTTGTCGCGCTGGCTGAGCATCGCGTCCAGCTCCATGGACCCGAGCACGGTGCGGATATTGGTTTGCAGCAAATTGCGCACGGCATGTTCGAGGTTGTTCACCTCGTAGGCGGCCTGGGCAGTATTGACCACCTGGAAGAAGCACACGGCGTCGATCTGCACGGTGGCGTTGTCGGCGGTGATGACTTCCTGGGGCGGAATGTCCAGCACGCTTTCCATCACGTTGATCTTGCGGCCGATGCGGTCCATCACCGGAATGATGATGCTCAGGCCTGGCTTGAGGGTGTTGGTGTAACGGCCGAAGCGTTCGACCGTCCATTCAAACCCTTGGGGCACCACTTTGAAACCCATGAAAAGAATGGCCACGACCAGCGCGACGAAGAGAATCAGTGCAATGCTCATAACGGTCCCTGTCCAGTCTGGATTGAGTTGCGATGACCAGAGTGTAGGGCAAAAGGTTTGGATGCGACTTGGGGGAAGTATCCGAGCGCAATCTGTAACCTATTTCTGCTCACTCTGCGGTGTCACCCGCAACACCTCTTCAATCGTGGTCAATCCCGCCGCCACTTTCTGCGCCCCCGACAACCGCAAACTGCGCATGCCTTCCTTGAACGCCTGACGCCGGACCGCCAGCAAATCGGTGTCGGGGTTGATCAGCGCTTTGATGCCATCCGTAAGCTGCATGATTTCGTAAACCCCGGCGCGACCGCGATAGCCGGTTTCGCGGCATTCCAGGCAACCGATGGCGCGCTGGGCATTGGTCGGCAGTGGCGCTTGCCAAGGCCGGGTCAGGGTTTGCCAGTCGTCTTCGCTCAACGTCAAGGGGGCCTTGCAGTGAGGGCATAACGTACGCACCAGACGCTGGGCCATGACTCCGAGCACCGTGGCCTTGATCAGGTAATGCGGCACGCCGAGTTCCAGCAGGCGGCTGATGGCGCTGGGGGCGTCGTTGGTGTGCAACGTCGACAGCACCAGGTGCCCGGTGAGTGCCGCCTGAATCGCCATCTCGGCGGTTTCGAGGTCGCGGATCTCGCCGATCATGATGATGTCCGGGTCTTGTCGCATCAGCGCGCGCACGCCGGCGGCAAAGGTCAGGTCGATGTTGTGCTGGACCTGCATCTGGTTGAACGCCGGTTCGACCATTTCGATCGGGTCTTCAATGGTGCAGAGGTTGACCTCCGGCGTCGCCAGTTTTTTGAGGGTGGTGTACAGCGTGGTGGTCTTGCCCGAACCGGTTGGCCCGGTCACCAGAATGATGCCATTGGGCTGGCGGATCATGTCTTGCCAGCGGCGCAGGTCCTCGGCGGAAAAACCCAGTTGATCGAAGTCCTTGAGCAGCACTTCCGGGTCGAAGATCCGCATCACCATCTTCTCGCCGAACGCTGTCGGTAATGTCGACAACCGCAGCTCGACTTCGCCGCCGTCCGGGGTCTTGGTCTTGACTCGGCCGTCCTGGGGTTTGCGTTTTTCCGCAACGTTCATCCGCCCCAGGCTTTTCAGGCGGCTGACGATGGCCATGGTCACCTGCGGCGGGAATTGATAGACGTTGTGCAGCACGCCGTCGATGCGAAAGCGCACCGTGCCTTGCTCGCGCCGGGGTTCGATGTGGATATCGCTGGCCCGCTGCTGGAACGCGTATTGGAACAGCCAATCGACGATGTTGACGATGTGCGCATCGTTGGCGTCCGGCTCCTGGTCGCTGGCGCCGAGGTTGAGCAATTGTTCGAAGTTGCCCAGGTTGCTTGTCTTCTGATCGGCGTTGGTGGCGCCGGTGACCGATTTAGCCAGGCGGAAAAACTCCACGCTGAAGCGCTGGATATCCACCGGGTTGGCCACCACGCGCTTGATCGGCAGTTTCAATACGTGGGTCAGGTCGACTTCCCAGCCGCTGACGAAGGGCTGGGCGCTGGCCACGGTGACGGCATCACGGTCGATGGCCACCGCCAGAATCTTGTGGCGTTGGGCGAAGGCATAGGACATCAGCGGCGTAATGGCGGCGACGTTGATTTTCAGTGGGTCGATGCGCAAGTAAGGCTGGCCGGCCTGCTGGGACAGCCACAGCGTCAGGCTTTCCAGATCGAGGTGTTTACCGGGACGGCTGAGGTCGTCCAGATGTTGGCTGGCGATGAACTCCAGCGGATGTTGCTGAGCATTGGTGGCGTGACGGCGGCGGGCGTTGAGTGCGTGTTCGGCAGAGTCCTGGCTGACAAAGCCCTGGGCGACCAGTTCACGCAGCAAATCGTTAAGGTCCAGCCAGCGGTCCTGAGTGGCAAGTTGAACGGACATGCGGGCTCCTTATGAACAACCGTTCGCAAAGGATAGCTGGGCACCCGCAGACCGTTGGGCCACTACCCGACCAACACGTGTCGGGTTTTTTCAGGGGAGGGGGTCAGCCCGCTGCCTGCGCCGGCTCCTGCCACGCCGAATCGGCCGTTTGCAGATTCACCGAGCAGACGCTGATCAGGTTACGCAGCTTTTCCGCGATCACCTGGGCTCGGTGCCAGCTCAGGCCGTCCATGACGATGTCGATCGACAGCAGATCGTCCAGGCGCTGCACGTTGACCTGCTGCGGCGTCAGAAACTGCAAGGCGAACAGATTGAGCGCGCGGCACAGCAGGTCCGGCTCGGCCTCGGCCAGCAGTTGGTATTGAACGCGGCAGTGGGTGTTGCTGACGTTCCAGACATCGGCGCGGGCGGGCGCGGTGTTCACGGCTTCGAGGGGCGGCATGGTCAGGCTCCAAAATCATTGGAGGAATTTTTACATTCGGTGTGGGGTATTTCTTATCTATGATTGGGCTTGTTGACGATTTATCGAATCGATCAATTCAAGATCATATTAATTTCAGGTTTTTCTATGCATAGCGAGCTGGATGGCTACGACCGCAAGATTCTCGCGTTGCTGCAAGAGGACGCTTCGCTCTCCAGCGCGCAGATCGCCGAACAGGTGGGACTCTCGCAGTCGCCCTGCTGGCGGCGGATTCAGCGGATGAAGGAGGAGGGGATCATTCGCGGTCAGGTGACGTTGCTTGACCGCAAGAAAATCGGCCTCAACACGCAAATCTTCGCCGAGATCAAACTCAACGCCCACGGGCGCTCGAACTTCACTGAGTTCACCGAAGCGATTCGCGGTTTTCCCGAAGTGCTGGAATGTTATGTGCTGATGGGATCGGTGGATTTCTTGTTGCGGATCGTCACGGCAGACATCGAGGCTTATGAGCGTTTCTTCTTCGAGAAACTGTCGATGGTACCGGGGATACAGGAGGTCAACTCGATCGTGGCTTTGTCGGAAATCAAATCCACGACGAGTTTGCCGGTGTTGCGTTGATGATGTTCGAGGGCCTTTGTGGCGAGGGAGCTTGCTCCCGCTGGAGTGCGAAGCGCTCCTAATCCGGCCATTGCGGTATGCCAGACAAACCGCGATGCCCGGATTACGACTGCTTCGCAGCCGAACGGGAGCAAGCTCCCTCGCCACAGGTGTTGGGTGTTACATGCGCAATAGCATTTTCCAGGCACGATTCTGATACACCGCAATCGCCTGCTGCTTACGCGCATCCAGCGACTCATCGGTGATCGGCTCGTTAGCCAGCAGGGCAAGCTGTTTCAGCTCACCGTACAGGCGATCCATTTCCGGGATGTCCAGCACGCTACGGGCGTGGTGCAGCCAGGCCTGGATACGCTCGATGCGCGGCAGTTGCTCGGCCAGGTCTTCCGGCTGTTGCTGGTAACGCTGCAGTTGCAGCGAGTTGGCTTCTTCGCCCAGAAGGCGTGGCAGCCAGCTGCCCAGTTGCGCGGCGCCCTGGCGATTGCCACGGGTGTTGCGATCGGCAGCCCAGGTACGGGCCAGCAACCAGCGCGAAGTGTTCAGCGAGAACAGGCCCCAGCGCGGATCTTCCAGCTCTTCGAGGAACTGCTCCGGCGCGGCTTTGCGCACGTCTTCGTCGTCCAGGCCGGCCTGTACCAGCGGGCGCCAGTCTTCCAGCAAGGCATCCAGCGCGACCCGCAGATCGTGAGTCGACTGACGCGGCGCGGCTTGACCGAGGCTACTGATCAGCGCGCGCATTTCAGCGAGGTTTTCGACCCAGTCCTGCAGCAGGCGCCAGTGGCCATTAAAGCGATATTGCTCGGCCAGGCGCTGGCTGCTGCCAAGCAAATGCCAGCACAAGGCGGCGAACGCATCGTCCAGTGGCATTTCGGCGGTGATCTGCGGCGCCGGCAAGCTCAGCGAGTAGCTGTTGGCGTCGAACAGGCGATAACCGCGTTCGGCCTTGCTGATGTCGCATGGCATCAGCGGCAGGGTCGCGGCCAGTTCGGCGGCCAGTTCCAGCAGTGCGGCCGGCTCGCCTTCGCGCAGTTCCAGTTCCAGCTCGCAGATTTCTTCTTTCTGCTTGCCGACCACCACGTGGCCCAGGTCCAGCGCGGCTTCGATGACCACTTTGGTCTTGCCACGGCCCCAGGCGATTTCCGCGCGTTCACGCACGAAATCGGTGGTGAAGATGGCTTTCAGGGTTTTCTTGTCCAGTTCGGCCAACTGCTCGGGCCAGCATTCGCCGTCGAGCTTCTTCACGTCGAGTTTGGCTTTGGGCAGGTGCCAGTCGTACTCGTGACGTTCGGACAGACCGGCGACGCTCTGGCCACGGGTCTTGAGGGTCTGAATCACTTCTTCGCCATCGCGGCGCAGGCGCAGGGCAACCTTGGCGCGGGCCAGGTCGCGCTCGGGCGTGTCGAAGTACTGGTTCATCAACTCACGGCGTTCCCAGCCACTTTTGTTGCGTTTCTTCAGTAACGGGTGCTCGCGCAGGGCGGCGAGGGTTTCGCGGCTGACGCGGAGTTTGATTTCGGTTTCTTTCTGCATGGCCGGAAAATCCAGGATCGGGAGCGCAGCCGGGGAAATGTGTGGCTGCCAAGGTCGTGCAGTGTACAGGACTCAAGGGTTGTAGGGTCTGTTGACGCTTGGTGACGGCCGCGACGGTTTATTCCTGTCGCCGGATGGCTCTATGATGGACTTCAATTCGGGAGTTGGGAGTCAGCGATGCCTTTGCCGTCCATGAAAGATCAGTTCGCTGCGCTGATCGCCGCGCCGTCCGTCAGCTGTACCCAACCGAACCTGGATCAAACCAATCGGCCGGTCATCGACTTGTTGGCGACATGGCTCGGGGAGCTGGGTTTTGCCTGCGACATCCAGCAGGTCAGCCCCGGCAAATTCAACCTGCTGGCCAGTTTCGGTTCCGGTCCCGGCGGCCTGGTGCTGGCCGGTCACAGCGATACGGTGCCGTACGACGCGGCGCTGTGGCAGACCGACCCGCTGAAACTGACGGAAGTGGACGGCCGTTGGGTCGGCCTGGGCAGTTGCGACATGAAGGGCTTTTTTGCCCTGGCCATCGAAGCCGTCAAACCCTTGCTCGACCAACCATTCAAGCAACCCTTGCTGATTCTTGCGACCTGTGATGAAGAAAGCTCGATGTCCGGCGCGCGTGCCTTGGCCGAAGCCGGGCGGCCACTAGGTCGTGCGGCGGTGATTGGCGAGCCGACGGGGTTGAAGCCGATCCGCTTGCACAAAGGCGTGATGATGGAGCGCATCGACATCCTCGGTCAGAGCGGCCATTCCTCGGACCCGAGCCTGGGCCACAGCGCCCTCGAAGCCATGCATGATGCGATTGGCGAACTGCGCGGCTTGCGTCTGGCGTGGCAACGGGAATTTCGTAATCCGCAGTTCAGCGTGCCACAGCCGACGATGAATTTCGGCTGCATTCACGGTGGCGATAACCCCAACCGCATCTGCGGCCAGTGCTCACTGGAGTTTGACCTGCGTCCGCTGCCGGGCATGGATCCCAGCGCCCTGCGCGCGGCAATCTTGCAGAAGCTCAAACCCATTGCCGAGCGGCACCAGGTGAAGATCGATTACGCGCCGCTGTTCCCCGAAGTGCCGCCGTTCGAGCAGGCCGAGGACTCGGAATTGGTGAGGATCGCCGAAAAGCTCACCGGCCATCGCGCCGAAGCAGTGGCATTCGGCACAGAAGCGCCTTATCTTCAGCGCCTTGGCTGTGAAACACTGGTATTGGGCCCCGGCGACATCGCCTGCGCCCACCAACCGGGGGAATACCTCGAAATGTCACGTTTGCAGCCTACCGTGCATCTATTACGTCAACTGATCCAACATTACTGCCTGACGCCGGCGTCGCTCGTATAAATCGCCCGTGTCACAACCCGTACTTATGAGGAGAGCACGCGTGTCGCCAAGCCTGTTCCGACGATAACCATCAGCCCGCTGTGCGTTTACTGCGTTACTCTTTTTTCGGCTGCTATTTATTACAGGCCCAGGTTCATGCCCGAATACGTCAATTGGCTTCGTCACGCTTCGCCTTACATCAACGCCCACCGCGATTGCACCTTCGTCGTCATGCTGCCCGGCGACGGTGTGGAGCACCCGAACTTCGGCAATATCGTCCACGACCTGGTGCTGCTGCACAGCCTGGGCGTGCGACTGGTGCTGGTTCACGGTTCGCGTCCGCAAATTGAAACCCGCCTCGCTGCTCGCGGCCTGACCCCGCACTACCACCACGGCATGCGCATCACCGATGCAGCGACGCTGGAGTGCGTGATCGATGCGGTCGGCCAACTGCGCATCGCCATCGAAGCGCGGTTGTCCATGGACATGGCCTCGTCGCCGATGCAGGGCTCGCGCTTGCGGGTGGCCAGCGGCAATCTGGTCACTGCGCGGCCGATCGGCGTGCTCGAAGGTGTCGATTATCACCACACCGGCGAAGTGCGCCGGGTCGACCGCAAGGGCATCAATCGCCTGCTGGACGAACGCTCCATCGTGCTGTTGTCGCCGTTGGGTTACTCGCCGACCGGCGAAATCTTCAACCTCGCCTGCGAAGACGTCGCGACCCGCGCGGCCATCGACCTGGGCGCAGACAAGTTGCTGCTGTTCGGCGCCGAGCTCGGTCTGCTGGATGAACAGGGTCGTCTGGTTCGCGAGTTGCGTCCGCAACAAGTGCCGGCACACCTGCAACGCCTGGGCAGCAACTATCAGGCCGAGCTGCTGGATGCGGCCGCTGAGGCATGCCGGGGCGGTGTGGCGCGCAGTCATATCGTCAGCTACGCCGAAGACGGCGCGCTGCTGACCGAACTGTTCACCCGTGACGGTGGCGGTACGCTGGTGGCCCAGGAGCAATTCGAGGTGGTGCGCGAGGCGGCCATCGAGGACGTCGGCGGTTTGCTGGACTTGATCAGCCCGCTGGAAGAGCAGGGCATTCTGGTACGCCGTTCCCGCGAGGTGCTGGAGCGTGAGATCGAGCAGTTCAGTGTGGTCGAGCGTGAAGGCATGATTATCGCCTGCGCGGCGCTGTATCAGATTGCCGATTCGGATGCGGGGGAGCTGGCGTGCCTGGCGGTGAACCCGGAGTACCGTCATGGCGGTCGCGGTGATGAATTGCTGGAGCGCATCGAAACCCGCGCCCGGGCTCAGGGCCTGAAAACCCTGTTCGTGCTCACCACCCGGACCGCCCACTGGTTCCGTGAGCGGGGTTTCGTGCCGAGCAGCGTCGATCGCTTGCCGTCGGCGCGGGCGTCGCTTTACAACTATCAGCGTAATTCGAAGATCTTCGAAAAAGCCCTCTGACTGAGCGGCTGTGATCGTTCCCACGCTCCGCGTGGGAATGCAACCCGGGACGCTCCGCGTTCCATCGAGAGCCGAACGCAGAGCGTCCGAAGAGGCATTCCCACGCAGAGCGTGGGAACGATCATCACTCAGTGACGTATTTGGCGCTGACATACGGCGAATAATCCGGCAGCACCGTTTCTACCTTCCCTTGCTCCCGCAAGAACTTCGCCATCTCTCCAATCGTCTTCGTCGTGCCGCCAACGCACCGCGGTCTGCTGCGCGGCGCTGACCACTTACGAACCGCGATTGAAACGACGCCAATCGACTTTATGGCCTATGGTTTCTCGAATCGCCGTCGGCTCGAAGGCCTTCGGTGGGGGGCGCCGGTTTGATAATCGACCGTGAGCGTCGTCGCCTGAGTGGAAAGAGAAAAATATTAGCGATACACAAACTGTAACAAATTGACTAGATAGTGCGCGTTTAGCCATGATGGCGTCGCCTTTTCGATAGGGATTGACGCGTACGGGATGTGCCAAAGCCAATGGGAATAAAAAAAGGCTGGTAAATACCCTTTAGGAATTAGCTTTTGGGCCAATGCCGTTATATCCGGTTCGATGAGCCGCCGGCAGGGACTCAATATTCGACGTTAGACCTTGGTCGTAGACATACATGGTTACGATTGACTTGGTAGTCACGGTCTGGCGCTAATCGCGCATCTGTGGATCCAGGGCTTTCGACCCAAGACCAAAGAACACAAAAATTAGAAAACGAGAGGAGCGAAACATGAATAAGTCCACCTTAGCCCTGGCTGTGGCCGTGGGGGTTTTGGCGCAGCAGGCAGGCGCAGCGGGTTTCCTGGAAGACAGCAAGGCTTCCGTCAGTTCCCGGACCATGTATTACGACGCCGATGTCCGTGAAGGCGACAATAGAGCTGCAAACCGTCAGCGAGAAACCGCTGAAGGTCTCAAGTTCGATTACCTGTCCGGGTTCACCCAGGGTACCGTTGGTTTCGGTATCGACGCCCAGGCACTGGTCGGCATCCACCTGGATGGCGGCAGGGGACATCACCCGCTCGGTAACAGCAACTCCTTCTTCCCGAGCGACGGCGACAGGTCCGCCGACGAGTGGAGTCGTCTGGATGGTAACGTCAAGGCGCGCTTCTCGAAGACCGAGGCCCACTTGGGTGGCGCTCTGGCACCTAACTTGCCGATCCTGATCGCGAACGACAGCCGTGTGCTGCCGCAGACCTTTGACGGTGGCACCATCACCTCGAAGGAAATTGACAATGTGACCTTCAACTTGGGTCAACTGGAGCACGCGTCGGGTCGCGCCTCCTCCAACAGAACTGGCCTGGCAGTGGCTGGCGGTGCTCAGGACAGCAACCAGTTCCGTTACGCCGGTGCTGACTGGAAAGTCACCAAAGACCTCACGCTGCAGTACTACTACGCGAACCTGGAAGACTACTACAAGCAGAACTTCCTCGGCCTGGTGCACGTCTACCCGATCGCCCCGAACCAGTCGTTCAAGACTGATATTCGTTATTTCGACAGCAGCTCCGATGGCAAGAACGGCGACGTCGGCTACCGCTTCAACAACAACAATGGCTACGCCAAGAATCCAGGCGAGGTCGATAACAAGACCTGGAGCGCGACGTTCACCTACACCCTGGGTGGCAGCGCGTTCCTGCTTGGTCATCAGCGTGTCAGCGATGACGGCGGCTTTGTCTTCTTGAACCAGGGCAGCCTGATCGATAGCAAAGGTCGTCCAGAAGGTGCCGGTGGCGCCAGCTTCTACTCGTTCACCGACGCCACCGTGGGCAGCTTCATCCGTGCCGGTGAAAACACCACGTACGGTCAGTACTCCTATGACTTCGCCTCACTGGGCGTGCCAGGTTTGAAAGCTTCGATTGCTTACCTCGATGGCCGAGACATCAAGGCAACCAACGGCGTGGGTAAAGACCTGAATGAGCACGAGACCGACGCGCGTGTGGACTACGTGATTCAAACGGGCCCACTCAAAGGGTTTGGCACGACTCTGCGTCACGGTACTTACAGCGGTAATACCAGCACCGCTGACCAAGACCAGACCCGTCTGATCTTCAACTACACCTACAGCTTCCTGTAATAACCCTCAAAAAAGAGCCTCGCCTGTTGGCGAGGCTTTTTTTTGTGTGTTTTTTCATATTCCAAAAAAATAGTTTCAGTTGATTATTTATTCTTTTTTGTTTTTTGCCCAAGTCTATAAAATGAATCCATCAGGTACTCATTGGCAGCAACACGAGTATCGGATTCAGCACCCCCCGATTTTGAAGATCAAGGAATTGGTTCATGAGCCGATACCTTGAGTCCCGGCATGGATATATATGCCTAAATGGCATTAAAAAATACCGCGGTAAATCTTTTGGTTTGTCATGTCGGCAAAAACAAGGGGGGCTGACCACCCGGCGCTCATTGCGCATCTTTGGATCCGGGCACTCGACCAGGACCAGGAACCCAGAATTAGAAATGAGAGGAGCGAAACAATGAACAAGTCCACCTTGGCCCTGGCTGTGGCCGTAGGGGTTTTGGCGCAGCAGGCAGGCGCCGCCGGTTTCATCGAAGACAGCAAGGCTACATTGGGGCTGCGCAACTTCTACATCAACACTGATAACCGTGATTCGGCAGCTAGAACTGCTTCCAATGTTCAGAGCAAAAACGAAGAGTGGGGCCAAGGCTTCGATCTGCGTTTCACTTCGGGCTACACCCAAGGCACCGTTGGCTTTGGTATTGATGCCATCGGCCTGCTGGGCGTCCGTCTGGATTCGGGTGGCGGCACCAACGGCGCAACTCCTACCTCTTACGGCGGCACTGTTTTCCCAAGTGAGTCCAACGGCAAAGCGGTTGATAACTTCTCCAGCCTGGGCCTGACTGCCAAAGCCAAGATCTCCCAGACCGAATTGAAGTTGGGTACCCTGCAGCCAAAACTGCCGGTGATCGTGACCAACGACGGTCGTCTGCTGCCGCAAACCTTCCAGGGCGGTCAGATCACCTCGAACGAAATCAAAGACCTGACACTGGTCGGCGGTCAGATCGAGCACGCCAAGGGTCGTAACTCCAGCAACAACGAAGAGTTGTCGATCGCTGGTGCGAACACGCGCGGTGCTGGTTTCCGTGACAGCAACAAGTTCATCTACGGTGGCGGTGACTACAAAATCACCAAAGACCTGACTGCCCAGTACTACTACGGCAACCTGGAAGACTTCTACAAGCAACACTTCCTGGGCCTGGTTCACAACTGGTCGATTGGTCCTGGTGTGTTGAAGTCTGACTTGCGTTACTTCAACAGCTCCGATGACGGTGCCAACGGTCACGACTCGGCTTATTTCAGCTCCGGCAACTATCAGGGCTTCCGTGCCGGTCGCGGTAAAGTCGACAACAACCTGTATAGCGGCCTGTTCCTGTACTCCGTTGCCGGTCACACCTTTGGCGGCGGTTATCAGGTCAGCAATGGCAGCAGCGACTTCCCTTGGTTGAACCAGGGTGACGGCTCGTCGGCCTACATAATTACCGACAGCCAGATCGCCAAGTTCGCCCGTGCCGGCGAACGTACCTGGCAAGCTCGCTACTCGTATGACTTCGCCAAGGTTGGCCTGCCAGGCGCTACTGCCGGCATCGTTTACCTGCGTGGTGACAACATCGACACTATCGCCAACACCGCTGCTCACCCGGTATCCGGTAGTGGCCGTTCCGAGTGGGAACGCGACCTGACCCTGGCGTACGTAGTACAAGAAGGTCCGTTGAAAAACCTGGGCCTCACCTGGAAAAACGCCATGTGGCGCAACGACATCCCAGGTCAGCGCGACCAGGACGAAAACCGTCTGATCGTCAGCTACTCGATCCCGCTGTTGTAATAGCGCCCGCATAACCGACGAAAAAAAGCCCCGCCCGGCATCACGCCGGGCGGGGCTTTTGCGTTTTCAAGGCGGGCTCACCCCCGTAAACCCGCCTTGAAGTTCCCTTTTTGCAACAACTCAAGGCCTTCTCGAACCTTGGGATCGATGTTCGTCCCGATGGCGGATCAGGTCCAGTGAACAGATCTTTAATATTTCTTTATGATCTAAATAAATTGATATTTATTCTTTTTAATTAAATTGGAACGCAGGCACAGTTGAGCTCAACAAGCACTCACCAGGAGCAGCACCATGAGCCTCAGACTTGGCGATATCGCCCCCGATTTCGAACAGGATTCCAGCGCCGGCACCCTCCGTTTCCACGAATGGCTGGGCGATAGCTGGGGCGTGCTGTTTTCCCACCCGGCGGACTTCACGCCGGTGTGCACCACCGAGCTGGGCTTCACCGCCAGGCTCAAGGATGAATTCGCCCAGCGCGGCGTCAAAGCCATTGCTCTGTCCGTGGACCCGGTGGATTCGCATCACAAGTGGATCGAGGACATCAACGAAACCCAGAACGCCATCGTCAACTTCCCGATCCTCGCCGATGCGGACCGTAAAGTGTCCGACCTGTATGACCTGATCCACCCGAATGCCAACGACACCTTGACCGTGCGCTCGTTGTTCGTGATCGATCCGAACAAGAAGATTCGGCTGACCATCACTTACCCGGCGAGTACCGGCCGTAACTTCAATGAGATTCTGCGGGTAATCGATTCGCTGCAGCTCACCGACAACTACAAGGTGGCCACACCGGCCAATTGGCAGGACGGTGATGAGGTGGTGATCGTGCCGTCGCTCAAGGACGAAGATGAAATCCAGCGACGTTTTCCCAAGGGTTACCGTGCGGTGAAACCGTACCTGCGCCTGACGCCGCAGCCGAATCGCTGAACCCTTGTAGGAGCGAGGCTTGCCCGCGAAGCGAACGCCTCGGTCTTTCTAGCGTCAGGGATGACGCCTTCGCGGGCAAGTCGGATCGCCGCACCGCTCGCTCCTACAAGGGCTGTGTAGATTTACAAAGCAGGGGATTTTCAGGCCGTTTCGACGGCCTGTTTTTTTGTCTGGAAAAAGATGAACAGCATATTCATTTAAGATATAACCAAATGAATAAATATGATTTATGGATATATAAATCACCTGTTAAGGTCATTCCATCGATGCGAGATCTCAAGCTGCGAATCGCCAACACCGCTCAAGGAATTGTCTGAATGCTGGTCGTCTCACTCGGTGGCAGCCCCAGCCTACGCTCCCGTTCCGGGGTGTTGCTGGAGCGCGCCAAACGCTGGTTGCAAGAGCAAGGTGTGGAAGTGGTGAGTTATCAGGTACGGGACTTCCCGGCTGAAGATTTACTGCATGCCCGTTTCGACAGCCCGAAGGTGATCGATCTGTTGCAACAGATTGATAACGCCGACGGCCTGCTCATCGCCACACCGGTTTACAAAGCCTCGTTCTCCGGCGCGTTGAAAACCGTACTGGATTTGCTGCCCGAACGCGCCCTGGCCCACAAAGTGGTTCTGCCAATGGCGACCGGTGGCAGCATCGCCCACATGCTGGCGGTGGATTACGCGCTCAAGCCAGTGCTGTCGGCGTTGAAGGCCCAGGAAATGCTCCACGGGATTTTCGCCGTAGACAGTCAGATCGCTTATGGCGAAGGCAGCGCCCAGGCGCAGTTGGCTCCCGAGCTTGCACAACGACTGAGTGAATCGCTGGAGCTGTTCTACAGCGCCATGGCTCGCCGGCCCAAGCCGCTCGATCCAAACCTGTTGAACGAACGTTTGTTGAGTGCTCGCTGGAGCATTTAAGCCAGCCCTCAAGCAACATCTGAATTTGAAGTACTCACCTTACTGGTCCGCTAACGGGCAAGCAGGTGCAGCCAAAACCCAACTGCAAAAAGGAGAGCGCCATGCGCCCTGTCATTTTGCGTCGTGGTCTGGTCGCTCTGTTTGCTGCGGCTGTGTCCTTCGGCGTCATTACTCAAGCCCAAGCCGAGACTTTGCGAATCGGCTATCAGAAATACGGCACCCTGGTGCTGCTCAAAGCCAAAGGCACTCTGGAAAAACGCCTCGCCGCCCAAGGCGTGGACGTGCAATGGACGGAATTCCCCGGCGGCCCGCAACTGCTTGAAGGCCTGAACGTCGGCTCCATCGACTTCGGCGTCACCGGCGAAACGCCTCCGGTTTTCGCTCAGGCCGCGGGCGCCGATCTGCTCTACGTCGCTTATGAACCGCCTGCGCCCCACAGCGAAGCGATCCTGGTGCCGAAGGGCTCGCCGATCAAATCGGTGCAGGAACTCAAGGGCAAGAAAGTCGTGCTCAACAAAGGCTCGAACGTGCACTACCTGCTGGTGCGTGCGCTGGAAGACGCCGGCCTCAAATACACCGATATCCAGACCGTGTTCCTGCCGCCCGCCGATGCCCGCGCCGCATTCGAGCGCGGCAGTGTCGATGCCTGGGTGATCTGGGACCCGTACCAGGCTGCCGCCGAACAGCAATTGCAAGCGCGCACCTTGCGCGATGGCAAAGGCATCGTCGACAACCACCAGTTCTACCTGGCGACCAAGCCTTACGCGCAAAAAAATCCTGACGTGATCAAGGCCCTGGTGGAAGAAGTGCGCGCGGTCGGTGAATGGTCCCGGGCCAATCCCGAGGACGTCACCCGACAGGTTTCGCCACTGCTCGGCCTGCCGGCGGACATCACCCTGACTTCGGTGAAACGCCAGGGTTACGGCGCGCTGTTCCTGACCCCTGAGGTGGTCGCCGCCCAACAGAAAATCGCCGACAGCTTCTACCAGCTCAAGCTGATTCCCAAGCCCTTGAGTATCAAGGACGTGATCTGGACGCCACCGGCAGCCGTCGCCAAAGCGCCGTAATTCGATTCCCCAAGGAGACCACTCCATGAGCCTCAATATCTTCTGGTTCCTGCCTACCCACGGCGACGGCCATTATCTTGGTACCGCCGAGGGCGCTCGCGCCGTCGACCACGGTTACTTGCAACAAGTTGCGCAAGCGGCGGATCGTCTGGGCTTCGGCGGGGTGCTGATTCCCACCGGTCGCTCCTGCGAAGATTCGTGGCTGGTGGCCGCCTCGCTGATCCCGGTGACCCAGCGTTTGAAATTCCTCGTCGCCCTGCGCCCCGGGATCATTTCCCCGACGGTGGCGGCGCGTCAGGCCGCGACCCTGGATCGTCTGTCCGGCGGCCGTGCGCTGTTCAACCTGGTCACCGGTGGCGATCCGGAAGAACTGGCCGGCGACGGTCTGTTCCTCAGTCACGAAGAGCGCTATCAGGCCTCGGTGGAATTCACCCGCATCTGGCGCCGGGTACTGGAAGGCGAAACCGTCGATTACGACGGTCAGCACATCAGCGTGAAGGGCGCCAAGTTGCTCTATCCGCCGATCCAGCAACCGCGTCCGCCGCTGTATTTCGGCGGCTCGTCGGAAGCGGCGCAGGATCTGGCGGCGGAGCAGGTCGAAATGGTCCTGACCTGGGGTGAGCCACCGGCCGCCGTTGCCGAGAAAATCGCACAGGTTCGCGCCAAAGCCGCGAAGCTCGGGCGCACCGTGCGCTTCGGTATTCGCCTGCATGTGATCGTTCGCGAAACCAACGCCGAGGCGTGGCAAGCGGCGGATCGACTGATCTCTCATCTGGACGATGACACCATTGCCCGCGCCCAGGCTTCTCTGGCGCGTTTCGATTCGGTCGGCCAGCAACGCATGGCCGCTTTGCATGGCGGCAGTCGCGACAACCTGGAAGTCAGTCCCAACCTCTGGGCCGGTGTCGGTCTGGTGCGCGGCGGGGCCGGTACGGCGCTGGTCGGCGATGGTCCGACCGTGGCCGCTCGGGTGAAGGAGTACGCCGATCTGGGCATCGATACGTTCATCTTCTCCGGTTATCCACACCTGGAAGAATCCTATCGGGTGGCCGAGTTGCTGTTCCCGCACCTGGACATCGAGCGCCCGGAACTGCCGAAAAGCGCCGGTTACGTCAGCCCGTTCGGCGAGATGGTGGCCAACGACATTCTTCCCAAAGCCGCGTCCCAGAGCTGAGGCGTGGCCATGAAGAAAACTATCCACAGCCTCGCACCCTGGGTGTTGCCGATTCTGTTGCTGGCGGTATGGCAGTTGTCGGTGTCGGCGGGCTGGTTGTCGACGCGGATTCTGCCGGCGCCAATCGCGGTGATCGAAGCCGGTGTGAGCCTGTTCCGCAGCGGTGAAATCTGGACTCACCTGGCTATCAGCGGCTGGCGCGCGGCACTCGGGTTCGCCATTGGCGGCGGCATTGGCCTGGCGCTGGGCTTTATCACCGGCCTGTCGAAGTGGGGCGAGCGCCTGCTCGACAGTTCGGTGCAGATGATCCGCAACGTACCGCACCTGGCGCTGATTCCGCTGGTGATCCTGTGGTTCGGCATCGATGAGTCGGCGAAGATTTTCCTGGTGGCGTTGGGCACGTTGTTCCCGATCTACCTCAACACGTACCACGGCATCCGCAACGTCGATCCGGCGCTGGTGGAAATGTCCCGCAGTTATGGCCTGTCCGGTTTCAGCCTGTTCCGTCAGGTGATCCTGCCGGGTGCGCTGCCTTCGATTCTGGTCGGCGTGCGTTTTGCCCTGGGCTTCATGTGGCTGACCCTGATCGTCGCCGAAACCATCTCCGCCAACGCCGGCATCGGCTACCTGGCAATGAATGCCCGGGAATTCTTGCAGACCGACGTAGTGGTGCTGGCGATTCTGTTGTATGCCGTGCTCGGCAAACTCGCTGATCTCGCGGCCCGTGGACTTGAACGCGTGTGGCTGCGCTGGCATCCGGCCTATCAGGTTGCCAAGGGAGGTGCCGCATGACGGCTCAACAACCTCCACGCCTGCTGCGCGGAATCCCGCTGGCAGTGCGCAAGCTGCAAAAGACCTTCGGTTCGCGGCAAGTGCTGCGTGAAATCGACCTGCACATTCCTGCCGGGCAGTTTGTGGCGGTGGTCGGGCGCAGCGGTTGCGGCAAAAGCACCTTGCTGCGCTTGCTCGCCGGTCTCGACAAACCTACGGCTGGCGAGTTGTTTGCTGGCTCCGCGCCGCTGAGTGCCGCCCGGGAAGACACCCGGCTGATGTTCCAGGAAGCGCGGTTGCTGCCGTGGAAGAAGGTCATCGACAACGTCGGTCTCGGGCTCAAGGGCAACTGGCGGCCGCAAGCACTGGACGCGTTGGAGTCGGTCGGCCTGGCGGACCGCGCCCACGAATGGCCGGCGGCACTGTCCGGTGGCCAGAAGCAACGAGTGGCCCTGGCCCGCGCGCTGATCCATCAACCGCGCCTGCTGTTGCTCGACGAACCGCTGGGGGCACTGGATGCCCTGACCCGTATTGAAATGCAGCAACTGATTGAACGGCTCTGGCAGAAACACGGTTTCACCGTGTTGCTGGTGACCCACGACGTCAGTGAGGCGGTGGCGATTGCCGATCGGGTGATTCTGATTGAAGAGGGCGAAGTCGGCCTCGACCTGGCAGTGGAGTTGCCGCGCCCTCGGGTTCGCGGCTCCCATCGGCTGGCGGCGCTGGAAACCGAAGTGCTCAACCGCGTGCTGTCGGTACCCGGCCAACCGCCGGAACCGGAACCTGTTTCACCATTGCCCACGCAATTGCGCTGGGCTCAATAACGTTAAAACTCATCCAACGACAGGAATCAACATCATGACTATCAAAGCCATCAACGTTCGTAACCAGTTCAAAGGCTCGATCAAGGAAATCGTGCTCGGCGACGTCCTCTCGGAAATCGACGTGCAGACTGCCTCCGGCATCGTCACTTCGGTGATTACCACTCGTTCGGTGAAAGAGCTGGAACTGGTGGTCGGCAGCGAAGTGATCGCGTTTGTGAAATCCACCGAGGTGTCGATCGCCAAGTTGTAAGTGCGTGCGCCAACAACAACCCCGGAGGGTGTGAGCCCTTCGGGGTTTTTTATGCGTGCAGTGGTAGTGGTGGTGTATTCGAAGGCCGCGATCTTTTAAAGCGCTACGCGCTTGGGCAGGTACGGCGGCAAATACAGCCCGAGGTAGGCATCAAACACCCGCATCCCTTCTTCAGCCATGCGCGGCGTGATCTGCCCATGTTGCTGCACCGAGCGCGCATACACTCGATCTCCCAGCTCCATGGCCAGGGCAAACACATCGACATCTGTCGGCAGCCTTGGCAGCTCGAAGTGATGGTCGAACAGTTTGTGCATCAGGTCGCCGAGTTCGATGTCGTGCTGGCGGTCAGCCTGGGTGACTTCGGTCAGACCGTGCTGGGCGAGGATCAACTGGCGGGCAGCGGCGTCTTCGTCGTAGATGTCGAGCATGCGTTGTTCCACCAGTCGCGACAAATCGCGCCAGCCGTTGAGGGCGTGGTGGTCGATGGGCGCTTGCAGGCAAGCACGGAACGCGGCGTGGACGTCGGCGGTCAGGGCTTCGAGCAGGGCCGGGACGCTGGCGAAAAAGTGGTAGACGGAGGAGGGCGGGATCTCTGCGCGTTCAGCGACGCTGTAGATCGACAGACTGGCCACGCCCTCGGCGGCCAGCAGCGTGCGGGCGGCATCGAGTATCGAATCGATCCGGGCCTGGCTGCGTGCGCGGGGTTTGCGTGGGGTGGCGAGTCGGGTCATTGAAGTCTCCTGCAGGGCAGCGGGCATTGTACGAGCAGGTTTCTTTGTTGTCTGCCAGGACGCTTTCGCGGGCAAGCCTCGCTCCTACAGGGGCGCCGATCGACATGGGCTTGTAGGAGCGAGGCTTGCCCGCGAACCGCCGCAGGCGGCCATAAAAAAACGCCGCAGGCGGTAAGGCCGGCGGCGTTGTTTTTACGGCAACCGTTTACACGGTATGCAGGTACCAGTTGTATTCGAGGTCGGAGATGGAGTGTTCGAACTCCTCCAGCTCGCTCTCTTTACAGGCGACGAAGATATCGATGTATTTCGGATCGATGTACTTGGCCATGACTTCGCTGTCGTCCAGCTCGCGCAGTGCATCGCGCAGGTTGTTCGGCAGGCTTTGCTCGTTCTGCTCGTAGCTGTTGCCTTCCACGGGCGCGCCCGGCTCGATCTTGTTGACCAGGCCGTGGTGCACGCCGGCCAGGACCGAGGCCATCAGCAGGTACGGGTTGGCATCGGCGCCAGCCACACGGTGTTCAATGCGCACGGCATCGGAGGAGCCGGTTGGTACGCGAATCGCCACGGTGCGGTTGTCCAGGCCCCAGCACGGCGAGTTCGGCACGTAGAACTGCGCGCCGAAACGACGGTAGGAGTTGACGTTCGGGCAGAGGAAAGCCATCTGCGCCGGCAGGGTCTCGAGCACACCGCCGATCGCGTGACGCAGTGCGGCGTTCTGCTCGGGATCCTCGCTGGCAAAAATGTTTTTGCCATCTTTATCAAGAATCGAGATGTGGACGTGCAGACCATTACCCGCCTGGCCTGGATAAGGCTTGGCCATGAAGGTGGTGTCCATCTCATGGTCGTAGGCGATGTTTTTGATCAGACGCTTGAGCAGCACCGCGTAGTCGCAGGCCTTTATAGGGTCGGCCACGTGGTGCAGGTTCACTTCGAACTGCGCCGGGGCGCTTTCCTTGACGATCGCGTCGGCAGGGATGCCTTGCTCTTTCGCACCTTCCAGAATGTCCTGGAGGCAGTCGACATATTCATCCAGATCGTCGATCAGGTAGACCTGGGTCGAGTGCGGACGTTTGCCGGAGATCGGCGAGCGCGGCGGTTGCGGGCGACCGTTCACGTTTTCCTGGTCGATCAGGTAGAACTCCAGTTCGAACGCGGCGCAGATGGTCAGGCCCATCTCATCGAACTTGGTCACCACTTGACGCAGGACTTCGCGCGGGTCGGCGAAGAAAGGTTCACCTTCGAGTTCGTGCATGGTCATCAGCAGTTGCGCAGTCGGGCGCTTCTGCCAGGGCTCATTGCACAGGGTGTCGGGGATTGGATAGCAGATTCGGTCAGCATCGCCGATGTCCAGGCCCAGGCCGGTGCTTTCCACCGTCGAGCCATTGATATCCAGAGCAAATAGAGAGGCCGGCAGGTTGATGCCTTTCTCGTAAACCTTGTGGAGGCTGGTGCGTTCGATGCGCTTGCCGCGCACCACACCATTCATATCCGCAATCAGAAGGTCAACGTACAGAACCTCAGGATGTTCCTTAAGGAACGCGTTCGCTTCGTTAAGCTGAACGGCACGCGGGGGTACCGACATGATGCAACACCTTTGTTGTTAAAAATATCAATCATTGATCTTTTCAGATTCCAGTCAACCCGAACGGCATGCCGAAGTCAAGCGAGGCCTTTTTTGCCCTAAAAAAGCGCTCGCAAGGCTTTTTTGAGGCACTTTGGGGCGTATTTTTGTCTTCTGACGTCTTGGCGCCCGCGGGCTTGAGCGGGCCGTGTTGTATTTTTTACGGGGGTGTTGTGTAAAAAAATGAACAAGGCTAAGCTCGATTTAAACCCATAACAGCAATAATACCGGGGTGCTTCATGTCTCGCCTGCCGTTAATCGGCGTCACCGCCTGCTCAAAGCAGATCGGTCTGCATGCTTATCACATCAGTGGCGACAAATACGTACGCGCCGTGGCTTCAGCTGCCAAAGGCCTGCCGTTGATTCTTCCATCCCTGGCAGATCGACTGGCGCCGTCCGATATTCTGGACGCTCTGGACGGCATTCTGTTTACAGGCTCTCCTTCTAATATAGAACCGTTTCACTACAACGGCCCGGCCAGCGCGCCAGGCACTGCTCATGATTCTGCACGCGATGCCACCACTCTCCCGCTGATCCGCGCCGCTGTCGAGGCTGGCGTTCCCGTGCTCGGTATCTGCCGCGGCTTCCAGGAAATGAATGTGGCGTTCGGTGGCAGCCTGCATCAGAAGGTCCACGAGGCCGGTCCCTTCATGGATCACCGTGAAGACGACAGCCTGTCGCTCGAAGGGCAGTACGCTCCCAGTCACCTAGTGCACGTCCAGCCGGGTGGTGTACTTGCGGGGCTGGGCCTGGCGAGCGACATTCAAGTCAACTCGATTCATGGTCAGGGCGTCGAGCGGCTGGCGCCGGGCCTTCGTGTGGAAGCTGTGGCGCCCGATGGGCTGATCGAAGCGGTCTCTGTAATCGAAGGCAAGGCTTTTGCTTTAGGCGTGCAATGGCATCCCGAATGGCAGGTAAGCTTGAATCCTGACTACCTTGCGATTTTCCAGGCATTTGGCGATGCCTGCCGCAAGCGCGCATTACAACGCGACGCCGATGCGTCAAACAACGCCTGACTTATAAAAGTCAGGAAACTCAAGCCTAAGAGGCATTTATGAGTAACAACCTCGACCAGCTCACCGATTGGTTGAAAGACCACAAGATCACAGAAGTCGAATGCATGATTGGCGACCTGACCGGCATCACCCGGGGCAAGATCTCGCCGACCAACAAGTTCATCGCCGAAAAAGGCATGCGCCTGCCCGAAAGCGTTCTGTTACAGACCGTGACCGGCGACTATGTCGAAGACGACATCTATTACGAACTGCTCGACCCGGCCGACATCGACATGGTCTGCCGCCCCGACCAGAACGCCGTGTTCCTGGTGCCCTGGGCCATTGAACCCACCGCCATCGTGATCCACGACACCTACGACAAGCAGGGCAACCCGATCGAGCTGTCGCCGCGCAACGTGCTCAAGAAGGTACTGAAACTCTACGCCGACCATGGCTGGCAGCCGATCGTGGCGCCGGAAATGGAGTTCTACCTCACCAAGCGCAGCGATGACCCGGACTACCCGTTGCAACCGCCGATTGGCCGATCCGGTCGTCCGGAAACCGGTCGCCAGTCGTTCTCCATTGAAGCGGCGAACGAATTCGACCCGTTGTTCGAAGACGTCTACGACTGGTGCGAATTGCAGGAGCTGGACCTCGACACGTTGATCCACGAGGACGGCACTGCGCAGATGGAAATCAACTTCCGTCACGGCGATGCCCTGTCCCTGGCCGACCAGATTCTGGTGTTCAAACGCACCATGCGAGAAGCCGCACTCAAGCACAACGTGGCGGCGACCTTCATGGCCAAGCCCATGACTGGCGAGCCGGGCAGTGCCATGCATTTGCACCAGAGCATCATCGACATCGAGACCGGCAAAAACGTCTTCTCCAATGAAGACGGGACCATGAGCCAGCTGTTCCTCCATCACATCGGCGGTTTGCAGAAATTCATCCCTGAGTTGCTGCCGCTGTTCGCGCCCAACGTCAATTCGTTCCGCCGCTTCCTGCCGGATACCTCGGCACCGGTGAACGTGGAGTGGGGCGAAGAGAACCGCACCGTGGGCCTGCGGGTTCCGGATGCCGGGCCGCAGAACCGTCGGGTGGAAAACCGTCTGCCGGGTGCCGACGCCAACCCTTACCTGGCCATCGCCGCCAGCCTGTTGTGCGGCCTGATCGGGATGCTCGAAGGGCATAACCCGAGTGCCCCGGTGGTGGGGCGTGGTTACGAGCGGCGCAATCTGCGCCTGCCGTTAACCATCGAAGACGCGCTGGATCGTATGGAAAACAGCAAGACCATCGAAAAGTATCTGGGCAAGAAATTCATCACAGGCTACGTCGCGGTCAAGCGGGCCGAGCATGAAAACTTCAAGCGCGTGATCAGTTCGTGGGAGCGGGAGTTCCTGCTCTTCGCCGTCTGATGCGCCGGGCGCGACAAGGGGCGTGATTGCCCTCTGACGTCGCGCCGTCACTGCAATCCAAGGAGAATTCGCATGACCAGCAACAACCCGCAAACCCGTGCATGGCAAACCCTGAGCAATGATCACCACCTGGCCCCGTTCAGCGACTTCAAGCAGCTGAAAGAGAAAGGCCCGCGGATCATCACTAATGCCAAGGGTGTTTACCTCTGGGACAGCGAAGGCAACAAGATCCTCGACGGCATGGCCGGTCTGTGGTGCGTCGCGATCGGCTATGGTCGCGATGAACTGGCCGATGCCGCCGCCAAGCAAATGCGCGAACTGCCTTATTACAACCTGTTCTTCCAGACCGCTCACCCGCCGGTGCTGGAGCTGGCCAAGGTCATCGCTGAAATCGCGCCTGAAGGCATGAATCATGTGTTCTTCACCGGTTCCGGTTCTGAAGGCAACGACACCATGCTGCGGATGGTTCGCCACTACTGGGCGATCAAGGGCCAGCCGAAGAAGAAAGTCATCATCAGTCGCAAGAACGGCTATCACGGCTCCACCGTGGCCGGCGCGAGCCTGGGTGGCATGACGTACATGCACGAACAGGGCGATTTGCCGATCCCAGGCATCGTCCACATCGCCCAGCCATACTGGTTCGGCGAAGGCGGTGACATGACGCCACAAGAGTTCGGTATCTGGGCGGCCAATCAGCTGGAAGAGAAGATTCTGGAAATCGGCGTCGACAACGTCGGTGCATTTATTGCCGAGCCGATCCAGGGCGCCGGCGGCGTGATCATTCCGCCAGACAGCTACTGGCCGCGCATCAAGGAAATACTCGCCAAGTACGACATCCTGTTCGTGGCCGACGAGGTGATCTGCGGTTTCGGTCGTACCGGTGAGTGGTTCGGTACCGATTTCTACGACCTCAAGCCCCACATGATGACCATCGCCAAAGGTCTGACGTCCGGCTACATCCCGATGGGTGGCCTGATCGTGCATGACGATGTGGTCGAGGTGCTCAACGAAGGTGGTGATTTCAACCACGGTTTCACCTATTCCGGGCACCCGGTGGCCGCGGCGGTGGCGCTGGAAAACATCCGCATCCTGCGCGATGAGAAAATTGTCGAGCATGTGCGGGCAGAAACGGCACCTTATTTGCAAAAGCGTCTACGGGAACTGAACGATCACCCGTTGGTGGGGGAAGTGCGTGGGGTCGGTCTGTTGGGGGCTATCGAGCTGGTTCAGGACAAGGCCACTCGCAAGCGTTACGAAGGCAAGGGCGTCGGCATGATCTGCCGGCAGTTCTGCTTCGACAACGGCCTGATCATGCGTGCGGTCGGCGACACCATGATCATTGCACCGCCACTGGTGATTACACCGGCTGAAATCGACGAGTTGGTGACCAAGGCGCGCAAGTGCCTGGACCTGACCCTGAGTGCGTTGCAGGGCTAAGTGCTAGGCTCTGAGCGAGGTGCAATGTCTGCACTTCGCTCAGTGCAAACAAAGGATGGGGCTTTCCTTGAAAGCCTGCCTTGGATCTTGCCAGACTAACGGTTGTTCGGATGCCCTGTAACAGGCTGCTGAGCACGTGGTTAAAAAGAAAAACTGGAGCATTACCCATGAAGGCATTAGGTATGAAGATAACTGGCAAGACCCTCCTCGCCATGTCCCTGATGGGCGTGATGGCGGGCGCCGTTCAGGCCGACGATAAAGTGCTGCACGTGTACAACTGGTCCGATTACATCGCACCGGACACCATCGCGAACTTCGAAAAAGAGTCCGGGATCAAGGTGGTGTACGACGTATTCGACAGCAACGAAACCCTGGAAGCCAAGTTGCTGGCAGGCAAGTCCGGTTACGACGTTGTCGTACCGTCGAACAACTTCCTCGCCAAGCAAATCAAGGCCGGTGTTTACCGGGAGCTGGACAAGTCCAAGCTGTCCAACTACGGCAACCTGAACAAATCACTGCTTAAAGCGGTTTCCGTCAGTGACCCGGACAACAAACATGCCTTCCCTTACATGTGGGGCTCGATCGGGATCGGTTACAACCCTGAGAAAGTCAAGGCAGCACTGGGCGTCGACACGATCGATTCCTGGGACACCCTGCTCAAGCCTGAAAACATTGCCAAGCTCAAGGGCTGCGGTGTGAGCTTCCTGGATTCGCCTACCGAAATGCTGCCGGTCGCCCTGCATTACCTGGGTCTGCCAACCGACAGCCAGAAGAAAGAAGACATCAAGAAAGCCGAGGAGCTGTTCCTCAAGATTCGTCCTTCGATCACCTACTTCCACTCCTCGAAGTACATCTCGGACCTGGCCAACGGCAACATCTGCGTAGCCGTCGGCTATTCGGGTGACGTCCAGCAAGCCAAGTCCCGTGCTGCCGAAGCCGGTGACAAGGTGAAAGTCAGCTACGCCATTCCAAAAGAAGGCGCTGGCAGCTTCTACGACATGGTCGCAATCCCCAAGGATGCGGAAAACGTCGAGGGGGCCTACAAGTTCATGAACTACCTGCTGCAACCGAAAGTAATGGCTGACATCACCAACGCTGTGCGTTTCCCTAACGGTAATGCTGAAGCCACCCAGTATGTGAGCAAGGACATCACTTCGGATCCGGGCATCTATCCGACTCCTGAAGTACAGGCCAAGCTGTATGCGATCGCTGATTTGCCAGCCGCAACCCAGCGCGAACTGACCCGCAGCTGGACCAAGATCAAATCCGGTAAATAAGTAATAAACCCTGTAGCAGCTGCCGAAGGCTGCGTTGAGGTCCGAAGGACCTCCGCTTTTCGACAGCACAACTGCTTCGCAGTTGAATGCAGCTTGCGGCCGCTGCTACAGGATCTTCATAAAGTTTGCTGGAACGGTTTTTCGAGGGTAAGTTGCGCGCCGGTTTTGTTGTCAGGCAGCCATGGCTGTCATGTAGCGCGGGGCAACTTGGGCCCAACTAATTTTAGAGGACCTCCACTTGCCTGTTTTTTCTTTGTTGCGCAATGCCCTGCTGGTCGGCGCCGGGCTGACGCTTGCCGTCAGTGCCCAGGCCACCGGCACGGTGCATATTTATAACTGGTCGGACTACATCGGTGAGACCACCCTGGCCGACTTTCAGAAAGACGCCGGTATCAAGCCGATTTACGACGTATTCGATTCCAACGAAACCCTGGAAGGCAAATTGCTGGCCGGGCGTACCGGTTACGACGTGGTCGTGCCGTCCAACCATTTCCTTGGCAAGCAGATCAAGGCCGGCGCTTTCCAGAAACTCGACAAGTCTAAGCTAGGCAACTATTCCAACCTCGATCCGGTGTTGCTCAAGCGCCTGGAGCAGAACGATCCGGGTAACCAATATGCCGTGCCATATCTGTGGGGCACCAACGGCATCGGTTACAACGTCGACAAGATCAAGGCTGTGCTGGGGCTCGACAAGATCGATTCCTGGGATGTGGTGTTCGAGCCGCAAAACATCAAGAAGCTGCACAGCTGCGGCGTCGCGTTCCTCGACTCCGCCGATGAAATGATGCCCACGGTCCTCAACTACATGGGCCTGAACGCCAATAGCACCAACCCCGAAGACTACAAAAAGGCCGAGGCTAAATTGCTGGCGGTGCGGCCTTATGTGACGTACTTCCACTCATCCAAATACATCGCGGACCTGGCCAACGGTGATATCTGCGTTGCGATCGGTTTTTCCGGCGACATTTTCCAGGCCAAGGCACGCGCGGCTGAAGCCGGTAAAGGCATGAACATCGCCTACTCGATTCCAAAAGAGGGCGGCGCGCTCTGGTTCGATATGCTGGCGATCCCCAAGGATGCGGCCAACGTCAAGGAAGCCCACGCCTTCATCAACTATTTGCTCAAGCCTGAGGTGATCGCCAAGGTCAGCGATGCCGTGGGCTACGCCAACCCAAACCCTGGGTCGGACAAACTGATGGAACAATCCATACGCACTGACGCGTCGGTTTATCCGCCGCAAGCGGTCCTCGACAAGACGTATGTGTCCATCGAGTTGCCACCGAACATACAACGTTTGATGACGCGCAGCTGGACCAAGGTCAAGTCGGGCAAATAGCGTCAAACTATCCAGGTTCGCCACATTGAGCGAACTGCAAATTCTGTTGGGAGTTTCGTAAATGGCAGTTGCCTCCGGCGCCTATAAGAAAGCCCTCGAGGGCGACCAATCACCTAAACAGGTGTTGGTCAAAATCGACCGGGTCACCAAAAAGTTCGACGAGACGATTGCCGTGGACGACGTGTCCCTGGAAATCAAGAAAGGCGAAATCTTCGCCTTGCTCGGCGGCTCGGGTTCGGGCAAATCCACCTTGCTGCGGATGCTGGCAGGTTTCGAACGGCCCACGGAGGGGCGCATTTTCCTTGATGGCGTAGACATCACTGACATGCCGCCGTACGAGCGGCCGATCAACATGATGTTCCAGTCCTACGCCTTGTTCCCGCACATGACCGTGGCGCAGAACATCGCCTTCGGCCTCAAGCAGGACAAGATCCCGACGGCCGAGGTCGATGCCCGCGTGGCCGAGATGCTCAAGCTGGTGCAGATGAGTGAGTACGCCAAGCGCAAACCGCATCAGCTGTCCGGTGGTCAGCGTCAGCGCGTGGCCCTGGCGCGTTCGTTGGCCAAGCGGCCGAAGCTGTTGTTGCTCGACGAACCGATGGGCGCGCTGGACAAGAAACTGCGTTCGCAAATGCAGCTGGAACTGGTCGAGATCATCGAACGCGTCGGCGTAACCTGCGTCATGGTGACCCACGACCAGGAAGAGGCCATGACCATGGCCGAGCGCATCGCGATCATGCACCTGGGCTGGATCGCCCAGATCGGCAGCCCGATCGACATCTACGAAACCCCGACCAGCCGACTGGTCTGCGAATTCATCGGCAACGTCAACATCTTCGAAGGTGAAGTGGTGGACGACGCCGAGGGCCATGCACTGATCACCTGCAAGGATCTGGACCGCAACATTTACGTGGGTCACGGCATCAGCACCTCGGTGCAGGACAAGTCCGTTACCTATGCGATCCGTCCGGAAAAACTGCTGGTGACGGCCGAAATGCCGACCTGCGAACACAACTGGTCCAGCGGCAAGGTGCACGACATCGCCTACCTCGGCGGCCATTCGGTGTTCTACGTCGAACTGCCGAGCGGCAAGCTGGTGCAGTCCTTCGTCGCCAACGCCGAGCGCCGTGGCCAGCGCCCGACCTGGGGTGACCAGGTTTACGTGTGGTGGGAAGACGACAGCGGCGTGGTACTTCGCTCATGAACATGCGCAAACTCAAACGCCGGCTCAATCGAATACTTCCCGGTGGCCGTCAGCTGGTCATCGGGGTTCCGTTCATCTGGCTGTTCATGTTCTTCATGCTGCCGTTCTTCATCGTCCTGAAGATCAGCTTCGCTGAAGCCGACGTGGCCATTCCGCCGTACACCGAGATCTACACCTTCGTTGACCAGAAACTGCAGGTGCTGCTCAACCTGGCCAACTACGCGATGCTGGGCGATGACGAGTTGTACATCGCCGCTTACCTAGGCTCGCTGAAGATGGCGCTGTTCAGCACCATCCTCTGCCTGCTGATCGGCTACCCGATGGCCTATGGCATTGCCACCGCCCGCAAAGAGCTGCAAACGGTGCTGGTGCTGCTGATCATGATGCCGACCTGGACCGCGATCCTGATCCGCGTGTATGCGTGGATGGGCATCCTCAGCAACAACGGGCTGCTCAATGGTTTTCTGATGAGCATGGGCTGGATCGACGAGCCGTTGCAGATCCTCAATACCAACCTGGCGGTTTATATCGGGGTTGTTTACTCCTATCTGCCGTTCATGATCCTGCCGCTCTACGCCAACCTGGTGAAACACGATCACAGCCTGCTGGAAGCCGCATCGGACCTCGGTTCGAGCAACTTCAACAGCTTCTGGAAGATCACCGTGCCGCTGTCGAAAAACGGCATTATCGCCGGCTGCATGCTGGTGTTCATCCCGGTGGTGGGGGAGTTCGTGATCCCGGAACTGCTCGGTGGTCCGGAAACCCTGATGATCGGTAAAGTGCTCTGGCAAGAGTTCTTCAACAACCGCGACTGGCCGGTGGCGTCTGCCCTGGCGGTGGTGATGCTGGCAATCCTGATTGTGCCGATCATCCTGTTCAACCGCAGTCAGGCCAAGGAAATGGAGGGTAAAGAATGAAGCGCTTCCGTTTCTCGAACCTGATGCTGGTGCTGGGTCTGCTGTTCATCTACGCGCCAATGCTGATCCTGGTGATCTACTCGTTCAACGCCTCGAAACTGGTAACGGTGTGGGGCGGCTGGTCGGTGAAGTGGTACGTCGGCCTGCTCGACAACACGCAACTGATGGGCTCAGTGGTGCGCTCGCTGGAAATCGCTTGCTACACGGCGATAGCGGCGGTGGCATTGGGGACGCTGGCGGCGTTCGTGCTGACCCGCATCACCCGCTTCAAGGGCCGCACACTGTTTGGCGGCCTGGTGACGGCGCCGCTGGTGATGCCGGAAGTGATCACCGGTCTGTCGCTGTTGCTGCTGTTCGTGGCCATGGCGCAGATGATCGGCTGGCCGCAGGAGCGCGGCATCGTCACCATCTGGATCGCTCACACCACATTCTGTGCAGCCTATGTGGCGGTGGTGGTGTCGGCGCGCTTGCGTGAATTGGATTTGTCCATCGAAGAAGCCGCCATGGACCTCGGTGCGCGGCCATGGAAAGTGTTCTTCCTGATCACCATCCCGATGATCGCGCCGTCACTGGCGGCCGGCGGCATGATGTCGTTTGCCTTGTCGCTGGATGATTTGGTGTTGGCGAGCTTTGTGTCCGGGCCAGGCTCCACGACCCTGCCGATGGAAGTGTTCTCGGCGGTGCGCCTGGGCGTGAAGCCTGAGATCAACGCCGTGGCCAGCCTGATTCTGCTGGCGGTGTCGCTGGTGACCTTCCTGGTCTGGTTCTTCAGCCGTCGCGCCGAAGAAAGCCGCAAACGTGCGATCCAGCAAGCCATCGAGGAAGCCGCTGCCGACTCCTGGAAACAACCGGACGTACGTCGGGCGCAGGCACCGGAAGCGGCTTAAAACTGCTGCCGATCAAAAGATCGCAACCTGCGGCAGCTCCTACAGTGGAATGTGAATCCCGTAAGAGTTGCCGCAGGCTGCGATCTTTTGACTTTATGGCCCAGAATTTTGCGGCGAAGGCGTCAGCCCGGCCAGCAAAAATCTACCGCGCCGGCAACAGCTTCAAGGTGCTGCGGGTATTGGCCATCACTTCTTCCTCATTGAAATTCGCCTGGTAATAAACCCCTTCGATATACGCCTCGGCCTGGTCGGCATAGTGGCTGTCGAACGGCACGCCGCTCTGGCCCACCGGGTTGATGGTCAGGCTATGGGCCGGGTCGGCGAAGTCGATCAGCCGCCGGGTCGACGGGCCGTAGGTCACGGGCCACGGCGCCGGGCCGATCTTGGCCGAGAGGTTGTTCGGTACTTCGTGGGTGCCGGGTGCCGCGAATGGGCCAACGTTGAAAATCTGGTCCAGGGGCTTTTGCATCCCCAGCGGATGGCCGTGGGTCAGGGTGTGCGCCTTGCCCCACTGCCATTGCGCGGAATCGGCGCCAAGGGTGGCTTTGATATGAGCCATGCTCGCTTGCCAGGCCACCTTGACCGTATCGGCGCGGGTTTCCTTGCCAGGGGTGTTGCGGTTGTCCCACCACGGCGAGTCGGCGGAGGCCGCCAGGCGCGGCAGCGCGGCATCGATCACCCGGGTCGGGAGCAGCGTTTCGAAGAAGTCATTGCCCAGTTCATCGCGCAGCGCCGCGTCGGCGAGGTTGAACAGGAACTGGTTGAACAGGGTGGCGCTGATGGAGTCCAGCGGGTAATCGCCGCTCCACTGCGCCAGTTGCTCCACCAGTTTGAGTTCGGCCGGGTCGCTCACCACTTCACGCAGTACCGGCAGCAAAGGCGCCAGCAAGCGCGGCCCGTAGGCGGTGGTGGTACCCAGTTGCAGCTTCTGGTTGGCCGCGTTGTCCCACTTCACGTTCTTGTCGCTGAGCTGGCGATTGAGCTGCTGCCCGCGATCGGCGAGGTTGTAGTAGCCGGGAATTTCCATGCCGGTCGGCGACACCGGTTGGAAGTTGGCCGAGACGATGTAGCCCCGCGCCGGGTTCTCTTCCTGCGGGTTGGCACTGAACGGGTAAAAACCTTCCTTGTCCGCCTGAGGGGTGCTGCCGTCGAGGATGAAACCGGGCTTCACCCCGGCCGGACGCTTGGGCAGCAACGCCGAGGCCCACCAGCCGATATCGCCCTTGGCGTTGGCGTAGACGATGTTCAACCCTGGAGCCTGAACCTTGGCGGCCGCGGCGCGGGCCTTGGCCAGGGTGTCGGCGCGATTGAGCTGGTAGAAGCCGTCGAGGATCGGATTCGGGGTTTCGAGGAACGCCCACCACATGGCAACCGGCGTCTTGCCGGCGGCAGTGCCAAGCGCATCGTTGACGATCGGGCCATGGGGCGACTGGCGCAGCGTCAATGTGACCGGTGACTGGCCTTTCACTGCGATCTGTTGTTCGGTGGTGACCATGTCCACCCACTTGCCGCGATACCAGACCTGGTTCGGGTTGTCCGGGTTGACCTTCTCGGCGATCAGGTCCAGATCGTCGTTCTGGAACATCGTCAGGCTCCAGCCGAAGTCCAGGTTGTGGCCGAGAAATGCAAACGGCACCAGCGCCTGATGGTAGCCATACAGCTCGAAGCCTGGCGCCGACAGGTGCGCCTCGTACCACACTGACGGCACCGAGAAGCGTATGTGCGGGTCACCGGCCAGCAGCGGCTTGCCGCTTTTGCTGCGGTTGCCGGAAATCACCCAGGCGTTGCTGCCTTCGAATTGCGGCAGGCCGTGGTCGGCCAGAGCCTGCTCACTCAGACGGGCAAGGGCGTTCAGGTCTTTCCAGTCACTGGCGGCGAGGACCGGCGCGGGGCTGGGGCGCCTTTTGGCCAGCACGCCCTTGGGCTGCCAGTCGAGGTCGAAGATGTTTAGGTAATCGGCGCCCAGTTGGTCACGCACGTAAGTCAGCAAGGGTTCGGTGCGAAACGCCGCGGCAAAGCTGTAGGCCATGTAGCCGGCGATGCTGATGCTGTCTTCGGCGGTGAAAGGGCGCTTGGGGATTCCCAGCACGTCGAACTCTACTGGCGCGGCGTGGCTGTCCTGATATTGATTGATGCCGTCCAGATAGGCTTGCAGGGCCTTCCACGCCGGCGACTCACGATCCAGCGCGGCCACGTAACTGTCAGCACGTTCGCGGATGCGCAGGCTGCGAAACAGTTTGTCGGTGTCGAGCAGTTTCGGGCCGAGGACTTCGGCCAGCTCACCACGGGCCAGGCGCCGCACGGCTTCCATCTGGAATAGTCGGTCCTGGGCCTGCACGTAGCCGAGGGCGCGGTAGAGGTCGGTTTCGTTTTCGGCGCGGATATGCGGCACGCCGCGCTCGTCGTAGCGCACGGTCACTGAGCCTTGCAGATGCTGCAACGCCACCTGGCCCTGGCGCGTCGGTTGTTTGCTGTACATATACCAGCCGCCCCCGGCGGCGAGCGCGACGATCAGCAAGGCAAGTACGGTCAGGACGCGTTTCATGGTGACTCCTTGTTCTTTCAGGGGTTGCCACCCGTGCGGGCTGCAAACGTGTAGCACAGACCTCCTGTGCCGGGCATCGCGGTCCTGGAAAAGTCAGGAATGCCTTACTTCGCCTTCGCAGGCCACGGGCAGTAGCAACCCACCGCCATCGTATGGGTGGCGTTCACCGCCCTGCCTGCGTTCAGCGCTTGCAGGATGGGCTCGATAAAGCTGTTGCTCGAATTGCAGGTCAGGCCTTCGCTGTACGGGCCGAAATATGCCAGCTTGCCGTCGCGGTCCCATATCGCCACTGCCGGACTGGCAGGGATATGTTCGGAGCCAGGCAGGACAGCGAGGGTTTTCAGGCGGCTCAAGGTGCCGGGCAACTGGCCGTGGCTGCCGGGCTTTTGTACCGTATAGAACTCGACGCCCTGCGGTACATATTGCTCAACCAGTTCAGTCAGGTGTTGTTGGTTGCCGACATTGCACGGGCAGGCCGGGTCCCAGAAGTGCACCAGGCGAATGGCGCCGGGGCCGGCGAGTTCGTCGGGCAGGCGCAACGGGTCGCCGGAGAACACGGCGGTGTGCGAACTGAAGGCTCGCAGGTAGCGTCCCTGAAACCAGTCGTAAGCGGCCCACAGCACACTGGCACACACAAGGGCGAGCAGGCTGGCAAGCAGTGTGGTGCGATAGGCCGGGCGCATGGGTTTCAATCCTCGAAGGTCGGCTAGCTTGCCATGCTTGCTGCGACAGATGAATATCGCAGGCCGATAAAGTCCGTTTAGCGCTCTGGAATAGCCCATGTCTGCCACTTTCGACCCCGATCATTTGCGTGCCAGCCTGCGGCCGTTGGCCGAGTGGCGGCCGCTGTCGACGGAGGCCATGGCCTATCAGCGTTTTTACGGGCTGGATTTTCCACAGCGGACCCTGCGCCGTGGCTTGGGGCGTTTCGAGATCGATGGTTATGAAGTGGTCAGCCAGCTCTGGTGGCCCGAGCGGGCGAAGGCGACGCTGTTTCTATTTCACGGCTTCTACGATCACACCGGGCTCTACCGGCATGTGATTGAGTGGGCGCTGGACCAAGGGTTTGCGGTAATCGCCTGCGACCTGCCGGGGCATGGCTTGTCCAGTGGCGAACGGGCGAGTATCAAGGACTTCGCCGAGTACCAGAGCGCCCTGCAAGGCCTGCTGGCCGAGGCGCAGTCGTTGGGCCTTCCGCAGCCCTGGCACTTGTGCGGGCAAAGCACCGGCGGGGCGATTGTGATCGACCATGTACTCAATCAAGGTGCGAGCAGCCCGGCCCAGGGGCAAGTGATTCTGCTGTCGCCCTTGGTGCGGCCGCGAGCCTGGGGTTGGTCGCGGCTCAGTTATTACCTGCTCAAGCCGTTTGTCAAAGGCATCGCCCGGCGCTTCAGCGAGAATTCCAACGACCCTGACTTCCTCGCGTTCCTGCAGGCCGATCCGCTGCAACCGCTGCGTCTGCCAACGGCCTGGGTCGGTGCGCTGGGACGGTGGATCAAGCGTATCGAAGCGGCACCGAGCAGCCCGCGGCGGCCGCTGATCGTGCAGGGGCAGGCGGACATGACCGTGGATTGGGAGCACAACCTTGAAGTGCTGCGAGGCAAGTTCGATCGGCCCCAGGTGTTGATGCTGGCGGAGGCGCGGCATCATCTGGCGAATGAGTCGCCGGGGTTGCGGCAGGAGTATTTCGGGTTTTTGACCAAGCGCATGAGTCGGGATCGGCGGTGACATTTCGATAGTCTTCGCGGGCCATTTCACAGACGCCAAAAATTACTGGGTCAGGCTCGACGTACTTTGCCCCACTGCCAACCCCGCCCGAATCGCCGCCAATGCCGCTTGGTAATAAGCCTTGCCTTCAGAGGACTCGGCAAAGGTCGAAAACTCTTCCAGTTCGTCATCCGACAGGTCGCGATAGACATACAGCAGCGTGTTGTTCAGGTCGGCGCCGATCTGCTCCATCAGGCGCTGGCGCTGACCGTTCAACATGCCTTGAGCCTGACCGTTGCCGAGCAAGCCAGGGATCATCGAACTCAGGCTGTCGGCCGCGACGCCTGCGATCGCCAGGCTGACTTCAGCGCCGGCCTCGCGGGCGGGCAGGGCCTGGGCCAGGTGGCCGATGATCAGTTGACGGGTATCGCTGGCCTGCATCTTCGGCAAGCCCTTGGCGTTTTTCGCCAATTGATCGCGACGGGTCGCCAGCAGTTCGGCGGCGACGATTTTCTTGCCCAGGGGCGATTGAAAGAAGGTCAGCGCAGGTTTCGGGTCGGCGAGCTTCTTGCGCAGTTGCGCTTCGGCGCGCTGGTCCATGGCCTTGGGGGCGAACCGCAGATTGCTGTTGTCGACCAGGGCCTGGAACACTGCCGGTGGCAAGCTGTTCTGATAGCGCTGCTGAGCGGCCGAGAGAGCATCGTTGAAATGCGCGCGTTGTTCTGGCCAACCGGCGACCTTGTACAACTGGTCGTGGCCGTCCGCCCAGGCGGGCAAAACGCAGAACATCAACAGTGAGAAAAGCAAGCGACGCATAGGGACTCCTGTCAGCAGGCGACTATTCTCCGTGCGGCATTCGTACTTGTCGAGAATTCGTATCAGGTTGAGTACCTTATCCGACCAATCCTCCGCTGCGTGGCTCTGTCGGATTTGCGGGCACAGGAATACTATGCGCGCCATGCACATACCCTCTGATCATCCACTGCTGTTACGTATCGTCGACGACCTGGCCGAACACGGCTGGTCGCAGCAGAATATTTTCCTGCCCCTGGACCTGACCCGGGCGCTGGCCGCCGAATGTCGTAAACGTGCCGCCGAGGGTGAGCTCGCCCCGGCCGCCGTGGGGCGCGGGGCGTTTTCGGAGATTCGCGAGGGCATTCGCGGCGACCATATCCAGTGGCTCGAACCCGGCCAGGCCGAGTCCTGCGACAGCTACCTGGGGTTGATGGACAGCCTGCGTGAGGCGATGAATCGTGGTTTGTTCCTGGGCCTGGAAGATTTCGAAAGCCATTTCGCCCTGTACCCGCCCGGCGCTTTCTACCTCAAGCATGTCGACCGTTTCCGTGACGACGACCGGCGCATGGTCTCGGCGGTGATCTACCTCAACGACGCCTGGCTGCCCGAGCATGGCGGTCAGTTGCGCATGTACCTGGACGAAGGCGTCGAACACGATGTGGTGCCCACCGGCGGATGCCTGGTGGTGTTCCTGTCGGGCGACGTGCCCCACGAAGTCCTGCCCGCGACCCGAGAACGCCTGTCCTTGACGGGCTGGTTCCGCCGTCGTGGCAACGAGCCGTTCTGATCATGCAAAAGATTCTGGTAAGCCGCTGTTTGCTCGGTCACCGCGTCCGTTACGACGGCGGGGCCAGCGGGCCGTTCGATCTGTTGGAACAGTGGATTGCCGAGGGCCGGGTGGTGCCGTTGTGTCCGGAAGTCGCCGGCGGGTTGCCGACACCCAGGGCTGCGGCGGAAATTCCCGGCGGGCAGGGCGGTGAAGTGCTTGATGGCCTTGCATCGGTCATCACCACCGAGGGCGAGGACGTCAGTGCCGAGTTTCTATCGGGGGCTTCTCAGGCGCTGGAGCTGGTGCAACAGCACGGCATCCGGATTGCCGTGCTCAAGGCCAACAGCCCGTCTTGCGGGAATCTGCTGACCTATGACGGGACGTTCAGTGGAGTGAAGGTCAGCGGTGAGGGCGTGACCGCCGCGCTGCTCAAGCGCCATGGTGTGCAAGTCTTCAGCGAGCTGGAGTTGCCGCAAGCGGCGCAGGCCCTGGCAACCCTGAAGTAACAGCCCGCAGGGTTACTCATTCGCCCGAATCAAGGTTTCGGCGCCGCACCCGCATCTGCCCCAAACCACTTCTGCTCCAGGGCCTCCAGCCGGCCATCGGCCTTGATCCGCTGCAAGGCGTTTTCCAGGCTGGCATGGAACGCCGGGTTACCCTTCTGAAACGGAATGGCCAGGCTTGCAGCCGGGGCGGCTTTCGGCTTTTCCTCCGTCAGCGACTGCACTATCAGGATTGATCGCGGTTGCACTTCTTTCTGCGCGATCAATTGCGCGTTGGTGTGAATGTAAGGTTCGCTGAAGTCGAAACGATCCTTCAGATCCGGGGTCAGTGCTATGTGATTGATGGCAACGTCGTATTTGCCGCTTTCGACGCCGGTCATCAGATCGTCGGAATCAGTGACGACGAAGTCGGCCCGTACATCCAGCTCATTGGCCAGCAGTTGACCCAGCTCGACCTCGAACCCGGTCAGTTTGCCGTCATCCTTGAAATTGAAGGGCGGTGTATTAGCCTCAAGAGCAATGCGCAATTCGCCGCGGTCGTTTACATCGTCCATCAGTTCGGCATGAGCCAAAGGGCTCAAAAGGGGTAGCAGGCAGATCAGGCCAGGCAAAAAGCGCATGGTCACTCCTTTGAATTCATTTATCGCGACGCGCTGTTCAGGCTCGCTTTGCTATGGTTATTGAGTGCCTTCGACAACGAATGGCCGTTAAGTTGTTCACGGTCGAGCGAATTTTACGGAAAAACTGGAGAAGAGAATGAAAAGCTTTATGTCACGAGCAGCATTGGCTGGTGTGCTGATGGGTGTTTCGGTGCTGGCCGGTGCCGCCACCCCGGCTCCGAAGGGGGCAGAAGTGTTCATCGTATCTCCTGCGGACGGAGCCACGGTCGCGCAAACCTTTACAGTGAATTTCGGCGTCAAGGAAATCGCACTGGCACCAGCGGGCGACACCACCAAAAACACTGGGCACCACCATCTACTGATCGATGTCGACAAACTACCGGCTGCCGGCGCTCCGATTCCAAACGATGCCAATCACATGCACTTTGGCAAAGCGCAGACTCACGCAGAAATCAAACTGGCACCGGGCAAGCACACCTTGCAGCTCGAACTGGGCGACAGCGGTCACATGCCGTTCGATCCGCCGATCGTGTCGAAGAAAATCACCGTGACGGTGAAGTAACTTTTCCACAGCGATAAAAAAGCAGCCGTAAAAAAGGGAGCTCCGAGGAGCTCCCTTTTTTGTCGCTCAAGTCGCGATCAGAACAACACGCGGCAACGAATGGTGCCGTTGATGTGCTGCAGCTTCTCTTGCGCCATTTCCGAGTAATCGGCATCGACGTCGATCACGACGTAGCCGACTTTCTCGTTGGTCTGCAGGAACTGACCGGAAATGTTGATGCCGTTTTCGGCGAAGACCTTGTTGATCTCGCTCATCACACCCGGAATGTTTTCGTGGATGTGCAGCAGACGGTGCTTGCCAGGGTGAGCCGGCAGGGCCACTTCCGGGAAGTTCACGGACGATACCGACGTACCGTTGTCGCTGTACTTGACCAGCTTTTCCGCCACTTCCAGGCCGATGTTGGCCTGCGCTTCAGCGGTAGAACCACCGATGTGCGGGGTCAGGATCACGTTGTCCAGGCCACGCAGCGGGCTTTCGAACTCTTCTTCGTTGGAGCGTGGCTCCACCGGGAATACGTCGATGGCCGCGCCGATCAGGTGCTTGTCCTTGATCGCGTCCGCCAGGGCGTCCAGTTCGACCACGGTGCCGCGCGCGGCGTTGATCAGGATGCCGCCCTTCTTGATGGCGCGGATTTCCTTCTCGCCGATCATCCACTGGGTGGCAGCGGTTTCTGGAACGTGCAGGGTGACGATGTCGGACATGCCCAACAGCTCGTGCAGGTTGCCGACCTGGGTGGCGTTGCCCAATGGCAGCTTGGTCACGGTGTCGTAGAAGTAAACCTGCATCCCTAAGCCTTCAGCCAGGACCGACAGTTGAGTGCCGATCGAGCCGTAACCGACGATACCCAGCTTTTTGCCACGGATTTCGAAGGAGTTGGCTGCGCTTTTGATCCAGCCGCCACGGTGGCAGGAAGCGTTCTTCTCAGGGATGCCGCGCAGCAACAGGATCGCCTCGGCCAGCACCAGCTCGGCAACGGAGCGAGTGTTGGAGTACGGCGCGTTGAATACCGCGATACCGCGTTCGCGAGCCGCGTTGAGGTCGACCTGGTTGGTGCCGATGCAGAAACAGCCGACAGCCACCAGTTTCTTCGCGTGATCGAAGATCTCTTCGGTCAGTTGAGTGCGGGAGCGAATGCCGATGAAGTGAGCATCAGCGATCTTTTCCTTCAGCTGGGCTTCCGGCAGAGAACCTGTGAGGTACTCGATGCTGGTGTAGCCCGCCGCCTTGAGGACGTCGACAGCCGATTGGTGGACGCCTTCGAGAAGAAGGAACTTGATCTTGCTCTTATCGAGAGAAGTCTTGCTCATCTGCGTAAACCTGTGTCCCGGAGAAAAAATGGCAGGGAAGGGAGCAGCCAGAGCTGACCCGGACGGCAGGAAAGCCGTCGCCGCAGAACAGCCTTTGGGCACTATCCTGCGGGGTCGGTATGCTAGCATATGCGACCTGCTAACACTCATTCTGCGACGTGAAGCGTACTCAGGATGACCATGAATTGTTCGAGAGTTCTGTCGATGACCAATCCTGCGCTGATTGATGAGCTGAAGACCCTGGTTGAGCCTGGCAAGGTGCTGACCGACGCCGACTCCCTGAACGCTTACGGCAAGGATTGGACCAAACATTTCGCCCCGGCCCCGACGGCCATTGTGTTCCCCAAGACCATCGAGCAGGTCCAGGCAATTGTCCGTTGGGCCAATGAACACAAGGTTGCGCTGGTGCCGTCCGGCGGTCGTACCGGGCTTTCTGCCGCAGCAGTGGCGGCCAATGGCGAAGTGGTCGTGTCCTTCGACTACATGAACCAGATTCTCGACGTGAACCTCACCGATCGCACCGTTGTTTGTCAGCCGGGCGTGGTTACCGAACAATTACAGAACAAGGCTGAAGAGCACGGTTTGTACTATCCGGTGGACTTCGCTTCGGCAGGTTCCAGCCAGATAGGTGGCAATATCGGCACCAATGCCGGTGGGATCAAGGTAATTCGCTACGGCATGACCCGTAACTGGGTGGCTGGCATGAAAGTCGTCACCGGCAAGGGCGATCTGCTGGAACTGAACAAAGACCTGATCAAGAACGCCACCGGCTACGACCTGCGTCAGCTGTTCATCGGCGCTGAAGGCACCCTGGGTTTTGTCGTCGAAGCCACCATGCGTCTGGACCGTGCGCCGAAAAACCTTACCGCGATGGTGCTCGGTACCGCCGATTTCGATTCGATCATGCCGGTATTGCACGCGTTCCAGAGCAAACTTGACCTGACTGCCTTCGAATTCTTCTCCGACAAAGCCCTGGCCAAGGTCATGGCACGCGGCGATGTGCCGGCGCCGTTCGAGTCCGACTGCCCGTTCTATGCATTGCTGGAATTCGAAGCGACCACCGATGAAGTGGCCAATCACGCCCTGGAAACCTTCGAGTACTGCGTCGAGCAGGGCTGGGTGCTGGACGGTGTGATGAGCCAGAGCGAAACCCAGTTGCAGAACCTCTGGAAGCTGCGCGAGTACATCTCCGAAACCATTTCCCACTGGACGCCGTACAAAAACGACATTTCGGTCACTGTGTCGAAAGTCCCGGGGTTCCTGAAGGAAATCGACGCGATCGTCGGCGAACACTACCCGGACTTCGAAATCGTCTGGTTCGGCCACATCGGCGACGGCAACCTGCACTTGAACATCCTCAAGCCGGATAACCTGAGCAAGGATGAGTTCTTCGCCAAGTGCGCCACCGTCAACAAGTGGGTGTTCGAAACCGTCGAGAAGTACAACGGTTCGATTTCCGCCGAACACGGCGTGGGCATGACCAAACGTGACTACTTGACCTATAGCCGCTCACCGGTTGAGATCGAGTACATGAAAGCCGTCAAAGCGGTGTTCGACCCGAATGGCATCATGAACCCGGGCAAGATTTTCGCTGTTTGATTCTTCGAACTTTAAGAGCACGAAGCAGGAGTCGGTCAATGAGCTATCAGCACCAGTATGTCGACGGAACGCGTATTCATTTTCCGCTGGGGAAAGTGGTGTGCATCGGCCGCAACTACGCCGAACACGCCAAGGAACTGGACAACCCGGTGCCCACCGAACCACTGCTGTTCATCAAGCCCGGCAGCTGCGTGGTGCCACTGGAAGGCAGCTTCAGCATTCCGACCGAGCGCGGTTCGGTGCATTACGAAGCAGAAATAGCGGTGCTGATCGGCAAGCCATTGTCGACCAAGCCGAGCCGCGAAGAAGTGCTGGATGCCATCTCCGGCTTCGCCCCGGCCCTGGACCTGACCCTGCGCGACAAGCAGGCCGAGCTTAAAGCCAAGGGCCTGCCGTGGGAAATCGCCAAGTGCTTTGACGGTGCGGCGGTGATTGCGCCATTCGTGGCTGGCAGCACGTTTACCGACCTGACCGACATCGGCATCCGCCTGACCATCAATGGTGAAGTCCGCCAGGATGGCAACACCAAGGACATGCTCAATCCGATCGTGCCGATGATCCAGTACATGGCCGGCTGCTTCTCGCTGCAGGCCGGTGACGTGATCCTCACTGGCACGCCGGTGGGCGTTGGCCCGCTGAATGTCGGTGACGAACTGGTGCTCGAATTGCCGGGTGTCAGCCGCTTTACCAGTAGCGTTCTCTAAAAAGCAAAAGATCGCAGCCTGCCGCAGGCTGCGATCTTTTGATCTTGGCTGCCCACACAGGGCAATCCGGCCATTTCCCGTTTTTTTCACATTTTGTCTGGATAATTCCGGGGCTTATGGCATCTGAGCCTGTCCCAATGTGCTATTACCCATAGCCTGAATTTCTGGAACGCATCCCTGAATGGCCATCGAATCGCTGCCCAAGCTGAAAACTGCCCGCCGCTCGCGCTTTGTCATGCGTTGGTATTCCTGGCTTTTACTGGTGGCGGTCGCCGCTTATGGCCTTGCGTTTGCGATGCATTGGGATGATCGCGGTGTGCTCTGGGTGAAGGAACGCTTCGAAAGCCCTGCCGAACGAAAAGAGAGTGTCTGGCTGCCGGACTATCGGGCGGTGATCGACGCCAAACTGCTGCCGGGCATGGAGAAGGACGAAGCGTCGGACGTGTCTTACGACCCGCAGACCAAAACCCTGTTCTCCGTGATGGGCAAGAACCCGTTCCTGGTCGAGCTGACGTTGCAAGGCGACGTGTTGCGCAAAATGCCGCTGGTGGGGTGGAGCAACCCGGAAGGGGTGACGGTAATGGGCAATGGTTTGCTGGCGATTACCGATGAGCGCGAACACCTGCTCTCGATCGTCAAGGTCGATGCCGATACGCGCGAGCTGAACATCGCCAATTTCCCGAAATACGATCTCGGCCCCTCGAAAAACCAGAATAAAGGCTTCGAAGCCGTCGTCTGGGATGCCCGTCGCCAGCAACTGCTGCTGGGTGAAGAGCGTCCACCAGCGCTGTTCAGCTGGAAAAGCGATGGCAGCCAGATCCTGAAGGGTGACAAGCAGAAACTCTCCAGCGACGCACTGGATGTCCGTAACCTGTCGGCCTTGGCCATCGATCCGCGCACTGGCCACACCCTGGTGCTGTCCGCCGACTCTCACTTGTTGCTGGAACTGGACGAGAAGGGCGAGCAGGTCAGTTTCATGACCTTGCTCGGAGGGTTCAATGGCCTGAAGAAAACCATTCCCCGTGCCGAAGGCGTCACCATGGACGAAGCGGGCACGCTGTACATGGTGAGCGAGCCGAACCTGTTCTACCGCTTCGAAAAGCAACAGGTTCGGTAGTTGCGGTAGAAGGTCGCGGGCCATTAGGGTTTTAATTCAGGCAGCCGTGGTGTTTCATCCGCCCGTCCTGTTTCCGAGTTTGCCTGAATGCGTCGACTTGTCCGCCCCAAACCCCTGATGCTGATCCTGTCGGTCATTGCCCTGATCGTGTTGGTTGCCGTCGGCCAGTACCAGCGCCTGTTTGAACGCTGCGGGTTCAATGTGCAGGCGCTATGGCAGCCGATGAATACCCGATCCATTGGCCTGGACCAGTATCAGGTGGCGATCGAGGCGCGAGTCACTGACGGTCTGGACGACGATGTTTCAGCGCTGACCTTCGATCCCGTGCGCAAAAGCCTGTTCACGGTCACCCAAAAAAACGCCGAGCTGATCGAGTTGTCCCTGGAAGGCAAAATCCTGCGGCGAGTGGCGCTGGTCGGGTTCGGCGACCCGGAAGCAGTGGAGTTCATTAGCGCTGACACTTACGTGATCACCGATGAGCGTGAGCAACGGCTGATCAAGATTCATCTGCGCAAGGGCACGACGTTCCTCGATGCCGCGGACGCCGAGCAGATGACCCTCGGCGTGCACATGAGCGGCAACAAGGGTTTCGAGGGTTTGGCCTATGACTCGGTGGGCAAGCGCTTGTTCGTCGCCAAGGAGCGCGACCCGATGCTGATCTACGAAGTGCAGGGCTTTCCCCATTACAACCCGGAGAAGTCCTACGCGGTGCACGTGGTGAACAATCCCAAGCGCGATGGCGGAATGTTCGTGCGAGACCTGTCGAGCCTGCAATATGACGAGCGCAGCGGCCATTTGCTGGCACTGTCCGATGAGTCGCGGTTGATTCTTGAACTGGATGTGGACGGGCGACCGCTGAGCACCCTGTCACTGAGCAAGGGTCGTCAGGGATTGCACAAGCCGGAAGGCATTGCCATGGATGACGACGGCACCCTGTACCTCGTCAGCGAGCCGAACCTGTTCTATGTCTTCAAAAAACCGGCACAGCCCTGACCAACACCGCAAAACCAATTGTAGGAGCGAAGCTTGCTCGCGAAGAGGCCATATCAGTCAACTGAGATGTTGAATGCTATGGCCTCTTCGCGAGCAAGCTTCACTCCTACAGATGGCTAAGGCATCAGGCCTTGAGGGTTTTCACGCCTTCGCTCGTGCCCAACAGCAGCAAGTCCGCCGGGCGCGCCGCGAACAAACCGTTGGTGACCACGCCGACGATGGCGTTGATCTGTGCTTCCAGCTCCACCGGGTTGGTGATCTGCATGTTGTGCACGTCAAGGATGATGTTGCCGTTATCGGTCAGCACACCTTCACGGTAAACCGGGTCGCCGCCCAGCTTCACCAGTTCGCGGGCCACGTGGCTGCGAGCCATCGGGATCACTTCCACCGGCAATGGGAACGCACCGAGCACCGGCACCAGTTTGCTGGCGTCGGCGATGCAGATGAAGGTCTTGGCCACGGCCGCCACGATCTTCTCGCGGGTCAGGGCTGCACCGCCGCCTTTGATCAGGTGCAGGTGCTCGTCGCTTTCATCGGCGCCGTCGACGTAGAACTCCAGATCGCTGACGGTATTGAGCTCATACACCGGAATACCGTGGCCTTTGAGGCGCGCGGCGGTGGCTTCGGAACTGGCCACTGCGCCGTCAAACGCGCCTTTGTGCTTGGCCAGGGCGTCGATGAAGCAATTGGCGGTAGAGCCGGTGCCGACCCCGACGATGCTCTTGTCATCGAGTTTCGGGAGGATGAAGTCGACGGCGGCCTGAGCCACTGCCTGTTTGAGTTGATCCTGGGTCATGCGGGCTCCGAGGTGCCGAAGAGGGGGACGAAAGGCCGGCATTATAGGCCTCGCGATGTGGAAGGTCATTGCCAGTGTGTCGAATGGAGACGAGGGGGCTTGTCTGTGGCGAGGGAGCTTGCTCCCGCTCGGCTGCGCAGCAGTCGTAAAACCTGCCAATACAGTGTGTTTGAAGAAACGGGCTGCCTGTTTTGGGGAGCACTTCGCACTCCAGCGGGAGCAAGCTCCCTCGCCACAATGAGTCTCTTGCGTTTGCGAGTGGCTAAAACCACCTGTTTAGTGTGGTCGCCCGCCCGAAAGCCGGGTTAGACTCCTTGGCCCTGCCCAACCCGTTCAGTGATGCTTTCCGATGCTCGAACAGTACGTCAAAAAGATCCTCACCTCGCGCGTTTATGACGTTGCCGTAGAAACCCCATTGCAGACTGCTCGCCAGCTCTCCGAGCGGCTGGGCAACGAGATTTGGCTCAAGCGTGAAGACTTGCAGCCGGTGTTCTCGTTCAAGATTCGCGGCGCTTACAACAAGCTGACGCAACTGAGCGATGAAGAGCGTGCCCGTGGCGTGGTCACCGCTTCGGCGGGCAACCATGCGCAAGGCCTGGCCCTGGCAGCCAAAGTGCTGGGCGTGAAAGCGACCATCGTGATGCCCAAGACCACCCCGGAGATCAAGGTCGAGGGCGTGCGTTCGCGCGGCGGCAAAGTGGTACTGCACGGCGATTCGTTCCCGGAAGCCCTGGCCTACTCGCTGAAACTGGTCGACGAAAAAGGCTACGTCTACATTCACCCCTACGACGATCCCCACACCATTGCCGGGCAGGGCACGGTGGCCATGGAGATTCTGCGCCAGCACCCGGGGCGTCTGGATGCGATCTTCGTTCCGGTGGGCGGTGGCGGATTGATCGCCGGGATTGCGGCGTACGTGAAATACCTGCGTCCGGACATCAAGATCATCGGCGTCGAACCGGATGACTCCAACTGCCTGCAAGCCGCCATGGCGGCCGGTGAGCGCGTGGTGTTGCCGACCGTGGGCCTGTTTGCCGATGGCGTCGCGGTGGCGCAGATCGGCCAGCACACCTTCGATATCTGCAAAGACTACGTTGATGAAGTGATCACCGTCAGCACCGATGAAATCTGTGCGGCGATCAAGGATATCTACGACGATACCCGCTCGATCACTGAACCTGCCGGCGCCTTGGGCGTGGCCGGGATCAAGAAATACGTCGAGCAACGTGGTGTCACCGGCCACACCTTCGTGGCCATCGATTCCGGTGCCAACGTCAACTTCGACCGCTTGCGACACGTCGCCGAGCGTGCCGAGCTGGGCGAGGGCCGCGAAGCTATCATCGCCGTGACCATCCCCGAGAAACCGGGCAGCTTCAAGGCGTTCTGCGAAGCCATCGGCAAGCGCCAGATCACCGAATTCAACTACCGCTACAACACCGGCAGCGAAGCGCACATCTTTGTCGGCGTGCAGACCCATCCGGAAAACGACCCGCGCAGTGCACTGCTCGCCAGCCTGGCCGAGCAGGGTTTCCCGGTACTCGACCTGACCGACAACGAACTGGCCAAATTGCACATTCGCCATATGGTTGGCGGGCGTGCCGCCCAGGTGGTCGATGAGGTGGTGCTGCGCTTCGAGTTCCCGGAGCGTCCGGGGGCGTTGTTCAACTTCCTCAACAAGCTCGGTGGGCGCTGGAACATTTCGATGTTCCACTACCGCAACCACGGCGCGGCGGATGGCCGTGTGGTCGCGGGCCTGCAAGTGCCCCACGACGAGCGTCATCTGGTACCGGCGGCGCTGGAAGAAATCGGCTACCCGTACTGGGACGAAAGCGACAACCCGGCCTATCAGCTGTTTCTCGGCTGAGCGGCTACGCTGATGGGCAGCCTATAAGGAATTCGAACAATGGAAACGTTAACCGCCCTCAAAGTCGCGCATGGCGTGGCGACGGTGCTGCTGTTGATCAGCGCACTGGGGCTGGCAATCTGGGTCTGGCGCACTCGTCGTAACGGTGATGCGACGGCGCCTGCGCGTACCTTGCAGCGACCGCAGGTGTTCATCTGGTTGTTGATGGGCCTGGCGCTGTTGAGCATGCCGTTTACCGGCTGGTGGATGGTGCATCTGGTGGGCTGGCCGTTGGGGCAGACCTGGTTGCTGGCGTCCAGTGTGCTGTACACCGTGGCGGCGCTGGGCTGGTTCTGGCTGCTGGTGCGGCTCAATCGGCTGCGCAAGGCGCCGGCGGCGGGGAATGGGAAGTTTACGTTGGCGTTGGCGTTGTTCAGTTTTGTCTGCTTGATCGCCATTGCGGGGTTGATGGGGGCCAAGCCGGTATAGCGCGGAATCTGTAGCAGCTGCCGAGGTACGAGGCCGCGATGGGCTGCGAAACGGCCCCAAAGGGCGGTCCTGCGGACCGCAACGTAGCCTCGTACCTCGGCAGCTGCTACAGGCTTAATCAATCGCGCAAACTGATCACCGGCCAGCCACGTTTCTCGGCCTCGGCCCGCAAGTTAGGGTCCGGATCGACCGCGATCGGATTCGTCACTTGCTCCAGCAACGCCAAGTCGTTCATCGAGTCGCTGTAGAAATAACTGTCTTCCAGGCTGTGGCCGGTTTCTTCCAGCCAACGATTCAACCGGGTCACCTTGCCTTCACGGAAGCACGGGATATCGGTGCTGCGCCCGCTGTACCGGCCGTCGATCATTTCGCATTCGGTGGCGATCAGGGTTTCAACGCCTAAACGCGTGGCAATCGGCCCGGTCACAAAACGGTTGGTGGCGGTGATGATGACCAGCTTGTCGCCGGCCTCACGGTGTTGGGCCAACAGTTCGAGGCCCTTGGGCAGCACGAGCGGTTCGATGCAGTCGCGCATGTAATCCAGGTGCCATTGATCCAGTGTCGCCATTTCGGTGCGGCCGAGGACTTCCAGGCAGAAGTTCAGGTAGGCGGCCTGATCCAGCTTGCCGGCCAGGTAGTCCTGATAGAACTCGTCGTTGCGTGCCTTGTAGGCGACGGCGTCGAGGAAACCGCGTTCGCACAGATAATCGCCCCAGGCGTGGTCACTGTCGCCGCCCAGAAGCGTGTTGTCCAAGTCGAATAAAGCCAGCCGCATTGCAGTTACTCGCTGAAAAGTCTGTAGAAAGGTCTCCAGAATACGGACTTTTCACAAGAGTGCACATAAGGTAGGTCGGCTCGTTGCTGCTTTCACAACCTTTGTGGAACAATGCGGCGACATGCGTTTGCGAGGTTGTTGCCGTGATCGACCCCGATGGTTTCCGCCCCAATGTCGGGATCATTCTGACGAATGATGCTGGCCAGGTGCTATGGGCTCGCCGAATCAATCAAGATGCCTGGCAGTTTCCACAGGGCGGGATCAACCCCCAGGAGACGCCGGAAGACGCCTTGTACCGCGAGTTGAACGAAGAAGTGGGCCTGGAGCGCGAAGATGTTGAAATTCTCGCCTGCACCCGGGGCTGGTTGCGTTATCGTTTGCCGCAACGTCTGGTCAGAACGCACAGCCAACCGCTGTGCATCGGCCAGAAGCAGAAATGGTTTCTCCTGCGCCTGATCTCCAACGAGCAGCGGGTGCGGATGGATTTGACCGGTAAACCGGAATTCGATGGCTGGCGCTGGGTCAGCTATTGGTATCCGTTGGGCCAGGTGGTGACATTCAAGCGCGAGGTGTATCGACGCGCTCTCAAAGAGCTTGCCCCGCGCCTTTTAGCGCGCGACTGACGACGGAGTTCGACCCCGAGCCATGCTCAATACGCTGCGCAAGATCGTCCAGGAAGTTAACTCCGCCAAGGATCTCAAGGCGGCGTTGGGGATTATTGTGTTGCGCGTCAAAGAGGCCATGGGCAGCCAGGTCTGCTCGGTCTACCTGCTTGATCCAGAGACCAACCGCTTCGTGCTGATGGCCACCGAGGGCTTGAACAAGCGCTCGATCGGCAAAGTCAGCATGGCACCCAACGAAGGTCTGGTCGGCCTGGTCGGCACGCGTGAAGAACCCCTGAACCTCGAAAACGCCGCGGATCACCCGCGCTACCGTTACTTCGCCGAGACCGGTGAAGAGCGCTACGCGTCGTTCCTCGGGGCGCCGATCATTCACCACCGCCGCGTCGTCGGCGTGTTGGTCATTCAACAAAAGGAACGCCGCCAGTTCGATGAGGGTGAAGAAGCCTTCCTCGTGACCATGAGCGCGCAGCTCGCCGGCGTTATCGCCCATGCCGAGGCCACCGGTTCGATCCGTGGCCTGGGCCGTCAGGGCAAAGGTATCCAGGAAGCAAAGTTCGTCGGCGTACCGGGTTCGCCGGGCGCGGCGGTCGGCACCGCGGTCGTCATGCTGCCGCCGGCCGATCTGGATGTGGTGCCGGACAAGACCATCACCGACATCGATGCAGAACTTGGGCTGTTCAAGACCGCCATCGAAGGCGTGCGCGCCGACATGCGTGCCTTGTCCGCCAAGCTGGCAACCCAGCTGCGACCTGAAGAGCGGGCGCTGTTCGACGTCTACTTGATGATGCTCGACGATGCTTCGCTCGGCAGCGAAGTCACCACCGTGATCAAGACCGGTCAGTGGGCCCAGGGCGCGCTGCGTCAGGTGGTTACCGATCACGTCAACCGTTTCGAACTGATGGACGACGCCTACCTGCGTGAGCGGGCCTCGGACGTCAAGGACCTCGGCCGCCGTTTGCTCGCCTACTTGCAGGAAGAGCGGCAGCAGACGCTGGTCTACCCCGACAACACCATTCTGGTCAGCGAAGAACTGACGCCGGCGATGCTCGGCGAGGTGCCGGAAGGCAAGCTGGTGGGCCTGGTGTCGGTACTCGGTTCTGGCAACTCCCACGTGGCGATCCTGGCGCGCGCCATGGGTATTCCGACGGTGATGGGCCTGGTCGACCTGCCGTACTCCAAGGTCGACGGCATCCAGATGATCGTCGACGGCTACCACGGCGAGGTCTACACCAACCCGAGTGACGTGCTGCGCAAGCAGTTCGCCGACGTGGTCGAGGAAGAGAAACAACTGGCCCTCGGGCTGGATGCATTGCGCGACCTGCCGTGCGTAACGGTCGATGGCCACCGCATGCCGCTGTGGGTCAATACCGGCCTGCTGGCGGATGTGGCACGGGCGCAGAAGCGCGGTGCCGAGGGCGTGGGCCTGTACCGCACCGAAGTGCCGTTCATGATCAACCAGCGTTTCCCGAGCGAAAAGGAACAGCTGGCGATCTATCGCGAGCAACTTGCCGCGTTCCATCCACAACCAGTGACCATGCGTAGCCTGGACATTGGCGGTGACAAGGCGCTGTCGTACTTCCCGATCAAGGAAGACAACCCGTTCCTCGGCTGGCGCGGCATTCGCGTGACCCTCGACCACCCGGAAATCTTCCTGGTGCAGACCCGCGCCATGCTCAAGGCCAGCGAAGGCCTGAACAACCTGCGTATTCTGCTGCCGATGATTTCCGGCACCCATGAACTGGAAGAAGCCTTGCACCTGATCCACCGGGCCTGGGGCGAAGTCCGCGACGAAGGCACCGACGTGCCGATGCCGCCGGTTGGCGTGATGATCGAGATTCCGGCAGCGGTGTATCAGACCAAGGAACTGGCGCGGCAGGTGGACTTCCTGTCGGTCGGCTCCAACGACCTGACCCAGTACCTGCTGGCCGTGGACCGAAACAACCCACGGGTGGCCGACCTCTACGACTACCTGCACCCGGCGGTGCTGCAAGCCCTGCAGAGCGTGGTGCGCGATGCGCATGCCGAAGGCAAGCCGGTGAGTATCTGCGGCGAAATGGCCGGTGACCCGGCGGCGGCAGTGCTGTTGATGGCAATGGGCTTCGACAGCCTGTCGATGAACGCCACCAACTTGCCGAAAGTGAAGTGGATGCTGCGTCAGATCAACCTGAGCAAGGCCAAGGAGTTGCTGGCGGAGCTGATGACCATCGACAACCCACAAGTTATCCACAGCTCGCTGCAACTGGCGCTGAAAAACCTTGGGTTGGCACGGATGATCAATCCGGCTTCGGTCAAGACCCTCTAGGTCAGCGGCGGCCCTGTGGCGAGGGAGCTTGCTCCCGTTCGGCTGCGAAGCAGTCGTGATCCAGCCGATGCGATCTCTATGAAAGAACGCATCGGCCGGATCGGGAGCGCTTCGCACTCTAGCGGGAGCAAGCGCCCTCGCCGCAGTTTATTGTCCGACCTTCAAACCCTGACTTCCACTTCCCCTAGATGCCCCCCATACGGCCCGAAACTCCGCTCGACCATATGCCGCATCCCATTCGCCTGAACAATCAACGCCGTGCTCGCCCGCGTCCCATAAGCCTGGCTCTTGATAAACACGCTCGACAACAACGTCTCGGTGGCTTGCCCCACGCCAGTGTCCGGCAGCTCGGCAAGCGGCGCCGTCTGTGGATCGCTGAGCAAGGCCAATAGCGCCTGCGGCTGCGGGTCGTCCAGCACTTCGCTCAAGGCTGCCTTGGCCTTGAGCACTTTTGGCCACGGCGTATCCAGCCCCGCGTTCGATAACCCATAAATCCCTGGTTCGAGCCTGACCGCCGCGGTTTCCCGAGCGTTGAAGTGCCAGAGCTCTTTGGCATTGCCGGCCAGCAGATTGAACCCGGCATATTCAGCCGAACGTGCGATAACGTCGCTTAAATAGTCTTCAATGGGCGTTTCCCCGCTGAGAAACTGCGCCACCAGTTCGCCTCGCGACTTGGCGGCCGGCGGTTGAAGGGGATTACGGATGTTGGTCAGTGCGGCGAAGCGCCCATTGGCGCCGACACCGAGCCACGTACCGCCGGCCTCGAGGTCACGCCCGGCGTAGACATGCGGGGCGTGCGGCCATTGCGCCAGGGGCAGGCTGGGCCGGGCATAGAATTCGTCGCGGTTGGCCGCCACGATCAGCGGCTGGGCATGACCCGGCCGCCAGGCAAAGACAATCAGGCACATAAGGTGGTCCTTGTGTGTTTTTTGCTCACTCTACGCAGACATCGCTCATCGATCCATCGCCATCCGCAGTGGAGCCCGAGGCCATGCATCCGTTACCATGCCGCTCCTGTTTCGGGATGCTTGGGGATGTGGCCATGGAATTTCTGCTCTATCTGGCGCTGGGCGCCTGTGCGGGCGTGCTGGCCGGGCTGTTTGGGGTAGGCGGCGGGATTATCATCGTCCCGGTGCTGGTGTTCAGCTTCACCTTGCAGGGATTTGATCCGTCGATCCTGACGCATCTTGCAGTCGGTACTTCCCTGGCGACGATCATTTTTACGTCGGTCAATGCGGTTCGCGAACATCATCGCCGCGGCGCCGTGCGTTGGCCGATTTTTGCCTGGATGACCCTCGGCATTCTGATCGGTGCCGGTTTCGGCGCGCTGACCGCCGAAGCGATCTCCGGGCCGAATCTGCAGAAGATCATCGGCATATTCGCGTTGATCATCGCTGTTCAACTCGCCTTGGACTTCAAACCCAAGGCCAGCCGAACGGTGCCCGGTAAAGTCGGTCTGACCGTGGCCGGCAGTGTAATTGGCTGGGCCTCGGCGATTTTCGGGATCGGCGGCGGTTCGCTGACCGTGCCATTCCTGACCTGGCGCAGCGTACCGATGCAACAAGCGGTGGCCACATCGTCGGCCTGTGGCCTGCCCATCGCCTTGGCAAGTGCATTAAGTTTCATGATTCTGGGCTGGCACGATCCACTGCTGCCGGCCCATAGTCTCGGTTTTGTTTATTTGCCGGCGCTGCTGGGGATCGCTCTGACCAGCATGGTCTTCGCCCGCCTCGGTGCACGACTGGCCCACAGGCTGTCGCCACGCTTGCTGAAAAGACTGTTTGCCGCTTTGCTGTTTTGCGTCGGCTTGAACTTCCTGCTCTGACACCTGACGCAATCCTGGCTTAATCCTGGCGTGACAGCGTCGCCCGGGAATTTTGAAGGTTTCAACTCTAACGAGGAGTCGCAATGCTGCCTTACCCGCAGATCGACCCGGTGGCCCTGGCCATCGGTCCGCTGAAAATCCACTGGTACGGCCTGATGTATCTGGTCGGCATCGGCGGCGCGTGGTTGCTGGCGTCCCGCCGGCTGAACCGCTTCGACCCGACCTGGACCAAGGAGAAACTCTCCGACATGGTGTTCTGGATGTCGATGGGCGTCATCGTCGGCGGCCGCCTGGGTTATGTGCTGTTTTATGATCTGAGCGCTTACCTGGCCAACCCGATGTTGATCTTCGAAGTGTGGAAGGGCGGCATGTCGTTCCACGGTGGCTTCATCGGTGTGATGCTCGCAGCGTTGTGGTTTGGTAAAAAGAACAACAAGTCGTTCTTCCAGCTGATGGACTTCGTCGCGCCGATGGTGCCGATCGGTCTGGGTGCCGGGCGCATCGGCAACTTCATCAACGCCGAGTTGTGGGGCAAGCCGACCGACGTGCCGTGGGCGATGATCTTCCCGCCGTTCAGCGACCCGGCGCAGTTGCCGCGTCACCCGTCGCAGCTGTACCAGTTTGCGCTGGAAGGTGTGGCGCTGTTCCTGATCCTCTGGCTGTTCTCACGCAAGCCACGGCCGACCATGGCGGTATCCGGGATGTTCGCGTTGTTCTACGGCATCTTCCGGTTCATCGTCGAATTCGTCCGCGTTCCGGATGCGCAACTGGGCTATCTGGCGTGGAATTGGCTGACCATGGGCCAAGTGCTGTGCGTACCGATGATCGTCGGCGGTCTATTCCTGATCTGGCTGGCTTATCGACGCGCCCCGGCGGCCCCCGCAGCGGCTGTATAAGCAGCTGGCGCAAAAAATTCGAACCCCGGGGCGACAGCTCCGGGTTCAAGGACACAGGTAATTCATGAAGCAATATCTCGAACTGGTCGCCCATGTCATTAAGAACGGCACCAAACAGGCCAACCGCACCGGCGTGAACACCATCAGCTTTCCGGGTGCGATGCTGCGCTTCGATTTGCAGGAAGGTTTCCCTGCGATCACCACCCGAAAGATGGCGTTCAAGTCGGCCATCGGCGAGATGTGCGGTTTTCTGCGCGGGGTGAACAACGCCGCTGAATTTCGTGCGCTGGGTTGCAAGGTCTGGGACCAGAACGCCAACGAAAACGCCCAGTGGCTGGCCAACCCGTTCCGTCAGGGCGAAGACGACCTCGGCGAGATCTACGGCGTGCAATGGCGCAAATGGCCGGCGTACAAGCAGATCCCGGTCAGCAACCAGGCCGCCATCGAGCAGACCCTGAGCCAGGGTTATCGGCAGATTGCTGAAGGCGAAGAAGACGGCCAGGCGTATGTGGTGTTGTACAAGGCGATCGACCAGATCCGCCAGTGCGTCGACACCATCATCAAGGACCCGGGCAGCCGTCGCATTCTGTTCCACGGCTGGAACGTTGCGCAGCTCGATGAAATGGCCCTGCCGCCGTGCCACTTGCTGTACCAGTTCCACCCGAATGTCGAGACCAGGGAAATCTCCCTGACCCTCTACATCCGCTCCAACGACCTGGGCCTGGGCACGCCGTTCAACCTCACCGAAGGCGCTGCGCTGCTGAGCCTGGTCGGTCGCCTGACCGGTTACACGCCGCGCTGGTTCACCTATTTCATCGGTGATGCCCACGTCTACGAAAACCACCTGGACATGCTCAACGAACAGCTCAAGCGCGAGCCGTTCGCCATGCCGAAGTTGAAGATCTCCGACCGTGTGCCGGAGTTCGCCAAGACCGGTGTGTATCAGCCGGAGTGGCTGGAGCTGATCGAGCCAAGTGATTTCTCGCTCGAAGGCTATGAGCATCACGCTCCGATGACCGCGCCGATGGCGGTTTAAGCCTTAGCGCCGACCAAATGAGGGAGCGAGCAAGCCTGCTCCCTCATTGTTTTAGTGGTGTTTTTAGTGGCCATGACTTCTCCCGACATGGGAATGCTCAACCTCCGTCGCCACAACCCCGCCACTGACCTCCAGCCGCTGCAAAATCCCGCACTGATCGATATCCGGCCCTTCGCCGCAGCGTTGGCGCAGGTCGAGCAGTTGTGTCTGCAACGCCAGCAAGCCGTCGATTCGTGCTTTCACATGATGGATATGTTCGTCGATCAACGCGTTGACGTTTTCGCATTGATCCTGCGGGCTGTCGCGCAGGGCCAGCAGGCTGCGGATTTCCTCCAGGGTCATGTCGAGGGTCCGGCAGTTGCGGATGAAGGTCAGGCGTTCGGCGTGGGCCTGGGTGTAGACGCGGTAATTGCCGTCGCTGCGGGCCGGTTCCGGCAGCAGGTGTTCGCGCTCGTAGTAGCGGATGGTTTCCACGGCGCAATCGGTGAGTTTCGCCAGTTCTCCTATCTTCATCGCGTCGATCTCCAAAAGGGTGCTTGACCCTATAGTGGCTACAGGGTCTTTACTTGGCAACAGGCACCTTCATGGACGCGACCAATGAGCGATTCTCTTCACACCCACAAACCCGAGGCTGATCACGATCACGATCACGATCACGATCACAGCCACAAACTGCAGCCTGTGCCCCAGCATGCCCATGGTAGCCATGATCATGGCGGCCACGGCGATTCCTGCTGTTCCTCCAAAGCGGCGCCATCGCTGATCAAGTTGAGCGAGACACCGACCGCCGGCGCGCGGTTGAGCAGCTTCCGCATCGAGGCCATGGACTGCCCGACCGAACAGACGCTGATCCAGAACAAACTCGGCAAGCTTGCGGGCGTGCAGCAACTGGAGTTCAACCTGATCAACCGGGTGCTGGGCGTAACCCATGACCTGCCAACCAACGCGCCGATCATAGAGGCGATCAAGTCACTCGGCATGCACGCCGAGCCGTTGGAACAAGGCGTCGAAGCGCCAATACCTGTGCCAGAGAAAAAACCTTGGTGGCCATTGGCGCTGTCCGGCGTTGGTGCGTTGGCGGCTGAAGTGATCCACTTCACTAACGCGGCGCCCACTTGGGTGGTGGCGGTGATTGCGCTGATCTCAATCCTCAGTGGCGGCCTGGGTACCTATAAAAAGGGCTGGATCGCCCTGAAAAACCTCAACCTGAACATCAACGCGCTGATGAGCATCGCGGTGACCGGTGCGGTCCTGATCGGCCAGTGGCCGGAAGCGGCGATGGTGATGTTCCTGTTCACCGTCGCCGAGTTGATCGAAGCCAGGTCCCTGGACCGGGCGCGCAACGCCATCGGCGGACTGATGCAGATGGCGCCCGAGCAAGCCACGGTGCAGCAAGCCGACGGCAGTTGGGTCGTACAACCGGTGAAAAGCATCGTACTGGGCGCACGGGTGCGGGTGCGTCCCGGTGAGCGGATCGCTCTGGACGGTGAAGTGTTGTCTGGCAGCTCGACCATCAACCAGGCGCCGATCACCGGTGAAAGCCTGCCGGTCGAAAAAACCATCGGCGACAAAGTGTTCGCCGGCACCATCAACCAGTCCGGTTCACTGGAATACACCGTGACCGCAGCGGCCGACCACTCGACCCTCGCGCGGATCATCCACGCCGTCGAACAGGCCCAGGGCGCGCGGGCGCCGACCCAGCGTTTCGTCGACAGCTTTTCGAAAATCTACACACCGGCGGTGTTCATCCTGGCCCTCGCCGTGGCGGTGATCCCGCCGCTGTTCATGGACGCGCTGTGGTTCGACTGGATCTATCGGGCGCTGGTGTTGCTGGTGGTCGCCTGCCCATGCGCCTTGGTGATTTCCACTCCGGTGACCATCGTCAGCGGCCTCGCGGCAGCGGCGCGCAAAGGGATTCTGGTCAAGGGCGGCGTCTACCTGGAGCACGGCTACAAACTCGACTACCTGGCCCTCGACAAGACCGGCACCCTCACGCATGGCAAACCGGTGCAGACCGACTATTTGTCCCTCGACCCGACCGCCGATCAAACAGCCCCGGCCCTTGCGGCGGCGCTGGCTGGTCGCTCGGATCACCCGGTGTCGCTGGCCATCGCCAACGCGGCAGTTGTGGATAACCAGCGCGCGCCGCTGACTGTGGATAACTTCGAAGCCTTGGCGGGGCGTGGAGTACGCGGTGAGATCAATGGTGAGCTCTATCACCTGGGCAACCATCGACTGGTGGAAGACTTGGGCCTGTGTTCTCCAGCGCTGGAAGAAAAACTGTTTGCTCTGGAGAAACAGGGCAAGTCGGTGGTGCTGTTGCTCGACAAGTCGGGTCCGCTGGCCTTGTTTGCCGTCGCGGACACCGTGAAAGCGACCAGTCGCGAGGCGATCCAGCAATTGCATGAATTGGGCATCAAAACCCTGATGCTGACCGGTGACAACGTTCACACCGCCGAGGTCATCGCCGGCCATGTGGGTATCGATCAGGCGCAAGGCGATCTGTTGCCAAGCGAGAAGCTGCAGGCCATCGAAACGCTGTATGCCCAGGGCTATCGCGTGGGAATGGTCGGCGACGGCATCAACGACGCTCCTGCACTGGCGCGGGCCGAGATCGGTTTCGCCATGGCGGCCGCCGGGACCGACACCGCCATCGAAACCGCCGATGTCGCCCTGATGGACGATGATCTGCGCAAGATCCCGGCCTTCATCAGCCTGTCGCGGCAGACCTCCAATATCCTCAAACAGAACATTGCCCTGGCATTGGTCATCAAAGCGATCTTTCTTGGGGTAACCTTCGCCGGGATCGCCACCATGTGGATGGCGGTGTTCGCCGACATGGGCGTGAGCCTGCTGGTGGTGTTCAACGGTTTGCGCCTGTTGCGCAAATAGACGATGAGGGACGGGTGTGCTGAGTGCCGAGCTGAAGGCGTTTTACATGGTGGCCCGGCTGGGCAGCATTACCCTGGCGGCGAAAAAGCTCGGCCTGAGCCAACCGACGGTGACGACCCAGATCCGGCACCTGGAAAGCCAGTATTCGGTTGAGCTGTTCTACCGTGGCGGCCGCCGCCTCAGCGTCAGCGACGAAGGTGCGCGGCTGTTGCCGATGGTCAAGGCACTGCTGCAGCAGGAAGCCGATATCGAGTTCTTCCTGCGTAACAGCGGTCAGGTCCAGGGCACGTTGCGCATCGCCGCCACGGCGCCGTATTACATCCTCGATCTGGTGAAGACCTTTCGCGAGCGCTTGCCGCAGGTGGAGGTGTCGGTGGAAATCGGCAACTCCCAGCAGGTGCTCGAAGCGCTGGAGGATTACCGGGTCGATGTTGCCGCGTCCTCGCAGTTGCTCGACGATGCGCGGCTGATCCGCCGGGTGCTCGGCAGTGATCCACTGGTGTTGGCGGTGCATCGCGATCATCCGCTGGCGGTGCATGACCATGTGCCGCTCAGTGCGTTGGCTGGGTATACCTTGTTGATGCGCGAGTCGGGCTCGACCACCCGGCGCTTGACCGAAGAGTTGCTGGCCAGTGCCGGGGTGAGTTTCGGGCCGCTGCTGGAGATTGGCAGCCGCGAGTCGATTCGTGAAGCGGTGTTGCGCAACATCGGCATCAGCATCATTGCCCGGCAGGAAGTGCCGCACGATCCGCAATTGCGGGTGCTGACCCTCGAGAATGCGCCGCAGATTCTCGAGTACCTGTACTGCCTCAAGGAGCGAAAAGGCGCCCGGCTGCCGGCGGCGTTTCTCGGACTGGCGCAGGAAATGGCCCCGGCGTAGATCCCTGTGGCGAGGGAGCTTGCTCCCGCTGGACTGCGCAGCAGGCCCATTTTCTGGGGCCGCTTCGCAACCCAGCGGGAGCAAGCTCCCTCGCCACAGGTTACTCATCGCTCGTTCTACCCAACCCAAATCCTTGAATACCACTATCGGCCGTTTTTGCCTCGTTGCCACATGACGGACGCATTGCAAACCTAGGATGGCCCTCATCTGCTTGATGAGGCCTGTCCATGAACCACTCGATCGCAACTGCCCTGACCAACCCCGGCGCGCCGATGAAAGTGCGCGGCGTGCAGAAGCGCTTCGGCGCGTTCACCGCGCTGGATAACGTTTCCCTCGACGTGGCGGCCGGTGAACTGGTGTGTCTGCTGGGGCCGTCGGGTTGCGGCAAGACCACCTTGCTGCGCTGCATCGCCGGCCTTGAGCGCCAGGACAGCGGCGAGTTATACCTCGGTGATCGCGACGTTTCCCACCTGGCGCCTCAGGCCCGGGACTACGGCATTCTCTTCCAGTCCTACGCGCTGTTTCCCAATCTCACCGTCGAAGCGAACATCGCCTACGGCCTCTCTAGCAGCAGTCGCGATGAAGTGCGCCAGCGCGTCGGTCAGATGCTGGAGCTGGTTGGCCTCACCGGCAGCGAGAAAAAATACCCCGGCCAATTGTCCGGCGGCCAGCAGCAACGCGTAGCGCTGGCCCGGGCTCTGGCGCCGGCCCCTTCCTTGTTGCTGCTGGACGAACCGATGTCGGCGCTCGATGCCCGGGTCCGCGAGCATCTGTGCACCGAGTTGCGCCAATTGCAGCGCAACCTCGGCATCACCACCCTGATGGTCACGCACAATCAGGACGAAGCCATGCTGATGGCCGACCGCATCGCCGTGATGAACAACGGCAAGGTCGAGCAGTACGCCACACCGCAGGACATCTACGACCGCCCGGCCACACCGTTTGTGGCGGAGTTCGTCGGTCAGGGCAACTGGCTGCCGTTCCGCCGAAGCAGCGACAGTCATGCCCTGGTCGGCGGGATGCACATGCGCCTGGCCGATGGTAGTGCGAAAACCGCGTCGGGCCGCTTGTTCTGCCGCCCCGAGGCGATCAACGTCAACCCGCTGGTGCATGAAGAAAACCTGTTCCCGGCCAAGGTTCGCGAAATCACTTTCCTCGGCAATCGTTGCCGCATGAGCTTCGAACTCGATCAGCTGCCGGGTCATGCATTGCTGGCGGAACTGGCGCCGGAAGCGATGCCGCGTCTCGGTGCGCAGCAGATCATGGTCGCCTTGCCGCCGCGTAGCCTGCAGGTGTTCGCCTGATGAGCGCGAACGTCGCGCTGCCGATACCGCACAAGCAGCTTCGGCAGGCCTCCCGTGCCGAGATCGGCGACCGGCTGTTCGTGGTCGGCGGCAAGCTGCTGTTGTTGGTGTTGCTCTGTGTGGCAGTGTTGATGCCGTTACTGGCGATCTTCTGGCGCGGGTTCAGTTCGCAGGCCGGGCAGGGCGGTGGTCTGGTGGCTGCCGGTGAATTGCTGACCAGCGCGAATTTCCATTGGTTGCTGGGTAACAGCCTGAAGGTTTCCCTCAGCGTGGCGGCGATGGTCGTACCGTTGGCCTACCTGTTTGCCTACGCCCTGCAACGCACGTTGATTCCTGGCAAAGGTATCTGGCGCGGCATGTCGCTGCTGCCGTTGATGGCGCCGTCGATGTTGCCGGGGATTGCGCTGGTTTATCTGTTCGGTAATCAGGGCCTGTTGCGCGGTCTGTTCTCGGACAATATCTACGGTTTCTGGGGCATTGTGCTCGGCGAGGTCATCTACACCTTCCCGCACGCCTTGATGATTTTGCTGTCAGCGCTGTCCCTGGCGGATGCGCGACTGTTCGATGCCGCCTCCAGCATGGGCGCGAGCCCGGCGAAAGCCTTTCGCAGCATCACTTGGCCGGCGACGCGTCAGGCGGTGTTCGCAGCGTTCTGTCTGGTGTTCACCCTGACCATCACCGACTTCGGTGTGCCCGTGGTGGTCGGTGGCGACTATCAGGTATTGGCGCTGGAAGCCTACAAAGCGGTGGTCGGCCAGCAACAATTCGGTCGCGGCGCACTGATCGGCATGGTTCTGCTGCTGCCGGCGCTGTTCAGCTTTGGTGTCGACGCCTGGCTGCGTCGGCGTCATGGCGATTCCATGAGTGGTCGGGCGCAAGTCTTTCAGCCAATGCCGTCGAGGCTGCGCGACGGTTGTTATCTGGCCATCGTGCTGCTGATCTGCGCGGTGTTGCTGCTGGTGTTCGGCATGGCGGTGTACTCGTCGCTGGTGAAGTTCTGGCCGTACAACCTGTCGCTGTCGCTCAACCATTACCAGTTCAACGACACCGCGGGCGGCGGCTGGCTGGCCTATGGCAACAGCGTGAAGATGGCGTTGTGCACGGCGTTGATCGGCAGCGTGCTGATCTTCACCGGCGCCTACCTGATGGAGAAAACCCGTGGCCAGCGCGGGCTGAATCTGACACTGCGCATGCTCAGTTTCGTACCGATGGCGGTGCCGGGGCTGGTGCTGGGCCTGGGTTACGTCTTCTTCTTCAACCTCAGCGGCAATCCGCTGCATGTGCTCTACGGCAGCATGACGCTGCTGGTGGTCTGCACCATTGCTCACTATTTGACCACCGCGCAAATGACCGCCACCACCGCGCTGCGCCAGCTCGACGCCGAGTTCGAAGCCGCCGCGCTGTCGCTCAAGGCGCCGCTGTATCGGCATTACCTGCGAGTCACCGTGCCGATCTGCCTGCCAGCGTTGCTGGACATCGTGCGCTACCTGTTCGTCTCGGCCATGACCACCGTTTCGGCGGCAATCTTCCTCTACAGCCCTGACACCATCCTCGCGGCGGTGGCGGTGCTGAACATGGACGACGCCGGCAACGTCGGCGGTGCGGCGGCGATGTCGACCCTGATTCTGTTCACCTCGGCGGGCGTGTCCCTGCTGCTGGCCTGGGCCTCGCGCGGTTTATTGCGCCGCTCCCAGGCCTGGCGGCAGACCGCGCCCGGTCTTTGATTCACACCTTCAACTCACACAGGAATTGCACCATGTTCAAGCCCTTGGCCCTGGCCGCTGCTGTCCTCACCGCTTTCAGCCTGAACGCCTTCGCTGCGAAAACCGAGTTGACGGTGTACACCGCCCTCGAAGCCGAACAACTGAAGACCTACAAAGAAGCCTTCGAGAAGGCCAACCCGGACGTCGAGATCAAGTGGGTGCGCGACTCCACCGGCATCATCACCGCCAAGCTACTGGCCGAAAAAGCCCGTCCGCAAGCCGACGCAGTGTGGGGCCTGGCGGCATCGAGCCTGGCGATCCTCGATCAACAGGGGATGCTGCAAAGTTATGCGCCTAAAGATCTGGGAAAAATCGGCGGCAACTACCGCGACGCCGCCAACCCACCGGCCTGGGTCGGCATGGACGTGTGGGCGGCGACCATTTGCTTCAACACTGTCGAAGCCGAAAAGCAGGGCCTGAGCAAACCGGTCAGCTGGCAGGACCTGACCAAGCCTGAGTACAAAGGCAAGATCGTCATGCCCAACCCGGCCTCGTCCGGCACCGGTTTCCTCGACGTCAGCGCCTGGCTGCAAACCTTCGGCGAGAAGCAGGGCTGGCAATACATGGACGACCTGCACCAGAACATCGGCCAGTACGTTCACTCCGGTTCCAAGCCGTGCAAGCTCGCCGCTGCCGGTGAATTCCCGATCGGTATTTCCTTCGAATACCCGGCTGTTCAGCTGAAACGCCAGGGCGCGCCGCTGGACATCATCCTGCCGAAAGAAGGCCTGGGCTGGGAGATCGAAGCGACTGCCGTGATCAAAGGCACCGCGCATGAAGAAGCAGCGAAGAAACTGGCCGACTTCGCCGCAAGCCCGGCGGCGATGGAGCTTTATAAAGAGAACTTTGCGGTGCTCGCGCAACCGGGTATCGCCAAGCCGCAGACCGAATTGCCGGCGGACTATGAGCAGCGCTTGATCAAGAACGACTTTGCCTGGGCCTCGAAGAATCGCGACGAGATCCTGACTGAATGGCGCAAGCGCTATGACGGCAAGTCCGAGAAAGTGGCTGCCAAGTAACTGACTCACACCTTGTGGCGAGGGAGCTTGCTCCCGCTGGACTGCGCAGCAGGCCCCTTCTTTTCAGATAGAGAGGGGGGGCCGCTACGCGCCCCAGCGGGAGCAAGCTCCCTCGCCACAAAAAGCGGGATTATCTTCATGACACACCACAGCGACATGCTGATCGTCGGCGCCGGCATTCTCGGCCTGTCCCACGCCTATGCCGCCGCCAGGTGCGGCCTCAAGGTCAAAGTCTTCGAGCGCAGCGCCACACCATTGGGCGCATCTGTACGCAACTTCGGTCAGGCACTGGTCACCGGCCAGCCACCAGGGCCGATGCTCGAATTGGCCAGGGCCAGTCGAGAAATCTGGGGCCGATGGGCAGAACTTGCCGGCCTGCACCTCAAGCGCAACGGCTCGTACCTGTTCGCGCGTACCGAAGCGGAAGAACACCTGCTGGAAGCCTTCTGCGCCGGGCGTGCCGTGGAGCACGGTTACCGTGTCGAGCTGTTGCGCGGCAACCCATTGCGGGATTTATACGGCGGTCAATTCAGCCATCACCGCGCCGCGTTGCACGGCATGGACGATCAACAGCTGTATTCCCGCGAGGCGATGCCGGCATTGATCGACTACCTGCGCCGTGAGTGGGGTGTCGAGTTTCACTTCTCCACCCTGGTGCGCGACATCGAGCCGGGCCGCTTGCACAGCACCGCCGGCACCTTCAGCGCCGAGCAGATCATCGTTTGCTCCGGCCACGATTATCAAACTTTGCTGGCCGAGCCGATTGCCGAACTCAACCCGCAAATCTGCCGCCTGCAAATGCTCCGCGCCCGGCCGCAGATCAACCTCAACCTGCAACACGCACTGCTCACCGGTCTGAGTTGCGTGCACTACGGCGCCTTCGCCGATCTGCCGGAAGCTGCGGCGGTACAGGCGCAAATTCTGCGCGAGGCGCCCCATCTGCATGAAAACGGCATTCACCTGCTGATCAGCCCGACACCGTACGGTGAGTTGATCATCGGCGACTCCCACCATTACGGCAGCGATCCATCACCGTTCAATGCCGAACAGGTGGACGACTGGATGCTCGATCTGGCCGAGCAGACGTTGGGCTGCAAAGTGCAAGTGGTCGAGCGCTGGCAGGGTGTTTACGGTTCACGCGGCCCCGGCCCGTTTTCTTTTCTGCGTCCGATGCCGGGTGTGAGCGTGGCGCTGATGCACTCCGGTGTCGGCATGAGCGTCGGGCCGGCGTTGGCGGAACGTAATGTCGCCAGCTTATTGGGAGACAGTTGATGGACCACCATCAGCAAGTGATCGCCGAGGTGTTCGGTCTGTACGAACGGTTTGGCGATAACGACTACATCGGTGAACCGGTGTCGCAGATCGAGCACATGTCGCAAGCGGCCGAACTGGCGATGGCCGAGGGCTTCGATGATGAAGTGGTACTGGCGGCGTTCTTTCACGACATCGGGCATCTCTGTGCCGAGGGGGCCGAGAGCATGGGTGGCTTCGGGGTGGTCAGCCATGAGCGTTTGGGCGCTGATTATTTGCGTCGGGCCGGTTTCAGCGAACGCATGGCGCGGCTGGTGGAATATCACGTGCAGGCCAAGCGTTATCTGACGCTCAGAGAGCCTGGGTACTACGAGCGTTTGAGTGAAGCCAGTCGGCGGACGCTGGAGTATCAGGGTGGGGTGATGAGTGCTGAAGAGGCTGAGGCTTTTGAGCTCGATCCATTGTGCGAGGTCAGTCTGCGGATGCGTCAGTGGGATGAGTGCGCCAAGGACATGGACGTGCCGGTGATGGACCTCGACGTCTTGAAACGCAAGGCTGCGGGCCTGTTGTCCGGCGTTCTGCGCTGAGTTGTCTGACACACGATAGGGAATCGGTTTATGGATCAACGCGCGTCGAAGCATCAATCTGGCCTTTTCGCAAAGGAGCGCATGGATGCATTTTTTGAAAGTGATTGCACAGGATCGAAGCGGGAAGGGCTCGGCAGATACCGTCGTTTTCCAGTTCTTTGAAGGTGAACAGTTGCAGCGCGAGGCGACGGACGCGGATCGTCAACAGCTCAAGTTGTTTGGCAAAACGTACTTGAAATGCGCCTGGTATAACGCGGATGAAGCTGAGGAGCGGCACTTGCGCATCTTCTCGCAGAATCCATCCGCTGACGGTACGCCTGAGACGGTACGACTGCATTTTCATGACGGACCGAGGATTGCCTACAAGGCTGCGGTCCGCGATCTGGATAACGATGGGGTTTTTGAGTGGGTGTTGAGCTCGGATGTGGACAATGACGGGCGAGCGAACAGGACCGATCGTAGCCGTGTGAAGGCATTGGCCAAAGAGTTTCTGAAACTGGATTGGCGCTGACGATCGTTGGTTAGAGCTGCTGCGCCAACACCTCAACCTGCTCCTGCCGCTCCGCCTGATTCACCTTCGAATGAGGATTGAGCGACGACCACTGCGGATGTGCCCGAGCCTTGTTCAGCGCTTCCGGCAGTTTGCCTTCGCGCCAGGTTTTGTCCTGTGGTGTGGCGACCTGAATGCTGTCCATCGCCGCGTGCCCGCGCTGGTTCAGGGCTTGCAACAGTTGTCGCTGACGCAGGGCCAACAACCGCAGCACGCTGTCGTCGACAGTCAGTTCTCGCTGGCCCTTGATCTTGCCCAGCAGGCGGCTGCCGTAACTGCGGGCGGTTTGCAGGGCGCCGCCGGCAATCGCTCCGGCCAGTGCCGCCGTGCCGAGGGTCAGGCCGCCCACCAGCAAATCGACGCCGGCCCCGGCCGCCGCGCCAGCCGCGATGCCACCGCCGACCCGTACACCGAGTTGTTTCAGGGTTTCCGGGTTGAACAGGTCATCGCCCCAGCGACCATCGAGCAGCGGCAGGTCACTGGCCGCCGCGTCCTGTGGGCGGAAGGCGTAGAGCTTGAGCAAGGCTTCGACGCAACGTTGTTCACGCTGACGCACCGCTTTGCGCAGTTCGCTGATCGCTTGCTGTTCCTGCTCCGCCTCGCTGGCGACACTGCGGCGGCAGGCGGCGCAATCGATCAATAAATCGGCAATCAACTGCGCTGCACTCTGCTGACGGGCCAGGCGTTGGGCCTGCTGATCGGCGATCAGGCGTTCCAGTTGTTCGCGGGAGTTTTCCAGCAGCAGCGCGAGGCTTTCATACAGTCGGCGTTCGCCATCTTCCGGCGGCGCGACGCTGTCGAACCGCACCAAGGCATGCAAGCCCAACCGCGCCAGGGCTTCACGCCAATCCGGTTCGCGCTGCTGGGCGCTGCTGACAAAATTCAGCACTGGCAGCAGCGGTTTGCCGCAACTGGCCAGCACTTGCAGTTCGTCGCGGTACTTGGCCAGCACTGGCTCCCGAGCGTCGATCACATAGAGGCCGGCGTCGGAGGCGAGCAATTGTCGCAACACCTTGGCTTCCTGTTCGAAGCGCTGCCGGGCTTCGCTGCCCTCAAGGAAGCGCGCCAGCCGCGCCGGGCCGTCGAGGCGTTCGCCGGGCCGTTCCAGGCGCTCGAGGTAGTCGAGCAGGGCGATGGCGTCTTCCAGGCCCGGCGTGTCGAACAGATCGAGCAACGGCTCGCCGTCTACCGACAATCGCGCGCCTTCGACGTGGCGCGTGGTGCTGGGGCGATGGGAGACTTCGCCGAAGCCGACATCCCGCGTCAGCGTTCGCAGTAACGAGGTTTTGCCGACGTTGGTGTGGCCGACCACGGCGAGTTTCAATGGCCGTTTCCAGGCATCAGTCATGACCCGTCTCCAGCCAGCTCAACGGCGCGCAATCGGCGAATGGCAAGTCCAGTTGTTGCAGCGCAACGTGCCAGTCGCCCAGGCGTTCGGCATCCAGCGCTTCGCCGGGCGGCGCTTGCAGCAGCCACACGCGGGTAGCCGTAGCACTGCGAGCCAGTTCGGCAATCAGCGCGAGGCTGCCACGGTCCGGCGAACGCCGTGGATCGCAGGCGATGGCCAGGCGGGCCGGGGGAAAGCGACTCAGCTGTTCAAGCAGTTTGTGCCGGGATTCGCGGCTGTCGAGGATGCCGGCGTCGTTGACGCTTTTCGGCAGCTGCGGTGGCCAGGGGCGTTGATCGTCCAGCTCGATGGCCACCAACAGTGCGCCATCGCTTTGCAGATCGCTGGCCGCGCTTTCAACCCGGTGAAGTTGCTCAGGCGCGGCATCGCTAATACCCAGGCGTTCGCTGGTGGGCATCAGCCGTTCGCGCAGTTGGGCGTAACCTGGCAGGTTCAAGTCCAGATGCAAGGCTGCCTGGCCGGTTTTCCAGCGCCACCGGCAGAACACTGCGAGCAGCAAACGCGGTAAAACGCCGTACACCAGCAGCACGCCCACCAGCCACGCCGCCCAGGCCTGGCGGGCGCTTTCGATGTTCAGCGCGGCATCGCCGCTGGCGCGGATCATCTCCACGCTGGGCACACTGAAACCGAGCAAGGCCGGCAGGGCGCCGAGGGCCTGGGTCATGGCGACGAAGGTGTCGGCGCCGAGAATGGTGGTCTCCCAGACGAAGCCATAGCGCCGGGTCGCCATCAGCGTCAGCAGCATCACCAAGGCACTGAGCATCGCCAACAACCACAAGCCGTTGACCAGCACACCCAGCGCCCACCGATTGAGTTTCTGCCGTTGCAGCAACAGCAGCAGGGCTGGCGCCAGTTGCGCGGCGTTGGCATCGCGGGCGAGTTTTTCACTGAGCCACAACCACAAGCGTCCGAGAGCGGCGCCCTGTTCGCCGGCGAACACCAGGCCCAGGGCCCAGCTCAATAGCAGAATCAGGTTCAGCCCCAGCAGGCTGCCCAAGGCCCAGAACACATTGACCGGGGACTGGCCGTCGCCCAGCGCGGCAAACGCCAGGCCGGCGCCACTGATCACGGCCAGCACGGCGAGCACGATCAACGCCAGTCGCGCGCCTTGCAGCCAGTGTTTGAGGGCGCGGGTCTGCCCGTCGCGCTCGGCCAGCCACCGGGCGCGGCATTGAATACGCGTCGGCAGGTCGCCGCCGGCGCTACGGGCGACTCGGTTGGCTTCCAGATCATCCAGGGGGCCGGCGTGTTCTTCACGCAGGCGTATGGTTTCGCTCAGCCAGAGGTTTTGCAGGGGCGTCAGTTCAGTCACGCGGCATCCCGTCGCTTCATTGAGCGATGAGCATAACCGCTGTGACGCTTATCGGGGTAAGGGAGGCTCTGGTATCCTCGCCGGCATGACTAAATCACTCCCCCTCAGCCTGATCGCAGCCCTCGGTGAAAACCGTGTGATCGGCGTCGACAACAGCATGCCCTGGCACTTGCCGGGGGACTTCAAATACTTCAAGGCCACCACCCTCGGCAAGCCGATCATCATGGGGCGCAAGACCTGGGATTCCCTCGGTCGTCCGCTGCCGGGCCGGTTGAACATCGTGGTCAGTCGCCAGGTGGATTTGCAGCTGGAAGGCGCGGAGGTTTATCCGTCACTGGAGGCGGCCGTGGTTCGCGCCGAGGAATGGGCGCTGGAGCAGGGTGCCAATGAGTTGATGTTAATTGGTGGTGCGCAGTTGTATGCGCAAGGTCTGGAGCAGGCCGATCGGCTATACCTGACGCGCGTGGCGCTGAGCCCGGAAGGGGATGCGTGGTTTCCGGAGTTTGATGTGAACCAGTGGAAGCTGGTGTCGAATGTTCCGAATCCGGCAGAAGGCGACAAACCGGCGTATAGCTTTGAGGTGTGGGAGCGCACATAGATCGTTCCCACGCGGGAGCGTGGGAACGATCAGTACGGGTTAAGCGTGAGCCAACTCCGAATGCTCATCCGCATCCAACAGCGCTTTATCCGTCTGCTGCATGATCTGGCTGGTGATCGCCCCAGCGGTGATCGAGCCACTGACGTTCAACGCCGTGCGACCCATGTCGATCAGCGGTTCAACGGAAATCAGCAACGCCACCAGTGACACCGGCAAACCCATGGCCGGCAACACGATCAGCGCGGCGAAGGTTGCACCGCCACCAACCCCGGCCACCCCGGCCGAACTCAGCGTCACAATCGCCACCAACGTCGCGATCCACAAAGGGTCCAGCGGGTTGATGCCCACGGTTGGCGCAACCATCACCGCCAGCATTGCCGGGTACAGACCGGCACAGCCGTTCTGGCCAATGGTCGCGCCAAACGAGGCAGCGAAACTGGCGATGGACTGTGGAATACCCAAACGGCTGGTCTGGGCTTCGATGCTCAGCGGAATGGTGGCGGCGCTGGAGCGGCTGGTGAAGGCGAACGTCAGCACCGGCCAGATCTTGCGGAAGAAGCGCAACGGGTTGATCCCGGCGGCCGACACCAGCACGCCATGGACCACAAACATCAGGCCCAGGCCGATGTAGGACACCACCACGAAACTGCCGAGCTTGATGATGTCTTGCAGGTTGGAGCCGGCGACCACTTTGGTCATCAGCGCCAACACGCCGTATGGGGTCAGCTTCATCACCAGGCGCACCAGACGCATCACCCAGGCTTGCAGGGTGTCGATGGCGTTGATCACTTTCTGACCTTTCTCGACATCATCCTTGAGCAGTTGCAGCGCCGCGACCCCAAGGAATGCGGCGAAGATCACCACACTGATGATCGACGTCGGTTTGGCGCGAGCGAGGTCGGCGAACGGGTTCTGCGGGATGAACGACAACAACAGTTGCGGCACATTCAGGTCGGCGACCTTGCCCGCATAGTCGGTCTGGATGGTTTGCAGACGCGCCATTTCCTGGGTGCCGGCGACCAGGCCTTCAGCCGTGAGGCCGAACAGGTTGGTCAGGCCGATACCGATCAGCGCCGCGATGGCGGTGGTGAACAGCAGCGTGCCGATGGTCAGGAAACTGATCTTGCCCAGCGACGAAGCGTTGTGCAGACGGGCCACGGCACTGAGGATCGAGGCGAACACCAGCGGGATCACGATCATTTGCAGCAACTGCACATAACCGTTGCCCACCAGATCGAACCAGCCGATCGAGGCTTTCAGCACCGGGTTGCCCGCACCATAAATCGTGTGCAGGGCGATACCGAATACCACGCCCAGCACCAGCGCCAGCAGCACCTTTTTCGCCAGGCTCCAGGTGGTGTGACGGGTTTGCGCCAGGCCAAAGAGCAAGGCGAGGAACACCAGCAGATTGAGAATCAGCGGCAGATTCATAGAGGCTCCATAGACTTGTGCCAGCCACCTTCGTGTGTGACTGCGAACCGGTGAGCCTAACAGCTTGATATGTAATGATTTAATATCAAAAACAGCGGTCAACTGTCGTTTTTGGAATAAGCCAATGCCGCTATAAGGAATGCCGCTGACGGAATCAGGATGCAAGCGGTCGCGGGCAGGCGAGGACTGTCACACTTATTTGTTAGCGTCGATTTCTTTGAACCGGGGAGAAACGCCGATGAAGCTTGCACCGAAATTTCTTGCTGCTGCACTTGGATTGGGTTTGAGTCTTGGCCTTGCCGGCCAGGCGTTCGCTACCGACCTGAAGCACTGGCCAGCGGATCAGGCCAAGGCGCTGGACGCGATGATCGCGGCCAATGCCAACAAGGGTAACTTCGCGGTGTTCGACATGGACAACACCAGTTACCGCTACGACCTCGAAGAGTCATTGTTGCCGTTCATGGAAAACAAGGGCCTGATCACCCGCGAGAGCCTCGACCCCTCGCTGAAACTGATCCCGTTCAAAGACACCGCCGACCACAAGGAGAGCCTGTTCAGCTACTACTATCGTCTCTGCGAAATCGACGACATGGTCTGCTATCCATGGGTCGCCCAAGTGTTTTCCGGCTTCACGCTTCAAGAGCTCAAGGGCTACGTCGATGAGCTGATGGCGTCTGGCAAACCGGTGCCGAGCACTTATTACGACGGCGATGTGGTCAAGACCATCGACGTCCAGCCGCCGAAAGTCTTCACCGGCCAGGCCGAGCTCTACAACAAGCTGATGGAAAATGGCATTGAGGTCTACGTGATGACCGCTGCCTCCGAAGAATTGGTGCGCATGGTCGCTGCCGATCCGAAGTACGGCTACAACGTCAAACCGCAGAACGTGATCGGTGTGACCACGATGCTCAAGGACCGCAAGACTGGTGAACTGACCACGGCGCGTAAGCAGATCACTGCGGGCAAGTATGACGAGAAGGCCAACCTTGGCCTCGAGTTGACCCCGTACCTGTGGACTCCGGCAACCTGGATGGCCGGCAAGCAAGCGGCGATCCTGACCTACATCGATGAATGGAAAAAACCGGTCCTGGTGGGTGGTGATACGCCGAGCAGCGACGGTTACATGCTGTTCCACAGCGTCGACGTGTCCAAGGGCGGCATCCATTTGTGGGTCAACCGCAAAGACAAGTACATGACCCAGATTAACGGCATGATGGCCAAGCACGCAGCGGCCCAGGCGAAAGAAGGGTTGGCGGTGACGGCGGACAAGAACTGGGTGATCGTCAAACCGGAAGAGATTCAATAAGCGCTGTGATCTCGTTCCCACGCTCTGCGTGGGAACGATCAAAAAAATGCCCCGCACTTGGCGGGGCATTTTTTTGTTCGACGGTTAAGTATTACAGCCCGTCGAGCATCGCTTTGTTACGCACGGCACCCTTGTCGGCGCTGGTCGCCAACAGGGCATAGGCTTTCAGAGCGGTGGTCACTTTACGTGGACGCTTTTCCACCGGCTTCCAGCCTTTCTTGTCCTGCTCGACCCGGCGCGCGGCCAGTTCTTCGTCGCTGACCAACAGGTTGATCGAGCGGTTCGGAATGTCGATCAGGACCTTGTCGCCGTCCTGCACCAGACCGATCGCGCCACCGGCAGCGGCTTCTGGCGAAGCGTGGCCGATGGACAGGCCCGAAGTGCCGCCGGAGAAACGGCCGTCGGTCAGGAGGGCGCAGGCTTTGCCCAGGCCTTTGGATTTCAGGTAAGAGGTCGGGTAGAGCATTTCCTGCATGCCCGGGCCGCCTTTCGGGCCTTCATAACGAATGATCACGATGTCGCCAGCCTTCACTTCGTCGGCGAGGATGCCGCGTACGGCGCTGTCCTGGCTTTCGAAGATCTTCGCGTTGCCTTCGAAGACGTGGATCGACTCGTCGACACCGGCGGTTTTCACCACGCAACCGTCCAGCGCGATGTTGCCGTACAGAACGGCCAGGCCGCCTTCTTTCGAGTAAGCGTGTTCGACACTGCGGATGCAGCCGTTTTCACGGTCGTCGTCCAGGGTTTCCCAGCGGGTCGACTGGCTGAACGCGGTTTGCGTCGGGATGCCCGCAGGGCCAGCCTTGAAGAAGTGATGCACCGCTTCGTCGTTGGTCTGGGTGATGTCCCACTTGGCGATACCTTCGGCCATGGTCTTGCTGTGTACGGTCGGCAGGTCGGTGTGCAACAGGCCGCCACGGGCCAGGGAGCCGAGGATGCTGAAGATCCCGCCGGCACGGTGCACGTCTTCCATGTGGTACTTCTGGATGTTCGGCGCGACCTTGCACAGTTGCGGTACATGGCGGGAGAGGCGGTCGATGTCGCGCAGGTCGAAATCGATCTCGGCTTCTTGGGCCGCGGCCAGCAAGTGCAGGATGGTGTTGGTGGAACCGCCCATGGCGATGTCCAGGGTCATGGCGTTTTCGAACGCCTTGAAGTTGGCGATGTTGCGCGGCAACACCGACTCGTCGTTCTCGCCGTAGTAACGCTTGCACAGCTCGACGATGGTGCGGCCGGCTTGCAGGAACAGCTGTTCGCGGTCGCTGTGGGTGGCCAGGGTCGAACCGTTGCCCGGCAATGCGAGACCCAGGGCTTCGGTCAGGCAGTTCATCGAGTTGGCGGTGAACATGCCGGAGCAGGAGCCACAAGTAGGGCAGGCGCTACGCTCGTACTCGGCGACCTTCTCGTCAGAGGCGCTGGAGTCGGCGGCGATCACCATGGCGTCGACCAGGTCGAGACCGTGGCTGGCCAGTTTGGTCTTGCCGGCTTCCATCGGGCCGCCGGACACGAAGATTACCGGGATGTTCAGGCGCAAGGCGGCCATCAGCATGCCAGGGGTGATCTTGTCGCAGTTGGAAATGCAGACAATGGCGTCGGCGCAGTGGGCGTTGACCATGTATTCGACGGAGTCGGCGATGATCTCGCGGCTCGGCAGCGAATAGAGCATGCCGTCGTGGCCCATGGCAATGCCGTCATCCACGGCGATGGTGTTGAATTCTTTGGCTACGCCGCCGGCCCGTTCGATTTCACGTGCGACCAGTTGACCCAGATCCTTCAGGTGCACATGGCCCGGTACGAATTGGGTAAAGGAGTTGGCAATGGCGATGATCGGCTTCTTGAAGTCGTCATCTTTCATCCCCGTGGCGCGCCACAGTGCGCGAGCACCGGCCATGTTGCGACCGTGGGTGGATGTTTTCGAGCGGTAATCAGGCATGGAGCACTCCGGGCGGCAAATCAGGTATCAAAAGGGAAGTGAGCTTCTATTGACGTCTGGAACACTCAGAAATGGCCGTGTGTCCGGAAGTTGCCGATAACTTTGCGGGATCGCCGCGCGCTTCAGCTTGAGCTCATAAACCCGCCGGGGGATGACTGGCGATGAATCTCGCGATTCTACACCGCTGGCGTCAGGAGGGAATGCCGGAAAACGTTGATCCAGTGCTGACGGGGCGTGTGGGATGACGACTGGCAGGATTATTCGACGCTTGGGCTGGCTCCCGGGCTCTTGGCTCGGCTATGGATACGACTGTTGAGTACCAGCGCCACGCTGCTCAGGATGATAAAGCTGTATCCCAGCGTGGATTGCAGGTTGGCCGGGCTCAGGCTGATGAGCGCACTGATCAACCCGCCACAGATGAAAATCACCGTACTGCCGGCCGACGCCGAAGTTCCCGCATTTTCAGGGAACAGGCCCATGGCTTTGGACGTGGCGGCCGGTCGGGCAATGGTGGTGCCGGCGGTACAGATGAGCATCGGTACCAGGACGGTGATCGGGGACAACGCAAAGTGGCTTGAGAGGTAAAGCATGATCAGGCCGGACAGCAGGATCAGGCTCAGCCCGCTGATGACTTGATGGCCGGGACTGAGACGTTTACCCAGCAGCGTCGCAACCATGCCGCCGATAATGTAGGCGCCGCCGTATGCCAGCAGGACCAGGGAGAAGTCATAGGCCGATAGCTGCAGTCGATCCATGAAAATCAGCGGCGAAATCACGATGAAGGAAAAATGGCAGGCGAAAGCAAAGGCTGAAATCAGCCAGTAGGACAGAAAGTCGACATCGCACAAGACCCGGCGGTAGGGCTGGAAGATATTCGATAGCGCCCTGGTTGCCGCAGGCCGAGTGTTTTCGAGAAAAAAACAGGCCTTGAGCAGTACTATTCCAGCCAGTGCGATAAACACCACAAAGCTGCCCTGCCAGCCCAGCGTGGCTTGCAGGAACGTGCCGGCCAACGGTGAGACCGAGATGAAAACGCCGGTGGCAGTCACCATCAGGATCCGCAACCGGTCACGCTCCTCGCCCTCGAACAGGTCCTGGATCAATGCTTGTGACAGCACGAAACACCCGCAGCCGAGTGCCTGAATCACACGGAACAACAGGAAGTGAACATAGTCCGTGGTCAGCATGCAGTCCACTGCACCCAGCATCGAGATGGTTATTCCAGCGAGCAACAGTCCTTTGCGCCCGATCACATCCGACAGCGGCCCGATCAGCAGTTGGGAGACCGCTATGCCGACGGCAAACAGACTGATCGACAGCGCAATGTCGGCGGGTGTGCTGCGAAAGTGTTCGGCGAGCGCCGGGAAAGAGGGCAGCAGGACATCCAGCGGGAACACGCCAAGCAGCACCATGGCCAACAACAGGCTGACCGCTCCCCGACGTTGTCCGGCGGTTACTGCGGATTGTCCTTCAGCCATCGATAAGCCCTGCCTTCATGAACAGTTGCTGGTTGGAGGGCAGGTCGAAGAAACCAGCCTTTTTTAACGCCTGAAGCGTTGCGCCAGCACCGGATCGCGCCCGTTGATGGGTGGCTTGGGGGCTGGTCAGTCCGCCAAGAATTTCCGTGATGGAGGTCTCGCCAAGACCCGCGCTGAGCAGGCTTTCGCGCATCCATCGCTCATCGGCTTCGAAGAACATCCGGATGATGTCCAGCAGCGCTTTGGCGACAAACGTGCGTTGAGGGCTGTTCAGCGTCAGCCACAGGTAATGGAACACTTCAGAGAAATAGCGACTATGGCGCGCCTCGTCCGCCAGATGATCCCTGAGCATTGCCTGGACGCTGGAAACCAGGTCGTTACGGCAGACATCGAGCAGTTCCTTGGCAATGATCGTCTCCGACACGAACCCGACGAGGAACCAGGCCAGCGCCCTGTATCTTTCCGGGGCGCCGTCAAGCAGGGCGTTCAATCGCATGATGCGGTGGGGCATGACCGGACGTCGGCTGATCCCGTAGAAACTGGCTACTTGCTCGGCAAGGCTGTTGGAAAACAGGGCGTGATAACCCTCGTCGGTATAAAGCTGAAGCGCGGCGGTCTTCATTCGTGCGGGAATGTGGACGTTCAGTTCATCATGGATGATGGTTTCCACGGAGCGGTTGACGATGCGGTGCTCAAGCAAGGTGGTGTAGTCGAGGAAGTACACCAGATGATTGGCCGACAACCGATGGATGACGGTTTGACCTGCTGCCTGGATGGCCGGGTGAGTCAGGTAAGCCAGGAAGCCTGGAGGAAACCAGTGGCGCGTTTCCAGTTGCTGTTCCAGGTCTGGTGGTAATAGATAGTCGTGTTCGCTGGTGCGCACTGACGCACGGGTATTCCAGTCGCCCAGGGTGTAACGAAGAGCCCAGGACACGGGCTGCTCCAACGGGGCAATGATGGGAGTGGTCATTGTTGCGGCTCCCGACTGCTCAGAAGATCTTTCAATTCCTTGCACATCACTTGTCCGTCGCTGTAGCCACAGCCGACAAAAAACAAAGGTTGTTCCGCGCTGTTCTCGATCCCCAGCAAGACCTCGACCTGATCATCGGCCAGCGCCCCCGTCAGCCAGGTGTTCAACCCCAGTGCAGTGGCCACCAGTTGGAATGTTTGAGAAATATGCCCTGCTTCCACGAAGGCCATTCGGTAGGCTCGCGAGTGTTCATATTTCCACCACAGCTTGTCGAACCGACTGGTGATGAACAGGCCCACGGGCAGGTTGTTGATGAAGTGCTGTCCACACAGCAACTGCCCCAGTGGTGAGTCAGGTGTCGGGTTGACGAAACTCAAGGCGTGGTCGGTGGGGTGATAGGCGTAGAGCCCGGGTTTCAGGCCGCTGACGTTGTGTACATGAAGAAAGCCTTCGCAGGCATTCAGCCCGCCACCGGATGGGCTGCTGCGCCGGGCATCGAGACCTTCGACAAGGGTTTCGTCGACATCGTTTTCGCGCTCATGCAAGTAGCCAAGGGACAGGTAAAGCAGCGTGCCGATAGCTTCCAGTGAAACTGCTGCGTCCGTGAAGGTGCGGCAGGTTTTTCGGCCGATCAGGACGTTGGCAAGAGACCCTTCCGGCAGGCAGGAAGGCTTTGGCAGGCCAATCAGCTCCCGCGCCTGGCGTTCTGTGGGCCGGTTGCTCGGCGCAGGAGCGGCCAGCACTTCGGTGCAGTGATCCAGGTAGTGTCTGGACCATTCATGAATATCCTGAGGAACATGTTCGCAGGGGATGTTTTTGGTACCGATATGGAATATCTTCGACAGTTCATCCCAGCCCCATTCAACAGTACCTTGTATTGATGTTGTCAGTATTCCTGCGTTCAGGAGTTGAGTGTCAACTATGTTGCTGGCGTTATAAAGTTCGGGGTTGTTGATAAGTTGCGTGAGTCTGCTTGAGTATTCAAGGCTTAGTTCAAATTGTTTGTGATTTTTGTAATCCCAGACTATTTGGCCGGGCGTGCGAGGAAGTATGAATAGATATGGGTTTATCTGCATGGTGGGCGGTTCGCTCTGGACGGGTGCCATAGAACACGCTGGGTAGCCGGCACTCCCCAGCGTCTCATTTACTTAGCGGGCTTTTGGTGCAACCAGAAAAGCCAGGTTGGCGATTTTGTTAGCTTCCAGAGTAATTGCTTTCATGTTGTTGACTCCTTGTCATTTGATAGTGAGTGTCACTTCGAGGTGACAACTCAATCATAGGCTTTAATGGGCTCTTATCAAGGGGAGATCAAGTAGGAATATTCCAGTAATTTTGTCGGAGCAGTCTTGGGGTTGGAGAAAGTTTGTAAGTTATATTCTTTCAAATCAAATGTGCAGGGAAACGTCCTGCAAGTTTGTAGGACTGCAAGAGTAAGACGATGGGGCGGGAGAGGAGATGTCGCAGCGTCAGAATGGCTGACGGAGAGCCTGTCGGCTCCCCGTCAAACCGGCGTACTCAGCTGTTTGGCAGCAGACGGCAGGTAATGCTCTTGATGTAGCGGGTTTCGGCAATGGCTGGGTGAACCGGGTGATCCGGGCCTTGTCCGCCGCGCTCCAGCATCTGGATGTTGCGGTCCAGGTGACGGGCGCTGGTCAGCAGGATGTTCTGCAAATCGTCTTCCGGCAGGTGCATCGAGCACGATGCGCTGACCAGGATGCCGTCCTTGCTGAGCAGGCGCATGGCTTGTTCGTTCAGGCGACGGTAGGCACCTTCACCGTTTTTCATATCTTTCTTGCGTTTGATGAATGCAGGAGGGTCGGCCACGATGACGTCGAAACGTTCTTCGCTGGCTTTCAGCTCTTTGAGGGCTTCGAACACGTCGCCTTCAATGCAGGTCATTTTTTCGGCGAAACCGTTCAGTGCGGCGTTGCGCTCGACGCCGTCGAGGGCGAAGGCCGACGCATCGACGCAGAACACTTCACTGGCGCCGAAGGCGGCCGCTTGCACGCCCCAGCCACCAATGTAGCTGTACAAGTCCAGTACGCGTTTGCCTTTGGCATAAGGTGCCAGACGCGCGCGGTTCATGCGGTGGTCATAGAACCAGCCGGTTTTCTGGCCCTGGATGACCGGCGCTTCGAACTTCACGCCGTTTTCTTCCAGCGCCACCCACTCCGGCACCAGGCCGAACACGGTTTCGACGTAACGGTTGAGGCCTTCGGCGTCACGGGCTGCGGAGTCGTTCTTGAACAGGATGCCGCTAGGCTTGAGTACTTGGGTCAGGGCCGCGATCACGTCATCTTTGTGAGCTTCCATGGTCGCCGAAGCGATCTGGGCCACCAGGATGTCGCCGAAACGGTCGACCACCAGGCCTGGCAGCAGGTCGGAGTCGCCATAGACCAGACGATAGAACGGCTTGTCGAACAGGCGATCGCGCAGCGACAGGGCGACGTTCAGGCGATGCACCAGCAGTGATTTGTCCAGCGGCAACTTGATGTCGCGCGACAGCAGGCGGGCGCAGATCAGATTGTTCGGGCTCATGGCAACGATGCCCAGCGGCTTGCCGCCGGCGGCTTCGAGGATCGCCTGATCGCCAGCCTTGAAGCCGTGCAATGGGGTGGCGGCTACATCGATTTCGTTGCTGTAGACCCACAGGTGACCGTTGCGCAGGCGTCGGTCGGCGTTGGCTTTGAGGCGCAGGCTAGGCAGGGACATGACGTCGCTCCGGAAAAAAGAGCGGGAGTATAGCGTGTTGAGGGAGTGGCGGGTTTGACGGACGATGAAACGCGCATGGCGCCATCGCGGGCCCGCACACATATGGATTGAGTTTGACTGGCTGTCGGATCGATCTTTTTAAGGGTTAGAATCCCCGCCTGACCCGGAGTGCGTACTTATGTCCCAAGAGCTGTCTTCTGAACAGATTCAACAGTCCCTGCAAGGCATCAGTGTGCCGGCCCAGCCGCAGATCATGGTGGATCTGCAGATGGAGCAATATATGCCCGACCCGGACCTGGAGGTGATCGCCAAGCTGATCTCCCAGGACCCTGGCCTTTCCGGCGCCTTGCTGAAAATCGTCAATTCGCCGTACTACGGCTTGAGTAACAAGATCACCGCGATCCAGCGTGCAGTAAACCTGTTGGGCAGTCGTTCGATCATCAACCTGATCAACGCGCAGTCGATCAAGGGTGAGCTGAACGACGAGACCATCGTCACCCTCAACCGTTTCTGGGACACGGCGCAGGACGTGGCGATGACCTGCCTGAGCCTGGCCAAGCGCGTCGGTGTCCAGGCCGGCGATGAAGCTTATGCGCTGGGCCTGTTCCACGATTGCGGCATTCCGCTGATGCTCAAGAAATTCCCCGATTACATGAAAGTGCTGGAACAGGCCTATGCCAACGCCAGCGCCGAATGCCGCGTGGTGGATACCGAGAACAAGCACTACAACACCAACCACGCCGTGGTCGGGTATTACACCGCCAAGTCCTGGCGTCTGCCGGAACATGTCACCCAGGCCATTGCCAACCATCACAATGCCCTGGCCATTTTCAGCGATGAGTCATGCCGCAATACGCCGCTGAAAAACCTGCTGGCAATCCTGAAGATGGCCGAGCACATTTGCGCCTCCTATCGGGTGTTGGGCAACCAGGCCGAAGACCACGAATGGAACAATGTCGGGCATCTGGTGCTCGATTACATCGGTCTATCAGAATACGATTTCGAAACCCAGAAACAAGAAATTCGCGACCTCGCCACACGTTGAGTGTCGAACCTCGCCTGATTCGAGAGCCCCATGCCAGAACTGCCGGAAGTCGAAACCACCCGCCGCGGAATTGCACCGCACCTGGAAGGCCAGCGCGTCAGCCGGGTGATCGTGCGTGAGCGCCGTCTGCGCTGGCCGATCCCCGAAGACCTGGATGTGCGGCTGTCGGGCCAGCGCATCGTGCTGGTGGAACGGCGGGCCAAGTATTTACTGATCAATGCCGAAGTCGGCACGTTGATCAGCCATTTGGGCATGTCGGGGAATCTGCGGCTGGTGGAAGCCGGCTTGCCGGCGGCCAAGCATGAGCATGTGGACATCGAGCTGGAATCGGGCCTGGCCCTGCGTTACACAGACCCGCGTCGGTTCGGGGCGATGCTCTGGAGTCTGGACCCGCTGAATCACGAACTGCTGGTTCGTCTGGGGCCGGAGCCGTTGACCGATCTGTTCGATGGCGAACGTCTGTTCCAGCTGTCCCGCGGGCGATCCATGGCGGTCAAGCCGTTCATCATGGACAACGCGGTGGTGGTTGGCGTCGGCAATATCTACGCGACCGAAGCGCTGTTTGCTGCCGGCATCGACCCGCGCCGCGAGGCCAAGAGCATTTCCCGGGGGCGTTATTTGAAGCTGGCGATCGAGATCAAGCGCATCCTGGCGCTCGCCATCGAACGGGGCGGCACCACGTTGCGGGACTTTATCGGCGGCGACGGCCAGCCGGGGTACTTCCAGCAGGAGCTGTTCGTATACGGCCGTGGTGGTGAACACTGCAAGGTCTGTGGCACGGGGCTGCGGGAAGTCAAACTCGGGCAGCGCGCCAGTGTCTTTTGTCCGCGCTGTCAGAGCTGATATCGGCTACGGTCTATAGTCAGTGTTCTCACTGCCTAGCCGAAGGACCGTGCCATGAATCTGTTTCGAACCTTTGTCGTCACGCTGCTGCTGAGCATCGCTGCGCCCACGCTGGCTACTGAGAACGGCAGCGGCGACCCGCGTTACACCATCCAGAATCCACCGGCCTACGCCATGCTTGGCGATCTGCTGATTGCCCGACCGTTGCTGGTGGTGGCGACAGTGATCGGTGCCGGGGCGTTTGTGGTGTCGCTGCCATTTACCGCGCTGGGCGGCGGCATTGGCGATGCAGGGCAGGCGCTGGTGGTCGACCCGGCGAAAGCGGCGTTTGTGCGGTGTCTGGGGTGCGTCGGGGAAGGGTTTGAGCAGCGGGAGTGAGGCATAAAAAAGATCGTCCGAAGGTTCGGGCCGCCTTCGGACGATCTTTCCAGGCTTTCAAGCCTTACCGGTAATCTTCCGGTACTTCTCCATCAACTGTTCTTCAGTTTCCGGATGGGCCTCGTCCAGTGGAATGCAATCCACAGGGCAGACCTGCTGGCACTGCGGTTCGTCGTAGTGGCCGACACATTGCGTGCACAGGTTCGGGTCGATCACGTAGATCTCTTCGCCCTGGGAAATGGCGGCGTTCGGGCACTCGGGTTCGCAGACGTCGCAGTTGATGCAATCGTCGGTGATGATCAGGGACATGCTAACTCCAGCCGGGGCGGCAGGCCCTGGCGCAATAAACCAATGCGCACAATTGTGCCGCATTGGCGCCCGCAGTGCACGCGGGCGCGATCAAGTGCAGCAGATCGCAGCCTTCGGCAGCGCCTACTTTTTGAAGCGTTCGGTGAGGGCATCGGCCACCACCGGGTGGACGAACTTGGTGATATCGCCGCCCAGGGCCGCGATTTCACGGACCAGTGTCGAGGAAATGAACGAATAACGCTCGGACGGGGTAAGAAACAGGCTTTCCACATCCGGTGCCAGTTGGCGGTTCATGTTGGCCAGCTGGAATTCGTATTCGAAGTCCGACACCGCGCGCAAACCACGCAGGAATACATTGGCGTTCTGCTCTTTGGCGAAATGCGCGAGCAGCGTCGAGAAGCCGACGACTTCAACGTTCGGCAAATGTTTGGTGACCTCGCGGGCCAGCTCCACCCGTTGTTCCAAGGGAAACAGCGGGTTTTTCTTCGGGCTGGCGGCGACGGCGATGATCACGTGATCGAACAGGCGCGAGGCGCGTTCGACCAGATCGCCATGGCCCTTGGTAATAGGGTCGAAGGTACCTGGGTACAACACTCGGTTCATCGCGTCGTCCTGGCGGGAGTCCGTTGGGGAGTCGGATGGTATCGCAGCCTTCCCGGTCGGCCAAGTCGCCTGTTGGGTAAGAAAGCACTATAGACGATGGGAATATTCCTCGTTTTCATGGGTTTTTCAAACGCTCGGCCAGTGAATTCGCCAGTTGTGCCGTCAGTCCGTAGACCGACAATTGTGGGTTTGCACCAATGCTGGTGGGAAATAGCGAGCCGTCGTGAATCGATAGATTGTGCAGTTGGTGATGTCGGCCGAGGCTATCGGTCACGGCGTTTTTCGGGTCTTCACCCATGGCACAACCGCCCATTACATGAGCACTGCCCAGGCGCGTGCGATACAGCTCAAGGCTCAATCCATCGATCAAGGCACGCGCTTCGGTGAGGGTTCTGACGTAACGGGCGTCGGCATGCATCGGCATCACGGCGTTGGCGCCACCGGCGAACTGGATCTCGGCCATGCTATGGAACGCCCGGCGCAACCCGTCCCAGGCATACGGTGAAACCTGATAGTCGAGCACCGGCGTGCCGTCACTGCGTAATTCGACACTGCCGCCGGAGCTGTCCGGGTGAAAGCCGTCTCGCAGCAATGCCAGCATGGCGTGGGTATGCGGAAGGTTTTCCATGTGCCGGGCGTTTTCCGTGCCGAAGCCACCGAGCAGGGTGGTGGCCAGCGCCGGGTGCAGCGGTGGGACCTCCAATTTGTAGGACATCTTGCCGGTGATGCCGTCCTGCCACTGGAAATGGTCGGAATAAATCGACTGCGGCGCGCCGTAGAACGGGTTGATCACCTCGTCGAACAGCCCGGCGGACATGTTGACCAAATGCAGGAACGTCCGTTTTCCCAGTCGCCCATGCGGATCCGGCGCCTCTGAACGCAATAGCAGCGCCGGGCTGTTGATTCCGCCGCCGGCCAGCACGTAATGCCGTGCCTTGACCGTGATTGTGCGTCCGGTAGGGGCAACGCAACGCTCATCCATCGCCACACAGTGCAGACCCGTGACCCTGGCGTCCTTGATCGACAACTTTTCAGCGCGTGCCAGATAGAGCAGCTCGCCACCTTTTTCCAGGGTCGCCGGGATGGTCGTGACCAGCATCGATTGTTTGGCGTTGGTCGGGCAACCCATGCCGCAGTAGCCGATGTTCCAGCAGCCGCGCACGTTGCGCGGGATCACATGCCAGGCGTAGCCGAGTTTTTCGCAGCCTTTGCGGATGACGTCGTTGTTGGCGTTGGGCGGCACTAGCCACGGGGCGACGCCCAGGCGTTGTTCCATTTTCTCGAACCAGGGCGCCATCTCGGCCGGTGTGTGGCCTACGACGTCATGTTCTTTGGCCCAGTGTTCGAGCGTCTGATCCGGGGTGCGAAAGCTCGAAGTCCAGTTGATCAGCGTGGTACCGCCCACCGCCCGGCCCTGGAGGATGGTGATCGCACCGTCCTTGCTCATGCGCCCGATGCCTTCCTGATAGAGGCTGGTGTAGGCCTGATCTTCGAGCATCTTGAAGTCGCTGCTGGTCTTGAGTGGGCCTTCTTCGATGAGCAAGACCTTGTAGCCTGCGGCGCTGAGGATTTCGGCGGTGGTTCCGCCGCCGGCACCGCTGCCGATGATCGCCACATCCGCTTCGAGGGTCAGGTCCTGGGGCAATTGCGAACCGTTATAGGTTTTCCAGCCACGGGCCAGGCCTTCGCGAAACGGATCGGGTACGGGCATGTTCGGGTTCTCTTGTTGTTATGTTTTGGGTGCGATGGTGAGGCGGCTTGCCCGCGAAAGGGACGCCACGGTTTCAGACCGTAGGCGGCCCCGGATACCCACAATGCGCCCAAGACTCCGCCCGGCTGTACCACGCCATCATCACCATTTGCAGCAACGAGCTATGGCCCATGCGCAGCAGGCTCAACGAGCTGTTTTCCCAACGGTCGAGAAAATGTCGGATGGCTTCGCTGCTGGCGTTTTCCCAGCTGCCCCAGATCCCGGTCAGTGGGCCGCGGGTGATGCTCATCCCCAGCGCATCGAACAATTGTCGGGTCAGCTTGAGCATTTCCGGCGACAGGTGATCGAGGCTGTAATCCAGGCTTTTGAGGGTGCCTTCGACGGCGGCCGGCATTTTCTCGACGGCCACGGCTCCGTCGAGCATCACCGGGATCAGTGCCCGCAGAAACAACAGGTCACCGCTGCGCAGAGTCGCGAAACCGCTGGCCGCTGTGCTCGACGAGCAGCCGCTGAGGCTCGCGCCGAATCCGGCTGTGGCCAGAAATGCGCTGGCGCCCAGGCTGAATTTAAGCAGGCCGCGCCGTGACAGCGCGGGTGTGTCGGACAGGCTTGGGCTCATTATTGTTATTACCCGGCGGTGTTGATCGTTAGCGGATAAACAGCTTCTGGATCAGTTTCTGAATGGATTTGCCGTACGGCGGATAGATCAGCTTCGCCGCGTTGAAACGCTGTTTGATCAGCACACCCTTGGCCTTGCTGAAGGTCAGGAAGCCCTCATGGCCGTGGTAGTGGCCCATGCCCGAGGCGCCGATGCCGCCGAACGGCATGTCGTCCTGGGCAACGTGCAGCAAGGTGTCATTGAGGCATACGCCGCCGGAATGGGTTTCGTGGAGAACGCGGTTTTGCTCGCGCTTGTCGTAGCCGAAGTAATACAGCGCCAGCGGACGAGGCCGTTGGTTGATGTAGGCAAATGCTTCATCGAGATCCTTGTAGGGGACGATCGGCAACAGCGGGCCGAAAATTTCGTCCTGCATCACCGTCATGTCGTCGCTGACGTTGAGCAGCAGGCTATGACCCATGCGTCGGCCCTGGCCCTGATCGAACAGCGGAATCAGCAGCGCGCCCTTGCTGGTAGCGTCGCTGAGGTAACCGTTGAGCCGCGCCAGTTGTCGGTCATTGATGATGGCGGTGTAGTCCGGATTGTCGGCCAGGGTCGGATAAAACCCGCGAATTGCCTGGCGATAGGCTTCGACGAAGGAGCCGACGCGGTCTTCCGGTACCAGCACGTAGTCCGGGGCGACACAGGTTTGCCCGGCGTTGAGGGTCTTGCCGAAAGCGATGCGTTCGGCGGCATCCTTGAGCGGCACATCGCGGGAAACGATGGCCGGGGACTTGCCGCCCAGTTCGAGGGTCACTGGAGTCAGGTTCTCGGCGGCTGCGCGCATCACGTGTTTGCCGATGCTGGTGGCGCCGGTGAACAGCAGGTGATCGAAGCGCAACCGGGAGAACGCCACGCCGATGTCGGCCTCGCCGAGCACCACGCAGACCAGGTCTTGAGGGAATATCCGCCCCAGCAATTCCTTGAGCAGCAAACCGGTGGCGGGGGTCGATTCGCTGAGTTTGAGCATCACCCGGTTACCCGCCGACAGCGCCCCCACCAGTGGCCCGATGGCCAGATACAACGGGTAGTTCCACGGCACGATCACCCCGACTACGCCCAGCGGTTGATAAACGACTTTGGCCGAGGCGGGTTGAAAGGCGATGCCGACTTTACGCCGCGAGGCCTTCATCCAGCCTTTGAGGTGTTGGCTGGCGTAGTGAATACCGTGCAGGCTGGGCATCAATTCGGCGAGCAGGGTTTCGTCGGCGCTACGGTGGCTGAAATCCTGGCTGATGGCGTCGATCAAGGCCTGGCGCTCATTGCTCAACAGGTCCCGCAATGCCTTTAGCCATTGTTGGCGCTGAGCTGCTGGCGGCATCGGGTTGCCTGTATACGCAGCGCGTTGAGCATCGAACAGGGTTTGGAGCTCGTCCAGAGGCTGCTGCAAGTTCTTCAGGTAGGCGATGTCAGCAGGCATGGTCGGCTCCGGATTTATTGTAATGAGGGGATTTTTAGAGTCAGTACTCTAAAAAGTCAAATGACATCCTGACGCAGCTTTGTTTTATCCACCCGCGGATAGGTCGTAAGATGCCCGTCACCGCACTCTGAATTAAAGCTCAAGCCATGGCCCCTCGGATCAAAACCAGCGAGCGCATCGTGCAGAACAGCCTGGAGCTGTTCAATCAGCAGGGCGAGCGCAGCATCAGCACCAACCACATTGCTGCCCACATGGAGATTTCTCCGGGCAACCTGTACTACCACTTCCCCAACAAGCAGGCGATCATCGCTGTGCTGTTCAGTGAGTACGAAAGCCTGGTGGACAGCTTCCTGCGCCCACCCCAGGGCCGCGCCGCGACGGTCGAAGACAAGCGCTTCTACCTCAAGGAATTGCTCGCCGCCATGTGGCGTTACCGTTTTTTGCATCGCGACCTCGAGCACTTGCTCGACAGCGATCCCGAGCTGGCCGCCCGTTACCGGCGCTTTTCCCAGCGCTGCCTGATCCAGGGCACCGCCATTTACGAAGGGTTCGTTGCCGCTGGCATCCTGAACATGGATAAGGTTCAGATCGAGTCCCTGACGCTGAACGCCTGGATCATCCTCACGTCGTGGGTGCGGTTTCTGTGCACCACGCGGGAAAACTCCAACCACTTGAGCGAACAGGCTATCAAGCGCGGCGTGTATCAGGTGTTGGTGCTTGAGGCCGGGTTCGTCACCGATCAATCGCGCGACGCGGTAAATGCGCTGTTCGACGAATTTTACGTGCCACTGGCCCAGGCGCTGGAAGAAGTGCATTAGGATTCAAGATCGACAACATCACAGGAGCCCGTTATGCCCATTGCGCAACTGATCAGCCCGCAAGCGTTGGACCTGAAAAAGGAGACCCCGGGGCTGGTGATTCTGGATTGTCGTTTTGCCCTCGAAGACCCGGATTATGGTCAGCGCAGTTATGCCGAAGGGCATATTGCCGGGTCGAGTTTTGCCGATCTCGAGCGTGATCTGAGCGGGGCGGTGGTCAAGGGGGTTACCGGGCGTCATCCGTTGCCTGAACCCGAAAAGCTGATCGAGCGCCTGCAAGCCTGGGGCATCAATGCCGACAGCGAAGTGGTTTTGTACGATGACGGTCCTGGCGCCTACGCGGCGCGGGCCTGGTGGTTGCTGGCCTGGCTGGGCAAGCGCGACGGTGTGTTCATTCTCGATGGCGGGCTGAAAGCCTGGCATGCCGCCGGATTACCCCTGAGTCTTGATCCGCCGTCGATCAATCGCGGCACCTTCACCGGGACGCCGGATGCTTCGCTGGTGCTCAGCTCCAAACAGCTCCAGAAACGTCTCGGCCAGCCCGCGTTGACCTTGCTCGACGCCCGCGCCATGCCGCGCTTCAAGGGCGAAGTGGAACCGATCGATCCGATTGCCGGGCACATCCCCGGCGCACAATGCGCCGCGTTCACCGAAAACCTGGGCAGCGACGGACGTTTTCTGCCCGCCGATCAGCTCAAGCAGCGGTTTGCCGCGAAGCTCGGTGATCGTTCGCCGACGGAGCTGGTCGCGTATTGCGGTTCCGGCGTGACGGCCTGCCACAACCTGTTCGCCCTTTGCCTGGCGGGTTATCCATTGGGGGCGTTGTATGCCGGTTCGTGGAGTGAGTGGATCAACGACCCTGCACGAGGCGTCGCCACCGGCGAGTAAGCGCAGAGCAGATGTGGGAGCGGGCCTGCTCCCACATTTGGATCTTCGTTGTCATCTATGGTCGGGCAATTGCCGCGCGCTGCGATACGCCCCCGGTCCAACGCCATAAACCTGCTTGAATTGCCGGCTCAGATGGCTCTGGTCGGCAAAACCCAGTTGCGTCGCGACTTCCAGCGGCAGACAGCCGTCCTGTAACAACGCCCGTGCCCGAGCGATACGCTGCTGCATCAGCCAGGCGTGCGGCGGCATGCCGGTGGTGCGGCGGAACACCCGGGCGAAGTGGAAAGGGGACAGGTTCACCGTCGCCGCCAGTTCTTCCAGCGAGGGCGGCGCCGCCAATTGCGATTGCAGCCGTTCTTTGGCCAAGGTCACCGCACGGTGTTCCTTGCCGGGTTTGCCGGCGATCGGGACGGCTGCGTGGCGTTGCAACAGCGACAGCATCATTTCCCGCCAGACCGTTTGCTGCTGCAGGGCCGTGGACGGACTTTCCAGCAGTCGATGCAGTTGGCAGAACCCCCTCACCAGATCCGGGTCGCGGTACAGCGTGGCGCCAAACACCGGCAAGGTGTCGCTCGGCAGTTCAAGCTCTTCCAGCAGCGAGAGAATTTGCCCGCTGTCGGGATAAAACGCCCGGTACAACCAACCGTCTTCCGTACCTTTGTGGCCGGTGTGCAGTTCGTCCGGATTGATCAGCACCAGCGTGCCGCTGCCCGCCAGATGCTCGGCACCGCGATAGCGATAACGCTGGGCGCCGGCCATGATCATGCCGATCACATAGCCGTCATGCACATGCGGGGCGAAACGGTGTTCGATGTAGCGCGCAGACAACAACTCGACCCCGGCCAGCGGTGCCGTTTGCCAGAAGTGGATCGACTCGCCCTGATCGACTTCCACTGGTTACTTGCGTCCTGTGGCGGCCAGCCATTGGGGAATGCGCCGTTCCAGGTAGTAACCCGGTTGCCTGAACGAACCCTCGACGAAACCGACATGCCCGCCCTTGGCCTGCAGCTCGAATTGAGTGCTGGCGGACAATTCGTCGGCTTGCGGCAGGCTATGCGGAAACACAAACGGATCGTCAGCCGCCTGGATAATCAGGGTCGGCGTGCGAATCTCTCCAAGGAAATAACGACTCGAAGCGCGACGATAGTAATCCGCGGCATCGGCGAAACCATTGAGCGGTGCGGTGACCCGGCCGTCGAAATCCCAGAAGGTACGCAAGTTCTCCAAAGAGCCCAGCGCCTCCAATGCCGCCAGGCCATCCTCATGTCCCTCATGCTGGAATCTGCGTTGCTTGTTCTTGATGTAGGCGACCATCTCTCGCATGAAATGCGCTTGGTAGAACTGGGAAAAACCCTGGCTGATACGATCGGCACAGTGATCGAGGCGAAACGGCACCGACACTGCCACCGCACCGAGTACACCGCTGTTGCTGCCGGTTTCACCCAGATGCTTGAGCAACACGTTACCGCCCATGGAATAACCGACCGCATACAGCGGCGCGAGGGGGCGTTGGGTGCGCAGGTGCCTGATGGTTTCGGCCAAGTCTTCACTGGCCCCGGAATGGTAGCTGCGCGGCAACAGATTGGGCTCGCCGGAGCAGCCTCGCCAGTTCAACGCGACGCTGGCCCAACCCTGGGCACCCAACGCTTTCTGCATGCCGGCCACATAAGGCGAATTCGACGAGCCGGTCAGGCCGTGCAGTACCAGCACCAACGGTGCATTCGCGCTGTGTGGGCCGTGCCAGTCCAGGTCAAGGAAATCGCCATCTTCAAGCCACAATCGCTCGCGCTCACGCTCGATATGTGTGGTTTTGCGCCATAGCGGTCCCCACAAGGTTTGTAAGTGCGGATTACCCAGGCCGTAGGCGGGCGTGAAGGCAGGGGTGAAACGTTCTGGCAGATGGGACACGATTGCTCTCGATGCTGCGGCGCGTACCCGCAGCGTTAGCTGACTGAGCTTCGCACCGTTTTCTCAGGCCGGACTAGCCGGCGATCCCTGCCATACGTTGCCACAACGCGTAGTACACACGTCCCGATTTTTGCTCCCGATGCAGGCGCCAATTTTCTGGCAAACCCAATATCGACGGTGCGCTTTCGCTTTCAGTGTAGACCCACGCATCGTCGGCCAGCCAATGACGTTCTTCGAGCAGAGTGCAAACCACAGGCAACAGATTCTGATTGAACGGCGGGTCGAGGAACACCAGGTCGAACGCCGTGGCCGGTTGGGTTTCCAGATAGCGCAAGGCGTCGGCAGTCTGTACCTGGCCGTTGGTGCAGCGCAGGGTGCCCAGATGTTCTTTCAGGCTGGACACCGCGATGTTGCTGGCGTCCAGCGCCTGGCCCATGGCGGCGCCACGGGACAAGGCTTCCAGGAACAGCGCGCCGCTGCCGGCAAACGGATCGAGTACCTTGGCCCCGGCGACGTAAGGCGCGAGCCAGTTGAACAGGGTTTCCCGCACCCGGTCCGGCGTCGGGCGCAGGCCCGGAGCATCCGGGAAGCTCAGCTTTCGGCTGCGCCATTCGCCACCGATGATGCGCAGTTGGTTCACACCGTTATGCACGTTATGGACAGGTTTTTTTGGGCGAGTGGCCATTAATGCTCCGGAACCCCGAGCGGCTGCTCGGCAGGTTTGTCAGTAGGGGCCGGCAACGGCTTTTGTGGCACGGTCGGGCCAGCGCTGACGATGACCAGTTTATCCGTGCTCAGGTGTTTGTTCAGTGCGGCTTTGACTTGCTCGACGGTCAGGCTCTGGGACTGTTGCATGAAGTCTTCCAGGTAGCTCAGCGGCAAGTTGTAAAAGCCCATGGCGCCGAGCTGACCGACGATATCGGCGTTGCTGGCGGTGGACAGCGGGAAGCTGCCGGCCAGTTCACGCTTGGCGTCGTCGAGTTCTTTCTCGGTGGGGCCGGTCTTAAGGTAGTCGGCGAGCACATCCTGCACCAGTTTCAGGGTGCCTTCGCTCATTTCGGCGCGGGTTTGCAGGTTGATCATGAACGGGCCGCGAGCCTGCATCGGGCTGAAACCCGAATACACGCCATACGACAAGCCACGCTTCTCGCGCACTTCGCTCATCAGCCGGGTGCCGAAACCGCCGCCGCCAAGAATCTGGTTGCCCATGGACAGCGCTGCGTAATCCGGATCGTCACGGTCGATACCCAGTTGCGCGATCATCAGGTTGGTCTGTTTGGACGGAAACTCAATGTGGCCGATGCTGGGCTTGGGGTCGGTCGGTTGTTCGATTTTCGCCAGGGCCGGGCCTTTGGGCAGGTCGGCGGACACTTGTGCGGCAACTGCCTCTGCCTCGGCACGCGACAGGTCGCCTACCAGCGCAATCACCACGTTGCCGGCGGCGTAGGCTTTCTGATGGAAGGCTCGCAACTGCGCCAGGGTAATCGGGGGAATACTCTTGGCTGTGCCGTCGCTGGAGTGAGCGTACGGATGATCGCCGTACAAACGGTTCATCAGCTCCAGGCTGGCGAGTTTGCCGGGGTTCTGTTTCTGGTATTCGAAGCCGGCGAGCATCTGGTTCTTGATGCGCGCAAACGAGTCGGCGGGGAAGGTCGGCTTGCCGACGACTTCAGCGAACAGCTTCAAGGCAGGCTCGCGTTTGTCCACGGCACTGAGGCTGCGCAGGGAGGCAAGCGCCATGTCCTTGTACGCGCCGTTGCTGAAGTCGGCGCCCAATCCTTCGAAGCCCTGAGCGATGGCGCCGACATCTTTGCCGGCCACACCTTCGTTGAGCATGGCGTTGGTCAGCAATGCCAGGCCGGGTGCATCACCGTCCTGGCTGCTGCCGGCGGCGAAGATCAGGCGCATGTCGAACATCGGCAGTTCACGGGCTTCAACGAACAATACCTTGGCGCCTTCGGCGGTATTCCAGGTCTGCACGTTCAGCGAGCGATGGCTTGGGGCCTTGCCGTCGAGTTCGGCCAGCGATTGCAGCTTTTGGCTGGACTTGGCCTTGTCGAGGGCTTCGCTGGCGTTGGACTCGTCGGGTTTTGACAGATAGAAGGCGGCAGACCCGATCAGTGCAACAGCGATCAGGCCGATCAGGGCCAGACGCGACTTTTTACGCTCACTCATGAGTCGTCTCCTGTGGCAGTACATGGGCGACGCTGAGACGTTCGCGGGTGAAATACAGCTTGGCGGCCTTCTGGATATCTTGCGGGGTCACGCTTTCCAGGTCGGCGAGTTCGGTGTCCATCAGTTTCCAGGACAGGCCGACGGTTTCCAACTGACCGATGGCGGTGGCCTGGCTGGTGATCGAGTCACGCTCAAAAACCAGGCCGGCAATGACCTGCGCTCGTACCCGCTCCAGTTCTTCAGCGGATGGCGCGGTGGTTTTCAGTTGTTCGAGCAGTTTCCACAGGCCGGCTTCGGCCTGGGCCATGGTTTTATTTTTCTGGGTGTTCGGCGAAGCCGACAAGGTGAACAGGCTGTCGCCACGGGTATAGGCGTCGTAGCTCGACGACCCGCCGGACACCAGCTCTTCGCCGCGTTCCAGTTGCGTCGGGATGCGGCCGCTGTAGCCGCCGTCAAGCAGGGCGGAAATCAAGCGCAGGGCGTTCACCGAGCGTTTGTCTTCGGCGGTGGCAATGCTCGGCACGTTGAAGGCCAGCATCAGGCTCGGCAATTGGGTCTGCACATGCAGGGTGATCTTGCGTTCGCCGGGCTCAGCCAGCTCCAGCGGGATTTTCGCCGGTGGCACGTCGCGCTTGGCGATCGGGCCGAAGTAACGCTGGGCCAGGGTTTTGACTTCGTCCGGGGTCACATCGCCGACCACCACCAGAGTGGCGTTGTTCGGCACATACCAGGACTGGTACCAATGGCGCAGTTCTTCGACTTTCATGCGGTCGAGGTCGGCCATCCAGCCGATGGTCGGCGTGTGGTAACCGCTGGCGGGGTAGGCCATGGCCATGAAACGTTCGTAGGCCTTGGACATCGGCTTGTCGTCGGTGCGCAGGCGACGCTCTTCTTTGATCACCTCGATTTCGCGGGTGAACTCGTCGGCCGGCAGGCGCAGGTTGGCCATGCGGTCGGCTTCCAGTTCGAAGGCCACGCCCAGACGGTCGCGGGCCAGCACCTGGTAATACGCGGTGAAGTCGTCGCTGGTGAAGGCGTTCTCCTCGGCGCCGAGGTCACGCAGGATCAGCGAGGCTTCGCCGGGGCCGACTTTCTCGCTGCCCTTGAACATCATGTGTTCCAGCGCGTGGGACAACCCGGTCTGGCCCGGGGTCTCGTAGCTGGAGCCGACCTTGTACCAGATCTGGGAAACGACGACCGGCGCACGATGGTCTTCGCGCACGACAACCTTCAGGCCGTTGTCGAGGGTGAATTCGTGGGTCGGTTGTGGATCGGCAGCCAGGGCCGAGAGGGGCAGACAAACTGTGCTGAGCAGCAGGCCTGCAGCGCGGCGGGCTAGAGCATTCATTCGTTTTTAAACCTGTTGGGCTGCCCGCTTGGTCTTAGCGTCGGCGGGCGAGAGGGTGCTAGGATACTGATCCGTTTTACTGGCGGCCACGCCTATCAAGCCTTTGATCGGCTTGCAGGTTGTATGGGTTACCGGCAGAAGCTTTGAGTTTGTCAGCTAAACTCTGCGTTTTCGCCGACGATGCCGTTCCAGTCCTTCGTATTAGTCGACCTTTGAGGCGCCGTTGGCTCCTCGACAAAATGTTGCGCGTGAACAAGCTGGATGAATCGCAGTCTGTTCAGCATCGAATTATTTATTTGCCGAGGCGCCTTTTGGCGCGTCGCTACCGTGAGATAGCCGTCCTCCATGTTTGGTTCCAACGACGACAAGAAGACCCCAGCTGCGGCTGGTGAGAAGAAAAGCCTGTTCGGATGGCTGCGCAAAAAGCCGCAGGAACCCGTTGTCGAACAGCCACAGCCACTTTCTGAGCCAACCCCGGCACCGGTTATAGAGCAAAAGCCTGCGCCGATTGCCGAGCCGGTGCTGCAACCTGCGGCCGCGCTCGTACCTGAAACCGAAGTCGCGGCCCCATTGCCGCTGACGCCAGTTGCCACGCCGTGGCTGACTTTGCCGGTAGCGGAAGAGCCGGTGGCGTTGGTTGAAGATGAGCAAGCGCCGCACATCACGCCACCGATTCCGGCCCCGACTGCGTTTGCTCCGGAGCCGGTTCGGGCGCCAGTGGTTGAGCCGACAGTCGTTGCACCGGCAGCCGTTGCGCCCGTGTTCGTGGCCGAACCTGCTCCAGTGGTTCCAGAGCCGGCAGTGCCAGCATTTGTTGCTCCGGTTGCTCCAGCGCCTGCACCCGTCATCGCTCCTGTTGCCGCCACACCGGTTGCGCCCCTCGAAACTCCAGTCGAGCCTGTGCGTACCGAAGAGACCAAAGCCGGTTTCTTCGCCCGTCTCAAGCAAGGCCTGTCCAAGACCAGTGCCAGCATTGGCGAGGGCATGGCCAGCCTGTTCCTCGGCAAGAAAACCATTGATGACGAACTGCTCGAAGACATCGAAACCCGTCTGCTGACCGCCGATGTCGGCGTCGAAGCGACGTCGGTGATCATTCAGCGCCTGACTCAGAAAGTCGCCCGCAAGGAGCTGGCCGATGCCGACGCGCTGTACAAATCCCTGCAAGCCGAATTGGCAGCGATGCTCAAACCGGTCGAGCAGCCGCTGAAAATCACCTCGCAGAACAAGCCGTTCGTGATTCTGGTGGTCGGCGTCAACGGTGCCGGCAAAACCACCACCATCGGCAAGCTGGCGAAGAAGCTGCAACTGGAAGGCAAGAAAGTCATGCTCGCCGCCGGTGACACCTTCCGCGCCGCAGCGGTCGAGCAACTGCAGGTCTGGGGCGAGCGCAACAAGATTCCGGTGATCGCCCAGCACACCGGCGCCGACTCGGCTTCGGTAATTTTCGACGCTGTGCAGGCCGCCAAGGCCCGTGGCATTGATGTGTTGATCGCCGACACCGCCGGTCGCCTGCACACCAAAGACAATTTGATGGAAGAGTTGAAGAAGGTTCGCCGAGTGATCGGCAAGCTCGATGCCGACGCGCCTCATGAGGTGCTGTTGGTGCTCGACGCCGGTACCGGCCAGAACGCCATCAACCAGGCCAAGCAATTCAACCAGACCGTCGAATTGACCGGCCTGGCGCTGACCAAGCTCGACGGCACCGCCAAGGGTGGGGTGATTTTCGCCCTGGCCAAGCAGTTTGGCTTGCCGATCCGTTACATCGGCGTTGGTGAAGGCATCGACGATTTGCGTACTTTTGAAGCAGAACCCTTTGTCCAGGCATTGTTTGCCGAGCGGGAGCGTTCATGATTCGTTTCGAACAGGTCGGTAAACGCTACCCGAACGGTCACGTCGGCTTGCATGAGCTGAGCTTTCGAGTCCGTCGGGGCGAATTCTTGTTTGTCACCGGCCATTCCGGCGCCGGTAAAAGCACCTTGTTGCGGCTGTTGCTGGCCATGGAACGTCCGACCACCGGCAAATTGCTGCTGGCCGGGCAAGACCTGAGCACCATCAGCAACGCACAGATTCCGTTCCTGCGCCGACAGATCGGCGTGGTGTTCCAGAACCACCAGTTGCTGTTCGATCGCACGGTGTTCAATAACGTCGCGTTGCCGTTGCAGATCCTTGGCCTGTCCAAGGCCGAGGTCGTCAAGCGCGTGGACTCGGCCCTGGAGCGCGTGGCGCTCTCGGACAAAACCGATCTCTACCCTGGCGACCTGTCTACCGGCCAGCAGCAGCGCGTCGGCATCGCTCGCGCCATCGTTCACCGCCCGGCCTTGCTGCTGGCGGATGAACCGACCGGTAACCTCGACCCGCGTCTGGCGGCAGAAATCATGGGCGTGTTCGAAGATATCAACCGTCTGGGCACCAGCGTGCTGATCGCCAGTCACGACCTGGCGCTGATTGCCCGCATGCGTCATCGCATGCTGACCCTGCAGCGTGGCCGATTGATCGGCGACGGGGAGGCCGGCGTATGAGTGCGACACGTAGCCCCAAGGTTTCCGAGCGTGTGGCCCCGAAGGCCGCCGACCCGCAACCACAGCAGAAGAAAAAACGCGACGATGACGATGGCCCGGATTTCGCCACGCTGTTCCGCGCCTGGATCGAAAGTCATCGCGCCAGTTTGCTGGACAGCTTGCGTCGCTTGGGCAAGCACCCGATCGGCAGCTTTTTCACCTGCATGGTGATGGCGGTGGCCCTGAGCTTGCCGATGGGGCTGTCACTTTTGCTGAATAACGTCGAGCGTCTCGGTGGCTCCTGGCAGCGTGCGGCGCAGATTTCCCTGTATCTGCAACTTGAGGCCAGCCCTGCCGAGGGTGAGTCGTTGCGTGAGCAGATCAAAGGCATGCCGGGCGTAGCGGATGCCGAATACGTGGGTCGCGATCAGGCGCTGGAAGAATTCCAGCAGCAGTCCGGTCTGGGCGAAGCCCTTAAGGAACTGCCGGAAAACCCGCTCCCAGGCGTGGTCCTGGTGACTCCGAAAGAGGTCGACAAGCCTGCGCTTGAAGCATTACGACAAAAACTTTCCGAGTTGCCGAAGGTACAACAGGCGCAACTTGATCTAGTCTGGGTCGAGCGTCTGGCGGCCATCCTCAAGCTGGGCGACCGTTTTGTCTTCGGTCTGACCGTGCTTTTGGTTTCTGCATTACTTTTGGTGATAGGCAATACCATTCGTCTTCATATTGAAAACCGCCGCACAGAGATAGAAGTGATTAAACTCGTCGGCGGCACGGACAGTTATGTGCGCAGGCCCTTTCTGTACATGGGCGCGCTATATGGCTTCGGTGCGGGGATTCTTTCCTGGGGCGTATTGGCGTTCGGCCTGAACTGGCTGAACGACGCGGTGGTTGGACTGGCCGGTTTGTACGGCAGTGATTTTGCGCTGGCCGGAGTGCCAGTTGCCGACGGTCTGTCGCTCTTGCTTGGCGCGGTGCTGTTGGGGTATATCGGTGCATGGATTGCAGTCGCACGCCACCTGCGGGAGCTTGCGCCAAAGTAATATCATTTTGCTCGTATTGACCTTTCAGCGTTTATGGGAACTTGTTTTTTGGTTTCCGGTCAATTTTCGCAGTGCTGAACTGCACGAGTTATGTAAGTCGGAGGTTTTTTCGTATGACCAATTCTTTGCAACCTGCATATGCTCTGGTCCCGGGTGCGAACCTGGAGGCCTATGTGCACACGGTGAACAGCATTCCATTGCTGACGCCGGAGCAGGAGCGTGAACTGGCCGAGAGTCTCTATTATGAGCAGGATTTGGGGGCGGCTCGGCAGATGGTGCTCGCCCACCTGCGTTTTGTCGTACACATTGCCCGTAGCTATTCCGGTTACGGCCTGGCCCAGGCTGACCTGATCCAGGAAGGCAACGTCGGCCTGATGAAAGCGGTCAAGCGTTTCAACCCGGAAATGGGTGTGCGCCTGGTGTCCTTTGCGGTGCACTGGATCAAGGCGGAAATCCACGAGTTCATCCTGCGCAACTGGCGGATCGTCAAAGTCGCGACCACCAAGGCTCAGCGCAAGCTGTTCTTCAACCTGCGCAGCCAGAAGAAACGTCTGGCCTGGCTGAACAACGAGGAAGTCCACCGTGTGGCGGAAAGCCTCGGCGTAGAGCCGCGGGAAGTGCGTGAGATGGAAAGTCGCCTGACCGGCCATGACATGGCCTTCGACCCGGCCGCGGAAGCGGACGACGACAGTGCCTTCCAATCGCCGGCCAACTACCTGGAAGACCACCGGTACGATCCGGCCCGTCAACTGGAAGATGCCGACTGGAGCGACAACTCCAACCACAACCTGCACGAAGCGCTTGAAGTGCTGGACGACCGCAGCCGCGACATTCTCTATCAGCGCTGGCTGGCAGAAGAAAAAGCCACGCTGCACGACCTGGCGCAGAAGTACAACGTGTCGGCCGAGCGTATTCGTCAGCTCGAGAAGAGCGCGATGAACAAGCTCAAGTTGTCGATCGCTGCGTAACCCGCGCGAAGGCAATAAAAAACGCCCCGATCATTGATCGGGGCGTTTTTGTTTCTGCCCAATTTCCGGTTTAGCGTCGACTTTGTGGGATCTTCGGTGTCATTGAGCCCATGGCGCCCGGCGGGAATCGTTGAGGCCGACCAGATAGCTGTCCCCGCCCAACTGATTCATCTGCTGGCGAATCCACCCCGCCCGCCTTGCAACGTAAGAAGTCGGATGGCTGGCACTCCACACCCGCGGGTTCGGCAGTACCGCGGCCAACAAACTTGCCTGCTGCCGGGACAGCGAACCAGCGCCCACGCCAAAGTGATGCCGGGCCGCTGCTTCGGCGCCGAACACACCTTCATCCCACTCGACGCTATTGAGGTATACCTCAAGAATCCGCTGCTTGGGCCAGAACACTTCGATCAGCCCGGTAAACCAGGCTTCCAGGCCTTTACGCAGCCAGCTGCGGCCAGACCACAGAAACAGGTTTTTCGACACTTGCTGGCTCAGGGTGCTTGCGCCGCGAATCGAGCCGCCGCGCTCGTTATGTGCAAACGCCGCCTGAATCGCGCTGAAATCAAAGCCCCAATGCTCGGCAAACTTCTGGTCTTCACCGGCAATCACCGCGACTTTCAGGTCGTCGGAGATTTCATCCCAGGGTTTCCAGGTGCGTTGCAAATCAATCGGCTCGCCGTCGACCCAGGATTCGATCTTGCGCTCGACCATCAATGCCGTTCCCGGTGGCGGCACCACCCGAAACAGCAGAACCAGCAAAACACTGCCGACCGCGAACCAGAGCAGGGCCTTTGTGAAACGACGGAAAATTAACTGCAGCATAGAGATGGCTTGGCCGAACCCGTTGAGCCGGCCATTATACAGACCCTGCTGATCGAGTCTGACTGGAGTTCTTCATGCTGCGTGGCTTTCTGATGCTTGCCGCTTTCTTCGGATTCACCGGCGTTGCCTTGGGCGCATTCGCCGCCCACGGCCTGAAAAACCGCCTGACGCCTGAGTATTTGGCGATTTTCCACACGGGCGTCACTTATCAACTGGTGCATACCCTGGCGTTGCTGGGTGTTGCATTGCTGGCCACGCAGATTCCCGGTCGTCTGATTACCTGGGCCGGCGCGTCTTTTGCTCTCGGCATTGTGTTGTTTTCCGGCAGCCTGTACCTGCTGACGATGACCGGCGTCAGCAAGCTCGGGATCGTTACACCGTTCGGCGGCCTCGCGTTTCTGGTCGGCTGGGTTTGCCTGGGGCTAGCCGCCTGGCGGCTGAGCTGACCACGCAGTCCATTTCGTGACGAATGGCTTGGGTCGCCAAGTCTGATCGGGCTAGAATGCCAGCCCCTAAAAATGATGGCGGCATTCGGCATGCGCATTCAGTTGAACGGCGAATCCCTTGAACTGCCCGACGGTGAAACCGTTGCGGCCCTGCTGACCCGTCTGGAACTGACCGGGCGCCGGGTGGCGGTCGAGCTCAATCTGGATATCGTCCCGCGCAGCCAGCACGCTGAAACCACGCTGAACGACGGCGACTCGGTCGAAGTGGTACACGCCATCGGCGGCGGCTAGCCGCCCGGCCCGAGCGGCCACAGAATCATTCTGCAAGAACCTCACCCCAACAGAGGATTTCCCATGAGCATCGTTCGTAGCGACAAGCCCTTCGTCCTGGCCGGTCGTACTTACCAGTCGCGTTTGCTGGTAGGCACCGGCAAGTACCGTGACATGGAAGAAACCCGCCTGGCCATCGAGGCTTCGGGTGCCGAGATCGTCACCTTCGCCGTGCGCCGGACCAACCTCGGCCAGAACCCGGGCGAACCGAACCTGCTCGAAGTCCTGTCGCCGGATTGCTACACCTTCCTGCCGAACACTGCCGGTTGCTACGACGCCATTGAAGCCGTGCGCACCTGCCGCCTGGCCCGTGAGCTGCTCGACGGCCACAACCTGGTGAAGCTGGAAGTGCTGGCGGATCAGAAAACCCTGTTCCCCAACGTGATCGAAACCCTCAAGGCCGCCGAAGTGCTGGTCAAGGAAGGCTTCGACGTGATGGTGTACACCAGCGATGATCCGATCATTGCCCGTCAACTGGCGGAAATCGGCTGTATCGCAGTCATGCCGCTGGCTGGTTTGATCGGCTCGGGCTTGGGGATCTGCAACCCGTACAACCTGCAGATCATCCTCGAAGAGGCGAAAATTCCGGTGCTGGTGGATGCCGGTGTCGGTACTGCCTCCGACGCCACCATCGCCATGGAGCTGGGCTGTGAAGCGGTGCTGATGAACTCGGCCATCGCCCATGCCCAGCAGCCGATCATGATGGCTGAAGCCATGAAACACGCCATCGTGGCAGGTCGTCTGGCCTACCTCGCGGGCCGCATGCCGAAAAAACTCTATGCCAGCGCCTCCTCGCCGCTGGATGGTCTGATCAAGTAAGAGCCATTGATGACTGAATCAAACGACACGCCTATCCAGCAGGAAGAAGGCGAAGAGCGCCAACACCGCCGCATCAAGAGTTTCGTGATGCGCGCGGGGCGCATGACCGAAGGCCAGCAACGCGGCCTGGAGCAGGGCGCTCCGCTGTTCGTGCTGCCTCTGGCCGATGCGCCGGTGGATTTCGACCAGGTGTTCGGCCGTTCGGCGCCTCGCTCGCTGGAAATCGGTTTCGGCATGGGCCATTCGCTGTTGGAAATGGCCGCGGCCTCGCCGGAGCAGGATTTCATTGGCGTTGAAGTTCACCGTCCGGGTGTTGGCGCGCTGCTCAATGGCGTGCTGACTCAGGGCCTGACCAACCTGCGTGTCTACGATTGCGATGCGATCGAAGTGCTCAACCGTTGCATCGCCGACAACAGCCTCGACCGCCTGATGCTGTTTTTCCCGGATCCGTGGCACAAGAGCCGTCACCACAAGCGTCGTATCGTTCAGGCATCGTTCGCTGAGCTGGTGCGCAGCAAGTTGAAGGTCGGCGGTGTGTTGCACATGGCCACCGACTGGGAGCCGTACGCCGAGTACATGCTGGAAGTGATGAACGTCGCCCCGGGCTATCGCAACCTCGCCGAAGACGGCAAGTGCGTCCCGCGCCCGGCCGAACGCCCGATCACCAAGTTCGAACGCCGCGGCGAACGTCTTGGGCATGGCGTGTGGGATCTGAAGTTCGAAAAGCAGTCCTAAGCCGTAACGCAATACAAAATGTGGGAGCGGCGGTGCGCCGCTCCCACATTTTTTTGTGTGTTATTCGAAGTCAGCGGCGGTCTGCCACAACCCCGATCAACACCAGCACCACCAACAACACCGGCGCCAGGCTGTAGTTGTTGAACTGGCTCAGGCCTTTGATGATCCATGGCGTGGCATAGATCAGCGCTACGCCGCTGCCGACCATGCACAGCAGGGCCATCAGCGGGATGCGCAAGGCGCCGGCGATGCTGCCCAGACGTTGGTCGACCCAGCCCTTGAGGTCGGCGCCAAACAGCACGAGCAGGCAGCCCACCAGTGCCAGAGAGATTTCCGACAGGTTGCTACGGCTCCAGCGGGACACGGTGGCGAGCAGGTCGAGTACCAGATCCATTCGATTTCCTTATGTCAGAAAAGTCTGCAGCAAGTCATTGAGAAAGAGTTGTCCGCGCATCGTGGCTGCCAGACGTGACGGTTCGACCTGCAACAAGCCACTTTGTTCGGCCTCTCGGCGGCCTTCGGCAAGGCTTTCCAGGGGCAGCCCGGTGCGCTCCGTATACAACCGCGCTTCGACACCCTCGGTCAGGCGCAAGGCGTTCATCAGGAACTCGAACGGCAGTTCTTCGTTGCTCAGCGCTTTCTCGCCAGCCTTGAAGCTTTTGGCCGGATTGAGGTAATCCTTCGGCAGGCGAGTCTTCCAGGTGCGTACGATGCGCCCGTCCGGATGGCTGAGCTTGCCGTGGGCACCGGCGCCGATGCCGATGAAGTCGCCGAAACTCCAGTAATTGAGGTTATGCCGCGCCGGCCGGCCGGGCTGGGCATAGGCCGAGACTTCGTACTGCGCGTAACCGTGTTCGGCCAACAGCGCCTGGCCGGCCTCTTGAATATCCCACAGGGCGTCATCTTCCGGCAGCGTCGGCGGCTGGTTCCAGAACACCGTGTTCGGCTCCAGGGTCAGCTGATACCAGGACAGGTGCGTCGGCTTCAGGGCGATGGCCTGGCGCAGGTCGCTCAGGGCATCGTCCAGCGTCTGATCGGGCAAACCGTGCATCAGGTCCAGATTGAAGTTGTCGAAGCCAGCCTGGCGCGCCATGTCGGCGGCACGCACGGCTTCATCGCCGTTGTGGATCCGCCCCAACGCCTTGAGTTTTTCTTCCTGAAAGCTCTGGATACCGATCGACAGGCGATTGATGCCCAGCGCCCGGTAGGCGCGGAATTTCTCCTGCTCGAACGTTCCTGGGTTGGCTTCCAGGGTGATTTCTATGTCGCTGGCAAACGGAATACGTTGCTCGACACCCTTGAGCAAACGGCCCAACGCCTCGGCGCTGAACAGGCTCGGCGTACCGCCACCAAAGAAGATCGAGCTCAGTTCGCGGCCATAGACCGCATGCAGGTCCTGATCGAGGTCGGAGAGCAGGGCGTCCACATACTCTTGTTCCGGCAGCACCGGGCTGGCGGTGTGGGAGTTGAAGTCGCAATAAGGGCATTTGCGTACACACCACGGGATGTGGATGTACAGCGCCAAGGGCGGCAGCACAGGCAAAGCGGCCCGAGGCGAATGCGCGCCGCCGAAGATCAGCGGCGACGCGGACGATTCAATGGTCATTTCAAGCCCAGACGCTGGCGCAGCAGATCCATTGCACGGGCGCGGTGACTGATCTGGTTCTTGTCGCTGGGCTTAAGCTCGGCGCTGGAGCACTCGCGCTCCGGCACCCAGAACAGCGGATCGTAGCCAAAACCGTGCTCACCGCTGGCCTGGGTCAGGATGCGCCCATGCCACAGGCCTTCGCAAAGGATTGGCAACGGATCGTCGGCATGACGCACCAGCGCCAACACGCAGACGAATTGCGCGCCGCGCTCGGCTTGCGGCACGTCTTTCATGACGTCGAGCAGTTTGGCGTTGTTCGCCGCATCGCCCTTGCCGTCGGCATAACGGGCCGAATAGATACCCGGCGCACCGCCAAGGAAATCCACCGCCAGCCCCGAATCGTCGGCCAAGGCCGGCAGGCCGGAAATACGCGAGGCATTGCGGGCCTTGAGAATGGCGTTTTCAACGAACGACAGGCCGGTTTCTTCAGGCTCGACGCTGCTGAACTCGCCGATCGAGCGCAAGTGCACCGATTCGCCCAGCATGGCCTGGAGTTCCTTGAGTTTGCCGGCGTTATGGCTGGCCAGTACGAGTTGCGTGAAATTGATCATTCGCCGGGGAAGAGCTCTTGGTTGAAATTGATGGTGTTGATTTTGTCACCGGTCTGCACCTTGATTTCAAAGGTGCGGATTTCCTGCTGTGGCACCGGATACTGGGCGATGTAGTAGACCGCGCCGGTTTCGGTGATCTGTTTGAACTGCAATGGGACGCTTTGGCTGGTCAGGTCTTTGACCGTCCCGCTGACTTGTGCGGTTTGCGGTTTGCCGTCCTTGATCACCGACACGTTGATCACGCCCTGGTTCTTGCTGCGGATCAGCTCGGCAGCCTTGGCGATGTCCGGTGTCAGATAAGTCGAGTTGAAGGTGTTGTAGTGCACTGTCACATCGCCAAATGTTTCCTGGCGTTCGCTTTTGATGACGTCGGCGGCCATGGCGGTGACGCTCAGGCAGGCAGTAAGTACAAACAGCGCTAGACGACCCATGATCGTTCTCCTGGAAGTGTCGTGATTCAGACCGCGACCTTGTGGTCCGGCAGACCGGGGCTGCTGACGCGATAGATACCGATCTCACCTAACAGATTAGGCCATAGCTTACTGGCCCACCCGTGTCGATGCTGTTGATCCACGGCAAGTCGATCAATGACCTTGGCTTCACGTTCGCGACACAGCGCTTCAAAGTCTTCGAAGGTGCAGAAGTGAATGTTTGGCGTGTTGTACCAGGTGTACGGCAGAAACTCCGAAACCGGCATCCGGCCCTTGCTCGCCAGGTACCAGCGGCAGCGCCAGTGGCCGAAGTTGGGGAAGGTGATGATGCACTGGCGACCGACCCGCAGCATTTCGTCGAGGATCTTGTCCGGGTAATGCACGGCTTGCAGGGCCTGGGTCATGACCACGATGTCGAAACTGTTGCTGGCAAAGTTGCCCAGGCCCTTGTCCAGGTCCTGCTCGATGACGTTGATGCCTTTGGCGACGCACTCGGCAATGTTGTCCGGGTCGTTTTCCAGGCCATAGCCGGTGACCTGCTTGTGGTCACGCAGCCAGGTCAGCAGCTCGCCGTCACCGCAGCCGAGGTCGAGCACGCGGCTGCCGGCGGGGATCCATTCCTGGATGATTTCCAGATCGGCTCTCATGTCTTCCTCAAAGCGATATGCGGTTCATGTAATTGCTGAAGGCCTGCAAGTAACGCGGGATCGGAATCAGGAAGGCATCGTGGCCTTGCGGAGCGTCGATCTCCAGATAGCAGACGTCTTTCCTGGCCGCCATCAGCGCGTCCACCAGCTCCCGCGAGCGGGCAGGGGAGAAACGCCAGTCGGTGGTGAAGGACATCACGCAGAACTTGGCTTTCGCGCCTTCGAAGGTTTTCGCCAGGTCATCGTCGAAGTTCGCCGCAGGATCGAAGTAGTCCAGCGCCTTGGTCATCAGCAGGTAGGTGTTGGCGTCGAAACGTCCGGAAAACTCCTCGCCTTGATAGCGCAGGTAGCTTTCGACCTGGAACTCGACACTGTGGAAGTCGTAGTTGAGCTTTTCGCTCTTCAGACCGCGGCCGAATTTTTCGCCCATGGAGTCATCGGACAGGTATGTGATGTGCCCGACCATTCGCGCCAGCATCAGCCCGCGCTTGGGGATTACCCCGTATTCCTGGAACGAACCGCCGTGGAACTCCGGGTCGGTAAGAATCGCCTGGCGTGCGACTTCGTTGAACGCGATGTTCTGCGCCGACAGTTTCGGTGCCGAGGCGATCGCCAGGCAGTGCCGCACGCGATCCGGATAGGTGATGGTCCACTGCAAGGCCTGCATGCCGCCCAGACTGCCGCCGATCACCGCCGCCCATTGGTCGATGCCGAGCAGGTCGGCAAGGCGTGCCTGGCTGTGCACCCAGTCTTCCACGGTCAGTACCGGGAAGTCGGCGCCAAACGGCTTGCCGGTTTCCGGATTGACGCTGCTGGGGCCGGTGGAGCCGTTGCAACCGCCGAGGTTGTTCAGGCTGACCACGAAGAATTTGCGGGTGTCGATCGGTTTGCCGGGGCCGATGCAGCTGTCCCACCAACCGGGTTTGCGGTCGTCGGGGCTGTGGAAGCCGGCGGCGTGATGGTGACCGGACAAGGCATGGCAGATCAGCACGGCATTGCTCGCCGTGGCGTTCAGCGTGCCATAGGTTTCATAGATCAGGTCATAAGCGGGTAGCGAACGACCGCAGGCCAGGGCCAGGGGTTCACTGAAGTGCGCCACTTGCGGCGTCACCAGACCAACAGAATCGGGGGGGAAGGCAGCTGGCATCGACCCTGCTCTCATTGAAATGAGGCGTAAGTCTAAAGACCGCTGTGGCTAGCGGCAAGCAAAGGCCGGGCCTGATTTTCCCTCGCCACATTGAGGTCAGGCCGGGCGCACCAGATCCGGCAAATCCGGCAGCTTCTTCGGCGAACAGATCCGCACTCGCTTCTGCCGGTTCAACTCGCCGCTGATCAGGCTGACCTGGCTCTTGGAAACCCCGAACGCCTTGGCCAGAAACGCCATCAGGTACGCATTGGCCTTGCCCTCGACCGGCGGCGCCGTCAGACGGATCTTCAGGCGATCACCGTGCAGTCCGCAGAAATCATCGCTGCGGGCCGCAGGTTGCAGGTGACATTCCAGAATCAGGTCATCACCGTCCCAGCGAAAGTAGCTCACCGGATCAGATCAGCAGGCGCAGGATCTGCGGCATCATGGTCAAGGCTGCGAGGTTGTTGATCACCAGCATGTCGATCAGCTTGAGCACCATGAACGCCAGGATCGGCGAGATATCCAGGCCGCCGAGGTTTGGCAGAATCTTGCGGAACGGCGCCAGGGCCGGCTCGCAGATCTGGTTCACCAGCTCGGCGCCGGGGTTGTGGCTGCCCGGCGCGACCCAGGACAGGATCACGCTGATGATCAGGGCATAGAAGAAGATATTCAGGAACAGCGCCGTTACGCCGATCAGCGACCAGATCAGCAATTGCAGCGGGTTACCGGTGGTGCCGAAGGTCAGCAGCAGGGTCAGGGCCATCAACGCCAGTTGCACGAGGATTGCCAACACCAGCGAGGACATGTCCAGGCCGAACAGGCTCGGGATGATCCGGCGCAGTGGCTTGAGCAGTGGCTGGGTGGCTTTCACGGCGAACTGGCACAGCGGGTTGTAGAAGTTTGCGCGCACCAGTTGCAGCACGAAACGCAGCAGCACGATCAGCAGGTACAGACTGCCGAGGGTTTGCAGCACGTAAATCGCCGCAGTGTTCAATCCAATCATGTAAGGCTCCTTATTTGCCCAGTTGTTCGGCCATCTCGGCCGAGCGGTGCGCGGCGGCGCCGAGTGCTTTTTCCACCAGGGCTTCGAAGCCGCCGGCCTGGAACGATTTGATCGCCGCTTCGGTGGTGCCCGCAGGCGAGGTCACGCGGCGACGCAGTTCAGCGGCGTCGACATCGCTGGCGACTGCCATGTGTGCAGCGCCCAGCGCGGTTTGCACGGTCAGTTGTGCAGCGATTTCGGGTGGCAGGCCGAGCTTCACGCCAGCGGCGGTCATGGCTTCGATCAGCAGGAAGAAATACGCAGGGCCAGAGCCGGAAACGGCGGTGACCGCGTCCAGTTGCTGTTCTTCGTCCAGCCACAAAGCGATGCCGACTGCCGACAGCAGCTCTTGGGCCTGCTGGCGTTGCTCGGCGCTCACTTGGGCCGTGGCGTACAACCCGCTCACACCCTGGCGCACCAGCGCCGGGGTGTTGGGCATGCAGCGCACGATCGGCTGGGCACCCAGCCAGTTGTTCATGCTGGCGCAGGTGATGCCGGCCGCAATCGACACCACCAGCTGGTTCGGCTTGAGGCTTGGGCGAATGGCTTCGCAAACGGCTTTCATCGCCTGTGGCTTGACCGCCAGCACGACCACGTCCACGCCCTCAATGGCTTGGGCGTTGTCGGCAAACACTTCGATGCCGTGTTCGGCTTTCACGCGGGCACGGGTTTCTTCGCCCGGATCGCTGGCGCGGATCTGCGCGGCGTCCAGACCTTTGGCGCGCAGGCCGCCGATCAGGCTGGCGGCCATGTTGCCGGCTCCGATAAAGGCAATACGAGTCTTGCTCATGTCAGGTCCTTATAGAGAGGTGAGTCAGCCATGTTCATGGTCGACTGTAATCGCGGGCGCCAAACAGGGCCGTACCGATGCGGACCCAAGTGGCGCCCTGGGCGATGGCCGACTCGAGGTCGTGGCTCATGCCCATGGAAAGTGTGTCGAGTGGCAGGTTCAGGCTGGCTTGCAGGCTCTGCACGGCAGCAAAAGCGGCGTCCTGGGCGGCGCGATCTTCAGTCGGCTCGGGAATCGCCATCAGCCCGCGCAATTTCAAACGCGGCAGCGCACTGATGGCATCGGCCAGGGCGGGCAGGTCGGCCGGGGTGCAGCCGGATTTGCTGGCTTCACCACTGACGTTGACCTGGATGCAGATGTTCAAGGGCGGCAAATCGGCAGGGCGCTGTTCGGACAGGCGTTGTGCGATTTTCAAACGATCCACGGAGTGCACCCAGTCGAAATGCTCGGCGATAGCACGAGTCTTGTTCGATTGAATGGGGCCGATGAAGTGCCAGATCAAGGGCAGGTCGGCCAATTCGAGCTGTTTGCCCAAGGCTTCCTGCAGGTAGTTTTCGCCAAAGTCGCGGATCCCGGCGGCATAGGCTTCACGCAGGGCCTCGGCGGGCTTGGTTTTGCTCACGGCCAATAGCTGGATGCTGTTCTCATCGCGGTGGGCGGCTTTGGCTGCTGCCTGGATGCGTGAACTAACCTGAAGAGTGTTGTCTGCTATCGTGGACATCAAGAGGCGCCAGCGGTCTGAAGGTTCGCGGCATTCTACTGGAATTGAGGAGCGCTATGGATATCACTGAGCTGCTGGCTTTCAGCGCCAAACAAGGCGCGTCCGACCTGCACCTGTCCGCCGGCCTGCCACCGATGATCCGTGTCGATGGCGATGTGCGACGCATCAACTTGCCGGCCTTGGACCACAAGGAAGTGCATGACCTGATCTACGACATCATGAACGACCTCCAGCGGGTGGACTTCGAGAAGCATCTTGAAACCGACTTTTCCTTCGAAGTGCCCGGCGTGGCGCGTTTCCGGGTCAATGCCTTCAACCAGAATCGTGGCGCGGGCGCGGTGTTCCGGACCATTCCGTCGAAGGTCCTGAGCATGGACGATCTGGGCATGGGGGACGTGTTTCGCAAGATTACCGAAGCGCCCCGGGGCCTGGTGCTGGTGACCGGCCCGACCGGCTCCGGCAAGTCCACCACGCTGGCGGCGATGATCGATTACCTGAACAACCATCGCCATCACCACATCCTCACCATCGAAGACCCCATCGAGTTCGTCCACGAATCGCGCAAATGCCTGATCAATCAGCGTGAAGTCCATCGCGATACCCGCAGCTTCGCCACGGCCCTGCGCTCGGCCCTGCGTGAAGACCCGGACGTGATTCTGGTGGGGGAAATGCGTGACCTGGAGACTATTCGGCTGGCGTTGACCGCCGCCGAGACCGGCCACCTGGTATTCGGCACGCTACACACCACCTCGGCGGCGAAAACCATCGACCGGGTGGTGGACGTGTTTCCGGGTGACGAGAAATCGATGGTGCGCTCGATGCTCTCCGAGTCGTTGCTGGCGGTGGTGTCCCAGGCACTGATCAAGAAAATCGGCGGCGGGCGGATTGCCGCCCACGAAATCATGCTCGGCACCTCGGCGATCCGTAACCTGATCCGTGAAGACAAGGTGGCGCAGATGTACTCGTCGATTCAGACCGGTGGCTCGCTGGGGATGCAGACGCTGGATATGTGCCTGAAGGATCTGGTGACCAAGGGTGTGATCAGTCGCGAGCATGCGCGGGAGAAGGCGCGGTCGCCGGATAATTTTTGAGGGTTGGAGCGCGACCTGTGGCGAGGGGGCTTGCCCCCGTGCGGCTGCGAAGCAGTCGCAAACTCGGGCGATGCGGTCTTTCTAGTAACGCTTGGTGGCAGGTTTTGGGGCCGCTCCGCGGCCCAACGGGGGCAAGCCCCCTCGCCACAATCGGATCAGCGCTGTACGACGCGCAGTTGATTCGGTTCTTTCGGCAGAACCCGCTTGGCAACCACATAGTGGTTATCCCAATACGGCTTCTTCAGGGTGTCGATGCTTACCGACTTGCCACGGCGTGGTGCGTGGATGAAGCGGTCGTTGCCCAGGTAGATGGCCACATGGTTGACCCGGCGGCTCTTGATGTTGAAGAAGATCAGGTCGCCTGGCTTCAGTTCGTTGCGATCGACTTTCTCACCGTGACCGCTGGCCATGGCATTGGAGGTGCGTGGCAGGTCGAAGGTCGCGTCGTTGAACGCGTATTTCACCAGGCCGCTGCAATCGAACCCTTTACTTGGGCTGCTGCCACCCCAACGATAAGGTGTGCCGAGCACGTTTACCGCGCGGCTCAACACGTTGCTGCTTTCCTTGGTCGCCATCGGCGGAACCAGCTTGCCGTTGGCGCGGCTCAGTTGGGTGGAGCGTTTTACCGTCTGTTGGTTTTTGCTCGAAGGAGCAGAAACATGGGATTTTGGGGTGTAACCATTAACGTTCGGAAGACGTTGCTCACGATTGGTGGCGTGGGCGGCCAGAGGCAATAATAGGCAAATGGTTAGCCATGTCTTGAAAAATGGACGCATTAGGCAAGGCTCGTATGGGTTAGCGCGCAACTTTATAACAGCTTTTTTGTCCCTTCCGAGGCCGTTGGTCGATTCAACCTTGGGGTCAACGGAACCAAATAAGCGGCAATTTGGCGCAATTGTCGGACACAAGTCAGGTGTTACAAGGCTTTGACGGGACCCAAGGTAGCATTCGCCGTATGTCGGCTGCCTGTAAAAAAGTCACAAAGAATTCAAGAATATTTCTCTATCGCGTGAATCGAGGCCATCCATGAACACCTATCGACAACCCGTTTCACAACAAGATACGCACAGCAAAGTGATTGGTTACCTGCTGTGGATTTTCGGTTTTACCGGGGCTCACCGCTTCTATTACGGCAAGCCGGTGACCGGGACGATCTGGTTTTTGACCTTGGGCTTGCTGGGTATTGGCTGGTTGATCGACGTGTTCCTGATTCCGGCCATGGATCGTGAAGCAGACCTGCGCTTTACCGCCGGCCCCATCGAATACAACGTCGCGTGGATTCTGCTGACGTTCCTTGGGGTATTCGGCGTACACCGGATGTATCAGGGGAAGTGGATCAGCGGGTTGCTGTACCTGGTCACGGGCGGGTTGTTCTTTCTAGGGGTGTTGTATGACTTCTGGACGCTGAACGATCAGATTTCAATTCGTAACGCGCAGAACAGAGGCGCCTTCCAGTAAGTAGTGGCGAGGGAGCAAGCTCCTTCGCCACAGGGTTTTACGCCTGGTGGCTGATCCGCCCATCCACCAGGGTATAACGCACCACGCCCGGCAGGCTGTGGCCAATGAACGGGCAGTTTTCGCCCTTGGACAGCCAAGTTTCACCGGCCACGGTCGAGGCCGCCGGGTCGAACAGCACGATATCCGCCGCGCCACCCACCGCCAACTTACCCGCCGGCAGGCGCAACGCCTCGGCAGGGCCGGCGCTCAAGCGTGCGAGCAGGGTTGGCAGGTCGAGCAAACCGTCTTCCACCAAGGTCATCGCCAGCGGCAGCAGCAGTTCAACGCTGCTGATGCCCGGTTCGGTCGCGCCGAACGGTGCCAGCTTGGCGTCGCGCTCATGGGGCTGGTGATGGCTGGAGATGGCGGATACCACACCGGACTTCACCGCTGCCCGCAGGCCGTCGCGGTCGGCGCGGGTGCGCAGCGGCGGCTGGACGTGATAGAGGCTGCTGAAGTCGATCAGCGCTTCGTCGGTGAGGATCAGTTGATACAACGCCACATCCGCCGTGACCTTCAGCCCGCGAGCCTGGGCCTGAGCGATCAGCGCTACGCCGCGCGCGCTGGTGAGCTGGCTGAAGTGCGCACGTACGCCGCTTTGCTCGACCAGCAGCAGATCCCGGGCCAGGGCCACGGTTTCGGCGGTTTCCGGAATGCCCGGCAGACCGAGGAAGCTTGCGGTCGGGCCTTCATGGGCCAGGCCACCTTCGGCCAAGTCGTGATCCTGCGAGTTGAAAATCACCGTCAGGTCGAACGTCGCCGCGTACTCCAGCGCCCGGCACAGGGTGCGGGTGTTGCGGAAGCTCTCCAGGCCATTGCCGAAGGCCACGCAGCCGGCATCGCGCAAGGCTACGAGCTCTGCAAGCTGCTCGCCGTCCAGGCCTTTGCTCAGGGCGCCGATCGGGAAGACTTTGGTGTTGCCGGCCTCACGAGCACGGTCGAGGATCAATTCGGCCACGGCCGAGGTGTCCAGCACCGGTTTGGTTTTCGGCGGGCAGCACAGGCTGGTCACGCCGCCGGCGGCAGCTGCGCGGGTTTCGCTGGCGATCGAGCCTTTGCGGCTGTAGCCCGGCTCGCGCAGGGCAACGTTCAGGTCAACCAGGCCCGGGGCGGCCACCAGGCCCTTGGCGTCGATGGTGTCGACGGCAACAAAACCGGCCGGAGCGGCGCCAAGGGCGACGATCTTGCAGGCTTCAACATGGATGTCAGTCACTTGATCCAGGCCGCTGGCCGGATCGATAACGCGTGCGCCGAGAATGCTGAGCTTCACTGGGCGTTCTCCTGCTCGAATTGGCGCTGGGCTGTTTGCCCGCTCATGGCCATGGACAGCACGGCCATACGAATCGCGATGCCGTAGGTCACTTGGTTGAGAATCACCGAGTGCGGACCGTCGGCCACCGCCGACTCAATCTCCACCCCACGATTGATCGGCCCAGGGTGCATCACGATGGCATCGGGTTTGGCACCGGCCAGGCGCGCGGTGGTCAGGCCGAACAGGCGGTAGAACTCGCCTTCACTCGGCAGCAGGCCGCCGGTCATGCGCTCACGCTGCAAGCGCAGCATGATCACCACGTCGACGTCTTTCAGGCCTTCGGTCATGTCGGTGTAGACCTTCACACCGTATTGCTCGATGCCGATCGGCAGCAGGGTTTTCGGCGCGATCACGCGGATGTCCGGGCAGCCGAGGGTTTTCAGGGCCAGCATGTTCGAGCGTGCTACCCGCGAGTGCAGGATGTCGCCGACGATGGCCACCGAGAGGTTTTCGAAGCCACCCTTGTGCCGACGAATGGTGAGCATGTCGAGCATGCCCTGGGTCGGGTGCGCGTGACGGCCGTCGCCACCGTTGATGATCGCCACTTGCGGGCAGACATGTTCGGCAATGAAGTGCGCCGCGCCAGAATCACCGTGACGCACGACGAACATGTCGGCGGCCATGGCTTCGAGGTTGCGCAGGGTGTCGAGCAGGGTTTCGCCCTTGCTCGCCGATGACGTGGACACGTTCAGGGTGATCACGTCGGCCGACAGCCGCTGGGCCGCCAGTTCGAAGGTGGTGCGGGTGCGGGTGGAGTTCTCGAAGAACACATTGCACACGGTCTTGCCGCGCAACAACGGGACTTTTTTCACCGCCCGGGCGCCGACTTCGAGGAACGAGTCGGCGGTGTCGAGGATTTCCGTCAGCAGCTCGCGGCGCAAACCGTCGAGCGAGAGGAAGTGGCGTAGCTGGCCCTGATCATTGAGCTGCAGCGGGCGCTTGGTTTCTAGAGGCGTCATCGCGAGGGGGACTCTCAATAGGGCGAATTAAAGGGCGAGGTCTTGCAGTTCGAGCTTGAGTTCCGGACCGGACAACTTCACCCGTTCGTGGGCCGCCAGTGACAGGGTCGCTCCGACTATATTCGGGCGGATCGGCAGCTCAGCGGCGTCCAGGTCCAGCAGGCACACCAGCGTCACGCTGGCCGGGCGGCCGTAGTCGAACAGTTCGTTCATCGCGGCGCGGATGGTCCGACCACTCATCAGTACGTCGTCGATCAGCACCAGATGCTGGCCTTCGATCTCGAAGGGCAGCGCCGAAGGGCGTACTTGCGGGTGCAGGCCGCTCTGGCTGAAGTCGTCGCGGTAGAAGGACACATCAAGGGTGCCCAGCGGCGCGTCGCTGCCCAACTCCTTGAGCAACGCCTGAGCGACCCAGATGCCACCGGTCCGAATACCGATATAACGCGGTTCGCTGATGCCACGGTTTTCCAGGTAAGCCTTGAGACGGATCGCCATCTGGCTGATCAGTTCGGCGGGATTAGGCAGGCTCATGGTTTGCTCCTTCTTGGTCCCGAGCCCTGCTTTTGGGGTATAGCGCCTGGGTGGGGGCTCGGGTTGTAGCTAAAAGAGACGCGCAGCGACTCGTCAGGATCAGGTGCTTGAGGATTCGAACAGTGCGGTATTTTCGTCGAGCCAGCCTTGCAGTAGCAGGGCGGCGGCGATGGCATCGACCGGGTTGTCGCGGAAACTGCCTTTCTGGCCGCCACGGACCAGGCGTTCGCCCTTGGCCTCGAAGGTGGTCAGGCGCTCGTCGTGAGTATAGAAGGGCAGGTTGTAGCGGCCGTTCAGGCGCCGGGCGAATTTTTCGGCCCGCAGGCACATGTCGCTGGGCGTGCCGTCCATGTTCAACGGCAGGCCGACCACCACGGCGTCGGGTTTCCACTCTTTGATCAGGGCTTCGACCTGATTCCAGTCGGGAATGCCATTTTGTGCCTTCAAGGTGCACAGCTCGCGGGCCTGGCCGGTAATCACCTGGCCGACCGCAACGCCGATCTGCTTGGTGCCGTAGTCGAAACCCAGAATCAGCCGCAGGGCCATCAGGCGTGCCCCGCCTGGCTGGTGAGCAGGCTGAGGTTGATACCCAGGTGCTTGGCCGCCGCTTCGAGACGTAACTCGCTGCTGGTGTTGAACAGGATGTCGGCATGGAACGGGCAAGTCAGCCAGGCGTTGTCGGCCAGTTCGGCTTCCAGTTGCCCGGCTTCCCAACCGGCATAGCCGAGGGTGATCAAACTTTTCGCGGGGCCGACGCCATCGGCGATGGCGAACAGCACGTCCTGGGAGGTCGACAGCGACAACTCGCCATCCAGATCAACGGTAGCCTGATAGGTTTTTCCCGACGGGTGCAGGACAAAGCCGCGATCGGTTTGCACCGGGCCGCCGATAAAGATCGGCACGTGCTGGCAGAGCACCGGCGGTTCGATATCGGGGCGCAATTGCTCGAGGATATCGGCCAGGTTCAGATCCTGCGGACGGTTGACCACCAGACCCATGGCACCATTGGCGGTGTGCTCGACGATGTAGGTCAAGGTGTGCGCAAAGTTCGGGTCGGCCATGTGAGGCATGGCGATCAGGAAGTGATGCTTGAGGTAGCTGGGGCTGACGTTCTTCATGAGCGCTAGTGTGGCGTTGGAGGGGCGAACTGACAAGCTGAGGATGCACAGGAAATGCCTGTGCAGGTGTCTTTTTGATCCGGGCTTGCCCGCGAAGACATTGGCTCGATCACTGCAAATCTTCCGGCTAATTACTGGACAACCGGTCCCCGCGCGCAAACCTCCAGGTGCGGATGATTTCCAGGCGGTCGATGTCCGACAGATCCCCGGTAAACGGTGCGAACGGCGCGGCGAGCCGCACGATGCGCTGCGCCGCCTGATCCAGCAGCGGTTGGCCGGACGATTCCAGCACCAACACTTCATACAGCGAGCCGTCGCGATTGATCGAGACCATCAGGCGCAAATTGCCATAAATCTGTTTGCGTCGGGCCTCGTCGGGGTAGTTGAGGTTGCCGATGCGCTCGACCTTCTTGCGCCATTCATCCTTATACCAGGCACCCTTGTCGCGCATGGTCGACGCGGCGCTCAAGCGGTGGATGCGCGGGCGTTTGGCGTACAGCTGTTGCTCGTTGGCCAGTTCCGCTTCCAGGCTGGCGATGTCGCTGGACAACTGTGAGCTGTCGAAGGTCGGTGCTTCGACCTTGGGCTTGGTCTCGGTCTTGACGTCTTCCTGCTTGGTCGCGGCTTTTTTCGGCTTCGGCGCGACAGTCGTCACGGCGGCCTTGGGCGCGGCTTCCTGCACTTGGGGTTTGGCGGTTGGCGGCGGAGTGACCGTCTGCACCTTGTTGTCCTGGAAGGGCGCGACCTCGGTGGTCTTTGGAATGGCCTTTTTATCCAGGGTGCCGCTGCCTTGCTGATTCTCTTGAGCGAGGAAATCGGCTTTTTTCGGCTTGGTTTCGCTTTTGAAGGTGGCGAGGGTGATTTCCAGGGTTTTGCTGATTTGCTTGGGTTCGACCATGGTGAACCCGACGCCCAACAGCAAGGCCAGGTGAATCAGTGCCGCGAGAAACAGGGTAAAACCGAGGCGATCGGCCGGGCGCACGCCACGATGGGCGAGTTCAGGGGGCAGATCGGACGGGAGTGTCATGACAAGAAAACCAACATCGCGTTTTTTACAGGCCGGCGATGATAACGCAATGTTGGTTGTCTCTTGGCTGTTCTCGATCAACGAGCCTTGAGCTTCTGATCGATGGCATCCATCAACTGGCCGCCGATGTCGGTGCCGAACGCGTTATCGATCTCGCGAATGCAGGTCGGGCTGGTGACGTTGATTTCGGTCAGGTGCTCACCGATCACGTCGAGACCGACGAACAGCAAGCCCTTCTCGCGCAGGGTCGGGCCGACTTGCGCGGCGATCCAGCGATCTTTCTCGGTCAGCGGTCGGGCTTCGCCACGGCCACCGGCGGCGAGGTTGCCACGGGTTTCGCCTGCTGCCGGAATCCGCGCCAGGCAATAATCCACAGGCTCGCCGTCGATCATCAGGATGCGCTTGTCGCCATCAACGATCGCCGGCAGGTAGCCCTGGATCATGATCTGCTGCTTGCCATGCAGGGTCAGGGTTTCAAGAATCACCGACAGGTTCGGGTGGCCCGCGGTATGACGGAAGATCGACGAACCGCCCATGCCGTCCAGCGGCTTGAGGATCACGTCACCGTGATGGTCGGCGAATTCACGCAACACGTCCGGGCGACGGCTGACGATGGTCGGCGGCGTGCACTGCGGGAACAGCGTGGCGAACAGCTTCTCGTTGCAGTCACGCAGGCTTTGCGGCTTGTTGACCACCAGCACGCCAGCGTTCTCGGCTTGCTCCAGCAGGTAAGTGGAGTAGACGAACTCCATGTCGAACGGCGGATCCTTGCGCATCAGAATCACGTCCAGGTCGCTCAGCAGTGCGTCGGATTCGGCGCCCAGCTCGAACCACTTGTGCGGGTCGGCGAAGACTTTCAGCGGACGCATCCGCGCGCGCGCCTGGCCCTCGGCCTGATACAAATCGCGCTGTTCCATATAGAACAGTTCCCAGCCACGCTTTTGCGCGGCCAACAGCATGGCCAGCGAGCTATCCTTTTTATAGGAGATGCTGGCGATAGGATCCATGACAATCCCGACGCGAACGCTCATGGGGTTTTCCTCGAAATTGGGGTGGAAAGTGCGATGAAAAAGTGGCGTCAGAGTGGCGCTGAGTGGGTTCCCGGTCAAGGAAAAACCACCGCACAGGTCACCCGATAGATTGGACGGGGAGACTGTGCTAAAAAGGCTGCCATGCCGTCTTGGCCCTTGAGTATCAAGGGTTTCGGGCCGCAAACGGACAAATTGATTCACAAAGGCGACGGTAGAGCCCCTATGGAACAGCATTCCAGCGCCTTGAAGGTCATGGTGATCGATGATTCGAAAACGATTCGTCGCACCGCCGAAACGCTGTTGAAAAACGTGGGCTGTGAAGTCATCACCGCAATCGATGGTTTCGATGCCCTGGCCAAGATTGCCGACAATCACCCAGGCATCATCTTTGTCGACATCATGATGCCGCGTCTGGATGGCTATCAGACCTGCGCGTTGATCAAGAACAACAGTGCGTTCAAGTCCACGCCAGTGATTATGCTGTCGTCCAGGGACGGGTTGTTCGACAAGGCCAAGGGGCGGATCGTCGGCTCCGACCAGTTTTTGACCAAGCCTTTCAGCAAGGAAGAACTGCTGAACGCGATTCAGGCCCACGTACCGGGCTTTGCTGTCGTTTCGCCGCAGTAGGACACGCACAGTGACGCTCGGCCATGGGGCCTTGCGTCGACAAGAATGGGGAAGACCATGGCACGTATTCTGATCGTCGATGATTCGCCGACCGAAATGTACAAACTGACCGGCATGCTCGAAAAGCACGGTCATGAAGTGTTGAAAGCCGAAAACGGCGCCGACGGCGTGGCCCTGGCCCGTCAGGAAAAACCCGACGCGGTACTGATGGACATCGTCATGCCCGGCCTCAACGGTTTCCAGGCGACCCGTCAGCTGACCAAAGACCCGGAAACCGGGCACATCCCGGTGATCATCATCACCACCAAGGATCAGGAAACCGACAAAGTCTGGGGCACGCGCCAGGGCGCCAAGGACTACCTGACCAAACCGGTCGATGAAGACACCCTGATCAAGACGCTGAACAACGTGCTGGCCGGTTGATCGTCCGGCCATGACCGAGTCGCTGACGGCCTTCGAACTGCTGCTGCAGATTGATCAACGTTGTCGTCTGCTGGCGGCGGACCTGCCGTCCCAGCCGACTCGACAGGACAGCTGGAGCGGCATCGGTTTTCGCTTGGGCGAGCACGGGTACGTCGCGCCCATGGGCGAAGTCAGCGAAGTCCTGCACGAACCGCGCGTTACCCAAATGCCGGGGGTCAAGCCCTGGGTCAAGGGCGTAGCGAACCTGCGTGGGCGGCTGCTGCCGATCATGGATGTGTACGGCTTCTTTTATGGTTATGAGGCCGGCCATGAACTGTCGGCCCTGCGCAAGCAGCGGCGGATACTGGTGGTGGAGCACAACGACGTGTTCGCCGGGTTGCTGGTCGATGAGGTCTTCGGCTTGCAGCACTTTGCCCAGGACAGCCTGGAGCCGGTGCCCATGGACGAGCTGCAGGGGCCGATCGCGCCGTTCGTCAAAGGCCGCTTTCAGCGTGAACAGAATTGGCAGGTGTTCAGCCCGTTTGCGTTGGCGCAGTCGCAAGGTTTCATGAATGTAGCGCTGTAGCCGGGGAGTAGGTTGAATTGGGCAGGACAGGCGAGGACCGATGATTAAAGCAAACGCAGGTACGCCGGAAGGGTCGCGCAGCCGGTCGCAGATCATCGTGCTGTTCATCGCGCTGATCATCTTCATCATGCTGCTGTTCGCCAACTTCGCGTACCTCAACACCCAGGCGAATTACGACAAGCAGTACATCGGCCACGCCGGTGAGCTGCGGGTGCTGTCGCAACGCATCGCCAAGAACGCCACCGAAGCCGCCGCTGGCAAGGCCGCGGCGTTCAAGTTGCTCAGCGATGCGCGCAACGACTTCGCCCTGCGTTGGGGCTATCTGAAGAAAGGCGATCCCTCCACCGGCCTGCCGCCGGCACCGTCCACTGTGCGCCCGGAAATGCGCGCGGTACAGCTGGATTGGGAGCGGCTGCTGAAAAACACCGACGCCATTCTCTCCAGCGAACAGACCGTGTTGTCATTGCATCAAGTCGCCGCGACGCTGGCCGAAACCGTGCCGCAATTGCAGGTCGAGTACGAAAAGGTCGTCGAAACCCTCCTGCAACGTGGCGCCCCGGCCGCTCAGGTGGCGATGGCCCAGCGTCAGTCGCTGCTGGCCGAGCGGATTCTCGGTGCAGTGAACACCGTGCTGTCCGGCGACGAAAACTCGCAGCAGGCCGCCGACGCCTTCGGTCGCGATGCGGCGCGTTTTGGCCAGGTGCTCAACGGCATGCTTCAGGGCAATGCGGCGCTGAAAATCAGCCAGGTCGAAGACCGCGATGCCCGTGCCCGGTTGACCGAGATTTCCGAACTGTTCGAATTCGTCTCGGGTTCGGTGGACGAAATCCTCGAAACCTCGCCGGAGCTGTTCAAGGTCCGCGAATCGGCCAGCAACATTTTTACCCTGTCGCAAACCCTGCTCGATGAAGCTTCGCACTTGGCCAGCCGTTTCGAAAACCTCGCCGGCGGGCGCAACACCGATACCATCGGCGGCTACGTGCTGGGTTTGCTCGCGTTGATGTCGATCATTCTCATTGGCCTGGTGATGGTGCGCGAAACCAACCGTCAGTTGCGTGAAACCGCTGAGAAGAACGAGCGCAATCAGAGCGCGATCATGCGCCTGCTGGACGAAATTGAAGACCTGGCCGACGGTGACCTGACCGTGACCGCCTCGGTGACCGAAGACTTCACCGGGACCATCGCCGACTCGATCAACTATTCCGTCGACCAGTTGCGCGATCTGGTGGCGACCATCAACCTCACCGCCGGCCAGGTCGCCGCCGCCGTGCAGGAAACCCAGGCCACCGCGATGCACCTGGCCCAGGCCTCGGAGCATCAGGCGCAGCAGATTTCCGAAGCCTCCATGGCGATCAACGACATGGCCGAGTCCATCGATCAGGTCTCGGCCAATGCCGCCGAATCCTCAGCGGTGGCCGAGCGCTCGGTGGAAATTGCCAACAAGGGCAACGAAGTGGTGCACAACACCATCCACGGCATGGACAATATTCGCGAGCAGATCCAGGACACCGCCAAGCGCATCAAGCGCCTCGGTGAGTCTTCTCAGGAAATCGGCGACATTGTCAGCCTGATCGATGACATTGCTGATCAGACCAACATCCTCGCCCTCAACGCGGCCATTCAGGCGTCCATGGCCGGTGACGCCGGGCGCGGTTTTGCGGTGGTGGCCGACGAAGTACAGCGGCTGGCCGAGCGCTCGTCCGCGGCGACCCGGCAGATCGAAACGCTGGTGCGGGCAATTCAGACCGACACCAACGAAGCGGTGATTTCCATGGAGCAGACCACCACCGAAGTGGTGCGCGGCGCGCGTCTGGCGCAGGATGCCGGAGTGGCCCTGGAAGAAATCGAAGGCGTATCGAAGACCCTCGCGGCATTGATCCAGAGTATTTCCAACGCCGCGCAGCAACAGACGTCTTCGGCCGGCCAGATTTCCCTGACGATGAACGTGATCCAGCAGATCACCACGCAGACCTCGTCCGGCTCCACCGCCACTGCCGAGAGCATTGGCAACCTGGCGAAAATGGCCAGCCAGCTGCGGCGTTCGGTGTCCGGTTTCACCTTGCCGGCCAAGCCTGCGCAAGCTGCGGACAACGCTTGAACCGCCTCAGGGCGTATGCATTTGATTGGAGTAGTTATGGGTGATCGGCACGACTATGTGGCCCTCGAATGGGTCAAGGGCGAGATTGCCGAAACGCTGAAGCAGGCTCATCGGGCGATCGAAACCCTGATCGACGACCCGCAGGCGACGCACGCGCTGAGTGAGTGCCTGGCCTGTGTCCATCAGGTGCACGGCAGTTTGCAGATGGTCGAGTTCTACGGCGCGGCGCTGCTCGCCGAAGAGATCGAGCAACTGACCAGCGCCTTGCAGCAGAACCGCATCAGCCATCGCGACGAGGCCATTCGTTTGCTGTTGCATGCCCTGGGGCAATTGCCGACTTACCTCGACCGGGTGCAAGGCGCCCGGCGTGACCTGCCGCTGGTGGTGTTGCCGCTGATCAACGACCTGCGCAGTGCCCGTGGCGAAAGCCTGTTGTCGGAAACCAGCCTGTTCAGCCCGCAACTGCCGGAACTGCCGCCCCTGAGCGAAGAAGCCCTGGCGCTGCTGGAGCCGTCCGACTTGCCGAATGTGCTGCGCAAGTTGCGGCAAATGCTGCAGATGGCGCTGGTCGGCTTGCTGCGCGAGCAGGATGACGAAACCCACTTGGCTTACCTGTCCAGGGTTTTTGCACGCCTTGAAGGGCTGTGCGGCAATGCGCCGCTGAGCCCGTTATGGCACGTCGCTTCGGCGCTGGTCGAAGGCATGCGCAATGGCTCGATCGCCAATAGCCCCGCGTTGCGCAGCCTGTTCAAGGAGGCCGACAAAGAGCTCAAGCGTCTGCTCGAACAAGGCATGCCCGCGATCAATCAACCGGCACCGCCAGAGCTGCTCAAGAGTTTGTTGTTCTATATTGCCAAGGCCGAACACCCCACCGGGCAGATGCTGACCATGAAAGATCGCTACTCACTGGACGACGCGCTACCCGACAGTGCGATGGTCGATGAAGAACGGGCGAGGCTGGCCGGCCCTGATCGCGATGCCATGCGTTCGGTATTGGCGGCGTTGTGCGAAGAGCTGGTGCGGGTCAAGGAGCGCCTGGACCTGTTCGTGCGCAGCGACCGCCAGCACACCTCGGACCTCGAAAGCCTGCTGGCGCCGCTGCGGCAAATCGCCGACACCCTGGCGGTGCTCGGTTTCGGCCAGCCGCGCAAGGTCATCATCGATCAACTGGCGGTGGTGCTGAGCCTCGCCCAGGGCCAGCGCGAACCTAACGACGCGACCCTCATGGACGTCGCCGGGGCCTTGCTCTACGTCGAAGCGACCCTGGCCGGCATGGTCGGCACCGTGGAGCCGGAAAGCCAGGAAGACAGCCGTCTGCCGACCACCGACCTGACGCAGATCCACCAGATCGTGATCAAGGAAGCGCGCATCTGCCTGCAGCAGGCCAAGGACATGATCGTCGACTACATCGACGCCGACTGGGACCGTCAGCATTTGCAACCGTTGCCGGCATTGCTGACCCAAGTGCGCGGTGCGCTGGCGATGATTCCGTTGGCCCGCGCGGCGAGCCTGGTCGAGGCCTGTAACGGTTTCATCCGCGAGCATCTATTGGTGGACCCGGGGCAGCCCGGCTGGCAGCAACTGGACAGCCTGGCTGACGTCATCACCAGCATCGAGTATTACCTGGAGCGCCTCAGCGACGACCCCGAAGCGCCCGGTGAACAACTGCTCGACGTTGCGGAAAAAGGCCTGGCCGCACTCGGCTGTTTCCCCAGCGAACAGCACGTGCCGAAGCTTGAGGATGTGCTCAGCCCCAGTGAAGCCCTGGTGATGCAGGACATGCAGGAGCTGGACGACCCCGAAACCGTCCAGTCGTTGGCCGATGTACTGGCCAGCCCGGTGTCGTCCGTCAACCCGCCGGCACTGACGATGCCCGGTAGTCTGTTGCCGCCGCCCGCCGATGAACAACCGGTGGACGATGAACTGCGGGAAGTCTTCCTCGAAGAAACCGACGAGGTTCTGGAAATCCTCCGGGAGTACCTGCCGCGCTGGTCGGCCAATCCCGACAGCACATCGGTTTTGAGTGAATTACGCCGCGCCTTCCACACCCTCAAGGGCAGTGGCCGGATGGTCCGCGCGTTGGTGCTGGGCGAGCTGGCCTGGGCGGTGGAAAACCTGCTCAACCGCGTGCTTGAACACAGCGTTGCACCTTTGCCTGCAGTGCAGCAACTGGTGGGCGACGCGCTGAAGTTGCTGCCGGAACTGGTGGCCGAGTTCGCCGCCAACGCCCAGCGCCAGCGCAACGATGTCGATCGATTGGCCGCCCGCGCCCATGCCCTCGCCAAGGGTTATGAACCGCTGTCCGATGAGGACGCGCAGGATGTCGCGGCGCTCGATCCGCTGTTGCTGGAGATCTTCCGCAACGAAGCCGAAACCCATTTGAACAGCCTCAATCGCTTCCTCGATCAGGCTGCCGAGCACGTACCGCTGCAGGCCAGTGACGAGTTGCAGCGAGCCTTGCACACCCTCAAGGGCAGCGCGTCGATGGCCGGCGTGCTGCCGATTGCCGAGCTGGCGGCGTCGCTGGATCAACTGGCCCGGGAGTACAAGGCGCACCGGATTGCCCTCGACCTGGACGAAGTCGAGTTGCTGCTGGAAGCCGAAGGCTTGTTCCGCCTGGGGCTGCGACAGCTCAAGAGCGACCCGCTGGCCGAAATCCCCGGCGCCCGTTCGTTGATTGAACGCACCCGGACATTGCTGGCCGAACATCTGCAAAGCCTGTCGAGCGCGCCCGGCACGGGGCTGCGGATCAAACGCGACCCGCAACTGATCAACAACTTCCTCGCCCAGGGCATGGACATCCTGCTGGACGCCGAAAGCCTGTTGCAGCGCTGGCAGCAGCATCCCGGCGAGCGCCAGGAACTCAGCGCGCTGCTGGACGAATTGACCACCCTCGGCGAAGGCGCGCACCTGGCCGACCTGCATCCGGTGGACGAGCTCTGTGAAGCCTTGCTCGATCTCTATGGCGCTGTGGAAGAAAGCAGCCTGGCGGTCAGCGACAGGTTTTTCCACGAAGCACAAAGTGCCCACGAAGCGCTGATCAACATGCTCGATGAACTGGCTGCCGGCCAGGAAGTCACTGCGCAACCGCAGCGGGTGCGGGCCTTGCGCGACTTGCTGGATGAGAGTCTCGACCCATCCTCCATGGGCCTGATTCGCAGCGATGGCAGCCGCACCCTGAGCATTCGAGAACTGGGCAGCGCCACGGCCGAGCTGGAGCAGGCCGCGACTGAGGTGGATCTGGACGACGAAATCGTTTCGATCTTTCTTGAGGAAGCGGTGGATATCCTTGAAAGCGCCGGCCAGGCCTTGCAACGCTGGTTGAGCGACCCGGAAAACGCCGCGCCGCTACTGTCTTTACAGCGCGATTTGCACACCCTCAAGGGCGGTGCGCGGATGGCCGAGGTCGAGCCGGTCGGCGATCTGGCCCATGAGCTGGAAAGCCTTTATGAAGGCCTGGTGGACCGCCGTTACTGCCACAGCGAAGCGCTGGCGCAGTTGCTGCAACAGAGCCATGACCGACTGGCCGTGTTCCTCGAACAGTTGCAGCACAACCGTCCGTTGGGCGATCCGGGCGAATTGATCGAGGCCATTCGTGAGTTTCGTCTGGGTAATGCCGGCAGTGCCGAGGTGATCGAACCGGCGGCCAGCAACGACTCGCCGGGGCATGATCCCGAGCTTCTGGAAATCTTCCTCGAAGAAGGTTTCGACATCATCGAAAACTCCGGCGCGGCGCTGTTGCGCTGGCAGGCCGAGCCTTCGAATCGTCAGGAAGTGGAAACCCTGCTGCGCGACCTGCATACCCTCAAGGGTGGCGCGCGAATGGTGGAAATCGCGCCGATCGGCGACCTGGCCCATGAGCTGGAATTCCTCTACGAAGGCTTGTCCGCTGGCGCGCTGCAACCGACCGCGGCGCTGTTCACGCTGTTGCAAAGCAGCCATGACCGACTGGCGCAGATGCTCGACGCCACCCGCGCCGGTCAGCCACTTCCACCGGCCGATCAGCTGATCGAGGCGATCAAGAATTTCAGCCACCCGGCGGTGCCCGAAACACCGACACCGATGGCGATGCCCGCAGCGCCCAAAGCCGAGCCAGCCGCGTTGCAACCCGAAGGCGCCGACACGGTCAAGGTCTCGGCGGAGTTGCTCGACGACCTGGTCAACCTGGCCGGGGAGACTTCGATCTTCCGTGGCCGTATCGAACAACAGGTCAACGATGCGCGGGTGGCCCTGAGCGAAATGGAAACCACCATCGAGCGCATGCGCGACCAGTTGCGCCGCCTCGATACCGAAACCCAGGGGCGGATTCTCAGCCGTCAGCAAGTCGAGGCCGAACGCCTGGGTTATGAAGAGTTCGACCCGCTGGAGATGGACCGTCACTCGCAGTTGCAACAGCTGTCGCGGGCATTGTTCGAGTCCGCCTCCGACCTGCTTGACCTCAAGGAAACCCTCGACCGGCGCAATCAGGATGCGGAAAATCTGCTGCAACAGCAGGGCCGCATCAACACCGAATTGCAGGAAGGCCTGATGCGCACGCGCATGGTGCCGTTCGAACGAATGCTGCCGCGTTTGAAACGCATCGTGCGTCAGGTTTCCAGCGAACTGGGCAAGGATGTGGAGTTCATCGTTGGCAACGCCGAAGGCGAGATGGACCGCAACGTCCTCGAGCGCATGGCCGCGCCGCTGGAACACATGCTGCGCAACGCCGTTGACCATGGGCTGGAATCGGCCGAGGTGCGGATCGCGGCCGGTAAACCGGCTCAAGGCAAGATCACCCTCGACTTGTCGCGAGAGGGCGGCGACATCATTTTCGACATCTGCGACGACGGTGCCGGCGTGCCGCTGGACGCCGTGCGGCGCAAGGCGATTAAGCGCGGCTTGCTCGCCCCGGACAGCGACATCAGCGATCGCGACGTGCTGCAATTCATCCTGCAACCGGGGTTTTCCACCGCCGAGAAAATCACCCAGATCTCCGGGCGTGGCGTCGGCATGGACGTGGTTCACGAAGAAGTCCGGCAGCTCGGCGGGACCATGAGCATCGACTCGACGTCGGGGCAGGGCGTGCATTTCCGGATTCGCCTGCCGTTCACCGTGTCGGTCAACCGCGCGCTGATGGTGCAGTGCGGGGAGGATCAATACGCGATCCCGCTGAACACCATCGACGGCATCGTTCGCGTGCTGCCCAACGAACTCGAAGGGCATTACCGGCTCGATCCACCGAGCTACGAATACGCCGGGCAACGCTATGAGCTGTGCTACCTCGGCGATCTGCTGAAAACCAGTACCCGCCCGAAACTGCTGGGCCAGAGCCTGCCGTTGCCGGTATTGCTGGTGCAGTGCAACGAACGGCACGTTGCGGTGCAGGTGGACGCCATGGCCGGCACCCGGGAAATCGTGGTCAAAAGCCTCGGCCCGCAATTTGCCGCAGTGCAGGGTTTGTCCGGTGCGACGATTCTCGGCGATGGTCGGGTGGTGCTGATTCTCGACTTGCTGGCGCCGATCCGCGCGATGCAAGCGCAGGTGCCGCAACGACCGGTGACACAGGACGTCGAGCCCGAGGCGCAACGGCCGTTGCTGGTGCTGGTGGTCGATGATTCGGTCACCGTGCGCAAGGTCACCAGCCGTCTGCTGGAGCGCCACGGCATGAACGTACTGACCGCCAAGGACGGTGTCGACGCCATGCTACTGCTGGAAGAACACATGCCCGATCTGATGCTGCTGGACATCGAAATGCCACGCATGGACGGCTTCGAAGTGGCGACCCAGGTGCGCGCCGACGAACGCTTGCAGCATCTGCCGATCATCATGATCACCTCCCGCACGGGTCAAAAACACCGCGACCGCGCCATGGCCATCGGCGTCAACGACTACCTCGGCAAGCCGTATCAGGAATCGGTGCTGCTCGACAGCATCGCCCGCTGGAGCAAAACCCATGCATGAGCACCGCTCCAGCAACCTGACAGGTTTGCTGCTGCCCCTGGCCGACCGCAACCTGATCCTGCCCAACGTCGCCGTCGCCGAACTCATCGACTATCAGCCGGGGGCTTTCGATCTCGATACACCGCCGTGGTACCTGGGGCGGGTGACCTGGCGCGAACGGCAGATTCCACTGCTCAGTTTCGAGTCGGCGTGTGGCAACAAAGTGGTGATCGGGGAACGGGCGCGGATCGTCATCCTCAATGCCCTTGGCGGGCGGCCTGAGTTGAAGTTCATTGCGCTGCTGGTGCAGGGGATTCCGCGTTCTTACAAGCTCGACAGTCAGTTGAGTTATGTTGACGTGCCGTTGTGTTCGCTGGAGAAGGCGGCGGTGCAGGTGGGGGAGCAAGTGGCCAAGGTGCCTGACTTGCTCGCGCTGGAAGACCTGCTTGTGAATGCGGGTCTGGTCTGACCGGACCCTGTGGCGAGGGAGCTTGCTCCCGCTGGGTCGCGAAGCGGCCCCAAAACCTGTCATCGATGTGTGTCAGGTACACCAAGCACAATGGTTTTACGACTGTTTCGCAGCCGAACGGGAGCAAGCTCCCTCGCCACAGGGGGTTGTGCGTTAAACCCCGGCCCGAGCCTTCATCTGCAACGACTCATGATGATCCAGCACCCGCTCCACCAACAACTGCACGCCATCTGCCAAACGGCTGAGCGCCAAGGCTACAGAGCGGCGTGAGCCTTCCACATCGTCCGCGAGATCGGCAGCAATGGCGCTGATGGACAGCAGGTCTTCGGAGGCATTGGCCAGAAGGGCTTCGGTGTCGATATCGGGGGAGACGGTGAAGAGCTGGGACTTACGGCGTTTGGCCGGTTTGTCGTGGGGTGACGGGAAGTAATGGGAGAAGGCGCGGTCGGCGGCTTCCTTCATTTTTTCTGCATCGAGTGATGCTTGGGAATCGACGCCGGTTTCCGGGGGGTTGGGAGTAGCTTTGAACATAGTGAATCACCGTATTGGGTTGGAGCTGGCCCATTCGGTTTCCAAGACGAAGGGGTGACAGCTGTACGCAGGCTGGAAACCCGGGGTACGGCAACCCGGTCGACCCGAAGGTCTCCCGCGCACAGCCGCCATAACGGAGTGCACACTTTGAAAGGTGCGCAAGCATACGTTATGAAGGGCGCTTTGGCGCCAGTAACTCATCGGGGTTTCCAGTCCCGGTCGCTGAATTGGCAGCGACACACAAACGATAAAGATCAACGCAAAACCTCACCAGTCAGCGGCTTCCGGCATTGCTGTAGGCAGCGACGCACGACTGTGTAGCCTCACACCGTTCCTGCCGACAAACTTTTAAACACAAAACCTCAGGCTGTCGGACCTTCCTGTGGCGAGGGAGCTTGCTCCCGCTGGGTTGCGAAGCAGCCCCAAAACCTGCAACCGAGGTGTATCAGGTACACCGAGAACAATGGTTTTACGACTGCTTCGCAGCCGAACGGGGGCAAGCCCCCTTGCCACAAAGGTTTCTGCATTAGGTTGAAGATTCCCAAAAAGGGACCTATCGTTCCTTTTTTGGGACTTATCGGTCGTTGCCGTGAAAAACCTGTCATTGAGCGAAGCCTTGTTCACCACCACCCAGCAAAAAGTGCTCGGCCTGCTGTTTGGTAAACCCGACCGAAGTTTTTACGCCAACGAGATCGCCCGCTGGGCTCAAGTGGGTAAAGGCAGCCTCATGCGCGAGCTGGATCGGTTGCAGCGGGCAGGCGTGCTGACCATGACCCGTCAGGGCAACCAGACCCACTATCAAGCCAATCCCGACTGCCCGATCTATGCCGAACTGCTGGGCATTGCCCGCAAAACCTTTGGTATTACAGAGCCTCTGCGTCAGGCGCTTCAACCCTTTGCCGAACAGATCACCTGGGCATTTGTGTACGGCTCTATCGCCAAGGATCAGGCAAACGCATCCAGTGACATTGATCTCATGCTGATCGGCGAGGGCCTGCACTACAGTGAAGTGATGGAGCGGCTTATACCAATGGAGGAGCAGTTGGGCCGCGTCCTCAACCCGACGCTCTACACCCCCGACGACTGGGCCGCAAAACTGGCGGCTGAAAATAGTTTTGTCGTGCGGGTAGCGCAGCAGGACAAGATCAATCTGATGGGGGGAAACCCTTTGGAGTCCAAGGATGGGCAGCAACGAGAACCTGGAAAACCTGTTACGTAGTGGTGGACTGAAAGCTGAGCCGCCGGATCGCAAGGAATGCGAAGGGCTGATGCGTTCGGCTGTGGATCGATTGAAGGACGCCCAAACGTCTTCACTTTCCTTCGCGAGTCGTTTCGACCTGGCATACAACGCTGCCCATGCCCTTGCACTGACGGCTCTTCGTTTGTGCGGCTACCGTTCAGACAAACGCTATCTGGTGTTTCAGTGCCTGGTTCATACCGCTGATATTGGCAAAGTACAGGTTCGGCTATTCGCCCTGTGTCATGAGCGACGAAACCTGGCGGAGTACGAAGGCTATATGGATGAAGATCCGGCGCTGTTGGCGCAGTTGTTGGAAAGTGCTGAACAGCTTCTGATTCGAGTGCAGGAACAGATGGCGTCCTTCAGTTCATCGCGGACCTGATCGTTCCCACGCGCAGCAAAGGAATGCAGCCCGGGACGCTCCGCGTCCCATTCGAGAGCTGGAACGCGGAGCGTCCCTTGAGGCATTCCTTTGCTGCGCGTGGGAACGATCGGGGCGGTGTTCGATCATTACGGTCAGCGTAACGATCCGTCTCTCTGCTTGATTGATGCCCCCCACCCAACACTCCTAAGGTGACTCCCACGACAGCGAACCCGTGGAGTGGTCATGACAACAACAATATCCCCCGACTCGCGATGGACGCGGCGGCGCAGCGAAAAGCAGCGGCGTCTCGAATTGGTGAAGGGGCTTGCCGACGGTGTGGTGTTGCCCACCGACAAGATCGTGGCAGCGCTGGAGGCGTTGATTCTGCCCGGCGACCGTGTGGTGCTGGAGGGCAATAACCAGAAGCAGGCGGATTTCCTTTCCCGCTCCCTGGCCAAGGCCGATCCGGGCACGCTGCATGACTTGCACATGATCATGCCCAGCGTCGGGCGCTCCGAGCACCTGGATCTGTTTGAGCGCGGCATCGCGCGCAAGCTCGACTTCTCGTTCGCCGGTACCCAGAGCCTGCGCATCAGCCAGTTGCTCGAAGACGGTTTGCTGGAAATCGGCGCGATCCACACCTACATCGAGCTCTATGCGCGGCTGGTGGTGGACCTGATCCCCAACGTCGTGCTCTCGGCCGGTTTCATGGCCGACCGCGCGGGCAACATCTACACTGGCCCAAGCACCGAAGACACCCCCGCGTTGATCGAACCGGCGGCCTTCAGTGACGGCATCGTCATCGTCCAGGTCAATCAACTGGTGGACGATGTCAGCGACCTGCCTCGCGTGGATATCCCCGCGTCCTGGGTCGACTTCGTGGTGGTGGCGGACAAGCCGTTCTACATCGAGCCGTTGTTCACCCGCGACCCACGCCACATCAAGCCTGTGCATGTGTTGATGGCGATGATGGCGATCCGCGGGATCTACGAAAAACACAACGTTCAGTCGCTGAACCACGGCATCGGCTTCAACACCGCCGCCATCGAATTGATCCTGCCGACTTACGGCGAGTCCCTCGGCCTCAAGGGTAAGATCTGCCGCAACTGGACGCTCAATCCGCATCCAACCCTGATTCCGGCCATCGAAAGTGGCTGGGTCGAAAGTGTGCATTGCTTCGGCACCGAACTGGGCATGGAAAACTACATCGCCGCCCGGCCTGATGTGTTCTTCACCGGCCGCGATGGCTCCCTGCGCTCCAACCGGATGTTCAGTCAGCTCGCCGGACAATACGCGGTGGACCTGTTCATCGGCGCGACCCTGCAAGTCGATGGTGACGGTCATTCCTCCACGGTGACTCGCGGTCGCCTGGCCGGTTTCGGTGGTGCGCCGAACATGGGCCACGACCCGCGTGGTCGCCGTCACGGCACACCCGCCTGGCTCGACATGCGCCACACCGACGTGGCCGAGCCGATGCTCGAACGCGGCAAGAAACTCGTGGTGCAGATGGTCGAGACCTTCCAGGAGGGCGGCAAACCGACCTTCGTCGAAACCCTCGACGCGGTGGAGGTGGCGAAGAAAAGCGGCATGCCGCTGGCGCCGATCATGATCTATGGCGACGACGTCACCCATCTGCTCACCGAAGAAGGCATCGCCTATCTGTACAAGGCCCGTTCCCTCGAGGAACGCCAGGCGATGATCGCTGCCGTCGCCGGGGTGACCGCCATCGGCTTGCGCCACAACCCCAAAGACACCGCGCGCATGCGCCGCGAAGGGCTGATCGCCTTGCCCGAAGACCTCGGCATCCGCCGCACCGACGCCACTCGCGAACTGCTCGCAGCGAAAAGCGTGGCCGATCTGGTGGAATGGTCCGGTGGCCTCTACAACCCGCCCGCCAAGTTCAGGAGCTGGTAATGCACGCATTCAACCTGCAACCGAAAACGTTAACCCTGGCCGAACGGCTGGCGGACCTGGCGGTGGACGCGCTGATCGACGAAGCGGACCTGTCGCCGAAACCGGCGCTGGTGGACCGTCGCGGCAATGGCGCGCACACCGATTTGCACCTCGGGCTGATGCACGCTTCGGCGTTGTCCCTGTGGCCGGCGTTCAAGGCAATGGCGGACGCGGCCATCGAGTTCGGCGAAGTCGGCCTGCCCCTGCGTGAAGCTGTCGGGTGCATTGGTCGTGAAGGCGAGCAAGTGATGCTCGCTACTACAGGCGGTGTGAACACCCATCGTGGGGCGATCTGGGCCTTGGGGCTTCTGGTCACGGCCGTCGCGCTGGAACCTGAGTCCAGTGCCGCAAGCGCCATCACCTTGCGCGCTGCGCGCCTGGCCCTTCTCGACGACCGTTACGCCCCGCGTCCGCTCAGCCACGGTGCGCAAGTCGCACAGCGTTACGGCGCACGCGGTGCCCGTGAAGAGGCACAGCTCGGTTTCCCGGCGGTGATTCAACGCGCACTGCCGCAACTCAAACGCAGCCGCGCTACCGGCCATGGCGAACAGAACGCCCGGCTCGATGCTCTGCTGGCGATCATGACGACACTGGCCGACACCTGCGTGCTCTACCGCGCAGGCGAAACCGGCCTGCACACCATGCAACTCGGCGCGCAAGCCGTGCTCGATGCCGGCGGCAGCGCCAGCCTCGCCGGTCGCCGTCGTTTGCATGAGCTGGACCAACAATTAATCGCGTTGAATGCCTCGCCCGGTGGCGCTGCGGACTTGCTCGCAGCCTGCCTGTTCATCGACCGCATTGAGTCGCGCGACGGCATCTCCCAGGGAGCGTTTTGATGGAAACCTTATCCTTTGAATTCCCCGCCGGGCAGCCGCCACGGGGCAGGGCGCTGGTGGGCTGTGTGGGCTCGGGCGATCTGGAAGTGCTGATCGAACCAGGGCTGGCGGGCAAGTTGACGATCCAGGTGCAGACCTCGGTCAATGGCAGTGAACAACGCTGGCAGCATCTGTTCGCACGGATGTTCGATGGCCAGACACCGCCCGCGATGGCGATCGATATCCACGATTTCGGTGCCACCCCCGGTGTAGTGCGCTTGCGTCTGGAACAGGGCTTTGAGGAGATCGGTCATGACTGACAGCGCAGCGCTTCTCAACCCATTCCTTGAAAGGCAGAGCTTCGTCGAACTCGGTGCCCGGCAACGGGCAAAAGCGCTGCTCGATGCCGGCACCTTCCGCGAATTGCTCGACCCGTTTCAGCGCGTCATGTCGCCATGGCTGTCGCGCCAGGGCGTGGTGCCGCAAGCCGATGACGGCGTGGTGATCGCCAAGGGCAGCATCGGCGGTTTGCCGGTGGTGATCGCGGCCATCGAAGGCGCGTTTCAGGGCGGCAGCCTGGGTGAAGTCGGCGGGGCGAAGATTGCCGGTGCGCTGGAACTGGCCGCCGAGGACAACCGCAAAGGCATTCCCACCCGTGCCGTGTTGCTGCTGGAAACCGGCGGCGTGCGTTTGCAGGAAGCCAATCTCGGGCTGGCGGCGATTGCCGATATTCATGCGGCGATCGTCGATCTGCGCCAGTACCAACCGGTAATCGGCGTGGTCGCCGGTAGCGTCGGCTGTTTTGGTGGGATGTCGATTGCCGCCGGGTTGTGCAGTTATTTGCTGGTGACTCAGGAAGCACGCCTTGGCCTCAACGGCCCGCAGGTGATCGAGCAGGAAGCCGGGCTTGAGGAATACGACTCCCGTGATCGCCCGTTTATCTGGAGCCTGACCGGCGGCGAGCAACGCTTCGCCAGCGGCTTGGTGGATCGCTACGTCGCTGACGACGTGGCGCAGATTCAGCAGCAGGTCGGCGAGTTGCTCAAGCAAGGTTTGCCGAGTCAACAACGCAGCCGTCAGGCCGAGTGGTTCTTGCAACGGCTGGCCCGTCTGGACGCCGAACCGCAAATCGAGCCGTCAGTGGTTCGCGATCTGTATCAAGGAGAGCGCTCATGAGTTCGTATTCCCTGAGAGGCCTGAACTGGTTCAACGCCTTGAGTGCAGGCGCAAAACCGGTGGAGGGTTTGCCGGCTTCATTGAAAGTGGCTGACGGCGTCTTGGGTGACCGGCCCGTTCGCTTCATCGCTGTGGTGGCTGATCCTGACAACCGGTTCGTTCGTGCGCGCAATGGCGAGGTCGGGCTGCTGGAAGGCTGGGGGTTGGCCAAGGCGGTGGATGACGTCATCACCGCTGATGCTGACAAAGCGCACAAACGCGCCTTGATCGCCATCGTCGATGTGCCGAGTCAGGCTTACGGTCGGCGCGAAGAAGCGCTCGGCATTCATCAGGCCTTGGCCGGTGCGGCGGACAGTTATGCCCGCGCCCGACTGGCCGGCCATGCGGTGATCGGTTTGCTGGTGGGCAAGGCGATGTCCGGGGCGTTTCTGGCTCACGGGTATCAGGCCAACCGGCTGATCGCGTTGCGCGATCCGGGGGTGATGGTGCATGCGATGGGCAAGGCGTCGGCGGCGCGGGTCACGTTGCGCAGTGTCGAAGAACTGGAGGCGCTAGCCGCCAGCGTGCCGCCGATGGCTTATGACATCGATAGCTTTGCCAGCCTGGGCTTGCTCTGGGAAACCTTGTCGGTGGAGCAGATCGAGCAGCCGACGACGGCGGATCTGGCTCGCGTGACGGAGTGCCTGAGCCAGGCGATTGGCGATGTCGCTGCCAGCGGTCGCGATCTGAGCAGCCGCCTGGGTGCGAGTAACCGCGCCGCGTCGAGCAAGGTTCGCCAACTACTGAGAGCGCAGTGGTGAACAGGTTTCTGGCCCACGACCTGCTTTGGGGGATGACCCCGGAGCAGTTGCCGGCGGATGCGCCTGGGTGGGTGGTCGAGTCGATCAGCGCGGGTCAGCCTGTGGTGGTTCGGCGTGCGATCACCGCGCCGGATCAGATAGCGGTCGGGGTGCGTGGACGCTTGCGCGAACAGCGTTATGCAACATCGATGGCGATCGCGGTGATTTCGAATCGGGTAAGGCCGGAAGACCTTTGCCATGCAGAGTCGACTCGCGACCTGCCGGCCCTGCGAGCGCTGGCGCAACTGCGGCCGATGCTCGACGCCTGCGGTTGGGTGTGGGGTGTCAGCGGCAGCGCCGGGTTTGAATTGGCCAGCGGTTTTGCGGCGCTCCATGAACGTAGCGATCTCGACTTGATTCTGCGTACTACGCAGCCGCTGAACCGATCTCAAGCGCGGGCATTGATGACGCTTCTCGGCAGCGCCGAGTGTCTGGTGGACATGCAGTTGCAGACACCGAACGGCGCTGTCGCCCTGCGCGAATGGGCTGGCCCGTCGCAACGGGTTCTACTCAAGAACGCCCATGAAGCGTGCCTGGTGTCCGATCCGTGGAACCCGCAGGAGCAAGCAGCGTGAGCAGCTTGCTGGTGTTCCCCGGTCAGGGCGCGCAGCAGCCGGGCATGCTCCATCGTTGGCCTCGGGAAGCGCTGGTTGAGGCGAGCGAGGTGCTGGGTGAAGACGTCTTGCTGCTTGATTCTGCCGAGGCGTTGCAGTCGACAAGGGCGGTTCAGCTGTGCCTGCTGATTGCCGGCGTCGCCGCTTCGCGTCAGTTATCAATGGCACCGGATTACGTGGCGGGACTGTCCATCGGTGCCTACCCGGCGGCGGTGGTTGCGGGCGCCTTGAGTTTCAGTGATGCGCTGCATCTGGTCAGCCTGCGCGGTGAGCTGATGCAGCAGGCATATCCTCAAGGCTACGGCATGACCGCGATCATCGGTCTGGAATTGGCGACGGTGGAGGGGTTGCTGGCGCAGGTTCACTGTGTTGATACACCGGTTTACCTGGCCAACATCAACGCCGATAACCAGGTGGTGATTGCTGGCAGTGATTCGGCGATGAAAGCAGTTACCGACCTGGCGCGCAGCCGTGGCGCCGGTCTGGCCAAGCGTCTGGCGGTCAGCGTGCCGTCCCATTGCCCGCTGCTGGAAACACCGGCGAAAACTCTGGCCGAAGCCTTCGCCAAGGTGCAATTGAAAACGCCGACCCTGGGTTACCTGAGTGGCAGTCGAGCCCGGCCCGTCATCAACACGGATGCCTTGCGCGACGACCTGGCGTTCAACATGTGCCGCGTCGTCGATTGGCGCGGTACGGTGCAAAGCGCTTACGAGCGCGGCGTGCGTTTACAGATCGAACTGCCGCCCGGTGCGGTGTTGACCGGGCTGGCGCGCCGGGTGTTCGAGCAGGGCACCGTGATTGCCTTCGACGGTGCACGGCTCGATACCTTGCAGGCGCTGTTGCGTGAGGAGGGAAGCCGCCAACCCTAGATCACCGACTCAGGTTGCGAACTACAAAAACAACAATTCCGACGATGCACTTTGAGGACTACAACAATGATTATTTACGGTGTGGCGCTGTTGGCGATCTGTACGCTGGCAGGGGTGATCATGGGTGACATGCTCGGCGTGTTGCTGGGTGTGAAATCCAACGTCGGCGGGGTCGGGATCGCGATGATCCTGCTGATTTGCGCGCGGTTGTGGATGCAAAAACGCGGCGGCATGACCAAGGATTGCGAGATGGGCGTCGGCTTCTGGGGCGCCATGTACATTCCGGTGGTGGTTGCCATGGCGGCGCAACAGAACGTGGTCACCGCCCTGCACGGCGGCCCGGTGGCGGTGCTGGCGGCGATCGGTTCGGTGGTGCTCTGCGGCTGCACCATTGCGTTGATCAGCCGAACCCACAAAGGCGAACCCTTGCCCGATGAACCGGTGGACATAACACCGGTCGGCACGCCAGTAGGAGGTCGCTGATATGTGGGAACTCATTGAGAAAGGCCTGGTAAATAACAGTCTGGTCACGGCATTTGCGTTTGTTGGCGTAATCATGTGGGTGTCGGTGATTCTGTCCAAGCGCCTGACTTTCGGGCGGATTCATGGCTCGGCGATTGCCATCGTCATCGGCCTGGTGCTGGCGTGGGTTGGCGGCACCATGACCGGCGGGCAAAAAGGCCTGGCGGATCTGTCACTGTTTTCCGGCATCGGTTTGATGGGCGGCGCCATGTTGCGTGACTTCGCCATCGTTGCCACGGCGTTCGAGGTGCAGGCCACCGAAGCGAAAAAGGCCGGGATGATTGGCGTCATCGCGCTGCTGCTGGGCACGATTCTGCCGTTCATTGTCGGGGCGAGCATTGCCTGGGTGTTCGGTTATCGCGATGCGATCAGCATGACCACCATTGGCGCGGGTGCGGTGACGTACATCGTCGGGCCGGTGACGGGTGCTGCGATTGGGGCCTCATCCGATGTGATGGCGCTGTCGATTGCCACCGGGTTGATCAAGGCGATTCTGGTGATGGTCGGCACGCCGGTGGCGGCGCGCTGGATGGGCCTGGATAACCCGCGCTCGGCCATGGTGTTTGGCGGCTTGGCCGGGACTGTCAGCGGTGTGACCGCCGGGTTGGCGGCGACGGATCGGCGGCTGGTGCCGTATGGCGCGCTGACGGCGACGTTCCATACCGGGCTTGGATGCTTGCTTGGGCCTTCGTTGCTGTACTTCGTTGTTCGCGGGATCGTTGGTTAACGAATGACTGCTTCTTGTGGCGAGGGAGCTTGCTCCCGCTGGGCTGCGCAGTAGCCCCAACTTCTACCACCGAGGTGTATCAGGTAAATCCGGTGGCCTGGTTTTGCGGGCGCTCCGCACCCGAGCGGGAGCAAGCTCCCTCGCCACATTCAAGCCTGGCGATTGGCATACATCCGGCATTCCGCCAACAGCGCCAGCAGATTCGGGTCACGCTCCTTGGCCTTGAGAAACACCACGCCAATGTGCTGCTGCAACCGGTACTTTTCCTGCAATGGAATCAGCTTCACCCGGTTCTCATACACCGCCGCAATCCGCCCCGGCAGCAACGCATAACCCACCCCCGAGCTGACCATGCTCAGCAGGGTGAAGATGTCGTTGACCTGCATCGCCACCTTTGGCTCGAACCCCGCCTGCTTGAACACTCGAATGCCGTCCTGGTGCGTGGCGAAGCCTTGGGTCAAGGTGATGAACGTTTCGTCGCGCACCTCGGCCAGGTCGACTTCGCTCCGCTGGGCAAAGGGCGAGTCCGCCGGGGTGGCGAGGAAGATGTCATCGGAAAACAGCGGGATCTGTTCGCAGTCCGGGTCGTTGACGCTGTCGTCCAGTGACACCAGGATCGCGTCGACTTCCATGTTCTTGAGTTTGTACAGCAGGTCGATGTTCGAACCCAGGATCAGGTCGATATTGAGTTCGCTGCGGCGGATTTTCAGGCCCATGATCAGCTGCGGCACAGTCTTCACCGTCAGCGAATACAGCGAGCCGAGCTTGAAGCGTTCGGCGGAGAACCCGGCGGCTTCGCGGGTCAGGCGCACGGTTTCGAGCACGTCCTGAATCAGCTTCTGCGCCCGCTCTTCCAGCACATAAGCACTTTCCAACGGGGTCAGGTTGCGCCCTTCGTGCTTGAATAGCGGGCAACGCAGGGCGCTTTCCAGGGAGTGGATGGCGCGGTGCACGCTGACGTTGCTGGTCTGCAACTCGACGGCGGCGCGGGCCAGGTTGCCGGTGCGCATGAAGGCCAGGAACACTTCGAGTTTTTTCAGGGTCAACTCTTCATCGATCAACATGGGCCAGACTCTTATTCGTATGTCTCGATTGTGCCCAATTGGCTAACGTTTGGCTCGATGGCTTTCGTAGGGGGGCATTGTGTTCTGAAACATTGCGCTTTTAACCTTGAGGCCTGAGCCTTGCGCGCGGCGGTAATGAACGTAGAGGTGAGCAACACATGTATCACGGGGAAAGATTGAACGCCTGGACGCATTTGGTTGGGGCGGTGGCGGCATTGGTCGGGGGCGTGTGGCTGCTGGTGATCGCCAGTATGGATGGCAGTCCGTGGAAGATCGTCAGTGTGGCGATTTACGCGTTTACCTTGCTGGTGCTCTACAGCGCCTCGACCGTGTACCACAGCGTGCGTGGGCGCAAGAAAGCGATCATGCAGAAGGTCGATCACTTTTCGATCTACTTGCTGATTGCCGGTAGTTACACGCCGTTCTGCCTGGTGACCCTGCGCGGGCCATGGGGCTGGACCTTGTTCGGGATTGTCTGGGGGCTGGCGCTGATCGGTATCCTGCAAGAGATCAAACCGCGCTCGGAAGCACGGATTCTGTCGGTCGTGATTTACGCGGTGATGGGCTGGATCGTGCTGGTGGCGGTCAAGCCGTTACTGGCGGCACTGGGCCCTGTCGGCTTTACCTTGCTGGCGTCGGGCGGGGTGTTGTACACCGTGGGGATTATCTTTTTTGCCCTCGACCATCGTCTGCGCCACGCCCATGGGATCTGGCATCTGTTCGTGATAGCCGGGAGTTTGCTGCACTTTGTGGCGATTTGGTTCTACGTCTTGTGACTGCTTTTGTGGCGAGGGGGCAAGCCCCTCGCCACAAGTCCCTAGAAGTCACCCCAGAGTTGTTGGGCCACCGCCAATGCCACCACCGGCGCGGTTTCGGTGCGCAGCACGCGCGGGCCGAGGCGGGCGGCGTGGAAACCGCCAGCCTTGGCCTGTTCGACTTCGACGTCGGACAAGCCGCCCTCCGGACCGATCAGGAACGCCAGGCTTGCAGGTTTGGCGTGGCTCACCAGCGGCTCGGCCACCGGATGCAGCACCAGTTTCAATTCGGCCGCGGTCTGCTTCAACCAGTCAGCCAACAGCAATGGCGGATGAATCACCGGCACCCGTGAACGCCCACACTGCTCGCAGGCGCTGATCGCCACCTGACGCCAGTGCATCAGGCGTTTGTCGGCGCGTTCGTCCTTAAGGCGGACTTCGCAGCGGTCGGTGAAAATCGGCGTGATTTCGGTGACGCCCAGTTCGGTGGCTTTTTGAATCGCCCAGTCCATCCGCTCGCCACGGGACAAACCCTGGCCGAGATGGACCGCCAGCGACGACTCGACCTGACCGGTAAAGCTTTCATCGATTTGCACCACCACGCGCTTCTTGCCGACTTCCACCAGCGTGCCGCGAAACTCGTGGCCCGAGCCGTCGAACAGTTGCACCGCATCACCCTCGGCCATGCGCAGCACACGGCTGATGTAATGCGCCTGGGCTTCGGGCAACTCGTGTTCGCCGGTGCTCAAAGGGGCGTCGATAAAGAAGCGGGACAGTCTCATCTTGGGTCTCTACGGTAAGTTCGGATCGAGTTGCTTTTGTGGCGAGGGAGCTTGCTCCCGTTCGAGCGCGAAGCGGTCGCAAGGTTTACCTGACACTCCTCAGTGTCAGGTTTTTGGGGCTGCTACGCAGCCCAGCGGGAGCAAGCTCCCTCGCCACAGGGTTACTACTCAGTGGCAGCTAGCCCGGATCGCGATAGCCCGGATGAAAGTCCTTCGGTACCGCCACGCTGACGCTGTCACGGGTGGCGATGTCGATGCCTTCGCTGGCCACTTCGGCCAGAAAATCGATCTGCTCCGGGGTAATCACGTAAGGCGGCAGGAAATACACCACGCTGCCCAACGGCCTCAGTAAAGCACCTCGTTGCAGTGCATGCTGGAACACGGTCAAACCGCGACGTTCCTGCCACGGGTAAGCGGTCTTGCTGGCCTTGTCCTTGACCATCTCGATCGCCAGCACCATGCCGGTCTGGCGCACTTCAGAGACGTTCGGGTGATCGGCCAGGTGCGCGGTGGAGGAGGCCATGCGCTGGGCCAGAGCCTTGTTGTTCTCGATGACGTTGTCTTCTTCGAAGATATCCAGCGTCGCCAATGCCGCCGCGCAGGCCAGCGGATTGCCGGTATAGCTGTGGGAATGCAGGAAGGCGCGCAGGGTCGGGTAGTCGTCGTAGAACGCGCTGTAGACCTCATCGGTGGTCAGGCAGGCCGCCAACGGCAGGTAACCGCCAGTCAGGGCCTTGGACAGGCAGAGGAAGTCCGGGCGGATACCAGCCTGTTCGCAGGCGAACATTGTGCCGGTACGACCGAAGCCGACGGCGATTTCATCGTGGATCAGGTGCACGCCATAACGATCACAGGCGTCGCGCAGCAGCTTGAGGTACACCGGGTGATACATGCGCATGCCGCCGGCGCCCTGAATCAGCGGCTCCAGAATCACGGCGGCCACGGTATCGTGGTTGTCGGCCAGGGTCTGCTCCATGGCGGCGAACATGTTGCGTGAGTGTTCTTCCCAGCTCATGCCCTCGGGGCGCAGGTAGCAATCGGGGCTCGGCACCTTGATGGTGTCCATCAGCAGGGCTTTGTAGGTTTCGGTAAACAGCGGCACGTCGCCCACTGCCATCGCCGCCATGGTCTCGCCGTGGTAGCCGTTGGTGAGGGTGACGAAGCGTTTCTTGTTCGGCTGGCCGCGGTTGAGCCAGTAGTGGAAGCTCATTTTCAGCGCGACTTCAATGCACGATGAACCGTTATCGGCGTAGAAACACCGGGTCAGGCCTTCGGGCGTCATCTTCACCAGACGCTCGGACAGCTCGATCACCGGCTGATGGCTGAAACCGGCGAGGATCACGTGTTCCAGCTGATCGACCTGATCCTTGATGCGCTGGTTGATCCGCGGGTTGGCGTGGCCGAACACATTGACCCACCAGGAGCTGACGGCGTCGAGGTAGCGTTTGCCTTCGAAGTCTTCCAGCCACACGCCCTCACCGCGCTTGATCGGGATCAGCGGCAGCTGTTCGTGGTCTTTCATCTGGGTGCAGGGATGCCATAACACGGCGAGATCGCGTTCCATCCACTGTTTATTCAGGCCCATTTTCTGTCTCCTCGAGGCTACCCGTGACGTAGGCGGGTAAACAATCGCGCAAGCCTATGCAATGCGCGTCACGGGGACAACCCATTGTGTCGATTGAGCTACTTTGTATAGGACGATAGACGTCGCTGGCGGCGTTTTGATGGCTGACGTATTCTTCGCGGCTCTTTGAGTCGTCTGACTCGTAAAACCGCTATTTCCTCGTGTATTTCCGGAGTTCTCTGAATGTCTGCTGGTTGGCTGCGCGCCTGTGCGCTGGTGATGTTAGGGCTGTTCAGCGTTTCGGCGCTGGCCAAGGATAAAACGGCGATCGTGGTCGGCGGCGGGCTTTCGGGCCTCACCGCGGCGTACGAACTGCAGAGCAAAGGCTGGCAGGTCACCCTGCTGGAAGCCAAACCGACCCTGGGCGGTCGTTCCGGCATGGCCACCAGCGAGTGGATCGGCAACGACAAGACCCAACCGGTTTTGAACAAGTACATCTCGACGTTCAAGCTGAGCACCACGCCAGCCCCCGAGTTCGTGCGGACCCCGGGTTACCTGATCGACGGTGAATACTTCAGCGCCGCCGATCTGGCGACCAAACAGCCGGCCACCAGCGACGCGCTGAAACGCTACGAAAAGACCCTGGATGACCTGGCGCGCTCGATCGAAGACCCGCAAAACCCGGCCGCCAACAGCACGCTGTTCGCCCTGGACCAGATCAACGTGGCCAACTGGCTCGATCGCCTGAATCTGCCAGCCACTGCGCGTCAGTTGGTGAATCAGGAGATTCGTACCCGTTACGACGAACCTTCGCGCCTGTCGCTGCTGTATTTTGCCCAACAAAGCCGCGTCTACCGTGGCATTGCTGACCGTGATCTGCGCGCCTCGCGCCTGCCCGGCGGCAGTCCGGTGTTGGCCCAGGCCTTCGTCAAGCAACTGAAAACCATCAAGACCAGTTCCCCGGTTTCGTCCATTACCCAGGACAAGGATGGCGTGAGTGTCAAGGTCGGCAGCGTTGGCTATCAGGCGGACTACGTCGTGCTGGCCGTGCCGTTGCGCGCACTGAGCAAGATCCAGATGACTCCGGCGCTGGACGCCCAGCACATGGGCGCCATCAAGGGCACCAACTACGGCTGGCGTGACCAGATCATGCTGAAGTTCAAGACGCCAGTGTGGGAAAGCAAGGCGCGCATGTCTGGCGAGATCTACAGCAACGCCGGTCTGGGCATGTTGTGGATCGAGCCGGCCTTGAAGGGCGGCGCCAACGTGGTGATCAACATTTCCGGCGACAACGCGCGGGTGATGCAGGCCTTTGGCGACAAGCAAATGGCCGATCAGGTGCTGATTCGTCTGCACGCCTTTTATCCACAGGCACGCGGTTCGTTCACCGGTTATGAAATCCGCCGCTACAGCACCGACCCATCGATGGGCGGCGCTTACCTGGCCTTCGGTCCGGGGCAGATCAGCAAATACTGGCGCCTGTGGGAGCGTCCGCTGCAACGTGTAGCCTTTGCCGGCGAACACACTGACACCTTGTACCCAGGCACCCTGGAAGGCGCCTTACGCACCGGTCAGCGTGCAGCCAGTCAGCTGGAGGACCTGGCAGCGGGCAAATCGTTTGAACCGGCGAAAGTTGTGCCGGCAGCGACCGCTGCGGCGGCAGGCGCGGTAGTGGCGAAGAAAGGCAATTTCTTCAGCAACATGTTCGGTGGTTCGTCCGATAAAGCGGCCGACAAGGCAGAACCTGCGAAGGTTGAAGCGAAAGCTGAAGAGACCAAGCCTGGCTTCTTCTCGCGGATGTTTGGTGGTGGCTCCGACAAGGCTCCGGCCAAGGCGCCAGAACCCGTGGCCCCCGTTGCTCCGGCACCCGCGCCAGTTGCTGCGCCGGCTCCGGCACCTGCACCGGTTGAGGCACCGAAGCCAGTGGTGCCGGCGCAAGCCGAGCCGGTGAAGAAAGCACCGGCCAAAGCGCCAGTGAAAAAGCCTGCTGCCAAAACCGGGGCCAAAAAGGCTCCGGCCAAGGCAACGGCGAAAAAGGCTGAGCCAGTGAAGAAACCAGTGGCGAGTACCGCTGCGAAGGCACCGGTGGCGACTGAAACCAAGACACAGTAAGTCTTGGGATCAAAAAAAGCGCGGCAGAGATGCCGCGCTTTTTTTATGTCTTTGCACCCTCGTAGAGGCCGGCTGATTCTTTGGTACTAAGGTAGATCGACGATATGGACTTCGTCGCCTTGGTAGTCGCTGATATAGGCGCAGTTATGATGATCAAGAACCATATGATGCGGGTCGATAGCCCCAGGGATGGGAAACCTGCGAACAATCTTATGGGTGGCGGTATTCACTTCCACGACCTCTTTTTCGGTGTGATCAACGGCGTAAGCGTTCTTTTTGCTAAACACTATTTCCCCTTCGCAAGCCACAAAATCGAAATGCCGGGTGGTCAGTGACCGGGTGTCCAACACGGTCAGTCTTCGAGCGTCCAGACCCACGATATACACTTTTCTACCGTCGGGACTGACAGTAACGGCTGACGGATATTTTTCGGTTTTGATGATGTTGATGACTTCGAACGTCTTGCTGCTGATGACCGTGAGCGCGTCCTGAAAAGGGCGACCAGGGGAATCGGTACTGGAAATATAGAGACGCGAATCGTCCTGGCTGATGTCCACACTTATGGACGGTGAAGGTAACCCTCGGACTCTGCTCACCACATAAGTGCGAGCGTCAATTATCGCCAGCCACTCTTTATCCTGCCGTACGGTGACGTAAACATGCCTCCCGTCCCGGCTCGCGACGACTCCCCAAGGGTGTCTACCCACCGTGATGTTACCCACCGCGTATGTTTCGGTGTCAATAACCGAAACCGAACTTGAACCGTAGTTGGTCACGTAAGCTCTTTTCCCCTCATGGCCAAGGGCAATGCTTCGGGGATACTGCTCCACGGCGATGGTGCGGATTACCTTTTTGTTCCGGGTGTCGATGACGGACACATTGTCCGACATGTAATTGCAAACAAATACACGTGATCCATCGTTGCTGATGGCCATCCCTCGCGGTCCTTCCCCTACGGGTATTGAATTGGATTGACTGCGTGTTATCACGGGGGATGAACTCGAATTGTGACTCATGGTAGAACTCCTGTTCAGACACTTGGACTGACGTCCAAGTTCAAGTTCATCAATGACCTGCAATGAAAGCCACTGTTAAATGTGACAGTTCTGACGAGTGGTATCGGCTCATAAATGAATATAAGGAGGGTGCGTGAAGGTTTTTTCCTTCGTTTAACACTCTCTTAACCTCTCGCCCCCAAGGTCTTGATCGTATTTCTCGATATTTCAGAGCGAAATTTTCCGCTTTAAATCGATAGATAACTCGATAGTCTTGGGCGCAGTTCTTACAGGATTTGGGCAATGCAGCTACGTAACTCTTCTTCCCGCTACGGTTGGGTCAGCATCTTTATGCATTGGGGTGTGGCGTTGGCCGTCTTCGGCCTGTTTGCGTTGGGGTTGTGGATGGTCGGTCTCGATTACTACAGCACCTGGCGTAAAGACGCGCCGGATCTGCACAAGAGCATTGGTCTGGTGTTATTTGCCGTGATGTTGCTGCGGGTAGTGTGGCGCTTCATCAGCCCACCGCCGCCGCTCTTGCCAAGCTATAGCCGCATGACCCGCCTTGGCGCCAAGTTCGGCCATTCGTTCCTTTATCTCAGTCTGTTCGCTGTGATGATCGCCGGTTACCTGATTTCCACTGCAGACGGTGTCGGGATTCCGGTGTTTGGCCTGTTTGAAATTCCTGCACTGGTTTCCGGACTACCGGACCAGGCAGACACCGCGGGTGTGATTCATTTGTACCTGGCCTGGCTGCTGGTAATTTTTTCCGGTTTCCATGCGTTGGCTGCATTGAAGCACCACTTTATCGATCGTGATGCGACCCTGACGCGAATGCTGGGGCGCAAAGCCTGATGTTCTACCTCGACTCCAAAGGAATAGAAAGCATGTTGAAAAAGACGCTCGCCGCTCTGGCAATCGGTTCTGCTCTGCTGTCGGCTAACGTGATGGCGGCCGACTATGTGGTCGACAAAGAAGGCCAGCACGCCTTTGTTGACTTCAAGATCAGCCACTTGGGCTACAGCTACATCATCGGTACCTTCAAGGATATCGACGGCAAGTTCAGCTTCGACGCTGCCAAGCCTGAAGACAGCAAGATCGAGTTCAATGTGCGCACCGCCAGCGTGTTCACCAACCACGCCGAACGCGACAAGCACATCGCCAGCGGTGACTTCCTGAACGTGGGCAAATTCGCCGACGCCAAGTTCGTCTCCACCAGTGTCAAACCTACCGGTAAAAACGCCGCAGGCAAAGACACTGCCGACGTGACCGGCAACCTGACCCTGCTGGGCGTGACCAAGCCAATCGTAGTCAAAGCCACATTCCTGGGTGAAGGCAAGGATCCATGGGGCGGCTACCGTGCCGGCTTCGAAGGCACCACCAGCATCAAGCGTTCCGATTTCGGCAAGCAGAAAGACCTGGGCCCAGCGTCCGACGCAGTCGATCTGTACGTGACGTTTGAAGGTGTCAAAGCGAAATAATCTTCGCACCTGACACAAAAACGCCCCCGATCTCACGATCGCGGGCGTTTTTTATGGTCGGAGAAAATCTGCAGGGATGTTCTCAACTGAAATGAAAATGCCCCGATCGCAAGATCAGGGCATTTTTTATAACGGTGCTAACTCAGCGGTTGCGGGTCAGCAATGCTGGTTTTTCGCCGCGCGGACGGCCTGGCAGTTGATCCAGTTGCTCAGGGGTCGGGAAGCGATCGCTTTTCGACTCCTTGTGAATGATCTTCGGTGCCGGGCTCCGCGGGTTCTGCACGGCCGGTTCCGAACGAGACTGGTCGTCACGGGCCGGACGGCGGTTGCGGGACTCTTCGCGACGGGCCTGGCCGTCACGTGGAGCGCCGTTGCGTGGGCCACTGCGCTTGGCCGGTGGGGTGCCGGTGGTTGCGCCGCTGCTGTTGCGCGGACCGTTCTGGCGGCCTTGTGGCTGACCGGCGCGCGGAGCGCCAGCGCCTTGTGCCGGTGCGCCCGGACGGCGGCCACGGCCCTGAGCCGGTTTGGCTTGAGGCACGTAGTCGACGCGGTTACCGAAGTTATCGATATCGTCGTCCAGGAACTCGTCCGGAGCACGGTCGGCGGCGGCGCGAGGAGCCGGGCGCTGTTGTTCGCGAGCCGGAGTGCCTTCGCGTGGCTTGTGTTCACGGGCCGGGCGCTCGCCACGGCCGGCGGCAGGTTTTTCCTTGCCACCCTTGTCCTTGCCTTTGTCTTTACGACCGCCACCACCACCGCTGCCGTTCGGGCCGTCGCCGCGTGGGCCACGTGGGGCGCGCGGGTTACGCACATCCGGACGCTCGCGGACTTCCGGTTTCTCGGCTTCCACAGCGCTGGAGTCGAAGCCCATCAGGTCGCCGTCGGCGATTTTCTGCTTGGTCATGCGCTCGATGCTTTTCAGCAGTTTTTCTTCGTCCGGAGCGACCAGCGAGATCGCCTCGCCCGAACGACCGGCACGGCCGGTACGACCGATACGGTGCACGTAATCTTCGTCGACGTTTGGCAGTTCGAAGTTGACCACATGAGGCAACTGGTCGATGTCGAGGCCACGAGCAGCGATGTCGGTGGCGACCAGGATGCGCACTTCACCGGCCTTGAAGTCGGCCAGGGCCTTGGTGCGGGCGTTCTGGCTCTTGTTGCCGTGGATCGCGACGGCGGTGAGGCCGTGTTTGTCCAGGTACTCGGCCAGGCGGTTGGCGCCGTGCTTGGTGCGAGTGAATACCAGCACCTGTTCCCAGGCGCCGGCAGTAATCAGGTGTGCCAGCAACGAACGCTTGTGGCTGGCGGCCAGACGGAATACGCGTTGTTCGATCCGCTCGACCGTGGTGTTCGGTGGCGTGACTTCGATGCGTTCCGGGTTGTGCAGCAGCTTGCCGGCGAGGTCGGTGATGTCTTTGGAGAACGTCGCCGAGAACAACAGGTTCTGCCGTTTGGCCGGGAGGCGGGCGAGGACCTTTTTCACGTCATGGACAAAGCCCATGTCGAGCATGCGGTCGGCTTCGTCCAGCACCAGGATTTCCACGTGGGACAAATCGACACTGCCTTGGCCGGCGAGGTCGAGCAGGCGACCTGGGCAGGCCACCAGCACGTCGACACCACGGGACATGGCTTGAACCTGCGGGTTCATGCCGACGCCACCGAAGATGCAGGCGCTGACGAACTTCAGGTCACGGGCATAGACCTTGAAGCTCTCGTGCACCTGAGCCGCGAGTTCGCGGGTTGGGGTCAGGACCAGTACGCGTGGTTGGCGCGGGCCGTGACGCTGGGATTTGTCCGGGTGACCGTTGGGAAACAACCGCTCCAGAATCGGAAGGGCGAAGCCACCGGTTTTACCAGTACCTGTCTGAGCCGCAACCATCAGGTCGCGACCTTGCAACACGGCGGGAATGGCCCGCTGTTGCACCGGAGTAGGCTCGGTATAGCCCGCTGCCTCGATGGCGCGGACTAAAGCCTCGGAGAGACCGAGGGAAGCAAAGGACATGAGTAATCCTGTTTTAGTTAGGGCTTGGCCCAATGGGAGTCTTGCCTGGCGCGAATGGCGTTTAAGAGGACGCAATCCCGTCCGGTCCTGCTGGGCCTCGAAGGCTCGTCTGGAGCGCTCGCGCGGGCTGAAAAGCTGCGCTGTAGCGGGATCGAGATGCCTTGAACAAGTCCGAGCGTCCGGGCGTGAGCCTGGCGGGAAGGCCGGAGTATAACAGAGCAATCACTGTGCGCCGCTTTCCTGCTGCTCAACGGTTTTTCCACCGGTTGCGGTGGCGCTGGCGGCCCGGGCTTCGGCAGCCGGACCGGCACCATAGCGGGCGCTCAGTTCGGCGTAGGCCGGTTCGCGCTTGAAGCGCTTGAGCTCGGCGCCGAAACGCTGCACCAGCAAATCCATCCCGGCATTGCGGCGCACCGCCAGATACTGGCTCTGCTGGCTGATGACGGTCGGGTTCTCGGTGATCTTGTCGCGGATGTCCAGTTGATCGAGCAAGTGCTGGCCGACCCGGCGATCGGTGATCAACAGGTCGATCCGCCCACGCACCAGTTTGCCGAAGTTGGCTTCATGGGTAGGCGCCGGTTCCCGGGTAAACAACGTCGATTCGCTGAAATCCTTGCTGTACAGGTAGCCCGGCGAGGTGCCGATGGTCAGGCCTTTCAGGTCGTCCAGGGTGCGAAACGGGAACGGCCGTTCATTGGCGTAGAACATCACGAATTCGACTTGCGAGAGCGGTTCGCTGGGGTAGAGCAGGGTCGCTTCGCGTTCATCGCTGTGGAAAATATCCAGCACACCGTCCGCCTGGCCTTGCTCAAGCATCGACAGGCAGCGTTTCCACGGCAAGAACTGCCATTCCACGTCAATCCCCAGGCGCTTGAAGACGATGGCCGTGGTTTCGTAGTCGAGCCCGAGGTTCTTGCCGCCTTCTTCATAGACGTAGGGCGCCCAGGGTTCGGTGACAATACGCAGCTTCTCGCCGCGAGCGGTGAAGCTCAGGCAAGTGAATAGAAGCACGGTCAGTAACTGGGTGATCAGGGGCATGGCTTGAGATTACGACGAGAAATCATAAAGAGCCAGAAACCGGATCCAGAAGCTCTGGATCGGGCATTAAAAGCAAAAGATCGCAGCCTTCGGCGGCGCCTGCAGAGGTACATATTCCCCTGGAGGCGCTGCCGAAGACTGCGATCTCTTGATCTTGCGTTAACGGCTATTAGCGCGGCAACTTCAGGTTGTTCCACACCGCCAGGCTCGGTTCAGCCTGGTTCAGTGTGTAGAAGTGCAGCCCCGGTGCGCCACCTTGCAACAGGCGTTCGCACATCTCGGTGATGACTTGCTCACCAAAGCTTTGAATGCTCTGGGTGTCGTCGCCGTAGGCTTCCAGTTGCTTGCGGATCCAGCGCGGGATTTCCGCACCGCAAGCGTCGGAGAAGCGCGCCAGCTTGCTGTAGTTGGTAATCGGCATGATCCCCGGCACGATCGGGATGTTCACACCCTTCGCCTGTACACGCTCGACGAAGTAGAAATAACTGTCGGCGTTGAAGAAGTACTGGGTGATCGCACTGTTGGCACCGGCGTTGGCCTTGCGCACGAAGTTGTTGAGATCGTCTTCGAAATTGCGCGCTTGCGGATGCATTTCCGGGTAAGCGGCGATTTCGATGTGGAAATGATCGCCAGTCTCTTCACGAATGAATTCAACCAGGTCATTGGCGTGACGCAACTCGCCGCTGGCCATGCCCATGCCCGAGGGCAGGTCACCGCGAAGCGCGACGATTCGCTGGATGCCGGCTGCCTTGTACTGGGTCAGCAGGCCGCGCAGATCGTTCTTGCTGTCACCCACGCAAGACAGATGCGGAGCGGCAGGGACTTTGACTTCACTTTCCAGCTGCAGCACGGTGTTGAGGGTGCGATCACGAGTCGAACCGCCAGCGCCGTAGGTGCAGGAGAAGAAGTCGGGATTATAGGTCGCCAGCTGACGGGCAGTGGCGATCAGTTTTTCATGCCCAGCATCGGTCTTCGTCGGGAAGAATTCGAAGCTGTAGCGACGTTCTTGGGACATGGTCATATCCTTGGAAACACGTAAGCCTTGTAGGCGCCGTGCTTCCTGTAGGAGCGAAGCTTGCTCGCGAAGCAGGCGCCGCGGTCTTTCAGCAGCACCGCGGTGAAGCGTTCGCGAGCAAGCTTCGCTCCTACAGGAAGCGTGGTTCCTGCATAAGTCCGCTCCCATGGGGAGCGGACTGCTGGACCGATCAGTAGCGGTAAGCGTGCGGCTTGAACGGGCCTTCGACGGTAACGCCGATGTAGTCAGCCTGTTGCTTGGTCAGTTGAGTGACCACGCCGCCGAAACCGCGGACCATTTCCAGGGCCACTTCTTCGTCGAGTTTCTTCGGCAGTACTTCAACGGTCAGGCGCTCGGCTTTCTGGGCTGGCGACAGGTCGGCGTACTTCTGGCCGAACAGGAAGATCTGCGCCAGAACCTGGTTGGCGAACGAACCGTCCATGATGCGGCTTGGGTGACCAGTGGCGTTACCCAGGTTAACCAGACGGCCTTCGGCCAGCAGAATCAGGTAGTCGTCGTTCTGAGCGTCGAAAGCGCCTGGACCGGTGCGGTGAACCTTGTGAACCTGCGGCTTCACTTCTTCCCATGCCCAGTTCTTGCGCATGAAAGCGGTGTCGATTTCGTTGTCGAAGTGACCGATGTTGCAGACCACAGCGCGTTTCTTCAGGGCTTTGAGCATGTTTGCGTCGCAAACATTGACGTTGCCGGTGGTGGTCACGATCAGGTCGATCTTGCCCAGCAGCGCTTTGTCGATACTCGCTTCGGTACCGTTGTTGATACCGTCGATGAACGGCGAAACCAGTTCGAAACCGTCCATGCAGGCTTGCATGGCGCAGATCGGGTCGACTTCGGAGACTTTAACGATCATGCCTTCCTGACGCAGGGACTGGGCCGAGCCCTTGCCCACGTCACCGTAACCGATGACCAGCGCTTGCTTGCCGGACAGCAGGTGGTCGGTGCCGCGCTTGATCGCGTCGTTCAGGCTGTGACGGCAGCCGTACTTGTTGTCGTTCTTGCTCTTGGTCACCGAGTCGTTGACGTTGATGGCCGGGATTTTCAGCTCGCCCTTGGCCAGCATGTCCAGCAGGCGGTGAACGCCGGTGGTGGTTTCTTCGGTGACGCCGTGAACGCGGTCCAGTACTTGTGGGTACTTCTTGTGCAGCAGCTCGGTCAGGTCGCCGCCGTCGTCGAGGATCATGTTGGCATCCCAAGGCTGGCCATCCTTGAGGATGGTTTGCTCCAGGCACCACTCGTACTCTTCTTCAGTCTCGCCTTTCCAGGCGAACACCGGGATGCCGGCAGCGGCGATCGAAGCGGCGGCCTGATCCTGAGTCGAGAAAATGTTGCAGGACGACCAGCGTACTTCGGCACCCAGGGCAACCAGGGTTTCGATCAGCACGGCAGTCTGAATAGTCATGTGGATGCAGCCGAGAATCTTCGCGCCCTTGAGCGGTTGCTCGACGGAGTACTTGCGGCGCAGACCCATCAGGGCCGGCATTTCGGATTCGGCGATGATGGTTTCGCGACGGCCCCAGGCAGCCAGGGACATGTCGGCGACTTTGTAATCGTTAAAATCTGCAGGCGTGATAACAGCGCTCATGAAGAGCCTCCATTCGTAATGTATGCGAATGGGCGCCGTTGTGCGTTTAGTGTCTGGCCGTGGCCAGTCAACGCCCCATCCGAGCCTGACAGGTTGAACCTGCTGCAGCGCCCCTCGGACAGGTGGCGGGAAAACGGTAGCAAGTGAAGGTTACCGTTTTGAAACGGGGGCGATTATAGCGGGCTATGCTGATCTTCCAAAGCGTTTCTGTTGGTCAATGTCCGAACGGTAATCGAGACCATAGTCGATGCTTGATAGAGCTCTAGTCCGGGCTCTGCCATGATGGCCGGCATCAATCGGCAAGACGGTCAGGAGTGAGTATGAATTTCCACACCCGCAAATGGGTAAAACCCGAAGACCTCAACCCCAACGGCACGCTGTTCGGCGGCAGCCTGCTGCGCTGGATCGACGAAGAAGCGGCGATCTACGCCATCGTCCAGTTGGGTAATCAGCGCGTGGTCACCAAGTACATTTCCGAAATCAACTTCGTCAGCGCCTCGCGTCAGGGCGACATCATCGAGCTGGGCATCACCGCCACCGAGTTCGGTCGCACCTCGATCACTCTGACCTGCGAAGTGCGCAACAAGATCACTCGCAAGAGCATTTTGACGGTAGAGAAGATGGTGTTCGTGAACCTGGGCGAAGACGGCCTGCCCATGCCGCACGGTCGGACCGAGATCAGGTACGTCAAAGACCAGTTCAAGGATGACGAGATCGGCGGGTGATTGTTGTTTCTGTGGCGAGGGAGCTTGCTCCCGTTGGGCCGGGCCGGGCTGGCGCTCCAGCGCGAAGCGGCCCTGAAATCTGTCATTGGGTTCTTTCAGGCAGGCTTCACGTCAGCTTACGACTGCTTCGCAGCCAAGCGGGAGCAAGCTCCCTCGCCACAGGGTTTGCTGCGTTCCCCCGGTAGTGAACAGCTCCGAACTCCGCGTGTCGTACGTAAACGACACGCCACCGGTTCAGGAGCAGCCTTATGGACACGCCCAACGACGGCAAGACCCCGGACCTCTCGGCACAGGAACAGCGCGAGGTCGATAAAAACCAGCCCCCGCGTGCGGCGGTGCTGCACGAAATCATTCGCACCCAAGGCGATCAGGAACTCGAACGTAGCGTTGCGGCACTGTGGTGGTCGGCGCTGGCTGCCGGCCTGACCATGGGCCTGTCGCTGATGGGCATGGGACTGCTCAACTCGCGCCTGCCGGACGGCGAAGGCTACAAGGTGATCGCCAGCTTCGGTTATTGCGCCGGTTTTCTCGCGGTGATTCTCGCCCGTCAGCAACTCTTCACCGAAAACACCCTGACCGCCGTGCTGCCGATCATGAGCAAGCCAACGTTGGGTAATGTCGGTCGGTTGCTGCGGCTGTGGACGGTGGTGCTGGTGGGCAACCTCTGCGGCACCTTGCTGGTGGCATATGTGATGCTGCACCTGCCGATATTCGACAGCAAGACCGATCTGGCCTTCCTTGAGATCGGGCGCAAGGTCATGGAGAACGATGCCGGCAAGATGCTCGCCAAAGGCATCATCTCCGGCTGGATGATCGCCACCATGGTCTGGATGATCCCGTCCATGGAAAGCGCCAAGATGTGGATCATCATCCTCATCACCTATTTCATGGCGCTGGGCGATTTCACCCACATCGTGGTCGGATCGGTCGAGGTTTCTTACCTGGTGTTTGCCGGCGAGTTGCCGTGGAAGGATTTCTGGTGGGTGTTCGCAGGTCCCACGCTGGTGGGGAACATTATTGGCGGCAGTTTTATCTTCGCGCTGATCAGTCACGCGCAGATTCGCAGTGAAAGCGGGCCGCCGAAGACCTCTGCGGAGCGGACTCAGGAATCCGAACCGCAGAAGATCAAAAAATGATCAATGTCAGCCAGAGACGTTGATTGCGGCAGCACTGCGACGTTGCAGGTAGATGAAGAACAGCGCCGTCAGCAGCGTGAATACGCTGACCAGTGCGCCGGTCCACGGCAAGTCCGCCAGGTCCGCGCCACTGGCCACCACCAGTCCGCCAATCCAAGCCCCGGCGGCGTTGCCGAGATTGAATGCGCTTTGATTCAACGTCGACCCGAGGTTTGGCGCCTCATGGGCCTGATCGATAATCAGCAATTGCAGGATCGGGCACAGCGCGAAGGCGAAGATGCCCCACAACACCAGCGTGATCGCCGCCGGTATCACTGAATGGCTGGTTTGGCTGAAGGCGGCCAGCACGATGGCCACGGCCAATGTCATCCCCACCAGCGAAGGCAGCAAACGACTGTCCGCCAATCGGCCGCCGAGCATGCTGCCCCCGGTCAAGCCGACCCCGAACAACAGCAACATGATGGTTACGCCATGCGGACTGACGCCGGTGATGTCCTGCAGGATCGGCGCAATGTAAGTGAACACGCTGAACAGGCTGGTGGACGCCAGCACGCTCATGCCCAGCGCCAGCAGCACATTGACCTTGCCCAGCACTTTGAATTCGCTGGCCAGGTTGGCTTTGTCCATGGGGATTTCCTTGGGCAGCCAGACCCACTGCGCAATGGCCGCAATCACGCCAATCACCGACACTGCCCAGAAGGTCGAGCGCCAGCCGGCGTATTGCCCCAGCGCAGTGCCTAATGGCACGCCCAGCACGTTGGCCAAGGTCAGGCCGGTGAACATCATGGCAATTGCCTGGGCTCGTTTGTTCGGTGCCACCAGACTGGCGGCGACCACTGAGCCGATGCCGAAAAACGCGCCATGGCACAGCGCGGTGATCACTCGTGCGGCCATCAAGGTGGCGTAGTTCGGCGCCAGGGCGCAGAGGATGTTGCCGAGAATGAACATCAGCGTCATGCCCAGCAGTGTGGCTTTGCGCGGCATGTTGGCGGTGCCGACCGCGAGAATAGGCGCACCGAACACCACGCCCAGGGCATAACCGGTGATGAGCAGGCCAGCATGAGGAATGCTCACGGCGAGGTCGCGGGCGACATCGGGCAGCAAGCCCATGATGACGAACTCAGTGGTGCCGATGCCGAAAGCGGCAACGGCCAGTGCAAGCAAGGCGAGTGGCATGCGCAAGGTCTCTGTCGGTAGTCTTGACGCTTTGATCAGGCATACGCAGGCCGACGACCGTTCTCGATGAGAGCGGGCAGAGGCAGGAGTTATTGGAATTAGTCTGTGCGCAACTGAGTGCGGCGTGGTCGCTTGCAGTATAAACAGCTGCGGACATATGGCGAATCAAATCTCTGTCCCGCGATGTAGGGGCAATACAAGGAGTGTGCCGTGCTTGCGACAATTCTGGTGTTGGTGGCGGCGCTGTTGCACGCGGCGTGGAATACCCTGATCAAGTTCAGCGCGGAGCGGCTGTTGGTGGTGGCCTGCATGGACAGCGTGGCGTTGCTGTTTGTCGCGCTGATGCTACCCTTCGTGGCGCTGCCGCCACTGGATATGTGGCCGTGGATTCTTGCGTCGGCGGCATTCGAGTTGCTCTATCGCTACCTGTTGATCCAGGCCTATCGGGTCGGCGATCTCGGCCTGGTCTATCCGTTGATGCGTGGCCTGTCACCGTTGGTGGTGCTGGCGCTGACGCTGATCTTCGCCGGAGAAGTGCTGACGGCTCAGCAGATCTTCGGGATTTTGCTCATCCCGTTCGGCATGGTGTGCCTGCTCTGGCAGGGCGGTGGCGGGGTGCGCCTGCCGTGGTCGATGCTGCCGGTGGTGGCGCTGATCGGCTTGTGCATCGGCTGCTACACCTTCATCGATGGCCAGGCCTTGCGGCGCTGGTCCCATCCGCTGGACTACCTGGTTTGGGTCACAGTGCTCAGTGCCTGGCCGTTCCCATTGCTGGCGCTGGTGCGCAAACGCCCTGCGTTCATGCTGTTCTGGCGTGAGCAGTGGCGGTTGGGGTTGGCGGTCGGGTTCTGCGTATTGTTCAGCTACGCTCTGGTGCTGTGGGCCATGCAGCTCGGATCGATTGCCGAGGCAGCGGCGCTGCGCGAGATCAGCGTGATTCTGGTGGTGCTGTTCGGCATGCGCTACCTCAAAGAACCTTTTGGCAAGCCACGGCTCTTAGCCTGTGGACTGGTATTGATCGGCATGTTGGTGATGAAGTTTTAGTCGCCGCTGATGGAATTCGATTCTCTACAACTTGAAGAAGGGACTGCGTTATGACGGTTGCTCTGTGGTGCATTTTGATTGCGATCTGCTTGCCTTATCTGTGCACAGGCGTCGCCAAGTTCAGCAATGGCAAGTTCGGGCTGAAACAGAATCACGACCCAAGGGCGTTTCTGGATTCGCTCGAAGGCGTGGCCAGGCGTGCGCATTCGGCGCAGTTGAACAGCTTCGAAGTGACCCCGGCGTTTGCCGCGGCGGTGATCGTGGCGCATCTGGCCGGCAATGCCGAACTGGTGACGATCAATGTGCTGTCGGTGCTGTTCATCACCAGTCGGCTGCTGTACATCATTTGCTATCTGGCGGACTGGGCGATTCTGCGGTCGCTGGTGTGGGCCATTGGCATGGGGCTGATTGTCAGTTTCTTTGTGGTGTCTGTTTAACGGCAAGATCAAAGGATCGCAGGCTGCGCCATTCCCAGCAGGGATCGATGTTCATTCGCGATATTGCGACGAACGCTCTCGATGTTGAAGCTGGCGCAGCCTGCGATCTTTTGCTTCTAAAGTTTGTCAGCCACCTGCGGCACCTGAGGCAACGCCGCCCCTTTTGGCCAGAGCATCCAGATCTGCCCCTGCTGTTTCATGTCGCCGGCCAATTGCCCGGCCGCCTCGCCCGTGCCCCAGAACAGGTCCGCGCGGACCTCGCCGGCAATCGCGCCGCCGGTATCTTGAGCGGCCACCGGACGCACCAGTGCGCTGCCGTCCGGTCGCGTCGTCGATAACCACAACAGGCTACCGAGCGGAATCACCTTGCGATCCACTGCCGCGCTATAACCCGCGGTCAATGGCACATTCAGCGAACCGCGCGGCCCTTCGTTGCTGTCCGGGTTGCGATTGAAGAACACGTAGCTGGGGTTGCTGCCGAGCAGTTCGGGAATGCGCGTCGGATTGGCCTTGGCCCAGTTATCGATGGCGCTCATGGTTACCTCTTCTTTCTTCAGCTCGCCCTGATCCACCAGCCAGCGGCCGATAGGTCGATAGGGGTGGCCGTTCTGGTCGGCATAACCAATGCGCAATTGACGGCCGTCATCGAGCTGGATGCGCCCCGAACCCTGGATTTGCAGGAACTGCAGGTTCATCGGGTCGGTCAGCCAGGCAATCACTGGCGCCTTCACGCCATTGGTTTCAATGGTTGCTGCATCGTCATAAGGCTTGAGCACGCGACCTTCGAGTCGTCCGCGCAGGCGTTTGCCTTTGAGTTCCGGGTAAATGCTGTCCAGCGAGACGATGATCATGTCCTCGGGCACGCCGTACACCGGGATGTTCGCTTGCTTGGTCTGGGTCAGGCTGCCGGGATACACCGGTTCGTAGTAACCGGTGATCAGGCCGTTGGGGTTGTCATTGGCGGCGCGCAGGCCGTAGACGTCGAGGTTCTGTTTGAGAAAACCACGGATGTCGCTGGCGGTTGGCTGCACGTTGGCGGAAGCGGCACAGGTGCCACCCCAGACCGGGTCGGCCTTGAGTCGGGTGCAGGCGCTGCGCCACGAGCCAAAACCGGCGACGAGGTCATTGTCGGACACCACTGGAAGGGCTTCCCAGGTAGCGCTGGAGTAGGTCGCCAGTGCGTGGGTTTTCGGTTTGCTACTGTCGCCACCGGTGCAGCCAGCAAGTATGGCCACCATCGGAAGGGTCCAGGCCAGGTTGTGACGCCACGCCTTGAAACGGCTGTTCATGGAGTAATTCCTTTGCCGGTTGCCTGAGTGCTCCATGCGCTCAAACAACCCGTATTGATAATAGGGCTATTGGTCTTTGCCGGTGACGCGAGGATACTGGCCGCCGTTTCCAGTGATCTGAAGCCACCATGACTCTTAAAAGACTCTCTGTTGTATTGCTGGCCTGCCTGACCTTGTCCGCCTGCGGCGGTGTCGACCCGAACTCGCCTCTGGGCCAGCGCAAGGCGATCTTCAAGCAAATGCTCAAGACCGGCGAAGACCTGGGTGGCATGTTGCGTGGGCGTATTCCGTTCGATGGCCCGAAATTCGCCGACGGTGCCGTGAAGCTCGACGCGTTGTCCCATGAGCCGTGGAAACATTTCCCGCAGGTGCGCGAAGCAGATCACACCAGCGCGAAGGATGATGTCTGGCAGAAGCAGGCACGCTTCCAGGAAATGGCCCGCACCCTCGAAGGCGCCACCGGTGAACTGGTGATCGCCAGCCAGGTTCAACCTTACAAGGCCAGCAACCTGGGGCCGGCGGTGCAGAAAGTCGAAGACGCCTGTAGTGCCTGCCATAAAGAGTTTCGGGATCATTGAGGCGGCGTGTTCAAACCGGATTACTTATCCAGCTCGTCGAGCGCGTCCTGTAAATCCTTGCGCGATTGAGCCAGTTTGTCTTTGCGCTTGTTGATCTTCTCGGCGTCGCCTTTTTTCATCGCCTTGTCGAGGTCGGCCTGACGCCGGCTGACTTCGTGCTTGGCGTCGAGCACCTTGTTTTCCCTTTCCTTCTTCAAGGAAGCGTCGGTGCAATGGGCGGTGACCTCGCTCAGGGCGGTTTCCAGGCCAGCCTGTTGATCGGCGTTGCCGTGAGACTTGGCCAGTTCAATCTGGTTGATGATGCCTTGTTTTTTTGCGGCGCAGCCGGTCAGACCCGGGGCGTCTTCGTCGGCCATTAATGGAGCGGCCATCACGCTGCACAGGGTCAACAAGGCGAGCGGTGAAAGAAGTTTCATAAAGGCTCCAGGTGAAAAAATCGATGTAGCGATGGGCTGTTTGAGCGCATCGGTACCTATGGGTTCCCAGGCTGACGGGCGTCGCCGGCTGCTAAAAACCGTCAATCCCGGCAACACGTAATGTCTCGCTCAAGGCCAGGACCTGCGGGTCGCGGAAAAATGCGCTCAGTTGCGCCGCGCGTCCCGGGCCGATGCCGGTTTCGGCCTGCCATTGTTCGGTGTTTCGTTGCGCCAGCACCTGCCATGAATCGGCGAGCTGTGCCTGGCCGGTCGGCGGCAAGCCCAGGGCTTTGAGCCAGCGAGCGAACGGTCGTTGCCGGGCGCTGTTGAAACTGTTCAAAAGACGAGCACTGCTGCGTTCGCCGAAGCCGTCAATGTTAGCAAGCTCTTGCTCATCGAGGGTCAACCAATCGAGCAGGTTGTCGAGACGTTCGGCCTTGAGCAGTTTCTCCCAAGTGCCCGGCCCGACATGCGGCAAGGCCAGCCCCTGTTTGCCGCTGAGCCAGGCCAGCCGTGCGAGAAACTGGCTTTCGCATCCGGGTGTCGGCTGCCAGCAACTCAACGGATGAAAATCTGCTGCCAGCGGTGCGTTCAATTCAGGACGTTCGGTGCTGCGCAATACCACACCGTCGAGCCTGGGGATGGTCAGCCCGGCCAGGCTGATGGCGACCTGATCGCCGGGACGAATGTCCAGCGCTTCCCAGCGCTGCAGGGAGCTGACGCTGACACGCTTGATCTGCCGGTCATCGAGCATCACCGGTGCCAGATCCAGCACCGGTGTGATCCGGCCGGTCCGTCCAATCTTGAAGTGGACCTTGCGCACCTCGGCCAACGCCTGGGCGAAGGGGTACTTCCAGGCGACACTCCAGAAAGGCGTTTTCGCCTGCCAGCGCTCGGCGGGTGGGCGCTGTTTCTGTCGTAAAACGACGCCGTCGCTGGCAAAGGGCAGGGGGGAGCGATACCAGTAATCGCGCCAGCGTTCGGCATCGGCGAATGCCTCGATCGGCTGGCTGTAGGGCGCGGTGCTCGGGAATCCCAGCTCATCCAGAGCCGCCACGCGGGCGGGCAGGCTTTTCGGGCCTTGTGGCCAGTCCCAGACGAACACGCCGATACCGGCGGCTTGCTCGGGGTTCAGCGTCTTGCGTGCCATTAACCCGGCCACCGTGGCGCGGGCATTGAGGCTGCCGGCCTCGGCTTGCACGTGTTCGGTCAGGCGCCAATAGAGTTCGCCTTGCAACAGCAGGTCGAGCGGTTGTGGAAGTTTTTGAGGGATGGCGGCGATCTGGCGCGCTGAGGCAGTCCAGTCGTGGCCGGTTATCCCGTCACCACGACTGATCGCCTGGTGCAGCCAGCCGTTGCGATAGATCAACGTCACAGCCACACCGTCGACCTTGGGTTGAATCCAGACCTCATCCCGATTTTTCAGCCAGGCTTCGACGGCGCGCCCATCGCGCAGTTTTTCCAGGCCGGTGTGGACGATGGGGTGAGCAATCGTGCCACCGGCAGTGCGCAACGGTTCGGCTGAAGGGCCTGAGTCAAAACATTCGCGCCATTCGCTTAGTCGTATGCGGGATTGATCATAGAGTTCATCGGCGACCAAAGAGCGTCCTTCGCGATGATAGCTGTCGTCCCAGAGGTCGATTCGCTTTTGCAGTGCGTTGATTTCGTCCAGAGCGCGGGCCGGCGGCCAATCGGGGCAGTCGGCGGCATTGGCGGTCAGGCAGGTGAGGGTCAGCAGGAAACCGAAAAACAGGCGCAGGTTGGGCAGCATCGAGAGCGTCCTTGCTCGTTGGGATGCTTTCAAGGCTAGTCAGGTTTCGAGTGTGGAGTGCAGAGGTGTAATTCTGCGTGTTTCGAGGTGGGATCTTCTTCATGAAAAAGCCCCGCACGGCGAACCGTGCGGGGCTTTTTGTACAACCGGAGAAGTCTTACAGGCCGGCAGCAGAACGCAGAGCGTCGGCGCGGTCGGTTTTTTCCCAGGTGAACGTGGTGAACGTATCGTCGCCCACGGTTTTGGTTTCCGGGGTGCGACCGAAGTGGCCGTACGCAGCGGTGTCCTGGTACATCGGGTGCAGCAGGTCGAGCATGGTGGTGATCGCGTATGGACGCAGGTCGAACACTTCGCGGACCAGTTTGACGATCTTGTCGTCGCTGATCTTGCCGGTGCCGAAGGTGTTCAACGAAATCGAAGTCGGTTGAGCGACGCCGATTGCGTAGGAAACCTGAATCTCGCAACGCTCGGCCAGGCCGGCAGCCACGATGTTCTTGGCCACATAACGACCGGCGTAGGCCGCCGAACGGTCAACCTTCGATGGATCTTTACCGGAGAACGCGCCGCCGCCGTGACGGGCCATGCCGCCGTAGCTGTCAACGATGATCTTGCGACCGGTCAGGCCGCAGTCGCCCACCGGGCCGCCGATGATGAACTGGCCAGTCGGGTTGATGTGGAACTGGGTGTCCTTGGACAGCAGTTCGGCAGGCAGCACGTGCTTGACGATCAGTTCCATCACGCCTTCGCGCAGGTCTTTGTAGGACACTTCCGGGTTGTGCTGGGTCGACAGTACAACGGCGTCGATACCGACAACCTTGCCGTTTTCGTAGCGGCAGGTCACTTGCGACTTGGCGTCTGGGCGCAACCAAGGCAGCAGGCCGGACTTGCGGGCTTCGGCCTGGCGCTGAACCAGTTGGTGCGAGAAGGTGATCGGTGCTGGCATCAGCACGTCGGTTTCGTTGCTGGCATAGCCGAACATCAGGCCCTGGTCGCCGGCGCCCTGGTCTTCAGGCTTGGCACGGTCAACACCCTGGTTGATGTCGGGGGACTGCTTGCCGATGATGTTCATCACGCCGCAGGTCGCGCCGTCGAAACCGACATTGGAGCTGTTGTAGCCGATGTCGAGAATCACGTTACGGACGATGTCTTCCAGATCGACCCAGGCCGACGTGGTGACTTCACCTGCGATGATTGCCACGCCGGTTTTCACCAGAGTCTCGCACGCCACGCGGGCGAACTTGTCTTCAGCAATGATGGCGTCCAGCACCGCATCGGAAATCTGGTCGGCGATTTTGTCCGGATGCCCTTCAGACACGGACTCGGAGGTGAAGAGGGAGTATTCGCTCATCTCGATTTTTTCCTGAATTTACCGATGGTGAGTGTCGCCAGCCGGTCGCTGAAAATGGCGGACCTGTATCTGGAAACCATTACGTAAGCCTACATAGAGGCTTTCCCCGGGAACGAGTCCCGCAGCGGTGGCCCAACGGGCCAGATCGTCCTGTTCAAACCCCAACCAGAGATCACCGCAGGCCTCCCTGGCCCAACTCTGGTTGTGGCTACATAACTCTGTCACTAACAGGCTACCGCCTGGTTGCAGCAAACCGGCCATGTGCTTGAGCGCTTCGGCCGGCGCGGCAAAATGGTGCAGCACCATGTTCAATACAACGCAGTCGGCCTGAAGGTTTACACCGTTCAATGCATCGGCCAATTGCAGGCTGACGTTAGCCAGCGTTTCACGTTCGCAGACCTGGCGGGCCAGTTCGAGCATCGCCGGGCTGTTGTCCAGCGCCGTGACCTGAGTGAAGCGACGCGCCAGCTCCGGCAGAAAGGCACCATCGCCGGGGCCTACTTCGATGGCCGTGGCGCCGGGGCCGAAACTCAGCTTGTCGAGCAGGGCCACCACGCTTTCGCGGTATTGCGGCAGGCCGGCGATCAAGTCTTGCTGGGCGCGAAACTTCTCCGCGACCCGCGAGAAAAAGTCCTGGCTGGCCGCCTCACGTTGCCCGTGGACCTGAGCGATCCGCGCCTGGACGTCAGTCGGCAGGGTCAGGTTATCCACTTCTTCGAGCAGCGCGGCATGCAGCTTGCCGCCCAGCAGATCGGTGTGGGGCAGGGCACGACGGTAGAAAATCGCATTGCCTTCACGGCGGGTCGCCACCAGTTCGGCCTGGGCCAATACCTTGAGGTGATGACTCATGCCGGACTGACCGATGCCGAAGATCTGCGCCAGTTCCAGTACGCCGAACGAATCGTTGGCCAGCGCGCGCAATACATTCAGCCGCAGAGGATCGCCGCCGGCCTTGCACAGGGCCGCCAGCTCATCGCAATCGTCATGTTGAATGGAAGGCACGCGCAGATTCATAAGGCCAGCAGTCTAGTGACGGTAAGAAAACACCGCAAGAGCAATATCAAAAAGTTTTGATATTGGTCGATAGATGGCACTTCTTAACGTTAGTTTCAGTCCACAACCCAACAGCGGAAAGGTTTCATCAGTCGAATACGCCGTTATCCATTGGAAAAACGCCTTCGGATGACTATCTGTCATTGCCCCGAGGCGGGTCGGTGAGGGAAAATGCTCGCCTTTTTTCCGTTTCGTTTTATTCACTCTCGATTCAATATCCGCAGGAGATCAGCGATGCCCAGCCGTCGTGAGCGCGCCAACGCCATTCGTGCCCTCAGCATGGATGCCGTGCAAAAAGCCAACAGCGGCCATCCCGGTGCCCCTATGGGTATGGCGGATATCGCCGAAGTACTTTGGCGTGACTACCTGAAGCACAACCCGAGCAATCCATCGTTCGCCGACCGTGACCGCTTCGTGCTGTCCAACGGTCACGGCTCGATGTTGATCTACTCGCTGCTGCACCTGACCGGCTACGACCTGTCGATCGATGACCTGAAAAACTTCCGCCAGCTGCACAGCCGTACCCCGGGTCACCCGGAATATGGCTACACCCCGGGCGTTGAAACCACCACCGGTCCACTGGGCCAAGGCCTGGCCAACGCAGTCGGTTTCGCCCTGGCGGAAAAAGTCCTGGCGGCGCAGTTCAATCGTCCTGGCCATAACGTCGTCGATCACCACACCTACGTATTCCTGGGTGATGGCTGCATGATGGAAGGCATTTCCCACGAAGTCAGTTCCCTGGCCGGTACGCTGGGCCTGGGCAAACTGATCGCCTTCTACGATGACAATGGCATCTCCATCGACGGTGAAGTCGAAGGCTGGTTCACCGACGACACGCCGAAGCGTTTCGAATCCTACAACTGGCAAGTGATCCGCAATGTCGACGGTCACGATCCGGAAGAAATCAAGATCGCGATCGAAACCGCGCGCAAAAGCGCACAACCGACGCTGATCTGCTGCAAGACCACCATCGGCTTCGGTTCGCCGAACAAGCAAGGCAAGGAAGATTGCCACGGCGCCCCGTTGGGTGACGCGGAAATCGCCCTGACCCGTGAAGCGCTGAAGTGGAACTACGGCCCGTTCGAAATCCCGGCTGATATCTATGCCGAGTGGGACGCCAAGGAAGCCGGTCGCGCTGCCGAAGCCGAGTGGGATCAGCGTTTCGCTGCGTACTCCGCCGCCTTCCCTGAGCTGGCCAACGAACTGGTTCGTCGCCTGAGCGGTGATCTGCCGACCGATTTCGCCGAGAAGGCCCAGGCCTACATCGCTGAAGTCGCGGCCAAAGGCGAATCCATCGCCAGCCGTAAAGCCAGCCAGAACGCCCTGAACGCCTTCGGCCCGCTGCTGCCTGAACTGCTCGGTGGTTCGGCTGACCTGGCCGGCTCCAACCTGACCCTGTGGAAAGGTTGCAAAGGCGTCACCGCCGAAGACGCCAGCGGCAACTACATGTACTACGGCGTTCGCGAGTTCGGCATGAGCGCGATCATGAACGGCGTGGCCCTGCACGGCGGCCTGGTGCCTTACGGCGCGACCTTCCTGATGTTCATGGAATACGCCCGCAACGCAGTGCGCATGTCGGCGCTGATGAAGAAACGCATCGTCTACGTGTTCACCCACGACTCCATCGGTCTGGGCGAAGACGGCCCGACTCACCAGCCGATCGAGCAACTGGCCAGCCTGCGCTGCACACCGAACCTCGACACCTGGCGTCCGGCCGATGCCGTTGAATCGGCGGTGGCCTGGAAGTTCGCCCTGGAGCGTGACGACGGTCCTTCGGCGCTGATCTTCTCCCGTCAGAACCTGCAGCACCAAACCCGCAATGCGATCCAGATCGAAGAGATCGCCCGTGGCGGTTACGTGTTGAAGGACTGCGCAGGCGAGCCTGAGCTGATCCTGATCGGCACTGGTTCGGAAGTCGGCCTGGCCGTTCAAGCCTTCGACAAACTGACCGAGCAAGGCCGCAAGGTTCGTGTGGTGTCGATGCCATGCACCAGCGTCTTCGAAGCCCAGGACGCCGGCTACAAGCAATCGGTTCTGCCATTGCAGGTCAGCGCGCGTATCGCCATCGAAGCCGCCCACGCGGACTACTGGTACAAGTACGTGGGCCTGGAAGGTCGCGTGATCGGCATGACCACCTACGGCGAGTCGGCGCCTGCGCCGGCCTTGTTCGAAGAGTTCGGCTTCACCCTGGAAAACATCCTGGGTCAGGCTGAAGAGCTGCTGGAAGACTAAGGCACGCCGCGGTGGTTTTATGGCCACCGCGTTCCCTGTGTAGGAGCTGCCGCTGGCTGCGATCTTTTGATCTTAAAAGATCGCAGCCTCGTTTCACTCGACAGCTCCTACCAGCTCCTACAGGGATTTGTGTTGTTAGCAAGAATTCGTCTGCCGCGACTATCGAGAACCCCATGCCTCAACCGCGTCCTTACAAAGTTGCACTCAACGGCTACGGCCGGATTGGTCGTTGTGTCTTGCGTGCGTTGTTTGAGCGAGGCTCGACGGCTGGGTTTGAAATTGTCGCGATCAACGATCTGGCCGATATGGCCAGCATCGAATACCTGACACGCTTCGACTCCACTCACGGGCGGTTTCCCGGTGAAGTGAGGGTTGAGGGCGATTGTCTGCATATTAAGGGCGACTGCGTGAAGGTCCTGCGCAGTGCCACCCCCGAAGGCATCGATTGGGCGTCGTTGGGCGTTGATCTGGTGCTGGAGTGCTCCGGCGCTTATCACACCCGTCAGGATGGCCAGCGTTTTCTCGACGCCGGTGCGCCACGGGTGCTGTTTTCCCAGCCGATGGCCAGCGAGGCGGATGTCGACGCCACCATCGTCTACGGCGTGAACCAGGATTGCCTGACCGGTGACGAGCTGCTGGTGTCCAACGCGTCCTGCACCACCAACTGCGGCGTGCCGCTGTTGCGCCTGCTGGATCAGGCCATTGGTCTGGAATACGTGTCGATCACCACTATCCACTCGGCGATGAACGATCAGCCGGTGATCGACGCCTATCACCACGAAGACCTGCGCCGCACCCGTTCGGCGTTCCAGTCGGTGATTCCGGTGTCCACTGGTCTGGCGCGAGGCATTGAGCGCCTGCTGCCGGAACTTGCCGGGCGAATTCAGGCCAAAGCCGTGCGGGTGCCGACGGTTAACGTGTCTTGCCTCGATATTACGATGCAGACCGTGAGCGATACCGACGCCACCGAGGTCAACCGGATTCTGCGCGAGGCCGCCACCCATGGCCCGCTCAAAGGCCTTCTGGCCTACACCGAGTTGCCTCACGCCAGTTGTGATTTCAATCATGACCCACATTCGGCCATCGTCGATGCCAGTCAGACACGCGTTTCCGGCCCACGGCTGGTGAACATCCTGGCCTGGTTCGACAACGAATGGGGTTTTGCCAATCGAATGCTGGACGTTGCAGAGCACTATTTGCAAGCCGCTACTACTCCACAATCTGTCTTTCAAAAACAGTAACCCAGGAATTGCGACCCATGACCGTGTTGAAGATGACCGACCTCGATCTGCAAGGTAAGCGCGTACTGATCCGCGAAGACCTCAACGTCCCAGTCAAGGACGGTGTTGTCACCAGCGATGCGCGTATCCTGGCTTCGCTGCCGACCATCAAGCTGGCCCTGGAAAAAGGCGCGGCAGTGATGGTCTGCTCGCACCTTGGCCGTCCGACCGAAGGCGAGTTCTCGGCCGAGAACAGCCTCAAGCCAGTGGCTGACTACCTGAGCAAGGCCCTGGGCCGTGAAGTGCCGCTGGTGTCCGATTACCTGGGCGGCGTCGACGTGAAAGCCGGCGACATCGTGTTGTTCGAAAACGTGCGCTTCAACAAGGGCGAGAAAAAGAACGCCGACGAACTGGCCAAACAATACGCCGCTCTGTGCGACGTGTTCGTAATGGACGCTTTCGGCACCGCTCATCGCGCCGAGGGCTCGACCCATGGCGTGGCCAAATTCGCCAAAGTCGCCGCTGCTGGCCCGTTGCTCGCCGCCGAACTGGACGCACTGGGCAAGGCCCTGGGCTCCCCGGCCCAGCCAATGGCCGCCATTGTTGCCGGCTCCAAAGTGTCGACCAAACTCGACGTACTCAACAGCCTGAGCCAGATCTGCAACCAGCTGATCGTTGGTGGCGGCATCGCCAACACCTTCCTGGCCGCTGCCGGTCACCCGGTTGGCAAATCGCTGTACGAGCCGGACCTGCTGGACACTGCCCGTGAAATTGCTGCGAAAGTCAGCGTGCCATTGCCAGTGGACGTGGTGGTCGCCAAGGAATTCGCTGAAAGCGCGACCGCGACTGTCAAACTGATCGCCGACGTGGCTGCAGACGACATGATCCTGGACATCGGCCCACAGACCGCGGCGAATTTCGCCGAGCTGCTGAAGTCGTCCAAGACCATCCTGTGGAACGGCCCGGTGGGCGTGTTCGAATTCGACCAGTTCGGTAATGGCACCAAAGTGCTGGCCCAAGCCATCGCGGAAAGCTCGGCGTTCTCCATCGCTGGCGGCGGTGACACCCTGGCGGCCATCGATAAATATGGCGTTGCCGAGCAAATCTCCTACATTTCTACCGGCGGCGGCGCGTTCCTCGAATTCGTCGAAGGCAAAGTGCTGCCGGCCGTTGAAGTCCTGGAAAGCCGGGCCAAGGCCTGAGGCCGCTCATTTGACCAGGCAAAGGAGTGTTCAGATGGTCAGGACATTAATGCTGTTGATCGCCGCGGGTATGCTGGCGGCTTGCGGGAGTAACCCGAAAGCCACGCCGGAGCCCGCGCCATCCGCGTCGGATAAAGGCTGCTACCAGGCTGACTGGCAAGCGGAAACCAACCCGGTGATCAACAAGCGGTCCGGGCCCGATGGCCTGGACAAATACGAGACACAGACCCCGACCAAGGAACATGGCTGCCCTTGACGGGTCTGACTCTTTAACTCAGGGCTGGCGGCGTGTGCTGTCAGTCGAGGAACACGGATGAAACGCTTTATTGCCGTTGCGGCAGTGGCATTGCTGGCAGGTTGCGCCAATTTGAACCTGTTCAACACTGCCAAGCCAGCGGACAGCTGGACCACCTGGACCTGCGACAGCCAGGCCAAAGTGCTCTGGCGCTACACTGATGTGAGCCGCAAGGAAGTCGATGTTCGCCTGGGCGGCGCCGATCAGGTCTACCGCCTGAAGCTTGAGCCGGGCGCTGAAGGTTCGCTGTATAGCAACGACATGCTGGCGTTTCACATAAAGGGTGAGGAAGGCCTGGTGTACTGGGTCGCCACCAATGATTTGATTGGCCGCGGTTGTAAAGCGCAGTAACAACGCCGATCGCAGGACTATTGTTGTGGCGAGGGAGCTTGCTCCCGCTGGAGCGCGAAGCGGTCCCAAAGCCAGTCGATTTGGTGTTTCAGAAGGACCGAGTCGGCGGGTTTACGACTGCTTCGCAGCCGAACGCGAGCAAGCTCGCTCGCCACAGGTTCTTCGTTACGCACAGGTTTTTGTTGTACCGAATCCGCAGCCCGGGCCAACCCCCGATCTGCAATAACTTGAATAGCCGCCGCCGCTACGGCAGGCTGGCACGATTAACGACCCTCAACCGGGAGAGACACACACAATGGCACTTATCAGCATGCGCCAGATGCTGGACCACGCAGCCGAGTTCGGCTACGGCGTTCCAGCCTTCAACGTCAACAACCTTGAGCAGATGCGCGCCATTATGGAAGCCGCTGACAAGACTGACTCCCCGGTGATCGTCCAGGCTTCGGCCGGTGCTCGCAAATACGCTGGCGCCCCGTTCCTGCGTCACCTGATCCTGGCGGCCATCGAAGAGTTCCCGCACATCCCGGTGTGCATGCACCAGGACCACGGCACCAGCCCTGACGTCTGCCAGCGCTCCATTCAACTGGGCTTCAGCTCGGTCATGATGGACGGCTCCCTGGGCGAAGACGGCAAGACCCCGACCGACTACGACTACAACGTTCGCGTTACCCAACAAACCGTGGCCATGGCTCACGCCTGCGGCGTCTCGGTGGAAGGCGAGCTGGGCTGCCTGGGTTCGCTGGAAACCGGCATGGCCGGTGAAGAAGACGGCATCGGCGCCGAAGGCGTTCTGGATCACAGCCAAATGCTGACCGACCCGGAAGAAGCCGCGGACTTCGTCAAGAAGACCCAGGTCGACGCCCTGGCCATCGCCATCGGCACCAGCCACGGCGCCTACAAGTTCACCAAGCCACCTACCGGCGACGTGCTGGCCATCGACCGCATCAAGGAAATCCACAAACGCATCCCGAACACCCACCTGGTGATGCACGGTTCGTCTTCGGTTCCGCAAGAGTGGCTGGCGATCATCAACCAGTACGGCGGCGACATCAAAGAAACCTACGGCGTACCGGTTGAAGAAATCGTCGAAGGCATCAAGCACGGCGTGCGCAAGGTCAACATCGACACCGACCTGCGTTTGGCGTCCACCGGTGCGATGCGTCGCCTGATGGCCACCAACCCGAGCGAGTTCGACCCGCGTAAATTCTTCGGCGCGACTGTTACTGCGATGCGTGACGTGTGTATTGCGCGTTATGAGCAGTTTGGTACTGCCGGTAATGCTTCGAAGATCAAGCCGATTTCGTTGGAAGCGATGTTCCAGCGTTACCTGAAAGGCGAGTTGAACGCTAAGGTTAACTGAGCCTGAGCGTTAAGCCGCGTTGAATAAGAAACCCGCCGAGAGGCGGGTTTTTTATTGGAAGAAAGTTTGCTCGCCTTGCACCAACCGAGCCGCGATTACTCCTTCGGTTCGACGTGATCCAGCGCCTGATTCACCGCCAGTTCACCGAGCATGACCACTTGGGCAATGCCCAGCAGGGTCTTGCGATGTGAGGTTTCCAGCAGCGCGGCGAAATTATTGAGCATGAGGGTGGCCGAGCCGAGTGTTTCGCTGGCGTTGGCCAGCAGGGCTTCGGTGTTGTACTTCGGATTGGCGAGGTACATGGGCTCGGGTTCGTGGGTGGTGGCCATGATTTTGGCGGCCGGGTTGAGGTAATGGTCGAGGGCGCGCTCGGCGGCTTCGTGGAATTTCTTTGAATCGGGGGATTCGTAGGGGGATGCCGGGTCTGTGACCGGCGGATGCGGCGTTGATTTAGTCATTTGCTCGAAACCTGATTGGAGTGCCCCTCTCTGGCTACTAATCAAAGTGGAGGCAACTGTACGCAGGTTAGTAGACCGGGGTTTCGAGCAAGCCGGCGCACCCGAAGGTGCCCTGCGCACAGTTACCATCAAGCGCAGGAATCGAAATCCCTGACTGACAGATGCTTGTGCACCAAGCTCGAAACCACGGGCTACTAAACCCGATCACTGCGAATCAGTGACACGAATCAAGTTACCGATGGCCTCCCAGGCGCACAAGCCGGCGGATTCTGGCGTACCCGTAGGCGGTGACGCAAGCCGTTGTAGGCCTCATGAAGTAACGCTGAGTGTCTTTAAACGTGGGCGTTTAAGTGGGGCTGATGCCGGTCAGTGAAGAGATGGAGTTGGACATAAAGAACCTGTGGCGAGGGAGCTTGCTCCCGCTGGGCCGCGAAGCGGCCCCCAAAAAGAGGGTCTGCTGCGCAGCCCAACGGAAGCAAGCTCCCTCGCCACAAAGGGTGGATTCCTGCGGTCTTTCAGGGATTACGTATCGTGATCGATATCCAGCTTGCTGAACGTCACTTCCCCGCCTTCAGTGGTGTACCCGGTGTTGTCCTGCACATAAACCCCGGCCTTGAAGTACAGCGGCTTATCACGCCACATCGTGCTGATGTCGGTATCCCACTGGTACCCCGCCGCACTGATGCCCAATGCACCGCCTGGGCTGAGGTGGATGAGGTAGGAGAATTCCTGATTGAGTTTCACGCCGGTGGCGATGGTGATGACCCGGGCGGTGTCGTCGTCGGGGTGCATGCGGACTTTGGCGACGATGTTGCCGGTCGCGCTGTAGTCCTTGTATTGATACTCGACCTTCACCATGGGCTTCTGGCTGTTGAAGGCGTGGATCTGGCCAATGACGATCTTGCCCGAACTGGGCACCTGGCTGACCGAGAGGGTGGCACGCAGGGTGTTGTCCGCGTCAGGGTAGTACCAGTTTTTCAGCGTGCCGTTGCTGTAGGTTTCGCGCAGTTCGGTGCGCGGGTAGATCGCGTTTTCGGTTTTGGAGCCGGTGACCGGGGACCAGAAAAATAAAGTGCCGGTGTCGGAGTGGAAGTATTGATCCTTGAAGCCGTCCACCAGCTTGGTGGTTTCGACAGTGTACGGCGGGCTGCCGACGGGAACACTGAGGTTCCAGGTTGCGAGATCGATCATAATTCAAGCTTCCACTTTTTTTACTGCACGTGCGTGCCAGAAGCTCTAGCTCGCGCCTTCGGGTGGGTCTTTATAAGCGTAGAAGGCCTCTTTGTTAATGCCCTTCTGGCAGATGATTGGCGTCAACAACCTGTCGAAATGCCATCCTTCCCGGTTTATAAGGCCTGCAGGGCTGACCGTTAGTCGGCTATATGAAACTTTACCGAAGTGATGGGATACGAGCGGCTTCTGCTTTAAGGGATCCGGGTCTAGAGTGAAGTCGCAATAGGTGACCGGTTTTAACAAAAGGCCGGCCTGAGGCCCCGAACAAGAGATGCAGCATGGAATGCGCACAATCTAAGCCAGCTGAAGGCAACTCAATCCTGTTAATTGTTGATGATTACCCTGAAAACCTGATCAGCATGCGCGCGTTATTACAGCGCCAGGATTGGCAGGTCATGACCGCGGCTTCCGGTTTTGAAGCCCTTGGCCTGTTACTCGAACACGATGTCGACCTGGTGCTGCTGGATGTGCAGATGCCGGGCATGGACGGTTTTGAAGTGGCGCGCTTGATGCGCGGCAGCCAGCGAACCCGTCTTACGCCAATCATTTTTCTTACCGCCAACGAACAGTCCCAGGACGCGGTGATTAAGGGCTACGCCAGTGGCGCGGTGGATTACCTGTTCAAACCGTTCGACCCGCAAATTCTCAAACCCAAAGTCCAGGCGTTGTTGGAACACCAGCGTAATCGCCGTGCCTTACAGCGGTTGAGCCATGATCTGGAAGTCGCCCGGGCCTTCAATGCCTCGGTGCTGGATAACGCCGCCGAAGGCATTCTGGTGGTGAGTGAGGACGGGCTGATTCGCTTCGCCAACCCGGCGATGTCTCGCTTGCTCAATGCCACGGTGAACGACCTGCAAGGCAAGGAGTTTCTGGATTTCCTGCAAAAACCGCACATTCCGATCTGGGCCGATTCCGAGTTGTTTGCCGGTTACAAACGCGGTGAAACCCTGCGCTTGCACGATGCGCTGCTGCGTACCGCGCCCGGCCAGCAAGTGCCGGTGGCGTTGTCTTGCGCGCCTTTGCCCGCCGAACAACATGCGATGGTGGTGACGGTGCTGGACATGTCGGTGGTGCGCCATCTGCATCAGCAGTTGGAGTTCCAGGCGGTGACCGACCCGCTGACCGGGCTGCTCAATCGCCGGGGTTTCTACCAGACCGTTGAAAACCTGCTGCTGCGCGGCGAACGTTCCGACAGCACTTGGGTGCTGTTGTACCTGGACCTCGACGGCTTCAAGCGGGTCAATGATTCCCTCGGCCACGATGCCGGCGACCGGGTGCTGCGTTGGGTGTCCGAGCAGTTGAAGGCATGCCTGCGGCCCTTCGATATTCTGGCGCGGATGGGGGGCGATGAGTTCACTGCGTTGCTGGATCTTGAGCTCCCCGAGCAGGCGGCAAAGATTGCCGAGAAGCTCATCGAGCGGGTGTCGATCTGTCAGCAGATCGAAGGCATGGACATCGCCTTGGGTGCCAGCATCGGCATCGCCACTTATCCCGATTGCGGGTCTAATCTGGACGGGCTGATGCGCGCCTCCGACATTGCCATGTACGAAGCCAAGCGCGCCGGGCGTCAGCAATATCGCTTCTACGATCACGAAATGAACGGCCGGGCACGCTCGCGGCTGATGCTTGAAGAGAGCGTGCGTACGGCCATCGAGAACCGCGATTTCAACCTGGTGTATCAGCCCCAGGTGGCGATTGCCGATGGGCAGATCCGCGGGTTCGAAGCGTTGTTGCGCTGGCAGCATCCGAGTGTCGGCGATGTACCGCCGGGGCTGTTTTTGCCGTTGCTGGAAGAGGCGCGGTTGATCAGTCGCCTGGGTAGCTGGATTTATCATCGCGGGGCCAAACAGCGCAAAGCCTGGGAAACCTTGTTTGCCGAAGATCTGGTGCTGGGCGTCAGCTTGAGTAGCACCCAATTCGGGTTGCCCAACCTGGTCACCGAGCTGCGTCAGGTGCTGGAGCGCCATGGCCTGAAGCCGCAGCAGCTGGAAGTCGAGGTCACGGAAGAGGCCTTGATGTCTAACCCCGACGAGACCCGCAAACAACTGCGTTTGCTGCGCAATCTGGGGGTACGGGTGGCGCTGGATGACTTCGGCTCCGGGGCTTGTTCGCTGGCGCATTTGCGCGACCTGGAACTGGACACGCTCAAGCTCGACCGGCATTTGATCGCCCGGTTGCCAGGGTCCGAACGGGATGCGGCGCTGGCACGCAGTGTCATCGATTTGTGCAACCGGTTAGGGCTGCTGGTGATCGCCGAAGGGGTTGAAACGGTGGCGCAGTATGAGTGGCTGCAAGCCAACGGTTGCCAGTATGTGCAGGGTTTCCTGGTGGCGCGGCCGTTGATGGCCGAGGACACCGGTCACTTTGTCGAGCCGTTCGACTGGGGCGCGCTGACGAGTTGAATTCGCTACACTGGCAACCTTTTCGTGATGCGTGTTGCCGCTCCAATGACTGTGTTGAAATACCTCCAGGCTTATCCTGCCGCGTTGCAGGACCAGGTGCGCAAACTGATCGCCGAAGGTCGGCTGGGCGATTACCTGAGCCAGCGCTATCCAGAAAAACACGGGGTGCAGAGCGACAAGGCGCTGTACGCCTATGCCCTGGACCTCAAGCAGGAATACCTGCGTAACGCCCCGGCCATCGACAAGGTGTTGTTCGACAACCGTCTGGACCTGACCCACCGCGCGCTCGGTCTGCACACCGCGATCTCACGGGTGCAGGGTGGCAAGCTCAAGGCCAAGAAAGAAATTCGCATCGCCTCGCTGTTCAAGGACGCGGCGCCGCAGTTTCTGAAGATGATCGTGGTGCATGAGCTGGCGCACTTCAAAGAGTCGGATCACAACAAGGCGTTCTACAAGCTGTGCGAGCACATGTTGCCGGGGTATCACCAGGTGGAGTTCGATTTGCGGGTATACCTGACATGGCGGGATATGCACTGAACAAATCTGCTAATTAATCGGGAGCGCATGGATGGACGTGAGCAAGACCAAGAGCAGCTTCTACCGCCGATTGTACGTGGCGTACCTGATCGACAGCGGGCTGGCCAGTAACGTCCCTGCATTGACCGAAGTGACCGGTATGCCCCGACGCACGGCTCAGGACACCATCGCGGCGTTGGCGGATCTGGATATCGTTTGTGAATTCGAGCAGGAAGAGGGCGCACGTAACCACGCGGGGCGCTATCGGATTCGCGAGTGGGGGGCGATTGATCGGGGGTGGATCGAGCGTAATCTGCGGCAGATTAAAGCGGTGCTGGAGTATCCCTGAGCTTTTGCGGTGTTGCAGATGACGCCTTCGCGGGCAAGCCTCGCTCCTACAGGGGGTTCACTGTTCCTGTGGGAGCGGGCTTGCCCGCGATGGGGCCCTCAAGGACGACGCATCCCGATATGCGGAATCTCATCTTCCAGGTATTCCTCACCCACCACCACAAACCCGTACCGCCCGTAGTACCCCTGCAAATGCGCCTGGGCCGAGAGGTAGATCGGCACCTCGGGCCAGTGCTTCTCGGCCTGTTTCAACGCCTGGCTCATCAACTCATGCCCAAGCCCGGCACCGCGTGCCTGGGGTGCAATGATCACCCGGCCAATCACCACATCGCCGCCCTGCAACTCCGGGTCGAGCAATCGCAGGTAGGCCACCAGCCGATCCCCGTCCCAGCCCATCAAATGGCAAGTGTCACCTTCCAGGTCCTGGCCATCGATGTCTTGATAAGCGCATTTCTGCTCGACGACAAACACTTCGGCGCGCAGTTGCAAAATGGCATACAGCTGCTCTTTACCCAGATCGCTGTGGTGTTTGCAGACCCAATCGATTGTCATCTTCACATTCCTTGAACAACGTTGTTCCGATACTAAGCGCCCTGAGACGGGATGTCTTTATCGCAGGGGAATCTGTGATAAAGACCAAAATGCCATCATTCATTTCTCGCGAAGTTGTCTTCTTTGTGTAATCTGCGATGAAGCGCTGTGCAATGGCCTCAATGAGCTAATGTTAGGACCTGGGTTCGCCGGTAGAGGAATCTTGGAGTTTTGGCTGAAAAACACGTCGGGCAGCCCGCCCGCTAAGGATTTCTGGCATGCCGCGGTTTCATCGAGCGTTTGCTTTGATCGGATTGCTGTTGCTGACACAGGCCGAGGCTGCGGAAAAGCTGCGTCTGGTCGCCGATGCCTGGCCACCCTTTACCGACGCCACGCTGGTCAATGGCGGTGTGGCCACGGACATCGTCAGCACCGCGCTGGCCCGGGCCGGTTACGCCAGCGATTTCGAACAAGTGCCGTGGGCCCGGGCCTTGTTTGGGGTGGGCGAGGGACGTTACGACGTACTGGTCAACACCTGGTACACCGACGAGCGCACGAAGCTGGGGCAATTTTCCGGCGAGTACCTGCTCAACCGCGTGCGCTTTCTCAAGCGCAAAGACACGCCAATCGAATACAACAACCTGCAACAACTGCACACCTACCCGATAGCGGTGGTACGCGGTTATGCCTATTCGCAGGAATTTGATGAGGATGTGTCGTTGCAGAAAGTCCCGGTGCATAACTTCGCCATGGCTGTGCGCATGGTCGCGGCCGATCGGGTCAAGCTGACTTTGGAAGACGAGTTCGTCGCCCGGTATTACCTGGCGCGGGAATCACCCAAAGTGCGCAATGCCGTGGAGTTCCTGCCCAAGCCGTTGAGCGAGAACAGTCTGCATATTCTGGTGAGCCTGAAGAACCCGGAGCATGAACAGATCGTCGCCGGTTTCGATCGCGAGATTGCGGCGATGAAGGCTGACGGGAGTTATGAGAAGTTGCTCAGGCAGCATGGGATGTAATCTGAAAGGCCTGCAGTGTCCGAGCTGAAGCCTTCGCGGGCAAGCCCGGTCGCTGCACATTTCAGGCTTCGTTAGTGTCCTTGATCAAATGCGCCGCCAACGTCCGCAACGGCCCCAGTTGCCGACAGATCAACGCCAGTTGTGTCTGTACCAGCCGCTGCCCTTCATCGATTTCATCCGGCATCTGCTCAAGCGCATTGGCCAGTGCTTCTTCCTCATCACTCTGAATCGCAATCGGCTGTTTGCTCGCCAGGCCCTGGGCAATGTCGTCGAGGCTGGCGGCCACGCTCACGCCCGCACCGTCGATCAGGTGCTCGCGCACATCCGACGGCAGTTGGGTTTCACGGTGTGCCCCAAGCCCCGACAAATAGCTGAGCAGGGTGTGCGACAGCACCAGGAATCGGAACCCGACATCGGCTTCCTTACGGAAGTGCCCCGGCTCCATCAGCATGTTGGCCAGTGTCGTCGACAACGCCGCGTCGGCGTTGTGCGCGTTACGTCGGGCCAGGCGGTAAGCCAGGTCGTCGCTTTTACCGGCGGCGTATTGCTGCATGATCTGGCGCAGGTAAATGCTGTTGCAGGTCAGGGTATTGGCCAGCACTTTGTTCAGGCGCCGGCCCTGCCAGTCCGGCAGGAACAGGAATACCGCCAGGCCGGCGATCAGGCTGCCGAGCAAGGTATCGAACAGTCGCGGCAGAAGCAGCCCGTAACCGTCGCCCACCTGGTTGAAGCAGAACAGCACCATGATCGTAATGGCGGCTGTCGCCAGGGTGTAGCGGGTGGTGCGGTTGGTAAAGAACACCACCCCGGCGACGATGGCGAAGCTCGACTGGATCAACGGGTTGGGGAACAGATCGAACAGCGCCCAGGCCACGGTCAGGCCGATGGCGGTGCCGATGATCCGTTGGCCCAGTTTGCGGCGGGTGGCGCCGTAGTTCGGCTGACAGACAAACAACGTGGTGAGGATGATCCAGTAACCTTGCGAGGGGTGGATCAAATGCACCATCGCGTAGCCGATGCTCAATGCCAGGGGCAGGCGCAGGGCGTGGCGGAATAGCAAGGACGTTGGCGTCAGCTGTGTGCGCAAGCGAATCCACACATCCTTGAGACTGCGTGGCGAACGGTCGAGCAGGCTGCTGTCGGTGGCGTCTGCAAGCGCATCGGGGTTGCTGGCGTCGCTGAGCAAACGGTCGAGGGTGCCGAGGTTGGCGGCCAATGCCCGCAACGAGCGCAACAGACCACGCCAGGCCGGATTGCTCTGGATGCGCAGGTGTTCGAGGGAGGCGTGCAGGTCGCTCAGGGCTTCGGCGAAGCTGGCGTCATAGATGAACGGCTGGCGCATCTGGATCGATTCGGCCAGCGCGCGGCACACCTTGCCTTGTTGGCGCAGCAGGCGCTGACAGCGGAACAGTACGTCGCTGTGGAAGAACGCCTCGGCCAGCGCGTTGTAAGGGTAGTGCGAGGAGCTGGCGCGCTCGTGGATGTCCTGGGCGAGGAAGTACAGCTTCAGGTAACGGCTGAGTTTCGCCCCCGGCCTGCCATCGCCGACCCGGTGCAGAATGATTTCCTTGGCGGCGTTCAGGGCTGCCACCACCCGACCGTTCTGCTGGGCCAGTTCCAGGCGGCGCGCTTCCACGTCCAACTGCCGGATCGGTTCGAACAACGACGATTTCAGTTTCAGGTAATAACCCAGTTCACGGAACAACCGCGCCAGGCTCTGTTGCACCGGCTGGTTGGAAAACAGCACCTGCCACAACACCGAGAGCAAGCCATACCACGCCGCACCCGCCACCAGCAGTACCGGCTCGTGCCAGAAATCAGTGACCGCGCCGCCGCGCTGGTCCACGCCGATCATGGTGTAGACCGACAGAATCAGCGTCGCTGACGCAATCGCGCCATAACGCTCGCCCAGCGCGCCGAGCATGGTCAGGCAGAAGCTGGCCAGGGCAAAGGCGATGATAAAGAGGATGGGGTAGGGGAAGAGCAGTTCGACGGACAGGGCGGCGACCATAAAACACACCAGCGTCACGGCCAGTGCGTTGAGGCGGCCCTGCCAACTGTCGTCGGTTTCGGCCAGGGCGCTGGCGATGATCCCCAGGAACAACGGGATCAGCAGCCCCATTTGATCCTGAGACCAACACAGCGCCATGGTGCCGGTCAGGGCGATGAATACCCGAACGCTGTAACTGAATTTATCCAGCGCCCAGAGGCGACGCAGAGACTGCCGAAATGTGGTCGATGACATGAAGTGCGAAGGCCTTCCGAGGCAATGACGCTAAATTGAGCCACTAATGACGCCGACGCAATGGCGCCGATCACATCAGACAGCAAAATCTGTTCCTTCCTCGTTCTGTGTTGCCTGTCAGGACGTCTTCGCGGGCAAGCCTCGCTCCTACAGGGATTTAGGTGACCCTTGTAGGAGCGAGGCTTGCCCGCGAAGAACGATAACGCGATCGGTCAGACGTATTGCGCCGCCGCGTAACCGGAGGCCCAGGCCCATTGGAAGTTGAAACCACCCAGATGCCCGGTGACGTCGAGCACTTCACCGACGAAATACAGGCCGGGGCTTTTCAGCGACTCCATGGTCTTGGATGACACTTCGCGCGTGTCGACGCCACCCAGGGTCACTTCGGCCGTGCGGTAGCCCTCGGTGCCGGCCGGCACGACTTTCCAGCTCGCCAGTTTTTCAGCGATGTCTGCAATTTCTGCGTGGGTGTATTGCTTCATCGGTTTGGAGACGAACCAGTTGTCTGCCAGCAAGTTGGCCATCTTCTTGGTGAAGATCTCACCGAGCAGGGTTTTCAACTCGCTGTTCGGGCGTTCGACTTGCTGCTGTTGCAGCCAGCTCGGTACGTCGTGATCCGGCATCAGGTTGATCTCTACCGTGTCGCCGGATTCCCAGAACGAAGAAATCTGCAAAATCGCCGGGCCGCTGAGACCGCGGTGGGTGAACAGGATGTTCTCGCGGAAACTCTGGTCGTTGCAGCTCACCAGGCAATCCACCGACGTACCGGACAGCTCGGTGCACAGCTCCTTGAGCTGATCGGTGATGGTGAACGGTACAAGACCGGCGCGGGTCGGCAGCAGGTCGTGGCCGAACTGCTTGGCCACCTGATAGCCGAAACCGGTGGCGCCGAGGGTCGGAATCGACAGGCCGCCAGTGGCGATCACCAGGGATTGGCAAGTGATCTGGTCCAGCGTGGTATCCAGCAGATAACCGCTTTCGAGCTTCTCGATGGTCTGGATCGAGGTGTCCAGGTGCAGGCTGACGCCAACCTGATTGCACTCGTCGAGCAGCATGTCGAGGATGTCGCTGGATTTGTTATCGCAGAACAACTGGCCGAGTTTCTTCTCGTGGTACGGCACGCCGTGTTTGGCCACCAGACCGATGAAGTCCCACTGGGTGTAACGTGCCAACGCAGATTTGCAGAAATGTGCGTTCTGCGAGAGGAAATTGCTCGGCTCGGTGTACATGTTGGTGAAATTGCAGCGGCCACCGCCCGACATCAGGATTTTCTTGCCGGCCTTGTTGGCATGGTCAAGCAACATCACCTTGCGCCCGCGCCCGGCGGCGGTCAGCGCACACATCAACCCTGCGGCGCCAGCGCCAATGATCACGACTTCGGTAGAGCGCAAAACGGTGTCCTCACATAAATCTCAGAGCTAACGGCGATCCCGTAGGAGCGAGGCTTGCCCGCGAAGAACGATAACGCGTTGCATCAGGTGTACCGAGTTTTCGTTCTTCGCGGGCAAGCCTCGCTCCTACAGGGGGGGCGGTGCGGTTTTACAAAATGCGTACGCGCAGCGAACGGCCTTTGATTTTACCGTCGTTCAGACGCTGCAAGGCTTGCTTGGCGATCCCGCGTTCCACGGCCACATAGGCCTGGAAGTCGAAAATCGCGATCTTGCCGACCTGGGCGCCGGGAATGCCCGCCTCACCGGTCAGTGCGCCGAGAATGTCGCCTGGACGGACTTTGTCTTTACGGCCCGCACCAATGCACAGCGTGCTCATCAGCGGCAGCAGCGGACCGCCGCCCTGGGACGTGAGGTTATCCACCTGATCCCAATTCAACGGCGACTTCTGCAGTTGCTCGATGGCTTGGGCGCGATGGGCTTCGGACGGTGCGACCAGGCTGATCGCGATGCCTTTCTCGCCAGCACGACCGGTACGGCCGACACGGTGAATATGGATTTCCGAGTCACGGGCCAGTTCGACGTTGATCACCATGTCCAGCGCATCGATGTCCAGGCCGCGTGCGGCGACGTCGGTGGCGACCAGTACCGACGTACTGCGGTTGGCGAACATGGCCAACACCTGGTCGCGGTCACGCTGTTCCAGATCGCCGTGCAGGCCGACGGCGGAGATGCCTTTGGACGTCAGGTGATCGACGGTTTCCTGCACCTGCTGCTTGGTGAAGCAGAACGCCACGCAGGACGCCGGACGGAAGTGGCCGAGCACCTTGGTCACCGCGCTCATGCGCTCTTCCGGGGAGATTTCGTAGAAGCGCTGCTCGATCTGCGTGTCGTCGTGGAACGCCTCGGCCTTCACTTGCTGTGGATTACGCATGAACTTCGACGCCAACTGCTTGATGCCCACCGGATAGGTGGCGGAGAACAGCAGGGTCTGGCGACGTTCCGGGCACTGGGCGATGATTTCTTCGATGGAATCGTAGAAACCCATGTCGAGCATGCGGTCGGCTTCGTCGAGGATCAGCGTGTTCAGACCGTGAAGCACCAGCGAACCCTTGCGCAGGTGTTGCTGGATACGCCCCGGCGTGCCGACGATGATGTGTGCGCCGTGCTCCAGCGAGCCGATCTGCGGGCCGAAAGACACACCGCCGCACAGGGTCAGGACCTTGATGTTGTCTTCGGCACGGGCCAGGCGACGGATTTCCTTGGCGACCTGGTCGGCCAGCTCACGGGTCGGGCAGATGACCAGTGCCTGGCAACCGAAGAAGCGCGGATTGATCGGGTTCAACAGGCCGATACCGAAGGCGGCGGTCTTGCCGCTGCCGGTCTTGGCCTGGGCGATCAGGTCCATCCCCTTGAGGATCACCGGCAAGCTTTGCGCCTGGATCGGCGTCATCTGGGCATAACCGAGGGAGTCGAGGTTAGCCAGCATGGCGGCGGACAGCGGCAAAGTATTAAAAGCGGTGGCGATGGTGGTCACGGGACTGGCCTGCAAAACAAAATGTCGCGCAGTGTATCAGTCCCAGGCTCTCCACCTGCAAATTCTGGACGAATAGCCGTAGCAGCTGTCGAGGTACGAGGCTGCGTTGCGTGTCCGCAGGACCGCCCCGGCTGGGCCGCTTCGCAGCCCAACGCAGCCTCGTGCCTCGGCAGCTGCTACGGGTCAGTGCTCGATATCGTGCTCACGGCTGACCATCCGTCGGCCATCCTTTGGTGAAAGCTGCGAGAAGATGGTTGCAGCCAGCATCGCCATGATGCCGACCGTCACAAAAGTCAGCTGGAACGCGCCCAGCACCGTGTCCACGTCGTCATTGCCCATCTCCGCCGTGAATCCGCCGAGCAGCGCACCGGCGCACGCCACGCCCAGGCTCAGGGACAATTGCGCTACCACCGACAGCAAACTGTTGCCGCTGCTGGCGCTGGCGTCGTCGAGGTCGATCAGTGTCACGGTATTCATCGCGGTGAACTGCAAGGAGTTGATCGCCCCCAGAATCGCCAACTGGCCCAGCAACAGCCAATACGGTGTCTGCTCGCTGACCAGGCCCATGCTCGCCAGCATGATCCCCAGCGCCAGTGTGTTGCCGGTCAGCACGATGCGGTAGCCGAAACGTTCGATCAACGGCCGCGCCACCGATTTGGCGACCATCGCGGCCGCAGCCAGGGGCAGCATGCTCATCCCGGCCTGTGACGGCGAATAGCCCAGCGCCACTTGCAGCAGCAACGGCACCAGGAACGGCAATGCGCCGCTGCCCAACCGGGCGAACAGGTTGCCGAGGATGCCCACGGCGAAGGTCCGGGTCTTGAACAGCGATGGCGCAAACAGTGGATTATCGATGTGCCCGGCCCGCAGCCAATAGGCCGCCAGACAGGCCATGCCGGCAAACAACAGCAACATCACCCGCAAGTGCGGCAGACGCAGTTCGCCGAGGCCTTCCATGGCGATGGTGATCAGCACCATCGCCGAGCCGAACAGCAAGAAGCCCAGGCTATCGAAGCGGGTGCGCTCGCTGCCGCGCAAGTCGGGAATGAATTTCCACACCGCATAGCAGCCGATGACACCCACCGGCAGGTTGATCAGGAAGATCCAGTGCCAGGTCAGGTATTGCACCATCCAGCCGCCCATGGTCGGGCCGATCAGCGGGCCGAGCAGGCCGGGAATGGTGATGAACCCCATGATCCGCACCAGATCCGAGCGCGGATACGCGCGCAGCACTACCAAGCGTCCGACCGGCAACATCAAGGCGCCGCCCAGGCCCTGGATCACCCGGGCGCCGATCAGCATGCTCAGGGTGCTCGACAAGGCGCAGAGCAATGAGCCGATGCTGAACAACAGGATGGCGCCGAAGAAAATTTTCTTGGTGCCGAAACGGTCGGCGATCCAGCCGGAGGCGGGAATCAGCAAGGCGACGGTGAGCATGTAGGCGATGATCACACCCTGCATGCGCAGCGGGTCTTCGGCCAGGTCCCGGGCCATGGCGGGGAGGGCGGTGTTGAGGATTGTCCCGTCGAGGGACTGCATGAAGAAGGCAATGGCGACGACCCACGGCAACCAGCGGGCGGTGATAGCGTCGAGAGGTGGGCGGTTGGGCATGGGACCTCTTGTTAATGCAGATTCGTGGCTGGCGCTGAACCCTGTGGCGAGGGAGCTTGCTCCCGCTCGGCTGCGTAGCAGTCGTAAATCCGGTGAATGCGGTCTGTCTGATAGAGCACATTGCCGGTCTGGGGCCGCTTCGCAGCCCAGCGGGAGCAAGCTCCCTCGCCACAGGTTTTTGTGTTTACAGGGTCAAGGTCAATCGGCTGACGAGCGCTCCCGGCAGCAATGCCGAAGACGTGTTCCGCTGACTGTAGGTGCTGGCCGACAACATCAGCTCGCGTTCCTCGGTCAACGCTTCCAGCTGCGAACCGAGCAGGCTGTAGGCGCTGTCATCGAAACGCATGGTGCTGACCGGTGCCTGAATCTCGCCGTTCTCGACCCAGAAGGTCGCGAACCGTGTCATGCCGGTCAGGCGCGCTGCCGGTTGGTCCGAGTAGTTCAGGTACCACAGGTTGCTGATGTACAGACCGGTGCCCAGTTGCTTCAGAATCTCGGCGTCAGGCAAAGCGCCGGCCGCCATGTTCAATGCACTTGGGGCTTCACCACCGCCGGCACCGTTGGCGGTCAGTCCGTATTCGGCGGCGCTGCGTGAACCGACCAGTTGCTCGCCCGCCTTGCCCTCAACAATCAGCCGCAGATCACTGCGCGGATAACCTTCACCGGAGAACGCCGGGCTCAGGGAGCCGCTGACTTTTTCATCCAGGGACACCAACGGGCTGAACGAGCTGTCGCCACCGTAGAGCTTCTGCAACGGACTGCTCTTGCTGGCAATCGACTGCGCCGAGAACCCGCCCCAGCTGAGCATGCCCATGATTTCTTCCAGGGCCGCCGGCGCGAGGTAGGCGCGGTACTGACCCGGCGCCAGCGTGCGCAATGGCCGCCCGAGAAACGCCAACTGCTCGCGGGCCTGCTGGAAACGCCGGGCAAAGCCTTCGCTGTTCCAGTCGTGCCCGGCATAGCTGGCTTTCACCGCCTGACCGTTTTCATGGAACAGGCTGAAATCGAAGTTGAAGCTGTTGGCCTGATGCCAGCCGAACGCGCCCGAAGAACTGGCGAAACCGCGACTGATCGGCCCGGCGGCATAGAAACCGACCAGATCCAGCCCCTCGCCGGCCTGAGTGATTTCAGCGACCACCTGCTCGGTGTCCGGCAGCGGATGATCCTGCACGTTGTTGCTCTGCCAGTCGTCATGGTTGAGCAGCAGGTACGGGTCCTGAGGCAGCAACGGCAGGGTTTCGCGCAACTGTTGTAGCCCCTCGGCCAGACGCTGAAGGTCGACTTCCGGATCGCCCGACAACGTGATATCGAGGTCGGCGTGGCGGCCGTCGTTGATCAGTTTGAAGCCGATGCTTGCCTGCTGCACCTGCCCGGCCTGACGCACCTTGGCGTGGTTGAAGCGCACGAAGGCCGACGATTCGGCGGCGTAGCTGAGGGTGAACTGCTCAGGCGTGCGCAGTGCATCGCGCAGCCAGTCGACCAAGGCCTTGAACGAATCGGCCTGGTTTTTTGAAGTGCTCGTGGACGTACTCATCAGGCATCTCCCCCAAACACATCAACGTTGCTGAACACACAGGCCGGCGACGCATGGCCGACACGGATCACCTGGTTCGGTTCGCCCTTGCCGCAGTTCGGCGTCCCCAGCACCTTGAAGGTGCTGACGTCACCGACGGCGCGCAGGCTCTTCCAGAATTGCGCGGAAATCGCCCGGTAGTTCGGGTTCTTCACCACGCCTTTGAGTTCGCCGTTTTCGATCAACTGGCCCCATTCGCAACCGAACTGGAATTTGTTGCGCGCATCGTCGATGGACCACGAACGGTTGGTGCTCATCAAAATGCCGTGCTCGATGTTGCCGATCAGTTGCTCAAGCGGCTGATCGCCGGGCTCGATGTTGAGGTTGGCCATGCGGTCGATCGGCGGACGGTTCCAGCCGCAGGCGCGGCTGTTGGCCACGCCGTCGAGGCTGGCCCGGAACTGCGAGAGCGCGCCGCCCAATGGTCGCAGCAGCAAACCTTGCTTGATCAGGAATTGCTTGCTGGCGGCGGTGCCTTCGTCGTCATGGCCGTAGCTGGCGAGCTGTTCGGGGATGTCCGGGTCGAATGTCACGTTGAGCAGTTCGGAGCCGTATTGCAGGCGGCCGAAGTCTTGCGCCTTGACGAAACTGGTGCCGGCGTAATTGCGCTCGTCGCCCAGGATGCGGTCCAGTTCCAGCGGGTGACCGATGGACTCGTGGATCTGCAGCATCATCTGGTCGGGCATCAGCAACAGGTCGCGCGGGCCTTGCGGGGTGTTCGGTGCCAGCAGCAATTGCAACGCCTGGTCGGCGACTTTCGGGCCGGCGCCGATCAGGCCGCAGCGGCTGATCACATCAAAGCCGCCCTGCTGACCGAAATTCTCGCGGCCGAGGGTGCGGGTCTGGCTGTCGTTACCGTCGTAGGCGGTGACGTCCATGCTCGGGTAGACGAAGCGCTGGGCCTGGCGCAGTTCGGCGCCGGCGCTGTTGAGGTAGATCTGCTCGACGTTGGTGATACCGATGCTCGCCTGCCAGTTCACCAGGCGTTCGTCCTTGGGCACGGCGGCGGATTCGGCGCCGAGCAGTTGGTAGCAATCGCTGAGAGACGGGAAGGGTTGGTCGAGGCTCGGCGAGAAATAGTCGGCGCGCTCGCTGGAAACCGCTTGCTCACGCAAGTCGAGGAGGGCGTGTGGCTTGAGTCGACGGGCTTGTTGCTCGGCCTTCTCCAGCGCGGCTTGCAGCCCGGACTGGGACAAGTCGTTGGTCGCGGCATAGGCTTCGACGCCGTTGACCCGAACGGTCAGCATCGCCCCTTCGTCCCGGCTCAGGCTCGGTGGTTCGGCGACGTTCTTGCGCACTGAAAGATACTGACCGGATTCGCGAACATAACGCAGCGAAAAGAATTCAGCGCCCGTGCGCAACGCAGCGAAGCGCTGCTTGAGCTGGGGGTGGAAATCGAACATTCGGGAACCTCCTTGGTATGGAGTGGCGGCGAATCGGTGTTGCGAGGGGGGGAAACGTTTGCGTGGCGCTAGATTAGGCCTGCGTGGGGGGTAGGATCAAGTGAAGAGCGGTGTAGGAAGAGTTGAGGTTGGGTGAGTCAGGAATTTATCTTATTGCTTGGGCGGACGCTTTCGCGGGCAAGCCTCGCTCCTACAGGGCGAATGCGATTCCCTGTAGGAGCGAGGCTTGCCCGCGAAGGCCGCGCCTCGGTGTTACGGCTTACTGAGCGCTCACATCCCGCAACGGCTTGCCCTTCACCGGTGCACCGCCGGCCACGTAGTACTTGGCCTTGCTGCGCGGCAATGGTTTGCGACCGCGGATCTTGTCGGCGATTTTCTCGGCCATCATGATCGTTGGTGCGTTCAGGTTGCCGGTGGTGATGATCGGCATGATCGAAGCATCGACCACGCGCAGGCCTTGCATGCCATGCACACGACCTTCGCCATCGACCACGGCCATTTCGTCGGTGCCCATCTTGCACGAGCAGGACGGGTGGAACGCGGTTTCGGCGTGCTCGCGGATGAACTTGTCCAGCTGCTCGTCGGTTTGCACGTCGATGCCAGGGCTGATTTCCCGACCACGGAAGGCGTCCAGTGCTGGCTGTTGCATGATTTCACGGGTCAGGCGGATGCCGTCGCGGAATTCCTGCCAGTCCTGCTCGGTGGCCATGTAGTTGAACAGGATGCTCGGGTATTCGCGCGGATCCTTGGACTTGGCCTGGATGCGGCCGCGGCTTGGCGAACGCATGGAACCCATGTGCGCCTGGAAGCCGTGCTCTTTCACGCCGTTGCTGCCGTTGTAGTTAATCGCTACCGGCAGGAAGTGATACTGGATGTTCGGCCATTCGAATTCCGGGCGGGTACGAATGAAACCGCCGGCTTCGAACTGGTTGCTGGCGCCGATGCCGGTGCCGTTGAACAGCCACTCGGCACCGATGGCCGGCTGGTTGTGCAGGAGCAGCGACGGGTACAGCGAGACCGGTTGGGTGCAGGCGTATTGCAGGTACAACTCGAGGTGATCCTGCAGGTTTTCACCGACGCCCGGCAGGTCGTGGACCACCGGAATATCAAGCTTTTTCAGCAGTTCGGCCGGGCCGACACCGGAGCGTTGCAGGATCTGCGGCGACGCGATGGCGCCGGAGCACAGCAACACTTCTTTGCGGGCACGGACTTCAACGCGTTCTTCGGCGGCACCGATCAGGTAACGCACGCCGACTGCACGCTTGCCTTCGAACAGAATCTTGTCGGTCAGGGCGTGGGTGACGATGGTCAGGGTCGAACGCTTCTTGGCGATGTCCAGGTAACCGCGAGCGGTACTGGAGCGACGGCCTTTCGGCGTCACGGTGCGGTCCATCGGGCCGAAACCTTCTTGCTGGTAACCGTTCAAGTCTTCGGTACGCGGGTAACCGGCCTGCACGCCTGCTTCGACCATCGCGCTGAACAGCGGGTTGTTGCCGGCTTTGGGCGTGGTCACGCTGACCGGACCGTCGCCACCGTGGTAGTCGTTCGGGCCGATGTCACGGGTTTCCGCCTTGCGGAAATACGGCAGGCAGTCGAGGTAAGTCCAGTCTTCCAGGCCTGGCAGTTTCGCCCAGTTGTCGTAGTCCATGGCGTTGCCGCGGATGTAGCACATGCCGTTGATCAGCGAAGAACCACCCAGGCCCTTGCCGCGACCGCATTCCATCCGGCGACCGTCCATGTGTGGCTCTGGATCGGTTTCGTACGCCCAGTTGTAGCGACGGCCTTGCAGCGGGAACGCCAAAGCCGCTGGCATTTGTGTGCGGAAATCCAGACGGTAATCCGGGCCGCCCGCTTCGAGCAGCAGGACGGTGACGCCTTCGTCTTCAGTCAGACGGGTCGCCAGGGTGTTACCGGCGGAGCCGGCACCGATGATGATGTAATCGAATACTTGGGACATTGAATGCACCCTCTTTGAAGTTGGTCAGGTCGCGGTCGCGGATTTGTCACTTACTGTGGCGAGGGAGCTTGCTCCCGCTCGGCTGCGCAGCAGTCGCAAATCAGCGACCGTGTTCTGTCTGAATGAGCGCTGAACCTGAAGTTGGGGCTGCTTCGCAGCCCAGCGGGAGCAAGCTCCCTCGCCACAAAGGCCCCAGCTTCAGGTTCGCGTCAGATCAGAAAACCGAGGCGTAATCGCCCAGTTCGACCTGTACCGATTTGATGCGTGTGAAGTTGTTCAGCGAGCTGATGCCGTTCTCACGGCCCACGCCCGACTGCTTGTAGCCGCCGACCGGCATCTTGGCGTCGGACTCGCCCCAGGCGTTGATCCAGCAGATACCGGCTTCCAGTTGATGAATCACGCGGTGCGCGCGGTTCAGGTCTTTGGTAACGACGCCGGCAGCCAGACCGAAGTCGGTGTCGTTGGCGCGACGGATCACTTCTTCTTCGGTTTCGTAGGTCAGGATGCTCATCACCGGGCCGAAGATTTCTTCGCGCACGATGGTCATCTCGTCGGTGCAGTCGGTGAACACGGTCGGGGCCACGAATGCGCCTTTGGCGAATTCGCCGTCGGTCAGACGAGCGCCGCCGCACAGCAGGCGAGCACCTTCTTCCTTACCTTTGGCGATGTAACCCAGCACGCTTTCCATGTGGGCGAAGCTGACCAGCGGGCCGAAGTTGGTGTTTTCGTCTTCCGGGTTGCCAACGCGGATGCGTGCAACGCGCTCAACGATCTTGGCTTCGAACGCGGCTTTCAGGTGGCTCGGGACGAACACGCGAGTGCCGTTGGTGCAGACCTGACCGGAGCTGTAGAAGTTGGCCATCATCGCGGTGTCGGCGGCGCGATCGAGGTCGGCGTCGTCGAAAATGATCAGCGGGGATTTGCCGCCCAGTTCCATGGTCACGTCTTTCAGCGTGGAGGCGGAAGCGCTGGCCATGACTTTCTTGCCGGTGTCGGTGCCGCCGGTGAAGGATACTTTTTCGATGCGTGGGTGTTCGGTCAGCCAGGTGCCGACTTCACGGCCGCTACCGGTCAACACGTTGAACACACCAGCCGGCAGGCCGGCTTCGGTGTAGATCTCGGCCAGTTTCAGGGTGGTCAGCGAGGTGACTTCGCTTGGCTTGAAGATCATCGCGTTGCCGGCCGCCAGGGCTGGAGCGGATTTCCACAGGGCGATCTGGATCGGGTAGTTCCACGCGCCAATACCGGCCACGATGCCCAGCGGCTCGCGACGGGTGTAGACAAAAGAGGTGGTGCGCAGCGGAATCTGCTCGCCTTCGATGGCCGGTACCAGACCTGCGTAGTATTCCAGCACGTCAGCGCCGGTGACGATGTCGACGTAACGGGTTTCGGAGTACGCCTTGCCGGTGTCCAGGGTTTCCAGGGCGGCCAGTTCATCGTTGCGCTCGCGCAGGATGTCGACGGCACGACGCAGGATGCGTGAACGCTCCATGGCGGTCATCGCGGCCCAGATTTTCTGGCCCTTTTCGGCACTGACCACTGCACGCTCGACGTCTTCCTTGGTCGCACGCTGTACGGTTGCGAGGACTTCACCGTTAGCCGGGTTGATGGCTTCGAAGGTGGCGTCGCTGCTGGCGTCACTGTAACCGCCGTCGATGTAGAGTTTTTGCAGTTCGAAACGGGCCATAAAGTCCTCGCAAGTGCATAAGTTGGTTGGCGTTAACCACTGGGACGTGCCGTGTAGCGTTGGCGACGCTGATCAGTGGCGTTCAGGGGCTGAGCGGTTTTATGTGTGCTCTAACTCACCTGCTTGGCCAATTGGATATCCATGTATTCGTAAGCGATTCTTTGCGCCTGCTCGGTGTCGAAAGCATCTCCCGACAGCGCGCCGCGCAACCACAAACCGTCAATGAGGGCTGCCAGGCCCCGGGCGGCGCTGCGCGCTTGATCAAGCGGCAACGCACGGCGGAACTGGCAGCACAGGTTGGAATACAGACGGTGATCGTTGATCCGCTGCAACCTGTGCAAAGACGGCTGGTGCATGCTGGTGGCCCAGAAGGCCAACCAGGTTTTCATTGCCGGGCCATTGACCTGGCTGGCGTCGAAGTTGCCTTCGATAATCACCTGCAGATGCGCCCGTGGGCTGTCATCTGCCATCGCCTGACGGCGTGCGGTGACGTTCTCGCTGAGGACGCTCATCAGATACCGCATCGTGGCGGCGATCAGGCCATTCTTGTCCTGAAAATAGTGACTGATGATGCCATTCGAGACACCGGCCAAACGGGCGATCAGCGCAATGCTGGCGTCCCCCATGCCGACCTGATCGACGGCCTGTAGCGTGGCTTCGATCAATTGCTGGCGGCGGATGGGTTGCATACCGACCTTGGGCATCTTGCACATCTCCTTAGGCCTCCCGGTGGACGAAATACGCCTACCGGATTGAGGGCCAGTCTATTTTGTTTTGATTGAACGTTCAATCAACAAAGAATAAGATCTGCGACAATTCGTCGCTGCTTACAGATTTTTCCTACGTGTAAATGACGATAAACCGACATCCAAAAATGCTCGAAACCCATACGCAGACGCGTTCCAGGGGTTTCGGGCTTTTTTCGGGGTGTCTTTATATCACCCGCCGGTCGGCTGCCAACTAATCGATTGGTCGGGTACCGCGTTGCCTTGTGTTCTTCTCTCGCACTGCCCGGAGCATCTGTGCCATGAGTTCTGCCTCTCTAATAAAGACCCCACCCGAGAAGGTGATGGTCAACGGTTGGGTGTTCTACACCTCTACCGCGCTGATCCTGCTGTTGACCGCCATTCTGATCGTCGCCCCGCAAGAGGCCGGCAGAATGCTCGGTATTGCCCAGGCCTGGTTGTCCCGCAGCTTCGGCTGGTACTACATGGTGGTGATCGCCGCCTATCTGGTTTTTGTCGTCGGCCTGGCGTTTTCGTCTTACGGCAAGCTCAAGTTGGGCAGCAAGGACGATACCCCGGATTTCAGCTACGGCGCCTGGGCGGGGATGCTGTTCTCGTCGGGTATCGGCATCTCGCTGTTGTACTTCGGTGCGTCCGAGCCGCTGGACCATTACTTCAACCCGCCGGAAGGCGTCGCCGGCAGCAACCTTGCCGCACGCCAGGCAGTGCAGCTGACGTTCCTGCATTGGGGCCTGCATGGCTGGGCGATCTACGCCTTGGTCGGCCTGGCCGTGGCGTACTTTGCTTACCGTCATAACCAGCCGTTGGCATTGCGTTCGGCGCTTTATCCGTTGGTCGGCGAGCGTTGGGTCAAAGGCGCGGCCGGTCATGCGGTGGACGGCTTCGGCATGTTCGTGACCCTGCTGGGGCTGGTGACGAACCTGGGGATCGGTTCGCTGCAAGTCTCGTCGGGGTTGGAAAACCTGTTCGGCATGGCGCACAGCAACACCAACTTGCTGATCGTGATCATCGTGATGAGCACCGTGGCGACCATCGCCGCTGTGTCCGGTGTGGAAAACGGCATTCGTCGTCTGTCCAACCTGAACATCGTGCTGTTCAGCGGTCTGCTGATTTTCGTGCTGTTGTTCGGCCCGACCCTGCACCTGCTCAACGGCTTTGTGCAGAACATTGGTGACTACCTCAATGGCGTGGTGCTGAAGACCTTCGACCTCTACGTGTATGAAGGCGACAGTGAGAAGTCTGACCGCTGGCTGGGCCTGTGGACCCTGTTCTACTGGGCCTGGTGGATTTCCTGGGCGCCATTTGTCGGCATGTTCATCGCGCGTATTTCCCGTGGTCGCACGGTGCGTGAGCTGGTCGCCGGCGTGCTGCTGATCCCGCTGGGTTTCACCCTGGCATGGCTGTCGATCTTCGGTAACTCGGCCCTGGACCTGGTGATGAACCATGGGGCGGTGGAGCTCGGGAAGACGGCGCTGGAACAGCCATCGATGGCGATCTACCAGTTGCTTGAGCATTACCCGGCGTCGAAAGTTGTCATTGGCGTGTCGATTTTTGTTGGCTTCGTGTTGTTCCTGACCCCGGCGGACTCCGGCGCGGTGATGATGGCCAACCTTTCCTGCAAGGGCGGCAACGTCGACGAAGACGCGCCGCACTGGCTGCGGATTTTCTGGTCGGTGGTGATCACCCTGGTGACCATCGGTCTGCTGTTCGCCGGTAACTTCGAAGCCATGCAAACCATGGTGGTGCTGGCGGGGCTGCCGTTCTCGGTGGTGCTGGTGTTCTTCATGTTCGGTTTGCACAAGGCCATGCGCCAGGACGTGCAGATCGAACAGGAGCAAGCGGAACTGGCGGCGCGTGGTCGTCGTGGTTTCAGCGAGCGTCTGACCCAGCTGGATCTGCAGCCGAATCAGTCGATTGTTCAGCGTTTCATGGACAAACAAGTCAGCCCGGCGCTGGAAGAGGCCGTGGTTCAACTGCGTGGCAAGGGCCTGAACGTGCAAACGTTGCTGGGTAAAGCCAAGCGTTGCATGGGCCTGCGGATCGAGATGGAAGAGGGCAATCCTTTTGTCTACGAAGTGAGCCTGGACGGTTATCTGGCGGCGGCGAGTGAAGCGGTGTCGGCCGAAAGTGCCGATGAACCGCGCGCACGTTACTACCGCGCCGAGGTGTACCTGCACAACGGCAGCCAGGACTATGACTTGATGGGCTTCACTCAGGATCAGATCACCCGTGACGTGCTCGATCAGTTTGAAAGCCATCGGCAGCTGCTAGGCCGGGTTTATAGCTGAGTAGCGATAGATCGTTCCCGCGCTTTGCGTGGGAACGCCAAGGGGCTCAATTGAGCCCCTTTTTTGTGCCCGTTGATCGATTGTGGCGAGGGAGCTTGCTCCCGCTCGACTGCGCAGCAGTCGCAAATCCGGATAGCATGCTCAGTCTGAATGACCGTGGTGTCGGGGTGTGGGGTCGCTCCGCAACCCAGCGGGAGCAAGCTCCCTCGCCACAGTTGTCGGTATTCCAGACCTGATATCTGCACAAACAAAAACGCCGCGATCATCTCGCGGCGTTTTTGTGTCTGCTGTCTTGCTTACCCCAGGTTCTTGCCGAGCAGCGCGTGGTACAGCTCGCTGTCGCCCAGGATCCCGACCACTTTGTTGTTGTCGTGCAGCACCAGCTTGTTGCCGGTCTGGTAACGAATCTGCAGCGCATCGCGCATGCCGATGTTGGAGTCCACCAGCGTTGGTCGACGGCCCAGGGCTTCAACCGCTTGCCCAGGTATCCATTTCTGCAGATCCAGGCTCGAGCCGTTCTGGCGCGCGCCTTTGATGGTGTTGCCTTCGGCCAGGTCCAGCCACGAATCGCCGCCCGGATCCAGGCACACCGAACCGTTGATGCGTTTGCAGTTGTCCAGGGTGCGCATCAGGCTACGACCACACAATACGTTCAGCGGATTGGTGTGGGCGACGAAGGTGCGCACGTAATCGTCCGCAGGGTTCAGGACGATTTCTTCCGGCACGCTGTACTGGATGATCCGGCCGTCTTTCATGATCGCGATACGGCTGCCCAGCTTCAGGGCTTCATCGAGGTCGTGGCTCACGAAGACGATGGTCTTGCTCAGCTTGTTTTGCAGTTCCAGCAGCTCGTCTTGCAGACCCTGGCGAATCAGCGGGTCGAGGGCCGAGAACGGTTCGTCCATCAGCAGGATGTCGGCGTCCATCGCCAGCGCACGGGCCAGGCCGACACGTTGCTGCATGCCGCCGGAGAGCTCATTGGGTTTCTTGTTGCGCCACTGGGTCAGGCCCACCAGCTCAAGCTTCTCGTCCACCAGCTTGCGGCGTTCTTTCTCGGGGCGACCCTGCATTTCCAGACCGAAGCTGATGTTCTCGCGCACCGTCAGCCAAGGCATCAGGGCGAACTTCTGGAACACCATCGCGATGCGCTTGGTGCGCATCATCTTCAGTTCCGCCGGGGTGCAGGACGCGATGTCGATCTGCCGGCCTTCGTGTTCGACGAACAACTTGCCACGGCTAACGGTGTTGAGGCCGTTGATGCAGCGCAACAGGCTGGATTTGCCGGAGCCGGACAAACCCATCAGTACGCAGATTTCACCTTTCTCGATGTCCAGGCTGGCCTTTTCGACACCGACGATTTGCCCGGTCTTTTTCAGAATCTCGTTGCGGGTCATGCCCTGGTCGAGCAGTTTGAGAGCGGCGCGTGGATCTTTGGAGAAGATCACGTCCACGTCTTCGAAGCGAATAATGCTCATGCGTCACCCCCTACTTTGGCTTCGGGTTGTTTGCAGATACGGTCGAGCATGATCGCCAGCAATACGATCGCCAGGCCTGCTTCGAAGCCCAGTGCGATATCAGCAGTGTTCAGTGCGTTGACCACAGGTTTGCCCAGGCCGTCGGCGCCCACCAGTGCCGCAATCACCACCATCGACAACGACAGCATGATGCACTGGGTGATACCGGCCGCGATGCTTGGCATGGCGTGGGGCAGTTCGATGCGCGAGAGCAACTGACGGCGCGAGCAGCCAAAGGCTTTGCCGGCGTCCATCAGTTCGTCCGGAACATCGCGGATACCCAGGTAGGTCAGGCGGATGGGCGCGGCAATCGCGAACACCACCGTCGAGATCAGACCCGGGACCACACCCAGACCGAAGAGGGTCAGGGTAGGAATGAGGTACACGAAAGTCGGTACGGTCTGCATCAGATCGAGCACCGGCCGCATCAGTGTGTAGAACATCGGTTTGTGCGCGGCGACGATACCCAACGGCACGCCGATCACTACGCAGACCAGGGTGGCGAACAACACCTGGGCGAGGGTTTCCATGGTTTCCTGCCAGTACCCCAGATTGAGGATCAGCAGAAAGGAAGCGATGACGAAAACGGTCAGGCCCCATTTGCGTTGGATGAAATGTGCCAGTAGTGCGATGAGGCCGATCAATGCCAGCGGGTTGAACCAGGTCAGCGCAAAAGTCACGCCGTGGATCATCGTTTCCAGTGACACGGCGATGGCGTCGAAGGTGCTGGCGCCGTGTTGCGTCAACCATTCAACGAAGCTCGCGATGTACTGGCCTAAGGGTATTTTCTGATCAATCAGCATGGTAGTGAACGTCCGCATGCAAGGAAATAAACAGCCCGGGCAGGCGAGCCTGCCCGGCGTAAGCGATTACTGCGCGAGCTTGGCTTTCACGGCCTCCAGGCCTGGTTTACCGTCAATGGTGGTCACGCCAGCGAGCCAGGTATCGAGCACCTGTGGGTTCTTTTTCAGCCAGGCCTTGGCGGCCGCTTCAGGCTTCATCTTGTCGTCCAGGATGTTGCCCATCAGCGTACTCTCCATGTCGACGGTGAACTCCAGGTTTTTCAGCAGTTGGCCGACGTTGCTGCACTCTTGGGTATACCCCTTGCGAGTGTTGGTCGCAACGGTGGCAGCACCGAAATCCGGGCCGAAGAAGTCATCGCCACCGGTCAAGTACTGAATCTTGAAACGTTTGTTCATCGGGTGCGGTGCCCAGCCGAGGAACACCACGGCGGTGTCGCGTTTTTGCGCACGGTCGACTTGCGACAACATGCCCGCTTCGCTGGACTCGACGACTTTGAAACCGGCGGTTTTGAGACCGAAGGCGTCTTTGTCGATCATGCTCTGGATCAGACGGTTGCCGTCGTTGCCTGGCTCGATACCGTAGATCTTGCCGTCGAGTTCTTTCTTGAATTTGGCGATGTCGGCAAAGTCATGCAGCCCTTTGTCGTACAGCGCTTGTGGTACGGCGAGGGTGTATTTGGCACCTTTGAGGTTGGTGCGCACGGTTTCCACGGTGCCGGCATCCCGATAGGCCTTGATGTCGTTTTCCATGGTCGGCATCCAGTTACCCAGGAACACGTCCATGTTCTTGCCGTCGGCCAGGGACTTGTAGGTCACCGGCACGGAAATCATCGTGGTCTTGGTCTTGTAGCCGAGGGCGTTGAGCACAACGCTGGTGGTCGCGGTGGTCGCGGTAATGTCCGTCCAGCCGACATCGGAGAAGTTTACGGTGCTGCATTGGGCCGGCTCTGCGGCTTGAGCCAGGAACGGCAGACTCAGCATGGCGGCCAACAACAACGACGGGGAACCTTTCATAGGGGCGACTCCTAAGTGTTTTTTTTGGCAGTGTTCCGACTGGACCACCGCACTTATCTGTTGCGGTTGGATGGCGTTTTGGAGACAGCTCTACCACAGCGCCTTGCAATCGAGTCGATACGATCATGTACCAGTGAAAATCTGACGCCTACAGGGTGCGTCGTAACCAGTACAGGGATGGTCGCATCCAGTGTCGGTGACGTCGTTTACAGCTTTTTTCAGCCCGATTTGCCCCGCTGATCCGCAAAAAAACGGCGAAAACATTGCGTAAGAGACCTGCGGCGCTAGTGGGCATGAGTGCGTCGGTGTGAGACGTTGAACGACATGGTAAAAGCCTGATGATGCGGCCATCTCGACGGATTGCAGCTTGAGCGTAGCAGCTCCGTCACTGGGCGCTTTTGCGCCTGGAGCAGGCACATCCAGGAGTTCAGCAGTAATGGCTATCAGCGTTTTCGACTTGTTCAAAATCGGCATCGGCCCTTCCAGTTCGCACACCGTGGGGCCTATGCGCGCCGCGGCGCTGTTCGTGCAAGGTTTGCGCGAGCGGGGGCTTCTGGAGCAGGTGTGTCGCATCGAAGTTCAGCTATACGGATCGCTCTCGGCCACCGGCATCGGCCACGGCAGCGACAACGCGGTGATCATGGGGTTGATGGGCGAGTGGCCCGACGCGATCGATCCGTCGCAAATCGGCATCCGTATAGAAGCCTTGCGTGAAACTCACACGCTATTGCTCGACGGCCGCTTGTCGGTCCCGTTCATCTGGGCTCGGGACATGCGCCTGATCGACGAGAACCTGCCGTTCCATCCGAACGCCATGACCCTGGTCGCCGAAGGCGATCACGGCGAGCTGCATCGCGATACCTATTATTCCATCGGCGGCGGTTTTGTCGTCGACGAGGCGCAAGCTTCCAGCGGTGTGGTGGATCTGGATAACACCGTACTGCCTTACGACTTCTCCAGTGCCGTCGAATTGCTCAGCCTGTGCAAGAAGCACAACCTGCGCGTGGCCGAATTGATGATGGCCAACGAGAAAGTCTGGCGCAGCGAAGAAGAAATCCGCAGTGGCCTGATGAAGCTCTGGCGCGCCATGCAGGATTGTGTGGAGCAAGGCCTCAAGCACGAAGGCATCCTGCCCGGCGGTCTCAATGTGCGCCGTCGCGCGGCCAAGTTGCACCGCAGCTTGCAAGAGCTGAACAAGCCCAACGTGATCGGCTCGACCTTGAGCGCGATGGAGTGGGTCAACCTGTTCGCGCTGGCGGTCAACGAAGAAAACGCTGCCGGCGGGCGCATGGTCACGGCGCCGACCAACGGTGCGGCGGGGATCATTCCGGCGGTGTTGCACTACTTTATGAAATTCAGCGAGGCGGTGACCGACGCCAATGTGGTCGATTACTTCCTCAGTGCCGCGGCGGTGGGGATTCTGTGCAAAAAGAACGCCTCGATCTCCGGTGCCGAAGTCGGTTGCCAGGGTGAAGTCGGTTCGGCTTGCGCCATGGCGGCGGCCGGGTTGGCGGAGGTTCTTGGTGCCACGCCGGAGCAGTTGTGTAACGCGGCGGAAATCGGCCTGGAGCATAACCTCGGCTTGACCTGCGACCCGGTGGGCGGGCTGGTGCAGGTGCCGTGCATCGAGCGCAATGCGATTGCTGCGGTGAAAGCGATCAACGCCGCGCAGATGGCGCTGCGCGGTGACGGCCAGCACTTTATCTCGCTGGACCGGGTGATCCGCACCATGCGTGATACCGGTGCCGACATGCACGACAAATATAAAGAGACGTCGCGCGGTGGCTTGGCGGTTAGCGCGGTGGAGTGCTGAAACCGAGTTGACCTGTGGAGAGGGGGCAAGCCTGCTCTCCACAAAGACCTCATGTGCTACACCAGACCAGTCAAAACTGCGCACCAAGTGAACACGCGCACTAAAACGCGCCACGTTTTGGCGCGTCGCAAACAGGCAAGCCCGGCTCCCCGGTCGGGGATCAAATTCAAACCCTGACCGTTCGTCACCTGTGCCAGCGGTGACACTCTTGACCGCCGCGTCGCAGACCTGTTCCCACAAGTGCTACCGATTTGCTCACACGCAACGGGGGCACGGGTTTGGGGCCTTTGATGGCACTTTTAACCTCTTATCTCTGCGCGCCATATCTAGACGCATCGCGACGTCGTTTTCAGGAGTTATTGAACGCGCATTCAATTTAGGCATGGCAATTGCTCTGTCATTACAAAGCCCGTCTCCCACGCGAGAACGATGGCAATAAAAAGAGCCTCCGCCTGAGGCCATCACCCGCTTTGTGTGAGGAGATACCGCGATGACGACGTTCAACTCCGGGGCCCAACCCCAGAACCGTGCGCCTCAATCCATCGGCTTTCTGCTGCTGGACAATTTCACGCTGATTTCTCTGGCCTCCGCAGTAGAACCCCTGCGCATGGCCAACCAATTGTCCGGTCGCGAGCTGTACCGCTGGACCACGCTCACCGTCGATGGCGGTCAGGTCTGGGCCAGTGACGGCCTGCAGATCACCCCCGACGCCTCCATGCACAAAGCACCACCCATGGACACCGTCATTGTCTGCGGCGGTATCGGCATTCAGCGCACCGTAACCCGTGAGCATGTGTCGTGGCTGCAAAGCCAGGCGCGTCAGTCCCGTCGTCTCGGCGCGGTCTGCACCGGCAGCTGGGCCCTGGCGTGCGCCGGCCTGCTGGACGGTTTCGATTGCAGCGTGCACTGGGAATGTCTGGCCGCTATGCAGGAAGCTTTCCCGCGGGTGGCCATGAGCACCCGGCTGTTCACCCTCGACCGTAACCGGTTCACCAGCTCCGGCGGCACCGCGCCGCTGGACATGATGCTGCACCTGATCAGCCGTGATCACGGTCGTGAGCTGTCGGCCGCGATTTCGGAGATGTTCGTTTACGAGCGCATCCGCAACGAGCAGGATCACCAGCGCGTGCCGCTCAAGCACATGCTAGGCACCAACCAGCCGAAACTGCAGGAAATCGTGGCGCTGATGGAGGCTAACCTCGAAGAGCCGATCGACCTCGATGAACTGGCGGTTTATGTCGCCGTTTCGCGTCGTCAGCTGGAGCGGCTGTTCCAGAAATACCTGCACTGCTCGCCGTCGCGTTACTACCTGAAACTGCGCCTGATCCGTGCTCGGCAACTGCTCAAGCAAACGCCGATGTCGATCATCGAAGTGGCGTCGGTGTGCGGGTTCGTGTCCACGCCGCACTTCTCCAAGTGCTACCGCGAATACTTCGGCATTCCGCCGCGTGACGAGCGCGTAGGCTCCAATACCACGCAACAAGTGGCGATGATGCCGCTGCCGCAAGCCTTGGTGCTGTCGCCGTTGTCCGGGCCGCTGTCGGCGTTGAGCCAGGCGCGTAATGAATCGACGTTTGCCAGCGTAAGGCTCTAAACCAGGCAAACTATTGTGGCGAGGGAGCAAGCTCCCTCGCGACAAAGTGTTCACACCCCGGAAATCAGGCGCTATGGCTCTGTTGGTACTGCGCCAATGCCGGTAACAGTTGCTTGTCAATGGCCTGACGCACGGCCGGCTGGATTGACGCGCTGCTGGTGTACATCTGCTTGACCATGGTCCGCAGTTCCATTGCCCGCTCGTTGTTCAAACCCCGTACTGCGCATTCGCAGGCTTGCTCGGCGGTTGCGCCGGGGGGCACTGAAAACCCCAACGCTTTCAGCTGGCTCAACAGGTCTTCCTGGTCTATCAAATCGGCGTACATCATGACGCAATCCTTCTTCAGGGAACGGTGTCGTGGTTCGATTCTGGTAGGGGCTGTAGGCGTCGGCAAGGACGATTTGTCGCAATGGCCGCAATACCTATGAACAGGTCGTTTTCGGCTAACTTGCTAAGGATGGGAGTAGGCACACTGGACTCAGCTGGCATCACGAAGGTTTGGTCACCCTCGCGCAACAGCTCCTCAACAGTACCCTCCTCAGCTCCGATCTTGTCACGGCTTGATCGGGGTTTTTTTTGCCTGTGAATCGGTAATGGACGTGTTGATTGGGTTGACGCTTTCGCGGGCAAGCCTCGCTCCTACAGGGATCGCGAATACCCTGTAGGAGCGAGGCTTGCCCGCGATGAACGATGACGCGGTCTAGCGTTGTAAAACGAGAATGCGCGACAGCAATTCATCCCGGTCGACATAGCAACCCTGGAAATGCCGGGCGCCGGTGGCGGGGTCGAAGGCGTTGCGGGCGTGGAGGGTGCGGCGGTTGTCGAAGCACCACAACTCGCCGGGGTTAAGCCGTGTCATCACCCGGAAACGCGCCTCGCGGGTCATCGCAATGAAGCGCCGGTAAGCGCGATACAGCCTGGGCATCTGCTCCACTGAAGCATCGAATGGCCCGCGCAGAAAGTTCGCCATGCGGATTTCCGACACTTGCCCGAATGCATCCAGCGCGATGATCGGCGCCAGGCAGCGGTAGTCGCTGTGGCGGTCCTTGTTGCGGAACTCCACGGGGATTTCACACAAGGCTTGAAACGCCTCGGGGTCTTCCTGACGCAAAGCTTGGGCGATGGCAAAACCGTCGACGAAAATACTTTCGCCACCGTCGGCGTCATTCACCAGGCAATGCAGAAATTGCAGCCCCGGTTGCAACTCCCGGGTCGGCAAATCGCTGTGCAGTGGCAGGTTGAAGGCGGTGTAGGCATTGCTGTCGGCATCGGCCTTGGATTGCACGTTGAACAGCACGCCGAAATTGCTCTCGCGGATGAACGAAATCCGCTGGGCGATCAGCTTCAGCGAGCCTGGCTCGGTGGGGACTCCGCGCACTTGAGTCAGGCCGATATCGCGCACGGCCAGCAGCCATTGCAACAAGGCGTCGTTGTTCTCCATCAGGGCCTGGTATTCGAACACTGGCAGCTGCAAATCGCTGTGCCAAAGCCTGGCTTTCGGTTTTCCGGCCTGGCGTTCGGCGCGGGATTCATCGTCATAGGCATGGGCCCGCAGCCAGCCCGGATCGAAGCGGCTGAGGTGGCCATCCTGCCAATCGACGCACAGGCAGCCTTCATCATCGACCGTGGCGTTTTCAGGCATCAGGTGCTCTTCGACATCGACGATTTCCAGCACTTGCTCGCGCGTCACCGTGTAGACGCACTGTGGGCACGGGCAGTTGTCCCGCAGCCATTGATGATGAAAAGGGCTGACCCGACCGTCCGCCCACTTCACTTGAATTCGGTCCGCCAGGGTGTGCACGGCGGTCAACGCGCTGATCAATGGATAGGTGCGGAAATCGGCAAAAGCGGCGGCGGTGTTCATGGCGGGCTCCTTATTATTTTGGTAAAGCAATCACTCGGCCGATCCAGGCGGGTGCGGGCAAGTCGGTTTGATCGGCGACGATGGCCTGCAGCTTGCTCAAGGTTGCTTCGCTGAACGGTGCGGATCGCGGTCCGGCGAGGTCGACGTGCAGCAGCATTTGTTCATTGCCCGCCAGCTCCTTGTCACCGCCCACCAGATGCAGGCTGTGGTAGAGGTGCAGGCGCTTGCGGTCGTGGCCGATGATCTGCGTATGCACTTCGACGTCTGCATCGAGTTTCACTTCGTGCAGGTAATTGAGGTGCAGTTCGAGGGTAAACAGCGAGTGGCCGCTGGCCTCGCGGTTGTTGCTGTCCATACCCAGCCGGTCCATCAACGCGTCTGTGGCGTAGCTGAAAATCAGCAGGTAGAAGGCATCGCGCAGATGGCCGTTGTAGTCGACCCAGTCGGGGATGATTCTGGTTTGGTAGGTGGTGAGGGTGGGCATGGTGGAACTCCACAGATAATCGCTGGTGTACACATGTGTGGCGAGGGAGCTTGCTCCCGCTGGACTGCGAAGCAGTCCCAAAACCGGTGGATGCGAGGTATCAGTCAAATCGCGTTTGCTGGTTTTACGACCGCTTCGCGGCCGAGCGGGAGCAAGCTCCCTCGCCACAGGGTGTGTGTTTATTCGCTGAAGGCCATCCCATGCTTCTCTTTGGTGGTTTTCACCGCCTCCAGCACCGCCAACAAGCAATCGTCACGATAGCGTTCCAGTGCCGAGATGCTGTGTGTGCCCAACTGATCGCTGGTGCCATCCACCACATCGTCAATCAACTTGTCGGTCAGCTCCGGTGCCGGCAGGTACGTCCAGGGCAGCTGCAATGCTGGTCCGAACTGCGCCATGAAGTGCCGCATCCCGGCATCGCCGCCTGCCAGGGTGTAAGTCAGGAAGGTGCCCATGAACGACCAGCGCAGACCCGCGCCAAAACGAATCGCATCGTCGATTTCACCCGTGGTCGCCACGCCGTCGTTGACCAGGTGCAGCGCCTCACGCCACAAGGCTTCGAGCAAACGGTCGGCGATAAATCCCGGTACTTCCTTGCGCACATGCAGCGGGCGCATCCCCAGGGATTCATAGACTTTCATCGCCGCTTGCACCGCTTCTGGCGCGGTGTTCTTGCCGCCGACCACTTCCACCAATGGCAGCAGATAAACCGGGTTGAACGGGTGCCCGACCACGCAGCGTTCCGGGTGCGTCGAACTCTCGTAAAACTCGCTCGGCAACAGTCCCGAGGTGCTGGAACCGATCAACGCATTGGGCTTGGCCGCCGCGCTGATTTTGCTGTGCAGTTCCAGTTTCAGTTCCAGACGCTCAGGGGCGCTTTCCTGAATGAAATCCGCGTCGCGAACACATTCTTCGATGGTGGCGACAAAGCGCAGCCGATCCTGCGATGCGCCGGGTGCCAGGCCTTGTTTCTCCAGCGCGCCCCAGGCATTGGCGACACGTTTGCGCAGCGCCGCTTCGGCACCGGGTGCCGGATCCCAGGCCACCACATCGAGGCCGTGGGCGAGGGCGCGGGACACCCAGCCGCTGCCGATGACACCGCTGCCCAGTGCTGCGAAGGTTTTGATATCAGTGATAAAGCTCATGGCGACTTCCTGAATTGGGTTCAAAAAAATGTGGGAGCGAGCCTGTGTGGCGAGGGGGCTTGCCCCCGTTGGGTCGCGAAGCGGCCCCAAAACCTGTTGCCGCGGTGTATCAGCCACACTGCATGCAATGTTTTACGACTGCTTCGCAGCCGAACGGGGCGGTGCGGCGGTCCGACAAGCCCCCTCGCCACACAAACTCGCTCCCACAGGGGGAAAGGGTGATTTGTTTCAACCGCGCTTGGTCAGGCCCATTTTTGCCCGGCCTTCTGCCGGGGTCAGAACGCGGGCGCCGAGGCGGCTGAGGATTTCCGAGGCGCGTTCGACCAGTTGGCCGTTGGTCGCCAGTACGCCCTTGTCCAGCCACAGGTTGTCTTCCAGGCCGACCCGCACGTTGCCACCGAGCAGCACCGCTTGCGCCGCCATCGGCATCTGCATGCGCCCGATGCCGAACGCCGCCCAGACCGCATTGGCCGGCAGGTTGTCGACCATGGCTTTCATGGTGGTGGTATCCGCTGGCGCACCCCACGGGATGCCCAGGCACAGCTGGAACAACGGGTTATCCAGCAGACCTTCCTTGATCATCTGCTTGGCGAACCACAGGTGACCGGTGTCGAAAATTTCCAGCTCAGGCTTGACGCCCAGCTCTTGAATTCGCTTCGCGCCGGCCCGGAGTTGCGCCGGGGTGGAGACGTAAATGGTGTCGCCGTCGCCGAAGTTCAGGGTGCCGCAATCCAGGGTGCAGATTTCTGGCAGCAATTCTTCAACGTGGGCCAGACGGGTCAGTGGGCCGACCAGATCGGTGTTCGGGCCGAATTCCATCGGGTTCTCGCCTGCGCCGATTTCCAGATCGCCGCCCATGCCAGCAGTGAGGTTGACGATGATGTCGACGTCCGCCTCGCGGATGCGCTCCATCACTTCGCGGTACAGCGCCACGTCACGGCTGAACTTGCCGGTTTGTGGGTCGCGAACGTGGCAGTGGACCACGGTAGCGCCCGCCTTGGCGGCTTCCACTGCGGCGGCGGCGATTTGTTTCGGGGTGACCGGCACGTGTGGGCTCTTGGCGGTCGTGTCGCCAGCACCGGTGAGTGCGCAGGTGATGATGACGTCGTGGTTCATGAGGCGGTTTCCTTCAGGCTTGAGTTTTTTGGTGGAGCTTGGGCGTGGCGATTCCGCTCGCAGCCCGCATCGGGCTGCGAATCGGTGGTTCATTTCGGTTCTATTTGCTGGTCAGCTTCAGGTTTTCAGCGGCCGGCTTGCCATCGAATGTGGTCACGCCTTCAAGCCAGCGTTGCTTGTCTTGCGGGTGATCCTTGAGCCACTGTTTGGCCGATTCGAAAGCGTCCTTGTGATCCAGCAGCGGCTGCATCATCCGGCTCTCGTCTTCGGCGGTGAACGTCAGGTTGCTCAGCAGGCGACCGACGTTCGGGCATTGCTGCGCGTAGTTCGGCGAGGTGACGGTCCAGACCGTGGCCATGCCTTCGTTCGGACCGAGGGCGTCGTCGCTGCCGGTGAGGTAGGTCATCTTCACGTTGACGTTCATCGGGTGCGGCGCCCAGCCGAAGAACACCACGGCTTCCTTGCGGCGTACCGCGCGATCTACTGCCGCCAGCATGCCGGCTTCGCTGGACTCGACCAGCTGGAACTTGCCGAGGCCGAACTGGTTCTTGGCGATCATCGCCTTGATCTGGGTGTTGGCGCCCGAGCCAGGTTCGATGCCGTAAATCTTGCCGCCCAGTTCTTTTTCAAACTTGGCGATGTCGGCGAAAGTTTTCAGGCCCTTGTCGGCAAGATAAGTCGGTACTGCCAGGGTGGCGCGGGCGTCCTTGAGGCTTGGCGCTTCAAGCACTTTGACCTGCTTGGCATCGACAAACGGCGTGATGGTCTGGGTCATCAGCGGGTTCCAGTAGCCCAGAAACAAATCCAGGCGCTGGTCGCGAATGCCGGCAAAGACGATTTGCTGGGAGGCGCTGGTTTGTTTGGTGCTGTAGCCGAGGCCGTCGAGCAGGACCTGGGTCATGGCGCTGGTGGCGATCACGTCGGTCCAGTTCACTACGCCCATGCGCACGTTCTGGCACGACGCGGGTTCGGCTGCCATGACACTGGCGCTCAAGAAAGCGGTACCGCTGAGTGCAAGAACACAGCTGCTGATCAGTCGTTTCATGTCGGGGTTCCTCGGCAGGTCGTTTATTGTGGGTTCCGGTGTCTGATGCGCCGGTGATGCCAAGTTACGCAGCAAAGCCCCCGTGAAAACGCACTGCGGCGACCAGCTCTTGCACTGCGGCGACCTGCGCACTTGAATGCTGCTGGCAAGTGGCGTATCAACGTCCACACGCTTCCCGCCCTCTCGTTGCCTGCCAGTCGAGTGCGCTCCATGTCCCAGGATTTCTACTTCTTGTTGATGCCGGGTTTTTCGGCGATCGGTTTTATCTCGGCGATCGAGCCGCTGCGGGTCGCCAATCGCTTTCGCGGCGAGTTGTACCGCTGGCATGTGTTGAGCGCCGATGGCGGGGCGGTTCTGGCCAGTAACGGCATGTCGGTCAACGCCGATGCAGCGCTGGAGCCGCTGAAGAAAGGCGCAACCCTGTTGGTGGTCGCCGGTTTCGAACCGCTGAAGTTCGCTACCCCGGCCCTGGAGCATTGGTTACGCCGGCTGGACAACGAAGGCGTAACCCTCGGCGCCATCGACACCGGCAGTTTCATCCTCGCCGAAGCCGGCCTGCTCGACGGCCATCGCCTGACCCTGCACTGGGAAGCGATCGACGCCTTCAAGGAATCTTATCCACAGCTGAGCGTCACCCAGGAGCTGTTCGAGATCGACCGACGGCGTATCACCTCCGCCGGCGGCACCGCCTCGATCGACCTGATGCTTGACCTCATCGGTCAGGCCCATGGCCCGGAACTGGCGATTCAGGTCAGCGAACAATTCGTACTCGGGCGCATTCGCCCGCGCAAAGATCACCAACGCATGGAAGTCGCCACGCGATATGGCATCAGCAACAAGAAACTGGTGCATGTCATTGGGGAGATGGAACAGCACAGCGAACCGCCGCTCAGCACTTTGGAGCTGGCGGAATCGATCAAAGTGACCCGGCGTCAGCTAGAGCGCCTGTTTCGCCTGCACCTGCACGACACGCCGAGCAATTTCTATCTGCGATTAAGGCTGGAGAAGGCGCGGCAGCTGCTGCGCCAGACGGACATGAGTGTGCTGGAGGTGAGTATCGCCTGCGGGTTTGAATCGCCGTCGTATTTCACCCGCAGTTATCGGGCGAGGTTTGAGCGGTGCCCGCGGGAGGATCGCCGACAAAGCCAGAAGGCCTGAAACCGACCCCTACAGGAGCGAGGCTTGCCCGCGAAGAGGCCGGCACATTCGAAATCATTGTTGTCTGACACGACGCCTTCGCGGGCAAGCCTCGCTCCTACAGGAGATGTGTCGTTTTTATTTCTTCATCAGCGCCGAGCAGGCCGCTTTGTAAGCCTCGTGCTGATACTTGTTCAGCGTGGCCGGCAGTTCAAAGTCAAACTTTTTGTTCTGCGCATTGATGGTTTGCGGCGACAGCAGCGTTACCTCGCAATTTTCCAGTAACTGGAAAACCCCTTCGATCTTGAACGTGGTCGGCCCACCGGCGAACTCACCTTTCTTGCTGCGCTTTTTGATCGCGATGCGGTCGATTGAATTCTCACGAATAAACGACGCCACCTGAGCGGCAAAGACTTTGACGTTGGCGGCTTCGTCGTCATTGTCGAGGGCGATTTTCTTGGTGGCCAGCGCGACGTGTGTCAGCCCCTGATCGTCGAGGGAGGCCACGGCAAGGATTGCTTCGCTGCCTTTGATTTCGATGCCGCAGATTTTCATTTCAATCCCTTTTCCTGATGCTGGCGTGCAGCTTACAGCTCTAGTTGATTGGCGGTGATGCCAAAAGCCGCGGCGATTTTCTCACGCGTGGCCTTGCGGGGCTTGGCAACCGTTTCCTGCTGGGCAAAGGCTGGTTGGGAGATGCCCATGCGTCTGGCCACTTCATCCTGCGTAAGGTTCAGGTGTTCACGCCAGGCGCGAACAGGGAGTGCGCCATCGACGATGCGGCTGACTACTTCGTGTGGGATCAAATGATTCTCCATTTTTATGTTTTTATTCCTGCCCAATCGACTCCAAAAACTCCGACCGCTCGTCACTCATCCGCGCCACGCAATCATTTTGCGCAATGTTGAAGGCTTTACTGCCGCTCGTCGCCGGGAACGCTTCCACCGCGCAATCGGCATCCCGGGTCTTCAGCCATTGTTGTTGCGCAGTTTTGATTTTTGCGGTGATGTCGGCCAGTTGCGCCTTGTTACTGCCATAGCGCGTTTGCATGCGTTCGTTCAGGCCTTGGTAGTTGTCGCTCAGCAGCTGTTCGGCGGTGTTTCTGCTGTAAGCCGAGCATTCCAGGGTCTGGACTTCGTTTTCGACGGCGTCACAGGGGTTGTCGTCGGCCCCTTCGGCCGCCTGTACGCCGGTCGCTATCAGTGCCAAAGCCAAGAAGATGGATTTCATTGCGTCGCCGCCCTTAATTCAGTGAAACATTCGGTGATGCGACGAATTCTGGCCCATGCGAACGGGCTTGAACAGGTAGGCAATCATGTCGGTTGGCGACCCTTTGTCGCGGATTGACGCTTTCGGCAATTCCCCTGTCGTTTTTGCACCCGGCTGCACCGTCCCTCAGGCATATGCTGGCCCCAAAGCGCCGACACACGATTCGGCGCATGAATCGTTAATAGGGGACTGCCTGATGAGCCCAGCCGAATTACACGCCGACAGCATCGTTATCGACGGCCTGATTATTGCCAAGTGGAACCGTGAGCTGTTCGAAGACATGCGCAAGGGCGGTCTGACCGCGGCCAACTGCACCGTGTCGGTGTGGGAGGGCTTCCAGGCCACCGTCAACAACATCGCCGCCAGTCAGAAGCTGATTCGCGAGAACAGCGACCTGGTGATCCCGGTGCGCACTACCGCCGACATCCGCAAAGCCAAGGAGCAGGGCAAGACCGGCATCCTGTTCGGCTTCCAGAACGCTCACGCCTTCGAAGACCAGATCGGCTATGTCGAGGTTTTCAAGCAGCTGGGCGTCGGTATTGTGCAGATGTGCTACAACACCCAGAACCTGGTCGGTACCGGTTGCTATGAGCGCGATGGCGGCCTGTCGGGTTTCGGTCGTGAAATCGTTGCCGAGATGAACCGCGTCGGTGTCATGTGCGACCTGTCCCACGTCGGCTCGAAGACCTCCGAAGAAGTCATCCTCGAATCCAAGAAGCCGGTCTGCTACTCCCATTGCCTGCCGTCGGGCCTGAAAGTGCACCCGCGCAACAAGTCCGATGAAGAACTGAAGTTCATCGCCGATCACGGCGGTTTCGTCGGCGTGACCATGTTCGCGCCGTTCCTGGCCAAGGGTATCGATTCGACCATCGACGATTACGCCGAAGCCATCGAATACACCATGAACATCGTCGGCGAAGACGCCATCGGCATCGGCACCGACTTCACCCAGGGTCATGGCCAGGACTTCTTCGAATACCTGACCCATGACAAGGGCTACGCCCGCCGTCTGACCAGCTTCGGCAAGATCATCAACCCGCTGGGCATCCGCACCGTGGGCGAGTTCCCGAACCTGACCGAAACCCTGCTCAAGCGCGGCCATTCCGAGCGCGTGGTGCGCAAGATCATGGGCGAAAACTGGGTCAACGTTTTGAAAGACGTTTGGGGCGAATAAGCCGCCGCATCTGAAGAATCCTTTCCCCCGGCCGTCCGTGCCGGGGGCAACACAACGAATTTTCTGGAGTTAAGTTTCCATGGCCAAGATCGCCCCGCAATTGCCAATCGAAGTCGACAGCGAAACCGGTGTCTGGACCTCCGACGCCCTGCCGATGCTGTACGTTCCGCGTCACTTCTTCGTCAACAACCACATGGGCATCGAGGAAGTGCTGGGCGCCGACGCCTACGCCGAAATCCTCTACAAGGCCGGCTACAAGTCCGCCTGGCACTGGTGTGAAAAAGAAGCTGAATGCCATGGCCTGGAAGGCGTCGCGGTGTTCGAGCACTACATGAAGCGCCTGTCGCAGCGTGGCTGGGGCTTGTTCAAGATCCAGGACATCGACCTCGACAAAGGCACCGCCAGCGTCAAGCTCGAACACTCCGCATTCGTCTACGTGTACGGCAAGGTCGGGCGCAAGGTCGACTACATGTTCACTGGCTGGTTCGCCGGCGCCATGGACCAGATCCTGGCTGCTCGCGGCAGCAAGATCCGCACCGTCGCCGAACAAGTTTACGGTGGCTCCGAAGAAGGCCACGACGACGGTTTGTTCACCGTCAAGCCGTTGTAAGTCGAGGAACCCGCCATGGCTTTCGAAGCAATGTTCCAGCCGATCCAGATCGGCAAACTGACTATCCGCAACCGCGTGCTCAGCACCGCGCATGCTGAGGTCTACGCCACCGACGGCGGCATGACCACCGATCGGTACGTCAAGTATTACGAAGAGAAAGCCAAGGGCGGGATCGGCCTGGCGATTTGCGGCGGTTCCTCCAGCGTGGCCATCGACAGCCCGCAAGGCTGGTGGAAGTCGGTCAACCTGGCCGACGACCGGATTATTCCGCACTTCCAGAATCTGGCCGATGCCATGCACAAGCATGGCGCCAAGATCATGATCCAGATTACCCACATGGGTCGCCGCTCCCGCTGGGACGGTGAGCATTGGCCAACCCTGCTGTCGCCGTCGGGCATCCGCGAGCCGGTGCACCGCGCGACCTGCAAAACCATCGAGCCGGAAGAAATCTGGCGGGTGATCGGCAACTACGCCAGCGCCGCTGCGCGTGCCAAGGCCGGTGGCCTGGATGGCGTCGAGCTGTCTGCCGTGCACCAGCACATGATCGACCAGTTCTGGAGCCCGCGAGTCAACAAGCGTACCGACGAATGGGGCGGCAGCTTCGAGAACCGCATGCGTTTCGGCCTGGAAGTGATCAAGGCTGTGCGCAAGGAAGTCGGTCCGGACTTCTGCGTTGGTATCCGTATCTGTGGTGACGAATTCCACCCTGATGGCCTGAGCCATGAGGACATGAAGCAGATCGCCAAGTACTACGACGACACCGGCATGATCGACTTCATCGGTGTCGTGGGCTCGGGTTGCGACACTCACAACACCCTGGCCAACGTTATTCCGAACATGAGTTATCCTCCGGAGCCGTTCCTGCACCTGGCCGCCGGTATCAAGGAAGTGGTGAAGGCTCCTGTGCTGCACGCGCAGAACATCAAGGACCCGAACCAGGCAACCCGTATTCTGGAAGGCGGTTACGTCGACATGGTCGGCATGACCCGCGCTCACATCGCCGACCCGCACCTGATCGCCAAGATCAAGATGGGCCAGGTCGACCAGATCAAACAGTGCGTGGGCGCCAACTACTGCATCGACCGTCAGTACCAGGGCCTGGACGTCTTGTGCATCCAGAACGCCGCGACCTCCCGTGAATACATGGGCGTGCCGCACATCATCGAGAAATCCACCGGGCCGAAGCGCAAAGTCGTGATCGTCGGTGCCGGCCCTGCCGGGATGGAAGCTGCTCGTGTATCCGCTGAACGTGGCCACGACGTGACCCTGTTCGAGAAGAAAGAATTCATCGGCGGGCAGATCACCACCGCCTCGAAAGCCCCGCAACGGGACCAGATCGCCGGTATCACCCGTTGGTTCCAGCTGGAACTGGCGCGTTTGAAAGTCGACCTGCGCCTGGGCGTGGCGGCGGATGCGGCGACCATTCTCGACCTGCGTCCGGACGTCGTGGTGCTCGCCGTTGGCGGCCATCCGTTCCTGGAGCAGAACGAGCACTGGGGTGCGGCTGAAGGCCTGGTGGTCAGCAGCTGGGACATCCTCGACGGCAAAGTGGCGCCGGGCAAGAACGTGCTGGTCTACGACACCATTTGCGAGTTCACCGGGATGTCGACAGCCGACTTCCTCGCCGACAAAGGCAGCCAGGTCGAGATCGTCACTGACGACATCAAGCCGGGCGTGGCCATCGGCGGTACGTCGTTCCCGACTTACTACCGCAGCATGTACCCGAAAGAAGTGATCATGACCGGCGACATGATGCTGGAAAAGGTCTATCGCGAAGGCGACAAGCTGGTGGCGGTACTGGAAAACGAATACACCGGCGCCAAAGAGGAGCGGGTGGTTGACCAGGTGGTCGTCGAGAACGGCGTGCGTCCGGACGAAGAAATCTACTACGCCATGAAGGAAGGCTCGCGCAACAAAGGCCAGATGGACATCGAAGCCCTGTTCGCGATCAAGCCACAACCTTCGCTGAGCCAGGCGGGCGACGGCTACTTGCTGTTCCGCATCGGTGACTGCGTGGCCCAGCGCAACACTCACGCGGCGATCTACGACGCGCTGCGGTTGTGCAAGGATTTCTAACGGATTTACCACCATCACCTGTGGCGAGGGAGCTTGCTCCCGCTGGGCTGCGAAGCAGCCCCAAAACCTGCAGTCGAGGTGTATCAGGTGTACACCTGAGACTGTTTTGGGAGCGCTTCGCACTCCAGCGGGAGCAAGCTCCCTCGCCACAAGTAGGTGCGTCGCTCTCATCGGCACGCACATGACCCCGAGGTCTTTGGGAGCTCCACCATGTTGAACACCCTTCTTCCAATCCTGTTGTTCGCTGCCCTGGGCCTGGCTGTCCTGGGCGCGTTGCGGCGGGTGGCTATGTGGCGTCAGGGCCGGGCTTCGAAAGTCGACCTGATCGGCGGTCTGTTCGCCATGCCCAAGCGTTACATGGTCGATTTGCACCACGTCGTCGCGCGGGACAAATACATCGCCAATACACACGTCGCCACGGCCGGTGGTGCGGTGGCGTCCATTGTGCTGGCGATTCTGGTTCACGGTTTCGGCCTGCATAACCGCATCCTCGGTTATGCACTGCTGTTGATGACGGCAGTGATGTTCGTCGGTGCGATCTTTGTCTTCCTGCGTCGCCGCAACCCGCCGGCCCGCTTGTCCAAAGGTCCGTGGATGCGCCTGCCGAAAAGCCTGCTGGCGTTCTCGGCGTCGTTCTTCCTGTTGACCCTGCCGGTGGCGGGCATCCTTCCGGAAAACTTCGGTGGCTGGGTGCTGGCGGCGATTCTCGGCGTCGGTGTGCTGTGGGGCGTGTCGGAACTGTTCTTCGGCATGACCTGGGGCGGGCCGATGAAGCACGCCTTCGCCGGTGCCTTGCACCTGGCTTGGCACCGTCGCTCCGAACGGTTTGGCGGCGGTCGTTCCACTGGCTTGAAGCCGCTGGATCTGAACGACCCGACCGCGCCACTGGGCGTGGAAAAACCCAAGGATTTCACCTGGAACCAACTGCTCGGCTTCGACGCCTGCGTGCAGTGCGGTAAATGTGAAGCTGCGTGCCCGGCGTTCGCCGCCGGCCAGCCGCTGAACCCGAAAAAACTGATTCAGGACATGGTCGTCGGCCTGGCGGGTGGTACGGATGCCAAGTTTGCCGGCAGCCCTTACCCAGGCAAGCCGATCGGTGAGCACGCCGGTAATCCGCATCAACCGATCGTCAACGGTCTGGTGGACGCTGAAACCCTGTGGTCCTGCACCACCTGCCGCGCCTGCGTCGAGGAGTGCCCGATGATGATCGAGCACGTCGATGCCATCGTCGACATGCGCCGCCATCTGACCCTGGAAAAAGGCGCGACCCCGAACAAGGGCGCCGAGGTCCTGGAAAACCTGATCGCCACCGACAACCCTGGCGGCTTCGCGCCGGGCGGGCGGATGAACTGGGCGGCGGATCTGAACCTGAACCTGCTCAGCGAAAAGAAAACCACCGACGTGCTGTTCTGGGTCGGCGACGGTGCCTTCGACATGCGCAACCAGCGCACCCTGCGTGCCTTCGTCAAAGTGCTGAAAGCGGCCAAGGTCGACTTCGCAGTGCTGGGCCTTGAAGAGCGCGACAGCGGTGACGTGGCCCGGCGTCTGGGCGACGAGGCGACGTTCCAGCTGTTGGCCAAACGCAACATCCAGACCCTGGCCAAATACCGCTTCAACCGCATCGTCACCTGCGACCCGCACAGCTTCCATGTGCTGAATAACGAATACGGCGCCTTCGATGGCAACTACCTCGTGCAGCACCACAGCACTTACATGGCGGAGATCATTGGCGAAGGCGCACTGAACCTCGGTCAGCACAAAGGCAACAGCGTGACTTATCACGACCCGTGCTACCTCGGCCGCTACAACGGCGAATACGAGGCGCCACGCGAAGTGCTGCGCGCCCTGGGCATCGAGATCAAGGAAATGCAACGCTCCGGTTTCCGTTCGCGCTGCTGCGGCGGCGGTGGCGGTGCGCCGATCACCGACATTCCGGGCAAGCAACGGATCCCTGACATGCGCATGGAAGACATCCGCGAAACCGGCGCCGAACTGGTGGCCGTGGGTTGTCCACAGTGCACCGCGATGCTTGAGGGCGTGGTCGAGCCACGGCCATTGATCAAGGACATCGCCGAACTGGTGGCTGATGCGCTGCTTGAAGACGCCGCGCCGGGAAAGCCTTCGGCACCGGCCAAACGTGAACCTGCGGAGGTGCATTGATGAGCGACATTATCCGCCGCGACCCTCGCGCTGAATGGATCGCCCGCAACCGTCTGCACCCGCTGCACGCGGCCATGCAACCGGTGCAACACAGCTGGATGGGGCCTAACGGCGTCATCCGCAAGAATCCCCACGGGATCGGTTTTATCGGTCCCAACGGGATCAAACGGATCGACCGCAGTGGCGCTCAGCAGGGCGGGGCAACTAAACGCTCGGCCGCGGTTGAAGTGCAATTGCCGCTGCATCAAGTGGCTGCACCCGCGTTCTACATCAGCGTGGTGCCGGACATGGTCGGCGGCCGCTTGAGCAGCCACGACCGCGATTTGCTCGGCCTGGCCCATCAGTTGGCCGGCAAGGACGGCGCGGTACTGGCGGTGGTCTTCGGTGAGCATAAGGAAAACGCCTTCACCACGGCTGGCGTTGACCGCTTGCTGGTACTGGAAGGCGACGAATTCAGCGGTTATGCACCGGAACAACGCGTGCAGGGCCTGCGGGCTGTGGATAACCAGTTCAGCCCGCGTCACTGGCTGCTGCCGGACAGCCGCAGTGGTGGCGGCGAACTGGGTCGACGCTTTGCTGCCGCACTGGGCGAACGTCCGGCCACACGGGTCTGGCAGGTCAAGGATCAGGAATGCATCGGCCGTGCCGGTGCCGGTTTGCAGGACCTTGCGCGGCCGGTGGCCCGCTTGATTCTGGCGGCTGCCGAATGCGCCGAACCGGTCAGCGAAACCCGTCACGAAGCGTTGCCGGTGGAGTTATCCACAACGGTCGCTCGCAGCCTGTCGCGGATCGAAGATCTGGGCGCGGTGGCGGTGGACCCGGCGGCGATTCCGATGGCCGAAGCCGAGTTCATCTTCTCTGGCGGCAACGGTGTCAAGGACTGGGGACTTTTCCACAGGACGGCCGAAGCGTTGGGCGCGACCGAAGGTGCGTCGCGGGTGGCGGTGGACGATGGTTTCATGGCGCGCGACCGTCAGGTCGGCGCGTCCGGCACCTGGGTAACCGCGCGGGTTTACGTGGCGGTGGGGATTTCCGGGGCGATCCAGCACCTGCAAGGCATCGGTGCCTGCGACAAGGTGGTGGCGATCAACCTCGATCCGGGTTGCGACATGATCAAACGGGCCGACCTGTCGGTGATCGGCGAGAGCGCCGAGATTCTTCAAGCCTTGATCGATGCGGTAGAGGCTTACCGCAACGACGCCAAGCGCGATGCGGCTTAAGGGAAGGAAAGGGTTATGAGCACGAAAATCATCAGCCTGGTGTCCATCGGTGCCCACCCGACCTCCGGCCGGCCACGCCGCGCCGAGCAGGACGCGCGGGCCGTTGAGCTGGGTCTGCAGCTGGCTGGGGATAACCTGCAAGTGCTGCACGCCGGCGACGTTGCGGAACCGGCGCTGCGTGCCTATCTGGGCATGGGCCTGGAACAGTTGCATGTGCTGGAACAACCGGTCGGCGCAGATGCGCTGCCAGCGTTGACCGACTATTTGCGGGACGCCGGGGCGCAGGTGGTGTTGACCGGCAGCCAGGCGGAAACCGGTGAAGGCTCGGGCATGTTGCCGTTCCTGCTGGCCGAAAGCCTCGGCTGGCCGCTGGTGGTGGGTTTGGCGCAAGTCGAATCCATCGACGGTGGTTCGGCGCTGGTTCTGCAGGCCTTGCCGCGCGGTCAGCGCCGTCGCTTGAAAGTGCGCCTGCCGTTTCTGGCGACTGTGGATAACGCAGCGCCCAAGCCTCGGCAAAGTGCCTACGGTCCGGCGCGACGCGGGGTATTGCAGGCAGATGAAGTTGAAGTGGTCGACGATGAACTGCTGGCAGTGGCCACGCTGCAACCGGCCAAGCCACGACCCAAGCGCCTGAAAGTGATCAAGGCCAAGAGCGGTGCTGACCGCATGAAGGCCGCGACGGCCAAGGCCAGTGGCGGCGGTGGGCAAGTGCTCAAGGGCGTGACCGCGCAGGCGGGCGCCGAAGCCATCCTCAAGTTGCTGGTAGAAGAAGGCGTGGTCCGTCAGGGTTGATCCACAGCGACAACCGGCCATAAAACCGTTGGCCTGGCCGGTTGTTACGTATCAACCTGCACGCTAAGCAGGTCGCTCGTATTCTGGGGAGTTACATCAATGGAAGTTGAATTTCGTCCGGCTCTGCGCACGGATGCGCGCGAGATTGCCCGTTTGTTCCAGATTTCGTCAGAGGGAGCTTCGGATTACATCTGGAGCCAGCTGGCGGAGCCCGGGCAGGATCTGCTTGAAGTGGGGGCCATTCGTTACGCCCGTGAAGATGTCGATTTCTCCTATCAGAACTGCGTTATCGCGCAGGCACAGGGGCGGGTCATCGGCATGATGCACAGTTACGTGACGCGTCACGATCCGTTGGCAGCTCCCGTGACTGATCCGGTCCTGGCGCCTTACGCCGACATGGAAGTTCCCGATACCCTCTATATTTCGAGCCTGGCCCTGCATGAAGGTTGGCGCAACAAAGGCTTGGGTGTGCGCTTTCTCGAGCATGCTCAACAGCGCGCCGATCAACTGGAACTCAACGGCCTGAGCCTGATCGACTATGCAGCGAATACCGGGGCCCGGCGTTTTTATGAGCGCCATGGTTTTGGGATCGTCAAAACTTGCCAGGTCGTTCCTCATCCGATGATTCGGGTGACGGGTGATGCCTATCTCATGCATCGGCCTTAGGGGCTTCCCGGTTTTGATGGAGTACATATCCGTTTCTGCGGTCACGGCGGCTGGCGGTTTCGCTTTTACAGCGAGTCACTTTCGAAAAGCCGGAATGCCGGCCCAGGCGAAAGTAACCAAAGCGCTTTTGCCCCTCCATTCGGTGCCTCGCCTAGGCTCGGCATGCCCTCACTCCGGTCCTGCTCCGTGGGCCCACTGCGCAGAACCTCCACTCGGCCTCTCGAGGGGGCGGTGCGTCAAAATCAAAAGCAAGGCGGCCTACCGGCCGGCCTGATCTCACGTGCACGCATTTCCCTGTAGGAGCTGTCGAGCGAAGCGAGGTGGCGATCTTTTGATCTTGCTTTTGCTTTGCTTTGCTTTGGTTTTTGATCTTGATCTGTACGCCCCTTTCCCAGAGGCCGAACGCAGGCGTTGCGCAGGGGGCACCGCGGCAAGGATGCCGCGGTAGCCGCCCCCGGCCATGGATGGCCGATGGCGGCGGGCCCCCGGAGCAATGCCGGAGTGAGGGTATGCCGAGCCTAGGCGAGGCACCGAATGGCGGGGCAAAAGCGTTTTGGTTACTTTGGCGCTTTTCCAAAGTGACCCGCTGTAAGAGCGGAACCATAAGCCGCCGTTACCGCAGAAACGGATATGTACTCCTAACGCACTTGGGTTACCCACAATCCCTGTTAGCGCTTCTGTGGATAACATGTTCGCCCCTCGCTACACCCCATGCCAATCAAGCCCTGCAGCCCTCCGTACAAAAAACAACCAGCCTAACCCACGGTTTTTTCGGGCTTTTTCCACAGAGTAACGTCGCTCACTGGCCGACACTTGCCCCCAATCTCTGTTGGCGCTTCTGTGAATAAGATGTTCGCTGTCCGCTACAGGCCATACAGATCGCGGCTTTCAGTGGGTTGATCAAATATTGTTCAATTCGGCGTTTTCCTCCGCTAATCGTCCCGTAAACCCGGAATACTCGCGGGTTTCAGCGGTTTTCCACAGAGACCGCAAAGTTGCCCCCAAAGTCTGTTGGTGTTTCTGTGGATAAGGTGTTCGCCATCCCCTGCACGCTATGTAAAACGTGGCCTGCAAGCTTCTGATTAAAAAACAACCAGTGCCTGGCTAAAACCCTGCTTCTGGATAAGTCACGGTTTTTCTTCGGTTTTTGTGAATAGATTTAGCCTGTCATCCACAGTTGTCCCCATTTGCTGTGGGTGGAGATGTGGATAACTTGTTCGCTGAACCCTGTAAGCCACGGCCCGTATAGGCCGGAACGCGATAGATCAGATTTCATACAGTTCTAAGGCACTTCCTTGACTTCGATCTGTCGCCTGTCTTCACTCTCATCGCATAAGGACAACTGTCACTTATCCACATCTGGTTCAGGGAGAACGCGTGATGGATAGCCAGCCACATCGCTCGCAGCCACATTCGCACCCCAGCCCCTGCGTGACCTGTGTTCCGACATCCGCCACCTCGTTGCACAAGCGGATTCATCGTCGCGCCGCCAATCAGCGCGCTCGTCTATAGCGCCTGGCCCCCTTATGCCATAACACCGCTGCCATTGAGGCCCGACCGTGCCCGGTGACCAGGCGTTTGTTCGTCTATCGATTGCAGGCAACCGCAGAGTTGCCCCATCTGCCCGAGAGGAAATGACCCATGACACGGATCGCCACGCCCATCAGCGATATCAAGGAACATTACGACGTGATCGTCATTGGCTCCGGCTACGGCGGCGGGATCGCGGCGTCGCGCCTGTCCCGGGCCGGCAAGCGGGTATGCCTGCTGGAGCGAGGCCGGGAAATCCAGCCCGGCGAATACCCCAATACGATGCTGGCGGCCACTGAAGAGCTGCAAGTGCATGACCCGGACGGGCACATCGGCTCGCGCACCGGGCTGTTCGACCTGCACGTCAACGCCCAGCAGAACGTAGTGGTCGGTTGCGGCCTGGGCGGCACGTCGTTGATCAACGCCAACGTCGCGCTGGAACCTGAACCCGGTGTGTTCGATGATCCGCGTTGGCCGTTGGCGGTGCGTGAACATCGCGACACGCTGCTCAAGGACGGTTACGCCCGGGCTCGGGAGATGCTCAAGCCCAATCCCTATCCGAAAACCGCTCCGACCTTGCCCAAACTCGAGGCTAACCAGAAGTCCGCCGATTACCTCAAGCAAGGCGCACACTTCTACAAGCCGCCGATCAACGTGACCTTCGACAAACTGCCGAACAACCTCAACCACGTCGGCGTCGAGCAATTGCCGTGCAACCACTGCGGCGACTGCGTTTCGGGCTGTAACAACAAGGCCAAGAACACCACGTTGATGAATTACCTGCCGGATGCCTGCAACCACGGCGCAGAGATTTTCTGCCAGGCCGAGGTCCGGCATCTGGAGCGCGACGGCGATGGCTGGATCGTGCACTTCCAATACCTGGACAGCGGCCGCGAGAAATTCTCCGCGCCGACGCTGTTCGTCAAGGCGGACATCGTCGTGGTGTCGGCCGGCACCCTGGGCTCCACCGAAATCCTCCTGCGCTCTCGGGACAAAGGCCTGTCGACGTCCAATCAGCTTGGCGAAAACATGAGCGGCAACGGCGACATCCTCGGTTTCGGCCACAACTGCGATGAAACGATCAACGGCATCGGTTTCGGTGCCCATCCGGCGAAGGAAATGAAACCGGTCGGCCCGTGCATCACCTCGATCATCGACATGCGCACCGAAGGCGACTGGCGCAGCCGCATGGTCATCGAAGAAGGCTCGATCCCCGGCGCACTCGGCCGGCCCATGGTGCCGAGCATGGCCACATTCGCCGGGTTGATCGGCAAACCCACCGATGACAGCTTCACCGGCAAGCTCAAATACGCCGAGCGCGAAGCCGAAAGCTTCCTGCGAGGTCCGTACCACGGCGCCCTGCACAACATGCAGACCTACCTGATCATGAGCCACGACGACGGCAAGGGGCGCATGGTGCTCGACAGCAAGGATCAGTTGCGCATCGACTGGCCGGGCGTTGGCGAGCAGGAAAACGTCAAGATCGGCAACGAGCGCCTGCACCAGAGCACCAAGGCCTTGGGCGGGATCTGGGTGGAAAACCCGATCTGGACCGAGCTGCTCAAACACAGCATCGTTTCCGTGCACCCATTGGGCGGTTGTGTGATGGGCGAGGATGCGACGCAGGGCGTGGTCAACCACAAGGGCCAGGTGTTCAGCGGCGTCAGCGGCACTGATGTCTATGCCGGGTTGTACGTAGCCGACGGCGCGGTGATTCCGACCTCCCTGGCGGTCAATCCACTGCTGACCATCTCTGCCGTGAGCGAGCGCAATATGAGCCTGCTGGCCGCCGATCGCGGGTGGCACATCGACTACACGTTGCCCTCGGCACCGCGCAAATCGGTGGTGGCACCGACCCTCGGCGTGCAGTTCACCGAAACCATGAAGGGCTATTTCTCCAAAGATTTCACCCAGCCCCAGGGCACCGATCTCAAACTCTACGAAGCGGCGGCCAAACGCGGCAAGTCGGATAACTCGCCGATCGAATTCACCTTGACCATCACCGCCAACGACCTCAATCGCATGATCAAGGAGCCGGAACATGCCGCGACACTGGTCGGCACCCTGGATGCGCCGGGCCTGTCGCCAGAGCCGCTGACCGCCAGCAATGGCGTGTTCAATCTGTTCGAGGAATATCAGGAACAGGTCGGCGTGCGGCACATGAACTACGACATGAAGCTGACCGCTGAGGACGGCAGCGATTATTACTTCAGTGCATTCAAGACCGTGCCCGAAGACAACGGCGTGCTGAACGTCTGGCACGACACCAGTACGCTCTATGTGACGCTGTATCGCGGGCCAGACAAGACAGGCGAGGTGATCGGCTCGGGGGTGATGCACATCGAGCCGGCCGATTTCGCCAAGCAGATGACCACCATGAAGGTGCTCAACGCGCGCAACGAACGCGAGCGCATTGAGGGGCTGGCGCGGTTCGGCAAGTTCTTCGCCGGCATCTTGTGGGAGAGCTACGGCGGGGTGTTCGCGGGCGACATCTACTTCAACCCCGATGCGCCGCCCCGGCAGAAACGGCCGCTGGATGCGCCGACGCCAAGCGTGCAGTTCTTCCAGACCGAAGACAGCGTCCAGCTACGCTTGACCCGCTATCAGGGCGGCACCAAGGGGCCGGTGATGCTGGTGCATGGTTTGGGTGTGGGCTCGAATATTTTCTCCACCGACACCATCCAGACCAACCTGCTGGAGTACCTGTGCAAGCACGAGTACGACGTCTGGCTCCTGGATTTCCGGGTCAGCATCCTGCTGCCGGCCAGCAAACATGAATGGAACGGCGACCAGATTGCCCAGTACGACTTCAAGGCCGCCATCGAGCATATCCAGCAGGCCACCCTCGCCGCTGACGTGCAGTGCGTGGTGCATTGCTACGGCGCGACGACCTTCTTCATGTCACTGCTGGCCGGATTGCAGGGCGTGCGTTCGGTGGTCTGTTCGCAGATCGCCGCGGACACGGTGGTCGCCACGGCAACGGGGCTCAAGGCCGGTCTGCATTTGCCGGGGATGCTCGACGCCATCGGCATCAAATCCCTCACCGCGTATGCCGACAACAAGGAGAGCTGGTTCAACAAACTCTATGACAAGGCCCTCAACATCTACGCCCGCATCGAGGCTCAAGGTTACTGCACCAACCCGGTGTGCCACCGCATCACCTTCATGTACGCGTCGCTGTACCGCCACGACACACTCAACGAAACCCTGCACGACAACCTGCACGAGTTGTTCGGCGAGTCGAACATACAGACCTTCGAGCACCTGGCGCTGATCCTGCGCAAAGGCCATCTGGTGGACTTCAAGGGCCAGGACGTCTACATGCCGCACTTCGACCGGCTGACCATGCCGATCTGCTTCATCAGTGGCGAAGACAACCAGTGCTACTTGCCCGAAAGCACGCTCAGGACCTATGAGCGCGTGTGCAAAATCCATGGACCGGAACGCTACAGCCGGCATGTGGTGCCGGGTTATGGGCATATCGACTGCATGTTCGGCAAGAACGCGGTGGTCGATGTGTACCCGATCATCCTGCAGCACCTGGAGAAAACCGCCCTCGGTTGATCGGGCTTTTTGTGGCGAGGGAGCTTGCTCCCGCTGGGTTGCGCAGCAGCCCCAAAACCTGAGGATGCGATCGATCAGATACACCGCGTTTTCTGGTTTTACGACTGCTTTGCAGCCGAACGGGAGCAAGCTCCCTCGCCACAAAAGCCGTGTGCTGACTTGGGATTGGCGACTACAAGGAAATGGATGCCATGGACAGTTACATCCGCTGGTTTCAACGCTTCATCTGGATAGGCATCGCAATGAACATGGTCTTCGCGATTCCGGCGCTGTTCGCGCCGGCATTGCTGACCTCGATGCTCGGAATGCCTCCGCAGCTCTCCGATCCTTGGCTGGAGAACGCCGGCATGTTGCTGGTGGGGATCAGCCTTTTTTACATGCCGTCAGGCTTCAATGCCCCCAAATACGTGGTGCATTCGTGGCTGTGCGTATTGTCGCGGTTGGTCGCCGTGGCGTTCTGGATCTACCTGATCAACACCAGCAACCAGGCCCAGGTGTTCGTGCCGATGCTGCTGGGCGATCTGGGCATGTTCCTGATCCTCGGGATTCTGCTGTATCTGGGCAGCGCGCCGGCCAATCGGCCGTTCGCCCTGCTTCGCGATGGCTGGCGTGAGTGGTGCGCAGCGTGGGCGCGACGCTGGCGGCGGCACAGCTTCAAGGTCGCCACGCTGGTCGTGGTGCTGGCGCTGGGGTTTATCGGCTACGAAACCTGGTACCAGATGCTGCGAGTGGTGCCGGCCGAGCAATACGCTTCTGACGAAGACCACTACAAATACGCCGCCATCGGCCTGGGCATCGAAGCACGGATTCCCTATTACCTGTTCGCCGTGTTGCCGCAGATGTGCCCGGAAAAACTGCCGAAACCCGGCGGTTACGAAGTGTTCGGTTTCCTCTACGAGAACGGCAAGGACCTGCCGATCGGCATGGCCAAGCGGCAGATCGGCTACCCGACCGTGGAGCCCAACTGCGCCTTGTGCCACACCGGCTCCTACCGCGCCAATGCCAGCGACGTTGCTACCCCGGTGGCCTCCGCGCCGGCCAATACCTTGCAACTGCAGGCCTTCCAGTGGTTCGCCTACGATTGCGCGAGCGACCCCAAATTCACGCCCGACGCGGTGATGACTGCGATCAACAGCAAGTTCCAGCTCGGGTTTTTCGAGCGCCTGTACAACCGCTACCTGATCATCCCTATGGCCACCAGCGCGCTGATCAAACAGAAGCAGGCCTATGCCTGGCAGAAGCTGCGCGCACCGCAGGGGCCGGGGCGTACCGACACTTTCAACCCGACGAAAATGGTGGTGTTCGGCTTCCCGGATGACTCGACCATCGGCACCGTCGACTTGCCGCAAGTCTGGAACCAGAAACCCCGGGAGTCGCTGTACTTGCACTGGGACGGCAACAACAACGACATCCATGAGCGCAACTACGCGGCGGCCATGGCCGTGGGCGCGACACCGGAGTCGGTGCTGCCGGACAGCTTCAACCGGGTGACCAATTGGCTGCTGGGCCACAAGGCACCGGCCTGGCCGTTCGCGCTGGATCAGGCCAAGGTTGCCCGGGGTAAGCCGGTCTGGGAAAAAAATTGCGCCAGTTGCCATGACTTCGGTCGCACCGACACCGGTCAGGTCACCACCACTATTGATGAACTGGGCACCGATCCCCATCGGCTGAACTCGTTCACCACGGGGCTGGTGACGGCTTTCCACGGCTTCAAGAAACCGCCGTTCGACTTTGGTGCCTACCGCAAGACCCAGAGCTATAGCAACACACCCACCGACGGCATCTGGTTGCGCGCGCCGTACTTGCACAACGGTTCGGTGCCGACCCTGTGGGATTTGCTGCAACCACCGGAACTGCGGCCGCCGGTGTTCTTCACCGGCTCCGACATTTACGACAAGGACAAGGTCGGTTTCGTCACCAGTGGCGAGCAGGTGAAAGCCTCGGCGGACTTCAAATACGACACGCGCCTGGAGGGCAACCACAACGGTGGCCACCTGTACGGCACGCAGTTGTCGGAACTCGATAAGCGGGCGCTCATCGAGTTCATGAAAACCCTGTGATTCCACTACGGATGGAGGAAAGCGACATGTCATTGGTCAGACATTGGGAACATGAATACGACAAGGTGAAGGTGCGCCTGCACGGGCTGTTCACACGGCTGGAAATGGCCTGGAAGAAGCTCGTCAGCGAGCTTGAACCGGAGGAGTACCAAGCCATCGTCGCGCTGCTGCAGCGGGGGCACGATCAGGCGCAATACGTGCTCAAGCACGGTGACTTGCCGGACGATCAACCGAGTGTGCCGTGGGAGTTGTCCCACGGTTTGTCGATCCTGCACATCGGAAACGCCAGCCCCTTGCCGCAATCGGTAGATGAGCTGCAGACCCAAGTGCTCAAGGATGGCAGCCTGCTCGGTTGTCGCAAATGGGAGCTGCTGGATCTGTTGTGGAGCGAAGCGTTGCTCAAGTGGATCGAGAACCTGCGGCATCACGCACCGTTCGCTACCAACCCGGCGTTGATGCGCATGGACAGTGACGTGACCCTGGCCATTGCCGGCGACTGGGGCACCGGGCCGTTCGACAGTCATGCCCCGGCAGTGGCGGTGGCCGATCAGATGCAACTGGCCCAGGCCGACTTCACCATTCATCTGGGGGATGTGTATTACGCCGGCACCCGCTCCCAGGAAGACGTCGACATGGTCGGTTGGCCGATGGGCAAGCAGGGCTCATTCACTCTCAACTCCAACCACGAGATGTACAGCGGCGCCCATGGCTACTTCAAGGAACTGGCCAAACGTTTCCCGGCGCAGCAGGGCACCAGTTATTTTGCGTTGTACAACGATGACTGGCTGGTGGTCGGGATCGACTCGGCTTATGCCTCCAGTCCAATCAACCTGTATATGGACGGCGCGCTGAACAAGCAGCAGATCGACTGGATGAAAGACCTGCCCAAACGCAAGAAGATCATGGTGCTCAGTCATCACCAGGGCTTTGACATTACCGGGCGTGACAAGACCGCGCTGTACAAGCCGGTCTGCGATGCCTTGGGGCGCGAGCCGGATTACTGGTATTGGGGGCATTTGCATAACGGCATCTGCTATGCCACTCAAGGTGGCTTGCATGCACGTTGCGCCGGGCACGGGGCGATTCCCTATGGCAATGCCAGCGAGCTGAACGGGCATCCGGGGGTGCTGTGGTCGGAAACGCAAAATGCGCGGGATGAGGCGTACCCGGATCGGGTGTTGAACGGTTATGTGAAGGTGCGGCTGGTGGGGGAGAACATCGAAGAGACGTTTATTGGCGAGGATGGTTCGGTGCGGTGGTCTTCAATTTAGCGAGGAAGGATCGTTCCCACGCCTGGCGTAGGAACGATCAGATTTCGATTAACCCTGAACCGGAACACCTTTGAGGTAAGGCGCAGGCTCGGCCCCCAGGTTGTTCAGCATCCGCTCGCTGTACCAGTCCACGAAGTTCACCACGCCGAACTCATAGGTCTTGGAGTAAGGCCCTGGCTGGTATGCGGTGGAGTTGATCCCGCGCTGGTTCTCTTCGGCCAGGCGACGGTCCTGGTCGTTGGTCGCATCCCAGACCTGGCGCATGCGCTCCACGTCGTAGTCCACGCCTTCGACCGCGTCCTTGTGGACGATCCACTTGGTGGTGACCATGGTTTCCTGGGCGCTGATCGGCCACACGGTGAACACGATGATGTGGTCGCCCATGCAGTGGTTCCACGAGTGCGGCAGGTGCAGGATGCGCATCGAGCCCAGGTCCGGGTTCTTGATGCGGCCCATCAGTTTGGCGCAGCCCTGTTTGCCGTCCATGGTCATCGATACGGTGCCCTTGAGCAGCGGCATGCGCACGATACGGTTACGCAGGCCGAAACTGGCGTGGGCGTAAGGGATCTTCTCGGCTTCCCAGGCAGCGGCGGAAGCGGCTACGTGGTCCTTGAAGGCCTGGTCGGCACGCGGATCGGTGACGTCGTCCCATTCCAGCAGGGTTTTCAGCAATTCCGGGTGTGAACCGCCGCAGTGGTAGCACTCGCGGTTGTTTTCCAGCACCAGTTTCCAGTTGGCCTTTTCCATCAAGGTGGTTTGCACCGCCACCTTGGTGTTCTCCATGTCGTACGGTTCCATGTAATGGCTGAGCGTCGACAGGAAGTCATCGATGGCCGGCGGGTTTTCTGCCAGGCTGATGAAGATGTAACCGCCGGCGGTCTTCACGTTCACCGGTTTGAGGCCGTATTGCTTCATGTCGAAGTCGGCGCCCATTTCGGTGCCGGCGAACAGCAGGCGACCGTCCAGCTCGTACGTCCACTGGTGGTAGTGGCAGACCAGTTTGGCGACCTTGCCTTTTTCACTGGTGCACAGGCGTGAACCACGGTGGCGGCAGACGTTGTGGAACGCATGGACCACGCCATCGGCGCCACGAATCACGATGATCGGGTTCTTGCCGACTTGCAGGGTCAGGTAGTTGCCCTTGGTCGGGATCTCGCAGGTCATGCCGGCAATCAACCACTCTTTCTGGAAGATTTCCTGCATGTCGATATCAAACAGCCGCTCGTCAGAGTAAAACGGCTGCGGCAGCGAGAAAGTGCGCTCGCGCTCTTGCAGCATCTGCGCAGTGGCCTTGCGTGCGGGTTCCAGTGGATCGCCCAGGCTCAGGGTAGTGGTGACGTCCATCGTTTAATCCTCAAGGCCATTCTGTGTGGCCGGCGAAAGTGGCTAATCAGGTTTGCTACGCAAGGTGTAAAGGTTGTGTCTTGGTATGGGGCGAGTGTGGGGCCGGCGCTCCCCGGAACCTTATCCATGGGCGACATGGCCCAATCTGTTCCCGACGCCCAACCCCCGGTAATTGGGGGCTGGTCGCGATAAGTATGTCAATGTCGCAGATAGGTAAATGGCGGGACTGCGCTATACGCAGAATCGCCAACATAAAGGCCGGTAGTCGGCCGTGGAGATCAGCATGTCCAACAACTTCCTGAACCCGGTAACCACCCAGACCTGGGCCAATGGTCGACACATTGTCCGTTGCGTCAAAGTCATCCAGGAAACCTGGGATGTGCGCACCTTCTGCTTTATGGCCGACCAGCCGATCATGTTCTTCTTCAAGCCGGGGCAATTCGTCACCCTGGAGCTGGAAATCGAAGGCCAGCAGATCATGCGTTCGTACACCATTTCCAGCTCGCCGTCGGTGCCGTACAGCTTCTCGGTGACGATCAAGCGCGTACCGGGCGGCAAGGTCTCGAACTGGTTGCATGACACCCTGCATGAAGGCTACGAACTGGCGGTGCACGGCCCGGTCGGGCTGTTCAACGCCATCGACTTTCCGAACCCGAAAGTGCTGTACCTCAGCGGCGGCGTGGGCATCACCCCGGTGATGTCCATGGCGCGCTGGTTCTTCGATACCAACGGCAATGTCGATATGGCCTTCATCCATAGCGCCCGCTCGCCGAAAGACATCATTTATCACCGCGAGCTGGAGCACATGGCGGCGCGGATCGAAAACTTCAGCCTGCACCTGATCTGCGAGAAACACGGTTTCGGTGAGCCGTGGGCCGGATACCGCGGTTATCTCAACCACAAGATGCTCGAACTGATGGTCCCGGACTTCCTTGAGCGGGAAGTGTTCTGCTGCGGTCCGACGCCCTACATGAATGCGGTCAAGCGTTTGCTGGAAAACGCCGGCTTCAATATGAAGCGCTACCACGAAGAGTCCTTCGGCGCCACACCGCCAGAGGCTATCGCCGATGCAGAGGAACACGCTGAACAAGCGGCCGACGCCCCTGCAATCGACGCCGCCGACCTGCACCAGGTGGAATTCACCGCCTCCGGCAAGAGCATCCGCGTGGCTCCGGGCGAAACCGTCCACGCCGCTGCCGCCAAGCTGGGCCTGATGATCCCCAAGGCCTGCGGCATGGGTATCTGCGGTACCTGCAAGGTAATGAAGCTTGCCGGCGAAGTGGCAATGGAACACAACGGCGGGATTACCGAGGAAGACGAAGCCGAAGGGTTCATCCTGTCTTGCTGCAGCGTGCCGAAGGGTGACGTGCGGATCGAGTATTGATCGGTCGGATGATCGCTGAATAACCTCTACAGGAGCAGCCTTCGGCAGCGCCTGTAGAGGGCGCGCTTCAGTCAGTCGACAAACAGGTCTGGCATCAGTTTGTCGGTGGAATCAGGCGCATACCGATACCCTTCAAAATCCGTCACCCCTTGCTCGCGCAAAATCTCCTCATCGATCAGCAACCGACCGGTAATGCTGCGACCGCTGCTGTCGAGAATGACGTGGGCGGCATCCGCCATGATCGCGGGTGTGCGGGCATGTTTGAAAGATTCGCGCGATCCGAGCTGAAACTCGATCGCGGCCGTGGCGATCATGGTCTGCGGCCATAGAGAGTTGACGCTGATACCGTAGGCGGCGAATTCCTCGCTCATGCCCAGGGTGAGCATGCTCATGCCGTACTTGGTGACGGTGTAGGGGCTGTATTGGGCGAACCATTTGGTGGCCAGGTTCAACGGCGGTGACAGGTTGAGGATGTGGCCGCTGGATTTTTTCAGATAGGGCAGGGCGGCCTGGCTGCACAGCAGCACGGCGCGGGTGTTGATCTGGTGCATCAGGTCGAAGCGCTTGAGTTCGATGTGCTGCACGCCGGTCAGCTTGATCGCTCCTGCATTGTTGACCAGCGCGTCGATGCCGCCGAAATGCTCATTGGCGTCAGCCAGGGCCTGGCGCACGATGGTTTCATCGCGCACATCCACCTCCAGGGCCAGCGCCTTGCCACCCGCGGCTTCGACTTCCGCTGCCACGCTGAAGATGGTGCCAGGCAGTTTGGGGTGAGGGGCGGCGCTTTTCGCGGCAATCACGATGTTGGCCCCGTCGCGCGCGGCCCGCAGCGCAATCTCACGCCCGATCCCGCGACTGGCGCCGGTGATGAACAGGGTTTTGCCTTGTAGTGACATGCGGACGCTCCCGATTGGCGTGATCCGAGCGGATCGAAACGGCTCGCAGTCAATGTAGACCAACTCGTGCGGGACTGTGGCAAGGGGGGGCAAGCCCCCTCGCCATAAGATCTCTTGCCAATCAAATAGCTGAGGTCGAGCGCAGAACCTGTGGCGAGGGAGCTTGCTCCCGTTGGGTTGCGAAGCAGCCCCAAAGCCTGAGCATGCGGTCTGTCAGGTGGACCGCGTTGGCTGGTTTTACGACTGCTGCGCAGCCGAGCGGGAGCAAGCTCCCTCGCCACAAAGTCGCATTTCAACCAAATAGCTGAGGTGGAACACAGAGCCTGTGGTGAGGGGGAGGGAGTCAGGCTGTCATCACGTGCCGAATATCTGCCGCCAGTTCCCGCACGCGTTCTTCTTCGGTGTCCCACGAGCACATGAACCGTGCGCCGCCGTTGCCGATGAAGGTGTAGAAGCGCCAGCCCTTGGCGGTCAGTGCGGCGATGGCCGACTCGGAGAGTTGCAGGAACACACCGTTGGCCTGCACCGGGAACATCAGCTCGACGCCAGGAATGTCGCTCACCAGTTCGGCCAGCAACTGCGCGCAGTGGTTGGCGTGGCGGGCGTATTTGAGCCAGGCGTCGTTTTCAAGAATCCCGACCCAGGGGGCCGAGAGGAAGCGCATCTTCGACGCCAGTTGCCCAGCCTGCTTGCAGCGGTAGTCGAAGTCTTCGGCCAGTTTGTGGTTGAAGAACAGAATCGCTTCGCCCACCGCCATGCCGTTTTTCGTACCGCCAAAGCACAGCACGTCGACGCCGGCCTTCCAGGTCAGGTCGGCTGGCGAGCAACCCAGATAAGCGCAGGCGTTGGAGAAACGGGCACCGTCCATGTGCAGGTTCAAGCCCAGTTCTTTACAGGTGACGCTGATGGCGCGGATTTCTTCCGGGGTGTACACGCTGCCGACTTCAGTGGCCTGGGTCAGGGTCACGACGCGCGGTTTCGGGTAGTGGATGTCCTGGCGCTTGAGGGCAATTTCGCGGATCGATTCCGGCGTCAGCTTGCCGTTTTCGGTGCGGGCGATGAGCAGCTTGGAACCGTTGGAGAAAAACTCCGGAGCGCCGCATTCGTCGGTTTCGACGTGGGCGGTTTCCGAGCAGATCACGCTGTGGTAACTCTGGCACAGCGACGACAGGGCCAACGAGTTGGCCGCGGTGCCGTTGAAGGCGAAGAACACTTCGCAGTCGGTTTCGAACAGTCTGCGGAATTGATCCGCGGCGCGTGCGGTCCACTCATCGTCGCCATAAGCGCGCTGGTGTCCGTGGTTGGCCTGTTCCATGGCAGCCCAGGCTTCAGGGCAAATACCGGAATAGTTGTCGCTGGCGAATTGTTGGCTCTTGTCGGTCATGGCCGGCTTCCGTGATCGAGGCGCTTGTGGCGCTTCGTTGGTCAATGATGATGTGCACTTTACCGAAGATCGTCCGGGGAGCACACGGGATGAGTCTGTCAGAAAAATACAAATGCCTCGGGCAATTATGCACATGACGCAGAGGGACGGTGCACTGGATCTGCTCAAGTGGCTGGCGCTGTTGAGCATGGTGCTCGATCACCTGCGATATGTCGGTTATTCCCTCGATCTGCTGTATGTGCCGGGCAGATTGGCGTTCCCGTGGTTCTGTCTGGCGATGGCGGCGAACCTGGCGCGTGTCCGTACAGTGACGACCGACGGCCAGTGGCGCTACCTCGGTTGGTTGTTGCTGTTCAGTGCCCTGAGCGAAATTCCGTATCGGATGTACATTCCTGATCACGACACCTTGAATGTATTGCCTACGCTGGTCATGGGGTTGCTGGTGGCCCGTGGCTGGCAGCACGGGCCAGTTCAGTCGCGTCTGTTGGCGGTCGTTGCCTTGGTGCTGGCGGCACTGTTCCCGCAGCGATTGATGTTCGGCTTTTTCGGCGTGCTGTTGCCACTGGCGATGTTGCTGGTGATCCAGTGGCCCTGGTATTTCGGCCTGTTGCCGGGGCTGGTGTGCCTGGCGGCCAATCAATGGCAAGTGCTGTACTCCGCTGCCTGGTTCGGCAGCGGTGCGGCGATTTTGGGTATTGTCGTTTGTCTGATTGCGCCATTCTCGGGCCTGCTGCTATTGCGACATGCCCAAGGCATCCAGCCACCGCCGATGCGCCGCTGGGCCTACGCCCTTTATCCCGGGCATTTCCTCGTACTTTTGGCCTTGCGCCAACTCATCGCCTGACGCCCGTCCCCTGTGGCGAGGGGGCTTGCTCCCGCTGGGCTGCGCAGCAGACCCAAACCCGGCGCATGTGGTTCGTCAGTTAGATCGAATTTGTCGGTTTCACGACTGCTTCGCAGTCGAGCGGGAGCAAGCTCCCTCGCCACAGGGGTGTTCGCCCGTTCACCCATTTCGGCCCATGTCGTAAACGCACCTTTGCGTGGCGTCCATAGGCATTTGACCTGTCTGCGCCGGTCATACCATCGCTATCAAAGGGCACTGCCGAAATGCCAGTGCCTCACCGAGACGAAAGGCGCACCGCCGCCGCTGGGAGAGACGCGATGTTCAGCAAGCAAGACCAGATTCAGGGTTACGACGATGCACTGCTGGCGGCGATGAATGCCGAGGAGCAACGCCAGGAAGATCACATCGAGCTGATCGCGTCAGAGAACTACACCAGCAAGCGCGTGATGGAAGCGCAAGGCAGTGGCCTGACCAACAAATACGCCGAAGGCTATCCGGGCAAGCGCTACTACGGTGGCTGCGAGCACGTCGACAAGGTTGAAGCCCTGGCCATCGAACGCGCCAAGCAATTGTTCGGTGCCGATTACGCCAACGTGCAGCCGCACTCCGGTTCTTCGGCCAACAGCGCCGTTTACCTGGCCCTGCTGCAAGCCGGCGACACCATTCTGGGCATGAGCCTGGCCCACGGCGGTCACCTGACCCACGGTGCCAAAGTGTCGTCCTCGGGCAAGCTGTACAACGCTGTGCAGTACGGCATCGACACCAAAACCGGCCTGATCGACTACGACGAAGTCGAGCGTCTGGCCGTCGAATGCAAGCCGAAGATGATCGTCGCCGGTTTCTCGGCCTACTCCAAGACCCTCGATTTCCCGCGTTTCCGCCAGATCGCTGACAAGGTCGGTGCCCTGCTGTTCGTCGACATGGCTCACGTTGCCGGTCTGGTCGCCGCTGGCCTGTACCCGAACCCGCTGCCATACGCTGACGTGGTGACCACCACCACCCACAAGACCCTGCGCGGTCCACGTGGTGGCCTGATCCTGGCCAAGGCTAACGAAGAAATCGAGAAGAAGCTCAACGCCGCGGTATTCCCTGGTGCCCAGGGCGGCCCGCTGATGCACGTCATCGCCGGTAAAGCAGTGTGCTTCAAGGAAGCACTGGAGCCTGGCTTCAAGGCCTACCAGCAACAAGTGATCGACAACGCCAAGGCAATGGCCGGCGTATTTATCAAACGCGGCTACGATGTAGTGTCCGGCGGTACCGATAACCACCTGTTCCTGGTCAGCCTGATCCGTCAGGGCCTCACCGGTAAAGAGGCGGACGCAGCACTCGGTCGCGCCCACATCACCGTGAACAAGAACGCTGTCCCGAACGATCCACAGTCGCCGTTCGTGACCTCCGGCCTGCGTATCGGCACCCCGGCGGTGACCACTCGCGGCTTCAAGGTTACCCAGTGTGTTGAACTGGCTGGCTGGATCTGCGACATCCTCGACAACCTCGGCGACGCCGATGTCGAGGCCAATGTCGCGCAGCATGTGGCAGCCCTGTGCGCGGACTTCCCGGTTTATCGCTGAGCGCGGTTTTGGAGTAAATGACTATGCAACGCTATTCGGGCTTCGGCCTCTTCAAACACTCCCTCAGCCACCATGAAAACTGGCAGCGCATGTGGCGTACGCCGACCCCGAAAAAGGTCTACGACGTGGTCATCGTCGGCGGTGGCGGGCATGGTCTGGCGACCGCCTACTACCTGGCCAAGGAACACGGCATCACCAACGTGGCCGTGGTCGAGAAGGGCTGGCTGGGCGGCGGTAACACCGCGCGCAACACCACCATCGTGCGCTCCAACTACCTGTGGGACGAGTCGGCACACCTGTACGAACACGCGATGAAATTGTGGGAAGGCCTGTCCCAGGACCTGAACTACAACGTGATGTTCTCCCAGCGTGGCGTCTACAACCTGTGCCACACCCTGCAGGACATTCGTGATTCCGAGCGTCGGGTCAGCGCCAACCGCCTCAACGGCGTGGACGGCGAACTGCTCGATGCCAAGCAAGTGGCAGACGAGATCCCGTACCTCGACTGCTCCAAGAACACCCGCTACCCGGTGATGGGCGCTACCGTCCAGCGTCGCGGCGGCGTGGCCCGTCACGATGCCGTGGCGTGGGGCTTTGCCCGTGCCGCCGACGCCTTGGGCGTGGACCTGATCCAACAGACCGAAGTGATCGGTTTCCGTAAGGAAAACGGTGTGTGCATCGGTGTTGAAACCAACAAGGGCTTCATCGGCGCCAAGCGCGTCGGCGTGGTGACTGCCGGTAACTCCGGGCACATGGCCAAACTTGCCGGTTTCCGCCTGCCGATCGAATCGCACCCGCTGCAAGCGCTGGTGTCCGAGCCGATCAAGCCGATTATCGACAGCGTGATCATGTCCAACGCCGTACACGGTTACATCAGCCAGTCCGACAAGGGCGACCTGGTGATCGGCGCCGGTATCGACGGCTACAACGGCTACGGCCAGCGTGGTTCGTACCCGGTGATCGAGCACACCATCCAGGCCATCGTCGAGATGTTCCCGGTGCTGTCGCGCGTACGCATGAACCGTCAGTGGGGCGGCATCGTCGACACCACGCCGGATGCGTGCCCGATCATTTCGAAGACTCCGGTACCGAACATGTTCTTCAACTGCGGTTGGGGCACCGGTGGCTTCAAGGCTACACCTGGCTCGGGCAACGTGTTTGCCGCCAGCCTGGCCAAGGGTGAAATGCACCCATTGGCTGCACCTTTCTCCATCGACCGCTTCCACAGCGGTGCGTTGATCGACGAACACGGCGCTGCAGCAGTCGCCCACTAACAGGAGAAATCCCTATGTTGCATATCTTCTGTCCTCACTGTGGCGAACTGCGCTCCGAAGAGGAATTCCATGCATCCGGCCAGGCGCACATCCCGCGTCCACTGGATCCGAACAGCTGCACCGACGAGGAGTGGGGCGACTACATGTTCTTCCGCGATAACCCTCGCGGTCTGCACCACGAACTGTGGGATCACGTCGCCGGTTGCCGTCAGTATTTCAACGTGACCCGTGACACCGTGACCTACGAGATTCTCGAAACCTACAAGATCGGCACCAAGCCGCAGTTCACCGACAAGACCGACAGCCCGAAAGCGGCCGCCACGGCTCTGGGAGAGAAGGTATGAGCCAGATCAATCGCCTGTCCAACGGCGGACGCATCGACCGCAACAAAGTGCTGAGCTTCACCTTCAACGGCCAGGTCTACAAAGGCTTTGAAGGCGACTCTCTGGCCGCTGCCTTGCTGGCCAACGGTGTCGACATCGTCGGCCGCAGCTTCAAGTACTCGCGCCCACGCGGCATCTTCGCCGCCGGTGCCGAAGAGCCGAACGCCGTGCTGCAGATCGGTGCGACCGAAGCCACGCAGATCCCGAACGTACGCGCCACGCAACAAGCGCTGTATCAAGGCCTGGTCGCCACCAGCACCAACGGCTGGCCAAGCGTGAACAACGACATGATGGGGATTCTCGGCAAGGTCGGCGGCAAGCTGATGCCACCGGGCTTCTACTACAAAACCTTCATGTACCCGCAATCGTTCTGGATGACTTACGAGAAGTACATTCGTAAGGCAGCCGGTCTTGGCCGTTCGCCGACCGAGAACGATCCGGACACCTACGACTACATGAACCAGCACTGCGACGTGCTGATCGTCGGCGCTGGCCCTGCGGGTCTGGCGGCTGCACTGGCGGCTGCCCGCAGCGGCGCCCGTGTGATCCTGGCCGATGAACAGGAAGAGTTTGGCGGCAGCCTGCTCGACTCCCGCGAAAGCCTCGATGGCAAACCAGCTACTGAGTGGGTTGCCAGCGTCATCGCCGAGCTGAAAAACACCCCTGACGTGCTGCTGTTGCCGCGCGCCACGGTCAACGGTTACCACGACCATAACTTCCTGACCATTCACGAGCGCCTCACCGATCACCTCGGCGACCGCGCTCCGATCGGCCAGGTGCGTCAGCGCATCCACCGGGTTCGCGCCAAGCGCGTGGTGCTGGCGACCGGCGCTCACGAGCGTCCACTGGTTTACGGCAACAACGACGTGCCGGGCAACATGCTCGCCGGCGCTGTGTCGACCTACGTGCGTCGCTACGGTGTGGCACCGGGCAAGAAACTGGTGCTGTCGACTAACAACGACCACGCCTACCGCGTTGCCCTGGACTGGCTCGACGCCAGCCTACAAGTGGTGGCCATCGCCGACGCCCGCAGCAACCCTCGCGGTGCGCTGGTGGAAGAAGCGCGCGCCAAAGGCATTCGCATCCTGACCGGCAGCGCCGTGATCGAGGCCCGTGGCAGCAAGCACGTGACCGCCGCTCGCGTTGCAGCGATTGATGTAAAAGCACACACCGTGACCAGCCCGGGCGAATGGCTCGATTGCGACCTGGTTGCCAGTTCCGGCGGCTACAGCCCAGTGGTTCACCTGGCTTCGCACCTGGGTGGCAAGCCGATCTGGCGTGAAGACATCCTCGGTTTCGTACCGGGCGAAGCACCGCAGAAACGCGTGTGCGTCGGTGGCATCAACGGCGTCTACAGCCTCGGCGATTCGTTGGCCGATGGTTTTGAAGGCGGTGCTCGCGCTGCCAGCGAAGCTGGATTCGGCAAGGTCGAAGGCGTACTGCCCAAAGCCCTGAGCCGACTCGAAGAGCCGACGCTGGCGCTGTTCCAGGTGCCTCACGAAAAAGCCACTGCCCGTGCGCCGAAGCAATTCGTCGACCTGCAGAACGACGTCACCGCAGCCGCCATCGAACTGGCGACCCGCGAAGGCTTCGAGTCGGTCGAGCACGTCAAGCGCTACACCGCACTGGGCTTCGGCACCGATCAGGGCAAGCTCGGCAACGTCAACGGCCTGGCCATCGCTGCCCGTTCGCTGAACGTGACCATCCCGCAGATGGGCACCACCATGTTCCGCCCGAACTACACGCCGGTGACTTTCGGCGCCGTGGCCGGTCGTCACTGTGGGCACATCTTCGAGCCGGTTCGCTTCACCGCGCTGCATCACTGGCACGTTAAGAATGGCGCCGAGTTCGAAGACGTCGGTCAGTGGAAACGTCCTTGGTACTTCCCGAAAAACGGTGAAGACCTGCATGCCGCCGTCAAACGCGAATGCAAAGCCGTGCGCGACAGCGTCGGCCTGCTGGACGCTTCGACCCTGGGCAAGATCGACATCCAGGGCCCGGACTCCCGCGAGTTCCTCAACCGTATCTACACCAACGCCTGGACCAAGCTCGACGTGGGCAAGGCGCGCTACGGCCTGATGTGTAAAGAAGACGGCATGGTGTTCGACGACGGCGTGACTGCATGCCTGGCCGACAACCATTTCGTGATGACCACCACCACCGGCGGCGCTGCGCGCGTGCTGCAATGGCTGGAAATCTACCACCAGACCGAATGGCCAGACCTGAAGGTGTACTTCACTTCCGTGACGGATCACTGGGCAACCATGACCCTGTCCGGGCCGAACAGCCGCAAGCTGCTCAGCGAAGTCACCGACGCCGACCTGAGCAACGAAGCCTTCCCGTTCATGACCTGGAAAGAAGCCCTGGTCGGTGGCGTGCCGGCGCGGATTTTCCGGATTTCGTTTACCGGTGAGCTGTCGTACGAAGTCAACGTGCAGGCCGACTATGCGATGGGCGTGCTGGAAAAAATTGTTGATGCTGGCAAGAAGTACAACCTGACGCCATATGGCACTGAAACCATGCACGTACTGCGGGCCGAGAAGGGCTTCATCATCGTCGGTCAGGATACTGACAGCTCGATGACCCCGGACGACCTGAACATGGGCTGGTGTGTCGGTCGCACCAAACCGTTCTCGTGGATCGGCTGGCGTGGCATGAACCGCGAAGACTGTGTGCGTGATCAGCGCAAACAGCTGGTTGGCCTGAAGCCGATCGATCCGACCAAATGGCTGCCGGAAGGTGCGCAACTGGTGTTCAACACCAAGCAAGCGATTCCGATGACCATGGTGGGTCACGTGACTTCCAGTTACTTGCACAACTCCCTGGGCTATTCGTTTGCCATGGGCGTGGTCAAGGGCGGCTTGAAGCGCATGGGTGAGCGGGTGTTCGCACCGCTGGCCGACGGCAGCGTGATCGAGGCGGAAATCGTTTCTTCGGTGTTCTTCGATCCGAAAGGCGATCGCCAGAACGTGTAATCGATCACCCCCCGCGCCAGGCGCGGGGGGCGACAAAGAATTCAAGACAGGTGCTTTATGACCGCAGCCAATGTTTACCAACAACGCCCAACCACCGGGGCCAAGGCCGAGTCGTCGCTGCATCATGCCGACCTCGCCAGCCTGGTGGGCAAGGGTCGCAAGAACGCCGGCGTGATCGTGCGTGAGAAAAAACTCCTCGGTCACCTGACTATCCGTGGCGATGGCCACGACGCCGCGTTCGCCGCTGGTGTGCACAAGGCCCTTGGCATCGAGTTGCCAGGTGCGCTGACCGTGATCATCAAAGGCGAAACCAGCCTGCAATGGATGGGGCCGGATGAATGGCTGCTGATCGTGCCGACCGGTGAAGAATTCGCCACCGAGAAAAAACTCCGTGAAGCGCTGGGCGACCTGCACATCCAGATCGTCAACGTCAGCGGTGGCCAGCAGATCCTCGAACTCAGCGGCCCGAACGTGCGTCAGGTGCTGATGAAGTCCACCAGCTATGACGTGCACCCCAACAATTTCCCGGTGGGCAAGGCTGTTGGCACGGTGTTCGCCAAGTCGCAACTGATGATCCGCCATACCGCCGAAGACACCTGGGAACTGCTGATTCGCCGCAGCTTCTCGGATTACTGGTGGTTGTGGTTGCAGGATGCGTCGGCTGAGTACGGGCTTAGCGTCCAGGCGTAATTGTGGCGAGGGAGCTTGCTCCCGCTCGGCTGCGCAGCAGTCGTAAAACCTGAATCCGCGTTCCTTCTGCAGGAATGCGGTTGCTGACATAGGGGTCGCTTCGCAACCCAGCGGGAGCAAGCTCCCTCGCCACAGAGTTCTCTCTGATCACAGATGTAGCAGCAGGAGTCACCGCACTATGAGCCGCGCCCCAGACACATGGATTCTGACCGCCGACTGCCCAAGCGTCCTCGGCACCGTGGATGCGGTGACCCGCTTTCTGTTCGAGCAGGGCTGCTACGTCACCGAGCACCACTCCTTTGATGACCGGCTCTCAGGCCGTTTCTTCATCCGAGTGGAGTTTCGGCAACCCGACGCTTTCGACGAACAAGCCTTCCGCGCAGGCTTGGCGGAGCGTGGTGCTGCCTTCGGGATGGTCTTCGAGCTGACCCCGCCGAACTACCGGCCGAAAGTGGTGATCATGGTCTCCAAGGCCGATCACTGCCTCAACGACTTGCTCTACCGCCAGCGCATCGGCCAGTTGTCGATGGACGTGGTCGCGGTGGTCTCCAACCACCCGGACCTCAAGCCGTTGGCCGACTGGCACCAGATTCCGTACTACCACTTTCCGCTGGACCCCAACGACAAACCATCGCAAGAGCGCCAGGTCTGGCAGGTGATCGAAGAAGCCGGCGCCGAGCTGGTGATCCTTGCCCGCTACATGCAGGTTCTGTCGCCAGAGCTGTGCCGCAAACTCGACGGCAAGGCGATCAACATTCACCACTCGCTGCTGCCGGGCTTCAAGGGCGCCAAGCCGTATCACCAGGCCTACAACAAAGGCGTGAAACTGGTCGGCGCCACGGCGCATTACATCAACAACGATCTGGATGAAGGTCCGATCATCGCCCAGGGCGTGGAAGCCGTTGATCACAGTCACTATCCCGAAGACTTGATCGCCAAGGGGCGGGATATCGAAGGGCTGACGTTGGCGCGGGCCGTGGGTTATCACATTGAAAGACGCGTGTTCCTTAACGCTAACAGGACAGTTGTTCTCTAGCGTTTTTACTGCCTGAAAAGATCGCCTGTCTCTGTAGACGCTGCCGAAGGTTCGGGCCGCGTTCGGACGATCTTTTGATTTATCGAGCAATCAACGCGCCGCCGTTTCCTGGCGACGCGACCGCTACATAAAAACAACAGCGAGGTGAAAGCATGTCTGGTAATCGTGGTGTGGTGTATCTCGGCGCAGGCAAGGTCGAAGTACAGAAAATCGACTATCCCAAAATGCAGGACCCGCGCGGCAGGAAGATCGAGCACGGTGTCATCCTGCGCGTAGTTTCCACCAACATCTGTGGTTCCGATCAGCACATGGTGCGCGGGCGTACCACCGCTCAGACCGGTCTGGTGCTGGGCCACGAGATCACGGGTGAAGTGATCGAGAAGGGCAGCGGTGTCGAGAACCTGCAGATCGGCGACTTGGTGTCGGTACCTTTCAACGTTGCCTGTGGCCGTTGCCGTTCGTGCAAAGAGCAACATACTGGCGTCTGCCTGAGCGTTAACCCGGCGCGTCCGGGCGGTGCCTATGGTTATGTCGACATGGGTGACTGGACCGGTGGCCAAGCCGAATACGCGTTTGTGCCGTATGCCGACTTCAACCTGCTGAAACTTCCAGATCGCGACCGGGCCATGGAAAAAATCCGTGACCTGACCTGTCTCTCCGACATCCTGCCCACCGGTTACCACGGCGCAGTGACTGCCGGCGTCGGCCCTGGCAGCACCGTGTACATTGCCGGCGCCGGCCCGGTTGGCCTGGCAGCTGCCGCTTCCGCTCGCCTGTTGGGTGCTGCTGTGGTGATCATCGGTGACGTCAACCCGATCCGCCTGGCCCATGCCAAGGCTCAGGGTTTCGAAATCGCCGACCTGTCGACAGACACCCCGCTGCACGAACAAATCGCTGCACTGTTGGGCGAACCAGAAGTGGACTGCGCCGTCGATGCCGTAGGCTTCGAAGCTCGCGGTCACGGCCATGCCGGCGTGAAGCACGAGGCTCCCGCCACCGTACTCAACTCGCTGATGGGCGTGGTTCGCGTCGCTGGCAAAATCGGTATTCCTGGCCTGTACGTCACTGAAGATCCGGGTGCAGTGGACGCTGCCGCGAAAATGGGCAGCCTGAGCATTCGCTTCGGCCTGGGCTGGGCCAAATCCCACAGCTTCCACACCGGCCAGACGCCAGTGATGAAGTACAACCGCCAGCTGATGCAGGCGATCATGTGGGACCGCATCAAGATTGCCGAAATCGTGGGTGTGGAAGTCATCAGCCTGGATGACGCGCCACGGGGTTACGGCGAGTTCGATGCGGGCGTGCCGAAGAAGTTTGTGATCGATCCGCACAAGTTGTTTAGTGCGGCGTAAGGCCTGGAGCAAGACGGAAAAAAGGGCGACAGTGATGTCGCCCTTTTTTATGGCGAGTGGCACGTAATTGCTCAGAGAAAATGAGCGATCACCAATGGAACTCGAACGATAATCTGATTTGCTCCATGCCGTAGACGTCGCTTTCCAGTTGATCTCATTGTCCAGAACTCAGACGCAGCCGGTTCGGTCATACCGTTCATCGGTTGCGTCCCAGGAGGCACGTTTTATAGACGCCACCTGGGGATAAATGCCCACGCAAACGAGGAACATGCTGGCGTACATCCGGTCCAATCAGCAGTTTTGCCGCCCCGCCGTTACCGGGCGGCTTTCATGGCACAAGAGGATGTCTGGATGAACGTTTCACGCTGTTTTGCACTGGCATCGCTCATGGCTGTCGCTTCGTTGACGACGCTGGCCGCCAGCCCGGCCTTTGCACAGTTAAGCCTCAGCGATGCGGTCAAGGCGGTGTCATCGATGCAGGACGACGAGGATGTCGAGGGTGTCGAGGCCGATGATGTCGATGGCATCGTGGCGGCGGCGCCCAAGGCCGCCGGTTTGCTCAATACCCTGGGCTCGCAGCTCGACATCACCCCGGAGCAGGCCATCGGCGGTGCCGGTGCGATGCTGGGGCTGGCGAGGAATCAGCTCAGCGGCCAGGACTTCTCCGAACTGAGCAAAACCGTGCCGGGCCTCGCTCAGATCGCTGGCAACAGCGCGATCAGTAGCCTGACTGGCTTGGGTGGGTTGCTCGGCACGGGCTCGGACAAGAATGCGTTGCTCGATGGCTTGCTGGGTAACGTCAAGGACACCAAGGACCTGAACAACGCCTTCAGCGCCCTGGGCATGGACACCGGGATGGTCGGCGTGTTTGCCCCGGTGATCCTGCAATACCTCGGTCAGCAAGGCGTTGCCGGTTCGCTGTTGCAAAACCTCGGCGGGATCTGGGGCACCGGCGCCGGTAGCTAAGTCAGCCCTCGGCGCGTAGTGCCTGGATGCGCCGGTCCTTCACGATCCAGAGCTGGTTGACCCAGTTCTGGATTGTTTCGCGAAACTCCGGATCGTTTTCGTAATCGCCTTGCCACAGTGCCGGGTCCAGTTCGCGGGTGTGGATGTCGATGATCACTTTGGGCACGTTGCCACTAAGCAAATCCCAGAACCCCGGAATCTTCTGCTGCGGATACACCACCGTCACATCGAGAATGGCGTCCAACTGTTCGCCCATCGCCGCCAGCACGAACGCCACGCCGCCCGCCTTGGGCTTGAGCAGGTGGGTGAACGGTGACTGTTGTTGGGCGCTTTTCGCCGCGGTGTAGCGGGTGCCTTCCAGGTAGTTGACCACGGTCACCGGCTGGCGCTTGTACAACTCGCAAGCTTGTTTGGTGATCTCCAGGTCCTTGCCGGCCAGCTCCGGGTGCTTCTCCAGGAACGCCTTGCTGTAGCGCTTCATGAACGGATAGTCCAACGCCCACCAGGCGAGGCCCAGGAATGGCACCCAGATCAGTTCTTTCTTGAGGAAGAACTTGAAGAACGGCGTGCGCCGGTTCAGTGCCTGGATCAGCGCCGGGATATCGACCCAGGACTGATGGTTACCGATCACCAGATACGAGGTGTCGCCGCGCAGCTCATCGCCGCCGCGAATGTCCCATTGGGTGGGAATGCACAGGCGGAAGATCAGCTTGTCGATCTCGGCCCAGGTTTCGGCAATCCACATCACCGCCCACGAGGCGTAATCGCGAAAGCGCCCGGGCAGGAGCAGTTTGACCAGCGCGAACACCATCAAAGGCCCGAACAGGACCAGCGTGTTGAGCAATAGCAGCAGGGTAACGAAACAGCCGGTGAGCAGGCGGCGCATAGATAACTCTTGAAAGCGTGTGGGCGCGCCATGATAAGCAGCTTCGGTTGGCAGGCCAAATCGGTGGTGACGAATGTTTCACCTTGGTAGCAGTATGCTCTCAGCGTATCGCTGTTGCCTTTGTGGCGAGGGAGCTTGCTCCCGCTGGGTTGCGCAGCGGCCCTAAAACCAGGCGCCGCGATTTTCAGGTATACCGCAGGCAACGGTTTTGCGAGCGCCGCGCCCCCGAACGGGAGCAAGCTACCTCGCCACAAAAGTGGGAAGTGGTCCAACTATCGTTGTTTTTTGCGGTCTAGAATTCGGCCAATGCGTCCACATCCCTCAAGGAAGCCCCTTACGTGAAATCTCTCCTTGCACTGCTTGCCCTCGTGACCCTGCCGGTCCTGGCCGCCGAGCCGACCCTGTACGGGCGTTACGAATACATCGCGCTGCCGGAAATCGGCGGTGAAGTCCTCAAGGCCAAAATGGACACCGGCGCCCTGACCGCGTCGCTGTCGGCCAAAGACATCGAAACCTTCACCCGCGACGGCGACGAGTGGGTACGTTTCCGTCTCGCCACCAAAGGCGCGAGCAACAAGGTCTACGAACACAAGGTCGCGCGGATCAGCAAGATCAAGAACCGTGCCGATGAAGAAGATGAAGATAAGGCCGTGAGCGAAGTGACCAAGCGTCCGGTGGTCGATCTGGAACTGTGCCTGGGCAACGTCAAGCGCACCGTCGAGGTCAACCTCACCGACCGCAGCAGCTTCAACTATCCACTGCTGATCGGCGCCAAAGCCCTGCGCGAATTCGGCGCAGCAGTGAACCCGGCGCGTCGCTTTACAGCCGACAAACCCGACTGCTGATTGACGGCGAATCAGCCTTGGGGCACCGTTCGCCCACTTAACCAGTGGGCTCGGACGCCATGCCTCATATCCTGATTGTCGAAGACGAAGCGGCGATTGCCGACACCCTGATTTTCGCCTTGCAGGGCGAGGGCTTTACCACCACCTGGTTGAGCCTTGGCGCGGCGGCGCTCGAACATCAGCGCGCCACGCCCGCCGACCTGATCATTCTCGATATCGGCCTGCCGGATATCAGCGGCTTCGAGACCTGCAAGCAATTGCGGCGTTTCAGTGACGTGCCGGTGATGTTCCTCAGTGCCCGTGACGCCGAGATCGACCGCGTGGTGGGCCTGGAAATCGGCGCCGACGACTACGTGGTCAAACCGTTCAGCCCCCGGGAAGTGGCGGCGCGGGTCCGGGCGATTCTCAAGCGCATGGCACCACGACCGGTGGTGGAGGTGGCGGAGGTGGCTTCAGCGCTGTTTCGCATCGACGGCGATCGGGTGCAGATCAGCTATCGCAACCAGCCGCTGAGCCTGACTCGCCATGAGTTTCGTTTGCTGCAATGCCTGCTGGAACAACCGGAGCGAGTCTTCAGCCGCGAGCAATTGCTCGATGCGCTGGGGGTGGCCGCCGATGCCGGTTACGAGCGCAGCATCGACAGTCACATCAAGAGCGTGCGCGCCAAATTGCGCCTGGTGAAGGCCGACGCCGAGCCGATCCAGACTCATCGCGGCCTCGGCTACAGCTACAGCCCGGGGCACAGCTGATGTCACTGGGGATCCGGATTTTTCTGGTTTACGTGCTGTTCATCGGCCTGACCGGTTACTTCGTGCTCAACACCGTGATGGAAGAAATCCGCCCCGGTGTGCGCCAGTCCACCGAAGAAACCCTGGTGGACACCGCCAACCTGATGGCCGAGATCCTGCGCGACGACTTCAAGGCCGGCACCCTCAGCCAGAACCGCTGGCCCGAATTGCTCAAGGCTTATGGCGAGCGACAACCGCAGGCGAAAATCTGGGGCCTGTCGAAGAATCAGGTCAATCACCGCATTTACGTCACCGATGCCAAAGGCATCGTGGTGCTGGATTCCAGCGGGATTGCGGTGGGCCAGGACTACTCGCGCTGGAATGACGTCTACCTGACCCTGCGTGGCGAGTACGGTGCGCGTTCGACGCGCAGCAACCCCGATGACTCGAACTCGTCGGTGATGCACGTCGGGGCACCGATTCGCGACAACGGCCAGATCATCGGCGTGGTGACCGTGGCCAAACCCAACAGCTCACTGCAGCCTTACGTCGATCGCACCGAACGGCGATTGCTGACGTATGGCGCCGGATTGATCGGCCTCGGTTTGTTGTTCGGTGCGCTGTTGTCCTGGTGGCTGAGCGCGGCACTGCGGCGGTTGACGGCCTATGCCCAGGCCGTCAGTGAAGGCCGCCGGGTCGAGGTGCCGCATTACCGCGGCGGCGAGCTGGAGCAACTGGCCACGGCACTGGAGCACATGCGCACCCAGCTCGAAGGCAAAGCCTACGTCGAACGTTATGTACACACCCTGACCCATGAATTGAAAAGCCCGCTGGCGGCGATTCGTGGCGCGGCGGAGCTGCTGCAAGGCGAAATGCCGCCGGCACAGCAGCAGCGTTTCGTCAGCAACATCGACAGCGAAAGCGCGCGCATGCAGCAGTTGATCGAACGACTGCTGAACCTGGCGCAGGTTGAGCAGCGCCAAGGGTTGGAGGAGCGGGTGGCGGTGCCGTTGGCGGGCCTGGTGGAAGAACTGTTGAGCGCGCAGGCTGCACGAATCGAAGGCAAGCAATTGCGTGTGGAACGGCAAATTGCAGCGGATCTGAATCTGCTTGGCGAGCCGTTCCTATTGCGCCAGGCGCTGGGCAATCTGCTAGAGAATGCCTTGGACTTCACCCCAGCGCATGGCGTGCTGCGATTGTGTGCCGAGCGAGTCGGTGAGCAGATCGAGTTCAGGCTGTTCAACCAGGCCGAAGCGATTCCCGACTATGCGTTGCCACGCTTGAGCGAGCGCTTCTACTCACTGCCGCGTCCGGACAGTGGACGCAAGAGCACCGGTTTGGGGCTCAACTTCGTTGAGGAAGTGGTCAAGTTGCATGGTGGTGTGATGAGTATCGGCAACGTCGACGGCGGTGTTCAAGTGCGTTTGCGGTTGCCTTCAAGCCGCTGAAGATCGCAGCCTTCGGCAGCTGCTGCGCCGAGCGCAAATTCCACACACTCTCCACATTCCTCCCACAAAACCCCCACATACCCAATCCAGACTTTCCCCATCCAAACAGGGAGAGTCCCATGAACCGAAGCCTGACCCTAAAACTCGGGGCAATTGCCCTGCTGATTCTGTTGCTGCTGATCCCGCTACTGATGATCAACGGCGTGATCCAGGAGCGCCAGCAACTGCGTGACGGTGTACTCGAAGACATCGCCCGCAGTTCCAGTTACAGCCAGCAATTGAGCGGCCCGCTGATGGTGGTGCCCTATCGCAAAACAGTGCGCACCTGGAAAACCAACGAAAAAACCAACCAGCGTTATCAGGATGTCGGCGAGGAGCGTGGACGTTTGTATTTCTTGCCGGAGCGTTTCGAACTCGACGGCCAGGTCCAGACAGAGCTGCGCTCCCGGGGCATCTACGAGGCGCGACTGTTCCATGCCGATAACCGCATCAGCGGGCATTTTTCGGTTCCGGCACAACTGGGCATCAAGGAAGACTTCGCCGATTACCGCTTCGATCAGCCGTTCCTGGCTGTTGGCATCAGCGACATCCGCGGCATCGAAAATGCGCTGAAACTCGAACTCAATGGCCAGAAGCTGGATTTTGTACCGGGTAGCCAGGTGGGCTGGCTGGGCGAGGGTGTGCATGTGACGTTGCCGGCGCTTGACACCCAACAGGCCACGGAGTTGGCCTTCGGTTTCGACTTGCGTCTGCAAGGCACCGGCCAGTTACAAGTTCTGCCGGTGGGCAAGACCAGCAAGGTTTCACTGGCGGCCAATTGGCCTCACCCCAGCTTCATCGGCAATTACCTGCCGGCCCAGCGGGAAATCACCGATCAGGGCTTTACGGCCAATTGGCAGACCTCGTTTTTCTCCACCAACCTGCAAGAAGCGTTGAACAGTTGCGTGTCGGGCGGTCATTGCGAGGCGTTCAGCGGTCGCAGTTTCGGCGTGAGTTTCATCGACCCGGTGGACCAGTACCTGAAAAGCGACCGGGCAATCAAATATGCATTGCTGTTTATCGTCCTGACCTTCGCCGGTTTCTTCCTGTTCGAAGTGTTGAAAAGCCTGGCGGTGCACCCGGTGCAGTACGCCTTGGTGGGTGTAGCGCTGGCGTTCTTCTACCTGTTGCTGTTGTCGCTGTCCGAACACATCGGCTTTGCCCTGGCGTATCTGCTGTCGGCGAGTAGCTGTGTGGCGTTGATCGGTTTTTATGTCTGCCATGTGCTGCGCAGCGTGCGTCACGGTTTGAGCTTTTCGGCGGGGTTGGCGGCGTTATACGGGCTGCTTTACGGCTTGTTGAGCGCCGAGGATTACGCGCTGTTGATGGGCTCGCTGCTGTTGTTCGGGCTACTGGGTGTGTTCATGGTGCTGACCCGCAAGCTGGACTGGTACGGGATCGGGCAGAAAACCGCGAAGCCCTTGGACTTTGATATAGGTGCCGTGGAATGAGCCGGTGGTTGGGGTTGCGCGAGGATCAGCGTGTGGGTGAGGTGTTGGCGACGCGGATTTGCCAGTTATTTCCGTCAGATCCGGTGTGGTGCCATCGCGAGCAGGCTCGCTCCCACATTGGAACTCAGTTGCGCACCGATGGTGTGAACAACACAAATCCCCTGTGGGAGATTCTATGGTTGAGGGGAAACCCTCAACTTGCTTTCGGCTGGTATTCGCTCTGCCCCTTCAGTAGTGCGAATACGACCCGAGCAAGTTTACGGGCCAGAATCACCAGTGCCTGAGTGGTGCTGAACCCTTTAGCTCGTTGCTCTTCATAAAAACCTTTCCAGGTTGCCGTTCGGCTGGCCGACATGGCTGCATTGTGCAAAAGTCGGCGCGCCTCCGGATCACCTCGTTTTGTCAGACTGCGGCGACCGTCCTTCTGTCCCGACTGTGAAACCCGTAAATCCATCCCCAAAAAAGCGATGAATGCGTCAGCGTTTTTAAACTCGCCCCGCTGAAACGCCGCGATCAGGCGAGCTCCAGTCAAAAAGCCTATGCCTTCAACTTTCATGCAGCGCCTTAGATGGGTAAGTAAACCGGCCTCTTTAAGGAGGTCGTTGATCATCTTCTCGACCAGCACTTCAAGCCTCTGCATTGAGGCTATTTGCTCGGCAAAAGCGGCTTTGAGCAGCGGCTCACTTGCCCAGCTCTGTACCAGGCCAACTCGTGCCTGAACCAGCGCGGCGCGCCGGCGGAAAAGGCTCAAGAGCTGACGATACAGCGGCGATGGTGGAGTCCATGGGTGAAGCTCTTCATATTCGTTTTTCAGATAACGGGCGAGCAGCTTTGCATCCAGCGCGTCGGTTTTGGCGCGAACCTTCACACCTTTGCGGTAGTGGCTTAGTTCATAGCCACCGACCATGTAAATCGTGCAGCCGGCATCATGGGCCAGGTCGGCGAATTCCAAGTGATAGATATTGGTCGACTCAATTGCTACGTCGACCGGTTCCGGCAAGGCTTTCAGCCATTTCTTGATGGCTGGCTTGTTATTGGGAAGCGTCTCCAGCAGATCCAGTTCGGTCTGGTAGATCACCAGTTCATTTTTGGCGACATCCACGCCCACGATTGGCTTGGAAACAGAAACCGACATTGCCATTGAACACCCCCCCGAGATATGGTTTTGAGCACTTGAAGGGCTCACCCAGAGGCGCAGGCTTGTTCCTATCGTCGGTCTAGCCAGATGCATTCTTTATCGGCGCTTGGGTGAAAGGAGGAGGGGCGAAATCTCCCACGGATCTGTACTGCGCCAACAGTCAGAATCGAGCCTTGTCCCTCCTCCTCCCTTCAAGTACCAGCATACAAGCGAGCCGGCTTGCGATGAGGCCGGTACAGCCAGCGAAGATTTAAGCCTTGGGCATCGTCGCGATCATCGAAGGCCGCTGACTCACTTCGAAATACCACTCGGCCAACTTTGGATTTTCCTTGCGCCATTCCAGATCCGGATGGCGCAAATCCAGATAACCCAAGGCACAGGCCACACTGATCGCTGCCACATCGAAATGGCTGGTCAGCTCGGCAATCGCATCGGCCTCCAACAGCGCCAGGGCGCGACGAATCTTGTCGCGTTGACCGTCGAGCCATGCGTCCCAATGTTTCTCCGGTGAGCGCAGGGCCACTTCATAGCGAATCATCACGGCGGCATCCATGATCCCGTCTGCCAGAGAAGCCAGGGTCAAGCGCCGCCAGCGCGCCGAGCCTTCACGAGGAATCAGCGGATTGCCGACGTGCTGGTGATCGAGGTAATCGAGGATCACCCGGCTGTCGTACAACACATTGCCGTCGGCCAGGCGCAGCGCCGGAATCTTGCCCAGCGGGTTGTCTTTGTTGAGAGCCTGATCCGGGCTGACCGGCGTGAGCTGGCAGGCTTGCAGCGCCACGCGGTTCGTTTGGCCGGTCTCGTGCAACAGCACCATGACTTTGCGAACAAAGGGCGAGGCGGGGTTGTGGAACAAGGTCATGCTGGGGGCGGACATGTCGGCATCTCGATCATGGGCAGAGTCGGGAGCATAGCGCTTTAGTGCCTGAGCTCAAGCTCGTTTCCACAGGTTTTGTACCGTTCGCCGATGTCGCAAGCGACACAAAGCCTGTAGGAGCAAGGCTTGCCCGCGAAGGCATCAGCACAGCCACCGCAGATTCAGAAAGAAGGCGCTTGCCGCCGCCGCTTCCACTGACTCAGCCGCTGCTGCAGGTTCAACGGGCTATGAATCTGTTGCTGCCGCGCCCGGCTGAACAAAATCAGCATCAGCTCCGCCGTTGCCAAGGCATCGGCACTGGCGTTATGCCGTTCGAAGACCTCCAGCTTGAACCAGTCGATCCACTCATCCAGCCCGGCCTCGCGAAAGTGTGCCTGGGGACAAAGCAGCGGGGCGATGTCTGCCACGTCCAGAAACGGATGCTGCAGCTTGTAACCCAGATGTTCTTTCAGTGCGCGCCCGAGCATGTGCTGATCGAACGGCGCATGAAACGCCAACACCGGGCTGTCGCCGACAAATTCCATGAATTCGAGCAGGGCCTGCGCGGGGTCGCTGCCGGCGGCAATGGCGCTCGGACCCAGCCCATGAATCAACACGCTGGGGCCGAGTTTGAGTTCGGTGCATTGCAGCGTGCGCTCGAACTGCTGGCTGAAGTCGATCGCCCCATCCTCGATCACCACGGCTCCGATGGACAGCAGCCGATCCTTGTTCAGATTCAGTCCAGTGGTTTCCAGGTCGAGCACCACCCAGCGTTGCTCGCGCAGGCTGCAGTCGCTCAGCTGGGTCACGGCCGGCAAGCGCTCCAGACGGTGTTGCAGTTCGCCGGGTAAAACGGGACTGGCCGGGCGCAGCCATGAAAACAGGCTCATAACTGATACCGCAGGGTCAGGCTGCTTTGCAGGCGCTGGGCCTGGCGCAGGGATTCACGCAGGATGCGTCGGTCCAGATGATTGAGGCTGTCGGGATCGACTCGGTTGGAGTAGGGCAAGTTCTCCCGGGTCTGTAGCTGATGTTGCTGCATGCGGGTTTGCTGGATGAAGTGGTACGCCTCTTCATAGGCCGCGCCGTCCAGCTGATCGATGACCTCTTTTTCCACCAATTGGCGAAAGCGCTCCAGGGTGTTGTTGGCATCGATGCCGTGGGCCAGGGCCAGCACTCGCGCGCCGTCGACGAATGGAGTCAGGCCCTGAAGTTTCAGGTCGAGGGTGGCTTTCTCGCCATTCTTGCGCGCCAGCACGAATTCGCGGAAACGTCCTACGGGCGGACGGTTGCGCAGGGCGTTCTCGGCCATCATGCGCTGGAACAACCGGTTGTCGCCGACCTGATCGAGAATGCCCCGGCGCAGTTGCTCACAGCCTCGCTCATCGCCCCAGACCACGCGCAGATCGAAATAGATACTCGACCCCAACAGGTTTTCCGGTGTCGCCTCGCGGATAAACGCCGCAAAGCGTCGTGCCCACTCGATCCGGGACAAACACAGCTCGGGGTTGCCGGCCATGATGTTGCCTTTGCACAAGGTAAAGCCGCACAGCGCCAGGCTCTGATTGACCTGCTGGGCGATGGGCAGCAACTTGCCGCGAATCTCGGCGGCGTGGGCCGCATCGCGAGCTTCGAACAGAATGCCGTTGTCCTGATCGGTGTGCAGCGTCTGCTCGCGGCGGCCTTCGCTGCCGAAGCAAAGCCAACTGAACGGCACACCGGGATCACCTTTCTCCGCGATGGCCAGTTCGATCACCCGGCACACGGTATGGTCGTTGAGCAGGGTGATGATATGGGTGATCTGCGTCGAGGACGCGCCGTGGGCCAGCATCCGCTCGACCAATTGGCCAATCTCGCCGCGGATCGCCACCAGGTTCTCTACCCGTTGGGCACTGCGAATGGTCCGCGCCAGGTGCACCAGATCGACCCTTTGCAGGGAAAACAGGTCACGCTCCGAAACCACGCCGCACAGGCGCTGGTCCTTGACCAGGCAGACGTGGGCGATGTGTCGTTCGGTCATGGCGATCGCTGCGTCGAAGGCACTGTGGTCCGGCGTCAGGTAAAACGGTGCCGGGGTCATGTGCCGCTCGATGGATTCATTGAAATCACTGGTGCCGTTGGCCACCACGTGTCGCAAGTCGCGCAGAGTGAAAATGCCCAGCGGCGCCTTTTGCTCATCGACCACCACAATGCTGCCGACTTGCTGATCGTGCATCAGTGTCACCGCTTCACGCAGGGGTGTGATCGGGCTGCAGGTTACCGGGTGACGCATGGCCAATTCGCCCAGCCGGGTATTGAGCGAATACTGGGTGCCGAGGGTTTCCACGGCTTTTTGCTGGACTTGCTGATTGACCTGGTCCAGCAAGCTGCTGACACCCCGTAGGGCAAAGTCGCGGAACGGATTGGACAGTGCGAACAGTTTGATGAACGCGAGCTTGTTCAGCTGTAGGCAAAAGGTATCTTCGGCCGCCAGATGTTCGGTGCGGGTTGCACGTTCGCCCAGCAGCGCGGCAAGGGGGAAACACTCGCCGGTGGTGATTTCGAAAGTGGTTTCGGTGCCGCCCTTGGCCGTGTGCGGGCGCTCCCCCACGACCCGGCCCTGTTTGACGATGTAGAAATGCTCGATCGGGCCATCGGCGGGTTTGATGATGCTCTCGCCGGGGGCATAAAAACGCAGCTGGCATTGCTCCACCAGATAGGCCAGATGAGCGTTTTCCATCTGATTGAAGGGTGGGAAGCGCTGCAGGAATTGCAAAGTGCCCTGGATGTTCTGCAACACCGCGGTTTTCCCTGCCTGGGTGAAGGCGTCGGCTTTACTCATAACCATTACCGCAGTCTTTTTCTGATTGTTGTGTCGGATCGTTGTTTCAGATCGTTCCAGGCATGGTCGACCCCTGCGGGCAGGGTGCCCATTGGACGTAAGTCTAGGTAGGCAGTGCAGCGGCCGGAATATGGGAAATGTCTGACACAACGGTGGGAAAAACCTCCTACATTGTCTATTGGAAAAGATTCCGACGAAGTGCACATTGAAGTCAGCTGAGCGATGTCTGACACCCTGTGTCAGGGATCGCATTGAAAACGTTGAGAACGCCATGTCCGACCACGATATTTTGAGTGATGCCGAGCGCGAAGCGCTCAGCGCCGTCATGCTGGAACCAGACTTGCCGCCGCAGCGGGTGCTGATCGTCGATGACGATAAGGATGCCCGCGAATTGCTGTCGGAAATTCTGGGGCTCGATGGCATTCACTGCATGACGGCGGCCAGTGGCGAAACGGCGCTCAAAATGCTGGAAGAGAAGCCATCGATCGGTCTGGTGATTACCGACCTGCGGATGGGGCACGTCGATGGCCTGGAACTGATCCGCCAAGTGCGTGAGTCGGCACGTGCGGCATTGCCGATCATCATCGTTTCCGGCGACGCCGACGTGAAGGATGCGATCGAAGCCATGCATTTGCACGTCGTGGACTTTTTGCTCAAGCCCATCGATAGCGAAAAATTGCTTGAATTGGTCAAGCATGAGCTGGGGATGGATCTGTAGCGCGGACTTCCAGGTTGGCAGCTTTTGTGGCGAGGGAGCTTGCTCCCGTTGGGTTGCGAAGCAGCCCCAAAAACTGCGATCCCAATGTCCCTGATACACCGCATACACCGGATTTACGACTGCTGCGCAGTCGAGCGGGAGCAAGCTCCCTCGCCACAGGGGACCGCAGCGTGTCTAGTCCTGAAATAGGTGTGAACCTATTTCAGGAAGAGACAGCGTAAATGAAAAAGCCCTGATCTCTTGATCAGGGCTTTTTCACGTCCGGCGTCAGCGTTTACTCAAAGGCCGTTGGCAGCCTTGAACTCACGACGACGACGGTGCAGAACCGGCTCGGTGTAGCCGTTCGGCTGTTTAGTGCCTTCGACCACCAGCTCGACCGCCGCCTGGAAGGCGATGTTGCTGTCGAAGTTCGGTGCCAGCGGGCGGTACAGCGGGTCGTTGGCGTTTTGACGGTCAACCACCGGCGCCATGCGCTTGAGGCTTTCCATCACTTGCGCTTCGGTAACGATGCCGTGGCGCAGCCAGTTGGCGATGTGCTGGCTGGAAATACGCAGCGTCGCACGGTCTTCCATCAGGCCTACGTCGTTGATGTCCGGCACTTTCGAGCAACCTACGCCCTGGTCGATCCAGCGCACCACGTAACCAAGGATGCCCTGGGCGTTGTTGTCCAGTTCGTTTTTGATCTGTTCCGCAGTCCAGCTCGGATTCACAGCCAACGGGATAGTCAGGATGTCGTCCACCGAAGCACGCGCACGTTTGGCCAGTTCGGCCTGACGGGCGAACACGTCGACCTTGTGGTAATGCAACGCGTGCAGCGCAGCAGCGGTCGGGGATGGAACCCAGGCGGTGTTGGCACCGGCCAATGGGTGAGCGATTTTCTGTTCCAGCATCGCTGCCATCAGGTCGGGCATGGCCCACATGCCTTTACCGATCTGGGCACGACCTTGCAGGCCGGTGCTCAAGCCAATATCGACGTTCCAGTTCTCGTAGGCACTGATCCACTTCTCGGCCTTCATGTCGGCCTTGCGCACCATCGGGCCGGCTTCCATGGAGGTGTGGATTTCATCGCCCGTGCGGTCGAGGAAACCGGTGTTGATGAACACTACGCGCTCGCTGGCAGCCTTGATGCAGGCCTTGAGGTTGACCGTGGTACGGCGCTCCTCGTCCATGATCCCGACTTTCAGCGTATTGCGCGGCAGGCCGAGGACGTCTTCGATGCGACCGAATAGCTCGTTGGTGAACGCGGCTTCTTCCGGGCCGTGCATCTTCGGCTTCACGATGTAGACCGAACCGGTACGGCTGTTCTTGCGCGAGCTGTTGCCGTTGAGGCTATGGATCGCCGCGAGGCAAGTCACCAGACCGTCGAGAATGCCTTCTGGCACTTCGTTGCCGTCTTTGTCGAGGATCGCGTCAATGGTCATCAGGTGACCGACGTTGCGCACGAACAACAGCGAGCGACCGTGCAGGCTCAGTTCGCTGCCATCGAGAGCGGTGTAGGTGCGGTCGGCGTTCATGGTGCGGGTAAAGGTCTGACCGCCCTTGGAGACTTCTTCCGACAGATCGCCCTTCATCAGGCCGAGCCAGTTGCGGTAGATCACCACTTTGTCATCGGCATCGACGGCGGCGACCGAGTCTTCGCAGTCCATGATGGTGGTTAGCGCGGCTTCCATCAGGATGTCTTTGACACCGGCCGCGTCGGTCTGGCCGACCGGGGTGCTGGCGTCGATCTGGATTTCGAAGTGCAGGCCGTTGTTCTTCAGCAGGATCGCGGTCGGAGCCGCTGCATCGCCGTGGAAACCGATCAGTTGAGCATCGTTGCGCAAGCCGGAGTTGCTACCACCCTTGAGGGCGACAACCAGTTTGCCGTCAACGATCTTGTAGCCGGTGGAATCGACGTGGGAGCCGGCAGCCAATGGCGCGGCTTCGTCGAGGAAAGCGCGGGCGAAGGCAATAACCTTGTCGCCACGTACCTTGTTGTAGCCTTTGCCCTTTTCCGCGCCATCCGCTTCGCTGATGGCGTCGGTGCCGTAGAGCGCGTCATATAGCGAACCCCAGCGGGCGTTCGAGGCGTTGAGCGCGAAGCGCGCGTTCATCACCGGCACCACCAACTGTGGGCCGGCCATGCGGGCGATTTCGTCATCGACGTTTTGTGTCGTTGCCTGGAAATCGGCCGCTTCTGGCAGCAGATAACCGATGTCTTGCAGGAAGGCTTTGTAGGCCACCGCATCGTGCGCAACACCTGCACGAGCCTGGTGCCAGGCATCAATGCGAGCCTGGAAATCATCGCGTTTGGCGAGTAGGGCTTTGTTCTTCGGTGCCAGGTCATGGATGACCTTGTCGGCACCGGCCCAGAACGTGTCGGCGGTGAGGCCGGTACCGGGAATGGCTTCGTTGTTCACGAAGTCGAACAGGACTTTGGCGACCTGCAGGCCACCGACTTGAACGTGTTCAGTCATTGCTTGCCTCACTCTGCTCAGCTATTTCGCTTTTCAGCTCTTCAATTTAACAATGAAGCCTCTGGCCATTTAAACCACAAACCCTTCTACCAGTACATGCCATTGCTGGCGGCTGGGTTCGTTCCGATCAACGGCATTGCGGCCTTGCTGACGGGGCTTTCAGGGTTGCGAGTGTGCCTGCGGCAGACATCGATCCAACGTTATGTAGTGCGCGCTGCGGCATACTACATGATGAATTGCGGTTGTGAAAATTAGACTAATTACGTCGTTCTGCGACCCCATGACGCATTGCAGTCATGTCGGGGAACGGGATGTTCTCAAAAAACTATTGGATTGTTCCAGTTAAATATAAAAACTTGTACACATAATATTCGATGCCCTGCTATGGAGATGGGGCTTTTGTGGCTAGGGGGCTTGCCCCCGTTCGGCTGCGAAGCAGTCGTAGATCGCCTGATGCGAATACGCTGGAGAAACTCAAGTGGCCGCTTCGCGACCCAACGGGGGCAAGCCCCCTCGCCACAACCAGCGCCTTGCCTATACTTGCCTTTCCATAACAAAAGTCATGACAAGAGGGCTGTGCCATGGACCATCTCGTACTCACGGTATTCGCCCCGGACAAGCCCGGGCAGGTCGAGCGCATTGCCCAATGCATTGCCGAGCATGGCGGCAACTGGCTGGAGAGCCGCATGTCGCGCATGGCCGGGCAGTTCGCCGGGATTCTTCGGGTGGGCGTACCGGCCGAAGCCTACGATGAACTGGTAGACGCCCTACAGGGACTGTCGACCCAGGGCATCCGTGTGATGATCGCCGAAAGCAGCATCGAACAATCCTGCACCTGGAAGCCGATTGCCATGGAACTGGTGGGCAATGATCGTCCGGGCATTGTGCGGGACATTACGCGTCTGTTGAGTGAGCAAGGGGTGAGCCTGGAGCGGCTGGTGACCGAAGTGCGTCCGGCGCCGATGAGCAGCGAGCCGTTGTTCCATGCCGAAGCAATTCTTGCGGTGCCCTTGACCTTGTCGCTGGAGGTGCTGCAATCGCGCCTGGAAACCCTGGCGGACGACCTGATGGTCGAATTGGTGCTGCGCAGCGAACCTTGAACAGGTTATCCAAGTTATACGTGCACCTGCCTGTGGATAACCTGTAGAGACACCCCGCCAGCCCACGCCGGCCGGGGCTCTTCAGGATCTGATCAAAAAACCAGCAGTTTCAGTGACTTGCGCACAAACGCCGGGGATCACGTTGTGGATAACCTTGGGAAGGATGGATGCAGGCCACGGGAGACGTGGCCTGTAGAGATTTGTACGTTTTCTGATCAGCTGCGGCGGCGCAGACTTATCCACGCGTCGACGCTGTAAACCGCCAGACCTGCCCAGATAAAGATGAACGCCACCAGCGTGCTGGACGACAAGTGTTCGCCAAACAGCAGGACGGCTTGCAACAGCACCAGCGTCGGCGCCAGGTACTGGAGAAATCCGAGGGTGGTGTAGGGCAAGTGCCGGGCGGCGGCGTTGAAACACACCAGCGGCACCAGCGTCACCGGACCGGCGGCTACCAGCCACCAGGCTTCGGAGCTGGTCCAGAATGCGGCTTGCGCGCTGGTCGCCGTCGGATTGAACAGCAGCCAGGTGACAGCAATCGGCACCAGCATCCAGGTTTCCACCACCAGCCCCGGCAACGCCTTGACCGGTGCCTGCTTGCGGATCAGGCCGTAGAAGCCGAAGGTCAATGCCAGCACCAGCGACACCCACGGCAGGCTGCCGACCTGCCACACTTGCTGCGCGACACCGACCGCCGCCAGCCCCACCGCGATCCACTGCATGCGCCTTAGCCGTTCGCCGAGGATCAGCATCCCCAGCAGCACGTTTACCAACGGGTTGATGTAGTAACCGAGGCTGGCCTCAAGCATGCGTCCGTTGTTCACCGACCAGACGTAAGTCAGCCAGTTGGCCGCGATCAGCGTGCCGCTCAGGGCCAGGATCGCCAGCCGCCGTGGATTCTCACGCAGCTCGCGCCACCAGCCGGGATGTTTCCAGACGAGCAGCAGCAAGGCGCCGAACAACGCGGACCAAAGCACTCGGTGGATGATGATCTCCACGGCGGGTACGTTGGCGATGGCTTTGAAGTAGAGCGGGAAAAGTCCCCAGATGATGTAGGCACTCAGGCCCAGGATGTACCCGCGACGCAGGTTGGCGGCTTGCATGAGAATCCTTGCTTAGGCAGCTAACAAAGAGGGGATTGTATAGATGTGTCATGACTTTTGTAGGCGCGAGGCTTGCTCGCGAAGAACTTTAACGCCGTTTGCCGGCTAGCCCGCATCGATCTTTTCGCGGGCAAGCCTCATTCCTGCAAGGGGAGCGGCGTCAAAAGAGTTTCAACGGCTCTTCATTCAGTGCCGCCAATTGCTCACGCAACGCCAACACTTGATCGCCCCAATAGCGCTCGGTGCCGAACCACGGAAAGCTGCGAGGGAAGGCCGGGTCGTCCCAGCGACGGGCGAGCCAGGCGCTGTAGTGCATCAACCGCAAGGCACGCAGCGGTTCGATCAGTGCCAGTTCCCGCGGGTCGAAGTCGTGGAATTCGCTGTAGCCGTCCATCAGTTCCGACAGTTGCCCCAGACATTCCTGACGGTCACCCGCCAGCATCATCCAGATATCCTGCACCGCCGGGCCCATGCGGCAGTCGTCGAGGTCGACGATGTGGAACATTTCGTCGCGACACATCATGTTGCCGGGGTGGCAATCGCCATGTATGCGGATGTTCTGGTGTGGCGTGGCCTGGTAGACCTCTTCCACGCGCTTGAGCAAGTCGCGGGCGACGGACTCGTAGGCCGGCAGCAGACTGCGCGGTACGAAATTGCCTTCGAGCAAGGTGGCCAGTGAGTCGTGACCGAAGTTTTTCACCCCAAGCACTTCACGGTGTTCGAACGGTTTTGTAGCGCCGACCGCATGCAGACGACCCAGCAGTTGGCCCAGGCGATACAGCTGATCAAGGTTGCCGGGCTCCGGTGCGCGACCACCCCGGCGCGGGAACAGGGTGAAACGGAATCCGGCATGTTCGTGCAGGCTCTCGTCGTTGTGGATCAGCGGCGCGACCACCGGTATATCGCACTCGGCGAGTTCGAAGGTGAATTGGTGCTCTTCGAGAATCGCTTCGTTGGTCCAGCGCAACGGACGGTAAAACTTGGCGATCAGCGGCTCGGAGTCTTCGATGCCGACCTGATAGACACGGTTCTCGTAGCTGTTGAGCGCCAGAATGCGCGCGTCGCTGAGAAAGCCGATGCTTTCGACGGCATCGAGCACGAGGTCTGGGGTGAGGGTTTCAAACGGGTGGGCCATGCTGACTCCTGCGCGCGGCAGGCTGCCGCGTCCGGCCAAGCATGGTAGCGCAGACGGGGCCTCTTTAGGGGGGGCTTGAGGTAAGTATGGTTTGGGCTGACGCTTTCGCGGGCAAGCCTTGCTCCTGCAGTAGGCGTGAGACTTGCCGCGAAGAGGCCCTGTCAGGCGCCGACGATCCCGCCATCCTCGCGGGTAATCGCCATCACCGAAGACCGCGGCTTGCCATTGGGCAGGTGTTCAGGGAATGTCGACCCGCCGTTTTCCCCCGGATGCTGAATCCCGACAAACAAGGTCTTCTGATCCGGCGAGAAGCTGATCCCCGTCACTTCACAGCCAACCGGCCCCACCATGAAACGACGGATCTCGCCGGTCATCGGGTCGGCACACAGCATCTGGTTATTGCCCATGCCCGCGAAGTCGCCCGTGTTGCTCGTGTCGCCATCGGTCAGAATCCACAAGCGTCCGGCCTTGTCGAAGCCCAGGCCGTCCGGGCTGTTGAACATGTTCTGCGGGGTGATGTTTGACGAGCCGGCCTTCGGCGTGCCGGCGTGGACGCCCGGGTTGCCGGCGACCACAAACAGGTCCCAGGCAAAGCTATTCGAACCGTGATCGTCGCGGTCGGTGCGCCAGCGCAGGATCTGCCCGTAGACGTTCTTCTCGCGTGGGTTCGGGCCGCCCACCGGTTGGCCTTCTTCGCCGCGCTTGGCGTTGTTGGTCAGGGTGCAATAGACCTGGCCGTCCTTGGGGCTGACGACGATCCATTCCGGGCGGTCCATGCGCGTGGCGCTCACCACGCTGGCGGCGAGGCGCGCATGAATCAGCACTTCGGCCTGATCGGCAAAACCGCTGCTGGCGTCGATGCCGTTCTTGCCGTGGGTCAGTTCGATCCACTGGCCCTGGCCTTTCGGATGATCGGCGTTGCCGTCGCCCGCATCGAAACGCGCCACGTACAAGGTGCCGTGGTCCAGCAGATCGCGGTTGGCTTTGGGGTTTTTGTGGTTGATCTTGTCGCGGCTGACGAATTTATAGATGAACTCGCCACGTTCGTCGTCGCCCATGTACACCACGGCGCGACCGTCGTTGGTTTCGGCCAGGGCAGCGTTTTCATGTTTGAAGCGGCCCAGCGCGGTGCGTTTGACCGGCGTCGAGTGCGGATCGAACGGGTCGATTTCCACCACCCAGCCGTGGCGGTTGAGTTCGTTGGGATTTTTCGCCAGGTCGAAGCGTGGATCGTGTTGATGCCAGTTGATGTCTTTGCTGGTTGCCACTGCGCCGTAGCGTTTCTGCGCGGCGTCGAATTTTTGCTCGGCATTGCTGCTGCCGAAGCAGTCGGTGAAGTTCTCTTCGCAGGTCAGATAAGTGCCCCACGGCGTTTTGCCGTTGGCGCAATTCTGGAAGGTGCCGAGGACTTTCTTGCCGTGTTTGTCGGCACTGGTTTTCAGCAGGTCGTGACCCGCTGCGGGGCCGCTCAGTTTGATGGGCGCATTACCGTGAATGCGCCGGTTGTAGCGCGAGCCCTGGACGAACTGCCACTGGCCGTTCTTGCGCTGCACTTCGATCACTGACACGCCTTCGCAGGCCAGGGCCTTGCGCACATCTTCCGCCGATTGCGGCATGCCGCCGTGGGGGTAGAGGTAGCGGTAATTGGTGTATTCGTTGTTGATCGCCATCAGCGCCCGGTCTTTGTCACCGGGGAATTCGAACAGGCTCATGCCGTCGTTGTTGTCGCCGAACTGGACTTCCTGCGCCTGGGCCGTGCCGTTACCGCTAGGGTCGAATGCCGGGCCATTCTTTTGCAGAGGCTGACCCCAGCTAATCAAAACCGAGGACTTGTAGCCCGGTGGCAGGGTGATGGTATCGGTGGTGGCGGCGGCAATGCTGTCGAAGCCCAACAGCTTGCTGGAACCGGCGCTGACGCTGGCGGCCAGCACGCTGCGACTCAGCAGGTTGCCACCGAGAAACATCGCCGCACCGCAGAGGGCGCCGGCGCTGATGAAGCCACGACGGCTGAGGCCGACCATTTTTTCGAGGTCGGTGGGTTGGTTGTCTTCTAATAGGCTCACATCAGGCTCCCTGCGGGTTTTTGCAGCCACCTTAAGGGCGGTTGATGAAGCTTTTGTTGCAGCGCCTGCAGGCTAGAGCGGTGTACCCAGCAGGATGTTCGATGGCGCGAACTGCACCTGCACCGGTTTACCGGCGGCAAGCCCGAGGTTTTTCAGGTGCAGCGGCTCGGCCAGGGCGCAAAGTGTCTGGCCATTGGGCAGGCCGATGCGCACTTCGCTGGGGCTGTCTTCGGCGTCGAGGATTTCTTCGATCGTGCCCTTCAGGCAATTGTTGCCATGTGTTGCAGCTTGATCGATGCCAAGCAGTTCCAGCCAACCGGCCTTGATCAGTGCGACCACTTCGGTACCCGTTTCCAGCTCCAGGCGCAGGGTGCTGTCGTGAGTGATCTGCGCGTCAATGAGCAAGCCTTCGGCCAGTTCAAGGCGGATCCGGTCGTTGCGCCCCTGTGCATCGATCGCCACGACCTTGCCGTGCAATTGATTGCGCGCGCTGGTTCTGAGCATCAGCCGACCGAGCAAGTCCAGGTCGCTGGCCTCTTCGGCGGCTTCCAGAACCTGAGCCTGCAACGCTTGCAGCTTTTGATACAGGCGCAACACGCGCTCGCCTTCGCTGGACAATTTGGCGCCACCGCCGCCCTTGCCACCAACGCTGCGCTCCACCAGTGGTTTCTGCGCGAGGTTGTTCAGCTCGTCGATGGCGTCCCACGCGGCCTTGTAACTCAGGCCGGCGCTTTTTGCGGCGCGGGTGATCGAGCCCTGTTCGGCGATGTGTTGCAGCAACGCGATGCGCTGCGGACGACGGACAATGTGCTGGGACAACAACGTAGGCAAGGACATGGCAAGGCGCTTTGGGCTGTGGCGATGGATGGGACGTTGGCGACTTGGCGTGCGGGAGTCAAGTCAGGCCCCATCGCCAGGTTTGGGGGTACGGGCCAGGCAGTAGACGTCGACCCGCGTCGCACCCGCCGCCATCAACAGCCGGGCCAGGGCCTGTGCGGTGGCGCCGGTGGTCAGCACATCGTCCACCAGTGCGAAGTGGCGACCTTTGACCGAAGCCTCGGGCGCCAGTGCGAAGGCGTGGCGCAGGTTCTTTTTACGTGCATCGGCATTAAGGTCTTGTTGCGCGCTGGTGTCCTGAGTCCTCACCAACAGCGTTTCATCACAAAGAATGTCGAGGCCGGCGCTGAGCCAGCGGGCGAGCATCGCCGCTTGGTTGAAACCCCGCTGTCGCAGCCGCTTGGGGGCCAGCGGTACCGGTATCAGCGCGTCGGGCCGATCCAGATCTTCATCGAAGCGATGTTGCAGGAACTGAGCAAGAAGTTCGGCGAGCAGGCGGCCAAGCGGCCATTTTGCGCTGTGCTTGAAGCGGGTGATCAAACTGTCGACGGGAAAGCTGTAAGTCCAGGGCGCGGCGACTCGCTCGAAGGCTGGCGGTTGTTTCAGGCATTGGCCGCACGTCAGACCGGTGGCGGGCAAGGGCAGGGCGCAGGTGTGGCATTGGTCGTCCAGCCAGGGCAGCTCGGTTTCGCAGGCCATGCAGATCGGTATGGTGTCGTCCGCGACCTCTGAGCAGAGCAAACAGGATTGTTTATTTTTTAACCAGATGTAAACCGGTCCTTCGTATCGTGGTTGACAGTGCATGAGTCTTCCTTAAATATGCCGAACATCCGTGTCGCGTCTGTGGGTATTCCATTCCCCCAGTCGCTTGCCAAGCATAACCAAGGAATCGCCCATGAGCGCCAGCACCACTGCCACCCTGCGTCACGACTGGTCTTTGGCTGAAGTCAAAGCACTCTTCGTTCAGCCATTCAATGACCTGCTGTTCCAGGCGCAGACGGTGCACCGCGCGCATTTCGACGCCAATCGCGTCCAGGTTTCCACCCTGCTGTCGATCAAGACCGGCGCGTGCCCTGAAGATTGCAAATATTGTCCGCAGTCGGGTCACTACAACACTGGCCTGGAAAAAGAAAAGCTGATGGAAGTGCAGAAGGTCCTCGAAGAGGCTGCTCGCGCCAAGGCGATCGGTTCGACCCGTTTCTGCATGGGCGCGGCGTGGAAACACCCGTCGGCCAAAGACATGCCTTACGTGCTGGAGATGGTCAAAGGCGTGAAAGCTATGGGCCTGGAAACCTGCATGACCCTTGGTCGTCTCGATCAGGACCAGACCGTCGCCCTGGCCGAAGCCGGCCTGGACTACTACAACCACAACCTCGACACCTCGCCGGAGTTCTACGGCAGCATCATTACCACCCGCACTTACAGCGAACGCCTGCAAACCCTGGCCTACGTGCGTGATTCGGGGATGAAGATCTGCTCCGGCGGCATTCTCGGCATGGGCGAGTCCCTCGACGACCGCGCCAACCTGCTGATCCAGCTGGCCAACCTGCCAGAGCATCCAGAGTCGGTGCCGATCAACATGTTGGTGAAAGTCGCCGGCACGCCGCTGGAAAATGCCGACGACGTCGATCCGTTCGACTTCATCCGCATGCTCGCCGTTGCACGCATCCTGATGCCGAAATCCCACGTACGCCTGTCCGCCGGTCGCGAAGCGATGAACGAGCAGATGCAGGCTCTGGCGTTCTTTGCCGGCGCCAACTCGATTTTCTACGGCGAAAAACTGCTGACCACCGCCAACCCGCAGGCAGACAAGGACATGCAACTGTTCTCGCGTCTGGGCATCCTGCCGGAAGCCCGCGAAGAGCACGCCGACGAAGTGCATCAGGCCGCCATCGAACAGGCACTGGTGGAGCAGAAGAGCAGCGAGCAGTTCTATAACGCTGCTGTTTAACCCACGCAAAACCCTGTAGGAGCCTGCTTGCTGGCGATAGCATCACCACGGTCTGTCTGATGACCGTGGTGATGCTATCGCCAGCAAGCAGGCTCCTACACTCTGATCTTCGAGGCCTGCATGTCTTTCGATCTCGCCGCACGCCTTGCTGCCCGTCGTGCCGAAAACCTTTATCGCCAGCGCCCGCTGCTTGAAAGCCCTCAAGGCCCGGAAGTGGTGGTCGATGGTCAGCCATTGCTGGCGTTCTGTAACAACGATTACCTGGGCCTGGCCAATCACCCGCAAGTGATCGAAGCCTGGCGCGCCGGCGCGTCTCGTTGGGGCGTGGGCGGTGGTGCTTCGCATCTGGTGATTGGCCACAGCGGCCCGCATCACGCGCTGGAAGAAGCCCTTGCCGAATTCACCGGCCGTCCGCGCGCATTGCTGTTCACCACCGGCTACATGGCCAACCTCGGCGCGGTCACCGCATTGGTCGGGCAGGGCGATACGGTGCTGGAAGACCGGCTCAATCACGCGTCGTTGCTGGATGCCGGTTTGCTGTCCGGTGCGCGTTTCAATCGCTATCTGCATAACGATGCGGCCAGTCTGGCCAACCGCCTTGAGAAGGCCACCGGCAATACGCTGGTGGTCACCGACGGCGTGTTCAGCATGGACGGTGACATCGCCGATCTGCCGGCGCTGGCGCGGGAAGCCAAGGCCAAAGGTGCCTGGTTGATGGTCGATGACGCTCACGGCTTTGGTCCGCTGGGCGCCAATGGCGGTGGGGCCGTCGAGCATTTCGGCCTGAGTCAGGAGGACGTGCCGGTGTTGGTTGGCACCCTCGGCAAGGCGTTCGGTACGGCCGGTGCTTTTGTGGCTGGCAGTGAGGAGTTGATCGAGAGCCTGATCCAGTTCGCTCGCCCCTACATCTACACCACCAGCCAGCCGCCGGCACTGGCCTGCGCGACGCTTAAAAGCCTGGAATTGTTGCGCAGCGAACACTGGCGACGTGAGCATTTGCAGGCGCTGATTCGCCAGTTCCGCCAAGGCGCCGAGCAGATTGGCCTGGAGTTGATGGACAGCTTCACGCCGATCCAGCCGATCATGATTGGCGATGCCGGGCGTGCGGTCCGGCTGTCGCAGATGCTGCGTGAGCGTGGCCTGATGGTGACCGCGATCCGTCCACCGACCGTGCCCGCCGGCAGCGCCCGCTTGCGCGTTACCCTGACCGCCGCTCACAGCGAGGCGCAGGTGCAGCTATTGTTAAATGGACTGGCCGATTGTTTTCAACAACTGGGACCGGAGCCAAGCCATGCGTGATCGTCTGATTCTGCTGCCGGGCTGGGGTCTCGGGATTTCTCCGCTGGAACCCTTGGCGGCTGCCTTGCAAGGCCTGGATGAGCATCTGCGCGTCGAAATCGAACCACTGCCGGAACTGGAATCGAGCAACCTTGAAGAATGGCTCGATGAACTGGATTCGACGCTGCCCCAGGATGCCTGGCTAGGTGGTTGGTCATTGGGCGGCATGCTGGCATCCGAATTGGCGGCGAAGCGCGGTGACCGTTGCTGCGGTTTGGTGACCCTGGCGAGTAACCCTTCTTTTGTCGCCCATGAGCAGTGGTCGAGCGGGATGCCTGGCGAGACCTTCGACGCGTTTCTGGCCGGTTGCAAAGCCGATCCGGGCATGACGTTGAAACGTTTCTCGCTGCTGTGCACCCAAGGTGCCGCAGACCCGCGCGGGCTATCGCGGCTGTTGCTCGCTGGCGCACCGCTTTCGTCTCCATCGGTGCTGATGAGCGGCCTGGAGTTGCTTGCACAGCTGGATACCCGGCAAGCGTTGCAGGCGTTTCGCGGTCCGCAATTGCACTTGTTTGGTGGTCTCGACGGATTGGTCCCGGCCGAAGCGGCGGGGGATTTGCTGGCGCTGCTGCCGGATGTCGAAATCGGTCTGATTGAACAGGCCAGCCACGCGTTTCTTCTGGAAGACCCCCACGGTGTGGCGGGGGCGATTCAGGCCTTTTTGCATGAGTCCGGTGATGACTGATTTGTCCTTTCCCAACCTGCCCGGCGGCTTGCCCGATAAACGCCAGGTAGCGGCGTCCTTTTCCCGAGCGGCGGCGAGCTACGACAGCGTGGCCGAGTTGCAGCGCGACGTTGGCAATGAATTGTTGCGTCGTTTGCCGGAGGATTTTGTCCCGGGTCGATGGCTGGACATGGGTTGTGGCACCGGGTATTTCAGCCGTGCGCTCGGTGAGCGTTTTCCTGCCGGCAACGGGCTGGCCCTTGATATCGCAGAGGGGATGCTCAATCACGCCCGTCCCTTGGGCGGCGCCAACCATTTCATCGCCGGTGATGCCGAACGCTTGCCGTTGCAGGATTCGACCTGCGACCTGGTCTTCTCCAGCCTGGCGGTGCAATGGTGCGCGGATTTCGCCTCGGTGCTCAACGAAGCGTATCGGGTGCTGAAACCGGGCGGTATTTTCGCGTTTGCTAGTCTGTGTGTAGGCACGCTGTACGAATTGCGCGACAGCTGGCGTCAGGTGGATGGCATGGTGCACGTCAACCGCTTCCGCGAGTTCGGTGTTTACCAGCAGCTTTGCGCGGGCAGTGGCTTGAAGGTCATCAGCCTTGAAACACATCCACATGTGTTGCATTACCCCGATGTCCGCAGCCTGACCCATGAGCTCAAGGCACTCGGGGCGCATAACCTGAACCCCGGTCGGCCGGGCGGTTTGACCGGCAGGGCGCGAATCCTCGGCTTGATCGAGGCTTACGAGCAGTTTCGTCAGGCACAGGGACTGCCGGCGACTTATCAAGTGGTTTACGCCGTGCTGGAGAAACCCTTATGAGCGCAGCCTATTTCATCACCGGTACTGACACCGATGTCGGCAAGACCACCGTCGCCGCAGGTTTGCTGCATGCCGCGCGATTGTCAGGCTTGAGCACAGCGGCGGGTAAGCCGGTAGCCTCCGGGTGTGAGCTGACGCCCAAGGGATTACGCAACGCCGACGCACTGGCACTGCTGGCCGAATGCTCGATACCGTTGACCTACGATCAGGTCAATCCGGTCGCGTTCGAGCCGGCGATCGCACCGCATCTGGCGGCGCGGGAGGCTGGCGTGGCGCTGACCGTGCAATCGTTGCTGGCACCAATGCGGCAGGTTCTCGATCTGCAGGCGGACTTCACCTTGATCGAAGGCGCTGGCGGCTGGCGAGTGCCGTTGGCGGATCAAGACAATCTGTCAGACCTGGCCATGGCGCTGGATCTGCCGGTAATCCTGGTGGTTGGTGTGCGCCTGGGCTGCATCAACCATGCGCTGCTGACGGCTGAGGCAATTGCTCGGGATGGTTTGCAGTTGGCGGGGTGGGTGGCGAACATCATCGATCCGAAGACCTCGCGCCTGGAAGAAAACCTGGCGACGCTGGCCGAGCGCATTCCCGCGCCGTGCCTGGGGCGGGTGCCGAAACTCAAGTCGGTGACGGCCGAAGCGGTGGCCGAACATCTACAGCTGGATCTGCTGGACTGACGTTTCTGGCGTGGGTTTTACCTATGATAAGGCACTGTGCCATTAGTGTTTTTGTCGGGCCTTTTAGCGGCGTGTCTGGTTCAATGGCCGCTGTTGATCCTTTGTAGGACGAGTTCTCCCATGGAAATCTCAGGAAACACCGCTTTCTATGCCGGTCTGAGCACTATTCAGACAGGGCAGAGCCGCGTCGATCAGGCTTCGGGGCAGATCGCCAACAACACCATCGAGCGTTCGGTCACCAGTCAGTCCTCCGAGGTTCAGGTCGATCGTCTGCGCTCGGTAGACCGCAGCCAGCAATCGGATCTGGCCAGCAATGTGGTCGAGATGTCTCAAGGCAAGTTCCAGGTGGAACTTGGCGTCAAAGTCGCCAAGGCCTCCGATGAAATGCTCGGTACGTTGATCGATACCTTCGCCTGATTCCTCATTGAATTCACTACCCCAGCGCCGCGCCTGTTCGCGGCGTTTTTCTGCGTAAGTCCTTCTCCCTCAACTAATCTCTCCTACATGACGTGTTGCTCAATCAACGACGTTGCGCCACTGCGCGCCCAAGATTTTCATAGATCGAAGACGAACGGCAAAAGATCGGCGCTTGACAAGGTTTGGGCGTAAACGTATGTTTCAAACAACTGTTTGACCGTCACAACAAATCACCACGGTCGTTCATTCCCGGTTACATCAGCAGAGGTTTATCGCTATGCCTGACTACAAGGCCCCCTTGCGTGATATTCGCTTCGTTCGTGACGAACTGCTCGGCTACGAAGCGCACTATCAGAGCCTTCCGGCTTGCCAGGACGCAACTCCGGACATGGTTGACGCCATTCTCGAAGAAGGCGCCAAGTTTTGTGAGCAGGTGCTGGCTCCGCTGAACCGCGTGGGTGACACCGAAGGCTGCACCTGGAGCGAGTCGGGCGTTAAAACCCCGACCGGTTTCAAAGAAGCCTACAAGCAATTCGTCGAAGGCGGCTGGCCTAGCCTGGCCCACGATGTAGAGCACGGCGGCCAGGGCCTGCCGGAGTCTCTGGGCCTGGCTGTCAGCGAAATGGTTGGCGAGGCCAACTGGTCGTGGGGCATGTACCCAGGCCTGTCCCATGGCGCGATGAACACTATTTCCGAGCACGGCACGCCTGAGCAGCAAGAGGCTTACCTGACCAAACTGGTTTCCGGCGAATGGACCGGCACCATGTGCCTGACCGAACCGCACTGCGGCACTGACCTGGGCATGTTGCGCACCAAGGCTGAACCTCAGGCCGACGGCTCCTACAAAGTGTCCGGCACCAAGATCTTCATCTCGGCCGGTGAGCACGACATGGCCGACAACATCGTCCACATCGTTCTGGCACGTCTGCCGGACGCACCTGCCGGCACCAAAGGCATCTCGCTGTTCATCGTGCCGAAATTCCTGCCGAACGTAGATGGCTCGATCGGCGCGCGCAACGCTGTGAGCTGCGGTTCCCTGGAACACAAGATGGGCATCCACGGCAACGCCACCTGCGTGATGAACTTCGACGCGGCCACCGGTTACCTGATCGGCCCGGCGAACAAAGGCCTGAACTGCATGTTCACCTTCATGAACACCGCACGTCTGGGTACCGCGCTGCAAGGTCTGGCACACGCCGAGATCGGCTTCCAGGGCGGCCTGAAATACGCTCGCGATCGCCTGCAAATGCGCTCCCTGACTGGCCCGAAAGCGCCGGACAAAGCCGCTGACCCGATCATCGTTCACCCTGATGTTCGTCGCATGCTGTTGACCATGAAGGCGTTCGCCGAAGGCAACCGTGCGATGGTTTACTTCACCGCCAAGCAAGTCGACATCGTCAAATACGGCGTCGATGAAGAAGAGAAGAAGAAAGCCGACGCATTGCTGGCCTTCATGACGCCGATCGCCAAAGCCTTCATGACTGAAGTCGGTTTCGAATCCGCCAACCACGGCGTGCAGATCTACGGTGGCCACGGCTTCATCGCCGAGTGGGGCATGGAGCAGAACGTTCGCGACAGCCGTATTTCGATGCTGTACGAAGGCACCACCGGCATCCAGGCACTCGACCTGCTGGGCCGTAAAGTGCTGATGACTCAAGGCGAAGCGCTCAAGGGCTTCACCAAGATCGTCCACAAGTTCTGCCAGAGCAACGAAGGCAATGACGCGGTCAAAGAGTTCGTCGAGCCATTGGCTGCACTGAACAAAGAATGGGGCGAGCTGACCATGAAGGTCGGTATGGCGGCCATGAAAGATCGCGAAGAAGTCGGCGCAGCATCCGTGGACTACCTGATGTACTCCGGTTACGCCTGCCTGGCCTACTTCTGGGCTGACATGGCGCGTCTGGCGGCCGAGAAACTGGCTGCCGGTACCACCGAAGAGGCGTTCTACACCGCCAAGCTGCAGACTGCGCGCTTCTACTTCCAGCGCATCCTGCCGCGTACCCGCACTCACGTTGCAACCATGCTGTCGGGCGCCAACAACCTGATGGACATGAAAGAAGAAGACTTCGCACTGGGTTACTAAGCCCTACGCAGTCTCTTCACAAAGCCGCTGCTTCCTCGGAAGCAGCGGCTTTTTTATGCCTGACGCAAACGATCACGTCTTTAAATATTCCTGACTAAAACGCTAAGAAGAACGACTTTGCTGCCGTTAAAGAGGCTGCGATGTGACGCCTGTCACGTTGCACGTGCTTAGCTGCGCCAAATGCAGGCACAATGCCATCTTTGTTTGCCGGGTCGGAGCTTTACCCTTGCCGCGTTCTTCCGCTGTACGTTTCAGCCATTTTTTGCCATCGCTGCTGTTGTTGCTCGCGGGGCTTGCGGCTGCCTACGTCAAGGATCTCAACGTCTTCTTCACTTCGCTGTTCAACGTGCTGCCCACTCTGGTGCTGTTGCTCGGCGGTGCGTATTGCGCGGTTTATCGACGTCAGCGTGAACTGTTTCTGATGGTCACGGTGTACATCGCCTACTTCCTGCTCGACACCCAGACCGACTATTACCGCGACAACGGCAAGGTTCGTGAAGACGCCGCGGTGGTGTTCCATCTGTGCTGTCTGTTGTTGCCATTGCTGTTTGGCTTGTTCGCTGCCTGGCAAGAGCGTACTCACCTGTTCCAGGACATGGTGGCGCGTTTCGCTGTGTTGCTGGCGTTCGGCAGTGTGGCGCTGGGGCTGGAGCAAAGTTACCCACAGGCGCTGCTGATGTGGCTGTCGGAGATCCGCTGGCCGGCGTTACATGGTGCGTGGATGAGCCTGATCCAATTGTCTTATCCCGTGTTCATCGCCTCGTTCCTGTTATTGGCCTGGCAATACTGGCGCAACCCAAGACCTTTGCACGCTGCGCAATTGGTGGGGCTGTTGGGATTGTTCTGGATGTTGCCGAAAACCTTCATCCTGCCCTTCACCCTCAACATCATGTGCAGCCAGGTGATGTTGATGATTGCCGCCGCGGTTGCCCATGAGGCCTATCAGATGGCTTTCCGCGACGAGCTCACCGGCCTGCCGGGGCGCCGCGCCCTGAACGAGCGCATGCAACGGCTGGGGCGCAATTACGTGCTGGCGATGAGCGACGTCGATCACTTCAAGAAATTCAACGACACCCACGGCCACGATGTCGGCGACCAAGTGTTGCGTCTGGTCGCCAGCAAGCTGTCGAAAATCAGTGGTGGCGGTAGGGCATATCGCTACGGCGGTGAGGAATTTGCCTTGGTGTTCGCAGGCAAGACCCTCGAAGAGTGCATGCCGCATCTGGAGGTCATCCGCGAATCCATTGCCACTTACAACATCCAGCTGCGCAATCAGGACAGCCGTCCCCAGGATGACCAGCAGGGGCGCCAGCGTCGCGCGGGTTCGGGTGCCTCGAGTGTTTCGGTCACCGTCAGCATCGGCGTCGCCGAACGCCTGGAACAACGCACCCCCGAAGAAGTGCTCAAATCCGCCGACCAGGCGCTCTACAGCGCCAAGGGCGCGGGGCGAAACTGTGTGATGGCCTTCGGTCAGAACCGCCGTGGCGCAGTGCGCATGGACGCCGCTGCGGGTTGAGTGATGATGGCGCATTCAGCGTCTGGACTGTGATTGTGAGGTGTGATGCACGGCAGTAGGTTTGAGCCATCTGCTGCCGGAGAAATGAACATGCCCGAGTACAAAGCTCCCCTGCGCGACATGCGCTTTCTGATCGATCACGTGTTTGATTTTCACAGCAACTACGCCGCGCTGGGGGCCTCCGATGCCAGCCCGGACATGGTCAATGCGATTCTCGAAGAAGGCGCGAAATTCTGTGAGAACGTTCTCGCACCGCTGAACCGCAGCGGCGACGAAGAAGGCTGCCATTTCGACAACGGTGTGGTCACAACGCCTACAGGCTTCAAGCAAGCATTCGCACAATACGTGGAAGGCGGCTGGCATGGTCTGGCGGCGGACCCGGCTTACGGCGGCCAGGGCTTGCCAAGTTCCTTGGGGCTGGTCATCAGCGAAATGGTCGGCTCCAGTAACACGTCCTGGGGCATGTACCCCGGCCTGACCCACGGTGCGATGTCGGCCATCCATGCCCATGGCACTGAAGAACAGAAACAGACCTACCTGAGCAAGCTCACCGCAGGCCAATGGACCGGCACCATGTGCCTGACCGAAGCCCATTGCGGCACCGATCTGGGCATCATCAAGACCCGCGCCGTGCCTCAGGCCGATGGCAGTTACGCGATCTCTGGCAGCAAGATATTCATCTCCGCCGGTGAGCACGACATGAGTGACAACATCATTCATCTGGTGCTGGCCAAACTGCCGGACGCGCCAGCGGGGACCAAAGGTATTTCGCTGTTTATCGTGCCCAAATTCCTACCCAATGCCGAGGGCGAGGCAGGCGAGCGCAACGGCGTTTCCTGCGGCTCGATCGAACACAAAATGGGCATCAAGGCCTCGGCCACCTGCGTGCTGAATTTCGACGATGCCAAGGGCTTCTTGATCGGTGAGCCGAATAAGGGCCTGAACTGCATGTTCACCATGATGAACCACGCGCGGCTCGGCACCGGCATGCAAGGTTTGTGTCTGGGGGAGGCGAGCTTCCAGGGTGCGATCAAATATGCCAACGACCGTCTGCAAATGCGCTCGCTGACCGGCCCGAAAGCCCCGGAAAAACCTGCCGACCCGATCATCGTGCATCCCGATGTGCGCAGGATGTTGTTGACCATGAAGGCCTTCAACGAAGGCAACCGGGCGCTGACTTACTTCACCGCACAGTTGCTGGACGCTGCGCACCTGAGCCCGAATGAAACGGCGCGTCAGGACGCTGAGGATTTGCTGGCGTTTCTCACACCGATCTGCAAAGCCTTCATGACCGACACCGGGCTGGAGGTGACCAACCTCGGCATGCAGGTGTTTGGCGGCCACGGTTTCATTCGTGAGTGGGGCATGGAGCAATTGGTTCGCGACTGCCGGATCGCGCCGATCTACGAAGGCACCAACGGCATACAGGCGCTGGATCTGCTTGGGCGCAAAGTCCTTGGCAGTCAGGGAAAACTGCTGCGTGGTTTCACTAAAATCGTCCACAAGTTCTGTGCGGCAAACGCTGAGCACCCGCAACTCGGCGGTTATGTGGCGCAACTCAACGATCTGAATCAGCAGTGGGGTGAATTGACCACTAGGATTGGCATGGCTGCGATGAAAAATCCGGATGAGGTCGGCGCCGCTTCGGTGGATTACCTGATGTACTGCGGCTACATCATCCACGGCTACCTGTGGCTACGCATGGCGCTGGTGGCTCAGTCGCAGTTGGAGGCGGGCAGCGGTGATGCCGATTACTGCCGAGGCAAACTGGCGACCAGCGAGTTTTACTTCAAGCGTTTACTGCCGCGGACGGCTGCTCATCGGGCGGCCATCGAGGCGGGTAGCGATTGCCTGATGAAGTTGCCGGCGGAGTCGTTTGCACTTTAATCATTCAAATCGGCCATAAAGAAGCCCGCCTTGCTGCGGGCTTCTTTATGAAGAACAGGTCAGTGACTAAAAATAACAAATCGGTCATGGGCTGACCCTATGTGTCGTAAAAGTTGTTGAGGTACACTCGGACACAGCGAAATCACTATTCCTACGAACCACCTGTTTAGATCTTGCGAGGTTTGCCATGGCTGACTACAAAGCGCCCCTGCGCGATATGCGCTTCGTCCTCAATGAAGTTTTCGAGGTCGCCAAACTCTGGGCCGAACTGCCTGCGCTCGCCGAGACCGTCGATGCTGAAACCGTCGAAGCCATTCTGGAAGAAGCCGGCAAGGTCACCAGCAAAAGCATCGCGCCCCTGAGCCGTGCGGCTGACGAAGAAGGTTGCCACTGGGCCGACGGTGCCGTCACCACCCCGGCCGGTTTCCCACAGGCGTATCAGACCTACGCTGAAGGCGGTTGGGTCGGTGTCGGTGGCGATCCAACCTACGGCGGCATGGGCATGCCCAAGGCGGTTTCGGCGCAGGTCGAAGAAATGGTCAACTCCGCCAGCCTGTCGTTCGGTCTGTACCCGATGCTGACCGCCGGCGCCTGCCTGTCGATCAACGCCCACGCCAGCGAAGAGCTGAAAGCCGCGTACCTGCCGAACATGTACGCCGGTGTCTGGGCCGGTTCCATGTGCCTGACCGAGCCACACGCCGGTACTGATCTGGGGATTATCCGCACCAAGGCCGAACCTCAGGCTGACGGTTCCTACAAGGTCAGCGGCACCAAGATCTTCATCACCGGCGGCGAGCACGACCTGACCGAAAACATCATCCACCTGGTATTGGCCAAACTGCCAGACGCGCCAGCAGGGCCGAAAGGTATTTCGCTGTTCCTGGTGCCGAAGTTCATGGTCAATGCCGATGGCAGCCTCGGTGCGCGCAACCCGGCGACCTGTGGTTCGATCGAACACAAGATGGGTATCCAGGCATCCGCAACCTGCGTGATGAACTTCGACGAAGCCGTGGGTTACCTGGTCGGCGAGCCGAACAAAGGCCTGGCGGCGATGTTCACCATGATGAACTACGAGCGTCTGGGTGTTGGCATCCAGGGCCTGGCCTCGGGTGAACGTTCCTACCAGAACGCCATTGAATACGCTCGCGACCGCCTGCAGAGCCGTTCGCCGACCGGCGCGCAGAACAAGGACAAAGTGGCTGACCCGATCATCGTCCACCCTGACGTGCGTCGCATGCTGCTGACCATGAAAGCCTCGAACGAAGGCGGCCGTGCATTTTCCACTTACGTGGCGATGCAACTGGACACCGCCAAGTTCAGCGAAGACGCCACCACCCGCAAGCGCGCAGAAGACCTGGTCGCACTGTTGACGCCTGTTGCCAAGGCATTCCTGACCGATTTGGGGCTTGAAACCACAGTTCATGGCCAGCAGATTTTTGGCGGCCACGGCTACATCCGTGAGTGGGGCCAGGAGCAACTGGTTCGTGACGTGCGTATCACGCAGATCTACGAAGGCACCAATGGTATTCAGGCGCTGGACCTTGTCGGGCGCAAGATCGTCGGCAGCGGCGGGGCGTTCTACAAACTGTTCGCTGACGAGATTCGTCATTTCACCGCGACGGCCAGTGCTGATTTGGCGGAGTTCACCAAACCGCTGAACGATGCAGTGGGCACCCTCGACGATCTGACCGCATGGCTGCTGGACCGGGCGAAAAACAACCCGAACGAAATCGGCGCTGCTTCGGTCGAGTATCTACAAGCATTCGGTTACACCGCCTATGCCTACATGTGGGCACTGATGGCCAAGGCAGCCTTCGGCAAAGAAGCGCAGGACGATTTCTACGCGAGCAAGCTCGGTACGGCGCGGTTCTATTTCGCTCGTCTGCTGCCACGTATTCACTCGTTGAGCGCGTCGGTAAAGGCAGGAAGCGAATCGTTGTTCCTGTTGGACGCAGGACAGTTCTGACTTCTGTAACGTCATGTAAGCATTCTCTTACATGACGTGCTGCTGTTTTCCCATATGCGCAGATTGGATCCAGAGCTAATCTACTTCACATGGACGTCGCGCAGGAAGCGCAAAGCAACAACACGGACACGTAGGATTCTGCCAGGATGGCGGAGTGAAATGGATGTCAGGGAAACAGTCTGCAAAGCCCCGCTTCGGCGGGGTTTTCTTTTGCCTGAAGAAAAGTTCAGCTCAACCCGTCCAGGGCCGTCGGGCTACGCATGTGTTCATCCATCACCTCTTCCAGCAATGTCCGCAACAACGCCAGCGAAGCCTGTTGCCGCTGCACATCCCGACACACCAACCCCACTTTCAGCGGCACCCGCGGCTCACTCAGTGGTTTCCACAGCAACTCTTGGTCGCCATGGGTCTTTTGCGAGCGTCCGGGCAGCACAGTCGCCAGCCGCGTGTGCGGCAGGCTGTCGAGAATCCCCGCCATGTTGTTCAGCTCGGCCTGCACCTGCGGCCGGCGCCCAAGACTGGCCAGTTGTGCCTGCCAGATCTGCCGCACCTGGAACTCTTCACCCAACAGCAACATGGGCAACTCGGCCGCCTGGCTCATGGAGACCTTCTTGAATTCGCGCAACGGATGGTCCGCCGGGATGACAAGGGTCAGCTCATCTTCGTACAACGGCACGCCGTGCAAACCCGGCTGACGGGGCGGCAGGTAACTGATCCCGATGTCCAGCGAACCATTGAGTAGTCGCCGCTCGATTTCCAGGCCGGTCAGTTCATAGATCTGCACCACCAGATGCGGCTGTGCCTTGCGCACGCGTTCGAGCATTTGCGGCACCAGGCTGGAGTGGACGGTCTGCAGTACGCCAATGGCCAAGGTTCGCAGCGCCTTGCCCTTGAAATTGCCCAAGGCTTCGCGCGCGCGTTGCAAGCCATCGAGCAAGGGCAGGGCATGGTTGTACAACGTGTGGGCCGCCAGGGTTGGCAGCAGACGCTTGCTGCTGCGTTCGAACAGGCTTACATCGAGGTTCTGTTCGAGTTGGCGGATCTGCTGGGACAACGCAGGCTGGGAGATAGAAAGCCGCTCGGCGGCCCGACCGACGTGGCCCTCTTCGTAGACCGCGACGAAATAACGCAGTTGTTTGAAATCCATAAGTAATACTTATCGAAAATGCTGAGAAATCGAAATGGCTCAGTGCCTTGCCTACGCCTAGTCTAACCGCATTCACAAGGCTTACAGGGCCATAAAGCACGATGAATACCGTTTACAGCGATGGTGTTTACATAGGCAAGGCAAAAAACCTCGGACGAGGTTTTATCCGATGAATCTGTTCAACCTGCGACGCAAGCCACCGAGCCTTGATGACCTGGCGATGGACACTTCCCTGCCGGCCAGAAGCGACAACTTTTCCAGCGAGTGCCTGATGCCCAGTGTCGAACGACCGAAACAGATTTTCGTGCGTGGCCAAGGCTCCTGGTTGTGGGACAGCGATAACCGCGCTTACCTGGATTTCTCACAGGGTGGCGGCGCCAATAGCCTCGGACATAGCCCTTCAGCACTGATCAAAGCGATTTCGGAGCAGGCTCAGTCGCTGATCAATCCGGGTTTCGGACTGCACAACCGCGGCATGCTCAACCTCGCCGACCGGCTCTGCGCCAGTACCGGCAGTGACCAGGCGTACCTGCTCAACAGTGGCAGCGAAGCCTGTGAAGCGGCGATCAAACTGGCGCGCAAATGGGGCCAGCAACATCGTGGCGGCGCTTCGCGGATCATTGTGGCCAGCAAAGGTTGTCATGGCCGTAGCCTGGGGACGATTTCTGCGTCGGACAGTTCGAATCTGATCAACCGATTCGAGCCACAGTTGCCGGGCTTCAGCCATGTCCCGTTCAATGATCTGCCCGCCTTGCATGCGGCCGTGGATGCCCAGACGGTCGCGATCATGCTCGAACCGATCCAGAGTGAGGCTGGGGTGATTCCCGCTACCGAGCACTACCTCAAGGGCGTCGAGCGCCTGTGTCGTGAGCTTGGCATTCTGCTGATATTTGACGAAGTGCAAACCGGCGTCGGTCGCTGCGGCACATTGCTTGCCGAACAGTCCTACGGCGTGCGGGCAGATATCGTGGTGCTCGGCAAAGGGCTCGGTGGTGGCGTGCCATTGGCGGCATTGTTGGCGCGAGGCAAGGCCTGTTGTTTCGAAAACGGCGAAATGAGCGGCACTCATCATGGCAATGCGTTGATGAGTGCCGCCGGGCTTGTCGTGCTCGACACCGTGCAGGACAAGGGCTTTCTCGATCATATGCGGGAAACCGCTCAGCATCTGGGCGAAGGGCTGAGTCGTCTGGCCCATCGCTATGGTCACGGCGAATTGCGCGGGCAAGGGCTGCTCTGGGGGCTCGAACTGTCCGACGATTCGGCTGACGCCGTAGTCAAGGCTGCGTTGTACGAAGGTCTGCTGCTCAACGCCCCGCAACCCGATTGCCTGCGCTTTACCCCGGCCCTTACGGTCAGCAAGGCCAATATCGACGAAATGCTCCTGCGCCTGGCCCGCGCCTTCTCCCGCGTACGCACCGCGCAACTGCAGTGTCGCAAAGGTATTGCGGTCTGATCAGACCCGCCCTACACGAATTTCCGAACCGTCTCGCGGTATAACGCAGCGCCCCACGTTTGACTCTTTTCGCGTGGGGCGTTTTTTTGTCTCTGCGTTTTGCCGAAGGCATTTCAATGCTTGAGCGATAGCAGGATCAATGGTTGCCCGCGAATGGGGCGCTACGCTTTCAATCCGCCAACTCCATCACCCGCCGATAAAACAACCATTCCTGCTCCAGCGCATGGGCCTGGTTGCCGGCCTTGCGAAAGCCATGGCGTTCGTCGGCGTAGTAATGCGCTTCGACCAGAATGCCGTTGTCCTGTAATGCCTTGACCATGTCGCGGGTCTGTTGCGGCACCACCACGGCGTCCAGTTCACCCTGAAAGAAGATCATTGGAACGCTGATGTTGTTCGCATGCAGCAGCGGCGTGCGCGCGGCGTAGCGTTCAGCGTCCTCTACCGGGTCGCCGATCAACCAGTCCAGATAATCGCTTTCGAACTTGTGGGTGACGCGGCCCAGCGCAACGGGATCGCTGACGCCATACAGGCTGGCGCCCGCACGAAAGATCTTGTGAAAGGCCAATGCGCACAATGCGGTGTACCCGCCGGCGCTGCCACCACGGATAAACGCTTTATCGCCGTCGATCAGTCCGCGCTCGGCCAGGTAGCCGACCACTGCGCAGGCATCTTCCACGTCCGCGTCGCCCCAGCTCAAATGCAGCGCGTGGCGATAAGCACGGCCGTAGCCGCTGCTGCCTCGGTAGTTGAGATCGGCCACGGCGAAGCCGCGTTGTGCCCAATACTGGATTCGCGGGTCGAACATCGGGTAGCAGGCCGAAGTCGGGCCGCCGTGAATGAACACCACCAAGGGCGGTTTCGTATCGTCGTTCATTGCCGGGTAGAAGAACCCGTGGGCCTCGCCCGAACCGCTCGGATAACGCAGGGTTTGCGGGCGGCTGATCTGATCGGCCGGCAGGGGGACAACGCCACCGGCGAGAGTCTTCACCTGCCGGGTCTTGCGGTCAATGGCAATCACCGACGCCGAACTGACTGGTGAAGCAGCGATGCAGTAGATGAACTGTTCATCCTGTGCGAGATGGCGGAAGCGGCTGTAGTCGCCCGTGAAATCCTCACGGGAGCCATCGCCATGACAAAGCCCCAGTCGCCCAAAACCCTCTTCGGTCCAACTCGCCAGATAAGTGTCTTCGCTCAACGGTAACCAGGTGCAACCACCCAATTGCCAGGGCGCCGGTCCATGGTCGGCAGCAGCGCTCGGGAGTGGGCTCAGTCCTTCTGTCGACTCCACCCACGGCTGCCAGAAACCGCCGCGATCGGTCAGACAATACAGACGGCCGCTGTCATCGAATCCCGGTTGTTGCAGTGACTCCTGAGCACCGTCACCGGCCACACAATGCGGCTGCGCAAAGGTGTGATCGCGCTGGCGCTCGGCAACCATCAGGCGTGTTGCGGTCCAGGGCTGATCCGGGCGATTCCACTCGATCCAGGCCAGACGCCGACCATCAGGACTCAAGGTCGGTGCCGCGTAGAAATCAGCGCCTTCGGCCAGCAGATGGCGTCGGCCATCGGCCAGATCGATCGCCACCAGGCGATGCCGATCGCGGTTTTCTTCCACTGCCAGCACTTGCCCGTTGGCGAAGTGCAGATCGCCGTACCGGCATTCACTTGAAGTCAGCACCTCAGGCGTCCCATCGCTCAGCGATTGCCGATACAGCTGCTGATCGGCCTCGTTGACGAACACCAGCCCGTCATCGGTCAGACAAAACGCGCCACCGCCATATTCGTACACCCGGCTGCGCACACTGAACGTGGGTGGCGTCAGGCAATGGGCCTGACCGTCGCGCCACTGCCAGACTCGGCAGGCAGCATCTTCGGGGCGGTACTCGTTCCAGAACAGGCCATGTGGCCCGACCTGCAACTCGGCGAAGTCGATGCCGGCCGCGACGGCCCTGGCGGCGCTCAAGGGTTCAGCTTTTGGCGATGAGGCGTGAGTTTCGTTCATTGCGAAAGGCCAGTTGTTCGATGGTCTGGGTCGCGTGCTCGGCTTCTTCGCGGGCCTTGAGGATCACGCCGTGATGTTTCGACTTGCTGCACACCGGGTCGGCATTGCTCGCGTCACCCGTGAGCATGAACGCCTGGCAACGGCAGCCGCCGAAGTCCTTTTCTTTCTCGTCGCAGGAGCGGCACGGCTCGGGCATCCAGTCGTAACCGCGAAAGCGGTTGAAGCCGAACGAGTCGTACCAGATGTGCTGCATGCTGTGGTCGCGCACGTTGGGAAACTGCACCGGCAGCTGTCGGGCGCCATGACAGGGCAGGGCGGTTCCGTCTGGTGTGACCGTCAGAAAAATACTGCCCCAGCCATTCATGCAGGCTTTCGGACGTTCTTCGTAATAGTCCGGCGTCACGAAAATCAGCTTGCACGGATGCCCTTCGGCTTCCAGTTTGGCGCGGTATTCGTTGGTGATGCGTTCGGCGCGAACCAGTTGCTCTTTGGTCGGCAACAGGCCGACCCGATTGAGCTGCGCCCAGCCGTAGAACTGGCACGTCGCGAGTTCGACGAAGTCTGCCTCAAGGGCAATGCACAGCTCGATGATCCGGTCGATCTTGTCGATGTTGTGCCGATGGGTGACGAAGTTCAGCACCATCGGATAGCCGTGTGCTTTCACCGCACGGGCCATTTCGAGTTTTTGCGCGAAGGCCTTTTTCGAGCCGGCCAGCAGATTGTTCACCTGCTCGTCGCTGGCTTGAAAACTGATCTGGATGTGGTCCAGGCCGGCCTTTTTGAAGTCGCTGATTTTCTGCTCGGTGAGGCCGATGCCGGAGGTGATCAGGTTGGTGTAGAACCCCAGTTTGCGCGCCTCAGCGATCAACTCGGCGAGGTCCTGGCGTACCAAGGGCTCACCGCCGGAAAAGCCCAACTGCGCCGCGCCCATTTCCCGGGCTTCGCGAAAGACTTTGATCCACTGCTCGGTGGTCAACTCCCGGCCTTGCTCGGCGAAATCCAGCGGATTGGAGCAGTACGGGCATTGCAACGGGCAGCGATAGGTCAGCTCGGCCAGCAGCCAAAGGGGCAGGCCGATTTCGGGCTTGGGCGGTAACTTGCCTGACACGGAATCAGGCAAGTTCGATCCAGTGCTGAGCACGGGCGACCTCCATGAATTGCTCGATGTCTTCACCGAGCTCGGGCACGTCGGGGAACTGCGCGCCCAGTTTGGCAATGATCGCCGCGACATCTCGCTGGCCATCGATCAAGCCGCCGATCAGCGCGGCGCTCTCATTGAGTTTGATCATGCCTTCGGGGTAGAGCAATACATGGCCCTTTTGCGCCGGTTCGTACTGGAAACGGTAGCCGGGACGCCAGGTCGGGGTTTTGCTGCGATCAAAACTCATAAGGTGATTCCTTTATGCCAGACCCGCTGTTCGGTCACGCTGTGGTACGGCGGGCGGTTCAGTTCGTAGGCCATGCTCATGGCATCGAGCATGCTCCAAAGAATGTCCAGTTTGAACTGGAGAATTTCCAGCATGCGCTCCTGGCCTTCCCGCGTAGTGTAATGCTGCAACGTGATTGCCAGACCGTGCTCCACATCCCGGCGAGCCTGGCCCAGGCGCGTACGGAAATATTCGTAGCCGGCCGGGTCGATCCACGGGTAATGCTGCGGCCAACTGTCGAGGCGCGATTGGTGGATTTGCGGCGCGAACAGCTCGGTCAATGAGCTGCTAGCGGCTTCCTGCCAACGGGCCCGGCGGGCGAAGTTGACGTAGGCATCCACGGCGAAACGCACGCCGGGCAGCACCAGCTCCTGGGAGCGCAACTGATCCGGGTCGAGGCCGACCGCTTGCCCAAGACGCAACCAGGCTTCGATACCGCCGTCTTCGCCGGGGGCGCCGTCATGGTCCAGCAGGCGCTGAATCCACTCGCGACGAATCTCGCGGTTCGGGCAGTTGGCCAGGATCGCGGCGTCCTTGAGCGGGATGTTCACCTGATAGTAAAAGCGATTGGCGACCCAGCCCTGGATCTGCTCGCGAGTCGCCCGACCTTCATACATCGCCACGTGATATGGGTGATAGATGTGGTAATAGGCGCCCTTGGCGCGCAGGGCCGCTTCGAATTCGGCGGGGGACATTGGGGTATCAGTCATTGCGGTTCTCCGGGAACAACCGGTGGATTCTTTGGTGTCTGGTCTGACGCCTTCGCGGGCAGGCCTGCTCCCACAGAGATAGCGCTATCCCTGTGGGAGCGTGGCTGGCCCGCGAAGAGGCCATCCGCTACAGCACAATACTCATGCCGTCATAAGCCACTTCAACTTCACGACGGGCCAGCTCCGCACGCTCTGGCGAATCCTCATCGAGAATCGGGTTGGTGTTGTTGATGTGGATAAGCACTTTGCGCTGCTTGGGCAGTTGTTCCAGCACTTCGAGCATGCCGCCGGGGCCGTTCTGCGCCAGATGGCCCATTTCCCGACCCGTGCGCGTGCCGACACCACGGCGCTGCATTTCGTCGTCGTCCCACATCGTACCGTCCACCAACAGGCAATCGCTGCTGGCCATGATCTTCAGCAGTGGTGCATCGACCTTGCCCAGGCCCGGTGCGTAGAACAGTTTACCGCCGGTGCCCAGGTCTTCGACGATCAGGCCGATGTTGTCGCCCGGATGCGGGTCGAAGCGGTGCGGCGAGTAGGGTGGGGCGGCGCTGCGCAGGGGCAGTGGGGTGAAACGCAGATTCGGGCAGGCCGGGACGGTGAAGCTCTGATCGAGTTCGATACGGTTCCAGTTCAACCCGCCATTCCAGTAGGTCAGCATGGTGAACAACGGGAACCCGGTGCTCAGGTCTTCATGGACCATGTCGGTGCACCAGACCTGATGCGGGCAGCCTTCGCGCAAGCTGAGCAGGCCGGTGGTGTGGTCGATCTGGCTGTCCATCAGGATGATTGCGCTGATGCCGGTATCACGCAGCGCGCGGCCCGGCTGCATCGGCGCGAAACTCTGGAGCTGGGCGCGGATGTCCGGCGAAGCATTGCACAGCACCCAGTTCACGCCATCATCGGAAATCGCGATGGACGACTGGGTACGCGCCTCGGCCCGCAGGCTGCCGTCGCGAAAACCTGCGCAGTTCGCGCAGTTGCAGTTCCACTGGGGGAAACCGCCGCCGGCGGCGGAACCTAGAATCTGGACAAACATGGCCGCTCCATCATCGAAAACTGAAAATAAAAACGCCCCGGCAAGCCGAGGCGTAGCACTGCATTCTCTACCAAACGGCAGAGCTTAGCGGCTTGCGAAGTACATGGTGACTTCGAAGCCGATACGCAGGTCGGTGTAAGCAGGTTTGGACCAGGACATAGAAGCGCTCCTTCAGGTGGATGGGACAGTTGAGACCTACACATATAGTCCACCTCCAGCCGGAGATGTTCAGATAGTTAGGTGGCTATGTTACTCAAAATTACAGAGTGATTGGCTGCGAATCTTTGAGAAAGCTAATTGCAGCGCAGGTAATGATCATTTTGCCACTTGCCAGCGCGTAGTCGGGCAAGCTCCGCTGGCCAGACAGCGCCAGCCACCTTCGGCCCTATTCAGTCGCTGTGCCGCGGCCAGCAAGGCTTTGCGGTCGATCTTCAGAATCGCTTGAGGTAAAAGGCCCAGATAATCCGACGAGTGGCCGGCCAGTTTGCCTTGCCAGAGCAGTTCGGCGGCCTGGGTGTTGGGCAGGGCGGTGCTGTCGAATTGATCGGCCAGGGCTTGGCGTTGGGCGATGAAGGTCAGCTCATCGATGCTTTCGATCATCCTTTCGAGCTCGCCGAGGAATTGTTCGATGTGCTGCAACAAGTCCAGAGGCGCGACGCTCGGCGATTGCACGCCGAACAACAGCCCGGTCTGACCGTTGATCTGGCGCAGGCCACTGAACACCGCGTAACCGAGTTGCAGCTCCACCCGCAAGCGTTGATAGAACGGTGTCTGGCACACGTGTGCGAGCAAGCGCCAGGCAGCTTCGTCGGCGATGTCGTGGGTTGCTGTCGGACAAAAGAGTAACAGCGCGTGTTCGCTGGAGCCGGTATCGATGGCGCTCCAGAGATGCTGTGAGCCGATCGATAGAGGTGACGTCGATTGATGGTCCGGCGTTCCCGGCACACGACTCAAGACCAGCCCCATCGCCGCTTGCGTCTGGGCCGACAGTCCGGTCGCCAGGCCATCCCAACGCGCGCTCGACCAGAGTTGCTGCAAGTCATCCGAGGCTGCGGTGTGCTCAGTGCATAGATCGGGCAGCACCTTGAGCAACTGTCGAATCGGCATCAAAGGGATGGCCATCGGAGCTTCCTGTGAGAAACGGGCATCAGGTTGTGTCAGCGCTTTCAGCACATGCTCGAGGACTGTTGGCATCGGCTCCTGCAGGCCCGTCAGTTTCAGCAGCCATTCATTGCCCGATGCACTGAAGGAAACGTCGACACCCGCCTGACGTGCATCTTCGCGCAACGGCCCCAGGCTGTTTTCCAGATTCGTCTGAAGACGGCTGTGAGGTGCGGATTCCAGGCGCCAGCGCAGATACACCGCACCTTCATCCGTGTTATCCGGCAATGCCTGACTGAACTGCATCGGCGATCGCTCGCGGCGACTGCGTGAGCGATCCTGGGCAAAGGTCCGCAGGCCGCGATGAGCGCTGGTCTGGCCGCGAATCAACCCGGCATTCGCGGCTGGAGCCTCGGTACGCAAAAACGGATTGGGCGTTGGCAGTTGCCACTGGCCGGTGAAGTTATCCACAGCGCCGATTTGTTTCAGGATTGCCTTGAGTGCGACAACGCCCTGTTCGGATAACCCCGGTTCAAGTTGCTCGCTGTCCCGTTGGGCCAGTTGCAAGGCGCTGCTGACTTGCTGTTGGCGCTGCTGCAGGGTTGCGTACTCTTCGCGCAATAGAGCCCAATCCTGACGAGAGGCAAAAAAGCCCAGCCAATCCAGAAGCTGTTCGCGGATTGCGCTGCCCGGTTGCGTGGCGTTCGCCCGCAGCATGAATTCGATGTGCAGCAAGGCTTGCCCGGCGTAGCGGTAGAGCGGCGCGGCTTTCAGGTTGTCCGCCAGCCCAGAGTTTTGCAGCTGCGCCAACAGGCCGCCGGGTTTTGCGGCATTCAACCAATGACACAGGAACGCCAGTGCTTCGGGCGATGAGTCGGGCAGCGCTTCGAGGGTGATCAGCAGATCCAGTCGACGTTCTCCAGCCTGTTGATAACTATTGGCCGAAGAATCCATCAACAGGGTGGGCTTTGTCTGAGGGACTTTCTCCCCGGTGGTAATGGCCGCGGCAAACTTCTGCGCCATCCCTTTCAATTCGTCGAGACTCTGCGGGCCGGCCAGGCTCAGCGTCATCTGGCCGGTCTGATAAAACCGCTGATAGAAGCCCTGTAAGGCTTGCTGAAACTCGGGCTGCGGAATCGGCAGGCTGTAACGGTTGCCAGCATGAAACGCCCGCAACGGGTGAGCCGCCGAGAGCCCGTCGAACAGCGCGAATTGCTGTTGGGCTGTGGCATCCCGCGACCAGGCGACAAATTCAGCGTGCAGCACTTCCCGTTCCCGCCGCTGATCGTCCGGATTCATACGCGGATGGGCGAGCATGTCTGACAGACGCTCCAGCCCAGCGCTGAACGCCTGGGGTGGCAGTTCAAAAAAGAAGTCCGTCGTCCGTTCGCTGGTTCGCGCGTTTACCTGCCCGCCATGACCTTGTACGTAGGCCATCAGCCCTTGCTCTGCAGGAAAGCGCTCCGTACCCAGGAACAGTAAATGCTCAAGAAAGTGCGCCAGCCCCGGCCAGGCCGGTGGCACGTCGTGACTGCCGGCAGCGACCCGCAACGCCGCGGCGCAGCGCTTCAAACCGGGAGCATGACGCAGCGTCACCCGCAGACCGTTGGCCAGGGTTTCAGTGTGAAGGTGGGGGTGATTCAGCGCAGGCATGAGCACTTCCAGAACAGAGAAGCGCTAATGCTAGCGGATTAGGGGGCGTTCTCAATGAGTTTCCACACTGCGCCGGGGAAACATATTGAGAACGCCCCCTAAGTGGATCAGCGCTTGTTCAGCGCGTCGTAAAGCTCGGGACGGCGATCGAGGAAGTAGCGATTGGTGGCGCGGGAATCGATCATCAGCTGGCGATCCAGCTCACCGACAATCAGTGCTTCATCAAGGCCGGCCTGGGCGATACGGCTGCCATCCGGCGCGGCGATGCTGCTCTGGCCGCAATACTGGATCTCGCCCTCGCTCCCACAGTAGTTGGCGTAAGCCACATAACACTGGTTTTCGAAGGCCCGGGCGCGGACGGTGACGTCGGCGATGAAATCGTAGGGAATCATGTTCGCCGTCGGCACCAGGATCAGCTCGGCACCGGCCAACGCCAGACGCCGGGCGTTCTCCGGGAACTCCAAGTCGTAGCAGATCAAAAAGCCAAGCTTCCAGCCATTGAGTTCAACCAACGGAAACTCATCCGACCCGGGGCTGAACATCGAGTGATCGAGGTCACCGAACAGATGAGTCTTGCGGTAGTTGCACAGCCGCTCGCCATGGGCGTCGATCAACTGCACGGCGTTGTAGATCTGCCCGTCCTCGGTACGCTCGGGGTAGCCATACAGAATGGCGATCCCGGCTGCCTTGGCGATGCGCGCGATTTGCTGCGCCGATTCACCGTTGTGCACCTCCGCCAGCACGCTGACGGCGTCTATGCCGATGTTGTAGCCGGTCAGGAACATCTCCGGCACCACCAGCAAATCCGCGCCCTTGGCCTCCAGCGCCAGTTGATGTAGGCGTTGCAGGTTGCCTGCGACATCCAGGGGCAGCGGTGGACATTGGTAAAGGGCTACGCGCATTTCGGATTCCTCTTACTCGGGCAGGGCGATCGGACCGATCTCGTTGAACACATCTCCTGGACCCGGGTTTTCGGCGTGAGTTTCACCGCCGAAGTGTTTCATGATGCCCCATACCGCGTTGAGCGACGTCTGCACCGCGCCTTCAACCCACGCCGGCGTCCATGAAACGTCATCGCCGGCGATGAAAATCCCGCGTTGCTCGGGCGGCATGTCGTCCTGCATGAAGTGCGCATACATGCGCTGGTTGTAGCGGTAGTGACCGGGCAGGGCGCCCTTGAAGGCCCCGAGGAAATGCGGGTCGGCTTCCCACGACACGGTGATCGGATCGCCGATGATCCGCGCGGCGATGTCGACTTTCGGGTAGATCTTCTTCAACGCATCCAGCGCCAGCTTCACGCGCTTTTCCACTGGCTGTGGAAGCATTTTCAGGGCGTCGCTCATCCATGAGTACGACAGGCAAATCACCCCAGGCTTGTCGTCGCCGTTATCGAACAAGTACGTGCCACGGGTCAGGCGATCAGTGAGGGTCATGCTCATCAGGTCGCGGCCGGTTTCCGGGTCTTTGTCCTTCCAGAACGGGCGGTCGACCATCACGAAAGTTTTCGACGACTGCATGTAGCGGGTACGGTCCAGGGCCATCCACATCTTTTGCGAGAACAGGCTCTCGTCGCATTCGATCTGGGTGGTCAGCAGCCAGCTCTGGCAAGTGGTCAGCACCGCTGCGTATTCGCGGGTGTCGCCCCAGTTGTCGGTGACCGCAAAACGGCCGCCTGCCGCGTGGGCAATTTTCTTCACGCCGGTACGCGGTGCGCCGTTGTGCAGCGAGCTGAGGCTGGTGCCTTCAGGCCAGTGCACGCAACGCTCCGGCACATGGCGCCAGATGCCTTGCGGCACTTGTTCCACGCCGCCGACCACCAGGTGCTGGTGATCGTCGCAGTTGGTCATCACTACGCGGAAGATTTCCAGCATCGAGTTGGGGAAGTCCGAGTCCCAGCCACCGGTGCCGAAACCGACCTGGCCGAACACTTCGCGGTGATGGAACGATAGCTTGGCGAAGGCTTTGGAGGTGGCGACGAAATCGTAGAACGTGCGGTCGTCCCACAACGGCACGAGGGTGTTCCACAATTCCTTGAGGCGCGGCACGTCGCGATCGCGGATCGCCTGCTGGATCTCGCCGAAGCGCGAACCGTCTTCCAGGGCATCGGCCCAGGCGTCAGCGACTTCCTGGAACAGTGCAGGAAGATCCGCCAGTTTCTGTGCGTAATGGGTTTTGCCTTCCAGATCGATCACTGTGCTGCCAGACGCGGGGGTCAGCGGGTTCGGGAAGGGCTTGGTCTCGAGGCCGAGCTTGTCGACGTAGTGGTAAAACGCAGTGGACGACACCGGGAAGCGCATGCCGCCGAGCTCGGCGATGATGCCTTCGGCACCGTTGAACGCCTGGGAGCGCAGACGACCGCCCATTTTCGAGGCTTCGTAGACGACAGGTTTGAGGCCCAGTTTCATCAGTTCATAGGCGGCCACCAGACCGGCAATGCCAGCCCCGACGATCGCCACTTCGGCGCCGTGATTGTGCGCTGGAATGCTCCCCAGGCCGGCTGGGTGCTCGATCCAGTCGTCGAAGGCGAAAGGAAAATCCGGGCCGAAAATAGTGACTGGTTTTTTACCGTCTGCAGGATGGCGATTGTTCTTGTTCATGGCTGACCTTGCTGGCGACCCGACGCAGGATGCGCGTCTGAGTATAGGAAAAGATGGCAGCCATTCTAGAGAGCGTAGAACACGTTAATAAGACGCAATGTGTCGTCGTTTTGCTAATTGTTTTATCAATATGACGATGTATCACTACATATTGTAGGTGTGAGCAGTGCTGCGATCCGACTTGCCCGCGAAGAGTCCCGACCAGACACCGAATGCCTCAAACCGGCTGCCCCCGATCAATCTTGCTGCTCAGGATGATCGAAGTCGTCGTCTTCTCCACCCCATCCACACTGCCGATCTGATCCAGCAACTGATCCAGCTGCTCCGGCGAATCGGTGCGCAACCACGCCACATAATCAAACTCGCCACTCACCGCACACAGCTGCTGCACCTGAGCCATGGCGCTAAGTCGTCGCAGCACTTCCTTGCCAGACCTCGGTTGCACCGTAATCCCGACGTAAGCCTGCAATCCGCCATCCACCACACGCTGACCCAGTCGCACACCGTAACCGGTGATCACCTTGGCCTTTTCCAACCGGGCCAGGCGCGAAGTAACGGTGGTCCGGGCGATGCCCAGTTGCCGGGCAAGCATGGCCACACTTTCACGGGCATTGATCTGCAAGGCGGCGATCAATTGGCGGTCGATTTCGTCGAGAACGGGTGGGCGAGTGTCAGGCAAAGGGGTATCTCCAATGGTACAGAGCAATGGGCAGGCATATTACAGGCAGTCCATGCCCTCAACGGGTTAATTGGATGGACACAAATTGTCACTCGTAGTCGAATGCGCAACCAGGGGCTGTGAAGCGAGGGGATCGAAATGAAGGGTATGCCTGCGGCTCTGCGCGACTATGCACTGCAGATTGCCAATCACGAAATGGGGCATTACGTCGTAGCCCGAGCCCTGGGTTTTGAAACGGGTGATGTGACCCTGAAAGTGACCATGGGCCTGACGCATCATGGTGGGGCCTCCATTACCTTGACGCGGTCCATTTCGTCGCTCGAAGCCATGAAGGAACATTTGGAAGCCCGGATAATGGTCCTCTTCGCTGGCGCCATGGCGCAGACCTTGCCTGCAAAGCACTCGCCCGAGAAACGCGTCCATAAGTCGAAAGCGGCAGCCATCCTGAACGGAGAGTTTGGAGCGGAACAGGATCACGCAAAAATAAGAGAATTGCGGTACTTGCTTCGAAATATCGCCTATCCCGATACGGATCCAGCGTTGTCTGATCGCATCATTGCTGAGCTGACAGACATTAATGATCGCTTGTGGTTGCGCACCCAAGAAATCGTCGAGGTGTTGGCCGATACGATTACTGGATTGGCGGGGCTTTTGGTGGAGCGCATGGTCATTGTGGAGCAGTGGGGGCGGCCGGCGGATACGTATGAGGTTGTGTTGACCGCTGAAGTGCTTGAGCGGCTGGGCCCCGTGCAGGCCATTCCAGCGTTAAGTGTTTGGGCTTAAGCATCCGAACTCCCGATCACGATCTGGAAGCCCCGAAAAATCGGGGCGTGTTTCAAATAATGTGCAGGCGCTATTCCTCGGACTCTGTCGCCGTCCGGGCAGGTCGCGGTGTCAGCACTTTCACCACATCATCAATCACCGCTTTGCTCATCGCCGTCAGGTAGTGTGCGGCCCAGGCGTGGCGGTCGGTGTCTTTTGCGTAGGCTGCGTCCTCGGCAAATGACTTGGCGAGGGATAGCAGATCGGAGGTTTGAGTCAATGCGTCGAGGATGGGGACGCCAGCCTGACGTGGAACAGTGGCTGATCCGAGCAATAAGTGAACGGCGTGAGGCCGATGGTTTTCAGTTCGGAAGCTGCGGGCGAATCTGTTTTGCTCATTGTGTTGCTCCTTAACTCGAGGAGCTGCCGCATTCGTTACCACACGAATGGGTGGCAGCTGTACGCAGGGTGGTAAACCGGGAGCCAAGGAACCGGCAGACCCGAAGGTCTCCCACGCACAGCCGCCATAACACTGGATTGCAGGCGTAAAAAACGCCTGAAGTCGTGATGGGGGCGCTGTTGCGCTTAGCCTCGCCGGGTTACCACACCCGATCGCTGCATTGGCAGCGACGTCTGGAGAGTATCCCGTCGAAGAAAAGCCCAACAAGGCGGCAAAGTGCCCAAATGCGCCCATTACGCAATTCTCGGAGTTTGCCTGCAACGTTAGCGGACGTCATCCGATAACCCACCATCCGCGCAAAATATAACCTAGACGGCAGACAGGAAAAATGACGCACGACCCGCCTCGGAGCAGCGCACATGGTGCGACCCGAGCTCCGACAGGATGACTGATGCTACAGAATGACCGCGATAATCTGGAACTCGATAAGCTCCAAGTCGAAATCCGGAAATTCATGGCCGAGACCCGCAAGTTTATGGCCGAAGAAAGCAAGCTTAGACAGGAAGCTTTTTGGTATCCGTTTGCGGTGGGCGCCGGTCTGGTCACCGCCTTCGTCGCCGCTGTCGGGCTGTGGTCCAAGCTCTAATACCGAGCCCGTCAGAGCGCAGCCAATCATCGGCGGCACTTGAGTTTTGCCACGGAGCAGCTCACCGTATCCAACTAGGGTAAGCGCATTAGGCAGAGCCCGTGATCCACACAGGAAGAAGCAGTATGTCCACACCCCCCACGACTCAAGCCAGCATTGAGCAGTTGCACCGAGACGTGGCCGCCTTGGCTGAAGACATGCGTAGCCCGGCCCCCACCGCGACCCGAGCGATACTACTGCCGTTCGGGCTCGGCGCCGCTCTGGCCCTGGTGACCTTTGCTGTCGTCGCCTTGGTGGCTCGGCTGGTCTGAACCCTAAAATCAAACCTCAATCTCAGAAAGCCAAAAGCCGCGCATTAGCGCGGCTTTCTTGTTTGGTGGGCCCACACGGACTTGAACCGTGGACCAAAGGATTATGAGTTGCCGGGCGAGCAGATAAGCCTAGAGAAAACGTTCGTAGGTGAACGTAGGTTGGCATAGCTGGAGGCCCCGTAATACGTGGTGTTAAGCGTAATTTTGAGAAGGTTGCTCAAGCTGAATACTGTACCGTGGTTGTACTGATTTTGCAGCCTTTGAGTTTCGCAATTCGCCCCGCAGTGAATTCTTCGCCCACGATCTTCTGTAGTGCCCCCGGGCTAATTCTCTCGCAGCGCCAAACCACGTTCCATTCACAGATCGAGAAGCAAAACGCGGCTTGGCCTAAGGCATGCGTATAGTCTGACTTTAAAGGTTGGCGATTGCGGTGACCTTTCATGTGCGCTAGATCCGTGCTGTCTAGGATCAGAATTAGGCCGCGCCCGCAGAGTTGGCAAGGCTGGTCAATGTGGCATTACACATTTCCGACTGCACCTGGCCTGCGTTACAGCCGCCACCGATCATTTAGCAGTGATTTTGGCGGCATCTAACCAACGTTAGGAGTTACCAGTATGTTCAAAGTAACCCCCAATCCGCCGGCAAGGTCCAACGCTAAGATCATCGATCAACGCGCTGTTGATCGACTGTTGTCCCATATGATTTTGGGTCAGAGACGGCACCGAGAAATCGTGCCAGGGCTTCAGTCCCCCTCCGTGAACCGCCGCCGCGTCAGGAAAAGCACCACGCCCAGCGGCACGGCCAGCAGTGCTAGCAGTTCCAGGTCAAAGCCCAGCACCTGCTGCTCACCAACCTTGAAGATGCTGACCAAGCCCGTTGCCAGCAGCGTCAAACCCAGCCACTTGCGCAACGGGTACGGTTTCAGGAACTGAACGAGGATCGCGCCCAGCACCAGAAGGACGATAGTTTGCATGATGTAGGGCATGTGCAGTTCCTCAGACCTTGATGACCAGCGTCACGACAGAGCGCTGTGGGCCAATCCCGCCATGGACCTCTCCCTCGATGCTGACCAGCACGTCACCTGCATGCAGGTTCGGCAGGGCCCCTTTGAGGTACCAGTTGACACCTGTCGTCACGACTGCACCTGAAGCCCAGCCAATGAGCGGCCCGCCCAACGCACCTACCTTCCCGGCAACGCCACCTGAGGCCGCAGCAATTCCCTTGGCGACGTTGCCGCGCATAGTGCTGATAGCATCGGCCTGCTGCCGGGTGAGGGGATTGGAAATGCAGACTGTCAGCAGGCATGGCAGGTTTCGAGCCTGCATTCGGTCGTACATATCGACGACCATGCTGTTGACTTGCTAATGGGCGCGTTTCGCTTCGCCAAAGTGCAGCTCGCGCAGACGACCTCAGTCGCTTTCCATGAGGGTGATTTGAGACAGATTGAAGACGATCCCTTCCTCGGACCTGTACTGCGTGGTCTTCTCGAACTTCATGCGCGTATCCATTCGTGCAAAAAGACGATGATTTTCAACAAGCGGTGACTAAGATGCAAACGGTCTTTGATGTGAGGCCCCGGGGAATTTGACGTCTGCACGGGTCTCATCGCCAGCTACCGCACCCCCGCAAGGTCAGTTTTCGGTCAGCGGCAACAGCGACGGCTCTGGGACGGTACTCCTTCGCGGTGCCGGATGAGGTTGCACGCGGTGAGTTGCGGCTGTTGCGCAATCCAGAGGATGACCTGTAGGCCAAGGCACCTCCTTGAAGCGCCTTGGCGGCTGGCGAACCAGCACTGTACCTAATTTGTACCCTTGGACCCTAGGACTGTATCTGTGGTGGACCAGCCAGAAACGCGAAAGCCGCGCAATGCGCGGCTTTGGAGTTGGTGGGCCCACACGGACTTGAACCGTGGACCAAAGGATTATGAGTCCTCTGCTCTAACCAACTGAGCTATAGGCCCTCAGTAGGCCGCGGATTATAGCGATGGTTTCTCGGCTGTGCTATCCGAAAAATCCGATACGGTTATACGAAGAAACGTCGCGGCGAATTCGTCGGGGGAAAGTGGCAGGCTGACGATGTAGCCCTGGATCTGTTCGCAGCCTTCGGTGGTGAGGAATTGTTGCTGGGCATGGGTTTCGACGCCTTCGGCGATGACGGTGAATTGCATGCTGCGGCCCAGGGCGATGATTGCGCGGACAATCGCCGCGTCGTGCGGGTCGTCCGGCAAGCCGCGGACGAAGGACTGGTCGATCTTGAGGATGTCCAGCGGCAGGCGTTTGAGGTAGCTCAGGGACGAATAACCGGTGCCGAAATCGTCGATCGCCAGCTGCACGCCCAGGCGTTTGAGTTGGTGCAGGACCGTCAGCGCTTCTTCGGCCTGGCTCATGATGAAGTTTTCGGTAATCTCCAGTTGCAGAAAATCAGGTTTGAGGCGGTTGTCCTTGAGCAATTGCTCGATCCGGCCGAGCAGGTTCGGCTGGCGTAATTGAGCGCCCGCCAGGTTGACCGAGAGTGGGCCGAGGCACTCATAGACCTGATTCCACTCGTACATCTGCTGGCAGGCAGTCTCCAATACCCAATCACCGATTTGCAGGATCATGCCGTTTTCTTCGGCCAGGGGAATGAAGTGCTCGGGGGGCACATCGCCAAAGGTCGGGTGATGCCAGCGAATCAGCGCTTCGGCACCGACCAGCCGATGATCCTTGAGGCTGATTTTGGGTTGGTAGTACAAAAACAGCTCATTGCGCTCGATGGCGCGTCGCAGTTCATGCTCCAGTGCCACGCGTTCGCTGGCCTGGGCGGTGAGGTCGCGGGTGTAGCTTTCAACCCGGTTACGGCCCTTGGCCTTGGAGCGATACATCGCGGCATCGGCGTTCTTGACCAGCGTGGCAACGTCGCAGCCGTCCTTGGGATACAGGCTGGTGCCGATGCTGGCGCTGATGAAAAACTCGTGCTCGCCGGCCTGGAAAGGGGCGCTGAAGCAATTGAGCAGCTTGGTGGCAATGTTGTCGGCATCGCTGGCCTGTTGCAGGCCGGGGAGCAGGATGATGAATTCGTCGCCACCCAGCCGCGCCACGGTATCGATATCGCGCAACTGCTCCTTGAGGCGTACGGCGATGCCTTTGAGCAGCAGGTCGCCGACCGGGTGACCGAGGCTGTCGTTGATGTGTTTGAAACGGTCCAGGTCCAGGAATAGCACGGCGCCTTGGCCACCGTTTTCCTGCTGGTTGTTCAGCGCGGTCAGCAGGCGGCTTTCGAACAGTGTGCGATTCGGCAGGCCGGTCAGCGGATCGTGGTGCGCCTGGTAGTCGAGTTTGGCTTGCGCATGCTTGAGGCTGGAAATGTCCGCGAACACCGCGACAAAGTGGGTGATGAGTTTGTCCCGGTTGCGCACGGCGCTGATGGTCAGCCAGCTCGGGTAGAGCTCGCCGTTCTTGCGCCGGTTGGAAATCTCGCCTTGCCAATGACCTTCGGCGGTCAGTTGATGCCACATCGCAGCATAGAAGGCGCTGTCGTGCAGGCCCGAGGCGAGCAGGCGAGGGGTGTGGCCCAGTGCTTCGGTCTCGCTGTAGCCGGTGATTTCGGTGAATGCCCGATTGACCGCGCTGATGTGCTGTTGGGTGTCGGTGATCAAGACGCCCTCGGCGGTGCTTTCGAACACGGTGGCGGCCTGTTGCAGTTTTTCCTGCATCAGGTGTCGCTCGGTAATGTCCCGGGCGATGGTCAGCATGCAGTCTTCATCGCCGATGGGCAGTGGCCGGCTTGAAACTTCGCAGAGCCGGATCTGCCCGTCCTTGCGGCGGATGTGGCAACTGAAATCGCGGACGAAACCATCCCGGTGCAGCAATTCGAGCATCTGTTTGCGCTCGTTGAGATTGACCCAGATCCCCAGGTCCAGCGCCGACCGATCTACCGACATCGCACTGTTGAACCCGGTTATACGGCTGAAACCTTCGTTGACCTCCAGCAGCAAGCCGTCGCTCTGCCGGGACAGCAGCAAGCCGTCGGGGGAGGCGTGGAAGGCCTTGGCGAATTTCTCTTCGGAGGTTTGCAGCTGTTGCTGGGTTTCCTTGAGCTGACTGATGTCTCGTACGACGACCACCAGGGCCGGGGTCGTGTCGAGGTCGAAAGGCTCGGCAGAGATCAGGCCGGTAAACACCTGGCCATTGTTGCGGCGAAAGGGCATCTCCAGGTTGCGGATACTGCCGGCCTGCAATCGCTGCAGCAAACCCGGTCCCACGCCAGGAACGCCCCAGATGTTCAGGTCGGTGGCCGTCTGGCCTATGACGTCTTCGGCCTTGAGGCCGATCTGTTCCTCGAACGCTTCGTTGACTTCCAGCAGGCAGCCATCGGAAAGCCGTGCGATCACCAGAATATCCGGGCATTGCTGGAACACTGAGGCGAACTTCTGTTCCGACAGGCGCAGCGCCTCTTCGGTGCGTTTGGCTTCGCTGATATCGATCATCAGCCCGCGCAGGACCGGTTCACGGCCATGTTCGATCAGGCTGACGATATCGCGGACCCACAGGCAACGGCCATCAGCGGTGATGACCCGGTAATCGACGCTGTGATCGCGCCCGGCCGCCACTTCACGGTCGCAGAACGCCTGGGCCCGAGTGAGGTCTGCGGGGTGGATGATGTTGCGCCAGAAGCCCGGAATCAGCCAATGGGACAGGGGATAACCGAGGAGGTCCTGGGCGTGGGGCGACACGTAACTGTAGGTGTAATCGCTGATCTGCGCTTCCCAGGCGATGGCTGAAAGACTCTCCACCAGCCCGCGATAATGGTATTCGCTGCTGCGCAGCTCCTGTTCCAGATTGACCCTGCGGGCTATTTCCGAACTCAGTCGGCGGTTGATCCGGATAACCACTGCCAGAACGACGATCAGAAGCAGTAGTCCTGGGAGGCCGTACATCAGCACATCGGACCAGAAGGTTCGATGATCGAGGACATTACCGACCCAATGTTCTTGGATGGCACTGATTTCACTCGGGCTCATGTCTGCCAGGACTTTGTCCAGGATACTGACCAGCAGCTTGTCGTTCGGCGGGACGGCCATCGCCAATTGATAGCGGTAGGGCGTTTCACCGCTGACGTAGAGCCCTTCGAGCTTGAGCTGGCGCAGGCTCCAGACGCTGGAGGCAAGATCGCCCACGACGGCGTCCACCGCATCGGTGGCAAGTGCCTGCAGCGCCGAGCTGACATTGGGCATTGCCACCAGATTCAAGTCGGGATGCTGGGTGCGCAACAGTTCATGGGGAGCGTAGTTTTCCACCACGGCGATCTTCAGCCCGTACAGATCTTTGAGTTTGCGCGGTTGGGGGCCTCCGACGTGGGCCAGAATGACAATCGGAAAATCGAGGTAGGGGCGGGTGAACGACAGATAGGTCTGGCGCTCGGGGGTCGACATGATGCCCGGCAAGATGTCTAGCTTGCCTTGTTTGGCCTGCTGCAGCACTTCAGTCCAGCTGACCGGTTCGATGGGCGTGAGTTTGATGGCCAGCCGTTGCCGGATGACGTTGATATAGTCCGCTGCCAGGCCCTGATAACGCCCATGATCGTCGCGAAACTCAAACGGCGGCCAGGAGGCATCGACGCCCAGGCGCAATTCCGGGTGAGCCGCCAGCCAGCTACGTTCTTCGTCGGTCAGAGTCAGCGCGCCAGCCGTTGCGGTCCAGGTCATCAGCGACAGCAAAAAAAGCACGGTCGACCATCTGGGCATAACGGTCTCGTTATGGCTTTGGGGGAATGCTTCGAGTGTAGACGGGCTATTCGGCGGGTGGGACGTGCGGGGAATTTAATCTGCATAAAGCAAAACCCCCGGCCTGGGCCGGGGGTTTTGTGATCACTCGTCGAGGAAGGAGCGCAAATGCTCGCTTCTCGTCGGGTGGCGCAGCTTGCGCAGCGCCTTGGCTTCGATCTGACGAATCCGTTCACGGGTCACGTCGAACTGCTTACCAACCTCCTCGAGGGTGTGGTCGGTATTCATGTCGATACCGAAGCGCATGCGCAAAACCTTGGCTTCACGGGCAGTGAGGCCGGACAGGACTTCGCGTGTCGCTTCTTTAAGGCTCTCAACGGTGGCGACATCGATTGGCGACTGCATGGTCGAGTCTTCGATGAAGTCACCCAGATGGGAGTCTTCGTCATCACCGATCGGGGTTTCCATGGAGATCGGCTCTTTAGCGATCTTCAATACCTTGCGGATCTTGTCCTCAGGCATTTCCATGCGTTCGCCCAGCTCTTCCGGGGTCGGTTCGCGACCCATTTCCTGCAACATCTGCCGGGAAATACGGTTGAGCTTGTTGATCGTCTCGATCATGTGCACCGGAATACGGATGGTGCGGGCCTGGTCGGCGATCGAGCGAGTGATCGCCTGACGGATCCACCAGGTGGCATAAGTCGAGAATTTGTAGCCGCGGCGGTATTCGAACTTGTCTACCGCTTTCATCAAGCCAATGTTGCCTTCCTGGATCAGATCGAGGAACTGCAGGCCACGGTTGGTGTACTTCTTGGCGATGGAGATCACCAGACGCAAGTTCGCTTCGACCATCTCTTTCTTCGCGCGGCGGGCCTTGGCCTCACCGATCGACATGCGACGGTTGATGTCCTTGATCTCGGCGATCGTCAAACCGGTTTCGGTTTCCAGCGCGGTCAGCTTCTGCTGGCAACGAATGATGTCCGGTTGCAGGCGACCAATGGCTTCAGCGTATTTGCTTTTGCCTTTGGCCAGTGCATCGCTCCAGCTTTCGTCGACTTCATTGCCCGGGAACTGGCGCAGGAAGTCGGCACGCGGCATGCGGGCATCACGAACGCACAATTGCATGATCGCGCGCTCTTGCTGACGCAGACGATCCAGGGCGCTGCGAACACGCTCGACCAGGCCTTCGAATTGCTTCGGCACCAGTTTGATCGGCATGAACAGCTCAGCCAGGGCCAACAGCTCGGCAATCGCAGCCTTGTTGTAGCGACCGTGCTTTTTCAGCGCCTTGCGGGTGATTTCCATCTGATCGGCGACAGCGCCAAAACGCTGTGCGGCGATGACCGGATCCGGACCGCTTTCGGCTTCTTCTTCGTCATCGCTTGCTTCGGCGTCATCGTCGTCGGTGTCGTCGTCCGCTTTCACGGCTTTCGGGTCGACAGGCGGTGGCACTTCGGCTGCAGGCGGCGCAATGCCGTCGTCCGGGTCGATATAACCGCTCAGGACGTCGGACAGGCGGCCACCTTCGGTGGTGACGCGAGTGTACTCGGAGAGAATATGGTCAACCGTGCCAGGGAAGTGCGCGATTGCGCCCATCACTTCGCGGATGCCCTCTTCAATACGCTTGGCGATTTCGATTTCGCCTTCACGTGTGAGGAGCTCTACCGTACCCATTTCACGCATGTACATGCGCACTGGGTCGGTGGTGCGACCAATGTCGGTCTCGACCGCTGCCAACGCTGCTGCTGCCTCTTCGGCCGCGGCTTCGTCGGTATCGGCGTCGGCCAGCATAAGGGAATCCTTATCTGGCGCAACCTCGAATACGTTGATCCCCATGTCATTGATCATGCGGATGATGTCTTCCACCTGTTCCGGATCTGAAATATCCTCCGGCAGGTGGTCGTTGACCTCCGCGTAAGTCAGGTAGCCCTGCTCACGACCAAGTGTGATCAACTCTTTGATACGAGACTGCTGTTGCGCTTTTCCGGACATAACACCCTATCCACTGAAGGTCTTGGCGGGCAAAAAACAAGCCGAGGATTATACCTGAGCTATGACCTCACGCGCCAGTTGAGGTCGGGTTTGATGCGCAAACATTGCGGCTTAAAAGGTCGCGCAGTTGATTTTTCTCTTCGGCACTCAACTCACTTTGACGCGCTTTTCGAAGAAGTTGTTCCAGATTTCGCTCGCGTTGGCGGGCTGACAAGCTAGTAATGGTGTCGAAAAACTGTTGTTCAAGGTTATCTCCATCAATCAGCCATTCCTTTTCTGCCAGCGCTTTCAGCAGTCGGCCCTGTTCAGTGCCGTGCCAACGCGCAATCAGTTGAAATGAGTTTAGCTTGGGATTCTTCTGTACGGCTTCGAGCAGGGCGACCAGCAGTTGCGTGTTAGTGTGGTCTTCGGCCGCAAAGTGCCCGGCATCCTCGACTTTTTCGGCCAATTGCGGGTGATGCAGCAACGTGCGCAAGGCGGCCAGGGTGGGTGGCTCTACAGCAGCCGGTACTCGTGGCGCGCGTGGTTGATCGCGATCGCCGCCACGTTTGCCGTTCTTGTCCCACGGTTTCTTGTCCCATTTCTTGCCGCCCGCACCGGGTTTTTTCGGCGTCCACTCCTGCTGCGGCACATACATCTCTTGTGCCTGCGGCTGATGGTAGTCGCTGTAATCGGGCATGGCGTCGTAATCAATGCCCGGGTCGTAAGCCGGTGGTGCTTCCTGAGGTGCGCTTTGCACCAGTTGACTCACGGCTTCGCCGCTGAGCCCGGTAATTTCGGTCAGGCGCTGGCGCATCAGAATGCGTAGGTTGGCGCCCGGAACCTTGTCGATCAGTGGCGCGGCGAGGGTAGCCATGTGGGCCTTGCCTTCAAGCGAGCGCGGGTCCGATTCCTCGGTCAGCTGTTGGAAAAAATAATCGGCCAATGGCTGTGCATGCTGATTGATCCGCGCGCGGAAGGCGTCAGTGCCTTCGGAGCGGACCAGCGTGTCCGGGTCTTCGCCTTCGGGCAGGAATAGAAAGCGTGCGCGCCGTCCGTCCTGCAGGCTCGGCAACGTCGCTTCCAGTGCACGCCAGGCAGCGTTGCGGCCGGCCTGGTCGCCGTCGAAGCAGAACAGTACGTTGGGTACGACGCGAAACAGTCGCTTCAAGTGCTCTTCGCTGGTGGCGGTGCCCAGGGTTGCCACAGCATTGCGCAGGCCTTGCTGGGCGAGGGCGATGACGTCCATGTAGCCTTCGACGACGATGATTTCGTCGAGGTTGCGGTTGTTCTTGCGCGCTTCGTAAAGGCCATAGAGTTCCTGGCCCTTATGGAAAACCGGGGTTTCCGGTGAGTTCAGGTATTTCGGCTTGTCGTCGCCCAGTACCCGGCCGCCGAAGGCGATGATGCGCCCGCGACTGTCGCGGATCGGGAACATCACGCGATCGCGGAAGCGGTCATAGCGCTTGCCGGTTTCGGCGTTCTCCACCAGCAGGCCGGCATCGATCATGGCCTTTTGCTGCAGGGTGTCGCTGCTCAGATGCTTGAACAGATTATCCCAGCCGGGCGGAGCGAATCCGAGGCCGAAATCCCGAGCAATTTCGCCGGTCAATCCACGACCTTTCAAGTAATCCACGGCCGCTTTGCGCGCCGGATGGCTTTTCAGGGCCTGGCGGTAAAAATCGGCGGCAGCGGTGAGCAGCGGATACAGCGGCGAATCGGTGGGCTGTCGCGGTTTGTGCGGTCGGCCGCTTTCTTCGCGGGGGATTTCCATGCCGGCGGCTTTGGCCAGTTCTTCGACTGCCTGGGGGAAGTCCAGGTTGTCGTGGTCCATGATGAAGCCGAGGGCGTTACCGCCAGCGCCGCAACCGAAGCAGTAATAGAACTGTTTGTCGGGGCTGACGCTGAAGGAGGGGGTTTTCTCTTTGTGAAACGGGCAGCAGGCAGTGTAGTTCTTGCCGGCCTTTTTCATTTGCAGGCGCGAGCTGACCACATCGACGATGTCGGTGCGGTTCAGAAGGTCGTCAATGAAGCTCTGGGGAATTAGCCCGGCCATGGCGTTCTCGTCATCTGCGCTGAAATGGACCCGAAACGAAGTGCGGCCGAACGCAGGTCGTTGTTTGAGGCGCGCAGGGTGTGCGGCTCGACCGGTGTCGTCTGCGTAATCGCTGTCGGGAAGTGTATCTGCCGAAAATCCACTGACGTTAGTACCAATCAGCATTCGACTATTCGAAAGTGTTTCGCTGAGTCCGGCGACGGCCAATCTATGGCCTCGGATAGCTCAATAAGCGGGCACGCAAGACGGTGCCTTGGGCTGATCGTCGTGAGAGGAATCAGTGGGTGTGCTCGTCAGTAGCCTTGAAAGGCTCGTCAGAAAAGACGTGCACCGCTGGCAAAAGAGCCAGGTCTGACGCTGTGAAGCAGGTTTGTCTCGGTCGCGTCTGCGGCTTTGACGGTGAAGCATCAAGCGTTGTCCGCAAATGCCATTAGCCCGGCTGAGGGCCGGGCTTGGCAGAAGCTTGCTACGATCGTCTGTGTATTAGTACAGACGAACGGCGCGGCGCTGTTCGCGCTGTACTTTCTTGGCGTGACGCTTAACAGCGGCTGCTGCTTTGCGCTTACGCTCAGAAGTAGGCTTCTCGTAAAATTCGCGGCTACGAACTTCAGCCAGTACACCGGCTTTTTCGCAGGAGCGCTTGAAACGACGCAGAGCTACGTCGAAGGGTTCGTTCTCTTTAACTTTGACGGCTGGCATCCAGAGCTACCTTCATTCATTACCGGGGTCAACATCCTCGCGGCAAAAGAGCACTTGAAGACGTCGGTTTTTAAGGGTTGCGGATGTTAACCCCTCATCGCTCGGAATGCAAAGCCTCTGATCGAAAACCGCTGGTCGGGGCATCACGCGACGACTATTATGCGCGCCTTCGAATTCAGCCTCTACAAGGCGCAAACCCATGCTAGTACTGGGATTAGAAACCTCTTGCGACGAAACCGGTGTCGCACTTTACGACAGTGAACGCGGGTTGTTGGCCGATGCGCTGTTCAGTCAGATCGACCTGCATCGCGCTTATGGCGGCGTTGTGCCGGAGCTGGCTTCGCGCGATCACGTCAAACGCATGCTGCCCTTGATCCGTCAGGTGCTGGCGGAGGCCGACTGCGTGCCGACCGAGATCGACGCCATCGCTTATACCGCCGGCCCCGGCCTGGTCGGAGCCCTGCTGGTAGGGGCTTCCTGCGCGCAGGCGCTGGCTTTTGCCTGGGGTATCCCGGCCCTGGGCGTGCACCACATGGAAGGTCACTTGCTGGCGCCGATGCTGGAGCCGCAGCCACCGGAGTTCCCGTTCGTCGCTTTGTTGGTCTCGGGCGGTCATACGCAGCTGGTTCAGGTCGACGGGATCGGTCAGTACACGCTCTTGGGCGAGACCCTCGACGATGCCGCCGGCGAAGCGTTCGATAAAACTGCAAAAATGATGGGCCTCAATTACCCGGGCGGTCCGGAGATCGCTCGTCTGGCGGCGCAAGGCGTTGACGGACGTTTCGTCTTCCCGCGTCCGATGTGTGATCGTCCGGGCCTGGCGTTTAGCTTCAGCGGTTTGAAAACCTTCGCCTTGAACACCTGGCAGCAATGCGTCAGCGCCGGGGACGACGGCGAGCAAGCCCGTTGCGACATCTCGCTGGCGTTCCAGCAGGCCGTGGTGGAGACTTTGACCATCAAGTGCAAGCGTGCCCTGAAACAGGCTGGCATGAAGCGTCTGGTGATCGCTGGTGGCGTCAGCGCCAACAAGGCGTTGCGTACGTCACTGGAAAAAATGCTCGGCGACATGAGGGGCAATGTGTTTTATGCCCGTCCGGAGTTCTGCACCGACAACGGTGCGATGATTGCGTTTGCCGGCTGCCAGCGCTTGCGGGCCGGTCAGCACGAAAGCCTGGCAATCAGCGTGCAGGCGCGCTGGCCGATGGAGCAGTTGTCGGCGCTGTGATGAGTGGCGCTCACGTGCGGTATTTAAAAATGCCGTTCGCGCCCGGCAAACAGGTCGCGTAGATTGCCGCGATGACGCCAGACGATCAGCCCCGTGAGCGCGCTCATGGGCAGCAGTGCCGCCGGTTCTTGCCAGGCGAGCAGCGGCAGGGTCAGGGGTGTGGCAATCAGGGCGGCGAGTGAGCTGGTGCGGGTCAGGTAGAACGTCAACAGCCAGGCACAGACCGCCAGCAGCGCAGCGGGTGGATAGAGCCCCAACAGCATGCCGGCCGCGGTGGCGACACCCTTGCCGCCGCGAAAGCGGAAGTACAGTGGAAACAGGTGACCGATGACGGCGAAGACGCCGATCCAGGCCTGTTCCTGCAGTGAAAGGCCCATTGCACCTGCGACCAGCACTGGCAGCAGGCCTTTGCAGAGGTCGCCGAGCAAGGTCAGGATGGCGAGTTTTTTGCCGGCCAGACGAAACATATTGGTGGCACCGGCATTGCCCGAGCCACTCATTCGCGGATCGGGGTTACCGGTCAGGCGGCTGAGCAAAATGGCGAAGGACAGAGAGCCGAGCAGGTAGGCGAAAATCGCCAGTGACCAAAACATGCTAACTATTCCGGGCGAGGACGCCCTGATTCTAACGGCGCATTGCGCCCTTGTCGTGCAGCGGAGAGAAGTGCTTGGACAGAGTGTTTATCGAGGGCCTGGAAGTCGACACCGTGATCGGTGCCTACGACTGGGAACGAGGCATCCGACAGTGTCTGCGACTTGATCTGAGCTTCGCCTGGGACAATCGTCCGGCCGCTGCTGGTGATGACCTGACTCTGGCGCTCGACTACGCGAGCGTTTCGTCACGCATCCAGGCTTTTGCCGAGCAGGCGCAGTTCCAGCTGGTCGAGACGTTTGCCGAGCGTCTGACAGAAGTGCTGATGAGTGAGTTCAAGATCACCTGGATGCACCTCAAGCTGACCAAGCCAGGTGCCGTTCCGGCGGCCAAGGGCGTGGGTGTGGAGATCGAGCGCGGATGTCGCTGACTCAGGTGTACCTCGGGCTCGGTAGCAACATCGAGCGCGAATCCCATTTGCAGGCTGGCCTGGACGCCCTGGCGGGTTTCCTGGTGGATATGCGCTGCTCGGCGGTGTTCGAAAGCCAGCCGGTGGGGATCAAGAGCGGGCCGTTTTTCAACTTTGTGGTCTCGGCCTATACCGATCTACCGTTGATGGAGCTGGATCGACGGCTGAAATTCATCGAAGCGGATAACGGCCGTTACGCGCCGGACCGCAAGGGCTTGCCGCTGGATATCGACGTGCTGCTGTTCGGCGATCTGGTGGGCAATTTCGATGGTTTGGTCTTGCCGCGGGCAGAGATTCTGAAAAACGCATTCGTGCTGTGGCCGTTGTCGCTGATTGCGCCGGACAGAGTGCATCCGGGTGTAGGCAAAAGCTTTGCGACCTTGTGGAGCGAGGCGCGGATCGATCAGGTGTTGGCGCCGGTGGCTTTTGAGTGGCGCGGTGAGCAGTTGACCCCTTCCGATATGCTGTAAAGCAAAAGATCGCAGCCTGCGGCAACTTCTACGCCGATCTCTGTAGGAGTTGCCGCAGGCTGCGATCTTTTGCCCTTGCTTATGCTTTTTCTTTGTAGGCCTTCAGCGCTTTGAGCCGCTCGCGCTTGATCGCCTCGCCCAATTCCGGCCCCTTGAATCCCTTCTCCAGCAACGGCTGAACCGCCACGCTTCGCGCTGCAGTCGCGGCACCGCGCAAATAATCCGCCTGTGGATAACTTCGCTGCTCCAGGCCTTTGCGCCCTCGAGCGTCCATCTCGCACGCCGCAATAAACTCCTCAAAGCGCTGAGGTCGACGATAGACGTCGAAACTCTGCAGCAACTCCAGCAGGGTCGACGGTTTCAGCTCCAGAGCCCGGTGGCCATGGGTGTGATACTCGCCCACCAGCAGTGCCAATTCCTGACAATCCTTCGGTGCCTTGAAGCGCTCGTTGATCGCTTTGATCAGCTTCAGGCCTTTGTGCTCGTGGGCGATGTGGCGGGGCCATTCCTCCTCGGGCGTCAGTCCTTTGCCCAAGTCGTGCAGCAGGCAGGCCCAGCGCACGGTCAGCGGCTGTTTGTGCTGTGCCGCTTGCTCCAGCACGCTCAGGGTATGCACGCCTGTGTCGATTTCCGGGTGATGGGCCTCGGGTTGCGGTACACCGAACAGCGCATCGACTTCCGGCATTAGCACTTTGAGCGCACCGCACTCGCGCAGCACCTGGATGAACACCTGGGGTTGGTCTTCCATCAGCGCACGGGCGATTTCTTTCCAGCTGCGTTCCGCGGTCAGTGCCTCCAGTTCACCTGATTCGCTGAGTTGCCTCATCAGCGCCAGTGTTTCGGGGGCGACGGTGAAGCCCAGTCCTGCATAACGCGCGGCGAAGCGGGCAACGCGCAGAACGCGGAGCGGATCTTCGGCGAACGCGGGGGAAACGTGACGAAGCAGGCGAGCCTCGAGATCCCGCTGGCCATGGTAGGGGTCGGTCAGGTTCTGCTGATCGTCTTCGGCCATGGCGTTGATCGTCAGGTCACGACGAATCAGGTCTTCTTCGAGCGTGACTTCGGGGCTGGCGTGAAAGGTGAAGCCGCCGTAACCGCGCCCGCTTTTGCGTTCGGTGCGGGCGAGGGCGTATTCCTCACCGCTTTTGGGGTGAAGAAATACCGGAAAATCCGCACCCACCGGGCGAAAGCCCTTGGCGAGCATTTCTTCGGTGGTGGCGCCTACCACGACCCAGTCGATATCGGTGACAGGCCTGCCCAGCAGGCGATCGCGTACCGCACCACCGACTTTATAAATCTGCATAAAAAACCTCCGTTAGCCCGACAGAATAACCTTTGCGTCGAACTTCCGGAGGCCGAAACAGGATCAAAGATGAATGACAGCCAAGTCTAGCCGGCCGTAGTCTCCCTCGCCGTGTTCGCTTCTGGGTGGAACATGGTGGGTTTTCACCACCTGATCCCCTTGCAGGGTTTCCAGGTGAATGTCGAAGCCCCAGAGCCGATGCAGGTGCTTGAGCACTTCCTCGGTGGAATCGCCGAGCGGCTTGCGGTCGTGCTGCTGGTGACGCAGGGTCAGCGAGCGGTCCCCGCGCCGGTCGATGCTGTAGATCTGGATGTTGGGTTCGCGATTGCCCAGGTTGTATTGCGCCGCCAGGGTTTCGCGGATGGTTCGATAGCCCTCTTCGTCGTGGATCGCCGGAACCAGCAGATCATCCTTTTGGTCGTCATCGAGGATGCTGAACAGCTTCAGGTCGCGGATCACCTTGGGTGACAGGTACTGCAGGATGAAGCTCTCGTCCTTGAAGCTGCTCATGGCGAATTTGATGCTGGACAGCCAGTCTGTGCCGGCGATTTCCGGGAACCAGCGGTAGTCCTCTTCGGTAGGCTGTTCGCATATCCGCCGGATATCGCGATACATGGCAAAACCGAGGGTGTAGGGGTTGATTCCGCTGTAGTAGGGGCTGTCGAAGCCCGGCTGGAACACCACGCTGGTATGGGACGTCAGGAACTCCATCATGAAGCCATCGGTGACCAGGCCTTCGTCATACAAGTCGTTCATCAAGGTGTAGTGCCAGAAGGTGGCCCAGCCTTCGTTCATCACCTGTGTCTGGCGCTGTGGATAAAAATACTGGGCGATCTTGCGCACGATCCGCACGATTTCACGTTGCCATGGCTCCAGCAGCGGGGCGTGTTTTTCGATGAAATACAGGATGTTTTCCTGAGGCTCGGCGGGGAAGCGTGCGTTGTCCTTGTCGCTGAATTTGTCCGCGCCTTTTGGAATGGTTCGCCACAAATCGTTGATCTGCTTTTGCAGATGTTCTTCCCGATCCTTCTGCCGACGGCGTTCTTCTTCGGCGGAAATCGGATAAGGGCGTTTGTAACGGTCGACCCCGTAATTCATCAGCGCATGGCAGGAATCGAGCAAGTCCTCTACCGCGTCGATACCGTGGCGTTCTTCGCACTGCATGATGTACTGCTTGGCGAACACCAGGTAATCGATGATCGAGCTGGCGTCGGTCCAGGTGCGGAACAGGTAATTGCCCTTGAAGAAGCTGTTATGGCCATAGCAGGCGTGAGCCACCACCAGGGCCTGCATGCAGATGGTGTTTTCTTCCATCAGATAGGCGATGCAAGGGTCCGAGTTGATCACGATCTCGTAGGCCAGCCCCATCTGGCCGCGGCTGTAGGATTTTTCGGTACTTAGGAAGTGTTTGCCATAGGACCAATGGTGATAACCCAGGGGCATGCCCACAGAGGCGTAGGCGTCCATCATCTGTTCGGCAGTGATGACTTCGATCTGGTTGGGGTAGGTATCGAGCGCATAGCGGGCCGCGAGACGACTGATTTCGCGGTCGTAGGCCTGGATCAGCTCGAACGTCCATTCGGAGCCGGTGGAAATGGGTTGGCGCTTTTGCTCTTTGGCGGTCATGTCACTAACCTGCGCTGGAAGAGTTCACGGAAGACCGGATAGATATCCCCGGCCGAGACCAGTTGCTGCTGGGCAAAAGTGTCAGAGAAGGCTTCGGCGATGCGTTCGTACTCGAACCACAGGGCCTGGTGTTCGCGCGGGGTAATCTCTACATAAGTGTAGTACTGCACGAACGGCATGATCTGATTGATCAGAATGTCGCGGCAGATCGGCGAGTCGTCGTTCCAGTTATCGCCGTCGGACGCCTGGGCGGCATAGATATTCCACTCATTGCTCGGATAACGCTCGGCCATGATCTCCTGCATCAGTTTAAGGGCGCTGGAAACGATGGTACCGCCGGTTTCCCGGGAGTAGAAAAACTCCTCCTCATCCACTTCGCGGGCACTGGTGTGGTGGCGGATGAACACAACGTCGATTTTGTCGTAGTTCCGCTTGAGGAACAGGTACAGCAGGATGAAGAAGCGCTTGGCGATGTCCTTGGTCGCCTGGGTCATGGAGCCGGACACGTCCATCAGGCAGAACATCACTGCTTTGGAGCTCGGGTTCGGCTGTTTGATCAACAGGTTGTACTTGAGGTCAAAGGTGTCGAGAAATGGCACTCGGTGAATGCGCGCACTGAGCTTCTCGATTTCCGCTTCGAGTTCCTGGATGTCGCCGAAGTTGTCCGGCTCCTCCCGTCTAAGCCGGGCGAGCTCCTCTTTGACTTCGCGCAGTTTTGCCCGGCTGCTGCCGGACAGGGCGATTCGCCGGGCATGGGCCGAGCGCAGCGTACGGATAATGTTGATCCGTGACGGGTTGCCCTCGTTGCTGATGCCCGCGCGTACGGTCTTGAAGGTGTCGGTGCCGGTCAGGTGACGTTTGACCAGGTTAGGCAGTTCAAGGTCCTCGAACATGAATTCGAGGAATTCTTCCTGGGTGATCTGGAAGACGAACTCGTCCATCCCTTCACCCGAGTTACCGGCCTTACCGGGGCCTCTGCCGCCGCCACCTCCGGGCGGACGGGCAATGTGCTCGCCGCTGGTGAACTCCTTGTTGCCCGGGTGCACGATGGTCTGCTTGCCGCCCCGGCCATGGTGAAGCACCGGCTCGTCGATGTCGCGGCCGGGAATGCTGATTTGCTCGCCGTGTTCCATATCGGTAATGGAACGCCGGCCTACCGCCTCTTCGACGGCCTTTTTGATGTGATCACGGTAGCGCCGCAGAAACCGCTGACGGTTTACCGTGCTCTTGTTCTTGCCATTGAGACGTCGGTCGATCACATAGCTCATGACTGCTCCTTAGAAGCTGTCCTGAAAGGGGCGAGCGGTTATGCAGCATCGACCTGTGCCGAGGGATGTTCACGCTCCCCCAAGCGCTTCTGGATGCTGCCTGAACCTCGTTACCGACTTTCGAACACCTCCCAGAGGTCTGTGTAACAGAAAATGCGTACACAGGCCTCTGGCTAACGACAACCGGTCTGACCGGCAGCGGGTTACTGTGATTTTCTGACCCGCAAGTACCACTCGGACAGCAGTCGTACCTGTTTGTCGGTGTAGCCCCGCTCGACCATCCGTGTGACGAAGTCGTTGTGCTTCTGCTGGTCCTCTTTGCTGGCCTTGGCGTTGAAGCTGATGACCGGCAGAAGGTCCTCGGTGTTGGAGAACATTTTCTTCTCGATGACCACCCGCAGTTTTTCGTAGCTGAGCCAGGTTGGGTTTTTGCCGTTGTTGTTGGCACGGGCGCGCAGTACGAAGTTGACGATTTCGTTGCGGAAATCCTTCGGATTGCTGATGCCGGCCGGTTTCTCGATTTTCTCCAGTTCCTCGTTCAGGGCTACGCGGTTGAGGATCTCGCCGGTTTCCGGATCGCGGTATTCCTGATCCTGAATCCAGAAGTCGGCGTACAGCACATAGCGATCGAAGATGTTCTGGCCGTACTCGCTGTAAGACTCGAGATAGGCAGTCTGGATCTCCTTGCCGATGAACTCGATGTAACGCGGCGCCAGGTACTCTTTCAGGAAGCGCAGATAGCGTTCGCGGGTCTCGGCCTGGAATTGTTCCTGTTCGATCTGCTGTTCCAGCACGTAGAGCAGATGCACCGGGTTGGCGGCGATTTCGTGCGGATCGAAGTTGAAGACCTTCGACAGGATCTTGAAGGCGAAGCGGGTCGACAGACCGTTCATGCCTTCGTCGACACCTGCTGCATCGCGGTATTCCTGGATCGACTTGGCCTTCGGATCGGTGTCCTTGAGGTTTTCGCCGTCATACACGCGCATCTTGGAGTAGATGTTGGAGTTTTCCGGCTCTTTAAGGCGCGAGAGCACGGTGAACTGAGCGAGCATTTTCAGCGTGTCGGGTGCGCAATGGGCCTTGGCCAGCGAGCTGTTGAACAGCAGCTTGTCGTAGATCTTCACCTCGTCGCTGACGCGCAGGCAATACGGCACTTTGACGATATAGATCCGGTCGATGAAGGCTTCGTTGTTCTTGTTGTTCCGGAAAGTGTGCCATTCCGATTCGTTGGAGTGGGCCAGCAGAATCCCGGTGAACGGAATTGCCCCCAAGCCTTCGGTGCTGTTGTAGTTGCCTTCCTGAGTGGCCGTCAGCAATGGGTGCAGCACCTTGATCGGTGCCTTGAACATTTCGACGAATTCCATCAGGCCCTGGTTGGCCCGGCACAGCGCACCCGAATAGCTGTAGGCATCGGCGTCGTTCTGCGGGAACTCTTCCAGTTTGCGAATATCGACCTTGCCCACCAGTGCCGAGATGTCCTGGTTGTTTTCATCGCCCGGCTCGGTTTTCGCAACTGCAATCTGGTTGAGGATCGACGGGTAGAGTTTCACCACGCGGAACTGGCTGATGTCGCCGCCGAATTCGGCCAGGCGCTTGGTGGCCCATGGCGACATGATGGTGTTGAGGTAGCGCCGGGGAATGCCGAAGTCTTCCTCGAGGATCGCGCCATCTTCAGTGGCGTTGAACAGACCCAGGGGCGACTCGAAAACCGGCGAGCCCTTGATTGCGTAAAAGGGCACTTTCTCGATCAGCTGTTTGAGCTTTTCGGCCAAAGATGACTTACCGCCACCGACTGGGCCAAGCAGGTAGAGGATCTGTTTCTTTTCTTCCAGACCCTGAGCGGCATGGCGGAAATACGACACGATCTGGTCGATGCATTCTTCCATCCCGTGGAAGTCTTCAAAGGCCGGATAGCGGCGGATCACCTTGTTGGAAAAGATGCGCGACAGCCTCGAGTTGGTTGAGGTGTCGAGCAGTTCCGGTTCGCCGATGGCCAGCAATAGACGCTCGGCCGCGGAAACGTAGGCGCTGCGGTCCTTTTTGCACAGTTCAAGATACTCTTGCAGCGAGAGTTCTTCCTGGCGCGTGGACTCGAAGCGTTGTTGGAAGTGGCTAAAGATACTCATGACGTCACCTCGCTCGATACGTGGAGCCGACGCCGGATCACTCAGTCGATGCTGGCAGCAACCGAACAGGCAGTTGCTGTTTACCCCCCAGAACTCTTCCGGAGCTGACTACTCCGAAAGCTACTCCCGATGACCCGTGCGCCGGTGTACCGGCTCTCCCCTGTTTTGGATGGCCTGCGCTTAAGGATAGTTGGGAATTTGGGAGGTAAAGGCAAGATACGTAATTAGTTGTGGCAGACCGTTCGTCTGTAATCGCGCGAGCCCACGGGGGCCGGGGCTTGCGCATTACAAAATAATTATTCGGAAGTGCCTTGCGCCGTTTCCGAAGGATAGGTCGTACGCCACAGCTCAAAACCGCCGTCCATGCTGTAGACGTCGGAAAAGCCCTGGCTGATCAGATAAGCAGCTGCGCCCTGGCTGGAATTTCCGTGATAGCAGACCACTACCGTCGGTGCATCCAGATCGGCGCCCTGGATGAAAGCATGCAGAGAATGGTTATCCAGATGCTTCGAACCGGTGATGTGCAGTGCGGCAAATGTTGCCGGGTCGCGGACATCGACCACCACCGCGCCTTGTTCGCGCAGGGCCTGGGCCTGTTCTGGGGGGATACGTTTGAATTCGCTCATGGCGGGCTCCTGTGGCTCGGCTGAAAGCGCAGTCTAGCGCGGGGCGCTGGCTGACGTTTGTTCGGGAATAGAGGTGGCGACTGCCGGTCGAAGGTGGCCATGGGCGTCACACTTGCATTGCAGGCGCTCGAAGGTGTCGACATTCATCAGGGTCATGGCACCACCCCAGACGCAACCGCTGTCGAGGGCAAAGAGCCCCGGTTCGTTGCACTGGCCTTCGAGCGCCGCCCAATGGCCGAAGATGATCTTCAGGCCTTTGGTTTTACGCTCCTTGTGCGCGAACCACGGTGCATAGCCCGGCGGTGCGGTGTCGATGCCTTCCTTGCCCTTGAGGTCGAGTTTGCCGTCGCTGGTGCAAAAACGCATCCGGGTGAAATAGTTGGTGATGACTCGCAGGCGGGCGGCGCCTTTGAGGTCGCTATTCCATTTCACCGGCTCGTTGCCGTACATGCCGTCAAGGTAAGGCGCGAAGCGGTTGTCATCGTGAAGGGCTTCTTCGACTTCGGCGGCGCACTTCAAGGCTTTGCGCAGCGACCATTGCGGCGGGATACCAGCATGGACCAGGGCGATATCGCGTTGTTCATCGTAGTGCATGAGCTTTTGCTGGCGAACCCACTCCAGCAGCTCCGCGCTATCGGGTGCTTCGAGGATCTCACGCAAGGTATCGGCTTTCTTCAGGCGCTCGATGTTTTGCCCGACGGCCAGCAAGTGCAGGTCATGGTTGCCGAGTACGCATACCAGCGACTCGCGGATGCCATAGAGGAAGCGCAGGGTTTCCAGCGACTGTGGGCCACGGTTGACGAGATCACCCACCAGCCACAGGCGATCTCGGGCAGGGTCGAAGGCCACTTGCTCGAGCAGGCATTTGAGCGGTTCAAGGCAACCTTGCACATCACCGACGGCATACGTCGCCATCAGTGCAACGCCCCTGGGACCGCCAGACGGAACGGCGCGATGATGGCGTCGAAGTGCTTACCGTCTTCGGCGAGCATCTGGTAGGTGCCCTGCATCGTGCCGACCTTGGATGTCATGACGGTGCCGCTGCTGTACGTGTGGCTCTTGCCCACCTCGATCAACGGCTGCTGGCCGACGACGCCCGCACCGCGAACCTCCTCGACATGGCCGTCACCGTCGGTGATGACCCAATGCCGTGAAAGCAGTCTGGCGGGTAGCAGGCCATTGTTTTGCACGGTGATGGTGTAGGCGAAGGCAAAGCGGTCTTGCTCGGGTTGCGATTGTTCTGCCAGATAGCGGGTGACGACGCTGACGTCGACCTGGTAACGAGGATCGGACATGCAAAAGGCCTTAGAAACGAAGCGGAACGCGGGGCGTAGCTGATAGAACTCAGTCTAGGCCAAGTATCGGGTAGTAAACCAGAGTGGCGTCCTACCCGATAGCGCTCATCGCCTGTCAGTCAGTGGCAGGCTTTTGTAGGGCTTGTTCACTGAGCTTGTCGGCCAGGCGTACGAAGGCGGCCAGGTCGAGTTGCTCGGGGCGCAAGCTGCCATCGACGCCGGCAGCTTCGATTTCGGCATTGCTCAGCAAAAGTTTCAGTGTGTTGCGCAGGGTCTTGCGGCGCTGGTTGAAGGCTTCACGCACAACGCGCTCCAGCAGGCGATGATCCTTGGCCGGGTGCGGCAGTACCGCGTGGGGCACCAGGCGCACGATCGCGGAGTCGACTTTCGGCGGAGGATTGAACGCGCCCGGGCCGACGTTGAACAGATGCTCGACCCGGCAATGGTACTGAACCATGATCGACAGGCGACCCCAGTCACCGCCACCCGGACCCGCCGCCAGACGTTCGACCACTTCCTTTTGCAGCATGAAGTGCATGTCGCGAATCAGGTTGGCGTTGTTCAGCAGATGAAAGATCAGCGGCGTCGAGATGTTGTACGGCAGGTTACCGACCACTCGCAGGCTGTTTGGCGCAGCGTTCAGGCTGTTGAAGTCGAACTTCAGCGCGTCACCCTGATGCAGGTTGAAGTTGCTCTTGCCGGCGAACTGCTGATTGAGAATCGGGATCAGGTCCTTGTCCAGCTCTACGACGTCCAGTTGAGCGCCGCTGTTGAGCAGGCCGGCGGTCAATGCACCCTGGCCCGGACCGATTTCCAGCAGGCGGTCTTCAGGTTTGGCGTGAATGGAGCGCAGGATGCGATCGATAACGCCGGCATCGTGCAGGAAGTTCTGGCCGAAGCGCTTGCGCGCCCGGTGTTGGTAATGCTCGGTCATAAACGGGTCTCGGCCATCTGGTAGGCGGTTTCCAGGGCGACTTGCAGGCTGCCGGTGTCGATGTTGCCGCTGCCGGCCAGGTCCAGGGCGGTGCCGTGGTCGACCGATGTGCGGATGATCGGCAAGCCGAGGGTCACGTTGACTGCCGCGCCGAAGCCTTTGTATTTCAGCACAGGCAAGCCCTGGTCGTGGTACATCGCCAGCACCGCGTCGCAGTGCTCCAGATATTTGGGGGTAAACAGAGTGTCGGCGGGCAGGGGGCCGCGAAGGTCCATGCCCTCGCCGCGCAGGCGCTCTAATGTAGGTTCGATGATGTCGATTTCTTCATGGCCCAGATGACCGCCTTCACCGGCGTGCGGGTTGAGCCCGCAAACCAGGATGCGTGGCTGGGCGATGCCGAATTTTTCTTTCAGATCGGTGTGCAGGATCCGCGTGACCCGCTCCAGCCGCTCCGGCGTGATCGCGTCGGCAATCTCGCGAAGAGGCAGGTGAGTGGTGACCAGCGCCACGCGCAAACCGCGGGTGGCGAGCATCATCACTACTTGCGCGGTGTGGGTCAGGTCAGCGAGAAACTCCGTGTGCCCGGAAAAGGCGATCCCGGATTCGTTGATCACGCCTTTGTGCACCGGCGCGGTGATCATGCCGGCGAAATGCCCATCCAGACAGCCCTGGCCAGCGCGGGTCAGGGTTTCCAGGACGAAAGCCGCATTGGCCTTGTCCAGTTGCCCGGCGGTGACCCTGGCGTTGAGTGGCGTATCCCACACATACAGGCTGTTGGCCGGTGCAGGAACATCTGGCCAACTGTCCGGCGTGACCGCCAGCAGATCGACAACCACGCCCAGCTGCGCGGCCCGCTCAAGGAGCAGGTCGCGGCTGGTAATGGCAATCAGGGGGTGTGGCTGGGCTTGCGAGGCGAGCAGCAGGCACAGGTCGGGACCTATGCCGGCCGGTTCGCCGGGGGTCAGCGCGAAACGCTTGGGTTTCACTGCGCTGCCTGGTCTGCACCAGGGAGTTTGATTTCTACGTACGCTTCGTCACGGATCTGACGCAGCCAGGTTTGCAGCTCTTCGTCGTATTTGCGGTTACGCAGTACGGTCATCGCTTGCTGCTCGCGGGCCTGGGTCGTGCTGTCGGTGGCGCGGCGGCCAAGGACTTCCAGGACGTGCCAGCCATATTGGGTCTTGAACGGCTTGGACAGCTGACCTTGCGGGGTCTTGGCCATCACTTCGCGGAATTCAGGCACCAGTGCGTTCGGATCGATCCAGTTCAGGTCGCCGCCGTTGAGGGCGGAACCCGGGTCTTCCGAGAAGCTTTTCGCCAGCTCGCCAAAATCTTCGCCCGCTTCGATACGGGAGTAGAGCGATTGAGCCAGGGCCTTGGTTTTTTCTTCGTCGCGAATCGGGCTTGGTTTGACCAGGATGTGGCGTACATGAACTTCGTCACGCACCTGCGCTTCGCCACCACGCTTGTCGAGGATCTTCAGGATAATGAAGCCGCCCGGGGTGCGCATTGGCTGGGTTACGTCGCCAACGGCCATGGTGCTCAGCAGGCGGTCGAATGGAGGTGGCAATTGAGCGGCTTTACGCCATCCCATGTCGCCGCCTTCCAGTGCAGTTTCGCTGGCGGATTTGGCGATTGCCAACTGACCGAAGTCAGCGCCTTGCTTGAGTTGCTGGTAAACCGCGTCGGCTTGCTTGGCGGCATTCTGAATCGCCTCGGAGTTGGCGCTTTCCGGCGTAGGAATCAGGATGTTGGCCAGGCGGAACTCTTCGGACAGCTGCATTTTGCCCAGATCGGATGCCAGGAAATTCTTCACTTCCTGCTCGGACACCTGGATGCGCTCCGCCACACGGCGCTGACGCACACGGCTGATGATCATTTCGCGGCGGATCTGGTCACGGGCATCGTCATAAGACAGGCCGTCGCGAGCCAAAGCGGCGCGGAATTGTTCGATCGACATGTTGTTGCGCTGGGCAATGGTGCCGACAGCCTGGTTCAGTTCTTCATCGGTAATGCGGATGCCGGAGCGCTCGCCGATCTGCAATTGCAGGTTTTCGACGATCAGGCGCTCAAGCACTTGCTGATCCAGTACGCCGGTAGGCGGTACGGCAGCACCGCGTTTGGCGATGGTTTGCTGAACTTCGTGAACGCGCCGGTCCAGTTGGCTCTGCATGACCACGTCATTGTCGACGATGGCCACCACTTTATCGATGGACTGTACCGCGGCGTTGGCCGCGGTACCCAGGAACAGCGCGCCCAGCATCAGCGGGCGCAGACAATCAGAAAGCTTGGTCTTCACGTTCACGATAACCTTGGATGCCTTTGTCGAGGAAACTCTCTACTTTGGCGCCGGTGAGGCCGCCGAGTCCCTTCAGAACAATTTGGAGGAAGACGCCGTGGTCGCCTTTTTCGTTTTGTGGAGCTTCCTGACTGAATTCGTCATAGGAAACCCAGTAACGGTTGATCAGGCGTAGTTTCCAGCAGCAGTTGTCGTACTCGAAACCACCAAAGGCTTCCAGGGTACGGTTGCGGTTGTAGTCATACTGCCAGCGGCTGATGGCGTTCCATTGCGGCACGATCGGCCAGATCACCGAGAAGTCGTGCTGTTTGATCTTGTAGTAGTCCTTCACGTAGCCAGGTGTGCCCGGGGTGCCGTAGTCACCGCCGCCCACCGTCCATTTACCGGTGTTCTGGTCATAACGGATCTGGTCATTGCGATAGCGATAACCGGCGTTGATGACCTTGTTCGGGTTGTCTTCAGGCTGGTAGTGGAACATCGCGCTGCCCGAGCGAGGGCTGCGGCTGTCCGGGTCCCAGTTGTAGTCGGCCGTTGTACGCCAGTCGCGGTTCCAGCGGTATTCGTATTCCAGTGCATATGGCGAAACGTTGGCTTGAGCATCGGCGCGGGTTTTTGCATCGATACCTGGCAACTGGACTTCGCGGTCCTTGAAGTACAAGGCCTGGCCGACGCTGATGCGTTGACGTTCGAAACCATTGTCTTCGATCCAGCGGTTGGTCACGCCCAGCGACAGTTTGTTCTCGTCGCCGACGCGGTCGGAGCCGGAGAAGCGGTTGTCGCGGAACAGCGAGGCATAGTTGAAGGTGTATTCGCCGGTGTCGAATACTGGAATATCCTTCTGGTCTTCCTCAGGTACATAGAGGTAGAACAGGCGCGGCTCGAGGGTCTGGCGATAATTCTTGCCAAACCATTGGGTGTCGCGATCGAAATACAGGCCGCTGTCGATACTGACAATCGGCACGCCACGGTTCTGGTTGCTGCCGAAATGACCGTTGATGTTTTCAGTCCCGGCTGCAGCTGCGGCTTGATCCTGGGCCGCGATTTGGCTTTTGCCAGTACCGTCCAGATCCAGTTGGTACTGGGTGTATTGGTACTTGAGCGAAGGCTTCAGGAAGCCATAGGTCCAGTTCAACGGCAGGCTGACAGCCGGTTTGAGATTCAAGCGGTCGCCGTTGGCACGTGCCAGGCCGGTCACGTTGTTATCAAGACGTGATGCAACCGTGCCGTCTTGGTTTACGAAGTCACCGCTCTTCAAATCACGCTCAAACCGCACGGCCTCTGTCTCGTAATCGAAATTCAGCCCTTCCGGATGATAAGGCAGCTGACCATTGAAGGTGATCTGCGGCAAACGGTCATACGGCGTGATGTTCGAAACGGTCGCCAGCTGATAGGCCTGGGCGTTCAAGCGAGCGGTGTAGCTGTCGCCACGATAGGTGACAGAGCCCTGCTGGTTCACGTAGTCAGCGCTTTTCACGCCAATCTGGTCAGTCTGCAGATCCTGGAAGTAATACGGATCGCTGATCTTGGTGTAGTCAACCTGCGTAAAGACGCGCGAGTCGAGGCCACCCTTGTGCTGCCAGTTGTACATGTAGCGGGTTTTTTCGTAGTCGGTCTGCTTGCTGCGCTCAGTATCTTCGTCGTTGAGGTACGCGGCGCCGAACTGACCTTCGCTGGACTTGGTCAGGTAACGGAATTCGCCTTCCATCAACAGGCCGCGCTTGCTCATGTAGCGCGGGTACAACGTGGCGTCGTAGTTTGGCGCCAGGTTGAAGTAGTACGGGGTGACCAGCATGAAGCCGGTATCGCTGCCTGTGCCGATGGTCGGCGGCAGGAAGCCGGACTGGCGACGGTCATCGATCGGGAAATAGATGTACGGCGTGTACAGAACCGGAATGTCCTTGACCCGCAGCGTTACGTTGGTCGCGGTACCGAAACCGGTGGCCGGGTTCAAGGTGATGTTGTTGCCCTTGAGCTGCCAGGCATTGCTGTTCGGTTCGCACGTGGTGTACGTACCGTCCTTGAGACGGATGATCGCGTTCTCAGCACGTTTGGCGTACAGCGCGTTACCGCGGATGCGCGACTTGTGCATCACGTATTCGGCGTTGTCGACCTTGGCTTCACCGGTATCGAGCTGCACGTCGGCGTGGTCGCCCACGATCAGTGCGCCATTGTCGCGAATGCGCACGTTGCCGGCCAGTTCGCCACGGCTTTCGGCCTGGTACAGGTTCGCTTCGTCGGCTTCGACCTGCATGCTGCCCTGACGCATGACCACGTCACCGGCCAGGGTCGCGACTTGCTCTTCCTGCTTATAGCGGGAGGCCTTGGCACCGATAAAGGTTGGAGCGTCGCTTTTATTCGTCTTGTCATTCATGCCAGGACGAATCGGTTCGATATAGGAACCAGAGCAGTAAGGACCGGTTTCGGCCAATTGCGCTGCGGTGAGCTTCTCGCGCGGAACCCAGTCGAGGTGGCTGTAGTCTTCACTACGCGACTTCAGGCCGCGGCCCTTGGACTCGGTAACCAGCACAGGTTTGGCGCCGGTGTCTTCACTGGAGGCGGTGCCTGCCGGGGTTTCTCCAGTGGCGGAAACTGCGGTGCCTTCATGCACGGGGCGCGGCGGCAATGCAGCGGCCGGCGCCTTTGGCGCACAGTCCCAGGCACCCGAAGCAGAGACTGAGCAGTCATACTGTTCCGCGGCGACCACGAACGACGTGGCCAGGGGTTGCAGGGCCAGCAGACTGCCGGTAACCAACAACGGAAATTTTTTACGAAACGCGGGGGATTTCAATGCCATCTTATTAGTCCGGGCTTCCTGCGTGCCATCTGCCCGCGGTGTGGGCCGCACGCCTCTCGATGGTCTGAAAAAGATGCTGGATAATAAAGCATGACCCGCTTGACGGCTAGCGCCGTCGGAGACCCTTGCAATGCCTGACCAAGATGTACGCTTGCAACACCTGAAAGTTTGGCTCGATGAACAGTTGGCTATCCTCTTTGCAGAACAAGGTTGGGGCGCCGTGCCCCCGGCCACGTTGACCGCGGCCAGTAGCGACGCGAGTTTTCGGCGCTATTTCCGCTGGGAAGGCGCGGGCAGAAGTTTCGTCGTGATGGACGCGCCACCGCCCCAGGAAAACTGCAAACCCTTTGTGGATATCGCTTTTCTGCTGGCGAAATCCGGCATAAACGTGCCGAAAATTTATGCCGAGGACCTCGAGCGCGGTTTCCTTTTGCTCAATGATTTGGGCAACAAGACTTATCTGGACGTGATCGAAAGCGAAAATGCCGACGATTTGTTCAAGGATGCCCTGCAAGCGTTGTTGGCTTTCCAGCAATTGCCGATGGTGGCGCCGCTGCCGAGTTATGACGTCGCGTTGCTGCGTCGCGAGCTCGAACTGTTCCCCGAGTGGTACGTGAAGCGCGAACTGGGTATCGAGTTCGATGCGGCGCAGCAAGTGCTCTGGCAGCAGGTCAGCGACCTGCTGATCGACAGCGCTCTGGCTCAGCCTAAAGTCCTGGTGCATCGCGACTACATGCCGCGCAACCTGATGATCAGCGAGCCGAATCCCGGTGTGCTGGATTTCCAGGACGCGGTCTACGGGCCGGTGACCTATGACGTGACTTGCCTGTTCAAGGACGCCTTCCTCAGCTGGCCTGAAGAACGCGTGCGCGGCTGGCTGGAAGATTACTGGCAGCAAGCCGGTGCGCTCGACATCCCGGTTCAGCCGGACTTTGAAGACTTTCTGCGCGCCAGCGACCTGATGGGCGTGCAGCGTCACTTGAAAGTCATCGGCATCTTCGCCCGCATTTGCCATCGCGACGGCAAGCCACGCTATCTCGGCGATGTGCCGCGTTTCTTTGCTTATATAGACGCGGTCATTGCCCGTCGTCCTGAACTGGCTGAGCTGGATGTGTTGCTGGCCAGTCTGCGTGCTGGAGTGAAGGCATGAAGGCAATGATTCTGGCGGCGGGTAAAGGCGAGCGCATGCGTCCGCTGACCCTGACCACGCCAAAACCACTGGTTCGTGCCGGCGGAGCACCCTTGATCGAGTATCACCTGCACGCGCTGGCGGCTGCGGGGTTTACCGAGATTGTGATCAACCATGCCTGGCTCGGTCAGCAGATCGAAGATTATCTGGGGGATGGCTCGAAATATGGCGTGAGCATTCAATATTCGCCGGAAGGTGAACCGCTGGAAACCGGTGGCGGTATTTTCCGCGCGTTGCCTTTGTTGGGTGATGAGGCTTTTGTGGTGGTCAACGGCGACATCTGGACCGACTACGACTTCAGCGTGTTGCACCAGCCCATCGTCGGGCTCGCCCATTTGATCCTGGCGGACAACCCGGCGCATCACCCGAGCGGGGACTTCACTCTGGTCGATGGCCATGTGCAGGACGGTCAGCCGGATACCCCAACCCTGACCTACAGCGGCATCGCCGTGCTGCACCCGCAGCTGTTTGACGGTTGCTCGGCCGGGGCCTTCAAGCTTGCGCCATTGTTGCGCAAAGCCATGGCCGATGGACAAGTGACGGGCGAGCGCCTGAATGGACATTGGGTAGATGTCGGCACTCACGAGCGCCTGGCTGAAGTAGAAACCTTGATAGAAGCGAGACGCTGACATGTTGTGGCCAGGGACTCTGATTGGAGCCGGAGCGGGCTTTGCCATAGCCAGCATTCCGGGGGCCATGCTCGGTGCTTTATTGGGACAGGCGCTGGATCGGCGCTTGCACCTGCAGAGCTGGGCACATTTATGGGAAAAGTTCGGTGGCCGCTCGGTGCTGCGCAACGATGAACTGCTGTTCGTGTTGCTGGGCCGATTGGCCAAGAGTGATGGGCGGGTAGTGGATGGCCACATTCAGCAGGCGCGACAGGAAATGCGTGCGCTGGAGATGACCGAGTCGGCGCAACGTCGGGCGATAGCGGCGTTCAACCGCGGCAAGTCGGGGCACGATCGGTTGCGTGGTTATCTGCGACGCTTGAGTGCTCAGCCCCATGCGGCGGAAGGCGTGTTGCGTGCCTGTTGGCGGATGGTCTGGGCCGATGGCCGCGCCGGTAGCAGCGAGCGCGAACTGATTGCCCAGTGGGGCAAATGGTTGGGCTGGACGCCGCAACAGGTACAGGCACTGGCGAGTGACTACGAGCCGAAGCGACCATTGGTCAGCAGCGCGATTACGTATCAGGACGCCTTGCGGTTATTGGGCGTGTCGGCGACCAGCGAGCCAGCACAGATCAAACGCGCCTATCGACGCCTGCTCAGTCGCCATCATCCGGACAAGATTGCCGGCAGCGGTGCGACGGCGTTGCAGGTTCGTGAGGCGACGGACAAGACTCGTGAATTGCACAACGCCTACACGTTGATTCGCGAACGGCGGGACTTTCGATAGCAGGGCAGAGTTGTGTCGCCCGCGAATGGGGCGACGCGATCCATCAGTCCGCCGCAGGCTGCGGATTCAACCATCCCCGCACCCGGCGAACCAACTGCTCTTGCTCAGCCTTGGCATTGCCCGGCAGTGCCTTGAGCGAGACCTGGCTGAACGCCGATGTCTTCAAACGTTTATTGGCCTGCAAGCGTTCCAGTGCCGCGTTGCGATCCAGTGGTTTGTCCATATAGAAGATGTCGGCAGTCGGCAGCTTGATCGTCGGCGTCAACTCGGCAAGCTCAGGCTTCGCCGTAACAGGCGTCTGGGCGGCGACCATCACGAACTTCTCGACTTGCGATGGCTGCTTCTCGCTCAGATAGCGCGCGGCCCAGTAAGCGCCGGTGCCATGCCCCAGCACGACGACTTTGCGAGCGCTTTGCTGTTCGGCATAAGCGATGGCCGCGTCGATGCGGGCGAAAATTCGCTCGGCGTCGGCTTTGGCGTGTTCTTCGGTGGTTTCGGCGATAGCCTTGTCGGCCACCTCCGCTTCGCCGCCGGCGGCCTGTTCGATGGGCGCCGCGGTGGTCGAGTCTTTGTTGCCGGCATCAGGCGCTTTGGGCACTGGTGCCACTTCGACGATACGTGGCGCAATGGCTTCGCTTTGCAGGTCCGGCAAGGTGATACTCAGGCTGCTCCACTCGGCGTCCGGCAATTGGCGGCGCAATGGGCTGATTGCTTGCGGCCAGTCAACGGTTTCACCGGCACCCGGGATGATAATCACCGCGCCTTTGGGCTCGGCGGTATTGGCTGGTTTCCACAAGGCGAGAAAGCTGTCGGTACCGGCTTGCAGTTGTTGCTGTTCCTGCGCAGGAATTTGTCGCTCAAGTGCCGTCGATTCTTCCTGGCTACGCTCAAGCAGCGGCTGGCGTTCGACCGGTTTTTCTTCGGCGGGCTTTTCCGCAGTGGCAGGTGCCGGGTCGGCCGCCTCGACGGAAAAGGCGCACGGCAGGATCAACGACAGGCACAATGCTGGCAGTGCCAGGCGGTAGACAGGGGGCATCGGATATTCCAGGCCAGAAGTTATTCCGGCAGCCTAATGGGTTGGTCAGTATTTGTCAGTGTGTGAGACTTCGATGATGCATTTTCGCTGCCTGTGGGTTATCGGCTGTTTGTGGTTTCCCTTGATGGGCTGGGCGGCTCCCGCGCCGCCGGCGCATGTCGTGTCATTGTCTTCGGCGCAACAGCAATGGCTGGCGCAGCATGAAGAGTTGCGGGTCGGGGTTGTATTGCAAGTGCCCTATGCTCAATACGATCGCCGCTTGCAGCGCCTGTCCGGGGTCAACATCGAGTTGATGAAGTGGCTGGCCAAGTCGCTCAAGGTCGAGCTGAGCTGGCGTAATTATCCTGATCTTGCGCAACTGGAAGCCGCCGCGCGCGAAGGCGATATCGATATCGCGCCGGGGCTGACCCAGACTCCCGCCAGTTTACGACTCTGGCAATTTTCCGATCCGTACATGCGGGTGCCGCAACTGGTGGTCAGCGACCAGAAGAGTACGGGGGTGGTGGAGCTGGAAAAACTCGACAGTCAGACCCGCGTCGCCGTGCGCATGCCCAGCGTCACCGCCGATTTCTTGCGTAGTACCTATCCGCATTTGAACCTGCAGGGCGTGCCTCTGGAGCGCCAGGCGCTGCAACTGTTGTTGAGTCAGCAGGCCGGTTACGCGGTGGTCGATGAAGCGCAATTCGGGCGTCTGTCAGCCGAACCCGAGTTTGCCGGGCTGGCCGTGGTGGGCGACATCGGTTTCCCGCAACTGTTGCGAGTGGCCACGCGTCGGGACTGGCCGGAGTTGGCCGGCATCGTCGAAAACGCGCTGCGCGCGATTCCGGCCAAAGACCTCGAGCGACTGCACGATCAATGGCTGCAACCCAAGTACCCGCGGCTGTCCGATTCACCGGTTTTCTGGAAAAATCTCTGCCTGCTGTTGCTGGTGTTATTGCTGAGCAGCATGGCCATTGTGTTCTGGCAGCGTCGTCAGCAACACAGTCTGGAGCAACGTTTGCTGGCGGCGCGCGAAGACATTGCCCTGCGCGAGGCTAGCGAAGAGGCCTTGCGCCTCACGCAGTTCTCCATCGATCAAAGCACCGTCGGCATCCTTTGGGTCAACTGGGACAGCCATGTGCGCTACGCCAACCGTGCCGCCGAAAGCATGCTCGGCTATCCGGCGGGCGGGATCATTGATCGACCCTTGATCGATTTCGAGCCCGGTTTGCACATGGACCGCTGGCTGAGCCTGTGGAAACGCGCCCGGGCCAGTGAGGAAGGGCCGCTAAGTTTCGAAACCAATTGTGTGCGGGCCGATGGCAGTATTCTGCCGGCGGATGTCTCGTTGAGCTTCTTGCGTTTTCGCGAGGGCGAATACCTGGTGGTTTACCTCAATGATGTCACCGAGCGTCGTCGCGCCCTGGCCGCCTTGCAGGAAAGTGAAGCACGGCTGCAGGGGATCGCCGCCAACGTCCCCGGGCTGGTCTTTCGTCTGGAGCGCGCGCCAGTGACCGGGCAGATCGACTTTGCCTACATCAGTGAAGGCAGCGAGAGCCTGGTGGGCTACTCGCCCGCCACCCTGGCCCATCGTGACAAAGGCCTGCGCAGCCTGGTGCATCCGGATGACAAGGCCAGTTATCACCAGACCCAGGACCATGCACTGGACACCGACAGCGACTGGTCGTGGCAGGGACGGATTCTGACCCGTCAGGGCGAACAACGCTGGGCTGAGATCAAGGCCATTACCCGCCGACTGGAAGACGGCGCCTATGTCTGGGACGGGATCGTCTGGGACATCACCGAGAGCAAGCGCATCGAGCTGGAGCTGGCCAGCTCCCGTGAGCAGTTGCGCGAGTTGTCTGCGCATCTGGAGAGTGTGCGGGAAGAGGAGAAGGCACGGATTGCCCGGGAAGTTCACGACGAGCTGGGGCAGATGTTGACCGTGTTGAAGCTGGAAACGTCCATGTGCGAACTGGCTTATGCGCAGCTCGACCCTGGCCTGCACGAGCGCTTGAACAGCATGAAGCGTTTGATCGCGCAGCTGTTTCAACTGGTGCGTGATGTGGCCACGGCGCTGCGGCCACCGATTCTCGATGCCGGGATCGCCTCGGCCATCGAGTGGCAGGCCCGACGGTTCGAGGCGCGCACGCATATTCCGTGTCTGGTACAAGTGCCGGATAACTTGCCGGTGCTCAGCGATGCCAAGGCCATCGGCCTGTTCCGCATCCTTCAGGAAGCGCTGACCAATGTCATGCGCCACGCCCAGGCGCATACTGTTGAACTGACGCTGGCCCTTGAGGGCGATGAGCTTTGTCTGACTGTCAGCGATGATGGCGTAGGATTTGTCGCCGCGCCTGGCAGGCCGACATCCTTCGGTGTGGTCGGCATGCGTGAGCGGGTGTTGATCATGGGCGGGCAATTGTCGCTTGAGAGTGAGCCGGGGGAGGGCACGACCCTGACGGTGCGAGTGCCGCTGGATGAAGCCTGATGGTTTTGTGTTGTTTGAGCTGGCGCCTTTGCAGGCAAGCCCGCGATAGATCTTGGTTCTGACATAAGAAGAATGGAGAAGAACGTGATCCGTGTATTGGTAGCCGAAGACCACACCATCGTTCGTGAAGGCATCAAGCAATTGATCGGCCTGGCCAAGGACTTGCTGGTGGTCGGGGAGGCGAGCAATGGCGAGCAGTTGCTCGATACCTTGCGCCATGTTCCCTGCGAAGTGGTGTTGCTGGACATCTCCATGCCCGGGGTCAACGGCCTGGAGGCGATCCCGCGGATTCGCGCCATGAGCAATCCGCCGGCGATTCTGGTGCTGTCGATGCACGACGAAGCGCAGATGGCCGCTCGGGCGTTGAAGGTCGGCGCTGCGGGTTACGCGACCAAGGACAGCGATCCGGCATTGTTGCTGACGGCGATTCGCAAGGTCGCGGCGGGCGGACGCTACATCGATCCGGACCTGGCCGACCGCATGGTTTTCGAAGTCGGCCTGACCGACACGCGGCCGCTGCATTCGCTGCTGTCGGAGCGTGAATTCTCGGTATTCGAACGCCTGGCCCAGGGCGCCAACGTCAACGACATCGCCCAGCAACTGGCCTTGAGCAGCAAAACCATCAGTACCCACAAGGCGCGGCTGATGCAGAAACTCAACATCACCTCCCTGGCTGAACTGGTGAAGTACGCGATGGAACACAAACTCCTGTGATCCAGGGTTCACTGTGGATTTTGTAGGAGCGAGGCTTGCCCGCGAAGCTTTTGGCGCCAGTGAGATCGCCTTCGCGGGCAAGCCTCGCTCCTACAGAAAGAAGAGGCATGTCCATTTACGACATGCATGCAAAGCCGCTTTTACCGGTTCCTGTGGCTTGCAGCTCACCGTCTGTCGCCATCAAGAATCGACATATCCATCCCCGCCATCCTTGTAGGGCAATCCCTACCCCCAACCTTCCATCCGGCTGAGGCGATTCTCTCCTGCGCCCCGATTTGCGCGGCTCCCAGCGTCCACTAGGCTTAGTCCACAGCAGTCATCAATAACAAAGGTGTGGGTATGAGCCAGGTTGATTCAAGTGCAGGGGCCAGCGATATTCTGGTCAGCTTTCGTGGAGTGCAAAAGAGCTACGACGGCGAGAACCTGATCGTCAAAGACCTCAACCTGGAAATTCGCAAAGGCGAATTCCTTACCTTGCTCGGGCCGTCCGGTTCCGGCAAAACCACCAGTCTGATGATGCTCGCCGGCTTCGAAACGCCGACCGCCGGGGAGATTCAACTGGCCGGGCGTTCCATCAACAACGTGCCACCGCACAAGCGCGACATCGGCATGGTGTTCCAGAACTACGCGTTGTTTCCGCACATGACCGTGTCCGAGAACCTGGCGTTCCCGCTGACCGTGCGCGGCTTGAACAAGAGCGACGTCAGTGACCGGGTCAAGCGTGTGCTGAGCATGGTTCAGCTCGATACTTTCGCCCAGCGCTATCCGGCGCAACTGTCCGGCGGTCAGCAGCAGCGTGTGGCCCTGGCCCGTGCCCTGGTGTTCGAACCGCAACTGGTGCTGATGGACGAACCCCTCGGCGCACTGGACAAACAACTGCGCGAACACATGCAGATGGAAATCAAACACCTGCACCAGCGCCTCGGCGTGACCGTGGTCTATGTGACCCACGACCAGGGCGAAGCCCTGACCATGTCCGACCGTGTCGCCGTGTTCCATCAGGGCGAGATCCAGCAGATCGCGCCACCGCGCACGCTCTACGAAGAGCCGAAAAATACTTTCGTCGCCAACTTCATCGGCGAGAACAACCGCCTCAACGGCCGCTTGCACAGCCACACCGGTGATCGCTGCGTGGTCGAGCTTGGTCGCGGTGAAAAGGTTGAAGCACTGGCGGTCAACGTCGGCAAGACCGGCGAACCCGTCACGCTGTCGATTCGTCCGGAGCGCGTGAGCCTCAATGGCTCGAGCGAGTCCTGTGTCAACCGCTTCTCGGGAAGGGTGGCGGAATTCATCTATCTGGGCGACCACGTCCGGGTTCGCCTGGAAGTCTGCGGCAAGACCGACTTCTTCGTGAAACAACCGATTGCCGAGCTCGATCCTGCGCTGGCTGTCGGCGACGTGGTACCGCTTGGCTGGCAGGTCGAACACGTTCGCGCGCTCGACCCACTTCTAGAGGCGCATTGATCGCCCCCTGCTTCACCAACACCAACCCTGCACGTGGAGAGAACAATAAATGTTGAGATCCCTGAAATTCACCGCCCTGGTCGTCGGCATGATCGGCGCGGCGCACGCGATGGCGGCTGGCCCGGACCTGACCGTGGTGTCCTTTGGCGGGGCGAACAAGGCGGCGCAGGTCAAAGCCTTCTACGCACCATGGGAAGCGGCGGGCCACGGCAAAATCGTCGCTGGCGAATACAACGGCGAAATGGCCAAGGTCAAAGCCATGGTCGACACCAAGAGCGTGTCCTGGGACCTGGTGGAAGTTGAATCGCCGGAACTGTCCCGTGGTTGCGACGAAGACATGTTCGAGCAGCTTGATCCGAAGCTGTTCGGCAAGTCTGAAGACTACGTCAAAGGCGCTATCCAGCCTTGCGGCGTGGGCTTCTTCGTGTGGTCGACCGTGCTGGCCTACAACGCTGACAAGCTGAAAACCGCTCCGACCAGTTGGGCTGATTTCTGGGACACCAAGAAATTCCCGGGCAAGCGCGGCCTGCGCAAAGGCGCCAAGTACACCCTGGAATTCGCACTGATGGCTGACGGCGTTGCGCCGAAAGACGTCTACAAAGTGCTGGCCGGCAAAGATGGACAGGACCGGGCGTTCAAGAAACTCGATGAACTCAAGCCAAGCATCCAGTGGTGGGAAGCCGGCGCACAACCGCCGCAATACCTCGCCTCCGGTGACGTGGTCATGAGCTCGGCCTACAACGGCCGGATCGCCGCGGTACAAAAAGAAAGCAACCTGAAAGTGGTGTGGAACGGCGGCATCTACGACTTCGACGCATGGGCCATTCCAAAAGGTCTGGACAAGACCCGTGCCGAAGCTGCGAAGAAATTCATCGCCTTCTCGGTACAGCCGCAACAGCAGAAGACCTACTCGGAAAACATCGCCTACGGCCCGGCCAACACCCAGGCAGTGCCATTGCTGTCCAAGGATGTCCTGAAAGACATGCCGACCACCCCGGAAAACATCGCCAACCAGGTGCAGATCGACGTCAGCTTCTGGGCTGACAACGGCGAGCAACTGGAGCAGCGCTTCAATTCCTGGGCTGCCAAGTAACCACAACACTGTGGGCTTGCCTCTCCTACAGGGGCTGATGTGTAGCTAACAAGAACAGAGGTGGCCTCCCAGTTATGGAGTGCCACCCTCTGTAACGATCAAAGATTTCCGGAGTACGCCATGGCTATCGCCGTTCCCGTGAACGCGGGCACCGACCCCACCTTGAAGCAGCGGCTAAAGCACGCCGAGCGAATCAACCGCTGGAAAGCACAAGCCTTGATCGCGCCGTTGGTGCTGTTTCTGTTGCTGGTGTTCCTGGTGCCGATCGTGGCGCTGCTCTACAAAAGCGTCGGTAACCCGGAAGTGGTCGGCGTGATGCCGCGCACTGTGGCAGCCATCGCCAGTTGGGATGGCCGAGGCCTGCCGGCAGAGCCTGTGTACAAGGCCGCCAGCGAAGACCTCGCCGAAGCCCGCAAGAATCAGACCTTGGGTGATTTGTCCAAGCGCTTGAACATGGAGTTGGCCGGCTACCGCAGCCTGCTGACCAAAACCGCGCGCGCCTTGCCGTTCGCCACGGAGCCTGCTTCTTATAAAGAAGCGCTGGAAGGACTCGACGAACGCTGGGGCGATCCGGCCTATTGGCAGGTGGTGCGCCGCAACACCAGTGGCGTGACGCCTTATTACCTGCTGGCCGCCGTCGATCACCGTATCGACGACCTCGGCGAACTGGCCCGGGCCACTCCCGATCAGGCGATCTACCTCGACATCTTTGCCCGTACGTTCTGGATGGGCCTGATCATCACCATGATCTGCCTGGTGCTTGCTTATCCGCTGGCCTACCTGCTGGCGAACCTGCCCTCGCGCCAAAGCAACCTGCTGATGATTCTGGTGCTGTTGCCGTTCTGGACCTCGATTCTGGTGCGGGTCGCGGCGTGGATCGTGTTGCTGCAATCGGGCGGCTTGATCAACAGCGGCCTGATGGCCATGGGCGTCATCGATAAGCCGCTGGAGCTGGTGTTCAACCGCACCGGGGTCTACATCTCGATGGTGCACATCCTGCTGCCGTTCATGATTCTGCCGATCTACAGCGTGATGAAAGGTATCTCGCCGACTTACATGCGTGCGGCGATTTCCCTGGGCTGCCACCCGTTCGCCAGTTTCTGGCGGGTGTACTTCCCGCAGACCTATGCCGGTGTTGGCGCCGGTTGCCTGTTGGTGTTCATCCTAGCCATCGGCTACTACATCACCCCGGCGTTGCTGGGCAGCCCGAACGATCAGATGGTCAGTTACTTCGTCGCCTTCTACACCAACACCAGCATCAACTGGGGCATGGCGACCGCGCTCGGTGGACTGTTGCTGCTGGCGACCGTGGTGCTTTATCTGATTTACAGCTGGCTGGTGGGCGCCAGTCGCCTGCGCCTGAGCTAAGGGGAGAGTGAAATGCTGAGTCCTTATATGTCGCCCATCGAACGGGTGTGGTTCTACAGCTTGCGGATTCTCTGCGGCTTGATTTTGTTGTTCCTGATCTTGCCGGTGCTGGTGATCATTCCGCTGTCGTTCAACTCAGGGAGTTTTCTGGTCTACCCGCTGCAAGGCTTCTCGCTGCACTGGTATCAGGACTTTTTTGCCTCGGCGGAATGGATGCGTTCGTTGAAGAACAGCATGATCGTGGCTCCGGCAGCGACCGTGCTGGCGATGATCTTCGGTACGCTGGCGGCGATCGGCCTGACCCGTGGCGACTTCCCGGGCAAGGCGCTGGTGATGGCGCTGGTGATTTCGCCGATGGTGGTGCCGGTGGTGATCATTGGTGTGGCCAGTTACCTGACCTTCGCGCCACTGGGGTTCGGTAACAGCTATACCTCGTTGATCGTGGTGCACGCCGTGCTGGGCGTGCCGTTCGTGATCATCACGGTATCGGCGACCTTGCAGGGGTTCAACCAGAACCTGGTGCGGGCCGCGGCGAGCCTGGGCGCTTCGCCGCTGACGACGTTCCGCCGGGTGACCTTGCCGTTGATTGCGCCGGGGGTGATTTCCGGTGCGCTGTTTGCCTTCGCTACCTCGTTCGATGAAGTGGTGGTGACGCTGTTCCTCGCCGGTCCCGAACAAGCGACCTTGCCACGGCAGATGTTCAGCGGCATCCGCGAAAACCTCAGCCCGACGATCGCCGCTGCCGCGACGCTGCTGATCGCATTCTCGGTGATCCTGTTGCTGACCCTGGAATGGCTGCGTGGGCGCAGCGAAAAACTGCGCACCGCCCAAGCCTGACGCCAACTGTGATCGTTCCCGCGCGAGTGTGGGAACGATCACAGAAGCACCTCGATCATTCACCAACTTAATAGCAGACAAACCCCAATCCCCAGCTACTATTGTGCCCAGCTCCCCTATCTATAAGAGGCTGCGCACATGAGTCTTTCCTCTTTCAAAATCGCTCACAAACTGATCACCGGCGCAGGTGCCATCGAGCAACTGGCGGCCGAGCTCACACGTCTGGACATCGACAACCCGCTGATCGTCACCGATGCCGCGCTGGTCAAGTCCGGCACGGTGGAGCTGGCGCTGGCGCAGCTGGGCGAGCGCAGTTATGAGATTTTCGACCGGGTGTTGCCGGACCCGGAAATCGCCATCGTCGAAGATTGCATGCGGGTTTATCGTGAGGGTGGGCATGACGGGTTGATCGGCCTCGGCGGCGGCAGTGCCATCGACATCGCCAAGAGTGTTGCCGCCTATGCCGGTTATCACGGCGCGCTGGAGGATTTGTTCGGCATCGATCAGGTGCCGCGCAAAGGCCCGCCGCTGATCGCCATCCCGACCACCGCCGGCACCGGTTCGGAAGTGACCAACGTGGCCATCCTCTCCGACAAGGTCGCGCAGCTGAAGATGGGCATCATCAGCGATTACCTGTTGCCGGACGTGGCGCTGGTCAGCCCGCAAATGACCCTGACCTGCCCGCGCAGTGTCACCGCCGCCAGTGGCGTCGATGCGCTGGTGCACGCCATCGAGTCCTACCTGTCGCTCAACGCCTCGCCCATCACCGATGCCTTGGCCATTGGCGCGATCAAACTGATTACCAAGGCGCTGCCCAAGGCTTACGCCAATCCCGCCCACCTGCAAGCCCGCGAAGACATGGCCACCGCCAGCCTGATGGCCGGCATGGCGTTCGGCAATGCCGGGGTCGGTGCGGTGCATGCGTTGGCGTATCCGCTGGGTGGGCGTTTCAATATTGCCCATGGTGTCAGCAATGCCCTGCTGCTGCCGTATGTCATGACCTGGAACAAGATGGCCTGCGTGGAACGCATGCAGGATATTGCCGAGGCCATGGGGATGAAGACCGCTCATCTGAGCGCCAGTGAGGCGGCGGACAAAGCCGTGGAGGCGATGACCGAGCTGTGCGCCGCCGTGGAGATCCCGCGAGGTCTGCGCAGTTTCGGGGTCCCCGAGGAGGCGATCCCGGCCATGGCCGTGGAAGCCGCCGGCACCGAACGCCTGATGCGCAACAATCCGCGTAAGTTGAGCGCCACCGATATCGAGAAGATCTACCGAGCGGCCTATTAGGACTTGCCCCAATCATCGCAGCACGGTGCGCGCGTCAAAGCATGAGGTATACAATGCGCGCCATCGTGATTCTGCTCAGAAAAGGTGCGTCATGCAGCCCTTCGTTATTGCTCCGTCGATTCTCTCCGCCGACTTCGCCCGCCTGGGCGAGGAAGTGGACAACGTCCTGGCCGCCGGCGCCGACTTCGTGCACTTCGATGTCATGGACAACCACTACGTGCCGAACCTGACCATCGGCCCGATGGTCTGCTCCGCGCTGCGCAAGTACGGCGTGACCGCGCCGATCGACGCGCACCTGATGGTCAGCCCGGTGGACCGCATCGTCGGTGACTTCATCGAGGCCGGTGCGACCTACATCACCTTCCACCCGGAAGCCACGCTGCACGTCGACCGTTCCCTGCAACTGATCCGCGAAGGCGGCTGCAAGGCGGGCCTGGTGTTCAACCCGGCGACCCCGCTGGACGTGCTCAAGTACGTGATGGACAAGGTCGACATGATCCTGCTGATGAGCGTCAACCCGGGCTTCGGCGGGCAGAAGTTCATTCCAGCCACCCTCGACAAGCTGCGTGAGGCACGGGCGCTGATCGATGCTTCCGGGCGTGACATTCGCCTGGAAATCGACGGCGGGGTGAACGTGAACAACATTCGCGAAATCGCCGCTGCTGGCGCCGACACTTTCGTGGCCGGCTCGGCGATCTTCAATGCGCCGAACTACCAGGAAGTGATTGAAAAAATGCGCTCCGAACTGGCGCTGGCTCGCCCATGAGCGGTTTTGAGCAGCTGTTCCCGGGGCGTCTGCCGCGGCTGGTGATGTTCGATCTGGATGGCACGCTGGTCGATTCGGTCCCTGACCTCGCAGCGGCTGTGGATAACATGCTGCTCAAGCTCGGGCGTGACCCGGTCGGCATCGAACCGGTGCGTGAGTGGGTCGGCAACGGCGCGCCGGTGCTGGTGCGCCGTGCACTGGCCGGCGGCATCGATCATTCGTCGGTCGATGATGGCGAAGCCGAGGGTGCACTGCAGATTTTCATGGAAGCCTACGGTGAGGGGCATGAGCTGACCGTGGTCTATCCCGGTGTGCGCGACACCCTGAAATGGCTGCACAAGCAGGGCGTGGCGATGGCGCTGATCACCAACAAGCCGGAGCGCTTCGTCGCGCCGTTGCTGGATCAGATGAAGATCGGCCGTTACTTCAAATGGATCATCGGTGGCGACACCCTGCCACAACAGAAACCTGATCCGGCTGCGCTGTTTTTTGTGATGAAAATGGCCAACATTCCGGCGTCGCAATCATTGTTCGTCGGCGACTCGCGTAGCGATGTGCTGGCGGCGAAAGCGGCGGGGGTCAAATGCGTGGCCCTCAGTTACGGTTATAACCACGGTCGGCCGATTGCCGAAGAGTCGCCGGCGCTGGTGATCGATGATCTGCGCAAACTAATTCCCGGTTGCCTGGATCCGGCCGCTGAGATAACGTTGCCCGACGCTGTTCAACCCCCTGCTGGAAACGCCATCGTGGTGGTCACTCGCAAACTCTGGATGAAAGTCATCAAGGCCCTGGCCCGCTGGCGTTGGCGCGCCTGACTTGTTCCTGGCCGGCGTACCGGCGCGTTTGCATACCTGACCGTTAGACCCTCAAGCCACGAGGCACCTCATGATCCGCGAAGAATTCCTGCGTTTGGCCGCTGCCGGCTACAACCGCATCCCGCTTGCCTGCGAAACCCTGGCCGACTTCGACACGCCGCTGTCGATCTACCTGAAACTGGCCGACGAGCCGAACTCCTATCTGCTGGAGTCGGTGCAGGGCGGCGAGAAGTGGGGCCGCTACTCGATCATCGGCCTGCCGTGCCGCACCGTATTGCGGGTTCACGATCACCACGTCAGCGTGACCCACGACGGTGTCGAGATCGAAAGCCACGACGTTGAAGACCCACTGGCCTTCGTCGAAGCCTTCAAGGCGCGCTATAACGTGCCGACCATTGCCGGTCTGCCGCGCTTCAACGGCGGTCTGGTCGGTTACTTCGGTTACGACTGCGTGCGTTATGTGGAGAAGCGTCTGGGCAAATGCCCGAACCCGGATCCGCTGGGCGTGCCGGACATTCTGCTGATGGTGTCCGATGCGGTGGTGGTGTTCGACAACCTCGCCGGCAAGATGCACGCGATTGTCCTGGCCGATCCGTCGCAGGAAGATGCCTTCGAACAAGGTCAGGCGCGTCTGCAAGCGCTGCTGGAACAACTCCGTCAGCCGATCACACCGCGCCGTGGCCTGGACTTCAGCAAGCAGCAATCGGCCGATCCAGTGTTTCGTTCGAGTTTCACCCAGGACGATTACGAGAAAGCCGTCGACACCATCAAGGAATACATCCTGGCCGGTGACTGCATGCAGGTCGTGCCGTCCCAGCGCATGTCGATCGACTTCAAGGCTGCGCCTATCGATCTTTACCGGGCGCTGCGTTGCTTCAACCCGACGCCGTATATGTACTTCTTCAACTTCGGCGACTTCCACGTCGTCGGCAGTTCGCCGGAAGTGCTGGTGCGGGTCGAAGACAACCTGATCACCGTGCGCCCGATTGCCGGCACTCGCCCACGCGGGGCCAACGAAGAGGCGGACCTGGCGCTGGAAAAAGACCTGCTGTCGGATGACAAGGAAATCGCCGAGCACTTGATGCTGATCGATCTGGGCCGCAACGATACTGGGCGCGTCTCGGAAATCGGCTCGGTGAAGCTCACCGAGAAGATGGTCATCGAGCGTTATTCCAACGTGATGCACATCGTGTCTAACGTCACCGGCCAATTGAAGGCCGGGCTGACAGCGATGGACGCACTGCGGGCGATCCTGCCGGCCGGCACCTTGTCCGGCGCACCGAAGATTCGCGCGATGGAAATCATCGACGAGCTGGAACCGGTCAAGCGGGGCGTCTATGGCGGCGCGGTCGGTTACTTCGCCTGGAACGGCAACATGGACACCGCGATTGCGATTCGCACCGCCGTGATCAAGAACGGTGAACTGCATGTGCAGGCCGGTGGCGGCATCGTCGCCGACTCGGTACCGGCGCTGGAATGGGAAGAAACCCTGAACAAGCGTCGCGCGATGTTCCGCGCCGTGGCCCTGGCCGAACAAACCCCGGAAAACTGATCCACATAGAAAACGCGGTGCCTGCGAGGGCGCCGCGTTTTTTTATGCCTGTCATTCCCCTTTTAATCTTTTGATCTTGTGCTTCGGCCGCTCTCGACACCGCCAAAAAACTTCCAGCTTTTTGCCATCTGTCGCTAACCCTTCGATTGTTTCGCGAGCTGTCGCTCCGGCCATATTGCACGCTCTGCCCAGCTACGTTACTGTGCCCAGACGTATGAATGAGACCTTTCCCGTGTTGATCGTCAGCAAACTCCTGGATCAAGTCATCAAGGCACACGCCCGTTGGCGTTGGCGCGCCTGAATCTTTTCTGCCGGCCTGGCCGGACCTGTACCGCTTTGCCTTCTTTACCTGTACGAAATGCCGCTTTGCTGGCGCCACTCCAGCACCCGTCAAAGCGCAGCGCACTGCGGGTAAATCATTCGAAGGCCGTATTAAAAGTCAGTGAATTCAAGAGGTTCTTAACGCCATGTTGCTGATGATCGATAACTACGACTCTTTTACTTACAACGTTGTGCAATACCTCGGCGAGCTAGGCTCCGAGGTCAAAGTCGTGCGCAACGATGAACTCACCATTGCCGAAATCGAAGCCCTCAAGCCTGAGCGCATCGTCGTGTCTCCCGGTCCTTGCACCCCGACCGAAGCCGGTATTTCCATCGAAGCGATCAAATACTTCGCCGGCAAGCTGCCGATTCTCGGCGTTTGCCTGGGTCACCAATCCATCGGCCAGGCGTTTGGCGGCGATGTGGTCCGTGCCCGTCAGGTCATGCACGGAAAGACCAGCCCGGTATTTCACGAGGACAAGGGCGTATTCGAAGGTCTGAATCGCCCGTTGACGGTCACCCGCTACCATTCGCTGATCGTCAAGCGCGAAACCCTGCCCGATTGCCTGGAGCTGACTGCCTGGACCCAGCTCGAAGACGGCTCGGTGGATGAGATCATGGGCCTGCGTCACAAGACGCTGAACATCGAGGGTGTGCAATTCCACCCCGAGTCTATCCTCACCGAACAGGGGCACGAGCTGTTCGCCAACTTCCTCAAACAAACTGGCGGCACGCGCTAAGGACTTTCCATGGATATCAAGACAGCCCTGAGCCGTATCGTCGGCCACCTCGACCTCAGTACCGATGAAATGCGTGATGTCATGCGCGAAATCATGACCGGGCAATGCACGGACGCACAGATTGGTGCGTTCATGATGGCCATGCGCATGAAGAGCGAAAGCATCGACGAGATCGTCGGCGCCGTGACGGCGATGCGCGAGTTGGCGGACAAGGTCGAACTCAACACCCTCGACGGCGTGGTCGATGTGGTCGGCACCGGCGGCGACGGGGCCAATATCTTCAACGTCTCGACTGCTTCCTCATTCGTGGTCGCAGCGGCTGGTTGCACCGTGGCCAAGCACGGTAACCGTGCGGTGTCGGGCAAAAGCGGCAGCGCCGATTTGCTGGAAGCAGCGGGTATCTACCTGAACCTGACCCCAGTTCAGGTTGCACGCTGCATCGACAACGTTGGCATCGGTTTCATGTTTGCCCAGACCCATCACAGCGCCATGAAGCACGCCGCCGGCCCGCGCCGCGAGCTGGGCTTGCGCACCTTGTTCAACATGCTCGGCCCGCTTACGAATCCGGCCGGCGTGAAACATCAGGTGGTGGGTGTATTCAGTCAGGCGTTGTGCCGGCCATTGGCCGAAGTCTTGCAGCGCTTGGGCAGTAAGCACGTGCTGGTGGTGCACTCCAAGGATGGCCTGGACGAGTTCAGCCTGGCGGCCCCGACCTTTGTCGCGGAGTTGAAGAATGACCAGATCACCGAGTATTGGGTCGAGCCCGAAGATCTGGGGATGAAGAGCCAGAGCCTGCACGGTCTGTCGGTGGAAAGCCCGGCGGCTTCCCTGGAACTGATTCGCGATGCCTTGGGCAAGCGCAAGACCGAGAACGGTCAGAAAGCCGCCGAGATGATCGTGCTCAATGCCGGCGCCGCGCTGTACGCCGCCGACCATGCCAGCAGTTTGAAAGAAGGCGTTGCCCTGGCGCACGATGCGCTGCACACAGGCCTCGCTCGGGAAAAACTTGAGGAGTTGGGTGCATTTACCGCGGTATTCAAAGTGGAGAATGAGGGATGAGTGTACCGACGGTTCTGGAAAAAATTCTGGCCCGCAAAGTCCAGGAAGTCGCCGAGCGTAGCGCTCGTGTGAGCCTGGCAGAGCTGGAAAACCTGGCCAAGGCGGCCGATGCACCCCGTGGTTTCGCCAAGGCATTGATCGATCAGGCCAAGAAGAAACAGCCAGCGGTGATTGCTGAAATCAAGAAAGCTTCGCCAAGCAAGGGCGTGATTCGCGAGAACTTCGTGCCTGCGGACATTGCCAGGAGTTACGAGAAGGGCGGGGCTACTTGCCTGTCGGTGCTCACCGACATCGACTACTTCCAGGGTGCGGATGCGTATCTGCAACAAGCCCGGGCGGCGTGCAAGCTGCCGGTGATCCGCAAAGACTTCATGATCGATCCGTACCAGATCATCGAGTCCCGCGCCCTGGGCGCTGATTGCGTGCTGTTGATCGTCTCCGCACTGGATGACGTGAAAATGGCCGAGCTGGCGGCCGTGGCCAAAAGTGTCGGCCTCGATGTGCTGGTGGAAGTCCACGATGGCGACGAGCTGGAGCGGGCCTTGAAAACCCTCGACACGCCGCTGGTGGGCGTGAACAACCGCAACCTGCACACCTTCGAGGTCAGCCTGGAAACCACCCTCGACTTGTTGCCGCGTATTCCGCGTAATCGTCTGGTGGTCACCGAGAGTGGCATTCTTAACCGCGCCGATGTCGAGCTGATGGAAATCAGCGACGTGTATGCGTTCCTGGTCGGCGAAGCGTTCATGCGCGCCGAAAGCCCGGGTACTGAACTGCAGCGCCTGTTCTTTCCTGAGCGCGGTGTTCCAGTGAGCGGCTCTACGCTCGACTGAACACATTTTCGCAGGCAACCCGATCCCCTCTGGGAGCGGGTTTGCCCGCGAGTAGGTCATCAAGCCCCCCAAAGACTTCATGTCTTACGGAGTCGTCCATGTCCCAGCCAACCTCTCTGACCATCGAAGCCGGCCTGCTCGCCGAACAGGACCTGTTGGCCCATGTGTGCACCGGTGATTCGGAGTTCGGCTTGCTGTTCTGGCAACCCACAGACCAGGCATTGGTCATGCCGCGCCGCTTGAATCGCTTGCCGGGTTTCGAGGCAGCGTGCGAGATATCAGCCGCTGCCGGTTGGCCGGTACTGCTGCGCGAAACCGGCGGCGAGCCGGTGCCGCAATCGGCATCGACCCTCAACATCGCGCTGGTCTACGCGCCACCGCGTAGCGAGGGCGACCAGAACCGGATCGAAACCGCCTATCGCCGACTCTGTGACCCGATTTGCCAGCTGCTTGACGAGTTGGGCGGTGTGTCGTCCCTGGGCGAAATTGAAGGCGCGTTCTGCGATGGCCGTTTCAACGTCAACCTCGATGGTCGCAAGATGGTCGGTACCGCTCAGCGCTGGCGGCAGAGCAAGGGCGGTCAGCGTCCGGTCGGGCTGGTGCACGGGGCGATGCTGATCGATAACGAGCGAGAGTCAATGGTCGCGGCGGTCAATCGTTTCAACGAAGCCTGCGGTCTGGAACAGCGGGTTCGCGCAGAAAGCCACATTGCCCTGCATGAAAAATTTGCCGCTCCTGATGCACTGGAACGGCTCGATGCGTTGTATCGCCAAATACTGGCAGAAGTGCTCAGGGCTTAAGTATTCCAGGCTTCGGTTTTCAGAGCCTAGCGCGTACCGAAGACCACCATGGTCTTGCCTTTGACGTCGACCAGGTTGCGTTCTTCCAGATCCTTGAGCACGCGGCCGACCATCTCACGGGAACAACCGACAATCCGGCCGATCTCCTGGCGGGTCACCTTGATCTGCATGCCATCCGGGTGGGTCATGGCGTCTGGCTGCTTGCACAGCTCCAGCAGGCAGCGCGCCACGCGGCCGGTCACGTCGAAGAATGCAAGGTCGCCGACCTTGCGCGTGGTATTGCGCAGGCGTTGTGCGATTTGTCCGCTGAGCACGTAAAGAATGTCTGGATCCTGTTGAGACAACTCGCGGAATTTCGCGTAGCTGATTTCCGCGACTTCGCATTCGACTTTGGCGCGAACCCAGGCGCTGCGCTCCTGTTCCAGTCCTGCTTGCTCGAACAGACCCAGTTCACCGAAGAAGTCGCCGGAGTTAAGGTAGGCAATGATCATTTCACGGCCGTCGTCATCCTCGATCAGGATGGTCACCGAACCCTTGATGATGAAGAACAACGTGTCCGAGCGGTCGCCGGCACAAATGATGTTGCTCTTGGCGGCATAGCGACGGCGCTGGCAGTGCATCAACAGTTTGTCGAGGTTCTTGATTTTGGATATGGGGGTAATAGCAACCATGGTTGTATCCCGAAAAGACTGCACGGTGTGTTTGTTTTTTGTAGGGGGCTGGTGAAGCCTGGGTTTTTTGTTCGCTACAAAGCTGGCTAAGCGCCAGTGAATTGGCGTCAGCTTAACAGACACATTCCATCAAGATTCGAGAATTTACCTACGACCCATACGGTTATGTCCTAGGAAGGCGAAGCGCTGCCAATCAAGGGCCCTGTGCTAAGCTGGCGACCCTTTTTTATACAGTGGAGTCTTGGCGATGAAGGCACGCATCCAATGGGCAGGCGAAGCCATGTTCCTCGGTGAATCCGGCAGCGGTCATGTCGTGGTCATGGACGGTCCGCCCGATGCCGGCGGTCGCAACCTGGGTGTCCGGCCGATGGAAATGCTCCTGCTGGGTGTTGGCGGTTGCAGCAATTTCGATGTGGTCAGCATCCTCAAGAAGTCGCGTCAGGCCGTCGAAAGCTGCGAAGCCTTCCTCGAAGCCGAGCGTGCGACCGAAGATCCGAAGGTGTTTACCAAGATCCACATGCACTTCGTGGTCAAGGGCCGCGGGCTGAAAGAAGCCCAGGTCAAGCGCGCCATCGAGCTGTCGGCCGAGAAGTACTGCTCGGCCTCGATCATGCTCGGCGCGGCTGGCGTGGCGATTACCCACGACTACGAGATTATCGAGCTCGGTTGAATCGACATTCAACTATCATAAAAGCGGTGCAGACTCTGGTGATCCATAGCTGACGTCTGCATAATGCGCCACTTTTTTCAGGGCAGTGATCGGTCACCCGACAGGTCGCTTGCCTGAACAGACAACCAAAATCGCCATCGCGAAGAGGTGTTAACCGTCCTACGCAGGTGCGTCGTTCGCATCTGACGGGCATGCTTGATCACGCGGCCAGCCCGCAATACATAGAGAGTTTTTAACGGTGAAAAGCAAACTCAAGCTCCACGGGTTCAATAACCTGACAAAGACCTTGAGCTTCAACATCTATGACATCTGCTACGCGGAAACCCCGCAAGACCAGCAGGCTTACGTCGAGTACATCAATAAAGAGTACAACGCCAAGCGCCTGACGCAGATCCTCACAGAAGTTGTCGATATCATTGGTGCCAATATCCTGAACATCGCCAGTCAGGACTATGAACCCCAGGGCGCCAGCGTCACGATTCTGATCTCTGAAGAGCCGGTAACCCCCACCGACAGTCAGATTGAAGAGTCTCCGGGCCCGTTGCCCGAAATCATCCTGGCCCACCTCGACAAGAGCCACATCACGGTGCACACCTACCCGGAAATCCATCCGGTGGACGGTATCGCGACGTTCCGTGTGGACATCGACGTGTCGACCTGTGGCGTCATTTCACCGCTCAAGGCGCTCAACTTTCTGATTCACCAGTTTGATTCGGATATCGTGACTGTGGATTACCGCGTGCGCGGCTTCACCCGTGACGTTGAAGGCAAGAAACACTTCATCGACCACGAGATCAACTCGATCCAGAACTATCTCTCCGAAGACACCCGCGACGCGTACCAGATGACCGACGTGAACGTGTACCAGGAAAACCTGTTCCACACCAAAATGCTGTTGAAGAACTTCGAACTGGATAACTACCTGTTCGGCGACGCCACCAGCAACCTGTCCTCTGAGCAGCGTGCCCAGGTGACTGAGCGTGTAAAACACGAAATGCTTGAAATCTTCTACGCGCGCAACATGCCGAGCTGAGAGTTCCGAGTACAAAAAAAGGCGACTACCGCAAGGTAGTCGCCTTTTTCATTGCTGTTGTCCGCGAAGAGTCCCGATCAAACAACGCAACCGTCAGATCCGATAAGTGCTCTTGGTCATCACCTTGGCCAGCAGACTCATCCCGAACTTCACCGGCGCAGGAAAACGGAACCCTCCAGCATCCAGCGCACTTTCGGCGTGATGTTCTTCATCAATGCGCATCTGCTCAAGGATCGCCCGGGATTTTTCGTCCTCGGCGGGCAGTTGTTCAAGGTGTTCGTTCAGGTGTTTGCAAACCTGATGCTCGGTGGCGGCAACGAAACCCAGGCTGACTTTGTCGCTGATCAACCCGGCCACCGCGCCAATCCCGAACGACATTCCGTAGAACAGCGGATTGAGAATGCTGGTGTGGCTGCCCAACTGGTGGATGCGCTGTTCGCACCAGACCAGATGATCGATTTCTTCTTCGGCGGCATGTTCCATGGCAGCGCGCACTTGCGGCAACTTGGCGGTCAGGGCTTGACCTTGATACAGCGCCTGGGCACAGACTTCGCCGGTATGGTTGATGCGCATCAAACCGGCGACGTGCCGGGTGTCCTCGTCGTTCATTTGCGCATCCGGCTGCACGATGGCAGGCGACGGACGGTAGGGCTGACCGCTGAAGGGCAGCAAAGTACGCATTGCGGCATCGGCTTGCAGCAGAAGACGGTCAATTGGCGAGTAGTGACGTTGGGTAGTCATGCTGACCTCCGGGAAGAATCTCGGCGGCCAGTTTAACCCAATCGGCCGGGGAGGGTTTGCGCTGGGTCATCTGTGGCGAGGGAGCAAGCGCCCTCGCCACATAAACCGGTACTGCTTGCAATTAGCCCGGAGGCCAGTGCATCTGGCGCTGACCCAGCACGTGCATATGAATGTGATAAACGGTCTGCCCGCCCAATTCATTGCAGTTCATGACCACCCGGAAACCTTCTTCACAGCCCAGTTCCAGAGCCAGACGCTGCGCGGTGAACAGAATATGCCCGGCCAGAGCCTTATCGTCCTCGGTGAGATCGTTAAGGGTGCGCACCGGTTTCTTCGGGACCACCAGGAAATGCACGGGGGCCTGTGGGGCGATGTCGTGGAAGGCCAGTACCTGGTCGTCCTCGTAAATGATCTTCGCCGGGATTTCCCGGTTGATGATCTTGGTGAACAGAGTATCCACAGCTGTTTTCTCCGTTGTTTGGCTGGCTTGAGTGTACGCATGGGCCCTGCCTGAGCCCAGTTTTTTACCTTGAAGGCTGGTCAGCGCGGGCAGTACGCCTTATTGACCATGCCCGCGATTGTCCGGGTCAGCCAGCGCGAGCCGAGCCGTGGCAAGAAGGCGAACCAGCGATTCAGGCGACCGGGGATGATAATGGCGCGATTTTTCTCCAGGGCGCGCACGGTGTAGAGTGCGACTTCCTCTGGGCTCATCAGCAATTTGCTCTCGCCCAGCTTGTCGGTGTTCAGTTGCGCGGTGCGAAAAAACGCCGTGCGGGTCGGGCCGGGGCAGAGCACCGACACCTTGACCGCGCATTTTTTCAGTTCGACGCGCAAGCCTTCGGAAAAATTCAGCACATAAGCCTTGCTGGCGTAATAAGTGCTCATCCAGGGGCCGGGATGGAACGCCGCAACCGAGGCGACGTTCAGAATCTGCCCGCCGCCCTGCAAGGCCATGCTGTTACCGATGGCATGACACAGGCGAGTGAGGGCCAGGATGTTCACTTCGATCAGATCCTGCTCAGTCATCCAGTCCTGGGCCAGGAATGGGCCACAGGTACCGATGCCGGCGCAGTTGACCAGCAGATCGATTTGCCGCTCACCTTCCTCCAGCTCCAGCAGAAATCCGGACAGGCGCAACGGTTCTCCCAGGTCACAGGCACGAAACAACACTTCCACGCCAAAACGTTGAGTCAGTTCAATCGCAATACTTTCCAGCTGATCACGCTGTCGGGCCACCAATAGCAGGCTGCGGCCGCGCCGGGCCAGCGCTTCGGCCATTGCCAGGCCGATGCCGCTGGAAGCGCCAGTGATCAGAGCGTAACGGGTCATGCAGTTCTCCATCGCAACAGCTCCGCGCCAGCGACGCAGGTGTCACGGGCGGGGAGCGCTGTTCATTCTTTTGCAGAGTCTACAGGGGGCTGGGCCGCTTCGGCTGCATCGTCGGTTGAATCTGCTGCCGAGTCGACTTCGACGGGCGCAGCTTCGACTTCATCGGTGGTCACGGAGCTGCTTTGATAGGCGCTATCAGTGGCGCTTTCGTACTCATCCTGAATTGCCGTGAGACCTCCGGTCAGCCCGCCAACGAACATGATCGCAATAAACACCAGCCACAATGAAGCCAGTACCCTGACTGCATTGCTGTTGGGCGGCGGCGGTGCGCCATATCGATTGGCAGTGTTGTTACCCGGCACGATCATTATCACGAACGGGAAAGCGCCCCCCACGAACGGCACAAGGTTCAACAGCCAGAGCCATCCAGACCAGCCGATATCGTGCAGGCGCTGCACACTGAACTGAATGCTGATGAACGCGAGTATCACGATCAGAATAACGGCCAGCAGACCCGCGACAATCAGGCCGGCAGTCGAGTTGGTGCTGATGAGGCCGAAGCCGAAAATGGCCAGCACCGAGCCAATGCCCAACGTCACCAGCGTCAGAGCCATTGTCCAGGCCAGAAAGCGCAGTCGGCCGATGCGGCCACTGAAACTGAATGCCTTGAGTGTGGCGAACTCCGGCAGCGCTTCGCCGACCGTGGCGCGTGGCGGAGCGTAGGGGGAATCGGGCTCTGCCGATGGCGGTGGGCTGACGTGAACGTCGGACAGGTTCAGCTCGATCGAGGGTTCGGCTTCGATTCGGGCATCGATGCCGGTTTTCGTCAGCGCCTGAAGATAAGTTTGCGCGTCGGCGTGTGACAGTTCGCGTTTGAGCGCAACCGTCCGGCCACTGAACAGGCGTTCGATGGCTGCGACATCGCTTTTGAACAGCTCGGCGAGATTGAGCTTGGCGGTGGTGGCATCAACACCGGGCAGCAAAGCACCATCGAAGACGATCTTGAAACGGTTTTCGCTCATGGCCGAGGCATCCTTGTCGCGAGAGTTGTAATGGAAAGTGTAACAAGAGGGAGTTTAAGGCCGGCCGGGTTGGGCTGGCCAAACTTTCCTGTCAGCGCGGCCAGCGCTTGGGCAGTGCTGCCGCCAGTTCCAGCGCCTTGCGGTATTCGGTGCCGAGACGTTCGACCAGTTGATCGACACTCGGCAGATCCTCGATCTCCCCGACACCCTGGCCCGCAGACCACACGGTTTTCCAGGCTTTGGCTTCATCGTTCAACGGCTTGAGCTTGGAGCCGAAGTCCACCTCGCCCTTGCTTTGCAGCGCCGCCATGTCGAAACCGGCGGCCTCCAGGCTCTGACGCATGAAGCTTGCCGGAACCCCAGACACCGCTGGAGTATGGATGATGTCCGCGGCTCTGGCAGTCAGGAGCATCTCCTTGTAGGCGTCAGGCGCATGACTTTCGGTGGTGCCGATAAATCGCGTACCGAAGTAGGCCAGATCCGCACCGAGCAATTGCGCGGCAAGAATCTCGTGGCCATGGTTCAGGCAGCCAGCCAGCAGCAGGGTCTTGTCGAAAAACTGGCGAATCTCGGCGATCAGCGAAAACGGGCTCCAGGTCCCGGCGTGACCACCGGCCCCCGCGGCAACGGCAATCAAACCGTCGACACCGGCTTCGGCGGCTTTTTCTGCGTGGCGACGGGTCGTCACGTCGTGAAACACCAGGCCACCGTAGCTGTGCACGGCATCGACCACTTCCTTCACGGCGCCGAGGCTGGTGATCACGATCGGTACTTTGTGTTCGATGCAGATCGCCAGGTCCGCCTGCAATCGCGGATTGCTGTGGTGGACGATCAGGTTCACCGCGTAAGGCGCGGGGTTTTCCAGTGTCGCCAACCCTGCTTCGATTTCTTCCAGCCAGGCCTTGAACCCACTGCTCTCACGCTGGTTCAGCGCAGGGAAGCTGCCCACCACGCCATTACGGCAGCAGGCGAGCACCAGCTCAGGGTTGGAGATCAGGAACATCGGTGCCGCCACCACCGGCAGTCGCAAGCGTTGTTCGAGCAGAGCGGGCAGCGACATTGGAAGTACCCCGGGTGAGCGTGTCTGTTGGATTTAAAACGGCCGGACGACGACCAGAATTACGATAGCCAGCAATATCAGAACCGGCACTTCATTGAACCAGCGATAAAAGACATGGCTGCGGGTGTTTTCGCCACGGGCAAAACGTTTTACCTGTGCGCCGCACATGTGGTGGTAGCCGATCAGGATCACCACCAGGGTCAGCTTGGCGTGCATCCACGCGCCCTGGCCGAAATAGGCGCTCGGGTTGAGGCTGATTAGCCAAATGCCGAACACCAGGGTGGCGATCATCGCTGGCCCCATGATGCCTCGGTACAGCTTGCGCTCCATGATGCTGAAGCGTTCCTTGCTGACGGTGTCTTCGCTTTGCGCGTGATAGACGAACAGGCGCGGCAGGTAAAACAGGCCGGCAAACCAGCAGACCATGCTGATGATGTGAAGCGCTTTGAGCCACAGATAAAGCATTTTTGGTTATTCCCAGGTTCACGGTAGCCCGAATAGTAGAGAAAGTGTCCCGTCTCGGACATAACTGTTCAATTTTGACGGTGTCTTTTGTCGCCATACTGCGTTGCCGCTCCTCGCCATAGCGGGCTATGACTCGTCGCGGCGCCTTGTCTGGCAACAAAATCCACTCGCCAAAACTTGAACGTATGCCCGAGACGGGACACATGAGCCGCCGCACGTCACCTTGACGGTTGTCGCAGGGCCGCGCGGCCCCTATTATCGACGGCTTTCCAGTGGGTTCGTTGAGGGCAGGTTTATGGTCAAGGTCGGTATCGTCGGCGGCACGGGTTACACCGGTGTCGAACTGCTGCGTCTGTTGGCACAGCATCCGCAGGCAGAAGTGGTGGTGATCACTTCCCGATCCGAGGCCGGCCTGGCCGTGGCCGACATGTACCCGAACCTGCGAGGCCATTACGACGGCCTGGCGTTCAGCGTTCCGGATATCAAGACCCTCGGGGCTTGCGACGTGGTGTTCTTCGCCACGCCGCACGGTGTCGCCCATGCCCTGGCGGGTGAGTTGCTGGCTGCCGGGACCAAAGTCATCGACCTGTCGGCAGACTTCCGTCTGCAGGACGCCGATGAGTGGGCCAAGTGGTATGGCCAGCCGCACGGTGCGCCGGAACTGTTGGAGGAAGCGGTCTACGGCTTGCCGGAAGTCAATCGCGAGCAGATCAAGCAGGCACGCCTGATTGCTGTACCGGGTTGCTACCCGACCGCCACGCAATTGGGTTTCCTGCCATTGCTTGAAGCCGGTCTGGCCGATACCACGCGTTTGATCGCTGACTGCAAATCCGGTGTCAGTGGTGCCGGTCGTGGCGCTTCGGTAGGTTCGCTGTACTCCGAGACGTCGGAAAGCATGAAGGCCTACGCCGTAAAAGGTCACCGTCACTTGCCGGAAATCCGCCAGGGTCTGCGTCGTGCAGCGGGCAAGGAGGTCGGCCTGACCTTCGTTCCGCACCTGACGCCGATGATTCGCGGTATTCACTCGACGCTCTACGCGACTGTCGTGGACCGCTCGGTGGATCTGCAGGCTCTGTTCGAAAAGCGTTATGCCAACGAACCGTTCGTCGACGTAATGCCAGCCGGCAGCCATCCGGAAACCCGCAGCGTGCGTGGTGCCAACGTTTGCCGTATCGCCGTGCATCGTCCGCAGGATGGTGATCTGGTGGTGGTGTTGTCGGTCATCGACAATCTGGTCAAAGGCGCGTCGGGTCAGGCTGTGCAGAACCTGAATATCCTCTTCGGTCTGGATGAGCGCCTGGGTCTTTCCCATGCGGGCATGCTGCCGTAAGGCTTTATCCCGCAATGCAAAAAGGCCCGTTGAACGGGCCTTTTTGCATTCTGGTCTGACAATTGGATTGATTGATATACCGTAACAATAGTTGACCGATTTTCTGGGAGAAGCGGATAATGCGCGTCATCACGCATTATGGCGGCGTAACGCCGGGAGATAGTCAGCATGAGCGTCGAATCCTTCACCCCCACGGCTTTGCAATTCACCCACGGTGCTGCGCACAAGGTGAAGAGCCTGGTCGATGAAGAGGGGAATGATCGCTTGAAGCTGCGCGTATTCGTTACGGGCGGCGGTTGTTCAGGGTTTCAGTACGGCTTCACCTTCGATGAAGAAGTGGCCGATGACGACACCATTGTCGAACGCGAAGGCGTCAGCCTGGTGGTCGATCCGATGAGCTTCCAGTACCTGGCAGGTGCCGAGGTGGATTATCAGGAAGGTCTGGAAGGTTCGCGTTTCGTGATCAAGAACCCGAACGCGACCACCACGTGTGGCTGCGGCTCTTCGTTCTCGATCTGATCGCAACTCACCGCATCAACAAGCGCCGCAGGGTCTCAGGACTCTGCGGCGTTTTGCTGTCTGGAGTTAAGGTTCAGGCGGGGTAGATGGCGCCGAGAATGCGCAGGCCACGGGCGCCGGTGACGCTTGGGCGGTTGGTCGCGATACCTTCCAGGCAGCAATGAGCCAGCCAGGCAAAGGCCATGGCTTCAACCCAGTCCGGGTCTACACCATAAGCGGCAGTGCTGCTGACTTTCGCGTTCGGCAACAGGCTGGCCAACCGTTTCATCAACGTGGCGTTGTGTGCGCCACCGCCGCAGACCAGCAGCTCCCGGGTATCCGATTGAGCGCTTTGCAATGACTCGACGATGGTCAGGGCGGTCAGCTCAAGCAGTGTGGCCTGTACGTTTTCGGCTGCGAAGGTTGGCAGTTGTGACAGATGCTGCATCAGCCATGGCAGATTGAACACTTCGCGGCCAGTGCTCTTCGGGCCTTGAGTTACAAAGAACGGATCACTGAGCAGCTCATTCAACAGAGCCGGTTCAACCTTGCCGCTGGCGGCCCATTGGCCATCGCGATCGAAGTTGTCGCCGCGTTGCCGGTGAATCCAGGCATCCAGCAGGACATTCCCCGGGCCGCAGTCAAAACCCGCGACAGGCTTGCCGGGTTCGATCAGGCTGAGGTTACTGAACCCGCCGACGTTCAGCACCGCGCGGTTACCGGGCTGCTGTTCAAACAAGGCTTCGTGAAAGGCCGGAACCAATGGGGCGCCTTGTCCGCCAGCGGCTACGTCGCGGCTGCGGAAATCGCTGACCACGGTGATGCCGGTCAGCTCGGTGAGCAGCGCAGGGTTGCCGATCTGCACCGTGAACCCGCGTGCCGGTTCGTGGCGAATGGTCTGGCCGTGGCTGCCAATCGCGCGAATGTCGTCGGGCTTGAGGTTTTGTTGGTCGAGGAGGGTGTGAATGCCCTGTGCGGCCAGCTTCACCCAGTTTTGCTGGGCAATGGCGGAGCGGGCAATCTCGTCCGGACCGCTGGCGCACAAGCCTAGCAGCTCGGCGCGCAGGGATTCGGGCATGGGGATGTAATGCGTGGCGATCAGCTTGATCGCCGGGGCTTGCTCGATCAGCGCAATGTCCAGGCCATCAAGGCTGGTCCCGGACATCACACCTATATAGAGCGCCATGGCTTAGCGTTTGCTCGAAGCCAACAGGGTGGCTTTCTCTTGGTCCATACGCGCCATCAGCGGTTGGCTTTGCGCAAGGAAGCGTGAGCGTTCAGCTTTGGAGATCGGATCGGCCATCGCTACCTTCTGACCCAGTGGATCGACGTGCACGCCATTGACCTGGAACTCGTAGTGCAGGTGCGGGCCGGTGGAGAGGCCGGTGGTGCCGATGTAGCCGATCACCTGACCTTGCTTGACGCTGCCGCCAGTCTTGATGCCTTTGGCGAAGCCCTGCATGTGGCCGTACAGCGTACGGTAAGTACTGCCGTGCTGGATAATCACGGTATTGCCGTAACCGCCCCGGCGACCGGCCAACAATACCTGGCCGTCGCCGGCAGCCTTGATCGGTGTGCCGCGCGGTGCTGCGTAATCGACACCCTTGTGGGCGCGGATCTTGTTCAGGATCGGGTGCTTGCGGCCCATGGAGAATTTCGAGCTGATGCGGGCGAAGTCTACCGGAGTACGGATGAACGCCTTGCGCATGCTGTTGCCGTCAGCCGTGTAGTAGCTGCTGTTGCCTTGTTTGTTGGTGTAGCGCACAGCGGTGTAAGTCTTGCCACGGTTGGTGAAGCGTGCGGAAAGAATCGGGCCGTTACCGACGGCTTTACCGTTGACGACTTTCTGTTCATAGATCACATCGAACTCGTCACCCTGGCGAATATCCTGGGCGAAGTCGACGTCATAGCCAAACACGCTGGCCATATCCATGGTCAGGCTATGGGACAAACCGGCACGGGCTGCGGATTGCGACAGCGAACTGTTGATCACGCCATGTACGTAGGCGGTGCGAACAGTGGGCTTGGCGGTAATGCGGTTGAATGTATAACCCTTGCCGTTCTTGGTCAGGCTGATGCTTTCCGTGTCGCTGACTTTGCTGTGCAAATTGGTCAGTTGGCCGTTCGGGCCGAGTTCGAACTCGAGCTTCTGGCCATGTTTGAGCTGGCTGAACTGCTTGGCCTGCTTGTCGCTGGCCAGCACTTCATGCACCGAAGTGGCCGGAAGGCCGACTTTCTCAAACAAGGTCGAGAGAGTGTCGCCTTTGGCAACGATCACTTCCCTGTGGCCTGGCGCCTTCTTTTCTTCGACGACTGGCGCGGGGGCGGCCTGGGCGGCTTCCTGAGTGTTTTCGGCGCTGTTTTCGATCTGCGCGAAAGGGGAGGCTGCCGGCTCATTTGTGGCTTGGACGACGTCGGCGGCGTCTTGATCTTGTGTCAGTTGTTCTACAGGGCTTTCCAGTTCAAGACTCAGGGTCGTCTTTTTGGCTTCAACATCACTGGAAGGAAATACCAGAAGCGCCAGGCTCAGAAGGGCGGCGATACCGCTTGCTGCGAGCAGGTGGGTCTTCGGGTAAAGCGGTGGCGCTTTAGACGATTCTTTGGTCATAAGTAATTTTGACTTTGAAAAAATGAATTGGAAAAGATGAATGACATGATGAAGACGAAATAACTGTATAAAATATAACCAAATCATCTCTGAAGCAAGCCTGCGGATGCTCTGTCCGTGGATTGGCGTCCGTGCGCCGGGCAAAACTTGTATTTGACGCCCGATCTTGTATGGTTGGTCCCCTTTGAATTCGAGTCTTGCAGGTCTGTTATGAAGTCGGTTGAAGAGCAGCTAGCGCTGATCAAACGTGGTGCAGAAGAACTGTTGGTCGAGTCCGAGCTGATCGAAAAGCTCAAACGTGGCCAGCCGCTACGTATTAAGGCAGGCTTCGATCCGACCGCGCCGGATTTGCACCTGGGTCACACCGTGCTTATTAATAAGCTGCGCCAGTTCCAGGATCTGGGCCATCAGGTGATCTTCCTTATCGGTGACTTCACCGGGATGATCGGTGATCCGAGTGGCAAGAGCGCGACACGTCCACCGCTCACTCGTGAACAGGTTCTCGAGAATGCCGAGACCTACAAGACTCAGGTCTTCAAGATTCTTGATCCGGCCAAAACCGAAGTGGCGTTCAACTCCACCTGGATGGATCAGATGGGGCCTGCTGACTTCATACGTCTGACTTCGCAATACACCGTGGCACGCATGCTCGAGCGCGATGACTTCGACAAGCGCTACACGACCAATCAGCCAATCGCCATTCACGAATTCCTCTATCCGCTGGTTCAGGGTTACGACTCGGTCGCTTTGCGCGCGGACGTCGAGCTGGGCGGTACCGATCAGAAGTTCAACCTGCTGATGGGGCGTGAACTGCAGCGTGGTTATGGTCAGGAGGCTCAATGCATTCTGACTATGCCGTTGCTCGAAGGGCTGGATGGCGTGAAGAAGATGTCCAAGTCGTTGGGCAACTATGTCGGTATCCAGGAGGCGCCGGGTGTCATGTACGGCAAGTTGGTCTCTATTCCTGATGTGCTGATGTGGCGCTACTTCGAATTGCTCAGCTTCCGCTCCATGGAAGAGATCGATGCTTTGCGGGCTGACGTCGAGGCGGGTGCGAATCCGCGTGACATCAAGATCAAGTTGGCCGAAGAGATCGTTGCGCGTTTCCATGGTGAGGAGGCTGCGGCCAATGCTCACCGTGCAGCAGGCAACCGTATGAAAGATGGCGAGCTGCCGGATGATTTGCCAGAGATCGAATTGACCGCTACCGAAGACATGCCGATCGCTGCTGTCCTTAATAAGGCGGGCTTGGTGAAGAACTCCGCCGTGGCGCGTGACCTTCTGAGTTCTGGTGGTGTGCGTATAGATGGTGAGGTTGTCGATCGCACCTTTATATACGCGCTGGGCGCGACCCACGTTTGCCAGGCGGGGAAGAAGGCATTTGCGCGTATTACGCTCAAATCCGAATAAAGCTGAAATCAGGGGTTGACGGCAGATCCTGGACGTCTATAATTCGCCCCACTTCCGGCGCAGTCGAAACGGAAAACTCCTTGGTAAACAACGAGTTACGCAGCTTTCGACAGCGGTTACGCTTCAGTTCATCGAAGCCAGAAGGAGTTGGTAGGGCATGATGTTGTCGCCTTATTGACGGTTCGATCTTCTCGGTCGAAAGCGGAGAAAAAGAGGTGTTGACAGCAGCGACTAACGCTGTAGAATTCGCCTCCCGCTAACGAGAGATCGGAAGCGCAAGTGGTTGAAGTTGCAAAGGAAACTTTGAAAACTTCTGAAAATAACCGCTTGACAGCAACAGAGGCTGCTGTAGAATGCGCGCCTCGGTTGAGACGAAAGATCTTAACCAACCGCTCTTTAACAACTGAATCAAGCAATTCGTGTGGGTGCTTGTGGAGTCAGACTGATAGTCAACAAGATTATCAGCATCACAAGTTACTCCGCGAGAAATCAAAGATGTAACCAACGATTGCTGAGCCAAGTTTAGGGTTTCTTAAAAACCCAAAGATGTTTGAACTGAAGAGTTTGATCATGGCTCAGATTGAACGCTGGCGGCAGGCCTAACACATGCAAGTCGAGCGGCAGCACGGGTACTTGTACCTGGTGGCGAGCGGCGGACGGGTGAGTAATGCCTAGGAATCTGCCTGGTAGTGGGGGATAACGTTCGGAAACGAACGCTAATACCGCATACGTCCTACGGGAGAAAGCAGGGGACCTTCGGGCCTTGCGCTATCAGATGAGCCTAGGTCGGATTAGCTAGTTGGTGAGGTAATGGCTCACCAAGGCGACGATCCGTAACTGGTCTGAGAGGATGATCAGTCACACTGGAACTGAGACACGGTCCAGACTCCTACGGGAGGCAGCAGTGGGGAATATTGGACAATGGGCGAAAGCCTGATCCAGCCATGCCGCGTGTGTGAAGAAGGTCTTCGGATTGTAAAGCACTTTAAGTTGGGAGGAAGGGCAGTTACCTAATACGTAATTGTTTTGACGTTACCGACAGAATAAGCACCGGCTAACTCTGTGCCAGCAGCCGCGGTAATACAGAGGGTGCAAGCGTTAATCGGAATTACTGGGCGTAAAGCGCGCGTAGGTGGTTCGTTAAGTTGGATGTGAAATCCCCGGGCTCAACCTGGGAACTGCATTCAAAACTGTCGAGCTAGAGTATGGTAGAGGGTGGTGGAATTTCCTGTGTAGCGGTGAAATGCGTAGATATAGGAAGGAACACCAGTGGCGAAGGCGACCACCTGGACTGATACTGACACTGAGGTGCGAAAGCGTGGGGAGCAAACAGGATTAGATACCCTGGTAGTCCACGCCGTAAACGATGTCAACTAGCCGTTGGGAGCCTTGAGCTCTTAGTGGCGCAGCTAACGCATTAAGTTGACCGCCTGGGGAGTACGGCCGCAAGGTTAAAACTCAAATGAATTGACGGGGGCCCGCACAAGCGGTGGAGCATGTGGTTTAATTCGAAGCAACGCGAAGAACCTTACCAGGCCTTGACATCCAATGAACTTTCCAGAGATGGATTGGTGCCTTCGGGAACATTGAGACAGGTGCTGCATGGCTGTCGTCAGCTCGTGTCGTGAGATGTTGGGTTAAGTCCCGTAACGAGCGCAACCCTTGTCCTTAGTTACCAGCACGTAATGGTGGGCACTCTAAGGAGACTGCCGGTGACAAACCGGAGGAAGGTGGGGATGACGTCAAGTCATCATGGCCCTTACGGCCTGGGCTACACACGTGCTACAATGGTCGGTACAGAGGGTTGCCAAGCCGCGAGGTGGAGCTAATCCCATAAAACCGATCGTAGTCCGGATCGCAGTCTGCAACTCGACTGCGTGAAGTCGGAATCGCTAGTAATCGCGAATCAGAATGTCGCGGTGAATACGTTCCCGGGCCTTGTACACACCGCCCGTCACACCATGGGAGTGGGTTGCACCAGAAGTAGCTAGTCTAACCTTCGGGGGGACGGTTACCACGGTGTGATTCATGACTGGGGTGAAGTCGTAACAAGGTAGCCGTAGGGGAACCTGCGGCTGGATCACCTCCTTAATCGACGACATCAGCTGCTCCATAAGTTCCCACACGAATTGCTTGATTCATTGAAGAAGACGATACGAAGCAGCCCGAAATTGGGTCTGTAGCTCAGTTGGTTAGAGCGCACCCCTGATAAGGGTGAGGTCGGCAGTTCGAATCTGCCCAGACCCACCAATTTTGTGTGGGAACACCTGTAGAAATACGGGGCCATAGCTCAGCTGGGAGAGCGCCTGCCTTGCACGCAGGAGGTCAACGGTTCGATCCCGTTTGGCTCCACCACTACTGCTTCTGTTGTTGAAAGCTTAGAAATGAGCATTCCATCGTGATGATGGTGAATGTTGATTTCTAGTCTTTGGCTAGATCGTTCTTTAAAAATTTGGGTATGTGATAGAAAGATAGACTGAACGTTACTTTCACTGGTAACGGATCAGGCTAAGGTAAAATTTGTGAGTTGCTCTTAATTGAGCATGCGAATTTTCGGCGAATGTCGTCTTCACAGTATAACCAGATTGCTTGGGGTTATATGGTCAAGTGAAGAAGCGCATACGGTGGATGCCTTGGCAGTCAGAGGCGATGAAAGACGTGGTAGCCTGCGAAAAGCTTCGGGGAGTCGGCAAACAGACTTTGATCCGGAGATGTCTGAATGGGGGAACCCAGCCATCATAAGATGGTTATCTTGTACTGAATACATAGGTGCAAGAGGCGAACCAGGGGAACTGAAACATCTAAGTACCCTGAGGAAAAGAAATCAACCGAGATTCCCTTAGTAGTGGCGAGCGAACGGGGACTAGCCCTTAAGTTGATTTGAGATTAGCGGAACGCTCTGGAAAGTGCGGCCATAGTGGGTGATAGCCCTGTACGCGAAAATCTCTTGTCAATGAAATCGAGTAGGACGGAGCACGAGAAACTTTGTCTGAATATGGGGGGACCATCCTCCAAGGCTAAATACTACTGACTGACCGATAGTGAACTAGTACCGTGAGGGAAAGGCGAAAAGAACCCCGGAGAGGGGAGTGAAATAGATCCTGAAACCGTATGCGTACAAGCAGTGGGAGCCCACTTTGTTGGGTGACTGCGTACCTTTTGTATAATGGGTCAGCGACTTATTTTCAGTGGCGAGCTTAACCGAATAGGGGAGGCGTAGCGAAAGCGAGTCTTAATAGGGCGTCTAGTCGCTGGGAATAGACCCGAAACCGGGCGATCTATCCATGGGCAGGTTGAAGGTTAGGTAACACTGACTGGAGGACCGAACCGACTACCGTTGAAAAGTTAGCGGATGACCTGTGGATCGGAGTGAAAGGCTAATCAAGCTCGGAGATAGCTGGTTCTCCTCGAAAGCTATTTAGGTAGCGCCTCATGTATCACTGTAGGGGGTAGAGCACTGTTTCGGCTAGGGGGTCATCCCGACTTACCAAACCGATGCAAACTCCGAATACCTACAAGTGCCGAGCATGGGAGACACACGGCGGGTGCTAACGTCCGTCGTGAAAAGGGAAACAACCCAGACCGTCAGCTAAGGTCCCAAAGTTATGGTTAAGTGGGAAACGATGTGGGAAGGCTTAGACAGCTAGGAGGTTGGCTTAGAAGCAGCCACCCTTTAAAGAAAGCGTAATAGCTCACTAGTCGAGTCGGCCTGCGCGGAAGATGTAACGGGGCTCAAACCATACACCGAAGCTACGGGTATCACTTAGGTGATGCGGTAGAGGAGCGTTCTGTAAGCCTGTGAAGGTGAGTTGAGAAGCTTGCTGGAGGTATCAGAAGTGCGAATGCTGACATGAGTAACGACAATGGGTGTGAAAAACACCCACGCCGAAAGACCAAGGTTTCCTGCGCAACGTTAATCGACGCAGGGTTAGTCGGTCCCTAAGGCGAGGCTGAAAAGCGTAGTCGATGGAAAACAGGTTAATATTCCTGTACTTCTGGTTATTGCGATGGAGGGACGGAGAAGGCTAGGCCAGCTTGGCGTTGGTTGTCCAAGTTTAAGGTGGTAGGCTGGAATCTTAGGTAAATCCGGGATTCTAAGGCCGAGAGCTGATGACGAGTGTTCTTTTAGAACACGAAGTGGTTGATGCCATGCTTCCAAGAAAAGCTTCTAAGCTTCAGGTAACCAGGAACCGTACCCCAAACCGACACAGGTGGTTGGGTAGAGAATACCAAGGCGCTTGAGAGAACTCGGGTGAAGGAACTAGGCAAAATGGCACCGTAACTTCGGGAGAAGGTGCGCCGGTGAGGGTGAAGCATTTACTGCGTAAGCCCACGCCGGTCGAAGATACCAGGCCGCTGCGACTGTTTATTAAAAACACAGCACTCTGCAAACACGAAAGTGGACGTATAGGGTGTGACGCCTGCCCGGTGCCGGAAGGTTAATTGATGGGGTTAGCTAACGCGAAGCTCTTGATCGAAGCCCCGGTAAACGGCGGCCGTAACTATAACGGTCCTAAGGTAGCGAAATTCCTTGTCGGGTAAGTTCCGACCTGCACGAATGGCGTAACGATGGCGGCGCTGTCTCCACCCGAGACTCAGTGAAATTGAAATCGCTGTGAAGATGCAGTGTATCCGCGGCTAGACGGAAAGACCCCGTGAACCTTTACTATAGCTTTGCACTGGACTTTGAATTTGCTTGTGTAGGATAGGTGGGAGGCTTTGAAGCGTGGACGCCAGTTCGCGTGGAGCCATCCTTGAAATACCACCCTGGCAACTTTGAGGTTCTAACTCAGGTCCGTTATCCGGATCGAGGACAGTGTATGGTGGGTAGTTTGACTGGGGCGGTCTCCTCCTAAAGAGTAACGGAGGAGTACGAAGGTGCGCTCAGACCGGTCGGAAATCGGTCGTAGAGTATAAAGGCAAAAGCGCGCTTGACTGCGAGACAGACACGTCGAGCAGGTACGAAAGTAGGTCTTAGTGATCCGGTGGTTCTGTATGGAAGGGCCATCGCTCAACGGATAAAAGGTACTCCGGGGATAACAGGCTGATACCGCCCAAGAGTTCATATCGACGGCGGTGTTTGGCACCTCGATGTCGGCTCATCACATCCTGGGGCTGAAGCCGGTCCCAAGGGTATGGCTGTTCGCCATTTAAAGTGGTACGCGAGCTGGGTTTAGAACGTCGTGAGACAGTTCGGTCCCTATCTGCCGTGGACGTTTGAGATTTGAGAGGGGCTGCTCCTAGTACGAGAGGACCGGAGTGGACGAACCTCTGGTGTTCCGGTTGTCACGCCAGTGGCATTGCCGGGTAGCTATGTTCGGAATAGATAACCGCTGAAAGCATCTAAGCGGGAAACTAGCCTCAAGATGAGATCTCACTGGGACCTTGAGTCCCCTGAAGGGCCGTCGAAGACTACGACGTTGATAGGTTGGGTGTGTAAGCGCTGTGAGGCGTTGAGCTAACCAATACTAATTGCCCGTGAGGCTTGACCATATAACACCCAAGCAATTTGCTGATCCGAAAGGACACCAGATTGCGGTGTGTGAAGACGCAATGAACCGAAAGTTCGCAACCATTCACAAAAGCCGCACAAACTATCGCATACCCAATTTGCTGAAGCGTCGAAAGACGGTTCGGTACCCGAATTTCTTGACGACCATAGAGCATTGGAACCACCTGATCCCATCCCGAACTCAGAAGTGAAACGATGCATCGCCGATGGTAGTGTGGGGTTTCCCCATGTGAGAGTAGGTCATCGTCAAGATTAAATTCCGAAACCCCTATCTGCGTATGCAGGTAGGGGTTTTGTTTTGCCCGCAGGAAAACTGACGTTTAGGGTTTCTATGCAACTGCTCGGTGCATGGCTATCATGCGGGCCTCATTGTGAGGCGAGACTTGCATGCTGACGTTGTTAAAGCTTCTTAAGGATGGTCGATTCCATTCGGGCCAGGCCCTGGGCGTCGCCTTGGGCGTCAGTCGTAGCGCTGTATGGAAGCAGCTTCAGCATTTGGAGGCTGAGCTCGGCTTATCCATTCATAAAGTGCGCGGTCGCGGCTATCAGCTGGCTGCGCCATTGACGCTGCTTGATCCTGTCGAGATATGCGCGCGTGAGCCTTCCTGTGAGTGGCCCATCCTGGTCCTCGACTCAATTGACTCTACCAATGCTGAAGCTTTGCGCGCTATCGAGCGTGGCCAGATCGCGCCATTTCTGGTGCTTGCCGAGCGGCAAACGGCCGGTCGCGGACGGCGTGGACGCAAGTGGGTGAGTCCGTTCGCAGAAAACATCTATTACAGCCTGGTGTTGCGCATTGAGGGTGGGATGCGGCAACTGGAAGGCTTGAGTCTAGTTGTTGGGCTCGCCGTACTGCAGGCCTTGCGAGAGCTTGGTATTTCAGGCGCGGGTTTGAAGTGGCCTAATGATGTTCTGGTTGGTCAGAAAAAAATTGCTGGAATATTGCTCGAATTAGTGGGCGATCCTGCAGATGTGTGTCACGTAGTGATCGGTGTCGGGATCAATGTGAACATGCAGATGACTGATGAGGTTGACCAGCAGTGGACGTCCATGCGGCTCGAGTCGGGTAAGGCGGTTGATCGCAATCACCTGGTTGCGAAGTTGGGGGTGATGCTCCGGGCCTACTTGAGTCGCCACCAGGTCGACGGATTTCCGGCTATCCGGGCGGAGTGGGAGCAAAATCATCTATGGCAGGGGCGCGCCGTGTCGTTGATTGCTGGAGCTAGTCAGATAGATGGAGAGGTGTTGGGTATCGATGGTCAGGGTGCCTTGCGCTTGAAGGTGGATGGCGTGGAAAAAGTCTTTAGTGGTGGTGAGCTCAGCCTGAGGTTGCGTGATGATACTTGAGCTCGATTGTGGAAACAGTTTCATCAAGTGGCGTGTGCTCGGCGCGGATGTCGGGCGGGTGGTTGGTGAGGGTGTCGTTGATTCGGATCTCGCGCTGCTTGAGAGTTTGAAGGGGCTCAAGGGGCTCGCTCTCAAGCATTGTCGGTTAGTGAGTGTCAGAACCGCTGAAGAAACCGGAGCCTTGATCTCTTCGTTGACAGAGGCTTTCGGCGTTTCCGTGGTGTGTGCCACACCGGCTCGCGAAATGTCCGGGGTTCGTAATGGCTATGAAGAGTTCGAGCGGCTAGGACTTGATCGCTGGCTTGCAATGCTCGGAGGATTTCACCTGGCTTCAGGTGCTTGTCTGGTGCTTGACTTCGGTACCGCGGTCACTGCTGATTTTGTCGCTAGGGATGGCGAGCATCTTGGAGGCTTCATCTGTCCGGGAATGCCCTTAATGCGTAACCAGTTGCGTACTCATACCCGTAGAATCCGCTATGGCGACCTTGCTGCCGAGCGCGCTTTGGAGAGTCTTGTTCCTGGGCGTACTACCGTCGAGGCGGTCGAGCGAGGTTGTGTGCTGATGTTGAGGGGCTTTGTTCAGGCTCAGCTAGATTTGGCGCGCAGCTATTGGGGGGAGGATTTCGCTGTATTCCTCACAGGAGGAGATGCTGATCTGGTCTCCGAGATTGCGCCTGGGGCCAGGGTGGTTCCAGATCTGGTGTTTGTAGGGTTGGCTATGGCGTGTCCCTTGTCTTGAGGTTTTTATGCGTTGGTTGTTCCTGCTGCTGCTTGTTCTCAATGTGTTCTATTACGTCTGGCACCAACAGGAGGCCCCGCTTCGCGCGAAGGATGTGACCCCCTTGAGTATGTATCGGGGCTCTCAGCAGGACATTCGTTTGTTGAGCGAGGCGACTGATACGACCCGAGACAAAGGAAAATCCACGCAGCCGGAAAGCAGTTGTCTCTATCTGGGCGGCTCTGCCCGGCAGGAAGTCGCTCAGGCAATCGAGCATCGATTGAGTGGCATGGACATCAAGTTTCAGCCGTTGCCGAAGGACCTCCCTGAATATGCGGGTTACTGGGTGCGTGTGGCACCGGAAAGCCGGCGTTTGCTGGATGACTTGCAGTTGCAAAGCCTTTCTAAAGAATTCAATGAGTTAAAACATAAAATAATGCCGTGTGAGGGGGTTGCACCTGTCGAATAGTTTGCATAGAATGGCGCCCGCTTCGCAGTGAAGACCTTTTAAAGGTTGACGGTGCGAAGCGAGGTCAACGCAGCTAACCTCAGGTTTTTAATGAGAAAATGCTTGACAGAAGGCTGGCATAGTATAGAATGCCGGCTCGCTTAGGAGGGGTTCCCGAGCGGCCAAAGGGATCAGACTGTAAATCTGACGTCTACGACTTCGAAGGTTCGAATCCTTCCCCCTCCACCATTTTTAGCGAGAGCTGCAAGCTCCGCGGGTATAGTTTAGTGGTAGAACCTCAGCCTTCCAAGCTGATGATGCGGGTTCGATTCCCGCTACCCGCTCCAGGTTTGCAGGTCCTGCAAAGTGTTACGCTCTTGTAGCTCAGTTGGTAGAGCACACCCTTGGTAAGGGTGAGGTCAGCGGTTCAAATCCGCTCAAGAGCTCCATATAACAAGGCAGATATGAAAATATCTGCCTTTGTTTTAATGGCTTGTAGATGCGCGTTGTTGCCTGAGAGGGTGTTGTGCATCTTTGGTGCTGGTGTGCATGGCCAGGATCGATGAGTAAATTGTTGTAAAGTCTTTTTCGGGCCGGCATAATGGTCGGCCTGATTTTGTTTTAGGTCAGTAGCTCAATTGGCAGAGCGACGGTCTCCAAAACCGTAGGTTGGGGGTTCGATTCCCTCCTGACCTGCCAGATTCACCAGGTGTGTCTGGCTTTCTTTTCACAGGATCTTCATAGATGACTCCTAAAGCTGAAGCTCAAGGCTCTCGCTTCGATCTACTCAAGTGGCTGGTAGTAGTTGCTTTGGTGATTGTTGGCGTTGTTGGCAATCAGTATTACTCTGCTTCGCCGATCCTGTACCGCGTGCTCGCTTTGCTGGTCATTGCTGCTGTAGCTGCCTTTGTAGGCCTGCAGACGGTTAAGGGCAAGTCTTTCTTTGTACTGGTTAAGGAAGCGCGCACCGAGATTCGTAAAGTCGTTTGGCCAACTCGCCAAGAAACTACGCAGACCACGTTGATCGTTGTGGCTGTTGTTCTGGTTATGGCGTTGCTGTTGTGGGGGCTTGATTCCCTGCTCGGTTGGCTTGTTTCCTTGATCGTCGGCTAAGGGTGTCCCGTGGCTAAGCGTTGGTACGTTGTGCATGCTTACTCCGGTTACGAGAAGCATGTCATGCGTTCGTTGATCGAGCGCGTAAAGCTGGCTGGCATGGAAGATGGCTTCGGCGAAATTCTGGTTCCCACTGAAGAAGTGGTTGAGATGCGTAATGGCCAGAAGCGCAAAAGCGAACGCAAATTCTTCCCTGGTTATGTGCTGGTTCAGATGGACATGAACGAGGGTACTTGGCACTTGGTCAAGGATACTCCTCGGGTGATGGGCTTCATCGGTGGTACTGCCGACAAGCCTGCACCAATCACAGATAAAGAAGCAGAAGCGATTCTGCGTCGCGTTGCTGATGGTAGCGACAAGCCGAAGCCGAAGACGTTGTTCGAGCCGGGTGAGTCGGTACGTGTCAACGACGGGCCGTTTGCCGATTTTACCGGCACGGTTGAAGAGGTTAACTACGAAAAGAGCCGGATCCAAGTGGCGGTGCTCATTTTCGGTCGCTCTACTCCGGTAGAGTTGGAGTTCAGTCAGGTCGAAAAGGTCTAGCTGAGCAAGCATCCCAACCCCGCAGCCCTAGGCTGTGGGGTTTTGTCGTCACTGGGATAAACGCGCAAGTAACCGGGGAGCCTTTCGAGGCGTTTGAACCCGTAATTGGAGTGCCTCATGGCCAAGAAGATTACCGCTTACATCAAGCTGCAAGTGAAGGCCGCTCAGGCTAACCCAAGCCCACCTGTTGGTCCTGCTCTGGGTCAGCACGGCGTGAACATCATGGAATTCTGCAAGGCTTTCAACGCCCGTACTCAGGGTCTTGAGCCAGGTCTGCCGACTCCAGTGATCATCACTGTCTACAGCGACCGTAGCTTCACGTTCGAAACCAAATCCACTCCTGCTTCGGTTTTGCTGAAGAAGGCTGCTGGTCTGACTAGCGGTTCCGCTCGTCCGAACACCGTTAAGGTTGGCACTGTGACTCGTGCTCAGCTGGAAGAAATCGCGAAAACCAAAAACGCGGATCTGACTGCAGCTGATATGGAAGCAGCCGTGCGTACTATCGCCGGTTCTGCTCGTAGCATGGGCCTTAACGTGGAGGGTGTGTAATGGCTAAGCTGACCAAGCGTCAAAAGGCTATCGCCGGCAAAATCGAAGCAGGCAAGGCCTACAACTTTGTAGACGCTGCTGCTCTGCTGTCCGAGCTGTCGACTGTCAAGTTCAGTGAGTCGTTCGACGTAGCTGTGAACCTGGGTGTTGACCCGCGTAAATCCGACCAGGTCGTTCGTAGCGCTACCGTGCTGCCGCACGGTACCGGCAAGACCGTTCGCGTTGCTGTGTTCACTCAGGGTCCAGCTGCCGAGGCCGCTCTGGCTGCCGGCGCTGACCGTGTAGGTATGGACGACCTGGCTGCCGAAATGAAAGGCGGCGACCTGAACTATGACGTAGTGATCGCATCCCCGGATGCAATGCGCGTTGTAGGTCAGTTGGGTCAGATCCTCGGTCCACGTGGTCTGATGCCTAACCCTAAAGTCGGCACAGTAACTCCAGACGTAGCTACCGCGGTTAAAAACGCCAAGGCTGGTCAGGTTCGTTATCGCACCGACAAAAACGGCATCATCCACACTTCCGTTGGCAAAGTCGGCTTCGATGCCGTCAAGCTGAAGGAAAACGTTGAAGCCCTGATCGCTGATCTGAAGCGTATCAAGCCAGCTTCCTCGAAAGGTATTTACGTCAAGCGCGTTACCCTGAGCACTACTATGGGTCCAGGTCTGGTCATCGACCAGGGTTCGCTCGACGCGTAAGACGCAGGTTGGCGCAAGTAATTGCGCCAATTGAAAGATTGGGGTCCCTGCCTGGCGGGGGCTATCCAAGACCGTAGGCGACGCAAGTCTTAAACCTCAAGCCTACGCAGATGGTGCTCCCGGTTCCTTACCGAATCAGACACCAAAACGACATCCGGTTTCGACTGGATGAAACGGTAACAAGCAGGAGTTAAACCCGTGGCAATTAAACTCGAAGACAAGAAGGCCATCGTCGCTGAAGTCAACGAGGCTGCCAAAGTCGCTCTGTCCGCTGTCGTGGCTGATGCCCGTGGCGTAACAGTAGGCGCGATGACCGGACTCCGTAAAGAGGCTCGTGAAGCTGGCGTTTATGTACGTGTCGTACGTAACACCCTGCTCAAGCGCGCTGTTGCTGACACTGAATTCAGTGTCCTCAACGACGTGTTCACCGGCCCTACCCTGATTGCATTCTCCAAAGAACATCCAGGCGCTGCTGCCCGGATTTTCAAAGAGTTCGCCAAGGGTCAGGACAAGTTCGAGATCAAGGCAGCTGCGTTTGATGGCAAGTTCCTTGCCGCTAACCAGATCGACGTGTTGGCTACCCTGCCGACCCGCGACGAAGCTATTGCGAAACTGATGAGCGTGATCCAAGGCGCTACCAGCAAGCTGGCTCGTACCCTGGCAGCCGTTCGCGACCAGAAAGAAGCTGCTGCTGCCTAAGGCACAGCGAGACCTTTCAAAATCATATGTTTAATTTGATGGCTGCGTAAGCTGTCACCCCAATACAGGATTCAAGTCATGTCTCTGACTAACGAACAAATCATCGAAGCAATCGGCCAGAAAACCGTTCTGGAAGTTGTTGAGCTGATCAAAGCAATGGAAGAAACCTTCGGCGTTACCGCTGCTGTTGCTGCTGCTGGTCCAGCTGCTGCTGCCGCTGTTGTTGAAGAGCAAACTGAATTCAACGTCATGCTGACCGAAGCTGGCGAGAAGAAAGTTAACGTGATCAAGGCTGTACGTGAACTGACCGGTCTGGGCCTGAAAGAAGCCAAGGCTGTAGTTGACGGCGCTCCTGCCATGGTTCTGGAAGCTGTTGCCAAAGACGCAGCTGACAAAGCCAAAGCAGCTCTGGAAGAAGCAGGCGCTAAAGTCGAGCTGAAATAAGCATCGACTTTGCTCCTCCAGCCCGAGCGTTAAGCGAAAGGCTGATGGCTGGTGGCTCTTGCCACCGGCCTTTTTCCGTTATTGGCAGCCGACTGGGTCGGTGCTGGTAACGAGCTGTATCCACCCGATGTGGTGGCGCAAACCATGGGGTTTGCACGATTTTCTGGCTGCTCCCGTCGGGAGGGGCCAAACAAGCAGGTGACCAAGCTGGGGAACGCTGATGGCTTACTCATATACTGAGAAAAAACGTATCCGCAAGGACTTTAGCAAGTTGCCGGACGTCATGGATGTGCCGTACCTCCTGGCCATCCAGCTGGATTCGTATCGTGAATTCTTGCAAGCGGGAGCGACTAAAGATCAGTTCCGCGACGTGGGCCTGCATGCGGCCTTCAAATCCGTTTTCCCGATCATCAGCTACTCCGGCAATGCTGCGCTGGAGTACGTCGGTTATCGCCTGGGCGAACCGGCATTTGATGTCAAAGAATGCGTATTGCGCGGTGTAACTTACGCCGTACCTTTGCGGGTAAAAGTGCGCCTGATCATTTTCGACAAAGAATCGTCGAACAAAGCGATCAAGGACATCAAAGAGCAAGAAGTCTACATGGGTGAAATCCCCCTGATGACTGAGAACGGTACCTTCGTAATCAACGGTACCGAGCGTGTAATCGTTTCCCAGCTGCACCGTTCCCCGGGCGTGTTCTTCGACCACGACCGTGGCAAGACGCACAGCTCCGGCAAACTGCTGTACTCCGCGCGCATCATTCCTTACCGCGGTTCGTGGCTGGACTTCGAGTTCGACCCGAAAGATTGCGTATTTGTGCGTATCGACCGTCGCCGCAAGCTGCCTGCATCGGTACTGCTGCGCGCGCTGGGCTATACCACTGAAGAAGTGCTGGACGCGTTCTACACCACCAACGTCTTCCATGTGCAGGGTGAAAACCTCAGCCTGGAACTGGTGCCTCAGCGCCTGCGTGGTGAAATTGCTGTCCTCGATATTCAGGATGACAAAGGCAAGGTTATTGTCGAGCAAGGTCGTCGTATTACCGCTCGCCACATCAACCAGCTGGAAAAAGCCGGGATCAAAGAGCTGCAAGTGCCTCTGGACTACGTCCTGGGTCGCACTACCGCCAAGGTCATCGTGCATCCGGCTACCGGCGAAATCCTGGCAGAGTGCAACACCGAGCTGAACACCGAAATCCTGGCAAAAATTGCCAAGGCGGGCGTTGTTCGCATCGAAACTCTGTACACCAACGATATCGACTGCGGTCCGTTCGTCTCCGACACCCTGAAGATCGACTCCACCAGCAACCAATTGGAAGCGCTGGTCGAGATCTATCGCATGATGCGTCCAGGCGAGCCGCCAACCAAGGACGCTGCCGAGACACTGTTCAACAACCTGTTCTTCAGTCCTGAGCGCTATGACCTGTCTGCGGTCGGCCGGATGAAGTTCAACCGTCGTATCGGTCGTACCGAGATCGAAGGTTCGGGCGTGTTGTGCAAAGAAGACATCGTCGCGGTTCTGAAGACTCTGGTCGACATCCGTAACGGTAAAGGCATCGTCGATGACATCGACCACCTGGGTAACCGTCGTGTTCGCTGCGTAGGCGAAATGGCCGAGAACCAGTTCCGCGTTGGCCTGGTACGTGTTGAGCGTGCGGTCAAAGAGCGTCTGTCGATGGCTGAAAGCGAAGGCCTGATGCCGCAAGACCTGATCAACGCCAAGCCAGTGGCTGCGGCGGTGAAAGAGTTCTTCGGTTCCAGTCAGCTGTCCCAGTTCATGGACCAGAACAACCCGCTGTCCGAGATCACCCACAAGCGTCGTGTCTCTGCACTCGGCCCAGGCGGTTTGACTCGCGAACGTGCAGGCTTCGAAGTCCGTGACGTACACCCGACTCACTACGGTCGTGTATGCCCGATTGAAACGCCGGAAGGTCCGAACATCGGTCTGATCAACTCCCTGGCCGCCTATGCGCGCACCAACCAGTACGGCTTCCTCGAGAGCCCGTACCGCGTGGTGAAAGACGCTCTGGTCACCGACGAGATCGTTTTCCTGTCCGCCATCGAAGAAGCTGATCACGTGATCGCTCAGGCTTCGGCCACGATGAACGACAAGAAAGTCCTGATCGACGAGCTGGTAGCTGTTCGTCACTTGAACGAGTTCACCGTCAAGGCGCCGGAAGATGTCACCTTGATGGACGTGTCGCCGAAGCAGGTAGTTTCGGTTGCTGCGTCGCTGATCCCGTTCCTTGAGCACGACGACGCCAACCGTGCGTTGATGGGTTCGAACATGCAGCGTCAAGCTGTACCAACCCTGCGTGCTGACAAGCCGCTGGTAGGTACCGGCATGGAACGTAACGTGGCTCGCGACTCCGGCGTTTGCGTCGTGGCTCGTCGTGGCGGCGTGATCGATTCCGTCGACGCCAGCCGTATCGTGGTTCGTGTTGCTGATGATGAAGTTGAAACCGGCGAAGCTGGTGTCGACATCTACAACCTGACCAAGTACACCCGCTCCAACCAGAACACCTGCATCAACCAGCGTCCGCTGGTGAGCAAAGGTGATCGGGTTCAGCGCAGCGACATCATGGCCGACGGTCCGTCCACCGATATGGGTGAGCTGGCTCTGGGTCAGAACATGCGCATCGCGTTCATGGCATGGAACGGCTTCAACTTCGAAGACTCCATCTGCCTGTCCGAGCGTGTTGTTCAGGAAGACCGTTTCACCACGATCCACATCCAGGAACTGACCTGTGTGGCGCGTGACACCAAGCTTGGGCCAGAGGAAATCACTGCAGACATCCCGAACGTGGGTGAAGCTGCACTGAACAAGCTGGACGAAGCCGGTATCGTTTACGTAGGTGCTGAAGTAGGCGCAGGCGACATCCTGGTAGGTAAGGTCACTCCGAAAGGCGAGACCCAGCTGACTCCGGAAGAAAAACTGCTGCGTGCGATCTTCGGTGAAAAAGCCAGCGACGTTAAAGACACCTCCCTGCGTGTGCCTACCGGCACCAAGGGTACTGTCATCGACGTACAGGTCTTCACTCGTGACGGCGTTGAGCGTGATGCTCGTGCACTGTCGATCGAGAAGACTCAACTCGACGAGATCCGCAAGGACCTGAACGAAGAGTTCCGTATCGTTGAAGGCGCTACTTTCGAACGTCTGCGTTCCGCTCTGGTCGGCCACAAAGCCGAAGGCGGCGCCGGTCTGAAGAAAGGTCAGGAAATCACCGACGAAGTTCTCGACGGTCTTGAGCACGGCCAGTGGTTCAAGCTGCGCATGGCTGAAGATGCTCTGAACGAGCAGCTCGAGAAGGCTCAGGCCTACATCGTTGATCGCCGCCGTCTGCTGGACGACAAGTTCGAAGACAAGAAGCGCAAGCTGCAGCAGGGCGATGACCTGGCTCCAGGCGTGCTGAAAATCGTCAAGGTTTACCTGGCAATCCGTCGCCGCATCCAGCCGGGCGACAAGATGGCCGGTCGTCACGGTAACAAGGGTGTGGTCTCCGTGATCATGCCGGTTGAAGACATGCCGCACGATGCCAATGGCACCCCGGTCGACGTCGTCCTCAACCCGTTGGGCGTACCTTCGCGTATGAACGTTGGTCAGATCCTTGAAACCCACCTGGGCCTCGCGGCCAAAGGTCTGGGCGAGAAGATCAACCGGATGGTCGAAGAGCAGCGTAAGGTTGCTGAACTTCGCACCTTCCTGGACGAGATCTACAACCAGATCGGCGGTCGTAACGAAGATCTGGATAGCTTCTCCGACCAGGAAATTCTGGATCTGGCGAAGAACCTGCGTGGCGGCGTTCCAATGGCCACTCCAGTGTTCGACGGCGCCAAGGAAAGCGAAATCAAGGCCATGCTGAAACTGGCAGACCTGCCAGAAAGCGGCCAGATGCAGCTGACCGACGGCCGTACCGGCAACAAGTTCGAGCGCCCGGTTACTGTTGGCTACATGTACATGCTGAAGCTGAACCACTTGGTAGACGACAAGATGCACGCTCGTTCTACTGGTTCGTACAGCCTGGTTACCCAGCAGCCGCTGGGTGGTAAGGCGCAGTTCGGTGGTCAGCGTTTCGGGGAGATGGAGGTCTGGGCACTGGAAGCATACGGTGCTGCTTACACTCTGCAAGAAATGCTCACAGTGAAGTCGGACGATGTGAACGGCCGGACCAAGATGTACAAAAACATCGTGGACGGCGATCACCGTATGGAGCCGGGCATGCCCGAGTCCTTCAACGTGTTGATCAAGGAAATTCGTTCCCTCGGCATCGATATCGATCTGGAAACCGAATAACACGTGACGCGAATCGAGAGCGGGGCAGGATTGCCCGCTCTCTGCTCCGCCAGGAGGAAAGGCCTTGAAAGACCTACTGAATTTGCTGAAAAACCAGGGTCAAGTCGAAGAGTTCGACGCCATCCGTATTGGATTGGCATCGCCTGAGATGATCCGTTCGTGGTCGTTCGGTGAAGTTAAAAAGCCGGAAACCATCAACTACCGTACGTTCAAACCTGAGCGTGACGGCCTGTTCTGCGCCAAGATCTTTGGCCCGGTAAAGGATTACGAGTGCCTGTGCGGTAAGTACAAGCGCTTGAAGCACCGTGGTGTGATCTGCGAGAAGTGCGGCGTTGAAGTCGCGCTGGCAAAAGTTCGTCGTGAGCGCATGGCGCACATCGAGCTGGCCTCGCCAGTAGCCCACATCTGGTTCCTGAAATCGCTGCCGTCCCGTATCGGCTTGCTGATGGACATGACCCTGCGTGATATCGAGCGCGTTCTCTACTTCGAGAGCTATGTCGTTATCGATCCAGGCATGACCACCCTTGAAAAGGGTCAGCTGCTCAACGACGAGCAGTACTTCGAAGCGCTGGAAGAGTTCGGCGACGATTTCGATGCCCGCATGGGTGCCGAAGCTGTCCGTGAACTGCTGCACGCTATCGACCTGGAACACGAGATTGGCCGTCTGCGTGAAGAGATTCCGCAAACCAACTCCGAAACCAAAATCAAAAAGCTGTCCAAGCGTCTGAAGTTGATGGAAGCCTTCCAGGGTTCCGGCAACCTGCCAGAGTGGATGGTGCTGACCGTTCTGCCGGTTCTGCCGCCAGATCTGCGTCCACTGGTCCCATTGGATGGCGGTCGTTTCGCGACTTCCGACCTCAACGATCTGTATCGTCGAGTGATCAACCGTAACAACCGTTTGAAGCGCCTGCTTGATCTGTCCGCTCCGGACATCATCGTGCGCAACGAAAAGCGTATGTTGCAGGAAGCCGTCGACGCACTGCTCGACAACGGTCGTCGTGGCCGCGCTATCACCGGTTCGAACAAGCGTCCTCTGAAATCCCTGGCTGACATGATCAAGGGTAAGCAAGGTCGTTTCCGTCAGAACTTGCTCGGTAAGCGTGTTGACTACTCCGGTCGTTCGGTAATTACCGTAGGTCCGACCCTGCGTCTGCACCAGTGCGGTCTGCCGAAGAAGATGGCTCTCGAGCTGTTCAAGCCGTTCATTTTCGGCAAGCTGGAAATGCGTGGTCTTGCTACCACCATCAAAGCGGCCAAGAAGATGGTTGAGCGTGAGCTGCCAGAGGTTTGGGACGTTCTCGCTGAAGTGATTCGCGAACACCCGGTTCTCCTCAACCGTGCACCGACCCTTCACCGTCTGGGTATCCAGGCGTTTGAACCGGTACTGATCGAAGGTAAGGCTATCCAGCTGCACCCTCTGGTCTGTGCTGCGTACAACGCCGACTTCGACGGCGACCAAATGGCCGTGCACGTACCGCTGACGCTGGAAGCCCAGCTGGAAGCGCGTGCGTTGATGATGTCGACCAACAACATTCTGTCGCCAGCCAACGGTGAGCCAATCATCGTTCCTTCGCAGGACGTTGTATTGGGTCTGTACTACATGACTCGTGAAGCGATCAACGCCAAAGGCGAAGGTCGTGTGTTCGCGGATCTGCAGGAAGTTGACCGTGTGTTCCGTGCCGGCGAAGCCGCGCTGCACGCCAAGGTCAAGGTGCGGATCAACGAAACCGTGAACGATCGTGATGGCGGCAGCGTGACCAACACTCGTATCGTCGACACTACCGTCGGCCGTGCGCTGTTGTTCCAGGTTGTGCCAAAAGGTCTGTCCTTCGACGTCGTCAACCTGCCGATGAAAAAGAAAGCGATCTCCAAGCTGATCAACCAGTGCTACCGCGTGGTTGGTTTGAAAGAGACCGTGATCTTCGCTGACCAGTTGATGTACACCGGTTTTGCCTATTCGACCATCTCCGGCGTTTCCATCGGTGTTAACGACTTCGTTATCCCGGATGAAAAAGCCCGCATCATCGGTGCCGCCACCGACGAAGTGAAAGAGATCGAAAGTCAGTACGCCTCCGGCCTGGTAACCCAGGGCGAGAAGTACAACAAAGTGATCGACCTTTGGTCCAAGGCGAACGACGAAGTTTCCAAGGCGATGATGGCCAACCTCTCGAAAGAGAAAGTCATTGACCGCCATGGCGTCGAAGTTGACCAGGAATCCTTCAACTCGATGTACATGATGGCCGACTCGGGCGCACGGGGTTCTGCTGCGCAGATCCGTCAGCTCGCCGGTATGCGTGGCCTGATGGCCAAGCCGGACGGTTCCATCATCGAAACGCCGATTACTGCGAACTTCCGTGAAGGTTTGAGCGTACTTCAGTACTTCATCTCTACTCACGGTGCTCGTAAAGGTCTGGCGGATACCGCGTTGAAAACTGCGAACTCCGGTTACCTGACTCGTCGTCTGGTAGACGTGGCGCAGGATCTGGTTGTGACCGAGATCGATTGCGGTACCGAACATGGCCTGGTAATGACTCCGCACATTGAAGGCGGTGACGTTGTTGAGCCGTTGGGTGAGCGCGTATTGGGTCGTGTCATTGCCCGTGACGTATTCAAGCCAGGTACCGAGGAAGTTATCGTTCCTGCCGGCACTCTGGTAGACGAGAAGTGGGTCGAGTTCATCGAGCTGAACAGCATCGACGAAGTGATCGTGCGTTCGCCGATCAGCTGCGAAACCCGCTACGGCATTTGCGCCAAGTGCTACGGCCGTGACTTGGCTCGTGGTCACCAGGTGAACATCGGTGAAGCGGTCGGCGTTATCGCTGCCCAGTCCATCGGTGAGCCGGGTACCCAGCTGACCATGCGTACGTTCCACATCGGTGGTGCGGCAAGCCGGACCTCCGCAGCCGACAGCGTTCAGGTGAAGAATGGCGGTACCGTCCGTCTGCATAACCTGAAGCACGTTGAGCGAGTGGACGGTTGCCTGGTTGCTGTGTCCCGTTCCGGTGAGCTGGCAATCGCTGATGACTTCGGTCGTGAGCGTGAGCGCTACAAGCTGCCGTACGGTGCTGTGATTTCGGTTAAAGAAGGTGACAAGGTCGACGCTGGCGCAATCGTGGCCAAGTGGGATCCGCACACTCACCCAATCGTTACCGAAATGAAAGGTACCGTGACCTACGTGGGTATGGAAGAAGGCATCACGATCAAGCGTCAGACTGACGAATTGACCGGTATGACCAACATTGAAGTACTCGATGCCAAAGACCGTCCAGCTGCCGGTAAAGATATCCGTCCTGCTGTGAAGATGGTTGATGACAACGGCAAGGATCTCTTGCTGCCGGGTACCGACGTAATTGCTCAGTACTTCCTGCCTGCTAACGCCCTGGTCGGTGTAGCGGACGGTGCGAAAATCGCGATCGGTGATGTTATCGCTCGTATTCCGCAAGAGACTTCGAAGACCCGTGACATCACCGGTGGTCTGCCGCGTGTTGCCGACTTGTTCGAAGCCCGTCGTCCGAAAGAAGCCTCGATTCTGGCTGAAGTCAGCGGCACCATCGCGTTCGGTAAAGAGACCAAAGGCAAGCGCCGTCTGGTTATCACCCCGAACGACGGTAGCGATCCGTACGAAGAGCTGATTCCGAAGTGGCGTCACCTGAACGTCTTCGAAGGCGAACAGGTAAACCGCGGCGAAGTTATCTCCGACGGTCCGAGCGATCCACACGACATCCTGCGTCTGCTGGGTGTGAGTGCGCTGGCCAAGTACATCGTGAACGAGATCCAGGACGTTTACCGTCTGCAAGGCGTGAAGATCAACGACAAGCACATCGAGACCATCCTGCGTCAGATGCTGCGTAAAGTTGAGATCGCTGAATCCGGCGATTCCAGTTTCATCAAGGGCGACCAGATGGAATTGACTCACGTGCTGGTAGAGAACGAGCGTCTGAGCAATGAAGACAAATTTGTCTCCAAGTTCACTCGTGTTCTGCTGGGTATCACCAAGGCGTCGTTGTCCACCGAATCGTTCATCTCGGCGGCTTCCTTCCAGGAAACCACTCGCGTACTGACCGAGGCGGCGGTAACCGGCAAGCGCGATTACCTGCGCGGCCTGAAAGAAAACGTGGTCGTGGGTCGTCTGATCCCGGCCGGTACCGGTCTGGCTTATCACAGCGAGCGCAAGCGCCGCCGTGATGCTGACAAACCGTTGCGCGTGAGCGCCAGTGAAGTGGAAGCTGCACTGACCGAAGCGCTGAACTCGAGCGGTAACTGAGTTCTGCGGTAGTAAATGAGTGCAGGCCCTGATCGCTCCGTTCATCCAGTCGAGACAATTTGTCGAGGTTGGATGGGGGGAGAGGTCGGGGCCTTGCCTTGACTGGGGGCAAGATCCTCTTTAGACTCTTGTACCCCTAAATTTGGCGGGGATTCGTTCCTGCCATTTTGCTTTTCTTGCAAGACAATAGCGTCGCAAGACAACAGTGGAGCTAGTAGATGGCAACTATCAACCAGCTGGTACGTCAGCCGCGTAAGCGTATCGTCGAGAAATCCGACGTGCCTGCGCTGCAGAACTGCCCGCAACGTCGTGGCGTATGCACCCGTGTGTATACCACTACGCCGAAAAAACCTAACTCGGCACTGCGTAAAGTATGCCGTGTGCGTCTGACCAACGGTTTCGAGGTTTCCTCGTACATCGGCGGTGAAGGCCACAACCTGCAAGAGCACAGCGTGGTACTGATCCGCGGCGGTCGTGTAAAAGACTTGCCAGGTGTTCGTTACCACACCGTTCGCGGCTCTTTGGATACTTCCGGCGTTAAAGGTCGTAACCAAGGTCGTTCGAAGTACGGTACCAAGCGTCCGAAGTAATAGTCGCTTGCAGCAAAAAACCGATTTCTATTTTTCTGAGTCGATAAGAGTAAGGTCGGAGGCGTCCCGAAAGGGCACCGATTCCGAGCGAACCTGAAGACCGTTTGAGGGCTTATCCATGCCAAGAAGACGCGTAGCAGCCAAGCGCGAAGTGCTTGACGATCCAAAATACGGAAGCCAAATCCTGGCCAAGTTCATGAACCACGTGATGGAAAGCGGCAAAAAAGCCGTTGCCGAGCGTATCGTTTATGGCGCGCTGGAAAAGGTTAAAGAACGCAAGAACAGCGACCCCCTGGAAATCTTCGAGAAAGCTCTCGACGCCATCGCTCCGCTGGTCGAAGTAAAGTCGCGCCGTGTAGGCGGTGCTACTTACCAGGTTCCGGTCGAAGTTCGTCCGTCCCGTCGTAACGCGCTGGCAATGCGCTGGTTGGTAGACTTCGCCCGTAAGCGCGGCGAGAAGTCTATGGCTCTGCGTTTGGCTGGCGAACTGTTGGACGCTGCTGAAGGTAAAGGTGCTGCTGTTAAGAAGCGTGAAGACGTGCACCGTATGGCTGAAGCCAACAAGGCTTTCTCGCACTACCGCTTCTAATTTTAGCTTCACTAATTTTGCGAGGGCTTTATGGCTCGTACTACTCCGATTAGCCGCTACCGTAACATCGGTATCGTTGCTCACGTGGATGCTGGTAAAACCACCACCACCGAGCGCGTCCTTTTTTACACTGGCAAAAGTCACAAAATGGGCGAGGTGCATGACGGCGCCGCGACCACAGACTGGATGGTGCAGGAGCAGGAGCGTGGTATTACCATTACTTCTGCTGCTATCACCGCCTTCTGGAAAGGTTCTGAGAAGCAGTACTCGCACGAACACCGTTTCAACGTTATCGATACCCCGGGCCACGTAGACTTCACTATTGAAGTTGAACGCTCCCTGCGCGTACTCGACGGCGCTGTCGTTGTGTTCTGCGGTACTTCGGGTGTTGAGCCTCAGTCGGAAACCGTATGGCGTCAGGCCAACAAGTACGGCGTTCCACGTCTTGTTTACGTAAACAAGATGGACCGTGCTGGCGCTAACTTCCTGCGCGTGATCGGTCAGATCAAGCAGCGTCTGGGTCACACTCCGGTGCCAATCCAGTTGGCTATCGGTTCCGAAGACAACTTCCAGGGTCAGATCGATCTGATCAACATGCAAGCTGTCTACTGGAATGACTCTGACAAGGGTATGGTCCCTGTTCGCAAGGACATTCCTGCCGAGCTGCAAGAGCTGGCTGAAGAGTGGCGCAGCAACATGGTCGAGGCTGCGGCCGAAGCCAACGAAGAGCTGATGAACAAGTATCTCGAAGGGGAAGAGCTCTCCATCGAGGAAATCAAGGCCGCTCTGCGTCAGCGTACTATCGCTGGTGAGATCGTTCTGGCTGTTTGCGGTTCTTCCTTCAAGAACAAGGGTGTTCCCCTGGTTCTCGACGCCGTTATCGACTTCCTGCCTGCTCCTACCGACATTCCTGCTATCAAGGGTTCCAACCCGGATAACGAGGAAGAGGAAATGGAGCGTCATGCAAGCGACGACGAGCCTTTCGCGGCTCTGGCGTTCAAGATCGCTACCGACCCATTCGTGGGTACCTTGACCTTTGTTCGGGTTTACTCGGGCGTGTTGGCCTCCGGCGACGGCGTGATCAACTCGGTAAAAGGCAAGAAAGAGCGCGTGGGTCGTATGGTGCAAATGCACGCAAACGCCCGTGAAGAAATCAAGGAAGTACGCGCTGGTGACATCGCGGCCTTGATCGGCATGAAGGACGTCACCACTGGTGAAACTTTGTGCAACGCTGACAAGCCAATCATCCTGGTTCGCATGGACTTCCCGGAGCCGGTTATTTCGGTTGCCGTAGAGCCTAAGACCAAGGATGACCAGGAAAAAATGGGTATCGCTCTGGGCAAGCTTGCTCAGGAAGACCCGTCTTTCCGCGTCAAAACTGATGAAGAGACTGGTCAAACGATCATCTCCGGCATGGGCGAGCTGCACCTGGACATCCTGGTTGACCGGATGCGCCGTGAGTTCAACGTCGAAGCCAACATCGGTAAGCCTCAAGTTTCGTACCGTGAGCGCATCACGAAGAGCTGCGAAATCGAAGGCAAGTTCGTTCGTCAGTCCGGCGGTCGTGGCCAGTTTGGTCATTGCTGGATCCGTTTTGCACCTGCTGACGAAGGTCAGGAAGGTCTGCAATTCCTGAACGAAGTAGTGGGTGGTGTGGTTCCTAAGGAATACATCCCGGCTATCCAGAAGGGTATCGAAGAGCAGATGAAGAACGGTGTTGTTGCCGGCTATCCGCTGATCGGCCTGAAGGCTACCGTGTTTGATGGTTCTTACCACGACGTCGACTCGAACGAGATGGCGTTTAAGGTGGCTGCTTCCATGGCGACCAAGCAACTGGCCCAGAAGGGTGGTGGTGAGTTGCTTGAGCCGATCATGGCGGTAGAGGTTGTTACGCCTGAAGACTATATGGGTGACGTGATGGGCGACCTTAACCGTCGTCGCGGCATGATTCTGGGTATGGAAGATACGGTTTCCGGTAAAGTAATTCGTGCCGAGGTTCCGTTGGGCGAGATGTTCGGTTATGCGACCGACGTTCGTTCCATGTCTCAGGGTCGCGCAAGCTACTCTATGGAATTCAAAAAATACAATACGGCTCCGTCGCACATCGTCGAAACCGTTACCAAAAAACAAGGCTGATTCAGTCCTTTAGGCAAGGAGTTAATTGTCGTGGCTAAAGAAAAATTTGATCGTTCCCTACCGCACGTCAACGTTGGCACTATCGGTCACGTTGACCACGGTAAAACCACTCTGACCGCTGCTCTGACTCGCGTCTGCTCCGAAGTTTTCGGTTCGGCTCGTGTTGACTTCGACAAGATCGACAGCGCACCAGAAGAGAAAGCTCGCGGTATCACCATCAACACCGCTCACGTTGAGTACAACTCGAAGATCCGTCACTACGCTCACGTTGACTGCCCAGGTCACGCTGACTATGTGAAGAACATGATCACCGGTGCTGCTCAAATGGACGGCGCTATCCTGGTTTGCTCGGCCGCTGATGGTCCGATGCCACAAACCCGTGAGCACATCCTGCTGTCCCGTCAGGTAGGCGTTCCGTACATCGTGGTTTTCCTGAACAAGGCTGACCTGGTAGACGACGCTGAGCTGCTGGAACTGGTTGAGATGGAAGTGCGCGATCTGCTGAGCACTTACGACTTCCCAGGCGACGACACTCCAATCATCATCGGCTCCGCTCGTATGGCGCTGGATGGTCTGGACGATAACGAGATGGGCACCACTGCCGTCAAGAAACTGGTTGAAACTCTGGACAGCTACATCCCAGAACCAGTTCGTCTGACTGACAAGCCGTTCCTGATGCCAATCGAAGACGTATTCTCGATCTCGGGTCGCGGTACTGTTGTGACTGGTCGTATCGAGCGCGGTATCGTTCGCGTTCAGGATCCACTGGAAATCGTTGGTCTGCGTGACACTACCGTCACCACCTGCACCGGTGTTGAAATGTTCCGCAAGCTGCTCGACGAAGGTCGTGCTGGCGAGAACTGCGGCGTGCTGCTGCGCGGCACCAAGCGTGATGACGTGGAGCGTGGTCAGGTTCTGGTTAAGCCGGGTACCGTTAAGCCGCACACCAAGTTCACCGCAGAAGTTTACGTTCTGAGCAAGGAAGAAGGCGGTCGTCACACTCCGTTCTTCAAAGGCTACCGTCCACAGTTCTACTTCCGTACTACTGACGTGACTGGTAACTGCGAACTGCCAGAAGGCGTTGAAATGGTAATGCCAGGCGATAACATTCAAATGACTGTTACCCTGATCAAAACCATCGCAATGGAAGACGGTCTGCGTTTCGCTATTCGCGAAGGCGGCCGTACCGTTGGTGCTGGCGTTGTAGCTAAAATCATCGAGTAAGCTTCTCTTTTGAGATAGCTTCGATGCTTTGAAAAAGCCCCCGCTTAGCGGGGGCTTTTTTATTGGGTTGACACCTATCGGGGGCGTCTATAGAATTGCGCCTCCTTTTAACGGGCGTATTGCGCCCGGTGGGAATAGCAGCCGGAGTCTGAAATCCAATGCAAAATCAGCAAATCCGTATCAGGTTGAAGGCTTTTGACCATCGCCTGATCGACCAATCCACCCAGGAAATCGTGGAAACCGCGAAACGTACTGGTGCTCAAGTGCGTGGTCCAATTCCACTGCCTACCCGTAAAGAGCGGTTCACCGTTCTGGTCTCCCCGCACGTCAACAAAGACGCGCGTGACCAGTACGAGATCCGTACTCATAAGCGCGTTCTGGACATCGTCCAGCCAACGGATAAAACCGTTGATGCTCTTATGAAGCTTGATCTTGCGGCCGGTGTGGAAGTGCAGATCAGCCTCGGCTAAGACTCGGTCTTAGTCGTGTAACGCTCTGAAATGGGCGGCCATAGCGGGTGAAAGCCCCGTACACTCATGAGGTTTACAACATGACTATTGGTGTAGTCGGTCGTAAATGCGGTATGACCCGTATTTTCACCGAAGAAGGTGTCTCCATTCCGGTCACGGTCATTGAGATCGAGCCGAATCGCGTCACCCAGTTCAAAACTGAAGAGACCGATGGCTATCGTGCAGTGCAAGTCACTGTAGGCGAGCGTCGTGCTTCGCGTGTTACAGCTGCGCAAGCTGGCCACTTCGCTAAGGCGAACGTTGCCGCTGGTCGTACCGTAATGGAATTCCGCCTTGAAGAAGGCGAGTACCAGGCCGGCGATCTGATCAACGCTGAAATCTTCGCTGCTGGTCAACTGGTTGATGTAACCGGTCAGTCCAAAGGTAAAGGCTTCCAGGGTACGATCAAGCGTTGGAATTTCCGCGGGCAAGATAACACCCACGGTAACTCCGTATCCCACCGCGTTCCAGGCTCTATCGGCCAGTGCCAGACTCCTGGTCGTGTATTCAAGGGCAAAAAAATGTCCGGTCATATGGGCGCTGAGCGCGTGACCGTGCAGTCCCTCGAAGTAGTGCGCGTGGACGCTGAACGCAATCTGTTGTTGGTCAAGGGCGCTGTTCCTGGCGCTACTGGCGGCAACTTGGTTGTACGTCCAGCAGCCAAGGCTCGCGGTTAAGGGGAAGCTGACATGCAATTAAATGTAAATGACGCTCAAGCGATCGAAGTTTCCGAACTGACATTTGGCGGCGAATTCAACGAGACGCTGGTTCACCAAGCAGTCGTGGCCTATATGGCCGGCGGCCGTCAAGGTAGCAAGCAGCAAAAGACCCGTTCCGACGTTCGTGGTGGCGGTAAGCGCCCATGGCGTCAGAAAGGTACTGGCCGTGCTCGTGCCGGTACTATCCGTAGCCCAATCTGGCGTGGCGGCGGTACCACTTTCGCAGCTCGTCCTCAGGATCACTCCCAGAAGCTGAACAAGAAGATGTATCGCGCAGCAATGCGTTCCATCCTTGCTGAGCTGGTGCGTACTGATCGTCTGGTCGTGGTTCAGGATTTCGCTGTTGAAACGCCGAAAACCAAAGACCTGCTGGGCAAGCTGAACAACATGAGCCTGACCGACGTTCTGATCGTGTCGGACGCTGTTGATCAGAACCTGTACCTGGCTGCTCGTAACCTGCCGCACGTTGATGTACGTGATGTGCAAGGTTCCGATCCAGTTAGTCTGATCGCATACGACAAGGTGTTGATCACCGTGTCGGCCGTGAAGAAATTCGAGGAGCTGCTGGGATGAACCAGGAACGCGTATTTAAAGTTCTGCTTGGCCCGCACGTTTCCGAGAAGGCTACGGTTCTGGCAGACAAGAAAGGCCAGTTCGTTTTCAAGGTTGCCACTGACGCAACCAAGCTGGAAATCAAGAAGGCCGTCGAAAGCCTGTTCAGCGTGAAAGTAGAGCGTGTTACTACCCTGAATGTTCTGGGTAAGAGCAAGCGCACTGCTCGCGGTCTGGGCAAGCGTAATGACTGGAAGAAGGCAGTTATCTCCCTTCAGCCAGGCCAAGATCTCGATTTCAGCAGCAGTGCTGAGTAAGGAAGGGGTGCATCATGGCAATCGTTAAATGCAAACCGACTTCCCCTGGCCGCCGTTTTGTGGTCAAGGTGGTCAACCAGGAGCTGCATAAAGGCGCTCCTCACGCACCGCTGCTCGAGAAAAAATCGAAGTCTGGTGGTCGTAACAACAATGGTCGTATTACCACTCGTCACATCGGTGGTGGCCATAAGCAGCATTATCGTCTGGTCGATTTCCGTCGCAACGACAAAGATGGCATCGCTGCCACTGTTGAGCGTATCGAATACGATCCAAACCGTACTGCTCACATCGCTCTGCTGCTGTACGCAGATGGCGAGCGTCGCTACATCATCGCGCCTAAAGGCGTGAGTGCTGGCGACCAGCTGATCGCAGGTGCTCTGGCACCGATCAAGCCGGGCAACGCTCTGCAACTGCGTAACATTCCAGTTGGTAGCACCGTACACGGCATCGAATTGAAGCCAGGTAAAGGCGCGCAAATCGCTCGCTCCGCTGGTGCTTCGGCTCAGCTGATCGCTCGTGAAGGTGTCTACGTGACCCTGCGTCTGCGTTCTGGTGAGATGCGTAAAGTGCTGGCTGAATGCCGCGCGACCCTGGGCGAAGTCTCGAACTCCGAGCACAGCCTGCGTTCGCTGGGTAAAGCTGGTGCCAAACGCTGGCGTGGCGTTCGCCCAACCGTTCGTGGTGTTGCCATGAACCCGGTTGACCACCCACATGGTGGTGGTGAAGGTCGTACCTCTGGTGGTCGTCATCCGGTATCGCCATGGGGCTTCCCGACTAAGGGCGCGAAGACTCGTGGTAATAAGCGTACCGACAAAATGATCGTCCGTCGTCGCAAGTAAATAGAGGGATACGACAGTGCCACGTTCTCTGAAAAAAGGTCCTTTTATCGATCTTCACCTACTGAAGAAGATCGAAGTGGCGGCGGAAAAGAACGATCGCAAACCAGTTAAAACCTGGTCGCGTCGCTCGATGATCCTGCCACAAATGGTCGGTCTGACCATCGCAGTACACAACGGTCGTCAACACGTCCCAGTTCTCGTTAACGAAGACATGGTCGGCCACAAACTGGGCGAGTTCGCCGGTACCCGCACATATCGTGGGCACGTGGCAGACAAGAAAGCCAAGCGTTAAGGGGTTAGGAAATGGAAGTAGCCGCTAAGTTGTCGGGCGCTCGAATCTCCGCCCAGAAAGCCCGCTTGGTCGCCGACCAGATCCGCGGGAAGAAGGTGGGCGAAGCGCTCAACCTGTTGGCTTTCAGCAGTAAGAAAGCCGCCGAGATCATGAAGAAAGTGCTGGAGTCGGCCGTAGCCAACGCCGAGCATAACGAAGGCGCAGACGTTGATGACCTTAAGGTCAGCACCGTTTTCGTCAACGAAGGGCGTTCGCTGAAGCGCATCATGCCACGTGCCAAAGGCCGTGCTGATCGCATCGTCAAGCGGTCTTGCCATATCACTGTCAAGGTTGCTGACAAGTAACGGAGTCGAAGAGATGGGTCAGAAAGTACATCCCATTGGCATTCGCCTGGGAATCGTCAAGGAGCACACCTCCGTCTGGTACGCAGACGGTCGGACTTATGCGGACTACTTGTTCGCTGATCTGAAGGTGCGTGAGTATCTCCAAGACAAACTAAAAAGCGCGTCCGTAAGCCGTATCGATATCCATCGTCCGGCCCAAACTGCACGTATCACCATCCACACCGCTCGTCCAGGTATCGTTATCGGGAAGAAAGGTGAAGATGTTGAGAAACTGCGTCAGGACCTGACCAAGCAAATGGGTGTGCCTGTGCACATCAATATCGAAGAGATCCGCAAGCCGGAGCTCGACGGTATGCTGGTTGCGCAGAGCGTAGCTCAGCAGCTGGAGCGTCGCGTAATGTTCCGTCGCGCTATGAAGCGCGCTGTTCAGAACGCCATGCGCATTGGTGCCAAAGGCATCAAAATCCAAGTGAGCGGTCGTCTCGGCGGTGCTGAAATCGCACGTACTGAATGGTATCGCGAAGGTCGTGTGCCTCTGCACACCCTGCGTGCCGACATCGACTATGCCAACTACGAAGCTCACACCACTTATGGTGTGATCGGTGTAAAGGTTTGGATCTTCAAAGGCGAAGTAATTGGTGGTCGCCAAGAAGAACTGAAACCACAAGCACCAGCGCCTCGTAAAAAAGCTGCTAAGTAAGGGGTACGCCAAATGTTGCAACCAAAGCGTACGAAGTTCCGCAAGCAAATGACTGGTCACAACCGTGGCCTGGCATTGCGCGGTAGCAAAGTCAGCTTCGGCGAGTTCGCGCTGAAGTCTGTTGCTCGTGGTCGTCTCACCGCTCGTCAGATCGAGTCAGCGCGTCGTGCACTGACCCGTCACGTTAAACGTGGCGGCAAGATCTGGATCCGTGTATTCCCGGACAAGCCTATTTCCAAAAAGCCACTCGAAGTTCGGATGGGTAAAGGTAAGGGTAACGTGGAGTACTGGGTTGCCCAGATTCAGCCAGGCAAAGTCCTGTATGAAATCGAGGGTGTTTCTGAAGAGCTGGCGCGTGAGGCTTTCGCCCTGGCTGCTGCAAAGCTGCCGCTCGCCACCTCCTTTGTTAAACGGACGGTGATGTGATGAAAGCGAATGAACTTCGTGAAAAATCCGCACAGCAGCTGAACGAGCAACTGCTCGGCCTGCTGCGCGACCAGTTCAATCTGCGTATGCAGAAAGCAACTGGCCAGTTGGGGCAGTCTCATCTGCTCTCGCAAGTTAAGCGTGACATCGCTCGCGTGAAGACTGTGCTCAACCAGCAGGCAGGTAAGTAATCATGGCTGAAGCCGAAAAAACTGTCCGTACGCTGACTGGCCGTGTTGTCAGCGACAAGATGGACAAAACCATCACCGTTCTGATCGAGCGTCGCGTTAAGCACCCGATCTACGGTAAATACGTTAAGCGTTCGACTAAGCTGCACGCGCACGACGAAACCAATCAGTGCCACATCGGCGACAAAGTCACTATTCGTGAAACTCGTCCTTTGGCCAAGACCAAGTCTTGGGCGCTGGTTGATGTTCTCGAACGCGCTGTGGAAGTCTAAGGACTAGGGGTCGGAGAAATTATATGATTCAGACTCAATCCATGCTCGATGTGGCCGATAACAGCGGCGCTCGCCGCGTTATGTGCATCAAGGTGCTGGGTGGCTCCCATCGTCGTTACGCTGGTATCGGTGACATCATCAAAGTTACCGTGAAGGAAGCAATTCCTCGCGGTAAGGTGAAAAAAGGCCAAGTGATGACTGCTGTTGTAGTCCGCACTCGTCACGGCGTTCGCCGTGCAGATGGCTCCATTATCCGCTTTGATGGCAACGCTGCTGTTCTTCTGAACAACAAGCAAGAGCCGATCGGCACCCGTATCTTTGGGCCAGTGACCCGTGAACTTCGTACTGAGAAGTTCATGAAGATCGTCTCGCTCGCCCCAGAAGTGCTGTAAGGAGATCCGACATGCAAAAGATTCGTCGTGACGACGAGATCATCGTGATCGCCGGCAAAGACAAAGGTAAGCGCGGTAAGGTGCTGAAGGTTCTTGCTGATGACCGTCTGGTCGTTGGTGGTCTGAACCTGGTCAAGCGTCATACCAAGCCTAACCCGATGTCGGGCGTACAGGGCGGTATCGTCGAGAAAGAAGCGCCACTGCACGCTTCCAACGTCGCCATCTTCAACGGCGAAACCAACAAGGCTGACCGCGTTGGTTTCAAAGTAGAAGACGGTAAGAAAATTCGTGTCTTCAAGTCGACCCAAAAAGCGGTTGATGCTTGAACACTGCTAGGTAGAAGACCATGGCACGACTAAAAGAGATTTACCGGAAGGAAATCGCACCGAAACTTAAGGAAGAACTTAAGCTTTCGAACGTGATGGAAGTTCCGCGCGTTACCAAAATCACCCTGAACATGGGTCTGGGCGAAGCGATCGGCGACAAAAAAGTCATCGAACACGCTGTTGCTGACCTGGAAAAGATCACCGGCCAGAAAGTCGTTGTGACCTACGCTCGGAAATCCATCGCTGGCTTTAAAGTCCGTGAAGGTTGGCCGATCGGCGTCAAAGTGACCCTGCGCCGTGAGCGTATGTACGAGTTCCTGGATCGTCTGCTGTCGATCTCCCTGCCTCGGGTTCGCGACTTCCGCGGCCTGAATGCCAAGTCCTTCGATGGTCGTGGTAACTACAGCATGGGCGTTAAAGAGCAGATCATCTTCCCGGAAATCGACTACGACAAGATCGATGCTCTCCGCGGTCTGGACATTACCCTGACCACCACTGCCAAGAACGATGATGAAGGTCGCGCCCTGTTGCGTGCTTTCAAATTCCCGTTCCGCAACTGATTGGAGTAGGAAAATGGCCAAGATGAGCATGAAAAACCGCGAGCTGAAGCGTCAGCTCACGGTTGCCAAGTACGCCAAAAAGCGTGCAGCACTGAAAGCTATCATCGTTGATCTGAACGCAAGTCCAGAAGCACGTTGGGAAGCTACAGTAGCTCTGCAGAAGCAGCCACGTGACGCAAGCGCTTCGCGCATGCGTAACCGCTGCCGCCTGACCGGTCGTCCACACGGCGTTTACCGCAAGTTCGGCCTTGGCCGTAACAAACTGCGTGAAGCTGCAATGCGTGGTGACGTACCTGGTCTGGTTAAAGCCAGCTGGTAAGCACTGTCAAAGTCTCGGTGTTCGGGGTCGCAAGATCCTGACCATCGGTGACCTTGAACTTGAATCAAGCCCCTTTTGGGGCTTGATTCATTTGTGGGGTGTGTCTAGAATACCCGGCTCGCCTGAGCCCGTGTTTTTTACGCGGATGTACTCGGCGACACGTAGTAGCCGCAAGGCTAATTTTTTGTGTATTAGGAGCGTCTAGCCCATGAGTATGCAGGACCCGTTAGCGGACATGCTAACTCGAATCCGTAATGCCCAGATGGCTGAAAAGTCCGTCGTAAGCATGCCATCTTCTACTTTGAAGGTAGCTGTTGCCAAAGTCCTGAAGGACGAAGGTTACATTGCGGGTTATCAGATCAGCAGCGAAATCAAGCCACTGCTGTCCATCGAGCTGAAGTACTTCGAAGGCCGTCCGGTCATCGAGGAAGTGAAGCGCGTTAGCCGTCCAGGCCTGCGTCAGTACAAGTCCGTCGATGATCTGCCAAAAGTTCGTGGCGGTCTCGGTGTGTCTATCGTCTCCACCAACAAAGGTGTGATGACGGATCGTGCTGCGCGCGCTGCCGGTGTCGGCGGCGAAGTTCTTTGCACTGTGTTCTAAGGGGGGGATAAGCATGTCACGCGTCGCTAAGAACCCCGTTAAGCTGCCAGCCGGTGTCGAAGTCAAATTCGCAGGCCAACAGCTTTCGGTGAAGGGTGCCAAGGGTACTCTCGAACTGAACATCCATTCGTCCGTTGAGATCGTTGAAGAAGCTGGTGAGCTGCGTTTCGCTGCTCGCAATGGCGATCAACAAACTCGCGCAATGGCTGGTACCACTCGTGCGTTGGTTAACAACATGGTCCAAGGCGTAAGCCAAGGCTTCGAGCGTAAGCTCCAGCTGGTCGGTGTTGGTTACAAAGCGCAAGCAAAAGGCACGGTGCTGAACCTGGCTCTTGGCTTCTCGCACCCAGTGGATTATGAACTGCCGGAAGGCATCACCGCTGAGACTCCTAGCCAGACCGATATCCTGATCAAGGGCATCGACAAGCAGCTGGTAGGTCAAGTGGCCGCCGAGATCCGCGACTTCCGTCCACCAGAGCCGTACAAAGGCAAAGGTGTGCGCTACGCGGACGAAGTCGTCCGTCGTAAAGAAGCCAAGAAGAAGTAGGGCATAGCAAATGACCGACAAAAAAGTTACTCGACTGCGTCGCGCTCGCAAAGCACGCCTGAAAATGCACGAACTCGAAGTCGTGCGTCTCTGCGTGTTCCGCTCGTCGCAGCACATCTACGCCCAGGTCATTTCGGCCGACGGCAACAAAGTCCTGGCAAGTGCCTCGACTTTGGATAAAGAACTGCGTGATGGTGCCACCGGCAACATCGACGCGGCCACTAAGGTTGGCCAGCTGGTCGCTACGCGTGCTAAAGCCGCTGGCGTCTCGCAGGTGGCTTTCGACCGCTCTGGCTTCAAGTACCACGGCCGCGTCAAGGCGCTGGCTGATGCTGCTCGTGAAGCTGGGCTGGAGTTCTAAGTTATGTCAAATAACGACCAAAAGCGCGACGAAGGCTACATCGAGAAGCTGGTTCAAGTTAACCGCGTAGCCAAAACCGTTAAAGGCGGCCGTATCTTCACTTTCACCGCGTTGACCGTGGTTGGTGATGGTAAAGGGCGCGTTGGCTTCGGCCGTGGCAAGTCGCGTGAAGTGCCTGCTGCGATCCAGAAGGCAATGGAAGCTGCTCGCCGCAACATGATCCAAGTTGATCTGAACGGCACCACTCTGCAGTACGCAATGAAGTCCGCTCACGGCGCTTCGAAGGTGTACATGCAGCCTGCTTCTGAAGGTACCGGTATCATCGCTGGCGGCGCTATGCGTGCTGTCCTCGAAGTTGCTGGCGTTCAGAACGTTCTGGCCAAGTGCTACGGCTCGACTAACCCGGTAAACGTGGTTCACGCCACTTTCAAAGGTTTGAAAGCAATGCAGTCTCCTGAATCCATTGCCGCCAAGCGTGGCAAAAGCGTCAAGGAGATCTTCTGATCATGGCTACCGTTAAAGTTACGCTGATCAAAAGCATGACCGGCCGCATCCCTAACCACAAACTGTGCGTTAAGGGTCTGGGTCTGCGTCGCATCGGTCACACTGTAGAAGTCCAGGATACTCCCGAGAATCGCGGGATGATCAACAAGGCTTACTACATGCTGCGTGTCGAGGGTTAATCGATGAAACTCAATGATCTGAGTCCAGCGCCGGGTTCCCGTCGCGAAAAGCATCGTCCGGGCCGTGGTATCGGTAGCGGTTTGGGTAAGACTGGTGGCCGTGGTCACAAAGGTCAAACCTCCCGCTCCGGTGGCACCATTGCTCCAGGCTTTGAAGGCGGTCAACAGCCGCTGCATCGTCGCCTGCCGAAGTTTGGTTTCGTTTCCCTGAAAGCCATGGACCGCGCAGAAGTGCGTCTGTCCGAGCTGGCTAAAGTGGAAGGCGACATCGTCACCGTGCAGTCCCTGAAAGATGCCAACGTGATCAACGTCAACGTTCAGCGTGTGAAAATCATGCTGTCCGGCGAAGTTACTCGCGCTGTCACCATCGGAAAGGGAATCGGCGCCACCAAAGGTGCGCGTGCGGCTATCGAAGCAGCTGGCGGCAAGTTCGAGGAATAAATGGCTAAGCAAGGTGCTCTCTCTGCGCTCGGCAAAGGCGGTATGTCTGAACTCTGGGCTCGTCTGCGTTTTCTGTTCCTGGCGATTATCGTCTACCGAATAGGCGCACACATCCCGGTTCCAGGTATCAACCCGGACCGACTCGCGGACCTGTTTCGACAGAATGAGGGGACCATTCTTAGCTTGTTCAACATGTTTTCCGGCGGCGCGCTGGAGCGGATGAGTATCTTTGCACTGGGGATCATGCCGTACATTTCGGCATCGATCATCATGCAACTGATGACCGCCGTCAGCCCGCAGCTGGAACAGTTGAAGAAGGAAGGTGAAGCTGGCCGTCGCAAGATCAGCCAGTACACCCGCTACGGCACTGTCGTCCTCGCTCTCGTCCAGGCTATTGGCATGTCCATTGGTCTGGCGGGGCAGGGCGTTGCGTTCACTGGTGACTTTGGCTTCCATTTCGTCGCGGTATCCACTTTTGTGGCTGGTGCGATGTTCATGATGTGGCTGGGTGAGCAGATTACTGAGCGTGGTGTTGGCAACGGTATCTCGATGTTGATTTTTTCGGGTATCGTCGCCGGTCTTCCGAGAGCGATCGGGCAGTCTTTCGAGTCTGCACGTCAGGGTGATATCAACATCTTCGCCCTGGTTGCCATCGGTTTGCTGGCAGTAGCGATTATCGGTTTCGTGGTGTTCATTGAGCGTGGCCAGCGTCGTATTGCTGTTCACTACGCCAAGCGTCAGCAGGGCCGTAAGGTCTTCGCTGCGCAGACCAGCCACTTGCCGCTGAAGGTGAACATGGCCGGTGTTATTCCGGCTATTTTCGCGAGCAGCATTTTGCTGTTCCCGGCTTCGTTGGGTGCCTGGTTCGGTCAGTCTGAAGGTATGGGCTGGTTGCAGGACATCTCGCAGTCGATCGCTCCTGGTCAGCCGTTGAATATTCTGCTGTTTAGTGCAGGGATTATTTTCTTCTGCTTCTTCTATACGGCGTTGATGTTCAATCCGAAAGACGTAGCGGAAAACCTGAAGAAGTCCGGTGCCTTTATTCCGGGCATCCGTCCAGGTGAGCAGTCTGCGCGCTACATTGATGGCGTTCTGACTCGCTTGACCATGTTCGGTGCTCTTTACATGACGGCCGTCTGCCTGTTGCCCCAGTTCCTGGTGGTTGCAGCAAACGTACCGTTCTACCTTGGCGGGACCTCGTTGCTGATCGTGGTCGTGGTTGTGATGGACTTCATGTCCCAAGTACAATCGCACCTCGTTTCGCACCAGTACGAATCCCTGATGAAGAAAGCCAACCTGAAGGGTTACGGCAGCGGCATGTTGCGCTGAGTACCCATAAGGTTCGAGGAGTTGGTGATGAAAGTTCGTGCATCGGTGAAAAAGCTGTGCCGTAACTGCAAGATTATTCGCCGCGAAGGTGTTGTTCGAGTAATTTGCAGCGCGGAACCGCGTCACAAACAGCGCCAAGGCTGAGTGTGATTGTGCTTCAAGCCCGGCAGCTAGTGCGCTGCCGGGTTGATTATTTGTTATTACAGCGATATTATCTCGCGCCCTATTTCTTGGCTTCCGGGGCGTAGGTAGCTGTCAATTGGAGTCCCACTGAATGGCCCGTATTGCAGGCGTTAACATTCCAGATAACAAGCATACTGTTATCTCGCTGACCTACATCTATGGTGTTGGTCGCACTACTGCACAGAAAATTTGTGCAGTGACTGGGGTAAACCCAGCGGCAAAGATCAAAGATCTGAGCGACGAGCAGATTGAACAGCTGCGTGGCGAAGTGGCGAAGTTCACCACTGAAGGTGACCTGCGTCGCGAAATCAACATGAAAATCAAGCGTTTGATGGACCTCGGTTGCTATCGCGGTCTGCGTCATCGTCGTGGTCTGCCAGTACGCGGTCAGCGTACCAAGACCAACGCGCGTACCCGTAAAGGTCCGCGTAAGCCGATCCGCAAGTAATCGCCCCAGCGAATCGACAGGAAATTAATCATGGCAAAACCTGCTGCTCGTCCTCGTAAAAAAGTTAAAAAGACAGTGGTTGATGGCATCGCCCACATCCATGCTTCTTTTAACAACACCATCGTGACCATCACCGACCGTCAAGGTAACGCTCTTTCCTGGGCTACCTCCGGTGGTTCGGGTTTCCGCGGTTCCCGCAAGTCCACCCCGTTCGCTGCTCAAGTAGCTGCTGAACGTGCTGGTCAAGCTGCGCTGGAATACGGCCTGAAAAACCTCGACGTTAACGTCAAAGGTCCAGGTCCAGGTCGTGAATCCGCAGTCCGCGCTTTGAACGGCTGTGGCTACAAGATCGCCAGCATCACCGACGTGACGCCAATCCCGCACAACGGGTGCCGTCCGCCGAAGAAGCGCCGCGTGTAATCCAGGAGATTGTAAAGAATGGCTCGTTACATTGGTCCAAAATGCAAACTCGCTCGTCGCGAAGGCACCGATCTCTTTCTGAAGAGCGGCGTGCGCGCGATCGAATCGAAGTGCAACATCGAAGCAGCACCTGGTATCCACGGCCAACGCCGCGGTCGCCAGTCCGACTACGGCACCCAACTGCGTGAAAAGCAGAAGGTCCGTCGTATCTACGGCGTTCTCGAGCGTCAATTCAGCGGCTACTACAAAGAAGCTGCTGGCAAGAAAGGCGCAACTGGCGAAAACCTGTTGCAACTGCTCGAATGCCGTCTGGACAACGTTGTATACCGTATGGGTTTTGGCTCTACTCGTGCCGAATCCCGTCAGCTGGTATCGCACAAGTCGATCAGCGTTAACGGTCAGACCGTAAACGTTCCGTCCTACCAGGTTCGTGCTGGTGACGTGGTCGCAGTTCGCGAGAAAGCAAAGAACCAACTTCGCATTGTCCAAGCTCTCGATCTGTGTGCCCAACGTGGCCGCGTAGAATGGGTAGAAGTAGACACTGAGAAGAAGTCGGGCGTTTTCAAGAACGTTCCTGCTCGCAGTGATCTGTCCGCCGACATCAACGAAAGCCTGATTGTCGAGCTCTACTCCAAGTAAGGGCTAGAAAATAGGTGCATCCATGCAGATTTCGGTAAATGAGTTCCTGACACCCCGCCATATTGATGTGCAGGTTGTCAGTCCAACCCGCGCCAAGATCACACTCGAGCCTCTCGAGCGTGGTTTCGGCCACACCCTGGGCAACGCGCTGCGCCGCATCCTGTTGTCCTCAATGCCCGGCTGTGCAGTAGTCGAGGCCGAGATTGACGGTGTGCTCCACGAGTACAGCGCCATCGAAGGTGTACAGGAAGACGTAATTGAAATCCTGTTGAACCTTAAAGGTCTGGCTATCAAGCTGCACGGTCGAGACGAAGTTACGCTGACCTTGTCGAAGAAGGGTTCGGGGGTGGTTACCGCTGCCGATATTCAGCTGGATCATGATGTCGAGATCGTTAACCCCGATCACGTAATCGCTAACCTGGCGTCTAACGGCGCCCTGAACATGAAGCTCACCGTAGCTCGTGGTCGTGGTTATGAACCGGCAGACTCGCGTCAGAGCGATGAAGACGAAAGCCGCAGCATCGGTCGCTTGCAGCTCGACTCTTCGTTCAGCCCGGTTCGCCGTATCGCATACGTGGTGGAAAACGCCCGTGTCGAACAGCGTACTAACCTGGACAAGCTGGTTATTGATCTGGAAACCAACGGTACCCTGGATCCTGAAGAGGCTATCCGCCGTGCTGCAACCATTCTGCAACAGCAGTTGGCTGCGTTCGTCGATCTCAAAGGTGACAGTGAGCCAGTGGTTGTCGAGCAGGAAGACGAGATCGATCCGATCCTGCTTCGCCCGGTTGACGATCTGGAACTGACTGTACGTTCGGCTAACTGCCTTAAGGCGGAAAACATCTACTACATCGGCGACCTGATTCAGCGTACCGAAGTAGAGCTGTTGAAGACTCCGAACCTTGGCAAGAAATCCTTGACTGAAATCAAGGACGTTCTGGCCTCCCGCGGTCTGTCCCTCGGCATGCGCCTCGACAACTGGCCGCCTGCAAGTCTTAAGAAGGACGACAAGGCGACTGCCTGATCGTCGTAATCACCGAACGTTGTGTTTGGTAAGGAATGAACCATGCGTCATCGTAAAAGTGGTCGTCACCTGAGCCGCACCAGCTCGCACCGCAAGGCCATGTTTCAAAACATGGCGGTGTCGCTGTTCGAGCACGAGCTGATCAAAACTACACTGCCAAAAGCCAAAGAACTGCGCCGCGTTGCTGAGCCGCTGATCACTTTGGCCAAGACAGACAGCCTGGCTAACCGCCGTCTGGCTTTCGACCGTACTCGTTCGAAAGCTATCGTTGGTAAGCTCTTCAACGACCTGGGCAAGCGTTACGCTACCCGTGAGGGTGGCTACCTGCGCATCCTCAAGTGCGGTTTCCGCGCTGGCGACAACGCGCCTATGGCGTACGTCGAGTTGGTTGATCGTGCTGTCGGCGGTGAAGCTGTATCCGCTGAGTAAGACGTCAGTCTGAAACAAAGAACCGGGCCTAGTGCCCGGTTTTTTGTGCCCGCAAGAAATGCGCCCTGCGTACAAGCTTCAAACCCTTCCCTATAGGCACTATATGCTTGGGTTGATCATTAGTAATTTTCTATTGATGTCTGCAAATTAATGAATTTGTGACTGTCATGTTGATGATCAATACTTCCCACCAAGCCGATTTAGCCGGCAGTTCAAGACTGACAGAGGAAGAGATCGCATGAGCCAAAACAAAACACTTACGACCGCCAGCGGCGCTCCTGTCGCCGACAACCAGAATTCCCGCTCCGCCGGCCCTCGTGGCCCTCTGCTGCTCGACGATTTCCACCTGATCGAGAAGCTTGCCCACTTCAATCGTGAAAACATCCCGGAGCGTCGCGTACACGCCAAAGGCTCGGGTGCTTACGGCACGTTCACTGTGACTCGCGATATCACTCAATACTCCAGCGCCAAGCTGTTTGAGTCTGTTGGCAAACAAACCCCGACCTTCCTGCGGTTCTCCACAGTGGGTGGCGAGCGCGGCTCGGCTGACACCGAGCGTGATCCACGCGGTTTTGCCCTGAAGTTCTACACCGAGGAAGGCAACTGGGACATCGTCGGTAACAACACGCCGGTGTTCTTCATCCGTGATCCGCTGAAATTCCCTGACTTTATCCACACCCAGAAGCGTCTGCCGCAAAGCAACCTGAAAAGCGCGCAGATGATGTGGGATTTCTGGTCGCATTCGCCTGAGGCGCTGCACCAGGTCACTATCCTGTTTTCGGACCGCGGCATCCCTGACGGTTACCGTCACATGCACGGTTTCGGCAGCCACACCTACAGCTTGATCAACGCCAATGGCGAGCGTCATTGGGTGAAGTGGCATTATAAAACCAAGCAAGGGATCAAGAACCTCGCTCCGGCAGAAGCGGCGCGCCTGGCCGGCACCGATCCGGATTACGCACAACGTGACCTGTTCGGCGCCATTGAGCGCGGTGACTTCCCGAAATGGAGTGTCAACATTCAGATCATGACCGAGGCTCAGGCCTCGGCTCACTACGAGAACCCGTTTGACGTGACCAAGACCTGGTCGCAGAAAGAGTTTCCGTTGATCGAAGTGGGCGAGCTTGAGCTCAACCGCAATCCGCTGAACTACTTCGCTGAAGTCGAGCAGGCCGCGTTCGGTCCGAGCAACATGGTCCCAGGCGTCGGCCTGTCACCTGATCGCATGCTGCAGGGGCGTGTGTTCGCTTACGCGGATGCTCACCGCTATCGTGTGGGCACCAATCACCAGCAGCTGCCAGTGAATGCACCTCGCAGTCCGGTCAACACTTACCAGCGCGATGGTTCGATGGCGTTTGGCAGTAATGGCGGTGCGGCGCCGAACTACGAGCCGAACAGCTACGTTGAATCACCGAAACAGGCACCGCACTACGCAGAACCTGCCTTGGCCTTGAGCGGCGCGGCTGACCGTTACGATCATCGCGAAGATACCGACTACTACAGTCACGCGGGTGCGCTGTTCCGTCTGATGAACGATGAGCAGAAAGCGCTGCTGATCAACAACATTGCCGGTGCAATGGCTGGGGTTTCCGGCGACGTGGTTGATCGTCAGCTACAGCATTTCTTCAAGGCCGATCCGGCTTATGGAGAAGGCATCGCGAAGGCGTTGGGCGTACAGCTTAACGAAGTCTAAACGAGAAGCAGAACCGCCCTCATTAGGGCGGTTTTTTGCGTTATTTGAACCCATTTTCTCAGAATATCTTCGCTTTTATTGCGGCGGGCGAGTGACCTTCAGGTCAGGTTGGTTCAAACTACAGACTTTCAAGCAGGGAGATGTAGGGCGATGCAAGGTCACCCAGACGTAATCGATTACCTCAACACGTTGCTGACAGGCGAACTGGCAGCGCGTGATCAATATTTCATCCATTCGCGGATGTACGAGGACTGGGGGTTCACCGAGCTCTACGAACGTATCAACCACGAGATGGAAGAAGAGGCTCAGCACGCTGATGCGCTGATGCGTCGGATCCTGATGCTCGAAGGTACGCCGCGCATGCGTCCGGACGATCTCGATGTCGGCACCACCGTGCCGGACATGCTCGCCGCTGACCTGCGTCTGGAATATAAAGTTCGTGCAGCTCTGTGCAAAGGCATCGAGCTTTGCGAGCGGCACAAGGACTATGTCACCCGCGAGATCTTGCGCATTCAGCTGAACGACACCGAGGAAGATCACACCTATTGGCTGGAGAAACAGCTGGGTTTGATCAAGTTGATCGGATTGGAGAATTACCTGCAATCGCAGTTCTGATTTTTAGGCCGACGACGCACAAAAAAGCCCCTGTCACCGACAAAGTGACAGGGGCTATTTCATGGGCCTGATTCAGGCCTTGTCGCGAGCCAGCAGTGGTTTGAGGTAGTAGCCAGTGTGAGACTGCTTCATCTCGGACACGTCTTCCGGCGTGCCGACGGCAATAATCTGGCCGCCCTTGGAGCCGCCTTCCGGCCCCAGGTCCACCAACCAGTCGGCGGTCTTGATCACATCCAGGTTGTGTTCGATCACCACCACGGTATTGCCATGGTCGCGCAAGCGATGCAAAACATCGAGCAGTTGCTGGATATCCGCAAAGTGCAGGCCGGTAGTTGGCTCATCGAGGATATACAGGGTCTTGCCGGTATCGCGCTTGGACAGCTCGCGGGACAGTTTCACCCGCTGGGCTTCACCGCCCGACAGCGTCGTCGCCGATTGTCCCAGCTTGATGTACGAAAGGCCTACGTCCATCAGCGTCTGAAGCTTGCGCGCCAAGGCCGGAACTGCGTCGAAGAACACCCGGGCTTCCTCGATGGTCATCTCGAGGGTTTCGTGGATGCTCTTGCCCTTGTATTTGATCTCAAGGGTTTCGCGGTTGTAGCGCTTGCTCTTGCAGACGTCGCACGGGACATAGATGTCCGGCAGGAAGTGCATCTCCACTTTGATCAGGCCATCGCCCTGGCAGGCTTCACAGCGTCCGCCCTTCACGTTGAAGGAGAAACGCCCCGGCCCGTAACCGCGGGAGCGCGATTCCGGTACGCCGGCGAACAACTCGCGAATTGGCGTGAACAAGCCGGTGTAGGTCGCCGGGTTGGAGCGCGGTGTGCGACCGATCGGGCTCTGATCGATGTCGACGACTTTATCCAGGTGCTCAAGGCCCTTGATGCTGTCGTGAGCCGCCGCTTCCAGGGTCGTTGCCCCGTTGAGTGCGGTAGCGCTCAAGGGAAACAACGTGTTGTTGATCAGCGTCGATTTGCCCGAGCCGGACACGCCGGTCACGCAGGTCAGCAGGCCGATTGGAATCTCCAGATCGACATTGCGCAAATTGTTACCGCGAGCACCCTTGAGGGACAGCGACAGCTTCTTGTTACGGGGTGTGCGTTTGGCTGGAACGGCGATCTTCACCCGGCCCGACAAATACTTGCCGGTCAGCGAATCAGGGTGAGCCATGACTTCGTCCGGCGTGCCTTCGGCAACGATATGTCCACCGTGCACACCCGCGCCCGGGCCGATATCCACCACATAATCAGCCAGACGAATCGCGTCTTCATCGTGCTCGACCACGATCACCGTGTTGCCGATGTCACGCAGGTGCTTGAGTGTGCCGAGCAATCGGTCGTTGTCCCGCTGGTGCAGGCCAATTGACGGTTCATCGAGGATGTACAGAACCCCCACCAGACCGGCGCCAATCTGACTGGCCAGGCGAATGCGCTGGGCCTCACCGCCGGACAGCGTGTCGGCACTGCGATCCAGTGACAGATAGTCCAGGCCAACGTTGACCAGAAACTGCAGGCGTTCGCGGATTTCCTTGAGGATCTTGTCGGCAATTTCGCCACGGCGGCCGGTCAGCTTCAGCACGCCGAAGTATTCGCAGGCATCGCCGATGGGCAAGTTGGTCACCGCCGGCAAGGTCTTCTCGCCAACCCACACGTGTCGCGCCTCGCGACGCAGACGGGTGCCACGGCAATCCGGGCAAGGCTGGGTGCTGAGGAATTTGGCCAGTTCTTCGCGGACCGAAGCCGATTCGGTTTCGCGGTAGCGGCGTTCCAGGTTCGGCACGATGCCTTCGAACGGGTGCGAGCGTTTGACGATGTCGCCACGGTCGTTCAGGTACTTGAAGTCGACATTCTGCGAGCCGCTACCATGCAGGATGAATTTCTGCTGATCAGCCGGCAGTTCGTTGAACGGCACTTCGAGGCTGAACTTGTAGTGGGCGGCCAGCGAGCCAAGCATCTGGAAGTAATAGACGTTGCGCCGGTCCCAGCCGCGGATCGCGCCTTCGGCCAGGGTCAGTTCACCGTTCACCAATCGTTTGGTGTCGAAGAACTGTTTAACCCCCAGGCCATCGCAGGTCGGGCAGGCGCCGGCTGGGTTGTTGAAGGAAAACAGCTTGGGTTCCAGCTCGCTGATGGCGTGGCCGCAGATCGGACAGGCAAAGCGTGCGGAGAAGATGATTTCTTCGCCGGGCTCGTCGTCCATTGGCGCCACGAGAGCGATGCCGTCCGCCAGTTTCAGCGCGGTCTCGAACGATTCGGCCAGGCGTTGTTGCAGATCGGCGCGGACCTTGAAGCGGTCGACCACGACATCGATCGAGTGCTTCTTCTGTTTATCCAGCTTCGGCAACTCGTCCAGCTCACAGAGTTTGCCGTTGACCCGGGCCCGCACAAAGCCCTGGGCGCGCAGTTCTTCGAAGACCGAGAGGTGCTCACCCTTGCGCTCGCGGATCACCGGAGCCAGCAGCATCAGTTTGCTGCCTTCCGGTTGTGCCAGCACCAGGTCGACCATCTGGCTGACAGTCTGGGCTTCCAGCGGAATGTCGTGATCCGGGCAGCGCGGAATACCGACGCGAGCGTAAAGCAGGCGCAGGTAGTCGTAGATTTCGGTGATGGTGCCAACCGTCGAGCGCGGGTTGTGCGAGGTCGACTTCTGTTCGATGGAGATCGCTGGCGACAGACCTTCGATGGTGTCGACGTCAGGCTTTTCCATCATCGACAGAAACTGCCGGGCGTAGGCCGACAGCGATTCGACATAGCGGCGCTGGCCTTCGGCGTACAGCGTGTCGAAGGCCAGGGACGACTTGCCGGATCCGGACAGGCCGGTGATGACGATCAGTTTGTCCCGTGGCAGGGTCAGGTCGATGTTCTTCAGGTTGTGGGTTCGGGCCCCACGAATCAGGATCTTGTCCAAAGTGGCCTCGCTCGGCGGGCGTCGAAAACGTAGGAGTATACGGCCAAATACTGGATGGATGCACACTATCAAATGAGGGGCGCGCAACCTTGCATGAAGATTGCGTCATCTGCGCGCGTCATAGCGTCGCTATATACCCCGTCAATCGATGGGACTGGTAGAATCGCCGCCGGTTCAGATGAGGTTTTTCCATGCACGATCCCCACAGCGAACGCATGAGTGGCAGTGAGACCCGCGCAGCAAGCGGTCTGGCCCTGGTGTTCGCCTTCCGTATGCTTGGCATGTTCATGGTGTTGCCGGTGCTGGCGACCTATGGGATGGACCTGGCAGGCGCGACCCCGGCCCTCATCGGGTTGGCGATTGGCGCTTACGGCCTGACCCAGGCGATTTTTCAGATTCCTTTCGGTTTCATTTCCGACCGTATCGGTCGACGTCCGGTGATTTACCTGGGGCTGATCGTCTTCGCCCTGGGCAGCGTGCTGGCGGCCAATGCCGATTCGATCTGGGGCGTCATCGCCGGACGCATCCTGCAAGGCGCCGGGGCGATTTCCGCAGCGGTCATGGCATTGCTGTCTGACCTGACCCGAGAACAGCATCGGACCAAAGCCATGGCCATGATCGGCATGACGATCGGTCTGTCGTTCGCGATCGCCATGGTGGTAGGGCCATTGCTGACCCGTGCCTTCGGCCTCTCGGGGCTGTTCTTCGCCACCGGCGGCATGGCGCTGCTCGGTATCGTCATCGTGATGTTCATGGTGCCGCGCGCCACCGGGCCATTGCAGCACCGCGAGTCCGGTGTCGCGCGTCAAGCGCTGATACCGACGCTCAAGCACCCGGACCTGCTGCGCCTGGACCTGGGCATTTTTGTGTTGCACGCGATGTTGATGTCGAGCTTCGTTGCATTGCCCCTGGCGCTGGTCGAAAAAGCCGGTTTGCCCAAGGAGCAGCACTGGTGGGTGTACCTGGCCGCGCTGCTGATTTCCTTCTTCGCCATGATCCCGTTCATTATCTACGGCGAGAAGAAACGCAAAATGAAACGAGTTTTATTGGGCGCGGTGCTGACGCTGATGCTCACTGAGCTATTCTTCTGGCAGTTCGGCGACAGCTTGCGGGCGCTGGTAATCGGCACGGTGGTGTTTTTCACCGCGTTCAATCTGCTGGAAGCGTCCTTGCCGTCGCTGATCAGCAAGGTTTCACCGGCAGGTGGCAAAGGCACGGCGATGGGGGTTTATTCCACCAGCCAGTTCCTTGGTTCGGCGCTGGGTGGGATCCTCGGCGGCTGGATGTTCCAGCACGGCGGTTTGTCGGTTGTATTCCTCGGATGCGCCGGCCTGGCTGCCCTCTGGCTGGCCTTTGCTGTTACCATGCGCGAACCACCTTACGTCACGAGCCTGCGCTTGCCGTTGTCGCCCGAGGCGATCCGCGAAGCGGGTCTGGTTGAGCGCCTGAAGGCCGTCGTAGGGGTAACAGATGCGGTGATCGTTGCTGATGAAGCGGCGATTTACATCAAATTGGACACAGAACTATTGGATCGCACGACCCTTGAGCGCCTGGTGAACAACCCGGCCGAGGCAGCGTGCGTAGCCTAGGAGAACGTTATGGCCCGTGGGGTTAACAAAGTCATATTGGTCGGCACTTGCGGCCAGGATCCCGAAGTTCGCTACTTGCCTAACGGTAACGCCGTGACCAACCTGAGTCTGGCGACCAGCGAACAGTGGACCGACAAGCAAACCGGTCAGAAGGTCGAGAAGACCGAATGGCACCGTGTTTCGATGTTCGGCAAAGTGGCCGAAATCGCCGGCGAATACCTGCGTAAAGGTTCGCAGGTCTACATCGAAGGCAAGCTGCAGACCCGCGAGTGGGAAAAAGACGGTATCAAGCGTTACACCACTGAAATCGTGGTCGACATGCAAGGCACCATGCAACTGCTGGGCGGCCGTCCACAGCAGGGCGACCAACAAGGCGGGGGCAATAACTACCAGCAATCCGCTCCAGCCCCACGCCAGCAGGCTCCGCGTCCGCAGCAGTCGGCACCGCAACAGTCGCGCCCGGCTCCTCCGCAGGCCGCACCGCAACCGGCTCCGGATTTCGACAGCTTTGATGACGATATTCCGTTCTGATAAGCCGCTGTTCGACAAGTGACACCGTAAAAGCGAAGCCATTGATCTGGCTTCGCTTTTTTGTTGGCGCTGTTAACTGGATAGAGCGGTCATGTTGGCCCGCGCCATGTGCAGTTTTTTGTAGCTGTCGATCAGGCGCAAGTGTCTATCGAGCCCCTCCAGCTTCATGCTGGTCGGCGTCAGGCCATGGAAGCGCACGCTGCCGTCCACCGATCCGATCGCTGCATCCATCCGCTCGTTGCCAAACATCCGGCGGAAGTTGGCCTCGTAGTCTTCCAGTTCCAGGTCTTCGTCCAGCTTCATCTCCAGCACCACATTGACCGCCTGATAGAACAAGCCACGCTCAACCGTGTTGTCGTTGTACTGCAGGAACATTTCCACCGCTTCTTTCGCCTCTTCAAACCGCTGCAAGGCGAGATAAATCAGCAGCTTCAACTCCAGAATCGTCAGCTGACCCCAGGCGGTATTGTCGTCAAATTCGATGCCGATCAAGGTGGTGATGTCGGTGTAGTCGTCCAGTTCACTTTCCACCAGGCGCTCAACCAGCGCTTGCAGTTCCTCTTCGTCCAGGCGATGCAGGTTCAGGATGTCGGCGCGGAAGAACAGCGCTTTGTTGGTGTTATCCCAGATCAGATCGTCTACTGGATAAATTTCCGAATAGTCTGGCACCAGGATACGGCAGGCCGTTGCACCGATATGCTCGTAGACCGCCATGTACACTTCTTTGCCCATGCCTTCGAGAATGCCGAACAAGGTCGCGGCTTCCTCGGCATTCGAGTTTTCACCCTGGCCGGAGAAGTCCCACTCCACGAATTCGTAATCCGATTTTGAGCTGAAGAAGCGCCACGACACCACGCCGCTGGAGTCGATAAAGTGCTCGACGAAGTTATTCGGCTCGGTCACCGCATGACCTTCAAACGTCGGCTGGGGCAGGTCGTTGAGGCCTTCGAAGCTGCGGCCCTGGAGCAATTCGGTCAGGCTGCGTTCCAGCGCCACTTCCAGGCTCGGGTGCGCGCCGAACGAGGCGAACACCCCGCCGGTACGCGGGTTCATCAACGTGACGCACATCACCGGGAATTCACCTCCCAGGGACGCATCCTTCACCAGCACCGGGAACCCTTGCTCTTCCAGTGCCTGAATCCCGGCCAGTATTCCAGGGTACTTCGCCAGCACGTGAGCCGGCACATCCGGCAGGGCAAATTCACCTTCGATGATTTCGCGTTTTACCGCGCGCTCGAAGATCTCCGACAGGCACTGCACCTGGGCTTCGGCCAGCGTGTTACCGGCACTCATGCCGTTGCTCAGGAACAGGTTTTCAATCAGGTTGGACGGGAAATACACCACCTCGCCGTCGGACTGGCGCACGTAAGGCAGCGAGCAGATGCCGCGCTCTTCATTGCCCGAGTTGGTGTCGATCAGGTGGGAACCACGCAGCTCGCCGTCGCGGTTGTAAATCTTCAGGCAGTACTCGTCGAGGATTTCGGTCGGCAGTGCATCTTTACGGCCAGGCTTGAACCAGCGTTCGTCCGGGTAGTGCACAAACGCTGCGTCGGCGATGTCTTCGCCCCAGAACTGGTCGTTGTAGAAGAAGTTGCAGTTGAGTCGCTCGATAAACTCGCCCAACGCCGACGCCAACGCGCCTTCCTTGGTCGCACCCTTGCCGTTGGTAAAGCACATCGGTGAGTGCGCATCGCGGATATGCAACGACCACACATTGGGCACGATATTGCGCCACGAGGCGATTTCAATCTTCATGCCCAGGTCCGCCAGAATGGCCGACATGTTGCCGATGGTTTGCTCCAGCGGCAGATCCTTGCCGGCAATATAGGTGCTCGCCCCTGAGTTGGAAGCAGGCATCAACAACGCCTGGGCATCGGCGTCGAGGTTGTCCACCTCTTCGATCACAAACTCAGGCCCGGCTTGCACCACTTTCTTCACGGTGCATCGGTCGATGGAGCGCAGGATGCCCTGGCGGTCCTTGTCGGAGATATCCGCCGGCAACTCGACCTGGATCTTGAAAATCTGGTTGTAGCGGTTTTCCGGGTCAACAATATTGTTCTGCGACAGGCGGATGTTATCCGTGGGGATATTGCGCGTATTGCAGTACAACTTCACAAAATACGCCGCACACAGCGCCGACGAAGCCAGGAAGTAGTCGAACGGACCCGGTGCCGAGCCATCGCCCTTGTAGCGGATAGGTTGATCGGCCACCACCGTGAAGTCATCGAACTTGGCTTCAAGTCGCAGGTTGTCGAGAAAGTTGACCTTGATTTCCATGTGGGATTACCAGAATAACGGCTAAACGAATGGCCGCCATTATCCGGCATTTGCGCAGTAAGTCTTGTAGGTGTCTGACGATATGTCGACACCAGTCCTTTTTAGTGGGCGATGGAGGGCTCAGTCGAGTATCAGATGCGGCAAGAACCGGCTCGAATCCTTGGTAATCAGACTGTTGTCCTCACGCACGCCGATGCCGGCTGCCTGATCCCCGATCACCCAGGAACCGATCAGTGTGTAGCTGTCGCCAAATTTCGGCAGCGGGGCAAACTCCTGAAGGATAAACGGCGCATCAGTGTAGGGGCCGTCCTCTTTTACGATCAGGCCATCGGCAGTTTGCAGCTCAATGTTCGCGCCTTCCCGTGAGAAGAATGGCTTGCGCACCCAACCTTTGGGCACCGCTTTACTCGGGTCGGAGTCCAGGTGCGCCGCGAGCAGGTTTGGGTGACCTTGGTTGAACTCCCACAGCAGCGGCAGGATGCCCTTGTTGGAGATGATGGATTTCCAGGGTGGTTCGAAAAACTGCGTATCGCTCTGCGCAATCGCTGTGCCGAAGGGTTCGTGGAAGATGAACTCCCAGGCATGCAGTTTGAACAGGTGAGGGATCCAGCGATCTTCGAGGTCAACGAAACGTCCGTCACTGGTGAGGCCAATGTCTTCGATGTCGATGTGCCGCGATTCGATGCCGACCTTTTCCGCGACCAGGCGCAGGTAATCGGTGGTGCCCTTGTCTTCGACCGAGTCTTTCATCGAGGCGAAATAGAAGGGCTGTTTGAGCTGCAGTTGGGCAAAAGCCTGATGCAGCTTGGTGTCGATGCTGTTGAACTGGTCGGCGTGCCTGGGCAGCAAGCCACGCTCGATGCATTGTTCCAGCCAGCCCCACTGAAACGCCGCGGCCTCATACAGGCTGGTCGGCGTGTCGTAGTTGAGTTCCAGCAGCTTGGCTGGCCCGCTGCCGTTGTAGGAGAAGTCCATGCGCCCATACAGGTGCGGGTGGCCTTCGAGCCATGAAGTGCGAACCATGTCGAAGAACGGCGCGGGGATGCTCAGGCGCTCCAACAACTCTTCGCTTTGCACCACTCGCGCCACCAGGTCCATGCACATCTCATGAACTTCGGTGGTCGGGTCTTCGAGGTCGTTCTCGATCTGCTTGAGCGTGAACTGGTAGTACGCGCTCTCGTCCCAATAGGGTTCGTCGTCGATGGTATGGAACAGGAAGCCGAGGCTTTCGGCGGTCTGTTTCCAGTCATGACGCTCTGCGCAGAGGATTTTCTTCATGGCCTTGTTCCCTTAGCTACTCGAACCGCCAAAGCTCTTGCCTGATCCACCCCAGCCACTGCGTGCGCTGGCCTGGCTGCCGAACCCGCCGCGGGAGGTGGACGATGCAACGGACACCGGCTTGCTGCGGGTGATGGTGTCGGTGTAACTGCCACTGCTGCCGTAGCGCGCCTGATTGGACCTGTTGAAGGTTGAACCTGACGATACCCGCTGACTGAGTGTCGAGGACGAGTAGTCACCGCGATCATCGCGATAGCGGTAGACCGGTTCGGAGTAGTAGCTGTTGCGGTTGCTGCTGAGCATGTTGCCGATCAGCAGCCCGGTCAGCAGGCTACTGCCGGAGAAACCCGACCCTGCGGCATTCGCTTCCGATGCGGGCAATTTAGCCTTGGCCGCGTCCACTTCGGACTGCGTCACCTCGCCATCGGCACTCAGTTCGAAGCCGCCGAGCTTGGGGATGAATTTGCCGGCGGAATCCTGCTGGCACCAGTCGGCGACAAAGTCGGCGTCGCAATCAGCCTGGTTGTCGTACACCGGCGCAATGCTTCGATGCTGGGCCATGGCCTTCATATAGGCGTCAGAACAGATGTCGACCGGGAGCTTTTCATCGGCGCACTGCTGAACGGACTGGAAATTGTACTTTTTGTGTATCTCGTAGGTTTTTTCCGTCGGCCCGCAGCCTGATATGGCCATGGCGACCGATGCCGCCAGCGAGAGCTGAACGTACTTGCTTCGTTTCATCGCAATCTCCGTGGCGCAATCAGTTCTGGGAAGGGGTCATGCACGCGGCGTTCAACATGCCGACGCTGATGGCCACTGCCGCGACATAGATACCCGCTGCGATTTCGCCGTTCTTGATGCGTTCAGAGGCGCCTTTGAGCACCAGGCTGGTCACCAGGAACGCCAGCAGTTGGACGAAAGCGGCGATCACCGCCCAGACGACGAAGTCCAGAATGCTGATCGAGTAGGCGATCACATTGCTGGCCGGAATGGCGAATCCGATGATGGCACCGCCCAGGGCGATGGCGGCCGCAACGTTGCCCGCACGGATCAATTCGAATTCCCGGTGCGGTGTGATTCGGGTGTAGATGAACTGGAACAGCGCGAACAGCACGGCGGCGCCGAGGATGTACAAAACAAACCCGAGTACGGCGGCTTTGTTCAGGGAGATAGAGAGCGCTTCAAGCATGGACTTCTTCCTTTTTAAAAAGTGTTCAGGTCGGTGGTGTACAGCGAAATACCCAGCGAAGTGCTCAAGCTGATGGTGCCCTCGGCGTCTTCTTCGACGGAAAACAGCAGGAATTCTCGGCGATCGGTCAGGCCGGTTTCGCGGGCGTACAACATCGAACGGTGCCCGATGCTGTAGGTCTCATCCGGATTCTTCAGGTGTTCGCTCAACGGCACCAGTTCGGTCTGGCCGTTCTCGGTGCCCCATTCGCGGGTGTATTCGACCCCGTTTAGGGTGTAGGTCGGCAGGCCGATCAGGCTTTGAGGACCGGCCAGCCGCCGCAGCTCCGCTTCACTGTTGATGGTGACGTAACTGAGGTAGTTGAACAGGATCACCGACTCGACCTGTCCGGCAATGTCGCCGGTGGTGTGCACTTGCAGCCAGTAATCCTCGTCGTTCATGTAATAGCGCGACAGCCAGTTCGACTGCCCGAGATCGACGGTGCCGGCGCTCCAGATCTGTTGGGAGCCAGGGATGGTCACGGTGGTGTTGCCGTCGAGCAGCAGCTTCAGGGAGGTGTCGAACATAACCTCTTTACCCAATGCCAGGCCGAGCGGGCCGCTGACTGGCAGGTTGTCGTTGGCTGTCCATTTCGATTCCGTATTCGCTTTCGGGGCCTCAAGCCCCATCAACTGTTTAAACCATCCCATTGGTGATTTCCTTGAGGCGAGTGGAGGCGATGTAGAAGAGTTCGCCGCCCTCGACGCGAGTGGCGCCGGGCGGGTTGATCGAAGGCTGTCGGGCGCCTTTGGCGCGGTAGCCGATAAGGGTCGCGTTGTGGTGTTCTTTCATCTGTGCGTACAGATCGCCAAACGTTGCTTCGAAGGAGTCGGGCAGTCTCATCAGGTATTGGGTGGCACCTTGGCCCACGCACAGCAATTCATTGATGACCACTGACGAGCCCGGATCCTGAGAGGCGCGCACCAACATCTCGATGGCCATGCTTGAGGTGCATTCCAGGCTGGGCGCGTAGGCACTGGCGAGCGCGGCGATTTCACTTTCATTGAAGTGGGCGACCACATGCCCGACCGGGCTCAGTTGATTGACCGCCAGCACGGTGGCCAGGGTCAGATCATCTGAATGGGTACGCACCAGTACGCGTTCGGCGCCAGGCACGCCGGCACGCAGCAAAAGCGCGGCGGATGACAGGCTTTCACCTTTGATAAAGGCGGCCTTGCCCGGCATGGGGTTTTCTTCGAGGTCGCAATCGCAAATGACGATCAGGTTGTCATTGGACGTTTCGTCCTGCAGCAGCAACTCAATAACCCGCTCGCTGGACGCGCCTTCCCAGCCGATGAGAACGGTATGGCCGACCTTACCGGTGAAATCGCCTTTGCCCTTCATGCCTTTTCTCCATACATCGATGACACTGCTGGTGGTTTTGCCGATGGCTGCCGTCAGCAGCGCAATGCCCCCGAGCATGACCCAGGTGGCCACGAAAATCCGTCCCGCAGCTGTCTGTGGCGCAAGATCGCCGTAGCCGACGGTGAGCGTGGTGGTGAGATAGAAGTAGGTGAACGTGGCGGGAGCGATGAGGTGTTGTTCGCCCAGAAGCACCAGGCCGAGCCAGGCCGTGGTCAGGTGTACGCCCAGTGCAATGGCCAGGCCGGCCCAGCCGAAGCGATGGAAGAAGGACGCCGCGTACGCGCGCAATAAAAGGAAAATCGACATTTCGTCCCTGACTCCGTGGGGGCTTATTCCTGGCGACGTAATCGCTCGGGCATCTAAGTGCTCGAGTGTGGTTACCGGGCGGCATTAAACCTGCTGCGCGGCGTAGATAACAGTACCTTGGCTGCAATATACCCGGCGATTGCAGCAAAAATATGCCCTTCGAAGGAAATGCCCCGGCGAGGAAGGAAGCCAACAACCAGCCCGCCATAGAGCAGGGCCACGACACTGGCGGTTATCAGGTTGCTCCAGCTCCTCTGGAACCAGGCGCGCGACAGGAGATACGCCCACAGCCCGAACACCCAGCCGCTGGCACCGATATGCACGCCGGCAAAACCGAACAGCCAGATCAGCGAACCGCCCAGCAAAATGATGATAGCGCTGACGGCCATGAACCGGTTGAGCCCTTCGACGATGACCAGGGTACCGAGGATCAAAAAGGCAATCAGGTTGGCACTCAGGTGCGCAAAGGATGTGTGCAAGAAAGGCGAGGTGATGATGCCGACCAGTCCGTGCAGGGTTCTCGGAACCAGGCCGAAGGCGTTAAGGCTGTAGCCGGTCGCCACATTGAGCAGTTGCAGCGCAACCATGAAGATGGCCAGGCCAGCGATTGTCTTGAAACCCTTCAGGGCATCCATCCTTGACCTCGACTCGACAGTAAAGAAGGGCGATCAATTAATGCCTGTCAGTTAAGAGATAGAACAAGCACTGAGTAAAGTTGTGGCGAGGGAGCTTGCTCCCGCTGGGCCGCGCAGCGGCCCCTCTTATCCCCAAAAAGAAGGGACTGCTGCGCAGTCCAGCGGGAGCAAGCTCCCTCGCCACAGGGTCAGTGCACTTGACTGACTGGCATCAGGGCAATGAATGCCCTTTCTGCTGGGGTATTGCTTACTCGGCCGATTTTTTCTTCAGGCGTTCCAGGATCGCATTGGCGCTGCCTTCGTCCGGCGTGATGCCGGCTTCGCGCAGTTTGCGCTCCAGGTCGGTGCCGGTCGACGCATCGGCCAGTTCGTCCTGGGCTTGCAGTTCAGCGGCGCGTTGCTGCTGCTTGGCCTGCAGGCGGTTCAGTGTACCGACGGCGGTTTCCAGCTTGCCGTTGGCGCCGCCACTGGCGATCGAGGCGCTGACCTGGGCTTTCTGTACACTTTCACGAGCCTTGGCCATGTCCACTTGCTGGCGCAGGCTTTTGATGCGGTTTTCAGCCTTGGTGATGTCTTTACGCATGTTGTCGGCGTAACCGCCGAATTCGGTGGCCTGCTTTTGCTCGACATCCAGTTCATTGGTCAGGGTCGAAATGGCTTCGGCCACTTCCAGTGCCAAGTCTTCGCGGTTGGCCTGGATCGCGGCCAGGGCTTTGGATTCCAGGTCCTTGATCTTGGCGTTGTACTCGCTGACGCGGTCAGCCGACAGTTTGTGCTTGGCCATGATGGTGACCAGCTCACGCTTGGCGTTGGCCAGCGCGCTGTCAGCATCGCGAATTTCCTGGTCGAGAATGCGCAGGGCCTGTTGGTCGACGATCGATTCGCCGACTTCGTTGGCACCGCCACGCAGCGCGGTGAACAATTTGCTCCAGATGGACTGAGTCATTGGATATATCCTGTTCCCGAATAATTAATTGAAGAAGCGTTCAAAGGCTTCGCTGGCGCGCTGGACGTTGTCGACGAGGGTTTTGATCTCAGTCACGACGTTGGTCAGGCTGGAGTCGGAGCTCAGCGCGCCGAACATGTTGTAAACGACCTGCCCGTTGGGCATGGACTCGATACCGATCGAGGACAGCGGGAACATTTCCCGGCTGCGCAGAACGGCATCATTGAATGCCGGGACGTCGTTGATCGACTCGACATCGACCAGGACCGTATCGACGATGATCTGATCGCCAACCACTGCGATGTAAATCGGCAAGCCACCGAAATCGTTCATTTCCAGCTTGATGCTGGATTCGGAGCCTTGAACGAGGGAGAGGGTGATTTCGTTCGCAACCACTTCGTCGAGGGCCTGGAGGGCGCTGTAGAGGCGATCGATGTTCCAGTTATTACCTGCGCTCATGTAATTCTCCGACATGAATGAGCCAGCCAGAATCGGTTGGCGTAGCTGTTTCTCCATCTGCTTGAGCAGGCTTCGATTTTCGGGAAGCACCCAAGTCTCGTGTTTCACATAGCCGGCGGCACCCAGGCCCGCGCGCATCTGCTTCATGTAAAAGCTCGATGGTTTTTTCGCGGAGGGTTTCGAGCGCTCTCCTTTGCGGCTCGCTGAATCGGTAACAGACCCGGTAGGCGGATCTGATGGAGAGCTGCTTTTCATGGTGCTGATCCCGTTGTGAAAAAACTCACGCGTGATAACACTACAGGCTATTTTTGCAGCCCTCAATAGCTCACGCGTGAGATTTTTTCGACGGTTGCGCAGGTGTATGAAAAAGAAGGGAAGCAACATGATTCCGATCAGTTAAGCGCAATCCTGTGGAACGAGCTTCTCATCTAACCAGCCAGAAAGTCATCGGTGGACACCACGCTGGCATAGGCAAAACCCAAAGCCGACATGAACGCGGCATGCACATGGGCGGCCGGGACGGTGACGCCGTTGAACTCCAGATCAAGGGTGGCACAGGCGTCGTGGATCACCGTGACCGTATAGCCGAAGTCCGCTGCGGCACGGGTGACGCCGTCGATGCACATGTGGCTCATGCTGCCGACGACCACCAGGTGTTCGATACCTTGCTGGTCGAGGATGGCCTTGAGTTCGGTTTCGCGGAACGCGTTGACGAAGTGCTTGAGCACCACCGGTTCATCGGCGCGGTTCAGGACTTTGGGGTGCAGCTTCGCGCCGTCGGAGCCCGGGGTGAAGAACGGCGCGGCGTCGGAGGTGAATTCGTGGCGGATGTGCACCACCGCGTCACCGGCCTCGCGAAAGGCCTGGATCAGCCGTGCAGCGTTGTCTGCGGCGGCATCGGCGCCCGCCAAAGGCCACTTGCCCTGGGGGAAGTAGTCGTTCTGGATATCGACTACGATGAGTGCTTGCTTGGCCATGAGTGTTTCCTCGAAGTGCTTGTTGGGTGTGATTCAAGTATCAGGTTCTGCAGGCCGTCCGAGGATTGGCCGCACCGACAATAGAAGGGGGAAAACTGACAATGGGCGTAGAAAGGGCAGTCGTCGAATTGGGCGTGCTGATCTATCCCGGCGCGCAGATGGCGGCGGTGCATGGGCTGACGGATCTGTTCGGGGTGGCCAACCGGATTGCCGCAGAGCATCAGACAGCGCAGTTGCCGTTGTTGCGGGTCAGTCATTGGCGGGTCGAGGGCGATCAGGTGCCAGAGCGGGTCTATGACAGTCAACCCGGCCCGGCCGAAGCGTTGGTCGCGGTGTTGATCCCGCCGTCGATTGGCGGCTTTTCCGCGGGCCAGGCATCGCAAGGGCTGATCCGCTGGATTCGTCAGCAACACGCCAGTGGTGCGACGTTGGGCGGGGTTTGCGTGGGGTCGATCCTGTTGGCTGAAAGCGGCCTGCTCGACGGCCGTAGCGCCACCACTCATTGGACCTCGGCCAAAGCCTTCGCCGAGCGTTACCCGGCGATCAAGCTCAAGGCTGACACGCCCATCGTCGATGACGGCGATCTGATTACCACCGCCGGGCTGATGGCCTGGTCAGAGCTGGGGTTACGGCTGGTGAACCGCTTGCTGGGGCCGAGCATTGCCACTAGCACGGCACGCTTTCTGGTGGTGGAGCACAGCGACAGCGCGAGCGAATGCGGCAGTAATTTTTCACCGATTCTCAGCCATGGCGATGCCTCGATTCTCAAGGTCCAGCATTGGCTGCAAAGCACCGGGGCGGTCGATGTCTCGCTGGCGGCAATGGCCGATCGGGCGGGGCTGGAAGAGCGCACCTTCCTGCGGCGATTCCGCGCGGCGACCGGGTTGAAACCCACCGAGTACTGCCAGCACCTGCGCGTCGGCAAGGCGCGCGAGATGCTCGAATTCACCAACGGCACCATTGATCACATTGCCTGGACCGTGGGTTATCAGGACCCGAGTGCGTTTCGTGCGACGTTCAAAAAGATTACCGGGCTGGCGCCGAGTGATTACCGGACGCGGTTTGGCGTGACGCCGCCAGCTGTTGTGGCCCGGTAGCCAGAGCACGCCAGATCAAGAAAATGTGGGAGGTTTGAGTCGTGCAAAATGCCGGAGTCCTGAAGGGCGTCGTGCATAATCAAACAGGCGTAATGCCATTACTGTCTGGGCAACCGGCTGATTTAACAGTCGTTCTTCATCAGCCGCCATTGGCCTGATCCCTGCACCCCTCCAGCTACATTTATCCAACGCAGATTGAAGGGGGACGCATGACCCCAACAAATCGCAAGAAACTGGTACTCGCCCATTCGGTACGGCCCGATGCCCCGCTGCACGAAGTTGAAACCAATCGGGCGCTGGCTCGTTGGCTGGCGCAGATCGTCGGGCTCGAATACGGCGGCAGTTACGACCCGCAACTGCACAGCGGTCGTGACCGCTATCTGTTGCCGACCCAGACGCTGGTGGGCGCCGCTATCGCCCGGAAGCTGGGCGTCAAAGGGCCGGAGGATTTGTGGGGCGGTTACGTCGACCACGATTTCATCTGCACCAAAGCCATCAGTCATGGGCTGTTGAACCGCTATGCGTTCGCGCCCGAAGGCTGGGCAACGTTGTTTTGCGAACGGGTGCGCAGCGTCGTGCTCGATGGCCTCAGCGTGTTCTCCCTGGACGATGCGCGCCCGGCGGCGGAGCACCTGCTCTACAGCGGCCCGATCCGCATCAAGCCTATTCACGCCTGCGCCGGACGCGGTCAGGAAGTGATCAAGAGCCTTGACCAGTTCGACGCCATCCTCGCTCGCCCCGAGGCCAAGACACTGTTCACCGAAGGCGTGGTGCTGGAGCAGGACTTGACCGAGGTGATCACCCACAGCGTCGGCCAAAGCTTCATCGGCGACAAAGTGCTGAGTTATTGCGGTGATCAATACTTGACCGAAGACGCTCAGGGCGAGCAGGTTTATGGAGGGTCCAACCTGTTGGTGGTGCAGGGTTATTATGAGGACCTGCTGGCGCTGGAACTGCCGGATGACGTGAGGCTGGCGATCCAGCAGGCACAGGTATTCGACAGTGCGGCGGATGAAGCCTACCCCGGTTTCTATGCCTCGCGGCGCAATTACGATATTGCCCAAGGGCTGGACTGCAACGGCCGACAACGCAGCGGCGTGCTCGAACAATCCTGGCGTTTGGGCGGTGCCAGTAGTGCTGAAGTCGCGGCGCTGCAAAGCTTCGTCCACGACCCCGGCCTGCGTGCGATTCGCGTGTCGTCGGTCGAAACCTATAGCGATCAATCGCTGCCGGAGAACGCCATCGAGATTTACCGCGGGCCGGCGGAGCGCAGTGATTTTCTTCTCAAGTACGTGACGGTCAAATCCTATGACGGCTAGAAGCGAAACCATTCAGATCGACATCGACGATGAACAGATGAGCGGGACCTTCCTCAGCCCCAAATCGAAAGTCCCGGGGGTGCTTTTCGTCCACGGCTGGGGCGGTAGCCAGGAGCGCGACCTGGAGCGCGCCAAAGGCATTGCCGGATTGGGTTGTGTGTGCCTGACGTTCGACTTGCGTGGCCATACCGGCGGGACCGGCATTCCGTTGTCCAGGGTCACCCGCGAAGACAACCTGCGCGACCTGCTGGCAGCCTACGACCGTTTGCTCGCCCACCCGGCGCTCGACACCTCTGCGATCGCGGTGGTCGGCACCAGTTATGGCGGTTATCTGGCGGCGATCCTGACGACGTTGCGTCCGGTGCGCTGGTTGGCGCTGCGGGTGCCGGCATTGTATCGCGACGACTTGTGGCACACGCCCAAGCGTGAGTTGGACAAAGCCGACTTGCGCGACTATCGCGGCACGCTGGTGCGCGCCGACAGCAATCGCGCGTTGCACGCCTGCTCGCAATTCACCGGGGATGTGTTGCTGGTGGAGTCCGAGACCGATGCCTATGTACCCCACGCGACGATCATGAGTTACCGCGCCGCGTGTCAGCAGACTCACTCGCTGACTCACCGGATCATCGATGGTGCGGATCACGCCTTGAGCGACCCGGTTTCGCAACAGGCGTACACCTCGATTCTGGTGGATTGGATCACCGAGATGGTGGTGGGTGAGCGGTTGAGCATCATTCAATCGAGTTGAGAGAGGCGGTGGTCTTGCGGCCGTTCGCGGGCAAACCACATCTCACCGAGGTTTCTTCGAGATCCGCAACGACTTGGCCTTGGCTTCCACCACCAGATACATCAACACCGTTATCAACAGCGGCAGAATGAAATAGATCGCCCGATAAGCGATCAACCCCGCCACCAGGCTGCCCCGCGATACTTCGTGCTGCAGCAGCGCCACGAACACCGCCTCCAACACACCGAGCCCGGCCGGGATATGGGTGATGACCCCGGCAATGGCGCTGATCAGCAACACACCAAGCACCAGCGGATAATCCAGTTTGCTCGGCAGCAACGTGAAGATCACCGCCGCCATCAGCGCCCAGTTCAGTGCGCCGAGGGCCAGTTGCAGGATTGCCATGCGTAGCGACGGCAGAATGATATCCACGCCGCGAACCGACCATTTCCGGCGCCTGGAATACCGGCAGGCCGCCAGATATCCCATGCTCAACAACAGCAACAAAATCCCCACGTCCTGCAGTGCATTGCTGCTCACTTTCCAGCCCGGCGGCATTCGCATCAGGCCGCTGCTGAACACCGCGCCGGCAATCACCATGTAGCCGAACCAGTTGGTCGCCAGGCTCAGCCCGAGGATTTTTGCGATGTTGCCTTTGCTCACGCCGAGCCGCGAATACAGCCGATAACGCATGGCGACACCGCCGACCCAGGCGCTCAGGTTGAGGTTGAAGGCATAGCTGATGATCCCCACCGGGAGGATCTGCCGCCAGGTCAGGTTCTGCCGGATGTAGGTGCGCCCGATCAGGTCGAAACAGGCATAGACCAGAAAGCTTGCCAGGGTCACACCTGACGCAATGATCAACGTGCGTACTTTGAAATCAGCCAGGGTATCGAACACTTCGTTCCATTCGATGCGCTGGGCGAGCATCGTGAACAACACGATCAGCGCCAGGAAAAACAGCATCGTCAGCGGCCTTTTCCAGCGGTGCCAGTGGTGTTTGCCCGGCGTGTCGGAGTGCGACGCAGGCTGCGCTTCGGAATGGCTCATGCCTTGGCGCTCCCGGGTGGGTGGATGAAGGGCTTCAGGCGCGGTTTATGCGCCGGCAACCAACCGGCCCATGCGGGGAAATGCCGCAGGAAGTGAAACACCAGAAAGCCGATGGTCATGTCCCAGATCCGCCCGCGAGGGGCTGTGTCCACCGACATGACCTTGCAATGGTTGCTGCTCAACTCGTCGAGACGCTCGTACAGATCGCGGTTGAAGATACGGTCGCGGATCAGCACGTTGGCTTCCAGGTTCAGGGACAGGCTCAGCGGATCGAGGTTGCTTGAGCCGACAGTGCTCCAGTCCTCGTCGACCAGGGCGACTTTGCCGTGCAGTGGGCGGTCGCAATATTCGTAGATCACCACCCCGGCCCGCAGCAGGTAATCGTAGGTCATGCGCGCGGCGAGCCTGGCCACCCGCAGGTCCGGTTGTCCCTGAAGAATCAGGCGCACCTCGACCCCCCGGCGTGCCGCATTGCGAATCTCGCGCAGCAGCCGATAGCCTGGAAAGAAGTAGGCATTGGCGATCACCACGCGACGCCGGGCACTGCGCAGCACCTGCAAATACACCTCTTCGATATCGTTTGGGTGTTCTGCGTTGTCGCGATACACCAGCCGCACCTGACCGTCATGATCGCTGACCGCCAGTTCAGCGTGCCGCTGCCGGCGGCGCTGCCACCAGTATTTGGCCCGAGCCGGTCGACCGCTTTTTAGCAGGGCGAAATGATGAATATCGGCCACTGCCGGGCCTTGCACTTCAACCGAATAATCCTGCTTGGCCTCGGGGCCGAAGTCGGCCAGATGGTCGGCGGAAAAATTGATCCCACCGAGGAACGCAATCGTGCCGTCGACCACCACAATCTTGCGGTGCAGACGGCGGAACCAGTTGGTGCGGATGCCCAGGTGACGCGGGGCAGGGTCGAATATTTGCAGGTGCACGCCTGCGTTGCTCAGGGCGGCGAGGAACGCCGTACTCAGTTCGCCACAACCAAAGCCGTCGAGACTGACCGTGATACGCACACCGCGTTGCGCCGCTTCAATCAGGATCTGTTGAAGCTCATTGCCGACCTTGTCTTCGAACAGAATGAAGGTTTCCAGGAGGATTTCCCTCTGGGCCTGGCGCAGCACTTCAAACACCCGTGGAAAGTACGCCTCACCGTTTTCCAGCAACTCGACCCGGTTGTTACCGTGCCAGCCGTATTCAACTTCAGTCACCGCAGGCTCGCGCACGGGGGGAGGAGGGGAGACGTGTTCGACCGTGGTTTTTTCCATCGATGGGCTGCTCATAACTCGATCTCCACCGACAGGGGCGCATGGTCGGAAAGGTGTGACCAGGGGCGTGCCGCCAGCACTTGCGGATGGCTGGCCTTGAGATGGCGCACGTAGATGCGGTCCAGGCGTAACGCCGGCAAACGCGCGGGGAAACTGCGCGCCGGTTTGCCATGCTGCTCGGCAAAGACCTCACGCAAACCGCAAGGCTTGAGCAACGCATCGGCGCGTTGGCGCCAGTCGTTGAAGTCGCCGGCGACCACCACCGGGGCATCTTGCGGTAACTCTTCCAGGCGTCGGATCAGCAGCTTGAGCTGTGCCGTCCGGTGGCTTTCGCGCAGACCCAGATGGACGCAAATGGCATGCACTTCCCGGCCATCGCCGGGCATCCGCAACACGCAATGCAGGACTCCACGGTTTTCATGGCCGCTGATGGACACGTCGAGGTTGTCGTGGCGAATGATCTGGAATTTCGACAACAGTGCATTGCCGTGATCGCCCGCCGGGTAGACCGCGTTGCGCCCGTAGGCGAATTGCGGCCACAGGCTATCGGCAAGGAATTCGTACTGGGGCATCGCCGGCCAATTGTTGTAGCGCTGGGGATGCTGTTCGTGGGTGCCGTGGACCTCCTGCAAAAACACCACATCGGCGGACACACTGCGCACCGCTTCGCGCAACTCGGGCAGGATGAAGCGCCGATTGAGTGCGGTGAACCCCTTGTGGGTGTTGACCGTCAGCACGGTGAAGCGGCTCACGGCATTGATGATGGGTTGCTGTTCATCCGTTCCGCCGACCGGTTCGGGAATGCTCATGGCAGCGCTCCTTCGGCAACCGGCTCGCCGGGGGCCGTGACCAGGTCTTTGTCGAGATGCAAACGCTCAAGCAGGTGGCGGGCATCGAAGGGCGCGCGGACTTTGATGTCGTTATCGAAATAGCAGAACACTTCCCGGGATCTGCGAGTCTTGGGTTTTTGCCGGGGCGCGATCAATTGCGGATCTGCCGGTTGCTGGCCGTGATGCCAGGCCTCGATCCGCTCGCTCCAGCGTTGCAGCGCTTGAGGGGTGTAACCGCTGGCGTAGAGTTCTTCGGCGCCGTGCAGGCGCAGGTAGACGAAATCACTGGTGAGGTCTTCGCGGTACGGCCATTTGCCGGCGGTGTCGGCAATCACCAACGCGGTGTTGTAGCGTTTGAGCAGCCGGACGAAGGCCGGATCGACAAAGCTTTCGTGGCGAATTTCCACGGCATGGCGCACCGGTTTTTTGCCGTAGGCCTTCATGCTGGCGTGACCGTTCAGACGTGGTTCGTGCTGGCGGGCAAGGGCGGCGGCCTGTTCGGTGTCGTGGGGCAGTTGTTCAAGAAAGTGTTCGAACAGCTCCGGGTCGAATTTGAAGCTGGGCGGGAACTGCCAAAGGATCGGGCCGAGTTTTTCCTTGAGTTCCAGCACCCCGGAGGCGAAGAAATTCGCCAGGGGTTTATGGATCTCCCGCAAGCGCTTGATGTGGGTGATGAAACGCGGCGCCTTGACGCTGAACACGAAGCCCGCCGGGGTTTCGGCGTACCACTGGGCGTAACGTTCGGGCCGTTGCAGGGCGTAGAATGATCCATTGATTTCGATGCTGTTGACCGCCCGTGACGCGAATTGCAATTCGCGTTTGTGGGTCAGCCCCTTCGGGTAGAAGGCTCCCCGCCAGGGCGTGTAGCGCCAGCCTGAAATGCCGATATGAATCGCCGCCATGTCGCCTCCCATCCTCGGACAGCCCTGTCTTTTGATGACTGCCAGGCGTGCGAGAAAGTTTCGACGGGGCTACGGACGGTAAAAGCAAAAGATCGCAGCCTTCGGCAGCTTCCCACAGGCGTGCAGGAGTTGCCGAAGGCTACGATCTTTTGATCCATCAGTGCCCGACAACGATCCGGGCCGAACCTTCAGCCGGCTCGGCATACACCGGACCCAATCGATCGAGACGACCACTCCAGGCGGTCAGTGCCAATGCCACCAACACCACCAGGCCACCGATCCACGCGGTATGGATCAGGCCCATATGCGCCACGATCAAACCACCACCCCACGCACCACCGGCAATGCCGAGGTTGAACGCCGCGATGTTCAGGCCCGACGCCACGTCCACCGCATGCGGGGTGTGATGTTCGGCCTGACGCACCACATATACCTGCAGCCCCGGCACGTTGCCGAACGCCACCGCACCCCAGACCAGCACAGTGGCCAGGGCCAGCCATGGATTGGCGGCGGTGAAGGTCAGTGCGAACAGTACGGCGGCGAGCAGGGCGAAGATGATTTTCAGGGCGCCGATCGGGCCGCGCTTGTCCGCCAGCTTGCCGCCCCAGATGTTGCCGACGGCCACCGAGATGCCGTACACCAGCAGCACCAGGCCGACGGTGCTGGCGCTGAAGCCCGCAATGTCCTGAAGAATCGGTGCCAGAAAGGTGAACGCGATGAACGAGCCGCCGTAGCCGACCGCCGTCATGGCATACACCAACAACAGGCGCGGTTGCTTGAGCACTTGCAACTGCTGCAACAGCGAAGCCGGTTTGCTGTGGGCGACGTTCTTCGGTACGTAGAGCAGGCTGCCGATGAAGGCGATCACACCCAGTGCAGACACCGCGAGGAAGGTTTCACGCCAGCCGAAATGCTGACCGATAAACGTCCCCAGCGGCACGCCAGTGACCAGCGCCACAGTCAGGCCGGTGAACATGATGGCAATCGCGCTGGCGGCTTTTTCCTTAGGCACCAGGCTGGTGGCGATGATCGAGCCAATTGAGAAAAACACCCCGTGGGCCAGGCCGGTGACGATCCGCGCAATGATCAGCGACTCGTAGCTTGGCGCTTTCCAGGCCAACAAGTTGCCGAGGGTGAACAGCACCATCAACGACAACAGCAGCAATTTACGCGGGACTTTGCCGGTGAGGGCGGTCAGTACCGGCGCGCCGACGGCCACCCCGAGTGCATACAAACTGACCAGCAAACCGGCAGACGGCAGGCTGACGCCGAGGTCGGCGCCGATGGTGGGTAACAGGCCAACGATGACGAACTCCGTCGTCCCGATGGCGAAAGCGCTAAGGGTCAGCGCCAGCAAGGCAATGGGCATGGCTGCAACTCCGATGGATTGATTGATGGAGCGCAGTGTCGGGGTTTGGGACGTGCGGAAAAATACAGGGATGGGCATTTGATATTTGCGTGCAGGTCAAATATCTCACGGCTGGTATTAAACCTTGTGGCGAGGGAGCTTGCTCCCGTTCGGCTGCGGAGCAGTCGCAAAGCCATACAGCGCGGTGCATCCGGGAGAAATTGGTTTACAGGTTTTGGGGGCGCTTCGCACCCCAGCGGGAGCAAGCTCCCTCGCCACAGGAGGTTGAATCCTACAGGGGGGAGTGGCGGATCAGTGTGTTGTGTACTTCTGTAGTCGATTGCTGATCCAGCTCCAGCCAGAACTGCTGCTTGCCGGCGATCTCGGCGGCAGCCGGCAAGCCATCGCGATACACCAGCCGATTGCTCGCCAGCGCCGGCACTTTTGCGCCCGGCAGCAGGGTGCCGGCGAGGTTCAGCGGATCCACCCCGCACACCGCGATCAAACTACCGTCATGGGGGCGCCGCCTGACTTCGCGCAGCAACGGGATCGCCTCGGGCAGGGCAAACTGTTCGCCGGCCAAACCACTGACAAACCGCCCGCCACGAATCTCGCCCCGGGCCTCCAGCCGATGGAACGTGCGCAGCAATTCCCGCCAACTCGGCAACCAGTCCGCCTCGCGCTCCAGCAAGCGCCAGAACACCACGCCGTACCGGCGCAGCAAGGTCATGGCGATGTGTTCCAGGGTTTCTGTGGGTGTGGACGTCGGGCGTTGTTTATCCACAACCGGCTTATCCACAACCGGCGCGACCGCACTGCGGCGCAGCAACGCCCAACGCCCGGCGTCGTCCATCCCGCCGACAAACGCTCCACGCCCGCGTCGGCTGCTGCGATTCTGGCGTTTGCTGGCCGGGGTGATCAGCGCCCGCAACCCGGCGAAACTGTCGGCGTTGACCAGTCCGGCACCGACCAGTTCCTGCAAGGCGATTTCCAGTTCCGAGCGCAGCAGATGGGCCTCGTGCATCAGCTCATCAAAAAACAGCGCGCCGTGCTGGCTGAGTGCTGCATGGACCTTTTGTGTTTTGGGCGACAACTCGTTGACCGGCGTCTGCTCGGTCAAGCTGCTCCACAACCCGACCTGATTACGCGGCAGCAGCAGAATCGGCGTGCTGCGCAATGCCGTGCCGGTGCTCTTGTTGCGCGCGGTCAGGCGGGTCCAGACCAGTTTGCCGCTGCGGCATAACTCATCCAGCCAGCTCGCCGAATAGTCTTTGAGCCGCGCCGGCAGAATGTCGCTGTCCCATGCCGAAGCGGCGGCGGGGTAGCCTTCGAACTGGCTGATGATCGCCGGCAACACTGCGCTGCCCTGGCCTCGGCTCATGCTGGAAAGATGCTGCCAGTCGAACAGGAAGCGCATGAAATCCTGCAACGCCACTGGCTCGATTTCCCGTCGCAGCCGTTTGACCGTGTAGCGATGAATCCGCGCCAGCAGATGCCGTTCGCACCATTCCTCTTCGCGGGCGCCCGGGCTGAATTGCCCTCGCAGCACGTAACCTTCACGTTCCAGTTGGGCCAGGGCCTGAGTGACTTGAAGCGCCGGTAATCCCAGCGGTTCGGCAATCGCTTTCAGCGGCAAAGGACCAAACGCACTGAGTCGCGCACGGACCACTTCCAGCACCGCTTCGTCCGGCTCCCAGGTTTCATTGAAACCGGGCAACGCCTCCAACGACGGAAACAACGTGGCCTGTGGATAAATCGCCCGCAGGCAGGTCAGTCGCTCCAGTGGCAGCCACAGCGATTGCTTGGCGTTGATCTGCAAACGGCTGGCGCGGCCACTGTTGGCCAGGGTGTTCAGCCATTCGAGCCAATTGGGGTTGGCCCGGGCCTCGGCGTCGGTGATGCACGCCAGGCTCATCAAGGCCTCATGCATTTCATCGAGGCCGGTTGGCGTTGGCCAGGCTTCGTCGCGCACCGCGGCAATCGCGTCGGCGTCCAGCGTACTGAGGTCGTCGGTGGACTGCGGATCGCTCCAGCGACGGTTGAGTACCGCCTGAGTACGGCGTTCTTCCAGCGGCGCGTCGTCGAGGAAGGTGTAGGGGCGGGCACTGAGGATTTCCGCCGCCATTGGCGAAGGCGCCGGCAGGTCGCGGCTGATCAGGCGTATATCGCCCTGTTCCATGCGCCGCAACAACGCCAGCCAGCCTTCGCTGTCCATGGCCTCGTGCAGGCAATCGTCGAGGGTTTGTTCCACCAGCGGATGGTCGGGAATCTCGCGCTCGCCGGCGAGGTTTTCCACGCAGGCGATCTGATCGGGAAACACGCTGGCGATCAGGTCTTCGCTTTTCATCCGCTGGATCTGCGGCGGCACTTTGCGGCCGCCGCTGTAGCGTGGCAGCGCGAGGGCGACCCCGGCATTCCAGCGCCAGCGTACGCCGAACAGCGGGGCTTCGAGCACCGCTTGAGTCAGGATATGTTCGGCGCTGTTGCTGTGCAGGTAGCGCCAGACGTCGTCCAGCTCGAAGCTGTGGCTGGTGGACAGCGACAACACGATGGCGTCCTCGCTGGCGGCGGCCTGCAATTCGAAGTTGAAGGTGCGGCAGAAACGCTTGCGCAGGGCCAGGCCCCAGGCGCGGTTGATGCGGCTGCCGAACGGTGAGTGGATGATCAGTTGCGTACCGCCTGACTCGTCGAAAAAACGCTCCATCACCAGTGTGTCCTGGGACGGCAAGGCGCCGAGGGTCAGGCGGGCCCGGGCCAGGTAGTCGACCAGTTGCTCGGCGCTGGCGAGGTTCAGGCCGAGGGTGTCGGTCAGCCAGTCGAGGGCCGGTTGCAGATCGCCGGGTGTGGCGGCGAGCAGTTCATCGAGTTGCGCTTGCAGGCGGGCCACGGCGAACGACAGTTCATTGCTGCGACCGGGTGCTTCACCGAGCCAGAACGGAATGGTCGGCGGCTGGCCCTGAGCATCTTCGACCCGGACCTTGCCGGTTTCGACCCGCAGGATTCGATACGACGTATTGCCCAGCTGAAAGATATCCCCGGCGATGCTTTCCACCGCGAAGTCTTCGTTGACGCTGCCGATGTTCAGCCCCTGAGGCTCCAGCAACACGCTGTAGTCGGCGTTGTCGGGAATCGTCCCGCCGCTGGTCACGGCGGTCAGCTTGGCGCCCCGACGACCGCGCAAGGTGCGGCTTACGGCGTCCCGGTGCAGGTACGCGCTACGTATGCCCTGGCGACCGTTGTAGCCCTCGGCGAGCATGTGCAGCAACGCCTGATAATGTTTTTCGTCGAGCTTGGCGTAAGGCGAGGCTTTACGCAGCATCTCCAGCAACGCCTGCTCGTGCCATTCCTGGCAACTGACCTCGGCGATGATCTGCTGGGCCAGCACATCCAGCGGCACTTCGGGGATCAACAAGGTGTCGAGTTCGCCACGGCGCACGCAATCGAGCAAAGCGGCGCATTCGATCAGGTCGTCGCGGGTGGTGGCGAACAATCGGCCCTTGGGCGTGCCGCCGACCTGGTGCCCGGAGCGGCCGACCCGTTGCAGAAAACCGGCAATCGAGCGTGGCGAAGCGATCTGGCACACCAGGTCGACGTCGCCGATATCAATCCCCAGTTCCAGCGAGGCGGTGGCGATCAGCACTTGCAGCTCGCCGCGCTTGAGCCGTTGCTCGGCGTCCAGGCGAAACTCCTTGGCCAGGCTGCCATGGTGGGCGGCTACCGCGTCTTTGCCGAGGCGTTCGCTCAAGTGCCGGCTCAGGCGTTCGGCCAGGCGCCGGGTGTTGACGAAAATCAGCGTGGTCCGGTGTTCGCGGGCGAGGGCGGCGAGGCGGTCATAGACCAGCTCCCACACGTCGTTGGCCATCACCGCCGACAGCGGCACGGGCGGCACTTCGATATCGAGATCCCGTGGGCGGGCATGGCCGATGTCGATGATTTCGCAGTCGCGATCACGACCAACCAAAAAACGCGACACCGCTTCGATGGGTTTTTGCGTGGCAGACAGGCCGATCCGCACCAGCGGTTGCGGGCAAAGTGCTTGCAGGCGCTCCAGGCTCAGGGCCAGGTGACTGCCGCGTTTGCTGGCGGCGATGGCGTGGATTTCGTCGACGATCACCGTTTGCGTGGTGCCGAGCATTTTCCGGCCGGAGTCGGAGCCGAGCAGTACGTAAAGGGATTCCGGAGTGGTCACCAGAATGTGCGGCGCGGTTTTGCGCATGGCCGAGCGATCTTTTTGTGGTGTATCGCCGGTGCGCACGGCGGTGCTGATCGGCACGTCGGGCAGGCCCATCAGGCGTAACTGCTCGGTGATGCCGGCCAGCGGGTTTTGCAGGTTGATCCGGATGTCGTTGGACAGGGCCTTGAGCGGCGAAACGTAGACCACCAGGGTTTCGTCTGGCAGGCCATCCGGGTTTTCCAGGCCACGATGGACCAGATCGTCGAGCACGGCCAGAAACGCGGTGAGGGTTTTGCCGGAGCCGGTGGGCGCGGCAATCAGCGTTGAACGGCGCTGGCGGATCAACGGCCACGCCCGGGCCTGGGCGGCGGTAGCCGTCGCGAAGGTGTTGCTGAACCAGGCGCTGACGGCGGGGTGGAAACCGTTCAGCGCGCTGTCTGCGGGGATGGGCAGGTTCATGAGCCAATTTATGCGGGTGGGGGCGGGAAGTTGCAAGTACCGCTCAGGCTCTGTGTTGATCCTGAGGCCAGTAGCTGCACCACAAATCCCCGGGAACTACACTTTACGGGTGACGGTTGCGCACTAAACCCGCAAAATGCAACGATTCCGGCAATTATTGAGGACATCGCCTGCGGGCGCTGTCGATAAAGCCATCGTTCCAATCAGACTGGGCCTGCTGACTCTATGCGAATGCGCCTTATGTTACTGGGCGGCGGAAATGCCCTTGGGCAGGCGCTGATTCGCCTCGGTGCGGAGGAAGACATCGGTTTCCTCGCCCCCCGCCCACCACAAGACGGCTGGGACGCCGCGAGCCTGACGCAACTGCTCGACGATACCCGTCCGGATGCGTTGATCAATCTCGCCTACTATTTCGACTGGTTCCAGGCGGAGACCGTCAGCGAACAGCGTCTGGCCGGGCAGGAGCGCGCCATCGAGCGTCTGGCCGAATTGTGCCAGCATCACAACATCGTGCTGGTGCAACCGTCGAGTTATCGCGTGTTCGATGGCTCCCGGGCGACCGCCTACAGCGAAAAAGACGAACCGGTACCGTTGGGCCTGCGCGGTCAAGCTTTGTGGCGCATTGAGCAAAGCGTGCGCGCCACTTGTCCACAGCATGTGTTGCTGCGTTTCGGCTGGCTGCTCGATGACAGCCCCGAGGGCACCCTCGGGCGATTCCTCGCCCGGGCCGAGAAAGCTGAAGAACTGCTGTTGGCGGATGATCGTCGCGGTAATCCGACGCCGGTGGACGACGCTGCCCGAGTGATCATTTCGGTGCTCAAGCAACTCGATTGTGCTGCGCCGCTGTGGGGCACCTACCACTACGCCGGGCATGAGGCGACCACACCGCTGGCACTGGGGCAGGCGATTCTCACTGAAGCGCGCGCCCTGCATCCGCTGGCCATCGAAGCGCCGACCGCCCAGGCTCACGCCGCGCGGCCCGACGCTGCCGAAGAACCGCAACACGCGGTGCTGGCCTGCAAGAAAATTCTGCACACTTTCGGGATCAAGCCCCGCGCCTGGCGCGCGGCACTCCCGGGCTTACTGGATAGGTTTTATCGCCATGGCTGACGGCCCTGTTTTAATCACCGGCGGCGCCGGTTTCATCGGTTCGCACCTGACCGACGCCTTGCTTGCCAAAGGGCATTCGGTGCGAATTCTCGATGACTTGTCCACCGGCAAGCGCAGCAACCTGCCGATGGACAATCCCCTCGTTGAACTGATCGAAGGCGATGTCGCTGATGCCGCCCTGGTGGCGCAGGCGATGCTCGGTTGCAGCGCGGTGGCGCATCTGGCCGCGGTGGCTTCGGTGCAGGCTTCGGTGGATGACCCGGTGAAAACTCACCAGAGCAACTTCATCGGCTCGCTGAACGTCTGCGAAGCCATGCGTCAGGCCGGTGTCAAACGCGTGTTGTACGCGTCCAGCGCAGCGGTCTATGGCAACAATGGCGAGGGCGAGTCGATCGACGAAGACACGCCCAAGGCACCGTTGACGCCGTATGCGGTGGACAAGTTGGCGAGCGAGCATTACTTCGATTTCTATCGCCGCCAGCATGGTCTGGAACCGGTGATTTTCCGCTTCTTCAACATCTTCGGCCCGCGTCAGGATCCGTCTTCGCCATACTCCGGTGTGATCAGCATTTTCAGCGAGCGCGCGCAGAAAGGCCTGCCGATCACCGTGTTCGGTGATGGCGAGCAGACTCGGGATTTTGTCTACGTCGAAGACCTGGTGGACGTGCTGGTGCAAGCCATCGAGAAACCGCAGGTTGAGGTCGGCGCGGTGAATGTCGGCTGGAATCAGGCGACGACTCTCAAGCAGATGCTTGAAGCCCTTGAAGCCGTGGTCGGCAAGCTGCCGCCTGTTAGCTATGGCCCGGCGCGTTCCGGTGACATCCGTCATTCACGAGCGAATAACCGGCGTTTGCTGGAGCGGTTCACCTACCCGGAGCAGACGCCAATGAGCGTTGGCCTGGCGCGGTTGTTGGGGCGCTGAGGTTTTACACAGCCGTGAAAAAGGCGCCTTGAAGGCGCCTTTTTTGTGTGTCGAATATGACCGATGCAGTTCCGTGGCGAGGGAGCTTGCTCCCGTTCGACTGCGCAGCAGTCGCCATCAATCTTGGGGCTGCTTCGCAGCCCAGCGGGAGCAAGCTCCCTCGCCACAAAAGCTGATCACATGTTGCTTAGAATTTGTAACCCAGACCGACCATGTAGATGAACGGATCGACGTCCACGTTCACCCGTGCGCGGGTGCCCGGAGCCACGGCGTTGTTTTCCACGGTGGCACGGGTGTCGATGTCGATGTAGCGCACTTGGGCGTTGATCATCACCTTATCGGTGAGCATGTAGTCGGCCCCGACTTCCCAGGCCAGGCCCCAGGAGTTTTTCGCGTTGAAGTTGCTGAAGCCGTTGGCGCTGGCTTCGCTGCCGACGTGCTCGTCGTAGATCCAGGTGTAGTTGATACCGCCGCCAACATACGGCTGGAATGCGGACTTGGCGTCCATCGGGTAGTAGACCAGGCTCAGGGTCGGCGGCAGGTGTTTCAGGGTGCCGAGTTTGCCGTTGGCGGCGCCGAGCGCGGTGCCTTTGAGCTTCACGTCATGCTCGAACGGCGAGGCCGCGAGCAGTTCGATCCCCAGGTGGTTGGTGATCATGTAGGCGAAGTTCAGGCCCAGTTGCGTGTCGCTGCTCATGGTGGCCTTGCCACCCAGGTCGGCGCCCTTCAGCGGGCCTTGATCGACCTTGACGCTGGAGCTGTCGGCTGTCGGATTGACGGTGATCGCACCGGCCCGAACGATGATATTGCCAGCCTCATGGGCATGGGTGAGCGGGGCTGCGAGTGCGAGGGCAAGCAGCGAAGCGCTGAGCAGGGACTTGTGCATGGGGGCTCCAAAGGACGTTAAAAATGCTTGATGTCCAATGGTAGGGATCCAACTGATACGGTCTTTTGACTCAGCTCAACGAAACAGTGATGGCCCAGATTTTTGCGGAACCTTTGATGGCCTCATCACGGGTAAGCCCGCGATGGCAGTCCAGTAGGCGACAGATCACCACCGGATTCACTCCGGCAGTTCATACACATAAATCTTCTGCGCCTCCATCTGATACCCGGCATCCGCCAATTCGCTGGTGGACGCCTTGACCTGCAACGCACCTTCGACCCAGTACGGCTGGTACAGCTCATCGAGCTTCACGCCGACTTCGCTTTTGACGTGCACGATCTGGTTCGACGGCGGAGGCGGTACGTGGATGCAGGCGCCGAAATATGGCACCAGCAGAAACTCCGTGGTGCGGCCTTCTTCACTGACCTCCAGCGGCACGATGTACCCCGGCAAGCGAATGTTCTGGCCATCGAGACTTTTCACCACCGGCGCGTTCGGCATGTCCTGTTTGGCGGCCGGGGCCGACTCCGCGGACAATGCGTCGCTCATCTTCGACAGGTCGTGCAGCGGCGTCATGTTCGGCACTTCCGGCGGGGCATCCGGCGGGATCATTTCCGACCAGGTCAGGTCTTTCGGCTCGGCCGCCCACAGCGGCAGAGCAACCAGCATCAACAGCGCAAGCAGAGCGCGGGGCATGTTCAACGTCCTCACAGGCGGATCGACAGGCCATCGGCCAAGGATTGGCGATAAGCGCGCCAGGCCGGCACGCTGCCCATCAGCAGCGCGGCGATCAGGATGCCACCGAGCAGCGTCCATTCATATTCGCTTGGCCAGGCCAGCGGCAGGTACAAACCGTAATTCGACTGCACGTAACCCTGCGCCACGGCGATGCCCACATACAGCAGCGCCACGCCGGCAATCACTCCCGACAGCGCCAGGGCAAACGCTTCCAGCACCAGTAAAGTCGCGATATGCCATGGCCGCGCGCCCACCGAACGCAGAATCGCCATCTCCCGGCGCCGCTCGTTGAGGCTGGTGAGAATCGCCGTGAGCATGCCGATCAACCCGGTCAGCACCACGAACAGCGAGACGACGAACAAGGCTTTTTCCGCCGTGCTCATCAAACTCCACAGCTCCTGCAACGCCACACCCGGCAGGATTGCCAGCATCGGTTCGCCACGGAATTCGTTGATTTCACGTTGCAACGCGAAGGTCGAAATCTTGTTGTTAAGGCCGAGCATGAACGCGGTGATCGCTTGCGGCGTCAGGTCCATGTTGCGCGCCTGATCGGCACTGACTCGACCGTTACCCCGCGCCGGTACGCCGTTGTGCCAGTCGATGTGGATCGCTTCCATGCCGCCGAGGCTGATGTGCAGCGTGCGGTCCACCGGGGTGCCGGTGCGTTTGAGAATGCCGACCACGGTGAACGGCTTGTCGTCGTGCTTGACCAGGCTGATCGCCGCCACGCCATGGGCCAGCACCAGTTTGTCGCCGAGTTTGTAGTGCAGCGCGTCGGCCACTTCGGCACCGAGCACCACTTCGAACGGATCGCTGGCGAAGGCACGGCCGTCGGCCAGTTCCAGATGCTGTTGATGGCCGTACTGGTAATGCTCGAAGTACGCCTCAGTGGTGCCCATCACCCGATAACCACGATGGGAATCGCCGAGGGACATCGGGATCGCCCACTTCACTTTCGGGTTGTTGGCGAACTGCTCGAAGCTGTCCCAGCGGATGTTGTTGGTGGCGTTGCCGATGCGGAATACCGAATACAGCAGCAGGTTCACCGAGCCGGAACGCGCGCCAACGATCAGGTCGGTGCCGCTGATGGTGCTGGCGAAACTGGCCTTGGCCTCGGTGCGCACCCGCTCCACCGCCAGCAGCAGGCAGACCGACAGGGCGATGGCGAACGCGGTGAGGATCGCGGTGAAGCGACGGTTAGCGAGGCTGGCCATGGCTAGACGAAACAGATACATCTCAAACCTCGGACGGGGTGGCGGCGCGATTGAGATCGGCCAGCGACAGGTGGCGATCGAACAGCGGCGCGAGGCTCTGATCGTGGCTGACGAATAACAGGCTCGAGCCGGCTTCGCGGCATTCGGCGAACAGCAGGCGAATGAAGTTTTCGCGGGCGTCGTAATCCAGTGCCGAGGTCGGTTCGTCGGCGATCACCAGTTCCGGCTGACCGATCAGCGCACGCGCGGCAGCGACCCGTTGCTGCTGGCCGATGGACAGCGAATCGGCACGACGGCCCAGAATGCTTTCGTCCTTCAGGCCCAGATGGGCGAGCAGGGTGGCGGCGGCCTGATCGACGCTGCCGTGGCGCTGTTTCGCCCGCTCGGCGCGCAGTTTCGAGAAGTGACAGGGCAATTCGACGTTCTCCCGCACCGACAGAAACGGCAGCAAGTTGAACTGCTGGAAGATGTAGCCGGTGTGATCGACCCGGAAGTGGTCGCGAGCCCCGGCAGACAGTTCGGTCAATTCCTGGCCGAGCAGCCGGATGCTGCCGCGATCAGGCTTTTGCACACCGCCGAGCAAGCCGAGCAGGGTGGTCTTGCCGCTGCCGCTGGGGCCTTTGAGGAACAGGGTTTCACCAGGCTCCAGGCGAAACGCCGGGATGTCCAGCAGCGGCGGGTGACCGGGCCAGCTGAAGCCCAGGTCGGACAGTTCGATGAGTGCTTGGGTCATGTGAAACCGGTCAGGTTGATGGTGAACCCTGTGGGAGCGGTGTCGGATCAGAATTTCAGGGCGGCGGTTTTGGCCGTCACTTCAACCCCTTGCTGTCCGCTCGGGCTGATCAGTTGTACCTGAATCTTCTGGGTAGCCGGGAACGTGTTGAAGACAGTCGCCAGGTCCAGGGTCTTCAGCGCGCCCGGGGCCGAGCAGCTGAATTGGTAACGGGCGTGGATTTCGCTGTGGTCATGTTGATGCTCGTGACCATCCTTGGCTTCTTCATGCTCATCGTCGGCATCCGGTTTGTCACCGAACAACGGGCTTTCCAGCTCCTGGGTCGCGACCACGCACCCGGCGGCTTTCGGCAGGTTGAACAGTGTCAGTGGTTTTTCCAGTTGGGCACGGACGGCGGCGACTTTGGCCTTGTCGGCATCGGTGGTGGCGGCGTGCTCGAACCCCACCAGGTTCATTGCCGGGCTTTCCAGCTCCAGCTCCAGGGTCTGGCCGTCCAGCGCCGCATTCAAGCGACCGACGCCGTGTTCGTGGGCACCGAGGCTGCCGTGCTCATGGTCGTGATCTTGCTCGACAGCCGCGTGGGCGACAGCCAGCGGTAACAAGGCAAACGGCAAAGCGAGCAGCAGACGGCGCATGACGGGTCTCCGAAAAGTAAAATGAAAAATTTGTTATGTAATCTTATAACGAAAGTGCCGAGAGTTTGACCGTCTGCTTGGCGTTGTGCAAGACCCATGGGAGCATGCGAGTCAGGTATGTGCTGGAGCAGACTTATGTTGCGAATACGCGGAAGCATCGGCGACTGGCCGGTGGATTTGACCCTTGAACTGGATGAGGGCGACTGGGCGCAGCTCGGTGCGCAGTTGCAGGCTGCCAAACCCGAGGCGAGTGCAACACCGGTCAAACCGGTGAATCAGGATGATGCGCTATGGCAGATTGCCAAAGAATTGCTGCGCAAGGCCAGGCAATTGAGTGGGCCGGATTTGCTGGAGCAACTGGAAGGGCTGACCGGCAGCGCAGCGGCGGGCAAGCGCTTGTTGGTGCGCTTGCGCCACTGCGCAGATGTCAAAGTGGTGAGCGGCGGGGATACACCGCTCTACAGCTGGATCGAGTAAGCCGCAAAAAAGAGCTTAATAGAGCGCGGCAAACAGCTTGCGACGGTACGTGGTCACCAACGGGTGATCGTTGCCCAGCAGTTCGAACACTTGCAGCAAGGTCTTGTGTGGCAAGCCTTCGTTGTAGCTGCGATTGCGGATGAACAGTTTCAGCAACGCATCCAGCGCCGCGTCGTATTGCTGACGGGCCAGTTGCTGGATCGCCAGTTGATAGACCGCCTCATCGTCCTGCGGGTTTTTCGCCAGGCGTGCTTTCAGGTCTGCCGCATCCGGCAAATCCCTGGCCTGACCGAGAAACTGGATCTGCGCCTTGGCGCCTGCCAGCGCGGCCTTGTGTTCGTCGGTCTTGACCGCGTCGAGTACGGTTTGCGCTTCACTCAGCTCGCTGCGCTCGGTAAGGCAGCGGGCGTAGAGGATCAGTGCCTTGGCATTGGTGTTGTCTTCAGTCAGCAAGACTTTGAGTGTGGCTTCGGCGTCGGCGAAACGGCCTTCATCGAACAGCGCCTGAGCCTGTTCAAACGGGTCGGCGGCGGCTGGAGGCGGCATTTGCACATGAGGTTCGAGCATCGTGCGCACTGCGGATTCCGGTTGCGCACCGGCAAAACCGTCCACCGGCTGACCGTCCTTGAACAGCACCACGGTCGGCAGGCTGCGAATGCCGAAACGCGCAACAATGTCCTGCTCGATGTCGCAGTTGACCTTGGCCAGCAGCAACTCACCCTGATAGCTCTCGGCGATGGTTTGCAGCATCGGCATCAAGGCCTTGCACGGCGCACACCATTCGGCCCAGAAATCCACCAGTACCGGTTTGTGGAAAGAGTTCTCGATCACCGACTGGTCGAAATCGGCAGTCGTGGCGTCGAAGATGTACGGCGTTTCCTGACTCATGGGGGATCTCGTAAAAGCGTGGATGAGGCCACTATAAGGCTTGGTGGGGGGCGGCTGAAAGCGGGGTGATCATTGAGTGATGTGCTGCCAGGCAGGACGTCTTCGCGGGCAAGCCTCGCTCCTACAGGTCCGCGCTGATTTCGAAATCGCCACCCAACCCTGTAGGAGCGAGGCTTGCCCGCGAAGCTTTTTGCTAACCGCGCCGCGCGTGGTAAAGGCTCACATGCCGAAACTCTTCGGGTTCGGCCAGGTCCGGCAAGGTCATCGCCTGCAGCATCTCGATGCGCTGATACAGCGGATGGCGAAAATCCCGCACCCGTGAATCCGCCACCAACGCTTCCCGGCCACGGCTGAGAAACTCGTCGAGTAGCGGCAGATTCTCCCGGTCGTACAACACGTCGGCCACCAGAACCAGATCAAATCGATCCGCTTCGGCGAAAAAATCCGTCGAGTAGCGCAGCTGCACATCATTGAGTTCGGCGTTCGCCCGACACGCGGCAATCGCCAGCGGGTCCAGGTCACAGGCCACCACTTCCAGCGCCCCGGCCTTCACGGCCGCAATCGCAGCCACGCCGGAACCGGCGCCGAAATCCAGCACCCGTTTGCCTACGACCCAGTGCGGGTGTTCGGCGAGATAGCGGGCCACGGCCAGCCCACTGGCCCAGCAGAAACTCCAGTACGGCGGCTCGTGGAGAATCCGCCGGGTTTCTTCGGGGCTGAAGGCGCGATCCATGTTGTCGCCGTCGATCAGCCAGAGTTTCAGCTCGGTGCCCGGCAATTCACAGGCTACAAGCTGTGCGTCACCGAGCAGTTCACCCAACGCCTGTTGCAGGTCGAGCGGTGCAATCATGGCGCTTTGACGAATTGCAACTGACCCAGGGCCTGGGTCGTCGGCTGGGTGATGAGTTGCGCCGGCAGATGCAGAATCAACTGCCCGGACTGGCTGGCGCGGCCGCGCAGTTCAACGCGAGCGCCAACCGGGAAGGATTCAGGGTTGAAACGCAGGCGAAACGGCAACACCTGATTGGTGCCGATCAGGTTGGCACTGGCGAGCAATTGTTGCGGGCGATCCTTTTCGTCGATCACCAGCAGCGCCAGTTCGACTTCGGCGTCGGCCGGCACGCCCATCAGGGTGCCACTGATTTCACGTTGGTAAGCCGGCAGCGGGCCGAGCTCGGCAGACGCCTTGGCCTTCTTCTGCGCCTGTTGCGGCGCTGGGCCTGGTGTTGGTGGCTGGGGCTTGGGTGCATCGCTGCCACAGGCCACCAGCAGGCTGAAAAGACTGAGCAAAACGAGCGGTCGTAACGACATTGGCGGCTCCAGCAAGGTGAAAACATTATAGCCCGTCTGTATACCGCAAACCCTATGGCTTGTCTTGCCACGGGGATGCGCTACCATGGCCCTCCCATTTTTTGTTGCCTGCCACCATGCACTGTCCCTTCTGCGGTGCCAACGACACCAAGGTCATCGACTCGCGTCTGGTCGCCGAGGGCGAACAGGTGCGCCGCCGGCGTGAATGCCTGGCCTGCGGCGAACGCTTCACGACGTTCGAAACCGCTGAACTGGTGTTGCCGCGCCTGATCAAAACCGACGGCAGTCGCCAGCCGTTCGACGAAGAAAAACTTCGTGCCGGCATGCAGCGAGCGCTGGAGAAGCGCCCGGTGAGTGTCGAGCGCCTGGAATCGTCGCTGGTGCACATCAAACACAAGCTGCGCGCCACTGGCGAGCGCGAGGTCAAATCCCTCGTGGTCGGCGAACTGGTGATGGCCGAGCTGAAAAAGCTGGATGAAGTCGCCTATATCCGCTTCGCTTCGGTGTACCGACGCTTCCAGGACCTCAACGAGTTCCGCGAAGAGATCGATCGCCTCGCCCGTGAACCGGTGAAAGAATGACCACCTCCCCGGAACAAGCCATCCTCGACGCCCATTACATGGCCCGTGCCCTGGAACTGGCGCGCAAAGGTCATTACACAACGCACCCCAACCCACGAGTTGGCTGCGTGGTGGTGCGTGACGGGCAGATTGTCGGCGAAGGCTGGCATGTGCGCGCCGGCGAGCCCCATGCCGAAGTCCACGCCTTGCGTGCCGCCGGTGACAAGGCGCGAGGCGCCACGGCTTACGTGACCCTGGAACCGTGCAGCCACCACGGACGTACACCGCCCTGCGCCGATGCGCTGGTGAATGCCGGTGTGGCGCGCGTCGTTGCGGCGATGCAGGACCCGAACCCGGAAGTTGCCGGTCGCGGTCTGCAACGTCTGGCCCAGGCGGGAATCGCCACCGAAAGTGGCGTGCTGGAAGGTGAGGCGCGCAAGCTCAATGAAGGCTTCCTCAAGCGCATGGAACACGGCTTGCCGTTCGTGCGGGTCAAGTTGGCCATGAGCCTCGACGGTCGCACGGCGATGGAAAGCGGCGAGAGCCAATGGATTACCGGCCCGGCGGCGCGCTCGGCGGTACAACGGCTGCGCGCGCAGGCCAGCGTGGTGCTGACCGGCGCCGACACGGTGCTGGCGGACAATGCCCGCTTGACCGTGCGTGCCGATGAATTGGGCCTCGATCCCGAACAAACCGCCTTGGCCATGAGCCGTCCGCCACTGCGCGTGCTGATCGACGGTCGCCTGCGGGTGCCGTTGGACGCGCCGTTCTTCAAGGCCGGTCCGGCATTGGTCGCGACGTGCATGGCGATCGAAGAGCAATACGCCAACGGTCCGGAATGCCTGATCGTGGCGGGCGACGATGGCCAGGTCGACCTGCGCAAGTTGCTGGTTGAACTGGCTGCCCGTGACGTCAACGAGGTACTGGTCGAAGCCGGTCCGCGTCTGGCCGGGGCGTTTGCTCAGCAAGGGTTGGTGGACGAGTTCCAGATTTTCATTGCCGGCAAGTTTCTCGGCTCCACGGCGCGCCCGTTACTGGACTGGCCGCTGGCGCAGATGAAAGATGCGCCCGAGCTCAAAATTACCGAAATCCGCGCGGTTGGCGATGACTGGCGAGTCATTGCCATACCTGTCCCAACGGTCAGCGTATAATTCCCGGCTGCAGCCCAGAAGGCCCTGTTCTCGAGGAGGACTCCATGTTTACCGGCATCATCGAATCCATCGGCAGTATTCGTGCATTGACCCCAAAAGGCGGAGATGTGCGGGTTTACGTAGAAACCGGCAAGCTCGACCTGAGCGACGTCAAGCTGGGCGACAGCATTGCCGTCAACGGCGTGTGCCTGACGGCGGTTGAGCTGCCGGGCAATGGCTTTGCGGCGGACGTCAGTCGCGAAACCCTTGACTGCACCGCCATGAATGACCTCAAGAGCGGCAGCCCAGTGAATCTGGAAAAAGCCCTGACCCCGACCACCCGCCTCGGTGGGCACTTGGTCAGCGGTCACGTCGACGGTGTCGGCGAAGTGGTTTCGCGCAGCGACAATGCCCGCGCCGTGGAATTTCGCATCCGCGCGCCGAAAGAACTGGCCAAGTACATCGCCCATAAAGGCTCGATCACCGTCGACGGCACCAGCCTGACGGTGAACGCGGTCGATGGCGCCGAGTTCTTGCTGACGATCATTCCGCACACCCTGAGCGAAACCATCATGGCTGCTTACAAGCCAGGTCGCCGGGTGAATCTGGAAGTCGATCTGCTGGCACGTTATCTGGAGCGCCTGTTGCTGGGCGACAAGGCTGCTGAGCCTGGCTCTTCGCAGAAGTCTGGCGGCACTATTACTGAAAGCTTTCTGGCCCAAAACGGCTACCTCAAATCCTGACTCAAGGGGGTGCCTTGTGGCGCTCAATAGCATCGAAGAACTGGTTGAAGACATCCGCCAAGGCAAGATGGTCATCCTCATGGATGACGAAGACCGCGAGAACGAAGGCGACCTGATCATGGCCGCCGAGTGCTGCAAGGCTGAGCACATCAACTTCATGGCCAAGCACGCCCGTGGCCTGATCTGCATGCCAATGAGCCGCGAGCGCTGCGAACTGCTCAAGCTGCCGTTGATGGCGCCACGCAACGGCTCCGGCTTCGGCACCAAGTTCACCGTGTCCATCGAAGCCGCCGAAGGCGTGACCACCGGTATCTCCGCGGCCGACCGTGCGCGTACCGTACAAGCCGCTGCCGCCAAAGACGCCAAGGCTGAAGACATCGTCAGCCCCGGCCACATCTTCCCGCTGATGGCTCAGGCCGGCGGCACCCTGGCCCGCGCCGGCCATACCGAAGCGGCTTGCGACCTGGCGCGCATGGCCGGTTTCGAGCCGAGCGGTGTGATTTGCGAAGTGATGAACGACGACGGCACCATGTCCCGTCGCGCCGAACTCGAAGCGTTTGCCGCCGAGCACAACATCAAGATCGGCACCATTGCCGACCTGATCCACTACCGGATGATCCACGAACGTACCGTTCAGCGGATTGCCGAGCAGCCGCTGGACAGCGAACTGGGCCAGTTCAACCTGGTGACCTATCGTGATTCGGTGGAAGGCGACGTGCACATGGCCCTGACCCTGGGCAACGTGTGCGCCGAAGAACCGACCCTGGTTCGGGTGCACAACATGGACCCGCTGCGTGACCTGCTGATGGTCAAGCAACCGGGCCGCTGGAGCCTGCGCGCCGCCATGGCCGCGGTTGCCGAGGCTGGCAGCGGTGTGGTGCTGTTGCTCGGTCACCCGCTCGATGGCGATGTCTTGCTGGCGCACATCCGCGAAACCGCCGACCACAGCGCAGTGAAAAAGCCGACCACCTACAGCATCGTTGGTGCCGGTTCGCAGATCCTTCGGGACCTGGGCGTGCGTAAAATGCGCCTGATGTCTGCGCCGATGAAATTTAATGCGATATCCGGTTTCGATCTGGAAGTTGTAGAATACGTGCCCTCCGAATAATGACCGGTTGTTTCCAGTCCTTGATTCGCGGCTAACACATCACTGAGGGATGCGTAGAAAACGCGTCCCGGCTCTTTAAGAGATCTAACGAATGACCCTGAAGACCATCGAAGGTACCTTCATCGCCCCTAAAGGCCGCTACGCTCTGGTAGTGGGCCGTTTCAACAGCTTCGTGGTTGAAAGCCTGGTCAGCGGTGCAGTTGATGCCCTGGTTCGCCATGGCGTGAGCGAAAGCGACATCACCATCATCCGTGCGCCTGGCGCCTTCGAAATCCCGCTGGTTGCGCAGAAAGTCGCTCAGAAGGGCGAGTTCGCGGCAATCATCGCCCTGGGCGCGGTCATTCGTGGCGGTACTCCGCACTTCGAATACGTGGCTGGCGAATGCACCAAGGGCCTGGCCCAGGTGTCCATGGAGTTCGGCGTACCGGTCGCTTTCGGCGTACTGACCGTTGATTCCATCGAACAAGCCATCGAACGTTCCGGCACCAAGGCCGGTAACAAAGGTGCTGAAGCTGCCCTGTCCGCTCTGGAAATGGTCAGCCTGCTGGCGCAGTTGGAGGCCAAGTGATTAGCGACGATAGCGATCGTTTCAACCCGCGCGATCCAAAGCCTGCGGATGCCGGCAAGCCATCGAAAAGCGCAAAGCGTCGCGAGGCCCGTCAGCTCGCGACCCAGGCGCTGTACCAATGGCATATGGCCAAGCAGTCGCTGAACGAGATCGAAGCGCAGTTCCGGGTCGATAACGATTTCACCGATGTCGATGGCGCGTACTTCCGCGAAATCCTGCACGGGGTTCCGCAGTTCAAGACCGAGATCGACACCGCGCTCAAGCCTTGCCTGGACTTGACCATCGAAGAGCTGGACCCGGTTGAACTGGCGGTTCTGCGCCTGTCCACATGGGAACTGCTCAAGCGTGTCGACGTGCCGTACCGCGTGGTGATCAACGAAGGCATCGAACTGGCCAAGGTCTTCGGTTCCACCGACGGCCACAAGTTCGTCAACGGTGTGCTCGACAAGCTGGCCCCGCGTCTGCGTGAAGCCGAAGTGAAGGCGTTCAAGCGCTGATTGGCGCTTGAACTGCCATTGCCATGGGTGAGTTTGAGCTGATCCGCAACTTCTTCGCCGCCGCGCCTTGCGCGCAGGGCGGTGAAGGCGTTGCCCTCGGGATTGGCGACGACTGCGCCTTGCTGGCTATTCCTCCCGGGGAGCAGTTGGCGATTTCTACCGATACGCTGGTGGCCGGTGTGCATTTCGCCGACCCCTGCGATCCGTTTCTGCTCGGCCAGCGCTCGCTGGCCGTGGCCGTCAGCGACCTGGCCGCCATGGGCGCCACCCCCGTTGCCTTTACCCTTGCCTTGACCTTGCCGATCGGGACTTCCGATTGGCTGGAAGCGTTCGCCCGTGGTTTGAACCTCATGGCGCAGAATTGCCGTGTGGCACTGGTGGGCGGCGATACCACTCGCGGGCCGTTGAGCCTGACCATGACTGTGTTCGGTCGAGTGCCGACCGGTCTGGCGCTGACCCGCAGTGGCGCACGGCCGGGTGATTTGCTCTGTGTGGGCGGTGAACTGGGTAACGGCGCGGGCGCATTGCCGCTGGTGCTCGGCCAGCGGACTGCGGACGCGGCCATCGCCGATCCATTGCTGGCCCACTACTGGTCGCCGCAACCGCAACTGGCGTTGGGCCAGGCCTTGCGTGGCAAGGCCACCGCCGCGCTGGACATCTCCGACGGCCTGCTCGCCGACTGCGGGCATATTGCCCTGGCGTCGAAAGTCGGGATTCGGGTAGAGCGCAGCAGGCTGCCGTTGTCGAAGGCGCTGCTGGCTTTCCTTGGTCAATCCGGCGCTGAGCAGGCTGCCCTGAGTGGCGGTGACGATTACGTGCTGGCCTTCACCTTGCCGCCTGCCGAGTTGCCATCGTTACTGGCGGACGGCTGGCCGATCCATGTGCTCGGGCAGGTGGTTGCAGGGCAGGGCGTGATTCTGCTGGACGCCGACGGACACGACATCACCCCGCCAATCCGGGGTTACCAACATTTTCGGGAGACACCGTGACAGATCATCCCAAACAGGTTCCGTCGGAGTTCGTACCACCGTCGGTCTGGCGCAATCCGTGGCATTTCCTGGCGTTCGGCTTCGGCTCGGGCACCCTGCCAAAAGCGCCGGGCACCTGGGGTTCGTTAGTGGCGTTACCCTTTATTCCGTTGTGGCAGATGCTGCCCGACTGGGGCTACTGGCTGATGCTCGGCATCACCATGCTGTTCGGCTTCTGGCTGTGCGGCAAGGTCGCCGACGATTTGCGCGTGCACGACCATGAAGGCATCGTCTGGGACGAAATGGTCGGGATGTGGATCACCCTGTGGCTGGTGCCGCAAGGTTGGTATTGGTTGTTGGCGGGGTTCCTGATGTTCCGCTTCTTCGACATCCTCAAGCCGTGGCCGATTCGCTGGATCGACCGGCATGTGCACGGTGGCGTCGGGATCATGCTCGACGACGTGCTGGCCGGGGTGTTCGCGTGGTTGGCGATGCAAGGGCTGGTCTGGCTTTTCGCCTGAAGGCTACAGTCGAGGACGAAAGATGGCTCGCTGGTTGATGGTGATGGTTTTCGCGACGTTTTGCTCGTTCGCCCAGGCGGGGGATGCACCGACGACGCCGTCCGTGATTCACCTGGCCAGCGAAGCGTGGGAAGACTTTACCGCCGCCGATGGTCGTGGTTTGGGCTGGGACGTGTTGCGCGAAGTGTTCGAGCCTGCGGGCGTCAAACTGGATATTCGAATCGAACCGTATACACGCGCCACGGGCCTGGCACAGCGTGGCGAAGTGGACGCGTGTGTCGGTGCCTATCGGGATGAAGTCAGTGACGTGCTCTATCCGCGCTGGAGTTTCGATACCGATCCGATCTATGCACTGGGCCTGGCCACCAATCCGGCGCCGACCCCGGAAAATCTGGGCAGTTACCGTTTGGCCTGGGTACGCGGCTACAAGTACCAGGCTTACCTGCCCAACGTGCAGCGCTATAACGAAGTCGCGCGGCGTACCGGGATTCTGCCGATGCTGATCCACAACCACGTCGACTACTACATTGACGCGCTGGACGAGGTTAACTCTATCGTCAGCCGAGCCAAGGATCCGTCGCAGTTCCGCCGCACGCACATCGCGGATTTACCGCTGTACCTGTGCTTCGCCGATACCCCTCGGGCACGGCAGTTGATGGTGCTGTTCGACCAGCGTATGGAATTGCTGGTAAAAAGCGGTCAGCTGAAACCGGTCTTCGAACACTGGAAACAGCCCTATCCGTTCGGCTCGAAATGAAAACGTTCAATGCGGGCGCGGGGCAGATATCAAACTTTTTGATCGTTATGGCCGATAATTCAGCCTAAGCGTCTGTAGGAACGTGCTGTTACAATGCCGCCTCTGCGAATCTTCAGTACTTATAGATCAGGAGCACACCGGTGCCTGTCGTTTTTGTCGCCGCTTCCAAGCTGCCAACGCCTTTTGCGCAATTCACCATGCACGGCTTTCTCGATGAAGAGAACGGGCGCGAGCACGTGGTGTTGAGTCTGGGTGAGATCGCCGACGGTGCGCCGGTACTCGGCCGGTTGCACTCCGAATGCCTGACCGGCGATGCCTTGTTCAGCCAGCGTTGCGACTGCGGTTCGCAACTCGAGGCGGCGTTGCAGGCGATCGCCCGTGAAGGCCGTGGCGTATTGCTCTACTTGCGTCAGGAAGGCCGTGGCATTGGCCTGCTGAACAAGATCCGCGCTTATGAATTGCAGGACGGCGGTGCTGACACCGTTGAAGCCAACGAACGTCTGGGCTTTGCCGCCGACCAGCGCGACTACGCCATGTGCCTGCCGATGCTGGAGCACCTGGGCGTGAAGTCCCTGCGTCTGATGACCAACAACCCACGCAAGGTCAAAGCCTTGACTGACATGGGCATCGTGGTTGCCGAGCGCGTGCCGTTGCACACCGGGCACAACCCGCATAACAAACTCTACCTGGCGACCAAGGCCAGCAAGCTCGACCACATGATGGGCAACGAGCACCAGGGCGAGGCTGACAGGGCGTGACCCGCGGTCAGGTACGGCGACGACTGGCCGTCAACTGGTGGCAATATCTGGCGTTGGCCTTGCTGCCGCTGTTCGTGGTCAATGGCTTATTCGGCCAAAGCGAGGCGATTCTGCCGGTGCTGGCCATGCCGTTTTTCATTGCCGGTGTGGCGTCGATGTTTGTCAGCCTGAAGTTCTTTGGCGGTTACAAACATGCGCTGATCGCGACCCAAAAAGCCCTCGATACCCCTGAAGAACCCGCCGCCTGGATCGCCCTGGCCGCGAAACGCCGTGCTGCGTTTCTGGTCGCCGGCCTGCCCGCCTGGATCGGCGCACTGGCAGTCTTCGTTGGTCTGGAAGCCGTGCCGCTGATGCTGCTGGCGTTGTCGACGGTGGTGCTGTTCTACCTCTACCGTATCCCGCGTCAACTCGGCTGATGCGATGCGTCTGGCTGGCAGTCCTGTTGCTGGCCATCGGTGGTCCGGCAGCTGCGGCCGAGCGTGTTGTCAGCCTGGCACCGTCGCTTTCCGAAATCGTGATTGAACTGAATTCGGCTGACCTGCTGGTCGGAGTGCTGGATGCCGGTGAGCGTCCGGCCGAGCTCAAAGACATTCCTTCGGTGGGCCGCTACGGTCAGTTGGACATGGAGCGATTGCTCAGCCTCAAGCCCGATTTACTGCTGCTCTGGCCAGGCAGTGTGGGGCCGGCTCAGCGTGAACAGCTCAAACGGCTGAACATTCCCACCTATGTCGCCGAACCGCATAACCTCGAACAACTCACTGTGCAGATCGAAGCGATAGCCACGCAACTCGGGCGAGCGGAGCGGGGCGTTGCATTGGCCAAAAAACTGCGTCAGCGACTCGACTCCCTGCGCCAGCGCTATCGAAGGGATGAGCCGCTGCGGGTGTTTTATCAAGTCTGGGATCGGCCGCTGTACACCGTGGGCGGAAGGCAGATCATCAGCGATGCGCTACAGGTTTGCGGGGCAAGCAATGTGTTTGCCGATCTGCCACAGCCTGCACCGCAGGTCAGTGTGGAGGCGGTGTTGCAGCGCAACCCCGAGGTGATTCTGGCCAGCGATCAGGCGCAGCTCGAGGCGTGGAAGGCCTGGCCCCAGGTGACGGCGGTGGCGCAGGGGCAATTGCTGTTGGTGACGGATAAAGGCCTGGAACGACCGAGTGGGCAGATGATCGAAGCGACGGCCAAGCTCTGTCAGTTGATCGCACCCGATCTTTAACCTGTGGCGAGGGAGCTTGCTCCCTCGCCACAGGGTTTTGCATGTAGCCAGAGGATCAGATATTCAGCAATTGCAGGCGCTGACGCACCGCCTCTTCGATCCCGGCTTCATCCAGCCCGCATTCGGCGAGCATTTGCGCAGGCTTGGCGTGTTCGACGTAGATGTCTGGCAAGCCCAGGTGCAGCACCGACTTTAGGATGTTCTCGCGGGCGAGGAACTCGCTGACCGCGCCACCGGCGCCGCCCATGATCGCGTTCTCTTCGACGGTCACCAGCAATTGGTGACTGCCGGCGATTTCGCGAACCAGTGCTTCGTCGAGCGGTTTGACGAAACGCATGTCGACGACCGTTGCATCCAGCTTCTCGGCGACTTTCAGTGCCTCGGCCAGTTGCACGCCGAACACCAGCAGGGCGACTGTGCTGCCCTGACGACGAACCACGCCCTTGCCGATTTCGATCGGTTCGAGGTCTTTCGCGATCGGTGCATTCGGGCCGGTGCCACGCGGGTAACGCACCGCCGCCGGGCCGTTGTACAGGTGGCCGGTGCTGAGCATTTTGCGCAGTTCGTTTTCGTCGCTCGGGGTCATCACCAGCATGCCGGGGATGCAACGCAGGAACGACAGGTCGAAGCTGCCTGCGTGCGTCGGGCCGTCTTCGCCCACCAGGCCGGCGCGGTCGATGGCGAACAGTACGTCGAGGTTTTGTACCGCGACGTCATGAATCAGCTGGTCGTAACCGCGTTGCAGGAAGGTCGAATAGATCGCCACCACCGGTTTGGCGCCTTCACAGGCCATGCCGGCTGCCAGGGTCACGGCGTGTTGCTCGGCAATCGCCACGTCGAAATAGCGCGTCGGGAAGCGTTCGCTGAAGGCCACCAGGTCGGAGCCTTCCTTCATCGCCGGGGTGATCCCGACCAGGCGCGGATCGGCTGCGGCCATGTCGCACAGCCACTCACCAAACACACCGGAATATTTCGGCCCGCTGGCTTTTTTCGGCGCGGCGGCCGGAGCGTCCAGCGGTTCGAGTTTGGTAATGGCGTGGTAACCGATCGGGTCGACTTCCGCCGGGGCGAAGCCTTTGCCTTTTTTGGTGACCACGTGCAGGAATTGCGGGCCTTTCAGATCGCGCATGTTGCGCAGGGTGGCGATCAGGGTCGGCAGGTCGTGGCCATCGATCGGGCCGATGTAGTTCCAGCCCAGCTCTTCGAACAGCGTGCCAGGGACCAGCATGCCTTTGGCATATTCTTCCGTGCGACGGGCGATTTCCCAGGCGCCGGGCAGGCGCGACAGGACCTTTTTGCTGCCTTCGCGCATGCTTGCGTAAGTGCGGCTGGAAAGGATTTTCGCCAGATAGTTCGACAACCCGCCGACGTTGCGCGAGATCGACATGTCGTTGTCGTTGAGGATCACCAGCATGTTGGCGTCCACTTCCGGCGCGTGGTTCAGCGCCTCGAAGGCCATGCCGGCGGTCAGTGCGCCGTCGCCGATCACCGCGATCGCCTTGCGATCACTGTGTTGCAGGCGGGCGGCAATGGCCATGCCCAGCGCTGCGCTGATCGAGGTGCTGGAGTGGCCGACGCCAAAGGTGTCGTACTCGCTCTCGGAACGACGCGGGAAGGCGGCGATGCCATCCTTCTGGCGCAGGGTGCTCATGCGCGCGCGACGGCCGGTGAGGATTTTGTGCGGATAGGCCTGATGACCCACGTCCCACACCAGCCGGTCGTCCGGGGTGTCGAAAACGTAGTGCAACGCGATGGTCAGCTCGATCACGCCCAGGCCGGCACCGAAATGCCCACCGGTCTGGCCGACCGTGTAGAGCAATTCCAGGCGCAACTCATCAGCCAGGGTTTCCAGCTCGGCTTCGCCTAACCGGCGCAGGCCGTCCGGCGTGTTGGCACGGTCGAGCAGGGGCGTGGTCGGGCGCTTACGGGGAATCTCATGAAACGTCGTGGGCATCAGGCGAATCGTTATAGGTATAAAAGATGCGGCAGTTTACCTGATGCATCGCCCCCTGCCCACGCGTTGGTCTTTTTTGGCGGATACGCCGTCAGTTGCGGCGGTCAACGATGTACCGGGCCAGATCGCGCAAGGGCTCGGCTGCCGCGTCAAACGGTCGCAGTGCGTGCAGGGCCTGGTCGCGCAGTTCCAGAGCGTAGGCCTTGGCCGCGTCGAGACCGAGCAGCGCCGGGTAGGTCGGCTTGTCCCGGGCGATGTCGGCGCCCTGGCGTTTACCTAGGGTGGCGGTGTCACTTTCGACGTCGAGAATGTCGTCCTGGACCTGAAATGCCAGGCCGATGGCCTGTGCATAACTTTGCAGCGACTTCAGTTCGTCCTTCTCGGCACGGCCACTGGCCAGGGCACCGAGTTTGACGCTGACTTCGATCAACGCGCCGGTCTTGTGCCGATGCATGTATTCAAGGGCTTTTTGATCGAGCTTCAGTCCCACCGAGCCAAGATCGATGGCTTGCCCGCCGACCATGCCCGCCGGGCCTGCCGCCAGCGCCAGGGCGCTGACCATTTGCAGCCGGGTTTCGGCATCCGACGAGCTCAGGCGTGGGTCGAGCAGGGCGCTGAAGGCCAGGCTCTGCAAACCGTCGCCGGCGAGAATCGCGCAGGCTTCGTCGAATTTCTTATGGGTGGTCGGCTGGCCGCGACGCAGGTCGTCATCGTCCATGGCCGGCAAATCGTCGTGCACCAGCGAATAGGCATGGATCAGCTCAACCGCGCAGGCTGCGCCGTTGGCTTGCTCGGCCTTGCCGCCCAGCGCTTCACACGCGGCGTAGGCCAGCAGCGGACGTACACGCTTGCCACCATTCATCACGCTGTAGCGCATGGCTTCATAGAGGCGGGCGAGCTCAGGGCTCGGCGGGTTGAACAGGGTTTCCAGTGCTGCATTGACGCGGGCCTGGCTGGCTGCCGAATACGCTGCAATCATTCTGGCTGATCCGCGTCGAAGGGTTCCTCGGCCAACTCGCCATCACGCTCGAGCAGCACTTGAACCTTCTGCTCGGCCTGGGCCAGCGCCGCCTGGCAATCACGGGTCAGCCCGATGCCCTGCTCGAAAGCGGTCAGCGAGTCTTCCAGCGACAATTCGCCGTTCTCCAGACGCTCCACCAGCGTTTGCAGGTCGGCGAGGGATTGTTCGAAATCCAGTGCAGCTTTTTTGCGGGCCATGGCGGCTATTTCCGGTTGACGTTAAACCGGCGCGACACTAGCAGACATGGGGGGTATGGGCAAATGAGCGGGCCTGAAAACCCCTGTCGCCGCGTCGGAAAAACCGGACTCAGAATGCCTCAAGCTCAGGGTGAAGGATCTGATACCGAGTGCTGCGCCCGCCACCGGGCAGGCGTTTCAGGCAGCCCTTCTCCAGCAGCTCGGTCAGATGACGGGTCGCGGTAGCTTTGGAAACCTTTGCCACTGCCTGGTATTGAGCGGCGCTGATTCCCTCCTCGAAACCACGTTCTCCGCCATCGAGTAAACGATTCAACACTTTGATCTGCTCAACTGACAGCTCGGACTCCCGATGTGCCTGCCAGAAGCGCGCTTTGGCCAGCACCAACTCGATACGGTTCATGGCTTGCTGCAAACTACGCAGGAGAGTTTGTAGAAACCATTCCAGCCATTGTGTGATGTCCAGCGTGGCTTTCTGGCTGGTTTCCAGCACTCGGTAATAGCCTGAACGATCCTCCAGGATGCTCGCCGACATGGCATAGAAGCGGATAGCCTGAGCCTCGCTCTGGGCCAGCGCCAGGTCGGTGATGGTTCGCGTGAGACGGCCATTGCCATCGTCGAAGGGGTGCAAAGTGACGAACCAGAAGTGCGCGATACCGGCCCGCAGCAATGGATCGAGGCCGGCTTGATTTCGGCTGACTTCAAACCATTTGAGGAATGTGTCCAGTTGCTGCTCAAGGCCTTGGCGAGGCGGCGCTTCGAAGTGAACGGTTGGCCTGTCGAGTCGCCCCGAAACCACTTGCATGGGTTCATCGCCGCGTAACGCTCCAATGTGGATGGGCCGGGCGGCGAAGTCGGAATCTTGATCAGGAAATAGCCACTCGTGCCAATCCAGTAGTCGCTGCAACGTCAGTGGTTCAGCGAAATGCTGTGTGGCGTCGAGCATTAATTGCGCCAGACCTTCACTGCGTTGGCTCACCTTATCCCCGTCGACCAGATTTAAACCCAGTCGTCGCGCCAGTGAAGAGCGCACGGAGCCGACGTTAAGTTGTTCACCCTCGATAGCTGAAGACGTCACGATATTCTGCAATAGCGCATCCAGTTCGTTCTGCGCGCTTAGTGAGCTATCTACGGAACTGGCCATGCCCATCAACCGACCTTGTGCCTGCACACACTCGCGTAATAACGGTGTCAGGCGCTCGGCTTGCCAGTTGAAATTTGGCCAATCAGGCCGTTGCCAGATCCAGTGAGGTGCCATGAACTCGGGTGCTCCAAGGTGAATGAGCCGAATAATAGTCTTATTCGGCTCACTTTATGAGCCGAATAAGATCGCTATTCGGCTCACGCCCAACAAACACCGTGATTCTCACCGCAAATATAGATGTATCTGATTGTTAAAAAACTGCCGAATGGCTAATCTTCGCGCCTTCAACGACCCTATATTCAGGGTCTTCTGACGAAACGCAGTTTTTTTGATCTGTAACGCGCCGAGGATCAGGCGCCAGGTTTCGTTATGCATGGCAGGAGGCGTCACATGCGTTGGGTTCTTTCACTGCTGATTACGCTGGTCTGCGCTCAAGTGGCGCGGGCCGAGCCCACGGCCGAGCTATCGGAACCGGTGGGTGGTTGGCGCTATCACGGCTTGCTGGACCGCAGTGAAAACCCTCGCGTCGCCTATCCCACACCGCCCATCGACCGGGGCGTGCAGCGCAATCGCACAATGATCGAAGGCCAGCTCAAGGCCCTCGGCACGCTCCGTCCGCCCCACAGCCTGGCGGTCAACGGCAATCCCCTGAATCTGTACACCGACGATCAAGGGCGTTTTGCCCGCCCGTATGCGTTCGGCGCCGGTTCCAACAGCGTCGAAGTGCGCAGTTCCGAGGGCAAGTCGCTCAAGCGCGTTCAATTCTATGAAGCCAATAACCTGCGCACCCCGGCGCGGATTCGCGTGGTGCTGGGCTGGGACGATCCCAAGGCCGAACTCGACCTGCACATCATTACCCCCGACGGCCAGCACGCGTTCTGGGCCAGTCCGGCGATGAGCAACGGCGGTGGGCTGGACCCGGACGGGGTCGATGGCCCTGGCCCTGAAATGTTCACCATGACTGCGCCGATGCACGGCACCTATCTGGTTTACGTGAACTATTGGGGCAACTACGGCAGCGGCGGCTATAACTTCGATGAGAACAGCAACCAGAACGAGGTGATCACCTCGCAAATCAATCTGGTGCTCAATGAAAACACCGTCGACGAAAAACGCGAGACGTTCATCGTGCCCTTGCGGGCGATCGGCGACCTGCTGCTGGTCAAGACTTTCAACTATTAAACATCCCGCACCACGGATGAAATCGGGTTTTGTGAACATGAGCGATAACACTGTGACTCCGGCCGCCGACATACCAGCAGCCAAAACCCCACGTCGTTGGCCGGCGTTGCTGATCGGGCTGTGCCTGGCGGCAGGCGTAGCGGGCGGGTTAGGCTGGTTCCTGCACAAACCCAAGGCTCCGCCTGCGCAGTTGGCCAGCGACAAGCTGGGCATGAGTCGCCCGGACGGTCTGCTCGAAACCCATTCCTTGAGTCAGCTACCCAAGGATTTGCTGGCCGTGCCGTTCCTCAAGGAAACCCTGACCGAAGATTTCGTCTTCTATTACGAAGCCCATGCCGATCGCCTCGGTTTGATCGGCAGCCTGCGGCGGATCATTTACGAGCATGACCTGAAGTTGCAGGACAGCCTGATCGAGCAGCTCTTCGACCAACCGGCGGATGTGGCGCTGTGGCGCGGGGCGGATGGGCGTCTCAAGGATTTCCTGTTGGTGATGGATCGCGGCGGACTGGCCAAGGTGCTCGAGCCGCTGGCGAAAGTGGCGCTGGATGATTCGCAGCTGAGCAAGCTCAGTGAAGTGAAAGTCGGTGCCGACGCCGTCACCCTCTATCAGCTCAACTACAACGCCAGCAAGGCGTTGGTGTTCGCTTCCCATGGCGACAAATTGGTGGTGCTGTCCAATCCGGCCAAACTCTACGACCCGGATAACGGGGCTTTGGAGGAAACCGGCGGCGTTTCGACCAAGGCGATCGCCGCCTTGCTCAACGGCGACAAACTGTTCCCCGAAGCCTTCGGCCTGCCGCCGCGTGCGCCCGAGGTAAAACAACGCCTCTCGGTCAACTCCAGCGTGTTGGCCATGGGTTATCAGCGCTTCATCCCGAACTTTGCCGGCCTGCGTTTCGACATGGATGACAAGGGCTGGCACAGCTTCCTCGCCATGGACGAACTGGACAAGCAGCCGGACTTCGACTTCAAACCGATCTGGCAAGCCATGCCGATGGGCGCCAGCGCTTGCGTGGCCTTGCCGTTGGCCGCCGAACAACAGAAACCGCTGCTGGTGAAACTTGGCGCCGAAGAGTCCGTGGCCCAGGCCCTGACCGAACATATGGCCGGTGCCGCCGGCCTGTGCTGGTACGCCGATTCGCGGCTGTACACGCCGCTGCTGGTGGCCAGCCTGAATGACGATGACAGTGCCAAACTCGACGGTGACTTGGGCAACCTGTTCGGCTCGATGGTCGGTGCCTACGAAGGCAATGTTGCCGAGCACGCATTCCCGGTGGTCGAGAAACAGGACGGTAAAACCCATCAGTGGCAGCGCCAGGTCAGCTCCAACTTCGGCCCCTATAAGGCCAAGGATGCCGAGCAGCCGGACGCGATCACCGGCAAAGCCTTCATGCGCGTCAGCCTGGCGCGCCATGGTTCGACGCTGCTGTTCTCCCTCGACGACAAACTCGTCGACAAAGCGCTGGGCACCCTCGACAAACGCTTCCCGCCGCTGGCTGACGTGCTGCCGAAAGACCTGCTGATGCCGATCTATTTCGGCCCCGACTCCATGGCGCAACTGATGCAGCAGGAAACCCTCGACAGCCTGCCGCAGGACATGGAACCGGTGTTCTACAACGCCGCGCAAACCTACCTGATCCCGAAACTGCGCACCCTTGGCGGCTACGGCAAATACGCCCTGACCTTGCCCAAAGGCAGCGAGCCCGACGGCCACTGGCAATGGCTGCCGCTGGAGTGGAAAGCTCTGTGACCGCACTCATCCGAGGCCTCGGCTTGCTGGCGTTGCTGCTGGGGACCCGCACATTCGCCAGCGAAGCCGCCGCGCTCGACCCGCAGCAATCCCAGGTATTCCGTGCCTGGTTCGTGCGCATCGCCCAGGAACAATTGACCCAAGGCCCGAGCCCGCGCTGGTATCAGCAGGACTGCGCCGGGCTGGTGCGGTTTGCCGCCAACGAAGCGCTGAAAGTCCATGACGACAAATGGCTGCGCAGCAATGGCCTGTCCAACCGCTACCTGCCGCCGGAGTTGCAACTGAGTGACGCCCAACGCGGCCTCGCCCAGCAATGGCAGCAGGGCGGCGGCAAGGTTGGGCCCTACGTCAACGCGATCAAACTGATTCAGTTCAACAGCCATCTGGTCGGCCGCGACCTGGCCCAGGCCCGGCCCGGCGACCTGATGTTTTTCGATCAGGGCGATGACCAGCACCTGATGATCTGGATGGGCCGCTTCATCGCCTATCACACCGGCACCACCACCCCCACCGACAACGGCATGCGCTCCGCAAGCCTGCAGCAACTCATGACATGGAAGGACACCCGATGGATACCCGACGCAGCCAACCCCAACTTCATCGGCGTCTATCGACTGAACTTTCTCTCCCAATGATCGGTGCCCGCATGCTGCGCATTTGCTCAAAACTGCCTCTTTTGCTTGCGTTGGTTCTGCCGCTGTCGGCAGTCAACGCCGAAGACACCGTCGAGCCGAGCGGCTATACGCCGGTGGCCGGTGAAAGCTTTTTCCTGTTGGCCGACAGCAGTTTCGCCAGCGACGAACAGGCGGTGGTACGCCTCGAAGCGCCGGGTCGTGACTATCGCCGGTTCCGTATGGAGCCTTACGGCGGTGCGGACATTCGGGTGTATCGCATCGACAAGCCGCTGGATTTCCTCAAGCGCCAGAAGAACCTGCACCGTGTGGTCAGCGACGGCCAGTTCAAGGGCGAAGGCCTGTCGAACACCCTCGCGTACCTGTGGGACAACTGGTACCGCAAATCCCGTCGGGTGATGCAGCGGGCGTTTTCCTACGAGTCGCGTAAACAAGTCACCGAGGAAGTGCCGGAACTGAAGATGGGCACCGCCATCGCCGCGCCAACGCCCTACGACGCACAGCCGCAATTCGCGTTGATTCCGGGTCTGCCGGTGGTCAGCCAATTCCGTTATCCGCTATGGCAAGCCAAACCGATCCAGCCGCCTGAAGGTGTGAAACTGGTTGGTTCTTCCAGTGAGTTCGTCAGCGTCTCGCCGGGCAACGTTTATATCCCGTTGGGCAACCTGAAACCGGGCCTGTACCTGGTGGAAGCGCTGATCGGCAAGTACCGCGCGACCACCATGGTGTTCGTCTCCAATACCGTGGCCGTGAGCAAGATTGCCGGTGATGAATTGCTGGTATGGGCCGCGCGCAAACATGAAGGCAGTTCGGTGCCGAAGGTTAATGTGCTGTGGACCGATGGCCTGGGCGTGATGAGCAGTGGCGCGACCGATGCCGATGGTTTGCTGCGCCTGAAACACGTCAGCCCGGAGCGTTCGTTCGTGATCGGCGAGGACGAAGAGGGCGGGGTGTTCGTCTCCGAGAACTTCTACTACGACAGCGAAATCTACGACACCAAACTCTATGCGTTTACCGATCGGCCGCTGTACCGGCCGGGTGATTGGGTGTCGTTGAAAATCGTCGGTCGCGAGTTCAAGAATGCCCGGGATTCCGTGGCGCCGACCGCTGCCGATGTCAATGTGACGGTGCTCGATGCCACCGGTACTGCGCTGCAGTCGTTGGCGTTGAAGCTCGATTCCAAGGCCGGCACCCAGGGCCGTTTCCAGTTGCCGGACAATGCGGTGGCGGGCGGTTATGAGCTGCGTTTCAGCTACAAGGATCAGGCCTACAGCAGCGCCTTCCGCGTGGCTGAGTACATCAAACCGCACTTCGAGATCTCCCTGAACCTGGCCAAGCAGGATTACCGTACCGGCGAACCGGTCAAAGGCAGCCTGGTGTTGTTGTACCCGGACGGTAAACCAGTGGTCGACGCCAAGGTGAGCCTGAGCCTGCGCGCCCAACAACTGTCGATGGTCGATAACGAACTGCAATACCTGGGGCAATTCCCGGTGGAGCTGACCAGCGCCGAACTGACCACCGACGCCAAGGGCAACGCGACGCTTGACCTGCCCGCCGCCGAGAAACCGAGCCGCTACATGCTCACCGTGTTCGCCAGTGATGGCGCGGCGTACCGGGTCAAGACCACCAAGGAAATCCTCATCGACCGTGGTGCCGCCAGTTTCCGCCTGAGCGCGCCGCAACGGTTCAGCGCGGTGGGCGACAAGGTTGCCTTCAGCTACGCCAATGAAGGTGGCAGCGAGCAGAGCAAAGCGGTCAACCCGAGCAGCTACAGCTGGGTGCGACTTGAAGATCAGACCACTGGCGAAGGAAAACTCGCCGGCAAGGACAAAGGCTTCAGCCTGGCCTTCGACCGTCCGGGTACTTACAACCTGACGCTGAAGGATGATCATGGCCGGGTGCTTGGCGCGACCGGTCATTCGGTCACGGGTGATGGCGTCAAAGCCGTGCCCGGCACCGTGGAAATCGTCCTCGACAAACCCGAGTACAAGGCTGGCGACGAAGCCCTCGCGTTGATCACTTTCCCCGAGCCGGTCAGCGATGCGTTGTTGTCGCTCGAGCGCGACAAGGTCGAGGCCACGGCGTTGCTGTCCAAGGGCGGCGACTGGCTGAAGATGGAAAAGCTCAGCGACACCCAATACCGCGCGCGCATCGCGGTGAAGGACAACTTCGCGCCGAACCTGACGTTCTCCGTGCTCTACACCAAGGGCGGTCAGTACAGCTTCCAGAACGCCGGTATCAAGGTGGTCGCGCCACAGATCGATGTGGCGATCACTACCGACAAAGAGGCGTATCAGCCCGGCGATACCGTGTCCGTGGACCTCACCACCCTGTTCGCCGGCAAGCCGATTCCGGCTCACCTGACGGTCAGCGTGGTCGACGAAATGATCTACGCGCTGCAACCGGAAGTGGCGCCGACCATCGACCAGTTCTTCTACCATCCGCGCCGCAACAACGTGCGCACCAGCGCCAGTTTGTCGTTCATCAGCTACGACGTGGCACTGCCGGGCAGCCCGGGCGCGCCGGGCAAAGCCAACCGCAGCGAGCGTGGGGTGAAAGTGCTGGAGCGGCCGCGTCGTGAAGACGTCGACACCGCCGCGTGGCAGCCGGAATTGATCACCGACGCCAACGGCAAAACCCGTTTCACCTTCAAGATGCCGGACTCCTTGACCCGCTGGCGCATCACCGCCCGCGCCATCGCCGATGACGGTCAGGTCGGGCAAAAGAAGCAATTCGTGCGCTCGGAAAAACCGCTGTACCTGAAGTGGAGCGGCCCGACCAAATTCCGCAATGGCGACAAACCGGATCTTGGCGTATTCGCTTTCAGTCAGGCCGAGAAACCGGTCAAGGCTGAGCTGGTGATTCATTACGCGGGTGCCGAGCAACGTGTGCCGGTCACACTGAACAACGGCGTCAACTACATCCCATTGCCGGCATTCACATTGGCCAATGGCGATTGGACCGCCGAGCTGGTGCAGGATGGCAAAACCGCTGACGCCTTGGCCGTACGCCTGACCGCGACTGGCGAAGGCTGGCAGGTGACCCAGAGCCAAAGCCTGGACGCGGTCAGCGGCGACACGCCGTTGACCTTGCCGGCGGACGCCACGGATATTCGCCTGCGTCTGGATGACAGCCCGCAAGCAGTGTTCCGCTCGGCCCTCGATGATCTGCTGAGCTATCCGTATGGCGGCGTCGAACAAACCGCCAGCCGTCTGCTGCCGCTGAGCATCGCCTATCCAACGCTGTCGTCGAACCCGCAGATCCGTGATCGCTTGCGTTTGATCATGCAGAACAGCCGCCTGCGTCTGGTGCAAATGGCCGGGCCGTCGGCGTGCTTCACTTGGTGGGGCTTTGACGGCGAGCCGGATGCATTCCTCACCGCTTACGCCTATTACGCCGACTGGCACGCCAGCAAAGTGCTGGAACTGAGCCTGCCGCCGGAGCACTGGCAGCGGGTGTTGGAGGTGTACGCGAAACAGGCGCAGAACACACCACTGTTGCAGCGGGCGTTGATTCTGTCGTTTGCCAAACAGATGCAATTGCCGGTGAACACGCTGCTCAGCGGTTTGATCGACGACCTGGTGAAAGCCGGCGAAGGCAATGCCGCGAGCGTGATGGACGATGGTGCAGAGAGCCTGGTCATGAACGATCCGGATTCGGCCTTGGGGCTGGCCAGTGCTCGGGTGTTGACCGCGTCTTTGGCGCGTCAGGCCAAGGTCAATCTGCCGCCGGCGTTCAGTCGTCAAGTGGATGCTGCGCAACAGCAAGTGGCCACCAGCGCTCAACCGTTTGTCGAAGCCCTGAACCTGTCGCTGCAGACTTTCGATCAGGCTCATGCACAAGCGTTGTTGCAACGCCTGTTGCCACAGCAATCGACCCTGGAACGCGCGTTGGCGCTGACCTGGTTGCAGCGCAGCATCGAGCAGGCTTCTCCGACCATCGCATTGGCACCGGGTGAGGGCTGGAAGAAACGTTACAGTGATACCGGTGAGATGTATTGGACGTGGCAGGGCTCTTCGCCAGTGCCGGCGGTATTGTCGCTGAGCGGAACGCAAGAGCGCCCGCTACGCGCCATGTTGAGCTTCCAGACCAAACAACCGGCAATCGATCCGATGGCGGTGACCATCACCCGTCGCCTGTCGCGTCTGGTGCCGGGTGATGAAGCGTTCGAATTCAAACTCGAAGCGGTCGGCACCAAGCCGTTGTCCAGCGACAGCCTGTACCTGGACGAAGTGATCATCACCAGCAAAGCGGCGAAACCGCTGCGCTACGGCATGCTCGAAGTGCCGCTACCACCGGGTGCGGACGTCGAGCGCACCACGTGGGGCATCAAGCTGATGGGCAAGGCCGGCACCGAGCCGACCGCGCTGGAGAAAGCCCGTTTCGAGCCGGGGCAAATGGCCTATGCGGTGCCAGTGGATGCGCTGAGCGGTGAGTTGCGCCTGCGTCATCTGGTGCGCTTCTCGCAAAAAGGCCAGTTCAACCTGCCGCCGGTGCGTTTCACGCAGGTCTACGCGCCACAGCATCAGGCTCAGGAACAGAAACCGGCACTCGGTCAGGTCACGGTCAACTGACATGACCCGGTGTCTGGTCTGGTGGTTGCTGTGTTTGATCCCTGCGCTGGCGACAGCGCAGGACGAGCCGCTGCGCCTGGGCTTCAAGGGTGAATTGCTTGGGTTGAGCCAGACTCAGGTGATCTCGCGTGAGCCATTGCCTGATGATTTGCAGACGCCGTTGGGCAGCTTGTGGAAGCTGTTTGTCTACGGCTGGCTGGTGGACACCGGCGCGCGCGAGCCCGCTTATGAATGTCGCGGGCAATCGAAGGAAGAAGTTTATTGCTGCACGGCGGGCGGCACGATCGGGCGTGATCAGGCATTGGTGAAGTCTTGCGGCTTGTACTTTGAGCCTGCGCGCCTGGGCATTGCCGGCGCACAGTGGCGCGAGTATTGGCAGGCCAGACAAGCGCCGAAATGGTTGCTGGATTTGCCGTTGTTGCAACCGCAGACCCGGGTTCCGGTGGCGGAGTTGTTGAAGGTGTTGGCCGTGATGCCGGCGCAGGATCAGGCGCGAAGGGTGTTGCTCGATGTGGTGCTCAATGCCGCGGATGGCAATGTCGTGGGTGAACTCGGTGGTCGGTTGCGGGTGAAAACCTGGAGCTGGCTGGGGGATCAGGATCCTTCGTCGCGCCAAGGCGGATTCGCGGGCTGGACGGTAGACGGCACGCCGATCTGGGCCGGTGGGCGCGGCACCAGCCAAATGGTGTTGCGCCATTATGGTCAGGCGCTGGCGACGGTGCTGCCCTCGTCGTGGCCAGCCGAGGCAGGGAAGTGTGTTGAGGTCGGTCTGTTCGCGCGTTATCCACTGAAACGCGTGTTGTCGGGGGATCGCGTTATAGCGCCCGGCCCTTTGCAAGGCGACTACCGCGTCGAGTTCGCCAACGGCAATCAACTCGATATCCACAGCGACGGCGAGTTGTTCTTGCTCAAAGACAAACTCATCGCCCGCCTCGATCGTGAAGAATACGTCGCCCGCGTCCTGCAGCGTGAAGCCAGGCCTGAACCCGTCGAAGCGGCCAAAGCCCTGGCCGTCGCGATCCGCACCTACCTGCTGCAAAATGCCACTCGCAACGGCGACTGTCTGAGCATCGATGACAGCAGCAGTCGACAGCGCGTCGCGCCACGTCCGGCCGCCACTGAGTCGCGCAATATCGCCTCGTGGACCAGCGATCTGGTTCTTGCAGGCAGCAACGTCACCTATCACTCCGACCAACCGGGGCCGGACAAACTCTCCTGGCAGCAAGCCGTCGAACAAGCCAATGCCGGCCAACGCTACGACGCCATCCTGCTGCACGCCTACCCGCGCGCCAGCCTCAGTCGCTGGGACAACCCGGTCGCCTCCTGCGAAGCGCTGCCCGCCGCGCAAGACTGGCTGCAAAACCAGCGCCGCGGCTGGCGCCAACGACTAGAAAGCGAAGTCGGCTACAACGAAGTCAGCACCTTTGCGGTCTGCCGCCTGGCCTTTGGTCGTCCGTTTGTCGACCGCGAACGCCAGCGCATCTACGTACGCGGCGTGCTGTCGTTGCAAGACCGCCTCGATCTGACCCACGAATACCTGCACCTGGCCTTCGAAGCACACCCTAACGGCCAGGATGAAACCTACATCGAAGGGCTCGCCCGTCACCTCTTGCTGGAATAGGCCATGAAACTCCGTTATCCACAGGTCTTGCTGTTGCTTTGCGCTTTTTGCGTACTGCCAGCGACATTTGCTGCCGTCAAACTTGATACGCCCATTGGCGGCTGGCGTACCGGCGCCCCTGAAGGCGAAGGCGAAAGCTTTCATCAGACGGTCAATTACCCGGCGTCGTCGGTTAACACCCCGGTGGGTCAGGCCAACACGGCGCGCATTACCGGTCAGATCCAATCCACCCCCAAGAGCAATGAGCCCGGCAAGCTGATCGTCAACGGCGTCAGCATGCCACTGAAGATCGACCCCGCCGGTCACTTCGACCGCCCGTTCTCATTCCCCAAAGGCAGCAACAGCGTTGAAGTCCGCAGCCCCGATGGCCAACAACGCCACCGCACGCAGTTTCTTAACGCCAGCGGCGGCGCAACCCCGGCCAAGTTGCGGGTGCTGCTGTCCTGGGACAGCGATGGCACGGACCTGGACTTGCACCTCATCACCCCCGATGGTGCACACATCTGGTACGGCGACCGTGTCGCGCCCAATGGTGCGGCGCTGGATGTGGACGTGACCACCGGCTACGGCCCGGAAATCTTCGCCATGCCGGCGCCGATCAAGGGGCAGTACCTGGTGTACGTGAACTACTACGGTGGTGGGTATCGCAGTGATGACGAAGGGCAGGAGGATGCGGTCCAGCCGCTAACCACCGCGCAAGTGACGGTGATTACGGAGGAGGGGACGCCTGATGAAAAAATGGAGACGTTCCTGGTGCCGATGCGGGCGGTGGGGGAGTTGACGTTGGTTAAGGGGTTTAGTTATCCGTGAGGGGGGATCGTCTCGGCACTGCTGAGACTATTTCAATTGGGCAACAGTTTGCTGCCCAATTGCCTGGGTGAGGCGAGCAGAGTTAGTCAGCAGGCTGCTGACCAATTCGATCAGCATGTCCCTGACTCAGTATCAGCAGGCCGTTCGAGCCTTCATGGAGGAGCTGGAAGCCTCTTTTTGTGACAGCACTGCTGACACAATCACAGGCTCTGACACGTTAATGTTGGGCCTGTTACCAAGGGCAGACAAATGTCGCAGCACTACTGCGACAAATAGGCACGTGTGGAGGCGCTGGAGAAGTTAACAGACTGCCATTTCAGGTCTGAAACTACAGGAGGTAAGACGTCTCAGTGCGATATCAAGCGCCTGATCATCGAACAGTTTGCTTTTGCGAGCCGCTGCACCGGCTCCGCCATCCCAACGACTCAGCGCTTCGCGCACAGCTGGCACAGTCGGAGAAACTCCTTCCTGACTCAGCAACCAATCGACCGTAGCCAGCAATTCCATACCGAAGGGCGATTCAAATCCGTCGATTAGCTCGGCAGTCCGCTCCAAGGCTGGCAAGAAGTGCTTGGCCTCAGTCTTGAGGTAGGTTTGCAAAAAGGCTTTGCGTTCTTCATCGAACCAAATCACATCACTGATACCCGCATCACTAATTCGTTTGTCGCAATGCAGATAGCTGCCATCAAGATTATTGAGCAGATGCTCCAACCGATTGGCATACGGCCCGTACTTATGAGCAACAAACTGGAGATTCAGCGGGTTTTCGGTGTCTGGTAACTTTTCTATGGCGCGCTCAAGGAACCAGGCCAGTTTCTGAATCTCAAGCAGGCTGCATTCCATGCCCAGAACCCAGTAGCGTCGAACCAGCTCGGCAATGAGCGCGCGAGCAGGCGTGAGTTTCTCGACTCCGCTACGTTTGGCGACATTCAGATACTGATTGGAAGGTTCGAAAACCAGCACATCTACATCCAGATCACTCAAGACAGCAACAATCTGTTCGCGGACTTCAGGCCATTTCAAACCACCATTGCCGGCACCTAACGGTGGAACCGCCACAGACTTCACATGGTTTTCAATCAAAAAGCGACGCAGATCGTGTAAGCCTTCGGTTATCCATGCCATCTGTGATGGTGATCGCCAGTGACGCTTGGTAGGGAAGTTTACGATCCAGCGAGGACCTTCAAGTTCATTGACTGCCGTTACGTGAACCTTGCCTATCTCTACCTCGCCCGTCTTGCAGGCCGCTGAATACAGGCGGTAGTTCTCCGTGAAGCGCTCTTTGAACATCAGCGCGATACCTTTGCCCATCACACCTACGGTATTCACCGTGTTGACGAGGGCTTCGGTTTTGGCTTCCAGAAGGTTGCCTTGGGTAAATCGGATCATTGGAAATACCATCCTGGACGCGCATGAACAGGTAACGTCAGGCCTCTAGCAGCCACGTCTTGTTCTATGCGTTCTTTCATTGCATCGGTGTAGCACATGATGCCCAGGAGTCCTGTAATCGGTAGGTGATGGTGAATCAGTGCTTCGGCCTGATAGCGCTCCATTTTTCGAGGGTCATCAGGTTCGCGCTTGAAATCCCGTCGTTGGAGAATAGACCAATCGATCTCGCTGAGATTCGCCAGATCGCTATAGTAGTCTGTCCAATCCGGGTAGGCATGTGCGTTTGTGAAGACAAACGGTAGGCCAAGCTGTGCGACGCGGTACAGGCTTGAGACCAGAATCACGATCTCGTCGTTGCTGCGCTGCTGAACACTCCATCCGGAGTGAATGTTTTTCATCATTACAGAGAAGGGTGTGAAATAGAAGGGTACGTAGTCGGCCAGCACCCCTCCCGGAGCAATGAGCACAGTGCGAGATCGGCGCTTGTCGATCAGCTCGGTATTGCCAATGTTCACGTACTGCGGTGCCTGCACATCCGAGTTTGCGCAATGCAGACCGTTGTCCAGAATCCAGGGTAGGTTATCGCGGTGGACGATACGCCAGATCAGAGCCTTCTCTGGATTCAGTCTGCTGTAATTCATTGATAAAACATTCTCTGATTCACGCCGGTGAGTACAGTAACACCGGCCTCGCGCATTTTAGCCGCGCAGAGTGCTTCAACCTCCTCGTTAGGAGTGAAAACTTTGAAGAAGACGTTGGGTTTAACAACGCCAGGGGCTAGGCATTCCGCCATGCAGATACTCTTGCAATGAGCGTCCTGATATTCGCGGGTATTCATGACCTCCCACTCGATGGCTTCGAAACCCTCGTCGTAATCGAGTAACTGGATTGAATCACTAGCCAGTGGATGGCGCGGAATGACTTTCCAGCCATTTTGTTTCGCAATTGATCTGTAAACCGAGATCAGGACAAATTTGGCATCGGGTCTATGGCGCTGCACGCTTCCATCAAATGGATTTGCAGCAAACCAATGAAAGGGTACGTAGCGGTCAAGTTTTAGGGCTTGACGCTTTTTCAGGATTTCACTGTCTGCTACGTCTTTAAAATCAGTGATATCGGCGCGAGGTTTCAGGCCTTCCTGAAAAATGCCATCCAGATTTTCAACCGAAGTGAGGTGGTAGAGAAGCTTTTGTTCCTTGATATTTCTGGCGTCCGGCATGGTGGTCTCCTTGACCTGCACATCTGTCTACGCTGGCTTCAGTCCTAGTCCGTGTAAGCAGCGACCTTCAGAGTAGGACGTACACCATGATTCTAGTGTGCTATCACATAAAGCCACAAACATGGAGCGCGCTGACGGAGAGTGAACAGAGAATTCCGTAGTACCCAGATCGGTTGAACTGCGGGATTTTCCAGAGGACCTCTAAAGGTGACTTTCTTTCAGGCATTAAAAAGCCGGCTTGTGGCCGGCTTCTCGGGGACTGGCTTGGTTTATTTTTGGTAAACCGCGCCAGCCTTCAAAACGTACACCCGGATCTTGCGTCCGGCTGTGGGACTTGGCGAGAAAGTGATCTGCCTTGTCGGTGCGATCTGAGCCTTGGAAAGGGTCGATGCGCAAATGTGGGGCGCAGCATACTGATTTTTTTGAGGAATTCCCAGCTTGGTGTGCGGGATAGAGCGATTGCGCTGAGGCGTAGCAGCTGCCGAAGGCTGCTACAGGGCTTCGTATTTACAGGAACGGTACGGACGGTCTGCGTTTGTTGAGCGTCGACCACCAGAACACCCATCCCAATACCCTGATGTTCTGCTTGTCGATCTGCTCGGCACTGAAGATCTCATCCGGATACTCAGCCCTGTTGTGGCTGCGCAGCCGCAATGCATTCCCCGGCATCCGGTGCAGGTATTTGATTCGCAACATCCCGTCATGCTCGATCGCATAGATTTCGCCGTCGATAATCTGCGTAAGCCCGCGATCAATGGCGAGGGTAGAACCGTCTTCAATTTTCTCCGCCATGCTGTTACCGATCATGTGGGTGCAGATGGCATTGGCATGTTTGATTTCCAGGGAGTCGAGGTAGCTGTGGGGCAGGCGGATGGATTGGCCGGGGTCCTCGACGACGTGGGTTTTGTTGGAGCCTGGGGCGGTGGCGGTCTCTTTGAAGAAGGGCAGTTCGACGTCGATGGGTTCGATCACCGTGTAGATGCCCCGGATGGCTTGGGCGTCGAAGGTGTTGCCGGACTCGTCGAGCACACGCAGGCGTGAGGACTCTTTAGGGCCTTCGCCGGTTTTCAGCCAGTCACTGTTGACAGACAGAAGTCGGGAGACTTCCTCCATGCGATAAGCGGGCACACCACGGGTGTACCAGTTATGGATATTTTGCGCTTCCGTGTCGAAGAAAGCGGCAAATCCTGTCGTTGTGATGTTGGCTGCTTCGAGGAGCGCTCTGAACCGTGGGCCGCTAGTGTTCTTTTTCATAAACACGAGTCTACGGGCGCAGGATGGGGGTTTGAATAAACGACCCGTTCAAATTTCGAGGGAAATTTAAGACCGGATGTAAGACGCTTTTCGTAAAAAATAAACAGGCAAACACCCAGGCCGAAATGCTCAAAACTCATTGTTAAAAGCGTTCCAGGCAGGCACAAAAAACCCCGGATCAACCGGGGTTTTTCTTGAAGCGTGAGGCTAGAAACTAACCGTTGCTTCTCAGCCTTTGTAGGCAGCGACCGACTTGGTGATCGCGGCGCGGGCGGCGTCTGCGCCGTCCCAGCCTTCGATTTTCACCCATTTGCCTTTTTCGAGGTCTTTGTAGTTCGCGAAGAAGTGCTCGATCTGCTGGATCAGCAGGGCTGGCAGGTCGGTGTATTCCTTCACGTCCACGTACAGCTGGGACAGCTTGTCGTGTGGGACTGCGATGACTTTAGCATCGCCGCCGCCGTCGTCGGTCATGTTCAGGATGCCGACTGGACGCGCGCGGATCACCGAACCTGGAGCAACCGGGTAAGGAGTCACGACCAGCACGTCGAGGGGATCACCGTCGTCAGCCAGGGTGTTCGGGATGTAACCGTAGTTGGCCGGGTAGAACATTGGGGTGGCCATGAAACGGTCAACGAACAGGCAGTCGCTGTCTTTGTCGATTTCGTATTTGATCGGCGCGTGGTTGGCCGGGATCTCGATCGCGACGTAGATGTCGTTCGGCAGGTCTTTGCCAGCCGGAATCTTGCTGTAGCTCATTGGGCGGTGCCCCCGTTAGTTGACCAAAAACACTTGGCCGGATTGACCAAAAAGTGGCGGCGATTATAGGCATATTCCGCCACCGTTGCTATGTGCCAGAGGTCGTGTAGACCTTAGTCGTGAGCCTGATAGACCGGATCATTGGCCTGAAGTTGCCTAAGCCTTGCCAAGGGATCCTGCCGGTAAAACAGCCTCAACTGCTCGTAGACCTGTGGATAAGCCTCGTGCAGCAAATCCGGGGCGCTGAAGAAGTATTCGCTGGTGACCGCGAAGAACTCGGCGGGGTTTTCCGCGGCGTACGGGTCGATGGCGGTTTCAGCGTCCGGGTTGCGCTCCAGTTGCCGGTCGAGGTCGTCATAGGCTTCCTGCATGACCTTGGCCCAGTCGCTGACGCGCATGTCGGCGTGCAGCGGTGGCAGGCCATTGGCGTTGCCGTTGAGCATGTCGAGCTTGTGTGCGAGTTCGTGGATCACCAGGTTGTAGCCTTCCCAGCCACCGCTGGCCATCACGCCGGGCCAGGCGAGGATGATCGGGCCTTGCTGCCAGGCTTCGCCGCTGTGTTCACCATCCCATTCGTGTTCGACGCCGCTGGCATCGCGATGGCGCTGGGGGCTGAGGAAATCGTCGGGGTAGAGGATGACTTCGTGAAAGCCCTGATACCAGTTCAGATCACCCAAATGCATGAGCGGTAATTGGGCCTGGGCGGCGAGCAGCAGGCGCTGCTCCTGGTGGAGTTCGACGCCGGGCAGGGCGGTCAGGTGTTTGTCTTGCAGGAACAGCACGCTGGCTTCGCGCAGCCACTGGTCTTCGGCCGCGCTGATGCCATCGAGGAAGCTCAGGTGATGGCGCACCCGTTGCCACATGTCGTCGGCAATCGGATGCCTGGCCAGGGTGCGCCGGCGTCGCCAGGCGCTAAGGGACCACATCGTCAGTCAGCGGGGTTCGGCTTTGGACGCGGCATTAGCGAGACGGCTGCGGATCACGCCAATGATCATCGGTAGCAGCGACACCAGGATGATACCCACCACCAGCAGCGACAGGTTTTTCTTGATGAACGGTACGTTGCCGAAGAAGTAACCGAGGGTTACCAGGCCACCCACCCAGAGGATGGTGCCGAAAATGCTGAAGGCAAAGAAACGCGGGTAAGGCATTTTGCCAACGCCGGCGACGAACGGAGCAAAGGTACGGATGATTGGCATGAAGCGCGCCAGGGTCACGGTTTTGCCGCCGTGTTTGTCGTAGAAATCGTGGGTTTGTTGCAGGTAATCGCGGCGGAAGATTTTCGAGTTCGGGTTACTGAACAGCCGTTCGCCGACGGTGCGGCCGATCACGTAGTTGGTGCTGTCGCCGAGGATCGCCGCCAGCATCAGCAGGCCGCCCAGCAGTACCGGATCCATGCCGCCACCGGCCGCCACAGCGCCTGCGATGAACAACAGGGAATCGCCCGGCAGGAACGGCATCACCACCAGTCCGGTTTCGCAGAAGATCACCATGAACAGGATGGCGTAGATCCATGCTCCGTAGTTGTTCACCAGCATCTCGAGGTAAACATCGAGATGCAGAATAACGTCGATCGGGTTGAAATCCATGGAAAGCACCTGTGGTGATGGCCCGACTCAGCAGGCCTGTGCGGATAGCTTCGCGTAAGACTACAGCGGGGTGTGATTTTTCTTACGAGCCGTGAGGTGTGGGCATTATACGGGGTGAAAAGTGAAAAACGCGTCGAGTTTGTAGCGAGGAATGTCGATGTGTTTCAGGGTTTGTCGGAAAAGGTCGCAGCCTTCGGTAGCACCTACAGCTTCGAGGTTGCCTCGGTCGATGCAGGCGCTGCCGAAGGCTGCGATCTTCTTGGTGAGCTTAAAGTTCGTCACTGATCGGCAACACGTAGTTCTTGAACTCGGTGTCTTCCCTGAATCCGATGGATTCGTAGGTTTTCTGCGCGACTTCGTTGTTGCTGCTGGTGGAAACGCGCATGCGCACGGCATTGGTTTCCTTGGCCATTTTCTTCGCGGTGCGGATCAGGTTGTCGGCCACCAACTGGCGTCGGGCGTCTTCGGCGACGTAGATGTCGTTGAGGATCCATACGCGTTTGAGCGAAAGAGACGAAAAGCTCGGGTACAACTGACAGAAACCCAGCAGTTTGTTGTTGTCGTCATCGGCCAGGGCCAGGTAGATCACCGACTCTTTGCGCCGCAGGCGCTTTTCGAGGAACGCTCGGGACGAGTCCGGATACGGCAGGGAACCGTAAAACTCGCGATATTTGACGAACAACGGGGTCAGCAGGTCCAGGTGTTCGAGGGTCGCTTGAATAATCCGCATGGTAGGTCTCGTCTTCAAGTGGCTGTCTTACGTGGTGACGGCGACAGGAAACCCTTGGCGGCCGTGCATCGATCCTGCCTCAAACCAGAATAGAAACGCAATGCGGAAACGGTTCAGGCATCCGACGGACTGAGTAGGAAATTACCTTTCAAACCTGCTCCTGTGTCCGACTCCAGCGTCTGAATCTGGGCTTCGTCCTTCAGACTGACCCCCGATAACTGCCGCCGACAGGCTTCGCGCATCAAATACAGCAAACGGTGTGCCGCCATGCCGTAACTCAAGCCTTCGAGCCGGACATTCGAGATGCAGTTGCGGTAGGCATCCGTCAGTCCGACCTTGGGATTATAGGTGAAGTACAGCCCCAGGCTGTCTGGAGAGCTTAATCCAGGGCGTTCGCCGATCAGAATGACCACCATTTTTGCACCCAGCAGCTCGCCAATCTCGTCAGCCACCGCAACCCGGCCTTGTTCCACCAGAATCACCGGTGACAGGGACCAGCCTTCGATAGCTGTCTGTTCTTCCATGCGTGCCAGAAACGGCAAGGTGTGGCGATGAACGGCCAGTGCCGAGAGACCATCGGCCACCACAACAGCCAGATCCACCCCGCCTGGATGGGCTTGCGCGTAATCACGCAGAGTCTGCGCTGACTCATCACTCAACTTGCGCCCCAAATCGGGGCGCTGCAAATAGCTGTTCCGATCCGTGGCGGCACTGTGCAGCAGCAAACTCTCACACCCACGCTCGGTCAGTTGCGAACTGAGCGCCGAGTGATCGAATGGCAGGTGCACCGCATCCCGGGCCTGGGCATGGGCGTACTGGAAATCCAGCTGCGCGCGGGTCGGCATACTGGTGCCGGTGCGACCCAGTGCAATGCGCGCCGGGGTCAGGCGGCGCAGTTCCAGCAATGGGTTCTGCGGATCGACAGGTGGTTCATACATATAAACACTCATCCCAGTTGCGCCAATGCCTGGCGGAACGCCGGTGGCAGGCTGTTGCCGAAGTGAATTTTGCCGTCCGCCTGGGTGAAGATGCCCATGTTCGCCAGCCACTGTTCAAACTCCGGCGCTGGTTTCAGGCCCAGGGTTTGCCGGGCGTAGAGGGCGTCGTGGAACGAGGTGGTCTGGTAATTGAGCATGATGTCGTCGGAGCCGGGGATGCCCATGATGAAGTTAATCCCGGCTACGCCCAGTAAGGTCAGCAGAGTGTCCATGTCGTCCTGGTCGGCTTCGGCATGGTTGGTGTAACAGATATCGCAGCCCATGGGGACGCCCAGCAGCTTGCCGCAGAAGTGGTCTTCGAGGCCGGCGCGGATGATCTGTTTACCGTTATAGAGGTATTCCGGGCCGATGAAGCCTACGACGGTGTTCACCAGAAACGGTTTGAAATGCCGTGCCACGGCGTACGCGCGGGTTTCACAGGTCTGTTGATCGATGCCGTGGTGGGCGTTGGCCGACAAGGCACTGCCTTGGCCGGTCTCGAAATACATCAGGTTTTGGCCCAATGTGCCGCGATTCAGGCTCAAGCCCGCGTCGTAGCCTTCCTGTAAAACGTTGAGGTTGATGCCGAAACTGGCGTTGGCCGCTTCGGTGCCGGCAATTGACTGGAACACCAGGTCCAGCGGAACCCCGCGATTGACCGCCTCGATGGAGGTGGTGACGTGGGTCAGCACGCAGGCCTGTGTCGGAATGTCGTAGCGCTGGATGATCGCGTCGAGCATTTCCAGAATGGCGCAGATCGAAGCGATGCTGTCGGTGGCCGGGTTGATGCCGATCATCGCGTCGCCGTTGCCGTACAGCAGGCCGTCGAGAATGCTGGCGGCGATGCCGGCCGGTTCGTCGGTGGGGTGATTGGGTTGCAGGCGCGTCGAGAGCCGGCCGCGCAGGCCCAGGGTGCCGCGGAACTTGGTGACCACGCGGATTTTCTGCGCCACCAGCACCAGATCCTGCACGCGCATGATCTTCGACACGGCGGCGACCATTTCCGGGGTCAGGCCGGGGGCGAGGGCGCGCAGGCTTTGTTCATCGGCGGCTTCACTGAGCAGCCAGTCGCGGAAACCGCCGACGGTGAGGTGGCTGACCGCTTTAAAAGCCTGTTTGTCGTGAGTGTCGATGATCAGTCGGGTGACCTCATCGGCCTCGTAAGGAATCAGCACTTCCTCCAGGAAGTGGGCCAGCGGGGTGTCGGCCAGGGCCATCTGCGCGGCCACCCGCTCGCCATCGTTGAGGGCTGCAACGCCGGCCAGAAAGTCCCCGGAGCGCGCCGGGCTGGCTTTGGCCATGACCTCCTTGAGGCTGTCGAAGCGGTAGGTCTGGGCGCCGACGGTATGGGCAAATACGGCCATGGGACGGTGTCCTCCTGATTCAATAAATATCTCAAATGCACCACTAAAACCCCTGTGGGAGCGGGTTCTGGTGCACTTCAATAGGGCAGGCGCCGGGAGTCAGCCCGGCGCCGGTGCATTTCAGACGCCTTCGAGCATCGAATCTGCCGGCGCATCGGCGCGTTGCTTGGCGGTCAGTTGGAAATACAGGTAACCGGCCACCATGAAACCGAGGAACACACAGCCGATCAGCGCGTTGAACCAGGCCATCGCCACCAGGCACACCACCGCCAGAAACAGCGCGATCCCCGGTACGACCGGGTAGCCCGGCGCGCGGAAGGTGCGCTCCAGGTTGGGTTCGGTTTTACGCAGTTTGAACAGGCTCAGCATACTGATGATGTACATCACGATGGCGCCGAATACCGACATGGTGATCATTGCAGCCGTCAGCGTCATGCCTTGCAGGTTGACCAGGCCGTCGCTGTAGATCGCAGCGATACCGATCACGCCGCCCGCCAGGATCGCCCGGTGCGGGGTCTGGAAGCGCGACAGTTTGGCCAGGGAGGCCGGCAGGTAACCGGCGCGAGCCAGGGCGAAGAACTGCCGCGAATAACCCAGAATGATCCCGTGGAAGCTCGCCACCAGGCCAAACAGACCGATCCACACCAACATGTGCATCCAGCTCGAGTTGTTGCCGACCACGGCTTTCATCGCCTGAGGCAGTGGATCGTTGATGTTCGACAGTTGGCGCCAGTCGCCTACACCGCCGGCCATGACCATCACGCCGATGGCGAGGAACACCAGGGTCAGAATGCCGCTGACGTAAGCCTTGGGAATCGTGCGTTTCGGGTCCTTGGCCTCTTCGGCGGCCATGGCTGCGCCTTCAATGGCGAGGAAAAACCAGATCGCGAACGGGATGGCCGCAAAGATGCCGGGAATCGAGGCCATGCTGAATTCGTTGGCGCCCGACCAGCCGTTGAGCACGAAGTTACTGAAGCTGAAGCCCGGTGCGACCACACCCATGAACACCAGCAATTCGGCGACGGCAAGCACAGTGACCACCAGTTCGAAGGTGGCCGCGATGCTCACGCCGAGGATATTCAGGGTCATGAACACGAAATAGGCGCCAACAGCGGCGATCTTCGGGTCCAGTTCCGGGTATTGCACATTGAGGTAGGCGCCGATGGCCATGGCAATTGCCGGTGGCGCAAAGACGAACTCGATCAGGGTGGCGATGCCGGCGATCAGTCCGCCTCGCTCGCCGAAGGCTCGGCGGCTGTAGGCAAACGGCCCGCCAGCGTGGGGAATGGCGGTGGTCAATTCGGTGAAACTGAAAATGAAGCAGGTGTACATCGTCGCCACCATCAATGCGGTGACGAGAAAACCCAGGGTACCTGCGGTGCCCCAGCCATAACTCCAGCCGAAATACTCGCCGGAAATCACCAGGCCGACGGCAATGCCCCATAGATGCAGGGTGCCGAGTGTGGGTTTGAGCTGTGTAGTAGAAGTCATAGGTCCTCTCTGCGTAGTAGAAGTCATAAGTCCTCTCTGTCTTTTTTATTGTTTGATTTGTTGGACTTTCGGGTATGGCATTCAGTGTGTAGAGCGGGAATGCAAAGCCAATGCCAGACCGGCAGAGCGATGAAGGAGGCGTTTAAGGGCACCATCGCGGGCTTGCCCGCGATGGCCTTCTGAAGGGCGACACAGAAATACCTGTATCGCCCCCGGTTTTTAGAAGAAGCCCAACGGGTTGATGTCGTAGCTCACCAGCAGGTTTTTGGTCTGCTGATAGTGATCGAGCATCATTTTGTGGGTTTCACGGCCGACGCCGGACTTTTTGTAACCACCGAACGCGGCGTGTGCCGGGTACAGGTGGTAGCAGTTGGTCCACACGCGACCGGCCTTGATGGCGCGGCCCACGCGGTAGGCGCGGTTGATGTCGCGGGTCCAGAGGCCGGCACCCAGGCCGAACTCGGTGTCGTTGGCGATGGCCAGGGCTTCGGCTTCGTCCTTGAAGGTGGTGATGCTCACCACCGGGCCGAAGATTTCTTCCTGGAACACGCGCATTTTGTTGGTGCCCTTGAGCAGGGTCGGCTGGATGTAATACCCGGTCGCCAGGCTGCCCTCGAGTTTTTCCACCTTGCCACCGGTCAGCAGCTCGGCGCCTTCGCCCTTGGCGATGTCCAGGTACGAAAGGATTTTGTCGAATTGCTGCTCGGACGCCTGGGCGCCGACCATGGTGTCGGTGTCCAGCGGGTCGCCACGCTTGATCTGCAGGACTTTTTTCATGACAACTTCCATGAACTCGTCGTAGATCGACTCCTGTACCAGGGCGCGGGACGGGCAGGTGCAAACTTCGCCCTGGTTGAAGAATGCCAGCACCAGACCTTCAGCGGCTTTCTCGATGAAGGACGGTTCGGCCTGCATGACGTCTTCGAAGAAGATATTCGGCGACTTGCCTCCCAGCTCCACGGTGGATGGAATGATGTTTTCGGCGGCGCATTTCATGATGTGCGAGCCGACTGGAGTCGAACCGGTGAAGGCGATTTTGGCGATGCGTTTGCTGGTGGCCAGGGCCTCACCGGCTTCTTTGCCGAAGCCTTGCACCACGTTGAGCACGCCAGGTGGCAGCAGGTCGCCGATCAGCTCCATCAGCACAGTAATGCCCAGCGGGGTTTGCTCGGCAGGTTTGAGGACAATGCAGTTGCCGGCGGCCAGGGCCGGAGCGAGTTTCCAGGCGGCCATCAGAATCGGGAAGTTCCACGGGATGATCTGCCCGACCACGCCCAGCGGCTCATGGATGTGATAGGCCACAGTATTGCCGTCAATCTCGGCGGCGCTGCCTTCCTGGGCGCGGATGCAACCGGCGAAATAGCGGAAATGGTCGGCGGCCAGCGGGATGTCGGCGTTGAGGGTTTCACGCACGGCCTTGCCGTTGTCCCAGGATTCGGTGATCGCCAGCAGTTCCAGGTTCTGTTCGATGCGATCGGCGATTTTCAGCAGCACCAGCGAGCGTGCCTGGGCGGACGTGGCGCCCCAGGCATCGGCGGCGGCATGGGCGGCGTCCAGGGCTTTTTCGATGTCTTCGGCAGTGGAGCGCGGGAATTCGGCAATCGGTTGGCCGTTGACCGGCGAAGTATTGGTGAAGTACTGACCTTTGACAGGCGCGACGAACTCGCCGCCGATGTAGTTACCGTATTTGCTCTTGAACGAAACGATAGCGCCTTCAGTACCGGGGTGAGCGTAACGCATGATGGGTTTCTCCTTGGCTTTTGTGCTTATAAGGGAGGACGCGCCAGAGCGCGGTAACAAGCGTAGAGCAAAGGTTGGGCCACCGCCTCGCAAGTCAGTTAAATCAAGGGCTTGTGTATTTTTTGTCGGACGGCTGGGCGGTGCTTGTGACGCTTGCGGTACAACCCGTGTGACACTTTGTACCGCTTGTGGCACAGCCTGTGACCGATGGGTCTTGTCAGCATTGCAATGCGTCGATGGCTGGAGGATGCTGGGCCTCAAATGGCCCACAGGTAATCCTCTGTGGCGAGGGAGCTTGCTCCCGCTTGGCTGCAAAGCAGTCCAGAAATGTCTGCCGGTCATGATTTTTGGCGAGCGCTTCGCACTCGAGCGGGAGCAAGCTCCCTCGCCACAAGGTGTGTGCCAGCCCCTTAAAGAGGGTTCAGCACAGCCCTCTGGGAGAATAATAAGAAATGCACGACAACCATTTGAGTCGCCATGCCCAGCAAGTGTTGACCGTGACCCAGGGTAAGTCCCACCTGCACGGTCCCGGCAGCGATCCGTCTATTGCCCGCTCCTGGCTGCGTTGCCTTGAGGACTATCACCTCGACCCGGCCCTGACCATGGCGCCGACGGTGCTGGAACATGGACGTCTCCTGGAAAGCCGCGAACGTTTGCAGCAAGTGCTGCAGATCGCCGGCAACGAAATGACCAGCCTCCACCAGCAACTCTCCGGCGCCGGCCACGCAGTGTTGCTGACCGACGCTCGCGGGGTGATCCTCAACTGCGTCACCGCGCCCGCCGAACGGAAGATTTTCGAACGCGCAGGCCTTTGGCTTGGCGCCGACTGGAGCGAAGCCTGCGAAGGTACCAACGGCATCGGCACCTGCCTGGTGGAGCGCCAGTCCCTGACCATTCACCAGGATGAACACTTTCGTGGCCGCCACACCGGCCTGACCTGCTCGGCAAGCCCGGTGTTCGACCCTCATGGTGAACTGTTGGCGGTGCTTGACGTGTCTTCGGCGCGTCATGAGGTTTCGCGGCAGAGCCAGTTTCACACCATGGCCCTGGTCAATCTGTCGGCGAAGATGATCGAGAGCTGTTATTTCCTGCGTTACTTCGACAATCAATGGCTGCTGCGTTTTCACTTGCAGGCCGAATCCGTCGGACTGTTCAGCGAAGGGCTGCTGGCGTTCGACGGGGAAGGGCGGATCTGTGCGGTCAACCAGAGCGCGCTGAATTTGCTGGGGCATATTCGTGGCGGCCTGTTGGGCCAGCCGGTGGAGGCGTTTTTCGACTGCTCGCTGAATGAGTTGCTCGGCCGCGCGAGCGCCAATGCCAGCGCCAGTTGGCCGTTGCGCACCCGCGACGGGCGGCGGCTGTTTGCTGTATTGCGTGGGCAGCCGCGCAGCATTCCTGCACCGGTGGTGCAAAGCCCGGCAGTGGCCGAGCGTCCACGGCTGTCGGGTATTTGCCTGGGCGATGCCGCGTTGCAGGAAGACTTCCGCAAGGCCTTGCGGGTGTTCGAACGGGACGTGCCGTTGCTGATCAACGGCGAAACCGGCTCAGGCAAGGAGGCTTTCGCCAAGGCCGTGCATCAGGCCAGTCAACGGGCGGAAAAATCGTTCGTCGCCCTCAATTGCGCGGCGATCCCCGAAAGCCTGATCGAAAGCGAGTTGTTCGGCTATCGCGGCGGCAGCTTCACCGGTGCCCGCAAGGAGGGCATGCGTGGCAAGTTGCAGCAGGCCGATGGCGGAACTTTATTCCTGGATGAAATCGGTGACATGCCGCTGAGCATGCAGACCCGGCTATTAAGGGTGCTGGAAGACCGTCAGGTGGTGCCGATTGGCGGCGAGCCGGAATCGGTCAATGTGCGGATCATCAGCGCCACTCACCGTAACCTGCTCGAAAGGGTGCAGGACGGCAGTTTCCGCGAGGATTTATATTACCGGCTCAATGGGCTGGAAGTCGCATTGCCAGCGTTGCGCGAGCGCACGGATAAATCACAGCTGCTCGACTTTCTGTTGGCCGAAGAGGCGGGCGGGGAGGCGGTATTGATTGATGCAGCGGCGCGGCAGGCCTTGCTGGATTTTGCCTGGCCGGGGAACGTGCGGCAGTTGCGCAATGTGCTGCGGACCCTGGCGGCGTTGTGTGACGGCGGTCGGATCGGGCTGGAAGATTTGCCGGCGATGATTCGTCAGGTCCGGCCGGTGACGGTGGCGACGATTGAAGCGCCGTCCGAGTATCCGCTGGACGATGCCGAGCGGTTGGCGTTGCTCAACGCACTGGAACAGCAGCGCTGGCACATGACCCACACCGCCGAACAGTTGGGTGTGAGCCGCAATACCCTCTACCGGAAGCTGCGCAAACACGGCATCGCACGATAGCCGTTTTTGTGGCGAGGGGGCTTGCTCCCTCGCCACAAAAAAATGCGCTCGATCAGCCAGGCGGTTGTGTCACGTTCAGCTAAAGAGTGCGATTTTCCCCTCCCTACGCTAACCTGCGGCCATGTTTTACGAGGTCGACTATGCACATTCATATTCTTGGTATTTGCGGCACTTTCATGGGTTCGATGGCGGTTCTGGCCAAAGAGCTAGGCCATCATGTGACCGGCTCCGATGCCAACGTCTATCCGCCGATGAGCACTCAGCTGCAAGCCCAGGGCATTGAGTTGACGCAAGGTTACGACCCGGCGCAGCTCGATCCGGCCCCGGACCTGGTGGTGATCGGCAATGCCATGTCCCGCGGCAACCCTGCGGTCGAGTACGTGTTGAACAAAGGCCTGCCGTACGTCTCCGGCCCGCAATGGCTGGCCGATCACGTGCTGCAAGGCCGCTGGGTGCTGGCGGTTGCCGGCACGCATGGCAAAACCACTACCAGCAGCATGCTCGCCTGGGTCCTGGAACACGCCGGCATGAGCCCGGGTTTCCTGATCGGCGGAGTGCCGCAGAATTTCTCGGTGTCGGCGCGTCTGGGCGATACGCCGTTCTTCGTGATTGAAGCCGACGAATACGACAGCGCATTCTTCGACAAGCGCTCCAAGTTCGTTCACTACCGCCCGCGCACGGCGATCCTGAACAATCTGGAGTTCGATCACGCGGACATCTTCCCTGATCTGGCGGCCATCGAGCGACAGTTCCACCATTTGGTGCGGACCATTCCGAGCGAAGGCCTAGTGATCCATCCGACCACCGAGCCGGCCTTGCAGCGCGTGATCGAGATGGGCTGCTGGACTCCGGTGCAAACCACCGGCGCCGGCGGTCAATGGCAGGTCAAACTGCTCAGTGAAGATGGCTCGAAGTTCGAAGTGATGTTCGAAGGCGTGGCTCAAGGCGTGGTCGAGTGGGACATGACCGGTCAGCACAACGTCGCCAACGCCTTGGCCACCTTGGCCGCCGCGCGTCACGTCGGCGTCGTGCCGTCGATGGGCATCGCGGCACTGAGCGCGTTCAGAAGCGTGAAGCGCCGGATGGAAAAAGTTGCGGAAGTCCGTGGCATCACCATTTACGACGACTTCGCCCACCACCCGACCGCCATCGCCACCACCCTCGACGGTTTGCGCAAGCGCATCGGCGATGCGCCGCTGATCGCGATCATCGAGCCGCGCTCCAACTCCATGAAGCTCGGTGCTCACCGCGATGGCTTGCCGGAAAGCGTGGTCGATGCCGATCAGGTGATCTGGTATTCGCCGGCCAACCTCGGTTGGGACCTGGGTGCCACGGCGGCATTGTGCACCGTGCCGTCGATTGTCAGCGATTCGCTGGAAGGCATCATCGAGCGCGTGAAGAGCCAGGCCCAGCCCGGCACTCACGTGGTAATCATGAGCAACGGCGGCTTCGGCGGCCTGCACGGCAAACTGGCCGAGGCGCTGCAATGAACAACGGTCCGGAACGCATCACGCTGGCGATGACCGGCGCTTCGGGCGCCCAGTACGGCTTGCGCCTGCTTGATTGCCTGGTGCGTGAAGACCGCGAGGTGCACTTCCTGATTTCCAAGGCCGCGCAACTGGTGATGGCCACCGAGACCGATGTCTCGCTGCCGTCCAAGCCGCAGATGATGCAAGCCTTCCTCACTGAATACACCGGCGCCGCCACCGGGCAGATTCGGGTGTACGGCAAGGAAGACTGGATGTCGCCGGTGGCTTCGGGCTCCGGCTCGCCAGCGGCGATGGTGGTGGTACCGTGTTCCACCGGGACCTTGTCGGCGATCGCGACCGGGGCCTGCAACAACTTGATCGAGCGGGCGGCCGACGTGACGTTGAAGGAGCGCCGCCAGCTGATTCTGGTACCGCGCGAGGCGCCGTATTCGAGCATTCATCTGGAAAATATGCTCAAGCTGTCGAACATGGGTGTGACGATTCTGCCGGCATCGCCAGGCTTCTATCATCAGCCGCAAACCATTGATGACTTGATCGACTTCGTCGTGGCGCGAATTCTCAATCTGCTGAACATTCCGCAAGACATGCTACCGCGTTGGGGCGAGCACCATTTGAGCAGTGATGAATAGGCTGCTGATCATTCTGCTGGCGGTGCAACTGGCGGGCTGCGCCACGGCGCGCACCCTCGATGCCGCCAAACCCGGGGCACCGGTGGTGTATTCGGGGACGCGTCTGGATTTGTATGCAATGAACGGCGGGTGCTGCGCCATGGACAGATTTGGCGCAGAAGCGCCGAGTTATCCCGGTGTTGATCTGCCGGCCAGTGCTTTGCTCGACACACTGCTGTTGCCGTTGTCGTTGTTGACGGTTTTAGGTGTTGGGTTTCAGGCGACCGGCGGATTATAGAAGAGCGCTTCGCGCTCTATTCGCGGGCGCTGCTGGATTACTTGCCTAACTTGCGCAATTCATCCGACTCGACAATCCGTACGCCATCCTGCTCTTCCAGCGCCAGGCGCCACATGGCGCGGGCCAGTTGGCAGGCTTCGATGCCGTGGTATTTGCCCGGAATCAATTTCGACAACGGACCGGCAACCCGTTCGGCCAGTCGCGGCTCGGCGCGATCGCCCAGCAACAGCGAAGGCCGGCAGATGGTCAGCTGCGGCCAATTCTGCGCGCGCAATGCGTGTTCCATCTCACCTTTAACCCGGTTATAGAAAATCGGCGATCTGCGGTCGGCCCCCAAGGCACTGATCACGATCAGGTGCCGTGCGCCCATTTCCCGGGCACGTTTGGCGAAGGCCACGACCATGTCCAGGTCCACCGCGCGAAACGCTTCCTCGGAGCCGGCTTGCTTGATCGTGGTGCCGAGGCAGCAGTAGGCGACGTCGACGCGACCGTTCAATTGCGGCAGAAACTCCGTCGGGTCACCGACCGGGTTTTCCAGGTGAGGGTGTTCGGCCAGTGGCCGGCGTGAGGGGGCCAATACGCGTGCGATCGTTGGCTCGTTGAGCAGACGGTCAAGCAAATGTTCACCGGTTAACCCGGTAGCTCCGGCAAGCAATACATGCTGAGGCGTCAAGTACATAGTTATTCCCCCTTGATACTGTTCAGCTTAGTTGCTCTTTTCATCCTTGCTGATAGAGACACTTTGCAATGCCTTTCGTGCCTGCTGCTTGCGTAACAATTGCCAATGGGCAAGCACGGCTTTCGGCGCCCAGATCTGTGGTTCGGAAGCTTCGAAGCTGTCGGCCAGCTCACGCTCGGCCACGGTGGCGCTGGCCCGTTTGAAGGCTTGCTCCAGATCGTCGGTCTGGTTCAGCGCCTGGGCGAACAGTGCGTCGCCGAAATAGGTGAAGTTGGCTTCTTCCGAGCACCCGAAGGACACCCGGTCGGCGCGCGAGGCGGTCATGATCAGGGTGTGTTCATCCTTGAGGGCAGGGATGAAGCCGCCGGAATAACAGGACGAAATCACGATAATCTTGTCGCGCTTCTTCAGGGGCGCGAGGACGGCGGCGAGTTCGTCGGCCGGCAGGTCGGCCAGCTCCATGCGTGGCTGGTCGAGTACCAGCTCGTGTTCACTGGAGCCATGGCTGGTCAGGTAAATGAACAGCAAGTCCTCCGGACCACTGCGCTCGGCCAGGGTCTGGGCGGCGCGGCGCAGGTTTTCCCGGGTGGCCATCGGCCGGTCGCCGAGGTGGTCGCGATGATTGACCAGGCGAATCTGGCCGAAAGCGCCGAAACGGCTGGCGAGCATGTTGGCGACGTAGTCGGATTCGCGCAGGAACACGCTCTGCTTGCCGTCACCGCCCAAGGTCAAGGTGTACAGTTCGACCGCCGGAGTCGAGGCCGGCACGTTGGCCAGTGCTTCGTCGAGCAAGCGGCCCTGGGCCAGCAAGCCGAGTTCCAGGGTGTCGGGCAGCAGCTTGCCGTCGGCGTCGCGCACGCGCTGGCTGTTGATCCAGGTGCCGCTCAGCACTGTGCCATCGGTCAGCACCAACGTGCCTTTGCCCTGATAGTTGTCGCCGTCGAACTGGCCGATATAGAAACTGCCATCGGCCAGGTTCAAGCGGCCCTGACCGGTAAAACGCCAGTCGCTGAACTGACCGATGTAATGACTGCCATCGGCGCCGATCAACTCGCCCTTGCCGTTCAGCACGCCTTCCTTGAACTGACCGATCCAGACATCGCCATCGGCGTTTTCGTAGCGGCCCTTGCCATGCAATTGATTGTTCTTGAACCCTCCGACGTAGATATCGCCATCGGCGCTGTTGAAAGTACCGTTGCCTTCCAGTTGGCCATCGACGAAGTGCCCGGTGAACTGATTGCCGCTGGCATCGCTGCGCTGGCCTTCGCCGTTGGGTTTGCCGTGGGCGAACTGACCCTGGTACTGGCTGCCGTCTTCGAGTTCCAGACGACCGAGCCCTGAATATTGGTCGGCCTTGAATTCGCCACGATAGGTCATGGCGTTTTCTTTGAGGGTGCCTTCACCATCCCGTCGACCGGCCTTGAAACCGCCGGTGTAGCTGCTGCCGGTGGTGGTCAGCGTGCCCTGGCCGTCGAACAGCCCCTGCTGGAACTGCCCGCGATAGACCTCACCGTTGCTGCCGTGCCATTCGCCCTGGCCATGCCATTGGCCTTTGTCGAAGTGACCGGCATACCAGCTGCCGTTCGGGTAATCGATGCGACCCTCGCCTTGCAGCAGGCCGTTGACCAGATCACCACGATAGCGTCCGCCGTCCGGCAGGCGGGCGTCGGGGGGCAACAGCGATTCGCCATCGCCGCAAGCGGTGAGCATCAGGGTCAGGGCAAGGAGTGCAAGTGAGCGCATAGCGGGATCCGGGCAATTAGGCGACGGAGTATGCCGCAGCTATGTGTCGCATTTATAGAGACACGGCACAGACACAGCGCGAAACAGCATGAGCTGCTTCGCAATCAGGCATGTGTCAGACGAAGCAGAGGGACAATGGCTCGGCGATATAGGCCGGTTTGTCCGATCCTTCGATTTCAAGCGTAGCGGTGGCCTTGAGCAGCCATTGGCCGGGTTTCTTCTCGGTGACGTCGTTCATGTCGACCTTGAGTCGAACCCTGGAATTAACCTTCACAGGCTGGATGAAACGCACGCTGTCCAGGCCATAGTTGACCACCATCTTCGCGCCTTCGGGCAGGATGAGGATGTCTTCCATCAGTTTGGGGATCAGCGACAACGACAGGAAACCATGGGCGATGGTGCTGCCAAAAGGCGTTTGCGCGGCTTTGACCGGGTCGACATGGATGAACTGATAATCGCCTGTGGCTTCTGCGAACAGGTTGATGCGTTCCTGGTCGATGGTGAGCCATTGGGAACATCCGAGTTCCTTGCCGACATAATCTTTGAGCTCTGCAACTGGAACATAGGGCATTGAGACTCTCCTTGGGTTCATCGGATTTATAGTTTTTCGAGTGGGGGACTTGACCTCCCTGCGAACCACTTTAGATCAACATGACAAATTGCTCCGGTCAACTGACCATGCTTTTGGCGAATGCCGACTCATAGCGTGCTTATAATGTCGGGCCCCTTCTTGGTGGGGGAGAGCGCGGGAGAGGATGGATGTTGTTACGTGGCCTGACCTGGCTGGTGCTGTTTCAATTGCTCGGCACAGCCCTCAATCATCTGTTTTTGCCGGTGCTGCCGGGGCCGATCATTGGCCTGCTGTTGCTGCTGGTGTATCTGATCAGCCGCGGTCAAGTCGGCGAACCGCTGAACCTTGCGGCCAGCAGCCTGCTGCGTTATTTGCCGTTGCTGCTGGTGCCGCCGGCCGTGGGCGTGATGGTCTACGCCACTGACATTGCCGCGGATTTCTGGGCGATCACCGGTGCGCTAGTGTTGTCGTTGGTGCTGTCGATGGCCTTCGCCGGGGTGCTGATGCAGCGCCTGGTCAAGCGTCACTCCCATTCCGAGGACAGCCAATGATGTTCGATTGGCACGGCGCCTGGGCGTCGGTGATTCATCATCCGTTGTTCGGCATCGGCATTACGCTGGGCGCGTATCAATTGGTGCTGGCGGCGTTCGAGAAAACCCGCTGGATTTTTCTGCAACCGGTGCTGGTCTCCATGCTGCTGGTCATCGGCGTGCTGGTCAGTTGCGGCCTGAGTTACGTTGAGTACCGCAAGAGCACCGAGATCCTCAGTATCTTGCTCGGGCCGGCCACCGTTGCGCTGGCGGTGCCGCTGTACCTCAACCTGCGGCGGATTCGACAGTTGTTCTGGCCGATATTTACTACGCTGGTGATAGGTGGCGTGGTCGCCACGGGCATGGGGGTGCTGCTGGGTTGGTGGTTCGGCGCCGAACACATGATCCTGATGACCATGGCCCCCAAGTCGGTGACCTCGCCGATTGCCATGCTGGTGGCGGAGCAGATTGGTGGCGTCGCGGCGCTGGCGGCGGTGTTCGTGTTGATTACCGGGGTGATCGGAGCGATCTTCGGGCCGAGTCTTTTGACTCGTCTCGGTGTCCACAGCCCGGAGGCCCGCGGTATGGCTCTGGGCATGACCGCCCATGCGGTCGGCACGGCGGTGGCCATGCAGGAAAGTGAGGAGTGCGGCGCCTTCGCGGCGCTGGCGATGAGTCTGATGGGCGTGGCCACGGCGGTATTCCTGCCGTTGGCGGTGTCGATGGTGGTGTAAGGAAATGTCTATGAGTCTGCCGCTTTTTCCGCTGAACACGGTGCTGTTTCCGGACTGCATCCTCGACTTGCAGATTTTCGAAGCACGCTACCTGGACATGATCGGCCGTTGCATGAAACAGGGCAGCGGCTTCGGCGTGGTGTGCATTCTCGAGGGCGAAGAAGTCGGCATCGCTCCTGAAGGCTACGCGCGGGTGGGGTGCGAGGCGCTGATCACCGATTTCCATCAGCAGGACAACGGCCTGCTGGGCATTCGGGTAAAGGGCGGGCGGCGTTTTCACGTGGTGCGCACCGAGGTGCAGCGCGACCAGTTGATCGTCGCCGAAGTCGAGTGGCTCAAAGATGAACCTGAGCAACCGCTACAGGATGAAGATGCCGACCTGGTCGCGCTGCTCAAGGCCTTGGCGGAACACCCGATGGTCGAAGCACTGAGCATGGGCACCGAAGCGACGGGGCAACAGTCGCTGGCCAATCAGTTGGCGTATCTGTTGCCGTTTTCCGAGGTGGACAAGATCGACTTGCTGCAACTCGATGATCCGCAGCAACGGCTGGATGCGATTCAGGCGTTGCTGGATGAACTGCAGGGTGAGTTGTTTGCCTGATGTCCACTGAAAGATCGCAGCCGCTACAGGTGCGATCTTTCAATCCTCAATATGCATACCGCAACAAAGCTTGCGGCAAATGCCGCAACACAAAGAAGCCGAACAACGCCAGCAACGACGGCAACACCAGCCACCAGACCTTGGGTGGCATGGCGTTGAGCGGCACCTGGCGTTGCGTCAGCCACAGGTTCGCCGCACACATGCATGCCGCCAGCATCGCACCGGCCAGTACATCGGTAGGCCAGTGCGCCCCCAGGTAAACCCGCGACAGGGCAATCGCCAGCGCCGGCAAACAACCCAGCAACAACCAGGTCAGGCGCATTCGCGGCGGTTGTCCGCGGCCAGCCAGCACCGCTAGCGTCAGAAACAGCGCGAACGAGCCCGAGGCGTGGCCGCTGGGCATGCTGTAGCTGGTCAGTGGATCGCTCAGCACTTCCGGGCGAATGCGGGCGAAAAAGTGCTTGGTTGCCGTGTTGCCCAGCGCGGTGAAAAGCAACGTGCTGCCGGCGAAGATCGCGTGCCGCCATTGTCGCGTCAGCAACAGCAGGGCCGTCAACAGGGCGCTGATCATAAACATGTTGCGGAATTCGCCGATCAGCGTGAACACCACCGCCACTTCATCGAGCGTCGGGCTGCGGTGTTCCTGCACCAGGGTCATCAGCCCTTGGTCGAGGGCCGTCAGGTGCGGATAGCCGATGAACAGTCCCGCCAGAATTAGAAAACTCATGCCGGTGATCAGCATCGTCGCCTTGCGATGGCGGCGCATGCTGCTGGTAATGCTCAAACCCACCATGACGGCGATGCTGCCGGCAACGATCCCGGCCTCGGGCCAGAACCCTTCGGGCAATGGCAAGCGAATCGCCGCGCCGGTGGCCCAGCCGGGTATCAGATAGGCAACGCTCCAGCCCGCGGCAGCCAACAGGCTGACGGCGGCGAAGCGGGGGAAGGGCATGTCGAACATTCCTGCGACCATCGGCAGCATTGGTCGCAACGGGCCGATAAAGCGTCCGACTAACAGGCTGGCAATGCCATAACGCTGAAAATACGCTTCGGCCCCGGCGATCCATTCCGGATGATGGCGCAACCCCGGCAGGCGCCGGATGTTCTGGTGGAAATGTCGCCCCAGGAAATACGAAACGATGTCGCCCAGCACGCCGCCGAGGAAACCCAGCAGCAATGTTTCACCCAGCGACAGCGCGCCACTGCCGGCCAGTACTGCCACGGCAAACAACAACACCGTACCGGGTACGATCAGTCCGGCAATCGCCAGGCACTCCACACACGCCACTACGAACACTGCCATGGCCAGCCACTGCGGATTGACCGTCAGCCAACCGATCACGCTATCGAGCCATGGGCCCATAAAAACAACTCCATCGAATGTTCACTTGGCCCCAAAGGGATGAATCTCCCAAATGCTGAACGACCGCTCCCACTGGGATTCCCGTTTGCCCGGGCACGTTTCAAGTCAGCAAAAAATAATCACGCCCTTCGACCTGACCCCGACGCATCGGATTGCGAGTGCAGTACGGCGCGTAAGCCGCATCGACGAAACGGTACATTAAATGTTCGTCGCGCCCCTGGGGGATGCCCAGGCGTGTGGTCTGGATGATGTGGCCGGGCGCAGGCCCGATGTCTTCCACCAGCAGCACTTCATGGTCAAAGCGCTTGGCGTCCCAGACCGGCACCTTCAGCCCCAGCGCCTTGCACAGCAACGTCTGTCCGGCGCACAGCTTTTGTGAGGGGCGAGGGCGGCCCTGGGCGTCGGGATTGTTCAGCAGCATCTGCGCCAGGCTGGCTGGCCCGCTCAGTTCATCGACCCATGGATAGGCGGATTTGATCAGCACCGCATTGCCCGGACCTTGGGCACTGAAGTTCAGGGAATCGCCGCCGCGGGCGTAATACATATAAATGTGGCCGCCATCCAGAAACAAAGCCTTACGCTTTTCTGTGTAACCCAAGGAGGCGTGGCTGCCTTTTTCTTCGCAGTAATAGGCTTCGGTCTCGATAATTCGGGCGCTGAGCCACAGGTCGTCGACCCGGTGGCGGATGATTTTGCCCAGCAGATCCCGGGCCAGTGTTTGGGCATCACGGTCGAAAAATGCATCCGGCAGCGCCTTGGGCGTGCGTGTGTCGGCGGTGCGAACGGTCAGATTAGTCATGATGAACAGCGTTTATCAGGGCTGATTGAGTCGTGATGATAACAATATGCTAAGGGGGCGCTCTCAATGAGTTTCCCCGCCGCGCCGGGTCTGCTGTTGTGCAGGGCAAGGCGCGAGAAGCGTGGTTTGGTCATTCCAAATAAGCTTCGAGCAACGCAGCCCTGCACAACAGCAGGCCCGGCCCTTCGGGTTGTGCCTTAAAGCGGGCCAGGCTGCGTTGCAGGCCTTGGAAAGGGAACAACCATTCCCAGCGGCCTGCGCCTTGCCTGGCCCGCTTTAAGGCGACAACGCGGCGGGGAAACTCATTGAGAGCGCCCCCTGGTCACGGCTGAACGTCGGCAAATTGCCTTCCATTTCGACCATCCGCCCGTCACCGCTGTTAGTCCAGAGACGCGACAGCTATAATCTGCCGCTTTCCTCTTTACCAAGACCACAGCAGACCATGACTGAGTCCGTTCTTGACTACATGACCCGTTTGGGTCGCGCCGCCCGCGAAGCTTCCCGCGTGATCGGCCGTGCCAGCACCGCGCAGAAAAACCGCGCCTTGCAGGCGGCCGCCAATGCGCTGGACGCCTCCCGCGCCGAGCTGTCCGCAGCCAATGAACTGGATTTGGCCGCTGGCCGCACCAATGGTCTTGAGCCGGCCCTGCTGGAACGCCTGGCGCTGACTCCGGCGCGCATCGACGGCATGATCGTCGGTTTGCGTCAGGTCGCGGCCTTGCCGGACCCGGTCGGCGCGATCCGCGACATGAGTTACCGGCCGTCGGGCATTCAGGTCGGCAAGATGCGCGTGCCGTTGGGCGTGATCGGGATCATCTACGAGTCCCGGCCTAACGTGACCATCGATGCTGCCAGCCTGTGCCTGAAGTCCGGCAACGCGACCATCCTGCGTGGCGGCTCCGAAGCGATTCACTCCAACCGCGCCATTGCCGCCTGCATCCAGCGCGGCCTGGCCGAGGCCGATCTGCCGGCCGCGGTGGTGCAAGTCGTCGAAACCACCGACCGTGCCGCCGTCGGCGCGCTGATCACCATGCCCGAATACGTCGACGTCATCGTACCCCGTGGCGGCCGTGGCCTGATCGAACGGGTCAGCCGCGATGCCCGCGTGCCCGTCATCAAGCACCTGGACGGCATCTGTCACGTCTACGTCAGTGCCCACGCCGATCTGCCGAAAGCCCAGCGCATCGCATTCAACGCCAAGACTTACCGTTACGGCATCTGCGGCGCGATGGAAACCCTGTTGGTCGATCACGCCGTCGCCAAAGAGTTTCTGCCGGCGATGGCTGCCCAGTTCCGCGAAAAAGGCGTCGAACTGCGCGGTTGTGAGCGCACCCGGGCGATCATCGAGGCCGTCGCGGCCACCGAGGAAGACTGGACCACCGAATACCTGGCGCCAATCCTCTCGATTCGCGTGGTCGACGGGCTGGATCAGGCCATCGAGCACATCAACCAGTACGGCTCCCATCACACCGACTCGATCGTCAGCGAAAACCTGGCCGACACCCGGCGTTTCGTGGCTGAAGTCGATTCGTCCTCGGTGATGATCAACACCCCGACCTGCTTCGCCGATGGCTTCGAATACGGATTGGGTGCCGAGATTGGCATTTCTACTGATAAGCTGCACGCCCGCGGCCCGGTGGGCCTCGAAGGTCTGACCTGCGAGAAGTACATCGTGGTCGGTGACGGTCAGCTGCGCGGCCAGGAGTCGCTCTGACTTGGGCGACCTCGACCCGTCAGCCCCAGTGACCGCCAGCGAGCCCCGGCCTCGACGCATTGGCGTACTGGGCGGGACCTTCGACCCGGTGCACATCGGCCATTTGCGCGGTGCGCTGGAAGTCGCCGAATCGCTGGCTCTCGATGAGTTGCGTCTGACACCCAGTGCCAGGCCGCCCCATCGGGACAAGCCGCAGGTATCGGCGAAGGACCGTCTGGCGATGGTCAAGTGCGCGGTGGCCGGTGTGGCACCGTTGGTGGTGGATGCCCGCGAATTGCAGCGGGACAAGCCGTCCTACACCATCGACACCCTGGAACTGATGCGCGCCGAACTTGCCGCTTCAGACCAGGTTTTTCTGCTTTTGGGCTGGGACGCATTTTGCGGCCTGCCCACTTGGCACCGCTGGGAAGAGTTGCTCCAGCATTGCCACATCCTGGTGCTGCAACGCCCGGATGCCGACAGCGAACCGCCGGATGCCTTGCGCAACCTGCTGGCAGCACGTTCGGTGAGCGACCCGCTGGCCCTCAAAGGGCCGAGCGGACAGATTGCATTCGTCTGGCAGACACCGCTCGCGGTATCCGCCACCCAGATCCGTCAACTGCTGGCCAGCGGTAAGTCGGTACGTTTCCTGGTGCCCGACGCGGTCCTGGCCTACATCGATGCGCACGGACTTTACCGTGCGTCGAACTGAAAAAGGGCGCGCTTCAAGGCACGTGAATGCGTGTATCGAAGCGCCCGAACATACGAGCAAAACGAGTTTTATATGACTGACAAAGAAGTAAACAAAGTAAAGCGCAAGGGCACATTCAAGAGCGCACCGCTGCCAGTAGAAGCACCAACTGGCGCGCCACTGGCCGGCGAAGAGCTGGTCAAGGTTGCCGTAGCAGCCCTGGAAGACGTCAAGGCCCAGGACATCCAGGTGATCGACGTTCGTGAAAAGCAGAGCATCACTGACTACATGATCATCGCCACCGGTACGTCCAACCGCCAGATCGGCGCGATGCTGGACAAGGTCCGCGAAGCCGTCAAAGCCCAAGGCGTCAAGCCGCTGGGTGAAGAAGGCAAGGGCGACAGCGACTGGGTGCTGCTGGATATGGACGACGTCATCGTGCACATGATGACCGCCTCGGCGCGCCAGTTCTATGACCTGGAACGCCTGTGGGCCGGCGCCGAGCAAAGCCGTTCTGCCAGCGCTGCACACCACAGCCCTGAGAACACTCATGAGCATTTCACCAAGCTCAACAAAGACCAGCAATAAGGGAACGCTGTGCGACTGCGACTGATCGCCGTCGGTTCACGCATGCCCAAGTGGGTGGAAGAAGGCTGGCATGAATATGCCAAGCGTCTTCCTTCCGAGCTGGCGCTGGAACTGGTGGAAATTCCGCTCAACACCCGCGGCAAGAACGCTGACGTGGCGCGCTTTATCCGTCAGGAAGGCGAAGCCATGCTGGCCAAGGTCGGGCCGAACGAGCGCGTTGTCACCCTCGAAGTCCACGGCAAGCCCTGGAGCACCGAGCAACTGGCGGTCGAACTCGATCGCTGGCGGCTGGACTCGCGCACGGTGAATTTCATGGTCGGCGGCCCCGAGGGGCTGGCGCCGGAAGTCTGTGCCCGGGCGGATCAACGTTGGTCGTTGTCGCCGTTGACGTTGCCGCACCCGCTGGTGCGGATTCTGATCGGCGAACAGCTGTATCGTGCCTGGACAGTGCTGTCCGGCCACCCTTACCACAAGTAGTTCTGCCCTCATGTCCCAGCCGATCCGCATCAAGGACCACGAAAAAGACGCCCGTCTGGTGCGTGGCCGCGTCGTGTTCGGGGCTATTGCGGTAGTGACGCTGATAGGCGTGCTGATCGCGCGGCTGTATTTCCTGCAGGTGATCCAGTACGAGTACCACTCGACCCTGTCGGAAAACAACCGCGTCCATGTGCAGCCGATTCCGCCGACTCGCGGACTGATCTACGACCGCAATGGCGTGGTGGTGGCCGATAACCGGCCCAGCTTCAGCCTGAGCATGACTCGCGAACGCTCCGGCGACTGGCAGCAAGTGCTCGATGTGATCGTCGAAGTGCTTGAGCTGACGCCCGAGGACCGGGTGATCTTCGAGAAGCGTATGCGTCAGGGGCGTCGGCCGTTCGAGCCGGTGCCGATCCTGTTCGAGCTGACCGAAGAGCAGATCGCCCGCATCGCGGTGAACCAGTTCCGTCTGCCGGGTGTGGAAGTGGTCGCACAGCTGGTTCGTCACTATCCGCAGGGCGCGCACTTTGCGCACTCAGTGGGATATATGGGGCGGATCAACGAGAAAGAGCTCAAGTCTCTGGACCCGGTGAGTTACAGCGGCACCCATCAAATTGGCAAAACCGGCATCGAGCGCTTCTACGAGCCCGAATTGCACGGTCAGGTTGGTTACGAAGAAGTCGAGACTAACGCCCGTGGCCGCGTGCTGCGGGTACTCAAGCGTACCGAACCGATTTCCGGCAAGGACATCGTCCTGAGCCTGGACATCAAATTGCAGGAAGCCGCCGAAGCCGCACTTGGCGGTCGCCGTGGCGCGGTCGTGGCGCTGGATCCGGCGACCGGCGAAGTGCTGGCGATGGTCAGCCAGCCGAGTTTCGACCCGAACCTGTTCGTCACCGGCATCAGTTTCAAAGCTTACTCCGAGCTGCGTGACTCCATCGACCGGCCACTGTTCAACCGCGTGCTGCGCGGTCTGTACCCGCCGGGCTCGACCATCAAGCCGGCGGTGGCGATTGCCGGCCTGGATGCGGGCGTGGTCACGGCGTCGACCCGGGTGTTCGACCCGGGCTACTACATGCTGCCCAACTACGATCACAAGTACCGCAACTGGAACCGTACCGGTGACGGCTTTGTCGATCTAGACACGGCGATCATGCGTTCCAACGACACCTACTTCTATGACCTGGCGCACAAGCTGGGGATTGATCGGTTGTCGTCCTACCTGAGCAAATTCGGCATTGGCCAGAAGGTCTCCCTGGACATGTTCGAAGAGTCGCCGGGGCTGATGCCGACACGGGAATGGAAGCGCGTGACCCGTCGTCAGGCCTGGTTCCCGGGCGAGACGCTGATTCTGGGGATCGGGCAGGGCTATATGCAGTCCACTCCGTTGCAACTGGCGCAGGCCACGGCACTGGTGGCCAACAAGGGTGTCTGGAATCGTCCGCACCTGGCCAAGACCATCGAGGGCGAGAAGCCGAAGGATGAAAATCCGATGCCGGACATTATCCTGCGCGACCCTTCGGACTGGACCAAGGTCAATCACGGCATGCAACAGGTGATGCACGGTGCCCGGGGTACGGCGCGCAAGGCATCGATCGGCGCGCAATACCGGATCGCCGGCAAAAGTGGTACGGCCCAGGTGGTCGCGATCAAACAGGGCGAGAAGTACGACCGCTCCAAGGTGCAGGAGCGCCACCGCGACCACGCCTTGTTCGTCGGCTTCGCGCCGGCCGACAACCCGAAAATCGTGGTGTCGGTGATGGTCGAGAACGGCGAGTCCGGCTCCGGCGTCGCCGCTCCGGTGGTGCGTCAAGTGATGGACGCCTGGCTCCTCGACCAGGACGGCCGACTGAAAGCCGAATACGCCAGCCCTATCAGTGCGGAGGCTACGGCCCGTGAAGAATAATTTCGATCGCATGCTCTCCAGCGAGGATGTGATGCGTCGCCGTGCGACGCTGTTGCAACGCCTGCACATCGACGGCCCGCTGCTGATCCTGCTGCTGACCCTCGCCGCCGGCAGCCTGTTCGTGCTGTATTCGGCCAGCGGCAAGAGCTGGGATCTGCTGGCCAAGCAAGCCACTTCCTTCGGCATCGGCCTGGTATCGATGATCGTCATCGCCCAGTTCGAACCGCGCTTCATGGCCCGCTGGGTGCCGCTCGGCTATGTGGTCGGCGTGATCTTGCTGGTGGTGGTGGACGTCATGGGCCATAACGCCATGGGGGCCACCCGCTGGATCAATATCCCCGGGGTGATCCGCTTCCAGCCCTCGGAATTCATGAAGATCCTGATGCCGGCGACCATCGCCTGGTACCTGGCCAAGCGTTCCTTGCCACCCCAGCTCAAGCACGTGGGGATCAGTCTGGTGCTGATCGGTGTCCCGTTCATTCTGATCGTGCGTCAGCCCGACCTTGGCACTTCGTTGCTGATTCTCGCCGGGGGCGCGTTCGTGCTGTTCATGGGTGGCCTGCGCTGGCGCTGGATCCTCAGCGTGATTGCCGCCGCCGTGCCGGTGGCCGTGGCGATGTGGTTCTTCATCATGCACGACTATCAAAAGCAGCGAATCCTGACCTTCCTCGACCCCGAAAGCGATCCGCTGGGCACGGGCTGGAACATCATTCAGTCGAAAGCGGCCATCGGCTCCGGTGGCGTGTTCGGCAAGGGCTGGTTACTCGGTACCCAGTCGCACCTGGACTTCCTGCCAGAAAGCCACACCGACTTCATTATTGCGGTGCTGGGTGAAGAGTTCGGTCTGGTGGGGATCTGCGCATTGTTGCTGATTTACCTGTTGTTGATCGGTCGCGGGCTGGTGATTACCGCCCAGGCCCAGACATTGTTCGGCAAGTTGCTTGCGGGCAGCCTGACCATGACGTTTTTTGTTTACGTTTTCGTCAACATCGGTATGGTCAGTGGCCTGTTGCCGGTGGTAGGGGTGCCGTTGCCGTTCATTAGCTACGGAGGAACTTCGCTGGTGACGCTACTGTCAGCGTTTGGGGTTTTGATGTCGATCCATACCCATCGCAAGTGGATCGCGCAGGTTTGAATAAGGTGAAGATTTCAATGCAAGTAATGCGTGGCTGGGCGACTCGATACGCACCGTGGGTCGGCCTGGTGAGCATCCTTGGTTCCGTGCAGGAAGCATTGGCCGGCGATTACGAAGGCTCACCCCAGGTGGCCGAGTTCGTTGGTGAAATGACCCGTGACTACGGCTTTGCCGGTGAACAGCTGATGGGCGTGTTCCGCGAAGCCGAGCGCAAACAGTCGATTCTGGACGCGATCTCCAAACCCGCCGAACGCGTCAAGCAGTGGAAAGAATATCGCCCGATGTTCATCACCGACGCGCGCATCGCCCGTGGCGTGGACTTCTGGCGTCAGCACGAGGCGGTGCTGGCCCGTGCGGAGCAGGAATACGGTGTGCCGGCGCAGGTGATCGTCTCGATTATCGGCGTCGAGACCTTTTTTGGTCGCAATACCGGTAATTATCGGGTGATCGACGCCTTGTCGACCCTGGGTTTCGACTATCCTCCCCGTGCTGATTTCTTCCGCAAGGAGTTGCGTGAATTCCTGCTGCTGGCCCGTGAAGAGCAGGTCGACCCGTTGACCCTCAAAGGCTCCTACGCCGGGGCCATGGGCTTGCCGCAATTCATGCCGAGCAGTTTTCGCGCCTATGCGGTGGATTTCGACGGTGACGGCCACATTAATATCTGGACCAACCCCGATGATGCCATCGGCAGCGTCGCCAGTTATTTCAAGCAACACGGCTGGGTCGCCGGCGAACCTGTGGTCAGCCGTGCCGATGTGCGCGGCGATCAGGTGGACGACGGGTTGACCGACGGCATCGAACCTACGAAAACCGTCGGGGAGTTGCGGGCGCTGGGCTGGTCGAGTCATGATGCGCTGCGCGATGATATGCCGGTCACGGCTTTCCGCCTGGAAGGTGACAATGGCCCTGAATACTGGATGGGCCTGACGAATTTTTACGCGATCACGCGTTATAACCGCAGCGTGATGTACGCCATGGCCGTACATCAACTGTCTGAACAGCTGGTCCAAGCACGGGGCGTCAAGTAATGCGGGCATTGCCTATGAATAAACCCCTGAAGCTCATGGCATTCGCCGCGTTGGCGGTGCTGGTCGCCAGTTGTTCGACCAGCCGCTCACCGACTCAGAAGTCTTCCACCGCCGTTCGTTCGGCCCCCGGCCTGGATATCAACCGGGCGCACAAGGATGGCGCACCCTGGTGGGACGTCGACGTATCGCGCATCCCGGATGCCACGCCGACCCTGCACAGCGGTCCTTATAAAGCCAACCCGTACACCGTGCTGGGCAAGACCTATTTCCCGCTGCAGGAATCCAAGACCTACGTCGCGTCGGGCACGGCGTCCTGGTATGGCACCAAGTTCCACGGCCAGAACACCGCCAACGGCGAGGTGTATGACCTGTATGGCATGAGCGCCGCCCACAAGACCTTGCCACTGCCAAGTTACGTTCGGGTGACCAACCTGGACAACAACAAGACGGTGATTCTGCGGGTCAATGACCGTGGGCCGTTCTATTCGGACCGGATCATCGACTTGTCCTACGCGGCTGCCAAGAAGCTTGGCTACGCTGAAATCGGCACGGCGCGGGTCAAGGTCGAAGGCATCGACCCGCAGGAATGGTGGGCGCAGAAAGGTCGTCCGGCGCCGTTGATGCTCAACGAGCCGCAAGTGGCGCAAAATGCCGCGCCGACCGTGACTGCTTCCACTGGCACCGTCGAGCAATGGACGCCACCGCCGCAGCAACACGCCGCAGCCGTTGTGCCTGTGCAGATCGATGCAAAAAAAAACGCTTCTGTACCAGCCTCTGGCCAGTATCTGCAGGTGGGCGCGTTCGCCAACCCGGACGCTGCAGAGCTCCTGAGATCGAAGCTCAGCGGGATGGTGAGCGCTCCGGTGTTCATCAGCTCGATCGTGCGTAACCAGCAGACACTGCATCGGGTGCGCATGGGGCCGATCGGCTCTGCGGGTGAAATCCAGCAGGTGCAGAACAGCGTGCGGCTGGCCAATCTCGGTTCACCGAGCCTGGTCAGCGCCGAGTAACACGTAGTACTTGATTGACGGTTCGCTTGCGGTTTGGGGGGCGAACCGGGTTGTTGGCTCGTTGAAGAACAAAAGCCCGGCAAGGGTTACAGAGTGAGCAACTGAACACGTGACAGCTTTTTGAAAAGTTGTCTGATTAGTTTTGCCCTAGGGCAGTTTCCATTAGCGATTTCGAGAGACGGATGAACATCACCACCTTTGCCAAACGCCTGTGCCTGCTAGTCCCGCTGCTTCTCTCACCCGCGGCTTTCGCGGTCGAGATGATGCCGTCGCCACCGCAATTGGCCGCCAAAGCCTACGTACTCATGGACGCCAGCAGCGGCAACGTGCTGGTAGAGAACAACGGTGACCAGCGTCTGCCGCCGGCCAGCCTGACCAAGCTGATGACCGCGTACATCGCGACCCTGGAAATCCGTCGTGGCCAGATCGGCGAAAACGATCCGGTGACCGTCAGCGAGAACGCCTGGCGTACCGGTGGTTCGCGGATGTTCATCAAGGTCGGCTCGCAAGTTACCGTCAGCGACCTGCTGCACGGCATCATCATTCAGTCGGGCAACGATGCCAGTGTTGCGCTCTCCGAGCACATCGCCGGCAGCGAAGACGCATTCGCCGACCTGATGAACAAAACCGTTGCTGATCTGGGCATGACCAATACCCACTTCATGAACCCGACCGGTCTGCCGAACCCGGAGCACTACTCGTCGGCTCACGACATGGCCGTACTGGCTCGCGCGATCATCCACGAAGACCCGGCTCACTACGCGATCTACTCGCAGAAAGAGTTCTTCTGGAACGGCATCAAGCAGCCTAACCGCAACCTGCTGCTGTGGCGCGACAAGACTGTCGACGGTCTGAAAACCGGTCACACCGACGAAGCCGGCTACTGCATGGTGTCTTCGGCCGTACGTGATGGCATGCGCCTGATCGCCGTGGTGTTCGGCACCAACAGCGAAGTGGCTCGTGCTGCCGAAACCCAGAAGCTGCTGACTTACGGTTTCCGCTTCTTCGAAACCCAGACCTTCTATCAGAAAGGCGCCGAGCTGGCTCAGGCACCTGTCTGGAAAGGCACCACCAATCAAGTCAAGGCCGGCCTGGCTGAAGACCTGACCATGACCTTGCCAAAAGGCCAGCTGAAGAAGCTTGCTGCCAGCATGACCATGAACCCGCAACTGGTTGCACCCATCGCCAAGGGCGACGTGATCGGTAAAGTCGAAGTGAAACTGGACGACAAAGTGGTGCACAGCGCCGATCTGATCGCTCTGGACGCAGTCGACGAGGGTGGTATCTTCCGCCGCATGTGGGATAGCATCCGTCTATTCTTCTACGGCTTGTTCAACTGATAGTGTGCACCTGCAAGGCCCCACGCTGATCCGGCGTGGGGCCTTGCTGTCGCCACGGCTTACGCTTACGAGGCCGTTACGCCATGACCGATACCGAAGTAAAGGCGCCTAAGATCGAATTCCCCAACGTTGATTACCCGGTTAAGGTGATCAGCGATACGGGTGTGGGCAACAAAGACAAGATCATCGAGATCGTCAAGAAACACGCGACGATCAACCATGACCGCGTTGATGAGCGCCAAAGCACCAACGGCAAGTACACCACGATTCAGTTGCACATCGTCGCCACCGACCAGGACCAGCTGTACAACATCAACAGCGAACTGCGGGCTACCGGCTTCGTGCACATGGTGCTGTGATGCCTGGCACGCTGGGCTTTCGCGAACTTGGCCAGATGGCTTACGAGCCGGTCTGGCATGCCATGCAACGCTTCACCAACGAACGCGGCAGCGATGCCGCCGACGAGATCTGGCTGGTTGAGCACCCGCCGGTGTTCACCCAGGGCCAGGCCGGCAAGGCTGAACACCTGTTGCTGCCAGGCGATATTCCGGTGGTGCAGGTCGACCGCGGTGGGCAGGTGACCTACCACGGTCCGGGCCAGTTGGTGGCCTACCTGTTGCTGGATGTGCGCAAGCTGGGGTTCGGCGTGCGTGACCTGGTCAGCCGCATGGAGCAGTGCCTGATCGAGTTGCTGGCCAGTTACGGCGTGACCGCATCCGCCAAGCCGGATGCACCGGGTGTCTATGTCGATGGCGCGAAAATCGCGTCCTTGGGGCTGCGGATCCGCCACGGTTGTTCCTTTCATGGCCTGGCCCTGAACGTGGATATGAACCTGGAACCGTTTCGACGGATTAATCCCTGCGGCTATGCCGGGCTGGCGATGACCCAGCTGCGCGATCACGCAGGACCGATTGAATTTGCCGAGGTAAGTGCCCGGCTGCGCGCGCAGCTCGTCAAACACCTCGACTATGCTGAGCAGACGACCCTAACGGGCGGAATCGATTGATATGACTACTGATGCAGTGCAAACCATGATCCCGACGCTCGATGTCACCGAGCGTCCGGCCCCGCGTGCCAAGGTTGAAGCCGGCGTCAAGCTGCGCGGCGCCGAGAAGGTTGCACGCATCCCGGTGAAGATCATCCCGACCACCGAACTGCCGAAGAAACCTGACTGGATTCGCGTGCGCATCCCGGTTTCCCCGGAAGTCGACCGCATCAAGGCCTTGCTGCGCAAACACAAGCTGCACAGCGTTTGCGAAGAAGCATCCTGCCCGAACCTGGGCGAGTGCTTCTCCGGCGGCACCGCGACCTTCATGATCATGGGCGATATCTGCACCCGTCGTTGCCCGTTCTGCGACGTTGGCCATGGTCGTCCGAAGCCACTGGACGTGAACGAGCCGGAAAGCCTGGCCATTGCCATCGCCGACCTGAAACTGAAATACGTGGTCATCACCTCGGTAGACCGTGACGACCTGCGTGACGGTGGTGCCCAGCACTTTGCCGACTGCATCCGCGAAATACGCAAACTGTCGCCGAACGTACAGCTCGAAACCCTGGTCCCGGACTACCGTGGCCGCATGGACGTCGCACTGGAAATCACCGCCGCCGAGCCGCCAGATGTGTTCAACCACAACCTGGAAACCGTGCCGCGCCTGTACAAGGCTGCGCGTCCGGGGTCGGATTACCAGTGGTCGCTGACCCTGCTGCAACGCTTCAAGCAGATGATGCCGCACATTCCGACCAAGTCCGGCCTGATGCTGGGTCTGGGCGAAACCGACGAAGAAGTCATCGAAGTCATGAAACGCATGCGCGAACACGACATCGACATGCTGACCCTGGGCCAGTACCTGCAACCGTCCCGCAGCCACTTGCCGGTCCAGCGCTTCGTGCACCCGGACACCTTCGCCTGGTTTGCCGAGGAAGGTTACAAGATGGGCTTCAAGAACGTCGCTTCCGGCCCGCTGGTACGCTCCTCGTACCACGCCGACGAGCAGGCGAAGCTGGTCAAGGCCGAATTGATGTCGTCCTGATTCCGCGCTGAGAAAAGAGCACGCCCGCAAGGTTAGTCCTTGCGGGCGTTTTCATTGGCGGTGCCCACATCCTCTGCAGGCTTTTCCTGCAAGCCGTGGTGCGACTGACCCTCTTTTGTTTATTCCCGTTCCTGACTACTGTGTGCTGAAGCATTCACACAGGGAGAATCATGGATGACTGCTCGACCGACCCACACCCTTTGTCCTCACGTCCCTGTTCCGGCCTTGCCGCCTGCAGGGCTGATCGGCGTCATTGCGCCTGCCGGCCCCGCTGCCCTGGACACCGATAAAGCGATTGCCTGGATGCGCGCTCGCGGCTATTCGCTGCGAGTGTTCCCCGGCGTTTACGAGAAAGACGGCTACCTGGCCGGCAGCGACGATGTGCGACTCAATGACTTGCACGCGGCATTTACCGACAGCGAGGTCGACGCCATCATCTGTTTGCGTGGCGGTTACGGTACGCCGCGTTTGCTCGATCGGATCGATTTCGAGTTACTGCGCAACAATGCCAAACCGTTCATCGGCTATAGCGATATCACTGCACTGCATCTGGCAATCAGCCGTTATGCGGGGTTCGTGACGTTTCACGGCCCGATGCTCAATGCTGACCTGCTGGGTGACAAGCAGAAACCCACCGAGTCCTCGTTTTTCAACATGTTGCGCGGGCAAGTGACGGCGGACAGCGTGCTGGCGCACCCGGTGGCCTACCCGTTGACGACCGTCTCGCCAGGCATTGCTCACGGGCGTTTGCTGGGGGGCAATCTGTCGATGATCGCCGCGACCATGGGCACGCCTTACGAGATCGACGCCGAGGGCGCCATCCTGTTCATCGAAGACATCAACGAGCCGCTTTATCGCATTGATCGGCTGCTGACCCACTTGCGTTTGGCCGGCACGCTGCACAAGTTGCGCGGGGTTCTGGTGGGGGATGTGGCGGGCGTGGACACAATCGCGCTGGAGGGCTTGCTCAAGCAGACCTTCGCGTCGTTGCGCATACCCGTGCTGGCGGGGTGGCGCAGCGGGCATTGCGATCCGAACCTGACGTTGCCGATGGGGGCACTGGTCAGGCTGGATGCGGGGAGCAAGACGTTGGTGTTGGAGCAGGATGTGGTGATCAAGTAACAACACATCGCAAAAAAGATCGCAGCCTTCGGCAGTTCCTGCAGGTGTACACAAAACCCTGTAGGCGCTGTCGAAGGCTGCGATCTTTTGCTTTTAGCGGTTACGCAAACCTTCGAGCAACTTGTGCGTAGGGTACCCATCCGCCGGCCAGCCAAACGACTGCTGCGCGCTGCGGATTGCTTTACGGGTATTGGCGCCGATGATGCCGTCGGGGGTGCCGGCGTCATAGTTCCGGGCGCTCAGCAGGGTTTGCAGCTCGATTCGCTCGGTACGGCTCAGCGGCAAGTCATCTTTTGGCCATAGACCGTTGATCAGGCCACCGCCATTGAAACGCTCAGACAACAAGCTCACGCCCAAGGCGTAGGACGAAGAGTTGTTGTACTTGAGGATTGCTCGGAAGTTATCGAAGATCAGGAATGCCGGGCCGCGATAGCCTGCCGGCAGGAGCAGGGCGGCCGACAGGTGTTCGGAACCGGCCGGAACCTGGGCACCATTGGGCAGGGTGACCCCCAGTTGCTGCCACTCGGCGACGCTTTTGCGAATCGCGCCATCGGCCAGGACGTAATTGAAGCTGCTCGGCAGTTGGACTTCGAAGCCCCACGGCTGGCCTTTCTGCCAGCCGGAGCTTTGCAGGTAGTGCGCGGTCGAGGCCAGTGCATCAGCGGCGCTGTTCCAGATGTCACGGCGGCCATCGCCGTCGAAGTCTACGGCGTGGGTGTTGTAGGTGGTCGGGATGAACTGGGTCTGGCCCATGGCACCCGCCCAGGAGCCGAGCATTTTCTCGGGTTCAATATCACCCTGTTGCAGGATTTGCAGGGCAGCGATCAGCTGCGCATGAGCAAAGCCTGGGCGTCGACCTTCATAGGCCAGGGTTGCCAGGGAGTTGATCACAGACTTGTTACCCTGGAACTGACCGAAGTTACTCTCCATGCCCCACACCGCGACCAGTGCCTGACGGTCGACGCCATAGCGCTGCTCGATGCTTTGCAGGATATCGGCGTACTGGCTGACCAGTGCCTGACCTTTGCGTACCCGCAGCGGCGACAGCGCGCCATCGAGGTATTCCCACACCGGACGAGTAAATTCCGGCTGGCTGCGGTCGGCACGGATCACGCTGGCGTCCAAGCTGACATTGGCAAAGGCACGGTCGAACAGGTCGGCGCGAATGCCGGCGGCGAGGGCGTCTTTGCGAAAACCCGACTGCCATTCGGCAAAGGTCTGGGTGGGCTGGATGTCGAGATCCTCACCGGTCGGAACCACCGGCGGAACGACCGCAGGGGCCGTGGCAAAGGCTTGGGTTTGAAGCGGCTGGGCGTCGGCGGCGGTGGGTTTTTCCGCGCAGGCGACAAGCAGAACGAGGCTGGAGGCAGCTATCAATTGGCGAAGGTGCCAACGACGGGAAAGACAAAGGGGCATGCACAGGTCCAGAGGATACGAATCAGGTGCAGACCTTAACATGTTGAGCGATGGCTTGCCTTTCAGGCTGCCAGAAAGTAAGAAGCCTCCCAGCTATTAGACTGGAAGGCTTCGCGGCGGTAGCTGCCTTTGCCCTTGCCGGCTCGTTCCTGACGGCTGCGGAACAGTGGCTGGGCGATGATGGATTTGGCCTTGTTGGGGCCATGCTTGGATGGCTTTTTACTCATGATGATTTCTCGCAAGTGAGTGGATTTTGCGGGACAAATCATCGGCCGAAGTTGGGGTTCTGTCTAGTCCCCAGGATGTGTAGGAAATGATGACCTGTGGCGAGGGAGCTTGCTCCCGTTCGGCTGCGGAGCAGTCGTAAACCCGGTGAACTTGGATTACCTGAAGCGTCGCGGTGTCTGGTTTTGGGGTCGCTTCGCAACCCAGCGGGAGCAAGCTCCCTCGCCACAGCGGTTGGTACAGGCTGAAAAACAGGTTATTCGGCAGGCAACGACAATCTCTGCCCAGCCATCAACAACGTCAACCGGCTCAAACTCATCCAGGGTGAACCCGCCGCCTGGCCTTTGATCTGCGCGTCGATGCGCTGTGCTTCAAGCAGCAATTGCGCCCAGCGTTGTGCCGAGTAGCGTTGCAGTGCCTTGCTCATCAGTGGTTTGCGCTTGTCCCAGACCGGCGGTCGGGCCTGGCTGAAGGCTTTGTCCAGCGGCACGCCCTGGCTGTATTGCAGCGACAGGTTGGCCAGCAGGCGCAGTTCACGGGCCAGCGCCCAGAGAATCACCGGCGGTTCGACGCCTTCGCCGCGCAGCCCTTCGAGCATGCGCAGGGCATGAGCGGCTTCGCCGTTGAGGATCGCGTCGGTCAAGCCGAAGACGTCGAAGCGCGCGCTGTCGGCCACCGCCGCTTGCACGGTTTCGACGGTGATCTGACCACCTTCGGCCATCAGCTTGAGCTTTTCGATTTCCTGGGCGGCAGCCAGCAAGTTGCCTTCGACCCGAGCGGCGATCAGTTCGACGGCGTCCTGGCTGGCGGAAAGCCCGGCCTGGGACAGTCGTTGACGAATCCAGCTCGGCAACTGGTTGGTGTCCACGGGCCAGATTTGCACGAACTGGGTCTGCGGACCTTCGACCAGCGCCTTGCCCCACTTGGTTTTCTGCGCACTGCCATCAAGCTTGGGCAGGCTGATCAGCAGTAGCGTGTCTTCTGCCGGGCGCGAGCAGTACTCGATGAGCGCGGCGGCGCCTTTGTCACCAGGTTTGCCGGAGGGCAGACGCAGTTCCAGAAGACGTTTTTCGGCGAACAGCGACATGCTTGCACCAGCCTGCAGCAGCGTACCCCAGTCGAAACTGGCGTCGGCGGCGAAGACCTGGCGTTCATCGAAACCTTGTTGGCGAGCAGCGGCGCGAATGGCGTCGGCGGCTTCCTGGCACAGCAGTGGGTCATCGCCACTGATGATGTAGACCGGTGCAAGAGCGCCTTGCAGGTGTTTACCGAGTTGGGCGGGGGCGAGTTTCATAAGAGGAGGCGAACGGGGCGCCTGAGCGCCCCGTAAGTCTTATTGCTGCGGCAGTTCGACAGGCGACTGACGCGGAGTCTCCGCTTCAGCCTTCTGCGCTGCTTCCAGCGCGGCGGCTTCAGCCTTGGCCCGGGCGTCGGCGGTCTGTTGCAGCTGCTCCAACTGAGTCGGAGTGAGCTGTTGCAGACGCAGCATCATGCGTTGAACCAGTTCACGACGAATGTCCTTGCGGGCATCGTTGGCTTCCTGGTCGGAGCCCACCAGGTTGTTGCCGTCGTGGATGAACACCTTCTGCACTTCAAGCTTGTCGCTCAGCAGTGGCAGGTCACCCTGACCACGGATGTCGTAATTGAGCACGGTGTTCACCTGGTACTCGCCAGTACGGCCGGCACCGGCATAGCTGAGGATGCGCTGGCTTTCCTGCTCATCGGTCAGCACCAGTTTGTAAGGTGCGCCGGTGTAGACCCGGACGCCGCTGCTTTCCAGTACCTGGCGCAATTGTGTCACGGTTTCGCCGTAGGCATTGCGGGCGCTCAGGTCGAGTTCCTTGATCGCCAGTTCGGTGGTGCCGGTGCCACGCAGGTGGAAACCGCAGGCGCTCAGCAGGACTGCAAGGCCCATCACCAGCAAATTGCGTTTGATCATCTTGTTGCTCCCCTTGAAACCATGTGGGCCGGTCAAGCGGCCCGAAAGGTTTTACTCGGCGCCAGGCTCACCTGGCGCCCGATCCAATTTTTAGCTGGCGACGATATTGACCAGTTTCCCGGGCACTACGATCACTTTGCGAATAGTCAGGCCATCGACGAAGCGCAGGACGTTTTCGTTGGCCCGTGCGGCGGCTTCGACTTCTTCGCGGCTGGCGCTGGCTGGCATTTCGATGTGGCCGCGCAGCTTGCCATTCACTTGAATGACCAGTTGCAGGCTGTCCTGTACCAGCGCGCTTTCGTCCAGCACCGGCCAACCGGCGTCGATCACCGGGTCGGCGTGGCCCAGGCGATGCCACAGCTCGTGGCTGATGTGCGGGGTGATCGGGGCCAGCAGCAGAGTCACGGTTTCCAGGCCTTCGTGAATCAGCGCGCGATCCTGTTCGGTGCCTTGCAGGGCTTTTTCCAGCACGTTCATCAGCGTCATCACCTGGGCGATGGCGGTGTTGAATTTGTGATTCTGGCCGACGTCGTGGCTGGCCTGCTTGATGGCCTGGTGGATCGAACGGCGAATGGCTTTCTGCTCGTCATTCAGGCTGGCGACGTCCAGTTTGCCCGGCAGGCCCTGAGTGACGTGCGCTTGAGCCAGGCGCCAGACGCGCTTGAGGAAGCGGTGCGAACCTTCTACTCCGGAGTCGGACCATTCCGCGCTCATGTCAGGTGGCGAGGCGAACATCATGAACAGGCGGCAGGTGTCTGCGCCGAACTGGTCAATCATCGACTGTGGGTCGACGCCGTTGTTCTTCGACTTGGCCATCTTCTCGGTGCCGCCGATTTCCACCGGCAGGCCATCTGCGATCAGCTTGGCGCTAATAACCTTGGCCTTGCTGTCGCGTTCGAGTTCGACGTCCGCCGGGTTGAACCAGGTGTAGGCACCGTTGGCTTCGCGACGGTAGTAAGTCTCGGCGATCACCATGCCCTGGGTCAGCAGGTTCTTGAACGGCTCGTTGGAGCTCACCAGGCCTTCATCGCGCATCAGCTTGTGGAAGAAGCGCGCGTAGAGCAGGTGAAGAATCGCGTGTTCGATACCGCCGATGTACTGATCCACCGGCAACCAGTGGTCGGCCGCCGATTTTTCTACCAGGCCACCTTCAAAGTGCGGCGAGGCGTAACGGGCGTAGTACCACGAGGACTCGACGAAGGTGTCCATGGTGTCGGTTTCACGCTTGGCCGGTGCACCGCATTTCGGGCAAGCGCATTCGTAGAACTCGGGCATGCGTGCCAGCGGCGAACCAGCGCCGTCCGGTACCACGTCTTCGGGCAGCACCACGGGCAGTTGATCTTCCGGGACCGGTACATCACCGCAAGTACCGCAGTGGATGATCGGGATCGGGCAGCCCCAGTAGCGTTGACGGCTGATGCCCCAGTCGCGCAGGCGGAACTGGGTGCGCGAGGCGCCGAGGTTTTTCTTGATCAGTGCGACTTCGATAGCGTCGAAAGCGCCTGCGAAGTCGAGGCCGTCGAACTCGCCGGAGTTGATCAGCGTGCCGTACTCGCCGTAAGCGTCCTGCCACGGGGCAGGATTGGTGTCACCGGCACTTGTGCGCACCACCGATTTGATCGGCAGGTTGTACTTGTGGGCGAACTCGAAATCACGCTCGTCGTGCGCCGGAACTGCCATGACCGCGCCATCGCCGTAGTGCATCAGCACGTAGTTGGCGACCCATACCGGGAGTTTCTCACCGGTCAGCGGGTGCTCGACGAACAGCGAGGTCGGCAGGCCTTTTTTCTCTTGAGTGGCGACGTCGGCTTCAGCAACGCTGCCGCCCTTGCATTCAGCGATGAACGCTTGCAGCTCAGGGTTGTTCTGCGCCGCCAGGGCAGCCAGGGGGTGTTCGGCGGCCACGGCAACGTAGGTTGCGCCTATCAGGGTGTCCGGACGGGTGGTGAAGACTTTCAACGCGCCGGCTTCACCGATGGAAGCGACGTCGTACGGGAACTGCACTTCCATGCCGCGGGATTTGCCGATCCAGTTGCGCTGCATGGTCTTGACCTGTTCAGGCCAGCCAGTCAATTCGTCGAGGCTCTCCAGCAGCTCATCCGCGTAAGCGGTGATCTTGAAGTAGTACATCGGGATTTCGCGCTTTTCAATCAGCGCGCCGGAACGCCAGCCGCGACCGTCGATCACTTGCTCGTTGGCCAGAACGGTCTGGTCGACCGGGTCCCAGTTCACGGTGCCGCTTTTTTTGTAAATCACGCCTTTTTCGAACAGGCGAGTGAACAGCCATTGTTCCCAGCGGTAGTAATCGGGCTTGCAGGTGGTCACTTCGCGCGACCAGTCCACCGCCAGGCCCAGGCTACGCAGCTGGCTTTTCATGTAGGCGATGTTTTCGTAGGTCCACTTGGCGGGCGCTACGTTGTTCTTCATCGCGGCGTTTTCCGCCGGCATGCCGAACGCGTCCCAACCCATGGGTTGCAGGACGTTCTTGCCTTGCATGCGCTGGTAGCGGGAGATCACGTCGCCGATGGTGTAGTTGCGCACGTGCCCCATGTGTAGCTTGCCGCTGGGGTAAGGGAACATCGACAGGCAGTAGAAAGTCTCCTTGCCTGGCTGTTCACTGACTTCAAAGGACTTTTGCTCGTCCCAGAACGACTGGGCGGCGGCTTCGATTTCACGGGGCTGATATTGTTCGTGCATGGCTACTTTTGAACTGAATAGGGGTGGCCTAATCCTCTTCAATGCAACGCTGGACGGTGATGACGCCGAATCGGCGTTTCGCTGCCCAGCCGAGCTGGAAGTGGAGTTACAGGAAGCGCCGTAGCATACATGACGGCACTCTACCGAGGGAAACCCTGATTACACGCAAGGGCGCGGCCAATTCCCGCCCCAAGGGCCGTTGGTCGCGGCGCTCAGCCGGTTTTTTCAGCGAAGCTAAGCTCTAAAAGGGGAGTGAGTCTTATCTTCAATGAGGTGATGGATGGTTGATTCACAGCAAAAAGCTACAAAACCGGAGTTGTACGAAAGACTGATCGACCGTCTCGCAATGGCCCTGGACGCGGCCAAAACCGCTGGACGGCTTCGCGACGAGCGTCCCCTGGAGCTGGAACTGCGTGGTTTGACCCCCGCAGAGTTTGAACTGGTCAAGGCCTATCTGGACCGCAGTGAACGTGAAACGCACGGATGCTTGTCAGCAGCAATGAAGCAACTCGAGGCACCACGTACGGCCAAGATCCTCTGGCTCAAGGATAAGACACCCGGCGGAGGCGCGGTAAAGGTCCGGTCTCTGCAGTTCAAGTAAGGACACTTGAAACCATCGCATATGGTTTTTTGAAATAAAGTCCTTCCGCATTTGTTGTCGCATTGCGTTAACCCACTTAGGCTTCGGGCATCTATGGAGATGCCCGATGCCTTTTCGTTATTTCATTAAACAACTTCTATTGCCGCCCGGCGTTCTTTTGCTGTTACTGGTACTCGCCTGGTGGTGGCGCCGCTCAAGGCCGAGGCTGGCGGGAGCGTGCTTCGTTATGGGGGTGGGCGGCTTCTGGTTGATGAGCCTGCCAGTCATGGTGGAGTGGACTGCCAAGGCTCTGGAGCGCGAGCCGCCGCTCGTGCGCGAGGAATGGGCCACCCTGGGCCAGCGCGCCGACGCGATCGTGGTGCTGGGTTCCGGGCGTGAGCGTGGCGACCTGGCCTGGGGCGTCGACCAGCCCACCGGCGTAGGTCTTGGGCGCGAGCGCTATGCCGCGCGTCTGGCCAAGGCTTCCGGCTTGCCGATTCTGGCCAGCGGCGGCCTGCATTACGGGACACCGCCGACTGAAGCGCAGCTGATGGCAGATTCGTTGCTCGATGATTTTGGCGTGACGGTACGCTGGCAGGAAGGGCGCAGCCGCACAACCTGGGAAAACGCGCAGTTCAGCGCCCAGGTATTGTTGCCGCAGGGGATCAAACGGGTGGTGGTCGTGACTCAGGCGTGGCATATGCCGCGGGCGGTGTGGAGCTTTGAGCAGGCCGGATTTGAGGTGGTGCCGGCGCCGGTGGGGTTTTTAGGCGTGGACAATGCGCGGCCACTGGGTGGCTGGATGCCGGAATTCAAATCGATCTGGCAATCGGGGCAGTTGATGAATGAGCTCGTGGGGCAGGTCGGGTATTGGATGTTCTATCGAGGCGAGCCTGTTGAGGAGTGATCATTCCCACGCCTGTGCATGGGAATGATCCTGCCGGGTTAAACGGTCTTCGCCATCCGGTTGGCCATCAACGCCCAGCCAAACAACAGCAAGCAAATGATGATCAACGGCCACGAGCGCCATTGCAGATACGGCGTCAGGTTATGCATTGGCACTACTTCGCCGTACAGAATACCGCGTTCGAACTGCGGGATCCGGGCAGTGATCTGACCAAACGGGTTGATCAGGCCGGTCACGCCGTTGTTGGTGGCGCGGATCATCCAGCGGCCGGCCTCAAGGGCGCGCATCTGCGCCATCTGCAAGTGTTGCAATGGGCCGATCGAGGTGCCGAACCAGGTGTCGTTGCTGATGGTCAGCAGCAAATCGCTGCGGGCGGCGAGGCCTGCGGCGAATTCCGGGTAGACCACTTCGTAGCAGATGTACGGCGCAATCTGATAGCCCTTGGCCTGTAGCAGCGGTTGATCGGCCGGTCCACGGGCAAAGTCGGACATCGGCAGGTCGAAGAACGCGATCAGGCCGCGCAAGACTTCCTGCAACGGAACGTATTCACCGAATGGCACCAGTTTCTGCTTCAGGTAAGTGCCATCACCTTCACCGACAACGGTGATGCCGTTGAAGTAGCGCTTCTCGTGATGGACTTCCTGGCGAATCGGCACGCCGGTAATCAGCGCAGATTTACGCTCTGCAGCGAAGCTGCCCATCATGTCCAGATAGCCCTCGGCGGATTCCTTGAGCACCGGGACCGCCGTTTCCGGCCAGATCAGCAAGTCGACGGGTTTGGAGCTGAAACTCATGTCGCGGTACAGCGCCAGCTGCGCGTTGATCTGCGACGGGTCCCATTTCATGCTTTGTTCGATGTTGCCCTGAATCGCCGCGACGCTCAACGGCGCACCCGAAGGGCTGGTCCAGGCGTGTTCCTTGAGCGCCAGGCCGATCACCCACGGGCCGGCCAGCAGCAACACGCCAGCGGCAATAAAGCCCTTGCGAGCGGTGCGAATCAGGCGCGGTGCGTTGTAGATCAGCGCGGCGGTCAGGGCCAGCGCGAATGAAATCAGCCACATTCCGCCGACCGGTGCGAGACCGGCCAATGGGCCGTCGAGCTGGCTGTAACCGGAATAGAGCCATGGGAAACCGGTGAGGAACCAGCCGCGAAAGGCTTCCTGACCCACCCACAGCGCCGCAAACGCCAGGGCATCGGCCAGCGGCGCTTCGTTACGGCGCAGCCAGCGCGCCCAAATCCAGGCGGGCAAGGCGAAGAACCAGGCAATCGCTGCGGTGAAGAGCAGCATCAAGAACCCGGCCAGCAGTACAGATGCGCCGCCGAAGTTGTGAATGCTGTAGTAGATCCAGCTGGTTCCGCCGGCAAACAGGCCGAAACCGAAACACCAGCCACGGCCCAGGGCCTGACGGGGGCTCAGCTCGCGCAAGCCGGCGTAAAAGAAACCGACCGCCAGCAATGCCAGCGGCCAGATATCGAATGGCGCCAAGGCCAGGGTGGTGAGTGCACCGGCCGCCACGGCCAGCAGGTTACCGGGCCAGCCGGGGCGGGTCATCCAGCGCATTTCAATCCTTAGAGTTACCGAGCTATAGGTGTCAGACGCAGCAAATGAATCCGACGGCTGTCGGCGTTCAGGATGCGGAAGCGATAGGCGCCGATTTCGGTGATTTCGTTGCGTTTTGGCAAGTGCCCGAACGCGCTCATCACCAGTCCGCCGACGGTGTCGAATTCGTCGTCGGAGAATTCGCTGTCAAAGAACTCATTGAAGTTCTCGATCGGCGTCAGGGCCTTGATCAGGAAGTCACCGCTGGGCAGCGGCTTGATGTAGCTGTCTTCTTCGACGTCATGCTCGTCTTCGATGTCGCCGACGATCTGTTCGAGCACGTCTTCGATGGTCACCAGACCGGCCACGCCGCCGTATTCGTCAATGACGATGGCCATGTGGTTATGGTTGGCGCGGAATTCGCGCAGCAGCACATTCAGGCGCTTGGACTCGGGCACGAAGGTGGCCGGGCGTAGCAGGTCCTTGATGTTGAAGCTGTCACCGTTCTCCTTGAGGATCAACGGCAGCAAGTCCTTGGCCAGCAACACGCCCATCACGTCATCATGGCTTTCGCCGATCACCGGGTAGCGGGAGTGGGCCGAGTCGACCACGGCGGGCAGGAACTCGCGAGGTGTCTGGGTCGCCTTGATGCTGATCATCTGCGAGCGCGGGACCATGATGTCCCGTACTTGCAGGTCTGCAACCTGGATGGCGCCTTCGACGATGGCCAGCGCTTCGCTGTCCAGCAACTTGTTTTGGTGTGCATCGCGCAGCAGCTCCAGCAGCTCCTGGCGGTTTTTCGGCTCGTGGGCAAAAGCCTGGGTGAGCTTACCCAGCCAAGACTTCTGCCCGTTGCTCGATCGATCTTCGCTCATAGCGATTACTCTGAATCCTTTGTTGTAACGATAGGGGATGTGTCTGTTTCGTCGTCCGCATAAGGGTCCGGATGACCCAGTTCTGCAAGCAACGTTCGTTCCAGTGCTTCCATTTCTTCGGCTTCGTCGTCATCTATATGGTCGTAACCAAGCAGATGCAAGCAGCCGTGAATGACCAGATGCGCCCAATGGGCGTTGAGTGCCTTGCCTTGTTCGGCGGCTTCGCGCTCGACCACGGCCACGCAAATCACCAGATCGCCCAGTAACGGGATATCCAGCAACTCGTCCGGCACATCGGCAGGAAATGACAGCACGTTGGTGGCGTAATCCTTCTGCCGCCAGGTGTGATTCAGTTCGCGGCCTTCTTCTTCGTCGACCAGACGAATGGTCAGCTCGGAGTCGGCGGTGCGCTGGCGCAAGGCCAGTTCGCACCATTTCCGGAACTCGGCTTCACTCGGGGCAGGTGCGTCGCTGGCCAGTTGCAGATCAAGCTCAAGCATCGTGCGGGGTGTCCTTTGGCGCGGCATCGGCAGCGCGATTTTCGAAGCGCTCGTACGCCTCGACGATGCGTTGCACCAGCGGATGGCGCACCACGTCCTTGGGCTGGAAGTGGGTGAAGCTGATGCCCGGAACGTCCTTGAGCACTTCGATCACATGATGCAGCCCGGACTTGGTGCCGCGTGGCAGGTCGACCTGGGTGATGTCACCGGTGATGACCGCTGTGGAGCCAAAGCCGATCCGGGTCAGGAACATCTTCATCTGTTCGACGGTGGTGTTCTGGCTTTCGTCGAGGATGATGAAGCTGTTGTTCAGCGTGCGGCCGCGCATGTAGGCCAGTGGCGCGACTTCAATCACCTGACGCTCGATTAGCTTGGCGACATATTCGAAGCCGAGCATTTCGTAGAGCGCGTCGTAGAGCGGGCGCAGGTACGGGTCGATTTTTTGCGACAGGTCGCCGGGCAGGAAGCCGAGTTTTTCACCCGCTTCAACCGCCGGACGCACCAACAGGATGCGACGAATCTGCTCGCGTTCCAGTGCGTCTACCGCGCAGGCAACAGCCAGATAGGTCTTGCCGGTACCGGCCGGGCCGATGCCGAAGTTGATGTCGTTACCGAGGATTTCCTTCACGTAGCGCAGTTGATTCAAGCCGCGAGGGCGAATCATGCCTTTTTTGGTGCGCAAGGCGACGGACGGTTCGGCGGGGGAGTGGTTGTCCAGTTCCTCGACGGCCGATTCCTGCAGGAACAGGTGAACCATGTCCGGCGACAGCTCGGTACCCTTTGTTTCCCGGTACAAGCGACGCAGGAGGTTTTCCGCGGAGGTGGTGTGTTTGGGCTCGCCGATCAGTTCGAACTGGTTTCCGCGGTTGCGGATCTCGATGGTCAGGCGCTGTTCGATCAAGCGCAGATGCTCATCGAATTGCCCGCACAAATTGGCGAAGCGGCGAGCTTCAAAAGGCTCGAGGATGAAACGATGTGGTTCTATGGGTGCGTTCAAGGTCGTATTTAGCCGCCCTGGGGCAATATTGATGAAATAAAGGATAACGCCAGTCGCCTGGGTGCGAAAGCTCTTAAAGCAGTCTCACTGGATAACTGTGGCGAGGGAGCTTGCTCCCGCTGGAGTGCGAAGCGCTCCCAAATCATCCAGCCTCAATCTTTCAGGATCGAGGTGTCTGGTTTGCGGCTGCTTCGCAACCGAGCGGGAGCAAGCTCCCTCGCCACAAAGGCTCTATGGCCTGCTGTTATTGGATCAGCGAACCCCGCAGCGAGTGTGGTTGCGCGGCGTCGATGTGCACGTCGGCGAACTGGCCGATCAGGGTCGGATTGTCGCAGCGGAAGTTGACGATACGGTTATTCTCGGTGCGCCCCTGCAGTTCGCCAGGGTCTTTTTTCGAATAATCGGTAACCAGAATCCGCTGAATGGAGCCCACCATTTGTCGGCTGATCTCAAACCCTTGCTGGTTCAGGCGATGTTGCAGGGCATTCAGGCGTTCTTTTTTCAGTTCTTCCGGCGTTTCGTCGGCCAGGTCGGCGGCCGGGGTGCCCGGGCGTTGGCTGTAGACGAACGAGTAGGAGAAGTCGAAACCGACGTCTTCGATCAGCTTCATGGTCTGTTCGAAGTCTTTTTCGGTCTCGCCCGGGAAGCCGACGATAAAGTCCGAACTGATGCAGATCCCTGGCACGGCGGCCCGCAGTTTGCGCAGTTTGGACTTGTACTCCAGCGCGGTGTGGTTGCGCTTCATCGCCGCGAGGATTCGGTCGGAGCCCGATTGCACCGGCAAGTGCAGGTGTTTCACCAGTTCCGGCACGTCGGCGTGGGCCTGGATCAGGCTGTCGGAGAACTCCAGCGGGTGCGAAGTGGTGTAGCGAATCCGGTCGATGCCATCGACGGCGGCGACCACCCGGATCAATTCCGCCAGGTCGGCCAGGCGACCGTCGTGAGTGGTCCCGCGATAGCCGTTGACGTTTTGCCCCAACAGAGTCACTTCGCGCACGCCGTTTTCGGCCAGGTGGATGATCTCGGCAATCACATCGTCGAACGGCCGGCTGACTTCTTCACCGCGGGTATAAGGCACCACGCAGAAGGTGCAGTACTTGCTGCAGCCTTCCATGACCGACACGTAAGCGCTCGGCCCATCGATGCGCGGTTCGGGCAAGTGGTCGAATTTTTCGATTTCCGGGAACGAGACGTCGACTTGCGGCAGTTTGGTAGCGCGCGCGGCGTCGATCATTTCCGGCAGGCGGTGCAGGGTCTGCGGGCCGAACACCACGTCGACATACGGAGCGCGATCACGGATGGCCGCGCCTTCCTGGCTGGCCACGCAACCGCCGACGGCGATGACCATTTCCGGATTGGCCAGTTTCAGTTCGCGCCAGCGGCCGAGCTGGGAATATACCCGGTCCTGGGCGCGTTCACGGATCGAGCAGGTATTGAGCAGGATCACGTCGGCGTCTTCAGCGCGGGCGGTGACTTCCAGGGCCTGATGTTCACCCAACAGATCGACCATGCGCGAGCTGTCGTACTCGTTCATCTGGCAACCGTGGGTTTCGATGTAAAGCTTCTTGGCCATGGAAAGATTCATCACGTGATTCAAAGAACCGCGCATTATAGGGAACATGTCCCAAGGTTCCTACCGCTGCGCGTCCGGTGGCTATGCTATAGTTCGCGCCCTCATTTTTATCCCCGATGTGTTACCCGCCCACCATGACCAAACGTGAAGCTCCAATCTACAAGGTGATTTTCCTCAATCAGGGCCAGGTGTTCGAAATGTACGCCAAGCAGATCTATCAAAGTGATCTGTGGGGCTTCCTGGAAGTGGAAGAGTTCGTCTTTGGCGAGCGCACGCAAGTGGTCGTCGATCCGAGCGAAGAAAAGCTCAAGGCTCAGTTCGAAGGCGTTGTGCGCAGTTTTGTGCCGATGCATTCGATCGTGCGCATCGACGAGGTCGAACGCCTTGGCACGCCGAAAATCAGCGAAGCCCGCGGCGCGGTCGGTAATGTCATGCCGTTTCCGATGCCGATGCCTGAGAAGTAAGCAGCAGGTTTTTCTAAGGTGAGAATGGCTTTTTGTGGCGAGGGAGCTTGCTCCCGCCAGGGCGCGAAGCGGCCCCGAGATCTGCAATCACGATAAGTCTGGCACACCGCGTTCTTGGGTTTTACGACTGCTGCGCAGCCGAGCGGGGAGCAAGCTCCCTCGCCACAGGGGGGCGTGTTCAATTCAGGGAAGTGGCGAAAACGGCGTACGCCCGTCGGCGCTCTGCAATTCCATCAGGTATTTACGGAAAATTTGCCCCAGCACCTGGGTAGCAACTTCCAGGTCTTCGCGGGGCATTTTTTCGGCGACTTCGTCGGCGGTGTCCAGCGCGTCTTCGGCGCCGTTGACCGCAGCCATTTTCAGCACGATATACGCCTGTATGTTATTGGCCGGTACACCTTCGCCATGGAAGAACATGGTGCCGAGTTTGAATTGCGCCTGGGCATGACCTTGCAGCGAGGCCTTTTCGAAGTAGCTCAGGGCTTTATTGAGGTCGCGCGGCACGTTCTTGCCTTCGTAGTAGAACTCACCCAACTCGTATTGCGCTTGCGCATCCCCTTCATCCGACGCTTTCTGGCAGGCGGCGAGCGCTTGCGTCAGGTCTTGCGGCTGAGTATTGAGGGTGCAGCGACCCATCGCCGGGATCAACAACGAGTTGCCGCCTGCTTGTGCGAGCGCGAGCAGGGGCTGAAGGAGCAACAGGCAGCCCAATGCAAGGGTGCGGCCGGTGCGGTTCATGGGAATCGACTTACCTCTGAGGGGCGCGCGGACCCGTCGAGGGATCCAATAAGCGCGCATTATGAAATAAGCAGGGCCAACCTTACAAAGTCTTTACTCGTTTTTCTGCTGCGCGGGGACTATATCACCCACTTTGCGGGGGATTATTGGCAGCTGAGCAGGAAAAAGGGGGCGGATGTAGGTGAAAGCTGACGCTGGCAATCGCCAACGTCAGCGTCGCAGATTTACTTCAGTGCGGTGAAGGCACGTTCGGCGGCGTCCAGCGTCAGTTTCAACTCGGTTTCGCCGTGGGCGATCGAGGTGAAGCCGGCTTCGAAGGCGCTCGGCGCCAGGTACACGCCGCCTTCGAGCATCAGGTGGAAGAAGCGCCCGAACAGGTTCGCATCGCTGGCCATCACGTCATCGAAGGTGACGATGTCGTCGGCGCCGCTGAAGTACAGACCGAACATGCCGCCGGCCTGAGTGGTCACGAACGGAATGCCAGCGGCATCGGCGCGCTGTTGCAGGCCATCGAGCAGGCGGCTGGTGTAGTCGCTCAGCTCGGCGTGGAAGCCCGGACGACTGATCAGACGCAGCGTGGTCAGGCCAGCCGCCATCGCCAGCGGGTTACCCGATAACGTACCGGCCTGGTAGACCGGGCCCAGTGGCGCGATGTGTTCCATGATTTTGCGTTTGCCGCCGAAGCAGCCCACGGGCATGCCGCCACCGATGATCTTGCCGAAGGTGCTCAGGTCCGGTGTTACGCCGTAATAGGCTTGGGCACCGCCGAGGGCGACACGGAAACCGGTCATCACTTCGTCGAAAATCAGCACCACGCCGTGCTTGTCGCACAGGGTCCGCAGGCCTTCGAGGAAACCCGGTGCCGGCGGTACGCAGTTCATGTTGCCGGCCACCGGTTCGACGATGATGCACGCCACGTCCTGGCCGACTTCGGCGAGCATGGCTTCTACTGCGTCGATGTCGTTGAACGGCAGGGTCAGGGTGTGTTTGGCGAACGCCGCCGGTACACCGGCCGAGCTCGGTACGCCTTGGGTCAGGGCGCCGGAACCGGCCTTGACCAGCAGGCTGTCAGAGTGACCGTGGTAGCAGCCTTCGAATTTGATGATGCTGTCGCGACCGGTGAAACCACGGGCCAGACGGATCGCACTCATGGTCGCTTCGGTGCCGGAGCTGACCATGCGCACCATTTCCATCGATGGCACGATCGAGCAGACCAGATCGGCCATCTCGGTTTCCATCGCGGTCGGGGCGCCGTAGGACAGTCCGTGCTCAAGCTGTTTGCGCACCGCGTCCAGCACGTCCGGGTGGCTATGGCCGAGAATCATCGGGCCCCAGGAACCGACGTAATCCACATAGCGCTTGTCGTCTTCGTCGGTGACGTAGGCGCCTTCGGCGTGTTTGAAGAACAACGGCGTGCCGCCAACGCTCTTGAACGCACGAACAGGCGAGTTCACGCCTCCGGGGATGTGTTTCTGGGCATTGGCAAACAGGGTTTCGGAACGAGACATTATTTGGCTCTCAAAATCAGGATTTGAACAATTCGTTAAAGGCGCGGGCGCGACGCGTCACTTCAGCCGTGCTCTCGGCGCCGAACAGGCCATGCACCACCGCCAGCAGATCGACGCCGTGGGCCACCAGCGGGGCAGCGTTGTCCAGGGTGATGCCGCCGATCGCACAGATCGGCAGGTGCAGTTTGCTGCGGGCCTGATCAAGCAAGTCGAGGCTGCATGTCGGGGCGCCAGGCTTGGTGTTGGAATTGAAGAATCGGCCGAAGGCGACGTAACTGGCGCCTTCCTTGGCGGCTTGTTCGGCGAGTTCGAGTTGCGCGTGGCAGGTCGAGCCGATGATCGCCTGACGCCCGAGCAGTGCTCGCACCGGCATCAGTGGGCCATCAGTCTGGCCCAGGTGCACGCCGACATTCAGTCGCGCGGCCAGTTCGGCGTCGTCATTGATGATCAGCTGGGTCTTGTAGCGATCGCACAGATCACGCAGGGCTTCGGCCTCGCGCAGGCGGCGGGCCTCGTCGCTGCTTTTGTCGCGGTATTGCAGCAGGGTGACGCCGCCTTCGAGCGCCGCCTCCACGTACGAAAGAAATTTGCCGGCCAGTAGCTGGCTGTCGGTAATGGCGTACAGGCCACGTAGTTTCATCGGACAAGCCTCTGCGCTTTACGCATCGAAAGTTACGAACAGAAATCCAGCGGCAGGCGGCGGGGCACGAACTGGCCTTTGCCCAGCTGTTCCGCATCTCGCAGGGTGCGCCAAGTGTAGTCAAGCGCGCTCTGTACGGCACTGGCGAGGTGTTCACCCTGGGCCAGGCGGCCGGCGAGGGCGCTGGCCAGCGTGCAACCGGAACCGTGATAACTGCCGGGCAGGCGCTGGCAGGTAAAGGTTTCGCGGCGACCGTCACGGCTGTACAGGCGGTTGTGGATTTCGTGTTCGTCGCCATGGCCGCCGGTGATCAGCAGGTGTTTGACGAATGGCAGGAGTTTTTCCGCGCACTCGTCGGCGGTGCCTTCGGGCAGTTCGGCGAGGATGCGGGCTTCGGGAAGGTTAGGAGTGGCGATGATCGACAGCGGCAGCAAGCGCTCGCGCATGGCGTAGCCGACTTCGTCCTTGCCCAGTCGTCCGCCACCGCCGGCACGCAGCACCGGGTCGCAGACCACTGGCAAATGCGGGTGCGCTGAAAGCAGTTCGACCACGGTGTCGACCATTTCCAGGGAACCGAGCATGCCCAGTTTGACGGCGGCGACTTCGGAGTCGTTGAGCACGGCATTGGCCTGGGCCAGTACCCACTCGCGATCGAGCACGCGGAAGTCAGTGACGTTGACCGTGTCTTGCACGGTCAGGGCGGTGACGGCCGGAGCCGCATGGCAACCCTGGGCAAGCAGGGCTTCGATATCTGCCTGCAAGCCGGCGCCACCACTAGGGTCGTGGCCGGAGAGACAGAGGACAACGGGGCGAGAGCTGTAGATATTCATGGTGCGCGAGCTTACCACCAAACATGTTTTTTCGGGTGTTGCGACGTCCAGTCCGGCCGATACATTGTGGCGAGGGGGCTTGCCCCCGTTGGGGTGCGAAGCGCCCCCTTTGCCTTCTGTCTGGAACACCGCATGGGCAGATTTACGACTGCTTCGCAGCCGAACGGGGGCAAGCCCCCTCGCCACAGGGTTCATCACCCACCGGGGCATTGTCACGACCTGATCAAGCCAACAGCTCTAGCTCAATACATAGCGCTGGAACGCCCGTGCTAGAGCCTTTTTAGGAAAAAATTCAATGGTGTTCAATGGCCACTAACGGCTATGCTAGAGTGGATCCAAACCAATAACAGGTAATACCGGTTTTACGTCTACTCAAAAGGAATGGGGGGCTTCCTGACAGAACCGGACAGGCCACGCTGGGGCTTAAATGCGCTATTTGTTGATGTTGCTGTTGTGCTTGCCCCTCCTGGCGAGCGCCGTCGAGTTCGACGAGTTCACCCAGAGCCTTCCCCTGGGCCGAACGATGCAGGTTTATGAAGACGCGGGCGGTCAAGCGACCATTGCCGATGTCCGTGCGCAAGCCGCGGCCGGGCATTTCAAACCCCACGATAAAGCCACCCTCAACGCCGGCTATTCGCGTTCGGCGTTCTGGTTGAAAATCGACCTGCAATACCGTCCGACCAATCCGTCGGCGCAACGGACCTGGCTGCTGGAACTGGCCTATCCGCCCCTCGATCACCTTGATCTGTACTTGCCCGATGCTGTCGGTGACTATCAATTGGCCCGACAGACGGGCGATGCGCTACCGTTCGCCACTCGCCAGATTCGTCAGAACAACTATCTGTTCGATCTGAGCTTTGCGCCCGGGCAGGCGCAAACCGTGTACCTGCGTCTGCAAAGCGAAGGCTCGATCCAGGCGCCCGTCACCTTGTGGTCGAGCACTGCTTACCTTGAAGAACAGCCGGTGCGGCTCTACGTGCTGGGGCTGATTTACGGCGTATTGCTGGGGATGCTGGTCTACAACCTGTTCATCTTCCTCAGCGTGCGCGACACCAGTTACCTCTATTACATCGTCTACATCGCCTCGTTCGGCTTGTATCAGCTGTCGGTGAACGGCGCGGCCGTGGAGTATTTCTGGCCGAACAATCCGTGGTGGGCCAACGCCGCCACGCCGTTTTTCATCGGCTGTTCGGGGTTGTTCGGCAGCCAGTTTGCCCGCAGCTTCCTGCGGACGGCCACCCACAGCCGCTGGCTGGACCGTGTGCTATTGGCGCTGATCGCGTTCAGCGGGCTGGTGGTCGGGTTGTCTTTGATGACCAGTTACGCCCTGGCCCTGCGTCTGGCGACGGCGTTGGCGCTGGTCTTTACCGTGGTGATTTTCGCTGCCGGGGTATTCGCCTGGTGGCGTGGCTTGAGGGTGGCGCGCTACTTCATCATTGCCTGGTCGGCGTTTTTGCTCGGTGGCGTCGTGAACACGATGATGGTGCTGGGGTATTTGCCCAACGTGTTCCTTACCATGTACGCCAGCCAGATCGGCTCGGCGATTGAAGTGGCGTTGCTGTCCCTGGCCCTGGCCGATCGTATCAACGCCATGCGCGAGCATCAGGCACAGACGTTGTTCGACGCCGGCCAGAAGCTTGAGGTGCTGAACCAGCGACTGGCTCACAGCAACAGGCTCAAGGACGAATTCCTCGCCACGTTGACCCATGAGCTGCGCACGCCCATGAACGGTGTGATCGGTTCGCTGGAGCTGATGCAGACCGTCGAGATGAACCCAGAGCTGGAGCAGTATCAGCAAACGGCGGCAGGTTCGGCGCGGGACATGATGCGCATGGTCAACGGCATCCTCACCCTGACCGAATTGCAGGCCGGCAAGCTCAAGGTCTATCCGGAGGCGTTCAGCTTGCGCAGTGTGGTCGAGTCTTTGCGCGGGCAGTTCGATGGCAATGCGTCGAGCAAGTCGCTGGACTTCAAGGTCGAGGTAACGCCCGGGTTGCCGGATCGTTTGTTCGGCGACAGCGGCAAGCTGGCGCAATGCCTGGAATGCTTGCTGGACAATGCAATCAAATTCACCCGAGTCGGTGGTCTGGCGCTGCGGGTGACGGGTAAACCGGCGGCGGAGCCCGGTCGGCTGGCGCTGTCTTTTGCGGTGATCGACACCGGCATCGGTTTTACCGATCTGGGGGAGGCGACGCTGTACCAGCGCTTCTTCCAGCTCGACGGCTCGATGACCCGTGAATATGGCGGTCTTGGCGTTGGCCTGGCGATCTGTCGGCAGTTGGTCGAATTACTCGGGGGGCGCCTGAGCCACCGTTCCGAACCAGGCCGTGGAAGCCGCTTCCAGCTGGACGTCGAATTCGAGCTGTCGGTGGTGGAGCCTGCTCCCTCGATCACCCGGCAGACCACCGGCCTGCGCTTGCCCCAGGAGTGCACGGTATTGCTGGTCGATGACAACAGCATCAATCAATTGGTGATGCGCGGCATGTTGCTCAAGCTTGGGTTCCGGGTACGCACCGCTGACAATGGCCTTGCTGCGCTCGATCAATTGCAGTGTGAAGCCGTTGACGCGGTATTGCTCGATTGCCAGTTGCCGCCAGTGGACAGCGCCTCCATCTGCAGTCGGATCCGCGCGTTGCCGGGTTGCGCCGACTTACCTGTGTTCATGATTGCCCTGAGTGCGGACCGATTGCACTGCCCGAGCGACACCGTGGTCGACTACCTGAACAAACCGGTGAAATTCGAGGACTTGCAGGCCGCGCTCTATCGACGGGTGCTCTGTTCTGGACAAGGCGAAAGCGCCGACATTTAGGCAGATATGCCACTTTGTTCAGCCTCGGGGCGGTGCTTAACTGAAGCCCTTGGCTGACCAAAGGAGCCCCGTCATGAACCTGCATCAGTTCGCCGAAACCCACGAAGTCACCAACCAGCCACCGTCGCTGGATGGCATCAACCTCTATCGCATCGACCTGCCTTTGCAGGAATGGTCGCGACGGTTCGATGCCGGTTGGGCCGAGTCGCGGATCGATGCTTACGGCGCATTGGCCGGCGGGCCGCTGATGGAGGCCGGGTTTGCGGCCAATCAAAACAAACCCGTGTTCGTCAGCCATGACCGTTACGGCCATCGCATCGACCTGGTGGAGTTTCACCCGGCTTATCACCAGTTGATGCGCACGGCGGTGGAGCGTGGCCTGACAGGGTTGCCCTGGACCGATCCGCAACCGGGCGCTCATGTGGCTCGCGCGTCCATGACGTATTTGCACAGTCAGGCAGAGGCCGGTAGCGGTTGCCCGTTGACCATGACTTTCGCCAGCGTCCCGGCGATGCGCCTGCAGCCGGATCTGGCCCGGCAATGGCTGCCGAAAATCCTCGCCACCGAGTACGACCCGCGCAATGTCGGCATGGCCCATAAGGCCGGAGTCACCATCGGCATGGCGATGACCGAGAAACAGGGCGGCACCGATGTGCGAGCCAACACCACCAAGGCGTTTCCGGTGGGGGGCGGTGGGCCGGGCCAGGCGTATGAACTGGTGGGCCACAAGTGGTTCTGCTCGGCGCCAATGTGTGACGCCTTCCTGACCCTGGCCCAGACCGACAAAGGGCTGACCTGTTTCCTGCTGCCGCGTCATCGTCCGGATGACACGCGCAATCAGTTCTACATACAGCGGCTGAAAAACAAACTCGGCAACTGGTCCAACGCCTCCAGCGAGGTGGAGTTCCGTGGCGCCCTGGCCTGGATGGTCGGCGAAGAGGGCCGGGGCGTTCCAACCATTATCGAAATGGTCGCCATGACCCGTTTCGATTGCATGGTCGGCTCCAGCGCGCTGATGCGCCAGGCCCTGACCCAGGCCAGCCATCACTGCGCCCACCGCAAGGTCGGTGGCAAGTTGCTCAGCGAACAACCCTTGATGCAAAACGTGCTGGCCGACCTGGCCCTGGAAAGCGAAGCCGCCCTGGCGTTGAGCCTGCGCATGGGGCGAGCGCTGGATCATCTGGATGACGACCACGAAGCGAAATTCGCTCGATTGGTGACGGCAGTGGGCAAGTACTGGATCTGCAAACGCGCGCCCGCGATGATCAACGAAGCGGCCGAATGCATGGGCGGCGCCGGTTACGTCGAAGAAAGCATCTTGCCGCGACTGTACCGTGAGGCACCGGTCAACTCGACGTGGGAAGGTTCCGGCAACGTGCAATGTCTCGACGTGTTGCGCGCGTTGTCGAAAGAACCGGGCGTGCTCGATGTGCTGTTCAACGAGTTGGGCGATGGCCATGGCGACAAACGCCTGGCCGCACACATCGGCCAGTTGCAGAAGGCGTTCAAGGACACCGACGACATTCAATACCGCGCCCGCCAGCTCACCGAAGACATCGCCTTGGGGCTTCAGGCCAGGCTGTTGCTGGAGGCGGGTAATGCGGCGGTCAGTGATGCGTTCATCGCCAGCCGCCTCGGTTCGGCCGGTCGGGTGTATGGAACGTTGCCACGTGGGCTGGATGTGGAAGCGATTGTGGCCCGCTCGACACCGCAGGGCTTCTGAAGGGCGAAAAGATCGCAGCCTTCGGCAGCCTCTTACAGGTGTACGACGACCCTCTGTAGGAGTTGCCGAAGGCTACGATCTTTTTTCACTGTTCCCGTGAAGCGATGATGCAGGCAAGATGAAGGTCTGCAAGTCAGAACACAGGAAGCTGATCGTGACCGAAGCGTTTATTGTCGTTCAAACCGCCGAGCAAGCCGTTGATCGGCTTGCTGTCTTGCACGAGCGTGCAACCACAGCGCTGAATCAAGCGCTCAAGCGTTATCTCAAGGATCGCGTCGAGCCGGACGCTGAACAGCGTGCCCTGTTTCGTTATCCCGAGTTGCGTCTGACCTACCTCTGCCAGGGCGAAGTCCCACAGACCACTCGCGCCTATGCCAAGGTTCAATTGCCGGGGACCTACAGCGTCACCGTCACTCATCCGGCAGCCTTTCGCAAATACCTGCTGGAGCAACTCGTTCCGTTGATGCACGACTTCACCGTGACCGTGGAAGTCGGCGTCAGCCAGCAAAACATTCCTTATCCGTATGTGGTCGAGCAGGGCGATGAACTGGCCGGCTCTGGCGTTACGGCGGCGGTACTGGCGCGGGTGTTCCCGAGTACGGATCTGTCGGCCGCCACCGATGGCATCGCTGATGGCTTGTACGATTGGGAAAACACCGACCCGCTGCCATTGGCCCTGTTCGATGCCGCGCGGGTGGACTTCTCCCTGCGCCGACTGGTGCACTACACCGGCAGCGACTGGCGGCATGTGCAGCCGTGGATTCTGCTGACCAACTACCACCGCTACGTCGACCAGTTCATCGTTCATGGCCTGGAACAATTGCGCAAAGACCCGCGTTTTGTGCGCATGGTGTTGCCGGGCAACGTGATCATCGAAAAGGGCATGGACCACGGCGAAGCCTCGGCGATTGCCGCTGGCGTGGTCTGGCATCGTTACCAGATGCCGGCCTATCACCTGATCGCCAGCGATGGCCATGGCGTGACCCTGGTGAACATCGGCGTCGGCCCGTCCAACGCCAAGAACATCACCGACCATTTGGCCGTGCTGCGTCCGCATTGCTGGCTGATGATCGGCCACTGCGGCGGCTTGCGTCAGTCGCAGACCATTGGCGATTACGTGCTGGCACACGCTTACATGCGTCGCGACGGGATTCTCGACCGGGTGGTGCCACCGAACATTCCGATTCCGGCCTTGGCCGAAGTGCAGTTGGCGTTGCAGCAAGCGGCGGCCAACATCACCGGTGAGAAGGGCGACGAACTGAAGAAACGCCTGCGTACCGGCACCGTGTTGACCTACGACGACCGTAACTGGGAGCTGCGCTGGGCGCAGGAGCGTCCGCTGATCAACCTGTCCCGCGCCGTGGCGGTGGACATGGAAAGCGGCACGATTGCGGCCCAGGGTTATCGCTTGCGGGTGCCCTATGGCACGTTGCTCTGTGTGTCGGATAAACCGCTGCACAGCGAAATCAAACTGCCGGGGTCGGCCAACGCGTTCTATGAGCGCGCGGTCAGCCAGCACTTGAAGATCGGCATCGAGGCGGTGGATCTGTTGCGCACCGAGCTCAACTCGCTGCACTCACGCAAACTGCGCAGCTTCGACGAGCCGCCGTTCCGCTGATTGTTCTCATGGTCATTTGACGGTTGGGGCACTAGCATTAGCAGCCCTGACCGTTAGATGTTCTTCTCGCCATGTCCCGTCCTCAACGTCCCGTTTCCCGCCGCCCTGGCGTGAAGCCTGTGTCATCTTCTTCCGCCCCGCGCCGTATCGCCAAAGCGCCCCCGGCCGAGCCGAAGCTGATTCTGTTCAACAAACCTTTCGATGTGCTGACGCAATTCAGCGACGGCGAAGGGCGGGCGACGCTCAAGGACTTTATCGAGATTCCGGGGATTTACCCGGCAGGACGGCTGGACCGCGACAGCGAAGGCTTGCTGCTGCTGACCAACGACGGCCAGCTGCAGGCGCGGATTGCCGACCCGAAACACAAACTGGCCAAGACTTACTGGGTGCAAGTGGAAGGCGAGCCAACCGCCGAGCAGTTGCAGCGTTTGCGCGAGGGCGTCGAGCTGAACGACGGTATGACCTTGCCCGCCGAGGCGCGGCAGCTTGAAGAACCTGAGCTGTGGCCGCGCAACCCGCCTGTGCGTTTTCGCAAAAGCGTGCCCACCAGTTGGCTGGAGTTGGTGATTCGCGAGGGGCGCAACCGTCAGGTGCGGCGCATGACTGCGGCGGTCGGCTTGCCGACGTTGCGCCTGGTGCGGGTCAAAATCGGTGACTGGTCGATCGAAGGGCTCGATCAGGGACAGTGGAAGGAAGTGCCGGCGCGTTTATAGCGTGCCGGATTCGATCAGGCCGATGACCACGCTTTTGATCACGAATGCGGCCACACCCAACCCCAGCACAAAGAACAGAATGAACGAGCCGAAGCGTCCGGCTTTGGATTTTTTTGCCAGATCCCAGACGATGAAACCCATGAAAATGATCAGGATGCTGACCAGGCCAGTCATCATCCACTCTTCAAAAACTGCAGGATCCATTGAACATCTCCAGCGCGGGCGGGGCTAAAAAGGCGGGAGGAGTATACGCCAAGGGGGATTGGCGGGGTATTGACCTGCGTCGGATTGTGGCGAGGGAGCTTGCTCCCGCTGGGGCGCGAAGCGGCCCCAAAATCAGCGACCGGGTTTAATCTGGCACACTGCGTTCACTGGTTTTGCGACTGCTTCGCAGCCGAACGGGAGCAAGCTCCCTCGCCACAAAGCATTCTCAGCTGCGCAAATGAGTTAAAGGCAACTCCGTGCTATTGAGCACCTGGTTCAACACAAAACTCGACCGTACACTCGTCACCCCTTCAATCCGGGTCAGATGCCCCAGCAGCAGCTTTTGATAGTGATCCATGTCCGGCACCACCACCTTGAGCTGATAATCCGCGTCCATCCCGGTCACCAGGCTGCATTCCAGCACTTGCGGTAATGTGCGAATGGCGGCTTCGAAGTTCTCGAAACGCTCGGGTGTATGGCGGTCCATGCCGATCAGCACGTAGGCGGTCAGGCTCAGGCCGAGCATCTTGCGGTCCAGCAAGGCGACCTGGCGGGAGATGTAGCCGTCGTCTTCCAGTTGCTTGACCCGCCGCGAGCAAGGCGAAGGCGACAGGCCGATGCGTTCGGCCAGCTCCTGATTGGAGATGCGCGCGTCGCGCTGTAATTCCGCCAAAATACTCAGGTCGTATCGGTCGAGTTTGCTCATCAATCAGGCCTTTGTCATAACTATTGCGGCAGATTATCTATCCTGAGTTAAAAATTGCGCAAGTGATGTTTATTTGAGCAATCTTCGCAATCCTCTGTCGGTGCTCCGGGCCTATTCTTATCACCAGAATCACTGCTCGGACAAACAGTCCAGTGCGGCTCGCCCAATCAGGCCAGCTGCGGTCGCCACCCCCACCGGGGATGCGTCGGCCCCCGAGCTACACACTGTCCAGAAGACGGCGTGAGGTGAGCCGACGTCATAAGCGTCGAGCACGGACGAAGTTCTCAAAGGGAGGCCGACGGGTCTCCCTTTTTTCTTGCCCGCAATTTGGCATGCCCTTAATAAAAAGCCGCTCAATAAAAAAGTTACGTGACTGATAACCTGTTGCAGAACCGGCCTGCGCTTTCCCAGTCTTACGTACAGGCCCTAACCCGCCGTGAGGAAAAGCATGAAATCGCGCATCTGGCGTTTGGCCGGTGTTGGTTTGCTGTGTGTGAGTGTCACTGCACAATCGCTTGCCGATGAACCACAGAACCGCGGCCCCGATGGCGGGCAGCGTGGGCCTGATCATCGGGGCAATGAACAGGGCCAGGGCCATGGCGGCAGCAATCAGCCACGCCCGCAGAACACCGAAATCATTCGTGGCGACAACAGCCGCCAATTCGAACGCCACGACCAGAATCAGGGCGGCCAGTGGCAGAACCGGGCGCCGCACGAGTCCAACAATCAGGGCGGCCAGTGGCAGAACCGTACGCCGCACGACTCCAGCGTTCAGGGTGGCCAGTGGCAGAACCGTCCGCTACACGATCCAAACGTTCAGGAGCGAGCGCCGCAACAACCGAGTAATAATCTGCCAATCCAGAGTCGGCCCGATACCGTGCGCCAGACCCAGGAACCGCGGCGTGGCTACTATCAGGACGAACCGTGGCGTAACAATCACAACCAGCCATGGCAGACCGGGGGGCGGGAGCCGCGTCACGATGACCGTCGCTGGCCCGGTCGTCCGGAGGGGCACGGCACAGGCTGGGGCCCCGGCCCGCAGTATCGTCCTGGGTACGTGATCGACCGCTTCCCGGAGGAGCGTCACTTCCGCGTGCCGTATCGTGGCCAGGATTATTTCTATTCCGGTGGCTACTGGTATCGCCCGCAAGGCCCGCGTTATGTGGTGGTTCAGCCGCCTCGCGGGATTCGCGTCAGCTACTTGCCCGATTACGCCCGTGAAGTGTGGATCGGCGGCACGCTGTTGTTCCTGGCGGCCGGCGCATATTACGCCTATCAGGAGAGCACTCAGGATTACGTCGTGGTCGACCCTCCTGTGCAGCCGCCACCGGTGAGCAATGGTTATGACGTGGTGGCGTATCCGGCCAACGGCCAGTCGCCGGAGGAAGTCAGCCGGGACGCTTATGAATGTTATCGCTGGGCCGTGCAACAGAGCGGTTTCGATCCACGTACTGCCACCTACCGACCGGATCCGTCGGTGGTGCAAGTTTACCGACAGGCCCAGGGCAACTGCCTGAGCAGTCGCGGTTATCAGGTGAGTTACTGAGCCTTGGCGGTCTTTACCACTTCCTGCGGGTCGGCGTGCACCAGCACTTCGGCTCGCGGGTAGACGGCATGAATCGCATCGGCGGCTTGATCGCTGATGCCGTGGGCGACTGACAGGGTCAAGTCCCCCGGCAATTCCAGATGCAATTGCACGAACCACTGGTTGCCGGAAATCCGCGTGCGCAAGTCGTGGGCACCCAGAACGCCGGGTACGCTGCAGGCCAGTTCGAGCATGTGCTGGCTGACATCGGTCGGCAATTCTTCATCCATCAGCACTGCAAAACTATCCCGGGCGATTTGAATCGCGCTCCAGAGGATGTAAGCAGCGATCCCCAGGCCGAACCACGGGTCGACTTGCTGCCAGCCAAACCCTGCCAGCACCAGCGCTACGAGAATACCGCCGTTGAGCAGCAGGTCCGAGCGGTAATGCAAGGAGTCGGCGCTCACCGCGTTGGAGCCGGTAGCCTTGATTACCCGGTGCTGCAACATCAGCAGGGCCACGGTCAGGACGAGGGAGAACACAATCACCCCGATACTGAGCCACGCTGCGCCTATCGGTTCCGGATGTTTCAACCGTTCGATCGCCTGCAGGGAAATCAGCACGGCACTGCCACCAATGAACAGCGCCTGAGCCATGCCCGCCAGTGATTCGGCCTTGCCGTGCCCATATCGATGATCATCGTCGGCCGGGCGCAAGGCGTAATGCACGGCCATCAGGTTGAGCAGCGAGCTAATGCCGTCGAGTGCCGAGTCGGTTAACCCGGCGAGCATGCTCACCGAGCCGCTCAGCCACCAGGCGATGGCTTTGGCGATGATCAATATGCACGCGACCGCCACCGAGGCGCGCGTCGCCAGCCGCAGCAGGCGGGCGTGGTCGGTAGGGGTCGTCATCAGTGCTGTGGTTCCTTCAAATGCACGAATTATGCAGCCGGTTGCAGGCCGAACATAGCCAGTTGCTGGGCGCTGCCCTTGTGCTGGATCAGACGCGGATCGTCCAGCGGGAAGCTGCGGCCCAGTTCACTTTCGAGAATAGTCTGCAACTTGTGGTTATCGACCTTGCCGTCGGCGCCGATGGCTTCCTTGAGTTTTTCCGGCGCCACCTGGGCGGTCCGGCCGGGCTCGAAGTAAATGGCACCCGTGGTGAAGTCCACTGCAAAGGCGATCAGGCCGGGGATGATATAGAACAGCAGGCCCACTGCATCCAGCGCGGCAATGGCCGGGTCAATCTTGCCGTCAATCTGGCCGCGACGATCCGGGTAGAAAATCGAACCGCAGGCGGTCATTTGGGTCAGCAAGGACGCGATCAATACACCGCCGATCAAGCGAAAGGGAGCACGCATTTGAAATCTCCTGGGTTATCTGGAAACGAAGCATCGTCGATATGAATTAGGACCGCGCTGAACGCCGTTATACTCGGCCCTCTGTTTGGGAGCCAGCATGATTTCTTTGCCAATTGATGAAGTTTTACCCGCCCTGCGTGAAGCCCTCGCTACACGCCACGAAGCCGTGCTCGAAGCACCGCCCGGTGCCGGTAAAACCACCCGGGTGCCGTTGGCCTTGCTCGATGAGCCGTGGCTGGCCGGGCAGACCATTCTAATGCTCGAACCGCGCCGGTTGGCAGCGCGGGCGGCGGCGGAGCGCTTGGCCAGTGAATTGGGCGAGAAGGTCGGCGAAACCGTGGGTTATCGCATTCGTCTTGACAGCAAGGTCGGCCCCAATACCCGCATCGAAGTGGTCACCGAAGGCATCCTCACCCGGCGCCTGCAGGATGACCCGGCGCTGGAAGGCGTTGGGTTGCTGATTTTCGATGAATTCCACGAGCGCAGCCTCGATGCCGACCTGGCGCTGGCCCTGAGCCTGAATGGCCGGGAGCTGTTCCGCGACGATCAACCGCTGAAAATCCTCTTGATGTCGGCAACCCTGGAAGGCGAACGCCTGGCCGGGTTGCTGGATGACGCGCCAATCCTGCGCAGCGAAGGTCGCATGTACCCGGTGGCGATGCGCTGGGGCCGGCCGTTTCAGCCCGGTGAGTTCATCGAGCCAAAGGTGGTGCAGACCATCCTCGACGCGCTGAACGATGAAACCGGCAGCCTGCTGGTGTTCCTGCCGGGGCAGGCGGAGATTCGGCGGGTGCATCAACAATTGGCCGATGCCTTGGGCGAGGGCGCGCCGGTGTTGCTGTGCCCGCTGCACGGCGAACTGGACCTGGCGGCGCAGCGGGCGGCGATTGACCCGGCGCCTGCGGGCAAGCGCAAAGTGGTGCTGGCCACCAACATCGCCGAAACCAGCCTGACCATCAATGGCGTGCGCGTGGTGATCGATGCCGGGTTGGCGCGCGTGCCGCGTTTCGACCCCGGCAGCGGCATGACTCGCCTGGATACCCAACGGATCTCCAAAGCCAGTGCAACGCAGCGTGCAGGCCGGGCCGGGCGTTTGGAGCCCGGTGTGTGTTATCGCTTGTGGTCGCAGGATCAGCACGAGCAACTGGCGGCTTACGCCAGTGCGGAAATACTCTCGGCGGACCTTGCCGGGCTGGCCTTGCAACTCGGTCGTTGGGGCGTGACGCCGGGGCAGTTGGTTTGGCTCGATGTGCCTCCGGCAGCGGCTTATGCACAGGCCCAGGATCTGCTTGAGCGTTTGGGTGCGCTGGAGGGAGAAGCGCTGACCCGTCATGGTCAGGCCATGGCCGAACTGCCGGCCCATCCACGGATCGCCCATTTGCTGTTGCGTGGCCAGGCGCTCGGTTTGGCCGACATGGCCTGTGATGTCGCGGCACTGCTTGGTGAGCGCGATATCTTGCGTGGTGCTGGCGCGGACCTGCACAGCCGACTGGTGCTGTTATCCGGTGAAGAGCGGGCCGCTCGCGGTGCGCAGGGCGGTGTTCAACGAGCTCGGCAACTGGCGCGACAGTATCGCGGTTATTTGCGCGGCAAAGCGTCGGAGCCGGTCAGCGACCCCGAACATCCGCGTTGGCTCGGTGCGTTGCTGGCATTGGCTTATCCCGACCGGGTCGCCCAACAGCGGCGGGCCGGTGGCGCTGAATATCGCCTGGCCAACGGTCGTGCGGCGTTGTTTGCCGAGGCGGACAGCCTGATGAAGCAACCGTGGCTGGTGATCGCCGATCTGGGCAGTCGTCAGGGCCAGCGTGAAGAACGGATTTATCTGGCGACGGATTTTGATCCGGCGCTGTTCGACTCCGTGCTGGCCGAACAGGTGCGGTGCGTCGATCAACTGGATTGGGATGAGCGCGAAGGTGTGCTGCGGGCCGAGCGTCAGCGCAAGGTCGGCGAGTTGATCCTCAGCCGCGAACCGCTGACCGGGCTCGATGAAAGTGCTCGCAGTCAGGCGTTGGTGAATCTGGTGCGGCGCAAAGGTCTGGAGCTGTTGCCCTGGACGCCAGAGCTGCGTCAGTGGCAGGCGCGGGTGGCGTTGTTGCGGCAGTTGGATCTCGCGGGTAAAGGCGAGAGCGAATGGCCGGATGTCAGCGACGCAACATTGCTCAAAAGCCTCGAACACTGGCTGATGCCCTATCTGGGGAAAGTCTCGCGGCTCAGTCACTTCGCCAATCTGGACCTGTCGAGCATCGTTCACAACTTGCTGCCGTGGCCGTTGCCGCAACGGTTGGATGAGCTGGCGCCGCATCATTTGAGCGTGCCGTCGGGCTCATCGATTCGTCTGGATTACAGCGAGCAGCCGCCGATTCTGGCGGTGCGGTTGCAGGAGTTGTTCGGCTTGGCCGAGACTCCGCGGATTGCCGGCGGCCGGCAAGTGGTGAAACTGCATCTGTTGTCCCCGGCGCGGCGGCCAGTGCAGGTGACGCAGGACCTGGCGAACTTCTGGCGCAGCACCTATGCCGAGGTGAAGAAGGATTTGAAGGGGCGGTATCCGAAGCACTACTGGCCGGATGATCCGCTGGTGGCCGAGGCGACGGCGCGGGTTAAGCCTCGTAAGTAGGGCACGGATTTTTGTGGCGAGGGAGCTTGCTCCCGTTGGGCTGCAAAGCAGCCCCAAATTCTGTCACATCATTTTTCAGGTGCGTGGTGTCAATCGGTTTACGACTGCTGCGCAGTCGAGCGGGAGCAAGCTCCCTCGCCACAGGTGTTTTATGGCGCGGCCGGCAACAGAAACCGCGCAATCACCGGCAAATGATCGGAAATGCGCAACGTATCGTCCTGCCGCACCCGCGCTTCGACCCGTTTGATGCGCGGGCTGTAAAACAGGTAGTCGACGGTCCGGTCCGGCCCGTTCAAGCCGGGATCATTCGGGTAATGGGTCAACCATTGCGCCCGGTCGATACCGCTGGCTTCGTTGTTGGTGGGGATCATCGGGTATTTGTCCCACAGCACATGCAGCGCGCTGTCGGCAGAGTAGGGCGTGCGTTGCTCGGCAGGCAGGCGTTGATACTGGCCCAGCGGCAACAGGTTGAAATCTCCACCGATCAACCACGGCGTGCCTTGGCTTTCGAACTTGTCGAGCACCTTGGCCACGGCGGTCACCTGGGATTGCAAGGTATCGTCGAGCTGGCTGGTGCGGTCCAGATGGGTGTTGAGCACGGCCATCTGGCCACCGTCGTTCAATGCCAGGTACGTGACCAGCAAGGCGTCTTTCGGCTTGAACTGACGGCTGATGACATTGGCCGGCGCGACCGGCAATTGCAGGCGTTCGGCGTGTTCGATCCGGTAGCGGCTCAGGGTCGCCAATTGCCGGCCAACGCTGCCGAAGATGTGGGGTTCAGGTACGAAGTCGGCTTTCCAGTCGAAGGCCTGAGTGGTGCACGGATACAGGTCGGTGACCCGATCCTCAAGTAATTTGAACTGGTTCTGGTAGTCGCTGGCCTTGGCGCCGTCATCGAGTTCCTGCAACAGCACGATGTCCGGTTGCTCGTCGCGAATCACCCGCGCCACTTCGTCGAGGCTGAAGGCCATGTCTTCAGGTGTAGGGGATTCGTCGTCTCCTGCGGCCAGGTCGTTCCAGAACACGTAGCGCTTGCCGGCCAGATACTGGACGTTCCAGGTCATCACCTTCAACGCCTGACCGGGCACCAGCGTCGGCGCCTGGGCGTTGCAACTGACCGGCAGCGCTTCCTTGGCGTCGGGGCGCCAGGTCAGGCTGTAGATCAGCAATGCAATCAGGCTGATGGCGATCAGCAGGCCCAGCAGGGTGTAGCGCAGTAGACGGGGCATGGCTCGGCTTATCGCGTTACAAAGATGACCCCGAGCATAACCGAGAGCCGCGCCAAAGCCCAAGGGTAGAGCGGTCAGAGCCGCTCATCAGATTTCTCGGGCGCATCGGCGATCAGCATGAACAAGCGGAACAGCACCACGCTGGTGAACAGCTGCAGGAAGCTGTGGGCGCTGTCGATCAGCAGCGAGATCACCGGGTTCTGCGGGTCAGGGTAAACCGCCAGCGTCGCTCCCTTGAGCACCCACAGCGGGCCCATCACGCACAGAATGCACACCAGGATGCGGATGAAATGCCCGCGGGTCAGGCGCAGGCTTTCCTTCATCGCCGCCAGCGGTGCCAAGCCGCGCAGCACCAACAGGTACTCGCCGAACGCCAGCGTCACCATCAGCCAGATGCCCGGCAGGAAATACAGCGACAGGCCGATCAGGATCAGCAACGTATTGAGGGCGGTCAGCACGGCGAAGCGCGGCCACAGGGACGCAGCGGCTGCCAACAGGTCGCGGGTACGCGGTGATTCGCCTCGGCTGCGGGCATCGAGGAACAGGATCAGCGCTGCGGTGTACAGCGGATACACCAGCAAGCCGACAATCACACTGATGCCGGCAAAACTGTCCGGCCCGGTGGAGCGGTCGACCACTTGTTGCAGCAGCGCCTCGACAATCACCAGCGGCAGGCATAGCTGCACAATCTGGCCCAGGTTGCGCTTGAAGAAATACAGAGAGTCACGCAGTACATCGAACGAATTCATCAGTCGGTATCGCAGGTTGAAAGCAGTGCCTCACTTTAACCGATCAACCCCTTCGGGGCGCAAACGTAAACGTTCGGTAAAGGTCATTGAAACATCCTGTATCAGCCCCATTACTGGTGAGCACCTTATCCACTGTGGGTGAGGGCAATGATATTCCCGGCAATCTACGAGGTCGCCATGAACAGCGAAGAACAAACCCTGATCGATGGACTGTTTTCCCGGCTGCAACAGGCCGAAACGGACTCAGCCCCGCGCGACGCCCAGGCCGAGGCGCGGATCAAGGAACACCTGACTCGCCAACCAGCGGCGGGCTATTTCATGACCCAGGCGATTCTGGTGCAAGAGGCAGCCATCAAGAGCCTCGACGAACAGAACAAGCAACTCACCCAGCAAGTGCAGCAATTGCAGGCCGAACTGCAACAGGCCAAGGCCCAGACAGCGGCACCGGCACCGAGCAGCGGCGGCTTTTTGTCGAGCATCTTCGGCGGCGCTTCCCGTGATCCGCAGCCTGCGCCGACTCAAAGCGCAACCCCCTCGAATGGCGGCTGGCGTGAACCAGGACGGCCGTCGTTCAACTCGCAGCCGCAGCAAAACTTCGGTGCACCGCCTGCTCAGCAGAACTTCGGAGCGCCACCTCAACAGAATTACGCACCGCAACAGCCTGTCGGCAGCGGTTTCCTCGGCGGTGCATTGAAAACGGCAGCGGGCGTGGCTGGTGGCGTGATGCTGGCGCAAGGCATCAGCAGCCTGTTCCATCACAATCAGCAGCCGGAAGTGGTTGAAGTCATCAAGGAAGAACCGGCCAAGGTCAACGATCAGAGCGATAGCAGCGGTTGGGGCGACGATCAGCGCGTGGCTGACAACTCCAGCGATCAGGGCGGTTTCACCGACGCGAATTACGACGATGACGGTTCATCGTTCTTCGGTGGCGATGACGACGACTCCTTCATCTGACCTGCCATTCGTCCCGCGCGCCAAGGCGCGCCGGGCCGATTGTTCGCGGAACAATCCTTCAGGCTGGCATACTGGGCGACTTTTCGGGCCTGGAGCCTGATCCTGCCCGCGCGCCAACGCGCCACGACCCCGCGCGCCAACGCGCTGAGAGGATGTACGGTGAAAAAAATCGCAGTGTTCGCCGATGTCCAGAACCTCTACTACACCGTGCGTCAGGCCTATGGTTGTCACTTCAACTACGCCGCTTTGTGGGCTGACGTCAGCAAACAGGGGCAGATCGTCGAGGCCTATGCCTATGCGATCGATCGTGGCGACAGCAAACAGCAGCAGTTCCAGCAGATCCTGCGCAACCTTGGCTTCGTCGTGAAGCTCAAGCCCTACATCCAGCGCAGCGACGGTTCGGCCAAAGGCGACTGGGACGTGGGCATCACCCTCGACATCATGGACGCCGCCGACCATGTCGACGAAGTGGTGCTGGCCTCCGGCGACGGTGATTTCGACATGCTGCTGGAGCGCATCATCGCCAAGCACGGCGTGCAGGCGGTGGCCTACGGCGTGCCGGGCCTGACGGCCAACTCGCTGATCCGCGCCGCCAGTCGTTACGTACCGATCGAAGGCGCGTTGCTGCTCAAGAATTGATTTTTACGGAGTTGAAACAGGTTTGGAACGCATAGCAGTCATCGACTTTGAAACCACCGGGATCTCCCCGAGCAGCAGCTGCCGGGCCACGGAAATTGCCGTGGTGATTCTTGAACAGGGGCGCATCGTCGAGCGTTACCAAAGTCTGATGAATGCCGGCGTGCGGGTGCCGGCGTTCATCGAACAACTGACCGGCATCAGCAACGCCATGCTGCGCACTGCGCCTTCGGCCGAGCAGGTGATGAACGAGGTCAACGAATTCGTCGGCATCACGCCGCTGCTGGCGCACAACGCTGCGTTCGACCAGAAGTTCTGGGACTACGAGCTTGGGCGAATCAAACGTACACGTCTGCAGAACTTTGCCTGCTCGCTGTTACTCGCCCGCCGCCTGATGCCCGCCGCGCCGAACCACAAACTCGGCACCCTCACCACCTTCGCCAGTCTGCCCAATACCGGCAAGGCTCACCGGGCCATGGCCGATGCGGAAATGGCCGCCAACCTGACGGCGCATCTGGCGCAAGAGCTGCGGCAAAAGCATGGATTGCGCGAGTTGTCCCATGATCTGTTGTGCAGCCTGCAGAAAGTACCGGCGGCGAAGATCAATGAGCATTTGAAGCGGTATCGCGGGTTCTGACAGAAGCACCCCTGGAGAACTATTTGCCATTCCCCTCCAGCTGCCCCAACGGCACGCGTTTTTCGATGGCGCTCGATAACACAATCGAGGTCTTGCTGAACCCGAACGTGGCGATCCGGTTGATCAACTCTTCCAGCTCCGGCATCGAGCCCACCGCCGCTTGCATGATCACGCAGGGGTCGCCGGTGACGCGATGGCATTCGGTGAGCTGTGGGATTTTGATCAGTTCGTCGTAGGTTTTCTGATTACCGTGCTGGTTCAGGCGCAGTTCGATGACGCACTGGATCGGCAGGCCGATTTTGGACAGGTCGACTTTCGCCTGGTAACCAGTGATCACCCCGCAGGCTTCAAGTTTGGCAACGCGTTCGGCCACCGCGGGAGCGGACAGGTTCACCTTGCGCGCCAGATCGGCGTAGGACGCACGACCGTTTTCCAGCAGGGCGCTGAGGAGCATGCGGTCGTATTTGTCCATCGTGGCCTACCTGAAAATGACTGACTTTCGAAAGCACGGTTTATAGCGTCGAACTCCGTGTTTTGAAAAGTGTACCGGCGCTATAAACAGGTTTTGTAGCTTATTTTCCGCTGTTGGCCTTTCTAGAATAGCGGCTCTCCTTGTCTTGTTCATCGAGCTGCCCATGTCTGGTCTACGCCGTTTTTCCTTACCGCTGATCGCTGCTTTTTTCGCGTTGTACGTGATTTGGGGGTCGACCTACCTGGTGATTCGCATTGGCGTGCAGTACTGGCCGCCGTTGCTGCTCGCCGGTATCCGCTTCGTGCTCGCCGGGACGTTGATGTACGCGTACCTGCGCTGGCGCGGGGCGCCGGCGCCGACCTGGGCACAGTGGAAAGCGGCGGGGATCATCGGGATTTTGCTGCTGACGTGCGGTAACGGTGCGGTGAGCGTCGCCGAACACACGGGCGTGGCCTCTGGCGTGGCCGCGTTGGCGGTGGCGACGGTGCCGCTGTTTACCTTGTTGTGCGGATATTTCTGGGGCGCGCGTAATACCCGTCTCGAATGGGCCGGGATTGTGCTTGGGCTGATCGGTATTGCCATGCTCAACCTCGGCTCCAACCTGCAATCGAGCCCGTTGGGCGCGGCGTTGCTGGTGTTCGCGGCGGCGTCCTGGGCCTTTGGTTCGGTGTGGAGCAAACATTTGCCGTTGCCTCAGGGCGCGATGGCCAGTGCTGTGGAGATGCTGGTGGGTGGCGTGGTGTTGCTGATCGGCAGCGCGGTGAGTGGCGAGCGTCTGGAAAGTCTGCCGCCGATCGAAGGTTGGGCGGCGCTGGCGTACCTGACCCTCTTCGGTTCGATCATCGCCTTCAACGCCTACATGTACCTGTTGAAACACGTGCGGCCGGCAGCGGCCACCAGCTATGCCTACGTCAACCCGGCGGTGGCGGTGTTGCTGGGGATCGTGTTTGTCGGCGAGACCATCGGTATCGAAGAAACGCTGGCGATGGCGGTGATCATCAGTGCGGTGGTGTTGATCGGGTTGCCACAGTGGCGCCGTGGCACAGATCGGCCTGCCCCTGCCGTAGCGGTGCCGACAGAATCCCGCGCGAATTAGGGTAAACTGCGCGCCATTGCACACTTGTTTCGCACAATCGCGCTGAATTTTCCTACGGTACTCCCATGACTTTCGCCACCCTTGGCCTGATCGAACCCTTGCTGCGCGCCCTCGAGACGCTCGGCTACCAGACCCCGACGCCGGTTCAGGCGCAAGCGATTCCGGCGGTGCTGGCCGGTCGCGACCTGATGGCCGCGGCCCAGACCGGCACCGGCAAAACCGCCGGTTTCGCCTTGCCGCTGCTGCAATTGCTGGCCATGGAAGGGCCGAAAGTCAGCGCCAACTCCGTGCGCGCGCTGATTCTGGTGCCGACCCGCGAACTGGCCGAACAGGTTCACGAAGCCGTGCGCCAGTATGCCGAGAACCTGCCGTTGAGCACCTACGCGGTGTACGGCGGCGTCAGCATCAACCCGCAAATGATGAAACTGCGCAAAGGCGTCGACCTGTTGGTGGCGACCCCGGGCCGTTTGCTCGACCTGTTCCGTCAGAACGCGCTCAAGTTCAACCAGCTGCAAACCCTGGTGCTGGACGAAGCCGATCGCATGCTCGATCTGGGCTTTTCCGAGGAGCTGGGGAATATCTATAAAGCCCTGCCTTCGAGACGTCAGACGCTGCTGTTCTCCGCGACCTTCTCCGATGCGATCCGCATGCTGGCCGGGCAAATGCTCAACGACCCGCTGAGCATCGAAGTCAGCCCGCGTAACGTGGCCGCCAACACCGTCAAGCAATGGGTGGTGACGGTGGACAAAAAGCGCAAGCCGGAGCTGTTCATTCACTTGATGCGCAAGGGCAAGTGGAAGCAGGTGCTGGTGTTCGCCAAGACCCGTAACGGCGTAGACGCGTTGGTGGAAAAACTCCAGGGCCTGGGCGTCAATGCCGACGGCATCCACGGCGACAAACCCCAGGCAACTCGCCAGCGGGCGTTGGATCGCTTCAAGGCCAGCGAAGTGCAGATCCTCGTGGCCACCGACGTGGCTGCCCGTGGCCTGGATATCGAAGATTTGCCATTGGTGGTCAACTTTGACCTGCCGATCGTGGCAGAAGACTACATCCACCGCATCGGTCGTACCGGCCGTGCGGGCGCAACCGGGCAGGCTATTTCGCTGGTCTGCGCTGATGAAGTGAATCAACTGTCAGCCATCGAGATGCTGACCCGTCAGACGTTGACTCGCCAGATGGAGCCGGACTTCGAACCTGAACACCGCGTGCCGGATACCGATGCCAGCGGTCAGGTGATCAAGAAGCCGAAAAAACCGAAGAAGCCCAAAACCTCTGGTGGCGGCAAGCGCAACCTGGGTAAATGGGTCGAGAGCGGTGAGGCGTCGGCGCCGGAGCCTTCGATCAAGCCGGTGCGTAAAGTGCCGGTGTTCAATACCGGGCCGCGTAAGCGTAAGCCTTGATCCTCTGAAGATCGTTCCCACGCAGTGTGGGAACGATCAGTGTCGGTGCTTCAACCACTCCACCATCCCCAACCCCGCCGCTCGCCCACTGGCGAAACACGCGGTCAGTAGATAGCCGCCGGTCGGCGCTTCCCAATCGAGCATTTCCCCTGCGCAGAACACGCCGGGTAGTTGCTTGAGCATCAAACGTTCATCCATCGCCTCGAACATCACGCCACCGGCACTGCTGATGGCTTCGTCCAATGGCCGGGTTTTCACCAGCGTCAGCGGCAATGCCTTGATTGCTTTGGCCAGCAGGGCCGGATCGGCAAAACAGTCAGCCGGTGTCAATTCCCGCAACAATGCTGCTTTCGCGCCATCTAGCCCAAGCTGACTGTGCAAGTGTTTGGCCATGGAGCGTGAGCCGCGCGGTTTGCTCAGCGCCGCCTGGATTTTATCCACAGGCTTGCCCGGCAACAGATCGAGGTGAACGGTTGCCGAGCCATGTTGATTGATCGCTTCGCGGATCGCTGCCGACAGGGCGTAGATCAAACTGCCCTCAATTCCCGTGGCAGTGATCACACACTCGCCGAGTCGCGGTACGTCGTCATTGAGGCCGATGGCGATGTTTTTCAGCGGGCTGCCGGCGAATTTGCTGACCATCAATTCGCTCCAGGCCTGCACCTCGAAGCCGCAATTGCTCGGTTGCAATGGCGCCAGCCCTACACCGCGCTGTTCCAGCGGCAGCATCCAGGCACCGTCCGAGCCGAGACGCGACCAGCTTCCGCCGCCGAGTGCCAGCAGGCTCGCATCCGCGTGAACGGTTTTTTCGCCTTCGGGGCTGTCGATTAGCAAATCACCGTTGTTATCCCAACCGAGCCAGCGATGGCGGGTGTGGATAACTACGCCCGCATCGCGCAGGCGTTTGAGCCAGGCACGCAACAGGGGCGCGGCTTTCATGTCGGTGGGAAACACCCGGCCGGAGCTGCCGACAAAAGTTTCGATGCCCAGGTCATGAATCCATTGGCACAAGGCTTCGGCGCCGAACGAGCGTAACAGCGGGGCGATCTGCGGCGCCCGTTCGGCATAGCGTGAGAGAAATGCCGGGTAGGCCTCGGAGTGGGTGATGTTCATGCCGCCGACCCCGGCGAGCAGGAATTTTCGCCCCACTGAAGGCATGCCGTCGTACAGGTCGACCTTGATCCCGGCCTGGCTCAACACTTCAGCCGCCATCAAGCCGGCGGGGCCGCCGCCGATGATGGCGACGTGAGGGGGGAGGGAAGTGGAGGGCTGGGTCATGGCGAGAGCTGCGGCGTGGCGGAATAAGCCGCGCATTCTACCAGCCCTGCTCCCTGTGGGAGGATTCGAGGGCTGGTTAAAAAACAACCACCGCTCTGTAACCTATACCCCGCATGGGCTGCCGGCCCTTTCACTCAGGTTATCCACAGGCGGTTCCACAGGCATTGTGGGTAAAGACTCACACATCAATGACAACCTGATGACTGCCACACCCGTTGGGCGCTGTGATGGAGGATGCCATGACGGCGCGCCAGAGCCTTGCGGTCCTTGCTGTAGCCGCCGCCGATCACGCCGACCACCGGAATATCCCGGCCCAGGCAATGGCGCATCACGCTTTCATCACGAGCGGCGACGCCTTCGTCGGTCAGCTTCAGATAACCCAGGGCGTCGTCCTTGTGCACATCGACACCGGCGTCGTACAGCACCAGATCCGGTTGATAGAGCGGCAGCAAATAGTTGAGCGCATCGTCCACCACCTTCAGGTAATCGGCGTCGCCCATGCCCATCGGCAACGGGATGTCCCAGTCGCTTTCGGCTTTGCGTGCAGGAAAATTCTTTTCGCAGTGTAGGGAAACGGTCACCGCTTCCGGGGTGTTGTGCAGGATTCGTGCAGTCCCGTCGCCCTGATGCACATCGCAATCGAAGATCAACACCCGATTCACCCGGCCACTTTCCAGCAGGTAATGGCTGATCACCGCCAGGTCATTGAAGATGCAGAACCCGGCAGGGTGATCGTAATGCGCGTGGTGCGTGCCGCCGGCCAGGTGACAAGCCAAGCCATGTTCCAGCGCCTGTTCGGCCGCCAGCAGCGAACCGCCGACCGCCCGCACGGTGCGCCGGGCCAGTGCTTCGCTCCAGGGCAGGCCGAGGCGCCGCTGGTCTTCGCGGGACAACTCGCCACCCATGTAGCGTTCGATGTACGCAGGGTCATGAGCGAGGGCAAGAATATCCGCCGGGCACAGGTCCGGGCGCAGCAGATCGGCGTCGCGGGTCAAGCCACTGTCCACCAGGTGATCTCGCAGCAGGCGAAACTTGTCCATGGGGAAGCGGTGATCCGCCGGGAACTCGGGGCTGTAGTCTTCGTGGTAGATCAGGGGCAGGGGCATGGCTGATTTATCAGGGAAGCATGTAGGAATGAGTGAACGATCCTACCAGCGATGTAGACTTGCGGCATGGAAACAGAGGGGAGGGGCACGATGGAGCCGATACTGGAACTCGAAAGCGCACGACTGTCATTACGGCAGTGGCGCGATGAGGATTTGCCGGCGTTTGCGGCGATGTGCGCCGATCCACAGGTGATGCGTTATTTTCCGGCGCCCTTGAGTCGGCTGGAAAGTGCCTCGCTGATCGGGCGGGTTCGCGGGCATTTTGCCGAGTATGGCTTCGGCCTCTGGGCACTGGAGCGCAAGGACACCGGAGCGTTCATCGGGTTTACCGGGCTGAGTGTGGTCGGCTTTGACGCACCGTTCACGCCAGCCATCGAAATCGGCTGGCGCCTGGCGCGCGAGCACTGGGGCCTGGGTTATGCCAGCGAGGCGGCATGGACCGCTCTGCGCTGTGGGTTTGATCGCTTGGCGCTGCAAGAGGTCGTGGCGTTCACCACCGAAACCAACCTGCCTTCGCAAAAAGTCATGCAGGCGATCGGCATGCACCATGCCCCCGCCGATGACTTCGAGCACCCGCGGCTTGCAGAGGATCATCCGCTGCGCCCGCACGTGTTGTATCGCATCACCCGTGAGCAATGGCTGCAAACCTTGCATGGATAAGCAGGCACGGACGTTTACAATGGCCCTCATGTTGAACCGGGCCATAAACTGAATCGACCGCCGCAGCCAAGACTGCGCGGCATTATTGCTCTGTGTGAGGAGAGTCTGAATGAGCCAAGTGTTGGAAGATCTGGTAGACCTGCTGACCCTGGAACCGATTGAAGAAAACCTGTTCCGTGGCCGCAGCCAGGACCTGGGTTTCCGTCAGTTGTTCGGCGGCCAGGTGCTCGGCCAGTCCCTGTCGGCGGCCAGTCAGACAGTCGAAGAGACACGCCATGTGCACTCGATGCACGGTTACTTCCTGCGTCCGGGCGATGCGAAGTTGCCGGTGGTGTATCAGGTCGATCGGGTGCGCGATGGCGGCAGTTTCAGCACGCGCCGGGTGACGGCGATCCAGAAGGGCAACCCGATTTTCACCTGCAGCGCCTCGTTCCAGTACGACGAAGAGGGCTTCCAGCATCAGAGCCAAATGCCGCAAGTGGTCGGCCCGGAGAACCTGCCGTCGGAGCTGGAACTCACTCAGCAGCGTGCAAACCTGATCCCGGAGCACATGCGCGAAAAACTGCTGTGCCCGAAACCGATCGAATTCCGGCCGGTGACCGAAAAAGATCCCTACAACCCGCAGCCTGCCGATCCGGTCAAATACGTCTGGTTCCGCGCCGATGGTGCGTTGGCTGACACTCCAGCGCTGCACAAATACCTGCTGGCCTATGCGTCGGACTTCGGCCTGTTGACCACCTCGATGCTGCCCCATGGCAAATCGGTCTGGCAGAAAGACATGCAGGTCGCCAGCCTTGATCATGCGTTGTGGTTCCACGCCGACCTGCGCGCCGATGACTGGTTGCTGTACGCCATGGACAGCCCGTGGGCCGGCAACTCGCGTGGATTCTCCCGTGGCAGCGTGTTCAACCGTGCCGGGCAACTGGTGGCCTCGGTCACTCAGGAAGGCCTGATTCGTCATCGCAAGGACTGGATATGAGCTTGGCCGAAGTGCGGCACTGGGTGTTCGACATGGACGGCACCCTGACCGTGGCCGTGCATGACTTCGCGGCGATTCGCGTGGCATTGGCGATTCCTGCGGAACACGACATCCTCACTCACCTCGCTGGGCTGCCGGCCGAAGAAGCGGCGGCCAAACATGCGTGGCTGCTGGAACACGAGCGGGATCTGGCACTGGGTTCGAAACCGGCTCCGGGCGCGGTGGAACTGGTGCGTGAGTTGGCCGGGCGTGGTTATCGCCTGGGCATTCTCACGCGCAATGCCCGTGAGCTGGCCCATGTCACGCTGGAGGCGATTGGCCTGGCCGATTGCTTTGCGGTGGAGGATGTATTGGGCCGGGATGAAGCGCCGCCCAAACCGCATCCCGGTGGTTTACTGAAACTGGCCGAGGCCTGGAAGGTGCCGGCGAGTGAAATGGTGATGGTCGGTGATTACCGCTTCGACCTGGATTGCGGCCGGGCGGCGGGGACGCGGACGGTGTTGGTGAACCTGCCGGATAATCCGTGGCCGGAATTGACCGATTGGCATGCGCGCGATTGCGTGGAGTTGCGGCAGCTGCTTTCGGCTTGAGAGATTGGGCGTCCGATCAGACGCCCCAAAACTCACTGCCCGAACAACGCCTTCTGCCCCTCGGGCGAGGTAAACATCCCGTCCCCATTGTGCCCGACCCCGGGCACTTCGATCAGCTGCTGACTCAACCCTTGAGGATGGCGCCGTTTCAGATAATTGAAATAATTGCGCCCGCGAATCAAACGAGACGCGCCCTGGGCTTTGGCCTCGCAACTTTTATCCAGCGCCGGGTGATTCGGGTCGATGTCCTGCTGCCCGAGCAAATAAACGATGTCGCGTTTGACGTAGTTTTCTTCCATCTGCGCAGGCGTTTGCCCATTGGCATAGGCGGGCAAGTCCGCCAGCCCATACTTCCAGCGATTGAAGTTCGGACACCCCGCGTGACTGAACGCCACTGGCCGTTGCTCATTGAAATAGGCATACGATGAAGGATTGGCGATCACATAACGCACCTTCACCCCCGCTGTGTCGAGGGCTGGCTGAGGGTGGCTCAACATGGCGTAACGCTGAACTACCTGAGCGCCGCCCGAGTGACCGGCAATGACAATTTGCTTCACGTCCGGAAACTGTCGCCGATCACCCAGGCGAGCGATGATTTCGTCGAGCGCCGCGTAGGAGCTCAGCGTAAACGGCGCGGTGGATAACCCGCCGGCCATCCAGTCATTGCCGTGCCAGCGTAAAACGCTGTCAGGCACCGGGTGGCTCGCGATGTCGGTTTCATTGAGAAACTGTGGGGCGAGCACCAGGGTGTTATCGCTTTGCCCGGCTTGCTGGGCCGCGTGCTCGGCGCTCTGGCGGTAGGTTTCAGCGTTGCGCAAACGACCATGAATGATGATCAGCACTCGTTCGATATTCTTCGCCGGTGTCGGGCCGATGCCCACCGCGATTTCGCCGGCGCTCAACAGCAGGCGCCCGGAACTGATCTCCTTGACCCCCTGCTCGGCAGCCTGGGCGCTTGTGCAGGTGATCAACAGAGCTAACAACCACTTGTGCATTACAGATTCTTCGCGGCAAAGGTATCGCACTGGCCAACCTGGCCTTGCGCAAATCCGGCTTTGAACCAGCGCACCCTTTGCGCTGACGTACCATGAGTGAACGAGTCCGGTACCACGCGGCCCTGACCTTGCTGCTGCAAGCGGTCATCGCCGATGGCGTTGGCGGCGTTCAAGGCTTCTTCGATGTCACCGGGTTCCAGCCAGTTCAGGCGCTTCTGCGCAATGTTGGCCCAGACCCCGGCCAGGCAATCAGCCTGCAGTTCCTGACGCACCAGCAAACCACCGTCGCCCTCCATTTGCCGGCCCTGCTGCCGGGCGGTCTGAATCTTCGCCGAAACGCCGAGCAAGGTCTGCACGTGGTGTCCGACTTCGTGAGCGATCACGTAGGCCTGGGCGAAATCACCTGCGGCGGAAAAACGCTGGGACATTTCCTGGAAGAAACCCATGTCCAGGTAGACCTTCTGGTCTGCCGGGCAATAGAACGGACCAGTCGCCGATGTCGCCAATCCGCACGCCGAGTTCACCTGATTGCTGAACAGCACCAGGGTCGGGTCTTTATATTGCCGACCGGCCTGCTGGAAAATCTGGCCCCAGGTGTCTTCGGTGTCGCCGAGGATCGAGCGCACGAATTCGGCGTTTTCATCATTGGCCGGCGGTGCCTTGCGGGTGTGGGTGGTGGCCGGAGCCGATTGCTCGCTCATTTGTCCGGTCAATTGACCGAGGATCTGCATCGGGTCCTGGCCGGTGATCCAGCCGATCCCGACGATCAACAGGATCGCGGTCAGGCTCAGGCCCTTGCCCCCGCCGAAGCGCATCCCGCCACCCCCACCGCCGACATCATCGCCACGGGCATCGACCACGTTGTCGCTGCGTCGGCCTTTTTTCCATAGCATGGGGGTGAGTCCTCGTTTGAATATGGTGATGAGTGTTGCTGGTCAGTGAGAGCGGCGCCAGTCCGGTCGTCTGTCTTTTACTGCGCACGGAACATTTCAGACTTGTATTGAACACGGATAGCCCAGCGAATTCCTTCAGGGCGACAGGTTTTTACCGAGTGGGCGAATGCTTGTCTCGAGAATCACTGATCAAACTCACTCTATATCGGCGATATGCCGGGCAGCGATGTAGCCGAAGGTCAGCGCCGGGCCGAGATTGATACCGCCGGCGGGATAGTGCCCGCCCATGATGCTGGCCATGTCGCCGCCCGCTGCATACAACCCGGCGATGGCCTGCCCCGACTCGCCAAGAACCTGGGCATGTTCATTGACCTTGAGCCCGGCGAAGGTGCCAAAGCAGCCAGGCTGGACCTTCACGGCGTAGAACGGGCCTTGTTCAATCGGCGCGACGCACGGGTTAGGTTGCTGCAACGCATCGCCCTGTTTGCGGTTGTAAGGTGTCGAGCCACGACCGAACAACGGATCTTCGCCGTTGCGCGCACACCGGTTGTATTCATCCACCGTGCTGCGCAATCCGTTTGGGTCGATGCCGCAGGCGAGGGCCAATTCCTCGACAGTGTTGCCGGTTTTCAGATAACCGCTGCGGATAAAGGATGACAGCGGCACCGGAAACGGCCGAGAAATTCCCAGGCCATAACGCCGTTGAAAACCATGAGTGCAGATCAGCCAGGAGGCGACTTCTTCGCCCAGCGGTGCGGCGGCGACCATGGCCGTCACGTAGTCGTAGTAGCCGTCGGCTTCGTTGACGAAGCGCCGGCCGTTGCTCAGCACACCGATGATCCCCGGTTTGCCGCGTTCGATGATGTGCGGGAAGTGGCCGATGCTGCCGTCACTGTGCGGCACTTGCGAAACCGGCGCCCAGGCCACGGGCGATGCCATGTCGGTGTTGACCCGCGCACCGGCGCTTTCGCCCAATCGCAAACCATCACCGGCGACGCCGAGAGGCGGCAGCGCCAGGTGTTCGTTGCCGGTTGGTGTGCGGGGGAACAATGCCTTGCGTCGCTCGATATCATTGGCGAAACCTCCGGTCGCGAGCACCACGGCCTTGCGTGCATGGATGCGGATATTGCCTTTGGCGGTACTGACGATCGCGCCTTGCACCTGATCGCCTTCGCAAAGCAACTCGGTCACCGGTGCCGATTCCCAGAGCAAGACGCCCAGGTCTTCGGCGGACTTTGCCAACCGCGCAACCAGCGCCACGCCGTTGACCAGTTGCATCGCCCGGCCATGAACAATGAGGTCGAACAAGTGCCGAGTGAAGCGCCGGGTCACGTGCCATGCAGCGGGCAAAGAGCGCGTCAGGTTGAGAAATGCGCTCAGGTCCGCCCCCGCCATGATCGGCATGCCCATGAACGAAGTTTCCCGCATGGTTTTGCGAAGGCGCTTCAGTAGCTTGCCGACTTTTCGTCCGTCATAAGGCGCAGCGATCACCGACCGTCCGCCGGTGCCGGCGCCCGGCGTGTCGCCATGAATGTCGGCGATGGCGTTGCCATCGGCGAATTGCAGGGCAGTGTGTTGCTCGAAGAACGCGACCATTCGCGGGCCAGCCTCAAGGAACGCGTCGATCATCGCCGGATCGTAACGCTCACCCAATTCGTGCTTCAGGTAAGTGCGCGGTTGCTCGACGTCTTCAACGATGCCGGCACGACGCGCCAGAGGATTGCACGGCACCCAGGCCCATCCGCCGGACCACGCCGTGGCGCCGCCGAACACCGGGTCTTTCTCGACCACGATCACTTTCAAGCCATGCCAGGCTGCGGTTACAGCTGCGGACAATCCGGCCGCACCGGAGCCGACGATCAGCACATCGCATTCGATGTCCGCAAGGAGGGGAGAGTCGGCAGGCATCGTTTAAAAGCTCCAGGTTGTTTTTGGAATTTGATTCCAGAAAATATAAAGGCTTGATTGATCCCGGCAACCATTCACTGCGTAAAGAGGGCGGTTATCGGACAGCGGGTTCCAGATTTCGCATTACGTGGTTTGTCTTTTAGAATCGGCAAAATTTCGAGTGGAACCCCCCCATGGCCGGCAGTCAGATCGAACGTGTTTTCAGCGTGCTGGAAAGCCTCACCAGTGACCCTCGCGGCCTGCCGATGCAGACGTTGGCGGAGCAACTGGACATCCCCAAAAGCGCGACCCACCGTCTGCTCACCGAGCTGATTCGGCTGGGTTACGTGCGACAGAATCCGGAGAACCTGCGCTATCACCTGTCGACCAAACTGGTGGCGATGGGTTTCCGTTACCTGTCGAGCAGCGGCGCCGATATCGTGCAACCGGTGCTCGATCGCCTGGCCGAGGAAACCGGCGAGCTGGTGCGCCTTGGCGTTATTGAAGGCGAGCGCCAGATCTGGATCGCCAAGTCTCAGGGTGCCCGCTCGGGCCTGCGCTACGACCCGGACATGGGCCGTGATGCGCCCTTGTTCTACACCGCGTCGGGCCATGCATGGCTGGCGTGCATGAGCGATGCCGAAGCGTTGTCGCTGGTGGAGCGTCAGGGGAGCGAACGGCCGAAAGACCTGGGGCCGAACGCGCCGCGTTCCAACATTGAGTTACTGGAGCGCCTGCGTCTGGCGCGAGAGCAGGGCTACGCCTGGGTCGAAGAGAGTTCGGCAGTGGGCACCTCGGCGATTGCGGCGGTGGTGCGCCACCCAGGCGACGGTCGAGTGATCGGTGTGCTGAGCGTTGCCGGGCCAAGCGCGCGGATGCCGGGGGCACGGTTGCATGAACTGGCGCCGCTGTTGTTGAAGTTCACTGAGGAGCTGTCTGCCGCAAGCCTGGCTTCGGAGTTGTTCGTCTAATTCTGCCCGCACAAACCCATATGTGGGCTATGCGAATCTGTGCGTTGTTCGAACACAAGTTGCCGTTACTCCTGTAAGAATCTGGAACCAGGTTCTAAATTATTGGAATTCATCCCTCCGACAATAATCACAAGAGGACCGCAGCATGACTTCGCCCCTTCGCATCGCCCTGATCGGTGCCGGCAACATGGGCCAGCAGCATTACCGGCATCTGCAAACCCTGACACAAGCGACGTTGTGTGCGGTGGCCGATCCCGGCCCACAAGCGGCAGGCCTCGCAGGCGAATGGGGCGTGGGGTATTTCGCGGATCACCGTCAGATGCTGGAGCAGGCGAAGCCAGACGCGGTGATCGTCGCCAACCCGAACACGCTCCACGTCAGCACGGCGCTCGATTGCCTCGCCGCCGGCGTGCCGGTGCTACTGGAAAAACCGGTGGGTGTGCACCTGGATGAAGCGCGCGAACTGGTGGCCGCGTCAAAAGCCACCGGAGTTCCCGTGCTGGTCGGCCACCATCGCCGGCACAATCCGTTGATCGTCCGCGCCCATGAACTGGTGCAGGGTGGCGCTTTGGGGCAGCTGACGACGGTGACGGCGCTCTGGCAGTTGCGCAAACCCGACAGCTATTTCGAAACGTCGTGGCGCCGCGAGCCCGGTGCGGGGATGTTGTTGATCAACCTGATTCACGACCTCGACCTGCTGCGGCATCTGTGCGGCGAAGTGCGCCAGGTGCAGGCAATCACCAGCAATGCGGTGCGCGGATTTGCCAACGAAGATTGCGCGGCGGTGCTGCTGCAATTCGACAACGGCGCACTGGGCAGCCTGACCGGTTCCGACGCGGTGGCGGCGCCCTGGAGTTGGGAGCTGGGTTCCGGGGAGAATCCGGCCTATCCGCGCCAGGCCGATCAGCCCTGTTACTTGCTGGCCGGGACGGGTGGTGCATTGAGCATTCCGCAGCTCAAGCGCTGGCACTACGCCGACGTCGATGGCGGATGGCATCAACCGTTGCTGGCGGAACAGGAACGCTTCAGCGTCGATGAAGCATTGCGTTTGCAGTTGCAGCACTTCGTGCGCGTGGCGCGTCGGGAAGTCGAACCCTTGGTGAGCGCGGCCGATGCTGCGCGCACCCTGGCGCTGGTTGAGGCGATTCGCGAGGCCGCCGAAACCGGTCGTGCCTGCACCCCGATGTCAATCGAGGGATGAGCATGAGTGAGCGAATCTTTTCCCTGGCCAGCCTGACGGTGCTGGAGTTGTCTCCGCCGGAGATGGTCGAAGTCGCAGCACGGGCAGGATACAGCCATGTCGGACTGCGCCTTGAACCTGCGACACCCGAAGAACATCACTTTGCGCTGGTAGCCGATGTCGGTTTACGGCGTGAGACGCTGGCGCGGCTGCACGACACCGGCATTCGTGTGCTGGATGTTGAAATCCTGCGTCTTAAACCGCAAACCGTCGTCGCCGACTTCGAGAAGATTCTGGCGGTCGGGGCGCAATTGGGTGCCAGTGAATTGCTGGTGGCCGGTAACGATTCCGACGAACAAAGACTCACCGAGAACTTCGCCCGGCTGTGTGATCTGGCGGCACCTTACGGGCTGCATCCGCATCTGGAGTTCATGCCATGGACCGATGCACGCAATCTCGAACAAGCGGTGCGCGTCGTCGAAAACGCTGACCGGGAAAACGGCGCGGTGTTGGTGGACGCGTTCCATTTCGACCGATCGGGTTCGCGGCTGGAAGATCTGGCCAAAGTTGCCCCGTCACGGTTACGGTACACGCAGTTATGCGATGTCGCGGGGCCACGGCCAACGGACATGGCGGAGATTTTGCGTCAGGCGCGTAACGAGCGGCGTTTTCCGGGCGATGGTGATTGTGATCTGGCGGGGTTGTTGCAGTGTTTGCCGGCCGATATCCCGTTAAGCCTGGAGATTCCCACCGTGAAGTTGCTGGAGCAGGGCGTGAGCGGGTTGCAGCGGGCGCAGATGGCGTTGGATAAGACCCGGGAATTGTTGGCGCGCCTTTGAACCTGTGGCAAGGGAGCTTGTCGGACCGCCGCACCGTCCCGTTCGGCGGCGAAGCGGTCGTCAACGACCTGTTATATGCAGTGACGGAACACCTTTGCTGATTTGGGGACTGCTGCGCAGTCCAGCGGGAGCAAGCTCCCTCGCCACATTCTGATTTGATTACAGAGGCTTTGCATGACCATCAGCACCCCGCTCTCCGGTGTAAACCAACCCTTCAAAGGGATTCTGCTGATCGTTGTCGCGACCTTTCTGTTTTCCAGTCACGACGCCTTGTCGAAGTATCTATCGGGGTTCTATCCGATCGTCATGGTGGTCTGGGCCCGTTATGTGGTTCACACCTTGCTGATGGCCGGGATTTTCCTGCCGCAATCGGGGTTGCGCGTCCTGCGCACCAAACGTCCGTTGCTGCAGTTGTTCAGGGCGTTGTGCCTGTTGGGCACCAGTTTGTTCTTCACCACCGGTTTGCAGTACATCCCATTGGCCGAAGCCACGGCGGTCAACTTTCTCGCTCCGGTTCTGGTCACCGCGTTGTCGGTGCCACTGCTGCGTGAGCGGGTCACTCGTGGCCAATGGATCGCAGTGATTTGCGGATTTGTCGGTGTATTGATCATCGTCCATCCCGGCGGTGATCTGTTCACGCCAGCAGTCTTGCTGCCGCTCTGCTCGGCACTGTTTTTCTGCTTCTATCAATTGCTCACCCGCAAGCTCAGTGAAGTCGACAGCCCGACCACCAGTAACTTCTTCGCCGGCCTGTGCAACACCCTGGTGATGAGCGCATTGGTGCCGTTTTTCTGGAAAGTGCCAAGCCTTGGGCATGGATTGATGATGGTTGCACTGGGCGCCTGCGGGATGACGGCGCACCTGTTTCTGACCCAGGCGTTCCGCCATGCCGCCCCCGCGCTGCTGGCGCCATTCGGCTATTGCCAGATTGTCTTTGCCGGTTTGCTCGGCTGGTTGCTGTTTTCTCACACGCCGACCCTGACCACGGTGGTCGGGATCGCGGTGATTTGCTGCAGCGGGTTGGCGGCGGCGTGGCAACAAAGCCGCCGCTGAACCCGGTCAAAATTTGAAACGCACCACCAGGTTTTGCAGGCCCGCCGCCAGTCGCGACAACTCCTGGCTGGTGGCGCTGGTCCGGGTTGCGGCGTCGGCGCTTTCCAGCGACAGGTCGCGGATGTTCAGCAGATTACGATCCACCTCACGGGCCACCTGCGCCTGTTCTTCCGAGGCGCTGGCGATCACCAGGTTACGTTCATGGATCTGCTCCATCGCCCGGGTGATTTCTGCCAGTGCCAGCCCGGCCTGTTCAGCAATCGACAAGGTTTCGGCGACACGCTGACTGTTGTCGTGCATCGACATCACCACACCGTTGGTATCGCCCTGAACCCGGCCAATGATCTGTTCGATCTCCCGGGTTGATTGCTGAGTGCGATGCGCCAGCGCCCGAACTTCATCGGCCACCACCGCGAAGCCACGTCCGGCTTCACCGGCCCGCGCAGCCTCGATGGCGGCATTGAGCGCGAGCAGGTTGGTCTGTTCGGCGATGGCGCGGATCACGTCCAGCACCTTGCCGATTTCCCGGGACTGCTCGGCCAGGGTCTGAACCTGTTGCAGCGCGATGCCCGCATTGCCGCTCATCGCCTGAATCGAATCCAGGGTTTCAATCACCCGGGCCTGGCCCTGATTGGCTTGCTGTGTGGACTGTCTGGTGCTGTCGGAAGTCGACACCGCGTTGCGTGCCACTTCTTCCACCGCGACGGTCATTTCGTTGACGGCCGTGGCGGCCTGTTCGATTTCATTGTGCTGCTGTTGCAGCCGACTGGAATCCTGCTGAGTGCTCTGATTCATCTGCTGGGCGGCGGCCGCCAGTTGGGTCGACGTGCCGCTGATCAGTTGCAGGGTTTCCCGCAGGCTGGTCTGCATGGCCGACAGGGCCTTGAGCAAGCGTGCGGTTTCATCGGCGCCGTGGCTGCGGATCGGTTGACTCAGGTCACCGGCGGCCACTTGTTCGGCCACGTCGACCGCCTGACGGATCGGCATGACGATGCTGCGAATCAACAGCCAGGCCAGGCACAGGGTCAGGAGCGCGACCGCTATCAGCGCACCGATCACGGTGATTTTTACCTGGTTGTAGAGCGAGTCAGCCTGGTTGGCCGAGAGGCTGACTTCGTTGGCGGAAAGCGCCATCAACTCGGCGAACTGGTCACCGGTCTGGGTCGAGTAGTCCTGGATTTTTCCATTGAGCAACGCGGTCATTTCTTCGCTGCGGTTTTCCCGCGACAGCGCTTCGTATTGCGCCAGCGCCTGGCGGTAACTGGTGACGGTGGTGACGAACTTTTCGTACGGCCCCCGGTTGTAATCACCGACCAGCGGAGTGAATTTTTCCAGCGTCTCTGCAAGCCAACCCTGCACTTGGTGCAGGCGTGTGACGGTGGCATCGAGCACCTTTGGATCGCGGTTGAGCGCCATGCGCAGGCTGAGCACGCGAATACTCAGGATGTAGTCGCGGATTTCACCCAGGTGGCGAATGCTGGGCAGGGAGACGTTTTCAGTGTGCTGGCCGGTGGCGCGAACCTGCGCGACCTGTTTAAGGGCGAACAGCCCCTGCAACAGGACCAGCAGGGCGATGACGCCGAAGCTGATCACGGCACGTTTGGCGATGCTCAAGTTACCTGGCGACATGGTGTGCCTCTGTGGCTGTGAGAAAAAAAGGGTGAAATGGATAAATCGCGGCCATAAAAAAACGCAGGCCCGGGATCAGGCCTGCGTTTGCGGTGTATCAATCTTTTACGGTCGGAATCTTGCGCGGTGCCATGAAGTACATCCAGGTCAGCGCGATGAAGTACATCGCCGGAATGATGGTGAACAACACGGTGTAGTTGTTGTTGGTGATGGTCAGAATGTGGCCGACCAACTGGGTCATGAACATCCCGCCGATCGCCGCGCACATGCCGCCGAAGCCGAACACCGTACTCATCATGTGTTTAGGCGTGTAGTCCATCACCAGGCTCCAGATGTTCGCGGTCCAGGCCTGGTGCGCGCCGATGGCCAGGGAGATGGCGAACACCGCGAGCCACAGGCTGCTCGAACCGGCGGCCATGACCACACCGATGATGCAGCAGGCGAACAGGAACATGGACATCAGTCGGGCCTTGATCGGGTTGATCCCGCGACCGATCAGGAACGAAGACAGGATCCCGCCGCCGACGCTGCCGAAGTCAGCCGTGAGGTAGATGATGATCAGCGGAATACCCATCTGGGTCACGTTGATCCCCAGGTTGTATTGCTGATTGAGGAACGGCGGCAGCCAGTACAGGTAGAACCAGAACACCGGCGCGGTGATCGAGTAGGCGAGGGCGAAGGCCCAGGTGCCACGCATGCGCAGGATTCGCGAGAACGGTACGCGGGACTGTTCCGGTTCGACTTCCTTCTGGATGTAGTCCAGTTCCGATTGTTTAACGCTCGGGTGATCTTCCGGGTTGAAGTACTTCAGGCCCCAGAACAGCAACCAGATGCCGCCCAGCGCCGCCATGCACAGGAACGCGGCTTGCCAGCCCCAGGCGTGAAGAATCATTGGCAGCAGCATCGGTGTGAACATCGCACCGACGTTGGTCCCGGCGTTGAAAATACCGGTGGCCACGGCGCGCTCGCCAGCCGGGAACCACAACCGGGTGGTTTTCACGCAGGCCGGGTAGTTGGCGGCTTCGGTCAGACCGAGAATGAACCGGCAGACCATGAAACCCGCCGCCGAAGTGGCCAGGCCATGAGCGCCGGTGGCCAGGCTCCAGAGCAGTACAGCGAAGAAGAACACGCGCTTCACGCCGACCCGGTCGATCAACCGGCCTTGCAGCACGAAACCGACGGCATAGCCGACCTGAAACCAGAAGTTGATGTTGGCGTAGTCCATCGCCGTCCAGCTCAGTTCCTTGGCCAGGATCGGCTGCATGACGCCCAGGGCGGCGCGGTCGATGTAGTTCAGGGTGGTGGCGAAAAATACCAGCGCCAGCATTCCCCAGCGGGTTTTGCCGACGGCCATGGCGCCGCGGATTTTGTCGCCGATGCCGCCAGTGGCGACGCTTTGGGCCGAAGCCACGCGAGAGCTTTGAGAAGGAAACATGTGTGTGCCATCCGTTCAATGACTGACAAGCGAGGCTTGTCGGGACTTCAAGGGCGCGTGATCAATCGATGGCGACGGGCGCGGATGAGATTGATCGGCTGAGGTGTTTTCGTCAGGCGACGACAACGTTTTATTCAGCGAGCGGCGCAGTTCGGCCGAGTGGGCGCAAGGTTCGGATGGACACCAGGTCTGGCGTGAGATCGGTGGAGCAAGCAAACAAGGCGTTGAATGAGCGCATGAGCGTGTACCCGTTTTTTGAAATTTTTATGTGGTGTTCAGGGTCTTTGGTAACCGAGTCCATGGGGTCGTGACCGGACTCAATGTGGTGTCGATGGTGCGCAGTGGACGAAAAATCGTCAATTCGCCAACCGCCATTGTGTTCGATAATCGCCCGCAAAACTAACCGGGTAGTACACTTTGAATTGCTGTGCGGATTCGTCAAGCCAATAATTTGCCCAACAAGAATGTCCCCACCACCGGGAGTCGACACATGCTGCGTTCCATTGCCACCGTTTCCTTGAGCGGTACCCTGCCGGAAAAACTAGAAGCCATCGCCGCCGCCGGTTTTGACGGGGTGGAAATTTTCGAGAACGACCTTCTCTACTACGACGGCAGCCCACGGGAAATCAGGCAGATGTGCGCTGATCTCGGGATAGCGATCACACTGTTCCAACCCTTTCGGGATTTCGAAGGTTGCCGCCGCGATCGCCTGCCGCGCAATCTGGAGCGGGCCGAGCGCAAGTTCGATTTGATGCAAGAGCTGGGCACCGACCTGGTGCTGGTGTGCAGCAACGCCTCGGCCGACTCCATCGGCGATGAGCAGATCCTGGTCGACGACTTGCGCCTGCTCGCCGAACGGGCCGGCGCTCGTGGTTTGCGGATCGGTTACGAAGCGCTGGCCTGGGGCCGCCACGTGAACACGTATCAACAGGTGTGGAACATCGTTCGCCAGGCCGATCATCCGAACCTCGGCGTGTTGCTGGACAGTTTCCATACGCTGTCGCTCAAGGGCGACCCGACGGCGATCGCCGAGATTCCCGGTGACAAGATCTTCTTCGTGCAAATGGCCGATGCACCGATCCTGGCCATGGACGTGCTGGAGTGGAGCCGGCATTTCCGTTGTTTCCCCGGCCAGGGCGAGTTCGATCTGCCGGGGTTCCTCGCGCCGATCATCAAGAGCGGCTATACCGGCCCGCTGTCGCTGGAGATCTTCAACGACGGTTTCCGCGCCGCGCCACCCCGGGCCAACGCCGCCGACGGCTTGCGTTCGTTGCTGTACCTGGAAGAGAAAACCCGCGAGCGTCTGGAGCAGGAAGCCACGCCTGTGGCCAATCGCGACATTCTGTTCGATACCCCAGGCGCCAGCGAATACAACGGCATCGAGTTTCTTGAGTTCGCCGTGGACGAAAGCCTCGGCGCGAAGTTGTCCCATTGGCTGGAGCGACTGGGTTTCGTCAAGGCCGGACAGCACCGTTCCAAGAGTGTCAGCCTGTTGCGTCAGGGCGATATCAACCTGATCCTCAACTCCGAACCTTATTCCTTCGCCCACAGTTTTTTCGAGGCCCATGGGCCATCGCTGTGCGCCACCGCCGTGCGGGTCAAGGACAGCGCCAGTGCGTTGGCCCGAGCCGTAGCTTACAAAGGCCAGCCGTATCGCGGGCTGGTAGGCCCCAATGAGCTGGAACTCGCCGCCGTGCGTGCGCCGGACGGCAGTCTGATTTACCTGGTGGACCAGGACGCCGACGTCTATGGCACCGACTTCAATCTGCAACCGGCGGCCGTGGCCAGCGGAGGCCTCAAGCGCATCGACCACATGGCCATGGCACTGCCCGCCGACAGTCTCGACAGCTGGGTGTTGTTCTATAAAAGCCTGCTGGATTTCGAAGCCGACGATGAAGTGGTGCTGCCCGACCCGTATGGTCTGGTGAAGAGCCGTGCCTTGCGCAGCCGTTGCAGTTCGATCCGCCTGCCGCTGAACATTTCCGAGAATCGCAACACCGCGATCTCACACGCACTGTCGAGTTATCGCGGTTCCGGCGTGCATCACATCGCTTTCGATTGTGATGACATCTTTGCCGAAGTCAGCCGTGCCAAGGAGGCGGGCGTGCCGCTGCTGGATATCCCGCTCAACTACTACGATGACCTCGCCGCACGCTTCGATTTCGACGACGAATTCCTCAGCGAGCTAGCGTATTTCAACGTCCTCTACGACCGTGATGCCCAGGGTGGCGAGCTGTTTCACGTGTACACCGAGCCGTTCGAAGGGCGTTTTTTCTTTGAAATCATCCAGCGCAAAAACGGCTATGCGGGTTACGGCGCGGCCAACGTAGCCGTGCGACTGGCGGCCATGGCCAAATCTCGAAGTGGTGGCGTACGTCAGACAAAGTTGTAGGAAAATCGTAAACACGGGTACAAAACCGCTGCCGCGTGGCTTCCTTCACTGTGCGCAGCGGCCCATAATCGCCTACTTGTGCAGTGATGGCCGTGAGCCCGCAATGACAATAATTTCAAAACTCTCCGTAGCGCCCGAAAAGCCAATTGCCGAGCCTCGCAAGAGTCGCAAGAACAACCCGGAAAAAACCCGCGAGAACATCCTTCAAGAGGCCATTGTCGAGTTCGTCCAGCAGGGGCTTTCCGGTGCGCGCGTCGATGCGATCGCCGAGCGCATCCACACCTCCAAACGCATGATCTATTACTACTTCGGCAGTAAGGAACAGCTCTACGTCGAGGTGCTGGAAAAACTCTACGGAGATATCCGCAGCACCGAAAGTCGCTTGCACCTGGCCGAGCTGGCGCCGGTGGAGGCGATTCGGCGGTTGGTGGAATTCACCTTCGACCACCATGATCGCAACGTTGATTTCGTGCGTATCGTCTGCATCGAGAACATTCACAACGCTGAGTATGTGAAGCGCTCCGATGCGATCAAGGCGATGAACAACACCATCCTCGATTCACTGGGCGAGATTTTGCGTCGCGGGGCCGCAGAGGGTGTATTCCGCGCCGGCCTCGATCCGCTGGATGTGCACCTGCTGATCAGTTCGTTTTGCTTCTATCGCGTGTCGAACCGTCATACCTTTGGTGAGATCTTTCAGATCGACTTGCCGGACGAAAGTATCAAGCAGCGTCATCGGGAGATGATCTGCGAGTCGGTGTTGCGGTATCTGCAGGCCTGACGCCTTCGCAGGCAAGCCTCGCTCCTACGGACGATGCTTGCCTGCGAAGCTTTTCAACCATTCATGCTCTGAAAATGCTCCAGCATCCGCTGGGCATCCGGCACCACTCCGCTGAATAATTCAAACGCCTTCACCGCCTGAAACACCGCCATGTTGCCGCCGTCCAGGGTTCGGCAACCCAGCGCGCGAGCATTGCGTAGCAGTTCGGTTTCCAGCGGGAAGTAAACGATCTCCGCCACCCACAACTGCGGCCGAAGCAGTTCTACCGGCACCGGCATGCCAGGCAGCTTTTTCATGCCCATGGGCGTGGTATTCACCAGTCCATCAGCCTGACCCAGCGTCCCCGGCAAGTCATGACCGGCCACGGCGCGGCCAAAACCGAAATGCTGATTGAGGTTGTCCGCCAAAGACTGAGCCCGGCTGTGATCCACATCGAAAATGCTCAGCAGTTGTACGCCTTCGCTCAATAACGCGTGGGCCACCGCTGCGCCTGCGCCACCGGCGCCCATTTGCACCACTCGCTCACGGGCAACGTCCTGCAGGCCGCGACGAAACCCTTCGGCGAAGCCCAGGCAATCGGTGTTGTGGCCGATGCGTTTCCCGTCCTTCAACACCACCGTGTTCACCGCGCCAATGCCGCGGGCTTCCGGCGACAATTCGTCGAGCAACGGGATGATTGTCTGCTTGCACGGGAAGGTGATGTTCAGCCCGGTGAAATTCATCCGCTCGGCGGCCATCAGCAGGTCGGGCAGGGCGCCGCTGTCGAGTTTCAGCTGATCCAGATCGATCAGTCGATACAGGTAGCGCAGACCCTGCGCATCGCCTTCGTGCTCGTGCAGCGCCGGAGTGCGGGAAGCCTGAATGCCGGCGCCGATCAGCCCGGCCAATACCACGGTGTTCTGTGTCATCACGCTTAACCTTTCAAACGTTGGCTGAAATGCTCCAGCGCCAAACGATAGCCGTGGCTGCCGAAACCGCACATCACCGCCGTGGCGATGGACGAGACAAAGGAGTGATGCCGGAAGGGTTCGCGGGCATGGACGTTGGACAGGTGCACTTCGATCACGGGCAGTTCGCTGGCGACCAGCGCATCGCGAATGGCGACCGAGGTGTGGGTCCAGGCAGCCGGATTGATAACGATCCCGGCGCAGCGGCCACGGGCGGCATGAATCCAGTCGAGCAGTTCGCCTTCATGGTTGGTCTGGCGAAACTCCACCTTCAGGCCGAACTCTTCGGCGGCGCGACCGCACAGCGCTGAAATATCCGCCAGGGTTTCGTGGCCATAAGTCGCCGGTTCACGGGTACCGAGCAGGTTCAGGTTCGGGCCGTTGAGCACCAGAACGATAGGGGACATCGGGTCTCTCCACTTATTATTGTTGGCATTGGCCGAGGGTCTCAGCCTGTGGAGATAAATTGTACTAACTGGTTAATAAGGTCAATTGAAGAGGCGCCGGCCCTGGATTATCTGTGCGGTGATCGAACATTCAGCGCGGAAGACGCTCAACCAGAAAATCGATAAACGCCCTGAGCCGCAATGGCACATGGCGGCTTTGCGGATACAGCAAAGTGAAGGGGCGGGAGCGCCCGCCATAGGGCTTGAGCACTTCCACCAGCGAGCCATCCGCCAGTTCGTTTTCGACGATGAAGCGATAGGTTTGAAACAGCCCGGCGCCGTGTTTCGCCAGTGTCACGCCGCCCAATACATCATCGGAACAGCAGTAATTACCTTCGGCCAAAATCTCCAGCGGCACGCCGTTATCGTTGAACAGCCAGGCAATCCGCCGCCCGCTGCTGGGTAGCTCGAACTGGATGCATTCGTGGTGCGCCAGGTCGTCCAGGGTTTGTGGCATGCCGGCACTCTTCAGATAGTCAGGGCTGGCGATCATCACCAGCGCGGCGTCTTCCAGTGGCCGGGCAATCAGTCCGGAGTCGGGAATCGCCCGCACACGGATGGCCATGTCATAGCCTTCGCCGACGAAATCGATGTTGCGATTGCTGATGTGCACCTCGACTTTCACGGCGGGAAAACGCGCCCGGAACGCCGGCAGCAGCGGCAGGATGCGGTGGTGGGCATAGGTGGTGGGAATGCTGATACGCAAGGTGCCGGAGGGTTCCTGCTGTTGACCCATGACTTCGCGCTGAGCCTCGACCAGTTGCGCAAGGGCCAGGCGACACTCCTCAAAATAGCGCCGGCCACTATCGGTCAGCTTGACGCTGCGGGTGGTACGCGCGAACAGCCGCACACCCAGACGTTCTTCCATCCGCGACACCGAGCGGCTGACCGCGGCCGGGGTCACACCCGCCACCAGGGCCGCGGCGGTAAAGCTGCCCGCTTCGGCGGCCAGGCAAAACAGTTCGATGCTGCCGAGCTGAAGATCGTCGAAATGTCGCTGCATGATTGATTACACCAAGAATCAAATGGGATGCCTGAGGTGGTATTTATCAAATGCAGGCGTACAAATACAGGATTCGTTTCAACCACCAGCGCCGTTGAGTTCATCACCGGCCAGATATTGGCAGTGAAAGGATTGCTTACTCTTTTTTGCCCTGATTGGCAGGGGACGGTCGACCTGAAACGCTAGGCTCAAACGTGGTCAGCTGATCGAACGGTTAGCGCCAGTTATCGGGTTTTTCAAGGAATGGCGAATCTTCGGATTCTATAACCTAACGGATGGGTTAGCATGAATGTATGCCGCTACAAGGGATTGTCACTGGTAGTCATGTTGCGTGACGAGCATTGCCCACCACACGTTCACGTCGATGGAGGCACATGGAGCGCACGCTTTCGGTTCAGCTTCTGGCACAACGGCGTAGATCTCTGGGATGTCATTCCTCATTCGCATAGACCTCCTCTGGCCATGCTGGAGGGGTTACGCCAGGCGCTCAGGCAACCTGCCCATTTGCGGCGAGCCCGTGGCATCTGGTGGAGCAAATTGCAGACGGCCTGCCTCGACAATCAGTTATGGGATTGGCAGGGCAATGAAGTGGTCGTGATGAAGAGGGTTGCCAGCACGACTTACATGATTGGTTCGGCTCGCTATGAGCCTGAAGGAAACAAGACCTTATTGACGCTGATGGGAGCACCGGAGGGCGTGGAGATCGAATTATGAAAACGATAAGTGCAAAAATGCAGGTAGATCACCCTGTGACCGAAGGCGTTTTGGACGAAGCGATCGAGAGTGGCGAGTTACGCCGTCGCAGTGGATTGAATGCAACGACGGTGATCTTTCTCGATCCATGTCTCGCCGTCGGTTTCGAGGATGGCAGCGGTGTGTTGTTGCCAGTGAAAAACTATCCAGAGTTCGATGGTTTTGAGACCGAGGATTTCGCCGGTTTGAAAATCGGTTTCGCCGGAGCCGCACTTTGCCATGAAGGCAAGGATCTGCAGGTGTCCATCGCCGGTTTGATTTCGGCGAGCAAACCGCTGATGGATATGGCGGCCTCGGTGGTCGCCTCGCGCAATGGCCGTCAGAGCAGCACCGCCAAAGCCGAGGCAGCTCGGGCCAACGGCAAGAAGGGCGGTCGCCCACGCAAGGTCGATGCGGCTCTTTGATCGCCCACAAAAAAGCCGTCCCGAGGACGGCTGATCTGTGTAACGGTTGCAATCAACGACGGGTCAACAACACTCCGGATTCCATGTGATGGGTCCACGGGAACTGGTCGAACATCGCGCATTGAGTAATGCGGTGAGTGTCGTTCAGTTGGGCGATGTTGGCCGCGAGGGTTTCCGGGTTGCAGGAGATGTAGAGGATGTTGTCGAAGCGCCGGGTCAGTTCGCAAGTATCCGGGTCCATGCCGGCGCGGGGTGGATCGACGAACACGCTACCGAACTCGTAGCTCTTGAGGTCGATGCCGTGCAGGCGACGGAACGGGCGAACTTCGTTCAGGGCTTCGGTCAATTCTTCGGCAGACAAACGCACCAGCGTGACGTTATCCACCGTGTTTTCGCTCAGGTTGCTGAGCGCTGCGTTGACCGAGGTCTTGCTGATTTCGGTGGCCAGCACTTTGCGCACGCGCGTAGCGAGCGGCAAAGTGAAGTTGCCGTTGCCGCAATACAGCTCCAGCAAGTCGTCGGAACGATCGCCAAGGGCGTCATACGCCCAGTTGAGCATCTTCTGGTTCACCGTGCCGTTGGGTTGGGTGAACGCGCCTTCCGGCTGGCGATAGCTGAAGGCGCGGCCGCCAACTTCAAGTTGCTCGACCACGTAATCGTGACCGATCACTTCGCGTTTGCCCTTGGAGCGACCGATGATGCTGACGTTCAGGTCGGCTGCCAGCTTCGACGCCGCCGCGTGCCAGTGCTCGTCCAGCGGGCGGTGGTAGCACAGGGTGATCATCGCATCGCCGGCCAGCGTGGTCAGGAACTCCACTTGGAACAGTTTGTGGCTCAGGGCTGCACTCGCTTGCCACGCCGCCTTGAGCTGCGGCATCAACTGGTTGATGCGCAGGCTTGCAATCGGGAACTCTTCGATCAGGATCGGCGTGCGTTTGTCTTCCTGGGAAAACATTGCGTAGTGGCGCTCGCCGGCTTCACGCCACAGGCGGAATTCGGCACGCAGGCGGAAGTTTTTCAGCGGCGAATCGAACACCGCAGGCTCGGGCGCACCGAACGGGGCCAGCAGATCACGCAGGCGCGTGACCTTTTCTTCGAGCTGAACGGCGTAGGCCTGGGAATCAAAAGTCATGCGTTGAACCAACCTAACTTGATCACGAACAGAATCGACAGAACCACCAACGCCGAGTTCAGCTCACGGCCACGGCCGGACAGCAACTTGATGGCGGTCCAGGAAATGAATCCGAACGCGATGCCGTTGGCGATGGAGTAAGTGAATGGCATAGCCAGTGCGGTGACTACCACTGGCGCGGCAACGGTGATGTCGTCCCAGTCTATTTCCGCCAGCCCCGAGGTCATCAATACGGCGACGAACAGCAAGGCAGGTGCGGTGGCGAAGGCCGGTACGCTGGCGGCCAGTGGTGCGAAGAACAGCGCCAGCAGGAACAGAATCGCCACCACGACGGCGGTCAGGCCGGTGCGGCCACCGGCACTCACGCCGGCTGCGGATTCGATATAGCTGGTGGTAGTCGAGGTGCCCAGCAACGAGCCGGCCATGGCCGCGGTGCTGTCGGCGATCAGGGCACGACCCATTTTCGGCATGTGGCCGTCCTTGCCCATCAGGCCGGCGCGCTTGGCGACGCCGATCAGGGTGCCGGAGTTGTCGAACAGATCGACGAACAGGAACGCGAAGATCACGCTGACCAGACCGATGTCCAGTGCGCCTTTGATGTCCAGTTGCAGGAAGGTCGGTGCCAGGGACGGTGGCATCGACATCACGCCGCCGAACGGGCTGAAGCCCAGCAGGATGGAAACGATGGTCACCGACAGAATGCCGATCAGCACCGCACCGCGCACTTTCAGGGCCTCCAGGGCAACGATCAGGGCAAAGCCCAGGGTTGCGAGGATCGGCGCCGGTTGCTTCAGGTCGCCGAGGCCGACCATGGTCGCCGGGTTGCTGACGACGATGCCGGCGTTGTGCAGGGCGATCAGTGCCAGGAACAGGCCGATGCCAGCGGCAATCGCCGAACGTAGCGCCAACGGGATGCTGTTGATGATCCATTCACGGATGCGGAAGATCGACAGCAGGAAAAACATCACCGCCGAGAGGAACACCGCACCCAGCGCCACTTGCCAGGTGTGGCCCATGTGCAGGACCACGGTGTAGGTGAAGAAGGCGTTCAGGCCCATGCCCGGTGCCAGGGCGATCGGGTAGTTGGCGATCAGGCCCATGGTCGTCGAGCCGATGGCGGCTGCCAGGCAGGTGGCGACAAACACTGCGCCTTTGTCCATGCCGGTCTCGCCGAGGATGCTCGGGTTGACGAACAGAATGTAGGCCATGGCCAAAAAGGTCGTGACGCCCGCCAGAATCTCGGTCCGCACGTTGGTGTTGTGTGCCTTGAGTTGAAACAGCCTTTCCAGCATGTCTGCTCCCCGTGGCGCGCCCGGCGCCGTGAATGTATCGACCTCAACAGCAAAGCACAGACCGCCGTAGGCGCCTGGGAATTTTCTGTGGGTCGGAAAAAGCCGCGCATCATACCAGCAGCGTGGAGCCATGGCTGCTTATGGCTGCGATCGTCGTCGATGTTTTGCCAAAAAGGGAACTGCGCCATACTGCGCGCTGTTTTTTTAGGGCAGGGAAGGGCGGAATATGAAGTACATGAGCACGCGCGTGGTTGCCGTATTCACGATGTTGATCGCGTTGTTCCTGGGTGCCCAAACCGCCTCGGCAGCGTCGGCTCCACCACTGAGTCAGGTCAAGGTGCTCAAGGTCGAGTCGCCCAACTGTGGCTTTGAAGATATTGCGGACAAGCAGGAGCAGACCCGTTGCGATCACCAGGGGCCGAACATCAAGGTGTACGTGCTGGAAGTCGGTTACGGTCGCGAAGCCCATGTTGCCCTGGACGGTTTCGAAGTGGATGGCACCCGGACCCCTGTCTGTGCTTTTGATACCGGCAACCTGACCGAGTGCTCAGCCGGGAAAAAAACTGTCGGCTATCTGTACATCTTTAACCTGGCAGGCAAGCAGGACGGCATCTTCACATTCAGCAACACCTCCATCAACGCGCCGGGCAACACGATGTCGACGCAGCTTTACATCAAGTAACGGCCAGGCTCGAACAAGGGGCAGGAAAGCTGACTACGCTTTAAAGATCATTCTCTGGACCGCGCCCATGACCTTTAGAGCCCTGATTACCCTCGCCGAGGGCATCGACGATCTGCAAACCGTGACCCTGATCGATGTTCTGCGCCGCGCCAAGGTTGAAGTGGTGGTGGCCAGTATCGAGTCGCGGCGCATGCTGACCTGCGCTCGCGGCACCCGCCTGACCGCCGATGCGATGCTGGTCGATTTGCTGGCCCAACCCTTCGACTTGATCGTTTTGCCCGGCGGCGCCGTGGGGGCGCAGCATTTGGCGGCCCACCAACCCCTGCAACAATTGATCAAGGACCAAGTCGCCGCCGGGCGCTTGTTCGCCGGCATTGCCGAAGCGCCGGCGCTGGCGCTGCAGACTTTTGGCGTGCTGCGTCAGCGGCGCATGACGTGCCTGCCTTCCGTCAGCCATCAATTGTCGGGCTGCAACTTCGTCGATCAACCGGTGGTGGTCGATGGCAACTGCATCACCGCCCAGGGTTCGGGCGCCGCACTGGAGTTTGCGCTGACGCTGGTGGAGCAACTCTGCGGCAAAGCCACGCGGTCGGCGGTGGCGGGGGAATTGCTGGTGTAGAAGACTGCTTCAGGCCCTGACCTCTTCCACTGGCACATGCATGCGGTCGCGGTTGGCCAGGGTCGGGAACAGTTTGACCCAGACCCCGGTCACCATCAGTGTGCCGATGCCGCCCATCACCACGGCCGGTACGGTGCCGAACCAGTGGGCCGTCAAGCCAGACTCGAATTCGCCGAGCTGATTCGAAGCACCGATGAACAAGCCATTCACGGCACTGACCCGGCCGCGCATCTCGTCCGGGGTTTCCAGCTGCACGAACGAGGCGCGGATCACCATGCTGATCATGTCTGCCGCGCCTAAAACCACCAACACAGCGAGAGAGAACCAGAACGAAGTCGACAGGCCGAAAGCGATGGTCGCCACGCCGAATACACCCACGGCGGTAAACATCACCCGTCCGACGTTGCGTTCCACGGCAAATCGCGCCAGAAACAGCGACATCAGCAGTGCGCCCACCGCCGGGGCCGAACGCAGCAGGCCCAGACCCCAAGGGCCGGTCAGCAGAATATCTTTGGCGAACACCGGCAGCAGCGCAGTCGCGCCACCCAGCAAGACGGCAAACAGATCCAGGGAAATCGCCCCGAGAATGTCCGGGCGGCTGCGAATGAAGCGGATGCCTGCGAGCAGCGAATCCAGGGTTGCCTTGCCCTTGTTCAACGGTGTCTGCCGAGCCGGTAGGTTAAGCATCAGCGCACAGGCGATGAGGTAGAGGATCACCGTCGGGCCATACACCCAGACGCTGCCGAAGGCGTAAAGCAAACCGCCCAGCGCCGGGGCAACGATGGTGGCCGATTGCTGCGCAGATTGCGCGGCAGCAACCGCGCGCGGGAATAAGGCACTGGGGACGATGCTCGGCAGCAAGGCCTGGGTGGTCGGCATCTCGAAGGAGCGGGCGGCGCCGAGCAGGAATGCGAGGATGAAGATCATCTCCCGGGTGACTTGGTCAGTCGCGCTGCCGATGGCCAGCGACAGGGCGATCAGCGCTTGCACGGACTGACAGATCGCCGCGACCTTGCGCCGGTCATAGCGATCCGCCACATGCCCGGTGTGCAGCATGAACAACACCCGCGGGGCAAATTCCACCAGACCCACCAGACCCAGATCGAGCACGTTGCCTGTCAGTTGATACAGATTCCAGCCGATGGCCACGGTCAGCATTTGAAAACCGCTGGCGGTAAATACCCGAGCCAGCCAGAACGCGATAAAAGGGCGGTGATGACGTAACAGCAGGGGCGCTTGGCTGGGCATCTGAAGGCAAGTCTGGGTGAGGGGAAGGGCGAGATTATCACCAACCTGTAACCAGAGGTTGCGAGCGCGGAAAATTTAGTTAGCTAGACACCGATCCCACAGGGAATGCATTGCAACGCATGACCAAACCCGTGAGGCAACCTGTCACGCGGCAATAGACCACACCGTCCATCGGCAAAAATGCGACTACTCTTTCAACGTTGCTTGATCCAGATCAAGACCCTTCGTGGAAATGATCCGGTGGCCAGATGGCCAGATTCCCTACGTTGTGATGATGGTAGAAAAAGAACGAGTTCAAATTCGCCACACTCCATAACCGTGGGGGCAGTGGGTGCAGGCCGCAAGCCTTCAGCCAGTATTACCTGACAGAGGAAGACTTATGTTCGGTTTGGAGGCACTTGATCTCGCCCGGATTCAGTTCGCGTTCACCATTTCGTTCCACATTCTGTTCCCGGCCATCACCATTGGTCTGGCGAGTTACCTGGCGGTACTCGAAGGCCTGTGGCTGAAGACGCACAACGACACTTACCGCGATCTGTACCATTTCTGGTCGAAGATCTTTGCCGTCAACTTCGGCATGGGTGTGGTGTCCGGCCTGGTCATGGCCTATCAGTTCGGCACCAACTGGAGCCGCTTCTCGGATTTCGCCGGTTCCGTGACCGGGCCGTTGCTGACCTACGAGGTACTCACCGCGTTCTTCCTCGAAGCCGGTTTCCTCGGCGTCATGCTGTTCGGCTGGAACAGGGTTGGGCGCAAGCTGCACTTCTTCGCCACGGTCATGGTCGCCATCGGTACCCTGATCTCGACCTTCTGGATTCTCGCCTCCAACAGCTGGATGCAGACCCCGCAGGGCTACGAAATCGTCAACGGCCAGGTCATTCCGGTGGACTGGTTGGCGATTATCTTCAACCCGTCGTTCCCCTACCGGCTGATGCACATGGCTACGGCGGCGTTCGTCGCTACCGCCTTCTTCGTTGGTTCGTCGGCGGCCTGGCATTTGTTGCGCGGCAAGGACAACCCGGCCATCCGCACCATGCTCTCGATGGCCATGTGGATGGCGCTGATCGTGGCGCCGATCCAAGCCGTCATCGGTGACTTCCACGGCCTCAATACCCTCGAGCACCAGCCGGCGAAAATCGCTGCGATTGAAGGTCACTGGGAAAATGTCGGCGATGAACCGACCCCATTGATCCTGTTCGGCTGGCCGGACATGAAAGCCGAAAAGACCAAATTCGCGGTCGAGATTCCGTACCTGGGCAGCTTGATCCTGACCCACACCCTGGACAAACAAGTGCCGGCGCTCAAGGAGTTCCCGCCTGAAGACCGGCCGAATTCGACCATCGTGTTCTGGTCGTTCCGGGTTATGGTCGGCCTGGGTTTCCTGATGATCTTCACCGGTTTGTGGAGCCTGTGGCTGCGCAAGCGCGACACGCTGTATACCTCGCGTCCGTTCCTGTATCTGGCACTGTGGATGGGCCCATCCGGCCTGATCGCGATTCTCGCTGGCTGGTTCACCACTGAAATCGGCCGTCAACCGTGGGTGGTCTACGGCTTGATGCGCACGGCGGATGCGTCCTCCGGGCACAGCTTCGTGCAGATGAGCATCACCTTGATCATGTTCGTCGTGGTGTATTTCGCGCTGTTTGGTGCCGGTCTTGGCTACATGATGCGGCTGGTGCGCAAAGGGCCGAAGATCGACGAAGGCAAGGAAACCAACGAAGGCGGTCCTGGCCAGAAGCGCACGCCGGCCCGTCCGCTGTCCGCCGCCGACGACAACGGTGACGGCGATCACAACCACAGCCTGACCAAGGAGATTTGAATCATGGGTATTGATCTTCCGCTGATCTGGGCCGTGATCATCATCTTCGGCATCATGATGTACGTGGTCATGGACGGCTTCGACCTGGGGATCGGGATTCTTTTTCCGTTCATCAAGGGCAAGACCGACCGTGACGTGATGATGAACACCGTCGCCCCGGTCTGGGACGGCAACGAAACCTGGTTGGTATTGGGCGGCGCGGCATTGTTCGGCGCCTTCCCGCTGGCCTATTCGGTGGTGCTCTCGGCGTTGTACCTGCCGCTGATTTTCATGCTGATCGGGCTGATTTTCCGTGGCGTGGCCTTTGAGTTTCGCTTCAAGGCCAAGGACGCCAAGCGCCACTTGTGGGACAAGGCATTCATCGGTGGTTCGATCGCCGCGACCTTCTTCCAGGGCGTGGCATTGGGTGCGTTCATCGATGGGCTGCCGGTGGTCAATCGTCAGTTTGCCGGTGGTTCACTCGACTGGCTGACGCCGTTCACGATGTTCTGTGGCGCGGCGCTGGTAGTGGCTTATGCGCTGCTCGGTTGCACCTGGCTGATCATGAAGACCGAAGGCAAGCTGCAGGAACAGATGCATGACCTGGCGCGACCATTGGCCTTCGTGTTGCTGGCGGTGATTGGCATCGTCAGCGTCTGGACGCCGTTGGCCCACGCCGAGATCGCCGCACGCTGGTTCACCCTGCCTAATCTGTTCTGGTTCCTGCCGGTGCCGATTCTGGTGCTGGTAACTCTGTACGGTCTGATTCGCGCGGTGGCTCGCAATGCGCATTACACACCATTCCTGTTGACCCTGGTGCTGATCTTCCTCGGCTACAGCGGTCTGGGTATCAGCCTGTGGCCGAACATCGTGCCGCCGTCGATCTCGATCTGGGACGCTGCCGCACCGCCGCAGAGCCAGGGCTTCATGCTGGTGGGCACGCTGTTCATCATCCCGTTCATCCTGGGTTACACCTTCTGGAGCTACTACGTGTTCCGCGGCAAGGTCACCCATGAAGACGGTTACCACTAGCCCATACGAATACGGCGCAAGGTTGATACCTGCGCCGTTGCAGAGGAGAACGCGATGATGGCTGGCAAACCTGATTTGCAGGAAATCGAAGCCGCAGAGAAAAAGCCGCTTTGGCAACGACTCGGCTGGCTGGCGTTGATCTGGGCCGGCAGCGTTGGGGCACTGTTCATCGTGGCCACGCTGATGCGCATGTTCATGAATGCCGCGGGCCTGAGCACCCACTGAAATTCCCATCCCGTTGCCTTGCGGCACGGATTTTTAACCCTCCTGCGACGGAGGGTTTTTTTTGCCTGCTTTTATTTGCGTGCCTTGAGAATCACGAACTTGGGAGTAGCGGCCACTTGTTCGACGCCGCGGAACAGCCGCGCAAGCTTGCTGTGATAGCCCAGATGACGGTTGCCGACGATGTACAGCGCGCCGCCCACCACCAGCGCTTCGCGCGCCTGCTGGAACATCCGCCAGGCCAGGAAATCGCCGACCACTTGTTGTTGGTGGAATGGCGGATTGCACAGCACCACGTCGAGGGATTGGGGTTCTTGCCCCGCCAACCCATCGCCGGCACGTACGATCACGTCACGGTCACCCAGCGCCGCGCGCCAGTTTTCAGCGGCCGATTGCACGGCCATGAATGACTCGTCCACCAATGTGTAATGGGCCTCGGGGTTTTGCAGGGCGCTGGCGATCGCCAGCACGCCGTTGCCACACCCCAGATCGGCGACCCGCGCTGTGCCGAGGTTGTTCGGCAAGTGCGGCAGAAAGGCTCGTGTGCCGATATCCAGCCCTTCGCGACAGAACACGTTGGCGTGATTGAGCAGTTCGATTGCAGGCGTGTCGAGTCGATAGCGCGTCGGGTATGGAGAGACAGCGGGGGCTTTGGCTTCGGGCGTGGCGATCAGCAGCCGAGCCTTCTTCACGGCCAGCGAGGCTTGCACCGGGCCGATGTAGCGCTCCAGCAGATCGCCCGCGGCACGTGGCAGGTGCTTGACCATCGCGGCGGCAATCACTTGAGCACCGGGAGCCAATTGACCCTGTAGCCGGATCAGTTGCTCTTCCAGCAAGGCCAGGGTTTTCGGTACCCGGATCAATACTCGGTCAAACGGCCCGACGAACGCTTCGCTGGCTGGTACGCTCGGCACCGCATCAAACGCCTGGCCATTGCGCATGAGGTTTTTTTCGAGCCCCTGAAAGGCCAGAAATGAATCGCCGCTGCTGGTCACTCGGACCTTGCCCGCAAGGCTAACGGCCAATGCGCCGAAGCTGTCGTTGAGCACCAGTACGCGAGTATCTGCCGTCGGTTGTTGCCCGGCCAGATGATTGAGCAGGTATTCGTCTGCGGCATCAAACGCTTGCAGCGGTTCGTTCTGCTGTTCTGGCTGGCGGATCAGGTCGAGTTGGGCGAAAGAAGTTTCGAGCAGAGGCATGAGGCGGAGGGCTCTGGGTAGTCAGCGGAGATAATCAGCGAGTGGCCGCCGGACGTTGTAGCGGGCGGAGCCATCCGAGCGGACTGCGTCGTGGACGCTTCACACGACATCACTCGGGATGGAGCGCAGATGGTACGTTTTTTTGGTCTGGATTACTTGCAGGGATTACCTGATTCGAACAGTTTCAGATGACGCCAGCTTTCGCTGCCCTGATCACCGCCGCGATCTTGTTATTGACGCCAAGTTTGTGGATGGCGTTCTTTATATGGAAACGCACAGTGCTTTCGCTCACGCAGAGGATGATTGCGATCTCGCAGGCCGTCTTGCCGACGGCTGAGTATTTCAGCACCTCGATTTCTCTGCATGACAAACTCGTTGTGGGCGGCTTCAGCGAGGAGGCCGGCAGGTCTTTCGCGATAATCCCGTGCAGGTGACGGTTGATAAACATCGCGTAGCCCAGATTTTTGTACAGTTCATATGCGGTAATCGGGCAATGGGTTCTGGCCACGCTCAGGATGCTGCAAAGCCCGTTCTTATCATGAACGGATTGGGACCAACCGTAGTGCAACCCCTGGTTTTTTTGCGCTTGCCACAGCCGTGGTGTTTTTGAATAGCACTCTTCTTGCCAGAGAATCGGTACTTCGGAGCCGCAGCAGTGGGCTAGTATTGGATCAACCGTATCGTAATGCTCGTTTTGATATTTCGTGTTCCATTCGCAAGGGTAATTATTCAGGATTATCTTATGGCGGTGTGTCCCTGTTGTTGGGGATGTTATTGAAAATGCACAAAAATTAAAGCCCATATTTTTAACGAGGTTAAGCGATATCTCGTACGCGGTCTCTATTTTTTGAGCGCAAGAAAGCTGTGTTAGCTGTGACTCCTTCCACACTTTCATTTGGTAACTCCATGCGGAATTTCTTGGGGGGTGCCGATTGGATCCAAGATCCGGCACGTCCCAGAGTGTAGGAGAATTCTTACAAGCATGCTGAACTATTTTGCTCTTGAAAAATCCTGTAGCTGCATAACTAGTTCTTAGCGTTGTTTTAGGGTTATACAAAATCAACACTCCGGTACTAGTTCTTTATTGCACTGCCCAAGTCTCTGCACGAATAACACTACAAACCATCGGTGTTTACGTCGTCTGCTTTGGGGGACACTGGTGTCATCTGTTGATCGGAGCGGCCCATGACTGCCAGTGTTGAAAAATTCACTCGTCAGACCTTGCTTGAGGTCCAGCCGTTGACTCCGAACCTGTTCACCCTGCGTACCACCAGGGATGTGGGCTTTCGTTTCCGAGCGGGGCAGTTCGCCCGGCTGGGTGTCACCAAGACAGACGGCAGCACGGTATGGCGGGCTTATTCCATGGTCTCTTCGCCCTATGACGAGTTCCTCGAGTTCTTCTCTATTGTTGTGCCGGGAGGGGAATTCACCAGTGAGCTGAGTCGGCTGGAAGCTGGCGATACGCTGCTGGTCGACCGTCAGGCCTTCGGTTATCTGACGCTGGATCGCTTCGTCGATGGCCGTGATCTCTGGTTGTTATCCACAGGCACGGGCGTGGCGCCGTTTCTGTCGATCCTGCAGGACTTCGAAGTTTGGGAGAAATTCGAACGAATCATCCTGGTCTACAGCGTGCGCGAAGCGCGGGAGCTGGCGTACCAGGCATTGATTGCGGAGCTGGCGCAGCGTGACTACCTGGCCGAGTACGCGCACAAACTGCAATTCATTCCCACCGTCACCCGCGAACAGCATCCGGGTGCCTTGAACGGGCGGATCACCAGCCTCATCGAGAATGGCGAACTGGAACAGACGGCCGGTGTAGCGCTGACAGCCGAGCATTCGCGGGTGATGCTCTGCGGTAACCCACAGATGATCGATGAGACGCGTAAGCTGCTGAAACAACGGGACATGCACTTGAGCCTCAGTCGCCGACCTGGCCAAGTGGCGGTGGAAACCTACTGGTAAACAAACGGCGCCCCGAAGGCGCCGTTTCTCTGGGTAATCAGCGATCAGGGCCGATTGTTCTGAGCCTTGAGCAGATCGCGGATCTCGCTCAGCAATTCTTCTTCCTTGGTCGGAACCGGCGGCAGGGTTGGCGCAACGGCCTCTTCGCGCTTCAGGCGGTTGATGGCCTTGACGCCCATGAAGATCGCGAAGGCGACAATGATGAAGTCGATCATGCTCTGGATGAACTTGCCATACGCCAGCACCACTGCCGGGACATTACCGTTAGCGGCCTTGAGCGTGATGGCCAGATCACTGAAGTCCACCCCACCGATCAGCAAGCCGATTGGCGGCATCACCACGTCGCCGACAAATGACGTAACGATTTTGCCGAAGGCAGCGCCGATGATGATACCGACGGCCATGTCGACCACATTACCTTTGACCGCGAAGGCCTTGAACTCACTTATCACGCCCATAGGTTATTTCCTTGTTACAGATGAGGTTGGTGAACGCAGTGTAAATCAGCAAAGCGCCCCTTGCTTGAAACGCCTTCTTACAATGCCCGTGTCTATCGACACAACTTCCGGTTATTAGTTTACAAAAATCCACTCTTCGCGCGCGTCTACCCGCTCTAGACCGGGCTTTCCAGAACCTTTTCGCTATCGGCCCGGTACGGGATTTCTATTTATGTTTTGGCCTTTGGGTCACTAGCCTCTGTGGTGCGCACCAGGATGCGCTTAATAAAACCAGAGGAAACTTCCATGACAACTCCCCTTGGCCTCGGGGCTTTTCCCCTCCGTCGTACCTTCGGCGTTCTGAGCGTCAGCCTGCTGTCCTTCTCCATCAACGCTGCGACGTTGACCCGTGATAATGGTGCTGCTGTCGGCGACAACCAGAACTCGCAAACCGCCGGCGCGACCGGGCCGGTGCTGTTGCAAGACGTACAGTTGATTCAGAAGCTCCAGCGTTTCGACCGTGAACGCATTCCTGAGCGTGTGGTGCATGCCCGTGGCACTGGCGCCCATGGCACGTTCACCGTGACTGACGACCTCAGTGACTTGACCAAGGCCAAGGTATTCGCCGGCGGCCAGAGCACGCCAGTATTTGTGCGTTTCTCCGCAGTGGTCCATGGCAACCACTCCCCGGAAACCCTGCGTGACCCGCGGGGGTTCGCCACCAAGTTCTACACCGCCGACGGTAACTGGGACCTGGTCGGCAACAATTTCCCGACCTTCTTCATTCGGGACGCCATCAAGTTTCCGGACATGGTCCATGCCTTCAAGCCGGACCCGCGCACCAATCTTGACGATGACTCCCGTCGTTTCGATTTCTTCTCTCATGTTCCGGAAGCCACTCGCACCTTGACCGAGTTGTATTCCAACTCCGGCACCCCGGCCAGTTATCGGGAGATGGACGGCAACAGTGTGCATGCCTACAAGTTGGTTAACGCCCAGGGCGAAGTTCACTATGTAAAGTTTCACTGGAAAAGTTTGCAGGGAATAAAAAATCTCACTCCTAAAGAAGTCGCCAATGTTCAAGGTCAAGATTACAGTCATATGACCAACGACTTGGTTGCTCATATTAACAAGGGGGACTTTCCGAAGTGGGACTTGTACGTCCAGGTTCTAAATCCTCAAGATTTGTCCAAGTTTGATTTCGATCCATTGGACGCCACCAAGATCTGGCCCGGTGTTCCTGAGCGAAAAGTTGGACAGATGGTATTGAACCGTAATCCGGCGAATGTATTCCAGGAAACCGAACAAGTGGCGATGGCACCGGCCAACTTGGTTCCGGGTATCGAGCCTTCGGAAGATCGCTTATTGCAGGGGCGAGTGTTCTCGTATGCCGATACCCAACTGTATCGCCTGGGGGCCAATGCACTGCAGTTGCCGATCAACGCACCGAAAGTCGCCGTGAACAACGGTAATCAGGATGGTGCGATGAACATCGGCGCCAGCAGCACGGGGGTGAATTACCAGCCGAGCCGTCTGCTGTCCCGTGAGGAGCCGCAAACCGCGCGTTACAGCCAGTCGACCCTGTCGGGCAGCACGCAGCAGGCGAAGATTCAACGTGAGCAGAACTTCAAGCAGGCCGGTGATCTGTATCGCTCGTTCAACCAGAAGGAACGTCAGGACCTGATCGACAGCTTCGGCGGCTCCCTGGCCACCACCGATGACGAGAGCAAGCACATCATCCTGTCCTTCCTGTACAAGGCCGACCCGGAATACGGGACAGGCGTAACCAAAGTGGCCAAGGGTGATCTGGCCCGGGTCAAGGCGTTGGCGGCCAAACTGGTCGACTGATCTATCTGCCTGAAGCGGGGCCTCGTACGAGGTCCCGTCTGACCAAGGAGTCCCGCCATGCGTGTTTATCTGTCTGTGTTTCTGGCGTGCGTGTCGTTCGGTGTATTCGCCGGTCCTGACGCGCAAGTCTCGAAGGACCCCGAGGCGCTGAAAGCGCAATTACAGGATTACTATTTCGATGCCGCCCGAAGGGGGGATGTGCCGATGCTCGAGACTTTCATCGAGGCCGGCTATTCCCTCGACACCCGCGACAGCAAGGGTTACACCGCGTTGATACTGGCCGCCTATCACGGTCAGGGGGCTGCCGTGGAGCGCTTGTTGGCGGCCGGGGCGGACGCCTGCGCTCAGGACCAACGCGGCAATACCGCGCTGATGGGCGCGATTTTCAAAGGCGAAGTGCAGATCGCTCGAACCCTGCTGGCCGCCAATTGCAGCCCCGACCAACGCAACGGCGCCGGGCAGACTGCCGCAATGTATGCCGGGTTGTTCAAGCGCGTCGAGTTGCTCGACGCACTCAAGGCCAAAGGGGCGGACCTGAACGCCGAGGATCCGTTGGGCAACAGTGCCGCGCGTCTGGCCAGCGGTGAAATCCGCACGGCGGCGCCGCGCTGATCCGCGTCAGCTGAGCTATCATCGCGGTTTTTGCCGGGAGTTCAGATGGCCAAGGCCAAGCGCATGTACGGCTGCACCGAGTGTGGCTCAACCTTCCCCAAGTGGGCCGGCCAGTGCGGCGAATGCGGAGCCTGGAACACGCTGACCGAAACCATGGTGGAGAGTGGCGGCGCCGCGGCCCCCAGCGGTCGCACCGGTTGGACCGGCCAGCAGGCACAGATCAAGACCCTGGCCGAAGTCAGCGTCGAAGAAATTCCGCGTTTTTCCACGGCGTCCAGTGAGCTCGATCGAGTTTTGGGTGGCGGCCTGGTGGATGGCTCGGTGGTGTTGATCGGTGGTGACCCCGGCATCGGCAAGTCGACGATTCTGTTGCAAACCTTGTGCAACCTCGCCAAGAGCATGCCGGCGCTGTATGTCACCGGCGAAGAGTCCCAGCAACAAGTGGCCATGCGTGCCCGGCGGCTGGGCTTGCCTCAGGATCAACTGCGGGTGATGACTGAAACCTGTATTGAAACCATCATTGCCACCGCCCGGCAGGAAAAGCCCAAGGTGATGGTGATCGACTCGATTCAGACGATCTTCACCGAGCAACTGCAGTCGGCACCGGGGGGCGTCTCCCAGGTGCGCGAAAGTGCGGCATTGCTGGTGCGTTACGCCAAGCAAAGCGGCACGGCGATTTTCCTCGTGGGCCATGTCACTAAAGAAGGTGCGCTGGCCGGCCCCCGAGTGCTGGAGCACATGGTCGACACCGTTCTGTATTTCGAAGGCGAATCCGATGGGCGCCTGCGTTTGCTGCGGGCGGTGAAAAACCGGTTCGGCGCGGTGAATGAACTGGGCGTGTTCGGCATGACCGACAAAGGACTGAAAGAAGTCTCCAACCCTTCGGCGATTTTCCTGACACGCGCTCAGGAAGAAGTCCCGGGCAGTGTGGTCATGGCCACGTGGGAAGGCACCCGGCCGATGCTGGTGGAAGTCCAGGCGCTGGTAGATGACAGCCACCTGGCCAACCCGCGCCGGGTGACGCTCGGTCTGGATCAGAATCGCCTGGCCATGTTGTTGGCGGTTTTGCACCGCCACGGCGGCATCCCGACCCACGATCAGGACGTGTTCCTCAACGTGGTCGGCGGTGTGAAGGTCCTGGAAACCGCTTCTGATCTGGCGCTGATGGCGGCGGTCATGTCCAGTTTGCGCAACCGGCCGCTGCCGCACGATCTGCTGGTGTTTGGCGAAGTCGGGTTGTCGGGTGAAGTACGCCCGGTACCGAGTGGCCAGGAGCGCTTGAAAGAGGCGGCCAAGCACGGCTTCAAACGCGCCATCGTACCCAAGGGCAACGCGCCGAAAGAGCCGCCGCCGGGGTTGCAGATTATCGCCGTGACGCGCCTGGAACAGGCCCTCGACGCACTGTTCGAATAAACCGTAAACGGGACACAAACCCTGTGGGAGCGAGCAGGCTCCCACAATGGAAGGGGGAGGCCTTCAGGCTTCGATCAGGGCACCCAATTCGCGCTCTAGTTCCCGGGGATCGCCCAGGTTGAACTCAATCAACCGCCGCAGGCGCTCGATGGATTCCAGGCTGATGTGTTTGCAGACGAACCCGAGCTGGTCATGGTCATCGTGGGTCAGTTGCACATCCATCTTGATGGCGAGGTCATCGTTGAGATGAATATCGACCAGGAAATGCCATTCCCGATTACCCAGCCATGGCTCGGGCTTCTCGACCAGCAGTCCCTTGAGCGACAGGTCAATCAGCCGCACCGGCCAGGTGAATTCCCCTTGGCTCAGCTCGGTTCGGGCATCGAACGCAATACGTCTGAAGCGGCGGCGATCGGCAGGTTGTTCGCTCATGGCGCAATCCTCGTAAAGGTTCGCTGACTATAGACCTGCATTGCCGGAGGCTGCCAGCACAGTGATGGCTCTAGACTGATGTCGAACTATGGTCTTTGCCGCCAGTAGCGCTAAACTCGAGATGGCTGTCTTTCTTGTCCACTCTGGCTGGAATCATAAAATGAAAAATAATAATAGCCCGCTACGCCACTTACCCTGGCTGCTGCTGGCAGTCGTAGGAGCGTGCGCCCTGGGCGTAGTGGCATTGCGTCGAGGCGAGGCGATCAACGCCTTGTGGATCGTTGTCGCAGCCGTCGCTATCTATCTTGTCGCATACCGCTACTACAGCCTGTTCATCGCTAACAATGTGATGCAACTCGATTCGCGTCGGGCTACACCTGCCGTAATCAACAATGACGGTCTGGATTATGTGCCGACCAACAAACACATTCTTTTCGGCCACCACTTCGCGGCCATCGCCGGCGCGGGGCCGCTGGTCGGTCCGGTGTTGGCGGCGCAGATGGGCTACCTGCCCGGTACGCTGTGGCTGATTGCCGGCGTGGTGCTGGCCGGTGCGGTTCAGGACTTCATGGTCCTGTTCATGTCCACCCGCCGCAACGGTCGCTCCCTGGGCGACATGGTTCGTGAAGAAATGGGCCGCATCCCCGGGACCATCGCGCTGTTTGGCTGCTTCCTGATCATGATCATCATCCTCGCGGTGCTGGCGCTGATCGTGGTCAAGGCCCTGGCCGAGAGCCCGTGGGGCATTTTCACGGTGATGGCGACCATCCCGATCGCGATGTTCATGGGCGTCTACATGCGCTACATCCGCCCGGGCCGTATCGGTGAAATCTCGGTGATCGGCGTGGCGTTGCTGCTGGGTTCGATCTGGCTGGGCGGGCAGATCGCCGCTGACCCGGTGTGGGCCAAGGCGTTCAGCTTTACCGGGGTCCAGATCACCTGGATGCTGATCGGCTACGGTTTCGTGGCAGCCGTGTTGCCGGTGTGGCTGATTCTGGCGCCGCGTGATTACCTGTCCACGTTCCTGAAGATCGGCACCATCGTTGCGCTGGCGATCGGCATTCTGATCACCATGCCCGTGCTGAAAATGCCGGCATTGACCCAGTTCATTGACGGCACCGGGCCGGTGTGGAAGGGCGGGCTGTTCCCGTTCCTGTTCATCACCATTGCCTGTGGCGCAGTGTCGGGTTTCCATGCGCTGATTGCTTCCGGCACCACGCCGAAGCTGCTGGATAACGAAGTCAACGCTCGCTACATCGGTTACGGCGGCATGTTGATGGAATCCTTCGTGGCGATCATGGCGATGGTGGCCGCTTCGGTGATCGAACCGGGCGTGTACTTCGCCATGAACAGCCCGGCCGCGGTTGTCGGCGGTGATGTGGTGGCGGTAGCGACAGCGGTCAGCAATTGGGGCTTTGCCATCACGCCGGAAGCGTTGCAGGCGGTGGCCAAGGACATCGGTGAAACCACCGTCCTGGCCCGTGCCGGCGGTGCGCCGACCCTGGCGGTCGGTATCGCGCAGATCCTGCACAGCGTGCTGCCGGGCGAAAACACCATGGCGTTCTGGTACCACTTCGCGATCCTGTTCGAAGCACTGTTCATCCTGACCGCGGTCGACGCCGGTACCCGTGCCGGACGTTTCATGCTGCAGGATTTGCTCGGCTCCTTTGTACCGGCGCTGAGACGCACCGAATCCTGGACCGCCAACCTGATCGCCACCGCCGGTTGCGTGGCGATGTGGGGCTACCTGCTGTACCAAGGCGTGATCGATCCGCTGGGTGGCATCAACACCTTGTGGCCATTGTTCGGTATCTCCAACCAGATGCTGGCCGGTATCGCGCTGATGCTGGCAACCGTTGTGCTGATCAAAATGAAACGCCAACGCTATATCTGGGTCACCATGCTGCCAGCCGTTTGGTTGCTGATCTGCACCACCACTGCAGGCTTCATCAAGCTGTTCGACGCCAACCCGGCGATCGGCTTCCTGTCGCTGGCCAAGAAGTACAGCGATGCCCTGGCCAACGGTCAGATCCTCGCTCCGGCCAAGAGCATCGAGCAGATGCAGCACGTGATCTACAACGCCTACACCAACGCAACGCTGACCGCGCTGTTCCTGTTCGTGGTGTTCAGCATCCTGTTCTATGCGCTCAAGGTCGGTATTGCCGCCTGGGGCACCAAAGAACGCACGGATAAAGAATCGCCATTCCAGGCTCTGCCGGATGCGTAACCTGAGGATTGCAGCATGTTCAATGACCTGAGTCGCCTCGGTAAATACCTCGGTCAGGCCGCGCGCCTGATGGTCGGCATGCCCGACTACGACAACTACGTCGAGCATATGCAAACCAAACACCCGGACAAACCGGTGATGAGTTACGAGGCGTTCTTTCGGGAGCGCCAAGAGGCTCGCTACGGCGGCAAGGGTGGACCGAAGTGCTGTTGATGTACGCGGTTTAGGTAACACACCACTGTAGGAGCAGGGCTTGTCGGCGAAGGCGATCTTCAAGATGCTTTCGCCGGCAAACTTGGCTCCTACAGTTTTTTTGCGTCCGGGAGATCTTATTTTGTTAGCGCCAATCCCTGTCACGATCCTCAGCGGCTTTCTCGGCGCTGGCAAAACCACCTTGTTGCGCCACCTGCTCAAAGCCGAGCACGGCCTGAAAATCGCCGTGATCGAAAACGAGTTCAGTGACGCCGGCATCGACACCCAACTGTTGGGCGACGAGCCAGTGCAAGTGATGACGCTGTCCAACGGCTGCGTCTGCTGCACCATCCACACCGATTTGACCAAAGCGCTGTACCTGCTACTGGAGCGCCTGGACAGTGGCGAAATCGCCTTTGACCGCCTGGTGATCGAATGCACCGGTCTGGCCGACCCGGCCCCGGTGGCACAAACCTTTTTTATCGATGAAGAGCTGCGCGAGCGCTACATCCTCGACGGCATCATCACCCTGGTGGACGCGGCTCATGCCGAACTGCACCTGACCCAGACCATTGCCCAGGCGCAGATCGGTTTTGCCGACCGCTTGCTGGTGAGCAAGCGCGATCTGGTGGATGAGCCGAGCTTCACTGCCCTCAGCGAACGCCTGACCCGGATCAACCGTCGCGCGCCGATTCGTGTGGTCGACCACGGCAAGATTGATCTGGCCGAATTGCTCGATGTGCGTGGCTTCAACCTCAATGCCGACCTCGGTGGTGGCGTGAGTTTGCGCCCGGTGAGCAAGGCGCCCTCCATCGATCGCATTTCCAGCCTGGTGCTGCGTACCGACAAACCGCTGGATATCGACAAGCTCAGCGAGTTCATGAACGAACTGCTGGAAGACCATGGCAAGCAATTGCTGCGCTACAAAGGCGTTTTGAACATTCTTGGTGAGCCGCGGCGCATGGTGTTCCAGGGCGTGCTGAAACTGTACGGCTTCGATTGGGATACCGAGTGGGCGGACGATGACACACGCGAAAGCGTGATCGTGTTTATTGCCGATGAGTTGCCGGAGGAGAAGATTCGCGAGGGGTTTGCGCGGGTTGCGGCGCAGTAAGCCCCGACATTTTCAGCGGGCCCGATGCCGTCGTCGCAAGCAGGTCGAATCGTCGCACCGTCGCTCCCACAAGGGGATGCATTTCCAGTGTGGGATCGATCCTGCTCGCGATGGCAATCTACCCGGCAACACGATTCTGGCTGAGTACTGATCCGGAGTGCAGCAGTACCTCCTCAAGATGATCCAGATGCCGGTGCATCAACATTTCGGCCATCACCACATTCCCACGTTCCACCGCATCGACAATCCCCATGTGCTCCTGCCATCCGCAATAATCACCGGTCTGAGCGTCATACTGCGCAATCGCCAATGAAGTCAGCGGCACCAGACTGCCAAGAAAATGCGCCAGCGGCGCATTTCCCGCCATTTCGGCCAGTTGTAAGTGAAACTCCCCCGATAACCGGATCGCTGGACCACGCTCCTTGCATTGGCGTTCGCTTTCGATCAAGGCTCGCAGGCGCTTCAGGTTTTGCGCACGAGGTTGCTGGCAGGCAAGTTTCACTAGCGTGACTTCGGTCAGACGGCGAGCATGTAGCGTCTGACGGGTCTGTTCGGCATCGGGATCGGCGACCCGGGGGCGATGATTGGTCCGCAGGATGATGATCTGCTGATGGGACAGCTGCGTCAGTACTCCACGAATGTCACTGCGCCTGGCACCGAACATCTGCGCCAGGCTTTCTTCGGTAAAGCGACTGGCCGCATTGATACGCTGTTCGAGAATGGCGTCGAAGATTCGCGAATAGAGATCATCCACCGGCGGGCGAAAGGGCAGGGCAACAAGAGTTTGTGGTGAGGCGAAGCTGTTCATGGCCTGTCTCCAGTTCGAAGAGGGGGTCAACTGCCGAGGTGGTCGTCCGGGATATTCAATTCGATGCCCATCCGTTGACCTTCCCGAAGGATGTGCCGACGCATTTCGGCGCTGGCCTGGGCGCTGTTTTTGCTGCGTATCGCTCGTACCATGGCTTCGCTTTCTTCAAGGCGCTCAGCCAAGTGCTCCGGAGAATTGCGCAGCACGTCGGCGCTTTGCTTGAGGGCATTGCTGGTCTGCTGCACCACGCTCTGGAAAATCGGGTTCGAGGTCAGGGTGAACAACTCTTCGTGGAACGCGATGTAGGCGTTCACACCGGCCTCGCTGTCATTGGCTTCCAGGGCTTCGCGCATGTCCATCAGGGTCAGGCGCAGTTGCCCGACTTCCTTGCTGCTGATGGACTGCGCCACCAGGCCGACGATGAACGGTTCGAGGGTGTAGCGCAGTTGCAGCACGTCTTCCAGGCTGGCCCCGGCGACCGCGCTGTCGTGGCTTTGACTGTCACTGAGATTGGCCTCCAGCACCACCACGCCTTTGCCCGGCATCGAGCGCACCAGCCCGAGGGTTTCCAGCACGATCACCGCTTCGCGCAGGCTTGGGCGGCTGATGCCCAGTTGTTCGGCCAGTTCACGCTGGCCCGGCAGCATGTCGCCGGAACGCCACTGACCGCGAGCCAGCGCGGCCCGAAGTTTTTCTACCACTGAATTTACGACGGTTGACGAGGTAATCACTGTTCGCTCCAAATCGCGATAAATGTGCCTGCCCGTGGGCAGGCACACGCTGTTTAAAATTCCTGCTGATGTGCCGGGACCACCGGTTTTCTCGGCTGGAAGGTATAACCCACCTGGCCGGACAGCACTTTGTTTGCCCGTTGGATATCGATGTCCTTTTCCCAGCGAGCAATGGCCACCGTGGCGACGCAGTTACCAATCAGATTGGTCAGCGCCCGACCGATGCCCATGAACCAGTCCACCGCCAGCACCAGCACCAGGCCCACCACCGGAATTGCCGGGATCGCCGTCAGGGTGGCGGCGAGAATCACCAGCGCCGAGCCGGGAATCCCGTGGGCGCCTTTGGAGGTGATCAGCGACACCAGCAGAATCGTCAGCAGGTCAGTCATGGCCAGCGGCGTGCCGGTGGCATTGGCGATGAACACGATGGCCAGGGTCAGGTAGATCGAAAAACCGTCAAGGTTGAATGAGTACCCGGTCGGAATCACCAGGCCGACCGTGGAGCTGCCGATGCCCAGATGCTCAAGCTTGCGCATGATTTGTGGCAGCACGGCGTCGGAAGAAGCGGTGCCCATGACGATCAGCAGTTCTTCACGCAGGTACTTGAGCAGTGGCCACATCCGCAGGCCCGAGAGGCGCATCACCAGGCCGAGAATCAGCGCCACGAATGCCGCGCAGGTCAGGTAAAACAGGCCGACCAGGCTGCCCAGGTGTTGCAGCGAGTCCAGGCCATATTTGCTGGTAGTGAAGGCGATGGCGCCGAAGACGCCGATCGGCGCCAGGCGCACGATCATGCCCATGATGCGGAAGATTACATGGCTCAGCTCGTTGATCAGCCGGGAAATACCCGACGCCGCTTCACCCACCAGATTCAGCGCGCTGCCGAACAGCACCGAAAACAGCAGGACTTGCAGGATGTTGTTGTCGGCGAAGGCGCCGATCACCGAGGTCGGAATCAGGTCCATCAGGAACTGCGTGGTGGTGTGCATGTGCTGACCGCGCTGGGCGATGTCGCCCATGTCGGCGGCGGAGAGCTGCTCCAGATGAATGTTCGCGCCGCTGCCGATGCCGGTTGTGAAGGCGAACACCAGGCCGATCACCAGGGCGATGGTGGTCAGTATTTCGAAGTAGATGACCGATTTGAGGCCGATGCGTCCGACCTTCTTCAGGTCACCGGCACCGCTGATGCCGCTAACCACCACGCAAAACACGATCAGGCCAATAAGCATCTTGATCAGTTTGATGAAGCCGTCGCCAAGGGGTTTGAGTTGGGCGGAGTATTCGGGAAGGGTCAGCCCGCAGACGATGCCGAGCACCAGTCCGAGAACCACTTGAAGGAAGATTGAACGCGAGCACCATCTGAGCATGGGAGGAATCCTGGTCGGTGTCCTGGCTGCCGTGCGCCAAGCGCATCAGATTCAGGACTTAATTATTGTGGTCTTACCGGTATGTCCAGTGCAGGCGCAGTCTACGCTGGATTTTTTCAGGATTACAAGGGGACGCAGCAAAATTGGCATGACCGGTCTGACCAGTGGTGCCAACCCCAATTGATCTTTATGGCGGACGAAAAAAAACCGGCCATCACTGGCCGGTTTTTTCATTGCTGCGGTTTAGCGGGGCAATTAAGCGCCGTACACCGGCAGTTTCTTGCAGATGGCCTTGACCTTCTCACGAACGGCGTCGATCACCGCTTCGTTGTTCAGGTCAGCCAGGATGTCGCAGATCCAGCCGGCCAGCTCTTTGCACTCGGCTTCCTTGAAGCCGCGAGTGGTCACAGCCGGGGTACCGAAACGCAGGCCGGAGGTGACGAACGGGGAGCGTGGATCGTTCGGTACCGAGTTCTTGTTCACGGTGATGAACGCTTTGCCCAGTGCAGCGTCGGCGTCTTTACCGGAGATTTCCTGCTTGATCAGCGACAGCAGGAACAGGTGGTTCTGAGTACCGCCCGACACCACGTCGAAACCGCGCTCGATGAACACGCCGGCCATGGCCTGGGCGTTTTTCACCACTTGTTGCTGGTAGGCCTTGAACTCAGGCTGCAGCGCTTCCTTGAAGCAGATCGCCTTGGCAGCGATCACGTGCTCCAGCGGGCCGCCCTGGGCGCCCGGGAATACTGCGGAGTTCAGCTTCTTCTCGATGTCGGCGTTGGCGCGAGCCAGGATCAGGCCGCCACGTGGACCGCGCAGGGTTTTGTGGGTGGTGGTGGTCACCACGTCAGCGAAAGGCACCGGGTTCGGGTAGACGCCAGCGGCGACCAGACCGGCCACGTGGGCCATGTCGACGAACAGGTAAGCACCAACCTTGTCAGCGATAGCGCGGAAGCGTGGGAAGTCCAGAACCTGCGAGTAGGCAGAGAAACCGGCCACGATCATTTTCGGCTTGTGCTCAACGGCCAGACGCTCGACTTCGTCGTAGTCGATCAGGCCATTGGCATCGATGCCGTACTGAACGGCGTTGTACAGCTTGCCGGAGGAAGAAACGCTGGCACCGTGGGTCAGGTGACCACCGTGAGCCAGGCTCATGCCCAGAATGGTGTCGCCCGCTTGCAGCAGGGCCAGGTAAACGGCGCTGTTGGCTTGCGAACCGGCGTGCGGCTGAACGTTGGCGTAATCGGCGCCGAACAGCTCTTTGGCGCGGTCGATGGCCAGTTGTTCGACGATATCGACGAACTCGCAACCACCGTAGTAGCGCTTGCCCGGGTAGCCTTCGGCGTACTTGTTGGTCAGTACCGAGCCTTGAGCTTCCATCACCGCAGGGCTGGTGTAGTTTTCCGAAGCGATCAGCTCAATGTGTTCTTCCTGGCGCTGAGCTTCTTGCTCCATGGCGGCAAAAAGATCGGCGTCGAACTTGGCAATAGTCAAATCACGGCTGAACATGGCGGTCCTCAAGGATCGGGGCAGAAAAGGGAGGCATTCTAACCCAACCGCTTTTAGATGGCATATGAAAGGACATCATGTCGCAGACAAGTGGGCTTCATGACGGGATCAGCGGTGATCGTGCGGGCCTCATCGCGGGCAAACCCGCTCCCACAGGGATCTTCAGTGGTCAAAAATCTTGGGTTCACCCAAAAAACTGTGGGAGCGGGCTTGCCCGCGATGGGGCCGTCCGCAGCACTCTGAAACTCAGTCGAACATGAACAACGCATCATTGCTGAACTGCGCTTCGAACCGGCCGGCCGGCATCGGGCGGCCGAACAGGTAGCCCTGAACCTCATCGCAGCCATGCTCGCGCAGGAAGTCGAGCTGTTCGTGGGTTTCCACACCCTCGGCGATTACCGCCAGATTGAGGCTGTGGGCCATGGCGATGATCGCCCGGGCAATCTGCGCATCCTGCTCGCCCGACGGCAGGCCATCAACGAAGGTGCGGTCGATTTTCAGCACATCGATCGGGAATTGCTTGAGGTAGTTGAGCGATGAATAACCGGTGCCGAAGTCGTCGACCGCAATGCTCAGGCCGAGGTTTTTCAGTCCGGCGAGGATCTGCATCGCCTCGCTGACTTCACGCATCAGGATACTTTCGGTCAGCTCCAGCTCCAGGCACGCCGGCGGCAGGCCGGTTTCCCTGAGGATGGTGGCGATCCGCGTGCCGAGCTGCCCGTCGGAGAACTGCCGGGCCGAAATATTCACCGAGACCTTCGGCACCCGCACCTTGGCCTGGTGCCAGGTCTTGAGTTGACGACAGGCCTCACCGATCACCCAGTCGCCGACATCCACCACCAGCCCGAGCTCTTCGAGCACCGGAATGAAGTCCCCTGGCGGCACCAGGCCGCGGCGCGGATGGCGCCAGCGCAGCAGGGCTTCGGCGCCGGTCAGGCGTTTGCCGTCGCCGCTGAATTGCGGCTGGTAGTACAGCACGAATTCGTTTTGTTCCAGGGCGTGGCGCAAGTCGCTTTCCAGCTCCAGACGCTCCAGGGCGCTGGCGTTCATGTCGGCCTGATAGAACTGGAAGTTGTTCTTGCCGCGTTCCTTGGCGTGGTACATCGCGGTGTCGGCGTTCTTCATCAGCTGACTGAGTTCGCTACCGTCCTGAGGACTCAGGGCGATGCCGATACTGGCGGTGACGAAGAACTCGCGGCCTTCGAGCACGAACGGCTTCACCAGGCTGGCGAGGATCTGTTCGGCCACGTGAATGGCTCGGTTCAGCGCGATCTCGCGGTTGACCCGGGGTTGCAGCAGCAATGTGAACTCATCACCGCCCATACGCGCCACGGTGTCGTCATCGTCGACGCAGCCGAGCAGGCGCGTGGCCATTTCCTTGAGCATGCGGTCGCCGGCGGCATGACCCAGGGAGTCGTTGATCGGCTTGAAGCGGTCCAGGTCGAGGAACATCAGCACCACCCAGGACTTCTGCCGTTCGGCCGATTGCAGCGCGGTGTGCAGGCGATCCTGGAACAGCGTGCGGTTGGGCAGGTGGGTCAGGGCGTCGTAATAGGCGAGGCGGTGAATCCGTTGCTCACTGGCCTTGCGTTCGCTGATGTCGCTGAAGAAACACACATAACTGGCCAGATCGCCTTCGTCGTCGAGCACCGCCGTAATCCCGACCCAGGCCGGATAGTGCTCGCCGTTGCGACGCTTGAGCCAGACTTCGCCTTCCCAGGTGCTGTGCTGATGCAATTGCTTGAGCACGTAGCGCAGATGAGTTTCCTGCTGCTCGTCGACGGTGAGCATGTTCGGCAACTGATCGAGCACCTGGGACACCGCATAGCCGCTGACTCGACTGAAGGCCTCGTTGGCCTGGACGATGTAGCCGGCCGGGTCAGTGATCAGAATCGCCGAGGTGGAGTGCTCGAATACCGTGGCCGCCATGCGCAGGTCTTTCTCGGCCCGGCGTTGCTGGCTGATGTCGCGACCGACCCCGAGCACACCTTCGAAGGCGCCGTGTTCGTCCCAGACCAAAACTAGACGCAACTCGATAGGGATCTTGCGTCCGTCGGCCCGCAGGCAGTCGAACAAAAACAGTTGGGTCTGCACCTGACTGCGCAGCAGTGTCAGTTGATCGGGTTTATCCAGCGCTTTGCTGACCCGGTCCATCAGACTGTAGATGCCGCTCAGTTGTTGCGGGTTGGCGATGGTCGATTGCCAGCCGTTCTGGAATATCCAGTCGGCGTCGAAGCCCAGCACCGCTTGCACCGAAGGGCTGACGTAATTGAGCGCCATCTTGCTGTCAGTGGAGAAAATCACGTCGCTGATACTTTCGGCGAGCATCCGGTAGCGCTGCTCGCTGTCGCGCAGGGATTCACTGGCTTCGATCTGCTCGGTGATGTCCTTGGCCACACCGATGATGCGCGTGACCTGATCGTGCTTGTCCCGCGCCAGGGCCTGTTCGCGAATATCGAAACGCCGCCATTTGCCATCGCGATGACGGAAGCGCAGCTGGCACTGCAGCAATTGGGTGTAACCCGCCTGACGCTGAGATTGGCGAGAGCGGTGGTAGTAGTCGGCATCTTCCGGGTGCAAGAGGATTTCCCAGAAGTACTCGCCCATCTGGTGCAGCTCGGTGCGGTTGTAACCCAGCGTCTGCCCCAGGTGATGGTTGCTGAAGATCATCCGCTGGCTGATCACGTCTTGCACATACAGGTGATCCGGCACGGTGCGCACCACATCGGACCAGAATCCTTCGCGCTCCAGCAGCGAAAGCTCAATGAGTTTGCGGCTGGTGATGTCGCTGATGCTCAGGATCACCGCTCTATGGTCGGGCTGATCTTCCGGCAGGCGCAGCACGAGCCACAAGTGCTGGTCGCGGCCATTGGCGTCCTGAAGCTTGATTTCCAGCTCAAGCTGTTTCTGCTGGTGGAGCACCGCTTCGAGCACTTGATTGCCGATGGCCGTGCAGTCCAGTGGGCAGCCGTTGATCAGTAGTTTCCAGGCCTGATCGCAGGAATTGACGTTGAGCAGTTGCAGGGCGACCTGGTTGACCTCGGTGATGCGCAGTTCCTGCAACAGTTGCTGGCGTTGCTCCGGTATCCCGAGCCAGGTTCTCAGCTGCTCGCTGCTGGTGAGTTGCGCCTTGTCGAAAAAGCTTTTGAGCCCGGACAGGTCCAGCACGCACAGGGCAACACCGGTGCCTTCGAAGATGTCCTGATAGCGTCGGCGGCCTTCATGCAGTTGGCGTTGGCGGCGACGAATGTTCAGCAAAGCGATGAACGGTAACAGTGAGAAGGCCAGGCCCAGCAGGCATTTGCCGATGAATGCCGGCAGCAGTTGTTCGATCACCCGTTGCCGGTCGAACAGCCCGCGCAGTTGCCAGTCGCTGCTGCTCAGGGGGACGATCAATACGCTGTTGGTCAGTTCGTCGGGTGTCAGCGCCGCGGGTTTGGCTGAAGGCAGGGCGTCATCGCGACTGATGATCTGATGATTGATGCGGTTTTCCACCAGCCACAGGGGGCGAAGGCCGGCGTCGCCCTGTTTGGTCAATGAAGAAAAAAATGTCGGTGTCAGGCGCAGGGCCCAGTAGCCGCGAGTGCTGCCGCTGGCCTGATGCAGGAGCAGGTGCACCACCGAGCCGTCATCGGCATTGCTGAAATAGTGGGCCTGGGCGCGGCTGCGCTGGACCAGTTCGCTCAGGTAGTTGGCGTCCTGGCTGTCGACGGCGCTGTCACTCAGGACTTTCCCGGAGGGGCTGAGCAGCGCCAGGCTGCGCAGGTCGGGCAGCGACTGTTGCAGTTTGCGCAGCAATGCCTGCTGTTCGTCGGCGCTTTGCGGTTGTTCGACGATCGGTAGCAGATTAAGGGCGATCTGGGCGTTGAGCGCCATGTTGAGGCTGACTTGCGAAGCCAGGTCGGCGGTGTAGTTGATGGTGTACTGGCGCTGGTTTTTCTGGGTTTCGCGCAGTTGATCCAGCAACTGCCAGAACAGCAGTGCGAGCAGCAACAGCACGAGAGTCGCCAGCGCGCCCTTCAAGCTTCCGCGCAGGGGCGAGCCGAGCCCAGGGTTGAGCACGCTCGCGGACGGTGGCGGAGTGACATTGGACAAACTGTAATCCTGCGGTTTGGCTGGACTGGCGCGGCGTGCACTATAAGCCGGACGCCCGAAGGGCGGCTAGCATGCCTTGAGTTGTGGCGAAGTGCCAGCCCCGCTCGGCTGGACTGCCTTCTGTCAATGAGGTAGCTTTGCCGGTTACGCGGGAGCGTTCCAGCTCCTAGACTCAGGTTTTTTTCAGCGCGCACGCCTTGATACCCATCAAACGAACGACGCGCATGGCCTGGCCGGGCATCGCCTGCGCTCCAATCATTCATCAGTCACTGACCCTAGGTTCTCCATGGCTCAATACGTCTTCACCATGCATCGGCTGGGCAAAGTTGTTCCGCCGAAGCGGGAAATCCTGAAAAACATTTCGCTGTCGTTCTTCCCCGGCGCCAAAATCGGCGTCCTCGGTCTCAACGGTTCGGGTAAGTCCACGCTGCTGAAAATCATGGCAGGCGTCGACACCGAGTTCGACGGTGAAGCCCGTCCGATGCCGGACCTGAACATCGGCTACCTGCCGCAAGAACCGATCCTGGACCCGACCAAGACCGTGCGTGAAGTGGTCGAGGAAGCGGTCAGCGTGATCAAGGACGCCCAGGCGCGTCTGGACGAGGTCTACGCGGCCTACGCCGATCCGGATGCCGACTTCGACAAGCTGGCTGCAGAGCAAGCCAAACTTGAAGCCATCCTGCAGGCCAGCGATGGCCACAACCTGGATCGCCAACTGGAAGTCGCTGCCGATGCGCTGCGTCTGCCGGCCTGGGATGCCAGGGTTGAACATCTTTCCGGTGGTGAAAAGCGTCGTGTGGCCCTGTGCCGCCTGCTGCTGTCCGCCCCGGACATGCTGCTGCTCGACGAACCAACCAACCACCTGGACGCCGACTCCGTCGCCTGGCTGGAGCACTTCCTGCACGATTTCCCGGGCACCGTGGTTGCGATCACGCACGACCGTTACTTCCTGGACAACGTTGCCGGCTGGATCCTCGAACTCGACCGCGGCGCCGGTATCCCGTACGAGGGCAACTATTCGGGTTGGCTCGAAGCCAAGTCCGATCGTCTGGCTGCCGAATCCAAGCAACAATCGGCTCACGAAAAGGCCATGAAGGAAGAGCTGGAGTGGGTGCGCAAAGGCGCGAAGGCCCGCCAGTCCAAGTCCAAGGCTCGTCTGCAACGCTTCGAAGAAATGCAATCGCAGGAATTCCAGAAGCGCAGCGAAACCAACGAGATCTACATCCCGGCCGGTCCACGCCTGGGCGACAAGGTCATCGAGTTCAAGAACGTCACCAAGGGCTACGGCGATCGCGTGTTGATCGACAATCTGTCGTTCTCCATGCCTAAAGGCGCCATCGTTGGCGTGATCGGCGGTAACGGTGCCGGTAAATCGACCCTGTTCCGCATGCTGATGGGCAAGGAAACGCCGGACTCGGGCAGCATCGAAGTCGGCGAAACCGTGCAACTGGCGTGCGTCGACCAGAGCCGTGAAGACCTGGATGGCAGCAAGACTGTGTTCCAGCAGATCTCCGACGGTTCCGACCAGATTCGCATCGGCAACTACGAGATCCCGTCGCGTACCTACGTCGGTCGTTTCAACTTCAAGGGTGGCGATCAGCAGAAGTTCGTCAAGGACCTGTCCGGTGGTGAGCGTGGTCGCTTGCACCTGGCCCTGACCCTGAAAGAGGGCGGCAACGTCCTGCTGCTCGACGAACCGTCCAACGACCTCGACGTTGAAACCCTGCGTTCCCTGGAAGAAGCCTTGCTGGACTTCCCGGGCGCCGCCATTGTGATCTCTCACGATCGGTGGTTCCTTGACCGCGTCGCGACTCACATCCTGGCGTACGAAGACGACTCGCAAGCGGTGTTCTTCGAAGGCAACTACACCGAGTACGAAGCCGATCGCAAGAAACGCCTCGGCGAAGCGGCCTCCCAGCCGCACCGGGTACGGCACAAAAAACTGGCCTGATTTCAGGTTGGCTGCATAAAAAAAACGGAGCCTTCGTTCGGGGGCTCCGTTTTTTTATGGGTTTTCAGTGGCACCGCGGTGTGGCCTTCGCGAGCAAGCCTCGCTCCTACAGCGAAGGCGCCATCGGACTCACCCGATCTCTATAGCCAGCACCTCAATCACCATATCCCCCACCGGCCGCTTCCACGACACTTCATCGCCTACGTGCGCACCCAGTAATGCCCGTCCCAGCGGTGAACTCCAATTGATCAGTCCATGGGCGGCATCCGCCTGGTCTTCTCCGACCAATTGCACGCGCTGTTCATGATCGTGCTCGTCGGCAAAGGTCACCCAATTGCCAATCTGCACTTTGTCGGTCGAGGAGGCTTGTGCGACCACCTGTGCGCTTTGCAGGCGCTGCTTGAAGTAGCGCCAGTCGCGATCGAGGTCGGCCTGGCGCTGCTTGTCGGCCAGGTCACCTTTGGCGCTTTCCTCGTCGAGCAGGCTTTGCAGCGCGGCGACTTTCGCCTGGAGCTGCATGAGCCCGGCGGGTGTGACGTAATTGGGCTGCGCGCTGACCTGTCGTTCGACTGGCAGGTCGGCTTGCGCGGCAGCGTTATCTTCATTGACGAAGGCGCGACTCATGTTGTTCTCCCGTTATAGGGTTTGGGCCATGGTCGCGTGCTTTAAGTTTCGACGAATGTCTGTAAACGACTTATTGCGAGCGATAGGCTCGCGCGGCGTCCCGGTCTTTCTCTCGTTGCCAGGCCCTTTCGCGCTCATCCCAATGGCGTTCCCTGTACTCGTTGCGATCCTCGCTTTCCCGCATGGCCTGGCATTGACGCAAGCCATCGGTCCAGCCTTCTGCGTATTGCTTGTCCTTGAGGTAGCGTGGGACGTTTTTGCGAAATTCACCGGTGATTGCCCCGGCGGCTTGCCGGCCACTGCTGCAACCGTCATCGAAGCCATCGGCGAACGCCGGCGGATACCCTTTGGCGATCAGATCCTCGTGAGTCGACTGGCACCCTGTAACCAATAGCAACAACCCCAACACACCCACGCAACGCCACATCTCGGACTCCAGGGCCGTTCAACGGCCTATAGGGGAAGTCTAGAAGCGGATTTGTCGGATGGGAGTGAAAGAAGGGTCAAAAGATCAATAGTGATACCACTTCACTTCAAGCATCACTTCGTTTTCAGGTGATGCCAGGTGGCTGAATTCGCGTTGGGCACTCAGGCGCAGCCCGAGGTCGCGCGACAACTCCCACTGCTGATTCAGGCTCATGCTCCGGCGCACTTCGCCGTTGGTGAAGTAATCGCCCTTGGCTTCCAGGCTGAAATTCCCCAGCGGGTTTTTCCACAACAGACCGCTGTTGAAGCCCGCTGCCGGGGCAATGAAGCCCGCGAAATCGTTGTTGTGCTCCACGCGCACGGTGCCCAAGGCGAACCCGAGCATGTCGTCGCTCAGTTGCCAGGTCCCGCCACCACCACCGTTGACATGACTGACCAGGGTTTCGTCATCGTGCTTGCCCGGCACACGCTCCAGGCCGCCGGTGACTTGCCACGACAGCGGCTGCAACAGCGCGTTGCGCGGGGTCAGGGAGCGGATGGTCGCCAGGTCCAGTTGCTGCAACTGCCAGTGATTGCCTTCGTATTGGCGCAGCTTCATCTGCAGGATTTCGATCTGCGCGCCAAGGGGGAAGCTTTCGGCGTTGTCGTTGAGGTCGTGGTAGGCCATGCGCAGGCCATATTCGCCGAAGGCTTTGTCACCCCGGGTGCCGATGCCGGCCTGCCAGGTGCGGGACTCGTGGCCATCCTCGGGCAAGCCAGGTCGCGCAATGTCCAGTTCAGGAGGCGGGTTCTGATTGATCGCGCGCAGTAATTCGAAACTGCGCTGAGCTCGTTGCGGGTCACGTTCCTGGCCGTTGGCGCGATAACGCTCCAGACGATAGGCCGCGTCGATGATCAACGCCTGACGCTCGCGCGGTTGCGCCTTGAACGCCGGTTCCTGCAATTGCTTCTGATCGGCGCTGATTTTCAGCACCCACTGCTGCTCTTCATCGGTCAACGGCTGCGCGCGGCTCAGCAGTTCACGCTCGCGGGACGGGCGATATTCGATCGACTCCACCAGCCCGGCCTGTTTCACCGCTTTGACGGTGTCGGTGGGAATGGCGGTCAACGGGAACTGATCGGTCAGCTTCAGGCCCGGCCGCGCCACCTGCAGCAGCTCAAGCAGGCGATAGGAGCAGTTTTCATCGAAGAAGAAGTAGTCGAACTGGATCTGCTTGAGCTCCCAGACATGCTCGACCATGCGCTCGGTTTCCTGCTGGGTCAGGTTCAGGCGGTATTCCCACAGGTCGCGGTTTTCGAGGCTACGGTATTCCGAGAGTTTTTCCTGATAGGGCACCAGTGCAAACAGCCCTGGATAACCACCCATCAGGCCTTTCCACGCATACAAAATGCTGTTGTCCGACCCTTCGATGTAGGCGCCGAAGTTGATCGCGTAACTGAGCAGCGAGGTCTTGTCGCGCTGCACATCGGCCTGATCGATGCGCAGCAAGGTATGGCCGAACATCGACGACGGGCTGTTCAGGTAGGCGGCCGGGAAAATCATCACCGCACTGTGGGGCGAAACGTCCTTGAACCATTGCTTGAATTCAGCACAGTCCAGCGACGGCAGATCCGTCAGGTCAAGTTGCGCCTTGAGCCAGCGAGTACGGGCCGGATAGACGCATTGCGCATGCTGCTCGCCGGCACTGGCCGGGGCATACAGCGCCTGTACGGTCGCCGCCAGTTCGCGGTCGGGGTGTTCGTTGCCATCGGAGGCGAGAAAGAATTTCTTGTCGCTGACATAGCTGCGCCAGCCACCGAGCTTGGCGGTTTCGTAATGACCCAGGGAAATCCAGAAGGGGTCGTTGGCCAGTTGCTGCAAACGTTGATTGTCGATGTGGGGCGCGGCGGACAGCGGGGCGCAGACACAGAGCGCCAGCCAGGCAAGGCGTTTGAGCATAGTGAGCAACTTAAGTCGAAAGTAACAAAGACCCAAAGGGGCAGGCCAAAAGGGCCGGGGTCAAAAATAAAACCCGCTCCCCAAAGAGAGCGGGACGGGTCGAGCTTAAGCTTGAGTGGCGTACTTGGCCAGACGAGGATCGTTCTTCAATACGGCCAGGGTATTGGTATGCACGTCTTCAGCGGTCACGTCAGCCTTGCTGAAAATTTGCTGGAAGTGTTGATGAGTCACGGCGGCGAAGTGCGCACGGTCTTCCGGCGCCACGCCCAGTACCACGGCGTAAGTGGTCAGCGCTTCGCCCTGACCTTTAGCCATGTCTTCGGACAGCTCGTTCATCATGCCATTCATGGCAATCCAGGATTTGCCGCCATAGGTCAGCGCCGCATTGGTCGAGCAACCGTTGGTGCCGGAGGTCATGCCGAAAGTTGCATTACCGGAGGTGCCGTTGGTGGTGGATGCCAGGAAGTGTGCCGGGGTGCCACGCTGACCTTCGAACAGCATGTTGCCCCAACCGCAGTCCGGACCGCCTGGCGCCTGAGCCATGGCGTTGATGGATACAACGGTGAAGAGAGTACCAAGAAGAATCCGTTTCATAGCTATGTTCTCTTTGTGTGCATTCCAATGGACAGGGTGCTGGCCCCTAATGGTGCCAGTGGGCCGGTTATTCGTTCCAGCCGCGCAGTTTGGAGTTTAGGCAGGTTCCAGGGGTTCCGTGATTTTTTGCGAAACATTCCCTGAAAACCTTGATTTTGACCCGCGCGGCCCGTGGATGGGGGCTTGTCTAAGCTTTGGCTTGAGGTGCGCCTTGCCAGTGGGTACGGGCAGCGCCAGAATGCCGTTATCCGCCCCGCCTGATGTAAGGAAGCCCGATGCCTGATCCTGTTGCTGCCAGCTTGCGTCTAGCGCCTGAAGCGCTGACCCGTCCGTTTTCCGCTGAACAGTTCAGCTTCTCTACCACCAATGATCTGGAGCCCTTCCGCGGTGTGCTTGGCCAGGAACGTGCGGTCGAAGCCTTGCAGTTCGGTGTGGCCATGCCGCGCCCCGGTTACAACGTGTTCGTCATGGGCGAGCCCGGCACCGGCCGGTTTTCGTTCGTCAAACGCTACCTCAAGGCCGAAGGCAAACGCCTGCAGACCCCGGCCGACTGGGTCTACGTCAATAATTTCGATGAGCCTCGCGAGCCTCGCGCCCTGGAATTGCCGTCGGGCACCGCCGGCGCTTTTATCGGTGACATCAACGGCTTGATCGACAACCTGCTGGCGACCTTTCCGGCAGTATTCGAGCACCCGTCCTACCAGCAGAAGAAAAGCGCCATCGACCGTGCGTTCAACCAGCGTTATGACCGTGCGCTGGATGTGATCGAGCGTCTGGCGCTGGAGAAAGACGTCGCGCTCTACCGCGACAGCAGCAACATTGCCTTCACCCCGATGAGCGAAGGCAAGGCCCTGGATGAGGCGGAATTCGCCCAGTTGCCGGAAGCCGAGCGCGAGCGCTTTCACGATGACATTTCCGGGCTCGAAGAGCGGTTGAACGAAGAGCTCGCCAGCCTGCCGCAATGGAAGCGCGAGTCGAGCAATCAGCTGCGCCAGCTCAACGAAGAAACCATCACCCTGGCCTTGCAGCCCTTGCTGGCGCCGCTGTCGGAAAAGTATGCGGAAAACGCAGGGGTTTGCGGTTACTTGCAAGCGATGCAGGTGTACCTGCTCAAAACGGTGGTCGAGCAACTGGTGGATGACAGCAAGACCGACGCCATCGCCCGTAAATTGCTTGAAGAGCAATACGCCCCGAGCCTGGTGGTCGGGCATCCGCACAGCGGCGGTGCGCCGGTGGTGTTCGAGCCGCACCCGACCTACGACAACCTGTTCGGCCGCATCGAATACAGCACCGATCAGGGCGCGCTCTACACTACCTATCGGCAGTTGCGACCGGGTGCATTGCACCGGGCCAACGGCGGTTTCCTGATCCTCGAAGCGGAAAAAATGCTCAGCGAGCCATTCGTGTGGGATGCGCTCAAGCGTGCCTTGCAATCGCGCAAGCTGAAAATGGAATCCCCGCTGGGTGAGCTGGGCCGTCTGGCCACCGTGACGCTGACGCCGCAACACATTCCGTTGCAGGTCAAAGTCGTGATCATCGGCGCCCGGCAGCTCTACTACACGCTGCAAGACCTCGATCCGGACTTCCAGGAGATGTTCCGCGTCCTGGTGGATTTCGACGAAGACATTCCGATGGTCGACGAAAGCCTGGAGCAGTTCGCCCAGTTGCTCAAAACCCGTACCTCGGAAGAAGGCATGGCGCCGCTGACCGCGGATGCGGTGGCGCGTCTGGCGACTTACAGCGCACGTCTGGCCGAGCACCAGGGACGTTTGTCGGCGCGAATCGGCGATCTGTTTCAACTGGTCAGCGAGGCGGATTTCATCCGCGACCTGGCAGGTGACGAGATGACTGACGCCGGGCACATCGAGCGTGCGCTCAAGGCCAAGGCTACCCGTACCGGACGAGTTTCGGCGCGGATTCTCGATGACATGCTGGCCGGGATCATTCTGATCGACACCGATGGCGCGGCGGTCGGCAAGTGCAACGGGCTGACGGTACTGGAAGTCGGCGATTCGGCCTTCGGGATACCGGCGCGCATTTCCGCCACGGTGTATCCGGGCGGCAGCGGCATCGTCGACATCGAGCGCGAGGTCAACCTCGGCCAGCCGATTCACTCCAAAGGCGTGATGATCCTCACCGGGTACCTGGGCAGCCGCTATGCCCAGGAATTCCCGTTGGCGATTTCCGCAAGCATCGCCCTGGAGCAGTCCTACGGTTACGTCGACGGCGACAGCGCATCGTTGGGCGAGGCCTGCACGCTGATCTCGGCCTTGTCGAAAACTCCACTCAAGCAGTGCTTTGCGATTACCGGTTCGATCAACCAATTCGGTGAAGTGCAGGCGGTAGGCGGGGTCAACGAGAAGATCGAAGGCTTCTTCCGGCTCTGCGAGGCTCGCGGCCTGACGGGCGAGCAGGGAGCGATCATTCCTCAGGCTAACGTCGCCACGCTGATGCTTGACGAGAAGGTGCTGGCGGCGGTGCGCGCGGGGCAGTTCCATGTCTACGCGGTGCGCCAGGCCGACGAAGCACTGAGCCTGCTGGTCGGCGAGCCGGCCGGTACGCCGGATGAGAATGGCGACTTTCCCGAGGGCAGCGTCAACGCGCGGGTGGTGGAACGCTTGCGGGTGATCGCGGAAATGGTCAGCGACGAAGACCTCAAGGAGGCCGAAAAAGAGTTGGCGCAGGAAGCATTGCTGGAAGTCAAACCGGCCTGAGTCAATCTCGAAACTGAGGAGGCTCCCTGTGGCGAGGGAGCTTGTCGGACCGCCGCACCGCCCCGTTCGGCTGCGTAGCAGTCGTCAAATCGGCGATGAGGTCTGTCTGATAAATTTCGGGGCCGCTTCGCAGCCCAACGGGGCAAGCCCCCTAGTCACATCTCTGGCGTCAATATTTGCACGGCGACCACTCGGCGCCTTCTGGCTGCGGGCCGCGTGCGAGCTGAACTTTTCTTCTATTCTCTGCTCAAGGATATCGACAGTTATCACTGGATCGAGACAGCCTTCCCGTGGAGGCTGAATACCGGATCTACCGAGGGTCGCCGCCATGTCGCGCAACCTCTGCCTCACCCGTCAATGCCTGGGCCTTGTGACCCGTATCGAATGTGCTATCCGCCCGCTGGCGGGAGATACGGGCATGTGGACCTTGCTTTTTGCCGCCGGAATGGCCGGCGAGCAACCTTCAGCCATCAAGGCTCAAGGCCCGTTCCGTGGGCCGGTCGTGGCTGAATCGATCCTCGACACCATCGTCGAAAGTCTGACCCTGCATGGCTACGAGCTGGCCGATGACCCGCAAATCTGGTGCCTGCACCTGCAAGCCCAGTTGCGAGAGATCAACGGTGGCCGTTTCCACAACCTTGCCGGTCCCGGGTTTCGACCTGAAGGCTGATCCAGGCTATTGATCCAGGTTACCTGGCTCGGTCTTGTCGAGTTTGACCTCGAAACCGTATTGCACGGTGGTGAGGTTGGTTCGCTGATAAGTTTCCAGACGTGTGGGCTGGCCGTAGAAGTAATGCACTGCGAATAACCCCGGACCTTGCGCGTTCGCGTCGTGACTGACCGAAAGAATCTCCTTCAGATAGTTGCCACTGTCGTCCTTGGCGAAAAAGCGCCAGTCCTGGTCGGGGAACAGCTTCAGATCAACCACCAACTCATTCCCTTTGAGCGTCAGGCCCTTGGGCAGTTGGGGGGCGTCGTAGGTTTGCTTGTCGACAGTCGCCAGGAACAGCGGCATGGAGCCCACCGCGTAGGCCGGAGTTTCTGCAAACAGATTCAGATCGTAGGTGATGCTGCCGCGTAGCGGGTCGACCTGATACGCCTCCGGTGGCAGCTCGATCGGCCCATCGCGCCGGCCATTGCTGTCTTGGGTAAAGAACGTCACGGGACTTTCGCCGGGATTGAACGAGGTGCCGAGCAGTTCATCATTGAAACTTCTGGGGTGATCGAAATCGATGCGCGCGGCGCTCGGGTCATCGATCGACTGGCTGATACTGATGCTTTTTTTCAGTTGGTTCTCGTCCAGCGTCGCACCCTTGAGCCAGGTCGCAGCCTGGTCGTCGTATACCACCACGGGCAAGGTCAGTGGCTGGATGGTTTTTTCCGTCGTGTGCGGGTCGAAGCGGCGTACTGGCAGGTCCAGGTTCTTGCGGGTCACCGTGACCGCCGAGAAGTCCAGCAAGCTGACTTCGAGCGTGTCGATCGGTCCGTTGAAGTACACCTTGGCGTACTGTCGGGTTTGTTGTTTTTCAAAGGCACGCTGGTCGTCCTCGAGCTGTTTTTCGAACGCTTCGCTCCAGGCTTTCTGCTGTTGCATTTGCGCCAGTTGTTTTTGATAGAACGCAATTTGCGCGGCGGTTTCATGGATCGCGCCCGAGCGCGAGAGGAATTGTCCGGTGGTGTCCCTGGCCTGAACGATCAGCGGGTTGGGCGGTGTATCGCGAACCTCGGGGGCCGGTGGTGCGCTGTTACTGAATTCGATTTCGGCATGGTTTTTTTCAAGCTTCAGCAGCGTGACACTAAGGTTGTCATTGGTGCGCGTCTGGCCGACGTCCTTTTTTGTCAGGTCGAAGCTGTAGATTCGGCGTGGGGCGATGACCTCCACCTTGCCTTGCAGGCTCACTGGTTGTGGCAGGTGCTTTTTGTCCACAACCAGGCCTTCGATGAAGGGGTAGGTCACCGTCAAGTCATCGGGGTTGGTCAGGTTGGAGCTCGACGGGCTCAGCTGAATGCCGGGATCGGTTTCCGACCATTCCGGCTGAAACGCGATGACGCGCTTGTTGCTGAGGGTCACCGATTGCCATTCCAGGTCATGAGGGAAAAGGAATGCGCCAGGGGCGTTGAAGTGGAGGGGGAATACTGGTTGCAGATCGGTCAGGTAATCCGAGCTGGACTCCTTGTGCAGCACGAACAGCCCGTTGATGTAAGTGTCGACCAGCGCCTGGGGCGTGGGGTAGTGCTTGAATACGGCGAGGGCATCTTCGCCGTATTCGGTGACCACCGGTTTACTGTCGAGCTTGAGTTGCGCACGCTCGAGCAGCAACAGTGAACCGCCGAGTTCGGTCACGACGTCCTTGAGTTTCGGATCCTTGATCGCCTCCAGAGACTTTTCGAACTGCGCGGTCTTTTCTTCGAGGCTGACTTGGCGTTTCTCATCGCTGGGTGAACAACCACCGAGCAGCAATGCGAGGCAAAGTCCTGCACTCGTTAAGGGCAATCGCACATCCATTTCCAGTTTTCCTGTCCGATGTCGCTGACCTGTCATTGATCTGGACACTAGCAGAAAAACTTTGTCACACACACGCAGGTTGCGGATTTTCCGGCGGTTTCTGGGTGTAACAGGCGGCTGTTATACTCGCCGCCATTTCCAGCCCCTTGTGTGAGATTCAATGGAACGCTTTATCGAAAATACAATGTACGCCTCCCGCTGGTTGCTGGCGCCGATCTATTTCGGTTTGTCGCTGGGCTTGCTGGCGTTGGCACTGAAATTCTTCCAGGAAGTCATCCACGTCATCCCTAACGTGTTCTCGATGGCCGAGTCGGATCTGATTCTGGTGTTGTTGTCGCTGATCGACATGGCGCTGGTAGGCGGCTTGCTGGTGATGGTGATGATCTCCGGTTACGAGAACTTCGTTTCCGAACTGGATATCGACGACAGCAAGGAGAAGCTCAACTGGTTGGGCACCATGGATTCGTCTTCGTTGAAGATGAAGGTCGCGGCTTCCATCGTGGCAATTTCGTCGATCCACTTGCTGCGGATTTTCATGGACGCCAAGAACGTCGATCCGGAGCATTTGCAGTGGTACGTGATCATCCACATGACCTTCGTGGTGTCGGCGTTTGCCATGGGTTATCTGGACAAGCTGACCAAGCACTGATCCGCCCTTACTTGCTCCACCGCACCGCCCGTCTGTTGCGAAACAGACGGGCGGTGTCGTTTGTGGCTTGTACTTTGGCGCGTCGAGGCATATCCCTGTAAGAACCCTGGCTCTCCACTGCGTGAGGTGCGCTCATGAACCTGCAAGAGTTGAATGCGTTTGCCATCGCCGGAAAGATCGATGAGTTGAACCTGATCTCGATGGAAGGCGTGTTCTACGTGCTGGAGGCTCGGATGCATGGTGCGGCGCATCCAGTGCTCGATGCTCATGGCGAGACATTGCAGCTGCGGTCGGTCGAGCATGCGCGTGAAGTGCTTCACGACTGTCCCAAGCCATTCAACGTTGTATGTACCTCGGCCCATGATGAAATGTGCGGTACCAGCGCCGAGGAAAGTCCGAAATTACCGAGCACCTTCCGTTCTGCGTAACAGGGCTGACGCCGCTCATCAACGTGGCGGCATCTGTGCTAGTCTGCTCGCCCTTTTGATTCCGGGCGCTCCGGGATGCGCTGTGCACGCACGGCAAGTTCCAGGGCCGTCCGCACAGCGGAGCAGTGTCATGTCCGAAGTAAATCTGTCCACCGATGAAACCCGCGTCAGCTACGGCATTGGCCGTCAGTTGGGCGACCAGCTGCGTGACAATCCGCCACCGGGCGTGAGCCTGGACGCAATCCTGGCTGGTCTGACCGACGCGTTCGCCGGCAAGCCAAGCCGTGTGGGTCAGGAAGAAATGTCCGCCAGCTTCAAAGTGATCCGCGAGATCATGCAAGCTGAAGCGGCTGCCAAGGCTGAAGCTGCTGCTGGCGAAGGCCTGGCTTTCCTGGCTGAAAACGCCAAGCGTGAAGGCATCACTACTCTGGCTTCGGGCCTGCAATTTGAAGTGCTGACTCAAGGTGAAGGCGCCAAGCCAACCCGTGAAGATCAAGTGCGCACTCACTACCACGGCACTCTGATCGACGGCACTGTGTTCGACAGCTCCTACGAGCGCGGCCAGCCTGCAGAATTCCCGGTAGGCGGCGTTATCGCTGGCTGGACCGAAGCCCTGCAACTGATGAACGCGGGCAGCAAATGGCGTCTGTACGTGCCGAGCGAACTGGCTTACGGCGCTCAAGGCGTTGGCAGCATTCCGCCGCACAGCGTACTGGTATTCGACGTCGAACTGCTCGACGTTCTGTAATCCCGGTGTTGGAGCTGGCCCGCTCCTGCAGGGCCAGCTCCGGCATTTTTACAAATGATCTTCATACCTCGAACTTGGTATTCAGGTCATGACTCGGGCGCAACGCCCGGGCATAGCAAAACAGAAACAGATTGCGCACCAGTTCCTTGAGCACCACCGGCTCGCTGGAACTCAGGCCGTTGACGTCCAGATCACCCTGATCCTGCAGCTCGTTCAAGGCTTCTTCTTCAAGCACCGCACAGACTTCCCCGGTTTCCCGATGCAGGATTCTGAGGTAGGGATGTGGGCGGTCCAGCCAGGCATCGATCAAATAAGTCATGGGTCTCATCTCCATTGATTGGGTTCAATGAGAATAATTCCTATTCATTAAATAGCAAGGGCCTATTGGCGGTTTGCGTTTTTTATCGGGTAAGGATTGCGTAAGGTCAAAACGGCTGGCGTTTGGCTATTGCGAGGAGTGCTGGGTGAGGCGGGAAGGGCAAAGCACCATCCCACGCAGGGCGCGGGATGGAATACAGCGGGCTCAGACTTTTCTGACGAACTCGGATTTGAGTTTCATCGGGCCGATGCCGTCGATCTTGCAGTCGATGTCGTGGTCGCCATCGCACAGGCGGATGTTCTTGACCTTGGTGCCGACCTTGACCACCAGGGAAGTGCCTTTGACCTTGAGGTCCTTGATCACGGTGATGGTATCGCCGTCCTGCAGCACATTGCCGACCGAGTCCTTTTTCACGGTATCGTCGGACGCTACTTCGGCTTCGCCAGTGGCGGACCACTCATGGGCGCACTCCGGGCAGATCAGCTGTGCGCCGTCTTCGTAGGTGTATTCGGAATTGCATTTCGGGCAGGGTGGCAACGTGCTCACTAAAGCTCCTTGGATTCAGGATGGTTAAAAAGCGCACATTATATAGGGATTTATCGCAGGAGGGAGCGAACAGCAAAAGATCGCAGCCTTCGGCAGCTCCTTGGTGTACCCATGTGGAGCTGCCGAGGGCTGCGATCTTTTGAATTTGCTATGAATATCAGTGCGTGCGAGCGACCGCAAATTCACTCAATTCCACCAGCGCATCGCGGTATTCGCTGGCGGGCAGGGCGCCGAGGCACTTGATCGCACGGGCCACGTAGTCGCGGGCCAGTTGCGCGGTGTAATCCAGCGAGCCGGAAGCTTCGACCGCTTCGCGAATGCTTTCCAGGTCTTCGATGCCACCTTTCTGGATCGCCTGACGAACCAGTGCGGCCTGCTCCGGAGTGCCTTCGCGCATGGTGTAGATCAGGGGCAGCGTCGGCTTGCCCTCGGCCAGATCGTCACCGACGTTCTTGCCCAGGGTCTCGGCATCGCCACGGTAGTCCAGCAGGTCGTCGACCAGTTGGAAGGCTACGCCCAGGTGATCGCCGAAGGTGCGCAGCGCTTCGCTCTGTTCCAGCGAGGCACCGGCCAGGGCCGCGGCACTGTGGGTCGAAGCCTCGAAGAGCATCGCGGTTTTGCCGCGAATGACTTCCATGTAGGTTTCTTCGGTGGTGCTGGCGTCGCGGACCTTCGACAGCTGTAGCACCTCGCCTTCAGCGATGATGCGCGTGGCTTGCGAAAGGATCTTCATTACCGGCATGGAGCCCAGTTCGACCATCATTTCGAAAGAACGCGAATACAGGAAGTCGCCCACCAGCACGCTCGGCGCGTTGCCCCACATGGCATTGGCGGTTGAACGGCCACGGCGCATGCCGGACATGTCGACGACGTCGTCGTGCAGCAGGGTGGCGGTGTGCAGGAACTCGATGGTCGCGGCCAGCAGGCGCAGGTCATCGCCCTCGCGGCCCAGTGCCTTGCCGCACAGCAGCACGAGCAAGGGACGCAGGCGTTTGCCGCCAGCCGAGGTAATGTAGTCGCCGATTTTCGATACCAGCGGCACTCGGGAAGTCAGCTGCTTCTTGATGATGCCGTCGACGGCGCTAAAATCGTCCGCCACCGCGCGGTAGAAAGCTTGGGGTTGCATCAGCGACAGTTGCTCCAGAAGGGTTGCGCGGCATGCTAGGACCCACGTCCGGGCCTGTCAAGGCGCGATGGACGGCCACTTGCAACGCCAGAGTAGCTTGCGTACAATCGCGCACCCTGAACTTCCTGGGCAGCACCTGCCTTACGCAATTGCAAACAGGCCTTCCAGCCTTATGCAGCCATGCCAGCCAATACCTCTTCTTATAAAGAGCTGGGTGAGCAGGATTATCGGAGAAATACCATGTCTTATGCAGTAATCGTTACTGGTGGCAAGCAGTACAAAGTTGCTCCAGGTGAATACCTGAAGATCGAAAAACTGGAAATCGCTACCGGCGAATCCGTAACTTTTGATCGCGTTCTGTTGGTTGCCAATGGCGACGACGTGAATATCGGCGCTCCAGTTGTTCCTGGCGCTACCGTTGTGGCTGAAGTGATCTCCCAAGGTCGTCACGATAAAGTCCGCATCATCAAGTTCCGTCGCCGTAAGCACCACATGAAGCGTATGGGCCACCGCCAGTGGTACACCGAGATCAAAATCACCGGTATTCAGGCTTAATCAGCCTAATTCCTCACTAGGAGAATTGAACTCATGGCACACAAAAAAGCTGGTGGTAGTACCCGTAACGGTCGCGACTCAGAAGCCAAACGCCTTGGCGTGAAGATGTATGGCGGCCAGGTCATCAAGGCCGGTAACATCATCGTGCGTCAGCGCGGCACCCAATTCCACGCTGGCTACGGCGTTGGCATGGGTAAAGATCACACCCTCTTCGCGAAAATCGAAGGCGTGATCAAGTTTGAAGTAAAAGGCGCCTTCGGTCGTCGTTACGTGAGCGTCGTCGCAGCTTAATTGCGCGATCGCTGGAAAAGCCCTGTCTTGCGACGGGGCTTTTTCGTTTGTGGGGTGAGTCTCTTGCAAAGCTGTTTGTGATGGGCTCCAGCGCTGTATTGGCGGTCGTTGATTGAGGTCGCTGCGCTCATTTTTGCAAGAGTCTTATGTCTTGGTTGTTTTTCGGCTCGTCCGTATGGCGAGAGGCGTTTTGTTATGAAGTTTGTTGATGAAGTATCGATTCGAGTAAAGGCCGGCGACGGTGGTAACGGTTGCATGAGTTTCCGTCGAGAAAAATTCATTGAAAACGGCGGCCCGAACGGCGGCGACGGTGGTGATGGTGGTTCCATCTACATGATGGCCGACGAAAACCTGAACACCCTGGTCGACTACCGTTACACCCGCCACTTCGATGCCGAGCGCGGTTCCAACGGTGGCAGCACCGACTGCACCGGCAAAAAAGGTGAGGATCTGATCCTGCGGGTGCCGGTCGGTACCACAGTGATCGACTCTGCCACCCAGGAAGTCATCGGCGACCTGACCAAGGCCGGCCAGAAGCTGATGGTGGTTCAGGGAGGCTGGCACGGTCTGGGTAACACTCGTTTCAAATCCAGTACCAACCGTGCGCCGCGCCAGACTACGCCGGGCAAGCCGGGTGAGCAGCGCGACCTGAAACTGGAAATGAAGGTGTTGGCGGACGTCGGTCTGCTCGGTTTGCCGAACGCCGGCAAAAGTACCTTCATTCGCTCGGTATCGGCTGCCAAGCCGAAAGTCGCCGACTACCCGTTCACCACATTGGTGCCGAACCTGGGTGTGGTCAGTGTCGATCGCTGGAAGAGCTTCGTGGTCGCGGATATTCCGGGCTTGATCGAAGGTGCTTCCGACGGCGCGGGCCTGGGGATTCGCTTCCTCAAGCACTTGTCGCGTACGCGTCTGCTGCTGCACCTCGTCGACATGGCGCCGCTGGATGACACCAGTGCGCCGGATGCCGCTGAAGTGATCGTCAGCGAGCTGACCAAGTTCAGCCCGTCCCTGGCCGAGCGTGATCGCTGGCTGGTGCTGAACAAGTGTGACCAGATCCTTGAGGAAGAGCACGATGCTCGCGTCAAGGAGATCGTTGATCGTCTGGAGTGGACCGGTCCGGTCTATGTGATCTCGGCGATCGCCAAGCAAGGCACCGAGCGTCTGTGCCACGACATCATGCGTTATCTGGAAGATCGCGCCGATCGCCTGGCTAACGACCCGGCCTACAAGGAAGAGCTGGCTGAGCTCGATCAGCGCATCGAAGATGAAGCGCGCGCCCAGTTGCAGGCGCTGGACGATCAGCGTGCTCTGCGCCGCAGCGGCGTGAAGTCGGTCCATGACATCGGTGACGACGATTGGGACGAAGAAGATGTGGATGACGAAGACGGTCCGGAAATCATTTACGTGCGTGACTGATTCGTTGCGATAAACTTAAGCGCCGCTCACTGGAGCGGCGTTTTAGTATCTGGAAATCGACTGTTGGTCACGAAGAACCACGAATAACGTCACGGGCAGTGCCAGGTCGCGCTGCCCTCAAGCTAAGGTTGAAGATGATGCGGAGCAAGGTGACAGGTGCGCAGCGTTGGGTCGTGAAGATCGGCAGCGCTTTGCTGACGGCGGACGGCAAGGGCCTGGATCGCGCAGCAATGGGTGTCTGGGTCGAGCAGATGGTTGCCCTGCATGAGGCGGGCGTTGAGCTGGTGCTGGTGTCCTCCGGGGCAGTGGCGGCGGGCATGAGCCGTCTGGGCTGGACCTCGCGACCCAGTGCGATGCATGAGTTGCAGGCGGCTGCCGCCATCGGTCAGATGGGGCTGGTGCAGGCCTGGGAGTCGAGCTTCGCCGAACATGGTCGGCATACCGCGCAGATTCTCCTGACTCACGACGATTTGTCCGACCGCAAGCGCTACCTGAATGCTCGTAGCACTTTGCGTGCGCTGGTTGAGTTGAAGGTGATCCCGGTGATCAACGAAAACGACACTGTGGTCACTGACGAAATCCGTTTCGGCGACAACGATACGTTGGCGGCGCTGGTGGCGAATCTGGTCGAAGCCGATTTGCTGGTGATCCTCACTGATCGCGATGGCATGTTCGATGCTGATCCACGCAACAATCCCGATGCCAAGCTGATTTATGAGGCGCGGGCCGATGATCCGGCGCTCGATGCGGTAGCCGGTGGCACTGGTGGTGCGCTGGGGCGTGGCGGCATGCAGACCAAGCTGCGCGCTGCGCGTCTGGCGGCGCGCTCTGGTGCGCACACCATCATCGTTGGTGGGCGTATTGAGCGAGTGCTGGATCGCCTCAAGGCTGGCGAGCGCATCGGCACTTTGCTGTCGCCTGAGCGCGGCATGCTGGCGGCCCGCAAACAGTGGCTGGCCGGGCATCTGCAGACTCGCGGCACGCTGGTGCTGGACGCGGGTGCGGTGACCGCGCTGTCTCAGGGCAACAAAAGTTTACTGCCGGTAGGTGTAAAGCTGGTCCAGGGCAGCTTCCGTCGCGGCGAAATGGTGGTCTGTGTGGCGCCGGACGGTCGTGAAATCGCTCGTGGCCTGGCTAACTACAGTGCTCTGGAAGCACAAAAAATCATCGGTCAGTCGTCTGAGGCGATTATCGGTCTGTTGGGTTACATGGCGGAGCCGGAGCTGGTTCACCGGGATAACCTGATTCTGGTCTGAAGGAATACCTGAATGCGTGTGGCAAAAGGATTATTGGGCTTGTTGTTGGCGATGCCGTTGCTGGCCTCGGCCGAGGAAATTGGCCAGGTGTCGACGGTGTTCAAATTCGTCGGCCCGAACGACCGTATTGTTGTCGAGGCGTTTGATGATCCGAAAGTGGAGGGCGTGACCTGTTACCTGTCGCGTGCCAAGACGGGTGGCGTGAAAGGTGGTCTGGGATTGGCCGAGGATCGCGCTGAGGCGTCTATTGCATGTCGCCAGGTCGGGCCGATCAGCTTCAAGGGTGAGCTCAAGGATGGCGAGGAGGTGTTCAAGGAGCGCACCTCGCTGGTATTCAAGACTATGCAGGTAGTGCGATTCCTCGACAAGAAGCGCAATACCCTGGTGTATCTGGTCTACAGCGATCGCTTGATCGAGGGCAGTCCGCAGAATGCAGTGACGGCAATTCCGATTCTGCCGTGGACGCACGCTCAGTAAGATAACGAAGGTCCAGGTGTGGGGGTGAGTCTGCTTGCTCCCACATTTTTTTTGCATTGTATTTAATAAATCGCAGGCAATAAAAAACCGACCCTGAGGTCGGTTTTTTAACGAGCGCGTCGCTTAGGCAGCAGCGGCAACGTTCAGGGCCTTGACGTGGCCATTCAGACGGCTCTTATGGCGAGCAGCTTTGTTCTTGTGGATGATGCCTTTATCGGCCATACGGTCGATAACTGGCACGGCCAGAACGTAAGCAGCTTGAGCTTTAGCAGCGTCTTTTGCGTCGATGGCTTTAACTACATTCTTGATGTAGGTACGAACCATGGAACGCAGGCTGGCGTTGTGGCTGCGACGCTTCTCAGCCTGTTTTGCACGTTTTTTGGCGGAAGGTGTGTTGGCCACCGTCGAGCTCCTCGAAAGACTTTTTAGGAAATAGCAAACAAAATAGGCCGCGAATCATGCCGATGAGTTGATGTCTTGTCAAGGGCGGAAGAGACGTTCCGCTAAGTGGCCGGTTCCGGCCCCATGAAAACTACTGCGCTCGGCAATACAGCGTTGAAAGCAGACTCGAAATGCTCATTGACTAAAGTCAACTCCGCTTTCTCGCCTGCTTTCGCCTTGTCTTGCCTTTGCTCGCTACGTTTTCAAGGGGACGGTGCGCTGGATATTTCTTTCCGGCGCGCGACCTGTAAACTCGCGAGCTTTGGCTCTGTGCTGTTGCGGCGCGGAGTATCGCATAAGTGGGCGCGTTGTTCGCCTGCTGTTTATCGACAGGCACAAACTCTTTCAATGAATCTGCTCAAATCGTTGGCCGCTGTCAGCTCTATCACGATGCTTTCCCGGGTGTTGGGGTTTGTTCGTGACACTCTAATCGCCCGTGCATTTGGTGCCGGAATGGCGACTGACGCCTTCTTTATCGCCTTCAAGCTGCCCAATCTGCTGCGGCGGATCTTCGCCGAAGGGGCATTTTCCCAGGCATTTGTGCCGATTCTTGCCGAATACAAAAGCCAAAAGGGCGAGGAGGCGGCGCGAACCTTCATTGCCTACGTCTCAGGCCTGCTGACACTGGTACTGGCGCTGGTCACTGCGTTGGGCATGCTCGCCGCCCCCTGGGTTATCTGGGCCACGGCACCGGGTTTCGTCGATTCTCCTGAAAAATTCCGGCTGACAACCGATCTGCTGCGGGTCACTTTCCCTTATATATTGCTGATCTCCCTGTCGTCGCTGGCCGGGGCGATCCTCAACACCTGGAACCGCTTCTCGGTGCCAGCTTTCGTGCCGACCCTGCTCAATGTCAGCATGATCATCTTTGCAGTATTCCTGACGCCGTATTTCGATCCGCCGGTGATGGCGCTGGGCTGGGCCGTTCTGGTGGGTGGGCTGGCGCAGCTGCTCTATCAACTGCCGCACCTGAAAAAGATCGGCATGCTGGTACTGCCGCGTTTGAATCTGCGCGATAGCGGTGTCTGGCGGGTCATGAAACAGATGCTGCCCGCGATCATCGGCGTTTCGGTGAGTCAGATTTCGCTGATCATCAATACTATATTTGCCTCGTTTCTGGTGGCCGGCTCCGTGTCCTGGATGTATTACGCCGACCGCCTGATGGAATTGCCATCCGGCGTGCTGGGTGTGGCGCTGGGCACGATTTTGTTGCCGACGCTGGCCAAGACCTATGCCAGCCAGGATCGCCACGAATACTCGCGAATCCTCGATTGGGGGCTGCGCCTGTGCTTCATGCTGGTGTTGCCGTGCGCCCTGGCGTTGGGGATTCTGTCTGAACCGCTGACGGTTTCGCTGTTCCAGTATGGCCATTTCAGTGCTTTCGATGCGGCCATGACTCAGCGCGCGTTGATCGCTTATTCCGTCGGCTTGCTGGGGATTATCGTGATCAAAGTGCTGGCGCCGGGCTTCTATGCGCAACAAAACATCCGCACGCCGGTGAAAATCGCGATTTTCACCCTGATCGTCACTCAGCTGTTCAATCTGGTGCTGATCGGTCCGCTGGCGCACGCCGGCCTGGCCCTGGCCATCAGCGCGGGTGCCTGCATCAACGCCGGCTTGCTGTTTTATCAATTGCGCAAGCAGCAGATGTATCAGCCGCAACCGGGTTGGGCGAAGTTCGGGCTCAAATTGCTGGTGGCGGTAGCGGTGATGTCTGCAGTATTGCTGGGCGCGATGCACTTTATGCCGGCCTGGGGGCAGGGGCCTATGCTTGAGCGGCTGCTGCGTCTGGGTGCATTGGTGATCGCAGGCGTCGTGGCGTATTTCGGCATGTTGCTGTTGATGGGCTTCCGTTTGCGCGACTTCAATCGCAAGGCCTTGAGCTGAAGACGTTATCTCGATAATCATGGGCGAACCGGCAGTTTTGTCGGCTCGATTACTTTGGGTTACGGTGTTGCCTGTCGTCGGCCGCCGGGTGTGGTTATAATCGACCACTTTATGAGCAAGAAGCGCGTTATGCAGCTGGTTCGAGGTCTCCACAACCTGCGCCCCCAGCATCGGGGCTGTGTCGCCACTATTGGCAACTTTGACGGTGTTCACCGTGGCCACCAGGCTATCCTGGTCCGGCTGCGAGAGCGTGCGCTCGAGTTGGGCGTGCCCAGCTGCGTGGTGATTTTCGAGCCGCAGCCGCGGGAGTTCTTCGCTCCGGACACCGCCCCGGCCCGTCTGGCCCGCTTGCGGGACAAACTGCAGCTGCTGGCCGAAGAGGGTGTCGACCGGGTGTTGTGCCTGGCTTTCAACCATCGCCTGAGCAAACTCAGCGCCAGGGAGTTCGTCGATACCATTCTGGTGGACGGCCTCGGGGTGCAGCATCTGGAAGTCGGTGACGATTTCCGATTTGGCTGCGACCGGTTGGGGGATTTCGACTACTTGCAACAGGCCGGCGTCCTTCAGGGCTTTACCGTCGAAGCGGCGCAGACCGTCGAGCTGGACGGCATTCGTGTCAGCAGCACTCAGGTCCGCAATGCCCTGGCCGCTGCCGATTTCGCCTTGGCCGAGCAACTGCTCGGTCGCCCGTACCGGATTGCCGGTCGGGTCCTGCATGGCCAGAAGCTGGCGCGCCAGTTGGGTACGCCCACGGCCAACGTACAACTCAAGCGTCGTCGTGTGCCGTTGAGCGGGGTTTACCTGGTCAGCGTCGACATCGATGGCAAGACCTGGCCAGGCGTCGCCAATATTGGTGTGCGGCCAACGGTCGAAGGGGATGGCAAAGCTCACCTCGAAGTGCACCTTTTAGATTTTGCCGGCGATCTGTATGACCGGCGTTTGACGGTGGTTTTCCACCACAAGCTGCGTGAAGAGCAGCGTTTCGCCTCTCTGGAGGCGCTTAAGACGGCGATCAATGCGGATATCGCCGCCGCCCGTGCCCTGTCGCACCTAGCGCCAATCGCTAATGAAGAGCCTTAAATGACCGACTATAAAGCCACGCTAAACCTTCCGGACACCGCCTTCCCAATGAAGGCCGGCCTGCCTCAGCGCGAACCGCAGATTCTGCAGCGCTGGGACAGCATTGGCCTGTACGGTAAGTTGCGCGAGATTGGCAAGGATCGTCCGAAGTTCGTACTGCACGACGGTCCTCCGTACGCCAACGGCACGATTCACATCGGTCATGCGCTGAACAAGATTCTCAAGGACATGATCATCCGCTCGAAAACCCTGTCGGGTTTCGACGCACCTTATGTTCCGGGCTGGGACTGCCACGGCCTGCCGATCGAGCACAAAGTCGAAGTGACCCATGGCAAGAACCTGGGCGCCGACAAGACCCGCGAACTGTGCCGTGCCTACGCCACCGAGCAGATCGAAGGCCAGAAGTCCGAATTCATCCGTCTGGGCGTGTTGGGCGACTTCGCCAACCCGTACAAGACCATGGACTTCAAAAACGAGGCCGGTGAAATCCGCGCCCTGGCGGAAATCGTCAAGGGTGGCTTCGTGTTCAAGGGCCTGAAGCCTGTGAACTGGTGCTTTGACTGCGGTTCGGCCCTGGCTGAAGCGGAAGTCGAGTACGAGAACAAAAAGTCCGCGACCATCGACGTGGCCTTCCCGATCGCCGACGAAGCCAAGCTGGCTGCCTCGTTCGGTCTGCCGTCGTTGGGCAAACCTGCTTCGATCGTGATCTGGACCACCACTCCGTGGACTATCCCGGCCAACCAGGCGCTGAACGTTCACCCGGAGTTCAACTACGCCCTGGTCGACGTCGGTGACAAGCTGCTGGTACTGGCTGAAGAATTGGTCGAGTCCTGCCTGGCCCGCTACAGCCTGGAAGGTTCGGTGATCGCCACCACCACCGGTAAAGCGCTGGAACTGATCAACTTCCGTCACCCGTTCTACGATCGCCTGTCGCCGGTTTACCTGGCCGACTACGTTGAGCTGGGCGCGGGCACCGGCGTGGTTCACTCCTCGCCAGCCTACGGCGTAGACGACTTCGTGACCTGCAAGAAGTACGGCATGGTCAACGACGACATCATCAATCCGGTGCAAAGCAACGGCGTGTATGTGCCATCGCTGGAGTTCTTCGGCGGCCAGTTCATCTGGAAGGCCAACCCGGCCATCGTCGACAAACTGACCGAAGTCGGCGCGCTGCTGCACACCACCACCATCGAACACAGCTACATGCATTGCTGGCGTCACAAGACCCCGCTGATCTACCGCGCCACCGCGCAGTGGTTCATCGGCATGGACAAAGAGCCTGCAGCGGGCGACACCCTGCGCAAACGCGCGATCAAAGCCATCGAAGACACCAAATTCGTCCCGGCCTGGGGCCAGGCGCGCCTGCACTCGATGATCGCCAACCGTCCGGACTGGTGCATCTCCCGTCAGCGCAACTGGGGCGTGCCGATCCCGTTCTTCCTGAACAAGGAAAGCGGCGAACTGCACCCACGCACCGTCGAACTGATGGAAATCGTCGCCCAGCGCGTCGAAGTCGAAGGCATCGAAGCCTGGTTCAAGATGGACGCCGCTGAGTTGCTCGGTGACGAAGCGCCGCTGTACGACAAGATCAGCGACACCCTGGACGTCTGGTTCGACTCGGGCACCACGCACTGGCACGTCCTGCGCGGTTCGCACCCGATGGGCCACGAGACCGGCCCTCGCGCCGACCTGTACCTGGAAGGCTCGGACCAGCACCGCGGCTGGTTCCACTCGTCGTTGCTGACCGGTTGCGCCATCGACGACCACGCACCGTACCGCGAGCTGCTGACCCACGGTTTCACCGTCGACGAATCCGGTCGCAAAATGTCCAAGTCCCTGGGCAACGTGATCGCGCCGCAGAAGGTCAACGACACCCTGGGCGCCGACATCATGCGTCTGTGGGTAGCGTCTACCGACTACTCGGGTGAGATGGCGGTTTCCGAGCAGATCCTGCAACGCAGTGCGGACGCCTACCGGCGCATCCGTAACACCGCGCGCTTCCTGCTTTCCAACCTGACCGGTTTCAACCCGGCCACCGACCTCCTGCCGGCCGAAGAAATGCTCGCCCTGGACCGTTGGGCCGTGGATCGCACGCTGTTGCTGCAACGCGAGCTGCAGGAACACTACGGCGAATACCGTTTCTGGAACGTTTACTCCAAGATCCACAACTTCTGCGTGCAGGAGTTGGGCGGTTTCTACTTGGACATCATCAAGGACCGCCAGTACACCACTGGCGCCGACAGCAAGGCCCGTCGTTCGTGCCAGACTGCGCTGTTCCACATCTCCGAAGCGCTGGTGCGCTGGATCGCGCCGATCCTGGCGTTCACCGCCGACGAGCTGTGGCAATACCTGCCGGGCGAGCGTAACGAGTCTGTGATGCTCAACACCTGGTACGAAGGCCTGAGCGAACTGCCGGAAGGCTTCGAGCTGGATCGCGCTTACTGGGACCGGATCATGGCGGTCAAGGTTGCGGTCAACAAGGAAATGGAAATCCAGCGTGCAGCCAAGGCCGTCGGTGGCAACCTGCAAGCCGAAGTGACGCTGTTCGCCGAAGACGCGCTGAGCGCCGACTTGGCCAAGCTGAGCAACGAACTGCGTTTCGTGCTGATCACTTCGACCGCCAGTGTTGCGCCATTGGTGCAGGCACCGGCCGATGCCGTGGTCACCGAAGTCAGCGGCCTGAAGCTCAAGATCGTCAAGTCGGCTCACGTCAAGTGCGCCCGCTGCTGGCACTGCCGTGAAGACGTCGGTGTGAACCCGGAACATCCGGAAATCTGCGGTCGTTGTGTCGACAACATCAGCGGCGCGGGCGAGGTTCGTCACTATGCCTAATGCGGCTGGCCGTTTCGGACGGCTGAGCTTGCTCTGGTTGAGTTTGCTGGTCCTGGTCATTGACCAGGCCAGCAAGTTCTACTTCGAAGGCAAGCTCGAGATGTACCAGCAAATCGTGGTGATCCCCGATTTGTTTAGCTGGACCCTGGCCTACAACACCGGGGCGGCGTTCAGCTTCCTGGCTGACGGCTCAGGCTGGCAGCGCTGGTTGTTTGCCTTGATCGCGGTGGTGGTTAGCGCGGTGCTGGTGATCTGGCTCAAGCGCCTGGGGCGCAACGACACCTGGCTGGCGATTGCGCTGGCCCTGGTGCTGGGTGGCGCGCTGGGTAATCTTTACGACCGCATTGCCCTGGGGCATGTGATTGATTTCATTCTGGTGCATTGGCAGAACCGCTGGTATTTCCCGGCGTTCAACTTTGCTGACAGCGCCATTTCTGTCGGTGCCGTAATGCTCGCGCTGGATATGTTCAAAAGTAAGAAGACCGGAGAAACCGTTCATGACTGAACAGGTATTGGCTGAACAACGTATCGGCCAGAACACGGAAGTCACCTTGCACTTTGCATTGCGCCTGGAGAACGGCGACACCGTCGACAGCACTTTCGACAAAGCCCCGGCGACCTTCAAGGTCGGTGACGGCAACCTGTTGCCAGGCTTCGAGGCCGCGCTGTTCGGCTTCAAGGCCGGCGACAAGCGCAGCCTGTCCATCGAGCCGGAAAACGCTTTTGGCCAGCCTAACCCGCAAAACGTGCAGATCATCCCGCGCTCGCAGTTCCAGGACATGGAACTGTCGCCAGGACTGCTGGTGATTTTCAACGATGCCGCCAATACCGAGCTGCCGGGCGTGGTGAAGGAATTCGATGACGCGCAAGTGACCATCGACTTCAACCACCCGCTCGCCGGTAAGACCTTGACCTTTGACGTCGAGATCATCAACGTCAAAGCGTTGTAACTGACCGAATACGGTCACCTGTAGGAGCAGAGCTTGCTCGCGAAGGCGTCATCACATTCAGCATCAATGTTGACTGACACACCGCTTTCGCGAGCAAGCTCTGCTCCTACAATGATCTAACTTCTTGCGCGCAAGACACGAGGCACAGCATGCAAATCAAACTCGCCAACCCCCGTGGCTTCTGCGCCGGCGTGGACCGGGCGATCGAAATCGTCAACCGCGCCCTGGAAGTCTTCGGGCCGCCGATCTATGTGCGCCACGAAGTGGTCCACAACAAATTCGTGGTCGAAGACCTGCGTGCCCGTGGGGCGATCTTCGTCGAGGAACTGGATCAGGTGCCGGATGACGTGATCGTGATCTTCAGCGCCCACGGCGTTTCCCAGGCCGTGCGTACCGAAGCCACAGGTCGTGGCCTGAAGGTGTTCGACGCGACCTGCCCGCTGGTGACCAAGGTGCACATCGAAGTCGCGCGTTACAGCCGCGACGGCCGTGAATGCATCCTTATCGGTCATGCCGGCCATCCGGAAGTCGAAGGCACCATGGGCCAGTACGATGGCAGCAATGGTGGCGCGATCTATCTGGTCGAAGACGAGAAAGATGTCGCCGAATTGCAGGTGAACAACCCTGAAAAGCTGGCTTTCGTTACCCAGACCACCCTGTCCATGGACGACACCAGTCGCGTGATCGACGCACTGCGTACGCGTTTTCCGGCGATCGGCGGTCCGCGCAAGGACGACATCTGCTACGCCACGCAAAACCGTCAGGACGCTGTCAAGCAACTGGCGGACGAATGCGACGTGGTGCTGGTGGTTGGCAGCCCGAATAGCTCCAACTCCAATCGTCTGCGTGAACTGGCCGAACGCATGGCCACCCCGGCCTATCTGATCGACGGTGCCGAAGACTTGCAAAAGAGCTGGTTCGACGGTGTCGAGCGTATTGGCATCACGGCCGGTGCCTCCGCTCCGGAAGTGCTGGTACGTGGCGTGATCCAGCAATTGCAGGCCTGGGGTGCCACGGGGGCCGATGAACTGGCCGGTCGCGAGGAGAACATCACCTTCTCCATGCCTAAAGAGCTTCGCGTGCGTTCGCTGCTGTAATATTTTTCGCCTTTCGACACAGCGCCTGCTCAGCCTTACGGTTGGCCAGGCGCACTCGACCGCTCGCCGCCAGCACCACCTGGAGCTGGCTGACCGGCTCGCGAGCCGAGCAAATATGTAGCGTCCCTGCCTGAAATGCCCGCCCGGGCATCAGCGGTTGGCCCAGACTGCTGAACCGCACGAAACGCCTGACCCACCAATTGCCGACAATCGGCGTCCGCGCATCACCTGCGCGCTCGACCAGTAGCGGATTGCTGCTGTCCTCTGGCCCTTTGCCGCTGATGTCCAGAATGATCCGCCAGCCCTGGCTCCAATCGCCGTTGATGCCATGAATGACCACGTTCTGGTTGCGGGTTATGGCCAGGGTTCTGGCCTGCCGGATCCCGCTGATCAGCGACTCGGCCGCCTGCTCCCGATGATTCGATTCCGTCAGTGCAGCGAACGCCGGACTGACCAAGTGCAGAACAATCCCGACAATCGTCAGTCCCATGAGCAGTCCGATCAAGCTGAAACCTTGCTGATGCATGTCATCTCCCTCCATGGAGTGCTGCGGCCCGCGCGATCCTTGCGCGAGTAATGGCAAAACAACCGTACATCTGTCGGTCGAATGTTCTAGCGTGTAGAAGCAGGTATAGCCGACGGCAACGGAGGGCACTGATGGATCATCGTACAAAAGGTTTCACGCTGATCGAGCTGCTGGTCACGCTCGCGGTGTTTCTGATCCTGATTACACTGGCCGTTCCGGCGTTCACCCGCTCGGTGCAAAGCAACAAGGCCGACACCGAGGTCGGCGACTTGCAACGGGCACTCAATTACGCACGGCTTGAGGCGATTGATCGGGGCTTCACCACTCGGGTTCGCCCGACGGCCGGCGGCAGTGTCTGGACCGGCGAGCTGAGCGTTTATGACGGTACTGGCAATCCGGCCAATGTATTGCGGGTTGTTCCAGCGATGAGCAGCGGAGCAACTCTAACGCTAACCTCAGGAGTGACCGCGATTGATTTCAACAATCTCGGCGGCTTGGCAGCGCCGTCCACGGCGGTGGTGATCAGTTATGTGCTGGGGGCGCAAAGCAGGACGCTGAATGTGTGTTTGAACGGACGAATTCTATTGGGTGGAAGTTGCGGATGAGGGGTTGGAGCAAGCGTGCACAGGAGGGCATGACGCTGATCGAGGTATTGGTCGCGTTGTTGGTGCTGGCTGTGGGTCTGTTGGGCGCGGCGGCGATTCAGCTCAATGCGCTGAAGTACACCGACAGCTCACGGATGACCAGCCAGGCGAGTTTTATCGCCTACGACATGATGGACCGCATTCGCGCCAATTCCGGCGCCGATTACACCGTCACGCCGCCGACCTCGGGCAACTTGAGCGTGGCCCGGGATCAGGACCTCTACGACTTCACCACCAATATCGTCAATTTCGGCGGCGCCACGGCCACCGGCAGCATCGTCCGCAACCAGCGGGTATACACCATCACCATTACCTGGGACGACTCCCGGGCCGCCAATATCGCCGATTCGCGCCGCAGTTTTGTCCTCACCAGCCGTGCCACCGTTGATCCGGTGACGACACCATGAACAGAACCAGCAGAGGTTTCGGCCTGATCGAATTGCTGATCGCCCTGGCGTTGAGCCTGATCGTGGTCCTGGGCGTGGCGCAGATTTTCATCGCCGCCAAAAACACCTACGTCAGCCAGAACACCGCTGCCGGCATGCAGGAAGATGCGCGGTTCGTCCTGAGCAAGATGATTCAGGAAATTCGCATGGTCGGCATGTTTGGTTGCCTGGGTACGATTACCGACGCCAGCTCGGCGGGGGATTTCAATGCCAGCCTGCTCACACCGATCAGTTGGGACAATGCCAACCTCAAATTGACTCTGGTCACCGCAGATGTCGGCGGCAGTGGCGGAGTGCCGACCTGGACGGTGGTTTCCGACTGCCGAAATACTGCGACGGCCTACACCGGTTTACGCACGCCGGCATCGGGGCAGTTGGCGTTTCCAATCCGGCGGCTGGTCTACAGCTTCAGCAACAACCAACTGCTGATGGGCTCCGGCACTGGCACGCCGACTCAGGCGGTGCTGGTAAACAACGTCAGTGCCTTTGGCGTGAGCTTCGGCATCGCCAGTTCGGCCACGGATACAGCCGCCTCCAGTTACAGCAGTAATCCGTCCGATCCGGCGCGAATCCGCAGTGTGCGGCTGACGCTGACCCTCACCGACCCGAACAACCGGGTCCGCAATCAAACCTTCAACGTAGTTGCCGCCTTGCGCAACCGGTTGCAATGAGGGGAGGGCCGATGAGTCGTGCGTCCATGACATCTCACGTCCAGCGCGGCATGGCGCTGTTGGTCAGCCTGGTGTTTCTCCTGGTGCTGACATTGATCGGTCTCTCGTCGATGCAGAGCGCCACGTTGCAGGAGAAAATGACCAGCAGCGTGATCCTGCGCAACCAGTCGTTCCAGGGCGCGGAAGCGGCGTTGCGGGTCGGTGAAAGCGCGGTGCAACTGAACTCCTACTCGTTGCCGGTCTGCAGTGGCACCAGCCAGTGCGCACCGCCGGCCGAGGCGTCGGTCATTACCGCCGCCGGGTTCAACTCCACCTCGGGGGTGAACTGGATCGCCTCCGGTAGCGGCTTTTACGGAGTGCAGAACATTGGCACTACCCTGACTGCCGTGAATGTGCCGAGCAACACGTCGGCAACCCTTTATCGGGTGACCGCCGTGGGCATCGCGGGCAGCTCGCGCAGTGTGGTGGAGAGTATTTATGCGAAGTACTGAGACCCGCACAGGCTGGCGCCATTGGTTACTGCAGCTGCTCTGCGGCGCGGTCTTGAGCCTTTACCTGGCCGCGCCGACCTACGCCTTCACGCCCTCGGATTCTCCGCTGTTGAGCGCCGCCGCCGTGCCTGCCAATGTGATGCTGCTGCTCGATGACTCGGGGAGTATGAACAACATTATCTGGGCGGCCGGCTTCGACCCGACGGTCGCACGCACCCCGGTGACGATTTGCCTCTCCAATGGTTCGTGCAACAAAGGCCGCGACCTGGACATGACCGATAACAATATCGCCTTGTCGAGTTTGAATCATGGAACATGCTCGAAGGCCGGATGGTACGGTTTTTATAAAAACAGCCTTCTCGGTCTGGATTCGCTTTGCCTGAAGCTTCCCGATCCGGTGGGAAGCGAGGACACGCGGTATACGGCGAATTATTTGTCCTACCTGATCAGCCTGGCCAACAACACTGACCGGGACTTCACCGACGGCTCGATCCCCAACGATTACCGGATGAACGTGGCGCGCAACGTTTCCAAGACGTTGGTGGCCAATAACCGTTCGCTGCGCATCGGCCTGTCGACGTTCAACCTGGCGGTCGGTAACCATAAGAATGACGGCGGTTACATCGCCCGCTCGATCAGCGATTTATCGGCGGTCAGCGGCACTGTGACCCAGGCTCAGGCCGATACCAATTACACCTCACTGATCGCCGGGATCGACGAGCTGAGCGCGCAAGCCAATACGCCGCTGGCGGAAGCCTATTACGAGATCACTCGTTATTTCCGTGGCATGGCGCCGTACAACAACTCGACGCCCGACACCTATACCAGTCCGATTCAGTACCGTTGCCAGAAAAACTACGGGGTGGTGATCACCGATGGTCTGCCGACCTACGACCGAACCTTTCCGACCGACGACCCACTGGGAGGCAGCCGGTTACCAAACTGGGACGGGATCAGCAGTAACGATGGTGCTGACCCTTCAGGCGACGATGAGGGCGACACCCTGTACCTGGATGACATTGCCAAGTTCGCCTTCGATATCGACATGCGTTCCACGGGAACCGATGCCGCGGGTAAAAGCTGGAACGCCCTGGATTTTCCCAAGCAGAACATGAACACCTATACCGTGGGTTTCACCGCTGCAAACCAGATGTTGGCGGATGCCGCGACCTATGGGCAGGGCAAGTATTACCAGGCGAACGACAGTGCGGGACTTAACAATGCACTGTCTGCCGCCCTGAGCGACATCACTTCCAAGGCCGGCTCAGGTGGCAGTGGCGTGGCCAGCGGCACGACCCTGACCAGCGACTCGAGCTATTTCCAGACCAGCTACGATCCCAAGGACTGGCGGGGTACGATCAAGTCCTTTGGTTTCACGTCGGCGGGCGCGGTTAACACCGCCGCTGTGCTGTGGACGACCGACACCACCATCGTGCCCGGCGCCACTGCGCCGACCTACCAGTCCTGGAACACGCAAACCAACGCCGCGGTCACCCTGGCTTACAGCAATTTCTCTGCGGCGCAGCAGACCGCCCTCAACCAGGGGCTGCCTACTGGCATCAACGGCAACGATCTGGTGGAGTGGAGCAAGGGCATCAACAAAACCGGGCTGAAAGTTCGCAGTGTATTGCTCGGCGACATCATCAATTCGCCACTCGTGCTGGCCTCACCCACGGACAAAACCGCGTCCGATCTGGTGGCAGACACCAGCTACAGCACTTACCTGACCACCAAAGCCGCCAACATGAATGCCAGCCTGGTGGTGAATGCCAACGACGGTTTTGTAAACATCATCAACTCGGCCAACGGTGTCAGGCGTTATGCCTACATGCCCTCCAGCGTGCTGCCATCGCTGAACGACATCGCCGATCCCGCTTACATCAACGGTGTGAGCCACAAGTATCTGGTCGATGGCCAGGTCGGCGTGTTCGATGCTCAGCTCAACAGCGCCTGGAAAACCCTGGCGATTGGCGGAACGGGGGCGGGCGGCAAAACCTTCTATGCGCTGCAATTGTTCGACGCATCGGCTGGTAATGAAACTAAAGCACTGTGGGAAGTCAGTGCGCCGGCCACGGCCAATACAGCGAACGTTTTCAATGATCTGGGTTATGCCTATGCGCGCCCCGAAGTGGCACGCTTGGCCGATGGTCGCTGGGCCGCGTTTATCTCCAACGGCTATGGCAGCAACTCCGGGGTGGCAGCGTTGTATGTGGTGGATATTCGCGACGGCTCGCTGATCAAGAAAATCGTGGTCGACAGTACCGAAACCACCAACGGCCTTTCGTCGGTGAAGCTCAGGGTCAACTCGCAGAATGTGGTGCAGGCTGCCTACGGGGGCGATCTGAAAGGGCGGTTGTGGAAGTTCGATTTGAGTGGCACCACTCCTGACACCTGGGGCGTGGCGTTTTCCGGCAAGCCGTTGTTCACCACTGCAGGTGGCGCGACCCAGCCGATTACCGCGCAACCGTTGCTGGCGGATCACGTGTTGGGCGGCAAGGAGGTGTTTTTCGGCACCGGCAAATTCAATGAGGTTGCCGACAAGACCAATAAGGATCTACAGGCGTTCTACGCGGTATGGGATGCCGAGGGGGGCGCAGGACAAATCACCGTTTCCAGTTTGCAGGCGCAGGCGGTGACCGGCGTGTTTTCGGGCAGTAGCGGGCAATTCATCACCACCAGCCAGAACGAGGTGACCTACCCGGCCAAGAAAGGCTGGTACCTGCCCCTGGTATACAACAACGTGCTGACGGGGGAGCGGGTGATCTATCAGGCCAGTCTGGTATCGGGGCGAATTGTTTTTACCACGCTCAGTGTGGATACCGTGGACCCCTGTGCCAGCTTCGGTAGCGGCAAACTGGTCGAACTCGATGCGTTCAGCGGTAAGATGCTCAATTACGCGGTACTCGACACCAATGCCGACGGGGTGGTCGATGGCAACGACACGATTTCCAGTGGGGTGATCTTCACCGGTGGTATCCCGACCCTGAACGCGGTCGTCAATGACGCAACCCGCAAGATTGTGAACGACTCCGGTGGTGGCGTGACCACTCTGGTGGAAAAATCCGGTGGCGGCAGCGGCCGTCGCATCATGTGGCGACAAATACAGTAAGTGAGAGTGAGGCATGCGCAGATCCAACCGAGGTTTTACCCTGATCGAAATCATGATCGTGATTGCGATCATCGGGATCGTCATCACCATTGGCTATCCGAGCCTCACCGAGTACATAAAAAAGGGCCGACGTACTGAAGTCGCCGGGTTGCTTTCCGAGCAGGCGCAGATCCTCGAGCGTTTCTATTCGAAGAATAATGTCTACACCAATGCCACTGGCCTCAGCGCTGGCAATGATTTCTACACCATCACCCCGACCCTGACCGATCAGACCTTCCTGCTGACGGCAACACGCAAGGCCGGTTCGACCATGGCCAGCGACAAGTGCGGTGATTTCACTCTCACCAATACCGGTGTCAGGAGTATGGTCAATGCCGCGTCCGGCCTGGCCACCAAGGATTGCTGGGGGCGCTGAGTTCCTTTTTCGGGTGCCTTTTGCGCCCTCTGTCTATAGAACGGTTGGATCAGAACATGAGCAGTCAACAGCAAGTGGTGATTGTCGGTGGCGGGGTGATTGGCCTGCTGACGGCGTTCAATCTCGCGTCCGAAGTGCAGAGCGTGGTGCTGCTGGACCGCTCGAACGTCGGTCAGGAGTCTTCCTGGGCCGGTGGCGGGATCGTTTCGCCGCTCTACCCATGGCGCTACAGCCCGGCGGTCACTGCACTGGCTCATTGGTCCCAGGATTTTTATCCACAACTGGCCCAGCGTTTGTTCGCTGCCACCGGTGTCGATCCTGAAGTGCACACCACCGGGTTGTATTGGCTGGACCTGGATGACGAGGCCGAAGCACTCGCCTGGGCCAAACGGGAGAACCGTCCGCTGCGGGCTGTGGATATCTCTGCGGCCCACGATGCAGTGCCGGTATTGGGCGCCGGTTTTTCGCGGGCGATCTACATGGCCGATGTGGCCAATGTGCGTAATCCACGGCTGGTGAAGTCCCTCAAGGCCGCCTTGCTGGCGTTGCCGAACGTGACGATCCATGAACAATGCGAGGTCAGCGAATTTATCCGGGAAGGTTCTGTGGTGGTCGGGGTACAGACCTCGATGGGGGCCATTCGGGGTGATGAGGTGGTTTTGACAGCGGGGGCCTGGAGCGGTGATTTGCTGAAAAAGCTGGGCCTGGAGCTGCCGGTCGAACCGGTCAAGGGCCAGATGATTCTCTACAAGTGCGCGGCGGACTTCCTTCCGAGCATGGTCCTGGCCAAGGGGCGTTATGCCATTCCCCGGCGCGACGGGCACATCCTGATCGGCAGTACGCTGGAGCATGAGGGTTTTGACAAGACGCCAACCGACATGGCGCTGGAAAGCCTGAAGGCATCGGCGGTGGAATTGATTCCGGCATTGGCGGATGCCGAGGTGGTGGGGCATTGGGCGGGGTTGCGGCCCGGGTCGCCTGAAGGAATCCCCTATATCGGTCGGGTGCCGGGATATGACGGGCTCTGGCTCAACTGCGGGCATTACCGTAACGGGCTGGTGCTGGCGCCGGCGTCGTGTCAGTTGTTTGCCGATGTGATGCTGGGGCGGGCGCCGATTATCGACCCTGCGCCGTATGCTCCAGCCGGACGAATCTGACAGAAGAGCTGTTAACGGTTCAATCCAGCCCCAATTTCTTCAGCCTGTAACGCATCGACCGAAATGACAGATTCAATCGCTGGGCCGCCGCCGTGCGGTTCCAGCGGGTTTCTTCCAGGGCCTGGAGGATGAGTTTGCGTTCGACGTTTTCCAGATAGGCTTCCAGATTATCGATCTGTGTCAGGTCTGGCACGCCGCCGTCCGGGTTGCAGTTGCCTTCCGCCAGACGCAGGTCGCTGGCTTCGATCTGTTTGTTCTCGCACAAGGTGTGAGCCCGTTCGAGCATGTTCTCCAATTCCCGCACGTTTCCAGGAAAGCGATAGTTTTTCAGCGCTTCGAGGGCTTGTGGGTGGAGTTTTGCGGGGGGCTGGCCAGTGCTGGCCGCCAGTCGCTTGAGCATATTGTTGGTCAGAAGCTCAATGTCGTCGCGGCGTTCGCGCAAGGACGGTACTCGCAGCTCGATCACGTTCAGGCGGTAGTACAAGTCCTGGCGAAAGCGTTCGGCGGCGACTTCGGCATCGAGGTCTTTGTGAGTGGCGCAGAGGATGCGCACATCGACCACGGTTTCCTGCTGGCCACCGATGCTGCGAACGGCTTTCTCCTGTATGGCCCGCAGCAGTTTGACCTGCATTGCCAGCGGCAGGTCAGCCACTTCGTCGAGGAACAACGTACCGCCATGGGCTGCCTGGAACAGCCCAGGCTTGTCTTCGATGGCGCCGCTGAAACTGCCTTTGCGATGGCCGAAAAACTCGCTTTCCATCAATTCCGACGGGATTGCCCCACAGTTCACCGGGACGAACGGTCGGCTGGCGCGCGGGCCTTGGTCGTGGATAAGTCGAGCGACCAGTTCCTTGCCGCTGCCGGACTCGCCACTGATGTAGACCGGGGCTTGGCTGCGGGCCAGTTTGTCGATTTGTTTGCGCAGGTTGCGCATTGGCAGCGAGTCTCCCAGCAGCCGACGGTCGATGCCGCTGCTGGTGCCGCCTGGCGCTGGCAAGCTCAGGGCGCTGATGACCAGTTCGCGCAGACGGGTGAGGTCGACCGGTTTGGTCAGGAAGTCGAAGGCGCCGGCCTTGAGGGCGTTTATTGCTGTTTCCAGGCTGCCGTAGGCGGTGATCATCGCCACCGGCACTTGTGCATAGCGCTGCTGGATGTGCTGCACCAGCGCCAGACCGGTGCCGTCAGGCAGGCGCATGTCGGTCAGGCACAGGTCGAACGTATCCCGAGCCAGTAGCGCCTGCGCTTCTGCGAGGTTGCGTGCGCTGAAGGTGTCGAGTTTCATCCGTCCCAGGGTGATTTCCAGGAGTTCGCGGATATCCGGCTCGTCGTCGACGATGAGGATTTTTTGCCGTGGGCTCGTGTTCAACTTTGTTTCCGTCCGTGAGCAAAGGTGATGCGAAAGCAGCCGCCGCCTTGGCGTGATTTGAAGTCTAGGCGGGCTTGATTGCTTTCGCACAGCTCACGGGACAGATAAAGCCCCAGGCCAGTACCCTGGCTGCTGGTGGTGAAGAACGGTTCGAACAAGTGAGTACGTTGGTCCGGTGCAACGCCAGGGCCATCGTCCAGGACTTCCAGGGTCGGCAACTGGCTGTCCGGGTCGATAAACAACTCAAGCCAGGCCTGCGCCCGATCATGCTTGAGGGCGCTATGGCGCCAGGCATTGCGCAACAGGTTATCGAGAATCTGGGTCAGCTGATCCGGATCCATCAGGGTTTTGAAGTCTCCCAAGCCGATGCGCAGGTGAATCTGCTGATGTTCTTTCGAGCCTTCGCGGGTTTCGGCGACGAAATGCTCCAGCCACGGCTTCAAATCGAGCCGTTGCGGCACGGTTTGCTGGCGACGGGACAATTGCAGGACGTTTTCGATTACCCGATTCATGCGCTGAGATTGGTCTTGAATAATCTGCGTCAGACGCCGGTCCGCACCGTTCAGTTCCTCGGATTCCTGCAGTAACTGCGCGGCATGACTAATGGCGCCCAGTGGATTGCGGATCTCATGGGCAATCCCGGCGGTCAGGCGACCGAGGGCGGCGAGTTTCAGTTGTTGGGCCTGTTGGGCGATTTGGGCGAGGTCTTCGAGAAAAACCAGCGTCTGGTGGTGCGGGCTTTGGTCCAGGGCAATGAAGCTTGGTTGCAGCTCGAGGCCGTTGCTGGCGATCTGCAGGCTTTGCGGGCGCAACGTTGGATTGTTGAGCCACAGTTGGAGCCGCTCGACCAACGGTATCGAGTAATCGTCGATCAACTGGCCGTCCAGTTTTTCCTGCCCCAGCAAGGTCAAGGCGCTGTGATTGGCCAGTTGCACCCGCCGCTGGTTGTCGAGCACCAGAATGCCTGTGCGCATGCGTTGCAGGATCAGTGCGTTGAGGGCTTCGAGACCGAGCACTTCACTGGCCCGCTGTTCGGCCAGGGTTTCGCTGACCTCCAGTCGTCGGGTCAAGCCCTGCACCAGCAGCGCCGCGGCAAAACACAGGGCGCCGAGGGTGCCGATTTGCAGGTAATCACTGGGGCTGGCGGGATGGTTGAAGCTCAGGATGAAGCTCAAACCCACGATGCCAAGGGCACCGACCGCTGCGATCAGCAGACCGACACGCCCGCGCAGCAAGGTATTGCTGATGGCCACTGAGACGATCAGCAAATTGCCGATGGCGCTGGCCATGCCGCCTGCGGCATAGAACAAGCCGCACAGCAGCAGGACATCGACCAGCGCCAGGCCGAACAGCTGCGCGGGGCGCTGGGTGTTCCCCAGAAAGACCACCAGCAGGATATTCAGCACCAGGTACAACCAGCTGCCGTTGCGCAGCAGGTCGTCATTGGCGAACTTCAGCAACTGGTTGTCCATGTTGCTGGAGATCAACAGCACCAGGGTGATGCCGACGCTTAAGCGGTAGAGGTGATAGAGGCGCAGCAGTCGCTGGGCCTGTTTGTTGCTTGGGCTGGGCGTCTCAGCGATCACTGGAGCCCGGGCCTTGCTCAAGGTGAGCCTGGCTGCAATACCACTGTTGTTCGAGTTTCAACGCGCGGTCGCGGGGCAGGTGTACGCCGCAATGAGCACAGCGAACCATGGGCGGAGCATCTTGCTCGCGCGGCATATTGGCGACCGACGTCGGGCCCTTGAACTTGCGCCAGAACCATACGGCAGCGGCAATCAGGGCGATCCAGAACAATAGACGAAGCATGGTGAGCTGCTTTTTGATTAATGAGTTGGCAGTTTAGCCAAGGACGGGTCAAGCGCACAGTGCAATACATTCACCTAAAAATCCGGCAATAAAAAAGGCGCCTCGAAAGGCGCCTTCCCGGTACAACATCCCTATGTCAGTCGAACAGGCCGAAGGTCATGTGGCTGAACCAGGAACGGTCGGTGTTGCTGGACTCGGGTTCTGGTTCTTCGATCACATCGCCGTTTTCATCTTTAGGCTTGAGCTCGTTCGGAATCGCGTCCTTGGCATCCTGGAACTGCTTCTGCACGTCCTGGTTGGCGCGGGTTTCGCCCGGCGGCAGTGGCGGACGGGATTCGATCAGGCCCAGGGTGGCCTTGCTCAGCCACGAACGGTTGTCGGCTTCGGCTACCGATGGCACGAACTGACCGTCCACCAGGCTCGGGTGGTTCGGGTAGTTGAGTTTCAGGGTTTCGAGGCTGGTCGCAGCCAGTTCGTCCAGGTGCAGACGCTGGTAGGCTTCGGTCATCACCGCCAGGCCGTCACCGACCGATGGGGTTTCCTGGAAGTTTTCCACTACATAACGGCCACGGTTGGCGGCGGCAACGTAGGCCTGACGGGTCAGGTAGTAGTCGGCAACGTGGATTTCATAGGCCGCCAGCAGGTTGCGCAGGTAAATCATGCGCTGCTTGGCGTCCGGCGCGTAGCGGCTGTTCGGGTAGCGGCTGGTCAGCTGGGCGAACTCGTTGTAGGAGTCGCGGGCAGCGCCCGGGTCACGCTTGGTCATGTCCAGTGGCAGGAAGCGCGCCAGCAGGCCGACGTCCTGGTCAAAAGAGGTCAGACCCTTGAGGTAGTAGGCGTAATCGACGTTCGGGTGCTGCGGGTGCAGACGAATGAATCGCTCGGCGGCGGACTTCGCAGCCTCAGGCTCGGAGTTCTTGTAGTTGGCGTAGATGAGCTCGAGTTGAGCCTGATCGGCATAGCGACCGAACGGATAACGCGACTCCAGGGCCTTCAGCTTGGCTGTGGCGGCGGTGTAGCTATTGTTGTCCAGATCGTGCTGAGCCTGCTGGTACAGCTCGACTTCGCTCAGGTTTTCGTCTACGACTTCCTTCGATGAGCAAGCAGCGGTCAATGCGAGGATGGCGATCAGCAGCAGGTGTTTCACTTGCATGGCGGCTTGCGTCCCTATGACGGCCGCTGTCTTGGGCGGGGCCGTCCTGTTATGATGAGTGCCCCGTTGAAAAGCCTCGGGGCAAAAGACGCCGTATTTAACCACAAGCGCGCAGCCGAAACCAAAGGCTGTGCCGACGCCTAGTCTGAGCATGTCCGATAAAATTGAACTTCGCGCAGAGGTGCCGTCCGAATTGGGCGGCCAACGCCTCGATCAAGTCGCCGCACAATTATTCGCTGAGCACTCGCGCTCGCGCCTTTCCGCCTGGATCAAAGACGGCCGCCTGACTGTGGATGGGGCGGTTATCCGCCCGCGAGACATCGTTCACGGTGGCGCCATTCTTGAACTGACTGCCGAGCAGGAAGCTCAGGGCGAATGGATCGCTCAAGACATCGAGCTGGACATCGTCTATGAAGACGACGACATCCTGGTGATCAACAAGCCTGCGGGCCTGGTGGTGCATCCGGCCGCCGGTCACGCCGACGGCACCTTGCTCAACGCTTTGCTGCACCACGTGCCGGACATCATCAATGTGCCCCGCGCCGGTATCGTGCATCGCCTGGACAAGGACACCACCGGTCTGATGGTGGTGGCCAAGACCATTCAGGCGCAGACACAGCTGGTCACTCAATTGCAGAGCCGCAGTGTCAGCCGGATCTATGAGTGCATCGTAATCGGTGTAGTGACGGCCGGCGGCAAGATCAACGCACCGATCGGTCGTCATGGCCAGCAACGCCAGCGCATGGCGGTGATGGAAGGTGGCAAGCAAGCCGTCAGTCACTACCGCGTGCTCGAGCGTTTCCGCTCCCACACTCATGTGCGAGTGAAGCTGGAAACCGGTCGTACGCACCAGATTCGCGTGCACATGGCGCACATCAACTACCCGTTGGTCGGAGATCCGGCCTATGGCGGTCGTTTCCGTATTCCACCGGCCGCCAGCGTGACCATGGTCGAATCCCTGAAGAATTTCCCACGTCAGGCGCTGCATGCGCGGTTCCTGGAGCTGGATCATCCGACCACCGGTAAACGCATGAGCTGGGAATCGCCACTGCCGGATGACTTCGTCTGGTTGCTGTCGCTGCTCAAGCAAGACCGCGAGGCGTTCATCGGATGACCTGGCTGACGCCTGACTGGCCCGCGCCGGCCAGCGTCAAAGCCTGCGTTACCACCCGTGCGGGCGGCGTCAGTCTGGCGCCGTTCGACAGCCTCAACCTCGGCGATCACGTCGACGACAGCCCTGAAGCCGTCGCCGAAAACCGCCGTCGTCTCACCGATCGTTTCTCGATTCAGCCGGCCTGGTTGCAACAGGTTCACGGCATTGTCGTGGCCCAAGCGGACCCGAACCTGGTAGCCACTGCCGACGCCAGCTGGACGGCAACACCCGGTATCGCTTGCACAGCGATGACCGCCGACTGCCTTCCTGCGCTGTTTTGCGACCGTGCCGGCACCCGCGTCGCTGCCGCCCATGCCGGTTGGCGCGGGCTGGCGGCGGGTGTGCTGGAGGCGACCCTCGACAGTCTGGCTGTACCGCCCGAAGACGTACTGGTCTGGCTCGGCCCGGCCATTGGCCCTCAAGCCTTTGAAGTCGGCCCGGAAGTGCGCGAAACCTTCGTCCAGCAATTGCCTGAAGCAGCCAAAGCCTTCGTGCCGAGCCAGAATGCCGGCAAGTTCATGGCCGACATCTATGAACTGGCGCGTTTACGTCTGGCCGCTCGCAGGGTTACCGCTGTTTATGGCGGCGGATTCTGTACCGTGACTGATCCTCGCTTCTTTTCTTACCGCCGCAGTCCACGCACCGGCCGGTTTGCCTCTCTGATCTGGCTCGAACGCTAGACTTCTCTGATCTACATCAACTGCACGACGCTTGAATCTCCCAGAATCGACCACATCTATAGCGGTATCTGGCAGGTTTCTTTATTCGGGATGTTTATAGGTCCGGCCTGCTCAAAAGGAAGGTGAACCCATGCGTATAGACCGTTTAACCAGCAAGCTGCAGTTAGCCTTGTCCGACGCCCAGTCCCTGGCTGTCGGCCTCGATCATCCGGCCATTGAACCGGCGCATTTGATGCAGGCCATGCTTGAACAGCAGGGTGGTTCGATCAAACCCCTGCTGATGCAGGTGGGTTTCGACGTCAACAGCCTGCGTAAAGAGCTGACCAAAGCGCTCGATCAGCTGCCGAAAATCCAGAACCCGACCGGTGACGTGAACATGTCGCAGGATCTGGCACGCCTGCTCAATCAGGCCGATCGCCTGGCCCAGCAGAAGGGTGACCAATTCATCTCCAGCGAACTGGTGCTGCTCGCCGCGATGGACGAGAACAGCAAGCTCGGCAAATTGCTGCTCGGCCAGGGCGTGAGCAAAAAGGCGCTGGAAAACGCGATCAACAATCTGCGCGGCGGTGAGGCAGTTAATGACGCCAACCAGGAAGAGTCTCGGCAGGCGCTGGATAAATACACCATCGACCTGACCAAGCGCGCCGAAGAGGGCAAGCTCGATCCGGTGATCGGCCGTGACGATGAAATTCGCCGCACCATTCAGGTACTGCAACGCCGCACCAAGAACAACCCGGTGCTGATCGGTGAACCTGGCGTGGGTAAAACCGCCATCGCCGAAGGCTTGGCTCAGCGCATCATCAACGGTGAAGTGCCGGACGGTCTCAAAGGCAGGCGCCTTTTGTCCCTGGATATGGGGGCATTGATTGCCGGTGCCAAATACCGCGGCGAGTTCGAAGAGCGCCTCAAGTCCCTGCTCAACGAACTGTCGAAGCAGGAAGGGCAGATCATTCTGTTCATCGACGAATTGCACACCATGGTCGGCGCGGGCAAGGGCGAAGGCTCGATGGACGCGGGCAACATGCTCAAACCGGCATTGGCTCGCGGTGAGCTGCATTGCGTCGGCGCGACCACGCTCAACGAGTACCGTCAATATATAGAGAAGGATGCGGCCCTCGAGCGGCGCTTCCAGAAGGTCTTGGTGGACGAGCCGAGCGAAGAAGACACCATCGCCATCCTGCGTGGTCTGAAAGAGCGCTACGAAGTTCACCACAAGGTGGCAATCACCGACGGTGCAATCATCGCCGCGGCCAAGCTCAGTCATCGCTACATCACGGACCGCCAGTTGCCGGACAAGGCCATCGACCTGATCGACGAAGCCGCCAGCCGCATCCGCATGGAAATCGATTCCAAGCCGGAAGTGCTGGACCGTCTGGAGCGTCGCCTGATTCAGCTGAAGGTGGAATCCCAGGCGCTGAAGAAAGAAAGCGACGACGCGGCGAAGAAACGTCTGGAAAAATTGCAGGAAGAAATCGCCCGTCACGAGCGTGAGTATTCGGATCTCGAAGAGATCTGGAACTCGGAAAAAGCCGAGGTCCAGGGCTCGGCACAGATCCAGCAGAAAATCGAACAGTCCCGTCAGGAACTGGAAGCCGCGCGCCGTAAAGGCGACCTGAACCGCATGGCCGAGCTGCAATACGGGGTAATCCCGGATCTGGAGCGCAGCCTGCAAATGGTCGACCAGCACGGTAAAAGCGAAAACCAGTTGTTGCGCAGCAAGGTGACTGAAGAAGAGATCGCTGAAGTCGTGTCGAAATGGACCGGCATCCCCGTGGCGAAAATGCTCGAGGGCGAGCGCGAAAAACTGATGAAGATGGAAAGCCTGTTGCACCAACGTGTGATCGGTCAGGACGAAGCAGTGATCGCCGTCTCCAACGCAGTGCGGCGTTCCCGTGCCGGGTTGTCCGATCCGAATCGCCCGAGCGGTTCGTTCATGTTCCTCGGCCCGACCGGTGTCGGTAAAACCGAGTTGTGCAAGGCGCTGGCCGAGTTCCTCTTTGATACTGAAGAGGCGATGGTACGGATCGACATGTCCGAGTTCATGGAGAAGCATTCCGTGGCTCGTCTGATCGGCGCGCCACCGGGCTACGTGGGCTATGAGGAGGGCGGTTACCTGACCGAGGCGGTGCGTCGCAAGCCTTATTCAGTGATCCTGCTGGATGAGGTCGAGAAGGCCCACCCGGATGTGTTCAACATCTTGCTGCAAGTGCTCGAAGATGGCCGTTTGACCGACAGCCATGGCCGCACGGTGGATTTCAAAAATACCGTGATCGTCATGACCTCCAACCTGGGCTCGGTACAGATCCAGGAACTGATAGGGGATCGCGAAGCGCAGCGTGCAGCGGTGATGGATGCGATTTCCACGCACTTCCGGCCGGAGTTCATTAACCGGGTCGACGAAGTGGTGATCTTCGAGCCGCTGGCTCGGGATCAGATCGCGGGCATTACCGAGATCCAGTTGGGTCGCCTGCGTAGCCGTCTGACCGAGCGCGAGCTGAAGCTTGAGCTGAGTCCGGAAGCGATGGATAAGCTGATCGCCGTCGGTTACGACCCAGTCTATGGCGCACGGCCGCTCAAACGGGCGATCCAGCGCTGGATCGAGAACCCGCTGGCACAGCTGATTCTATCGGGTCGTTTCATGCCCGGAGAGACCGCCAAAGGTGTGGTGGAGCACGACGAAATCGTCTTTGTCTGATCCCCAGTGGCAACAAAATGAAAGAGGCCTCGCATTGCGAGGCCTTTTTTTCGATAGGCTGTTGAACTCAAAGGAAAATGCTTGTAAAGTGCGCCCCGCAGTAAGTCACCCCGAGAGGGTTTCTGCTCCCCAAGCAGGAATCTGAAATAAGTTGCAAATCATTAACTTGAAAGCAATTTAGGGGGTTGACAGAGGTGCTTAAGATTGTAGAATAGCGCGCCTCAGACACACGAACGCAGCGATGCGAACGGGTCGAAGAGGTGAAGCAAGCTTCACAGTTGTAAATTGAAATATGTAGTTCCGTGATAGCTCAGTCGGTAGAGCAAATGACTGTTAATCATTGGGTCCCAGGTTCGAGTCCTGGTCACGGAGCCAATTTCAAACCGGGGTATAGCGCAGTCCGGTAGCGCGCCTGCTTTGGGAGCAGGATGTCAGGAGTTCGAATCCCCTTACCCCGACCATTTTTGGGTCGTTAGCTCAGTTGGTAGAGCAGTTGGCTTTTAACCAATTGGTCGTAGGTTCGAATCCCACACGACCCACCATTTTTGAAACCAGTTAACGCTGGGATCGAATCTTAAGATCAGACGCCAAAAGCTCTGTTCGCAGAAGGCGCCTTTCAAAGGTGCCTTTTTTTTACCGGGGTATAGCGCAGTCCGGTAGCGCGCCTGCTTTGGGAGCAGGATGTCAGGAGTTCGAATCCCCTTACCCCGACCATATTAAAAATCCTCGTATCGAAAGATACGGGGATTTTTTTTGTCTGCGAAAAAGCAGATCGCTTCAAGTCATCGTACAACTTGCCGATAACGAGCTAACGGGGCACGGACAGGGCCTCGACTCCAGCCAATAAAAACAAAGGCGCTCGTTATGTTTCTTCGTCAGCTGAATATTGCCCCTCGCGCCGCGCTGGGTTTTGCCTTGATCGCGGTACTGGTGGCATTGCTCGGGGTATTTGCACTGGGGCAGATGTCGAGCATTCGCGACAGCGAGGTGGCGGTGGAGGCCCAATGGTTGCCGAGCATTCGCGGCGGTGACGAGATCCGCGAGCTCATGCTGCGCATCCGTACCATTTCCCTGCGCATGGCCTTGGATCAAGATCCGAAGAACATCGCCACTTACCGTAGCCAAATGGACACGCGCGACAAGGAATTGAGCGAGAAAATTGCCGCTTATGACAAATTGGTCACCACCCCTGAGGGCCAGGAGTTGTATGACCAGTTCAAAAAAACCTTCGCCGCCTACGGCAGCGGCATCGCCCAATCCTTCACCCTCGCTGAGCAAGGGAGGCGTGACGAGCTGACCAAACTACTTCTGGTCGACATGAAGACTGTTGTCGACGGTTCGGGCAAACAGCTCAACGATCTGGCGGAACTGTTCACCCGGCTAGTGGCCGCCGAGAGCCGGAAATCCCAAGAGCACTATGCCACCTCCCGGATGATCGTCAGCCTGTTTATTGCCCTCGCGGCGCTGGCCACGGTCGGCCTTGCGATGCTGTTGACCCGTAGCATCGTCAAACCCTTGGCAGAGGCGTTGAACGCTGCGGAAAACGTGGCACGAGGCGATCTGACCCGCCCCATCGAGACCCATGGCAACGACGAAGTGAGCCGCTTGCTCAAGGCGCTGGCGACCATGCAACACAACCTGCGTGACACCTTGCAGGGCATCAGCGGTTCGGCGGCGCAATTGGCGACGGCAGCCGATGAATTGAACGCGGTCACCCTCGACAGCACCCAGAATCTGCAACAGCAGAACAACGAGATTGAACAAGCGGCGACAGCCGTCACCGAAATGACCACCGCGGTGGAGGAGGTCGCACGCAACGCGGTTTCTACCTCTGACGCCACGCGCCAATCCAGTGAGTCGGCACACGTCGGCCATCAGCGAGTGAGCGAAACCGTGAGTGCCATCAGCGCCCTTGCCAGCGACGTGCAGACGACGGGCGGCTTGGTGCAGTCGCTGGCCAGCCAGTCTCAGGACATCGGCAAGGTGCTGGATGTGATTCGTGCCATTGCCGAACAGACCAATTTGCTCGCCCTCAACGCGGCCATCGAAGCGGCGCGTGCGGGCGAAAGTGGTCGAGGTTTCGCGGTGGTTGCCGACGAAGTGCGTGCCCTGGCGTACCGCACGCAACAGTCGACTCAGGAAATCGAACAAATGGTTCAGGGCATGCGTACTGGCTCAACCCGGGCGCTGGACTCCATGCAAGCCAGCTCCTCGCGGGCAGCCAGCACCCTGGCGTTGGCTGAGCATGCGGGTGAGGCGCTGCAGACCATCACCGCCTCGGTTCACCAGATCCACGAACGCAACCTGGTGATCGCCAGCGCCGCCGAAGAGCAGGCGCAAGTGGCGCGTGAAGTTGATCGCAACCTGGTGAACATTCGCGATTTGTCGGTACGCTCCGCTGCTGGCGCCGATCAGACTAGCGCCTCCAGCCATGAGCTGTCGCAGTTGGCCAATTCGTTACGGACTATGGTGCAGCGGTTTCAGTTGTAAATCCGCCGGACGAAAAAAAGCCCCGCTCCTCGATGGAGAAGCAGGGCCTGGTCTTCATTGGCTTAGCTGTTGTCTTTCAGGTGCTCGAACAAGCCTTTTGGCATTTTTTTGCCATTGGCTTCGTAGCTGGCTTTCACATTGTCGAAAGCCTCTTGTTCCGAGATTTGACCATCGTGGTTGGTGTCGATCTTGTCGAAGTCGCCCTTGGGCGCCACTTTCAGGAACTCCGCACGGGACACCTGACCATCGCCATCGGTGTCGGTCTTGGCCATCGAGGCATCGCCGCACTTGCCTTCGCCACATTTGCCTTCTGGGGTTTTTACCGAAGTTTCGGCGGAGGCGACCATGTAGCCCTGGGTCAGTGGCTGCGCGGCGAATACGGAACCGGACAACATCAGGCCGCCGGCCAGGACGGCACCGAGCAGGCCAACGGTGCTTTTGCTGAGAGTAGTGGTACGGGACATTACAAATCTCCTGGGTTGCACGACACAACCGTTCGATAAAGGACGCCACGCAAGTGCGGCGATGACCGAAGCAGGCGGTGCCTTGCTCGGGTGTGGCCATTTAGCGGGCGCGGTGTATCGCTACTGTGTCGTGCAAGGAGGGAGTTTGTAAGCGAAGGGGTGAAATCGTGGGGCAGATACAGTGAGACACATAGGTGTCAGGAAGTTGGACCGGGACGCATGATTCGCGGGCAAGCCTCTCTCCTACGGGGGAGTCGATCGCATCTTTCGATTTGACTCCGAACTGTAGGAGCGAGGCTTGCCCGTGAAGAGGCCCTAAGTGACGCCGAAGCTCTTAATGCAACTTGAGCCGCGGCTCGGTCCCACGCCCAATCTTGCTACCCAGCATCAACATCGCCGTACGGAACGCGCCATACAGCGCCATCTGGTGCATGCGGTACAGCGACACGTAAAACATCCGTGCCAGCCAGCCCTCGAGCATCACGCTGCCGGTCAGGTTGCCCATCAAGTTACCCACAGCCGAAAACCGCGACAGCGAGATCAGCGAGCCGTAGTCGGTGTATTTGTATTCCGGCAGGGCCTTGCCTTCGATCCGCAGTTTCAGCGATTTGGCCAGCAACGAAGCCTGTTGGTGGGCCGCCTGGGCACGCGGCGGCACATTGCGGTCGCTGCCCGGTTGCGGGCAGGCCGCACAGTCGCCGAAGGCGAAGATGTTCTCGTCGCGGGTGGTTTGCAGGGTCGACAGCACTTGCAGCTGGTTGATGCGGTTGGTTTCCAGGCCATCGATGTCCTTGAGGAAACCCGGCGCACGAATCCCGGCGGCCCAGACTTTGAGGCTGGCATTGATTACCTGGCCGTCGGCGGTAATCAGGCTGTCGGCGGTCACTTCGCTGACCGCGGCATTGGTCATGACGTTGACCCCGAGTTTCTCCAGGGTTTTATGCACAGGCCCGCCGATCCGCTCCGGCAGCGCCGGGAGAACCCGTGGCCCGGCTTCGATCAGGGTAATGTGCATGTTTTCCGGCTTGATCCGGTCCAGGCCATAAGCCGCCAGTTCATGGGCGGCGTTGTGCAGTTCCGCTGCCAGTTCGACCCCGGTGGCACCGGCGCCGACGATGGCCACGCTGATCTGTTGCACGGTGTCGGTCTGTCCGGCGTGCGCGCGCAGGTAGTGATTGAGCAGTTGCTGATGGAAGCGCTCGGCCTGTTTGCGGGTGTCGAGGAACAGGCAGTGTTGCGCCGCGCCTTGAGTGCCGAAGTCGTTGGTGGTGCTGCCGACCGCGATCACCAGCGAGTCGTAAGGCACTTCGCGCGCTGGTACCAGTTCAAGGCCAGCGTCGTCGTAGGTGGCGGCCAGCTGGATTTTCTTCTGTGTGCGATCGAGCCCGCTCATGCGCCCCAGCTGGAACTCGAAATGGTTCCATTTTGCCTGGGCAACATAGTTGAGTTCGTCTTCGGAAGAGTTGAGCGATCCAGCGGCCACTTCGTGCAACAGCGGTTTCCAGATGTGGGTCAGGTTCGCGTCGACCAGCATCACACTGGCCGTGCCGCGCTTGCCCAGAGTCTTACCCAGACGGGTAGCCAACTCCAGACCGCCGGCGCCGCCGCCAACGATGACAATACGATGAGTCATGGGGATATCTCGCAAGGCTAAAAGAAATCGGTGCAATTACCCGAGCGAGCGCGATGCAGCTCATAGCGTCAGGTAACTGATAAGTCGGCTCAACAGGCCTAAACCAATGGTCACTGCCACCACCACCACCAGGAGCATCCACGGCCGGAAAGGCCGGCGCTCGACTTGGTGCTGGGACAGGTGCAGGTACTCTTCGACATGCTTCTGGTCGTCGGGGTTCAGGCGGCTGGTCATAAAGGCCTCGTCGGGTAGACGTTGCTGAATGTGCAGACGTTACAGCAGATTGTCTGCAAGCGTTGAACGGTGCATGTGGTTCGGGTGAACGATTGCGCTTTGTAACATTCGGCCAGTGATTGCGCCATCTTGTGCAGTGTTGCCGGTATCTGTGGCGGGACTCACAAGCTGATCCCGACATCGAAGACGATGCTGCGTCCCAGGTTGCTGCGCAGGAAATCCGGGGCATCCGGGTGGGCGAAGAGCACGCGGGCGAAGGTCGGGCCGACCAGCGACAGCGAACGCCAGCCCTGGCGCAGGTATTCGGTGGGGGGCGGGAAGTGGCTGTTGAGGTCCAGCACTTCGCGCTTGAGGCTGGCGAAGGCGATGATGTCCAGATCCCCCAGGTCCATGCCGCGCTCTTTGTAGTTGTGGGCTTTTTTGCGCAAGGTTGGTGCCAGTCTCAGCAGAAATTCATTAGCCGGGATCCGCCGGGGCTTGGCCTCGCGGCGCACCAGCTGGCTCAGGGAGAACGCGCTGCGCCGACGTTGCAGCTCATCACGCCATTCATCATTGAGGCGCCGGCCCTCGTCGAGCACGAAGAACACCTCGAAATTCGCGTCGCGAAACAGCACGTCCGGCGGCTCTCCGGCGGGGGCAAACTCGTCGGCGCGATAGGGAATGTTCAGACCTTGCAGCAGGCGCTGGCAAACCCAACGCTCACGCTCCCATTTGCGGGCATTGGAAAGGAACGTGTTGGCTTGCTCGGCCGCAATGGTCAGCAGGCGTAAATAATCTGAGTCATCCATAGGCCCAAGCTTAGCGTTCAAATGTGATCTGAATAATAAAGTCTGTCGCAAAAGAAAAAAGGCTGTCGCGATTTCTTCAGATAGAACCTTACCTGCTTTTTCTGACGTACCTATAGGTGTTCGCGCTGTTGTAGCCTTTCCATGCTGTGTTTGATGACATCCATCACCGCAGCGGTCATGACTGAGGTAGAGACACCAAACATCAGGATGCCGTTGGCTGCTTCCAGTGGGCCAAGCAGACGCCAGCGTGGGGACATGATGATATCGCCATAGCCCAGCGTGGCGAAGTTGACTGCCGAGTGATAGAGCGCAGTGGCGAATTCGTCGAATTCGTCGAGCAACATGAACAGGGTGGCCCAGATGGCGATCTGCACGAAATTGCCGAGCAACATCAGCACCATGACCATCGACAGCAACAGGATATTCAGCCATTGCGATTCACGATTTGGATGGGTATGCCTGAAATGCACGTAATGGCGCAAACAGATAGTTATGAAAACGGCTTGCATCAGCAGGCAGAACAGCATCACAGGGAGACCGGCGAGTAGATTCAACAGCATGGCGATATCCTCGGAAGACGTGTCAGGTCGGTCCCTGGCGGTCTGTCCCGGGTTCTTGCGCTTGATCATCCACCCATTGCCAGAACAGCCGATAACCGACCGCCAATATCACAGGGCCGATAAACAGGCCGAGGATACCGCTCGTGACCATGCCGCCCAAGGCACCGATCAGCACCACCGGCATTGGCACATCGACACCTCGACCTAGCAGCAACGGCTTGAGGACGTTATCGACCAGGCCCGCAACGAAGACATAGATGGCAAACACAATGGTCGCCGTACTGGCACCTTCGTTCGCGAAGACGTAGACGATGACCGGAAGGGTAATCAGGGTGGCCGGTAATTGCATGATGCCGATAATCAGCACCGCCAAGGCGAGAAGACCTGCGCCGGGGATGCCCATGGACACAAAGCCGATGCCGATCAACAGCATCTGGATGAAGGCGATGCCAACCACGCCCAACGCCACTGCCCGGATGGTCGCGGTGCACAGCTCGGTGATTTTCGGTCCCTTGACCGGGCCGCAGAAGCGCGAAGCGATTTGCACTGCGCTGCGGTGGCCACTTTCACCATAGGCTAAAAAAATACCGGCAATAATCAGGGCAAAGATAAATAAAAGGAGCCCCATGCCGGCCCCCGCCAGCTTGCTCAGCAGGGAGAGGCTGACACCTTTGATTTGCGGTATGAACTTCTGTAACAGGTCGGGCAGGTTGGTGACAGCTTGTGTCCATAAGCCATGAAGGGGTTTGCCCACAAGTGGCCAGCCGGCCACCGCGTCGGACGGAGGGGGGATATGGAAACTGTCACTTTTGACCATGCTTATCGCCCGTTCCACGGAGTCTGCAATCGAGGTTCCCAACAAATAGGCAGGCACCATAAGGATGCAGATGGCGATCAGCACAATCAGCGTCGCGCTGAGCCCATCCTTGTTTCCCAGCGCGCCTTTGAACCTGACTTGTGACGGGTAGAGGGTGATTGCCAGGATTATCGACCACAGCATCAGATCGAGGAATGGACTGAATATCTGGAAGCAGAAAACCACCAGAACGGCGATCAACCCGGCACGAATCAGTACATCGAGCAGACCTCGGGAAAAAGCCTTTTCGGAAATGGGCGTGGGAACCATCGATTTTTCCTCCTATAGGAGCAAAGGCATGAGCCGGGTAAATCCAGCATAGACGTGCTCCTCGCCACAGGTTTCTCTGATTCAAGACCCTCTTTCCCCGCCCAACGCCCGGTTCCGGGCGGTGCACAAAACGGATAGCGATCTGCGCAAAGCGGATATTGCCCCGTGCCTGGCGACTTTACCCTCGGCTGTACGGACGTTAGCCGCGTTACCGACTCTTAAAAAAACAACAACAAGAGATAGATGCCATGCGCAAGATTGACGTACATGAGGTTATCGACAAGGCACGATTCAACCGCTTTCACTGGATGGTGCTGTTCTGGTGCGCCCTGATCATCATTTTCGACGGTTACGATTTGGTGATCTACGGCGTGGTGTTGCCGATGCTGATGAAAGAGTGGGGGCTCAGTCCTCTGCAAGCCGGCGCACTGGGAAGTTATGCACTGTTTGGAATGATGTTCGGCGCGCTGTTTTTCGGCCCGCTGTCAGACAAGATCGGTCGTAAAAAAGCCATCACCCTGTGCGTGATGCTGTTCAGCGGTTTTACCGTGCTCAACGGTTTTGCCAGTAACCCCACCGAGTTTGGCCTCTGTCGGTTCATTGCCGGGCTGGGCATTGGCGGGGTGATGCCCAACGTCGTGGCGCTGATGAACGAATACGCGCCGAAGAAAATCCGCAGCACGCTGGTGGCGATCATGTTCAGCGGCTACTCGGTGGGCGGCATGCTCTCGGCGGGGCTCGGCATCGTGCTGATCCCAAGTTTTGGCTGGCAGTCGGTGTTTTACGTGGCGGTGCTGCCGTTGCTGCTGTTGCCGTTGATCATGTACTTCCTGCCTGAATCGGTGGGCTTCATGCTGCGTCAGGGGCGCAATGAAGAGGCGCGCAACATTCTCCAGCGAGTCGATCCGGCGTACATCGCGCAAACCGGCGATCAGCTGCACATGAGCGAAGTGAAGGGCAGCGGCACCCCGGTGTTGCAGTTGTTTCGTGAGGGGCGGGCGCTGCGCACGCTGATGCTGTGGCTGGCGTTTTTCTGCTGCTTGCTGATGGTCTACGCCTTGAGTTCCTGGCTGCCGAAACTGATGGCAAACGCCGGTTACAGCCTGGGCTCGAGCCTGTCGTTCCTGCTGGTGCTCAACTTTGGCGCCATTTTCGGCGCGGTCGGCGGCGGTGTGCTGGGTGACAAACTCAACCTGCCGCGCGTGTTGGCGGTGTTCTTCGCCGGTGCAGCCGTATCGATCACCTTGCTTGGCTTCAACAGTCCGATGCCGGTGTTGTACCTGCTGATCGCCATCGCTGGCGCCACCACCATCGGCTCGCAGATTCTGCTGTACGCCTGCGCCGCGCAGTTCTACTCCATGGCCATTCGCTCCACCGGTTTGGGCTGGGCGTCGGGCATCGGCCGCAACGGCGCCATCGTCGGCCCGCTGCTGGGCGGTGCCTTGCTGGGGATCAGCCTGCCGCTGCAACTGAACTTCATGGCGTTTGCCTTGCCCGGTGCGGTGGCCGCCATTGCCATGACCGTGTTCGCGATCAGCAGTCAGCGCAGCACCAAACATGTGCTGTCGGGCCTGCGCCATGGTTCGCGTGACGGGTCTGTCGGCGACGTTTCATGAAAGCGTTATTCCGGGATTTTTCCTTGTCGGCTGCCGTCGCCGGATTTATCGCGACGGTGATTTCCTACGCGGGCCCCTTGGTGATCATCTTTCAAGCCGCCGAAACCGCGCACCTCTCGCGAGAAGTGCTGTCGTCGTGGGTCTGGGCGATTTCCATCGGCAGCGCCGTGCTCGGTATCGGTTTGAGCTTGCGTTGCCGGGTGCCGGTGATCATTGCGTGGTCGGCGCCGGGCTCGGCGTTGCTGGTGGCGTTGTTGCCTGGAATATCCATGCCCGAAGCGGTGGGCGCGTACCTGGTCAGCAGCCTGATTATCTTCCTGGTCGGGGTGTCGGGGGCATTTGACCGGATCATCGGCAAACTGCCCGCGGCGATTGCGGCGGCGATGCTGGCGGGGATTCTGTTCAGTTTCGGCACCGGGTTGTTCGTCTCGTTGCAAGGCAAGCCGCAGCTGGTGCTGGCGATGTTTGCCACGTACCTGATCTGCAAACGGGTGATGCCGCGTTATGCGGTGTTGATGGTGCTGCTGGTGGGCTGTTCCATCGCGTTTCTCGCCGGTGATTTGCACCGCGAAGCGCTGGTGATCGGTTTGGCCACGCCAGTGTGGATCACGCCTGCGTTCAGTTTGAGCGCGACGCTGAATATCGCCTTGCCGCTGGTGATGGTGGCGCTGACCGGCCAGTTTGTCCCCGGCATGGCGGTGCTGCGCGCCAGCGGCTACGCAACGCCCGCCGGCCCGATCATCGCCAGCAGTGCGTTGGGCACTGCGCTGTTGGCGCCGTTCGGTTGTCACGGGCTGAATCTGGCGGCGATTACCGCCGCCATCTGTACCGGTCGCGAGGCCCATGAAAACCCGGGCAAACGCTATGTGGCCGGGGTGGTGGGCGGTCTCTGTTATTTGGTGCTGGGGATCTTCGGCGCCACGCTGGTTTCGTTGTTTTCGGCGTTTCCCAAGGAGTTGATCGCGGCCCTGGCCGGGCTGGCGCTGTTCTCCGCGATCGCCGGGGCACTGGCTGGCGCAATGGCGGTGCCGAGTGATCGTGAAGCCGCACTGGTGACCTTTCTCACCACCGCCTCGGGCATGTCGCTGTTTGGGTTGTCTGCCGCTTTCTGGGGACTGATTTTCGGCATGGTCACCCACTGGTTGTTAAACGCCCGGCGTCCCATCGCTCGCAGCGCAAATGCTGCGACTGAAGCACTTCAACCTGTCGATCAATAAAAATAAGAGAAAAAACGATGAAACAGATTTTTCCAACAACCGGGTCAGTGTTGTCCATCGCTGTCGTCTCGAGTTTCTCCACCGGTGCGGTGGCCGCCGAGGGCGGCTTCATCGAAGACAGCACCGCCACCTTGCAAGCGCGCAATTACTACTTCAGCCGGGACTTCTCCGACATCGTCGGGGCCAATAAACAGTCGAAGGCCGAAGAGTGGGCACAGGGCTTCATTCTCAACGTCAAATCCGGTTATACCCAGGGTCCTCTCGGTTTTGGTGTGGATGTCATTGGCCTGCTCGGCCTCAAACTCGACAGCAGCCCGGACCGGGTCAATACCGGTTTGTTGCCGGTGCGCAATGATGGACGCGCGGCGAATGAATACAGTCGTCTGGGGGGCGCGCTGAAGGTGCGTTACTCCAAGACCGAATTGAAGGTGGGTGAGCTGCAACCCAACCTGCCGGTGCTGGCCTTCAGCGATATCCGTCTGCTGCCGCCCAGCTATCAGGGCGCAAGCATCAGCTCCAATGAGATCGAAGGCCTGACCTTACAGGGCGGTCATTTGAGTTCGACCAGCCTGCGCAACGAGGCTGGCGATGAAAAGATGCAAGCCATGCTCGGTCATGTACCCCAGCGTCAGGTCAGCAGCGATGGTTTCAACTTTGCCGGCGCCGACTACGCGTTCAATGATAAACGCAGCTCGGTCAGTGCCTGGTTCGGGCAATTGGAGGATATCTACAACCAGCGTTTTCTCGGCTTCAAGCACAGCGAGCCGTTGGGTGACTGGACCCTGGGCGCCAACCTTGGCTATTACGATTCGCGCGAGGACGGCAAAAAATTACTGGGCAACATCGACAACCGGGCGTTCTTCTCTTTGCTGTCGGCCAAGCGCGGCGGTCACACGTTTTATGTCGGCTATCAGGGTATGTTCGGCGACAGCGCCTTCCCGCGAGTGTTTGCCAACATCTCACCGCTGGGCAACGAGGTGCCGACCTACGAGTTTGCCTACACCGACGAGCGTTCCTGGCAGGCGCGTTACGACTACGACTTCGCCGCCCTCGGTGTGCCGGGGCTGACCAGCACCGTGCGTTACATCACCGGCAATAACGTCGACGCCGGCAAGGGGTTTGAAGGTAAGGACCGCGAGCGCGATCTGGACATCGGCTATGTGTTGCAAAGCGGCAGCCTCAAAGGCCTCGGGATCCGCGTGCGCAACGCCATGGCGCGCTCCAACTACCGCAGTGATATTGACGAGAACCGCCTGATTCTCAGCTACACATGGAAGTTGTTATGACCGGAGCGATCACAGATCGGTGGTGCAGTTGCCCATGACTTCGTACGTCACGCGATGGGTCTGGCCCTGATGGTCGATATATTCCATGGTCGCTGGCACGACTCCGCAGGCGGTTGCGGTGTCTGTCACTGAAACGACCTTGGCGATGTCCAGTGGTTGTGCCGGGTTGTACGGGGTGGCAGCGGCTGGCTCGTTGGCGGCCAGGGCCGAGGTGGCGGCGAGGGTCAGGAACAGGCTGGTCAGGGTTTTCATTTTTCTGTGCTCTGTGTGGGTTCCAGTGTCTGAATTTTAGTCTTTGCCTGTGGGCGATAAAGGGGGCTGGGTCTGATTCAGTCTTGCGAGAAATGTAACAATCGCTGTTGATTGTGTGCATATCCGTTTCTGCGGTAGTGCCGGCTGGCGGTTTCGCTCTTACAGCGAGTCACTTTGAAAAGCCCAAAGTAACCAAAGGCTCTTGCCCCTTTCGTTCGGCCCTTCGCCTAGGCTCAGGGTGCCCTCGCTCCGGTCCTGCTCCGTGGGCCCGCCGCCATCGGCCATCCATGGCCGGGGGCGGCTAACCCGGCATCCATGCCGGGTTGCCCACTGCGCAGAACCTCCACTCGGCCTCTCGAGGGGGCGTGCACCGCAAAAGCAAAAGCGAGGCGGCCTACCAGCCGGCCTGACTTCAAGATAACGCGTTTCCCTGTAAGAGCTGCCGAAGGCTGCGATCTGTTGCTGTTGCTGTTGCTGTTGCTGTTGCTGTTGCTGTTGCTGTTGCTGTTGCTGTTGCTGTTGCTGTTGCTTTGGCTTTTGATCTTGATCTGTCTGCCCCTTTCCCAGAGGCCGAACGCAGGTATTGCGCAGGGGGCACCGCGGCAGGGATGCCGCGGTAGCCGCCCCCGGCCATGGATGGCCGATGGCGGCGGGCCCCCGGAGCAATGCCGGAGTGAGGGTATGCCGAGCCTAAGCGAGGCACCGAATGGCGGGGCAAAGCGCTTTGGTTACTTTCGCGCTTTTCGAAAGTGACCCGCCGTAAGGGCGGAACCCTAGGTGGTCGTTACCGCAGAAATGGATATGTACCCAATCGTGGAGCCCCCCCGGGGCCGGTACAAATGTGTATACCAACCCGAAGTCGAAGGGAGTAAAGGCCGGTGTAGACTGATGACCTGTTCTCTTCTGGTAAGACAAAGGAGTGTGCCCAGCCATGATCGGTGCCGAGTTACTGTCATCCGAAACCCTGACGGTGGGTTGGCTGATCTATATACCGGCGCTGATCTGGGCAATTGCACGAGCGCCATGGGTCGAACTGTTCAGCGACAGCCGCCGCCAGCATCTGTTGTTCGGTACGGTGTTTGCGCTGTTCATGCTGTGGCTGGTGCGACGGGACTTCGATACCGGTGTGTCCTATCACTTCATCGGCATGACCGCCGTGACCTTACTACTGGATTGGCCGTTGGCGATTGTCGGCGGGTTGGTCGCGCAGGTGGGCTTGGTGTTGCTCGGGCGTCAGGACCTGGCCGCTGTCGGGGTCAATGGCGCTCTGCTGATCCTGCTGCCGGTGCTGGTCACCGAGTGCTGCGCCATCCTGGTGGAGCGCGCGCAGCCACGTAATCCCTTCGTGTACATCTTCTGTTCCGGTTTTTTTGCCGCTGCGCTGTCGGCCTTGTTGTGCCTGATCCTGACGCTCACGCTGCTGTGGTACGACGAGCGATTCGTCATGCCGTACTGGCTGGAAGACTTTGTCGGTTACCTTTGGCTGCTGATTTTTCCGGAAGCGTTCATCAACGGCATGGTGGTCAGCGCGTTGGTGGTGTTTTGCCCAGAATGGCTGGAGACGTTCAATCGCACGCGCTATCTATCGGCGCCCTGGAAAGATGACGATCCCAAATCTTGATCCACATCAAATCCAAAAAACGTTGACGAATCCATGCTTCGGAAAACCTTCAGGAGCATCGAAATGAGTGTCTACGAGTGGGCCAGGCAGGAGTTGCGTCAGAGTCTGGATGTGGCGCAAGAGGTGGGCTTCGATCCGGGGTTGAGCCTGCGCGCCTTGCTCAGTGCGGTGGTGCAGCAGAGCAAGGCAGTGCGCAATATCGAAGACCTGGCCGATGAGTTGCGGTTTCTCGCCGAGAACCTCGACGAGGGCCAGGACTATGGCTTTATGCGGCCCTGATGGCCGGGATCAGTGACGCGGGTCGAAGTCGCCGCTGAACATCTCGTCCTCGGCATCAGGGGGCACCGGGATCTTGTGTTCTTCCGACGCCCAGGCGCCCAAGTCGATCAGTTTGCAACGGTCCGAACAGAACGGCCGGAACTTGCTCTCGGGGCTCCATTCGACAGGGGCGCCACAGGTTGGGCATTCGACGGTCGGGGTTTGGCTCATGACTGGCCTCCACGCAAAGTAAGGTAAAAGTGATGCAGGCGTTCGACCTCGCTGTGCAGCCAGGCGAGGTCGCGGTCGTTGACCACCACATCGTCGGCATGGCTCAAGCGGTCCTGTCGGCTGGACTGAGCCTTGAGGATCGCCTGGACTTGCTGTTCGCTGGTCTGGTCACGCTGCAGGGTGCGTTCGATCTGTAACTGTTCCGGGGCATCGATCACCAGGACCCGTTGGGTCATGGCGTACTGCCCGGACTCGATCAGCAGCGGCGAAACCAGAATCGCGTAAGGCGATTGTGCCTTGGCCAGATGATGGGCGATTTCCTCGGCGATCAACGGATGCAGTAGCGCTTCGAGCCAGCGGCGTTCTTCCGGCACCTCGAAGATCAGCTTGCGCAGGGCTGCACGATCCAGCTGGCCATCGGCTTGCAACACGCCGGGGCCAAAGTGCTCGGCGATTTTTGCCAGTGCCGGGCGACCGGGTTCGACCACCCAGCGAGCCGCATGATCGGCGTCGACCACGTGCACGCCGAGGTCGATGAAGTGCTGCGCGGCCGCGCTTTTGCCGCTGCCGATGCCGCCGGTCAGGCCGAGAATCCAGGGTTTTTCCACAGGGGTATTCATTTCAAACCGACAAACTGCCAATAGAAGCCGGTTATTTGACCACCCCAGAGCAAGGCAATCCAGCCGGCAATGGCCAGATAGGGTCCAAAGGGTAGCGGCGTCGAGGTTTTCGCATCCCGCAGGCGCAGCAAAATCACCCCGAGAATGGCCCCTACCAGCGATGACAGCAGAATGGTCATGGGCAGGATCTGCCAGCCGCCCCAGGCGCCGAGCATCGCCAGGAGCTTGAAGTCACCGTAACCGATGCCGTCCTTGCCGGTGACCAGCTTGAACAGCCAGAACACCGTCCACAGCGCCATGTAGCCGGCCACCGCGCCCCAGAACGCGTCATGCAGTGATACGAAGAGCCCGAAGCTGTTGAGGACCAGTCCCAACCACATCAATGGCATCACCAGTACGTCCGGCAACAGTTGATGTTCGGCATCGATCAGGCTCATCGCCAGCAGGCCCCAACTCAGGACCAGCACCATGCAGGCCTGCCAGCCGAAACCGAAATGCCAGGCGACGAACGCCGACAGCAGGCCGCAGGCCAGTTCGGTCAGCGGGTAACGTTTACTGATCGGCGCTGCGCAGCTCGAGCATCGCCCACGTAAAAACAGATAACTGAGTATTGGAATGTTCTCCCACACTCGAATCCGATGGCCGCAGTGAGGACACTCGGAGTGGGGCAATATCAGGTTGTAGGTCGGGCCGGGGGCTTCGGCTGGCAAGTCCAGTACGTCATGGGCCTGCAGGCGCCATTCACGCTCGAGCATTTTCGGCAGGCGCCAGACCACCACGTTGAGAAAACTGCCGATCAGCAGGCCGATCAGCCCTGCGGTAATCACAAAGGCCAGCGGGTTGAGGCTCAGAAATTCGTTCAAGGACATATCAGACCGCTGAGCCGAGTTGGAAGATGGGCAGGTACATTGCAACTACCAGCCCGCCGACGATAACCCCCAGCACCACCATGATGAAGGGTTCCATCAGGCTGGTCAGGTTATCGACCATGTTGTCCACCTCGGCCTCGTAGAAACTCGCGACCTTGTCGAGCATGTCGTCCAGCGCGCCGGACTCTTCGCCAATGGCCGTCATCTGGATCGCCATGGTCGGAAAGATACCGGAGGTACGCATGGAAAAATTCAGCTGCATGCCGGTCGAAACGTCCTGCTTGATGCGCAACACCGCTCGCTTGAACACGATATTGCCGGTCGCGCCCGCCACTGACTCCAGGGCTTCGACCAGTGGCACGCCGGCGGCAAACGTCGTCGACAGGGTGCGGGCGTAACGGGCCACGGCGGACTTGTACATGAGCGCGCCAACCAACGGCAGTTTCAGCAGCCAGGTGTCCGTCCGGTCGCGAAAGCCCGGGGAATTCTTGAAGGCATGGCGCAGGCCGAAGATCCCCCCAGCCAACACGCCGAGTATCATCCACCACCAGTCCTGCATGAACTCCGACAAGCCGATGACCATCACGGTGAACGCCGGCAGTTCGGCGCCGAACCCCGAGAATACCGACTGGAATTGCGGCACAACCTTGACCAGCAGAATGCCGGTCACAATGATTGCGACGAACACCACGGCCAGCGGGTAGGTCATGGCTTTCTTGATCTTGGCCTTGAGGCTTTCGCTCTTTTCCTTGTAGGTCGCCACCCGTTCCAGCAGGGTATCCAGGGCACCGGCCTGCTCGCCGGCATCCACCAGGTTGCAGTACAGCTCGTCGAAATACTGGGGCTTTTTGCGCAGGGCCGCAGCGAAGCTGTTACCGGCCGCGACTTCCTGTTTCACCTCGTCCACCAACTTGCGCATGTTCGGGTTATCGAAGCCTTCGCCGATGATCTCGAACGATTGCAGCAGCGGTACGCCGGCTTTCATCATGGTCGCCATCTGCCGGGTAAACAGGGCAATGTCCAAGGGTTTGATGCGCTTACCAGCACTGAAAATGGACGTGGACTTTTTCCGCACCTTGCCCGGGTTGATGCCCTGCTTGCGCAACTGGGCCTTGATCAGCGCGGGATTTTGACCGGTCAACTCGCCGGTCATTCTCGCGCCTTTGCGATCTGTGCCCTCCCAGGCATACACGCTGATTTTCGCTGCTTTGACCGCCATATTCAGTCCTTCGTGACCCGGTTGATTTCTTCAAGGCTGGTGATGCCTTGCATGGCCTTGAGCAAGCCCGAGGTGCGCAGGTCGTTGAAGCCGTCCTTACGCATCTGGAGGTCGATCTCCAGTGAATTGCCTTCGGCCATGATCAGCCGTTGCAGGTCAGGGGTGTTCTTTACCACTTCATAAATCCCCACTCGCCCTTTGTAGCCGGCGTTGCATTGATTGCAGCCGACCGGTTCATAGATCGTGAACGAGCCGATGCGTTCCTCGGGGAAGCCTTCCTTGAGCAGCGTCTCGCGGGGAATCTCGATGGGTTTCTTGCAATGGCTGCACAACTTGCGCGCCAGGCGCTGGGCAATGATCAGGCTGACCGAGGTCGCAATGTTGAAGCCCTGAATCCCCATGTTGTGCAGGCGGGTCAGGGTTTGCGCGGCGCTGTTGGTGTGCAGGGTGGAAAGCACCATGTGCCCGGTCTGGGCGGCCTTGATGGCAATTTCGGCAGTTTCGAGGTCGCGGATTTCGCCGACCATGATCACGTCCGGGTCCTGGCGCAGAAACGAGCGCAACGCTTGGGCGAAATCCATTCCCTGCCTGGGATTGACGTTGACCTGGTTGATGCCCTCCATGTTGATTTCCACCGGGTCTTCGGCAGTGGAGATGTTGATGTCGACGGTGTTGAGTATGTTCAGCCCGGTATAGAGCGACACGGTCTTGCCTGAACCGGTGGGCCCGGTCACCAGGATCATCCCCTGTGGTTGCTTGAGGGCGGCCATGTACAGGTCTTTCTGCTCCGGCTCATAGCCGAGGGCATCGATGCCCATTTGCGCGCTGGACGGATCGAGGATCCGGATTACCACTTTTTCGCCCCACAGGGTCGGCAGGGTGTTGACCCGGAAGTCGATGGACTTGCTCTTGGACAGGCGCATCTTGATCCGCCCGTCCTGGGGTTTGCGCCGCTCGGAGATGTCGAGACTGGCCATGACTTTGAGCCGGGAAGCAATGCGGTTGGCCAGTTGCGTGGGTGGCTTGGCGACTTCATGCAGGATGCCATCGGTGCGCATCCGCACGCGGTAGGTTTTTTCGTAGGGTTCGAAATGCAGGTCGGAAGAACCGCTCTTGATCGCATCGAGCAACATCTTGTGGACGAAGCGCACCACGGGCGCATCATCGGTGTCCTGCCCGGCGATGGCGTCCTGTTTCTGGTCGTCGACCGACTCGATGTCCAGACCGTCGAGGTCGACATCGGCCATCTCTTCCAGGCCGGTGGCGTGGCTGTCGAAGAATTTTTCGATGGCGTCGCTGAGCTTGTCTTCTTCGACCAGGATGGCTTCGGTGTTCAGCCCGGTACTGAACTGGATGTCGTTGATGACCTGTTGATTGCTCGGATCGGAAACCCCCACGAACAGTTTGTTGCCGCGTCGCCAGAGGGGGAGGGCGTGGTGCTGGCGGATCAGTTTTTCGCTGACCAGCCCCTTGGGCTGGGTGTCTTTTTCCAGGCAGTTGAGGTCCAGCAGGGCCATGCCGAAATGCTCCGAAGCCACCTCGGCGACCTGCCAGCTTTTCAGCAGTTTGTTTTGCACCAGATAACTGACCAGTGAGACTCGATCGCGTTGGGCTTGCTGATATGCCTGTTGCGCACTTTGATCAGTGATCAGCTCGGCCAGCACCAATTGCTTGGCCAGACCGCTAAGGGCAATGTCATTCATTGGGATTCCGGACGCAGGCGGTTAATGACTTATAGCCTAGTCAAACAGTGGAACCAAACCAGCCGAGGTGAGGTGACAAAAAATGTCAGAAACTGCGGAATCTGGGAGTAGGAAAGGTCTTTGTCGTGATCCCGAGCCCAGTCTGCAGGGGCGCATACGACTTGGCATGACCTGTGCTGCACCCTGTACAGATCATGAGATTTCGACTCATGCATGGAGCCTGTCTATGAAAAATCAAAATGGTTTTACCCTGATCGAACTGCTGATCGTGGTGGCGATCATCGGGATTCTGGCGACGTTTGCGTTGCCGCAGTATTCGAAGTACCAATCACGGGCGAAGGTCACCGCTGCGCTTGCGGAAATCTCGGCACTGAAGGTGCCTTTCGAAGACATTATGAATCAGGGCACAGATCCTACCCTCGCTTTGATCGGCGGTACGGCGACTACAGGTAACTGCACGATTACGGCATCGGGTACCACCGCTACCGGTGTGGGCACTATTGCCTGCACGATCCTCAATGCTCCAGGGCCTGTGCTCAGCAAGACCATTACGCTTTCGCGTACCCTTGCCGGTGGCTGGACATGTGGCACCACGGTTGCGCCGGAGTACAGTCCAAAAGGCTGCACCGCCAGCGGTACCTGATTCACTTTGCCAGGCATACCCAGTGCCCCGTTCTCACGACACGGGGCATTTTTTTGCTCGTCATTTGGGGGCGATCCGATAATTCAGAAAACCCCCGACAATTCATGCCCTTAGGCAGGCCTGCGCTAAAACCCGCAACTTGCATGTAGATAATGTCGCACTCATGCATTTTGCATGATTTCGAAAAATGTAATTTTTATTAAGTTGTTGATTTATAGGTATTTATTTTTAGGTCGCTAGTTGGCACAGCGTTCGCACTCTCTCTGGTAACCCTGCTGACAAGACGACACGCAGCAGATTTTCCAGAAGAACAGGAGTTACTCGTATGAAAAAGTTCGCTATCGCTGCCGCTACTGCTACCGCGCTGACCCTGACGATGGCCAACGCTGCATTCGCCCAGACCAGCCATACCACCCAGGCTCCCATGACGCTGGCCGCCGGTGAAGTGACCAAAGCCAAGGAAGCTACTTCCGATACCTGGATCACGACCAAAGTCAAAGCAGACCTGGTGACCGAAAAAGGCATCCCGGGTACCGACATCAAAGTTGAAACCAACAAAGGCGTCGTGTCGCTGTCGTCCACAGTTGCGCTGACTGAAGCTCAGAAAACCACCGCCGTGGCCATCGCCAAGAAAATCAAAGGCGTCAAAGCGGTGTCCGCTGACGGCCTGAAAACCGAGTAAGGCAAGGCTTCTCGCCTGGACCGGGAGAAGATGCGGCAGGCGGGCCAGGTCATACGTCTGTCGCTTTTTGAGAGTTCATGCGAAAGGCCATATGGACGTGGCCGTTACAGGCCCCGACATTCGTGTCGGGGCCTGTTCTATTGGGAGCAACGCAAAAAACTGTGGGCGCGAGTTCAGTTACCGCGTTTGCTGGTGATTTGAACCAATCGGTTTCCTTCAAAGCGCAGGTACTGGTACATCCCGCTGTTGGGCCCGTAGGTCCATTCTTCGACCTGAAACTCTTCCCGTCGATTGGCGCTGCGCTTGTAGCCAAGCAGGTCGCGGGCGACGGGCTCTCCGCATTTTTGCAGCACTTCGCTGGACCTGTCCCCGACGCTGATCAATTGACTGCCGCAGCGCAGGGTATCGGCCGCCGCGGCTTGGCCGGCAGCCAATACCAGGGCCAGGCTTATAAGCCATTGCGCGCCCATCACTCGGCATCCAGATGCAAGGCCGTCACCACGCGGCCATCACTTTCGGCCTCACCGAGGTTGGCGTCGATGAAGTACACGCGGTCATCGGCCAGCTGCCCTTTGTCCACCAGGTAGTCCTTGATGCTGCTGGCCCGTTCCTGGCCCAGCTGACGCAACAGAACCTCGCTGGAGCTCCAGAAACCGATCACGCTTTCACGCATTTTTTTGTTGCGTTCTTCCTTGCCCAGATCCTTCCATTCCGCGGGCGGCTGGATCTTGAGGCGTGTGCGGTAGATTCCTTCGAGCAGCGGGCCTTTCTCGCTGTCCGGCACTTCCAGCATGGTGGCCTGGGCCGGCACCTTGTCACCGCGGCGCTGGAGCATTTTGTAGTAGTTGTACTGGTATTCCCGTTCCAGGCGTTGCTCGGCGAGCAGCGGGCCGTCGCTGCTCTTGGCGGCAGTGCCTTCGATTTCAAGACGCAGGGCCGGACGCTCCTTGAGTGCCTGGGACAATTTGATCAGTGTCGCTTCGGCTTCCTTGCTCAAGTCACTTGAACCTGGTGCAAACGCCACGGTGCCCAAGTCCTCTGAACCACCGCCGCTGACCAGCCCGCCAATCATTTTGAACGGTGCCGCGGCCGCCTTCACGATCAGATTGCGCAGGGTCTGCCAGATGATCGGCATGATGCTGAACTGCGGGTTGTTCAGGTCGCCGCTCACCGGCAGTTCGATGGAAATCTTGCCGTCGACATCCTTGAGCAAGGCAATCGCCAGTTTCAGCGGCAGGCTTACTGCATCCGGACTGTCGACTTTTTCACCCAGTTGCAGCTGCTCGACCACCACTTTGTTTTCGGCCAGGAGCTGACCGTTGGTGATCTTGTAATGCAGATCCAGATTGAGCCGGCCCTTGCGGATGCGGTAACCGGCGAACTTGCCGGAATAGGGCGTCAGGGTCGTCAGTTCTACCCGTCTGAAACTGGTAGCGATGTCCAGGCTGGCCATTGGGTCGAACGGGTTGACCGAGCCCTTGATGGTCACCGGCGCATAGCGGTCGACCTTGCCTTTGACGTCGACGTTGGCCGGTTTTACATGGCGGCTGTCGATGGTGCCGATGTTCCCGTTCAGTTGTTGGACGGCCGTGGCGAAGTTCGGCGTCAGGCTGAAGTCGGCGAAGTTTGCCGAACCGTCATTGATGGCAATGCCGCCGATGTGGATGCCCAGCGGTTTTTCTTTTCCGGCTGCCGGTTTGGCCGCGGCGGTCTTGGCGCCGGAGTCGGCCGGTTGCGGGATCAGCAGGTCATCGATGTTGGTGGTGCGGTCATCGTTGATCATGAAACGCGCATAGGGCTGGAACAGATTGACCTTGTCGATCGACAGGCTGTCGCCGTGCTGATAGTTCAGGCCTTCGAGCGCCAACTGTTGCCACTTGAGGAAGTCTCGGGTTTTCAGAGTGTCGAGGGTATGCAACTGGTCGATCTGGGCTTTGCCTGTGACGCTGAACGCCAGCGGCTCGGTGCTTTTCAAGTCGACCGCCAGATCACTGCCCAGCATGCCGCTACGCAGTTCGAGGCGAATGAACGGATTGATGTAGGACTGGGCGACGCGCAGGTCGATATCCCTGGTCTGCACGTTCAGTTTGGCGCTGATCGGGGCCAGATTGACCGTGCCGTCCGCCATGATCTTGCCTTGCTTGCCCACGCCCGTGTCGAGCTTGAGATTGAAAGGGGAGCCGTTGAGGCTGTCGAAATTCTGCAGGTCCAGGTTCAGCGGGCCGAGCTCCAGCGCTACGGCGGGTTGTGCCTTGCGGTCGGCCAGGTGCACCTGATAATTACGCAGTTGCACGTCTTTGAGCAGCACCTGCCAGGGCTTGCTCGGCGCAGTCGGTTCGGGCTTCGGTGAATCGGCTGCCGCGGGTGTGCTGGTGGGTTCGGCGTTGGCTTTGGCCGCCTGTTTGGATGGCTGGCTGGCGAACAGTTTTTGCCAATCGAGTTGCCCATCGGCTTCGAGGGCTGCCCAGGTTTCCAGTTTCTGGCTGCGGATCTTGCCGACCACCACTTGCTGCTTGGCCAGGTCCACGGTGGTGTCGCTGATGTCCAGACGTTCGAGCTTCGCCAGCGGTCGGCCGTCCGGCGCCTTGATGGCGAAAGGCGCGACGCTGACGGCGACGTTGTCCAGCAGCAGTTCGGTGCCTTTGTTCAGATTGAGTTTGTAGTCGGTGCTCAGGTTCAGGACGCCGTTTTCCAGGACCAGTGGCACAGCATCGCGCACATAGGGCCAGAAGGATTTCATCTTGCCATCGGTGATTCTCAGCTTACCTTCAGAGGCGATCGGGCTCAGGCTGAAATTGCCGGTCCAGTCGATCTGCCCGCCGGCCGGGCCGACCGCGACCAGGGTCATGTCGGCGTTGTCGTCGGGCAGGGTGCTGAGGTTCTTCAGCTCGAAATCGAGTTTGTCGTAGAGGAACTCGATGGGCTCGCTGGGCCGGGCATCTACGAAATGCAGGTAGCCGCCGGCCAGTTTGATCCGCTCCACGCGCAGCGGGAAGGGTTTGGCGTTCGGGTCGACCGGGGTCGGTTCGCTGGCGGGGATTTTGAACAGCCCGAGAAGATTGAGCTGGCCGTCCTTGCCGAAGAGTATTTCGGTCTTGGGTTTGTCCAGTTCGATATCCGACAGATGCAGCGCCTTGGTCCACAGGCTGTCGATCTGCAGGTTGGCGTACAGGCGTTCGAAGCCCACTTGTTCCTTGCCCGGCTCGCCGATGATCAGGCCCCAAAGGGTTACTTCAAGGCTGAACGGGTTGAGTTCGATCCGCGAAATCGTCGCGGGCGTCGTGGCGTAGTTGGCCAATTGCTGGTTGGCAACCCGCAACGCGATGCCCGGCAAAATCAGAAACCCCAGCAGGCTGTAAAGGGCCAGGGCTGTTAACAGGGCGCCGATAGCGCGGATCAATCCTTTGGGCATGTGTGGCTTCATCTGTCGGAATCGGAGTGCCTTGGAGTATGGCATGCGTTTGCGGTTCCGAAGCAATCACGCTTTATAGGATTTGTCTGATAACGGGTGTGGATTGTCAGAGCTGCAGGATCAGCGTTTTCAGCGGTGGCTGTTGATCCATTGACGGGAAATCGCCGCCCGGTTTCATCACTGTCCATTCGCGAACCGGACGACCAGCCTTCTCTGCGCAGCGCAAAACCTGTTCACGCCAATCGTCCATGCTGACCTTCGCCAGGTTGTTGCAGCAGATCAGCACGCCGTTGTCGGCGGTGGTCAGCAGCGCCGGTTTGAGCAGGCTCTGGTAGTCGCGCAACAGGTCGACCGTGCCGAAAGCACTCTTGGCCCAGGCCGGTGGATCGAGCAGCACCAGATCGTATTGACGCGGCTCCAGGCGCTGATAGCTCGGCAGTTTTTGCCCACGACGCTGGCTGATCGGCAGGCCGGCCAATTGACGAATCGCCGGGAAGTAATCGGACTGGATGAACTCCATGGTCGGCAATTGCGGGTTAAGCAGACCGTTCTCGCGGCCGACCGCCAGGTTACCTTCGGCAAAGTCCAGGTTGCACACCTCGCTGGCACCACCGGCCGCAGCGCAGAGACCGACGCCACAGGTGTAGGCAAACAGGTTCAGCACACTTTTGTTTTTGCTGTGCGCCTTGACCCAGCCGCGGGCATTGCGCAGGTCGAGAAACAGCAACGGATCCTGGCCGGCATGGCGCCCGCGAACCCGGTAGTTCAGCCCCCATTCGTGGCCGATCAAGTCTTGCAGGGCGGCCTCGTCGGCGCGGTACACAGTGTCTTCGCGGTCGATGCGCGAGTTGCCGCGGGAGCGGTCGTTGTAGACCAGCAGGCTATCGAGGCCCAGCTGTTGATTGACGATTTCGTGCAATTGCAGCAGGGCGTCACGCTCCAGTGACTGATGAAAGCTTTGCACCAGCAGTTGCGGGCCATAGCGGTCGATGGTCAAGCCGCCGGCACCTTCCTGGCTGCCGTGGAACAGGCGATAGCAATCGGTGCCTTGATGATGCAGCTCGGCGAGCAGGTCCTGGCGACGATCAAGGGCGGCGCACAGCGCCTGATTCAAGGAAGACATGCTGGGCGCCTTGCTGGAGGGAATTGGGGGCGCGGGAGTTTAACAGCTCTGGGCTTTGAGTTTGGGTGGCAAATGCGAGGGATGTGGTGACTGTGCCGCCGTCTTCGCGAGCAAGCCCGCTCCCACAGCGGATTTAGGTGAGGCACAATTTTCGTGTTCACTGAAGATCACCTATCGGAGCGGGCTTGCTTGCGCAACCCGCCGAATGGCTCGGCCAAACGGCGGTTGCGCGAGCGATCTACGAGTTCAGGCGTTTGTCGATCAAGCCCTGCACCACGCTCGGGTCGGCGAGGGTCGAGGTGTCGCCGAGGCTGTCCAGTTCGTTGCAGGCGATCTTGCGCAGGATCCGTCGCATGATCTTGCCCGAACGGGTTTTCGGCAGGGCCGGGGCCCACTGGATCAAGTCCGGTTTGGCGAAGCTGCCGATTTCCTGGCTGACATGGGCCAGCAGTTCTTTCTTCAGATCGTCGTTGGGGTCGACGCCGTTCATGGGTGTAACGAAGGCGTAGATCCCCTGGCCTTTGATGTCATGGGGGTAACCGACCACGGCGGCCTCGGCAATGCTGTCGTGCAGCACCAGCGCGCTCTCCACTTCGGCGGTGCCGATGCGGTGCCCGGAGACGTTGATCACGTCGTCGATGCGCCCGGTGATCCAGTAATCGCCGTCCTCGTCGCGGCGCGCGCCATCGCCGGTGAAGTAGTAGCCGGGGTAGGGTTTGAAGTAGGTTTCGACCATCCGTTTCGGATCGCCGTAGACGCTGCGGATCTGCCCCGGCCAGCTGGACTTGATCGCCAGCACGCCACTGCCGGCGCCTTTTATTTCCTTGCCTTGTTCATCGAGTAACACCGGTTGTACGCCGAACATCGGTTGGGTGGCGCAACCGGGTTTGACCCGTTGGGTGCTGACCAGCGGGCTGAGCATGATGCCGCCGGTTTCGGTCTGCCACCAGGTATCGACAATCGGGCAGCGTTGCTCGCCGACCGTATTGAAATACCACTCCCAGGCTTCCGGGTTAATCGGCTCACCGACAGTACCGAGTAAGCGCAGGCTCTCGCGGGATGTTTCCTTCAACGGCCCGGAACCTTCACGCATCAACGCGCGCAGGGCGGTCGGGGCGGTGTAGAAGATGTTCACGTGGTGCTTGTCGATCACCTGCCAGAAGCGCGAGGTGCTGGGGTAGCTCGGTACGCCTTCGAAGATCAGCGTGGTCGCGCCATTGGCCAGCGGCCCATAGACAATGTAGCTGTGGCCGGTGACCCAGCCGACATCGGCGGTGCACCAGAAGACTTCACCGTCGCGATAGTCGAGCACGTATTTGAAGGTCATTGCCGCTTGCAGCAGGTAGCCGCCGGTGGTGTGCAGCACGCCTTTGGGTTTGCCGGTGCTGCCGGAGGTGTAGAGGATAAACAGCGGGTCTTCGGCGTCCATCGGCTCTGGCGGGCAATCGTCACCGACATCGCGCAGGGCCTGGTGATACCAGAGGTCGCGGTCTTCAACCCAATTCACCTGGTTTTGGGTGTGCTCGACCACGATCACACTGCTGACGTGCGGACAACTTTGCAGGGCCTTGTCGACGTTCTGTTTGAGCGGCACGAATTTACCGCCGCGCACGCCTTCATCGGCGGTGATTACGGTGCGGCAGTCGGCGTCGAGGATCCGGTCACGCAGTGAGTCCGGGGAGAATCCGCCGAACACCACCGAATGAATCGCGCCGATCCGCGCACAGGCGAGCATGGCGTAGGCGGCTTCGGGGATCATCGGCATGTAGATGCACACGCGGTCGCCTTTCTTCACGCCACGGCTTTTGAGCACGTTGGCCAGTCGACAGACGTTGTGATGGAGTTTTTTGTAGGTGATCTGGATGGATTCGGCGGGGTCATCGCCTTCCCAGATGATCGCGGTTTGATCGCCACGCTTTTCCAGATGACGATCGATGCAGTTGTAACTGACGTTTAACTTTCCGCCGGCAAACCAGCTTGCGTCACCGGTTTTCAGGTCGTACCGCTGAACGGTCTGCCACGGCGTGCTCCAGTCGAGGAATCGTGTGGCCTGTTCGGCCCAGAAGGTGCTGGGATGTTCAATGGATTCACGGTACAGGCGCTTATAGTCGTCCTGACTCAACTGTGCAGCCCGGCGGACGGCATCGGCTTTGGGGAACGTGCTGATATCGAACATGACGGTTCCTTATTCTTGTTTTGCGACAAGAGGGGAGCTGCGCGACCCTCGTAGGGGCTGCCGAAGGCTGCGATCTTTTGATCTTGTTTTTACAACCAGGATCAAAAGATCGCAGCCTTCGGCCGCTCCTACAGTGATAGCGCACGCCACCGATTTTGCAGTAAACCCGGTGCCGTGGAACTGTCGGTGCTGCAAGTTGAAGGGGCGGGTAAACCGCCCCTTCAGCCTATCACCCGCGGTGACGACCGCGGAAGTAGTTGATCAGGCCTTGGGTGGAAGCATCGTCGGCCGGGGTTTCTTCGCTGCCGACCAGGCGGTTGTAGACGCCTTTGCCCAGCTCTTTACCCAACTCCACACCCCACTGGTCGAAGGCATTGATGCCCCAGACCACGCTTTGCACGAAGACTTTGTGTTCGTACAACGCTACCAGTGCGCCAAGACGCCGCGGGCTGATGCGTTCGAGCACCAGGGTGTTGCTCGGACGGTTGCCCGGGATCACCTTGTGTGCGGCCAGTTTTTGCACTTCATCCTCGGCCATACCCTTGTCACGCAGTTCGGCTTCAGCCTCGGTGCGGGTCTTGCCGAGCATCAATGCCTGGCTTTGCGACAGGCAGTTGGCGTACAGCCACTGGTGGTGGTCGGACACCGGGTTGAAACTGACGATCGGCACGATGAAGTCGGCCGGGATCAGTTGGGTGCCCTGGTGCAGCAACTGGTGGTAAGCATGCTGACCGTTGCAGCCAACGCCGCCCCAGATTACCGGGCCGGTATCGGTGGACACTGGCGTGCCGTCCTGGCGCACGCTCTTGCCGTTGGATTCCATGTCCAGCTGTTGCAAGTGCTTGGTGATGTTGCGCAGGTAGTGGTCGTACGGCAGGATCGCGTGGCTCTGCGCGCCCCAGAAGTTGCCGTACCAGACGCCGAGCAACGCCAGCAGTACCGGCATGTTCTGTTCGAATGGCGCGCTCTGGAAATGCTGGTCCATGGTGTATGCACCGGACAGCAGTTCCTTGAAGTTCGACATGCCGATGGCCAGGGCAATTGGCAAACCGATGGCCGACCACAGCGAGTAACGGCCGCCGACCCAGTCCCACATCGGGAAGATGTTCTCTTCACGAATACCGAATGCCACGGCCGCCGCGTTGTTGCTGGAGACGGCGATGAAGTGACGGTACAGCTCGGCTTCCGAACCGCCCTGAGCCAGGTACCAGGCGCGGGCGGCCTGGGCGTTTTTCAGGGTTTCGAGGGTGTTGAAGGATTTCGACGAGACGATGAACAGCGTGGTCTCGGCGCGCAGCTTCATGGTCAGTTCGTGGAATTCACTGCCGTCGATGTTCGCCAGGTAATGGCAACGCACGCCTTTCTGGGCGTAGGACAGCAGCGCTTCGGACACCAGCTCGGGGCCGAGGAACGAGCCACCGATGCCAATGTTCACAACGTCGGTGATCGGCTTCTCGGTGTAACCGCGCCACAGACCGTCGTGGATACGGCCCACGAGATCGGTGATCTGGTTCAGCACTTTGTGCACGTCGGGCATCACGTTGACGCCGTTGACCGACAGCTTGTCGCCCACCGGACGGCGCAGTGCGGTGTGCAGGGCCGGGCGTCCTTCGGAAGCGTTGACGATTTCGCCCGAGAACAGCGCTTTGATCGCGCCCTTGAGGTCGACTTCGTTGGCCAGGCCCACCAGCAGATTGCGGGTCTCGGCGTTGATCAGGTTCTTCGAGTAGTCGAGAAACAGGCCGCAGCTGCTGAGGGTGAATTGATTAAAACGCTGCGGATCGGCATTAAAGGCTTCGCGCATGCTGAAATCCTGCATGGCTTGGCGGTGGTCATTCAGCGCTTGCCAAGCGGGCAGAGCGGTAACGTCGTGAGGAGTGCGGTAATACGCCATCGCTGCGGTTTTCCTTTTACTTGAACGGCCTTTTGAACACTAAAAATCCCGGAGCGCTGTGGGTGGGCGTCCGGTCAACTGCGTCGACACGATTTCTGGCGCAGGGCGAATACAGTAAACCTCGCGCTGCAATCTGTCTTGACTTTGTCTGACCTGCTCCCGGTACTTTTTTAACATTTAACCAGGAGCGGTCCGACAAACGGAAAGCTGGCAGGGGGGGCGGTCCGGTCAGGCGACCTGAACCGGAATGGCATTGCTGGTGTGGCTCAGTTCGTTGCCCGGCGCCATGTAGAGCATGCGCGGCTTGAAGTTGAGCAGTTCGGCTTCGCTGTAGTGGGCGTAAGCGCAGATGATCACGCGGTCGCCGACCTTGGCCTTGTGGGCCGCGGCACCGTTGACCGAGATCATGCGCGAACCTTCTTCGCCACGAATCGCGTAGGTGGTGAAGCGTTCGCCGTTGTCGATGTTGTAGATCTGGATCTGTTCGTACTCACGGATGCCGGACAGGTCCAGCCATTCGCCGTCGATGGCGCAAGAGCCTTCGTAATCGAGTACAGCATGGGTGACTTCGGCGCGATGCAGCTTGGCCTTGAGCATGATGGCGTGCATGAGTGTTTCCCCGGGTCGGAATCGAACGGGGGGCAGTTTGCCCGAAGGCTTTGTGGGCGGCAATACAGTCTGGAAACGACGCAGATCTAATGTGGGAGCGGGCCTGTGGCGAGGGGGCTTGTCGGAACGCCGCACCGCCCCGTTGGGCTGCGAAGCAGCCCCAAAATCTCTGATGTACCAAAGATCTTGTGAGTGCTATGCACTCAAACGGGGGCAAGCCCCCTCGCCACAGGTTCGCTCCCACAGGGTTTTGCAGTGTTTATGCGGGTGTGTCGAGGTTCAGATGCAGGTTGTCGATCAACCGCGTCGTGCCGAGGAACGCCGCCACCAGAATCACCAGATCCCGATCTTGCGCTGTCGCCGGACGCAAGGTCAGCGCATGGCGAATTTCCAGGTAATCCGGACGCAGGCCAGCGGCTTCCAGTTGCTTGATCTGCTCGTTGATCAGCGTCGGGTAATCGCGCTCGCCCTGTTTGATCGCGTCGCTGATCCGGGTCAGGGTGCGATAGACCTCTGGTGCGATGGCCCGCTGTTCTTCGCTGAGGAAACCATTGCGTGACGACAACGCCAGACCGTCGGTGGCCCGTACGGTCGGTTCGCCGATGATCTGGATCGGCATGTTCAGGTCGTGCACCAGGGCGCGAATCACCGCCAGTTGCTGGAAGTCTTTCTGGCCAAAGATCGCCAGGTCCGGCTGGACCATGTTGAACAGTTTGCTGACTACCGTCGCCACCCCTTCGAAATGCCCCGGACGGCTGGCGCCGCACAGGCCTTCAGACAGTTGTGGAACGCTGACGCGGGTCTGGCCGGCCATGCCGTCGGGGTACATTTCTTCGACGGTTGGGGCAAACAGCAGATGGCAACCGGCCTGGAGCAGTTTCTCCTGATCGGCGGCCAGGGTCCGCGGGTATTTGTCGAGGTCTTCGCCGGCGCCGAATTGCAGCGGGTTGACGAAAATGCTCGCGACCACGAAATCCACCCGTTGGGTGGCTTTGGTAATCAGCGCGATATGCCCGCTGTGCAGGTTGCCCATGGTCGGCACAAAGCCGATGCGCTTGCCTTCGCTACGGGCGCGGGCCACCGCGGCCCGCAGTTCGCGTACGGTTTTTACGGTGTTCATGCAGAGAATCCGTGTTCGATGCCAGGGAAAGTCGCCGCTTTGACTTCAGTGACGTAAGCGCTCAAGGCTGCTTGAATGCTGGTTTGGTCGGTCATGAAGTTCTTCACGAACTTTGGCACGCGGCCGGTCATGGACAAGCCCAGCATGTCGTGCAGAACCAGTACCTGACCGTCGGTGCCACTGCCGGCGCCGATGCCAATCACCGGGATCTTCACCGCCTGGCTGATTTCTTCGGCCAATTCGCTCGGCACGCATTCGAGCAGCAGCATGGCCGCGCCGGCCTGTTCCAGGGAAATTGCGTCGGCACGCATCTGCCGCGCCTGGTTTTCGTTGCGGCCCTGGACTTTATAGCCGCCGAGGATGTTGACCGATTGCGGTGTCAGCCCCATGTGCGCGCACACCGGGATGCCGCGTTCGGCCAGCAGACGGATCGAGTCCGCGAGCCACAATGCCCCTTCAACCTTGACCATGTGCGCACCGGCCTGCATCAACAGGGCGCTGTTGGTCATGGTTTGTTCAATGGTGGCGTAGGCCATGAAGGGCAGGTCGGCGAGGATCAGGGCATCGGTGTTGCCGCGTTTGACGGCTGCCACGTGGTAGGCCATTTCAGCAGTGGTCACCGGCAGGGTGCTGTCGTGACCTTGCAAGACCATGCCGAGGGAGTCGCCCACCAGCAGCACTTCAACCCCGGCCTCATTGCAGGCGTGGGCGAAGGTCGCGTCATAGCAGGTCAGCATGGTGATCTTTTCACCTGTCTGCTTGAGGCTCTGGAGCGTGGTCAGGGTGATGGCTGGCATGAAAAAAATCCTCATTACAGGCGCTATGAAAACTACTGCGAGTAACGCGCGTGATTCGTCATTTATACAGGCGCACCCTCTTTCGTGGTGCTTGTAAGGCCTGGACTGCGCCCTTTAGCGCTGCGTTGGCGGCAGCGGGACGCCTATAGTCGTGAGGAGAACCCGGGAAGTCAATTGCATGTGTTACCGCATTGTTACGTGGGGGGTGTTACCGACGTTACTGATGCGATTCAGCAGATTTGCGATGGGCTTGTATCGTCAAAAGCGGCAACTCAGGCTGCCGGGAGGCGTTCCAGGCCGACGAACGGGCAGGCGGCGAGTAAATCTGCGAGGGTGCGGCCATCAGCCAGGCGCAAGTCCGCTGGTGCCAGTTCGGCCAGCGGATAGAGCACAAAGGCTCGTTCCTGCAGGTGATAGTGAGGGACTTTGAGGCGCGGTTCGTCGATCAGTCGATCGCCGAACAACACGATGTCCAGATCCAGCGTGCGCGGGCCCCAGCGTTCAAGGCGCTGGCGGCCTTGTCCATTCTCGATGGCTTGCAGGGCATCGAGCAGCTCCAGCGGCGCGAGGCGGCTGTCGAGAGCGGCGACCGCGTTGGTATAACGCGGTTGGCCGGGCAGCAGCGAGTCGCTTTGATAAAACCCGGAAACACCGACCAGTTCGGTCTGCGGCAAGCGTGCCAAGGCCTCGACAGCGCTGCGCAACTGTTCGGCAGGGTCAGCCAGATTGCTGCCCATGCCGATGTAGATGCGTTCCATGGCTTATTCGCCTGTCGTGCTCGAAGCGCCGGCAGCGCGTTTGCGTTTGGCGCCGCCACTGCGGCGACGTTTGCGCGGAGCACCGCTGCCGTCGTCCTTGCCGCTGAGTTCGCGGATCATGTCCCGACGTTCGCTGTCGTTGGCGTCCTGATAGTCGGTCCACCATTCGCCCAGGCCATCGGTCTGTTCGCCAGCGCTTTCGCGCAGCAGCAGGAAGTCGTAACCGGCACGGAACCGCGGGTTGTCCAGCAACAGGTCGGCCCGCTTGCCGCTGCGGCGCGGCAGACGCTCCTGCATGTCCCAGATCTCGCGGATCGGCATGGTGAAGCGTTTCGGAATCGCAATACGCTGGCACTGTTCGGCAATCAACTCGTGCGCTGCTTCCTGCATCGCCGGAATCGGCGGCATGCCACGTTCTTGCAAGCGCAGCACGCGGGCCGGCAGGGCAGGCCAGAGCAGGGCGGCGAACAGGAACGCCGGGGTGACCGGTTTGTTCTGCTTGATCCGCAAGTCCGTGTTGATCAGTGCTTCACTGATCAGCGTGTGGGTGTACGTCGGGTTGTATTCCAGCGCCTCGGCACTGGCCGGGAACAGCGGATCGAACAACTGCAGGTCGACCAGCATCTCGAAGGTGTCCGCAGCGTGGCCGGAGAGGAACAGCTTGAGCACTTCTTCGAACAGACGGGCCGATGGAATCTCGCGCAGCATCGGTGCCAGATCGCGGATCGGCAGGGCGCTGTGCTTCTCGATACCGAAATTCAGCTTGGCGGCGAAACGCACGGCCCGCAGCATCCGCACCGGGTCTTCCTGGTAGCGCTGCTTCGGATCGCCGATCAGGCGGATCAGGTGATTGCGGATGTCGTGTACGCCATTGGCGTAGTCGAGAATGCGCTCGCTGACCGGATCGTAATACAAGGCGTTGATGGTGAAGTCGCGGCGTTGCGCGTCTTCTTCCAGGGTGCCGTAGACGTTATCGCGCAGGATGCGCCCGCTTTCGTTGCGGGAAGACTGGTTGCTGTCTTCGTCCTCGTCGTTTTGCGGGTGATTGGCGCGGAAGGTCGCGACTTCGATGATTTCGCGGCCAAAGTGGATATGCACCAGTTTGAAGCGACGACCGATGATCCGCGCGTTGCGGAATTCGGCCCGTACCTGTTCAGGGGTGGCACTGGTGGCGACGTCGAAATCTTTCGGCGTGATGCCGAGCAGCATGTCACGCACACAGCCGCCGACCAGGTAAGCCTGGTAACCGGCGTTCTGCAAGCGTTCGACGATGTTGACCGCGTAACGGCTGAATTGCGCCTTTTGCAGCGAATGTTGGCCGCTATTGAGCACTTCAGGCGTGCTGCGGATGTGTTGCGTACGACGCAGGGGAGAACGGAATGACTGGAACAGCTTCTTCAGCATGGGATGCACTGTTTGAAGGAATGTTCGGCCATAACGAAGAATGACCGCATGATGGGCCGGGATTCTAGCATTTAGTCGGGGGATGGTGTAGGAAGCTGCGCAAGCGCTTGAAGGGAGATGTCTTGAGGGGCGGTTTTGTAGCAGCTGCCGAGCCTGCGTTCGGCGGCGAAGCCGTCGTAAAACCAGAAATTGCGGTGTGTCAGTAGGAACCGGTTGCCCGTATTAGCGACTGCTGCGCAGTCGAACGCAGCCTCGCACTGCTCGGCAGCTGCTACAAGGCAGAGAATGCCAAACGCCAGAAACCACAAGGGGAGCCGAAGCTCCCCCAGAAGTAGTTGCGTGCTCTATTTTTATTATTGGTTTCGGGCTTCTTGTTTTTGTTGAGCGCCCTCGCCATGAAGTTTTCCTTCATGACCCTCCCAATCGGGAGCCAAGAGCAAACGGATTGCTTTGGTCGCTGTGTTGCTATGATCGTGTGATCCAACCAGTTCAGGCACTGCCTAGGGACAGTTTTTTATTATTCTCGGCCTGGTTGCGGGGCAAGCCCCAAATGCAACGCCTCTCCAAAAGAATCAGTTAGCTACGCCTCTCGCCGTCTTGTTTTTATTGTGCGTGAGTCGATTCGTCTTATTTTTATTGTCTTGTGCATTACTTGTTATTGTTCTTGTACTGAACATATAGCAGGGTGCGTGCCAACTTTTGTGAGGCCCAGTAAAACAAGGGGTTAGGCGGGCTAATGGTGTTTTTCGAGGCCAAAAAAAACCGGGGCTTCGTTACCGTAAGCCCCGGCTTCTGTTACGTGAAAAAGCTGAGGTAACAGTTTTTCCACAATGTCACGTGTTACCCGCGCATCTGACAGGCGCGGTTCAGCTCTCGCTGGCCACCCCGGTTTTGCGCCGCGGGATGCCCAGGCGCTGACGGCGTTCCCACAAGCATTTGCGACTGACCCCGAGCTTGCGGGCCAGTTCGGTTTCGGTCATGTGATCCTGATGCTCGAGCACGAAGTGCTGGAAGTAGTCTTCCAGGGACAGATCTTCGGTCGGTTCGTGGCTGGTGTTACCGGCGCTGTTGCCCTGCTGGGGCGCGAGGCCGATGAAATCGTCGTCTTCCAGATCGCTGAGTTCGATGTCGATGCCCAGCAGCTCGGCGGAAATCTCCGGGCTCTCGCACAGAATCACCGCGCGCTCGACCGCGTTTTCCAGTTCGCGAACGTTACCCGGCCAGGAGTAATGCCGAATTGCTTGCTCGGCATCCAGGGCGAATTTCAGATCGGTGCGGTTGACCCGCGCGCTCTGCCGCGCCAGGAAGGCATTGGCAATTTCATTGACGTCCGCACCGCGCTCGCGCAGGGCCGGCAGTTTCAGGGCGATCACGTGGAGGCGGTAATACAAGTCTTCACGGAACTGGCCGATCTTCGCCAGGCTCTTGAGGTCCCGGTGGGTCGCGGCGATCAGGCGTACATCGACCTTCTGCGACTGGACCGAGCCAACCCGGCGGATTTCACCTTCCTGCAATACGCGTAACAGGCGGGCCTGGGCTTCCAGTGGCAGTTCACCGATTTCATCGAGGAACAAGGTGCCGCCGTCAGCCGCTTCCACCAACCCGGCACGCCCGGCGCTGGCGCCGGTAAACGCGCCTTTCTCGTGGCCGAACAGTTCGGATTCGATCAGGCTTTCCGGGATGGCTGCGCAGTTCACCGAAATCATCGGCGCCTTGGCGCGTTTGGACAGGTTGTGCAGGGCACGTGCTACCAGTTCTTTACCGGTACCGGACTCGCCCTGGATCAGGACATTGGAATCGGTCGGCGCGACTTTACGGATTTTGCTGTACAGGTCCTGCATCGGCGGGCAAGAGCCGATGATGCCGATTTCGCCGTTGCTGTTGTCGACACCACTTTTTGCTGCGGCGCCATTGGACGCTTTGCCGACAACCGGCTCACCGCTGGCTTGCGCCGATTGCCGGTCACGCAGGATTCGCGCGACGGCCTGGAGCATCTCGTCGTGATCGAAAGGCTTGGCGATGTAGTCCACCGCGCCCATTTTCATGGAGTCGACGGCCGAACGCAGGCTGGCGTAACTGGTCATGATCAGCACCGGAGTGCCCAGGCCGAGTTTGATCAACTCGGTACCCGGCGCGCCCGGCAGGCGCAGGTCACTGACGATCAGGTCAAACGTGGGAATGCTGAAACGCTCTTGTGCTTCCTGCACGGATCCGGCTTCGCTGACCTGGTACTGGTTACGTTCCAGCAGACGGCGCAAGGCGGAGCGGATAATTGTTTCGTCTTCGACGATCAAAATGTGCGGCATTGATTCGATACTCTCGACGGTCTCAGTTCACAGCGGACGTCGCTTCGACATGACGCGGTAAGGTCACCCGGATACGGGTGCCGCGTTGGCTTTGAACATCAGCCGGGCTGTCGATGGTGATTTGTCCATAATGCTCTTCAACGATGGAATAGACCAGTGCAAGGCCCAGACCGGTGCCTTCGCCAGGATCCTTGGTGGTGAAGAAGGGTTCGAACAGTCGGTCCATGATGCTCGAGGGAATACCGCTGCCTTCGTCTTCGACGATCAGATCGACCGTGTGTTCGCCGGCTTCGCTCTTGACGCGCACTGCACTGCCCGGAGGCGAGGCGTCACGGGCGTTTGAGAGCAGATTGATCAATACCTGGGCGAGCCGCTGCGGGTCGCCTTCGACCCAGTGATCGGGGTCGCACAGGTTGTAGAACTGTACTTCGAAATTGCGCCGGTTCAAGGCCAGCAGGCCGATGGCATCCTGGGCCACTTCCGCCAGACAAACGGGCTCGTCGCTGTGCTGATGAGCGCCCGCGTGGGCGAAGCTCATCAGCGACTGAACGATGCGTGACACGCGTTTGGTCTGCTCGAGGATCTGCCCGCTGATTTCCGTGAGTTCGGCGTCTTCTTCACGTTCTTCGCGCAGGTTCTGCGCGAGACAGGCAATGCCGGTGATCGGGTTGCCGATTTCATGGGCCACGCCGGCCGCCAGTCGGCCAATGCTGGCCAGGCGCTCGGAGTGCACCAGTTTGTCTTCGAGCATCTGGGTTTCGGTCAGGTCTTCCACCAGCAGCACCAGGCCGCTGTTACCCGGTGCCAGCGGTTCGTCGATCGCCGCTTTGTGCAGGTTCAGCCAGCGGGTCTGGCCATCGAGGGCCAGGTGCTGCTTGTGCAAGTGTTCGTCCGGCAGATTGATGAAACCTTGCAGCAGCTCTTTCCATGGATCGGCAATGGTGCTCAGGCGCGAACCGACCACACGCTGCGCGGCAATCCCGGTCAGCTCCTCCATGGCTTTGTTCCACATGAGGATTTCCTGATCCTTGGCCAGCGAGCACACGCCCATCGGCAATTCCTGCAGGGTTTGGCGGTGGTAGCGACGCAGGGCATCGAGTTCGGCGGCAAGGCCGGTGAGGCGCGAGTGGTAATCCTCGAGGCGACTTTCGATGAAGTGGATGTCTTCGGTGACGTAGTTTTCGCCGCCGGCCTTATAGGGCAGGAAGGTTTCGACCATGTCCTGCGCCACGCTCGGGCCCATCAAACCGGAGAGGTTGGCTTCGATACGGTCACGCAAACGACGCAAGGCGTAAGGCCGGCGTTCGTCGAACGGCAGATAAAGGTCACGCAGCGCTTGTTCGACTTCTTTCTGCGCCGCCTTGGCGCCCAGCGGTTTGGCCAGTTGCGTGGCGAATTCCTGAGGCGAGGCGGCATGCAGTTCGCGGCGTTGCGGGCGGCGAACATTGTCCACCGCGCAGGCTTCGGCGGCGCTGGCCTCTTCGGGGCTGGCGTTGGTGAACAGTGAGATCAGAGTGAACATCAGCACGTTGGCGGCCAGCGAGGCAATCGCCGCCATGTGCCAGCTGGTGTCGTCCAGCACGTAAATCATGTTCAGCAACGGAATGTAGAAGCCTTGCAGATTGCCGACCAGTGGCAACAGCATGGTCACCAGCCACACCAGAATCCCCGCCAGGAGGCCGGCGATGAAGCCGCGACGGTTGGCGGTCGGCCAGTACAGCACCGACAACACGCCCGGCAGGAACTGCAACGTGGCGACGAAGGCGACGATGCCGAGGTTGGCCAGGTCCTGTTCCGCGCCCAGCATCAGGTAGAAACCGTAGCCGGCCATGATGATCGCGACGATCAGTGCCCGGCGGGTCCATTTCAGCCAGCGGTAGATATTGCCCTCGGCCGGCGGCTGATAGAGCGGCAGCACCAAGTGGTTCAGTGCCATCCCGGACAGCGCCAGCGTAGTAACGATGATCAGCCCGCTGGCTGCCGACAATCCACCGACATACGCCAACAGTGCCAGGGCTTTGCTATTGGCGGCGATGCCGATGCCCAGGGTGAAATATTCCGGATTGGTGGTGGCACCGAGTTTCAACCCGGCCCAGAGAATCAACGGCACTGCCAGGCTCATCAGCAGCAGGAACAGCGGCAAGCCCCAGCTCGCGCTGACCAGCGAACGCGGGTTGAGGTTTTCGGTAAAGGTCATGTGGTACATGTGCGGCATGACGATCGCCGAGGCGAAGAACACCAGCAGCAGCGTGCGCCATGGGCCTTCCTGCAGTGGCGTGTGCAGGGCGGCGAGGGCGGTCTGGTTTTGCAGCAGCCACAGTTCCAGCTGTTGCGGGCCGTCGAACACGCCATACAGCGCATACAGGCCGACGCCACCAATCGCGATCAGCTTGATCACCGACTCGAAGGCGATTGCGAACACCAGGCCTTCATGTTTCTCACGGGTGGCGATGTGGCGCGAGCCGAAGAAAATCGTGAACAGCGTAATCAGCGCGCAGAAACTCAGGGCCACGCGATGTTGCACCGGCTCGCGGGTGAGGATGCCGATGGAGTCGGCCACCGCCTGAATCTGCAACGCCAGCAACGGCAGCACGCCGACCAGCATGAAAATCGTCGTCAGCGCACCGGCCCAGGTGCTGCGGAAACGGAACGCGAACAGGTCGGCCAGCGATGAGAGTTGGTAAGTGCGGGTGATTTTCAGGATCGGGTACAAAAGCACCGGCGCCAGCAGAAACGCCCCGGAAACCCCGAGGTAGCTGGACAGAAAACCGTAGCCGTACTGATAAGCCAGGCCCACCGTGCCGTAAAACGCCCAGGCACTGGCATAAACGCCCAGCGACAGGGTGTAGGTCAGCGGGTGGCGAATGATCGCCCGGGGGATCATGCCCCGTTCACTGATCCAGGCCACACCGAACAGCACCGCCAGGTACGCGGCGCTGATCAGGATCATCTGGGTCAGGCTAAAGCTCATCGGCATCTTTTTGGCTCTGCAGGATGAAGGTCACGACGATCAGAATCAGCCAGAGCAAATAAGGGCGATACCAGGCGCCAGTGGCGTCGATCCACCAATCCATGATGGCCGGGGAGAACAGATAAATCCCCACTACCAGGAGCAGGACCAAGCGATAGATGTACATCCCGGCCTCTCTCTTTTATGCGCGTGCCCGAAAACGTGCGGCGATGGTAACGGATGGGTGCGCCACTGCAAGTGGCATCACTGCAGTTGCGCTTCAGGCAACGTCAGTGTGCGCGGGATCAGCGACGCATCCCAGTGGGCAATGCCCCAATTCAGCACTTCCCGTGGCGTGGCGTCATTGAGTTCGATAACGGGAGTGTGCCCCAGCGCCCGCAATGCGCGCAGCAACAGCGGCGTGGCCTGATCTTCGGTGAGTGGCGGCGAGCGATAGGACTTTCCGAGTTTGTGGCCGTCCGGCTGGGTAATCAACGGGATGTGCAGGTAGCGTGGTTGCGGCAGGCCGAGCAGTTCTTGCAGATAGAGCTGGCGTGGCGTGGAGTCAAGCAGGTCGGCGCCGCGCACGATATCAGTGATGCCTTGCCAGGCATCGTCCAGCACCACCGCCAATTGATAGGCGTAGAGCCCGTCACGGCGACGAATCACGAAGTCACCCACCTCGCGGCCCAGGTGTTGACGGAATTCGCCCTGCACCCGGTCGATGAAGTGGTATTCCAGCTCCGGTACACGCACGCGGATTGCCGCATTTTCAGTGCCGTGCCCAGCGTTGCGGCAGAACCCGGGATAGATGCCGTGATACGGCTCCAGTTGCTTGCGCGAGCAGGTGCATGCGTAGGCCAGGCCCTGGCTGAACAGGCGATTGAGGACTTCAGCGTAGGCCGCGTGCCGGTCACTCTGTCGGACCATCTCGCCATCCCACTCGAAACCGTAGCTTTCCAGCGCCTTGAGAATCGCCGCCTGAGCGCCGGGCTCCTCGCGTGGCGGATCTAGATCCTCCATGCGCACCAGCCAGCGCCCGCCGACCGAACGGGCGTCGAGGTACGAGGCCAGCGCTGCAACCAGTGAGCCGAAGTGCAGATGCCCGCTGGGCGTGGGGGCGAAGCGCCCGATGTAGGCGGAAGAGGCGATGGCGGTCATAAGGGTGATGTCAGGCTGTCCAATCGTATTGAGCACGGCTTGAAGCCGCCTTCACGAGCAAGCTCAGCTCCTACAGGAGATTGCGCCAGCCTTTGTAGGAGCGAAGATTGTTCCGGGCGGCGATCCGACGAAGGCGATTTCGAAGTCGCAGCAAATATCAGCAAATATCAGAAACAAAAACGGAGCGTTCGCACGCTCCGTCTTTCGTTCAAGTCGAGATTACTTGCCGACTTGCTTTTCCTTGATTTCCGCCAGGGTCTTGCAGTCAACGCACATGTCGGCGGTAGGACGGGCTTCCAGTCGCTTGACGCCGATTTCGACGCCGCAGGACTCGCACCAACCGTATTCTTCGTCTTCGATCAGTTGCAGGGTCTTGTCGATTTTCTTGATCAGCTTGCGCTCACGGTCGCGGGCGCGCAATTCGAGGCTGAATTCCTCTTCCTGGCTGGCACGGTCTGCCGGGTCAGGGAAGTTGGCCGCTTCGTCTTTCATGTGATCAACGGTACGGTCGACTTCCTGCATCAAGTCCTGTTTCCACTTGTTCAGGATCTTGGTGAAGTGAGCACGCATGGGTTTACCCATGTACTCTTCGCCCTTCACTTCTTTGTAGGGTTCGAAGCCGCTGATCGACTGATTTTGCTGCTTTGCTTGGGTGGGCATGAAATGGACCGCCTCTACTCTTGTAATCCATTGCGCAGGATTGCTCCATCACCGACACCTGCCGGCCCTGCGGCTGCAAGCGGGCGAACTTACCAGATCAAATCGGACCGCGCTACTCCCGGATGTCGAGCCCGCGGCCCGTGGTGCTTGCAAAAGATTGCAAAGCTTCGTCTGGTGGCTAGGGAGACCTGATCAATTATTGATTTTAGCCAAACCTGAGACATACGCTTGAATCGATTGAGACCAGCATTACATGGCTCTGACCGCTTTAGGCTCTCGCTCGTTCCTGCGCTTGGGTAGAATCAATTCTTTTCCCCGTTGTAAGGAAGGCTAATGGCTCTGTCCTACAGTGCGCGCAGTCGCGCTATCGAACCGTTCCACGTTATGGCCCTGCTGGCGCGGGCCAACGAGCTGCAAGCGGCTGGCCACGACGTGATTCACCTGGAAATCGGCGAGCCGGACTTCACCACCGCCGAACCGATCATCCAGGCCGGCCAGGCCGCGCTGACGGCGGGGAAGACCCGTTACACCGCCGCTCGCGGCATTCCTGAGCTGCGTGAGGCCATTTCGGGTTTTTATCAGCAGCGTTACGGGCTGAACATCGATCCGCAACGCATCCTGATCACGCCTGGCGGTTCAGGCGCATTGCTGTTGGCCAGTGCCTTGCTGGTGGACCCAGGCAAGCACTGGCTGCTGGCCGACCCGGGTTACCCGTGCAACCGGCACTTCCTGCGCCTGGTGGAAGGTGCGGCGCAACTGGTGCCGGTCGGCCCGGACGTGCGTTATCAACTGACCCCGGACCTGGTCGCGCGTCACTGGGATCACGACAGCGTCGGTGCCCTGGTCGCATCGCCGGCCAACCCCACCGGGACCATCCTGACCCGTGATGAGCTGGCCGGGCTGTCTGCGGCGATCAAGGCTCGCCACGGTCATTTGGTGGTCGACGAGATTTACCACGGCCTGACTTACGGCACGGACGCGGCCAGCGTGCTGGAAGTCGATGACAGCGCGTTCGTCCTCAATAGCTTTTCCAAGTATTTCGGCATGACCGGCTGGCGCCTTGGTTGGCTGGTCGCACCTGAAGCAGCGGTCGGTGAACTGGAGAAGCTCGCCCAGAACCTCTACATCAGCGCACCGAGCATGGCCCAGCACGCGGCATTGGCCTGCTTCGAGCCCGCCACCATCAGCATTTTCGAGGAGCGCCGCGCCGAGTTCGGTCGACGTCGCGACTTCCTCCTGCCAGCCCTGCGGGAATTGGGTTTCGGTATCGCCGTAGAGCCGGAAGGCGCGTTCTATTTGTACGCCGATATCAGCAAGTTCGGCGGCGATGCCTTCGCGTTCTGCCGGCACTTCCTCGAAACCGAGCATGTTGCAATTACTCCGGGCCTGGACTTCGGTCGTCATCAGGCCGGGCATCATGTGCGGTTTGCGTACACCCAAAGCCTTCCGCGCTTGCAAGAAGCAGTCGAGCGGATCGCCCGCGGTTTGAAGAGCTGGCAAGGCTGATGCGTTTTCATCCTCCCCTTGAAGAGGGGCGCTTGATTCGTCGTTACAAGCGTTTTCTTGCCGATATCGAAACCGTTGGCGGCGAGTTGCTGACCATTCACTGCCCGAACACCGGCTCGATGCTTAATTGCCAGGTCGAGGGCGGGCAAGTCTGGTTCAGCCGCTCCACTGACCCCAAGCGCAAGTTGCCCGGCACTTGGGAAGTTGGCGAAACCCCACAGGGGCGGCTGTTCTGCGTGAACACCGGGCGCGCCAACGGCTTGATCGAGGAGGCGTTGCAGGCCGGCGTCATCACCGAGTTGAACGGCTTTACCGAACTGAAGCGCGAAGTGGCCTATGGTCAGGAAAATAGCCGCATCGATTTTCGTCTCGATTACCCGGGCGGGCCGGCTTATGTGGAAGTCAAAAGCGTCACCCTGGGCTTTGATGGCTCGGCGGTGGCGGCATTTCCTGACGCGGTGACCCAGCGTGGGGCCAAGCATTTGCGCGAACTGGCGCATTTGGCCAGGGACGGGATTCGGGCAGTGCAGTTGTATTGCGTGAACCTGACAGGGATCGACGCGGTGCGTCCTGCCGAAGAAATCGATTCGGCCTACGCAGCTGCGTTGCGTGAGGCGGTGGCGTGTGGAGTCGAAGTGCTGGCGTATGGCGTGCGCTTGACTCACGAAGAGATGGTGGTCGATCGGCGACTGGATGTGCTGTTGAACGGTTAGAGCGTGACCCAGATTCCTTGCTCATCTTCGTGGCAGGGGATGCTGGTCAGGGATTGTCCGGTGCAGGGGCCGGCGACGCATTCACCGTCCTCGATCAGAAACAGTGCGCCGTGGGTCGCGCACTGGATCAAGCTGTTGCTGGGGTCGAGAAACTGGTCGGGCTGCCATTCCAGCCCGACGCCCCGGTGCGGGCAGCGATTTTCATACACATACACCCGACCGCCCCGGCGTACGGCCAGGAGCTTCTGGCCGTTGACGTCGAAACCGCGACTGCTGGCGTCAGCCAATTCGGCGCCTGTGCAAAGAAGCTTCATGTCTATCCTCAAGTCCTGCGGCTCGTGACCCGGTATGTCCGAGCTTGACGTTCAAATGCAAGCAATTATCAAATGACGGCTCGCCCGCAGGGCGATTACCGGATGCCGAGAATACTTGGCCTGTCATAACTATGCCCGGGAAACCTTTGAAGGAGGCTGTTTATGCACCTGTTCGATCCCGGTACGACTGGCCAATGACCCTTCTGATTAAACCTCGTGCGTTGTTCATTGGCTTAAGCCTGTTGTGTTTGCTGGCGATCTGGTTGTCGCTGGCGTTGGGGCCGGTGAGTTTGCCGTTGTTCGACACCTTGCGTGCGGCGCTGCGCTTGGTCGGCCTGCCGATTGCCGCCGACGGGTTGGAGCAGGCCGAACTGATCCTCGGGCAAATCCGCCTGCCGCGAACCTTGCTCGGTTTGGCGGTGGGCGGGGTTCTGGCGCTGTCTGGTGTGGCAATGCAGGGGTTGTTTCGCAATCCTCTGGCCGATCCGGGCCTGATAGGGGTGTCGAGCGGCGCGGCATTGGGCGCGGCTATCGCGATTGTCGGCGGCTCGGTATTCGGTGGACTGCCTGAATCCTTCGGGCCATATCTGTTGTCGGTGTGCGCGTTTCTCGGCGGGTTGGGGGTGACGGCGCTGGTCTATCGACTGGGGCGACGCAATGGCCAGACCAACGTCGCGACCATGCTGCTGGCCGGGATTGCATTGACTGCCCTGGCTGGTTCGGCGGTCGGGCTCTTCACTTATCTGGCGGATGACGCGACCCTGCGCACCCTGACGTTCTGGAACCTGGGCAGCCTTAACGGCGCCAGTTATGCGCGACTCTGGCCATTATTGCTGGTGAGTACCGGTGTGGCACTGTGGTTGCCGCGTCGGGCCAAGGCCTTGAACGCATTATTGCTGGGGGAGTCGGAGGCCGGCCACCTGGGTATCGACGTCGAAGGACTCAAGCGCGAATTGGTGTTCTGCACGGCGTTGGGTGTCGGCGCGGCGGTAGCTGCGGCGGGGATGATCGGGTTTGTCGGCCTGGTGGTGCCGCATCTGGTGCGGCTGCTGGTCGGCCCCGATCATCGGGTGTTGTTGCCGGCGTCGGTGTTGGCGGGGGCCAGTCTCCTGTTGTTTGCTGATCTGGTGGCGCGGCTGGCGCTGGCGCCGGCTGAGTTGCCGATCGGGATTGTCACGGCCCTCATCGGCGCGCCGTTCTTTCTGTATTTATTGCTCAGAGGGCGTGCCTGATGTTGCGAGCGCAGAACCTGCAAATCCGTCGCGGTCGAAAAGTTGTCCTGACGGACATCACCCTTGAGCTTAAACCGGGCGAAGTGCTCGGCGTGTTGGGGCCTAATGGCGCCGGCAAAAGCACGTTGCTCGGCGCCCTGTGCGGAGAATTGCCGGCGGACCATGGCAGCGTCTGGCTCGATGAGCGTGAGTTGAGTCATTGGAGCGGAGCGCAGCGAGCCCAGCGTTTGGCAGTGTTGCCGCAAGTGTCGACCCTGGACTTTGCCTTTCGCGTCGAAGAAGTGGTCGGCATGGGCCGCCTGCCTTATCAAAGCGGTCGGGTCCGGGATGACGAGATTGTCGCCGCCGCGCTGCAGGCGGCCGATGCGGGGTACTTGAGTGGTCACAGTTACCTGGCGTTGTCTGGTGGCGAACGTCAGCGGGTGCATTTGGCGCGGGTGTTGACGCAGCTTTGGCCGGGCGAGGCGGGGCAGACGTTGTTGCTCGATGAGCCGACGTCGATGCTCGACCCGCTGCATCAGCACACCACTCTGCAAGCGGTGCGTGAATTCGCCGATCGCGGTGCGGCGGTGCTGGTGATCCTGCATGATTTGAATCTGGCGGCGCGTTATTGTGATCGCCTGTTACTGCTTGAAGGTGGGTGTCCTGTGATGCTGGACACGCCGGAACAGGTATTGCGCCCGGAACCGCTCAAGGCAGTGTTCGGGCTGGAAGTATTGGTGCAACCGCACCCGGAGCGTGGGCATCCGCTGATCATCGCCCGCTGAGGTGTTTTAGGGATGAAAACACGCGTGATGGTTTTTCTGGCCGCGCTGTTACTGAGTGCTTGCCAGCATGTAGCGGTGCCGCCGGTCAGCGGCGAAATCCGGGATTTGCGCAGCGGTCAGACCCTGACCGCGCAAGAACTGCTTGCACGGTTGGCGGAACCTTCGCGGTTGATCGTCGGCGAGCAGCATGACAATCGTGATCACCATCAACTGCAATTGTGGTTATTGCAGGCACTGGGTGAGCGACGGCCTCAAGGCAGTCTGCTGCTGGAAATGTTGACGCCGGCTCAGCAACAGCGCGTCGATGACGTTCGGCATACCTCACCGCTGCCGACCGATTTGTCCGGGGCATTGGCCTGGCAGCCGGGATGGGACTGGAATCTTTACGGGCCGATCGTTCGTTTTGCCCTGACTCAGCCGTACCCGTTACTGGCGGCCAATCTGGACACGCCTGAAGTCCGTACTGTCTATGCCAAACCGCCAACATTGAGCGGTGCGCGTTCCAACGCTCCGACGGTCAGGAACGAGTTGCTGGCACAGATCAGCGATTCCCACTGCGGCTTGCTGCCTGAATCACAGATGCCCGCGATGCTGGCCGTGCAGCAGCAGCGTGACCGGCGGATAGCCGAGCGATTACGGGCGGCACCGATGCCTTCACTGTTGTTTACCGGCGCGTTCCACGCCCGCAAGGATGTCGGGGTGCCGATCCATGTGCTGGACCTGGGGGAGCCCAAGGCACCAACGGTATTGATGCTGGCGGAGCAGGGCGCTGAGGTCACGTCGGCCATGGCCGATTACGTCTGGTATACGCCCACCACGCCACCGCAGGATTACTGCGCGCAAATGCGCAAGCAGTTCGGCAAGCCGTCAGGCCAATAAGATCACGCGAGTTTTCCACAGGCAAAAAAAGACCCGGCAAGAGCCGGGTCAAATAACCGTGATTAGCCTGATGAGGAGATAATCTGAGAGTCCGAACCAAGGGCTTTTCAGAATATCGACCAGTCTCGCGACCAGTTGTGATAATCATAGCGATTCTCATTACCAAGTCAACCGCTGATTTCTCGTATTCGTGAAACACGTCATTCCTTCGCTGGAAAGCCTCGTAATCATTGGGTTTCAGGCTGTGCGTTCGAGTGAAATTATCCGTTCAATTCTTGTGGCGAGACGAAATAGCATCCAGCTGTTTGTTCAAGGCTTCCTTGCGCTCGGCGGGAATGTCGTTCCAGTGGACATCCATCAACGCGCCTTCAATCGCATACAACAACACCTTGGACGCCCGAAAACCGCGTGTGCGCACGGCCCGATAAGCGTCCACAGCTCCCAGCCGACGCAAGTCCGAGGCACTGTGGATGCCCACGGCATGCAGCCATTGCGCCGACGTCTTGCCAAGATTCTTCAGGTGTTGCAGTTCATCATTCATCAAGCCTCCTTGCGACAGCCGAATGGTGCGTGGGCGAGCCTCTCAGCAGTGTAGCCATCAGTAGGAAAAGCGTGATTGTTTGGTCGGTTTCGACGCAAAAGCTTCTAAGAGGAAAACTCAAGAAGCGGCGTGAAAAGGCGGAGCATGTAGTCCGAGGGCGTGTGGGAAATTGAGTTTTCGAGCAAAAAAAGTACAACGTCCAGCGCAAGGCGGGGGCGCTGGACTGGGTGAGACGTCGCTTTTAGCGGGTGCGATAACGCAGGCGTGTACCGAAATTCATCGACATCAGGATCTCATCGGCACTCAGCTCCGGCGGGAAGTAGGCGCCGGAGATCTGCGCGTGGGCCAGGCTCGCGCCTTCCAGGGATGAGTTGCGAAAGTCGACGCCGCGCAAGTCGGCAGAGCGAAAGTAGGCATCGGTGAAGTCGATGCCGTCGGCGTTCAGTTCACGCAGATCGAGCCCGCGGAAGTCACCACCGACCATGTCGATAGGTCCATCTTTCGGGCGTTCATTGTTGAAGCTTGTGATGTCGTCTTTGTGCAGCAAGGCATAAAGCGGGGTGTCGAGAAGTTTTGGCTGGCTCATGTCACATCACCTGATGGTTTTATGACGCCAGTATAGTGCCACTATTTGACAGCCGTGAAGCCGGTGAGGGCTTCACGGTTGAAATAGTTTCTTACAGACCAGGCAGGCGCTGGCGAATCTGCGCAACGACCGTATCGAGGGTGCCACTTTCATTGGTCTGGACGCGCTTGCTGCAGAGGATTTCTGCTGGCGTCAGTGCCTCGCGGCTGGCTTGCTGGGCGGCGATAACAGCCAGGTTGGCGTCGGACGGATCGTTGTTGTCCGCCTGGCGTTGCTTCAACCAGCTCTCGATCACCGCTTGTGGAGCGTCGCAATCGAGGATCAGGAACGGCGCGCCGGTGGCCTCGGCGATTTTTGCCGCGCTGTCGCGTTGGTCGCGCTTGAGATAAGTGGCATCGATCACCACCGGGAAGCCGGCACGCAGAATTACATTGGCAACCTCATGCAGGCGGGCATAGGTGGCGACGCTGGCGTCGGCGCTATAGATGCCGGCCTGCGGGTCGTTCGGTACGGTCTGTTCGCCGAACATGCGCTTGCGCTCGACATCCGAACGCAGGCGAATGGCACCCAATGCTTCCACCAGGCGCATGGCCACATGGCTTTTGCCGACGGCGGAAACACCGTGGGTGATCGCCAGGAAACGCGAAGGAATGGTGCTGTAGCTTTCCGCCAGGTTGGCGTAGTTGCGGTACTGACGCAGAGTGGTAGCGCGCTGCACCGGGTCGGCCTCGGCCGGCATGCTGAACAGGCTGACCTTGGCGCGAACCAGGGCGCGGTAGGCTTTATAGAAGTTCAGCAGCTCAAGACCCTGGTAGTCGCCGGTCAGTTCCAGGTATTGGCTGATGAAACGGCGCGCCAGGCTCTTCAGGCCGCGGTCTTCCAGGTCCATTGCCAGGAAGCCGGTGTCGGCGTAAACGTCGGTGAAGCGGAACGGTTCGTTGAACTCGATGCAGTCGAAGATCACCACTTTGCCGTCGATCACGGTAGCGTTGCCCAGGTGAATGTCACCATGGCATTCACGAATGAAGCCGTCGGCCTTGCGCTGGGCGAACAGTGGCTTGAGGCGCTCGAAGCTGCTTTCGGCCCAGGCTTGCAGTGCCTCGAGTTGCAACAGATCGGCCTTGTCGCTGAGGAACGGAAGGATCTGTTCGAAGTTCTGCCGTACCGGCGCCATGACGCTGTCCGGCGTGCCGGCTTCGTGTTCGGCAGGCACTTTCGGCGCACTGAGGTGGAATTGAGCGATCTGCGCGGCCATCGCGTCGATGTGCGTGGTGGTCAATTCGCCGTTGGCTTGCAGGGTGCTGAGCAGTTGGCTTTGTGGGAACTGACGCATTTTCAGGGCGTAATCGACAACCGGACCATCGCCGCCCAGTTGTGGCGCCTCGGCGCTGCCGGTGATCGGTAGCACTTCAAGATACAAGTCATGGGTCAGGCGCTGGTTCAGGCGCAGCTCTTCGCCGCAAAAATGCTTGCGAGCTTCGAGACTGGTGAAATCGAGGAAGCCGAAATTCACCGGCTTCTTCACTTTATAAGCATAGGGACCGGTGAGTATCACCCAGGAAATATGGGTCTCGATGACCTGGAACCCTTCTACGGGATGCGGGTAGAGGGCCGGGTTTTGCAGGGCAGCGATCAGGGACTGGCTCACAGGCGATCCTTCAGAGTCTGGGGGAAAATTCAAGGTCGTCATTATGGCTGCAAGTCCGTCCGACGCAAACCTCAGAGGGCTCCTGTTGAGGATGAATAAAGTGCGTATAATCCGCCGCCATGACTCGAACTCGATCCCCCCGCACCCCTAAAAAACCACCTTCCAAGGGCATGCGCCCCTGGCTGGGCTGGACCCTTAAACTCAGCCTGGTCGGCCTTGTGGTGCTCGCCGGGTTCGCGGTTTACCTCGATGCCGTGGTCCAGGAGAAGTTCTCCGGCAAGCGCTGGACCATCCCGGCCAAGGTGTACGCGCGCCCGCTCGAGCTGTTCGTCGGACAAAAGCTCAGCAAGGACGACTTCCTCACCGAACTCGATGCCTTGGGCTACCGACGCGAAGCTGTCAGCAACGGCCCCGGCGCGGCGGCTGTCAATGGCAATACCGTCGACTTGAACACCCGAGGCTTCCAGTTCTATGAAGGCATGGAGCAGGCGCAGCCCGTGCGCGTGCGGTTCTCCGGCGATTACGTGGCCGAGCTCTCGGCGACCAACGGTTCGAAGCTTTCCGTGGTGCGACTGGAGCCGCTGCTGATCGGCGGGATTTACCCGAAAAACCTTGAAGACCGCATCCTGATCAAGATCGATCAGGTTCCGCCGTATCTGCTCGAAACCCTGGTTGCTGTAGAAGACCGGGATTTCTACAGCCACTGGGGCGTGTCGCCGAAGTCGATTGCCCGAGCTATCTATGTCAACACCTCGGGCGGCAAGATGACCCAGGGCGGTAGTACGCTGACGCAACAGTTGGTCAAGAACTTCTACCTCACCAGTGAACGCAGCCTGACCCGTAAGCTCACCGAAGCCATGATGGCGATGTTGCTTGAGCTGCATTACGACAAGAGCGAAATTCTTGAGGCTTACCTCAATGAAGTATTCGTCGGCCAGGATGGTCAGCGCGCGGTGCACGGCTTCGGCCTGGCCAGCCAGTTTTTCTTCGGGCAGCCATTGTCCGAGCTGAAACTGCATCAAGTCGCTTTGTTGGTGGGCATGGTCAAGGGGCCGTCCTATTACAACCCGCGCCGCAACCCTGAGCGGGCTCTGGAGCGGCGCAATCTGGTGCTCGATGTTCTGAAGGAGCAAGGCGTTGCCAGCGCCGAACAGGTTGAGGCGGCGAAGAAAATGCCACTGGGTGTGACCACTCGCGGCAAGTTGGCCGACAGCTCGTTCCCGGGCTTCCTTGATCTGGTTAAACGTCAGTTGCGCGAAGACTACCGCGACGAAGACTTGACCGAAGAAGGGCTGCGAATCTTCACCAGTTTCGACCCGATCCTGCAGATGAAAGCCGAAGCCTCGGTCAACGACACGTTCAAGCGCCTGGCCGGGCGCAAGGGTTCCGATGACGTGGAAGCGGCGATGGTCGTGACTAACCCGGAAACCGGTGAGGTCCAGGCCATGATCGGCAGCCGTCAGGCGAGTTTTGCCGGTTTTAACCGTGCGTTGGACGCGGTGCGACCGATCGGCTCTTTGATCAAGCCGGCGGTTTATCTGACCGCTCTTGAAAAGCCGAGCCAGTACACGCTCACCAGTTGGCTATCGGACGACTACTTCTCGGTCAAAGGCGCGGACGGTCAGATCTGGAAACCACAGAACTATGATCGCCGTTCCCACGGCACGGTGTTCCTGTACCAAGGGTTGGCGCATTCCTACAACCTGTCGACCGCGCGTCTCGGGTTGGCGGTGGGCGTGCCGAATGTCTTGAAGACCCTGGCACGCCTGGGCGTAAGTCGCGAATTCCCGGCGTTCCCGTCGATGTTGCTCGGTGCCGGCGGTATGACCCCGATCGAAGTGGCGACGATGTACCAGACGCTGGCCAATGGCGGGTTCAATACGCCGATGCGCGGGATTCGCAGCGTACTGACTGCCGAGGGCGAGCCGCTCAAGCGTTATCCGTTCCAGATTCAGCAGCAATTTGATCCGGCGTCCATTTACCTGATCCAGAACGCCATGCAGCGCGTCATGCGCGAAGGTACCGGTAGTTCGGTTTATAACGTGTTGCCGAAAACCCTGACCCTGGCCGGTAAGACCGGTACCAGTAACGATTCGCGGGACAGCTGGTTCGCCGGTTTCAGTCAGGATCTGCTGGCCGTGGTCTGGCTGGGGCGCGATGATAATGGCAAGACACCGTTCACCGGTGCCACCGGCGCGTTGCAGGTCTGGACCAGTTTCATGCGCAAGGCCGATCCGCTGCCGCTGGATATGCCGCAACCGGACAACATTGTTCAGGCCTGGGTCGATTCGCGCACCGGTCAAGGTTCCGAAGCCAACTGCCCAGGTGCGGTGCAGATGCCGTATATTCGCGGCAGTGAACCGCCTCCCGGTGCTGCTTGCGGTGGTGAAAGCCCTGCAGAATCGGTGATGGATTGGGTCAAGGGCTGGATGAATTAAGCAAAGAGGATTTGAAGTGAACAAGTGGTTGATTCCAGCGGTGACTGCCGTGGCTTTGCTCAGCGGCTGCTCCACTGTGCAGCGTGGTTCGATCCCGGTTGAGGATGCCGGCACTGCCGTCTCCAACAGTGAGCGGATTTCGGCGAATGGCGGTTTCCGTCAATCGACGGTGAAACGTCCTGTACAAGCTCAGACTCAGGCGATCCCGCAAGGTGACACCGGGGTCGTGGTGATGGTCCCGGGTGGTGGCGCCGTCTCCTCGGCACCGATCAGCACTTCGCCGATTACCCCAGGCCCGATTACTCCGGGGCCGATTGATACCTCGCCGGTTCAGTCGGCGCCGATCAATCAGGGTAGCTACAGCATGCCGTCGACGCCCAGCGGGATTCCTTCGGCGAACTCCGGCGGACTGTCCGCCGATGAACAACTGGACGGTCCGGTCCTGGCATTGTTGACCACCGCCCAGCAGCAACAGGCCAGTGGCGACCTTAATGGTGCATCTTCCAGCCTCGAACGTGCCCAGCGCGTTGCACCGCGCGAGCCGCAAGTACTTTATCGCCTGGCCCAGGTGCGTATGGCTCAAGGTGATGCGGCTCAGGCCGAGCAGTTTGCCCGCCGTGGCCTGACGTTCGCCAATGGGCGTCCGGATCTTCAGGCCAGCCTGTGGGAATTGATCGCCCAGGCCCGAGAGAAGCAGGGTGACCCGGCCGGTGCTGCGTTGGCTCGTCAGAAGGCCAAGGTTTCGCTGTGATGGATATGCGCTTTCCGAAGATTGCCGAACAGTTGCTGTTGATCGAGCGCGAGCTGCGCGTTCAGGGCTGGTGGGATGAAGTACCGCCGTCTGCTGAGGCGCTCTCCAGCGTTGAACCGTTTTCGGTGGATACGCTGGATTTCGAGCAATGGCTGCAATGGGTCTTCTTGCCAAGGATGAAGTCGATCCTGGAGCAGGATCTGCCATTGCCCAACGCATCAGGGATTCAGGAGATGGCCGAAATGGTCTTCGCCTCCCGCAATGTCCAGGGCAAGGATCGGCAGCTTCAGGTCTTGCTCAAAGAGTTCGACGCGTTGATCACCGTCTCCCGCTGAATCGGAAACTGCCAGTGCTTACTGGCAGTTTTTCGCAATCTGTTTCTGTGCTTCGGTGAGGCGCTCCTGACGTTGTTGGTCGGTCAGGCGGCGCGTCTCGCCGTCGACTTCCTCCCGCAATCGCGGATTGTTCTGCAGTTGAGCCAGGTTCGTCCGAGCTTGTTCACAGAACACTCTTAGCTGGGCCTGCTGCTCGGCGACCTGCTTTTTCACTTTGTGATCGATGGCCTTTTGATCGCCGATGACGTTGCTGCGCGGTAGCGCGCCCGGCTTGCCGACGGGCGGGGAGGGCGTGACCATGACGGTGGCCTCCCGGCCTTGGGGCGGCTGCGCATCGAAATGGGTGACGCCCTGGGCATCGACCCATTTATAGATCTGACCCGCCATGCACAAAGGGCTCAGGCTGATCAGCAAGCTGGCGGTGAAGATGAGTGTTCTCATGCCATTTCCTTGTCAGGGGTGCGCAATTGAAGCTAACACAGTTGCGGTTTAAAGGTTTTTTCTTGCGTTCTCATGCGCTTAGTTCAATAAAGCACATTGACGGCTTGACTTGCGCTGGGCGAAACAGAAGAATCCAAAGTCCGCTGTAGAGGGACTGCCAGAAGCAGACCCACTCGGCAGATCATGAGGCGCACATCCGCGCCGACCTGTTACACCCGCAACGCGTTACCTCGCGCTGGGTGGGAAAGGCCCGCAACACTTGGGACGATCCCAATACTTGCTCAGTCAGTGCTGACGTAGTCGGCGACCACCGTCGCTCATGCTCTGCCGAGAAGTAAACCTATTAAGACCCGTCCTCTTGTATGTGGGCGGTATTCTGGCGTTTTAGAGGTGAACAACGTGGAGCTTTTATCTGGCGGTGAGATGCTCGTCCGCTTTTTGCGTGACGAAGGCGTCAAATATATCTACGGGTACCCGGGTGGTGCTCTTCTTCATGTCTATGATGCCCTGTTCAAAGAACCGGAAGTGACCCACATCCTGGTTCGTCACGAGCAGGCTGCGACTCATATGGCTGACGGCTATGCCCGTGCCACCGGTAAAGCCGGCGTGGTACTGGTGACGTCCGGCCCGGGCGCAACCAACGCCATCACCGGTATTGCAACGGCCTACATGGACTCCATTCCGATGGTGGTCATTTCCGGCCAGGTGCCTAGCACCATGGTAGGCACCGATGCGTTCCAGGAAACCGACATGATCGGTATCTCCCGGCCGATCGTGAAGCACAGCTTCATGATCAAGCACGCCTCGGAAATCCCGGAAGTCATGAAGAAGGCGTTCTACCTGGCGCAATCCGGTCGTCCTGGTCCGGTCGTTGTCGATATCCCGAAAGACATGACCAACCCGGCCGAAAAGTTCGAATACATCTTCCCGAAAAAAGCCAAGCTGCGTTCCTACAGCCCGGCCGTTCGCGGTCACTCCGGGCAAATCCGCAAGGCAGCCGAAATGCTTCTGGCGGCCAAGCGCCCTGTGTTGTATTCGGGCGGCGGCGTGATCCTCGGTGGTGGCTCTGCGCCGCTGACCGAGCTGGCGAAGATGCTCAACCTGCCAGTGACCAATACCCTGATGGGCCTGGGTGCCTACCCTGGCACCGACCGTCAGTTCATCGGCATGCTCGGCATGCACGGCAGCTACACCGCCAACCTGGCGATGCACCATGCCGATGTGATCCTTGCAGTCGGCGCGCGTTTCGATGACCGCGTGATCAACGGCCCGGCCAAGTTCTGCCCGAATGCCAAGATCATTCACATCGACATCGACCCGGCTTCGATTTCCAAGACCATCAAGGCAGACGTGCCTATCGTTGGCCCGGTCGAGAGTGTCCTGACCGAAATGGTCGCGATCCTCAAGGAAATCGGCGAGACCCCGAACAAGGAGTCCGTTGCCAGCTGGTGGAAGCAAGTTGATGAGTGGCGCGGTGACCGCGGTCTGTTCCCTTACGACAAGGGCGACGGCAGCGTGATCAAGCCGCAGACCGTGATCGAAACCCTGTGCGAAGTGACCAAGGGCGACGCCTTTGTGACCTCCGACGTGGGTCAGCATCAGATGTTCGCGGCGCAGTACTACAAGTTCAACAAGCCGAACCGTTGGATCAACTCCGGTGGCCTGGGCACCATGGGCTTCGGTTTTCCGGCGGCCATGGGCATCAAGCTGAGCTTCCCGGATGACGATGTCGCCTGCGTAACAGGCGAGGGCAGCATCCAGATGAACATTCAGGAACTGTCGACCTGCCTGCAATACGGTTTGCCGGTAAAAATCGTCATCCTGAACAATGGCGTGCTGGGTATGGTTCGCCAGTGGCAGGACATGAGTTATGGCAGCCGTCACTCGCACTCCTACATGGAATCGCTGCCTGACTTCGTCAAACTGGCAGAGGCCTATGGTCACGTTGGCGTGCGCATCACCGACTCGAAAGATTTGAAGTCGAAGATGGAGGAGGCGTTCGCCATGAAAGATCGCCTGGTGGTTATCGATATCTCGGTTGACACCAGCGAGCACGTCTACCCGATGCAGATCAAAGACGGCTCCATGCGTGATATGTGGTTGAGCAAGACGGAGCGTACTTAATCATGCGGCACATTATTTCCCTGCTTCTGGAAAACGAACCGGGCGCTCTGTCTCGTGTAGTCGGCCTGTTTTCGCAGCGCAACTACAACATCGAAAGCCTGACCGTGGCGCCAACCGAAGACCCGACTTTGTCGCGTCTGACGCTGACCACTGTCGGCCATGATGAAATCATCGAGCAGATCACCAAGAACCTGAACAAGCTGATTGAAGTGGTCAAACTGGTCGACTTGTCGGAGAGTGCTCACATCGAGCGCGAACTGATGCTGGTCAAGGTCAAGGCCACCGGCGCCCAGCGCGCCGAGATCAAGCGCACCACCGATATTTATCGTGGGCAGATCGTTGATGTCAGCGCCAGCGTGTATACCGTTCAATTGACCGGTACCAGCGACAAGCTCGACAGCTTCATTCAATCGATCGGCACTGCCTCGATTCTGGAAACCGTACGCAGTGGCGTCACCGGGATTGCCCGCGGCGACAAAGTACTGAGCATCTAAACCAAATTAGCGAATGGCCTGAGGGCCAGATATAAAGGGGAAATTCATGAAAGTTTTCTACGATAAAGACTGCGACCTGTCGATCATCCAGGGCAAGAAAGTTGCCATCATTGGTTACGGCTCCCAAGGCCACGCTCAAGCGTGCAACCTGAAAGACTCCGGCGTTGACGTTACCGTTGGCCTGCGTAAAGGTTCGGCCACCGTTGCCAAAGCTGAAGCCCACGGCCTGAAAGTGACTGACGTTGCTTCCGCCGTAGCAGCTGCCGACCTGGTCATGATCCTGACCCCGGACGAGTTCCAGTCCTCGCTGTACAAGAACGAAATCGAGCCGAACATCAAGAAAGGCGCCACCCTGGCCTTCTCCCACGGTTTCGCGATCCACTACAACCAGGTTGTTCCGCGCGCTGACCTCGACGTGATCATGATCGCGCCGAAAGCTCCGGGCCACACCGTGCGTTCCGAGTTCGTCAAAGGCGGCGGTATCCCTGACCTGATCGCTATCTACCAGGATGCTTCGGGCAACGCCAAAAACGTTGCACTGTCCTACGCTGCCGGCGTTGGTGGCGGTCGTACCGGCATCATCGAAACCACCTTCAAGGACGAGACCGAAACCGACCTGTTCGGCGAACAAGCCGTTCTGTGCGGGGGTACCGTTGAGCTGGTAAAAGCCGGTTTCGAAACCCTGGTTGAAGCTGGCTACGCGCCGGAAATGGCCTACTTCGAATGCCTGCACGAACTGAAGCTGATCGTTGACCTCATGTACGAAGGCGGTATCGCCAACATGAACTACTCGATCTCCAACAACGCTGAGTACGGCGAGTACGTGACAGGTCCGGAAGTAATCAACGCCGAATCCCGTCAGGCCATGCGCAACGCCCTGAAACGTATTCAGGACGGCGAATACGCCAAGATGTTCATCAGCGAAGGCGCCACCGGCTATCCTTCGATGACCGCCAAGCGTCGTAACAACGCCGCTCACGGTATCGAAATCATCGGTGAGCAACTGCGCTCCATGATGCCGTGGATCGGTGCCAACAAGATCGTCGACAAAGCCAAGAACTAAGTCACGAGCTTGTACGGAAAACGCGGCCTAGGCCGCGTTTTTTCGTTTGGATCCGCCGGTTCTGGTATAAAGCTGCATCGTTTGCGGTCGAACCGTCGTCCCAGACACCTGTCGAAACTTTCCACCCCGTTGCAAGGTAATGTCCATGAGCGAACGTCCCGAAGAGCCAAAGCAGGCTTCTGACGCCGAAAGCCTTCTGCCCATCGATGAGCACATCGAAGAAGGGCATGACGCTGAAGGCCGTAAAGTCCGGCATCGTGGTATCTATCTTCTGCCGAATCTGTTCACCACTGCGAACCTCTTCGCAGGGTTCTATTCCATCATCAACTCGATGAGCGCCCAGAGCGCCTTGAGTGCCGGTGATGCAATCGGCGCGAGCAAGTATTTTGCGTTTGCCGCGATCGCGATTTTCGTCGCCATGGTGCTCGACGGCCTCGACGGTCGCGTCGCTCGCATGACTAACACCCAAAGCGCCTTCGGTGCGGAGTACGACTCGCTGTCGGACATGGTTGCCTTTGGCGTCGCGCCGGCTTTGCTGGCATTCGGCTGGGCCTTGGGCGATATGGGCAAAGTCGGCTGGATGGTCGCCTTCATCTATGTGGCGGGTGCGGCGTTGCGCCTGGCACGCTTCAACACGCAGGTCGGCACCGCCGACAAGCGCTACTTCATCGGTCTGGCCAGCCCGGCCGCGGCCGGTGTGGTCGCGGGCATTGTCTGGGCGTTCAGCGATTACGGCATTCAGGGCTCCAAAATGTCGTTCCTGGTTGCGCTGATGGTTGCCGCCGCAGGCATGCTGATGGTCAGTAACATCAAGTACAACAGCTTCAAGGAGCTGGACTTGAAGGGGCGCGTTCCCTTTGTCGCGATCCTGGCAGTGGTGCTGGTATTTGCCGTTGTATTCAGTGATCCGCCGCGCATCCTGCTGCTGGTTTTCCTTGCCTATGCGGCTTCCGGGCCGGTGCAGTACCTGCTGCGTCTTCGTCGGCACAAAAAAACCGAGTGATGTAATTTCCCTCATACTCCGCAGTCTATGGGTGCATCTGTCCTCCAATGCTGCGGAGTTGCCATGCTGATCAAAGTCCCCAAAGCGTCTGACTGTCATGAGTCAGACGTCACGCCTGAATCTCTCTACCTTTCTCGTCGCAATGTATTAGGCGCGGCCGTTGCCGGTTTGGCTGTGAGTACGCTGCCGCGCTGGGCGAGTGCCGACGATGCTGCGCGTTATGCCGATGTCGAGCCTGGCAAGGCGCCGTCCTGGTTTGCCGAAAAACTGCCTTCCACTAAATGGGGGGCGGTCAACGTCAAGGATGAAGCAATCACGCCTTTCAAGGATGCGACCCACTACAACAACTTCTATGAGTTCGGTACCGACAAAGGCGATCCTGCGGCCAACGCCGGTGCGCTAAAAACCGAACCGTGGAGCGTGGTGGTAGACGGGGAGGTGGGTAAGCCGGGGCGGTATGCGCTGGAAGACTTCATGAAGCCTTATCAGCTGGAAGAGCGTATTTATCGTCTTCGCTGTGTGGAGGCCTGGTCGATGGTCATTCCGTGGATAGGTTTTCCAATTTCGGCTTTGCTGAAGGAAGTAGAACCGACGTCCAAGGCCAAATTTATTCGCTTTGAAACCCTGCAAGATCCCAAGAGTATGCCTGGACAACGTTCTGGCTTCGCCTTGATCGACTGGCCATATGTAGAAGGGCTGCGTCTGGATGAGGCGATGAATCCGTTGGCGATTCTCGCTGTAGGCATGTATGGACGTGAGTTGCCCAATCAGAACGGTGCGCCGCTACGTCTGGTGGTGCCGTGGAAATACGGCTTCAAGAGCATCAAGTCCATCGTGCGAATCAGCCTGGTCAGTGAGCAGCCGAAAACCACCTGGCAGAGCATTGCCTCGAATGAGTATGGCTTTTATGCGAACGTGAACCCGACAGTCGACCACCCGCGTTGGACGCAGGCACGGGAAAGGCGTTTGCCGAGCGGTCTGTTCAAGCCCAATGTGCGGGACACGCAAATGTTCAACGGCTACTCGGATGAAGTCGCTTCTTTATATGCAGGGCTCGATCTGCGGAAGAATTACTGATGCGATATCTGTTCTGGCGTATTGGTGTCTTTATCGCCGCAGCTGTTTGGCCGCTGCTTTGGTTGTATCAAGCCTGGGCGGATGTGCTGGGACCTGATCCAGGAAAGGTGCTGGTTGATCGTCTAGGGTTGGGGGCGCTTGTCCTGCTGCTCATTACGTTAAGCATGACGCCATTGCAGAAGCTCACCGGTTGGTCGGGGTGGATAGCTGTCCGACGGCAGTTGGGGTTGTGGTGTTTCGCCTATGTGGTTTTGCATTTGAGCGGTTATACGGCGTTCATCCTCGGCTTTGATTGGTCACAACTGGGTATCGAGTTGCGCAAGCGGCCGTACATTATCGTCGGGGTGCTGGGGTTTCTCGGTTTGTTGGCGCTGGCGGTTACCTCCAATCGTTACAGTCAGCGGCATTTGGGCGTTCGCTGGAAAAGACTGCATCGGTTGGTCTATGTGATTCTCGGGCTTGGGTTACTGCATATGTTGTGGATCGTTCGCGCCGATCTGAGGGAGTGGGCGATCTACGCTTCTATAGGTGCGTTGTTATTAGTATTGAGATTGCCGCCTGTAACCCGCCGAATTCCACGTTTAATCGTTAAAAAGGCACCTTCTGCAAGAAAGGCGTAATTAGA